>CBDCJQ010000003.1:0-102993 GCA_965217965.1 Hanamia sp. | reverse complement strand
GAGCCTGAAACGTGTAGCCATGCCGGGGAGTTCGAAGATATTGTATTAAATAATAGCTAAGGCTCATTAATAATGCTCCGCCTATCAACATAAAAAATTCTGCCGGTAACAACGCGTGATAATATCTTATGGTGAGCACGGTGGCTGCAACTAACCCAAGCCCGGTGCGTATAAAAAGAAAGTCTTTTTTAACTATACCATAAAATATATAGGCAGGGGGAATGATGATGGTCAATATCCAAAATAGCCAGCCTAATGGTATGCCATCATTTACGGAAAGATGAAGGCCGAACATCCCGTTGCTCAACTCTTTCACTACAAAATAATTTGCAGCCGCATAGAAGGTAACAAGCGTTAAAAATTTTACGCTATCAATAGAGAAAAGATAAAATATTGACTGTTTCTTTTGTTCTGTTTTTTTCAAAATAAAATACACAATTGCCGATACAATCATCATTAATATTGGAGCGATTGCTTTAGCTATTGCACCGAGCTTTAGGTACAATAAAAAAATGAAAACAAAAAAAGCCAGGTAAGAAGCGGATGCCATAAACGCATCTGTAAAACGCAGGCACAGCCAAAGGCATAGTATAGTTGTGATTAGGCTAATGAGGGTATTATTGGTTATATCTCCATAAATAAAAAAAGTACTGATGATTAAAACGACACAAGAAAACATTAATATATTATCCACGCCGGCATTGTAATATTTTTTTGATTTTATCATCAACTCAAGAATACCATAACAAACAATGGCTAAAAACAACACAAGCATTACAAGTGCGCTGTTGTTGTGAATTCCAAAAAATAGAACCGCCAAAAATGTAGTGAAAAGTACAGCAACCAGGGTGAGTGCCCCTAAGGCTAAACGTATAAAATAATTTGGCGTGTACAGTTTATCCGGATGTGCTTTTAAAATTTTTGCAAAGCTCTCTTCCCCAATACAAGAAGCCCTGAATGCTTCTGAAGCTTGCTGCTGAATGATCCGGTTATCAAGATCAATGGTATTATACGCCGTCATTTTTCTTAAGTAATTTATTTAAATGAATAAGAAGCATTATCAGCCCGACACCCGAAAGAATAAAATATAAAATGCCAAGATAAGCTGCGCCTTCTTCCATTCTGCTGCTAAAAAGAAGCCGTACAACTACATAGCTCAGCCCGATATATAAATACAATATTGAAATCACCAGGAAATAAAATGATTTTTCCTGTGAGGCATTTCTATACAAAAAATAACAGGCAAGTAGTAATACAATAAACCAAAGAAAATAAAGCTGTTCAAAATTAAACTCAGCAGCAAGCAATGATATCAACAAGATATGGCAGCCAAAATTTTTGTAGGTAAAATAAAAGTGCGTCTTGATAAGATAAGCTACTGAAGCAAAGGAAACAGCCATAAGAAAGCTTCCTAACACCAGCCCGGAATAAATGAGGCTTGTACTTCCAAAATTATTTGAACGAAGTATCTGCAAAGGTGTAACTGTTATGCCTACCCAGGCAGCGAGGTTTACGATAGCAAGGCTAAGTATGCCAAGGTGATCAAAATAATAGGCGGCCATAAACAGCAATACCATAGGAATGAATGTAGCAAGCTCCCACCTATTGCCGAATACATTGTATTCAAATTGCAGGTAACCTATAAACGTTACAAGTAAAAGGCATCCCAGCAACAATATATAATCGAACCAGATATTAGAGGACGTAATTTTTTTGTGCGAATATTTTTGAGCATTTTTAAAACAATACCAGAAGCAGCCTGCACAAAGAATGCCTATGGTAATGATGATCGCATCATGGCCGATAGTGTTTATATTTTTATAAACAAGAATTCCCAAAGCTGTGGTAAGCAGCACGATGCCGAGATATAATAAAGTGCGTAAGTCCCAGTGAACGGAAGCCGGTTCAATTTCCTGCAGGGTGACTTTTTCAAATTCTGATGGCGTGATCAAATCTTCGTGTAGTAATTTTTCAAAAATGCGTTTATCCATTACCGAAATATAGCTGGATTAAAAACATCAACAAAGAAGTAAGTAAAATATTTATAAAAGATCAATCAGTGTTTTTAAAAAGCGGCTACCTATAACACAATAATTTTTTTAAAAAATGGGATTAGGCGTTTTGATTTTATTGTCAATTCAAAAAACAGAAATAGTGGCGATCCAAAAAAAACAATAAAAAAAATTCGTGCTAATCTATGCAACCTGTCTGCGTCCGGCAGGTTCGTGACTTTATACTTACGTTGTATGTAGCCGCGTGATCCTAAAAAAAATTAAAGCCTTTCAAATTATTCTGCTGAATAAATGGAAGGCTTTAATAGAAGTGGTTTCAAAGAAAACTAAGAACTTTTTTTATTAGCTCAATAAGCTTATTGCATTACCAGTCTGTTATTTTTTTTATCAATGTCTTTACCGATTATATAACCACCGGCTGCTCCTACCACGCCGCCCACTATGGCGCCAAGGCCTTTTTTCTTACTGATGATCGCGCCACCAATTGCACCGGCGCCTGCCCCTATTGCCGCGCCTTTTGCGGATGCGCTCCAGCCTTTTTTCTTTTCGGTTTCTGTAGTGGTTGCTACAGGCGCTTCTGTAGTTCCGCCTGCTGTACCTGCCTGCATAGTTCCATTATTTGTTGTGGATGATGGGGCAGTTTTGGGAGCCTCGGTTGTTACGGGAGGAGTATAAACTGTTGGCTGGGTTACAGGTGCAGCATTTACAGTTTTAGCCGGCGTATATATTATTCGCTTTGTAATCGTTATCACCCGCGGCGCAGCTTTTACTTCCGCAGCCGGTACGGGTTGTGCAGCAACTGTGGCGGCTGTATCAGCGCTCGTATTATTTTGATAAGCTGAAGGGTCACTTAATAACTGTATATCTCTTGTGTCATCTTTAGGCGTATTGTTACAAGCCGCAAAGCTTGTGATAATAGCAATGGACAGTAAAAAATTTTTCATGATGATAAGTTTAATTGTGAAGAATTTTTTTTCAAATTTGTCGGTTACTCGGTACAGCTAATAGAGTATTTATGAAAGAGAGAGTTTAATGCTGATTTTTGTATTGGGATTACCTTAACAAGCTACCTGTAACTCTCCGCGGGATTAAGAAAACGTTCTTTTAAATTTGATGCCGGGATCAGGGGAAGATTTTATAAGCTCAGTCAATTATATTTTATTTCAAACTGTTTCCAAAAGGCATTTTAGTGTTTAAAAAAATAATAAAAAAATCAGCTGATAAGAAATGAATCGCCCGGACTCTTTGTTTGCAGGCAGTATTTGAGAAATATTTTCTTCAGAAATTTTTCTGCAATAAGGCAACCTTTATCATTCACTTCACGATTATTTTATCAGTCAACATAAATATTTATTGTAAGGCGATCGCTTAAAAACAGCTATACAAAATTCCCGGTACCTTTTTGAAAATAAAAAAAAATGCCACCTGTTTGCGGCTGCATACCTATGTACTGAATGGCAGGAAAACCCCTTGAACAATAAAAAAATTAAACAAAACATTTCTTAAACCTTAAACTCAATTTTATGCAAAAAATTACACGTCTAAAAAGCAGCGGAATTATCTTAACAGGCTGGCTGCTCTTATAACAAAATAAATTTTCTTCCATTCTAACTACCAGGACTCCCGCCCATTCATTAGATGGCGGGAGTTCTTTTTTAGAAAAGGCCGCAGCTAAATTATTTTTTATTTAGAAGGCACTACGCGATGCAATTTATCTTTTGTGACTTCTGCCCATGAAGTGCAGCCAGCCAGGCCAAGCGTGAGATCAACATAAAGCCTGGTAATTTAAAATGCATCAAACACAGGAAATGGTTATTATCAGAAGACGATAAAGTTCCTCTAAAATCAATAAGCTCAGGTGATAAATTTTTTTAAATAAAAGCTCACTTTGCAGGGCATAAAAATTGGCGTACGTTCGCAGAGAAATTAAATAAGAAAATATGGAAATCAAGGACCTTAAAGAGATGGCGGCGCAGATAAGAAGAGATTGCCTGCGTATGGTGTTCGAAGCTCAAAGCGGCCACCCCGGCGGCTCACTGGGTTGCGCTGATTTTTTTGCGGCATTGTATTTTAAGATAATGGAGCGAAAAGAAGGCTTTGATATGGACGGGAAAAACGAGGATATATTTTTCCTTTCAAACGGGCACATCTCACCCGTATGGTATAGTACGCTGGCAAGGGCTGGCTATTTTCCTTTGAAAGAATTGAGCACTTACCGTAAAATTGATTCAAGGGTGCAGGGTCATCCTGCAACCGCCGAGCATTTGCCGGGGATCCGTATTGCTTCAGGCTCGCTGGGGCAAGGCATGAGCGTGGCAATAGGAGCGGCAAAAGCAAAAAAATTAAATAAAGATGAGCACCTCGTTTATTCTTTACATGGTGATGGCGAATTAGATGAAGGACAAAACTGGGAAGCTATTATGTATGCCGCTATGAATAAGGTTGACAATCTCATTTCAACGATAGACCGCAATGGCCAGCAAATAGACGGCACCACAGAGCACGTGATGAAACTGGGAAGTTTGAAAGAAAAGTTCCTGGCTTTTCATTGGGAAGTGCTTGAAGCTGATGGCAACAATATGGAAGATATAATAGCAACTTTACAAAAAGCGAAAACGTTTGCAGGTAAAGGAAAACCCATTGTTATCATTATGCAAACGGTGATGGGCAAAGGCGTTGACTTTATGGAAAACAATCACGAGTGGCATGGTTCAGCGCCTAATGCTGAGCAATATAAAAAAGCTATTGCAGAGCTTCCAGACACAACTTTGGGAGATTATTAATACGAAAGATCGTGCTGAAAATCTGAGATCTTACAACTTTTGGAAAGTTCGGCAGGAACGTTATAAGATTATATACTCTCAAATAAAACTTTCCAAAAATTTAATTAGTTCACGCACCTTTTGGAAAGTTCAGCAGCACTTTATAGATTATATACTCCCAAATAGACTTTCCAAAAGTTTAATTAATAATTGGGGGCTACACATATCCGTTATTCAGTCAGCACCTTCTTTATTCCCTGGCACATTGATTTTATTTCGTTGAAGTTCTCGTATGAATTTTCATCTTTATCGAGTTTTATTTCAAGAACGCCGGGATATTTTTTTATGTAAAATTTTGCATGGTTGTCAAGCACAATTGTGCCATCAATTTTAGAATTTACAAAAGAGATATGGCTGTTTCTGCCGATCCTGTCATCCATGTAATGCTCAACTTTTCTTGTTTTACTTCTGCTGAAATATGCCTTCATTGAATAATACCGGCCCGTGTCTTTATAGCTGATGCTTGTATCATGATCATTGTGCATGCAGGAGGCGGCGACGGTCATATATGCAATGGCATATAAAAATACCTTAGGCAACTTTTTCATTGTGATTGTTTTACTTTAAAAAAAATAATGACCGGGAATTGGCTTATACCAATTCAGGCTTTCGATTTTCGGTTGAAGTTGCCTGTAATAAAAACGTGAAGTTGAATACAAAAATAATCATCAAAATAGATAATCATTATCGTTTACATAAATGGTATTTGTAAAGGTTTAGCGGCATAACGAAGCAACGCAACTTTTGGAAAGTTCAGTAGGTACACCATAAGCTTATGATACTCTCAAACAAAACTTTCCAAAAGTTTATTTAGTCAGCCCGCCCAACTTTTGGAAAGCTCCGCAGGTACGTTATAAGGTTATATGCTCTCAAATAAAACTTTCCAAAAGATGAGTCGTCGGGTGGCATAAAAGATTTATTCTTCAAAGAGAGCAGTTCTTTTTTTATTGCTGCCGCATAGTTCCATAACTTCAAATCCATTTCAAAAAAATTCCATGAAAAAAATTCTCTTTCTTTTAGCCTGTCTTATATTCTTCACGCAGCTTTCCGCACAAACAAAACCAGGAAAGAAAAAAGAAACGCAACCCTTACCAGCGGTAGCATCACCGGAAGTAATTGATTCAGCATATAGAAATTTAAAATGGCGAAACATCGGCCCATTTCGCGGCGGGCGCTCAGTAGCCGGAACAGGCGTGGTTAATGATCCATTGACTTACTACATGGGCACAACGGGTGGCGGTGTTTGGAAAACGACTGATGCCGGCGGTACATGGCAAAATATTTCTGATGGATTTTTTACCACAGGTTCTGTCGGCGCTGTTGCTGTATGCGAAGGCGATCCGAATGTAGTGTATGTAGGTATGGGCGAGCATGCAGTGCGTGGAGTAATGGCATCGTACGGAGATGGCGTGTACAAATCAACAGATGCCGGAAAAACGTGGAAGAAAATGGCCAGCCTGCCCGCCCCTGACCGTTCCGGTTCAGGCGGGCGTGCCGGTACGGACGGGGATGACCCGGTCGGACGGGAACTTGATCTTACCAGGCATATTGCCGCTATCTGTATTGATCCTGCTAATCCTGAAATTGTTTACGTGGCTGCACAAGGCGCTTTATATGGCCCCACGGAAGAGCGTGGCATTTATAAATCAATCAATGGCGGCACCACCTGGAAAAAAGTTTTGTATATAGACGAGCATACGGGTTGCGCCGACCTGAGTATGGATATGACTAACCCAAGAATTTTATATGCCGCTATGTGGGACCATCAACGTACGCCCTGGGAAATAAGAAGCGGTGGCAAAGGAAGCGGCATGTATAAATCAACCGATGCGGGTGAAACATGGAAAAAGATTGAGAAAGGTTTACCCAAAGAAAAAGGCAAGATGGCCATTGGCGTATCACGTTCTAATCCCGAAAAGCTCTATGCATTAGTGGAAGGCAATTCGCAAAAAGAAGAAGGCGGATTATTTGCCAGCAATGACGCCGGCAAAAGCTGGAATCGTGTAAGCAAAGATCATCGGCTGGTGCAAAGAGCCTGGTATTATATTGAGCTTACAGTAGATCCTCAAAATGAAAATGTGGTGTATGTTTTTAATTCGCCCGGCCTGCGATCTATTGATGGCGGCAAAACCTGGAGCAGCATTCATGGCACACACGGAGATTATCACCAGATGTGGATCAACCCGAAGAATAATAAGAACATGATCATTTGCAATGATGGCGGAGCGGCAATAAGTTTTAATACCGGCGCTACGTGGACCACAGAAAACAACCAGCCTACCGGGCAATTCTATCGCGTAAATGCTGACAACCGTTTTCCCTATTATGTGTATGGTGGCCAGCAGGATGATGGCTCTGTAATGATCGCCAGCCGCAACCTCGCAGGCGGAAGCATTACCGATCACAACTGGACCTTTTCTGCCGGAGGCGAGAGCGCTTTTATTGCCTTTGACCCGGATAATCCCAGGTATGTTATGGGCGGAAGTTACCAGGGCACTATTGAATACCTTGATCAGCAAACGCAGGAAAGCAAGCCTGTGATGGTAGCGCCGATACAGTACCAGTCAATGCAGCCAAAAGATATGAAGTACCGTTTCAACTGGAATGCGCCTGTGGTAAATTCTTCTAATGATCGCAATATTTTTTACCATGCCGGCAATGTTTTATTACGCACGGCGAACAAAGGAATTAACTGGGAAGTGATCTCCCCTGACCTTACCCGGCATGATACGGCGAAGATGGGCGTAAGCGGTTTGCCATATACTAATGAAGGCGCCGGCGGCGAAAACTATGCCACCATTGCTTATGTAAAAGAATCGCCATTGGAAAAAGGCGTGATATGGACCGGCAGTGATGATGGCCTCGTATATCTTACCCGCGATGATGGAAAAACATGGAGCAACGTAACGCCGGCAGGGCTTACCGAATGTTTGGTAAACTGTATTGAAGTTTCACCTTTTGATAAAGCCACGGCTTACATTGCTACTACCCGTTATAAATTTAATGACCTTGCTCCCGCCATTTATAAAACTACTAACTATGGAAAATCGTGGAGCAATATAAGTGAGGGCATTCCGTATGGCGCATTTACAAGGTGTGTGCGGGAAGATAGTGTGCAAAAAGATCTTTTGTATGCGGGCACCGAAACCGGATTTTATATCTCCTATAATGGCGGCAAAAGCTGGAAGCACCAGCAGTTAAATTTGCCTGTAACACCCATTACCGATCTTATGGTGCATAAAGGAAATCTTATTGCGGCTACGATGGGCAGGGCTTTCTGGATACTTGATGACCTGAATGTGTTCCGTGAATTCAGCAGCAGCGATACCACCAAAAAATTTGAAATTTTAAAACCTTCCGATGCATATCGTGTATCAGGCAGCAGTGCGTTGGACGGCATTCCTGAGGATGATGAAGAACCAACCGTAACAAGCGCAGGCACCAATCCTCCAACAGGTGTGTCCATTTATTACTTAGTTCCATCAAAGCCTGATTCGATAAAACTAACCTTAGACATACTCGATGATAAAGGGAAACTTGTGCGCAGTTATTCGACGAAACCGAAGAAAGATTTTGAAAAATTTCCCGGTGGTCCCGACGAAAGCCCGCTTCTACCAAACAAGCCCGGCCTCAATCGCTTTGTATGGGATATGCGCTACGCCACTTTGCCCGGCGTAAAAGATGTATTTATTGAAGGAAGCTATAATGGCCGCAAAGCAACGCCAGGGCTATACCAGGCCCGATTAAAAAAAGACAGCACTGAAAAGATAACCGGCTTTACGATTCTGGCGGATCCACGCATTAATGCTTCGCCGGCTGATTATGCACAGCAGGAACAATTTCTTGGCGAGGTAGATGGCAAGATAAAAGACATTCACGAAGATGTAAATCAAATGCGGCTCGTTCGCAAACAAATTACCCAATTGGCTAACTTGCTTACGGACACCGTGAAGTACAAAGCGGTAATTGACAGCGGCAAATCATTAGTAAAAAAATTGATCGCCTGGGAAGAAAAACTCGTGCAGCCAAAATCGCAAAGCAATGATGATGTTATCAATTTTGTAAACATGCTGAGTGCCGATTATATTTTTCTAAAGGGTGAAAATGATGCGAACACACCGTTTGTAACCAGTGGCTCACAGGAACGCCTAACCGTATTAAACTCACAGTGGATGCCGTTAAAAAAAGAATATGATAATCTTCAAAAAGAAATCGGCATTTATAATATGCAATGTAGAAATGCAGGCATTGAAAAGATAACCGTGCCGGAGATAAAGGAATAAATTTTTATTCAGTTTGATACACTTTCAATAACATCTTTCAAAAAAGCATTGCCATCAAAAGATTTGTCGAGGGTTAACCCAAGCCGCACCACAACCAATTTTTTTGAAGGAATAATATAAATGTATTGGTCACCAAAGCCATCGCAATAAAACATATCCGCAGGCGCATCGGGGTATTTTATCTGTGTCGGATGATCTTTATCAAAGCCATTCAGCCAAAATTGATAACCATAATTCTTTAACGCATTGCCTGCCGGCGGAATTCTTGTTTGCTGCACCCAACCTTCAGGTAAAATTCTTTCACCATTCCACAAGCCATCATTGTAATACAGCAAGCCAAAGCGGGCATAGTCCCTTGCTGTGGCCATTATATAAGAAGAGCCAACGTAGGTGCCTGAAGCATCCGGCTCTGCCAAAGTATTGTACATGCCAATTTTATAAAAAAATGCATTGAAAGGATAGGAAGCATAGTTCTTTTCACCAACCGTTTGTCTTATAATTCTTGAAAGTATATTACTGTTGCCGCTTGAATAATTAAAAAATTTGCCCGGCTCATGCGCAAGCGAGTGCCTTGCAGTGTAAGCAGCCATGTCATCTTCTTTATACAGCATATTCGTAACATCGCTTGCCTTTGTATAAATTTCATCCCACTTCAAGCCGCTCGTTTGTTGCAACAAATTTTTTATAGTGATTGCATGCCGTGCATCTTTTGGATCATTCCATTCTGCTACAGGAGCAGGTCCGTCTATATTCAATTGCTCTTGTTGTACCAATGTGCCGATCAAAGCGGATGTTATACTTTTTGCCATTGACCAGCCATACATTTTCGAGTATAGGTTATAGTTAGGGGCATATTTTTCAGTAACGAGATGGCCATCATACAATACAATTATTGCGCGGGTACGTTGCTTCTTTTTGGAGTTCGGTTCTATGAAGGCTTTATTGACTGCAGCCTCAATTTTTTCTTTATTGATTAATGCCGGTAGCGAATCAAATATTTTATCGTCGTAAGGCCACGGCAATGAATCCGCTTTAATACCCGGATGCGGAGGAACTACAAACACCTGTGCATTTAGCTGATCAGCACTTGTATTATTGATCAGTGTGCAGCCAACACCTTCCCGGTAAATTGCTTTCTTTTTTGCCAACCCTAATATGGTGGAAGTAACGGATGAATCTTTGCGGTCAATAACATTTTTTACAAAACTTAGCGGAAAGAATCCCAATTCATTTGCCTCAATATCTTTTTGCTCGCGGCCGGAAACGAAAGTGCAGGTGCATAGTTGCTTGGCTGCAAAGCCCGTCATGATGGGGAAAGAAACCCAGGCATAATAGATGATCAATATTAACGCAACCCCTACAATGCCCAATACCATACGCCGGATTATTTTTTTCAAGTGCAAGCTAATTATTGATTAGTAAATGAAGCAAACGCGAGGATAAATGGGTGCAGGGAACATCATAAAGTAAAACATGATGTAGTCGGTAGGATGATGGATTATGGCCTTCTTTGCGAATCGGCGTAAGTTAGAAAACTTTATTTTTTTAAAGGGTGTTGTTATCATCTGAAAAAGAAAAAGATGAAAAGAAAAGAGGCTGTGTAAAGTCAGAATAGCCTCTTTTCTTATACAAAATATTATAGAATTATTTTTGGAGTATTAATTGTTTGCTACTCCATTTATTGCCAATGAAATTAAATATAGTCCTGAATTTAAATCTGTCAATACCATTTATATTCAAATGATTTTCGAATTGTTCCCAAATTGTCTGTTATTATTTTTTTCAAGTGCAAGCTAATTTAATGATTAAAACCGCTTACATAAACTGCGGTAGAAGTAAAGTTCAATTATAAGGGCCGCATGGCCCAGTAGCGCTTAAAGCAATTGTTTCAGAATTTGACCCTTGGGTCGTTGGCGTTGTTACATACAAAGATTGCCGCCATCAGGTGTCCAAACAAAGTTAGAATATCTGGAATCTAAACATTATAGTAAAACATGATGTAGTCTGGTAGGATTACTAGATGCGATTATGGCCTTCTTTGCGAATCGGCGTAAGTTAGAGAAACTTTATTTTTTTAGAAATGTTGCTCCTCCATCGTCTGATTCTGCAACATACGTATTTGTTGAAAAACCTGTTGCCCCATCAAGACTGTAGTAATATACAAATTTCCATTAGTGTCGTCAACAGCTATCCAGGGAAACCAATTTTGTCATCAATGCTTAAACTCCATGTGGTTCCCTGATTGTCGGAAAAACTAAGTTGTATGACCAAACAGAAGGTTACATAAATTCTTCCACGATGGCTACCATTAGATTTATCAACTGCCATAGAAGGAAAATCACTTACCCTAATTCCATTAAACAAAGGAATCGTCGCCGGTCAGCGTTCTCCCTGTATAATTAATAACTTTTGAGCAGCTGTAAAACAAATTTGTTGAACGGCAAAAGCCTATCCTTTTGATGTCCAGTCAATTATTATTATGCCCAGCAAACATTACTTCACCATTAGGCCCGGTTTGAACATTAGTTCCCTGACCCCATCCTGTTTTTAAAGTTATAGGTGCGAACTTGTGATTAGAGCGATTGAATTGTACCAAATTGGTTATTGGAGCTGCATTTAGAACTGACCATGCGCAGTATAAATAATTGGCATAAGGGCTTCCTACAACATCATCAGCGGCAATCATTTCTTTATCGAAATTATTAATAACACCTGTAGCATTTACCTGTGCTAACCAACTTGCTCCGTTATTTGTAGTTTTTTGAATTAAATAACCGTTTGGATTGCCCGTAAGAGAAGGTGCATTCATGGTTGCTACATAACCATTGCCTGCTGCATCAAATGTTGTTGACGGATCACCTCTACCAAATGCTCCATTTGGCAAATTATCAGAGCCAGTCCAATTTAATGCTCCGTTCGTACTCCAGTAAGCTCCCTGAACAGAATTATTAATAAAATTGGTTTGTGAACTTAAGAGTAGTACCTGAGGGTTTCTTTTATTAATGCTCAAATGTATTTCTGATTGCGGATTAGTTGATGGAAAAATTCGTACATCGTTATAATCGCAAACAACCGGACTATTTGGAACTGCATTTTCTTCCTTTTGAATAGAGGGTGAAGAAGTTGAAGCGGGCATAACAGCAGTGCGGGGGATAGTTTGTGAAAAGCAATAAATATTTATACTACAAATAAGCGTAGCAGTTAAAAGTAAATTCAAGTATTTTTTTTTCATAAAAATAGTTTTAATGTAAGGAATATTTTTTTAATTGAAATAATACCCTGTAAGTAGGACCAAGACTATAATGGTTGTAATGAATTTGTACCATACCAATGTTAGGTCTAAACCAATATTCATCATTAACTTCAATATTAGGTCCTAAATTTTGGTTATAAATTTTAAAGGAACTATCGAGTAAATAAAAATTTGTTTTTAAAATAGGGATTGCCATTACATGAAATGTGTCAAGGACAAGAAGTTTACCATCCCATCGCTGTTCATCTTTAAAGGGTATCAAAAAAATTTTCAGCGGAAATTGAAGCCCTCTAATAGTTTCTGTACGAAACTTATCATAAATTTTAACAGTATCAGCTACTATTTTTACATAATTAGTGTCGTTACCCCAAGGATATTGGTATTGCCAAACATTGCATCTATTCCATCAACTAATTTTACGGTACTTGTAATATTTACTTTTACGGTATATTCAGGAATACCATTAAAAGCTGATGAATCATATACTTCATACTCCCAATAATCGCCCACAGTATTGGGGAAATATTCTTTCATTTCCTTCTTTGGCTGAACCGGTTCTTTATGGCAAGCTGCAAAAAGTTGCAGGAATACAATAAATAAAAGCATCATTTTTACTAAAAGTTTCATAAGAATTTTATTTTAATATTGTTTATGTTTTTGAGCTTGATTCCCGATAATCATTAACGGAATTAAACCAGTTATTATATCGTGCGCTATGCACAACACGGTGTAATTTTTTTTATAACTTTCAATGATGACAATAAAACAAATTATTCCGTTGCAGTGAGATGTTGAGGATTTTGAATAAGCTCAAAAAAATGAAAAAGAATAAGGAGGGCTGTGTTCAATCAGGGGTTGGTAATGAGAGATTTTCATTTTGGTGAGTTTTTATCCAGTTAGAATATATTAGGATGGTCCAAAGAAATCTTTACCGAACTTAGTAAATTATTTCTAATGCTGAAAAGTTTTTTATGCAAAAATTTATGCACAATTTACTTTTGATTTTAATATAACTTGCATAGAATTAAAATTTGTAAGATATGGGCACACATAAATAATTTTATAGATGCTTGAGGTGGAAGATTGAAATATTTGGTCAGCATTTTTCATGAAAAGAAATATTTGGTTCACGGCTTCGCACACATTCAAGCTTTATATACAAACAAACATGCTTCTATTTAAAGATCTCATCGCTCACACCTTTATTTATTTTATACGAACTATACCTGATTTCTATTTTGCCTTTGTTGTCAGCGTTTTTAGCGATTGTCCTCTTGCGTGTGGAAGCATCATCATAGTCAAACGTAACGCCCTTAGGCATTTTATAGTCTTTTGTATTAAAGGTAAAAATAACATCATCGGGCAGGCCATACGCTGCATAACTTCCATACTTCAGATCGAGCGTGTAAGTGCCATTGTCTTTTGTGGTTGTTTGTGACTTTACTATTACGGCATTTTTTTCATCAATGTAAATGGTAGAAAGTATGATGTTATTTCCTTCGTCGGTAGGCAACAATTTTAAAATTTTTACAGGCTTATTGTTAATTGTGGTATTGCCAGCATCGATTACTGTAAAATCGTTTCCTGAAATAATATTGTTAAGTGTAATGCCGGCTGCGCCTTTGGGGACAAAAGAAATCCCTTTTTCATTTTTTATTTTAAGCTTTGCCGGCGCTTTGAAATACACTTTTACATTTGCCTTCGGTACTTTCAGAAAAGATACATCAGTCGTCATAACGGCATCTGCTTCATAATTATTTACCCGGTTAAGCTTGTCCCTGACCTTTTGTAATAATGGATTTGAATCCTGTGTAAAGGCAGAAGAAAAAATAAAAAGGGAGAGAAAGAAAATGCATGAAATTTTTTTCATAGGTAGTCTCAATGATTTAAATAAAGATAAGGCTGTATTGTTTTAGGTATCATCCAAGTTTTTTTAATAAATAAACTTTTGGAAAGTTTGTTTGGAAGTATGTCAGCCTATAATGTACTCTAAACTTTCCAAAAGTTAAATGACGTCTCAAATGATTCAACTTAAAATATCTTTTTTATTAAAAATAAGAATAGCCGCTCCCACAAAAATGATAATGTAAGCGATAAGAATGCCGAGACTCTTCATCACCGCCGGCAAATTACTTATAGAGCCTTTTATCGTTTGCCCGTCGGCGTTAGCGCCAATATAAAAAAAACCTTTCCAGCCAAGCATGTGCGTGGTAAAGAGGTAAGGCTTTACGGTATTATCATAGATCGGAATGCGCATTTCACTCAGGATGGTGAGCACAATAATAATGGAAACAGTTGCTACAATTGGGCCGATGGAATTTTCTGAAATGGTTGAAAGGAAAAAGGAAAGCGCTGCCACCACTATCAGCGCTATAGCTGCAAAACCGAAGGCTGCAAAATAACGCCAAAGCACATCTGCTTTTTGTATTTGCACGAGTTCAAATTCTTTGGCAATTACCAGGTCGTTAGTGCCGAATAAAAGAATGCTTATAAATAATGATAAAAAAGCCATCCAGACTAAGAGCAGTAATGTATAAATGACGCAGGCAAGGAATTTTATAAGCATCAGCTTTGTGCGGCTTACCGGTTTGGTAAGTAATAGCCTGAGCGTTCCGGCATTTGCTTCGCCGGCAATGATGTCTCCAGCCACGAGCGCCACAAGTATCGGCACGTGAATTAATAAAAGGTTGAGTATGGCAAAGCAAATCCAATATCCGTTAGTGATCTTTTCGTAAGGAATTACCAGCGTATCGTCAATACTGCTTAAAATAAATTGCACATACTCTTTGCCATTGATGAGCAGGGCGAGCTGTATAAGGAAAACAATAGCCGCAATGGCGCCAAACGCAATATAAGTGCGTGGCTTTTTAAAAGTTTTAAACAGTTCAAACTGCAATAGGTTCCACATAGAGGTCGGGGTTTGTGAGCGATAAAAAATAGTCTTCCAGCGAATGCCGTGGCTCGGCTGAAAGGATAGCCACATCATTATTTACAAGATAATTTATGATTGATGGAATAGCTGCTTTATCTATCTGCAGAATTATTTTCTCTGAAAGAATATTTTTAAGGTTAGGTTGCCACTCACTTTTTATTAAAATTTCTTTCGTTAAAGCATTGTTCGTGGTATTAATAGTTATAACAGTCTTTGCGGGATCCAACAATTCCGCGGCTGTTCCCTCCACGATCTTTTTTCCTTTATGAATAATAAGAATGCGGTTGGCAATTAATTCAATCTCGGAAAGTAAATGCGAGGAGATCATTACCGTTTTACCATGCTGGTGACTAAGGTTTTTTATGAGCTCCCGCGTATCAGCAATGCCTTGCGGGTCAAGGCCGTTTGTGGGTTCATCAAGAATGATCAAAGCAGGGTCGTGTATCAATGCAACGGCAATGCCTAAACGCTGTTTCATTCCCTGCGAAAATGTTTTTACTCTACTGCCGGCTCTTTCTGACAAGCCTACCATTTTTAGAAATTGCATGATTAAACCGCGTGAGGCTTTTTTTCCGGAGAGCTTTGCCAAAAAAGCGACGTTATCATAAGCCGTTAAATAATTATAGAGATCAGGCTTTTCAATAATAGCGCCTGTGCGTTTTAAGATTTCTTCGCGATGCGAAAAAAGATCTTTATTAAAAATCGAGATACTACCCGAGGTGGGTTTTATCAGCGTAAGTAACATCCGTATGGTTGTTGATTTTCCTGCACCATTTTGCCCCAGAAACCCATATACGTCACCTTCATTTACATGAAACGAAAGATCATCAACCGCAGTAATTTCCTTAAATTTTTTAGTAAGATTTTCTACGTCAATTATTTTCTGCATGCGGAAATGTATGGTAAATAATAAAGGAAATGATATTATGTTGCCCGCGGACAAACATTGGGTGCATTTCAAAATGCTTTGATATGTCAAAAGGTTTTTAACTTTGCATCTCCAAACCTCTTAAGAATAATTCCGCAAGATTACTTTTCCTTTTTCCATCTATATCATTTTTGAAAAAAATATTCTGTAAAAATTACAAAGCAAAAATAAAATAATGCGGTACTTCTCACAACGCTACCTCAATGACAGGACAGGTCTCTAATAATTTATGCAAATTAAATTTCCGGAAATGCCTCCTATTGTTATGGCCTACATCTTAAAAAGATGATTCGAATGAATTACAAATTCATGTAGCTCTGTAATGCATTTACATAATTTTCAAATGCTGCCACGCCTTCCGGTGTTATTTTACAAATAGTTTGCGGATAGTTTTTATGAAACTGTTTGGTGATATCAATGTATCCGGCATCCTTGAGCTTGCTTATTTGCACACTTAAATTTCCGGCCGTAGCATTTGTTTTTTCTTTTAAAAAAGTAAACTCGGCTTCCTTCACACTTATCAGGAGCGAAATAACGGCAAGTCGTAATTGCGAATGTAATATGGGATCAAGTTCTTTAAAATCCATCTTTGCGTTTTGCGATGTTCTTATAAAACCTTGCTCTTAATATAAAGCCGGGAATTATCCAGGCAACACTTGCGCCCAATGCAACAAATAAATAAGTGTTATAACTTTTATATAAAAAAGATATAATGCACAGCACCCAGCAGATAACCGCACCGGTAATAAAAGGAGGAAATTTATTTATGCAGCCGGAAATAAATGTCGGGATACCGAACAATAACAATAACAACGGAAGTACTACATAACCAATATCACTATAGCCGCCAGCAATCGTAAGGATAAAAACACTTATTCCAAAGGCAAGCCACACATACTTGTGCATTTCATCTTTATAGGTAACCGCTGTTTGATATTTTTTTTCTTTTCTGTCAAAATAAAGTTGTAAAATGAAAGTAATCATCATTAAATAAAAAGGATTAAAAGGCATGTGAAAGCCTTTAACCGAAACAGCAAGCCAGGCAAGTACGAAGCAAATAAGATTGCTGAATCCCCACAGCAAGGCGCCCAGCCCGCTTTTGTAATAATGGTTTTTTGCCTGGTGGATCATACCCGTTATCAGTTGCAGGCTTTCCTTTTCTGAAAGTGGTGTTTCTTCCATTTTAATTTTCCATTTTAAATTTTGCTTTTAAAAGTTAGCCTGGAATTATCCAGGCGAGAATTACAGCAAGGCCGATAAATAACAATTGAAATTCATAAGCCACCAGCAAGGCTGCTATTGAAAGTGCCCAACAGCAAATCGCCCCAATTCTTAATGGCTTAAATTTTAAAATGATTCCCGATAGGAAAGTCGGCATGCCATACATAATAAGCACTGCCGGATTGATACCCTGGTAGGCTTTGATATAAATTAAAATAAAAACAGTGAGCGTAATACAAATAAGGTAAACAAGCCAAACAAAGCCGATAATTTCTCCGGTGTATGTTCTTACGGCTCTTTTCTTCTTCATCCTTCTTATATAGAAAGCCTGGTAAATAGGTGCAAGCCATGTAACATACCAGATATAATATGCATTTTGATTATTGAAAAAATATAGTGCTGTAAACTGAACCAGGCAGCAAAATAATATAAGCCACCCCCAAAACAGGTATAGCATTCCAGTTTCGCTGAAGCGGTTCTTTGCCTTATTAATCATGGAAGTGATCAACTGCATGCTCTCTGTTTCCGTCATCATTTTTTCTTCCTGGTTCATGTTTGCTTATTTATATTGAGAAAGAAAATATTGCAGCGCACTGCCACCCCAGTTTGGTGAAAGCTCTGTTTCCGGTTTAAAAGCTTCATTCAATTTCATGGCTTCATCAAATAATGGCTTTGCTACGTCTTTGCCACCACCAAAGGCTCCCGGAGTATAAAATTTATTTTCTGCCTCAAGCAATACAGGGCGTGGATTAGTAGGATCGAGTGACTTTGCTTTTTCTATCGCTCCTGCCGCCGCTGGGCCATAAGTCATGTACCTGCTTTGAGGATCTACCATCATGTGAGATGTGGCAATCATACTTTTAATAACATCCGTTTCAGAATTTTCTTTACCAAGAATTGCCTCAGCCTTATCAATTAATTGCTGCGCTTTATCGGCACTCGCATCTTTCTTTGAATTATCTTTTTCAGAATAAGCCTGCATAACAGAGCAATAAGCAGCATAATAATATGGAAGCCATTGTGTTTTTTCAGCGTCGGCAATTCTTTCAAAATTATTCGCTACTTCTGCTCCATTATTATTTATCATCATTGAATCGAGGCGTGCAATATTCGCTTTCATAGCGCTTGTGTACTTGTCACTTTGCGACTTATCACTTTGTGCAAAAGAGAAGCTTGCGAAACAAATGATCGCAGCCAGTAAAAAGAACTTTTTCATTGTTGTTTTTTTTAGTTTTTGTTGAAATTATTATTGTTTGTTTTTTAATTTCTCATATTCCTTTTCTGCAAGCGTATTGGTATTCTTGTACACGCCCAGGTAATTAAAAAGTAACCCGATGCCCCAGCCAAACATTGGCCACACCGGCCATGGTATTGGATTTTTTTCAGGTGGAATAACCGGATCGTTTTTCAGGTTGATGTACCATAGCGTCCAGAAAAAAATATTCGCGATAAAATAAATAAGTGCGTGGTATTTGAAAGAAGCTCTTTGCTGAGCATTTTTCCAAAGCTCAGGATCTTTATCATTTCCCCGCAATCCTGTATTCGTATTAAAGTTTGATTCCATTGTTATTGTTTTTTATTTTAAAATTACTTGTAACCTTTTTTAATCTATCTTGCCCCTTTCGGTAATAGTTTCCTCCGTCTTTCAGTTTTTCACGTTCCCCCCTTCGGGGGATAGGGGGCTTCTTTCTTGTTCCCTCTTTCCTAGGTTAGGGGTTGGATAGGGTGTGTTTTTCTACAAATGATTATCAATCGCATCCTGTGTCCTGTCGATCCCCAGGCTTATAAAGCAACCCAAATACAGAAACCTCTTTGACGGCGGTGTAACAGCCACTTTATTATTTCCATTTGCTGAGTAGTTATAAGAATATACATTATTTGCACCTAACACATTGGTTAATGATAATACGAACACTGTGAAAGCTTTTGCATTCGCCTTTCCTATGGATGGCAAATAATTTAAACTCAGGCTTAGGCTGTTATAATCTCTCGTGCGCCCCTGGTCAAAAATCTTGTATTTCCCCGCGTTGACATCATAATTTATATTGTAATAAGGCCTTCCTGTAGCATAAGTATATGAAGCATTAAACTGCGTTTTCATCTTGGTTACAAATTTCTTTAGCACAAGAGATGTAGTATGTTTTGCAGCGAACGAAGGTTCTATGGCAAAGGGATAGTTGAGGAAGTCACGTTTTGTATCCAGGTAAGAATATGAAATCCAGTAATCAAAATTCTTGATTGTTTTTTTATCCCGCCAAAAGATCTCAATGCCTTTTGCCTCGCCAAAGCCATTGTTGTTGATCGCTTTAAATGTCCCGTTGCTGCCGCTCGTTTTAAAGAGGTCATTGTATTTTTTATAAAATATTTCTGTACGAAACGTTTGAAGGCTGGTAAATTTTTGATACTGCAGAATGTAATGCGTAGCTTCTGCAAAATGCAACGCCTCCACAGATGGTAAATATTTGTTCTCCGGATCCTGGTAAAACATTCCGTAGGCAAACGATGCCTGGCTATTGTCTGGAAATTTATAAGCCAGCGAAATCCTTGGTGCAAGATTCCATTTATCAATTAATTGAGAATGCTCTGCCCGTGCTCCCACTTTTGCCGCAACATTATTGGTAACATAAATATCTGTTTCAGCAAAGGCCGCCAGGATATTTTCTTTTATCCTTTGGCCATCCTTATTGCCATCGTATTGTGTATAGTCGGATTTTTCGTCACTGTAATTATATTCACTTCCAAATCTTACGGCACTCAGTCCATTCAATCTTTTGTCAAACACAATTTTTGCATTTGCATATTTGCCTTTGTTCAGCAGGTTGAAATTTTTATAAGCATACAACGGGTCAGTAGTTATCTCCTGCTTTTTATCATTAGCATCCTGCAGCTCATTGCTTATTTCATCGCGATTAGTACTGTACGAAGCGCCGGCATTCACTTTCCAGCCCTTGCCAATATATTCTCGCCAGGAAAGGTTGTGATACATGTTGAAGTTCTTAAGCCCGAAAGCATCTTTCATGGGTAACGAATCCACATCCTGGTTTCTAAAGCCCACGTTGGTGGTGCTGAAATACCCGAAGTATTTAAGCATGCCCGTGGCTGATGTTTTAATTCTGAAATTGGCATCTCCTTCATGAAGCACAGGCACTCTGAAATAATCAAATTTTTGTTTGATAAGATTATATACCAGCGCAAGGTTTACATAAGAGTAAGTAAATCCCCAGGAAGACTTTTTATTTTTAGCGAGCTTTTGAATGCCGGCATTTGCTCCCAGGTAGGAGATGCCAAAATCTGCTGAGGTTTTTTCCGGCAGGTCTATTGATTCTAATAAAAGCACTGACGAAAGTGCTTGCCCATATAAAGCAGAATAACCTCCCGAGCTAAAAATAGTTCCTTTAAATAAAAAGGGATTGAACCTTCCTCTTGTTGCCTGGTTGGGCTCGCTGGTATAAAAAAAGTTATTTACCAGGGTACCATCAATAAATATTTTGCTTTCGCTGGCTGTACCACCTCTCACAAAGAGGCCTTCGCTTTCGCCTACCTGCTGTGTACCCGGCAAAGTTTTTATAGCAGAAGTAATATCGCCATTGGCACTCGCAGTGGTCACAATATCTATCGGGTTGAGGGCAGTTGACTTTTTTTGATCACTGGCTTCAAAAGTTCCAGCACTGATCACCACGGCTTTCAATTCTGTCACCTGCTCTTTTAGCTCAATATTGATCGTAAGCGGGCTGCCATTTAAAGTTATTTTTTGCTCAAAAGGCTTATAGCCTGCTGCCGTTGCTTGCAAAGTTTGTTCTCCTTTTTCGGTGGTATTGAAAAAATAGTTTCCCAAAGAGTCGGAGGTGGCGCCATCATAAGAATCGAGCAGGCTTACACTTATACTTCTCAATAATTTATTGTGATTGTTAGTTATTTTACCGGAGATTTTTACCTGTGATATTCCATTGGAAGAACAGAAAAGAAAGATGAAAAATAAAGCGCGATACATTTTTATAAATTTATCACAATACTAAAGTAGTTTATATTACAAACCAAGTATTTTTGAAAAAATATTTCTAAGCCTAAAGATGAAAATGTATATGTAGGAGATCTATTACGCTAAAAATCAATAATTTACAGTAGTAATCTTCCTTTTTTATGCCTAAAAAGTGACTTTTGAAATTTATCAACATCACTTAAAATTAATTTGTTTATCTGCCTGCAATTTGTAATTTAGCAATAGAATTTAATGGGTTAGTAAGTACAAAGGGCCGGTAGCAATACTGGCCCTTTTACTTTTATGTTGATAAACAATTATCTAAGTCCGGTTTACTATAAGTGAGTAAACTTTTGGAAAGTTCTTTTTGAGAAGTATCCAGGGTTATAAAATGTCAACTAAACTTTCCAAAAGTTCCGCAGGTTGAAATTTCTTTCGCCTATTCCTCTCATAATGTTTGTTTAATTTCAAGGCATATTTATGAGCAAAACAAAAACAGCTTTTTTCTGCAGCAATTGCGGACAGGAGAGTGCAAAGTGGTTGGGCAAATGTCCATCGTGTGAGCAGTGGAATACATTCGTGGAAGAAGTAATCGTAAGAGGAACAGATAAAAAACAAAGTGAGTGGAAAGAATTTTCAGGATTGAGCAGCGGCCTTAAAACAATATCACTTAATGATGTTAAGAGTGGAGAAGAAGTAAGGATACATACTGCAGATAGTGAATTGAACAGGGTACTCGGCGGCGGCATTGTTACGGGAAGCCTTGTATTAATAGCCGGTGAGCCGGGTATAGGAAAGTCAACATTGTTTCTACAAGCAGCACTGCAGATGCAGGACATTCTTACATTATATATAAGTGGCGAAGAAAGTGAACAGCAAATAAAAATGCGGGCAGACAGGATTCAAATTCAGAATGAAAAATTTTTTCTGCTTACGGAAACCAACACGCAAACAATTTTCCAGGAGATAAAAAAGCTAAAGCCCCAATTGGTGGTTGTAGATTCTATTCAAACATTACAATCGCCGTATGTAGAAACTGCTCCCGGAAGTGTTTCCCAAATAAGAGAAACGGCCGGAGAATTTCAGCGCTTTGCAAAAGAAACCAATACGCCGGTTTTCTTAATCGGGCACATCACAAAAGATGGAAGTATCGCAGGGCCAAAAATACTGGAGCACATGGTAGATACGGTGCTGCAATTTGAGGGAGACCGCAATTATTCCTACCGCATATTACGCACACTTAAAAACAGGTTTGGCTCCTCATCAGAGTTGGGCATTTATGAAATGACCGGCGAAGGAATGCGGCAGGTAAGCAACCCTTCGGAAATTCTTATCACGCAAAAAGAAGATCAGTTAAGCGGCGTAGCCATTGCCGCAACCATGGAAGGCATACGTCCTTTGCTTATAGAAGTGCAGGCGCTGGTAACGCAGAGTGTATACGGCACACCGCAAAGAACCAATACCGGCTTCGATTTGCGGCGGCTTCAGTTGCTGCTCGCCGTGCTTGAAAAAAGAGGTGGCTTTCATTTTGGCGTAAAAGATGTTTTTATAAATATTGCCGGCGGATTAAAAGTGGAAGACCCTTCTATTGACCTCGCCGTGTTAAGCGCCTTGCTTTCTTCTTATGAAGATGTGGCGCTTCCAATGCATACGTGTTTTGCCGGCGAGGTTGGCTTAAGCGGTGAAATAAGAGCTGTGAACCGGATTGAAAAGCGAATAGCCGAAGCAGAAAAGTTGGGCTTCGAAAAAATTATTGTAAGCAAGTACAACCTTGCCTACCGGCAGGCAGGTACAAAGGGTTTAGGGAAAACAAGTTTTGCCATTGAAGTGGTACCGCTAGGCAAGGTTGAAGAATTGTACAGGTATTTATTTTAATAAAAATTTACTGCCAAAAAATTTGTTTTGAAAATTAGTGCTAACATATTATCTCCACTCGTTCACTTTTTTTACCCGCATATTTGTATTGGTTGCGGGAGCGATATAGTTGAAAATGAAAATTTTCTTTGTCTCGATTGCATCAATAATCTACCGCATACAGGTTTTGCGCTTCATGCAAATAACCCGGTGGAGAAAATGTTTTGGGGAAGAATACCTATCTCAGCCGGAATGGGCGAATTCTTTTTCTCCAAAAATTCCATCGTGCAAAATCTTATACACGAGCTAAAATATAAAGGCAACCGCAAAGCCGGCCTGTATCTCGGAAACCTCATGGGAGAAAGCCTTGCAAAAAGTAATCGCTTTATAAATATTGATATGCTTGTTCCCTTGCCCCTGTTTTCAAAGAAGGAATTTCGCCGCGGCTATAACCAGGCAGAAGTATTGTGCGAAGGAATAGCGCAGGTTTTTAATAAACCCCTGCTAACTAAAAATGTGATTAGGATCGTGCATACTGAAACACAAACAAAAAAGGGCCGCATACAAAGATGGGAGAATGTAGAAAAGAGTTTCGCCGTAAAGGATGCTGCATCCCTGCAAGGCAAAAACATTTTATTGGTGGATGATGTGATAACTACCGGTGCGACGATGGAAGCCTGCGGTGCGGAAATATTAAAAGTAAATGGAACGAAGTTGAGTGTTGCCACGCTGGCGCTTGCTACGAGATAAGTTTTGTATGTATAAGTTCGCTTCAGTTAAGCATTATTAGCTGTACGGTTCTTATTAGTAGGCAGTTTAACATCTTTTAATTGTTTATTAGCCAATGCTAATTTCTCAGGAAAAAGAGTTTTGTTTTGATATTTATTAAGTGAGGTATCAATTGCGATTAATGGCTTTTTGTTCTTGTTTAATTCTTCAATCTTTGTCATGATATGCAATTTACTTAAATTTCCTTTGTGCTAAAAACCCTTCATATTCCTTTCCAATTTCGAATTCATAAAATTCTTTATTAATCCTTCCGTAAAGAAAGCAATTTTTTTGTATTTTTTGTAGAAACTGCAAACCTCACAGGTTTTTAAAACCTGTGAGGTTTGGGCATAAATTCAATCATCAAAAAAATAAACATATTTTTGAAAATGCCTTTTCTGAAGCCCATTTTTTATTCCTGCTTTTTCTTATTGGTCTTTTATTCCTGCAAAAAACAATCGTTCATCACCAGCATGGATGCAGTACTTAGCACCAGCGTTGATACATTGTCCTATGATACGGTGTTTACTTCTGTTGGTTCTATTACTCAATCCTTTAAAATCTTTAATAACAACAATCAAAAGCTTTTGCTTTCGCAGGTAAAGCTTGCGGGTGGCAATTCGTCTTCATTTAAAATAAATATAGACGGCACATCCGCCAGCCAGGTTAACGACATAGAAGTAAATGCCAATGATAGCCTCTATGTTTTTGTACAAGTAAAAATTGACCCAAATGCTGCAAACCTTCCTTTCATCATTCGCGATAGCATTTTGATAAATTATAACGGCAATAAAAAATTTGTGCAGCTACAGGCGTATGGGCAAAATGCAAACTTTTTAAAAAACCGGCAACTCACGGGCTACGTTACCTGGACAAATACATTGCCTTATGTAATTCTCGGGGCCTTGCTGGTGGACTCCAATGCTATGCTTACCATAGAGGAGGGCACCAAAATATATTTGCATCCCGATGCGCCATTTTTGGTGGATGGCACATTGGTAGTGAAGGGCAGCAAAGATGCAAGGGTTGTTTTTGCCGGTGACCGGCTCGACCCTGATTATATTGATTTTCCGGCAAGCTGGCCCGGCATTTACTTTAGCGAAAGCAGTAAAAAAAATAACTTGAAGTTCGCCATTATTAAAAATGCTTACCAGGGCATAGTGGCCCAGGGTCTTTCTTTAAATGCAACGCCAAAAGTTACCTTATCACAATGCATTATTGATAACGTTTATGACGCCGGGGTGTTAGGGATAAACACAAATATTGTGGCGGACAATTGCCTTATAAGTAATTGCGGTAAAAATATATTGCTGGCCTTAGGTGGCGATTATTCTTTCGTGCATTGCACGGTAGCAACTTATGGCAATTTTTTTATTGATCATAAAAATCCCGTGCTGCAAATTTCAAATGCGGCAGACCAGGGAAATACAACCCTTACTGCTCCTTTAAGTGCCACGTTTACAAATTGTATTTTTTGGGGAGAAGGCGGTCCAATTGAAAACGAAATTTCGATAACAAAAGAAACCACAGCAAGTCCTTTCAGCATCCGTTTTGATAATGTGCTCTATAAATTAAAGGATGTTGACCCTGTAGAAGCTATCTTTTCAGGTAATATTTTGAAAAATACCGATCCATTATTTGACAGCATAAACGTCTCAAGAAATTATTACGATTTTCATTTTAAAAAAGATCCTGCAGCACCGGAAATAAATATGGGCAGCCTTACTCCTTTTAAGCGTGACCTTGATGATAGTTTGCGAATTGGTATGCCAGATTTGGGATGTTATGAAAGGTAAGATGGCTGTAGTAAGGTGGTACAGCAAGGTTGCCAACCTTAAATATTTACTTTGCGATTTAAATTCTGAATTTTAAGGTTGGCAACCTTTAGTCAAAGCAAAATGCCGATTGCTTATCTTTACATCAAAAAAAATGAAAAACATAATTTTCGTGATCGCATCACTGTTGATGTTTTCTTTTACCGCACCATCTTCCACTTCAAGTTTTTTAAAACCTGCTTCCATCTATAAGTTTAAAGTAGAAGGCCTTGAAGGAGGAACGATTGACTTCTCAAAGTTTAAGGGTAAAAAAATATTGGTAGTAAACACCGCCTCCAAATGCGGATATACTCCCCAGTATGATGACCTGGAAAAGCTTTACAAAGAATACAATAATAAATTAGTGATCGTAGGTTTTCCGGCCAACAACTTCGGTGGGCAGGAGCCGGGCTCAAATGCTGAGATAAAAGAATTTTGCAAAAAGAACTATGGTGTTACTTTCCCGATGGCGGCTAAGGTTTCTGTAAAAGGAGATGATATAGCGCCTGTGTTTAAATGGCTAACCACTAAAACAGAAAACGGCGTAATGGATGCTGATATAAAATGGAATTTTACAAAATTCCTGTTGGATGAAAATGGAGTTTTGATCGCAAAGTTTGATAGCAAAGTAACTCCTATGAGCGATGAAATACTCGCCTATTTAAAATAAATTTTGGTGGTATTGACCTCACCCCCAACCCCGTGAAACTTAATTCCAGTAAGTGTTTTATGGGAATTGACAATTTTTAGTCGGAAAATAGTGAATTTAAGTTAATAATATTTAAATAGAAAATGACAACCTATCAAATATTAGTTTTATTATTTCTCCTGGCAGGATTTATAAGTTGCAAAGTTTCAAGCAAACAAGTAATTGGCAAATATATTGACACATCTTATGGTGATACACTGCAACTGAATGCTGACAAATCTTATGAATATCTTGAAAAATTAAATAAAGGTGATATAGGTTTGACTCAAGGGGAATGGGAAATTAAAAATCATAAGATTCGATTTCAATGTGACCATAAACCATTAGTAGGCTTCAGACTAAAGGTTATAAGGGATAGCTTGTCAAATATTTTTCAAATAAAATTATTACTCGGTGACGCAGGGGAACCAATTTATATTGAAGATGTAAAAATTTTCAAAAACAGTTTTACTTTAAGCAACGACAATTTTAAGAATTCAAAAAATTTGGTGAAAATTTTTGCAAAAGACTTTGATTCAATTGTAGTAAGAACATTCAATTTCTCTGTTATAGCATTTCCAGATACCTTAAACGCAAACTATGGATATATTGCCAAAATTTATCCAATAGAGCGATTGTATGAATTGGATAAAGTTCCTTTTATTATTAATAAAAGTACTTTGACAAGTATTCAAACAAAAGAATACGATAATATTTTTTTATCTTTTAAAAAAATGCTTAATTAAGGACGTCTTGCACAAGTTATGTTTTGCATCAATAAAAGACATGGCAAAAAAATAGTTGTGGAAACATAATATAAGCTTGTGTTTCACCAATTCGATTTTAGTATCAAACTATATATTATAAATTGGCAACAGTAAATAAACAATGAATTTTTAAGGTATAATTAAACTTTAGTTTCTGAGATAAAATTTTAAAAATATCATTTTTTCAAGTCATGAATGTTAGTAGATACCTTTGTAAGGAAGCGGTGGTTTAATCATTTTTTATGCAGTTTGAAGATGTAATTGGACAGGAAGAAACCAAAAAACATTTAGTCGACCTGGTGCTTAACAACAGGCTTAGCCACGCCTTGCTTTTTTTGGGCAAAGAAGGAAGCGGAGCGTTATCGTTAGCGCTTGCTTTCGCTCAATACATAGTTTGCAATTCGGCAAAGAATACATCGGTGGTTGAGGTTGAAGCGTTAAGCCTCTTTGAAACTCCTGCCAGCGAACCTGTCCCAACAAAAAAAATTGAGAACGATTTTCCTGCGTTCGATTCCTGCGGAGTTTGCCCGGCTTGTATTAAAGCGGAAAAATATAGTCATCCTGATATACATTTTTCATTCCCGGTAATTCCAAAAAAATCCGGAACACCACCCGTAAGCGACGATTACATAACAGAATGGCGGGAATTTATTTCGTCATCTCCATACAGCAATGTTTATGATTGGCTCCAGTTTTTAGGGGCTGAAAATAAACAGGGAAATATCACTGCCCGGGAATGCAATGAAATCAATCATAAGCTGAGCCTTAAAGCATTTGAAAGCGACTTCAAAATATTAGTAATGTGGATGCCGGAGCTCCTGGGGAAAGAGGGCAATAAACTTCTTAAGCTTATAGAAGAGCCGCCACCGGATACGCTTTTTATTTTTGTGGCGGAAGATGAAAATGCCATATTGCAAACCATCTTATCCAGAACACAACTTATTAAAATCCCTCTTTTATCAAATACAGAAATAGAAACTTCCTTAATAAATAAATCTAAGGCAACACCAGAAATCGCATCGCAGATCGCTGCGGTATGCGAAGGGAATTACAGGGAGGCATTACATTTATTACAACATACAGAAGAAGACTGGCAAGGCCTTACGAGGGATTGGCTTAATGCTATTCTTAAGAACGGGCCGGGGGCGCAGGTAAAATGGATTGATGTAATAAGCCGCCTGGGAAGAGAAAAACAAAAGCAGTTCCTAAGGTATTTTATTCATTTGCTGGAGCAGGCAATACGGTTAAGATTTATCAACGATAGCGCCGCACATCAACACATAGCTGACAATGAACGCGACTTTGCAGGCAGGCTTAATAAAATGTGCAGCCCGGAGGCGCAGGAAGCGATCATAAATGAACTGGATAAAGCCACTTTTTATATTGAGCGGAACGCCCACGCCAAAATGCTGTTCCATGCGCTCTCCATACGGCTGTATTATCTTTTTAAAGATAATTCGCTAATTTTGGTAAGTTGAGGAAAATGAAGATGATGCAGATGTATAAAACCGATTGAACTGAATATTTCAGCTATAGCATTTACTTATTACCGGCCATAAAATTTTATAGTTTTACAAATTACCTTACGGGGCTTTCTCAGATACCAGTAGAATTATATAGAATCACAAGGCTGCAATGCTTATGCTAATCTGCGGATTACGCTCATTTATCTTTACCGCTTAAAAGTTTCTCTTAATTAAACTATTTTAATCAACTATATGAGTTGTACAAGTTGTAGTACAGGAAAGCCCGGTGGGTGCCAAAGTAACGGAGGCTGCAGTACGGGTGGGTGTAACAGGATGAATGTACATGATTGGCTGGCCAATCTTCCTTTTAGCGATCCCGATAGTAATTGCCGTATCGTAGAAGTTTCCTTTAACCAGGGAAGCCGCAAAGATTTTTTTAGAAATAGCGCCCTGCAATATTTTGAGAAAGGAGATATAATTGCCGTGGAAGGTGTGAGTGGTTTTGATGTGGGCACAGTAAGCATTACCGGCGAATTGGTAAGGCTCCAATTAAAAAAACATGGTTTAAAAGAAGACAATCCTGATTTCAAAAGAATTTTGCGGTTGGCAACAGACAATGATATTACAAAATGGAAAGAAACAAAAGCCCGCGAACATGAGGTGCTGATAAGGAGCCGGGCGATCGCACGGCAACTGAATGTTGACCTGAAAATGGCGGAGGTGGAAATACAAGCCGATAGCAGGAAGGCCACTTTTTTTTACATAGCCGATGAAAGGGTAGATTTTAGGGAGCTCATACGTGTATATGCTTCTGAGTTTAAAGTGAAGGTAGAGATGAAGCAGATAGGCGCCCGCCAGGAGGCCGGAAAAGTAGGCGGCATAGGCAGTTGCGGTAGGGAACTTTGTTGCAGCACCTGGCTTACAGATTTTAAAAGCGTAAATACAAATGCCGCCCGCTACCAAAACCTAAGCATCAATCAAACGAAACTAAGCGGCCAATGTGGAAGGCTAAAATGCTGCCTTAATTATGAATTGGATACTTACCTTGATGCATTACAATATTTCCCTGATGATGCCGAAGTAATAGAAGTGGCAAAGGGACGGGCTTTCCTTATTAAAAAAGATATTTTTCGAAATCTTATGTGGTACTCTATGCCGGAGAGCACCAAGCATTACCCTTTATCAATAGAGAACGTAAAGAAGATACAGGACCAAAATAAAAATGGCATTAAGCCGGATGCATTAGAGACGGTAGAAATTGTGAGTGGCAAAATAAAAGAAGTTGAGCCTGAGTTTGTGGATGTGGTTGGGCATATCACTTTAAAATCACTTGAGAAAAATACCCGCAGGCATAGAAACGAAGGTGCCCGTAAAAACAACAAGCGTGCCCAACAGCCACCCCAAAGGCCGCCTCAGCAACAGCAGCAAAGGCCACCCCAGGGAAAACCCAGAGGCCCAAGGCCGAATAATAACCGCAACAGGCCCCCTAAAAATGAGCATGGGGAATCGAAGTAAAAATTTTTTTTCTTCAATCTTTTTATAAAGAACTTAATCTGGCTTCATGTCAATTGTTATTTCCAATCTTACAAAAACTTATGGAACACAAAAGGCAATCGATAACATTTCTTTCCGGGTAAACGATAAAGAAATAGTAGGCTTCCTTGGCCCTAACGGCGCCGGCAAATCAACCACCATGAAGATAGTTACCGGCTATATTTCCGCGGATGCCGGCAAGGCTTCTGTAAACGGCGTTGATGTAAATAGTGATTCAATAAAAGCAAAAAAATTAATCGGCTACCTGCCCGAAAGCAACCCATTGTACTATGAAATGTATGTAAGAGAATACCTGGAATTTATTGCAGGCATTCATCAGATCACTTCCGGTTTAAAACAAAGAATTGAAGCGGTGATTGATCTTACAGGCCTGCGGCCGGAAGGCAAAAAAAAGATTGGCCAGCTTAGCAAAGGTTATAAACAAAGAGTTGGCCTGGCAGCAGCGCTGATTCACGATCCTGAAGTGCTAATACTTGATGAGCCCACGAGCGGATTGGACCCTAACCAAATTGTAGAAATAAGGGAAGTGATCAGGGGATTGGGCAAAAATAAAACGGTGCTTTTTTCATCACATATTTTGCAGGAAGTGGAAAGTATTTGCGACCGGGTAATTATTATTAATAAAGGAAATATTGTGGCGGATGATACTTTATCAAACCTTCGAGCCGGCAATAAAACTTCCCACTCCATAATGGTGGATTTCGCCGAAGAAGTTGAGAGCAATCTGCTAAGAAATTTGCAAGGCGTTATTGAGGTAACAGCGCACGCCCCATCCTCATTTACACTCCAGACCGCGGAGCCCGAACATGTGAGGAAGCGTTTGCTTTCTTTTAGCCTGGAAAATAATTTTAATATTCTTTCATTGAAAAGTGAGCATAAATCTCTTGAAGATGTATTTAGAAATTTAACCAGCTAACTTGTTTCACCTATGGTGTCGCGATGTTGCGATATTTGAAAATCGTCAGCCTGTAAACTGCTCCTTAATAAACTTACTAAAATTGATGTTAAGAACTGCAGCCTGGCATTATTCGCTGCCTGACGACTCGTTGCTTTTTTCCCGCTCAGTTGTTGTTATGCAAGTTGGTTTATGGTAAACTTTAAAATTTACCGAATTGGCAATGAAACATAATTCGTTTGCTTTCTTGTGAAGTTCATTCGCTTTTTCTACCATAAAATTTTCCGTTACGGTAACTCTTGGATGTAATAAAACTTCTTTAAAATGGCCGCCGCCATTGGACGTTTCTTCCATAATTCCTGTTGCATTGTCCACGTAATCCACTACGATTATTTTTGCCTGCGAACATAAATGCAAATACCAAAGCATGTGGCATGAAGCAAGAGAGGCAACTAATAATTCTTCCGGATTATGTTTGGTCTTATCACCAAGAAATGCCGGGTCTGACGAGCATGAAATGTTAGCCTTGCCATTTATAATAATTGAATGATTTCTATCAAACGCTTTGTAATCAGAAGTTCCTGTTCCTTTGTTGCCTGTCCATTTTACGGTAAGGCTATAGTTGTGTTGTTTATTCATTAATAATTTTTTTTTTGATTGATTAATTCCACCATTCTTTTATCCATTCTCCTGATACTTTTTTGCCCTTTTCATAGTCATCAACTACTACAATTAATTGATTAGAATGATCGCTGTATTGTACCAAAATATTTACGTTTGCTTCTGCCATTTTTCTGCAGAACATTCCTAATTGTCCGGCCACATCCTGGCGAAGTTTCTGAATTATCACATCGTTTATTTTTACGACTTCGATTTGAACTTTCGCTAACTCTTCTTTTGCTTTTTCCGCTTCTTCCACTAAAAAATGAGCAATTGATATTTCTCCATTTTGAAATACTCCGCCACCTTCAAGGCTGATTTTATTTTTGCCTAATGTTTCACCCATCAAAGCCAATACACCTGGTTTGTTGTCTAATAAAATTTCTATGTCTTTCATTTTCTATTTTTTGTTTGTGCAAAAGAAATACAATTATTACGTTTACATTTCATTTAAGATTGAACTATGAATGTAGAGGATAAATTTGTTTCAATTTCCGCTTTGATGTGTGAGCCTACACGGGCAAGAATGCTTTGGAATTTGCTTGATGGCAGGGCATATACCGCAAGTGAGTTGTCTATTGTTGCAGATACTTCACCAAGTTCTGCAAGTAATCATTTGTCAAGGTTGCTTGAGGCAGCAATAGTAAAAATTGAAGTTCAGGGACGACATCGGTACTATGCACTTTCAAATTCGACAGTTGCTTATGCCATTGAAGGATTGGCCAATCTTGCAAATAATAATTCTGCTGAAAGTGCAAAAAAAGAACCCGAAAATTATGGTGTGAAATATTGCAGGACCTGTTACGACCACTTAGCAGGTTTTGTTAGTGTCAAAATTGTTGAAGTTTTAGAAACAAAAGGGTACTTAGCAAAATCAAAAAATATTTATTTAGTGAGTGAAAAGGGCTGGAAATGGTTTAAGTTTTTTAATATTTCAAAAGATGCCCTGGAGAATAATCGCCGCCCTGTAACCCGCCAGTGTCTTGATTGGTCTGAACGCCGCCCACACTTAGCTGGCCAGCTTGGTGCAGCTTTTTTAAACAAAACACTCGAAAGAAGGTGGTTTAAAAAAATTGAATTTTCAAGAGAGTTAATCATAACTTCGAAAGGCCGTAAGGAACTTTATGATTTGTTGGGTGTCAATCTGCAATGATCGCTAATACATTGGATGTAGTTTTTGGCCGCGATGCATTGTTCACACAAAAAATTACCTTTATCTCCGGCACAATATTTCCATCATCAATTAATTCTTCACTTAAAAAAAATAACATGCAGGAAAAAAATTCTTCCCAGGTAAAACCGGAAACTGAAAAGATAAAAGAGGCGCATGAACTGGCCGAAAAAGATATTGAGAATGATCCTGAGCTTAGCATGAAACCTGAGCCCGGCGACGATCTCGATGAGGGAGAGCTGGCAAGGCTGGAAGGAGAGGACTAATTAAGGTTTTTATTTTCTTTGTTTATTGTAATCCGGTAAATACCCGGTGTCTTTTTACTCTTAAAAAAGCGGGCCAGTATTTTACCCAACTTGCTTTTTGAAAAAGCTGACCTGGAAGTATTGGTGGTAAACAATTCTTTTAATTCATGTACTTCATCAGCTGTCGTCCATTCTTCCAGGCCTGCAAACCATACCTGCGTATCGGTTTTCATTCGCCTGCATTTTAATTGATCAAGGGTAAGTGGGCCAACTTCGTCGCCACCTTCCTTCAGAAAATAAAAAATCATAGTTTATTAATGCTTCATTTTTTAATTGCCATAAGCCGGGTATATAAACGCACGCAAATGAATATTATTTTTCGGGCTTTTGCAAAAAAGAACTTACGAATCTTTAGTCATTAAGGATTATTAAAATTATGCGTTGAACAAATTGCCGGTTCACCGGTTATAGTTCTTCCTTACATTTGCCAACATAAAAATTATAAAATATGAATTTGAAAATATATCTCCTCGGCATAATATCCTTAGCTGCCGTTTCATGCAATAACCAGGGCGGAAATAGTGAAACCGTAAGCACAAAAGACTCAACAAGCGCAACACCCACAGTTAACATAAAAGAAGATTCAGTATCATACAATCTTAATGGTACCAATTATATTGGCTTCATCACCTACGATGCTAATAAGGAAGGCAAGCGCCCCGGCATATTGGTGGTACACGAATGGTGGGGCCTTACGAACTACACAAGAAACAGGGCAAGGCAACTTGCGCAGCTTGGTTACATTGCTATGGCGGTGGATATGTATGGCAATGGAAAGGTTGGAGAAGATCCTGCAAGTGCGCAGGCGTTAGCAACTCCTTTTTATAAAGACCCAACTCTTGCAAAAAAAAGGCTCGATGCCGCAATGAATGAATTAAAAACCTATCCTCAGACTGACACTGCAAAAATTGCTGCCATCGGTTATTGCTACGGCGGCTTCATTGTGCTGAACGCCGCCAAACTTGGTGCAAACCTGGATGGCGTGGTAAGTTTTCATGGTGATCTTTCAGGCGTGCCGGTAAATAAAGATTCTTTAAAAGCTAAGATTCTTATTTGCCACGGAGAAGCAGATAAATTTGTAACGCCGGAAGCAGTAGCGGCCTTTAAAAAGTCAATGGATTCAGCAGGCGTTGATTATACTTTTAAATCATATCCGAATGCAACACATGCATTCACCAATCCTGCCGCTACCGCTATAGGCCAAAAGTTTAATATGCCCATCGAATACAATGCTGCTGCAGACACAGCTTCCTGGAATGATATGAAAGCCTTCTTTCAAAAGATTTTTTAGAAGGCTTTTTCTAATTTGCCGGAAAGACGTAATAAATCATAATTATAATTAAGTTTCGAATTAATTTTTATAAAAAAATTGCAACAATCGTTGTGGCTTTTTTTATGGATTTTCCAGAAGACTTTAAAAATGCCTAATGTAATGATGAGGCTGGTGAAGCAGGATTTTATATTATCTGTCATCATTTTCCTTAAATAAATAAGGCTAAATGATTTTATTGTGTGCCGGTTTACTCAACTTTTTTTATATTGCAAATTGCCTTTCACAATTTTTGAATTTACAATGTTCAGCTATGAAGTTTATTTTTATTTTCTCCGGCTTAATCATTTCTCAATCATTTCGTTTGCCCAGGTAACGCCTGCACATACTGTTATTGGCATTTGGAAAAACAGGTCTTATAACAATATTGTTGGAAATGCGCAGGCTCTGTATATTAAGGTGACCGGGGTAAGTGTATCGTAAATGTACTTACTCTGCGAGTGCTGGTACCACTTTTGAAGCAATGCCCGGGAGCATGCTGCAGGTGAATGGAAACCCGGTATTGAATTAAAAATTGAGCTAAAAAATTAATTTAGCTGCTTGTCTAAAAAAAATGTTGCTAACTTTAATTTTTTAAGAAAACGCCATGAAAAATATAATTACACTTGTTATAGTTTTTTGCCTTACGACGGGAGCAGCTTTCAGCCAGCAAAAAACTATTGTTGCACCTATAAATGCGAAAGAAAAACCAGCTAAGCAAAGCGTTAATAAACAAGCTGTATCTGCGACACCTGATGCACCGCAGAATCTTCCGGTTGATTATGTTTTTACCGGCGATGGCGCCTGGAGTAATGCCGGCAATTGGAATAACAATTTAGTTCCACCGCCGACAACGAATCCTGGAAGTACAATAACTATTTATCCTAATCCCCAGATACAGGGCTCGCAATGTGTGTTGGATATTCCTTATACCGTAACTCCTATGACCAGCTTTACCGTGCTGTCGGGTGGATCGCTTGTAATAACATCTTTAGTTGTTCAATAAATTTCGTTAGAAAATTTTATCCCCGGCATCCTGCCTTTCTGCTGATTCGCCGTATTCAATCCTTAAACATTTTTTTAAAGCCATAAATCTTCTGTTTTTTTCAAAACTCCGTTTTGAACGTGGATTGATTTTTGACTATTTGAAAACTGTTTATGAAAATACCGCATACTCTTACAGGTTTTCGTTACTTACTGATTTTCTTTTTCTTTCTATGCCAGGGTGCTTTTGCACAAGTGCAAACTCCGAGATATGTATCGATGACGCCTCTTTCAAATGCGTATTATGAGTACCTTCCCAGGGGATACTCATCCTCAGGCAACAAGAAGTTCCCTTTAATGATCTTTGTACATGGAAGTGGTGAAACCGGCGATGGCAGCCCTTCACAAATCAGTCGCGTGCTGCGGAACGGACCTCCTAAACTTATTAACCAGGGAATCTTTCCCGCTTCATTCAATGTCAAGGGACAATCATTTAGTTTTATAGTCTTATCCCCACAATTTACTGTATGGCCCGATGATATAAATATTGACGATATAATTAATTACGCCATTAAAAGCTATAATGTTGATACTTCGAGAATTTATCTTACGGGATTGAGCATGGGCGGCGGTGTTGTTTGGCAATATGCCGGTGATGACATCAATTATGGAAAAAGAATCGCCGCTATCGTGCCTATAGCAGGCGCATCATGGCCGGCTTATTTTCGTTGCGAGAATATCGCGGCTGCAAATATACCTGTGTGGGCTACACACAATAGCGGTGATCCAACCGTGCCTTCTTTCTATACGGTTGATTATGTAAATACAATAGATACTGTGCCTGCACCTCCCAGCCCTTTAGCTATAAAAACCATTTTTCAAAGCAACACACACGATGCCTGGACGGCGACTTACGATTTGAATTTTAAACCCAATGGATTAAATGTTTTTGAGTGGATGCTGCAGTACAGCAGGGCAAACGGGACCCTTGCTGTATCGGGGCTTTCGTTTGAAATTGGAAAAAAAGATGATCATTCAGTGAGCCTTAAATGGAATACGAATGCAGAAAGCAATAATCGTGGTTTTATTATTGAGAGAAGCATTAATGGAAACGTGTTTGATTCCATCGGTTTTGCAGGCGGGCTCGGCGTTAATGGCAGAGGTGCTGCCTATAGCTTTATTGATGCTGATGTTTCTGCCGGTAGAAATTATTATCGCCTGCGCCAGGTGAACTTTGATAATACCTACCAGTTTAGTGACGTAAAATATATAGAGTTTAATAGTCAAAGTTATTTCACGGTATATCCTAATCCGGTGTCAGATGCACTCAACATTCACACTGGTATTACATTCCACAACTCGCCATTGAAAATATATGATATGTCTGGCCGCCTTAGCCTACAAATAATATTGAATGGCAGCGGCACATTAAATGTTTCGGTAAAGAAATTACCAACAGGAATTTATATAGCCAAAATTGCTGATGGCATAAACGATCTGCAATTCAGATTTATTAAGAAATAAGGTAAGTTGCTTTTTTTGGAATTTGAAATGATACGCATAGCAGTATTAATAATTAATTAATCTCTGTATCATCTCACCAAGCCGGGATTTTGCTAAAAAGTTTTTTTCCAGGTCACCATTAAAAGGCACGGGTGTATCTAATGATGCACAACGCATGACCGGCGCATCTAAAAATTCAAAACAATTTTGTGCTATCCAGGCGGCCACTTCGCCACCTATGCCGCCGGTAAGGGTGTCTTCATGCAGCACTACCACTTTACCTGTATTATTTACCGAAGTTCTTATTGCTTTGTAATCCAATGGCAGCAGGGTTCGCAGGTCAAGAATATCAAATGAGACTTCAGAGTTGGCCTTAGCATATTCTTCTGCCCATAATACTCCCATGCCATAGGTTATAATACTAACGTCGTGGCCTGTACGCACTTGCCTTGCTTTCCCGATTTCAATTTCATAATACTCTTCCGGCACTTCTCCTGAGATGCTTCTGTACAAAGCCTTATGCTCAAAAAACATTACGGGGTTTGGATCATTGATGGCGGCTATTAATAAGCCTTTTGCATCATAAACCGAAGAGGGATAGACAACTTTTAAGCCTGGTGTGTGCACAAACCAGGCTTCATTGCTTTGGCTGTGAAAGGGCCCTGCGCCTATGCCTGCGCCTGTGGGCATACGTATTACCACATCTGCGTTTTGCCCCCACCGGTAGTAAAGCTTGGCCAGGTTATTTATTATTTGATTAAAACCAACAGTTACAAAATCTGCAAACTGCATTTCCATTACGCTCTTAAAATTTTCAAGGCTTAAGCCTAAAGCTGTACCGACAATTGCGCTTTCACAGAGTGGCGTATTGCGCACTCTTTCTTTTCCAAAATCCTGCACAAGCTCTTCCGTTATTTTAAATGCTCCACCATATTCTGCAATATCTTGTCCCATTAAAATAAGGTTCGAATGCTGCTCCATTGATTGACGAAGTGCCTGGGAAATAGCATCTACAAAGCGAAGTTCTTTAACCGCCGGAGTTTCCGGGTTGGCAAACCTGCCCCGCTTTATAGCCGGCGGCGGAGAAGACGGAGCATACACATCTGCTAACTCCTTTTGAGAATTAACTGCTATTGCCACTTTTTTTTCTTCATCGGGCGAGAGCGATTTTATCTCCGCTTTTATTTCATCCCTGATACCGGCAATGTCCGGGTTGGTTAAAATTTTTTCTTCAATTAAAAATCGTTCGTAATTTTTTATGGGGTCTTTTTCGATCCATTGTTCAAAAAGCTCCCGCGGTACATATTTTACACCACTTGCTTCTTCGTGGCCACGCATACGAAAGGTCATGCACTCCACGAGGTACGGCTTTTGGTTAGTGATACAAAAATCCCTAATGCCTTTTATGGTTTCATACACGGTCAATATATTGTTGCCATCAATCTGCACTGCTTCCATTCCATAACCAATTGCTTTATCAACAAGGCTTTTACAGCGATATTGCTCACTCACGGGTGTGCTAAGGCCATAGCCGTTATTTTCTATCACAAAAATTACCGGTAGATCCCATACGGAGGCAACATTCAAGGCTTCGTGAAAATCGCCCTCGCTGGTGCCGCCTTCTCCTGAAAAAGCGAGTGAAACTTTTCGTTCTTTCTTTATTTTATATGCCAATGAAACTCCATCTGCGATTGCCAGTTGCGGGCCGAGGTGAGATATCATGCCGCAAATAAAATGTTCTTTCGTTCCAAAGTGAAAGCTGCGTTCACGTCCTTTGCTGAAACCATCTTCATCTCCCTGCCATTGTTTGAAAAGCTTTTGCAGCGGAACATTGCGGGAAGTGAAGACACCCAAATTCCGGTGCAGCGGCATTATCCATTCATCGGGTTGCAAGGCCATGGCTGCACCTACTGATATGGCTTCCTGGCCTATTCCGCTAAACCATTTTGAAATTTTTCCTTGTCGCAGCAGCAACAACATTTTTTCTTCGATCATCCGGGGGAGAAGAAGTTTCCTGTATAACTCGATCAATGTTTCTTCAGGAAGAGCGTTTCTATTGAATTGCATGTGTGCAAATTTCTACTATTCATTTGTAAATAAAAAAGAAGAAACGGTTAAGTATTGTCTCAGTTTGAAAAGATAATAGCACAAAAACGACTTTAAAAAAAAGTTGTTTTTTATAAAGATCCAAAACTTAAGATCAAAAACTTTATTACCGACATTAATAGTTTAAAATTTTGTTTCTTTTTTGTATAAAGGATTTACTATTGAACTGGGGTGGAAATAAAATTTAATAGTTGGATTTAATTAACCTATAGCTTAATTTAGTGAAAAAAGGCGATTTATAATTTATCAAACCTCAACACTTTTCGAAAATCGCAGCTTTTGTTTTGACGAAGAAATTGCAGATGAGATTTTGACTCTAATGGAAAACCAGAAAAAGTTCCAACAAAAAATTGACTACATAGTAGATAGGATTTTAAATAAAAGATTTATTTACTATGACGATTATGTGAAAATTGATAATGACATTTCTGAAATCAGAATTTTTCCAAATGGTATGAATGCGAGGTTGTATTGCAAAGAAGTAAAAACAAGCAACGGGTACTATTATATGATAGCGGCAAAGTTTTTACGCAAAAAAAGTTCCCAGGAAATAAACAAACAGTTAAGGCAATTCATTGAACCGATAAAAAGTTATGAATATGAAATCTGACAAATTAAAAGAAAGAATACATAATTTATTAAGCAGGAAAACAGAAGAGGAATTAGTAAGAGAAGATGCTTATTCTCTTATGGCTACTTATTTATCAGAGATTGAAAGGCTTCAATCTGTTTTAGGGTTTAACAAGAAGGAGCTTTCCGAAAAAATAAATACATCCGGGAGTTACCTAACGCAGGTTTTTAAAGGGAATAAACCGCTAAACTTTTTTACCATTGCTAAAATACAAAAAGCATTAAATATAAGGTTTGACGTAACAACTGTTTTAAATAATGACTTTGTAAGTATTTATGATGAGAGTAAATTTTTCGAAAATATTCAAAACTATAAATCAAAGTCAGGAACATGGGTTTGGAAAAACATAAACTTTAACGAGCTAAATTATACTAAATACAGCTTAGATAAAGAACAAAACAATGAAAGCAAAGCTCTCACCGCTTAAGGTCGTAGATTTTTTGGTAATCAATTCGCGACTAAAATTTATTGCTCCTTCAAAGGAAAGTTTGATTAGAGAATTATTAAGAGAATATGAAATTGAAATTGATTTTGGTAAAATACATGATAGTGATAATCACCACGTATTTGTCAAAGTATCAATAAATGAAGATTCGCCCCCAAAGCATAATGGCTATTCCATTTTTGCTGAAGTTGTAGGAGCTTTTTCATTAAATAGTGTCTGCAAGAAAACTCCTATTTTTTAAAAAATTAAATTCAATTTTATAAAAATCAGCAACGCCTGCTGCTGAGTAGCCGCTAATCGGAAAATATCTTCCATATTTTAGTGTTATGAAGGTCTTTGAGTTGCTTTCCCCTTGCTTTTTTTTACGGCCGCGCATAACTCTTTTATAATTTTCCAATCATCGCTTGTTTCAGAGCCCGGTCAGGCGGCCTTTCTATAAAGTCCGGCCTGTTTTTTAAGCCGTTTGTTTTCTTTTTGTTTTTCCTTTTCTATAAGGCCGTTACCCAGTATGTGTAAATTATATGCCAATACACTTAACCCCGCATATCTTTTAAAGCCATGTAATCCTTTGTCAACACAACGGTTTAATCCATGATGCTCCAGCATGTTGATATTGCTTTCTACGGCTGAATGGGCATAGCGTAATTTTTTAAATTCCTTTGTATGCTCTCTTTGTTTTTCTTCTTTATTGAGCTTACCTTTTTTAGGCATGATCACTTCGTCTATGCCTGACTGTTGCAAGGCCTGCAAGTTGTCTTTACTGTAAAAGCCTTTATCAAAACTATGACTGTATATTTTTTTGCCTTTAAATTTCTGTTGCAGCCGCTCTTTTAGAGGCGCTACCTGCGAGGGATCTTTCTGGCTCTCCATCACTTTATAATCTACAATAAAATGAAGCTGGTCGGTAGTAATCAGCAGCAGGTGCCCCAATTCTACCCGTTTGTTCAGCTTGCCTTTAGTAATCCATTCTGTGTGCGGCTCAAAGATGGAATAAATTTTATCGGCAGCCGGTATTGCTTCGCCTTCTATTAAACGGCGCCGCACTAAATCTATCATTTTTACAGCATATTTCTTATAAAGCTGTAACCCCGCCAGGGCCGCTGTTGCAGCGGTACTATCTACAACAATATTACTATCCAGTATGGCCTGGCAGCGATGCACCAGATCTTCAGTATGTTGCAAATATTTTTTTACACTTTGCTTTTTAAGTGCTTCTTTTTTGCCCTTGAATACCTGCTGCGAGGTAGCCCGGAAAATACTTTTGATGGTTTTGCGAATATGTTTAATTTTTCGCCAGCCTTCAAGTTGGGTTTCTTTTTTCAATACTTTGATCATGTCCAGGCACTTTCGTGAACTGTCCCACAACAAATTTAAATCGGTGGGAAAATGCACATTCGTTTCTAAAACATAACTGTCCGTTTTAAGCCTAAGTTCTTCTTCTTTTTTTTTAAGCAATGAATGCCCTGCTTCTACAATAAGCTGGTTAATTTGTTGCAACAATTCTTCATCAATTAACTGCACATTATCTAATATAGTTTGATAACCAAATTCGATTTTATCTTCTTCTATAAATGCTGTGGCATGTACGCCCATTGTTCTCCTTAATAATTCATCATAATTGGCTAAATATTCCAAGCGATCCCAGTTGGTACTAAGTGCGTGGCGAACAACTGCCAGGACAAGAATATGCCAAAGGTCCATTCCCGGACGCCCTGTTTTCTTTTTGCCGGAAACTATTTTATTTTCCAGCAATGAAAATACTTTCCCGTTTAGTTCTGGTGTTACAAAAATATATTGTAATGCTTTTAAAACAGGTGGTAGTTCATCGCGGCTTTTTAAGGGAAATCTTACATCGGAAATCGCTATGGTACGAAGGTTCATTTGTTGTTCAAAACGTTGGCGCATCGGATAGTGTTTTAGCTGCCAATAATGAGCAAAAACTATACTGAAATCCAGCAAAATCAACACTTATCAACATGTGTTCGTAACTACTTTCCCTCTGTAATCCTTAGCTGTAGATGGTTTAAGGGTTTTCTTGCAGACACTAAATAAAGAAGGATTGAATGATAAAGAAATAGATAATTACGAGAATTATACATCATTAATTATAACTATAAACCACTTAAGGAATTTTATATCCAATATTACATCCTATGGCCCATTGGGCAAATATGTTTTGCCTTCCATTGACATGACCGATCTAATAAATCAAAAAATTAAACAAGGGGATTCGCTCTCAGATAAAAGGGCTTTAATAGTAGATAAACCTAATAAAAAAATCATGCGAAAAAAGAAGCAATAACACATCCTGCTAAGATAAATTTATTGTAGCATTCTAATATCATTTTGTCTTCCTTATTTCACTTCGCAGCAGCAGGGTTTTAGCAACATCAATATATCTTTCGGAGGTTAGTTTTTTACCGTGGTCAGGCAAGTTTATTTATTTCAATTTTTTTTCAGAATTTATAAGCGCAGAAGATATAATGGATAGCAGCAAACCAAATATAAATGCCCAGAGAAATCCTTCAATATGAATGCCTGAAACAAACTTATCGGCCAGCAGAATCATCAATACATTTATAACCAAAAGAAAAATTCCGAGTGTAAGAATAGTTATAGGAAGGGTGAGGATTATTAATATTGGTTTTACTAAAGCATTCAAAGCAGAAAGCACCAAAACGAAGATCAATGCGGTAAGGAATGAATTGATACGAACGTGCGGCGTTAATATCATCGAAAGCCCGTATGCAACTGCAGCCGTAATTAAGAGGCGGATTATAAATTTCATAAAGCTTTTCTTTTAGCCAGCTCAAATTACTACTAATTCAAAAAATTCTTCGGGTTGAAAATATTTATTTGAAAGCTCAATTATTTCTTTTGCTGAAAGACTTTTGATGGTGTTGATGTAGTCGTAAAAAAAGCTTTCATCAAGCCCGTTTATAATAAGGCTTTTCCACCGGGCAATTACCTGGAAAGGGCCGTCAAGGTCGCCAAGATTTATACCCATCATATAATTTTTTACAAGCAGTAGTTCTTCATCATCCACCAACTCCTCCTTTAAAATTTTCATCTCTTTATATACTTCTTCTATAGTGGCTTCGCAAACATCTTTACCGGCTTCCGTACTTATTACCCAGGCGCTTTGGTGCAAATGATTTTCAAGAAAACTGTGAATGCCATAGGTATATCCTTTTTCTTCGCGGATGTTGCTCATAAGCCTCGAACCAAAAAAGCCACCAAATAAAACATTTAATACCATTACCTTTTTAAAATCCGGATGATGCCTGTTAGGGAATGGCCTTGCAATACGTATGGCGCCTTGTACACCCTTCTCATCGTTTATTATTCTTGATTTTTTATCTGCGGCCATCTCCCGCTTATGCATTATTTCAGGTAGATTTTCATTCCATTTCAGGTCGCCGAAATGTTGATTAAGCTGCTCTTCAAAATCTGCCGGCAGCTTGCCGGCTGCAAACATGATACACTTTGCGTTCAGGTAAAAATTTTCGAAAAAATCCTGGAGGTCTTGTTGCGTGATTGCCTGTATATCCTGTACAGTGCTCATTCTTCCATAAGGATGATCAGGGCCGTATAATAATTTATCAATAGTTCTGTTCGCTACCACATCGCATTTTTGCAAGTTCACCGCAAGCCGTTGAATGCTGTTTTGCTGAAAGATCTCCAGCTCATGCATGGGAAACACTGAAGCTGTTATGATGTTTCTTATCACCGGCAGCACTTCCTTAAGGTGTTTCGAAAGACAATGCAGCGTGATTGTAGAAGTTTCATTTTGACAACTGCGGTTCAAATGAGCGCCATAATATTCAAAATGCTCATTAATTTCCAGGGCCTTTAGTTTAGAAGTCCCATTCTTAATAAGATAATTAGTTGCCGAGGCAACGAGATTCTTATTTTCAAAAGAGTTACCGGCAGTAAAAACAAATTCTATCATAGCCACTTCTTCTGTGCCGTCGTTGATATAATAAACAGGGGCGCCGTTATTAAGCTCAAATTGTTGATAGTGTTTTAATACAAGATTAAATTCTATCGCATCTTTTATTGGAGGAGCAATGGTTCTGTCTAACATCATTTTTTATAAGCCTGTTAAATCGAAATCTGTTTCTAGCTCTGTTGCCTGATGTTGTATGGCCAGGATAGAAATAATTTCAGAGTGAAATACGTATATAATTCTATAGCTTTTTACCAAAATTCTTCTAACCTTGTATTTTTCTGAAGTGTAAATAATTTTACCAATTTCAGGATAAGCCATTAATTTTTGAACAGATGAATAAATAAGCTTGATAAGTCTTTCCGCCTGGTATGCGGAGTCTGACGATATGTAAATCTTAATTTTTAAAAGATCGTTTTCTGATTGTTTTGACCAGTCTATTTTTTGAACCATGAATCTATGATTTGGTTCATTTCTTCGTTAGTATGCATGTCACCATTTTCAAGATCCGTTAATCCGGATTCAATTTTCTCAAGCAATACAATACGCTCTAACAGCACGTCTATATTGTTAAATTTCTCCTCCGGCATCGCTTTAATGCTTTCAATAATTTTGTCTTTTGTAAGCATGGTCATATTTTTTAGAGAACATTAAAAGCCTTTTTATTTTTTGAAGATTATTTATCTTCTTTCAACAAAATTACATTTAATTATTTGACCGGTAGTAAAGCGTATTGCTGTTACTTGCAGTAAATATTCTATTACATTCTTCCTGGATATCAGCCACTGTTACTGCCTGGTATTTTCTTAATTCTGTATTCATTAAATTAGCATCTCCCAACAGCTCGTAAGTCGCAAGGCTGTTGGCACGGTTCATAACGCTGATGTCTTCAAAGGCAATCATGCTTTCGGTTTTGTTTTTTACTTTCTCTAATTCCGATTGTTTTACACGTTCCGTTTTTATTTTTTCGAGTTCATCCTCTACCGCTTTTTCGGCTGCTTGCATGTCAATTCCTTTTATCAGTCTCCCTGAAATATACAGCAGGCCTGCGTCTGCACTGCCGAAATGTGAGCATTGAACACTGCTGAACAGTTGTTGCTTCTTTACGAGGCTGTGAAATAATCTTGAGGATGCTCCTTCACCTAGAATTTCTGTAATAAGATCTGTAGTATAATACCTTGCATCCAGCCGTGGCGCTACGTGCCAGGCTTTGCAAAAAGAATCCAGCGGAACGCTTGCAGTTACATCCAGGCGCCGGGCTTCTGTTTGCACAGGCTCCTGCGTTATATTTCTTATATATTTTTCCCCGGCGGCAATATCTCCAAACCATTTTTCTGCAAGCTGCTTTACTTGCGTTACAGAAACGTTACCCGCCACCGTTAGTATCGCATTAGCCGGTGTATAATGTTTGAAGAAAAATTTTTTGACATCCTGTAAATGCGCATTTTCCACATGGCTTAGTTCTTTCCCTATCGTCATCCATTTATAAGGATGCACCTTATAAGCCAGTTCCCGCATCTTATGCCATACGTCTCCATAAGGCTTATTAATGTAATGTTCTTTAAATTCTTCACAAACAACTTTTCGCTGCACCTCAAGAGAATTCTCATCAAAGGCCAGCGAAAGCATGCGGTCGCTTTCCAGCCAGAAGGCCGTCTCCAGGTTTTCTGCGGGAAGCTGAATGTAATAGTTGGTAACATCGTTAGTAGTATAGGCATTGTTTTCACCACCCGCCATCTGCAGCTCCTCATCATAAGAAGGAATGTTGATACTGCCCCCAAACATAAGATGTTCAAAAAGATGTGCAAAGCCCGTCTGGTCAGGGTTTTCGTCACGTGCGCCCACATCATATATCACATCGAGCACAGCCATGGGTGTGCTTTTGTCCACATGCACTATCACTCGTAAACCGTTGCTTAATACAAACCGCTCAAAATTTATCATGGCTGCAAATTTGAGCCAAACCAATTCATTTTCCCAAAAAAAGTATTAGAAAATATTTTTAAAATATGCGGCCAACTCTAAAAGATAATATTAAAGGAACTCCTTCCCGCGTAATGATAAGCGTTATTTTTTCACCGATCGTCTGCATCAGATTTCTATAGGCACTCACATTGTTACTAAAGTTTCCGTTTACGCCAAGAATTATATCGCCCTTTGTTAAGCCTGACCGGTGTGCAGGTGAACCCTCAATAACGTCGTCGGCTATTATGTGGCCATCTACATAATATATATTCATCCCGGTGTAAGAATAATCGAAATCATCATTAAAATGTTTATTGGGAATCAAATGAATTTCACGCTTTGGATAATTTAAAATAACATTGAAGCGGCGAAGTATATCATTGCCTATAAGGCCGCCCAGGAAGGGATACGATGTAGCATTGAATTCATCATCAAGAATGTTAGTAGGTACTTTTCTAAATTTGTAGGGCCCAATTTGTACCTGCTTTATTATTGTCAGCAGCATCTCTTTTTTTCCGCCGAGCCCCTGCACCTGTATAGATATGGGACGGCGGCGTTTTTTTAAGAGCAGGCTATCATCCTGAAATTGCTTACTCATAAGAAAGGAAAGACCTGCACCTGTATCAATGTAAAAATTTGCCTGCACCTCCCTCGCATCTTTAATGGCAAGTGGCTGTATGGGCAAAGCTGTAAACAGCGGATGCAATAATGTGCCGCCTCTGGGATAGTTTATTTTTCCCGGCTCAAAAACTTCTACCACCAGGCTATCGTAATTCAGTTTCACTACGTACCTGCTAAAAAAACTATAGCCGATTATTCCATCTATTTTTTCGCCATATACACTGCTTAAAATGTCGTAATCATTTATATAAAAATCAAGGCTATCAATAGAGAGGCCTGGAAAAGAAAGAGTATTATTTTGAGTGTAATCAACTTCCCTCACCCCGGCGATTCCATTTATCGTTCTGCCGGAAGGGACATGTGAAATGTTGAATTCTGCTGTAGTGGCCGAATCGAGAGAGATACCGCCGCTGCCGGTATCTAAAATAAAATTGAAAGGATGTTGCATTTTATTAAAGGTTGCCTGCACCAGCACTACACCGCCACTCAACTGCCGGAAAGGAAAACGTGTAATAAATTTTGCACTTTTCTCACTATCATTTTCCTGTGCTTTTGAGCACAGGCAGCAAATCGTGAAGAATACGTAAAATAAAAATCTATTCATTTACTAATTCTGAAATTTAACTTATATGCCTGTACTTTTGCAAATGATTTTACAAACGGTAATTTAAGTTTTTTGAATAAAAGAAAAATTGATAATGAATATTTCACAGCTTTTTAAGAAGGCGCTTCAAATGGATTTTCTATCCGTTGAAGAAGGCATGTTTTTGTTTAATAATGCTGCATTGCCGGAGCTTATGCTTGTAGCAGATGAGCTGCGAAAAAAGCAAGTGCCCTATAACAAAGTAACCTGGATAATAGACCGTAATGTAAATACCACCAATGTATGTATTGCTAATTGTAAGTTTTGCAATTTCTACCGGATACCCGGCCATGCCGAAGCATATATTACAGATATAGAAGCGTACAAAAGAAAAATTAATGAAACGTTTCGATATGGCGGCGAGCAACTGTTGCTACAGGGCGGCCATCATCCTGGGCTTGGGCTTGCATATTATGTTGATCTTTTTAAAGAATTAAAAAGTTTATATCCTTCACTAAAGTTACACGCCCTCGGTCCACCGGAAGTAGCGCACATTACAAAGCTGGAAAAATCTACACATCGCGAAGTGCTTATTGCCCTAAAAGAAGCGGGCCTCGATTCTTTACCCGGCCCGGGAGCTGAGATACTCACTGACAGGGTTAGACGCTTAATAAGTAAAGGAAAGTGCGGAACGCAGGAATGGCTTGATGTAATGGTGGAGGCGCATAAGCTCAATATTACTACGTCGGCTACTATGATGTTTGGCCATGTAGAAACTATACAGGAAAGATTTGAGCATCTCGCTAAAATAAGAGAGGTGCAATCGAGAAAGCCTGAAGGTGCAAAAGGATTTATAGCCTTCATACCGTGGACTTTTCAGGATGTAGATACCTTGCTTGCAAAAATACGGGGCGTTCATAACCTTACCACGCCGGAAGAATATATAAGAATGATTGCTATGAGCCGCATAATGCTTCCCAATATCAAAAATATACAGGCAAGCTGGCTTACGGTGGGCAAGCAGGTTGCGCAACTTTGCCTGCATGCAGGCGCAAACGACTTTGGCAGCATCATGATTGAAGAGAATGTAGTAAGCGCCGCCGGTGCTCCGCATCGCTTTACCAGCAAAGGGATACAGGCTGCTATAAGGGAGGCGGGCTTTGAGCCGCAGTTGCGTAATCAGCAATATGAATTTAGAAAAATACCGGTGATGATGGAAGAGCAGGTTATCGATTATTAACCTGTATCTACTCACTTTAGTTTCTTTATTTTATCGCCCGGATCTTATCAATATAAGAAATTTGATGGCTTTTTTGTGCCGGCGCCTGTACGCCTGAATTTCGTTGTGGCACTGTCTGAGCCGGATGCGAGTTGCAGGTTCCCAATGCATAATAAATAATAATAAAAACGAGAATAGTTCCAAGGCATCCGCCGCCTAATTTTTTTGCACCCCAACCGGCGATCAAGGCTCTTACTAATTTATTCATGGAAAAAAATTTAATGAGGTTTGATTTTTTTTATAAATGTAAAATAGACTAAAGAAATAGATGTATTGATAATTTTTTTATTTCTGTTTTTATTAAAGATATGTTTAAAATAGCCTTCATAATTTCTGCTTTAATGAGTCAGCCTTTCATATTGATCAGGAAAACGAGTACTGCCCTGTGAGTTGATATAATAATCGTACCATTTTTTTATTCCGATAACTCAACACCATGGTAATTAAAAAATGCTATTCAGCCTTGCGGTTTATTTTTGGCAAAATAATTTTTACGGTGATTTGATTATCTTATAAAAATTAATTACTTAAAACTGCTTTTATGAAACAATATTTTGTGCATTTTTATTCTCACTGCGTCCAACCCTTTTGTACAGAATAAAATGCCGAAAGTTGATCTGGCGAATGCTCTTACCTCCGGCATTCAAAAAGTAGAGAGAGATTATTACATTCACTTTAGTAATATAAAAGGAGAAAAGCTTTCACTGAAAGATGGTGAGCGCTGTAATCACGGGGCTTTGCTTGCAGCATGTTGGAACTCGATGCTAATAAGAAATCAATACAACTTTTTAAAATTGAGGTAGCGCTCAACTATACATACCGGAGTGGAGTTTAAAAATTTATGTGTATGAAAAAGAAAAGGATGAAGATATAGAGCCGACAGTAAATACTGACTACTAACTGTAAAGGCAACTATTTTTTTAAGCGCTCGTAATATTCCAGGCCGTTTGTGCCATCGGCATTATTGATCATCTGAGAATACTTATCGTTGCCATCCATGTGTAGATCTACGGTAAAAGTATTACCTGCAATAATCGAATAAGTGGAGTTGAGATCGGTTTCTTCAGCCTGGTTGTCTCCATTCATTACAAACGTTCCAAAGCCAATACCCGTATGACTTTTGCCGGTGGAATCTTTCACCGTTTGGCCAAACATGAAATAGCCATTGGCAAAGGATTTATATTGTGTGCGGTTATTCACTGTCGAGTCATTTCCGCGTATTACATAAGATTTTGTTTCTTTCCAAACGCCATCCAGCGGAGATTTTACATTAGTGCCTACCTTATTATAAATTTCTATAAGCTTATATTTTTGGTTTCGCATTACAATTTCCGGAATTACCTGGGTAAAGCCATCTGGTGTCTTGTCAATATCTAACCGGTAAGTAACGGGCGTATCATTAAATGTGCTATCTGCAGAACTATAAATTACATTCTCCACTACTTTACCTGCATCAATATTGTAAGAACCAACACCGAATGATGAAACAGAGTCGTCGGGATTGACTTGTGTGTGCATGAAAAAATCATCTGTATAAGTTTTCAACTGCTTAAGGGATGTGTATTTGGTATCTTTTGTACCATCATTTAAAGTTTGCGAAAGCATCAGGTAAGTGCCCGGCATATTTAAATCTTCCTTTTTTGAATTACAGCTTAGAAGGGATAACGAAATAAAACACAAAATTAGATTTCTCATATCTATAGGTTTTAATCTTCTTCAAAGTAAAGAAAAATATCGACAAATACAACGTTATGCTGTTTTTTGTAATAAATAAATATCAGTAATACTCAAAAAGTGAAATGAGTACATAATTAATCCATAATTAAATTATTCTACGATTGTAACGGATGTACCTACAGGAATATAGCTGTACAGATCTTTAGCTTCGGAGTATTTGAGAGAGATGCATCCGTCCGTCCAGTTTTGATAATAATCTACCGTCCACTCTTCCTGCGGCCTTGTTGCGTGTATGGCAATCCCACTCCCGATCCTGGCGTTTCGTGGTACTAAACCTCCGGCAACTCTCTCCTTAAATTTGCGGACGCTTTCTTCATTGGGATAATCAAGCAATAATTCAAAGCCCCATTTAGGATGAATTTTTTTCAATAATACTTTGAACTTTCCCTCGGGCGTTCTTTTATCGCCTTCCATATATTTATCGCGTATATCATTACTGCCAAACACGCAGGGATATGTTGCATACCAACCCTCGTTATCATACACTTTCAATTCATACTCTTTTTTTGATATAATAATGTAATAGGGATTGTCAGCGGAAGTTTTCTTACCATTCTTTACAGCAGCCTTGGAGGGGTAAGTTGTTTTGTGAATTTTATTAAGAGGAATAAAAGAAAAAAAGATCCATGAAAACAGGACGGCAACAGTAATATGGAGGGTATGGGTATTCATTTAACGGAGAGCTTGCTGCAATTTATTTCAAACCATACCTGCTGCAAAATTATTTCGTAAAACAATGTATGTTTTAACCTTTTCTTGCAGTTGTGATGTTTTAACCTAATCCCATTCTGCTTCGGTCTTAGTCTTTAGTCTGTCAACTCTTTTACTTATGAAAATGCTTATTTCATATAACAGGATTAATGGTACAGCCACTATCGTCTGGCTCGTCCAGTCAGGAGAAGGAGTTATCACGGCTGCAACTATAAGAATAACAACGTAGGCATATTTCCTGTATGTTTTTAAAAAGGCAGGCGTTATTAAGCCCAGCTTGGAAAGAACGTAGGCAAGCACAGGAAGCTCAAAGGCAATCCCACAGCCAAGTATGAGCGATGTGAGGGTATCAATATAATCATCCAGCGTGGGCAGGTATTTGTACACACCCATTGTACCCAATTGAAAATTTGCCAGAAAATTAAATGTAAAGGGAGCTAATAAAAAGTATCCGAAAGCGGCGCCCGAGAAAAAACATAATGAAACCCAGCCGATGCTTCCCTTTGCATAAGATACTTCCTTCGACGTTAAGGCAGGTTTTACAAAGCGCCATAGTTCCCAAAAAAGATAGGGAAACGCAATAATTATAGCGCCCATAAAGGAGATAGAGATTGCCGACATAAAGGGGCCGCTTACCGTGCTTCCCAGTAATTGAATATCTACCGGCGGCATGCAAAGCGCATCTCCCAAATGAAGCTTATGGCTAAGGTTACAAAGCCCTGTATAGGTTACAAAGTCTTTTTGGGCCGGAGCAAATACGATGTTATCAAATATCCAATCTACATAAATGAAAATAAAAATAGCTACCACTAAAAGTACCGCTGCAGAACGCACAATGTGCCAGCGCAATACTTCAAGATGATCAATAAAGCTCATCTCCGTTTCAGTGGTTTCCTGCCCCCTGATCTTTTTAAAAAATGCTTTTCGTTCTGAAGTCTTGCTGCTCAAAAGGATTTTATTCAAGTAAGAATTTGCAAATATAATATTAAGCGTCTTATTGGTTTGCTGCTTTGCTTAAACTTTTACAATTGTTTTAAAACGGATAATCATCAGGTTTATGAAACTCTTTCTATTACCTGTTTATATTACTAAAGCTTCTTTTGTTTCTGAGCCACCTTTTTTTACATAACCTCCTATTGCTTCCACCCAAAGCGGGTTTGTATTAAGGCAGGGGATCATTTCAAAAGATTCACCGCCTGCATTCATAAAAATTTCCTTTCCTCTTATCTTGATCTCTTCCAGGGTTTCCAGGCAATCACTTACAAAAGCCGGGCATACGATCAATAATTTTTTTATTCCTTCCGCCGGCATTTCTGCCAACCTGATATCAGTGAACGGTGTAAGCCAGCCCTTACCCAAACGCGATTGAAATGAAACGCTGTATTTATTTTTTGAAATGTTTAATTTTTCTGTAACCAATCTTGTAGTAGTAAACACCTGGTGCCTGTAGCAATGCGCATGCGCAGGGGAGGCCACTTCACAGCAGTTTTCTACCTGCAGGCAGTGGCATCCTGTAATATCGCTTTTGCGAATGTGCCTTGCCGGCACTCCATGATAACTAAAGAGCAAGTGACCATAATCATTTTGAATATATGGCCTGAACACTTCTGCTAGCGCATTAATATAATGCGGCTCATTATAAAACGGATCAATAAAGCTTAGCTTGAAGGAATATTTTTTTTTGCTGTGAATTTCTTTCGTGTATTCAACAGCAGTTTCATAGCTCGACATGGCATAGTGCGGATAAAGCGGCAGGGCAATTACTTCTTCAATACCTGGTAATCGTTGTAATAAAGCGTCGAATGCTGCTTCCGGCGATGGGTCGCCATATCGCATGGCAATTTCTACCGGCTCGTCAATTTTACTTTGCAGGGCAGCTTGTAGCTGACGGGTTAAAACAACCAACGGAGAGCCTTCCATAGTCCAGATAGTCTTATAGGCCTCAGCCGACTTAGGCGCTCTGAAAGGAACAATAATACCTTTTACCAGTAAAGCCCGCATGAGCCACGATTTATCAATCACTCTTTCATCCATCAAAAACTGGTCGAGGTATTTTTTCACATCAGCTACCTCTGTCGAGTTTGGAGAACCAAGGTTCATCAGCAATATTCCTTTCTTTGATTCTCCCTGCATTTTTTTATAATTTTTGCAAATGTATGCCCGGTAAAAAAATAAACAAGAAACTGTTTTCTTTCATTGATGGCTCATGTATATAAATCTTTTATCCGGTTCTTTGCCGGTCTTATGACTTTACCATGACTTTTCAGGAAGTTCATCAAAATATTTTTGCAACCATTGATGTTTATAGAAACGACACATAATTTTTTAACCAACTTTTGTGTAGCGGGTATTAATTATCGCAAGAGTGATATAAGTATCCGGGGCAAATTTTCCCTTCTTCCGGAGCAAACAATTTTATTATTACAGCAGGCCGTTACTAAAAAATTCCCTTCCTGCATGGTGCTTTCTACCTGTAACCGTACAGAAATTTATGGTATATGCGATCATCCCCACGAGCTTATCGAAATGCTTTGCATGCATACACATGGCAACATGCAGGAGTTTATTGAGCATGGATATAAGTTTCAGGGCAGCCCGGCTGTAGAACATTTGCTTAAAGTATCTGCTGGCCTGGATTCGCAGATAGTAGGAGATTTTGAAATATTATCCCAGCTAAAGCTGGCCGCCAAAATATCAAGGCAGTATAATTGCATGAATGGCTTTATGGAAAAGATGGTCAACTTCGCCTTGCAGTCTTCAAAAGAAATTAAAACAAAAACCAAATTAAGTTCGGGTACGGTATCAGTTTCTTATGCAGCTATTGAAATTATAAAGGAGAAAGTTGCAAACACTTTCCATAAGAAAATCCTTTTGGTAGGCACCGGAAAATTTGGAAATCATGTGGGCAAAAATCTGCAAAGTTATATTCCTGATGCTACTTTGTTTTTTACAAACCGTACAGATCAAAAGGCCATGGATCTTTCGCGGCAATGCGATGCAACATTTATACCGTATAAAAATTTAATAGAAAATGCCGATGATGCGGATATTATTTTGGTGAGTTCGACGGCGGACAACTATACGATTCTTCCTGCTTTTTTTACTTCAATAAAACCGCGGTTAATTTTGGATCTGTCGGTTCCGCAAAATGTAGATCCCGCGGTAAAAAATATAGAAGGAGTTGAATATTTGAACGTTGATGAAATATCAGTAATACTGGACAAAACTATTTTACTGAGACAAGCAGAAATACCAAAGGCTTTAGAAATTGTTGCGGCAACCATGCAGGAAATGATGGAATGGTACCGCAGGCAGGCGAACAGCCCGCTGTTACGCAAAATAAAAAAACAACTGCAGCAATTAAACGAGCTGCATTTCAACAATGAACGCGGTGAAGAAAAAATTCACAAGGCAGTATCATCACTAGCGATACGGTTGCACAACGAAAATAATAAAGGTTGCCAATGCATTAGTGCAATAAGCCTTTACCTTCATATCAATTGAAACAGCCGATAAAGATAGGGACACGTGAAAGCCGGTTGGCGGTGTGGCAGGCAACGCTTGTACAAAATTTTTTAAAAGAAAATGAGGTAGCGTCAGAGCTTATTTATATAAAGAGCGAAGGCGATGTGGATACCGTTACGCCGCTTTATGAATTAGGCGTGCAGGGGATTTTTACAAAAACGCTTGACGCTGCTCTTTTAAATTATCGCATTGATATTGCCGTTCATTCTATGAAAGATGTGCCGACAAAGCTCGCTGCAGGAATATGCCAGGCTGCTGTTTTAAAGAGGGCCTCATATAAAGACATTTTAGTTTATAAAAATGACCACGCTTTCCTGGAAGATAGAAACAGCGAAGCCACAATTGCTACGGGCAGCATCCGGCGCCTGGCACAATGGCTGCACCGTTATCCAAAGCACATTATAGAAAACCTCAGGGGAAATGTAAACACAAGATTAAGAAAGGCAGGTGAGCATAGCTGGAATGGTGCCATCTTCGCGGCCGCTGGACTTGAGCGAATTAACCTGCGGCCTGTGAATTCTGTTGATCTTGACTGGATGCTTCCGGCGCCTGCACAAGGAGCAATAGTAATTGTTTGCAGGGAAGATGATGCTTATTCTTATGAAGCCTGCAATGTTCTGAATGATGATGATACTGCTCTTTGCACCAACATCGAAAAAGATTTTTTGAGAGCTTTATCAGGCGGCTGCTCAACCCCAATAAGCGCCCTCGCCGAAGTGAAAGATGATGATAAAATTATTTTCAAAGGAAATATATGCAGCACTAATGGAAAAGAGATAATTCCGATAGAAAAACAAAGTGCGTCTAATGGTGCCCGTGAGCTTGGATGGAATGCCGGGAATGAGCTTTTACAAAATGAAAAAGTGCAAAAAATAATTGAGGAAATAAGGAATGCAAAAAAGTAAGATAAACATATTAAGCACAAAAATGCTATTGCCGGCAAGTAAAGAACTGGCAATGGAATTCAATATTTCGATTACTGAAAAGGAATTTATTTCTATAAAACCTATTAACTCAAAAGAAGTTTATGATGAGATAATGGCTATTGTCGAAAATAAAAATGTTTCGAACATTGTATTTACAAGCGCTAATGCCGTAGATACCGTTATAACTTATTTGCACCAGGGCGATACTTATTATGTGCCCAATTGGAATATATTTTGTTTATCAGGCAAAACTAAAGACGCTATAAAACCTCACATAAGCGAAAAGAAAATTGTCGCTATTGCAGACAACGCTTCCGGGCTTTCACAGAAAATTATTGATAGCGGAGTTAAGGAAGCCGTTTTTTTTTGCGGCAATAAACGAAGAAATGATTTGCCCGATACCTTAAAGAAAAGCCACGTAAAGCTTAAAGAAATTATTGTGTATGAAACTGCAGAAACATCAAAGCCGCTAACAAAAAACTTTGACGCAGTTTTATTTTTTAGCCCCAGTGCAGTAAACAGTTTCTTTTCTGCTAACCAACTAAATAAAAAAACCGTTTGCTTTGCAATTGGCAACACTACCGCTGCCGCTATTGAAAGTTATACCGGAAACAAAATTATTGCCAGTGAATCCCCAACACAGGAAAGGGTGTTGGCGGAAGTGAATTTCTATTTTGAAAATATTAATTGTTATTGATGAGTGAGCTAAAAAATGATTTATTATTAAGAGCTTTAAAAAATGAAAGGGTAGAGCGGCCACCTGTATGGATGATGCGCCAGGCGGGGAGGTACTTGCCGGAATACATTAAGCTGCGGGAGAAGTATGATTTTTTTACCCGTGTTCAAACGCCTGAACTTGCTACAGAAATTACTTTACAACCAATAGAACGGGTAGGCACAGATGCAGCCATTATTTTTTCTGATATTTTGGTGGTCCCGCAAGCGATGGGATTGGAAGTTTTGATGGAAGAAGGGAAAGGCCCATCGTTACCCAAAGTAATAAAAACACAAAAAGATATTGAGGCGCTGATTACTGACAGCGCAGAGGAAAAATTGGATTACGTGATGCAAGCGCTGACCTTGACAAAACAGGAATTGAATGGCCGTGTTCCTTTAATCGGTTTTGCCGGGGCGCCGTTTACGATTCTGTGCTATATGATAGAAGGCAAGGGAAGCAAAACGTGGGATAAAGCAAAACAGTTTTGCTTCACAGAAACTGAGTTAGCACATAGGCTCTTGCAAAAAATCACTGATACAACAATTGATTATTTACAAGTGCAAGCCAAGGCAGGAGCGGATGTATTACAGGTTTTTGATAGCTGGAGCGGTTGTCTAAGCCCGGCAGATTTTAAACTGTTTGCGCAACCCTATTTAATTCAAATTGCTGATGCTTTGAAAGATACTGCACCTGTGATTTTATTTCCAAAGGGAAGCTGGTATGCGCTTAAAGAGCTCAGCGAGAGCAGCGCTGCCGGCCTGGGAATAGATTGGTGCATTACGCCCCAATATGCAAGGAAGCTCACGGGAAATAAAATAACGCTGCAGGGAAATTTTGATCCGGCAAAATTATTGGCGCCTATTCCGGTAATAAAAAAAGAAGTAAAGAAAATGATAGATGAGTTTGGCGTACAAAATTACATCGCTAACCTTGGGCATGGCATCACACCGAATGTTCCGGTTGAAAATGCAAAGGCTTTTGTAGATGCAGTGAAGGAATGGCCTTCCCTAACCACTCCTCCAAAGGAGTCCATTTGGACAGGGGAGGGGAACTCGTAAAGTATAATTGATAGATGATGTTTAATAAAACTATTAAAGACGATTGGATACCATTTATAGAAGCCCTTCAAAATCGCATCTGCAAGGCATTAGAAGATGCCGATGGAAAAGCAAAATTCATTGAAGATAAATGGCAAAGGGAAGAAGGCGGTGGTGGTAAAACAAGGGTTATATCCAACGGAAATGTTTTTGAAAAAGGAGGCGTAAATACGTCTATAGTATTTGGCGACGTAACAGAAGCTATGAGAACACAATTAAAGATTGCGGGAGCCAAATGGTTTGCCTGCGGCATAAGTATCGTGATGCATCCGCTCAATCCATTTGTGCCGACAGTGCATTGTAATTACCGCATGTTTGAACTATATAATGAAAGTGATGAAGTGATAGACCGTTGGTTTGGTGGCGGAACTGACTTGACGCCCTTTTATTTGTTTGAAGAAGATGCAAAATATTTTCATCAAACGTATAAAGATGTTTGTGATGAATTTGATCTTTCTTTCTATCCGGCATTTAAAAAGAATTGCGATAACTATTTTGTGAACTGGCACAGAAATGAAGAGCGCCGCGGCATCGGCGGCATCTTTTATGACTACCAAAGGCCTGATGAAAAACATGATGTAAACTTTTGGATGGACTATGGAAAGCAATGCGGCGAAGCTTTCATTATCTCTTATATTCCTATTGTTGAGAAAAGAAAGAACATGCCATATAATTCTGTACAAAAGCACTGGCAGGAAATAAGAAGAGGGCGTTATACCGAGTTTAATTTAGTTCATGATCGTGGCACTTTGTTCGGACTAAAAACGAATGGCAGAACAGAAAGCATTTTAATGAGCTTGCCGCCTACTGTTCGCTTTGAATATGACTATCAACCAAAGTCCGGGAGTGAAGAAGATAAAGTTCTGCAAGCATGTTTGCATCCGGTAGAATGGGCAAAGGGTTGATTAAAGACTAACAGAGAAGAATAAGAAATTGTAAATTTGTAAAAACATAATTTATGAGTTTAGCTGAAAAAAAACAAAGCCTGCTTTATATGATTGAAGATGCAGATGAAAAGCTTACTGGCTTATTGATTGCATTAGCAAATGAGTATATTGATGCAGACCAGGAATATTCTAAAGAAGAATTAGATTTTTTTAATGATCGCAGAAAGGCTTTTTATGATAATGGTAAAGTTGGTTCTTCGGTAGAGGAAGCACATGAAAGAATTCGGAGAAATTATAAAAATGAATTATAAAATTATAATTTCTACAGAAGCAGAAAAAGACACCAATGAAGCATATTGTTATTATGAAAAAGAAAAATCTGGCTTAGGTGACCGCTTCCTTGCTGAATTAGATAATTTTTATGAAAAATTAGAACGTCATCCCACTTATTATTCCTTTATAGGTGAAGGAAAGACAACCCGTGCGCTTGAATTAAGAGTTTTCCCTTATAAGATTATTTACGAAATATCGGATGAAGAATTATATGTGTTTGCTATACATCATAATAGCAGGCACGATGATCATTTCCGCAATAGACTATAACTATGTATCTACAAAGAAGAAATAGAATCCTTCGTCAATCATCTTCCATAAGAAGTATGATCGCTGAAACAGTGTTAACTCCCAATGATTTTATTGCTCCACTTTTTATTGATGAAGGAAAAAATGTTGAATTTGAAATTCCATCTATGCCCGGATACTGCAGGCGCTCGATAGACGGGACAGTAAAAGAAGTAAAAGAATTATGGAGCATCGGAATTAAAAGTGTTTTGTTGTTCATTAAAGCTCCTGATGAATTAAAAGATAACACCGGCAAAGAAGCCTGGAATGATGATGGCTTAATGCAGCGAAGTGTAAAAGCCATAAAAGATGCGGTTCCTGAAATGGTTATTATGACTGATGTTGCGCTTGATCCTTATTCATCTTATGGCCATGATGGTATTGTTGAAAATGGTGAAATAGTGAACGATCCAACCGTAGAAGCCTTAGTAAAAATGAGCCTTAGCCATGCAAAGGCCGGCGCTGACTTTGTTGCGCCAAGCGATATGATGGATGGCCGTATTGGCGCGATTCGCGAAGCATTGGAACAAAACAATTTTACCAGAACGGGCATCATGGCTTACAGTGCCAAATATGCTTCCTGTTTTTACGGGCCTTTCAGAGATGCATTAGATTCAGCTCCGGGCTTTGGTGATAAAAAAACTTACCAGATGGATTATGCAAATCGTATTGAAGCGATAAAAGAAGCGGAAATGGATGAAGCCGAGGGTGCCGATATTGTAATGGTAAAACCAGCAATGGCTTATCTCGATATAATAAGAGAAGTAAAAAACAGTGTAACCGTACCTGTTAGTGCCTATCACGTAAGCGGCGAATACGCCATGATAAAAGCAGCAGCAAAAATGGGATGGATCAATGAAGAGAAAGCAATTGTTGAAAGTTTAACTTCTATTAAAAGAGCAGGCGCTGATTTGATTGCGACGTATTTTGCGAAAGATGCCGTGAAGCTTTTGAATTTGTAACCACAGGAGATAGATTTATTTTTGATACATGTTACATCAAGACCAAATAGATAGTTTAGTTAATGAAATAGTCTCAGGTTATCAACCTGAGAAGATTTATTTATTTGGGTCGTATGCGTCTGGAGAGCAAACTGTCGATAGCGATGTTGATTTATTTATTTTAAAAAAAACGGTAAAAAGAAAATTAGATAGAAATCGCGAAGTGCGTAAATGTATAAAAACATATCCTCCTGCAGGATTGGATATTTTTGTCTTCACTCCTTTTGAATTGCAACAAGGATTAAAGGAAACGATAAATATAGGGAAGGAAGCGATTACAACCGGAAAGCTCGTGTATGAAAGAATTTGAAAGATGGTTTAGGAAAGCAGAAAACGATTTGCTGGTTATAAAAAATAATTTAGCATCAGATGAAATACCATTCGATGCTTGCTGTTTTCATTCGCAACAAGCTGCAGAGAAATATTTGAAAGCTTATCTTGTTTCAAAGCAAATACATTTTCCTAAGACTCACGACCTACAATCACTGCTTAATTTATGCATTGCAATAAATTCTTCTTTTAACCAGATTGTTGCTCCGGCAATAAGACTTACTGATTACGCAATTACTCCGCGATATCCTGATGCTTTTGATGATCTTACTATTCAGGATGCTATAAATGCACAAAAGGACTCAATAGAAATAAAAGACTTTGTTTTGAAAAATTTTTTCATTTAATGTGCTTTCCGCAATAACAACACTTAATTAATTATGAATATCAGTTCCAGCACCAACCTTTTCTCCCGTGCCCAACTCTCCATTCCCGGTGGTGTAAACTCACCCGTAAGAGCTTTCAAAAGCGTAGGAGGTACGCCAATATTTATTAAGTCAGCAAAAGGAGCTTACCTGTATGATGAAGATGGAAACAAATACATAGACTATATCAATTCCTGGGGGCCAATGATTCTCGGGCATGCCTTCGAGCCTGTCGTAAAAGCGATACAAGAAAAAGCCGCTCAATCCACTTCTTTTGGCGCCCCAACGGAATTAGAAATTGAAATGGCAGAGCTTATTAAATCAATGGCGCCGAATATCGATTTGATACGCATGGTAAGTAGCGGAACGGAAGCTTGCATGAGCGCCTTGAGACTGGCCCGGGGATATACGGGCAAAAATAAATTTATAAAATTTGAAGGCTGTTATCATGGCCATGCCGATAGCTTTTTAGTGAAAGCGGGCAGCGGTGTAGCTACTCTAAACATACAAACTGTGCCCGGTGTTACTGCCGGCGTTTCAATGGATACACTTACTGCTCTTTATAACGACCTTGATTCAGTAAAGAAGGTGGTGAAGGAAAATAAAAATGAAATAGCCGCCATTATTATTGAGCCCGTGTGCGGCAACATGGGCTGTATTCTTCCACAGCCGGGTTTCCTGGAAGGATTGAGAAAAATTTGCAATGAAGAGAACATCGTTTTCATCTTTGATGAAGTGATGACGGGTTTCAGGCTGGCCGCCGGGGGCGCCCAGGAAAGATTAAAGATTGATGCAGACCTGGTGACTTATGGAAAAGTGATTGGCGGTGGTTTGCCTGTCGGTGCTTTTGGAGGAAAAAAAGAAATCATGGAGCACATCGCTCCCCTCGGAAATGTGTATCAGGCAGGTACGTTGAGTGGAAATCCCATAGCAATGATTGCGGGTTATACAATGCTCAATCACTTAAAAAATAATACTTCTGTTTATAAGGAGCTTGAAGAAAAAGCTATTTATTTAAAAGAAGGTTTACAAAATGCGCTTTCGAAAAAGTCAATTCCATATCGCATCAACCAGATCGGCAGTATGATAAGCCTGCATTTTTCTGATATAGAAATCATTGATTTTAGCTCCGCCTCAAAAGCGGACATTCCGTTATTTAATAAACTTTTTCATCACCTGCTTGCGAACGGGATATATTTGCCGCCCTCAGCTTATGAAAGCTGGTTTTTGAGTAATGCCTTAAGCGTCGAAGATATTGACAAAACCTGCACTACTGTTGCAAGCTTCAATTTTAAATAATAGATCCCAGGGAGTTAAGTAAAAAATAAGGCGAAGAAATTTTTCTTCGCCCTCCCTGATAAAACTCTATACCAGTAAGATATTTTTCAAGATCATCTGTCTAATACTTAAGTTTCACTAATGAGCGTAAGCATTTAAGAATTATTAAAAAGGGTTTTTCCGTTAGCAACGGCCTTTTACATACGTAGCAGGTATGTAAAATGTATTTATGGGCTGCTGGTTCTAATACTATGCCAAAGCCTTTTTAACACATATTTTGAAAAATCTAAACTTCCAGCATCTTTTTGCCCTATATAAAAACCTTATATTTATCTTATAACAATTCTTACCGCGCCAAAAGTTATTTTCAATAGCGGCAAGTAGAAATACGATTGGGTATCCTGCTCTACAAACGTATTTACACGATATTATATTGCATGCTAAAGCCTTACCTTTGCGTACTTTTTTACAATACGTCAAGGCCTGAAAGCGATGAAGCAAAAATACCGGGAGTATAAGCAGTTGAACCTGACTGAAATAGCGGATACGATACTGAAAGAATGGAGCGAAAATAAAACTTTTGAAAACAGCATTTCCATACGCGAAGGCTCTCTGCATTTTGTTTTTTTTGAGGGGCCACCCAGTGCCAATGGGATGCCCGGTATTCACCATGTAATTTCACGTACACTTAAAGACCTGGTTTGCAGGTACAAAACCATGCAGGGCTTCCAGGTACAACGAAAGGGCGGGTGGGATACCCACGGCTTGCCCGTGGAATTGGGTGTAGAAAAATTATTGGGTATAACTAAAGAAGATATTGGTAAAAAAATATCAGTGGAGGAATACAATGCCACTTGCCGCCGGGAAGTGCTGAAGTTTAAAGATAAATGGGATGAATTGACGCAAAAAATGGGCTATTGGGTTGACCTGAAGAACCCGTACGTCACGTTTGAAAATAATTATATTGAAACGCTTTGGTGGTGCCTGAAGCAATTATATACCAAAGGGCTTTTATATGAAGATGTAAGTATTCAGCCGTATTCGCCTGCTGCCGGCACCGGCCTTAGCTCGCATGAATTAAATCAACCCGGAACCTACAAGGATGTAAAAGACACGAGCGTAATTGCCATGTTTAAGGCAATAAAAAATGACAGGTCGGAAGCGTTTTTAGAAAAAGTGAAAACAAATGAATTATTTTTTCTTGCCTGGACTACCACGCCCTGGACCCTTCCCTCAAACCTAGGATTAACTGTAGGGGCTAAAATTGATTATGTAGTAATTAAAACATTTAATGTTTATACCAACCTTCCGGTAAACGTGGTATTGGCGAAGCCTTTAATGGCTAATTACTTCAAACCTGAAAATGAAAGCGAAGATTTATCAGCCTATACCAAAGGAGATAAGAACATTCCCTGGAAAATTTTGGAGGAAATAAAAGGAATTGACCTTGAGGGAATAGAATATGAGCAGCTTATCCCCACAGAAGCAAATTCCCTGGAAGCTATAAGAGAAATAACACCCGGGGCAGAACCTTTTAAAATAATTACCGGCGATTTTGTAACTACAGAAGATGGTACCGGCATCGTGCATACAGCGCCTGCCTTTGGCGCTGATGACTTTAAGGCCGGTAAGAAAAACAATCTTGGAATTTTGACACTTGTAGATAAAGAAGGAAAGTTTGTTGATGGCCTTGGAGAGTTCAGCCGGCGTTTTGTAAAGGATTATCAAGATGATCCAAAATATATAGATGTAAATGTGGACATTTCGGTAAAACTTAAAAGGGAAAACCGTGCTTTTAAAGTAGAAAAGTATGAACACAATTACCCTCATTGCTGGCGCACAGATAAACCGATCATTTATTACCCGCTGGATGCCTGGTTCATAAAAACCACAGCCGTAAAAGACCGGATGATAGAATTGAACAAAACCATTAACTGGAAACCCGCTTCTACCGGCACAGGAAGATTTGGTAACTGGCTGGAGAATATGGTGGACTGGAACCTTAGCCGCAGCCGTTTCTGGGGCACACCTTTACCGGTTTGGAGAACGGAAGATGGAAGCGAAGAAAAATGCATTGGGTCAATCGAAGAGCTAAAGAATGAAATCAGGATTTCATTGGAGGCTGGCTGCATGAAAATTTCTGTAGCAGAAAAAAAACTTGCTGAAAGTGAGGTGATAGATGCGCTTGTAAGCGATCTGCATAAGCCTTTTGTGGATGATATAATATTAGTATCAGAACGTGGTAAGCCTATGGCACGCGTGCCGGATCTTATAGACGTTTGGTTCGACAGTGGCGCAATGCCTTACGCTCAATGGCATTTTCCCTTTGAAAACAAAGAACAATTTGAAAAGAATTTTCCCGCAGATTTCATTGCGGAAGGCGTAGATCAGACACGCGGGTGGTTCTACACCCTGCATGCTTTAGGCGTTCTGTTATTTGACAGCGTTGCTTATAAAACGGTAATAAGTAACGGGCTCGTGCTGGACAAGAATGGCAATAAAATGAGTAAAAGAACAGGCAACGTGATTGACCCGTTCGAGACCCTTGATATTTTTGGCCCCGATGCTACACGCTGGTACCTCATCACAAACGCTTCACCGTGGGATAGTTTGAAATTTGATATTGAAGGAATAAAAGAAGTACAGCGCAAATTTTTTGGAACACTCTATAACACTTACCAGTTTTTTGCGCTATACGCAAATGTGGATGGCTTTGCCTTTGAAGAAAAATACATTCCGGTAAGTGAGCGGCCCGAAATTGATCAATGGATTATATCGGAGCTTAACTCACTTATCGATAATGTCAACGCTAACATGGATGATTATGAGCCCACACAAGCTGGCCGGGCTGTTGAAGATTTTGTGGATACATGCTTAAGTAACTGGTATGTTCGCCTTTGCCGTCGTAGGTTTTGGAAAGGAGAATACGAACAGGATAAAATATGTGCCTACCAAACATTATACGAATGCATGCAGGTGATAAGCAGGCTTATTGCACCTATAGCCCCTTTTTTCGCAGATTGGCTTTTTATAAATCTTAATAAAGTAACACAGCAGTTTGAGGCGCAATCAGTACACCTGGCTGATTTTCCGAAAGCTGATGTAAGCTTGATAGATAAGGCGCTTGAAGAACGAATGCAGTTGGCGCAGGATATTTCTTCCCTTATATTATCGCTTCGCAAAAAAGTAAATATTAAGGTGAGGCAGCCTCTTCAGAAAGTATTAATACCGGCGGTTGATGTTTCAATGGAAGAAAAAATAAAAAAGATTGAAGATATTATAAAAACAGAAACCAATATAAAGGAGGTTGAGCTTTTGCCTGTCAATAATAATTTTATAAAGAAAAAAGCAAAGGCTAATTTTAAAACACTAGGAAAAAGGCTTGGAGCCAAAATGAAATGGGCTGCAGAAAAAATTGTTACGCTCACCGATGCTGAAATTAGTAAAGTGCAAGAAGGAGAATTTTTGTTAAACCCGCAAGTTTCTGCGGACACAGAAGAACCGGTCTTTATTACTGCCGAAGACATTGAGGTTACCACAAATGAAATTTCCGGCTTTGAGGTAGCCGTAAAAGGAAATCTTACAGTTGCGCTTGATATTGAGTTAACGCCATCTTTAAAAAATGAAGGATTTGCCAGAGAATTTGTAAATCGTATTCAAAATTTGAGAAAGGAAAATGATTACGATTTGACTGACAGAATTGTTGTAAAAGTAAAAGATGATAATAATGTGGGGGCTTTAATTACTGAATTTAATGACTATATTTGCGCCGAAATTTTAGCGGATAAGCTTGAATTTGTGCCTCAAATAGACAATGGAACTTCTATTGATGTGAATAGTGACAATTTAACAGTAACAATAACAAAAAAAGGAATTTAAGTATGGCCAAACAAAAACAAAAGGCAAGTCCTTCTTCGAAAAAGACGGTTACACCCAAAAAAAATGTGGTCTCTGCTAAAAAGCCTAAAACCGTGCCCTTGAAAAAAGCTGCTAAGCCTGTTGCTGCTAAAGTGGCTGCAAAAAAGGTGGCATTAAAAAGGCTGCTCCAAAAGCCGCTCCTGCGAAGAAACAATCAATAAAAAAATCCGCTAAACCTGTTGCCAAACCGGCAACAGCAAAAAAACCCCCTTAAGCCCGGAGTAAAAAATGCAATTGCCAAAAAATTGCCTGTGAAAAATACAACGGCTTCTAAACCAAAAAATATGGCAAAAAAACCTGTGGCTAAAGCAACTAAAGATGTGCCTGTAAAAGCTTCACCTGCAAAAAAGCAAAAGCCTGAAGATGATTTAAGTGATCATAAGAAGCAACTGAAGACGGCAATGGCAAAATCTACAAAGAATAAAGAGGAAGGCAAGAAGCCGCAGAAACCGTTTGTAATGCCCAAAACAAGTACAGATAAATCACGAAAATATGAACCTCAATTTGTAAAGTCGGTACTTGATCAGGCGCCGGAAGAAAATAACGGTCCCAGTATGAGATACAGCGATAGCGAGCTCGTAGAATTCAGGGAGCTTATTACCAGGAAGCTGGAAACAGCCAAGAAAGAGCTGGGTTATTTGCAAGGGTTAATTACCCGCAAAGATGAAATGGGTGGAGATGATACGGATAACCGGTATATGACTATGGAAGATGGCAGCCTGAGTATGGAAAGAGAACAATTGAGCCAAATGGCCAGCCGCCAGATTACCTTCATTGATCATCTTGAAAAGGCAATGATGCGAATTGAAAATAAAACCTACGGAATTTGTAGAGTTACCGGTAAGCTTATTGATAAGGCACGCTTGAGGGCTGTGCCCCACGCTACTTTATCCATAGAGGCAAAAATGGGTATTTCGAGATAAGAGATTTTCGTATCAAGATAATTGAGAGAGCTATAAACAGCTCTCTTTTTTTGTGCTGTTACCTTGTTATAGATTTGATATAAAGTTAGTGTCATTTACAAAAACCCTTAGCCTTTCCATTCGCCCAGGCCCTGCCGTGTAACGGCCCAATCATCGGAAGTACAATCAATCACGGTGGAAGGCACCACGCCTCCAGGTCCGCCGTCAATAACAAAATCAACCAGCTTGCCGAATTTTTCATAGATAATTTCGGGGTCTGTATATTCTTCGGCCATTTCCCCCGGAAGTGAAGCGCTCAGTATGGGGTTTCCCAACGTTTCAAGAATTTCGCTGCATATAACGTTGTCGGGTATGCGTAATCCAATGGTGTCCTTTTTACTTTTAAGTATTTTGGGTACCTGTTTGCTGGCAGGCAATATAAAGGTGTAAGGGCCCGGCAGGTAATTTTTTAATACCCTGTAAAGAGGCGTATCAATGCTTTTGGTATAGTCACTCAGGTGGCTCAGGTCGCGGCATATAAATGAGAGCTGCGCCTTTTTAGGATCTACATTTTTTATTTTACAAATGCGCTCGATCGCTTGCTGCTCAGAAATATCGCAACCCAACCCATAAATTGTATCTGTCGGGTAAATGATAACTCCCCCACTCCTGAGGCATTCCGCTACCTGCTGCAGTAAGCGTGGCTGGGGATTTTTGGGATGAATAGTTAAAAGCATCCGGTAAAGTTACCGCGTTATATTTTTTACCCGTACATCACTTGCAGCGAATTATAAATAAAGTGATATATACAAAGAATTAATGTGGCTAAAATAAAAAGCATACACGATGATAAAGCGTCCGCGCCTTATTACTACCTGATATTCTGTTTTAATCTTTTACATTTGCACCATTTGATATAAAACTAAACAAGGGCAAAAATATTATGGCTATCATTTCAGTCGGCTCAATGGCCTTCGATGCAATAGAAACACCTTTTGGAAAAATTGACAAAATAGTGGGCGGCTCCGCGATTTATGTTGCTTATGCTGCCAGCCACCTTACGCAGCCTATTCAACAAATTTCGATAGTAGGCAATGATTTTCCTGACGGGGAAATGAAAGAACTTACGAGCCGTGGCGTTGAGTTATCCGGCGTAGAAATAGTGCCCGGTAAAAAGTCTTTTTTCTGGAGTGGCAAGTATCATTTGGATATGAATACACGTGATACTTTAGTTACCGACCTGAACGTGCTGGCAGATTTTGATCCAAAAGTTCCTGACGAATACCAGGGAGCGGATTTTCTTATGCTGGGAAACCTTATGCCGGCATTGCAAATAAGCGTGATAAAGCAATTGACAAAGCGGCCTAAGCTTATAGTGCTCGATACCATGAATTTTTGGATGGAAAGCGCTATGGACGATTTGAAAACAGCACTTACTATGATTGATGTGCTCATGATAAACGACAGTGAAGCCAGGCAATTAAGCGGCCAACATTCATTGGTGAAGGCTGCAAAAAAAGTAATGGATATGGGGCCTAAATTTTTAATTATTAAAAAGGGGGAGCACGGGGCATTATTATTTCATGAGAACCATGTTTTTTTCGCACCTGCGTTACCGTTAGAAGACGTATTTGATCCCACAGGCGCAGGCGATGCATTTGCCGGGGGTTTTATTGGGCATATAGACCGCACAAAAAATATAAGTTTTGAAAATATGAAAACGGCTATAATTGTCGGGTCAACCATGGCCAGCTTTTGCGTTGAAAAATTTGGCCCCCAACGCTTAAAAGAAATTACAAAAAAAGATATTGATATCCGCCTGCAGGAATTTGTACAGCTCGTGAACTTTGATATTGATATGGTTTAAAGTCGGCCTTTCCTTTGAATTACATTATTAAAATTCTAAGATTTTGTTAGACCTGATCGTACTTTATTTCCTGACCAGGGAAATAGGAAGGCTTGCATTTAAAAAAGGGTTGAAACCCCTTACCTGGAAAATTTATAATATTTTGGGCTGGCTATTCGGAGAATTAATAGGAATTGTCATAGGCGTTGTAATATTTGGCCTGAACAATTTAGTTTCGGTTCAACTTGTGGCTTTTGCTTTTGCCATCACCAGCTACTTCATTATAAAAGCTCAGCTAAATAAATTACCCGACCAGGATTTAGACGATGATATAAACAGGATCGGGAATAATTAGGCCTTCTTTTTAATTAATTACATTTGAACAACCTAATTTTATATAATGCACACTTATAAAATTCTATTACAAAAGGAACCTGAAGGAGGTTTTACCGTGATGGTGCCGGCTTTACCCGGATGCATAACTTACGGCGAAGACATTGATGAATCACTAATTATGGCAAAGGAAGCTATTGAGCTTTACATCGAAGAACTAAAAGCACGTGGGGAAATTATTCCAGATAATAATAATACGCTTGAATATTCATTAAACCTGGAATATGCATGAATCTTTCGCCAAAAAATTTAATAAAACTTCTTGAATTAAATGGGTTCATTTTTAAAAGATCAAAAGGCTCACATCAATTGTATTTTAATCCTGAAACGAACATCACTGTCATTGTTCCTTTTCACGGTAATAAAGATTTGCGAAAGGGAACTTTTTATGCCATATTAAAGCAGGCGCGAATTGAAAACAAATGATGCTGCTGCTTTTATTTAGGTTGCGCAGATAGAGCAATTATATCAATATCTCCTGGTCAGTACAATTGAATTCTTAAATTGTTTTTTCTTTCCTGCTGTATTGAAAATTTCTGTGTAGATAATATAAATTCCCTGGGGAAGCTGCTTGCCCTTATCATCCAATCCGTCCCAGCGATAATAGCCTTTTAAACCGCTTAGTGAGTTGCGTTGAAGGTATCTAACAGGTCGGCCTGAAGCATCAAATATGGTTACATTGGCTACATAGCCCGCAGAAGGGAAACTGTAATTTATTGTTGCAAAATCATCCATACCATCATTGTCAGGAGAAAAAATATCCGGAGTAACAATTATTGTTCCCTGGACTTCTTCGTCTAACCGGTACTGTGAGTTTTTATAACCCGGCGTACCATAGCCTGAAGATGTTGATGCGGAGTGAAAATTACTTTGAACCGATGGTGCATTATAGTCAATTCTCTCAAGCGAAACTCCTTCTGTGTTTGTTATCAATGGGAAATGCCATTTGGCAGAATATTTCACTTCATCCACTATGTTTCCCTGGTTGTTTAATATAAGTACATCCCCTTTATCATCTGAGAAGGAAGGCAGGCTGCTGACCGGAATAAAAGCATCCGGGTTGGTAGTAATGTATTGATTCTTTACAGCATCTTCATCGGCAGTAAGCACGATAAAGTTTTTGGGAAATAGTAAAACACTTTCTGTTGTTACCTGCTGAATACTACTGATGGTATTGCTGCCATTGCGATTCGCAATATATAGATGGCTGAGATCAATTATTTTTTGAGAGCGGTTATATAATTCAACATAATCTGCACCTTCGGGCTTTGGATTAAAAAGTATTTCATTGATTACAACATCAAAGCTATCTGCTTCCTGCGAAACGCCAAACCGGGCGTTATTCGAAGAGCCGACTGCATTGCCCTGGCAATCTATAACATTTGTAGTTACCACGTTGTAAACAGTTCCGGGAGTTAGAGGGGAAGTCAGTTGCAGATTTACTTTATCAAAGACTGGCGAAATCGTTATCGCACCGGAAGCTGAAAGGCCATTGTCAAATTTATAACTGCTGACGGTAGCTGCACTAAGGCTATCTAACGGTTCATCATACACCAAAGTAATTGTTGAGCTGCTTGTCGCAAAAGCCCGTAACAGTTTTGGTGGTGATGTATCGGCATTTACAGCATCTGCTGAGTTTATTTTACCCGGCGTTCCTCCCTTTGCATCCGTACTTGCTTTCCAGTTGCTAAAGCCACTGCACGCATTTTTTGCGTCTATCATTTCCAGCGTCCAGCCACCGTCTTTTTTTAAATCATTTTTATACCAGGTGGAAGAATATTGAACGGCATGGATTGTTTTACCCGTTGCAGAAGTGAGTGATAGTTGGTCACCATCATTATCAAGTGAAGGGAAACTTGTTACACTAATGGTGTTACCGAAAGGCGAAAGAGCAGCCACTGCAGAGCCGGTGCATACAATCACAAAGCTATCCGGTTGCAAGATAAAATTAGGCATGGGGCCTGTTTGACCCGACAAGTCTGCCAATCGCCATCCTTGTAAATTAATTGCGAAGCCTGAAGTATTTCTCAGTTCTATCCATTCGTTGTTGGGTAAACCAACCTGCGGTATAGGGTCCGCCATTATTTCATCAATTACTATATCATATTGTTGAGGAGTATAAAAGCTAAAATTTGCAGAGCTATTATTTATAGCGTTGCCGGAGAGGTCTTTCACGTTATTTACTAATAGCGTATAGGATACAGCGTTAGTAAAGGCGGTATTGAAATTTAAGTGTATAAGCAATGGATTCGTCGTATCAAGTGTGGCAGATATAGGCATGCCGAGATTGTTATTCGCTGAATAATTAGCAGGCAACTGCGCACTATTACTTTCAACCGGTTCACTATAGAGCACATCAACAGCCATCGAACCAACTGCGGTTGCAGAAATAATGGTTGGAGGAATTACATCCGGTGCGTAAGGTTTTATTTCAATGTCATCAAAGAAATGTTTTTGAAAAAAAGAACTTGTGCTTTGCTTTATATAAAATCCAAAAAATGAAGTTGAAGTATAAGTAGAATCTGTTACTGCTCCCTCGGCGGTATAGCTTGTACCAGTGCCGCTTAAGTCCCTGCTCAATATCCATTGATTGCCGGCATCCCGCACCACTTTTATCCTCATCACATTATTGCTCTTGTTCAGTATATCATCCGCACCATCTATAATTTTTGTGACTGCTCCTCCATTGTCTTTACGATACAGGCTTATTTCATCATTGGTATTTCCTATACGCACTAAATATCCTGTGGTTGTACTGAGCGATAAGTCGCTTGCAGATGCGACCAGGTAAACATCAATATAATTTGCAGACGATGGATTGAATGCTATTTGCACATAAAAATTCCATTCGGCATCAGTAGCCAAAGTATTTGCTGTGCTTATATAAAAGGCGCTTGAGGCTACTGTATTATTACTTTGCAATTGCATAGAGGCATTCACTAAAAAATCCTGTGTTCCGCCCACCCATGTTGGGTTATTTGTAAAATCTGCATCATTAAAATTTTCAGAAAGTTGTGCTTCAGCAGGTATATAAAATAAGAAAAGGCAACAATAGAAAAGGAAATTTCTAATCATAAATAGTAGCTTGGTTTTAAAGATAATTACTTTATCTGTTTACAGTATTTTTGCAAACACTTAAATAAAAAATATAAATGAAAATTGCTGTAGTTGGTGTAACGGGTTTGGTAGGTAGTAAAATGTTGCAAATATTGGAAGAAAGAAATTTTCCTGTTACAGATCTTATACCGGTAGCTTCTGAAAAATCTATTGGAAAAGAAATCATTTTTAAAAATAAAAAATACAAAGTAGTTTCTGCTGATGATGCCATTGATGCAAAGCCGGTTCTGGCTTTATTTTCCGCAGGAGGAAGTACTTCACTTTCTTTAGCGCCGAGGTTTGCTGAAGCCGGCATTACTGTTATTGATAATTCTTCTGCCTGGCGCATGGATCCATCAAAAAAATTAATAGTGCCGGAGGTAAACGCTGATGCTTTATCAAAAGATGACAAAATAATTGCCAACCCCAATTGCTCTACTATACAAATGGTACTGGTGTTAAGCCCTCTTCATAAAAAATATTCAATAAAAAGAGTCGTTGTTTCCACTTACCAAAGTGTAACGGGTACTGGCGTAAAAGCTGTACAGCAAATGGAAAATGAACGCAAGAATGTTGAAGGCGAAATGGCTTATAAATATATGATTGATAAAAATGCTATTCCACAAATAGATGTGTTTACAGACAATGGCTATACCAAAGAAGAGATGAAAATGGTAAACGAAACGCGGAAGATAATGCGTGCTGAAAATATAAAACTTACTGCAACCTGCGTTCGTATTCCGGTAATGGGAGGCCATAGCGAGAGCGTAAACATTGAGTTCGAAAATGAGTTTGATTTAGATGAAGTAAAAGAGTTATTGTCAAATACACCGGGAGTTATTTTGCAGGATGATATTCAAAACTTCGTGTATCCTATGCCGTTAACTGCTCATGAAAAAGATGAAACTTTTGTAGGCAGGCTTCGCCGCGATGAATCTCAGCCAAACACGCTCAATTGCTGGATAGTAAGCGACAATCTAAGAAAGGGAGCTGCAACTAACGCCGTGCAGATTGCGGAATATTTGATAAAGGAGAAGTTGATTGGTTAATTAGTTAATCAGTTGATTAGTTAATTAGGATGAGGATGATCCAGTTTCTCAAAAGATTCTAATTTATGATAATTTAACCAGCGCCCCTTTTAATTTTTTAAACATTTCAGGAATCTCTTCTTTCTTGCAAGTGCCAACACTAAGCCTGTACCAGCTTGAGCTTTTCGATGCCCCAAAAGCATAAAACGGTACAACAGCAAGTTTCGCCTCATTCAAAATATAAGAAGTTACATCTGCCTGCGTAGCGAGCACATTATTTTCGACCGTTGTTTTACCAACTAAATTTATTTGTATAGTAAGATAAATGGCAGCCTGTGGAGCACACGCATCTACAGGAAACCCTGCTGATTTCAATTGTTGAAATCCCTGGTAGATCAGTTGTAATCTTTCTTCAAGCTCTTTTTTGAAATGGATAAAATATTTATCGATTGCTTTTTCCTGCAACAAAAATTTAGCAGTAGCATGCTGCTCTGCCATTGGGCTCCATGCACCCACATGGCTGTTTATCGCCCGCATCTTTGCAAGTATATGTTGCGGCCCTAAGGCCCACCCTACACGCACGCCCGTTGCTGCAAAGGCCTTGCTTATTCCATCAATAAAAATAGTGTAGTCTTTCATTGCAGGCCGTAAGCTTACTGGGTTGTAGTGTTTTGAATCCCCATAAGTAAGCGTCCAGTACATCTGGTCGTACATTACATACAGCTTTTTTTCTTCCTCCTTTCTGCGCATATTTTCTTCAAGCACCAGGTCGCATATCGCTTCGAGCTCTTCTTTTTTAAAAATAGTTCCGGTGGGGTTAAGTGGTGAACATAATGCAATGAGAACAGCATCCTTTATATGAGGATTTATATCAGCAGCCGTGGGCATAAAGTTAGTTTCAGCTGTGGTTTCAATTACCTGGTGATTGCCTTCTACAAAATGAACATAATGATTATTGTTCCAACTCGGCACTGAGTAGATCACTTTGTCATCTTTATCCACTATCGCCCTGTACAATGCATAAATGAGAGGACGGCCACCAGCCGCAACTAATATTTCGTTTGTTGCGAAATCCAGTCCCTCTCTTTCTTTTATAAATGAACCAATGGATTCCCGCAAGGCAAGAATTCCTTCGGCGGGAGGATAGGTAGTGTTTCCTTTTTTATAAGATTCAATTATTTCCTGTTCCAGTTTTTCCGGTATCGGAAAGATGGAAGAATCAAAATCGCCGATAGTATAATTGTATATGGTATCGCCACTCTTTATCTTTTCCTTTATATCGGCGCCAAGCCTTACAATCTCGCTTCCGATAAGGGTTTCAGCCAGCCGGCTCAATTTTACAAAAGTCTTTTTGATAGTATCGTTTATCTGCACGGGCACGTTTGTGGTTTGACTAAATGTACTTATAAATTTTTTAAAAAATCTTCAATCCCCGTAACTATTCTCCTGGCCACCAATTTTTGAAATTTGGGATCAAGAATTTTCTGTTCATCATTTTTATTACTTAAAAAAGCAACTTCTACCAGGCAATTGGGATATTCTGTAGGCCCGCTGAGAGAAAAATTAAAACTTCCGATGTTGCCAAATTCATTTAAGCCGGTTTGTATTAGCATGCTGTGAAGAATAGCAACGCTTAAAGGCCTGAAACCGATGTACCTGTAATAAGTACTTACTCCACGCACCGTGTCCTTTGAAGAAGAGTTTAGATGAATACTTATCAGCAGGTCAGGGGTCTGCTGCTGAAGAAAAAGTAACCGCTCCGGCATGCTTAGCGTTGTGTCGCTCACACGCGTCATAACTACTTTGGCTTTTTTTGCGAGCAAAGCTTTTTCGAGTTCTTTTGCGATGCGCAATGTATAGTCTTTTTCTTTTATGTTAGTATCAACCCCGGTGGCGCCTATGTTTGAACCTCCGTGTCCGGCGTCTATCGCTATTAGCAGGTTGGCAATATTTGGAATTTTAGGCTGGCGTTTAACCCTTACAGTTAGTTGATTAAAATCATTATAGAAAATATGATAACCCCAATGTTGCTGATGTTTCAACTCGATATAAACTCTTAGCACATCATTTTCTTTTTGTTCATACCAGGCATTTTTTATTTCTTTTGCAGAGCTAAGCTGGGTGATCCAATTTGTATTGCTTGTGGCTCCGAATATATCAACTGTAATTAAAGAGGGATGAATTTCCATCTTGCTGGTGTATGGAAGCTTTTCATCGAGCTGGATAGTTACATAATCGAAAAGTGAATCGCCATATATTTTCCAGCTATCTGTTAAATGCTGAAGCACATTTACGCCGGTTGTTTCAATTACTTTGTCTTTGTTGATATAGGCAGAGTGCAATTGAGAAAGCTGCACTTTATAATCTGTATTGAAGCTGTCTGTTACTTTCAATAAAATATTGCTATCCAAATATGTCATCTTTGCGCCGCCCAGCCTGTCTTCACCGATTCCATATTTTAAAAACGGAAGTGAATCGGTTGTTCTTACATAGAAAAATCCGGCTTTTTGATTTTGAGAAAAAGAAATTAAAACTGAGAAAGTGAAGAGAGCAGAAAGAATTGTTTTCATGAAATGAAGTTAGGAGAAATGGTAATAAGAACTTTTAGTATTTCATTTTAGTGATCAAACTTTTGCCTTATTCTTCTCAACAAACCATTCAACATGCCCCGGAATTTTAGTACCCAAATAGTAAGGCATATTCATTAGAAGATAGGGTTTCCCTGTTGGTGTAATGGCCTTTTCAATCTTAAATTCGCCGCCATATATCCTTACCGCATAAGGATGCTCCGAAGCATCAATAAACTGGTGCAGCGATTTTAAAGAACCCGTTGCACCCGATTTGATCTCTATAGGAATCGTTTTTTCTTTGTAAGAAAAAAGCAAATCAACCTCGGCTTTCGACTGCTTTTTATCCCGCACCCAAAAGTTAGGTTTATGGTTACTTATGGTATTCAATGAAATCAATTCCTGGGTAACCAAATGTGGGATCACCGTTCCTTTATATGCTGAATTCAAATCTTCCATGCCAAGCATTTGGGCCTGAATTCCTAAGGTATAGTTAGCTATTCCGGTATCAAGTATTTGCAGCCGCGGCGATTTTTTTAAATCCGGTGTAAGCGGTGGTTGAATATCTGTTGTTGGATAAATAAGGCGTATGATTTTGGCATCATCTAAATTACGAAAGGCTTCTCCCACTTCCCGTGAGCGATAGCTTGAATTGCCGAAGCCCTGAAATTTAATCCGCTGGTCTATATAAAAAGGTGCAGTAGCCATGATGTGCTTAATTACCTTTCGTTCGGTATCGTTTTCCGTATATTTTTCGACATCATTTTGGTAAGTAGCCCAGATGCTTTCATACACTGCGGGCAAAGCTGCCAGGTTGTTTTGTTGAATATCCGTTTGCACTACTTCGGGCATGCCGCCTATTATAGCATACCTGTGAAACAATTCTTTGAGTATTTTATTTGCAACCCGTTTTACAGGTATTTGTTCCAATTCATGGAGTGCACTTTCGTGTTCTATAGCTGCGAGGTATTCCCAAAAATTTATGGGATGTAGGTATAAAAATTGTACCCGGCCAACAGGAAAGCTTTTAATTTTTTGAAAAGAAAATTCTAAAAGTGAACCGGCTGCAATAACATGCAATGCGGGAAGTTCTTCATAAAAATAACGCAGCAACTGAATGGCTTTTGGCGATTCCTGAATTTCGTCTATAAATAGTAAGGTTTCATTTATTTTATCAGGAGAAATGTTGAAGGACAAGAACAATGCCTCCATAATATTTTTTACATTGTCAAAATCTTCGAAAAATTGGCGGTCTGCAACCTTTTCTAAATTAAGGATGATCTGTTGCGGATAGCTTTGAGCAAATTCTTTGATCAAAGTAGTCTTTCCCACCTGCCGGGCCCCACGCAGTATGAGCGGCTTTCTTGAAACGCTTTTTTTCCATTCATTTAAATTCTTTTCAATTTGTCTGGTAAAAGGCATAAAATTATACTGCTTGTAATAAAGTCAGGTCAAATTTAGCGTATTATTGTAACAAAGTCAGGGTAGATTCGGTATATTTTTGTGATAAGTCAGGTCAAATTATGTAAAATACTGTAACAAAGTCAAGGCAAATTATTTAAAACCTATTATTTTAGAAGCAAAAAATAGCTACGGATGATCAATAATTATCAGAATTAAGTAGGCACTCTTAAATTATGTCAATATAAAAAACAGGCTTTAAAATTACTTAAAGGCTGCAAATGAAGTTATCGATAGCAAAAATTCATCAGCAAAATTTTACAGAGAATACTTTCCATCGCTGATAAATTTATCAGCAATTAGCCTGCGTGCATCTTTATCTATAATCTACAATAAAATGAAGCTGGTCGGTAGTAATCAGCAGCAGGTTTCTACCCGTTTGTTCAGCTTGCCTTTAGTAATCCATTCTGTGTGCGGCTCAAAGATGGAATAAATTTTATCGGCAATTGCTTCGCCTTCTATTAAACGGCGCCGCACTAAATCTATCATTTTTACAGCATATTTCTTATAAAGCTGTAACCCCGCCAGGGCCGCTGTTGCAGCGGTACTATCTACAACAATATTACTATCCAGTATGGCATTCTTCAGTATGTTGCAAATTTGCTCAATACCTGCTGCGAGGTAGCCCGGAAAATACTTTTGATGGTTTTGCGAAATGTTTAATTTTTCGGCATTGGGTTTCTTTTTTCAATACTTTGATCATGTCCAGGCACTTTCGTGAACTGTCCCACAACAAATTTAAATCGGTGGGAAAATACATTCGTTTCTAAAACATAACTGTCCGTTTTAAGCCTAAGTTCAAATTTGCTTCTACAATAAGCTGGTTAATTTGTTGCAACAATTCTTCATCAATTAACTGCACATTATCTAATATAGTTTGATAACCAAATTCGATTTTATCTTCTTCTATAAATGCTGTGGCATGTACGCCCATTGTTCTCCTTAATAATTCATCATAATTGGCTAAATATTCCAAGCGATCCCAGTTGGTACTAAGTGCGTGGCGAACAACTGCCAGGACAAGAATATGCCAAAGGTCCATTCCCGGACGCCCTGTTTTCTTTTTGCCGGAAACTATTTTATTTTCCAGCAATGAAAATACTTTCCCGTTTAGTTCTGGTGTTACAAAAATATATTGTAATGCTTTTAAAACAGGTGGTAGTTCATCGCGGCTTTTTAAGGGAAATCACATCGGAAATCGCTATGGTACGAAGGTTCATTTGTTGTTCAAAACGTTGGCGCATCGGATAGTGTTTTAGCTGCCAATAATGATATACTGAAATTCAACACTTATCAACATGTGTTCGTAACTACTTTCCCTCTGTAATCCTTAGCTGTAGATGGTTTAAGGGTTTTCTTCTAAGCACTCTTAAATTATGTCAATATAAAAAACAGGCTCAAAGGCTGCAAATGAAGTTATCGATAGCAAAAATTCATCAGCAAAATTTTACAGAGAATACTTTCCATCGCTGATAAATTTATCAGCAATTAGCCTGCGTGCATCTTTACTATTGAAAGGTTCCGTTTTTGTAAATCGCTTCAAGCCAAGCAACATCATTTTTTGCTCATCACCATCAGCAAAGGCATTGATGGCTTCCTTACCAAATTTTGCTGTTTTATCTGCGGCATCATTCAGGTAGCATTTCATCATAGCTATTTGAACTTTTGCATTGTCTTCTCCTACTTTATCTGCTAATTTAATTACGCGTAGTAATGTACTTTCCGAAACAAAAGTTTCGATAGCCATATCTGCGATGTTCATAATGATTTCCTGCTCATGCTGCAAACCTGCCTTTAACTTTTGCGAAGCTGCACCGGCAACCATCAATATGCATTTTTTTAAATTGCTGACTACTTTCAATTCTTTTGCAAAGGCGCCGGAGTCATCGTTTCCAAATCCGATAGCTATCGGATCCGGAATATTCATAAGTTCTTTTTGCACATTCATGGCGGGTCCCATTAAATCAAGCCTTCCTTTTAAAGCTCTTTTAAGCATCATGTCCACCGTGAGCAGGCGATTGATTTCATTCGTTCCTTCGTATATGCGATTGATACGGCTATCGCGATAGGCTTTACTTACTAAATATTCATCACTGTAGCCATTGCCGCCGTGGATCTGCACACCTTCATCCACTACAAAATCAAGCACCTCACTGCCATGTACTTTTAGCATGGCGCATTCTATGGCATATTCTTCTGCTGCTCCCAACATAGCTTCATTAAAAAGTTTGCCCTGGGCTAATAACGCCGCTTCCTGTTCATCAATCCAATTAGCGGTGCGGTATAAGGCGCTTTCATCAGCATATATCTTTATAGCCATCTCGGCTATTTTGTGTTTTATAGCGCCAAAATTTGAAATGGCAGTTTTAAATTGCTCTCTTGTATTGGCGTATTCTATGGAATCGCTTAGGCTGAGCTTTGCCCCGCCTACTGCGGCGGCCCCGAGCTTCAGCCTTCCAATATTTAAAATGTTGAATGCAATAATATGCCCCTTTCCTATTTCTCCTAAAACATTTTCTACCGGTACTTTGCAATCCTGAAAATATAGCTGAACGGTTGAAGAACCTTTGATACCCATTTTATGTTCTTCCGGGCCAACGGTAAAACCTTCAAAACCACGTTCAATAATGAATGCAGTAAATCCTGCCTGTCCGGCAGGCAGGTTATCTCCATCCCCGCCTCCCGGACGGGCAGGTATTTTAGCGAACACGGTATAAACATCGGCAAATCCACCATTGGTGATCCAGCATTTTTGGCCCGTAAGCAAATAATGTTTTCCATCTTCCGAAAGCACTGCCGATGATTTTGCCCCAAGCGCATCACTGCCACTACCCGGCTCCGTTAGTCCATAAGAACCTTTCCATTCACCCGTTGCGAGCTTAGGAATATATTTTTTCTTTTGCTCCTCAGTACCAAAATATAGAATAGGCAATGTGCCAATGCCTGCATGGGCGCTCATGGCTACACTAAATGAAAAACCACCACCGAGGCCTTCGCTTACTAAGGTGGAGGTAACAAAGTCTTTACCCAAACCACCTAAATCTTCCGGTACTGAAGCGCCTAATAATCCCTGTTCGCCCGCCTTTTCCATTAGCGCAGGCATTAGTCCGGGTTCCATTTTATCTATCCGATTAATCACAGGAATTACTTCAGTTTTTAAAAACTGCAGGCACATATCCCGAACCATAGTTTGCTCTTCAGTATAGTCTTCCGGCGTAAATGTTTCGAAAGCATTGCTTTCTTTAATGAGCCATTCGCCCCCTTTTAAAAGGGAACCTGATGTTGTACTGTTCATGATTTTAATTTTATAGTTGAAGAGTTTTGTTTGCTGGTATTTTGCAAATTGATCACCGGTGGTGCCGACAGATTATCATATACTTGCTGCAGCACTTCTCTTGCAATTTCTATTTGCCCGTTAGAAACGCCGGCCAATGCTTCATTCAAGGTTTGACTGGCAATTTCCATGGACTTTTCCTGCAGGTTGATGGCTTCCTTTGTGAGATAAATAAGGTTGATGCGCCGGTCATTTTTTGCGGCAACTCTTTTCACCAATTTTAATTTTTCGAGATTGTCAACCAATCTGGTGATGCTGGGCTTATCTCTAAAAGTAGCGTCGCACAGTTGCTGCTGACTCTGTCCTTCTTCTTTCCAAAGATGATATAATACACTCCATTGCTCAATGGTAATATCAATAGAGGCCTGCTTAAAATTTTTCTGCAGCCGGCGGGCAATGGCCGTAGACGCTTTACCGGTGATAAAGCTGTAAAGTTCTCCTTTTTTAAATTGGTTGTTTGGCATATAGTTGTTTATGCAACTACACAAAGTTAGTAATTCATTTGATTTATAAAAATTTATTTTTGCCACTAATTGTTTGCATGGCCTTTTATCTTGTTTCTTTTTTTTTATTCGTCTTGTACAGCGCAATTATTATTTATTACAGGCAAAGCTGGTGCAGCATAAAAACTTATGTAGTGGATCCACTTCAACAACATGAAAAGATTTTTGTAAGTATAATCATCGCAGCACGAAACGAGGAAAAATCAATAGAAACTTGCCTCAGTTCTCTAAGGAATCAAACTTATCTTGCCGATGCTTTTGAAATAATATTGATTGATGACCATTCAACCGACGCAACGGTTGAGATTGCTTATGGATTGGAGATACATAACTTAAAAATTATACAACTAAAAGACTTTACCGGAGGAAAAAAAATAAATTCTTATAAAAAGAAAGCAATTGAAAGTGCCATTGATACTGCAAGAGGCGAGCTGATAATGACAACAGATGCTGATTGTACATTGCCTCCAAAATGGATCGAAAACTTTGTGTCATTTTATATTCAAAAAAATCCGGTATTTATTGCAGCCCCGGTCGTCTATGCAGATTCCTTTGCTACAGATTCTTTCAGCACAAAATTTCTCAAGATCTTTCAATCGCTTGACTTTATGACTTTGCAGGGCATTACCGGCGCTGCCGTATCTAAAGGATTTCATAACATGTGCAATGGAGCTAACCTTGCATATACAAAAAAAGTTTTCGCTGAAGTTGGTGGTTTTAAAGGTATAGATGCTATTGCCAGCGGTGATGATATGTTGCTGATGCATAAAATTCAAAAGCTTCATCCGGATAAAATTCAATTTTTAAAATCTCCTCAATCAATTGTGGAAACTCAGCCGGCAGCAACTTTAAAAGAATTTATGAATCAGCGGATACGCTGGGCCAGTAAGGCAGACAGATATACAGATCGAAAAATTATATTCGTGCTTTTATTGGTTTATATATTTAATGCCTGGATTTTGATCACTGCAATATCTTCTTTTTTCTCACTTGCTTCTTTTTATCTTTTCTTAATCTTAATAGGTTTAAAAACAGCCGTTGAATTATTTTTTCTTTATCCCGTGGCAAAATTTTTTAACAAACAAAAATTACTTTGGTGGTTTTTACCTGCACAGCCTTTTCACATACTTTACACTGTGGTAGCAGGTTGGTTGGGTAAATTTGGGTCTTATACCTGGAAGGGAAGGATGGTAAAATGAGAATGGCTTAGGGGATCAAAACAATAATTTAAGCCTTACGTCCAGATGTTCGTCCGGAATTTTTTTTTTTGCACTCAACTGAATGTGATTTGAGAATAATCTTAAAACCTGCTTAACCTGAGTTTTTTTTACCGTAGGAAATCCATGTAAAAAAATCCTCTAATGTATATCCGGATTCGAGGTATTCAATTAAATTACAAATGGGCACCCGGGTTCCCTTAAAAACGGGAGTTCCTCCAAGAATTCCTGGATTTGATATTATAGGATTTGATACCAGCTTAGATGCGACCTCCATCATTCAAAGATAATAGTTTTTAGAGAGTGAGATAAGATGATAGTAAGTGTGCCTAAAAATCATATTACTTTATAATTCAAAAAAATATTTAAAATAAACATTGTTACTTTCCTAAGTTTACCAACGATATTTTCATGAATGGATCTTTTTCTTTTACACAAAATGCCTGGCGGCGCCTGAAAAAAAATAAAGGCGCAATGGCGGGTCTCTGTATTATCTCTTTGTCTATTCTCATTGCAATTTTCGCTTATTTTATAGCAACAGATCCTACGCCAAATGCCGACAGGCAAATGGTGGAAATACAAGCCAGGAAGCCAGGCTTTACCCAAAAATTTCTTGCGGAAAAAAAAGATAAAAAGATTGAGGTTACTGGGTTTTTTAAACGTCTGTTATTTGGCAAAGAAGATAAATATTTATATATCCCCATAAATAGTTATACCGAGAAAAAGGATTCTATTACTGTAGAAAAATATATTGACGAAGGGGTGTATGAGCGGCAGTCTTTTTCAAAAACTTCACTTCCGGAAACAAACCTTATTGTATCAAAAACTTTTTGGCTGGGTACGGATAAATTTGGCCGTGACATATTAAGCCGTTTGATTGTAGGAATCCGCGTAAGCCTTGCCGTAGGGTTAATAACCGTGATCATATCGCTTTTCATCGGTATCACCCTGGGAGCTGTTGCGGGTTACTACGGTGGTAAAGTTGATAATATTATTATGTGGCTTATTAATGTGATATGGAGCATGCCCACATTGCTACTTGTGTTTGGTATTACGTTGACACTTGGTAAAGGCTTCTGGCAAATATTTATAGCGGTAGGCCTCACCATGTGGGTAAACGTTGCAAGAATTATACGCGGCCAGGTATTAGCCTTGAGGGAAATGGAATATATACAAGCTGCAAAAGCTTTGGGTTTAAAAAATATCGGGATCATTACGCGACATATACTGCCAAATGTATTGGGCCCCGTAATTGTTATTGCCGCTTCCAATTTCGCCAGTGCAATAATAATAGAGGCGGGGCTTAGTTTTTTGGGCGTTGGCGTACAGCCACCAATGCCAAGTTGGGGGCTGATGATCAAAGAAAATTATAATTTCATCATAACACATAATCCTGCACTTGCCCTGGCACCGGGTATCGCTATCATGATATTGGTGCTTGCATTTAATCTTTTGGGAAATGGCTTAAGAGACGCACTTGACGTGAGAGCTTAACTTTTTTAAAAGACTTTAGCTTAGCAACCCTTATAATTCAGCTTTCCGGTTTAGTAACCTGCACATTCCTATTAAAGCTTTCTACAAGGGAAATCAATGTTTCTGTACGTTCTATCCCTTTTATTTTTTGAAGTTCATCGTGCAATACAAAGCGAAGTTGATCTATATCTTTGCACACAATTTCGGCATACATGCTATAGTTTCCTGTTGTATAATTAAGTCGTACAATCTCGGGAATTTTCTCCAGTTCTTTTGCCACCAGGTCATACATAGAACTTTTTTCCAGAAAAATTCCTATAAAAGCAGTGATATCATAGCCCAGCTTTTTAATATTGACACTAAGCCGTTTGCCCCTTACAATCCCAAATTCCTCCAGCTTTTTAATGCGCACATGAATAGTTCCGCCGCTTACGAAGAGCTTTTTACCCAATTCAGCATAAGGTGTTTCTGCATTTTCAAGCATTTCTTGAATTATTTGTAAGTCCAGTTTATCAATATTTAATTTTGTAGCCATAAAATTTTTTTGAAATAGAACTTTTTTATAAATGTAAATGTTTTGTTGAACAGTTTCTATATTTATAATATTTTTCTTAAAAAATTTTGTTTATTGTGTGCAGGTTATTAGATTTGCATCATATTAGTTCTTAAACAATGTGGGGTGATGAAATTTTTGGCAGACATGCCCTCTTGTCTCGGGGGTGAGGATAACAGGATAAACTTAGTATAGAGCCATTCCGGTGAAAACTGGAATGACCAGGGTCGACCACTGAAACTTTGTGCTTCAGCTAACTGCCTCGTGGAGGTTCGATCCCTCCCCCTACAGCCTTCATGAGCCGTTAAAGATATGTAATCAATACTTTAACGGTTTTTTTTTGCAATAGCGTTTCATTTAAGAGTTTCACTAAATATTATGAATTTAGTATCGGCAGGGGCGATTGAAATTTTAATGTCAAATATTTTTGCATTGCATGTGTCGTATTTGTTAAAACAAAAACTTTTAGAAGTATGAACCACAACAGCCTGTGGCCTATATTATTGTCCCGCTATTTGCATTAGCGAATACTGGTATCCGTTTAGCGCCCGGCTTTTATAATGATTTATTATCTAAAAACAGCCTGGGGATTATTGCCGGATTGGTAATAGGTAAGCCTTTAGGTATAATTGCTTTGGCATGGCTCGCAGTGAAAACAAAATTGAGCCGCCTGCCCGGCATCGTTACCTGGCGGTATATTGCAGGGGCAAGCTTGCTGGCAGGCATTGGGTTTACCATGTCTATTTTTATTACACTGTTGGCTTTTGATGATAGGATGTTAGTGATAAATTCAAAAATCGCAATTCTTGTTGCGTCATTTGTTGCCGGCATATCGGGATTTATTTGGCTTAAAGTTTTTCCTAAAAAGCCCATTGAAAAACATGTGGATTGATAGTAAATGGGAAACATCGATCAGCATGCTGTTTATACGGGTAGTAAATCTGCTGTTGCTGTTTGTGAATCGCATGTAAAATATATCGCTTCAAAAATTCTATTTCGCTTTTATTTATTAGGTAACTTATTGTAAAAGCTTAGTTAATCTTCTATCCAAAATAACTATGGATTGCACCTATCGCAATACATCGCATCTTCTTCAGTAATTTTATTGGGATACATTTCTTCTTTTGTGTAGAAACATTTTTGACAGGTATAGATGTAACTCAATGTTGAGCGGGTTTTAAATCCGCATAAGCTGCAAGGCAGTCCTTCCTTCCTATCCGTGACTCCAAAACCAGGTGTGTTGCAGTGCGGGCAACCGGATTTTATTTTATCGGTTAATTTTTTTGTTGCCTTTTCAATCACTTTCATTCGTGTAGGGTTATACATTGCCCTCATGTCGGTTTCAATGAAGGCAGTTCCATATTTTTCTATAAACTGATGAAAAATTGTCTTTAGTTTTCCCCAATCGGTAATGTCTTTTATTACTTCAGTAAAATCGTCTTTGCTGTTCTTACAAATTAAGCCATGCGTTGGAAATTTTACGCGCTCAGCAAAATGTTTTAATTGCTCGTCGGTTTTGATTTCTTCACCATTAAAATTGGTATCGGTACTTAACTCTTTTGAAATAATTTCTAAATTATTCTTTTTATCAAGAAACAAAACTATCTCCTCATCAGCGTAGGCAAAGAATATAAAGGGATGTCCACCAAAAGATCCCTCACTTGCAATTGCTAAATCCGAATCGGAGGTGTCCATTGCCATGATACATTTATTTCTCGCAGTCGTTACCGGGTCATCTTTTCGTTCTACTTCTCCTGTAAAAGTTCCCAATACATCGGTATCAAAATTTTCGGCAACAGTACATTTTACCCCCAATTCTTTTTCTAAAATAGGTGCAATTACTTTTTCTTTCTGGTGCTTGGTCGCAATAATCAGCTTTCTTCCGGAAAACATCGTATGGATAAATTAATTCGTTTTTATTCTTAGAATTACCTAAATTAATTTTCCCGGATAAATATTATCTCTATGACACTTTCAATTTTTAACTTGAGCCCTTTTTCTGCAGCATAACCGACGATGTTTTCCAAAGACTTTCTGGCTTCTTTCAACTCTTTAATTCTCTTTTCAGAATAAGAGGTATCTCCATTAAATCTTTCCTTAATGCTAAACGCTTCCATATTGTGATAGTTAATCTTGCTGCTGATCAGTTCAGAAATAACTTTCCTGGCTTCTGCCGGAGCGAATTTGCCCTCAATTAATTTAAGTTCATGTCTGTTTTCCATAATTATTTTGATAAATGAATGTCACCTTGAATATTGATTTTCCCTCCAGCGTTCTCAATAAATTTTCTGACGTCAAATAAATCCTTTTGCAGGCTTTTTATTTTGGCTTCACGAAATTTTACATCTTCTTCATTACTTGTGTGGCTGATTTTGCCTTCATGGTATTTTATTTTTACATGATACATTTGAGTGATGATTTCTAATGCATCCCTGGAACTGAAATTTCCTTGTATAAGTTGTATATTCATTGTTTATCGTTTTTATTGTCCTTGTCCTAATGAGAAAGCTGGCTTGCCATCAAAGGCATAAAGATTTTCGGTTTTAATCGTATCAATATCTTCTGCTATAGCGTTTGACAGCAATTCAACAATATCTGTTTTAGAAATAGAGTTTCCCTCGTTTGGCTTGAACCGGCAGCGCCAATGGTCGGTGCAGAAAGTTTCAGGAAAGCCGTCAGGATATACTTTAATTCCGCGATTGGTTATCATAGTAAGTTTAAGCTCTTCCAGCTCCACTTTTTTTAGCATAGATGCCAATTCATCCGGGCTTGTGCCGTTCCAGTGAACAAATACATCTACGCCAACCAATTCTTTTTTTGCGGCAGCTTTGCGTTTATATTTTGGAAGGTTTAATGCTGCTCCATTTGCGTAATAAACAGCTTTCAATGTATCGGGTTTACTTCCTAAATTGGCGATTACAGCTTGCGCAAATTCTTTCGTTCCAACTTTTTGTTTGCTGATCCCTTCTTTAAAAATATCATAGGTGTGAATACCATCTTCAATTGTTTTCAACCAGGCATTTTGCACTTTTTCTGCTACGCTTGTTTGCCCGATATGATTGAGCATCATTATAGCGCCCTGCAATAACCCGGATGGATTTGCAGCATTTTGACCCGCTCTTCTTGGAGCTGAACCATGTATTGCTTCGAACATAGCGCATTCTTCACCAATGTTGGCCGAGCCTGCAAGCCCTACTGACCCGGTAATTTGTGCCGCAACATCTGATAAAACATCACCATATAGATTTGGCATTACTATCACGTCAAATGCTTCAGGTGTGTCTGCCATTTTCGCTGCACCGATGTCGATGATCCAATGCTCATTTTCTATTTGCGGGTATTCTTTTGCAATTTCATCGAAAACCTGGTGAAACAATCCGTCTGTTTGCTTCATGATGTTGTCCTTGGTAAAACAGGTTACTTTTTTTCTGTTGTACTGCCTGGCATATTCGAAAGCATAACGAACAATTTTTTCACATCCGGGCCGGCTTATCAACTTAAGGCACTGTACCACTTCATCAGTTTGCTGGTGTTCAATCCCCGCATAAAGATCTTCCTCGTTTTCCCGTATAATAACAATATCCATAACCGGGTGCTTGGTTTTTATAAAAGGATGAAGGCTCATGCAAGGCCTGACATTGGAGTATAAGCCAAGAAATTTCCGGGTAGTAACATTTAAGCTTTTATAACCTCCTCCTTGCGGCGTTGTGATAGGGGCCTTTAGAAATATTTTATTTTTCCGGATGATGTCCCACGATTCTTTGGCGATGCCGGAAGTGTTGCCGGCTAAGTACACTTTTTCGCCAACTTCAATTTCTTCAATTTCTATTTTAGCTCCTGCTGCTAAAATAATCTTGAGAGTGGCATCCATAATTTCAGGGCCTATACCATCCCCTTTTGCTACTGTTATTTTTGTCATGATGTTTTTTTTGATGACGCAAAAATCAATCATATCGGTCATAAGTTTTCATTTATATTTGTAATGATATACATAAATAAAATTTATGAATTTTACGATTAACCAATTGCGGATATTTTTAAAAATCACACAAACCCAAAGCATAACCAAGGCATCAAAAGAATTGCACTTAACACAACCGGCAGTTTCTATTCAGCTTCGGAATTTGCAGGATCAGTTTGATATTCCATTGACAGAAGTAGTTGGAAGAAAAATATTTATTACAGATTTTGGAAAAGAAATCGCCATTGATGCAGAGAATATTTTAAATCAGGTATATGCCATTAACTACAAAACTTTAGCACATAAAGGAAAATTGGCAGGGCGCTTAAAAATATCTGTTGTATCAACTGGTAAGTATATTATCCCTTATTTCCTGACTGATTTCTTAAAACATAACGATGGGGTTGAATTGCTTCTTGATGTAACAAACAAATTAAAAGTAGTTGAAAGCCTGGAAAAAAACGAAGTGGATTTTTCATTGGTATCTGTTTTGCCCGATAATATTCGGATTGATAACATAGAACTAATGCAAAACAAACTGTATGTCGTAAGCAATACTAAAGAAAAATTCAAAAACAAGATCTATGATAAATCAATTTTTGAAAGCCTGCCACTGATTTATAGAGAGCAAGGTTCGGGAACGAGGCGAACTATGGAGAAGTTTATTCAAAAGAACAATCTACCTGTGAGAAAAAAAATGGAACTGACTTCCAATGAAGCAGTAAAGCAAGCCGTGATTGCAGGTTTAGGTTGTTCCATTATGCCGCTGATTGGAATTAAAAACGAACTGCAGAATGGGGAATTGCACATTATCCCAGTTAAAGGTTTTCCGATTAAATCAGTTTGGAATTTAATTTGGCTGAAGGGAAAAAATCATTCTCCCGTTGCATTGGCGTACTTAAATTATCTTAAAAAAGAAAAAGGAAATGTGATAAAGGAAAGGTTTACTTGGTTTGAAAAATATTGATAGTAAAACTCTGGTGAGGCGCTCACATAGACCATGTTGTAAAGGGTATTTACTATATTCGTAGAACAAATATCAGTATCACAAAGCACATCAAACGCCAAACTATACCTGGAATATTTTTTTAGAATATTATAGTTAAAAAAACTAACATACAATTTTAAAGCTATCGATCAAATAAATCCCGCTTGCAAGAATTTATTTTACATTGGCCTTAGATTTTACCTGGTTAACTTTCGATGACTATTGAATCCTTTAAATAAATCATTGAAAGAATTGAAAGAGTATCTTTTTAAATCTGTTCTGTCTGTTTAAATTTAATTTTGTTATTAAGCAACTCTTAATATTTTTTCACTCCACATTTTTTTCATATGCGAGCTCAATCTTTTGCAGCATCAAGTTTAAAGGCACCTTAATTAAAATAACAGGCACCTTAATTAAAAAGATTAACTTATAACAAAGCAAGAAGTTCATTATAATAAAATAAATATTTTAAAAATCAGCATTATGACTATTCAAATAAACACAGATAATAACGTGGATGTGCATGAAACATACCAAGGTCAATTAAAAGATATATTATCAGAAGAATTACGCAGGTTTGATGAACATATCACCAGGCTTGAGGTGCATCTTTCAGACGAGAACGGTAATAAAGAATCAGAAGATGATAAAAAATGCATGATTGAAGCACGATTGAAAGGCAGGCAACCCATTGCTGTAACAGATGTTGCAAACACTTATGACCAGGCTGTAAACGGCGCTATTGATAAGTTAACAACTTCTCTTGATACAATACTTGGGCGTTTAAGAAATCATTAAAATGAATGAAAAAACGAGGCCGGCCGAAATCTATGGCGATGGCCTTTTTTAAAAGGATTGGACTGAATTAAAGGACAAAAATCCCGGTATGTTGACACTGATAGGGTTTGCATATCTGTAGCATACATATATAGTAGTGCAACCGTATTTGGTTTGAAAGGAATAGATTTTTTCTGGGAGCTGGCAACACTAATCCTCATCATGTTATTGGGTCATTGGATTGAAATGAAATTCATTGCAGGCGCATCAAAAGAATTGGAATTACTGGTACAGTTGCTGCCGGGGATTTCAGTTATGCGAAATTTAATATAAAAAAGATTGAGTACAACAAACCTGAGAAGTTTTAAAAGTAAAAATCCTGATGTATGAATAATAAAATTTTAACGGACACGGTTAGCCGCTTATTTGCAGACAATAAAGGCTTGCTGGCGATGGATGAAAGCAACGGAACCTGCAATAAAAGATTTGCGGCAGCGGGTATTCCGCAAACCATTGAGATGCGTCGCAGTTATCGTGAAATGATTGTTACAACACCGGGGTTACATGAAAGTATCGGTGGCGCTATTTTGTATGATGAAACCATTCGCCAGCAAACTAAAGCTGGCGTTCCTATCATAGATGTATTAATTAAAAACGGAATTATCCCGGGCATTAAAGTAGATACGGGCGCTAAATCAATGGCAGGTTTTGCGGGTGAAAAAATTACTGAAGGGTTGGATGGCTTGCGTGAACGCCTGGCTGAATATAAAAAGATGGGTGCACGTTTTGCCAAATGGCGTGGAGTAATTACAATTAATGAAAACATTCCAACCACAGGATGTATAGAGGCGAATGTGCATGCTTTGGCGCGGTATGCTGGTTTATGCCAGGAAGCAGGTATCGTACCGATTATAGAACCAGAAGTGCTGATGGAAGGAGATCATACATTGCAAAAATGCTTTGATGTAACACGCCATACATTGAAGATTCTTTTTTACCAATTATATCAATACAAAATAGATTTAAGGGGAATAATTCTAAAGCCCAATATGGTAATGGCAGGAACCAAAAGTGCAGAAAAAAATAGCATTGGTGAAGTTGCCGACGCCACCATAAAATGCTTACTTGAATCTGTTCCCGCAGCAGTGCCTGCGATTGCTTTTTTATCAGGCGGACAATCACCTGAACATGCATCAGCACATCTGAATGCAATACATACAAATTATAAAAACCGCTTGCCCTGGATAGTCGGTTTTTCTTTTGCAAGAGCCATTCAACAACCGGCTTTAGATGTTTGGAAAGGACAGGTAGCTAATGTAGAAGCAGCGCAAAAATTATTATTCCAGCGTGCAAAATTAGATGTAGCGGCAAGGCGTGGAGAGTATGATGCTTCGATGGAAAGCTAAGGGTTGTCAACCTTTCAAAGGTTGACAACCCTTGAACTTGTACCCTTAAACTTCTTACCTTACACAATGCCTATTCCAGAAAAATATTTAGCCGATTTCGAAGAAAAATGCACCTTCCATGTTTATAACCGCACGAACAATAAAGAAAAACTTTTTTTAAATGATGAAAATAAGTTCTTCTTTTTAAAAAAATATAGGGAAATAGTGTCGCCTTTTACAGATACAATTTGCTGGTCTTTACTTACGAATCATTTTCATTTATTAGTTCAAATAAAAGCAGAAACAGATATTATATTATTGCTGCAAAGCAAGCCCAAAAATGAACTCACCATCACGGAAAGAAGATTTTTGGAAAAGGAAGTTGCTATAAGCGAATTAATTGAGCAGACGTTTAAACGATTTTTCCAATCGTATGCTCTTTCGTTTAATAAAGTACATAATAGAAAAGGGAATTTGTTTTATAGGCCATTTAAAAGAATAAAGATTGAAACAGACGCTCAATTTACTATGGCTATCATTTATATACACGCTAATGCTCTGAAACACGGACTGGTAAAGGATTTTACCAAATACCAATGGAGTTCGTGGCAAACACTAATATCAAATCTGCCAACTTCGCTTGCGAGGGAAAAAATAATTGAATGGTTCGGCACACTCGAAATTTGTATAAGAACTCACATGGAAATGACAATTTATTATTATGATTGTGAAGTAGCAATTGAAGATTAAGAAGCTCACAGGGTTGTCAACCTTTTAAAGGTTGACAACCCTTGCGACCCGCTGAAAAGTTGCTTGTAATAGAACGGTTTTTCTGTCAAATGTTTCAAAAGCCAAAAATAAAAAAGATAACAGCTATGTCACACGCTAATTTTAAATGCAACGTAACTTATGCATCAGCTTCCTTAGATCATTTTTGGGAGCACACAGTAGGCAGTAGCCATGCAACGATGGCTTTGCGTGCGGATTGGCAAAAACAATTAACCCGCTGCAACAGGGAATTGGGATTTAGGCATGTACGCTTCCACGGGATACTTTCAGATGATATGGGCACGCTCATGAATGAAGAAAACAAATTGGTCTATTCATTTTTTAATGCAGACCAGATTTGTGATTTTTTACTTTCCATTGGTATGCGGCCTTTTATGGAATTGTCATTTATGCCGAATGCCCTTGCTTCTGGGTCAGATACTGTTTTTCATTACAAAGGAAACGTCACCGCTCCCAAAGATTATGACGACTGGGAAACACTGATAAAAAAATTGGTGGAGCATTGGGTGCAGCGCTTTGGACTGCCTGAAGTGAGCCAATGGTTTTTTGAAGTATGGAATGAACCAAACCTTGATGCCTTCTGGAAAGCAACACAGGCAGATTATTTTAAACTATATCACCATACCGCTAATGCTATTAAAAATGTACATAAGAATTTAAAAATAGGCGGGCCGGCTACCGCCAGCAATTCATGGATACCAGCATTCATGGATTATTGTGATAAGAATGAAGTACCTGCCGACTTTGTCTCCACCCATCATTATCCAACAGATGCTTTTGGCAAACCGGGCGATGATACAATTACCCAGCTTTCTAAAAGCAAGCGAAGTGCGCTGCAAAAGGAAGCGAAGAAAGTAAAAAAGCAAGCACAGGGTAAGCCGGTATATTATACCGAATGGTGCACCTCTTCCAACCCTTTTGATGAGCTGCATGATATGCCTTATGCCGCCTGCTTTATCATTAAAACCGTAATCGAAGCGAATGGGATTGTGGAAGGATACAGCTATTGGACATTTTCCGACATCTTTGAAGAGAATTATTTTTCATCCGTTCCTTTTCATGGTGGCTTTGGCCTGATGAATATTTATGGAATTCCGAAACCCGCCTACCGTGCCTACCAGTTGTTGCACAGGCTTGGCAACGAACTCTTAAAGGTTACGGGGAAACATGAAACCGTTGATGTTTGGATGGTGCGTAAAAAGGATGCAATAAATATTATGATTACCAACTGGGCGTTACCGCTTCATCCCATAAAAACAGAAATGGTAAAAGTTGAATTAGATAAGATGAAAAAAGTAAAAGCTTCCTTTATAGAAAGAATTGATGATGATCATGCTAATGCAAAAAAAACATGGTTAGCTATGGGCAGCCCCGGAAGCCTTACGCCCAACGAAGTTTCTGCCTTGGAGGTAGCATCAGCTCTTGTAATGGAGCCTTTCGCAACAAGGCTGGTAAAGGGTTCGGTATTTGTAGAGGTAACAGTGCCTCCGCAGGGAGTCGCTTATATAACATTAGAACTGGAATGAATAAGACAATAAAGTTGAAAGAAAAAAAATATACAAACCCGCAAGGTTCCGATGAAGAAATGCTCGGCGTTTTGCAACGCGAAACTTTTGCTTATTTTCTAAAAGAGGTGAATGACCGGACAGGGCTGATATCAGACAAGACCCAGCCGGGATCGCCGGCAAGTATTGCAGCAACCGGCATGGGCCTCAGCTGTTATATAGCAGGCATTGAACGTGGATCTATAACACGGGCTGAAGCGATAAAAAGAACACTGACCGTTTTAAAATTCTTTTATAACAGCCACCAGGGCAATGAAGCGGATGCAACAGGATATAAAGGATTTTATTATCACTTTCTTGATATGGAAACCGGGAAGCGGGCATGGAAAAGTGAACTATCAACAGTAGATACTGCTATCTTATTAGCCGGCATATTGACGGCGAGATATTATTTCACCGGTGAAAATAAATCCGAAACTGAAATACGTAAACTTGCTGACAAACTCTATGAACGGGTAGATTGGCAATGGGCATTAAATGGAAAAGATTCTATTTCACATGGCTGGAAACCTGAATCAGGATTTCTTCGTTCCCGCTGGAATAAACAATACTGCGAGGCGCATATTATTTATATACTGGCGCTTGGTTCACCAACTTTTCCAATTAGTCCTAAAGGTTATAAAAAATGGACATCCACTTTTGAATTGGAAAAAATATACGACATAGAATATATTTATGCAGGCCCGCTCTTTATTCACCAACTGTCGCAAATATGGTTGGATTGCAAAGGCATCTTTGATGATTTGAATAGAAAAATTGGTATTGATTATTTTGAAAATAGTCGACGTGCGACGCAAATCCAACAAAAATATGCGATAGAAAATCCATTAGGTTTTGCCCATTATGGAGAAAACGGATGGGGATTTACCGCCAGCGATGGTCCGGGACCCGCTACCCGCACGATTGATGGCATCAAAAGAAAATTTTATAATTATAAAGCAAGAGGCGCTCCTTATGGGCCGGATGATGGAACCATATCGCCGTGGGCGGTGGTATCTTCTCTCCCCTTTCTGCCAAAAGTTGTGCTGCCCACGATTCGTCATGCGATAGAAAGACGGGATTTTGAAAAGCATCATGCCTATGGTTTTGATGCCAGCTATAATCCAACCTTTCCGGAGAAGAATACTGAGTCTGGTAGCTGGATTTCTGAATGGCAGTTTGGTTTAAACCAGGGGCCGGTTATTTTAATGATTGAAAATTATAAATCAGGATTACTATGGGATATCATGAAAAAATGCCCGCATATTGTAAATGGTTTGCGCCGGGCAGGGTTTAGTAGTGGCTGGCTGGATCAGATGCCATAAAAGCGGTTTCTAATACAACAGCTCAACACACATATAATAAATAGTTTGTAATACTTTTTACCAAAAAGGTTACTTAGCCCATCATCCCTTACCCCATAAATGTGTGAATGATATAACCTTTAAACAGAAATTACTATAAAAAAATATACATGAATACATTAATACCGGTATAATTGTATAAAAATTAAAATTAAAACATGTTAGCCATCGGAACAAAAGCGCCGGACTTCGAACTGAATTCTACGCCTGATCAAAAATTAAAACTTGGAGACTTCAAGGGTAAGCGTCTTATTCTTGCATTTTATCCCGCAGACTGGAGCCCGGTTTGCGGCGACCAAATGTCTTTATACAATGAAACATTGAAGCTTTTTCAGAAATATAAAGCGCAAATAATGGGTATTTCTGTTGATAGTAAATGGAGCCACATGGCATTTGCAGAAAGCCGCAAACTTCATTTTCCCTTGCTTTCCGATTTTGAACCCAAGGGTTTTATTTCTAAAAAATATGAAGTTTACAATGACACTGAGGGAGAAAGCCAGCGGGCTTTATTTATCATAGATGAAGAAGGAATAATTCAATGGAATTATCTTTCGCCTGATGGCATCAATCCCGGTGCCGATGGAATATTGGATGCATTAGAAATTATGGAAAACAAAAACAATTAAAAACAAAATTTATGCCCAGCTTAAAACCATCAGTAAATAATAAAGATCATCAAACAGGCAGCGCTAAAGCAAAAGTAATTTTAGTAGAGTATGGAGATTATCAGTGTCCACATTGTGGCATTGCCCATCCTTTTATAAAGCAGTTGCTAAAACAATTTGATAAAGATTTTCTCTTTGTATTTAGAAATTTCCCTTTGCAGGAAAGCCACCCTGCTGCAATAATTTCAGCACTTGCAGCAGAGGCTGCTGATAAACAAAATAAATTCTGGGAAATGCATGACAAGATTTTTGAAAACCAGGATGACTTATCAGAAAATATTTTACTCAAATTTGCGGAGGCACTTAACTTAAATGTTGAAAATTTTAAAAAGGATTTCAAAAGCGAAGCAATGCGTTCAAAGGTAGAAACGGATTTTGAAAGTGGTGTTCGCAGTGGCGTTAACGGTACTCCATCTTTTTTTATTAATGGTGCAAGGCTCGACAGTTATGATGAAAGCTATGAATCATTGGCAGATGCTGTAAAGACCACCGCAGATGTTTAATAAAAAGATTTTGTTGAGATTTACTTCTGATTTTATTTTTATTAAACCTCTAAAACTGGTTAATCCGCTCTTCTTCTAAATCAATTTGGTAAACCTGCCAGCGGATAATATTTTCATCTATTTCAGAATCTTTATTCAACGCTGCTAAAAAAGTTCGCTGACTTTCTAATACCTGTAGATAATTTTGTTTTGCTTCTACATTCATCTTAAAATTTTCCGGTTCCTTAATTCTATTCTCCCACTGGCTTACCATACGAAACAAATGAGCATCCTTAAAAAAACCCTTTTCCTGTTGTTGTTTTAGAAACCCTACCGTATAAACGGCAAGGTCATTTCTTAATTTCAATTTTGCTTCCTCTTCGGGTATTTCATTGGGATTGTCAAAAAGTTTAGACCTTCTTATTAAATAAGGCAATGTAAGCCCCTGGATCAACAATGTAAGCAAGATAACTATGAATGTAATAAAGAGAATCAGATCTCTGTAAGGAAATGGTGCGCCATTCTGTAATGTAATTGGAATGGCTAAGGCAGCAGCCAGTGATATAACGCCACGCATTCCTGTCCAGCCCAATAAAAGCGGTAGTTTCCACATTCTTCGCCGGTTTTGCAGGGTGGACATTACTCCAGGCCTGAAAACTAAGGTTGCTGCCAGTGCAATATAGGAGCTAACAATTCTTGCCACTATTAAAATAACAGTTACAAGCATACCATAGTTAATCGCTGTGCTTAGCGGTATGCCCTTTGCCTGCAAGCCGGCAATTACCTTGGGTAACTGCAGCCCAATAAGCATAAATACAACTCCATTCAAAATAAAGATAAAGGCTTCCCAGAAATTATATCCCCTTATGCGGCTGGAACTAGATAAAAAAGCAAGTCGCCTGCCCGATAAAAATAAACCGCCGGACACCACAGCCAGCACACCGGAGCTATGCAGGTGTTCAGCAATCCAATATAAAAAGTAAGGCTCAATGAGAGTAAGTGCAATATCTGAAGAAGCATCTGTAGGTAATCTCTTATGCGCCTGCATGAATAACCACCCAACAATAAGCCCTATGCCAATGCCTCCAAGCAGCATCCATGAAAAACTAACTATTGCCTGCTGAAAAATAAGCTGGCCTGTGCCCACAGCCACCAGCGCAAACCTGAAAATAATCAGGGATGATGCATCATTAAACAGGCTTTCTCCTTCCAGTATGGCGGCAGTAGTTTTAGGAATTTTTACGAATTTCATGATAGCTCCGATACTTATAGCATCCGGCGGCGACACAATACCTCCAAGCAAAAAACCCAGGGCAAGTGTAAAACCAGGAATAAGATAATTAGTGAACAGTGCAACAGCCAATGCTGAAAAAAACACTACCAGGAAAGCAAAGCTGCTAATAATGCGCCACCATTTTTTCATTTCTTTAAATGAAATATTCCAGGAAGCTTCAAATAAGAGTGGCGGCAAAAAAATAAAAAATATCATGTTTGGACCTACCTGCACTTCAGGTAAGCCAGGTATAAAACTGATGAGTAAACCTGCCACGACCAGTAAAACCGGATAAGCGATCCGCAACTTAGTTGCCAGCATCTCAATCAGCACAATAGCTGCAACGAGTGCCAGCATCAATGGTAATTGTTCATGCATTGTTGAATAAATATATTTGGCAATAAGAAACAGCAAATATAATTGAGTAAACGAGGTTCTATCAAACTCGGGTTTGTAGTTTTTGTGTCCCTGCTAAAAAAATAATTGATTTTAATATCGACATAAAGAATAACCAGGAAGCAGCAATAACCAATGATTTAGAAATGAAATTGGGGCGTAAGCCAGCTTCGCTAAACGAAGGTTTAAAATCATTGTTTGGATTATAAATACATTTGTTAGCGGTATGTTACGAGACCCTACGAAATAGGACAGTTACAATTTAAATCAAAGGAAAATGAATGTCTTATTAAAATTAGAAGAAGCTGCAATATTTCTATTTTGTATATTTTTATTTAGCAAATTAAATTTTGCCTGGTGGTGGTTTCCTGCACTTTTGCTATTGCCTGATATTGGAATGATTGGCTACATCATCAGTCCAAAAATTGGAGCCTTCACTTACAATTTTTTACATCATCGTCTTGTTGCATCACTGGTAGCTGTTTATGCACTTACTTATGGCAACGAATATTGGAAGCTAGCTGCTATTATTCTATTTGCCCATATTTCATTCGATAGAACATTAGGCTATGGCTTGAAGTATAATAATAGTTTTAGCAATACTCATTTGGGCGTAATCGGAAAAAAATAATTTTCAATCTAACAAATAAAAAATGGACTTAAATAATAATACCATTCTAATTACAGGCGGAACAAGTGGTTTTGGGCTTGAATTTACAAAACAATTACTTGCGTTGGAAAACACCGTTATTATCACGGGTAGAAATCAAGCGAAACTTGACGAAACTAAAAGCTGTTTCCTAAGGTTCACACTTTTCAAAGTGATGTAAGTAATCCAATAGCAATAAGTGAGTTGTACGAAAAAATAATCGTTCAATTTCCAAACCTGAATATGCTCATTAATAATGCAGGAGAAATGCGAAAAATAAACTTGCACGATACTAACATTGGCTTAGAAGATATTACAAGAGAAATAGGCATTAACCTTTCAGGTCCGATTAGAATGGTACAACAATTTTTACCTCCTTTGAAAATGCAAAAAATTCTGCTATAATAAATGTAACATCGGGGCTTGCACTAATTCCATTCCCTATTTCGCCCATTTATGGAGCAACAAAATCATTACCCATACAATTGAAGAATACAAATATTCAAGTACCGACATGCTTATTGTTCTAAGCAAAAGCTACAACGGCGTTCTTCAAGCTATGCCACATATCATTGCTATCATCATTTGCTCTGTATTCGGGATAATTTTATTGGCAACTAAGCCTCCAAAAAAAGCGCTATGAAAACACAAGGATACATTAAACTGATTCATTCAGCAGATACAAATAAAGACAGTGTATTGGAGTTGAATATTCTTCCAGGCGAAAAAACGCCATGGCATTACCACACTTTGTTTTCAGAAATATTTGCGGTCTTAACCCACATTGCATCTATCCGGAAGAAGACTCCCTATTTTGTTGACTTTCAAAATTTTCAAATTCCGGAAGGGGGACTACGGATTTTTCCTTGTGAAGGGTTGGGATTTATATTTCAGGGCCGAATAAATCTCCTTTACTTCCTCTGTGGGCTCGCTGCACTGGCGGATAATAATGTGCTGCCCATAATTATTTTCCATGGTAGTGGTTACTATTTTCCGGGTGTTCATGATTCTTACAATATCAAGCCACTGATTATTGATCCCCTTTTGTTTGAGTTGGTGCCTGATGGTATTGACTATCCAATAGGCCAATAAACCTAAATGAAGATGAGCCATCACCGCATCATCTGTCTTGTGATAGGCCCGCAGGTCAAGGTCGGTTTTCAAAACCCGGAAGGTGGCTTCTATTTCTCTTATTACATTATATATTGTCCATTGACTCTGTTCATCTTTTTGGTCAAGATTGGTGCATAACAGATAATAGCCATTTTTATTTTCAACGGACCTTTGTTTCAGGGTGATATTGGTAACAATCCCTTTTTTATCCACCCCGGTTTCTACCTCGTAATGCTTATGAATGCTGGGATATTTGGTTTTGATCCTGCCTATGCTTTCCCGTACTCTTTCCTGTTTCTTTACACCGCTTTTTTTTGACAAGGCTTTCTTTTATTTGAGTGAGCCTCCGTTCAAAACGGTTAAGGCCATGGTTACTTCAGGATAGTTACCGTTCCTTTAAACACGGGGAGATTGTATTGCTTCCCTTTGATCTGCAATAAATAAACATACACGCCGGGGGAAAGCGAGGCACCATTTGCACCCGTACCATCCCAGTTGTTTTGATAATCATTGCTGCTGAACACCACCCGGCCATAGCGGTTAAATATTTTCAACTGCGGATTCTTATAACCGGCCAGGTTGCCGATTACCCATTTATCGTTCAGGCCATCTCTATTGGGTGTAAAGGCATTGGGGATGTATAAGGGCAGCAACACTTTTACGCTTACAGTATCGCTGCTGCCGCATTGCTGGCTGTTGCTTACGGTAAGGATAAATTGCTGGTCGTTTTGTATAGTACCTGTGGGGTTAGCAAGTTGATTGTTGTTTAATAAAAATGCAGGTTGCCATAGATAAGTGGTACCACCACTGCCATTTAAGGTAAAGGGAGTGCCTGCAAACACCGCCGTATCATTGCCTGCATTGGCTTGTATGCTTATGATACTGATAGTTTTACTCATGCTGTCTGTACAACCTTTTGCTGTACTTGCAATAAGCTTTACGGTGTAATCGCCAAACAAACTATATTCATTTGATGGGCTAACTGAATTGCTTGTTTGGGTATTACCAAATTGCCAGGTATAATTATTAACTGTGCCAAAACCATTGGTTGTGTTATTGGTAAAGTAAACGGGCTGTTTTATGCAGGCCTGCGTGTTGCTAAACTCAACTATTGGAGTACTTTCAATAAAAAAAGACTGCTGTACCGTATCGCTTTTGCAGCCATTAGCCGTTTGCACAAAATGGCTTACGGTTTTATTACCGCCATTGCTGTAAGTAAAGCTGGCAGTGTTTCCGGCTGCACTATCAGCATTGCTGAAAAACCATTTGTATACACTAATACTGTCTGAAGCGGTAGCGGCGCTAATAAAATTTACAGGTACATTTATGCAACTGGCATTTGCAATGTTGAAGGCAGCAGTTGGCTTGGGCAATAACCGGATGGTTTTTGTAATGGTATCGCCTGCTACACAGCTAAGGGGGCTTTTTACAATCAGCGTAACCGGGTAGTTATTAAAAGCTGCATAATTAATAACGGGGTTTTGGAGGTTGCTTGTTTGCCCGTCGCCAAACTGCCAACTGTAGGTGATGGATGGATTGAAATTAAGCAAAGAAGAATCAGTAAACTGCACCTGCAGGCTATTGCAGTTTATTGCCGCAGCAAAATTTGCTGTGGGTTTGGGAGGCTTTACTATAACGGCTTTAGTGGCATTGCCCACACCACAAACGGTATCGCTGGTTACCATTAGTTTTACAAAAAAAGTATCTATACCCGGTGGAAAAAAGTGGGTGATGGAAGCGGTCGTAGTATCTCCTGTAACTGGTACATTTTGTATGGTGCTGTCGCCATCACGAAACAACCATTTAAAACTGAGGTTACTACCCCTTATATAAGTTTTACCGGTAAGGATAACAGTGCGGCAGTCGTTGGCAACGATATAGCTTACCTGCACATTGGGTTGCAAAAATAAAAATGTTGGGGCAAAGGGAAGACTTTTTGAGATTTGTTTACCTCCAAGGTCAGTTTGCATTTCAATGTAATTACATCCTGATCCGTAAACATCTGGGTTATTGATTACATCTAAATTGTAACCCGATGAATTAGCTACATAGATTCTCCTATCAGGCCCCATTTGAAGGTGGCCTGCACTTCCCAAACCATTATCTTTTTCATTAATTAAAATTTTAGAGTCAGCAATTGTAGCGGAATCCAAGGTACTTATATCAAATTGATATATTTTTCTTTTTTGTGCAAACCCAAGGGTATCAGATGAAACATATAAAAATTTACTATCGCTGGAAAATTCTATCCCGAATGGCAACTCCATTTTAACCGAGATGTTATTGGAGAGCCTTCCTGTTGATTTGTCAAAACTACATAACTCAATTAAATTTTCTTTTTGATAAACAGAAGCCATTATTTCTCCATTAGGAGTTGCTTTCATTACACCAAACATTGAATTGATATTATTATTTGCATTAAATCCGATGGTAGAAATAGTGGGTATTGGATTTATTCCTAAACAGGTAATTTTATATGAAAAATAATTATTTAACCAATCCTTTGTAACAAGCCAAATATCATTTCCGTTTGAATGAACTACTGTTGCCAGTTTTTCCGAAGAATTATAGTTGCCTAATCGTACATTTTTTTGGGTAATAGCACCCAATCCACCAATCATATCCATATCTACGATATTATAGGTATAGCCATTAAATCCTCCGCCATATGTTAGCCCATCGGAATTTACAAGAAAGTATTTATTGCTGCCATCTAAAAATGGAATTATTATTAAACCGCTACTTTGATTCCCATAACCTTTTAAACTATCCCCATTATTCATCACTGAATGCAGCTTGTTAAAAACAGTAAACCCATCGCTGTAAAATAAAAGATTACCAGCAGCATCTGAAATGCATGCCGATGAACCTGAAATGGCTTGCCCGTTTAATAATGGAGAAGGTGGAACTGTATTAAAAGTTATACCAGCATTATTTGGGAAATACCAGTTATTAAATTGCTGTGTATGGCCGTAGTTTGTTAATAATAAGGTAACGCCAATAATTATTAAGCGTCGGGTTATTGAATTAGATTTATTAAGAATTCGTAGCCGGCTATTTTCCACAAGTATAATTTGTAATTCATTTATTTCAAGATCGTTTTAAATTAAATTTTAACCAAAAAGTTAAGATTATGAAAAAGTTACGTCTAATCATCTTTTTCCTTTTTTATGAGATGTTGAATTGCCTGAACAGCCATTGCCACATCCCTCAATTTTACTGAAATCAATAATAGGCGGCTTCATAAATCGAATTTTTAAATCAACTTATCTTTTGGCCATGTTTCGTGTCCCTTAGATATTCCGATTCGTGACATCAACCGGGGCAACAGGCATTTCCAAACTGGTACAAATAGTTGAAGATACTATTTTTG
>CBDCJQ010000002.1:0-3083798 GCA_965217965.1 Hanamia sp. | reverse complement strand
ATACAATACCTATTTGAATGCGGGCTTGCCACCGGGGCCAATATGCACACCTTCTATTAAAACGATTGATGCTGTGCTGAACATGCCCGAAACCGATTATTTATTTTTTGTTGCCCGCTCTGATTTTTCCGGCTATTCTGACTTTGCAACAACATACCAGGAACATTTGATTTATGCAAAAGCTTACCAACAGGCATTGGATAGTTTACTAAGGGCAAGAGAAGAAAATCAGTAGATTTATGAATAGCTTTTTTATCTATTAAATGGATTTTTGTAAATCTTTTCAAACAATTGAGCCTTGATAAAAGTTGCACGAATATTTTCAAACATTCATCCAATTGATTACTTAAAAGAAAAAGTAAACATTGGTCGCCGCCCGGCTTTCATGATTTTTCAGTGTATGAGGTGGTGAAAAGTTTTGCAAAAGCGTTTAGCATTCCTCACCTTACCGAAAGAGCCGCCGCCATTTCGTATAACTTTATTATGTCGGTGCCGCCTACCTGCCTGTTTCTTTTTACGCTTATTCCAAATCTTCCATTCATTTCCAAACGGTCGCTAAAAAATCAATTGCACAGTTTGATAATGGATATTATACCCTCACATACTTACAATAAAAGTGTGGTACAGTTTGTTGATGAAATTATCAACGGCTCTAAGATCGGGTTGATCTCTTTCACTTTTTTATTGTCACTGTTTTTTGCTTCCAATGCGGTCATCGGGTTAATGCGGTCGTTCAACAAAGATTATATCGGCTTTAAAACAATAAAGGGACTTAAAAAAAGATGGAATGCCATCAAGCTGACAATGCTGCTTTTTAGTTTGCTGTTGGTCTTTCTTATATTGTTACTTATACAAAATAATATTTTGGGTTGCTCGGTATAAAAAATGAAACCACGCTGCAGCTTATACTTTATGCGAAATGGATTTTTATCGTTGCCCTTATATTTTACACTTATGGGTTCATTTATAAATATGCGCCTTCCACTACGAAAAGATGGAAGCTTGTTTCCCCCGGCGCTGTGATTGCGACCTGCCTCAGCATCATTGCCACAATCGGCTTTTCTGCTTTTGTAAATAGCTTTGGCCGCTACAATATATTGTACGGTTCTATCGGTACCATCATGGTAATCATGATCATGATATTTATAAATTCGCTTGCCGTGCTGATAGGTTTTGAATTTAACCTCAGCATTAATACCCTGAAAACTATTGAAGAAAGTGATGGAGAAAATAAAAAAGAGTTGAAAGAAAAAGCAGAAAAAAAAATTTGACCCTCCCACCCTTTTCAACGTGACGACTGTAGGGTCAGAAAGGTCAAATTTCAACAGATAAGCGAATTATCTTTTTGCCACCAATCCCTGCTTCGTCATATCGGCCACAATTTTGTTGCTGTAATCGCCGGCTAATCTCGATATGGAAGATGGGTCAAAACTTTCTGACTGTGCTGAATACAAAAGCTTATCAGGAGACAGGTCATACAAATTACTTTCCCAATAAAATTTGGTTGCAGAAGAATAATAGCCGGGTTCATATACTCTTCCATAAACGGTAGAATAATAGCCGAACCAGTTACGATAAAACCCTACTGGTGCAAACCTCGAAGTGCCGGGAGTGTATCTTCTTTCTTTGTTTTTATCCAGCAGCACAACGGTTAATACGCCATCAACGCCTGCGGCATGCATTTTATCAATTGCCCTTTCTTCGTTTCGCGGAAAATATTTTGGGCCATATTGTTCGTAGGCGGAAACAGCGCTAATGCCTTTGGAGGTAAGGTCGTCAACCATCTGCTTTTCCATGGTTTTTTGAAGCTCTCTCTGTCCCTCAGGTAGCAGCGCTACTACCATTATTTTTTTTACTGAAAGGTTTACTGCGCTTGCCTCGGGTGATTTCCAACTGGATGTTACATGGGTGGATGAGCAGGCGGCAAACAAACCGGCCATCAACGCAAATAACATTAATGATTTTATTTTTTTCATGATTTTTGTTTTTTAAATATATACGATATACTTATCAAAACGTATTCCCGCAGACGTAGTGGCAGAAGCCTTTTATAAATATTTTATATAAAGTTTTCATAACAAGGCTTTCTTTAATTTTTTCCAAAATATCCTGAAAGATTTTTAAGCTGATTTAGAACGATCAACGCCGTTTTTGCGCTTTGCCCATTTCAAAGTAATTTCGCAACGCTTTTTTATAAAAAAAATTACTGAAAATATGGCGTACGACTTAATAGTATTAGGCAGCGGCCCGGGGGGCTATCCGGCTGCAATCAGGGCATCGCAATTAGGCAAAAAGGTTGCAATAGTAGAGCGTGAAAGCTTGGGTGGCATTTGCCTTAACTGGGGCTGTATCCCCACAAAAGCTTTATTGAAAAGCGCACAGGTTTATGAGTATGCCAAACATGCAGCAGACTATGGCATAGAAATAAATGATCCAAAACAAAACTTTGGAAATGTAATAAAGAGAAGCCGTGGCGTAGCTGATAAAATGAATAAAGGTGTTACTTTTTTAATGAAGAAGAATAATATAGACGTGGTAATGGGTAATGGAAAATTAATTGCCCCCGGCAAACTTGAAGTGACTGATAAGAACGGCCAAAAGCAGGTATTAGAAGCAAAAAATATTGTGATTGCAACAGGGGCAAGAGCAAGAGAATTACCGACCTTAAAAATTGATGGCAAAAAAATAGTTGGCTACAGAGATGCCATGAATTTACCAACGCAGCCCAAAACCATGATAGTAGTTGGCTCCGGCGCTATCGGTACGGAGTTCGCCTACTTTTACAACAGTATGGGCACCAAGGTAACGATAGTGGAGTTTCTGCCGAGAATAGTTCCTGTTGAAGATGAAGAAATTTCAAAAGAGCTTGAAAAGAATTTTAAAAAGCAAGGCATCGCTATTATGGTGAACAGTGAAGTGATGAGTGTGGATACAAATGGCGATGGCGTAAAAGCAAAAATAAAAACAGCGGATGGTGAGGTAACACTTGAGGCGGATATCCTGTTGAGTGCGGTAGGCATCACGGCTAATTTAGAAAATATAGGCCTGGAAGAATTAGGGATTAAAACTGATAAAGGAAGAATAGCGGTAAATGCGAACCAGCAGACAAACGTGCCGGGCATTTACGCCATTGGCGATTGTACGCCTAACCAGGCTTTGGCGCACAAGGCTACGAAAGAAGGAATTAATGCGGCGGAACATCTTGCGGGAGAAAAGCCGGCGCCGATAGATTATTTAAACGTTCCGGGATGTACGTATTGCTCACCGGAAATAGCTTCAGTCGGCTTTACTGAAAAAGCGGCTAAGGATGCGGGTTATGAAATAAAAGTGGGGAAATTTCCTTTCATAGCCAGTGGTAAAGCTACAGCCGCCGGAAGCACCGAGGGTTTTGTGAAAATTATTTATGACGCTAAATACGGCGAGCTTTTAGGCTGCCACATGATCGGCAATAACGTAACAGAAATGATCGCGGAAATTGTTACCGCCCGCAAGCTGGAAACAACAGGCCATGAAATTCTTAATGCTATTCATCCTCACCCAACTATGAGTGAAGCTGTAAAAGAGGCTACAGCAGTGGCTTATGGGGAGGCAACGGATATATAAGAAGCCCCCTGTCCCCCGAAGGGGGAACTTAGATCATAACTTTATTTTGTATTCGTTAACTTTTAGAAAGGATGACGGAACCGGAGGAAATAACTTTGACAATAAGCCATAAATTTTTATAAAGTCTTTTGCAATGGTTCGTGTCGCACGAACCATTTCTTTTTAATGCAACTGTTTTTGCCATGGTTCGTGTCTCACGAACCATTTCTTTTAACCGGCGTTTGCTTATTGATTCGCAGCCACGGCTTCTTCTCCATACATTTGATCTTTAAATTTTAAAGAAGGGGAAGAAATGAATTCTCCCAGCCCAAGGCTGTTCCATTTTTTTGCCATGGTTCGTGTCAGCACGAACCATTTCTTTTAACTGGCCGTTTGCTTATTGATTCGCAGCCACGGCTTCTTCTCCATACATTTGATCTTTAAATTTTAAAGAAGGGGAAGGAATGAATTCTCCAAGCCCAAGGCTGTTCCATTTCTCATCAATGGATTTAATTGTTTTATCATCTGCAACAATAATGTTTGGCCAGTCACGATAAAAATCATCAAATTCTTTTGTCTTGTTAGTGCCGTCAAATCTCTTTGCCATGGTTCGTGTCTCACGAACCATTTCTTTTAACCGGCGTTTGCTTATTGATTCGCAGCCACGGCTTCTTCTCCATACATCTGGTCTTTAAATTTTAAAGAAGGGGAAGAAATGAATTCTCCCAGCCCAAGGCTGTTCCATTTCTCATCAATGGATTTAATTGTTTTATCATCTGCAACAATAATGTTTGGCCAGTCACGATAAAAATCATCAAATTCTTTTGTCTTGTTAGTGCCGTCAAATCCTATGCAGGCTGTGTATTTTTTATCATCAACATCTGATTTTTTCTTTTTAATAAAATGATCGCGGCGGGGATCCAGGTTATTGCAAAAGCGCCACAGCGAAGTGGTAAGGTCATTTGCATTTACCGCATGCTCAACATACAATATCATTTTAACTGCGGCAATTTCATCTATTTCGCAAACAGCGCTGTGCAGTTCCTTCACATGATTTTTCCGGTTTTTTTTAACGGCAATTATCAGGCATGGTATTTCTTTTTTTAACAGCGAAATATTTACGCCGTCAATCTCCGGGAAATTCTGCAGAAGAGTTTCTTTGATCAATTGTGGAATATGCTTTATGCCTCTCCCATAGTTTGTTGCCCGCCGATAATTTTCGTCTATCTCTTCCGCATATTTGAAAGTGCCGTCAATGCACATTTTCCCTCCGAAGCCCATTTTACTGCAACTATGATCAAGTACATCCATTGGCCCTTGTGAAAAATAAATATCAGTTGCGGGATTTAAATTTTTAAAGACATCTTTTGCCAGGTTTTCATAATCCGTAATTTCGAAAAGTTCCGGCTCCTTCCCCTTCGGGGAAGGCTGGGATGTGGCCGTCAACACCAGTATTTTATTAAACATCATTTGCCCGGCGCCCCACATGGCATTCATTACTTTTTGTCCCTGTCCTGCATAGTCCTTCTCAATCTTTGCGATCACAAGATTATGAAAAACTCCTTCTACCGGCATTTCCATATCGAGTATTTCAGGCACCATTGTCATTTTCATGGGTGCTAAAAAAATTCTCTCCGTAGCCTTCCCAAGCCACGCATCTTCCTGCGGTGGTATGCCTACTATCGTTGCCGGGTACACGGCGTTTTTTTTATGAGTGATTGCTGTAATGTGAAACCTGGGATACCAGTCTGGCAAAGAATAATAGCCCGTATGATCACCAAAAGGCCCTTCCCAAATCATTTCATCATTGGGATCAACATAGCCTTCGATTACAAAGTCTGCATCGGCAGGAACTTCAATATCAGGCTGTGAAATACATTTTACCAATTCAACTTTTTTCTTCCGCAAAAAACCGGCGAGCATATACTCATCCACGTTTTCCGGTAAAGGAGCGGTTGCAGCGTACGCATAAGCCGGATCACCACCAAGACTAACGGCTACGGGCATACGTTTATTTAGCTTCTTGTATTCGTTAAAGTGTTTTGCTGATACTTTATGCTTATGCCAGTGCATCCCTGTGAGCTTTGGTCCAAATACCTGCATGCGGTACATGCCTACATTTCTTATACTATTATTTGGATCTTTTGTATGAATAACGGGAAGTGTGACGAAAGGGCCGCCATCCTTCGGCCAGCACGTGATCACCGGCAATTTAGTAATATCAGGATCGTCCATAATTACCTGCCGGCACTCCCCTCTCCTGTTCACTACCTTAGGCATCCAACTGGCAAACTGGCCAAGCTTCGGCAACATTTTTAGTTTGTCTATTATGCTTTCTTTCGGCGAAGAGAGAAGCTGGAACAGATTCTCAATATCCTGCGCCACTTCATCAAGCTTCTTTACACCAAGCGCAAGGCACATTCTTTTTTCGCTCCCATAAGCGTTCATTAATACAGGAAAATCGTAGCCGGTATTTTCAAAAAGCAAGGCCTTGCCACCATTGTCATGCTTGCTTATCCTGTCGGTTACCTCTGCAATTTCAAGATGAGGATTTACATAATTTTTTATTCTTATTAATTCCCCTTCACTTTCCAAAACATTTATAAAGTCCTGTAAATTATTATACGCCATAAGAGAGCAAAGGTAGGCCGTGTTGCTGATAATTTAAGGTGAAGGAGTGAAGTAAGCCGGCAAAATGATTTTCTAATTTTTGAGCATATCAATTCACATTAGCAGGGCAGCCATATTTTGTATGTCTTCCACCAGCACCAACACCTATTCCTCCATTGCCAAGGGTAAACGAAGCAGTAACCCCAGTGAAATAATACCAGTCTTTATTTTTCGGGCCACCGCGAACTGTATTGGCTACAGGGTAAGGGGCGCCGTTTTTTAATTCATTACTGCGGTAGGCAAGTTCCACTGCTTTGGCACCCCGATTAGCGAAGAGCAATGCCTGGTCCACATAAGGCCCACCTACATCATCAAGGTAATCTGTAAATAACTTTCTTAAGCCAAATTCTATCCCAACGCTTAGGTTATCGCTCAACGATAATTTTATACCTCCGCCAAAAGGTATGGCGAATTGCGTAAGCTTATAATTTTTCACGCCATCAATAAACCCCTCTCCCTCGGTGCTCAAAGGTTGCAGGTAATACCTAGCTCCAGATGTATCATAAGTATATGGATTGAAATGATATACCGCTAAACCTGCAAAAATATAGGGTGTCAGTGCATGAGCGCCCAAAGGCGTAAGGTGGTATTGCAACCCAAGGTTTACTTCGCTGAGGTTTGAAGTAAAATTTAAATTTCTAACCTGATTTCTTACTCCATACTTATCATCTCCTGAAACCCTTGCCAGCATAAGGCCTGAGCGTACGGACAACCTGTCCGAAAGATCATACGACAACCCAACGCCCCCTGCAAAATGCGACTGGGAAAAAGTAAATCTTTTTTCCTGCAGATCGCCCTGGTAATTGGATGTACCGGCAAACAGGTTTACATGAAAATTTTGAGCGCAGGAAATGTAGGACGCGAAGCAGGCTGCAATGGTTATGAAAACTTTCATTAATATTTTTTTATAGGACAATGATTTAATACAATTAATACTTAAGGAATATGATATTGACAAAAATGATACCATTGAAATTGAATGATGCGTTAATTGTTTAGTCAATACTTTCATAAACGGATTTATAGGTTTCCGCAACAATTGGTTGTGGCAAATGTTGCATCAAAATTATTTGATGTACCTACCTCAAACAAACTATACTTTTACGTATATCGAATACCGTTTGAGTTGGCTACATTGCCGGTAAGATTATTTTGAGCCTTGGCAGTAAAGCCCTATTATTATGAAACTGAACAGGGGTTTTGTTATGGCACCGGTTATAATACCGTCAATTGAATAAAATTGCCATTGAAATATTGATAGCGATTGGCTATAAAATTATGGCTGCCACTGCTGCTAATGGTATTGCCTTAAGTACAAAGAGTCGCTCCGATTCTGGGAATGCTTAGGAACGTTTAAACATTTGAGCAATATTGCGGAGATTTGAGCTTTTTAGGTATTCATAAACTTATGCTTCTTAGATATATGAAAGATAAAGCTAGTTATATAAACCACTTTTTTATTACATTATTACGGTCATTTGCTATATAATCGCTTTGTCTTTTACCATGGTTAATATCTAATTCGCTATAACTATCAAAGGCGAACATGGTGGTGAATGAAAGCCCTTTCACCAGCATGCCTAATTGCTGGCGCAAACGGATATTGGTATAAACCTGTGTTTTGTATTGATTGGAATATCCTGAACGGGCAGCAGCATCAAACGGGTTTCTAAAACCGCCGTTAGGGTTTCTGCCGGAGCTGGTATCGCCAGGGTAAGTATAAGCCAACTCTACTGGTGGCAGGTCTATTACTGATTGAAAAATAGAGTTTACCTGGCTGGCGTCGCGTGGGTTATAACCATTATTAACCCCGGGATAGTTACCATTGCTGTAATATCCCTGCAAGCCGAGTTCAATGGACGTGGTACCTGTTGCCTGAAGTGTTAAGTTACTGGTGAAGTTAAATCTCGAGTAGCCGACACCGCTATGATACGGCTGTGCAGGATCGGATCTTATAAATCCCTTTTCATCATAGTAACCGAGAGATACATAGTAGAACGCTGAAGGAGCGCCCCCATCAATATTAAGGGTGACTTTATTATTTTCTCCGTTTTTCTTAAACACCTTATCTATCCAGTCTACATTGGGATAGAGGTAAGGGTCTGTACCTGCAATGGTCTTATCAATATAGTCCTGTGAATATTTTGGAGCATCGCCTCTTGTTACCAACGCCTCGTTGGCCATATTCATGTAAGTAATACCATCTGTCATTTTCGGCAACCTGGTAAAAGTTGTAATCGAGTGGAAATAATCAACATTAAATTCAGGCTTACCCAGCTTACCTCTTTTTGTTGTGATAAGCACCACCCCGTTCGCACCTCTTACGCCATATACTGCCGTGGCAGAAGCATCTTTTAAAATACTAAAGGAAGCAATGTCGTCATAATTCAAATTGCTTAGCGAACGCTCAACCCCATCTACTAAAATAAGGGGGCGGGAATTATTCACCGTAGCAATACCGCGTATCCAAATATCGGCATCATCGTGGCCCGGCTCACCGGTACGCTGTACGGCAACAAGGCCCGCCAATCTCCCCGCCAAACCTGCGCCTACATTAGCTATGGGCTGCTTCAGGTCTTTTGTTTCCAACACAGACTGCGCTCCTATCTGACTTATTTTCCGTTGCTTACCATAGCCTACTATTACCACTTCATCCAGGCTTCCTTTTACATTTTCCATCGTTATGTCATACACAATACGATCGGTAAAGGCAAACGTATAAGGATTGTAGCCAACAAAGGATGCTCTTAAGGAGTCGCCTTTATCTGCGGCAATTGAATAGGAACCAAGGTTGCTTGTTAATACAGTTTCGCCGGATTTTAAATTTTCTACTGAGGCGCCTTTCAATGGTTCATTAAGATTATTTCTGATGACACCGGAAATTTTTACTTTCTCTTTTGGCGTCACCTGGGAGAAAGACTGCCGGCTGATGCAAAAAATGAAGAAGAAAGTAAATACACTAAACTTAAGTAAATTTCGTTCGTTACTCATATTTTCGGTTTAAATTTTGATAAAATTTTTGTTGTTACGCAGCGTGTAGAGAGAACCCGATCAATCGTTTTTCTTTTTGGTTTTTTTACCAGACAAATATATTTTAAACATCAGGCGGCACCTGTTAACACTTCTTAAACAGATTGTTAACACACCCTTAACAAGGGGGATAAATACATATTGATGTTTATCTTTAAAGCATTAAGCATTCGTCTTGATCTCAACCATTCGTCTATATAAAAATATCGCGTTCGCCAGTTTTGTCGTGCTGATCTCCGTTCAGTTCTTCCTGGTTTATAATACTTATAAATTGAAAGACGAGAATTTTTTTTCGGTAGAAAAAAATGTTATTAATGATAGCTATAGTAAAAGTATTCGCAATGACAAAGTGTATCCCGGTGGCCAGCGCATTATAGACAGTTACCTTAATAACGACATGGCGATGTTGGAAAACATCTACAATAGCGACACGACGAATTTTGCGATCGTAAAGCAAAAAATTTGCGATAGCATCTTTCACGACCTGCGCCGCAAAAGCAATATGGACAGCCTTTTTCAGACAATCGTTGAAACAAATAAATTAAAGCACAATTTAAAATACCTGCTTACCATTGAGGCAATGAACATTGCTTTTAATAATAATCATTACATCTCCTTATACCAGAAAGGAGTGGATTATCCTTTAATAAATGGGGCAATACAAACACCTGCAGGCATTAGCATTGATGGCTCGCTTAAAACGCCTTCGAAACAAAACCAGGTGACGTTTCTTACCGTAAGTTCATCGGCTGATCACAGCTACCAGCTCACTTTTGGACTCTATGTAGATTCGCCTAACAGGGACATGTCTATTTTACTTTTGATGATGCCCACGTTTGCTTTGTCCGTGTTTTCTATTCTCGCAGTAGTCCTTATTTATTTCTATACATTTAAAAGTTGGCTCAAGCAAAAAAAACTAATGGAGATGAAATCGGATTTTGCCAACAGCATTACCCACGAATTTCATACGCCGCTTGCCACGATAATGATAGCGAACAAAAATTTACAGAATGCAAAAGTGCTTGAAAGAAAAGAAAACATTCAGCCCCTTACAAATATTATAGACCGCCAATCTCAAAGGCTGCAAACGCTTTTTAGCCGTGTGCTTGATGTGACGGTGATGAATGAATCTACCCTGCAAAAAAAAGATTACCGTCTGAATGATATGCTTGACGAAATATTGCTGGATTACCGGCTGCAACTCTCAGATAAGAATATTGAAATTGATTTTTTTAAAGGTCTGGAAAACCCTGAAGTAAGTCTGGACAGGTTTTGGTTTACAACAATGCTTTTTAATATTTTTGAAAATGCCATTAAATATAATAACAGCGATGTGAAAACTATAGAGGTGCGCACATCCATAGAGAAAAAAAATATTGAGATTCACATTTCAGATAATGGCATCGGCATGGCTCCAACAACAGTGGACTTTATTTTTGAAAAATTTTATCGCGATCATTCAGTTGATGTAAATATTAACAAGCCGGCAAACGGGCTTGGCCTTGGATTGTTCTATACCAAACAATGCATAAAGGCGCATGGCTGGCAGATAGAAGTAATAAGTAAAGAACATAGGGGAAGTGAATTTATTATTTTCATGCCGGTTGAAAACTTTTAAACAAAAAAGAATTCTCCATGAAGAACAAAATTCTTTTTATAGAAGACCAGCAGGATCTTGGAAATGTTACGAAGCAATATCTTGAGGTGATGGATTTTGATGTGATGTGGTGCACAGATGGGAAAGAAGCTTACCGCGCATTTTCGCAAAATCCAAATCAATTTCAATTATTGATAATAGACATTCAATTGCCGGGCATGAATGGCTTTGATCTTGCTGAAAAAGTTATTCGTGAAAATGATTCAATTCCTTTTCTATTTCTTACCGCACGAAATGAAAAAAAAGACCGCCTGCGAGGTTTAAAAATTGGCGCGGATGATTACATCAGCAAGCCTTTTGATATAGATGAGCTGGTGTTGCGCATCCGGAACATCATCCGGCGAAACCACGCTGCAGACATGCATGCCACCGGAAAGGGTAGTGTTGCTTGCGGAGATATTGTGCTAAACAAAGAGTTGATGAAACTTACTATTGCAGAGCAAAGCCCGATTGTGCTCACGCTGCGAGAGGCTGAGCTGCTCGAATATTTATGTAAGCACAGCAACACCGTTTTAAAAAGAGAAGCTTTATTGATAGAGTTGTGGGGTGAAAACGATTATTTTTTAGGACGCAGCCTGGATGTTTTTATTTCGCGACTGCGAAAGCTCCTTGCTCCTTCGCGGTTAGTTCACATTGATAATGTGTATGGCGTTGGCTTTATATTTAATGTCAGGAAGAGATAATAATAGTCATTATTTATTTGTTCTAAACATTCATAAAACTTTATACAGTAACTACTTTTTTTTAATCTTTAAACTGGACCAAATGCCAGCAGAAAACAAAACATCAATCACAGTTGAGAACACGATCAATGCGCCTGTCCAAAAAGTGTGGGAATACTGGACGAAGCCGGAACACATCACACAATGGAGCTTTGCCTCCGATGACTGGCATACACCATCGGCAGAAAATGATCTTCGCCCCGGTGGAAAGTTCTCCAGCAGAATGGAAGCAAAGGATGGCAGCTTCGGCTTTGATTTTGGCGGAGTAAATGATGTAGTGATACCAACCGAATACGTAGAATACACAATAGCTGATGGTAGAAAAGTAAAGGTTTATTTTAAAGCCGATGGAGACAAAACCAAAGTAACAGAAACCTTCGAGGCTGAAGACACAAACCCTGCAGAGATGCAGAAAAACGGCTGGCAGGCCATCCTGGACAATTTTAAAAAGTATGCAGAGGAGAAATGATCTAAGCGTTTTTTTATTGTGAAAGATTTTTTTTAATTAAAAGATCATATTTCTCTTACGACATAATGTTTTTCGACACAGCGCATATTCTTCGTGAATCGCCATTTGTTATTATATTGCCGAGTCCACCCTGGCAGGCAATTGGGCTTTATCAAAAATCTCATTTTAAAATAATAAAATGGCAACAAATTATCCCGGTGAACAATGGAAGAATGTGACCTTCGACTTTGAGTTTACCAACGATTTTCGCATAGAAGTCTCCAACCTTGGCCGGTTAAGAACGTTTAATATTCTATCTGACGGTAACATACTTAACGGTTCTATGATAAACGGCTACAAGATTGTGCGGCTTAAGCTTTACCGCCCAAGGGATGAAAAAACACAAAACAAATTTAATTACTTGCAAAAACAATCCATCAAATTATCAGGAAAATTAAAATCACTAAAAGAGAATAACGAAAGCAAAAAGGAAATTGAAGAAACCACCAAATTGCTTGAAAGTTTTAAAAAGAACCTGAGTAAAAAATTTCAGGATGATTTAAAAGAACGCACGATAAATTATCATTCGCTTTTTCACCGCCTGGTGGCGCAATATTTTCTTAAAGAACCAAGAGCGAATCAAACCATAGTTGCTCACTTAGATCATGATAAATTAAATAACAGGGCAAGCAATTTAAAATGGATGAGTGCCGAAGAAAATTATGAACACCAGAAGAGCAGCCCGCATGTTATAAAAGAAAAAGAAGAAAGGCGGTACAGGCGAAAGGCAAATTCAGGCGTTATAAAGCTTACCGTTACCAAAGTGATGTTGCTAAAAAAATTACTCAACCAGGGAAAGCCTATGAAGCAATTGGTGAGGCAATTTAAAGTAACAGAAACACAAATTTATAGGATCAAACGCGGTGAGAACTGGGGAGATATTGAAGCAGCACATTGATAAAATTAATGAGATCGCCAGTGCAGAATATCATTATTCCTTCAGCCCCAAATCCGTTGGTAAACCATCGAGGCTTTTTAAATTTTTTTCGAGTATGTATTCCCGTAAGCCTTCCTCTCCTTTCTTCTCTGCCCATTCAAAATGAATATCACGCTCACCGGTATATGAAAATAACGGTACGCCAAAGCCGCAGGATGTTTGCACAAGGTCAATATCGGCAACTATTATTTGCCGGGTACTTGGGTATAATATGAAATGTGGCGCATACGTATTCCACGCATCTGAACCAGGAAGCGCCGTAAAACCTTTTCCATACAGGCGGAGAATATTTGCCGGCCCATCAAACGAACAAAACATAATGGTGATGCGCCCGTTCTCTAATGTATGCGCCGATGTTTCGTTACCACTGCTGATAAGATCCATGTAAGCAACTTTATTTTCTGATAATACCCTGAAACAATCGAGGCCCTTTGGCGAAAGATTCACCCTTCCATTTTCACTCAATGGAGCCGTCGCTACAAAGAAAATGTGTTGGCTTTCTATAAATTCTTTTTGCGCCGGCGTTATGCTTTGATGAAGTTTGCCCATGTTATTTTTTGAGCAATAAAGTTAAGAAAAGTCAGCACCGCAGATTACTCAATTGTCAGAACCTCAGATTAACTGATTTACCGATGATACTGATTTTAATATTTTTTGGACGCTATCTTCTTCAATTAATCAGCAGTTCAGCACTGTTATCTTCAATCAGGTTAATCAGTCAATCCCTTTAATCAGTGGTTCAGATTGCCTACTCAATTGTCAGAACCTCAGATTAACTGATTTACCGATGATACTGATTTTAATATTTTTTTGACGCTATCTTCTTCAATTAATCAGCAGTTCAGCACTGTTATCTTCAATCAGGTTAATCAGTCAATCCCTTTAATCAGTGGTTCAGATTGCCTACTCAATTGTCAGAACCTCAGATTAACTGATTTACCGATGATACTGATTTTAATATTTTTTTGACGCTATCTTCTTCAATTAATCAGCAGTTCAGCACTGTTATCTTCAATCAGGTTAATCAGTCAATCCCTTTAATCAGTGGTTCAGATTGCCTACTCAATTGTCAGAACCTCAGATTAACTGATTTACCGATGATACTGATTCTAATATTTTTTTGACGCTATCTTCTTCAATTAATCAGCAGTTCAGCACTGTTATCTTCAATCAGGTTAATCAGTCAATCCCTTTAATCAGTGGTTCAGATTGCCTACTCAATTGTCAGAACCTCAGATTAACTGATTTACCGATGATACTGATTTTAATATTTTTTGGACGCTATCTTCTTCAATTAATCAGCAATTCAGCACTGTTATCTTCAATCAGATTAATCACTCAATCCCTTTTATCAATGGTTCAGATTGCCTACTCAATTGTCAGAACCTCAGATTAACTGATTTACCGATGATACTGATTCTAATATTTTTTGGACGCTATCTTCTTCAATTAATCAGCAGTTCAGCACTGTTATCTTCAATCAGGTTAATCACTCAATCCCTTTAATCAGTGGTTCAGATTGCCTACTCAATTGTCAGAACCTCAGATTAACTGATTTACCGATGATACTGATTTTAATATTTTTTTGACGCTATCTTCTTCAATTAATCAGCAGTTCAGCACTGTTATCTTCAATCAGGTTAATCAGTCAATCCCTTTAATCAGTGGTTCAGATTGCCTACTCAATTGTCAGAACCTCAGATTAACTGATTTACCGATGATACTGATTTTAATATTTTTTGGACGCTATCTTCTTCAATTAATCAGCAGTTCAGCACTGTTATCTTCAATCAGGTTAATCAGTCAATCCCTTTAATCAGTGGTTCAGATTGCCTACTCAATTGTCAGAACCTCAGATTAACTGATTTACCGATGATACTGATTCTAATATTTTTGGACGCTATCTTCTTCAATTAATCAGCAGTTCAGCACTGTTATCTTCAATCAGGTTAATCAGTCAATCCCTTTAATCAGTGGTTCAGATTTTTTCATTCTGTAGTCAGACCTTCTTTATATTTTTTATTGAAAAGTCTTTTTACTTCCAAAGATTTAGCCCCGAAATTTATTAATAATCCTACTTCTAAATTAAACGCTTCTAAATAATTTAACGCCTGTGCTAAATGAACATCTTCAAGCCTTATCAGGGCTTTAATTTCAACGCAAATAATATCGTTTATCAAAAAATCTACTCTGCGGGTCCCAATGGCTTTGCCTTTATATAAAACTGCCATTTCAATTTCGCGGGCTACCTTTAGTTTATAATTAGCAAGCTCAATATCCAATGCTCTTTGGTAAATTACTTCCTGAAATCCATTTCCTAATGTTTTATGCACTTCTAATGCCGCCGCAATAATTATTTGTGTGATGTCTGAATATTTGTATTCCATAATTTTTTATTTATCAATCATCAGAACCGCAGATTAACTGATTTACTGAGTGTCCTGATTTAATATTTTTTCAACCTATTTTCTTTAATCAGTGTAATCAGTTAATCCCTTTAATCAGTGGTTCAGACCATCAGTTAATTACTTAATCCCTTCAATCAGTTGTTTAGACTAGTGCTCCCGGCTTTCTTCCATATTTAAACATAGCAAAATTTATTTTATTCCCACATCATCTTTTAATCTACTTGCTCTTTTCACCAACCCTATAAATTCTTTCCTGTACCCTTCAGCATCATTCCCAATTGATCCATTCGCAAGAGTGATCACTTGCCCAAAATTACTGCTGCCTTTGTACTCACTGTCTCGCAAAAGCATAGCAAAATCCGCAACGGCTGTTGCAAACCTGAAATTATCGGATGTATTATTTATATCAATCGATCTATCAATCACGCTATGGACGATCAGCTCACTAACATCTTTATCCGGCGCTTTATAACGGAACTTTATCGTAAGCATTTCATCATTAAAAGAAGCTTTGCTTTTTGCATTATTCTTTTGATATTTTAATGGATCTACATTTTTTAAAAAAGCAGACTTTACTCCTGCAGGAATTATTTCATACAAAGCCGTTACCGTGTGGCCACTGCCTAATTCACCCGCATCTTTTTTATCATCATTAAAATCTTCTTTGTTTAAGAGGCGGTTCTCATAACCTACCAGGCGGTAGCCTGCTACCTTTTCAGGGTTGAATTCAATTTGCAGTTTTACGTCTTTTGCAATGGTAAAAAGTGTTCCGCCAAATTCATTCACCAATACTTTTTTCGCTTCATTTATACCATCAATGTAAGCATGGTTACCATTGCCTTTATCTGCCAGCTGCTGCATCTTGCTGTCTTTATAATTTCCCATGCCGTAGCCAAGCACGGTAAGAAATATTCCATGATTGCGTTCATTTTCCACCAGCCTTACCATATCGTCATCGCTGCTGGCGCCTACATTAAAATCGCCATCGGTGCAAAGGATGATCCTGTTATTACCTTCTTTCATAAAATTTTCCTGCGCAGTTCTATACGCCAGTTGAATGCCTGCGCCACCTGCTGTAGAGCCGCCTGCTTCCAACGCATCAATGGCAGTTTTAATCTTTATCTTATCGCTTCCGCTGGTGGGAGGCAGCACCAGACCTGCATTGCCGGCATATACCACCATCGATATGCGGTCTTCTTCCCGAAGCTGATCGGTAAGTAATTTCATGGAGGCTTTTACAAGCGGCAATTTATTTTCGTCCATCATGGAGCCGGACACATCTATCAAAAAAACAAGGTTAGAGGCAGGCAAATTTTGAACAGGAATATTTTTTCCCTGCAAGCCTATTATCGCCAATTTATTTTCCTTGTTCCAGGGGCAATCGCTTATCTCTGTATTAATAGAGAAAGGATCTTTGCCGGTTGGCTGCGGGTATTGGTATTTAAAATAATTGATCATCTCTTCCGTGCGCACAGCACCCGCAGGTGGAAGCTGGTTGTTATTGAGGTAGCGGCGAACATTACTGTATGAGGCAGCATCTACATCAATGGAAAAAGTTGAGAGCGGATCATCTGTTACTTTGTGAAAATTATTTTCAACAATGTTGCTATACTCTTCCGTGTTGTATTCCTTATCCTGCGAATAATACCGCGGACGGCTCGCCCCGGTAACATATAAGCCGCTTGCCTGTCTCTGCAACAATTTGCTTTTAGTGTCGTAGCCTGTTATCACCACCTCCGTTAAGCCATAGGAAGTCCGCTTCATAATTACATTGATAACTTTCCGCTTGTTTATCTTCACATTTTGTACTTCATAACCAACACCCATAAACGAAAGATATTTTACCTTTTCATTTACAGTTATTTTGTAGTTACCCGCACCATCCGCAGTTACATGAACGCTTCCGGCATTTACCGCAGCATATTGAACGGGAGCACCGCTTTCATCTTGTATGTTACCGGTGATGGTGATCGTTTCTGTTTTGTCGAATGCTGTAAACAATATAAAAACTGAAAGCAGCAGTAAAATAATATTTTTCATAAACCAAAATTTTTAAAGTGATGAGCCTGCATTAATTCCATTTTGAAAATTGCTGTTGCGAATGATCTATATACCGGATGCAGCATTTTTAAAAATTACATAAATCATCAAAAAAAATATTTGAATAACTTTATTGCCTTGGCATTTATACAAAAAATATTTTCTGCCGAAACTGACCGGGAACTTGTAGCACAATACAGGAACGAGGGAGATATGGATGCGCTTGGAGAAGTGTACCAACGGTATATGGAGCTTGTATATGGTGTGTGCCTGAAATATATGAAAGAGCCCGAGGAAGCAAAAGACTGTGTGCTCAACATATTTGAAGAGCTCGTGACCAAATTAAAAAAATATGAAGTGGATAATTTTAAAGGATGGCTATACCAACTTTCAAAAAATTATTGCCTGATGAAAATACGCAGCGATAAAAAATATCCTGCCCATGTTGATGCAGATGTTATGCATTTACCGGAAAATATACATCCTGATAATGAAATGAAAAAGGAAGAAGACCTGGGCAGTATGGAATATTGTATTGAGCAGCTACCTGAAGATCAAAAACAGGCAATACAATTATTTTATCTTAAAGAAAAATGCTATAAAGAAATAGCGGAAACAACCAACATTGATATAAATAAGGTAAGAAGCTTTATACAAAACGGAAGAAGAAATTTAAAAATATGCATGGAGAAACAGGCTTTGCAAAAAGCATGATCAATGGAAGAAAATAAAACATATACCGCTTCAGATTTTGCACGCTATTACGCCGGCACTATGCCTGCTGCTGAAATGTATGCAATGGAAAAAGCTGCCCTCGAAGATCCGTTTCTTGCTGATGCGCTGGATGGTTATGCGTATAGCAACACACCGGAAAAAGATGTTGCACAGATGCGTGAGTTGCTTAAAGAAAATAGAAGGAAAAATAAAAAAGTATTTTCTATTGCATTTCTTGCTCAAAATAAATGGTGGCGTGTGGCTGCCTTAGTGATCATCATTGCAGGTGCCGGCTATTTATTTTATCGCACCAATAATATGGCTACGCAAAATTCACTTGCAGATAATGATCGTGAAAAATCACCGGCGAAAGTTGAAGCGCCTTCATTGGTTTTAAAAGATACCGGCTTAGTAAATAATGATGTTGCTCTTAAAGACAAGAAAGAACCCGGAGTTGATAAGAGTAATAAAGCTTCTTTACCAAAACCAAAGACGGTTATACAACGTGAAAAAATTAGCCCGCAACCAATGTCAAATGCAGATGAAGATGCTGCTTCGTTGATGATGTCAAGGGCTAATCCTTCTGCAGACAGTATGGCCTTACGTGAATCGATAAATAAAAACGATACATCAAAGCAATATGTTCTTAAAGGAAAGGTAAAAGATGACACCGGCGCTCCTGTTCCTTATGCAATCATTTCAAATACTAAACAACGGATGGAAACCACTGCTGATAAAAATGGTGACTTTTCTTTAGCCTCTGCTGACAGCAATGTTAATGTAATTGCCTCAGCAGTTGGCTATTCTTCAAAAGACGCTTTATTGCAAAGCAACCTCGTACAAACGATAAAAATAAATAAAACTGAATCAAGCCTCAGTGAGGCAGTTGTCAGCGGGTATGGAACCAAACGCAAAAAAGCCGTTTCCGCCAATGCTAAAAACTTGCAGGGAAAAGTTTCAGGCGTTGAAATACAAAAACCGGTGATACCGCCCTTTCCCGTAAACGAAAAATTCACCAAATACCTGCAGGAAAATTTAGTGCCTATGTATGATGAAAACAATAACCGGCTCACCGGTGAAGTAGTGCTTTCATTTAGCATCAACAAAAAAAGAAGACCCCGGAATATTACCGTATTAAGATCTACCTGTAAAGATTGCGAAGGGCAAGCAATACATCTATTGGAAAATGGCCCCGATTGGGAAGGCCGGGAAAATGTTGCAGGTACGGTGGAAATAATGTTTTAATTATTAAGGAGGAAAGCAGTACATCGATCATTATGGAAATTACTTTGCATTGCATCTGTACATTGCATCTCATTTAAAAGGGTTAAAGTACTAACTTAAAACCCTCGGTAGGCAAACACGCAGCTATTCAAATCAAAATAAACAATATGAGAAAAGCTTTTTTAGTCATTTTGATATTGTTATCATATCAGAAAATAAACGCACAAACAAATGAAAGCATAATCAGCCAGTTAATAAGTGAATTACTTGATTGTTCCTCTAAAGTTGATGATACATTGTTTTTTGACCAACGTATCAGTGCCACGTTTTTCCACGATGATTCTATCTCTTTTAAAAAGAAGACGGGATTAGAAGTTCCTCAAAAAACGCTTGCTGAAATATTAAACAATTCAAACAAAATAAATAATGACAATAAATGGAAAGAAGACGAACTCAATAAGAAAATAATTGTAGTTTCCGGAATGAATGACACAACATTAATATCCGGAAAACCTTATATTAAGTGTTTGTCAGAAAAACAATTAGTTTACGTTTCTAAATATTTACTCACACTAAGCATTTACTCAATAAGTAAATTAATTTTCAGTGACAATCGCCAAACAGCAGTCTTTCATCTCAGTTACGGAAAAGCTGGAATAGGGTTTTTTTCATTTGAGAGCATTTTCATCAGTAAAGTATTTGGCAAGTGGATTATAATACGAAGGTTTGATTGGTCGATAAGTTAGAAATAAACCCGCTTGAACATTTGCATTGGCAATAGCAGGGCTGACGTGAGCTTTATCAGCTTTTTGTTCGCTATCGGGCTGAAAGTTCATTGAATTCCTTGCCATCCTTGCGCAAACGTTACCGGTCATTATGGGGCCGGTTCAACATATTTGTCTTTTTACTTAGTTTTCCTAATTCGATATAAAACCCAGTAGTATCAAACCAAGGAACAAGCATCAAAAGGTGACAGGTTCGAGATGGACGCTTTAAAGTAAGTTTCATCTGTCAGGTTATCTTCAGTCCTTACAAAAGGTAAACCTTTAACTTCTAATGACTTAACAACACTAGGAAGCCAAATTCAGGCTCTAAAAACATCTTTGTTCCTTGAGAATTTATACGTTTGTTTTTCTTTGAACCCCAAGGTATACAATCGTGAGAGTTGCCCTTTGATCATTCAAACGGTTGTAATCTTTTATATGGATATTTATCATCAACCATTTTTGGTTTTATAAATTGGAGTTTTTAAATACTTTGTTTTTCTAAATCCAAAAACTACAAAAAATCGTTAATGTTGTGCAACCTTACTGAAGCCACTTTTAATTACAATTTAAAAGTGATGGCTTATGAAAAAATATTTTATAGTTTCAATACTCATTAGTATTGCCTGCTCATCTTATGCGCAAAGAAAAACTCAAACGAGTTTAAGAAGGGATTCTTTTCCCCTAATAAAGATCAAAAGTGAACCCCGCTTTTATTTAAGTGTTCATGGCGGTTATGCCTTCTCCCTTGGAAGTACCTTCAAATTTTACCCGGATAATATATCTTCCATTTCTGTAAAATCGCTCGACAATACGCCCCCTCTGCAGGAAATAACTTATAAAGAAGATTCCAAAGGACTTGGAGATGGCGTCAGGGCCGGCGTTGGAATTTCATATATAATAAATGATTTTTTGAATGTTGGCATTGATATAGACTATTTCAAAAGCAGTATTAGCAAAACAAGAGATTCCTCTTATTACAGCACCCAGCAGTTAGCTAATAATGTTGACGAGCTCACGTATAATGAAAAATATAAAATTTCGTACACTACTTCCTTACTGTCTTTTTCGCCAAACATTACCTTTAAGGCGATCGCACGTCCCAAATTTTTTATCTATAACAAGCTGGGCGCAATTGTAATTTTTCATCCCTCCAGCATTCAGCGCGAAACGTTGAACGGAAATTATAAGATAGGCTGGCAGGGCTTTTACAGGGATTCTTCAATATCTACCCAAAAAACATATGACTGGGGAATACGCAATCCGGCTTTTGGGTTTATGGGTGGCATAGGCGCTCAAACAAAGATCACCGAAAAAATAAGGGCGTATGCGGAATTACAATTCACCCACATCCTTTTTAAAGTAAAGAACAGGTTGCTTACTGACTTTAAAATGGATGGCAACGATATGCTGGGTACTTTATCCCAAAGCCAAAAAGAAATTGTTTTTGAAAAAAGCTACACAAGTAATAATGCAAATTCAAACCCTGACAATCCAACGGTGGCTATTTATCAAAGATTTCCAATCACTTTTGCAGGTGTGCAACTGGGTGTTGTCTATCGTTTCTAATATGCAGGTATTGCATTAAATATTTAAAACTTTAGCCCTTTAATTTCTAAAAAAATGATGGAATCAGCATATTACGAAGAAACGAAAAGACTCAAAACGAGGTTCGCCATTATTTATGCAGGCTCTATATTATTGATCGCACTTTTTTTTGGAGCGTGGTGGCTTTACTATTCTTCTGCGGGAGAGGATGCCACAGGAGATACTTCCCGGGAAAGCACTGAAAAATCTGCGTTACTGAATATGGATGAAACGCTGCATGAAAGCCTGGCAAAGCTGGATGGGCTTAACATAGAATATTCCAAATTACTTTCAGAAGCTGCCGATAGTACATCGCTCGATAGCATCAATAATCTAATAAATATTTCGCAGACAGACTTTAGTAAACTGATTGATAAAATGTACAGTCAGCGAAGCCTTTTTAAGAACACGGCAAATGCCAACAAGTCTGATAGTATAATTTATGCTTTCATTTCAGCGCTTAATTCCCAAAAAGCGAACAATGCTTTAAGAATGGCCTTCTCCGGTAATGACATCAATTTAGAGCGTGACAGCTTTGCGCTTTTTCAGTCGCAGATGGATATGCAAACAAAGAGCGACTCCATCATTAACCTGCGTGACCAGTTAAAATTTCAAAACCAATTTAACCGGAATAGTTTTACTGCCGTACCCGCTTATCAAAACAATATAGAAATTCAATCGCTGCAGGCTAACATAAAAGCACAAAAAGATAGCCTTGAAAACATGTTGGCTCTTTATAATTCCGTAACTATAGACAAACGAAACCTGGAAACACAACTTACCAAACTCAAGTCTGGTCCGCAGCCTTCTGATGCAAATCAAACTTCAGATAAAATAAAAACATTAAACGGTAAAATTGATGATTTGTATGCAGAACTATCGTTATCAAAAATTGACTGCAACCTTACCCGGGCAAATGGAAAAGATATTATTTACAATTCCAGGCAGCGCAGGGATTTATTGGAAGAATCTCTTACATCTTTAAAAAACTTAGCCAACTCAAATAACCCGGAAATACAAAGAAAGGTGAAAGAGAAAATGCAATTGCTGCAGAACATTGCCGCAACCGTACGGGACTAATTTGTTGAAAATTAATTGGGCTACTGAGGCGTGAAAACAAGTTAGTCCAAAAAAAGAACTTATTTACCATACACATCTTTCAAAGAAAACGAAATGTCAAGCGAAGGTAAATTGATGATACTTTCATCTTTTGTATAAGTTTCTGTAAGCCATTCCCCTGCTGCATTTTTAAAATAAAATATAATAACCTGTTGCTCAGGTTCAACGCACAAATAATATTTTAAAGAATCAAATTTTTGGTATTGGATAAACTTATCTGTCAAATCAAATTTCCTGGTGGTTTCCGATAAAACTTCAACAAGAAGAACAGGCTCTGTTGTAAAATACCGCTCAGTATTACCAATGGAAACAATTACATCAGGATAAAAAAAATTGCCATTTGGAGTATGGACCTTAAAGCCCTCCGTATAAACCTCAAATTTATTTTCGCCCATTAATTTTTCAATAAGATTTGCCAGGCGCCGTTCGAGGACGTTATGGTATTTTGAGGAGCCGCTCATTTCATATAATATTCCATTAATTAATTCGTGTTTTAATTCATTTGCATCTTCAAAAGCGAGATACTCTTCGTCGTTCGCAAATTTCTTATTTATTTCTGCTGCCTTCATAAAATACTTTCACCAAATTTACTGAATTGTTTTTTTTTACTTTCGTCCGGTTCGTTATACCGGTGTATAACTATCTTTTGGAAAGTTGGGGAACTTTCCAAAACCTATTCAACCACTCTTCGTTGTTCGTAATTGCCTGTTTATCTCTGCTCCTTGCATAAAAGCGCTTTGACCGGAATTTACAGAATTGATTTTTTACTTTATTCAACTTTTGGAAAGTTTGGAACTTTCCAAAAGTTAACTCCCCAATTTCCAAAAGTTATTCAACCAATAGTGGTTCAGGATGCACATTTTGAATGGTATTGGGATTGTGATTGTGTTTAAAAAATATCACAAATAAAATGGCCACTATCAAAGCATATAAGGCGAAGGTGATCCAGATGCCATGCCAGTCTTTACTATTATCTGCATAAGTAAAATATTTTTGTATTACAAGGCCGCTTATAGTACTGCCTAATACAGCACCGACACCATTGGTCATCATCATAAACAAGCCCTGGGCGCTGGCTCTTATAGCCGGATCACTTTGTGTTTCAACAAACAATGAACCTGAAATATTGAAAAAATCAAAGGCCATACCATACACGATACAGGAAAGTATGATCATCCATAGACCATCACCGGGATTTCCATAAGCAAATAAACCGAAACGAAAAACCCAGGCCATCATGCTGATGAACATCACTTGTTTTATACCAAACCTTCTCAAAAAAAATGGTATGGCAAGAATAAAAAGCGTCTCCGAAATTTGGGATATAGACATGATGATTGCAGGATATTTTACGGCAACCAGGCTTTTATATTTATCAACGTTTGCAAAATCGTGCAGGAAAGTATCGCCATAAGCATTGGTCAATTGAAGTGCCGCCCCAAGCAACATGGCAAACACAAAAAAAACAGCCATCTTACGATTTTTAAACAAGGCAAACGAATTGAGCCCAAGCGCATCTACTACGGATTTACGTTTTGCAACATTAAGTTGCGGAGGGCATTTTGGTAAGGTGAATGAATATAATCCCAATATCAGAGCCGCCACTGAAGCCACATAAAACTGGTCGGCCGAGGTTTCTATATGAAGAAGGCTCACTACCCATAAAGCAACAATAAAACCAACCGTACCCCACACTCTTATGGGCGGATAATCTTTCACAACGTCCTTGCCGCTTTTTTTTAAAGCTGAGTATGCTACCGCGATTGCCAATGAGATGCTGGGCATGTAGAACATCATATTCAGCAACAATACCCAAAACATTGTAGTAGGATCTTTTACCATGGGTAAACAAAAAAGTACGACAGCTCCCGCTAAATGGCAAATTCCTAAAAGCTTCTCAGCATTGATCCATTTATCAGCTATAATACCCATTAGGGCGGGCATAAAAAGAGAGGCTATTCCCATGGTAGAAAATAATGCACCGAAAGCGGAGCCCGTCCAAATGCCGGCCTGGGTAACAGGATCAATAACAGGGTAAAGCCTTGGCAATGTTTGAAACCAATAAGCGCCAATGGTTATCAGCCACGATCCCCATACAAAAAACTCGAGGAAATTCATAACAATAAGACGAAACTTAATATTCATTGAGTTTTTTTTAGATGGAATTATAAGAAGCTGTTTGAATTATTTATTTGCCAATTACACACCTGCCCACCGGTGTGATTCAGGCGGGGATTTTCACAGATAAATCTGTGTACTTCGCCAAGCGAAGTATCTGTGCGATCTGTGGCTAAAATATTTCCGGCATGTCTAATCATTTTATTTTAAAAGCTTTGGCAATGTTTGAAACCAATAAGCGCCAATGGTTATCAGCCACGATCCCCATACAAAAAACTCGAGGAAATTCATAACAATAAGACGAAACTTAATATTCATTGAGTTTTTTTTAGATGGAATTTATAAGAAGCTGTTTGAATTATTTATTTGTCACAAATTACACGCCTGCCCACCGGTGTGATTCAGGCGGGGATTTTCACAGATAAATCTGTGTACTTCGCGAAGCGAAGTATCTGTGCAATCTGTGGCTAAAATATTTCTGGCATGTCTAATCATTTTATTTTAAAAGCTTTGGCAATGTTTGAAACCAATAAGCGCCAATGGTTATCAGCCACGATCCCCATACAAAAAACTCAAGGAAATTCATAACAATAAGACGAAACTTAATATTCATTGAGTTTTTTTTAGATGGAATTATAAGAAGCTGTTTGAATTATTTATTTGCCAATTACACGCCTGCCCACCGGTGTGATTCAGGCGGGGATTTTCACAGATAAATCTGTGTACTTCGCCAAGCGAAGTATCTGTGCAATCTGTGGCTAAAATATTTCCGGCATGTCTAATCATTTTATTTTAATTAAGTCAAACGGCTTCTAAATAGTTTTTTTCAGGCAAGGCAATTCTATTACAATATTTTTTTTTGAAAGATAACAGATTTCTCAGAAGCTGTATAGAAATAGAAATTTTGTTCACCATTTAAGCCGTTCGTGGTACACGAACGGCGGCGGGCCGCCGTGGTCGGTGTCACCGACCACTTTTAGCAGGATAAAAAATTTATATAGTCATTTCACCGGCAGCTAAAATTTTTTGTTAGGTCTGCAAAGTTTCAAATGAAATTATTCATCTTACTAATGCGTAAAAGCAACCTCAAGTTCAGGCCGGTCTTTAAACTTTTTTTAGTCGCAACAATATAGCACAATAGCCGTTTTAGTAAGCAAAAAATCCTATTTTAGCAGATTAAATTATTCGCTCATATTACTGAAAGCTACGTTGCAAACCAGAAAATAAAATTCTTTGAAAAATAATTACTCACTCCCTTTTCACGGCATTATTCTATTCATTTTCACCCTTGTTGCTACTGAAGTATATGGGCAAAAAGCAATCGTTAGAACGTTCAATTTTACTGAACTGGCCAACCTTACAAAGTCACAGCCCAACCTGCGAAACCGTGAAGAAGAAATTGATGGAGGATGGCGTGCATTGCATGATATGCCACTTCCACTGAAGGCTAAAATTATAAAAGAGAACACTGCAATAACACCCTTTACTCCCAACTCCATTGCATCAATATCTCCTCCGCCCCTGCAGGATTTTCTTGGCTATGTTGACCCGATGCAATCCATCCCGCCGGATACGCATGGAGCTGTTGGTATGAATAATGTAGTCACGGCAACAAACGATTTCATAATAGTGCACGCTAAAAATGGCGGAGCAGTATTAAGCAAAATGACCCTGGCCACTTTTTTTAACAATACTGGAATATCTGATCCATATATGCAATACGATCCATACCTCGACCGGTATTGGATCAGCGCAATTTCCACAGAAGATACCAACAAAGTTTACATAGGTGTTTCTAAATCCGGCGACCCTGCACAAGGGTGGAATGTGCAAAGTTTTACGCCCACTTCTGCCAATGGCGCCTTGCTTCTCGACCATCCCTATCTCGGTTTTGATAACAGGCTGCTGGTAGTTTCCGGCAGAAAATTTCCGGGAGCTTCTTCCTTCACCGGCACTATACTATTTTGTTTTAATAAGGCAATGCTGGCCGCAGGCTTTCCAATTAATTTTGGAATAAATGCGCAGACAATAGAGAAGACACCAACTGATGGCGATGCGCCATGCCCGGTAACGGTATATGGGCTTTCAGCCGTGCCGGCATCTACTTTTTATATTTTGCAAAACTGGAATGGAAGCGCTTCTGCAATACGCCTTTCTACAGTTACCGGCAATATCCCTAATCTTACCTGGAACACTTCTTCCGCAGTTTTCCCCGTGGGCGGCACCCCCTGGGCAGATGGAAATCTTGGAAACCTCGCCAGGCAAATAAGTGAAACAAGAAAAATAGCGGTGAATGATGCCAGGATAAGCTCGGCTGTGATGATAAACGGGCAGATATGGTGTGCGCATCATATTGGCTTGCCTGCAGACGTTCCTACCCATACGGCAGTACAGTGGTGGGAGCTGTCCACCGGCGGCGCCATCCTGCAAAGAGGACGGATAGATGATGCGGCGGGGCTCGTTTCAAGATATTATCCAACCATTGCTGTGAATGCGACAGAAGATGTGCTTATCGGCTATACTGTTTCCTCGCCGGCCACACGCATAAATGCTGCCTACAGTTCACGCACGGCTACTACACCTGTTAATACCACTGATGATGAATATGTATATAGAGGCGGCATAAGCACTTATTGGAAAGACTTTGGAAGCGGCCGTGCCCGCTGGGGAGATTACAGCCATTCGGTGCTGGATCCTCTTACAGGCAATCTCTGGACGGTACAGCAATATGCAGAACAAAGGGCCGGCACAGCAGACAACCAATCAAGATATGGGGTATGGTGGGCAGAAGTTTCCTTTACAAAATTCAATAATGATATTGCTTTATCTGCTATTATTGATCCGAACAATGCGGCGCCTTATTGTAACCTGCCGGTTACTCCCCGCGTTACCGTAAATAATGTTGGCATCGATACACTACACTTGGTAAGCATCGGGCTTATACTGGATGGCGTGAATATTGGCAGCAAAACGTTTAATAATTTATCGCTGGCGCATTTTGATTACCAGAATATTTCCATCAATCTACCGCTGAGCCCCGCTGCCGGTACGCATTTGCTAAAGGTATATACCTTCAACCCTAACGGTATAAAAGATGAACGGACATCTAACGATACAGCAACTATTTCTTTCACCGTATTGCAAACATTGGCCTTGCCTAACGTAGAAGGATTTGAATCAGCAACGTTTCCTCCCGCCGGCGGCTGGCGCCTTACTAACCCTGATGCAGGCATTACGTGGGCCCGCACTACACAGGCAAGTAAAAGCGGAGCGGCTTCTATGACACTGAATGCCTTTAACTACACCAACATTAACCAGGAAGATATTGTAAGCTCACCAAGAATTGACCTTACCGGCGTTGATTCGGTCAAAGTAAATTTTGATGTAGCCTATTCACAGTTTTCTGCAAGTGCCAAAGACTCGCTGCAGATTGTTTACTCCACTGATTGCGGCGTTACCTGGAAGCCAACCGGCTATAGAAAAGGCGGCGCTTCACTTTCCACTACCGGCCGGTTTATTACCACATCATTTGTACCCATGGCCAGCCAATGGCGCAATGAGAGTGTGAACATTTCAACCTGTGGCCTCAGTGCATCTTCCATGGTATTAGGCATCCGGTCGGTAAACTTTCATGGCAATAATATTTACGTTGATAATTTCTCCGTATCGAAAATTGATATAAAACAATTCAATGGGTCGGTAATTTCAATTAATAAACCAATTAGCACTTTATGCGGAAATGATCTTACGCCGGAAGTTACTATCGCCAATAATGGTGCTGATACATTAAAAACTCTAAAGCTAAACTACCAAATAGATAACGGCCCTATCGGCACTTTTAATTTTGCCGGCACTGTTGCCAGGTGCTCTACACAAGTGATCACGCTCAATCCCATTTCTTCTATACCCGGCACTCATGTGCTTACCATTTTCAGTACAGCGCCAAATGGGGCGGCTGATCAATATAGTTTTAATGATACGGTAAGAAAATCATTGATCATCTCGCCGGTATTAGATGCGCCGGTTGCAGAAGGTTTTGAATCAACAACTTTCCCACCCACTAACTGGAATGTAATAAATGAGGACAAATTAGTAACCTGGGAAAGAAGTACGGCCGCCGCCAAAACAGGCATCGGCTCAATGGTGATCAGGAATTTTGACTACCCGGTAGAAAATACAATTGATAAGTTTGTGTCGCCAGTTGTGAAGTTTGATCCTAAGGTAGATTCGTTCTTTGTTTCTTTTGACTATGCGTATGCGCAAGGCCTGAAATTCCCCGGCAGTTCCGGCTTACCTACGGATACGCTGGAAGTGCAAATAACACAAGACTGCGGCCAAACCTTTACCACTATTTGGAAAAAATGGGGCGCTGACCTGGAGACGATTGACCCAAATGCATCTAACGGTAGCAGCTTTACACCAACCAGCAGTGCGCAGTGGAAAAGTGTAAATGTTTACTTAAGCCCTACAATAGGCACTACCGATTTCCAGGCATATTTTGTTGCGAAAAGTAATAAGCAAAATAATCTTTACCTGGACAACATAAATATTTATACAAAAACGTTACCGCAGTTATTGAAAGACCAGGGCTATCTTATATATCCAAGTCCTTTTAAAAATACATTCCTCATCCGCAATTATAGAGTGCCTACTACATTACAAAAAGTAAGTATCTACAATTCGGTTGGGCAGCTTGTTTGGGCAAATAATTTAAACGGTACTGGTTATACAGAAATGACGGTAGACCTTAGCAATCTCGCTGCAGGTATGTATATCATAAAACTCAGCTATACGGAGAAGACGGTGGTGGAAAGGATAGTGAAGGAGTAGAGGCCACCCCTTCGGGCAATGTCATTTAGTTAAGGAATAAAAGAAGATAAAAAACCATTGAGTTTGAACCTGAATCAGGTTCTTTGTAATTAACTAAAAAACAAAACCCAATGGTTGAAGCAAATTTAAAGATAATAGAAGAACTAAAATATTTTTTAGATACAGTATCTAACCAATCAGATGTCAGAAAATTAGTTACTCAATCAGAGAGTGATTTTAGCCGGGATAGAAAATTGCCGATGAGCAGGCTTGTTGGACTTATCATTAATATGCCTAAACGTAGTTTGAGCATTGAGATACAAGAGTTCTTTGATAGTTTGGAAAAAGGTTTGGAAGCCAGCACTAAAGGAGCTTTTAGTTTACAAAGAACAAAACTTCAGGCATTGTTTTTTGAAGTATGGAATAAATGGCTGGTGGATTGTTTCTACTATTACTATGGAGATAAAGTAAAGCGTTGGCGTGGTTTTCGGATGCTGTCCGTAGATGGCTCTACAGCTTACCTGGTAAATAAAAAAGAAGTGATTGAATACTTTGGTACACAAGACAACCAGCATGTATCCATACCGATGGCAAGGGTGATGCAGATACAGGATATTCTGAATGATATAACGGTGTGGGGAGCTATTCATCCCATTAAAGAATCAGAACAGGCAATCATGGCTGGGCGGGTCAGGTATTTATTTGAAGACAGCCTCACACTTTTTGACCGGGGTTATCCCAGTTATGCGTTGATGTATCTGATGATGAATGAAGAAAGCCCACGCCATTTTGTAATGCGTTGTAAAGCAGGTTTCAATAAAGAAGTGAAACAATTTGTACGCAGTAGAAAAAGCAGTAAAATCATAGAACTGGCGCCAACAGCCACTGCAATGGCAACACTTCTGGAAAATGGCTATAAAGTGACATCCAAAACAACCATAAAAGTACGGATGGTAAAAGTAAAATTATCTACCGGTGAAATAGAAATATTGCTGACTGATTTGTATGATGAAAAACTATTCACCCTGGAAGATTTGAAATATTTATATGGGCTGCGATGGGGAATAGAAACTACTTATTACAAGCAAAAAAACCAGCTACAGATGGAACAGTTTAGCGGTCACCGGGTAATTTGTATCCAACAGGATTATGCAGCCGGCTTATTTGTTGCAAACCTGCAAAGCCTTATAGAAAAGCAATGTGAACCGTATTTACAAAAGATAAATGCAAAAAGAAAATATGATTACCGGGTAAACCGCAACGTAAGTTGGGCTTCGCTGAAACATAATGTAGTTAAATTATTTTTGCAAAATAAACCGGAGGAAATCTTATCGCAACTGCAAAAAGCATTTGAACGAAACATTGAACCAGTAAGGCCTGGCAGGCATAATCCGAGAGTAAAAAAGGCAAAACGGTTAAACGGGAAATACCAAACTTTTACAAACTATAAAAGAGCTATTTGATTACTAACTAAATGACATTGCCCTAAAGGGGGACCATGGAGTAAAGGCCGTGAAAGAGTATCGGCCTGAGCGAGCCATCGGTACCGCAGGTAGGATGGGGGTGGGCTAATTAAATGATGATACCCCAGGCCGGAAGACGATGACTATTGAATGATATTATAACAAATTAGCCTCGTCTCAGCCTGCAATATGGGGTTGGGGTGAGGCATTTTGATTTAACTTTGCGGGATGATAAATACAAGTAAAGAAGATAATATTTTAGCGTTGATAAGCTCGCTTGACAAAGCCGGAGATTTTACGGCAATTACCAACAAAATAATAAACGACGAAAGAATAAGTGATGAAGAGGGAATGCTTTTATTTGAAAAGGCAAGTCTTGGCCTTGCTGCTACCTTAGGCAATTATATAAGAGAAAAGAAGCATGGCGATGTAACTTATTTCAATAGAAATTTTCATATTGAGCCCACCAACGTTTGTGTGTTCTCCTGCAGGTTTTGCTCTTACTCCCGCTTATATGCGCACCGCGATGAAGGCTGGGTGCTGGATGCCAGGCAAATGCTCGATATTGTAAAAAGCTACGATGGCAAGCCCGTAACGGAAGTACACATTGTAGGCGGCGTGCATCCAAAGATGGATCTCAATTTCTTTTGTGATCTTATTGCGCAAATAAAGGCGCACCGGCCCGGCCTTCACATAAAAGGCTTTACGGCAGTAGAGCTGGATTATATGTTTCGGAAAGCAAAGCTTAGCGTGGAAGAAGGGATGTTGAAATTAAAAAATGCAGGCCTTCAATCATTACCCGGTGGTGGCGCTGAAATTTTTGATGAAGAAATAAGGCAGCAGATAAGCGCTGATAAAGTGGATGGCGAAGGCTGGCTGAAGATACATGCGGAAGCACACAAGCTGGGCATGCATACTAACGCCACTATGCTGTATGGCCACATAGAAAATTATAGCCACCGTATTGATCACATGCGCAGGCTACGCGACCTGCAGGATAAAACGAATGGCTTCAATACTTTTATACCGCTTAAGTTTCGCAATCAGAATAATGATATGAGCAATGTGCCCGAATCGTCTGTGGCAGAAGATATGAAGATGTATGCTGTCGCGAGAATTTACATGGACAACTTCCCCCACCTGAAGGCGTACTGGCCTATGCTGGGGAGGCAAAATGCACAGCTCTCTTTATCCTTCGGCGTTAATGACATTGATGGTACAATAGATGACTCCACTAAAATATATTCTATGGCCGGCAGCGAAGAACAAACTCCGGCGATGAGCACACAAGAGCTGGTAACACTCATCAGGCAGGCCAAACGCAAACCTGTGGAAAGAGATACTTTGTATAACGCGGTGAAAGATTATTCTCTCAATGAAGAAAAAGAATTTGATGCTGCGTTGAACTGAGAAAGTTAACTGTATCCGCAACAGCATTTTACTTATGCCAATGACGAAATATTTTTTGATCGGCGCCAGCAAAGACCACGTGCTCAAAGGTGTGAAGGGAGGTTTCGCCCAGGCAGGCCATGGCAGAAAAGATCATATAAGCAAACCAGCCAAAGGCGATGGGCTGGTATTCTACTCAGCCAAAGAAATATTTGAAGACAATAAGCCTTTTCAAAAATTTACTGCCCTTGGCCAGGTGGCAGATGAAGAACCTTACCAGGCAAAAACCTCCGCTCACTTTACCCCTTATCGTAAGAAGGTAACCTTCAATGAATGCCATGAAACCAGCATCTGGCCGCTGCTTGAGCATTTGAGCTTCATTCAGAATAAGAAAAAATGGGGCTTTTATCTATGAGCGGTTTCCGCGCAATTTCACAAGAAGATTTTAAAGTGATAGAGAAGGCTATAAGCTGAGGATGGTTGATATATGCTTGCTCATCGGCGCCTCTTTTTACTGCAAGCATATATTGTTTTCGGATGTATGTTCCATATTACTTCGCTATGTGCTTTAAAAAAAATAGCCCGAATCATTTAATGAAATAGAATTCTTGAAGCCGGCATGAGAGCTTATGAGCCCACCTATTAGACAAGTAATCATATATGTATTGAAGATTTGCAAAATCCGTGCAGGCTATCCTGCACTAATTGCAACCTTGATATTATTTCAATACATTTAGAACATGGACATAATAAAACTAAAAGCCCCTCTATGGCCAGGATACTGAATAGAAAAACAGCTTGTCAAATTTTTAAATGTTGCGGAGTAAAGAAAAACCGCTTTTAAAACAAAACAAAATGAGAGGATTAAATAAAGTATCACTAATAGGAAACGCAGGGAAAGAACCTGAGTATAAAACTTTGCCGGACGGCACACCTGTGGCTAAACTTTCTTTAGCCACTACCGAAAGCTATCGTTTAAAGAATGGGGAAAACCAATCGCATACAGAATGGCACACAATAATAGCCTGGCGAGGCCTTGCAACCCTGGTGCAAAAGTATATTCGCAAGGGCAGCCTGCTTTACGTAGAAGGCAAGTTGCGCAACCGTCAGTATGAAGATAAAGAAGGACATAAAAGATACGCAACGGAGGTGGTGGCTGAACAGCTATTGTTGCTCGATAAAAAAACGAAAACAGAACCGGATATCAGTGATAGCATGCCCGGCGACTCAATGCCGTTTTAAGCCTGGCCGCGAGAATTCAGGTTTTTAATTATATTTAAAAAATGGAAACTGTTACACTAAAGGATCTTTTGCACAGAGGCACTGAATGCATCGGTATTTATGGAAGACAGAATGCCGGGCTTAATAGTGCTTTTCAAAAAGCAGGTGCTAAGTGGAGCCGGACGAACCGTTGCTGGTATATCCCCTGTACTGAAAAGAATTATGGGTTGCTGGGAAAAGTTTTAAAGGGCGTGGCAACTCTTGAGGTAGAAGAATTAAAAAAATATTTGTTAGAAAAGAAAAAGAACACGCAGGCCGGACCGGTGCAGAGCCCAAAAGCAGCAGTAGTAACAACAGTAATAAAAAATAATACTCCGGTACTTGCAAAGCCGGTTCAAAAGTTTAATCCGTTAATTAAGCTGAGTAAAGAAAACTTTGAAGCACTGCAAAAATTTAAGCAGCAGTTAGTATTAAAAGGCTATAGTAGTTCTACTATCAGAACATATACGAACGAGTTTATGCAATTTTTGCAGACGATAAAAAGTACACCTGCTAAAGAATTTAATGTGCAGAGGGTGAAAGATTATCTGCAATATTGTTTTGAAAAATTGAAGCTATCAGAAAATACGCTGCATAGCCGGATGAATGCTTTAAAATTTTATTATGAAAAAGTGCTGCTCCGGGAAAGGTTCTTTTGGGAGATACCCAGGCCCAAAAAACCTTTACTGCTGCCAAATGTACTTGGTGAAAATGAAATTGCAAGACTCTTTAATTCCATCTCAAACATAAAACATAAGGCGATTTTATTTACTGCTTATAGTGCCGGACTGCGTGTGAGTGAGGTAACGGCATTGCAAATTAAACATGTAGATAGCGACAGGATGCAATTGCTCATTAAAAGTGCAAAAGGAAAAAAAGACCGTTATGTGGGTTTAAGCCCGGTAGTGCTGGACGTTCTAAGGTCTTATTTAAAAAAAAGCAAAGTACGGCCAACGCTGTATGTGTTTGAGGGAACCACACCGGGGATACAATACAGCGACAGAAGTGCGCAAAAGGTGTTTCAGATGGCAAAGGAAAAAGCACGCATCCAAAAAGACATAAGTTTTCATGGCTTGCGTCATAGCTTTGCTACGCACTTGCTCGAAAAAGGAATAGATGTAAAATTCATCCAGGAATTGTTGGGGCATTTTGATATTAAAACTACGATGCGGTACCTGCATGTAAGGAAGGAGCAATTGGTGAATATAGTAAGCCCGTTTGACGATCTATTTAGAAAAGGCGCGATAAAGTGGTAGAGCAATTGCCGCAACGACAATTGTGAAAAGCGAATTTGGAGGCGTTGATACTCAATGAATTTATTTTTTGGAGGATAGAAAGACGGTGCGTATATTTAAACGTTACCTGCCATTTTAAAGACCCTGCGAGTGAAACGACGACCACTTTACATAGAGACTAAAATTAAATGCGACCTTGACACTTTATGGACACATACTCAAGACCCTGCAATTCATCAATTGTGGGACTTGCGGTTTACCGAAATAAAATACTTATCAAAAGACGAACCGATAGACCCTCAAAAATTTCTTTACTCAACTAAAATAGGTTTTGGAATTAAAGTAAATGGCATTGGCGAAAGTGTTGCAACCAAGACCAAAGACAATGGTGAAAGCACATCGGTTTTAAAGTTTTCATCTGACAGCAATCTATCAATTATCAAACAAGGTTCGGGTTATTGGAAATATGTTCCTAAACCAGATGGAATAAAATTCTTTACAGGCTATGACTATGAAACTCGTTGGGGAATTTTCGGAAAATTATTTGACAAATTTATTTTCCGACCTCTTATGATTTGGGCAACCGCATGGAGTTTTGATTGCTTAAAAAATTGGATTGAAAAAGGATTGCATCCAAAGCAAGCGATTACAGCGCAACTAACGGTTCTGATTTCAAGCGTAGCTTTAAGTTTAGTTTGGATTTATCAGGGGCTAATTCCAAAACTTCTATTCACAGACACGGGCGAAATAGAAATACTAAAGAAGTCAGGAATGTTTACAGGAAATGAAAAAAATATTTTGACATTTATCGGTTGGGCTGAAATAATTTTTGGGATTATTATTCTTATCGTTCAAAAAAAATCTGTTCACATTATAAATATTGTTGCATTGCTTCTGCTTTCAGCAGCAGCAATTTTTAGCAATGCAATAATCTTTACATTTCCTTTTAATCCCTTTTCACTTAACATTTCAATGATTGCAATTTCAATGATAGCAATTCTTAATATCAGATATTTGCCGAAGGCATCGAATTGTATAACCAAGCAGAAATAATGGGTTCAATATATCAACAGGTTTTAGGTTCAGATTTTCAAAAACTTCATCCGCAAATTCAAAAGCGATTTGGATTTAACAGCGATGATAAGAGTGCTTCTATAGGAAAAGGTATAATGCAAAGCGTATGGTATGGCAAACCATATACACTTCCATTTTTATATATAGGAACATGGAGAAATATCATGTTCCCTCAAAAAGGAAAAGATGTTCCTTTTACTATTGAGAACTATGCTTACAAAGACAAGTTCGGAAGAGAAACAGTTACCTGGGTTCGCAAGTATCGTTTTCCAAATCGTGAAAGAAGATTTGATGCAACAATGATTTACAGCAACAAAAGAAAACGAATCGTTGACTACTTAGGAACACATCAACACCTTGCAGTTGATATTGAAATGTCGGTTTCAGAAAATGGAGGATTAAATCTTCGCTCAGGTGAGCAACGATTTTATGAAGGAGTTTTTAGTTTCAAATTTCCAATGATATTTTCAGGTGAAGCAAATGTTTGCGAATGGTTTGACGATAAAGAACAGAAATTTAGAATTTCTGTTGTAGTGAGTAACACGGCGTGGGGGAAATTATTTGGTTATGAAGGAACATTTGAAACAGAGTATATCCCTGTAAATTCTATGGCTGATATACCAAAAGATGTTTTACCAATAAGAGAAGAAATCCGTGAGTAAAAAAATTGTCATAGCAGGCGGAACTGGATTTGTAGGAAAACACCTTACAAAGCAATTTGGTAATTTAGGTTATCAGGTAATTATCATTTCACGACAGAAAGAGAATATTCAATGGAACGACACGACAGGAATAATAAACGGACTTGAAAATTCAGAGATGCTGATAAACCTTGCAGGTAAATCAGTTGATTGCCGTTACAATGAAAAGAACAAAACAGAAATTTTAAAATCAAGAACAGAAACAACTGAAGCACTTGGTGAAGCAATCTTAAAATGTAACAAGCCACCCGAACTTTGGATTAACTCAAGCACCGCTACAATTTACCGACATGCGGAAGACAGACCAATGACAGAAAGTAAAGGAGAAATCGGAAAAGGTTTTTCTGTTGATGTGGCAACAAGTTGGGAGAAATCATTTTTCTCTTTTCAACTTCCTCAAACACGACAAGTTGCTTTACGAATGGCAATCGTATTGGGGAAAGACGGCGGAGTAATGAAACCATTTATAAAACTTGTTCGGTTTGGGTTAGGTGGCAAACAAGGAAACGGAAATCAAATGTTCAGTTGGATTCACATTGAAGATTTGTTCAACATCATTTTATTTTTTCAGTCACACAAAGAATTGAAAGGAGTTTTTAATTGTTCAGCACCGAATCCTATTGACAACAAAACGCTGATGAAAACTTTCAGACAAGCAATGAAAGCAAAAATCGGTTTGCCTTCCCCTGCATGGCTTCTTAAAATCGGTGCAGTAATTATTAAAACAGAACCCGAACTCATTTTAAAAAGCCGTTGGGTTGTTCCTGAAAAACTTCTTGAATCAGGTTATACTTTTAAATATCCTACTTTGGATATGGCGCTTAAAAATATTTTGAACAGTGAGCAATAACGAAGAACACATATTGCTCTTTGACGGAGTTTGCAATTTATGCAACAGCATTGTTCAATTCACAATCAAAAGAGACCCGAAAGAGAAATTCAAATTTGCTTCATTGCAATCTGAAAGCGGACAAGTATTGCTTAAAAAGTTTAACTTACCGACAAATGATTTTGACTCTTTTGTTTTCATCAACGGAGACAAATACTTTCTCAAATCATCAGCAGGACTTCATGTATTGAAAGAGTTAGGCGGACTTTGGAAACTGTTTTATTTTTTTATTATTTTTCCCAGACCGTTGAGAGATTTTGTTTACAACATTATTGCAAAGACACGATATAAAATATTTGGTAAGCGGGACACTTGTATGATTCCGACACCAAAACTTAAACAAAGATTTCTACTATGACGAGAAGAAAAACGGCAGGTAACATGGTATTGCCAAAAGCAGGGCTGACGTGCATTTCATCAGCTTTTTGTTCGCTAATCATCTATAGTTCAAGCTGACGGAATACTATTGAACTTTTGTTGTTAACTTCAACTTTTAAATTATAAATCAGCAGCAGTTCCGGGCAGGACGTTCAATGAATACCCTGCCTTCGGCAATACCCGAACCGTAAGCGGTCATGCGAGAGAACGAATTTTCCCCATAGTTTTTTTCAGAACAGGAATATTTTGTTTATATTCGTTAAGTGAAGAAACATAAACAAAAAGGACTTGATTTTATTGTTGATAAGTTAACAAATTCAATTGAGAATATCCAAACTGGTGAAGTATTTGACACTATAATTATCAGGTTAACAAGTGCTGAGAATAATGTGATAAAAAAGATGGATTGGAGATTTGACTGGTTGAAAGAAATTAATGATAAGACAAAAGAGTCTTACAAAATAACAACCGTTAACAATCCAAATATTATTCAGGGTTTGGTAAGTATTGAAGATAAGCAAGACCATATTTTCATGCACTTGATTGAGAGCGCAAAATTTAATGTTGGGAAAAATAAAGTTTACGTTGGAGTACCGGCTAATCTCATTGCTTTTGTTTGCAAAGTTTCTTTCAATAAAGGTTATGAAGGTTTTGTTGCTTTTGACGCAAAAACATCATTGATAAAACATTATGAAGAATCGCTTCATGCAACCCATTTTCGTGGATTAAGAATGTTTATTGATACAAGTGCGGCATTAAGATTGATTTCTCATTATTTTAAAAATTAAAAACTATGACCCTAATTAAAGAGCCTAAAAATATTGACTTTTCAAAAAAATCTGAACCATGGACAGAGAAAGAACTTTCTGAATTCAGAAAAGTCATGCTGGAAATAAAATCAAAGAATACAAAAACAAGGAAAAGAGCATTGAGAGTAAAGAATAAAAAAACAGCAGCATCTTAAGAAATGCACGACCGCTTACATTAGGTTTGGCAATAGGCTGGCTGAAAGAATAACAATCGGCTGTAGTTCGCTATCAGCAGTAGTTCCAGCAGACGAACAAATATCGGCTTTTTGTATTTACCTTCGGCTTTGGTTTTTTAATCGGCTGACGTTCGGGCGGAAAGTTCATTGAATTCCTGCCCATCGCCAAGCCTAAAACGTTGTGCGAGATACTATTTCAGACCTTTTGAAAGTGCCAGACTAACGAAAAATCTTACATTTGTAAAAATTAAAAGATGCAGACCTTAATCATAGAAATAGATTCAAACAACAAAGCAAAGGAACTTTCATCAGTTCTTTCTTCGTTGAATTTTGTTAAGAAAGTATCATCTGTGCGTAAGACAAAAAATTTAATAGCTACTTTGCAAGACGATGAAAATTTAAAAGCTTCGATCGTTAAAAGAAAAAATAAAGCTATAGCAAAATACTTGTAATGAAAGTTCAACAGAGAGACATTATCGAGTTGAATTATGAGTTACCAAACGGTAAATTTAAAGCTCACCCAGCATTGGTTATTTCGAATTCAAATGTTTTAGAAGCGGAGGATATTTTTTATGCAGTAATGATTTCATCAAATCCCATGAATGAAGAGTTCAATTTTGAACTAAATAACTCTATGTTGACAAAACCACTTTCGAAGAAATCGTTTGTAAAATGTCAATTGATTCAATCATATACGACAGACGAAGTAATATCAAAAATTTCCTCTGTTAATCAGACTACTTTCGAAAATATTCTAAAGAGGATTGTTGAAACAGTGTTTTAAGTATTCGACAATTTTCAATTGACAGTTGACAAAGTACCTCGCACAACAAAAGTATTGCTGCAAGCGGGGCAGACACAGCGCAGCATCAGCAGTAGTAATGATGTTCAGCTTTAGTTTCAGCGCGACGGAACGCAGGTGAGCAGTAGTTGTAAACATCAGCAATAAAACATTAATTTAGCTTGGGTTATCAGCTGACGGAATGCTATTGCCCCGCCTGCAGCAATACTCAACGTTGGCTGTAACTTATGACCATATACAATATCAAGATAGTTTCTCAGACAAATGCAATAGTTTTAATCATAATTCTATTGACAATTTTTATTGGTGGTGTTGTATTATTTATTCCGCATGGACTAAGTAAACCCTTCTCAATTTTATTAACTCTGTTCTCAATCAATACTCCGGTAGGATTTTTAGAGCAAATTTTAAATTTATTTTTTGTATCATTTTGATAACCAGTGTGTATAGATTTAGAAATTATTATTCTCAAACTCAGCTTTTAGGCTGAGTTGCAAAAAAATAAATGTCGATTTTATGAATCCCTTACCCATATTGAGTTTCAGAACCTAAAAAATTACCGGAGTATTGCTCAATGACAATTGCATATTTTTTATGGCAACGGTTTGTAATTGCAAGGACTGAATGGAAAATGGATAATAATGGTATTAGTATGACTTGGACTAAACAATTTTCATTCAGCCATAAAGACGACATCACTCTTAAATGGAACGAAATTGAAAGTATTAAAAGAGGGTTTGACCCAAACTATTATAATTTAAAAATAAAACTCGTTACAGGAGAAAAAATGAAATTTTACTTATTAACGACAAGGGATGACTTCAACCCATTTATCGAAACTTTGACCCAAACTTTTATTGACAAAAAAGCTACAGCCAACAAAAGTATTGCTACAAGTGGGGCTTGACATTGGAACATCGGCTACAAATCACTATCAGCAACAGTTCCAACCGACGAATAAGGCCAAGCAAAAGTTATTAACTTCATCTTTTAAACAAAACCAAGCTGCGGTTATGGGCTGACAATTATAAAATCCCCACCTGCAGCAATACTCAACGTTAGCGTCCATGCGCGACGTGATCATTATTAGTTTCATCACGACCAGATTTTGACAGACTTTAAACCAAAAATAATTTTGATAAAGTTATCTAATTGGCTAACTTTGCGGTGTGGAACAAACCTTCATCCGAGAAATATCTTATTACAAACATTATTTTCTTGAGTTCTTTGATGAACTGAATGAGGACGTACAAAAGAAGTTCAATTGGACATTGGAACTTATTGCGACTATTGACCATGTTCCGAAGAAATATTTTCAACACATGACAGGAACGGTCGGGCTGTACGAAATCAGAGTTGAAGTTGGAAGCAATATTTTTAGAGCCTTTGCATTTTTTGACGAAGGACAATTAATAGTGGTGGCGAACGGCTTTCAGAAGAAAACCCAAAAGACACCCAAGAAAGAAATTGAATTAGCCGAAAAAATTAAAAAAGAATATTTCAATGAAAAGCATAAAAAATAAAAATCTCACATCTTTCGCTGACCATCTTGACAAGCAATATGGCAAACGCGGAACAGCAAAACGTGAAGAATATGAACAAGGTTTTGAAGCGTTTAAACTTGGTGTTCTCATTCAGGAAATGCGTGAGCAACAGCATTTGACACAAGAACAACTTGCCATGAAATGTGGTACGACAAAATCTTACATTTCAAGAATTGAAAACAATGCAAGCGACATAAGGCTTTCTACATTAATGCGCATCGTAAAAGAAGGATTGGGCGGACACTTGCAATTAAATGTAGCATTCAAGTGAACAGCACGAGACGCTAACATGCGGTTTTGCACAAGCGGGGCTGAAGTGCAAAAAGTGAGCATTGGTGCATGTTTCAGCAGTAGTTCCGGGCTGAAGAAACTCTGCTCAACAATAGTACTAACAATGAACTTTTATTTATAAATTTGGCAACGGTTCGGGCAGAAAGGAATACTATTTTCCCGCCTGCGCAAAGCCGTCAAACGTTAGCTGCCACCCAAATTTACTGTTCAAGTTCGGGCGTTCAAATTCATAAACTTAAATTTTTCTGTATCAGCTTTACTGCGACACTTTATGCAAAAAGCGTTTTTATTTTCATGCAGCTTTCATCTTGACGGTTTACGTTACAACATCTAAAACACCTTTAAACTTTTATCATTTTGCAAGCTGCTTTTTTATTTTGTGCTTGTTGGCTCAGACAGTTGGTTTTACAAATTTTTGCAGCTTAAAAGTTCGGTTATTGTGCAAGTTGTTTTTAGGTTTATAAATCTTAGCCCGGACGGTTCGGGTTCATCTTTGTTTGCAAGCAACTTTTAAATTTTATCATTACGTAAGTGCTTATACATTTTTATAAAGTCTGCGGTTGACGGTTCGGCTTCTGTAACATCGCAGGTCTTTTTAAAAAATTCTTGTTTCAAACTTTTATAAGTTCGGGTTGTCATAGTTGACAAATTTTTCACTATTGACCCTTCGGCTTCTTAACATTTTTTGATTGCAGCACAACAGTAATCGCAGCTTTAAATTCAAAATGTACGTTCAGGTTTGCATTCAGCTTTTAGCGGACAGTTTACGTTACAAAACATTAACAGCATTAAATTCAAAAAGAAGGGCGGCAGCTAACAAAAGTATTTGCAATAGCAGGGCTTGACATCAGGCACTCGTCTGCAAACCTTTATTCAGCTTCAGTTTCAGCGCGACGAAATTCTATTAAACATTTGTACTTATCTTCGGCAAAAGAAAAAATCAGCTTCGGTACAAGCGTGACGAGCTTCGATTGCCCTGCCATCGCAAATACTTGGGCGTTGCTTGCAATTTTTTTAGCGGGTAGCTTTTTAAGTTGTCGCAGGACAATATGCAAAAGTTTATTATAAGTTTTCAGCAGCTTTTATTTCGACAAGTTTTTGTAAATGTTTTTATATTTTCCAGGCAGTTTTTGTTGTGACAGTTTACTTCATCAACTTTATTCAGTTTAAGACTTTATTGACTGGCAAGCTGCTTTTATAATTACAATTGCTGACTTTGACAAGTTTGGGTTTTTACTATTTGTAAATAGCTTTTAAACTTTCAGCAATTATGCAAACTGCTTATTGTTTTTAAAATGTTTCGGCGGACAATTCGGCTTGTTTCAATTTAAAAGTTCATAAAATCTTTTTGCAGTTTTTAAGTGTTCAGGTTCGGGTTGTTGCGGTTGACAAATTTTTATCAGTTTCCCATAACGGCTTTTTAAAATTTATAGTTGCATTACGACAGCAACAGCAGTATTCATTTTCAAGTTCATCTTTAGTTTTTTAATCCAGTTGCAACTTTCAAGACTTTAATTTTAAAAACATTATGAACGATAAGCAACATCAATTTAAAAAAGCTATTTACATTCTTTTTCAGCATTAAAATTCATGGGACAAAACTGCAAGCAACAGCCGTATTGCAGCAATTTGGGCTTGACAAAGTAAGCTTCAGCAGCAGTAAAAATATGTAGCTTCAGTTCGGGCATGACGTTATACATTTGGCTAATGAATAAAACATCAGCAATATTGCAATCATCAACTTCAGTTACCGGCTGACGGAATTCTATTGCCCAAAACTGCTGCAATACTTTTCCGTTGCTTGCAATAAATCAACTACCTCAATGACGTTACCTAAAATATTTTTGTTATTTCTAGTTTTTTTAGTGTCCTCGTGTAATAGTCAAACAAAAAAATTAGAAAAGCCAGTGAAGTATAGTAACCCTTTACAAGAATTTGTCATAGAATTTCCACAATCCCCATTACTTAAAACAGAAAAAGAAACGAATCAATTTGGAGCTATTAATTGGAATATTATATATCTCAACAAAAATAATAGCAACGAATTTTATTTCCTGCTTAAGTATGCAGACTTACCTAAGGAATTTATTACGTCAGATTCCTTACAATTACTGAACAATTTTTTTTTGAATACTCAGCAAGACTTGACCGGTAAAAATATTCCATTTAATTTAAAAATAATTGCTACTAAAAAATATCCTGGCAGAGAATTTCATTTTCTTGACAGTAATAATAACATATCATACACACGGGATGTGTTTTTAGTTAATAATCGTTTGTACTTTTTAGAAGTAAAATCTGCTATTAATAATGACTATAGAAAAGAAATTGATTCCTTTTTAACAAGCTTTTCCTTGATTAGTGTAAGTGAAAATCAGAATCCTGAAACTATTGAAAAACAACTTACGAAAAGTTTTTTCATTAAATTTCCAGGTACAACTACTACAACTACACAAACTAGTTTTAGTCCTTTATTTGGTTATCTTAGTATAACGCAAGAAACATGTGAAACTGATTTTGGATTATATCGCATTAATTTTGCAGAATTACCTAAAGACTCACTTCATAAAATTACAAATGCTGAACTTCAAAACTTTATTATAGGAGCGTTTACTTCAAATGTTTTAAATACCAATGGCAAAATTATTTCCAAGAAACAAATTGAAATTGATGGACATTGGGCATTTGAAGGAATAGGAAGTATACAGGATGGCGAAGCATTTTTACATCTTAAATCTGTAATCATTGATAACTACTATTATCAATATTTTGTGATATATGCTAAGGATGGAGAAAATAATCAAGCGACAAACGATTTTTTAAATTCTTTTAGTATAAACTGAGACGAATGCGTACAACAAGCAGTTTTGCACAAGCGGGGCTGACCTGCTAACAATCAGCATTGGTGCATGTTTCAGCTATAGTTTCATCTGACGTAATTCTGTTGAGCAATAGTAATAACAATGAACTCTTATTTATAAATTTGGCTACAGTTCCAGCAGACGTAATTCTATTACCCCGCCTGCGCAAAGCTGTACCGTTGGCGGTCATGTTGTATGGACACCACTCAACTCAATCCGGTTAAAAAGTTATATACATATGAAATATTTAATCCTGACAATTTTCATCAACATAGCATTACATGCTAATTCTCAAAATGTTGTATCAAACCAACAGGAAGCCATTTCCATTTTGCAGAAAACGTCCAATAAATTGAATAGTTTAACCACTTTTAGTTATGACCTAAAAAGAGAACTTAATTATGCTTCAGAAGATTATCACAATATTTCCGAATGGTCATGTTACTTCAATTTTGACCCAACTAATACAACGGTTGGTTTTAAATATCAAATTAATGACTCAACATCAACTGATTTCTTCAACGGAACAGAAAAGTTTGAATTAAATAAAGCAACTAAGACAATCCAAATAAATAACAATGCTCAAAAAAAAGATTTCAAGAGCCTTTCCTACTTGTATAATTCAATAGTAACATTAAAGAATATTTTGCCAGCAATAATTGAAGACCAGAATTCAATCAAGACAGTTACGGACACAATAATTAATAATCATCTATATGAAGTTGTAACTATCAATATTGGAAAAGACGAATCCAAAACCTTGGCGAAGGGTTTGATGCAATGCAAACGAAATCCAATTTCATTTATAAAATAACCATTGACAAAATAAGCAATATCCCGATAGAAGTATTACAGAAGAATGATTTGAATGATGATTTTATAAAAACAAACTTTACCAATATCAATATATCGCCGAACCAACCGGCAGAAAACTCATGGTATTACTCAACTTATATGGATGAATATAAACAGACCAAACAAAAAGAAATTCCGCAACTAATATCAGTTGGTTCAATTGCACTTGATTGGACACTTCCTCTTTATAATAAAAATGAAAATATTTCCCTTTTCGAACTTAAGGGAAAAGTAATATTACTTGACTTTTGGTTTAAGAATTGCGGTCCTTGCATTGAAAGTGTTCCGCATTTAAACGCTATCAATAAGAAGTATAAGAACAAGAATTTTGAAATTTTGGGTATCAATACCTGGGACACAAAAAAAGACATAGACGGGTTTTGCAATAAACATGGAGTAACTTATAAAGTTCTAATGAATGGTAAACACCTTGCTGAAAATTATGGCGTAAATCTTTTCCCAACAGTTATTCTTATTGACAAAGTAGGTAAGGTGTTGTACTCTGGTGGTTTTGACCAATCAAAACTCGAAAAATTGATTGAAAAATCTTTATAATTTTTGCATAACTTAATTGATGAAAAAAGAAACACGAACCGCCAACAAAAGGTTTGGCAATAGGAAATGCGGGTTGACATCCTAAATATCAAAGACTTATTTCATGACAACCTCAACATTTCGTAAATTAGCGAAGTGAAAAAACGTAAGAATATAGCCCTTGATTTTGAAATTGACAGACTGACAAATTCAATCCGAAATACAATTTCGGGAGATAGCTTTCCAACCGAAGTTAGCTTGCTAACAAAACCTGACCTTAAGTTTGTAACAAAGAAAAACGGGTGGTCTTTTAGTTGGAAAATTGAATTTGATAATAGTGCAAAAGAAGTTAACAAGCTGACAATTACAAATAACCCAAACATTATTCAAGGTCTGTTAAGCTTAACAATGGAAACAGACCATGTGTTCATGAATTTGGTTGAAAGTGCGCCTTTCAATATCGGCAAAAACAAACTTTATGAAGGTGTTGCTGGAAACTTAGTGGCCTATGCTTGCAAAGTTTCTTTTCAAAAAGGCTTTGATGGTTTCGTTGCATTTGACGCAAAGACAAAACTTATTCAGCATTACGAGAAAACATTAGGAGCTTATCGGTTTAGCGGACAAAGGATGATTATTCCAACACAACCAGCGCAATTTTAATTGATAAATATTTTAAAAGTTAAACAATGGGATACATAAAAGAACCAGAAGGTGTTGACTTTATTATTCAAAGCAAACCTTTGACAGATGAAGAAAGAAAAAAAATAAGTAAATTTATTCAAGACTATAAGGCAAAACATTCGCGTAAGAAGCCGGTAAGAAAATCAAGAATTGTTTCAAAGCAAAAAACTTTAGCTTAACCTACGATGCACTTCTGCCAACAAAAGTATTTGCAATAGCAGGGGGCGACGTGCAAGTCCTCGTCTATAAATCACTATCAGCAGTAGTTCCAGCGGGACGTTAGTAATTTAGCTTTTGTTCATATCTTCATCTGTAGTTTTTCAATCGGCGGTAGTTCGGACTGACGTTTTTCAAATACCCTGCCATCGCAAATACTCAACGTTAGCGTCCATGCGCGACGTGATCATTATTAGTTTCATCACGACCAGATTTTGACAGACTTTAAACCAAAAATAATTTTGATAAAGTTATCTAATTGGCTAACTTTGCGGTGTGGAACAAACCTTCATCCGAGAAATATCTTATTACAAACATTATTTTCTTGAGTTCTTTGATGAACTGAATGAGGACGTACAAAAGAAGTTCAATTGGACATTGGAACTTATTGCGACTATTGACCATGTTCCGAAGAAATATTTTCAACACATGACAGGAACGGTCGGGCTGTACGAAATCAGAGTTGAAGTTGGAAGCAATATTTTTAGAGCCTTTGCATTTTTTGACGAAGGACAATTAATAGTGGTGGCGAACGGCTTTCAGAAGAAAACCCAAAAGACACCCAAGAAAGAAATTGAATTAGCCGAAAAAATTAAAAAAGAATATTTCAATGAAAAGCATAAAAAATAAAAATCTCACATCTTTCGCTGACCATCTTGACAAGCAATATGGCAAACGCGGAACAGCAAAACGTGAAGAATATGAACAAGGTTTTGAAGCGTTTAAACTTGGTGTTCTCATTCAGGAAATGCGTGAGCAACAGCATTTGACACAAGAACAACTTGCCATGAAATGTGGTACGACAAAATCTTACATTTCAAGAATTGAAAACAATGCAAGCGACATAAGGCTTTCTACATTAATGCGCATCGTAAAAGAAGGATTGGGCGGACACTTGCAATTAAATGTAGCATTCAAGTGAACAGCACGAGACGCTAACATGCGGTTTTGCACAAGCGGGGCTGAAGTGCAAAAAGTGAGCATTGGTGCATGTTTCAGCAGTAGTTCCGGGCTGAAGAAACTCTGCTCAACAATAGTACTAACAATGAACTTTTATTTATAAATTTGGCAACGGTTCGGGCAGAAAGGAATACTATTTTCCCGCCTGCGCAAAGCCGTCAAACGTTCTACGCTATATGACCAACCCTCTTTTCTATTCATGATTTCATCTGGAACAACTAACAAAACCTGGAGACACTCATTCAGTTATTAAAATTATGAAGCGAATTATCTTTTTATTTTTTGTTTTTTCTTTTGCAAAGGTACAAGGACAGGACAGCTTTGCAAATAAAGAATATGACAGTTTGTTATCATCAGCAGCAGGCAACTTAAATCAAGCTGATTTTTATTTTGTTGGACAGGCACACGGCAATCAAACAAATATTATAATTGAAAGGGATTTACTTCTTTCACTTAATCTTAAGTTTAATGTTCGCTATTATGTTCTTGAGTACGGACAGTCTTTGGCTTTCCTTTTAAATCAATATCTTGAAACAGGACAAGATTCAATTTTAAGTTTCATTAATTCCAAAGGCAATTTTGACCTAGTGAAAACTATTAAAGATTTTAACGATACTGTTCCGGATTTAAGGAAGATAAAATTTTTTGGTGTTGACTTTGAAAACCGGCTTGATGGAAAATGGACAAAAAAGGCAATTGAAATTATATCAGATAAAATCAAATTAGCCAACAATCACCCTTTAAAAATTTTATTATACTAATTTGCTTAAATAATTACGATTATATATCTTTAGCTTATAATTTAAAACATTATGAGCTATCAAGTAAATTTAAGTTCGGAAGAATTGGTTGAATTGAAATTGATAAAACGAGAAGTTAAAGACAGTAAAATTTTGAAGCGTTATCAATGTTTGCATATGCTGCATTCAGGTATGAAGCGTCAAGATATTGCAGAATTGCTGGATGTTTATGTTGATACAATTACGGATTGGGTTAAATTATATCAATTAGTTGGGCTATCTGGTATGAGTAACTTAAAGTACGCCGGGCGGCGTCCATCAGCCTTAGATGAGCATAAAGAAATAATTAAAGAGTATATCAAAACAACATCTGTCAATACTATTGCCCAGTTGCAAGATTACTTGCGAACTGATTTGCAATTAGAAATTGAACATAGTTAGTTGAGCCGGTACTTAAAAAAAAACTCCATTGCTCTTATAAAAAAACCAGATTAATACCTGGTAAAGCTCAAGATGTTATCATACAAAAGAACTTTATAAGTTTCATGGAATCCCTTTACCAATGCGCTCAACAAAACGAAAAAGAGGTGCTTTTATATGCAGATCCAATGCACCAAATTCATAATGTTGAAAATGATTATGCCTGGCAAGAGATTGGAAGGGCAGGAACAAAAGAAATATCGTCAAACACAGGCAGAAGAAGATTAAATATAATAGGTGCTATAAATCCAATAACTCTGGAGCCAACAATATTGCTTGAGGAAGAAAATTGTAATGCCGATTCAATAGTAAGATTATTGAAAGCAATAAAAGAGCAATATACACATGCTGAAACGATATGTTTAATATTGGATAACGCAAGATATCAAAAAGGGGCAATAGCAAAAAGTATGGCCAGCGATTCAGTGAGTAAATATATTTATCCTTTTTCAAAGCTGCGTTAAAGTTACGGCATGGTTTAACCTGTCAGCCTTGTAGGCTGTTTGTGTATTTTCCTATTTTCTTTTTTTAAGTATTTTCTTTTTTAGATCGTTTTTAAAATCCCTGTTTACAGGTGCAGGCTTATCACCCGAAGCTACTGACTGGCTTCCGGTTGTTTGTTTAGCCGGAGAATAATCTTACCTGGTGCTTTTTATTGTTGATAGCAGTGAGGGTTTGTATGCAGAGCGGCTGGCATTTCATGGCACAAAGTAATTGTTGCCACAGATATTTGATTGAGATTTTTTTAAAGCATCGCAGCAGGTCCTGTATTTTGCATGTATGCTCCAGCAGTTGATTAATCAGGTGTGCGATCAGTAGGCACTGGTAGTAGTTTTGTTGGGCATTGAAGGAGGTTCTGCTGTATAAATGCTGCATGTTGTAGCCATTATTTTTCTCTTCATTAAACCCTTCATTTTCTATTTTCCATCTTAACCTTCCGGCTTTGCTTAAGGCTTTTACGGTGGATCTTTCAACCGGCAGATTGGTGATGCGGACAAAGTTGGTTGTGGACGATTGGTTGGTTACCTGATTGCTAATAGTTTCTTTGCACTGGAGGTAGTGCAGGGTGTGTTTCTTATGAAGTAAATCTTCCACCCAATAAAACTCCTGTGTGATGCTGTTATTTTTTACCCTGCATTCCGGCTGATGAATAAAACTGTTGTGCTTTGTGGGTGGATCATCTTTGAGGCAATCCTGCAAAGCAGGCAGGCTGCCGTCCTGCAGGGTGATGATGTATTTCCAGTCGTTGTTTTCGCAAATATCCATCACCGGGTTGCTGGCATAAAGCGCATCTGCCAGTATGCAGACAGGCAGCCGGGGAAAAGCCTGTTTTAATTTTTTTGACAGGCGTTTAAAAGCGTTCTGTTCACAATCCTGTTTGTCGTAAGGTTTATTGTTGTCATTGATTATCCATTCTGTGGCCAGCGATATACAAAAACCATTTTCGGTCACCAGCTTTGCTTCCAGCACAGGATACAGGTAAGTTGTTTTGCCATTTTTAGATTCCTTTTTTAATCCGCATCCAAACCTGTCTTCATCGCAGCTTACCATACCACTGGCATCTACAGCTACCATGTAATGTCCAAATATTTTATGTTTATAAAAGACCTTGTTTTCTATCAGCCGGCTAATCAGTTTTACTTTCAGGTCTTCCAGTTCGGTTGGCGGCAATACTTTAAAATAATCTTGTACTGCATCCAGATGGGGCAGATCGGCCTGGAAAAGTTTTTTGAAGTTGGCCTTAAATTCACCGCTGTGCCTGCGGTCGTTATTGACTGCATTGCGGCTTTGCGCCTTGAAGATAAACATGGCCAGTGCTGCCCTTAACAGTTCGTCACAACGATAGTCTTTTCGTTTGCGGTGATCGGCTACGTCCGTAAGGTTTTTGCTCCAATCCGGAAAATAGCTCCTGATAATTTTGCGTAGTTCGTAGGCGATGTCTGCACCGTTAATTGTTTGGTCTTTTACCTCAGCTTTCTTTGCTGCGGAGGTAGAATTGTGTTTGTTACCCAATATAAAACCCCTACCTTTACGGCAACAAAAAAGCCCGCCTACAAATCAGTAACAACGGGCTTTTTAATGAAAATATGGGTAACAAATATACTTTAATTTAAAGTATCACCAGCCCGCAAGGGCTTTTTATCCCCATAACTCTCCCTAACTCAAACAGCCCGAAAAATATTTTTAATTACACTAATGAAACTCAGAATGCATAAGGGTTCTATTTACTCGCTGAATCGCTGAGTATGGCAGAAGAGCTTGGGATAGATTTAGTGTATTTACCAGCATACAGTCCTAATCTAAATTTGATAGAAAGACTTTGGAAATTCTTTAAGAAGAAAGTAATGAAAAATAAGTACTATGAAGATTTCGCAACTTTCCGTAAGGCAATTAGATGGACTTATAATTATTAGAAATTTTGATGCAAATTCTTTGTGGGCATTTTGACGAAACAGCGTACAACATTAGGTTTGGCAATAGGCTGGCTGAAGGAATAAAAATCGGCTGTAGTTCGCTATCAGCAATAGTTCCGGGCTGAAGAATATAAATCAGCTTTTTGTTGTTATCTTCATCTTTTGTTTTTCAATCGGCTGACGTTCGGGCGGAAAGTTCATTGAATACCAGCCCATCGCCAAGCCTCAACGTTGTACGCAACCCTGCCAGGACACTCCCTAATAATTCGAGTTAAACCGCAGACAAAAACAACGAACATGAAAATCGAAAATCATCAATTGTTAAGAGACCATAGTCCTCCTTTCTTTTATTATTGTTTGCTCAAAGCAATTATCTGCAACGAAAATCAAACTAAGTTTGTCATAGTTTAAACCATAGTATGAAGTATATACAATTCTTAGGAATACTACTCCTGTTTGGCGTTTTAATTATTGAGGGGTGCAAGAAAAAAAACTTATGCGAAACCGTCACCTCTAGAGGAAGAATAATTGGCTTTGACCCCTGTCATTATTATACACCTTCCAATAACTTAAAAGGTGCTGGTTTTGTTATCGAAATTGATAATGGAATGATGAAAGATACAGTGGTTAATTATAGTATACCCCAAGATATTTTCCAATTTCCTAATGTAGATGATTTTGCAGCAACTAACGGTCAATTTTTATACACCCCTGATATTCAGGACAAGCTCAAAATTAAATTTAATTACAGGTTCGCTCTTTACAATGAGAAGACGGCAGTCCTCTGTAATGGCATGGTTTGGACTGGTCCTTTTTATGCTGCCGTTAAAGGGAAAGAGATTTTTATAACCTGTATATCATCACAATAAAACATTTTTATGAAAAATATTTTATCATCTTTTACAGCCATTTTAGCTGTTACCATAACATTAATTATGCTTATGGCGCAAAAACTTCCTGATAACAGAAAGTTTTATTATGCATTTAATGAAAAGATTTTTATTGATGAAGTTCCCAACAAGTTTGTCGTAAAATTTAAAGACAAGCAAAAAGCCGATGACCTTAAACCATTTTTAATACAAGAAGTAGGCGATGACAAAAAAGTTCAATCTCAAAATGAAACAACTGTTACAATGGATTTAAGCAAAAGTGCTAAAAGCCTTAATGAAATACTTACCAATAAAATGACAGATATCGACATTATTAAACCTGCATACAAATATCAAAAGCAGGAAATGTATTATACAAATGAAATTTTAGTTGAACCACTTGCAGGAATATCTATAAATGAAGTAATCGAAAAAAACGGATTAATAAATTCGGTCAAATTACAAGAAGGAAAATTTTACAGCATCCTTGAAATATCTTCAAATTTTGATGCCTGCGATGTCGCCAACAAAATACAGGAAAGCGGTTTAGTTAATTACAGTCATCCAAATTTTATGATGCCAATTGAAAAACATCAAGTAATACCAAATGACACATATTTCAATAATCAATTTTATTTAAGAAATACAGGTCAGGTTTTTAATCCCGTGGAAAATCATTCCGGATTGCCAAATGCTGACATAAATGCATCCAATGCATGGACTACTACATTAGGAAACAATGCAATTATAGTTGTCGTAATTGATGCCGGGGTTACCCCTAATCATCCTGACCTGCCAAATGCAAGACAAGTAAGATTAAATGGGTCAAACTTTGTTCCGGGTGAAAATGCAAATGACCCGACACCCGGCTTGCATTACAATCATGGAAACGCTTGTTCTGGCATTATTGCAGCTACACAAAATAATAATGAAGGGGTAACCGGTATCGCACCAAATGTAAGAATTATGCCTATTAAAATTTTTGGCGGTGATGGAATTAATCCAGGCATTAATGCAGATAATAACGGTGTTGCTTCGGCAATAGATTTCGCTTGGCAAAATGGCGCTCAGGTAATTTCAAATAGTTGGGGATTTAATGGAGTTGATAACCCAAATTTTGTCCCAGCAATTGTAGCAGCAATTACCAGAGCTGTTACTCAAGGCAGGGGAAATCTTGGCTGCGTTGTTGCATTTTCCGCTAGTAATTCAGCTACACATTCTTTAGGAGGAAATGGGATAATAGATTTTCCAAGCAATGTTCAAATAAATGGCGTGTTGACTGTAGGTGCATCCGATAGAAATGACCATCAGAGTGATTATAGTCCAACCAGCAATGTAGCGAGTGGCAACAACCAAATCATTGATATAGTTGCACCCTCACATAGGGCATACCCACCTGCGTTTGGTGGTATTGCCGGAGAAGGATTTGAAGTTTGGACAATAGATATTCCTGGTTTAAACGGTTATAATCAATGGAATGATGCAACTTTCCCCGGAACAGCACCAGCGTTCGGTGAAATTTTGCCGACTGCGGGTACAAATAATTTATCTTATACTAGACGTATGGGAGGAACTTCTGCTGCGTGTCCTCAGGTATCAGCTGTTGCTGCGTTAATATTGTCGCTTAATAATACATTAACGCAACAACAGGTATTTGATATCATTACTCAAAGTGCTGAAAAAGTTGGAGGATATACTTATAATGCAAATGGGTGGTCATCTGAATTGGGAAATGGTAGATTAAATGCCTGCGCAGCCTTGAGCAGAATTCCAAACCGCTATTTAATAAGTGGAAATAACCCTTTATGTTCAACTAATGCTACATATTCAGTAAGTAGTTTACCCACAGGAAGTACTATTGTTTGGACAAGTTCAAATAATAGTATTGCCACTATTTCTCCCGCCGGTGTAGCATCAAAAGTAGGTATTGGCACTGTTACTTTTACTGCGACAATTAATATTCCAAACAGATGTGGTACAAACATAACACTAACTACACAAGTTACAGTTGGGGTACCTGTATTCGGCATTATGGCAGATGTTCCTTGTCAACCTGGAAGAATTGTGGTGCCAAGTAATTTTACTGTTTTTCCCATTTCAAGCGTCCCAACGACTTACCATTGGAGATCAGTTCAGAACGGCACATCGACAACTATTATCGGTACTGGTCCGACTGTCTCAAAGAAGTTTCCACTTGGGGGACCGTATCAGGTATATGCATGGGGGCAGAACACCTGTGGCTCTAGTGATGAAGCAGTCGTAAATTTTCAAGTACTCAGTTGTCCCAACAGCCTTCAAGATTCGATAACTTTAATGGTATCACCCAACCCCGTAGCTAATACACTAAATGTTGAAGTAAATAAAGGAAACCAGGGGACAATTGAGCCTGCGCAGATTTCGATGATAGAATTGATAGACAAAATAGGTAATTCAAGATTGAGAAAGCAGGTAGGACAAGGTATAAACAAAATTAGTTTAAATGTTAGTCAGCTTCCTAATGATATTTATACTTTACGTGTATTCGATGGTGTAAAGTGGACATCATACAAAATAATGATTCAGCATTAAATGAAAATGCTTTTACCAACAGGGTACATTAGTTACCCTGTTGCTTTACAAAGAAGGGTATGCTTACAACAAATGTATTGCTAAAAGCAGGACTGACGTGCATTTCATCGGCTTTAGTGCTTTGGTCATCTTGGGTTTGGGCAGAAGGAATTCTTATCAACTTTTGTTGTTAACTTCATCTCTAAATTCTATAATCATCGGTAGCTCCGGGCAGAAAGTTCATTGAATATCCTGCCTTCAGCAATACTTAACGTTATGTGCAACCCTACACTCTGCTACTTCAAGCAGACATTATTACCTTTAACAAATGAGCATAGCATTAAGACAACATTTTGAAAAAATAACTCCGTTGACAGACCAAGAATTTGAATATATTCTTTCACACTTCACAATTAAAAAACTTAAAAAGCATCAGTTCTTAATTCAAGAAGGCGACAATGTGATAAACGATTATTTTGTTGTGAAAGGACTTTTGAAAGCCTACCATGTTGACAAAGAAGGTAAGGAATATATTATGCAGTTTGCAATGGAAGATTGGTGGGTGACAGATTATCAAGCCTATTTTAGCCAGACAAAAGCAACTTTAAATATTGATTGTATTGAGGAAGCTGAATTACTTTGTTTATCCCTTCAAAACCGAGATAAAATTTGTGCAGACTTGCATAAAATCGAACACTTTTTTAGACATAAATCTAATTTTGGTTATGTTGCTTTACAACGCAGAATTTTATCGCTATTAAATAGTAACGCAAAAGAACGTTACGAACAGCTACTAATCAATTATCCAAATTTATTCCAAAGAGTTCCTAAAACTTTAATTGCCTCATATCTTGGAGTATCAAGAGAAACTTTAAGCCGCTTTTCTTCTTAGTGTGATTTACATCACACGAAACTTGTGATTTACTTCCTGTGCCAGCCCGTTCATTGTTAGCAATTTTGTATCGTAAAAATTAAACAATACAAAAATGAAAAAAACATTTCAAACAATCGTAACGGGAATAATGGTTATCGCATGTTGCACCATTTTTTCTTCAAACAATGAAGCAACGGCACAAACAAAAAAAACAAGTAAAATGAAAAAAGTATTATTTGTGGTAACGAGCCACGACAAAAAAGGTAGCACAGGACAAGCTACAGGTTATTATTTGAGTGAAGTTTCCCACCCTTGGGAAGTATTGCACAATGTAGGTTACGAAATTGACTTTGTAAGTCCACAAGGTGGTAAAGCACCAGTTGACGGTTTTAATTTGGAAGACCCAACCAATAAACAATTTTGGAACGACTTGAAATATCGTAATAAAATTGAAAATACAATGAAACCATCAGAGGTAAAAGCTGAAGATTACGTTGCCATACATTATGCAGGTGGACACGGCACAATGTGGGACTTTGCAGACAACGCAGAACTTGCAACTATTGCAGCTAAAATTTATGAAAGCAATGGTGTTGTAAGTGCCGTTTGTCACGGACCAGCAGGACTTGTAAACATAAAATTAAGCAATGGCAAATATTTGGTTGACGGCAAAAAAATAAATGCCTTTACCAACGAAGAAGAAACCGCAGTAAAAATGGAAGCTGTGGTTCCTTATATGTTAGAAACTGCATTGGTAGAGCATGGAGCAATATTTGAGAAATCAGGACTTTGGCAGCCTCATGTAACGGTTGACCAAAGATTGGTAACAGGACAAAATCCACAATCAGCAAAAGGTGTAGGTGAAGCGACTTTGACAGGGTTGAAAAGACTAAAATAAACTTTAGTAAGAAACCCAGTTTGACAATTTAAGATTAAGTAAGGTTGCTTTTGGCGACCTTACTTTTTCGTTTTAGTAAAACAGCAAAACGGGCAGACCGAGAAGAAGGGTATGCACATAACATTATGCGTATTGAAGAAAGCCCCCGATTTTAAAAATGATTGAAGAAAATAAAAAAGCCCTGATCTATTGGAGACCGGGGCTTTTTGCTGGTACGATGTTCAGCGACACCGCCAGCAAAGACACCGCTACACTTGTAAGTTGTTTTGTATCGGTTTTGAGATAATGGCTAAATAAATATACACGTGGCTTTTACCTTGCCAGGTTATACTCAGCAGCCGGTTATGCATACTATCCCTTACCCAAAAACAAAGTTTGTTTTTAGAACTATAAAAATTACCAATAAGGTTATGTAGCTTTTTCATGGATAACTTTTTTGCTTTTTATTTTTGGTGAACCCCGGTTGCGCAACTGCGCCGCATCTACCAGGCAGCCATGATGATAAATAAATGTTTTTACTAATTCCATCTTTCCCTTTTTGCATACAGGACACACGGTAATATCTTTTCCGGTTTGTAACAGCAGTCGCAAAGCCACCGGTGTATGCACTCTTTGCATGGGCGCAGGCAACTTTAATTGTTTGCATACCGATGCTATTCTTTGCATCTTATCTCTTGCATGCAGGTAACCGGCATGACGGATCTTTACAAAACTTTTGGGTAAAATATGTTGTTCAAAGCGCCGTAAAAATTCTGCATGTTCCAGCATCATTATTTTCTGCTTGTTGCCATCAGCATAGTCTTTGTATTTAAAACTGATCGTTTCATTATTGATCTGCAATATCCTATGAGCGGTTATAGCCACCTTGTGTGTATAACGTCCCAGGTATTCTATGATCTGTGCCGGGCCACCAAAGGGCGCTTTGGCATATACATTCCATTTCTTTTTACTGACCGTGGAAAGTATATTTTCCACTGCCGCCAGCTCTGCATATTGCAATGTTCCATCGGCTATATATTTTCTTACCTGTTCTAAAAAATAGCCTTTGTATATTTTTTCCATCGCCCGGCGTGGGAATAAAAATCGCCCATTGCTTCTCTTTTCTCTTATCCACTTTCCCCCGGCGTTTATGCCACCGCCACTTACTATATTGTGTATATGCGGATGAAAATTCAGATCCTGTCCATTGGTATGTAGTATGCTTATAATGCCCGGTGCAGCGCCGATATATTTTTCATCTTTAGATAGTGTGAGAATGGTATGCTGTGCAGATTTAAAAAGCAAACCGAACAGCAGTTTCCGGTTGCCCATGCATAAACTTCTTAGTTCCTGTGGCAGCGTAAATACCAAATGAAAATAAGTAGTGGGCAACAGCTCTCCCAGGCGGTCTTCTACCCATTGATCACGCTTCAGGCCGCCGCAACAAGGACAGTGCCTGTTGCCACAGTTGTGGTACTGGTAATGCATATACCTGCACCCTTCATTGTTGCACCGGTAATGATGCACCCCTATGGCTGCTGTATGGCAACGACTCAACCGGCTTAATACTGCCTGGCTGTAAGGATTAAAACCGGCGGCAGAAGAGTGAGCAAAGATTTTTGTTTGGAGCAGTTGCCGGCGTTCATTTAACGGCTGCTCCATATACCGTTACATCTAAGGGCGACACGATACCGGCTTGCGTATGTTTTTGCTCCACAGGAGTCCTATGGACAAATGCAGATACACCATCGTTGTTTCTAATTTACTATGGCCCAGCAAAGTTTTTATTACATGGATATTGTTGCCCTGGTTAAGCATATGTGTAGCAAAGCTGTGCCGCAGCGTATGGGCGGTGAAAGGCTTTTCTTTAAATCCTGCTTTTTGCATAGCGCTGTTTACCACTACTTGCATACTGCGTACATGCATAGCCCTTTTGGTTTGTTTGCTGGTAAATAAATATTCTTTGGGCCGCCCTTCCTGCAAATAAAATTGACGTAGTTGCTGCAACAGTTTTTCGGGCAGTAGTGTATATCTGTCTTTAGCGCCTTTACCCTGGTAAACCTTTAGCCGTTTGTTATGGCTTTCTATATCCTGCAGGCGCAGTTGACCTACTTCGCCTATACGCAATCCGCACCCATACAGCAACCCGATTACAACATATTCTTTGAGGCTAAGCGGCGTTGCAAAGAGTTGCGCCACTTCCTCTTCCGACATAATGTTAGGAAGAATAAATTGTTTTTTGGGATAAAGATTGGAAGGCACAATGTAAGGGGCAGGCAATATGCGCTTAAAGAAAAAGCTGCAGGCCTGTGCTACGCTGCGGCACTTGGCCCGCCCTTCCTTATGCACTTCTTTTATGTATTGCAGATACTTTTCTATATCTGCCTGCCTGATGTCTGCAACCGCTTTATGGTTGTAGTATTTAAAGAGCAGCGTCATCTCCTGGCAGTAGTTGCGTACGCTGCCTTTACCATACTCTTTTATTACCATCGTTTGATGCAGCTTTGTAAGCCACTCCACCGCATCTGTCCTTAGTTCTTTTACTGAAATTTCATTCCCTTTCATTTTATTTATTTTTGATGAAAGGCGAAGGTGGGATAACTGTTATAACGGGGACACTCACCGAAGGTGTTGCTTGAACAATAGTATTGCTGCAAGCGGGGCTGACACGACGCAGCATCAGCTGTAGTAATTCTATTCAGCTTTACTTCCAGCAGACAATACGCTATTGAACATTGGTACTATTGAACATTGGTACTAAACATCAGCAATTAATCATTAATTTAGCTTTGGTTACCGGCTGACACGGCGCTATTATCCCGCCTGCAAGCAATACCGAACGTAAGCGGTCATGTGGCGAACATCCTTTAACATCGGACATGTACTTCAATTTTTTGTAAATTCACTCGGTGAAAAATAAGAAACTTATTTATCTGGATTTTGAGATTGACAGATTGACCAATTCAATTGAAAATGCAATTTCAGGTGAAGTGTTTGACACATTGATTGTGAAACTAACAGATGGAAAGGGAATTAAAAAAAATGAATGGGCGTTCAATTGGCAAAGTGAAATTAAAGACAAATCAAGGCAAGTTTATAAATTAACAACCATCAGCAATCCCACGATCATTCAAGGACTTATTTGTTTGACGGATAAAGGCGACCACATTTTTATGGACTTGATTGAAAGTGCAAAATTCAACAAGGGGAAGAATAAACTTTATAGAGGTGTAGCTGGAAACCTGGTGGCATTTGGTTGCAAGATGGCGTTTGAATTAAAATATGAAGGTGTCGTTTCTTTTATCGCAAAGACCCAACTTATTACTCATTATGAACAGACATTAGGAGCAAAACTTTTTGGTGGTAATCGAATGTTCATTGACACAAGAGAGGCATTTATTTTGACAAGTAAATATTTTAAAGATTTTAAACTATGATAAATTTTAAAAAGATGGACGACAAAGACTTTGTATTCGTGAACAAGCCTTTATCTGACAAAGAGGAGAAGAAATTTAGTGACTTTCTCAAGTCACGCAAAGCAAAAACAAGACGGACAAGAATAACAAAAAAGAAGAAAGTTCTTCACGACAAATAGCACGAACCGCTTACATGGGGTTTGCTGCTATGCTGGCCGAACTACATGTCCTCATCTTTTGTAATACTATCAGCAGCAGTCTGGGCGGGACTTTCATTGTTCAGCTTTTGTACATATCTTCATCTATAGTTTTTCAATTGGACTAACGTTGTGGGCTGAACGATATAAATTTCCAGCACAGCAGCAAGCCCTATCGTTGGCTGTAACTTATGACCATATACAATATCAAGATAGTTTCTCAGACAAATGCAATAGTTTTAATCATAATTCTATTGACAATTTTTATTGGTGGTGTTGTATTATTTATTCCGCATGGACTAAGTAAACCCTTCTCAATTTTATTAACTCTGTTCTCAATCAATACTCCGGTAGGATTTTTAGAGCAAATTTTAAATTTATTTTTTGTATCATTTTGATAACCAGTGTGTATAGATTTAGAAATTATTATTCTCAAACTCAGCTTTTAGGCTGAGTTGCAAAAAAATAAATGTCGATTTTATGAATCCCTTACCCATATTGAGTTTCAGAACCTAAAAAATTACCGGAGTATTGCTCAATGACAATTGCATATTTTTTATGGCAACGGTTTGTAATTGCAAGGACTGAATGGAAAATGGATAATAATGGTATTAGTATGACTTGGACTAAACAATTTTCATTCAGCCATAAAGACGACATCACTCTTAAATGGAACGAAATTGAAAGTATTAAAAGAGGGTTTGACCCAAACTATTATAATTTAAAAATAAAACTCGTTACAGGAGAAAAAATGAAATTTTACTTATTAACGACAAGGGATGACTTCAACCCATTTATCGAAACTTTGACCCAAACTTTTATTGACAAAAAAGCTACAGCCAACAAAAGTATTGCTACAAGTGGGGCTTGACATTGGAACATCGGCTACAAATCACTATCAGCAACAGTTCCAACCGACGAATAAGGCCAAGCAAAAGTTATTAACTTCATCTTTTAAACAAAACCAAGCTGCGGTTATGGGCTGACAATTATAAAATCCCCACCTGCAGCAATACTCAACGTTGGCTGCAATACATTGTGCAATCCTAAATTTATTCGTGTGACAGATGCAGATAAAATATCTCAAAAAGAAATTGAATTAAGACGAACTGCAATCAAGGTCACTCTTTTCGAGACTTTTTCATTCATTGAAAAACAGAAAATTCTTAATAAGGCTACCATCATTTCTGACATCCCTACTATTAATGGATTGGAGATGGAATATTCAAAAGCCAAACGAGTTTATAGTTTTAGCACTGGACAAATTTTAGGTTGTGGACCAAATGATGCTCCAGCGAATTATCAAAGTTCGGGCTATGGATTATTAAAACCTTTTTTACTTAAAGATTTGAACCATACTTATAGGGTCAAAGACGGTGCAGGAAAAGCTAACATTAAAATGGGAAAAGGGTTTTCAACCGAAGGCGAATTGTGGGGATTAGAAACCTTAAACGATAGTTCGACTGGATATTTTAGGGCAGTATTTCCGATTGATGGTTTTACTCGAGTTCCCGTTAATTATATGATTGGTCATCATTTCTTGATTGACTAAAATTCATTAAGAGGACATGGATATATTCAAATTAAGATTGGTTCTCTCAATATTGGCTTTTACGATTATGACCATGAAAAGCAACGCTATATATTTGTAGACTGTAAGGATATAATAAGCTTGCAAGAATTTGAGAAAACTTTAGATGCAATTACTTACTATTTGCTTTAATAAGTGGTAGTTTAATAAGAGATGAAGTGTCAATTTTAGGATTTGGGAACTCCGATTTTACCTCATTACAAGGCTTTCGATTTAATCAACTGAAAGATAGTAATATTAGTGATTTAGAACTTGTAAACCCGAGGCAGCATAAGGATTATAACGGTTTAGACAAGATGATATTCTTTCCAGAAGAAGTATTTTCTAAAATAATTCATTTATGCCTCACCGATAGGGTGTACGACAAATATCCCTCCTATGATTAAATTCCTAAATTTGCAGGAAATTAATTTTATGATAACCAAAACCAAAGAGGAGATAAAAGAAATGATGGTTGATAGATTTAGCCATTATATTGATAAGTTCCTGGATTCAACAGATATAAGAACTACAAATGGAAGTCTGTACGAAGAAAAATTTACTTCAATAATGCGGTTGATGGAGGATGAAATTTTTCAGTTGTCCGTTGGCGATATTCCCAAGGGGAAGAATTTAAAAAAAAACTCCTGACTACTAAAGGATATATGGTAGTAGATAAAAGATGGCCAATAGCACAAAGCGGTGGTAGTTTTGGCATATCGGCAAATATGCAGGAACTGCTTTGTTATTTAGGGCAGGAAAGAGTTTTTGAAGATGCTTCCAGGGTTTTAAAAAAACTTACTGGTATTGATGTTAACCCAAAACAAATTGAACGGGTTTGCCATTATTATGGGAAGGCATTAGAAGCCTATTTTGCCTCTGATAAATACAAGTCACCTTTATATGCAGAGATCGCCAGGCAGTCAGTAGTTAAAGACAAAAACAAGTTATACTATATATTAGTTGATGGTTCAATGGTCTTTACCCGGGAAGAACAATGGAAGGAAGTGAAGTTGGGGAGAATATTCCGAAGCGATAAAAGAGTTGATCGTGTAGGCGTAAACCGAAATATGATCACTTCTTCCCAATTCATTGCTCATCTGGGTAACAGTAATGATTTTTGGGATAAAATGGATACCCATATTGAAGTTATCCCTAAAAAAAGAAGAGCATTTTTATGTGATGGTGCCACCTGGATATGGAATAGTGTGTTGACAATTTAGTTTAGAAACATTATTTATATTTGTGTTCCTAAAACAAATCTAACATGTCAACACAAATAAAGCTAAGTAAAAAAGAACTTTTGTATTTGGAAGATCAAAAACGGTCTGGGAATGTGAGTTTACGCAAGTATAACCGGATAAATATATTGCTTTTGCTAAATAAAGGTAAGAAGAATGGCGATATAGAAGATTTTTTGGATGTGGATCGAATAACTATATGGCGAACTAAAAAACGGTATTTGGAATCAGGTATAGAAATGGCGTTAGAAGAACAGGAACGTTCAGGCCAACCGGTTAAATACACGACAGACCACGAAGCAGAATTAGCCGCTTTAGCCTGCAGTCCCAGCCCCGATGGAAGAAGGCGTTGGACAATACGGTTACTAACTAAGGAAATAAAATCGAAACCGGGATTTGAAACAGTAAACCGGGAATCGGTAAGATTGGCTTTAAAAAAAACGAATGTAAGCCTTGGTTAAAGAAAATGTGGTGTATACAGAAGATAACACCAGAGTATAGGAAGCGCATGTACCGCCTGTTAGATTTGTATAAAAAGGATTATGACCCTGCACATCCTTTGGTATGTATGGATGAGAAGAGTAAGCAACTTTTGGAAGACAACCGTCATCCGATAGCAGCCCGCCCGGGAAGCCTGGAGAAATACGATTATGAATACAAAAGAAAGGGTACGTGCAATATTTTTGTAGCCGTAGCGCCAAAAGCGGGTATGCGTTATACAAAAGTAACCGACACAAGAAAGAAGGCCGACTTTGCATACTTTGTTTTGGATTTAGTGGAAAATCATTTTTCCAAAGCGGAGTACATCCAACTGGTGATGGATAACCTAAACACCCATTTTGAAGGGTCGTTGTTTGAAACTTTTGGTGAAAAGAAAACCAGGAAACTAATGAAAAAACTAAGATTTATCTATACACCCAAACATGCGAGTTGGCTTAATATGGCAGAAATAGAAATTAATATAATGGACAGGCAATGTACAGGTACAAGGATTGAAAGCAAGGAAAAGCTCTCTGCAACTTTAGAAAAATGGACTCAAGATAGAAATGAAGACAAATGCACGATAGAATGGAAATTCACCCGCCAACATGCGGATAAGAAATTATCAAAACACTATGTTTCATAATTAAATTGTCACCACACTAGGATAGAAGACAGTTATCCGGAAAGCATCCAAATAGTCGATTTTTTTCATGCCAAAGAACACTTGTCAACTGTAGTATCACCTATTTTCAAAAATAAAGAAAAGCGCAAAAAGGAATGGCTTTCCAGACAAGAGCAATTATTATTTGAAGATAATATTGAAGGAGTAAAAAGAGAATTAAAAAGATTAAAGAAACTTCATCCAGTTTTAAAAGACAATTTCGATCGGGAAATTAATTATTTTTCAACGCATGCTCATAGAATGCAATACGGCACCTTTCGACAAAAAGAGTATTTAATCGGCTCCGGGCCAATTGAGAGTGCCAATCGAAAGGTTATTCAGCAAAGGCTTAAGTTGTCGGGACAACGTTGGACAATGGCCGGACTTCAAACAATTGTAACTTTGCGCACAGCATATTTAAGCGGGGAATGGGATAAAGTGTTTGATTTGATAAAGAATATTAGGTGAGGGATATTTGTCGTACACCCCACCGATAAAAGATGGTTAAGAGCAATTAAAATAATTACTCAAGCAAGAGGTCTGCCAACAGAGCTTGAAGCAAGCGCATTTTTCGTAAGTCTGGAAACAATTAAAGAAATAATAATTGAGGAGAATAACGAAAAAATCGCACCATTCAAAAATCCCAAAACGGCAGCAGATTACATTGAAAAGTTTAAGACTATTATTGAAGAGATTGCTGACGATGAATTCACTAATAAAAATGCTGTTATCCGCAAATTGAACGACTTGAATAAAGTCGGTAATAATGAAAGCTTCAAGTTAGCTTTTGGCTTAGTTGGCTTTGATTTAACCAAAGGTGATATTCAATGTATTTCTTTGCGAAATAGGTTTTTACATGGAAACATACCCTTTGAGCTTGAACCTGAACAAAAGAAGGAAAGAGAACTAATAAAAATTGCTTTAATGCACACCTTTTGACTTGCTGTTTAATTTTAAAATATGCAAATTATAAAGGTGTAGTAAAAAACTTTTTGAAATATTGGGATTTACATACCAAGACAGAAAATCAAGACGAGTTATTTAGACCAATTTAATTAACCAGTACTGCAGCCAAACATTATGCGTATTGAAGAAAGCCCCCGATTTTAAAAATGATTGAAGAAAATAAAAAAGCCCTGATCTATTGGAGACCGGGGCTTTTTGCTGGTACGATGTTCAGCGACACCGCCAGCAAAGACACCGCTACACTTGTAAGTTGTTTTGTATCGGTTTTGAGATAATGGCTAAATAAATATACACGTGGCTTTTACCTTGCCAGGTTATACTCAGCAGCCGGTTATGCATACTATCCCTTACCCAAAAACAAAGTTTGTTTTTAGAACTATAAAAATTACCAATAAGGTTATGTAGCTTTTTCATGGATAACTTTTTTGCTTTTTATTTTTGGTGAACCCCGGTTGCGCAACTGCGCCGCATCTACCAGGCAGCCATGATGATAAATAAATGTTTTTACTAATTCCATCTTTCCCTTTTTGCATACAGGACACACGGTAATATCTTTTCCGGTTTGTAACAGCAGTCGCAAAGCCACCGGTGTATGCACTCTTTGCATGGGCGCAGGCAACTTTAATTGTTTGCATACCGATGCTATTCTTTGCATCTTATCTCTTGCATGCAGGTAACCGGCATGACGGATCTTTACAAAACTTTTGGGTAAAATATGTTGTTCAAAGCGCCGTAAAAATTCTGCATGTTCCAGCATCATTATTTTCTGCTTGTTGCCATCAGCATAGTCTTTGTATTTAAAACTGATCGTTTCATTATTGATCTGCAATATCCTATGAGCGGTTATAGCCACCTTGTGTGTATAACGTCCCAGGTATTCTATGATCTGTGCCGGGCCACCAAAGGGCGCTTTGGCATATACATTCCATTTCTTTTTACTGACCGTGGAAAGTATATTTTCCACTGCCGCCAGCTCTGCATATTGCAATGTTCCATCGGCTATATATTTTCTTACCTGTTCTAAAAAATAGCCTTTGTATATTTTTTCCATCGCCCGGCGTGGGAATAAAAATCGCCCATTGCTTCTCTTTTCTCTTATCCACTTTCCCCCGGCGTTTATGCCACCGCCACTTACTATATTGTGTATATGCGGATGAAAATTCAGATCCTGTCCATTGGTATGTAGTATGCTTATAATGCCCGGTGCAGCGCCAATATATTTTTCATCTTTAGATAGTGTGAGAATGGTATGCTGTGCAGATTTAAAAAGCAAACCGAACAGCAGTTTCCGGTTGCCCATGCATAAACTTCTTAGTTCCTGTGGCAGCGTAAATACCAAATGAAAATAAGTAGTGGGCAACAGCTCTCCCAGGCGGTCTTCTACCCATTGATCACGCTTCAGGCCGCCGCAACAAGGACAGTGCCTGTTGCCACAGTTGTGGTACTGGTAATGCATATACCTGCACCCTTCATTGTTGCACCGGTAATGATGCACCCCTATGGCTGCTGTATGGCAACGACTCAACCGGCTTAATACTGCCTGGCTGTAAGGATTAAAACCGGCGGCAGAAGAGTGAGCAAAGATTTTTGTTTGGAGCAGTTGCCGGCGTTCATTTAACGGCTGCTCCATATACCGTTACATCTAAGGGCGACACGATACCGGCTTGCGTATGTTTTTGCTCCACAGGAGTCCTATGGACAAATGCAGATACACCATCGTTGTTTCTAATTTACTATGGCCCAGCAAAGTTTTTATTACATGGATATTGTTGCCCTGGTTAAGCATATGTGTAGCAAAGCTGTGCCGCAGCGTATGGGCGGTGAAAGGCTTTTCTTTAAATCCTGCTTTTTGCATAGCGTTGTTTACCACTACTTGCATACTGCGTACATGCATAGCCCTTTTGGTTTGTTTGCTGGTAAATAAATATTCTTTGGGCCGCCCTTCCTGCAAATAAAATTGACGTAGTTGCTGCAACAGTTTTTCGGGCAGTAGTGTATATCTGTCTTTAGCGCCTTTACCCTGGTAAACCTTTAGCCGTTTGTTATGGCTTTCTATATCCTGCAGGCGCAGTTGACCTACTTCGCCTATACGCAATCCGCACCCATACAGCAACCCGATTACAACATATTCTTTGAGGCTAAGCGGCGTTGCAAAGAGTTGCGCCACTTCCTCTTCCGACATAATGTTAGGAAGAATAAATTGTTTTTTGGGATAAAGATTGGAAGGCACAATGTAAGGGGCAGGCAATATGCGCTTAAAGAAAAAGCTGCAGGCCTGTGCTACGCTGCGGCACTTGGCCCGCCCTTCCTTATGCACTTCTTTTATGTATTGCAGATACTTTTCTATATCTGCCTGCCTGATGTCTGCAACCGCTTTATGGTTGTAGTATTTAAAGAGCAGCGTCATCTCCTGGCAGTAGTTGCGTACGCTGCCTTTACCATACTCTTTTATTACCATCGTTTGATGCAGCTTTGTAAGCCACTCCACCGCATCTGTCCTTAGTTCTTTTACTGAAATTTCATTCCCTTTCATTTTATTTATTTTTGATGAAAGGCGAAGGTGGGATAACTGTTATAACGGGGACACTCACCGAAGGTGTTGCTTGAACATTGGGCTTGTTGCTACGCTGGCTGAAGGAATAAACATGAGCTTTTGTTCGCTATTCATCAGTAGTTCCGGGCTGAAAATTCGTTGTTCATCTTTTGTAGTTATCTTCGGCTTTGGGTTCGTTATTGGGCTTACGTTCGGGCGAAAAGTTCATTGAATACCAGCGCAGCAGCAAGCCCTCGACGTTGTACGTCACCCTAAACGACATCCTGCAAACATTTAAGCATCCATGACTTTGCCGACCCAACCCCCGTTATTTTAGCACATTTGCAAGGCGCACAAAACCCCGACACAAAAGCTAACCTTGCAAAAGAGCTAAAATGCCCACGCACGGAGAACGCACCCCGGTAAACGGAATTGACATCGCCATCATCTTTAACCTCAACATAACTATCGCTCTAAAAATTTACCTTCGTTTTAAATAAAAGCGATATGAACGATGATTTTGAAGTAATAAACAATAAAGAGCTTATGCGTTTTGAGGTAAACCTAAACGGTGAGTTTGCTTTTATAGAATACAAGTGGTATAAAGGAGACATTGCTTTTATGCACTCCGTTGTGCCTAAAAGTTTTAGTGGAAAAGGAATAGGTTCAAAAAGGGCTCGTGCCGGACTTGACTATGCGGCTAAAGAGAATTTGAAAATAATGCTTTACTGCCCTTTCGCTTCAAAGTTTGTAAAGGAACACGAGGAATATCATCATTTGGTGGACGTAGCATATCATCTATCGTTTAAAAAATAAAATGCCTCTACTTCAAAAATTCAAATTTCAGGAACGCTTCATCGAAGATGACTTTGTAAAGTTCATTTCCATGCAGCAGTATAACGAAATTTATAAGCCTAAGGTTGAAATTCCACATACGCATAACTATTACCTGATTATGCTTATCACGAAGGGAAGCGGAAAACATTTTATTGATTTCAAAGATTATCCTATTCACGAAAATGCTATTTACTTTTTAGCACCAGGACAAATGCATCACATGCACCGTTCGCCTGACACAGACGGGTATGATATAATTTTTGAAGAACATTTTTATTGTTCCGGCGTAGTGAAAAATGAAATTTTATTGCCACCGCCTTTTTTTAGAAGCGGCTTGATAATCCCCTATGTAAAACTTGACAACCATGATAATGAATATCTTTTATCCTTATTCAAAAGGATTAAAACGGAATATGAAAATAAAGATGCTGCTAAGTGGGAGGTAATAAGAGGTATCCTAAACATTTTAATCAACAGAATAGAAAGCATTTCGCTTAAACACATCAGTGCCACGCATCCAAAATATAAACAAGCATTTAAAATTCTAAACGACTTCAGATACCTTATAGAACAAAACTTTCTCGCTGAAAAAAGCATTTCTTTCTATGCTGACAAACTGAATATTACGCAAAACCATTTATCAGAGACTATTAGAGAAGTATCAGGGGAAACGCCTGTAGACAGCATCAGGCGAAGAACAATGTTAGAGGCAAGAAGAATTTTGATTGAAAATAAACTTTCAATCAAAGAGGTATCTTACAAATTAGGCTACGAAAATTCATCCTACTTTATCAAACTCTTTAAAGAAGAAACAGGATTTACTCCTGCGGAATTTAGAGTGATGGCAACAGCAGAATAAACCTCAACTATTCCGTCTTTTGTGGTATTGCTGCCATCAAAAGTGTTACAACTAACTAATTGGTTCAAAATACCTTTGTGTCATGAAAAATGATAACAAAAAAACGGTAAAAGTTGACATTGTTACAGACTACATCTGTCCGTGGTGTTACGTGGGCAAAAAAAGATTTCAGAATGCAATTGACAAACTCAAAGACAACTATACCTTTGAGATAAATTATGTTCCTTTTCAGCTAAATCCCGATATGCCAGCCGAAGGGCAAAACAGGAAAGAATATCGTTCAAAAAAATTCGGAAGCTGGGAAAAATCTCAAAGCATGGATACAGGCGTGGTTGCAGCAGGCAAATCCGAAGGGCTTGTTTTTGACTATGACTTAGTGGAAATAACACCCAATACTCTCAAGGCGCATTTGCTTACTCAATATGCGAGCAAGCCAAACAAGCATCAGGAAGTTTCAAAAGAAATCTTCAAATCCTATTTTACTCTTGAGTTTGACACGATTTTAAGCTAACTTATTGATTTTCAGAAGTACTTACAAATTTGAGGGCAGGTAGTTTGCTATGGTGGCATCGCTTATTGCTAGGCAATTGTTTTAGGTACTAGTGGTTGACCTGAGCCACATTACTTCTCCATCCTGTACAATTTTGGAGAGTTGCAAGCAATCTTCGTATTACGTGCTCCGATAACTGCATTTTTTTTGTAAATAGACCAGCAGGCAAAATGATATGTAGCAAAGCACTATGTGGCCTTCTATTCTTTTATCAGTCCAGTGAAACATGGGGCGGGTTTCAAGAATAACTTTTGAAGCTGCGAGAAGCTTTGTTCTATTTTATATAAGTCCTTATACTTTTGAAGAGCCTGCTGCGGTGTTACATCTTTGGCATTGGTGGCAATGGCTTTGAAACCATCGAAGCGTTTCTGTTCTTCTATTTTTTGATAGTCTAATTCGTATTTATTTTTACCGGTATTTTTTATAAAGTAACGCTTTGCTTTTTTCTCTATGTTCGATGGCTGCTTAAGCATCTTTTTTGCCTTTTCTATTTTTTTCTCTCTTTCGGCTTTGTCTTTCTTTGCCCGGTTTTCGCTCCAGGTGCAAATAATAGTTCTGCTCTTATATTTATAGGTGCAGTATTGCAGCGGAATGTCCTTGCCTTTGTTATCTTGTATGATAACGGTAGTGTAGTTGTCAATATTAGTAAGGTATTGTATGGCTGCCTGGCTAAGAGATTTGAGACGGTCGCCTACAATGTATTCAAAATCCTGGGCTGTACCACCCTTATCAAACAGGGCTATATTATCTTCATTAAGCATGCCACTGTCGGCCACTACGATAATGCGTTTAATGTTGTATTTGGCTTTGAGTTTGGCTATAGCTTTTTCAAAAGTGTGGCCTTCGTACATGTCACCTTTGAATATCTGAAAGCCCAGGGGTACCTTATTTTTATCAATAAGAAGTGAAAACAGGATTTGTGTTTTGCCAATCTTACCATCCTTACCGAACCCTAACTGGCGCAGGGCACCTTCGTTTTCTACTTCACTGTCGAAGTAAAAGGTGGTAACATCATAAAATACCACATCAAGTTCATAGTTAAACAAGTCCCGGTTTTTGTTATAAATATGTGCCTGAATGATATCATTGCCGGCGGCTAAATAATCTAATGTGCGGTAAATGTGGTGCAGCTCCGCAGATGGCCCCAGGCCGGTATATTCATTTTGTAAATTGTAGGAGCCCAGTTTGCTAAGGGGATCATTGAATCTGTCGCAAAGCATAAGCAACAGATTTTGCAGAAGGCTAAAGCTAAGTTTATGTTTGCGGCCTAATCGTTTCAAAACAGCATCCAAATCATAGAGGCGCAGCAACTGGAGCATCACCATGGGAAAGCCGTAGTTGTAGCGTGCCAGCTCCTCAATATTTTGAGGTTCCGCTGCCGGCCCTTTAGCCATTTCAATTAGCTGGCGGCCTATGCGTTCGAGTGTTTCTTGCGAATAGCTGTTGGCATTACCCAAGTGCCGAAGTACCCGTCGTTGAACCTGGCCGGCCTGGTTGCGATAGCTTTCGCAAATGCTCAGGTAGGTACCGCTTTTCTTTATCTCCTTACGCAAAAAGGCCATAGCCACCAAAGGTAAAGGCTCTCATCCAAAAATAAAAATAGCTTTCTCCCTACAACTTTTTTGAAATCCAAAACCCAACCCGCGCTGGTACTGGCTTTCAGAGGACGAACAAGCTAAAGGGTGTCAAACTCAAGAAAAAAATTCGGAAGCTGGGAAAAATCTCAAAGCATGGATACAGGCGTGGTTGCAGCAGGCAAATCCGAAGGGCTTGTTTTTGACTATGACTTAGTGGAAATAACACCCAATACTCTCAAGGCGCATTTGCTTACTCAATATGCGAGCAAGCCAAACAAGCATCAGGAAGTTTCAAAAGAAATCTTCAAATCCTATTTTACTGATGGTAAAAACATTGGTGATGACAATGTGCTGTTAGAGATTGCAAAGAGCGCAGGATTGAACACAGACGATAAAGGATTTAAAAACTATCAATCGGATGAAAACAAAAAGCTGCTTGCTGAAACCGAACATCATTACAAATTAAGAGGTGTAAACAGTGTGCCGCTTTTCATCATAGATAACAAAGCAATTTCAGGAGCACAGCCAAGCGAAGCGTTTGTAGAATTTATAACCGAAAATTCAAACTAATCATGCCAGGCAAAAAACTAAAAATCGGCATTATCGGCGGCTCTCTTGGCGGATTGTTTACCGGAATTGCTTTGCACAATGCCGGACACGATGTTTGCATCTTTGAAAAAACGAGCGAACAACTTAAAGACCGTGGAGCAGGCATTGTTCTTCAACACGAACTAATAGATTTCTTTCACGACTACCGTATCGCTGACATAAAAGAAATCAATGTTCCTATCTTACAAAGAGTGTATGTTGATAAAGAAGGCAATAAAACCCATGTTGATAATACGGAGCAGCAAATGACAGCATGGGGAACCATCTTTCATAAACTCATCACCCATTTTCCTAAAGAAAAATATAAGTACGGCTTTAAGTTTACAATGCTTACACAACACGATAATAAAGTAACAGTAACATTTGAAAACGAAGTAAGCGAAACGTTTGATTTATTAATTGGCGCTGACGGCACAAATTCAAGTGTCCGCAAAATTATTTTCCCGGATGTTCAATACAACTATGCAGGATATGTTGGTTGGAGAGGTATTGTGCAGGAGAATGAACTGTTACCAAACATTTTAAAAGAGTTTAAAGACCGGTTTACTTTTTACAATATGCCAAAAAGCCATATACTTTGCTATCTAATACCCGGCAATGAAGATGAAGTAACCGCAGGCAGCAGGCGGTTAAATTGGGTGTGGTATTGGAATGTAAAAAAGGGTAACGACATCAATAATCTATTGACAGACATAAATGGTAAACATCGTTTGAGTTTTGTTCAAGAAGGTTCTGTAAAACCGGAATACATAAAAGAACAGAAGCAAATTGCAGACAATGTAATGCCGCCCATTTTTAAAGAATTAATTCGGGCTACCAAAAATCCTTTTTTACAACCCATAAATGATTTATCTGTAAGCCGGATGTATATTAATCGGGTGGTGCTTGTAGGCGATGCAGCATTTACGCCAAGACCGCATACCGCAGCAAGCACAGCCAAAGCCGTTGCAAATGGTGTTGGGTTATGTGAAGTTCTAAATGAATATCCTGACAATTTAGAACTGGCATTAACAATTTGGGAAAAACCGCAATTGCAAATCGGTAATTATTTAAAACAAAGAGGCGTTGCTTTGGGAAATCAATCTCAATTCGGAACTTCTTCTTTTCATATTTAGGCAAAAATTTTATACGAATGAATACAGAACCAAAAAACAATTCTAAAACTTGCTCACACATAAATATGTTGAAGGAATTAAAACCACCGAAAGATTACTTATGTGAAGAATGCATAAAAGTGAACGGTCATTGGGTACATCTTCGTACTTGTCAAATATGTGGTGTTACCTTGTGTTGCGACAGTTCTCCTCACAAACACATGACTATGCATTTTCATAATACAAATCATAATGTGGTAATATCCGCAGAACCACAAGAAAACTTTATATACTGTTATACTGATAAAGTATTTGTACACTATTAGTAACAAAATTTAAAATACTGCAATGAATATGGAACTTATAAACCCCTCAAAGGTTACTCTTTACGGTCGTACTAATGCTGCTGAAGCTTACGCAATCCGAGACTTCCTAAAACGTAGCGTAGTAGAATATGATTGGATAGAAATTTTAAACGATGAAGATTGCAAAAAACATCTTGGAATAAGTGCTATGAATACTGTTAGATTTCCCATAGTGCGTCTAACAAACGGTGAAAAGCTATTTGCACCATCCTTAAATGAAATCGCTGAACGCCTTGGTTGGATAAGTAAACCGAAATATAAGGAGTATGATTTATCTATTTATGGAGCAGGACCAGCAGGTTTAAGTGCAGCATTATATGGAGCTTCGGAAGGATTAAAAACAATTCTTATAGAGCGTGAAGCTATAGGAGGCCAGGCCGGAACAAGTTCCCTGATTGAAAATTACATGGGTTTTCCTGAAGGTATTAGTGGGGCATCTCTTGCCGAAAGAGCAAGGCAACAAGCGGTAAAATTTGGAGTAGAAGTTCTTCTATTAAGAGAAGGAATAAAAGCATCTTTCATCAACTCTAAAATTCATGTTGACCTTGCTGATGGAAATAAGATGATTGCGAAGGCAAACATTTGTGCTACCGGGATTGAATACAGAAGGCTTAATCTGCAAAATGAAGAAAAGTATTTAAATAAAGGCGTGTATTACGGTGCAGGAAGCAGTGAGGCACCGATGTGCATTAATGAAAGTATTTTTATAATTGGAGGTGGAAACTCTTCCGGGCAAGCAGCACTACATTTTTCAGCCTTTGCAAAAAAGGTTACAATGGTTGTGAGGGGAAGTGATTTAGCAGCCTCTTTATCGCATTATTTAATCGAAAGAATTAAAAAGCAAAAAAACATCTTTATAAAATTTAATTCTGCAGTAACCTCGTTACATGGCAAAGATTTTTTAGAAGACATAGAAATCAATGACAACTTGGACAATTCCATTGACAAGCAAAAAACAAGCAGATTATTTGTTTGTATTGGTGGAAGTCCAAATACAGATTGGGCAAAAGATACCGGAATAGTTAGAGATTAATACGGCTCTCTATTGACAGGTATGGACTGGTATAATAAAAATAAAAATCATCCCACTTGGAATATTGATAGAGCCCCTTATTATTTAGAAACAAGTGTACCTGGTTCATTTGCTGCAGGTGATGTACGTTACAATTCTATTAAAAGAGTGGCGTCAGCAGTTGGAGAGGGAGCAATGGCTATAACTTTTGTTCATAAGTATCTGCAGGAAATATAAACTTACTACAGAGTAATAACCATATAATAAATGGAAGAAAAAGAGACAGCCAGAGTTGAAGCATTTAGTGATGGTGTTTTTGCAATCGCCATCACTCTTTTAGTTTTAGGATTGGTTGAACCTCATTTAAACAAGGAAGCTACAAATACAGAACTACTTCACGAGCTAAAAAATATATGGGCATCTTATCTTGCTTTTGCGTTTAGCTTTTTCACGATACTTGTTATGTGGATTAACCATCACGGACTATTCAGGTTTATCAATCGTCTCAACAACAGATTTTTATTAGCTAACGGATTGTTATTGATGGCAGTTACATTTATAAACTTCCCTACAAAAATAATCAGCCACCAGTTAGACACGCCTTCTGCAAAAGTAGCCTGCGCATTTTTTACAGGCAGCTATCTACTTATCAGCATCGCATATAATTGGGTTTGGTGGGAAGCGAAGAAATTGATGAAACAGGATTTGTCGCAAGCAACAGTAAAAGCAATTACAAGAAATTATTTAATAGGGTTTCCTCTCTATGTCATAGCCCTTATTTTGTCTTTCATTTCTGTTGCAGCCAGTCTTGTCGTCTTTATTCTTATAACTTTCTTCTGGATTTTTACCATGAAAGACAATCATAGCATTAACCACAAAAAAGGCAACTAACAACTTAACTATAGGCAGCCGACGCACCAAGTCAGGCACATTTGAAAGGCGCACAACGCCGACACGCAAAAGCTAACCTTGCAAAAGAGCCTACCTTGTTCCCACGCTTCCAGGACACACCCTACCTCGGTGGACACATACGTTAGAGTGATACACATGAAAGAAGGGCGAACGTACAACAAAAGTATTGCTGCAAGTGGGGCTTGACGTTGTTAACTTCGGCTGCAGTTCGCTATCAGCAATAGTTTCAGCCGACGAACAAAGCCGAGCATAAGTTCTTATCTTCATCTTTTAAATCATTGTTGAGCTATAGTCCGGGCGGGACGTTCAATGAATTCCCCACCTGCAACAATACTCAACGTTGTGGGCAATACGCACAAACTTCTTTAGACTTACCTAAAGACTGTAAATTGCGGTCTTATGATTGACGACCGTTATAACGTAAGAACTTCACCAGATGTTAAAGCATTTGAATTTGACAGTATTGGACCAAGGGGAACTGTTAGGAAAGTGGTTCGCTATACTGAAATCAATATCAAAAGCTTTTATAATCTTGGCTTTGGCGACAAAGACCCATTGACCGGCTTCATAAGTGATTTATCAGTTACCAACAACAACGACAGTAAAAAAGTGCTTGCAACAGTAGCAGCAACTTTATACGCCTTTACTGACAGTCATCCCGGAGCGACCATCATCGCTACAGGCAGTACCGAAGCCAGAACCCGATTGTACAGAATAGGTATTTCCAATAACCTGACTGCAATAGAGAAAGATTTTATTATTTTGGGGTTGGCAGAAACCTATTGGGAGCCTTTTCGCAAAAACGTAACTTATGGTGCATTCCTTGTTCGCAGAAAATTGTAAATTTGAACTTATGAAGACAAAGAAAACAGAGACTAAAAAGCCGAAATTGCCTAGAGGTTTTACAATTGACCCTAAGTTGACGGGGAAGTATGATGATCAACCACTATTCAAAGACAAGGTGGACAGAGCAAACCATATACTCAAAACTGTAGGACTTCCTAAATTTGAGCAGCCTGACTAAACCAGTACTGCCCACAACATTGGTTTTGTGCAAGTGTGGCTTGACGGAATAACAATCAGCAGCAGTAACATTTCTGTACTTCAGTTCGGGGCCTGAGTGTGTCACGAATGAGAAGAACGAAGTTCTTTTCAATGCTGTATAAAAGATGGGGGTAGGCCCCTCATATACGCCTTACGGAAGGAGTATATAAACCGCTTCATGGTGCTGTAATCAAAAGTTATGGTATTGAGCGATGAAGAAAAGGCATCATAAAGGTGTCAGGTGAGTGTAAGAGAGCTGAACGAAAGTAAACCGTTCGATGACGTCTCGAAAGGAACTAAGTCGTTGACAAAACTATTGGCTTCAAGCTCTGATAGGAAAGGCTGTAATGGAAGATCCGTTTACTCTGCCCGACTGCGTCATTCAGGCAGGGGTTACAGGTCAACCGGGATTGAGGCGGCAGGAATCTAACACAGGCTTTTATAGGGAACGTGAGAAACTATCATTACGATGTGCAATAAGCCTCCTGTTTGAAACAGGATTAAGGTATTCCAAAGGAAGCCGAAGCGGACTGAAGTGGCGGACTGAATCGTAGTAGTGAAGAAGTTTCTGTAATGGAGATGGAGCGAAGGGTTCAGCTTATTCGTTTGCACTAAGAAGGACAACATGGACTATCCATGGACGATCAAGTTTAGTTCAATTATGTGTAAGAATCTTCTTACGCTGAATAAGAAAAGCCGTGTGAGGTGAGAATCTCAAGCACGGTTTTGTGAGAGGCTTGGGCTGAAATGCCCTTGCCTACTCGACCGAATAAAGCCCAGCTTTGGTACTAACTATTTAACTTTATCAAAAAGTCAGGCAGCGGTTCCGGGCGGACGGAATGCTAATTCCACACCTGCACAAAGCCCTGCCCGTTAGCGGGCATTGTATAACGACACTTAAATTAAACATAACAATATGACAAATAATTTGACACTTATAAAAGAACGACTAATTAACGCAGACGTAAAAAAAGTCTGGGAAACATTAACTGAAACCACGACCGACTGGAATGGTGTTATCATTCAGACAAGAAGTGAATGGAATCCAAACAGCTCAATAATCTTTTCATTCGTTTGGGACGGCAAGCAATATGAAGACAAAGGAGTAATAATTGAATTTGAGCCAACAAAAATATTTTCACATACTTATTGGAGTGCATTTTCAGGACTTCCAGACGAAGAAAAAAATTATTCAAAAGTTCAGTATGAATTAATTCCAACTGACAATGGAACAATATTGAAATTAACTCATTCCAACTTTGCGACAGAAATTATGTATCAACATTCAGACAAAAATTGGGAAGATACACTTGACAAGATTAAGGAAAAGTGTGAAAGATAAACAACGACCCGCTAAAACAATATGCGTATTGAAGAAAGCCCCCGATTTTAAAACAGATTGAAGAAAATAAAAAAGCCCTGATCTATTGGAGACCGGGGCTTTTTGCTGGTACGATGTTCAGCGACACCGCCAGCAAAGACACCGCTACACTTGTAAGTTGTTTTGTATCGGTTTTGAGATAATGGCTAAATAAATATACACGTGGCTTTTACCTTGCCAGGTTATACTCAGCAGCCGGTTATGCATACTATCCCTTATCCAAAAACAAAGTTTGTTTTTAGAACTATAAAAATTACCAATAAGGTTATGTAGCTTTTTCATGGATAACTTTTTTGCTTTTTATTTTTGGTGAACCCCGGTTGCGCAACTGCGCCGCATCTACCAGGCAGCCATGATGATAAATAAATGTTTTTACTAATTCCATCTTTCCCTTTTTGCATACAGGACACACGGTAATATCTTTTCCGGTTTGTAACAGCAGTCGCAAAGCCACCGGTGTATGCACTCTTTGCATGGGCGCAGGCAACTTTAATTGTTTGCATACGGATGCTATTCTTTGCATCTTATCTCTTGCATGCAGGTAACCGGCATGACGGATCTTTACAAAACTTTTGGGTAAAATATGTTGTTCAAAGCGCCGTAAAAATTCTGCATGTTCCAGCATCATTATTTTCTGCTTGTTGCCATCAGCATAGTCTTTGTATTTAAAACTGATCGTTTCATTATTGATCTGCAATATCCTATGAGCGGTTATAGCCACCTTGTGTGTATAACGTCCCAGGTATTCTATGATCTGTGCCGGGCCACCAAAGGGCGCTTTGGCATATACATTCCATTTCTTTTTACTGACCGTGGAAAGTATATTTTCCACTGCCGCCAGCTCTGCATATTGCAATGTTCCATCGGCTATATATTTTCTTACCTGTTCTAAAAAATAGCCTTTGTATATTTTTTCCATCGCCCGGCGTGGGAATAAAAATCGCCCATTGCTTCTCTTTTCTCTTATCCACTTTCCCCCGGCGTTTATGCCACCGCCACTTACTATATTGTGTATATGCGGATGAAAATTCAGATCCTGTCCATTGGTATGTAGTATGCTTATAATGCCCGGTGCAGCGCCAATATATTTTTCATCTTTAGATAGTGTGAGAATGGTATGCTGTGCAGATTTAAAAAGCAAACCGAACAGCAGTTTCCGGTTGCCCATGCATAAACTTCTTAGTTCCTGTGGCAGCGTAAATACCAAATGAAAATAAGTAGTGGGCAACAGCTCTCCCAGGCGGTCTTCTACCCATTGATCACGCTTCAGGCCGCCGCAACAAGGACAGTGCCTGTTGCCACAGTTGTGGTACTGGTAATGCATATACCTGCACCCTTCATTGTTGCACCGGTAATGATGCACCCCTATGGCTGCTGTATGGCAACGACTCAACCGGCTTAATACTGCCTGGCTGTAAGGATTAAAACCGGCGGCAGAAGAGTGAGCAAAGATTTTTGTTTGGAGCAGTTGCCGGCGTTCATTTAACGGCTGCTCCATATACCGTTACATCTAAGGGCGACACGATACCGGCTTGCGTATGTTTTTGCTCCACAGGAGTCCTATGGACAAATGCAGATACACCATCGTTGTTTCTAATTTACTATGGCCCAGCAAAGTTTTTATTACATGGATATTGTTGCCCTGGTTAAGCATATGTGTAGCAAAGCTGTGCCGCAGCGTATGGGCGGTGAAAGGCTTTTCTTTAAATCCTGCTTTTGCATAGCGCTGTTTACCACTACTTGCATACTGCGTACATGCATAGCCCTTTTGGTTTGTTTGCTGGTAAATAAATATTCTTTGGGCCGCCCTTCCTGCAAATAAAATTGACGTAGTTGCTGCAACAGTTTTTCGGGCAGTAGTGTATATCTGTCTTTAGCGCCTTTACCCTGGTAAACCTTTAGCCGTTTGTTATGGCTTTCTATATCCTGCAGGCGCAGTTGACCTACTTCGCCTATCCGCAATCCGCACCCATACAGCAACCCGATTACAACATATTCTTTGAGGCTAAGCGGCGTTGCAAAGAGTTGCGCCACTTCCTCTTCCGACATAATGTTAGGAAGAATAAATTGTTTTTTGGGATAAAGATTGGAAGGCACAATGTAAGGGGCAGGCAATATGCGCTTAAAGAAAAAGCTGCAGGCCTGTGCTACGCTGCGGCACTTGGCCCGCCCTTCCTTATGCACTTCTTTTATGTATTGCAGATACTTTTCTATATCTGCCTGCCTGATGTCTGCAACCGCTTTATGGTTGTAGTATTTAAAGAGCAGCGTCATCTCCTGGCAGTAGTTGCGTACGCTGCCTTTACCATACTCTTTTATTACCATCGTTTGATGCAGCTTTGTAAGCCACTCCACCGCATCTGTCCTTAGTTCTTTTACTGAAATTTCATTCCCTTTCATTTTATTTATATTTTTAATGAAAGGCGAAGGTGATATAATCGTCAGGAAACCGGACTCACCGAAGGTGTTGCTTGAACAAAAGGTTTGGCAATATGGCGGCTGAAGTGCTTCTATGAAACATTAATGCAAAGTTCAACGGCAATAATTCTATTGAACTTTAGTGGTAAGAATCCGCCACATCGCCAAGCCGAAAACCGTTAGCGGTCATTGTATGGCGACGGCATTCAAGTTTCCATCAGCGTTTTAGACGACTTTCCTTTGTCCTCTAACCATCTTGAAGAAAAATTAGCTTCTACGTTAGACAATAAATGAATGCACAAATCAATATCCTCTTTTAAAATGCTTTTAAAGAACCATTCGTTAAGCATTCCCATCTCCTTGTAGCACTGAGTAAGTAAGGTTGTGCCTTTCTTGGATAACTTAAGTCTCTTTGACCTTTTATCGCTTTCATCGCCTTCTTCAATTACAAAGTTTTTTCCTTTGAGCCTTTCTAAAATCAAAAGACCGGACGACAACTCATTGAAATTTTCATAAATCACTTGTGTTTTCTTGGGCGTTTCAATTTTAGCAATGGAACTTAAATACAAAAATTCGTCAAGACTGTTCAAGCCGCATTCTTTTAAAACCAGAATAGCGTAGGCACTGTGCAACTTAGCTATGCGTCCTATTAACTTCGCAATTCTGCTGTAAGCATCTGGTGGAACATTAGCGGCAAATGCCTTACTATTTTTTTCATTTGCCCTTTTTGCCATAATATATGAATGACAAAAATCATCAATGGTAGCGTTTTGATGTATTGCTTCGTATTCACCCCATACTTTAACCAATTCAACAGTTTTATTCATCTTTAACTCATTTATGCTGTAAAAATAAGTTTTACAACGGTTATGTTGTTTATGTACATATATGTTGTACTTTTGACTTTTAAACAACATAAATGAAGTAAAATGGAAAAACAGAAAATTAAGCGTATGACCGGATTAATCATGTCATCTGCAAACCCCAGTAAATTAGCAACGTTTTACATAGACGTTTTAGGGTTACCTCTTGCATTAAACAAGCATGGACACCTTCCTGAACATTGGGAGTGTGACTTTGAAGGCATTCACTATGCAATACTAAAAGACCACAAAAATGAAACCGCCTCAAGTAATTTTGTACCTTCTTTTGAAGTGGACAACATTAGTGATTTTGTCAAACAACATGGTATAGCAATGCTACACCCGTTGATGGATTTAGGTGATGGGTTTTATGTGGGGAGTATATCAGACGCAGATGGAAACATAGTTAGGTTGTGGATGAATTCCAACAAACACTAAGAAAACAACGAACCGCTAAACAAAAGGTTTGCCGCAAGGCTGGCGGACGGAATAACAATCGGTAGTTATACTTACTATCAGCTAATATCAGGCTTGACCGAATTCTATCCGGCTTTTAGTTGTTAACTTCATCATCAGTTTTCAATCGGCTTCAGTTGCCGGGCGACCACAGTAACAATGCCAGCCCTGCGGCAAGCCTCGAACGTTAGGTGCAAGCGTAGGAGGACCGACAACTTGACGACAAACCGACAGAACCGGATAGGAAAAAACCAACCCTTCTCAAAATTAATATAGGTGTTTTGCCAACGCACCTGCCAACACAAAAACACCAAATTTAATTTTGCCCAAACCGCATCCAAGACCATTCGTAACGACCACATCAGTAAGACATATTAGCCAAAGCTTATTCTGACAAAGTTTTGAAGTTTACTCAAAGGTTGGGAATTTCAGCACTTCACACCTTCTGCTTATTTATCCTATACTCTTCACCCCACTTCCCCATAGCCTGCATTATTGGCGACAACGTAAGCCCAAACTCGGTTAATGTGTATTCAACCCTTGGTGGGATCTCAGCATAAATTTTCCTGCTTATTAACCCATCATCTTCCAGTTCACGAAGTTGTGAAGTGAGCATTGATTGAGTAATCCCTTTTACACTTCGTTTCAATTCCCCAAACCTTGCAGGAGAGGTATGATAGATAGCATTAATTAAAATTGCTTTCCATTTCCCACCCAAAACTTGCATCGTGGCAGTTACTGGACAAGAATTTTCATCAAAAACAAATTTTTTTTCTGCTTTATCTTCTTGATTATCAGTATTAGTATTTTTTTTCATACTTGCACATTTTAAATGTACTACTTGTTTTATTTATTTTAACTCTGGATATTTGCACTACAATATTAAAAAATACTATTTAATATGTCAAGAAAAAAAATTTTAATTACGGGGGCAAGCACAGGTTTTGGAAACCTCTCCGCCAAACTACTTGCCGAAAATGGACACACCGTTTATGCTACGATGCGAGATATAAAAGGCAAAAACAAGGCGCATAAAGACGCGCTGCTGGATTGGGCAAAATCACATCAGGCAAACCTTCGGGTAGTAGAGCTTGATGTAACCCAAGACAAAATTGTGGAAGATGCTAAGACACTCATTTTATCGGAAACGAACGGAAGCATTGATGTTATCATTAACAATGCTGGAATTTATGGTGGTGGAATTCAGGAAACATTTACAATTGAAGACTACAGAATGTTTTTCGATGTAAATGTTTTTGGTGGTGTTAGGGTGAACAATGCTTTCCTACCAGTACTTCGTGATCAAGGAACCGGATTGATAATCCAGATATCAAGTACTCTTGGTAGAACTATCATTCCGTTTGGTGGCGTTTATGATGCTACTAAATGGGCTGTTGAAGCTCTTTCCGAGAATTTAGCTTATGAATTAAAACCTCTAGGTATAGACATAGCAATTGTTCAGCCTGGTCCTTTTCCAACTGAAATTTTTCAAAAAAGTTTTACACCTGGCAACATTTCATTAACTGAGAACTATGGAAAGTCAACTGAAATGATGATTGCTCTTTTTAATAGTATTAAATTGATGATGTCGGATGAAAATGTTCCTAACAAACCGCAAGATGTAGCCGATGCTATTTTGAACCTTGTGAACCAGCCTCAAGGCAAACGTCCGCTTCGAACTGTTGTTGATAAAATGACAGGTGGTGTTACCAAAATCATTAACGACACATCCAGCAAAGTGCAGGCAGGTCTATTGCAAAATTTTGGACTCAATCAACTTAATATAAATTAATCTTTAAATATCGAAAAAATGAAAAATCTAAAAACAGTAGTATTTACGGTAGCAATCATGACTATGGCTACGATTAGCAGTTACGCACAATCAAAGGTAGATGGTAAAATGGAAAAATTTGTGTTTGTATTCAGAGGCGGTGACACTCACCCCCAAAATGCAAATGATTCAAAAGAAGCGATGGAATACATTCAATCATGGATGACCTGGATGCAAGGTCTTGGCCAAAAAGGAATCCTTGTAGGGGGTGAATCTCTTCAGCGCACTGGTAAACAGGTAAACGGAAAAAATAAGGTCGTTACAGATGGTCCTTTTATCCAAGCCAAAGAAATGGTTAATGGTTATCTCATCGTTAACGCAAAAGACATTAACGAGGCTGTAGAGATTTCAAAGGGGTGTCCTATTTTTACAGAGAACGGAAGAGTAGAAGTTCGTCCAGTTCAGAAATTGGAAAATTAATGTCCGACGCTCAAATTTACATGGATAACTGGGTGGACTATCGATTGTGTTAGATCACTTGGGTACGTTCGGGCCGCAGCAATCATTTTCACTTACTAAAGCGGCAGGTGCTGTATTGGTTGTATTAGGTGTAATAATAGTGAGATACAAATAGCGGTATCTTAAAAAATAAATAACAACAACAAATAAAAAGCAAACAACATGGAAAAACTGTATGAAGCAGAAGTTACTACTACTGCAGGCCGTAATGGCCACTCAAAATCATCTGATGGAATATTAGACGTAGATGTAAGATTCCCTAAAGAATTTGGCGGTTCCGGAGGCGCCACCAATCCCGAACAACTTTTTGCAGCAGCTTGGTCGGCTTGTTTTGGACAGAGCTTAATGGCCGTAGCGGGAACTAAAAAAATTAAAATCGGTGAAGTGAACGTCACAGCTAAAGTTGCAGTTAATTCACTGGATGGCGGTCATGTTTTAAGTTCGCACTTGCTTATAAAAATTGACGGTGTAACCAAAGAAGTAGCACAAGAATTAGTTAACGATGCTAAAAATGTGTGTGGTTATTCGAAAGCCACGCATGGTAATATTGAATCAATTTACGAAGTAGCGTAAATAATTAATTACTAAAATAATAAATATGAAAAAAATAATTATCGCCGTAATGGCAACCATCCTATCAACTTAGCCATTGCACAAAATGGTTTAAACGTAGGCGAAAAAGCTTCTGACTTTAAAGGAAATGATCAAAATGGTAAATCAATTAGCTTAAACGATGCTTTAAAAAAAGGAAAGGTTGTAGTCATTTTTTATCGTGGGTACTGGTGCCCAATAAGACAGTGGCCAAAAATTATTCTGCAAAATTTTGGACTTAGTCAATTAAATACTAACAACTAAAAAATAGATGGAAAACAATGAAACAGATAATAGTAAATGAATTTGGGGGTCCTGAAAAATTGATCTTACATAATGTACCGATGCCTTCTGCTAGTGATGGGCAAATTGTAATTAAAGTTGAAGCATCAGGGGTGAATTTTTCTGACGGCATGCAAAGACGAAATAAATATGTATTCCCAGTCTCTTTACCTTATTTACCCGGTTTTGAAGTGGCAGGAATAGTTACTGATCTTGGAAAAGCTGTCGAAAATATTTCCGTAGGAGATCGTGTAGTTGCTATGCTTCCTAATGGCGGAGGATATGCCCAATATGCTGTTACAGCCTCTTATTTGGCAGCAGTTATTCCGCCTACTATCTCTGCCCAAGAATCTTTGGCATTGCAAGTTCAAGGCCTTACCGCATACCTGATGTTGAAAGACGGAGCGAAATTACAAGCTGGACAAACTGTGCTGATACATGCAGCAGCTGGTGGTGTGGGTACATTACTAGTTCAAATTGCAAAGCAAATGGGAGCAGGTAAAATAATTGCTACCGCAAGTAATGCTGAAAAACTTGCGGTTGCCAAATCATTGGGTGCAGATGAATTAATAAATTATACAGAATCTGACTGGGTTCAAAAAATAAAGGACGCTACAGGAGGAAAAGGTGTTGATTTAATCTTAGATTCTACAGGAGGCGAAATTCTGCGAAATAGCTTTAATTGCCTGGCGCCCTTTGGTAGGCTGATAAGTTTTGGAAATCCAACTGGTGGATCTACATCAATTGAAGCGTTTACACTTGTAAATAACAACCACATTTTACAGGGTTTTGGATTAGCAAGTTATTTCGAAAAGCCAGATTTAATGCAGGAAGCTTATCAATATTTGTTTTCGCAAGCTGCAACAGGGAAACTAAAAGTTCACATCGGACAAACCTTCCCTTTAAAAGACGCTGCCGAAGCACACAGACAAATGGAAAACAGGAAAACAACAGGTAAAATTGTGCTAATTCCTTAACAACTAAAAAATAAAAACAACAAACTTTAATAAACACTCATATAAATTTTAATAAACATGGTAACTACTCTAAATTGGTTTGAAATACCCGCTACAGATTTCGAAAGAGCAAAGACTTTTTATGCAAAAGTTTTAGATGCTCAAATTCATGACGATCCTAATCCTGATATGCAATATGCATATTTACCGTCTGATCCACAAAAAGGCGGATTTGGCGGAGCAATTGCTATCGGTGAAAACTTTGTTCCTGCAATGACCGGCACAACTGTTTACCTATATGGCGGAAATGACCTTTCAGTTCCATTAGGCAGAGTAGAAAGTGCCGGTGGAACAGTTATTCTGCCGAAAACTGCTATTGGTGAAAACAGGGGCTTTATTGCACTTTTTATCGACACAGAAGGAAACAAGGTAGGGTTCCATTCAATGGGTTAATAAAGAGTTCTCCCGTATCTTTGTAAAATAGCTGATAGAAGTGTTATCATTGATACTTCTATCAGCTTTGCTCTATATCCAGAAACAAAGACATTAGTAAATACCGCCAAAACAGAATCGACAGACAGAACGCCAGCACCTAAACAAATAAGAATTCGTCGGGCACGCAGTGCCTCCGATGAAGTCGCCTGTTGTACGGAACTGGTGATTGATCTCTTATAAACTATGGGATTTGAGTTGGATGAACTTTGCGGGTAGAGTTGGGTGTTATATTCTTTTTTTAAAACAGTAACCACGCGACACAACATTTCGGATTCTTATATTTTTTAAGGAGTGTTCATCCGGATTTTTTTTAACACTTTTCAAAAGTTCCTGTAATTTTCAAGTAAGGCACACAGTTATCTCCTGCCGCTGTGCTGCAGCTTTTTTTATGCGATACATTCCAAAATATTCTTAGCCATTTGCTGCAGTCTGCAGGCGGCCCGCGGCGGTTGAAGCGCAATACAGTTTGCATCGTTTCTTTTTTGCAACAAGGGCATTGAAGAGGATTATATATTTCAGCCTTTGGTTTTATATTTTTTATTTCCGGCAGCGGTGGTAACTGTTCTTTTATAACCAGGGCACATGCGGCTTTTGAAGTACTGCTTAAAATACCGTAATGCCTTATTCTTACAAAACCTTTTGGCAAAATATGCAAAGCAAAGCGCCGGATAAATTCTAATGGTTGCAGATCCATTTCTTTGGTTACAGCGCTGTGCTTATAATCTTTATAAGAAAAAGTAACCTTGCCCTCTGCAATGTTTTTAATCCGGTGATTGCTGATGGCTATTTTCCCGAAACAAGTGCGGGACAAGTATGGGTATAGCGGCCTAAGTATTCTATAACACTCTGCGGGCCGCCAAAGGGGCGCTTAGCATACACGACCCAATCTTTTTTGTAAAGTTGATTTACAACCTCAGGTGTCATCTCACCGGATAATCTCTGTTTTAATAAGGCAATAAATCTTCCACGATACACTTTGCTCATTGCTTTTACGGAGAACAAATACTTACCATTTGTCTTCGCTGTTTTCCACTTACCTTGTTTGTTGAGGCCACCGCCCGGTACAATACAATGCAGGTGCGGATGCAGGGTCATCGTTTGCCCCTACGTATGCAAAATGCTAACCATGCCGCTTTGTGCGCCCAGCCATTTAGCATCTTTACCAAAACTATTGATGACACTCCATACCGTTTCAAACAACATATTATACATGTCAGCAGGCTTGTGCAGGCAGAGTTGGTTGAGCGTATCGGGCAAAGTGAACACTACATGAAAGTAAGGAACCGGCAACAGTTCGGCTTCTCTTGCCTGTATCCATTTTTCTCTGTGATGCCCCTGGCACTTAGGGCAATGCCTGTTGCGGCAGCTATTATAGCTAATGCGCAGGTGTCCGCAGGAGGTGCATCCCTGCCTGTCCGGCAGGCAGGCATCTACATGCGCACCAAGTGCTGCACTCCGGCATCTTCTAACAGCATCAAGTGCACGCCGTTGCCAGGTGTTGAACTTTTTACTTTGCTGCATAGCAGGCCAGTGCATATTAAGCACACTAGCCACTTCATGCTTTGGCTGCATCAGCTTTGCTTATACAGGCTATCCAAAGGGCTGAAAACTGTTTGAGGCGAGGGTTTTGCTATGTGCAGATACACCATCGTTGTTTCTATGTGTGCATGGCCCAGCAGATTCTTTATAGTAAGAATGTTTACACCCTGTTCCAAAAGATGCGTGGCATAACTATGGCGTAAGGTATGCGTATGCACTTCTTTACGGATACCTGCCCGCTTTACCGCCTGGCCTACTACCCATTGTGTGCCCCGCTGTGATAAAGTTTCGCCCCCATTACCTTCAAATAAATAATTGCGCGGATGTTCGGCAGTAATGTATTGGGCAATACCACGGCAAAGCATCTTGCCTAACGGAAGGCAGCGATCTTTGGAACCTTTACCTTGCTTTACATGCATCATGCCGCGTTGTATATCGGTGTCGGCTACACGAAGTTTGCGCACTTCGCTGCACCTGAGCCCGCAGCCATAACATAGGCCTATAATAAGACGATGCTTTAAAAGTTTACACGCTTGCAGTAATGCTTTTACTTCCTTGCCGTTAAGCACAGCGGGCAGCTTAACATCTTTGTCAATGGCAGGCAGTGAAAATTGTTTGTATTCCAACCCACGCATACGGCACGCATAGCGCAATCCATATACCGTGAATTTAAAAAACGTAGCAGACGTAGTGCCGCGGCTTTTAACCAGATGCAGGTAATCCATTACCTGTTCTGCATCCAGCTCTAAAGGAAACTGGTTGTAATGAAGGGCTAAGTGTGCCAGTTGTCGCCAGTAGTTAGTAAGAGTACTCTTACTTTCCTGTGATAGAAACAGAGCGCTCCATTTCTTTGTACAGTTGTTCAAATCCTGTTACTTTGTTACAGGCTTGCTGTACAATGGTTACATAACCCAAGTCTACGGTGCGCAGACCGCTAGTTTGTTTTGTTTGCATAATAAATGTTTTTGGTTATTTAATATGCATAATGTAAGCACTCTGGTTTTATAGCACGGTGCTTACTAAGCTACCGTAGGTTTAGTACAACAATAGTATTGCCAATAGTGGGCTGGACGTTGGGGCAATCGGCAGCAGTTCGCTATTTATCTTTTGTTCCAGCTTGAGTGTGTCACGAATGAGAAGAACGAAGTTCTTTTCAATGCTGTATAAAAGATGGGGGTAGGCCCCTCATATACGCCTTACGGAAGGAGTATATAAACCGCTTCATGGTGCTGTAATCAAAAGTTATGGTATTGAGCGATGAAGAAAAGGCATCATAAAGGTGTCAGGTGAGTGTAAGAGAGCTGAACGAAAGTAAACCGTTCGATGACGTCTCGAAAGGAACTAAGTCGTTGACAAAACTATTGGCTTCAAGCTCTGATAGGAAAGGCTGTAATGGAAGATCCGTTTACTCCTGCCCGACTGCGTCATTCAGGCGGGGGTTACAGGTCAACCGGGATTGAGGCGGCAGGAATCTAACACAGGCTTTTATAGGGAACGTGAGAAACTATCATTACGATGTGCAATAAGCCTCCTGTTTGAAACAGGATTAAGGTATTCCAAAGGAAGCCGAAGCGTAATGAAGTGGCAGACTGAATCGTAGTAGTGAAGAAGTTTCTGTAATGGAGATGGAGCGAAGGGTTCAGCTTATTCGTTTGCACTAAAAAGGACAACATGGACTATCCATGGACGATCAAGTTTAGTTCAATTATGTGTAAGAATCTTCTTACGCTGAATAAGAAAAGCCGTGTGAGGTGAGAATCTCAAGCACGGTTTTGTGAGAGGCTTGGGCTGAAATGCCCTTGCCTACTCGACCGTTTGCTATTCGGCTTTTTGTTGTTAACTTCAACAAAAGTTTTTCAATTTAACTTCGGTTGCCAGGCGGAGGTTTTTCAAATGCCCCGCCATCGGCAATACCTGTTCGTTAGTGGCTATGCGTTCGGACAGTTTCCTATAACTTCAAACAAGCTTGAAATCACTATCTTCATGCCGATATTTATACAGCATGAAACTTGACCGTTACGAACTGATAGCAGGGAGAAACCTTACAACTTTTGAATTTCTAAGCGAAGGACCTAAAGGACAAATCACAAAGCTTGTACAGTTTCAACAAATGAATTTACACAATCTTTATAATCTTGCTTTTGGAGACATGAACTCATTAACCAAGCAACTTGACGACAAGGTTATTACCGACAATGGTGACAGCGAAAAAGTTTTAGCAACCGTAGTGGCTGCTGTTTACGCATTTACAGGACAATACCCCGAAGCATGGATTTATGCAACAGGCAGCACAGCAACAAGGACAAGATTGTATAGAATGGGCATCAACAAATATTTTGACATCGTAGAAGAGGACTTTGATATCATGGGTGAACATCAAAGCGAATGGGAATGGTACGAGAAGGGAAAGGACTATCAGGCATTTGCTGTTCACCGCAAAATGCAGTAAATTTGAACTATGAAAAATATGCTTGAAATCAACGAAAAGAAAATCCCCGCTGTTCGCATTGACCCTTCGTTAGACAAATACGACAATGTTGTTCTTTTCCCTGAAAAGCTTGCTAAGGCAAATGAGCAGCTTAAGAAATCAGGTTTCCCTAAACTTCCAAACAAGAAGCACAGCCGCTAACAAATAAGACTTCGTCGGGCACGCAGTGCCAACGACGAAGTCCGGTGTTGTACGGAACCGGTGCCTGATCTTGTATGAACTATGGGTTTTGAGTTGAAAGGACTTTTCGGCTATGGATGGATGTTATGATGTGTGGTTTATTGTAATATCTTTTTTAATAGTCAACCATACTTTTTTCCTCATTTTTGTGATCATCATTCGGTGCCATTGTTGAAAAAAGTTTTCTAAAATGGCTACAACTTTTCCAAGGGAGCATAGTTTTTTCATGCCGCATTAGCAGCAATTTTTTATCCTATGCTTTCCAATATATTTTTAGCCATTTGCTTCCTGTCTGCCGGCGGCCCTCTGCGATTGAAACGTAACAGCGTTTGCATCGTTTCTTTTTTGCAACACACACTGTTCCGGGTTATACATTTCCTTTTTAGGCTTTGCATTTTTTACTTCCGGCATTGGCGGCAATTGTTCTTTTATAACCGCAGCACACCTGGCTTTTGATGTACTGCTGAGGATGCCGTAATGCCGTATTCTTACAAAACCTTTTGGCAAAATATGCAAAGCAAAGCGCCGGATAAATTCTAATGGTTGCAGATCCATTTCTTTGGTTACAGCGCTGTGCTTATAATCTTTATAAGAAAAAGTAACCTTGCCCTCTGCAATGTTTTTAATCCGGTGATTGCTGATGGCTATTTTCCCGAAACAAGTGCGGGACAAGTATGGGTATAGCGGCCTAAGTATTCTATAACACTCTGCGGGCCGCCAAAGGGGCGCTTAGCATACACGACCCAATCTTTTTTGTAAAGTTGATTTACAACCTCAGGTGTCATCTCACCGGATAATCTCTGTTTTAATAAGGCAATAAATCTTCCACGATACACTTTGCTCATTGCTTTTACGGAGAACAAATACTTACCATTTGTCTTCGCTGTTTTCCACTTACCTTGTTTGTTGAGGCCACCGCCCGGTACAATACAATGCAGGTGCGGATGCAAGGTCATCGTTTGCCCCCACGTATGCAGAATGCTAACCATGCCGCTTTGTGCGCCCAGCCATTTAGCATCTTTACCAAAACTATTGATGACACTCCATACCGTTTCAAACAACATATTATACATGTCAGCAGGCTTGTGCAGGCAGAGTTGGTTGAGCGTATCGGGCAAAGTGAACACTACATGAAAGTAAGGAACCGGCAACAGTTCGGCTTCTCTTGCCTGTATCCATTTTTCTCTGTGATGCCCCTGGCACTTAGGGCAATGCCTGTTGCGGCAGCTATTATAGCTAATGCGCAGGTGTCCGCAGGAGGTGCATCCCTGCCTGTCCGGCAGGCAGGCATCTACATGCGCACCAAGTGCTGCACTCCGGCATCTTCTAACAGCATCAAGTGCACGCCGTTGCCAGGTGTTGAACTTTTTACTTTGCTGCATAGCAGGCCAGTGCATATTAAGCACACTAGCCACTTCATGCTTTGGCTGCATCAGCTTTGCTTATACAGGCTATCCAAAGGGCTGAAAACTGTTTGAGGCGAGGGTTTTGCTATGTGCAGATACACCATCGTTGTTTCTATGTGTGCATGGCCCAGCAGATTCTTTATAGTAAGAATGTTTACACCCTGTTCCAAAAGATGCGTGGCATAACTATGGCGTAAGGTATGCGTATGCACTTCTTTACGGATACCTGCCCGCTTTACCGCCTGGCCTACTACCCATTGTGTGCCCCGCTGTGATAAAGCTTCGCCCCCATTACCTTCAAATAAATAATTGCGCGGATGTTCGGCAGTAATGTATTGGGCAATACCACGGCAAAGCATCTTGCCTAACGGAAGGCAGCGATCTTTGGAACCTTTACCTTGCTTTACATGCATCATGCCGCGTTGTATATCGGTGTCGGCTACACGAAGTTTGCGCACTTCGCTGCACCTGAGCCCGCAGCCATAACATAGGCCTATAATAAGACGATGCTTTAAAAGTTTACACGCTTGCAGTAATGCTTTTACTTCCTTGCCGTTAAGCACAGCGGGCAGCTTAACATCTTTGTCAATGGCAGGCAGTGAAAATTGTTTGTATTCCAACCCACGCATACGGCACGCATAGCGCAATCCATATACCGTGAATTTAAAAAACGTAGCAGACGTAGTGCCGCGGCTTTTAACCAGATGCAGGTAATCCATTACCTGTTCTGCATCCAGCTCTAAAGGAAACTGGTTGTAATGAAGGGCTAAGTGTGCCAGTTGTCGCCAGTAGTTAGTAAGAGTACTCTTACTTTCCTGTGATAGAAACAGAGCGCTCCATTTCTTTGTACAGTTGTTCAAATCCTGTTACTTTGTTACAGGCTTGCTGTACAATGGTTACATAACCCAAGTCTACGGTGCGCAGACCGCTAGTTTGTTTTGTTTGCATAATAAATGTTTTTGGTTATTTAATATGCATAATGTAAGCACTCTGGTTTTATAGCACGGTGCTTACTAAACTACCGTAGGTTTAGTACAACAATAGTATTGCCAATAGTGGGCTGGACGTTGGGGCAATCGGCAGCAGTTCGCTATCAGCAATAGTTCTGTGCTGAAGAATATAAATCAGCTTTTTGTTGTTATCTTCATCTTTTGTTTTTCAATCGGCTGACGTTCGGGCGGAAAGTACATTGAATTCCAGCCCATCGCCAAGCCTTACCGTAGGATGGCAATGGCAAAAAATCAACATTGTCGCTTCGTAAGCAGCAAATCTCTAATCAGCATTTTTAGTTTCTAAAAGTTTAATCTTCTTTTTTGCACTGCCACCTACATGGGGTTTGGCGTTAGGCTGGCAGGACGTTGTCCTGCCCCCGCAGCGGTAACTTTGCTGGGCTTTTGTTCGGGGCTGGACGAGCATCGCTGATCATTTTATCTTACCTTCAACTGCGCAACTTTATTGGGCTGCGGTTGCTGGGCTGGACATTAAAATGTCCAGCCCATCGCCAAGCCTTACCGTAAGCCTCCATTTTTCCGAACAACATTCAGACTTGGGATTTCAAATAGAGTAACAAAACATTGTTGTACATTTGGACAACTTTTGTATCTTTGAAACTTGAAACTCACAAATAAAATACGGACAATCATTTTTTACAAAGACTACTTTAATGACTTCTTTGTGAAACAACGACAAAAGGTTAAGGACAAAATTGTTTGGACTTTTGATTTAATTGAACTTATAGAGAAAGTACCTGAAACATATTTAAAACATTTGGCAAGCACAGACAAACTTTTTGAAATAAGAGTTCAAAGCGGGAATGACATTTTTAGAATATTTTGCTTTTTTGACGAAGGAAATTTAGTTGTTCTTGCAAACGGGTTTCAAAAGAAAACCCAAAAGACACCGAAACAAGAAATTGAAAAAGCATTAAAAATTAAAACCGAATATTATGAAGGCAAATAAAAACATAAAGACACTTGCTCAATTTAAGGACGAACATTATGGTAAGGTTGGCACCGCTAAACGTGACAAATTAGACAGAGGATTTGAAGCATTTAAACTTGGTGCTTTAATTCAAGAAGCAAGACTTGAACAAGGTTTGACACAAGAGCAGCTTGCGGACAAATGCGGCACGAACAAGGCTTATATTTCCAGGGTTGAAAACAACATTAAAGACGTCCGCATTTCGACTTTACAGAAAATTGTTGAACTTGGTTTCGGTGGACAATTGCAATTATCAATCAAACTTTAGGACAACAAAACGGCGGCTTACATGCGGTTTGGCAATATGGCGGGGTGACGAATATATTCTCAACCTTTTGTTCGCTAATCAGCTTCAGTTCCGGCGGAGTGTGTCACGAGAAACAGGATATTAAAATCTTGTTTCGTAATTGTATAAATGATGGCAGTAGGCCTGCCGTACACGCCCTGCAGCGGGAGTGTACAAACCGCCTGAAGGTGCTTTGTTGAAAAGACAAGGTATTGAGCGTTCGGGTTAAAAGGCATCGTAAGGTGTCAGGTAAGTGTAATGAAGTTGAATGCAAATGAACCACTGACGACGTGTCGAAAGGAACTAAGTCGAGAACCAAACTGTTGATTTTCTGCTGTTGACAGGATAAAGCTGTAACGGATGGCTGTTTACTCCTGCCCGACTGCGTCATTCAGGCGGGGGTTACAGGTTCTCCGGCATTGAGGTGGCAAGAACATTACACAGGCGTTTATACGAAACATGAGAGGCTGTCTTATTAATGCGCTGTAAAGCTGCAACAAGAAGTAGTATTACTGCCATGGCTACACGAAGCTAAGGATTTGTAACGTAATAAGTTGTACGTTTGTAAAAAAATAAAACGTATGCAACTCGATTTAATGTTGAAGAAAAAGTATGAAGAGATTCTTCCTGTTTTAAATGAAAAACAAACTCGTCTGGTATTAGCGGCAGAAGCAAAAAGTATGGGACGAGGTGGATTAAGCAAAGTGTCCGCACTTTCTGGTATGTCAAGAGTGACGTTGAACATCGGCATTAAAGAATTGGCTTCTGCAACAACTGAGAATGTGCCGGGGAATGCACGGGTGAGAAAACAAGGCGGTGGCCGTAAAAAGAAAACTGAAAAAAATAGTGAAATAGAAAAAGTTGTAGAAGAAATAGTTAATCCTCATACTTTGGGTGATCCTATGAAAACATTACTTTGGACTAGTAAAAGCTTACGCAATATTGCTGAGGAAGCTAAAAAAAGAGGTTGCGATATCAGTCATAAATTAGTGGGGGTAATCTTAAAAAATGAAGGGTATAGCTTGCAGGGTAATAGAAAAACAGATGAAGGCAGCAGCCATGAAGATAGAGATGCTCAATTTATTCATATTAATAACTTAGCAAATGATTTTTTGTCTTTAAATGACCCTGTAATATCAGTTGATTGCAAGAAAAAGGAGAACATAGGAAACTTCAAAAACGCAGGTACAGAATGGCTTCCGTCGAAAAATCCTACAAAAGTTAATGTGTATGATTTTATCAATAAAGACTTAGGTAAAGCTATTCCCTACGGCGTTTACGATATAGCCAATAATGAAGGATGGGTAAGTGTGGGAATCAATCACGATACAGCAAGTTTTGCGGTAGCAACAATTCGCAGTTGGTGGAATGAAATGGGAGAAGAAAAATTCAACAAATCAAAACGAATACTTATTACAGCAGATGGAGGAGGGAGCAATAGTTCAAGAAATAGATTGTGGAAAACAGAGCTACAAGTATTAGCAGATGAAATTGGAAAAGAAATAAATGTATGTCATTTCCCTCCAGGCACTAGTAAATGGAATAAAATAGAACATCGGTTGTTCTCTCACATTACTATGAATTGGCGGGCGAGACCCTTAACGAGTATACAGTTAATAGTGGATTTGATAGCATCAACCAAAACGTCAAATGGATTAAAAGTAAAATCCAGGTTAGATTCAGTTGTGTATGAGAAGGGGATAAAAATATCGGATGAAGAGTTAGCAAAAGTTAATATGATTAAAGATGATTTTCACGGGGAATGGAATTATATAATCAAACCTAACATGTAAACCTTATTTCGTGACAACTCCTAAGAATATTGGTTTCCTTCTTTTTCCTGGCGACATCTCTTTTCATATTCCAGCTACAGGCGCAGTCAGCCCAAAGTATAGCCACAGAAATTCTCAGCGACAGTTCTTTAAACCGCGTTAAGTCAATGGCCGTTGATTTGCTTAAAACCGGCTTTAATGCGGGCAATAGCTATGGCGAAGTGTGGATACGGGATTTCAACACATTCATCCAGCTCTCCAGCCTGGTAATGCCACGCGATTCGGTGAAGCAGCAGCTTCGGATATTTTTTTTGATGTAAGGCAATGATGGAAATATCATTGATGGCTACATCCCCAAAAAAGACGCAAACGTGGGGTATAATTACATATATAGTGCCAATGCGCCTGAATTTGAGGGCCATAAAAATACGGTGGAAACTGACCAGGAAACATCGCTTATCCAAGCTGTATATAAATATGTGGAAGAAACAAAAGACATTGCATTTCTTTCAGAAGTTATCGATGGGAAATCTGTCGAAACCCGCATGTCGGATGCATTAAATTTTTTAATGACAAAACGTTACTCCAAAAAATACGGGCTTATTTATGGGGCTACAACTGTTGACTGGGGCGACGTGCAACCAGAAACGCCCTGGGGTGTTGTTATGGATAGTAGCAGTCACCCCGCAATCGATATTTACGATAATGCCATGTTTGTAATTGCATTGAACAATTATCTAGAACTGTTTCCCAAAGCTCAACATTGGTCGCAGGTTCGTAAAAACATTCGCCATAATGCCAGGAAGTACTTATGGGATAATAAAAACCGAAAGTTCATTCCGCATCTTTACATAAATGGTTCGCCCTTTCCGGCTTCTTTCGATGAGAATAAAACTTACCTGTACTTATGGGATAATAAAAACCGAAAGTTCATTCCGCATCTTTACATAAATGGTTCGCCCTTTCCGGCTTCTTTCGATGAGAATAAAATAAATTATCATGGCGGTACGGCCGTAGCGATTGAAGCAGGGTTGTTAAGCAAAAAAGAAATACGTGAGGTAAATGAAAAAATGTTGGAAGATGTAAAGGCTGCGGGAGCAATGTCGATTGGCCTAACGATTTACCCCACTTATCCAGAAGGTGTTTTTAAAAATACAGGTATGTATCCTTATGGATATCAAAATGGCGGTGATTGGACCTGGTTTGGGGCACGCATGATTAATGAGCTTATCAGGAATGGCTTTGAGCAGGAAGCCTACACAGAGCTTAAGCCGTTTATTGAGAGAGTGCTGGCTAATAAAGGTTTTTATGAATGGTATTCAATAGATGGCAAACCCGCGGGTTCCGGCAACTTTCGTGGTTCAGCCGGCGTGCTCTATACAGCTATTACAAACGTGCAGTTGTGGGCAAAGGCTAATCATTAATTAAGTAAAAATATTAATCGCATTTCTTTTTGTCAGAATTTTTTAGACAGGAATTCTTAAATGTATAACGCACATCAAAAGGCCATTAATAATCATTACCCTCTTCTTTATTCTCAGTATTTTTTCCGTAAATATGCTTGCTGATAAATAGAAAAAAATTTCTAACGAGAAAAATTCTGCTCTCTCACAATATGTCAAATTATGGAATTTTTTAAGACAATTTTAAGCCACTAAAAATTATAGGTTATTTTTTTTCTTAATTTTTTCATAAAAAAAAGCGCTAATGTCAGATTATGTTAGTATGTTTGAACATGTAATTGTTTTTGGCGTTTTTCTCGCGACCCCCCATGATTGCTAATAACCTTAAAGTCATCCAAAAAAAACTGACAATTATGAGTAAACTATTCAAAAAAATATTTTTCCTGTTTTCCCATTAACTTTTGAATTTTTCTTCAAGAAAGAAACTGTGGATGGGAATTATAAATTTCTACCCTTCGAATTATACAGTAAGCAAGTTCTAATAACCAATAAATACTTTTTATGAGATGTAAATTAATAAGTAAGATCGGCTCAGAGATGAAATACACTTTTTGCCTGTTTGCGCTATCAATTTTTGCCTATTCGCCGCTATTGGCCGGCTTTAAGGATATATCCGTTACCGGGAAAATATCAGATGAACAGGGTAAGGCCATAGGCGGGGTAAATGTGACGGAGAAGGGCACCGCTAATGGAACTGTCTCTAATGCAAATGGGAATTTTACCTTAAGCGTGAAGGGACAAAATAGCGTGCTCGTATTCTCGTCGGTTGGGTATGTAAGCCGGGAAATACCGGTTGGTTCTTCAAACGTAGTTAATGTTATTATGGAGCTAACATCAAAAAAACTTGATGAAGTTGTTGTTGTTGGATATGGCACCAAAAAGAAATCGGAGCTTACAAATGCGGTAGTGCAAACGACCGGCACTGAGCTCAAGAAATCAGTTGCTATATCGTTGTCAAATTCTTTATCCGGCAGATTGGCTGGATTATATGTGAACCAAAGAAGTGCGGTTCCGGGTTTTGATGATGCCGAGATTTTAGTAAGAGGTAACAATACTTACAGGAACAGTTCTGCATTGATAGTTATCGATGGAGTTGCCAATGCGGATCCTGATGGATTGAATCGTCTTGATCCGAATGATATTGAAACTATTTCCGTATTGAAGGATGCATCAGCAGCCATTTATGGCGCCCAGTCTGCAGGCGGAGTTATACTGGTAACTACTAAGCGGGGTAAAGCCGGAAAAACAAGCTTTAGTTTCAATACTAACTTTTCAAGTCAATCTCCAACTACAAGGGTAAGATCGGCGAGCGCCCTTGAATACATGAAAGTCCTTAATGACAAGAGAGCATTGGAAGGTACGCCTCCAGACTTTCCTGCTGATTTTGTACAGGCTTTTACAGATGGAACAAGAAGGGCTGAAGACTGGTGGAAGGCATTGATCGGCCCCCCGGCTAACCAATCGAGGCAATCACTTAGTATGAGCGGGGGCAATGAAAAAATAAGATATTTTACTTCTATTGGCACAGCTTCTCAAGGTGCAATTCTTCGTGGTGATGATAAGTCAAAGCTCAGGCAGTATAATGTCAGAAGTAATATGGATATATCAGTTTCTAATCGTCTAACGGTGAGTGTTGATCTTTCTGCAAGAGAAAAAGATACGCAAACTCCCCAGGGGGGCCCGGGTGGAGAGATTGGATATCTTGCATTTACCAGCCCATTGCAAGAGGCCTATATAGGTGGCGATTATCGCTACCCCGGCGAAGGCTGGTCACAGTTAAATCCTGGGGCACGTATCCTCAGTCCGGGATATCGCAGATACAAAGCCGATGTTATTATGGGAACTATCAGGTTTAAATATGATTTGCCTTTTGTAAAAGGGCTTGCCTTAGATGGCTTTGGATCTATAGATAAAACCTTAAACTATAACAAAGCTTTTAACTATACCTGGTTTTACTACGAGAAAAATGCGGCAGGGGATATCTTGAAGGTACCTTCAAGATCTGTGGAAGACGTCGGATTGAGGGAAGATTTTACTCAAAGCCTTAGAACCACTGAACATATAAGACTTTCTTATTCAACCCGCATTCATGAGGATCATAAAATTGATGTTTTTGTAGCTTATGAACAAAGTGAATATAAGGATAACTATTTCTGGGCACAACGCCTTGGGTTCGACTCGCCACTAATTGATCAATTGTCTGCCGGAAGTACAGATCGAGCAAATGGCAGCAATAGCGGTGGCGCCTCCGAATCTGCCAGGCAAAACTATTTCGGTCGTGCTTCCTACCAATACAGGGATAAATACCTTATAGGCCTCAGCGCCAGGTACGATGGTTCCAATATTTTTCCTAAAAACAAGCGGTTTGGATTTTTCCCCCAGGCATCAGCAGGCTGGGTAATCAGTAAAGAATCGTTTATGCCGGCAAACTTATTCAGCAATTTAAAAATAAGGGCTTCATGGGGCCGGTTGGGTAATGATAGGGTAGATCCTTTTCAGTACATCGGCGCATTTGGATATGCTCCCGGTTGGGTGGTAAATGGTGCGGATGTAAGGGGCATTGCAGCAACATCAACACCTAACCCCAACATTACCTGGGAGGTGAGTGAGAAATCTGATGTTGGTTTGGAAGCCGGCTTTTTAAATAACAACTTAACATTTGAAGTGGATTTTTACAGGAGCAAGACATCCCACATTCTTGGCCGCAGACAAGCATCTATCCCGGGCTATACGGGGCTGGTACTTCCTGATGAGAACATTGGAAAAATGGACAGCAAAGGAATAGAATTCCAGGCTGGATACAGGCAGAGCATAGGGAAATTAAATCTTAATCTCAGCGGCAACTTCTCTTTCAACGATAATAAAATTATTTATTTTGATGAGACACCCCAGGCAGAACCTTATCAAAAACTTGAAGGAAATCCAATCAATTCTATTTTAGGGTATAAAGCAATAGGAATTTACCGCACAGCGGAAGACTTGACTAAATATACCGGTTACCCGGGGGCTACTATCGGAGGGTTAATCTTTGCAGATTTAAATAACGATGGTATTGTGGATGGAAATGATACGTATAGATTCAACGCCAGCGCATTTCCTAAAATGCAGTTTGGGCTTACAATAGGATTGGACTACGAAAGCTTTGACCTAACGCTCTTGTTTCAGGGACAAAGCGGTGCCAAATATCGTTTGAATAACGGATTTAATTCCGGTGCAAATGGTAATGGGCTTGCTTATGTAGCTAAGAACAGCTTTTCATTAGAAAATCCGAACGCCGTGCTTCCTGAGATTGCACCAAATGGTGTGGCTGCCGCTGATAACGATTTTTACTATCACGACGTAACCTGGTTAAGGATGAAGTCACTTCAACTGGGATATAATCTTCCTGCAAAATTAGTTACGAAGATTGGAATTTCCGGCTTGAGATTGTATGTATCAGGGGATAATTTATTTCTTCTGTATAACAATCTAAAAAAATATGGTAACGGAGATCCTGAATTTTTAAGTGGGAATGGTGGTACTTATCCAAATATGAAAACTTTAAATGCAGGCCTTAATCTTTCTTTCTAAATAAAAAATAAAATGAAATATTTACTTCTCAATAAAATGCGCTGGAAAATGATTGCAGTAATCATCGTGGGCATTGTAGTCATCGTTGCCTCATGCAGTAAAGATATCCTGGATAAAAAGCCATTGGATTCTATATCGGAAGATGCTGTTTTTAACGATGCTGTATTTCTTCAAAATTATGTATATAATGTATATAATGGTATCAAGCCACCCTGGAGTCCGGGCACCGGTGGTTATGAAGCATTGACTGATGTTGCGGTTGATCAGCCTGAAACCCATGACCGCTCTGCCGGTATCCGTGAGTATCTGCAGGGGCTTCTTTCTCCTGATAATATAACAGACCTTACAAATGTCTGGAACGATGAATATAGTTACATTAGAAAAGCGAATATTTTTTTTGAAAAAATTCAGGGCTCCTCCATTGCCGGTGATGTGCTTGCCCCAATGAAAGGAGAGGTCCACTTTTTACGGGCGTGGATGTATTTCGAACTTATGCGTACGTTTGGAGGAGTGCCAATTGTAACCAGCAGCTTTAACCTTAATGACCAAAGTTTTGATGTGCCCCGCAATACTTTTGATGAATGCGCATCCTTTGTATTGGGCCAATGTGATTCTGCATCTGCTTTGTTGAGCAGCACTAATGCTTCGCCCGGCAAAATAAGTAAAGAAGCCGTAATGGCTTTAAAGGCAAGAATATTATTATACGTGGCAAGCCCATTAAATAACCCTACCAACGACATGGCCAAATGGCAGGCTGCGGAAGTAGCTACGAAAGCCGTTATAGATGCAGGGTTTTCATTACATCCTACAACTGAAGACTTGTTTATTAAGCCTTTAAAAACTGATGAGATTATTCTTGGGAAGTCTTTTACTCCCGGAACCCGCATACCCGATTGGGGATTTAACTACGATTACTGGCCCAGCGGCTTTGACGCCAGGCAACGGATTGAGCCAACCCAAACTTTTATCAATATGTATCAGCTTACAAACGGAGAATATCCTTATATGGCAGATGGGATAACCGTAAATCCTGCCTCGGGATATGATCCCCAGTACCCCAATGTAAACCGGGATCCGCGATACTATGTTGATATAATATATCCTGGTGCAAGCCCGGTAACCATAAATGATGGTGCAAAGAGCACTGTAAGAACTTATGAATATTGGGAAGATGCAAATCCAAATCCCAACAATAATCCTCCTTATGCAAACCCTAACAAAATAGATCCCATAAATGGAAAAGATCTTTTTGATTTTGGAAGGGATTCTAAAACATATTGGGTAAAGGGATTAACGCCATTTCACTGGAGAGTTCAAACGGGATATACTTTTAAAAAGTTAACGGATTTTAAAGGGCCTCGTGCCAGCTTTGATTACGATTATGCCCAGGTAGTTGTTTTCATGAGGCTGGCGGAATTTTATTTAAACTACGCCGAAATTCAAATAGCGTTAGGTGACGAGGCTTTAGCAAGGGATTACATCAATAAGATTAGAAAAAGGCCTTCAGTTAATATGCCGGATATTATTAGCTCTGGTGCCGATTTAGTAAGAGATTACAGAAACGAAAGAGCGAAAGAATTGCTGTTGGAAGATTCAAGGTTCTTCGATCTTATGCGCTGGAAAGCTGCCCCAGGGAATGTAGATATTCCAGTTCGTGGTTTAACAAGTGTTACAATGGATTGGACAGGAGCACAGCCAGGAGACCTGTTAGGCAAATTAGCATATACTTACGGCGTGATTGCTGAGGCAGAAGTAAGAACACCCTGGAAAGGGGATTATTATTATTTGTTCCCAATTCCAAACGATGAGATTAAGAAAAGCAACAACGCGATAAAACAGAACCCGGGATATTGAAGTTCCGGATACATACCATAGAGTTTTAGTCTTTTCATAGCAAAGCAAATTGGCGGGGTTGGCCCGCCATTTGCATTTTGTAGATCGTGATATATTATGGTAATATTGTCTTATGCATAAGAAAAAGATGTGCTCTTTTCAAAGCAATTAATAATACCTGCAGAACCTGGCAATTATTTAGAAAGGCGAGTGCTCTATTTTGACGTTTAGGCGGAGACGTTATAGCCTGTTTTGAAGTGCCTTTTTTCCATAAAAGTTATTTTTTAAAGCTCTCTCACAATTCAGGAAAGTAAGATCAAGGCTGAAAAAATTTAGATATTAAAATTCTAATTTTCTTTTCTGCCCTTTGCTATCTGAAATAATTACTGCACTAATATTTTTATCTATGGTCAAAAATCTTGCTGATTGTGACAGGAAAGAAAAGCCATAGTAAAATTCCTGCCTGCGTTTTGTTCCGTTTTTGAAAAATATTTCAGCGCAAACGTCATTAGGTTGTAAGGCAATATTAGCTACGTTATTTTTTAGTTCAAATACTTTTAATGGCCCACGGTTTTGCCCGGCAGCAAGCAGGTATTTTCCGTTTTTACTTCTCAATTTTATCAATGCCTTTCCATTACCCGGAACGAAGATCCCACTCTCAAGAATTGATTGAGGAATAAAGTTTCCCTTGCCATCGCCCTTCATCATTAAGCCATTTAATGCATCATAACGGCCGGTATTTACCTCCGTGCCGTAATCATTTGTATTGATGATGACATCCAAATTACCATCGCCATCAAAATCGTCAACCACCATTCCGTTCAAAGCTGATAGCTGCGCAGTGAATGGTAATGGAGTCAGGGAAAATTTGCCCTTGCCATCGTTTCTGCAATAGCAGGAAGTTAAATTGTTCGCTTTTAAAATCAACGCATCTTTTAATTGATCTTTTGTAAAAAGGCTATCCATTGTAACAGTGGCGTAGGCTTTATAATTTTTAAATTTCGCCCGCATTCTTATCATTTGTTTTATGATGTCGTCTCTTCCCTGCGCAGGAAATTCTTTCCGGGAAGTGTCCTGTTGACTTGCCGGTAAGAACAATGAAGGGACAGCATCGTAGCTTTCGTTATTGTCAAAGTCTTTTGCGTAAATCGAAACCGGGTATTGCGGGGAAGCCTTATAAAAAGAATTATCTCCCAGATTACCAATTATATAGTCTATGTCGCCATCATTATCAAAGTCGCCGGCAGTAATGCTGTTCCACCATCCAACCTCTTTTGCGATACCAGATGTAGCGGTTACATTTGTAAAAATGCCCTTATTGTTTTTCAAAAAAGTAACAGGCATCCATTCCCCCGTGAGTATAAGATCAGGCCAGCCATCGTTATCAAAATCAGTAAAGAGTCCATCGCACACAAGGCCGATGTTATTCAAATCTTTTGCAACCTGGCTGGTAACGTCCGTGAATTTTATCTGGCCATCTTTAGAATCATTCCGGTAAATAAAACTTGATACAGGCTTGGGGTAATTCCATGGATCGACCCTGCCTGAAATAAAGAGATCAAGGTCACCATCTTTATCATAGTCGATCGCCCTCACGCAAGACTTGCTGGTGAAGTTCAAAGAAATAGCTGCCGAATCAATGGTGAAATCTGCCTGTCCGGCAGGCAGGTTTCCGTGCCCGTCATTTTTTAAAAACTCGTCCTGGTAGGCGGCAGTGTTGGGTTTGCTCATGTAACCTCCCCGCGCAATATAAAGGTCTAAATCTCCGTCACCGTCAGCATCAAACAAAATGGTTCCCATATCCTGGAATTGTGCATCGCCGTGTTCGCGTGGTGTTGTAAGGGGGTTTTTGTGTAAATGATCCATTACTTTGCTGCAGCAAGACTGTTGTTCCGAAAGATGAATTTCCGCCAACGATCATATCATCCAGTCCATCTCCGTTTATATCTCCGGCAGCAAGCGACGGGCCATATTCTGAAAATTTATGGGGCAATAATTTTTGAATATTAAAATCGACATAATCTATTTGTGCATGCGAATAATGAATGCCCAGGTTATCGGTAACTTCTTTAAATAAAGTATTTTGGGCAAGAACCGGTATGTGCCAATCATAACTTCTTTGCGCATTTTTCTTATCGATCTTTATGGTTCGATCCAGTGCAACATTTTTAAGTAATTGCTTGCTTCCATCCGGCCATATCACCACCAATGAATCGATTACCGAAACATCACCAAAACCAAAATGAGGATTTAGCTGGATAGATGACAGGTAGCCGCGATAGGGAGTTTGCTCATATGCTTGTTTGTTTTTTCCATAATATAGTTCTATCCAGGTGCCGAGTCCATTTAAATTCAAAGAATCACCGGACAAATGTACATCCAGGTAATGCTTGTCTTTCGGTTTGGCATCCATCAATTTATTTTCATAAAGAGAAGCTTCATCGTTAATATTATTCACAATCATATCGAGATCGCCATCGTTATCAAGGTCCGCATACGCGGCTCCGTTAGAAAAAGACACCTTGCTCAATCCCCAGGCAGCAGTCACATTATTAAATTTACAATCGCCCTCATTGCGAAAGGCGTAATTATGTAATTTGACCTGCGGTATTTGCGTCAGTATAAAAGGAAGTAGATGCCACCGATGAAGACTCCTGCCGAAAAGCAATAAAATCATGGTCTGTTACGTCCCGGGGGAAGCCGTTAGTAATCACCAAATCCCGAAAGCCATCATTATCAAAATCAGCAACTAATGGTGTCCAGCTCCAGTCAGTTTCTGCCATGCCTGAGAAATAACCCATGTCAGCAAAAACCGGGTCGCCAATGGAATCATTTGAATTTACACGGGGCCCCTGGTTTACCTGCAGCGTGTTTCGAACATATTGTATTTGATATTTGAAGTTGTCATAGAATAAAATTGTCTGGTAACTATTAGGCCCCATCATCATCTTTTTGCGGTAATTATCTTCAGGGTTCATATCAAGCTCTACTATGTCGGAGAGGCCATCGTTATTAATATCGATCACATCCTGGCCCATTCCATTTGCGGATGTATGTTTAAAGTAAGAAGAGGCTTTGTCAGTAAAAGTGCCGTCATGATTATTTATGTAGAGCAGGTCGTTCGAAATAAAATCGTTGGTCACAAAAATATCTTTCCATCCATCTTTATTTATATCTGCAATAGTTGCTCCGTGGCCATAGCCTTCAATGGTAAGGCCTGCTTCTTTCGTAACATTTGTAAACACGGGATGTTTCATTGAACTGTCCATGTCGTTTCTATAAAGCCGTCCGGTACTTGGAAAAGAGCCATCGGTAATTTTCGCTTTAAACATAGCGGGGTTTACATTGGGGAGAATTTGATTTACCACGAGGTACATGTCCAGGTCGCCATCATTATCATAATCAAAAAAATTTGCCATGGTTGAATGTGTGGTATCATCAAGGCCATACTCTGCAGCCATATCTTTAAAAAAAGGTAAACCGTTTTTATCAAGCCCCTGGTTTACGTACAGAATATTTTTTCGTCGTTCAGGATCTTTATCCATGGAAGCGCACACATAAATATCCATCCATCCGTCGTTGTTGATATCAACTACCGCTGCGCCCCGGCACCATTTGCCTTCACCGCTCACTCCGGCAGCATCGGTAACATCTTCGAACCGCATTTTTCCTTTATTCAAATACAGTTTATTCGATACGAGGCTACCGGTAAAGTAGATATCCTGTAAACCATCATTATTAAAATCGCCAACGCCAACGCCGCCACCATTATAGATGTTTGTTACATCAATCGGGTTGATGGAATCCGTTTCAACGATCTTATTATTAAAATGAATTCCGGAATGGTCTGATGACACCAGGTGGAACAATTCATCATTTTGTTTACAGGAGGAAATAAACAATGAAATAATAATAAAAGCTAAAACGACGCGAAGACATTTCATATAGATCGCTTTACTGGTAATTTTTTATAAAAGCATCCTGCATTTATTGGGCGGATGGCGGAGGAATTTTTGTACCCCAATCTTCATTTGGAATCGCTCCCATTGTAAATGTTAGATTACCACCTTTCATTAATTCATCCCTGTACATCCAGCAATTATTCAGAGATTTTCCATTCCATTGCGCAGATTGAATAAATACGTTTTTGACTGAATTATTTTCTGTTTTGATCACTAGTTTTTTTCCATTTCCCATTCGAATAGTTGCCTTATTAAAAAGAGGGCTTCCAATTTCAATAATAGGACGATTATCTGTAAAACCTTTCACATCAAATAAACCGAGCGCTGCCATCACATACCAGGAACCGAGCTGACCCTGGTCTTCATCCTGCCCATAGCCGTAGCCGTGAATCTGCTCCGTACCGTAAAATTCATTGCATATTGCGCGGGTCCATTTTTGCGTAAGCCAGGGTTTACCGGAGAAATTAAATAACCAGCTTATATGAAGATCAGGTTGGTTGCCATGATTGTAAACAGATTTAATTCCTGCAAAGGCATCGATCTCCTTGCCACCGCCGAAAGAATATTCCTGCGCAGTATCAAATAAAGTGTTTAAGCGTTTATTAAATTCAGCTTTGCCAATTTTGTTTATGAGGCCGGCAGGATTTTGAGGAACATAAAAAGTATATTGAATAGCATTTCCTTCCTGGAAACCGCGCCATGGCTGGTATGGATCAAATTTATCAATAAAGGCTCCTTCAGCATTTCTTGGATGAATTAATTTTTCCGCCGGGTCAAAAATCAGTGACCAGCCGTCTGAATATTTAATTAGTTTTTTATAGTCCTCTTTGTGCCCTAAAGATTTTGCCATTTGCGCAGCAGCAAAAGTGCTGAAGCTGTATTCGAGTGTATGGGATGCACCAAATTGGGAACCTGAACTATCCGTTTTGTCTTCCTCAAGAGTCGGCGAATATCCTTTGTCGAGGAAAGGTTTAAGGTCTGTTTTTCCGGAACCTACCGGCCTGTTATCATAGCCCAATTCATTTTTCTTTACAGCCTCATACGCTAAAGGAATATCATAGTTGCGCAAACCAATATTGTATGCCGCCGCGATAACTAAACCAACAAAATTGGTTCCTACGCCCGAGACAAAATTGCTATTGGCAATGCCGTCACCAAACCATCCTCTTTGTTTATATATTTCCAATTGCGTTTGTACGTAACTGGTATAGTGTTCCGGGTAAGCAAGTGCCCACAGTTGCGTTAGATTCCAAAAGGCTCCCCATATAGCATCTGTATTGTAGAAGTCATATTTAAAGTCACCATCTTTGCCTTTGGGCAAATGGCCGATGCTGCCATCCCGTTTTGGATAATCGCCATTAACATCACTGGCAATTCCTCTTCCAAGCAAGGCATGAAATAGCCCTGTATAAAATTTCGTTTTATCATCGTCATTATTTCCTTCAACGCTAAGTTTACTCAATTCCTTTTGCCATGTTTTTGCGGCAAGCTCACGTGCCTGGTCAAACGTTAGGTTCCCGGCTTCAGTGATTAAATTTTGCTTTGCATTCTCCATGGAAGTATAAGAAAGCCCGACTTTTAATTCTATCACTTCGTTTTCTGTTGTATTGTATTCAAGAAACAACCCAGCGCCTATACCTTTGGCAGAGTTGCTGTTTTGTTGAATACCTGATGCATCAAACCCTCCGACCGAAACAGGCTTGCGGCTTACTTCTCCCCAGAAATACATGGAGACACGTCCACCCTTATCATATTTCTGAACATACTTTGGATTGGTTGTTACTAAGCCTTCGAAGTGCGTATCATCGATCATCCTGACAGATGCATTTGTGACTGGTCCGCTCTCACCTTGTACATTTCCAATATCAAAAATGATTCTCGACTGATCGTTTTTTGGGAAGGTATATTTATGAAAACCGACACGTTTAGTGGCGGTTAATTCTGCGGTAATATTATAATCATCGAGTAATACTTTGTAATAGCCGGGCTTTGCAACTTCATTCTTCCTATCGAACCGAGACCTATATCCCTCATCCGGTTTTTCAAGATCGCCCGGAATAACTTTTAACGGCCCTGTAGCCGGCATAACGGAGACGCCGCCAACCTGCCACTCGTGAAAATGTACAAAGCCCTCAATTGAATTGTGACGGGCATCATAACCCACGGCTTCCCATCCGGAAGGATTTCCATAATGCCCATTCGTTGAAGGAGCCAGCTTGGCCATACCATGAGGCATAGCCGCAGGCGTATAGAAGAACCACCTGCTGTGTGCGGTGCCGATGTTGGGATCTACATATTTAAAAATGTCTTGTGCATGTGATGTACAATGCAGTGCCATGGCTAATAGAGACAAAGCGTATAACTTGTAAAATCTTTTCATAAGAACTTTTAATTAAGCCTCAGAGAAATGCATACAAATTTTTGCGGTGCAGATCTCATAAAAGAAACGACAAATATTTCTTGCCGTTTCGGGTTGAATTTGTCTTGTAATCTTTTTATCAAGCAACGTTATCTGCCCGGATGCTGTTAAGCTGATTTTAATTTATATTTCTATCAAATCCGCGGCACCTGCAATGGCAGACAATTCCATCTTCTGGGAAATTTTTACATTGATATCTATGTCGTAATGCGCTCTCAATTCGGCAATTAATGCCGGCAGAAAGAGCCGGGACGATCTACATATACTTCCTCCAATAACAATGCATTCCGCCTTAAAAGATTTTATCCATGGAGCAAGACAATGAGCAATACTTTTACCATAAATTTCAAACACTTCTTTAGCATGAAAATCATTATGCATAATTGCGGCATTGGCAATTTCTTTAACCTCGCCGGTTACTGTAGTGGATATTGACAGTCCGAGGTATTTTTTTATCAGCCAACGGGCAGAAACATAATCTTCAGCGATACCATCTTTATAAGGGGCGTTATACAAATAACCTTTTTCAGGTACGCTGCTGCCTTGTTTTACTAATTTCCTTTCTTTAATAAATGCTGTACCAAACCCGGTTCCGAGCGTTATTGCAATAATGTTTTTATACGAAGCTCCTTCTCCTGTCGTTGCTTCCCCCAAGCCGAAACAGTCAGCATCATTTCTAAAAACTAAAGGAAAGTTGGCAGGGAGATTTAGCCGGTTGCTGATAACCTCTTTTATATTTATCCCATACAGGCTTTCATATTTTCCTACTCCATCGAACAATGAAATTCCGTTTTCATAATCAAAGGGGCCGGGCATCGCAACACCAATACCTCTCAACTCTTTCTCCTTTAAATGTAATAACGTTTCTTCTATCGTTTGAACCCATTGATCAATAATAATTTTTGAATTTTTTACCTGGGTGTTTACTGTTTTTTTGCACAACGTCTCTAATAATACTTCGCCCTTAACATTTACTAATGCCGAGGAGATGTGCGAACCTCCCACATCAACCCCCAGCACAATTTTGTCAGAATGTTTAAACATAAACACAACGCTTAAATTTTTTATGCCTTCTTTATATCTATTGAATAAATAAATTTATCTGAACTATAATAACCAAGATTATATTCTATAGGCCTGTCACCGATATCATATACAAATCTCTCTCTGAAAAGAACCGGCTCTGAGGCGGGTATTTTTAATTTCTTTCCAATGGTCTTTGCAAGTTTTGCACTTATGTTTTCTGCCGAGCGTACAACCACAATTCCATATTTTTTCTCGAGCATTGTGTAGAGTGGTATATCAAAATCATCTTTGTCGTTTACGCCGATCCTCGGGTGGAAATAACTCTCAAAATAAACTATTGGATAGCCCGATGTCCCTTTTAATTTGGAAAGCTTCAATACCTTTGTGTTTTTAGGAATATTGAAAAAGTCCACTAACTTTTTCTCCGGTATCACCCACTCAACTTTAAGTTCCAGGTTAATAACGGAAATTCCTTTTTCCTTCATTTCCTGGGTAAAACTATACCAGTGATCCAGTCCTGTGGCCAACGGCTTTTTTACAGCCACCTTGGTTCCTACCCCTTTTTTTCTTACGATCAAACCTTCATGTTGAAGCTTATTTGTTGCCTGGCGAATAGTGTTTCTGGAAACACCTAACCTGTTCGCGAGTTCAACCTCTTTTGGAAAAAAAGCACCCTCCTTAAACTCAGGTGTAGCGACCATCTTGCGCAATAGTTCTTCTACTTGATAGTGAAGAGGAATACTGCTCTTATGATTAATTTGAAACTTCATATTAGTTCTATTGTTCAAACATACTAATTTTTGGTCCATTGAAAAAACTTAATAAACCACCATTTAATTAGCATGATTTCTATTTAAAAAAATTGGTAAAAGTTATCATAAATCTCACAGACTTTCTTGACGCGTTGTAACCGCGCTGGTATTGACCTCGCCCCTCCAAAGAAGTCTCCATAGGAGTCCTTTGTGACCTATGGACAACCCTCCCGATTTTCTCGGGACAGGCTCTCTCGAAAGCCCGCCCCCGCCAGAATGATTTCGCCGGGCTGGTGTGCCGGTTCGGACGGGGAATGGGGCCGTGAAACTTAATTCCAGCAGGTGTTTCATTGAAATTGACAATTTTTAGCCGGACAATAGTGATTTTTTTTTCTTAAATATGGAAAAATAAATGCTATGATTACTTTTGCCTGAAAACTAAAGGCGTTTAATCTTTCAATGAAATTATTTCCTGCTTCTGCCAACCAACAATTGGAATTTGATAAAGTACAAAACCTGCTGGCTACCCACTGCCGTACGGATTTTGCCCGGCAAAAATCAATCAACCTGAGAATTCATACCCGCAAAGAATTTATTGAGCCTGAGCTTTTGCAAACACATGAATATAAATTGCTGCATCAAAATCATCTCAATTTTCCTGATAATGCTGTGTTCAATTTATCTAAAGAATTAACACTGCTTGGTATCGAAGGTTCCATGCTGGCGGGCTCCCAGTTTATGGCGCTTAGAAGATTGTCAATAGCAATAGGAGAAGTGTTTCGCTGGTTCGATAAGGATCGCAGAATTGCTTATCCGTCTTTAGCCTTGGTAATCGAGAAAACTTATTTTGAAAAAGCCATCGTTGCCTTGATTGATGAAGTGCTGGATAAAGATGGAAATGTAAAAGACAATGCTTCAGAAGAACTTAGCAGGATAAGGCTGGCATTATATAGAAAGAGAAATGAGCTGCGCCGCATGTTTGACCGCATTGTAAGCCGTATGAATAAACTGGGTTACCTCGCAGATATAGAAGAAAGCTTCATCAATGGAAGAAGAGTATTAGCAGTGTTTGCGGAGCAAAAAAGAATGATAAAAGGAATTGTACATGGCGAAAGCGATAGCCGCCGCACTACATTTATAGAGCCCGAGGAAACAACAAGCCTTAATAATGAACTCTACTCTTTTGAAAATGATGAACGAAAAGAAGTAAATAAAATACTGTATCGTTTGACGGCCAATGTAAGGGCTTACCATGCTGTACTGGAGGCGTACCATAACATGCTCGGAGAGTACGATTTTATAAGGGCGAAGGCACGGCTTGCTCTGGAATACAATGGCAACCTGCCCGGAATAAAAGATAAAGCGATGCTGAATCTGGTAAATGCCTACCATCCGCTATTATATATTTACAATGAAAAACAGCAGAAACCAACGATACCTGTAAACCTGACACTCGATGATAAAAATAGAATATTAGTAATAAGCGGCCCTAATGCCGGCGGCAAAACCGTTACTCTTAAAACAGCCGGGCTTTTACAAATGATGTTGCAAAGTGGCTTATTGGTTTCGTGTAGCCCTGAGAGTGAGTTTGGCATTTTCCGGCAATTGATGATACACATAGGCGATACACAAAGCCTGGAATTTGAGCTCAGTACCTATTCTTCGCACCTGCTGAACATGAAGTATTTTATGGAAAACGCCAATGGCAAAACGCTTTTCTTTATAGATGAGCTTGGCAGCGGAAGCGACCCTAACCTCGGTGGCGCTTTTGCAGAAGTGATAATGGAAGAGCTTGCTAAAAAACATTCTCTCGGAATAGTGACGACGCACTACCTGAACCTAAAAGTGATGGCTAACAAAGTCCAAGGTATCATAAACGGCGCAATGGCTTTTGATGAAAAGAATTTAAAACCTTTGTATAAACTGATTGTTGGCAAGCCCGGTAGCTCTTATACTTTCTCGATTGCGGAACGCATCGGGCTTCATCACTCTCTCATTAATAAGGCAAAAAAACTGGTAGATGAAAATCATTTCAGCCTTGATAAATTATTGAACCGTACGGAGCAGGATCTGCAAAATGTGCAGGCTGAAAAGAAAAACCTCGATAAGCTTTTGAAAGAAAATGAACGGCTGAAAAAAGAGATGGAGCATTTGATCAATAAAGAAAAGCATCACCAGCAAATAGAATTACTAAAGCATAAAAATAAAATAAGTGAAGAAAAATTTTTGTACCTGAAAGAGATGGAACGAAAATTAAAATCTTTATTGGTTGAGTGGAAGAAAACGGATGATAAAAATAAGGTTATTAGAATGATGCAATCTTTGCTTTTTAAACAGAGAGAAAAGCAGTCTGTAGCTAAGCGCCAAAGTAAAATGGATGCCAAGTATATTGAAACGAATGAGCAGGCAAAGGTGGGAGATACAATAAAAATGATGGCTAACCGGCAGGTAGGGATCGTGATCGATATTCGTGGCAAAAAAGCCATTGTGCAGGTTGGCGCTATTCCAATTACGGTGAGCCTTGCTGATCTGGTTGTAGTGAAAGATGTAGAATAAGATTGCTTTGAAACTTTACGTATCTGCTTTTAAATTTTGTACTTTTATTTAATGGAAGTAAATGAACCGGCTGTTGCATACAACAATGAAAGAATGTCGATTGAAGAATATCTTAAGATGGAAAATGCTTCGGATGAAAAACATGAATATTACAAGGGAGAAATATTTTCCATGTCGGGAGCCAAAGTGCCCCATAATGCTATTAGCGGAATTTTATTTGCCTCTTTATTTAATAAATTAAAAGGCAAAAAATGTAAGCCTTATAACAGTGACCAGCGAATTCATATACAATCAAATACTTTATTTACTTACCCAGATATCTCCATCATTTGCGGAGAAGTAATTACACTTAATAATGATGAGTACAATGTATTAAATCCATCGGTAATTATTGAAGTGCTTTCCAAATCAACAAAAAATTATGACCGCGGCGAAAAATTCAAATTGTACCGCGATTTACCAACCTTACGGGAATACATACTCGCAGATTCTGAAGCTGTACATCTTGAAGTATTCAGGCTCAATGAAATGAAACATTGGGAGCTGGAAGAATATAATTCTATGGACGACTTTCTTCACGTCAAAGCGATCGAGGAAAAAATTCCGTTAGCAGAAATTTATGAAGGCGTGAATGTTGGATAATTTTCACAGTATTTTGTTCCTGACAAAAAAACCCATGTGCATTTTAGATAAAATTGTATTGCCCTAATTAATAGTTAAACCCAATGCCGGGCTTACCAACTCCAGATTGATATTGGTACAAAAAATGACAGTTGAAACCTGAGCCCGGAGTTAATAAGTGCCGGATGGAAAAAAAAATCGAAGTGGCGTAAGCCATGAAACTATTATTGAATTTATATGGCAGGCAAAGTTTAGCAATAAAAAAGAGCATAAGGATTTTAAGAAAACCTATAAGCTTTTAAAGCATTCGTAGGAAAAGTAGTAATTATAAGGATAACAGGGGTTTGATACCGAATGGATACCTATCGATAAGCGGTTTAAATTAGTGAGCAGAAGAAAAAGACCGGGTGATATAAAAGTAGATTTAATCATCGGTAAAAATCACCAGGGAGGGCTTTTAGTAATGCTGGATAGAGCAACTTTAATAACCAATAGATAAGATTAGCTCGAAAAAACCGAACATATAAAAAAGCTGATTTTGAAAAGAATGAAAAATAACACGCATCTCAAAATAATGACATTTGATAATGATCAGGCTTTTGGATTGCACCAGGAAATTGCCGATCAACTTAATATCAAAACTTATTTTACAAGACCATACACTTCACAGGACAAAGGAAGTGTTGAAAACAGAAATGGGGTGATCAGAAGATTTGATCCAAAGATAACAGACTTCAATAAAATCTCTGCCAAAGATGTAAAAATGCTGAAAAAATGATTAATAACAGACCCGTTAGAAAGTTTAATTATCAAACCCCTAATGAGGTACATTTACTAAAAGCAAAAATTGCACTTATTGTTTGAACACAACTTTTAATTAAAAAGTTGATAGCATTTAATATAAAAAAAACATTACCACTATTATTTTGAAAACTATCAGGCCTCAATATCATCGCCCAAAAAAAAATATTTTAATAGCCGGCATTCCTTCAATAATTGAAGCTATAAACGCGGGCCAACAATTAGAAAGAATCTACCTGCAGGCAAACATACATTCTCTGGAGGCGGATGAATTGAGAATGACGGCCGAACGAACCGGCACACCAATAAATAAAGTGCCGTTTGAAAAATTAAGAAGCTTTAATATCGAGAATCATAAAGGTTGCATCGCCATAAAATCCAAAATTCATTACCAGGAATTGCAGGATGTAATTTCGCTTGTAGTAGAAAACGGCGAAACACCTTTGTTTCTTTTATTGGATGGCATTACTGATATAAGAAATATTGGGGCACTTGCCAGAACGGCCTACTGCTGCGGTGTTCACGCAATAGTAATTCCGGAAAAAGGGGTAGGGGCTTTGAATGAAGATGCTATCACAACTTCTGCCGGGGCACTTGAGCACATCTCAGTGTGCAGGGTTAAAAGCCTGCACAATGCAATAAATGAATTGCATTTGAATGGTATAAAAGTTTTTGCAAGTGAAATGAAAGGAGAAGAAAATATTTTTGATATAGATTTTAAAGAACCGTCAGCAGTAATTCTTGGAAGTGAAGACAAAGGAATCCATCCTTCCTTATATAAATTGTGCGATCATAAATTTACGATTCCAATGAAGAATGATTTTGAATCATTGAATGTTTCAGTCGCTGCCGGAATGATTTTGTATGAGGTGATGAAACAGAGAATAAAATAAAGCTTACAATACATTCTAAAAATATTTCTTCCCGGCATTCTTTTGAAATGCTTATTTACTCCACCAGGATTCAAAAATTTATCTTTGTAAAAAATTGGAGAAATACCAGCAGTTATGACAAAACCAATTTCAGAAATCCATTTTGTAGAATGCCCACGTGACGCAATGCAGGGGTGGAAAGATTTTATACCTACAGAAAAAAAAGTTCAATACATTAATAAATTACTGGAAGTAGGCTTTCATACCATTGACTTCGGAAGTTTTGTGTCGCCAAAAGCAATTCCTCAAATGGCTGATACTAAAGAAGTAATTAGTCATCTCGATAGCCATCGGTTGTCATTGGCCAATAGCAACACAAAACTTTTGGCTATTGTTGCTAACGTGAGGGGCGCACTCGAAGCTGCAGAGTTTGGAGAGATCAGTTACCTTGGATTTCCATTTTCCATTTCACTAACTTTTCAAATGCGCAATACAAACAGCACCATTGATAAATCCTTGCAAACAGTAAAAGAAATTAAAAGAATATGCGAAGAAGTTAAGAAGCAGCCGGTGATTTATATTTCAATGGCTTTTGGTAATCCGTATGGTGATGAACATAATGAAGAAACAGCTTTGCAATGGATTGAAAAATTAGCAGGAGAGGGGATTAAAATTATTTCTCTTGCTGACACAGTTGGCGTAGCAACACCTGCACAAGTTTCATCGCTGGTAGCAAAGGTTATTAAAAAATTTCCCGGCATAGAAACGGGCGTACACCTGCATTCTACAAATGCAAACTGGAAACAAAAATTAGCCGCCGCATTAGATAATGGATGCCTGCGATTTGACGGCGCACTCAAAGGAATCGGTGGTTGCCCGATGGCCGGTGATGCATTGGTTGGAAACATGGATTCGGAATTGATGATCGGGTATCTCAAAGAGAAAGGTTTTTTAAAAAATCTGAATATGCAGGCACTTGCAGAAGGTGCTGCTATGGCATCGGAGATTTTCGAAAAATAATTGATTACTATGGAGTTTATTTTGCCATTCAATATCGTTCCTTCAACATTTAAAATTTCCTATGCCGATAAAATTTTTTTTATCGGTTCTTGTTTTTCTGAAGAAATAGGGGAGCGCTTTACGGACCTAAAGTTTGATGTATTGCAAAATCCCAATGGAATTTTATATGATCCATTGAGCATTTCTTATGCGCTTAACTCCTACATAGAAAATAAAAAGTTTAATGAAGACGATCTCTTTTCTAATGACGATCTCTGGCACAGTTGGCATCATCATTCTGCTTTTTCAGGAACAGATAAAAGCACAGTGTTGGAAAAAATAAATCAATCACAGTCGGCAGCAAATGTATTTTTAAAAGAAGCTATGTGCATCATCATCACTTTAGGAACGGCTTACAATTATCAATTGAAAAGTAATAAGGAGTTCGTTGGTAATTGCCACAAAGCGCCATCCTCTTTATTTCAAAAAAACCTGGTGGAGACCGCAGAGATCATTGATGATTTTTCTTACACCATAAAAAATTTGCAAGCTTATAATCCTGGTATTACCATCATCTTTACTATAAGCCCGGTGCGGCATGTGAGGGATGGCGTTGTTGAAAACAACCGGAGTAAGGCAAGGCTTATTGAGGCGGTACATTCTCTTAAAGAAAATAATGAACGTGTTTTGTATTTTCCTGCTTACGAGTTAGTGATAGATGTGTTAAGAGATTACCGGTTTTATAAAAGTGATTTGGTGCATGCTAACCAAGTTGCTCTTCAATATGTTTTTGAAAGTTTTTGCAACACCTTTATTGATGAACTTACTGCGACGCTGATGACGGAAGTGAACGCTTTAATGCAAGCCCGGAACCATAAGCCTTTTAATGAAAACACTGCCGGCCATAAAAAGTTTTTACGCGATCAGTTAATGAAGGCTAATGAAATTATTAGTAAGAATCCCGCTATTTCGCTGAAAGAAGAGTTGACTTACTTTTCAAAAGTATAATTACTTGCAACTTCTTAGCAATCGGGTGTTTTTTTTTGCAAAAAATTTTGTGGAACAATAAATTATAAATGAGTAATTCGTTACAATTTTTTTTTTGATCTTTTTTTCTAAATCCGGCGTAAGCTTCCCAACATTCATGCAGACAGTCATTTATAAAGTTCGTTTTTTTTTAAACCCACTTTTGGTATAATGTTTGGCAATAGGGTAGTACATCAAAAAAAAAAAATTATGAAATTCTTTAAAAATTTACTTTTTGCTTTACCTGTTGCGGCTATCATGTGTGTAGGATGTAATGCGACAAAAACTCAAAAAGGCGCGGCTATAGGGGGTGCAGCTGGCGCGGTAGGTGGAACGCTTATTGGTAGTGCGCTTGGTAATAAAACCCTTGGAACTATTTTAGGAGCGGCAGTTGGTGGTACGGCAGGCGCTATCATCGGAAAAAATATGGATAAGCAGGCAGAGGAAATTAAAAATAATATACCTGGAGCAAAGGTTGAAAGAGTGGATGAGGGAATTAAAGTAGAGTTTAATGAAAAAATTCTGTTTGCCTTCTCAAGTGCTGAGCTCGGAGATGCAGCGAAAACTAATTTGAATAATTTAGTGAATGTGCTCAATAAATATCCGAACACTAATATAGAAGTGCAGGGCCACACAGACCCGAGGGGAAGCGAAGAATACAACATGGCGCTGTCTGAAAGGCGTGCCGGTGCTGTGGCTTCTTACCTGGAAGCACAAGGTATTGTACCCGCCCGTGTTACTACCAAAGGTTATGGAGAATCGGCCCCAGCTTATCCAAATGATACAGATGCAGGCATGGCGCAAAACCGGCGGGTTGAATTTTTGATCACTGCTAATGAGCAAATGAAAGAGGACGCCAAGAAGGAGGCAAATCAGTAATAACAATTATCTCATTCAATAACAGGTAAGGGAAACGGAAAGTGTACAACCTTTCCGTTTTTTATTGCATTATAGTTTCTTCCTTAAACTTTATGGAATGTTTCTCCAGTTCTGCCAACACCGGTTCATATATTTCCGCAGAAACAGGGATATGCAGGCCGGGCGTTTTTATTTTTCCGAGCATAATTAATTTAGCGGCTATGCCTAAGGGTAAGCCTACGGTTTTGGCCATGGCAGTATGTATTTGATCGTTGCCTTTTACAATCATGCTGCTTACAACCATTCTATGTTGCCCATCTTTTGAGTAACCAATTTCATGCACCATCACAATCATGTCTTTGTCGTTTGGCCGCATCGTAAGTTTTTTTTCCAGCAAGTGCTGCAATATAGCTGCGGACGAAGTTGGCGAAGTGGCAATAATCTCACTGCTTGTTAAACCGAGATAGTTTATTTGCGCAGAAAATTCTGCATTCAAAAGATCACTTTCAAATCGTGGCTTTTTATTTTTTAATATAAATGATTTCATCTTTTCCAAATACCATTCCTTATAAGTTTTACAACACTTTATCTGCTCTCCATCATCTGTATCTGTAAAACCCATATTTACAATTTTATCCCAACCGGTGCAGAAGGAAGGATAACGCAGTGTTGTTCTCAAAAATGTTTTTGCATCGTGTAGTCCATATTTTTCAATATAAGAAATCGAATCACGGTTTGGGTAACCTTCCAGCAGAAACAAGCCCGGCACATCTATACTGGCGCAGGCACCAAACACATCATAATAATCAATCTTAATTTCTTTATCGTCGGCCAGGTACAGTGCTCCTGAAGACCCTGCCATTACTATATTTGCGGGGTTCCAGGTTATTTTGTAATGCCATGGATTGTCGTCGCTTTCAGGAGCAACCAGGCCGCCGCAATGTGATTTAAAGAAAGTAATCTTTCCGCCATCATTCCTGATGCCATCAATTATTTTCATAGCGCTTAAATGGTCAAGGCCTGGGTCAAGGCCCATCTCACAGATAAATATTAAAGCCTTTTGATTTATCTTTTCTTCCAGGCTTTTAATTTTTTCATCAATGTAGGAAGCAGTCAAAAGATGTTTCGAATAAGCCACGCAATCTTGCGCCACTAAGAAATGCAAATGTGGGGGAAGCATAGATATTACCAAACTTGCTTTTTGTATCAACGAACCTCTCTCTTTTTCATTACTTACATTTACTGAAACGGCTTTTGCTTTGCTGCTGCCGGCGATCTTGGACTGCGTCAATTGCAGGTTGGCATCACAGACAGTAAGTTCCCAATTATAGTCGTCACATACCATGCATAAGTATTCAATAAGAGATGTGGCCGATTTTCCCGCACCGAAGATTACGATTGAATTCATTTAAACTTTTTAATCAGATATTTTTTTGCAACTTTTCCTGGTATTTATTCATCATAAAAAAAGCTTTCTTAAAATACTTAAAAGCTTATGTTGATGATAAACAAAGGAAGTAAAAAATAAACGATTGTAATGAATTTAAAAGCACATAAAATTCGCATTTCTTTTTTCCACAATGATTGCTAAAAATGGTAATAAATATGCTTTAAATATTGACTTTTATTAAGGAAAACAGCCTTTAAAAAAGTATATTTGCCGATAGTAAAAAATTATGGAAAATATTGAAGAACAAGTTCCGGAAAACGGCCATGAAAGGGGAAGAATAATTCCTGTAAACATTGAGGAGCAAATGAAATCCGCCTACATTGATTATTCAATGAGCGTAATTGTAGGGCGTGCATTACCCGATGCGAGAGACGGCCTGAAGCCGGTGCACCGGCGCATACTTTACGGCATGTACGAAATGGCAAATTTCTACAACAGGCCTTACAAAAAATCAGCCCGTATAGTCGGTGATGTAATGGGTAAATATCATCCGCATGGAGATGCTTCTATTTACGACACAATGGTAAGAATGGCGCAGGACTGGAGCATGCGTTATACCCTTGTGGACGGACAGGGAAATTTTGGAAGCCAGGATGGTGATAGCCCCGCTGCAATGCGATATACCGAGGTACGCCTTGAGCGGATTGCTGAAACAATGCTGGACGACATTGAAAAAGATACTATTGACTTTCAGCTTAACTACGACGACACCACCAAAGAACCAACGGTGTTGCCTACACGCATTCCCCAGCTCTTATTAAATGGATCCAGCGGTATTGCCGTAGGCATGGCGACCAATATGTTGCCGCATAATCTCACAGAGGTAATAGATGGTTGCACTGCTTATATTGATAATAAAGAAATTACCATTGATGATCTCATAAAAATTGTAAAGGCGCCGGACTTTCCAACGGGCGGTATTATCCATGGCTACGAAGGCGTAAAAGCCGGCCTGTATACGGGGCGGGGCAGGGTAGTGCTGAGAGGAAAAGTGACAGTGGAAACTACAAAAACTGGTAAGGAAAAAATTGTGATTACCGAAGTGCCTTACCAGGTAAATAGGGATACGCTCACGGAAAAGATCGGACATCTTATAAATGATAAAGTGATAGAAGGCGTATCCGACGTAAATAATGAAAGCAACAACAAGGAAGGTACCCGCATAGTAGTAGAGTTGAAAAAGGATGCAATTGCCCAGGTTGTCATCAATCATTTATACAAGCATAGCGAGCTGCAGACTTCCTTTGGAATTAATAATGTTGCATTGGTAAAAGGAAGGCCAAGGATTTTAAATATCAAAGATCTTATCAGGGAGTTTGTTGATTTCAGGCACGAGGTAATCGTTCGCAGAACGAGATTTGAATTAAAAAAAGCAGAAGAAAGAGCGCACATATTAGAGGGCTATCTTATTGCACTTGATCATTTGGATGAAGTAATAACACTTATTAGAAACTCAGCTACGCCCGATGTGGCCAAAGAAGGGTTGATGGCTAACTTTGGTATGAGCGATATACAGGCGAAAGCCGTGCTGGAGCTTCGCTTGCAGCGGCTTACGGGTATGGAGCGAGATAAAATAAAAGATGAGCATGCTGAAATAATGAAGCTTATTCAACATTTAAAAGAAATACTTGATAATGAACCAATGCGCTTCCAGATAATAAAAGATGAACTGGATGAAATAAAACAAAAATTTGGTGATACCCGTAAAACAGAAATTACCTATCTCGCTAACGAGATAAGTATGCAAGACCTGATAGAGGAAGAAGATGTGGTGGTTACTATTTCGCACCTCGGTTATATCAAACGCACATCAGCAAGTGAGTACAGGCAGCAGCGCAGGGGTGGCCGTGGAGCCAAGGGAAGCAGCACCAGACAGGAAGATTATATTGAGCACCTTTTTGTGGCCTCAACCCATCACACGCTTTTATTTTTTACAGAAAACGGCAAATGTTTTTGGCTGAAAGTATACGAGATCACCGAAGGTGATAAACAAAGCAAAGGCCGGGCGCTGCAGAATCTTATGCAAATTCCCCCGGATGATAAAGTACGGGCCGTGATTGATATTAAGGACCTGAATGATGAAGAATATATCAATAACAATTATATAGTGCTCTGCACCAGGAAGGGAATTATCAAAAAAACAAAGGTTGCAGATTTCTCGAGGCCAAGGCAAAATGGTGTAAACGCTATTACCATAAACGAAGGCGACCAACTTTTAGAAGCCTGCCTTACAGATGGAAAAAAAGAAATAATGATGGCTATCAACGGCGGACGAGCGATCAGGTTTCCGGAAGAAAAAGTAAGGCCTACAGGTCGCGGCGCTATTGGTGTGTACGGCATTTCTGTTGACGGTCAAAATGATGAAGTGGTTGGTATGATTTGTGTTAATAGTGAAGACCCGGATGTGAGTGTGTTGGTGGTGAGTGCAAAGGGCTTTGGTAAAAGAACGGCAGTAGAAGAATACAGGATTACGAACAGGGGTGGCAAAGGAGTAAAGACCATCAACATTACTGAAAAAACGGGTTCGTTGATCGGGCTCTTATGTGTAAGTGAAAAAGAAGACCTTATGATCACCTGTAAATCCGGCGTTACGATCCGCACTTCGATTGCTACCATACGTGAAGCCGGAAGAGCAACCCAGGGAGTGAAATTAATAAGGTTGGACGAAGGCGACGAAATAGCAGCCATCACAAAATTATCTGAACACGAAGAAGATGAAGATACCGCTGAGGAAGGTGTGAATGAAAATGAAGCAACCCCTGAATCTAATAATATGTCTAATGAAAGTGTCGCTGATGAAAAGGCTGACAATGAAGAAAACGGGGAAGATGATGATGAAGATAAAAATTCAGATATACCGGATAGCAATGTTGAAAATCAATAAACACTTATATATGAAAAAAATAATCTTTTCTTTAATATTTACTTTTTCTGTTGCAACTTTATTTGCGCAGGATATGAAAAAAGCAAAATCATATGTCGATGCCAAACAGCTTGATAAAGCCAAAACAGAAATAGATGGCCTTCTTGCAAAAGATCCGTCAAATGGTGAAGCGCTTTATATGAAGGCAAAAATATATGGTCAAATTGCTGACTCAGATCAATACGGCAATTTGGTATCAGGCGATGCGAGGGCAGAAGCATTGGATGCTTATAAAAAGGCGATTGCGGATTCAACCAACACCAAAGTCTCGCTTATGGCAATACAGGATCAGTACAAAGCTCTGTTTGATCTTTATAGCGGTTATTATTCTGCAGGAGCAAAGGCTTTTAATGATGCTGCTGCCTCCGGATCCAAAGAAAATTATGAAAGTGCGATGAACCTTTTTATAAAAGCAAATGACGTGGGCCAATACATCGCACAAAAAAAATACGCTAACATCGGCGCTGTAGATACTACTTTGGTTTTGAACATTGGAAAAGCTGCACTCAATGCAAAGAATGATGAAGCAGCCGTGAAGTATTTCCAAATGCTCGCTGATGCTAACATTGCCGGTACAGCAGGTGAAAACGACAATTCAGGTTATATAATTCCATACCAATGGCTTGCATTACATTATAAACAAGCAAAAGATGAAGCTAATATGATTAAATATGCTGACCTCGGCAACAAACTCTTTCCTAATAGTGATTATTTTACCCTGGTGGAAATGGATTATTACCGGGAGAAAAAAGACCAGCCGGCCCTGTTTAAAAAGTATGATGAATTGGTAACGAAATACCCGGACAGTCTTTCTTATCATTTTAATTACGCTAACGATATTTTTGGTTACTTGTATAATAGTGACGAAGGCACTACAATAAATAATAAGGATGCACTAATGAAAACTTTGGGAGAGCAGGTAGAGTCAGCTTATAAAATAGATCCGGCTGACGTAAATAACAACTGGCTATATGCGCAATATTATTATAACCTCGGTATTGAGCTTCGGGATTCTGCTTCTAAAATAAAAAGTACCAAGCCGGAAGACGTAAAAAGGAAAGCAGATATAAATGCAGACTCAAAAGCAAGTTTTAATAAGGCCATTCCTTATGCAGATAAATCATTGGCAACATTAGAAGCCGGTTATAAAAAATCTGATAAATCAAGGTATAAGTCGATAGATAACCTGATGCAGAAAATTTATCAAAGCCTGAACATGGATGCCAAAGTAAAAACTTACCAGGATAAATATGATGGGGCAGATGATAAGTTTGTAAATTAGGTTTTTTGAATAAATGGAATTTAACGAACCCGGTTATACGCCGGGTTTTTTGTTAGGGGGATTTTTGATAAATAGGTGAAGGTGAAATAATAGGCTTATTTTCATTAAAATCTATTTAACATAATATAAATTATAGGACAAATTGTTTGTTTCCTGTAAGTTTTCATTTGACCATCTCTCATAAAGAATTAAGGGTGCTAAAACTTGGCTTACCACCTCACGGGACTTAGATAAAACCCGGATTAATTTTTTGGAGGAAAGTTTTTATAAATCTGTGAACGTTCCATGATACAAAGGACATAAACTTTCGGACTTTGTTCTTTGACACCAATTCGATATTGTCCAATCCGGAGGCGGTAATAAATTTTAAAACCAGATAATTTTTCGATGCCTTTAATATCATAGACCGACTTTGCTTTTTCTAAAGTGGAAATAACCTTTCGGGCATCTTCCTGCACATGTTTGGGACATCGCAAATATTGTTTAGTGAAAGTTTTAGTTACGATGATTTCCATCCAGCTTGTTTTTTGAATTCAGCTAAAGTTAATGTTTCATCTGATTCCAAGCTTTGCATCATCAGACCTAAAAAATAATCTTCTGTCTCATCGTTTTCAATAACGCTTAACAACTTCAACACTTCCTCATGTGTCCATGTTGCACGTTGCTTTTTTACGGAGAAAGTCGTTGGCTTAATGCCAAGTTTTTTTGCAATAAAATCGTTTCTGTAACCAGAAACAGATATTAGATCACCAAGGTGATCAACTAGCAATTTGTAGTTTAAAACAGCTTCTTGCATCATTTTTTTAATTTTTAATTCAATTCTATGTAATATTATAAGACAAAAATAAGCAACAATTTTAAATTTGCATATATAAATTATAGGACTTTTGCACAAATCCTTTTACCAATAAGGCTTTCAGAAAACTTGCTTATAGCCTGATATTATTTTTTTCTTCACTTTATCTTACAGCCGGCAGATTAATTTACCTGTCTTGGACAGTCTTTTTGATTCGATTGATATTTATTATGATGATTTAACCGAAGGCGAAATTCAGGAATACAAATCATCAAAACAAAAATCATTGGCTCAATTACGTGCCCAGTCCGGGCTATTCTTCTATAATACCGGCATCATGTCATTTACAACTGTGAGGGCCAAGGAGAAGCATTTAAGGAAAGTTTCTGTAAATCTCACGACGGTGAAGGATTCGTAAGAATTGAATTTCTTCACCACGAAATGCAAAGCCTACACGATAATTCCCTACCCTCTACCGGTAGTAAAATTTATAACCAGTAAGCTTTTCTATGTTGTGTATCTCGTTGAATGATTTCACCTCTTCAACATGTATAAAAAAATTTGCAACCGCATCTTTAATCCCTTTAGGTAACGGTTGCAAATCCTTTAAAAATTTTTTTTCAACTTTATATTTCACGCAAACGCTGCTTTAATTTCTTTCTTAGTTGCATAATTTTTCTTATCAGCTTTGCGAAGTATTTCACCTTCAATTAAATCTTCCATTTCATCAGTCCAAATTATTTCTAACAACTTTTTCATTTCAGCATGATTGAATTTGCCACGGTTTTTTTTTACATAGAAGTAACTCCTGTTAATGCCTATCATGCTTGCAAGATGCTCCAGCTTATACCCTGACTTATCGAGAAGCAAGCCAAAATTTTTTTGCAAGCTCTCATAGTCATTGATAATGTCTAACATTTTTTTTAATTTAATTGTTTGAAAAAATTCTATATTCGTCTAACAAATTTACTTAAAACTTCGATTTGCAAAATATAATTGCAGGACAAATGAATAGCTTCTAATAAGTTTCACTTAAACAATACTGGAAGAAATAAGGCGTTCAGACTTTACTTATCAGGAGCCGCACTTTAAAATAATCCTGATTAATTTTTTGGCGGAAAGTTTTTATAAATCTGTGAACGTTCCATGATAAAAGTGATATTGCTTGGTAAATGTTTTCGTTATGATGATTTCCATCCAGTCTGCTTTTTGAATTGGGATAAACCAATTGTTTCATCTGATTCCAGGCTCTGCATGATCAAGCCCAAAAATAATCTTCTGTTTCTTCATTCTCAATTACAGATAAAAGTTTTTCAACTTCATCGCGTGTCCAAGTCGCTTTTTGTTTTTTTACGGAAAAAGTTGTTGGTTTAATGCCTAGCTTTTTTGCAATAAATCACTTATGTATCCAGAGACAGAGATTAAATCTCCGAGGTGATCAACTAACAAATTATAATTTAAAATTGCTTCTTTCATAATGATTTTTAAATTTATAATCCAATTTTTGAAATAGTGTAATCCAAAAATAAGAAATCTTTCTAAATTCTCTATCGCAATTTATCAGTTTAAAAATCAATGTGATGCATTGTCTTGCCCAGTAAACGATTCCACAAACGATAACACCTGCTGCTCGAATTCAGCTTCTTCACCAAATAAAAATTTATGCTGCATTGGGAAAATATAAACCGGCAGATGCTTTAATTCGCTTTTATACTTCGCCAACCTTACGCCGTCTTTTTCTGTAGTAAGAATAATTTTATTTTGAGATGGAATATTTTCAAACTGTTTTTTTATTTCATTAAGGTCATCAATCGTAAAAATATGATGGTCTTTAAAAACGAGCATTTCATACGAAGCGGAGTAAGTCGTTAAAATTTCCTGCAAAGGTTTGGGATTGGCAATTCCGCACACTAATAAGATGGCTGATTCAGGTTCAAGAAATTTTATTTCGTTGGTAAAAAGATGGTAGGGACTGTTGTACTCGATCTTGGTAAAATAAACTTTTTGGTGCGCCAAGGGATCCAGTTCAGTAACGATGTTTTCTTTTTCCTCTTCATTCAAATGCGATTTGCATTTGGTAACTACTATTATTTCTGCTCGCTTACTGCTATCCTTTACATCTCTAAGATCGCCCGCCGGCAACATAAAATCCCGTGTATATAAATTCTGGCATTCCGTAAGCAGGATATTTAAACCGGCTTTTACTTCCCTGTGCTGAAAGGCATCATCCAAAATGATCACGTTGGTTTCAGGCTTAGCGTGCAATAATTGCGGAATGCCTACCACCCGTTCTTCGGCAACAGCCACCGTAATACCCGGAAATTTGTTATGCAATTGCATTGGCTCATCACCAATATCTATCGGCGTCGTATTTTCATCGGCAATGGCGAAACCCTTTGTTTTTCTTTTGTAGCCCCTGCTAAGCGTTGCCACATTATAATTCTGGCTGAGTTGCCTCACCAAATATTCTGTCATGGGAGTTTTGCCCGTGCCACCTACAGCAAGATTGCCAACGCATATTATTGGAAAATTGAAAGATGCAGAACGCAAAATATTTTTATCAAACAACTTATTGCGAAGCCAAATGATAAAACCATAAATAATGGATACGGGTAATAATATGTAGCGGACACTCTTTAGCATGAAGGCAGGTCGTTCAATCGTTTGTAACAGCAAGAAGAAATTTTTAGCTTAAAAATTCATAGATGCCTTGCGGTGTGATGCAATAATTTAAAGGTATATCAAATTGATTTATATCGTCAATCTCTCCCTCAGCTTCAAAAAAGCTCAGGCCAATTTTTAAAACATTTTGCCGGCATGTTTTCAGAAAACGGTCATAATATCCTTTCCCGTAGCCAACGCGGTAACCGTTTTTATCAAAGGCCAGTAGCGGAACGAGCACCAAATCAATTTCACTTGCATCAGCTTTGTCACCACCCGTTGGCTCGGCTATGCCAAATAAATTATCCATCATTTGTACATCATCCTGCAAATGGAAATGATGCATATCTCCTGATGCAATATCTATTTTAGGAATCAATATTTTGATACCGGGAATTTTAAATTCAAGGAATTTTATCAGGGGATATGTGTCCGCTTCTCCAAGTATTTCTGAAGGCATGTATGTATGAACGCACGATAAAAATGGTAGCTGTATTTTTTGAAAATTGATGAGGATAAGGTCGTTCATTATTTCAATATCCTTCGATAAAAGATTTTTTCTTTTCTCCTTATAAATATTTCTCAGCTCTTTTTTTGTCATAAAACTTTTTGAAGGCTCGGAAGCATTTCCTCTGCCAGAGCTTTTACATTTTCTTTATTGATTACGTACTGATGTTTGATGGAACCAATGACGGGATAACCGCTCCAGTTAGCTATTTGGGCCTCATAGTCCATAAACTCTTCAGTGAAAATCCAGCCCGCAACTTTTATTTTTTCCTGCTTCAATACAGCGGCCGTGAGCAAAGAATGGTTGATGCTACCCAATTCATTTTTGCTTACGATGATAACTTTGGCTTTCATTTTTTTAATGAGGTTCAGCACAAATTGCTTTTCATTTAAAGGAGCCAGCAAACCGCCTGCGCCTTCAACTATTAATTGGTTTTTAGTTTCAGGTAAATACTTAACGATCGTTTTTATTTTAATCTTTTTTCCTTCGAGAGCAGCAGAGATGTGCGGCGAAGCGGGCAAAGCAAGTCGATACAATTCAGGATGAACAACAGATTTTTTATTTGAAATCAGCTCCTGCACAGTGATTGAATCGGTCCCGTCTTCGTAACCTGCCTGCACCGGCTTCCAATAATCAGCCTGTAGAGCTTCTATAACGATTGATGCCGCAAGGGTTTTGCCAATGCCCGTTCCTGTACCTGTTATAAAAATTGGTCGCAAGTTTCTTTATTGATCATTTACAAAAATGGAGAAAATAGTAGTTCCATAATTTCGCCCGGCTTTGAACAACGGCATTTTTTCGTAATTATTAGCCGGCGTATGTTCCAGTATGAACCAGCCATTTTTTTTTAGCAATTTTTTCTCAACGATAATCTTTGGAAGGTCATCAATATTTTTTAACGCATACGGCGGCCCTGCAAAAATAAAATCATATTGTTCATTAGTGTTGTTTAGGAAATTAAAAACATCCACTTTTATAACCCGGCAATTTTCTATTTTCAAATCGTCAATGAATTTTTTAATGAAGGAAAACATCTTCGGATCTTTCTCTATTATAGTAAGATCTTCTGCTCCCCGGGAAGCAAGCTCGTAACTTATGCTGCCGGTTCCTCCAAAAATATCCAGCGTTTTTAAGCCTGGTATAGAAATATTGTTCTCTAAAATATTGAACAAGCCTTCCTTCGCAACATCAGTCGTGGGGCGGGTATGCGGCATTTTTGAAGGTGGATGAATTTTGCGGCCGCCATATTTTCCTGTAATGATGCGCATTAAACCGTTGTAAATAAATGACAGAAAAAATGGGGCGGATAGGTAAGTATATCATCTGTCAAACTTGTTCCCCCCGGTATATTTGCGAAGCTTACCTGTTCAAAATATTTATATATTTCTTTGTATAAACCAGAGTTCTTTTCGATAAGGCCGCTTGCTTCAACAATTACATTATCCATTTGGAACTGGCTGCAAATATTCAGCAATGTATAGGCAACGTCTTCCGCAGTTTTGTAAAGAAAGCTGTTTATTAGCAACAACTTCCCATCTTTCTTCAACGATACAACAATTTTATTTGGATAGAATATTACGCTAAGCGTATTGCCGGCTGCTGATACGTTTTTTGCTAAGACTGAATATTGATGTATCGTTTCTGCTGAAGGAAATTGTACCGCTAAATCTTCTTTTACCTGTGAAGGAATTCGATAAATGTTGTAAGCTTGTATGTCAACAATCACCTCACTCAGCACGGCCTGGTTCTCTGGAAGATCGCCATGAACCATGTTGAGGATACTGGAATTCTTTTGCGAATTGTACATTTCAAAAGGAACCAGCACGCTCTCACGAAACGAATAAATAATAAACACCTTTTTAAAATTTCCCGATAACAAACTGTGGTCTTTAAATATTTTTTTTAGAATGGAACTATCGTTGTCATGTACATGATGGTTTGTAAAATGATAAGCCCCCAGCGAAATAACTTCATTTCTTTCCTCATTTTTTACCAGGTAAGAAAATCCGTCACTGCCCGCTTCGCAAATAAGCAGGCATTTGCCGGCATCTATTTCATTAGGCAATATTTCTAAAACAGCTTTCAATAAATAGTATATTTTATCAGTTCACTTTGCCGCAATAATAGAATATTTTTCTGAGTCTTTTCTGCTGCAAATAAATCGATTCAATTTTTTGCAATAACTTTTATGCCGACATTCGGAGGCGCTGCTAAAACCGGTCAATCTTTTTAACTAACGCTACACAGATTGAATGATAAGCAGAACATTTTTTCCTTAGCTTTGCCACCCAAAAAATAATAGAAAAAATAAGAAAATGAGTAACAAAACATTTACAATGATAAAGCCCGATGCAACCAGGGACGGACATACCGGCGCTATTTTACAACAGATAGTGGGCGCAGGTTTCCGCATTGCGGCCATGAAAATGACACACCTTTCAAATGCCAAAGCCGGAGAATTTTACGAGGTACATCAGGAGCGTCCTTTTTATGGAGAGCTAGTCGAGTTTATGAGCAGCGGCCCTATAACGGCAGCCATACTCGAAAAAGAAAATGCTGTGGAAGATTTTCGGAAATTGATAGGCGCTACAAATCCCGCCCAGGCTGATGAAGGTACGATTAGAAAATTGTTTGCGACTTCTATAGGCGAAAATGCGATACACGGAAGCGATAGTGATGAAAATGCTAAAATAGAAGGCAACTTTTTCTTTAATAAGCTTGAGCAGTTTTGATTTCTTTGGCAGCTAATTTTTATATTGGGTAAATACTGCCAGGCGACTTTATTATTTTACCCAAACTTTTATTACAAAATCTCCTTTCCAATTTCCTTCTGCCATCAAGCTCTCGCCGGTTATTAATTTGTAGGTGCCTGGTGTTTTAATTTTATAGTCTAAGTCTCTTCCAAATGGGCCGTCAAGGCTGCTATCCGGCATTTGCACTTGGTTTATACGAAGATTTGCCTGTGCATCTTCAGGAATTAATTTTGCGTACAAATGTTGACCTGATGAAATTTGAACCAATAGAATCTTTCGATCTTTAATTCCGTCAATATGCATGTTAGCAAACAACGTATCTCCGCCGGGAAATAAAGTTTGCTGACCGGTTATTGAATCTTTCTTAATTGCGAAATCTTTTTTCGGAATAGTATGTATTGAAGAAGAATCCGCATCCGCAGCAACAGGTTGTTCATTATTTGATACAGGTTGATTGCAACAACATAACATCAACCCCAAAACTATTAAGTAAGAAAAACTCGTTTTCATTTTTACATTTATTTGTTCAACAATGGTTCCACTGTATAGCCCGCCTTCTTCAGTAAATTAATAAGCCCTTGCTCTCCCGTAAGGTGGCCTGCTCCCACGGCTACAAACACACTTTCTTTTTTCATAATTTCTTTCAATTGTTTTACCCAGTTTTTATTCCTGTCATTCAGCAGCAGGTCGTCATACTTATCTGAGCCGAACTCGCTTTTTAAAAGCATGTTTTGCATAGAGTAGAGGTCTTGCCTTTTATACAAGTTCACCATTTGTTCAAATTCATTTTTATACACTGAAAAGCTGTCAATATTTTTCAACAGTTCTTTTGCCTGCCATTCGTAGGGAATACTGTCAAACACCGAAGCCTGGAACTGCATGGTCTCCAGCCCTTTTATTTCTTTCTTATTTTCTTTGGCCACTTTCAAAAGCTCCTCCTCCACTCCTGCCGGTGAAGAACAATTCATCATTTTAGGATATAACAGCGCCACCAAAAAATAAGGCTTTGCTTTTTCGAACAGCATCATCGGCGTGTTCAGCGTATCGGAAAAATATTTTTGTAAACGCCGGTAGTCTTCATGCGAATATAAATCCTGCAGTTTCTTTCCACCTTTCATATTCATATAAAGTAGGCCCCCCATTAAGGTAGCGGGATCATCCATATCAAGCTCCATATACATCTCGTCGCTCGCTTTTACCGCCTCAAACAATTGTTTGCTGAAATGAATATCATCTTTACACAACAGATGGAAGGTTCCAAACAGGAAACTTTGTTTTTCCAGGCCATTGCCACTCACCTCCCACAGAAGTGTATTGTTATCTTTTTGCTTTGTGAAATTGCCCGCGGGCTGTGCCCTGCAGGAGGTAAAAAAATATAAAAAAAGAAACGCCGGTAAGATCCATCTCATGAAAATTATTTTATAGAAAAATTTTATCGAAATAATTTTGTAAAGTAATCAAACATTTGCTTTTCAATGGCGCAGCGTAAATAAAATCCTGCTAAAACTTTTGCAGCTTCACAATTGCTCAAATATTTACGCATGAAATTGTTTTCCAAAGAAGCCACATGATATCAGGCAAAAAGAGCAGCAAGTTTATACTTTTTCAACAATTGCCGGCCGCATATAGGAGGCAGTAAGTGCCGCAAAGCCTGCTACCAGACCGCCTATTAAAGCAGTTATTAAAAATAAGAGAAAGGAGTTTGAGGAATTTAAAATCAACATTGACACGCGGTGCGCAAGAATGCTATCATTATTACTACTTATCCAAAAAGACATTATTCCCCATAACAGGAACAACGCTGTAAAGCCCGCAAAAAAAGATACCAGCGGCGTTTGCTGTATAAATGCTGCTACTAAAAATGCCACGAGGGCAATGCTCCACCAGGGAAAATAAAGGCAGGCACAGAAACTAAGCAACATGATTAATATGATTGTGATAAAAAATTTCATAAAGAATTATTGGGCGTTGATTGATTCGTTATTTCCATGGCCTCATCCCCAGTCCCTTCTCCGGAGCCCGCCCCCGCCAGAATGATTTCGTCGGGCTGGCGTGCCGGTTCGGACGGGGAGAGGGGCCGTGATACTTAATGCCAGCAAGTGTTTCATTAAAATCGACAATTTTTATTTGGACAATATATTTTTTTTAAAAAAAAATGAATACGAGCTGCAATTACGCACTTCTGTAAGAGAATTTCATTTTCCATTTTATACGCTTATCATTTACTTCATTAGCCTTCATTATCCAGAAAATATAATAGGCGCCCTTCGCCCAGTTGTCTATCTCGTTATCATAATACCGGCTGCCGGGGTTACCACTTTGGCCACCCGGATATACGCCCCACGCCTGTGTTTGAGGAGTTAAGCTTACAATCATTCTCCAGCTTGGGCCATGGTCATTATTCGCAGCATTAATAGTGTTGCTGCCACCACCAATGGGTAAATGCAACCTGCTGAAGGCATCAATCCGGGCAAGGTGTACCACCCTTGTATCCTTATATTTGCCCCATTCCAGCTCATCATCATTATCCGCATTTTTAAGGGTAAGCACTGCTTTTTTGAATGCGGCTGTCATTATATCCGGTAACGTTTCAATTATTGGCGTATTTATATTATCTATAAACTTAAAGGCCGAATCTTTCAAAAGATTATTAAGTAATGTGCCCGCTTCAGGCCTTATCAGGCTATCACCACTTTTTAGAAATTCATCATTCCACACTTTATTTTCAAGTGTATCCCACATTACCACGAAAATGGTGGCGCTTTTTGAATGAACGTCATTTACGAAATTCCATTTTTTTAGTAGGGCAAAATATTTAGACTCTTCGTTATCTAACTTTTTTACATCCACATTTTTAACAATAAGCGGCATTGCCATTTGTGCGAATACATTATAATTATCGGTTTGCAGTTTCATCATGTCCTGCGGCGTGATATTATTCATAGCGCTCAACCTTTTATTTATTTCCCATCCCCGGTAAACCGGAAAACCGCCTCCAAGGTAATAGGGATAAGCGCTATCTGCCGGCAATTGATTGGCGCTGCTGACGAAGCCTCTTTCAGGATTTACTATGTGCGGGTTTTCATCTTGCGGAATCATACCCTGCCAAAAATAACTGCTGTCTGTACCCGGCATTACAAAATCTCCCTGCCTGCGCCACTTTGCCGGAAACTCGCCCTGGTCCCACAAGGCAATGTCACCGTTCTTACAGGCAAACACGCAATTTTGTCCCGGCGTATGTAAATATTTTATTGCTTCTGCATAGTCGTCGTAGTTCTTTGCCTTATCTAAAAGCGTAAACATTTTTAGATCATTGCTGGGGTCATGCGCCTTCCATCTTACCGCGTAATATTTATTATTGGTTTTCTTTAATCCATCATAGCTCTTATCGTACATTACCGGGCCAATATTAGTATAGGCTACAGTATCTAAATAGTCAGGCTCGCCTTTTACTTTGATATCTTCAACCCTGAAAGTTGCCGGTTGCCATTTATTATTAAACCAATATTCTTTCCTGCTATCATCGCGAAATCTTACTTCATAATAATCTCTTACATCGCGTCCGGCATTTGTAAAGCCAAAAGCACAACTATCATTAAAGCCAATAATAATAGCGGGTGCCCCGGGAAAAGAAACACCATATACATTAAAGGCCGGTGTTACTATTTGCATTTCAAACCAAAGCGAAGGAAGGTTCAGTGAAAGATGTGGATCGTTGCAAAGTATAGGATAACCGCTTTTGGTTTTTGAGCCGCTCACCGCCCAGTTGTTGCTTCCGTTAGCAGGGTTTGGCTTTTGTTCGTTTATATTAATAGTATCCTTTTTATTAAAATATAGAGAGTCCGCAGTAGCCGGTATTTTCAATTGCAGTGCCGGCTTTGGGTATGCGGTACCGGCAGGTACAATGGGATCGAGCGAATCCATAATTACCGGATAAATCTTATCAAAATCTGCCGTTGAGAAAACAGATTTGGCATTTGTATTTTCAAAATCATTTTCGCTTCCTGCCAGGTCGAGGCTCATATATTTCAGGAAGAGCGCGGTTTTTAGGTTGCTCCATTTTTCAGGATAATACCCCAGCAATTTATATTCTAAAGGAAGAGTGCTCTGGTTTAGAGATTCTATATAAGCATTTACGCCGGCAGTGTAATTATCACATTCCGCTAAGGTTGCAGGATCTTTTTCCATTTCTTTTAAAGAATTTTCTGCCGCGAATACCATACCCAGCCGCCGCTTATCGCGATCGAAGTCAAGCGCTTTTTTTCCTACAAGCTCGCTGAGCCTGCCTGCTGCTGCATGGGTTTGAAATTCCATTTGCCATAATCTGAACTTCGCGTGCAAATATCCCTGAACGAAATACGCATCATTTTCCTGCTGTGCAAATACGTGGGGAACAAGCCGTTCATCGAAGTAAACATTTACTTCTTCTTTTACCTGCGGAAACGAAAGCTCTGCGGAATAATTTTCATTAACCGGCTCAGCATTTTGCCAAACGCCACTTTGCGGCGCCAGCAATTTTCCTAACGGCGCGGGAAGCAACAGCGAAGTATTGCAAATAATGATGAGGGCAGTAGTGATGGTGCCAAAAACCAGAAAAGGGAGTATTCGCATATTTAAATTTGGGGCTGTAAAGTAATAAAAGATTTTGACCCAGTTAAGAAGCGACGCCCTTTATCCCAAATTCAAAACGTTTATAAGCTTTGTCAGCTCGTCAATTGTATTAAAAGAATGTAACACAATTCGCAAGCGCTCACGCCCTAATGGAACGGTTGGGTATAAGATGGCACGTACATCAAAATTATTTTCCTGCAAACTATTTGCGGTTTTTTTTACGGCTTCATTTCCGGGAATCACAACTCCCTGAATCGGCGTGTCGCTTTTTATTAATTCATATTTTAAATTATTTTTTTTGAAAAAGCTGATGAGCGACCGCAATTGTTTTCTTTCGCTTGTGAAGCCTGGGAAAAGTTTATAAGACGCAGCAACAGTCGCTATTTCAGCGGGAGGAAGTGCTGTACTGTAAATAAATGGCCGCGCAAAATTGATCATAAATTCTTTCAACCTTTTTGATCCAAGAATGATTGCGCCATGCGAGCCGCATGCTTTACCAAATGTGTGCACGCGGGCAAGGCATCTATCCTGCAATCCCGATTGTTGTACAAGCCCCTCTCCCATTTCTCCCACAACGCCTGTTGCATGGGCTTCATCAACTATTAAATAAGCGTTATATTTTTCACTTATCTCAGCCAGTTTATTGAGCGGCGCCATATCGCCATCCATAGAAAAAACAGATTCCGTGACGACGAAAATATTTCCGGAGTCACCGGATAATTTAGAAATTTTTCTTTGGAGATCGGCTACATCGTTGTGCAAAAAAGAAAGCGAATCTGCAAATGACAACCGGATACCATCGCGGATAGATGCATGGCTTAGTTTATCATAAATAATCGTATCTCCTTTTTGCGGCACGGAAGCCAGCAAGCCAATGTTTGCATCATATCCTGAATTAAAAATTAAACCGGCCTGTGCCGCATGAAAATTTGCGATGGCGCCTTCTGTCTCTTCGATTAAATCATAATTGCCTGAAAGCAGCCGTGAGCCCGTACTTCCGTGTGGAAGCTTTGCATTATCTTTTTCTGCATGCAGTAAATTATTTTTTACAATACCGAGGTAGTCATTGCTGCAAAAATCTATTTTACCGCTATTTAAAATAAGTGAACGCAGAGAATTGGCTTCTTCTCTCTCCTGCAATTTTTTATCAAGAAAATCCTCATTCATAAAACGAAGATAAGATTCAACGCACAGCGGTTATTAGATGAGTTACAGTATTTTTATTTTAGCCGTGAAAAATTATCCCCTTATTATCAATCATTTTTTTGACAGTATGCTACTAAGGTTTACAAAAACCTTTAAACAAAATGAATGATTAAAAATTTTAGTAAAATAGCGTGTAGTTAATATTTAAAAATTTATTGCATTGTTACATATCACCCACATTATCTGCCGTAGAAATAAAATTTAAGAGAAAGCTCTTGTTTGTTTTTTTTGTGCTGATCATCATTTTAATTATTAATCTTTGCAAGCGTTAATTTTTAATGAAATGGTATTGCGCTCTTTATGGCAAAATGTTTGTAATCTTATAATTTGTAAAAAACAACGAAATGAAATTATTTACCTTTTTACTGTCCGTCGTTTTTATTACAGTATTTTCCTCCTGCGAAAGCTACAGGGAGACACACGATGTGGTAAATGGAACGCCGAGCCGGGCTGACACTGTGCTGCAGCATAAGTATGCACCTGTGCACGATACAAAAACAGAAACTGCGGGAGACGTTCCGGAAGTATATAAAAGATAATTGCTTTTGATTTGTTTGTCCCTGTTTCTCTAATTCAAAATATCTTTTTAGGAGTAAGGTTTTCATTCTGGCCAATCGCTTTACGCAACAAAAACGCTGCCTCTCCATTTCCACAAATAAGGATTAGATGGAAATTTTATCTTCTGATACAAAAAATATTTTAGGCCTCCAATTGGTAACCGACCCGCGATGGGTGGACCTTGCCGCTATTTCCCTGGAAGACATTCTTACAGATCATGCGTGGTGTGAGCAAAAAGCCGCCAACAATTGTATCTCTTTAATTCAAAAATATAATGATAAAGATGATCTCGTAAATGAGCTATCTCCAATAGTTACGGAGGAATGGGGACACTTCCGGCAGGTGGTAGCCGAGCTGAGAAAAAGAAATCTTTGCTTAGGCAAACAGCGCAAAGATGAATATGTAAATAAACTACTGGAATTTCAAAAAAAAGGAGGCAGCCCGCAGGAAAGATTGCTGGATCAATTGCTTACCATGGCATTAATAGAAGCCAGGAGTTGTGAGCGTTTCAAGCGATTGAGCGAAGGACTCACGGACGAGTATATGCGAAAATTCTACCGCAGGTTTATGGAGAGCGAAGCCGGCCACTACACGTTATTTATTAACCTTGCTGAAACATATTTGCCTAAAGAAATTGTAAGAAAGCGATGGAAAGAATGGCTGGCTTATGAATCGAAAATTATGTTGAATATGGAGGTGAGGGGTGATAGAATTCATTAAGATATTGCCACGGATTAAATAGGTTGCCACGGATTAAATAGGTTGCCACGGATTAAATAGGTTGCCACGGATTAAATAGGTTGCTACGGATTACACCGATTGCCACGGATTAAAATAGTTGCTATGGATTGCCACGAATTTTTTTGCTGGCTATTATTATAAATTTATTAATTTATTTTGAAAAAATGCGTTTGTTTATTTTATATAGCAAGGCAGCAAGATTTACTTTTTAAAACAAAATCCATCGCTATGAGAACTTAACTTTTGGAAAGTTTTAAAACTTTCTAAAGGTTCAAAATCAATTGCCACGGATTACAGGATTGCCACGGATTAAAATAGTTGCCGCGAATTACATGGATTGCCACGATCTTTTTGAATAGTACGTTACAATCAATCTCTTTTAAAAAAAGGCCTTTACTCCTTTCTATGATAAATGTTGCAAGCAGGGCAAGTGCTTTTCATTATTTTTAATAAAAAAAATCTTATGAGATATATCTCCTTTTTTTCCATCACAATCTTCTTCTATACTTTTTCCGCATCGGCCCAAAAAATAGAAATGACGGCAAATCCGGCAGCAGCAGGCTTTTCCACTGACCGGCTAAAGAGAATAGATAATAGCATGATCCAGTGGGCAAGTAACGGTTGGACAAACGGAAGCGTTGGATTAATTATTCGCAATGGAAAAATTGTGTATTATAAAGCGGCTGGCTACAATGATGCAGAAGCAAAATCGCCAATGCCGAAAGACGGTATTTTTAGAATTGCTTCGCAAACAAAAGCGATCACCTGTGTTGCCGTAATGATGTTGTACGAAGAAGGAAAGTTTTTACTGGATGATCGCGTTTCAAAGTATATTCCCGCATTTGCAAATGAAACCGTACTTGACAAATTCAATGAAGCAGACACAAGCTTCACAACAGTTCCTGCTAAAAGACAAGTTACCATTCGTGATTTGCTTACACATACTTCCGGCATAGGCTATGCGCAGATTGGCAGTAAGGAAGCTACTGCGATATACGCAAAAAATAATATTACCGCCGGCCTGGATGTTCATGATGATAAACTGCGTGATGCGATGGACAGGCTGGGTGCTTTGCCGCTGATGCGCCAACCGGGAACGGAATGGATGTATGGACTAAATATGGACCTGTTGGGAGAACTGGTGGAAATATGGAGCGGCATGTCATTAGATGATTTTTTCGGGAAGCGAATCTTTGAACCGGTTGGTATGAATGATACCTATTTTAATATTCCCGCTGCAAAAGCTAGCCGCCTGGTTAATCTTTATATTGAAGATTCATTGGGGCATCTAAATAAAGCAAAGGGTGTGGTTAATTCCCTGGATATAAACTTTCCGCTGCGAAAGAAAAATTATTTTTCCGGTGGTGGCGGCCTTTCTTCAACAATTTATGATTACGCAGGTTTTCTTCAAATGCTTTTAAACGGCGGAGAATATAATGGCACAAGATTGCTCAGCCGCAACACAGTAAGAATGATGACAACAAATCAAATTGGTGATATAAATTTTGGAAATGATAAGTTTGGGTTAGGCTTTGACCTTGTAACGGATAAAAGTGCAGGCCATTCACCTTCTAATCCCGGTACGTTTAGCTGGGGCGGAGCGTTTGCCACTTCTTACTGGGTAGACCCAAAAGAGAAAATGGTCATCGTTTTTTATCGCCAATTATATAACACCTCGCATGGTGACCTTGCCGATAAATTTAAAGTAATGGCCTATGCCGCATTAAATGATTGAGCGTAACCGCCAATAGAATTTAACTATTTTATTTTCTGAAATATCCGGCTCCATCTTGGGCCGTTATCATAGCTAAACCAGATAAGGGAAGCCTTGCCTACTACATGATCTTCCGGTACGAAGCCCCAGAAGCGGCTGTCAAGCGAGTTATGGCGATTATCTCCCATCATCCAGTAATAATTCATTTTAAAAGTATAGGTGGTGGCGGGCTTATCATTTATAAAATATTGGCCATTCTTTTCTTCAAACTTATTTTCTTCATACACGGCTATGCAGCGTTTATAGCGAATAAGATTTTCAGGCGTGAGTTGTATAGTCGCACCTTTTTTTGGTATCCACATCGGGCCATAATTATCTTCGCTCCAGTTGTTTGCAGCCACATAAGGAAAAAGAATGATGCTCTCATCAGGCGTGTGAATAATGGGTTCAATACTCACGACCCCGGGTATCATTTTCAATGAAGTCATTTCTCCATCGGTCATGCTTATCTGGTATTGTGTGTTGTCTATTTGATACACCTGGTTTTTATTTCTGTCGTCCATGTTATCCTGTATGCCTATTGAATTTAGCTGGTCAGGATCGAGGGGCTTACTGGTTTTTACCGTGTAGGAGAATTCATGATATTGCGGAAATTTTTGTGCAACATCATCAATAAACAGAACGCGGTTTTTTATCTGTAAAGTATCACCCGCAATCGCCACACACCGCTTTATAAAATTTTCTCTTTTATCTACCGGCCTTGAAATGATGATGTCACCATACTGATCCCACACCCTTGACCGCGCTTCCTGCTCTGAGATATGTTCCATCATCATTCGCCGCTGAATTTCCTGGTAATAAGTTACCCGCGAGCCAAAATTTTCTTCATCATTTATCAATGTATCATTTACAGGAAAATTAAAAACCACCACATCATTTCTATGTACCGGGCTGGCAAACCAGCGTTTATAAGGAATATGAATCCATTCCACATACGATTTGCTATTAGTGCCTGCAATAGTATGGTGCATAAAAGGCAAAGCCAGCGGCGTATTAGGTATGCGCGGGCCATAGCTGAATTTGCTCACAAAAAGAAAATCATTTACAAGCAAAGTTTTCTCCATGGAAGGAGTAGGAATGGTGTACGCTTCAAAAACGAAAGTGCGTATAAGCGTAGCGGCAACAATGGCAAACGCTGCTGCGTCTATCCATTCCCGTATGGCACCTTTTTTATAGTTTTTTACCACTGGTATTCCTGCATATCTTTCTTTATCAGAAAAGCCGAGGTAAGGAAAATAAATAAAGGGAATAAAAACGGTAGCTGCATGTTCGAGAAATCCGAACCTTCCGAAATGCTCAACAAATTTTATACAAATCCAGATAGTAATAAACTGGCCTGCTACGGGAACCAATTGAAGAAAAAACCAAATTCTTTTTAGCTGCATTTTTTCAACCATGCACCAGGTATTGTAGAGTGGTATAAGTGCCTTCCAGGGAGTGATGCCTGCTTTTTTAAACATACCGTACAGGCCTATGTGCCAAAGAATAAATGCTATAATAAACAGTAGTAAACCTATACTCATGAATTTTTATTTTGGAATGCGGACAAAAGTACCATATAAAGTTTCTACCTGAAAAATCGTTTTAAAATAGTTACCATTAGTTTAACAGACCATAAAATAAGGCCGCAATATACGCGGAGTTACGTCTTTAGTATATCCTTTAAAACCTTATTTATTTCTGCGGCTTTATTCATTATCATAAAGTGGCCGCCACCCTGGATTATGTAATCTGCTTTAATTTTTTTGATAGGAAACATATTATCTTTTGTTCCATGAATGCGGAACAGGTTTGCAGGTTGCCAATCGTTTTTCCAATTGACAATTTGGTTGACTGCCCAATTAGTGTATATAGGATTAATACTTTTTCTATATTCCCTTACTAACGCTAATTCAATCTTATTTGTAATGCCAAGGTTATAATTCTGCACCGGCTCAAATACACGAAAAGACCGGAGCGGGAATATTTTGTTTAGTTGTGATTTTCCTGTAAGCCGTATCCAGCGGGGTATTTCGTGCAAGGAGGCGATACTCGAGATTAAAATAACTTTTTCTGTTTTAATGATCTTCGCTATTTCTATGCATATCATTCCTCCAAAAGATAATCCAAACAGAACAGGATTTTCCTCCATTATACTTTCGCGCATGCGCCTTGCATATTCGGATAAACTCTCTTTTTTTTCTGGAAGAAGCCAGGGAATAAAATGAACTTTATAATTACCAAAGTCCAGGTTTGCAAACACTCTTTCATCTGCACCGAACCCACTCACGCAATAAAGGTGTTTCATATTACTTATAAAAGAGATTAGGTTTATTAATTCTGACTTTACTTTTTGGGCAACACATAATTTTCCACGTCATCTGCTGTAATGGTTTTTCCTGAAAGTATGATCAGGCGTTCTACCACATTACGCAGCTCACGCACATTGCCCGTCCAGTTATGTTTCTGCAGCATTTCAAGCGCTTTATCATCCATGTCTTTTATAGGCTGGCCGTATTCATTTCCTATATCCAGCAGAAAGCGCTCTACCAATAATGGAATATCTTCCAGCCGGTCGTTAAGCGAGGGAACGTGCACAATGATCACACCGAGGCGATGGTATAGATCGAGGCGAAAATGTTTCTCCTCCACTTCCTTTAGTAAGTCTTTGTTGGTAGCTGCAATCACGCGAACGTCCACATTTATATCCTTATCAGCGCCTACCCTCGTGATCTTTCCTTCCTGTAGGGCACGCAGTACTTTTGCCTGGGCGTTTATGCTCATGTCTCCAATTTCATCAAGGAATAATGTGCCGCCATTTGCCTGCTCAAACTTGCCGATGCGTTGTTTAACGGCAGAGGTAAAGCTTCCTTTTTCGTGCCCGAATAATTCACTTTCTATCAGCTCGCCGGGAATAGCGGCACAGTTCACTTCTACCATCGGGCCTTTTACGCGGTTGCTTTTTTCATGTATCCATCTTGCCACCAGTTCCTTCCCTACCCCATTGTCTCCTGTTATTAAAATGCGGGCTTCGGTTGGCGCAATTTTATCAATGGTATCTTTTATCTTTTTCATAGGGGCAGAGCCGCCAACAATTTCCTGCACTTTACTTACCCTTCTTTTCAACACTTTCGTTTCTTCTACAAGAGTTGTTCTATCCATTGCATTGCGTAAGGTTATAAGCATGCGGTTCAAATCAGGTGGCTTGGAGATGTAATCAAATGCGCCCTTCTTTACTGCTTCCACAGCCGTTTCTATATTGCCATGGCCACTAATAATTATAATAGGAGTTTCATTATTTATCTCCCCGGCTCTCTCAAGAAATTCAATGCCATCAAGCTTGGGCATCTTAATATCGCATAAAACAATGTCGTAATTTTTTTCCCTAAATTTCTTTAGGCCTTCGTCACCATCGGCAGCTTCATCAATTTTATATCCTTCAAAACTGAGAATTTCAGTTAAAGTTTTCCTGATGCTTTTTTCATCATCTATTATAAGAATTGAGGGCATGATTTTTCTTATTTAATTTTTCTTGTTCTACATGTCTTTATTCTGCTGCGTTTCAAAATTAATACAATATAATTTTCAAGGCTCATCGCTAAAACGCAGATCAAGCAATGCTCTTGTGTATTGTTAGCAAAAAAATTCAATAAACAAACTTTCAAAAAGCCGTGTGCATTTCAAAAGGCAGCAAGGTTGCCAACCTTTAACAAGTTAATTTCAGATTTAAAAACTTCATTCGAAGGGTTGGCAACCTTCAATCCAGAGCTATATCCGATAGCTATCGGATTAAAAATGCACGAGCTTATTGTACTATATCACAAATAATATTTTATCGGGGAAGGTTACCACCGGTTCTTTGGATATGTACTGGATTAAGCTATTATTTTATAACGGCCCCGGGGCATGGAGTTGTTATCAGCGCACAAGATAGTAAAAGTAAAGAAACATTATTCGGGTGCATTTCAAAAGGCCGCAAGGTTGTCAACCTTTCAACAAGTTAATTTTAGATTTAAAAACTCCATTTGGAAGGTTGACAACCTTTAACCCAGAGCGACATCCGATAGCCGTCGGATTTGAAATGCACCCCATTATTCTGCTTCCATCATTAAATAAGCTTTTATAAATCCGTCCAGTTCTCCATCCATCACCGGATTTATGTTTCCTACTTCATAATCAGTGCGATGATCTTTAATCATTTTATAAGGATGAAACACATAGCTTCTTATCTGGCTGCCCCATTCAATTTTTTTCTTGGTAGCGTTAGTAGCATTCTGTGCTTCCTGGCGCTTCCGCATCTCCTCTTCATATAAACGGCTTTTCAACATAGCCGTTGCTTTCTCACGATTTTCTCCCTGCGTGCGGGCTTGCTGGCACTCTACTATAATACCGGTTGGCTTGTGCGTTAAGCGCACTGCAGTTTCTACCTTATTTACATTCTGTCCGCCACTTCCACCGCTTCTAAAGAACGCCCATTCTACATCAGCGGGGTTTACTTTTATTTCGATGGTATCATCAATTAGCGGATATACAAATACGCTGGCGAAACTTGTGTGCCGGCGTGCATTGCTATCAAACGGAGAAATGCGCACCAGCCTGTGTACGCCGCTTTCGGCTTTCAAAAAACCATAAGCGAACGGGCCATCAAATTGCAACGTCGCACTTTTTATACCGGCACCATCGCCCGCCTGGTAATCAAGCTCCGTAACGCTCCATCCCTGCTTCTCACCATACATTCTATACATGCGCAAAAGCATATCAGCCCAATCCTGGCTTTCGGTACCACCCGCGCCACTATTGATCTGCAGGATAGCAGGCATTTCATCTTCCGGCTTATTAAGGGTACTTTTAAATTCGGCTTCTTCAAGAATTAATAGAGCCTGCGTGTAAGCTTCTTTTACTTCTTCTTCAGATGCTTCACCTTCTTTCCAAAACTCGAACAGCACAGCAAAATCATCCACTTTTGTTTGTACATTATTAAACAGGTTCATCCAGAACTCATTTAATTTTATATCTTTTAAAACGGAAGTTGCCCGCTCGTTGTCATTCCAAAAGCCGGGCGAAAGTGAAAGCTGCTTATCGTTATTTATTTTTTCCTGCCGGTTTGCGACGTCAAAGAAACCTCCTCAAGACCAGAATACGGTCCCTCAAATCCTTTAATTGTTCTGTTGTCATGGGCGCAAATATAATAATGATTGCGTTAATGAAATCATATCGGTCAGCGTGCAATAAAATCATTCATTAATTTTACCCGAACAAATATTTCATGTATGCTTACAACTATTAAAGAACTTTTTGAAAGAGATATAAATAAGCTGATAGCAGAAATTGAAGGCTACAAAGATGAAAATGCTCTTTGGAAAACTGCAGGCAGCATCAGCAATTCAGCAGGGAATCTCGTGCTTCATCTTGTAGGAAACCTCAATCATTTTATTGGCGCAACACTTGGCCATACAGGTTATATCCGCGAAAGGGAAAAAGAATTTACGGAGAAAAATATTCCCCGGAAAACGCTGGTAAAGGATCTAAAAGCAACCAAGGAAGTGATAATAAATACACTTTCAAATCTACCGCAGGAAAAGCTTGACAAAGATTTCCCCATGGAGATCGGTGGAAAAATTTCATCCACGCAACATATTATAATTCATTTGCTGGCACACTTAAATTATCATTTGGGGCAGGTAAATTATCACAGGAGAATGTTGGATAAATAATTATTGCCGAATCGTTTTATAATTTATTCTATCTTTCATTTGAGCTAAAATTATTTCGAATTCGTAATTGAATTATTCTCCTCTACGCATTAAATTCTATGTATTTTATTTTTCTTCGACATCAGTGGAAACAATTATGGCGCAGCCGAAACCTGGCAGGAAATATTGTATCGAAGATTTTACTAGGTTTCATAGCACTTTATTTTTTAACATTGGCCGTTGCCGGCGGATTTTTTTTGAAGGAAATAATTACTAAAACTTTTCCCGGAAGAAATACCGTTTCCATTTTTAATGGTTTCATCGCTTATTACTTCATAATGGATTTTATATTTCGCATCCAATTCCAGGAATTGCCGGCAGTAAGCATTGCACCTTACCTGCACTTAAAGATCAGGAAAAGTAAAATTGTAAATTTTCTCAATCTAAAAGCAGCATTCTCTCTTTTCAATTTTTTTCCGCTTTTCCTTTTTTTACCTTTTTGTTTTACAGAAATAGCCGCTTCTCTGGGAAAATTTCCTTCTGCTATGTATGCTGTTTCTATATTTTCACTTGTCTTTATTAATAACTACGGGGTTCTGTATTTAAAAAGAAAATCTATTACAAAGATTTCGTACATGGTAGTTGCCATTGCAGTGCTAACTGTTCTTATTGGTTTGGAATACTTTACAATAATATCTATTACAGACGGCGCTAATTGGGTTTTCAACAAGGTCGCAACTAATCCGTTAACCGGTTTTGTATTTTTGATTATTACAACTGGAATTTTTATCATAAACACCAAATATTTACGAAGTAACCTTTACGTAGAAGAAATATCGAAGAAAGCCAGGAAGCGGGTTGCAACAGATTATCCGTTTCTAAACAGGTTCGGAAAAGCGGGAGAACTGGCAGCTTTAGAAATAAAATTAATTGTGCGAAACAAACGGCCAAGGTCGCTTGTTTTACTAAGCCTTATATTTCTCTTTTATGGCGTTCTTATGTTTAAAGAACCGGATTTAGCTAACAATAAATTCACCTTGCCAATTCTGGTTGCGTTATTGATTACCGGAAATGCGAGCCTGGGATATGGCCAACTTATGTTTGGCTGGCAGGGAGCACATTTTGATGGATTGCTTGCAAATAAAATCAGCTTCAAAAATTTTATTAAGGCTAAATTTTTATTATTCAATATTTCAATAACCTTCGTTACACTTCTATCCTTCCTTTATGCATTTATCAGTTGGAAATTGATATTTATCATTCTTGCCACTTATCTTTTTAATATTGGCTTTAACTCAGCATTGATTGTATTCGTTGCAACATATAGATATCAACGCATTGATCTTTCACGGAACACAATGTTTAATCGCCAGGGATCAAGTTTCAGCCAGGTTCTTGCCCTGATTCCTATGTTCCTGTTACCAATGCTTCTCCTTTGGTCATTTGATTATTTCCATAAACCTTTTGCCGGCGTAGCTGCTATCGGTTTACTTGGTGCAGTCTTTATTTTAATGCGTAATTTTTGGATAAATATTATAGTTAATAAATTTGCTAAACAACGTTACAAAATAGCCGAAGGCTTCAGAGAATAACTATGATTATAGAAATTAAAAATTTGCAGAAGGGTTATCATGGACGCACCGTTTTACAAGTTGAGCATTTATCTATTCAACCGGGCGAAACGGTTGGTGTAGTTGGAAATAACGGTGCCGGTAAAACGACGTTATTCCGTTTGCTGCTCGATTTAATAAGAGCTGACAAAGGTGAAATATTATCCAAAGGAGAAACAGTTGCCAATAGCAGCCATTGGAAAGATTATACGGCATCATATCTTGATGAAGGATTTTTGATTGATTACCTTACTCCTGAAGAATATTTTGAGTTCATTGGAAGCTTACAGGATTTATCTAAAACAGATGTCGGAGAATTATTGAATTTATTCAATGATTTTTTTAATGGCGAAATATTAAACCAAAAGAAGTATATCCGTGATCTGTCCAAAGGAAATAAAAATAAGATTGGAATTGTTGCGGCTTTAATGCAAAATCCTGAAATGCTGGTATTAGATGAGCCGTTTGCCAGTTTGGATCCTACTACCCAGTTCCGATTGAAAAGTATTTTAAAAAATCTAAAAAATAAAAATTCTGCAACTACTTTAATCTCCAGCCACGACCTTACTCATGTGACCGAAGTATGTGACCGGATCATACTTCTGGAAAAAGGCCATATCATAAAGGATTTTTACACTAATGAAAATTCACTGAAAGAACTTGAAACTTATTTTGCAGAATAGTTCATTGTAAATTTGGGGGTGGTTGGGTGGTGAGTGATGAGTGATTAGTGATGAGTTATTAGTGAACGGTGATGAGTGATCCGATGATCAGTAGCCATGGATAGTATTCAGTGATCATCACTAATGAACCAATTAACCAATCAACCAGTTAACCAATAAACCAATTAACCAATAAACAAACCAACAAAACCTTTGGGCTTTACTAAAATCACATTAACGAGTTATAAAAATTATGAGGCGCAGGCTTTTCGTTTTACACACAGGATTGTAGGGATTTGCGGGCTTAACGGAAAAGGCAAGACCAATTTGCTTGATGCGATTAATTATCTATGTTTCACTAAAAGTTATTTTTCCAAATCAGATTTGTTGAATGTACGTTTTGGTGATGAAGGATTTCGGCTGGAAGGTGAATTGAACGGCAAAATCAATGAAGGTGACAGAGCTAATAAAATTGTATGTATCTATCGCTCCAGTTTAAAAAAAGAATTTTTTTTAGATGATGTTGCTTATACAAAATTTTCGCATCATATCGGGAAGGTGCCGTGCGTGATGATTGCGCCGGATGATATTCAAATGATAACCGGCGGAAGCGAGGAACGAAGAAAATTTTTAGACACACTCATAAGCCAAATTGATCCGCAATATCTGCAGCAATTAATCACTTACAATAAAGTAATTCAGCAGCGAAATAGCTTTTTGAAAAACGATTCTTCGCAAAGGTCATTTGATACACAATTGCTGGATGCGTTAGATGCGCAATTGATTAGTCCGGGGAATTATATTTATCAAACGCGATTAAAATTTTCAACGCAACTTATACCCTTCATTCAGAAATTTTATAAAAAAATATCCGGTAATGAAGAAGATATTTCCGTTGAATTCAATAGCCAGTTGACAGGACAAAATTTTAGCGCTATACTAATCGCATCACGGCAAAAAGATGTATTCACCCAGCGCTCTAATGCCGGTGTGCATAAGGATGATCTCACTTTTTTACTGAACGAAAATATTTTTAAAACAACAGCTTCGCAAGGCCAGCGTAAAAGCCTGTTATTTGCCTGTAAGCTCGCCGAGTTTGAGCTATTACTTTCTGTAAATAATATTCCTCCGCTTCTGCTGCTCGATGATGTTTTTGAAAAGCTCGATGAAGAGCGAATGAAGAATTTGCTTGAGTATGTTTGTGAGAATAACAATGGCCAGGTGTTTATAACAGACACACATCGTGAGCGCCTGGAAGCGGCTCTTGCAGGGTTTAAAGATGAAGTGCAAATCATTGAATTAGGATAATGCCTTGTTGGAATTTTTGCTTGTTCTTATTGGTATTATTTATTTTAGCCGGTCTGAACTACGGTGCCGATCTGAATGGGACCTGCCTATTTTATCTTATCTTTAAACTATGGCTGAAATAACATTGGGAGACGCATTAAAAGAATTTCTAAATAAAAGCCGGCTCAAAGGCGGTGTGCAGGCATTGCAAATAGAAGATGCATGGGAAACTATTATGGGTAAAACTATTGCACGCTATACCGATAAAATCGAAATTGTAAAATTTACTCTATTTATACATACAACCGTAGCGCCGCTGAAAAACGAGCTGCTATATCAAAAAGAAAAAATAATTGAAAGAGTAAATGAAGCCCTGGGCGAGAAAGTAATAAAGGAGGTAGTGATAAGATAAAAACCCGAACTCACCCCTAACCCCTGAAAGGGGGACAAGGAAAAAATCTTTGCTTACAGGTCTCGGCTTTGTTGCCCTTTAGGGATTAGGGGTTTTAGGTTTAGGTCTTTACTCTCGGATCAATAATTCCATACAACACATCTGAGAAGATATTTGCGATCACAAAAATGGCAGCGGCAAAAAGTACCGAACCCATAACCACTGGATAATCGAGTTTTTCCAGGGCATCAACCGTTACCTTTCCTATGCCCTTCCAGCCAAAAATATATTCAACGAAAAAAGCGCCGGCGAGTAATTCGGCAAACCAACCCGTGATAGCCGTAACAACAGGGTTCAAGGCATTGCGCAAGGCATGGCGGTAAACAACCTGGTTGCGGCTCAATCCTTTTGCATAGGCTGTTCTAATATAATCCTGGTTAAGCACATCGAGCATAGAACTTCGGGTGAGTTGCGTGATAATGGCAAGCGGCCTTATACCTAAGGTGAGTGCAGGTAAAATTAAATTTTGCAATGTCAGGTAGCGATGACCGTTAGTTTCGTCAATGGCGAACCAACTGCCCGTAAAAGACAAGCCTGTATAAGGATGCAGCACTATACCAAATAAATAGGCAATAACGATTGCCATAAAAAACGAAGGCGCTGATATGCCAACAACGCTGGCAAAAACGGCTGACGTATCCAGCCAGGTATTCTGTTTTATAGCGGCAAGTACGCCCAGAAAAATACCGGCAATGGTTGCAAAGAACATTGCCGCGAAAGCAAGTAACAAAGTTCCCGGCAAAGCTTCCATGAGCACGGTGATCACTTCTTTTTTAGTTTGGTAGCTCCTGCGCAGGTAAGGAATTTTAAAAGCTAATTTTTTATCGCCACCAATAAAAAAACCATGTAGTTTTTTATCCTTGATTTCTTTTTTTGAATGAATTGCTATGGGAGATACATCATTTAAGTAAAGCAGGAATTGCTTCCATTTTGGCTGATCGAGGTATAGCTCCTTGCGAATGTTATCCATCGTTTGCTTATCACCTGTTTGTCCTACTATCAACCGTGCCGGGTCAGCAAATGCCTGGAAAATAAAAAATACTATTACGACTACTCCTGCTAAAACAAGCAGGCCATACAGTAATTTTTTTAAAAGGAGTGTAAACATGCAAAGTTATTCATCAGCCATTCAAAAGACATTCACTTGTTCAGTAATTTAATGATTTGACAGACCATACTATTTTTTTAGCCATTCGCTAATTTCTTTATTGGCTTCGTTTTCCGTCAGCGATTGTCCTTTTTTAATCTGCTCTCTTGCGGCCGCAATTTTTATTTTTTGAAGGCTATTGAGTTTATAAATTTCAATATCCTCGTTTTCAAGTTCCAGGAGCCGGTAAACTTCAGTAAGTAAATTTTCATCACTGACGCTTTTTATTTTTTCGATAACTTTTCTTTGTAGTTCTATCGTTGACATAGTGATTGTTTATGCTTCACAATTTATACCTTTTTAGCGAAATTTATAAAAGGTGAATTTCTAAAATCTTGTGATTTAAAAGTGTTCGCATCTAATATTCATTATTTCACCACTTTATCAAAATCCGCCCATCCCCATTTATTTTCCACCACCGGGCCATTCATTAAATACAATTCAGGATTGGTGCGGGCAGCGGTTTTCAAAGCCGTTGCGTCAAGGCTTAGTATGGGTAGATTGAAATTATTTCTTTCATTAAAAAATTGCTGTGCGGCTGAGGCCTGCGATGCTACAACGTATAATGGAATATTATTTTGCTTCGCCTTCGTATAAACAGCATTAAAATTGTTCAGCCAGTAATCAGTACCTGTTGAGAGATCTTTTACAAAAAACAAATAATAATTTCCCTGCCTACCCAGTATATCTTCCGTGGAATCGTTGCCGGAAGAAGTGGACAAATAAAAGTCTTTTACCGGCGGCTCATTATTGCTTCCTTTTTCTACAATAAAATCTTCGCGGCTTACAAACTCCCACGTGGAATCGGGAATATTTTTTCTTGTAAACTCCTCGTCCTTTCCATCTTTTTTATAGATGAATTTGAAATCTTTTTTATCAGGAATCGCATTTGCCGGCATCTTGCGCAGCTCCAGCAAATTGTTTCCTTTTTTAAATGGAAGGCAATCCACCACCGGCAAGTGGCGCATTACAAACCACTGAAAGCCTGACACAATAAAAATTGAAACCAATAAAATAGAAACGTTTACGGCTGGCGTTAGTACAGGAAGAATATATCTTCTTCCAAAAAATATGATAAGAATTAATACAAGCAGAATAAGGTCCTTAATAAATGATTGTATTGCGGTAAGCGGAATACAATCGCCGAAACAGCCACAGGTTGCGATCTTGCCGGAAAGCACTGCATAGCCGGTTAAAAAGCTAAAGAAAATGATCAATAACAAAAGCAGCAGGCTGAAAAATCTCTTCCATATACCCAATAAAATTCCAACACCAACTATAATCTCCAACGTGATCATGATAATAGAAAATGGCAATGCGTAGTTGTGCAACCAGGCCATACTATTTGTAAGTCCGGGGTTTTGCGCCCACACCTCAAAAAACTCCTGCATCTTGTAAGACAGGCCCAGCGGGTCATTGGCCTTTACCAACCCTGAAAAAATAAAAAGAACACCAACCAATACTCTTGAAACATTTGCCAATACTCTCATAATAAATTAAGTGATTTTTTATGCGGCTAATATTAATGCAAACGCTGCATAATTTAAGATGTCATAATAATTTGATCCAATACCCTCGCTTGCTAAAGTCACCCCATCGTTTTGTACAATCTGCTTGATGCGAAGAACTTTCGATAAAATAAGATCAACAAAACTTTCCTGGCTCATGTCGCGCCAGGCTTCCCCATAATCGTGATTTTTATCTTCCATTAATTTTTTTGCCAAAGCAACTTTCCCATCATAGCGTTCAATGGCTTCCTCCAGTGGAAGGTTTTCTATTTCATCATCATCAATATCCAATTGTATCAAACCAATCACCGCATAATTTAAAATGCCCATGAATTCACTAAGCGTATCATCAGTGATTTTTTGAACTCCGGTTTGCTGAATATTTCTTATGCGCTTCGCTTTTATGTACACCTGATCAGCGATAGAAATAGTTCTATACACTCTCCATGAAGTGCCGTAGTCTTTCGTTTTCTTTATAAAGATATTCCTGCACCTGCTAATGGCGCTATCGTATTGTGTATCGGTAGTAACTTGCATAATAATCGCCAAATTTAAACATAATCAAATAATGTTTTCACTCAATTGCAAGGGCAAATTAGTTTCGATCAACAGGCCACTGATCATGGGCATTATAAATGTAAACCATGATTCGTTCTATGCAGGAAGCCGTATGAATAGCGAGCATGAAATAATAGGTAAGGCAACGCAAATGATACATGAAGGCGCTGATATATTGGACATTGGCGGGCAAAGTACCCGGCCGGGAAGCAAAAGAATTTCTACTGATGAAGAGCTTTCTCAAGTATTGCCGGCTATCAAAGCAATCATTGAAAAGTTTGAAGACGTAATTCTTTCGATAGATACCTTTAACGCTAAAGTGGCAAAGGAAGCTATAAATGCAGGTGCTGCTATGGTGAATGATATAAGCGGCGGCAATATGGATGATACCATGATAGAAACTGTGGCAGCATTGGGTGTGCCTTATATGTGCATGCACATGAAGGGAGTTCCTGAAACCATGCAGCAGCAAGCAATGTATGATGATGTAACGAAAGATGTGCTGGATTTTTTTATAAAAAAAGTTGCTGACTGTAAGAGGGCCGGCATAAAAGATATTATTATTGATCCAGGGTTTGGTTTTGGAAAAAATATCACGCACAATTTTACACTGCTCAAAAACCTTTCTGTATTTAAAGTGCTTGACGTGCCGATACTGGCAGGGATTTCAAGAAAGTCAACCATTTATAAAACACTCAATATTTCTGCCGAAGAAGCCCTTAACGGTAGTACTGTGCTTCATACGATTGCCCTTCAAAACGGCGCTGATATTCTTCGTGTACATGACGTGAAAGAAGCAAAGGAAGCGGTGACATTATTAAATGCTTACGGTAACGCTTAAACGCTTACGGCTTTCGCTAAAGCGCTTTTTTCTACAAAGTCAAATGCCAGGCTTCAATAGCCTGGCATTTACAAACCAATTATTAGTATTTATTTATTTCCCCGGAGGCTTTGTAGCGCCATTTTGTTGCTGTTGTTGCATTTGCTGTTGCATCATTTGCTGCTGTTGTTGCATCGCATTTTGCCTTGCCTCCATCTCTTTCTGGTATTGATCCTGCGAAATTATATCAGCAACTTCTATATCAAACACAAGGTTTTCATCAGGGCCAATCTTCGGTGGCGAGCCGCGCTTTCCATAAGCCAGGAAGGAAGGAATGATCAGTTTTCCTTTGCTGCCTTTTTGCATCATCTTCAGGCCATCTATCCAGCCCGGCAACACCCTGAATTCTCCCATGTCAACATCTAATGGCTCTACATGACTGAACTTCGAGTCAGTGTTAGAGTCGAAGGTACTATCGTTAAATGTTTTGCCGGTATAGTTTATAACAGCCACATCATTCTGCGAAATGTTTGGCCCCGAACCAGGTGTGGTGATAGCAACATAAGTGCCCCAGGGAGTTTTGCCGGCCTTTATATTATTCTTAGTTAAATATGCCTGTATCAGCTCGTCATCTTTTTTCATCTGGCCTGTTTCTTTAGCCATATCTTTTTCAATGGTCGCTACTGTGGTTTTATAAGCCTTTGCTTTCGCGGCAGGCGCAAAAGCTTTTGCTGTGCTATCAGCCGATTGGGCATCAGGAAACACTTTTGCCACTTTAAAAGTTTGATAAATGTATTGGCCTTTTTCCATCCACGGCGCACCCGAACCCGTTTTTATTATCGTATCGGTAGATTGTCTTATCACCAAACTGTCGCCTTCGTTAATTTCTTTAAAAAACGGAGGAAGCGTTGCGGTGTCAAAAGGTACAAACCTCGGCATTCCATTTTCAAGGCTGCTGAAAAGAACGCTGTCTTTGTACTTCGCTATAATGTTCAGTTCCAGCACATTTCCTTTCAAGGCTTTTTTGCCGCTTTCATTTTTGAAGAGCTTATACTCTGAGCCATCCGGTGCTTTTTTGAATTTTTGATCAGCACATCCCGTTGCCAATAGCGCCATCGCGACTGCTGCCAGGAAAATTGATTTGTTCATGTTGTATTTATTTTTAAAATTGATAACTTGTTAATTGCTCCCGGCTTTCTTCCATGGCTTGTTTAAATTTTCTTACTACCTCATCCAGGGATTCTGTGTTCTTGCCGCCGGCAGCATTGAAATGTCCTCCGCCATTAAAATATTTCCGGGCAAAAGTATTTACATCAAAACCGCCTTTGCTGCGAAACGAACTCTTGCGCTCATCCCCACGATCAATAATAACGGCCGCGAGCTTGATGCCTTTTATGCTTAGGGGAAAATTTACGAGGCCTTCGGTATCGCCGGTTTTTACATTATATTTTATAAGATCTTGTTGCGGAATGGCTATCAGCGCCGTATTGTACTCATAAAAAACTTCCATCCTGTTCAACAGAATATTCCCAAAAAAACGAAAGCGCCCTTCCAGAAAATTATCAAAAAGATTTTCATGCACCTGGCTATGTTCCAAACCTTTGTCTTTAAGGTCTGCGATCATTCTGTGCACACTTGCGGAGGTAGAATTAAACCGGAACGAGCCTGTGTCGGTCATTACGCCCGCATATAGGCATTCGCTCACCCTGGTATTTATTTTATCTGAATAGCCGCTTGCCACTATAAAATCATAGACCATTTCGGCAGTGGAACTTTTATCCGCATTGCTTATTCCGTAATCAAAGGCTTCTACCTGCGGTTGCTGGTGATGATCAATTAAGATTTTTTTAGCAGCTATACTTTCCAACAAAGGTTCCATCTTCTTTGTCCTGTTGAGCACATTAAAATCGAGGCAAAATACCCAATCAGCCTGCTTTAGCACATTGGTTGCTTTATCATTGTGCATTTCAAAATCCAGCACCTTCTTTGCACCGGGCATCCAGCTTAAGAAAGAGGCCCAGTTGGTTGGCGAGATAACAGTGACGGTGTGGCCAAGCTGCATAAGGAAATTATACAAGCCCAGCCCCGAGCCCATTGCATCTGCATCCGGCTTCTGATGAAAAGTGATAACGATCTTTTTCGGATCAGCAAGTAAGGGAAATATTTCGGTGATAGGTTTCATAAAATGGCTGCAAATGTAGATGTATTAAACCAATATGCCAATACGCCGGAAATATTGAACATCGTCAGTTGCTTATCTTATACAAGGACTTTATTGATAATTAAATTTTTATTTTCCGAAATGTGAATTGCCAATTAAAATGTTTTTTATTTGATCATCACTTACCAGTCCAGGTGTTGTTATCATAATTATAGTCAGGAAATATATTGTCAGGATCGATCGTTACGCTTTTTAGCGCTTCATTTGTATTTAATTTCTCAATCCATTTTGCACCGTTTTGCCAAACTTCTACGGGAATTTTTACTGAACCTGTTTTGCCGCTTTCGGTTTCATATTTCAGGTAAACCGGCATTGCCATCCTGTCAAGGTTTTCTATTGTTATTAATGCTCCTTTTGCAGCATCATTATTTACATACTTCACATCGGTTATGGCCTGGTCAAGCCTGTAGTTTTCTATGAACATTCCCTTCCAAAACCAGCCAAGATCCTCGCCTGCTGCGTTTTCCATTGTTCGGAAAAAATCCCAGGGCATCGGGTGCTTGTATGCCCATGTTTTAATGTAAGCTCGAAAAGCATAATCAAATCTTTCCGGCCCAAGTATCTCATCTCTTAATAATGTTAACGCATAACCGGGCTTGGTATATAATGCTAACCCGATATTCGCTTCCCGTAAGGCATCGGGCTCGCTCATCATTGTTTCACTATTATTGTTAAACATGTATTTGTAAAATGCAGTTTTATTGCGGGCATCGGGTTTATATTCTCCATTATTAAAATCCAGGCTTGCCAGGGAATTGATAAAAGTGTTGAAGCCTTCATCCATCCATCCATATTTTCTTTCGTTACTTCCCACGATCATCGGAAACCAGGTGTGGCCAAACTCATGGTCGGTAACCCCGAACAGCCTTGACATCTTTGCTTTGTAACCGCAAAAAACTATACTTGGATACTCCATGCCACCAATATTGCCGGCAACGTTTGTGGCGGTATTGTAAGGATATTCGTACCACCTTTTTGAATAGTTTTCTATGCTGCCCTTTACATATTCAGTAGATCTTCCCCAGGCGCTGTCTCCATTAGATTCTATGGGATATACGCTCATGGCAAGGCCTTTTCTTCCAGAAGGAAAATTCATTTTAGCAGCATCCCAGATAAAAGCTTTTGAAGCGGCCCAGGCTACATCTCTTGCATTATTAATTTTAAAATGCCAGGTAAGCTTACCTTTTTGCGGTCGCGATGCAAGGTCAGTTACTTCTTCCGCGCTTCTAATCATAACGATTTTGTCGCTTTGCTTTGCCTGCGTAAATCTTTTCAGTTGTGTCGCCGTTAATACCTCTTGTGGATTCTGTAATTCTCCTGAACCTACAACAATTTCGTCTGCAGCCGCTGTTATAGTATAATCATAATCGCCATAGTCAAGATAAAATTCACCTGCTCCCAAATACGGTAATGTATTCCATCCTTCGATATCATCATATACACACATGCGTGGATACCATTGCGCTATCGCATAAATCTTCCCGTTTTTTGTGTCCTGTATTCCTGTTCTGTCCGATCCATATTTTGGTATGAAGTATGAATAATCAATTTTGATTTGAATGCTGCCGCCATTTGCCGCTAACGGCTTATCAAGGCGAAGTTGCATGCGGGTATCGGTGATCACGTTGTTCACTTTTGATGCAGACATTTTTCCACTTGCACTTGTCAATAATTGCACTGATTGAATATTATATCCACCTTCAAATTGAGAATTTACATCACCATAACGGCTACGGCCAAGCGCAGGTGTCTTCGCTTGCCCGCGGGAGTCGAGCTTGTATAAATTTTCATCAAGATAAAGCCATAAGAAGGACAAGGCCTGCGGGCTGTTGTTGGTGTAAGTGATAGTAACACTGCCGGTAATTTTATCTTTCAAATCGTCTAATTCTGCCGCTATTTTATAGCTGGCCTTATTCTTCCAGTATTTAGGGCCAGGCTGTCCGTCTGCAGCTCTGAATTCATTTACGGAAGAAGGGTAAAAGTTGGGTGTAAAAAGATCGTGCGGATCGTAGGTTGAGCTATCTTTTTGAGCAGCCGCAGAAACTGAAAATAAAATCAGAAATACAAATACAAATTTTTTTAAAGGCATAGATTAGAAAAATTATTTTTTAAAAGATGAAGAGCAGCTCTCGCGGCTCCTTATTAATTTACTTTTTATTTATTGCAGGTGATTAATTCCATTTTTTTAAAAGCCCTCGTCCTTCACTCTTAAAAGCAGCATCATCCTGCGTTTTATCGGGCAGAGAAAACATGGAAGCAAGATTTTGTTTAGCCATTGTTTCTTCATCCTTTTTTTTATAAGCTTTTGCAAGTGATAGATAATTTAATATAAAACCCGGGTTTAGTGATTTTGTTTTTTCAAGGCAGGCAATTGCATCATCTATTTTTGCAGGTGGCAATGCGCCAAAAAACATTTTCACCGCAGTGCGTTCAAAATAATTAAGAGAGCTCACTTCATAATACCATTTTCCCAAAATGTACCAGGCTTTATAATTCTGAGGGTTATACTTTACTGAAAGATCGGCGTAGTGTTTTATGTCTTTTACGGCTGCAATTTTTTCCTCCCCACCTTTGTCAAGTGCCTCCCGGCCCATTACCAAGGCCATAACGAAATTTGCTTCGGAGCTTGCCGGCTCAAGCTTTACGGCTGTTTGTGCATACATCTTTGCTGCCTGAAAATAAGATGCCCGTTGTGCTTTGTCTGCTTTCAGCCGGGCACCTATCCTGCTGCAAATCTCGCTTGCTTTGCAAATTGCATATATGTTTGTCGGCTGAATTTTAGTGGCTTCTTTGTATTTTTCAAATGCCTGGAGGTCATTCATTGCAGCCTCGTATTGGTCAGCTTGCCGTATAAGATCATTAAGATTTTGACCAAAGGACAGAGATGAAATGAATAAGAAAAAGATGAAACTGATAGCCCTGATAGTAATTGTCTTCATGATAGATGTACACTTAAAACTCTTTATGCCAGCTTACTATAGCCGATCCCTCAATACCTTCAATTGGCGGATGCATTTTTTTAATGGAGATATTTATTGATCTCAATCCGGTAAAGCGCTCGTGAATTCCGTTACCTATTTCCATGATCACCGTTTCAAGTAAAGGAGTAGAGATATCCATTCTCAATTTTATAATCTTGTAGATTTCAGCGTAATTGATGGTTTCATAAATATGACTAATAACTTCAGTCTCCTCATGAAATTCCACCGAAGCGTCCAGTATATATTCGTTCCCCAGTATTTTTTCTTCCTCATGTATTCCGTGGAATGCATCAAACCGCAGATTGTATAATTGTACCTTAATCATAATTTTTGAAAAACCTTTTAAATTTAAACCTATCCAGGTTTTTCTTCTTCGCTCAGCGGCATCATCATTTTATCTGAAGGAACAGGATGTTCAATTGTGCTCAAATATCTTTCCGCATCCAGGGCAGCCATGCAACCCGAGCCGGCCGCTGTCACAGCTTGCCTGTATATTTTATCCTGCAAGTCGCCGCAGGCAAATACGCCTTTGATATTGGTTTTTGAGGAACCCGGGATAGTTTTCACATAACCACTTTCATCCATATCAAGCCAACCTTTAAAAATATCAGAATTAGGCTGGTGGCCGATGGCAACAAAATAAGCGCTCACGGGTATTTCTTCTTTTTCGCCACTTTTATTATTTACAATTCTCACAGCATCTACCTTATGCTCACCCAATATTTCATCTACCTCGGTGTTCCAATATACTTTGATGTTAGAAGTGTTTAGCACGCGCTGCTGCATTATTTTACTGGCACGCATCTCGCCACGGCGAACAAACATGTGTACGAAACTGCATATTTTACTTAAGTACAGCGCTTCTTCCGCAGCAGTATCACCTGCGCCTATTATACATACCTCTTTGCCTTTAAAGAAAAATCCATCACAGACCGCGCAGGCGCTTACGCCGTGGCCATTAAGGCGCTGTTCACTTTCTAATCCCAACCATTTGGCGCTTGCCCCGGTGGCCAAAATGACGCTCTCAGCCTCTATCCACTTTTCTTCATCAATCTGTACTTTTAAAGGGCAGGCAGAAAAATCAACTTCTGTAGCCAGGCCGTAGCGAATATCAGTCCCCATTCGTTTAGCCTGCTTTTCAAAATCAATCATCATATCCGGGCCCTGCACGCCATCGGCATAGCCGGGGTAATTCTCTACTTCTGTAGTAATAGTTAGCTGGCCGCCCGGTTGAATGCCCTGGTATAACACCGGCTTTAAATTAGCCCTTGCTGCATAAATAGCTGCGGTATAGCCGGCAGGCCCTGAGCCGATAATGAGGCATTGTACATATTCCGTCTGTGTATCCATAATTGTGTAATTTTCAAATTTAATGAATTTGAAGCTTGTAAAAGGTTTCAAATGATATAGAAACCTTAAATAATTTATTGAGGAATAAGAAGGGTTTTGAAATCAGATGCATAACCGCAGAACGCACCAAGCGCTCCGTTATCAATATTTCCCAACACTTTGTTAGGCGACGCAAAAGGATTGCCAATACTTTGGTAGGCAAATTCCATGGTAAGCCAGAAGTGATAAGTAGTCCTGTCTATGTTACTTAGTTTCAATACAACCGTGTCGCCATGCCTGAAAAAATTGCTATCAAAAGGTGTAGGATCATTTCGATCGATTCCCGGATCCAGTCGTAGGTCGTAGGTGGTGCCATCTATAAGCTGGTCATCAAAAACGGATTGATAACCCGGCAGAAAGCCCCCACTGTTTTGTTTGGTATAATACCTGATATAATTACCAAGCCCGGGAGGGTCTGTTGCCCTTACAATTACCACCACTTTTGAAATATCGGCCGTGAAGGGCGCCGGCTCCCACCAGAGAGAATCAATTTTTTTTGATAATGCCGGAATGGTGGTGGTTGCATGATATTCTTTATTATCCGCAACCAGTTTCAAATCATATTTTGTATTCAGTTCTCCTACGAAGGAGTTGGCTAACATCGAACTGTCAATAGAGTAATAAAATAGGGTGTTCCCTCCTGCAGAGTCAATACTGTATTCTTTTAATTTCTGCGTTTTAGTTCCATTAGATACATAGACATCTGCGTTGTGCACAAAAGTGCCTGCTAATAAAGCCGGCGAGATCTTGCTAAAATAATCGAAGCTTTTAGAAAGTATAACGAGTGGTGGCTGCCCGTTTTCAATAGATGCATCTACCACAAGCAGATCAGGCGCTTCATCTAATTTAAAATTAATATTCTTTTCACATGAAGAAAAGATAAGCATGCAAAATAATGCTAATAAAGTTTTCATAGGTGCAAAATTAAGCGAAGAGCAATTGAGTTGATATTATAGTTGTACAAAGAATGAAGGAATAAATTTTACCATATCTACAAAAAAACCCTTCAGATAATTGAAGGGTTTTAAAAAAGCAATAAAAAGAAATTAACCCAAATATGCCTTTAGAGCGCTGCTATATCTTGCTTTTTGAAGGCGTTTAATAGCTCTCTCTTTTATCTGGCGAATACGTTCTTTAGTCAAATCATATTTTTGTCCAATCTGCTCGATCGTTACACCATTTTCACCATCGAGGCCAAAATAGGCATTTACGATCTCAGCTTCACGTGGGCTTAAAGATTTCAATACACGGCGAATTTCATTTTTCAGTGAATCGTGCATTACATCTTCGTCAGTTTCGCCGGGGCCTTTTAAAAGGTCGCCCATTGCAACGTCTTCAGCCTCATGCACAGGTGCATCTAATGAGGTGTGCCGGGTATTGCTTTGAAAAATATTATTGATTTCCGTTTCACTCATTTCAAGAATCTCAGAAAGCTCTTCGGTTGATGGCTCCCTTTCGTGTTCTTGTTCAAAAGCCATATAGGCTTTGTTTGCTTTGTTATAAGTGCCAATTTTGTTTTGAGGCAGGCGGACTAATCTGCCCTGCTCTGCCAACGCCTGTAAAATGGACTGGCGAATCCACCATACTGCGTACGAAATAAATTTAAAACCTTTGGTTTCATCAAAGCGTTGTGCCGCTTTTATTAAGCCGAGGTTGCCCTCGTTGATAAGATCGCTCAATGACAAACCCTGGTGTTGGTACTGTTTTGCAACTGAAACTACGAAACGTAGATTGGCTGTTGTGAGACGCTCTAAAGCTCTCTGGTCGCCCATTTTAATTTTCTGTGCTAAAATAGTCTCCTCTTCGGGGGTAATCATTCCAATCTTGGAAATCTCCTGCAAATATTTCTCAACCGCTTGCGAGTCCCGGTTGGTAATTTGAGTAGCAATTTTAAGTTGCCTCATGTGTGTATGTAATTAATATTAGTATAATGCATTTAGGACATCAAAAGTTAGGAAGATGTTGCAAAAAGGGCGTTAATAGTTATTTTCTTCCAAAAACTTTTGCAAATTTACAACCCGGCATCCGCATTTCATAACCCTTTAGTAATTAAATACGAACTAATTATAAAAAGATTCTGTTAATGCTGAACTTCATAAAAAAAATAATGTTTAAGACCTAATGTTCAATAATTTAGCCAAATGATAGATTTCAGATCAGATACTTTTACAAAGCCGGCGCCGGCAATGCTCGAAGCCATGTTTAACGCCACTGTAGGTGATGACGTTTTTGGTGAAGACCCTACTGTAAATCTTTTAGAATCTTTTGCGGCAGAGATGTTTGGGGTAGAAGCAGCAATATTTTGCCCAAGTGGCACCATGACCAACCAGATCGCTATAAAATGCCACACGCAGCCGGGAGACGAAGTGATCTGCGATAAGCTAAGCCATGTTTACATTTATGAAGGTGGCGGAATTGCTTTCAATTCCGGTTGCCAGGTAAAACCTTTGGAAGGTAACCGGGGCAGGATAAATGCCGAACAGGTGGAGGCTGCAATAAATCCCAATGACGTTCATAAGGCAATCAGCCGCCTGGTGTGTATTGAAAATTCGGCCAATCGCGGTGGAGGAAGCTGTTACAATTTTTCTGATTTACAGTTAATTAAAGAAGTATGCCTCAAAAACAACTTAAAGTTTCATTTGGATGGTGCACGATTGTTCAATGCAATTGTAGAAGGCATACACACACCAAAAAATTATGGCGAGCTGTTCGATAGCATTTCTATTTGCTTGAGTAAAGGGCTTGGCGCTCCTGTGGGAAGTGTGTTACTAGGGAAAAAAGATTTTATTGACAAAGCCCGGCGAGTAAGAAAAGTTTTCGGTGGTGGCATGCGGCAGGCGGGCTACCTTGCAGCGGCTGGCATTTATGCGTTAGAAAATAATATTGAAAGATTAAGTATTGATCATTTTCATGCAAAAGAAATTGCGGCAGCCTTATTGAAGAAAGATTTTACCGGAAAAATGTTCCCGGTAGAAACCAATATTATCATATTTGAAATAAAGGGCGCTTATACTGCGCAGGGGCTGGCAGGGGCTTTCAAAGAATATGGCATTCTTGTAATTCCTATTTCAGCTACACAAATAAGAATGGTGCTTCACCTGGATGTAACTGAAAGCATGGTAAGGGATACAATAAAGGTTATTGAAAACTTATAGTAAATAGGCTGCATGGCAATTTAATAGTTTTAGAAATTACATATCGCTATTAGCAACAACTGCATCATTTTTGCTTTCATACACTAATTTCGTTTTTATTTATTTATCATTTATAAAAAATAACATTTATGCTTCCCAAGGTAAATCCTACTGAAACAGAGTCATGGAAATCGTTGCTTCAACATTTTAAGGAAATAAAGCACGTGCACATAAAAGAGCTTTTTAAAGAAGACCCCGAAAGATTTAATAATTATTCATTTGCTGTGCCGGAGATCGTGTGTGATTTTTCCAAGAACATAATAAATGATAAAACGGTGCGATTGCTGTTAGAGTTAGCGAAGGAATGCGACCTTGAGCAGGCAATAAAAGCAATGTTTGCGGGCGAAGTAATTAATGAAACAGAAGGTAGGCCAGTACTGCATACGGCCTTGCGGAATTTCTCCGGCGAACAGGTGTTGGTGGATGGTAAAGATGTAATGCCTGAGGTGAAAAAAGTACAGGAACAAATGAAGGGATTTTGTGCTAAAATTCATAATGGTGAATGGAAAGGATATTCCGGCAAAAAAATTAAGTATATAGTAAATATTGGTATCGGCGGGAGTGATCTTGGGCCGGTGATGGTGACGGAAGCGCTAAAGCCATATAAGATCAAGGATATAGAAACATATTTTGTCAGTAATATTGACGGCACAGACCTGGCCGAAGTTTTGAAAAAAGTGGTGCCGGATGAAACATTGTTTTTGATTGCTTCCAAAACGTTTACGACGCAGGAAACAATGACCAATGCGCATTCTGCAAGAGAATGGTTTTTGAAAACAGCCCTCAATGAGAAAGCGGTGGCAAAGCATTTTGTTGCGTTGAGCACTAATGCAAAAGATGTAAAGGAGTTTGGGATCGATGTTGAGAATATGTTTGTCTTTTGGGATTGGGTTGGTGGCCGTTACAGCTTGTGGAGTTCCATCGGCTTATCAATTGCACTTACTATTGGTTATGATAATTTTGAAGAGCTTTTAAAAGGTGCTTACGAAATTGATTTACATTTTAAGGGAAATTCTTTTGAGAAAAATGTCCCGGTTTTAATGGCATTAATAAGCCTTTGGTATATCAATTTTTTCGGAGCACAATCTGAAGCGATACTTCCGTATGATCAGTACTTGCATAGGTTTCCGGCATATTTCCAACAGGGAAATATGGAGAGCAATGGTAAGCATATGGACCGTAACGGCAATGAAGTAACCTACTCAACCGGGCCGGTAATATGGGGTGAGCCGGGCACAAACGGGCAGCATGCTTTTTATCAATTAATTCACCAGGGCACGCCACTGATTCCATGCGATTTTTTAGCAACCGTTCTCACACACAACCCCATGGGCGAACACCATAAAATATTGTTGTCAAATTTCTTTGCCCAAACCGAAGCCTTAATGAATGGTAAAACAAAGGAGCAATTAGAAAAAGAAAAAGTTCCGGAAGCGCTTATACCTTTTAAAGAGTTTGATGGTAATAAACCCACCAATTCATTTCTCGTTACAAAAATAACACCCACCACCCTCGGCGAACTGATAGCCTTATATGAACACAAAATTTTCGTGCAAGGCATCATTTGGAACATCTATAGTTTCGATCAATGGGGGGTTGAGCTTGGTAAGCAACTTGCAAAAAATATTTTGCCTGAATTGAAAAATGATGATGAAGTTGCTTCGCATGATTCATCAACCAACGGCTTGATAAACACGTATAAAAGATTAAGGCAATAGTCAATGGGCAATGGGCAATGGGCAATAGTCAATGGGCAATGGGCAATGGGCAATGGTTGGCTGCTCTTAATTTTTTTTGCTAAATTGAATTCAAATAATTTGCTATGAAAAATTTTCAACTGTTAACCTTTGCATTGCTTATTTTTTCAACTGTCAATGCGCAGAATGACCGGCCGGTAAAACCGCGGGGCTTTCAATCCCCAAAAATATTTGTAATACCTCCGGGAAGCGCCAATATCAAGAATGTTTATGCTTTCGGCCAAGATAATAAAGCGACCTTTCTTTACAACACCGGGCAAGGAAAAGTCTATAAACTCCCGATGGATAATATGCGTTGTCTTGTTCCTGATGTCCAGTCAAATATGCCCGTGTATAAAGGATTGCCGCAAGAATTAGTTCCCGGTATTGGTAAGCAAATTGTACCGGTGCCGATGCCAAATCCAATTCCGAAGACTGAAATAATTACGACGCCATCATTACCAGCTAAATACAAACCTTAGCTTGTGACAAAAAAAAATCCTCCCGAATTGAGAGGATCATTTACAACAAAATATTTTTTTACCATTTATCTACTTCTTCATCTTGTAATGAACTACCACTTGGTGGTTCATTAGTTTCAGCTGATTTTTCCTCAGGTGGATTGGGCGTATTAATTTCAGGAGTTGCCGCTGCAGCAATACCGGTCGGCGTTTCATCCGTTTCTTGCGGAGGAATTACCTCTGCAGGTTTATCCTGCGGCTTATTAGCCACGTAGTTAGTTCCCTCATAATTTTCATTGTTCTCGTGGTTAAAAGCATCGAAGTCAAAATCAGGCATAAGGTCCGTTTTTACAAAATCAATTGCTTCTGTCATGCCCTTCAAAAATTTATTAAAATCTTCTTTATAAAGAAATATTTTATGCCTGTCGTAGCCATCTTCATTAAACTTTTTCCGGCTTTCAGTAATGGTTAAATAGTAATCGTTACCACGTGTTTCTCTTACATCAAAGAAGTACGTCCTTCTTTTGCCTGCTCTTATGCGCTGGCTGTAAACACTTTCCATCTTTTTGTCATTATTTTCGTACGCCACTTTTATAAATTTTAATTTATCAGTTAATTGATACTCAATCGGGGCAAAGATAAAATTGTTTTTTAATTAGCAAAATATAATGCCCTTTTACGTTAGGTCCGGCTCATATTTTTTCTCCTGTTTTTGCTGGCGCATGTACATCTCGGCATATTGGCCATTGCGTTCCATCAACTCTTCGTGCGTTCCCGTTTCAGCAATTTCCCCATCGCTTAACACAATGATTTTATCAAAATTAAAAAGTGAAAATATTCTATGCGTAATGATGACCGCGGTTTTTGAATGCAAAAAATTATACAGGTTTGAAATGATTTCGTTTTCGGTTTTTGCATCCACTGCGCTCAGGCAATCATCGAAAATTACAATCTCGTGATCTTTGATAAGTGCCCTTGCTATAGATATTCGTTGCTTCTGTCCACCGCTAAGTGTTACGCCGCGTTCACCAATTATGTTTTGGTAAGTCAGCGGAAACTGATCAATTTCTTTAGCGACGGCTGCATTTTTTGCAGCCTCCTTTACCGAGGCCAACGAAGGATCTTCCAGGGCAAAGCCAATATTGTTTTGTACCGTATCGCTAAATAAAAAAACATCCTGCGGTACATAACTTATTTGCGAGCGAAGGCTTTTTATATCAATTTCTTTTATGTCAATACCATCATATAAAATTGTCCCTTTTTGCGGATCGTACATCCTCAGCATTAATTGTGCAACGGTAGATTTTCCTGAGCCTGTTTTCCCAATAATGGCAATTTTCTCGCCTTTACTAATTGACAGGTTGAAATTTTTAATGGCGTGTATGCCTGTGTGTGGGTAAACAAAATCCACCCCGTTAAATTCTACCTTTCCTTTGAGCACGTGTTCTTTCGCTGCAAGCCTGTTCTGAATAGTTGGCGTAGTGTGCAAAAATTCGTTTATGCGTCGCTGTGAGGTAGCTGCACGTTGTATCATACTGGCCGTCCACCCTATTGCCATTACGGGAAACATAAGCATAAGAATATACATGACGAACTCTCCTATTACGCCAATATTAATGCTTCCGTTGATCACGTAAAGTCCCCCGATAAAAATGGTAAGCAACGTACTTATTCCTATCATTAAGCTCATGGTAGGGAAATAAATCGCCTCTGTTTTTGCCAACGAAATAGCGTTGCTCCGGTATTGCTCGCTGTTGCTTTCAAAAAAGCCCAGCATGGCTTTTTCCTGTACAAATGATTTGATGACTCTTATGCCTGAATAAGATTCCTGCGCATTAGTGGTAAGGTCAGATAGCAGCGTTTGTATCTTATCACTTTTGCGGTTGATAATATTATTTACATAATAAATAGTGATCGCAAGAATGGGCAAAGGTGAAAGAACATATAAAGTAAGCTCCACGTTTTCATTAAACATATAAAAGAGAGAAAAGCCAATGGTAGCAGCGAGGTTGATAAGATACATAATGGCGGGGCCTGTGTACATTCTCACCCGGCTTACGTCTTCCGAAATGCGGTTCATAAGGTCGCCGGTATTGTGCGTACGGTAAAAGTTAGTATCGAGCTTTTGGTAATGAGAAAAAATTTCGTTCTTCTGGCCAAATTCAATATGTCGGCTCATTACAATGATCGTTTGCCGCATTAGAAACATAAAGAATCCGCTGATGAGCGCTAACACTAAAAGGATAATTCCTGAATACAATATTTTCTTTTTGAAAGAAGCATTGCCATTGTCCAATTCATTTATAAAAACTTTAAGGTCTTTTTTTTTGTACAATGGGGTCATAGTTTGTTTTTACTTTAAGGTCTGTAGTTGTCGTCTCCTGTTTCAGACTTATCTCTACTGTGTTCAATACGTATTTTGTAACCTGCGGCGCCAGTATTCTAAAGTAATTGGAAAGAATAATAAAAACCATTCCCATAAGAAACAGCCACTTATATTTCCAAAAATATTTGTTGAGGGAAGAAAGATGCTTCATCGATGAATATAAAATAAGCTGCAAAAGTAATCATGAATATGCGCATCTTAGCTAAACGGGCGGCATAAAAGTTTGATAGAATAATCCAGCCTTTCTTAAATTTAGACAGTTCTTTTTAATAAAGCATTGCCAACAGCGCAGTGCAGGCAAAGCCTTTTATTGCAATATTCATTCTTAAGCTGAATGAGGGCCTGCGAATCAAAAGCGTTTTTATTAGTAAAATTTAAACGTTCGAAGCCTAAGGTGATCTTGTTTTTTTCGGGGGAAATTTTTTCAAGCCATGCTACAGCTTTTTCTTTCAGCTGCGCATCGCTTTGATGCACGCCATAGGCATATATAACAGGTACGACTGTGTTTATGATTATGTTATTGACCATCTGCTCTCCCAAAGTTTTCTTCTTGTAATCAGTTTCTTCATCAAACAAATAATGATAATTCCAATAGTCATTTGCAGTTACCGCTAACAGTTTTTTTACATCTTTCAGTTGTGTTGACTCCTTGATCTTTGAAAATAAATGTTCGCTCTCGTGAATCAATACAGCTAATTGCGCCAGGCGGATTGTGGGAAAATTTGCGGGCCGCATCCGTAAAAAAAAGGGCTCGCCATCTATCGCTTGAAGGGTATATTTTTGTTTAAAAAAGTTGTATTCTTTTTGCAGCATCAAGGGGTATTTTTCCGTGAATGCAGATTTCAATAATCCTGCTTGTCCAAACAATAATGCCTCTATGATGTGAATATTATTTTTATGTTTCGCCAATATAGAAATGGGTATCGACTCAGCAATCTTCTGAAAAAAATCACTATTTACGCTGAGCCCAAAGTTTGCTGAGATAAGCCTCCAGAAAGCTTCTTCCCAATGGAAATTTGTTTGATGCAATGTCTCCAGCGCCTTTGTCGCTTTCGCTAAAAGCCGTTCAGCAAGCAACCGCTGCTTCCAGTTGGAAAGAATAAGATCGTTAATTTGGTAAACCTGGTTTTCACAGGGAATAAATTGCGGCTTTTCCATCAGTTGCCGGTACTTATCAAGAAGCAGGTTCGAAACACGATTTTGCAGTTCAAGGGCCGGTAAATTATTTCCGTGTGTATCAACAATTTCAGCATCATGCTTCCAAACCACATGCAGGATTATATTATTAAAGTTTACATCAGCCGAATGTTTATGCAGGTTCCAGTCAGATGAATTAACGTGCAGCTCTACATTCCCTGCCCAAAGTGTTTTACCAATTTTTATTTTTGCCCCGGCAAAATCGGGGCCCTGGTTTAAGTTAAAGATTCCCTGAAAAAGAATACTTAATTTTTCCCCGGAAGTTGTTTGCAGTTCTTTATTATTGAAATACTGAAACTGCCAGATGTATTGGAGAAGGTCTTCTTTCATAAGCCGTCATTGGTGAAGAAAATTAATTCTAAAATTCCGTTTATCCAACTGCTGCGGCAAATATATTGATCCAGGTATAAACTCAGAACTCATAACTCATCACTGATCACTGATCACTGCTCACTGATGACTGATCACTCATAACTAAAAACTACCAATCATTTCAATTTACCAAGTTCACGCACTACCCTGCTCACGGGCAAGCCCATTACATTATAAAAATCCCCGTTGATAGATTTTATTCCTGTAACGCCGATCCATTCCTGTATGGCGTAAGCGCCGGCTTTATCGTAGGGCTTGTAATTATCCACGTAATGCTGTATCTGTTCTTTGGTAAGCGAATTAAATTCAACAACTGTTTCTTCAGCAAAAACAATTTTATTTTCTCCTGATAAAATACATATCCCCGTAATTACGAGATGCTTTCTTCCTGAAAGCATTGAAAGGGTTTGGATGGCATCTTCCCGTTCTGAAGGCTTGCCAATAATTTTATTGTCTAATACCACAATTGTATCCGCAGCTAAAATAGGGTAACCGTTTTCGTTATGCACTGGCATTGATAACTTTCTTTTTACATCTTTTGCTTTATTAGATGCAATGTGTATGGCTATTTCTGCAGGTAAAAATTCAGGCGGATAATCTTCATCGGTATCTGCCGTTACTACCTCAAAATCTATCTCTGCCCAATGAAGCAGTTGGCTGCGCCGGGGAGATTTAGAGGCTAAGATTATTTTTCTCTTTTGCATTGAATAAAACTATTTAAAAGAAGATCATCGATAAAATGCCCGTGAACATAACAAGTTTTACTGCAGAGCTTAGAGAATGAAAATCTGCGGATGTCTGCGCTTCATACAATTTCCGAAGCACCCAGATCAACGGAATTATTATTGTAACAACTGAATACAAGGCCGAAAACCACCATCCAAATTGAATTACATAAAACTGAATAAGGGCAATTATTACGATAAGGACAATAAGCCAAACCGCTACAAAAACTTTGGAAACTTGTATGCCCCACACAATGGGCATTGTGGTACAGCCGTATTTTGCATCGCCGGGTAAATCCTCCATGTCTTTTATCACTTCTCTTACAAGGGAAATAATGAATGCAAAACCAGCGTAAATAAATGAAACTTTTATCAATCTTCGCCAGGCTACATCATTTTTATTAATGTTGAATTTATATTCGGCAGCCATTAGCACGAGAATGACCCAGGCGGTGAGCAGCGAAATTAAAACATTGCCGATAAGAAATTTTTTCTTGAAAGTAGTAGAGTAAAACCACAGGGTAAGGATAGCAATAAAATTGAAAAAAGGAATATAAAAGTTAGAAAGCCTGTAGCCAATATACAGACTTAGCACCAAGCCAATAAACGACATCACTATGTGCAGCACAATTGCCCATCTTCTTTTAATGTAACGATCCACGATTAGCCTTGAAGGCTTATTTACCATATCTATGTTCAGGTCGAAATAATCATTAATTATGTATCCCGCGGCTGCAATACATACGGAGGCGATAACCAATAAAATAAATAATGGCGTGGTAAGCTTTATCATATTGCCTGTGTCGGCATTAATATGATACACAAAATGAAAGATAAAAAACCTGAACAGCACCTGCGTAAGTGCGATGAAGAGAAGATTGGGCCACCTTATCAGCTTAAAAAATGCGGCGATGATAATCATGAAATCTTCTTAATGGTAAATAAAATACTATATTCAGGTGGAAGCAACAGAAGTATACAATGGCCAGTGCTTATTAAGCTTCATCACTTTTTCTATTACATCTCTTACGCAGCCATGGCCGCCCTTTACCGACGAAATATAAGAAGCGATTTGCCTGATTTCTACGGCCGCATCGGCGGGGCAACAACCAAAGCCCGCCAGTTTCATACATGCATAATCCGGAATATCATCTCCCATAAATAACACCTCGTTTGCAGGGAGCTTATTATCATTCATATAATTTTTGAGCAACGCTTCTTTATCAGTCACTTTCATAAAGATTTCTTTCACGCCGAGCTTATCCAGTCTTTCAGCAACAGGCGGCGCATCGCTCCCGGAAATGATCAGTATTCTATAACCGCTTTTCACTGCTAACTGTAATGCATAGCCGTCTTTGATATTCATTTTGCGCAGCCACTTATTTTCGTAATCCACCAGCAGGCTGCCATCAGTAAGCACACCATCCATATCAAAAACAAAGGTCTTTACCTTACGCAGGCGGTCAAGAACATTCATAGAAAAAATAAATTTTGTGAGAGACCATTGCTATTTTTGATTATCTCTCCATTCATACACCCAACTACTTTGGATCATTTCCAGGTGGCCTTCATTACTGTCTTCGGGCTTTCCTGCAAATGATGGAATTTCCAATACCCACTTGCGGAGGTCTGTAAATCTTATCCGGTATATTTTACCCTCGTCAAACTCATCACCAAATTTTTCGTACAGCTTGATGGCTATATCTTCATAATCGTTCCAGTGTATGGGCAATTCATAACTCATTGTAGAAATTATTAAGGGTATTTAGTAAAATATTTATTCACCTAAGAATTGAGTCTGGTCTGGCAAGGTTACAATTATTTCGCCCTCGCCTTCTTCCAAAATACATTGGCAGCTAAGCCTTGAAATTAATTTTGGATTTATGGCCCTGTCTATGAAATCCTCCTCACGGTCAGTAAGCTCAGGCAAATGCTCGTCCCCTTTTTCAACATACACATGGCAGGTGCTGCAGGCGCACACGCCACCACAATTATGATGAAGGTCTATATCATTTTTTAAAGCAACTTCCAGTATTGATTGATCGGGTTCAACATTTTCAATAGTAACCGGTTCCAGCCCTTTCTGCTCAAATTTAAACTTAACGTTATACATCTTCTGTTCTTTTCGGCTGCAAAACTAAGCTATAGCACACGAAAAGCCTTACGATTTTGGTAATGGAGAATATGTATAAAAAATTGTAAAAGAAATTATTTGTTTTTATCGTGAAGCTTTAAAATGCTCTCAGAAATTTTGAGATAGATATACTTGAGGTCGGCGTGGGGAGCAAGTGTTTGCAGATGCCGGTTAAGCGTTACTATATCTTCCCGTATAGCAGGGCCGGTTTGTACTTCCTGCGGAGAAAAATTATTAGCCTTGTTGGCCACTTCATTTATTAACGGCCACAAATTTTTAAAATTGATCTTTTCTTTTGCGCAAAATGTTTCAGCCATTGCATACAGATGATTAGTGAAATTTCCGGCAAAGACGGCGGCTACATGATACCGCAATCTTTCCTCATCGGTAGAGTCTATCACTTTATCAGAAAGCGACTCTGCAAATGCTCTGATCTTTTTTAATGTCTCCTTGTTATTTCCTTCTATAAGGAAGGGAATGTCCGGAATATGGTCTTTTTCTTTTGAGAGTGATTGCAATGGGTAAAGAACGCCATAAGTTGGGGAGCAATTTTTAAGAATATTTATCGAAATAGAACCCGCAGTATGTGCTATAAACTTGTTTTTGAGCCCTTTAAGCTTTTCACTCGACTCAAGGGCGGCATCAGTCACGGCTATTATATATATATCTGCATCTGCGAACGTTTCATCTGTTATTAGGCCCGCTTTTGCATCATATTTCGTTGCGAGCTCATTTGCATGATCAATGTTACGGCTTATGATTTGCGTGATTTGATGTTCCGCTCTTTTGATAACGGCACATAACACATGCGCAACATTCCCTGATCCGATTATTACAACCTTCATTTAAAGTGTTTTATACAAAGACAAAATTTTTGTATGCGGTTTTGCAACTATTGGTCTTTTACCGGTATATTTTATTTAAAAAACGAAGTCCTCAATTCATTTAAAATACCAGGATATAAGGATAAGTATGTTGATTTTTGGAAGTTTTTCGCGAAGATAACAACCTGTACATACATTACGAATTTAGGAAGAAAATTCCCATTTTTAATTTTTAGGCTAATATTGCAACAAACGCAAGTGCATTCTTTTAAGCGGTATTTCATATTTGAACGACGATAAAAAAGAAAGGAAAAATCATTATGGCGAAGAATTTATTAATAGTTGAGTCACCTGCCAAAGCAAAGACAATTGAAAAAATTCTTGGAAGCGATTTCGAGGTCAGAAGCTGCTATGGGCACATTCGCGACCTGGAGAAAGATGATATGGGAATAGATATAAATAATCATTTTGCCCCCCGCTATAAAGTGCCCGAAGATAAAATGAGAGTCGTAAAAGAATTAAAGCAATTCGCTAAAAAAGCAGATGAAGTTTGGCTGGCGTCGGATGAAGACCGGGAAGGAGAAAGCATAAGCTGGCACCTGGCGGAAGTACTCGGGCTTGATGTGAAGACCACCAAGCGAATTGTTTTTCACGAGATAACTAAGCCCGCAATAAAAAACGCAGTGGATAATCCGCGGTCAATTAATATGGACCTGGTAAATTCCCAGCAGGCCCGGCGAATTTTAGACCGGCTTGTTGGTTTTGAATTATCGCCTGTATTATGGAGAAAGATCGGCATGAAGGGCGGCCTTAGTGCGGGGAGAGTGCAAAGTGTAGCCGTTAAGCTGATTGCCGAAAAGGAGCGGGAAATTAACCAGTTTAATTCTACCGGCAGTTTCAAAGTTGAAGCTTTATTAACAGCCGCAGATGCCGATGGAAAATCAATTGCGTTTAAAGCAGAAGATGGCAGGCAGCGAACTATTGAAGATGCAGAAAGCTTTCTTGAAAAATGCAAAGGTGCAGCATATTCTGTAAAAGACATTATAGTAAAACCCGGCAAACGTACTCCAGCAGCGCCATTTACCACATCTACCCTGCAGCAGGAAGCAAGCAGGAAGCTTGGCTACGGCGTAAGCAAGACGATGATAGTCGCACAAAAATTGTACGAAAGCGGTAAGATCACCTACATGCGTACGGACAGCCTAAACCTTAGCAACACCGCCAAAGACCAAATAAAAAATGAGATTATAAAAAGCTATGGCGATAAATACCTGCAGTTGCGTCAATACAAAAATAAAAATGAAAGCGCCCAGGAAGCCCACGAAGCCATCAGGCCAACTGACATGTCAGATTCATCTATCAGCGATCCGGAAACGTCAAGGCTCTATGACCTGATATGGAAAAGAACGATTGCCAGCCAAATGAGCGACGCGATACTGGAAAAAACAACCGTAAAAATTTCAATAAGCACGGTGGAAGATGAACTTACGGCTACGGGTGAAGTGTTGAAGTTTGATGGCTTTCTGAAAGTTTACCACGAATCAGAGGATGATGAAGAAAACAATAATCAGTCTGCGGGCGGTGAAAGCAGGTTGCCGGGTATGCGTACCGGCCAGCGGCTTGGATTTGAAAATATGACGGCGACTGAAAAGTTCACCCGGCCTTCCGCACGATATACAGAAGCCTCCCTCGTAAAAAAACTTGAAGAACTTGGCATTGGAAGGCCGAGCACCTACGCTCCTACTATAAGTACAATTATAAAAAGGAGCTATGTAGAAAAAAGAGATAAGGAAGGCGTGAAGAGAGATGTGAGAATTTTAAAATTAAAAAATGATCAAATAGAAAAGATCACCATCCAGGAAAATACCGGCGCAGAAAAATCTAAATTATTCCCGACTGACCTGGGCCTTGTAGTTACAGATTTTTTAAACCTGCATTTTGTTACGGTAATGGATTATTCATTTACCGCTAACATAGAAGAAGAGTTTGATAAAATTGCAGAAGGTAAGCAACAATGGAGCACAATGGTTGGTGCATTTTATAAACCCTTTCATGAAAATGTGGAGCACACGCTTGAGAATGCAGACCGTGCAAAAGGTGAACGTGAGTTAGGCAACGATCCTGTAAGCGGAAAACCTGTGTTTGCCCGAATGGGCAGATATGGACCGATGGTGCAAATTGGCGCACAGGATGATGAGCAAAAGCCAAAATTTGCCAAGTTGAAAACCACGCAAAGCATAGAGACAATCTCCCTGGAAGATGCCCTTGATCTATTTAAGCTTCCGCTCACCTTAGGAGAATTTGAAAACCAGGAAGTATCGGTAAACATCGGCAGGTTTGGACCGTATGTAAAATTTGGAGAGCAATATATTTCTATACCTAAAGGAGAAGATTTGTTAGAAATAGACCTGGACAGGGCAAAAGAAATTATCGCTGCCAAGCAAAAGGAAGATGCGCCGATCGGTTATTATGAGGAGAAGCCGATAACAAAAGGCAAGGGACGTTTTGGTCCTTTTATAAAATGGAATGATCTATTTATAAACGTTCCCCGTGCTTACAATTTTGATGCACTTACACAAAAAGATTGCGATGAACTGATTGAGAAAAAAATACATAAAGAAGCAAACCGCTACATACAGCAATGGCCCGAAGAAAAAATTGCTATTGAAAATGGGCGATGGGGTCCATTCATCAGGTTTGGTAAAAAGATGTTGAAACTTCCCAGTGGCAAAGCAAAAAAAACGCCGGAAGAATTAGCCGCAATGAGTTTGGAAGAGGTGAAAAAATTAATTGTTGCACAGGAGCCTAAAGCATTTGATAAAAAATCTGCGGCAAAAAAAGGAGCCCCTAGAAAAAAGGCGAAAAAATAATGACGCGATCTATTGTAGAGACGCGATGCATCGCGTCTCTACAATAATGACATCTAGCGGTCACGCCCGCGGTGCATCGCGTTTATAAATTTACCGTCCATGCCGATCTAATACAGAACAGCGAATGCAATATTGATCGTTGTTTCCGTAGAGACGCGATGCATCGCGTCTCTACGGTATATATTTGTCGTTAGCAATTGCGCGGGCAGAATTTATATCCCTCCACATTTCCAAACCTTACAAACTTTTTTATCTTTACACGATTCATTTACAATTAAGAATACCCTATTTAAATGCAGGAAAATAAGGAAATATCCGCCCTGTTTCATCTGATAGATGATCCCGATGAAGAAGTTTTTACCTCAGTAAGCGAACGCATTGTTTCTATGGGCCGCGCCATTATTCCTAACCTTGAACACTTGTGGGAAAATACACCGGACGAAGAAGTGCAGGAGCGCATAGAGATGTTGATACACAAATTGCATTTTAGGGATTTGGTAGCCGATTTTTCTAATTGGAAAAACGGCGCTTGCGAATTACTGGAAGGCGCTTTGCTGATAGCCCGGTATCAATACCCTGAAATGCTTGCTACCACTACCTTACAGGAGATTGAAAAAATAAGGCGAAATATATGGCTGGAGCTTAATAGCTATCTCACGCCACTAGAGCAGGTGAATGTAATAACCGGAATATTGTACAGTTATTATAAGCTGAAGGGAAATGAAGTTGCTTATGATATTGGTGAAGATTTTCTTATAAATAAAGTAATTGAAAACAAAAAAGGCAACGCCATCACTAACGGTATTCTTTATCTTATTCTTTGCGAAATGCTGGATATTCCCATCAAAGCGATTAACGTGCCGCGGCAATTCATTCTTGGTTATTTTGATATTGATTATAATTTCCCCAACCCTACCCGCCAGAAAAGCGATAAGATAAATTTTTATGTTGATCCGTTAAACGGACAGATATATTCACACAAAGACGTGGAAAATTATTTTAAAAGAATTTCCGTACCTCCTACTCCTTCTTATTTCAAACAGTTGGACAACAAAAGAATCATTCAACATCTGCTGGAAGAATACAGTAAATGCTTTACCGAAGCTGCTAATCTTTATAAGAAGAACGACCTCATCTTTCTTGCTAAATTATTGGATGATTGATACGCTGAGATTTTATTAAGCTCGCGTTTTCTGTTCTAATTTTTTGAATAAAAAAATTATTCTTTCCCGTGGCTATGCTTTGATCTATTTCAAAAATGAAAAATTCATTTGGCTTTATAATTGTTGTAAATTTCAGCCTTATTTATTATTCATTTCAACCCCTTACAAATTTTCAAACCTCGCGGGTTTCAAACCTCACAGGTTTTTTAAAAACTGTGAGGTATATTCAACTATCATTACTATGAATTTTACATTTTCAAAACTCACGAAGTCATTTTATTTTATAATGTTTTCAATTAGCTTTTGCATTGTCAATAGCTGCAACAGTGGCGATAATGGAAAGCCTGTAAAATCCGAAAGCAATACGGACACTGCTGTACAGCAAACAAGTGATCTTTATAAAAAATATAATCTTGATAAGGTAACGTTGCCACCAGGTTTTGCTATCAACGTTTTTGCACAGGCGGAAGGCGCAAGAAGTTTGTGTGTATCTCCTAACGGCACCATCTTCGTAGGTACGCAAAGCGCCGGAAAGGTTTACGCCATGCTGGATGAGAACCATGATGGCAAAGCAGATAAAGTATATGTGATTGCAAAAGATATGGATACGCCTAATGGTGTTGCCTTTAAAGATGGAAGCCTTTTTGTAGCAACCATTTCTACCATTTACCGGCTGGACAGTATCGAGTCGCGTCTTGATAATCCCCCGGCACCCGTAATGGTATATGATAAATATCCTACCGACAAACATCATGGCTGGAAGTTTATTGCCTTTGGCCCCGATGGAAAGCTCTATGTTCCGGTGGGCGCTCCCTGCAATATTTGCGAACCTGAAAAACCAATATATGCATCTATTACCCGCATCAATCCTGATGGAACAGGCCTTGAAATTTTTGCCAAAGGCATAAGAAATTCCGTGGGCTTTGCCTGGCATCCCGTTACAAAAGAGCTTTGGTTTACTGATAATGGCCGGGACGATATGGGTGATGATGTTCCCAATGATGAATTGAACAATGCGCCAAAGGCCGGAATGAATTTCGGATATCCCTATTGTCACCAGGGAAACATTCTTGATCCTGTTTTCGGAAAGGGGAAAGATTGTAGTAACTACACTCCTCCTGTAAAATTGATGGGCCCGCACAATGCTGCGCTTGGTATGCGTTTCTACACCGGCAGCATGTTTCCGGCAGAATATAAAAATGCAATTTTTGTAGCAAGGCATGGCAGTTGGAACAGGAGCATTCCCGTTGGATATAATGTGGCAGTTTTAAAAATGGACGCTAACGGAAAAGTCACCGATCCTGTGCCGTTTGCAAATGGCTGGTTGCAAAATGAACACAAAGTAAATGGCCGGCCTGTTGACGTTTCTTTTTTAGCAGACGGCTCTATGCTCGTAAGCGATGATTATAATGGGCTTGTTTATAGAATTAGTTATAAGGCGCCATAGGCGTGCTGGCTACTGGTTGTGGGCTTTCAGCATGGATCTAAATATTTTGTCAAAAAAAATAACATTCAATACTCAATATTCAACATTCCATACATAACCGGCAGTGAACCAATTAACCTATCAACCAATGAACCAATCAACCAATCAACCAATAAACCAATAAACCAATAAACCAATCAACCAATAAGCAAATGCCCGACCACCACCATCATAAAGAAGAGCACCTCGAAAGTTCCGACCTGATAAGAGATGTAGTAATTGGCATGAGTGATGGCCTTACTGTGCCCTTCGCACTTGCCGCAGGCCTGAGTGGAGCAGTTACTGCAAGTGGTATCATAGTTATCGCCGGTATTGCCGAGATTGCCGCCGGCAGCATCGCCATGGGCCTTGGCGGATACCTTGCAGGTAAGACTGAACAAGATCATTACAGCAGCGAATTAAAAAGAGAGTACGCTGAAGTAGAGCGCATTCCTGAAATGGAAAAGCAGGAAGTAAAAGATTTTTTTGAACATATTGGCCTTAGCGAAGAATTGCAAAACAGGGCCACGGAAGAAATCGCCTGCGATAAAAAACAATGGGTCGATTTCATGATGAAGTTTGAATTAGGCCTTGATAAACCGGATCCGAAGCGGGCAAGAAAAAGCGCCTTGAACATTGGTATTTCTTACATCGCCGGTGGCATCATTCCCTTAAGCCCTTATTTTTTTATTTCCGATTCCAAAGAAGCTTTAAAATTTTCGATCGTCGCTACCTTGATTTGTCTTTTCATTTTTGGATATTTTAAAAGTAAGATTACGGGAGTACCCGTACTCGCAGGCGCATTAAAAATTATGATGATTGGCGCATTGGCAGCAGGTGCAGCGTATGGCGTGGCTATGCTGATTAAATAAATTGTGGCCATCATTTTCTTTCTTATAGTAATCTCCTTTGTACTCTCTCACCGGCATCTAGCGTAAAAACTTTTGGTATAAATACGCTTCTTCGCAAAACCGGAGTGTAATAATTACGGACAAAAACTGTAACAGTACTCGATTTTGCAATGTCACGAAATAAGGCATAGTTATTCACGTTAGTAGAAATGAAACGCTGATACGATAATTTTATAACCGTTCAAAACAAAGCGAACTTTTTTGACGAAGAATGGTTTGTGAATAACAAGTATAAGTGAATGGCGGCTGGTATATATCCTAATAATCCTTTAAATATTTATCCATGAAAAACTATTCTACATTTAAAAAGCGCCTTTCAGTTTTGTTTTTTTTAGCAATCCTTCAAACGTATAATAATGTCTCTGCCCAACAGACGCTTATCAACGTAGGTGGCTGGAATGCTTATGTACATTTACCCTGGGATTACAATGCTAACCCCACCACAAAATATCCTACAATTATTTTCTTTCCCGGCCTTGGCGAAGTAGGCACAACTGCTTCTAAAGTTCTTATGAATGGCCCCGGCGCCTATATCACGGAAGGATGGAACGGAAATGTTTTGACAGGAACAGACAGTGTAAAATTTATTATTATCAGCCTGCAACCTTCCTCTGCATGGCCCGTGGAGGCAAACGTTAATCCTAAACTACAGACCTTAAAATCTCTTTATAGAATTGATGATACTAAAATGCATTTAACAGGTTTATCAATGGGCGGATGGGCTGCAACTACGTTTGTAACCGGCGATCCTCTTGGCGGCCCTTACACGTATGCCAGCCAGATAGCCACTGTGGTAGAAGTAGAAGGCGTACGGCCTGACGATAATCAACCGTATCCGCAACTGTTTGATAATTTTTCTAATTCGGGTGGAAAATTATTAGGCTTCGAGCAAATAAATGACGGCAGGGATATTCTTACCCGGACTACCCAAATGGATTATGTAAGGCCTACGCATGGCATTTATATTTCTACCAATTACAGCGGTGGTGGCCATTGTTGCTGGGAGCAGTTCTATGGTGGTAAGGGGCATATTCCAAACAATTTTATACTTGATGGAATTAATCAGAATATTTACCAGTGGATGGCGAGAAATCCTTTGATAACTGCCGGTGTACTTCCTGTAACGCTCACTGAGTTTTCAGCTAAAAATAATAAAGAATCAAATGCACTTTCCTGGAAAACTTCATCAGAAATAAAAAGCAATTACTACGAAGTTCAACGAAGCAGGGATGGTCAGAATTTCAAAAAGATCGGCAATGTATATGCACAAGGAACTACTGCATCAGCAAATTCATATTCTTTCAATGATAATATCCCATTGGCAGGAAATAATTTTTACAGGCTTTCAATAGTTGACCTTGATGGTAAAATGAATTACAGCAAAACAGTAATGGTATCAGTAAAAGTTGCGCACAGCTTCACAATCAACTATGCAAATTTGTATTTCGATGCAAAAAATTTGAAACTATCTGTAAATAGCGAATATGCACAAAATGTGAGAGCCGCTATAACAGATGTAAGCGGCAGGGTCTTTTTTAATACTTCACTTCAATTACTGGCTGGTAGTAATTCGTTTACCAAAAATATTCCGAAGTTCAGCAAAGGCATATACTTTATTAAGTTTTCCGCCGGAGATGATTTGATAACAAAATCACTTTTATCAGAATAAAAATTAATCAGGGAGATTGCGGATCAGTAGTTTTGGTGTTTGGACAGTCCTTTCAAGTTGAAGGGATTTTGTTTTTCAATCATGTATTGATTTGCCTGGCAAACTAATTTGTTTAACTAAAAATTTTGTGCTTGGTATCCTTTGAAATATTTGCAATCGTCCATTCTACTTTTTTCTCAAAGTCGTGTTTGCGAACCATGCAGTTTTGTTTAGAACATATGGGGCACGAAAATTCCTGGCAGCCATCCGAATGAACAAACAATTCTACCGCTTCTCCAAATTCATTTCTAATTAACCGGGCAAGGGTTTCAATTTCATGATGTGCCTCGTTCACATTGAGGTACCATGGCACCGTAAGGTGGCAATCACAATGAAGCGTGCTACCGTATTTTATGATTCGCAGGTTATGTATATCTATCCAGTTTTCCCGGCGGTTATTATTAAGCACTTTTACAAGATTATTTAATAGTTGTATGTCTGCTTCATCCATTATACCGGCAATGGATGTACGTACAATTTTATAACCGGTATAAATAATTATCAGGGCAAAAAGACAAGCAACAGCGCCGTCAATCCAGGTATGATGAGTAAAATACAGCAGCAGTAAACCTGCAAAAATTCCGAGGGTAGTGTATGTATCACTCTTCAGGTGCCGGCCTCCAGCAATTAATTGTAATGATTTATTCTTTACACCTTTTCTTACGCAGATTACTCCTGCTCCAAAATTTATTATTGCGGTAATGCCAAGCAACAGCATACCCACGTTGAGCTTTGTAATTTTTGATGGCTGGCTAAAGTTTAGAATGGCTTCATAAATTATAAAAATTCCGGCAATAGTAATCAGTGTGCCTTCTACGGCAGCAGATAAAAACTCAACTTTTCCATGGCCGTAAGGATGTGCAGCATCGCGGGGTTTCGCTGAAAGATAAAGGCTGTAAAGCCCCACAAGCCCTGCGATAATATTTACAATACTTTCCAACGCGTCGGTTAGTATTGCAAGCGACCCCGTGATGTACCAGGCTACAATTTTGGTAACAAATAAAACTATTGCTATAAGAGTAATAATTTTTTGAAGTCTCAAGTTTTCTTTTGCAGCAATCAATATGAATGGTTTGTAGAAAATACAATATTACCGCTTATCATTTACCGGCGAAAAATAGCGGCTCTATTTATTTAAATACTTTTCACAGAGTTGAATTTGCAATAATGAAAATTTACAAGGGCTAAACATTAAATTTGCACAATGCGCAAAACACTCAATATTTTATCAAATTCGTTTCGCCTCACCATGCAGGAACTTATGGTAAATAAGTTGCGCACTGCTTTATCCCTTATCGGAATTTCTTTTGGAATATTTTGCATCATAGGTGTGCTGGCAACGGTTAATAGCCTGGAGATGAATATTCAAAATCAAATAAAAAGCCTTGGCGCCAACACAATTTATATTGATAAGTGGAACTATAGCGGCGGCCCTGATTATCCCTGGTGGAAATATGTAAACCGCCCGGAGCCTGAGTTTAAAGAGGTGGCTTTTATAAAAGAACGCAGCCAGCTCGCCACTAATGTGGCATTTTTTATTAATTCCCGGGGCACCATTCAATACGAAAATTTTGCCCTGCAAGGTGTTCCTTTTTACGGAGTGAGCGAAGAAGAAAATGAAATACAACCCGCTAAGGTTTCTTATGGAAGATTTATTTCCGGCAATGAGTTCGCTTCCGGCAGCCCGGTAATAATAATGGGCTACACCAATGCCGAAAACCTCTTTGGCAATCCTGCCCTGGCAGTTGGCAAAGAAGTAAAAGTAAAAGATAAGAAAGCAAAAATTATAGGCGTCTTAAAAAAAGTAGGACAAAGTATGATCGGCTGGAACTATGACGAGTGCATTATATTATCCTACAGGTTTGCCAGGCAGGTGTTTAACGAAGACAATGGCAATCCATCTATCATGGTGAAAGGAAAAGAAAACGTAAGCTCGGTGGCACTTGCTGATGAGTTGGAAGGCGTGATGCGCTCAATAAGAATGCTTGGCCCAAAGGACGAGGATAATTTTACCTTAAATCAAATAAGCAGCTTTAGTGATAAAGTGAGTTCGTTATTTTCAAGCATCAACCTCGGGGGCTGGGCCATTGGGGTATTGAGCCTTGTGGTGGGTGCGTTTGGCATTGCAAATATCATGTTTGTTACCGTGAAGGAACGCACCTCTATGATCGGGCTTAAGAAAGCGATCGGTGCTAAAAAGCGAAGTATCCTCTCAGAGTTTTTATTAGAAGCAGCTATCATCTGTATTATGGGCGGCTTAATGGGACTTTTTCTCGTCTATCTGTTGACGTTAGTACTTACGAATGTCTTTGATTTTCCTGTATATATCTCTCCCGGCATTCTTAGCCTCGCTATTAGCTTGTGTATTGTTATCGGTATTCTTGCAGGAATTATTCCGGCGTACACAGCTTCCAGGCTCGATCCGGTGGTTGCTATCCGGTCAAAATAGGGGGAAATTTTTAGCATAAATTTTCGTACATCATGCTCACTATACTTGCCATAGAATCTTCATGCGATGAAACGGCAGCAGCCGTTTGCAGGGATGGCAACATCCTGAGTAATATTATTTTTACGCAAAAAATTCATGAGCAATATGGGGGCGTTGTGCCGGAGTTGGCTTCCAGGGCGCATTTGCAGGCAATAGTGCCTGTGGCAGATGCGGCTTTAAAAGAGGCCGGTGTATCCGCGGGGGAAATGGATGCTTTTGCTTTTACACAATCGCCGGGGCTGTTAGGAGCGCTGTTAGTAGGATCGGGTTTTGCAAAATCCCTGGCGCTTGCCTTCAACAAACCATTGATCGGCGTTCATCACATGCAGGCACATGTATTGGCTAATCTTATTCCTGCTGCTTCGCAAAATGCAATACCGGCTTTCCCTTTTCTATGCCTCACGGTCAGCGGCGGACATACACAAATAATATTATGCACAGACTATTTACAAATGAAAGTGATAGGCCAGACACTTGATGACGCGGCTGGTGAAGCCTTTGATAAGACGGCAAAAATTTTGGGACTACCCTACCCCGGTGGACCATTAATAGATAAATATGCTTACGGTGGCGATGCAAAAAAATATTCTTTCCCAGAGCCAAAAATTGATGGTTTAAACTTTAGCTTCAGCGGATTAAAAACAGCAATTCTTTATTTCGTAAGAGATGAAAAATTAAAGAATGAAAACTTTGTTGCAGAAAATCTACATGATATATGCGCTTCCATTCAATCACGTATTGTTTCTATTTTATTAAATAAATTAAAAAAGGCGGCAGATGAATATGGCATAAAAGAGATCTGCATTGCCGGCGGCGTAAGCGCTAACAGTGGCTTACGAAAATCTTTTGAAGCAATGGGAAAAAAGGAAAGATGGAAAACACATATCCCCGCCTTTGAATATTGCACCGACAATGCCGCCATGATCGCGATCACTGCATACTATAAATTTTTAGCGGGAAGGTTTGAAGATTATTCTGTAGTGCCTTCTGCCAGGATGAATATTGGGACGTGGTAAAATTGCAAGCGATTTACGTTTCGCCTGCCGTAGTTTTTACCTCAAAGTCTTTCATATTTTTTATTTCTCCCTGTGCATCTATTTCATTAGAAGCAATTAATTTTTTCAATCGCCAAAGCAGGTAGGCATCACCGGTAGTTTCTGTTGCTTTATGCAAAAAATGTGAAATTACTTTATTCGCTTTTTGCCAATCGTGCGTTACAAACTTCATCAGCTCAGCATCATAATAGCCATAATCATACTGCGCAAGCTTTTTTCCGCTTTCTATTATTCTTACGCCTTTGTTTTCATTGCATAATTTCGTCCATTCGTCAGGATCAATTTCAAATTCAGCCGGCGCGATAGTCCTTGCCAATTTTTTTGCTTTAACAAATTCTCTCGGCTCAATTTCAAAAATATTATCGGGGTAAAATATATGCCCCTTCCCGTTGATGAATGGAAGATTGTGCAGGTATAAAATCATTATTCTTTCCTGGAATTGTTTAAGCTGGCCGATCAGCCAATAGTAGCCGGAAATATCATGTTTATTTTGCGCCAGCCATATCCAGGCAACTTCGTTAATATCGTCTTTTAGTTTTTCAATAAGCAGTGTGACAGTTTTTTGGTCATCAACTCCACCACTATCAACTTTGCCATTATAATCCCCACCTTCTAAAACATCTCTCCACCATTGTTTACGATTTTCAATCCCTTCTTCTGCATAAATATTGAGCAAAGGTCCAACAGCATAATCATCTTTTATCTCTTCAATAGGCCCGCATAAACTTTCGTCTAATTCAAAACTTTTTTCTAAGGCTTTAGCATCGGCTGGTTGAAAAACTATATGAATCATTAGTTATATTAAAAATAAAAATTCCGATTAAAAAATCAATTGTCCCGTATTAATTCAATATTCTCATGTTTACAGGGAATAATAAAATCGGAATCATGTGAAGCTAATTTTGTTTGATGAAGCTTGCAGGTAGCAAGAATAATTGCATCATTTGGAAGGAGGTTGTAACTTGACATTAGCATTGGGACTTCATGTAAAAAATCCTGATTGCCCGTAAGAAAAGTAAACTTTTTTTAAAATATTTACTTGTTCATTTTCAATGCTGAGGGTATTTGCAATTTTTCTTTTTTGTTGTAAGGTTCGGGGCGAAACCCCACTGCTTAATCCAAGAATATTATAAAGATATTCGCTTAAAACAACACTATTTATAAAGAATTTATTATTAATATCTGAAAACAAAGAGTTATAAAATTCTGTTTTATTCCCTTTATATGTTTCAATTAAAATAGAACTATCAATAAAGATTTTATTGGTCGTAGGTATCATATTTTGTCATTGGAAAATCAGGATGTTTCGCTGAGCCGATAAGTTTCATAAACGCTTCTCTTCTTTCATCATTCTTAATTTCTTCCATTTTCTTTTCTTTTGAAGATATAATTATTATCTCAAGTTCTTTATCATCATATTCTTCAGGAACCGAAACAATAAGTTTTCCTTTATGCGATGTTCCTTTTAATTTAATTGCTTCCATAAAAAAATGTTTTTACAAAATTAATCTATTACAGTTACGAGTAAAAAATTAAGACTTCAAATTTGAGAACACACAATCACTGAATTCATAAAACCTACATGCCGGACACCTCCACCAAATCTAACTCCACTTTGAGGTTATCGATAATAAAATCCTGGCGTGCCGGAGAATTTTTACCCATATAATATTCAAGCAATTGCTGAATGTGTACCTCCGGCAAAAGCATTACCGGTTGCAGCCTTATATCATCGCCAATAAATTTTCCAAACTCTTCCGGCGAAATTTCTCCCAGCCCTTTGAACCGTGTGATCTCCGGTTTATTACCAAGTTTTGCCACAGCACTTTGCTTTTCATTTTCATCGTAACAATAGATGGTTTCATTTTTATTACGCACCCTGAACAAAGGCGTTTCAAGAATATAAACATGGCCATTTTTTACAAGGTCTGGAAAAAACTGCAGGAAAAAAGTCATCAGTAATAAACGAATATGCATCCCATCTACATCAGCATCGGTGGCAAATACAATATTATTATAGCGAAGATCTTCATACCCATCCTCTATATTGAGGGCATGTTGCAGCAGGTTAAATTCTTCATTTTCATAAACAACTTTTTTTGTAAGGCCAAAGCAATTTAGCGGTTTGCCGCGTAAGCTAAACACCGCCTGTGTTTCCACATTGCGGGATTTAGTAATTGAACCGCTGGCGCTATCTCCTTCCGTGATAAAGATAGTCGTCTCCATGCGCTTCGCATTTATTTCATTTTTATTTTTTCCTTCGGCAGCATCATTAAAATGAAAGCGGCAATCCCTTAATTTTTTATTATGCAAGTTTGCTTTTTTTGCCCGTTCATTGGCGAGTTTTTTTATGCCGGCAAGCTCTTTTCTTTCCCTTTCATTTTGCTCAATTCTTTTCTTTAGCGCTTCGGCCGTTCCCGGATTTTTGTGCAGGAAATTATTCAACTCCCTGCCAAGAAAATCGCTTATAAAGTTTTTAACGCCTGGCCCGTTTTCAAACATAATCTGCGAGCCCAATTTTGTTTTTGTCTGGCTTTCAAACACTGGCTCCTGCACACGCACGCTTATAGCTGCGCATATACTTCCCCGTATGTCTCCCGCATCGTAATCCTTTTTATAAAAATCCCGGATGGTTTTTGTATATCCTTCCCTAAAGCCGGCGAGATGCGTGCCGCCCTGCGTGGTGAACTGGCCGTTTACAAAACTGTAATATTCCTCGCCATATTGATTGTTGTGAGAAATCGCAACTTCTATATCATCTCCTTTTAAATGAATGATCGGGTAGCGCAGTTCGTCTTCATTGGTCTTGCGTTGCAGCAGATCGAGCAACCCATTTTTGCTCACATATCTTTTGCCGTTATAATTTACTACAAGGCCCGCGTTCAGAAAGCAATAGTTCCAAAATTGATTGTCAAGAAATTCCTGCAGGTAATGATAATTTTTAAAAATAATTTCATCAGGAATAAAGGTCACGAGCGTGCCATTTTGCTCGTCGGTTTTTTCTTCCCTGTATTCCTTTAGCAAAAAACCTTTTTCAAATTCTGCAGTCTTTTGTTTGTTTTCGCGAAAGGCCGATACTTTGAAGTAACTGCTCAAAGCGTTGACGGCTTTTGTACCAACTCCATTGAGGCCAACACTTTTTTGAAAAGCCTTGCTATCATATTTGGCGCCCGTATTTATTTTACTTACCACATCCACCACTTTGCCAAGAGGAATGCCGCGGCCATAATCCCGTATCGTTACCGTCTTATTTTTTATTTCAATGTCCACGTGTTTTCCATAGCCCATGGTATGTTCGTCAATACAATTATCCATTACCTCTTTTAGCAAAACATAAATGCCATCGTCCGGGCTGCTCCCATCGCCTAATTTTCCGATATACATGCCGGGGCGCAAGCGTATGTGCTCTTTCCAGTCGAGGCTTTTTATAGAATCTTCATTGTAATCAAATAAGTTTTTATCAGCCATTCATTAATATTTGCGCAAAAGAAAAGATTTTATTTCAATTTTTCTTTGCAGGTTTTTTTTGAAAATTTTTGTAAGGACTCCAATTGAAAATGTAATGCGGGCGGAAGATCCTTGCGGCATAAGCGTTTCGCCAAATATAGCTAAAGCGAAAAATACGGCCTTTCGAATTTTATAACCAGGTGTTAATATCTTAAAGGAAACCGCATTATATAAAACCTGCTTCGAAATAATCAGGACTCATCGAAATTTTTTCATCACTAATTTTCTTCTATTTAAAAATGAAATAATTTTTATCGTCTGAAACATTCTATTCCTGCCCCGATTTCATCCTGAAATTATTTAATAGCTTTATTTTAAATCTTTATAAAATGAATCTCGATTTATCAGGTAAAAATGCGCTTGTTTGCGGAAGTACCCAGGGGCTTGGATTGGCGGCTGCTATAGAGCTTGCCGCATTGGGAGCAGAAATAACCTTAATGTCTCGCAATGAAATAAAGCTCAAAAAAGCGGTGAAAAAACTAAGCAATACGAAGGGGCAAAATCATAAATATCTTGTGGCCGACTTTCAGTTTCCCCAACTTGTGAAGAATGTAATCACCGATTATCTTTCTTTAGATAATTCTATACAAATATTAATAAATAACACCGGTGGCCCAAAGGGTGGTAAGGCAACAGATGCCACTATAGAAGAATTTTTAGAGGCTTTCAACAGTCATCTTATTTGTAACCACATCTTGGTGCAGGCTATATTGCCTTCTATGAAAGCATCGGGCTACGGGCGTATTGTAAATATTATTTCAACTTCTGTAAAGCAGCCTATACCAGGGCTGGCAGTTTCTAATACTATTCGCGGGGCAGTGGCAAGCTGGTCAAAGACATTGGCGAACGAATTGGGAGAATTTGGGATAACCGTAAATAATGTATTGCCGGGATATACCAGGACGAGCAGGTATGATTCAATTGTAAAAAATAGAACGGCAATTACCGGTTTATCTGAGGAACAAATTGAAGCAGAATTTTTAAAGGAAATTCCTTTAAGAAAAATTGGAATGCCGCAAGAATTTGGTGCGGCTGTTGCCTTTCTGTGCACGCCGGCTGCTTCTTATATAACGGGAATAAATTTACCGGTGGATGGGGGAAAGCTTGCCTGCCTTTAGATAATTAATGTAGAATTAAAATTGGCACTCTTTTTATAACTATATTGATTGCTGCAATTCTGCAGGTTTATATAAAAAATTTTAAAAATGAAAGTAATTAGAAATTATCTTATTCTTTTTGCACTTACTTCCTTAGCATTATTTAGTTGCAAACCGAAAGATTCAGATTTTCAGTCAAAAATTGAGCAGAGCCTTAAGGCCTCTCCTGAAACTGACGGTGTGTCTGTGGATGTGAAAGATGGCACTGCAACATTATCAGGAGAGGTAAAAGATAAGGAAGCTAAGGAAAAAGCTTACCGGGCTGCATTGGATGTAAATGGAATAAAAAAAGTAGAGAATCGTATAACAGTAGCATCCGCCGCTGTTGAGGCGCCGCCTGTGCAGATCAATAATGATGGAACATTGACACAAGGAGTTAAAGATGCTACAAAAGATTTTCCAACCGTGAACGCAAATGTAAATGATGGTGTAATTGTTCTAACGGGCAGCATTAAACGAAGTGATTTACAAAACTTGATGATGAGTCTGAACACACTCAATGCTAAAAAAATAGAAAATAATTTAACCATTAAATAAACTTATTATGTCGTTACAAGATAAATACAAACAACTTATTGATGCTGCAAACACCACCGGAATCAGTAATCTGCAGGTGCGGGAACAAAACAATGTTCTATATATTGACGGCAGTGCACCAGATGGGGCAGCAAAAGACAAGCTTTGGAATATTTACAACCAAATAGATCCCGATTATCGCGCCGGGGATTTAATTATGAATGTAGATGTGGCAGCTTCCGCCGGTACAAAGGCAAAAGTTACTACAGAAAGCAGTAACCTGAATATTCGTAAAGGCCCGGGCACCGATCAGCCGATTGTAGGTAAGGCTACCCATAATGAAATTGTAACATTACAAAGTAAAACCAACGATCAATGGTGGCTAATAAAGACGGATAATGGTGAAGAAGGATATGCATATTCGCAGTACCTTAGCCCGCAATAATATGCTCAAAAAATTTCTAAAACCCCGCACGATTTTCTCTGTGGGGCTTTTCTTTTTAAAAAAAGTTATTGTCAATTGAACTGTCTCTTACCTGCCTTGATAAGCTTTTATAAAGTCACTTACAAGGTAGCTGATAAGTTTACCCGTCTTACTATCGGTTTCGCCAGTCTCAAGCCTGGTGGCTCCCCCGCAAATATGTAAGTAAGCAATTTTAGCATTTGCGGCAACAAGATTCATAAACCGGCGTGCGTGCAGATTAGTGATTCCACAAGGCATTACGGCACTGCTAAGAATATAATGTGAGAAGCTTTCATTGCCCTGTTTTGATGTCGGACTGCATTTTAAAAGCCGTTGGCTAAAGCCAACGGCAATGAATTACTTCTAAATAATATGGAAGACTTTCATTAACGCCTGCCTCAGCAATGGCTCAAATTGAATACAACAGCAAAGAACCACTCTCAAATAGTGTGAGGAGCTTTCATTGCCATCAGCCTTTAGCAGACGGCACGCCATACAATAGTGTAAATTGCAGGCATCATTCTAATAATTTATCAACAAGAATTTAAATGGCCTGCATTAAAATAAAAATTTTTCCAGTTCTTGCTTTATTTGTAAGCCTGTCATCATGCGGGCAAAACGATTCCTCTACCAAAGAAAAAGAAGTTCACATGTACACAAATGCTTTAATTAATGAAACAAGTCCCTATCTTTTGCAGCATGCGCATAACCCTGTAGATTGGCATCCCTGGGGCGATTCAGCGCTTGCGCTTGCAAAAAAAGAAAACAAAATGTTGCTGATAAGTGTAGGGTATGCGGCTTGCCACTGGTGTCATGTAATGGAACATGAAAGCTATGAAGACACCGCTGTTGCACATATAATGAATGAACATTTTATATGCATAAAAGTTGACAGGGAAGAGCGGCCCGATGTGGACCAGGTATATATGAATGCCGCTTACCTCATCAATGGAAGTGGAGGCTGGCCACTGAATGCGCTGGCAATGCCCGATGGGCGCCCATTTTTTGCCGGTACTTATTTTCCTAAAACCAATTGGATAAAGATGCTGGAATATTTTGCTGATTTATACAAAAATGATAGAGAGAAACTAGAGGTGCAGGCAAATAATGTTTCCAAAGGAATCCGTGATATTGAAAATGTGGCGATCAATAACAGCCAGGTATCGTTTAACCTTGATACGATGAACGAAATGTTCAAAAAATTTCAGCAGCGAATAGACGAGGAAAAAGGCGGTACTAAAGGAGCAATGAAATTTCCGATGCCATCTAACTGGGAATTTTTATTGCATTATAATTATTTGTCCGGTAACAAGGAAGCTTTAAAAGCTGTTGAAACAACGCTTACACAAATGGCAAGGGGTGGAATTTACGACCAGGTCGGTGGCGGATTTTCAAGGTATGCAACGGATGCCAACTGGCATGCCCCTCATTTTGAAAAAATGCTTTACGATAACGCACAGCTTGTAAGCCTTTATAGCCATGCCTTCCAGGTTACCAATGACCCTTTGTATAAAAGAGTTGTTTTTGAAACGATAGCATTTATAAAACGGGAACTTACTTCGCCTGAAGGCGGTTTTTATTCTTCGCTTGATGCGGATAGCGAAGGTGAAGAGGGAAAATTTTATGTTTGGAGTGAGAAAGAAATCAAGGAAATTTTGGGTGATGATGCAGCGATTTTTTCAGATTATTTTGGAATCACTACCAAAGGAAACTGGGAGCCGCACAAAAATATTCCTGATATGAATATGGGTGATAAAAATATTGAAACGAAATATAGCATTTCACACGAGCCGCTTTTAGAAAAAATGGGAGTATTAAAAAATAAATTATTTGTAGAAAGAGCAAAACGCATTCGCCCCCATACAGACGATAAGATATTAACCTCGTGGAATGCGCTTATGTCCAAAGGTTTAATTGATGCCTACAGCGCTTTTGGCGAGAAGGATTTTTTATCGATGGCAGAAACTAATATTAATTTTCTTCTTAAAAATATATCTACAAAAGATAATGAGCTATACAGGAATTATAAAAATGGAAAAGCAACCATACCTGCTTTTTTGGATGATTATGCTTTTATGATTAGCGCCCTTGTTGATTACTACCAGGTTACTTTTAATCAAAGTTATTTGCAAAAAGCCAATGACTTAACGCAGTATGCAGAGAAACATTTTTTTGATAAATCGTCAGGTATGTTTTTCTACACAGATGATCAGCATAGTGATCTGATTGCAAGAAAAATGGAAGTGACTGACAATGTAATACCGGCATCAAACAGCGAGATGGCAAAAAATTTATTATTGCTAAGCCTGTATTTTGAGAACACGACTTACGAAGCTCAATCAGAACAGCTTTTAAAAAATGTAATTGATGATGTGAAAAAAAACGCAGGCTATTACAGCAACTGGGCACAACTAATGGCTTTGCAATTAAAGCCGCCGTACGAAATTGCCATCATGGGAAATGATTGGAAAGATAAGCTGGCAGCATTTCACCAGCATTATTTGCCACAGGCCATATACCTCGGCGGAAATTCTGAAGATGGAATATCGCTGTTACAAAACAAATTAGTTGACGGCAAAACAATGATCTACGTGTGTGAGAACAAAACATGCCAACGGCCTGTTGAAAGGGTTGATGAAGCATTGACGCAATTGAAAACAAACTGATGCTGTTGCTTAACCTTTAGGCTGGTAGCTTCGTGACATAATCCTTACCTTCTTCTTCCTTACTCAATACATTATACGCAACAATACCTGCAGCTATCATTAATATAGCTCCTAATAAAAATGGAGCACCGGGAAAATACAGCGTGGTTGTTTTTGCCGTAAAATGTGCAAACAGGTTTGTCATAATTGGCGGACTGATGATTGACGTTGCACTGATAAGGCTGGTAAGCGCTCCCTGCAACTCTCCTTGTTCATTTGAAGGAACATGTCCGGTAATAATAGACTGTAACGCAGGGCCGGCAATGCCTCCAAGGCAGTAAGGCACTAAAAAAACAAACATCATCCACCCCTGCGTAGCAAAGGCAAATAGTACCAGGCCAATCGCATACATACCAAATCCTACATAAATACTTTTGGTATTTCCAAGTTTAGGATTTATATAACGGATAAGCACACCCTGAACCAGGCCTACGAGTAAACCAACGACGCCGAGTGAAATGCCAATTAATTTTTCGCTCCAGGCGAAACGCTCAATTCCAAAATAAGCCCACACACTTTGCACCGCCTGTCCTGCCATATAAATAAGAAAAAAAGAGATGGCTAAGGCACTTACAGCAGGATATTTTTTGAGGTGCTTTAAAGCGCCAAAGGGGTTGGCCCGTTTCCAGTCAAAGCTGCGGCGGTTCTCCGGCGATAAAGATTCCGGAAGAACAAAATATCCATATAAAAAATTTATAAAAGTGAGTACAGCTGCGGCGATAAAAGGAACGCGGGCTCCATACGCACCAAGTAACCCGCCTATTACCGGCCCTATTATAAAACCTAAACCGAAGGCAGCGCCGACAAGGCCGAAGTTCTTAGCCCTGTCTTCCGGCAAGCTTATATCAGCAATGTAAGCCGTAGCGGTTGTGAAGCTTGCCCCTGTAATACCTGCAATAATTCTTCCTACGAAGAGCCAACCAATAGTAGGTGCAAGAGACAAAAAGATATAATCAACTCCGAAGCCAAACAATGAAAATAAAAGTATGGGCCTTCTGCCAAATCTATCGCTCAGGTTGCCGAGAAACGGAGAAAACAAAAATTGCATAAACGCATAGGCAAATGTAAGCCAACCGCCATACCGGGCCGCTATGCTTATATTTCCATGAATAAGCTGCTCTATTAATTTGGGGAGTACGGGAATTATTATTCCAAGCCCTGTTACATCTATAAGAAGCGTCAAAAAAATAAAACTCAACGCCGCCTTACCATTTCGAGCCATGAAAATTTTTTTTCAAAGATGAATAAAATAAGAGAAGATATTTATAAATTTTAAGACTTAAATATTTAGAGGGTGAATGTCAAAATATCGCTCTGGATTGAAGGTTGCCAACCTTTCGGATAGTGTTTTTAAATCTGAAATTAACTTGTTAAAGGTTGGCAATCTTGCGACATTTCGAAATGCACCCTATTTAGATCAATATATAAGATATTGCGGTGAACAATCTATCTCTTTTATTTATTTCTATTTGATATATTGCACCTTAACTAAAAAGCGAATTATGAAAACAGCAGGATGGATATTAATTGCCGTTGGAATTATAATGATTATTGTAAAAGGTTTTTCAGTACCTGTGACAAAAAAGGTGGTTGATGTAGGGCCTATTGAAGTAAACAAAACTGAAAATAAGTGGATCGGCTGGCCTACTTATGCTGGTGCTTTACTTGCTGTAGTGGGTATAGTGCTTGTAGTAACCGACAAAAAGAAATAACTGTTCTTATACTTTTACTAAATAAAAAGCCCGGCTTTACCAGGCTTTTTATTTAGTGCAATGGAAAAAATAATTATAACAACAATATTAAAAGCAAGCCAACTACAATGAGGGCGCCAAGAGAGATATAAAGGCCATTTTTTCTTTTAGGAGCTTCTTTCTTCAATTGTTTTATTTCTTTTCTTAACTCTTTTTTTTCCGATGCCGTCAAATTGGTTTTATCCATATCCCGGATTTCAATCAATCTATTAAGTATCTGCTGCGCACGAAGGCCGGCGCTTGTGTTTTCGATTATTGCGCCGGGTACCGGTTCTCCCGCGAAGGCAGGTAATACAGTAATTGTAAGCATAGTAAATAAGAAAATGCTGATAATTTTTTTCGGATTCATTTGATAATTTTTAGGTTTTAAAAGAAAGTTTTTCAATAGTAAATATAAAACTATTTGGAACTATCAATGGCAAAAAATAAATATTTTCTGACTATTAATTCCAACAGGCCAATTGCCAATTAACAATACATTTTTCAATAAAAAAACCACCAGGCTCGCCCAGTGGTTTAAGCTTCCAGATTATTTTAATGGACACCTGCTAACAACTTGTTAGCAGAGACATCCATGTTCTATCTGTAGATTGCATGAATACCTCCTTTTTCTTTGATGAAAAATAAAGTTAGGCAAAAAATTGAAAAAAATTTTATCAAAGTAATAGTCAAATAAGTTGCTTTTTTAAATCATATTGCAGATCCGGATGAAGTGTAGAAAGCGCTGCCTCTATCTTTGTAATTTGGGTGTTGTATAACTTTGACAATTGCTTGTTACCCGTCGTTGATAATGGAAGATCTTTAAAACTGTTACAAAACCGGATGAGCATTTCTGCTTCCGCCTGCTTTGAAGCTGCAATACGACTGAATTTGTTTACCCGCCGGAGTATTTTTCGAATTGCTTTTTTTGCGAAATAAATATGTTTAGGATTAATTTCTTTGAACAGATCAATTATATCAAGTTTTACTTCTTCCACATATTTTGAGATATCATCTGCTTCAAAAAGCAGGAATGTCAGCAGTTCTTTATTTTCTTTTTTGAATTTCGAAAGGCGTAAACAGTACGTTATAAGATCAGCATTACTTTTCCTTTCTAATTCTCTTTTTAATTCTGTTATAGTCGCGGCTTTCAGTATATGTGAATATATAGATTTTGCTTTATGATAATAATTTTTCTATTCGCAAATAAGTGTATAACATACCCTATGCGTGTAAAATATCCGTTGTTTAACGCACGGCATGATATGAGGCTATGTGCTACCCGGCAGTAACCTTTGCGACTGTTGCGCCACTCGTATGCCTTTTGCTTGGAGATACCTAATTTTATTAAGTGTATCCATTTGGTCTTCGGCTTTTCCATTGTTTCCACATCCCTGTTCGTAACCTTGTCCTGACTAATTCATCTAATTCCTTCATCTTACTTTTACCTTTGGCTATTGAAAAGTAGTTTACTTAACCCCGGATTACTACTATGCTTACCTAACCATCCAATTCATATTTTAAATAATAGTAATGAAATTTTATACATTTATATTGTTGTGAATACAATCTGCTTTTAGAAGAAAATATTTAAATATTGCAGTTAGCCTTCCAAGGCACAATTCACAAACACAACCCCGCGGCGCCCAACACTCCTGCATTTTCTAAAGTTGACGCCTCAATCTTCAAATATTTCAATGCTCTTGTAAATGGAAATGTGCTGAGTTGCTGCCACGTCGCCTTTTCAAAAAAAGAAAATGCATGCCGCACTGAACCACCTAAAACAATCAGCTCAACATCCAATGTAAAGAGAATCATCCTAATTGCATTTCCGAGGTGTGCTCCCATTTCTTCATACATCCTCAGAGCGGCTGCGTTTCCATTCGTGGCACTTTGGTAAACTTCCTCTCCTTCTATGTTATAGACATTTTTAAAGAACTGCCCGCCGGCATAATATTCATAACATTGATCGAGGTAGGCGATCATACCAAATTCACCTGCTCCCCCATTCTTACCTGCATATAGTTTTTTATTAATGATTATCCCCGAGCCAAGCCCGGTTCCTATCGTGAGGCCGATCATGGAATTGCAACCTTTGCCTTTACCAAAATAAAATTCTCCCAATGCAAAACAATTGGCATCGTTTTCTATATGTACCGGAATGTTATAACGCTCTTCCATCAATTGCTGCAAAGGGATTTTTTTCCAGGATGGAATATTTACAACATCATGCACCATCTTCTCTTCATTATTCACCAGCCCCGGAACGCCTATCCCTACTGAGTTTACTTTGCCATTGATCAATTCATCCGTTAAAGAAAATAGTTCGCCAAGCACTTCTTCAGCACTGCCGTGTGCATTGATCTTTTTTGAAATGAATCCCGATAAAATATTTTCACTCACCAGTCCACCGCGAATATTGGTACCACCCATGTCAATACCTAAAGTAATATTCATATCTATTATTTTTCTTTCAGTTGAGATGCAGCAGTGTTATCCAAATACACATAAAAGCTTTTATGGTTTCGCAGCAGGCTTGCCGGCAATTGCGTTGACATTTCTTCTTCGATCATTTTTTGCACAGCTGCAGCTTTTTTATTTCCGCTCACCAGCAACATGATATTACGAGCGACTCGAAGAGAAGCAATACCAAGTGTAAGCCCGTGCGTAAGACTTTGCTCCTTTGTAAAATATTTTTGTCCTACTGCCTGCGTTGTGCTATCTATTTCGGCTACGTGTGACCGTGAGTCAGCAGGTGTGCCCGGTTCATTCATTCCCACGTGCCCGTTCATTCCAAGACCTACAACAGCTATATCAATACCACCGTGGTCATTGATGAAAGTCTCAATTCGCTCACATTCGTTTTCCGCATTTGTTGCCTTGCCATCAAAGAAAATAATATTTTTTTCCGCAACATTCAGCGGCCCGAATAAATCATTATTCAAGTGAAACCTGCAACTGCCTTCATCATTTCCATCCATGCCTGCCCATTCATCAAGGCTTAAAAATTTCCACCCGGAGATATCAATACCTTTTTCTTTTACCTCTTTTATTAATTCTTTATACATACCCTTTGGTGAGTCGCCGGAAGCGGTACACAACAATGGATTTTGTTTTCCTTCTATAAAATTCAGCAAGTCATTTGCGGCTTTGCGTGACATTTCATTGTACGTATCGCTGATCAATAAATTCATGTTTAAAATTTTTTTCGCAAAGGACGCATAGGCATAAAGACGCAGCGACTTAATTTCCGTTGCTTCTTTACGTGCTTTTATTTTGTCTAAAAATAACTGAAAAGAAATTTAAAGTGGTCGACCGCCGTCCGACCTGCGGTGCTGACGGCTCTTCAGGTCTGTACCAAAGGTCAGACCGGCAATAGACGAATATGCTGCTTGCCTCTTTCTTAGCAATATGATCTGACAGCCATCGGATTTAAATGCACCAACTAACTACAGAACTATCAAACTTTCGAAAACAAAATTGTTATACCTTGACCATTATTTTTACGATTAAAAATCTTGATATATATGCCGGGCGATTCTTTACAGGTAAATATAAATTCGAAGGGTGCTAAAAAAAATACATTTGATGCTATAGTTGTTGGCTCAGGAATAAGCGGGGGCTGGGCTGCAAAGGAACTTTGTGAAAAAGGTTTAAAAACTTTGGTGCTGGAAAGAGGCAGGAATGTTGTGCATCTGAAGGATTATCCTACCGCGACAATGGCCCCCTGGGAATTTGAACATCGTGGTGCAATGACGGAAAAATTTATGGAAGAAAATCCATTGATCACGAAGGCTGCAGGCTTTGATGATTACACTGATCATTTTTTTATTAAAGATAACGACCACCCGTACGTGCAGGAAAAACCTTTTGAATGGATTCGTGGTTATCAGGTAGGGGGTAAATCTTTGATATGGGGTAGAGCTTGTCCACGTTGGAGCAAATATGAATTTATAAACCCCGCCAAATATGGTTACGGAATTGAGTGGCCAATAGGCTATGATGATATAGCGCCTTGGTATTCGCATGTAGAAACCTTTTCCGGTATCTGCGGAAATAAAGACGGCCTGGAAGCCATGCCCGATGGAGAGTATTTACCACCGTTTGAGATGAATTGTCCTGAAAAAGATATGAAGCAAAAATTGCTTTTAAAATATAAGGACAGGTTTATGATACATGGGCGCTGGGCACAATTGACTGAGGCAAAAGATATTCATCATCAACAAGGACGGGGTCAATGCCAGGCAAGGGACAAGTGTATGCGTGGATGCCCGTTTGGAGGGTATTTCAGCTCCAACTCATCTACATTGCCATGGGCAGAGAAAACAGGGAATTTAACTGTTAGGCCATTCTCTGTTGTGCATTCAATTATTTATGATGAGCAAAAGCACAAAGCGGTTGGTGTACGAATAATTGATACCAATACAAAGGAGACTACTGATTATTTTTCCAGGATTATTTTTATGAATGCTTCTGCGTTAAACACCAATCTTATTTTGATGAACTCAACATCTAATCGCTTTCCGAATGGCTTTGGAAATGACAATGGTTTGTTGGGAAAATATGTGTGCTTTCAAAATTATCGTGGTTCTGTTGGTGGAGATGTTGAAGGCTATCTTGATAAATATTATTATGGCCGCCGCCCCTCTGAAAGTATGATGGCGAACTTTAGAAATCTTCATTCTAATGATATGGACTTCGTAGGAGGATACATGGCTTTTATGGGCTGTTATAGAAATCGGGCAGATGGCAAACAGCTTCCGGAACAAATCGGCGAAGCGTATAAAGATAATCTGGCAACCATGGGCGGATGGGGAATGTACATGTACATGCAGGGTGAAACCGTTCCAAAGGAAACTAATTATGTCGCTCTGAGTAAAGAAAAAAAAGATGAATGGGGAATTCCCTTGTTGATAACAAATGTTGATTATGATGAAAATGATGAAAAATTATTGAAAGATTTTTTAACACAGGGAAGTGAAATGTTTGACGTGATGGGCATAAAAAATATCACGCATCACGATAATCAGTGGGCGCCGGGAAGAGATATTCATGAAATGGGCGGATGCAGGATGGGAAAAGATCCCAGGACCTCTTTGCTTAATGGCTGGAACCAGTTTCACAATTGTAAAAATGTATTTGTAACGGATGGCGCCTGCATGACGAGTACTGCAAACCAGAGTCCATCCATTTTTTATATGGCACTTACGGCAAGGGCCACAAACTATGCAGTGAATGAAATGAAAAAAGGAAATTTGTAAATCCAAAATTATTATTGAATGAAATCAACAACTCAATTTCTTAAAATATCTTTTGTACTGATGACCGTAATTGCTGTAGGGGAATTTGCAGGCTGTAAACTAGCTGATAAAAAATCAGGAGATGAAGGGAAGGCTGAAACCGCCGAAACTAAAAATGACTGGACACCTTTACTTGATGGCAAAACAACTGCCGGCTGGCACACATATGGGCAAGACAATGTTGGGAAAGCCTGGAATATAAATGATAGTTCATTGCATCTCGATGCGTCCTCTAAAGCTGACTGGCAAACAAAAGATGGTGGTGATCTAATAACCAATAATGAATATGGAAATTTTGATTTGCAGCTTGATTGGAAAATTGCAGAAGGCGGAAACAGCGGCATTATGTTTTATGTAAAAGAAGACACAGCAAAGTATAAATATACATGGTACACCGGCCCTGAAATGCAGGTATGCGACAATGAAAAAAATGAAGATGGAAAAGTGTACAAAAGCCAGGCGGGTGATATTTATGAGCTTTTTCCAACTAACGCAGTCAGCTTTGTAAAGCCAGCCGGCCAATGGAACCATGTTGAAATAAAAGCTGATAATGGCAAACTTGATCTGTATATGAATGATCACCACACTTTGGATACAACTATCTGGGATGATGCCTGGAAAAAAAATATTGCGGGGACTAAGTTTAAAAACATGCCAGATTTCGGTACATTCAAAAAAGGAAAGATCGCCCTACAGGATCATGGTGCAGACGTGTGGTTTAAAAATATTAAGATTAAAAATTTATAGTTTTTCTTAAAGTCCTTGTTTCTCTCCTTCGTCCGAATGACTTGGCCAGGCGGGCTTCGGAGATGGTTGTCCGAAGGGACTCCTTTGGAGGGGTGAAGTTCCTAAATACTTCCAGGCTCAGACATCGCTTTTCTCCCCTGCAAAATTCTATAAAACGAACGGCTTCGAACTTCATCTAAAGTAAGTCCGGTTGCTAATGCTTCCTCTTCTGTTATCGCTCCGCAGTTTATTGCTTTTAAAAAGAAATTCAGTAACCCTTGTCCCGTTGCTGCATCGTCAAAAATATCACCGGTAAGTGTAGAGATGGCGGCGTGGTTTACAAAAGTTTTTAACCGGTGAACTGCATCTTCATAGCTGCTTAAAAAGAAATTATAAGTAGCGGCATATCGCATAGGTAGCTGTGCCGGGTTAAGATCCCAGCCCTGGTAAAATCCGTTGACAAGAGAATGGGTTGTATGCTTAAAGCCTTGCTGCCATGCATTATAAACCGTCTCCTTATTTTCGGTAAGCTGTTCATAAGTAAGATCATCGCCACGGTGCGGGCCGATGGGCATTATATTAGTAGCGCCATCCGAAAGAAAAATTCCGGTACCGCCTAACGCAACTTTAGTCATGTGATGTGCAAAGTCACATACAGGATGATCCATGGTTTGATATTTTGCCGTGATGCCGCATGACGCAGTATAGTCATAGGTACCAAAATGCGCTGCGATCATTCTGCCTTCAGAAGCTCTTATTATTTTCATCAAAGGGTTTCGGCCTTCATCATCCATTATTATTTGCGTGGCCTCTACCATGGTTTCCATTTTGAGCGATCCGACATTGAGATTATTTACCTTTTCTATTATCTCAAATAATCTTACCAAAGTAATTACCTGCTCAGGTATGGTAACTTTCGGTAACATCACCACGAAGTTTTTAGGAAGAACATTTTTTGTCTTTTCAAGAAGAGTGGAAATAAAAAGGTCGAGCGTTCTTGCACCGCGGTATTTCAAATCTTCTGTAAAAGGTTTTATTCTAATACCAATAAAAGATGAAACAGTTTTATTTTTCATAGCAAGTGCCAGTTCGTTAGCGGCCTGTATGGCGGTATCATCTTCTTCATCGTCAGGTCTGTTGCCAAAGCCGTCTTCAAAATCAATCCTAAAATCTTCTATCGGTTCTGTCTCCAATTTTTTTATGATCTTGTTATACACTGAATAAGAGAGCCATGCACTTTCCTTTTTTCTTTCCTCTTCACTCATATTTTTTAATTTATGCGTGAGATATTCAATATCCTTTTCAAGATGCGGCAGGTACTCAAAGCCTTGTAGTTGCAGTACTTTGGCGAGCGTAACAAAATTGGGAGCATAAGCTCTTAAATTGCGTAAGGCAATCTCTCCCATTTTTACCGCAGTGTCGGATTTAAAAAGATTAGCGCCTCCATATACTGTATGCACAGGTTGTCTTTCCGGTTTATCGCCCGGGTATTTTTTTTGAAATTCAAGATTGGCTGATTGCAATGTGTTCAGCAAATTTTCTTTTTCATTTTCTTTAATAGAAAATTTCATTGAATATTTTTTTAGTTAAGAACCGCGGTAGGTGGAATATCCGAAAGGATTTAATAGCAGCGGAGCATGATAGTGTGCCTCATCTTTTATTTCGAAAATAATCTCGATAAAGGGATAAAATGTATCTATTGAATGTTTATCGAAATATTCTTTTGTTTCAAATTTTAATTTATAAATACCTGGCGCGGGGATAACATCCTTTTCCAACAAGTCAGCGATTCTTCCATCAACATTAGTAGTGCCACCCGCAATAGTTACCCATTCTTCATCTTCATTTTTAAATAAAATTATTTTAATACCTGCAGCCGGCTTTCCCTTTGACGTATCTAAAACATGCGTGGTAATGGCGCTCATGCAAATAATTTTTCCAACCTGTTTTTTGTAATTCGTATCTGTTCTGCTGCTGCAATTTTTATTTCATCTTCAGGGTTATTTTTTAAACGTTCCTCCAGCAGCGTAAGCATTTCCTTTGCAGGTTTTCCTGTTGCGTAAACAATAAAAATATAGCCAAATTTTTCATGATATTTTTTATTGCCTTCAGCTAAAGCATTTAATAATTCCTGTGAGGCATCACTAACTCCCGATTGCTCAACCTGCGCCCAATCGGCTGTTGCGTAAAATTTTTCTTTCATTGAGTTAACATCACCGATTGCGGGGTGATGAGTAAATGCTTCCAGCCAGTCTCCTGATTTACATTCATTCCACTTTTCATCTGCATATTCGAAAAGATCAATAAGATCGTTAACAGGAAAAACGGTCAGCATCTCATTTGCCCATGTTGCCGAGCCGCAACAATTTTGAAGCAATTCGCTTTTTGTATCACTCGAAAGATGGTCAAATTCAGCTATTGTCATACGTCATTTTTGATTAGTCAGCTTTTTGTAAATGTAGTTCCATCGGAACTTCTCGTGGGTAGATATTTAAAAGAAAAGCACCATACGTTCCTTCGGAAGGTTTTGTGCAATTGCAATCAAATATTTGCTACCTACGAAATGTACCTACGGCATACGATAAAGTTAAAAAAGCACAGTAGTTATATGGAAACAGGATATGTGAACGCAATGCCCAATTCTAATTTTTTATAAAATTCTATGAAATTCAATTTAAACTGTAGTTGGAAACCTATTCACATTTTTATAATAAATATAAACCGCGGGCTCTTTACCCATAGCTGTAAACCATTGCTGGCAATACGGCGCCATCCAGATGGAATCCCCTTTTTTAATTGGGTACCATTCATGATCAAGCATGTAAATTCCCTGGCCTTGCAAATACAGCAACCCGTGTTCCATAATATGTGTTTCAACCATCGGTAAATTTCCACCGGGGTCATACGTAAAAATATTCACCGCCATATCGAACGAAAGATCATCAGGCAATAAAACCTGCAGACGCAAGGCATCATCACCAAGGTAAGATGGACCTTCTGCGTTTGAAGCATCTCCAAAAATAACTCCCGGAGAACTATTGCCTTCAAGGCTTTCATAAACTTTATGAAACGTCAGCAACTGCGTTTGATCTTCTACGTTATAAAATCGATAATCCATTTCAATTGGCACGTACACAAATTGTCCCTGAGTAAGCTCCTGTTTTTTATTGCTGATATTTGCAGTACATTTTCCTTTGATGACATAAAAAAATATCTGCGATCTTTTTGTTGCTCCGCTAATAGTACAATCCTTGCCTGCAGTAATTAAAGTTTGCGTAAGATGGGCACCCATTTGTTCATTAATAATCACATTAACGGTACAATTATCCCAACCCGGCACCCTGCTGTTTATATAACCATCAGGAGTTATAACCGCATGATTTCTTTTTACGACTGATCTTGTTAACGCTGATATTTCCATTGATTATTTTTCTGCTTTTTCGTGCTCCCCGCTCTTCGTGGAAGCCTGGATCAACTGCCCGATAAAATTATCTGATATATCTAATGCAATTGCAATATCTTTTGTATCTACTTTTTCCAGCGGGCTATGGCTAATGCCCTTAAAGCATTTTACGAAAAGCATTGACACGGGAGCAACCGCTGAAATTGCCACGGCATCATGTCCCGCGCCACTTTCCATTTCCACCACTTCCATTTCCTTTTGCTTGATTGATTTTTTTAAAAGCTTGGTAAGCTTTTCATCACATTCCACAGGATTTGTTTCCTGTACAAGATTCCATTCAAAATAGACTTTCCTTGAATTGCAAATCTCTTCGCACAATTCATTTATTTCCTGGTAAGCCTTTGTTAGCTTCTTCTTGCTTACACTCCTTATATCCAGGGTACAGGCCACCCTTCCGGGAATAACATTGCTGGCTGCATGTGGCACTTCTATTTTTCCAACGGTAGCAACTATATTGCTTTTTTTAGCCGAGGCATAACGCTCTACACCAAGGATAAATTCTGATGCTGCACACAAGGCATCATTACGCTGTTTCATCGGCACAGTACCGGCATGGCCTGCCGTTCCTATAAATTCAATCGCTACTCTTCGTTGCCCCGCTATCGCAGTTACTATTCCGGCAGCAATATCATTTTTATACAAAAGGGAACCTTGCTCAATATGAATTTCATAATACCCTAACCACTTTTCAGCAGGTATCGCATCCTGCAAAATTTTCGAAGCATCATATTGCAAATCTTGTAAAACTTCGCCCAGGGAAATTCCCTGATCATCCTTTTGCAGCAACATATCTTCATTGAAATTACCTGAAACTACTTTACTTCCTAAGTAGGAAGTGTGAAAGCGAACGCCTTCTTCCTCACAGAAAGCAATAAGTTCAATATTAAAAGGAAGAGAAATTTTTTCTGCCGCCAAATGTTCGAGCAGATCGATGCCTGCGACTATGCCCAGCGGCCCATCGCATTTGCCAGCATCAATAACAGTATCATAATGCGAAGCGATTACCAATGTTTTTGCCTCTTCATTCGCTAACAATAGCTTTCCTCTTACGTTCCCCACATTATCAACATAAGTTTCAAGGCCAGCTTCTTTCATCCACGATTCAATCTTATCACGGCAAGCCATAAAGGCTTTTGTTCCGAATATGCGGCTTAGGCAGTCCGGTTCATCGCTGAATTTGCCCAACTCCTCTATTCGCGCTTCTACTTTTTCTGCTCTTTTTTTATAGTTTTTCATTTGTAGCAAAAATGATTTTCATTATACGTTTGTATAATTGTGTGTAATTATTTTTCCGGCTTTATTTTCTAAAAATTTCCCATCCTTAAAAACTTTGCGACCGGCAAGATAAGCCTGTTCTGCAAAACCTGTTAAAGTTTTACCCATGTACGGCGTCATTTTATTTTTATGATGAATAATTTCTTCTTTAACAATGAACTCCATTTCGTCGTTCCATATTGTAAGATCGGCATCATATCCGGGGGCAATCTTGCCTTTACTCTTTTGCATGCCTATAAGTTTTGCCGGGTTTGCAGAAAGCCATTTTGCTATATCTGTTATAGAACAGTTCTTTTTTTTTGCAGCCGTCCACAACACGGGCAGCGTAAACTGCAAAGATGCGATGCCGCCCCAGGCTTTCATAAAATCTCCACTCTCTGTTTCTTTTAACACGGGCGTTACAGGCGAATGATCGGTTGCCACAAAATCAATTGTACCATCTTTTAACGCCTGCCACAGAAGATCATTATTCTTTTTTTCACGAATGGGCGGAGCACATTTATATTGTGTTGCTCCATCTGGAATTTCTTCAGCATTAAAGAATAAATAATGTTGTGCAGTTTCAACCGTTAGCGGCAGGCCGCTCTGTTTTGCTTTCGCAATTTGTTCAATTGAATCGGACGATGAAAGATGAACAATATGCACACGGCAATTATATTTTTCGCACAGCCTGATCATTAAACTTATCGCATCGTCTTCCCATTTTTTTGGACGGGACGCTAAATAATTTCTATAAGATTTATTGTCGCTTATTGTGTCAACTTTAAAACTATCGAGCTCGCAATGTACCAGCAATGGTAAACCGTGCTTTGCAATAAGAGGCATTACTTTCTTCAGGTCGTCCTCATTTACATTTGGAAACTCATCGATACCCGAGTGTGTAAGAAATGCTTTGAACCCGAAAACGCCTTTGTCAATAAGCGGTTCAATTTCATTTTTGTTACCAGGAACAATACCGCCCCAAAAGCCAACATTGGTGTGTAATTTATTTTTAGCCGAAGCAATCTTTTGTTCAAAAGCTTTTGCTGTAGTAGTTACAGGTGAAGCATTTAACGGCATATCAATTAAGGTAGTAATACCCCCCGCTATCGCAGCTTTGGTGGCCGTATCGAAACCTTCCCACGCTGTTCTTCCGGGCTCGTTGATGTGTACATGCGGGTCAATAATGCCCGCCATAACTATCTTATTTCCAATATCAATTATGCTTCCGGAATAATTACCGGGACTGCCTTTTTCAATGCCTGAAATTTTTTGATGGGTAATAAAGATAGTTGCCTCAATCACTTCTCCGTTTACAATCACCCTCCTGCTATGTAAAGCTTTATCAGCCATTTTATTTGATAAATGAAAAATCAATCAATAAAAATAGAAAACAAAATTCTAAATTGTTTCTTTTAAAACTCATGAATATCAATCATGCCTGACGTTCTTAGCAGGATTGATGAAACCAATTGTACTTCATGCTGACTGCTGTTATCTTTTTTATCCTGTTGATCATTCTTGTTTTCCTGGTGGTAATGACGTATAAATTTCGTGCATTTGAGAAAGAATATCCTGTACAATCCGATAAAGAAAATATTGATGATGAGGCAGGGAAAGGAAATGTGATCTTATCAAAAGGATTTGTGTATGCTGCGTTGGTATTGACTATTGTTGCAATGCTCGTTTGCGTGTATGTTTTCCTTAAGGGAACTATTTGGGAAGCGCACATGATGGATTGGCTCAATCTTATCATAAGGCTCACGCATATTACTTTCGGAATTGCCTGGATCGGTGCATCATTTTATTTTGTTTTTTTGGAGAATGCTTTAAACAGAACGGAGAATGTAAGAGATGAATTGGCAGGTGATTTATGGGCAGTGCATGGCGGCGGTTTTTATTATTTGGAGAAGTATAAGATCGCTCCGAAAACAATTCCGAAAAATTTGCATTGGTTTAAATACGAAGCCTACTTCACGTGGCTATCGGGCTTTTGCCTGCTGTTTGTGGTTTACTATTTTAATGCAAAAGAATTTCTGATAAACAAAGAAGTGCTTGATATAATGCCTGCCACGGGAATCGCTATCGGCATCGGTTCTTTTGTTGCCGGCTGGTTAATCTATGATATTCTATGTAAAACTCCATTGGTAACAAAAGGAGTATTGTTTGCCATGTTGGGCTTCATTCTCGCCATGGGCTTCGCCTGGTTTTATGCGCATACATTTGGTGGCCGGGCAGCCTACATTCACTTTGGGGCAATGTTGGGAACCATCATGGCAGCCAACGTTTTTTTTGTAATAATCCCTTCGCAAAAAGCAATGGTAAAGGCAGCAAAGGAAGGCAAGCCGCTTAACCCAGAGCTTGGTAAAAATGCCGGCAGGCGCTCCTTGCATAATAATTATTTTACGCTGCCTGTTTTATTCGTGATGATCAGCAATCACTTTCCGGGAACATATGGAAATAAAAATTCCTGGTTGGTTCTTGCAGCCTTGACATTAGGCACAGCAGGTGTAAAACATTATTTAAACCTCAGGGAAAAAGGGCAGCTAAGCATTGGGTTATGCCGGTTTCTGTGCTGATAATCCTGGCAACTTGTTTTGTTACTGCTCCGCAAAAAGAAACAACCGAATGTAAAGCAGAGATAAGCTTCGCGGAAGTAAATACCATTTTTCAGCAACGATGCATCAGTTGCCATTCTTCTCACCCAACAGATAACACTATAAGCACAGCGCCGAATGGTGTGATGTATGATACGCCGGCCGAGATTATAAAATATAAAGATAAAATTATGCAGCGTGCTGTTGTAACGAAAACGATGCCGCTGAATAACAAAACAAATATGATACAAGAGGAACGCAATGCGCTCCGCTGTTGGATCGACCAGGGAGCTGTGGTGAAATAAAGCCGGGTTGCTTTTTGCATCGGCAAGAAAAAACTTTTTTTATATTCTAAACCTTAAGAAGCTTTTCGCAGGCTATTCAGTATTTCTTACCGGTATAAATCTTGCGTACTTTTGCCCGGAATAATTTTCCCAAATAAAAAGAGAGACAACCTTGGAGAAGCCCACATCTGAAAACGAAAACAACCCACGCATAGAGGAAGGAGTACGCAGACGCAGGAGGCACAAAAAGCACTTAAGGAAAAGAAGCAAACTTTCCACACGAATACTTAAATGGATGGAAAAAAATCCGATGCGGGTAATTGCCATTTTATGCGGGCTGGTATTAGTTTACATAACCATAATGTTTTTTCTCTACAACGCTAAAGATAAAAAGACGCCGAAGCAAAGTGAAGTAAGAAATGCTCTTATTAATGTCAGGGACCTGTAAGCCGCCACTTTTGCGTTAGATCAAAAAAAATTTTATGGAGACAGAATATATTGATAAAAGCCAGGGTTGGAAAAATATTCTTAAACTATTTATCCCGTATTGTTTTATAGTCGGCGTCTTCCAGGAAACAATTTTTGGCTTTAATGTAAGCGGCAGAAACACGTACTTTTTAATAGTTACTAAAGAGAACACAATCAATATTTGGAATGGAGGTAATTTTGGTTTCGAGGATTCTATACTTTCAATTATTTTGCAACTCTTCGCAATTTGGATTGTTTTTTTAATTTTTAAAAACAGGTTAGCAATGATAAGTTTTTAGGCACTGTAAAGTAGCAGCCGACAAAACTTTTCCCTAATTCATGCAGTATTTATAAAAGAAAATATCTATAAGAACTTTTAAGCGGCAAGGAAAGACTTTAGCCAAACAAAAATGCAACATCATCTTTAGTTAGTTTTTTGATAAAACCTTTTTCTTCACTTATTAATTCTTTAGATAACGATCTCTTCTTTTGCTGCATTTGCAATATTTTTTCTTCTACCGTATCCTTGCAGATCATTTTGTACACAAATACTTTATTCGTTTGTCCTATACGGTGAGTACGGTCAATGGCCTGGTCTTCCACAGCGGGGTTCCACCACGGGTCTATGAGATACACATAATCTGCAGCAGTGAGATTAAGCCCTACGCCGCCTGCCTTTAGTGAAATAAGAAAAGTTTTTATTTTTTGATCAGTTTGAAATTGGGCTACAATATCTTTTCGCTTTGCAGCCGGCGTGCTGCCATCTAAGTAAACATGGGTTATTTTATTTTCAATAAAGGCGTCTTTCACCAAAGCAAGCATTTGGGTAAATTGGCTAAAAACAAGAAGCTTATGATCGCCGGTGTTTTCAAGCACTTCACGTAAAAGCTCCTGCAGCTTTATGCTTGCCGTGGTGGTTACTTCTTCATCTTTTACCAGAGCGGGGCTATCGCATATTTGCCGCAACCGCATAAGCCCTTCCAAAATATAAATAGCTGCATTACCCATTCCTTCATCCTCTATTTTATTCATCAACCGGTGACGATAATAATTTTTATATTCATCATACACGGCACGCTGCGCTTTATCCATTTCGCACCAGAGGATGGTCTCTGTTTTGTCAGGCAGGTCTTTAGCCACCTGGTCTTTGGTGCGCCGCAGCATGAAAGGAAAAATAAGTTTACGAAGTTGAGCAGCAGTTTCACCATCCCCGTTTTTATCTATTGGAATTGCAAATTCATTCTTAAAAAATTCTTTATTACCCAAAAAACCGGGATTTAAAAAATGCATTTGGGCAAACAGATCAAAGGTGTTGTTCTGCACAGGCGTACCACTTAAAATAAGGCGGTTCTTAGCTTTGAGTAATTGGGCTGCCTTGCTTACCTGTGCATCGGGATTTTTTATAGACTGGCTTTCATCAAGAATTATATAGTTGAAAGTATGCTTTTGCAACTCTTTTACATCATTGCGCATAGTACCATAGCTGGTAATTATAATATCGTAGTTTTCCAGGTGTTCATTAGAAAAGCTCCGGTTGCTTCCGTAATAGATATGATACTTTAGCGACGGCGCAAATTTTTGTAGCTCAATTTCCCAGTTATAAATAAGCGAGGTAGGGCAAACTACAAGGCTCGTTGCGGTTTTATATTTTTCTTTGAGGTGTTGTAAAAAGCATATTGCCTGCAGCGTTTTACCCAGGCCCATATCATCCGCAAGGCAAGCGCCCCAGCCAAGCTCATCCAGCACCTGCAGCCAGTTAAAGCCTCCAAGCTGGTAAGGCCTGAGGGTTGCTTTTATCTTTTTTGAAACCGGCCGGGGCTTTATATTTTCTATCTGCTGAAGCTTCTGTTTTTTTTCTTCAAGTTCTTTTAAAATATCTTCTTCATCAATAAGATTGTGCAGCTCATCAATCACGGTGAAATGCATTTTATTAATGCGCAACTTTCCATCGCCTTCCTCCCCCATCTTCATAAGCATGCCGTATTGCTTGAGCCACTCTTCCGGCAGCACACCGAAAGTACCATCGCCTAATACTATAATTTTTTGGCCGCTGCGGATGGCTTTTTGCAGATCACGCAAGGGCACTAACTGATCGCCAAAGCTCACTTCAATTTGTAAATCGAACCAGTCAATGCCGCTGCCTGTCTTCATTTCCCATTTGGGCGCCGAAGTATTATACCGGAATTTTTTGAGATCCTGCATACCTTTCACGGTAACATTCTCTTCCTGCAATTGACGTATGGCATGCAGGAACCAGTGACCCTTCATCACATCAGAAAAAGGCAGGTAATAAAAATGATTATGCAATTGTTTTACAAACGATGGATGCAGGGAACGCAACCTTTCATAAAAAATTTTTTCTGCAGCTTTATCTCTTTCAATCAAAGAAAACCTATTTTCATTTTTTACAGTAATATCCGGCTCGTCATCAAAATCAACTATGTGGTTTTCATAATCAAATTGCGGTTTCAGCATCAAAAACTGGTTAAGGTATTCACTTACCATTACATGCGGTATGGCTTCTCCTTTACGGCTATCAAATTGTAAAGTATCGTGTATGCTTACTTCATACAACTGTTGCAAGGGCAACACCACTTTCCGCAACACATCAAACTGGTGGGCCACAGGAAATTTAAGTATGCCATGCTCAAACTTTTGCATCAGTTGGATATGCGCAAATTTTTCCGGAAGAAAATATTTTTTATCACTTACAATAAAAAGATAGCCGAAAGATTTGGAATCCGCGAAAGACAGAGGCTTGTTTTCAATGGTAACGAATAGCTGAATGTTGATGAATTTACCCTCGGGGAAAACTTTAAAACTGAATGTTGGTATTGCAGTTCCTAATTTGATCGGCTCAATATTTTTATTACTAAATGTTTTCACTGGGGAAAGCGAAAAAACATTTTCTTGCTCTGTCAAAAAAGGCCATAGCTTTTGCAGAATGCCGTGATAATATTCCAGCAACTTTTCTACGGCTTCCTTAGTCATTTGCTGTTGCCAGCTACTATAGTTTGCAAGATGAATGAAGCCCGATCGCACGAGATGCTTATGCATTGCCTCATCAGTCAATTGTTCAAAAAGAATATATTGTTCATCAGGCAAAGATTTTAGAAGAGCAAAATTTTCTTTTTTTGATAAGACAATTTTCTCGTAGTTGGTTTTATCATTTTTTTTGCTGATGGCAAGTGGCTGCAACAAAAAATTTATAGGTTGTTTTGAGGCGAAATTAAAAAGAAAGCCAAGCTCAAAATTTATAAACTTTCCGGCGGGTAGTTGCGGCCTTGCATTCGCGTGGCCGGTTGCAGATTTTACCAAAAGGGTGGCCAGGGAAGATAACGCATCTTCACTACCTATTTTTACAAGATAGCCGGGAGCAGATTTAATAATAAGGTTTCCAAAATAATCTTTTTCAAAAACAAAATCTTTTGCTTCTTCATCCCCCGGCAACAAGCCATAAGGGGCAAGCAAAGCTTTTTTTTCCTCAGCTTTATCTTTGAATCGCGAAAAGTAATGATCGCCAAATCTTATATTTAAAAGATTAAGAGCCGCCATCAGGTGCCTGCAAAAATCATCCTGTTCCGCATCTCCACAAGTACAGGACACTTCGAGCTTATCAGGCTGAAGAAAATCAATTTGCTGGAGATATGTTTTTTTTGTGGACTCTTTATAGCTGAATGAATGGTTGCCGCCTGAATATTTTGTGACGCGATTTTTGCCACCCGTTCGGTAATATTCCCAGCGGTAAAATCCTTTGGTAAAATGCCGTACCTGCTGCTGAGAAATATTTTTAAAAGTTATAATAATGTTTTTTGGATTAGCACCAGCATCAGTGTCCGTATTATTCTCTACAGAAGAAGGACTAACCCTTTTTAAATTCTTATCTTTTCCATTCCTGATTATGCCAACCAGGTATAAGGCAGCAGTCACGCAGTGTTTGCAATCATCATAATTTTCATAAGCAGTGCAGTCACAATACGGCTCGGCATAGTCAATTTCCTCGTCAAATGAAAATGATACGGCATAATTTTCATTGCCATTGCTTTCGCTTGGAATTATTAATTCGGCTTCATATTCATCCAGGCTTTTTAAAATTATTTCATCTTTGAATTTAGCATATAAGCGGTTGCCTTTTTTCTCTAAGCTATTGTCAACATCATTTAAATAGTCCTCTAATAATTCCAGTGCTTTCATTTTACAAAACAAAACAAATACGAGGAAAAAGCCGAAGGAAATTATCCAGATGATTCACTGATGCATTTGCCTGCATAGCGGGTAACAGTTGAACTTGCAGGCTGATTGATTTTATTTTTGATTCAATATTTTTTATTCTGTTCTCAAACTCTTCACCGGATTTGCAATTGCTGCCTTTATTGCCTGGAAGCTTACCGTGGCTAAAGCAACAATCAATGCCAGAACAGCAGATAAAACAAAAACCCACCAATGAATATGTATGCGGTAAGCAAAACTTTGCAACCAGTGGCTCATGGCATACCAGGCCACCGGGAAGGCGATGATAGCAGCAATCAATATAAGCTTTAAAAAATCTTTTGACAGCAATGCAACGATAGAACTTACGTTGGCGCCTAAAACTTTTCGCACGCCTATTTCTTTTATACGTTGTGTAATGGCGAATGCGGAAAGGCCAAACAAACCAAGGCATGCAATGAAAATTGCGATGCAGGCAAATACCGTGAAGATGGTTCCCTGCCTTTGTTCAGATTCATACATCTCCGTAAATTTTTTATCAAGAAATGTGTATTGATACGGAAACTCCGGCAGATATTTTTTCCATACTTTTTCAAGTGATCCCAATGCGCCGGTAATATTATTACCGGCAACTTTTACAGAGAGACTGTTGAAACGCGAATCATTGGGTGATACAGGAGAATTCGCTAAAACAATAGGAACAATTTCCTGTCGCAACGATTCAAAATAAAAATCTCCAATAATCCCGATTATATGACCTTTCGTGCCGCCATATTTAAAATCTTTTCCAATAGCCTCCTGTGGCGATTTCCAGCCAATAGCTTTTACTGCGGCTTCATTTAAAATAAAATTAGACGTGTCAGTGCTATAGGCTCTCGAGAAATTTCTTCCCGCCACTACATGTACACCATAAGTTGGAATAAAATCATAATCGGCCGCCAGGTACTTTATGTCTGTCTTTACGGAGCGCATAGAATCTCCGGATAAAGTAGAAGCTCCGTTAGCATCTAACAGCCTCCCCGTAGGAATTCGGGAAGAGCGGGCAACATCCTTAATACTTGCATTTTGCAACAAATCGTTTCTAAAAGATTCGTAAGCCGGGTTGATTGAATTATAATATGGAAGCGTAATGATGTGTTCCTTATCATACCCCAAAGATGTCTCCTGCATATAACGTAATTGCTGGTAAACGATGATGGTAGTAATAATTAATACTATTGAGATCGCAAACTGCGCAACCACTAAAACTTTTCTAAAAGAAATACTGCTTCCGCGAACTTTAAACAATCCCTTTAAAGTTTGTACCGGCTTAAAAGAAGACATGAATAAAGCAGGATAAATCCCTGATAAAATTCCGACAGCAAAAGGCGTTAAAAATACCGGCAGCAATATTTGCCACTTCATTAGAATATGCAACGATAATTGCTGACCTGAAATTCTATTAAGCCATGGCAAAGTGAAATACAAACAAGCAAAGGCGATTAAAATTGCCACCCATGTTATTAATACAGATTCACTTAAAAATTGAAATATCAATTCCTTCTTACGTGCACCGATTACTTTTCTTATTCCAATTTCTTTTGCACGCAACGCAGAGCGTGCAGTGGAAAGGTTCATATAATTAATACACGCGATCAATAAAATAAACAAAGCGATCGCGGAAAAAATATATACCCTGCTGATATCGCCATTAGGCTCAGCCTCATAATCAGTATGCGAATACAAATGAATATTAGTAAGTTTTTGCAGGCCAAGCGATGTAAATTTTGAAGCCTGCTTTCCGCCATATTCCATGCTCATGTGCTTATCAAGGAATGCAGGAAACCTTGCAATCATTTTTTTTGTATCATAATGATCGGGCAGCACAAGAAAAGTAAAGAAAGAGTTGTTACCCCAGTTAGTGCGCAGGCCCTGTTCGCCATACACAGCCGGATCTTTTAAAGTATTAAATGAAACCAACATACCGGGATGCATGAAAGAGTTAGCAGGAAATGCTTTGTAAATGCCCGAGACTTTTACATCAAACTGGTTATTGACTCTTAATACCTTGTTCATAGGGTTCTGATAGCCATCGGGATCATCGCCAAAGTATTTCTTTGCTACATCTTCCGACATCATAACCGAGTAAGGAGCCTGCAAGGCAGTCTTTGGATCACCTTTCACTACATCCAAAGTAAAAACATCAAATAAATTTTCATCGGCAAAGTAAACATCCGGCTCATTGATGAGCTTATCCTCGTACTTTACCGGCGTGCTGCCACTATTGAGAAGACGTGTCATCTTTTTTATTTCCGGAAAATCTGTTGGGAAATAATAACCAAAGGGAGGCGACACCGTGCTGAGGTTGAGCGACACTACACCGTCAGCATTGTTAAAGCTTCGTGTAACACGATAAGTGTTTTCAGCATTCTTATTATACTTGTCATAACTTAATTCATTCAGAATATATACAGTGATAAGAAGACAGCAGGTAAGCCCCACCGTTAGCCCGAATAAATTGATGAACGAAATGAATTTATATTTCACCAGGTTACGCCAGGCGATTTTGAAATAATTTTTTATCATGTTCTGAACTTTTTACTAAACGATTTTAATACTTTGTCCGGTTGCTATAGTTCATGTCATGAACCATTCCTACTTTTCCGATTTGTGAGGCACGAACCGCGCCGCGAACTTTTTTAGCATAAAACAAAATTGCTAAGATGGTTCTGCTTACTTGTAGAAACACAACCTCAATGCCGGTATTATAGCCGATTGATTATCATGTGATAAGGTTTAAGTAAGTACAGTAAGTGTTCGGATTTGATACAGATAATGTCCGGTTGCAGGCAGCGAAAAAGCAATGATCTATATGTCTGAAGGCTGAATGACTTCTGCGGAGGCTTGTTCGGAGATTAACTGATTTGATTGAATTATTATAAGGTCCCACATTCACAAAGATCTCACAGGTTTTAAAAACCTGTGAGATCTCTGCCCTACTATTGAGCGAAGATCGGACAGGTGAAACAACCAATGGTTGAGGATTTAAATGTCACCGGCCAAAAAAAAAATTAATTATTAATATCTTTACACTATGTCGCACAAACCGAAACCCATATTTCATAAGCGCATCTTTTGGGATGTTGATTTTGAAAAAATCAATTATGATACAAAAGCAAATTTTGTTATTGAGCGGGTTTTTGAACGCGGCGATGTGGATGATATACGCAATTGCCGCCGCTATTACGGCGATGAAAAAGTTACGGAAATTTTATTAAATGCTAAATTTCTACCGGAAACCCGGATGTATCTTGCAAGTGCAGTAATTGACAGGCCGCTAAAAGATTTCAGATGCTACAGAATAAGACAGTTGAACCCCACACTTTTTCCATATTAGAACAGCTAATTCAAATGCCTGTTCTCCAAGACTTTTCATTAGTTGACGGCACTGCCTTATCTCTCTTGTATGGACATCGCATGTCAGTTAACCTTGATCTTTTTTCAAATAAACCTTTCGAAAATTCAAATATTATTGCGGCGTTAAAAAAAAAATTTAAAGCCAAATTTGTTACTGAAGAGAAACAGGCACATTTCGGAATTTTCGGCTATGTCGAAGATGTGAAAATTGATCTCATTCGCCACCCGCATCCATTAATAAGACCTTTGATAACAATTGAATCAATCAGGATGTTTTCGACCGAAGATATTATCGCTATGAAAGTGCAGGCAATATTAGGCCGCGGCAGAAAGAAAGATTTTTGGGATATAGCAGAATTGTTGCATCATTATACCGTAATGGATTTTATACAATTTCATAAAGAAAAATATACAACAAAAAATTTATTGATTACCGTGCCACAAGCCATCACTTATTTTAACGATGCTGAGGAAAGCGAAGATCCTGTAAGCTTTAAAAAACAAACATGGGATAAAGTAAAAAGATCGATAAGCTCCAAAGTTGATAAATATTTGCGGTAAATATTTATTTGAAAACGAATTCTTCTGCCATGGTTCGTGTCTCATGAACCATTTCTTTATTCCGATTCGTGAGACACAACCCGGGAGCGTTGGTTAACTCGGCAAATTAATTATAATTTTTTATTGGAATGCTTTAGACAAAAATGGACTTATTACACAGACTCACAGGTTTTAAAAACCTGTGGTCTCTACCCTAACGAGGCTAACGGGCAAATCCATCTGCAGTGGTTCTTACTCTGTTCGCAACGATTCCACGGGATTTGCTTTCGCGGCTTTTACCGCCTGCGCAGCAACCACCAGCAATGCAAAACCTAAACTACCAAGCCCTGCCAGCAAAAATATCCACCAGCTTATGGAAACGCGATACTGAAAATCCTGCAACCATACGTTCATAGCCCACGAAACAACAGGAGCTGCAATGATGAAGGCAATAAATATTAGCTTAATAAAACTGCCCGATAATAAACTAACGATCTCGGGTACACTGGCGCCAAGCACTTTCCTTATCCCAATTTCTTTTGTTCTTTGGCGCGCCATAAGTGCAACGAGGCTAAAAAGGCCCATAAGAGATATTATAATGGCAAGTGTTGCAAAGGCGGTAAATAATATTGCCAACCGTTGCTGGGCTTTATACAGGGAAGCGATCTGGTCATCCACAAATGAAAATTCAAAATTTGCTTCCGGGAAAAAATGTTTCCATTTCTCTTTTATAAATTCAATTGTTTGGGGAATATTTTGGGAATTGATTCTTATATAGGTGTTTCCAAAGTTAGGATTAACACTAACTCCCATTACAACCATTGGACTTTTTTCCAACAAGGAAATCCCAATAAAATTATCTATTTCACCAATAATTGTGCCTTGTAAAGCACCCAATTCTAAAACCTTACCCACCACCGGTTCCCTTAAACCGATGGTTTGAGTTATCGTTTTAGTAATTATTATCGGCTTGGTTTTAATGATATTACTAAACTCTTCCGGAGTTAACTGCTTGCCAATTGGATCCAAAAGTGAATCAAAATTCCTTAAAGATAATATTGGGTATGTCCGAAAATCATTCCCCTGGATTAATTTTATTTGCATGGTTTCAAGAAAGTCCAGGTCTGCATACACAAAACCAAAATCCCATTGTTTTAAAGAATCTCCAGGTTGGCTCATACTTGAAGAACCTCCATAAGACTTGCCAAGTGTCCAACTTGACATGGAAACATCAACAATATCTTTACTTGTTTTTAATTCATTTTTAAAAGTGCCTGCCTTGCCTTCAAAATTCTGAGATGGTAAAGTGATTAAATAATTTTTATTAAAACCCAGTTGCATATTGTTGAGCAAAGCATGTTGCCTATATACAATTATAGTTGCGATAATAAGCGCAATAGAAATTACAAATTGAAACACGATCAGCGTTTTCCTGATATTTAAATTCACGACAAAACTTTTTTGCCAGTCGTTAAGAATGGAAATAGGCCGCAGCCTGGATAAAAAGAAAGCAGGATAAGCACCGGAAATTATTCCGGTTACAAAGCTCAGGAGAATAACTGCCCCCGTAAATTTCCAATTCAATAAATAATCTTTGCCTGCATTGATATCTGCAATACCTGTAAACAATGGCCACAGCAGATAAGCTATGAAAAATGCCGCCGGTAAAGCAACTAAAAAAAATAAAACTGATTCAGCAATAAATTGAAAGGCAAGCTGTTTTTTTCCGGCGCCCATTACTTTGCGCATGCCTACCTCTCTTACTCTTTGCAAAGAACGGGCTGTAGTGAGGTTGATATAATTAATGCATGCAATAAAAAGAATTAAGAATGCTACAAAGGAAAAAATATAAACATTTTTTATATCGCCGTTAGAGAAGGGCTCACCTTTAATGTTTGAATGCAAATGAATAGAAGTAACCGGCTGAAGTAAAACCTGTACATCTTTAGGAAAATCATATTTCTCATAAATGGAAGGAATTTTCTTTTCAAATCTTTTTATATCTGCATCTTTTTTTAGCATTATATATTCGACTCCCGATGTGCGATAACCTCGCCAGTTTAGCGTTTCCTTTTTTAATGGATTTGTCACAATCGCCTCCGCACTAAAATGGGTGTTGGGAGGAATATCTTTTATAATGGCTGTGACCGTATAGGATTGTGTTATTCCACTATAATTTTTATAATTAAGTGTTTTCCCTATCGCCCCTTGCGCCGGAAAAAGCTTTTTTGCTGTACTCTCGGTCAGCACAATACTGTTATTGTTCAGCAAAGCGGTTTGGGCATTGCCATATAAAAAAGGAAGATTGAAGATGTGTAAAAAGATAGAGTCAACTTTAATAAAATTGACACGTGTTATCTTATCATTGATTATAAAATCCGCTCCCGATATTGCTAATTTACTCACCGATTCTATTTCAGCAAATTCATCTTTTAAAGTATAGGCCAGCGGATCGGGAAAACTGAATGTTTTTTCTGCAATGCTGTCTTTCATTTTTTCCACAACAACACGATAAATTCTATTGGAGTTACTATAATATTTATCGAATGAAAGTTCGTACTCAACGAAAGCCGCAATAATTAACACGCTTGCCAAAGCAATTGCCAAACCGGCTAAATTAATTACCGCATACACCCTGTCTTTTGCAAAAGAGCGGAACGCGATTTTGAGATAATTTTTAAGCATTGTCGGTACTATGACCTGTCTGCCGACAGGCAGGTTTTTTAGATTAAACGATTGTATAATCACTTCTTCCCATAATCCTGCAATTTATAAATGTCTCCTGCCATGGTTCGTGTCTCACGAACCATTTCTTTATTCCGATTGGGGAACATGAGCCGGACCTAAAGATTCTACTAATTCTTTATTGATCATTGACCATTGACTATTGACCATTCACGGTTTCACTCACTTCTCAAACTCTCCACCGGGTTAGCCATCGCTGCTTTTATCGCCTGGAAGCTTACCGTCACCAATGCAATTAATAAGGCCACTACGCCGGCAATTGCAAATATCCACCATGCAATATTTATCCTGTAAGCAAAGCCTTGCAGCCACTTGTTCATCGCCCACCATGAAACGGGGACGGCAATGATGATGGCGATAATTACCAGCTTTAAAAAATCCTTGCTTATTAATTTTACTATTCCGGATACGCTTGAGCCCAAAACTTTTCTTATTCCGATTTCTTTTCTCTTTACTTCGGCTGTATAGGTTGCCAATCCGAATAATCCCAGGCAGGAAATAAAAATGGCAATGCCCGCAAATACTTTAAATAAGACACCAGAACGCTGATCTGCCTTGTATTGCTCTTCAAAATCTTTATCCAAAAAATTATACTTGAAAGGGGAGACACCGGCATATTTTTTATATTGCTTTTCTACTGATGCAATAGCCTGTTGCGCATTTTGACCTGTGGTGCGTACATACAAAATATTTTTGTATGAGCCTGTAGAAAATATTAAAGGACCGATTTTCTCTTTTAGTGATTGAAAATTAAAATCTTTTACTACCCCAATGATGGTCCCTTTATTTTCGTGAAAGGAAATTTGCTGCCCAGCATAAGGAGGTGTCAACCCCATCTTTTTTACAGCGGCTTCATTTAAAATAAAATGGCTGCTATCGGAAGGCGTTCCTGAAAAATTGCCTCCATCAAGGAATTGTATTTTCATTGTGGGAATAAAATCTTTATCGGCTGCAAGTTGTGTGATCATCATATTTGCACTTGCAGGTTTACCTTCCCACTCAAGGTCGCCGGTTGACTGGCTTATCTTTGTAAAATCATACGCATTGGCTGTGGCTACGTTTAAAATGCCTGGGTCATTTTTTAATTCAGTTTTTACAGCATCAGTATGCTTTACTACGTCGTCTGTTAGCGGCACAGAAAACACATAGCTTTTATCATAACCCAAATCTTTATTTTTTATAAAACTCATTTGGTCGCCCATAATGATGGTGCTTACCAAAAGGATAACGGAAATAGCAAATTGAAACACTACCAGAGTTTTTCTAAAAGATGCGATTCCTAAACCGGAGGAAATTTTTCCTTTTAATGATTCTATCGGTTTGAAAGAAGACAACAAAAAAGCGGGGTAGATACTCGACACTACCAAGGTGCCTGCCACTGCTAAACCGACGACTTTCCAAACGTTTATATCGGTAAGGTTGAATGATAATGTTTTTCCTGAAATGCCGTTGCAGAGCGGCATCAGCAGCAATATTAAAATAATTGAGAGCGCTGTTGCGAAGCAAAAAAGTAAAATTGTTTCAATGGTGAATTGGAAAAATAGTTGTTGTTTTTTAGCGCCGATAATTTTTCGGATGCTTACCTCTTTTGCCCTGATTAAGGAACGGGCCGTTGAAAGATTTACATAATTAATGCTGGCAATTGCCAATAGTAAAATCACTACCAGCATAAAAATTTGCACCATTCTGAGTGCTGCATTATTTCCATCAGCGCTTACCAAATGAATAGTTGCTAATTTCTGTAAACCAAATGAAGCCTGCGTATCACCGTTTCTTGCTTTTTTATAAGCTGTAGTAAATTGGGTTTCTATTTTTTCAGGATTCGCATTGGGCTGCAATTTTACAAACGTAGTAAAACCAAAATTACCCATGTCTTCATCAATTGTTTTCCAGTCGCCGTTGCCGCCTCCTTCAGTAAATTGTTGTGCATAAAATCCCATCGGAAATATGGCCTCGTATTGAATAGAAGAATTTTCCGGAAAATCTTGTAGCACGCCCGTTACAGTAAAATTTGTTTTATAAAAATTGATGGTTTTTCCCATTGCATCATTGTCGCCAAACAGCTTTTGGGCAGTAGCTTCGGTGAGGACAACAGAATTAATATTCGGAAAAAGCGTAGCCTTATTTCCTTTCAATAATTGAAAACTAAACAGGTTAAAAAATCCACTATCAACAACGGCTACTTTATTTCCATCAAATATTTTTGTTCTGTCTTTATTAGAAAGAACCTGGTCAATTAAAATGCGAACTAAGCCGATAAATGTTTTGGTAATCTTTATTGAATTTATCATAGCTCATTTCATTCTGTACCCACAACAATAACATAATACCTGTTGCTAATCCTACAGCCAAACCACTGATGTTGATGGCAGAATAAAATTTGTTTTTCCATAGAGTTCTCCATGCGGTTTTAAAATAGTTTTTGAACATTGTCTGAACTTTTTTTACTAAATGATTTTAACGATTTTATCCGGTTGCTATATTTTGTGTCACGAACCGTTTATCTTTTCCCGATTCGTGATGTACAAACCGAGGCCGCGAATCTTTAAGCATAAAAGATAATTCTTGTAAAAACACAACCTCAATGCCGGTATTATAGCCGTTTGATAATCATCCGCTAAGGCTTAAGCAAGTACAGCAAGTGTCCGGATTTGATACAGGTAATGTCCGGTTGCAGGAAGCGAAAAAGCAATGATCTATATGGCTGAAGGCCGAATGACTCATGGTGAAACTCGTTCGGAGATTAATTGATTAAATTAATTTATAAAATAAAAAGGGGCAAGCATTAAGCAAGCCCCCTTTTGTATAACAAAAAACCTATTTTATTTAAACTCTTCGTCCTTTAAACCGCTATTAACTTTTACATCTTTTATCTCAAGATGTATATCCACTCCCTGAGAAATTGTCTCGGAAGAAGGATACATGATTCCATTTGTTTCTTTATAATTTGAATAGCTAATAACCGATGGAGCAGGCCCTGTAGTAGTTTCCTTACGAATTTTTAATCCCGTTACCGCATCGAAATATTCACGCGACTTCATTCCTGAAGCGCCCGTAATATTTAATACATATACATCTTTTCCATCAATATTATCCAGGTTGGCAGCAAGCGACAGCTGGTAAGAGTTGGTTAAATAATCTATCTCCGGAAAAGGCATGCCCTGTGTTTTTGCCTGCATAGCGGTGCCTTCATCTACGGGCCTTGCCTGCCCCATAGAAGACATGGTTACGCTATCTCCATTTACTACTGTTTTTTGTATAATGGTGTTAGATGCGGTAAGTACAACTGTTATAAGACTGTGGTCTGGTACTTTATATTTACTTACCAACTGTATATCCTGGCCCTGTACATTTCCGGTGGCAGTGTAGGAAAAATCTTTAATGCCTTTTATTTTATCTATACCACCAACGGCCTTTAAATACTTATCGATAACGTCTGCCGCTGTGGTTCCCTGTGGTACAGGTTTTACAGACGCCCCGGAGAATGAATTGTTGGAAGGATTTACATCAGGAAAATCATGCGCAGCATCAATGGTAACTTTTTTTATTTTGGAAGTAGATGGATAATGAAAAGTCCATTTACCACCACGTTGCCATATTTCTGCCGGCAATGTCATTGAATCGGTTTTACCATTATCTTGTTCTATCCGAAGGGGCACGGGTAATACCAATTGTTCGTTATTTACCAGGGTAATCAACGCTCCGTTTGCCGGATCGTTATCAACATACTTTATTGCTGTAACACCCTGGTCAAGCTTTGCATTAGACATAAACCAACTTCGCCAGAAGTACGACAAGTCTTCACCACTTACATTTTCCATCGTCCGGAAAAAATCCCAGGGAGTAGGGTGTTTAAATGCCCAACGGTCAATATAAGTTCTAAAGGCAGAATCAAAGCGCTCCTTTCCGAGTATATAATAACGTAAAATATCCAGGCCCAGGGCCGGTTTATAGTAGGCGGCAATGCCCAAAAAGTTTTGTTGGGTCACATCGGGTATCGTCATAATGTCATCCGCAGCTTTACTAAACATATAAGGCGCCATGCGCTGCTGGTCATTTTTTTCATCAAACTCACCCTTGTTAAAAACTTTGGTATCCACACCGTTAATGAATGTATTAAATCCCTCATCCATCCAGGGGTATTTTCGTTCGTTAGAGCCCACGATCATAGGAAACCAGTTGTGGCCAAACTCATGATTGGTTACGCCCCACAAGCTGCCACCATCACTCTTCCATGAACAAAAAACAATACCGGGGTATTCCATTCCGCCAACTACGCCTGCTACATTAACGGCAGAAGGATAGGTAAATTCGTACCACTCTTTTGAATATAATTCAATTGCGCCCTTTACAAATTCCGTTGATCTCTTCCAGCCGCTGTCGGTGGCGCTTTCAACAGGATAAACAGACTGTGCAAGGGCTTTTTTTCCACTCGGCAAATTAATACGGGCAGCATCCCATATAAAAGCTTTGGAGGCAGCCCAGGCCACATCACGTGTGTTGTTACATACAAAATGCCAGGTGAGGCTGGATTTTGCAGGATGGTATGAGGCCCCGCTTAATTCATCTGCGCCAACAATGGTAACAGTTTTATCACTGTTCTTTGCCTGGTTAAGATTTTTCATCATAGCCGGGGTTAATACCTCAGAAGGATTCTGCAACTGCCCGGAACCTACTACTATTAAATCAGCAGGCGCAGTTATTGTGTAATCAATATTTCCATACTCAAGATAAAACTCACCGGCGCCAAGGTAAGGCAAAGTGTTCCACCCCTCAATGTCATCATACACACACATGCGCGGATACCATTGTGCAATTTCATATATCCATCCATTCTTTGTGCTCAGCCTGCCCATACGGTCAGTGCCATATTGAGGTACAGAAAAAGAATAGTTGATCTTTAGCTGAACGGTACCGGACTTTGCTGTCAAAGACCTGGGTAGCCAAACCTGCATGCGGGTGTCAGATACTTTGTATTTTGCTTTGGTGGTAGCGCCGTTCATTACGATATCAACGGAGCTCAATTCGTCTCCTTTTGTAAATGACTGGGCTGCCCAGCGGCCGCCGGAGATTAGCGTGGTAGCTTGTGCCCGGCTATCTTCCCTGTAAATATTTTGATCTAACTGCAGCCACAAGAAACTTAGAGCATCCGGGCTATTATTCTTATAAGTTATTACCACAGATCCTTTCACCGCATGTTGGGCAGTGTCGAGAGTAGTAGTGATTTTGTAGTCGGCACGGTTTTGCCAGTAAGCAGGTCCCGGTTGCCCGCCGGCGCTTCGGTATTCATTTCCATTAGAAGGATAAAAAAGCGGGTCAAAGGCAGTGTGCTGATCATAGTGTGAGGCACTATCGGTTTGGGAATAAGCAGTGTTGCCTATGATGGCGCACAAAAAAAGTAATAACGTGAAATTTTTCATATTTTAAATTAAGGCGGCGAAGGTAGAAAATTAATTACCTGATAGCCATGATTTTTATTATTCAACAATAGTTTACGTTAAAAAAAATATACCCTCAACCCCGCAATTTTTTATTGAGACTTTCTCCGCAGTTGCGTCTGTTTAGTTTTTTTTCGCAGAAAAGGAGTTATCAGAGTTTGCGGAGAGAAAAACACAACGCTGAGTTGCCTCTGCATCTCCTTTTTTTGAGGTTGTGCCCATTAACTTTTTTATATCAGATAACAAGAGTTAATGGAGTTTGCATCCTGGCTTTTTATCTCTGGTATTATTTCAGACACCTTTTATTTTTATCAATTATTTGCGGGCCTTTGCCCGCGAGTTTTAAGCCCGGATTGTTTAGCCGGTTTAAAACATGATCTTCTCCTATAGTTACCGAAAAACCAGCAGGAGCCTGCATGAAAAGGTTAGACCCCCCTGCTTGTTTAGTATTGAGGAGCCGGTTCTTTAGCTACCCTGGCCTGCCCTGGTTAACAGTATATTTATTTAAATAAAAATTATTTCCTTTCAATTAAAAAAACAGACGGAACAGCCCGCTGCCCTTCTTTATCAGAAGGTGAATTCGTTTGTTTTCCATTTATCAGCATACAGGTACTTCCCCCGCCATCAAGGTTTAACGCTTCTTTACACCCGAGGCCCTTAAGTATTTGCGCTTCCTGTATCAGCGTAAGCCCGGACGCAGATTCACTTCTGCCCTCTGCAACAAATATGATCAATCTATTATCGGCAGTATAACCGATAGCCGTTCTTGGATGCCGGTCGTTAATCGCTTTGCCGTAGAATTTTCTTTCTTCATTATTAGAAATTTTGACCTTGCTATCCTGCACCAACACAGGGCCGCCGCCAATAGCTGTTTTCATTTTCCATTTTTTAAAAGAACGCGATAAATGAGTACCGTCACCATGATAAAATCCTGAAATTATCGAAGTACTTTTTATCAGTTTATCAAAAGAAGGAAATGCTGTTGAATCATGGAGAAAAGGAATGGGAGATTCACTCGCAAAAGCAAACCGTTTTGATGAATCGCTTAGTACCCAGGCAACATCCGCGTTTCTCTTTTTAGAAATACCTAAGGCCCCATCAAAGGAATGGTAGTATGTCAAAGTATCTTTTCCTTTAGCTCCTACAGAATGAATGTTGTACCCGAGCATTTTACCGTTCTTTTCAACAATATTCAAATTACTGTTTGTGGCAAATGAAAAGAATGACGCATTTACTACCACTACAGGGTGATTTTCTTTTTCAAAAAATTGTGAAGGGGTCAGCCGCCTTTTATAAGATGTATCAGTAGTGAAATTGAGGCGCTTATCTTTTAAATCAGCGATAACATAATACATTACATTCGGCTTGCCCTCAATAGAATCTGTTGATTTATAAACATGCAAGGTTGCAGGTAAAGGCTGGTACAAAGAATCCAGGGTGATCCACGATACTTGTGCATTCGCAGAGATGCCCGTTATAATAAAGCAAACAATTGCAATGATTGTTTTCATATTTAAAAAAAGAAGTTTACAGCGTTTTTGAATGATGGTGTAATGAAAGTTCATACTACGGCTGAAAGTTAAAAAAGAAAACCAAACCGAACGTGCTTGTTTTTCAAAGTAATAATTTAACAGGTAGTCCATAAAGATTAAGTAAGAAGCAGGGAGGAATGTGGATATCATAAAATCTGCCTATTCTAAACAAAGGTTCAATATCATGTTTTGGTAAATGCGTGTAAGGCTGCCCGTTAGTATAAATGAAAATAATAGTTTACAAGAAGTATTGCAAAAGTATTTTATAAATTCCCAATTAGCCCTATGCTTTAAGGATATGTTCTTTCCGCCTTATTAACCTACTAATTACTTACCTCCAGTGCTTTTTCTTCCAGCCATTTGTTTTTGCCAAAGCCCGCTATCACATGTTTATCGGAATGATAAGAAGAACGAACGAGCGGGCCGCTTTCAACATAATCAAAGCCAAGCTGGTAGCCAATTTCGCGGTATTCTTTAAACTCATCAGGGAGAATAAATCTATTTACAGGCAAATGCTTTTTAGAAGGCTGAAGATACTGGCCTATTGTAATTACGTCAACATGGCTCTCTCTCAGATCCCGCATAGTTTGTATCACCTCTTCTTTTGCTTCACCGAGGCCGAGCATGATGCCGCTCTTGGTGCGCATGCCGCCTTTCTTTAAAATACGGAGTGTTTCCATGCTTCTCCAGTATTTGGCCTGTATTCTAACGGTGCGGGTTAAACGCTCCACTGTTTCGATGTTGTGGCTTACCACGTTGGGCGCTGCCCTTATTATGCGGTGTATATTTTCCTCTTCGGCCTTGAAATCGGGAATCAGCGTTTCCAGGGTAGTACCGGGGTTAAGCGCCTGCACGGCTTTAATTGTGTTATACCAGATAATAGAACCGCCATCTTTAATTTCATCGCGGTCAACAGAGGTGATTACCGCATGCTTCACCTTCATCAGGTGAATGGCTTCTGCCACTCTCTGCGGCTCATCCCAATCTACTGCAAGGGGCCTGCCTGTAGCCACGGCACAAAACCCACAACTTCTTGTACAAATATTTCCGAGTATCATAAAAGTAGCCGTGCCCTCGCCCCAGCATTCGCCCATATTGGGGCAATTACCGCTCTCACAAATGGTATGAAGCTTATGGGTATCTACCAAACTGCGCACATGTTTATATTCCTCGCCAATAGGCAATTTCACCCGCAGCCAATCCGGCCTTTTCGCCTTCGGCGTTTCCGCCAACATTATTTCTTCACTCATTAAAATATCCGCTTAAAAAAATTAAAAAGATCTTCACTGAAACTATTTCCTTTTTCCAAAAACAAAGGCAACATACCCGCTAAAGAAAAATTGCCTTTGGGTAGTTTGAAGAAGTATGGGGATTTTTTTAGTATAGTACTCTGCAGATAATCCCACTTCTATTGCAGACACAATTTCGTTATAACTTCCATAATCAAACCGAACGGAAGTTTTTGCATATAGCCCCGGCGTAACTGTAAGATCGCTCCAGCCCTTACTAAGCGTGGGACCACCATAAATAGGGCCATCTAAAAACAACGCACTATCTGGCGAGTTATATTTTACAAACGCAAGTTCACTACCTTTTTGCACCTGCAAATAATAAGGCCGCAGCAGCGCAACCGACAAACCACCGCCATAGTTGGCGGTAATGCTTACGCCATTTTTATTAGATTTATTGCCCAGAAGTACCTGCTGCTGCACACCCAACTTTACCGGGTAAAAGAAATTCTCTTTACCATAAATAAAAGGGACAGAGTTTGTGTAAGCATAGCTTTGCTTATCTTCTTTTATGTGTTTTCTTTCACTTATTTCCAGTTGGTAAAGTGTTGATTTTTTTACAGAGCTTGCCCTGCCAAGTTCAAAGAAAACCCCATAGCCATCGTTAATAAGCTTGGCGCCGAATACAAAACTTTTTTTGTAGGTGATTACTCCTTCTTCCTCCTGCTTTATCAGGCTATTAACGTGTGCCCGCTTTTCTGCCTGTCGCTGCTTTTTGCTTTTTTGGGCAATAGCGCCAAAGGATACTGAAAGGGTGATTAGGATTAAAAATATTCTTCGCATTTATTGATTTTTACTGGTGTAAATTTATACAAAAATACATAATGACTGCTTCAATTACATATACGGGAAATTTACGTTGCCGGGCTGAGCATATTCAAAGTGGTACGGTAATCGAAAGCGATGCTCCGACGGATAATCTGGGTAAGGGAGAAAAGTTTTCGCCGACTGACCTCGCATGCGTTTCGCTGGCCACGTGTATATTTACCACTATGGCAATAAAAGCAAACGACCTGAATGTAAATATACAAGATGCCAGGGCAGAGGTGACAAAGCACATGCTAAGCACACCCCGCAGAATAGGCAAAATAGAAGTAAGCATAAACCTTCCTGCGTTGGAAAGTGAAAGAGATAAAAAAGTTTTGGAAAATACAGGAAACAATTGTCCTGTAGTGAAAAGCCTTCACCCGGATATTGAACTGGTGATCAATTACAAATGGGGGGAATAGAAAAAGTTCAGGCTGGATGGTCGTGAAACCCGGCCGTATGTGCGGATGTGAAAAGTATCAGGTGGCTAAATGTGAGCCTGAATCCGCAGGCCTAAAATTGGTTATATATCCGCTCTCCAAGACACTTTTTAATTGTCTCGCGATTGCGGCTTTCCATTAAGATATTTATATGCCCTTTATGGTGAATGTCTGAGCCAATAAAATCAACGAGGTTGTTTTTGAATAAGAAACGTGCTGCCTTCATTACATTTTTTCCATAATGCCCTGTAAGCGATAAAAGATTTACCTGCAGAAAAAATCCCAATTCCTTTAGCCGGAAATACATTTTATAATCACCGTGATAATAGAAATATCTTTCAGGGTGAGCCATTAGAGGCTGATAATTATTAATGTTTATTTCAAAAGCAATTTGCTCAAGGTTATTAGGTTGTGTGGCATAAGAAAGTTCTGTAAGAATATAATTTTTTGAAAGAGTAAGTAATGGTTGTTTGGCACGCAATAATTCCATAAAATGATCGTCCAGCATATACTCAGCGGCCGCAGATATGTTGGTATGCAGGCCGTTTAATGCGCAGGCTTCTTTAAGCTTTTGAAGTGCGGCATTAATTTTTTCCGGCGTGTTCCGATAAATATCGGCAATAATATGCGGGGTGCAGATCAGCCGGTTTATACCTGCGTCAGAAAGGGCTTTTACCAGCTCCAGCGAAGAAGTTATATCGGGGGAACCATCATCTAACCCTGGCAATATGTGAGAATGAATATCCTGCGTCATATTGGCAAAGCGATAATTAGAATCGATCTTTTTTTTTCCAAAAAATAAACTCAACCGGTAATCTTTGAATGATGGATAGATGTGCGAAAGTAAGAAACCGAAGTTATTATCTGGGCGTTTGCTTTATTTTTATTCATAATCTTTTGGTTAAGATTTTTAGAATACTGCGGCAACTTTGATAGCGGTTTTATAATAGAAACAATAAAAGGAAAAGGAATATTATTTTTTTTCATAGCCAGGTAATCCCGGCGGTTGGCCCTTAGCCTGTGGTAGATATTGCCATTGCTGATGCCGCCATTTCTCATTTTCACCATCATTTTTGGAAGGTAAGTAGCGCTCACATGATGGTGGTATAAATAACGCGCCATGAATTCATAATCGGCTGCCGTAAAATAATGAGTAATATAAGATCCATATTTTTCAACAACGCTGCGCTTTATGTAGAAAGTCGGATGCGCCGGCATCCATCCCATTTTAAACCTTGAACGTTTGTACGGCATGCCTTTCCAATATCTCGAAACTTTATCCGTTTGCTCAGGTTCCACATACACGAGATCACCATAGACTGAATCAGCTCCAGATTTTTTAAAGCTCGCCGCTATTTCTGAGATCACGTCGGCAGAAGCAAACATGTCATCGCTGTTAAGCACACCAATTATATCGCCAGTGGCCAATTCAATACCTTTATTAATGGCATCAAACATTCCTTTGTCAGGCTCAGAAATCCACATGGAAATATGTTGCTGATTTTTTTGTATAATGCCAAGGGTGTTATCTGTAGAACCTCCATCAATAACAATGTGCTCAACATTATCGTAATCCTGGCTTCTTACTGACCCAATGCAGTCGATCAGGTATTTTTCTGAGTTTAAGGTGACAGTAATGATAGATACCCTCATTAGCAGGTTAGTAAGCTATAAAGAAAACTAATTTTAGTGATTATACATAGTGATTTTACTATTTTTTAGAATTAATTATTCACATCAAAATCGTAATTTTACCCGGCTTTATCCTGTGATCCTTCTTTCTTTTACCTTTACGGCCGGGTTACCCTCGTAAATACCCCAGGCTTCAAGGTGGTAAACAGCCACCGAATTCACAGAAAGTACTGAATGGTTTTTGCAAATTACTCCGCCACAAACTGTTGCTTTCGCACCAATCCATACGCCCTTTTCCAATATAATTTTTCTTATAATTAAATCAAAGGTTGAGGTTGTATAATCGTGATTACCAGAAAGTAACATAGATCCCTGCGATAAGCAAACGTTGCTGCCTATCCATATTTCAGCCAGGTTATCAATCCAAACCTGCTCGCCAATCCACACATCATCACCTAATTTTAACAGCCATGGATACTTTATACTTACATATGGTTTTATAAAAACGTGTTTACTAATTTGAGCGCCAAATGCCCTTAGTAAAAAAACCTTTACGATATAAAACGGGAACAAAGAGGAATTAAAGATCACCGCGTTTATCCAGTACCATAAAATTCTTTTCCATAATGGCCCCGGCTTATACCACGAATTATTATATTTGGACAGATCTACGCCGTTACTCATTTACTCTTTGGGTTTTTAACGCTGAATTGGTTTTTTATTCTTTGCAAAAGAGCGGTCATATAGCCAAACCATCGTGAATATAAGGATATATGCAGTAATGGTGAACCAGGTATGATGATCGATTCCCATTGGCATTGCCCAATTCCTGTTGGTCGCTACCAGGAATAAGCTGATCCTAATAACATTAACTAACCACAAACCTAAGAAGCCGGCAATAATCCAAACCAACTTTTTTCCCGGCGTTCCTTTATTGGCGATAACCAAAGCAATCCAGAAACTATACACGCCGTAACCCACGCAATCCATAGCGATTATGACTCCGCGGCCATTATTAATTCTTTGTAAAAAACCCGGTTCGCTATGGCTGGAGATGGAAAACAGGGACAAAAGAAATTGAGTTCCTTTTAAAAGAGAAAATTTTAACCAACTCACATAATCCAGGTATTTTGTTACAAACGGGCTGTAATGGTTGTCCGGCGCAGCTAATCCAATAACCCCAAGCGTTCCAAAATAACATAGGCAAAAGACGCCAAGAAATTTCGCAAGGTATAGCCAGAGTTGTTTGTTTTTTTGCATTGATGTCCTTTGATTAAAGGAATTTCTTTTTCTTTCTCGCTGTGTTTCGTTATTGTTTTAAAATGAGGAAATCGTAAGATGTCAGCCTCCCCTACCGTGAACTGCCAGCCTGAGTGAGATGCCCACCTACCCATCCGTGAAATGTCAGCTTGAGCTTATCGAAGGCAGCTGCCAACTTAGAGGGCCAAGCTCTGGAACATTGCCAACCCACCCCATCGCAGACAGTCATCCTTACCTCAGACCGCTCTTTACTAATCGAAAGCCCGAAGGCGGTTTCGCACTTGGAAGACTTGAACATTTAGCCTTTCTTTTCAGCCCCAAAAAACATCTTCTCATACTGCAACCTGATATTCTCCGCATCAAATGCATTCTCCGCATATTCACGGCTTTTATGGCTCCAATGTGCCATCTCATTTTTATCCATGGCAGCGAAGAAAGATATTGCATCTGATAATTCTTTACCTTCTCCATCTGCCGTTACATTTATCCCAGCCTTTGCCGGCATTAGTTGTTGCCAGGGCGTATTGCGGCTGGTGATCACCGGCCTTCCCGCGGAAAGCGCTTCGTAAATTGCATGTCCAAAATTTTCGCTTTTGCTGGGTAAAATAAAAACGTGGGCCGATGATAAAGCCCCCACTATCCCCGCCGGGCGTATTTCGCCGTGCCACACAACGGATATATTTTGCGGAAGCAGTTTCATTTGCTGCTTGCACAGCAGCCAATAATCATGATCTTTAATGGCGCCGAAGATGTCGTAGTTAACATTGCCCTTCACTTTTTCCAGCGCTTGTAAAACCCCTAAAATATTTTTCATCCGGCTTATCAGGGCGATGCTTACAAGTTGTAAACTCCCGGCCTCTTTTTCAGCTACGGGCAATATCTCCAACGCATTAGGGAAATTACCGGCGGTTATAATATTGATCCTTCCCCCAAAATAGTCTTTGATGAATTTATATTCTTCAGCATCGGTAGCATGAAACTGGATTTTATGATGATAATCCAACATCTTAAAAATCCCGAAGTAAATTTTCTTCTTCCATTTCTTCTGCGATAAAGCGCTGGGGTGAAGCATTCCTCTTGTGGAAAGAATTTTTCTCGGCGCTTTGCAATATAAAAGAGGAACAATATTGAAATGCCACGAATAAATGCCGACGATATATAATACATCCGGCTTTATCGCTTCTACCTGCTTTACCAGGCTGTCACTTATTTTTTCATGATCGGCATACCACACCAAAGTATGATCATTAAACTTTGTCCATTCCCCGGTGCTAATATTTTCCAGGGCTGCCCCGTTTAGGTCCGTATCACTGCAAAAAATATAATACTGCATACCCTCCCGAAATTCCTTTACGAGATTGGCTATTGACCGCACGGGCCCACCTGCACGAAAGGCAGGGAGAAACCAGGGGATGGTGATGAAGATTTTAGACATTCTGTACTTTAGCCGGCCACTTTTTTATAAACAAAAAAATCACAAATAGGCTCATTAGTTTTATTTTCAATTGTCTGAATAAGCACCCATTCTTTTTCGTGGCTTTCAATCCAATCCGTAAACTTCCTGTACCGGACATGCAGGCTTTTCTTCGACTCAACATTCCAGGCATAAACAATAACGAACCTGGAAGACGATAAAAAAAGATGCCGCATATACGCTTCAAATACATCATCTTCCAGCAAATGATAAATGACATCCAAGGATAAAGCAAGGTCTGCTTTGAAAATGCCGGCGTTATCAACAAATCCCTTTGGATCATAAATAAAGAAACTCTTGGACATGTCAACTTTAAAGAGATCAACACATTTCTGCAGGGCGGTTACGGAAACATCCAGCCCGATGTAGGAAGGAAATTGAAAATTTGCAAGCTGGTTGCCATCGCCACAGCCAAACTCTATTACGCTTGAGATGCTGTTTTCAGCCACAAATGTGTTCAGGATATTTGCTTTATACAAAGCGCACGCTCCAAGGGAACCCGGACCGGAATTTCCTTTGTTCAAATATCTTTTTTCCCAATAGTTTACTGAATCTGTAAACCTTGCGTTGAAATTTACTTTTAAAAGAAATTTCCCGATTTTGCTCGTAACAATTAGTTTATCTAAACGGTTTTTTACTGAACGCATAAAAGACATTACAATATTTCTTTGGGGAACTCGGGAATGAAAATTATTCTCCAAACCAAGGAAAATAACATCCCGGTTTTTATACTATGCACTTGCCAGTGCAGCAGCGACTGTCTTTGGGCTACGAATACTGAATTTATGTTTCCAAATCTGTATCATTACAAAGATCAGGAAACACGATTTAAATAAATGTGTAAGAATGGTCTGCAATTCACAGTCAGGCCTGATAGGATAATAAAATACTAACGGAACAAATAAAATAAGTACAGGATACCTGAAAGAATGTTTATAAAAGCTATTTAAAACTTCGCTGTACAGCAATCCCAAAACAAACATAAAAGCAATACCTCCCAATACACCAAAATTAATATAAGCATCGCCGATAGAACTTAATCCCATTGAAGTACCCGAAGCCAGCGGAATGTGCGAATATTTCACAAATATGTTCCTGTCTCCCGCGCTAAGCTTATTGGGCGCCAATATGCGTGGCATTATTGCCGCTTCCAGTATCTGGTACATTTCTTCACCATCGGAAAAGGGCACAACCGCGGGCACCGTCAACATAATATTTGTAATAATAAATCCCTGGTTGATTCGCGTTACACTGCCGGCAAGAGACTTAAAGCTTAAAAAACCTCCTTGCTCACTTTGTTCCTGGTATAATTTTGAGAAAGCTTCAGCGCTGTTTGCTGTACCATTTTCAGATAGTTGAGTTCTGAAGCTGCCCTTTAAGGCTTGTATTACAATGACCATAAAAATAAAGGCTGAAAGCCCGATAATCTTTACTTTGAAATCGAACCTATATTTAAATCCGAAAATAGCAGCCGTAAATATCAGCCAGGTAAGGAGGTCATGAAACATACCACTGGCCAGCGAAGAAGATATGATGGAACCTATCACCAGAACAAGTGCCCAAATCTTAAGTTGCTTTGTTCCCAACACCAATAAAAACAATCCTATGAATTTAAAGCTGCCCAGTATATAAAAAACGAAGGCAAGATCAGAGCCAAAATAGCCTGCAATAGTGCTCGCCAAAAAGCCCAGGATAATGAACAGGTAGGGGATTTTTGGATTTCTCAGAATAAAGGCTTGTATATTTTTAGTATTGGCCGCCTCACCCTTGTAGTTTCCGGCATTTATATGGAGCGCTACAATAAAAAAGGCAACAGCGGGAATCACGTACGTAAAGTATTGTAACTCGGGGATGCGCATCCAGTACATAAAATATTGGTATTTCTCCAGCCCATTATATGCAAGCGTGGGACCGATTAAAAACTGGATGCACATAAAGCTCCCAAGCAAATGACGGGTTGGTATTATGTGACCTATGCTGTCAAACAACAATCCAAATTGGTAGAAAGAAATAAATAAGGCCAGCAAGGACAACAAGCTGATATTTACAAAAGTCAACTTGATCAAAAAAATTGAAAGAAACAAGGCCGTCCAGTTAAACGATGCCGGAAATAAAGTTTTCAAATAATTAGTATTTTATCTTTAGCACCGATTGTTCGATGGCCGTACATATTTTTGAGAACGAACAATTGCAAATGATGTTGCGGGAAACCTTGCCCATTGCTTCAATATCCACGCTCTGCGAAGCAATTACTTTCATCTTAGCGGTCAATTCATTTATATCGTTACTATGAAAAATAAACCCGTTTACTCCTTCCTGCACCAGGTCAGGGTAGCACCCGCACTTATCGCTTACCAGCACAGCCTTCGAGCAAGCCATTGCCTCATTTACTGACAAGCCCCATGTTTCACCGGGGCCTTGCGATGGTAGCACGAATACATCACAACTATTGTAAATTTCGGGCATCCTGCTTTGATTCTGAAATTCCATAAAATGAATGCATTGCTGCATAGCTGGTTTTTGCTCGTTTACTTTCGTACGTAGTGCCGTTTCAAGTTCCCCGTTGCCCACAAACAAAAGATGGGTATTATATATCCCTGCATTTATAAATGCTTCTAATAGTAAAAGCGGGTTTTTCTTGTCTTCAAATTTTCCGGCAAAAAGAAATAAAAAAGTCTCTGCCGGAATTTGTAATTGCGGCCGTATCGTATTTTGAGGATTGCTGAAAAAACGGCTGTTATCTACGGCATGTGGTGCAAATATCAGTTGCTCTTTTTTTAATCCATATTTCAGGTAATACTGTTTGTTTGCTTCACCCGTGTACAAGGCGCTGTCAATGTGCTTATACACCCATTTTAAAAATAAATTCCGGGCGGCTTTTCTAAAGGAAAATCCTTTTTTTTCATCCAACAAATTTGAATCGCCCCTGAACAGTAAATTTACTTTTTCTTTAAAGTGCCGCAATACTTTCAAATGACTTTTGAAACTCCATCCAAAAACTAAAATAGAATGCGGGTTCCATTGTTTTATTTCCTCCAGCAGGGTTGGGTTATCAATTCCCTTATAATGATGAGAACCGGGATCCTTTGATACATTTTTTACAAAGACATACTCATAGCCTTCCAGCAATGGAATATCCCACGCTACATGTTTGCCAAAACCGGGATCAAATTTGTTGTTTTGCTCCAATTGCCCCCAGGTATAAAATACTTTCACCGCCACATTTTTTCTTTCAGCCAAAAGCCTGAACATGGGAGAATTATATTGTATAGGATGGGTTGTTATGATAGCAATTTTTTTTATGCCCGGTGAATTTAGAATAATATACGTTTAATTAATTCTTTCAAAAACTCTGTTATGGCCAACCCTTAAAACTTCCCGGAACTTTTTGCTACGTTCAGCAACTTCATCCGCCACCCTGGATGGTCCCGGGTGGCCTTTAAATGCAAAAAACGGAGGATTATATTTAGTAAATAAAGCTGAATCATCCATCACTATGATTCCCCCGACCTTTACCTGTCCGCTGCAGACTTGCCAGTCTTTTTTTGCTATTTCATATTCATGCGATCCATCAATATAAATACAATCCCATAAGCAGGATTGAATTACATCCACCGCTTCCTGGTCGGTCGAGTATGCTTTCGTTAAAACAGGAGATTGTAATGAAAACTTTTCGAAATTTTTGCGAACATCCTCTTCATAATTTATATGAATATAGCTGGATACAGTATCACCTGTATTATCAAAAGGCGAAATACCCTGTACAAAGATTTCGTCTCCATTCAATTTTGATAATAAGCCGATCAAACTGATTGTTTGCCCGCGATATATCCCTATTTCTAAAAAGTTTTTGAAATGATATTTCTTGTAAAGCAGGTACCACATCGTGTGAAAAGCCTTTTCCCCGAAACCTCTTGCTTGCTTATTAAAATAATTTTTGTGGCTCTTTAATGAGGTGGGCAAATTAAAATAGAAATACCTGAACGCATCTAAATAAAATTCAGAAGGATCGTGTAAACTATTTTCCCATGCTGATAAACTTTTATGAACAAGCCTTCTGCCTTTCCGTAAAATATTCAAGTAAGCAATAAACCTGAATATCCTTTTTAAAATCATATTTTCTAAATTGATTTAATTCCGGCAGGAACAACAAATGTTTCAACGAATTCTTGCGGCTCTCCACACTTCACCAAAATCAACCATTGTTCCCCCGTACTTATGAAATAAAATTGAAAATATACTTTGATCATTTCTGTGTTCTAAAAAAAAAGGAAGAAGAACTTACGTATTCGCGAGACCGTGTTATCAATATTATGATAATCATTAGTTGAATACGCCAACCATTCCCTGGCAAATTTTACCGTTTTTTTATTTTTCTCAATAACAATTCTTGCGGCCTCTGCCATCGGTAAAAAAGCGAACCTGAAAGTTTCCCAGCCCATCGCTTTATATAAATCCGCTTTAATCCATCTTATATTCCAACCCTGTTTACAGGCTACCACACTCACCCCTTTCTTAACAGACAATGCCATATTGAAAATATGCAAGCAGTCTTCCCTGTCACCTGGCATATCATTTCCCGCGTCACCATACACCAGTATATCTCCATCGTCCATTGTATCTAATGCCTTTGACACAAAGTAGGGTTTCCATATCCAGTAACCATATCCCGTCGGGTTACTGTCTATAAAATTTTTATGCTTTAGTATAAAGTCTTCATCGAAATCCTCTGGCTTATACTGTATTACTTTATCAAAAATATTTTTCGACTGTAATTCATTTGCATAACGCTCTCTCGTTTTCTCGTATTTTTTATCCGTAAAACATATAGCAATGTATTTCATCTCGATTCTCTAATATGGATTATTAAAACAGGCACAAATATTATCTATCATCATTGATATAATGCTTTTGAGTGACCTATTTTTCTCACAAATTCTTCTGTAGAATTTTTATCCGTATAATCCCATTTAATTTCCCTGTAGCCCCCGGTGGCGTCGTTGGTTTTTATCATCTGCTGCCAGTCGCCAGCCGGCCTTACCACAATTGCGTCGGATAAAAATGCCCCCCAATAGCTAAAAGAACTGCTTTGGGATAATAATATTATTTCACTCTGGCTCAATAAAAGTATGTCCAGTATGTCCGGCTTTGGGGAAGCCATATAAGTTTCCGGTAAAGCAAGAATGTCAAAAATTTCGCTCCCACCTGCATCTGTAAAAACTGTTACCGGTAGCACACTACCAGTCGCATCTCTTATTAAATTAACCCCCTTAATAAAAAATTCATTAGGCGTAATTGGGTTAGCAATTTTAAAATCGCCCCGTCTGATATGTATCCCTATCACAGGCGCAGGATATTCTCTCACCAACTTCCTAAGCTTCGGTGTAATGATTTGATTTAATTCCCCAAGAATTACCTCTTTATGTTTTCTGAGATCACCAAAAAGATCATTATCCCTGATTATTGTTTCAAAAACAAAAAGACCGGGATCACCGCTATTGCCGGTAAGCTGCTGCACGGCCGGCTCCTTACATACTTTGCCGAAACGATAACGAGCCAGGAGTTGCAGCTTTTTTAAAAAAGAAGTCCCGGTAAAATAATTCCAATACAATCGTTTTCTTTGCTCCCTTCTTAAAAATGCTCCCGGGCGGATGCCCCACCACGAAGAAGTATACCAAGGCAAATGGTTTAATTTTGCAAAGACCACACCCCTCGCCCATACAAACAACATATTACCTAAGCCTGTCTTTGGCAACCTGATATATACTGCTGGTTTACCCAATTATTTCTTTTCCATTACCTGGTCAAGCAAGCCAGCCAATTGTTTGGTTACCGCCCTTGCAGAGTATTTTTCGAAAGAGGCCTGGTTAACGTCTGAAGACCGGAACCGTTCAACAAAATCTATAAAGGCGCTGCAGGTTGGTCCAAACTTCTCCTGTATCGTGCTAAGATTTTCAGCGCCGTCAAACCTCAATACTTTTCCCGCCCCGGCTTCTTCAATCACTTTTGATGCCGTGCTTTTTTCATGCAGCACCGCAAGAATGGGTTTTCCGGCTAAGATGCCCTGGTACACTTTCGAAGGAGTATAATGCGGCTCCGTACTCCCTAATATAAACGCTCCGTCTGCTATAGCAAGGTGTACCAACACATCCAGGTAAGGTATGCGGGCCGGATATTCAAAGACAATCGTTTGCCATAGGCCGTACTTTTCTGCCAGCGCTTTAATATTAAAAGACCGGGGGTCATCTACTCTTTTACCGGTGCCTATAAAATGAAATTCAACCTTGTCAAATAATGCGGGTTCTGTTTTTATTACTGCAAAAATTTCTTCCAATACACCGTAGGCTTTGGGCAACATAGCGCCGGCATACACTAACTGTGTTTTCCAAGGTTTATTTTCAAAGAGATGAACTGGTTCATCCAGTTCCTTCACCTTTTTATGATCTGCCTTTTCGACGCCATAAGGCATTGCGCCAAATATTGCCCGCTTCACTAAATGTGGATTCCTTTGGGCTACTCCTTTATAATACCCTTCCGCCACGCCTGTGATCAATGAAGCTTTTTTTATAGCAATGGGTTCCAATGACCGGGCAATTTTTGTACTCACCCAATGGCGGGAAAAGATTTTATCACTGCCGGGGAAATTGTGTACCCACGGATCAATATAATCAATGCCATATTTTATTCGGGTGCTTTCGTGCAGCCAACGCCCCAGCAAGGCACAGTAAAACGACGGAATGGGAATGTATAAAAAATCAAATGTTTCTGTTTTTATTAATTGCTTTGCTCTTTTATATAATTGAAAGAAAGCCCGTAAACCAATATCACCAATTAACCTTGGTTTAGTTACCCGGAAGGCTTTTACTTTTTCAATACGTAGTGATGCAGGCAACAATTTTTCTAAATTATAATCGGGTTCTTCTTCATAATATTTTTCATTCACCGTCAATATAACCGGCTCCCAACCAAATGATGGCAAGTGTTGCGCAAACAATCTTGCCCGGTGAACACCCGCTAAGTTAGATGGCGGGAAATGAGGATATATGATAAGTATTTTTTTAATGGCCCGATTGTTTAGGGTTGTCAATCTTTTAAAGGTTGGCAACCCTGTGGGATTTTCAATCCTCCATCTCCCATGCACTTAATAAATCTATTGAAGCGGTTTCCCAGTTTCTTGTTTCAAAATTTTTGTAACGTGTCATACTTTCACTGCGTATTGTATTTATTTCATTAAGTACATTTTCAAATATTAATTCCGCATTATTGGTTTTATAGTCAAACCATATTCCATGCGCGGGCAGGTCATTTAAAAAAGATTGCTGGGCAGGTGTATTCGTGGCCACAACAAACAACCCTGCCTGCAGGTAAGCCAGTATTTTATTGGATATTGCCAGCTCATTGTTGGTATCTTTTGCAGGTTCCAGTGCCAGTCCTATGTCAAACTCCGTCAATGCCAGATGCAGGTCTTTTTGGGCGATAGGCTTATGTACAATAATGTTATGGATACCCTGCAGGCAATTCTCATAAAATTGAACGTTCAAATTTCCAAACAGGTGCAGCTCGATTGCATTCTCAAATTTTTTTACCGCGGCTAATATAAGTTCAAGGCCCCTCCCCTTATTAATATTTTGAGAAAACCAAACCATCTTTACCGGCCCCTTCCTTATATTAATCGGTTCTCTAAACTCCGTAGCCGGGAAATAATTAAATACTGTAAACCATTTTCCTTCCTCCCTACCTGTATCAGTCACCACCTGCCCTTTAATAAGAGGCGACGCAAATGAAACATAATTCATTTGTGGCAATATCTTTTTCATTAATTGCTTTGTAAGCTTTTGCATGTATGGATCATTGCCCTCCCCGGGATGGTAATCTTCTACGTCAAACCCTACCTTACAATTGAACTTGCCTCCAGCTTTTAATGCAGGCCACATAGCCCCGGGGTTATGACCAATTACCCAATCAGGCCGGGAAACTTTATTAAGCTCTTTTATTATTAAGTTGCTTCTGCGGGATACGGCCTGCGATAAAACAGGAAGCGGCAGCGAAAAAAGTTTTCCCAAAAAGCGGTAGCCGGTTTCTGTCAATAAGGACCATAACCAACGAAGAACAGGCTTTCTTCCCGCAGGAATTTGTATGATGTTCGCCTGGCCCGTTTGCTGCAGCAGCCGGTCATTTATTTCTTTGCTCCAGTTATTAAACTTAAAACAAATTACTTCCGCCTTGTATCCCTGACTTTTTGCGAGTTGTATTTCTTTGTACAAACGGGGATTGGTGGCAAGATTATGCGTACTAAGAAATAATATTTTCAGGAAGCGTTGATTTTTTTGTACGGAGAATTTCTGAATATAATTCCAAATGTGTATCCGCAACCTCTCTAAAACCGGTTGCGGATGGCAATTGTTGCATCGCAGTTTCAATAAGGTTCATGTCTTCAGCCAGGCATTTTAATTTTTCAGCAAGATCATTGCTATCTCTAAACCTGAATAACCATCCATCTTTGCCATCCCTGATTTGCTCTGCATTGCCATAAACATCTGAGGCTAACACGGGAATACCTGCGGCAAATGCTTCCTGTATGACTAAGGGGCTCATTTCAAAATCCGACGGCAAACACAATACATGGGACTGCGATAATATTTTATTCACTTCCTGTGATGGAACTGTACCTTTCCAATGAATATTTTTTTTGCCGTTTGTTTTTTCTTTACATTCAATAGCATAATTTATTTCCGTTTCAGGGCCATAAATTTCCAAAGAAATTTTTTCCTCCGTCAGCTGACAAACAGCGTCTATTAATAGGTGCACACCCTTTAGCTTGCTGATCCTCCCGATGTAAATAACTTTTAAAGGGGCGCTAATTCCCGTTTTATGTGAAGAGGCTCCCGGGCTGTTGATAAGGCCTTGCTTTATATAAATGAGCTTTGAAGAAGGTATCCCGTTTTTTTGCAGGATGTCTTTATACCACTCAGCCAACACAACAATTTTTTCCGCAAAGCCCGAAAGTTTGGCAAGATCATTTTTAAGCTTATTGACCACAGAAGGTAAACCCAAAGCTGTACCCACCGTGTTATTAAGCAAGGTGGCATCTACATTCAATTTGAAAAGCGCCATAGCGGCATTGCCAAGAAGCGTGGCATTTAATCCGGTAATATTCTTTGACGCATACATACATTCCATACACCTGGATACTATAATAAGCCCGTCACATTTTTTTTCATCTTTATAAACCATAGAACCCTTCAAACAGGTATAATAAGAAACATGAAAGGTAAGTACCACCGGGATGTGTAATTGATATGTTTGCTCTACATGAAAAATATTAATACCCCGCCCGGGGGCCAGCTCATGAAAATGTACTATGCCGGGTTTTTCTTTTTTAAGAATGCTCACAAACTCGTTCAGTCCTTCCGGCTTTTTTTTCCCCATGATCATTTTCCGGTCTTCGATACTGTTTTCAGCATATCGTATCACTCGTACCCCTTCATATATATATTCAGTTGTTGCGGAATGGTCTAGATGCGGAATAATAATTATCATTTCTACACCTGCCTCCTGTAAATATTGCGCCAGCCGCAAGGTGTACATTTCTGTACCACCTACGAAATCAGGCAAGAAATGATGAAGGCATAAACAAATTTTCATTTTTTGCTTTGTCTTATGTTCTGCACTAAGAGGCTTAAAGCCAACCCAGGTTTAAACTTTTTAAACGTGAGACGTAATAAATGTTTAAGGAAATTCTTTTTCAAATTGAAAAGAATCTTTCTGTTTATCTGGGGATGTAAAGGTGAATAATTAAGTAAAATATCTTTTGAATATTGGTAGTTATTTATGAGGTTATAATAATTTTTTCTATTCTCGGCGAACACCTGCCCATCATGTCGGCGCCACCAGAAAAGGTCTTTTGGCATCGCAACCACCGGGCACTTTGAAGCAATCTTTAGTGTCAGATGATTATCGGATGGCATACCATATTCTTCAAAGCGATTTACATTTTCAAATGCTTCGCGTTTAATTATTAATCCGGAAGGACCCACAAATAAAAGTCCTCCTTCAAAAAAATGTTGATAAAAGGCATCCTCCTTTTCAATCTGATATGGCAAGGGCTCTTTACAAGCGCCATGCGTTAAACAAAATCCTAAAGCGGCGTTGGGGAATTTTAACATTCCATCTACCATCATTTGTAAAGTATAAGGATAGATGATATCATCTGAATCTACATACTTAATATATTCGCCCCTGGCCCATGTAGCCGCCTTATTCCGATTACCAAATTGTCCAAGATTTGTTTCATTTTTATAAACTTTAATTCTGGCATCCTTTATCTCATACCTTTTCGAGATTGCTACAGTATTGTCGGTTGAACAGTCATCAACTATTATCAATTCGAAATTTCTATAGCTGGATGCCAACACACTTTCTATAGCTTCACCGACAAATTTTTCACGGTTATACGCCGTCATCAAAACACTTACCAAAGGTTGTTCAGTCATGTATTAGCTGCAGAAAAGGCTTTTGATTCAAACCACAATATTTTAAGCAGGCGGGTTATGATGCGTGCCACGAGCCAAAACATTTTTGTTTAAAGGAATTCATCTTTTCAGGTCCTTTCCAAAATTGAAAACCGCCAAAATATCCTTTATATAAAATCGTAAAATTGTGGCTTTCCAGTAGTGAGGCCCATCGCTTTTCATTTACAAGCGCAGCATGTTTAAGTATTACTTCTTTATAAGAGTCAAAATCCTCAATAAATCCAAACAAAGCCACTACATCAAATCTTTTTTGAAGTAGTATATTCTAAAAAGTCAACCGTCCTGAATTCATCCACAGCAAAACCCTGGGATGACAGCCATTGCGCTAACTCTTTTTCATTTAATTATCTTACAAACCGGTGTGCTCAATACCATAATTAACTGTGGTTTATTTCATTAAAAATTAAAAGTTCTTTAGCAATACCAATGTTGTTTCCTAAGCAGTCTTGCAAAAAATCTTTTTTTATAAGCATGTCCATATTGATAAACCTTGTTTAAACTTTTACTACCAACAGGTTTAGTATTCTTAAAAGATCCTATTATGCTTCTTAATTTTTCTGTCATAAAACTTCGCCCCAGTGTAGGAGGCACCGTATTGTTTTTAAAATAGGGTTCATCAAGATATTTGCAGTATAGCTCATCGTTTGTATCAATTTTTATAATTTCTTCAATTGCCTCATCAAAAGAATTATAATCATGCACATTTATAAAACTCCTGGTATTGAAATCCCTGCCTATTGCAGGGTTACCCCAATAGACTGGTATGCTGTTGACAAGCATAGGCTGAAATATTTTTTCTGTAGTATAGCCATGATAGCATGAATTTTCAAAAGACAAAACGAACTTATAGTCTTTTATAAAAAGTACTTTGTCTTGTACAAGGTGACCTATATTATTTAAAAATTTTCCTCCCGAATCAACCTTTTTGTAAGCGCTCAGCTTTTCAAAGAATTCGTTCCTTTCTTTGCCATTACTGTTACTTACAACCATACAGCAAAATTTCGTTTTTGTATGTCTGGCTAGCTGTGACGGAGGCCTGTTACAAATTTTTGCCAGGCTTGGCGACCAGCTAAATAACGGCAACCTTAAATTTTTTCCTCCATAATCATTCCAGTCAAAGCTCAGCGAGAAATCACATTCGTTAAAATCAGGCCTTACATTTTCACCTGTATAAAATATTTTATGGCACTTATATTTTAAGTGATCAAAACTATAGCATGAATAAAACAATACATCCGGATTATCAGACAGTTCAATTTCATAATAAGGATATAGTAATTCAGTAAATAAATTATGCTGCTTATCAAGATCGTCCCAGAAATCACAAAAATTAATTTTAAGCGGTTGTTTCATATAAGCTTTTGCTTCCCTTGCGGAATGGCTTTACAATATTTTATATATCCCTTTTCTATACTTTTTTGTCCGCCTCTCATCCTCAGTAAAAAATCGATTGTTGAAAAATAATTAGCTAACCGGTAACCCATATTATGAATGATCCAGGATACCTTTTCTTTCAGTGATAAGTTATTATTTTTTAACAGGTGGTAACTTGCTTCTGCAACCGGTTTAATGGTACGAGGAAGCTTTGGTTTATAGCCGAAGTATTTATAAAAATGATAATTATACGTATACGCAAGATTGAATGCATATCTGAAGGATTGATGATGATAATGATAAGCTACTAATGACGGATCGTATAATAATTTCCATCCCTTCATCAAAGCACTGTAACTCCATACCCAATCCTCAGCAAATTCAGTTTCTATAAACGACAGTTCTGTCAACGCATTTTTTCTATACATAGAAACAACATCGTCCCACGCTATCAATGAGCTTTGTTCATGGGAAGAAAGTTTTTTAAACTTGTCAATATCAGTAACCCTTCTCTCTTTTACTTCAGGCATTGAATAAGGCTTATACCATAAGATTGGATTTTTGTCCCTTTCATGTGGTACCGCCTGGTGGCCTGTGACACCCATTACAGCCAGGTCATTAAAATGCTCGGCCATTCTTTCCAGCATATCTTCTTGGGCAATCCATGCATCCTGAACGGTAAGGTAAATAAGCTCACTGGTTGCATGTTCGACACCAATGTTCCTGGTTAATCCATGGTTGAAAGTCCCCTCTGCAATGTCAATAACTTCAGCGCCGTATTTTAATGCTATTACCCTGCTTTCATCGGTAGACATTGAATCAGGAATAATAATTTGAAGGCTATTACCTATAGTTTGTTTCCTCAAACTTTCAAGGCATCTTTCCAAAGTAGCTTCTCCATTTCTTACAGGTATAACGACCGATACTTTTAGTTCTTTCAAAACACTATTTAAGCGGGTTTATCTTATTGAAATTCTTTACAAAGAAATTTCCCACCCGGTAACTTTTGGATCGCCTTGTATTAAACAATAAATCTGAAGCCTGCGCCAAACGTTGTTCTAATGAATTTATTGCTTTATTGAAAAATGCTTCTCGGAATTCAATAGCAATTAACGGATAAATAATACGATAAACTGCAACAAGGCTGTCACTCATTAAATCCCTATTTTGAGACATACTGTTGCGGGACGATCTGTAAAAAGCCAGGGGCTGATCAATGAATACTGTTTCAACATTTAACTGGTAGATCTGTAACCACATCAGCCAGTCTTCCCTCGCCTTCAACGATTCATTAAAACGGATCGAATGGAATAAAGACGCCCTAAAAAGCCCGCAATGTATCGGAATTACAAATTCTTCATCCCAACCGTTTAAGATAGATTGGAAAGTAAACTTATTTTTATCTAAAGTAAAATTGGGATAAGCGCAAGCGTTAGTATCGCTGGTAAACATGGTAAAAGAGGAAATGATCACGTCGGCAGTACCGGCTACTTTTAATGAAGTACTAAATTTCCTGGGATCAATCTTATCATCGGCATCTAAAAACTGTATATATTCCCCGGAAGCTTCTTTAAGTCCGCTATTCCTTGCCGAACTTAATCCCCCGTTTTCTTTTCGTATGTATTTAATTCTCTTGTCAGTGTTGCATAATTCCAGCGCTACTTTTTCAGTAGCATCTCTTGAGCCATCGTTTATAATAAGGCATTCCCAGTTATTAAAACTCTGGGCCAATACGGAAGTAACCGCTTCTTTTAAATATTGGGCCTGGTTATAACATGGAATTATTACGCTTATTTTATCATTCATAACACCTGGTATTCCACGCGAAGGTCAGCTTAAAAATAATTTTTTATAAACACTGCGGGACTAGCCTTAAACCCATTAAATAATTTGGATAAGAGGAAACGTGGATGGGTTGTGAAGCGCTCAAGGTTTGCAATATTTCTTTTAGAAAAAAAAATAGCAACTTCATTTTCTAAGTTAACATTCCTTCTTTCTTCTGCCTTCATAATTGCCTTTAGATGACAGTAAAACGCTTTATCCACGCCGGAAGTGGAGATACCACTTTCATGAATCCTGTATTTATATAATGGTTTATTTATGAAATAGAACCCGCCTGTTTCGGATAGTTTCAAATAAATGTCCTGGTCTACGGCTCTTAATAAGGCACTTTCAATAGTTGCGCCATTCTTATAACACTGTAATTTAAATGAAGCGAATGCAGTAACCTTGTTATCCAGGTTAGTAAATGTATCATCTACAGAAACGCTTCCTGCCCTGTCATAAATAACAGTAGGATTAAGGTCGTTATCGCAAAAATAAAAGCTTGAATGTACTAACGAAACTTTTGGATTTTCTTCGTGGGCATTTATCATTATTTCCAGGGCATCAGGTTCTATGGCATCATCAGGATCCACATACCCGCAAATTTCTCCCGAGGCGAATTCAGCGCATTTTCTCTTGGTAAAGCCGCAGCCTTTATTTTCTTCGTTACAGAAAAATTTAAACCGTTCATCACCTTTTATTATAGAAGTTACGATGGCAACAGAATCATCAGTTGATTTATCATCTACAATTATGGCTTCCCAGTTATTATATGTTTGAGCTATAATAGAATCATAGCAATCCTTAAAGTACTTACCGTTGTTATAATTTGCTATCAAAACTGAAAACTTCATCAATTCAATCATTTTCTTCCTGGTAAATAGAAAGCAATTTTTTATTTAAAACTTTGCTGTCATAATTTCTTTCAACGAATTGTCTGCCGGCTGAACCTATGCGTTTTCTCAATTCAGGATCATTAGAAAGGAATACTATTTTATCTGCAAAGCTGCTGATGTCTGATTCTTTTATAACGTAACCTGTTTCGCCATCAATAATCCCCTCCCGCATTCCTCCCACATCTGATATAAGTGCAGGCAATTCCATCGCCTGAGCCTCTTGTATTACAAGCCCCTGCGCTTCTGCCCGATTCTCATATATAATGCCTGGAAGAATAAAAATATCCGCATTATCCATCAGCTCAATAAGTTCATTTTGGGTTTTATCGCCAGCCATATCTATGTAAGATGACAGGTCTTCATTTATTATCATAGCCTGTAGCTCATTGTACATCTCCCCATCGCCCGCTATAATTCCTTTAAACCTTATCAAATTATCTTGCTTTAATCTCCTGCATATTTCAATAAACAAATGCGGGCCCTTAAGGGGAATTAATCTTCCCACAAACAACAGATTGATTATTTTATTATTTCTTTGCCGGATCTTTTTTTTAAAGGCTGCTGTATCTAATCCAGCCGGCAATAAGTTTATCTTTTCCGGCTGGCAACCGAGCGCAGTTAGCTTTTGTTTTGTATATCCTGAATTAACCGTAAAAACATTACAAGCCTTAAAAAGTTCTTTATAGAATCCCGGCTCTACAATCAAATCATAGCCATGAAAAGTGGTAATAAATTTCGCCTGCTTAAATATTCCAAGCTTACGAAGTTCTGTTACGAAATTCCCGCTCACACCAAAATGTGCATGCAACACATCATAAGCGGGCTTATCAATAAATGGGATGAAATTATAAACTGACAAGGAAGAAGTATTTTTAAAAAAAGTTTTAAAAAGACTATGATTGTTTTTACTAAATAAATTTCTAACCGACTTGCCTATAAGGCTTATTATTTTTCCTTTACGGGTTAATGGTAGATCATCAAAATAAAAAGTAACAGCCGGTACTCGCGCATCTTTTATATTCTGATGCACGGCTTGAGCGGTTGCTTTATGCAAGGAATAAATATGAACGAGGTGCCCGCTTTTTTGTAACGCAATAATTTGGTTTACTATAAATGTTTCCGATAATGTTGGGAACTGTGTAACAAAAAAAGCAATGTTCAACGAATTTTAATTAGCACTTATTGAAAACACTCTATTAACTGATTGGGAAACAGTAAACATTTAAAACCATATCCTTCTGATCCTTATATAGCGACAGATTAAATTGAATGAATTGTTTATCGAACAAGTACGTTCTATAACCATACGAAAGAAGTAGTTCGTGTACTTCCTCTACACTTGAATTTGCACGTAATGCTGTAGGCCGGTTGTATTCTATTGCTATAATTGGCTTATCCTTTAAGATTAAACGCCTTGCTCCTTTAAGTGCATTGAATTCAGCGCCTTCAATATCTATTTTTATGAGCGATACTTTTTTAATATTTTGAGATTCGTAATAATCATCGAGATTAATAGTATTCACCTCAATAGCACCGGGTGCAAAACTGTCTGTTAAATACCCTACGCCATTACAATCATTTAAGAAACTAATATTATGGGTAACGTTATTTGAAGGTGGCACAAACCACATTTTTGAATTAAATTCACTCACGGCCACCCCGTTTACATTTACCCACTCAAGTTGGTTTAAGTCAACATTGATTTTTAATTTTTCAACCGTGGGCGGAAATGCTTCAAATGAATCCACCCTTCCATGTTTGCCAACTAGCGTTGCCATTTGTAAAGTAAACCAGCCTCGCTCTGTACCTATATCCCAAACCGTTTCACTTGGCTTTATAAGATGTGCGAACACCGATGTCATGGAAGGATCATAAACTCCAAAAAAATAAATGCCGTAAGTAGCATAATCCCTTGGCGATGTCCTCATCCAAAAACCATGATTGGTAGGGATTTTAAGTTCATCATCCACACACCACTTTCTTACATTATTTTTTATTAAAGTTTTAATTTGTTGTGATGGAAAAGATCTGCAATACCGGCGTAATAATTTAGTAAACAGTAAGCGGGGTCTTATTAACAATTCTATATCCATCTTGAGTATTGGCTTCTTATCCCAACTATGTTTAAGATGCTATTAATATTTAATAATGGTTCTTCCTGATATTTTAAACTATGCCGGCTTTGATAGCAGGAGCTCATCCAGATATCTGATATGTGACTTTATTTTTTGAATCCTTGCTTCTTCAGTACGGAGAATGTCTATTTCTTTTCAATAAAGCAAACACCTCTATCGCTTTCAATTCTTTCCACACATTTGTTTGAAGAAAGAAAATCATGCACAGCCTTACTGCATCCTTCCCAATTATAATAATCAATCTATTATAATCACCCCACCTTTATTTACTTTGAAAAAAATCATGTTTCGTTTACTCACTCCCGTTATTACGAATATTTTGAAACATTTATACTGTTTTACTTTTTAATTTTGAACATACACACCGTTCATAAAAGTTGAGTAACCCGAGCGAATCATTTTACCGGGAACCCAAAAATCTGTAGGTAATATCGTGATGGTAGCAGCATCAAAAATCACATCACAAAAATCATTTAATGCCGTAGTACCATAGGAAGCAAATAACCAGATAGAATATGTTGATGGTCGCAATGCAACCTGTGGAATTTTTAATGTGAAATGAGTGGTTGCCTTTTTTAAAGAAAATCCCATTTCATCCGTAGAGAAAAATGCAACTAATTCATTATTCTGATCCCGTAATCCTACAGATAAAATTATACGGGTGAGATCAATATTTTTGAAACTAAAATGGATATCTATTACCATTGGTTCATTGCAAAATATATTTTCTGTTTCCTCTCCGTCTTTGTTTTTTACATGTATATTTTCAAAACGAAATAAGCCATTTCCCTCTCTATCTTTTCTGAGTGCCAGGCTTGAATTAATGTTAGTGTTTTCCGCTTTAAGATATTTAGATACTCCTGCTTCCACATTTCCCTGGAAAGTAGTTTTCCCATTTTTCATGATGATGGCATTGGTACATAGCGACCGAATGGCACCCATATTATGACTCACAAACAACACCGTTCTTCCATCATTATTACTCACATCTTTCATTTTCCCCAGCGCTTTTTTTTGAAACTCAGCATCACCCACAGCCAGCACTTCATCTACAATTAAAATCTCAGGCTCCAGGTGGGCGGCAACGCCAAAGGCCAGACGCAAGTACATACCCGAAGAATATCTTTTTACAGGGGTATCAATATACCTTTCCACCCCGGCAAAGTCAACGATCTCATCAAACTTGCTCTTGATTTCCTTCTTCGTCATGCCGAGGATAGCGCCATTTAAAAAAATATTTTCCCGCCCGGTAAGCTCGGGATGGAAGCCGGTGCCTACTTCAAGCAAACTGGCGACACGGCCTTTAATTTTTACAGCACCCATCGTAGGCGTAGTGGTGCGGCTAAGTATCTTTAGCAGCGTAGATTTTCCCGCGCCGTTGCGGCCTATGATACCCAGCACTTCGCCCTGTTCTACTTCAAAATTAATATCACGTAAGGCCCACACATATTCGCTGATGCCTTTTACGGATCGGTCATTCTCATCGCCGATTTTTAAATAAGGGTCTTCTTTCCGCCGGATGTTGGTTTGCCACCAGCGGTTTACATCATGGCTCAGGGAGCCAAGGCCTACATTGCCCAGGCGGTATTGCTTGGAGAGGTTTTCAACTTTAATGACGGTACTAATAAGCTAAGATTTTTATTTTAATGGTTCAATGCTTATTAAAGGAAGTGACTGCTTCATTAATTCCCAATTTTCTAAAAGTTTCTCTGTGATGGATAGAAATCCATTCCATTAGAAGCCCAAAAGCTCGGCTTGGGATATAACCAGCATAAATCGAAAAATCAACTAAATTAATAAGTATTTAAAATTCTGCATACGTAGCATAAATATGCGGGGGATTGTGATCTTTTCAATACATCCAAATAACTATACCGTAAAAAGCACTAAGTCACGGCATATTTATTTTGATTATTAAAATATTTATCCGGTGAAATTCCTTTAATGATGCAATATGCGTTAATTGTATCTATATCAATCTCTCCCGGCCAGGAAATAGCGCCTGATTCTCTATTGATGAAGACTTTAAAAAATATTATCAATATCCCAGATTTTAAAAACTCCCTGCCCAGCCAGGTCGGATATTTCATATATCCCTTGTGTTCCATCAGTGAATTGGATTTTCAATTTATATTTTGCAAGAGCCTCTACTGAAACGATTTTTGGAGATTGCATTTTAATTTTTTTAATAAAAAAATTTATATTAAGAGTTCGGTCTATCCGTATTTCTCTGAAATAATATCTGCCGGTATCCAATTCTTTTTTTAGAATTAGGTAGAATGGGCTCAAAAGCCTGGTTTATGTAAAGAAGGGATTTGTTGCAATTATGAATTGAACAGCTCCACGATCATTGCGCCTGCTCCTTTGGAGAAAAGTTTTCCAGTATAATGATTTGAATTAAAAAATACTCGCGGAAAACTTTGTGGCAATCTCCGGATAAACATTACTCAAGGAGATTGCCCGCCTGAATGACAAAGTCGGGCAGGCTTCGGAGCCGATGAGTATTTAATTCCAACTTCATTAGGCTCTTCGCAAAGGACGGAATCAGTGAGTTCACGTCCTTGCGAGTGGTTAATTTTTGCGTTTCCAAAAAAGTTCTTTGAAAATGACAAATAAAAGATTGAGCTTATTCTACCTAATCCTATCTTTTTTATAAAGTTTAAATAACGAAGAAGTGTCTAAAAATATCTTCATAAAGAATCGCTTCTTTCTTCAATTACTGTGTCACTGAATGACCATTCTTTATTTTTCAAAATCCCTGCGATCTATGGATATTTTTTTTACAAATGCACCTTTCCGTTATAATATGTACCGGTCAATTGCAGCATAAATATCTATTTTATCAAATCTACTTATTTTTCTTTTCAGTAATCAAGCTGTGACCGACGTGCGTGCATTTCAAACTGTGGCAAGGTTGCCAACCGGTATCGCCTGGAGAAGTTTTCTACTTTGAAGGAAATGGAGTTCAACTCGTAACGGTATAATATGCAATAATTTTTTTCAAGTCCACTCAGGCGTTTACAAATTCCCGGAAGTTAGTTTTTGAGATCACATTTTCGTTTGCTCCGTAGGTTTCTATAAAACGGGCCGGTATCTTATTACGCACGGTATTTTTCCATTTAAATTCGTATGCTGATATGGTTCCATTAGTTTCCTCTACATAATCAATTTCCTGCTGCTGCACACTTCGCCAAAAAAAGCTATTGGCGATTTTTTTGTGGTATTGCAACATTTTTAATCTTTCTGTTACGAGGAAGTTTTCCCATAAAGCGCCTTTGTCGGGGCGCAGGTCAATAGCATTCAGGTTGGCGATGATGATGTTGCGTATGCCATTGTCCCAAAAGTATATTTTACGGTTATTTTTTATTTCATTGCGGAGGTTCCTGCTGAAGCTCCTCAACCTGTAAATGATGAAGGCTTTTTCCAGCAGATCAATATACACCATAATGGTATTTTTATCAATCTGCAGCAATTGCGCCAGTTCGTTGTAAGAAACCTCGTTACCTATCTGCATGGCCAATGCCTGCAGCAACCGCTCAAGTAAAGCAGGTTTACGAATACTGGCCAGGGCAAGTATATCTTTATATAAATAACTATTTGCTAGTTGCTGTAATACTTCATTTTCTTTACCGGGATTGGTTACTACATCGGGGTACATTCCATACACGAGGCGATGCTCCAACTGTTGTTCTGATTCAACAAAGCCCACTGAATTTTGTAATTCCTGCCAGCTGAGCGGTAATAATAAGTACTCCCATTTTCTCCCGGTTAGGGGCTCGTTTGTTTCATTACTCAGTTCCAGGACGGAGCTTCCGGTTACTATTAACTGAACAGCTTTAAACTGATCGGTTATTAACTTTAAGGTAAGCCCCACCTTCGGTATCCGCTGTGCTTCATCTATATAAACAATAGTATGATCTCCTATTATTTGCTGAAGGCGGAAGGTGTCCGGCTCATTCAGCAATTGCCTCACTGTACTGTCGTCCGCATTCAGAAACAGGTGTTTTTTGTTTTGTAATATTTTTTGAATAAGTGTTGTTTTGCCCACTTGCCTTGGCCCAAGCACTAAAATAGCTTTACCAGTGAAGAAATCACTTTCTATTGCTTTTTCTATTTCTCTTTCAATCATATTGTCTATTATTCACCAAATATAATCTTTTTCAGAGATTGTATTCACCAAATTAAGCATATAATCAGTGAAAAAATAAATAGATTACAGGAATAGTAAAAAATCAAACAGTGTCCATAAAAGTTTTTTCCACCTTACTAAATGTAAGCAGGCCGATGAACAAAACAATCGCGATGAAAGCCGCACTATATAACAGGCTTCCGGCGGTGAAGCTTCCTTCTTGAAACAGCGCAAAGCGGAAAGCTTCTACAATGGGCGTAAGGGGGTTCCACTTTATCCAGGCAACGAACCGGTTGTCTTTTAGAAATGATAACGGATAAGCAATGGGTGTGGCATACATGAGCAATTGAACGGCGAACCCAATCAACACAGTAAAGTCGCGGTACTTGGTAGTAAGGGATGAAATAATGATCCCAAGGCCCAGCCCCATACCCGCCATCATCAATACCAACACGGGTATCATCAATAAAGAAAGCCCAAAATGAAAGGTGGTTCCCTTAATAGCATAAAATACAAACACTACAACTAATAAGAGAAATTGTATTCCAAATTTTACCAGGTTAGACATTACCGTAGATAGTGGAATCACCAACCTCGGAAAGTAAACTTTCCCAAATATGCCGGCATTGGCCACAAAGGTATTTGATGTGCTGTTCAGGCAAGCGGCAAAATAATTCCAGATGGTAATGCCACTCATATAAAACAACACGGGCGGAATGCCGTCTGTTGGAATGTTGGCAATCTTTCCAAAAACCATAAGGAACACAATGGTGGTAAAAATGGGTTGAATAAAATGCCATAGCGGGCCAAGCACGGTTTGTTTATATTGGGCAGTAAAATCACGCTTTACAAAAAGCAATAGCAGGTCGCGGTATTTCCACACTTCCTTCAGTTTCAGGTCAAATAAATGTGCCTTTGGCTGGATAATAAGGTCCCAGTGCTCGGGACTGTTATCAGGTATCAGGTATGAGGTATCGGGCATGGAGTGGGTGAACAGGTATTAGGGAACAGGTATCAGTGATTAGGTGTGAGTGAACAGGTATTAGTGAACAGGTATCAGTAATGAGTTTTCAACAGGCACAGGCATTAAATCTTTCAACTTTTGTTTATATGCTTCATAACTGAAGTGCTTCATGAGCAACTCACGGTTTGGGCTAAACGCTTTTTGATCGGTAATAATATTTTCTATGGCTGCGGCTATTTCATCTATACTGCCAGGGTTCACCAGTTGCCCCAGTTGACCGTTCAGCAAAGCATCTGAAGAGCCATCTATATTACCCGCAATTACAGGAAGCCCGTAATACATAGCTTCAATAAAGACGATACCAAACCCTTCTTTGCGGCTGGGCATTACGTACGCATCGCTGATGGCAAAATTATCTTCGAGCTCTTCATCCTGCAGGTAACCGGTCATCACTACACTACGCTGCAGGTCTGCCTCTGCAATCATTGTCTCAACAAATACTTTTTCTTCTTTATCATACGAGCCGGCCAGCAGGTATTTGATATTCGGATGGCTCGCTTTTAGTTTTGCCATTGCGCCAATCACTTTGTCATATCCCTTATACCGTTCTTTGGAGGACAACCTCGTAAGCGTCATCAATACAAAATCATTTATACCGAAACCATATTTCTGCAAAAGGATTTCATTTTTCTTCTGCAATGATGGCAAAGGCAAATAAGGATCAAGGCAATTGTTGAGCACAGCGCTTTTTGCTGTTGATACCTGATGCATTTCGGCTATTTTATTTTGCGTGTAATGGCTTACGGCCAGCACGACGTTGCAAGAGTAAAGCATGTTCCTCTTGCGCCGGGTGAGCGGGTACCATATTTCTATGCCATGCGCCAGCAAGATAAGCCGGGTAGATGGAGAAACTTTTTTAATAATCCAGCCAATCAGTAGCAGATTAATATGGCTGAGCACAACCGTATCAACACCACTGCCGGCCTGCACCATATCTTTTATAAAAAGAAATTTATTAATGCCATAACCGCGAAAATTCTCCGCAGGGAAATATGCATTATTGAATGCATCCCGCTGCCGGTCGTACATACTGCAAACCTGCACCACTCCATTGTTGCGGAGACTCTCTTCATATAATGCCTTCCCCATTATCCGGCAAACTTTTTCTATGCCGCCGGTGGCGGAGAAAGTGCGGAGGGTGAGGAAGAGGGTTTTTTTGCTCAATTGGTTATTAGTGATGAGTTATGAGTGATGAGTTATGAGTGATCAGTTATGAGTGATGAGTTATGAGTGATCAGTTATGAGTGATCAGTTATGAGTGATCAGTTATGAGTTATCGGTTACGAGTGATCAGTTATGAGTTATAAGAGTAATTAGCACTTGTGTGTTTAAAATCTTCCCTTCTACCTTCTACCTTCTACCTTCTACCTTCTACCTGCCCCACCTTCTACCTTCTACCTTATACCTTATACCTAACACCTGGCACCTTCTATCTGCACCTCATACCCCATCACTGCTACCTGCTACCTGCTACCCCCTACTCCCCTCGTTTCCAAAATCAACAGCGACATCAAATGGCTCCATTGCATTTTTCCTTCAATGAATTTTTTATAGCTCGCCCTGGAGTGTGCATTGCCATTTTGCATAGTGTCTTCCACGAATTTATTATTGCTTAGCCATTGGGTGAAAGGGAAACTAAAGCCCATCTTTTTGCGGTTCCAGACTTCCTCCGGCAATTCATTTTTGAAAGCATTTATCAGCACCTGCTTGGGCAACTGCCCCTTGTATTTCATTTCTTCCTCCATAGAAAGGGCCGTCCTGATCACTTCCCGGTCTAAAAATGGTACTCTTATCTCAACGCCATGAGCCATGCTCATAACATCTGCATCCCGCAGCAACTGGTTCTGCATATAAATATTGAGCTCCATCCAACTGGCCTTATTCTTCGGCTTGAGGCAAGGCAACGCCGGTAACGCAGGCTGCTCCTGCAATATGCTCCATATTTCTTTTTCGGTAGTGTTCAATTGGCCGGCTATCTGCACCGGGTTGTATAATCCCCTTAAAAAAAGATACAACCCTTTAATACCTTCCAGTGACAAGTAAGGCAGCCTATTCAGCTTTTTATCGCTACGATTGCGGGCAGTCTTCCAAACTGCGGAAGGAAAATGCTGCAACCGGCTGGCAATGGACATCCGGGAAAAAGATGGATAACCGCCAAACAGCTCGTCTCCGCCAATGCCCGACAATACTGCCTTTAAGCCGCTGGCGCGTGCATATTTGCTGATGAACCAGGTATTAAGCCCGTCGCAACTTGGCATATCCATCGCCTCCAATATAGAAGGGAAAGACTCCTGGAATTCTCCTTCCGTCAGCAGGTGCTGGTAATAGCCGCATTGCAATTGTTTGATGATACTATCCTGGAATTTCTTCTCTGAAAAAACTTCTTCATTAAAATAGAGCGACAAGGTCTTTAAATGTTCCCGACCATACCCGGAGGCAAGCATGGTGATGATGCTCGAATCTACGCCACCGCTTAGGAACACGCCTATCGGTGCATCTGACAATAAATGCCTGCCTACCGCTTTTTGTATGGACTCCCGGATGGCATTGCGGGATAGCAAGGGATCGTGAAGGGTATCGCTATAACTGTAATGCGTAAACGATTGCAGGCCCTTTTTGCCGGTTGCAAGATTATATTTATAAAAGCAACCTTTGTGCAGGGGCTTTACATTTTGTAACGTAGTGATGGGCTCGGGTATAAAACCGTACGCTAATTGAAACACGGGCCAATACGGGTCTTCTTCTTTATATCCTGCAGCGCTGAAGGCCCGTATCTCCGAAGCAAACTCCAGGATACCCCCGGCTATATAATAATAGAGTGGCTTGATACCGGAGGCATCCCTTACAAGGTAGAGATCTTTTTCAAAAGTATCATAAAGCGCAAAAGCGAACATGCCTGACAGCTTCGCGAAGCTTTGCGTGTTCCATTGAGCGAAGGCCGCTAGTATTACTTCTGTATCGGAGTGCGTGTGAAAGCACCTGCCTAATTGCATCAGCTCATTTTTCAGCTCTTGGAAATTATATATTTCGCCATTAAAAGAAATTACATACCTCTGCTGGTACACCATTGGCTGGTGGCCGGCGGAAGTAAGGTCAAAAAAAGCCAGGCGCCGGTGGCCAAGCACTAAATTACTTTCAGCGCAATTGTACAAGCCTTCATCATCGGGGCCGCCATGTTTCTGGAGTTCGCACATTTTTGCTACCATTCCTTGTATGACAGCAAGGGGCAGTATTTTATTTGCTATTCCGGCTATGCGGCACATGATTGTTAGGTATCAGGGATGAGGTATTAGGTATGAGGTATCAGGGATGAGTTATAAGGTTTCAGGGATGAGGTATGAGGTATCAGGTATGAAGCATTCTTCACGCGGTGTTTCGTGTCTCACCAAACATGATTTCCGCGCCATGTTTCGTGTCTCACGAACCACATATTCAACTCATGAAGAAATCCGAAGTCATCAATACCAGTATCATAAAACCTGGCAAAAGAATAATGGTAACTTATATAATCTTCCCGCCGTGGTTCGTGTCCTCCCGCCGTGGTTCGTGTCTCACGAACGACCACATAACTCATGAAGAAATCCGAAGTCATCAATACCGGTATCATAAAACCTGGCAGAAGAATAATGGTAACTTATATAATCTTCGCGCCGTGGTTCGTGTCTCACGAACCACATATTCAAGTCATGTAAAAATCCGAAGTCATCAATGCCTGTTGCATAAAAGCGGGCAGAAGAATAATGGTAATTTATATCATCTTCCGCCCCGTGGTTCGTGTCCCTCCCGCCGTGGTTCGTGTCTCACGTACCACATATTCAATTGCCATCAAACACGGTAAACAAATCATGAAGAAAACTGAAGTCATCAATACCGGTCACATAAAACCTGGCGGAAGAATAATGGTAACTTATATCATCTTTTGCTAAGTTCCATTTACCACTTACCGGGTTAAAGTGTACATAGTTTAGCTTTTGTATTGCTACTTCACGGGTGATAATTTCAATTCCTAAAGCGTCTCTTTGCCATATCTCATGCTTTTTATTTGATTTGTTTACAAGATAATTTGAGGAGTTGCCTTCCTGCTGCAATTGCTGTAAAAATATGTGCGCCGTATATTTTAAAAAACTTCCTTTAGGTGTTTCCTTTCCGTTTAATTTATTTTGTTGCCAGATAAGATGAATATGATTCGGCATAACAACAAAAGCATAAACCGTAATAAAATTCCCATCTGACAAAAATTTCAATGAATCTACTATAAGCTGTTTGTTTTCATCCTTCCCCAACAAGCGCAGCCAGTCGTGAATAGTTGCAGTCCAGAAATATATCTTTCCTAAGGATGTGAAGGAGTTTCTATGGTTAGTTTCTGTAAGCATTTTGAAATGGTTCGTGGAGACAAGAGCCACGACGGCAGTTTTATAGTTTGTGGCACAAACCCGGAGGCGAAGCAAATATCTTGAAACGGTTCGTGAGACACGAACCATGGCGGTGTAGCCTCCAAAATTGTAAGAATATACAGGGCATTTTTATCAGAAAACAGAGATGGCATAATTTTCAATATTTTTTTCTACGACCGGGTTTATTGATTGCCTGCTTACCATTTCCACTTTTTCTATGTCTAATAGCCTGGAAAAATATTCTTCTATTGATTTAAGGCGTGCAAGCGTCATTGTCGCATCTGGAAGTGTGGTATACAAAAGGTCAATGTCGCTATCGGGCCGCTGTTCTTTCTTCGCATAACTCCCAAAGAGATCAATATGATCTATAAAATAACGGCTTCTAATATATGCCTCCTCTCTTTTGATTTCGGCGACAATCTCACCTGTGTTTTTAGTCATTGCAATTCGTTTTTTTCCTTATCAAAAAGCAAAATTAGATTTTTGTAAATTCACTTCATTATTTTCAATTGAACATTGTTTATGAAGAACAAATGTCAATTTTCAACCCCATTTCTTCCTGCTTTATAAATCCTTTCAATGATCTCCACCGTTTTCATCGCATCTTTCGGGTTGGTAATTACCGGCGCGTTGTTCTGCAACACATCTATTACATTATCATACACTTTATCATGATTGCTCATAGAGCCGGTATAGCCGCCATAATCATTAGCCCGTGAGCCGGTGGCGTCAACATTCATTTGAATGCCGCTAACATATTCCAATTTATTGAGGTATTGCCCGCCAATCTTTACTGTGCCTTTTTCACCAAATAAAGTAATAGAGCCTTCCATATTTTTTTCAAAACTATTTATGGTATAATTAAGAGAACCTATAACCCCACTTTCAAAAGCCAAAATGGCTACACCTGTATCTTCAAATTCGATGATACCCTCGTGGTTATAATTATGAAGAAATGCTTTCACCTCTTTTACATCTCCAAGCATCCAGTAAACCAAGTCGATAAAATGGCTGAATTGGGTGAACAAAGTGCCACCGTCAAGCAGCCTGGTTCCACGCCAATCATCTGTATAGTAAGCATCCGTTCTGTTCCAAAAACAGTTGAGTTGCAAACTGAATATTTTTCCCAACGCCCGCTGATCTAATTTTCTTTTTAGTGCAACCACCGGTGGGTTGAAGCGGTTTTGTTTTACGATGAACAAATTTTTATGACTTTTTTCCGCGGCGGCTATCATCTTCACACAGTCTTCTGCAGCAAGCGCCATCGGCTTCTCGCAAATTACGTGTACGCCTTTCTGTAAACAAGCGATGCTTTGCTCAGCATGGAGCCCATTGGGTGTGCAAATAACTGCGATATCAAATTCTATCTTTGTAGATAAGAGATCATCAATAGAATAAAAGGGTGTCGCATGATACACCTGCCCGAACTTATCCGCCTTACCGGGAACAACATCACATACAGCAACCAACAAACCGACCCTGGCTATTTGCTCAGCATGCCTTTGTGCAATCTTGCCACAACCTATTATCGCAAATTTATACCGCGTCAAAAAAAATCACATTAATTAACCAATTTCTTCTCTCTAAAACCTCTGTGTGCCTGAGCCTGTCGAAGGCTCACCTGCAAACCCATCAACAAAAAGCCTTTTCAAAGATGAAACTTCTTCAACGCTAAATCCAACTCATCGCTCGTACCAATATCAATATATTGCCCATCTGCAATTTCCAGGCCTTTTACAATCATTTTTCTTTCGATGGCAAGATTAAAAACATCGCCGAGCACGTTTTCTTTGTTATTGTTTCTATTGGAAGTAATATGCTCCGTGATAAGTTGCGTAAATCCCGGCGACCAGCAAGCGCAACCCCACATGTGCGTAAGATCGGTGATAGCCGGCTTGTCAATGGTGTATAAAACATTGTTATCATCATCGGTAGCCACCAATCCAAACTTAGACGGTGTATCAGTTTTAAAAAGCCCTAAAGTAAGATCGGCATTGCTCTTACGATGGTAAGATAATAAGTCGTCAAAGGCAAAGGCCGGTTCTATAATAGTATCCGGCATGCCAAAAATTACCGTTGCATTACTGATCCAGTTTTGTGCAAGGGCAAGCGCTTCCGGCATTCCCCTTGGCTCCTCCTGGTACAGGTACACAATATCAGTCCCGAACCTGGAGCCATCGCCGTAATATTTCATAATATCGCCTTTGCCCTCACTAACTATGATGGCTATACGATTAGCGCCGGCTTGTATGATGTGCTCTATTAAATACTGGCTGATCACTTTAGGCCGCCGCTGGTTTACGCCTTTCACCATATAATCCTGGTAGCCGACTGGAAACAGTTCTTTTGGGCAGGGAAACGGCGCGAGCCGCGAGCCTTTGCCGGCAGCCGGTATTAGTCCTACAATATTATTTTCCTGGTTAGTCATGTGTTGTTTAATGTTGAATATTGAGTGTTAAATATTGAGTCTTGAATATTGAATATTGAGTGGTGAACATTGAGTGTTGAACATTGAGTATTGAGTGTTGAATATTGAGTGTTGAATATTGAGTGTTGAACATTGAGTATTGAGTGTTGAACATTGAGTATTGAGTGTTGATATTAAATTTTGTAAGCAATCTCCTGAGTAAAGTTTACCATGAGATTGCCACAATCCCGATGCTATATAATTATTGGGATCCGAAACATTCTTCAATTCAAGTCTTTCCCCCGGAAAATTTTTCGCAGGGACGGTAGTAAGGTTCTCATGTGTGGCGAAACGTTTCATGACATTACTTACGCCTTTTTATCCAAACCCTGCAGCAATTTGTTCCACCTTTCCTTATACACTTCATATCCAAAATGCTTCATCAGCAACTCACGGTCAGGAGCAAACGCAGAAACATTACGAATTACTTTTTCAATGGCTGCTGTTATCTCTTCCTGGCTCTGCGGATCAATTAATACGCCAAGCCTGCCGTCAAGTAACGCATCATTGGTACCATCCCGGTTACCCGCAATTACCGGCCTTCCGTAATAAATTGCCTCTATGAATGAAATGCCGAATCCTTCTTTTTCACTTGGCATCACATATACATCACATAAATTATAGTGAGCTGCAAGCTCATCGTCAGGCACAAAACCCGTAAAAATAACCTTGCCGTCTATGCCCAATCGCCTGGTGAGCTCAGTGAGTCGTTCCTTTTCCGCATCATCATATTTACCCACAAAGAGATATTTCAAAGCCGGAAAGGCAGGAAGTAATTTTTGAATAGCCACCAATATCTTATCGTAGCCTTTATTTTTTTCGTGTATGGTTAACCGTGTGAGGGTCATCAATACGATAGCATCTTTATCAATCCCATATTTTTCCTGCCAGGTATAGCGGCTGCTTTCTTTTGCAGGCGGTGGTAAATAAGGATCGAGGCAATTATTTACAACAGTAAATTTGTTTTCCTTAAGACCAAATAATTCTTTCATTTTTTCTTTCGTGAAACGGCTCACCGGCAAGATAATATCACAAGCATTCATCATTTTTATAACAAATGCGGGCAACGGCTGCCAAACTTCTTTGCCATGAGCTATCAATATAACCTTCTTCTTTTTTGAAAATAATTTAGCCAGGTAAGCAGGCAATAAAAGCTTAACATGAGTAACTATGATCGTGCTGCTTCCTAAGCCTTTTTTAATACTTGCCAGCGTAAATGAAATTTTATTTCCGCCGAAGCCTTTAAATATCTTCCGTGTAAGGTAAGGCTCGGTTTTAACCGAAGGGGAATCATACATACTATAAAAAAATGCTTCCTCATTATTATCAACAGCATATTCGTAAACGGCTTTACCGGCAACCCGGCCTACTTTTTCAACACCGCCTGCGGCGGAAAAAGTTTTTAGGGTAAGGAAGAGGATAGACAAGAACAATTAGAAATTAGAAATTAGAAATTAAAGACAGGCTATGCACTGAGTACGCCCACTGCATACTTATCATAGTTTTCTACAAACTCTTTATACGTTCTGGCAATGCCTTCTTCCATACTTATTGCGGCCTGCCAGCCTAAGCTATTGATCTTGCTTACATCAAGCAACTTGCGCATCGTGCCGTCAGGCCGGGAAGTATCAAATAACAATTTCCCTTCATACCCTGATATCTTCTGAACGATGGCTGCCAGTTCACCGATGGACACATCAGCACCAGTGCCCACATTTACGATGCCTGGTTCATTATAATTTACCATCAGGAAATAGCATGCAGCGGCTGCATCATCCACATGCAGGAACTCACGGCGTGGCGTACCCGTTCCCCATATAGTAACTGATGGTTGCTCATTGATTTTTGCTTCATGAAACTTACGGATCAACGCGGGCAACACATGGGAATTGTAGAGATCGTAATTATCACCACTCCCGAATAAATTGGTAGGCATTGCACTGATGAAGTTCGCGCCGTACTGCCTGTGGTAAGATTGACACATAGAGATGCCCGCAATTTTTGCGATAGCATAGGGCTCATTCGTTGGCTCTAGAAAACCGGACAACAAATATTCTTCTTTTATGGGTTGTGGCGCATTTTTGGGATAGATACAACTGCTGCCCAGAAATAATAATTTTTTAACCCCATTCACATAAGCGTGGTGAATAACATTATTTTGAATGGCTAGATTTTCATAAATAAAATCTGCGGGGTAAGTGTTGTTGGCCATAATACCGCCCACTTTTGCCGCAGCAAGAAAAACATACGCCGGCTTTTCTGTTTCAAAAAAATGCTTTACAGCGGCGTAATCCCTAAGATCTAACTCAACAGAGCTACGGGTAATCAAATTGGTAAATCCTTTTGTTTTTAATAAACGCAATATTGCGCCACCTACCAGGCCGTTGTGCCCTGCCACATACACGGGATGATGCTTGTCATTTGAAAAAGTCAAAATATATTTTTTAAATAGTTATCCCGATAAAATTATCCAAAGGACTTCTCCAGGAATGTGGAGTGCCTTTTCTTTTAAATCAATTGGAAACGCTTTCTTTCACGCCTCCTCCGGCTTGGGAGAGGGGGTCGGGGGTGAAATCCCTCTCCTTCGTCCCAACAGACTCTCCAAAGGAGTTTTAATGAACCTTTGAGGAGAAAAACTTGCCCCCATAAAAAATCGGGAGGTTGGGTGAAGCTTCTTTCACGTTCCCTCTCCTTGGGAGACGGAATGTGAAAGAGACTCCTTATGGAAAAGTGAGGCCGGCTGCAATACTTCCAGGCTCTTTTTATCAAAATGAGCACTTAGCTGAAGGTCCATAGAATCAATCTTCACCACGGCCCGGTTGCCATATACTGACAGCACCATGCCCTCATAATCCATTAACACTCCTTGCGTGATACGCACTTTATCATTGAGGCCAAAGTCTTTCTTTTCCACCTGCACCTCCTCAAATTCAAATAAAAATTTGCGAATGATATCAATTTCTTCATCCCTTATGCGGGCAGGTTTCCCCAACCAATGCACGAAGTTGAGAATACCGGATACACTCCGGATATCCCACTTTTTTTTATCTTCCAACCTCACAAACACATATCCCTTAAACACTGGCTCGATGACCGTTTTCCTCCTGTCGCTCCACTGCCTTGAAACTTTGTTTAGAGGGCAATAGTGTTCAATTCCTGCAGCAAGTAATTTCTCCGCAATCTTCTTTTCCCACCGGGGCCGGGTGTATACTACATACCAGTTTTTTTCAGGAAGCGCTGTTTTCAATTTTTCAAGTTTTTTATTCTATGTTTCATCCTGCGTATGACAAAGGATTAGAATTTTCACGCAAAGAAACTAAGAAAATAAGAAAATAAAGGAAATCTTATCCGGCTTATCTTTATTATGCACCTTTGCGGGAATCAGAGGCCATTTCATTAACTTAAAACTATATTAGAATTTTCACGCAAAGAAATAAGGAGCAAAGAAAATAAAGAAAATCCTGGCCTATTTATCTTCTTATGGGCCTTTGCGTGAATGTCTTAATTTGGTAATGCGTGCCGAAAGTGCACAGCTTCGCAATCTCTCAGTCACACATTTTTTTTAACTGGAGTAAAATAGAGGTACTGCGTGCATCCTTAAACACTTATCTTTTGAAAATCTTTTTGATGCCCGAAATAATTCCCGGCTTTTCTTCAAGATAGTACCCACCGCCATATTCACCACCATAGCTGTACCCATAGCCATAGCCATAACCATAGCCATTTCCATACCCTCCAAAACCGTATCCATATATGTGAAAGCCCCTCGGCTTGATGCCGTTAAATATAATGCACATATTCTTAAACTTATTTTGCCGGTTCAGTCCGTCTATCATAGAGAGAAATACCCGCGGCGTTACAGCGTGTCTTACCACAAATACATTAATATCAGCATGCGCCTGCAGCAGCTGTGCATCCGTCACTGGTGATACCGGCGCCGTATCCATAATTACAAAGTCAAATTTTTGCTTCAGTTCAGCAATAAGTTCATGAAATTTGATACCGGATATAAGCTCCGTTGGATTTGGCGGAATAGGCCCCGCAGAAACTACAAAAAGATTCGGGACTTCGGCTTGCTTTACGATTTCATCAATATTTGCTTTGTTCATCAGGTAGCTGGATATGCCCGGTGTTTTCTTTACGTTGAGGATTTTACTAAGCTTGGGCTTGCGCAGGTCAAGCTCCATCAGCGCTACCCGCTTACCCGTTAGGGTAAGGCTTATAGCAAGATTGATAGCTATAAAACTCTTTCCTTCACCTGATACACTTGAGGTGATCATTAATGTATTTTGCTGCTCATCAAGACCCATAAAACTCAGGTTAGTTCTAATTGAGCGGAACTGCTCTGCTATGATGGTTCGTTTACCGTCCAAAATTACAATCGGATTTTTCGCTGCTACCTGCACTATCTCTCCCATGATAGAGGCTTTTACTTTATCTTCAATCTCAGACCGGAAAAGCACCTTCCGGCTGAACACTTCTTTTAACAAAACAATGAAGGCGCCGGAGAGTAAACCTACGATGAGCCCTGTGAGGTAAAAATTTTTAGCAATGGGTGCTATGGGCCCGTAAGAATAAGGAGCTTCCACTACCCGCAGGTCTGCACTTGTGGAAGCGGAAGAAAGTGCGGTCTCCTCTCTTTTTTGCAGGAGGTAAGTATAGATGTTATTTTTAATAGCCTGCTGCCGGCTAATATCCAGAAACACCCGTTCCTTTTGTGGTATTTCCTGCAAGAGGTGATTATTCGATGATATTTGAGCATTTATTTGCTTTTTTTGTGTAAGAATATTGCTTCTGATGTTGGCAATATTTTCAAATATGTCATTCCGCATCCGGCTTACTTCCGCATTCGCCAGCAAGAAAGCGTCATTGCGTTCGCCAGTTACATTTTGCAAGCCTTCAACGGTTACTTCTGCGCTGTAGAGATTATCGAGCAATCCCGCAAGTTTACCGTCATTCAGCAACATAAGTGATGGCACAGTTCCCGTATTTTTGCCCTTACTTTTTGCATAATTCTTTACATCGTTAAGCAGCTCAAGCTGCAGGTCGAGCTGGCTGTTTTTTTCATCCAAATCTTTTACTTTACTAAAATAATTTCCGGCCTGGCCGCTTAGGTCTATTACCGAACTATTAGCCTTATATCCGGCAATATTTTTTTCAACACTATCCAGTTGAAACGTAACCAGCGAAAGCCTATCATCGATAAACTGCAATGTGCTCACAGCTATCTGGTTCTTATCTGCGATCGCATCTTTATTGTAAATTTCAAAAAGCTTTGCCAAAATATCTACTCCCTTCTCGGGAACAGGCGTGGAGAGGGAAACATTCAATACTGTGGAAGAATAGGAATAAGGAGATATGCTTAAGCCGGGAGTGATAGAGCCCGCCTTACCGACAGCGGGTGCAAATTGCACAAAATAGTTTTTGCCGATGAGATTTGGATTATAATCGTAATTGATAACCAATCTTACCAGGTTTTCCCCAAGCACAGCTGTAGAATCAAAATGTACAGTTTTGTTATCAATTAAAACTACTTTCTCTTTCCAATCAATAGAAAAAAAATATTTACCCCATGAATTGAATTTGTCTTTGTCAAGCACTTTAAATTCTATAGGAGAGTTGGCCTTGTACAGTTCTTCTGTACGCACGTTTCCTTTATTATACACTGTACCAAAAAGATTCAGGTCTTTTACTACTTCCTGCATAATATCTGTAGATCGGAGCACAATGATTTCATTATCCACAATCTTTTTTTCGCTAAATATATTAAGGGCATCAAGTACTTTAGAATCGCCACCACCTTTATTAGGATCTTTCAAAAGTACTTTACCAGCTGCCACGTACACAGGAACCTGCGCCCGAAGATTAACATAAGCGATCAATAAAGAGATAGAAACAGATACAACAAACAATGGCCAAAAAGGCAGATATTTATATATTATCTGCTTAAATATGTTGGTCTCGGTTTTCTCTTTAAAAAATTGGTCTTCGTCCATTAGCTCAAATACTTTTATCTGAAAAGCTGGTTGAGGATAAGAAGTATAAATGAAACACCTGAGGTAATATATGAAATAATTTGCGCTGTATCTGCTGCCTTTACCTTGGCGGGTTCCACGTAAACTATATCGTTTGGCTGAAGATAATAATAGGGCGAATAAAAGATCGAACTATTGGTGAGGTTCAGGTGCTTAAATTTTTTCTCACCAGCTCCCTTTTCTCTTATCACTAATATATTGTCGGTTTTACCTTTTTCCCCTATATCCTCGGAACTGGCAAGCGCATCAAGAATAGTCATGTTTTCGATGGTGATGGGTAGTATCTGCGGCCCCGCCGCCCCTATCATCGTTACATGGCGGTTGAGAATGCCAACGGATACAATCACATCTTTCAGGTAAGGCACAAGATCACGTTCCAGTTTTGCTTTTAATTCTTTTTTTGTCATTTCCTCCACGTGCAACGTTCCCAGTTTAATGAACGGTATGTTGCCATTTTCATCTACCAGGTAACCACTTAAAATACCAGATGAACTTTGAGGGGCATTATAGAAGGCAACGTCGGGGCTCCTACTTGCTACGGCAATACTCAGCAGGTCTGATTGACGTATCTTAGTTTCAAAATCTTTACTTACAAGGTTACGAAGCGTGGTGTCTTTTTGCAGATTTTGAAAATAGGTTGTCTTTTTCGCCGAAGTACAGGAAGTAAAATTTATTAATAAAATGACTATAAAGAATGACAGTAACTTTTGGAAGAATTTACCTGGCAGTAAACAAGACTTCAACCCGGTGGATAAATAGATTTTAAAAAAGTAATTTGTGGCAGATAAAGTATGCATAAATTATTCAAAAGCAATTGTATCGCTTGCAGTATGATTTTGGCAAAAACAAATTTAATTGAATTTATGGATAAACAGGCTGCGTGCTTTTTTTGATTTGGGAAATACACGCCGCTATACTAAATCTGTTGTGAATTAAAATTAGATTTACTATTCAGCGGCATCCATTTTTTGAGCATCACGAATTTTTTTTATACCAAAGCCTGCTCCTGCAGCAAGCAACAGGCTGAGGCCTCCATCTATAGGACAAGCCGGATCAGACGGTTCACATCCCGGATCTATTACTTGCGCATGCACCAACGAGGGTAAGGTAATACCTATTAAAAGCAAAATAAAAGAGAGTAATATGCTTGTATACCATCTATTCATATAAAGGCGCTTTCGCGGTTGTTTATAGTAAATATACCGGTAAAAATAATAAATATTTTTAGTCTTCTGGCCTATCCTGAAAAAATCCCTACGCAGTTGCGCAGGAGTGCGATCTTTAAAAGATCATTTTGGTGTTGGTATAGGTTACTATATGTCTTCTGGTGTTGTGCTTAGCTTCAAAATCATTTAAAGCAAATACCCTGTTTTTAATTATAATTACCGTCATTTTTAAATTTTCATCGCAGGACTTGCGCTCAAAATTTCCGCACTCACATTATCGCCGTATTTCTTAAAATTTTCTATAAAAAAACTGCACAACATGCTGGCTGTTTTGTTATAAGCAGCCTTATCTTTCCAAGTAACGTGCGGATCAAGCAGGTGTGCGGGCACACCCGGGCAGGAGGCCGGCACGTGCATCCCAAAAAATGGATGTACTGTATAATTAACATCATCGAGGCTGCCAGCTAAAGCCGCCGTTATCATTGCCCGTGTATATGCGAGCTTCATTCGTTCGCCGGTTCCGTAAGCTCCACCAAACCAGCCAGTATTTACCAACCAGACTTTTACGCCGGCACAGGCTATCTTTTTCCCAAGCAATTCAGCATATTTTGCCGCAGGCAAAGGCATAAAGGGACCGCCAAAACAGGCGCTAAAGGTCGGCTTTGGCGCTACAATCCCCGTTTCGGTTCCAGCAATTTTGGCCGTGTATCCACTAATGAAATGATACATGGCCTGCGCCGGCGAAAGCTTACTAATGGGAGGTAATACCCCATAAGCATCCGCGGTAAGAAAAAATATGTTCTTTGGCACATTGCCGATAGAGGGTTCTATGGCATTGCGAATATAATTGATAGGATAGCTTGCTCTTGTATTTTCCGTAAGCGCAGCGCTGTCATAGTCAACAGTATTTGTGCCTTTTACAAACGTCACATTTTCCACTATAGACCCAAATTTGATCGCTTTAAAAATATCAGGCTCTTTTTCCGGGCTCAGGTGAATAGTTTTTGCATAACACCCTCCCTCGAAGTTGAAGATTGAATCTTCATCCCAGCCATGTTCATCATCGCCAATAAGCTTACGCCCGGGGTCGGCGCTCAGCGTGGTTTTTCCTGTGCCGCTAAGCCCGAAGAAAAGGGCGCTATCTTTATTTTTACCAACGTTAGCCGCACAATGCATACTTAATACATCTTTCTGTTTGGGTAACAAAAAATTTAATATGGTAAAAACCGCCTTCTTTATTTCACCGGTATATTGGGTGCCGCCTATCAGGATAATTTTCTTGGTAAAATTGATTATCACAAAATTCTTCCGTGGCACACCATCAGTGGCAGGGCCGGCAAAGAAACGCGGCAATTGCATTAAATGCCAGTCAGGTTGTATGCTTTCCAATTCAGCTTTTTCCGGGCGCAAAAACATATTATAGGCAAACAAGTTACAACAAGGATTCTCGTTTACCACCCGCACATTCAGTCGGTAGTCTTGCCTGGCGCATACGTAACAATCCCTCGCCCATAGCTTCTTTCCCTCTGTATCTATGTAAGCCATCATTTTTTTGAGCAACCGGTCAAAATAACTTTCTGCTATAGGCTGATTAAAGCTATTCCAGTCTATCGCCCCGTCAGTCAGTCTATCTTTCACGATGAACCTGTCCTTTGGGCTCCTGCCGGTAAATTCGCCGGTGTCTATCACCAAGGCACCCATATCACTCAATACTCCCTCCCCTTTTTCCACTGCCTGGCTTATAAGCTTTTGCGGCGAAAGCTGGTAATAAATTCCATTGTCACTTATTTTATCAGCAAAGTATTTTTGAATGGCCGGTACGTTAGCGGTTTTTTTTAATGCAAGAGTTTCCATGATTTTTTTTTTTGAAATGAAGCGAATTGAATGAGGAAGGCGCCGGATGTAGCCTTACTGTTGATTAATATTCTTTCCGGAATTTGTCATTGAAAGTGTGTAGATTACTTCAGCATACACATCTGCGTGCAGGAGCAGGTTACTCCTTAAGCAGGTGAGAACGGCGCATCTGCAGCGAGCGCTTCCATCAGGCAGCAATAACTGTCTGATTTATCATTAAATATTTTTGAAGGGTAATCGGGCCTCATATCTTGCGCAGCAAAATTAAATAATTTATTCGCACTTTAAAATTTAAGGGGGAAAGGGCGAATATGATCCGGGAAAAATGGAGAATGGCCTTACCGGTATTCATTCTTTTAATGATCCGGAGATTTCTATTCGATAGCAGGAGAAAGCCAGCTTACGCACAAACCTTTTATTTCTTCGAAAAGACGTCTATACTTGGCTTGCGAACCCATCTACAGCCCTGTTAACCTGCGCCGTTATTTCGATGATAAGAGAAATCTCCCGAACTAAACGATGTAAATAAATTGAAAATGTTCAATCTTCTTGCAGGTCTGGAGATTCTCATGCGTAGCCAACACGCGGATAGCCATACTCTCCTTTGAAAGACGTCTCTTCCTTTTAAAATTTCCAAAGATTTCTTTCTCAGCCCGCATCCGACCCGCAATCGCCATGCTCCTCTTTTGAAAAAGACGGCTCGATTGAATAATGCAACCGTTTTGCCGGTAAAATTTTTTTTAATACACATTAATCTTTTTAATACACCAATAAAGGATATATCTTTAATCACTTTTAGTTACACCTCTCAAATGCAATCTACACTAACCACAAAGTTTACGGCACACACATATTTTGAAAGCATTTTTATAAAATCTGTTTTAAACAAAGTTTTGCTGATGGATGAGGAGGGAATTATCCTTGACGTAAACAGGACTTTTACCCGTTCATTCAGTTACCAAGCCAGTGAAATGATCAGTCGTCATATCTCAATATTGTTCGCTCAAAATAATAAAAGAATGTATGCGTCCGGCAAAGAATTGTTTAATGTATTGAAAAATGGGCAGGCAGCAGATGAAAATTATTGTTCTCCACCGGTAGGCACTTTCTTTTACAGGGCTTATAAATGGAACAGCAATTTTGCAACACTTCAAAATTGAATCCGAAACAGCAGCGGCAACGATGAAAATGCCGGCCTGCGTGGTGTTGAGCTTAGGCGTTTAACGGTAAAAGAAGATAAACAATAATAATAAATGGGGAGATTTTTAAATGTTTAAAATGAAAAAGGTTTTAATTGTTAATACTAGTTACGAAACAATGCAGCTGCTTGAAAAATGGCTGGAAAGGAGAGACTATGATGTAAAAATTACCGGCGAGATTCCGGAAGTGGTTAGCATAATGAAAGAATTTAAACCTCACCTGCTGCTTATTGATGTTATGGAAGACGTGGCTATACCTTTGGTAAAGGGAGATGACGAACTGCAGTCAACTCCTATATTGCTGATGACAGGGCTTGCACCCACGGATAAGCGCCGGGAAATAGACATAAGCGATACAATTCAAAAGCCATTCAGTCTCGAATTACTACAAAAGAAAATTGATGCACTAATGCCTGAAAGTGTTTAATAGCAGGCTGATTTTATGCTAATAGTTAATTTGTTTGCGGAAGGCTTTATACTTGTGTGGGCCTGGAGCTGGTGCATTTACAGCTATGCAGATGTACGGGTATGGTCAAGATCAACAATCGAAAAGCCAGCACTTATCTCATGGTTGAATGCTACAAAAAGTAAAACACCATTTTTTTCTTGCCAAAATATTTGTTCATCAACTTAGCCTGTTCCTTACGAATAAATTCCCAATTCCTTATTTCTTATTGTGGTGCTCACCATTTGACCGGATTAGTTTCGGGCTGCACTTTTTTTATGAAGTTATTTAGGAAAGATAAATGTCTGCAAGAAACACGATTAGTCAGAAAGATATTTAATTTTAATCAAGTATTCTGTCAATGATGTTTTGGCGCTTATAAATATTGCCCATTGCCTATTGCCCATTGCCCATTGCCCATTGCCCATTGCCTATTGCCTATTGCCTATTGCTTATTGCTTATTGCCCATTGCCTATTGTATTTGCAACCGGCATTTTAAAGTTGACAGAACACTAGGGATAGCTGCATGCATTATTAAATGTTTTGGCAAATAGTGCAAAGATTTGAGTTGTATGCGCCTATCAAATCAAATCATTAATAACTAATTTTACGTCTATTTATTTTAAAAGCCACGAACCTGCCGAACGGCAGACAGGTTCACAGATCAGCATGAATTTTATTTATTGATTTTTTTAGATCGTCACTATTGATTTTTTTTGAATTGACAATACGATCAAAACGCCTAATCCTATAAATAATTATTTAACGCTGTTTTTTAAAATCCGTTTTCAAATGAATGCTGAGAATTTTACCGGTATAAATAAAGGAAGAGTCATTATCATTGGCGGCGGCGTCACCGGTTTATGCACGGCGTATTACCTGCAAAAAGAGGGTATCCATTCTACTATAATTGATAGCGGCGATATCACCGACGGATGTTCCTTCGGCAACATGGGATATCTTTCGCCAAGTCATTTTATGCCCTTAGCATCTCCGGGTATTATTTCAGAAGGACTTAAACATTTATTAAGCAACAAAAGCCCTTTTTACATAAAGCCAAGGCTAAATAGAAAATTCCTGCAATGGGGGCTCCAGTTTTATAGAAACAGCACACAGGCTATCGTTGAAAAAAATGCTCCTCACCTCAATGATCTTTTACAATTGAGCCGCCGGCTGATGAATGAAATAAGGGATGACATAGGCGATGTATTTGACATGCAGGAAATCGGTTGTATGATGATGTGCCGCAGTCGGCAAACATACCAGCATGAATTACAGTTGGCAGATACTGCAGAAAAATTGGGCTTGAGCGTAACACGACTAAATGGTGCGCAGGTACAACAGATGGAGCCTGAAGTGGAAGTGAAAGTTGCCGGCGCTATTTTGTTTAAAGACGATGCACACATTGATCCGGGTAAATTTATGATGGCTATGAAAAATTATTTGGAGAAAAACGGAATCACGTTTCTTTTAAATACTACCGTGAATGGCTTTGTAAAAAAAGGGAATGCAGTCACGGGAATTATTACCAATAAGGGTGAATACAATTCAAATAATATTGTATTGAGTGCCGGCAGTTGGTTACCAGAAATAGCGAAGATGTTGGGTATTAAATTGCTTTTAGAGCCGGGCAAAGGATATAGCCATACTTACGATCATGTTGAAAAAAATATTCGCTACCCGGCGATATTGGTTGACGGCCGTTGCGCTATTACACCCTGGAAAAATAAGTTGCGCATTGGCGGTACAATGGAATTTAGCGGCATCAACAAGAAAGTGCTGGTAAGCAGGATGCATGGCATTTATGATTCAGTAAAAAGCTTTTATCCGGGCCTGCAAATTGACTTTCCTCCGGCGGATAAAATATGGACCGGATTGCGACCGGTTACGCCGGATGGACTTCCCTACATCGGGAGGAACAAAACTTACAAAAATGTGATCATTGCCGGTGGCCATGCAATGTTGGGTATCTCAGAAGCTGCCGGCACGGGAAAAATTGTGACCGGTCTTATTGAGGAAAAAAATGCCGTGATTGATATAAGCGCTTTTGATCCGGGAAGATTTTCGGGAAGCAGGAAGCAGGTAGAAGGTAGAAGGTAGAAGGTAGAAGGTAGAAGGTAGAAGGTATGAGGTAGAAGGTATGAGGTAGAAGGTATGAGGTAGAAGGTATGAGTTATCAGGCGTGTCATTTTGTCCAATAATTGTTATTGGCAAAAAGTTTGACAATGCTACCTTTGCAGCCAATTTTAAAATATGGAAAATAATAATAACAAAGACATTTACGAAGATAACAATAGTGAGCCTGTAGAAGCTGAAGATTTTTCAGTGAATGATTTTGAAGATGTTGAAAATGGCAACCCGGAAGATGTGCAGGCACATGAAAAGGCAAAATTAAATGCAGCGCTTGAAGAGCAGAAAGATAAATACCTGCGCCTGGTGGCAGAGTTCGAAAATTATAAAAGGCGTACTTCAAAAGAACGCACTGAGCTAATTCAAACTGCGGGTAAAGAAGTAATCACTTCTCTGCTGCAGGTACTCGATGATACTGACCGGGCTGAAAAACAAATGAAAGAAACCAATGATCCGGCGCAAATAAAAGAAGGCATTTCTCTTGTATTTGATAAGTTGCGAAAAACATTAAAATCTAAAGGGCTTGAGCCTATGGAAAGTTTGCACCAGGAGTTTGATGTGGAGAAGCATGAGGCGATAACAGAAATTCCTGTGGAGAATAAAAAGATGATAGATAAGGTGGTGGATGAAATTGAAAAGGGCTATTACCTTAACGGAAAATTGATACGTTTTGCCAAGGTAGTAGTTGGAAAATGACTTCATAAAAATAAATTAAGCTAATTTTTAAAACCCGGTAATTGCGGACGGGTTTTATTTTTTGTAAAAAAAATCGCAATTCATAATAAATAGTATGGTAAGTTCCATGGCCTCAAAAAGAGATTATTACGAAGTATTGGGAGTAAGCAAATCGGCAAGCGCAGATGAAATCAAAAAATCGTATCGCAAAGTTGCTATGCAGTATCACCCGGATAGAAACCCGGGCGACCACACGGCAGAAGATAAGTTTAAAGAAGCTGCAGAAGCTTATGAAGTGCTGAGCGATGCTGATAAAAGGGCTAAGTACGATCGGTTTGGGCACGCTGCTTTCAGCAGTGGCCGTGGTGGCGGATTCTCCGGCCACGATATGAACATGGAAGACATCTTCAGCCAGTTTGGCGATATTTTTGGCGAAGATGTGTTCGGAAGTTTTTTTAGCGGCGGCAGAAGCAGCGGACGTTCCGGAAGAAACCGGGGCGTGAGGGGAAGCAACCTTCGTGTAAAGATTAAAGTGAATTATGAAGAAATTGCAAAGGGCGCTTCAAAAACAATAAAAGTAAAAAAATATATTTCGTGCAACACTTGTGGCGGATCAGGCGCCAAAGATAAAAACAGCATGCAGACGTGCAGCACCTGCGGCGGAAACGGCCAGGTGAGAAGAGTGCAAAATACTTTTCTCGGGCAAATGCAAACCGTCAACACCTGCCCCACCTGCAATGGTGAAGGTTCGGTAATTACCAGCAAGTGCACCAACTGTAAAGGCGAAGGAAGAGTGTATGGCGAAGAAAACATAAGCCTTGATATTCCCGCAGGCGTGCAAGATGGGATGCAGCTTAGCATGAGCGGCAAGGGCAATATAGGTGAGCGGGGCGGCGGCCCAGGCGACCTGATAATTTTAATAGAAGAAGAGGCGCATCCACATTTGCATAGAGAAGGTTTGAATGTAGCTTTTGATTTATTTATTTCATTTCCTGATGCTGTATTTGGTACCCAATCAGAAGTGCCCACTATTGATGGCAGAGCCAAAATAAAAATTCCGGCGGGCACGCAAAGCGGTAAAATATTTCGCTTAAAAGGAAAAGGTTTCCCTTCTATAAACTCCCACGAAAAAGGCGATCAGCTTATACATGTAAATGTATGGACGCCGCAAAATGTTACGGATGAAGAGAAAGTAACATTGGAAAAAATGCATAAGAGCGATAACTTTCAACCCAACCCCGATAAAAACGATAAATCTTTTTGGGAGAAAATAAGAGAGACGTTTGCGTAGGTAAATCGCTTCTTTACTCTCTGCTTCTAATGTATGCCGTTACGCTGAGTTATCTCCTGCTTTTGCAATAGCTTTGATATAATCGCCCATTCACCCGTTATCGATCTTGGCAAATAGATTCAGGGTAAACCTTCAAGTAAAAAATACCCTGTAGGATAGCAAATACTAAACGCGATAAGAATTAGCTTTGTACTCCTTCTAAAACATTTTTATGAAAGATACAACCACCGTTAAACCGAAAAGATCCTCCTTTAAAAAAATATTGTGGCTCTTTTTAATAGCATTTTTGCTCTTTGGCAGTATCGCGTTTTGGTGGCATTATTTTTATGTATTTGGCGAAGGTGTAAAATCAGGACAGCTAAACTATGTTGTGAAAAAAGGAAATCTTTTCAAAACTTATGAAGGCAAACTGATACAAAGCGGCTTTCGCTCCCAGCAGGGCACATCCATTCAATCTTATGATTTCGAATTTTCTGTAGTAGATGATAGTGTTGCAAATCTGCTAATGAATAATAGCGGCGATTTCTTTGACCTTCACTATAAAGAATATAAAGGAGCGCTGCCCTGGCGTGGCTACACCAACTACATTGTAGATAAAATTATCAACATGAAAAAAGCGGATAGATAATCTGCATGTGATTATTTTTCGGCGTGCTGCTTTCACTCTTCACCTTCCTGTATTAAAATCGGGGTTATCAAATTGTTCCGTTGACAAATTCAGCCATAGAAATTAACGTTAAGTAATATTGTGCTGGCAATAATATCCATCGTTTGTGCAACACTGTTAGCTGCATTATTTCTCGGGGTTTAAAACGGCTTTAATATAGTTATCCATATTAAAATATTTTTTGGCTGTTTGCTGCATATCCTCTACAGTTAGTGCAGCTACTTTTTTAGAATAATCATAGATCCAATGCGGGTCATCACGTTCAATCCAGCTTGTTGATAATACATCAAGCCAGTGTCCGTTTTGTGTAAGCTGATCATCATTCTGCTTCTTAACCGTTTCCTTTACTTTATCAAGGTCTTTCTGAGCCACGCCCTTTTCCTGTGCATTTTTTATAAGATCAAATGCTGCCGCAGTAAGCTTATCTACGTTTTCAGGCCCGCAGGGGAAACTTACATTTATCACATAATGATTGTACGGCCTGTTGACTAGGCTTCCCCTCATCCCCCCTCCATAGATGCCGCTCATTTCTTCCCTTAGCTTTTCAATGAACTTGATGTTAAGCGCCTCCATTAATACATTTAGTTTTAAATTTTCTTCGGGGCTATAATTGGCATCGCCGGTAAATATTATTCTTACAATGCTTTGCTTCGCGGCGCCTTTATTTACAACCGCCTGTACCACGCCTTTCACCGGCCTCAGGCCTTCATCGGTATATTTATTTTGCTTTTCTATTGCAGGAAGGCTGCCAAGGTATGTTTCAAACAAAGGCTTCATTTTATCTGCATCAATGTTTCCCACAAAAGTGAAATGCCAGCCGTAAGCGTTTCCATATATTTCTTTATAAATATCCAGGCTCCGGTCCAGAGAAATTTTATCAAAGTCTGATGCATCGGGTATCACCGGCGCCCAAGGACTATTATTATATTCTATTTTGGCAACAGTATCCGCAAAAAAACTATTAGGATTTAATTTCATATTTTGTAAAAAACTCTTTTGTGTATTAATAAAAGAAGCAAAAAGCTGGGCATCTTTTCGCGGTGCTGTAAAATACAAGTGTACCAGTTGCAAAAATGTTTCAAAATCTTTTACGCTGCTCGAGCCTTGCATGCCTTCATCATACTGGTTAATGTAAGGTTGCACATTTACCGTTTTTCCTGCTAAAAATTTATTCAGGTCTATAGCAGACATATCTTTTACACCCATTGACTGCACTATGTTTGCCGCATTTGAAGCATTTTCTTTATCAGCTAATCCATAATTCACAGAACCTCCCCAGCGCCATGAATCCATTTGTATATCATCATTTTTGAATTCGGTCGGCTTTAATGTGATAGTAATTCCGTTACTCAATGTAAGGTCTGTTGTGCCGAGCTCTGCATCCTTTTTTTCATTAGTTACTTTGCCGGGTTCAGGCAGTTTGTCCATAAGCGAGCTTACCAGGGCTTTTTCTGTATAAGGCCTGGCAGGCAAATTCTCGGCCGTTAGTACGAAGTTTACTAATTCATTGCCGGAGGGAAGTTGGGCGGTGTTCTTATCGGGCGCAAGCAACAGCGCAAACTTGCCTTGCTTCGAATCCATTTTTTTTGCCACATCGTTTACTTCCTGCAAAGTGATGGTGGGCAGCGTTTGCTTTATAAAATCATAACGAGCTGCAGAGCCGACAATAGGTGTTGTTGTTAAAAAATTATTTATATATTCCTGCACGAGGCGGCCCGACTCCATTTTATTTCTATCATCATACTCTGTTTGCACCTGGTTAAGCAAGCTGCTTTTAGCCCGCTCCAGCTCACTTGATAAAAACCCAAACTTTCTTACGCTTTCTGTCGTAACGAGCAATGAATCTATGGCATTTTTTATGGGTTTATCTCCTGTGACCGCCACTGACACAAACGCCCGGTATCCCCTGATGAAATTGCTGAAAGCTGTGCTTCCAAATAAAAAAGGAGGGTCAGCAAGCTGGCTTAATTCACTCAGCCGTTGATTGATGAGTGTATTGAATAAACCTTCTACAATGCTTTGCCGGTAATCCTTCCACGTATTAACAGGTTTTGCTTTTTCCACATAATTAAATACCTGCAATACATTTATTGTTTGCTCTTTATCAGTAAGCACCATGCCTTTGTTTTGCTTCCGCTCTGCAATAGCAATTATGGATGGCCGTGGAATTTCTTTTGCCGGATTTTTAAAATGTGCAAAGTGTTTTATGATCTCTTTTTCGGCTGCCGCCGGGTCAATATCGCCTACCACTACCACCGCCATCAGGTCGGGCCGGTACCAGGTTTTATAAAAATTAATAAGCGATGATGCTTTAAAATTTTCAATGATGCTGTCTTTCCCGATTGGCAACCTCGCCGCATACATGGAGCCGTTAAATAATTCAGGAAAATATTTATTGCGCATGCGTTCGTTGGCGCCTTTGCCCAATCTTGATTCTTCCAGCACTACGCCGCGTTCTTTATTTATCTCCGCCGTATCAAGCGAGGCATTGCCTGCCCAGTCTTCTAAAATAGTAAAGCCTTTATCTACTTTTCCGGGGTCGTCAGAGGGAATAGGCAGTATATACACTGTTTCATCAAAACCCGTATATGCATTGAGGTCTGCACCAAACTGCACACCGATAGATTGCAGATAATTTATCAATTCATTTTTCTTAAAATGCGATGAGCCGTTGAAGTTCATGTGTTCCATCATGTGCGCCAGCCCTTGCTGGTCGGGCTGTTCAAGCACTGAGCCGGCGTTTACTACAAGCCGCAGTTGCACTTTCTTTTCAGGCTTTACATTCTTCCTTATATAATAGGTTAACCCATTTGCCAGTTTCCCAATTTTTACATTGGCATCAACCGGGAGCTTTTTACTGAGATCGATTTTTTGTGAAAGACAAGCCTGGCTAAAAAATAATATTATAGCAACAAGAGCAGGGCGCAAAAGAGTGATTAAACTTTTCATGGTTTTGTTTTAGTGTTGAATAGTATTATAAAAATAAGTTATTACTTTCTCAGTTGGGAGTCTATGGGGGTGCATTTCAAATTGTCGCACAGTCTTGATGCTTGTGGGCGGTGGAGACACCGCCCACGGCGAGGCGCCCCGGTTGGTGTCTCCACCAACCGGCGACAATTTGAAATGCACCCGTCTATGGACAATGTTTATCTGCGGCCTAAAACTAAATTTCGCAAAACGTTTTATAACCTAACAGCTACGTGCATATTTCTACGCATAGAATTAGGTAGAACGGTCGCATAGCAAATATAGTATTTGTTTAAGACTAATTTAATTAGTAACTTTAGGCTAAAATTATTAGCCATGTTTATAGGAATGAATGTTATCGATTTTAGTAAAAAGTTTCCAGATAAAGAAAGCTGTTATCTATATCTGGAAGAATTAAAATGGGGGAAAGGTTTTCAGTGTAGCCGATGCAGCCACAGCCAATACTACAAGGGCAAGCATTGCTTTTCCAGAAGGTGTAAAGGTTGTGCTTACGAAGAAAGTGTAACAGCCAATACATTATTTCATGGTATGAAGATGTCTATCTTAAAGGCATTCCATTTGCTGTTTGCGTATTTCTGCTAAAAAGAAAGGCATGTCAACGGTGGAATTAGGCTACGAAGTAGGTATTCAGCAGAAATCTGCCTGGCTCTTCAAACGCAAGGCGCAGGTAAGTATGCAGTCAGATAAAAAGAAAAAAATTGACACAGCGGTACATGCAGATGAGTTTGTGGTGGGCGGCAAAGAAGAAGGCCAGCCGGGGCGCAGTTTATCAAAGAAAAAAGCGACGATGATACTGATGGAAAGAATAGATGAAGAAACAGTAGGCAGGATTTACCTGCAGCAAATAGAAGATTATCAGGCAGATACTTTAAAGTACGCAATTAAAGAGCATGTAAGTGATGCTGCTGAGATAACTGCCGATAAATATTCTTCTTATAAATCTTTGGAATCAACGATGCCTAATTTAAACACAATACTTTCCAACAAGGGGGAAAATTTTAAACAATTACATGAACAGATTATGCTATTCAAGATTTGGCTGAGAGGAATACATCACAAATGTTCCCTTCAGCATTACCAGGCTTACTTAGATGAGTATTGTTACAGGTTTAACAGACGAGGACACCGAAAGAGCATTTTTCATAATTTGATAGCAAGAATGATGAACCAAACACCGCATCCTTATCCTTTACTAAAAAAGCTTTACGACTGTTCTACCTAATTCTATCTACGCAATGCCTGGTAAAATTTTGTGATTGTCCAATTCATTTATTATTGTTAGCCGATTCTTTATCTTTATATAAAACAGTTATATGGAAATTTCCAGGCACATAGAAATCAATCCAAAAATTATGATGGGCAAGCCTGTTATTAAAGGCACCCGTATAACAGTTGAACTTATTCTTGAGAAATTATCCTCCGGAGAGACAGAAGAAGATATTTTAATTGCTCATCCTCACCTAACAATAGAGAATATAAAAGCTGCACTTGCTTTTGCAGCGCAGGCCTTAAAAGGTGAGAATATCTACCCCGTTTCAATATGAATTTATTAGCTGACGAAGGTGTTGATAAACCTATTGTGGACCTGTTGCGCAATAATGGTTTCAACGTGGTCTATATTTTAGAAACAAACCCGGGAATTGATGATGAATTTATTCTTGCGAAGGCAAATGCAGAAGAAAGATTGTTACTAACCCAGGACAAAGATTTTGGCGAATTGGTTTTCCGTTTAAAGAAGACTCATTATGGCGTAATTCTTATAAGGCTTGAAGGTTATACACCTCTCTTGAAGGCTGAAATGGCTTTGAACATGCTACTTAAATATAAAGATGAATTAATACAATCTTTTACAGTTATACAGTCGAATGCAATTAGAATAAGAAAATAAATCAAACACGCCGCTATCATCATCACCTCCGAATCATTTTTACATCCAATCCTTCTCATTAAATCCGTAAAGCTTTCTTTAAGCATTTCCAACTGTCCGCTTTTCTCATTCAAAGTGTTCGTTTACGAACACTTTCTTAATTGTTACTAGAAACAAAATCGTTCTTTTTCAACGACATACGTCATTGGTACATAGATTGAAAAATAATTACCACATATATTTTAATTTTTGATCAATGCTTAAAAACTTTTTCAAAATCGCCTTCAGAAACCTTAAACGCAATAAGGGTTTTTCTTTCATCAACATTTTTGGGCTTGCCATTGGCATGGCAAGCGCCGTACTTATTTTATTGTGGATACAAAATGAGCTGAGTCATGATAAGTTTCATAAAAAGATAGCTCGCATCTATACCGCCAACAACCGCGATAAATTTAATGGTGAACAATGGGCCTGGAGCACAACACCCAATGTACTTGCCCCTGCCTTGAAGAGCGCCTACCCCGCAGATGTTGAAGATGTGGTGAGAAGCAATTTTGCCAACTTTCTATTTACGGTAGGGGACAAGCATTTAAATGTACAGGGAAGCTTTGTTGATAGCGGTTTCCTGACTGTATTCAGCTTTCCTTTGCTGAAAGGAAGTGCTGCAGAGGCTTTAAATGGAAACTATAATATTGTGATCACGCAAAAGCTGGCTATAAAATTATTCGGTAACGATAAGTCCGGGGAGAATGCGATGGGCAAGGTGATACGTATAGACAGTGTTGACAACTTCAAAGTAACCGGCATTTTAAAAGATCTTCCCAACAACACGGCTTTCAATTTTGAATATCTGCTGCCGTGGTCTTACCGGCTAAAAGCTTATGGGCCAGATGAAAGCTGGGGAAACAATTCCATTCAAACATACATCCTTCTTAAACCCGGCATATCTCAAAAAGCTTTTGATGCAAAGATCAAAAATGTTACTATCAACCATACAACGAATACGGCTTCGCCTTCAACCACACAGGTGTTTACCCAACCTTTCGGTGACCAATGGTTATATTCAAAATCAGAAAATGGAAAATATGTTGATGGTAGAATTGAACAGGTAAAATTATTCGGCATTATTGCCGCTTTCATTTTACTCATTGCCTGTATCAATTTTATGAACCTGAGCACCGCACGCAGCGAAAAAAGAGCGAAGGAAGTGGGCATAAGAAAGGTAATAGGAGCAAATAAAAATTCGCTTGTTGCACAGTTCATCGGTGAAAGTATTTTGCTGTCTTTCTTAGCGGCAATACTTGCCATCATTATTGTTGAGCTAAGCCTGGGAGCTTATAATACGCTTGTTGGAAAAGAGCTGTACATTGATTTTTCAAATCTTTATTTCTGGCTGGCCGCTTTTGCATTTATTTTATTTACCGGCCTACTTGCCGGCAGCTATCCTGCCTTTTACCTTTCTTCTTACGAGCCTGTAAAAGTTTTGAAAGGAACATTCAAAGCGGCGCATGCCTTGGTTACTCCGCGAAAAGTATTGGTGGTATTACAATTTACCTTTGCCATCGCTCTGATCATTTGCACTATCATAGTAGAGCGGCAAATAAAATATGCGCAAAGCAGGGATACCGGTTATAATAAAAACAAGCTCGTCTATACTTTTATACAGGGTAATAATGAAAAGCATTATGATCTTATAAAAAATGAATTGCTGAGCTCCGGTGCAGCTGTTGCCGTTACAAAATCTTTGAGCCCAATTACCCAGCGCTGGAGCGATAGCTGGGGTTATAAATGGCCGGGCAGTAAACCGGGAGATAACAAAATTGACTTTGTAAGATTTTCGTCTGATGCAGATTTTGTAAAAACGATCGGCGTACAATTAAAAGAAGGCCGTGATATTGATATAAAAAATTATCCCGGCGACTCTACAGCTATGTTGCTGAATGAAACTGCTGTAAAGGTTATGAACTTGAAAAATCCTGTAGGTACATTCATTACCGAAGATGAAGGAAAAAAATGGCAGGTAGTGGGTGTGATAAAGGATTTTGTTTTTGAATCGCCTTATCAAAAAGTACAGCAGTTGATGGTGCAGGGCCCCGGCAGTTGGTTTAGTGTAATTCATTATAAGCTTAGTCCTCATCTCGCTACAGATAAAGCGTTGCAAATGGCAAGGCAAATATTTGATAAATACAATCCCGGCTATGGCTTTGACTATCATTTTGTAGATGAAACGTATGCCCAAAAATTTGAGGAAGAAAAGCGCATCGGCACGCTCGCCGGTTTGTTTGCCGGGCTTACGGTTCTTATTTCCTGCCTCGGTTTATTCGGCCTTGCCACCTACATGGCAGAGAACCGCATTAAGGAAATCGGGGTAAGAAAAGTGCTCGGCGCATCTGTTACCAGTATCGCAACATTGCTATCCAAAGATTTTATAAAGCTGGTAATAATTTCTATCGTTATCGCTTCGCCGATAGCCTGGTGGTCTATGAATAAATGGCTCGCCACTTATGATTACCGCATCAGCATTTCGTGGTGGATATTTTTTGGCGCAGGTTTTTTGGCGGTGTTTATTGCATTGCTTACGGTGAGTTTTCAGGCAATCAAAGCAGCGGTGGCTAATCCTGTAAAATCATTACGTACTGAATAAGTAGTAAGAAATGAAGAGCTTGCCTGGCCGGTAGGCAGGTTTGAGAAATGAGTAAAAAATGTCTAAACCATGATAGTCTGATTTACAGATTAACATGATTCTCCATAAGAGTTCTTTTGACAGAGAAGTAATCATTAGAATCCCTGTCTGCAGACAAGCAGGATTTAATAAAAGAAATCAAAGTTCAGACAATGTTTAAAAATTATTTCAAAACCACGGTAAGTTTCCAGGCAATTAAAGCGGCAGTGGCAAACCCGGTGAAGAGTTTAAGAAGCGAGTAAGCCCTCATCCCCTACACCTCTCCACAGACCTGTTAGGTTTTTAAAACCTAACAGGTCTAAAAGAAAAAAAGTTCCTTCATGATCAAACTGTACAAGTAAGTAATTTGGGTAACGAAGCAGCAAATTTGAAAACAACGAAGGTTGCCATGAAAAACAAAAGTTCGTAACAAAAAGCTTATAACGTACAACTTAAACATAAATCATGCTTAAAAACTATTTAATCATTGCGCTGAGAACGCTTAAGAAAAATAAAGTTTTTGCAGTTATTAATATTCTTGGGCTTGCAATTGGTATCAGCGCCTCGCTGGTTATTTATCTGCTTGCAAACTATCATCTCACATTTGACAAGTTTGAAAAAGATAATGATCGTATTTACAGAATTGTTTCAAATTTTAGTTTTTCAGGAGAGATTTATCATAACTCCGGTGTAACGGTTCCGATGGGCGCCGCAGTAAAAAAGGAATTAACCGGCCTTGATGCAGTAGCACCTTTCCGCACATGGGATAGTGATGCAAAAATAACAGTGCCTGTATCTTCCAATAAACAACCTGTAATTTTTAAACACCAGAATAATATCGTTTTTGCCGACAAAAATTATTTTAATTTAATTGGTTATAAGTGGCTTGCAGGGTCTGCTCAAACATCGTTGCAGCAGCCTTATCAAACAGTATTAACAGCGGCAAGAGCGCAGCTTTATTTTCCTAAACTTAATGTTGCCCAAATAATAGGCAGGAAGATTTATTTTAATGATACTGTAGGCGCAACAGTTTCAGGTATTGTAAAGGATATTGGCTTTAATACTGATTTTACTTTTAAAATATTTGTATCAAAAATTACAGCAGAAGTAACAAGCCTGAGACCTTATGACTGGGATAAATGGGATAATACCAATGGCGCTTCACAGGTATTTTTAAAAATATCAAAGGGTACCTCTCCTCAACTTATTCAAAGCCGGGTTGCAAACCTGTATAAGAAATATCATAAACCACAGCCTGGGGATAATAGTAAAACCTGGCATACATTACAACCTTTAAGTGACCTGCATTTTAATGCTGATTATGGCAGTTATGGTTTGCCACTTGCCAATAAGCCCACGCTGTACGGATTACTTGCTGTTGCCTTGTTTTTATTGGTGCTTGGCTGCATTAATTTCATAAACCTTACCACTGCACACGCCTCGCAAAGGGCAAAAGAAATCGGCATTCGCAAAACAATGGGCAGCAGTAAAAATCAATTGATGTTTCAATTTCTTTGCGAAACTTTTTTCCTAACATTTATTGCAACCATCCTATCTGTTTGTTTAACACCTGTAATATTAAAAGCGTTCTCAGGCTTCATACCTCATGGGCTTCATTTTAATTTATATGCCAACCCGGGAATAATAGTTTTTTTAGTTGCACTTATTGTTATTGTTACAGCATTATCAGGTTTTTATCCCGCTATAATACTTTCAGCATATAAGCCTGTATTGGTTTTAAAAAACCAGGCTTACAGCAATACCGGTAAAACGCGAAGTGCCTGGCTGCGTAAATCTTTAACCATTTCGCAATTTGTAATTGCGCAGGTGTTTATTATGGCAACGATACTTGTCAGCAAGCAAATTACCTATTCACTTAATAAGGACATGGGTTTTAAAAAAGATGCTATTGTATATCTAAATACAAACTATTATGATACGGTGCGCAATCATAAATATATGCTGCTTGATAAGTTGAAAACAATTCCCGAAATAGCCCTGGTAAGCTTAAGCACAAGCCCGCCTTCCTCAAATAATACATGGAGCGGCACCATGAAATATAAAGATGGAAACAAGGAAATTGAAGCAGATGTACAGCAAAAGTTTGGTGATACGAATTATATAAAATTGTATCGCTTAAAATTGCTTGCAGGTAATAACCTTATGCCATCAGATACAGTAAAAGAATTTATTATTAATCAAACTTATGCGCGTGTTCTTGGTTTTCAGCAACCGCAGCAAGCTGTTGGAAAATATATTAACTGGAGCGATAAGCAGATTCCTATAGCAGGCGTGGTTGCAGACTTCAATCAAAAATCTCTGCATGAACCAATTAAGCCTCTTGCAATTGGTAGTTGGAGTAACTCCGAACGTACGGTAAACATTGAGCTGCAGCCACAAAATTTAGCAGGCACAACCTGGAAAACTGCCCTCAGTAAAATTAAGAAGGCTTTTAAAGAAATATATCCTGAAGACGATTTTGAATATCAATTTTTTGATGAAGACATTGCCAAGTATTATGAGGCAGAGCAAAACATTTCAAGCTTGCTAAAATGGTCAACAGGCTTAGCGGTTTTTATCAGTTGTCTTGGTTTGCTTGGTCTTGTAATTTATACAACCAATCAGCGCACAAAAGAAATTGGTGTAAGAAAAGTGTTAGGCGCCACTGTAACACAGGTTGTAACACTTGTTTCAAAAGATTTCATAGTGCTGGTATTAGTTGCTTTTGCAATTGCTACGCCGCTTGCATGGATTGCTATTAATAAATGGCTGCAAAATTTTGCATATCGTACCAATGTAAGCTGGTGGATTTTTGCTTTAGCCGGCATCTTAATGGTTATTATTGCACTAATAATATTAAGTGTACAAACAATAAAAGCAGCCGTGGCAAACCCGGTGAAGAGTTTGAGAACGGAATAGGAAATATCTGAACCCTGTCTGCCGACATACAGGCATGATTAATCGGATTTAAGAGATTAACATGATTCAGAAATGCAAATCCTACAATCATTTAATCATGTAATCATAGTTCAGACAATGTTTAAAAATTATTTTAAAATCGCCTGGCGCAACATTATCAGGAACAAGGCGCACACCATCATTAACGTAGCCGGGCTTGCCCTTGGTTATCTATAACCAGTTTAGTCATTACATGAAATTTGATTATGGATTTGATCCAAAGAACGTAGTGAATATAAACCTGCAGGGAAGAAATTTTCAATTAGTAAAAAATTTATTTCAAAATGTACCGGGTGTAAAAGAAGTGGCTGGCTGCGCTTATCTTCCTTCCACCGGGCACAATGATGGCCTTTCGTTGCAGGTGCCTGGTATAGATACTTCGCTCAATGCCATTGATCTTTCCATCGACCCGGCTTTTATAAATGCAATGGGAATTCCGCTTTTGTATGGAAGAAATATGCCGGCGAATATTGATACCACGTCGCGGTTTATTTTGGTGAATGAAGCTGCAGCTAAGAGTTTTGGGTTTCAACAGCCCGGCGATATTGTCGGGCAAAATTATACACTCAACGGAAACAATGTGCAGGTAGCAGGTGTGATAAAAGATTTTACATTTTTTCTATTATTTAGCGGCAGAACCACCGGGCCTTTAAAATGCCGGTTGCAAATACAATAGGCAATGGGCAATAGGCAAGACAATTTGCAAATTGCTTATTGCCCATTGCCTATTTTTTTCCGGATCGTATTCGTATTCTCACGCCCCGGTTCGATGTGTCACAAATCGGGAAAAAGAAATGCTTCATAACACCAAACCAGTGGCAGGAAAATTTTGCGTGAATTATTTTCATCAAAAAGTTTGAAGTAGAAAATTAACCGTTTACAGTTGCAAAGCTTGCCGGCACCCGGCTCCAATCCATATAAATCCCTATATTTTCTTTCAGCGTACTATAACTACTTCCATCAAATACTGCTTTTTCATAAGCTGCAAGCATAGCAACTTTCCAGAAGTAATCTTCTTCGGTTAAACTGCACAAATTATTCCGGACCGAATATCCTGTAAATAATACGTGTGGGATTGTAGGAATAATATTCATCACCTGAATGGCACACCCTGTTGCAATATGATCTGGATGATCATCAGGGTTTACTTTAATATCCGGGTTTAAAAAATTAATACATGTGTGTAAATTACCGGCACTTTCAGCAAGGATGATACTCTCAATAGTATTGTATAAATCCTGCCAGTTACTATATGTTGTTGATTCGTCTATTGCTGTAATTGGTGTAGCAGTTTCTTCTTTGCATTTAATAAGGCTTTGATAATTGTACCGGGCAAATCCTTCTCCTTGTAAACCGCCATCGGGCAGGCGCATAAAATAACAAGTCGCGTTATTGCATAACCAATAATTTATCGAATGAGAAATAAACGATTTTATACCATCTGATTCATGCAAGGCCATTCGCGGAGCAAGGCAAAATCTTACAGAGCTTTTTGTTCCTTCTTCTCTTGCGCTCCAATATGTTTTTTCGTTTCCGGCATCACCGGCCGTGGTAATAATAAAAACAACTTTGCTGCCGGCAACGATCAAATCTCTATAAGCATTTGGCTGCATGAAAAGTTGCCAGTCATCAGCATGAGGAACTACATAAAAAGAAATTTTTTTATAAATATTTTTCGCCATGGAGCTCATTCTATTTTATGTAAACCAGATAATTTGAAAAATTATCTTGCTTCTCCTGCTACATTTTCAAGCGTTGAATTGTCAAGTGAAATAGTGTTGCCATTACCCGAAGCCTGCATGCTATTATGTAAAACATTATGGCCGATTATATTTTGAAATGCAGCCTGCCTAAGCACATTAACAGTAGAATTTATTTTATCAGTAAGGTCAAATTTTCTCTTTACGCAAGCCCTGGCCGCTGCTCCCATTAAATTTAATTGCTCCGGATCTTTAATCAGTTCCAGGGCCGCTATGGCCGCTTCTTCCCAAACTACGGGGGGTGTAAGCACACCGGTACTTCCGTTTTCAACAATTTCACGAATGCCACCCACATCCATAGCAACACATGGGCATCCGCAGGCCATAGCCTCAATCAATACAAGCGATGTTCCATCGCTTCGTGAAGTATACACCAGCAGATCAAGGCTTTTATAAATGTCTGCCATATCAGTTTGCCAACCTATAAAGTGAACATTTTTTTGCAAACCGCACTGCGCTCGCATTTGTTTAAGCTCGGCCATCATATCTCCCTTGCCGATTATTGCAAAATGGATATCAGTTCCGGTATAATGTACATATTGCGCCAGGCGAAGGAAAAGGTCGGGGCCCTTTTCATAAGCAAGCCGGCCTGCAAAGCCGATGACTTTTGTATCTTCAGATACGCCTATTAACTTACGAATATCATTTTTACTTTCTCCTGGCGCGAACAATTGCACATCGACGCCATTGTGAATAACGGTGACTCTATCCGGCGGCACACCCAGGCCCAATGCCTGGCCATACGCTTCCTGGCAATTGGTTATTAAATGCGAACCTGCTAACCGGGTAACCCCAAATTCGTAAGAAGAAAAATGCATTCCATGAATTGATGATACAATAGGCTTATTTAGAAGGTTTCCCGCCAAAGCCGCAAGGGTGTGGGCTTTTGGCATGTGCGCATGAAATACATCTGTTTTGTGAAGCTGCGCAATCTCAGCCGTAAACTGTATAGAGCGCCAAACCGGGTCGTCGGTTACAGGCGTTATATAAACAGTATAACCATGTTCCCTTAGTGAAGCTGTGAAGGCACTTTCATAAGGACAAATGCAAGTGACGTGAAAATCGGCAGACGGCAAATGTGTAAGAAAATTCAGCACATATCTTTCCATACCTCCGAAACTTGCATTTCCAATTACTTCTAAAATATTTAACCGGTTTTCCTGCCGGCTGGCGGGTATAATGGAGCTATATACTTTTTCCAAAACAAGGTGTTTTGATGAAGAAATAAAAGAACGCACTGTATTCTTTCGGCACCTTTATTGGTTTTACAAAATTCATTGCCAAAAAAATAAGTTATGTTCCTTAAAAATTTTACCATACCAAAAGCAAGCCACAGATGAAAAATAAAAAAATTGACTTTGGCGATCTGCGCAGGCTGGAACCTGTTACACGGTCATTCGGCTACGAACGCGGACAACCGATAGATCGTTACTACATCGAAAAATTTCTTTTGAAGTATAAAAATGATATTGCAGGGCATGTTGTAGAAATAGGCGATGACCGCTATACGCGCCGGTTTGGAGGGGATAAAGTTATTGTTTCCGATGTGCTCGACCAGCAGCATCCCGGTTCTTCACCAACCATTATCGCTGATCTTACGAAAGCAGATCAAGTTGCTTCCGATACATTTAACTGTTGCATTGTTATTCAAACATTTCAGTTTATTTATGATCTGCAGGCTGCTGTAAGCACGCTTCATCGTGTGCTTGCACCAGGCGGTGTTGTGCTGGCATCGCTTCCCGCACTTAGCCCTATTTGCCGGTATGATATGGATCGCTGGGGCGATTACTGGCGCTTCACAAATGCAGCCGTACAGCGGCTTTTTGGAGATGTTTTTGGAAATAAAAATATTGAAATACAACCGCATGGAAATGTATTGGTATCTACCGCTTTTTTATATGGCCTGGCAACGGAAGATCTTACTGATGAAGAGCTGGACTTTTATGACCGCGATTATGAATCTCTTATTTGTGTGAGAGCTGTAAAAAAAATTTGACTTATTTTTTACAGTATATCAATAGAAGAACAAAATTAATTTGCCGGCTATGTAGTATTGATCTTAAATTTTGGAAAGTGCTATTTTTTTTCTACACAATGTCCCGCAATGTTGCCGGCAAATTTCTTATCAGGCTAATACCAGTTGTCAATTTTTAAGTTTAGGTTTTATCAGCAACGTTATACTACCAGTCTCCTTTTGACCTGTGCAGGCGGGTGTGCCTTAGAAGGAGGAACGTGAAGAAAGTATATATTATAAACAACATTTTATAATTAGAAAATTAAAATTCCCTGTTTTGGAAAAAATTCAGAGAAGGCGTTTTATTTTGCGTAAAGTAATTTTGCGAACAGTAAAGCGGCGCAGCAAAATGGAAACGCATCTTCGCAAACTTTGGGATTCATTAACATCAAGCTATTGGTTTGTCCCGTTAGTGATGATGGCTATGGCCTTATTGCTTAGGTGGGGCACTTCCACTTTAGATCATGTATTATCAATAAGAGATAAAAAAAATATTGCCTGGTTATACAGCGATACCGAAAACCTGAGTATTTAGACCTTTACAGGTTTTAAAAACCTGTAAGGTCTGTTTAAACAAAAATCATAGTTCTCCATAGGAGTCATTTGACCTTTGAAAAGGCAGCCTCGAATCCTATCGTTTTTATATGATGCTGAATCCCCTCCAGTACGCCTTTTGAGAGTATTTCTTTCGCAAAATAAATAGACTTACTTTTTTTCAACTCTTCCAGTTCAGGGCTATAGCCGGCTACTACTATGCCTTTTGTTTTTCCTTTGAGCATGTCAATATCGTTACCGCTGTTGCCGGCTGTAATAAAATTTTCAAGGGGTAATTTCCACTTATAGGCAAGGTATCGCACGGCGCTTCCCTTACTTGCCCGAAATGGCAGAAGATCAAGAAATTTATTTTCAGTAAGTAATATCTTAGCCCTCAGTTTGCGGTCGTCAAGAAATTTATACAAGTTGGGGCGTTTATCTTCATCAAACATATTTTCTACGTAATAGCTAAGCTTAAAGCGCCACTGCGCCGCCGGCTCCTGCAGGCGGATACCGGGAAATGTTGACAAAGCATTTTTTAATTCTTCTCTTTTCCATTGATAATCTATGTAGCTTTCGTATCCATTGTCCGGAAGTAGTTTTTGCGTATAATAGATTTCGGAACCGGCAGAACATATCAATACATCTGGCGTAGGCAAATCATACTTTTCAAAAGCCTGTTGGGTAATTTCTACGTTTCTTCCACTTGCCACGCCAAACACAACCCTGTTTGACTGACTATCAATCCACTCCTTTAATTCCTGTAAACCATCTGATCTTTCGCCATCTACAAGCGTTCCGTCAAGGTCAGAAATGATAAATATTTCCGCTTTGGCAAGTTTTTTACCATAGGCTGTTTTATGCGTGAAGGTTACCGCATCAGCATCCTTCGGCTTAAAGAGATCATTGATTACTTCAATGTATTTATTAGCATGTGCCGTCCAGGAGTATAGCTTGTTAACGGCCATCACGCCATTGGCCGAATATTTTTCCCACAATGCCTGGCCGGCAATAATCTTCTTTAGCGCATCGGCGATGGCCTTAGGATCTTCCACATCTACCAGCAATCCATTATCGCATTGCTCAAGAATTTCTTTGGGCCCTCCTGTGGGAGAGGCCACCACGGGAAGGCCGCAGGCTGCAGATTCCACGATAGTCAATCCAAAATTTTCCCCCGGCGTAGCATTTACGAACACGCCCTTTTTTCTTGCTGCCACACGGTATATTTCCGGTACCTCAAGCTTAGGATCATTCTTTTTTGGGATGGCCATTTTTCCGTACAGGTCATATTTATCAAGCAACAGCAACAGGTTGGTAAGTATATCCTGCTCATCCGTCGGCATCTCGGTAATATCCTTTCTTACGCCGGCGAATATGGCAAGGTTTGCCATTGCCTGCAGTTCCTTATCCTGCCCGTAAGATTGGATAATAGTTTCAAAATTTTTCCTTTTATCGGCCCGGCCGATAGAAAGTATCAACGGCTTTGCGGGGTTAAATAAAAAGCGTTCTATATCTGAATTAACGCGGTACAGCGCCTGCTCCTGTTCAATCGTCATTTGGAAAGACGGCATATCAGGACGGTAAAAAGGATAAAACAAATCTGTGTTTATCCCCGGCGGAATTACTTCGAATTTGCCTTTCTGTTTATTGTTATAAAACTCATATTGCGTATCTATTTCGTGCTGCGTACTTACAATAATCACGTCAGCCATCTGCAATAAATCCTCTTCCACTGCAATGCGACGCTCCATGTTGAACTTCTCGTTGATCTTTTCCGGCGACATACCTTCCTGCAATAAAATATTTTTTTTATTACGCCCTAATGAATGAGCGGTGGCAATAAAAGGTATTCCAAACACCTCACTTATTTGCCCGGCCAGGTAATTACCATCAGCATAGTGGCCATGTGCCACATCGGGAAAATCATCTTCTTTTTCAATAAAACGAATTGTTTTATCGATAAACTCATCCAGGTGATTCCATAATGATTCTTTCTGACGGTAAGCATTGCCACCGCAGGTCAAACGCACAATGCGGGCCTTATCATTTACCGTTTCAATTTGTTTTTCATAAGAAGAAGAGACTCTCTTATCGGCTATGCGGCGGGTAAAGAGATCTACCTTTCGTACCTGCGGATGCAATGAAAGATTTTCTAAAAGCTCCAGCACATATTTTACCTGGCCACCCGTGTCTTTATCCCTGCCGATTTCAGGATTATTGAAGCGTATAAGCCCATGGGGGCTGAATAGCTGTATATAATATCCGTTTGTCATTTCTTTATTCACATTATCTGATATTTGTAAAAATAGCCAAATCAAAATAACTGCGTGCGTTTCGGAATTGATAGCGGATAGCGGTAAAATTGACATTCAACGTTTAGGTCGCAGCAATGGTGAACATCAGCATTTTGTATTTTTAATTTAAAACAGGTAACTAAATATGTATTCAGGATCGGGCTTTAGTGATTGGGAAATTGGCGATATAACGGTGATCATACACGAAGGAATTTATCACCTGTTTCACCTGATTATTCCGAACCACGATTACATCGCCCATGCTACATCAAAAGATGGTATCGCCTGGCAAAGGGTAAACAATGCTTTATTTGTGGGAGACCCCGGGGAATGGGACGACGATATGCTGTGGACAATGGATGTATGCCGGGTTGAGGACAGTGCAGGGAATAAGAAATTTGAAATGTATTATACCGGGCTACAGCGAAGGGATCGTGGCGTTATTTCAAGAATCGGCCTGGCGGAGTCAGGTGATCTTATCAAATGGAAAAAGAACAGGAAAAAAATTTATCCCATTGCGCCCAAAGGTATTTATTATGAAGCACCGGATGCTAATCCAAGGAAGTGGCTTAGCTTTCGGGATCCTTTCCGGTATGAATATAACGGTGATGTGTACCTGTTGCTATGTGCCCGCACTATTACTGGGCCCGTGTCGCGGAGGGGTTGCGTAGGCATTGTAAAAATCACTAATGATCTGGTTGAGCTAATGCCGCCATTACTTTATCCAATGGTGTATGATGATATTGAATGCCCCTGTGTATTTGAGTTAAACGGCAGGCACTATTTGTTAGGTTCCATCAGGGAAGATATAAAAGTTCGCTATTGGTTTGCCCCGGATTTTTTTGGGGAATATCATTCTTTTCATGCCGATGTGCTATTGCCGCAGGGAAACTATGCTGCCCGTATTGTACAGGATGAAAAACATTTGCTGGTGTATAATTTTTTCTATGCGTATGGTAAAATAGATGCCTTGCGTGTGCTGCCACCTCCAAAAGAACTCGATACGGATGCCAATGGAAGGTTAGTGCTAAAAAGCTATTACCGCTGGGAGAACATGGCCGTAAAAATTTTGCAGCAGCATGAATTGGGAGATCTGCGTCATTTGCTTTCTAATTCAACAGCTTCATCAACTCTTGAACCCGGTAAATGGACATGCGGGGCCAGAAGCGGGTACGAGGTATTTTGTTTTCAAAAGCCATCGCCGGGTTTTATTTGGGAAGGCTTACTAACGGTAGAGGGTATGGGTAAATTTGGCCTGGTGTGCGATGTGGACAAGGATGCCAATGGATATTATATTTCGTTTGACGTTATCAACGGGCTGGTGCAGATAAGGTCGTGGGGATTTAACCCGGCGAACAATAGGCAGAATTTTATTTTTACTGATATACAATCAGGAATTTTTAGCATTAAGAAAACAAACTCTTTTTATTTCAAGCTCATTCGCTATGGCAACTATATCGAACTCTCCATTGATGACGAAGTAAAGCTTACCCTCATGGATTATGCTTATTCTGGAAGTGCGCTGGGCCTCTATTCCGCTTCATCCGTTATTTCGTTGCAACACTCAACGGTGAAGATATTGCCCAAGCCCGAGGAAGAATATGCAAGCCAGGAAGAAGCCGGCAAGTTGAGCGGATAATATATCGATGACAGGAGGTTATACAGAGCCCTCTTTACTAAAAAGTTATGAAATATCTTTTGAACTCCTTTTTCATATTACTCTCAATTTCAACAAGCCAACACAAAAAAGAATTTTGCCACAAAGACTTAGAAGCTGTTTAAAATTAGAATTTTGATTCATCATTTAAGCCGTTCGTGGGACACGAACGGCGGCGATCCGCCGTGGTCGGTGTCCCTACCGACCACTTTTAGCCATATAAGAAAATTCATACAATCGTTTTTAAACAGCTTCTTAGAGGCACAAAGAATTTTTTCTACGAAAAAATAAGGAAAACAAAGCCTGTGCGAATGGCCGGCCAGACGGGTTTTTCTTCGTGGCTTTGGCAAAACAATTCAGGCAAAGCCCACAGAACATTACCACCGCCTTAGGGGATGGTTTTTTAAGATACAATAACGATAAGTTTCAGGATTGATTAACTAAAGAACGAACTGAATGACAATTGCACAAAATTTTCTAAAACAAAACAGGTTATTATTTCTTTTCAGAAAACATAACCTGGATAAATTGTGGTATTCAGAGGAAAGCCTGGATCTCTTTTGCGATTACTGGATAAGCGGGGATATTGAATATTGGTTTTTAATAAAATTTAAACTTCAACCGGTGTAAAAATAATTAAGTTAGCAAGCTGTATTTGTAGTAAGCGGCTTATTTACTTATAGTAAATTTTCTATTGCAATCGTCTTTGATATAGTTGCTCAAAACATTTCTGAGCCGCTGGTTATTCTTTTTATTATTTTGCAAGCAAAATTTTTATGAGATTGTCGCTTGTTTTTTTACTAATTATTTCGAATTTTTTTGTCAGGTCGCAAACAATTGTTAAGTATTATGATGCAAAGTGGGCTGCGGCCCCGCAGGATAAAGCTGTTTACTATACAAATTTTATAAAGGAAGGTAACTTTTATAAAACCACTTCTTACTGGCTGGCAGGAAATGCGTTGCGTGGAAAGTCAACATACGCCGATACAGTACTCGAAAATCCTATCGGCCTGCAGGTGCTCTATTCCCGCAAAGGCGCCGTGGAAGATTCAGGATTTTATGCGGAAGGAAAAGCACAATACTTATTTCATTATTATCCAAATAAGCAATTGGCGATGCATTATTACCTGCTGGATAATGCAAAGGAAGGAATAGTAGAAGGCTATAATGAGGATGGTAAAAAAATAAAGAATTATGTGTTTGAAAAAGAGGCGGAATTTAGGGGAGGCCAAAAAGCCTGGCAATCATACATTGCCAAAAATGCAACTAAAGATCTTGCTGTTAAAGGCGATGGTACTACTACCGCGACCGTGCAAATTCAGTTTATAGTTAATGAAGATGGCAATGTGAGTATCGCAAAAGTTTTACAATCTTCCGGCTACAAAGAGATAGATAAAGACGCGTTAAGGGTAATCAATGAAAGCCCGAAGTGGAATAGTGCCGTTCAATTTAACAAGCCTGTAAAGGCTTATAGGGTACAACCCATCACTTATAGTTTGACTGATAAGAAGAAGTAAGGAGGGCAATCGTTTCCCCTCAAGCCATCTTTGTTTTCTTATGATTATTCACTTCATCCAACAGTTTATCAAATAAGTCAGCGTACATGTTTTTATAATCAGATTTTTTTAGCTGCTTTACCATAAGTATAATTTCATTTTGAATGTATTGGTCTTCTTTTCCATAATTCCATATCGGGTATACGCATTTTTCAAACACATCGGCAAAGGAAGAAGACGGCAGGTAAATGCGCTCTTTATTTTCATTGTCGCAAATAACTTGGGGAAGGCGCCGGTACAGCCGGTAAGAAAATAAATCGCTCAAGGCATGAAGGCAGATAACCGCTGTCGCCGGGTCGTTGATGCCGGGGCTCAAAGCTTTAATAGCTACTTCCGCAAGCTGGTTGAAGCCGTACTCTGCATTTCCATCTATCGGTTGCCCTTTATAAAAATCGGTGGCAGTTAGGAGTTCCTTTAAGCAATCGTCTTTAATTTTCTCATTGCAATAGACCAACATTAACACATTTCCTTTTATCAGGTAAGTAGTCTCTTTGTGCAGAAAAGATATGTAGAGATTTTGCTCACTTGCAATCTTTACCATCTTCCGTTCATTTATTCCCTGAAAGTAATTGGATTCCCCGGTAAATACTTCCACACACGGTAATCCTTTCCAGTGAACAGCTTCTTCTCTAATATCTAAAAAATCTTTTTTCATTGTAGCCATAGTTTGCTTTTGTACGCGATGAATAACAGTTTCATACTTCACCGTCTGCGTTACATAATCCAGGAAATAAATAAAGAGGAAAATATCAATAACGGTTAAAAGTATAAGCAGGTAAATACTTAAAGCAGGAACATATACACCGCTATTAATATCCCTAATGGTACTAAGTAAAAAAAGCGCATACACAATTGTGCCTATGTAGAAGCCGAGAATCACTTGTTGAAAGCGATTCTCGATCATGCTGGTCAGCACGCGGTTGCTCATTTGCGAAGCGGCCTGGTTGAGCACAATCATTACCATAGAAAAACTAAAAACAGTAAGAGATATGATGGCGCCTGCCACGGTAGAAATGATAGATCTTGCGGTACTCGCATCCTTCAGGCTAAGCCAGCTCAGGTCACTTTTTAAATTCTTTCCCCATTGAGAAAAATCGATCTCGAGCATGCCCCAGGAGAGCAGCAAAAAACCGATAGCTATAAGCGCCGGGTAAAAAGCAATACTCTCTGTAATTTTATTATAGCGCGTCCTAAACCATTTGCCAATCGTCATACTCATTGAAAATTTTATAATGCCAGGGCTTATTTCCTGATGTAATATTTAAACAAATCAAACTTCTTAGAGCGCTAAAGCATAAAAAAATGACAATAAGTTGTCACTTTCTCAGCTTGCTATTTTAAGACCATAAAGATTAGCATGGAATGTATTTCTTTTTTTGCTTTGTAAAACTCACACCACCTGGTTCTTCAAAAGATCTTCAAAAACTTCCCGCTTACGAATCAGCGTTGCTTTGCCGTCTTTCACAAAAACCTCGGCAGGCTTCAACCTTGAATTAAAATTTGAAGACATTTCAAAACCATAAGCACCTGCATTATAAAACACAAGCAAGTCGCTTTCCCTTATCTCATTTATTTTTCTGTCCCAGGCAAAAGTATCTGTCTCGCAAATATTGCCAACGACAGTATAAATGCGCTCGGGCCCTTTATGGTTACTTATGTTCTCAATGTTGTGATACGATTCATAAAACATAGGCCTTATTAAATGATTGAAGCCACTGTTGACACCTGCAAAAACAGTTGCCGGCGTTTGCTTTACCACATTGGCTTTTACAACAAAATAGCCCGCTTCACTTACAAGGTATTTTCCCGGCTCAAACCATATCTGGATCTTCTTTCCTTGTTCTTTTTCAAAGTTCTTAAAGGCCACCATTACTTTTTGCGCCAGCAGATCAACATCCGTCTCTATATCGCCATTTTTGTACGGCACTTTAAATCCGCTGCCGAGATCAATAAAATTAATATTCGGAAAATGTTCCGCCATCCCGAACATTACTTCAAGCCCCTGCAGGAAAACATTTATATCTTTTATTTCGCTGCCGGTATGCATGTGAATGCCGGTAACATTAAGGCCTGTGCTTTTCACCACTCTTTCAATGTGGCGCATCTGGTGTATGCTGATGCCGAACTTGCTATCGATATGGCCGGTTGATATTTTAAAATTTCCGCCCGCCATAATGTGTGGATTCAGGCGAACGCATACCGGATAGGAACCCCTATATTTATGGCCAAATTGTTCCAATATAGAAATGTTATCAATGTTGATGATAACGCCCAACTCTTTGGCTTCAATTATTTCAGCAAGGTCCACACAGTTAGGAGTGAACAAAATATCTTCTTTGGTAAAGCCAGCCATCAATCCCAGCTTCACTTCGTTAATGCTTACACAATCAAGCGAAGCGCCAAGGCTTTGAACATACTTTAGTACATTGATATTAGAGAGGGCTTTGCAGGCGTAAAAGAATTTTGCATCCATTTTTTTAAATGCGGAGATGAGCTTATTATATTGTGCAGCAATTTTTTCTGCATGATAAATATATACAGGCGTTCCAAACTCCTTCGCGATCTCCGCGAGTTGATTATGATGTAAAACCTCAGGCATGCTGATAAATTTATTATATGCTAATTCGGATTTCTATTCAGGGATGGCCTGCCGGCTCTTCTGCTATTTCTGCAGATTGATTTTCTCCATGATCAACTTCTGTGGGTATTTCCAATTCTTCTGCTTCAACAGCCGATTCTTTTTCAGCGTTCTCAATTTTCGTTGCCTCTATTATTTCCTGGTTTAGTACTTCCTGTATTTTTGGAAGGTCATCAGGTGAATTAATCCCGAAATAGTCCATGAATGATTTAGAAGTTGTATAGATCAGCGGCTTGCCGGGAGCATCTTCTTTTCTTCCGGCAATCACCACTAACTCTTTCTCCAATAATTTTTGTACGGCATAGTCACAATTTACCCCACGGATTATTTCTATATCAGATTTCGTTACCGGCTGCTTGTAGGCGATTATTGAAAGTGTTTCCAAAGATGCAACCGAAAGTTTTTTTAGAAATTTATCCCCGCTGAGTTGGGCAATGGTTTTATGGTATTCTTTTTTGGTTAGAAATTGCCAGCCGCCGCCACTTTGTATTATTTCAAATGAATAAAATTCTGAGCAGTATTTTTCTTCTATTGCTTTTATTGCCTCCACCACTTGCTCAGCACTTGCACGGTCTTCAATAAAGCCAAGAGCATTATTGATTAGTTCCACCAATTCGTCTGCGGATAAAGGTTTATCACTCGCAAAGATCAGTGCTTCTATATGTGGGATGATTTGGCTTATTTCCATACACTGTTTTAGTCATTGGTCATTAGTCAATAAGTCATTTGGCCGCGACTGGTTACAAAACCTGCAAAACGATTTTTAAGAATTTTATTCACTGGATTCATTTTGCGGTTTTTTTATGGCTGACTGACCAATAGATTTTGATGCAGGCATTTACCAGCTTCAAATACTTTTCAAATAAAATTCTTGATTCAATATTTTTTTCTTTGGTATTAATTTCTTTTCATTGCTTTTCTTAAACGGGTTGTGCATTCATAAGCTGCTCCCCTGCTTTAATAATTGAAGTTTTTATTTTCTTTATAAAAAATCTTCCGCATTATTTAAAGCAATCGAATCAGCAGCTTTTACGAAACTGTTTTCCTAATGTATCCTTATTAAAATAATCCCATTTGTCAACTAAATCCCCAAACATCATCCCCCAATAATCATAGCGATCTTATAAACTTCCAGGTCAATCAATTTTATCATAAGCAAGGTTTATTATTGATTGTTGAATATTGAATATGGACCTATTGTCTACAGACCATTGACCTATTAACTTATTAACCCATTAACCTATCGGTCACCCCTGCAACGCCGCCGCTCCACTCACAATTTCTGTAAGCTCTGTTGTAATGGCAGCCTGCCTTGCACGATTGTAGCTTATTTTTAATGACTTCAAAAGTTCCTGTGCATTATCGGTTGCCTTATCCATCGCGGTCATACGGGCGCCGTGTTCACTTGCATGCGCATCTAATATTGCTTTGTATAATTGTGTATTCAAAATCTTAGGCATCAGCTCCCGGATCAAAATAGCTTTATCCGGCTCAAAAATGAAATCAGCATTCGCTTCGCCTTTTTTCTTCTCTGTTTTTTTGACCGGTAAAAATTGCTCCGCTATAAAGTTTTGGGTTGCAGCATTTTTAAATTCACTGTACACTAATTCCACTGCATCCACGTCACCTTTGGTAAATGCATCCATTGCAAATTTTGAAGCAGCCGCAATATTTTCAAAGCTGAGGTCAGCAAAAATATTCCAGTACTGGTCAATTACCTGGTACTTATTCTTGGTAAAATGCTCATATCCTTTTTTACCAACAGTCAAAATCCCGGCTGCTGATTTCTCTGCCAGTGACGGATATTTCTCATGAATTATTTGTTTGGCAAGTTTGATAAGATTACTGTTGTAACCGCCGCACAATCCCCTGTCGCTGGTGATCACAATTACTAAAACTTTTTGTACCGGTCTCTCCGCAGCAAGCGCCATGCCCACATTCGCATCAGCATTGCTCACAATATTGTTGAGCATCTCCTGCAGCTTTTTTGCATACGGCCTCATCTGAATAATAGCATCCTGCGCTCTTCTAAGCTTGGCTGCACTAACCATCTTCATTGCCTTGGTTATTTGCTGCGTGCTTTGTACACTTGCGATCCTGTTTCGTACTTCCTTTAATGCGCCACTCATATTTTTTTATTTACGGGTGGCAAAGTTAAGTGAATGAATGTATAAAACCATGTGGCTTGCTTCTAACTTCGTAGGAACACGAAGAACAAGATGGGACGTAAAGAACACGAAGATTTATATGCATTCATTTACTTAGTGCCCTTCGTGTAAACGTTATGTCCGTTGTGTTCCTTCAAAATAGAAATTCCTAAATCTCCGTTTATCAATACAAGCCCCATTGTAATCTTCTTATCTTTGCAGGTTTATAAAAAATCATGAGTAAAAAAGGCAAAGTTTTAATGGCAATGAGTGGCGGAATCGACAGTACCGTTGCCGCACTAATGCTTCATCACGAAGGGTATGAGGTAGTGGGCATTACTATGAAAACCTGGGATTATGCAACAAGCTCCGGCAATAATAAAAAAGAAACCGGCTGCTGCAACCTTGATAGTTTTAATGATGCACGCTCGGCCGCGGTGCAGCACGGTTTTCCGCATTTTATTTTGGACATAAGAGAAGAATTTGGTGATTTTGTGATTGACAATTTTGTGGAAGAATATATTGCCGGCCGCACGCCAAACCCCTGTGTGATGTGCAACACGCATATTAAATGGAGAGCCTTGCTTAAAAGAGCGGATGCACTTAATTGTGATTTTATCGCGACAGGGCATTATGCGCAAGTGCACAAACACACTAACGATCGTTTCTTTTTAAGAAAAGGCGTAGATGAAACTAAAGACCAAAGCTATGCGCTGTGGGGCTTGCAGCAGGATTTACTAAGTCGCACTATTTTGCCGCTGGGCGGTTACCGCAAAACAGAGATCAGGCAAATGGCGCATGATTTTGGCTATCCTGAACTTGCTAAAAAAAGTGAGAGCTATGAAATATGCTTTGTACCCGATAATGATTATCGCGGTTTTCTAAAAAGAAGAATTCCTGACCTGGAAGAAAAAGTTTCGGGAGGCTATTTTGTAGATACCAAAGGCAACATCCTGGGTCCGCATAAAGGTTACCCTTTCTATACAATCGGGCAACGCAAAGGCCTTGACATTGCTTTGGGCAAACCGGCTTACGTAACTGAAATTATTCCGGAAACAAATACTATTGTGCTGGGAGATGAAGAGGACCTGGAAAGGAATGACATGATGGTGGCGGGTATTAACTGGATAAAGTATGACGACATAAGTGACGGAAGGGAAGCAGTTACAAAAATCAGGTATAAAGATAAAGGCGCACTTTCAACCTTGTTCAAATACGAAAACGGGATAAATGTCCGTTTCTACCGGGAGGTGAAAGGAATAGCTCCCGGACAGAGCGCCGTTTTCTATGAAGGGGATGATGTGATTGGCGGCGGAGTGATTCAGCGAAATTGAAAGTAACTTTTTAACGCAGCATTTCCCTTTTTATAACACTCTTTATAAAGAACACTAAATACATTCTCAATATTTTTATATGGTTAAATACATTGCTGTATTGTTTTTTATTTCACTTGCTTTCATTTCCTGCAAAAAGGAAAATGATAAATTTAGCAGTGCTGCATTGTCAGATTACTATCCGTTGCAGGTGGGAAAATACATCACCTACGATATGGATTCCACGGTGTATTACCTGAATTTTGGTAAGGCCGCAAGCTTGGTGCATTACCAGGCGCAAGATAGAGTGGAAGCGCAAATAACAGACAATCTTGGACGGCCGGCCTATCGCATACAACGTTATCAAAGAAAAGACCCTTCGCAGGATTGGGTTCCCTCTAATACGTTCATGGTGGTGCCAACGGAAACCTCGGTTGAACTTATAGAAAACAATCTTCGCTTTTTGAAATTGAAGCTCCCCATTAAACAGGATTTTACCTGGAAAGGAAACACTTATTTAAGCCCAATGGCTTATGCGGATTTGGATGATTTTGCCAGCGACTTTACTGCAGATTGGGATTATGTTTATGATAGCGTAAATGTGCCGCTCACGATAAGTTCTCTTACGTTCGATAGTACTATTAAAGTTTTTCAAAAAGATGAAACTTTGGGCCAGTACCCTTCACAGCAGGGCACTTCGTACCGGGAAAGAACGTATGCTGTTGAAAAGTATGCTAAAGGGATTGGATTAATTTATAAAGAATTTTTACATTGGGAATACCAGGGAGTTTCTAATAGTTATAAAGGATTTGGAATTAAGTTATCTATTATAGATCATAACTGAAAAAATGAAATGCTTTAGCAGGGTACACTACGCACACGCTATCAAACAATTTAGTTTTATCCTAAGCATTTTTATTTTCTTTTCAACATCGGCCTCAGCACAATTTAGTAAATACGTTATAAGGTTTAAAGACAAAGCAGGCACACCATTTATTATTAATAATCCAGCACAATTTTTATCGGCAAAAGCAATTGCAAGAAGAGCTAAGCAAAATATTGCTATTGATGAAACGGACCTTCCTATTACGCCACGCTACATTGACAGTGTGCGTTTAGCCGGTACCGTTACTATACTTGACAATTCCAAATGGCTAAACCAGGTTTGTATAGAAACCACTGATGCCGCAGCATTGGCAAAAATTAACAGCTTCTCATTTGTGATCGCTTCACGGCCCGTTATGCGGCGGGTAAGTGCGCAATCACCAAACAACAATAAGTTCAACGAACAAATAAATACTATTACTTCGCTGGCAACGGTAAGCAATGTTTCAAATTTTTATAATTACGGTAGTTCAGATCCGCAGATTCACATTCACGAAGGAGAATATTTGCACAACAAAGGCTTTCATGGTGAGGGAATGCTGGTGGCTATTTTAGATGCGGGCTTTTATCATTACTTGTCCCTGGCAGCTTTTGACAGCGTAAGAAATAACGACCAGGTTGGTGAAACTTATGATTTCGTTAATAGCGAAAACAGTGTAGATGAAGATCATCCGCATGGAATGCAGTGCTTCTCGATAATGGCCGCTAACCTGCCCGGCCAATTGGTTGGCACCAGCCCCAAAGCAACTTATTATTTATATAGAACGGAAGACGTAAACAGCGAATCGCCTGTGGAAGAGCAATATTGGGCAGCAGCAGCAGAGAGAGCCGACAGTATTGGTGTTGACGTGATCTCCACATCGCTCGGGTATAATCAATTTGATAACCCGCTATTCAACCATACTTATGCTGACATGAACGGCAACACAACAATGATTGCCAGGGCCGCGGACCTTGCGGCAAAAAAAGGAATGATTGTAGTGGTAGCCGCAGGCAACGAAGGAAATAATAGCTGGCACTATATTATTACGCCGGCAGATGCAGATAGTATAGTGGCGGTTGGCGCCGTAAATTCTTCAGGAATTGTTGGTGGCTTTAGCAGCTATGGCCCTTCATCTGACGGACAGGTAAAGCCGGCGATAGCCTCGGTGGGTGTGGGTACAGCTTTGTTTAATATAAACGGACAGGTGGCTTCAGGTAACGGTACCTCTTACGCTACGCCTAATGTGGCAGGGCTTATTACTTGCCTGTGGCAGGCCTTTCCCGAATTTTCAAATATGGAAATAATTTTGGCTGTCGAAAAAAGCAGCAGCATATACAACAACCCGGATGATCGTATCGGGTACGGCATTCCTAATTTTCACATTGCTTATGATGATTTGCTGCAACAACGCATTGCTAAAAATATATCTTCTATTTTGGGTGATAAAACAATCCGGATTTTTCCAAATCCATTTAGCAACGAATTTTCGGTAGTGGTAAAACCTTCCACTACGGCGGCAGCAACATTTGGTTTGTATGATGTTTCAGGAAATTTATATTTATTAAAACCGGTAAATCTGCAACAAGGCCAAACTCAACTTATTAAGTTTAACGGCTTTCAGCCATTAGCGAGAGGTCTTTATATTCTCAGGTTTTTTGATGGAAAGAAAAGTGACAGCTTTAAGGTTGTCGTGCAGTAAGTTTTATTTTATCGGAATAAGTCCACCTGGCGAGCCGCTTACATAAGACGCATGCACACTGCGCCGTCTTTGCGCCCAAAAGGCTCCCATGGAGAAAAGCTTTCCAGCATAAAGAATGGAATTGAACAATGGTTAAGGAAAACTTTGTGGCAATCTCCTTGATCACACTAACGCAAGGAGATTGCCACGCCGCCGGTAAATTAGTTCAATTCAAATCTCTATGAGGGCGGCTCGCAAGGACGTGACGGGGGCGGCTTTCAAGGTGAGGGAGATAGTCCCAATTCAGTTTTTAAATCATTCAATATACAACAAGCGCATACATAAGACGCATGCATACTGCGCCGTCTTTGCGCCCAAAGGCTCCCATGGAGAAAAGTTTTCCAGCATAAAGAATTAAATTGAACAGTGGTTAAGGAAAACTTTGTGGCAATCTCCTTGATCACACTAAAGCAAGGAGATTGCCACGCCGCCGGTAAATTAGTTCAATTCAAATCTCTATGAGGGCGGCTCGCAAGGACGTGACGGGGGCGGCTTTCAAGGATCAGGAGATAGGCTCAATTTAGTTTTTAAATCATTCAATATCCAACAAGGCGCATACATAAGAGGCATGCACACTGCGCCGTCTTTGCGCCCAAAGGCTCCCATGGAGAAAAGTTTTCCAGCATAAAGAATGGAATTGAACAGTGGTTAAGGAAAACTTTGTGGCAATCTCCTTGATCACACTAAAGCAAGGAGATTGCCACGCCGCCGGTAAATTAATTCAATTCAAATCTCTATGAGGGCGGCTCGCAAGGACGTGACGGGGGCGGCTTTCAAGGATCAGGAGATAGGCTCAATTTAGTTTTTAAATCATTCAATATCCAACAAGGCGCATACATAAGAGGCATGCACACTGCGCCGTCTTTGCGCCCAAAGGCTCCCATGGAGAAAAGCTTTCCAGCATAAAGAATTGAATTGAACAGTGGTTACGGAAAACTTTGTGGCAATCTCCTTGATCACACTAAAGCAAGGAGATTGCCACGCCGCCGGTAAATTAGTTCAATTCAAATCTCTATGAGGGCGGCTCGCAAGGACGTGACGGGGGCGGCTTTCAAGGATCAAGAGATAGGCTCAATTTAGTTTTTAAATCATTCAATATCCAACAAGGCGCATACATAGTGTCTGCAAGAAAACTCCTATTTTTTAAAAAATTAAATTCAATTTTATAAAAATCAGCAACGCCTGCTGCTGAGTAGCGCTAATCGGAAAATATCTTCCATATTTTAGTGTTATGAAGGTCTTTGAGTTGCTTTCTCCTTGCTTTTTTTTACGGCCGCGCATAACTCTTTTATAATTTTCCAATCATCGCTTGTTTCAGAGCCCGGTCAGGCGGCCTTTCTATAAAGTCCGGCCTGTTTTTTAAGCCGTTTGTTTTCTTTTTGTTTTTCCTTTTCTATAAGGCCGTTACCCAGTATGTGTAAATTATATGCCAATACACTTAACCCCGCATATCTTTTAAAGCCATGTAATCCTTTGTCAACACAACGGTTTAATCCATGATGCTCCAGCATGTTGATATTGCTTTCTACGGCTGAAGGGCATAGCGTAATTTTTTAAATTCCTTTGTATGCTCTCTTTGTTTTTCTTCTTTATTGAGCTTACCTTTTTTAGGCATGATCACTTCGTCTTTGACTGTTGCAAGGCCTGCAAGTTGTCTTTACTGTAAAAGCCTTTATCAAAACTATGACTGTAATTTTTTTGCCTTTAAATTTCTGTTGCAGCCGCTCTTTTAGAGGCGCTACCTGCGAGGGATCTTTCTGGCTCTCCATCACTTTATAATCTACAATAAAATGAAGCTGGTCGGTAGTATCAGCAGCAGGTGCCCCAATTCTACCCGTTTGTTCAAGTAATCCATTCTGTGTGCGGCTCAAAGATGGAATAAATTTTATCGGCAGCCGGTATTGCTTCGCCTTCTATTAAACGGCGCCGCACTAAATCTATCATTTTTACAGCATATTTCTTATAAAGCTGTAACCCCGCCAGGGCCGCTGTTGCAGCGGTACTATCTACAACAATATTACTATCCAGTATGGCCTGGCAGCGATGCACCAGATTTCAGTATGTTGCAAATATTTTTTTACAAAGGCTTCTTTTTTGCCCTTGAATACCTGCTGCGAGGTAGCCCGGAAAATACTTTTGATGGTTTTGCGAATATGTTTAATTTTTCGCCAGCCTTCAAGTTGGGTTTCTTTTTTCAATACTTTGATCATGTCCAGGCACTTTCGTGAACTGTCCCACAACAAATTTAAATCGGTGGGAAAATGGTTTCTAAAACATAACTGTCCGTTTTAAGCCTAAGTTCTTCTTCTTTTTTTTTAAGCAATGAATGCCCTGCTTCTACAATAAGCTGGTTAATTTGTTGCAACAATTCTTCATCAATTAACTGCACATTATCTAATATAGTTTGATAACCAAATTCGATTTTATCTTCTTCTATAAATGCTGTGGCATGTACGCCCATTGTTCTCCTTAATAATTCATCATAATTGGCTAAATATTCCAAGCGATCCCAGTTGGTACTAAGTGCGTGGCGAACAACTGCCAGGACAAGAATATGCCAAAGGTCCATTCCCGGACGCCCTGTTTTCTTTTTGCCGGAAACTATTTTATTTTCCAGCAATGAAAATACTTTCCCGTTTAGTTCTGGTGTTACAAAAATATATTGTAATGCTTTTAAAACAGGTGGTAGTTCATCGCGGCTTTTTAAGGGAAATCTTACATCGGAAATCGCTATGGTACGAAGGTTCATTTGTTGTTCAAAACGTTGGCGCATCGGATAGTGTTTTAGCTGCCAATAATGAGCAAAAACTATACTGAAATCCAGCAAAATCAACACTTATCAACATGTGTTCGTAACTACTTTCCCTCTGTAATCCTTAGCTGTAGATGGTTTAAGGGTTTTCTTGCAGACACTACATAAGACGCATGCATACTGCGCCGTCTTTCGCCCAAAGGGCTCCCATGGAGAAAAGTTTTCCAGCATAAAGAATGGAATTGAACAGTGGTTACGGAAAACTTTGTGGCAATCTCCTTGATCACACTAACGCAAGGAGATTGCCACGCCGCCGGTAAATTAGTTCAATTCAAATCTCTATGAGGGCGGCTCGCAAGGACGTGACGTGGGCGGCTTCCCGGATTCAGGAGAAAAAATAAAAACCGCAACAATAGGCTAATCGCCCACACAAACTCTGATAGAATCATCTTTCGATAAAGAATTTTTCTGTTGAATTATAATTGACTATTGCCCATTGCACATTGCACATTGCACATTGCACATTGCACATTACCCATTGACCATTGACCATTGACCATTGACCATTGACCATTAACCATTGACCATTGACCATTGACAATCGCATATTTTTATGTGTTACTAAAAGCAGCCACAAACAAGGTATCCGCCTGCATTTCATAGCCTTCAAAATATTCCATCTGTAGTAATTTCAAGTGAAATGTTTTTGCAATAAAGTCAACATTATCTTCATTTTCATTTTTAAAAACAGAACAAGTGATGTACAGTAAAATACCTTTTCCGGCCAGGAAGGGAACAACTTTTTTTATAATATTTTTTTGAAGATGGGCATACCCGTCAATTTCTTTTTCTTTAAAAAAAATCAATTGCTCAGGTGTTCTGGACCATGTGCCGGAGCCGGAGCAAGGCACATCAGCAATGATAAGATTAAAAAGTCCCGGCAAAGGCAACTTGCTATCTGATGCAATGTCTGCTACAAATGCTTTATAATTTTCTATGCCGGCAGATACAAAACGCTTGCGAAGATTTTGAAGAATGGAAGAACGTTTATCGGTCACCGTTAGCTCTATATTTTTGAGAGCATCTGTTGCCAGAATGGATTTGCCCCCACTCCCGGCGCAGCAATCCCACACACTTATTGGTGAATCATCCTTCACCCTAACATATTTCAATATAGCCTCTCCTACCCTTTGTGAATTATAATCCTGCACTACAGCTTCTTTATCAACAGAAATTACACCGGTTACTTTTTCATTGTGAGCGAATGCCAGACAATCGCTGTTCATTTTTTCAAATGAAAAATTTGCTTTTTTAATTTTGTCTATTACACTATTCGTTTTCCCCGGCCTGATTCTTATGAATAGCTTAGGCTGTTGTAAAAAAGACAAAGCGAATTGCCTGGCATTAATTTTTTCACTTAAATTTTTACTAAAAGAAAAGATGTTATTTGCATCAAAGAATTCTTCAAGAATTTTCAGTTTACTTTCCAATGATTCTGTAATCTTCTCATTCCAAGCAGGTTTTAAAGCAGCCGGCAATGAAGAAGGTGAAGATTCGCCTAAAAATATTCCCAATAAAAACTTATCGTGCAAAGATACCTGCTCACTAACGCCATGGCCTAACCTAAAATAGCCATAACACAAAGCAGCTATTTGCTTACGATCACGCGAGCCATGCTTTTTATTGAAAGAGAAATATTTTTTCAGATATAGATGAAAGGGCTCAACACCATCATACGCAGAAATTAAGGAAGAAGCAAATTGTAAATATTTAATAAAATAATTTCCTTCATTTTCTTTAGAAAAAAATTTTCCGGAATTATCCATTAATTATTGTTTGCACTATTTTATTACAGCTCAAGCAAAGCTTTTATAGGATCTTTTCCGAATAGCAACTGCTCAGGATTTTCCAGCATTTCTTTTAGCCTTACGAGAAAGCTTACTGATTCGCGCCCATCAATGATCCGGTGGTCGTAGCTAATGGCAACATACATCATAGGCTTTATCACTACCTGGCCTTTTACAGCAACAGGTCGCTCGACTATATTATGCATGCCTAAAATGGCGCTCTGAGGAATATTGATGATCGGTGTGCTCATAAGTGAGCCGAAGATGCCGCCGTTAGTAATGGTAAATGTGCCTCCCGTCATCTCCTCAATCGTAAGCTTACTTTCTTTAGCCTTCGTCGCAAGCTGCACCACTTCCCTTTCAATCTCTGCCATGCTAAGGCTTTCGGCATTTCTTATCACCGGTACTACCAGCCCTTTTGGTGAAGAAACGGCAATCGAAATATCACAGTAGTCGTGGTAAATAATATTATCGCCGTCTATGCCGGCATTTACCGCAGGCCACTCCTGCAAAGCGAAGCAGCATGCTTTTGTAAAGAAGCTCATAAAGCCAAGGTTTACTTCATGGTGCTTTTTGAAGACCTCTTTATACTTTGTGCGCAACTCCATGACCGGGCTCATGTCCACTTCATTAAAAGTGGTAAGCATGGCTGTGCTGTTTTTTGCTTCCACTAACCTGCGGCTGATCGTTTTGCGCAGGTTGCTCATTTTCTCAGATCTTTCTTCCCGGCCAAATAGCTTTTTATCAATTGGCCGGCCGGGGTTAGAAAGCGCATCCATTACATCGTGCTTTGTTATTCTGCCATTGGAGCCCGAGGGCGTTACTTTCTTTACATCAATTTTTTTATCGGCTAATATGGCGGCAGCTACCGGGGTGGTTTTTACGGTGGAGTTGCCACCATCCGTTTCTGCTTTAGGCGCTTTAGGCGCGGATTCTTTGGGCGGAGCAATTTGAGTGGTTTCTTCTGCCGCACTTTTATCTTTATTATTTCCTTCTTCCTTCGCGGGTTCTTTTTTAGCGCTTGCAGGTTTTTCGGCCTTATCATCTATGGTACAGGCCACGTCACCTATATTGAGCGTATCATTTTCTTTGGCGATGGTGTGCAAAATACCGGCAAGCTCGGCATTGATCTCAAAGGTTGCTTTCTCACTTTCAAGCTCTGCGATCACTTCGTCCCGCTCCACCCAATCGCCATCCTTCTTCATCCATTTGGCAAGGGTTACTTCATTAATACTTTCTCCGATCGAAGGAACTTTTATTTCTATAGACATGCATTTATTTTAAGAATTACAAACCTAAGCTAAAATGAGAAATGCACAAAAGAGGAGTGTATAGCGTGTCTTATAAAAAATATCTTACTTACTGAGATTTCTGGCAACATTTAAACTAATTTGCATCCGGGCTACACTGCGTAATAATCCATTCCTGCCATTTGATAAGTTATAACTGATTTTGATAATTATCTTATTACTTTTGAAGTAATATTATACAAAGTATTTTAAGAATTAAATCATTTTATATGATACGAAAATTTACTTCTTTCTTCCTGCTCTTCTCTACATTTTCAGCTTTGTCAACAAGCGCCCAACTTACTGTAAACAGCTCACAATTTACAATCCAGGCCGGTGCTGTTGTAACGGTGCAGGGAAACATCTCAGGCACTGCCGATATTATCGGGCCGGGAAAAATTTTGTTGAAAGACACAGCTAACGGCACCGGCCCGGTAAATATAAATATGAATGGATATACCATTCCTGCGTTAGAAATTGATAATGCAACCGCGAATATTGTGCTTACCGGTAATACGAGAATAGGCACAAGCATTACTTTTACCAATGGCAAGTTAAAAACAGGCAACTTCAATTTGACGCTCTCTAATGTGGCTACATCCACCGGCATGGGAGCGAACAAGTTTATAGAAACTACTGGTACAGGCCAGGTATTTAAGGAATTAACCGCAAATGTTTCTGCAAATGAAATTCCGGTCGGCGCAGGCAGCAATTATCGCCCGGCCTTTATAACTACCAGCGGCACATATAACAGCACGGCTAAAATTGGAATACGCGTGGTTGGCGTTTCCGATCCAAATAAGCCACCGAAGCTTTCTGATTATATTTCTGCTTATTGGCCAATTACAAAAGCAGGCGTTACCGGCACTGTTACAGTTGCCGGTAAATACATTAATGCTTCCGATGTTACAGGGACTGAGGCCAATTTAAGAGGATATTATTTTAATGGCACTGACTGGAGTTCAACAGGCGAAACCCATAATACAACTACTGATCAAATTTCCGCACCGGTCACTGCGGCAACAGGTGAACTTACGGCATTAGATAAATTTGATCTCTTAAATGCAAAAGTCTTTTTACAGGGCGCTTATAATACCACCACCGGTTTGATGAGTGATGCTTTAAGAACTCCTACTAACTTAATCCCTCTTTCTGATCCATACAGAACAGCGCCTTACTCTGCAAGCTTTACGCACGTGGCAAACAGTGGTGTAGAAACTGCCAGCGCTACAGTATTCAATAATCAGGCTTCAGCCAATGATAATATAGTTGACTGGGTGTTTATTGAATTAAGAAATACAACAGTATCTCCGGGCAATACGGTATTGCAAACACGCAGCGCTCTTGTGCAGCGTGATGGCGATATTGTAGATATTGATGGGGTGAGCCCTGTTACCTTTAATAATGTGGCTTCTGCAAATTATGTGATTGCGGTAAGGCATAGAAACCATTTGGGGTTGAGTACTGATCCATCTACTTATAAGCCTGCATTGGGAGAAACAAAATCAACGGCAAGTTTGGTTGATATTACTACTGCTACTGACCTAAATCTGTTTGGAACATCTGCAGCTTATATAAATACTGGGGGCAAAAACCTAATGTGGGGGGGCGATGCCAATGGTAATATGCAAAGCAAGTATTTGGGCCCCGGAAATGACAGAGCAATTATTCTTTCGATTCTGCTCAATAATGAACTTAACACTAAAAATGGTTACGAGCGTTCAGATTTAAATATGAACGGTCAGGTAAAATATCTAGGTCCATCTAATGATAGAGCATTTTTACTATCGACAATATTATCTAATGGAGAATTAATTGTAAGAACACAGGAATTACCTAATTAAAAAAAATTAATATGAAAAAAATTTTAATCTTAGTTTTTGTTATTATTGGATCTTTTAATTTTTCTTTTGCCCAAATGGTAGGAGAACTATTTACCGGCACTATCAAACCGGGAAGCAGTCCTACTTCTGCGATTGTGGTAATAAAATCCAGTGCTAATTTTTCCGGTCAGATTACTAATGTAGCATTTACATTTCAGGTACCTAATACTGTAAGCCCTCAACCAGTAGTTACAATTAAATCCAATTCCTTAAATACATATGTGCCCACAGCAAGTTATTTAACCCTTATATCAAATGAAGGTGGGTTTTATAATTATTTATTTACTGCTCCTACAGCTAGTTCTCCTATTTACAACTTTACTGCTGGTGTGGAAATAGATGCCCTTGAAGTTGAATTCTCCGGTGCGGGACAGACATCCCAAATTAGATTAGCTCAGTTACCTAACGGCGGATCAAGTTTTCAATTAAATTTTTATATTGAAATTAGTGGTAATGATAATACAAATGCAACTGCCCCTTTTTATGGAGTGGGAGCTATGAACAGTAATTTACCTGCTTACACTGGTTATTCGTATGTACCTCTAAATAATGTAGTTCTTCCAATTATCCTCACTAATTTCTCCGCAATAAAAAAAGATAAAGATGCCATTCTCAATTGGCAGGTTTCAAACCAGGATGCGAATTCAGATTATTTTGAATTGCAAAGAAGCTTTAATGGAACCGATTTTAAAAAGGTTGGCCGTGTGGATGTAAACCTGAGCACGGGTCTTGCAGGCAGCTATGCATTTACTGATATAAACGCTGCAGCCTCCAGGTCAAATATTTTATACTACAGGCTAAAAATGGTGGATAAAGATGGCAAGGCTACTTATAGCGGTATTAAAAATATAAGGTTAACGAGCAAGGCTTTTGGCGTAAGTGTTTATCCAAATCCTGCAAGGCAATTCAGCACGGTAAATATTGATCTTGAAAATGAATCTTCCATTATTCTCAGCCTGACTGATGTGGCTGGCAAGCTTCTTCAAAAATCACAGTTTAATGGCTTCAAAGGATTGAACCAAAAACAACTTGATCTTTCAAAATTTGCCAGCGGCTCTTATTTATTGAAGGTAAATAGTGGTGGAGGTGAGATACAGACCGTTTCGTTGATTAAAGAATAATGTTTTATAGAAAACTTTTTAAGCCGGTGCAATTTTGTACCGGCTTTTTTGTGACCTGGTTTTCCGGTCTAACTTGCGATGAGACGTCATTGCGAAAAAAATGCCTAAATTGAAAAGACTTTGAACCAAAAATTACTTAGCATTTTTTGTGGCAATCCCCTTGAGCATTGCTTCTTCAAGGAGATTGCTTCGCCGCCGGTTACTCCTCAATTTTTGATCTCTATCCTGGCGGCTCGCAAGGACGGTCAGTTGGTTTGCTCTTACTGAAAGTTTCATTGAGAAAAAGGTCTTGGATTAAGAATAACCAAGCACGTTTTTGTAGCAATCGTGAGACGTCATTGCGTCCGAAGGACTCCTGTGGAGAAAAAAATGCCTAAATTGAAAAGACTTTGCACCAAAAATTACTTAGCATTTTTTGTGGCAATCCTCTTGAGCATTGCTTCTTCAAGGAGATTGCTTCGCCGCCGGTTACTCCATCAATTTTTAATCTCTATCCTGGCGGCTCGCAAGGACGGTCAGTTGGTTTGCTGTTACTGAAAGTTTCATTGAGAAAAAGGTCTTGGATTAAGAATAACCAAGCACGTTTTTGTAGCAATCGTGAGACGTCATTGCGTCCATAAGACTGTCATTGCATCCGTAGCACTCCTCTGTAGAAAAAATGCCTAAATTGAAAAGACTTTGAACTAAAAATTACTTAGCATTTTTTGTGGCAACCCCCTTGAGCATTGCTTCTTCAAGGAGATTGCTTCGCCGCCGGTTACTCCATCAATTTTTAATCTCTATCCTGGCGGCTCGCAAGGACGGTCAGTTGGTTTGCTGTTACTGAAAGTTTCATTGAGAAAAAGGTCTTGGATTAAGAATAACCAAGCATGTTTTTGTAGCAATCGTGAGACGTCATTGCGAAAAAAATGCCTAAATTAAAAAGACTTTGCACCAAAAATTACTTAGCATTTTTTGTGGCAATCCCCTTGAGCATTGCTTCTTCAAGGAGATTGCTTCGCCGCCGGTTACTCCATCAATTTTTAATCTCTATCCTGGCGGCTCGCAAGGACGGTCAGTTGGTTTGCTGTTACTGAAAGTTTCATTGAGAAAAAGGTCTTGGATTAAGAATAACCAAGCACGTTTTTGTAGCAATCGTGAGACGTCATTGCCCCTTGAGACGTCATTGCGTCCGAAGGACTCCTGTGGAGAAAAAAATGCCTAAATTAAAAAGACTTTGCACCAAAATTACTTAGCATTTTTTGTGGCAATCCCCTTGAGCATTGCTTCTTCAAGGAGATTGCTTCGCCGCCGGTTACTCCATCAATTTTTAATCTCTATCCTGGCGGCTCGCAAGGACGGTCAGTTGGTTTGCTGTTACTGAAAGTTTCATTGAGAAAAAGGTCTTGGATTAAGAATAACCAAGCATGTTTTTGTAGCAATCGTGAGACGTCATTGCCCCCATAAGACGTCATTGCATCCGTAGCACTCCTCTGTAGAAAAAATGCGGAATACTTTTTATCTACAATTTAATTTGGTACTTTAGATTATCAATCCTTTTATATGCTGCGAAAATCTGCTTTTGTATCAATAACGCTACATGTATTTTTTATCATTTCAATCAAAGCCCAGTTAATTGTAAATGCAACCGATCTTAATCTGAAAGCCGGTAGCACTTTAATCGTACAGGGAGATGTTACGGGCAGTGCGGATATAACGACGCCCGGTAAAATCACATTAAAGGGTGCGGCAAATCAAAATGTAAACATGAATGGATTTACCATTCCTGTATTGGAAATGGATAATACGGCCGGCGCAACTCTTACAGGAAATACAAGAATAGGAACGAGCCTAACATTTACAAATGGAAAAATAAAAACCGCCAATTTTAATTTTACACTTTCAAATGTTGCCGCAATAAGTGGTGCAGGCACCGGCAAGTTTTTAGAAACGACCGGCGCCGGGCAGGTATTTAAAGAGGTAACAGCCAATCTTTCTTCAAATGAAATTCCTATTGGTGCCGGCACAAGTTATCGTCCTGTATTTTTAACGACATCAGGAACCTATAGCAATGCGAAAATAGGAGTTCGTGTTCTTGCAACATCAGATCCTAATAAACCTCCAAAACTTTCAGATTATGTTTCTGTGTATTGGCCGGTAACAAAAACAGGCATCACCGGCACGGTTACAATTGCCGGGCAATATATATATGCCGCAGATATTACAGGAACCGAAAGCAATTTAAGAGGATATTATTTTAATGGAACCGACTGGAGCTCTGCGAGTGAAACGCATAATACTTCCACCAATCAAATTTCTGTACCTATTACTGCGGCATCTGGTGAATTAACTGCATTGGATAAATTTGATCTTTTAAAAGCAAGGGCTTTTTTACAAGGCGCATATAACACTGCAACAGGCTTAATGAGTGATGCTTTAAGAACTCCCACTAATTTAATCCCGCTTTCTGATCCTTACAGAACGGCACCTTACAATACCAGCTTCACTCATGTTGCAAATACTGTAACAGAAACAGCAAACGCAGGTGTATTTAATAACCAAGCTTCGGCCAACGATAATATTGTTGATTGGGTGTTTGTTGAATTGAGAACACCAACTATCTATTCAGGAAACACAGTATTACAAACCAGGAGCGCATTAATTCAGCGGGATGGTGATATTGTGGACGTTGATGGCGTAAGTCAGGTTACTTTTAATAATGTGCCCTCTTCAAATTATATAATAGCGGTTCGCCATCGCAACCATCTTGGATTAAGTACCGATCCTTCACTTATAACTTCGCTAAGTGAAAAGAAATCTACTACAAGCCTGGTTGATTTTATAACGGCTACCGATGCACAATTATTTGGAAGTTCTTCAGCTTATACCATTTCATCTGATGGTAAAAATTTGCTGTGGGGTGGTAATGCGAATTTTAATTCGAATGTGAGGTATATTGGATTGAGCAATGACAAGGATTTTATATTAATTAATACTCTTAGCCTCAATCCATCTGCAACACTTTTAGAAGTTTATTCCTCCGCCGATGTAAACATGAATAGAAATGTAAAATATATAGGGTTAAATAATGATAAGGACTTTATTATAATTAATGTTCTTGGAAATAATGTCAGTGCAATAAGAACACAGCAACTGCCATCAAGTCTTCCAACTGATTTTTATACAACTTTCCCTTCCGGATCTTTTACAAGTGGCGCTTTGGTTCATTTACCACCAAACTATTACTCAACTTCAAATGTTTACCAGGCAATTATATTTTTTACAGGAAGCGGTGAAGTGGGTACAGATACTTCTTTAATTGCCAAATACGGCCCGCACGATTATTTAAGAGCCGGTTGGGATGGAGGCGTGCAGCTTTCTAACGTTATATACTATCCCATAATTATTTCTGTTCAACTCCCGGGATCTTATAAAAGACCTTGGGATATAAAAGCTTTATTAGATAATATAAAAGCAGCATATAGAGTAAGTGGTATTAATCTCACGGGGCTATCAATGGGGGGTTGGGAAGTAGGTATTTTTGTTTCTTATCAACCAACGGCAGGAGACCACACTTATCAAAACTATGTGCAAAGTATAGTTGACCTAAGCGGTGTAACTCCAAATGACACTTATGATGCTACCCCTCTCTATCCAGATCGTTTTGCTGACTTCGCAAGTGCCGGAGGCAAGGGATTTTTTACAGACCAGGATGTTACCGATGTATCTAACCTAAGCAGCATAGCCACTACGATGAACGCTGCGGTTGCAAATTCAGCAACTTTTGAATATACCCACAATGGCTCGGGTACCCATTGCTGTTGGGAATATGAGTATGGCGGTAATGGCACTGGTACCACTGTAAGATCTCCGCGTACCCACACAATAAATGGCGTAGTTCAAAACATTTACCAGTTTATGCTAAGTACAGGAAACACAACCATCAATGCACCCTTGTACATAACATTCTTAAAAAACAAAAAAAGTATTGATAATAGAGTTCAATTTCCTCGTCAACCAAATTAGAATTTGATGCCTTCAAAGGATTGAACCAAAAACAACTTGATCTTTCAAAATTTACGAACGGTTCTTATTTGCTGAAGGTGAATAGTGGAGGCGAGATACAGACCGTTTCGTTGGTTAAAGAATAATATTTACACAAAACTTTTTAAGCCGGTGCAATTTTGTACCGGCTTTTTTTATCGCCTGGTTTACCGGTCTGGCCTGCGGTGAGACGTCATTGCGTCCGAAGGACTCCTGTGGAGAAAAAAATGCCTAAATTAAAAAGACTTTGCACCAAAAATTACTTAGCATTTTTTGTGGCAATCCCCTTGAGCATTGCTTCTTCAAGGAGATTGCTTCGCCGCCGGTTACTCCTCAATTTTTGATCTCTATCCTGGCGGCTCGCAAGGACGGTCAGTTGGTTTGCTGTTACTGAAAGCTTAGACGTCATTGCCCCTTGATGACGTCATTGCGTCCGAAGGACTCCTGTGGAGAAAAAAATGCCTAAATTGAAAAGACTTTGCACCAAAAATTACTTAGCATTTTTTGTGGCAATCCCCTTGAGCATTGCTTCTTCAAGGAGATTGCTTCGCCGCCGGTTACTCCATCAATTTTTAATCTCTATCCTGGCGGCTCGCAAGGACGGTCAGTTGGTTTGCTGTTACTGAAAGTTTCATTGAGAAAAAGGTCTTGGATTAAGAATAATCAAGCACGTTTTTGTAGCAATCGTGAGACGTCATTGCGTCCGAAGGACTCCTGTGGAGAAAAAAATGCCTAAATTAAAAAGACTTTGCACCAAAAATTACTTAGCATTTTTTGTGGCAATCCCCTTGAGCATTGCTTCTTCAAGGAGATTGCTTCGCCGCCGGTTACTCCATCAATTTTTAATCTCTATCCTGGCGGCTCGCAAGGACGGTCAGTTGGTTTGCTCTTACTGAAAGTTTCATTGAGAAAAAGGTCTTGGATTAAGAATAACCAAGCATGTTTTTGTAGCAATCGTGAGACGTCATTGCGTCCGAAGGACTCCTGTGGAGAAAAAAATGCCTAAATTGAAAAGACTTTGCACCAAAATTACTTAGCATTTTTTGTGGCAATCCCCTTGAGCATTGCTTCTTCAAGGAGATTGCTTCGCCGCCGGTTACTCCATCAATTTTTAATCTCTATCCTGGCGGCTCGCAAGGACGGTCAGTTGGTTTGCTGTTACTGAAAGTTTCATTGAGAAAAAGGTCTTGGATTAAGAATAACCAAGCACGTTTTTGTAGCAATCGTGAGACGTCATTGCGTCCGAAGGACTCCTGTGGAGAAAAAAATGCCTAAATTAAAAAGACTTTGCACCAAAATTACTTAGCATTTTTTGTGGCAATCCCCTTGAGCATTGCTTCTTCAAGGAGATTGCTTCGTCCCTCGTGAGAAGTCATAAAAGAATTTCAGCGGCAACGCAATCTTCTTGATTTAGTACCCTTTCGGAAATCCGAAATAACTTTGCAGATATCATCTTCGACATTTATTTAAAACAGGAATAATGAAATATGGCGGGTTTGTTTATATTATCACTAATCAATACAATACAGTTTTATATACCGGCGTAACCTCTGCACTACGTGCAAGAATTTTTGAACATCGAACCAAATTTTACCCTAAAAGCTTCACTGCAAAATATAATTGTAACAAAATTGTTTGGTACGAATTTTTACCACGCATTGAATTAGCCATAGAAAGAGAAAAACTAATTAAGGGAGGAAACAGGAAGGCCAAAGAAAAACTAATAAATACATTGAACCCAACCTGGAAAGATTTGTGGGAAGAAATACAGGATTTGTAAAATATGCAGGGGCGGTGAATGGTAATACTAACCCAAGAAGATTGCTTCGGAGCCGGATTGATACTTTCAGGTAAATGTTTGTGCTGGCTCCCTGTCTGCTGAACAGGCAGGCTCGCAAAGACGTGATGGGAAGGCTCACATCTTGTCCAGTGAACATACGTCTCACCTCCTGGTTACGTGTTAGCGAAGAGTCACGCCCCGTCACGTCCTTTGCGAGCCGCCCAGAATAAACTATGAATTAAAAAGAACTTCCGGCGGCGAAGCAATCTCCTTGAGTAACACGCCTTCAGAATTATCAGAATTATCGTCAATCTGTTAATAGTACTTATTCAAGGAGATTGCTTCGGAAAGCCTGAACCGTCGGCACGTGAGTAGCTAAAGAAAAATTTTTCTAAAAATCATGGGGTTAAATAATTACCTGAATGTACAGTAAAAGTGAAAAATAAAAAGCAGTGCTATGGCAGTTATTTGCGTGATAGCATTTTAATTTTATCTTAGTTCATTAAAATTATTTTTTTATGCCACACAAAATTGACTGGCCTGAGGCCATGAAACCCCTTCTTAAAAAATATAAAAAGAATAAGCACCCGCTTGATTATAAAAATTTATATCAATTGGTGGTAGGTGTTGTGTTATCCGCACAAGATTCCGACAGGCATATCAACCAGCTTTCACCAAAGTTGTTTGAAGCTTTCCCGGATATGAAAATTCTTTCCCGTGCTACAGCTGAAGATTTGTTTCCTTACATCAGCAGTGTGAGAAACAATGCCAACAAATCGAAGTGGCTTCTTGAGATGGCGCAAAAAATAAAGGAAGATAAAAACATTCCACTTACCCTTGAAGAGCTTACGGCCTTGCCCGGCATTGGAAGAAAATCGGCTAATGTAATAAAGCGGGAAGGAGGCGCACCGGCCGAGGGAGTAATGGTGGACCTGCATGTGGTAAGAGTAGCGCCAAGGCTTGGTATAGCGTTAGGAATAAACCCGGTGAAAATCGAGAAGCAAATTATGGAAATACTTCCCAAAGAAGAATGGGACGCAGGTATGGCAATGTCCTTCCTTGGAAGAGAAATTTGCCGCCCGACGCCTAAGTGTGAAATATGCCTTATGAATACCGTGTGTGCTTATTACAATGGCTGGCTTGATAAAACGGATGATAAAAAAAAGTAACGGTTTAAACATTTTAAAAAAGAAATAAAGTGGATACAATCAAATGGGGGATCATCGGCTGTGGCGATGTTACGGAAGTAAAAAGCGGGCCGGCGTTTAATAAAGTAAATAATTCATCCCTTGTTGCCGTAATGCGCAGGGATGCAGATAAAGCAAAAGATTATGCTCAAAGGCATCATGTTGCCAGGTGGTATAGTGATGCTGATAAATTAATTAACGACCCGGAAGTTAACGCCATTTATGTAGCAACTCCGCCATCATCACATGAAGAATATGCGCTTGCCGCCATCAAGGCGGGCAAGCCGGTGTATGTAGAAAAGCCAATGTCAGTAAGCTTTTCATCGGCAGGCAATATGATGAAGACTGTACAGGAAAATAATGCAAAACTGGTGGTGGCCCATTATCGCCGTGAGCAACCTTTGTTTAAAAAAGTAAAACAGTTGCTGCATGAAAAGGCAATTGGAGAAGTAAGATTGGTAAGTATGTCTTGCTATAAAAAGCCGCTTTCTGCAGAGGAACTTAATGACTCTAAAGTAGCATGGCGCGTGAATAAAGAGATAGCAGGCGGAGGCTTGCTTCATGATTTAGCGCCGCACCAACTTGACTTAATGCTATACTTTTTTGGTGAAGTACAAAGAGCTCTCGGTGTGTCAGCCAACCAGGCAAAATTGTACAATGCAGATGATATAATATCAGGATGCCTGCTTTTCGAAAGCGGTATTGTCTTCAATGGAAGCTGGTGCTTTTCAGTTGGTGAAAATGAAGAAAAAGATCTCTGTGAAATTATCGGCTCCGAAGGTAAAATAAGTTTTCCTGTTTTTGAGCATCGCCAGATAACAGTTGTCGTCAATGGGAAAACAGAGATAATTCCTTTTGAAAAACTTCAGCATGTGCAGCAGCCAATGATAGCAAAAGTTGTGGAATATTTTTTAGACCAATCGCCTAATCCATGCAGTGGTGAAGTTGGCATGGAAGTGATGAAGCTGATAGAAGAATTTACAATGATGTGAATGTGTCTCAAATTGCATCGCAGCTAAATCCAGGCCCAGAAGTCACTAAACCGGGGGAGTAATTGTAAAATTCTGATTGTACTAACGACAATACAAAAAGTATAATACTTACTAAATGGCTGATTATGAATAAATTTTTTTATTTAGTATTACATCTAATAACATAAATACAAACGTTGTACGTTATGCCACAACCTCTAAATAAATCCAGCCTCTAAAAAGAAACATTTTGCCATCATTACCTAATTAGGTAACTTTGTTTTCGTGGAAGATTTCAAAGGTCAAATAAGAAGTTTAAAGGTTTACGGCCCAGACTTTTGGGGCTTTTACAATCAACAAACTAAAAAAGTCCAGGAACGAATTCTGTGGACTGCTCGCGTAATCAGAGATATTCAAATTATTCCCGAAAAATATTTGAAGCATATTGAAGATGGAATCTATGAAATCAGAATCAGTTCGGGTAACAATATATTTCGCATCTTCTGTTTTTTTGACGAAGTGAAACTTGTGATTTTGTTGAATGGTTTTCAGAAGAAAACACAGAAGACGCCAACAAAAGAAATTGAACGAGCAAAAAAATTGAAAACTCAATATTATGAAGACAAAAAAAAATAATTTAGTTGACCTTGAAGAGTTTATTGACACAGAATACGGCAATCGCGGCACAAACCGCAGAGAAAAATTTGAAGAAGGTTATGAAGCTTTCAAACTTGGCGTTATGTTGCAAGAGATGCGGAAAAAGAAAAATATGACTCAAGAGCAACTTGCAGAAAAATGTGGCACTACAAAAAACTACATTTCGAGAATTGAAAACGACGCAAGCGACATAAGACTTTCTACTCTTATGCGTATTGTGAGAGAAGGTTTTGGCGGACATTTGAAATTATCAGTTAACGTTTGACAAATGCACGAACACCCAAACAAACGTATTGGCGATAGCAGGGCTGACGTGCATTTCATCAGCTTTTTGTTCGCTGTTGGGCTGTAGTCCGGGCTGAAAATTCTTTGTTGAACTTTTGTGCATATTCTGTACTTTTAGTTCTTTAATCGGCTGACGGTTCGGGCAGAAAGTTCATTGAATCCCCTGCCATCGCCAATGAGTAAACATTGTACGCTATGCTACCTAAACTAACCTACATAAACAATCCTAAAAATTTATTTGGAAACTGTTGTCCGTTTGGGTAACCTTGCAAAGTGGAAGAAAACTTCATCCGTAAAACTAAAGTGTACCGAAATTATTTTTGGAAGTTTTATAATGAACAGACAGATACCGTTAAAGACAAGATTGATTATGTGATTGCGATTGTGAGAACAGAACGACAGATATCCAAGACTTTCTTTGAGCACATGGAAGGCACAGACGGTATCTTCGAAATTAAAGTCAAAGTAGGCAACAATATATTTCGCATTTTTTCTTGTTTTGATGAAGGACAACTTATCATTCTTTTTAATGGATTCCAAAAGAAGACGCAAAAAACGCCTAAGAACGAATTAAAAAAAGCAATAGAACTTAAAAAACAATATTATGCAGACAAAAAAGCAGCCAATCTTGACTGATTGGGACGACCATATGGACAAACGCCACGGCCAAAAGGGAACGCCAAGCCGTAACAAGTGGGAACAGGAATTTGAGGCTTTCAAATTGGGAGCACTTATGGAAGAGGCGCGGACAAAGCTAAACATGACCCAAGCTCAACTTGCAGAAAAGTGCGGAACAAACAAAGCCTACATTTCGAGAATTGAAAATAATGCATCGGACATCAAACTATCTACCCTTTTAAGAATTATTCAGCAAGGATTGGGAGGACATCTAAAATTGACCTTACAAGTGTAAACCTAACACCCGCAAAGCATATAACATCGGTTTGCAGCAAGGTGGGGCTGAAGGAATAACAATGAGCTTTTGTAACATTATTGAGCGGTGGTTCCGGCTGAAAAAACGCTATTGAGCTATAGAATAAACAGTGAATATTTTATTATAAATTTGGCAAAGGTCCCGCGCAGAAGGAACTCTATTTCCCCACCTGCTGCAAGCCTTAAACGTTAGCGATCATTGTAAACGACAGAGGTGGCCGAATACCATGGACACAAAAGTCCAAAGGTTAATAAATAAGAACTGATTCTTTGAGTAATGCTGAGTCCCCTTGATTGAAAGGGGCTCGATAGTAAAAAAATATGACACTTAAGAGAATTCATTTTGTATCAGGGCTTACAATTACAATTTTTATCGGTCTGCATTTGTTCAACCACTTTTGTAGTGTTTTCGGTATTTACAAACACATGAAATAATGAACGTGTTACGACATTTTTACCGTAACATTTTTATTGAGACAATTTTATTAGTTGCTGTTGTTGTTCAAATTATTTCGGGGTTGAAACTTTTCAAAGCAAATAGAAAAATAGCTATCACAGGCTTTGAAAAACTGCATTTGGACCGGATTTTATTTAGCTATTTTCCTTGTAATTCATGTGAGCGCAGTTTTAGTTGGACGATATATTTTGCACCTCGACACTAATTTTTATTTCGGAGTTGCGGGGCTTAATTTTTTTCCTTTCAACTTATTTTTTATTCCATATTACGGACTTGCAATATTTTCATTTTTTGGCCACATCGCTTCGATTCATAACAAAAAGATGAACTCAAATACTTTAAACCTGACACCAAAACATTAGGCAAAAGTAGTTTTTGTATTTGGGTTTATTTTGACACTGCTGATATTTTACGGGTCGACAAATCATTTCCAGGGAGTTCAAATTCCGGAAGAATACAACGTTTTAATTGGAAAATGAAAGTGATTAACATTCATACCAGAAAAATAAATCAACCCAAAAGCGAAGTTGCCGAATTATTTAAACATTAATGGATTTCATAAATTTGAAATCAGTGAAATAGAACCTGGTAAAACTCAACTTAAACATACAATAGATATGACAACCTGGTTCGGCAACATTGAAATGGGTTTTGGCTATCCGGAGTTTACACGATGCGTATATTGAGGATGCATTTGACAAAGTAGAAAACTATTTACTATTGATAAGAAAAAAAGCGAATGGACTATGTGGGTTAAAATTTTAAGAAAAGTGATGAAACTAAAAAGTAAATAAAAACCATCGAACAACCACATAAGGTTTCGCCCGGCAAGAAATACCAGCGATGAAGTCCCGTGTTGTACAGCCTCTCCAGATTGTTTTCGGAAGAACGGAACGAGAATCAAAAAAAACGAAACCGGCCGGTTTGTGACTTTCTATGAGCTATGGGTTTTGAGTTGAAAGAACTTTTCGGCTATGGATAGACGTTATGATGTATGGTTTATTGCGAACACCTTTTTTTAAAAGCCACCAACTCTTGTTTCAGCTTCGAAACAGCAGTTTAGCAACAGGCTGACAGAGGGAACGGCAACCGGCTACAAATCAATATCAGTCCCGATTTTTATCAGGATGCAGCTTAACTTTATGAATTAAGTTTTAGTTATTATCTTCATCTTCAGTAACAATTTTTACCTTTGGTTCCGGGCTTAGCGGTATAAGCTTTCAGCCCATTGCCGATCCCCGGCCGTTACATATCTCCCTAAAGAACATTCTATTTAATTCAACTAACATGACTTTCCCTTCTAACAAGATCAAATGACACCACAAGAGCAATACTATGAACTTTCGTTTTATACTTTGTCTCATAAAGAAAAACGTTTTATTCACCAGCATATCGTGGACGCATATACTGCCCAAAATGCTGACATCAATACTAAACCGATAACTATTTTCTTTTCACTTGCGGGACTGTATTTGTTTGTTGAAAAAAACTACACGGGCACACAAGTTCAGAATGCTCATATACAGATGGCAACAAAACCGAAGGAGTATGTAAAAATCGTTTTACCGGAAAGCAGGGGTAGTATAACAGTTGAGAATGTTTTGGATACAGCGCCCGGCGTTGACAGAGACGACATGATTCATCAGTGGTGCATTTCAGTATGGGCCGCTTTTTCAACCCAGCACGGCAAAATAATTTCTTTGACGGAAAAGCTTTTAGCAAAATAAAATTATACCAGGCCGGCGCCTGATCTTCTATTGAACGAACTTTGACAACATTGAACATACCGGCAAGATTTGTATAAATTTGCCAGACATTCAGATTAACACGATGAAGGCAAATATATTAATCCATTTACCGATTTTGGATTTAAGAAAATCTTTGGTGAAGAAGCCAGCAAACCGCTTTTGCTTGACTTCCTGAACGCTCTTTTGCCTCAACAGAACAAAATAGTTGAACTTACTTTTAAAAACACAGAACAATTAGGACAGACGGAAGCAGATAGAAAAGCTATCTACGACATCTTTTGTGAAAACGAGAATGGCGAAAAGTTTATTGTAGACTTCAAAAAGCCAAACAAAACTATTTTAAGGAAAGAACGATTTATTATTCAACCTTTCACATTAGGGAACAAGGCGAAAAAGGCGAATGCCTGCCCGACTTTGTCATTCAGGCGGGGAACTATAATTTAAAAGCCATTTATTGTGTTGGTATTTTGGACTTTACATTTGATGATTATGAAAACGAACCGGAAAAAAGTGAAGTAGTGCATACGATTAAGCTAAAGAACCAAAACGGAAAAATTTTTTACGACAAGCTGACCTATATCTATCTTGAAATGCCAAACTTTAGCAGGCAGAAACTGAACTAAAAACAAGGTTAGACAAATGGTTATATTTCATCAAACATTTGGAAGACTTCCAAACAATACCGGCAATTTTTAAAGACGAGGTTTTTACACAGGCATTTGAAAAAGCAGAACTTGCCAGGTTTAACCCAACAGATTTGGAAGCTTATGAAATGAATCTGAAAATATACCGGGACTATAAAAATACTATTGACACAGCTTATGACGAAGGAAAGATAGAAGTAGCTAAATCAGCCCGGCAAATGGGGCTTTCAATAGCTGACATCATCAAACTAACAGGACTTACTGAAAGTGACATCAACAAACTGTAGCACGAAATGCATTATTGTTCCATAATAAGTCTGACACCTTTCCAAAAAATTATCACTATTAATAAGAGAATGAATAATCCCGTTAAAATCCGCCGGCGGATTTCGTTTGATTTTGATTACTGAATACCTTCTTTAAAATATCTGTAACGCGGGCCACAGGATCTTTTCGTATTTGTTGTTCTTCAAGGCCAATATGGTAGAACAATCCATCCAGGGCCTTTTGGGTAACATAATCTGTAAGATCGGTATTCACCGGGTTACTGCTGAAGCGATTGTATGCAGTAAACACATCTTTCCAATATTTAGTGGCATCCACATAATCCAGTGACTTGGAAACAACAGGCTTAAATGCAGCCGTCAATTGCCCCGTAGTCGTACGTTTCAGGTAATTGGTAGCGGCCGTATTGTCTCCGCGCAAAATACCGAGGGCGTCCTGTATGGTCATTTGCTTTATTGCATTTAGAAATATATCGCCCACATATTTCGTAGCATCTTCCGCTGCCCTGTTCATAGATAATATTGCCTTGTCCACTGTTTTGCCAAACCCAACACTGCGTAATGTTTTTTCTATTTTTTGCGCTTCCGGCGGCATTACTATTCTAATAATATCATCGCCATAAAAGCCATTCAACAAACCAAGGTGAAATGTGGCAGAATCTGTACCTACACGCAAAGCTTCTTTTAAGCCCTGCACAATCTCCGCATTGCTAAGATTAGAAGTGGCTGCGGAGTTTAAAATATTCCGGGCTGTATCGCAACTTGCAAGCGGTAAGGCAAATAAACAAATGATAACCACCAGTTTTTTCATAATAAAATTTTTGTTACCCTTTCAAGCGCTATGCCAAAACCATTTGCTTCAAATGTATATGATATAAAAGCATAATGTATGATCTGTGGTATAAAGACTAACGATCTTAAGCGCTAAGTAATTTTCTTTTCAATAATATCCTCCGTTATTACGGCTTGCTTCGGCAAAGGCACATGATCATCTTCGTGATGAAGATCGTGCATACAATGAACTTTCAGATGATCGTATAATGAATGTTTATCGACGATCATGGATACAAGAGTCGCCACCATACCCGCGATCATCAAATGAAAAATAACATTGTGCCTGTCCGTCATCTCAAGCACCAGTATCGCTGATGTAAAAGGTGTGCGTGTTACACCCGTCAAGAAACCCACCATTCCGCATAAGATCAGCAGGTTAGTATTAGTGGTACTGGCTTCCAGCCAGCCTGCTATAAGTGAGCCTATGCCTGCACCTGCACCAAGTGATGGCGCAAAAATTCCACCGGCAGCGCCTGTAGTAAATGATAGCATCGTGCCGATAATTCTGAAAATCGCGGTGTACCAATGAACATTTTTCTCCGTGCTAAAAAGTGTAGTAATCATTATCTCTTTTCCTGAGCCCAATACCTGTTCATCAAAAAAGAAAGCGATACTTGCCACCACGAAAGCGCAGCCTAAAACATACAGCCCATGCTCGTAACGGAATTTAAAAGTGGATTTCCATTTGAATAACACCAGGATCAGCTTTGACATCGTACTACCCAATAACCCGGCAATTGCCGCAACCAATATCAGCCCGAAAAAAATTGAAATTGAAAGCCCAGTGACGTCAGGGTAACCCAGATACAAATATGGGCCAAGCAAACCTTGCGCTGTAAGGCCCGCAATGATAACGGCTGTAAATAAGGCTGTTTTAAAATAGCTGATGTGTGTTTTGGTGAGTTCTTCCACGGCAAACACAATTCCTCCCAGCGGCGTGTTGAAGGCTGCGGCTAACCCTGCAGCAGCGCCCGTCATAATCATATTTCGTTTAGAAATTTTGGGCCACCAATCCGGCAGCCATTCATTCACCTTTCTGAATACCGTACCTGCAAGCTGGATGGTTGGCCCTTCACGCCCGATGGCGCCGCCGCCCAGTATCATTACAAAACTGGAAATTATTTTTACAAAGAATATTTTAACGCTCAATAACTTTTCCACTTTTTTATTATACTGCGGGTTAGATAGTTCGATGGCAGCCATTACCTGCGGTATTCCGCTGCCACGGGCGTAAGGCGCAAATCTTATTACCACCCACCAGGCAATTAAAAAACACACCGGCGTTAGTATAAATATCATCCAACGTTGATGGCCAATTATTGCAAAAGTTTCGCCTTCTAAAAAAGCAAAAATGCGGGAATAAAAAACTGCGATAAGACCGGTGATGAGGGAAGCCACCCAAAATGGAATTGCCTGTAAAAGATTCTGTTTGTATTTCTCACTTCTTATTCTGTCGAACGCTATTTTTAGCTGCCTGCGAATCTGTTGGCCTGTCATTTAGGATTTTAATTTTTATACTCTGCTGAATGCATGGGTGTATTGTAAATGCATGCAAATTTATCTTATGATTATTGGAAATGAAAAAAATAAAAGTTATTTGCCACAGTAATGATTATTATCGTAAGATTGAGGACATCTATGCCATAAAAAAATTTGTGAAAACATCCTTTTAAAAAAATGACAATTGAAAGATTATGAATTTTAAAAACAAGGTGGCTATTGTAACAGGAGCCGGCCAGGGCATTGGTTTAGAAATCTGCCGGCAATTAACAAATAGAAGCGCCAGGGTAATATTAAACGATATGGATGCTTTACTCGCAAATGATGCGATTAATCAAATGCAGCAGCGGAGCAATAGCTGTATTGCTCATGCCGGCGATGCAGGCGACCCGCATGTGATAAATCAAATGGTGGAAAAAGCTATTGCTGAATTTGGAAGGCTGGATGTAGTAATTGCTAATGCCGGGATTACCTTGTTCGGAGACTTTTTAAGCTATACACCCGAATCATTTTTTAAAGTAATGCAGGTAAACCTGGGTGGAAGCTTTTTCCTGGCGCAGGCAGCAGCCAGGCAAATGAAAACACAAGAACAAGGCGGCTCTATCTTATTTATGTCATCAGTAACAGGCCACCAGGCGCATAAAGATCTCGCCGCTTATGGAATGAGCAAGGCCGCGTTGGAAATGCTTGCCAAAAATTTGGTAATAGAGTTATCTCCTTTCAAAATAAATGTAAATGCAATTGCACCAGGCGCAACCCTCACCGAAAGAACCCGGGAAGATAAAGGCTATGAAAAAACATGGTCTGGAATTACTCCGTTAGGCAGGCCGGCATCAGTGGTTGATATTGCAAAAGCTGCCCTGTTTTTGGTATCAAACGATGCGAAGCATATTACAGGGCAAACACTGGTGATAGATGGCGGCTGGACTTCCATCAGTCCTTCGCCTTTTTAATTTTTACTTCTCTAATATCAGTGATATTTTTTTTCTTGTTTTGCTTATGCAGATAATTTCTTCATATAAATAAATACTTTTAAGAAATTTTATTTTGAAAAATATAACGATTCTAATAACAGCCATACTCAAAGATTCATTTAATAATAATAATCTTTGCACGCACAATTTTTTAACCCGATCTCTAATTACATGCGAAAGCAGGCGGCAAACATTTTAAAAGGCATTTTTGTCTTCATCAATATTTGTATTATCGCCTGCTACCTGCTCGTATGCATTATTCCCTATATTGACACTTCAAAATATTGGTACATCGCGATACTTGGTTTATTATTTCCTCTTCTTTTTTTCGCTCTTCTTTTATTTATCATCGTGTGGGCCTTTGCAAAATCAAGATGGCGCTGGGTTTCAATTGTTGTATTGCTGTTCGGCACACAACAAATTATGGCCACCTTTGGTTTTCATCTGCCCCAAAAGTTTCACGCTATAAAAAAAGAAAACACCTTGCGAGTGCTGCAATGGAATATCACCAGTTGGGATGAAAACAACAAAGAAGCAAGAGGCGGCAAAAGTTACCGGCAACCCATGCTCGAGCTGATAAAAAACCAGGATGCAGATGTACTTTGTTTAGAAGAATTTTTTGAACCTGCAAAAGCCACCGGTTACGAGCCGAACATTAAGGCGTTAATAACGTTGGGATATCCGTACCATTATTTTGTACCATCCCTAACCATTGAAAATGAATACGCGGATGGAGTGGCCATCTTTTCAAAATACCCAATTATTGATTCTGCAAATTTTAGCTACGGCGAAAATACTTCTGCGGAACATCTTATTTATACAGATATAAAAGTGCAGCAAAATACTTTCAGAGTGGTAGCCACACATCTTCAATCTGTAAGGTTCAGAGCCGAAGAATATCAAAGCCTCAGTAAAATCAGGCACACCGACAGGGAAGGTTTAAAAGATTCGAGGACCATTGTTTCCAAACTAAAAATAGGATATACTTACCGGTACAGCCAGGGAGAAATGCTGCACCGGCAAATTGAGGCCAGCCCCTTTCCTGTAATAGTATGCGGCGACTTTAATGATGTTCCCAATTCGAGCACTTATTTTAAAGTACAACAAAACCTGCAGGATGCTTTTCTTAAAAAGGGATTTTTTATTGGGCGCACGTTTCGTTTTATTTCGCCCACCCTACGCATCGATTATATTTTTGCCGGTAAAAAATTTCACGTCGGTCAAACACAGGTAATTCATGTTCCCTATTCTGATCATTACCCGGTAGAAACAGATCTTGAATATTGATGTATCCTAAAGTCTCCATATTTGCCCAGGCAACCTGAGGCTTATAATGGGTTGCGTTTTACCATAGACTGAAGGTTTTTTATCGCAGTTATTTATAGGTAATTTTCAGGGCATGCTATAAGGTGGTGTCATGCAGATGAGAGGTGGCATCTCCTGAGATTTGAGATGCAATAAATCAAAGATGTTTTTCATCAAGCATTAAAATATCTTTGCCACCCATATAAATTAATTGCAAGCTGCTTTCTTAATAATTAGTTTTAGTACCTAAACTTTTTTTATGCAAACAAAAATTTATCTATTCGCTTTATTAATGTTCAGCGCCTTTGCAGGCATGGCACAAAACCTTACCCTACCACCCAGCGGTGGAAATAAAAAGGCTTCGGTGAGTGAAAGAATTGGCATAACTGATGTAACGATTCACTACGACAGGCCGGGTGTGAAAGGACGGGAAGGAAAAATCTGGAACCACCTTGTACACACGGGCTACACGGATCTTGGTTTCGGCACAAGCAAGCTGGCGCCCTGGCGTGCAGGTGCAAACGAAAACACCACCATCACTTTCAGCACGCCGGTAATGGTAGAAGGAAAGCCTTTAACGGCGGGAACTTATGGCTTTTTTATTGCAATGGGAAGTGGTGATGCTACCTTAATATTCAGCCACAATAATTCTTCGTGGGGTTCATTTTTTTACGATTCTACCGAAGATGCTTTACGGGTAAACGTAAAAACAGAACCATTGAATGAAAGTGTTGAGTGGCTGAAATACGAGTTTTTGGATGAAACCGGTAACAGCGCCGTTGTGGCTTTGGAGTGGGAGAAATTAAAAATCCCTTTTAAGGTGGAAGTGGATTATCCAAAAACGCAATTGGCATTGATGAAAGATGAGCTAAGATCGAATAAGGGCTTTACCCCTGATACGTGGGTGCAGGCTGCACAATTTGCCGCTTCGAATGATGATTTGGAAGATGCACTAATATGGAGCGATTATTCCATAAATGGCGCCTTTGTAGGGCAGAAGAACTTTCAAACGCTAAGCACAAAAGCAATGATACTTGAGAAGCAGGGTAACTCAGCGGAAGCCAATGCGGCAATGAAAGAAGCGCTGCCATTGGGTACTATGATCGAGCTTCATCAATATGGCCGGCAATTGGTTGCTCAGAAAAAACCGAAAGAAGCATTGGAGGCATTTAAATTAAATGCACAGAAAAATCCAAATGTATTTACAACGGATGTTGGCTTAGCCCGCGGCTATTCAGCAACCGGCGATTATAAAAACGCATTAAAATATGCGAAGCTTGCACAGGCTTTAGCTCCGGATAAAGCGAACAAAGATTCGGTTGGTAAAATGATAGACATGCTGAATGAAGGAAAGGATATAAACTAAAAGTTACCGGTAATACATTTAAAATAACAAAGGCTGATCAGTAACTGACCGGCCTTTGTATTTATAAAAAATCAGTGCTTATCTTTTTTACGTCTTAAAACTTTTTGCAGCGTTTCCACAGCATCGGACACTGCTTCTTCAAAGGTCGCTGCTTCCTTCTTTACGAAATCATCATAGCCCGGTACTACCAGCCTTATTTCACAGGTTTTATTATTTTGAATTTTAATGTCATTCGCTACAAGCGTCACGTCTGCGCTTAATATCTTTTCATCAAAATGAGAAAGCTTGCTCACCTTTTCATCCACAAATTCTTTAAGGTGTTCACTTGCTTTGAAGTGCACCGACTGTAAGTTGATCTTCATTTTTTTTAGATTAAATTAAAAATTATACTTGCAATATGCAGTAATGATTATGCACAAAGCAACAATTTATTCAAGCAATAATGTTTACTTTATAACTTCTTTATATTTTTTATGAATATCATCCAGTGAAGCGATATATATGCTCCGGCCATGTGTAGCCACCACAAGATCGTTGGCCGTTTTCTGTATTGCAATATCGTGTACCGGCACCGGTGGAAGGCCATTACCCAACGGCATAAAACCGGCTCCCCTGTTGAAAGAAACATATAGTCCGTTGTCGCTGCCAACATATAGTATGTTCTCAAACTTTGGATCTTCTTTTACCACGTTTAGAGGCTCCAGTGGTAAATTGCCGGTAATGTTATTCCACGTTTTTCCATAGTTCTCACTCACAAAAAGCCACGGCGTAAAATTATCGTTGCGATACCCGTTAAGCGTGGCATACACTCTTCCTTCTTTATATGCAGAGGCTACTACCCTGCTTACATATAACCCTTTCGGCACTTTAGGCAAATTAATATTTACTAACGTCCATGTGTAGCCGCCATCTTCAGAGTATTGAATATTACCATCGTCTGTGCCCGCATACAGAAGCCCAAACTTAAGTGGCGATTCACTCAGCGTCACTATGGTGCCGAAGGGAACATCACCGTCTTTTTTACCATTCGTAAGGTCTCTGCTTATTGGCTCCATCGTTTCACCTTTGTCCATACTGCGATAAAAAACGCTGTTGCCCATGTACAAAATATCCTGGTTGAAACTGCTCAATAATATGGGCGTTTGCCAATTGTAGCGCAGCTTTTCCGCCTCTATATCCGGCATAGGATGAATGCGCCTGCCGCCTTTTGCATCAATAGTTTTTCTTCGGTATTCTCCAAACTGCGAACCGAAATAAACCGTCTTATTATCGCGGGTATCTACCTGTACCTGCATGCCATCGCCACCGCCAATAGCCTGCCAGCCGTCACCGCCGGAGTTGTCATCTTCTTCTCCATCTTCATTTCTTATATTATTCTTAGATGATCCATACCACACGCCATTGTCCTGTATGCCACCGTAAACATTATAAGGTTTTGCATTGTCAACTGCTATCGCATAAAACTGGGCAACTGCGGGTGTATTCGCTTTAAACCAATGCTCGCCATTATCATAAGTTATGTTACAGCCGCCATCGTTACCGGCCACCCAATTGCTATCCCGTAGCGGGTTTATCCATTCTCCGTGCCAATCAGGGTGCGTATTATTTTTATCAGCGCTTTTAAACGTTTTTCCTCCATCCGTACTTAGCATTACATTGAAGCCGTTGATGATAACTTTATTTTCATTTACCGGTGACACGGTAATTTTTCCAAAATAATATCCGTAAGAGCTATAAAGATTAAGCCCTTTTATGTTTACCTTTTTCCAACTTTGCCCGGCATTATCACTTCTATACACCTCGCATCCTATCACAGGCGTGTTGAACATTTCCGAATTGGCATCCGATAAATAACTATAGATTGATGTAGGCTTTATTTTATCTGCCCTCACCATTTCTTTCACCGTTGAGTCGTTGTATTTTTTATCAAAATAATTTTCAAGAAAAAATGTATCCAGCTTTTTGCTATCAAGCTTTAAAAAATTTTCTTTAGAAATATTTTTGAAATCAGCCAATGAATACCGCGTCGAATCTGTACGCTTTTTAGCAGTATCCGGCCGGTGATTTTGATTATCAACTGAGGCATACACTATTTGCGGATTCGCTGCATGCACGGCAATGCCTATCCGGCCTGTGCCATCATCACCGGGAAAGCCCGTGCCTTTGCCCGTTATTTTTTTCCAGGTATTACCGCCATCCAGGCTTTTATAGATCGCCGAGGTATTTCCACCTTCAACAAAATTCCAGGCACGTCTCTCACGGTGCCACATACACGCATATATTTCTCTGGCATTTTTTGGGTTAATATCCATATCAATGGCGCCGGTATTGTCATCCACAAACAGGGCCTGCTTCCAGGTTTTACCACCGTCAGTGGTCTTATACACGCCTCTCTCTTTATTGGGTGAATACAAGTGCCCGATAACCGCCACCCACGCCGTATTTTTATCAGTTGGGTCAAGTATTACTTTGCCGATATGATGGCTTTCCGGCAAGCCAAGGTATTGCCAGGTATTGCCGTTATCCCTACTTTTATACATGCCAACACCAGCATAAGAAGACCGGCTGCTATTAGCCTCACCGGTGCCGATCCATATTTCGCCATCTTTCCAGTTAACGGCTATATCACCAATGCCTATTACATCTTCGTGATCGAAAACGGGCGTAAAGCTCTGGCCATTATTCGTTGTATGCCAAAGCCCGCCGGTTGCATAAGCCACATAAAATTCTATCGGGTCATTTGGATTTACTTCTACATCAACAACGCGGCCACTCATGGCAGACGGGCCAATGTTTCTAAATTTTACGTTATTAAACAAAGTGTCTTCCATTAATAATTTTTTCTTTGCTAATCCGTTCAATCTGTCAGCAGTTGTGGTTGGAACAACTTGCGCTGACGCACTTGTAAAGGTTAAAATTGATACAAACAAACACACGATACGAAAGATAAAGGCCTTGAAATTGCTAAATTTGTTGAAGCGGTTCGTAATCAAAATTGTGGTGCCGTGAAGCAAAACAGTAAAGATCATTATGGAAGTTTTAAAATTGAAAGCATGAATTTAAAAATACAAAAGTTAGCGTTGATTGCTATTGCGCTACTGTTTTTTTTACCGGCAGCCCAGGCACAATATAAATCTTTTACATTATCTGTGCATGGCGACACATTAAATACTGTTGATAATAAAGGAGTGAAGCAGGGTAAATGGGTTGTACATAAAGATCCGCTTCGTGGTGAACCCGGTTATGAAGAAGAAGGTGTATTTGTAAATGATAAAAAAGAAGGTGTATGGCGAAAATATACTTTGCAAGGAGATATCATTGCTGTAGAAAATTACCAATATGGTGGTAAAGATGGTATGTCGCAATATTTCAGCCCGCTGGGATATCTGCTGCGGGAAGAAAACTGGAGAGGCTATAACCCTTATGCGCCGTACGATACCATTCCGGTGTACGGCCAGGGCAATAATGAAATTATCAGTTTTAAAATAGTGAAGGCCGAACAATATAGTGTAAAGAATGGCGATTGGACTTATTATGATCCCGCTACGGGGCGAATTCTGAAAATAGAAAAGTACGATCGCGGCCGGCTAATGGAAGCGCCGAAGCCAACCGAAATAGTAATTGACGAGCCGAAAAAACAAAAGCCGAAAGAAGTGCTCGAATATGAAAAAAAGAATGCGGGCAAAAAGAAAGTGAAAGTAAGAGATGGCGCTACAGGAAATTAAAATCACGCAATAAATCACAACCAAACTTGTTGCGGATGATAAGTTTTAGTGTTTGTATTTTAATGCCTCTTAGAAACAGGCGGCACCAAAAAGGCAACCTCCTGGGAAGTTGCCTTGAATACTTTGGGTTTTTCTAAATAATGCTAAAACGGGATGGCTTTTAAATGTTATTGAATCTTTTTTTATAGGATTGGGGATGTATATATTACTCAAAAATGCTGCCAAAAATTCATGTTTTACCCAAGTAATTTAAAATCAAGTTTTTAGAAATTAGATTTTTATTTCTTATTAAATATTTAGGCATTTTATTTTAACGACGCTTGAATAAAGACTGAAACTTAATTGTTCAAGCAATAAAAAACTCTTCACTTAAGCTTCATAGAAGATATAATATTTTTAATATTTTCATCAAGCTTTTGTTCCGTAGCCTTAAATTTGTTGGTGCTTTTTAAAGGCATGCTTACGCTAAAATAAAATTTGATCTTCGGTTCTGTTCCACTTGGCCTTGCAGAAATTTTGCTGCCATCCTCAGTAAAAAATTGCAGCACATTACTCTTCGGTAAAGAAATTTTTTCAATCTCATTTGTTTTTAAATTTCTTGTCTCCTGCTTTTCATAATCACGAACTTCCACTACTTCGCTGCCGGCTATTTCTTTTGGAGGATCACTTCTAAATCCTTCCATCATATCTGCAATTTCTTTGGAGCCATGCATGCCTTTTTTTGTTATTGATATAAGGTCTTCTTTATAAAATCCAAATTTTACATAGAGTTCTATCAACCGTGAAAACAATGTTTGTCCCTTACTTTTTTCCACCGCCGCCATTTCGCATATCATCGCCACAGCGCTTACGGCATCCTTATCACGCACGTTATCGCCAATCATCAGCCCAAAGCTTTCCTCTCCCCCAACCACATAATTTTCTGTATTCTCTTTTTCTTTTATCATCTCGGCTATCCATTTAAAACCGGTAAGCACATTGTAACATTTTATGTCGTTTGCTTTTGCGATTACGTCAATCATGCCGGTGGTTACAATTGTTTTAATAACCATGTCATTCGGCTTCGCAACGCCTGCCGCCTTTCTTGCTTCAATGATGTAGTTAAACACCAGGAGCGCCGTTTGATTGCCATTGAGCAATATCCATTCACCATTGTTGTTTTTAACGCCTATGCCTACACGATCTGCATCAGGATCGGTACCCAATAAAATATCTGCATCCAGTTCTTTTGCTTTCTTCAATCCTATACTCATCGTTTCTTTTTCCTCGGGATTAGGATAACCAACGGTTGGAAAATTGCCATCGGGCTCTGCCTGCTCTTCTACAATGTGGACGTTGTCAAAACCAAAAGCTTTTAATGCCGGCGGCACCAGCATGATGCCGGTACCATGAATGGGCGTGTAAACAATTTTCAGGTCGTGCTGTTGCTTACATATATCAGGATTCACGCTCAGCGATTTTACCATATCTATATATTCGGCATCAACATCTTTCCCGATAATGGTAATATTATCTTCGTGCCCGCTCCATTTTACATCATCAAGACTTTTTATTTTTTCTACTTCTCTAATTACATTCTCATCATGCGGTGGCACCATTTGTGCCCCATCATCCCAATAAGCTTTATATCCATTGTATTCTTTAGGATTATGTGAGGCGGTGCATACTACCCCACCCTGGCAGCCAAATTTCCGGATAGCAAAACTCAGCTCAGGCGTTGGGCGAAGCGATTCAAATAGGTAAACTTTAATATCATTTGCCGCAAAAATATTAGCGGTTATCTCTGCGAACTTGCGGCTGTTATTCCTACTGTCGTGCGCAATAGCCACGGATACTTTATCAAAACATTTCTTCAGGTAATTGGCATAGCCTTGCGTGGCCATGCCGATCGTATATTTGTTCATCCTGTTAGTACCTACTCCCATAAGCCCGCGAAGGCCGCCGGTGCCAAACTCGAGGTCTTTATAAAAAGCATCTTCCAGTTGCGCCGGGTCTTCTTTTTTTAATTTGTTTACTTCCTCTTTGGTCTCCGCATCGTAACCACCGGAGAGCCATTCATTAATTTTCTTTTCAGTTTTTGCTTCCATGTTATTGTTTTATAATTTGAAGGTATTCAATTTTAAAATCTCAAACCGATAGTTATCATTACCCGTATTTTTGCATAATGTATATTCCGAAAACCGCTACGAAACTCAAGGCTATATTCTTCATAGTTTTTTCCTCTGTTTTTTCTTTGCACGTGCATGCCCAATATACTTATAAGCCTGATAATGTCTTAAGCAATTTGCAGAACTTTAAAGATACTTCAGAAGAATACATATCTAATCCTTATAATAAAAAAAGAGTAAGGCTGGTAACCCTCGCAAATATTGCCGGGTACGGCGGTGCGTTAGTGGCGCTCAATGCCGCCTGGTACACGCAATTTCCACGATCAGGATTTCATTTTTTTAATGATGATGCGGAATGGCTGCAGGTAGATAAGGTAGGCCATGCCTACAGCGCTTATAGTGAAAGTCGCGCCGGCAGGGAATTGTGGAGATGGGCCGGCCTGCCGCGAAAGAAAGCTATTTGGCTTGGCGGATTAACCGGTGTGGGCTATCAATCCATCATTGAAATACTTGATGGTTTTTCGGCTGAATATGGATTTAGTGTCGGGGATTTTGCCGCAAACGTTTTCGGCTCAGGAATATTTATTGCACAGGAATTTGCCTGGAACGATCAACGCATCCGGTATAAATTTTCTTTTCATAAAAGAAATTACGGGCAGCCTGACTTGAACGCCAGGGCTGACTACCTGTATGGCAAAACGGAAATTGAAAGATTTATTAAGGACTATAATGCACAGACTTATTGGTTAAGTGCAAATATTCATTCTTTCTTTCCTGAATCAAAATTTCCGCGGTGGCTTTCCTTATCTGTTGGCTATGGAGCCGATGGAATGTTTGGCGCCAGAAGTAATGTGGCCATTGATAAAAACGGAGCTACAACCTTTGATCGCTCAAATATAAAACGATATCGTCAATGGTACATTTCGCCCGACCTGCACTTCTCTAAAATTCAAACAAATAGAAAAGGATTGAAGGTTTTATTTTTTTTGCTTGATGCGGTAAAATTTCCGGCGCCCACACTTGAATATTCCCGGGGTGGGTTTAAAGGGCATTGGGTGGTGTTTTAATGTTGCTTTTCTCCAAAAGAAATGCAATGATTAAATACCTATGTATAATTTTTACTATTGCTGCAGCCAGAATAATCGCGTCACATCACACATCATTAGCGGTCGTGCATCGCTCTCTTGGGGAGTCCAATTTTGTTAATTGTTTTTTTTGCAACAGCAACCTTTTCAGGAAAAAGAATTATGTCATTTAACTTGTCCAAAGATTTGTCAAGTATTACAATCGGAACTTTGCTTTCATTTAGCTCTTTAATTGTTTTCATCTGTCAGAAGTTTCAGCTTAGCGATAAATGCCTGATAATCTTTATTCTTTTCATACCGATGCCAGTCATCATTGATTCTTCCATAAATCTCAAGTTCACCACTTATTTCATTAAAATATGTAAACTGTAGGCGTTTTGTAATTAATCCTTTCGGCCCTTCACTAATAAATTCGTAGCTTAATAATTCAAGTCCTGATTTGAGCTGGTATTGTCCGATGTTCATGCTTTTATATTCGCATGAAGATAATAACTAAAGATTTCCATTTTGATCTTTACATTTTCAAAACGGTTTATATCTAACACTCCGTTAAGCTCAACGGCACGTTTATCGCAAGGCCTCCGTCTGATGTTTCTTTGTATTTATTATTCATATCCATTGCCGTATCCCACATTGTTTTTATCACGCCATCGAGACTCACTTTTGCATAATCGGGTGCGCTTTGTAAGGCAAGCTGGCAGGCAGTTATAGCTTTTATCGCTCCCATCGTATTTCTTTCAATGCAAGGCACTTGCACCAAGCCGCCGATAGGGTCGCACGTCATACCGAGATGATGTTCCATCGCAATTTCTGCCGCCATCAATGCCTGCCGTTGCGTACCACCAAAACTTTCAGTGAGCGCCGCCGCAGCCATTGAAGATGAAACGCCTATTTCTGCCTGACAACCTCCCATAGCCGCAGAGATGGTTGCTCCTTTTTTGAAAATACAGCCAACTTCAGAGGCAGTTAATAAAAACCGGATGATCTTATCTTCCTCATTACCATCACAAAAAATAATGTAGTAAGCAAGCACTGCAGGCACCACACCGGCTGCCCCGTTTGTAGGCGCCGTGACAACCCGCCCAAACGCAGCGTTTTCCTCGTTAACAGCAAGGGCAAAGCAACTCACCCAATCGAGTGTATATTTAAAATCGGTACCGCCTTCTTTGATCACTTTTATCCAGGAATCAAAATCGGTATATTCCTTTTCACCAACTAATTTCTTATTCAAAAGATAAGCCCGTCTTTTTACATTGAGCCCGCCGGGGAGCACGCCGGGTGTATGGCAGCCACGAAAAATACATTGCTTCATTGCGTTCCAGATGTTCAATAATCCAGTGCGTGTTTCAAACTCGCTTCTCCACGCATTCTCATTTTCCATCACCACTTCGCTAATCGCCAACCCTGTTTTCATGCACCAATGCAAGAGGTCTGTTGCATCGCTTATTGGAAAGGGCAGCAGCACATCTGCATCGCCTGAAGGTTCTTCACCTTCCTTGCGTACAAAGCCGCCGCCTATCGAATAATATGTTTCAGCCAAATGGTTATCATCATTTAACACTGCAAGAAATGTGAGCGCATTGGAATGGTAAGGGAGCATTTCACTCATTAAAAATTCAATGTCTTCATCAGGCTCAAAATCAATTTCGTATTTGCCATTCAATATTAATTTCTTCATTGCCTTAATATCATTGATCCTGGCGTCAATACTATTCACATCAAACGTTACGGGATCTTCGCCACACAAGCCCAATTGCACGGCTATATCAGTGCCATGGCCTTTGCCCGTTTTGGCGAGAGAGCCATACAGCAAAATTTCCAGCCTTGTAACTTTGCTTAATAAACCTTTTGTTTGCAGCGATTTCAAAAAGAGATTTGCTGCACGCCAGGGGCCAAGCGTATGGCTGCTTGATGGCCCTACTCCTATTTTGAACATATCAAATACAGAGATCGCTTCGTGGCTCAATTTATTATTTTTTACGAAGTAAAGTTAACCAAACGGCAGCAGGTTAGAAAGACACTTCATTAGCGTTTTGCTTTATTTTTTAAAGCGAATTCTTCAGATATTCCGTCTTTACGTAGTGTTCAAAAAGGTAACGGTACCGGAACAAAAAAGCCCTGAAATATCATCAAGGCAGTTTAATTTTTATTGAAAAAAACATTATTGTATATCTACGATGCGAACATTAAATACCAGGTATGAATTCGCGGGTAGGCCGGCGCGTGGTGAGGCGCCGAAGCCAAGAGACGGAGGAATATATAAATCAATATCACCTCCTTTTTTTATTAAAGGCACACCCTTTTGCCAGCCAACAATTACCTGCCCCAATTGAAAATTGGCGAGGCTTCCGGCGGCTGTAGAATCAAACCCCGCCCCATTAAAAAACTGCCCTTTATAGGTTAAAGAAATATTTGAGCATAAGTTAGAAACAAAGGGATTACTTCCTGCATTATTTATTTTATAAAAAAAACCGGAAGGCGCCTGCGTAGCTGTGATCCCATATTTTGCCAAAGAATCCTGCAACTGCTGTATTTCTGCGGCAGGCGCGATTGCTGATGAATCTTTATAGCCACAGGAGGCATCTTTTTTACACGACGATATAAAAATCATTAAAAGAAAAACCGGTACTAATATTTTCATTATTTAAGGAGTTTATTAAGCTAAGTAAGAGTATAAAATTCATATATGTGCTGCATCCTCTTTTTGTTCTCTTAATTTTAACTCTCTATATAGCTGCTCATTATTTTCCCAGGTAAATTTTTCGCGGAATACACCAAAGAAAACCGCGATACCCAATACACAGATCGTTATCACAACTACCTGCGAGCCGGAAATATAGACCATAGATTTGTACCAGTTGTGAAAAATAAGCGCCACTAAAACCGGCAGCGCAAACATAAGCCCACGCGGTAATCCATAAAGAAGCTGGCTTAGGAAATGCTTTTTTTTATCCCTGTTTTTTTCCCAATAATTTATAAAAAGCAATTCATCTTTAGTGAGCATACGCAAATGTAGCCGGTAAATTTTCTTAAAAAAAATCAGGCGGCGGCATGCCCATTCAATTTTTGGAATTCCGTTAATAATAGGTAGGTTTGCCTGCATTAAAACTATCACTGTGAAAATTGAGCAGGCCCTTGTGCTGTATTTATTAAAAAACAAGCAGATGTCTTTGCAGGGAATTGGCACTTTTTCAATAGACATTCCACTTCCAGAAGTTACAGATAATGACAAGCCGGTCGTGATCCCCCCAAATGCCGTGTCTTTTCAATATGATCCTAAAGTGGGTGAAGATGAATCAATCATTGATTTCATTGTAGCGCATACAAAAAAAATAAAGCCGCTTGCTTCCGCTGACCTCGATTCATTTCTAACCTTGGGCAGGCAGTTTCTTAATATTGGAAAGCCTTTTACCATTCATAATATTGGTACGCTGGATAAAATGAAATCAGGGGCGCTTGAGTTTAGGCCGGGACAATTGATACTGCAGAAGATGGAAGCCCCGAAAGATATTACAGAGAATGATGTGGAAGAAAATGATACGGAAAATTTATTTAATGATTATCAAAAAGAAAGATCACGCAACGGCGGAAAGCGGGTGCTGGCGGTTATTATTGTGCTCGCAATTATAGGTTTTGTTGCCTGGGCTGTATGGACTTTTTTGTTTAAAAAGAATGAAGATCAACCACAGGCCGCCGAAAATATTGTACCTATGAGTGACAGCACAAGCCGCCCACCAGATCCCCTGGCAAATAAGTCTTTTAGTGACACAAGTAATGTTACTCCGCTTAATAGTTCGGGTATTACCACGTTTAATGTAGTAGTTAAAGAGACAAATATTAAACAGATAGCTGCAACACGCTTAGCCATTTTAAAATCGTATAATAGAAATGTGATTATGTACACAGATGATTCAATCACATACAAAGTAGCCGAAACATTTAAACTTCCTCTTTCTGATACAACCAAAGTATTGGATTCGCTTAAAAAATATTATGCCGGCAAATTATCTATTCAAATAAGATAAATTAAATTTTGTTGTATAATATATAATATATGTAAAAGTTTTTGCCGCAATTTTTTATGGCAACCAGGATAAATACCCGAACATTGCAAAAACTTCAAGCCTGCCTTCTCCGTATTTTTATTAGTTATTCTTTATTTTGAGATCAATTTAGTTCAAATAAAGCCAATGAAAAACAGTACGGGTATTAGCGTAATAATTCCAACTTTGAATGAGGCCGCCTGCATTGCAACACTTATAAAATATTTAAAGTGCAATGCTACCGGGTACATTCAAATAATAATATCAGATGGCGGAAGTACTGATAACACTGCATGTATAGCATCCGCCGAAGCAACCGAAGTAATATTTAGCCTCAAAAAAGGAAGGGCAGCACAAATGAACTACGGAGCCTCCTTTGCCACAGAACCCATCTTATATTTTGTACATGCTGATTGTATTCCTCCAAAAAATTTCTATCGTAAAATTGTTTCGTCAGTGGAAGATGGTTTTGCGCTTGGGAGGTTTCAAACAAAATTTAATAGTAATAGCAGGCTGCTTAAATTGAATGCATTTTTTACAAGGTTTGACTGGGAAGTATGCAGTGGCGGTGATCAAACGCTTTTTTTCAGAAAAGATATTTTCGGGGAGATCAATGGCTTTAATGATGAGCTTTTCCTGATGGAAGATTACGATATCGTTAAGCGGGCGAGGCAAAATTTTTCGTACGCGGTTTTAAAAGATAAGGTACTTGTGTCGGCACGCAAATACAGTGATAACAGTTGGCTAAAAGTGCAGCGGGCGCATAGTGCCATTTTAAAAATGTATAGGAAGGGTGCAAGCCAGCAAGCCCTTGTTGATAAATACAGGCAACTTCTAAACTATCGCTATTGATGATTTTACGTCAATATCATTACTTAATCATCTTTAAATTTTCTTAATAAACAAATGCACCAGTTTATAACCGGCATACAGCAGGTAGGCATAGGCGTTAGTGATTGTGATAAAGCCAAACACTTTTACAAGGACGTTTTAGGCATGAATATTTTGATATTCGATGATACTTCTTTTGCGATACTGATGAAACGATATACCGGTGGCGAACTATATGAGCGCCGTGCCATATTAACAATGAACCTCGCTGGTGGCGGTGGTTTTGAGCTGTGGCAATTTTTAAGCCGCAAGCCGCAAGCCTGCCCTGCGCAGTTTGGAGACCTTGGAATTTTTGCCATAAAAATTAAATGTCCTGATGTAACCAAGGCCCATAAACATTTTGCAAAGCAATCAAATATTATTACGTCTGCGTTGCAAACTTCGCCTGCAGGCGAATCTCATTTTTGGCTTACAGATGAAGATGGAAATTTTTTTTCGCTTGCAGAATATAGCCATTGGTTTAAAAAAGATGCATCGGTGAATGGCGGTGTATATGGAGCGGTAATAGGCGTAAGTGATATGGATACATCTATCCCTTTTTACAAGGATTTATTAGGTTTAAAAGAAGTGTGTGATACTGCTTCCGTATTCACTGATGTGCCGCATAATACCGGCGAAACATTCAGGCGGGTTATTCTCCGGAAAGATAAAGCAGGCTGCGGCGCCTTCAGCAATTTACTCGGCGGCGTGGAAATAGAACTGGTGCAATGCCTGACAAAAAAAACCAGGAAAATTTACGGGAATAGGTATTGGGGCGACCAGGGTTTTATTCATCTGTGCTTCGACGTAATAGACATGGATGGCTTAAAAACATTAGCAGAAAAACTTGGATACAAATTCACCGTGGACAGCAAAGATTCTTATGCAATGGAAACGGCAGAGGGCAGATTTTGTTATGTGGAAGATCCGGACGGAACATTGATCGAGCTGGTAGAAACGCATAAAATACCTGTAATAAAAAAATTGAACTGGCATATTGATCTTCGTAAAAGAAAACAGCAAAAGCCTTTGCCAGACTGGATGATCAATATGCTCGGATTGAATAAGGTGAAGTAAAAAAAATAAAGCCCTTGCTACCCGCAGCTTCAATCGAGCCCGTCCAACACATCAAAATCAATATCGCTTTCTACATCTACATCATTCAATGTTATAAGCGACGTCACCGTGTAATTTAGTTGCGAAGCCTGGTGGATTGTATCTATATAAACTGTTTCACTGCTCCAGCTTTTATTGTCGAAAAGTGCGGGAATAAATTCTTTCATTCCTAATAAATAATAGCCTCCATCTGAGGCGGGACCAATCACCAAATCAGCCAGGGAAAGAGCATTATACGCATTCTTCAACATGGCAGCTGTAAGTTCATAACAATCGCTACCTATAATTATTATTTGCCGGTATCCTTCAGAAAATAATTTTTCGAAAGCCTGCTTCATGCGATCTCCAAGGTCATTGCCTTGTTGCAGGAATTTTTTATAAAGTTCATTTTCCCAAATGTCTTTGTCATTTACAAAATCTTCATAAAAAATGAATTTATCTGCAGCAACATTCTTAGAAATTGTATGTGTGTGCAGCAAAAGTTTTTTATAAATATCAAGTGCTCTTTCCTCACCAATCGTTGCCGCAAGGCGTGATTTTACTTTTCCCAAAACAGGATTTCTTACAAAAATTATCAGTGCTTGTTTCAAAATAATAAATTATGTGTTGCAAGAAGTTTTATGAAGATTGAAGATTGTTAGCCGTTTGTTTTATAATGATCCAAATATAAATTCCAGTCGTATTTTTTGAAGGCTATTTTGGGATTGCTTCCTTCGGGAATAATCTGTATTTTTTTCAAGAGCAATTTCATTTTTTTCTTTCCGCCAAAGTCCCGGCGAAACCAACTCATAAGAGCGGGGAGCTTTACGGTATTATCTTCTGCATCATATTCGGCCTCGCCGGTAAGGTATGATCTTGTAGCAAGGTCAAGCTGCTGATCTAAATTTTCAGGATTGTAAAAGGCAATGGGCGGGCAGCTTTTAGCGCCGCAATTCAAGGCAAAATGAATGCGGTAATCCAATGTATCTACGCGTAGATCCTTTTCAGTTTTTCCCGGAAAAAGTTTGTTGAGATAACCGAGGCTCCATTTGATTTTTGAATGGCGCAGGATGCCGTGTTCAATATCATCGAGGCTAAACATTTTACCGGCTACTTCGATCTGCTTCGCTTTAAAAAACTTATTACGTTCTTTATATTTATCCGCATCAGCCTTTAAGATCATTTGCGTATAACCGTTATACAAGTTAATCCAAAAGGCCTTTTTTTCAGCATCAGAAGAGAGGCTGTTTTTTAAAGAATCGTAAGAAAGGTTTTTAAGCTTCATTATCAGTGATTCAACCGGCTCCCCGGTTTTGGCTACATAAATAAATTGCTGCGATAAATTCACTAAGGGGTTGGATGATTTTGTCATTGACAAAGTTGATACAGGTTTAATGATGGTTGCAGATAAATTGCTTGTGTCATTGTTTTTTTGCACGAGCCAGTTTTTTATATCTTCAGATTTTAAAGAAGCTGCATCCGTCACCTCTATAATTTTCCCCTGGCTGTTAAGCACAATTGTATATGGATAAGATGGAGGCTGAAAGAGAGAAATGAAACTGTTGCTGGTATCAACCACCACAGGGAAGGCAAAAGGTTTTTTAGCCTCAATAAATTTACTAAGCTTCTGTTCTTCTTCAGCGGAAACCAAAATAATTTTTACTTTACTTTTATATTCAGCCTGCAGCGCAGTTAAATGTGGTAAAGCCCTCACGCAGGGAATGCACCATGTTCCGAAAAAATCAATAACAGTAAGGCCACCCTGCATTGTTTTGAGAGAGGCTGAAGAGGCAGGATTATTAAGAATTTTTTTAAAAGTAAAATCGGCAACGACATCGCCTTTTTTGTAGCTATCCTGTGCATAAGCACCAGACAGCATAAATGTTACCAATAACGAAAAGAAAAATTTCATGGGAAAGAGGTTGTTGAAACAGAGGTTGATTGTTTTTCAGTAATATACGCACATTCAAATAAATAGTTCAATCAAGCAGCATGACAGTATGGAAAATCTAAAAGAGAAAATAGCCGAAGCCAGTACTTACCTGCGGCGGCAGGTAATTGATCAGCCTGGTACAGGAATCGTGTTAGGTACAGGCCTTGGCGCTTTAGCCGAATGTATAGAAGGTGCCAAAATAATACCTTACGCCACTATCCCCCACTTTCCCGCAGCTACCGTGGAGTTTCATAAAGGACAACTAATATCCGGAACTATCGGCGGGAAAAAAGTATTGGTGATGCAAGGGCGTTTTCATTTTTATGAAGGTTATTCTATGCAGCAAATCACTTTTCCGGTGAGGGTGATGCACGAGTTGGGTATAAAAAATTTACTCTTGAGCAATGCCGCAGGCGGCATACACAGTAGCTTCAAAAAAGGCGACCTTGTTCTTATTGATGACCATATAAATCTCTTACCGGAAAATCCTTTGCGTGGCCTGAACGATCCGGCTTTTGGAAACCGCTTTGTAGATATGTGTTGCCCTTACGATATCTTTTTAAATAAAAAATTAAAAGATGCGGCAGATGAATTGCAAATCATTTTAAAGAAAGGTATATACGCATCTGTACCCGGCCCTAACCTTGAAACCCGTGCTGAGTATAGGTATATAAGATCAATAGGTGCGGATATGGTAGGCATGAGCACGGTGCCTGAAGTGATAGTAGCAAACCACGTGGGCGTAAGATGTGCAGCCATAAGCGTGATCACCGATGAATGTGATCCTGATAATTTACAACCGGTAGATATACAGGAAATAATAAAAGCGGCTAATAAAGCTGATGTGATTTTAAGCCGGTTGATCATCAAAACGCTTAAGAATATTTAATCTAACGGTTACGGTTAGATGCTTTTTAAGAACGTGAGAAGCATATGATAGAATTACTACACATATCACGGGAGTCTATTCATCGTTCTTTTATTCTAACCAAAAAAGCATTCAATTTTAAACGTATAAATTTGCAGCTTGTCAAAAAAACATTTTCCCTCTCCAAATTCAATAGAATATTCTACCATGAAATTGTTTGTAACTACCGTAGCCTGTTTTCTTTTTACCCAAAACATGTATGCACAGTATGCAGATTCTCTGACCGATAAAGACTATGCGAATGCTGAAAAATATTTATTCTATAATACCCAAAAATATATTGACCATGATATGGGCCGGCCGCATTGGCTTGCCGGTGATAAGTTTTGGTATCGTGTATTAACGCCACAGGGAAGCCGGTTCATTTTAGTGGATCCGTTGAAAGGGAGCCGCAGTCCCGCCTTTGACGAGGGTAAGCTTGCTTCATCGCTTTCTGCTGCTTCCGGAAAAAAATATGCAGAATCAATGTTGCCTTTTCGCACTATAGATTATTCAGAAGACGGTAATGCAATAATGTTTGATGCAAATGGCAAACAATATAAAGCCGATCTAAAGACTTATGCTGTGGTGCAATACAAAAGGAAAGATGATGCTGATAATGTAAAAGGAAATGAAATTCTATCGCCTGATGGTAAAAAGGCAGCCTTTATAAAGGATTATAATTTATGGGTGAGAGATGTGGCCACCGGTAAGCTTACGCAACTTACTACCGACGGCGAAAAATATTTTGGTTATGCCACGGACAATGCCGGATGGAAACAGAGCGACAACCCAATACTTAGCTGGTCACCGGATTCAAAAAAGATTGCCACCTTTCAGCAGGACGAACGCAAAGCGGGCGATATGTATTTGGTGACGACAAACGTTGGACATCCAACGCTTAAAGCATGGAAGTATCCTTTGCCGGGCGATTCAAATATTATCACCATACAAAGAGTGATCATCAATGTGGATGCACCAAAAGTAATACGGTTACAAGTGCCGGCGGATCCGCATCGTGCTTCATTAAGCGATGATGTTGCCAGCAGCGGCACTTTTGATGATGTGGATTGGAATGATGATGCTACCCAGCTCGCTTTTGTATCTACCTCGAGAGATCATAAAATTGAAAAGTTTCGCATAGCAGATGCGGCTACAGGCACGGTGCGTGAAGTGTTTGAAGAGACTGTGCCCACCCAATATGAATCAGGCCAAGGAAGTATCAACTGGCGCTATCTTCCAAAATCCAATGAGATCATTTGGTTTTCTGAAAGAGATAACTGGGGGCATTTATATCTATATGATGCCACGACCGGTAAACTTAAAAATCAAATTACAAAAGGAAACTGGACAATTACCCGGCTATTAAATGTTGATGAAAAAAACCGCACGCTTTATTTTTTATCTGACGGAAATGATGTGGCTAATCCCTACTTCACTCATTTTAATAAAATAAATTTTGATGGTAAAAAGTTTACTGCTCTTTCTCCTGAACAAGGTAATCACAACATCACTTTATCGCCCGGCGGAAATTATTTTATTGATGATTACTCGCAGCCGGATGTGCCCAATGTTACTGTACTGAAAAACATGAATGGTAAATTAATTACGCCACTGGAAAAAACAGATGTTTCAAGATTAAAGGCCACAGGCTGGCAACCGCCAAAGCCATTTACGGTAAAAGCCGCCGATGTCAATACAGATATATATGGTTTACTGTTTACGCCAACGAACATGGACGCTGCTAAAAAGTATCCTGTTATTGATTACATATACCCCGGCCCGCAAGGCGGCAGCGTAGGAAGCTGGTCGTTTATACCTTCCCGCGGAGACAACCAGGCTTTGGCAGAATTAGGTTTTATTGTAGTAGAAATAGAAGGCACCAGCAACCCGCTTCGCTCTAAAAGCTATCATGATATGAACTATGGGAACATGGCCGAAAATACACTGCCGGACCAGATTGCAGGAATCCGTCAGCTTGCTGCCCGTTATGCTTCCATTGACACGAACAAAGTTGGTATATGGGGACATTCCGGCGGCGGCTTTGCTACAGCAGCCGCCATGTTTCGCTATCCTGATTTTTTTAAGGTGGGTATTTCAGAATCGGGCAATCACGACAACCGAAACTATGAAGATGACTGGGGCGAACGATATATTGGATTGCTCACTAAAAACAACAATGGTATTTCCAACTATGAGTTACAGGCAAACCAGGTGTATGCTGAGAATCTGAAAGGTAAGCTACTGCTGACGCACGGGCTGATGGATGATAATGTGCCGCCCTATAATACTTTGCTGGTAGTGGAGGCATTAGAAAAAGCAAACAAAGATTATGACCTTATAATATTTCCGAATAGCCATCATGGCTATGGCCAGTATTCACTCTATATGATGCGTCGTCGCTGGGATTATTTTGTAAAAAATCTATTGAGCAGGCAGCCGCCAAAGGAATATTTATTGAAGTTTGCAAACGATCCGCGGAATATTATTCAATGAATAATTTTGGAATATTATTTTGCATAACCGGCTTTACTAACGATAAGGCTTAAATGCTTTTGTGCAAATTCAATTTGTGCAATTCAAGGATCGTTGATGCGCCATCATCGCTTTCCCGGTACATCGGTACAAATTTGCGATTGAAAAATATTTCATTGAAAGTGTAGGAAGTGCGTTGCTGCACGTAGGTCGAGAACACATCATCAAAGCCACGTAACATTACATAAAGCTCTACGTCAGTGGCTTTCATGTCTTCTTCCGAAAAACCGTAGAAAGGACTTTGCTCATTTATAGGGTGAACAACTGTCCAGCTCATGGGCATGCTATCTACCCTGCTTCTTTCCAGATCCAGTGTGAAATATTTATAAGCCGGCGTATCATTTTCCACTACAAGCAAACCCGTAGTCACTTTTACATTGAGGTCAGTGAGGGCATGTTTATCCTTAAAAGCTGCAAACCGGAACATAAGGCCGGTAATATCTCTGTATGGACTTACCAGCGCCCGCTCACTAAAAACAAGATAGCTTCGTGGCTTAGAAAAACGCCCATAGATGAGGCCGGTAGCAATTGCCAGTGAAAGCAAGCCTGTCAGCGATTCCACCGCTGAGATAATGTTAGCGGCATCACCTGCAGGGTTAACATGCCCGTAGCCTACAGTTGTAAAAGTTTGTGTGCTGAAATAAAAGACTTCCTTAAATATCTGCCAATCGTTACCCCCGGCCAGGCCATCAAGTTGCTGCGGGCCAGGCAAGAGATATAGCATTGTAAAGATCAAATTGATGACAAAATAAAAAAGAAAAATCACAGTGATAAACCTCCACAGCGGCAAGTTAAGCATATCATGAAACAGGCTGAATCTCTTGTAAAAAGGCATGCCTTCTTTTACAATATTAAAACTACCGTCTTTATTTATAAAACGTCCGCCGACATCATTGTTGTTTGATGCAAAACCTGTATCATTATTTTGTTTTGAAAAAGGATTTATTTTCTTATGAGAAGCCATATAGTTATTGCAAGTGTTGGTGAATCAGGTAAAATTACAGCGGTAACTTTTCAAAAAGAACAAATGCAAGCTGCTGCAATATTTAATCTTCTAATATGGCATCGATTTACCTGTCAGTAACCATTGCATCACAAAGGCTGCTTCATCTAACATGCACGGCTACACGATAAAGCTCGAAAACCTTTTCATATCCTGTATTTCAAAAACATAATTTAGCCCGGCAAGCTTTATTTTACCGGTTATGCACTTTTGGTACAGTTACTGCATAAGTTTGCAAAAAAAGTAAAACTATGTTTGATCAAATTTTAGATCTCGTAAAAGAACATTTAGGAAACAATCCTGAAGTGAAGGACGCTATACCTGCCGATAAAGCAGACGATGTGCATAAAGAAATTGCCACACACGTAACTGAAGGATTAAAAAACCAGGCATCCGGTGAAGGAGGAATTGGCGGCCTGCTATCTATGCTAAAGGGCAGCGTTGCTAACGGAGGCCCCGTTGCCGGAGCAATTGAAGGCGGCCTGATGAATAGCCTTGCAACTAAATTTGGATTATCACCAGCCATTACCGGGGCTATCGCAGGAGCCATCCCCTCCTTGTTACAGAAGTTTGCCAGCAAAGCCAGTGACCCAAATGATTCGAGTATATCAATGGACAGCATTACAAAATCTTTATCCGGTATTGGTGGCGGTTTGGGAAATCTCTTTAAGTAATATTTATTTGATTTTCTTTTTTATTTAAAAAAAATCGAATAGATAGATTTCCGTTAACAACTGATTCACATTAAAAAAGCCTGCATCGCTGCAGGCTTAAATATTTTACAATTTCAGGGACGGTATTTACTTCAGGATAATTGGGTGGTGTCTCGGATTGGTTTGTTTATTCGTTGGTATTAGACAAAAGAAAAAATAGAAGCTGACTGATACTGGATTTGTGACTTTTCTATTGGATAATTGGATAGGTGGATAATTGGATAGGGTGGCTCTTTTAATATTTGTTCAACCTCAATCAACTTCTGGTACAAAGATATACAGCCATGCCCTTCATACAAGAGGAACACTACTCTATTATATGTGTTCAGAATTTACTGTTGCGAGACGTAGAATTACGAATATTTTGTTCGCCTGGTCGTTGTTATATATTGTTTCAATCAAATTAGCAATTAAGCTCAACGTGCATTTCTACATGTATTAAAAAAGCCTGCATCGCTGCAGGCTTAAATATTTTACAATTCCAGGGATGGTATTTACTTCAGGATAATTGGGTGGTTTTTTCGGATTGGTTTGTTTATTCGTTGGTATTAGACAAAAGAAAAAATAGAAGCTGACTGATACTGGATTTGTGACTTTTCTATTGGATAGGTGGCTGTTTTCAATGGATTTAGAATATAGTGATTAATGTTTGTTCAACCCCTCAATCAACTTCTGGTACAAAGATATACCGGCGATTTTCCATTCACAAGAGCAGTATTACTCTATTATTCATGTTCAGAATTTACTGTTGTAAAACGTAGAATTACGCAGTTTTGTCTGGAATTACCCTTCCATTCATTTTCATAATGAATGTGTTGAAGCAAGTTGTACCAAGCACATATCATACATATATATAAATTTGCAAGGTGCTTATATGCTATAGATAGTCATTGTAATCTAAAATTATTGCGTTATGAAAAATCAAGTATGCTCCGGTGGCTTTTTGATAAAGAAAAACAAATTCCTTTTTGGTAAACGATCAAAGAAAAAATCATGGGCGCCCGGTGTGTGGGATATTGTTGGCGGTAAGTCTTTAAAGAATGAACATCCCTTCTATACCTTGCGCAGAGAAACTTTTGAGGAAATTGGCGTAACCGTTTTAAACGCTGACCTGATAACTTCTGTTGATATAATGGATGAAAGTATTCACGAATATTTTAAATACCATATTTACATGGTGACGCATTATAAAGGCAAGCCTTTTAATTGTTCCAAAGAACATACGAAGATCCGGTGGTTCACAAGAGAGGAATTGAATGAAGTTTCAATAGCACTGCCGGAATACCTGGTGATGATAGACAATTGGATAAGCCGTACCGGAACAGATCATCAAAAAATGAAAGCTTAATTTTCTTCATTTATAAGCCGGTTAACAATTTTTGCAGAGGCTGCCTCACAAAAATCCAGGCCTGAATAATCAGGATTATACCCGGCAATATACGGCACGGCCATTATATAAACACGGGGGTTTGCAGCGCCATAAGTATCTACCACCTGGAAGAAATCATTGATTGTAATGCCCGGCACCTTCAGGTAGTAATCGCCTGAGTTGCTTTTTTCCACTTCATTTGAGTTGGCGATAGAAGCATTTGCTCCTTCTTCCTGTGAGCGAAACCTGATCAGCGCACGGCTTATCACTTTACCATTCGCCAGGCTTTTAAAAGGGAATTGCTCAAAATGCAGGTGGGGCTGGCCGATGCTATCAACAAACATCGCGTAATGCACGGCCTGAGGGCTGTTTTTTTCATCGTTGAAATGAATAACAGCGCCGCCTTCTTTTGCAGGAATAACAAAGCTGTCTTCACCTACGGCCACCAAATTTAGCAGGCCGGCATTATGCAGGGCTATCAGCTCTTTGCAGGAACTTTGCGGTACAAATGCGATGACTATTGATATAAGCGGCATCAGCACTTTTTGCAGCCTGAGCATATCTTCCGCAGAAAAATGCTTTGCCGGATAATTCATCGCAAAGCTAAGCACGGCAAGCATTTCTTTCCAGTAAATGGATTCTTTTCTCCTTATGGATTTTTCAGCCTCCGCATATTCCGCTTTGAAAAGTGTAAAGGCATCCAGCTTTTCCCTCAATGCCATCATATCTTCCACAAAGTCTTCGAGAGACATATCTTTTATATGCCCGTACATTACCGGATCATTTTCGCGAAAAGGCTCTTTAAAGTTTTTTTCAAAAACATAATCAAGTGAAAGGAAACCGTCGTTATCCTGCATATTTTTTTGTACATCTTCATCGCTCAACACCGAATCTTTGGCAAGATGGGAGTCTTCCAAATGAAACCTTATTGCCGGGAGCATACCATTGCGGGAATACATTACAAGCCTAAATGAATCACTATTCTCATTAAGCTGATAACGCAGCATGCCATTTTTTGCTTGCGTAAAATACCCGTTCTGCCGGGCAAGCGTGCGCACAGCATCTATAGCTGTAAGCGAGGCGCCACGGATAGCTACCGGATAATTTGTTTGCAGGGCAAGCTTAGACGGTGGATACGGCGAGTCAAAATAGTTGGGAAATTTCCCTTCGTGTATCAATGGCCAGTGGTGGCCTGTGCAAACTATAACATTGTCAAAAGTGTAGTCGCCATCAGCTGTTGTTACCTGTACTTTTTCATCGTCCGGCTTATCTGTTATATCTGTTACATGGCTTTTTAGGTGCACGCCTGTTATTATCCCTTTTGCTTTCGCTTTTTGCAGCAGGAGCGCAAACTGCCCGGAAAGATACCTGCCAAAAAAAAGCCTGGGAAACACCTTATAATCATTGAAGTTCGCCGGGTTTATTTTGTAATGATGTAGTAATCCTTGCGGCGCCATTTGCAGCCATTCTTCTACAGACGTAACAATTTCGGGAATCTCATTGCCCGATACATTAGTTATATGCTCGTCGCAGGCGCCATCTTTACTATAGGGCATTCCTTGTCCGAGCTCGGCCTTGCGCTCAAAAATATCTACCGTTACCAGGGCATCACTCTCAACGATCTTCTTGTACATAAACAACGCAGAGGGGCCTCCGCCGATAATAGCAATTCTTTTTTCGGTGCGCATAACTTCTTTAAAATGTTAGAAATAACTACCTGGATTTTATTTTTGTAGTAATAAAATCCGTGCCGAAAGCGCCTGTAGGAACATTCACGTAAAGGAACATAAGAAGTAAGGGTGCAATTTTATTCTTTGCTTCTCTGCACCTTTTTTCTTTGCGTGAAAAATAACATTCACCAATGAAAATTTAGCAACGCATAATATAAACCAGGAAGCAGGGATCACGGGCCCCCTCCCCGTTCGAACCGGCACGCCAGTCCGACGAAATCATTCTGGCGGGGGCGGGATTCGGAGAGGGAGTTGGAGGTGAGGCCAATACCAGAGCGGTTTTCATTAAGTTAGTCGGACAATAGGGTATTTTAATCCAAAATAAAAAACCATAAGCCTTTCTACACTTATGGTCGCAAGAAAATCAATATGCACTTCCTGCATAAAGAAATATTCTTATTTTATCCCAAAAGCCTTTTTTACTTTATCTACATAGTCGAGTTTCTCCCAGGTAAATAATTCAACTTTTATCTGTTTGTCTTTTGCATTTGGCAATTTAAAAGACTTGGTAACTACTTCATTTTTGCGGCCCATGTGCCCATAAGCTGCGGTTTCACTATAAATAGGGTTACGCAATTTAAGGCGCTGCTCGATGAAGTAAGGACGCATATCAAATATGGACTTCAACTTTTCAGCGATAGCTCCATCGTTGATCTCTAATTTGGAAGTGCCGTAAGTATTTACATTAATACTCGTAGGTTCGGCTACGCCGATTGCATAAGAAACCTGCACGAGCACTTCATCACAAACACCCGCTGCCACAAGATTTTTTGCAATATGCCTTGTTGCATAAGCAGCACTGCGATCTACTTTGCTCGGGTCTTTTCCGCTAAAGGCGCCACCACCATGCGCTCCCTTTCCGCCATAAGTGTCCACAATAATTTTTCTGCCGGTAAGGCCGGTATCACCGTGTGGGCCGCCTATTACAAATTTGCCGGTAGGGTTAATATGGTATTTTATTTTGTCGTTGAAGAAATGCGCATATTGCGGGTATTTATTCTTCATGCGAGGCACGAGAATCTTCTTTATATCATCAGATATTTTCTTCAGCATCTTTTGCTCGTCGCCGAAATCATCATGCTGGGTAGAAATGACAATTGCGTCTATCCGTTGGGGCTTGCCATCATCACCATATTCAAGGGTTACCTGGCTTTTAGCATCAGGGCGCAGGTATTTTATTTCTTTGCATTCTCTTCTTAATGCCGCTAATTCTATTAATATAGTATGAGCAATATCAAGCGCCAATGGCATGTAGTTATCGGTTTCATTGGTTGCATAGCCAAACATCATTCCCTGGTCTCCGGCTCCCTGCTCTTCTTTCTTTTGCTTGTCCACGCCCTGGTTTATATCAGCAGATTGCTCGTGTATGGCAGAAAAAATACCACACGAGTTTGCCTCAAACATATACTCGCTTTTGGTATAGCCTATTTTCCTTATAACGTCCCTCGCTATTTCCTGCACATCGAGATATGCTTTTGACTTTACCTCGCCGGCTAACACTACCTGCCCGGTGGTTACTAACGTTTCGCAGGCCACTTTGCTTTGGGGATCAAATGCTAAGAAGTTATCAATTAGCGCATCGCTTATCTGGTCTGCTACTTTATCAGGATGGCCTTCGCTTACTGATTCTGAGGTAAATAAATAGGGCATGATGGGTTTGTTTTTTGAGCGGCAAAATTATGGCTTCACATTGATTGAACAAAATGCAATTTCTTGTTCTTTCAATTACCTAAAACTGTCAATTATAAAATGGAATAAACTACGTGTAGCCTCAGCTTTCTGGAGGTACCGTTAGTCCCGTTTAACTTTACCCTACCGTCAGCAACGTTATTGATGGTGTAGTTGAATTTAGACACCGGCTGGCCACACCTGTCAAGATAAGTGGTCGGATTTACTATATTATAAGGTGCGCTCAACCTAAGCGTATCGTTATTGGTTCTCCTGGTCACAATATTTTGAACATACCGGGAAATATTGAAAACATACCTTGCAGCGGGATTTCCCTGGTCATCATTCACTATCTTTTTATTTCCGCCAAAATAATCTTTAAAGTTTGGCCCTTGGCTTGAGATTGCAAAATCGCAGGGAATCGGAATATATTGGCCGGTGGTAGATGAATCTTTTGTATCTAAAAATAAATAGTTCGGGGCGGCAAACAAATTGTCGGTTGCGGAATATTCCTGCTCAACAATAAGCTCAGCACGGTTTATTACCCGGTTTGATAAACCTGTAAGGCCGGGAATCGTGAGATTGGCATAGCTTCCCGGTGATGTTTGAATATATACAAAATCATTCCCTGCCACAGGGTGACCTACATTATTTGTTATTTCGGAATTGCCTCTTTCACGAACGATTGAATTGGCCTGGCCAGACAATCCGGTAAAAGGAAAGTCATAAACAAGTGTATCTTTTACACCTGCCTTACTTGACCTCATATATATAGACAAACGTGAATTTACCGAAGTAAGATCAAAATAGTTAAGCGCATTGCCACCTGTAGATTGATCGGCTATAATGGCAAAGCCTTTGAAGTGTTCTTTAAAGGCAGAATCACTGGCAAGCGGTGCATTATTATCAATAAAATCCTGGGCGAATGCATTTGAAATTTTAATCCTCAATTCATTAGAAGCATCTTCACGAAAAGCATGAACAGAATCATTAAGATCCTGCGGAGCATATGTTTTTTCACCAAGTAATTCAAAATTGTTGTATGATAAAACATCACAGGTTGCATAAGTGGAATCGTAGTGAAGAGGATTGGTTAAACTATATACCTGCACTTTTTGTTGTTGCATTGTATCGCCAAAGGAATGAGTGTAATGTAAAACTAAAACCACGGAATCTACACTCAGCGTATCTGCCGCAGGGAAAGTAAATGGAAATGAAGTTGGCTTAAACTCAACATAAATATTTGCAGACGTTTTTCCAAATAATGGATCATTATCTATAATCCCTAAGGCGTGAGCATCGGCATAGTTTATTGAATCGCATGTGGATGTTACATTATCAAAGTTATTCGCAATAACATCAAATGTGATATCAAAAGTATGAATGTTATCAACGGCGGGTATCAGGTCTTGCCCGAGCTCTGTCGTATCAATTTTTGTGCAACTCCAACTTAAAAAAAGTAATAGAAATACTACTGGCAGGGCAGGCTTGAATTGGCAGTTTAGCACTTGAAAAATTAGTTTGAAAAATAAATTATGAGAGGATTTTTATCTGTCCGCAAGGTCGGCATACAATTGTAAATAGTCTGTTAAATCTGACTCTGCATTGTACTTCAACACTTTTTTGCCCCTCACTTTAGAGAATTCCTCAACAAGTTTTTTATCAACTTTTTCTGCGCCAAAAGTTATCGCATCTGCGTAAGCAGCGCCGCCGCGAAACATGGAAAGGTTGTTACCTTCTTTAAAAGCGTCAAGGTCTTTTTCTTTTATATTAGCGCTGATAGTGGCAAGCTTCATAAAATCTGAACCGAGCTTTTCTTTAAAAGTATTCTGCCCGATGGTGTATATAATTTTGCAGTTACTGAATACGGGTTCTTTTTTATAAGCCGTTTTAATATACATCGGTATCAGGCCGGTCATCCATCCACTGCAATGAATAATATCCGGAGGCCATCCAAATTTCTTAACTGTTTCGAGGGCGCCTTTGCAGAATAAAACAGTTCTTAATCCATTATCTGAAAACCATTTTTCATTATCATCGTGAAAAACGGTTTTCCTTTTAAAAAGATCTTCATTATCGAGGAAGTAAATTTGAAGGCGGGCATTTGGTAAAGAAGCTACTTTAATCACCAGCGGATAATCATCTCCACCAATAGAGACGTTTATGCCGGACAGCCTAACTACTTCGTGTAAACGATGCCTGCGTTCATTTATGATTCCAAAACGAGGCATAATACACCGCACTTCCATGCCCGATTCATTCGATTTAACTGCAAGCCTGTTAACGATCTCAGCAAATTCGGTCATTTCCAAATAGGGAGACATTTCGTTTGCGATAAATAAAATTCTTTTCTTTGTTGACATTTGCGAAGAGTTAATTTAGCTTTATCATTTTTTTTTAACAGGCGGCGAAGTTACAATTATTTTTTTTGTTATACCACTCAAAACCCAACGTTGGGCACCATTATACCGTTTTATGATCATATTCAAATATTCAGATGATTTGCGGCTTCACCTGCAAACTATCAAAAAGAATAAGCTTACCCTGGGTTTTGTGCCTACAATGGGCGCTTTACATAAAGGACATCTTTCACTTATTGCAAAAAGCAAAGAAGAAACAGATGCAACGGTTTGCAGCATATTCGTAAACCCGGTGCAGTTTAATAACCTTAGGGATTTTGAGCGCTACCCAATAACTACTGAACCTGATATTTTATTACTTGAAGAAAGTGGCTGTGATATTTTATTCTTACCCGGCGAGAAAGAAGTATACCCTGATGAATCTTCGAAGCATAAACGCTTTGACATCGGCTACCTGGAAAGCGTGCTTGAAGGTAAATTCAGGCCAGGGCACTTTCAGGGCGTGTGTATGGTTATAGAAAAATTAATAAATATCGTGGAGCCGGACTATTTATTTCTGGGCCGTAAAGATTACCAGCAAAGCCTTGTGATAAAAAAGCTTCTTACATTAATGCATAAAAATATCATCATTAAACTATGCCCTACTCTGCGTGAGCCAAACGGGCTTGCTATGAGCAGCAGAAATTTGAGATTGAGCCCGGAGGAAAAAAATAAAGCGTCAGCCTTGCATCAGTCGTTAGTAAATATCAAGAACGAAGTAGCCAGCCAAAATCTGGATCTCCTAAAAAATAAAGAAACAGCAAGGCTGGAAAAATTGGGTTTTAAAATTGACTATCTCGAACTTGCCAATGCTGACAATCTCCATTTGCTTAAAAATTTTAACGGCCACGATGACCTCGTTCTCCTCGTGGCTGCCTACCTGGAAGAGGTAAGGCTAATTGATAATGTACCGGTAACAGCCTAAGTTAAATCTGTTTGGTATCTTGTAACCCTTATGAAGAAAAAGATTTTTGCAGTATTAAAATACATGTTCTTCCTGGGCATAGGTATTTTTCTAATGTGGTGGCAACTGAGTAAGATGACTCCATTGGAAAGAATACAGTTTAAAGATTCTCTGCAGCATGCAAATTATATTGTACTCATTCCTATAATCATCATGGCATTGTTAAGCCATCTCAGCAGGGCTTTGCGATGGAAAATCTTAATAGAGCCGATGGGATATCATCCCTCGACAGCCAACACTTTTTATTCCACCTTATGCGGTTATTTTGCCAACACTTTTATCCCGAGGGCCGGCGAAGTTTTGAGGTGTACGCTGCTTGGCAGGTACGAGAAGATACCTGTTACCAAATTGATTGGAACAATATTAATTGAAAGGGTGTTTGATCTTTTTTGTTATTTCATTTTGATAGTCTTTACCGTTTTGTTGCAATTGAAAACGGTGAGCAATTTTGTCAAAAACAAGCTCCTTGAAATTTCGGCACAAGAGAATGTATTGCCACTTTGGGTAAAGGCATTGTTTATCGTCATTTTAATTTTGCTTATTTTTCTTTTTGTAAAATGGCTTTTCAAAAAACATTCGAACCATCGCCATATAATGCGGTTAAAAGGAATTCATTTAGGCTTGAAAGAAGGTTTTTCTTCTATTAAACATTTAAAAAAAAGAAGGCTTTTCATCTTTCATACATTTTTTATCTGGGCTATGTATTTATTGGAGATATATGTAGGCTTCTCCGCTTTGGAAGCTACAGATGGCCTTGGTTTTGCAGCGGCTTTTAGTGTATTATCGCTTGCAACCCTTGCTATGATTGTTTCCCCGGGTGGCCTCGGCGCCTTTCCTGTGGCCATTCAGCAGGTATTGCTAATTTATAAAATAGATAATATTTCGTTTGGCTGGCTTATGTGGGGTACTACAACGGGAATAATAATCGTCGCAGGATTTATAAGTTTCGGATTATTAATTTATGCTAATAAAAGAAAGAATGAAGCAAGGCAACAAACTGGTTGAAAGAATTATACTGCGGGAACAACTACCTGCGCAGCTTATACGATGGAGATTGATCAATAAAACTATTTGTTTTACAAATGGCGTGTTTGATATTTTGCACGAAGGCCATATAAGATTGTTGATGCAAGCCTCTTCGCATGCTGACATTCTTATTGTTGGCGTAAATGCAGATGCCTCAGTAAAAAGGCTTAAGGGGGATAGCCGACCCGTGAATAAGCAGGAGTCAAGAGCACTAATACTTGCTTCTTTATTAATGGTAGATGCTGTAGTAATTTTTGAAGAAGACACTCCGCTTGAGCTTATAAAAATGATAAAGCCGGATGTATTAGTGAAAGGTGGAGATTATACCATAGAAACAATTGTAGGTGCAAAAGAGACCTTAGCAAATAAGGGAAAGGTTGAGATTGTGCCGCTTGAAGAGGGCTTTTCCACCACCGGCACAATAGCAAAAATGAAAACTGTATAGTAATCACAAACATGGATAAACATAAAATAATAACAAGAGATATTAGCTGGCTCGCCTTTAACGGCAGAGTGCTGCAGGAGGCAGGTGATGATACCGTGCCTCTGAAAGAAAGGATTAAATTTCTTGGCATATTTTCTAATAATCTTGATGAGTTTTTTCGCGTACGTGTTGCTACGCTGCGGCGGATGATAGAATTTGGAACAAAAGCCAATATGCACCTTGAGCAAACACCGGGAAAAATATTGGAAGAAATAAATATAAAAGTTACCAACCAGCAAAACCAATTCGATCGTACGTGGGCAAATATTTTAAACGAGCTGCAAGATCAAAAAATATTTCTCATAAATGAAAATCAACTCAACGATGAACAGCAGAAATTTATCCTTGCTTATTTTAATGATTCAGTAAGAAGCAATATTGTTCCACTTATGCTTGAGAGCATCCAGGCGTTTCCTATTCTTAATGACAAGTCAATATACCTGGCTTGCAGGCTGTCAACAATGGATGAAAGTATTCCGCAAAGATTCGCGCTTGTATCAGTACCCGCACGCCTTCCAAGATTTATTACACTTCCGGCTACCGAACATGGCAACTATATAATATTGCTTGAAGATGTCATTCGCTTTTGCCTGCCAAATATTTTTTCGTATTTCGGCTACGATACTTTTTCTTCTAACCTGATAAAAGTAACACGCGATGCAGAAATTGATATTGACAATGATGTATCAACTTCTTTAATACAAAAAATTGAAAAGGGATTAAGGAACCGTAAGAGGGGGAAACCTGTGCGGTTTATTTTTGATAAAGAGATTGACAGCGGGCTTCTTAATTATCTTATAAAGCGGCTCGGGCTTTCTGATAAGGATAATATACAGTCCGGTGCACGTATACATAATTTCAAAGATTTTATGGATTTTCCGGGAGCGGTTTTTCAGGAAAAAAATCCGCGAAAAAAACCTTTCATCCATCCGCTTTTGCAAAATGTAAATAGCGTAACAAGCGTTGTTCTGGAGAGAGATGTATTATTAAACTTTCCCTATCATTCCTTCGATTCTTTAATAGATCTTTTACGTGAGGCCGCCATAGCGCCGGATGTTATAAGCATTAAGGTAACCTGCTACCGGCTTGCTTCCCGCTCCAATATAATTAATGCACTTACCAATGCCGTGCGAAACGGAAAATCCGTTACCGTGATTCTTGAGCTGAGGGCTAGGTTTGATGAGGAAGCAAACCTTGAATGGAAAGAACGGCTTGAAGAAGCAGGTGTAAAAGTTTTTATTGGCGCTCCTAACATGAAAGTGCATGCCAAGCTTTGTCTTATTAAAAAAAGAAGTAACAACCATACGCTGCATTATGGATTCGTAAGCACCGGAAACCTCAATGAAAAAACAGCAAAGTTGTATGGAGATCATTGTTTACTCACCAGCGATAGAAGCATAATGGCTGATGTGAACCGTATGTTTAATTACCTTGAAAATCCCCGGGACGCACAACAGCTAAAAAACTGCAGCAGGTTATTTATAAGCCCTGTTGACATGAGAAAACAGCTTATCGCTCTTATTGATAAGGAGATAAAAAGTGCAAAGGAAGGGAAATATGCATCTATTACTTTGAAACTAAATTCCCTCAGCGATGAAGAGTTGATCGGGAAATTGTATGATGCGGCAAGAGCAGGCGTAAAGATAAAAATGATCATCCGCGGCATTTGCTGCATGTTTACCGAAAGCAAAAAATTTAAAAAGAAAGTAAAAGCATTAAGTATTGTAGATGAATATTTGGAGCATGCACGAGTGATTATATTTCACTACGATGGCAAGGAAAAAGTTTTTATTTCATCAGCCGATTGGATGGTAAGAAATCTTGATCACCGTGTAGAAGCAGCCTGCCCCATACTTGATAAAGACATCCAGCAAGAACTAAAAGACATTCTTCAAATAGAATTGGGTGATAATGTAAAGGCACGTGTTCTCGATAACGATCTTTCCAACGAATATGTTGACAGTGATTCCGAAAAAAAAATACGCTCACAAATTGAAACGTACAATTATCTTTTAAAGAAAAAATATTTACCTCTTGAAGTTAGCGGCCATTGATATAGGAAGTAACGCAGCCCGGCTCCTTATTTCTGAAGTTTCCCTTGATGATAAAAATAATGCAGCATTCAGTAAAGTTTCTCTTACCCGCGTTCCGCTCCGCCTTGGGTTTGATGTATTTGACACGGGAAAAATTCCGGACAATAAGATCAAGTTGTTGCTTTACACTATGAAGGCTTATTTGAATTTATTGCTGGCTTACGAGGTAAAATATCTGAAGGCTTGTGCAACCTCTGCCATGCGTGATGCTGCCAATGCGCCGGAGGTAATTGCAATGATAAAAAATGAAACCGGGATAGAAATAGAAGTGATCTCCGGCAGCGATGAAGCCTCTTTTATTTATGAAAATCATGTGGCTGAAAATCTTGATAAAGAACATTCGTACCTGTATATTGATGTCGGCGGCGGCAGCACTGAGCTTACTTTTTTCGGTAATAATAAACTTATATTTAAAGACTCCTACAATATAGGCACCATACGTTTGCTGAAGGGCACCGTAACCGATGAAGCCTGGAATGAAATGAAAGAAAATATAAGAACTAAAACCAAAGGCTATAAAGAAGTGATCGCCATCGGCTCCGGCGGAAACATTAATAAAGTATATACGCTTAGCAAGAGAAAAGATACCAAGCCGCTTCCCCTGGATTTGCTAAGAGATTTTTATAAAGAGCTCAGCAATGTTTCTCTTGCAGATCGCATGAATATTTATAAGCTTCATGCAGACCGTGCAGATGTAATTGTTCCTGCTTTACAGATTTATGTGAACGTAATGCGCTGGGCAGGTTCAGAGGAAATTTACGTTCCTAAAATTGGGCTGGCAGATGGGCTGGTTCAGCATTTATGGGAAGAAGTGAAGGGGCGGGGCAGTGATGAGTGGAACAGTGATCAGTTGAGCAGTGATCAGTGATCAGTGATGAGTTGATTAGTGATGAGTTGATTAGTGATGAGTAATGAAGTTTTCGCTTGGTGTTAAGAGATCAGTTATTAGTAATAAATTACAACGCTCTAATAAACTAATAAACCAATAAACCAATAAACCAATCAACCAATAAACCAATAAACCAACCAATCAACTAACCAACCAATCAACCAATAAACCAATCAACCAATAAACCAACAATGTCAGTAACTAAAGAAGTAAAAAGGATTACCGTACTCACCTTGCAAAAAATGAAGCAGGTTGGCGAAAAAATTTCGATGATTACTGCTTATGATTTTTCTTTTGCGAAAATTTTTGATGCAGCAGGTATTGATATAATTCTTGTAGGAGACAGTGCCAGCAACGTAATGGCCGGCCATGAAACCACACTTCCTATCACGCTTGATCAAATGATCTATCATGCATCGTCGGTTGTTCGTGGAAGCAGCCGTTCGTTAATTGTTGTCGATCTTCCTTTTGGAAGCTACCAGGGCAATAGCAAAGAAGCGTTGATCTCTACCATTAGAATTATGAAAGAAACAGGAGCGCATGCCATCAAGCTCGAAGGCGGTGAAGAAATAATTGAGTCGGTAAAAAGGATACTTAGTGCAGGCGTTCCCGTTATGGGCCACCTCGGCCTTACCCCGCAATCTATTTATAAATTTGGAACCTACACCGTAAGGGCAAAAGAAGGAGCAGAAGCAGAGAAACTAAAGAACGATGCAATGCTTTTGCAGGAAGCCGGATGCTTTGGCATTGTGCTGGAAAAAATTCCGGCGACATTGGCGAAGGAAGTTTCAACTCATTTATTAATTCCGACAATTGGTATTGGCGCGGGCAACGATTGCGACGGACAAGTGTTAGTGATGCACGATATGCTCGGCATCAATACGGAATTTAAGCCAAGATTTTTGCGTCAATATCTTAACCTGCATGAGCAAATAACCAGCGCGGTTCAAAAATATATTGTCGATATAAAGTCAAAAGATTTTCCGAATGAGAATGAAAAGTATTAAAAATAACGGACGATGTTTGATGTGAGATGTTTGATGTTTGATGTACGATGTTTGATGTACGATGTACGATGTAACACCTTATACCTTATACCTTACACCCTATCCCTGACACCTTAAATGAATATAAATGCAAAGGTTTCTTACAGAATTAAAAATAACAGATGATAACAAAGGCGTTTCCACCGGAACCAAATGGATCGCGTCATCAGGAGAAAAAATTGTTTCCTCCTCCCCTGTTGATGGCAAAAAGATTGCAACAGTCAGCGCCTGTGATAAAAATAATTTTGATAAAGTGATTGATGTAGCACAAAAAACTTTTATTGAATGGCGTACGTGGCCTGCCCCAAAAAGAGGTGAAGTAGTAAGGCAAATAGGCAACGAGCTCCGGCAAAATAAAGCAAGCCTTGGCAGGCTGGTTAGTTATGAAATGGGTAAAAGCTTACAGGAAGGGTTAGGCGAAGTGCAGGAGATGATTGATATATGCGATTTTGCCGTTGGGCTTTCGCGACAGTTGTATGGCTTTACCATGCACAGTGAAAGGCCTGGCCATAGAATGTATGAACAATATCATCCATTGGGCATTGTAGGAATTATTTCAGCCTTCAACTTCCCCGTGGCTGTCTGGAGCTGGAACAGCATGCTGGCAATGGTTTGCGGTGATGTTTGTATATGGAAGCCTTCTGAAAAAACACCGCTTTGCGGCGTTGCGTGCCAGCATATTATCGCAAAAGTTTTCAAAGAAAATAAAGTCCCGGAAGGCGTTTGCTGCCTGGTGACTGGGGCAAGAGAAACGGGTAGCTGGCTGTGCGGGGATGAACATGTTGCGTTAGTATCCGCTACCGGTTCTACCGGGATGGGTAAAGCAATAAGCGCAACAATCGCCCAACGCCTCGGTAAATGTTTGCTGGAGCTTGGCGGTAATAATGCCATCATTGTTTCTAAGGAAGCTGACCTGGATATGGCTTTGATCGGCAGTCTCTTTGGCGCTGCCGGCACGGCTGGCCAAAGATGCACTTCTACCAGAAGAATTATTATCCATGAAGATGTGTATGATAGTTTTAAAAAGAAGCTTGTAAATGCTTATAGCCAGCTCAAAATAGGCGACCCTTTAAAAGAAGAAAATCATGTTGGGCCGTTGATAGATAAAGATGCCGTTGACATGTACAATAATGCAATAGCTGAATGTAAAAAGGAAGGTGGAAAATTTATCGTTGCCGGTGGAGTGCTTACCGGTAGAGGGTTTGAAAGCGGATGCTATGTGAAGCCTTGTATCGCAGAAGTAACCCCTGGCATGAGTATTGTAAAGCACGAAACCTTTGCGCCAATTTTATATATAATGAAATACAAAACACTGGAGGAGGCTATTCAAATTCAAAACGATGTACCACAGGGACTGTCCAGTTCCATCTTTACGCTCAACATGCGTGAGGCGGAATCTTTTCTTTCGCATGCAGGAAGTGATTGTGGTATTGCAAATGTAAACATCGGCACCTCGGGAGCGGAAATTGGCGGCGCCTTTGGCGGCGAAAAAGAAACCGGCGGCGGCCGCGAAAGTGGAAGTGATGCATGGAAAGCGTATATGCGAAGGCAAACCAATACAATTAACTATACAGATAAGCTTCCTTTGGCACAAGGAATTAAGTTTACCGTGTAATCTTTTTAATCAATCGCCAACGCACTTTCCATTAACATAAATAAGTCTTAATCTTTAAAGTGGTTAGTATTATTTTTACTAAAAAAATTGAAAATTTGTGATGCTAAAAAATAACCTAAGAAATATGATAACAAAAATCAAACATTTACTCGTAGCACTTTCCCTTGCCACTGTGCTGCCTTTCACCACTTTTTCACAGGGAACTTCTGAAAAGAAAGAAGCCCCTCATAACTGGCACGAACTCGACCGGACCGAATCAGGATATTATGGTATAAGCCTTGATAAAGCTTACCGGTTTTTGAAAAATAAAAAAAGTAAAACAGTGTTGGTAGCTGTGATTGACAGTGGCGTTGACACTACGCAGGAAGACCTGAAACCTGTGCTATGGCACAATCCCGGAGAGATACCCGGAAATGGTATTGATGATGATCATAACGGATACATAGATGATGTATATGGATGGAATTTTATTGGCGGAAAAGATGGACGTAATGTAAAACAAGACTCTTACGAGGGCGCAAGAGTGTATTGGAAATTAAAAGAAAAATATGGTGATGAAATTCCTGACACGAACAATTTAAAAGCTGACGCAAGGCAGGAAGTTGCCGAGTATTTAAAAGCAAAAGAAAAAACGGTTGGCAGTATCAATCCGCAGGAAATGGTATTTATGAAAACAATACTTCCTTCGATGGAAAGAGGAGATTCGATTATTGTAAAGGATTTAGGAAAGATGGAATTTACCGGCGCCGATCTTAAAAGCTATATACCCAAAGACCTTGATGCAAAGAAGGCCGCAGCTATATATTTGAACATAGCAAAAATGAATAACGACAACTATGATATTTCAAATAAGGATATTTTAGATGATCTCCGTGGCCAGATACGCAAAGGCGAATCTGCTACTACCCCACCTGAAAATTACCGTGGCGAAATAGTAAAGGATAACGAAAATGATATCAACGACAGGTATTATGGAAATAACGACGTGATGGCCGGTACGCCCATGCATGGCACACATTGCGCTGGCATAATTGCTGCCGCAAGAAACAATAATTTAGGAATGGACGGCATTGCAGATAATGTGAAAATAATGATGGTGCGTGCCGTACCTGATGGTGATGAGCATGATAAAGATATTGCCAACGCAATACGCTATGCGGTAGATAACGGAGCGCAAATAATAAGCATGAGTTTTGGTAAAGATTTTTCACCTGAAAAAAATTGGGTAGATGATGCGGTACAATATGCTGCAACCAAAAATGTGCTGCTGGTACATGCCGCCGGCAATGATCATAAAGACATTGACACGGCTGAAAATTTTCCTAACCCTGTCTTCAGAAACAACTCGGGAAGGGCTGATAACTTTATTACTGTTGGCGCCAGTGGCGATCCAACCAATGGCGGCTTCACTGCAAGCTTTAGCAATTATGGAAAAAATGAAGTGGATGTATTTGCACCTGGTGTAAATATTTATTCGACTTTACCAGGCGGTGATAAGTATGGCAACTTATCAGGAACAAGTATGGCATGCCCTGTGGTGGCCGGGCTCGGAGCTCTGATACTTGAATACTTCCCCGACTTGAGTGCAGAACAATTAAAATATGTAATAGAAAAATCAGCGACTCCATTAAAAGAAGAAGTTAAGCTTCCCGGTTCGGATGATGAGATGGTTCAGTTAAGTGATATTTCAAAATCCGGTGGAGAGATAAACGCTTACGAAGCTGTAAAGCTTGCTTCCACGCTTAAAGGTGATAGGAAGAAGGAGATGAAAATTCTTCTAAAATCAAAAGTAAGGAACGACAAAAAAGGATAAATTAATTCTTAAATACATTACAAACCTGGCAGGCGTCCGTCGCTGCCAGGTTTTTTTGATAAGCCTTACAAGCTTTTTGAAGGCATAAAAAAATATTAGATTAGTAAGAATATCAAATGAATTATTTTTCTAAATCAATTGCAATATGGAAAATATAAAAATAATGAAGCCTGCATCACCGAAGGGAAATTATCCTTCAAGTATGGCTCACTACATACATGAAGCCGGCGATGAAGACTTGCTGAATGTTTTACAGAAACAGGCGGAGGATGCAAAACAATTATTTGAAACCATAACAGAAGAAAAATCTTTTTACAAATATGCTGAAGGCAAGTGGAGCATAAAAGAATTGTTGCAGCACATTATTGATGCAGAAAGAGTGTTCGCTTACCGGGTGCTTGCCTACGCGAGAAAAGATAAAAATACCTTGCCGTCTTTTGATGAAAATGAATATGCTGCTAATTCAAATGCGAACGGTCGTAGCTGGAAGAACCTGGTAGATGAATTTGCTATCGTGAGACGATCAACTGAATGTTTGTTTAATAGTTTTCCGCAGGATGCATTACAGCAAGTTGGCAAGGCCGGCAATTACACTATTGAAGTAAGTTCTTTAGGCTTTGTTATTGCCGGGCATTTGAATCATCATTTGAAAATCATTAAGGAAAGATATTTAAATTCAGAAGCGTAAGAGTGAATGCTTTGTAACTTCATGCAAACCTATAATATTGAAAATTTTTTCAGCTTCGCAAATAAGAAAGTGGGATGAGTTCACCATTAAAAACGAACCGGTTTCATCTATTGATTTGATGGAGCGTGCAGCGAAAGCCTGTACCAACTGGATCCTGCAAAAATTCAATACCGCACAAGCCTTTAAAATATTTTGTGGAACCGGTAATAATGGTGGTGATGGATTGGCGATTGCAAGAATGTTTATTAAAGAAAAAATTTCGATAGAAATTTATATCGCAGGAAGCGGTGAAAAAGGCTCGCAAGACTTTACAACAAATCTTCAGAGACTAAAAAAAATTTCGGATAAAATTTATTTTATCACATCAACAAAAAACCTTCCTGAAATAAGCAAAGCCGATATAATAATTGATGCCCTATTTGGCATCGGCCTTAATAAAAAGCCTTCCGGAATTTTTAGTGAACTTATCAAGCATCTTAATAACTCAGGCGCAACGATCATCTCTGTTGATATGCCATCTGGTATGTATGCAGATGTAAGTTCGAAGGGAAATGACATTATAAAATCCTCATACACCCTTTCATTCCAGGTTCGCAAGCTTTCCTTTCTTATGGCAGAAAATGAATCTTATACCGGTGAAGTAGAAATATTGGATATCGGGCTTGCGCAGGATTTCTATCAAAATGAAAATTTTAATCTCTTTTTAGTTGATGAGGATTTAATAAAAGAAATCTACCTGCAAAGAAAACAATTTTCAAATAAAGGAAACTACGGCTATGCATGCCTGGTAGCAGGCAGCTACGGCATGATGGGAGCGGCTGTGTTAAGCTCAATGGCTTGTCTTAGAAGTGGTGTTGGAAAGCTCACTTGTTACATTTGTAAAGATGGTTATGAAATAATGCAAACTTCTGTGCCCGAAGCTATGTGTAAGACGTTTGGAAAAACGTTTATAAAAGATATAAAGAATGTAAGTGATTTTGATGTGATAGGTGTTGGGCCAGGCATTGGGAAACATACTTCACACAAGCAATTATTAGCAACGATCTTTAAAGAATCTAATAACCCTGTTGTAATTGACGCTGACGGCTTGAATGCTTTGAGCACAACTCGTTCTTTATATAAAAAATTTCCGCAGAATAGTATTATCACTCCTCACCCAAAAGAGTTTGAGCGGCTATTTGGAAAAACGAATAACAACTTTGAACAGATGGAACTTGCGATAAATAAAGCACAGGAATTAAAAATATATATAGTACTTAAAGGCCATCATACATTAATAGCAACTCCCGATGGCAGCGGCTACTTTAATTCAACAGGCAATGCAGGCATGGCAACGGCAGGGTCGGGTGATGTGCTTACCGGTATTATTACCGGGCTGTTGGCCCAAAAATATTCTTCGCTGAATGCCTGTATTCTTGGCGTATATCTTCATGGGCTTGCGGGTGATCTGGCAGCGGAGAAATTATCAAAAGAAGCAATGCTTGCGGGTGATATTATTGATTATTTAGGTAAAGGGTTTCTGCATTTAAAAAAAATTTTATCTACTGAATAATCTTTTTTTAAAAATATACGTATAGAAAAAATTAGTTTGTCGTATAAAAGTATTAATTTCGTTTTTTAAATAAAAGTTATGGACAACAAAATAACACTAAGCTTTGATGAAAATGTGATTTCACGGGCAAAAAAATACGCCGAAAAAAACAATATCAGTCTTTCCCGGCTTATAGAATTTCTTTTAAATAAAGTTACTGCCACTAATTATGCTTCGCTTGAAGATTATCCTATTTCAGATTGGGTGCAGCAGGTTGCCGAAGGAGACGTGGTTTACGAAACAAAAGCAAGCCGTACACGCAAAGCTGCAAAAGAAGAATATTTTAAATCAAGGAAATGAAAATTTTTCTTGATGCTAATATTATTGTATCAGTCCTGAATAAAGAATATCCGCTATTTACTTATACCTCGAGGATAGTAAGCCTGGCTGACCGTTTCAGGTTTACTATATTTACCTCACCCGTATGCCTCGCTATTGCTTTTTATTTTGCTGAAAAAAAATATGATACTGCTTCCGCTAAAAAACGCATTGAAATTTTATGTAAGCATATAAATATTGCTGCTGCCGATAAAAATAGCGTAATGCAATCTTTGAAAAATCCTGCTGTAAATGATTTTGAAGATGGCATAGAATATTATTCTGCGCTGGCAACTAAATGCGATTGCATTATCACCGAAGACATTGGCGATTTTTACTTTTCAAAAATTGAAGTATTGGGTAGCGAAAATTTTTTTGAAAAGTATTTGGCTAAAAACTGAATCATTGATGGCGCTTTCCAAGCCCCTCATTTTACAATTAAATTTTTACCGCAGAGAAATGAGTGAATAAAGATTAGGCAGAGAGATTATTTTCTTTTCCGCGAAACCTCTGCTCCCCCTGTTCTTTGCAGTGCAGTTACAATTATTAGTGGCATTCTACCATAAACAATAATTTTTAATCGCAAAGAAATAAGTAAATGGAGTTTACACAGAGAGGCCAAGGATTGCTTTAAAAAATTGTCTGGCTTATCGGCTAATTCTCAAAGTGAAAAAGCCTACGTTTTTGAAATTGAACCATTTTGCCGGAGCGCTATTAAATTACTGCATTTTACCCTATTTTTGCCACCCGAAAAATTAATTAAATAACTGATATGACTAATTTGATTTACATAATTCCGGCAATGGGTATAGTTGGATTGTTGTACACCTTTGTAAAATTTGCATGGGTTAATAAGCAGGATGCCGGAAATGAAAGGATGAAGGAAATAAGCACCTATATCGCCGATGGTGCAATGGCTTTTTTAAAGGCAGAGTACAAGATCCTTTCTTATTTTGTAATTGTTGCTGCCTTATTATTAGGCGTTATGGGCTTTACAAGCGCTAACAGCCATTGGAGCATTGCGCTTGCCTTTATTACTGGTGCTATTATGAGCGCCCTGGCCGGTTTCATCGGCATGCGAGTGGCTACAAAAGCAAATGTGCGTACTGCCCAGGCTGCAAGAACGAGCCTTGCACAGGCGCTAAAAGTTTCGTTTACCGGCGGTAGTGTTATGGGCCTTGGCGTTGCCGGCCTGGCAGTACTTGGCCTCGGTGGTTTATTTATTATTCTTTATCTCACTTTTGTTTCCGGCATTCCTAATGCCTCTCCTGAATACAAACTAGCGCTTGAAAAAGCAATTGAAATACTTACCGGCTTTAGTCTTGGTGCCGAAAGTATTGCCCTATTTGCGCGTGTTGGCGGCGGTATTTATACAAAGGCGGCTGACGTGGGCGCCGACCTTGTGGGTAAAGTTGAAGCAGGCATACCGGAAGATGATCCCGCGCAACCCTGCAACCATAGCCGACAATGTAGGCGACAATGTGGGTGACGTTGCCGGCATGGGGGCTGATCTTTTTGGTTCTTATGTAGCAACAGTGCTGGCAACTATGGTGTTAGGCAGAGAAACTTTTTCAGTTGACAGGTTCGGAGGCATGGCGCCTATTTTATTGCCGATGCTAATTGCTTCAATGGGCATTCTTTTCTCTATCCTGGGAACTTTATTTGTAAAAATTTCAGATAAGTCTGGCCTGCATACAGCCGTTGTGCAGAAAGCTTTAAACATGGGAAACTGGGGTTCTATTATTTTAACGGCTATCGCTTCTTACTTTTTAGTTGTTTGGCTAATGCCTGATACGGATATGGTTTTAAGGAATTATCATTTTACAAAGTATGGTGTGTTTGGAGCAATAATAGTCGGCCTGGTAGTGGGCACACTTATGAGCATCATAACAGAATATTATACGGCCATGGGTAAACCTCCTGTTTCAAGTATTGTACGCCAATCTTCAACCGGGCATGCTACTAATATAATTGGTGGGCTTGCAGTCGGAATGGAAAGCACTTTGCTTCCTATACTCGTGCTCGCTTCAGGAATTTATATGAGCTATTACTGTGCAGGGTTGTACGGTGTTGCTATTGCCGCCGCCGGTATGATGGCTACAACCGCTATGCAGCTTGCCATTGATGCCTTTGGGCCAATTGCTGATAACGCAGGTGGTATTGCTGAAATGTGTGAGTTGCCAAAAGAAGTTCGTGAAAAAACGGATATACTTGATGCGGTAGGTAATACAACCGCGGCTACCGGTAAAGGTTTTGCCATTGCTTCTGCAGCGTTAACAGCGCTTGCTTTATTTGCCGCCTTTGTTGGAATTGCAAAAATTGACGGCATTGATATTTACCGGGCTGATGTATTGGCTGGGTTATTTGTTGGTGCGATGATTCCCTTTATCTTTTCTTCTTTAGCAATACGTGCGGTTGGCGAAGCTGCCATGGCAATGGTAGAAGAAGTACGCAGGCAATTTCGCACCATACCGGGAATAATGGAAGGCACAGGCAAGCCTGAATATGAAAAGTGTGTTGCCATTTCTACTGATGCATCTATCAAAAAAATGATGATGCCCGGTGCTATTGCTTTAATTTCTCCATTGATTATCGGATTCATTTTTGGGCCGGAAGTGCTTGGAGGTTTTTTAGCCGGCGCTACGGTGAGCGGCGTACTAATGGGCATGTTTCAAAACAATGCAGGTGGTGCATGGGACAATGCAAAAAAATCTTTTGAGAAAGGTGCAGTGATCAACAATGAAACATATTACAAAGGTTCTGAGCCGCACAAAGCATCGGTAACGGGGGATACTGTGGGAGATCCTTTTAAAGATACTTCGGGGCCGAGTATGAATATATTGATAAAGCTCATGAGCATTATTTCTTTGGTGATCGCTCCTACCCTTGCAAGAATTCATCATGTGAAAATTGAGGAGAACAGAAATTTAAAGATGCAAAACCTGATGATGCTGAAAAATCAAACGGCCCTTGAGAATGGTAGTAACGCTAAAAATGTATGGGCCTTGCAAACTAAAAATCCAGCTAACCGGGTAACTTCGGAAAGAGAAGTTAAGAGATTGATTGATCAGCTTGAGCATGATAATATTATAACTAACTCAACCTATTCGGTAGAAGTTGCCAATGGCAATCTGTTTATTGATGGCCGGAAACAACCGGCTAACATTAATGAACGGTATAAAAACTATTTTGTAAAAACCGGAGATTTTGTAACCGGTGAGGTTAGTGCGAAGTAGAAATCCAAAAATTGTTTTTATAAGATTCAACGCTGGAAAAATAATTGTTCCGGCTTTTTTTTGTGCCATAAAATAAAATGGTTGGGGTTATTTTTATATCACATTATTTTAGCTAAAATTATTTATGTCTTACGATCCCTATCACATTTCTGTTGAAGAAGCAGCTAAACTTTTGGAAACAGAAAATGCTCCCTTTGTGCAGGTGATATCGGATGGAAAAATGAAGGTTGAATACTTTGCACCAAAGCATCTTGACAGGCAGAAACCTCACAGCCAGGATGAACTTTATATTATTATAGCAGGTAAAGCTGAATTTTTAAGAAATGGAGAAATCATAAAATGCAGCAAAGGCGATGTAATGTTCGTGCCTGCGAAAATGGAACACAGGTTTATTAATTTCTCTGAAGATTTTGCAACGTGGGTAATATTTTATGGCGAAGAAGTGAAATAAGTTTTTTCAAAAAAAATAATAAATGACAGTTTTTTTATTCAATCAATAATTTACACAACTCTTTCATTCCCTCAGTGGCTGATGTTGCCAACACATGAAAGTTGTGATGCGGCGGCACATAAGGCGGGTTTTTGTCTATGATGTATTTTGGAATATTATCCGGTAAATAATCTATCAACCCGGACGCAGGATATACCTGCAGGGAAGTGCCGGCTAAAATAAAAATCTGGGCCTTTGCCATTATTTTTTTTGCTTCAATAATCATCGGGACTTGCTCATTGAACCAAACTACGTGCGGCCGCAACTGCCCGCCATCAGGGGCTTTGTCGCCGTAAAGTATATCGCCGGTGATGTCAAAAAAAGTATTCGCATCTTTTTCGCTGCGCATTTTAAAAATTTCACCATGCAGGTGAACTACCTTTTTAGAACCTGCCCGCTCATGCAAGTCGTCAATATTTTGGGTAACTATTGTTACAGAATATTTTTCCTGCAAGGCGGCGATCGATTCATGTGCCGCGTTCGGTTTAGCCTTTGCCACTTCTCTCCTTCTAAGGTTATAAAAGTCCAGCACCAGTTTAGGATCTTTTTTCCATCCTTCGGGAGTTGCCACTGCATATACATCGTGGCCCATCCACAGGCCGTCACTATCGCGAAATGTTTGCAAGCCGCTTTCGGCGCTGATGCCTGCACCGGTAAGTACTATTAATTCTTTTTTCATTCCCCAAAATTAATCTCCCCGTTTTAAAAATCAGAGAATCATTTAGTGATCATTAATTAACTTCCTGAAGTTTTCCTGAAAAAAATATTCACTTTTTAATAAATATATACGGTGCAGTTTTTGGTATTTTATCAATGGATCAAAAGCAAAATTGTAATGAAAAAAATTATTTATAAAAGAAAGTTATTGATGGCGTTACTTATCGGTTTGTTTGCATTTTCTAATTGCACATCTACAAAAAATACAGGCAATGGAAATAGTACCTCATCTGCAACATCAGTGAAGAGCATGATAGATTCTCAAAAATTTGTGTTTGTTGCGGAAAGGATTAACCCGCTACGAGGGCGTAACCGGTACCTTACCTCGCCGTATGATGTTTCTGTGTCTCACGATTCACTGGTGAGTTACCTTCCTTATTTCGGAAGAGCATACACAGCCCCGCTAAATTCATCGGAAGCTGGTATCCAGTTTGTTTCTACTAATTTTTCTTATAATATCACACAGCTTAAGAATAATAAATGGGATGTAATTATTAAACCAAATGACGTACATGACGCTTCGCAATTGAGTTTTACTATTTTTGATAATGGTACGGCCAGCCTGATGGTTACAACTAATTCGAAAGATCCTATTTCATTCACAGGTCACCTGAAACGATAAGTGCATGCCAACTCACTTCTTATTTTCTTTGCAAAAACATTCGTATGAACCAGGAAGCAGGTAAGTATCTTATGATTGGTGGTAGCATAATTTTAGTCGCCGGAATATTGATTTTTTTTTTTCACGATCAGATGAAATGGTTTGGAAATCTTCCCGGCGATATTAAGATCAAATCTGAAAATACGCGATTCTATTTTCCGGTAGTTACCATGATCATTGTAAGTGTAGTTATCACTTTACTTATAAATATTTTCAGAAAGTTTTTTTAATCGTTACAGGTTACCATGTATAAAATTCATGGGTTAATTTTACTGCTATGTTATGAATTATTTTGTAGAAGAAAATTCGATCGTAAGGAAAATATGGGGCAAAAGTGACACAGTCCTTTTTATTTTTGCCGGCGCTGCTGCGGAGTTTGCGCTCAATAAAGCTGTGGACTGGCTTTACTTTACGGGGAAACTTCCTGCTGATCCCATCGGGCGTTTATTCTCTACCGTTAGTTACGCACGAAAAATAATCTTTGCTGAAAATAATTCCGCTCTCAAAGCGATAGACGCCATTTCTTCCATTCATAAAAATATAGAAAGTAAGCGGGGCAAACCGATACCAGGCTGGGCTTACCGCGATGTGCTCTTTATGCTGATACATTACAGCATTGCTGCTTATGAAGTGCTTGAGCATAAATTATCCGAAGATCAGCATGAAGATGTGTTCAATGTTTTTTATCGCGTCGGAGAAAAGATGAACATTACAGGGCTTCCGTCAAACTATGAGGAATGGCTGAATGTAAGAAAGCATGATCTTGAAAATGACCTGGAAAAAAGTAAGTTCTCCGTTGATCTTTACAAACAATACAGAAAGCATCTTGGCCTTTTTCGTTATGCCGTTTTACTCGAAGGGCAGGTAATGGTTGTGCCGGAAAAAGTGCGCCGGCTGCTGAACATGCGAAAGCATTCCTTACTCGTTCCAATAATTCCGTTGTATAAGCTAAGCCGCAAAATAAAGTTTGACGGCTTTATTAAATCCCTTATTCTTCCCGCAAAGTTTAAGAAAGAAATCAGGGAGCTTGATGTAAAATAATTTTTTGCCGATTGATTTTTGGCACAGCAATTAGTGTGAGTACACATTACTAACTTTTAAATTAAATAATCATGGCAAAGTATTCCAAAGGCGCCGGTAAGAAAGTAGAAATGGCGATGCATGAAATGCACGAAGGCAAATTAAAAAGTGGCGGCAGCAGTAAAAAAGTTACTAACCCAAAGCAGGCCATAGCGATCGGGCTTTCCGAAGCAAGAGAAGAAGGCGCAAAGGTTCCTAAAAAAAGTAGCGCCAAAAAAAGTTCATCTTCTAAAAACGCTCCTAAAAAATCCGCCTCGCACAAGCCCGGCCCCAAAAGGGGATCAACACAGAAGAAGTAAGCCGCAGTTAAAAGCCGGTTTATTGTTATTCATTCACCCATCTTGCATACACACAGTAAACCGGTTTAATCTCCCGAAGTAATTTTTTCTGAAAGTGATTTCTTTCTTTTGCTTCTGAAAGTCCACAATTGGCCTTTGTGGTAAACAGGCACTTCGTCACCGAGCAGTTTGCCCCAGGGCCTTAATTCCTTTACCCTGTCGAAAATTATTTTTAATACTGCCACAAAAGGGATGGATAAAAACATCCCGGAAACTCCCCATACTGCAGCGCCAAGTAAAACAATCACGATAGATACCAGGGCATTGATCTTCACCTTAGAAGAAACAATCCTCGGCACTAAAATATTGTTATCAATAAATTGGATAATGAGGTAAGCAATGATAATTCCTATCTGCGTTGAAAAGCCATCTTTGGTAACAGTGGCTATAAGTAGCGGAATGGCTATCGCAATGAGGCCTCCTATATAGTGTCTGCAAGAAAACTCCTATTTTTTAAAAAATTAAATTCAATTTTATAAAAATCAGCAACGCCTGCTGCTGAGTAGCCGCTAATCGGAAAATATCTTCCATATTTTAGTGTTATGAAGGTCTTTGAGTTGCTTTCCCCTTGCTTTTTTTTACGGCCGCGCATAACTCTTTTATAATTTTCCAATCATCGCTTGTTTCAGAGCCCGGTCAGGCGGCCTTTCTATAAAGTCCGGCCTGTTTTTTAAGCCGTTTGTTTTCTTTTTGTTTTTCCTTTTCTATAAGGCCGTTACCCAGTATGTGTAAATTATATGCCAATACACTTAACCCCGCATATCTTTTAAAGCCATGTAATCCTTTGTCAACACAACGGTTTAATCCATGATGCTCCAGCATGTTGATATTGCTTTCTACGGCTGAATGGGCATAGCGTAATTTTTTAAATTCCTTTGTATGCTCTCTTTGTTTTTCTTCTTTATTGAGCTTACCTTTTTTAGGCATGATCACTTCGTCTATGCCTGACTGTTGCAAGGCCTGCAAGTTGTCTTTACTGTAAAAGCCTTTATCAAAACTATGACTGTATATTTTTTTGCCTTTAAATTTCTGTTGCAGCCGCTCTTTTAGAGGCGCTACCTGCGAGGGATCTTTCTGGCTCTCCATCACTTTATAATCTACAATAAAATGAAGCTGGTCGGTAGTAATCAGCAGCAGGTGCCCCAATTCTACCCGTTTGTTCAGCTTGCCTTTAGTAATCCATTCTGTGTGCGGCTCAAAGATGGAATAAATTTTATCGGCAGCCGGTATTGCTTCGCCTTCTATTAAACGGCGCCGCACTAAATCTATCATTTTTACAGCATATTTCTTATAAAGCTGTAACCCCGCCAGGGCCGCTGTTGCAGCGGTACTATCTACAACAATATTACTATCCAGTATGGCCTGGCAGCGATGCACCAGATCTTCAGTATGTTGCAAATATTTTTTTACACTTTGCTTTTTAAGTGCTTCTTTTTTGCCCTTGAATACCTGCTGCGAGGTAGCCCGGAAAATACTTTTGATGGTTTTGCGAATATGTTTAATTTTTCGCCAGCCTTCAAGTTGGGTTTCTTTTTTCAATACTTTGATCATGTCCAGGCACTTTCGTGAACTGTCCCACAACAAATTTAAATCGGTGGGAAAATGCACATTCGTTTCTAAAACATAACTGTCCGTTTTAAGCCTAAGTTCTTCTTCTTTTTTTTTAAGCAATGAATGCCCTGCTTCTACAATAAGCTGGTTAATTTGTTGCAACAATTCTTCATCAATTAACTGCACATTATCTAATATAGTTTGATAACCAAATTCGATTTTATCTTCTTCTATAAATGCTGTGGCATGTACGCCCATTGTTCTCCTTAATAATTCATCATAATTGGCTAAATATTCCAAGCGATCCCAGTTGGTACTAAGTGCGTGGCGAACAACTGCCAGGACAAGAATATGCCAAAGGTCCATTCCCGGACGCCCTGTTTTCTTTTTGCCGGAAACTATTTTATTTTCCAGCAATGAAAATACTTTCCCGTTTAGTTCTGGTGTTACAAAAATATATTGTAATGCTTTTAAAACAGGTGGTAGTTCATCGCGGCTTTTTAAGGGAAATCTTACATCGGAAATCGCTATGGTACGAAGGTTCATTTGTTGTTCAAAACGTTGGCGCATCGGATAGTGTTTTAGCTGCCAATAATGAGCAAAAACTATACTGAAATCCAGCAAAATCAACACTTATCAACATGTGTTCGTAACTACTTTCCCTCTGTAATCCTTAGCTGTAGATGGTTTAAGGGTTTTCTTGCAGACACTATATAAGGAAGAATATTTAAGATTGCCCCGATCACCCCAATTAAAATGGAGTATTTAAGCCCTAACAGCATAAGAGCCGTGGAGTTCATCACCGCCACAATCAAAGATTCCAGCAGTAAGCCCACCATATAGCTTTGAATAGCACCCTTGGTTTCTTTTAGCACTGTTGATACATGCGTGGAATTTTGCTCTGAAAAAATCTCATAAAGAAAATTTAAAATAAGTGTTTTATAAAACAGCATTAAAAAAGTATAAATAGGCAATAAAAAAATCACACTTAAAGAGCCAAGCACAGTACCCAGCGTTTGCCCGATCAGGGGTTTAAGGTTGGCGCCTGCATCCGCTAACAATTGCTGTTGCTTTTGCAGGGTAAGAGAATAATTGTTCTGCAGCCAAAGTTGAAGATGATGAAAAAGCTCGGAGAATTTTTGCTGCAAAGTGGGCATGTTATGTGTAAACTTTGCTATTTGCGACGAGATAAAAACCATCACCCCCGCAACTAATAAGATGGTTACTAATAAAGCAATTATTATAGCCGCGATGTTTGGTACTTTTTTTCGCTTTAGCCGGTTCACAAGAGGATTTAATAGAATAGCAATCATTGCGGCAAATGCCAGGGGAATAAGTATGGCTTTAAGTATATAAAGCAGATAAACAAACAACATCAGCCCAAAAAGTGTAACCGTTGACCTGAAGTAAAAGGGATATTTTTTTTCCATAAAATAATTTAGGTATTTGTCTGTTTCGAAGTCGGCTGTTTTCACGAAAACCTCAACATGAAAATAAGCAATAAAAACAGTGGGTGGCGCTGAGATATGATCGCTACGAAATATTTTTTTGCCAAGACGGAAAGGCTTTGCAAATTAAAATATTTAAAAGTTGAAATTTTATTGCAACCCTTTTTCTAATTGCACGTATTTGTTTATATAATTGTTTTTATTGATTATTTTTTTAAGCAATGTTAGCGGTAAGAAAGACATGATTAATATTTAATTTTAACAAGCTGGTTTCCGGAATAAACTTTAAACCCTGGATTGCGTTTTGGAGAAAACACTTACAATAATAAATGGTTGCCGGACAAACGACCATAAGTATCAAAAGATACTTTATGAAAATTATCGTGCATTTGCTTTAAAGACCGTGTTCCGGTATATATATAATTATGAAGAAGCCGCAGAAGTAACGAATGATGGTTTTGTGAAATTTTTTTTAAGCATAGAAAAATTTCGCGTAGAGCATGAAGCTGACACAGACAAGCTTTTGAATGGATGGCTAAAAAGAATCATGATTAATACTTCCATTGATCTGCTGCGCAAAAAAATGTTGCTTCCGGAGATAGGCGGCATCCCGGATTATGTATGGGAAATTAAAGACAAGAGTGCCTCGGCAGATAAAATGATTATCTATAAAGAATTGATAAACCTGGTAAAGAAGCTGCCGCCGGCGTACAGGATTGTTTTCAATATGCACGTGATAGATGGCTATACACATATTGAAATTGCGGAAACCCTGGGAATACCCGTTGGCACCTCCAAGTCCAACCTGTTGCGGGCAAAGGCACTTATGCAAACATATTTAAACCAAAAAGAAGAGCTCACAGAATGCAGCATTTAGAAAACGATATGGATGAATTGTTTCAAAGGGCAGCCGAAAACTACCCGCTGAATAAGGGCAAAGGAGATTGGGAAAATGTTGCTCAGCGAATCGCCGATAAACCTGGCGAGCCTGTGATGCCGGCAGTATCAAAAAATAATACTATAAAAAAGATCACCGCTTTGTGTTTGTTGTTATGCATTGGTACAATCAGCTGGTTCATTTTTCAAAATAATAAACAGAAAATTTCAACGGTGCACAGTGAAAATGCTTTATCCCATAATCCTGAAAAAGCAGGCACAAATATCTCTGCAACTAACAGCCAGAATGCAAGCCGGGCTGTCGTACAATCGCCGATGGCTGATATCCAAAAAAATAAAAGCAATTATAATAATAACAGTAGCAACCGTGCGAACAATTACACTCTTTCTTCCGATATAAGAACAGCTGGAAGGCCTGATAACATCGCTAATAAAAATTTCATCGTTACGAACGAAAACTCTGATGATAAACCTATCCTGAAACCGGATAATTATTTTGCCCCGGAAAAAAAGATGTCTAAAAAAAATGATGAAATAAACTCTTTAGAAAATAGAAACATTACAAATGATATTTCTTTGAAAAATAAAAAGAATGATGATGAATTAAGTGTGGAAAAAAATACGAGTGAAGAAACAGCCGGTATTGATAAAAAAAAGAAAGGATCACTGCATATTACCGAAAGAAAGAAAGGATTTTATGTTGGTGTTGCCGCGGGCCCTGACTTTAGTAAAGTACATTCGGGATCATTTGGCCACTCCGGATTTAATGCGGGTTTGATTGCAGGCTACCGGCTCAGTAAAAGAATTTCGTTTGAGTCTGGAATAAGCTGGAACAAAAAATATTATACAAGCGAAGGGAAAAATTTCCACATGGATAAAGTTGCTTCCAGCATGCCCCAGGGCATGATCATAAATAATCTTGAAAGTAACAATTCATTCGTAGAAGTTCCTTTAAAAGCCAGGTTTGATTTTATTACCGGGAGAGATGCCGCCTGGTTTGTTGCAGCGGGCGTCTCCGCTTATATAATTACAAAAGAGCGGAATATGTACCAGGTAACGCTCAACGGAGATAACAAAAAGATGTTAGGTGTTTATGAAAAAAACAACTACGGTTTGCCTGCAGTGGCTAATTTTAGCCTTGGCTACGAAAAAAATATTTTAAAAAATGTCGATATAAGAATAGAGCCTTACCTCAAAATCCCTTTACGGGGTATGGGCGTAGGCAGTTTACCTGTTACGAGTGCTGGATTGCAACTGGGCTTTATTAGCCGCTTGAAATAATGATTATTTACGGGTACCGGTAACCGGTAGATCTAAAAAAATCCTGAAAAAGGATGGCGCCAGAGGTATGTTTTGCCACGGAAGAATTATAGAGACCAAACACTTAAATCAATTTTAAACCATAAAAAATAAAACAATGAAAAAGATCACTTTTTTAAAAGCCTCATTGGCTGCAATTGTTATGTTCACGGTAAGCTCGTGCAGTAAAAACGCGGACAAAAGCGTTACCCAGTCAAAAGTTTTAACAGAACAAATGATGTCGGAAAATGGGAACAACCCTGATGAAATTTCTGTAAGAGAACGCGGAAACTCTGTTGGGGAAGGCTCGGTTAGTCAAAGCCAAAACCAGGAGCACTACCTATATACAGAAACTAACGCTGCCGGCGGCAACGAGATTGTTGTGTATAGAATTAAAGCCGACGGATCGCTCATGCACAAAGGCAACGTGGTCTCCGGCGGCAATGGTACAGGGGCGGGGTTAGGCTCGCAGGGCGCAATAGCCTTAGACGCAACGCATCACTGGCTTTTTGCCGTTAATGCAGGTAGTAATACCGTGTCATCTTTCAAAGTAAATTTTGATGGAAGCCTCACATTAGCTTATACACAAAAGTCAGGCGGCACGATGCCGGTGAGCCTCACTATTCATGGCAACTTACTTTATGTACTAAACCACGGAACCGATAATACGAGTGGATACTGGGTTGGTGCAGATGGCAGCCTCACGCATATTGACGGATCCAACAGGCACCTAAGTGCAACAGGTGTGGACGCTCCGCAGATTTCATTTTCGCCCAAAGGAGATTGGATAATAGTAACCGAAAAGGCAACAAATATTATAGGTACTTTTTATGTGAATAATAACGGCACTATCAACAACGGGATCTTTACGGCTTCTGTCGGCCCTACTCCCTTTGGATTTGATTTTTCAAGAGGTAAGTTTATGATTGTATCTAACGCAGCCGGTGGCGCCGCAGGTGCAGGTTCTGCTACTTCTTACACTATCGGCAACAATGGAGTGCCCGTTGATATAAATGGAGCAATACCTGATAACCAGGCAGCGCCTTGCTGGTTCGCCGTTACCATGCATGGCAGATTCGCCTACACCACCAATACTGCAAGCAACAACATCTCATCCTATTATGTTGATGCCGCAGGAAACTTACACCTGGCAAAAGAAGAAGCTGCCACAACTGATGCAGGACCGGTGGACATCGTAATCGCAACAAATAATTATTTTGTTTACGAGCTTAATGGTAAAGCGGGCGGCATCGGCGAATATCACAGAACATTGGCAGGCGGCCTTTGGCCAATTGGCAATAGCTATGGGCTTCCTACTTCAGCAACGGGGTTAACAACTTTCTAAAAATTAGCATGTAAACAATCTTAAAATTTAAGTTGTTGTTATTTGATCCCATGTTATAATCCGGAAGTTATAAAAAATCGGAATTGTATGAGTAAGGCTGTTTGACGAGACAGCCTTATTTTTTTGGAGTCTTTTCAGGGTAATAAAGATCAGCCAATCACGAATACTGACTAATTCTCCCTGGAAGATCACTAAGAAAAGATAGTTTTGAAGCTTATCAAAACACTTCAAACGATTGTTACTTCAATGCCCATACTTTCAAGGTGCGTGATAACATGCTGTGATATACCGCTATCTGTAATTATTCGGTCAACGCTTTCAAGGCCGCAAATTTTTCCGAATCCCCGTTTTCCAAACTTTGTTGAATCAGAAAGGACGATTACTTTCTGTGATGCCTCAATCATTTGCCTGTTTAAATGTGCCTCCATAACGTTGGTCGTGGTCAGGCCAAATTCGAGGTCTATGCCGTCTACGCCCAAAAAAAGTTTGCTACAGGAAAAATCGGCTAAAATGGCTTGTGCATAAGAACCGGTTACAGATGATGAACTTTTTCTTAGTAAACCACCTAATTGAATTACTTCAATATCCGGGTGCTTTATTAATTCAAGTGCCACGTTTAGTGCAGAGGTCACTACAGTAAGATTGCCTTTGTTGTGAAGATTTTTCGCCAGCGCCATTACCGTGGTACCTGAAGCAATTATAATTGAATCACTTTGTTCAATCAACCCTGCCGCGGCCTCCCCTATTTTATTTTTTTCTGTGGCTTGTAATTTTACTTTTTCATTTACCGGCTTATCAGTTATGTAAGGATTATTCATTGTTGCGCCCCCATGTGTGCGGAAGAGTAATCCTTTTTCTTCAAGTAATTTCAAGTCCTTTCGTATAGTTACGGAACTTACCTTAAGTTCTCTATAAAGGCTAAGCACATTAATATTCCCTTCACTTTTAAGCTTATCCAAAATAAATTTGTGCCTTTCGGTAATGCTCTTCATACTCGTTTATAAAATGATCCAAAGTAATAATTTTCAAAAATAAGTTATTAGGATTACATTTTATAAAATCGCAAGTTTCGATATTATTTTAGTTATTTCATTTTATTTCGATTTTTACTCCGTATATTTGAAAATGTTGCAAAACGAAACCAAGTGAAATTAAAAACATTATGAATGAAGCTATTTTGGATAAACAGGTGATGAATCGGGATAATGCGGCAAAAAGATTGCAGGAACAAGTTAGCTGGGACTTCATCATTGTGGGAGGCGGCGCCACGGGTTTGGGTATAGCTGTTGATGCCGCAAGCCGGGGGTTTACAACGCTGTTACTGGAGCAATCAGATTTTGCCAAAGGCACATCAAGTCGCAGTACCAAGCTGGTTCATGGCGGAGTTCGCTATTTAGCCCAGGGAAATATTAGTTTAGTATATGACGCTTTAAGGGAAAGAGGACTAATGCTTCAGAATGCCCCGCATGTAGTAAAAAAACAATCTTTTGTAATTCCCTGCTATTCTGTTTGGTCAAAATTGAAATATTTAATAGGTTTAAAATTATACGATTGGCTTTCAGGAAGTTTTAGTTTTGGCTCCTCACGCTTTCTCAACAAGAAAAAAGTATTACACAAATTACCGGGATTGAAGCCCGGCAATTTAAAGGGCGGAATAGAATATTATGATGGCCAGTTTGACGATGCACGCCTTGCTGTTAACCTTGCACAAACAAGCATTGAGCATGGCGGAGTAATGCTGAATTATTTTAAAGTAAAAAGCTTACGTAAGCAAGGAAAAAAAATATGCGGCGTGGTGGCCGTTGATTTGGAGACTAACCTTGAATATAAATTAGAAGGTAAGACGGTCATTAATGCTACAGGAGTTTTTGTTGATGATATTTTGCAAATGGATAAACCGGAAAGCCTCCCCATCGTGCAATCCAGCCAGGGGATTCATCTTGTTTTTGACAGGTCATTTTTGAAAGGTGGCGATGCGGTTATGATTCCAAAAACTGCCGATGGCCGCGTGCTATTTGCCGTTCCCTGGCACGGGCATATTTTAGTAGGCACTACCGATACACCTCTGGATAAGCATTCACTCGAACCGATAGCTTTGAATGAGGAGATAAACTTTATTCTGAAAACGATAAAGCAATATTTTTCACAACCGGTAACAAAAGCGGATGTTCTCAGTGTTTTTGCGGGCCTTCGCCCACTGGCAGCGCCACAAAAAGAAACAGATAGTACCAAAGAAATTCCCAGGGATCATAAGTTGATGGTGAGCCCATCTGATCTCATCACCATTACAGGTGGCAAATGGACAACATACCGTAAGATGGCTGAAGTAACCGTTGATAAAGCTATAAAAATTGGTAATTTAAAATCGATCCCTTGTAAAACTAAGCACCTTCCGATTCATGGCTTTACAAATATCAGCTCCGGAAATGATACACTTGCTATTTATGGGAGCGACAAACAGGGAATAGAGAAATTAATAAAAGAAAATCCGCAATTGAATCAAAAAATACTTGATGGCTTTCCCTATATACAGGCAGAGGTTATCTGGGCAGTGAGACATGAAATGGCGAGGACGGTGGAAGATATACTGGCGAGGAGAATACGCCTATTGTTTTTGGATGCAAAAGCGGCAAAAGCAGCAGCGCCAATCATAGCAGATCTAATGGCAAATGAATTGGAATACGATGAAGAATGGAAAAATGAACAATTAGAAAGATTTTATTCTATTGCCAAAAATTATTTATTAGAATCCCGTCACCAGGAAACAGTCATTAATTAATAAACATAAACAAAGTTTGATATGGAGAAATACATTCTTTCCCTTGACCAGGGAACCACAAGTTCCAGGGCTATTTTATTCAATAAAAAAGGAAATATCGTATCAATAGCGCAAAAGGAGTTTACTCAATACTATCCCCAATCCGGTTGGGTGGAGCACAACGCAAAAGAAATATGGTCATCACAAGCTACAGTGCTTGCTGAGGCCGTTTTAAAAGCAGGTATAAATCCGACTGATATTGCAGCAATGGGGATTACCAACCAGAGAGAAACAACCATAGTTTGGAATAGGGAAACCGGTGAACCAATATATAATGCAATAGTGTGGCAGGACCGGCGTACTGCAGACTTTTGTGATCAATTAAAAAAAGATGGCCATGAACAAATGATACAGGAAAAAACGGGCTTGCTGGTAGATGCTTACTTTTCAGCTACAAAAATTAAATGGATACTCGACAATGTTCCCTCGGCAAGAGAAGATGCGGGCAAAGGCCTGCTGGCATTCGGCACGGTTGATTCGTGGCTCTTATGGAACCTCACCGGGGCGCAAGTTCATGTAACGGATATTACCAATGCTTCAAGAACCATGCTTTTCAATATCCACACACAGGAATGGGATGAAGAGTTATTGAAATTGCTTGATATACCTGTTGGGATATTACCAGAAGTAAAATCTTCCAGCGAAGTATATGGCAAAACATCCGGGAAACTGCTGGCTGCACAAATACCAATTTCAGGAATAGCGGGAGATCAGCAAGCTGCTCTATTCGGACAAATGTGCACGCAAAAAGGCATGGTAAAAAACACGTATGGTACCGGCTGTTTTATGTTGATGAATATTGGCGATAAACCTATTCTATCCAACAATAAATTGCTAACAACCATCGCCTGGAAAACCGGGGATAAAGTGCAGTATGCTCTTGAGGGAAGCATATTTATCGGTGGCGCCGTGGTTCAATGGCTTCGCGATGGGTTAGGAATTATCTCCTCTTCCTCAGAGGTTGAAAGTAAAGCCTTGAAAGTAGAAGATAACGGAGGTGTTTACCTTGTGCCCGCATTTGCAGGCCTGGGCGCACCTCACTGGAATCCGCATGCGCGTGGCATGATGGTGGGCTTAACCCGGGGAACAACAGATGCGCACATTGCAAGGGCTGCCCTGGAAAGTATCGCACTTCAAACAATGGAGGTATTAAAAGCGATGGAAGCTGATGCAGGAACTAAAATAAAAGAGATACGTGTAGATGGAGGCGCTACCGTAGACGATTTATTATTACAAATACAGGCTGACGTATTGGATACAGTGGTGGTAAGGCCTAAAGTAACAGAAACCACAGCGGTCGGTGCTGCTTACTTAGCCGGCCTGGCGGTAGGGTTCTGGAAAGATATGAATGAAATACAGGAGCAATGGGCAAGCGATCGCAGGTTCGAGCCCAATGTGCAAAATAATTCAGATAGTTTAATTAAGGGATGGCACAGGGCGGTAAATGCCTGTAAAGTGTGGGCGGAAAATTAATATCTTAACCTTTTGGTAATAGCTTATTAATCAAAAAGCAATATTTATGTCAGAATTTGTCGCCGAATTAATCGGTACTATGTTTCTAATTCTTTTAGGTAACGGCGTAGTGGCAAATGTTATACTCAAAGGCACTAAAGGGTTTAATGGCGGGTGGATCGTAATCACTACCGGCTGGGCTTTGGCAGTTTTTGTAGGTGTTGTTATCGCAGGTCCGTTTAGCGGTGCTCATTTAAATCCCGCTGTTACTATCGGGCTGGCGTTAGCTGGCAAATTTACCTGGTCGAAAGTTATTTTATTCATCATTGCGCAAACCATTGGAGCCATGCTTGGATCTTTCCTTGTATGGGTTATCTATAAAGATCACTTTGATGCAACCGAAGATGCGGGAACACAATTGGCAGTTTTCAGCACATCGCCGGCAATTAAGAATTTATTTTTCAATTTTATGAGTGAAGTTGTGGGCACTTTTGTATTAGTGTTTGTAGTTTTTTATTTTACAAAAGCAGAAATAGTGAATCAGAAAACGCCCATTGGTTTAGGCTCGCTCGGCGCTTTACCTGTAGCATTCCTGGTGTGGGCCATAGGCCTTTCTTTGGGTGGCACTACCGGGTACGCCATTAATCCGGCGAGGGATTTTGGTCCCCGCATCGTACATGCATTTTTACCATTAAAACATAAAGGATCCAGCGACTGGAAGTACGCCTGGGTCCCTATTCTGGGTCCTTTTGTGGGGGCCGCCATTGCTGCACTTCTCTACTTAGTGCTAAATAAATAGCGGCTTTCAGCAAACCCGGGAATCTTTAAAATATTCGTAAAAAATGAGAATTAAACATTCATCAATAATCTTTTGCCTTGCCGGTATTATAGTTTGGCTGATACTACCTGCATGTAATGGATCAAGAAATATTGTTAATGCAAACAAGAAGCTTCCGGATTTTTTCCAAATAGGCCACCGTGGCACAAGAGGGCTTATGCCCGAAAACACGATACCGGCAATGGAAAAAGGCATTGAAGCCGGCGCAAATACGGTCGAGATGGATGTGCATATTACAAAGGACGGAAAGGTAATTGTCTATCATGATGAATCTTTTAATCCTGATTATACAAGTATGCCGGATGGTAGTGATATTTCAAAGGAGCAGAGAAAACAGTTTACTTTTTACCAGATGAATTATAATGACATCAGGAAATTTATCATCGGTAAAAAAGAATATCCCGCCTTTCCCCAACAGCAAAGGCTTGCGACTTACGCTCCTTTGCTTTCAGAATTGATTGATTCCGTAGATGCATACACTGCTGCAAAAAATTTACCTGCAATTTATTACCTCATTGAAACAAAATCCAATGAAAAAACAGATGGCTTTGAACAGCCGGCGCCTGAAGAATACATTAAAATTCTTATGGCAGTGCTAAGCCCTAAAAATTTAGGCAGCCGCTTATTTCTTCAATCTTTTGACATGCGTCCTTTACAAGTCCTGCACCGTGAATACCCTGGAATCAAGTTGGGTTTTCTTACCGGTAATAAAAAAACAAGTTTCGAAGAAAACATCAGGCAGCTTGGCTTTAATCCATTTTTTTATAACCCAAGTTCCAGTCTTGTAACAAAAGAATTGATTCAACAATGCCATGAAAATAATATCAAAATTGAGCCATGGACGGTGAATACAATTGAAGAAATGAAAAGACTCAAAGCCATGAAAGTTGATGGAATTATAACTGATTATCCTAACCTTTTTAAAGAATTAAGCAATTAAAATTTAAACCCTATACATCCATATTTATACAATAAAACTAAAATTATGTATCTAAAAATTAAACTATCGCGACCGGCAAGGCATCTTGTGCAATTGCTGACCTGCTTTGCCATTTTAATGGTTACCTTCCGATCGGCTACAGCCCAGGAAACCATTACAGGTAAGGTGATTTCTGTAAAGGACCAAACCCCGCTGGTCGGAGTTACGGTTCATTTAGCTAAATCAAAACAAGGTGTGACAACCGATGCTGAGGGAAATTTTCAAATTAAAGGAGCATTAGGAAGCACCCTGGAATTTTCTTTGGTTGGCTTTCTTCCAAAATCGATAAGAGCCGCCAGTATCAAAATGGGATTTGTAACCCTGGCTTCGGATGTAAAATCACTTGACTCTGTTGTAATAGTCGGTTACGGTACACAAAAAAAGGCAACCCTCACCGGTGCAATTACCACTGTAGATATGACGGAGAAGGACGGGCAGCCCATTACCAATGTAAGTAATGCATTGCATGGTGCTCCCGGTTTATTTGTAAACCTGGGTAACAGCCAACCAGGAGTTGACCGTGCCACGATACGCATCCGGGGTATTGGAACATTAAATGAAAATGATCCCCTTGTATTGGTAGATGGAATTGAATATCCCATGGATGAATTGAATCCTACAGACATTGCCACTATCTCGGTTTTAAAAGATGCCTCAGCCGCAATTTATGGATCACGGGCTGCCAATGGTGTAATTCTTATTACGACTAAAAAAGGCAGAGGTGCTTCAAAAGTGAATTACAGTTATTACAATGGATTGCAAAAGCCAACATTCTTGCCCGATGCAATTTGGGATCCTATTGCATACATGAAATTAAAAAACCAGGCAGTAATAAATGGCGGAAAAACACAGGATTATTCTGATGATGAAATAGCAGAATACCAGGAAGGAATGAAGACTGATCCGTTTACCTATCCATCCAGTAACTGGTTTGACATTGCTTTGCATAATGGAAATATTCAAAAGCACGATGTGAGCGTCTCTGGTGGAGCTGATAAATATTCTTATCGTTTATCACTGGGTTATTTAACCCGGGATGGAATAATGATAGGCCCAAATAATAGTGAAGACAAATATTCTTTAGGGTTAAATACAACTGTAAACGTAAGTAAAAACTTAAAAGTTGGTTTTACGCTGAATGGTTATTATAGAAAATATACCCAGCCTTTTTATACCAATTTCTGGTCTTACCTCATGAGGACATTACCGATACTAACGGATACATTAGAAGATGGCCGTTACGGCAATTCATGGTTAAGGACCCCCGGAAGAAATAATTGGGAGAACCCAAGGATGATCGCTTATACGGGCTATGGCAAAAAAACAGTTCAGCGCCTTGTAAGCAGCGCATTTGCAGAATATAAATTGCCTTTTGATATTACCTACAACATAAAATTCGGCATAGACAAATATGATGGTTTACTTGAGCAATTTACCCCACAGGTAAAGCATTATAATCCTAAAACCGGTGCAGCTACCAACTGGAATAGCCCTGCGACAGCTCCCCGGGCTATCAACACTGACAATTCTAATTTAAATATTCATTTTTATAACACACTGAATTGGAACCGGACATTTAAAGATAGACACAATATTGGCGTTTTAGTAGGCTCCAGCTATGATGATTTTGGAACCAACGAGTTTTCTGCAGGCCAATCGGGATACCTTGATGAAACGTTAACAGCAATAGATGCGGGAACTAACAGGTACAGCTCTTCCGGTAATTCGACTAAAGATGTGCTTGAATCTTATTTCGGTCGTGTGAATTATGATTTTGACGGCAAATACTTATTAGAGGGAACTTTCAGGTTTGACGGTTCATCACGTTTTGCACCGGGCCATCGCTGGGGCTTTTTCCCCGCCGCCTCCGCCGGATGGAGAATTGATAAAGAATCTTTTTTCAATCTCCATAACGTTTTTAGCCTGCTGAAAATAAGGGCTTCAGTAGGAAAATTAGGAAATCAGGCTGTACCATTATACAGTTATGAAAATGCGATTAACCTTGGCCGTGATTACAGCTTTGGCGGAACATTATCATCAGGCGCTGCTGCAACCGCTTACAGCGATCCCAATATTACCTGGGAAACAACTACAAGTTATAATTTAGGTCTCGATGCCGACTTATTAAAAAACAGGTTGAGCTTTACTGCGGATATCTATAAAAAGCGCACGACCAATATATTGCGCTCTGTAAACATTCCGGCGCAAATCGGTGGCCTGGCAGGGCCGCAGGAAAATATTGGTACCATGGAGAATACCGGCTATGAACTTTCTTTAAGGTATAAAAACAATATAAACAGTTTGAACTATTCCATTACCGGAAACTTATCGTACAATAAGAATAGGGTTATTGATATTGATGGACAAATACTCTACGATTACCAGACGAATCTCTCTACTATCACACAGGCAGGTTACCCAATAGATTCCTATTACCTGCTGGACGCCGTTGGCATTTTTCAAAGCGACGATGAGGTAGCCAACAGTGCTTTTCAAAGTAACAGTACCAAAGCAGGTTACCTCAAATACCGCGATGTAAATAAAGACGGAATTATAAACGGTGATGACCGCATTATTGTAAACACATCAACCATTATTCCAAAATATACTTTTGGATTCGGCATAGATCTGGATTATAAAGGCCTTTCATTAAGTACCTTATTCCAGGGCGTAACCGGGTTAAAAATATATCCTACAGCAAACCTCGCTTTTCCATTTAATAATGGCGCCGGGGCCACAAAGGAGTGGGGAATAGATTCATGGACGCCACAAAGAACTGACGCAAGATTACCTATTGTTACTGAGAGCACTGGCGGCCAGGATAACTTTCAACCATCAACCTTTTGGCTAAGAGATGGCGCTTACCTTAGGTTGAAAAATGTCCAGCTTGCTTATAGTCTTCCGGAGAGATGGTTATCTGCAGTTAAAATCAATAAGTTATCTGTATTTCTAAATGCAGAGAATTGGATCACGTTCTCTAAATACAAAGATTTTGATCCCGAATCAATTTTAAACGCGTCTTCACTTTATCATTATCCAATGCTAAAAACATTTAGCGGTGGCGTACAGGTAACTTTTTAAAATATTCTATCAATTACTATAAAAAAATTAAGATGAAAAAGAACATATTTATAACGATGATTGCCGGCCTCCTGCTGGTAGCAACAGGTTGCAAAAAAGACCTGCTGGATACTTCACCCAATGACAGGTACGTGGAAAGCAATTTCTGGAGTTCAGCCACGGCTGCCGAAGCTGGCTTATCAGGCTGCTATGCGCCATTAACTTATACAGGCTTATTCGGTGGAGATGCTACGCCCTTGTTTGAGGAAACTGCCTCTCCCAATGCCTATAATTACAGTAATGCCATCGGCTTCAATTTTATTGCTGAAGGAAAGCAAATGCCCAGTAGCGATGGTATCATCCAATCGAGATACAATGACTGCTATAAAGGCATTGGCAGGTGTAATACTTTTTTAGTGAAAGTTGATGAAGTGGATATGGATGAAGCGACTCGTGCGAGGATGAAGGGTGAAGCCAAATTTTTGAGAGGGCTTTATTATTTCATGCTCGAAAATTATTACGGCGGCGTGCCGCTTGTACTTGATCCCCCGGACCGTGCAACACAATCCGAATTGCCAAAAGCTGCGAGAGAAGAAGTGGTAAGCCAGATATTGACAGACCTCGACAGCGCTGCAGATATTCTTCCCTTAAAATATTCTAAAAGTGACATAGGAAGGGCTACCAAAGGCGCTGCATTGTCATTGAAAGCAAGGGTTTTACTGTTCGAAGCAAGTCCTTTAGCCAATACATCTAATTCTGTTGCCAAATGGCAGGCTGCTGCAGATGCTGCAAAGGCTGTTATGGACCTTGCATCGCAAGCGGGTTATGGGTTATATAGTAACTACCGCAGTTTATTTTTACCGCAAAATGAAAATAACAAGGAAGTAATTTTTGATGTGCAGTTTATCTATCCCGATCTTGGAAATTCATTTGACCTGATCGATAAACAATATAATACCAATGCCCCCTTATTCGGGCTTGAGCAAGCTTATGATATGAGTAACGGCTTAGCGATAACGGATCCTGCCTCGGGTTATGATCCTGCAAATCCTTATGCAAACCGGGATCCAAGGATGTATGGAACTATCGTTTTTCCAACTGATACTTTTATGACTGAAGTAGTAACACCTTCCCGCTTTGCCATTACAGGTTTTGGGTTGAAGAAGTACAGCATCTATGATAAGGGTGCACCCCCGGCAGGCCAGAGTGATTTAAAATCAGGCCAATCAGAAACCAATTACATTATACTCAGGTACGCTGGTATTTTGCTGATGTATGCTGAGGCACAAAATGAAGCGACCGGCCCATCACCATCTGTGTATGATGCCATAAATGCTGTAAGAGAGCGGGCCGGTATTCCCGGCCTTGCTCCAATATACAGCCAGGCAGAGTTGAGAACTATCATAAGGCATGAACGGCGCATTGAATTTGCAGGTGAGGGAATGTATTACAATGATATCCGCCGGTGGAAAATTGCTGAAGTAGTAATGAACGCTCCTATTTATAAGTATGACCAAAGCATAATTGAAACAAGGAAGTTTGATGCGTCACGCGATTATTTTTGGCCAATACCACAAACAGAACTGGACTTAAATCCTTCGATAACTCAAAATCCTGGTTATTAAGTGAGTTAGTAATTGATCAAACAAGTAATCTACTTTTTATCATTAAAATTTTAGATCGTATGCTTCAACCACACCCTACCATGGCAATCTGGTCTTTTGTTCAGATAATAATATTGGTATTAATCGTCTTCTTTATTGCCAGGTATTTTATTATAAGGAGGCGCAAAAACAATATGAATAATTAGAAAAATTATACAACTGACATGCTCTTTCATTAAAGCTTAATTAGTCAATATTTATCTATGGATACAAGACGAGAGTTTCTTAAAAAAACAATCCTGTTTTCCGGTGCGGCAGGCCTTTCAGGTTCTTTACCTGCTTCCATTCAGCGTGCACTCGCCATAGATCCACAGCCCGGCAGCAATTATCTTGATGCCGAGCATGTGGTAATTCTGATGCAGGAAAACCGTTCTTTCGACCATTGCTTTGGTACCTTACGCGGAGTCCGGGGATTCAATGACCCAAGGGCTATCACGCTGCCCGATAAAAATTTAGTTTGGCTGCAGACAAATAAAGCAGGCGAAACCTATGCGCCATTTCACTTCGATATTCGCGATACAAAAATCACGTGGATGGGCTCAGTTCCACATTCACGTTCCAGCCAGGTAGATGCAAACAACTTAGGCAAGTATGATCAATGGCTAAATGCAAAAAGGCCTGCCAATAAAAAGTATGCGGATATGCCGCTAACGCTCGGTCATTACAACCGCGATGATCTTCCATTTAATTATGCTATGGCCGATGCTTTTACGATCTGCGATCAACACTTTAGCTCTGCAATGACGAGCACGTGGCCTAATCGATTGTACTTATGGGGAGGAACTATTCGTGGTGAAAAAAGCGAGGATGCCAAAGCCTACATAAGAAATGAAATTCCTTACGGTGAAGCACACTGGAAAACTTTTCCGGAAAGACTTGAAGATAATGATATCTCCTGGAAGGTGTATCAAAATGATATTAGTGCAGGTGGCGGATTTACCGGGGAGGAACGTGCGTGGCTTGCCAATTTCGGTTGCAATCCATTAGAGTTTTTATCCCAATACAATGTAAGATTTTCACCACGATATGTTTTGAGTTTACGAACTCGTGCAGAAACACTTCCCAAAGAAATAGCCGACCTGGAAACGAAGTTGAACGCTATGCCGGCCTCAGACAGAGGCTATGATAAATTGCAAAAAGAAATTGCAAAGAAAAAAGAAGTTTTAAGCGATACCAAGGAGCAATTGCAAAAATGGACTGAAGAGAATTTTGAAAAATTATCGCAACATCAAAAAAATATTTACCGTCGTGCCTTTGTAATCAATACAGGTGATCCTGATTATCATGCACTCAGTACTTTAGTTTATGAAAACCGCGGCGTAAGCCGTGAACTTGCTGTTCCAAAAGGAGATGTATTACATCAATTTAGAAGAGATGTAGATTCCGGGAACTTGCCCACAGTTTCCTGGCTTGTGCCTTCGCAAAATTTTTCTGATCACCCAAGTGCACCCTGGTATGGCACCTGGCTTACCTCTGAAATCCTGGATATCCTTACCAAAAATCCGGAAGTATGGAAGAAGACTATTTTCATTCTTACCTATGATGAGAACGATGGTTATTTTGATCACGTGCCCCCATTTGTCGCTCCCGATCCTAAAGACCCACGAACAGGTAAATGCTCTCCCGGCGTAAATGTGAGTGGTGTTGAGTATGTGCGCCGTGAGCATGAACTAAATGATGGCATAGCAAAAAAAGAAGCACGCGGCGGCCCGATAGGGCTTGGTTACAGGGTGCCTATGATTGTTGCTTCACCGTGGAGCCGCGGAGGCAAAGTATGTTCGCAGGTTTTTGATCATACTTCTACCTTGCAGTTTCTGGAAGAATTTTTAAATAAGAAGTTTGATAAGAAAATAAAAGAAGATAACATCAGCGAATGGCGCCGCACCATCTGCGGCAATCTTTCTTCTGCCTTTACGCTTTATGATGAAAATAAAGAAGAGCTTCCTTTCCTTTCAAGAGATCCGTTTGTCGAAAAAATATACAATGCTAAATTTAAAAACGAGCCATCAGATTTTAAAAAGTTAACTGCCGGGGAGATACAAAAGATCAACCATGATCCTGCCTCTTCACGAATGATGTCGCAACAAGAGCCGGGAACGAGACCCGCAAACCCGCTGCCTTACCAGCTTTACGCAGATGGCAAATTAAGTGACGATAAAAAAAGTTTTGAAGTAAACATGCAGGCATCGAAAGAAGTGTTTGGCGATCAGTCAGCCGGTTCTCCTTTTAATGTATATGCTCCCGGCGAATATCTCTCACTGGAAAGTGAAGATAAAAATGAAAAAGTTTTTGAACCGGTACGCACATGGCATTATGCAGTAAAGGCTGGTGATGCATTATCAGAAACCTGGCCATTGGATGCTTTTAAAAATAAGGTTTATCATCTCAGGGTTTATGGCCCCAATGGTTTTCTAAGAGAGTTTGCAGGTAATGCAAAAGACCCGCAAATAGTCGTTGAATGCGACTATCAGCGTGGCAGACTTACAAAGAATAAGCTTACGGGAAATGTAGAATTAAAAATCATCAACCTTAATAAAAGCCAACAGTACAATATCAAGATTGAAGACCATGCATATAAGAGTAAGCCGATTTATAAAAAGATATTAGCCTCAGGAGAAGAAAGTATTGTATTGGATTTAAAGAACAGCTTTGGCTGGTACGATTTCTCAATCAGCATACAGGGAAGCCCTGCATTTACAAAACGATATGCCGGCAGAGTGGAGACGGGCAAAGAAAGTGTGAGTGATCCTTTTATGGGACGAACTGTTGTCTGAACTTTTAAATAATTAATCTGAATAAAGTTGCCGCACCATGAAACAAAATATTCAACAATTATATGCCTTATTCATTGTAATAGCATTGGCCTCCTGCAGTACAAAAAATGCACAAAAAAATAATGCTATTGCTTTCGATAAACAGGCACACCGCGGCGGAAGGGGATTAATGCCGGAGAACACAATTGCTTCTGAGAAGAATGCGATTAATTACGATTGTACTTTGGAAATGGATCTTCAAATGACCAGGGACAAAAAAATAATTGTATCACACGATGCATATTTTAATAGTGCTTTTTCACTGGCACCCGGTGGCGATACCATGAGTAAGAAAGATGGCTTAAGCCGGTTAATGTATACCATGCTTTATGATAGCGTGATTAAATATGATGTAGGCCTCAAGCCATATCCCGAATTTCCCCGACAAAAGAAAATGGCCGCTACCAGGCCATTACTCGGCGTTCTGATAGACTCAGTGGAGGCTTACGCAGCGCAGCAAAATCATGTGAATCATTATAACATAGAAATAAAATCAAGTCCCAAAAATGATGGAAGAAATTATTCTACGCTGGAAGAGTATATCGATTCTGCGATGAATATTATTATCAGCAAAGGCATAGCTTCCCGTACCATGATGCAGTCGTTTGATGTGAGGGCTTTAACGATAATTCATGATAAATATCCAAAACTAAAAACAGCGTTTTTAGTAGATGCAAAAGATAAGAGAACAGTAGAAGGCTATATCGAAGAACTTGGTTTTAAGCCGGACATTTTCAGTCCTGATTTTTCACTCGTTACGCCATCTTTAGTAAAAGCCTTTCACCGGCAAAACATTTTGGTTATTCCCTGGACGCCCGATACTTTGGAAGATATCCGGCGGTTAAAGAAAATGGGTGTGGATGGAATTATAACCGACTACCCTGACTTATTTTCCAAAATAAAATAGTATTTTTTTTATCCAAATAACTTTATGAAAAATTATAAGCTGCTGTACAAAAAAATATTTTTTCTCTTTAGCCTGTCGCTGCTTTATACGTTCGCCGGTGCGCAAACTTTCAAGCCTATTAAAGGTTGGTCCGCGGAAGTAAATCAAAAATTAGAAAGTTTTTTAAACAGCACGCTTATCATTCAGCAAAGAAAAGCAGCTGTCTTTGATTGCGACGGAACCCTCTTGGGGCAAGTCCCCTATTACCTCGCAGATGAAGCATTATATGGTTTTGCAAAAACACATTATGCTGATAAAAAAGATGAATTGTCCAAACAAAAAATGAAGGTTATCAATCAACTGCTGCATGGCAATAATACGGGCGTACAATATGTGCAGGAGCGGATCGATTTTTTATCCGGCATGACAACAGAAGAGGCAGAACGAATAGGCGAAGATTGTTTTCATGCAAAATACCAGCAAAAGATTTATCCGCAGATGCGTGAATTACTTGCCAACCTGCAAGCGTATGGTTTTGAAATATGGATTTTAAGCGCCTCGCCTGAAGTATTGTACCAGCAATTTATACACGAAGAATTGGGCATACCGGTTGAAAGGATATTAGGCGTAAAATCCGTTGTGAGGAATGATACGATTACCAATTCACTTGTCGTGCCTGTTCCGCAGGATGAAGGCAAAGCAGCGGCACTCCAAACTTTTATTAAAGTAAGACCTTTGTTTGTTGCAGGCAACAGCCGCGGAGATATGGAAATGATGAACGAATCTGTAGGAATAAAATTGATTGTAAATCCCGATGATCTTAAAATAGAAAAAGGAACCGGTGCCGGCGCAATGAACGGACATACCGTAAAAGATTACTGGGAGAAAAACGGGGCGATCATTGTACATTGTAATGATGTAAGCGAAGGAGGTTACCAATACATTTCCGGTGATTGGAGAATTAAAACCAATGAAAGTAACCCGGTAAAATAAATTGAAATGCTTTGCCTTTACTGTTGAACACAAAGCATATTAATGACAAATAATTATCTCATCATGAATAGAAAAATATTTTTTGTTTTAATATTTGCGTGCTTCCTTCAGGTAAACGTTTATGCGCAGGAAAAATGGGACAGCACTTACCGCCCGGGCAGTTTTGAATTGATGACAGGCTTATTTGAAAGCTATCCTAACGCTTCAACTGATATTATTTTTTTTGGCAACAGTATTACGGCGCATCTAGATTGGAATGAATTGCTGGCATGCACGAGGCACGCAACCGTGGTATATCAGACGATATTACATTTGGTTTGTTGGAAAGGTTGAATGAAGTAATTGAAGGACATCGCTAAAGTATTTATTCTTATAGGCATCAATGATATTTCACGCAATATCCCGGATAGCATTATTCTAGAGAGTGACAGAAAAATTATTGAACATATAAAACAAGGATCTCCAAATACAAAGATTTATTTTCAAACAATAATGCCCGTGAACAATACATTTACGCAATTCAAAAACTACAATAAAGATGAACATATAAGAACTGTGAATGAAGGATTGAAAAAAATTGCCGAAGATGAACATATCGTGCTGATAGACATTCACTCTTATTTATTAGACAGCGAAGGCCGCATGAAAAAAGAATATACGCTTGATGGCTTACATCCCAACGCTGAGGGAGATAAGATTTGGAAAAAAATCTTACTTCCGTTTCTGAAGTAAATTTGTAGCGAAGTGTACATTTAGCTGTATTCTAAATAAATAAATAATTAAATAAATAAATAAAAATCTATGCAAAAAAGCAGTAACCTGGTAGCAGTTATTTTAATAACATTCCTTGTGAATATATGTATATCACCTGCGATGGCGCAGGCAATTCCCCGCCCCAAACTTGTTGTCGGCATTGTAGTTGACCAGATGCGCTGGGATTTTTTATACCGGTATTATGATCGCTATGAAGCCGGCGGCTTTAAGCGTTTATTAAATGAAGGCTTTTCATGTGAAAATACTTTTATCAATTATTTACCTTCTTATACAGGCCCCGGCCACACCACTATATTTACCGGCTCCGTTCCGGCTATCCACGGCATCGCGGGCAATGACTGGATTGACCAAAACACAGGCAGGCAGTGGTATTGCACAGAAGATACCACCGTACAATCCGTCGGCACCACCTCAGATGCAGGACAAATGTCTCCCAGAAATTTATTGGTCTCAACCATTACGGACGAGTTACGCCTCGCTACAAATTTCGAATCGAAAGTGATTGGTGTTTCGCTTAAAGACAGGGCTTCTATATTGCCGGCGGGCCACACAGCCAATGGCGCCTTCTGGTTTGATGATGCTTCCGGAAATTTTATTACCAGCACTTATTATATGAAAGAATTGCCGGCCTGGTTGAAAGATTTTAATAATAAAAAAGTGCCTGAGCAATTAGTGGCAAATGACTGGACAACCTTATATCCTTTAAATACCTATAAGCAAAGCACCGAAGATGATGAGCCCTGGGAAGGTATATTCGGCGGTGAAAAAACCTCAGTATTTCCCCATCGTTTGGCGGGCTTGTATAAACAAAAAAAAGGGTTCATTCGCACCTCCCCTTTTGGAAATTCTCTTACGCTCGAGTTAGCAAAAGCAGCGATAGAGGGCAATAAAATGGGGCAAGGAATTACCACTGATTTTCTTACCGTTAATTGCGCTTCCACGGATTATGTTGGCCATACATTTGGGCCAAATTCTATCGAAATAGAAGACACTTACCTGCGCCTTGATAAAGATCTGGCAACCTTTTTAAAATACCTGGATGATAAAGTAGGAAAGGGAAAATATACCGTGTTCTTAACTGCTGACCATGGTGTAGCGCATTCAATCAATTTTATGAAGGAGCATAATTTGCCGGCAAACTTTTTTAACAGCGCTGCTTTATTAAGTAATCTAAATGCAGCACTTACACAGAAATTTGGTTTGAATGGGTTGGCAATTTCGGGCATTAATTATCATGTAAATTTTGATCTGCATAAAATTGATAGCAGTCGGATCAACTACGATGCTGTTAAAAAAGCTACCGTGGATTTCTTGCAAAAGCAGGCGGGCGTGCAATTTGCCGTAGATATAGAAAACATTGGGGCTGCGTCCATTCCTGCACAAATAAAGATGATGATCATAAATGGGTATTACAGCAAACGCTGCGGACCTGTGATGATAATACCCGACCCCGGCTGGTTTGAAGGTGGCGAAAGAGGTACGACGCATGGTAGCTGGAATCCGTATGATTCACACATACCGCTTTTATTTATGGGTTGGGGTATTCAGCATGGGGAAACAAATCGTGAAGTTAATATGACCGATATTGCTCCAACTATTGCGGCATTACTGCATATTCAAATGCCTAACGGTTGTATAGGGAAGGTGATTAGCGAAGTAAAAAAATAAATTGATTACTTCGATGAATGATAAAGTGATATGCAGAAAGGTGAATAATATGGCTTAAATTATTTTCTTTGTCTCTCCCCTATTTCGCATAATCCATTTCAAAATCACCTTTAATGCGTTCCATCGAAGGATTGAAATAACCAAATTTTAAACCGGGAAATTCTTCTTTTATAAGTTCCATCAATTGTTTGATGCCAAGGCATTCACCGGTATCGGTAACACCAATTTTCCCAAGATACCAATCAGGGTCAATATTAAAATTGCGCCACTGGATCATTTGAAGATTGGTTGTTTTTATTAACTTTCTCAGGGCTTCATATTCTTCTACGCTATCAGTCATTCCGGGAAAAACAAAGTAATTGATGCTGGTCCATCCGCCGTAATCAGCTACTGTTTTCAGGCTTTCAACAATGTCATTAAACGCATAATTATTGGGGCGGTAATAAGGAGTGTAAACAGACTCTCTTGCAGAGTTGGTACTTACGCGAATGCTATTCAAACCTGCTTCGCAAAGTGCCTTCACGGCCTTAGGATCGCTGCCGTTAGTATTGATATTAATGCTTCCGTTTTGCGTATGTTTTCTTATCTCGATAATTGCATGCTTAATTGTTTGCCACATCAATAAAGGCTCGCCTTCGCAGCCTTGCCCAAAGCTCACAATCGGGAATGGCGCTGTTTCAAGATGAGGCACTGTGTATTCAATTATCTCTTTTGCACTCGGCTTAAACATAAGCCTGTCCTGCGTAGAAATGATTGTTTCTTCTATAGGCTGAAAAGAAATACAGCCGATGCAATTTGCATTACAGGCAGGCGATGTAGGCACTGGGCATTCCCACCTGCCCATAAAATAATTTCTTGCTGCCGGGCAATGATAAGTGTTGCAACAATTATTTCCCAGATGCTGAACCAAACGGTTATGGGGAAACGCAGTTAAGATTTTCGCTACGCCCTCTTTAATTTTCTTCTCATCAAAGCCTGCGCTTTCCTGCCGTATATCGTTTTCAATTCTTATTGCAGGCACAAAAAATTTACCCCGCCCAGCTTTGCTGTCCGGGCCGGCATTGTACCATCCTGCGGCGGTATAGCAAAAAAGCGGAAGTGTTTCGGCACCAGGTTCTGTTTCATAGGCGGCTAAATAAGTTCCCGTGTAAGCCGGCGGAATGAAAGCGGCAACCGCCCACCCTTTTTCACACAAACGCATCTCACCCGTTTTTACATCGAGGCCAATTCCTTTTCGGCCGGGCAATTCATACAACTGTCCGCCTGTTGGTAATTCTATCCATTCGTCCTTTGCCACAGGAAGCGCATCCCAGCCGCTTCTGCCACATGCATACAGGGTAGTATCTTCAAAAATATTTCCCTCACCATCGGAAAATAATATGTAGGGAGAATGCTTCATTCAATAACAATTTCATTTTGCAAATGAAGCTGCTGCCGCGCAAATTCATTGAATGCTATTTCATCAAATTGCTCCTGTTCTATTTCTACTTGCATCAGTTTATTATTTTTAAGATCAAGCGTAAGAATCCGATCCTTTATCATCACGTTAGTAAATTGATCCCATGTATAGGATGTCCTGGGGAAATTTAATTTATGAATGCCGTTTGCATCAAAAACAAATTTTATTTTTTGCAGGGAAATATAAAACAGCATACCCAATAAAACACATAGCACAGCCAATAAATAATTTTCCAAGCCAACCCAGCAACCTGCCAGTACAAAAAAGATTATCTCATCAATATAATTTTTTTGATTGTTCTTTTTTGCTATATAAGACCGTATAAAAAAATAAATCCCAATTAACAATAAGGCGGCGGTTGCTTCATATCTTTTATAATCATAAGCCAGCAGGAAAATGAAAATGGCCACATTAAGCAGCACGAGGATAAGGGCAAAAAAGCGATATGATTTTATCCGGTCATTCTTTATAATAATCTCAAACTGTTGCACCGGCATTTACATTTTCGGCCACCATCAGGTTGCACAGTTTGAAGAGAATCCGGGCGCCCACATTTTCATCCCATTCGTTTGAGCTTATGCCAACTTCATTCAAATCAAAACCAATAAATTTTTTTCCGCTCTTTAATATTTTTTTAAAGAGGTAATAAATTTGCTCGGTCTCGAACCCGCCCTGTACGGGCGTTCCCGTGTGTGGGCAGAGCTTAGGATCCAGGCCATCAATATCGAAGCTGATAAAAACATTTTGCGGAAGATGATCAATTATTTCATCTACTATTTTTTTCCATGAATCACCTTCATAGATACGCTCTTTTATATCGTGGTCGAAATAGGTAACTACCCGGTTATTACTGTTCTTAATGTATTCATTTTCGCCTGAGGAGTAATCGCGTACGCCTATTTGTACAAGTTTAGTAAGTTGAGGAATCTCATTAAGAGCGTTATACATAATGGAAGCATGGGAATAATCAAAATTTTCGTATGCCTCTCTCAGGTCACAATGCGCATCAATCTGTAAAATTCCAAAGTCTCCAAAAGTTTCTGCTATCGCTTTGTAAAATCCCAAAGGGGTACTGTGGTCGCCGCCAACAAGGCCTACCAGCTTTTTTTTATCCAGCAGTTCCTTCGTTTGCTCGTAAACCCAGTTATTGAGAAACATGCTTCCTTCGTTCACCTCTTTCAGTGTCTTAGTCATGAATTTATTGTCTTCCACTATTTCACCCTGCGAAATATAATTGATGTATAGCTCCGCTTCTTTACGCAGGTAATCGCTTTTCATCAGGATTTTTTTATCAATATCCCGCATGTAAAAACCTTGCTTCCATCCATTTTTCACATCTTCATCTATAAGGTCAACCTGCAGGCTTGCTTTACATATTTTTTCAGCAGCCCTTGCTGTGCCTGCTTTGTAGCTCACAGTTACCTCCCACGGCACCGGCAATAAAACTAATTTTGCATCTTCTTCTGTGAAAGGAAGCCCGAAAATATTGTTATTAGGATTGCCCACAGAGTTGGGGTCAAAATTTGATAGGTCTGCCATGGTTGTTATCCAAAATTTTTTTAAAGGGTGCAAAGATAGTTGATAGTGATGAATTGAGCTTTGAGCTTTGAGCTTTGAGCTTTGAGCTTTGAGCCGTAAGCTTTGAGGAGTGATTAGATGACGCTGATGGCTGACCCCTGACTGCTCATGGCTGATTGCTGACCGCTCATAGCTGCTTGCTTCTAACTCTTTTTGAAGTAATTTTGCCACCAGAAAAAACAAAAGATGAAAACATCAAGTATCCTTATTTTAGTTGCCATTGCCGCGGCAATCGGTGTGCTGCTAATGTATTCGGTAGATTTCTCAACTTACGATACCATTGAATCTGCTAAAGCAAAACAGGGCAAGTATGTACACCTTATTGCCAAACTCGACAAGTCCAGGCCGATACAATACGACGCTATTAAAGATCCCAATTATGTTTCCTTCTATGCATTGGACAGCCTTGGCGGAAGCACGCAGGTTATCTATCGCAACACAAAGCCGCCGGAGCTTGAGCAAAGTGAGAGAGTGGTTTTAAAGGGAAAAATGGAAGGGTCAATATTCGAGTGTGATAATATTTTACTTAAATGCCCTTCGAAATATAAGGACGATAAAAAACAACTGGAGAAAACAGTTACACAATATTAAGACTGATACATGAAGTTTGACGGTGAACATTTATTACCTGGACAGATAGGCCATTTTTTTGTACTGCTTGCTTTTGTTGCATCGTTAGTATCCGCGATTTCTTATTTTACTGCTTCTAAAATAATAGCCGAAGATGAAAAACGCAGGTGGATCTTATTTGCCAGGGGCGCTTTCTTCATCCAGTTAATTTCACTGTTCGCTGTATTCTTTACCATTTATTATATCTGCTCTCATCATTATTTTGAATACCTGTATGCCTACAAGCATGCGTCTAAAGAACTGGAGCCAAAGTACCTGCTGGCCTGCATTTGGGAAGGCCAGGAAGGAAGCTTTTTACTCTGGACGATTTGGCATGCTGTGCTTGGCACTATCCTCATTTTTACCAGTAGAAAAAGAGAAGCACCTGTATTAGCTATCATAAATTGTGCGCAGGCTATACTGTTGCTAATGATCGTAGGCATCTATGTTTTTGATGTACGGATCGGCAGCAGCGCTTTTGTGCTCACACGTAACGAGATAAACGGCCCCATTTTCAGCCAGCCAAATTACCTCGATTTTATAAAAGATGGCATTGGCCTGAATGTTTTATTAAGAAATTATTGGATGGTAATTCATCCACCGGTTTTGTTTTTAGGGTTTGGCAGTACCATCGTTCCGCTGGCATTTGCTTATTCTTCTTTTAACATAAAACAATTTGGCGACTGGGTGAAGCCTGCGTTGCCTTGGGCTTTATTTAGTGGCTGCGTATTAGGCGTGGGAATAATGATGGGTGGAAAATGGGCTTATGAATCATTATCCTTTGGTGGCTACTGGGCATGGGACCCGGTAGAGAATGCAGCGCTCGTTCCGTGGATGATAATGGTGGCAGGCTTGCATTGTATGGCAATTTACAATGCCACGGGAAATGCTTTAAGAGCTTCTTACCTCTTCATTATATTGAGTTACTTTTTCGTTTTATACTCCACGTTTCTTACCCGTACCGGCATTTTAGGCGATACTTCCGTACACTCCTTCACCGAAGCAGGCCTGGCTATGAATGTACTGATCGGCATATATGTACTTGCCCTTACAGTGCCGATGATTATTTTATTTATCATCAACTATAAAAAAATCCCTTCCATACAAAAAGAAGAAAATATTTCATCCCGGGAATTTTGGATGTTTATCGGTGCTCTTATTTTTTTCCTCGCAGCGCTTTTTATAATCGCGGTAACATCCATGCCGGTTTATAATAAAGTTTTCGGAACAAACATTGCCGACCCGCAGGATCGTGAGTTCACTTACAATAAAGTGTTGGTGCTGGTTGCTTTTATCATCGGGTTGCTCACAGCTTTTTCTCAGTATTTTAAATATAAAAACACTGATAAAAAATATTTGATAAAAAAAATCTCCTGGCCGCTGAGCATTGCTATTATAGTTTCGGTAGTGCTCGCAATATTTTACCCGATAGAATATAACAAGAAAGGCCCGGGCTTTTTGATTGCGATTTATTTAGCATTGTTTGCTTCCCTTTTTGCTGTGATTGCTAATGCCGCTTATTTAAAAACTGTTTTAAAAGGAAATTTAAAAGCAGGCGGCGGAGCGATTGCTCACCTGGGGTTTACTTTAATGATTGCAGGCATGCTGATCTCCTCAGGGAATAAGCAGGTAATAAGCGACAACAGGAAAACGGGCTTATTCGTTCCTTTTGATAAAGATCCTACAGGCAGGTCAACAGAAAATCCATTAGAGAATCTTACGTTATTAAAAGAGGTTCCTACGCAAATGGGGAAATACACCGTCACTTACCTGGATGACTCTGCTGCGGCCGAAAAGACAAGAACTTTCTACAATCTTCATTTTCAAAAAATTGATAGCTCTACCGGAAATGTAAATGAAGATTTTATTTTGTCGCCCGATGCTTATCGCATGAAGGATAACAATTTAAGTTCTAACCCGGGCACCAGGCATTACCTTACACACGATGTGTTCACGTATATCTCCACTATCTCGGTGCCCGCAGCGGAAAAGGATACTGCAAAATTTGTAGTGCATGAAATGGGAATAAACGATACCGCATTTTATTCAAATGGATTTTTAATTCTCAACAGCATACTTAAAAACCCTGATAATGAAAGGTTTCGGTTCAGTTCAACAGACACTGCGCTGGTAGCAGATATTACCGTATTTGGTAAAGACAGCACAAAGCATAAAGCATATCCGGCTATCTCAGTTATTAACCAGAAGGTGAATTTTTTAGACGATACCCTGGCACGGGAAAATTTATATTTAAGCTTTTCCGGACTTACAAATGATAAGAAATTCAAGATTGGGGTAAAAGAATCCGAAAGCCTTACAAACTTTATTACACTCAAGGCCTACGTTTTTCCGTATATCAATCTTGTATGGGCCGGCTTATTAATTATGGCCTGTGGGTTTATTGTTTCAATCACGCGAAGAGTAAAAGCAGCTAACTACATCACGGCACTGTCAGTAATAATGGTGCTTGGTGCTTTGTTTTATATGTTTTTGATCGCTAATAATTAAATCACAACTTTTAGCCAATCTTTTGCATTAAAATATTTGCACACAAATATTTTGCGAATAAATTTACAGTTGAGATGCATACCCTTCTTAAACATACTACGCTGGTTTCTTTGCTGCTTGTGCTTCATTTATTTTTTTCGATAAATACGGTAAAAGCCCAGAGCAACTACGGCATTAATGACACAATAGTGTCCGTGGCGGTAGTGTATGAAGGTGATACGATTGAAGCGAAAACACTCGCAGGCGTTTATGTGTGGAAAAGAGATCCGGCTGCCAGGGCGAAGTGGACACGCCTGAGAAACGCTGTGTATGTTACTTATCCTTATGCCCTTCGTGCAGGCCTGGTATTTAATGATATCGAAAAGCACATAGCATCAAGCACGGATAAAAAATTTGTGACTGCCTATATCAACAGCCGCGAAAAAGAATTAAAAAAAGAATTTACTGATCCGCTTACTAACCTATCGGTTTACCAGGGCAAAGTATTAATGAAGCTAATTAACCGCGAGAGCGGTGGTACCAATTGCTACGATATTTTAAGAGAGCTGAAAGGAGGCTTCACCGCACGTTTCTGGCAAACCGTGGCTTTCTTCTTCGGCAGCGATCTTAAGCAACCTTATGAGGCACAAGGAAAGGATGCCGAGATTGAAGCCATTGTAAAAGAAGTGAGAAGAATGTATGGTTACCCTGGTTGATTATCTTAAAAGACTTAGATGCTGTTTGAGTTGATTAAAATAAAATGATTAGATATGCGAGAAAATATTTTAGCCACAGATTACACAGATACTTCACTTTGCGAAGTACACAGATTCGTCTTTTAAATCCCCGTCTAATCCGCTTTTTATTAATTATATTTTCCATTTTTCCTGACCTTTGCACAATTAGCTATATTATTTTTTCGTATATCACATTTAATCCTTAAATCGCTCATTTACACTCTTTTTATCGTAACTTCGCGGCTTCTATTTTTTAAAGTTTTCTTAAAAGTTTTTATTCCCTGGAATGAAGTTAGATCTCCTGGCATTTGGCGTACATCCTGATGATATTGAGTTAAGCTGTGCCGGAACCCTTCTCGTGGAAAAGAAAAATGGAAAAAAAGTTGGTATCATAGATCTCACGCAGGGCGAATTAGGTACGCGTGGTACCGCTGAAACCAGGAAAGAAGAAGCGGCTAATTCTGCCGCGATTTTGGGTGTTGATATAAGGGAGAATCTTGAAATGGCCGATGGCTTTTTTAAAAATGATGAAGAGAATCAACGAAAAATAATACAGGCGCTAAGGAAGTACAAGCCGGAAATTATTATTTGTAACGCTCTTGAAGACAGGCATCCGGATCATGGCAGATCAGCTACATTGGTGAATGACGCTGCATTTTTAGCGGGACTAAGAAAGATCAAAACATTTGACGGAGATAAGGAGCAGCAGCAATGGAAGCCAAAATATGTTTTCCATTATATACAGGACACATATTTTAATCCTGACTTTGTAGTTGATATTTCTGAGGTGTTTGATAAAAAAGTTGAAGCAATAGAAGCTTTCACCACCCAGTTTTATAATGGTGAAAAAGATGACAAGGAACCACAGACGTATATTTCTTCACCTGAGTTTTTAGAAAGCGTGATAAACCGTTCAAAAATGTTTGGCAAAATGATCGGGGTAAAACATGCAGAAGCTTTTATATCAAAGAAGATGATTGGAATAAATTCCTTCGATGCATTGATTCAAAGAAATACTTAAAAAAAATAATTCGCGTTATTAACAAATATTAGAACAATAATAATACATAACAAATGGCAACTCCCAAATTCCTGCAAGGCAAAGGCGACTTTCATATCGAGCTCAAAAAGCGTGTAAACCAATACTTCACTGAACACAAAAGGCCGATGACCGGAAATAATGCGTTGCTGATTAAAGCAATTTTATTTTGCCTGGGTTATGTGTTGCTGTATATACACCTTGTATTTTTTACGCCGGTACTTTGGCTTGCCATTCCGGAATGTGTGTTGTTTGGAGGGCTAACGGCAGCCATCGGTTTTAATGTAATGCATGATGGTGCACACGGTAGCTTTAGCAAGTTTAAGGCGGTAAATAAAATTGCAGGCTTTTCACTTAACTTTTTGGGAGCCAGCGCCATTATGTGGAACATGAAACATAATATTATTCACCATACCTACACTAATATTGATGGTGTAGATGATGATATTGAAGCCCGCCCCTGGCTTAGGTTTGCAGCCACGCAAAAAAAATATAAGCTGCATAAATTCCAGCATTATTATTTTTGGTTTTTATATACCTTACTGCACCTTGTTTGGATATTTCTTAGTGATTACAAAAAATATTTTTCCCGTAAGATCGGTACTGTTGACATCAGAAAAATGACGGTGAGAGAGCATATTTCTTTTTGGGCCGCCAAGGTAATTTATGCATTTATGTTTGTGGTATTACCGATTTTCTTATTAGGATTTGTTACCTGGCTTTTAGGATTTCTTATCATCACTATGGTCACCGGGTTTGTTATAAGCATTGTATTTCAGCTTGCGCATACAGTAGAGCACACTGAGTTCCCGGTTCCCGGCGAAGCTTCAGGAAAAATTGAAAACGAATGGGCTATTCACCAGGTAGCCACTACGGCCAACTTTGCCACGGGCAACCGCCTGATCTCCTGGCTTGTTGGGGGATTAAATTTTCAAATAGAACATCACTTGTTTCCAAAAATTTCGCACGTACATTATCCCGCCATAAGTAAAATAATTAGGCGCACCTGCCAGGAGTACGGGCTTACTTACATTGAATATCCTAAAATGCGCCATGCGATTCTCTCCCACGTTGCCTATTTGAGAAGGCTGGGGAGTGCGTAGGGAGTGGGTGTCAGTAATGAGTTATCAGTTATCAGTTATGAGGTATGAGATATCAGGTATGAGGGGCAAGTTATTGTTCATCATTGGTTACTCATCACTGCTTAAATGCACAAACTATTCACTCATCACTGATCACTGATCACTAATCACTCATCCCTTACCTTTGCAAAATGAATTTTCATTTCCAGAATTTAATTCCAAAAGACTTTGATGATAATTCCCGTGTGTGGGTCTATCAATGCAACAGGGCTTTTACGCTGAATGAAGCTATTGAGATCGAAGAACTGTTAGTTGATTTTACAGCCAACTGGAACAGCCATGGCAACCCGGTAAAAGGTTTTGCTAATTTATTCTTTGGCCAGTTCATTATATTCATGGCTGACGAATCGGCAACGGGAGTTAGCGGCTGCAGCACTGATAGCTCGGTGAGAATAGTAAAAAATATAGAGCAGGATTATCAGGTAGAGCTTTTCAACCGCACGTTGCTTGCCTTTGCCTTTCATGAAAGAATACAGTGTGTGCCCCTTGAAGCGCTGAACTACGAGATGGATAATGGCAGCATAAATGGAGACACATTATATTTTAATAACACGGTGCTTTCTAAAAAAGATTTGCTGAACAAATGGATAATCCCGGTAAAAAACAGTTGGCTCGCAAAACGTTTTTCTTTTAATACTGCCGGCTAATATTATTTTTTGTTCTGCCAAATATTATCCCTTTTATTTTTCTCCGGAATGTATTCGTTTCCTACCGTGATTTTAGAAATTTCTGCTAATGGAATTGGAGATATAAAATTCATTTCCTTTTTTCCATCCTGCCAGGTTTCCGCTGTAAATTTTTGAATAGTTTCCTTACCCGCCTTGGAAGTTATTGTTATGTAAACAGGTATTGGTAAACCTCCTTTGTTATCAATCGTAATTCTTGTTCCTTCGGCAGTCTTCTCTACTTTCTCTATCCCCAGGTCAGGGTATTCCCAGCCAAAAAACCATTTTTGCCAAAACCAATTTAGATCTTTGACGCTTGCATTATTAATGCTGTAAAAAAAATCATAAGGCGTTGGATGTTTTCCATGCCAGTCGTTCATGTATTGGTGAAGGCTTTTAAAATAGAGCTCATCGCCCAGCATGTCCTGCAATACATAATAACATAATCCGCCCTTTCCATAAGAGTTAGAAAGATAGGCTGCATCGCTGTAGAGCTTTGTATTGGTAATTAAAGGCACATCTTTATCAGTGCCGGATATATATTCATACCGTGTCTTACTAAAAATGCCTTCGTCTTCCGGCTCATTCATTAAGGGTGAAATAATTGACTCACCGATGGTTGCCCATCCTTCATCCATCCAGGCATACTGTGTTTCGTTTATGCCCATATAAAATGGAAAGTAGCTGTGAAAAATTTCGTGTTGTTAGTTGCACGGCATCTTTATGCGTTTCGGTTGGGTTATCATTTACCATCATCGGGTATTCCATTTGATCGGTGCCATCGAATACCGTGATGTGCTCAAAAGGAAAAGGATATTTAGGATAAAAATGACTCATATAAAAAACAGATTGATGCGCCTGGTTGGCAACATCAAAATAATCCGGGTGAATTTTGTTGTAAGCTGCTTCAGCAAGCGATCGCCTGCCGGTAGATGAATCAACCAATACCGAACTTGCATCCCAATAATAATGATCGCTAAGGGCAAAGGCAAAATCAGTTACATTATCAGCGCTAAATTTCCATACGCCTTTTGTGTTAGTTGAAAATATTTTATTACCCGTATAATCTGTGGAATCAATAACATGAATGATAGCGACAGATGACGAAGCCTCTTTCATTTTGTGTAAAATATCATCACTAAAATTTTCAGAAGAATTTAAGCGTGTGCCCGTTGCCCATACTACATAATTTTTCGGAACAGAAATTTCAACAGCAAACTTTCCAAAATCATTATAAAATTCCTGTGTGCCGTTGTAGCTCCAGCTATCCCACCCATCAATATCATCATACACAGATATTCTTGGAAAGAAATACGCAATGAAATAAGAGCCGGAATCTACCCTACCGGTTCTTACCTGCGAGCCTGTGTTTACTGTATAATGCCAATGTATAGCAAGTTGTGTTTTCGAATTTGGCAGAATAATATCTACAGGCTTTATTATAAGATTTGTTCCCGAATAAAATGCTTTTCCTTCATCAGAAAAATTACGAATTACCTCTCCGCCAATTATGAAAGAATCAATTGAAACGTCACCTGTCAAATCTTTTTCACTAATGTGGCTCTCACGATGTATGCCTTTTTTATAAAGATCAGGATAAAGGCGTATGATCACCTCTTTCAAACTATCAGGACTATTATTATAATAAGTTATTGTCTCATCTCCATCAAGAAGATTTGTAGCAGGGTCAAAATTTACGCGGATGTTATAATCGCCTTTGTTTTGCCAGTAATTTTTACCAGGCTTACCCATCATTGTCCTCGTTTCTTTTTCATAAGCTTTTTTAATTTCTACGCTAGTAAATAATTGCTGAGCAAAAATTGAAGAAGCAGTAAGCAGCAGCGTTAGCGTAAAAATTAAATAGTAACCCTTCATGAAAAATATTTCTACGAAATAAAGTTTTATTTTTTTAAGAAAGATAAAATAATAGCTGTGATGAAAGTAGGCTGGTACTTTCACACGGCTTCTTTAATAAAATATTTAAAAGGAAAGATTATTAAGACAACACTTATAAATACACCATCATCAAATTAGTCACCGCCGTCTGACCTGCGGTACTGACAGCTCCTTCAGGTCGGAAGGTCAGACCGGCAATAAAGGTGTATGCTGCTTTAGTGTTTTCTGAGCGGGAGGAATTATAAATGCCGGAGAGTTATAGAATTTTATCTATCCTCAAACTAACAAACTCTCAGAGAAGACAGTCTTTCTTTTATTCACTATAAGGCCGCGGATGAAAGCGCTTTATTGGCAATGATAAACTGTGTTTATCTGATCTCAAAACTTTGCAACCTTATCTTCCTATATCAATCATAATCTATAAAAGTAAAATTATCTTCCTCCTTCCAATGAGCCTTAAATTGCCTGACGATCAATTTAATTTCCTGTAACGCGTTCTTTCCTTTTAAAGCAGCAATACTTTCATTGATAGAGCTTACCATTTCTTCCAGCTTTTTTTTCTCAATAGGTAAGTTTACATTAATATTTTTTAGCGAACGAAAGCTATACCGCCTGAGCGGATGATAGCGGGGATGCTGTACCAGGGCAAATTTCTGCTGCTCCAGATCATGCACCTGCTCCTTTAAAACCTGGTTATATATCGCAAGCTTCTCAGCGCTTATTTTGGCAAAGGCTTCCTCTTCTTTATGCATCCATTCCAGCTCAAGGCTCAGCATCGAATGAAGGTCGCCCGATTTATATGCGGTCGTTAACCTTTTCATCAATGCTTCCTTTTCCAGCTTGGCAGCTTCATCGGGTTCTAAATCGGGATGAAGCGCCTTAGCGAGCTGTTTATAGATACTGCCTATATTTTTTTTCCTTGCATCTTCCAACGCTGCTTCTCTTGCTTCTCTTTCAAGCTGCTTTGCGGTTTTCTTACGTGTGTAGGTATTGGCTGTTTTGTTTTGCTCCTGCTGCAAAAACTCCTCCTGCAGCGAACTTAGCCTGGCCATCATTTCTTCAGGGGTCATATCGTTTTTAAAATCTTTGAAATCCAAATCAAATCCTTCGTTTTCAAACATTTCCTGCATTTCATCTTTCAATAGCTCAAAATCCTGCTCGGCAGCCTGCTCAAGGCTAATACCGTTGACTGATTTAAATATCTTTTTCAAGTCCTCATCGGGTTCTTCACCGAAATCCAGAATCCCGTTTAACTGAACCGCAAAAAAGTTTTTCAAGATTTTTTTCTCCGGTTTGGATAACAACTTCCCGTTATTATAAAATGAAAACACAAGCTTCACCACTTGCTTTCTGCCGCCGGCCATCTCAAGTTCCAGCGGGTGAATATGCCTGGCATAATAATCCAGCTTCTGGTCTAGATCAATTGTTGTTTTTTCCAAAACCCTTCTCAGCGTTTCAATTTTTTTTATAAGCCGGTTAAAAGATTGCTGTTGCGGTGTAAGTGGCTGTTTCGCCTGGCTGCTGATTATAAGAGAATTCTTCGGTTGTTTGAGTTCAGCTTCTGTTTGTTCAAAAAGTGATGTTTGCATAGCAGCAAAAATACTGATTGAATAAAATCCGGTTTTAAAAAATAGTGATAAGATTTCCACAGGAAAGTAACAGAAAGATATTGGCGGGACTAACATAAGGGTGGTCACGTAACCCTTCAGATAGGGGCCGGGGCGAGGCTACGCTACCAACTCTAATTGATTCTTCACCGGTTCATGTTGAAATTTAAGTGGCCTTAATTTATTATTATCTTTACTACATGAGCATTTCTGAGATAAGTTTATATAAAGCTTTGCGAATAAAACTTGGCGATGAAGCCGCCAGCGAACTGGTTGAATTTGTTGCAAGCGAGGTAAAAACCTGGATTGATAGTAAAACAAGTCTTTTTCTCACAAAGGAAGATAAGATTGATCTTATAGATCGCATTAATAAAGCTAAAACTGAAACTATAATTTGGATTGTTAGTATTGGTGTATTGCAATTTATTCTAACCATTCTTGCTAAATTTTTATTATAATTATACTATCCGATTACTGAGAGCATATAATTTTTGCGCCACGCTTTTTGATCTAGCTTGATGCAACATTTAAAAGATTGGTGTTGTAGGTTTCCGCCATACCGTTTCTTTTGGAAGATAATTTGAATTTAAAGCTACCTTCTAAAAACCTACGATAATTACGTTTTGAAAAAAGTTCAAAAATTTTTTACCCGCCAATTTTATAATCCATCCATACTTTGGCCACATCATTTTCCCACCGGAGTGTACTTTACAATATTGTAATAAAGCCGCTCCAGCAGGAGCAAAGCTTTTGTAAAAAAAAGCTTTTGCTTTAAGCACATTTTTATATTGGATGTTATTTTTCAAATTTGTTTCTAGTCCGTTATCGAGTTGTATCGTTGCAAGGAAACCACTGGCAGTAGCTACTTTGGGGATCCAGCTAAGCTTGTGTTCTTTCTCTCCTTCTTCTTCATAAAAATGACGGCGTTGGTTCTAAGAGTAAAGTAATACCGGTTTGTCCACTATCTACTAACTCTGAAGAAATCCAGTGATTAAGAAATTCGTTTTGTGAATAGGTGATAACTCCTTTTGCCGGATCTGCTACCTTAACTTTCTTACGGGAGAGAGCAAAATTTCTAACTATCCTCTTTCCCATTGAGTTGCTTTTTAAATATTTTGCAGCCCTGTTGTGCTTTTCATCGATAAATATTTGTAGGTCTGCCGGTTTCGGCATAACTCTTGAATTATTTTCTTTCTAAAAAGAATATTAAACCAAAATCTTTTTTTATCTGTTATTCATTATTCATTAAAAAAAATTATAATCATGGGAGACGTTAAAAACCTGGTAAGCAACGAAGCTGTTGAAAAAATAAAAGAGCTGGCTAAAGATGCCAATATTTGCCATTTTGTTACAAAGCTGTCAAATGCGCCTCTTTCTTCCCGGCCAATGGCTACACAAAAAGTAGATGAAGGCGGAAATATCTGGTTCCTCAGCGATAAGGAAAGCGATAAGAATTACGATATCCAGCAAGATAGCAGGGTACAATTATTTTATTCAGCCAACAGTAACTATGAGTACCTGAGTGTATATGGAACTGCTGAAATAATTTTTGATAAAGAAAAGGTACACGAAATGTGGACAAACATCGCGAAGGCGTGGTTTCCGGAGGGCGAAGACGATCCTGCAATTTCATTGATAAAGGTGATGCCCGAAGACGGTTATTATTGGGACACAAAAAATAATAAGCTTGTCTCACTTTTTAAAATTGCTAAAGCTGCCGTTACGGGTAACACTGATGATGATGGCGGCATTGAAGGGACGCTGAAAGTATAAAATATTGTTGCAGATTTTATAAAGCAAGGTAGTAAGGGCTGCTTTGCTTTTTTATTTAGAAAAATAGAGACGGCGGTGACCCTTACTTGATTATCCAAAAAGTAGTATGTTCAATTTTGTAACTTTAAACCATGGAAGCAAGAAAACCTGCCCACGCCTATCAAAAAAGGCTTTTATACGATTGCGGAATATCTTGAAATGGAAAATGCCGCAACAGAAAAACATGAATATTACAAGGGGGAAATATTTGCTATGTCCAGCGTTGGCACAAGGCATAATATTATTTCAATAAATATTATCATGTCGCTGGGAAATTCTCTAAAAGGAAAAGGCTGCCGCCCTTATGGAAGTGATATGAGAATAAACATTCCGGAAAATACATTATTTACTTATCCGGACATTTCTATACTATGCGGCAAGGTAAAAACGATCAAAGAAGATGAAAATACCGCGACCCGGCCAGCAGCTATTATTGAAATACTTTCGCCTACTACCCGCAATTACGGCCCCGGTACGAAGTTTACGTTGTACCGTGCTATCCCAACGTTAAATGATTACGTTCTGATTGATTTCCAATCAATACACGTGGAGCATCATGCTATGAATAAAGAAAGTTTATGGGAGCTTAAAGAATATAATAAATTACAAGATGAAATAAACATAGAACTTTGAAGGTACGGCTGCTGCTTGAAGAAGTATATGAAGATACTATGTTGTAATTTTTAACTTTCAACTATAGAAGTAAGCGCATCTACCCTCGCTTGTCAAAAAGATTTTATACCATTCCTGAGTTACCAACAAAATAATAAATGCAAATTTTTAGAATATTAATTTAGTAATCTTAAGCACGTTAGTTGGTAAATGTAAATCAATCGGCGTGCTGCCGGTATTTACTACCACGTCGCAATTTGTAAGAAAGCCACGTTCTTTTAATATTTCTATTTCATCAGAAAAAATATCGTCCAGGCTTTCCTCTTCTTCATAAAATAAAGCACGCACGCCCCAGCTAAGGCTTAGCTGGTTGATCAGACTTTTCTCTTTGCTAAAAATATATAAGAAAGATTTTGGCCGGTAACTGCTGAGCATAAACCCTGTATATCCGCTCTGGGTCATTCCTATCAGCGCATCGGCCTTTACGTCAGCGGCAAGCTTGCAAGCGCTGTAGCACAATGCATCGCTGAGGAAGGAAGGCGAGTGAGGTTGTGGGGCAAGAATATCATCGCGGTTATAATCATACGCAGACTTCTCTATTTCCATGATGATCTTACACATAGTTTCAATTACCAACACGGGATGCTGACCCGTTGCTGTTTCGGCGCTTAGCATTAAGGCATCGGCGCCTTCCAGCACCGCATTGGCCACGTCTGTGATCTCGCTCCTGTTTGGCTTTATACGGTCTATCATACTCTCCATCATTTGCGTGGCTACTATCACAGGCTTTGCACGGTGCATACATTTGCGAATAATTTCTTTTTGTATAAGCGGCACTTTTTCAACCGGAAGCTCTACACCAAGGTCGCCACGGGCAATCATTATTCCATCGCTCTCGATAATGATGTCGCGAATATTTGTCACCGCTTCAGGCTTCTCTATTTTAGCGATCACCTTTGCTTTACTGTTTCTTTCTTTTAAAATATTCTTCAAGCCGATAATATCATCTACCTGTCTCACAAACGAAAGAGCTATCCAGTCCACATTCTGCGTAAGAACAAACTCCAGGTCAGCAAGGTCTTTTTCAGTAAGTGCAGGCAAAGAAATTTTTGTATCCGGCAGGTTTAGGCCTTTCTTTGAGGAAAGAATACCACCCACCTGCACCACTACTTCCACATCATCGTTAGGCAGCACCTGGGTTACTTTCACCTCAAGTTTTCCATCGTCGATCATTATAATGTTTCCGGGCACCACATCATTATGAAGGCCCGTATAGCTCACATAAATGCGCTCCATCGTACCCACACATTTTGTATTGGTAAACGTGAGTTTGTCACCGGGGTGTATTTCAAGCGCATTGTTTTCTATTTCACCTACTCTTAGCTTTGGGCCTTGTAAGTCTGCAAGTATGGCTACATTATAAGGAAGTGATCTATTCATTTTTCTTATGTTCTCAATGATAGTCGCTTTGGCCTCATGAGAGCCATGCGAAAAGTTGAGGCGAAATACATTCACACCTGCTTTTACCAGGGCCACCATGGCATCGTAATTGTCACTCGCCGGCCCTAAGGTCGCTACTATTTTGGTACGCTTTGCTGAATGCTCGGCTGCTGCTTTTTTATCCATATCAGGGTGAAAGTATTTATTTATATTTTTAGACATTCCTATATTTCAGATTTTAAAAATTTGCTTCTTTTACAAAATAATCTCCTGCAATTTCACGACCTTAACCTGTATGTCAGCTTGATAAAATTTTCACGATCTTCATCCACTCTTCACTTATGCGTTGCTTCTTTTTTACGGCTTCATCCAGGGGAATGTAATGCATACGGTTGTTCACTATTCCTACAAATACATTGTATCTTTTTTCCATCAGGCATTCTACAGCGGCATATCCCATGCGGCTTGCTATCAGCCTGTCGAAGCAGGTAGGTGCACCGCCCCGCTGAATGTGCCCGAGAATGCAAACCCTTACTTCCTGCTCCGGCATTCTCTCTGTAATTATTTTAGATAACTCAGTGGCTCCAAATTCTTCGCCCTCTGCCACTACAATTATATTCACCAACTTTTTCCGGCCGTGTTTTTCGGCCAATGCATTGATTATATCTTCAATGTCGGTCCTTCTTTCCGGTATTAAAATATTTTCCGCACCGGTGGCAATGCCACTATGCAATGCGATAAACCCGGAATCTCTTCCCATTACTTCTATTATAAAGAGGCGGTCGTGTGCATCTGCCGTGTCTCTTACTTTATCAATTGCTTCTACGGCAGTATTTACGGCAGTATCGAACCCGATAGTAAAATCAGTACCAGCGATATCTTTATCTATTGTGCCGGGAAGGCCGATACAAGGAATATCAAATTCGTTACTAAAAATCTGGGCGCCGCGGAACGATCCGTCACCGCCAATTATTACCAGCCCGTTGATGCCAAGTTCATGCAAATTTTCATAAGCCTTTTTTCTTCCTTCATAAGAAAAAAATTCTTTGCACCTGGCTGTTTTTAAAATAGTACCACCGCGTTGTATAATGTTTGCAACACTCTTACTTTCCATCTTCTGAATATCGCCATCAATCATTCCGGAATACCCGCGAACGATGCCAAATACTTCCATACCATTATAAATTCCTGTACGCACCACGGCCCTAATAGCGGCATTCATGCCCGGAGAATCGCCACCTGAAGTAAGCACTCCTATTTTGGTCACTTTTTTTTGGGACATTAAAATTAGATTTCCTGTTTTAGTTTTGGTTACTTCAAAGGTGGCAAAAATAAACATTTACCATTAGTTATTTCCAAAACTGGGTGCATTTGAAAATGTCGCGCTGGATTGAAGGTTGCCAACCTTTCGGATGGAGTTTTTAAAGCTGAAATTAACTTGTAAAGGTTGGCAATCTTGCAACATTTTCAAATGCACTCCCCAAAACTGCATTTTGTTCAAATTCTTTAACTTCAATTCAAAATGAATTAAAAAATGAAATATTTTATTCTATATTTTTTGATGATAATGATAATAACCACAGACACTTTTGCGCAAATAAAATACCCTGAAACTAAAAAAGTAAAACAGGAAGATAATTATTTCGGAACTATTGTAGCTGACCCTTATCGCTGGCTGGAGGACGACAATAGTGAAGAAACAAAAGATTGGGTGCAGGCCGAAAATAAAGTGACGGACAAATATCTTTCATCCATCCCCTTTCGTAATAAAGTAAAAAACAGGATGGAAGAAATGTGGAATTATCCAAAGTATGGTTCTCCTTTTAAAGAAGGTGATTATTATTATTTCTATAAAAATGATGGCCTTCAAAACCAAAGTATTCTATACCGGCAGCGCGGACTGGAGGGAGAGCCCGAAGTGTTTATCGACCCCAATATACTTACCAAAGACGGCACCGCCGCTATAGGAACTCCCGCTTTCAGCAAGAGTAAAAAATACACCGCTTACCTGGTTGCGCAGGCTGGCAGCGACTGGCAGGAAGCCCATTTAATGAATGTTGCGGATAAAAAGTTATTGAATGATGAAGTTGATTACATAAAGTTCAGCGGCCTTTCCTGGAAAGGTGATAATGGCTTTTATTACAGCCGCTACCCTACCCCCGATGAAAAGAGCAAGCTCACCAATCAAAACCAAAATCATAAAGTGTATTACCATAAAATAGGTACTCCGCAAAGTGAGGATGCGCTTATTTATGAAGACAAGGAACATCCCCTCCGCACAATAGGTGCCGGCCTGAGCGAAGATGAGCATTTCTTGATATTGGGTAAAAGTGAAGGAACGAGCGGCGCAGAAATTTGGGTGAAGGATATGACGAATACATCTGCAGATAATGATTTTAAATTATTGATAAAGGGCTTTGATACCGAAGCTGATTTTATAGATAATGACGGTGATAATTTATTAGTTCGTACCAATGCCGATGCCCCGAATTATAAGGTAGTGCTGATCGATCCGAAAAACCCATCAAAAGAAAATTGGAAAACCATCATTCCGGAAAGACAAGAATTGCTGGAATCGGCCGGTACAGCAGGACACAAATTGTTTCTTACATATTTACAGGATGCATCCAGCCGGGTGTATCAAACTAATTATGAAGGACATCTTGAAAGGCAAATTAATTTGCCCGGTATAGGCTCTGCCGGCGGGTTTGGCGGATATAAAGATGATAAAGAAATCTTTTATACCTATACCTCGTTTGATTATCCGCCTGCTATTTTCAGGTATGACATTACTACCGGGCAAACTGATCTTTTCAGAAAAAGTGAAGTAAAAATAAATGCCGATAATTACCAGACAGTTCAATCATTTTTTACCAGTAAAGACGGCACTAAAGTTCCGTTGTTTATCACTTATAAAAAAGGATTAAAGCTGGATGGAAATAACCCAACGCTGCTGTATGGCTATGGTGGTTTTAATATACCACTTACTCCTTCCTTTTCTATTTCGAATGCGTTTTTCCTGGAGCAGGGTGGCGTGTCGGTGATTGTAAATCTAAGGGGTGGCAGCGAATACGGCGAAGCCTGGCATAAAGCGGGTATGCTTCAGAAAAAGCAAAATGTGTTTGATGATTTTATAGGCGCAGCCGAATTTTTAATAGATAAAAAATATACCAATCCCGGCAAGCTTGCTATTCGCGGGGGCAGTAACGGCGGCCTACTTATAGGAGCGGCTATGACGCAACGCCCTGAACTTTTTAAAGTAGCCATTCCGCAGGTAGGCGTAATGGATATGTTGCGTTATCATAAGTTTACCATTGGCTGGGCCTGGGCAGTAGAGTATGGAAGCAGTGACAAAAAAGAAGATTTTGAAAACTTATATAAATATTCTCCTTTACACAATTTGAAACCTGGCGTAAAATATCCGGCAACATTGGTAACCACAGGCGATCACGATGACAGGGTGGTACCCGCTCATAGCTTTAAGTTTGCCGCTACTTTGCAGGCTGATAATGACGGCACGAACCCCACATTAATACGCATAGAAACAAAAGCCGGGCATGGGGCCGGTAAGCCAACCGGCAAAGTAATAGAGGAGGCTGCCGATATCTGGACCTTTGTGATGTATAATCTTGGAATGGAATTTAAGTAGTAGCTTAAAAGAAAAAGCGCCGAAATTTTAACCCGCAAACTCAATTGGTTATGGAAAATGATGACAGGCTCCATGAGTTGTTGCAAAAGATCGAGCGTCTTTCTCTCCAGGTTGAAAAACACCAGGAGGAAATTAATTTAATCAAAAGCGAAGTATCCGCACTAACGAATGGCAGTAAGGCAGTCGGTGTTACTGCCCGGCCGGTGAAACAAAATTCACCAAAGCCATTTCTTCCCGGCTTAGAAAATTTTATCGGTTTAAAGCTCATTAATTTTGTAGGAATAATTGTATTGATCGTTGGCCTTACGATTGGCGTAAAATATGTTATCGACATCAATCTTATCTCCCCGGCAATGCGCATCGTGCTTACGTATGTGGCCGGAGTAGGTTTGTTTCTTATCTCTTTACGGCTTCGCAAAAAATACGAAGGTTTTAGCCTGGTTCTTTTTAGCGGTTCAATGGCTTCTGCATATTTTACCACCTATGCTGCGTTTGAATATTATTCATTAATGCGGGGAACAACCGCCTTCGTCTTAATGCTGGCCCTTACTTTTTTTACGGTGTACAATGCTATCAAATATAACAGGCAGGAGATTGCCATTCTTGGTTTGGTAGGGGCCTATGGAATTCCATTTTTTGTGAGAGGAAACTCTGAAAACGTTGCTGTGTTATTCGGCTATATATTTATTATTAACACCGGCATATTACTTATTTCATTTAAAAAATATTGGCTGTCGCTAACGTACATTTCTTTCTTCACCACCTGGCTTATTTATTTGAGTTGGTTGGTTGGGTATGCCGGCGGCGACTCACATGATAAAGGGGTCGTGTCCGCCTTTGTTTTTTTTACTTTTTTCTTATTCAATTCTCTTACATTCAAAGCCATCAAGCGGCTAACAGTAACGCTTTCGGATACGCTACTCGTAATCGCAAACAGTATCTTTTTATATTTCTCATTGATGATACTGTACAAAGGGTATGGAAAGGCTTCAATAGAAAATATTACCCTGTATTTTGGCATCGTGTATCTGCTGGGAGCAATCGCTGTTAAAAAGTATTTGCCTTTACAAACTTATTTGTACAACGGCCTTTTTTGTATTTCATTAACTGCGCTGGTTGCTTTTGCTTGTATAAAATTTAATGGCTTTGATCTTACGATTGTGTGGGTTGCAATGGCTGTGACAATGTTTGCGATAGGCATGATATTTAAAATAAAATTATTCAGGATTGCCGCAATCCTTTTATTTGCAATTACACTTATAAAATTATTAGTGATAGACAGTATTAAGTTTAACTCAATAGAAAAAGTAATCGCTTACGTAGTTATAGGCATTGTATTGCTCGTTATTTCTTTCTTCTACCAGAGATATAAAAAGATCATCTTCGATACGAACGACATTTAATCACCAGGTTAAACAAAATGATCTGGATTAAATAAACAATCGATATTTTATTATTTTAAAAACTTGGCACAAATATTTCAATAAGGACAGAATCTTAACAATTAAAAAATTTCAAGATTTTTATTATTTAAAAAAAACAACATGAAAAAGATTTTAGTAATAGCTATCGTGGCTGCCTCATTTAGCGCATGTGACAACCAGAACACGCAAGACACCGCCACTGAACAAACCTCTGATAGCACGGTAGCTGTGCAGGCACCGGACACTACTGTTACAACCACAACTACTACTGTATATACACCCGCAGAAGGTGATGTAACTTATCGCAACGGCAAGTTGATGGTATGGAAAAATAACGATTGGATACAAGCAGATAACGATGTAACCATGGATGATGGGGTGATAATTCACAAAAACGGTGAAGTAAAAAAAGATGATAAAGTAGTGGTGCTCGATGATGGTGAAGTGGTAAATCGCAGCGGTAAATTTTTTGACAAAGCCGGCAATGCTGTAGATGATGCATGGGATGCTACCAAAAAAGGTATTGGCAAAGCGGGAGAAGCTATTGGAAAGGCTGCCAAAAAAACAAAGGAAGCTGTGACAGGCAAGGATAAATAGAAAAAAGCAATAGTAGTATAGCACTGCCCGGATATTGGTTTATTCAAATCAGTATGCGGGCTTTTTTTATAATGAACGGTGGATAGATCTTCATTACCAAATTCTATATAGTTTACGATACCGTATGCAGCATCGTGCATAAATAAAGGTGAAAAATACATGTAAAAATCTTTGTTTGAATTAGAAGTGAATTACAATTCAGTAAAGCTCGCCCATCATCCGCAGATGATGCATCTTAAAACAATGTAATTTTAAAAAATTTTCCGCCGGGTATGGGTAAAAATGTAATTTCATGCAATAAAATTTATGGGGAATAATTCTGCATTATGATATGAAACGCTGCTGTTTATTTTTTACAATTCTTTTTTTCAATTGTGCGATTGCTTTTGCCCAAAAAGATTCTGCCTCTAAGGTTACAGATTCTTTGAATAATATTCTTTTGCTGCAGCAATCAAAACAACTACAGCAGCTTGAAAATAAACGACTCCTTGACTCTCTTAAAAAAATGGAGTTACAGGCGCAGCTTCTCGAAGTAAAGACAAATGACGAGGCAAAACGGCAGGAGCTTAAAGGCCAGCTTGATGCCATTGCTTACCAGGATTCGGTCAGGCGTATTCAAAAAGAAAAAAAAATTGACTCTTTACGCAACCATGTCTCCGGCTACGGCGTGACGCCTTTCTATGATGATACCTTGTTTTTTGTTTATGCCAGGCTGGGAAGTTTTGGCCCCGATGAGCGGGCGGAAGCCATTACTAACCGGATAAAAAAGCTTGCTGGAAATAGCATCGTCGGCAAAGATTCTCTCAAGCTAATACCGAATGAACAGATCATTGATATTTCTTCCAGTGAAAATATTATCATGAGTATTTCTGATGACGATGCGCTTTGGGCAAACACGGCAAAAGAAGCTCTGGCAAATAAATACAAAGAGATTATTTCAAAGGGTATTGCTAAGTACCGGTCTGATTTTAGCTGGCAAACCATCCTTAAAGAAGTATTCCTTTCTTTGATTGTATTAGGATTATTGGTAACGATCATCTTTGGCATCAACAAGCTCAAGCAAAAAGTTAAGCTCTATATTATCAGGCAAAAGGGCAAGCGTGTAAAAGGAGTGAAGATTCGCAACTATGTATTATTTGATGCCAACAGGGAAGCCAGCTTTTTATTTCATATCAATAATGCTATAAGGTGGCTGCTTGTTATTACCGCCATTTATATATCCCTGCCGATCTTGTTCAGCATTTTCCCGGGAACCAAAGGCGTTGCAGATACACTATTTGGTTATTTTCTTTCCCCGGTTAAAAAAATTTTTAGCAGTGTATGGCATTTTCTGCCAAACCTGTTTACCATCATCGTCATTGTGATTGTGTTTAATTACCTGCTGAAAGGTTTGCATTTTTTAAAGAATGAAGTTGAATGCGGCGATCTTAAAATAAACGGCTTTTATCCTGACTGGGCCAACCCCACTTACCAGATCATAAAAATACTCGTGCTTGCCTTCATGCTCATCGTTATTTTTCCTTACCTGCCCGGAAGCGAAAGTCCTGCCTTCAAAGGGGTTTCAGTGTTTTTGGGTGTGCTGTTCACCTTCGGCTCTGCGGGCTCTTTGAGTAATATTATCGCCGGCCTTGTGCTTACTTACATGCGTGCGTTTAAAATAGGTGACCGCGTAAAAATCGGTGATATCACCGGAGATATTATAGAAAAAACACTGCTCGTTATAAGAATACGCACCATTAAAAACGAGATCAATTCTATCCCTAACTCTAATGTAATGAGCAGCCACACCACTAACTATAGCAGCGATGCACCTGACAAAGGATTGATCATTCATACCACTGTTACCATTGGCTACGATGTGCCTTGGCGCCAGGTACACCGGTTGCTGATAGACGCTGCTTTGGCTACGGATATGATAGTAAAAGAACACTCTCCATTTGTATTGCAAACAAGTCTCGATGATTTTTATGTAAGCTACCAGGTGAATGCTTATACAAAAGAGCCAAATAAACAAGCCCTTATTTATAGTGACCTTCACCAGAATATACAGGATAAATTCAATGAAGCCGGTGTTGAAATTATGTCGCCGCATTACAGCAATCTCAGAGATGGTAACCTTACCACCATACCTCCGGGATACTTACCGAAAGACTATGTAGCCCCCTCATTTAAAATGAAAAAAGACGAAGATGAAAAGAGTAAAAACGGCGATTAGATAAATAATCATTTAACCCCCGGTTCCTGCAACACTTCTTTTTTCTTCTGGAAATTTCCACCTGTAAGCAATCTTTAATTAAGTTGCTGGTTTGCGCAGAATATCCTGATACAAAATCTGAATTGATTAAATGTGATTTGTGAATGCGCATGAACTTATGAGGAATTAATATTTTCTCATATTCTTTAATAGTATTAGAAGTAATAATGTTGTTGTGGTTGGAAAAATAAAACCTGGTATAGTTACTCATGCCTTCGCAACGGATAATATCCTGTGGCAAAAAAATTTAAAGCCATTGTAGTTTGCAGCGCTAATTTATGGCGTGTAGCATCCTTTTGTTGAAGGGTACCCAGCAGGCGCCGTTTGCCCCATTGCAGCAATACTTGTGGGCCGCTGTAATATTCTATCAATAAATCGAACTGTTGAAAATTGCGAAGATGTCTGATACCAAATTGTTCATATTGGTGTAATTACATAATATGCACATGTAGTAAAAAAATTTCTAACGAAAGGAAGTATATACAATGGAAGTATTTGCTTCTTTGCTTTCCAGCCGAATTTCCACTCATATATCGGGTTGATAAGAAAAAGTTTCTTGTGTAATATTTTAAATCTGTTTTGACGAGTAATTTTTTCAAATCGTTCAATAGAAATACCGGTATCTCTTATTTCCATCATTTCTTCCACGTTTTCGCCGTATTTTTTGAGAATCGCCTTGTATAAAAAGCGTGGAAGCAAATGATAATAAGGAGTTTTGGAAGTGAGCTTACTGCGGCAAATTTGCTGATGACCGCCGTAAGGCATTTGCCAAGGTGGAAATCCGAAATAGATGATACCTCCGGGTTTTAAAAAAGTTTTTAAATATCCTATAAGTTTTCGTTGGTCATGGATGTGTTCAATAACATCTTTTAGAACAATGATATCGAAACTTCCCAACTCCTGGGATGTTGTTAAGTATATATCTTTTGAAACTAAGGTAATTTTTCCGAAAGCAATATCTTCTTTTAGCCAAATATTTGCAAGATCTATCCTGCTTTGGTCTAATTCAACACCAACGCCAATGCAACCCTTATTTATAAAAGCCTTTAAAACACCCGCCTCTCCACAACCAATTTCCAATACACACATGTTTGGCAATATTTCGAATTTTTCCTCTATAAATGGAATTACATTTTTTTCTGCATTTTCAAGTTGAATGTCAAAATATTTTTTTCTGTCAAGGTGAAATTCATACATTTTTATCTTGTTAATTAATTATGTCATACAAGCGATTGCAACAAAGAATAATAGAAACTATAAGTCTTTATAATGGCTAATCATTCGGATCCTTCACCAACCATTTTACCGCACTCAATCTTTGGGTTCCCACAATTGTACTTTGTTTCCTTCTGCGTCAAGGATATGTAGAAATTTACCGTAATCATAGGTTTCGATAGTGTCCACAATCGTTACGCCGTTCTTTTTAAATTCCTCAACAAGTGCTTCCAGGTTTTCAACCCTGTAATTTATCATAAACTCCTTTGTGGAAGGCTCAAAATATTTTGTCGTTTCGGGAAATGGAGTCCACTGTGTTTGTCCTTTCTTTGTGCTGTCTGCACCTTCATACCACTCAAAAGTTGCCCCGTACGGGTTTGTGGTTAACCCAAGATTTTTTTGATACCATTCTGTCATTTTTTTTGGGTCTTTGCATTTGAAAAAAATGCCACCTATGCCTGTTACTTTTTTCATTTCTGTAATTTGTTTATTTTGTTTTGTAATTAGGGTCTTAAATGCGAAACCTGAAATAAAGGATGCAGTAATAACTAAACCTATAAATGATGTTTTTTTAATTTTGTCTGAATTTTTTTCTTTTATGATGCCGTGCGTTACACTTACCGTTAACACTTCAATGTACTGCAGTACCATCAAATCTGCAACCTAATTTTCACTCGGTAACTCTTTGCTATTTTCAATTGTTGTTGCGCCAATTCAACCTTACTTTCTCAACCGGTTTTTCATTTCCTTGTTAAATAAACTAACAATTAACAGGAAAGCAGGAAATGTCCAACGGACTCCCCACGGAGAAACTCCGATGCCTGAACGCTCTTCAAATTAAAGATAAGTCATCTTCTTACAGAAAGAATATTACAATTCGGATATTATGCTGTGAAAGCCAGATGGGAAGTACATTTTTTTGCCAAAGCAATTTTATGAAGATAAGATTGAGAGGCATTTCATACCAATGAATTATAAAGTTTTATAGGTTGGCTTCGCAATAATTCAATGTTTAACCATGCATCGGGGTTTCTCTAATAATTAACAGGAAAGCAGTAATGTCCAACGGACTCCCCACGGAGAAACTCCGATAAGTGGATGTTCTTAAAATTAAAGACAAGCCATCTTCTTATATTATACAGCATTATGTCTGTAAAATGTAACACTCCGATGGTTACTGGTCAAACTCACCAAGGTTGTAAAGATCATATCCGGGCGATACTGCACTTGCGGTAGACTTATAAATGCGTGGCAGGTGGCAGCCATATTGCGTTTATACTCAGGGATGAAAGTTTTTCTGCCTCGTGCCATAGCGTACCATTTCTTCATTGCCAATTTCCGGGGATTGTTTTGAAGTTTTTACGCTTGTTGTGAAAATAAATACCCACCGGCAAGAAATTATTTACCTGTTTCAAACATACATATAATGATCAGAATGAAACGCACATTTACTCTTACCAGGCTCTTCAAAACGGCGCAATGCAACCGGTAAAAGTAAAACGGCTTTTGCGCTACCTGATCCGTGTGGGAATAATTAAAGCGCTTATACCTTAATATGGTATGTCGATTGATAGGGTATGCTCTTAAAACTGATGCATGAAGAAAATATTGATCGTAAACAGCAGTGAAGAAATCACGCGTATTTTCGAAAGATGGCTTGAGCACAAAGCATAAGGTGTAAAGTTCAAGACTCACCTCAAAGAGGTAGTTTCTATAATAAAAGAATTCGAGCCGCAATTGATTATAATAGACTTGATCAGAAAAAAATAATAACTGCTATAAAAATTATGATAACTTATTGCTCCTCTTGCTGATAACGGCATATACTTACCCCGATGCTTATTCCGCTTTGTCTTTTGATTATATAATTGAAAAGCCTTTTGGCCGTGAGCTACTGGAGAAAAAGGTTGGCCAGCTTATGACGGCTGCTGCAGAATCCTGATTGAAACTTTATAATCGCGTGTCTGCATCGAAGTATATTAACCAAACAATTACCGCTTTTAATTTTTATTATGATTGTAACTTATGGAGAAAAAGGATGGCAAATTGTAACCCAACGCACACATGGTGTGCTTGCTGCTCAATTGGCTATGCACTGGAAAGTGAAGGAAAGGCCTGGGAGGTGGGTAGAAACATTATTAGCTATTGCTGAGCATGATGATGCGGAAGTAGAGCTTGATGGAGAAAATTTACTTACGGAACGAGGCGGCCCTTTAAATTTTAATATGAAGGTTTTTGACCTGGCCCATTGCAACAAGCTGGGAGCATTGGCAATCACCAAAAGCAGGTATATAGCATTGCTCACTTCCATGCACATGAATTTTCTTTATAAGGAGGAAGCTGCCGCCGCATCATTCTTACAGGAGCAAAAAACATTGCGAGAAAAATGGCGAAAGGAATTGGGGCTGGAGAAAGAAGAGTGTGAAAGCATTTACTCTCTGCTGGAATGGTGCGATGCTTTTTCGTTGCTGCTCTGCCAGGATCAATTACAGCCTGAGCATCGCTCTATCGAAATAAGCAAGGGGGCGGATAATAATAAATATGATTTAGTGAAGGTAGATGAAGAAAGGCTCACTATATCTCCGTGGCCTTTTGAAGTCGCCTCTTTGAAAGTGCATTTCGATACCCGTGTGATCGGGCAGTTGCAATTTAAAAGTTCAGCAGAGTTCAGAAAAGCTTTTTATAAAGCGCGTGTAGATGAAATCAGCTGGGAGCTGATAGAAACTAAATTACCCCTGGAAAAGAATAAAAAGAGTAAGGTTTAAGTTAGTTGGAAATGTCAGCGAGGCATCTCCTTTGAGGCATTATTCGCTGGCCTTCGTGAGACGTCGTCATTGCCCCGTGAGACGTCATTGCGTTCGAAGAACTCCTGTGGAGAAAAAATGCCTAAATTAAAAAGACTTTGAACCAAAAATTACCAAGTATTTTTTGTGGCAATCTACTTAAATATTCTTCCGGTAAAATCATACAAAAAATCTGCACCGGCTTTTTTTAGAGAAATAATTTATATGCTAAATGCCTTATTGATTATTTCTAACTGCTCTTGTGCATGCACTTTTGAGAAGCCGGATGCAGTTGCAGCGCTGGCATTCCTTGCAATTATTCCGTAGTTTATTGATGACAGGTTCATCCGTAAAAAAGAAGCGGCGCCCATATTCAGCGGCTCTTCCTGCACCCAATACCAGATCGCTTTATTATATTTTTCATATAAATTAAGCAACTGCTTCTCAGGCAAAGGATATAATTGTTCAACCCTGATAATAGCAATATCTTCTATCTTTTCTTTTTCTTTTCTTTCTAATAAATCAAAATAAATCTTGCCACTGCAGAATAATACCTTTAAAATATTTTCAGCGTTTTTTACACTACTATCATCTATCGTTTCTTTAAAACCCCCGGATGTAAACTCTGCTATATCGCTATAGCTTCCTGCATGGCGCAGATTTGCTTTTGGAGAAAAATTAATCAAAGGTTTTCTAAAAGGCCAGGTAATTTGTCTTCTTAAACAATGGAAAAAATTTGCTGCAGTGGTAATGTTGGTGACGACTATATTCAGCTCAGCACACATTTGTAAAAATCTTTCCATCCGGCCACTGCTGTGCTCCGGCCCCTGCCCTTCATATCCATGCGGAAGCAAAAGAACTACGCCATTCATTCTTCTCCATTTTTGCTCGGAACAAGTTATGAACTGGTCAATGATTGACTGAGCACAATTAGCAAAATCACCAAACTGCGCTTCCCAAAGCACCAATGCATTTGGATTTGCCATTGCATAACCATACTCGAAACCTAACACCGCATACTCACTCAGAAGTGAATTATAGATTCTATATTTCCCTTGTGTATCAGAAATTTCACTTAGCCTGTTATAAAACTCATCATTATTTTCATCTCTTAAAATAGCATGCCGGTGGCTAAAGGTGCCGCGGCGAATATCCTGCCCGCTCATTCGTACATCTTTTTCTTCTTTTAAAATACTCGCATACGCTAACAATTCTCCCGTTGACCAGTCAAGCTTTTTATCATTCTCGTATAGCTTTACTTTATCCTGGAGTATTTTTTCTACTTTTCTCAACGGTTTAAAACCTTCCGGCCACTCCATTATTTTTTTAAAAAGTTCCTCAGTTTCTTCCTTGGAAATTGCCGTAACCGGCGATGAATCAAAATCTTCCGGCGTAGCCTTTCGAAGGCTTTGCCACCACATCTCAGGCTTTTGATAATTGTACGGAAGCGGGTTTTGCTTTATATCGTCTAACCGTTCCTGCAGGTCGCTCCAGTATTTTTTTTCCATATCTTTAGCAAGGTCGGATGCGCCTTCTTCGCCATGCATCATAAGCCATTTGGTATATACCTCCCGCGGGTTGGGCTGCTTGTCAATCAAGGCATATAAGCCGGGCTGCGTAAACTTTGGATCATCGCCTTCATTATGGCCGTGCCTGCGGTAGCAAACCATATCGATAAAAATGTCGCTGTTAAATTCCTGGCGGTATAGCATGGCTATCTGTGAGACTTTTACCACTGCCTCCACATCATCGCCATTTACATGAAATACGGGTGCCTGCACCACAGACGCTACGGAAGTGCAGTAATCAGAGGTACGGGCGTCATCAAAATCGGTGGTAAAGCCTATTTGATTATTTATCACAAAATGCAATGTGCCACCTGTGCAGTATCCTTTCAGCCCGCTCATCTGCACTACTTCATATACTATACCCTGCCCGGCTAATGATGAATCTCCATGGATCAGAATCGGCAATATCTTATCATAATCGCTTTCGTAGATCACATCTGCTTTACTGCGTGCGAATCCGATCACTACAGGATCTACCGCTTCAAGATGAGAAGGGTTTGGCGCAAGCTTAAGATGAACTTTTTTACCGGCCGCCGTTTCTATTTCACTGCTAAAACCCATGTGGTATTTTACGTCGCCGCTTCCCATAGTTGTGTCTGGTACTGCATTTCCCTCAAACTCTGTAAAAATTTGCTCGTACGTTTTTCCAAGAATATTCGCCAGCACATTTAATCGGCCCCTGTGCGCCATACCCAATACCACTTCCTGCACATCATTTTCAGAGGCGGTATTGATAATAGCATCAAGAGCAGCAATGGTGCTCTCGCCTCCTTCCAGGGAAAATCGTTTTTGACCGATGTATTTGGTATGAAGAAATTTCTCAAACATCACCCCTTCGTTTAGTTTCTGAAGAATTCGCCCTTTTTGCTCCAGCGGCACCGGTTTGTTCAATTTATTTTCTGCGGCATCTATTATCCATTCAATTTTTTTTCCGTCATTCAATGAACCGAATTCCACGCCGATAGATTCTGTATAGCATTTTTTCAGATGATTAATAATATCCTGCAGTTTAGCCTTTCCCAACCCAACAAACTTACCTACATAAAATTCCTTTTGAAGGTCTTCTTCACTGAGATTAAAGTATTTTATATCAAGGTGCGCTTTCCTGTCTTTCCTCTCACGTATGGGGTTAGTCTTAGCAATTAGGTGTCCTTTGTTTCTATAATCATGAATTAGTTGATATACCGAAAATTCTTTGTCAATTTGCACATCTTGCAAAGGAATACTTGCTGCCACGGAGTCACCGTGTTTGCCATTTCCGGCGGTAAGTGCAAAATCGAAGCCCTCAAAAAATTTTCTTAAATCAACATCTACACTTTCCGGATCTTTCGTAAAGTCGGTGTATAAATTCTCAATGTACGCAGGATGCGAGCTTGTTATAAAGGAAACGTCTTTCATAATAAATGGAAATATATAGATGGGAAGATGAAGTATTTATCCTGCAAATATCGGATGTTTTTATCAGAAGAATACAGGCCTAAACCTTGCACTATAAACAGTTTAAGGCTAATTAATATTTTGATGTGCTGACGGTATAACGTGCGCTTAATCTGGAATGAAATCAAAAGCCGCATCAAGACTACTTTTTTCAGTCGAATAAAAAAGAAGATAAGATGCTGCAAGCGTAACAATGAATATTGAAAACATTAATTCTTCTTACTCATTAAAGACCGAACTCTCTTAACAAAGGCTTCCGGCACACCTGCAAGGTTTGCAATTTCAGACCCAGTGAACTTTCTGGTGTTGATAAGATTTTGAACAATTTGTTCTTTGCCTTTTTCAATACCTTCTTTTCTGCCTTCTATTCTGCCTTCTATTCTTCCTTTTTCTATGTATATATCCAGTGTATTCATAACGTCTTTTTTTATGGGATCCGGTAACGAATTTAATATTTTTTCTTCTAACCTGACTCTGCTGTACAAATAGATAATGAAACCTTTTTTTAATCCTTTCGGCCCTTTAGATGCCAGTACCAACAACCCTGCTGCATTTCGTTCTATCCAGTCCTTTTCCTGACTGTGTTTCAGCGCTAAAAATGATGCCGCAAGGAACTTATTATTCAAAGACTCAATCTCGCTGTCGCTCAGCCTGCCCAAATCATTGTAAATATACTCAAAGCCGGGTAAAAACTGCTCCCATTCCTTGTCAATACCTTCAAAAAGATGGGCCAAAGTGCGGTATTGCCATTTTACCCTGCCATGATATAGCAATACTGGAATCACCAGTGATAGCGGTTCTTTATTTTGTATTTGTTTTTGAAGAGCAGAAAAAATGTAGCCGCCGATTTGCACAGGCGTATATTTATCCGGATGACTCTTATGTTCTATCAGCAGGCTAACCTTCACCGTAGCTTCCGTTTCTTTCAGCCTGCAGGAATACACAATGTCCGACATTGTCTTCTTTAAATCATCAGACAAATAGGTATTAGGCAACTGTATCAGTTCAGAAAAATCCAACCGTTCTCTTACAAAATCAGGCAGGTAATTTTTAAAATAATCCACGGCTATTTCCTTATTGGAAAGTATATTCCTGATGAAATCATCATGCGATGGAAGATTATCACTCATATTTGTAAAAGTATGATTCTAACTCATACAGCCGTCAAGTTACAAAAACTCCGGTAGCAATTTACCACGAATCAACATCAAAAAATTATACTCCTCCAGCACATCAAAATATTAATTAGCCCAGATTAACTTTGCACCAGGCAGTAGCTTAAATTAATTTAACTACGAGAAGCAATTTTTTTAGTTTTAAACACTATCTTTGCAGCCCAAAAAATTTAATTAATGGCCAACCATTCAGCAACAAAAAAAGACGTACGCCAAAGCCGTAAACGCAATGAGCGTAATCGTTACCACGGAAAAACCACCCGTAATGCAATTCGTGATTTAAAAATCCTTGACACAAAATCAGCAGCCTCAAAAAAACTTCCCGGCATTGCTTCAATGATTGATAAACTTGCAAAGCGAGGCATTATTCATAAAAACAAGGCGGCGAATTTAAAGAGTAAACTTACCAGGGGTGTTCAATCAATGGAAAAATAAATACTTTACATTTCTATTATACAGCCTGTTACTATTCGTGACAGGCTTTTTTTTATAAAAATATTATTTTACTCTTATTATAAAAGAAATGATGGAAGCTGCGATAGTTCCTTTATCGCGTTATGAGCTTCTAAAATAACGTGATTGTTTTTTTTGAAATAAAAAATACCTTAATTTTGCAGCCCAAATTAAAAATTTTTATTCACCTGCTATTAGATTATAGCGAAAATTAAGTAAATGCAGAATTACGAATTGATGGTGATTTTTACCCCTGTACTTTCTGAGGAAGAATATAAAGCAGCCCAGAAAAAGTACGTTTCGTTCCTTACTGATAACGAAGGGAAGATAGTGCATGAAAATGCATGGGGACTAAAACCACTGGCGTACCCTATTCAGAAAAAAACCACGGGTTTATACTGGGTTTTAGAATACGAAGCGCCAACCGACTTCAATGAGAAGCTGAAAATACAGCTTTTGCGTGACGAAGCAGTTATTCGCCACATGTACACTGCACTCGATAAATACGCCGTCGGGTACAATGCAAAAAAGAGAAATGGTGTAGCATCATCAACCGAAAAAGCGGAGGTATAAAATGGCAAAAGCAAACGAAATAAAATATTTGACAGCAATAAAAGCTGAGAAGCGGCCAAAGAAATATTGCCGTTTCAAAAAATTAGGCATCCGGTACATAGATTATAAAGATGGTGATTTCTTAAAAAAGTTTCTCAACGAACAAGGAAAGCTTTTACCACGCCGCATTACCGGAAATTCTTTAAAATACCAACGCAAAGTAAGCGACGCCGTAAAGAAAGCCCGCCAAATGGCAATATTGCCTTATGTAACAGATCTTCTTAAATAAACTATTTCTCCGCCGGAGAAAAATGTTTCAAATTTTTTTATATGCAGGTAATATTAATACAGGATGTAAATAACTTAGGAGGCGCTCACGAGCTTGTAACTGTAAAAAGCGGTTACGGCAGAAATTATCTTATACCATCGAAACTGGCCATAGAAGCAAACCCTACCAATCTTAAACAGCTTGAAGAACGTAAGAAGCAGTTGAGCAAAAAAGAAGAAAAGCTTTTGGCAGAGATCAATAGTGTAATTGCTGTACTGCAGGAGTCGCCTTTGAAGATCGGAGCAAAGACCGGTACAAGTGGAAAAATCTTTGGAAGTGTAACTTCAGTTCAAATTGCGAGGGCTATCAGAGAACAAAAGGGATACGAGATTGATCGCCGCAGAATTCAAATTATTGACGACGTAAAGGAATTAGGAAACTATAAAGCAAAAATTGATTTCGGTAAAGGACAGGAAATAAATGTGGATTTTGAAGTGACTGCTGAATAGGATATTTTTTTTATAAAAAACAGGAACCGTCTCAATAAATGAGGCGGTTTTTTTTATCGCACAATGAAAAAAAATAGGCATTCATTATTGCTTCGGGTAGTCATGCGCTATACAAAATGGACGCCGCAAAAGCACAATAATTTGTAAAACACCGCCGTATCTGGAGGCATGATTACAATCCATAATTCCCAGCTTACCTCAGATCATTTTTTAGTGATTAAACCATGAAAATATATTTCATTAAGAAATCCAAAATCATTTTTTTCATTTTACGCGTATTACTTTTTAATAGAGACTGAATGAAACCGGAAGTGGAAGAATGCCGTCATTTCAGCGGAATTTTATACTGAAAGGCTTGCGTTTATTGCAGCAATAAGAGATGAAAAAATCCGGGCCTTTGATAAAAAAACCTGAAAGCTTGTTTGGGAATACCAACTTGCCGCCGGGCTATACAACGCCTATTACTTATGAAGTAAGTGGAAAGCAATATCTTGTAATAGCGGCGGTGGTGCAAGAGGCGGCAAACCCGGTAGAAATTAAATTGCCTTTTATAACAATAAAAAAGCAAGTATCTGCCGCAAGAATTTTTATAAAAGAATTTCATATAAAAAATAAAACAATTATTTCACTTAAATATTTTCAATGAAAAAGTTAACCGGATACAAATTTTTATTAATGATGATTGCGTTTGTAATGGCATTAGTTTCGCTAGTTAATTGCAGTTCATCAAAATCTGCTAATGAATCTACAAGCAAAAAAGATTCTGAATGGTATCAAAGCAAAGAGTGGTTAAATGGCTTGCGGCTTACGCCACATGAAAGCATCAATCAACAAGAGTTTTCACGACAATATCACATGCATAAAACCTGGTGGGATGAGGCGTTTAATTTTTTAAAAAACCATGACCTGGCTGAAATGAAGGCCGGCAAATATGTGATCGATTCAACTAATGTATTTGCGACCGTTTCTAAATTAAATCCTAATGACAAAGACCAGGTGAAGTGGGAAGCACATCGGAATTACAATGACCTGCAATATATCATAAAAGGGAAAGCTGAAATGGGCATCGCTTCATCTTCCTCACCAAATGCAGTAGTTACAATGACTTACGATCCAAAAACCGATAATGAAAACTTTACCGTTACCGGCGAAAAATATTATGAGGCAGTGCCCGGAACGTTCTTTATTTTTTCTCCGAAAGAAATGCACAGGCCCGCGTTTAAGGTTGATGGTTATAATGATATAAAGAAAATAGTTATTAAAGTAAGGGTGCCGGAATAATGATAATCTTTTATCGCCAATGACAAATGGTTAACCAATAAAAATATTATATTGATCGAAACGATTGCTAAAAGACGCTGGTATCGCCTCATTCCAATTGCTTTCATAACCTACAGCCTCGCTTATCTCGACAGGGCAAACTTTGGCTTTGCTGCTGCGGGTGGAATGGCAAAAGATTTAGACATAACTGCGTCTATGTCTTCACTGTTAGGTTCACTTTTTTTTCTCGGGTATTTTTTCTTTCAAATACCGGGAGCATTATATGCCGCCAATAAAAGTGCGAAAAAATTAATTTTTTGGTCATTGATCTTATGGGGATTTCTTGCAATGGCTACCGGTATGGTAAGTAATGTAAATCTTTTAATCGTTATTCGCTTCATGCTCGGGGTTGTTGAAAGCGCTGTTATGCCTTCGATGCTTATTTTTTTAAGCAGGTGGTTCACAAAATCTGAACGGTCGCGGGCTAACACATTTTTAATCCTTGGCAACCCGGTAACTATACTCTGGATGTCCATTCTATCAGGCTATTTAGTGAAATCTGTCGGCTGGAGATCTATGTTTATTTTCGAAGGCTTGCCTGCTATTGTCTGGGCTTTTTTCTGGTGGTATCTAGTAGATGACAAACTTAAAAAAGCCAAATGGCTCACCGATACACAAAAACTACATCTTGAAAACAAGCTTTATGAAGAACAGCGAATAATAAAACCCGTGAAGAACTATGGAGAGGCGTTTAAATCTAAAGTAGTTATTCTTCTTTGCCTGCAATATGCTTTGTGGAGTGTAGGCGTGTACGGATTTGTTCTTTGGTTGCCGTCTATAATAAATTCAGCGCCTGATATGAGTATTGTAAAAACAGGATGGCTATCTTCGGTACCCTATTTGCTTGCCATCATCGCTATGATTGCTGCTTCACATTTTTCTGATAAAACACTGAACAGAAAAATATTTGTGTGGCCGTTTTTATTAATCGGCGCTATAGCATTTTACAGTTCTTATTTAGTCGGCACCACAAATTTCTGGTTATCATTTACATTGCTTGTTATTGCCGGGGGAGCGATGTATGCACCTTACGGGCCGTTCTTTGCCATCATTACAGAAATATTGCCGGCCAATGTATCGGGCGGTGCAATCGCATTAATAAACAGCTTGGGAGCTTTGGGATCTTTCATCGGATCGTACATTGTTGGTTATCTCAATGGAACTACCGGCGGCTTTGATGCATCTTACATCTTTATGTCTGTATCACTTTTGCTTTCAGCACTGATAACCATCCTCGCTGTGAAAGATGCCACGATAAATTCGAAAGCACATGACATAGACACTTCCGGCAAAAATTCCTTTTACATGGAAGGCACGGCGCAATAAATCGCAACCGGCAAAATTTTTGCAGGTATGCTGTTCCGTTAGATGCACTATTTGCGGCAACGAAATAGCTATCCCTTACAAACGAATCAATACATAAACCCCGCAAAAAAATAAGAGCCCCACAACTTTTGATTATTACACACCGCTTACCCTGAAAAAAGTAGTACTTAATGTACTTTTTACACGTTGGGCGTCACAAGATTTTTTTTATCAAACCCTTTAATGGTAAAGGTTTGAGAGCTCAGGTATCTCTTTAAGGATGACGATGGCTTACCTAAATTGGTTTGCCCGGTCATTTTTAGCGTTATACTTTTACACCATGATTACTGATTTGAGAAAAGAATTATGGTTGCTGATTTGAAAAGAGTTTTTTTAATCTTTAATCTAAAATTTGACTTTATGAAACAAGCAATCAAATCAACAAAAATGATCACAATGGGATTATTTACCTTTTGTGCAATGGGATTAACCAATGCAACTTTTGCAGCACCCGCAGTAAATGATCCAATTGAATTCAAATTCATTGGAAAAGTAAACGATCAGCCGGTATTTCAACTTAACCTGGATGACAAAAAAGGTGAGGAATTTTTCATCAGTATAAAAGATGAGAATAATTTCCTTTTGTATTCAGAAAAATTGAAAGTGACTGATTCTCTGTTTACCAGGAACTACAGGCTGGCTGTAGATGCAGCTGACATGAATGCTGCAGGCTTTGGCGTAAAGGTGGAGGTTACTTCAGCTAAAACACACAAAAAAGAAGTGTACAAAATAACTTCCCACACAACCGTTCGTGAAAATATTGTTGTGGCTCAGTTGTAATACAGCACATAATTATCCCTATTAAAACTGTTAATAAGGCTTGTTCGTTCATCGCGACAAGCCTTATTTTTTTTATATGCGGCGTAAAATGCAGTTTGTATTATTATGCTATTGTTTGGGGCATCTTTACAATAAGCTCTCAGCACAAAGCCATTTTTATAATGCAAGTTTCCAAGGCGATCGAGTCAAAATAAAAAATATTTTTCCGATCATCAATTACCGGTAGCCGGTACCGTTAGTCGCCGGCAATAGCTCATAATATTCGTCCGGGAAACGTCATTACCGCAGCGGTATAATTATTGAAACTGAAACAAGTTTTTATTCATCCAATTATAAAATGAGCAACTTTAATTGTAGATTTATTTTTTAACCTAAACAATTTCAACATGAAAAAGATCTTTAGTAAACAAACCTGCATTTTCATTGCAACTTTTATTCTGCTAAGCCTAATGCAGTTAATTTCATTGGCACAAGATAGCGCTTCTTCCTCCAGCACTACCACTACTACTACTCAGCAATCAACAACTACCATTCAGCCGTGGGTTTGGGTAGTAGGCGGGGCTGTATTATTATTGATCATTATCGCTCTCGTAAGAGGGGGTGGCTCAAAAGGTGGCTCTCATACGGACAAGGTTACTTACACTAAAACCACCAGCACAGACGATAATTAAAAAATCCCGGAGAGACTAAAAAATTGGCTGACTCTTGTCGGCCTTTTTTAATGAAATTATTTTTTTTCAAATCCAATCGGTTTTAAGTCAGGTTACCATAATCATTATACAAAGACTGTTTCTCAATGTGGGCAAAATATTTCCGGCTATCTTTGCAAACTTTGGTGAAAAAATTTTTGAAGAAAATAAACACCGGGGAAAAATTTGTTCAGAATCAAATTTACATAGCAAATAATTAGCAATAATAATAGAACTTAATGGCACTAAGAGCAGGTATAGTGGGATTACCCAACGTAGGAAAATCAACCTTATTCAATGCAGTAAGCAGCAGCGCAAAAGCACAGGCAAGTAATTACAGGTTTTGTACTATAGAACCGAATGTGGGCCTGGTAAATGTTCCCGATACAAGGTTGCAGGCACTGGCATCGCTTGTAACGCCAGACAGGATTGTACCTACTCAAATTGAGATCGTAGATATTGCCGGACTTGTAAAGGGCGCCAGCAAAGGGGAAGGATTAGGCAATAAATTTCTTGCAAATATCCGCGAGGTAGATGCCATTATACACGTCGTGCGCTGTTTTGAAGATGATAATGTATTACGCGAGGAGGGCCCAATAAATCCGATAGCAGATAAAGAGATAATTGAAACTGAACTGCAGTTGAAAGACCTTGACAGTGTTGAAAGAAAAATTGGCCGCCTTGAAAAAATGGTGAAGACGGGGGACATTAAAGTAAAGCAGGAATACGAAGTGTTAGCTAAATGCAAACAGCATTTAGAGAAAGGGAAAAACGTTCTTTCTCTTAATTTATCAAAAGAACAAAAAGCAGCCATAGCGGATAATTTTCTATTGACAGATAAACGGGTATTATATGTTGCCAATGTGGATGAAGCATCAATGCATACAGGTAATGTATATTCTGACAAACTATTGGAGGCCGCAAAAGCAGAGAATGCGCAGGTAATTATTATGACAAACGCAATAGAAGCGCAAATTGCAGAATTTGAAAACCCTGAAGATAAGCAGATGTTCATGGAAGAATATAAAATGGAAGAACCGGCATTAGACCGTTTAATTCATTCTACCTACAAACTTTTAAGCCTTGCCACATATTTTACTGCGGGCGTGCAGGAAGTAAGAGCCTGGACAATTCACCGGGGATGGAAAGCGCCACAGGCGGCCAGTGTTATTCACACGGATTTTGAAAAAGGCTTTATAAAAGCTGAAGTGATATCTTATAATGATTTCATTCAGTATGGCTCCGAAGCGGCCTGCCGTGAAAATGGAAAATTGCGCATTGAAGGCAAAGAATATTTGGTGCAGGATGGCGATGTAATGCATTTCCGGTTTAACGTGTAAGCCATCCTGAATTATTTGTTACAGAAATATTTGCGTGCGAAAACTTATTAAATGAAAGAAAATTTTATATAAGTTTTATATTGTTTAAAAGAAATCCCTATCTTTATTATTAGTTAATGTGTTTAGTTTGTTTTCCATTAGGCTGATGTTTCTCTTTTCCCGGTTTCTTCAGTTCATTGTAGCTACTAATTCATTAATGGAACTCAAAAATTAATTTTAAAAAAAAGTTTTTACAATGAACATTTATGTAGGTAATCTCAGTTGGTCAATGACTGATGATGATTTAAGCAACTTATTCAGCCAATATGGTTCTGTCTCAAGTGCAAAAATTCTTAAAGAAAAAAATACTGGTCGCAGCAAAGGTTTTGGCTTTGTTGAAATGGAAGATGATGAAGCAGCTAAGACTGCCATCGCAACATTAAATGAAAGCGAAGTACAAGGCCGTAAACTTATCGTTAACGAATCTCAACCACGCCCCGAAGGTGGCGGCTACAAGAAAAGTGGCGGCGGTGGATATGGCGGCGGCGGCAGAAGTGGTGGTGGAGGCGGCTATGGTGGAGGTGGCAGAAGCAGCGGTGGCGGATATGGCGGCGGTGGCGGCTACAAGAAAAGTGGCGGCGGCGGATATGGCGGCGGCAGCAGCAGAAGTGGCGGCGGCGGTGGCTACAATAAAGATTACTGATTTTTTACCCGATAATTTATTAAAATCCTTTTCATTGATTTGAAAGGGATTTTTATTTGTGTATAGGCGCTTTTCTGCCTCAATCTCAACAATCTTCAATAATAATTATATTCGTTACAGGCTGTACTTCCAAACTCCGCCTTTTCTAAAAGATTTTCTTTACGTTTTCTCCAATCATCTTCAACATGATCCCCTAAAACCAATACTGTGCCGGTACCAGAGCAGCTATATAGAGGCTACCACCGGTAACAGGTAGCGTAAACTCCTGTGCAGGTACCATATTATTACATTATAAATAATATTTCGAGACCGATTATGCCGGAAAACGTATTGGTTTTGAAGAAGTAAATTGTTCAAAGTTTTACGTGTTTAGTGCTTGATTTCTTATGGCTGTTCATCCAGGTTACAAAAGTGGCCGGGATATTTTTTTGAAAGTTTACGTTTCAAAAAACAAGTCTTGCCAGAAACCGCTGCGACAAAAAATCAGTATCGAGCAAATAAATTTGCAATGAGATTCTTTGTAGTGGAATATCGAAACTAATTCACATCTTTCTGTTTTATTGGAAATATTTTTTAGTTTTGAAGGATGTATAAGATAAAGGATTTTATAGAATGGCAAGTGTTTGGAGTTTGCACAGTGCTCGGAGAAAAAATGGGTATCGCAACTTCGGTGATCAGGAAAAATTTTATCTATCTCTCCTTTCTTACTTTAGGCTCCCCGGTAGTTTTTTATTTGTTTTTTGCTTTTTGGATGAACATTAAAAATTATATTCAAAATTCAAGGCGTAATCCGCTCCGGTATCTTTAGCCTATGCTCTGCTATTGTGGCCTTTTTTATTTTCAAAGTAGAATGTACGATAACTTGCTGTTCCTAAATTATTATCAAGATAAATGTGCTAATTATATTTTGGATAATAGCCATGCCTTGATTACCTTCCTGCAGGTGAAAGATGTAAAACTTTTGCGCAAAATTTAATTAAAAATATATGTCCAAATCGCAGGAAACTTTTAGTAAAAAAGAGAAAGAAAAGAAAAGAATAAAACAAAAGCAGGATAAAAAAGAAAAAAAAGAAGAGCGCAAAGCCAATGCAAAAAAAGGAAGGCCGTTAGAAGAAATGATGGCATATATTGATGAAAACGGAAACATTTCATCAACACCTCCCGACCCCAAGAAGAAGAAAGTGTTTAAGATGGAAGACATGCAGATAGGCGTGCCGAAATATGATGCAAATGACGAGGGGGATATTGTAAGAACCGGCACAATCACTTTCTTCAACCAGGATAAGGGCTTTGGATTTATTAGAGATTCTCAAACACAGGAAAGCATTTTTATCCATATAAATCAACTGGAAGAACCTGTAAAAGAAAATGACAAAATTAGCTTCGAGGTGGAGCACGGCCCTAAAGGCCTGAATGCCATTAATGCTAAAAAGGTAAAGTAGCTTAGGGATGGGATTTTAGAGAAATGAATAAACAAAATATTTCTATCTCCCGTTACATACAATCAGCGAATATATTAATGGGGTATTGAGAAATAAAAAATCGAGCCTTTGCCTTCCTCGCTTTCTACCCAAACCTGCCCCTGGTGAGCATGTATAATTTGCCGGCATAAGTACAAGCCAAGGCCAATGCCTTCAAGATTTTTTGTTTTCTCCGCTCTAAAAAAGCGATCAAAAATATATGGTAATTGTTTGGCCGAAATTCCCAGGCCGTTATCTTTTACAGAAACAATCACCATTTTGTTCATAGCCTTCATTTCCAGAATTACATCAGTTCTTCCGTTAGAATATTTAATGCCGTTGCTAAGGTAATTCGTAATCACTTGTATTAACCTATACCTGTCTCCCCTTATTGAAAAGTCGCCGTCACCATTTACAATAATATTGTAAGATGGTTGAAGCACTTCCACGGTAGCGATTGCTTCGGCTATCATATCTTTAAGGTTGAATGTCGAAATCTCTAATTTTAAATTGCCCGAATTTACCCGCGTAGCATCGTAGAGTTCTGCAATCATTTTGTTAAGGCGGGACACGTTATTCTTGCTTCTTTCTAATAAATCAACAACTTCTTCCTGGTTGTTTTCTTTTATAAACTCACCCATCAAATCGTTGCACAAAACAAGGTTTGCCAATGGGTTTCTCAGCTCATGCGCCACAAAGCCAATTACATCTTCACGTTGCCGTTCTAATTGCTTATGTATGGTAATATCATGAATTACAATCAGCACATTGTTTTCATCATCCACAAACTTAAACGGGGTACAACTTACATCAAATATGCGTTTATCACCGACGGGGGTTTCTATTTCAATGGGTACATTTGAAAAGCCTTTCTGTTTGGCAATAGCACTTTGAATATAGCTAACAAGTTCATCAAATACATCGTAAGGTTTTATAAGCTCTGCAAAGTTTAATGTTTGTACTATTACCTCTGTATTTTTAAATAAAGAGTTGAAAGCCCTGTTGGTTTTCAGGATATGCATGTTGATATCAAGCACTATCACTACGTCTTCGATAGCACTTAGAATATTTTCATTAAATTCATTAAGCTGGTGTATGGAAACCTCTGATTTCTTTTGTTGATGTATATTCTGGATAATCTTTAATATTCTTACATCGCCACTATTATTTGTCACCAGGGTTGACTCTCCGGAAACCCATATTTTCGTTCTATCTTTTGTTACCAGGTAATTATCGTCAGATGCTTGTCCATTATTTATTACGCTGGCTATTTCTTCTTCCGGTTTTCCTTTTTTTTGGTCTTCCTGAGTAAATAATATCATAGCATGTTTGCCTAATATATCTTCAGAGTTATAACCAAAACAATTTGTAAATGCTTCGTTAATAGCCAAAATAATCCCGTTTCTATCCATTAATAATACATTATTTTCGATAGCATTATTAAACAGGGATTCAAAATAATTGTAGGAAGACCCAAAAGGATCAGTTGTTTTTAGCATAGAAGGCATCCATCATTTATTTAAAGGCATTATAAAATTATAGGATTAGGCGCTTACATAAAACCTAAGTAAAAAAGCCACGAACCTGCCTGACGGCAGATAGGTTGCACAGATTAGCCCGAATTTTATTTATTGATTTTTTTTAGATCGTCACTATTGATTTTTTTTGAATTGACAATACGATCAAAACGCCTAATCCTATAAAATTATATAAAATATAATAAACAGGATTTGTCCTTTTTTTTGGAGAAGATGCACAAAAAGACTGTTGAATAAAAATATTGCGGCAGATTTTTACAGGAATGAATTTATCAAAAAGTAAGAGCCTCTGTTTGTATAGCAGATTTATGTACATTGCGTACAGCTACTTCCCGCTTACAAAATATATATATATTAATATTAAAAGGGAGATGATAGAAACTTATGAGTAAAAAAACCGGAAAGAAAAAAGCTCCGGCCCTGATTAAAGGAGTTTTAGATATTACCCGCTCGGGTATTGGATATGTAGTGGCAGAAGGCCGCGACAAAGACGTGCTGGTAAGGCCAAATGATTTCAATAAGGCTATGCATGGCGACACAGTTCGGGTGAAAATTAAAGAAGCCAATGGCCGATGGCGGATAGAAGGAACAATAGCAGAAATAGTAGAACGAAAGCAAACAGAATTTATAGGGGAACTGGATGTCAAAGAGAATTTTGCATTTTTTAAACCGGATAGCCAGAAGCCTGTACCGGATTTTTATGTGAGCCGCTCCAACTTAAATGGCGCAATTGATAAAGACCGTGTGGTGGTAAAATTTTTAAATTGGGAAAAGGGAGAAAAAAAGCCGGAGGGCGAAGTTGTAACAATACTCCACGCAAAGAATCCGGGAGATATGGCGATGAAGGAGATCATCATTCAAAATGGTTTTCCACTTGAGTTCCCCACTCCTGTTTTAGAAGAAGCAAATTCCCTTGAGGCCGGCATTAGTGATGATGAACTAAATAAACGCAGGGACTATCGCGCCGAACTCACTTTCACTATTGATCCCGCTGATGCAAAAGACTTTGATGATGCACTCTCTATAAAAAGGACCGGAAAAGATGAATATGAAATCGGGGTACACATTGCTGACGTTAGTCATTTTGTTAAGCCCGGCTCAGCGCTCGATGAGGAAGGCTATAGCAGGGCCACAAGCGTTTACCTGCCAGACCGGGTGAATCCAATGCTACCCGAGAAAATATCAAACGAACTTTGTTCTTTACGACCCAATGAAGATAAATACACCTTCTCAGTGATATTTAAAATACATAGAGGCAAGGTGAAAGATTACTGGCTTGGCAAAACCTTTATTCATAGCGATCACAGATTTACTTATGAGGAAGTGCAGGAAATAATTGAGGCTGGAAGTGGAAAATATAATGAGGAAATTATTGGCCTTAATAAAATGGCAAAAAATTTCAGGAAAGAAAGATTCAAAAACGGCGCTATTAATTTTTCTTCAACTGAGGTAAAATTCCAATTGAACGAAACGGGAAAACCTGTCGGTATTCTTATTAAGGAAAGCCAGGAAGCGCACCAACTGGTAGAGGAATTTATGTTATTGGCCAACCGCACGGTGGCGGCGCATGTTGCCAAAATAAAAGTGAATAAAAAATCCATTCCATTTCCCTATCGCGTTCACGACAAACCTGATGACGAAAAATTAAAACCGTTTGCTGCCTTTGCAAAAAAATTCGGGTACAAATTTGACATACATGACGAAAGTGCTATCGCTTCCTCCTTCAACCAATTGATGCTGGATGTAAACGGAAAGCCCGAACAGCATGTGCTGGAGCAGCTTGGCATCCGCACCATGGCAAAGGCAATTTATACTATCGAAAATGTTGGCCACTACGGACTCGGTTTCAAGGATTATTGTCATTTTACTTCGCCGATACGCCGTTACCCCGATGTGATGGTACACCGGATATTGCAGGAAGTAATCGAGAAAAATATTCACCCTGATAAGAAGATGGAGGAGAAGTGTAAGCACTGTAGTGTGAAAGAAAGGGCGGCCATGGAGGCAGAGCGTGCAGGAAACAAATACAAGCAGGTAGAATTTATGATGAACAAGCTGGGTGAAGATATGGAAGGCGTAATAAGCGGTGTGGCGGCCTTTGGCTTTTGGGTAGAAACAGTTAATGAAAAATGTGAAGGGCTGGTATCGGTAAGGGATTTATCTGATTATGATGATTTCCGTCATGACGATGCAGACTATTCTTTGGTGGGTATTCGCACCGGCAAAAGATTTAGAATGGGAGATAAAATTCAAATAAAATTAGTGGCGGCAAACCTTGAGAAAAGACAATTGGATTTTGAATGGATTCCAAATATTGAAAGCCTGAAAGAAAAAGCTTCCAAAGCAAAAAAAAGGAAGAAGGGTTAATGCGTTATTCATTCCTGCAATTCATTTTTAAGCTTAATTTTTTACATAATCAATAAAATTCCGGACCCTATCATTTAATTTATAGTCTTGCCGGGTAACAATACTAATGCATTCATTTAAAGAACTTTCCGTAATTTTTGAAGAAAAATTTACTAAAAGACATTTTCCCACTGAGCCGAAAAATCTTTACGATGCCGCTCAGTATCTACTAACGCTTGGGGGTAAACGCGTCCGCCCGGTAATGTGCTTAATGGGAAATGAACTGTTTGGGAAAATTAACCCGGATGCCTTTCATGTGGCAGCAGCCATTGAATTATTTCACAACTTTACCCTCGTACATGATGATATTATGGACAAGGCAACCCTTCGGCGTGGTGTGCAAACTGTGCATGAAAAATATGGAGAACCAACGGCCTTGCTTGCGGGCGATGTAATGCTGATAGGCGCTTACGAGTATCTTAATAAAGTGACTAATGAATTTAACCGTAAGGTACTTTCCCTTTTTAATGTGATGGCCAGGCAGGTGTGCGAAGGCCAGCAACTTGATATGGAGTTTGCGCAAATTGAAAGCAATAAAGTCAATTCAACAGAAAGCGATATTGATGTAAACTTCGATGATTATGTAAAAATGATCGAGCTTAAAACATCAGTTTTATTGGGCGCAAGCCTGCGTGCAGGCGCCCTCCTGGGTGGCGCCGGCCTCGGCAACCAGGATCTCTTGTATGAGTTTGGAAAAAATCTTGGAATTGCTTTCCAGGTACAGGATGATTATTTGGATGCATTTGGTGATCCTGAAAAATTTGGAAAAAAACCGGGAGGAGATATACTGGCAAATAAAAAAACATTTCTTTTAATACATGCCCTTGAGGCTGGTGGTGCTTCTCAAATAAACGAGCTGCGTGAGTTAATGAAAAGAGATGATGCAAATAAAGTTCAACGCGTACTTCAGATTTATACAGCATGTAACGTGCAGGATTGGGCGCTTGAGTTGAAGCAAAAATTTATGTCTGCCGCCATGGAGAACCTTGAAGACACCGCCGTAATATTTTCACGAAAAAAACAGTTGGAAGAACTTGCTTATTATTTATTAAACCGGGAAATGTGAAGTGGTTTTTCCATCACAGTTGAAATATATCCTGCACATAATTCATGGCATTTTATCAGTGCTTACAAAGCTTTATTTGCATTCGTGGTTCGATAAATGAGGTATATTAAATAGTCGGTATTATAAGCAATGTGGCACAATATTTATGACAGAAATCATATAAATTATTTATCAACCATAAAATAATATTCTATGAAACTAAAGATTTGTTTGATGATGGCCACCGCAGTTTCTTTTTCATTGGCAGCACATTCACAAGATTCGACTAAAAAAATAATGAAGCCTAAGATGAAGGCCGACACCGGTCGAATGAATAAAAAAAACTACAAGAGAATGCATGATACTGCTAAAATATATCGCGATACGAGATTGGGCAGCAGCGAAAAAAAATATGATACCTACAAGAAGAATGAGAATGGCGCCGGAGCGGTGACAACAAGCCCAAAAAAAGAACGCCCCTGATCAAAGGAGCGTCTTAATTATCGTAGTTAAATGTAGACCGACTATTTTGCATACTGAAACATCCAATCATATATGCTGATATTGAAACCATCATAGCTGCTGCTTTCCAGGCCCATTCCAGACCCAGAATATGCCAAATCCCAGCAATCGTGCCCTACGCCGGGGAAAACCGTAAGTTTCGGTTTAATTGCCGGATTGTACTTACTGATGGTACTTGTAGTGTTAGTTAATGCATGAAGGGCAGGGTCATTTTCACCACAAAAAGTCCACAATGGAACGTTTACTAAAGAAGAATAATCTGGTTGCCTGTCAAAAGCTGCTGACATGGGTACTGCGGCAGCTACATAGCCATTAGGATATTTAGAGATATAATTATATGTTGAAAAACCACCTAAACTTAAGCCGGTCATATATATACGGTGTGTGTTAATACGATACTTTCCGATACAATAAGTAATGAAAGTATTTAAGGTAGTTGCATTGAAGGCGCCCGCAGTACTCTGCGGAGAAATAACTATCATTGGGTATGTTGGAGACCATCTTTTTTGTTTTATCATTTGCGGCGGCCCATGTACAAGTAACCGATTTAACTCACCTGGTGTAGTCATGCTATTTCCTATTTCTCCAACACCGTGAAGGAAAATCAGCAAGGGAAAATCAGCCTGGCTTGATGAGTAAGAAGAAGGCGTATAAACATAGTAGCCATAAGATATATTACTATTCAAATATACCGCAGTGTGCACTCCTCCTTGGTCTTTCGGCAAGCTTTTAAGATCAGCATCAGGTGCAGCCGGCGGAGGTGTGGTTGTAGGAAGATCGGTTGTCTTGGTTTTGCCGCAAGATGACATCAATAAAAAGAGTAAAGGAACTATAGTTGCTTTACTTAAACGTCCAAAATACTTCATAGCGGGAATTTTTATAAATTATTGTTGTAAAACCTTCTGTCCGGAATCTGTCCGCGTATAGCTAAAAATTAAACCGCATGTATCAAAACGGCAAGGCAAAGATTTTATCTCTAAAATAAGGAATCTTTTGCGAAGAATTAAGCTAAATCCATACCAAAGTTGAAATGTTTACAAATATTGCGAGCGGAACTGCTACAGAATGCAGCTTATAACTCCAGTGCACCGTTCATATTCCGGACTGCATCTGCGCTTTTATTGAAAGCTGCCTGTTCCTCATTATTCAATGTAAAGTCAATAATTTTTTCCCATCCATTTTTGCCCAATACCACAGGCACTCCTATGCAAATATCTTCCTGCCCATATTCTCCTTCCAAAAGAACACTGCATGAAATTAATTTTTTTTCGTTTCTTACGATCGCTTCCACCAGGGCCGCACCAGCTGCACCCGGCGCGTACCAAGCACTTGTTCCCAATAAACCGGTAAGTGTTGCCCCCCCTACCATCGTATCAGCCGCCACTTTCTTCAATGTCGCTTCATCAAGCAAGTTTGAAACGGATGTGCCATTGTATGTCGCCAGTCTTGTTAAAGGAATCATGGTGGTATCGCCATGCCCTCCTATTACTACGGCCTGCAGATCCTGGGCAGAACAGCCGAGAGCTACGGACAAATAGTATTTAAAACGGCTGCTGTCCAAGGCGCCGCCCATACCAATTATGCGGTTCTTCGGCAGGCCGCTGGATTTCAAGGCGAGGTATGTCATAGTATCCATCGGATTACTTATCACGATAATAACCGCCTCGGGTGAATGTTCTAATATATTGGAAGTAACTCCTTTTACAATACCGGCATTTATGCCAATCAACTCCTCTCTAGTCATGCCCGGCTTGCGTGGAAGGCCGGAGGTTATAACCACTACATTACTTCCGGCAGTTTTTGTATAATCATTAGTACTTCCGGTAATCTTTGTATCGCTGCCGAGCAAAGCGGCGCTTTGCATAAAGTCCATCGCCTTTCCTTCAGAGATACCTTCCTTTATGTCCAGCAATACCAGTTCTTCACAAAGTTCTTTCCTGGCGATATTATCTGCGCATGTAGCGCCTACTGCACCTGCGCCTACTACAGTTACTTTCATTTTATGTATGTTTTATTTTAAAAAAATAGATGAGTGTGCCAAAGGTAATGTTTCATCATAAAATAATAAAGCAACGGCTGAAGATGAGCCATAATACAAGTTTTACATCAGCGCTCTCAATTTCAAATATTATTTATACATCTATTAACTACATCATTTTATTTTTTCATTTAATTTAATACCACATTCCCCCAATCTTTTCATGACTAAATTATTTGCACTGGCGTTTTTCTTTTTTATTTTGGCATGTCTTAAAACATTTGCCGGAATAAAACTTACCGCAATAGAGGATACACGAACTTCTTCCGTATCCAACATAGCGATTGCGGAAATACATAAAGCAATTTATCGTGGCAGCGAAAACAAAATGGTGAGTACAATTACTCCCGGGTCAAATTTAAACAACACAGGTACCAAAGCCCGGCAATTATATCCTAATCCTCTGTAGCGAACATACTTGATCTCTCTTATACAAGAAATGATAGATCAAAAGGAGTTATCAATGTAATTATAACCGATGCGGTCGTGCGCTTCCGGCAGGCATCCAACAATATGCGGCTACGCATTCCCGTTAGTAATTTGCATGCAGGCTTATATTTTATAAAAATAAGTGTGCTTGATGAAATGCAGATGAACGATAGGTTTGTAAAACAGTAACTATAATGATGCTGCCAAGCTATCTATCTTCACACTTCCTTCGAATGCCTTTTTAAAATTTCCTTTTTTATCGTATAAAAAAATTGAAGGAAGATTTCTTACTTTGAAATAAACGGGAAAGAAAAATTTTGTATCACGCGCCATTGTTATTTGCGGATAATTTGCAATCTTATAATTTTTATAAAAAGCTATCATCTCATCATAAGGCAGGTAAGTAACCATCACAATCTGCGTATTGTTAAGATCTTTTATATGCGCAAGAAGTTCCTCTGTTTCATGCTGGCAATGCTCGCAGTCGGGGCTAAATACCATAAACATTACCGGTTTCTTTTTTTTCAGATCTTCCCTGGAAAAAGCCGTGCTGTCAGGCGCTTTGAATACTGTGAATTGAGGAATAGTTGGAAACCTTAGATAAACGGGGGGCTCACCATCGCCCTGTCCAAATCCTTTTATAGAAAAAAATATTAGCGCAAGAAAGGTAAAAATGTTTTTCAAGATTAATTTTTTTTAAAGGTAAGTAAAAGCCGTTATCAGTTTCCATCTCAAATTATTATTAATCTCTTTAGCCACAGATTTATATTTTTTTTTAGAGTTTAAAGCATCTGCATTTCACATTGCCACGTTTTTTATACCTTCACCGCCAAAAATTTTATGGCATCTACCTCTGATATGAGAACAGGGCTCATTTTAAAAATTGACGGCAGCCTTTACACGGTGATAGAGTTTGGACAAAATAAAACTGCCCGTGCGGCAGCCAAAGTATGGGCAAAATTAAAAGGCGTAGATAACAACCGCACCATTGAGCAAACATGGAACAGCGGAGAAACTATTTATCCGGTTAGGGTTGAAAAAAAGCCTTACCAATTTTTATATAAAGACGATACAGGCTATACATTTATGGACACCGCTACCTACGAGCAAATTTCTGTTGCCCCGGAGATGGTGGATGCGCCTCAGTTCTTAAAGGACGGCCAGGAAGTGTCTGTATTAATTAACGGCGAAACAGACCAGCCAATGGGCGTAGAACTTCCTGATAAAATTGTGGTGCAGGTAACGTACAGCGAGCCGGGGATGAAGGGCGACACTGCCACACGCACATTAAAGCCTGCCATAGTGGAAACGGGCGCTACGGTAAGCGTTCCCTTATTTGTAAACGAAGGTGAATTGATACGAATTAATACCAAAACGGGTGAATACGTAGAAAGAGTTAAGGAATAATTTTATTTCGATTTTTCATCCAATTCTATAAAAAAACTTTGTTTTTGATTTAAAACTCGGCGCTTTTTCTCAAAAAAGTTTCCTTTTTTACTTTTTATTATTCAGCCGATATTCTTAATCATTCCCTATCTTAGCTACCCGTTTATATAAAATAAATTCAATTTTGTGAATATGGACATTAAGCAAATACAGGAACTCGTAAAGTTGGTAAGTAAAACCAATATCGGTGAACTTAAAATTGAGAAAGATGATTTTAAGATTACAATAAAACAAAAATCAGATCCTGTACAAAATGTTATCTCGCAAATATCTCCGCAACCTACGCAAAATTTCCTTCCTCCCACTTTTAGCCCCTCAATTCTGGAAAGGGAAAGCGACACGGAAAAAAGTACTTCCGGCAAGCCGGATAATACCATCACTATTAAAAGCCCGATGATTGGCACATTTTATCGCCAGGCTGGTCCGGAAAAACCTGTTTTTGTAAGCATCGGCGACGAAATAGAGCCCGGCCAGGTTGTTTGTATTATTGAGGCAATGAAGCTTTTTAATGAGATTGAAAGCGAGGTTTCCGGGAAGATTATAAAAGTATTGGTAGAAGATGCTTCCCCGGTAGAGTTTGACCAACCACTGTTTTTGGTAGAGCCGGCTTAAAATAATGTGCTAATTAGCTGATATGCTAATATGCTAATATGCTAATATGCTGATTTACGACATTTATTATATCTGTTTAATATCAATCATTGAAATCATATTCAATTATCGAATTAGCAAATTAAACTACCATGAAAATAGAATCAATAGAATCAAATCCTATTTTAAAGATGACATTTGATTTTTCTTTGATGATTATTAATTATTGCGAGGTATTGGATGATTTAAAAAAATATATACTTAGCCGCCAACTTTTAAAAAGCGGTACCTCGATTGGAGCCAATGCAATGGAGGCGCAGAATTCAGAGAGCAAAGCCGATTTTATACATAAAATAAAAATTGCTGCGAAAGAGGCTGACGAAAGTCAGTATTGGCTGTTGCTTTGCCGTCATTCACAAAATTATCCCGAGTGTGATACTTTACTGTCAAAGCTTGAAGAGGTGCAGAAGGTACTTAATAAAATACTGGGTACAGCAAAGAAAAAAACTCCATTAAGTTACTTATTCAGCTTTTTTATTTTGTAAAACATTTGGAAGAAAAAATTTCTATGCTATTCCAGGAATCTTTAAAATTATCACATTAGCTAATTGGCTAATCAGCAAATTAGCTAATCAGCACATTAATAATATGTTTAAAAAAATACTGATTGCCAACAGGGGGGAAATTGCACTTCGCATTATACGTACCTGTAAAGAAATGGGCATTAAAACGGTTGCCGTTTACTCTACTGTTGATAAGGATAGCCTTCATGTAAGATTTGCAGATGAAGCTGTGTGCATTGGCAAGCCGGCCGGCGCTGATAGTTACCTGAACATGCCCCACATAATGGCTGCCACCGAAATTACCAATGCAGATGCCATTCATCCCGGATACGGTTTCTTAGCGGAGAATGCAAAATTTGCGCAGATCTGCATAGATCATGGTATAAAATTTATTGGCCCAACTCCCGCTATGATCAATGGCATGGGCGATAAGATTACGGCAAAAGAAACCATGATAAAAGCCGGTGTGCCTGTAGTGCCTGGTGGTGAAGGATTATTGCAAAGTATAGAAGAGACGAAACAACAGGCAAAGAGAATCGGATACCCGGTGATACTGAAAGCAACTGCCGGCGGCGGCGGTAAGGGAATGCGGGTAGTATGGGAAGAAAAAGAAATTGAAAGATCATTAGATAATGCGAAGGCTGAAGCCGCCGCGTCTTTTAAAAATGATGGCATTTACATGGAAAAATTTGTAGAGGAGCCACGCCATATTGAAATACAAATTGCCGGAGACCAGTTTGGAAACGTATGCCACCTTAGTGAACGTGATTGCTCTATTCAGCGGCGCCATCAAAAGCTGGTAGAAGAATCTCCTTCACCTTTTATGACGGAAGAGCTGCGGGAAAAAATGGGAGATGCGGCGATTAAAGCGGCCTCAGCAATCAACTATGAAAGCGTGGGCACGGTTGAATTTTTAGTAGATAAGCACCGCAATTTTTATTTTATGGAAATGAATACGCGGATACAGGTAGAGCATTGCGTAACGGAAGAAGTGGTGAATTATGATCTTATCAAAGAACAAATAAAAATCGCTTTCGGAGAAAAAATTTCGGGCAGAAATTATTATCCTGAAATGCATGCTATAGAATGCCGCATAAATGCAGAAGATCCATATAATGATTTCCGGCCGTCGCCTGGCCGTATTACTGTACTTCACCAACCCGGCGGCCATGGCGTGCGGGTAGATAGCCACGTGTATGCGGGTTATGTAATCCCCCCTTATTATGATAGTATGATAGGCAAGTTAATTGCCGTAGCGCAAACACGTAACGAAGCAATTAATACCATGAGCAGGGCGCTCAGCGAATATATAATCGAAGGCATTCATACCACTATTCCTTTTCATATACAGCTCATGCAAAATGAAGACTTCAGAAAGGGGAACTTCACCACAAAATTCCTGGAAAGCTTTAAGATGAAGTAATAGCTTTTATTCGATTCTTTCAACTGTCTACCGCTTTATGGCAAATGTTTAATGTCTAACCCCTTAAATCTTCGCATGTTTTGGCAAGATATTTTTTACTACTCGCTGTAACATATCACAGATAAAGGTTTTAGAGGAAAAATAAAAAAGTCAACTTTTAGTTTTTCATCCTTTGGTTCTTGCTTGTCCAGGTTAGGATTGGGCGTTTTGATCGTATTGGCAATTCAAAAAACAGAAATAACGGCAATTGAAAAAAACAATGAAAAAATTCGTGTTAATCTGTGCAACCTATCTGCCGTCAGGCAGGTTCGTGGCTTTTTTACTTAGGTTTTATGCAAGCACCTAATCCCATAATTTAATTATGCAATAGCTTCTGCAGCCCCTTCTGCGGCTGCCTCATGCGATGTTTTATGTCGCTGATAATATTTTCTTCTTGAAAAATAAATGACGGTAAATATTATCAATAAAATGGCAGGCATCACGGCTACTTTCAAAAAAGTATTCGACCCGGCAACAGCATCAGCGGCAGCATCGGTTGCCCCGGTAGCAATTGCACCTGCCTTAAAGCCATCGTACCAGTGTCCCATTATGGGAATTAAGAGCGAGGTAGAAAACATACCGGCTCCACCCATTAATGAAAGCCCAAGTGCGCCGGTGTTGGGAAGGTATTCAGAAACAAAGCCCAGCATGGTAGGCCAGAAAAAACAAACGCCGAGCGCAAAAACAAAAGCGGCTCCAAAGGCAGCGGGCCCACTCACCATACTCAATAAGATCAACCCGATGCCTGCAAACAAAGAAGAAAATATCAGCATGCCGTTAGGATTTAACCGGTGAACAACCGGCCCTGCAAAAGAGCGGCCTAATGCCATCAGCCCGTTTATAAAAACAAGCACCAGTATGCCCGAAACATTGGCTCCCTGCAACAGCGCAACGATCCATGTATTAGTGCCCAACTCTGTAGCCCCCGTCATAAACATGCAAATGATCATTATAAGAAACAACGGTTTAAAACATGCAGAAAACATTTGTTTGGTGCTTACGCCGCTCGTTACTCTTTCTGTTTGCGGAAACTTTAATTTTAAAAAAAGAAAGCCATAGATAATTGCCGGAATGAAAAGGGTAGCGATTAAAATGCGCCAGTCCACATGCATATTGTCCACCATCACATAAGAGAGCAGGCCACCGATAACTATGCCTCCCGGAAACCATACATGGAAGCGGTTTAGCATTGTGGTTTTATTTTCCGGAAACAGGGTAACCGTTAGCGGATTGCATGCAGCCTCTACCATACCGTTTCCCAGGCCGATGAACACCGTACCTATAAATAACATCGTGGCATCTTTTGCTACGAGGTACACAACGATGCCGGCTACATGCCCCACAAATGCGAATCCTAATAAACGTTTCATGCCGATAATATCGCAAAGAGGGCCGCCAAATATCATAGCCAGCGTGAAGCCCCAAAAAGCAGGGCTGAATATCCAGCCTAACTGTTCTTTTGATAAATGAAATTCAGCGCTCCATACTCCTTCGAGTGATGCTCTGAAAGCAAATGTCATAGCCGTTACGATCAAGGCAATACGGCTCGCCAGAAATAATTGTTTACGATGAATAGTATCCATTTAGCGGTTATTTTAGTTTATGAGAAAGTTGATTGTGAAATTATAATGGTACATGTTTTTTATAATGATATACTGATCACTAAAGAAAGAATTTTCTACACTAACATTCATGTTATTGGTATAATACGCAATCGTAAATTCCGGCTGCATCATTCACCTTCGGCAATCGTTAAGAAAATAAAAATAGTATTTTTTTTCATATAGTGATAGCTGAGGTAATAAATAATAATTGTACGCAGCAGCCTTATTTATCCGGGTAAAGTTTTTGTATATGTTTGATATGATTTGCTATCATTTTCTGCAGCGTCTCAATGCTGATGTCATTAAGTTTTTTTGACGTATGTGTTTATAGTACACCTGCAGGCTGGGTGTTTTATCTTCATGGAAGGGGCAGTTCAAACGTAGGTTTTTATCGGGTTTGAGGTTGTAGTAACTCAATATTGTTGATAGGATTAGTCGCTGCTTTATCTCTGTTATCTCTATTGTGAATAATTATTTTATAATAAGCGTCTCCGATAAATCATTCACAAAACTAACCTATCGTTCCGATTTAAATAAGACCTAATTGCCTTGTTTCTAACTTTTTATTCACTTAGATTTGCTTATTCATTCATTTTTACCTCATAAATACGATATATAATGACGTTTGGAGAGAAAATAACCTATGCCCGCAAGCCTAAAAAAATTACACAAAATGATTTGGGCAAAGCTGTTGGTACAAGTGGTGACATTATTGGTAAGTATGAAAGAGATGAGATAAAACCATCTATTAAGACGGCAAGCAAAATTGCAGATGCTTTGGGTGTTACAGTAGATTACCTTGTTAAAGATGGCCAGTATCAGAATATTGACAACGATCCCTTAAACCGTTTGAAGTTAATTGAGAAGCTGCCAAAAGAAGAACGTTCACACCTCTTTGCTACTATGGATGCTTTCTTTGCTAAACATAAATTACAAAGCTTACTAAAATAAAATTTTATGATTACTATAAATCCCCAATACATAAAAGATACTGCCGGCAAAAAATTAGTAGTACTGCCAGCCAAACAGTTTGATTCGCTTATGGACGAACTCGAAGATATAGAAGATATTAAACGCTATGATGCCGCTAAAAAAAGAAAGCAGGTCTTTATTGATGCCAATACGGCTTTTAAACAGATTGAAGCCAAAAGGAAAAAGTAATGTACAAACTCCGCATTGAAAAAGCCGTTGTAAAATCGTTGGAAAAAATCAACGAACCTTACTACTCCAAAATAAAAACGGCTATACTCAACCTCGCCAACAACCCACGACCTACAGGGGTACAAAAAATTAAAAGGACGGGATGGTTTTAGAATACGTGTTGCTGATTACCGCATTATCTACGATATTTTTGATAACATCCTTACCGTTGATGTGATTGACCTCGGGCATAGGAAAGATATTTATGAGTAACAAAAAGAGGCTGAGCAATCAGCGGATTTTTGTTATCTTTTATAATCGCCGTTTCGTGAGAATACGAACAAAGACAGAGGGAAAACTGGTTATGGATTATATTCTAATTTTGTCTGCAATTTCAAATTCACTTCTTCCCAAGTTTCACCAGAACAACTATTTACAAATTCATTTATTTGTCGCATAATTTCTGCCTGGTTATACTCTTTTAAAATTAAAGTCTTATAAAAATAGAAGGACTTTTTACAATCTTCTTTTGTATATTCAGAATCTAAATATTTATCAATTTCTTTTTTAAGGCCCTCCTTATCACAAATATCTATGCTATAATCATCAACGCCTTTTGAGTTTTCATAACCAATTTCTGAATCCAATCCTAATGCAAACAAGGATTTATTTTATTAGTATCTTCTATAAATCCAACATCTTGTATATACCACCTTTTAACTATTGGTTTCATGGCTTAATTTTTTATATCTAAATGCGCATTCGTAGTGTTATTAGCCGGACGCTTAACTCGCTAAAAATGATGCATTTTTTGCTCTTTGGCTTGAAGCTGTGCCTGTAGTACGAATTTCTTGATAATTCGCGTCCGCTTTTACATCAGGAAATTCATCCATATACTTTCCTAATGTAACAAAGCCTTTATCATCAGCATTCAAGAAGCCAAATACTTTTGTACTCGTTAAACCTGATGAAGAACTCCAATTTGCAGGGTAAAATTCTTTATCTTTTGGAGCACTAAGAACCTAGTCAGTTATGCCCCCCTTACCACTCGTTAAAAAATGTGTCCGATGAATATACCGGTTAGGTGCACTGTTTCTCACGATAACAGAAAACTTAGTTAGATGCGATAAACTCGGATTTGTTTTCTCATAAAGGAATACATAATATATGTCGTCATTTCCATCAGGGTCAACTCTGTCGATAGGATTATTCTGAACGTAGTTATATGGACTTGAAAATGCCTTGCTTTTGCGTCTTCCGAAAACCACCTGCCTAACCTCGGATTGTACATTCTTGCATCAAAGTTGTACGCATTCCCTTCTCCGCTTATTTCGTCTGATTTTTCTTTACCGTTAAAGCCGTATCTATAATTCGTATTAGCAATTGAATAAGACCGTCCGGGCAGTTCCATACCGCCGGGTGCTAAGTCTTAACCCGTTTTTTTCCGCACTTCCCGTTTTACCCTAAGCCTGCCATTTTTTTTCAGGGATTGTATCAAAGAACTTGTACCTGCAAAATAAATGTTTTCCGCCGTACTGTTTCCTTTATGTAAGAAAAAAGTTTCATGGTTGTTCTGATGCTGATGGGCTGTACTATTGCTGATGGTTGCTGCCCTGTGTCCCTTGTCTTTTGTTGGTTGCCATTTAGAGTAAAAGCTAAAAAATATTTACTGCTGTTTAAAGTGTGAGAGGGTAAATAACGGCTCAAGCCAAAGCCGCCCTGATAAACTTTAAATTATAATAAAGGCTGTGGCGGCTGCGGCAGGCATTAGGTTCTTAAATCATTTCAGTAAAAAATAAAAGATTAGCGTAGCTGCCTTGCTGCCGCAGGCGATGCTATTGACTGAGCGTAGTGAGATAGCAAAAAAGAAAATGCTTTAGCATACAGCTTAGGGAAGCGTTGGCGGGCACGGCTGCAACACAAAAAATAAATAGAAGGGCAATGTTGGCAGCGCTTTATTTTTTTGTGTTGCAATGCGGTGGTGGCTACTTATACATAATGTTCATTATAGGATTTTTTTCAGAGCATGCCCCGCATAAGGGCGGCTAAAAAATGCGAAGCGAACCTATAATGCCACATTATGTTAATGTAGCTTCAGGCAGTTTTTTTTGGAGTGTGTTTTTGTTTTGTGTGTCGGTGCAGCTCTTTTATTTTTCTTATTATCCAGCTTTGTGTTTGGCTAAAAAAATAAATGTGCTGCATTGCGCTGGCTTACAAAAACCATGACAGAAAAAACTGACTGCAACACCGAAGAAGGCTTGCAGCATGGGGTTTGTGAGGTAGGGCAAGACTAAGCTGTGTTGTGAGTTGGCTTTTTAGTTAATCGTAATCCTTAAAACCTATTTTGTTTCTTGGTGGTTGCGGCGGATTAATCAACGTTGCTAATGCATTGTAAAGCTCTGTAAACTGGCTGTCGTATTGTTTTCTCATTTCGGTAAGTATTTGCATAATTTCTTTGTAGTTCGATGCTACTTTTCTTAATGCTATAAATGTCCGCATGATGGCAATATTCATTTCAATAGCTGAGGTACTTTTTAAAACACTTGATAACATCGCGACTCCTGTTTCTGTAAATGCAAAAGGTGTTGCTCCGCCTAAATACTTTTTGTGTGGTATCACATTTTGTGATACCACTGCTTCTATTTCTTCTTCCGTTAATTCAAACATAAAGTCTTCCGGGAAGCGGTCAATATTTCTTCTTACAGCTTGTTTTAATACCCTCGTTTCCACACCGTACAACTCCGCCAAATGAACATCTAATATTATTTTTTCTTCCCGCAGAAAAACAATTTTCTTAATTATTTTTTCTTCAACCACTGCTATTTTCTTTTTTGACTTTGCCATGCTTATTTTTAAAAGTTTACAAATATAATTTATCCAAAGGGGTGGTGTTTACTTAGCTGATCAGTTAGGGTTTCCAGTTCCTGCACCTCATACATTTCGGTGCTGTTGATGTATTTATGCCCGGCCATATATTGCACCTGTCTTTTGTTGTGCTGCCTTAACCAATGCAGTATCACGCTTGCCCTGATGTGTAATGCATTTTTTATTTGTGGATTGATTCCTTTGAGTTCTTCGGTTAGTAAACTGACCAGGTTGTGTAAATTCCCTGGCAATAATTCATCTGCCTGGGGTTTTAATTTTCTCTTGTGCCGCCATGTATGTATGTGTGTAGTGTGAGGATCTGCTGAGCCGATAATTTTAATTCCCTGCTGTTACTTCTTGCTGTTGATGGTATGTAAATAATTCGTATTGCTCCCTAATGTATATTTTGTATAGGCTACGCGATTACGCAGATTCTTTGCATACACTTGCTTATTAGGCGTTACCCATCCCGGATATTCAAGATCGTAAACCGTAGAGGTGATCTGGGATCTGTTGCCTAAGGTATTAAGCCACGACTTTAGCTGGCTTTCGCTACGGCTCAATGCATCGGACATAGGGGTATTGGAAGGGTTTACATATTCACCTACTTCAGTAATGCGGCCGATGTAATCGTATAAGGTATAGCTGTAGCTGCGGCCATTTTCTATATAGTGAAATTTTTGTTTCGCATTTTGTGATATAGCAAGCCTGCCTAACCGGTCGTACCAAAATTCACTCTTACCGGCATCGGGGGTTTGCTGCGCCACCACCTGGTTTAAAGTATTGTAACGATAGATAGTGACTAATTTATGGTTCGGTACCGCAGAGGAATAATTTTTTCTTGCTGCGGCAACGGTCGTTCCCCAGTTAGAGGTGGTAAATTTCGAAAGGTCAACACCTTCCGGCGGCACAGTTTTAATAAGGTTACCTGCCTGTCCATAATAATACAATGTATAGTGGTATTCACTTACAGGCGCGGTGACGGTGAAGCTTTCCAATTTTTGTGCATTGAGGCACTTTTGATGATAAGATTCGTTAAAGTTATCATTAAGTGAATCTTTATAGGCCTCGTATAATTGCGTTCCTTTTATTATCGCAAAGTTGGTACTATCATCGCAAGGCCCCCACTGATTTACTTTTACAATCGGAAACACAGGCTCGAGCTTACCGCAAAGCCTTGGTCCGTTGTCTATGGCATTACACGGATCAGGTGAGTAGCCACAATTCTGCTGGTACAACGAATTAATTTGCTTCAAGGTAAAGTTGGTATATAGTTGCGAATTTACATAGTCGGTAAATTCTGAATACAAGACTGTTTCCGCCGGTATGGTATCGTAAAGACTTATAATTGGAATAGGGTTATATGCAGATCCATCATTGGTGAAAACATACCATCCCTTAGCAAGTAATGTAGCTACCGCTGCATTGCTTGCTGTGGTTCGTGGCTGGTTGCCATAAGCTAAATAAACACTGCCGTTATTTAATGTTACCGACCGCGCTAATTGATTAAGTATGGTATCTACCTGGTAAGATTGCAAACCATATTGAATATTTATTAATGTTGCTTCAGGCATAATTAATTTCACATTATCTGAATAATTATAGCCCGGGGATTCCAAGTGACTTAAATGTTTGAAATTTACAGGTATATTAGGCACAATACTATCAATTAAGACGCTCTCCCCTCCCAACCATGCATAACGTAAACTCCCGGAATGTACCCACGAAGGTTTTTAATATTAATCAGATTGGCCGCACTTGTACCCCAATTATCAAATCCAACATCTCCTCTTATATCTGAATGGTAAATAGTGACTGTCCTTAATGCTGCAGAAGGGAAATTATGTGTCACATATATCCTGCTCCGCTTATATTACTTCGGCGTTTTTTTAATCTTTTCGGATTTTTATTGCAACGTTTTCCGTATTTGATTTGTCAAACTTATTTTATATCCATTTAGCGCAAAAGATAAAACTTTTTAATTGTCTATTTTTTTAATTGATAAAAATTTAAAATTATGAAACCGATTTGCATTTTAGCAATTCCATTTATCTTACTTATTTCTTGTACTAAAAATGAAGGAATGTTTAAGAAAGATATAAGTAACCCTAAATCATCAAAAGTTGAATTTGTCCAAATTGCAAAAAGCAACATATATGGCTACTCCGATCAAATGCCTCAAGTGAATTTGGTAATAACAAGTAGTGATAGATGGAAAAAGTTGATAAATCAAATGAATAATGTAAAAAACGGAACTAGTGAAAGTTTTACAGAAACAAGTGTAGATTTTAATAAATATATAGTACTTGCTGTTTTTGATAGCGTCTATCGAAATGGTGGGCATAGTATTGATATATCGGATGTTGTAGAAAGCAATTATAATATTGTAGCAACAATAGAATATCAAAATCCCTATGGGGATTTAACAAGTATTATGACACAACCATTTGAAATCATAAAAATAACAAAAACAACGAAACAGGTAACGTTTAATTAAAATCTATTTCTTTATATTTTACTTCAATACCAAACTAAACAGTTTAATAAATAATATTTAATAGATAATTTAAGAAAATAATTCACTATCATCCGAAAGTCAAAAAGATAAATAGTCCACATTACCTTTGAGGTGACAAAGCTCATAAATAAAATGGGACTATTTACCAGGAATAAAAGTAACAAGAAGCCAATCATCAAACAATTATAGAACTCATACCTTGCTATATTTTAAAAGGCAGCATTGAAAAGCATGGGAGTGATAAATTTTGCAGCAAGTATAAGACTTATGATCATTTGGTATCTCAAATGTTAGGACAACTTAATAAGTGTCAAACTCTAAGCGATATAAGTACCGCCATTGCTGTAAATACTACTTTTATTGCCGACCTGGGATTAAAGCAAAGTCCTGCCCGCAGCACGATGAGTGATGGTAAGGGAGCATTGAAGTAAATGATCTTCCCTAAAGTTGAATTTTTTACCTGGATGACCTTACATTACCTGCATAGTTCTGCGCCTAATTGAAGTTTCCTGTCTTCCAAAATTTATTGCCGATTATAAAAGAACAAATCATCTATGGTTGTATTCTTACATCTATTACGCCTCTCACACCTTATGTGATTGTACATAATGTGCACACAAAAAAGCCGCATAGAAATGCGGCTCTTGTTAAGAACCAGTTAGGTTCTGTAACCCCCAAAGAAAACGAGTTTATATTTTTTTTAAATTTTGCATTTATAATTTGAAGTGCCTGAATAATCCTGCGACAACATCCTGATTATTTTTTAATTGATTATTATTGCTTAATAGCCCTCTGCCTTCCTATTACTTGCCGTTAACAATCACATCAACTGTAACTTTTTGTATCCTTTACCACGAGCAATTTGCCATTTACAATTACTTGCCCTTTTGTATTGATCAGCCTCATTTCCGCTTTTCCATCTTCTTCACTTCTAAAATTCATGTTGATTTTTCCATGTATGGATTAGGAAATAACTGTACCGAAGTTTTTGCATTCGTTCCGAAGCGTACCATTTTTATTTCGGTGTAAGTAGCTTTACCATCAAAATAAAGTTGGTTTATACGGTAGTACACTCTGTTATGGCTGCCTATATCCTTTGCTGTATCATTAAAGCTGTATTTGCTTACTGTAGCTACATTTGTGCCTGAGACCAAATGAGGTTGAATAAATTTCAATTTTGGCCTAACGACTTGTGCATAACCCTGGGAAAAAGTAGAGAGGGTGAAGATTGTAAGCGTAACAATATACTTACCTACTAATGTAGATCTAGAAGTCATTTTCTTGTGGTTCTTGTTTTTAAAAATTTGGGTACCAGACCAGTCTTTAGTTTGTAGACTGATGTGTGCAGTTGTTCAAGTCAGGATTCTCTTTTCGAAAGTGACATGTCCGAGGTAAAGTGTGGGTACATCATCAATTCAAGTGCAAACATATAGTACAACTTCGAATAATGCAACACCGTAAAATTACTGTATTTAATTTTTTAGAGAATTTTTAATTCATGTTGAAAATTTTGTAAGGCTCACGAAAACATCTTCGATCATTATTGGCTTTTGTCTAATGCAACCGTATATAAATTATAAAAGTTTTAATTCTTGCGAAAAGAATACTACTCATTTTTTAACGCCCCATCTTCTATCAGATCGTTTTTGATTAATAATTTCTAATAACATAACGGCAACTGACGTATTAGTTAGCATGATAACATTAAAAATATCTGCCATATCAACTTTATATAAAATAAAATGTAAGTTAAATACTGAAATTTGTTAATAATCAATATTTTGATATTAAATAATGACTTATTGACACAAAAGTTATTATTTTAAATTTTCATCCATTGGATGTAATTAAAAACGGGATATACTTTTATTTAAATGTTTATATAAACTTCATAACTGATTAAAAATAAATCTGTTATTAAATATTTATTAAACTACAATAAATAGTACAAGTTGGTTTTAATTTATAGTAGTGTTATCTAACATATTTAGTGATGTTGAATCAGATCTACCAGGATTTTATACCATCACCTACCCTCCCGGAATCAAATTTTGAGATTGCTCTCCTACATTCCTTGTTTCGGCTATTACTCATAAAACTGAAAATTTACGGTCCTAACATTTTGGATATATCATTCCAAAATGACCTTATCGAATCTTCTTAAAAAGCTTTTTTAGACGTAATCTCAAATAGAGAAAACCGCGATAACAAAAAATTTAAAATGAAGAAGTTTACGGTAAGTATTTGGTAGGTGAAACTTTCTGCCCTCATTGCAATGCACCCAGGAAATATGTAAAGTTGAAAGCACAACCCGATGGATATACAATATTAAAAGCACGAAGCGGGATGATCATTATAAACAGGACAGAAAAATCTGGTAAAATAAAGCTTTGAAATACACCCTATTCATCACTTGCTTCTACAACATCATTAACTTTTTAATTCTTTACTTTGGCTTGCGGGATATACTACTCATCTTTGCTGCGCAAAAAATAAGTTTATGAATAGGGTTAAACGAATAATAGGTATTTTCTTAATTGTGCCTTTCTTTTTTTCGTGCTCAGCCCCAAAAGCTTTAGAATATAAAACTTTCCATAATTTCTCAGTTAAGAGCCTGGGGTTTAATAGCTCTACTATTGCGCTGGATTTGGAATATTACAATCCTAACAATTTCGGCCTTCAGCTAAGAAGTACGGACCTGGACATTTTTATAGATGGGAATAAATTCGGGCATAGCTCAAACGACACCCTTGTAAATATTCCAAGAAGAAACAGCTTCATGCTGCCCATAAAATTCGATGTAGATATGCAAAATCTTTTCAAAAATGCATGGAGCACTTTACTTGGCAAGGAAGTGACTGTAAAACTTACCGGTAAATTAAAAATAGGAAAGGCGAATGTGTTTATGAGCCTGCCGGTAAATTATGAATCTAAGGAGACTTTTACACTATTTTAAAAACTTAATTTAGGGGGTTACTTTGTTTCTACTGGAGGATTTTGACAATCTTTAGTAAGACGTTTGTATGCGTCAGGCTCGGCGGTTACGTCATCAGCATCATAGCCCATATTTGCAATGGCTGTTTTTACATTTTCAATATTAGTTCTGTCCGTGAACCACGCCACTGTTACAGTATGTTTTTTGTAATCGGCCTTTACGGAGGAGATACCGTATTCATGCACAAGGCGGTTGTCAATATTCGTTTTGCAGGCTTCGCTGCGAACGCCGGGTGTAGTTATCACTGCCTTTTGAATGGCTTTTTGCTGACTAAAAGAAAATGAAGATATAAATAAGGTAACGATGGTTAGCAATTTCGCTTTCATAGTAAATTTTATCGAATTTAAGAAGATGCTTTCCAATTTGCAGGATCTTTCCGCCATTTTAACAATGACTTTTGATCTTCTTCAGAAATAATATTCTTTTTAATTGCTTCGCTAATCAAAGTTTCATAGTCGGTGATTGACCGATATTCCACGTCCTTATCCTTAAAAGCATTGCTTGCAATTTCAAAGCCGTAATTAAAAATAGAGATCATTCCTAAAATATTTAAGGCTACATTTTTTAAAACATCTACTACCTGTAGGCTACTCTTACCCGTTGAAATAAGATCTTCTATGATCACCACCTTGTTGCCGGCTTCATAAAAACCTTCAACCTGGTTGCTAAGTCCATGCTCCTTCGGTTTCGGCCTTACATATATAAAAGGAAGCTTTAAGTGGTCGGCCACTACAGCACCCCAGGGAATACCTGCGGTCGCAACGCCGGCTACTATCTCTGCACCACTAAAAGTATCATTGATACAATCGCACATTTCTCTCTTTATAAAATCTCTTTCAGCCGGGAAAGATAGAATTCTCCTGTTATCGCAATAGATGGGGCTTTTCCAACCGCTGGCCCAGGTAAAGGGATTATCTACACTTAATTTAATTGCATTAATTTGTAGTAATTTCTCAGCAACTGCGTTTTTATTGTTCATGCTGCGAAGATAATCAACACGTATGAGCTACATAATTATTTACTTCGGGGATAAGCCTGTCTATCTCTGCGACGAACTCAATAAAGAGATTGATAAAGTAAGGCATCATCCTGATGCTGTGTTTGTAGATGAGTTGTCATCATCTGCCATAAAATCTTTGCTGCACGAAATAGAGAAGAAAGCGTTTCATGCAGGAATTATTTTACATCCGGATTTTAATAAACTCAAAAAAGATTTTTTTAAACATTTTAAATTAATACAAACCGGTGGCGGCTTAATCAGAAATAAGAAAGGAGAAACCCTTTTTATTTTTCGGAGAGGAAAATGGGATTTACCAAAAGGAAAAATTGATAAGGGTGAAACGTTGGAAGATTGTGCCTTGCGGGAAGTGCAGGAAGAAACCGGGATACAAAAACTAAAGCTTGGCAAGAAAATTTGTATAACATACCATACCTACACTGAATTTGGAAGGCATATTCTTAAAGAGTCGCATTGGTACTTGATGAAGAGCTTAGGAAAGGAAGAATTAGTACCCCAGGTTGAAGAAGACATCACAGAAATTCGTTGGGTAAAAGACGAAGATTTAGAAAAATATCTGAGTAATACTTTCCCTACAATAAGATCGGTTTTTGAAAATGCAAAACTCGTATGACTGCCTGCTAAAATTTCTTTTGATCTAAGGGCAAAATAGCGACCGTTAAACGGCTTACGCAAATAAGCTTTTGGAGCTCATCAAATATCCTTATATCCCAAACATGCGTTGACTTGCCGATATGCAGCGGCATACACTTCGCGGTAACTTTACCTTTGGTTGCGCTCCTTATATGATTTGCATTTATCTCCAGGCCTACACAATAAAATTTCTCCATATCAATCGCCAGTGCAGAAGCAAGGCTGCCAACGGTTTCAGCCAACACGCACGAAGCGCCACCATGAAGAATTCCGTAAGGTTGTTTTGTGCGCTCATTTACAGGCAAAGACATTACGACAAAGTCTTCACCTATTTCTTCCCACTCAATACCTAAAAAGGTGGCCATTGTTTCTTTTCCAAAATCTTTCACGTCTTCCAGCCGTAAAGATTTATTAAACCAAATAGACATTATTGTATGGATTTTATAACTGCCTCCGGCAAAAATTGAGAAACATCGCCACCGTTCCGGTAAACATCCCTTATTAAAGTACTGGCCACTGATGTATATTTCGGCAGGCAGGTTAAGAATACGGTTTCTATGTGATGCGCCAAACTCCGGTTCATATCAGCAATCGCTTTTTCATATTCGAAATCATTTACATAGCGTATGCCTCTCAGGATGAAATTAGCGCCTACAGACTTGCAACAATTCACGGTTAACCCATCATAAGCCACCACTTTTATTTTTGGCTCGTTTGCATATATTTCCTGCAACCACTCAATTCTTTGTTTTTCGGAAAACATAGGAACCTTATTGCTATTTCGCCCAATGCCAATCACAAAATTATCAAACAACGGAAGTGCCCTGTCAATTATGTCGGTGTGCCCAAGCGTAACCGGATCAAAGGTGCCGGGAAATAAACAGTTTCTTTCCATTTATAATAATTATGATAAAATATTAAAACAGCTAATTAAAATTTTGTTTGTTACTCAGTAAATAAAGCACCGCCATTCTTACGGCCACGCCGTTTTCTACCTGCTGCAAAATAATTGACTGGTTCGAGTCGGCTACATCACTATCAATTTCCACGCCCCTGTTTATAGGTCCCGGATGCAAGATCACCACTTCTTTGTCAAGACCATCTAAAAGCTTTTTTGTTACCCCATAAGCAAGATTATATTCCCGCAGCGATGAAAACAAAACCTGGTTTTGCCGCTCAAGCTGAATGCGCAATACATTTGCCACATCACACCATTGCAAGGCTTTTTTAATATTGTATTCCACCCTTATGTCGAAAGCTTCTTTTATATACTTTGGTATTAGGGTCGGTGGCCCGGCAACCATCACTTCAGCCCCGGCCTTTTTCAATAAATAAATATTACTTAAGGCAACACGGGAATGCATAATGTCTCCGATCAGCACCACTTTTTTGCCTTCAATTTTACCGCATTTTTCTTTTATTGAAAAGGCGTCCAGCAACGCCTGCGTAGGATGTTCATTGATGCCATCTCCTGCATTGATGATTGCGACGGGAATATGTTTCGCTAAAAAATGGGGCGCACCACTGGCACTATGCCGCATCACTACCATATCAACTTTCATTGATAATATATTGTTCACCGTATCCAGCAATGTTTCGCCTTTTGAAACAGAAGAACCTGAGGCAGAAAAGTTAAGGGTATCGGCGCTTAATCTCTTTTCCGCCAACTCAAATGAAATGCGGGTGCGGGTTGAGTTTTCGTAAAATAAATTTACGATCGTGGTATCCCGCAGTGAAGGCACCTTTTTTATTGGACGCTGTAGTACTTCTTTGAATTGTGCGGCAGTGGAAAGAATAAGATCAATGTCGCCGGGTAATAAGTCTTTAATGCCAAGAAGATGTTTGGTAGAAAGTTGCATTAAAGGTCAAAGCTAATAGAAAAAAATAATACAGGTGCAGAAAAAAAAATTTGTAAGTCATACAGTGTTTACAATGATTATCACCTTTCATTTTTAATAATGAAATCTACATTGAATTATATGTAATCTATCTTCCTTTATTTTATAAATAAGCCGATGCACATTATCAATTCTACGCGACCAATACCCTGATAAATTTTCTTTTAATGGTTCAGGCTTCCCTATTCCTTCAAATTTATTTCTTTGGCAATCTTTCATTAACTCATTAATACGTTTCAATTTTTGTTTATCTGTTTTTTGCCAATATAAATAATCATCCCATGTATTTTCCTGCCAAGCTATTTCCATTATTCTTCAATTAATAAGTTTGAAGAAAATTACCTTTTTCCATTTCATTTATTGCTTCCTGTAGCCGCTTTCTATTTTTTTCAGAACTTAGTAAATACATCGTTTCTTTCAAAGAGTTATATTCTTTAAGAGATAATACCACAACATTTTTATTCTTACTTCGGGAAACAATAATTATCTCTTCATCATTACTTACTTTATCTAAAGAAGATTTTAAGTCTTTTCTAAAATCGGTATAATTTAAAACTTCCATCGTACAAATTTAAGTACGAATTCAAGTACTTTTTTTTGTTTTTTAGAAAATAACATTTTCAATAAAGATTCACTTCTTCTTTATCCCACTCCACTTTTACTTTTTGGGAAATTATGGAATCAATTGACTTGCCGCAATAATCGGGTTGTATAGGAAGTTGCCGGCTAAATCTCCTGTTAATAAGCACACAGAGCTCTACTTTTTTGGGACGGCCAAATGCAAGCAATGCATCCAATGCTGCACGAATAGTGCGTCCTGTGTATAATACATCATCAATGAGTATTACATTTTTTTCTTCAATAGAAAAAGATATATCGGTTTGATTTGGCTCGTGAAGTTCTTTCCTGATATCATCCCGGTAAAAAGTGATATCAAGTTTTCCATATTTTATATTTTGATCAGGGCTTATTTTTTTTAGCTGTTCGTTTATCCGGTCAGCAAGAAAAATACCGCGGGGCTGGAGACCGATTAGCACAACAGATTCCAGTTCCACATAATTTTCGATCAATTGATAAGCCAATCGTTCAATGGTTATTTGTAGCTGGTATTTATTGAGAATGGTCTTCACAATTGGTTTATTGGTTAACTGGTTTATTGGTTAACTGGGTTATTGGTTAACTGGGTTATTAGTTTATTGGGTTATTGGTTAACTGGGTTATTAGTTTATTGGGTTATTAGTTTATTGGGTCATTAGGCCATTGGTCAATTTGGTTAGTTGGGTTTTGTCAATTATTTTTTGACCATTGACCATTGACCATTGACCTGCTTCTATTCCTCGTTCATAAACGGATAACGATAATCTACCGCAGGGTTAAATGTTTCTTTAATAGTTCTTGCGCTCAACCAGCGATATAAATTTAAAATGCTGCCGGCCTTATCATTGGTACCGCTTGCACGGGCACCTCCAAAAGGCTGCTGGCCAACAACAGCTCCTGTTGGTTTATCATTTATATAAAAATTACCTGCACTGTTTGCAAGTTTTTTTGTAGCCAATTCTACGGCGTACCTGTCAGACGCAATTACGGCACCCGTGAGTGCATAAGGCGATGTGGTATCTACCAGCTTAATCGCCTGCTCAAATTTACTTTCATCATAAACATATAAAGTAAGCACAGGCCCGAAAAGTTCGTCGCACATAGTTACATATTGCGGATCCGTAACTTCAATCACTGTCGGCTCTATAAAGTACCCGGTTGATTTATCACACTTCCCTCCTACTAATATTTTTGCATCTTTATCTTTCTTCACCTGCCTGATATAACCCTCAATTTTATCAAAACTTTTTTCATCTATCACTGCATTTACAAAACAAGAAAAATCTTCAACACTTCCCATCTTCATGGTCTTTATCTCTGCAACTAATTTCTTTTTTATTTGGGCGGCAATGTTAGACGGTATGTAAGCCCTTGAGGCTGCAGAACATTTCTGTCCCTGGTATTCAAAAGCGCCGCGGCATAGTGCGGTCACCGTCACATCCACATCCGCACTTTTATGAACGAGCACAAAATCTTTTCCTCCAGTTTCCCCAACGATTCGCGGATAGGATTTATACATGCTTGCATTCTCACCAATCATTTTCCAAATGCTATTGAATACGCCGGTGCTTCCGGTAAAATGAATTCCCGCAAAATCCGGGTGATTAAAACAAGCTTCGCCCAGAGTAGGCCCATCAACAAATATCAAATTGATCACGCCATCCGGCAGGCCTGCTTCTTTAAGAATGCGCATGAATAATTGTGCGCTATAAACCTGAGTATTGGCGCATTTCCAGACAACTACATTTCCGCACATGGCAGCAGATGTGGGCAGGTTGCCACCTATGGCTGTAAAGTTAAATGGAGTAATAGCCAACACAAACCCTTCCAACGGCCGGTATTCCATACGGTTAAAAATTCCAGAGCTGCTTACCGGTTGTTGCCTGTAAATCTCACTTAAAAAATGGACGTTGAATCTTAAAAAATCTATTAGTTCGCAGGCAGCATCTATTTCTGCCTGGTAAGGATTTTTGCTTTGGCCAAGCATGGTTGCGGCGAGCATAGTGGGCCTGTACTTAGTGGCTAAAAGTTCGGCAGCTTTCAGGAAAATATTAGCGCGGTTTTCCCAACTTGTATTGGCCCATTTATCCTTCGCTTTCAGCGCAGCATTAATGGCTTTTTTTACATGAGAAGCATCTCCTTCATGAAAAGATCCAAGCACAAAATCTTTTTCGTGCGGAGGATGCATATCAACTTTTTTACCGGTGCGCACTTCTTCTGCACCAATGTACATAGGCACATCTGCCTTATTGCTTTTTAAATCTTTTAAAGCCTTTTTTAAAAGCTCTCTCTCCTTACTTCCGGGAGCGAAATTAAGTACGGGCTCGTTACCCGGCATTGGGTAATAAAAACTTCCTGTATCCATAAATTCAATTTTTATTCCCTGCCCTGCCAGGGAGGTTATTAAAGATGTAAGCCGCTCCTTTTGGGCGGTGGAGACACCGCCCACGTCCGGCTGTCTCGATTGGTGTCACCATCCACCGGCAACAATTTGAAATTCACCTAACATTGTATATAAATACCGAAATTATTTTTTAAGGTACATTACTTCCTTTACAAGATTCACGGTACGGGGTATATCAGGTAAATATAAAGCGACTAAATTAGGAGCATAGTGCATTGGTGCATCCACCGAAGTTATTCTCCTGACGGGTGCATCAAGATAATCGAATCCTTCTTTTTGTATGCGGTAACTAATTTCAGAAGACACGGATGCAAAGGGCCATTGTTCTTCCACAATTACGAGCCTGTTTGTTTTTTTTACCGATTCAAGAATCGTCTGCCAATCCATAGGACGAATGGTTCTAAGATCTATTACCTCTGCGCTTATACCTGCCTGTCCGGTAGGCAGGTTTTCTTTTGCCAATTCATCTGCAGCGCCTAAGGCTACCTTCATCATTTTATTAAAAGAAACTATGGTTACATCTTTACCTTCTCTCACTATTTTTGCCTTACCAATCGGAATTAAATATTCTTCCTCAGGAATTTCTCCCTTTTCACCATACATCACTTCACTCTCCATAAAAATTACAGGATCATTATCGCGAATGGCACTTTTTAATAAACCTTTTGCATCGTAAGGGTTGCTGACCGAGATAACTTTCAGGCCGGGAATGTTTGCATACATTGCTTCATACGCGGTTGAATGCTGTGCTCCCAACTGGCCGGCACTTCCATTAGGCCCGCGAAAAACTATAGGGCAACCTACCTGCCCACCACTCATAGCCAGCATTTTGGAGGCTGTATTTAATATTTGATCGAGTGCAAGATTTGCAAAATTCCACGTCATGTACTCTACGATTGGGCGAAGGCCATTTTGCGCCGCTCCCACGGCAATAGCCGTAAAACCCAACTCGGCAATAGGTGTATCAATCACCCGTTTTGCACCAAATTCTTCTAACATTCCCTGGCTCACTTTGTAAGCGCCGCTGTACTCCGCCACTTCTTCCCCAATTAAAAACACTGATTCATCACGCCTCATTTCTTCTACCATCGCTTCACGTAAAGCTTCTCTGAATGCAACTTCTTTCATCTATTATTAAAATTTAGCCAAAGGCCTATGATGAACTCCGATTGGAGACGCCTTTGGAGAGGTGCAAAAATATTGGTTACAAGGCAAATGAGCAAAACTCATTGGATCAATTTCTGGCCAAGGAAAAAGGTAACTGGCAATGTTGATAAGCAAGATGCAAAAAAACTTTTTTGAAAAATAATTGCTGTAATAAGATGTTGTGTGTAATTTAATACCATCAAATGCGACACCTTAAGGTATTTTCAATTGGGCACTTGTGCCCGGCTTGACCAACACTAAATTCCCCGCCTTTGCAAACACTTGAACAATACAAGCTTTAATTCTATAAAAGCTCGGCAAGCTTTTCTTCCAGCTTCTTCCCAAAAAGATTTTTTGCAACGATCCTGCCATCCTTGTCTAACAAAATATTGGATGGTATGGCTTTGATACCATATTGATCTGAGGATGAATTTTTCCAGCCTTGTAAATCAGAAACCTGGTTCCAGTGCAGGTTATCGGCCTTGATTGCTTTTATCCAATTTTCTTTTTTTGTGTCATACGAAACGCCAAAAACGGTGAAGCCTTTACCTGTATAATTTTCAAACGCTTTTACCAGCTTAGGATTTTCCCGCCGGCAAGGGCCGCACCAGCTCGCCCAAAAATCAACCAGCACATATTTGCCACGCAACGAAGTTAAACTGAGCGAATTTCCTTCCGGCGTGATTTGACTTATCTCCGGCGCCATTTCACCAACGGCTACGCTGCTGTACAAGTCAATCAAGGCTTTTATTTGTTTGCCTTTTTCAGAATCCTTAAGTTGCCGGCTAAGCATAGCGTACACAGGTTCCACATCTGTTGCTTCGGCATAGTAACCGTAATTCTCAGTTATAGCCATAGCCCCACGCATCGAAGCAGGATTTTCCTTTACAAATGCCGTAACCACTTTTCGCTTTTCGTTTAATACAGCAATGTCAACATTATCCAAACTATCCATTATGGCTTTATCTTTTTCCTTATAAGCCTTCTCATAAATCTTGCTATTTATTTCTTCCCAGTTGGCAATGTATTTCATTCTTTCTTTTAACAAGCGATCGTCATCATTAATGTTCGATCCTTTTACGGCTAAAAGCTTTAAAGAATCACTTCTGCCCAAAATATCCATTGAACCGGGTGCTATATAAAATGTAAAAAAATCATTTCGTCTAACCGGCATCGTGAGTGTGGCAAAATAGGGCTCCGAAACTGAACCTTTGAAGGAAAAGCTACCATTACTGATAATGGCGGAATCCTTAACGGTTTTGTCGCCTTCATATATATTGAGAACGATAATGCCTTTTTTAATCTTTTCAAGACGGCCATTTATTGAAAAGGATGAATCTTGCGCCCACGAAGCGTTGCAGAACATAATAACAAAAAGAAAGAGAAGTATGTGAATTTTCATTTAAGTTTTTGATTTTAAAAAATTGTATTATTAGTAAAAATAATGGCAAATATATAAATACAAAAACCCACTATAGTTGATGCATTTTCTTTTGAAAAATATCGTTTAGGTTTGTTAAAAAAATAACTGATTCAGTTAGGGGCTAATTTTATAATGATAACAGCCATTGCACGGAGTAATTGTTTTTTTAGTCATAGCAATCCTCGCGAATATCTTTATCCCTCTCATAAATCAATAGTTCGTATTCTATGAAAGATCGCCTGAGTCATTTTCAACATCTATCCCGCATTTTACGAAACACTTCCAAAACATTTCAAGTCTTTTTTTTTAAACCAAGATCCCTTAATTTTCGCATTTGGCTGGCTAACGCATCATAATAATTGTCTAATTAATTTTTATGCTTATGACAACGGCAATACCAGCAATGGTATTAAGAGGGTAGAATAAAAATAGTAAAATAGCGTACCCGGAAATGAAAGTCATCTGGGGAAAGAAAAAAATGAATCTTATTAAATCCCCATTTACCTCACCTACAAGAGCGACAGGGACATGCTGATTAAAGCAATAAAATGCCTCACTTATTTCTTACGATGATTAATTTGTTTTTAATACAACCTGCCCATTCGGGTATTGAACCTCTTTATCATTCTCAGCCGTTATAAAAAAGCCGGTAGGCTTGTAAGGAGTCACTGTTTTTAAAGAACTTTTTAGTGTGCTTGACAAAATACTGCTTGATGTTTTCAGGCTTCCTATATTTTTAGTTCCATTATTTGAAGTTTCCATCCAAACCACATAGATATCCTTTGGCGGATCAAGCCTTTTAGGATCTGCCAACCGCATAACATTCAGGTCAATAGTTGAGTTCTTGTTTTTATCGGACTTAATTTTTACAGAACCTTCCGCTGCAGGCACTATGGATGAAGTACCAAAGGACATTTTCTTTGCACAAGAGGTAAAGAAGAAAGCGACAAATAGAATTGTTGCAAATAATAATATTTTACCAGACAGATTTTTTACGTACGTTTTTTTCATTTTATTTTTTTTAAATTTTTAATTTGACACGGCTAAGCGTGGATCAGCTAATAACTATTGTGTTTACTTATTTTAAGGTTTACTTCATTATTTTTATTATGGACTTCAATCATCAGAAATTAAGCTTTGGCAAGAAGAAATTATTTTAGGAGATGTCTCTTTTTGGTGTTTATCCGAATAATTATAACACAATCGTGCCTAAAAAAATAAGCTAATTGTTAGGTATTTAAATATTAAAGAAAAAAACAACAAGTTTCGAAATTCCCTTTTTGGGAATGTCTTTACACATTACACGATAGTTGGATACCAGGCATGGTTATAAATAGTTTCCATTCCAATGTGAATTTTCATTTCTTTCTTAAATCAGCTAACGTATAATTGCCGTCCATTTATTTCTTACAAAACTTTCGTATTGCACAATTACCTCTAATATCTTCCCTTTATCTGTATAAAATTTTATTCTTAATTTTAATAATGATTTTTTACAAAAGAATTTAAAACAAAAGCCGTTTAAGATCAAACCCGGGTAATATAGATAATGAGAAACAAATGTAAAATTTTGAAACGGTTGGAAGCAAGACATTCATCATAGTGCAATGATTCTTTACTCTCGAGCAATATATATATCGAGCAACATGTATATAAAGAGGGGTAATAATTACACAATTGCTTTTAAGCATAGCCAATAAGTAACTTGAAAAAGTTTTTTTGCAAGTTTTTTAATTTAAATATTTCGAAAGTTATGCTCGTTTTTATACCTTTCCAAGCTCTCGAAGAAGCCAAAGCAACATGATCTTTCAAGTAAAGGCATCATATAGTTTTTTTTATTTGCCACTTAGAATAATGATCTTAGTATCTATTTATTTCATCACTTTAGCCTCCGCGTATCAGTTTCAATTTTTCATTTTAATTAGATGGTAAAATGACATAAATCATCTTTTTCTTTTAAGCTCTTTATTGGCATGGTTATTAGGAAGTGCGTTATGTAAATAAAATAAGTTGTATTGAAAAATAAATACGTAATACTGATAAATTTTTTATTGTTGCTCGCTATATCGTGTAACAATAAACCTGATGATAAAGAAATACAGGATGCTGTAATCAAACAATTACAGGTGAATAAAAATTATACCGGAGTAAATTCCACCGTAAAGGACGGAACTGTTACGCTGGGGGGCACATGTGAAGGCGATAATTGCGCTACAGATATAGCCAACAATATTAAAGGTATAGATGGCGTACAAACAGTAGAAAACAATATCACGAAAGATAATTCTACCGACCTAACCCTTAGAACATCGGTTCAATCTATCATTACGAAATATCCTGGTGTACAAGCAGATGTTGCAGCCGGAGTAGTAGTGCTCAGGGGAAATATTGACCGGGAAAATCTTCAATCATTAATGAGTGATCTCGGCGCCCTTCATCCTGACAAAATAGACAATCAGCTTGTGGTAAAATAGGCTTAGTTAAGCCTTGAGGGCCATCCGATAAACGCTTTAAAATAATATTTTTTAATAGTTTAATAATACAAATAAAAACACACATTTATGAAAAAAACAATCGTCTTACTTACCGCTTCTATTTTTCTTTTATCCCTTCCGTCATTTTCGCAAATTGAGAAAGGAAACTTATTGGTTGGCGGCGATATTGCAAATTTTGATATTGGCTTAAAAAAGGGGTCTGCATTTTCCATGAATATTGACCCAAAGCTGGCGTTTTTTATAAAAGATAATACTGCAGTAGGAGCATATATTGACTTTGGGTTGCAAACTTTACCCGGCAGTACTGGAACCAATACGAGCTATGGCATCGGCGCCCTTGCCCGGTATTACCTTTCTGATAAAAATACAGTTTCCCCCCTTAGGCACTCGCGTATTTTTTTTGAGGGAAATGTCGGTATTAGCGGGAAAAATGTTCCTGGAGGAAGCAATACAAATGGTTTGGGTATTGGTATAGGACCGGGCTTTGCTTATTTTATAACGCCTAATGTGGGATTGGAAACGTTGTTAAAATATAACGGCCTGCTTGGCTTTGGTAACGCCACCACCCAGGGGGATCTAAATTTAAATGTGGGTTTTCAAATCTATTTGCCCTCAAAAAAGTTGAGATCACAAATTCAAAATGATGTAAAGTGATTTCAAAAAATAAACACAGCGTACCATGCCATCTTTTAGTTTTAAAAATATGCTTAAAGTTGTAGCTGATGACGCTTTTTATTTAAAATAATTTCAGAAAATTCTACAATAAATATTTGAAAAAAATTATGGAGATAATTCCAGATAAATGGAAGCAGCAAAACACCACTGCCGGTGAAGAAGAAAGTACCAATGTAATTCCACTTATTCATGAGTACATAACGGTAGATAAAAAAGTAATCGAGACGGGCAAGGTTTATATTAAAAAAAGGGTTGTTGCAGAGGATGCTACCATCAATATACCACTTATACAGGAGTCTTATAAGATAGAAAGGGTACCTGTAAAAAATAAAATATTTGATGCGCCTCCCGATACCTTTCACGCTGAAAATGGGGACATGATAATACCTGTAACACGGGAAGTAGTGGAGGTAAAAATAAGGTTTGAAGTAGTGGAAGAAATTCATGTAACAAAAGTTAACACCGAAGTACCGCACATACAGGAAATAACTTTATTAAAAGAAAAGGTAGAGGTACACAGAGTGCCTCCTGCTGAATAATTATATAACATTTACTTAATCACAATCACTTTAAAAAATAAAACTTATGCAACAAGCACAAACAGTAGTGGGCCTTTTCGAATATGAAAATGACGCACAAAACGCAGTACAAAAATTATCCGCTACGGGAATATCACAGGGTAATATAGACATTACCAAAGGAAGCAAAGAATCTTTTAAAGCCGTGTCTGGAAAAGATGATGATAATGCCTTTACCCGTTTTTTTAAAAACCTTTTTGGTGATGATAATGACGATGCACACCGTTATTCCACTATTAGCAACCAGGGATATTTCATTGTAACAGTACATGCATCTTCGGCTGATGATGCGGAGCAGGCGGCTGATATTCTGGATGATTGCGGCGCTGTAGATATAGATGAGAAGGCGAGGCAATTCGGCATGTCTGGCAACAATAACGATCATGATGATGCTACCATAAACAGGGTAGAAGAAAATCTGGAGGTAGGGAAGAGAACGAAAGATACCGGCGGCGTAAGGGTTCGCAGCCGCATAGTGGAAAAGCCGGTGGAAGAAAAATTGCGCTTGAGGGAAGAGCATGTGCATGTGGAGCGCAATACGGTAAACCGCCCTCTAACGGATATGGATAAAGGACAATTTAAAGACCAGGATATTGAACTTACTGAAAGAGCAGAAGTGCCGGTAGTAAACAAAGAAGCTCGTGTGGTGGAAGAAATAAAAATAAGTAAAGATGTAACCCATCGCGACGAAACTATACACGATACTGTGCGACATACTGAAGTAGACATAGATGATATAGACGCTGATAAAAAAACTCTTTAAAAAAAGATGAAGTTAGGCAAACAATTATTTATCAATGAGCAGTGTTCAACTGCTCATTATTTTCTTTTAACAAAAAAAAACTATTAACTATGGCGGAGCTAAGCGTACAACCGAAGAAAAAATCAATACTGCCCTGGCTGCTTCTTTTATTGGGTGTACTGGCATTATTATTTTTTTTATTTCGCAGTTGCAATCATAACACAAACGACAATAACGCAACGACAAATGATAGCGCCGTTACAGAAAATACAAGCAGCAATACGGTGGCTGCCACTTCCGGTTGGGAAGGTATAGATTACAATGCCCCAACTGCCTCTTACGATGAAATAACCGATAAGAACATTGAAGTGAGAAGTAATGATAGCTATACTATTTACAGCCTGGGAGAGAATATACTTTTTGATGCTGGTAAAAGCGATGTGCGTGCACAAGCAGAAGGTAATCTAAAACAAATTGCCGCCTCTATTGCCAAACGCTATGGTAGCGGCGAAATAAGGGTATATGGATACACCGATTCGGTAGGTAGTAAAGATTACAACAAGCAATTGGCTGAAGGCCGTGCCGAATCTGTACGTGCATGGTTAGTAAAAGATGGAGATATCAGCGACAATCATATTTCGGTGGTTGCGGTGGGAGAAGCACGCCCGGCGGCAACAAACAGTACCAGCGAAGGGCGGCAACAAAATCGCAGAGTTGAGATCATAGTAAAACGTTCTTAATCTTTAAATAAAAATTTAAAAACATTACATTATTAACACAGAAAGCTAAATCTTTCTACAAAATAAAAACCATGACTTCAAATAAAAACACCGGCTCCCGACTGCAGGAACTGCGCGGTAGCAATTATGAAATAGCAGACGGCCAGGAAGACATTCGCGGCTGGGACGTAAAAGATGCAGAAGGCAACAAATACGGTGAAGTGGAAGAACTCATCTTTGATGAGGAAACAAGGAAGGTGAGGTATATAGTACTGGACATGGATGATAATGAACTGGACATAGATGATGACCGGAAAGTGTTGATACCTATTGGCATAGCGGAGCTTCATGAGAATGACGATGATGTAATTTTGTACAACACAACTATTGCGCAAATCATGTCTTTACCGGAATATGATAAAAAAAGCCTGGATGCTAACGCAGAGAACAATATACTAACTGCGTTGATGACAGGCGGAGTAGCTATGCAAGAGGCAGATTATTATAATGATGAAAATCTTTATCGCAATCGTTCACAAAAAAGAAATGAAGCCAGTACAATCCCTGTGATAGAAGAAAGCCTCGAAGTGGGCAAAGCACAAGTAGAAACAGGTGGCATTCGCATTCGCAGCCGTATAGAAGAAAGGCCCGTGGCAGAAAATGTAACTCTGCGTGAAGAACACATAAAAGTAGAACGCAACGAAGTAAACCGCCTGGTTTCTACTGAAGACGTAGCGCAATTCAAAGACAAAGACATATCGATGACCGAACAAACAGAAGTACCGGTAGTAAACAAAACAGCACGTGTGGTAGAAGAAATAAAACTGAGTAAGGATGTAACTCACCGTGATGAAACTATACGTGATACCGTGCGCAATACGGAAGTGGATATAGATAAGTTGAATGAGGAAGAAAGTTAAACACAGAGGGATATAGGCATTCCGGATAAGGAGAGCAAACGGTGCTTTAAAGTGCTGCTCCTGCTGGTTTCCATAAATATAATTTTTAAAAAAGGGTGGGTTTCCACCCTTTTTTATTTAGATTATCAGAAATAAGTAATAATGCAAAGCAAATTATTTTTACGGATGATTTTGAAAACTCCTAAGGGTAGTTATAAAAGCTATAAGTGAAAAACTTCTAACACAAGATCATACCTAAAGGGATCAGACTTAGTTACACAAAACTAATCCACATTAAAATCTTCTAACAGTTAGGCACATACGATTATCTTTCAATTTTTTTTAGTTGGAGACATTTTATTTGGCGTTCCAATATTTTTACCTTATATTAAGGGTAACAATATTTATTCACTTTAAAAACAAAAGATATTATGACGAAGTTTGAAACATTTCTTGGAATGAACAATGAACATTATTTTAGACTGATAAACGCGGAAGGAGATGTTCTTTTATCCAGTGAAGGATATACACAAAAAGACAACCTGTTAAATGGAATAGAATCCGTAAAAAAGAATATAACATTACCTGCTAATTTTGAAATGAAAACCGCAACAAACGGTAAACACTTTTTTAACCTTAAAGCCAGCAACGGCCAGGTGATAAGCACCAGCGCTCTATGGGATAGTCCCGATCTTAGAGATACGTGGATGAAGAAATTGAAGACCGAAGTACCGGAAGCCCAGGTGATGGAAATGAAAAAATAAAGTTCAATATTTTATATGAGGCTGCTCCTAAAAGGGCGGCTTTTTTTTATTTATAAACATTACCGTATGTTTTCTTCTCGGTAACATATCATCATAATAACGGGATCGAAAAATAGAATGCGGAAATAAATAGCAAATTTGTTATTAAATGATCGTAAGCTCCAACATGAAAGATCAAGATCACACTCTGTTACATAAAAAAATTTTTTGGGAACGGCAATTCAAAATGATAGATATTATTTCTATAAATTGGAATTTAGAAGAAACATACCCACTTCGCAATGTTAAAATTTTGCACCCAAAGCCCGATTATTTTGATGTAGATATAAACACGATCATAACGGTTGATGCAGCAAGGATACAGTATATCGTACTGCAAATTTTTGCGATGGTGCAAGCTTACCCGCATATTGGTAAATAATTGTAGAAGAAGAACAAATGGTAAAAGCGGACAGAATATGGAGAAGTGTTATTAGAAACCTTAAATCAACCGAAGAATATGGAAAAAATTTTAGCAATAGAAATTTACGTTATATACGATGGTTTTTTTATTGCTTTTCCGAAATGGAACGCATTGCGTTCCGAATAACCTGAACAACATTACCGCTTATTATTGAGAGTAGTAAAAGCAGAAGCCAAAGGCTTTTACATGCAGGAAGCACTGCAAAGAACAAGGTGTCATTTTCAAGAGCAACAAAAGGTATATTTAAAAAATTCTACCATGTTACAAAGAAGGTCCGGAAACCCTATTTGTTTCGCAAAAAAGATTACCAGCCATTTGTAAAAATCCGTAAATATCAAAAGTCCTTTTGTATTTCCTGCAAGATTGCTACTGATCCAATCACTCGCTTGATGATAACTTTTGCAAACCTTCACATCACCTGATCATTTTCCTTATTGCTTCGGCGCCTCTTGCGGTGGCGGCGGTCCTTGTTTACGCGGAGGAAGCTTTGAATCGGGGTGAGAGTTGCCGCGATGACAGGTGTAGCAATTTACTTCCATCAGCATGTACTTAGCATGGTTCATGCCCATGCTTTTCATATCCATGTCACCGTCCATGTGCCTCATCTTCATGTGGGCGCTATCCATGTGATCCTTATCCATTTGATCTTTATCCATGTCATTCATTTTAATATGGGCACTGTCTTTATGATCTTTATCCATATCATGGCCGTGATCCATCTCCATATCAACAAAATAATTTTTGTTTATGTCAATTGCCATCAGCATCATTTTACGGGCAATATTTTTCTCCGGTTTTGTATCGGCTGCAAAATCCATCTTCTTTTCAGCTTCATTTCTTACATGACAAAAATCGCAGCGCACACCCAACGACTGGGAGAAATGGTGCATCACGCTATCAAGGTCATGCTCCGAAATATCTTTTGGCAAAATTTGCAGGTTCTTAAACTCTTCCTGGTGCGATACCGTGAAGGCCTGAAAAGTACTTATACAAATAACACAACCGAAAACGATGAACAAGCTTTTTTTCATTTTATTTATTTTAATCCGAAATTATTAAAAATAAACTTATGCCCGCAATAAAATATAATCATTGTTTATCCCGTTAAACATGAAGACTTTTAACTTTTTCAACCACATGTGTATAAGTAATTTAGTAATGCAGGATTTCTAATTTTTATATTTGAAAAGATTAAAGTCGAATCCGTTTTTCATAGACTTATTGTACATCTAAAATATAACCCCGATTGACAGACACAATCATTAACCTGGAAACTGTAAACCCTATCGAATTCTTCGGAGTAAATAATGGAAAGCTCGATATTCTTAAAAAGAAATTTCCCCGCCTCAAAATACTTAGCCGCGGCACGCAAATAAAGCTCAGTGGCGCCCAGGATCAAATAGAAGATGCAAAAGATAAAATAAATCTGGCAGTGCAATACCTGGAGCGCAACGGCCACATGAGCGAAAATTATCTCGAACAGATATTGGGTGGCGATGATGAAAAAGTAATTGACAATTTCATAGAACGAAATCCTAACGATGTGCTGGTGTTTGGCCCGAACGGCAAAACCGTAAGAGCGAGAACAGCTAATCAAAAAGCGATGGTAAATGCTATTGATAAAAACGACATCGTGTTTGCGATAGGCCCGGCAGGCACCGGTAAAACATATACTGCTGTTGCATTGGCTGTAAGGGCACTTAAAAATAAACAAGTTAAAAAAATCATACTCACACGCCCCGCAGTGGAAGCCGGAGAAAACCTGGGCTTTCTTCCCGGCGATCTAAAAGAAAAAATTGATCCATACTTAAGGCCGCTGTATGATGCGCTGGATGATATGATACCTGCCGACAAACTCGGATATTATATGACGACACGCACCATTGAAATAGCGCCGCTTGCGTATATGCGTGGCCGTACGCTGGATAATGCTTTTATCATTCTCGATGAAGCGCAGAACGCGACAGACCTTCAGCTTAAAATGTTTTTAACAAGGATAGGCGCTAATGCAAAAGCGATCATCAACGGAGATGTTACGCAAATTGATCTGCCGCCAAAAATAAAAAGCGGCCTGGAAAAATCAGTGAGGATACTACAGAATATAGATGGTATCGGGCATGTGGAACTTGATGAAGAAGATGTCGTAAGGCATAAGCTTGTAAAGGCAATCATTAAGGCGTATGACAAAGAAAAAATAAAAGAAATGGAAGTACACAAATGATCTTTCTTTTTAAAATAATTAATAAAAAAAGGTGGCTGCCGGGCTGCCTTTTATTTTTTTTACAAAGCTGCTCGCCTGCAAATGAGCAAACGAAACTGACCACACAGCTTGCCGGTTCTATATTGCAGGAGAAAAATATTGCGCAGGCAATTAACAATATTGCCTGCGCAAAAAAGTATGTGAAGCAAGGCGATCTTATTATGCGTACCGGAAAAGATTTTACGAGTGAGCTAATGCGGTTAACATCGGCTAATGATAAAACCTACTCGCATTGCGGAATTGCGGGCTTTGAGCACGATTCGCTTGTTGTATATCACGCCCTTGGCGGCGAGTGGAACCCTGATGCACGATTAAGAAAAGATGCCTTTGAGATCTTTTGTACTCCTTATGAAAACAGGGGAATTGGAATTTTCAGGTATAATATGAATAACGATGCCGAAGCAAAGCTTTCTAAAATTATAGATACCCTTTATACAGCCGGCATTAAGTTCGATATGAAATTTGATCTCACATCCAACGACAGAATGTATTGCTCGGAGTTTGTGTATAAAGCTGTAGAGCAGGCAAGCGATTATAAGATCCGTCTTCCTTTAAGAACATTCAGAAACACAAAATTTGTATCGCCTGATAATCTTTATCATAACCCGTTTTGTAAAGAAATATTGCGGTTGAAATTTTGAACAAAGTAATTTTTTTTGAACTAAAGGTTGCCAGCCTTGAAATCCGGAATTCTAAATTGAAACGGATGTATTTTAAGGTTGGTAACTTTGCGAAAAATATTTTTTATAAATAAAATCTACATTTGTCAATCAAAAAAAAATTATGAATAAAATTATTGCAGCATTTCTCACCGTTTCAATCATAATATTCTCAGGATGTAAGACCGGCGACACCGGTGATCCGAAAGAAGTACTGCTGAAATTTTTTGATGCGATAACAAAAAAAGATATTGAGGAGGCAAAAAAATATGCAACGAAAGACAGCGAAGGAATGATGGGCCTGGTGCAAATGGGTATGCAAAGTATGGGTGATAAACAGAATGACATGCTCCATTATGAAAAAGAAAATACTGATATTGGCGCCGCCATCATTGATGGCGATAAGGCCATTGTACCGGTAAAAGATAAAAAATCCGGGGAGATAACTGATTTTACGCTTCGCAAAGAAAGCGGCGTGTGGAAAGTTGCTTTCGATAAATCAACCCTGATGGAAATGGCGCAAAAGAAAATGAAAGAACATGGAATGGGAAACATGCAAAAAGATATGAACGATTCTATGCCGGGCCTGCCAAAAATGGATTCTATGGAGCGCGAGGATATGGAGCGTGCAAAGAAAATTGCAGACAGTATAACGAACAAAAAGTAAAGAGCTGTAATTTAGCATAACGATAAAGCGCCCGGATAAAGGCGCTTTTTTTATTTACTACCGAAAGATATTTATCTTCATTTTTTAAATTGAAAAAATGAAAAACTATATTTTTATTTTTCTTTCCATCGCAACGATGACAGTATCCTGCGCTAACTCACCGGAAATAAGAAAAACCGATCCGCTGGAATCCGGCAGAGGCTTCATTGAAGCATCTCTGCAAGGAGACTACAACCTGGCACAAAAATACTTGTTGCAGGACAGCACCAACCTTGAATATTTCAATGGCCTGAAAGATTTTAGCAGCAAAAGGAGTAAAGAGGAAAAAGAAGGATATAAAAATGCCAACATCCTGATTGATTCTTCTACCAGGCTATCCGATTCAGTTGCGATCATCAGCTATTCAAATACGTATAAAATGAAACCTGCCAAATTAAAAATGGTAAGGCGCAATGGTGAATGGCTTGTGGATTTCAAATATAGTTTTATTGATAGCACCAGCCTTTAGTAATTTGAGATGTAAAACAATTATGGGGGCTAACATCCACAATAAGCAGTTATGAAAATAATATTGGCAGTAGGTATAGGCAGTTGTATCGGAGGAGTATGCAGGTATCTTTTATCATTATTTATACAGACTAAATTTCTTTCTCCTTTTCCATTTGGTACATTAGCTGTAAATATAATCGGATGCCTGCTTATAGGAATTGCATTTGGAATAAGTGAGAAAAGTATGATTGCAACAGAATGGAGAATGTTTTTAGTGACGGGTTTGCTTGGTGGCTTTACTACCTTTTCTTCTTTTTCAAATGAAACGGTGTTTATGATTCGCAACGGACATTACTGGCCGGCATTTGCTTACGTAGGTGTGAGCGTTGTGGTTGGGCTTTTAGCAACATTGGCTGGTATTTCGCTGATTAAATTTTTTTAAAATTGAAAGGTATTTTTTTACAAAAAATTTTAAACAACAAACCTAAAACTTATTCTATGTATGTACTACATCCCTGGCATGGAGCGCATTATGGCGATAATGCACCACAGCTTGTAAATGCGCTTATTGAAATTTCAGAAGGTTCAAAATCGAAATATGAAATTGATAAGAAAACGGGCTTATTGGTTTTAGACCGCGTAATCTATTCATCGTTTCATTACCCGGTAAACTACGGCCTTATTCCGCAAACGCTTGGACAGGATGGAGATCCCCTGGACATTTTAGTAATGTGCTCAGAGTCTATACAACCGCTTTGTTTGGTGGAGGCTTATGTAATAGGCAACATGCAAATGATAGATACCGGCCTTATAGACGATAAAATTATTGCGGTTGCCGCAAATGACCCCGGTGTGAATTACATAAAAAGCATGGATGACCTGCCGCAGCATTTTATAAAGGTTCTTAAAAATTATTTTGAACAATACAAAGTATTGGAAAATAAAAAAGTAGAGATCAATGATTTTCAAACGAAAGAAAAAGCCTTTGAAATAATCAATGAATCAATCGAATTTTACAAAGAAAAATTTCCCAAATAAAATCACTTAATATTATTTTATGAGCATATACATGATCGTGGTTTTAATCATAATCGGCCTGATCGCCGGTATATTAGGCGGCCTCGTGGGCATTGGCGGAGGCATAGTAATAGTACCGGCTCTTATATATTTTTTAAGCTTCTCGCAGAAGGAAGCACAAGGCACTTCGCTGGGGATATTGTTGCTGCCGATAGGCATACTTGGTGTATGGCAATACTATAAGGCAGGCTATGTAGATATGCGTATTGTGTGGCTTGTAGCGGGAGGATTTTTAGCAGGCAGTTATTTTGGAAGTAAGATAGCACTCGCATTACCACAGGAAACAGTTAAAAAAATATTTGCTATCCTGATGATAGCAGTATCGATCAAGATGCTTTTTTTTGATAAGAAAGTAAATGATGATGAGGGTAAAGCGACAACTACTATTTCTAATGGTATAAAGCCGGGGACGTGATAGTGGTGCCGATTAAAAGATGCTATCAGATTTTGAAGCGTCCATCATTTAAAGATACCTTTTTATAATCCGGAGCTTGTGCGTCCGCAATTTGGTTTCAAGATTTAGTATTCCCTGGTTGTCTATTTTATCAATGCGCACTTTACCGGAAGAATGAATTATTTCGTTTTCAGTCAGTAATATTCCCACGTGTATTATATGGCCTTCTTCGTTATCAAAAAAAGCAAGATCGCCGCAACGTGCCTGCTGCAAAAAATTTACTACTTCGCCTTGTTCTGCCTGCTGCCACGCATCTCTTGGCAATTGCTTATTTATAAACTTATACGTCATTTGCGCAAAGCCGCTGCAGTCAATGCCGAATACAGATTTGCCGCCCCACAGGTACGAAGTGTTTAAAAATTTGTAAGCCACTTGCTTAATAAGTTTTGGCGTAACTTTTATTTCTTCCGGGTTCCAAACTTCACCTTTAAAGTGTACTGAATTTTTTCGCCAAAAGGCTCTACCATTTTTAAATGCAGAAAGGGAACTTCCCAAGGGAACGTTCATACGATGGCCATTGTAATCTACTTCGTTTACCCAGCCTGCCGTTAGGTCTTTGTCAACATTTGTATAATGCTCCTCATCAATTTCGGCTGAATGGCTTTGCTGGCACCAGCCTTCATAGCCATCATATTTCAAACGAACTTTTATCCACTGGCTATCATGCTCTTCTATAATAGTTGACTTTTCGCCAAAGAGCAATTGTGATACCATTTCTGATTTATGGGAGGGCTCCAAACGTAACGGGGTAACAGGGACACAGCATACAGCGTATTGCATAAAAGTTTCAGGGATTTATTCAGATTGTAAATTATGGAATTTATCTATGTTTACATCTTACAAAAAAACACACAGCAGTTTTGAATTCACAAAAATACAATGATATAGATGATAAAGGACTGCTGCAAAGATTTTATACAGACCATGATAATAAATGGCTCGGCATTTTACTTCCACGCTATACCTTGCTGCTACTGGGTGTGTGCCTGAAATACTTAAAAAATGAAGAAGATGCCAGGGATGCCGTGCAGCAGGTTTTTTTAAAAGTAATTGATGAGCTCCATAAGTATAACGTTGAATATTTCAAGAGCTGGATTTATATGATTGCGAAAAATCATTGCCTGATGATGTTAAGGAACAAAGGCAAAATTTCTGTTGAATTGAATGAGCAATTTATAAAGACACCTGAGGATACAGTTGATAAAAACTTATTAATTGAAAGAGATACACTTTTGATAAAAATGCAAAAGTGCCTGCGGGATCTTAACAGTGATCAACGGCAGTGTGTAACTTTATTTTACCTTGAGAAAAAATCATATGCCGAGATTGCGGAAACTACAGGATATTCAATGATGCAGGTAAAAAGTTATATTCAAAATGGAAAAAGAAAATTAAAACTAATGATGGAATCAGGTAATTCATAAAATGATAATGAGCGACGATCTATTAAACATATTATCAAACAGCAATAAAGATATTGACAACCAAAAGTTGATGGATTATGTAAGTGGTAATCTTTCAGAAAAGGAAAAGCATGAGCTGGAAGAAGAAATGATAGATTCAGAAATGATAAATGATGCGGTGGAAGGCCTGGATGGATTTAAAAACAAAAAAGATGTAACGGCGCTGGTAGAGCAACTGAACCTCAACCTGAAAAAGCAGCTTGAAAAAAAGAAATCTAAAAAATTAAAGCGGAGCATCAAAGACCTGCCGTGGCTGTATCTAACTATCATCTTAATTCTTATAATGATTTTGATTGGCTTCCTGGTTATCAAAAGGCATTTGGATAGTGAGAAAACGACGAACAAGCTACTACCGAAATCAGCCATTGATCTCCATATCCGGCAAGTTTAATGCTACACAAATTTTAGCGGCTTGCCGGAAAACAAAAAGCGGCCACAATGTAGCCGCCTAATTTCACTCAAGAATTTATTTGAAATATTAAAACGGAAGATCATCAGCCGGCTCTTCCATGTCTGCGGTCGCAGGCGCTGTGTTGCCTGAGGCTGAAGAAGACTGTTGATATGAATTATCCTGACTGCTATTGCTATCAGTATTTCCTCCAAGTAATTGTAAATCTCTTACCCGCAGTCTTAAAGTAGCCGCAGCCTGGTTATCTTTATTAGTATAGGATTCAACCTCAGGCCAACCTTCTGCGTAAACCTGCTTTCCCTTTTTTAAATATTGCGCCAAAGCCGTCCTGTCAGTCCAATAAGCGCAATTTACCCAAATTGTTTTTTCTTTTAAATTCCCTTGTCCGTCTTTGAACTTTTCTGTGTGGGCAACATTAAAGTTAATTACGTTTTTACCATTTACTTCTTTTGAAATGCAATCTGCACCGAGATTGCCTACGATTTGTAACTTAATCATGACTGTGTTTTTTAATTGCCTGCCTTGCCGGCAGGCAGGTGAATCGATGTATCTGTACGGCCGCATTCTAAGTGTAAGAATGAAGCGAAATCTAATGATAATTACAAACCTGCCCGACAGCAAACGAGCCTAATTCATTTTCTTTTTCAACGTGGTAACCTGGTCTTGCAGATTGCTCACGAGGTTTACCAATGAATCAACATCCCAGCGCTGCTGTTGCGTTACTTTATTTATTATCGCTTGCGCCTGCCACACTTCAAGCACATCAGCAGTGTTTACCTGGTAAGGCTGATACGCAGGATTATCACTCACCAACGTTAGCTTATTTTTATTCTTATTACTTTTTACTACACGTTTATACACAATACCTTCGCTTTTGCTTACAACAATATAAGCTCCATTGCTTTTTACATTTTCAATGTTCTCGGTTTTTTCGCCAACAATAATGCTACCGCTCGGCGTTGGCATCATACTATCACCTATTATTTCAAAGGCACGATAATTACCACCGGAAAGCATAGGAAGCGTAAAGGTGTTGAGCTCGTCGATAAATTCGCTGTCTGCATACCCTGCAAGGTAACCGGCTGCGGCTTTCACCGGCACGAAATGAATGATGTTCCTGTCTGCACTCATCATTTTTAGCTGGCGCCTTTTGGCAAGATAGCCGGCGCCTTTTGCTTCACCCAAATCTCTCAACAACAATTCATCAAGCGTTAGTTTAAAAATATCGCCTACAATTTCTAACACATCAATCCGGGGAACTGCTCTTTCTTCTTCATAAGCGCCGATAAGTGAACGTTTGATGCCAAGCTTTGCAGCGAACTCTTCCTGCGTCCAGCCACGAAGTTTGCGTAAGTATTTTAAATTTTGTCCTGCTATTGCCATAACAAACTAATTAATTTAGACAAAATTACTAATTAATTTAGCCTGTCCAAATTTTTAGTCATTTATTTTTAAAAATTAAATAGAAGGAAAATTATCGGTTGAGAACGTTTCGAAAAAAGGATAATAAAGTAAAGAACGGGCCGATAAATTTATTGCCAGGTTCCAGCGGAAAGGCGCTGAATAAATCGTATGAAAGAAGAAGCATTTTAATAAGTAACCGTGTGCCTGTTTCTTTTGCTCATATACCAACCAACAAAGCTTCCCCAGATTACCATATTAAAAATTAACGGCATAATAATACCCATCGGCTTGAAGTCATTAAATAACGGCTTGCCCAGTGCATAGTTCACTACAACTAACAACCATAGTGAAGGCAGCACTCCAAATAAAAAGCCCTTTAGCACAGTTGAATTTTTTACCATCAAAGCATACACTATTCCCCATACCCCACCGCTAATTATGAAAAGCAATGCAGCCACAACTTGCCCTCCCGGCGGGTTCGGCCCAAACTTACCTTCATACATCGCCACAAAAGCGGGATCGCCCATGCCGGCAGCTTTAAGGATATACATTAGCAAGGCTAAAATAATTGCACCCAGGCAGCCAGCTATAAAACCTTGAAGAATTCTATTATTCATAATTTTTTTTTGAATGAATTTAGTGAATAAATAGTTCAATGAAGTAAATGATCTTACCTGTAATCCCTTCCAAAAGGATTTACGCAACTGGTGAAGAGGCGAACGCAGATTTTATCATTTGTCAAAAAAACAAATCGTTACCAATCTGATTATGCCGAATTTAGCAGAATGAATACTCCAATGTATGATATAATAGTAATAGGCTGCGGCTCCGGAGGTTTAAGCGTGGGCCTTTTTATGAACCAGGCAGGGTTTAAAGTTTTGATGGTTTCTCTTAGCGATGAAGAGATTGGCGGCGATTGTCTTAATGACGGCTGTGTACCAAGCAAAGCGCTCATCCATGTGGCAAAAATTGCACACCAGGCAAACGAAGCAAAGGGCTTCGGGCTCGAAATAAAAGGGAGTATAGATATCAAAAAGGCAATCGGTTATGTGTATGAAAGGCAGGAACAGATACGCGTACATGAAAATGCTGAATGGCTGAAAAAGCAGGGAATAGATGTAGCGCTTGGTGTGGCGCACTTTACCCGAAAAAATGAAATAGAAGTAAGTGATAGAAAATACAGCGGAAGAAAGATTGTGATTGCAACCGGCTCTTCGCCACGCAAACTAAAAACAAGCGGTATAGAAAAGGTAAAATATTATGACAATGAAAACCTGTTTCATACAGATAATTTGCCCCAGCGTTTATTAGTTGTAGGCGGTGGCCCTATCGGTATAGAAATGGCGCAGGCATTGTGCAGGTTAGGAAGCAAAGTAACTGTCGTGGATAAAGCCGGTGATATTCTTGAACATGATGATAAGGCCGTAACAACAATATTGTTAGCACAATTAAAGAAAGAAGGCATAGAATTTTTTTTCAATACAGAAATAAAAAGTTTCCCTTCTGAAAAAAGTGTTGAAATAGAAATGAAAGATAGAGGACAAAAAACATTGGAGTTTGATGCCGTATTTGTGGCGATCGGCAGGGAATTAAATATTGAAAAGCTTCAATTGCAAAATGCAGGAATTGAATTAAAAGATCATAAAATTGTTGCGAACAAATATTTGCAGACAACCAATAAAAATGTTTTCGTTTGCGGTGATGCCGCGGGTGATCTGCAATTTTCGCATGCCGCTGAATTTCATGCACGCATCCTGATCAACAATTTTTTTTCACCCTTGAACAAAAAGCTAAACAACGACCACATGTCCTGGGTAACCTTCACCGATCCGGAATTGGCAACCTATGGCTTAAGCGAAAAACAATTAAAGGAAAGAAATATACGCTTCGAAAGATTAGAACAAAATTTTGAAGATGATGACAGGGCTGTAACGGATAATTATCGCTATGCAAAAACGGTATTATTTATAAGCAGCAAAGGCTTTCTAAAAAAGCAAAAAATATTGGGCGGCACAATGGTGGCACCCAATGCCGGAGAGCTTATACAAGAGCTCATTCTCGCAAACACAGAAGGCCTTTCCATCAACGCCATATTTAATAAAATTTATCCTTATCCCGTGGCGGCACGCATTAATCAAAAAATAATTCTTGACTACAAATCGAAAGGCCTCACAGACTTTATAAAAAAATTATTACATACTGCTTATAAAATTTTCAGCTGATGGAACTGTGGGAAACGTTTAAGGAATGGTTTTTAAGCCTTGGGGAAAAATACAATGTAAACCCGTATGTTTTTGGAAGCATTTACATCGGCGCTATCCCGTTTTTCTTTCTCTGCCTTTCGTGGACAATTAAAAATATGCGCCGCAAAAAACCTTTTGTGCTGCCATTGCTGCTTACCGGATTCTTTTTTATATCGGCCTATCTATATTTAATTGTTGCAGGTAAAAATATTCCCGTGTGGGTATATGTATTTATCGCGGCGCTGGTACTCTTTGGCGTTTATTCAACATTTAAAAAAATAAAATCAAAAACTTAATCAATTGAAACGCATTTAGCAAAAAAAAATAAATGAGTATAAAAAAAATTATATGGTTGATCATTGCCTGCATTCTTTTGTTTGCGGGCGTGTTAGATGCTATTCGTTATTTACGTCCGGCAAAAGATGTGAAACAAATTGTGTTACCTGCAAAAACTTTTCGTGCCGCTACGGTTACTAAAATAATCCTCGTCTATAATGCGTGGGGCGGTATCTATCCCGGCATAGCAGATATCATTCATAAAGAATTTTTTCCAGCCTCCTACCCTTGCAATTTGTGCTTTATAAGCTTTGGTACCTTTGGTATGAAAGATGAATGGAAACATTTTCTGGATAGCCTTAGCTATCAAAAAATAGAATTGCACAAGGACCAGTTTAAAACAAACTACCAACCGGCGGACATGCCCTTACCTGTTATTCTTTTAAGTGATGAAAAAAAAACGGAGGTGTTATTGAGTGCGGCAGAAATAAATAAATTTCACACACTAACGGAACTGATAGACGCAGTAAGAAATAAATTACAAACAGAATAAATACCACATCACCATCCTGCGTAATCCGGTGGCGTAATACCTTTCAGCCTCAGGTAAACAATGAGCTGCCCCACATGATGCGTTTGGTGGTCGTGCATCAGGGTTAGAATTTGCCTTCTCGACATTGGGCCTGCAAAAAAGGGCACTACTTCATCAAGTTGTTTGCCGGCAATAGTTTTATGCGCAGCAGCTCCCATATCATATGCATCGCTGAGCACTTTTATTGCCGCCGCTTTGCTCTTTATTGTTGAATCAACTACGGGTGAGCCGGGCTGCACAAAAAGAAAAGTTGTTGTAAGCCATCTTATGTTTTGAGCAATATGTAAAAGCTGTTGCCCGAAACTCATTTCTTCGGGAACGGGTTTAAAATCATAATATTCTTCCGGCATCAGTTCCGCCATTTTCAATGTATATGCTTTAGCGTTTAGCCATTTACGTGAGAGCTGCGAAAGAAGGCTATCATTCTGCTGGGCAGAGGTTTTACATGAGGTACAGCAAAGTACTAAGACAAAGCAGATTGAGGCTGAAAGCGTTTTATACATGGTTATTTATTTAGATAAAATAATCCCACGGCATTCAGTAAGGTTTTTCCTGCACGTGAAGAATAAAGATAGTGTTAAATGAAAAAGATCTATCTGGGGAAATAAATGCCCGGCTTAATTTTTTTTGATGTCAAAACTATGCACGCCATTTTGCGAAGCATAAGTAATAAGGAGGTTGTTTACATCAGCTATTTTTTTTACAATCGCCAGCCCAAGCCCATTGGACGTTTCAAGATTATTGTGAGAGGGAGAAAGTCTTTTAAATAAATTCGCCGGCTTTATAGGCTTCTCCCTGCTGGTGTTGCTGATATGATAATTATTTTCAGAAATTATTATTTCGATGCTTCCCTCATTATAATTGTATTTAATAGCATTGCCAAGCAAGTTGGCAATTAAAGAATCTCCAAGCAACGGATGTAGTCTTACTAAAAAGTCATCATTAAAAGTTGTATGCATGCTGATTCCTTTTTCTTTTATAAACTCATCAAAGAGATGCAGATATTTTTCGGTTAAGCCCGTCAAGCTGATCTCTGCCGTACCTTCATATTGATTGTTTTCAATCTTGGCTAATAATAACAAGCCTTCATTCAATTTACTCAGCCGGCTTAAGGCTATTGCAGACTGAAGAATGGATTGCACCTGCTCTTCTGTTAAATTTTCATCCTGCAGCAAAAGTTCCAGCTTGCTTTGCACAACTGCAACAGGTGTTTGCATTTCGTGCGCAGCATTTTCTGTAAACTCTTTCATGTTTACATAATCCCGGTACATTTTACTTGTCATATAATTAAGCGAAGCATTTAATTCATTAAACTCTTGTGTGTTGGTTTTTCCGAAATGAATGGCTTCCATTTTTTGTAACTCTGCACTTCGTATCCTGTTAAGTGAAAGCCTGAAAGGTTTCCACAGGCGTTTGCTGATGGCCCAATTAAAAATTAAAGTGGCCACAATCAAACCGGCAAATACGAACAGCATGATCCTGGTAACAGAAGTTACCAATGCTGCTTTTTGCTCCTGCGATTGCCGGATAATTATTTGATACGGATTGCCATTTATGGATACTACCTGCGACAATTGCCTGTACGGAATTTTATCATTATCTTTTACCGTGTAACCGTAAACGTTAGTAAGTGTGGGATAAGGCTCAGCAACAGCATCAACGGGACGAACAGAAACTTCCGGTGTTTTTAAAACAAGGGTTGTTCCATTCTCCGCCTGCGAGCCGAGATATTGAATCCATTCGATTTCAGCGCTCACTAATTCTTTGTCGCTTCTGTAATTTATCTCGCTGCTGAATTGATTGAAGAGGTAAAAGCCTGCAATAGCAAGCAACGGAACCATGGTAAGTAAAAAGTATAAAGTAGTTTTTGTGAGAAGCCTCATAATTTTTTTTGTATGAATTTCAACTATCGCATGCCTAATCTGTAAACCTGTAACCTGCCCGATAAACAGTTTTGATATAGTCGCCACTGCCGGCATCAAGCAATTTCTTTCGCAGGTTTTTTATGTGTGTGTATATAAAATCAAAGTTACTTACGTGTTGGTATTCATCGCCCCATATATGCTCTGCGATGGCTGCTTTGGTAAGTAGCCGGCGCCGGTTGGCAATAAAATATTCAAGCAATTGGTATTCTTTATCAGTAAGAATTACCGGTTTACCATCCACTGTAACACGCTGTGCATCGGCTTCCAGGGTAATTTCATTGAAGGCAGTCACCTTATTTCCTCCAAAGTTCCTACGCCGGAGGATGGCATTAATCCGTGAAGTAAGTTCAGATAAATAAAAGGGCTTGGAAAGATAGTCATCGGCGCCCAAATCCAGGCCTTTCAATTTATCTTCCAATGCATTCTTAGCCGAAATAATGATGATGCCGGCTTTGGATTCCATATACTTCAGCTCCTGCACAATATCCAATCCGCTTCCATAAGGCAAGCCAATATCTACCACGATACAATCATAGGCAAATTGGCGAATTTTTTCTTTTCCTTCTAAAAAATTGCTTACCGCTTCGCAAATAAAGCCCTGGTGCTCCAGGTATTTTACTATAGATTCCTGCAGCGCTTTTTCATCTTCTATTATTAAAATTTTCATTTAAAAATTTAGCTTATTTATAATGAATGTAAGAAATAGCGGGGTATAACAAACACCAAATGAAAAAACCCGTCTTACATAAGACGGGTTATAGTTTCACAGGATTTATGTTTACCTGGTAGTGATAATACCGGGACTGCTTATTTTCACGAATGCTTAAGGGCGTTTCAACTTTTATAAAAAATCTTCATCTTTCGCTTACTGATTTGATTCCTGCTGATAATTTCCTGAAGATTCCCGTAAGGCAGCCGTGGCAATATTTTCTGAACCGTTATGTGTAAACGTTATGTCCATTTTATCACCCGGGCGCAAAGCTGAAATTTTCTCTACCATCTGCGTTCCCGTGTTAATCGTTGTTCCATTTATTTTAGTAATAAAATCTCCTTTTTGTATGCCGGCCTCCTCTGCTGCACTTCCTCTTGCCACATCCATCACATACACACCATCGCCATCCGGAATATTATTTTTCCGGCGCATTGCATCACTCATTTGGTCGCTGCCAAACATCACACCGAGGTAACCTCTTTTAGCGCTGCCATATTTTATAATATCACCTACTACCCTGCGCACAAGATTAGAGGGGATCGCATAAGAATACCCTGCATAAGAACCCGTAGGCGAAGCAATAGCGCTGTTGATACCTACCAGGTCACCATCTGTATTCACAAGTGCACCGCCGCTGTTGCCGGGGTTCACTGCGGCATCTGTCTGGATAAATGATTCGATAGGCGCATCGCTGTTACGATTATTTATACCAATGTTTCTTGACTTGGCGCTTACGATGCCGGAAGTAACAGTGGTTTCAAGATTTAAAGGATAACCAATAGCCAATATAAACTGGCCGACACGCACATCATCAGAGTTGGCAAAATTCAAATATGGAAAGTCGCTGCCTTCGATTTTAATAACGGCTAAATCAGTGCTGGGGTCAGTTCCGATCACTTTTGCTTTATAATCTTTTTTATCGTTTAATGTTACCAATAGTTCATCGGCGTTTTCCACCACATGATTGTTTGTTGCGATATAGCCATTCTCACTTACAATTACACCGGAGCCGGAAGCAACCTGCTGAGCTTCGTCTCCTCCTCTGTCGTTATACACCATGTTACCAAAAAGATCAACCTGGTTGCCGCCTCTTTTCAGCACTTTGATATGTACAACAGCCGGTGAAGCCTTGGCCGCCGCGTTTTCAAAATCAGTCATCGGCGTGACCGCATTGCCTTCAGAAAATTTTGCTGTTTTAAAAATTGAAGAAGCTGCGGGCACGTTTGCGCCCAGCAGATCCTGGTGAACGTATTTGCCATAAACCCACGCACCGCCTGTAAAAGAAGCTGCACTTATAAGTAAGACAGCGATGATTTTTTTTAATGTCATGTCTTTATTTTTTATTAATTATTGATATAGCAAATATGAAAAGCAGATATGTAGCAAATCTGAGGAAAACTGTAAAAGGCATGTTAAACAATAGACGCAGGTATTGGTTATAACCCAAGTAAATACCAGTTGGGCTCTTTAAAACGTACACAATTATTATCAAAAAAACAGGCTACTATTTTATTTGACTCAGCCTATTCGAAAAAAGGAAATCCCTTACCGCTTATTCAAAAATCCGGCGGCGATAATTTAAATGAAGTAACATTGGAATAATATCTTCCAACTGCGCAACAAGAACTTTTCTCTCCACGCCTTTCTAATAAATTCCTGCGTACGTACCCGATTTGTGCAATCATGTTAGCGCCCGCAGCCGAAAGGAAACTTATAAACATAAAATTTAAAAGAACTAACTGTGTCCGGCACTCGAAAATTTCCCTCTAAAACCCACAACCGGTCAGCCGTAAAATGATTGCGGAAAAATTTTAAATATTCCAAGTGGCGGATTCTTAAAAAGAAACAGTTTTGCCGCTCACAATTATTTTTTTACCAGGCCTGTTATTCAGTTATGGCGCTACGATGTTCCATATTTGCCAAAGTCTTCTTTAGGGCCGGAGGCAATCCTTCCACACCAATTAAAGACAAAGGCGTATTCTTTTCATCTTTACCAATTACGCTTAGCGATGCATCGGTCTCTAACACTACCGCGTACACGTTATTAATACCTTGCACGCCGCTTTCTCTAATGGCCGCATATACTTCGGCTTCCACCATCCTTTCCTTCTTCATGTTGTCTTTTATAAACTTGCCTTCAAACACAAGCAGCTCAGGCGTTGAGCGTATCACTTTTTTCCACATTTTAAAATAAACCATCAGGCTGGTAAACACAAACTGCAAGCCCATTAGCATGAATATAGCTACGGCGCCATTTACAATCGGCACATTTCTCAACATTACTACCGAAGCAACGACTGAGCCCATAGCTACTGTTACAATCCAATCAAAACTATTCATTTGAGAAGTAGTTCTTATACCCATTAACTTAATATATCCGATCACCAAAACATAGATAATAGGTGCTGAAATCAGTATCCGAATCATATTTTCAAAGTCATCGTAAAAAAGCTTATTCATGGAAGTAATTTTATGAATAACTGAGCGCACTATGGTACTACCTGCGAATCTCGTCAAGTTCTCTTTTCGTTAAGTTGCCCCAAAAAGAAATATATCTGCTCTCGTTTATGTCATCGTTAGTTTTGCTCAAGGCCGGGCATACTTGTAAAATTGATTCAGCTAATACAGCGTAAGGGCGGTAGCCGGTCATAATGATACCATTGTGCGATCCGCTCTTCATAATCAGGGTAGGAACCCGCTCTATATTTCTCAGTTGCTTTTCCTGCAAATCTTTGCGAAAGAAATCTTTACCATTTCCGTTTTCCAGGTCGTCTTTAAATTTTGCCAGATCAAATGGATACATATCCTCAGCAGCTAAAATAGTTGCCATATCAATGAGCATCTTTTTTTTAGATATGTTTTTTGCATTCATCATCACGGCTTCTCTCAACATTCTCAAATATCTTTCCGCAGCTTCAGAGCTTTGGATGGCAACGCATTTTACTGCAATGCATGACGGGTAAGAAGAAGCTGGTGCATCGGTTTTCCAAATTGTTGCATCAATGGGCATGCCTGATATTTCTTGTGCGTGCATCCATAGGGGGCCCATCTGTAAAGGACGTACAACTGAATTGATTGCGTCGTGATAATTTCCCCAGGCGGGTAATAGGCCGCTCATGCTATAGCGCCAGCTTATTTGCCCATCGTACTCAAACTTAAGGCGCCGTAACGGCGCCTCCATTGCCCAGCTCCAGCAGCAAAGCGGGTCAGTGTAGTAAATTATTTCCAACTGATCCGCTTGCATGAAGCTTTGTGCTTTAACTTCCGGACTTAGGGGTTGGTTTACCACTTACTGATTTTCCGTTAGAAGATTTTTCATTACCTGATTGCCTGTTTCCGTTCTTTTCTAAACCTGTAAACTGATGATCTGCATCGCTTAAAGAATTATTCCATTGCATTGGCCCCACGGGAGCGGCATTGTTTACAAATTCCTTTTTCTCTTTCCCCAATTTTTGATTCATTTTCCTCACATTTTCTTCGGTGCGCTCAGTACCCTCTGCTTTTTGGTCCAGCAGGCTATTGGTGTCTAATACATGTTGAATAGGATCTTCTATGTATTGCCAGGTTTCCCCCAATTGCGTACTCTTGCCCTGGTTCCATGGACCGCGTATTTCGTTTCCATTAGAAAAGTTGAAGTACAAATTACTGTAACGTGGATCGCTTTGCAGCGTACCCATAGGAAAATTGGGAGTTATGGTATTCAATGCCGCCTCAAACTGTTGATAGTGGGCTACTTCGCGGGTCATTAAAAAGCGAAGTGTTTCTTTTACATAAGGATCACCGGTAAACTGTATCAGGTATTCATACATCATCTTAGCTTTTGTTTCTGCACCCATATTCGAGCGCAGGTCTGATGTAAGCTCGCCCTGGCAATCGCCATTAATATATGCAGCTGTCCAAGGTACTCCCTGGCTGTTAGTATAGCATGGGCCACCTGCACTATCTACAAAAAGTTGAGGAGCGATCATCCCCCTGTGTATCATTTGCTCCTTAGCTGTTTTTCCATCGAGGAGTTGCATAATCTCCGAATTTTCAGCTGCGTCTTTAAGGTCGCCATTAATACCTGTGAGCAACATTTGTATGGTGGCACCCACTATCTCAAGATGACTAAATTCTTCAGTGGCAATATCCATCAGCAAATCATATTTGTCAGGGTATGGATTTTTTGCCCCAAAGGCTTGCGCAAAATAACGAAGTGCGGCAGCTAATTCCCCATTAGCACCGCCAAACTGCTCCAACAATAAAGTAGCAAAAGCAGGATCAGGCTTTGAAACCCGTGCATTGAACTGTAATTCTTTTACATGATAAAACATAGATTTAAAAATTTTAAGGTGAAGGTTAATTGATGAATGCATATAATACCATGCCAATGAAGCTGTATATCCATAATAAATTTTATAAATGCTCCTTCACCTTTGTGATGGCTGGTAAGGCCATCTCCCGAACACAGCTTAAGCAGTTTTTGCGGATTGCTTTATACTATTTTGAGGTATTCACTTCTGATTTGTCTTTTAAGGGTGTAATTATTTCTGCTTTTTCTATACGGTGCGATTTTCGAATTTAATTGATCATTTTACAGCAGATTTAGTCCTTGAATAATACTTTTTTCTAATCCGGATCTATCTCCGTCGGAGTCCTTGTGCATCAAATCCGGCACCAGCATGTTCGCCGGCAGCAAGCATTTCATTTATCTTCAGCTGCGCAGCTGTTTATAAAAAAGTTATGCATGCACTACTTTGTAATAGTATACTCAGATAATGCCTGTGCAGCGTATTGGGTTTAAGGATTATGCGCATCTTGATATATTTTCTTCAAAAAAAGCTGTGTTCGTAAGCAAATATTTTTTTGTTAGCGTTAGCCGTAGATCGGGCATTTAGAATTAATTAGAAAAAAAATTCTAATTAAAAGACATGCCTGATATGTTGGCACAAATTTTTCTTTTGTTCTTAAAAATTTATCAGCCATGAATAAGCAATCATCAAAAGGCCTAAGCCAGGACAGATCTAAAATAGCAGCTGGGCAGGATTATGAAGTTCAGTATGAAAAAGATAAGCTGAATGTATCTGCGAGTAAAGTAAAAGATGCTGTAAAAAGCGAAGGTAATTCCCGCAAGAAAGTAGAAAAGAAATTAAAAAAGAAATAGTACAAACCGGCATTGTTTAAAGGCCATTAATATAAAATCAATTGATGGATTTTAATTTACTAATATTTGTTAAAAGAGATGACGCTTTTTTAGGCGTTATCGAGTTATTTATTGAACGAATAATTAAGCAGAAATAAGAGTGAGAAAATTAAATCTATCTCTTCACTCTTGTACAATACTGCTTATACCCTTCTCCAAAATCTTTTTTCAAACGACTTCTTCAAGATTGATAGCCTGACCAATCAATTGAAAATGCGATTTCCGGTCGTCTGTTATTAATCATTTTTTCAACATTTTTTACATCTTTGGCAGAGACTTTATTGAAGTCTGTTTTCTTTGGATAAAATCTTCTGATGCAGGTGCGAACAGGTCAATGGCAGGATATGCCTCTTTAAAATCGGAATATGCGATAGAAAAAATAAAATCAGATAAAGGAAAAAACTTCCTGAGATGTATAATTTAATAATGAATCTGAAAACATGGTGAAGAGGAATATAGGATAAGTGCAGTCAAAAGCATATGCATGCTTATCTCAATGAATTCTTTTATCGGTTCAATCGAAGGGCATTTGGGAAAATCGCTTTCATAAACTGATTGTAACAATGTTGCAAACAAAATCATTATTTATAAAAACCTTCACGACTTAAAGCCTAATCTTATAAAATCATTATGGGCACGGATGATAAGATCCTGGAATCTATCCTGCTATCCGAATTCAATGTTTAATTTTTTGATGCGGTAGAGACGCGATGCATCGCGTCTCTACGACGGCATCAATTGAAAAATTTATCATCCTTCCAATTTTGGGGATTGGTGGCGATGTAATTTGAAATACGAATCAATTCATTATGGTCGCGGATGATCATGAAACCGGTCCTGCCAGCCGAATTCAATGTTTAATTTTTTTGATGTGGTCGTTATCGCAGATTTGAAACCACGCATGATTGAACCTAAATTTTTTGATTGGGGACCGAATTGATTGGTGGGGATTGTATTTGTAGAGACGCGATGCATCGCGTCTCTATGGCCACCAACCATATTAAATTCATTTTCCCCAATTATAATTATTCCATGAAAATGGTTAGGCATTGTTATAAATTCCCCTAATTCCAAATTCATATAATTCATATCGGGCCTTATTGCCGGCGTGTTTATCCATTCGCTGTTTACGATTAAACCCAATTCATTTAAAACCATTTCATTATTTTCTATTTCGCCAAAATAATGTTTGCGATCTTTTGTGCAGATGGTGATGAAATATAATCCGGGAGAACCATAATCCCAATTCTGTAATCTGGCGGAGGGTATGCGATATTTATTTTGAATTTATCCATGGGGGCTTTTTTGGATTTGTCGTGGTAGAGACGCGATGCATCGCGTCTCTACCTATTCAATTGGTAATACACCTCGCTCCAACGCAGTTCATTTTTAAGATTGCGAATTGTGGTTCCGTTATCAATAAAAACGGTTTCAATGCCCGCCATATCTGCAAAATCTTCAAGATGCTCCGCGGAAAGATTTTGGCTGTAGCAGGTATGGTGTGCACCGCCGGCCAGTATCCAGGCGGCACAGCCCGTAGCCATATCCGGCAGAGGTTTCCATAAAACCCTGGCGACAGGCAGGTTGGGAAGGTCATGTTCGGACGCAACGGCTTCCACTTCGTTCACCAGCAACCGGAACCTGTTTCCCATATCAATCACCGAGGCATTCAACGCGGCTCCTGCACTAACGTTGAAGACTAAACGCACCGGGTCGGCCTTGCTGCCAATGCCCAATGGATGAATTTGACAGGATGGTTTACCCTCTGCAATGGAAGGGCATATTTCCAGCATGTGCGAGCCTAAAACCATTTCGTTCCCGGGCTCAAAATGATAGGTATAATCTTCCATAAATGAGTTTCCTCCTTCTAACCCGGAAGCCATAATTTTCATGGCACGTACCAATGCAGCGGTTTTCCAATCGCCTTCTCCGGAAAAGCCATAACCCGCTGCCATCAGGCGTTGCGCAGCAATGCCCGGTAGCTGGGCCATTCCATGCAGGTCTTCAAAAGTATCAGTAAAGCCCTTGAAATTTCCCTGTTCCATAAAGCTTTTCAACCCAAGCTCGATCCTTGCAGCTTCTTTTATAGAGGTATACTCTTTACCATCTTTTTTTAAACTATCCGCCAATGAATATTGATTATTGTATTCATCTATCAGGCCATCAATTTGTTTATCATTTACTTCATTAATCACTTTTACAAGATCGCCAACACCATAAGTATTTACTGAATATCCAAACTGCAATTGCGCTTCTACTTTATCGCCTTCGGTAACGGCCACCTGCCGCATATTATCACCGAAGCGAACGAATTTTGCGCCCTGCCAATCGTGCCAGGCGGCGGCTGCACGCGACCAACTATTTATTTTATTGAGCACATTTGCATCCTTCCAATGGCCGACAACTACTTTTCTTCGTGTACGCATACGCGTCATGATAAAACCAAATTCCCTGTCGCCATGGGCACTTTGATTCAGGTTCATAAAATCCATGTCGATATCCTTCCACGGAATATCGCGATTGAATTGTGTGTGCAAATGGCACAAAGGTTTTTGCAAAATCTTCAGGCCGCCAATCCACATTTTAGCCGGCGAAAATGTATGCATCCAGGCGATAACACCAATACAATTCGCAGCAACACCAGCTTGCTCGCATAAAGCAAAAATCTCTTCTTCTGTTTTTACGGTAGGCTTAAAAACCACTCTCACAGGGATATCTGCGCTGTCATTGAAAAACTTTGCAATAGCCTGCGAATGTTCAGCAACCTGCTTTAATGTTTCTTCGCCATACAAATGCTGGCTTCCTGTTGCAAACCATACTTCGAGCTTTTTGAGATCAATCATTGTAGAAATTTTATTGTTATGATGCTTAATTAGTTTGTGAAATCATTGTCCATAGTAGCTGCCGGCGCCATGTTTGCGTTCGTAATGTTTTTTTATAAGCGCAGTTTTTAACCGCAATGCATCGGCATTAATTGATCGTGTGAGATAAGCCATCTGTGCAATGCTTTCCAGCACGGCACTATTGTAAACCGCTTTCGCGGCAGATTTGCCCCAGGTGAACGGCGCATGATTTCCTACCAAAATCATTTCCACTTCTTCATAGCTTAAACCTTTTTCATCGAAGTAATTCATGATTTGAAAACCGGTCTGGTATTCGTAGTCGCCCAGTATCATTTCATCATCCATCGGAGGAGCACAGGGAATATCCACCGTGTTGTGATCCGCGTGTGTTGTACCAAAAATTGGAATATCAACCTGCGCCTGTGCCCAGGCGGTTGCATACGTTGAGTGCGTGTGTGCTATACCGTTGATCTTGCCCCAGTGCTTGTACAAAACAGCATGTGTTTTTGTGTCAGATGATGGCCGTAAATTTCCTTCAACTGTATTTCCATCGAAGTCAACGATCACCATTTTTGCAGGCGTAAGTTCTTCGTAAGGTACTCCGCTCGGTTTAATTGCAAAAACACCTAAAGAATTATCTGCTGCACTCACATTGCCAAATGTGAAAAGGACCAAACCTAATTGAGGCAATTGCATATTTGTTACGTAAGCCTCCTGCTGAATGTGTTCGTATTTTGATTGAGCCATTGTTTAAGACATTATTTGTTGTTCAATGCACTTGCCTAATTCCACGTATTTCTCATACCTCTTTTTGTAAACCGGTACCTTTTCTTTATTGGGAAAATATTCTTTATCGAACCCCTGCCCCATCGCTTCCATAGCATCTTCTACTTTATCATAAATGCCTGCTACAGTCGCCGCAAACATTGCCGCACCGGCTGCACAGGTTTGTTCTGACTTGTGAATACGAATGGGCATATCCATTACATCAGCCATTGTTTGCATGATGTATGGCGACTTTCGTGCAACACCACCTAAGCCAATAAGGCCTTTTACACAAACACCTTGCTGGTTGAAGCGATCAACTATTGCCTTTGCGCCAAAGCAGGTTGCCTCTACCAAAGATTTAAAAATGCGAGGCGCATCTGTTCCTAAATTCAAGCCACTCATTGCAGCACTCAGTAGCTGATTTGCATCCGGCGTACGCCGTCCATTTAGCCAGTCAACACTCAATTCATCATCTTCATCAAGCGGCAGTTTTTCGGCAGCAAGCGAAAGCTCAACGATGATTTTATCTTCTATTTCTTTTGATAATTTATTCGCCGTTGTACCGTCAATAATTAAAGATGATTGTAATAATTTTTTTAGCGGCCACGATAAAATATTTCTAAACCAGGCATACGTATCACCAAAAGCAGACTGTCCTGCCTCCATGCCCATCATGCCCGGAATTACCGAGCCGGGCACCTGGCCACAAATGCCGCCAACCAGTTTACCTTCCACTTCGCCAGAAGGCGCTACCAACATATCGCAGGTTGATGTACCCATTACTTTGCTTAAGTAGTAAGGTTCTATCTGGCCACCAACTGCACCCATGTGTGCATCAAATGCTCCCACACCAATGATTACATCAGTTGACAAACCTAGTTTTTTTGCCCATTCGCCAGATAAGTTTCCTGCTGGTGCATCTGCGGGGTAGGCTTCCTGAAATAGTCCGTGTGAATATTTTTCGAGGACCGGATCGAGTGAGGTAAAAAAATCTTTTGGTGGCAAGCCATTGTATTCCTTTGCCCATAAGGCCTTATGCCCTGCAGCGCATATACTGCGTTTCATTTCATTTATATCATTGCCACCTGTAAGTAAAAACGGAATCCAGTCACAATGCTCTACCCATGAAAAACAAGCGGCTCTAACAGCCTCGTCTATACGAATAATGTGCAGCAGCTTTGCCCAAAACCACTCAGATGAATAAATACCGCCAACATATTGCAGGTAATTAATATCGAACTTCTGTGCATGCGCATTTATTTCTGCTGCTTCTTTAGTGGACGTGTGGTCTTTCCACAACACGAACATGGCATTGGGATTTTCTTCGAAGCCAGGTGTCAACGCCAGCGGTGTGCCGCCTTCATCCACAGCAACCGGTGATGAGCCGGTGGTGTCAATTGAGATTGCTTTTACACCTGCAGCGACATCATCTCCTGCTTTAGCAAAACATTCTTTTATGGTGGCCTCCAGCCCTTCCACATAATCCAGCGGATGCTGGCGAAATTGGTTTTTGTCAGGCTCACAATACAAGCCTTTTGCCCAGCGGGGATACATAAAAACCGAAGAGGCGACTTCATCGCCATTAGCAGCATCGAGGATAACAGAACGAACTGAATCGGTTCCGTAATCAACTCCTATAACATAAGATTTTCCGGACATAATTTATAATGATCTTTTAAAAGTGACAATTTATGATTATTTTCATAAGTGTCAGGCATACATTTAATTTTTTTATTTATATTTTTGAAAACCTAGCTCCCAAAATCACTTCGCCTCGTTCTTTTTTAATAAAATTTCAAAGGCTTTAATCCCCGGGAAGGAACTTTCAACAATGTGTTTCCATCCATTTCCCTACCAATTAGTGCCGCCCGCTGTAAACTCTCTACCAATCCGGCTTATAGCATCCTGGTTAAAGGCGAGTTGGTGACCCGCAGGAAGGTTTTCGATGCTCCAGTCATATGGTTAATCAATACTTCTCCGCTTAATATCATTAAAATTGTTTCTTTCTGCACCCTGTGTTCCGCATTTATAAAAGAGTCAGCCATCATCAAAGAGTTGTTAACATTTTGGGGGCATACTGTTGACGAAAGAAGAAGTAAAAACCCCATAGCCACAGGATAAAAAATGACAGAACGTTTCATAATTTCTTTTCTTTATTTTTTTTGATTCAATACCGCTAACAAAAACATATAGTTATCAACTAAAAAGCCTTCGTAGCCCCAGCATTCGCCGCTCCATGTTTTCCAGTCTTTTGTTCTGCCATTGGCACATCTTCCCTGGAAGTTTCCCTCGGACATGCTTTTTAATAAAGGCAATAGAATTGCATCAGCATCTTTTTGCCTTCCTAATTTTTGCAAAGCATTTATGGTGAAATAAGTAAAGCACGAAGTGGCTCCGCCGTTCTCATATATTTGGAATCCATCAAGATTATCCTCCCGCTTACCGCCGCCAACTTCCAATAATAGATCAGTGTAATCAGCACGTATCACAGGAATCAAATTTCCGGGCATGCCTAATTCAAAATTTGTAAAACCAACTTCTTTCATTTTTAACAACAGGGCATCCATTATTTTATCCGCCAGCGCCGGCTCAATTAAATCGTAGCTGATCGCAACCCCATTTACAAAAGTGAAATAATAATCATGCAATTCCCCATCTGCACTTTTCCAGCCGGCCAACACTCCTGTTGCAGGATTATAAAAAGTGGCCGTGTATTTATCTTTCAACTTCCGCTCTTTCTCTTTAAAATATAAGGCTTCACTTTCCGGGCCATATTTACTATTTACTTTTTCTAATAATTGTAAGGCGCGATAAGCTAAAGCATTTGAGTAGGCATCTTTATGGCCAAAGCCAATGGTATCCCACCAATTGGCAGGCCGTTGCGTTTTATCTCCTTTCCAACTACCACTGTTTCCTGGTAAGCAAAACTCCAGCAAGCCATCATTGTCTTTATCTGTTGCAAGCATTTTATCCGACCAGATTTTTATCTTATCATAGTTATGAAGAAACCATTCTTTGTCATTATCGGCAATTGCATAAGTGCAGGCAGCAATTAGTAGTGAGGGATATGAATCCAGCGAATTACAGGAAGTATCCGACTCTTTGATATCCCAGCTTTTATCATAATCGTAGCCTAACATTCCATAACCTTTTTGCCCATTCAAATACCTGTCAAGAGTCATTCTTATCAAATCAAGCGCCGTAAAACCTTCTGCTAACGGAGGCGTAAACGCTGCAACTTCAGCATACTTAAATAAAGTAAATGCACAGGCGTCGCTGGATGAATTGTTCGATAGAATTTTAAGCAAAGGATTGAGCTGGAAGATGCTTATAAAATTTCTTCGGAAGCAATCATAACGTTCATCATTTCTTATGCCTTTTATTTCCGGATGAATTGCCACCACTTCGAAATGATATTCTATTTTTTGGGAGTTTATATCAGCAGGAGGAAATTCAATTTTCACGAAAGGATGTTCTATAAATCTTTGCGAGCTATACTTAACTTTTATTCCGGAAACATTACACACAACACGAAGTGTTCCCATATCAGGAAAATGCAAAACCGCCGGCAAGCTTACTTCCTGCTCATCATTAATTACCCCTAACAAAGTCGCATGATTAGCGTGTTGCTCTACATTAAAAATAAATGCCTGCTGATGTGCCGCATGATAATTCGAGCTCAAAGTGAAAGATGAATTTTCAGTCTTTATCTCCCAGACGGGCAATTCATTTATTGCTTGTGACGCAAGCCTGTAGCTCGTTTTATCATTGCTCAATAAAGATGTATAAGCTTCTTTTATGTCATTATGCAGAATGATATTGTTGGCCAACTTCTTTTTCCCCAGGGAATCAATTGAAAAAAAAGAAAACTGGGGAGACCCGGAATCAGGAATGAGTTTAAGGAAGGGAGAGGTACTTTTATCCAATGGCATCGTAGCACCTATAGAACGAAGTGACAAGGCAAAGCCTGTAAACAACGAATTTTTTATGAAGGTTTTTCTTTTCATGGCATCACCCCTCCGTAAGGAGTCCTTTGGATAACCCCGCTCCTCCAAAGGTCAAATGACTCCTTAGGAGAGCCATTCGGACAAAGGAGAGGGACTATATTTATTAAAAGGTTTTAATTACAAACACGTTTTTATAATAAAGTTTTTCCAGTTCAAAGTTTCTGCAAGTACTTGCTGATGGCCTTGAACCATCTTTCAGCCATATCTTTTTCGCCGGTGTCATTGGGATGAATATCATCATACATATCTGTTGCCGGATGTACACCTGTAAATAAATCAACTGTTATAACTTTTGAAACATTGGTATTTTTTTCAGCAGCCAGCTTTACAATTTGTTTGTTAAAAATATCTATTGATTTGCTGTAAGCAGTATCTGTTCCGCACAATTTTTTATCAGCCCATTGCGCTCCTAAAGGTGGTATTTGAGCAAGAAAAATTTTGACATGCGGGTTTTTATTTCTCAGGATATTAATGATCTCCGAAATACTATGCATCGCGTCTTTTGCAGGCACACACTGAAATACATCGTTCGTACCCAGCTCGACTAAGACTATATCAGGGGTATATGTTTCAATCCAAGTCGTAAGGTTGCCTCTTTGTTTGTCCCAATCCGGCGGGCTTAATATATCTTGCGCTGTCCAACCGGAATGCCCATCATGATCCATATCAAAATCAGGATCGGGAACGTCACCACCAATATGATGTTTATTCCACGAACCAATGAAATCAAAATTATAATTAGCGCTGTGCAACAATTGCCATAAGTCGCGCCTGTAGCTGTTAAACTTATTGGTGCCGTTAGTAATAGAGTTTCCTAAGGCCAGAATATTTTTTGTTCGTTTATTGTACACCGTTAGCATAAATCGCTGGTGAACTACGGTATCGTTTGTTGACGCCATAAGATGAACCAAATACTGGCCGGCCGTTGCTGCCTTACCGGAGATGGAGTGATCGACCGCATTAAAGCGCAACCATGATGGTAATTTTTCAACAGAGTAAGAAATTCCTTTGCCTGCAGAATCGAATGCGCTGAAAGAATAATTATAGATTGAATCTATAGAAACACGTTCTTTTTCTTTGGAGGTGAACTGCAACTTTGAATACACAACATTTTGCAAAAAAGCCTTTTGGTGAAAACAGATCAATATCAATAAAATCGAAAACGCTTGTTTCATCCTTAGAATATTACATTCATTTTTTAATCCATTGTATCACCGGTTTATCATCCTCCATTTTAAATGGCAGCCATATATACCGCGAGTCTTCAAGATCTGTTTTATTCCACCGATCTGCCATGAAAATAAATTGATCATCGTCACCAGGCATTGGCAATACATAAGTGCTTTGTGATTGAAAAGTATTTTCAGCGCCTTCACCTTTGCAGGGATTTCCCATTTGCTTCCACTTTCCCAACAGGTTATCAGCTACCGCAAACGTTGCAGGATTGGGAGACCAGCCTGTACAATCTGAAGTAATTAAATAGTACTTGTCCTTAAATTTAAACACAGCAGGAGCTTCCCTGTTATCAGCAGAAGTTATCCTTGTATATGTTTTTGTTGGAGAAAGATAATCGTCACTTAAGAGACAAACGTGCATGGTTTTGTTACTCTCAGATGCGTAGATGAGGTAAGCTCTTTCATCGTCATCTTTATAAACCGTCATGTCGCGGGACATTTGTCCATTCGGTCGTACACTTCCTAAATAAGAATAAGGCCCTGCCGGCTTATCACTAACGGCAACGCCTGCCTGTGAATAGCTGTAATCATTTGCATCCACGTGCATCCACATCACAAACTTTTTAGTAAGCTTATTATAAACAACTTTCGGACGTTCAATAACTTTGCTGGTATCAAGATCATTTGTTGGAGCACCTTTTACCGACGCCAGGGCTACACCCTCATATTCCCAGTTGATCAAATCTTTTGAAGAATAGCAGGACACACCACCGGCAGGTACGCGGTAATCTTCCCAACTTTGATCAGGCACCTGCCATGTCTTGCCTTTTTTGATTTCACCAAACATATAGTAAGTGCCATTGTGATAGAGAATGCCCGCTCCATGTGCGTTGATAGGTTTGCCGTCAACATCTTTCCAAACTTCCCCCAGGATGACGGGCGGCTTCTTCGTTGAAACGCTTTGGCAACTTTCTAAATTTGCACCCAGCAAGAAAAAGTAACATGCCATAAGTTTCAGCAGTAAAATTTTCACCTCTATGTTTTTAATATTGATTTTGGTGCGCATCTGGCTATTTTAATTGCAAACAATTTTATATTCCGGCACAAAGCTTATTTCGTCTATGATTGCCTTTCCTGTTGATGCTTGTGCTGGTGGAATATCAAAAAGAATTCTGTCCTGCTTTGTGAAAGGAAAAATTTTCAACTTTAATGAACGGCAACCAATCTCTGATCCTAAATTTCTCAAACCGATATCCCAGGAAACATTGCTGTTGAAATTATCTTTCACCAATTCATAATCTTTATAGAGCCTGGCAGTATTGCCTGAATATTTTAAAGAAAGATACACATTGTTCAAGCCTTGTAAATAATTGCAAGGAACATCTACCCGCCACTCAGCAGGAAAAACAGCCTCGCTCCCAAATGCTTTACCCGTAACGGTTTCAGGCGCTTTAAATTTCATTTTATAATCAGAAAATTCAGAAGGAAAAGTATATTCGTCACTCGTAAGCCAGGATGAATCAGAAGAAAATTCAATCTCGTCATCATTAAAATATTCAACTACAACTCTTGCGGCGAAGGCTTTGTTACCATCTTCAAAAGGAAAATCGAAGAGCAATTTATTATTACCTTTTTGCACATAACCTGTTAAGTCAATTGTGTTGAGTTTATTTGAATCAATGTTTTGATTTTGCATCCAAACACCATTAACCTGCAACCTGCAATAGTCCCCGGTTGCAAAAATCATTCTTGCAGATTTTATTTTTGAAGGATTATTAAGGCTGAATTCTTTGATAAATAACCGGTGATATAAAAGATTATAACTATCTACTTCTTTCACAGAAGTCTTAAGCCATTGCGCACCTGACAAACTTTTTACTTCGATATATTGAAGATCTAATTCCTTTTTTTCGGTACTGAAAAAATAATTGGTAAACAAGCCCGTTGTTGACTGCTTTTGAAAATATTTGTTTGTTGCAAGCAATGACTTATTCAACATGCTTAGCTGCATGTTATTATTAAAGCCGTAGATATTTATTTTGTCATCGCTCACATATAAATTATCGGGAGAAATAAAGAATTGCTTCTTGTTATCTAACGAAAGCAGCCAGGCATGCAAGCTTTCTTCTTTTGATATAATTAAAATGGTTTGCCGCATTCCATTTTTTGCAATGATGGAAATGCTACAATTCAATCCAGGCTTGAGATCGGTCACGATATATTTACTGCCTGCTTTATTAATTTTTCCGTTAGTAGATTCTATGTGCTGAATATTTGCATCCTCAAAACAAAACTCAGGTGATTGATTCAGCGCATCAAAAAATACCCAGGTTGAATCGCCCATATTACAAAGTGGCTGTGCCGTTGCATATTTCAGCAGCACACTATTCATTTTAAAATTTATGGGGAAAATAAAAATGCTGCTGTCAGCAATATTTATGGGTGTTGAAGGAAATAAAACTGTTTCGCTTTTGAGCTTGATGTTGAAGCGTACATCTTTTTTTTCCTTCATTGTATTATGCCTGCAATAATTAATTCCAAATAAAAAAGCACTGTTATCTTTTGCACGCACCGCATACTGAAAATCACTTTTGTTTTGGTTTAACACAGGCTCCATTGGTGCAAGCTGTTCACCAAATTCATTTAAAAAATAATTCAGTTTTTTTACTTCGTAATAAGAAGGGCTTAGCTCACCGGATTCCTGTATTGCCGCCTGGAAATCATAGGACATAACCGGTGTTTGCGTCCAGTTACCCGCCTCATCTTTTTCTTCGTTCATGGTACTTAGTATGCCATGTGGATTTGTGCCGCCGGCAAAAATGTAATAGCCCAGCAGGTTTACGCCGGCACCAATTTTTGCATTGATCATCGCAGCACCATCAATACTGCCAATCACCAATCGCCTGTGATAGGTATTTTGAACGCCAACGCCCATCTCACATGTGAAGTAAGGATCAAGCGAATAATCCATATACTTATTTTTTTTCTGTTCGAGGTTCGTGCCTATTTTATCATCATTACGAAAAGCATTAAACTGAAAATTGCCGCAGTCAGTAATTTTATTAAGATCAAAATCCCAGGGTTCATCAGGATAGCCACCCCATAGCGGTATCACTTCATTTGGCGGGACAGAGCCATTCCCCCAGCCCGTTACAGAATACATCGGCACATCCATTCCATATTTCAACGCTGTATTTTTCAGCCACATAATATGGCTTTCGCCTTCCTTACCCCTCGTGTATTCATTTTCCAATTGTATGCCCACCACCGGGCCGCCATCTTTATACATTAGACCTTTCATTTCATTTCCTATTTGTGCAAAATAACGATCTACATATTGCCGGTACACGGGGTCGTTAGAACGATTTATGATAAAATCTTTTTTCAATAACCAGTCGGGTGTGCCGCCATTGCGCACTTCCCCATGCGCCCATGGCCCGATGCGGGCATAGACTAACATATTATTCTTTGCACATAATTTTACAAAGCTTCTTAAATCTTTATTGCCGCTCCAAACAAACTGCCCTTCAATTTCTTCATGGTGAATCCACATCAGGTAAGTAGAAACAATATTGATACCGCACGCTTTCATCTTTAAAATCCTGTCTTCCCATTCGCTTTCAGGCACGCGTGAAAACTGCAGCTCTCCCATCACGGGAACAACGGGTCTGTTGTTGATGGTTATATACCGGCTGTTGATTAAAAACTTATTCCCTTCCGGCCCGGGGTTGCCCATTTTAAAATGACCGGATTTTATTTCTGATGAATTATTTGAGGCATCAATGGAATACATTGTTTGCGCACAAACAGGCTGCGCTGCAGAAATAAAAATGAACAGGTACAGCAATAAAAATTTCAAGGTAAACATAAATGCAAGGCAGGAGTTGAAAGAAGCGCTTATATTTAAATCTGCGGCAAATGGCTTGCGGGCGACTGGGTTTCGTTGCTGACTGCGCAATTTAATTTCCTGTCTTTTTATCTTCTCCAATTTTATACTTTGATAGCTGTGCATCAATAAAAACTTTTAATCCGTGAGGATCACTTATTGTTGTTAAATCTTCGTTTTCCAAATGCGGATTATAGTTTGTTCCGGTTACGATTCCATTCTTAAATTCTTTACCTGTCTCAGCAGCCCATGTTTTAAAATCTTTCATTCCATCTACATTAAACCCGCTTACAATGCTCCACCAATTATTATCGAAAAAAGTATCGGCAGACACTTCACCTTTTATAATATCATCATTGGCCACAAAAATATTATTCAGAAATTCGAAGTCTTTTCGCCTGCTTTGGTTAACGGCAAAGTGAATAGCAGCGCCATTTGCATTCAATATAATATTATCCCGGAATGATAAAGTTTTAAATTCATCTTCGTTATCACTGCTATTCCAAATATACACGGCGGCATGTGCAGCGGATACTTCCCCATCATTCTTACTTATACTTTTTCGTATAATATTGTTGTGCCATGGGCTGGCGCCTTTATATTGAAATATGCCAAAGGCACTGCCCTGGTTTTTATAAGAAAGGCAATATTGAATTACAGAATTAGTAACACCGCCATCAAAGTCAAAGCCACCTCCATCATCTGCACCCTTAGCGGTTTTGTTATCATGAGCAATGCAATATTGAATCGTTACACTGTCAGCTTCATAGCACCATATTCCCACGAGGCCGTTGCCAACGCGGGGCATATCCCATCCATTATTAGTGGCGGTACAATATTGAATGATTACATTTTTACAATTGCCCGCAATAATACCATTACCGCTGTGATTGGTAAAATTAGAAGGATCGCCCGGGTTGTTTTCTGCTACACAATCCGATACTAATATTTGTTCAGCGTTCCTTTGGCTATCTTCCCCACTAATTGAAATGCCTGCAAAGCCGTTTTCATAAGCGTAAATATGGGTAACCGTAATCACTGAAGATGCGTTAACAAACAAACCCGCTTTTTGAAATCCGGTGATATTAAGATTATCGACGGAGATATTAGCAGACTTAGTAATTAAAACGCCATTGCCGGTATTTCCTTCTTTTCTGCCTGCGCCTTTTATGAGAAAATTTTGAACCTGCACGAAGCTTGCTTCGTTAATTTCAAGGCCATTTTTTATTCCTCCGTCAATGATTGCTTTTTCTTTTCCGGATGAAAAAATAAGAACGGGCTTGCCTGCTAACGGTGAAGCGTACCTGTTGATAACTAATGTACCCGTAAAAGTTTGCCCGCTTTCAAGCACAAGCGAATCGCCCGGATGAAGCTCAAGGCTGCTAAGCTTTTGAAGTGTTGCGAAAGGATGACTTATGTCACCATTATTTTTATCGTTACCGGAATTACTGCAATAATAAGCACGGGGCAATAAAGTGTGTGTGCTGAATTTCGCACTCGTACTGCAGGAAGAAATAATCACAATAAATAAAATTATCATGAACCGGGCAGGATTTTTTTTTAAACAACGCATGCAATCATCTTGGTTAATAGAATTTAAAATGTTGACAGGGCAATACTGTACAGGCAGTGACATGGGCATACAACTCAATAACCCGGGTTTTGCTTTATTTTAGCATTCAAATCAATTTCTATTTGGGGTATAGGAAAATATTCATTCTTGCCAGCCGTAAAATGCGTATTTGTAAAATCTTTAGGTAACCTGCTTTGCTCTTCCTGCGCATACTTATTGATATAATCTGCCGCAATGCCCCAGCGTACAAGATCAAAAAAACGTTGCCCTTCTAAGGCGAGTTCCAATCTTCTTTCAAAGCGAACAGCCTTACGTGCTTCGGCCTGGCCGGCAAAGGGAGTATTATACAGCTCCACATAATAATTGGCAGAGGCCGCATATCCGCCAATATCATCATATACTACTTCTACGTAGCGGCCATCCCTGGCCCGCTTGCGAACATAATTTATTAGTGTGCGTGCACGATCGAGACTACCTACTTCTACTTCGCACTCGGCAGCCCAAAGTAATACATCGGCAAAGCGGATGATGCTAACATTTACCGCACTGGTAAGTAAATAATATTGCGCATAATTTTCGCTGTATTTTCCAAAATTGCCACCGGCATACCTGAAGTTATTTTTTATTGGTATGTAGGGCCCGCCAAATGTGCGGTCATTGATCCAGCCATAGTCAGGGTCGCTGCCCGGGTTGCTTCCATAGCCGCTGTAATAAGATGGTGTGGTCCAATCAAGGTAAGGAATAGCTCTTCTTCCAACTGTCCAATCCAGCCGCGGATCAACTGTTCCCTGGTAGGCATTATAATAATCATAACCTTTATAATCCATATCATTGGTCATGTTTACATCGTTAAAATTATCCGGCATCGGCAGACCATTGGCGTTTGTTTTAAATGCATTCACCAGGTTAAAAGATGGTTGCTTCCAGGTTACATAATAACTGGTCAAGGGATAAAAGGCAGGCGTATTAGCCACTTCGCCAATGTTAGAATTTCCACTGTTAGAACCGTCGTTGGCAGAAAATTCAATTTGAAAAACATGCTCCGGGCTATTCTCTAATTCAGGATTAAAGTTGTCATCGAAATTTGCCATTAATGCATACGGCTGCCCCTGAGCATTTACGCCGCTGCCACTGCCTCCATAAGCGGAAGGGATAATGGTGTTTAGCAAAATTTTGGCCTCTGCAAATTTTTTCTCAAACATATAAGCTTTGGCAAGGTAGCAGGCAGCAGCCCACTTGTTAGCCTGGCCTTTATATTTTTGTATCGCCGGCATGTTATCATAAGCGTACTGGAAATCGGCTTCAATGTTTGACCAGATATCGGTTTCATTTGATACTTTAAAATCAGTAACATTTTCATCTATATACGGCACGTGGTTCCACATCTTTTTTGCTTCAAAATGAAAGTGCCCTCTTAAAAATCTAGCTTCTGCAATGGCTACGGTCTTTTCCTGGTCGGTCATATCAGTAGCCGCATTGGCGGCTAAAATTGTTTTGTTACAACGGGCAACGCCATCATAAACGGTGCGCCATTTATCGGCCAGGTAATTCGTAGATGGCTGTGTTAGAAAATGCTCAATGGTCAGCCCATCCGCACCATCATTGGTGCCACCTCTATAAGCATCGCCCGAGGTAATATCGCCATACACCCAATTAGTGCCACTGGTGCTCCACCAGCTCGACTTTACTGTGAGCCCCGTAACATCATGATAAGCGCCTATTAATAATTGCTCTACACCCGCTTTATTTGAGAGCTCTTCAAGCGATATACCGGTGGTAGAATCTACATCCAGGAAAGTTTTTTTACATCCCGTATTTATTACCGAAAGGAATAAGAGGATGATCAATATTTTTTTCATATAGCTGTCTTTATAATTTTATAACCCCAGGTTGAGGCCAACAATAATTTTTCTTGAGATGGGATAATTGCCGCCGAAATCAACGCCGATATTAGTAGCGCTGCCCGTACTTATTTCCGGGTCTATCCCTGAGTAATTGCTAAAAGTGAAAAGATTATATCCCTGCATATACACCCTTATTTTACTGAAGGCTTTTGAGGCAGGAAATGTATAACCCAGTTGCAGGCTCTTCAATCTCAGGTATGAACCGTCTTCTACAAAAAAGCTGGATGGCTTTATATCATCTGAAATAGTACTGTTCCAAATAGGCAACTTCGCATCGGTGTTAGTGGGACTCCAGGTATCATCCGCACCTGCTCCCTGTGCGCCGGGGAATACAGTGTAAGCACGCCAGTAATTGAATATTTTATTACCGGACACTCCTTGTAAAAATATTCCAACGTCAAAATTTTTATAATACAAATTCAGGTTGTAGCCATAGCTGAACTTAGGGTGCGGGTTGCCTATAAAGGTGCGGTCATCATCATTTATTTTACCATCATTATTTATATCCTTAAACTTAAAATGGCCTGCGGCTGTCGTGGCGGTAAGGCCATTGTGCGCTACGCCATATTTTGTATAGTCTTCGGCAGACTGGAATATGCCTTCTTGTATGTAGCCAAAAAAGCTTGATACAGGTTTCCCTACTTCACTGCGTGTAAGAGAAAAATGTGTAGGCGCATAAGACCTTCCATTAATGTGTGCTACGCTGTCTTCGCTTATATAATCAACATTGTTGCGGTAGGTGGCGATATTAAAATTCATCTCGTACGCCAATTGCCCGATCTTATTATTATAGCCTAACTCCAGCTCTACGCCCTTGTTGGAAAATTGCATAATATTTTCATAAGGCGCCAGGGCATCGCCTCTTAAGCCCGTTACCGGCGGCACGGCCAGCAGGTCTTTTGTTTTTCTATCAAACCAACTGAAGGCAACCGTAAAATGATTGTCGAATAAAGTCGCGTCAAAACCTAAGTTGGTCGTCTTGTTAGTTTCCCAATGAATGTATGGATTGCCCAGCTGGTATAAACCGGCACCGGTAAACGCGGAATTATTGGTACCATTTATATCGTAGCTGTAATAGTTAATGTATCCGCTGGTGATATAGCTATCCTTATATAAATCAGGCGGAATAGCGTTGTTACCATTTTCTCCATAAGCCGCACGCAATTTAAAATCGTTCACCCAGCTTATATTTTGCATAAATTTTTCTTTTGAAACTCTCCACCCGCCGCTATAAGAAAAGAAATTTCCGTAACGGCTTAAGGGGCCAAATTTCGAAGAGCCGTCTCTTCTTGCAACAAAGCTTGCAAGATATTTATCTGCAAAAGCATAATTTAAATTTCCGAATACAGAGGTACTTGTTTCTATTCCACTGCCACCGCTTACCGTGTTGTAAGGCCCCCCGTTATTATTAGGCACACCATTATTTAAATTGAGATAACCCGGCGTTGTATAGGGTAAATTAGGTGTAGTACCGCTATTATATCTTGAGAGATCTTTATCAGACTCGTAAGCTACAAAAGCGTTTATCCTGTGCAGGGAACCAAGGCGCAGATCATAAGAAAGTTTGTTTGTCCATCGCAAATCGCTGCTGTATCCACCACCTTCAGAGAACTGGTTATAGGTAGCAGAAAAAACATTTTGCGGAAAAGTATCTAGAAAATAGCGGAAGCTATACGGGTAGAATTGGGCGCCAACGCGGCTTTCAAAGATCAATCCTTTTACCGGCTCAATATCAATAAACGCAGAACCTATCATACCGGCATTGTAACCATTACTATTTTCGCGTCCGTTTGTTTGCCCGAGCACAGGGTTGTTTCCACCGGCATGCAAAGCCCTGGTATCTGCAATTCCTTTAGGCCCGGAATAATTTCCGGCTATATCATATATCGGTATCAGCGGGCTTCTTTGATAAAGATCCGCCAACGTGCCTTGCGGATTGTGGTTATCCGTGCCTGCTCCTTGCGTGTAGGAGAACTCAACATTTTCTCCCATTCTCAACCATTGCACCGGCCTGAATTCGGTGTTTACCCTTAACGAATATCTTGTAAAATATGTGGATAATAAAGTGCCTTTGTTATTTAAATAACCAAACCCTAATGAGTAATTACTTTTATCAGTAGCGCCACTTAAAGTTAGCTGGTGGTTATTGGTAAAACTTTGGCCCAGTACGGCCCTGAACCAATCGGTTCCTTCTTTGTTTGTTTTTAGAATTCTATAATTCAATAAATTGTATAGCAATGGATTTACTTCAGGGCTGGCTTCTGCTGCCACCAATTGCGGAGGCACAGCTCTTTCTATAATATAATCTGGTAATACCGGCGTTGGCCCGCTGCCATAGAACTGGTCGGTCAATGGCAAATTAGAATTTTTTAAATATTTCCAATAGGCATCAGCATATTGCTGGGGGCTTAGGCTGGTGGGATATGTTGTGGGAGTTTCCCAAGATGCATAGTTGCTATATTCTAATTTAGGAGCGGCACCGCGTTTACCGGTTTTAGTAGTAATCACGATTACACCATTACCCCCTTGTGCACCATATAATGCTGTGTTGGAAGGGTCTTTTAATACCGTGATCGTTTCAATATCATTTGGGTTTATCAAATTGCTGCCACCCCTCATTTGAACTCCATCAATTACGTACAGCACATCATTATTTCCATTACTTCCAAAACCTCTTATGCGAACAGAGGCAATGCTGCCCGGGCCACCTTGCGCATCTACACTTACGCCGGCCACCCTTCCCTGCAATACAGAGCCTACATCAGTTACAGGCGTTTTTGCAATCACGTCTGCAGAGACGGTTGATACAGCACCGGTCACATCTTTTTTGGATTGTTTTGAATAACCGGTGACTATTACCGCGTCCAAACTATTTTCGGCAATAGAGAGTGCGATTGAAACGGATTGGTTGGCGGTTACGCCGATTTCCTGCGGCTTAAATCCCGTATAACTTATTACAAGCACGGCAGACGGGGAGCCAATATCCAATCTGAATTTACCGGCATTATCTGTAGCAGTAACCCTGCTCCTGTTAGATTTTACCATCACTGTGGCGCCGATCAAGGGTGTTCCATTATTATCAGTTACAGTACCGGTTACAATATTGTCAACAACAAGTAATGAATTTGTTTGAAGATCTCCTGCAGGCGCAGTATTGCTCTCCGCGGAAGTTTTTGTACTGTTATCTATGGGAAATAATAATACCTGCCCATCCACTATTTTATAATCAATGGCGAGCGGCTTGATAAATTCATTAATAAATACACCCAGCTTTTTGTCTTCAACAGAAAAGGAAATTTTGCGACCGGCGCCGATTGTATTCGGGCTATAAATAAATTTCACCCCGGTTTGAGTTTGCAGCTTCGAGATTATTTTCCTGAGCTGCATATTTTCAACAGACATTGAAATTTTCTTATCCAGAATTTCCTGGGCGGATGTTTCTTTAGCGTACAAGGAAAAGGTGAAAACAAAGGCAAGTGTTAATTGTACAATCGTTATTCTCATTACAAGCAGTGTTGTAGCAACGAGTTGCTTATTTTTCATAATTTTAAAAGGTTTTGTTCGTTTGGTAAAATGATCCGGACAAAATTGTACCTGGATAAGGTGCTTTATAAAGCTGGCAATGCTCTACGTTGCCGGCTTTTTTTATTGATCCAGGTGCTCTGATTTTTTAATGGTTATATCATTGTAAATTTTTTGGTTAAATAATATTGAGTATTAATTACAGCCTGTACCTTTTATTAAAATTTTTGTTTCTTTTACTTCGTAAGATGCTTGTACTGCCTGGCAAATAATATCAAGCCTTTTATAAAGATCCTGCCGGCTTACATCGCCGGTAAAAAGGCAATTGTATAAATTTTCATTCTCAACAACGATATCAATATCAAAGGCTTTTTCAAAATCAACCAATACTTTTTTAAGAGGCGCTTCTTCGAAGACAAAACTTTCAACGGGTATTTTTTTGCTGACTGAATCACGAATGACAGGTAACGGATGATCAACAAGCGAAGGCTTGAATGAATGCGTGTCCTGGTAATAGGTTACCTTTTGATTAGGCAAAAGAATTACGCCGTCATTTCTTTTAATGTCACTTGTTTTTTCTAAAGATTTATATTCATATACCTCTACCCTTCCTGTTCTTACGGCAACTTCTACCTGTTTATTTTCCTTATTTACTTTAATATTAAAACTTGTACCCAACACACGTATTACTACATTTTTATTATAAACAAAAAAAGGACGGTTTGGATTTTTGCTCACTTCAAAAAAAGCTTCCCCCTCAAGAAAAATTTCTCTTTTGTCTAATAAAAAATGTTGCGGATAGTGAATGGCAGAGCCAGGTTGCAACGTGATAAAACTTCCATCTTCCATTTTTATTTGCAATGGAAGGGCGGTTGAATTTATTTTTTCAACCATGTTTTTTTCGAAAGCTAATGTTGAAAGATCATCTTTCTTTTCGAGGCTTTTAAATACAAAAACCGAAAAAATAATACCGATAGTAACAGCCGCAGCAGCAGCCCAATAAAGTATTTTCATTTTTGATCTTTTGGGCATCAATAAAGAATTTTGTTTTTCAGATGAGAGAATTTTTTGGAGAAGGCCGGCTGATTTTTCCGGGAGAAGATTGGCGCCTTCTACATTTTTATTTCGAAGATTATTTTCAATATGTTTCAACAATACATCGTCGTAAGCGCCGGATGTTATGCAATCAAATAATTGGTTCCGCTCTTCGATCGATAGATCATTTGCTGCGTATTTTCCAAGAAATGTTATAAATTTTTCTCTGCTAAGCATTAGATGATTTAATTACAATCGTTGGGATAAGACAAAACAATCGTTATTATAAAGACAATCGGCATGAGCGGATGGAGTACAATGGCTAAAAAAAATCAGGGAGCCGTTGGCTGAAGCCAACGGCAATGAAATGGAGTTCACACACATCTCACAGGTTTTTGAAACCTGTGGGGTTTTCTTCGGTTTATTCGGTATTGAGACTCTCTTATTAAATCATTAATTTTATAGAAAATAAAATGAAACATCATGCCGGCAATTTCTAAAACATTACTTTCTGAAGAAGCTTATCTGGAAGAAGAAAGAAAAGCCTTGAACAAAAGCGAATATTATAAAGGTGAAGTCTTTGCAATGGCGGGAGCTACGAAAGAACATAATAAAATAGTTGCATCTATTATTCTGGCCATTGGAGAACATCTTAGAGGAAAAAGCTGTACTTTTTTCCCAAGCGACCTTAGAGTTCACAATGCTGAGAACAGCTTATATACTTATCCTGATGTAACCGTTGTGTGTGGAGAAGAAAAATATTTGGATGAAGAATTTGATACGCTTTTGAACCCAACTGTTATATTTGAAGTGCTTTCTCTCTCAACGGAGGATTATGACAGGGGAACCAAATTTAAATTGTACCGGAGCATCCCTTCTCTTAAAAATTATATATTGATCAGCAGTACAGAGTATGTGGCAGAAATTTATACTCGTATTGAAAATGACGAATGGGTATTAAATACTGCGAAAGAAAAAAACGGCCACATTCATATCAGCGCTATTGATTATGATCTTCCTTTAAAAGATATTTATGCACAAGTAGAGGATTTGATTCCGCCGGCATAAATGTTTCAATTCAAAACACTCTTAAGCCCTCACAACATAGAATATTACAAAGAGTATAAAGAGCTCAGCATTCTGGTGGAAAAATAAACGAATAAAAGCCAAGGCTCTTGCCATGTGGGTCTTTACGGTAAGCGGAGATATAGATAAGTGCTTACTTATATCGGCATAAGAAAAGCCCTCTTCTTTGCCCAGCCTGTAAACTTCCTGTTGTTGGTCCGGCAAATGATTTATAGCTTCCTGCAACAGTGCCTGGTATTCTTTGCTTAATAGTCTGTGATCAGTGGTATTTTCCGAGAAAACATTTTGCTCTATCCATTTTTCTCTTGCCGACCATTCGTAAGCTATTTTTTTCAGGCAGTTAAAAGTGAGATTTCTTGTCAGGATAAAGAGCCAGTTTTCGAGGGAGCGAATTTCACCCAAATTTTTTCGCTGATACCAAAGCTTAAGAAACACATCCTGCACAATCTCCTCGGCAATGTTGGAAGACTTTACATACATCATGGCCACCTTGTAAGTTTTGTCGCGGTACCTGTCGAAGATGAATTGGAAAGCATATTCGCTATCCTGCGCAAGCAAAGAAATTAGTGTTGATTCCTCATATTTTTTTTCAAATTCCATGCGTTGCAATCGTATTATTGAAGCCAATGCTAAGTTAAGTGTATTTATGACATTAAAAAACTTCTTAATAAATTTTTATCAGAAACTGATCAATAAGAATAATTTTTTTAGCAGAGCGCACTAAAATATCTTTTGATTAGAAGAACAACATGAACAATTTTAAGAGATAAGAAACAATTTATTACTTCAATAATTGTATTCTTACTCAAGATCATTTGGGCCGGCAGACGTATAATCCGAAAAAAAATTAATCACGTTATTATACTTCTCAAATTCTTCGGCACTATGCATGGTTGTAAGTACCACCGTTTTCATCCCGGCATTTTGAGCTGCCTCCACACCTTTCGGCGCATCTTCAAATACGATGCACTCTTCGGGGTCAACACCTAACAGCTTAGCGCATTTAATAAATGTTTCAGGGTCAGGTTTGCTGATGGCAACATCATCGGCACTTACAATGGCTTTAAAAAAATGACGGATATTGAGATTATCCAGCACAAAATCAATATTGAAAGGAATGGCGGCAGAGCCGATTGCCATTAGAATATTTTGTTTTTCCGCTTTTTCCAAAAACTCCTGTAAACCCTTTATAAGACTGAGCTTTGGTAAATAGGCCGTTTGATATCTCTTTTCTTTTTCGATAGAAAGCTTATGCATTTTTTGCTGAGAAAAATGATCTTTGCCAAAAACCCTTACAAGCAATTCATCATTCTTTCCATACATTTCCGCTTTCACTTCTTCCCACGACAGGCCTGCATTCAAATCATTATTTAATATATCGTACCAAGCTTGTGCATGATAATGCATATCATCAATGATGGTGCCATTCAGGTCAAAAATAAAAGCCTTCATTACTATGTTAATTTTAAAAGTGTGACTGCATGCTTTAGCAATGCCGGTTTATAATTTATTATACCGTTAACAGCATTCAATTTTTTTGCCTTGATATTTTTTGCAATTGCCCCCCCTGTTATAACCAGAAAAATTAATTCTGCGAAAATGCGTTGGGTAGTGCTCCATTTTAAATCAACTTTATCATCACCCGAGGTTAATAAATTATGCATTCTTACGTAATCAGGCGATGGACTCAAGGCTGCTGATTCCATCAACAATTTTTTGCCGTCTTTCCTGGTTGTGTAGTTCGCTTCATCATACCCGTAATAAGACCAGATGGTTTTGTAAGAGCCGGTGGTTTTGGTTGCATTAATAGTGATGTCAGTTGTTGAGCTCTGTGCAATTCCGCTGCTACAAACAAGTATAAAGCACATAAATAACAATGCCTTTATCATCAAATAATAACCGCTTCTATTTTTCTTTTTTTTATAAAACATTTTCTTTATACAATCTGATTATTTATGCGAAAATTTATACATGGTAACGCTGTGATATTTTTCACCAGGGTGTAAAATGGTTGAAGGAAAATTAGGCTTATTGGGCGAATCAGGAAAATGCTGTGTCTCCAGACATAAGGCAGTATGCACTTTAAGAGGTGTGCCGCCGCGGTTTGTGAAAGTTCCGTCTAAAAAATTCCCTGTATAAAATTGCAAGCCAGGTTGTGTGGTATATACTTCCATTGTTCTGCCACTAACCGAATCTGTTAGTTCCGCAACTTTCTGCAATGAACTATCTTTTTTATTCAACACCCAGTTGTGGTCATAGCCGCCAGGTACCTGGCCGATATCTCTTCCAATCTTTTTTGGTGTGGTAAAATCAAACGGCGTGTTCTTCACTGATTTTATTTCACCCGTTGGGATTAACGTTGTATCAACAGGCGTATAATGATCTGCATCTATTATCAGTATGTGGTCAAGAATTGTATTGCTAACATCGCCGGTCAAATTAAAATAGCTATGGTTGGTAAGATTGACCGGCGTGGCCTTATCAGTTTCAGCATCGTATTCAATCTTAAGGCCATCATCATTAGTAAGTGTGTAATGTACGGTTACGCTTAGGTTTCCGGGGTAACCTTCTTCACCGTCTTTACTCAAGTATTTTAAGGTAAGAGACGGCTGGCTGCTATCGGGAACAAATGCATCCCAAACAACTTTATCAAAGCCCTTTATTCCGCCATGCAAATGATTTTTTCCGTTGTTGGCAGCAAGCGTATACTCTTTACCATCCAATGAAAATTTTGCATCACCGATACGGTTACCATAGCGGCCGATCAATGCGCCGAAGTAAGGTGGTTGCCGCAGATAAGGGGCCAGGCTATCAAAGCCAATTATGCTGCTCGATTTTTTTCCATTCTTATCGGGCGTAATAAACGAAGTGACGGTGCCGCCATAGTTTGAAATGGTGACCTGGTTTCCTTTATCATTGGTCAATGTATAAAGCGAGATTTTCTTTCCATCGAATTCTCCCCAGTCCTTTTGTGTTATACCGGTTTTTGTGGAATCTTTAGAGGAGTTTTCTTTCACGTTATTTTCATTATTAGAATTACAGGACAATATCGCAATCATTACTAAAAATGCCGCGACTAAAATTACTCTCAATTGTTTCATATTGTGTTTGTGTTTATTAATAAAAAAAGGATTCTCCATATCTTTTAAAAAATTATTTTAAAATAGCTTTGGCACAAATAGCGGCCATCAGTTTATCCAGCCTCTTGGTGACGTTTGCAACTTTGATTTACCACCTCATCCAGCCTTTCTGCAGAAAAGAAAAGAGATTTGGCGTTATAAATTCAGCTATTGGTTTATCTGTAACAGTACTATTTTAATTCCAACACCACCACTGAAAATGGCGGAAGCTTTACACTTAAGTTATCGCCGGTAAATGATGAGCCGGTAAATTGCTGCGGCTTAATTTTTTCGGGTTCTTCAAATGTATTATGGTCCTGCATTTTAGCAGAAGTTAAAATTCTTCCTGTTACTTTTGAAAATTTTTGCCCGGCTACATTTATCGTAACAGTTTCATCTTTTTTAGCATTAATGTTAGTAAGAGATATGTGAACCAGGCCAAGGGAATCTTTGGAAGCCGAACAAGAGACTGAGGGCAGGCTTTCATCTCCAGGGGTGTAATTGTCTGTCTTAATTTCAAGAGGCAGCAAGGTTGCGTCCTGGTGTACGTTGTACATTTCCATCACATGATAAGTAGGCGTAAGAATTAATTTTTCTTTATTGGTTAAGATAACGGCTTGCAATACATTGATCGTTTGTGCAAGATTTGCCATGCGAACACGATCAGCGTGATTATTAAAAATATTCAGCGTCATGCCGGCGATCATTGCATCACGCATTGTATTTTGCTGGTAAAGGAACCCCGGATTTGTGCCGGGCTCCACATCATACCAGCCGCCCCATTCATCTACGACCAATGCAATTTTCTTTTGGGGATCGTACTTGTCCATGATCGCGGAATGTTTTGTTACCAGCTCTTCCATTTCCCAGGCGGACTTCAATGTTTGAAAATATTGTTGCTCCGAAAAATCAGTTGCGGAGCTTTTATGATTCCAGTCAATAACCGCGTAATGATGAAGGCCGGTGCCGGAAATCATGCCTTGGGGGATGTCACGCATCAGCACTTCTGTCCAGTGATAGTTTGCACCATTGGCGCCGGAAGCGATGCGAAATAAATTATGGGAGTCTGTCCAATCGGTCATAAACGTAGCATATTGCTTGTATATGTTGGCATAATATTCGGGCGTCATATTACCACCGCAGCCCCACGCCTCATTGCCAACACCCCAGTACTTTACATTCCAGGGCTTATCGCGGCCATTCGCCCTCCTCCAGTCCGACATAGGACTTTTACCATCAAAATTTGCATATTGCAGCCATTGAGAAAATTCCTGTACGGAACCGCTTCCTACATTACCGGAAATATATGGCTCAGCGCCAAGCCTTTCGCACATATTTAAAAAATCGTGTGTGCCGAAGCTGTTGTCTTCTGTAACGCCTCCCCACCAGGTGTTTACCATTGATGGTCTTTTATCTTTTGGGCCGATACCATCTTTCCAATGATAAGTATCTGCAAAACACCCGCCCGGCCAGCGTAGTAAAGGAATTTTCATTTTGCGCAGCGCAGCAATAACATCGTTCCGCACTCCCTCAGTATTAGGGACAGTCTTGTTATTTTCTCCAACATAGAACCCATCGTAGATACAACGGCCAAGGTGCTCGGCAAAATGCCCATAAATATTTTTATTGATTTTAATATTGTTCCCGTTATAATTGATCTCGACATTTGTTTGCTGCGCAATAGTGTTTTTTGAAACACAGCAGCAGGTTAGGATTACCAGGAAACAGCTTAGGATTTTTTTCATGCTTATCAATTTTTATTCAATAGAAAATAAATTTTAATTCTTTTAGAAAAAAGAGTATCAATAAAGTAAAATAAAACAGACGTTTAATGCCCGCACGCATTTTATAATTCAAGCAATCTCATAAAAATAGTTTTAAAACAACTTAGAAAATCATCTCATTTGTCCTGTAAACTTACCGGGGCTATAAATGTATAAATAATAAATGTAGTTTCGACAACTATCATAGGGATTTTGAAATTCATTTTTTTAGATGTGAAAAAATTGTTTGCTTACAGCTTAATATATAATTGCAAACCATTTACTGATTCGTCTTTAGTGCCGGGGTTAGGAAAATGTTGAGTATTGCTTGTTTAAAATAAAAATATCAACGAAAATTACTTAATTTTTTAAACGCTCCAAGTCCGAAAGAGATATAACCATTATGTGGCAAGAAATATATTACCGGCAAGCCATGTATGGCCATTAAAAATACTTAAATTTCATTTTTTAAATCCACCTCTCGCTGTAAATTCCCATTGCGCTTCAGTAGGCAGTCTTTTACCTGCCTATTTGCAATAAGCCATTGCATCGTAACACTTACTTGTACTACAGGATAATTTTCCTTCCCTCAATATTGCTTTACGCCCCTTCAGGATGTTTGCAATCTGCCCTCTTCACCCCAAATCCACCACTGATTATAAATCGCTTAAATTAACCGAGCCATTAGTTTGACAGAACACAAGAGGAGCAGATATCGAGCAGGGCTTGGCGAAGTACGGGCAACAGTATTCCGTCAGCCGGAGCGTCAGATGATAAAATAACAAAACAGGAAGATAACTACAAAGAGGAACAGAGAACTTTCAGCCGGGAACTGTTGCTGAATAGAATTACAAAAGCTGATGGCAAGTACGTTACCCCATATTTTGCCAAACCCAATGTAATGCGTTCGCCCGGTCTATCTGTAGTTGTTTTAATTGTGTTAAGCAATTTTGGAAGCGTTTGCAATATTTGGTACTTTGTCAGGCGAATAGTTCTTTGAATAATATATTGTTGTACGTCACTCTATTGAACATCCTACACATATACAAGCATCCATGACTTTGCCGACCGACCCCACGCTATTTTTAGCACATTGCAAGCCGCACAAAACCTAGACACAAAGCCAACCTTGCAAAGAGCTAAAAATGCCTACGCCCCACCCACCACCCAGCGGACAGAATTCTAATCATCTTCGTCTCAAACATGAACAAGATAATTATTAGCAACAGCCGACAAACACAAAAGCACCTTGCAAAAGAGCCAAAAATTTTCCTACCCGCCAACAATTCCTTAGCTTTGCGACTTATGCGTTTGTTTGCTTTTATAATGACACTTGTTTTATTGACACTGACTTTTGAGCCAGCCCTTAGCGCTTTGCTCACTACAGAAAATGTTGAGACTGCTTGTTGCGACCATTGTCGTAAACAGACACAAGACAAGAGGACTAACAGAAAGCAATCAAACAATAATGAAAAATCCCAAGACAATAACTGTAACCCGTTTCAATCTTGCAACACTTGCTTAGGCTTCATAGTTGAATTTCCAAAAATTAATTTCACTGCAAGACCTTTCATAAGCAAAGAACTTTCTTTGTTGACACTTCAAATCAAGCCGCAATTCTATCCGGATTTTTGGCAACCGCCTAAGATTAGTTGATGACTTTTCCGCCTTATCTCAACTAAAGCAACATTCATTGTGTTAAATATTTAAAAAAATGTTTGGCAGACCCCCTCTCTGTATTTCATCTTTACATTCTAAAATCAAAAATTATGGAAAAGAATGTAAAATCATGCTTAGAAGCATGTTTGAAATGTGCGGCTGAATGCAATCAATGCTACGATAGTTGTTTGAAAAACAATACAGGCAGCGATAAGAAAAACTGTGTCGCTACATGCCGTGATTGTGCTGATATATGTTTGTTTACAGCTTCGCTCATTTCAAAAAACTCAAATTATGCAAAGGATTTTGTTGCTATTTGTGAAAAGACCTGTCGCCAATGTGCTGATGTTTGTAAAAATTCTTGCAAAGACAATCAAGCATGTGGCGTAGAGTGTAAGTCTTGTTCCGATGCCAGTTTGGAATGTGCTGAAACTTGTAAAGATTTCTAAAAATTGTTTCTAAGCATTGAATTCAAAATAGCTATGTTATCCAAAGAAGAAAAGAAAGTTTTAAAACGTCAGCTTAATTCTATTCAGGGGCAAATTACTGCTATTGATAAGATGATTGAGCAGGACAGAAGTGCCGAAGACATCTATATTCAATTCAAAGCCGTAGAAGGCATCGTTGACAAAGCTCTCTATGACATTTTGGATGATTTGTTTAGAAAGAATTTAGCGATAGCGTTAGTTACGGCAGCGGAAGCCTGCCCTGGCGATTGTGATGACTGCGACAGGTTTGAAATTCTCAAAAAGCAATTTGGCACTATGAACCTTACAGAAGTGTTCAAACATTTAACACGTTTTAAACCAAGTTCAAAAAATTATTTAACTACTAAAAAATCAAAATGAAAAATAAATTCGTTTTGGCAATTGCAATGTGCGTTACATTTTGCTTTGCCTTTATTAATCGTTCGGCTGCTCAATCAACAATCGTTTCAAAAGATACAACGGTAACATTTGAAGTATCAGGTATCACCTGCGGTGGCGACCTACCTGTTATCTGTAAAAGAGTTCAACCGGAAAAGGGCATCACATCAATTAAAGCGGTTAGCAAAGCTGCCGCTACTACTAAATTTCAGGTTATTTATAATCCTGCCTTAATCAATTATCAGCAAGTTGTAGCAGCAGTGCAGGATGCGCCAAGTTGTGATTTCCCAAACGAGAAACCTTACAAGGTAAAGAAGAGAAAAAACTAATCTTCTTTTATTACAGTTGCACGGCATACACGAAGTGTGCCGTGCATTGCTGTATATTTTTAAAACCAAACGAACAGTAAAATGAAAAATATTATCATCATACTGTTTACTTTGACCTTAGGCTTTTCGGCGAATGCACAAACCATAAAAGGAAAAGTAACAGGCGATAAAAACGAACCGTTGGCAGGAGCAAATGTTTATTGGCTTAACACTTCTATTGGCACACACACAAACGGGCGAGGAGAATTTGAAATAAAACAAACTTCAGATAGTTTAAGAAAATTAGTTGCAAGTTTTGTAAGTTATGAAAGCGATACGATTGACATAAACACGTACACCAGTATTCATTTCAAGCTTGTTTCTGCCAAACAATTATCTGATATAACAATTACAGCACGAAGACCCGGGCAATACATTTCAAACATCATTCCATTTAAAACAGAAGTTATCACTTCATTAGAATTAAAAAAAGGAGCATGTTGCGACCTTGCAGGATGCTTCAATACAAATGCTTCGGTTCAGCCAGCTACTACTAACATTGTTACCAATGCACAGGAGCTTCGCATTTTGGGTTTAAGTGGTGTTTACAATCAGGTCTTGCTTGATGGCTTTCCATTAGTACAAGGTTTAAGTTACACTTACGGAATTAGTGCAATCCCGGGACCGTTGGTTGATAACATATATGTTTCAAAAGGCGCAAACTCTGTGTTACAAGGTTGGGAAAGCATTAGTGGACAAATTAACGTTGAAACAATAGAACCTGACAAGGCAGATAAATTTTTCTTCAATGCCTACCTCAATAGTTTTTGGGAAAAACAGTTGAACGGTTATTATAGTTTTAAGAAAAAGCGATGGAGCAATTTATTGGCAGCCCATATAGTGCAGCCTGCATCAAAGTGGGACAAAGACAACGATAATTTTCTTGATTTGCCATTAGTCACCCGATACGAAGTTTATGACAAACTGAAGTATGGTAACGAAAATGATTTTGGATGGAGCAGCCATATCGGAGTTAGGTTTACGAACGAAAAACGAATTGGTGGACAAACATTTTTTAATCCGTCAACAGATGAAGGAAAAACTTCTGCTTACGGGCAAATAGTAAACATCAACCAACCTGAACTCTACACAAAAACAGCTTACCGTTTTGATGATAGTAAACGGGTTGTATTGTTTGCATCAGCTCAATATCAAAATCAAAACAGTTGGTATGGACTAACTAAATATGATGCGAAACAAACTATATTCAATACGGCTTTACAATTTGAATGGACATACAAAGATGAAAGCAATTTTAAAGCAGGTGTAAGCTATCGGTATTTTAATTTAGATGAAAATATTTCGTTCTCACAAAACCCATTGAACCATACTTATGCAGGCAATTATAAAAAACTTGAAAATATTCCCGGTGTGTTTGCAGAAAATGTGTTGTATTTCGGCAAAGAAAAATTTACATGGATAGCAGGCGCAAGGTTTGACCATCATAACAAGTTTGGTTTCATATTTACACCACGAACATTATTAAAATATTCACCAACAGAAAAAACATCTGTACGGGCTTCCGTTGGGTATGGTTGGAGAACTGCAAATGTTTTCAGTGAGAATATTTTTCTCTTAGCCAGTCAACGGGATGTTATTTTTAATGAAACACTGCAACCTGAAAAAGCATGGAACACAGGCATAAACTTTACGCAAAAATTTGGTAAGAATAATTTTGAAGGCTATTTTTCAGCAGACTATTATTACACTCGTTTTTTGAACCAGATATTTCCCGATTACAATACTGAACCAACAAAAGCATACATTGGAAACTTTAAAGGGTTATCGGCAAGCAATGCGTTTCAGGCAGAACTAAATCTAAAATTGTTCAAACGAGTTGACTTAAGAACGTCTTACAACTTTCTTGACGTTTACAGAAAAATTGGTGACCAGAAACAATTGCTTCCATTTAATCCACGAAACAAAATTTTAAATGCCATTTCATATAAACCGATAAATAACAAGTGGCATATTGATGCAAACATTCAATGGTTCGGCGTACAGCAATTGCCCAGTACATCAAGCAATCCGCCACAATACCAACGCCCAGACAAATCAAAGCCTTACACAACTGTGAACGCACAGGTTACTTACAATTTTAAAAAGTTTGAAGTGTATGCAGGTTGTGAAAATATTTTTGATTTCAGGCAACAGCAGCCAATTATAAGTTGGCAAGACCCTTTCAGTCCTTACTTTGACACAAGTTCAGCCTGGGGACCAACAAGGGGACGAGAGGGGTATATTGGACTGCGTTACTTTTTGAAATGACACTAACACACAAAAGCACACACATTTGCAAGCACACAAAGCCACACACAAAAGCTAACTTGCAAAAGAGTGTGCTTTTTTTGCCAACGCTTCGGGGACATACCCTGCCTTATTGGACACATACCTTAAATTCATTGCACCCTGACGAAGGGCGAAACATTATGCGTATTGAAGAAAGCCCCCGATTTTAAAAATGATTGAAGAAAATCGAGTAGGAAGGTAGCCATTAGTTGGCTACCTGTCCTCTCACACCACCGTACGTGCCGTTCGGCATACGGCGGTTTGTTAGAAAAGTTTTCTCTGATGTTCTGTTTTCCAATAGTAATAGTTAGTGAACCCAACATACCCTAAGCGTGTAAAATATTCGTTGTTTAACGCACGGCATAGTATGGGGCTGTGTGCTACCCGGCAATAACCTTTGCGACTGTTGCTCCACTCGTATGCCTTTTGCTTTGGGATACCTAATTTTATTAAGTGTATCCTTTTGGTTTTCGGCTTTTTCCATTGTTTCCATATCCCTGTTCGTAGCCTTGTCCTGACTAATTCATCTAATTCCTGCATCTTACTTTTGCCTTTGGCTATCGAAAAGTAATTAACCCATCCCCGGATTACTGCTTCCATTTTCTTTATCTTTTCTTTCGCAGGTGAAGGGTCGTTACGCTTCGTCTTCTCCTTCATCTTTTTCTTTATTCTCTCCAAAGATTTGGGAGCGATGCGTACCTGCCACCCTTCCTTGCTTCTGTAAAAGGAAAATCCTAAAAGCGTGCTTTCCTGCGGGCGGCTTACCTTGCTCTTCGTACGGTTTACCTTTAATTTTAGCTTGCTCTCTATGTATCCTGCTATACTGTCCATCACCCGTTGGGCGGACTTCTCACTCTTTACATAGATGCTGCAATCGTCGGCATAGCGTACAAAGCGATGGCCCCGGCCAAGTAGTTCCTTGTCCAGTTCATCTAAAACAATGTTTGATAAAAGCGGGCTTAGCACTCCTCGTACACAATTGGTAATTTTTTTTATTTTGCTCATTTTTGTTCTCCTTTAAGGGTATGGAGTGCCTGATATCTATACTATTGTCACCAACCACAACCTCCTTTACCAGCAATCTTAAAATCTTCTTTTTTTCTTTTATATCCAGTTGATGAACATTAATGCCTAGCTGGTTTTTAAAGCTTTCTGCATCCAGGTATTGAAGCCGTTGATCCAATGCCAGCTCATGATTTTTCAGATTCTCCAACTCTTTCTCTGTGGTATTAACCCGCCTTTGTAATTCCGGCATTCGGGTTCTTAATTGCCCTATAGTGATAAGACCCTCCTGGTAAGCATCTAATAATTTATCCATTGACTGTGATAATTTATTACGCTGCCTGAGCATGGCTTCTTTTTGTTTTAATACAGGACTAGCCTTTCTTGTTTCTTCCACTCTTTTTTCGACTTCTCTTTGGATCAGCATTGGGTCTTCTAATAACTCTGCTATCTGCTGCCACACAACATTGTCCAGGTAGTCTTGCCTGAGGGGTTTGCAATTACACTTTCTTACTCCTTCAAAGCGATAAGGATCTGAACCAAAACATCTGTAATAATAAATCCTTTTTTTTGCTGATGTTTCTGTATACGTTCTGTATAAAGAATAGCCGCATTCACTGCACACCATCATACCCTGCAGCAATGTTTCTACTTTTGTATTCCGCTGTGAATGGAGCTTATTGCTTTTTAACCTTTCCTGTGCGATATCAAAAACATCCTGGCTGATTATAGCCGGCACCGGGATTTCTATCCATTCTTCTCTTGGCTTTTCCCTGTTACACCCATTCTTTACTGCAAATCCGCCCTTTGCTCTTAATGGTTTAGTAATTCTTTGGCGTTCTGCATGCTCTGTTTTTCCATAACAAGCTTTACCACAATAAGCAGGATTTCGAAGCATTGCCCAGATAACAGAACGTTCCCATTTACCTGTATTTTTTCTTGTCGGTATTTTTTCAGCAGTAAACTTTCTGGCAACGGTGCCTATGCTACAAAAATCTTCTGTATACATCCGGAACAGTTCCTTTACCACTTCAGCTTCCTTTTCATTGATTTGATAATAAGCTGCGGCATCCTCGGTCTTCCTGATATAGCTATAGCCATAAGGCGCACCACATAATACATTCACCACCCCTGATTTGGCTTTATAACGTTTCCCTCTGCGGCACCGCTCCTTAATAATTGCCCGTTCGTACTCTGAGATCATGCCCTGAAACTGTAATAACAACGCTTCTTCCGGAGTATCTGCTTTTGGTGAGTTAATAAATAATACTTCCGTACCACACGATGCAAATTCATCCATTAATACTACCTGATATGCATAATTGCGGCTCAGGCGGTCAGGACTATAAATTAATATCGCCTGTATCTGACCTTCGGCACTCAGGTCTCTTACTCTTTCAAGTCCAGGCCTAACTAATATAGCACCACTATACCCTTCATCTTTAAGCACATACTCATCCGGAACAACATAACCTTGCTGTTCTGCAAAACTTAAGAGTTCGTCCACCTGACTGCCAATGGTTTTATTCTCCTTCTGCTGGTTCGAGGACACTCTGGTGTATATGGCTGCTGTTTTCATATACTGAAGTTTGTTCTATTAATTTATATGATGATTGCTCAGTGAAAACAACTGGTTGGCCGGCCGGAACAAGGAGATGATAAACCTGAGAGAGCTTTTGCTCCCACAAACGATCATAGGTAAATGATACCTTAAGTTGTTGCTCCTTTTTTGCCATGACCCTTCTTTGCTAAAAATTCTTCCAGCGCAGTATGAACCACTTTGCTGATCGATAGCCCTCTGGATCCCGATAGTTTCTTTATCCGGTTGATCAGTGTAGGTGGAAGCTTTACTGTAAACACCACAGAACTTTCCGGTATCGCCATTTTCTCGTTGATCTCCCGGGCCAACTGTATATAACGGTAGGCCTGTACCTGAGATACGCCATACTTCTGCATCAGCTTTTCTGCTATATGCGGCTGAGGCTTGTTGTTTTGCAACAAGGTAAACGCCTGGTTGATGCGTTTGGCCAATTCTGAGTTCTGTGCTCTTTCCATTTATCATAAATGTAATACTTTTTATGAAAATATTAAAACTTACCTCTTTTAATTTCCACCCGCCTGAAAAACTCAATGTTTGTGAGTGTGTACGTAAAGCTAGCGGACTGCCTTGTGGCGTACCTTCGGTGCGGGGGCTTGACACGCCGCCTTCCATGATGCCACTGGTAAGATAGCTGCGGATAAGTTTTAGTGTGCTCTTATCCGTTATTCTCTTTGCCAGCGTGCTCATCAGGCGGTCGTGATGTACCTTGTCAAAGAACTTTTCTAAATCCAACTCTACTATCCATTCATATCCCTCATTTAGATTTTGCTGCGCCTGAAACACCGCCTGGTGAGCATTGCGCCTTTCTCTAAATCCATAGCTGTGATTGGAAAATCCTTCTTCATACTTTGGGCTTAGCCATTGGGCTATCGCTTGCTGCAATAGCCTGTCAATTACTGTGGGTATTCCTAACATTCTTGTACCGCCTTGTGGCTTCGGTATTTCTACTTTGCGCACCGGCTGCGGCTTGTAACTGCCGTCCAAAATATCCATCCTTAGCGCTTGCCAGTTGGCGTTGAGGTAGTCGCGAAGTTCATCGGTCTGCATACCATCTATACCTCCGGCTCCCTTGTTGGCAGTTACCTGCTTCAAGGCTTTCGTAACGTTTCGGATGTCTAAGATTTCTTCAAGCATATTATTACTAAAAAAAAAAACTTCCCGGCCTGCGGCTGGCAGGCTTCCGGCGGTAGTCCTTATCGGCTGCGTGGCTTGGCTCAACTCCTCCCTTGTTTTACTTTCAGCTTCCGGCTTACTCGCCTACCGGCAGGCAGGTCCTCACATGGGTAGTTCTCTAAAGTGTTTCGGTTGTTGCAGCCTGCCTGTCGGCAGACAGGCTTTTGCCATAAGTTCCTTTAAGTTCCTCGCCTTTCTAACATTCAGTCCTTCGTCCTTTGTGAGACCTTCCCCGCTTTGTCGGAGCTCGTTTCCGGCTTACTATGACCTCGGCTGACTTCTGGTGCTACCATGATGTTATTGTTTATTCCAACACCTGTTTCCACTTCGGTACTCGCTCGTACCTCTGTCGGATTAGTACCAGATCTCTCAGGGTAAGTATATCCGCTTTCAGCCCATGTCACCTCTGCATTTACGTTTGACTGTTTCCGTACAGTATTGGGCTTTTGCTTGTTATGCAGCATCACCCACAGCCTCCCGCCTCGTATGCAGTTTCTATTCGTAGGTGCGGGCTTTTGCCTCCGGCTTCCTTCAGATTCCACCTCGCGGTGGACACCCTTGCCCTTGGCTAACACTTCCTACTGTAAAGCGTGTTCGGGACTTGCACCCTATAGCTCATATACATGCCTGACGCACATAAAAAAGCCCACAAACATTAAGTTTGCAGGCTTTTAGCATAATTTGGTATTGACTTTTGTGGAGCTGCAGGGATTCGAACCCTGGTCCAAACATATTCGCCGTAAGCCTTCTACATGTTTATTTCTGCATTATCCCGATTGTTATCGGGAGTCGGGAAAAAGCAGGAGCAAAACAAACCAACCTCTTCCTTAGCTGTATTCCCGATGGCTATCGGGACTTAAGCGATCCGCACAGCCTTGGATCGCCGCAACCTGTTTCCCGATTGTTATCGGGATGTTTTAAGTCGGCGGAAGAGCATGGCAACAGGTAAGCCCACTCAACGGCCCTAATGGTTGCTAAGCTATCGCTTAGGCAGCCATGGCATACGAAGTATTGCCATTTAAAAGGTTTGAATATTCAGATTTTCCCAAAGGGACTCCTTACGGAGAAGTGCTAATTATCCAACGCACTACATGCTTATACTTACAAAGAACTATGCTGTCAAAACCGGTCAGCCCCGTTTCAATTGACAATGAGCAATTGACAATGAGCAATTCACAATGAGCAATTCACAATGAGCAATTCACAATAAACAGTTGAGCCTGCAAATTTACTAAAATTAAACTACTGTTTTATTCAACAATAGTTACATTAGTTTTACTGCTTTTAAAATAACAAGGCTTCAATGGAACCAACAATTTTCTATGAACAGGAAATTCAGAAATTAGAAGGGCAATTAAAAACTTTACAAAAAAGGAAGTCTCTTTTAGGCTGGTTTCGCTTTGGAAGTATTGCTGCTATCTTTCTTGCTTTTTATGTACTGTGGTCTTTCGGGCCGTGGTATGTAATTATAGCAAGTGTTTTATTACTAGTCGTTTTTGTAAGGCTGCTTTATGCTGATCTCGCTAACAAAGATGCGATAGATCATCTAGTGCATCTGCTGGAGATAAATAAAAACGAGCTGAAATATATCAGCGGAAATTATTTCCATTTTGAAGACGGGAGCCGTCATATTCCTAAAGATCATTATTATGCTAATGACCTCGACATCTTTGGAAGGGCATCCTTGTATCAATACATAAGCCGTACCAGTTCAGAAATGGGAAGCAGTTGCCTGGCGGAATATTTACAAAGCCCTGCATCGCCTGCTGATATTTTAAAAAGACAATCCGCCATAAAAGAAATAGCAGCTGCAACGGAGTGGCGGCAAAATTTACAAGCTTTTGGCAAAGAAAAAATTATTACTCATACCACAAAGCATCGCCTTGAAAGTTGGGTACAAGAGGCGCCGGTATTTTCGCAATTCAAACCCTGGAAATGGCTACGCTACCTGCTTCCGGCAATCATACTTACTATCGTAACCCTTTATATTTTCGATGAAGTAGGTTCAACAATTTTTTATCTATCGCTTCTTCTATTCGCTGTATTGGCTTATCAAATAAATAAAATAATAGCCCCCATACATGAGAAGCTTTCAAAAATAGCTGATGAGTTAGATGTGCTGTCTGTAAGCATCCGCCACATTGAAACCGCCACTTTTAAAAATGAATTATTTCGCGAACTGCAATCGCATTTTCTGCAGCATAATAAAAAGGCTTCAGAAGAAATCAGGTACCTGAAAAAAATATTAGACAAGCTTGACCTAAGATATAACCTCGTAATATCTGCACCTTTAAATATTTTATTGCTCTGGAATTTGCAACAGGTGCTTGATTTGGAAAAATGGAAATCAAGGCATCAAAAAAATATCAATTCATGGTTTGAAACCTTAGGTCACATTGAAGCAATAAATAGTTTTGCGACACTTTATTTTAATGAACCAAAATGGGCTTTTCCTGAAGTTGTTCCCGGCTATTTTTTTATAGAAGGAAAAGAGATCGGCCATCCTTTAATACCGAAAAATAAACGCATCAATAATTTTATAGAGCTTACGCATGATGGAGAAGTAATGCTGGTAACAGGTTCCAACATGGCAGGCAAAAGTACCTACCTCAGAAGTATCGGAATAAATGTAGTGCTTGCAATGGCAGGCGCTCCTGTTTGCGCCGAAAGTTTTACAGTGTCGCATGTGCAAGTTATCAGCAGCATGCGCATAACAGATAATTTGGAAGAGAGTACCTCAACGTTTTATGCAGAATTAAAAAAATTAAAAACTATTATTGAAAAAGTAAATGCAGGTGAAAAAGTTTTTATTCTTTTAGATGAAATATTAAGAGGCACAAATTCTCTTGACCGGCATACGGGTTCAGTAGCTTTAATGAAACAATTAATAAAGCATCAGGCCGCGGCTATCATTGCTACGCATGATCTTGAACTGGCAAAATTAAAAAATGAATTTCCTGAAAATATTATTAATTACCACTTCGACGTGCAGGTCAGCAACGATGAATTATTTTTTGACTATAAGCTGAAACCCGGTGTGTGCAATAGTTTGAATGCATCAATATTGATGAAGAAGATTGGAATTGAACTCTAAAAAATGTACGATGTACGATGTTTGTCCAAAGGACTCTTTCGGAGATGTACGATGTTTGTCCAAAGCATTCCTTCGGCGCTGTATGAAGTGTGTAGTACGATATGGATTTAAAATGCAAGGTACTACGCGTGATCTACGATGTGGATGAAAGTGTGATGCTTGTCCAAAGTACCTTTTCGGAGGGTGTGCATATATGGATGAACTATTAAGATATTTTGCGAAAATAAATTTCGCGGAAGTAATGCCTGACCGCAAAAAAATTCTATCATCATTTTTTTCTCAGTGTATTTAGAGAAGATACAATTATTTTTAAAAGCTCCTCAGCTTCTTTATAAATAACAGCTATTTTATCTCTTTTAGTTTTGTTGAATTCTACAATCAATTCCAGAAAAAAATGCGATTCATCAAGTTCTTCTTCAACAATTTTGAATTTATTAATAAAATCAGCATTCGATTTTGCCCGTCTTGTAGCCCTATAGTTTGCACCAACTGAGCTACTGGACCGAATCAGTTGAGCGCTATAAGCATTGTTAATAATATTGCGCTCCAACGATAATATCAAGTGTCGCAATCAACATCAAATTGCTTTGTGCGCTTGATCATCTCACTTGAATCCATAAATTATTATTTGATAAAGTGTCTTAACATCGTACATCTCACATCAAACATCCCACGTAGCCTTTAATGTCCTCTTCCCCAACCGAACCAATCGTTTCCATTAGCGAAAATCATGAGAGCGAATAAGATCACCATGCCGGCGATTTGTGCGTATTCAAGAAATTTATCGCTCGGCTTTCGTCCGGATACCATTTCTATCAATGTGAATAATACATGGCCGCCATCCAATGCAGGAATAGGCAACAAATTCATGAATGCAAGTATGATGGAAAAGAATGCAGTTATTTTCCAGAAGGCTTCCCAGTTCCAGCCTGCGTCTGGGAAAATGGAAGCCATGGTTTTAAAACCTCCAAGCCCTTTATAGGCGCCTGTTTTAGGGTTGAGAATTAATTTAAATTGTTGAATATAAAAATCAAGCTGCTTTCCTGTTTCTTTAACTCCCGCTGGAAATGCGGCTAATAAGCTATATGATGTGTTTTGTTGTTTCAAAAGGCCAAGGCTATCGGCCTGGTCAATATCAATTCCATAAAAACCAATTTTTCCTTCTTTATCTATTAGTGTCCTTGTCTGCATCGCGGCTCCATTACGAATAAAAGAAACCGAAACACTGTCTCCTTTTTTTTCAGCTAAAGCAGGCGCAAGCTCATCAAAAAAGGCGATGGGCGTAGAATCAACAGCAACGATTTTATCGTAGGGCTGTAACCCGGCAAGCTTTGCATTGGAAGAAGTTTTATTATCAAAAGAACCAACCATTGAAGGCACCCTCGGCATTATCAGCGTATTGCGCTTTCCCTTTTTTTCAACAAGTTTTTCTATCATGTTGATGGGAACATTAATAACCTTACTATTGTTATTCCGGTTGACTACAATCTCCCTTCCCAATAAGATCTTTGCCGGCAGATCATTAAAGTATTCAATGAGCTCGCCATTTACAGAAACGATTTTATCACCGTTTTTTAGCCCGATGTCAGTCATAAGACTATCGGTCACCCATATCCCATATTGTGCATTCGCATTCGGCAACTTTTGCTCTCCCCAATGGTACAGTATCATGGCATAAATAAAAAATGCCAGCAGTACATTCATCGTTACCCCGCCCAGCATTATAATGAGTCTTTGCCAGGCCGGCTTGCTTCGGAACTCCCAGGGTTGCGGTGGTTGTTTCAATTGCTCTTTATCCATACTTTCATCTACCATACCGGCAATTTTTACATAACCTCCCAAAGGAAGCCAGCCAATACCATAGACTGTTTCCCCTATTTTCTTTTTAGCAATAGAAAACCATGGATCGAAAAAAAGATAAAATTTTTCAACACGGCACTTAAACCATTTTGCCGTAATGTAATGGCCAAATTCATGAATGATCACCAATATGGATAAGGAGAAAATAAGGTACCCGGCTTGCAGACCTACATGTTGCCAGTTGATTGCTAATAATGTCATGGTTGTAATGTACGATGTTTGATGTGCGATGTACGATGTCTATAATTTTCAACAATTTAATATGCCTTTTCTTCCCCCCTTCGGGGCCGGGGGCTTTACATATTCAAAAGCGAAGCCGCGAAATTACGAGCCTCACCATCGCTTTCAAAATAATCTGTAAGATTTGGCTTTTCTATAAAAGTTATTTTATCCATAGTTTTTTCAATCACCGCGGTAATATCTAAAAATCCAATACGGTTGTTTAAAAATGCCCACACAGCAATTTCATTCGCGGCATTCAGCACACATGGGAGGTTGCCACCTTTTTCCAGTGCCGTCGTAGCTAACACCAGGTTGCGAAAAGTCTTAATATCCGGCTCTTCAAAGTTTAGGTTGGGTATCTTTTTGAAATTAGCCCGCGGGCTTTTATTGGGCAGCCGGTGCGGAAAGGCAAGTGCATACTGTATCGGCAGCTTCATATCAGGCAAGCCCATCTGGGCTTTTACACTTCCATCTTCAAACTGCACCATGCTATGGATAATACTCTGCGGGTGAATGATCACTTGTATCTGGTCGGGAGAAAGATTGAAAAGCCATTTGGCTTCTATCATCTCAAGCCCTTTGTTCATCAATGTTGCAGAGTCAATGGTGATCTTTGCGCCCATCGTCCAGTTAGGATGCTGCAAGGCATGATCTCGTTTTACATTCACCAAAAAGTTGGGCTTCTTTCCGAGGAAAGGACCGCCGCTGGCAGTTAAAATTATCTTTTCAATTTTATTTCTGGTTTCGCCCACCAGGCATTGGAATATCGCAGAATGCTCACTATCCACCGGTATGATTGGGGCACGGTTTTCCAATGCTTTTTGCATGACAATATCCCCGGCCACCACCAGTGTTTCCTTATTTGCCAATGCAATTGCTTTTCCTTTTTCTACGGCCTTTAGCGTGGGCGCAAGGCCGGCGAAACCGACAATCGCAGCCAGCATCATATCATACGTATTAAAATCAGCGACCTCCTCTAATGCGGCAGCGCCGGCGAAAACTTTAATATCTGTGGCAGCCAATGCTGCTTTCACCGCTTCGTATTTCTTCTCGTCGCCGATCACCACAGCATTCGGTAAAAATTTCAGCGCCTGCTCCACCAGCAGCTTGGCATTATTTTGAGCCGTTAATATCTCTACTTCAAATAAGCGGGGGTTTGCCTCTATAACCTCCAACGTCTGCGTACCAATGGAACCGGTGGAACCAAAAATTGCAATCCTTTTTTTACTTTCTTCACTCATGCTTAATAAATTATTTCTATGGCTCTTTCAAATAAGCCACAAGAAAGAAGGTTGGCAATTTACTCTAATAATTTTTGTAACGCGCTATTCACCTTTTCAAAATTGAAACGGGCTAACACGGTATTCATCATTCCGGAAATGGCTTCATTTTGCAAATTCCCGATGGAGCCTTCATGCGTATGGGTAATATGCGTATTGCAGGTAAAATTATCATCCTGTATATCAGCAGCAATTTTTTTATAAGCATCTCTTAACGGCACACCTTCCAGCACCAGCTTATTCATTTCTTCAACCGTAAATAAATATTTATACTTTTCATCCAGCAAAATGTCTTTCTTCACTTTTATATTTTCCAGCATCATTGTAGCCATGGATAAACATGAATGCATATTTTCAAAAGCAGGAATGATATGTTCTTTCAGTAACTGAAAATCCCGGTGATAGCCTGAAGGAAGATTAGCGCACATCAGCATGATCTCGTTTGGTAATGCCTGCAGGCGGTTACAATGCGCACGGATAAGCTCAAACACGTCAGGATTTTTTTTATGCGGCATGATGCTGCTGCCCGTGGTAAGTTCATCGGGAAAAGCAATGAAATCAAAATTTTGGTTGAGGTAAAGGCAGGCGTCCATGCTGAGGCGGCCAAGCGTTGCCGCGAAGTTAGCCAGCGATTGGGCCACGATGCGCTCAGTTTTCCCCCGTCCCATTTGTGCATACACTACATTGTAATTCAAATCGTCAAAGCCCAATAGATCTGTCGTCATTTTCCTGTTGATGGGAAATGAAGAACCAAAGCCGGCCGCGGAACCTAAAGGATTCTTATTTACTATTTGCCATGAAGTATTCAAGGAAATCATATCATCCACAAGGCTTTCAGCGTAAGCGCCAAACCAAAGCCCGAATGAGGAAGGCATTGCCAGTTGCAGATGTGTATAGCCCGGCATCAGGTGATCTTTATACTTTTCACTTTGGGTAATAAGAAGCCCGAAAAACTTTTCTACTTCATGCACTAACTGTTCTATTTCATACCGCATGTACAGTTTTAAATCCAACAACACCTGGTCGTTGCGTGAACGTGCGCTATGAATTTTTTTGCCGGTGTCTCCATATTTTTTTGTCAAAAGAAATTCTACCTGCGAATGCACATCTTCTATTCCATCATCGAGGGTAAAAATTCCCTTTTGCGTCGCTTCATAAATTTCTTTCAATCCTTCCTGTAATATTTTCACATCATCCTCTGTAAGAAGATTAATTGATTGTAACATCTTGATATGCGCAATCGAACCTAATACATCGAAAGGGGCAAGATAAATATCAAGCTCGCGGTCTTTACCAACTGTGAACGTTTCCACTTCTTTTGTAGCCGGTGTATTTTTTTGCCAAAGCTTCATTTAATTTTTATTAAAATAATGGACAAAACATAAAGAGGCAATATATTATTTTGGAAAGGCAAATGCATTTTTTTAAATCACTACTAAATCTTCTGTGAGATCATCATGTAGCGAATGCAATAAAGAATTGTAATAAACATCAATCGGATGTAATTGAATATCTGCATTTTTACCCCACCATAATTCTCCGTTTTCTATAATAAATTTCTTAAATGCTGCTGTTGTGTTGTATTTCTTGTAGTCACCTTTAAGCGTATTAAACAAAGGACGAAAATCTATAATCCTTTCTTCAGAATTATTAAAAAAAAACCTTAGTACAAAAGGTTCCAGTTGAATTGCGCTTGATATTTTTAAAGCTTCTTTCTTATCACTTCTGCTTTTACTGACTGGTTGTAATACATTATTTTGTCCCATTTTTCTTTAATTTGTTTTTCGTACTCTTTTATAAAGATACCAACATCCCTGCACCCGGCATTTGTGCATACGTACCGGTAGGTGATCATTCGTATAAATAAAAATTTGAAAATTAAGATACTGGTAAATCTTAGGCATGTTTCGCACGGATATTTACATAAATTACTTAATAATTTTACCGATCAAATTCCCTTCAGGCTTTGTAATATCTGCACATACTTTTCTATTCCATCTTTTATTTCATACACAAAAATATATTCGTCTGCACTGTGGCTGCGTGCGGAATCGCCGGGACCGATCTTTAAGGTAGGAAAAGGCATCAATGCTTTATCGGAACAGGTAGGTGAACCGTAAGACTCAAGGCCAAGCCTGGTTCCGGAAACGACCAACGGATGGCTTTCTTCGATAAATGTTGGCCGCAGCCTCGTACTTCTCGGCGTCGCTCTAGCTTTTATATTTTCCCTTATGCAATCCAGCACTTCTTCAAAAGTATATAATTCATTTACACGCACGTCCACCACAAAGCTGCATTCGGAAGGTACAATATTATGCGTCTTGTTAGCCGTGTCAATGGAGGTAACTGCTATGTGCACAGGGCCAAGAAGCGCCGAAGTTTTTTCAAAAGAATAGTTGCTTAACCATTCAATATCTTTCATTGCAAGGTAGATCGCATTTACGCCTTCGTTGCGTGCGGCATGGCCGGCCACACCTTTAGCCGTACAATCCAACACAAACAAACCCTTTTCAGCCACAGCCATTTTCATAAGCGTTGGTTCGCCAACTATTCCACAATCAATTGCAGGAAGAAAAGGCAGCAGGTACTCTACACCGTTATGACCCGATATTTCTTCTTCTGCTGTTGCGGCAATTATCAAATTGAACGGAAGATTTTGAACAGAATAAAAATGAACGAATACTGAAATCAGGGACACAAGCGGCCCGCCGGCGTCGTTGCTGCCAAGGCCGTAGAGCTTACCTTCTTTTTCAATTGGCGCAAAGGGATCAAGCGTGTAGGCTTTGTTGGGTTTCACCGTGTCGTGGTGAGAGTTCAGCAGAATGCTGAATTTATTTTCATCAAAATATTTATTGACCGCCCACACATTATTAAGTGTACGATTTATAGTTATGTTCCTTTCTCTTAAAAAATTCTCTATTATATCTGCTGTATGATTTTCTTCTTTGCTGAATGAAGGCACAGCTATTAGTTGTCTTAATAATGTAATAGCATTTGAAAAGATCTCTTCTGAAATTGGGGTGAGTACCTCATCTGGTTTTTCTTTATTCTCAATACCATTCCCATTTTTATTCATACCGATATTTTTGTTCCATTTTCTCCATTTATCAATTGAAGAAGTCTGTTTGAATTTCCAACAATAATTTCCTCTACCCCTTTACTGGCTGCAATAAAAGCATTATCAATTTTTGGCAATATTCCTGCGTACAATTTTTTTTCTTCTTTAAGCTTTTGGTATAAATGTACATTTAGGTTTGCCAATACAGAATCTTCATCATTTACATTTTCGAGTATGCCGTTTTTTTCGAAGCAGTAAACCAACTTTACGTCGTAGTATTTCGAAAGAGCAATAGAAAGTACCGCCGACATAGTATCTGCATTGGTATTTAATATATGCCCGTTACTATCGTGTGTAAGTGGCGCCAGTACTGGCACGAGGCCATTGTCCAAAAATACTTGCCAGGTAAGTGGGTTGATATCACCGGCATTTATATCGCCAACCCAACCAAAATCAATTTCTTTAACGGGCCGCTTTATTGCTGGAAGCACATTGGCATCGGCGCCCGTGAGCCCAATGGCAAAACAATTAGCCGCCTGTAATTTCACAACGATTTTTTTATTTACAAGACCGCCGTACACCATTGTTACGAGATCGATGGTTTCATCATCTGTTATCCTGCGGCCGTCAACATAATTTGATTTGATCCCTAATTTATCTCCAATAGATGTTGCTATTTTTCCGCCTCCATGCACTAATATTTTTTTACCGGGAATGGCGGAAAAATCCTTTAAAAAAGAAGCGAGCGCTTTATCATCATCAATTACATTTCCGCCAATTTTGATAATACATAAACCTTCCTTCGCGGAGTCAATATTGATATTTCCTTTTTGCATTGATACCTGTTCATTCATTTCATACCCGTTAAGATACTTGCCAATACTGCCTGTGCGGCCCACACCCTGTTGCCGGCTTCTTCGGTAATGATGCTGTTTGCACCATCAAGTACTTCATCGCTTATCTCAACATTCCGGCGCACCGGCAGGCAATGCATTATTTTGGCGCTATTGGTTGGGGCTAATTTGTTATTGGTCAACATCCAGGCATTTTCATTCACTTCTGTTTTGCCGTACTCTTTATAACCGCTCCAGTTTTTCACATACACAAAATCAGCGTCTTGCAGCGCTTCTGCCTGGTCGTTAGTAATTAAAGCACCTTCGGTAAAACGTTCATTCAATTCAAATCCGGCAGGATTAGCGATCACAAAATCACAAGCATCCCATGCATCGATCCATTCACAAAAACTATTCGCAACGCATTGTGGTAATGGTTTTACATGGGGAGCCCATGTTAATACAACCTTTGGCCTCTTTTTATTTACGATAGGAAGATGATCCGTAATGGTAATGATATCTGTAAGGCTTTGCAGAGGATGCACTGTTGCGCTTTCCAGGCTTACAACCGGGATGCCCGCATACTTTACAAACTGGTTCATTACATTCTCATTATAGTCTTCTTCTTTATTTTTGAGTGAAGGGAAAGTACGCACACCTAATATATCGAAGTAACGGCCAAGGATAGGCGCAGCATCTTTTATGTGCTCGACCGTAGTGCCGTTCATAACAGCGCCCTCTTCAAACTCCAGCAACCATCCATCTTGCGAAACATTAAATACCACCGCTTCCATCCCAAGATTTTGTGCGGCAATTTGTGTGCTTAACCGGGTGCGCAGGCTCGGGTTTAAAAAAACAAGGCCTATACGTTTTCCTTTTCCAAGGTCATTTTTTGCAAAAGGATTTTTCCTGAATTCAATCGCTGCACTTACCAGGCTTTCAATGTTTCCGGCATCTTTTACGGAAAGGAAATTTTTCAAATCGCGTTTACTTAAATTGTAAATATATAATTGTTGTAAAAGTATAGTTATTCAAAATAAATTATGAAACAGCAACCTCGGTTTGCTGTTGAGAAAGCACAGAGACTTCATCGTGTAACGCATCAAGAAACTTATCAGCATCAGTTTTTGATAAAGCGAGTGACGGTAAAAGCCTTATCACATTTGGCTTCGCTTCGCCGGTAAAAATTTTATGTTTTGATAAAAGATTTTTTTTCAAATCTTTCAACTCGGCAGGCACATCAAAGCCGATCATCAATCCTTTGCCACGCACATTTTGCAACTGATCAATTTTTTTTATTTCTTCCATTAAATAATTTCCTACGTCTATTGCATTTGTCAATAAATTTTCCTGTTCAATTACTTCCAACACGGCCAAGGCTGCGGCACAAGCCAAGTGATTACCGCCGAAAGTGGTTCCTAACAAAAAATATTTAGGTTGTATATGCGGCGCAATGGAAATACCCGCCACCGGAAATCCGTTGCCCATTCCCTTAGCCATTGTGTAGATATCGGCATTCACATTTGCATAATCATGCGAATAAAACTTACCGCTTCTCCCATAGCCGCATTGCACGGAATCAGCGATGAACACTGCACCGTATTCGTCGCAGAGAGCACGAATGTTTTGCAAGAAAGCTTCTGAAGCAATGTTGATTCCACCAACACCTTGTATGCCTTCAACAATTACGGCACATACGTCATCTCCATTCTCCGTAAAATATTTTTGCAAAGCATCTTCATCATTAAATGGAAGGAACGTTACATTTTCAGTTTCATTTACAGGCGCTACTATTGAAGGATTATCAGTAGCTGCGACAGCAAGAGAAGTGCGCCCGTGAAAAGCTTTTGAAAAAGAAATGATTTTCTTACGCCCATTGAAAAACGAAGCAAGCTTCAGCGCATTCTCATTGCCTTCTGCACCGGAGTTACAAAGAAATAGCTGGTAATCATTTTTGCCTGAAACTTCTCCCAATTTTTTAGCGAGCTGTTGTTGAATAGGAATTTTTATCGAGTTAGAATAAAAAGCAATTTTTTCAAGTTGCTCTTCTATTCTTTTTACCCAATGCGGATGTGTATGGCCGATACTTATTACTGCATGGCCGCCATACATGTCGAGGTATTTCACACCCTTTTCATCCCACACGTAAGAGCCGGAAGCCTTTACAATATTTACATCGTTTACGGGATATACATCGAAGAGTTTCATCGTTAAGATTTAAAGGTAGAAGGTAAAAGGTAGAAGGTTTAAGGTAAAAGGTTTAAGCCTAAGGGTTAGACAACATAGGCTCATTTAATTTATTTATCTGTTCGTAAAAATTTGATAAATGATATAAGCATAGCCCTTACATCGTTTACCAGCCTATTAACATTATTGTACTCTTCTTCTGAGATATAACCTAATTCAAATGACGCATAACAGCAATAATCTGTTTCATTTATCGAACCTAAAGAGTTATCAAGAAAATGCGTAAAGTCTTTATCAGTATATTTTCCACAACCCTCCACTATATTTAACGGGATAGAAAGTGGGGCTCTCAATAATTGAGAAGTTAATTCATATCGCTCTTCTTTCGGAAATTTGGGAGCAATGCTTTTTTTTACATACATATATAATTGGTGGGACTTTTCCCAAACATCAAGTTTTTTATAATTTCTCATACGTTAAAATATTTTAAGTAAATTATCAATTCCTTAAACCTTTCACCTTGCACCCTGAACCTCCCTCTAAAAGTAATTCGCTTTCAATCTTAATCCTTCCTGCTCATCCAGGCCAAACATTAGGTTCATATTTTGCAAAGCCTGTCCACTGGCGCCTTTCAGCAAATTATCAAGCGTGGAATGAACAACGAGGTTATCATTTTCTTTTTCAAAATGAATAAAACAATTATTTGTGTTGACTGCCTGTTTCAAAAATATCGGCTCACGGCTGATCTTAACGAAGGGATGGCCGCTGTAAAATTCCTCGTACATTTTGTAAATCTTTTCCAGGCCTAAAGCAGATTTCAACTGGGATGTGATAAAAATTCCCCTGGTAAAATCGCCACGCCATGGAATAAAATGTATGGAGGCCGATGATGAGCCTGATAGAGAATTCAGCGATTCATTTATCTCATCAAGATGCTGATGCGTGAGTGACTTATATGCCTGTATATTATTGTGCCGCCATGAAAAATGAGCCGTGGTAGAAAGCGATTGTCCGGCACCGGTAGAACCGGTTATGCCGGTTGTATAAACATCCTTTACTTCGTTCGCATTTGCAAGTGGTAAAAGCCCCAATTCAATAGCCGTAGCGAAGCAACCCGGATTTGCAATATTATCAGACGCTTTTATTTTGTCCCTGTTAATCTCAGGCAAACCGTAAGTAAATGTTCGGTTTTTAAATGTTGTATTAGCATTCAACCTGAAATCCTGTGATAGCGAAATAATTTTTACGTGTCCGGGAATTTCATTTTCCTCCAGAAATTTTTTTGAATCACCATGCCCAACGCATAGAAAAAGAACATCAGCCTGGTCATTCGGAACATCGCAAAAGCTGATATCTGTTTGCCCTGAAAGATCCTGGTGCACTGAATGCAAAGGTTTGCCCGCATTGCTTTTGCTATGCACAAATACTAAGCCGGTAGATGAATGGTTGATCAAAAGGCGTATCATCTCACCACCGGTATATCCTGCACCACCAATGATTCCAACTTTAATTTTTTTGTTCATCAGCGCTGTTTTTTACAGAATGATAAATAGCAGTTTGATTACCGAAAATTTTACTAAAGCCTCTTACATCTTCGCCACTCCATCCTGTATTCATTTCACCATATTTGCCAAATTTACTACTCATAAGATCAAAGGCGGATTCGATGCCTGTAACCTGGAAGCGATAAGGCATTAGCTGAACAAATACTTCACCGGTTACTTGCTGTTGAGCCGATTCTAAAAACGATTCAATATCACGCATAACGGGATCGAGTACCTGCCCTTCGTGCAGCCAGTTGCCATAAAATTCTGAGAGTTGATTTTTTAGATTTAATTGCCACTTTGTAAGCACATGTTTTTCGAGCGCATGATGCGCTTTAATGATCACCATTGGTGCTGCAGCTTCAAAACCCACACGGCCTTTTATGCCGATAATTGTATCACCTACATGTACGTCACGCCCTATGGCGTAAGGGCCTGCAAGTGTTTGTAAATATTGAATTGCCTCTACAGGATGTCCAAAAGTTTTATCATTTACCGCCACGAGGTTTCCTTTTTCAAAATGTAATTTTACTTGCTGCGGATCATTATTAGACAATTGCGTAGGCCATGCTTCTTCGGGTAGCATACCGTTAGATGACAGCGTTTCTTTACCGCCGACACTTGTTCCCCAAAGGCCTTTATTAATTGAGTAGGCAGATTTTTCAAAGCTCATTGTTACCTCTTTTGATTTGAGGTAATCAATTTCTTCCTGCCTGGATAATTGCATGTCACGAATAGGTGTAATGATCTCCACGCCTGGTATCATAATATGGAAGATCATATCAAAACGCACCTGGTCATTTCCCGCTCCGGTACTGCCATGTGCTACTGCGTCTGCTTTCAACTTTTTCACATGCTCCGCAATATGCAATGCCTGTGAAAGTCTTTCTGCGCTTACGCTTAATGGATAAGTATTATTCTTGAGAACATTTCCATAAATGAGATATTTGATAATACTGTCGTAATAACTTTTAACGGCATCAACAGTAGTATGTGTTGTAACGCCCAAAGCCTTTGCATGCTTTTCTATGGCGGTCAATTCATTTTCAGAAAAACCACCGGTGTTTACAATTATGCTATGAACATCGTAGCCCAATTCGTCTTTGAAATATTTTACACAATAAGAAGTATCAAGGCCACCGCTGAAACCAATCACTACTTTTTTAGACATCAATTTTATTTAGAGATTGAAGAAGAAGCTTAGAATAGATTTTCTTTTGTCTGATTTTTTTCCTTTCAAAAATTTAATAAGCCGGCTTTGTTTCAGACGCATGAAACGCTCATACTGTTCTGATTTCTTTTCAAATTCAGCAGCTGTTTCCTCGGGCTCATAATGGTCTGCGGGATCGTACAACATAGCCGTACACATACAATTTTTTCTTTCCTTGCTCATAAGAATATCGTAGTTGACACAACTTTTACAGCCGGCCCAAAAATTTTCATCATCAGTAAGTTCGCTGTAGGTAACCGGCTCGTAACCAAGGTCGCTGTTGATTTTCATAACGGCAAGACCGGTTGTAAGTCCAAAAATTTTGGCCTTAGGGTATTTTTCCCGGGAAAGATCGAAGATTCTTTTTTTGATACTCTTGGCGATACCGGTTTTTCTAAAGGCCGGTGATACAACGAGGCCACTGTTAGCAACAAAGCCTTCTTTACCCCAAGCTTCAATGTAACAAAAGCCAACCCATGTATTATCTTCGGTAAGAGCAATTACCGCTTTGCCTTCCTGCATTTTTTGTTGAATATATTCTGTAGAACGTTTTGCAATTCCGGTACCTCTTGCCTGCGCAGAAGCAGCCATCTCATCAGTGATGGCTTGAGCAAATTTGAAATCGTTGGAATCAGCAACACGAACAATTATTTTTGATTGTTCCACTTTGCGTTTGTTTTAAGATTGAATTATCTGGTGAGCGGGGATTTTTTCACTGATAGGGGCTATGTCAACGGCTCGGCCTATCAGTATCCAGGTCGGAAAAAACAGCGCAACGGCCTTATTTGCTCAGCTATGGGGGCTGCCGGAACAATATAAGAAATGGAAGAATTGTAGCCTTTCACTTTTTAATTATTTAATGAATAGAGTGCAAATGTAGATTTTTTTACTATTTATCCGATAAAACCTTTTTAAGGATTTGTTATTATTTGGATGGAACTTATTAGTGTTAGCGTCAGGCCATTGAAATGTCCAGACACTTTACTTTTAGTCTGCTGCAATTTCTGCGGAAAGCATCTTCACCCACCGTTTTAATCCATCTGCAATTACCCTGTCGTTACTCAACCTGGGCACCTTATTTTGTCCGCCTAATTTACCAACACTTTTCATATAATTAATAAATCCATTTTTTTGTACAGGGGATATTTTTAAGGTATTAAGAATATTACCTTTTATAAGATCATCGTAATAAATATTTTTTTTTCGCAACGCCTTATCAATTTTTAAAGCAAATCTTTCAAGGTCTTGCGGCACATTTTCAAATTCGATAAACCATTCATGAAAGCTTTTTTTCTCGTTACCCGAAATTTTTGGCGCCACTGTAAATTCTGTGATCTTTATATTTTCTGCATTCGCAGTTTTCATTAATGCCTCCTCTACTTCTTCACCAATAACATGCTCTCCAAAAGCTGAAATATAATGCTTCACCCTACCGGTTACGATTAAACGATATGGATTTAAAGAAACAAACTTGACAGTATCTCCAACATTGTAGGCCCACAAACCCGCATTGCTGCTGATGATGAGAACGTAGTTCTCATTCAGCTTTACATCTTTTAGCTTAATCCGTGTGGGGTTTTCACTAAAGATTTCTGCGGCGGGCACAAATTCAAAAAATATTCCGCTATCCGAATTTAACAGCAGGCCTTCATCTTTCTGACTATCCTGAAAAGCAAAAAAGCCTTCGCTTGCAGGATACAATTCAATTGTATCAATTTCCTTTCCTATAGTTTCAATCAGCTTCGCTTTGTAAGGTTCATAATTTACGCCACCCTGTACCATCACACTAAAATCAGGAAAAATATCTTTTATTTTTTTTCCTTTCTTTTTCACCAACTCATCAAAATACATTTGCATCCAGGGCGGTATGCCGCTTATGAGCGTCATATTCTCATCTATTGTCTCTTCAACTATTTTATCAAGTTTTGTTTCCCAATCTTCAATACAATTTGTCTCAAAGGTGGGCAGTTGATTGGATCTCAGGTACCGTGGTATATGATGATTTACAATTCCGCTTAACCTGCCGGTTGGTATTCCCCCCACTCTCTCAAGCTCCGGTGAGCCGCTTAAGAAGATCATTTTTCCATTAGCGAATTGGGTGTTGCCTGATTGAGCCATGTAACACAGCAACGCATCCCGGGCGGTATTTATATGGTTAGGAATAGAATCTTTGGTAATGGGAATATATTTTATGCCGCTGGTAGTACCGCTTGTTTTTGCAAAATAAATAGGCACCCCTTTCCAGAGTATGTTATGCTTTCCGGCTTTTATTTTTTCTATGTAAGGTTTGAAATCTTCATATTCCCTTATAGGAACATTCTTTACAAAATCCGCATGATTTTTTATGTCGGAAAACTTATGTTCTTTCCCGAATTCAGTTTTCAAACCTGTTTTTATTAAGGCCTGAAAAACATTCTCCTGGTCGGCAGGAGCGGTGAGCATAGTCTTGCGGATTTGCTTATATGTGTAGGTGGCGTATGGCTTCGCCAAAAATGATTTTATCTTCATTTGAAAAGGCTAATCTTGGGTCAAATTTACATAGAAATGATTTAATAAATTTTTGACCAAATTAATTGAAATTGAAGTAACAAGATGACTGCGATTACTGTCCTGTAAACCACAGCCATCATTTTTTACCTTCCCAAGAGATTGCGAAAAAAAGCGAAAAAATTGAAAGTAAAAATCCCGGCAAAAGCAGCCGGGATGAAGGTTTTGTACCACGTACGGGATTCGAACCCGTGATTCCTCCGTGAAAGGGAGGCGTCTTAACCCCTTGACCAACGCGGCATTTTTTGCTAAGGGACGGCAAAGATAACCTTAGGGGGTTTTGCTGCCAAATATTTTCTTTGGCAAAATAAAATTGATATCGAAAAGAATTTTAAGCTTTACTAAGATGAAGACAAAGACATTTGTTTTAATATAAATTTTTTGCCCGCTGCTGTTTTTAAATATTTTTCTCTCACCCTTCCTTCCGCGAAGTTTGCTGCCTGTTCAGAATCAATAAGTTTCCAAGGTAAGTAACCGGATGTGAATCTTGATCTCCCGGAGTTATGTTGTTTTATACGCAGTGCGATATTAGCCTCACCCCCAACCTTTTTTCCGCCAGCCCCCACCAGAATGATTTTGTAGGGCTGGCGTGCCGGGTCGGATGGGGAGAGGGGTCATAAAACTTAATGCCAGCAAATATTTCGTTAAAATTGACAATTTGTAGCCGGACAATTATGAATTGAAATACCAACCGAAGCAAGATGTAAAATTTTTATGCGAATAATTAAAACTTAGGGCAAGGAATACCTTTACTTCCAGAGGATGGCTGCTTAACATAGATGAGTGAAATCTCCATGCCGCCGCGGCTTTGAGATCCCGCCTTCAGACTGGACGTATTTATATCGTAAGTAGCTCCAAGACGAAGCCCGGAAAATTCAAGCCCTACGTAAGGAATGATGGCATCGTTTACCCGGTACCAGGAACCAAGGTATATGTTAGAAGGACTTTCGCTCTCCGGGTCTAGTGGAGTTGCCAACGCTCCACCGATGGATACTTCAGAAGATTTACTTTGTACCTGGTAGATACCGCTTGTATGTAATGTAAGAATATCGGACACAGGAAAATAGCCTCCTGCGCTTATTGTAGTTCTCATAGAGATATTCCAATTGCCACCCTGAAAACTTTCTTTGTGCCGATTAATATGATAGATGGAAGCACCCACATAAAAATTATTATCAGCGGTAGTAGAACCCGTATATATAAGACCTGCATTTACATCAAGGTATTTTATATCAAGATTTTCATTATTAAAAATTTCACTTGTAACACCTGTAAATCCAAATGGCGTGAGTTGATCTGAAAAAACAAGCTTCCCGATATCAAGCCGCTTCTGGCCGTACGTCCCCTGGAAGCCAACGCCAATTTGCTGAAAACCATCTTCGTCCAAAGCCTTATGATAAGAGGTGGAGAGCCCGATATAATTGTTAGTGAGAATGCCACCACCCGCCTTATCAGTGAGTGCGAGTATGCCAATGCCCCAGGTATCAAAGTCAGGAAGATGGTTTTTTAAAATTGCAAAGTCGACACTCAAAGTTGAGGTGGTGTAAACATTATTGAACGCCGGCCACTGATTACGGTAGTTACCGGCAACGCGTAAAGTTCCATCAAATTTACCCGTTAAGGCAGGGTTTAGAGTAAGCGGCGAAGAAAAGAATTGGGAAAAATGCGGGTCTTGCGCCTTTGCAAAAAAAGTAAGGCAGGTAAGCACGGAGATGGTACAGATATGTTTTTTCATTAAGCGAAAATTCAGAATCTAAAGATACGTTTTAAAATTATTCGTGAGGGTAGCGGATTATGGAATGTTATGTTTTTTTATTTGAAATTTACTTCAAGTTTCTTAAAAAAAGAAAAATACAAAAATCAAAACTAATTCAAAAGAAACTGCTGATAATTAACAGGGTGCAATGCCGGAATTTACATTTGTACCTTTACGCCGTACGCCAAATCGCCTGCATCTCCCAGCCCTGGAACAATATAGCCTTTGGCCGTTAATTCATCATCTATATCGCCGCACCAGATTATTGCTTTGGGTTCGGCTCTTAAAACATACTCTATGCCAACGGTACAAGCTAATGCACATACGATATGAATCTCCGAAGGATTACCTTCTTCACGAATAAACTGCATTGTCTTTACGATCGAGGAGCCTGTTGCGAGCATCGGGTCAGAAACAATCACCACACGATTTTCCATTTCAGGGCAACTGATATAATCGAGGCTAATCTCAAATGAGCCATCTGGTTTATGTTTTCGATAAGCGCTTATAAATGCATTATCCGCTTTGTCAAAATAGTTGAGCAAACCATTGTGCATAGCAAGCCCGGCACGCAATATTGTTGCCAGTACCGGTTGTTTTTCTAATACCTTACAAGCAGATATACCCAGCGGAGTAGTAACTTCTTTTTCAATCCAGGGAAGCTGTTTGCTTATTTCATAAGCGCACACCTCGCCAATTTTCTCAAGGTTGCTGCGAAACCTAAGCCGGTCCTGTTGTACATCTATGTCTCTTAACTCACTTAACCAATTGCTCACCAGGGAATGTTTATCGCTAAGATTATGTACCATTTATTAATTTTTAATGTTGTTTCTGAGGTGATGCCTGAATACTTAAAGTTATAAATTTGAGCAAATCTAAATTCGATAAATATGGGATCAAAATTTAAACGTGCAAATTAAGTCTTATGCTTTATAAAGTAATTGGATTAATGAGTGGCAGTTCGCTTGACGGGCTTGACATCGTATTTGCTGAACTACAGGAAATTGCAGGAAATTGGAATTATGAAATAGTAGCTGCCGATTGTATTGAATATGATGAAGCCTGGCAAGATAAACTGCGGCTCGCAACTGAGATGAATGCCCGCGATTATCAATTATTGCATGCCGACTATGGTAGATTTATTGGTTTAAAAATCAATGAATTTATTGAAGCAAATAATTTACAACTGAAAATAAACCTTGTATCATCTCACGGGCATACTACTTTTCATTTACCAGAAAAAAAGATGACCCACCAGTTAGGAGACGGCGCCGCTATTGCAAGTGTGACGAGGCTTCCGGTGGTAAGCGATCTGCGGGCGCTGGATGTGGCTTTTGGTGGACAAGGTGCGCCAATAGTTCCGATGGGTGAAAAATTATTGTTTCCGGACTACAATTATTTTTTGAATATCGGCGGCATTGCGAACCTGTCGGTGAGAAGTGAAAATGAAATAATTGCTTTTGATATAGGTGCCGCTAATAGAATTTTAAATATGCTGGCCGGCGAAAAAAGTTTGCCGTATGATGATGAAGGAAATTTATCAGCGGCGGGAAAAATACATGATGGGCTTTTGGAAAAATTAAATTCGCTGGAATATTATACTCTTAATTATCCCAAATCGTTGGCAAATAGTTTTGGAACAGATACAGTTTTCCCAATCATAAAATCGTTTGCAATAAATACTGAAGATGCGCTGGCAACTTATACAGAACATCTTAGTATTCAAATAAAAAACTCTCTTCACCAATTTGCAAAAGAAGAGAAGCAAAACATTTTCATAACCGGAGGCGGTGCATTCAACACATTCTTAATTGAAAGAATGAAACAATATCTTGAAGAAATAAATTTTGAAATACATATACCACCTGTTGATGTCGTCAAATACAAGGAAGCGCTAATCATGGCATTGCTCGGAATTTTAAGATGGCGCGAACAATATACAGTGCTGGCATCGGTTACAGGCGCTGTGCGCAATAGCATTGGTGGAGCATTGTGGCTGGGGACAGAAGCATAGTTTTGATTTTTTTAATGACACGAATTGAGGCGAATTACACGGATTCTTTTTGATAACAAATGTCACCACCTATGATAGCTACCTCTATTTTTAACGAATTTTCTTTTTTAATTTGATTAATTTTCTTTTCTAAATTTTAAAAATGAAAAAGCCTTTCTTTCTTTTTTCAATTTTTATATTCACTTTATTTTCTTGCAGCAGTGATGGTGAAAAAAGAGCTAATGCAGAAAAGGAAAGCTACCAGGAAACAAAAAATAGCCTTTTGACAAAAGAGCAAAAAGATCCTGCGAAATTTCTGATAGTAAGTGGGCAGGATAAAAAAAATCTGCTTGGGCAAACGGTAGTAAAAGGCGTTATAAGCAATGTTGCAAAAGTTGCTACTTTTAAAGACGTGGATATAAATTTATCTTTTTATAGTAAAACGAAAGCTTTGCTTGAGACCGATAAAGAAACGGTATTTGAAGTATTATCTCCCGGCCAATCTAAAGATTTTAAAACAAAATATTTTGCGCCGAAAGGCACGGATAGCGTGGCGCTGGAAGTGTTGGGGGCGAAGGTTGTTAAGGAATAGATATTCGGTAACTGAAAATTAAAGTAGGAGGATTATAATAACTCTTGGTAAAGAAAGCGTCTCGCTTGTGTTATTTTTACTCATTTGAACTTATGATTTATTCATAAAATTGCCTGCTCTTTAACTCGAAGCGCGAGGCCTTTTTTTGTTTACTTTAAAACTAACTGCCTGTGAAAATTAAAATTTTACTTGCTCATATTTACTATTTAGCACATTCTCCTCCGTTGTATTTCTCTTACTTATTTTATTAAATAATATTTCCGAAATACTTTAAAAAATATTACATGAAAAAACTATTCTTATTACTCATATTAACTACTGCTTACTCCATGGCCCAATGCCAGCTTAATAAAGGCATTTGGCTGGTTGGCGGCAGCGGCAGCTTTTATTCTTACAATAGGGATTATCAAATACCGCCAAATAGTGTTCAATATAAGCAGATTGATGCTTCACTTTCGCCCTCAATCGGCTATTTTATTATTAATAAGTTTGTTCTTGGATTAAGACCTTCTTTTACGTGGTCAAAATCTGAAGGTGTAAGTTCAACCGGAAACGTAAGTGGTGGAAAAGGAAATAATAGTTGGCTGGAGTTGGGGCCATTTGCGAGATGGTATTTTTTACAGAAAGATAAAAATTACAATATTGCCGGTGATGCATCTTATCATTATGGGATTCAAAGTAATTTTGGTTTAGAAACAGGCCATGGCAATACTTTTAAATTTTTAATAGGCCCTGAATTTTATTTTAATTCATCTATCGGCATAGAATTACTTCTTGGCTATAATTACCGAAAAGAAAATTATAATGATGGAACTAGTAACCTTTACAAAGGTTTTTTAACAACCATTGGATTTCAACTTCATTTAGAAAAAGAATAAAAATAAAAACATTATGAAAAAATACTCTTTACACTTAGAAAAGCAATAATTATACTAAATGGAAGTTTTAATATCAGTCAATTATTTACCAATCCTGAAGGACTTCCTCCTCCAAAGTTCCTCATCTTATCTATAGCATTTAATCAGTTTTGCCTAATCTCAAAACATAATACCACTCAGAGAAATTTCTACATACTTTAAAAATATTACATGAAAAAACTATTATTATTACTCACATTAACTACGGCCTACTGCATGGCCCAATGCCAGCTTAATAAAGGCATTTGGCTGGTTGGCGGCAGCGGCAGCTTTTATAATTATCATGAAGACTATACTTCAACGCAAACTAACTTTACTGCAAAATATACGGAAATAGATATTGCAGGATCCATAGGATATTTTCTGGCTGATAAATTCGCCGCAGGCTTAAGGCCCACATTTTCTTCCTCTAAAGGAGTAGCAATGCAAAACGGAATTCCTAATGGAAGCTCAAATGATAATAAAATGGCTGTAGGCCCGTTCGCACGGTATTATTTTTTACAATCGGACAGGGCATTTAATTTACTTTCTGATGTTAGTTATCAATGGGGAATCACTCAACGTTTAGGTGCATTGCACGAAAAAGGGAAAAACAATACATTTTCCATTATGGCGGGCCCCGAAATATTCTTTAACACTTCAGCAGGTTTGGAAATTTTACTTGGATATAGCCAAAATATTTCCTCAATTGAGAACTCTTTGCCTGAGAGTAACTCTAACATCAATAAAAAAGGCCTACAAATTTCCATTGGTTTTCAACTTCATTTAGAAAAAAAATAAAATAAAAAAAAATATTTTATTCTTTACTTTTATTTTACTTTAAAACTCTCTGCCTGTGAAAATTAAAATTTTACTTGCTCATATTTACTATTTAGCACACTCTCCTCCGTTGTATTTCTCTTACTTATTTTATTAAATAATATTTCCGAAATACGTTAAAAGATATTACATGAAAAAAATATTCTTATTACTCATATTAACTACTGCTTACTCCATGGCCCAATGCCAGCTTAATAAAGGCATTTGGCTGGTTGGTGGCAGCGGCAGCTTTTATAATTATCATGAAGACTATACTTCAATGCAAACTAACTTTACTGCAAAATATACGGAAATAGATATTGCAGCAAGTGTAGGCTATTTTGTAGCTGATAAAGTCGCGGCAGGTCTAAGGCCTACTTTTTCTTCCGAAAAAGGAAAAGCAATGCAAAATGGAACTCCTAATGGATACACAAATAACTACAAAATTGCTGCCGGGCCCTTTGTGCGGTATTACTTTTTACAAATGGACAAGGCATTAATTTACTTTCTGATGTTAGCTATCAATGGGGAATCAATAAAAACTTAGGTGACTTACCGAACAAAGGAAAATACAATACATTTTCCGTTATGGCGGGCCCTGAAATATTCTTTAACAGCACTGCCGGTTTGGAAATTTTGCTGGGGTATCGCCAAAATATTATCTCAATTGAAAACTCTTTGCCGGAGAGTAATTTAAAGAACAATAAAAAAGGCTTTCAAATTTCCATTGGTTTTCAACTTCATTTAGAAAAAAATTAAAATAAAAAATTATGAAACAACTATATCTTATCCTGGTTTGCTTCTTCCTATTAAATGCTGCAAACTCAGAATCAATATCACCGTTAATTACAGATGAATACTGCCCCAATACTGAATATACGTTTAACGTTACCATTCCCAAGAGTTATAGTAGCATATCAACATTGGGAGGTTGCTATGTAACGCAATTACCTACGCCACCCGTAGGCGGCACATTTACTTTCAAGGGAAAATTTGCAGATGCTAATCAAAAACAAACTTTCACAATAAATTATACTGATGGTTCTCATTATGATTTTGTATTCAAAAAAATTAAATCACTTTTTTACTCAAGTACGGGCTGTACTCAAATACAGGCTCCGCTTACCATCACAATGCCACTCTGCGTAATATCCACCATCCCAATATCCTTTACAGCAGTCAAATGGTACACGGCTTTTGAAACACCTGAACTTTGTTTCGGCTCGATCTCTACCTATGAGTACTTGCTGCCTGCTAATTGGTCTATAGGAACTACCGTATCCAACGGCAGCAGTTGGATACCGGGCGGCGGCGCTAGCGTATCAATAACTTCCGATGCATCAACCGGAAATGGTGCGTATATACAGGTACGGCCCACAACTGCTTGCGGAGCCGGCCTTTCAAATAATCAGGCTCCCGCATTCATTCATATATTAAGGCCAAACCCTGTCTTTACCATTTCCCCATCATCTTTTCAAATACAATGTACATCTACTCCTACACAAACATTTGCAGTAAATACAACGGGAACCATTACCTGCCCGCTATCGTATAAGTGGGATTTGGGAGCTAATAATCACTGGCTTTTAAATGGCAGCCCGGCAGCTGCCACCTTTACTACCACGGGCAATTCTATTACACTCTCGGCTCAAAGCGCTACCATTTTGCCATCTTCGGTGAAAGTAACTCCTGTTCTAAATGGTACAGACCAGCCACAGCTAACGTCAGCGGTTTCCTATACAGTACCTAATTATGGAATCTTTGGTGGCGGCAACATCTGCACAGGCACTTCTCAGCCCTTTTATGTTTATAATGCAACTGCAGGCTCATCTTATGCATGGGGTTCAATAACCACAGAACCAAACTATGGCGCTTCTGTTGTTCAGATTAATTCTCCTAATTCAAACCAAACAACTTTAACCAAAATAGGAGATGGAGTAGTTACATTAAGTGTTCATGTAACAAATGTTTGCCAACAAGTAAAGATGTTACAAGAACCAACGTGAGAGTAGGAGGCTATAGTCAAACTTCTTCTACCCTTTCTGGTTATATGCTTGCCTACCCGCCCTGCCAAACGCAGGGTTGTACACCGCAGCCTGTATCAAGCCCGATAACTACAGGCGGCCCTTATGGAACAACGGTATATGGGGGAGCGTCTTATCTGCAATGCCAGAATGATTTACAACTGTATAATACGGAATTAGAAGGCGGTACCTGGTCACTGCTCAGCGGTTCGGTTGTGAGCTGGAGTAGTAATATAGGTACCCATTTAAGTTTTTATCCGGGCGGTGCATCAGGAGATCTGATTAAATTCAGGTTAACCAAAAATAATTCCTGCGGAAACCAGTATTATGATTTTTATTTTACTCCAACACAATACAATTACTCTTCATATTCTATTTATACAATTAGCCCTAATCCTGCAAGCAGCATGGTAAGTGTAATGGTTGATGAGGCTAAATTAATTCAGGAAAAGATTACTAAATCGAACAGCCAGGATATAAAAGAAATTTCTATTCTTGATAAAATGGGAGGGGTAATAAGCAAACAAGCATTTGGTAAAAATATAAGAATGGCGAATGTGAATGTTTCAAATCTTAAACCGGATATTTATATCGTAAGAATATTTAACGGTAAAGATTATACTTCGTTAAAGCTTATAAAGGAATAATTTTAAGAATTGACAAATTGAAAAAGAGGAGGCTATCAAAAATTTTTTGCCAGCCTCCTCTTCTTTTTTGACGCGATTCAATTTTTTTCTAAAGTTCGCATTACATTATTGTTTGTCTAAACATTCAGCGGATCATATTAATAAAAAAAAGTGACCGGCATACCAGGACTGCACTTGAGCAATAATGTATAAAGGGGATTCGTTGAATAAGCTCAACTATCGCTATAGCGTAAAGTAGTATATGCGCTATCTAACATTAGGCGAATTGTCTTAATCAGAAAGATATCGTAAGTATTATTAATTTAAAAGATTGATGCGCATTTTCACATAAAAAAAGGAGCAAGATTTCTCTTACTCCTTTTTTTATTTGTCTATTGCCTATTGCCCATTGATCTATTCTTCTTCATCGTAAGCCATAGCTTCCTTCGCTGTCATCAGCAATTCATATTCTTCCTTGCTGCCTACGATCATATTTTCAAACTCTCTTAAGCCTGTGCCTGCAGGTATCGGATGCCCGGTTATTACATTCTCTTTCAGGCCAAGCATTGTATCTGTTTTGCCTTGAATGGCAGCAGATGATAACACCTTGGTTGTTTCCTGAAATGACGCGGCTGATATCCAGCTTTGAGTACCTAATGAAGCTTTTGTAATACCCAACAACAACGGTGAAGAAGTTGCAGGCCTTGCATCGCGATATTCAACCGTCTTTTTATCTGCACGGCGAAGTACTGAATTTTCTTCTCTCACTTCACGCAAAGTAACAATTTTACCAGGACGCAATTTACTGCTGTCACCAGAGTCAGTCACTACTTTTTTATCAAATATCCAGTCATTCTCGGTATTAAAGTCGTACCTATCTTCTGTATCCCCTTCAAGGAATTTTGTATCTCCTGCATCCTCGATGGTGATCTTACGCATCATCTGGCGCACGATAACTTCAATATGCTTATCATTGATCTTTACACCTTGCAAACGATACACTTCCTGAATTTCATTCACCACATATTCCTGAACAGCGAATGGGCCTTTTATAGAAAGAATATCAGCAGGAGCGATCTGTCCATCAGACAAGGCGATACCTGCTTTTATAAAGTCACCATCCTGTGCAAGTATCTGGCGGGTAAGCGGCACAAGATATTTTTTAACTACACCGTCTTTAGCTTCAACAATTATCTCCCTGTTACCCCGCTTGATATTACCAAACGATACCACACCATCTATTTCTGAAACTACCGCAGGGTTACCCGGGTTTCTCGCTTCAAATAATTCGGTAACACGTGGTAAACCTCCGGTGATATCTCTTAATTTCCCCAACACTCTTGGTATTTTTACTACTACCTGTCCTGCCTTCACCTCTTCTCCCTCTTCCATAATTATATGAGAACCTACAGGAAGGTTGTAGTTTTTCGCTTCCTTCTTCCCTTCAATAATAAGAGAGGGAATACGTGTTTTATCTTTTGTTTCAATTACCACTTTTTCTCTGTGGCCTGTTTGCTCATCTGCCTCTTCGCGGTAAGTAATACCGTCGGCGATGTTATCAAACTTCACCACGCCTTCTATCTCCGAAACAATTACATTGTTGAAAGGATCCCAGGTGCAGATAACTTCTCCCTTAGTAATTTTCTGTCCATCCTTCACATTTAGTGTAGCGCCATAAGGAACGTTATTTGTAATCAGCAACCTGTCATTCTTTACATCCATTATTCTTACCTCACCTGTACGGCCAATAACGATTTTTATTTTTTCGCCAGTGTTGTTCGTCGCATCAACCGTACGCAAGCCATCAAACTGGATAGTACCATCAAACTTAGCGGCTAATGTAGATTCAACTGAAGCGGAACCTGCCACACCACCCACGTGGAAGGTACGCAATGTAAGCTGTGTACCCGGCTCACCAATTGATTGCGCAGCGATAATCCCTACCGCATCTCCTTTTTGTGCTGTGTAACCAGACGCGAGGTTTTTACCATAGCATTTTACACAAACACCGCGACGGCTTTCGCAGGTAAGTACCGAGCGAATTTCTACAATCTCTACACCAGCTTCATCTATTTTGGGGGCGATATCTTCCGTAATTATTCCCCCGGCTTCCACTATCACTTCTTCTGTAAGCGGGTTATACACATTATGAAGAGACGTTCTTCCTAAAATACGATCGTATAAAGGCTCGATGATGTCTTCATTATCTTTCAATGCCGATGTAGCAATACCCCTAAGTGTACCGCAATCTTCATCGTTTATTACCACGTCCTGCGCAACGTCAACGAGCCTCCTTGTTAAGTAACCGGCATCCGCTGTTTTCAAAGCAGTATCGGCAAGGCCTTTACGGGCGCCGTGTGTAGAAATAAAATATTCCAATACATTTAATCCATCTTTAAAATTAGAAAGTATGGGATTTTCGATGATCTCACTTCCTGAGCTTCCCGATTTACGCGGCTTAGCCATCAATCCCCTGATACCTGCAAGCTGCTTGATCTGTTGTTTGGAACCTCTTGCACCGGAATCCAACATCATATACACTGAATTAAATCCTTGCTTGTCGGCAGCCAATTCGCGAATAAGCGTTTCCGTTAGGCGAGTATCTACCCTGCTCCAAATATCAATAATACCGTTGTATCTTTCATTGTTGGTGATAAGGCCCGCATTATAGTTATCCCACACTTCGTCAACCTCGCCGGTTGCATTATCAATCATTTCCTGCTTGGTATCAGGGATAATAAGGTCATTTATATTAAATGATAAGCCACCTTTGAATGCCATGCGGAATCCAAGCTGCTTAATATCATCAAGGAACTTTGCAGTAGAAGGGATATTGGTCCATTTTATTATGTCACCGATAATTTCACGCAAAGCTTTTTTAGTAAGCAATGCATTTATAAAGCCTGCATCTTTTGGAACATGCTGGTTGAAAATAACACGGCCAACTGTTGTGTCAATTAGTTTCTTTTCTAATTCGCCATCATTATTCCTTACATCTGCCTTTACTTTTATGTGGGCGTGGAGGTCTATGCGCTGCTCGTTATAAGCAATGATAACTTCTTCAGTGCTATAAAAAGATTTGCCTTCACCGCGAACCTTTAACTCAGGGGTCGATTTACGGCCCTTCGTTATGTAATACAATCCCAATACCATGTCCTGTGACGGCAGCGTAATGGGAGTGCCGTTCTGTGGGTTCAAAATGTTATGCGAAGAAAGCATCAGCATCTGGGCTTCCAAAACAGCCGCATGGCTTAATGGAACGTGAACAGCCATCTGATCACCATCGAAATCTGCGTTGAATGCTGTTGTTACCAACGGGTGAAGCTGTATCGCTTTTCCCTCAATCAACTTTGGCTGGAAAGCTTGGATCGATAAACGGTGTAATGTCGGAGCCCTGTTCAACATAACAGGATGCCCCTTCAAAATATTTTCAAGAATATCCCAAATGATAGCTTCTTTTTTATCAACCAATTTTCTTGCACTCTTCACTGTTTTTACAATACCTCTTTCTATCAGTTTGCGAATGATAAACGGCTTGAACAATTCAGCTGCCATATCTTTTGGCAAACCACATTCGTGCATTTTCAACTCAGGCCCCACTACAATTACAGAACGACCGGAATAATCAACACGCTTTCCTAACAAATTCTGACGGAAACGTCCCTGCTTACCTTTCAACACATCACTCAACGATTTTAATGCTCTTCCGCCTTCTGCTTTTACAGCATTTGACTTACGTGAATTATCAAACAATGAATCTATTGCTTCCTGCAGCATTCTTTTTTCATTACGAAGAATTACTTCAGGCGCTTTAATTTCCAATAATCTTTTTAAGCGATTGTTTCGAATAATAACACGACGGTATAGATCATTAAGATCAGATGATGCAAAACGGCCACCATCCAAAGGAACCAATGGTCTTAGTTCTGGTGGAATTACAGGAATGTATTGCATTACCATCCATTCAGGACGGTTGTTGATTCTTGTGTTAGCATCGCGGAAACTCTCTACTACGGATAGACGCTTTAACGCATCTGCCTTACGTTGTTGCGAAGTTTCGTTTGCTGCTGCATTACGAAGGTCAAAAGACAATTGATCGAGATCAATTCTTTGCAACATATCATGCACAGCTTCGGCCCCCATCTTAGCAATAAATTTATCAGGATCTTCGTCAGGCAAATGCTGGTTATCTTTTGGAAGGGTATCCAAAATATCCAGGTATTCTTCTTCAGTTAAAAGATCAGAATAATTTTGTCCTTTATCAGCACGGATACCCGCCTGAATTACTACAAATCTCTCGTAATAAACAATGGTCTCTAGTTTCTTAGAGCTCATTCCCAGCAAGTATCCAATCTTATTTGGCAGAGATTTAAAATACCAAATATGAACAACAGGAACTACTAATTTGATGTGTCCCATTCTTTCACGCCGAACTTTCTTTTCAGTAACCTCAACGCCACAACGGTCACACACAATTCCTTTATAACGGATACGTTTGTACTTTCCGCAGGCACATTCATAATCTTTTACCGGTCCGAAAATTCTTTCGCAAAAAAGGCCGTCTCTTTCGGGCTTGTAAGTACGATAGTTGATTGTTTCCGGCTTCAATACTTCACCATAGCTTCTTTCTAAAATGGAATCAGGTGAGGTAAGGCCAATTGTAATTTGAGAAAACGTTGAACGTGGACGATTTTCTTTTTTTATCATATTATTTTTGAGCTTTGAGCTGTGAGCTATCAGCAAACAGCCGTGATTTTTTTATTATTATTATTTTTATTTGGTTACCAATCTTTTTTAAATCCAATCCTCTGTGTTCTTTCAATTGGCTGACCAATCAATTTTTTTATATAATCAAAAATTAATTTTATTTCCTGTTCATGCTTATCCGCTTTTCTCTCAACCTTTTCAAGTTTAAGTAAGATATCTTTGTGCATTGCCAGCAGATCCTTCATTTTACTATAAACTCTCATGATTTTGTATGTTAACTTGCACAGCTCTTTCACTTCTTAGAACACTTGAGAGCCCGCCTGCCGGACGGGCAGGCCTTAATACGCCATGTTCAGTAAAAGCATAAGGAGGATATTTTATATTTTGTCCTCGCTTCAAGGTCACAAATTGTGACCTTGAAAGGCTTTCAACTTCTTCAGGATTAAATTCAAACATAAAATCTTCTGGAAATCTTTCAATGTTACGTTTTACTGCTTGTTTCAAAGCTTTTGTTGTTTTTTTTAATAATTATTATGACATTTTTTATTCTTAATTTAAAAACATCACATAAACTTTCTTGCCAGGAGAGATCCTATAAATTGAAGCACTCCAATTGAGACTATCCAAATAATTGTTTCCATTTTAGCACGATGGATTCTATCAATTAGATCGGCTTTCATATTTAGTAAATCTTCCTTTGTTGAAAGCACATCCTTTTTTGCTTCAACCTTATTTTCCACAATCTGCTCAATCTCCTGTACTATTATTTTTGCATCGTCAGCATTATTGAAATGCTTTTGTAAAATTTCATAAATTTTAAAAGATTGGGCCGATGTCATAAACTAATGTTTCTTCTAAATTACAAATAACAACATAGCTACTCAAATTTAAGACCGCTATCACCAATCTTTTTTAAATCCTATCCTTTGTGTTCTTTGTATTGGTGGTGCTATAAGCCTTTTAATTGAATCAAAAATTAATTTAATTTCTTTATCATGCTTATTTGAGATCACTTCCAATTTCTCCAACTTCATCAGAATCTCTTTATTCATTAGCAGCAATTCCTTCATCTTGCTGCAAACTCTCATAATTTGTCCCGATAGCTATCGGGATTCCCTGAACTGTTCTGTCACTTCTTAAAACACTTGAAAGCCCGCCTGCCGGACGGGCAGACATTAATACTCTATGTTCAGTAAAACAAAATGGTTTGTAACGAAGCCCCATTTTCAGAGAATTGGAGGTCACAAAATGTGACCTCCAATTCGTAAGCTCTTCTTCTGTCATTTCAAACATAAAGTCTTCAGGAAATCTATCTATATTCCTTCGCACAGCTTGTTTCAAAACTTTAGTATTAATATCATACATTTCTGCAAGATCGAAATCAAGCATCATCTTTTGTTCTCTGATAACAAAAATTTTATCAGTAATCAAAGTTTCCGTAATGCTGATTGATTTCGCCATAAAAGTAATTTCCGTTCAAAGAGCTTATTTGCTCACAGCTGATCGCTGAAAGCTCACCGCAATTATTCAAACTGAAGATCCAATCCCAAACCTCTTAATTCATGCACCAATACATTGAACGATTCAGGCACACCTGGCCTTGGAATGTTATCGCCTTTTACTATCGCCTCATAAGTTTTCGCTCTTCCAATAATATCATCAGACTTCAAGGTCAATAATTCCTGCAGAATGTTAGATGCGCCATAAGCTTCCAGCGCCCATACTTCCATTTCACCAAAACGCTGGCCACCGAATTGTGCCTTTCCACCCAAAGGTTGCTGGGTAATCAGGCTATATGGCCCGATAGAGCGTGCATGCATTTTATCATCAACCATGTGGTGCAACTTAATTATATAGATAATACCTACCGTTGCTTTTTGATCGAATCTCTCGCCTGTTTCACCATCGTATAAATAAGTATGACCGAAAAGAGGCAAGTTTGCTTTTGCTATCTGCTCGGCTATTTCATCAACCGAAGCACCGTCGAAAATTGGAGTTGCAAAGCGCTTATCCAGTTTTTCGCCAGCCCATCCAAGAACAGTTTCATATATCTGCCCGAGGTTCATACGGCTTGGTACACCCAATGGATTCAACACGATATCAACCGGTGTGCCGTCTTCAAGGAAAGGCATATCTTCCTGGCGAACTATTTTTGCAACGATACCTTTATTACCATGACGTCCTGCCATCTTATCTCCAACTTTAAGCTTACGCTTTACAGCTAAGTAAACCTTTGCAAGCTTCAACACGCCTGCAGGTAATTCATCACCGATTGAAATATTGAATTTCTCTCTTTTGTATCTTCCTAATTCTTCGTTGTATTTGATGTTGTAGTTATGTAATAGCGTATTAATGTTGTCATCAATTTTCGCATCACTACTCCATGCCAATGGATTTACGTTCTGATAATCAATGTTGGCAAGGTTCTTTCCGGTAAATTTAGATCCTTTACCAATAAGGGTTTCACCAAAATTATTCGTTACGCCTGCTGAAGTTTTATCTTTCAAAAGCACCAGCAGCTTGCTGATCAACAACTCAAGCTGATCGGCCTCATTCTTCTCGTGTGTCTTATCAATTTTTTCCAGCGTGGTTTTTTCTTTCACCTTACCGTTCTTATCTTTCTTTGCACGTTGAAATAGTTTTTTATCAATAACAACACCTTCTGTTCCACTTGGTGCTTTTAACGAAGCATCTTTTGCATCGCCGGCTTTATCACCGAAAATCGCTCTCAATAACTTCTCTTCAGGAGTAGGATCACTTTCACCTTTTGGTGTAATTTTCCCTATAAGAATATCACCTTCTTTTACATGTGCACCAATCCGTATCACACCATGCTGGTCAAGATCTTTAGTTGCTTCTTCACTTACATTTGGAATATCAGGCGTTAATTCTTCTTCACCCAATTTGGTATCTCTTACTTCAAGCTCAAATTCATCAATGTGTATGGAGGTGAAAAGATCTTCTTTAACTACTTTTTCACTGATAACAATTGCATCTTCAAAGTTGTAACCTTTCCAGGGCATAAACGCTACCTTAAGATTTCGTCCGAGCGCTAATTCCCCATCTTTAGTAGCATAACCTTCCGTTAAAAAATCACCTGATTTTACAGTCTGGCCTTTCTTTACAGCCGGCCTTAAATTGATACAAGTACTCTGGTTAGTTTTAATGAATTTCGTGAGCTTGTATATAATAAGGTCCTCTTCAAAGCTTACCAGTTTTTGTGACTGGTTCCTGTTATACCTGACATGAATTTCATTTGCATCAACGTACTCAATAACTCCATCACCATCTGCATGAATCTGTATCCTCGCATCCCGGGCTGCTTTGCCTTCTAACCCGGTACCAACAATAGGCACCTGTGGAAGAATTAATGGTACTGCCTGGCGTTGCATGTTAGAGCCCATCAATGCACGGTTCGCATCATCATGCTCAAGGAATGGAATAAGAGAAGCACTCAAACCAACAATCTGGTTAGGCGCAACGTCCATATATTCAACTTCACCTTTATCAAGAATAGGGAAGTCACCTGTTTCTCTTGACTTGACTTTATCATTGATAAACGCTGAATCTTCATCAAGTGGCGCATTTGCCTGGGCAATTTTAGCAGAATCTTCTTCCTCAGCACTTAAGAAAAACACTTTTTTCATATCCACTTTACCATCATGCACTTTCCGGTAAGGCGTCTCAATGAAACCCATTTCATTTATTTTGGCATGCACGCAAAGAGTGGAGATCAAACCAATGTTTGGGCCTTCCGGCGTTTCAATTGTACACAGGCGGCCGTAGTGAGAATAGTGAACGTCACGAACCTCAAAGCCTGCACGCTCCCTGCTTAGGCCGCCGGGCCCGAGTGCAGATATTCTTCTCTTATGAGTGATTTCACTTAAAGGATTCGTTTGATCTAAGAACTGTGATAATTGCGAAGTACCAAAGAATGAATTGATAACAGAAGACAATGTTCTTGCATTGATCAAATCAACCGGCGTGAAAACTTCATTATCCCTTACGTTCATCCGCTCACGAATAGTACGAGCCATACGTGCAAGGCCAACACCAAACTGTGCATACAATTGTTCGCCCACAGTGCGTACACGACGATTGCTCAGGTGATCAATATCGTCAATCTCGCTTTTCGCATTTGTAAGTAAAACGAGATATTTAATGATGGCAATGATATCTTCTTTTGTAAGTACTTTCTTTTCGATAGGATAATTTAAACCAAGTTTACGATTGATCTTGTAACGCCCCACTTCACCAAGATCATAACGCTTATCACTAAAGAATAATTTATCGATAATACCCCGTGCCGTTTCATCATCAGGAGCATCAGCACCACGCAACTGCCGGTAAATATGCTGTACCGCTTCTATCTCACTATTAGATGTATCCTTATTTAAAGTATTGTAAATAATTGCATAGTCACCACTTACTTCTTCACGCTGAATAAACACACTTTTCACTTCCAGCTCCAGGATCATTGCTATATTATCCTCATCCAGGATAGTATCCCTTTCGAGAACAATTTCATTCCTTTCAAGGCTTACTACTTCACCGGTATCTTCATCTACGAAATCTTCAACCCACGTACGCAAAACTCTTGCGGCGAGGCGTTTTCCAAGATTTGCATGCAATGTTTTTTTATCAGCTTTCACTTCTACCGCCATACCAAAAAGCTCGAGAATATCCTTATCAGTTTCATAGCCGATGGAACGCAACAATGTAGTTACCGGAAATTTTTTCTTACGATCAATATATGCATACATGACATTGTTAATGTCTGTAGCAAATTCCATCCAGGCGCCCTTGAAAGGAATAACTCTTGCAGAATAAATCTTGGTTCCGTTTGGATGAACCGATTGACCGAAGAACACGCCCGGTGAGCGATGCAACTGGCTTACAACAACTCTTTCAGCGCCGTTTATAACAAAAGTTCCGCGTGGCGTCATGTAAGGAATATTTCCAAGGAAAACGTCCTGAACAATTGTCTGAAAATCCACGTGTTCTTCATCATTACAACTTAAGCGAAGCTTTGCTTTAAGAGGAACTGCATAAGTAAGCCCTCTTTCAATACATTCTTCAATGGTGTAACGCGGGGGATCAACAAAATAGTCAAGAAACTCCAGCATGAAAATGTTACGTGTATCGGTGATAGGAAAGTTTTCCTTAAACACACGAAACAGCCCTTCCACATTACGTTTATCAGGTGTGGTTTCTAACTGAAAAAAGTCTTTAAATGACTGTATCTGTATCCCCAATAGATCGGGGGTTTCCGCCAAATGTTCAATTTTTCCAAAACTGATTCTTTGATCTGGAGCAACTTTAGTTGAAGGCATATTTGAGTTAAAATAATTTAAAGTGAGAGGGCCTTTAAAGGGTAATTACAGGTATTTTGCCACTTACCCGAAAATAAAGGAGTGCAAAACTAAGGATTATAATTCAAATAATCGCATACAGTAATATCACGATAAATATTTACAAAAACATTTAACGTGACATTTACACGAAAACACAACTGACAAAGGCCGGAAATTCGCCAGCCTTTGAAACTTTTGATTTATAATTTATTGAACTTCTACATCAGCGCCGCCTTCAGTAAGCTTGTTCTTTATTTCTTCGGCTGTAGTCTTATCCACGCCTTCCTTAATAGCTTTAGGTGCGCTGTCAACGAGATCTTTGGCTTCCTTCAATCCTAAGCCGGTAAGTTCTTTTACAATTTTTACTATACCAAGTTTATTAGCACCGGGCGCTTTTAATATTACATCAAAAGATGTTTTCTCTTCAACTGCTGCCGCACCACCGCCTCCATCTGCGCTTGCTACCACTGTAGCTGCTGCCGGCTCAATACCGTATTCTGACTTTAAAAATTCAGCTAATTCCTGAACTTCTTTTACTGTTAAGCCTACTAAGTTTTCAGCTAATACTTTTACGTCTGCCATTGTTTTTAGTTTAATTTTTTCCGCCTTCTTTCCCCGATTTCACTGGGGTCCGGCGGAGGATTTTTAAAAATTTATTATTTAAAATCTTTCGTCATATTTATTTCATCTGTGAGCACTGCGCCATCTCAAGCCTTCTTTTCGTCAGCCGGCGGATTTGCATTTTCAACTTTCGGTGTCTCCGCTTTTTCAGATGATGCCGGTGTTACAGCTTCCGCTTTGGGCGCATCCGCAGTTTCCGCTTTAGGCTCTTCAGCCTTTGGGGTTTTGGATTTTGGCGCTTCTACCTTTGGCACTTCAACAGCTTCTGCCTTTGGAGCTTCCGCAGCAGCAGATGCTTCTGCAACTGGAGCGCTGTCACTTTTTGGCGCCCCATCTCCGGTTGCTTCAGGCCTATTTTGCAATGCACCAATTACACGCTGAATCGGCGACATTAATAAGCCAATTACTTCACCGATTAATTCATTTTTAGTTTTAATTTTCGTAAGAGCAACTAACTGGTTGTCTCCAACAAAAATATCTCCGTTAAGAAAAGCCGCTTTCAGAACAGGCTTTTCACCATTAAGCTCTTTACGGAAACTGCTGATGATTAAAGCAGGCTCTTTCGGACTTTCGCTAAACATTAAGGCTGTTACCTGATGCAATGAATCGTAAACGCCGGCATATTTTTCACTATCAAGACTTTCCAAAGCTTTTTTAATAAGTGTATTTTTTGCGACCTTCATTTCCACCTGCTTATTGAAGCAATGGCGACGAAGATTAGTAACCTGTGCTACACTAAGGCTCTCCGTATTTGTAATATAGAAATTAGCATACTGGGAAAACTTATCTTTCAAAGCTTCTATTACTTCCTGTTTTTGTCCTTTATTCATATCCTTGATTTTACCACTTTTAAAAAGTGAGGCGAATAGTTTTTAATTAGATACTGATTTTGCATCAATAGTGATACCGGGGCTCATGGTACTTGCCATGCTAAGGCCTTTCAAATAGATTCCTTTTGATGTAGCTGGCTTCAACCTAATAATTGCATTGATCAATTCCTGGCTGTTCGCGGCAATCTTTTCAGGAGAAAAACTTATGCGCCCGATGGAAGCGTGAACGATACCCACTTTATCTACTTTAAATGCAATCTTACCGCCTTTCACATCATTGATCGCAGCAACCACATCATTTGTAACGGTACCGGTCTTTGGATTAGGCATCAGGTTTCTTGGTCCTAATACTTTACCCAACCTACCAATCTTTGGCATTACAGATGGTGTAGCAATAATTACATCTACGTCTGTCCACCCTCCTTCTATCTTGGTAATAAATTCATCGAGCCCCACAAAATCAGCACCTGCTTCTTTTGCCGCTTCTTCTTTATCAGGCATACAAAGCACTAACACTTTTTTTGTTTTACCAGTACCGTGAGGAAGAGAAACTGTGCCACGCACTGCCTGGTCAGCTTTTTTAGGATCTACCCCAAGGCGGATATGAAGATCAACAGAGCTATCAAATTTGGTTGTATTAATATCTTTCACCAGCGCCGATGCTTCTTTAAGCGAATAGGTTTTATTTTGATCAACCTTTGCGTTGGCTTCTTTTCTTTTTTTCGTAATCATTTGAAAAAGTTTACCCGATAGTTATCGGGACTATTTATAATTTAATTATCCCAGGGGGCTTTACCATCTACTGTTAAACCCATACTACGGGCAGTACCGGCAACCATTTTCATAGCACTGTTCAGGCTGAAAGCATTTAAGTCTTCCATTTTGTCTTTGGCTATTTCTTCTACCTGCGACCACGAAACTTTTCCAACTTTATTCCTGTTGGGCTCTTTGCTTCCGCTTTGAATTTTGGCAGCATCTTTTAATTGTACTGCAGCTGGAGGTGTTTTAATGACGAAGTCAAAAGACTTGTCTCCATAAACTGTGATGAGAACGGGAAGAACTTTCCCTTGTTTATCCTGGGTTCTGGCATTGAATTGCTTGCAGAACTCCATGATATTGATACCTTTTGAACCGAGGGCGGGGCCTATTGGAGGCGCCGGGTTAGCTTGTCCGCCTTTGCATTGCAGCTTGACATAGCCTGTTACTTCTTTTGCCATAATTAAATTTTTGGTGTTAACGCCTCGCCTGTAGCGGGCTCCCATTTTCCTAGCCCCGATCGCTATCGGAATAAGATTATTCTAAAGAACTTTTTTTGGGAGTGCAAAGGTAAGGTAATAAATTAAAAAATTACGCATCGTTTCTAAAATTTTTTCAGCAAGTGCATTATCTTTATTTCATGAAATTTTCCGAGCGACGATTATACAATGTATTAAAAACAAAGTTGGGAGATAGTGAGGCGCAGCAATTGGTTGATTTTGTAAGAGCTGAAGTTTCTACTGAATTTAATAACCGCAAGGATACTTTTCTTACCAAAGAAGACAAAATGGATTTAATGCGTTCTATTTATATAGTTGGCATTGTACAATTTTTAGCAATTGTCGGTTCGGTTTTAGCAATAATGAATTTTATGCTCAAAAGGTAATTATTCCGCCTCAATCATCTTTTTTAGCCGCAGCCATCACCAATCGTATTTCACTGTAAGTAATATTTTCAGGCAAATTATCTTTTATAGTTTTATGGCTCGAATTCCCGTGCGACTTTGCGGCTCCATTAATAAGAAGTTGCTTTTCTGTGGACACTAATTTATTTATATCAATATCACCACTACTTACGTAATATGCGAGGTGGGCTTCAATCGTGCTGATTGTAAAGTTTCTTTCTTTAGCAATTTCAGCAACTGATTTTCCTTCTTTGAATAGATTATAAGAAAGAGTTTTGGTATCGGTTTTCACATCATCGTTTTTATCCTTACGTTCTCTTTTACTTTTGGGCTCCTTTGCCTGCATATTGGTTTTAAGATTATTCCTGGCGCAATAGCTCTCAATCATATTTATAATTTCATCGCCATATTTATCAACTTTGGCTTTTCCAAAACCACTTAGCTGTTGCAAATATTTTTTATCTAAAGGAAGATAGGTCACAATTTCTGTTAAGCTTACCCGGTTTGCCACCATATAAATTGGAATGCCACTCCTATCACAGATTTCATCCCGCCATATTTTTAATTCGTCATACAATTCAACGTTCGGAATATCATTATAAGTTTGCTTTTTACCGCTTGCATAGCAAGAAAGATTAAAGCGGGGTTGCGCAAACTTTAATTTTTGCTGGAGAAAAGACGTGACTGAAAAGGCCTGCTTACAATATTGTAAAAAAAAGTTTGCGGTATGCACAGAAAGAACCAGTTGATTCAAATGTTCATTGATGGCATTGGCGGTTTCCCTGCTTTCAGTAATTAAAGGATGGTTTTGAATCGCTTGCTGATATGTAGAAAATTTTGGCCCGAAGTGATTGGCTGCTGCGATGATTCTTTTTTGCAAGGCTTCATTTTTTTCAATCACAGGTTCTTCTTTCATTAATTGAAAAACCTGGCTGATGAATTTCAAGCCTACTTTTTTATCTGCAGAAAAATTGATTTTCAAATTTTCCATCCATGTTATTCCTTCATTATTTAATTTGCTTTTATGCTCGTTGATTTGGTAAGACAAAGCATTTATAATAACTTCTATGTCATTAAAAGAAAAAATCTCTTCCAATAATTGCTGGGTAAAAATTTGCCTTGCACCATTAAATCTTTCAGCTAAAGAGCCTTTATGTGTTAAGGCCTGCTGCCCTTTAATTACATTATCGTTGCTATAAATTGCCGCGGACGGAATTTTTGATAATAATACAATGCCATTGAGGCTTGTACACCGGCTTAAGGCAACATAAACCTGCCCGCTACTGAAGGCTGCACCCGCATCTATCATCACCTTTTCAAATGTAAGCCCCTGGCTTTTGTGTATCGTGATTGCCCAGGCAAGGCGCAAGGGGAATTGCGTAAATGTTCCCAATGTTTCCTGCTGCAGCTTACCATCTGCCCTGTCTAAAACATAGCGGGAATTCTCCCATGTTTCGGGAGATACGGCAATGGTTGCCCCGTCGCACTCTACCAATATTTCTTCTTTAAATAATGATTTTACCACGCCTATCTTTCCATTAAAATACCTCTTTAGTATTACGTCATTTTTTAAAAACATTACCTGTGCGCCAACTTTTAAAACCAAAGTTCCTTCTGCGGGATAATTATTTTCCGGAAAGTCATCTTCCACAATGGCTTCATACGTATAAGATGAAGCGGTTAATTTTTGTAATTCCCGTGCATTGATCTGGTCTGCCTGGTTATTGTGAGAGGTAAGCGTAATAAATTTTTCTTCAATTGCGGGGCGGAATAAAGGATTATAACGCAAATGCAATTCATCAAAATCATCGGAGTTCATAATGTTATTACGCACTTTGTTCAGCAGCACAACAAATGAATCTTCTTTTTGCCGGTAAATTTTATTGAGCTCAATAAGTAACGGCATTTGTTCTTTTATGACCATGCTGTCGAAGAAGAAAGGAGAAGAATAATATTCCTGCAAAACATTCCATTCGTGGCGTTGCGCTACCGGCGGTAACTGATGCAAATCACCGATGCATAAAAGTTGGACGCCGCCAAAAGGAATGTCATACTTTCTTCTTACAGATCTTAAAATAGTGTCTATGGCATCCATCACATCGCAACGCACCATGCTTATTTCATCAATAACGAGCAATTCCATTTTTCGCAAGAGCTGTTGCCTTTGCTTATTGAACCTGATCTTTGCCAGCACTTCATCTTTACTATTTTTTGTTGGCAAAAAAGGATGAAAGGGTAATTGAAACAAACTATGCAATGTAACGCCGCCGGCATTTATCGCGGCCACACCTGTAGGCGCTGCCACCACAATATTTTTTGATGAATTCTCTTTCAGGTATTTTAAAAAAGTGGTTTTGCCGGTGCCGGCTTTCCCCGTAAGAAAAATATTTTCGCTGGTTTCCGTTACAAAGCGGTAGGCGAGGTCAAATATTTCGTTGTGCTCTATGGAGGTGAGAGTTGCCATTAATTTTTATTTTTTTGCCACTGATTACACGGATTACCACGGATTAAATTACTTAAGAAATATTCCAGAATTACACAGATTAGCCGGTTAAAGTACTAAAAAATTAATCGATGATGTTGCAACGATTTTCTTCCAAAGTTAATAATCAAACCCACCTTACAGCCGGAAGCTTTCAAATAATTTAAAGTCTGCGAAATACAAATATCATTCACCGCATTTTCAGCAGCTTTTATTTCTACAATTATATTATTGTAAAATACAAAATCTGCAAAAAATGAATGCTTTAATATATTTTGCTTGTATTCTATCTGAAATTCTTTTTCTCTTTCTACTTGAATGTCCTTGAGGGCAGCTTCAATCATCATAGCATCTTTATAAACTATTTCGCTAAAGCCATGGCCAAGAATTCTGTGAACTTCCATGCATAGGCCAATGATAGCATAAGTTTCATTTTCAAATAAAAGGTTATCCATTCTATAAATTTTAATCAGTGATGAATGTCTTCTAAAAAATGCCACTGACCACACAAATTCTCACATATTCTTTGCTTTCCTAATCCGTGACAATCCGTGTAATCAGTGGCAAAACACCTAAGCCGCAGGCTTGCTGCCCAGCAGCAGCAATTCGTGCACCTGTATTTCGGTATTGAATTTTTTATTCCCGTTTTTATCGGTGTAATTGTTATTCATCAACTTTCCTTCAATGGCAACCTCGGTTCCTTTGGTTAAATACTTTTCTGCAATGTCGGCAACCTTACCCCAGGCGATTACATTGTGCCATTGTGTTTCAGTAATCTTCTCCCCCTTGGCGTTGCGATAGCTTTCATTGGTGGCGATGGAGAAGCGAACCAATTTTTTTCCGCTTTCTGTGTTGCGAACTTCAGGTGCATTGCCTAAGTTGCCAATTAATTGTACTTTGTTTTTTAATGCGTTCATGATCTTGAGTTTTGTGCCCACCATTTTTGGGTGAACTTGTTTTTAAAGTTTTTATTTCAGTTGATGATTCATTTTGTTTTGTTTCATCAACACCACAAAGATGCAGGTGGCAAAAAGTCTTACTCGTATTTTAAACGTTTATAGTTGCATATAACCGTTTGTAAGCGATTGTACTTATAAAACATTTGATGTACCTTACTGCTACAAATCAACGCCAATAAGCATGACAGCGGAAACTAAGTTGAAACTTTGCCTTACCTGCGATAAACCAATAAAAGGGCGGACCGATAAAAAATTTTGTAATGATTATTGCCGGAATAATTATAACAATCAACTAAAATCGAATACGATTAACCTGGTAAGAAATGTAAATAATGCTTTGGGAAAGAACCGCCGGATACTGGAATCTTTAATACCCGAAAGCGAGGAGATATCTAAAGCTACAAAGGACAAATTGCTTCAAAAAGGATTTCAATTCAAATATTTTACGAACACTTACACTAACAAGAAAGGAAATGTTTATTTCTTTTGCTACGATCTCGGCTATTTGCCTTTAGAAAACGATTGGTATTTATTGGTAAAGCGTAAGCAAGAAGATTGACTTATTTTATCTTTTGACGCACTTTTGTCCAACTAACTAAATGACAACCTCGCTGGTATTAACCTCACCCCCACCCCACCCTCTCCGAAGCCCGCCCGCCAGAATGATTTCGTCGGGCTGGCTTGCCGTTCGAATGGGGAGAGGGACCGTGAAACTTACTGCCAGCAAGTGTTTCATGGAAATTGACAATTTTAATCGGACAATAGTGCTTGTAACGCACAAAAAACCCACACTGATTTAGCGTGGGCTTATTTTATTTTAAAATTAAACCTTAAGAAATTTTTTCTACCTGCATATAACTTAGTTCCACAGGCGTTGCACGGCCAAATATTTTTACCTGGACTTTCAGTTTCTTTTTTTCATCAGTTACCTCTTCAATTACACCGTTGAAATCATTAAATGGACCGTCAATAATTTTAATAGTTTCTCCCACTATAAATGGCTCACTCATTTTTATGCCACCTGCATCAGCCATCTCATCTACCTTGCCGAGCATCTTGTTTACTTCTGCTTTCCGCAGACTAATGATGTTTCCCTTAGAGCCTTTGCCGTCGGTTAAGAAATGCATCACATTAGTAACGTTGCTAAGATGCTGAACAATCTCGTCTGATAATTTTCCGTCCAGCACTTCAATCATTACATAACCGGGATAAAAATTTCTTTCCCGCATTACCTTTTTCCCATTTTGAACTTTATATACTTTTTCAACGGGCAAAAATATTTGCAGGATTATTTTGTCCCAACCGTTTCTTACGATGTCCTTATCAAGATATTCCTTCACCTTCCGCTCCTTTCCGCTTACCACCCGGAGCACATACCAACGTGTTTCCTTTTCAGGGGCCGCCTTAGCATCTTCAACAGCGGTGTCTCGCTTTATATCTTCGTCTATATGTTGAGTATCTGTCATAACTATTTAAATAAAGAATATACAAATTTCAAAATACCGTTTATTCCGAAGTCCATTAAAGCCACTATGGCCGTGATAATAATGGTTGCCGCTAATACAATCATGGTGGATTGTTGCAATTGTTCCCAATTCGGCCAGGTTACTTTTTGCGTCAATTCTTTATAAGAATCCCTGATAAATAATGATATTTTGTTCATATAATTTCAATTTGCTAATTAGCTAATACGATAATGTGCCAATGATTGTACGAATCAGCACAATAGCTAATCAGCACATTGTTACATTAGCACGGGCACAAGGATTCGAACCCTGATCAAAGGTTTTGGAGACCTCTATTCTACCATTGAACTATGCCCGTAAGATCACACTCCAAACTTCCCTGAAGGAGGGCTTTCAAAGTGTATAATGTTAAAGAACTTTTTAAAAAACAAAGTACTTAAGCATGCCGCCTAAGTACTTTGCAAAGATATTAAAAGCTTCCAAAGTCCCCTTCAGGGGATTTAGGGGTTTTTATTTTATGATCTCAGTAACCTGTCCTGCTCCAACTGTTCTGCCACCTTCACGAATTGCGAATTTTAAACCTTTCTCCATTGCAATTGGTTGAATCAATTTTACAGTAAGGCTGGTATTATCACCCGGCATTACCATTTCAGTTCCTGCCGGTAATTCTACTTCACCTGTTACGTCTGTTGTTCTAAAATAGAATTGAGGACGGTATTTTTGAAAGAATGGCGTATGACGTCCACCTTCTTCTTTGCTCAATACATACACTTCACCTTTGAACTCTGTATGAGGTGTAATTGATCCTGGCTTGCAAAGAACCATGCCACGACGGATCTGTGTTTTTTCAATACCACGAAGCAACAATCCTGCATTATCGCCGGCTTCACCTTCGTCAAGCAATTTCTTGAACATCTCAACACCGGTAACTGTAGAGGTTAATGGCTTTTCCATCAAACCAACAATTTCTACAGGCTCACCTACTTTAATACGGCCTCTTTCAATACGGCCTGTAGCAACTGTACCACGGCCAGTGATTGAGAATACATCCTCCACACTCATAAGGAAAGGCTGATCAACAGGGCGCGGAGGTAATGGTATGTAAGAATCAACTGCATCCATTAATTCATCAATCCCTGCTACCCATTTATCGTCACCTGCTAATGCCCCTGTCGCAGAACCTTTGATGATTGGAGTATTATCTCCGTCAAAACCATTTTTAGTTAAAAGCTCACGAATCTCCATTTCAACAAGCTCTATCAATTCAGGATCATCCACAAGATCAACCTTATTCATAAACACAACCATACGAGGTACACCTACCTGGCGTGCAAGAAGAATATGCTCTCTTGTTTGTGGCATAGGCCCGTCAGTCGCAGCAACTACTAATATTGCACCATCCATTTGAGCGGCACCTGTGATCATATTCTTTACATAATCCGCGTGACCCGGGCAATCTACGTGAGCATAGTGGCGGGCAACAGTTGCATATTCAACGTGAGCAGTATTAATTGTAATACCCCTTTCTTTTTCTTCAGGAGCACCATCAATATCATCATAATTCCTTTTCTCCGCTAAACCTTTTTTAGACAAAATATCGGTTATAGCGGCTGTCAGCGTGGTTTTACCATGATCCACGTGACCGATAGTACCAACGTTAACGTGGGGTTTATCCCTTTTAAAATTCTCTTTTGCCATTTTATTTGTTTTTTAATATTTGATTTTAAAATTTTTATGTTGTCTTAGTGCATACTAGCAACTAAGCACTAATCTTTGAACTTGTTGATCCCGAATGATTTCGGAGCCGACCTTCGGGATTGCTCTATCAATTCCTAAACAACTTTGTTATGAGCTGTTGATGAGTTCCGATAACCATCGGAATGAACCCACGACCTTCCCGATCTTTATTGGGATTGCTCTATCAATTTATTCTCAAAAATGAGCTGTTGATGAGAATTGAACTCACGACCTCTTCCTTACCAAGGAAGTGCTCTACCCCTGAGCTACAACAGCTTGTTATAGTCAGTGGTCATTTGTCAATAGCCAATAAAACAATACTTCAATGACTAATGTCTTAATGACTTAATGACCATTTGAGCGGAAGACGAGCCTCGAACTCGCGACCTATAGCTTGGAAGGCTATCGCTCTACCAATTGAGCTACTTCCGCTTGATTTAATGTTATTTCAAAAAACTAAGCTTGTGAGTGGGCAGTGGTGGATTCGAACCACCGAAGTCGAAGACAGCGGATTTACAGTCCGCTCCATTTGGCCACTCTGGTAACTGCCCTTTTCGATGTGCAATTGGCAATCGGCAATTTCGCAATGATATCATTGCTTATTGCATATGTCTATTGAACCTGAGCCAGTGGAGGGATTCGAACCCCCGACCAGCTGATTACAAATCAGCTGCTCTGGCCAACTGAGCTACACTGGCAAAATGCCTCAAATACCACGCTGCAATGAACTCCCCTTTAAATACCTTTGACAGGGTATTTTTTGGGAAGGCAAAGGTAATGGAAAATGTTTAATGGAAAAATTTTCAAAAAAGAATATTATTTCAAAAAAAGCAGGCCAGATAAATCATTTAACAAGGTGGGAAAAGATTACGTTTTTAAAAATTATCAGCTTTAAAAATTATTTGTAAGATTACATTCCAAAATAATCCCCGGAATTTACCGGGGGATTATAAGTCCTTATAAAAATCTCAGGCCGCCATTTTTTCTTTTTTTCTTTTGATTTGAGTAATTACCGAATCAAGCGCAAAATCAAAGCTTTCTTCAAATGATTTGGAAGAATGCTTTACAAAAAAATCATGCCGGGGTACATGCACTTTTATCTCGGCAATTTTGTCTTTAATGTTGTGAACTACATTATCCAACTTTAGAAACACATCAACTTTAGTTATCCGGTCGTGAAACTGGTTTAGTTTGGATAATTTTTTTTCGACATACGATACCAGTTTTGTGTCTGCTTCAAAATGCAGGGTCTGAATGTTTACGTTCATAGTAATTTTTGGTTTTAACAGTGAACAATATATGTGAGGGAAATAAGAAATTATAGGCCATTGAAGAGGTAGGTTTACAGTAAGCTGAATTCCGGAAATGAAATTACATTTCATAACGCATTTTTCAAAAAAAAATTGTATGAAAATATCAGGACTTAGGATGCGATTGCTTATAAACTTCCCTAAGCTTTTCGATGGAGTTGTGCGTGTAAACCTGCGTAGAAGCGAGGCTGGAATGGCCAAGCAACTCTTTCACTGCATTAATGTCGGCCCCATTGTTGGTTAAATGCGTTGCGAAACTATGACGCAGAATGTGTGGGCTTTTTCTCTCATTGGTTGACACAGCACCAAGATATTTTTTTACTACCCTATATACATATTTCGGATATAAATTTTCCCCTTTTTTATTTAAAAAAAGAGTATCCGTCTCATAGTCCGAAAACATATCTTTTTTATCTGAAATATAATTTGCAACCCGGCTAATTAATTTATTACTTACAGGAACAATTCTTTCCTTATTTCCTTTGCCTAACACTTTAATCGCCCCATTACTTTTATCAACCTGGGTTTCTTTTAGATTAATGAGTTCGCTTAGCCTGATGCCTGTGTTATAGAAAATTTCCAATAAAAGATAATCAGTCTTGCCTTCCCATGTGTCCGGGAATTCAATATCGCTTAATAGAAATTCTATATCCTTTTGCTCAATAAAAGATGGAAGCCTTTTATTCACTTTAACTGAGCTGATGGCTGCCATGGGGCTAGTTTTAATGGAAGCATTTTTCAGCTGATATTTGAAAAACGATTTTAGCGTAGAGATTTTGCGGTTAATTGTTTTAGAAGATGCTTTATCTTCTTTTACAGAAGCAAGCCATGACCGAACGATAGAAGGCGTAATTTCTGCGAGACTTATATAATTGTATTGAAGAATTACAAAATCGAAAAAAGCAGAAAGGTCATTCTGATACGAAATAATTGTGTGACTTGAATACCGCTTCTGAAAAGTGAGGTAGTTTAGAAATTCCTGTATGGGATATATTTCAGTTGGATGCATAAAAAAACCGGTAGCTGTAAAGTTAGTAAACCCCTGCTATCCGGTATAAGATATTAAGAAGAAGTGAATTAAACCTCTATTTTACCGCTATCGATCTGCTGCTTATAAACTGCTTTTAACACCTCGTGACGACGCTTTACAGAAGGCTTTGTAAAAGCCTGGCGCTCCCTAAGCTGTAACAAAGTACGGCTCTTCTCAAACTTTTTCTTGTATTTTTTTAGCGCTTTATCAATATTTTCGCAGTCTTTTGAATCAATAATTAACATAAATATTCCTTTTATTATTTTTAGGAACGCGAAGATAAAGTAATTTTTTAAATTCAAGATAATCAGTCAAAGATAAATCTTAAAAAAAGTAAAGAACAACCGTCTATATGTTTACAGGCATTATTGAATCAGTTGGAACGGTGCAAGATCTTACATCACAGGGCACAAATAAAAGCTTTTATCTTAAAAGTAATATCTCTTCTGAATTAGGTATTGACGAAAGCATTTGCCATAATGGAGTTTGCCTCACGGTAGAAGAAATAAATAATGATACCTACAAAGTAACGGCTATAAAAGAAACCCTGGACAAAACAAACATTGGAGCGTGGAAGGCCGGCGATTTAATAAACCTGGAACGCTCAATGAAAATGGGTGGCCGCCATGATGGGCATATTGTTCAGGGCCATGTGGACTGCACGGCGATATGTATATCAAAGATTGATCTGGAAGGCAGTTATGAATTTGCTTTTGAGTTTGATAAAAAGTTTGCAGCGCTTGTTATTGAAAAAGGTTCCATCAGCCTAAACGGCATCAGCCTCACAATTTTTAATGTGGGTTTAAATACATTTAGTGTTGCCATTATACCTTACACCTTTGAACACACCAATATGCAAAGCCTTCAAAAGGGAATGCAGGTGAATATTGAGTTTGATATGATAGGAAAATATGTGAGCCGCCTTCAATCACTTCGCTAAATGAACGAAAACGGTTGGTAAAACTCAATTTTCGTAAATGCTTTTATCTTTCATGGCGGAACTGATGGCTTTATCCATCACTCTTTCTGCATAGGGGCGGGAAATATCGTTCAGCTCTTCAATTTTTGAATGAATCAAATCTTTGTCTTCCATGGTAAGGGCAAGCTGAAGCGCCTGCATTGCATTGGCTGTATTGATCATTTCTTCCTGCTGCAACTCCCTTGAATTCTTTTGAATAAATTTTTCTGTTGTTTCTAAAAGCTGTTCACCTTCTGTTCTTGCTTCCAATAAAGCTCTTGTAGCGATATCATCTTTTGCATGTGTTATTGAATCGAGCAACATTTTCTCAACTTCATCATCGGTCAAGCCATATTGAGGCTGCACTTCTATACTTTGCTCTACGCCGCTTCTAAGTTCCTTTGCTTTTACAACCAGTATGCCATCGGCATTTATTAAAAAAGTCACCTCTACTTTTGGTAATCCTGCAGGCATTCCGGGTATATCTGTAAGATTAAACTCTGCCAGCTTACGGTTATCATTCACCAAATCTCTTTCTCCCTGGTAAACGGCAATCTTCATTCCGCTTTGCCCATTCACCTGTGTAGTGTATTGTCTTGAAACGGTTGAAGGTATTTTTGAATTCCTTGGGATCAATACATCCATCAATCCGCCACGGGTCTCTATTCCCAAAGAAAGTGGAGTAATGTCAAGAAGTAAAAAGTCTTTATTATTTCCTGCTAAAATATCGGCTTGTATGGCGGCGCCTAAGGCAACAACTTCATCAGGATTTACCGTGTTGTTTACTTCTTTTCCAAAAAATTCAGACACACATTTTATTACCAATGGCACTCTTGTCGAACCACCAACCATCACAACATCCTGTATGTCTGAAGCAGAAAGTTTCGCATCTTTCAGAGCGCTCTTGCACGACGTAATTGTCTTATCCACGAATGGCTGAATCAACGATTCAAATTGATCCTTTGAAATTTCCAACTTCATTTCATTTACAGTAGTTGAAAAATTTTCATTGGAAGAAAGATACTTTTTTGCTTCCTCCGCTTTAAGCCTGAGTTCCTGCGAAAGCTCTTTATTTTTCTGAATATCTTCTTCGTTTAACCCTGACTGTTGTATCCAGAATTTTACGACCGCATTATCAAAATCGTCGCCACCGAGGTAAGTATCGCCGTTAGTAGAAAGCACATCAAATACACCATTACTTATTTTCAATATGGAAATATCGAAAGTCCCGCCACCAAGATCGTAAACAGCAATTGTTTTTCCTGCCTTGCCGGCAGGCAGGTCTTCTTCCTTATTCAAACCAATGCCATACGCAAGGCTTGCCGCTGTGGGCTCGTTGATTATCCGCAACACATCAAGCCCAGCCAGCTTTCCGGCATCACGTGTTGCCTGCCTTTGGGTATCATTAAAATAAGCGGGGACAGTTATTACGGCTTTATTTACTGGCGTCTTTAAAATATGCTCTGCCCTTTGTTTTAATTCTTTTAAAATAAATGAAGAAAGTTCTATAGGAGAATAAAACCTGTTTCCCACCTGCACCTTTACCAGGCTTTCAGTATCGTCATCAATAATTTTATAAGTAAAAAAAGAGTTGTGTTCTTTAAGATCACTATAAGATTTACCCATTAATCTTTTCGCAGAAAAAATAGTGTTGTGCGGCTCGGTTATTAAAAACTCTTTCGCTTGCTCTCCCACGCTTGCATCACCGCCTTCATTAAAATGAACTACAGATGGCACTAATGAGCCTGCCTGCCCGGCAGGCAGGCTACTATCATGTTCTTTTAAAGCTACCGCCTGTTTTGTATCGGGGTGAATAATTGCTACAAGACTATTTGTAGTTCCAAGGTCAATGCCCACAATTATTTCATCTTTCTGTAATGTTCCTGTTGCTATGTTTATTCCAACTTTTGCCATTTTCTATTATCATTTTATTTCGCAAAAATAATGAATATAAAAAGCAGCCTCTTTTGAACGACATGCATTTCTATACTATCCCAGCCCAATCTCCCAATGCCTCGGCGGAATTTCCACATCGCTAAATCTTTTCCCAATCAACCGATTTTTAAATTCCAATTGCACATCGTAATCTCCATGTACTAAAAATAATTTCTTCACTTGTTTCGGATCCTGGCAGGCAAGCCACTGGCAAAGATCATTGTAATCCCCATGCGCACTCATGCTCTTGATCTCTCCTATTTCCGCATTCACTTCATGCGTTATCCCAAAAATCCCCACTTCTTTTGGATGCAGTTTTAATCTTCCGCCCAATGATCGCGGCTCGCAATAGCCAGAAAATAAAATCGAATTACGACTGTTCTCAATATTATTACTTATGTGATGCTTCACCCTTCCCGCATCAGCCATGCCGCTTGCAGAAATAATTACGCAAGGCTCATCCAAATAATTCAGCGACTTACTTTCTTCCACACTCTTTACAAATTTTAATCCTTTGAAAAGAAAAGGGTCATGGTCACTCAACAATATTTTTTGAATGCGGCTATTGAAATATTGCGGGTAGCTTTCTATTACATGTGTTGCCTCAAGGCTTAGCGGACTGTCAACAAAATATTTTAAAGCAGGCAACCTGTTTTCATTTTCGAGTTGGTTTAATGAAAACAAAATTTCCTGTGTACGCCCGACACTAAACGCAGGTATTATTAATTTCCCTTTTTTCTGCAAACAAGTTTTTGTTATCCATTGCAACAGATCATCGGGTGTGCTGGCACTCCCCTCATGCAATTTATTACCATAAGTTGATTCCAGAATGATGTAATCAGCCTGCGGAAATTCATCCGGAGATTTCAATATTACATCCCGGTATCTTCCAACATCTCCGGAAAAAGTAAGGCGCGTTTCTTTGCCGTTCTCCTTAATTTTTAAATGAACAGTTGTGCTGCCAATTATGTGCCCGGCATCGAGATACATGAACTGAACATTTTCGTCTATCATAAACCATTGCCCGTAATCAACCGTCACAAAATATTCAACAGCCTTCACCGCATCTTCCATTCCATACAAGGGAAGCAGGTACGGCTTGCCTTGTGCAGCACGAGTTTTGTTCTCAAACTTTATATCATTTTCCTGTATCCCGGCGCTATCCGCCATCAGGATTGCAGAAAGATCTTTCGTCGCAGGTGTAGCAAATATTTTTCCTTTAAAACCCTCCTTTACCAATTTTGGAATAAGCCCACAGTGATCCACATGCGCATGCGAAAGAATTAAATAATCTACTTCTGAAGACACGAAACCAAAGTCGCGGTTCATCTCATCTGTGTCCTTGCCCATTCCCTGGAACAAGCCACAATCGAGTAAATATTTTTTCCCGTTTTGCAGGGTAAGTAAATGCTTGGAGCCTGTAACAGTGCGGGCTGCGCCGTGAAATGCAATCTTCATAAATTATTTTATTTTGGATGATTCAGTAAATTTGGGATGGCAATTTAATGTATAAAATGTTGAAGTAATTTATTTCGCTGAATGTATAATTTCCTTTGGGGCTGTCATCTACAATAGCCGGCTGCTGAAGGAGGCGGCAATGAAAAACCACTCTGCAATATTTTAAACTATTCATTGTCGTAGGCTTTAGCCAACGGCTTTAGTTTCCTCAATATCATTCTTTTACAATAGCCGGCTGCTGAAGCAGGCGGCAATGAAAACCTCCCTGCAATATTTAAAAACTATTCATTGCCGTAGGCTTTAGCCAACGGCTTTAGTTTCATCAACATCATTCTTTACAATTAGCCGTCAGCTGAAGCAGGCGGCAATGAAAAACCTCCCCGCAATATTAAAACTATTCATTGCCGTGGGCTTTAGCCAACGGCTTTAGTTTCCTCAATATCATTCTTTTACAATTAGCTGTCAGCTGAAGCAGGCGGCAATGAAAAACCACTCTGCAATATTTAAAAACTATTCATCGCCGTGGGTTTTAGCCAACGGTATTAGATTTATTAATATCATTTTTTAATAATTAGCCGGCTGCTGAAGCAGGCGGCAATGAAAAACCTCCCTGCATTATTTTAAACTATTCATTGCCGTAGGCTTTAGCCAACGGTTTTAGTTTTATTAATATCATTTTTTAATAATTAGCCGGCTGCTGAAGCAGGCGGCAATGAAAACCTCCCTGCATTATTTTAAACTATTCATTACCGTAGGCTTTAGCCAACGGCTTTAGTTTCATCAACATCATTCTTTACAATTAGCCGGCTGAAGCAGGCGGCAATGAAAACCTCCCCGCAATATTAAAACTATTCATTGCCGTAGGCTTTAGTTTCATTAATATCATTCTTTTACAATTAGCTGTCAGCTGAAGCAGGCGGCAATGAAAAACCACTCTGCAATATTTAAAAACTATTCATCGCCGTGGGTTTTAGCCAACGGTATTAGATTTGGATTTAAAAGACCACGTAAATAAAAATTCAGCAACAACATCTCCATTCAAATTTTTTCCAGTTGATTTCGCAACGATACTTTTTCCCTGCCCTGTACGAACAGCCTCATCAACAACAGTCGTAATTTCATTTCCCTGGTTGCATATAAACAGAATTACTCCAATCGCCTTCTTAAAATAATTCGCTTCTATTTTCGTAAGCAACATAGATATGTTCGGAGTTCTTTTATAAACATTGCTTAGGGCTAATGTTCCCGTACTCATCTCCGCCGCCATTGCCAATGAAGCAAAATAAGTTGAGCGAAAAGGATTTTGTGTAAGCCATTTAAAAGGCACAGAGGTAATGCATTTTTCTTCATCAATCTCCCTCACTCTTACACCTGAAAAAAAAGCTGCAGGAAGTTTATAGAACAAATACATTCCAAATTTGAAACGATGATTTGCCAGCTTTAAAAATTCTTGTTGTGATGAATTCATTGCTATTAATTTAGAAAGCGCTCAACAGTAATTGAGCTTTGCTCACATCGTACTTCCAACATCGCACATCGTACATTTATTTCTCCTTCTCCAAAATCTCAAACTCCCTGCTCACACTTTCTCCATTTTCATCTACAATAGTAAGCAAATGTTTTCCGGGAGAAGGACTGAAAGCCATCTGGTGAAAATTAATAGTTGTGCCTATATATTCATCATCAAGGTGCCAGAAAACTCTGCTTCCCGGTTTCCTGTGTGTGGCCGTAAAAATTGTTTTACCCCGGCTTCCATCTATCTCTAAAGGCACATAAATTTTAGCATCCTGTTGCGGATAGATTAAATCCATTTGTTTCCCCATTTCAGAAAAACCGCAGCCCGGCTTAAATGGCGGCAATGGCTTGTAATCATGATTTTTTTGTTTGTAATACCATTCAATTGTCGGCGTTAACACAAACCAGCTTTTATGGATCATATTTGCAGGAGACTCACAGCTTTCATCCACGCGATAAGTGCCGGTAGCATCCAGGTGAATCAACTTATGATATGGACATAACGGTGACCTGTACCCGTTTTTTGAAACCATTATTGTATCCTGGTCCGGGCAGTCAACATTCGCCCTAAAGCCACTTTGCCTGCACACGGGAATAAAAGAAAAATTACTCTCGTGGTTTTAAAAACCATTTGGATGTAGGAAGTTCCCTGAAAATATCAAACATAATCGGCGCAGAAGTTTGTACCCCGATAAGCCCTGCCCGTCCTTCACCATCAGTATTGCCAGTCCATACCGCCACTACATATTTTGGTGTAACACCTATTGCCCACGCATCCCTGAAACCAAAGCTGGTTCCTGTTTTCCATGCGATGCGTTGCGATGAAGAAAATTGCTGCCACAAACCTTCTTCTCCCGGCCGCATCACTTCTTCCATTGCCTGGAAGGTGAACCATATAGATGTTGCATCTAATGAATTGATCGCGTTATTATTTGTTAAGCTCTTTACTGGTTTATCCGCATCAAAATAACGCGGGGCAAAAAAATCTTTCTTCAAGGCAAGTCCTTTATTTTTCTTCTGATGATTCACTACTCGTGCCATGCCTGCATAAATACCCGCGAGATCCCACATGGTTACTTCGCTTCCGCCCAATATCAATGAAAGGCCGTAGTTATCTGCCGGCTTATTTAGTGTTGTCATCCCAAGCTGCTTCAGCAAATCATAAAAGCGCTGGTACTTATATTGCTGCAAAAGTTTTACTGCCGGAATGTTTAACGAACGGGCAAGCGCCATTGATGCAGGCACAGCACCATCATAATCCAGGTCAAAATTCTGCGGAGCATAACCCCCGATCTGTGTTGGAATATCCGGTATAAGAGCGTTAGGTAAAATCATTCCTTCACTAAACATAGCTGAGTATAAAATCGGCTTCAAGGCGCTGCCGGGGCTTCGGGGCGCTTTTATTACATCCACATCACTTTCAAGCTCCGGATTATTATTGCCATCAATATTTCCAACATAAGCTAACACATTTCCTGTTTCCACATCTAGCACCACGGCACATGCATTGTTGATGCCGTTGCCTTTTAAGATATTGTGATGCTCGTTTAAAATATCAATTACGTTTTTTTGCAGGTTAATATCAATCGTCGTTTTTATCAGGGATGAAAGATTTTTATCGTTCACTCTATCTTCTTTAAATCGCTGAAGCAGGTGTGGCGCTACCTGTGGCAATGAAACGGGATTTCCCGGAAGTGGCTCCAGCTTTGAAAGATAGCACGTTGAATTATCAATAATTTTATTGGCTAAAAGTTTATCAAGTAAGGTGTTTCTTTTTTTCAAAAGAACGCTGCGGTTTTTACCGGGATGAACCAACGCAGGTGCATTGGGTAACACTGCCAGGGAAGCCATTTCACCCCAACTTAATTTATCCGGGCTGCGTCCGAAATACCGCCATGACGCTGCATCAAGTCCAACTACGTTGCTTCCAAACGGAGCCTCCGAGGCGTACATTGCCATAATTTGATTTTTGGAATAGCTGCACTCCAACCTTACTGATTGAATGCTTTCAATAATTTTTTCCCAAATACTTCTGTTTGTTTCATGCCGGCTTAAGCGTATCACTTGCATCGTTAGTGTGCTGCCTCCCTGCACAACTTCTTTGCTCCTGAAATTTTTTAAAGCCGCTCTTACAAATGCAGGAACATCAACACCGGGATGGCTATAAAATCTTTTGTCTTCAAAAGTCGTTATGCAACTTATAAATTTTGCCGGCACATTTTCATCATAAGGAAATCGCCATTGCCCATCAGCAGCAATGGAGGCATTTAAAAGATTGCCGTCTTTATCTTCAATAACAAAGCTTGCAGGATCGTTGAATAATTTAGCGGGAAGGGAGAACCAAAACCAGGTGAATAAAATAATTCCTGTTAGAAATATGATCTTTATTTTAAGAGGTATTTTTGACATCGGTTACAATGTACTAATGTTTGTAAAAACTTAAAAGCGATTATTGAATGCAGTTGCACATAAAGATTATTCTGGTAGTATTCCCATTCAAATAAGTGTTTACAGCTATAAAATTATTTTTTTGGAACGAAGGACAACTTCCTGAAAACTGGATCATTGAATATTTAAGAGATTTGGGTTTGAGTGATAGGCAGGTGAAGGCGGTGTTGTATGTGAAGGAAAAAGGGAAATTAATAATAAAGAATATCAGAAAAAGTTCGGTGTTGCAGGGATGACTACGACAAGAGACTTGACAGCACTTATTCAAAATGGGATACTAAACTCCTCCAACACAAAAGGAGCCGGTTCTTATTATCAATTTTGAATTGCACGAATTGCACCATGGCTGTAAGAAGCTGTCTAGAAATAGAAATTTTGTGCACCATTTAAGCCGTTCGTGGAACACGAACGGCGGCCGGCCGCCGTGGTCGGTGTCCTTCACCGACCGCTTTTAGCAGGATAAAAAATTTAAATAATCATTTCTATACACCTTCTAAGAGATTTTACGAAATTAGCTGAAAGTGTAAATGACTTAATAAGATTATATTGATTGGCTCAATAGGCTTATAAAGGGTTCATGTGTTAAGCCAATAGTTATATTGCACAGAAATGTTGGTTTTACAGGAAAATTAATACGAAATGACTTTTGACGAAATATATAAGTTACTCAAATCAAATACGACAGTTAAACTTATTACTGCCGGCAATGCTCCATTGATCATTGGGTTTCTGTTTAAGTCATTTAAGCAAAGCCAGGGCAGCGCTATTTCAAACACCATCACTGAGAGAGATCTTGTTAGTTTGTTGACCGATTATCTTTTCATGATTAACAAAGAAGAAATACTTTATCCGAAACCACCAAAGGATTATTTAACCGACTGGACAAACGCAGGGTTTCTTAGAAAATATCCGGGCAACACAGACGAATTTTTATTTGAGCTGACACCTGCAACGGAAAACGGTTTCAAATGGATTGACAGTTTGGAGAAACCGGAATTCGTCGGCACAGATTCGCGGCTAAGAAATTTGGTTGAAAAACTGAAAGAGCTTTCAACCAAAACCAAAAGAGATTATGAAACACGTTTTGAAGAACTTGACAAAAAAAGAAAAAGTATTGAGCAGGAAATTGAAGACTTGAAGAATGGAAAATTTGATGTGCTTGACGACAGGCAAATTAAAGAACGATATTTATTCATTGAAGAAACCGCAAAATATTTGCTTGCTGATTTTCGGCAGGTGGAAGAAAATTTCAGAACATTAGACAGAAATTTCAGAAAGAAAATAATCACGACAAGCCAAACAAAAGGAAAAGTTTTAGAAGACTTATTTCGGCAACAGGATTTCTTACTTGAAACAGACCAGGGGAAAAGTTTTATTGCCTTTTGGGAATTTCTCTTATCTCAATCAAAGCAAGACGAGTTTGAAAAACTTGTTGAGGAAGTGTTGAGTATTCCTGTGGTTCAGCAAATGCAAAAAGAAAGTTTCAGCATTGACAATATAAGAAACAACCTGATTGATGCAGGAGACAAAACGAAAAAAACAACCAACTCTTTACTGGAGCAACTGAGAAAATATTTAGAACATAAATCTTTCTTTGAAAACAAACGCATCCACGACAACATTACGGAGATGTTGAAAATCATTTCTGAAAAATCAGAAATGGATTTTCGCAAGCTTGCTTTGCTGGAACTGGATGAAGTTGTAAAAATTGATCTGATAGTTGACAGACCACTTTTCAATCCACCGCAAAAAATAAATTTTTCTAACAAAAATCCTGAGCAGGGAATTTCAACAGCCAACAATGATTTATTGTTTGAGCAATTTGAAATAAATATGGCAGAATTAAAAGGCAAAATAAAATCCTCCTTAAAAAACAAAACTCAAGTTTCTTTTACCGATTTTGTGAAGGAGTTTGAAATAGAGAAAGGAGTTGCAGAAGTGGTTGCTTATGTGGAGATTGCTTCCAAAGAACGAACCAAACATATTATTGACGAACGTTTACATGACACAATTGATATTAAAAATTCAAAAACGAATAAAAATTTCAGAATAAAAATCCCTCAAATAATTTTCTGCCGGTGAAAAAACCTTACTCAAATATTTTAGTTGCTTTACTGAAAGGCGTTGTTTACAAAGATGATAAACATTGGGATGAATTAGCACCAAATGAAGCCGACATCAAAAAATATTTTGCTGACATTTATCTTGATATGATAATTGATAAGTCAGAAGGTTATGCTTATTTGAAACAAAGAGCAACTGAAGATGAGGAAGAAGAAACACCAAAACTTATTGAGAAAAGACAACTCAATTTTCATGTTTCACTTTTGTGCCTTTTACTTCGCAAGCACTTGATAGAAAATGACAGCGAAGGTGAATCAACAAAAGCATATTTAACAAGAGATGAAATTTTGAATTTGGTAAAACCTTTCTATAAAGAAACAACCAATGAAGCGAGTCAGATAAAACTGATCGATGCGGCGATAAAACGGGTAACGGACGAAGGATTTTTGCGAAAGGTGAAAACGGATGAAGAACGTTATGAAGTGAAAAGAATTATTAAAGCATTTGTCAATGCAGATGTTGTAAAAGATTCACTAAAAAAGTTGCAATCTTACGCAACAATACAGAATGAATTAGACTAAATTTTTAATAACAGAATGAGCAATGAGCGTACTGCAAATTATATCCAGTAACCTGATTAAGAATTTTGAAGGAAAGGTAAAAACATCAGTAAAAAAATGTTTTGAGGAATTGGATTCCAGAGAATTTACCATGGACGATTTTAAAAACTATATGCTTGCAGGTGCTGTGGCATCTTCTCAAATTGAAGGAAGCACTTTAGACCTCAACAGTTTTTATCAAAGCAAACAAAACAAGACAAATAAAAAAGAAGTAAAAGAAATTGAAAACCTGCTGACAACTTACCAATATGCAAAGCGTTACAACCTTTCCCAAACAGGATTATTGAAGTGCCATGAAACTCTTGCCGCATCTTTTACCAATATTACTAAAAGTCAAAAGGGAAAATATAGGAAAACAATGGTGGGAATAAGAGGATGGAGCGGACTGGTGTATTTAGCTATTGAGCCACAATTTGTGCAAAAGGAAATGGATAAATTGTTTGAAGACATAACTCAATTACTAAAACAAAAACTTACACTAAAGGAAACACTTTATTATGCTGCATACATACATTTTATTTTTACTAAAATTCATCCCTTTGCTGACGGCAACGGAAGGGCGGCACGACTGCTTGAAAAATGGTTTCTGGCTAAAGTTTTAGGAGATGCTGCCTGGGGAATTCCAAGCGAAAAATATTATTACGACAACAGACAGGAATATTACAACTGCTTAAATGTTGGAGTAAATTATTACGAAACTATGGAGCAATTAAGTAAACTGCTACCTTTTTTAACGCTACTGCCAAAAGCTGTGTGCTATAGGCCAATTGATTAAGATTTTTAAAGATGAATGAACTCGAATTTAATATAGACAACGCTCAAATTGGTTTCCGTTTGCAATACATGGAATTGCTGAATTGGGGAACTTTTCACAAAGACATTTGGCGGATAGACCCCAACGGAAATAATTCTTTGCTCACCGGTTCAATCGGTTCAGGCAAATCAACTTTGGTGGATGCGTTAACGTGCCTTATTGTGCCCCATCATAAAATTAATTTCAACAAAGCAGCCGGTGCAGAAAAGAATGAGAGAAGCTTATCAACCTACATAAAAGGCGAATACAAGAACACAAAGAACGATGAAACGGATGCGAAGGGAAAGGCAGTTACACTTCGCTATAAAGATACAAGCGACACAACCTTCTCTGTTGTGTTAGCGAATTTTAGTAATGCCGGTTATGCCTCCAACATCACTTTGGCCCAAGTGTTCTGGATTGAAAACGACAAGGCGCAAAAGCTTCTAATCATCAGCACACAACCCCTCACTGTAAAGGAACATTTCAGCAATATTGAAAACGCAAGGGAACTTAGAAAGAGAATGAAAGCGTTTTCATTTATTGAATATGAAGGCGACAGTTTCCCCGAGTACAGTCAAAAGTTCAGGCATTTATTCGGAATGAATTCGGACAAAGCGATTGACCTGTTTTACCAAACTGTTTCAATGAAATCAGTGAGCAGCCTTACTTCATTTGTGAGAGATCAAATGCTGGAACGTACGGAAATAAAAGTTCAATTGGAAGAATTGAAAAAAAGATTTGATGATTTGAATAAAGCATACTCAGCAGTTCAGGAGGCAAGAAAGCAAAGAGACATTTTGAAACCGATAGTTGATTTGAGTATTAGTTACAACAATTACGAAAAAGAAATCCAGGAGATAAACAACATTCTGCAATCAATACCAGGCTACTTTGCTGCAAAGAAAATTACACTGCTTGAAAAAGAAATTGAATTGTGTGAAGGAAAGTTGAATCAATTAAACAATCAGCTTGCGAGTATTGAAGAAGAATTAAGGGCAAAGCGAAAAGCAGAAAATCAAATCAACCAGGACATAGACAATAAAGGAGGAGCAAGGTTGAAACAAATTGCTGCTGAAATTGAACAGAAAGAAGCAAATAAGAAAACAAAAAAAGAGAAGCACGATTCCTATTTTCGACTTACTGCTGATTGCGATTTGCCTACCGCAAATGCTGACAGAACTTTTTATTCCAATCTTAAAATAGCACAACAAAAAATTGCTGACTTAGTTGGCATCCAGGAAAGGAACTTAGAAGAACAAGGTAAAAAGATTGCTGACCAAAGAACGCTTCAGGAAGAAATTGAAAGGGAAGAAAATGATTTAATTTCTTTAAGAAGCAGAGTGAATAAAATCCCTTCCGACTTTCTCCACATTCGTAAGGAGTTAGCGAGCGATTTAGAAATTGACGAAGAAGAAATTCCTTTTGCCGGCGAGTTGTTGAAAGTTCGTGACGATGAAAAAGACTGGGAAGGTGCTATAGAAAGATTGGTGCGGGGATTTGGCATAAGCATGTTAGTTCCTGAAAAATATTACAGGCAAGTGAGCCAATATGTAAATGCCAGAAAACTTTCAGACAAAAACAGGAGAGGCTTGAAGCTGGATTATTTTGCAGTGCCTCACAACTTCACCACAAATAATTTCAACAATGAAATTGATGTTGATTCGGTAGTAAATAAAATAGAAATAAAACCCGGCGCTGAATATTTTGAAGATTGGTTGCAGACGGAAATAGAAAAGCAATTCAACTTGAGATGCGTTTCGCTTGAAGAGTTTCAGCGCCAAAGACGGGATGTAATTACAATTGAAGGGCAATATAAAAAAGGAAAGAAGCACACAAAGGATGACCGCAGAGATTTGTGGGATAAAAGGAATTTTGTTTTAGGCTGGACAAATATTGATAAAATAAAAGCAATTGAGCAGCATTTATCGGAGTTGCAAAAAAAGAAATTTGAAATTGAGGCAACACTTACAAAACTGAAAATGGAAATTAAAAACAATAATACGCTCCATACTAATTTAAGCTTGTTGCTTTCTTACAGCAACTGGAACGATTTGAACTGGCATGATGAAGTGAAGAAGATAGCAGAGTTAGAGTTGGAGAAAAATATTTTAGAAAACAGCAATGATACTTTAAAAGCATTGCAGGAGCAACTTGCTATGGTTATTGCTGAAATAAAAGAGCAGGAGAAAAAACAAAAAGCAAAGTCGGAGGAAATTGGCGGTATTAAAACAAACATTGAGGATTATCAAAAGGAAATTGAAAGCAGCAGAACAACACAACAGCATTTACTCCGGGAGGAAGCAGAAATCTATTATCCAAAGATTGATGAACTTATCAACGGAGGAAAGCTCACTTTTAAGAATGTAGATTCGGTTGCCAGGGAATTGAACACACGATACGCAGGAAAGAACGGAGAGAAAGATAAATTGAATGATAAACTTCGTACTGCTGGAAATGGCATTACCAAAGTAATGCAGGAATTCAAAAAAGAATTTCCTGCCGAATGCATGGAGCTGAGTGTGGAGATTGAAACAAGGGTTGAGTTTATGAAAATTTTTGAAAAAATTATTACTGACGGCTTGCCTGCACACGAAGCACGATTTAAAGAGATGCTGAATAAAAATACGATTGACGACATCAGGGTTTTTGATGCAAAGCTGGACAGTCATTCAAAGCAAATTCAAAAAAAGATTGAAGAGATAAACAAGCACCTGAAAGAAATAGAATTTAATAAAGGCACTTACATAAAGCTGCTTCATGAAAGAAATCCTGATGCACAAATCAGGGAGTTTAAAAAGGACCTTCGGGATTGTTATGAAGGAATTCTGGATGTTTCAGATGCTTACACAGAAGACAGGTTTGCGCAAGTGAAAAAATTCTTAGACCGTTTTATGAGCAATAAAACAGAAGATATTGACTGGACTAAAAAAGTAACCGATGTAAGAAACTGGTTCCTCTTTAATGCAAGCGAGAAATATTTAGCCGATGATTCAGAAAAAGAATTTTATGCAGACACTTCCGGCAAATCAGGAGGGCAAAAAGAAAAATTGGCTTACACAATTTTAGCATCTGCACTGGCTTATCAATTCGGTTTGTCTTATGGCGAACCAAGAAGCAAATCATTTCGCTTTGTTGTAATTGATGAAGCGTTTGGCAGAGGCGATGATGAAAGCACACAATTTGGTTTGGGGCTTTTCAAAAAATTAAACCTTCAATTGCTTATCGTAACTCCATTGCAAAAAATTCATGTAATTGAAAATTACATTCACTCAGTTCATTATGTTTCAAACATTGAAGGCAACAATTCACAATTGCAAAACCTGACAGTTGAAGAATATAGAAATGAAAAGTACTTACACAATTTCATTCCAAATCAAATACAAGTAACGGAAATAACGGAATGATAACACCGAAGGAAATAAAAGAGCAATGTTTAAAATGGTGGAAAGAAGTTTTGCTTTCTTCTGTTGATTCAGCTGCCTATTTTCCGAAAGAAATAAACAGGATAGGCAAGGTAAGTTCAAAAGATATTTTGGATAAACTTTCTGAATACAAACAGTCAATTGAATTACTAAAAAGCAATTCTAAAGAAAATAAAAAGTTGGGTTATAATTTAATCGTAACAGACAAGCAGTTTGAAAAAATAGGTAAGCAAGCGGTTCCGGAAAAAATTTCTATTGAAAGCATTGAAGATTATTTACGAATAACCGGAAAAGAAAAAGAGCGTCAAACCTTTTTGAAAAACTATTCACTTATTCAAAACGAATTGTCTTTGCTTAGTGAGTGGATAGTAGTGAACCCGACAAAGCTGATTGAGCACGATACCTGGCCGGACACTTTGAAAGTTTGCAAATATTTTTTGGCAAATCCTAAACCGGCATTATATATCAGGCAATTGCCGATTGACATTCACACAAAATATATTTGGGATAATAAAAGTGTAATAGCATCCCTGCTTAATTTCTTGATACCTGCTGAAATTGATAAAAATGAAAAAGACTTTGAGAAAAGATTCAACCTGCTTTCAAAAGAACAGTTAATCAGAATACGGTTTTTGGATAAATCAAAAAGCCCACTTCAAAGTATAACTGATATTTCTTTCACAGAAAAGGAATTGAAACATTACAATTTTTCTATTGAGAATGTTTTCATTGCTGAAAACCTCATAAACTTTCTCACTTTGCCCGAAATTAAAAATACAATTGCGATTTGGAGTGGTGGCGGCTTTAATATCAGTTATTTAAAAAATATAGAATGGATAAAAGATAAGCAATTTTATTATTGGGGCGATATTGATGCGCAAGGATTTCAAATTCTCAATCAATGCAGAAATTATTTTCCTGGTACTGTGGCGGTAATGATGGATGATGAGACTCTAAATAGTTTCCAGTTTGGAGAAGGAAAACCTTCAACAAATCAAAACCTGCAGCGGCTTACAGGAAGTGAATTGAAACTGTATAATCACTTACGAAAAAACAATATTAGGTTAGAGCAAGAGAAAATTACACAGGCATTTGCGGAGGAGAGAATTAAAAAACTATTTCAGGGACAATCAAGCTATGTATAGACCGACTGCAACAAAACATCAACGCTTTTGTAGGAGATTCACCTTGCTATATGGGACACCGTTGGCAGGTGGGCGATTGGCTATGGGTTTGCAGCAACGCCATCAGATAAGCACCTCTATGGAATAATAATTTTCTTCTGTGGGCGACATAATTATTTTGCCTTCGTACATTTCAAGTTTGCTTTTAATACCGGTTAGCGCATAGTCGTTAAAGATGGTGTGAAAATTATTATCACTGCTTTGAAAGGTAATTTTTAGCGTTGTTTGATTAGAAATATTCGCCAACTTAATATTTATTCTTTTTGCATGCATACCATCTCTTTCAACCAGCCTGGTTAAGTGATATTCTATTATCCTGTATAGCAGAAGACTTAAGGATTTATCACTGTATTCTTCGTTGAAGGCATCGGCATCAAGGTTTAGCTCAACGGGAGAATCTTTTTGATAAATATTAAATAATTCTTTTACCGCATCCGTAAGCCCGAACTCTTCAAACGTGGAAGAGGAAAGGGTATGAGAGATCTTCTTTATTTTTTTAATCGCATCATCAAGATAGGTAAGGCTTGCATTTATCGTATCACTTTCCTGGCCGGATTTATACCTCGTCATGTAGAGCTTTATAGAAGCCAACAATTGGTTCACATCTTCCTGCAGTTCATCTTTTATTTTCTTCCTGTCAATTTCATCTGATAAAATAATGCTCCTCCCAATGGTATTCTTGTTCCTAAGTTTTAGATCAAAAGAATCTTTTTCAAGCGTACGGAGTTGGGTTACGTCTTTCATGGCGCCTATCAATCGTGTTGGCTTACCGGTGTTATCTCTTACAATAAAACTTCTGTCATACACAATTTTATAGTCTCCATTTTTGCAGCGAAAAAGATATTCATCTTCCCAGCTCGTTTCCTTACTTTCTAAAAGGCCATCCATTTTATCAAGGACTCTTTTCCTGTCTTCAGGATGAATATTATTTTTCCACCAAAGCGTGTTATCTGCAAGTTCCACTTTCGGGTAGCCAAATATTTTTATCAGCCTATCGTTGTAAAATACTTTGTCAGATTGTATATCATAATCCCATATTGCATCGTTGGTGGCACTGCTTAGGGCTTCATAGCGGTGGAGCGTTTCTTTAGATAGCTTTCGTTCTTTATCTACTTTCTTATTAAAGAAATAAGTCACTATAAGAAGAAGGCCGCCGGAGATTGCTATAAAAAAAATACTTTGCAATAGGGGTTCTCTCCAGGAATTATTATCAGAAACAATATGAGACAGCGGCTGTAAGAAAAGTAAGATAGTGCAGGCGATAACAATAAATACAATGTAAAAAATTATATACTGTTTATACCAGGTTTTTTTAGTTTTCATTGATGATTTTCATGTGTAGTAGATACCTATGAACATTTAAAACAAAAAAAAGCGTAAGCAAACTTTGGCAATACGTTTTATGCCTGATTATTTTAATGGAGGCACAAATATAATTTTTTTACTTAAAACCCGATTAGTATTAAACGGTAACGTGGCGTTTAAGTTGTATAACTTAAACGGCTCATTCAACATAATTTTACATAATCGATGGTAGAAGCAATGGTCTTGCATTAGTTTTATAAAAAAAAACTTTGATTTTAAAAACCTTATTTGAACAATCACTTTCAGACGAAATAGACACAGGTAATACTATTGACAAAGCCTGCGCTGAGAAGCTCTTCACCTTTTTCAAAGAATGTAAAACCTTTCGCTGGCAAGATGCCAATAATGATTGTGAGGATCGGGCAAATGCTATTTGCCTTCTCCTTGATCAATGGAATGTAACAAACGCAAAGGCATGGGTGTTCAGCGGATATGTGTTTAATAAGATCGGCTATTTGAAAAATCTTTGGAAATATCATGTGGCTGCGGCTCTACCTGTAGAGCAAGATGGACGGCTAACCTGTTATATTATTGACCCTGCAACAACTGATCATCTTACAACACTCACCGACTGGGCCGCTAACGTTACAGACAATCCTCATAGCTATTACCTGATAAAAAAGGGGAACTACTATATTTTCAACGAGAAAAAAATAAAAAAAAATAACTGGTATAAAAGAAACAAAGGCAACTACAATTGGACTATGCAGGGCTTAAGTGGTATCAATGGTATATCAACTAAGGGAAAGGCTCAGTTAGCCTTCTTAAAAAACAAAGTCAGAAAAACAAAAAAAGATTTTAACGACCTAAGATATCAAAACCCTTTGCTATAAGTATTGCAAACAAATATCTTTCAGCTCACTTACAACAAGCCCTTTTTTTACTAACATAAAAAATGTAAGCGCATACATTTTGAAACCGGCGGACGGGCGGGCGCAGGGGTTTTTGTTAAAAATACGAGGTGTAAGCACCTGCGACCGCAACTATCAACCTCTTTATGTAATTGACGGAGTTCAGATAAGGCCAAACCTTCCCACTGGTGGCGCTTACAATATTCCCGTAAGCTACGGCAATGTCTTATCCGGCATTAATGCGGAAGATATTGAAAACATTAGCGTATTGGAAGATACGGCTACAACCGAAGCATTGTAAAATGGGCCTGTGCCTAATATCATTTAACGTATCTGAAAATAATTGTTGACACTGTGTTTGCGGACCAAAGCCCGATAAACATTTATAAACAGAATATTTTATTTTCTGCATAACTATGAGCCTTATATCCATACACTTCTGTGTGCCAAAGTTTACCGGAAAACAAACTGTTGAAGGAGTGTGTTATTTGAAACTCATAGCGGTTACCGTGTATTAGAAAATTATTCAGTATAAGCTATTAGTTATTTCAATTCAATCAACAAAATCATTCACCTTTGGCTTTAAAAAAAAAATTTGAATAATTAGGGCGAGTACTACAATTCCTGCGAGCATTGCAAAGTCTCTTCCAAGATGACCGGCGTCAGTTGATCTTCCTAAAAAATCAGTTATGTAAGCGCCAAAGAAAACCCCCACCATATTCATAATGCCGTAAGCAGTTGCGCGGCGTTTAGAAGAAACAAATTGACAAAGGATCGGCATGTTATTAGCATCAAACATTCCCCACCCTATTCCAAAGCAAAGCGCTGCGCCAACTATATTAAACAAAGTATGTCCAAATCCTAATAACATTAAGGAAGGAATAGTCAATGCCAACCCAATGGCACTCGTATAAATTCTTCCCCGAATATTTTTTTGAACCCATCGGTCCGATAGGATACCGCCGAAAATCACCCCGAGAAAAGATGAGGTAGCAATACAGATAGTTGCTATCGGACCAGCCTCCGACATCGGTATATTAAGATCTTTCGCGAAGAGTGTAGGTAACCAGTTTTTAATAGCCCAACCCGGCAAGCTCGGAATCGCAAAGTAAAAAAGTATCACCCAAAAAGAGATATTGCTGAACAGTATTGCCAGGCCTTTGAAAATAGATTCTTTATTATTAATTGTTCTTTTATCCTTCGCATTCACCTGTGCGCTGCCCTTCTTATCTCTTAAAAACAGCATCAGTATTAAAGAGTACGCAATACCAATAATTCCAAAAGAATGAAATGTAGTATGCCAGGAATAAGCCGCGGCAATAGTAGCTCCAAAGCCACCAAGTGCCTGGCCTAAATAAAGACCCGTCATATGAATACCGATCGCAAGAGACCTTGTTTTTTCCTGGTGAAAATCCGCTATTAATGAAAGCCCTGCCGGGATGTATAAAGCCTCACTTATTCCCATGATAGCTCTCAACCAATATAGCTGGTCAAAAGTGGTTGCCAGGCCCATACCGTAGGTTACTGCAGACCAAACAAACAAACTCACCACTATTAACCATTTCCTGTTTAACTTATCGGCAATTAATCCTGACACAGGACTCATAAAACCATACACCCACAAAAAAATGCCCATCAGGTAACCAAAGTTTGTTGCAGATTGTAATTCGTGAATATCAACTTGTATAGAAGGCCGCATGGTAGATAACATCTGCCTGTCAAGATAATTTAATAGGCCTACTATCCAAAGCAGCCCAACAACTACCCATTTATAATTTTTGCTTTCCTTCGTCATTGCTTAATAAGATTTGGCATGCGTTCCTAAATATTCGCATCACTTTTTTACCAATCATCTGTTCGAAAAGGCGCTACAGGCAAGCCTTGTGTATTATATAAATTTCCTGCAACCCAATCTTTAAAAGCATAACGTACAGCCATAGGTGCACTTACTTCAGCGCTGCTCACTTGTATTGAATTCTTATAAATTGTTGCTTTGGCAGCGTGAAAAAATTTATCGCTTCCTGCTATTTCAAAACCATTTACCGGTTGATCATAAGAAGTAAATCCATGGGGCGTATTTGTGAATGCAAGCGTTATGGTGTCACCCTTTATTTTCATTTCCTTGAAGACCGGGCTTTCAAAAGCGATTCCTTTTTCCTGATATGTTTGCCCCAGCGCCCAATAAAGCAAACGATCCGCAATAGCCGTTTTATCCGGCGGATGTATCGTAAACTCGTTTCCTTTATCGATACTAACGACCATGCCTGACTGCGGAATTTCTTCCTGCGCTTTTTGCTGGCGCTCTCTCAAAATGGGAACCGAATCCCGGTTAGCACGATACACCCACGGAGCAATCTGAACATAATAAAAAGGTAAGGTGTCTCTCTTCCACAACACACGCCATTCATCAACCATTGATTTCATTAGCTTGTCGTAATTAGAGGGATGAGGAACATTTGTTTCGCCCTGGTACCAGAGGAAGCCTTTGATCCCAAAACCAACAATGGGCGCCACCATTCCATTAAACAGGCAAGTTGGGCGTAAACGATCAGCTTTCAAAGTGTCATTTTTTTCCGGCGTTTTTACCGCTGGAAAAGATTGAAGGCTTTCTTTATCCATCCATGCTTCGATGGGCGTACCTCCCCAACTGGTCTCGATTATGCCGACAGGTACTTTTAAAATTTTCTGCAATTTTTGTGCAAACTGGAAGCCGACTGCGCTGAAATCGCCGGCACTTTCCGGCGTAGAGATTTGCCAGTTGCCTTTGCAATCATCCAGCGGAGTATTCGATACTGCCCTTTGTATATGAAACAGGCGAAGCTGTGAATTATCGGCGTTCATCAAAATTTCGTTGGAATTGAGTATGGGCTGATTTTCGTAACCTAACATAGAAATTTCCATATTCGACTGGCCGGAACATAACCAGACTTCACCAATAAGTATATTGGAAAGAACGATCTTTTCTCCGTCTGAAATCTCTATCGAATAAGGGCCTCCGGCCTTTGGTGTTTCAACATATATTTTCCAGGAGCCGTCAGCAGATGACGTTGTTTTATAAGATTTATTATTCCAGGATGTTGTCAATGTAACACCTGTCTTTTTATTGACACTTCCCCATAAGGGCACTTTCGATTGTTGCTGCAAAACCATATTGTTATTCACAATGGATGGCAGCCTGATTTTACCAAAACAACATAAAGTGAAACAACTTAAAAATATAACACCAATGCATTTGAATTCTTTCATACATAAAATTTATTTATAATAATAGAATTGAGGTTATAATTATCTACAGGTTTTATACTGGTTTAATAATTACAACCTTCAATAATCTCAATCGTATGATGGTCTATAAAATCCCAATCAATTTCTACACCCAGCCCAGGCCCTGTGGGGCAATGCTGGCAACCATCTTCTTTAATTTCCAAAGGACTTTTTTTTAATCCAAAACGAAACATGGAATGATGCGATTCTAAAAAGCGTGTCAACCTTGTAGCACATCCAACATGTAAATTGGCCACATCTAATAATGGAGATGAGGCCGTATGAATTTCAAATCCATAACCCATCATCTCACACATACCTAAAGCTTTCATCACACCTGTTATACCGCTTTTATGATGCACATCTCCCCTTATAATATCAACAGCTCCTTCAGTCATATAATGTGGTAATTCAAACAGGCCAACGGTTTCAGCAGCAAGTACCGGCGTACGAACAGCCTGTGATAATTTTTTTAACTGGACAATATTTGTATCGGGCAGCGGTTCTTCAAACCATTCATATTTTAATTCGTCTAAGGCAAAACCAATTTTTAAAGCATCTTCAAAACTTAACGTTGCGGAAGAATCAAGCATTAAGGGAAAGTCATCACCAGCTATCTCTCTTGCTTTTTGCAATTTGGGAATATCCACTTGCGACCCGCCGGACAGTTGCAACTTAACTCCCTTAAAGCCTTTCTCTTTTTTCAGTCTTATTTGTTGCGCAATATCATCTAACGTAGTTATCGTCTGCGGTGGACAGCTCGAATATACCGGAACCTTATCCCTGTATTTACCTAACATTGTGGCAATCGGCATATTGGCCACTTTACCTTTAATGTCCCATAGTGCAACATCAATATTCCCCCAAAGCGTTTCCCTAAAATTATATAAGTGGCGCTGCTTCATCCGGAGTTGTTGCCAGATCGCTTCATGATGTAACGGGTTTTTCCCAACGAGATCATGATAATAAATATCGTGCAATGCATAGGCCGAAGCACGCCCCTGCCCTAAAGGACAGTAGTCCATTGTGTATCCATCTATTCCTTCATCCGTATGTATTGCAGTTAATGGAAAATCAAAATAAGGCGTGTATCCTGTAGGGATAGGATTTGGTGCATACCACAGCTCTGATGATTGTCTTACTATGCGTGTAGTGATGCCAGTTATCTTCACCTTATAAAAGTTATATTATTGATTATTAAAAAATTCAGGCAGGTATTTTTCTGCAATCTTTCTTGCCGTAGGTACGTCGTCTTCTCTTATCCATTTATACGGCCACCGCAATCTTGTTCCTATATTTGCCCATCCGCCAATCGCTGCTAAAAATTTATCCAACGCAGGATTGGAATAGCCCGCTTTCTTGTAAGGATTAATGCACTCGTGAAAAAATGCAAGGATCTTATTTTGAATTGTAATTGCTTTATGAATATCAGTTTGCATCAGTTGCCACCACCATTGTGATCCTTTCGGACTCAGACAAGCGACGTTAGAATAGGCTCCTGATGCCACACCTGTTTGAAAGCCTGTCGCCAAAAAATGACCGGGTACAAAAACAGATAATTTGGAGTCGCATTTCTTCATCTCTTTGTACCATTGCGCATCGCCACCGGCAACTTTGATTCCTATCAGTTGTGGAACTTTTGTTGCCAGGTCACATAACTCCTGTGGAAGTAATACCGTTTTTGCATGAGGAGGATTGTACAACACAATCGGAATTTCTCCTGCAGCTTCTGCTATCTTTTGCAAAAAATAAATTTGTTCTTCTTTTATCAGAGTTACCCAGTCAGGAAGAATTACCTGGAAGGCATCCGGCTTCAACACAATGGTTCTTTTTATTCTTTCTAACAAAATTATTGGTGAAGGATGATTAGCACCAATTTGAAATTTCATTTTTGCTTCATGACATTTTTCTGCGAGTAAAGTTTGAATGCTGTCAAACTCAGCCTCTGTCTGGTTATGAAATTCCCCGGCTGTTCCGTTAGAATATATTCCATCCAACTTGGCATCTACCAGGCAATTTATTTCGCCGGCTAATCTTGCATAATCAATACTTTCGTTTGGATTAACAGGTAATAACAAGGTGCCCCAGTTTCCGTTTAAAGTATCTTTTGTAAGCAATATCTTTTTTATTAAATGTTTTTCGCCGGCATTTTTCACCTCTTGATTTCATCTAAATTGATCTCCTGGAAAACGATGCCTTCATAAGGCTTTGCAAATCCTGCTTCAAAAAGGCAACCTATATTGCCGTTAGGAAGTACGGCTACGTTAGAGTAGGCTGAAGGTCCGCTATACAATAATCTGCTTACAGGCCAGGTCTTACCATTATTATAACTAAAGCGAACCGTCATAGCGGTTCGGGATGTTTTACTTGCAGGGTTCGAAAAAACCAAGAATTTCTTTTTGCGTGGATGGTTATATTGAATAAGACTTCCCTCGCAAACCGGCTCTATCAAGGCAGTGTCAGGATATATATCCGACCAACTCTTTCCACCATTTTTACTTATGGAAATCTGCCGGTACCTCGCTTCACCCGAATTGCGCATGTTCAACATCAACTTACCGTTAGTTAACTCGGCAACAGTACATTCGTTCACTTTGCCTTGCGGGACCGTCTCTCCAAGTATCCATGTTTTACCATCATCATCGGAATAAATAGCATGCGAGAAAGAAGTCTTTTTACCAGCCTCTCCATGGTCGCAGGCAACAACCATTCTTCCCTTGTGTTTACCCTTGCTTATTTGAATACCCGAACCAGGGCCTGTTGCATACCACGTCCAATCATCAGGCTTTACATCTTTTGTAATTTCCCGCGGGCTGGTCCATGTGTTGCCGTCGTCAGAAGAAGAAAGGACAAATACTCTTCGTGTGTCCTTACTGGTTTGGTTTGCGATATCCTTTTCATGATCGGTTCCAAGATTCCAGGTTGACAGTAAAATAATATTGCCTGTCTTCTTATTAATTATTGGTGATGGGTTACCGCAAGTATTGCTACTGTCATCCCAAATGATCTGTAAATTACCCCAGGTTTTACCGCCATCAACGGAGCGTTTTACAACAAGATCGATGTTACCTGCATCTCCGCAATTATTTTTTCTCGCCTCGGCAATCGCAAGCACTGTTCCTTTGGTAGTAGTAACCATTGCGGGTATACGAAAACAACTATAGCCATCTTCGCCGGCTTTGTAAATGAAGTTAAGTTGTTGCCCAAAGGAATTGTTTGTAATAACAACAAGTAAAAAGGAAACAATAATTTTTATATGGCTGCGCAATATTAATGACTTCATTATGTCCGATTTTAAATGACAAATAATTTATGAACTATAGATCAGCTTCAAAATTTCTTACTTCTTTAAACATAGTAAACCCCTTTACAAGCCTTCCCAATCTTGGCTTCCGGGCGTTGTATACTTCCACGGCATCTGCATCTGCATAACGCAAAAACAATATCCTGCGATCGCGGTCTTTAGAGTAATTACCATCCGACTTGTGCAACATCCAGCAGCTGAATATTAATGCATCACCTGCTTTCATTTTCATAGGAACGGCCAGCGAATCATCTGCTTCCACCACAATTTCCGACTTACTTTTCTTTTGCTCCTCAGTTTGGGCCACCCTCACCTGCCCCTGCTTATGGCTCCCGGGAATTAGCCACAGGCAACCATTCCCGCGATCAGTATCGTCTAACGCGGTAAGCGTGGTAAGCGCATTGTAGGGCTCCAACTCACCATACCCATTATCCTGGTGCCAGCCAAATGGTTTTGTATTACCAGTCATTTTGAAAGTGAGCTGAGAGGTCGCTCCTTTTATATTTGGCCCAATAAGTTCGCTTGCTATTTCTACCATGGGCCCTTCGAAATAATATTTTTTTACCGTCGGTGCTTTGTGGTGAATATTTACCAATAACGAGTTTTGTAGCCAGGATCTTGATGGATCAAAAGATTCTTTCTCCGCATTCCACGCCTGCATACATTCTGCCTGTATTCTATGCAATCCCTCCGGCGTTAAAACATTTTTCAAAATGAGGTACCCATTTTCTTTAAACGAATGCAATTCGTCCGGTGTTAATTTTCTGTAATTGAAATAATTATCATACAAAGACATTCTTATAAAATTTAGTTACTTAATGTTCAAGTTTTATTGGATATTGATTCGTTCATTCTTATTGTTTCATATCCTTTGTTTATTAATAGCCTCTTTCGAATTTCACTTCGTTCTTTAATGGCTTCCCCTTTTTGAAAGCGGCTAAATTTTCAAGGAACAAATTCATGACCCCCTCATATTCTGTATTACTTCCTCCACCGGAGTGTTGCGTTAAAATTGTGTTAGGACAATTCCATAACGGGTTCGACGCAGGCAATGGCTCGTCTGCTGTAACGTCCAACACAGCACCACCGATTTTATTATTCATTAAAGCGTCAACGAGATCGTTTTCTTCAGCAAGGAGATTTCCCCTGCCCACATTACAAAATATGCAGTTGCTTTTCAGTGAATCAATCATATTTTTTGTGATCAATCCATGCGTTTCTGCCGTGCCCGGCAAGCACCCAATGATTATATCTGCTGCCGGTAAAGCTTTTTCAAGTTCACTGACTGATGTAAGATTTGCCAATGCAGAAGTGCGTGCATAAAAAGAAATTTTGCAATCAAATGCTTTTAATATTTCAGCAATTCGTTTACCGATATTTCCGGCACCTAAAATAATTACCTCCTTTTTATTCAGCATCTGCAAATTATTACGAGCCGGATAGCCAATCCACTTTTTTTCACTTTTTAATAAGCTAAAAGAATCAATTCCACGATATAAAGAAAGTATACCCGCGACTATGGTTTCTGCTGCAGGCTCCGAAAAGTAATCCTGCATATTTGTTACCACAGCGCCGGTTTTTACCTCACGATAATATTCAAAACCGGTCGAGTATAATTGTATCCATTTAAGATCTTTTGCTTTTGATAATAAGGCTGCTGGTCTTGGATTGCCCAATAGTATATCAGCTTTTAACAATGCAGCTTCCTGTTCACTTTTATCTTTTAATTCATCTTTAAAAATAAATTCGTCATCAACACTTTCCCTAAGTGTTTTTTTTTGCTCTTCTTTAAATGGTGTATCTATATAAATTATCATGGTGCCTTTTTTAAAAAATTTTACCAATAAGCGTTAATGGTTTATTTACGATCATCAGTAAGTTTATTTTTAAGTTGCTGCGGACAACCAACCAATACCTTATTACTCCGCACTGCAGGGCGGGCCTCTCCTCCGGCTATGATGATGTTGCGATTCCAGACAACTAACGGAGTAGTAACAGGGGCATAGACGCTGCTGTGTGGATTGAGAACACTATCTGCTTTTTTATAAACCGGTATTTTACCGGCTATCGACCATACATTGGCTTTTGTATTGTATGCAAGAATTTCATTTCTAAAACCAGGATGCTCATCTTTTAATTCGAAAACTTTGGAAGCGTTAATACCATCATCTCCCCCAAACAACAACACGGTTGATTTGTCCGCATTGTATGCCGGAGAAGGAGTAGCCGCTAACGTGTACGGCAAATCAGCTATTTTTTTCCAGCCGGTTATTTTATTATATTCCCAGCAATCTTTTAAATATTCACGTTGCAAAGTGTTGCCCGAATTTACCAAATGCACACCGCCAAAAAGGTAAACGTAATCTCCTGATGCGGCTGACATCGCCAACATCCTGGACTGGCCGGGAAAATTTTCGTGCACGATCCATTTTTTGGAATCGGCCGAAAGATCAAGGCTCCAGAAATTATTTTCTGTAATACCAAACGGTGTTTTTATACCGCCCATTATATATACCACATCATTAATAATAACACCGCAAGCATTGATAAGAGGATCAGGCATTGATGGCAGAGAGGTAATTTTTATTTTGCCGGATTCATAAGTAAGAACAAAAACATCATTATAATTTGTATTGATATCTCCGCCTCCCAGGCATAGCAACCCATTTTTGTAAGTGAGGGCAACTCCATAGCCCATTGCATGAGGCAGCCTTCCTGCCTCTTGCCATTTTGAATCTAAATTTTCAAGAACAAATATTTTATTGTAAAATGATTTTATTCCGCCGTCCCAGGGCCTTTTATTATCTGGAAAATTGGAACCGCCTGCAACTAATAATGCGCCGTTACTTACGCCCACATAAGAACCTGCAAAGCCGTCAGCGTCCGGGAGTGAACTTGCCAGCGACCATTTAAATAAACTTGTTGTGGCTGTAACTTGTGCATTGCTATTCATAGTAAGTAGTGAAAATATTATAACAACTAATTTTCTAATTGACATCACCTAATTTTATTGCTTTCAAAAAAAACTAATCCCGGATGTTTATACTTTCCTTTTTTATGGGCGCTTTATCCATGAAAGAAAGTTCACTTAACTCTCTATAAAATTTGTCGAAGCTTTCCCTGCTTAGTTCACTTAGCGGAAGCCTGCTGGGGCCAAAATCCCAACCCAACATTTTTAATATTGCCTTCTGTGCGGGTATTGGAGGATATTTTGCAAGAAACCTGATTACCCTTACCATATACAAATGATTTGTCTGAGCTGCAGCCATGTCTCCGTTGTTAAATTGGTCAATTGTCTGCTGGTAAAGTGGCGCAGCAAAAGAATAGGTACTGCCAATAGCTCCTTTGGCACCAACAGCTAAAGCCGGCAGGAGCAGTTCATCCAGGCCATATAAAATATCAAATTTCCCCTGCTTGTAATTTAAACATGACTGGAATTCCTGAAGAGTTGTTGCTGTATATTTTATGCCGGCAAGGTTTGGAATTAACGGTTCAGCCACCTGTAAAAAATCAATCATATCCAGCGCAACGCCGGTAAGATGTGGAATGTGATAATAGTAGAAAGGCAGATCAGGTGCAGCGGATGCAATTTCTGCCATGCAATTAGCAAGATTCTCTACAGATGATGGTTTAAAATAAAACGCAGCAACCGACGAAATAGCATCGGCGCCAATTTCAGCGGCGTGCGCAGCCAGTAACCTGGCTTCCGTGATGCTGCTGTGGCCTACATGTATAATAATTAACAGCCGGTTATTAGCGGCCTTTACAAATTCTTCTGCAACCAGCATCCTTTCCTGTGTAGTCATATTGGGTCCTTCTCCATTACTCCCGCATACAAAAATTCCTTTCAACCCGTCTTCTACTAACTTGTCTACCACTTCCGGTATCATCTCTTTATTCACTGATCCATCAGCGTGAAATGGTGTAAACGATGCTGCAACTAACCCTTCTATTTTATTCATATTTTTTTAATTAAATCCCTGTAACAAATATTATTTATGATGTATAGAATCTTTTCCATTGGTTAGCCATTCCAGGTTGAAACGTCTTATTACAATTCTATATTTCCAATCGCTGTTGCCACCATTCCTGACTTCATAAAGAGTATAGATGGTACCATCTTTGTCAACTGCGAGATCAGAATACCCCGCACCTTTTTCATGAAGCACTTTTTGTACAGGCCATGTTTTCCCGTCATCATAACTCAGCCTGGCAGTGAGATTTTCGCGGGGCCGGTTTACTTTCCTGTATTTGTTGGTGGATACAGTATCGTTTCTGCTGTCGGGATTTACAAATAGGATGCGGCTGCGGCCCTGGCTTTTGCCCGTAACTCTTATTAAACTGGCCATGCACACGGGTTCAAATAATTCATCATCAAAAACCGGCGTAGACCAATGTGAAATTCCATCAGGACTGTAACTGATCAATCTGCGATTAATGTTGGTTTCATTGCGCATATTGATCATCACACGGCCGTCATCCAGTTGCAAAACGACTGATTCGTTGGGGTTCACTATTGTATCATGTAATTCGCCGGATATGTCCCCGTTGTTGGAAACAATATCTCCGCGTTTCCATGTTTTACCGTGATCATCACTATAAATAGTAGCCACACAACTTGGCCTGTGATCGCCACCTGGCTTACTTCTATCAGGAATGCAAAGCCAAACGGGTACGAGTAGACGACCATTTTTTAATTGTATCGCGTGGCTAGGACCAGGTGCCAATACTTTCCAGCCGTAATCTTTTTTGAATTCATTAAAAACATAAGTGATCTCGCTTGGTGTCGTCCAGGTTTTACCATCGTCTGTTGATTTAATATACCACGCTCTTGCATAATTTACCTGGTACAATAGGTGTATAGTTCCATCCTTGTCAACGATGGGCGTGATGTTACTGGTGGGCTCTCCTTTTGTATGTGGAATTATAATCTTTAGAGGTTCCCACGTCTTGCCCTTATCAAGGCTTCTGCGCATTACCAAATCAATGTCGGCCCAATCGTTGCCGCTTCCAAAACGCCCTTCAGCAAAAGCGAGTATCACTCCATTTTTTGAAATCACCAATGCAGGAACATGAAACATCGTGTAGCCGTCCCTGTTAGGATCCATCAACAATGTGGTGTCAGTAAATTGTTGTTGCTGGGCATGAATTTTATCAATACACAGGAATAGAAATCCTGTAAAAAGAGCTACTTGCAGCAAAGGTTTCAGACTAGAATTTTTCATTTTTTTATGCCCGTATATTTTGTAATAGCATTTCCGTAAAAATTTTATTTACAGAAAGCTATTTTAATAACCATCAGTTTGAACAAGCAAGGTATTATTAGCGAGAACTGTTGAATTCAACGGCCAAAAAATTGGAGTCCTTTTACCTATAAGATTCGGGATATAGGTATAAATATCTATCGTACCGCCTTTGTAAAATCTTACGAGGTCATACCAACGCTTATTTTCAAAATATAATTCCCGGCCGCGTTCATCAAGAATGGCTTTTTCTACGCTTTGCTTGTCTATAGCTCCACTGTAGTCGGCAATGCCTGCACGTTGCCTTACTTTATTTGTATAATCGATAGCTGAATCTGTGTTATCTATTCCTGCGTATGCCTCAGCTTTCATCAGGTAAACATCTGCAAGGCGATAGATAATTATATCATTATCGCTGACCCTGTCGTCAGAATATTTTGTACCGGGATATTTCGTGATCCAGGAAATTTGGGGGCCGGAATTTTGCCTTTCCGTTATCCATGTATATGGAATTCGCTTATCATTCGGGTCGGCGGTGAATAAGCTTTTTGACAGTGAGCTGATCTGGTAAGCACCCTGCCCATTCGCTGATGAAAAAGTGTATGGAATGCTATCCAGGTTAAGTGCTCCTTGTATGATTGAAAGAAATGGCAATGCATTTACGCCATAGTTTCCTCCCGTTTCATCCCTGCTGAAATATGCTGAAAGAATGACTTCAGGGTTGCCCGGAGCACGCAACCCGGTAACATTTTTGAAATTAGCATTTAAAGAAACTCCTGTTGCTTCCACTTCATTTATTGCTGTTATCGCATCATTAAAATCTGGTGCGCCACCTGCTAAAACTTTTGCACTCCATAATTTGGCATCTGCTTTTAATGCTTGCGTGGCGCCGTATGAAAAGCGATATTTACTGGGGTAATTAGATGGTGAAAAATTACTCATGGATTTATAAAGAAGAATTGCTGAATCCAAATCAGCGTTTATTTGCTTCATTACATCCACTGCCGGAGAGCGTGGTAGCAACGGTACATTTTCGTTAACCACCGCTTGAAGCATTAAAGGTGCATCTCCAATAATCCTTGTTAAAGAAAAATAGAAATAACCACGGAGGCTATAAGTTTCAGCTAATATTCTTTTTTTCAAATCAGGGTTTGATGCAAATTCGAAACCTTTAATTTTTTCTAATAATAAATTGCAATTACCAATAGCACTATACCATGCATTGTAATTAATTGCTCCCGATGACGGTGTAATATTTTGCGACCACGCAACAGAAAACCTTGAGTTGGAAGCAGAGATTAATTCTTCACTTCTTTCTGTACCATAAGTAATGTTATTGGCAAATGATCGCATAGAGGTATAAATGCCAGTTACGTACGGATCAAAATCGCCTTCACTATGAAAGTAAGTCGCATCCGTTATGCTGGATTGCGGATCAACTTCCAGTATTTTTTTACAACCTGTTATCATCAACATTATACAGGCTGGCAAAGCGATTAATATTATTTTCTTTTTCATATTGATTTTTGTTATTGTTCCGGACAAGCAATCGAGCCGGTGAATTAAATAATATTATTGTTTTTCACAATTAGAATCTTAGTGTCCCCCCAAGCGAATACTGACGTGGCCTTGGATAACCACCATCGTCATAGCCACTGTATGTTTCCGGATTGAACCCTTTGTACTTTGTTATATAGCCAAGGTTATAAACGCTAAAGAACACATTAAACCCGGTGGCATGAATTCTACCCAACAATTGAGAAGGAAATTCATAACTCAATGATATTTCCCTGAAGGCCAGGAAGTCTCCTTTTGATATCATTGCAGATACATCTGAAGCGTAAGAATTATGATTTCCCAATGTTGCCAGGCGGATGTAATTTCTTTGACCATAATCGAAATCAGCAAAAGAAAAACGTGCATATTTTTTATTGGCATCGCCTTCCTTCTGCCAAATATCAGGGCCGAGTGCTTCATCTGGTGCGCCTTCATTAAATGCCCTTCCTTGTCCCAGGGATCTTGCTAATGCTCCGTTGCTTATCAGATGACCCGTTGCGTAATCCACCGATATTTTTAAAGACAGGGATTTATAGCTAAAATAATTTTGCATACCGCCGATTTTATCGGGGGTTCTGTATCCCATAAATACCTGGTCTTTTGTATCAATTACTCCATCGTTATTTACATCGTCGAAAATAAAATCGCCGGCATGCTTGCCTGTTGTAATACCAAGCGGAGATGCCAGTATATCTTTGTGATCAGCATTCCATGCAGCGGCCTCCTGCTCAGTGGCAAAAACTCCCAAAACTTTGTAAGCATACAATGCATAAGGACGCTCGCCTTCCGCAAATCCACCAGCTTCAACCTCTTTTTTAGACTTAGGATCGTAAATAACATCACCTCCCTGGCGATTGTTTAAACGCCCGTTATCAGGCAGTTTCAGAATAAGCTGGTGGTTGTAAGCGAATGAGAAATTGGTTTTCCATGTAAATGATTTATTTCTTATAACCGTTGCGCCAAGTTCAATTTCAATGCCCTTATTTTGCAAGGTGCCATTATTAAAGGTTATAGAAGAGAAAGGTGATTCCGAAGGTAGCGGCTTTGAAGCCAGTCTGTCTTTGGTGAGTTTATTATAGTAATCAACTGACAGTGTCAGTCTTTCTTTGAACAGTCCTGCATCAAAGGCGATATCTGTGGTTTGAGTGGCTTCCCATTTAAGATTTGGATTTGACAAATTTGATCTTAAAATACCTGATCCTTGCGCATAGGTATAAGCTCTGTATCTGCCATAGGTATCCGTAATATCAAGATCACTTAACCCTGCTTGTCCCCAGCTACCTCTTAGTTTAAAAGAGCTAACAGGTTTTATATGCCAAAAGTTCTCTTTGAACACATTCCATCCAACCGATGCAGATGGGAAAACTGCATATTTATTTTGCGGCGCAAAGTTTGAAAAACCGTCATCACGAAGCGCAGCACTCACCAGGTATTTGCTTTTATAGTCATAATTTAGTTGACCGAAATAACTGGCAGACCTCGTTTCTGTCCAACTCGGTTGAAAATCCCGTAACATTAGTAATAACAGATCCATTTACAACACCCGTACTTGGTTCATCAATCGTGTATATATAATCATTTGTATGCATTTTTGGAACCGATATTTACAATACTGTTAGTAACACGCGTATAATTAAAGCCGGCCAATAAAGTGAAATGATGATCGTTTTTTACATTAAAATCATATTGAAGGATCTGGTCGACCATCAATTGCCGCTGGTTATTAGTATTCTCTGTTTTTTGCCGCTGAGTAGGTGGTTGTATTTCTGACTGCGGCGTTTGTTTACGCATAAACATATACCTGTAATCTTGTATAAAATAAGAGACAGCGGGCTTAAAATGAAGTCCCTTAACGATGGTAAGATCCCCCGCAAGTCTTGAAACAAAATTTTCCGTATTAACCCTTGTATCATCATACTTAAGTGTATGAAACCTGTTTCTTGCAGAAAACACTTCACCGGGGGCAGGGTCGCCATTATCTTTATACAATCTTATCAACGGCGTGAGCCGTGTTCCCCTGGTTAGTTCATTGTTGTAGGCTTCCACATAATTCGGAAGTACATTCTGGTAATTGAGCATTGCTTCCAGCTTAAAATTCCGGGATACTTTTACATTGAAGTTTGCTAATGCATCGTATCGTTCATATTTAGTTCCTACAAAAGTTCCTACCTGGTTGGTATATCCAAGGGAAACATTGTAGTCAACGCTTTCACCACCACCACTCAAAGACACATTATCGTTAGAAGAGATTCCTGTATTCCACAAAAGATCCTGGTAATGATTATCATCGAAAAGTAATTTGGTTCCCGGGTTAATTGGATCATCCATCGTTTGCCAACCTTTTACAAGTAAATTATCGACATAGTCCTGGCCTTCAACAGCGACAATGTTGTCGTAAAGGGCAGTGGTATATACATTATTACCATAGTCACCTTTATTTGTATAAACCCTTGTTCCGGCTGAAAAACCTCCATTTAATAAATTAGCTTTTGGCAATGGATCAAATGTATTTTGTACTGTGGTACGTGCAAGCGCCAGGTATTGCGCTGCATCCAGATAATGATAGCTTCGGGCATTGGTTTCCCAGGTCGTTCTGTGATTGATTGATAAAACAGGTTTGCTGTTGAATTTGCCGCCCTTGGTTGTAACTACTATTACTCCGTTAGCACCTCTTGCACCATAAATAGCGGTAGCAGCAGCATCCTTCATTACCTGGAAAGATTCTATATTATCAGGACTAATATCATCGAGCGATCTGAAGACACCATCTACTATCACAAGTGGTCCGCTTCCATTTACACTGCCGACAGGATTACCCCCGCTATTACCGTTAGATGTGCCGTACACATTTAATTTAGTACCCCCACGAATAAGAATGTTAGTAGCACCCTGGCCCGGTTGGCCAGAAGTGATCGGAACAGACACCCCAGCTATTTTCCCCTGGATGGCTTGCACCGGGTTGGAATTAGCTGTATTTGTCAGTTCTTTCGGATCTAATTTTGAAACTGCAGCTGTTGTTTTTGTTTTTGATTGTTTTATATAACCAACCATAACGATATCAGACAGTGTCTCACTCGAATGCTCAAGGCTAACGTCTAAAAATGCTTCACTACCAACTGTTACTTCCTTTGTCACATATCCCACATTTGAGAAAACCAGCACAGATTGGGGTGACGAAACACTTATTGAAAAGGTGCCTTTATTTGATGTCATCGTGCCGCCGGATTTTCCTTCAACGATGACTGTAACCCCTTGAATTGGGCTACCGGTACTATCTTTTACTATTCCGTTTATCGTACGTGTTTGCGCATAGCTAAGTGTATTAAAAGCTATTAACATGGCCAACGACAAAAACAAACGAAATTTTATTTGGGAGATTTTCTGTCTCATAGCATGAATCGTTTAAATATTTTATCAAGTATATATGTACTACATAACAAATGTAGGAAATTATTTTATTTCTCAAAATTTTTATTGAAAAATCTTAAAAAAAATTATGAAGAATTATTCTTTAGCCGGGAGGAATAATTTTGTACCGTTTCTCGGGTTTACAGGAAAAATCTATCTCAAGTACCCATTAGTGGATCTTCAGGTTAAATAAAGCAATTATTTTTTGTTGAGATATAACTTATTAAAGTGGGGCTTTAAATGTTCATACATTCCTTTACGAAAAGCATCTTTATCACCTTTTTTTAGAATTTCAACCAAATCCCTGTGAGATACCTTCCCTGAGATAAATTCTTTTTCCATCTTTACTACAAAACCAAATAGCGGCATTAGCATGATCTGGAAACGTTTTAGTGTTTTATTACCGGCTATCTCATACAACTTTCCATGAAAATCAATTTCATTCTTTATACGAAATTCCAGTTTGTCTTTCACTTCTTTATTAGCGATATTTTCGAGCTCCGACAATCCTTTGCTTGTAAGGTTTATGAAAAGAATGTCGGCCAGTCCCATTTCGAGAACCAGCCTTAGCTCAAAAATATCCTGCAAAGTTTCTTCTGTAATAATGTTTGGGTCTAATACACGCTCAAATACACCCAGGATATCAGGGCTGGCAAGTATCATTCCACGCTTCTTTTTTGATTCAACCATTCCCATCATTCTTAGCCTGCTTAATGCTTCGCGAACCACATTCCGACTCACTCCCAGGGCATCTGCAAGTTCCTGTTCCTTGGGAAGCGCATCACCTGGCTTGAATGATTTCTTTTTAAGAAACTCGCGCAACTTGATCTCTACCACGTCTGCCATTGTAGTTTGTGCGATACGGTTAAGATCTTTTTTTAGAATATTATTTGACATGACTAAAAATTAAAGCAACAATATTATAATAAATATTTTTGTCTTAATGTCTTACAAAATTCAAAATAAAATTAAAGGAGTAAAATCTTGCTAAAAAATTATTTCCATGGAGTAGTGGAGCAGTTAAAATTTAATAAGAGCCATTCAATAATTCGATAGCCAAAGATTCTTTATAATTAAGTAAATTTTATAAAATAACTTCATTTTTTATGGTTCTATCACGGTTTGTGCGGGTGATTAGCTCAGTATTACGGTGCCTCTTCTCAATTAATGAATTATTATCCCATCATCAATTCACATTTTTAAATTTTTTTTTCCAAAAAATAATATAGTAACCTGTCTGTCGACAGCTACTCTGTACACACAAATATTTACGAGATAAAAAGAAAATCTTTGGTAAAAAAATATGACTAAAGATATGTCCCCATCCCATTTCATAGCTGATTATAAAAGGACTGACGGGGGATAAAACGCAGATGCACTGGCACCGGCTTTGTGGCAAAGTCTTAGCAATAACCCCGGGTCTGTTATTAGCAGGCTCTCTGCCGATAGAGCCAGCCAGACAGCCTATTACCGGCTATTGAGAATAAAAAATTAAGTGAACAAAAATCTTATAGAAGTTAACCCCAGGATACCGCCGTTGGTATCAGGCACGGATATATGTGCAAAATACCAGTGAAGTAAATGTTAGCGGTAACAAAACAGGCTTCGACCTGATATTACTGGAGAATTGCAACATCTCCGCATCTGTTGAGGGTACGTTAGAGGCAATAGGAAGGGACGTCCTGTTAATTTTTTTGAGCGGGGGAAATATACTGCATAACCGCAAAATATAATTACGAAAACCCACCATAATTGATGGGTTTTCCTTTGAAAATATCGTTCAGCTATAGTTTCAACATCTTTTTGATTACAACCTTGTCCCCGATTATTACCTTATAAAAATAATTACCTGCAGAAATATTTAAGGCATTCCATTTTATTTCATAAGAACCTGCATCTTGGGTTTCATTTGTCAAAACCTGTAGCTGGCTGCCTGCCGCATTATAAACTACAATTTTCACAGAAGATTTTTCAGCAACACTGTATCTAATGGTCGTACTGTTTGTAAATGGATTAGGGGTGTTTTGATAAACGTTAAATTTACCACCGTCGATCGTTACATTAATGATACGTGAATAAGAGGGTTTACTATCTGCATCTATGATTTTTAACCTGTAATAATTAATTCCGTTTAATGGGGCATTATCATCAAAAGAATAATTATTAGCCGTTGCGCTATTGCCTGCTGAAGGTATAAAGCCAATCTTTGTCCATGTATTATTTATCAGTCTTTCAATATCATAGCCGGCGATATTCTTTTCATTGTTTGTCTGCCAGGTCAAATCAACTTTTCCGTTATTTACCTTACCATTGAAAGAAATTAAACTGAGCGGAAGTGTGCTTGTATAATAGGCTATACCAAAGTCTGAAAATTTATTGAAACCTGTGGCCGTTAGGATATTACCTGTGCGTGTGGTGGGAAAGGCCACCCACAGGCCGGTTTGATCAGATCTTTTTACGATATATAATTTATCAGCATTCTGCACACCGGGGATGCCTGTTATATCCAATGATATATCATAATTAGCACGCGTCGAATCGTTGCCCGTGTAAGTGATCGTCTGGTATTGCGGAAAAACAAAATTGGGTGATGATATAGTTCCGTCTGCAGAAGTTGCTGTGGTGTTGGGTGCAAAGCCACCTGCCGGTGGCTGGCTGGTGCTGCCCTGAAATTTCACAATACCGCCTGCCACCTTACCAATGCTATTAAATTTTACTTTGGTATTAAAGGGGCCTGTGGCTATCTGGCCGGGAGCTGTAATGGTGGCAATTGTATATAGTGAAGCATTTTGATTGATAATATTTATATCATCTATATACAAATCATTGCCAAACGCAGATGTTGCTTTGAGTGCTATAAGAATATTGGGTTGATTAGCATAGGCGGAAAGATCTACAGCCTCATGACGCCAATCTCCTGCTGACGAGGGAGAAAACTCAACCTGTAATGGATCGTAGCCCACCGTAGAAAGGCCGGTAGTGTAAGACTTGCTATATAAAGGGGCCGGCTGAAAAGTTACGCCACCGTCAAGTGACACTACTGCCTCCAGCTTATCATCTTCATTTTGAAGACGGCGATAAGCCACATAAAAATCAACCATTGGTTTCGCAATGCCTGAAAAATTCAATAAGGGGGATTGTAAATAAAATACCTTTCCGGGTAAGTTTATATAAAATCTTGCCCTGGCCGTATTATCATTATTGCTGCCGGCGGGGTTGGTAGCCGCTACGATATCCCACATTGCACTTCCGCTGTACGTCCATTTTAAAGGATTTGTAAAGTCCTCAAATACCGGGAAAGCTGTGATGGGTTGCTGCACGGTCAATATGTAGGTTACGGTATCATTACCTGCATGTATATCTGAGGCTAAGGCTGAAAAAACCTTAATGGTATAAACGCCTGCAGAAGGTGCCGTGTAAGAAAATGACACTGTTGTAAATGTCCCCGGCGTAATGGACGCAGCCGTAGTGCCTGCAGTGATTGCAGCGCCGTTATTCACACTATACTTTACGGGAATACCGGCAGCCAGGGTATTGGAGCCGGCATTTAAGATAGTGTCAACTATGGCAAGACTTGCACCCGGAGTAACTATGGCGGAGGGCGTGACCTTAATTCCCCGGCTTGCCGCATCATTCATTATCGGTGACCCTGCTGCCACATCATCCAGGAAAACGCCGCTTCCATTATTATCTGTGTGCCTGAAAGCTATATAAATATTTTGAGCGGCAAATGCACTTAATGAATAGGAAAGGCGAGCCCAGTTGCCACTCAACAATGTGGTTACGTCAATGTTTGCCAATGTAGTTGTAAAGCTTGCATTCTGATTATTGGTTGTTGAAACCAATACCTCGATATTATCCGGTGGATGTGGTTGAGTATATTGGTTTTTAAGCCAAAAAGAAATACTATCACCGCTTTGAATAGAAAATATCTGCGAAGTTTTTAACCAATCTTCACCCTGGGCGCCATTTTCATAATTGATAAATGCTGACTTCGTGCCGGAATGGGCTTCGGCCATTGAACTTTGCCAAACGGCCGCCGAACCCATTACATTACTAGTCGTCCATCCGGGAGGCGGAAAAGTATTGCCTTCAAAACTTTCATTTAGCTGCTGCGCAGAAACAAATTGATAGCTTAGGAGAAAAAAAGCTATACAAATAAAAGGTTGAATTTTTTTCATGAGAAATTTTTTAGACGTGTGCACAGGTAAGACAGCTTAGTTACGATTTTTTTATATTGAAAAGCTTTATTAAAGCGATAAACACTAAGGATAAATTATTTATTGTGCATCGCATACAATAAATAATTCTTATTCAAAAAACAGGCCCGAATCATCGCTTGAATAACTATAAGAACTCAATGACCAGGGAGCTTGCGCCACCGCCGCCATTGCATATAGCCGCAGCTCCAATTTTTCCATTATTCTGTTTCAATACGTTAATCAGGGTAACAATAATCCGGGCGCCGCTTGCGCCCAAAGGATGGCCTAGTGCAACAGCGCCGCCATTTACATTCACTTTGGATGCATCAAGCTTCATTCTTTGTGTATTCACTATTCCCACTACGCTAAAGGCTTCATTCAATTCGAAATAATCAACCTGGCCTATGGTTAATCCTGCTTTTTCAATGGCCTTCGGTAATGCCAATGACGGCGTAGTGGTAAACCACTCCGGCGCTTGTTCCGCATCAGCATAGCTGATTATTTTAGCTAAAGGTTTTATTCCCAATTCTTCAGCTTTCTCTCTACTCATCAAAACAAGGGCTGCAGCCCCATCATTAATAGTGCTAGCATTTGCTGCCGTTACACTTCCACCCTTTTCAAAGGGCGATTTCAGGCCCGGTATCTTGTCAAATTTTACATTAAACGGCTCCTCATCTTTCAGCATTATAACCGGCTCGCCCCTGCGCTGTGGAATTTCTACGCCCACTATTTCGTCCTCGAATTTTCCATCATTTACAGCAGCCTGGCTTCGCTTATAACTTTCTATAGCAAACGCATCCTGCTGTTCGCGGCTAATGTTGCATTCCCTTGCACAGAGCTCAGCCGCGTTGCCCATTGCATAATCTTTATAAACGTCAGTAAGGCCATCTTTTGCCAAACCGTCAATTAGCGGGGCGTTACCATATTTATTGCCCCATCTTACAGAAGGTGCATAAAAAGGTGCGCTGCTCATATTTTCCATGCCACCGGCAATAACGGTATTGGCATCTCCCAGCAAAATACTTTGTGCACCATTTATGATCGCTTTCATTCCGCTGGCACATACTTTATTTACGGTGGTGCAGCAAACACTTTCGGGCAAGCCTGCAAGTATCGCAGCCTGGCGGGCGGGCGCCTGCCCTAAATTAGCCTGTAACACACAGCCGATATACACTTCATCTACTTCTGCGGGGCTTATTCCTGCTTTTTGTAATGCTCCTTTAATAGCAGTGGCGCCTAAAACAGGGCCAGGTATATCTTTAAGCGATCCTCCAAAACTCCCAATCGGCGTGCGCACAGCAGATATGATATATACTTCTTTATTAGCCATAATAAAATTTGATTTGCAAAGATAAGAAAGAGAAAAGCGGCGCTTTGTAATAATTGGAGGATTTTGCTATAAGGGATGCATTTCCAAAATGTTGCAAGGTTTGCCAACCTTCAATAAATTAATCAGATTTAAAAACTCCATCTGGAAGGTTGACAACCTTCATTTTTTTACCGGTAAAATTTAATAATTTAATTTGCGGTGTTATTAAATATAAATTCACAACTTTAATAAAAACTACAAAAATGAAAATAATCTCGTTGAAAAAATTTGTTATCCTAATTGTTGTAACCGCGGCAATTCTATTGGTTGTAGGTGTTCTTGTGCTTCATTCGGCTTTTCTATAAATTATTATTTTGGTTAAAGAATTCATGGTAAAAATATGTAAGAATGTTTTTGCTAATGCTCTCTTTATTAGTGCAACCAATACAACATGATGGCCTTTTCATTTTAAAATAAAAAAACAAAGTAAGATCAACGCTAAAATATGATAGCGCCGGAAACCATACAACAAATTGTAAGCAGGATTGACATTATTGAAATTCTAAGTTCTTTCGTTAAGCTTAAAAAAAGGGGCCAAAATTATATAGGCCTTTGCCCTTTCCATAACGAAAAATCTCCTTCATTTACCGTATCCCCGGCAAAAGAAATATACAAATGCTTTGGCTGTGGCCGCAGCGGCAACACGATAGGCTTTTTAATGGAGCATGAAAAGTATAGCTATGTAGAATCCTTAAAATGGCTTGCGGCAAAATACAATGTGCAGATAGAAGAAACGGAAACATCGCCTGAATATAAAGAGCAACAGCAGGTAGCCGACAGCCTTTACATCATAAACAAATTTGCCCAAAAATTTTTTAGTGAAATTTTATTTACGACAGATGAAGGATTAAATGTCGGCCTGGAATATTTAAAGGAAAGAGGCTTTCGGGAAGAGATCATTAAGAAATTTGAAATAGGCTATAATCCTGCTGCAAGAAGTACATTTTCGGAAGCAGCCACCGGCGCAAAGTTCAATGCAGAACTGCTAAAAAAAGCAGGGTTGTCGGTTGAGAGAGACCAGGCGCTACAGGATAACTATCGCGGGCGCATTATTTTTCCGGTACACAACCCTTCAGGTAAAATTGCCGGCTTCGGAGCACGGCTCATTAAGAAAAACGACAAAGCGCCAAAATATATCAATACACCCGAAAATGAAATCTATGTAAAAAGTAAAATATTATACGGATCGTGGTTTGCAAGGCAGGCAATTGACAAAGCTGATGAATGCCTGCTGGTAGAAGGTTACACAGATGTATTAGCGCTGCACCAGGCTAATATCGAAAACGTGGTTGCCAGTGGTGGTACTTCATTAACACCAGATCAGCTGCGCCTGGTAAAAAAATACACAAAAAACCTTACCATTCTTTATGATGGCGATAGTGCAGGAATAAAGGCCGCTTTGCGGGGCATTGACCTTGCGCTTGAAGAAGGGCTGAATGTAAGGTTAGTCGTGTTGCCCAATGAAGAAGATCCTGATAGCTTTATAAATAAAAATGGGGCTAACGAACTATTAAATTTTATCCGGGATAATAAAAAAGATTTTATCATGTTCCAATTGGAGCATGCGGTAAAAGAAGCTGGAAGTGATACGAATAAAAAGTCCGAAGTAGTAAATAACATTGCGGAAACGATTGCCAGGATCAACAGGGTTGAAGATTTTACCAAACAGCAAGATTACATTCACAAAGCTTCGGAGCTTTTAAAAATTGATGAGGGCGGGCTTCATACCCTTGTCAATAAGTATATCAGGGAAAAGGTCTCAAAAAATGAAAAACGATTTATTGCAGATAATAAAATCCAGGAACCTGGAAATGTAACCGGCGTTTCAGAACTTGATGACGATGCTCTGGGACTTGTGGCTAAAGATGAGTTGAATGAAAGAGCGGTGGTAAGATGCCTGCTCGAGTTTGGTTTAAAAGAATGGGAGCCCGGTAAAACCGTTGCTAACTACCTGCTGTATGAAGCAATAGATGAAGAGATGATCAGCAGCTCTTCCTTACAAAAAATAATAAATATTTACAAAATATGGTATGAAGAAAATTTGGAACCTACAGCAAAAAGTTTCTTATACAGCGATGATCTTGACATGAGCAAGCTGGTAGTGTCAATTATAGAATTTCCTTATGATATAAGCCCTGGCTGGTTAATAAATTACGAGATGCCGGTACCGACACGAGAAGACAATTACAAAAGTGAAATTGTCTCCAGCCTCAACTATCTTGAGTTAAAAAAAATAAGAAAGCTTATCACCATTAACGCGAAAGAACTGGAAGATGCTACTTCTTCAGAAAGGCAGATATTTTTAATTCAAACGCACAATCATTTAAAAAATATGGAAATAAAAATTACCAATGAAATGGGAATGGTTATTCTAAAATAAAAAAGGATGATCCTTATTTGGATCCTCCTTTTAAAATATTTTAAAACAAAAATTTAATATGCTGCTGTTTCAACAATTTTTCTTCCAGCTGTATTTTTTAGCCGCGTAGCATTTCCAGTACCGGATTCTGTAAGGCTTTCACAGCATTCACTTTTCGAAAAACGTAAAGCGCTCCAAACATAATCCAATCCTACTTTTTCCCCAGACTCAAACCCAAGGTCGGTTAAAAACTTCCAGGTACAATCCCTGTTTAAATCACTGGTAATTTTTGAAGTAGCTTTTGGATACGCTACCCACAATTTACTTTCAGCATGTAAAGCGGGGCATACTTCCGAAAGTATTTTATACAATTGCTTGGAGTTTAATGCAAACACAAGAGCAAAATCTATCTTACGCGTTTTTAAAAGCGGAGTTACATTTTTTGAAAACGAAAGCTTTGAAAACTGTTTTTCGATTGTAGAAGGAAGTCCTTGTATTAGTAAATTTTTTTCATCCTGTAATTGTAATTTTTCAAACAATGTTTGAGACATAAGCGAAGAAAAATTTTAAGATTAAAAAATATGCCCTTAATAAAACTGCGCCTCTGTATATCATTGGGTTGGAAAATCGAATAAGACCGGGGTGCAGAACGGCAGATGCAAAACTACGCAAAATATTAGTTATAACCAATTCGATGCGGTTATTACATAAAAACCTCGTGAGTTTTTATAACAGGGTATCCACAAAACAATCAAATTTTACGATTACAAGCTTACAAAAAAACCTGGGAAGCTGTATAGAAATGATTATATAAATTTTTTATCCTGCTAAAAGTGGCCTAAAGGACACCGACCACGGCGGCGGCCGCCATTCGTGACCAACGAACCGCTTAAATAGTGAACAAAATTTCTATTTCTATATAGCTTCTAAGTAAAAAGCCATGAACCTGCCTGACGGCAAACAGGTTGCACAGATTAACACGAATTTTATTTATTGATTTTTTTTGAATTGACAATACTGTCAAAACGCTTGATCCTATAAAATTTTATTTTGAATTTACAGGCTGATAATATTTCAATGCTTCAGTCATGTAGCTTTGTAATTTGGCTATTCTTTTAGCATCTAAAGGATGATCGCTAAGTATTTCAGGTGTTTGAGAACCACCTTTATTAAGATTCGCCATCCTCGTCCAGAAAGGAATTGCCTCCCTTGGATTGTATCCTGCCATTGCTGCAAAAATAAGCCCGTAATGATCGGCTTCATATTCCTGGTTTCTGGAGTTGGGAAGCAGCACACCTATCTGCGCACCCGGTGCATAAACACTTTTGAAAATATTATTTGCAGCGCTATTGCCGGAAGTAAATATATCGCCGCCGATACCGATACCCTGTGCAAGCAAAGCCTGGCTCATTCTTTCCTGCCCGTGATGGGCCACCGCATGTGTTATTTCGTGCCCCATCACTATCGCCAGGGCTGCCTCATTTTGAGCCACAGGCAATAGGCCGGTATATACAACCACTTTGCCGCCAGGCATACACCATGCATTTACTTCTTTATTATCTATTAAATTGAACTCCCAGTTGTAACCGGCAAGTTCAGCCGATGCACCCTTTGCGCTATAAAATTTTGTGATAGCTGCCGCAATACGGCTACCTACCCTCTTTACCATTTCAGCATCTTTACTTACAGATGAACTTACTACTTTATTTTCAGAAAGAAAGGATCTGTATTGGCTAACGGCTTCCTGCTGAAGAGTGGCTTCTGATAAAAGCGAAAGCTGGCTGCGGCCCGTAATAGTATTGGTAGTACACCCGGCTATAAAAAAATTCGCACATATAAGTAGTAAAAAAATGTTTTTCATAATAATAAATTTTTATGCTTTGATAAACAATTGACGTACAAGTTTAAAATGCTAATTGTGAAGGAGATGTAAAAAACTCAAGGAAAGTTGCAAGAAAGCTATTAAGAAAATTACAGATCTTTTTTGCGGGACTTTTTTCTATCGCGGTATTTCAAAATAGGAACGCGATTTTCACTTCCGTTTAAAAGCCTGCTTATATTTTTTTGGTGAGTGAGAATTACCAAGGCAGCGACCGCAACGGCAAAAACACGGTAGAAAACTTCTTTTTCATTATAGATCCATAAAACACAAATTGGAAGTGCAATGCCTGCAAGAATTGAGCTAAGTGATACATATCTTGTAAGAAACAATACGACAAGGAAAACACCTACACAACTGGCAGCAACATCGGGTTGTATTGCCAGCAGCATTCCAAATAATGTGGCCACACCTTTGCCTCCACGAAATTGGGCCCATATAGGATAGATATGACCCGCTACAGCAGCTAATCCCAGCCCAATCATCAGGTTAGTGCGGTCAAGTTCATTTGTAAGGTAATAAGGAAGAAGGTTGTAAAGAGCAACGCTAAAAACTCCTTTCAGCATGTCCCCAACCATAACGATGGTTCCAAACTTTGAGCCTAATACACGAAAAGTATTTGTAGCGCCCATATTACCGCTTCCATAATCCCTGATATCGATATCAAAAAATCTTTTGCTTACAATTAATGCGGTAGGGATTGAACCTATCAAATATGCCGTTATAATTAGTAAGAGTTCTTTCATAATTTTTTATATTGATAACAGGGCAAGAGACAAATATAACATAAAAAAAATGCTATACATTTATATTTTTCCTAAAAATTTATTGCCTGCAAAGTAGTAAAGAACTCCACTCGTATAATTGGTTTTCTGTGTTTTTGATAAAGCCCAAGCTGCCATAAGCGCTCAGTAAAGCATTCGTATCCTGAACAAAAAAACCGCTAAGCAATAGTAATGAACCGCTTGTTACCATCGATGAAATTTTAGTAGCGCTCTCTAACAGCACATTCAAATTGATATTTGCAAGAATGATGTCCTGTACGTTCAACCCGCTCAGATCGCAATTATATTGAACCTTAGTTTTATTACAACAATTTATTGCAATGTTTTCAATTGCATTATTAATGCTCCATTCATCATTATCTACCGCCACTATTTTTGCAGCGCCTAACTTCTCAGCGAGAATGGCCAACACGCCCGTTCCCGTTCCAAAGTCAAGCACACTTTTATTACAGAAATTGATTTGCTCCATCTGTTTAATCATCAAATAAGTTGTTGCGTGATGACCAGTTCCAAAACTCATCTTCGGAGTAACAATAATCTCGTGTTTTATATTTTGCAAAGGCTTATGAAAGGATGCCCGGATGCCGGCAAAATTGTGTATATAAACCGGTTGAAAGTCACGTTCCCACTCTTCATTCCAGTTCTTATTCTCAACGGTTGTTAGATTATAAACTACGCCATTTTTCAAAATTTCTTTATATTTTTTTTCGTTAAAATCCCCTTCTTTAATGTAAGCGATCAGAAACTTTTCCGGTTGCTCAAATGCATAAAAATCCATTTCGGATAAACTTGCCATGTGTATGTCCGATTCTTCCTGCGAGTCAACCGCTATTTCAAGCCTGATAAATTTTTCCATAAAAAAGCCTGCAGTTTTCTGCAGGCGTATCATTAGTTAAACACTCTTTTAATTCCTGTCCGGCCTTGGTTGCGGAGTGCCAGATGCGCTTGATTCAGGCTTCGGAATTAAGGCTTTTCTGCTGAGCTTAAATTTGCCGGTTTTAGGATCAACACCTATCAGTTTCACTTTTACCTTATCACCTTCCGTCAATACCCCTTCCATGTTTTCAAGCCTCTTCCACATAATTTCCGAAATGTGAAGAAGGCCCTGCTTGCCGGGTAAAAATTCAACAAAGGCGCCAAATTCTTTTATCCCTTTTACCGTTCCCTCGAATACATCTCCTACTTCAGGAACAGATACGATGCTCTTTACCCAGGCTACTGCCTGGTCAAGGCTTTCTTTATTCGCAGAGAAAATACTTACCTCTCCGGTTTTACCTACTTCAGTAATATTAATAGTAGCTCCTGTAGTTTTTTGTATCTCCTGAATGATCTTTCCGCCTGGCCCGATAACGGCGCCGATAAATTCGGAATCAATTATCAGTTTTTCCATGCGTGGAGCGTGAGGCTTCACGTCGCTTCTGTGTTCAGGCAAACAATTATACATCGCATCGAGAATATGCATCCTGCCATTCTTTGCCTGTGCAAGTGCCTTCCGCATTATATCCATGCTAAGGCCATCTACTTTTATATCCATTTGCACACCGCAAATCCCTTCTCTTGTGCCGGTCACTTTAAAATCCATGTCGCCCAAATGATCTTCATCGCCGAGAATATCGGACAGCACAGCAAATTTATCCTGCTTTGAAATTAAACCCATCGCGATACCGCTCACATGCTTTTTGAAAGGTACGCCTGCATCCATAAGGGCAAGTGAACCGGCACACACGGTAGCCATGGAAGAAGAACCATTGCTTTCGAGTATATCACTTACCACTCTTACAGTGTAAGGATAATCTCCGCCTGGCATCACTTTCTTAAGTGAACGCATAGCAAGATTTCCGTGTCCAACTTCACGACGCCCAACTCCTCTCATCATTTTTACTTCTCCCGTAGAAAAAGGAGGAAAGTTATAATGTAATATAAATTTAGAATAATCACTTGTAGCAGCGCTTTCCACCAATAATTCGTCAAGCGGAGTACCAAGGGTAACTGTAGTAAGGGACTGCGTTTCGCCTCTTGTAAAAAGAGCAGAGCCATGCGGCGAAGGAAGATAATCCACTTCCATAGTAAGCGGCCTTATATCTTCAAGGCCACGGCCATCGAGGCGCTTCCTGTCATTCAATATCATATCTCTTACAATATTATATTGGAGCTCGCCAAAGTAATGTTTGATCAAAGGCTTATCTTCATCAGGCAAGTCTTCACCAAGAAAAGTTTCTATTTCCATCACGAGATTCTTGAAGGCTTCTGATCGCTCGTTTTTTGCTGACGCAGCAAAAGCTATGGCATGCAATTTATCTTTTGCAAAAGCCGTTATTTTTTCATTCAACTCTTCGTTACGGTAAGGCTTTGTATAATCACGTTTTGTTTTAATGCCGGCCTTTACACGAAGTTCTTCCTGGGCTTTTACCTGGAGTTTAATTGCATTGTGCCCCATTTCAATCGCCTTAATCAGATCTTCTTCCTGGCACTCTTTGCCTTCGCCCTCTACCATCATTATATTTCTATCGGTGGCTGCAATTATAAAATCCATATCAGCCTCTGCAAGTTGCGTGCGGCTTGGGTTTATGATCATTTCACCATTTACTATACCAACTCTCACTTCAGAAATTATTTCCTGAATGGGAATGTCGGAAACGGCCAACGCTGCCGAAGCGGCAAGACAAGCCATTGCATCGGGCATCACTTCAGGATCGCTTGATATAAGTGATACCAACACTTGCACGTCACATAAGTAATCTTCCGGAAATAACGGTCTTAAAGCACGATCAATTAACCTTGACGTCAGCACTTCATAATCATTTAAACGGGCTTCTCTTTTAAAAAATGATCCTGGTATGCGCCCGGCAGAGGCAAATTTTTCCTGGTAGTCAACAATTAATGGAAAAAAAGATTGGCCCTCTTTCGGTTCTTTATTAGCAACAACCGTGGCCAGTATTATACAGTCGCCTAACTTAACTGTAACGGCGCCATCTGCCTGGCGTGCGAGCTTACCTGTCTCTATTGTAACCATGCGGCCTTCGCCAATATCAAACGTTACAGAAATGGGATTTGGGGTCATATTTATTTATTCTTAATTAGTAGGTAAAAAAAGATTCCCAACCGTATAAATCAGTTGGGAATAGCTTACAATATTATCGAAACAAAATTATTTACGAAGTCCTAACTTTTCAATTAACGCACGATAACCAGTCAAATTATGCTTACTCAGGTAAGTCAATAAACTTTTCCTTTTACCTACCATTTGCATTAGTCCGCGTTGGGTACTAAAATCTTTTTTGTTGTTTTTGAGATGTGCGGAAATGTGATTGATGTTTTCAGTAAGTAAAGCCACCTGCGCTTCAATTGAACCTGTATTTTTGGCACTTCCACCAAATTCAGCGAATGTATTCGCCTTTTTTTCAGCTGTTAAATAAGACATTTTTTATGCTATAATTTTATTAATGGCTGCGAAGTTAGTAATTATATTTTATTTATTTGCCCTGTTTTCACTGGAATTTTACAAAGATAAAGTTAGTATAAAATAAGCTCGGTCCTCCGGCTACTTCTTTAACACCTTAAAATTCAAAGCATACAAAGCGACAAATACCAGCCCAAAAAAATTGCTGAAGGAAGAAATTCCTATCGCTAAAAGATTATTTCCAAATAGGTAAAACGGCACAATGATGCTTAGCAACACGCCGGTGCTATACAGGTAAAATCCAATTCGCCGCATCCGCCACATTAATAAAGCGCCCGAAAGAGTAAAGATCGCAGTAATGATAACGCCCAGCGCGTTCTCCTTTATCTTTTCTGCTGTAAATAAATTTGAAAGTGAAGACATCATTTTTTCACCGAACATGGAGCGTTTCTTATCACCGACTTTGTAAATCACAGAATCGCTTTTGCTAATTGAATCAGGAATATTGTTGTGCCTGATGTTTGAAAATATTTTAGCAGTTTTGTCGGCAGTGCTATAGGCCCATATATTGGTTAAAATGGTCCAGGTGCTTCCGATAAAAGTTAATATGCATAGCACATTTAAAAGCGTCGGCCGCGAAACCGGCTCTTCTTCAAACTCAGATAGATTTGATTCCATAAATTTTATAAGAAAACAATATACATTAATAAGTGAAAATATCATTGTTTTCGAAGTATTATTGTCCGACTAAAAATTGTCAATTTTAATGAAACACCTACTGGCATTAAGTTTCACGGCCCCTCTCCCCGACCGGCACGCCAGCCCGACGAATCATTCTGGCGGGGGCGGGCTTCGGAGATGGGGTTGGGAGTGAGGCCAATACCAGCGCGGTTTTCATTGATTTAGTCGGACAATAATGTTTTGGAAGTATAAATAAGGAAGCAGTTCCGGTACAAAATGAAATTATTACATTTACATTTCGAGACATTTAAATGACTATCTGCTTCACTGTAACCAATGATCTTTCTTACGATCAGCGAATGATACGCATCTGTTCCTCACTGGCCTGCGCCGGGCATAAGGTTGAGTTGATTGGGCGCATGCTAAAAAATTCTGTTCCGCTTGTGGAGCGAAATTTTCGCCAAAAAAGATTACAATGCTTTTTTGAAAAGGGTAAAATGTTTTACCTCGAATATAATCTCCGGCTGTTTTTTTATTTATTATTTAAAAAAGCAGATTGTGTATGTGCCATTGATCTTGATACAATTTTGCCTGTATTGTTCTGCTCAAAACTAAGAGGTATAAAAAGAGTATATGACGCCCACGAGCTTTTTTGCGAGATGAAAGAAATTGTAACACGGCCAAAAATTTATGCTGCCTGGAAAAAAATTGAAAAATTTTCTGTGCCGAAATTTATCTACGGCTACACAGTGAATCGCCCTATCGCCAGAGAATTCAAAAAAATGTATGATGTTAATTATGAAATCATACGAAGCATTTCAATGAAAAAGGAATTTGAACCTGCCATTAAGAAAGAGAATTTAATAATATACCAGGGCGCCGTAAATGAAGGAAGAAGCTTTGAAACATTGATCCCTGCCATGCAGCGTGTAAATGCCGGGCTTATTATTTTTGGTGATGGCAATTTCTACGACCAGGCAAAAGCCCTGGTAAAAAAATATACCCTTGATGATAAAATAATTTTTAAAGGCAAAGCCGAGCCTGGTATTTTAACCGAAAAAACGAGAGAAGCTAAGATTGGCGTTACCCTTTTTGATGACAAGGCGCTTAGCAATTATTACTCACTTGCCAACAGGTTTTTTGATTACATTCATGCGGGGATACCCCAGCTTTGTGTAAACTACCCGGCCTACGAAGAAATTAATAAAGAGTTTGAGGTGGCCGTATTGATAGGCGATTTATCTCCGGAGAATATCGCTTTGCATTTAAGCAGGCTGTTGCAAGATGAAGATTTATATCGCCGGTTACAACAAAATTGCCTGAGGGCAAGCCAGGTATATTGCTGGCAGAATGAGGAAAAAAAACTCGTCGCGTTTTATCATAAAGTAGAAGAGGCAAAACCTTGGCACATCCACAAAAACCAATAACAGTTAATAAAAAGCATCTCCATATTGTTTGCCACGATGTACCTTACCCACCTGACTACGGGGGTGTATTTGACTTATTCTATAAATTAAAAAGTTTTTACGAAGCCGGCACATCCATCCACCTGCATTGCTTCGAGTATGGGCGTGGAAGGCAAACAGAACTCAATCAATATTGCGATACCATAACATACTATAAAAGAAAAAGTATTTTACATGGTCTGCCGCTGCGTTTACCATACATCGTTAGTTCCAGGGCAAACAAGCAATTATTGACAAACTTATTGAAAGACGGCTATCCTGTTTTACTTGAAGGTATTCACTGTACTTATTTCCTGTATAAAAATAAGCTGGTGAGTAAAAAAATATTGGTGAGATTGCACAATGTGGAGCATGAATATTATCGTGAATTGGCAAAAGCAACCAACAACATTTTCAAAAAAATATATTTTCTTGCAGAGAGTAAATTACTGAAGCGTTACGAAAAAAATATTGCCGATAAAGCATCATTTATCACGGTAAATGAAAAAGATGAAAACACTTATAAAAACCTTTTCAACGCAAAAAAGATAGATTACCTCCCGGTTTTTTTACCTTACGATAAAGTAGCTTCAGAAACGGGCAACGGAACTTTTTGCCTTTACCAGGGAAACTTATCAGTGCCGGAAAATGAAAAGGCGGTTTTTTGGCTCCTTCATCACGTGTTCAATAAAATCGAACTCCCTTTAGTAATAGCCGGGAAAAATCCATCCCGAAAGTTGACAAAGACGATCTATCAAAATAAAAATGCCTGCCTTATCGCCAACCCTGCAAGCCCTGAAATGAATGAACTAATAAAAAAAGCCCACATTCATATTCTGCCCTCTTTCAACAAAACAGGAATAAAAATAAAATTGCTGAATGCACTTTTTAATGGAAGGTTTGTTGTAACAAATGATGCCGCAATAGGAGGGACAACCTTTGGAAGCCTTTGTGAAATTGCGAACTCCGCAGAGGAATATAAAAATATTCTGTACGTATTGTTCTCCAAAACTTTTACAGAGAAGCATATCCTTGCAAGAAAACAAGTTTTAGAAAAAGCTTACAATAAAAAAGATAATATTGAAAAGCTTAGCTGCTGGATATGGTAGCATTGTCCCACACCTTTCCTCTTTCAGTCTTTATAGTACGTGCGGGAAATTTATTGATCACCGGGTAATCGTGTGTGGCCATAACAATTGTTGTTCCATAGTCGCGGCTTATTTGAAACAGCAGCTGCATTATTTCGTCTGATGTTTCGGGATCGAGATTTCCGGTGGGCTCATCTGCGAGAATAAGCTTCGGAGAATTCAACAGCGCCCTTGCGATATCCACCCGCTGCTGCTCTCCCCCACTTAATTCAAAAGGCATTTTAAATCCCTTGGTTTTTAAACCCACTTTATCAAGCACATCAGCTATTTTTTCATCCATCAATTTTTCATCTTTCCAACCGGTTGCTTTTAAAACAAATTTCAAATTATCATTTACATTCCTGTCAGTAAGCAATTGAAAATCCTGGAAGACTACACCCAGGTTTCTGCGCAGGTAAGGAACTTTTTTCCAATCCATTGAAGGCAAATCGTAACCTACCACGCTGCCTTCGCCTTCTCTTAACCCCAGGTCACCATACAGTGTCTTAAGTAAACTCGATTTCCCTGTGCCGGTCTTCCCTACGAGGTAAACAAACTCTCCCTTGCCTACACCAATATTTACATCTTCAAGTATAAGGGAATCTCCCTGGTAAATATTTGCATTTTTTAATTCTAAAATTTGTTCAGCCATATCCGTTTCCTTAACTGTTTATTTGATCATTATCCACAACGTCGCATCAACGCCGCAAAGTTACTTTTATAATTATATTTTCTCTCAAAGAAATAATGCAAAGATGTTAAAAAAGAATTTTTTTTAATTAAAACTAAAAAATTAGTTGTAAAACTAAAAGTTTAGTTTAGATTTGTATCATAGATTAAAAATTGAAATAAAATGAAAACATTAACCAAGGCTGAAGAGCAGATAATGCATGTGCTATGGAAACTCGAAAGTGCATTTCTCCGGGAGATAATTGAGCATCTCCCCAAGCCGAAACCTCACCAAAATACGGTGTCAACCATTTTGAAAATATTAGTTGAAAAGGAATTTGTAGGCATAAATATAATCGGGAGAAACCACCGGTATTATTCCTTAGTTAATAAAAATCTCTATTCAAAGGGAAGTATGAAGTCACTGGTAAAAAAATATTTTGAGGGATCGTTCTCCAATGCAGTTTCATCTATGGTGAAGGAAAATAATCTCAGCATTGAAGAACTGGAGTTGCTTTTAAAACAATTAAAAAAAGGTAAATAAACCATTAATTTATGATAACTCTTGCCTGGTACCTGTTGAAAGTTATTATATGCTCCGGCGTATTATTTGGATACTACCATATTGCTTTACGCAATAAAATTTTCCATAGCTGGAATCGTTTTTACCTGCTGGCTTCCATTATAATTTCATTGACCGTGCCGATAATGAAAATAAATATTTTCAAAAACGCGGGTGAGGATAAAGGCACGGCCGTACGCATGCTGCAGGCCATCAATACAAGCGATGAAATAGTGATAGAATACAGCAGGAATAATGGTTTTAAATTTCAAACCGATACTATTGTTGTGGCCGCATATCTTTTAGTTACGATCTCGTTGTTAGCCATCTTCTTCATCGCTTTATATAAAATATCCCAGCTTAGAAAAATGTTTCCCGGCACTAAAATGAAGGAGATCAACTTTATTGCCACCAACGCGAAAGGAACACCGTTTTCATTTTTTAATTCTATTTTTTGGAATGATGCCATTGATCTTCACTCGCCGCAAGGGCAAAAAATATTTAATCATGAAATAGCGCACGTAAAAGAGAAACACTCTTATGATAAGCTCTTTGTGGATATTGTGCTGATCCTTTTTTGGGCCAATCCTTTTTTCTGGCTTATGCGTAAGGAACTAAATATGATCCACGAATTTATTGCCGATCAAAAAGCTGTAGAAGAAAGTGATATTAATGCTTTTGCAGAAATGATATTGCATACGGTTTATCCCGGACAAAATTTTTCTCTCACAAATAAATTTTTTTATTCACCATTAAAAAGAAGAATTCTTATGCTTACACAAAATAAAAATCCGAAAGTAAGTTACCTGAGCAGGCTGTTGGTTTTGCCGCTTGCGGCAATTATATTTTTCGCCTTTACCATCAAAATAAATACGCTGGATAATACCCCGCATTATACCGGCAAAAATATAACGGTGGTGATAGACGCGGGGCACGGCGGAGGTGACCGGGGCGCTCTTTCACCCAATGGAAGTACAGAAAAAAATATTAACCTGGCGATTGCTAAAAAAGTAAAAGAGCTCAACACAAATGATAAAATAAATATCCTGCTATCAAGGCCTGACGATAATTCTATTTCAGTAAATGACAGGGTTGAATTTGCAAAGGCGAATCATGCCGATATATTTATTTCAATTCATGTAAATGCGTCTGACAAAAATGATCCTGGTAAAGAAGGCTTTTCCGTTTTAATTGATAAAGCAAGCGGCGATAAAAATAAATTGTTAGCTTCTGCTTTGATTGATGAATTAAAAAAATCGTATACCATAGAGGACGCCATAGGCTTACGTAAAAACGGTATTTGGGTGTTGGATAAAAATATATGCCCCGCAGCTCTCGTGGAATGCGGCTACCTCACAAATGCCACAGATGAAGCCTTTATAACAAACAATGATAACCAGGAAAAAATTGCCCGGAATATTCTTGATGCTATTAATAAATATGCTGCAAATGATAATAATGAAGTTTTAAAAGTTAGCGCGATGGTAACGGCAAATGGTGAATTCTTTTCGGATACCATTCCAGAAATGTATTATAAAAATAAAAAAGTAACAGGGTTGAAAGTTTCTGGCTCAAGCAATAAAGTAGAAGCTACTTATGCCGATGGAACTCACGAAAGTATTACTAAAGAAGAAGCAAAAAAACGTGGTTTTATTTTGCCTCCGCCGCCGCCGCCAATACCGCCAGTACCCGCAACTGCACCACTTGAGCCAAATGTAACACCTCCACTTCCACCGCCGGCACCTCCAATGGCTCCTTTGCCTCCTGCACTCCCCGAAAATGTAGTTTATCTTATTGATGGTAAAATAACCCCAATAGCAGATGTGAAATTAATATCGCAGGAAGACATCGAAAGCCTCAAGGTATTTAAAGGTAAAGAGGCCATCGCCATCTATGGCAGCCGGGGGAAAAATGGGGTGATCGTGATTACAAGAAAAGATAAAAGTGAATCAAACATGCTAACTTTTCAAGATGACACAACCATAAAACGGAATAAAATGAATTTTAAGGAGGGCGCAACCATGCAATTGAAAATCCGACCGCGTGTACTTTATTTAGTGAATGGAAAAATATTTTCTGAAGAAGATGTGAATAAGCTTCCACCGGAATCTATTCAATCAATTGATGTTTTAAAAGATGAAAGTGCCGTGCAAAAGTATGGAGAGAAAGGAAGGAATGGTGTTGTAGAAATCTCTACAAAAGCGGGCGCTAATTTAACTGATACAATCCCAGACAAGCTTTTTACTAAAGTAGAACAACCTGCAACTTTTCCCGGCGGCCAGGGAGCTTTACTAAAATATATTACCAGGGCGATTGATAAAAACGGTAATCAATTATTAATTGATAAAAAAAATATAGGCACTTGTGTCGTGAAATTTATAGTGCATACTGATGGTACCGTTAGTAATGTAGATGCAACGACCATGAGGGGTACAAAACTTGGAGAAGTTGCGGTTAATTTAATCAGGCAAGGGCCATCATGGATTCCTGCACAACAAAATAATCATTCAGTAAATTCTTATGTGATGCAGCCGGTGACATTTAAGTTAAGTGACAAACAGGAAATAAAAACAGAACCGGAATAATATTTTTAATGTTGGTGTCTGGCCACTGTAGTGGCCAGACACCAACCCAATAAACTTTTGGAAAATTTTAAATTTTTCAAAAGTCGTGCTAAGTTGCAATAGCTCCGTGGCACAGAAGTCTGTATAAAATATACGGTTGGGAAAGTACAAGCCAGCCAGGATACACGTACTGCAAATTATTTGGTGTTTGCCTAATAAATTTATTTGTAAACAAAGCCGGAAGGGGAAAGCCTCTCCCAGTTCATTAATTTTAATTCAACAAATTCTTAAGCCTGTCGATATTTTTTATATAAATCCTGGTTCCGCTAATTTCAATAAGTTTTTCAGATTTAAAATCGCTTAATGTTCTTATCAGCGATTCGGTAGCGGTGCCCACATAACGGGCGATATCTTCCCTCAATATTTCCAATGGCGCTTCGGGATCTTCATGGCTGAATTTGTTATGAATATCTACCAGTGTTTTTGCGATTCTTTTTCTTAAAGAGCTGTAAGCAAGCGCCAGCAGCCTGTCCTCTTTTTCTTTAATATTATTCGTCATGATGCGAATAAATTTTCCTGCTATCTGCATATCGGTACGGATCATTTTTAAAAAATCTTCTGCAGGTATTTGTAGCACTTCAGCATCTTCCAGTACCATGGCGGAGTCGTCATAATTTATTTCTTTGATCAATGCGGTGTAGCCAATGAAATCACCGCTATTAAAAAGATCGGTGATGTATTCCTTTCCTTCTTCTGTATTTTTATAAGCCTTTACTTTTCCTTTATTGAGATAAAATAAGAATCTTGGGCGGTGGCCTTCGGAATAAAGATGTTGCTTCTTTTCGTATTCCTGGGTTTCATATTTATAATTCAAACTCTCAGAGCCGGAATTTTTTATATCATTGAAGAAATCACTTATCCCTTCTGGTGACGATGAATATTCTGTTTCAGCTATCAACGTTTTTTTCATCCTCACTTCCACCGCTTTTAAAAGTTCAACATCATCAAAAGGCTTGGTGATATAATCATCCGCACCCATTTCCATTCCTTTTCGCAGGTCGCTTCTTTCTGTTTTTGCTGTAAGAAAAATAAAAGGAATATTTTCTGTGCCTGGGTTTTTCTTTAAGAGATGCAGCACGCCGTAGCCGTCGAGTTCCGGCATCATAATATCACAAACGATAAGAGAGGGAGTTTCTTTCAAAGCCACCTCCACGCCTTTCTTTCCATTCTCGGCGGTAAAGGTTTTATAGCCGGCAAGTTCCAATATCTCGGCTGTATTTTCCCTGATATCCCTGTTGTCATCTATTACCAATATTGATTTCATATTTTCATTTTATTTTCCGGAAAAGTTAACATAAAAGTTGTACCATTTTGCAGGCCCGTTTGCAAATGAATATCGCCATGTAAAAGACCCACATACCGTTTTACAATGTGAAGGCCAAGGCCGGTGCCCTGTATGTTAGCGGCATTAGCGCCGCGAAAAAAACTGGAGAACAAATATTCCCGGTCGCCTTCAGGAATGCCAATGCCCTCATCCTTTATAGAAATGGTGATGCCGTCATTGGCGACATTACAATTAATCCATATTGCTTTTTCTTCAGCAGAAAATTTTATTGCGTTACTTACCAGGTTTATTAAAATATTTCTTAAAAGTTTTTTATCAGAATAAACTTCATTGTTGCCTTCGTAATAATATTCAATTTTCTGGCCGGGCTTTGTTTGTGTTTTCATTTCCTCCACTACATCATCAATCAATTCTTTCAAATCAAACGCAGAGAGCGAAGCGCCTACTTTTCCTTCATCTAATTTCCCCAGCGATAAGAAATCTTCCAATATATCATTGAGGTGTTTTACTGAATCTTTGATTCGGTCAATGTGCTTGTTTCGTTTCTCCTGGTCATCAGCAGCCGTGTACCTGGAAAGCAAAGAAGCCGACGAAAGCACCGTACTTAACGGCGTTCGGAATTCATGCGAGGCCATGGATACAAAACGGCTTTTGATCTCGTTGAGTTCTTTTTCTTTCTCAAGCGCTTCGCTTAATTCCTTTTGGGATTGTTCCAGCTTTTCCAGCGCTTCGGTTAATATCTGTGTGCGCTGGTCCACCTTTATCTCGAGTTGGCTGTTCAGCAGGCGCATGTCTTCGGTGAGCTTTTCCATTTCAGTTTGATGACGCTGAATGTTAAGCTCAATATTTTTTCGTGCGGTGATATCTACTATAAATGCAATTACAAATGATTCATCATTTTGCCTGTAATAACTGAGGCTTACCTCCACCGGAAAATCGGTCCCATCTTTTCTTCTTGCAAAAAGATCCCGTCCTACACCCATCTGCCTGTTTTGCGGATGATGATAAAAACCATCTCTCAGTTGATCATGTGTATGCCGGAAGGGGGCTGGTATGAGTATCTCCACTAATTCGCCGGCAAGCTCTTCTTCTCTATAACCAAAAATATTTTCAGCGGAGGGATTCACGAGAATTATCTCGCCTTTTCCATTCGTTAAAATAATTCCTTCCGTGGCGTTTTCAAATAAAGAGGTCATGTGTGTTTTGTCAAATTCCATGCGTGATAGCAATCTCTTTGTAAAATGAACAATCAGTACGGTAAAGGCAATAATGACGAGCATAAAAACATTCGCCGCAAGAACACCGGAAGAAAAAAATTCTTCGGGCTTTATCGCACTGATAAATAAAATAACAATGGCTGCTGCCAGTGCTGTGATCTCTGTGGAATTTTTTTTGCGGATGAATATGGTAAGTAGTACAGCCACGATGAACCCGCTGCCGGCTACCGATTGGCCAGGAAATAAATAGCTAAGAAAAGCAGCAGCTAAAAATACTATTATCAAATATAAAGCTGCCTGCTTAGGCTTTGGACTTACCATGCGTCAAAACTAATGAATGACGCGTTAAAAAGATCATGTTGAATAGATGAAAGGCTTACTTAAATTCGTCGTGCTCCCCAAATAAGAAAGTGGATACATCCTTTTTTATCAACCGGTCTGACCTGCGGTGCCGATGGGTGCCGAAGGCTATTCTGTTTCAGCTAATTTTTCAAAAAGATTTTTCTCTATTTGCATGGCCGCGGGAATTAAAATTTTCCTTTCTATAAAAATATGTTGCTTTATAAATCCTGTAAACTCTTCCAGTTTTTGCAGCATTACTTTTTGGGTGGTACAGGCATTTAACGGCGGCTGGAAACCGTTCGTCAATTCTTCAATTTGAGATATTAGTTTCAGTAACGAAACAGTGTATTGTTGCATATCTTCAACAGACACTTTTTGCAATGTCTTCATCAAAAGTTTTCCATACACTTCATTATCATTGTTCGCATAATGTATCCGCTTGATGTATGGAAAAAGCTTATCGCTTTCGTACGAAAGCTGTTTGTGAAGCTTGGTTTGCAGTTCATCCACCAACCCGGGAAGCTCACGGAATTCAGGGAATCTTTTTATGTGGCTTTTAAAAAACCTGTCCACATATTCCAGCAGCACAGGGATACTATTTTTGAAATATGTATGATGAAGATTTATTAGATAGTCAATGGTGAAATCAACGCCCCAGCTTTTAGCGCTTTCATACACCGGTGCAAATTCCTCGAGTTCTTCCATAAGCATGCCTTCATTCACACCCTGTAGTTCACAAGCCATACTCAGCGGCATTCTTCCGCCGCAGCAAAAATCAATATTATATTTTCTAAAAACCTCGGCGGCTCTAAAGTCTTTTATCACAATATCAGTTACGAGCTGGCTGGAGGTAATTCTATTTGATGTGCGCATGCAAGATATTTTTAGAACTTTCAAAACTAATATCCGTTTGTAAACCTGGGCATGACTTTTATCATAAGGCTAAATGATGTTTATCAACTCCGGTCTTTAAACATCCTGCATGACAGTTGTAAATTGTTGGCTGCGCTACAAGTTTAATAATAAATACCGTCACAGTAATTTGATATGGAACACTTAGATCACTTATCAACAGGCCTGGTGCAACAATCCTGAATAGCACTTTTTTCAACACTCACCTTCGGACTTACATAAGGTATGCCCAGCCCCATTCCGCGTAGAATAAGCAGGCAGGCCATTAGCAGCATCATGTAAGGATAGGCTTTTCTTATTTTTTGCCGCAGGCTGATGCTTACATAGTTTCCAAAAAAAGCAACGCTCCACATCATTGGCAAAGTACCGAGGCCAAAAAATGCCATAAAGGCCATACTGTTTAAAACGTCTCCGGTAGCAACGGCTGCGGCGGCAGCGATGTAAACAAGGCCGCAGGGCAGCAACCCGTTTAATAAGCCAATGGAAAATAAGGAGGAGAAATTTTGCTTTGAGAAAAGCTTTCCTATTGAGAAGCGTAATTTCTCAAAAAACACCAAAGCAAAATTTTGGTGTTTAAAAAAAGATATTCTTTTAGGAATAATAATAAAAAAAATGATAAGCAAGCCTAAAAATATGGAGAGCCATTGCTGGTATCCAAAGAGGGCAACGCTTTTGCCAACAAGCCCAAAGAGAAAGCCAAACGATGTATAAGTAACAACGCGGCCGCTGTTGTATAATAAAGCTCCCGAAAACTTTGACCAGGCATTATCATTTTTTAAAGGAAGCGATAAGGCAATAGGCCCGCACATGCCCACGCAATGAAAGCTGCCCAGCAGCCCCATCATCCATGCAGCAACAATTAATTGAACCATATTGATCGCTTTATTTTATAAGTAATGCCTTTTGAAAATAATAGTCTTTTCCCTTTGCCTGCCAGCTTACCTGCAATTCATATTTTATTTTATTCACAGCATGAAGCGGTAACAATAGCGGTTCATCCTTTAAGGAGAAGCTGTGACTAACATCTTTGTTTTCATCGGAAGGGCAGTATAACACTGCATTACCGGTAATTTTTTCACCCGAAAAATCCTGGGGAAAAACAATTCTTAATTGCTGATTACTGACCTCAGTTATCACTGTATCACTAAGCAGGGTTACGTTCTTCATTGCATCTATCTTTTGCTGGTATTGCAATTCCTTAGCATAATAATCGGTCGTTACGAGGTCGGTTTTTTGGCTCGATGATTTATAAACCATAAACAAAATACCGCTGATAAAAACGACGTAAACAAGAATAATTTTATACCCCCAGTTCATAAAAATTGATTGATCAGTTATAAATTTCAGGCCCCACAAAATTGGCCCTGATTGTTTTTATTTTTTTATGGTTGGCGTACATGCCGATTTCCAAGGGTGTTTTCCAGCCTTTCACCTGGTTGCGGTTTAGCTTTACAAAAAACTGCAGGTGTGCATAATCTTCTTTCTTTACAATTGGAGCGCTGTTGCCAACTATTTCAATTTCTCCCTGTGGGTGTTCAAGCTTCAGCGTATAGATAATATCTTCATGCGTTTTGTTAGCCAGCTTCAGGTTATAAAGGTTGCTGAGGCGGCCATCAGGCAGCGAAGTATAAGCCATGCCTGCAGTTCGCATAAGCCTTGCATCGAGATCGGTACGGCTTACCAAAAGAAAGACCAGTAGCGTTGAAAGTAAGGCCAGCACTGCGCTGTAGGCTTTTATCCTTCTTGAAAATTTCAGTTTCACTCCATTGGCAATACTGTTTTCTGAGGCATACCGTATAAGGCCTTTCGGTTTTTTAATGCTGGTCATGATGGCATCACAGGCATCAATACATGCCGTACAGTTGATACATTCCAACTGCGTACCGTTTCGTATATCTATGCCCGTGGGGCACACTCTTACACAGGCGAAACAGTCAATACAATCGTGATCATCTTTCTTTGTAAGCTTACCCCGCGGCTCGCCCCGCTTATAATCATAAGCAACTACAATCGAATTTTTATCGAGCAGCACTCCCTGCAACCTTCCATACGGGCATACCACAATACATACATGCTCCCTGAACCACCAATACACAAAGAAAAATATGCTGGTAAATATGAGCAGTGAAATCAAGGTGCCGATATGCTCAAATGGTGTGGTTAAATAACTCAGCAACTCATCCATACCTATGAGATAAGCCAGGAAGAAATTGGCTATGATAAAAGAGATGGAAAAAAATACAATAAACTTGAGTGTTCGCTTTTTTATCTTTTCAGCATTCCAGGGCATAGCTCTTAAAAGTTTTTGCCTGCTTGCATCGCCATCTATCCAGTACTCAATTTTGCGAAAAACCATTTCCATAAAAATAGTTTGCGGGCATGCCCATCCGCAAAACACCCGCCCAAAAACCACTGTAAATAAAATGATAAATACCACGAAGGTGAGCGTGGCAATGCCGAAAATAAAAAAGTCCTGCGGCCAGAAGACCATGCCGAAAATGATAAATTTCCGCTCAAGAATATTGAACATTACCAACGGCTCACCATGTACCTGGATAAATGGTAAGGTAAAAAAAACAATAAGATAAAAAATGCTGAACCAGGTTCTCAGGTTGTAGTGTTTTCCCTTTGGTTTTTTGGGGTTGATAAAATTTCTCTTTCCCTCCCTGGTAATGGTGGCAACAGAATCCCTGTAGCTGCCTTCTTTATCTAATATACTGGTGCTTTCCATAGTAAAAAATTGAACTGATTCACACGCTTATTTACCCGGCCCCGGCTTTACACTATCGGTTTCTGCGTTCCTGATGGTTGAATCACTTTTGAACGCTTTTACGGAATCAACGGGAGATGGCGGAGCCGACCGGTCCACGTAAAGGTCTCCCTGCGGCGCTTTAGCGTTGGGAGGATTAGTGCCATGTAAAGTTTTTACATAACTGGCCAGTTCACTAATCTCTTTGGGGTTGTAAACACTTGCCCAGGATTGCATCCCCTTATCCGGATAGCCCAGCTTAATGGAGTGATAAATATCGTTTAGCGAGCCCTGATGCATCCAGTAATCATCCGTGAGATTAGGGCCCGCACCACCTTCTCCCGCTGCTCCATGGCAGGCGAAACATTTGGTGGTAAAAATCTCTTTGGCTTTTGCCAGGCCTGCCACATCAGCCATTGGCACATCATTCTCATCAATCTTGTCTTTGTTGTTAGCTTCATATATTTCCTGTTTTGCTTTAGCTTGCGCCATCTCGGAATTATATTCCTGTGTGGGATTTTGGCCATAACCCAGCACATGAAAGTATAAGAGGTAAACAAATGAAAAGGCGATGGTAATGTAGAACCCATATTTCCACCAGGGCGGTAAGGCATTATCCAGCTCCCTGATGCCATCATATTCATGATCCAGCAACACTTCTTCTTCCTTTTCCACCGGCACAGCGCGGGTCATTTTTTTTCTGAATCTTCGCCACCATACATGCACTTTTCCTTCAGTTACAACCTTTGTTTTTTTCTGCGGCAACAACTCTACGGAAAAATTTTTTATAAAAAAAACAAGGAAGAAGATGATGATAACTTCTGTGCCAAGTACCAAGGCGAACAAATAAAAAGTGCCGGCCGACATGCCTCCATAATTTGAAACTGTTTGAATAGTTTCCTGTGCCGCATCCTGTGCTGAGGAGGATTGCGCAGCAATTAAAAATATTCCTGTAAGCAAAAGGGGAAGTACTTTGGAAATTTTATTCTTTTCAACTACCTGCTTTCCTAATACCAGCAAAACGCGGCCAAGCGACCAGATCACAAAAGCCAATACCGCCATAGTTATTACCAGCAGTATTCCCAGGAGGTTGCTCCCCAGTGTTACCGTATTGGCGGTACTTGCAGTATCCTGCGATCTTGCAACAGATGACCAAAGCAGGGCAACGGAAACGAGTAAGCTTATTTTTTTTATGGAATAAATATTTCGCATGCTTTTTAGTTATTTGATGAATTATCTGGTTCTTCTTTATCAAGAGGAAGATTGGCCAAAATATTGACTCTCTCTTTGCTCATTTTTTTTACTACAACCAGCAGCACAATAAAAAATATTATAAAAATGAACATGGATATATAAGCGTAGATGTCAACATCTTTAATGGTTTCCGTGTATTGCTTTATAAATTTGAACATAGCTTATTTATTAGAAGTTGCGTTTTCATTTTTAGAAATATCGGTGCCGAGGCGCTGTATGTATGCTATCAGCGCTATCACTTCTTTTTTTGATGAGACGCGGATGCTATCGCTAAGCAGGCTGTTGGAGATATCCTGTGATTGTTTCTCCAGGTCGGCCAGGGCATCTTTGTCATAATCCTTCGGATAAGGCACACCGAGCTTTTGCATCGCATTAATTTTTGCCGGCAGGTCAGATACATCTAAATTATCTTCCAGCAAAAAAGAATAAGAAGGCATTACGGAGCCTTCGCTCATAGAAGAAGGTTCGCGAAAATGGCGGAAATGCCAGCCGTTATTTTTCTTAAGGTTACCGGTGCCTTCTCTTGCCAGGTCGGGCCCAGTGCGTTTACTGCCCCATTGAAAAGGATGGTCGTAAACAAACTCTCCCGCTTTTGAATACTCGCCATAGCGCTCTGTTTCGTTTCTGAATGGCCGTATCATTTGGGAGTGGCATGTGTAGCAACCCTCACGTACATAAATGTCCCTGCCTTCCAGCTCGAGCGGCGTGTACGGTGTAACGCTGCTGATAGTGGGCACATTCGATTTTACAAGAAAGGTGGGTACAAGTTCTATAATGCCGCCAATTAAAATTACTATTAGGCTAAGCACCATAAATTGTACAGGCTTTCTTTCGATCCACCTGTGCCAGTGTTCTCCTTTATGAATGGCATATTCTTTTTGCAACGGCGCTGCCTCTGCTTCTTCATTGGCAACCAGCTTACCGGACCGTACGGTTTTATATAAATTATATACCATGAATAAAACACCCACGAGGTAAAGTGTGCCACCCAACGAACGCATGGCGTAGAAGGGTTTCATGTAGGTAACCGTTTCAAGAAAAGTATATTTCAGCTGGCCTGCTTCGGTAAATTGTTTCCACATGGCACTTTGCGTAAACCCCGCCCAATACATGGGTATCGCATAAAATATGATACCGAGGGTACTCAGCCAAAAATGATTGTTGGCCAGTTTTTTTGAATAAAGATTTGTCTTAAACATTCTTGGAATAAGCCAGTACAACATGCCAAAGGTGAGCATCCCATTCCAGCCCAGGGCTCCTACATGCACGTGTGCAATGATCCAGTCAGTGTAGTGAGCTATGGAGCTTACACTTTTTAATGAAAGCATTGGCCCCTCAAATGTGGCCATACCATAAGCGGTAATGGCTACCACCATAAATTTTAAATTCACATCATCCCTTACCCTGTCCCAGGCGCCACGGAGCGTGAGCAATCCGTTTATCATGCCGCCCCAGCTTGGGAAAATGAGCATGACAGAAAATACAACGCCCAGTGACTGCGCCCAGTTAGGGAGCGCTGTATATAATAAATGGTGCGGGCCGGCCCAGATGTATAAAAATATTAAAGACCAAAAATGGATAATGGAAAGCTTGTAAGAATAGATGGGGCGGTTAGCAGCTTTGGGCACAAAATAATACATGAGCCCGAGGTAAGGTGTCGTTAAAAAAAACGCAACAGCATTATGCCCATACCACCACTGTACCAGCGCATCTTGTACACCCGCGTACCAGCTATAACTCTTTAGCCAGGTATAAGGCAGCTCGCCGGAACGCACAATATGCAATACAGCAACCGTTACAAATGTGGCTATATAAAACCAGATGGCTACGTATAAATGTTTTTGCCGTCTCTTAATAATGGTGCCAAACATATTCCAGCCGAAGACCACCCAAATGATAGTAATGGCAACATCTATCGGCCAGATCAATTCTGCATATTCCGCGCCCTGTGTAAGGCCGAGAGGTAAGGTGATGGCCGCCGAAACTATAATCAATTGCCATCCCCAAAAGTGAATATAGCTAAGCCTGTCGCTAAACATTCTTGCCTTACAAAGGCGTTGCAGGGAATAATAAACGCCCGTAAAAATACCATTACCTACAAACGCAAAGATCACCGCATTGGTATGCAGTGGGCGCAGCCTTCCAAAATTAAAATAGGGAGCCAGGTTCAAACCATGCGGGAAAGGATCGGGGAAAACCAGTTGCAGCGCTATCCACAAACCTACAAGCATACCTACGCAACCCCATATCGTTGTAGCATAAGCGAAGTTTCTTACAATCTTGTTATCATAATAAAATTTTTCTACCTGCATATTGTTTTGGCTTATTTTTTTGAGGGTGATAATTTTTTTTTTATTTTTCTATCGAAATTTTTTCTTCGGTAGCCGGAGCATCATCAAAAAGAATGCGCACGGAAGGCGTATAGTCATCATCGTATTGGCCGGATGAAGCGCTCCATAAAAAAGCTATTAGGAAACCCCCGGCAACGATTATACTGATACCAATTAGAATAAATAAGGCGCTCAAGAATGATTATTTTTTTTGAAGGCACAAAAGTATCATTGGGTAAATTTTCATTATATGATATTTATCAAATTGAAAACTGATTTTAATCAGGTTTCTTTTACAAATGCTTTATCCGTGCGCTTAGAGACGACAGTGCGGTTACAAGCAGTACAATGCTGATGCTGCTTAAAGGCATTAAAATGGCGGCAATCATTGGTGACAAGCTGCCCTGTGCCGCAAATGACAAACCCACAATATTGTATAAGATGGAAAGAGCAAAGCTCGCAGCCACAATGCTTTTTCCCGACCTGGCAAATGCAATAAATTTATCAAGCATTTTTACATTTTCACCATCCAGTATAGCATCACATGCCGGTGAAAATTGAGTAGTGTTATCACTAACGGCAAGGCCTACACTGCTTTGCCTGAGCGCACCGGCATCATTAAGGCCGTCGCCAAGCATAAGTACATTGCCCATGGCCCCAGCCTGAGAATTAGCAGTGGACTGCAGCGAGCTAATGAAATCAAGCTTTTGTTGCGGCGACTGGTTGAAAAGAAGTTTTGTTGTTGGATAAAATATACGCTGCAGGTTTTTCTTTTCGGAATTATTGTCGCCCGATAAAACGTGCAGTTCAAACTTCTTTTTCTTCAGGCGGGCGGCAAGGTTGTGAATGCCATCGCGGTATTGATTGCCGATGGCAAACCGGCCTTTGTAAATATTATTGATCATCACATGCACGTGTGTGCCCGTATCGTAAGAAATAATCCCTTCTTCAAAAAAATCTATAAAAGAAGCAGAACCTATTCGCATATTCATGTCATCTATTGTGGCTTCCAACCCTCTGCCTGTATATTCTTTAAAGTCTGTAACCTCCGGCAGCGCTGCCTCTGATTGCAATGATGCGGTAATAATTTTACTTAAAGGATGAGATGATTGGCGGGTAGTATTTTTTACTGCGGCCAATTCTTTTGAGGTCAGGGGAACACCTTCATAATTTACAACTGATGATGTATTTTTTGTAATAGTTCCGGTTTTATCAAATACAATTGTGTTGATCTTTGCTAAAGATTCTATTACGGCAGCATTCTTCAGGTACAATTTATTTTTTCCCAATATGCGGAGCATATTGCCATAGGTGAAAGTGGCAGAAAGCAACAACGAACAGGGGCAGGCGACAATCAATACCGCGGTGAGTGCAGGAAATATTTTCGAACTATCATATCGCCACCAAAACAATACTGTGCAAAAAGCAATGGAAAATAAGGCAATGGTAAAATACCTGCTCCACGGATGAATAAACGATTTGTCTTCATTTTTTTGGCTGTTGAAGATGTCATTGTTCCAGAGTTGTGTGATATAACTTTGAGAAACTTCCTTTATAATTTCCAGTTCAATAATGCCGCCGGTTTGTTTACCTCCTGCATAAATTACCTCTCCCTTTTTTTTCTCCACCGGTGCAGTTTCACCACTTACAAAACTATAATCTATTGCTGCAATTCCTTTGGCCAGTACAGCATCCGCCGGAATCATTTCTTCATTACGAATAATAAGGCGATCGCCTTTTTGTAATTGCGTAACCGGTATATTTCTTTCAACATTCTCTTTTATAACGGTAGCGCCTAAGGGAAAATAAGATTTGTAATCCCGCTCAAATGAAAATGAATTATAGGTTTTATTTTGAAACCAACGCCCGATCAATAGAAAGAAGATGATACCGGTGCCGGAGTCGAGATAACCGGCGCCATTTCCAAAAATAATTTCATAATAGCTCCTTGCAAATGTTACGACAACGGCCAAAGCTATAGGCGCATCAATATTCAAATAGCGTTGCCTCAGCCCCTTCCAGGCAGAAACAAAAATACCCGAAGCGCTAAAAAATAACACGGGCAGCGATAAGCCGAGGATGATCCAGGAAAAGGTTTCTTTCAACCCGCCCTGCTCAATATGTCCACCGGAGAAATATTCCGGAAAACTCAACATCATGATATTTGAAAAACAAAAACCTGCGACCCCAATTTTATATACCTGTTGCCGGTTGAAGGCCACCGGCTTTTTTCTTTCAGCATCATCAAGCGTTAGTGCAGGCTCGTACCCTATAAAAGAAAGTAACTCTACCACTTTCCTTAAAGAAATAAGCTGCGGGTTAAAAATGATAAGTACTTCCTTTTTTTGAAAATTTGTTTGAGATGTTATAATGCCTGGACTTATCTTATGTAAATTTTCCAATAAAAAAATACAGGAAGAGCAATGAATTTGCGGTAGTTTAAAAATAACATTCATTTGCCCGGCGCTGCTGAATTGCATTAATTTTTTAATAGTAGCTTCATCATCCAAGTAAGCAAATCTTTCCTTAATAAATTTTCCTTTTGCTTTTATGCCCGGGCTCTTATCAAGGTTATAATAATTGCAAAGATTATTTTCATTTAATAAAAGATATATCTGTTTGCAGCCGTTGCAGCAAAAAGCTTTATCACGCTCAAAGACGGCATCAGCGCATGTATCGCCGCAATGGTAGCAGTAGGCTTGTATGGTGGGTGTGGTTGTTATACGCCGGAATTTATATATGGTGATGGTTTGGTTTTTCTTCTTACCTGGAGAAAGGCTACTCTCAGGCGATCGCCCTATTTAAGACATCCGCATACATTACAGGATGTTTTTCTTCACACTCCTTTGGGGATAGCAGTAATATAGGAATGTTTAAGGCGGTTTTTTCTTTATTTGTTTTATGCCCTGTGAAAAGCTTTTCGAGGCTACCATCTCTGCAAGGTTTTACCACCAGTATTTCAGCGTAATTTTCTTTAATCGTTTTATTTAAATCAGGCACTAACTCCTGCCCATGCATAAAAGAACAAGCGTTGAATGTTTGAAGTGTTTTGCATGAAGTTTTACCGCTGTCTGCCAATTCGTAACAGGCTTCTTTACTATTTTTAATTACGTCAGTTACATACAATTTCGATGGAAAGAGCTGCATAATAGTTTTTATAGGTTCAGCCATATTTTTCTCTATCTCCGGCGTATCGCTCATAAACAGCATGATGTCGTGGCTTTCAAACAATGCTTTCTCCGGAACTATTATCAGCGGGATGTTTGTCTTTTTTGCTAAGGCAGATACTGTACTTCCGAAGGCCGGCGCCAGGCCGCTACCGTTCATGCCGGCAACTATAAAGTCTGCATTTTGTTCCTTCGCTACTTTTAGGATTGTATCTTCGGCAAGCCCTTCCCTGCACATAATTTCAATTAAACGGCGCCGGTGGTCTAGGAAAAATAACTGATCTAATAAACGGTTTTTAACATCTAATTCCACTTCGTATTTATGCGGCCTGGCATCGGATGGAGATATGGGCTCCGGAATAGTGAAGGCGTTAAACAATATGATACGGGCATTGATCTCTTTAGCAAGTTCTACACCGTACAATGAAGCATTGCGGGAGGCTTCGGAAAAATCAGTTGCAATAAACAGGGTCTTCATAAAAGTTATTTTGCGCAAAAATATTCCTGCACTACCGATATGTTGCTGATTGCTGTTATCAATCTTCATGACGTTAATCATGTTTTTGGCAGGCGTAAATCATCCATCAATAAATAGCCTGTGAATATTTTTGACAAGATTTTTTTAACCTGTAAAATCAATAAAATCATGTTGGGAGAACTCGATGAAATGCAAATGAATCATTTTTTGCTGAGCCAGGCCGTAGGCAGAATGGCCTGCACCGAGGGCGATAAACCTTACATAGTTCCGGTAACTTATGTATATGATGGCAAAGACATCATCGGTCAAACGAAAGAAGGAAAAAAGTTAGACATGTTGCGGAAAAATCCGAACGTATGCTTTGAAGTGGATGCTATGCAAAATATGGCCAACTGGCAAAGTGTAATAATCAACGGCACTTTTCATGAACTGAAAGGAAAGGCTGCAGAGGGAGCGAGAAAGTATTTATTCAACCACATGTGGCCTTTCTTAACCAGCGCCACTATTCATCCACACGAGCACGAAGCATCCCTTTCCGGCGTGGACGATAGCAATCGTATAAAACCGATAATGTTTAAAATAAAAGTAAAAGAGAAAACAGGCAGGTTTGAAAAACATTAATCAAGGACAGAAAAAATAATTTGATTAATATTTTGAAAAATAGCTGGATTTTTTTAATAACTTCTTCTTGATGCTTTCGTTATTTAATAAAATAGATTTAGTGAATCAAAGAAAAAAGTCTTAACAACTTTGGACAAAAAAATATCTCTGCCGAAGATGTGGTAAAATTATTCACCCAGGCAACATTTTAGAAAAGATATCCTTCCGTTGAATGGGCTGCTCTATAAACACAAGTAGCGATATCGCATTTGGCAATTTTGTCTGCACAAACAATAATTCTTTTCCAGCTCCTTCTTAGTGCAATTAATAGTACTCGTATCGTTATACGTGCTATTTTCAAACACCCACAATTTACAAACACCGGTTGTTAGCTTATTAGAAGTTATGAATTGAGCGGCATCATCTCCTTATGAAAAGCAAAATTCCATAGTTTGGAAAGTATATAAATTCTATCAAAACAAGGGTCAGGATGTAACCATTTTCGAAAAGCAAAATCGATTTTTACCGGCAGGTGTTTATTTGTTCATTCTGTACTATATTGCCTTTTATGTCAATGAAGTTTTCCAGGGAACTTATAGCGGATGAATTACAAATATTTGAAAAAAAATTTGCACAATCTGTAAAAAGCAATACACCATTGCTTGATAGGATAATGAAATACATTATCAAGAGAAAGGGAAAGCAACTAAGGCCGATGTTTGTGTTCCTGAGTGCAAAGCTTCACGGTCCGGTAAATGAATCTACATACAGGGCGGCGGCATTGGTTGAATTATTACATACTGCGACGCTCGTTCACGATGATGTGGTAGATGAATCACTGGAAAGGCGTGGCTTTTTCTCCATCAATGCTTTATGGAAAAATAAAATTGCTGTTTTGGTTGGCGACTATTTATTGTCGAAAGGGCTTTTGCTTTCCACCACGGCAGAAGACTTTAAGCACCTGCACATAATGTCAGAAGCAGTTAAGCAAATGAGCGAGGGGGAATTGTTGCAGATGGAAAAATCCCGTAAGCTCAACCTTAAGGAAGAAATATATTTTGAAATAATAAAGGGTAAAACGGCTTCGCTATTATCATCCGCCTGTGCCATCGGCGCGTGGAGCAGCAGTAAAAGTGAAGAGATAACAAATAAGATGAAAATATTTGGCGAAAAAACAGGTATGGCTTTCCAGATTAAAGATGATCTTTTTGACTACAGCACAGATGATGTTGGTAAGCCAACGGGTAACGATCTGAAAGAGAAAAAGCTTACGCTTCCTTTAATTTACACGCTGAATAATGTATCGTCATCTGAAAAAAGGAAGATCATTTATATCCTGAAAAACGAGAATAAAGACCCGGCTAAAATAAAATACGTTTTGGAAAAAGTGACAGCGGCGGGTGGAATTAAATATGCTCATAAAAAAATGACGGAATATCGCGATGAAGCCCTGACTATTTTATTTGAATTTACGGAAAGTGACATCAGGAAAGGCCTGGAAGAATTGGTACTCTACACCACGGACAGAAAATATTAGTGTGCCTTACTTGCTATTTGATAATCTTTAGATCGGCAATGTGTTTTTTTATGAATAAAATATTGCCGGTTGGCTAAGAATAATATTATGGAGAAGCGATGGAAAATATTGAGTGGCGATGAAGATAAAATTGCTGACCTGCAGCAGGCATTAAAAATAAGCTACCCGCTCTGCGAAATATTGGTAAAAAGAGGCATTGACACTTATGATAAAGCCAGGGACTTTTTTCGCCCTCAATTAGTCCATCTTCACGATCCATTCCTGATGAAGGATATGAAAAAAGCCGTTGCGTGTATTCTTTCATCCATAGAGCAGCAAAAGAAAATTCTTGTTTTTGGCGATTATGATGTGGATGGTACAACTTCCGTAGCCTGTATGTATCGTTTTTTAAAAAAAATCTATAAGGAAGAAAATATTACCTTCTATATTCCACACCGCTACCGCGAAGGATACGGCGTGAGCAAAATGGGAATTGACTTTGCAAAAGAAAATAATTTTGGGCTTATCATTTCATTGGATTGCGGCATTAAATCCATTGACCTGATTGCTTATGCAAGATCACTCGGCCTCGATTTTATTGTGTGCGACCATCACATGCCCGACGAGGAGCTGCCGCCCGCAGTCGCTATTTTAAATCCCAAGCAGAAAGATTGTCATTATCCATATAAAGAACTATGTGGTTGCGGCGTGGGCTTTAAATTAATTCAGGCTCTCTCACAACGGTTAGGCCTACCCGAAGAAGAATATACCTGCTATCTTGATCTCGTGGTAACTGCGATAGGCGCAGATATTGTATCGATTACCGGGGAGAACAGGGTGCTGGCTTATTTTGGATTGAAAAAGCTGAACAGCAATCCTTCACCGGGTATTAAGGCACTCATAGAACTCAGCGGAATCAAGAAAAAGTTTACCATCAATAACGTTGTTTTTATAATTGCTCCCAGGGTAAATGCTGCAGGCCGAATGGATGATGCATCTAAAGCAGTGATGATGTTTATAGAAGATGATTTTGAAAAAGCAATGCAGTATGCAGAGATGTTGCATAGTGATAATACAGACCGTAAAGATGCAGACACAACCATAACAAGTGAGGCATTTGCCATGATAGAAGGAGATGAAATTTTGTTGAATAGAAAAACAACCGTTGTTTTCCAAACGCATTGGCATAAGGGAGTGGTAGGTATAGTTGCGAGTCGCCTTATAGAAAAATATTATCGTCCCACCGTCGTACTTACACAAAGCGGTGAATTTGTTGGCGGTAGCGCCCGCAGCGTTCCGGGCTTTAATTTATACGAAGCCATACATGCCTGCCGCGAATATCTTATTGGCTATGGCGGACACTTTGCAGCAGCCGGCATGACGATGCATTCCGGCAATGTAGAAGCCTTTAGTAATAAATTTGAAGAGGTTGTTTCTTCGATAATTGAGCCGCAACTGCTCGTACCTGAAATAAGGATTGATGCAGAAATTTCTTTCCGCAATATTACCAAAAGTTTTTTCAGCATTATTACGCAAATGGAACCTTATGGGCCCGAAAGCCTGCGCCCCGTCTTTGTTACAAAAAATATAGCGGATACAGGCTGGTCTAAAATAGTGAAAGAACTGCATGTAAGGTTTGTGATGAAGCATGACGGCATTGTACTAACAGGTATTGGGTTTAATATGTCTGACAAGTTCCCTTTGCTGGCATCAAGGAAGCCAATAGACATGGTATATACCATTGACGAAAATGAATGGAATAGCGAAGTTGTTTTGCAATTGAAAGTAATAGACATAAAGCTTTCAGAAACTGTCGTGCACTAACAGATTTGTGATGAGAATCAACTACTACCTGAAATATTTTTTCTTCATTGGCGTCAACTGGAATTTCAGGCTTGCATTTTTTACTGTTTGGCATGAAATAATCGGAGAAAAAAAATATAACATTCATACAGTTGAGCTTGACAGGCTTTCTTCACTTACTATAAAAGGCAATAACTTAAGCCATGCCTCTATTTACCAGGGAGCGAATTACTATTTGCTTGAAAAAGCCTTTGACTACCTGGTACGCATACACGCAAATAAAAATATTGTTGACGTTGGATGTGGAAAAGGGAGAGTCTTAGTAGTAGCGGTGCACTATGGATTTACTAAAATTACCGGGATTGATTTTGCAAAAGCATTATGCGTTGCCGCTGAACAAAATATACAAAGGGTAAAAGCGACCTATCCGCCGGCAAAGTTTACCGTCATTTGCGATGACGCGGTTAATTATAAATTTTCTCCTGATGAAAATGTATTTTTCTTTTTTAATCCGTTTGACGAAACGGTTATGTTGCAGGTAGTAAAAAATATCCTGCAATCGCTTAGGGAAAGCCCGCGGCACGTATCGATAGTTTATTTAAATCCGATGCATAAAGAAATATTTTTGAGTGCGGGGTTTGAGGAAGAATATTATTTGAAAAGATTACAATATTTGGAACTTAGTATTTTGTCCAATGAAGACGATTTATAGCAAGCCCGTCAGGAGTACGTTTCATCCACATCACTCATTTATTCTAAAGATTTCTTTCAGCCCATTTCTAAAGCCGGCGTTTCCATTGCTATAATAAAAAAAAATCAATATAAAAAAAATTTTTATTGGCGGCCTCGAATAAAAATTTGGCTATCTTGCGCTCCCGAATTACAATCTTGGATCGGTAGTTCAGTTGGTTAGAATGCCGCCCTGTCACGGCGGAGGTCGCGGGTTCGAGTCCCGTCCGGTCCGCAGTTCAAAGAACTAAATCTTGTCAAAAGCTCGCAAAACCTAGTGTTTTCGGGCTTTTTGTTTTCTTCCCTTATCAAAAAGTATCAAATCATTTCAATTCTTAGGCGGTAAATTCGGTTACCTAAAAAAAATCAGAATCCGGGTAACCGAATTTCGCTGAAATCCTTGCTGGACGAGTAGTCCATTAAATGGACATCTTGTCTTGCATCCATTTAAAAATTATTTTTAACCCTTTAAAAAAGAGGAAATTATGGAAACGAAATTGAGCATTCTTTTTTACAGCAAAACATCAAAAAATTACAAAAGATGGATTGGTTCCAATTTATTTGCGGGTTACTGTAGGCGGTGCAAGATTTGAACAAAGTACCCAAAGGTATATTGCACTATCGAAATGGTCTGCTGATGCAGGTAAAGCGAAAAATAGTACTGAAGAAGTAAGAACGATTAACTACTTCTTAGATGCACTAAAGCAAAAGGTTTATAACTATCAATGGGAAATCATTCACCAAGGACTTCCGTTAACGATAGAAGAATTCCGAAAGAAATGGCTTGGAATTAAAGAAAGAATGTATTCAGTTCTTGAAGTTTTTCAGCAGCATAATGAACAGTTAAGACAGCTAATTGGAACGGATTGTTCAAAGGCAACGTATGGAAAGTATAGAACAACCTTCGATCATACTGTCAATTTTATAAAATGGAAATACCAATCAAATGATTTAGCGGTCTGCAAACTGACTTATAGCTTCATTATGACCGGCCTACAATTACTAATCAGGCCAGGTTATCCTATAAACTTTAAGACGGTAATTGATGCCTGCGCGGCAAACAATGTTGTATTGAAATTAATGCCAACCCTTACCGCCTGGATATGGATTGGAGCCATATACCTTATGCTATAAAAAAGGGAGTTATGATTTCTATAAATCCTGACGCTCATAGTATAGGTGAAATTGAAAACATCCGATGGGGCGTATCTGCAGCGCGGAAGGGTGGGCTCACCACGGACATGACCTGGAATGCAATGTCTTTAAAAGAAATTGAAAATTCATTGAGACGCAGATGAGGACTGAAATATTAGATGGTGAGCTTATAATATAAAAGCCGTTCATCAGTATAGCATGTTCCAGCATTCTTATTTGCCTTTTTATTGTTGTCCCTGTCTGAGCTTTTTATTCTTTTGATATAGAATTTAAAGAAGTCGCTCACTTGCCATTTTTTTATAATACGCAAAGTTGCGGGGATGGAAATCTTAAGTATTGGCTTTGTCTGTGTGTCAATGAATCTTTTCCAGGCAGCTTTGGAGTTTTCCAGTTTCATAATTTATAAAGTACTCCGGTGTAAGTATTCATATAAGAGTTTATAGTTTTTTCAATAGAAATCTTTTTTTAGGTATAAAGCATATTATAAAGATTGCCAATCTCAGATAACTTTTAATCTCTAAAAATTCTTTTATCTGAAGATTGGCAATATTCGATTTTAGCGATACCTGGCTTGAAAACATGTTTCACCATCGCGCAGTGATCAATTTTAACGGGGATTGGCCACAGCAATTACCTGGTTGCAGATATCTGACCGCGTACTTCTCCTCCTGAATTTGCAGCCGTACCCATAGAGTAATACCAATTGCCTGAAGTAAGCTGACTTGCCTGATCAGATGTGAGGGGCATAGTGCCTGAATAAGTAGTTGTTCCTGTCCAATCAGTTCCCACAACCCATGGAGTGCCAACAGCGGTACCCGCCGCTCCTGAAGCGCCTGAATAAAATCCTCAGGAAGTAGGAGTGCCTGTAAGACCATTCCAATTAGTACAGCTATCTATAAGCACCTAAATTCCTGAGCATGTTCATTGCTTCCGGGGTTACCTGCCATACCGATTGAGGATGGTGCAAGCTTACTTCTTCGCATATAATAAGGCCTCTTTCAATTAAGAAAGAAAACGAGCCTTTGATATCTGCAGGGCCAAATGGAATACCGAGCATTTGTTTTGCACTTGCTTCTACAAGAGCAATGATCATAAGACGGGAAAGTGTAGGCGCTTTCTTTTTTAGGGGCAACCTGATAACCTTTGATGCCATGTTAGAAAGGTAGGCTTATTATTTAAAATGGTGCCAATAATTTTTAACCAAAATTGATGCAGTTTCGCACTTCCAAAAACATTAAGAAAATATGGGAGGCTTTTTACGTGAATTGAGGAAAAATTTTTTAAAATAACTGGCTTTTGGTATAAAAAAGGCCTGAACTTAATCAGGCCCTAAAACAGCCCCTCTCAATAGCAGAGCGCTTAAACTTGCTGTGAGTTTTTTTATATTGTAAACTGTTTAACGTTTTTAAACTGTTTAACGTTTTAAAGAATCAGTTGACGGAGAAGAATTACGGGCTTTGCGGTTAGGTCTGTTCATCCTATCCTGGTGCATGGTTGCCGTATCTGCTCTATTCCGGTTTTGTTTCATAGAATTATTATGGTTCCAACTTGTATCAGCTTTGTGCATTTTGTTAGTATTTCTTTTTTTTTGATGCAATGTTGAATCCTGGCAATATGCAGCTGATAAAAAGAATACGCAGGCCAGGGTCATTGTTAGGTGTTTAATTTTCATAACGTTACTATTTAAGTTATTAAGATAATAATTCGTTATATATAATTACGTGCCAAACTCCACATAATATAGTAGAAAATTGTTCTAATGTGTTGCGAATACCCGGATATTTTCCGGCTATTTAGTTACACAACAATTATGGGAATAATGCATTTCTTAGCTTATAGGTAAATAGTCATGTACAATATTGAAAAGAAATAATTGAATAGGTATAAAATATCTATACAACTCTATTACTACGTTGTTGATAATTCATTAGGTAATATGTTACACATTGCATGTCAAAATGTGGATATTTAATTCGGCTTAAACTATCTGTGTTCTGCTTCTACAACTTTTATAAAATTCCCAATACACTGCACAACATTCTACGATATGTAAAGCGCTTGCGGCTTTCTTATCTGGCACTACAGTTGCAATTTATTTGTAAAAAATTAATTAATGTAAACAGCACAGAAAAATCCAGCCGCTGGAAATAACAACAAGTATAGTATCGGCGTTAATGGGAGCCTTAACAGAAATATTAAATTAACTTTTATTACTATGAATTTTATTACTATGAATAAAAATAAAAAAAACACTTTCAATCCTGACGACTTACCACAGCCAGGTGTATTTAGGAAAAAAGAAATAGATCAGTACAAACAACCTCCTGATAGCGGCAAACCGATAGAAGATTCGTCCGATGAGAAGTCGTTGTTACCTGGTAAAGATGCACAGAAAACAAGCAAACAGCAGGGGTTGAATGAAGAAAAATCAAGTGGAAATACAGGAGCATTTGAGGGATTAGATGGAGCAAGAAATATTGATTAAATAATAAAAATCAGGCTGCCAATTTCAATTATGTTTTCATTATTTTTTTAAAGTAAAGCAAATCATCCTGTAGATTTTTATTCAAATTGGATGGCTTTCACTAAGATATTTTATTATCAAAAACTGTAGAAGAGACTCTACATAAAGAAAGATCCGAAGAAGACATGAAGAGGCGGCTCTGGAAATTTATAAATATTTATAACGAAAAATTTAGGTTTTAAAATTATGCTATAGCATTAAATCATCTGGCACATAATTTTCTTTAGACCTAAAAAATTATATGAATAAAAAATTATTCTCTGATAAAAGGATTCGATTTTCAAAGCTGTATAGTGAGATTGAAAGCACAATACTTTTTGAGGAAAAGCCATCAGGTAAAAGCGCAGATGGAGTAATTGAAAGTGCGAATGAAGATACAGATATGCCGCATAAACTGTTTTCAATTTTTACAGCCGACATTATAAAGAAGGAAGTTTTCTTTACGAGATAGCCTACCAGTTTTGAAAGACGAGCCATAACTTTCTTCTGTAATAATATCCCTCCAATTCTCTATAAGTTCTTTATAGGCCTGGCCAACAAGCATAATTTTTCTTTCAAGATTAAATAGCCCTAATTCATTTACGTTGCCATCATCCTTTCTTAATGCAGAATCCAAATCGACCTGGTGGGTAAGGCTATACCACGTAAAGCCAACTACCGGCACGCCATCGTGTTTCAGGCGATGAACATTAGCCCATTGCTTCAGCAACCATTCTTTGCACGCAGGCATTTTTATATTCGTTTCCGTATGCATAATAGGCAACTTATAACGACGGTAATATTGGCTGGTTATTACATAATACCCAAAGATTTCACCCGCTGCCTGCGTGTGGCCATCCGCATATACTATATGTTCATTAGTTACGTAATAATCATTCCCCATGATGCATCTGCCTTTTACCTGGTTCTCCGTAAACCACTGATATTCTTTTAGCGTCATACCATTGCTTAAGAAATATTCATACATAGTAACATTTAAGGGATAACCATACGTAAGATCAAGCGATAAAAATCTTTTCTGATTAAGAAAGCGGGCACGGGACAAAGCCGCTGGATCAATAGCGTGAAAATATTCGGATGACTCGCTCTGTATAAAAGTTGCTACAGGCTGTACTTTAAGAATAGCATGCATCGCCATCACGTTTGCCTTGCAAAGATGTTCTAACGCAGTTACAAAAGAAACGTCCGACTGGAGCCTTTCGTTCCACCAACCATATTGTACAGAAAACATTGCCGCGATGAAAATTTCATTGATGGGAATATACAATTGCAAATACGGAAAACGCCTCGCAAAGGCTTCCGCATATTCAGCAAAATAATGAGGGAAATCAGGGTTTTGAAAATTACCCATCCAATCGGGCACACCAAAATGACATAGGTCAACTATCGGGTTTATATCTGCCTTTTGCAAATAATTAAACGTTTCATCAGTAAAATCCCAATCATATTTGCCTGGCAATGTGCGTTTTATAATATGCCGGGCCGTATCTTAAAAATTCAATTCCTAATTCTTTTACTAATTCAAAGTCGGTTTTCCAATATTTATAATGGAATGCTTTGTCCATCTCGTCAACCCTTTTAGTAGTGCCGTCCGGTAATAATATTGTTGGATAACTGTTTTCTATTCCGGTTGAAAACATAAACTTTGTCCTGGCATATTCGGTAAAATTTCAAATTAATTGATAACGCAAGGAAAGAAATTTAGTGTTTATGCGAACGAATGCAGCAAAATTTTAATGCAGATTATCTTATTTCAGCATAGTTAACGCTTCTTTTCTTTTGGGAGACTTTGCACCTTCGCCGACATTTGTTGCCAGGCCTGGCAACAATTCATCAATTGTAAAATGCCATACGCCCTTTTCCTGATCAATTAAAAGATTTATTGACTTATCTAATGCGGGAAATAATTGGTGGATATTTTCTAAAGGATTGACATAATTGAACTCCTCATCGCTACCAGTTGAAAGCAATTCTGTAAGTATGAGCGCATATGGATATTTCTTTTCAAGTTCAATTACATTTTTTCCGGAAAACATCAGAATGGGAATATCTAAATTATCAATATTTAGCTGCAGCAAATTACCATAGTCAGTAATCACAATGGCCCACGGTTTTCTTCAGCGATGATTCCATGTAACGCTGTTAGTAAGTAGCCAGTTGCTTTGGAGAAACAACAAAATAGTCAAGTGATCGTCTTTCGCAAATTTCTCTAACCACATTCCAAAGACGGTCGTTGCCGCCAAAAAATAGCAATGGATTTTGGCCTTCTTTCGAGTGAGTATATGTGTTATTATGGCCATGCCACCAGCCAGGTTTTTTAATTAGCGGATGAATAAAATTGCCGGTTTTAGCTAATGAGAGAATCATTTTAGCAAGTAAGTGGCTCTTAACTTTCCACCGTTGATCTCGAATACCCCCGACTCATATATTTTCCTGGCGGGTAAGCAAGCTGTTCCAATCAAAGGCTCCTAAAAGAGACCAGGCAGTTATTGCTCGCATATCAATTTGTTCACGAATCAGTTCTTTGCAAGTTTGCCACGACTCCATAAACCAACGCATTTGTTCTTCTCTTGTACAATTTAGATGCACTTCCGTTAGTGCCATTGGCAGATGATACCTGTTCCATGCTTCATTCAATCTTGAAAAATAATGAACATAAAAATTTCCATAATAATACCAACCTATAAAAGACCACAGTTATTGTTGCAATGCCTGAATGCTTTGATGCAGCAAAGTATGGAAAGCGAATACTTTGAAGTTATTGTAGTATCGGATGGATATGACAATGAAACGGCCAATGCAGCAGCATTAATGGCAAATAATAATTCTTTACAGAATTTTTATTGTATTCATCTTCCGGTAAAAGCCGGGCCTGCCGCTGCACGCAACTTTGGAGCGTTGCATTCAAATGGTTCTTTGCTCGCATTTACTGATGATGATTGTCTTCCGGATGCAGACTGGCTGCCATCTTTATGGGAAGCCTGGGATAAAGATGGTAGGCAGGAAATTGCGTTTACAGGAAGAACGTTAGTGCCCGTTAATAATCCGCCCACAGATTACGAAAAAAATATCGCTCAATTAGAAACAGCGGCTTTTATAACTGCCAATTGCGCCTGCACCAAAGCTGCTTTTATAAGAGCTGGCTGTTTCGATGAAGCGTTCCCTGCAGCGTGGAGGGAAGACAGTGAATTTCATTTTAAATTGCTTGAAAAGAATATCCCTGTTGTAAAAGCGACGAAGGCAGTTGTTGTGCACCCGGTTCGCAAAGCCGCTTGGGGCATAAGTCTCAAAGAACAAAAGAAAACAATATACGATGCACTTTTGCACAAAAAACATCCTTCTTTATTTAAAGAACAACTAAAACATCGTCCATTGTACAATTATTACGCGATAGTTTTATTAGTTTTTGTTGCCATTTTTAGCCTTACAAAAAACCAAAGAATAATTTTTGCAATTTCTATATTAACCGGTACATTTTTAGGTCAATTCACTATAAAAAGATTATCGGGTACATTAAAAAAAACCAGTCACATTTTTGAAATGATGATCACTTCCGCAATTATCCCGTTTCTTTCTGTCTATTGGACATTGCGAGGTTCATTACGTTATAAAAAATTATTATGGTGAAGCTCGACAAAAATGATATTAAAAAGATCGCGATATTCAGGGTGCTACAGCTCGGTGATATGCTTTGCGCCATACCGGCAATTCGTGCTTTAAGACATGCTTATCCTGATGCGGAAATCACATTAATTGGTTTGCCATGGGCAAAAAATTTTATCGAGAGATTTAATAATTACTTTAACCGGTTTATTCATTTCCTGGCTATCCGGGTTTATCTGAACAACCATTTAATGAGGCTGAATTTATTGAATTTAGCAGGCGGGTGAGAAATGAAAATTTTGATTTGATTTTGCAAATGCAAGGTGACGGAACAATCGTTAACGATTTGCTTTTGGGATTAAACGCAAAACTTGTTGCCGGTTTTTATAATAATGAAAGTTATGTTGATGATGATCTTTTTATTCCTTATCCTGATTATGGCCCGGAACCATTAAGACATCTGAAACTTGTAAAACACCTCGGCGTTCCTTCATGCGGAAATTACCTAGAATTTCCAATAGAATCAACAGATGTGCAGGAAGCAAAGGAATTGTATCAACATTTATATGAAAAACAATATGTGATCATTCATCCTGGCTCACGTGGTGCATGGCGTCAATGGCCTCCTCAATTTTTTGCTGCACTTGGCGACTATTGCATACAGTCGGGACTTAGCGTAGTAGTAACAGGAACATCGGAAGAGAGGGAAATAACACGAGAACTGATCAAATGTATGCATTATCCTGTTAACGATCTCACAGGCAAAACCAGTCTTGGCTCTGTGGCGGTTCTGATAGAAAACACTTTTTTGCTGTTGGCCAATTGTACAGGTGTTTCGCATATAGCAGCCGCACTTGAGGCGCCATCTGTTGTTATAAGCATGGACGGAGAACCGGAAAGGTGGTCGCCGCTTGATAGTGAGCTTCATCGTGTTATTGACTGTAGGCAGCAGCCTGATTTTAATAAAGTTTACGAGGAAACGGTAAGGCTTGTCAAAACAAAACTCAACTTATAACAACAATTTGAAGACTGATTAAATCATTTTAACAGATAATAACGGTGTCACCTTTTAAACTATAAACTTTACATGAATACTTCTATTTATTTCCACGAAGATGCTGCATGCCAGATTCATACTTTAGAAAATCCGTTCCAATCTTTTTGGATGGGAGGATTTGAATGCACAGATAAATTAAATGTATTTGGAAAACGGGTAGACTTTCTAAGCACTACCGGCCATTTGCAAATGCTGGCTGAAGACTATGAGAATGTAAATTTATTTAAAATAAGAACTGTAAGAGAAGGGATAAGATGGAGCCAGGTGGAAAACAGGCCTTATGAATATGATTGGAGCACCGTAGCTTTTATGATGGAATGTGCACGTAAAAACAAATTCAGCAGGTATGGGACATGTGTCATTTCGGTTTCCCTGATGACCTTACGCCGCTGCACCCGTTATTTACAGAATAAGCCTGTAAGAAATAATGCGAACGTTCTGGAGTTTGCGACAGGAATAAAAATGAAAGAACCAATCGCCATAACTAATAAGCCAAGCGCCATCCCATTTTTGTAGCCTGTTTTTTTAAGAATGTGGAAGATGGAGCTGCAAGAAAAAAATAGGCCATGTAAAAAGCAAACGTTACAAAAAAAGCTTGCGTATCATTTTTTAATTCGCAGGCCAGTTTTAAAAAGGGAATCAATGTTCCATTAAGCCAGGTTACAATCTAAATACAAAAAATAAAACGCCGATTATCACAATTGCATGTGTGTTATTTTGTTTATTCTGCATCGCAATTTTTTATTTATGAAAAGGAAAAATACAATTCCTATTTCCAGGAAAGCATTATTGGCGAAGTAAAACGTTTGCATAAATGGTTTTGCCTGAAAAGATTTTCGTGCAAGCGTTTGCATAACAACATTGAAAAAATTTTTCTATATGTTTAAATGGCAATTAAGTGAGAAGTCGATAACTATGGGTGGTGCATTAATGGAAATCCCTGATTTCACAAAAGGTAAATGGAAAATAAGAAAACCAATTTTTGGTTTTGACGATCAATTTTAATCTCATAAGCAGTCTGTAATAATAAAGGCAACTGATGTATTTCTATACATTAATTGCCTTTTTCTTTTAGCTTTTAATGAGCATTCAAAGCTTTGGAAGGTAGATATTGAAAAGGTTTTTTGCTGGAAACTTCTTATTGTATCATGTATTCGCAGGCGTTAGTGGCTAACTGTAAGTATTTACAAGATGTTGTAATTGATCTTCCCTGTCAATTAATTTTTGTAGAAGCGTAAGCTGGTTTCCAGCTCTTACAAAATTTTGCCCTTCATATTTTGCACCATAGTAGGCATCATCGTTAAGGTGATCGGTGAGAAAACGCAAGGCCTGCATGTATATCATAAACTTACCTGCATACACGAAATGTTTTTTCTCCTCTGTGGTTAGTTCGCCGTGCAGCTCGCCTATATATCCCTTCACAATACTTGTAAAATACTCTTCGCGTATTTCTATTCTTGAAAAATCCTTTTCTTCCTCGCTTACCGGGCTTAAATAAGTCCGCATCATGTCACCCGCATCACTGATGAAATAGCCGGGCATAAGTGTATCCAGGTCAATAACGCACAACCCTTTATTTCTCTCATTAAAAAGTACATTACTGATTTTGGTATCGTGATGGGTAACACGAATTTTAAACCGGGGGTTTAGCTTCAGTTTTTCAAAATCGTCTAAAATATTTTTATGTACAGAGATAACGTCAATCAGATCTGCTGATTCTTTTATCCGCGCTTTGTTACCGTTCGACAACGCTTCTTCAAACTGCTGGTAACGCAATGAAAGATTATGAAAATCCGGCAAAGTAATTTTTAACCGGCTCACATCAAATTTTGATAATAGCCGTATGAACTTACCAAATTGTCTTGCCGCCTCGTAAGCCATTTCTGCATTTGCCACCACATCAATCGTATGTGAGTTTGGAACGAAGGGTGTAAGGCGAAAATATCCATGTTCCTTATCGTGATAAATTTCTCCGTTAAACCTGGACTTGCAGGGTGATACAAACAGGTAACCAGGAAAATGCTGCTGTAGGTAATTGGCCGTGATAGCAATGTTATAGGCAATTGCTTCGGGATCCTTAAAAATTTTATGATTGATTTTTTGCAGGATAAATGCTTTGTCGCCATCGTTTATTTTCCATGTTTGGTTGATTAAACCGGAACCAAATGGCATAGCATTATTTATATTTTCCGGGATGCCAAAAGCTTTAAAAACAGGTAAAAGCATGCTGATAATTATAACGAAAAAATTAATTCGCTGTCAAACATAAATAATAAGAAATTACTTATTCAAGTAAAACGTTTGCCTATATTAATAATTTTTATTCGCAAAGCAATCGAAATTATTGCTTAACATAAAAGAGATATATGACGGTTAAGATAACTATCACATAGCTTTTCTTTTGAGGTTAGCTGCAGCTCCATTATAATTATACATTTTAAAAGCCTGGTTACTTCCGGAAATATAGCCGGCAGTTGGATTTCGTTGATCAAACGTTTGCATAATTTGATGATGCTTCATTACAAGGCATTCAAAAGTTTTAACTTTGATTACGGCGTAGCGGTACAACAAACAACTGCTTCAAATAATTTTTAATGCATAAAATTGGGAGCTTTTCTTTGATATTATTTCTTATGCCGTTTATATATGGTTGTAATGAACACAGCAACTCTCTTTTCAAAAAAATAAGTTCTCAAAGCAGCCATATTGATTTCGTCAACGTGGTGTCAGAAAGTGACTCACTGAATCCCCTAAAGCAGGAATTTTTATATAACGGCGGTGGTGTAGCTGCAGCTGATTTTAATAATGATGGCCTTATCGATTTGTATTTCATAGCAAGTACTTCTTCAAATAAATTATTTCTGAATCTTGGTAATTTGAAGTTTCGGGACATTACAGAAGAGGCGAAAGTAGGAGGTGAAGGAAGATGGTGTAATGGAGTAACAGTTGTTGATATCAATAACGACGGATGGCAAGATATATACGTATGCACAACTCTAAAGAAAGATCCGTCGCAAAGAAAAAATCTTTTTTACACTAACCAGGGGTTGGATAAAAATGGTATTCCTGTGTTTAAAGAAATGGCCAAAGAATATGGCCTGGACGATACATCTTACTCCGTGCAGGCTGCTTTTTTTGATTATGATAAAGATGGTGACCTTGACATGTACTTGGCAACAACCAAACCCACGAGCCGAACTCTTAATGCGTTCGTGAATCAGAACGATACTTCCACCATTGATTATGACAAGCTTTATCAAAACAATTGGGATAGCAATAGTAAGCACCCGGTTTTTACAGACGTAAGCGTGCAGGCTGGTATTCATGAAAAGGGATATGGATTAGGCCTAACCGTTGGTGATATAAATAATGATGGCTGGCCGGATGTTTATGTCACCAATGATTTTATGAGCAGCGATCATTTATACATCAATAATAAGAATGGAACATTTAGCAACAGGGCGCAAAATTGTCTTAAACACACCTCGCAAAACGCCATGGGAAATGATGTAACTGACATAAATAACGATGGCTGGCCTGATTTAATTGCGCTCGATATGAACCCGGAAGATAACTACCGTAAACAAAAGAACATGGGCGCTGCAAACTATGGTAAATATCGCAACAGGTTTGATTTTGGATACAGCCTTCAATTTGTAAGGAATACGCTGCAAATTAACCAGGGAGTAGTTGATAACCTTGAGGATTCTTTAGAGCTGCCGGTTTTTAGCGACATAAGTTATTACGCCGGCATTGCAGAAACTGATTGGAGCTGGACGCCCTCGGTAGCTGACTTTGACAATGATGGGTTAAAAGATATTTTAATCACCAACGGATATCCCAAAGATGTGACAGATCATGATTTCATGAGTTATAGAAATGACAAAGGATACATACTCTCACAAGAAGCCTTGTTAAAAGAGATTCCTGAAATTCGTGTAGCTAATTATGCGTTTCGTAATTCACCGGATTTGAAGTTTGAAAACGTATCACAAGCCTGGGGATTGAATGACCAATCGTTTAGCACCGGCGCTACTTTCGCTGACCTGGATAATGATGGTGACCTGGATTATGTCATCAACAATATAAATGACCCGGCATCGCTTTATGAAAACACTTCTAATCACACAACTGCAACAGCTAATAATTTCATCAGGATAAAGTTTAAAGGTGATTCACTAAATAAAGATGGAATTGGTGCAAAAGCTATCGCTTATTACAATGGTGCTCCGCATGTTTTTGAAAACTATCCTACCCGTGGTTATTTATCTTCGGTGGAACAAACAGCCCATTTTGGTTTGGGTTCTATAAAATTTGCGGATAGCATTTTCATTCAATGGCCGAATGAAAAAGTTCAGAAGCTTTATAAAGTTCAATGTAATCAAACTATTACTGCAGATATTTTAAAAGCCGTTGATACAATTGAACTGGACAAAAAAAGTTTTCCATTATTTTCTGATATAAATGCAGAAACCGGCATCAACTTTATTGATACTGAATTTGATTTTGTTGACTTCGATTATCAAAGATTACTTCCGCACAAGCTTTCGGAATATGGGCCGGCACTGGCTTCCGGTGATGTAGATGGAAATGGCCTGGACGACATTTTTATTAGCGGAGCAAAAGGAAAATATGCCTACTTCTTTTTACAACAGCCTAATGGAAAATTTATAAAAAAACCGCTCCAAACTATTTCTCAGCCTTTGCAAAAACCATGGGAAGAAATGGGAGCGCTATTGATTGATATAGATAATGATCATGATCTCGATCTTTATGTATGCAGCGGCAGCGATGAATTCAGGACTAACGATACCGCCTACACGGACAGGATATTTATAAATGATGGGAAAGGAAACTTCACGGAGGCATTTAACGCATTACCTGTAAACCTCAATAGCAAGCAAGTGCTGAAGGCAATAGATTTTGACAATGATGGCGATCTCGATCTCTTCATTGGCAGCCGCTCCATACCTGACCAATATCCAAAGCCGGCCTCAGGTTATTTGTATAGAAATGATTCCCAAAAAGGGCACGTAAAATTTACAGATGTAACCGATCAGCTTGCACCCGGATTAAAAAATATCGGTTTAATATCTGATGCATTGTGGAGTGATTTTAATAATGATGGCAAGATTGATCTGATCGTCTGCGGGGAATTTATGCCGGTCACTTTTCTCAGCAATATAAATGGGAAGTTTACAAAAACTGATGTTGGCGTGGATAGTTTAAAAGGCTTATGGAACAGCATCACAGCAGCCGATGTAGATAATGATGGAAAGACTGATTACATCCTCGGCAATTTAGGCCTGAATAGTTTTTATAAAGGTTCCGAAGAACATCCCTTTGAAGTATATGCCGATGACTTTGATGGCAACGGCAGCTTTGACGCCATTCCGTTTTTATATTTGAAAGGCGAGAATGGAAAGGTAGCAGAGTATCCTGCCTTTACAAAAGATGACCTGGTAAAACAATTGGTAAGAACGAACCGCCAGTTTCTTACCTATAAAGCGTTTGCCGCCGCCACGGTCGATAACATTTTATCGGAAGAAGAAAGAAAAAAAGCGATACATGTTTCTGCTAATTTTATGCGATCCGCCGTTTTTAAAAATCTTGGCAACGGAAAGTTTACAGCAATCCCGCTTCCTTACCAGGCGCAATGGAGTCCCATTTATGGGGTGTTGGCTGATGATTTTAATGACGATGGAAAGGTTGATATTTTGGTGAATACAAATGACTATGGAACAGAAGTAAATACCGGACAATACGATGCCTTAAATGGCATGGTGCTGCTTGGCAAAGGCGATGGATCTTTCGAACCTCAAACCATTCAGCAATCCGGTATTTATGTTCCTTTAAGTGGAAGATCAATCGCGAAATTTATCTATAAAAATAATTATGCGGTTGCGATAGCGCAAAACCAGGGGCCATTAAAAATTTATCAACTCAACGACCAAAATAAATTTATACTCCTCGAGCCTTCTGAAAATATTGCTGAATTTTTTATGAAAGATGGTTCCGTAAGGCGGGAAGAAATAAATTATGGAAACTCATTTTTGTCCCAATCATCAAGGTTTATAAAAGTTGATTCAACTGTGGTGCGCCTAAGGATAACAGGAAAAAATAAACAAGTGCGGGAAATTAATTACTAAATGTTTTACCAGCTAGGTTGCCTTCTAAAAAAATATTTTGGTAAGAAACAAAGCATTTATATTTTATTACATCAACAAATAACTGTGACTAAATTTCTGATATCTATAATTTCAATTACCTTAACCCTGGCTTCCTGTAAATCAAAGGAAACACTGTTCAGGAGCCTTTCGACGGGAAAAAGTGGAATTAAATTTAATAATGAAATCGTTGAAGATAGCAGCCTTAATATTTTACGGTACGAATACTTATACAATGGTGGTGGTGTAGGCGTTGGGGATTTCAACAATGATGGATTACCTGATATTTATTTTACGGGAAACCGCGTTTCAAATTCCTTGTACATTAACCGTGGCCATTTAAAATTTGAAGATGTAACCGCCGCGTCGAACACCGGTGGTGATGGAAAGTGGTGTAAGGGGGTCAGTGTGATCGATATAAATAATGATGGCTTATTAGACATTTATGTTTGTGCAGCCGTTTTAAATTCCTCCGTTTCAAGAAAAAATCTTCTCTACATTAATCAGGGAGTAAATAAAGACAACATCCCAACTTTTAAAGAATCTGCCGAAGAATATGGGCTTGCCGATGCGAGCAGCACACAGATGGCAACATTTTTTGATTTCGATAATGATGGCGATCTTGATGTTTACTTATTGGTGAACGAGCTAGATAAAAATTATCCTAATCAATTCCGGCCAATAAAAACGGATGGTAGTGGCGCCAATACCGATCGCTTGTTACGAAACGATTATGATTCAACCCTGAAACATCCCGTGTTTACAGACGTTTCTAAAGAAGCAGGCATTACCTGGGAGGGAAATGGCCTCGGCGTTCATATCGTCGACATTAATAACGATGGTTGGAAAGATATATTCGTAGGAAATGACTACATATCCAATGACCTCCTTTATATAAATAACAAGGGAAAATTTACCAACCGTAGCGCTGAATACTTCAAGCATACAAGCCGCAATGCCATGGGTAATGATGTCGCGGATCTCAACAACGATGGCTTGCAGGACCTGGTGGAACTGGATATGATGCCGGAAGATAATTACCGGCAAAAAATGATGAATAATCCAATCGATTACCAAACTTTTAGAAACTCTGACCAGTTCGGGTATCTTCACCAATATCCGAGAAATACTTTGCAGCTTAACCAGGGGCCGCGTATGCTTGGTAACGATTCCATAGGTGAGCCCATATTTAGCGATATTGCATTTTACAGTGGAATTGCGGAGACAGATTGGAGTTGGTCAATATTAGCGGTTGACGTAGATAACGATGATTACCGCGATGTGCTTATTTCTAACGGTCTTCCCAAAGATCTTACCGACCTTGATTTTATGTCATACAGAAATGCGCCCCCGGCAGATGCAAAACTTTCAGACCTGTTGAAAGAATTACCATACCCTAAGGTCAGCAACTATATTTTTAAAAATAAAGGCGATCTGACCTTTACTGATGAAACCCAAAATTGGGGTTGGAATGCACCCACTTATTCTTCGGGGATGGCCTACGCTGATTTTGATCTTGATGGTGATGTAGATGTTGTCATTAACAATACCAACATGCCTGCGACTCTTTTAGAAAATACAGTAAATGATAATAAAGATTCAACGCATAATTTTCTACGTGTAAAACTAAAGGGCGATGCTAATAATATAAATGCGATTGGTGCTTTTATCAATATTTATTATGGCGGCAAACAACAGGTTTATGAAAATACTCCCTACCGCGGATATTTGTCGTCGGTTGAGAACATTGCCCATTTTGGGATAGGAAACACAACGATAGTAGATTCAATAACAGTTACGTGGCCCAATGGGAAACGGCAGGTTGAAAAAAATGTTGGAGCTAATCAAACGCTGACAATTGACATAGCTAATTCTCTTTTTGTAAAAATGCGTGACACTTCGGTTCTCAATAATGAAAGTTGGTTTACCGACATTACCAATACCAGCGGTATAGATTTTATGCACGAAGAGGAAGATGTGATCGACTTCAACCTGCAACGCCTTATACCGCATAAGTTTTCTCAATATGGTCCGGCTTTAGCTGTTGGAGATTTGAATGGCGATGGCCTTGATGATTTAATTGTTGGCGGAAATTCGCTTAAACCTGCTTCGATATTCCTGCAATCATCTGGTGGTTTCATTAGAAAAAACCTGGCAGGTGAAGGTGTAATTAAAACGAGCGATGACATGGGTATTTGTCTTTTTGATGCAGATGGTGATGGTGATCTTGACATTTATATTGCATCCGGTGGTAACAATCCGTTATTCGATTCGAATGCTTACACTGATAATTTTTATATCAATGATGACAAAGCAAATTTTTCAAAAGATCCTTCTGCCTTGCCTCACGACCTTACCAGTAAAAGTTGTGTGAAGGCATCGGATTATGATAATGATGGCGATCTTGATCTCTTTATAGGTGGACGATTTCTCCCGGGAAAATATCCAACGGCTGTGTCAAGTTTTATTTATAGAAATGATAGTAAGGATGGAAAGATTGTGTTTACTGATGTAACGAAAGATGTAGCGCCTGCCTTACAAAATATAGGAATGGTGACTGACGCTATTTGGAGCGATGTAAATAATGATGGCCATGTGGATTTATTAGTGACAGGTGAATTTATGCCGGTAACCTTACTTGAAAATCGTAACAATAAATTTAGTATCAAAGAAACGGAAATGACAAAAGAAACCGGGTGGTGGAACAGCATTACCGGAACAGATATAGACAACGATGGTGACATAGATTATGTGGTTGGAAATTTTGGAAAGAACGGGTATCTTAACGCTTCTACAGAATACCCTTTGAAGGTATATGGTAAAGATTTTGATAACAATTCCACTTTTGATGCCATTCTCAGTACCTATCTGCCGTCCACTCCGCATGGCAAGAAAAAAGAATACCCTTTAGTTTCACGCCAAGAAATCGTTGCCCAAATCCCGCAATTGAAAGCTAAATATCCAAAATATTCTTCTTATGCCCAGGCTGATTTGCAAGACTTATTAATAGACGAAGACAGGGAAAATGACTTGGAACTTAGCGCTACAAATTTCAATACAGGCTGGATCGAGAACAAGGGAAATTTTCAATTTACTTTTCATCCATTCCCTTTCCAGGCGCAGCTATCACCCATCTTTGGAACAATTGCCAATGACTTTAATGGCGATGGAGTTGTAGATATTTTGCTTAATGGAAATGAATATGATATGGCTCCGGCTTTAGGAAGCAGCGATGCACTGAATGGATTATTATTACAAGGCAAGAAAGGGGGAAACTTCTCTCCGCAATCAATTTTGCAAAGTGGAATATATATACCCGGGAATGGCAGAGCCGCTGTACAAATGATCGTAAATGGTAAAATGACACTTGCCGTTTCTCAAAACAGGGGGAAGCTAAAGATTTATAAGATGAGGACGACTCCCGGAATTGTCCCGGTTTTAACCGGTGATTTATATGCTTTGATTGAATACAAAAATGGTTCGAAACGTAAAGAAGAGTTTTACTACGGTTCTTCATTTTTATCCCAGTCTTCCCGCTTTTTACTTTTGTCACCTGGCATAGGCAGCATAACAATTACAAACCAAAATGGAACTAAAAGAATAATAAAATGATGAAGATGTTCTACTTAACTTCTATAGTAACATTCAAATTATTATACCCGGTATTAGCTTCCCAAATATTTTCATTGGCAAATCTTATTGCATACTCAGGCCTTGCGGCAATTGAAGCATAAGCATCCGGCATGAATAAAAACAGTTGGTAATTTCCTTTTTGTACTTCGGCAGGCAAAGTAATATTTTCAGAAACAGTATTCGCTCCGCTAAATAATTTCCTTGCATCCATCTCAAGAACGATTTTATATTCAGCCCCACCATCTTTATTCCTCAATACAAGATAAGTAGAACGTTTGTTGTAAGGCGAAGCATATCCGTTATTGTCGATGTCAAGAGATAGGGAGAAAGGTTTGCTGTTGTCAACAGATTTAGGAAACGATGTTTGTTTTAAAACAAATCGATAACCGAGATTTTTTTTAATGTTATCCATGCATCCTCCGGTTTGCCAATCATCATTTACCTGGTTGTTATAAGCGCAATTTAAAAAACTATAATGCATTTCCTTTAGTTCGGTTTGTACTCTCCCGGTGGGCTCACAATCATTTTGCGGGCTAAATGCATCGTCACATGTTTCCCCGCCTACCACTACATATTTCGAATCTTTCTTTTTGAATTCCCTTAAAACTGTATTGGCATCCTGCCTCGGTGATGATGAATTTCCATAGTCTTCATAAGTGCCATAATCATTAGTGCTGGCCATAAAGCAATCGTTATGAAAACCAATCCTGGCTTTGTCAGTTTGCGAAAAGGCTTCCGACTCTGCCATAGGAGCGGAGTTCACATCTGCATTTATGCCATAGACATATCGTTGTTTTATCTGTGGATATCTTACCTGTACCATCCTGTCTTTGGGAACAGCATCCAATACAGCCCGCAACACATCAATTCTATCCTGCCAGTTTGCATCTGTGAGTTTTTGTACCGGTGTATTTTGCGAAGCATCCCCAAAATAGTCTGTGTAATACTGTTCGCCCCACACACCAATAAAACCCATTTGCACGGCAGCTATCACATCTGCATTATCTTGTAGCACCTGCTTTAATTCTGAAATATGCTGTAATACAATGCTCTTCGGCGCATCTCCATAAGGAGGACAAATGAAGCCTTCAGGGCAATTGCCGGCTGTTTGCGTTAACGTATAAGTGAACCTTGGTATCAACTTAAATCCTGCCTGCCTTGCGATGCCGAAATCCTGGCTTACAGCATTTATAAAAGCAGCAGATAAATCTTTGTCTTTAAAACTATCCATCTCGTAATACCGGAAGATAAGCGTGCTATAAACTTTGTAATTACCTCCCTCTGCAGTAACTTCTCCTTTCCAATTATTTAACTGGGCTGAAGTTAGCGGCTTAAAATCACTGGCCTTGGTTTGCGAAAACCTGTAAAAACCTCTTTCAGGATTCGCAAAGTCGGCAGTACTCTGCGTGTACTTAGTTTCAATTGAATTTGTCTGCGCAGCAGCAATTTCTTTTTTAGCGCATCCGGCAATAAGTAGCATTCCCACTACAGAAAACCAAAGTTTTATATTCACAATATTTATTTTTTAATTTAAATAATCACTTCCGGTTCTTTACCAAAGTAAACCATGGCAGGCGGTCCAATGCCACGTTTATTTCTTTAGAGGCAGGCCCTTTGAAAATATTTCCGTCATCAGCTTTCCAGGTGCCTTTTGGAAAAATCACCATTCGCGATTCTCCCGAACTTAGCATTGGAGCTACCATAATAGAATCTCCTAACATAAACTGGTCATTGATTTCTTCTAAATTTTCGTTAGGAAAAACATAAGCCATCTTCCTTACGATCGGCTCTCCATTTTCAGCACTTTGCCTCGCCAAGTTTAGAATAGTGGGCACATATTTTTGCCGCAGCGTTACTGCTTTTTTCACTGCCTGCAAATGCACTGAATCCAGCACTCTCCAAGGCGCAACAGAAAATTGCATCATAGGCATCAATGCATGAATTTGTGCAGACCGGACGATCAGCGCCTGGTCCAGTGTTTTTTTACCGACAAAAGAACTAAACTCGCCACCGCCGATCATATCTGGGCATGTAAATGCATAACCGAGCAAACCGGAAGTGGTGATATCAGGAATAAGTTTTTGTAAATCATTCCAACTATTTGTTTTGTCACGAAGGCGCTCTGCTAATGGCTCTCCGCCTCTTTTCCACATAGCCCGGTATTCATTCAAGGGATATTTTAATCCAAAGATTCCCCAAAGCTCCGTATGTTCATTAGGCGATGCTGGCTTAAATGAAATACTACTCTCCGGATAAAATTCCGGATCGCCTGCATCTAATTTAAAACCATCTATTCCGTATTCTTTCATTAAGTAATCCAACCTGGAATTATACCAGTCAACTGCTGCGGGGTTCGTGAAATCCATAACCCCACTGTAGCCATTCCACCAGTTAATGATGGCGGGCTGTTCTGCCTTCTCCCAGGTTAATGTGCTATCTCCTTTTGAATCTAATAAGAGCAACTTCTTCTTTTGTAAGTCACGAAAAACTTCCGAGTCGGGACTGATAAAAGGACAAACCCATATCATTACTTTAAAGCCTAACGAGTGAATCTCTGCAATCATTTCCCTGGCATCAGAAAACCGGTCTTTTCTAAATTCAAAACTTCCATAGTAAGGCGCCCAGTTATCGTCAATCATTAACACGCCCGGCGGAAAGCCGTTGTTGATAATATCATGTGCATATTTTAAGATGTCCTTTTGGTTTTGATCATACACCAACTCTATCCAGGTATTATATTGCGGCCTTGTAAACAGCAGGGTATCAGGCATCGTTCCATGGGATGGAAAAAATCTTTTGCTGGCTCCACGAAAAGCATCGGCTAATGTGTTACCTGCTTTTTGAACAAACAAAGTATCATGCAGGTTGTAGATATTAATATCATCAGGCTGTATCGAAAAAGCGAAGGGTGCATTACTCCAGATATAACGGCCTTTGGTAGAGAGGAGCAGTGGAGCGGCCTGGTTTCCTTTTACATCGCCATTCATATCAAAAGAGTAGCCTTGTTTAAAAGGCATAAGGTCTCCGTCTGAGACAGTTGCTCCAAACCATTTTTCTGCAAGTTCAACTGCTATAGTTTTACCCGGGAATGTGTGCTGGGCGTAACAGGCAATCGTAAGAGAAAAAAATAAACAAAAGAAAAAAGGTCTTTTCATGACATAACCTGGAAAATATTCAGACACGATACTTGCTTTTATTCTTGAAGAAATAGTCTGCTTATCAAAAAACTGGCTTTCTTTCATTTTAAATAGTGTTTTTGAAATCATCTCGGTCCCATGAAGCGGTCGCCATTAAAGTGTATCATATGCTCTGGAAAATCAACAACCCAAACTTCTGTTTCCCACGCAATTTTTGTTGAGTGTTTTTTAAATTCTGCAAAATCTGGAAATGCAGAAACATAAACTTTACCGGCTTTGCAATCTTTTAAAAGTTCTTCTATTTCAATAATCCGTTTTGGTGAAACAGGTCCATGCGATGTAACTGCTTCAATAAGGTAAAGCCAATTTCTTTTTTGGTCATACAACACAACATCAGGAAGCTTACTATGTTCATCAATCGGAATACCTAAATCTTTAAGAGTTTCCTTATCAATATATAAATCCTTATTGGCTGTGTCTCCTAAATAAAGCACTTCGCTGCCATGTGCAAAACGTTCCGCGAAGTCTTGTACAATTGCCGCTTGAACTACATTGTGTTTACCTGCCGAAAGTTTTAATGTTTTACCATTGCTTAGTTTAACAGAAATAAGTATTTGTTTTCTTTCTTTCAGGTATCGCTTGGATAATTCGCCAACCTCAGATTTAAAACGTTCAACTTCTTCTTTCCATGCTTTTGTTCCAAAGGACTTGATAGTCTCAAGTACTTCCTTTGTTAAAGCATAATGTGCATTCGGGCTATTAACAGGCAAGCTTGGATTATCGGGATTATAATCTGCAATTCTTGCCTGAACAAATTGATGTAATACTTGCCTGCGAAAAGTTTCTCTTGTGTTTGGCGCATATTCTTTTTTGTAAACGTCTTTACAAAATGCCATGATGCCTTTTGAAACCTTCAAACTTTCGTTAGTGGCTTTCTCCCATTTATCTCTTGGCTTAATTCCACAAAGAGCCAATAAAGTGTAAGCGGATATTTCGTTTTGTTGGGAAGATGGAAGTCCTAATTCTTTTAAGATTTTTTGTGCATCATCAATTTTGCTCATAAGCGAAAATATATTCTAAATCAAAGTAGTCGTTTACAATATCGTCAACTATTGATTGAGAGTAATAGTTTTGTAAGATTATTTGGTTGCCAATTTGTTTTATATCTTCCAACGGTGGCATTGGCATTTCACGAAGTTCTGTTGCACTTACATTTATATTTCCATTGAAAGTTCTAAAATAAGTATCAAAAAGTTTACTGTTTAATAAAGCTGCAAGTCCTAAAATTTCATTTCTATCTAAATGTCCTTTGGGTCTGTAAATATAGTTTAAGTGATTTTCCACACCGATAAATTCTGCCTGTGAAATATCTACAAAATAAGGACTTGCAACCAATCTGCTTTTATCATCTTTCGCACTAAAGCGTCGCAAGAAAACATAATTCTTGTTAGGTAAAAGAAGCGGCTTGGTTTCTTCGCAAAGCTCTATGTATTGAGGCTTTCCCCTTTTGGAAACAGGAAACTCAAAAGTCATTTTTCCAGTATTGATAAGTTGATAAAGAGGAACTAAAAAAATAGTTCCATTCTGATAATGCTCAAACAGATATTCAGTAGCTCTAAACGAAACAACAGGTCCTGTTGAAATTTGCATTTCATATTTGTGCAAACTTCCGCTCCACGATTTAAAAAGCCCTATCACTTTATCTTCCATTTCATTGCTTGGAAGATGTAATATTTTTTCTTTTGAATTAAAGTCTATTAATTCGTCGGCTTGATATTCTTTTTCAGTTGGATTATCAAGGTCACTTATTCCATTTGAATGGGTTAGCAAAATATTTGAAAGATTACCAGTGAGCTTTTGTTTCTTTCCTTTTATAATTAATGTTTCCTGAAGAACATTATCACGATTGAAAGTGTCTGTACGTGAATTAAACAAATGAATTTGTTCAAGTTCAATTTCTGAAAAGAAGGCTTCTCTAAAAGCTCTAAAATAATTACCTGCTGCAAAGCTTCTTGGTATGATAAAAATAAGTTCACCATGATTTTTTAAAAGCTTTGCTGCTGTCATTAAAAATATTGAATAGATGTTTGGTTGACCCCAAACAATTGATTTTGCAACAACCGCCCTTTTATCTTCTTTCGGTATTTTAAAATATGGTGGATTAGAAATTACAATATCATAAGAAGTATTTTTCGGTTCCAAAAAAAGAGTGTTAGATAGTTCAAAACAATCTTTATTCTCTAAAACAAAATCATTTGTGTCAAGTGTTGGTTTAAATTCAACATCATTTTTTTTAAGCCATGTTTTCAAATAATCAAGTGTCGTTTGTGTGTATGGAAGAATGTCTTTATCTGTTTCGTAAACAACAAGTTCAATTTCTTGTAGTGTGTCATTTTTTTGAACAAGGGTCTCTATAAGGGAACTGCATAAAATTGCAGTCCCGCAACCTGGGTCAAGAATTTTCAGTTTGTTGCTAGACTGCTTAACAAGTCCACTCATAAAATGAGCAATTTCAGTTGGGGTGAAAAATTGTCCGTTGTCTTTTTTATGTTGTGTTGTGACAGTCCCGGCATAAAACAGACCCAACCTGTCAGCATAGTGACTTGGCAATTCGTTGTCAAGCGGTTGAAAATTTATAGCCTGTATCATGCAAACAAATTTAGCAAAAATAGATGGCCCTTGGTGATGAATGTTTGGGATGCATCCAATGTTTGTGCTGTGGGGAAATTTTGGCTCTTTGCAAGGTTGGCTTTTGTGTCTGGGCTTTGTACGCCTTGCAAATGTGCCACAATGTGCGGTGGGTTGCTGAAGTTTGACTTGTCCGTTTATTAGCGAAATGTCCGCCAGCAGGGTGATGTACAACTATTCTTTTCAATAAAAGATACATTAAAATGAAATTCACCTGTGTAAAGAATCATGTCGAAACGAACATCCTTATAAACTCTTGAATTTAATAAAGGTGTAAGTTTTATAACCTTTTATTTATCCCGCCATTTTGGAACTTTTATTTTCCAAAGAGGTCCAAGATCGGTAGTAGTATAATTTACAATAAAGGAGGAATTATTAATATTAACGGCATCATTCTCCCATAGCCCCCGCGATACATAAACTTCTCCTACCTGCCAGTCAGTATATCCCGGTGGATAAGGTATAGTAATGCAATAGCAGTTTGGAACATCAGGATTTTTGTGAAGTTTAAATGCCACATCCCCCCGGTTCCAGCCATTCAGACTCCCAAAAATATAGATGTCATCCGTCTCGGGCGTCGTGGATGGCGTTTCTACCAAAATGGTAATTTGATTATTTACTAGGCAGGGAGGTAAAGGATCGCATGATACCACATCAACACCAAAGAAGCTTTTAGTTCCTACTATATTGCCTGCTTTATCAATAACCGTTACCACTATCTTATATACTTTTCCTTTTTGAGAGTTTGGAATACCCAACTGAGCATTTATTACATGGTATTCAGGTTTGAAAAAAGACGAGATGGTTATTGTGTTTAGTAAAGAATCACCAGTTGTATATAACTCCATCCTGATTGAGTCTAACCCTTTTGCAGCACCAGTAGCACCAGAGATAGGAATATATTTTCCGTTCACTCCCGACATACTAACCACAGTATCACTGGATGTCAGGTCCACATTATTATCTTTATTATCGAGTTTAAATAATGTCAGGGAATTATTGACATTATAATCTCCGTGATTTTTTTCCTTCGTACAGCTAAAGAGACTAATTAAACTTAATAGTGTCAAAAGAAAAACTTTTGAAAACTTAGCAATTTTTAAGTGCGTATTCATATAAATATTTTTTAGCAAACTCTGATTAATTATTAATACCCGGGATTTTGAACAACGGCCCCTTTGCTTAATTCAATTTCTGATTGAGGAAAAGGGTACAACAAATAAGCATCGTTCCACGGGCGGTCAGTCGTGTTTATTTTCCCTACCCTCATCAATGCATTTTTTGTTGAGTCAGCTCCCCAGCGCCTTAAGTCGAACAAACGCCAGGCTTCCATACCCAGTTCTCTCCTGCGTTCACTTCTAATAAATCTCAACAATTCTTCGGATGTATAAGTTGCAAATTGGGCGGCAGTAGGGCTACTTAATGTTGCCCTGTTACGTATCTGAACTAACAGGTTTACTGCATCAAGAGGGGCGGGTGAACCTGCAGGGGCAGCAGCAGCCAATGCTTCAGCCCGCATCAACAATACATCCGCATATCTGAATAAAACCCAGTTAAGTGCAATGATATCACTACGGGGAAAGTCTCCTTCCTTTTTTCCTGGTATCACGTGTTTGGCCATACCGGGGGCATCAGGCGTTCCACACATCTGAACTCCCTGCAAAACATCTGTTGCTAAAGTTGCCGTATATTTTCTGCGAATATCTCCTGCTTCAAACTGGCTAAATAAATCTCCTGAAGGAGAATTTTGTCCCCATCCGCCGCACGCTACTGCTACCGGTGTACCCGTACCATCAAACGAATCAGCTCCCCATCCGCCACCATTATCAGTGTAGTTTTCAGCCCGCATGATTTCCCAAATTGATTCGACACCATTTGTAGTAGCTTCAACGAAGTTGGCGTAATAATCAGGATTTAATGAATACTCCCCGGAATTGATGACGTTGAGCGCAGTGCTGGCTGCTTCTGTATATTTTTTATCGAATAAATACGCCTTGGCAAGGAGCGTTGAGGCAGCGCCTTTTGTTAACCTGCCAAGCATATTTTCCGAAGCAGTTTGTGCTTTGGTGGGAAGATTAGCTATTGATTCTACTAAATCATTTTCAATTAAATCGTACACCTCCCGGACCGTAGCTCTCGGTAACGTAGCAGATGATTCATCCCCGGGATTGATAGGTGTTGTATATAATGGAACGCCACCGTAATAATTGACAAGCATGAAATAATAGATTGCTCTTAAAGTTTTAACCTCCGCAAGAAAACGGTCACTTTTAGATTTATCTATTGTACTTTTCTGCAGAGCGTCTATCACTACATTGGCTCTGTATATCCCTTCATAAAATCCCTTATAAACATTCTCCATAGCAGGGCTTAATTTAGCTGCGCCTACATTGGTATAATCCACCACCGGGTTGATGCCTACATACGGCGGGCTGCCGTCATCCCTGTTCAGGCCGATAGGTGTATCGTCTGAGCCGCCGTCTCCCAAAGCCCAAAACATTTTATCAAATGTTCTGTTCCAACCCATTACATCATATACACCCACTACTCCCTGGAAGGCTCTTTCTTCCGTAGTGAAATAGGTTTCGATGGTGTATTGTCCTATGGGTTTCCGGTCTATGAAGCTTTTCTTACAGCCATATATTACAATGGAGACAAGCGCTGTAGCCGTTAAGATTATATAAGCTGTTTTCCTTTTTTGCATTCGTACATATTTATCTTTCAAAAAATTAATTAGAATCCAATATTCGTTCCGAATAAAATCATTCTTGATTGAGGATATACTCCCCTGTCAATTCCCAATTGTAAATCCCTGTTGTTGGAAAAAACATCTGTATAGCCTGTTGAATTTATCCCGATTTCAGGGTCAAATCCTTTGTATTTTGTGAAGGTTAGCAGGTTATTTGCGCTAACATAAAATCTCCATTTTTCAATACGAAGTTTCTCAGTAACACTTTTTGGCAACAAATATCCAATCTGGATATTCTTCAGTCTTAAGTAGGCTCCGTTTTGAAGCCAGAAGTCAGAAAACCGGCTATTTTTTGAGTAATCATTATCTCTGAATGCAATCCGCGGAAAAGTGCCGGATGGATTGCTTTCAGTCCATCGGTCATTGACAGCCGTGAGCCTGTTAATTCCTTCATTATACCTGGGATCTCCAACTGTTCCCTGCTGGTATAAGTAATTATATATTTTATTTCCGTCAACTCCTTGCAATAACATGCTGAAATCAAAGTTTTTGTATGAGGCAGAGAAATTCAGTCCATAAGTAAATGTAGGCGTGGGGTTGCCTATAATTGTCCTGTCAGCTTCATCTATAAAGCCATCCCCGTTTAAATCTTTATACCGTAAGTCTCCGGAGCTTATTTGCTGACCTATTTTATCAACAGGCCCTTTGTCAATTTCTTCCTGCGATTGATAGATTCCATCAGACACAAAACCATAAAAAGCTGAGATGGGATGACCGACCATGGTGCGGGAAGGTTGATAGCTTCCTACTAATGTCGCATCTGGGGGCGATATAAAGTCAATGTCACCTAAGTTTAAAATCTTGTTGTGATTAAAGCTTCCATTTCCGCTGATACTATAATTAAATTTTCCTCTTTTTCCGTTATAAGTTACTGCCATTTCAAAACCAGTATTTTTTACATTATCACCCGGAAGATTTACAAGCGGCGGTGTAGCAGATACACCAAAAATTGGTCGCAACTTTGGAACAATTCGCATTCCTGCTGTAATCCGGTTGTACCAGTCTAAAGTGATATTAATTTTATTCCCCAGTAAAGCAGCATCCAGGCCTATATCAGTTTGACGAAGTCTTTCCCAGGTGCTTCCGGTTACACTCGGAAATTGTCCTAAAGACACCCCACTTACAGAACTCCCATTAAATGGGTAATTCGAATTAATCTTCACCAGGGAATAGCCGGGGTATGGCGTATTCCCAATATTTCCCATTTCACCATAGCTTGCTCTAAAACTCAGATCGGAAAATAGTTGTGAATTCTCCAGGAATTTTTCTTTAGAAACCCGCCATTTTACTGACCCTGCAGGGAAAGTGCCCGCCGGCTTATCGGTAATGAAAGAAGGAGAGCCCGCATCTCTTCTTGCGGATAATTGCAGGTAATATCTCTCTTTATAATTGTAGCTAAACCTGCCGAAATAAGAATAATAAGCGATTTCCGAAGGTGCACTGAAAGGGAAGCTTAATGTTGCAGGATCTCCCAATCCTACATATTGAAAATTCGCAGACTGGTCTGTAAAATTACTTTGGCTGTAATTCGTGGAACGGCTGGTGATTAATTGAGAAACATATCCAACGGTAACTTCAGTACTATGTCCCTTGAAGTAGTTAGACCAGGTCGCATAGTTATCCCAGTTCCAGTTATAGCCACTATATTCTCCGGCAAATAACGATGTAGTAGGCCGTGGCGCTGCTGCTCCGCCAACTGTACTCCCGCTAAACACGGAGTATGAACCAGAGAACTGCCCTGCCGCAAACGTTGATCGAAAAATAATATTAAATGGGAGCTTAACTTGCCCAAAAACACTACCATAGATATTATTATCCATGTATTTTGGATTGCTGCTGGAAATAATATTTACAGGATTATATAAATTTCCATACCAGTAGATATTCGGCGTAGGAGCAACGCCAAATCCACCGTTTGCATTATATACAGGTATATCTGGTGAGGAGAATAATGCACCTTGCATAAAGCCCGTTCTGTCATCATTAGTGCCTGAGGTAACCCGCCTGTTGGAGGTAGTATATCCTGAACTCAAGCCTACACGAAACCAGCTTGTAGCATCAGCTTCCACATTTGCCCTGATAGATGTTCTTTTGAAAGAACTACTAATAATGGTCCCTTCATCGGAGCGATTACCAACGGAGAAATAGTAACTGGAGCCTTTGCCACCTCCTGAAATTCCCATTGTTACATCACGTACTTTACCGGTTTGAAAAATTTCATCTTGCCAGTTTGTTCCGTTTTTAGGAAGATTGGCAATTCGTTCCGGCGTGGCCCATTCAGGATTTACAGGAATGGGAGTGAACCCCGGGGTGTTAACAAATCTATCATTAAAGCCTTTTATAATTTCTGTGTTCAAAGCTGCTTTTTCCTGTATGCTCAGGACATCGAGTTTTTTCCATATTTCTGATTGGCCCGTAAAAGCATCTAAGGTTACTTTAGTTTTCGAACCACTGCTTCCTTTCTTTGTCTTTATAAGAACTACACCATTTGCGGAACGAACACCATATATTGAAAGAGCCGAAGCATCTTTTAATATATCTATACTTTCAATGTCCGATGGGTTAATAAAGGAAATGCCTCCGGGTTGTACCACATCATCTACTACATATAATGGATCGTTGCTACCAGAAGGACTTGCTGTAGAAATACCGCGAATTCTTACGCTGATCGTTCCGCCCGGATCACCTGTGCTTGATGTAACCTGGACACCTGCTGCCCTGCCTTGCAAAGCCTGGTCTATGGTAGCTACCGGTGATTTTATCAAGTCGTCTCCTTTAATGCTTACGATGGAACTCGAAAGATCTTTTCTCTGTTTTGTACCATACCCTACAATTACTACTTCGCCCAGGGCAGCAGATTTATTAGTTAAACTTACTATTGAAGATGACGAAGCTTTTACCTCTTTATTGGAAAATCCAATAATGGAAAAAACCAGGATGTCGTTATCGCCTGCCTGGATGGTAAACTTCCCCGAACGATCGGTGGCGACCGTCCTGTTTGTTCCTTTTACCTGAACGGACACATTTGATAAGGTGCTTCCCACACTGTCTGTAACAATGCCGCTAAAGGTTTTTTGAGCGCTGGCTGAGGTAATACATAACACAAAAAACAAAGTGAGCAGAAGTAGAATCTTTCCTCTTTTCTTTCTTATTAGTTTAACTGTGCATGGAGAATTTGTTCGTATCATGTTATGATTTGTAAATTTCAAAATGCTTATCTTTTTTCTTTTTTTATGAGTACATAATCAAATGTAACAAAAATCAACCCTATGAAAATGTGCAAACGTTTGCCTAAAATAAATTCACTGTTTGTCGAAAACTTGAAGCGCTAATTATATCATTGATAAGTAAAATCAAACAAGATTTTTACCAGGGAATAACTTCGCTTTATATCAAAACTTACTTATCGGGTTTATCATGTAACACTAATTGCGATTCAACTATTATCTTATAATACGCACCGTTTTGAGCCGGATCATCTTTGGATTTATTCATCAGCTCAATTAATATTCCGGTTGCTTTTTCGCCCTGCACATAAGGATATTGTTCCACCGATGCCAACGGAGGATAAGCACTGTAGCTGCTTATAGGAAGATTTGCAAAACTTACAAAAGAAATATCTTTATTTATTTTCCTTTTTCTTCTTTGTGCGTATTGGATTGCATAAAGCGCTACATAATCGTTAAACGTTACAATGGCGGTAGGCTTTCTTTTAGAACTTAATAATTCTTCCATCGCTAACTGCGTTCCTTCCAAAGTAAGGTCGCTGTTTACTATTAATGATGGATCAAACTTGAGGCGGTGTTTTGTCATGGCTTGTATGTATCCTTCTTTTCTTTCCTGGCAGGCAAATAATTTTTCGGGGCCATTGATCATGCCAATTACGCGATGCCCTTTTTTAAGAAGATAAGTGACAGCCTGCACTGTTCCGGAAATCATATTGCAAGCCACATAATGGATGTCATTCATTTTTGGTATCCGGTCGAAGAACACGACAGGTATGCCATATTTTTTCAGGCTTTCGAAATGATCATAGTTTACTGTATTTTTTGAAATTGAAATAAGCAATCCATCTACCCGGTGGTTCCTCATCGTTTCTACAATTTTCTTTTCTCTTTCTTCGCTGTCGTGTGACTGGCCTAACAGAACTGTATAATTATTTTTTTCTGCAGTATTTTCTATTCCGCTTATTGAGGTCGAAAAAAATGCTTCGGATAATTCGGGTAAAATAACGCCTATGGTAAACGTTTTTCCCTGCTGAAAAAAAATCGCTGTTTGATTGGGCTCATAATTGAGTTCTCTGGCTAACTGTTGAACCCGCATCTTAGTGCGTAAGCCTATATTCGGATGATTGTTTAAAGCCCGCGAAACAGTAGAGAATGATATGTTGAGCATTTTGGCTATCTCCTTAATGGTGGTCGGCTTTTCTTCCATTACTCTAAAATATAATCTTTTTTATGGATATTGTAAACCGGGGTAAAACGTTTGCACTGTTTTTTCAATAAAGGTTTTGATAATTTACAAGCAAGGATAATTATTTATAAAGAATGTTTATTTAAAATGCAGAAACAGCGTCTGCTTTCTCTTGATGTAATGCGGGGATTAATTATGATTCTGCTGGCTGGTGAAAGTTGCCTGTTGTATGAATCGTTGCACGATCTTCGAATGCCGGGAATTGCAAATAAATTTATTGAACAATTTTTTCATCATCCCTGGCACGGCCTTCATTTCTGGGATCTTGTACAACCCGCTTTTATGATGATGGCCGGGTCTGCCATGTATCTTTCTTATTATTATAAAACGCAAAGAGGTATCACTTGGCAGCAAAATTTTAACCACATACTGATACGCTGTTTAAAATTATTTATTTGTGGTGTTGCCTTACATTGTGTTTATGCAGGTAAGCTTGTTTGGGAACTATGGAATGTTCTCACCCAATTGGCATTTACAACCTTGATTGCTTACATCATTATCCGTAAAAGCAACGCGTTTCAAATTGTGTTTTCATTGATGTTATTATTATTGACAGAAGTTTTATATCGCTATGCACATGTACCAGGCTTTGACCAGCCTTTCATTGAGTATAAAAATTTTGGCGCCTGGATGGATGTAATTTTAATGGGCAAAATAAATTCTGATGGATGGGTTGCTATCAACATAATCCCTACCGCCGCCCATACTATATGGGGCGTGCTTGCCGGAAGATTACTGATGCAGCCGGTTGCGGCTCAACAAAAAATAAAATGGCTCTGCCTGACAGGAATGATTTGCCTTGTTATAGGTTTTGGTTTGGATGTACTCAACGTAACACCCATCATTAAACGCATAAGCACTTCATCATTTGTATTCGCCTCGGGCGGATGGGTTTTATTGATACTTGCTTTTTTGTATTGGCTTACAGATGTAAAAAAAATAAACCGTTACGCATGGGTATGTGTGGTAGTAGGCATGAATGCTATCTTTATTTATTTATTTTTTGAAACCCTGGGAAATCAGTGGCTCAATAAAACAATCGGAATATTTATTAAAGGTTTTTCAGGGTTTGCCGGTATATCTGCAAAAGGTCAGAATGTATTATCGGCTTTGGTAACATTATTTACTGAATGGTATCTGTGTTACCAGCTATACAAACGAAAAATATTTTTTAAACTTTAAAACATTCATTTGAACAAATAAATATTGCTTTTAACTAATACTATAATTTAAGTTTAGTGTAATTCCGTGAAAAAATTATTTATAAAATGGCCAATGATCCTTTTCAGGGATTTGAATTTAGGTTAGTTATTTTACTACAATTATTGCATTTGATATGAAACTTGTCCACATAGTATTGTCGGTGGATTTAAAATAAAAATACTGGGGATATTTTACAGAAAATGTAACCCAGGTGCTCTGCTGTTTAGGAGGAAGGAGCTTCTGATAACAATGCCCCCGTTGTTACTGGAAAAAGTTCGGTGTATTAATCTTCGCTTTTTTGTGGTATAATTTTTTAAGATGATAGAACATCAACTTCAAAATAAAATATATCTCTTCGTAGATGAAAGTGGCGATCACGGTTTTAACTAAGATTGACACGGAATTTCCTGTGTTTTTATTATCAGGAGTACTTGTTACAGAAAAAAATTATGAAACCATAAAGCAATCTATTAATAAGCTTAAACATTCCATTTGGGGAAATAAGGAAGTTATCTTTCACTCACGTGATATTCGTAAATGTGAAAAAGAGTTTCAAAAATTATTTGACCTGGATGTAAAAAAATATTTCTATGAGGAGATCAATAAAATTATTTCCGATTCTGATTATACAATAATAGCATCTACCATTCAAAAGAACAGGTTTATTGAGATGTTCGGGAAATTACAGGATGATGTGTACGAGGTAGCTTTATCATTTGTGATAGAACAGGCCATTATGACCCTTGATTCCATTGATACCACAACTAACCTTTCGATTGTTATAATTTAAGCGATATTTTTTGAAGCAGGTTCGACTGTTGCATTACAACTATATAGCGTTCTTCTGCTGTAAGAGTTTGAAAGCCTATAAACCCATCAATCACTTTTAAAAAAGCCCTCTCCCAAATAAGCCTGCCGAAACGTTCCCATAGTGGAAATTGCAGGTATAAATTTTCCATGGAATTTTTATCAATTGCATACAAAGAAGTATTTGTAATGCCTGTATATTGAAATGAGAAGGATGCCCCAATTTTAAGCTTGCCAGTTCAGAAAAGAAACTATTTTCGAAAAGCAGCAGTAACAGGTTTTTCATTCTTGTGAAACCAAATGCGTACGCCGCCTGATTTTATAAAGTAATATTTTGTTGAGATTTACTTTTCCTTTAAAACATACTTATTCTTTTTAATAGTAACTTCTTCAAAGCAAAGTAAAATGCGTTCTAAATCCCCGTCTTCAATATGCACTGTTGACTTTATAAAATGCCTGAGCTCATACATTAGTTTAAACTTAATGTCTTACTAAAATACATAAATTTGTATTCGTGGTTTGTTAGTTGAACGACTGCGAAAATTCCAATACACAAATGAAAATTCATTGCATGAGCGTTGAATGCATCCGCAACTGCAAAACTCAATAATAATTATTTCAAAAAAAATGTTCGGACCGGGTTTGACGTATCCGGAATCAAAACCAATTATTAGCTTATTTATGCCTATATGTTTCTGATAAACATGATCTCTGTATATCGTCGCGCTGGTTGAGATTGCTACGTTTAAAAACAGAAGCATAATATTAATTTAAATGCCACTGTTGCAGTTTGGTGACTTTCCACTTCCGCCTTTATTATCCGAGTGTTCCAATGCTCCATCTATTATGTACGTTACAGTCTCCATGCCACGGTGTGGATGAGTTTCAAAAGCATGCTTTTGAAATTTATCCTCTGCCATTAACAGAAACGGGTCAATTCTTCCCAGTTTCCTGACGGTAATACTAAACCTGCAGAATGTATATCACTGCTTTTTTTCAGTTGAACTTTCCAGGTTCTTTTTATTTTTCTTTGAGCTTTTGTGTTCATTATTTTCTATTTAAAATTAAAAACTTCTTTAGGGCGATTATCATTAGCAACATTTTTGATCGCCACATATTTTTTGCTATAAATAAATGACACCATCAGGATACCTAAAAAAACCAATGGCATTATGGCGACTGATATTGGGTCGCCACTTGATGTGTGTGCAATAAAAGCTGAAATAAATGTTATTGCAAACCCCACATAAGTCATGTCTTTTATTTCTTTAGGGATAGAGGGAATTAGCAAAACAACAACTCCTATGATTTTTGCTATTGCCAATTCAATTCTAAAGTAAGCTGTGCACAAAAGCACCCTTCATTTCTTTATTCGTTAAATAACCGTAGGCACTAAAAAGCATCATAGCTCCAAGTATACCTGTTGCCGTCCAGTAGATAATTTTATTCTTTTTCATTTTGTTTATTTAATGGTTGTAAACTATAGTTTGATAATATTTAGAAGTGATAACGCTCCTTTTGGTTCTTGATATTTGCGGCTATCAGATAAGGAACCCAAGTCAACAGGCGCAAAGCCGATGTCGTCAATCATTTCACCAACCTCAATTTTTGCATCCTCGTCATCACCAGAAATAAAAAGAACACGATTTCCATTTCCTACTTCTGGATTTGTTTCCAGTACCTTAAAGTTAAGTGTGTTAAATGCTTTTACAAGCCTTGCCCCGGGAATATAATTTTGTACAACTTCGCTTGATGGACGGGTACCTATATCAACTTGAAAGTCGGAAGAGATATGATAATTGGTAGCATCAATTACAATTCTATTTTTCCAATTTGTAATGTTCGTTAGCGTTTTAATTTGCGACCAGGGCAACGCCAAAATTACAATGTCTGCTTCGGCAGCTTCAGCAGCAGTAACTGCTGTTGCTCCTTCTCCTAATAGCGCAACCGTTTCTTTTAATGACTCAGGCAGTTTGCTGTTACTGATGTTTACAACGTAGCTGTTTTTCAACAAGTGTGCAGCAATTGTTTTACCTATATTGCCTGCTCCGATAATTCCTATTGTCTTTTTCATTTCTTTATTTTGTTTAAATTATAGTTTTACAAAATTCTGAAGCGATAAAGCACCTTTTGCCTGCTGAAGTTTGCCGCCGGCAGACAATAAGCCTAAGTCAACCGGAGCAAAGCCCAATTCTTTTATCATTTCACTTACCTGTGCTTTGGCTTTAGTATCATCTCCGGAAACAAAAAGCACCCGGTGCCCGTTTGCTTCAACAGGATCAGCTGCCAAAACTTTAAAGAACAGCGTATTAAATGCTTTTACTATCCTTGCTCCCGGAAGATAGTCCTGCACCACTTCGGTGGAATTACGATTTCCTATATCCTCAATTTGAAAATCAGGTGTAAAGTGATTAGTTGCATCAATGACTATCCTGTTTTTCCAATCAGTAATCTCGGTAAGCGTATTAACCTGCGCCCACGGTAATGCTAAAATTACCATGTCAGCTTCGGCAGCTTCATCAGCAGTAACTGCCGTTGCGCCGTTGCCTAATTGTTCAATTGTTTCTTTTAAAGTGCCAGGTGATTTGCTGTTACTAATTTTAACTGCGTAACCACTTTTGACTAAATGTGCTGCAACAGTTTTTCCAATGTTTCCGGCTCCGATAATTCCAATTGTCTTTTTCATTTTGTATTTATTTAATTGTTGTTATTAAATCTTGTAGTGGTTTTCTTACTTTTTTAAGTTTGTAATTCCAGTCATTTATTTCATCCCGGTATCCCAACGCTAAAAGTGTAGTGCTTCTCAATCCTTTTTCTTTGAGGCCGAGAAATTCATCCAAAGCGGCAGGGTTAAAACCTTCCATCGGAGAAGCATCAATTCCCTCAAGTGCAGCAGTAAGAACTGCAACCCCGAGTGCAATGCCCGATTGCTTTGCCGCATGATGAAACTGTGCTTCATCACTTACTTCAGAGAAATATTTCCTGGCAGGAATTTTTTTGCCCTTCCATATCAGCAGCTGGGTTTCGCTGTTGCGATAAATAGTCAAATACTTTGTCAATTCTTTCGTCAGTATATTTATCCCACGCTGCAAAAACAAGGAGGTGAGAAGATTGCACAATCTGTTTTTGGTTGAACGCAATGGGCAAAATTTTACTTTTCATTTCCGGGTTGCTTATTACAAAAACTTCGTAAGGTTGCAAACCAAGTCCGGAAGGTGAAAGATGAATGGCTTCAAGAATTTTATTTACCGTGCTTTCCGGAACAGGTTTCTTTATCATTCTCTTAGTTGCGTAACGCCAAAGCATTGCTTCGTTTGCTGTCATTTTTTTTATTTATTTGTGGTAGAAAACTTCTTTGATAATTTGATTGCCTTCCCAGGTTTGCACCGCCACTTGTTCAGACTTCATTCGTGGTGCATCATTTTTAAAGGTTACATCAGTCCAGCTTTCAACCATTGTTTTGTTTTCGGCTTCACTTGATGCGATGGCGTACACACCTGCACCATGAAGCTCTTTAATCATACGAGAAAGTTTTTTTCGTAATCACGGTTTATGTCTTTGCCTTTTCGGGGTGCTTCGCCGGCTTCCTGCATTACCACATCAGGGTGGTAAAACTTTTCAAAACCTTCCATTAATTTTCCGCTGTTAATTATTTCATATAGCTCTGTTGCATTTCCTAAATTTTTCATTGTGTATTTTTTTTGATTATTTAATAATGCAAAGATGCAGGCATGAAGCACTCGTCTCCAATGACATTTGAAGGAAAAAACCCTTGACATTTGTCAGGAGCAGTCAATAAAAATCAATTATTTTTTTGCGGATTGGCTTCTTACCCTGCTTAAAGTTTCAGCAGATACACCAAGGTAGGATGCAACCATGTGCAATGGTACACGATTGCTGATGGAAGGATATTTTGAAATAAAATTGCTGTATTTTTCTTCGGCAGAAAGAGATATGCTGCCATGAATCCGTTCCTGCAAAACGACAATATTTTTTTTAAGTGTTTCATTTACAAAATCATTGAAGGCGGGAACTGTCTTGCGAATCATTTCAAAATCTTCTTTCTTTAGCAATAAAATTTCACTATCCTCAATAGCATCAATATTATATTTTGAAGGCAAACCTGAATCCATACTTTCTCTGTCACCTGTCCAATGATTTTCCGGAACAAACTGCATTATGTGTTCCTGCCCTTTTTCGTCCACATAATAATAGCGCAGAAACCCTTTGCAAGTAAAAGCATTGAAACGGCACACATCTCCCGCCTGTAGAAGATATTGTCGTTTCCTAAGCTTTTTAAACAATGAAACGGATTCAATCAACTCATAATCCGGATTGGTTAAAGCAATTTTGTCTTCTAAATATTTTCGGAAAATATCAAACATTGATTTAATAAATGATCGGCTAAATTAAACTTATTCAAGCAAGCAAACATGGATGTTGGTCTATAGGATGATAATGGTTGCTGCTTATGTTCGAGTATTTGGAAAGGCTCTATAAAAAAAGAATGGGTAGTATCGGTGTGCTGCGATTCTAAAAGCACAATTGCCGCCGAATAGCTATCAAATAATATTGCAAACTTCAATATAATGTTCGTTGATGTCACAAAGTAAAACTGCTATTAGCATTACTCATTTATATTCCTCCGGTTTCATTAATTAAATAACTGCCGAAACTCCAATGGCGAAAAATTAGTCATATTCTTAAATAACTTACTAAACGATTGCAAATGTTCAAACCCCAAGTCATAAGCAATTTCACTTACAGATAAATTGGTGGTTGATAGTTTTTCTTTTGCTTTTTCTATTAATTTATCGTGAATGTATTGCTGTGTGTTTTGCCCTGTTAACACCCGTAACAAACTACTTAAATATTTTGGAGAAAGATGTAGTTGTTCAGCAATGTATTGAACGGTGGGCAGCCCCCGGTTAATTAAATCGTCGCTGTTAAAATAATCACTTACCAATTTTTCTAAACGCTCAAGTATTTGATGATTGGATTTTTCCCGCGTAATAAATTGACGATTATAAAACCTGTCGGCATAGCTGAATAAACTTTCAATTTGTGAGATGATGATCTGCTTGCTGAACTTGTCGATGTTGGAATGATATTCCTGCTGAATGTTTTGAATGATATTATTGATGATCGCCTCTTCTTTCTCTGAAAGAAATAGAGCTTCATGTAAAGAATAACCCCAAAAATCATATTGCTTTATCGTTTTGGCTAATGGCGTATTCCATAAGAAATCAGGATGAATGTATATCACCCACCCTGATTGTTTTATTTCTTCCTCTTTGTTATCAAGAGCAAGGCTGAAAACCTGGTTGGGCGCCATGAAAGACATAATACCTTCATTAAAATCAAAAGGTTGTTGTCCGTATTTTATTAGGGCATTAGACATTCTTTTTATGGCGATAGTATAAAAATCGAATGCCAAAGTCATCGGTTCGTCGTTATGTAAATGCTTAACGTCTACAACGTTTATTACACTGAGCAGGGGATGTTGCGGCTTAGGCAAATCCCTAAACTCGTGAAACTCGCTTATCGTTTTAAAATGCTTCATGCAAGGTTATCTTCTTTTCTTATTTCCAATATCAATTTACCACGTGTATGAAACGTTTCACTTTCTTTATGTGCTTCGGTAACCTGTTCTAAAGGATACACTTTACTGATCACAACTTTTACTTTGCCTTGATCAATCAACTTCGCCATTTCATTAAGCCAACCCCGGTGATTTGTTTGTGTGGCAACAAGTTCACCTGTAGCATTCTTTTTTGCAAGCGCATTTTTCACTTCATCACTAAACGGAAAATCAACATTTACACTTACAAAAATTCCACCGTCTTTTAAAATTCTAATACATTTTAAACGCTCGTTATCATCACGAAGCGGCGAACCATCAAACACAACGTCAATATTCTTCAACAAATCTTCAAATTTTTGGTTGCTATAGTCAATCATTTCATCAGCACCGATTTGTTTTAAAAATTCCTGGTTACCTGCCGAGGCACTACCAATTACATACGCACCTTTTGCTTTTGCCATCTGCACAGCAAGACTTCCCACGCCACCCGACGCACCATGAATGAATACCCGTTGACCTGCCTGTAATTTTCCTAATTCAAAAAGAGCATTGCACGCCACAAGCCCAACCAAAGGAACGCCGGCTGCTTCATTGAAAGAAATACTCTTTGGTTTTATTGCAAACTGGCTTGCTTTTGCGGCACAATATTCAGCATAACTTCCATTGCTGCCGGGAAAATTAGGAACACCATATACGGCATCACCTTTCTTAAAATCTTTAACTTCGCTGCCTGTTTCTTCTATAATGCCTGCTGCGTCCCACCCAATTGTCATTGGTAAGGTTAAGAATGACTTTAAAAAATCATTTCCGCCATTTCGCACTACCCAATCAACAGGGTTTATGCCGCTGGCAAATACTTTCACCAAAATTTCATCGGCTGCGGGAACCGGGCGTTCAGTTTCTTCTAATTTCATCACCTCCGGTCCTCCAAATTCATTAATTCTTATTGCTTTCATAATAAATAATTTTTGTTTTTTAGAATACAAAGATCATCATTCATTGAAAAATAGTTTTAGTGAAAACGCCTTTTGTTTTAGTCGAGATGCCGGAAAGTATTTGCTGGTTGATAACTATAAGCCAGAATGAATGTGCAATCCTGATAGCTTCATTTTTTTTTCCACAAATTTAATAATGGCAACTGCCTGAAAAAAACAATTGTCTCACCGATTGGTTTTTTCTATTTTACATTATTAAAAATATATGGGCAGGTGCCTATTCCTTGAAAACCAGGTTGGGTATTTGATACATACGCCCCGCTATAAATATAAATTGGATGACATGGGAGAAATCCGGGAAATGTTTGTTGACCTTAAAGTTGACCTCGGCGAAACATCTAACATGATAAATAATTATAAGTATGCTGAAATCATCAGTGAGTTGCGAAAAGAATTATTAGCCCATCTTGCGCAGCTACATATAAAAATAGTGCCACCGGGTCAATAGAAGCTTTTGAATTGAAAAAATTTTTCCGAAGCTCGTGAAAATAATATTGAAGCCACCTGATAGTAGTTCGCATTTGGTCTATGAGTAGTATGAACACGGTTTTACAGAGGAACAATTATAATACCGCGGCGCTCAGTCAGCATTATTCTGATTATCCCAATATAAATATTGCATCTTCATTTTCAATAAGCCGTATATGCAATGACGATACTATACTGCAAAGCTTATCTTACAGGCCGCAATTAAATGCTAAAAATCGATTACACATAGCGTCTTCCTTTCGTCTATTTAAATTTCAATGCTACCGAAATAACGTTTGATACAAGGTCCGTTGTTTGCGTATAATGCCCGTACCGTATTTCCAAAGTACTCAACTTACTGTTGAAGATGCCGCCTGGTGGCGCTATTCTGATACCGGCGCCAAAAAAATTACTATTGAAGGCGGAGAGCGCATAGTTGCTTGTATAGTAGGCATCCGTCGGCGCGTGTTGCTGGTAAGGAGCAAAATAATACGCCGCAGTTTGTGTATAGTATCTGTAAAATGGTGATATGGAAACGAAAGGAGTGATCTTAAATGGAATTTCTATCCCCGCCGTATGCGATTGTATTCCCCAGTTATCAATGTAATACCTGTAATTTGTACGGACAATAATCTTATCTCCCAGGAAATAATTCAACCGTAAACCCACGGGCAGCTTATATCTTCTGCCGGGCAAATTTTCAACTTGTTCTGAACCGTCTGTAAAATATACGCGGTGAAATGGCAAACCAAGATAGCCGGTTTGTTCAACAAGATCAGTTGTAATGCTTCCCTGCAAACGCCGGCTAAAAACCTGCGAGAATGAAAGCGAGACCGCAAAAGTATTTCGCGGGCTCGAGGGTATAGATACTTTATTCTCTCCGCCGCCGCTCAATGTAACCGTTCGCCCGCTGGCTGTAGTGTAGGTCGTTGTACCATTGTCTGTAGAAACCGAATTACCTGGAATGAGTTCCGACGGATAAATCAGTTTTACTTTATCAAAATACGCAGTGGCTTTTGCCTCAAACTCACCATTGCTTTTTGTTTTTTTGCTGTATTCCGCATCCAGGCCAAACGATTGGTAATTGTATTCACCTGAATAATATAAGCCAAAACCAAAACCTGACTTGCGCTTAAGGTTTTCTACTGACCAGTTGAGCGATGGATAAACTCTTGTACCGCCAATCTTGGAAGCGCCTGTTTTGGAAACATAAGCCGATGAAGCTGAAGTATGATGATCGTAGCCTAATCCAAAGGTAAGCGTATGTTTATGCGCAGTTGCGTCCTGCCCGGTTAATTTCAACTCCAGCCCATTTGCAAAATCAGTTACTTTCTCCGTGCCAATGCCGCCGGTTACCGGTGAATGATTGCCATCCTGGCCATATAAACTTGACACTAAATTCACTTCTTCTATTGCAAGCTTTTTTGGTTCGTAAACCGATGTATCTTTTGTTGACTGCGCATGTAATTGCAGAAGGCTTATGTATAAACCAACTAATGACAGGCATATTTTTTTCATAAAGTACTATTGATGAAATGGATGATTTTATAAAACGAAGATCATAATAATGATAGCGGATGCGCCGTATTAATTACAACCGCAGCCTCCGCCATTCTTACCGCCATTGGCCCCTGATGAACCTTCGCGATAGGTTTGAAAGTTGAGTTCATTCTTCTCAACCTTTCTGTTGGAAAGAGACATTTCTGAGTCGTTGATCCGGCTCTTCTGGTATTCCTTCACAGCTTTGCAAGATGTTGCAAAAAAAGTGGAAGCAACAGCACATACTATTAAAAAAGTTTTTTTCATTCCTGTTTTGTTTTTATGTAAAATGTATATTTTGAGATGTATAAACATTGTTATCGTCATCAATGAGAATCGCTTCTATATCTTTCATTTGATTGATCATATTTAAACCTGTATCAATGCCCATTATCATGACGGGCGTAGCCATTGCATCGGCGAGTTCCGCATTTGGCGTTACGATCGTAACACTTTTAATACCCTTTACCGGCAAGCCTGTGCGGGGGTCAATAGTGTGCGAATATCGTTTGCCGCCAATCATTATAAACTTTTCATAATTGCCGGATGTTGCCACCGCCATGTTGGTAATATTCAGATAAGAGAAAACTTCGCCCGAGCCATCCGGCTTTACAATACCTATTGTCCAGGGCTTTCCATTGGGTTGATAACCCCAGGCTGTAAGATCGCCTGAGGCATTCACCACGCCGCTTTCAATTCGCATCTGCTGCATTACCTCTTTAGCTCTTTCGGCAGCGTAACCTTTACCGATTCCTCCAAACCCTATGCGCATTCCTTCATGTTTCAGCAGCACAGTTTTATTAGTTTTATCGAGAAGCACATTTCTATAATTGATAAGCTTTATCATTTTATGCGCAACACCTTTCGGCGGCAAGGCTTTCATGGAAGTATCGAAGTTCCAGAGCCGCTTATCTATTGAACCATATGTAATATCGAATGCACCTTGTGTAACGGATGAGATTTTGACGGAGCGCTCAATGATGTTGAATGCTTCATCACTTACTGTAACGGGTGCCAAGCCTGCATTCCGGTTGATAAGATTTGCTTCGCTGTCGTCTTTAAAAGTTGTGAGCAATCTTTCAATTCTTCTTATCTCTTCCGCCGCAGCTTCAATGCTCACCTCAGCAAGCAAAGCATCTTCACTTATTGCCGTTATTTCAAAATGGTTGCCCATTAAATAAAATGACTTTTTAAGCGCCGACGTTTTATTAATGATCGCCTGCATTAATTGTTTGTTTTATATCTTCTATAAATGATGATACATCGCCTTTAGGATAACCATCCCATTCCTTTAAAACTTTACCATTAGAATCGAGCAACAGGGTGTAAGGAAATTCGCCTTGCTTGTTATACGTCTCAGCCATGTCATCGTTCAAAGCCTGTTGCTCTTTTGGTAGCTGATTTTTTTTGTTTCGGGGAAAGTCTGCATTCACCATTACTAAATTGGCGTCCGCAAATTGTTGAAAAGCCGGATCACCAAAAATTTCCTTATGCAGGCGAATGCACGGGCCACACCAGTCAGAACCGGAAAAATTTAATAAGATGTACTTGTGCTCTTTTAAGGCAAGTTGCTTTGCCTCTGTAAGATTATAATGCCAGTTCGTAAAGGCAAACAACGTAATTGCAGTCGAAATAAATAATAGTTTTTTCATTTTAATACCATTTTTATGAGAAATTTTCATTGCCGGCATATACTGGCTTTAAACAATACACGCCACACTACACTGATTGATGACAAAAATTTATGAATGGTTGGGTGAAATATGGTTTGGTTACAAATATTTCACAATTCAGTTATTTTTATCAGCGTGTATAAAAACTAACTGCCGCCTTTTATAGATTACATGTATCGGTGAGTAAAAGTTTTTATAGACAAATAAAATACTTTTCTTTCAAAAAAATTCTCAAAAAAAATTTGCGTAGCTAAATAGCTACATATATATTTGTAGTCAAATAGCTATACAATGAATTTAAGAAGAAATGTATTTCAAGCCATAGCCGAGCCAACAAGTTTCAAAGCACTTGCAAATACGTACTGAATGTGCATTGCTTGACCAAGAGCAAAACGGCAGGGAAATCTACTATCACATTAATGCAAAAAAGATGAGGGAGATAGCTGACTTCATTGAACCTTTCCGCAAAATGTGGGGGATGACAGGTTTAATAAATTAGAAAGTATTATGAAAAAACAAAAATCAATGCCAAACACGGCGAGCAGGATTTGGTGATTACGAGGGAATTTTGATCTGCCATTGAAATTACTTTTTCAGGCTTTTGCGGAGGCAGACATTGTTGAACAATGGATGGGAACGAAAGTGCTGAAACTCGAAAGTAAAAAGCACGGGAGTTATCATTTTGAAACAACCGGATCCCAAAAGGCCGATATATGAAAGAGTTTTACGATGGATGTGATCTCAAAAATGCGGGGATTTTTAAGATTGCTTTGATAAGGCTTTTCTGAGGATCAGCACATTCGTTAAGCATATTTATGGAGATCGCATTATCTGCAGTTGCCGGGCAACTCCAGATAAAAGGGCACAGCTAAAGCTTAACGCTGCAGTAAAATTCTACATCATTAAAATCATTATCGCAGTTCTGCGCAGTTCTATCGGAATCTTCAAAGCCGACGAGAATTTTATTTTCAGGAGCGTAATTAATTAATACTGCATGCTTCCTTAATTTAGGGTCCACTTCCGGGTTTAGTGCATCGGTTGAGCAGAAATGAACAACTTTATTATTAAGCGTGCTGGTGGCCCCATTCCAGGCGCTTTGCATCAGCACAAACCCGATCGAAGTACCAGCCTCGAACCGTCCTATCTTCACTTTGTCTCCGGCTGTTAGTGGCGAACGCCTTCCCGCATTAGGAAAAACGTACGTTATAACTCTTATATCTTTTGCGGTAGCGGGTGCATGATGTGTCTCATAAGTATAAAAACCAAGGGCATTGGTTTGCTCTGCACCTTGCGATATAAAAGTTATAAACACATCAGAAGATCTGGTAATTTCAATATCTGCAATTGCAGGATTACTTAACAGCTCAGGGTTTGAAATTCGTAAGTCCTGGCCATCTCTAAGGGCTGTATTGATAAAGGATAACAGGCCGGCAGAGATCGGCTCTTTTGGTAACAAATAATCCGGCTTGCCTAAATAATCAAATGCTCCTAAAAATGTGTAACTGGTAGAAGTAAATTCTACAGGTATGGTAACGGGTGCTGGATCTCCTGCATCTTTTTTACAAGCAAATAACAAGACAACCAGTACTATGGAAATGTATTTTAAATTTTTCATTTTTTATTTACTAATAAGATTGAATATTCTATCAAGCAGTCATGTTAGCATATTTTACATGCAATGTTGTTACCCGCATTAAATTTTAAAAAAAGCAAAGTAACAACAATCGTAATCATTAAATACGTACGATTTTATTTTTAGGATTTAGTAAACAATCGGGATTGGCCAAGTACTGGAACATTTATTACCAGCGGGGCTTATAAAAATCTTGCGGAATCGCCTGGCTCAATCGTATTCCTTTTTTAACAAAGAATATTAGCCTGGAGCAAATGGAAATTCTCCGGAGATTATCAATATAATATTCATCCAGCCGCGTTCAGGAGATATCTTGTTAAAAAAATAGTGGCTGTTGGTTTGGATATATTTAAGCCGGGCGAATTGCCTGTTCGCAAATAAGCCTTATCTATAGTAAGTACTATCATTTAAAATTGTTTATCATACAAATAATTTAAACAACAAAACGATGCGCAACAATCACGAAATAGATTACCACATTTACGGGGAAGAAATGCAGTATGTAGAAATAGAACTTGACCCTAATGAAACTGCCGTTGCTGAAAGCTGCGCTTTCATGATGATGGATGAAGGTATACATATGCAAACCATTTTTGGTGACGGGAGCCGGCGTCAAAATAATGGTGGCATTTTCGATAAATTATTAGGCGCGGGCAAGCGATTGCTTGTGGGAGAAAGCTTATTTATGACAGCTTTCACCAACGTGAGCACCGGTTTTTTTTATAATCAGGTAGTAAGGTTGCTTCAAAAGAATAACAATTGCTACTAAATATCCCAATAAAGGTCGCTGGGCGATGTTATTTCAATGAAGTTGTATAGAAGGCTGTAAGAAATATTTGAACCTTAAAAATTGTTTTCTTCGCCCCAACCAACTGTATTATGTATTAGTTATCTCCTGTCTTTACACGGTTTTGTTCGTCAGAAGCGCCACCGGTTCTTCTGCGTTGCTGATTTTTTATGGGCTTACCAAACCGGTAGCTGAATGTAAGCGATGCAGCCCTGCTATCTCTTGTATTTTTTATAAACACATCGATATCCTGGTATTGAACATAACCACTGAAGCTCTGCGATTTAAATATATCTCTCACGCTCAGCTTTACCGTGCCTTTATTTTTCAATACCTGTTTTGCCACGCCTGCATCCATTCTCCACATTGGGTTTATCACTATCTGTCCTTCTATTCCTTTTGACCGGTAAAAGCCGCTCAGCTCTGCACTCCAGCCTTTTTTAAATTTAAACTGGGTATTAACATTTGAAAAGAAAGTAATGTTGTTTACATCCAAATAAGCTCCATTTAAATCACCTCTATAATTATCATGCACTACATTGCTGTATATATTGGTAGAGAAAAATTTGGTAACCGGAAAGTTAGCGCTAACTGCCAATCCATAGTTTGTTTTAGAAGCTATATTGTCTTTGGTTTGAAACGTTTTTCTTTCACTTGAAATTTGCCTCAGCACATCAGAGATGGCATTGCTCGTTTTACTGTAATTAACAGTCGTGGTTAAAAATCCATTGTAGGTATGCGACAATTCTATATTGTCGGTAAACTGGGGCTGCAGCAAAGTATTACCCACTTCGTAGGTGTATTCATCAAGAAAATAATAAAAAGGGTTCAGATCCTGGTAGGCGGGGCGATCAATGCGACGGCCATAATTCAGGGAGAAATTGTTTTTCTTATCAGCCTGGAAACTTACGTAAGCGGTAGGAAAAAGGTTTACATAATTTTTAGTAAACAAGGAATCAGGCCTTGTTGAGTTTCCTACCTGGTGTCCTTTGGCATTTGTATTTTCTGCACGCAAGCCAAGTTGCCATCCCCATTTTTTTATTTGCCTGCTGTAATTTAAATAAGCCGCATTAATGTTTTCTTTATAAATAAAATGATTGGTTTTGCCTTCATCTGTTTCATATCCCGTTGCGATTCTATTTTGATAGAGCGCATCATTATCGGTGGTTACATAACTGCTTTTTAAACCCGCTTCCAGCTTTGCAGATTTTTTAAGCGGAAAAGTGAAATCAGTTTTTGCAGAATAAATATTTACAGTTGCGGGTAACTTTCCTATTAATTGCGAGGTGGGTCTGATCGGAGAATAATCAGGATATAAAAAACTATTATCAAATAATTGATCAGATGTTTGATAATAAGTAAGATAATCCATATCAACCGTAAACTCTTTTCCCGTGGTATCAAACTCATGGCGCATATTAAAGTTAGCAGAGAAATTATTTGATCTCCGCTTCTGTGAGCTTACGGCTTGCAAGATCGAGTCAGTTTGGTTATTGGCGTTCTTCAAAAGTGTGGTGTTGTCACCATCATTATTTCCCGGATTTACATAACCCGAAAACACAACGCCAAGCGTCGTCTTTTTGCTCGCATAAAAATCCATTCCTACTTTAAGATTTTGGTAAGTAGAATTATGATTCATTAAAGACGACTGGTCGAAGATGGTTTCTATTTCTTTTGTCGAAAAATTTCTGAATTTCCTTTTAAGGGTAAGGTCATTATATCCCTGCCAATACGAATAACCATAGTTACCAAAAATATTAACCTTTCCGGTACGGTAATTTAGGTTAAGGCTGTTATTGGTTCTTGTAAACTTACTTTGAATAAGCGTTGCGCTAAGGCTGCCGTTAAGCCCTTTCATTTTGTTTTTCTTTGTTTTAATATTAATCACGCCTGAGTTTCCGGCGGCGTCATATTTTGCCGAAGGGTTTGTCATTATTTCAATTTGATCAATAGCTGATGAAGGCATATTTTTTAAAAGGTTTGCAAGTTCCTGCCCGCTGAGATAAGCGGGTTTTCCATCCATCATTATCATAACACCTTGTTTTCCTTTCAGGCTTATGTTGCCATCTTTATCCACTGTTACCCCGGGCGATTTTTCCAATACTTCGAGCGCCGTTGTGCCCGCATTAGTAACAGATGCATCTACATTTATTATAGTGCGGTCTATTTTTCTTTCTATAAATGGTTTCTTGATTGTCGCGGAAACTGTAACCTCGCTCAGTTTCTTTACATTATTTTCTAATTCTAACACGCCGGCAGAAACAGTTTCACCGTTTTTTATTTTGATCAGCGGGCTGTACACTTTCAAATGTCCAATGGAAGTAGCCATCAAATAATATTTACCATCCGAAAGACCATCGAAAGAAAAATTACCCTCTTTATCGGTCAGGCTAATTTTTATTAATGAAGAATCTGTTCCTTTTAATAAAGAAACAGTTGCTGCATCAATAATTTTCTGGTCTCCGCCATCCGTTACTTTGCCGGTAAGTACACCCGGAAGTATTTGGGCAAAAAGAAATTTGGAAGCGATTAAAAAAACAAGGGTTAAAAGAGTAGTCTTTGTCATGATTGATGTTATTACTATGTTTTAAATATTACAGAACAAAACTAAGTACTTTGTTTAGCATAGTACATAATTATACATGGAAGGCTGATATAGTTTTTGAACGGTCAGTAATAAATTTTAACGAACTATCGAATGGAAGGTTACAATGAGAGAGAAAGAAGGTTACAATGAGAGAGAGATAATGATGGGTATAATTAAGAACGTTTTAGTGTTAGACAGTAGAATTAACCAACTTTTTGAAAGTTTTTTTTTGAGACATCGAATTCAGAAGGTATCTGCTGAACTTTCCAAAAGTTTAGCAATACGGGGGAGCGAACTGGAGTAAACCACTTTTGGAAAGTTTTTCCAAAAGTTCCAAAATCTTAACTGTAAGAAATGCTTTACCGATAGCCAAACTCTAACTGAGTGTTTGCAAAGAACCGGGCTTTTTTCGCGAAGTAAATATTATAATTCCGGTTAAACCGGCAATAACTAAGCCTGTAGAAATTAATTCGGCCTGTGTAGGATGAAGGCCAAATATCGTATAAGTAGAATTCACCCGGATAGTTTCCACCAAAAATCTTTCCACACCATTCATTATTAAATAAATTGAAAACATAATGCCTGGAGTTTTTATTTTTTTTCTTATTCCCCATAATAAAAGAAAAAAAACGCCGCAAGTAATTGTTTCGTAAAAAGGCGTTGGGAAAACAGGCTGAGGCAAAGCCCTGCAATATTTTCCTTCACAACCCGGCAGCAGAATGCCGTCTTCATTTACATTATGCGGATAGGTATAGGCAAACATCCAGGTGGGTAAAAATGATGGGCCACGAAAACTCTTGTGGGGCACCTTATCAAGGGCTTCTTCATGTCTGTCGGTGACGTATGAAGTGCTTCCTGTCGCATCTGTGATGGAGCCATTCAAAAAGTAAGTTGAGTTTTGTTTTAAGTTAGCCTGAAACTGCTCAGGGGTTGCCGGTACGGAATGGCCGGGTGCATCGCTAATATACGCACTGTTGAAAATACCCCAGTCGCCATCGCCGGCCACCTGGCAACCGATGCGGCCGATGGCGTACGCAATCATCATTGCGGGCGCTATAGCATCGGTGAGATGTAAAAGGCCAATGTCTTTTTTTTTGGCATATATGCAAATAGCAACACCGGCACAAATAAGGCCTCCATAAAATGTAAGCCCGCTTGGTGAAAACAAGTTGCCCAAAGGATTTTGTATAAACCTATCCCAGTTTTCGAGATTATCGAAAAGCTTAGCGCCAAGTATTCCAAATACTAAAGCGAAAATAACCATGTCTCCCACCCTGTCATGCGGCCATATTCTTACGATTCGTTTCTCGGGCTTGGCAAGTTTTTGCTTATTCTTTTCCTGGTACTTCAGGTAGATCAGCAGCGCTGCAACCACTATTCCTCCAATAAGATTTCCATTTGAAGAAAAAATATATTCCTGCAGATCTACACCTTGCGAACGGCTGGCAATGAATACCCCAATAATTTTATAGCCGAAAATAAAACCTATAAGCCCATTGATGAGCAGATCGAATATGGAAATGGGCTTACCTACAACAATCATCTCTTCCCTTGGCTGCAGAAGGCCTTGCTTTTCCTTACGCTTTAGCTCACGTGTGAAAAAATAAGCGGCTGCTACAAAAGAAAGGGCAACGAAAATCCCGAACGTATAAAATATTTTGAAAGCATTGATTTTCCAACCAAACCAATCATTAATAGCATAGTATAAATTGGGATACATAGAAGCTCTTTATTGACAAATAAACAATTTATTGCTTACTTAAAGTGCGCTGCCAAATTTGTCCTTCTCTTTTAGTGAATAATTTAGCAGCAATAAATATTTAAAACAAAAGCGCCCCCAAGGCGATGCCTATAATTGAAAATCGTGCAAAACATAAGCAAGTGAAATATTTATCGCCATTTGCTTTATTGAGAATTTCTTTTTAGCAATATTCTTCAAAAGCTTCTGAAAGATTGCTCGCTATCATTTGAGCAGACCTGCCCTCAATGCTATGCCTTTCAATAAAATGGACAAGCTTGCCATTCTTAAATAATGCGATAGACGGAGATGATGGAGGGTACGGCAACAGATGTTCGCGTACCTTATTTACTGCCTCAGTATCAAAACCTGCAAAAGCGGTAGTTAGATGATCGGGCTTCTTTTCGCTTTGAGCCACGGCCATCAGCACGCCGGGACGTGCTGTACCTGCTGAACATCCGCAAACTGAGTTAATCACCACTAAGGTAGTTCCATCTTCATTCACTGCTTTATCCACCGCTTCTTCATTTACTAATTCATCAAAGCCGTGAGCTGTTAATTCCTGCTTCATCGGCATTACTATTTGTTCTGGATACATTTTTATTTTTTTTAGAGTGCAAATTTACTGCTCTTACCTGTTATAACATCATTTGTTACACTAACTTTTTGGAAACTTTGTCATACAAAAATTTGATTTAAGTCATAATGGCTTAAAAAATTACCATATTTTCTTATGGTATTTTATTTGATCGTTTAGAATAAATTTTAAAAAAATAAAATTAATAAATATGACACTTGTAAAATTAAACCAACCCGGCGCAAAAACTTTGAATAGTTTCCTGGACGGCTTTTTAAGCGACAACCCCCATTCACAAAGCAATCCTTTTAATTTTCCCGCAGTGAATATCAACGAAAGCAAAGATGATTATCAATTGGAATTTAATGTTCCCGGAAGAAATAAAGAGGACTTTAAAATTACCGTTGAAAAGAACATTCTTACTTTTTCTTACGACAAAAAAGAAGAAGCAAAAGACGAAAGCAAAAAGCAGATCAAAAAAGAATTCAGTCTTCAATCTTTCAAAAGGTCTTTTACCTTAGATGAAAAAATAGCAGCTGATAACATTGCCGCTAAATACGAAAATGGAATTCTCACATTAACGCTGCCCAAAAAAGAAGAAGTGAAAATTCAGCCTAAAGAAATAGCTATCAGCTAACTTCCGCAGAAACCGATCTACAAACCTCTCAGCAATGGGAGGTTTTTTTATGGCTCAGGCAGTTTGCCATTTTCATCAAATATTTCTTTAAGGTGAAATTGTAAATCCGGTAATTTGGTTTCAACGATATCCCAAACAATATCATAATCTATCCCAAAATAATCATGTATTAATTTATCCCTTGTGCCAGCTATTTTTTTCCATTCTATGTAAGAATAATTGGCTTTAAATTCAGGATCTATTCTTTAGCAGCTTCTCCTATAATTTCTAAACTTCTAATAAGCGCACGGCAGAGTACAGTATTGTTAATTACCTCCTCTTTTTCTTTACCATTAGTTTGCGTGAGCACAAAGTCAACTTCGTCCTGCATGTGATGGAGCAATTCCAGATTCGAGATTAACATTTTCTACCTGCTTTAAAATATGAGGACCAATGTACTTACTCAAAGATTGTCGCGTCGCCAATTCAACTTTTCTGCCAAGCAGTTCTTCAAGATAAAAAGATAACCCTATAAAATTGTCATAAGTCTTTTTATCTTGTTCAAATTCAACTAAAAAATCTACATCACTATCCTTCTTTATATTGGTACCCATTGCGAAGGAACCGAACAAACCAAGTTCCTTTACACCAAATGCTTTTATAGCCTCGCAATTAATAGTTAATTGCTGAAGTAATAATTGTTTGGTATGCACTGCTGCTGACATCGTACAAATTTACTTTTAAAAATAAAACTTTTAACAGGGCGTAATTTGAATATCAGCATTAAACAGTAAAGGCTTTATTTATATCCCAATATTTTAAGCATACTCTGAGCAGTTTGCTCCTTCGCATACACCCAATCTATCAACTTGCCGTTTTTATCCTTATCAACAATTATATGTTTTGGTGATGGTATCAGGCAATGTTTTATACCGCCGTAGCCACTTATTTGGTCCTGGTAAGCGCCGGTATGAAAGAAGCCCAAATATAAAGGCTCACCGGTACCCACTTTCGGTAAAAAAACTTCATTGATGTGTTCTTCTGAATCGTAATAATCATGGCTATCGCAAGTGATGCCGCCAAGCGTTACTCTTTGATATTCTTCATTCCATTTATTTATCGGAAGCAACAAAAACTTTTCACCTATTCCCCACGTATCCGGCAGGGTGGTAATAAATGATGAATCAATCATGTACCACGTCTCACGGTCGTTTTGCTTTTTTTCGCCAATCACGCTGTAGATATGCGCCATGCTCTCGCCAACCGTATAGCTGCCGAACTCTGTAAATATATTGGGCATTGGAACTTTGGTGCGCTTGCAGGCGACCTTTATATTTCTTACAATTTCGTTTATCATAAACTGGTAGTCATAGTCAAATCCCAATGAATGTTTTATAGGAAAACCACCGCCTATATTTATTGAATCGAGCTCCGGGCAAATTTTTCTAAGCTGGCAATAAAGGTTAATGATCTTATTAAGCTCACTCCAATAGTAGATGTCGTCTTTAATGCCCTTGTTTAAAAAAATGTGCAGCATCTTTAACTGAAACCTGTGTTCATTCCCCTCTATTTCATCAACATAAAATTCCAGGATATCTTTTGCACGTATGCCTAACCGTGAGGTATAAAAAGGGAAGGTTGGCTCTTCTTCGGCCGCTACTCTTATGCCGATGTTAAACTGGCCCCTCACTGACTTACGATAAGCAGCAAGTTCATCTTTATTATCGAGTACGGGTATCACATTTTTGAAACCTGTATTTAATAACCGTGCAATCCTGCTTATGTAGGGCTTTTGCTTGAAGCCATTGCAAATAATAAATATGTTTTTTGTAATCTTTTTACCTTCGTAAAGCTTATGAACAATATCTATGTCGTAAGCATACGAAGTTTCAAGATGGATATCGTGTTCCAGCGCTTCTTCTACAATAAAAGAGAAGTGCGAGCTTTTTGTACAATAGCAATAATTATAAGCTCCTTCGTACTTGTGTTTTTTAAAGGCATTGGCAAACATCTTCTTTGCCTTATTTATTTGCATTCCTATTTTGGGTAAATAGGTCATCTTTAATGGCGTGCCGTATTTATCAATCAGCGCTTTTATATCTACATCATTGTAGTGGAGATAATCATCTTTAAGATCGTAATCTACTTGCGGAAAATTAAAGGTTTGATTTACGAGATCGCTGTAGGAATTAGTCATTAAGATTTTTTGAAGATTTTAAGTTTTGCAAATGTAAATGAATGATGTATTCTATAGACAAAAAAAAACCGTCCCGATTTTTTCCGGGACGGTTTATAAAAATGATTTCTTCAAATTATTTTATTGATTGAATGAGGCTTTTGAAGCTTTCGGGTTCATTCATTGCCATATCCGCAAGAATTTTTCTATTGAGGCCGATGTTTTTCTCAGTAAGCTTATGCATGAATTGGCTGTAGTTCATTCCTTCTTCCCGCACGGCGGCGTTGATACGTGCAATCCACAATGCACGATATTCGCGCTTCTTAAGCTTACGGCCTACGTAGCTGTAGGTCATACCTTTTTCCATGACGTTTTTCGCAACGGTATATACATTCTTTCTTTTACCGTAATATCCTTTAGCGGCTTTAAGAACTCTTTTTCTTCTTGCCCTTGATGCAACTGAATTTTTTGAACGTGGCATTGATACTATTTTTAATTGTTACCAGACAGGCCGGTCAATTTTTTTAAACTTAATTTCTTTTCTCAGGTATTGTCCTTATCCCCCTTTTCCATTGGAATCCTTGGGATAGGGATTTAGGGGTGTATTTTATTTCATCCTAAGTAATCTCATCACAAACGGACGGTTTGCGGCGCTCACTATGCCCGTCTTGCGCAAATTGCGTTTACGCTTGGTTGATTTTTTCGTTAAGATGTGTCGTTTGAAAGCTTTCTGGTAAGTTATTTCACCGGTACCGGTTACTTTAAAACGCTTCTTAGCGCTGGAGTTGGTTTTAACCTTTGGCATTATACTATTTTTATTTTTACACCCTGCCGGCGTTTCCGAACAGACAGAAAACTTATGGGGCCATGTGGGTAATATGTTTTATAAAAACCACGCTTAGTAAAAACATAAAATTCTAAACGGGGTGCAAAAGTAGCAAATAATTTTTGGAAAAAAGCAATCTTTTATGACGGGAGTGCTTTTCAAAATGCCGCAAGGTTGTCAACCTTTCAACAAGTTAATTTTAGATTTAAAACTTCCTTACCCCTTTTATAAAGAAGAGTGCCCTCAGCATGTTAAGACTTTATAATTTGATCTTATTTTACAGTTGAAACAAATAAAATGGCCGGCACCTAAAGCGCCGGCTATTTATTGTATATCATTTTTTCTTAAGATTATTTAAAATCTTCAGCAGATACGCCTGAATTTATTTTGACATCATTTGCCTCAACAGTAAATTCCTGGCTACCGGCGGGTGTTTGCACCGAAATAGTGTTAGTGAAAGGAAACACGATGTCACCCACTTTTTTATAATTACCATATTCTACCGATTGCTCTACATCCTGCCCATTAGCCTTCCTGCTGCGAACATTTTTTACCAAAAATCCGGAAGTAACATCATAATATTCAGTTGATTTTTGGCCGGATGGCGAAGTGATATTTATTTTATACGCATCCTTCATTCCTACTTTGCTCACGCCATCATACTCAAGTTTGTAACCCGCATCTTTATAAAAAAGTTGCGGGAAAATACCTTTCATTTCCATGGCTTCTGCAATTTCATCTTTACTGAGTTCTTGTGAATTTCCCATTTGTGACATTGAACCATTTTTACCATCAAAGAACCTATGTATTACTGTATTTCCATTCATGGCAACATTAGTTACCTGCATGTTTGGATTCATTTGTTTTTGCTCATAGTCAAGGCTGGTACCTTGTATATTCATCTTGCCGGATATTATCACTGAGTTAATATCGGCCACAGCTTTTTCTCCCCCAATGGCCTTTATATAATCAGCAACTATTTGCCCGGGCGTTTTGGCGATAGCCTCTGCAGCAGGTTCATTCATAGCTGCCTTGTTGGCAAACTTGTCATAAATGTTTAGCGGATAGCTAATCGCTTCGAGGCCCGGCTTTACCGCTTCTGATTTACCTACAACCACTACTCTTGTATTATTATAATTAAAATATTTTTTTGCTACACGTTGCACATCGGCTGCAGTAACTGCATTTATTTTTTGCAAATAAGTTTTATAAAAATCCGCCGGCAAATTGTTGATAAGAATATTACTTGAGAAAGCCGCAGTACGTGCAGGATCTTCCAGGCCAAGCGCGAATGATCCGTTGTACAGCGCCTTTGCATTTTTCAATTCATCAGCGCTCACCTGTTTCATTTGCATCGTATCTATTTCATTCAGCATTTGCATAACCGCGCTGTCTGCTTTTTCATTTCTTACGGAAGCGCTTGCATTAAATTTTGTTTGAAACCTGCCTGCACCAATTGATGAATAAGCACCGTAAGTGTAGCCATGCCTTTCGCGAAGATTCATGAACAAACGGCTTTCGGCGCCGCCGCCCAATATCTGGTTGGCTAACAGCAGTGGAAAATAATCAGGGCTGCTCATGGGCACGTCCACAAGATTCACTACCGTTATTTCACTTTGCACAGCATTGGGTACATCTATAAGGTCTATTTCTGTTTTCTGCGGGTTGTTTACAAGGGCTAGCTTTGGCAAAGAAAGGCTGGTGCCTTTCCAATCGCCCAAAGCCTTTTCAGCAAGGGCTTTTGCGGTAAGCGGTTTTATATCGCCGACAAATGTGAGGTATCCGCGGGAAGGAGTTACATATTGCATGTAAGCATTTTTTATATCATCAAGCGTAAGCGCCTTCACAGATTCTTCTGTTTCAAACTCACCGGTTGGATGATCTTTACCATAGGCCAGGGCGTTCACTACTCTTGCCGAAATAGCCTTGGCATTTTTCTCCTGGCTTTTAAGGCCCGTGAGTGTTTGTGATTTTATTTTTTCAAAAGATTCTCCGGTAAATGCCGGATGCCGCAGCGCCTCCGCCATTAGTATAAAGGTTTTATCAAAGTACCTGGTAAGTGCAGAGGCTGATGCCCGGCTGCCACTAAGGTTTACATTCGCACCCATTTGGTCAACCGCTTCATCAAATTGCGCTTTGGTTTTAGCGGTGGTTCCTTCTTCAAGCATCTGCCCCATTATGTCAAACCCGCCTGCCTTAGCGCCTTCCTTTATTGGCCCCTGGTCAATAAAATAAGTAGCAGATACTTTTGGGAGATGATGATCTTCCACCACTAATACTGTTATGCCATTCGAAAGCTTATACGTTACCGGAGTGCCCACCGATATCACAGGTGCAGGGCCAGCCGCAGGTTGCTTGCTTCTGTCAATTTTGTTTTGCGCCTGCAGGTTCACCAACATTAAAAAACTGAATACCGTTATAATTATTTTCTTCATATTTATTATTTGAAAAATGATTTTTTTTTGCTGAATCTTATAAAATTTATTTAGTGGATTTGGGCAGGTAATACAAAACAACCCGCTGATTTTTATTGAGGTATTTTTTTGTAACCTCCATCATTTCCTGCCTGCTTATTTTTCTGTATTCATTCAGCTCATCGTTTATGTGGCCTGTGTTATGATACATCATATAATTTTCAGAGAGATTGCCCGCCACACTTAGCATGCGGGTGTTGTTGCTGACATAGTCGTTCTCAAAACTGTTCAATAATTTCTGGTAGTCACTTTCGCTTATCAATGAATCCTGCACTTTTGCAATCTCTTCATCTATGTCGCTTAAAAGTTCTGATAAAGGAGTATTATTATTAGGAAGCGCAAAGGTTATATATGCTCCGTAATCCTCAAGTGCGTAGTTAAAGGCGGCTACCTGTAAAGCATTTTTTTTATCATCCACCATTTTCTTATATAATTTAGAACTGGCGCCGCCGGAGAGATACCTGCTGATCATGCTCAAAACTTTGGAATCATGTGTCGCCAAACCGGGCGTGCGGTAGGTGGCCGTAATTGCCGGTATCTGAATGTTGGCATCGTAAGCCGTGTCGATGATCTCCTGCGTAATCGGCGCTTCTTCTATATGAGGCTTCACTATTGGATCACCCTTCGGAATGGCGGAAAAATATTCATCAATCAATTTCTTCGTGCTGTCAATATTGATGTCGCCGGCAATACTTAACACTGCATTATTAGGCACGTAATATTTTTTAAAAAAGAGTTTAAATTCGGAAAGCTTTGCTGAATCCAGGTCTTGCATAGAACCGATCACTGACCGCCGGTATGGATGCAGGGTAAATAATTTTGCAAAAATATCCTGGATCAAATTTCCATAAGGGCGGTTATCAAAGCTTTGGCGCTTCTCTTCTTTTACCACTTCGTTTTGTGTTTGTACACCGATTTCGTTGATCACTGGATGTAGCATGCGTTCGCTCTCAAGCCACAGGCCAAGCTTTAGCTGATTAGATGGAAATACTTCGTAGTAGTAAGTACGATCCTGTGAGGTAGTGGCATTATTATTTCCCCCATTGCTGGATACATATTTCATAAACTCACCGCGCTTTATATTATCTGATCCTTCAAACAATAGATGCTCAAAAAAATGCGCAAAACCTGTGCGTTGCAGATCTTCGTTTTTTGAGCCAACATGGTAGTAAACGGTAGTTGCCACTACAGGCGCTTTACTATCCTTGTGCAGTATTATATGAAGCCCGTTCGGCAGGTCATATTCAGTAAAGGAAATTTTTTGTGCATCGGCGCGTAGTATGCTCAATATAGAAACTATGATCAACAGTATTGGTCTTTTCATTAGCAACAAATTATTTTATGATTAAAAAAAATTAGCGGCGCGAAGATATTTAAAATGATCCATGAAAGGTGCGCTGAATGTAATAAATGGAAAAATACATAGATGAACGGAAAGCTACTAAACTTGTTTCTGTTGAAGGCAGTAATAAACCACTTTTCCGTGCGTTTAATAACATATTCAATTCCCATCCATGAAAGTTTTAGAAAAGCATACTGCCTTTTTTTATCTGCCGTTTATTCGTCGCTGCCGAAAGTAGTGGGCAAAATTCGTCATCGCAAAACGCAAGGTCGCAAAGTGAAAATTCTTCACCGGATGGCTCTCCTATTTTAAATATTCCCGACCCTGTTGGCTTTGCCGGTGATTTCAAAAATCTATTCACTAAATCAGAGGTTTACACGCTCTATTCAATGATCATGGATTTCAATATAAAATCGCCAATTCAGATAGTGATAATCATCATAGACACTTTGATGATACAGTAAAATCAAATGAATGACTTTAGCCGGCAAGCTTTCAAAAGCTGGGAACTGCAAGCTTCGGGAGCTTAAACGGCATACTGATCAGCCTTTCGCGGGCTTATAAAAACATAAGAATTGAAACCGGTTCCGGTGTGGAGCAGGTGTTATCCGATGATGATAAAAAAGCATTTATTCAAACTGCATTTATTCCTTCTTTGAGCGACAACAAATATTAGAAAGCCACTTACGACGGGCTTGTTTCGATAGTACATAAGCTGGAATTATAAATCCGCATTTACAAAAGACAGAAGGTTTGAAGGTCCATCTATCATAACTTGATAAAACTTACCACTAAACCGTTCAACCCTATAATCAATCAACTGGCCTCGCCAGTACGAACGACTTAGATTCTATTTTCCTTTCCGAAAAATCCTTTTCGCTCCGCAATTTATTTTTTTGATATAATGTGATTTTCGTAACCTTCATGCGAATAATAAGTAAAGCATTTAATTTGATGCAATGGTAAAAGATAGCGGGAAAGACAATTTTTTACAACTGATAGAAAGCAATAAGAAAATCATTTTTAAAATATGTAATTCCTATTGCCGCAACACTTCTGAGCGGGAAGATCTTGCACAGGAGATCATTTATAATCTCTGGAAATCAGGAGAAGCTTTTAATGCAGACTATAAATTTTCTACCTGGATGTACCGTGTTGCGCTGAATGTGGCCATTTCTTTTTATCGTAAAGAGAATAGGAGACAAACAAGTCCGTTAACTGAGCACGTATTAAGCATCGAAGAGCAGGGAACTTCTCATATAGCATCGGAAGAAAACATCAATCTGCTTCAAAAATTTATCAACGAACTAAAGGAACTCGACCGGGCGCTGATGATACTTTACCTGGAAGGAAAAACTTACGGTGAAATAGCAGATATACTAGGTATTTCAGAAACAAATGTTGCGACACGAATAAGCCGTTGCAAAGAAAAATTAAAGCAAAACTTTTCACTACATAATAAATAATACAATGGAAGACTTTTCATTAAAAAACATTTGGAGTTCTTACGACATCGTTTTGGAAAAATCTATTAACCTGAATACCCATTTGCTGGAGGAACTGCAAAAACAAAAAATAAGATTTTCCTTTCGCTCGCTGTTACATGCAAAAATATTTGGGTTGGCCATTGGCGTAGCGTGCATTTTAGGCATTGCCTGGGTACTGTTTCATTTCCATTCCCAGGTTATATTTACAGTAAGTCTCAGCATGGTATTCATTTTCAACATGATCGCTACAATTGGCTATGTACAGCACATATTTTTAATTGCGCATCTGAATTTTAGCAAGAGTATCGCCAATACACAGGAAAAGCTGGCAACGCTACAAGCCGCTATCATCAGGCATTTTCGTATTTTGTGCTTGCAGCTTCCTTTTTATACTACACTTTTTATTCCTGATGCTTTATTAAGAGAAGGCAGCGCAACCTATTGGGCAATTCAGGGCACAGTAACGACTTTATTTATACTCGTCACAGTTTGGCTTTATAAAAATATTTCTTATAAAAATATTAATAAAAAATGGCTGAAGAAATTGATTGAAGGAGATGGCGGAACAACAGTGTCAAAAGCAATTATTTTTATCAAAGAAATAGAAGAGTTTAAAAAAGAAATTCAATAATCACCATACCCAACAGCGACTTCCACCATAGGCCAAAAGCTTGTTTCCAATTAGTGTGATTCGTGTCAGTGTAATTCGTATAATTAGTGTAATTAGTATTAAAAAAACTTCTTTGTATTTCCTTCTTCCGAACCGGCTTTATAATAGCTTCTAAAATATTCGTCGGCAGACAAGGCACTGCTCCCCTTGAAGGCAAAGATAAAAAGCAATACCAGCACTATAATAGACAACACAAGTTCAAAACCGCCATTGCCTGCGCTCTTCATATTTACAAGAAACACGGCGCCTAAAAGAATGGGGATTTGAATAATGGAAGTGGTGCGGGTAAACAAACCAACGGCAATAAACAATCCCCCTAACAAATTGATATACGTGATAACAAAGGCGAGAAATCCTGCATTCTTATCGAACATTCCTACGCCTGTTCTTTCCAGCATTGATTGAAGAAGGGAAGAATCGCGAATAAAATTTATCCCTTTCCAAAAAAGAATAAAGCCAAGGATTATTCTAATTATCGTAAGCCAAAGCGGCTGATTAACATTCGTTTTTTCTGTGATATTAGCTTCCTGCATAATTGAATATTTTTACTTTTTACAGATTTTAAAAACTGTTTCTTTCTTCAAAGCTAAAAAATTAACCGGCCATTTGCAAAGTGTCTTTAGTTTTGTCAAAGGATTTTTTTATCACGCCTATTTATTAAGTAAATCATGCGCACACCTATTGCAACAACATTTTCATTTATAATATTGTTTGTCATTTCATGTACATCTTCAAAACACCTGGGAAATAATGATGCAATTAACCACCTGAAGTTTTTAAGTGAGTATGACATTCCACAAAATAAAGCATTTCAAAATACAGTCGTGGGTGGGCTTTCAGGCATAGATTATGACCCGCGTGGCAATGTTTATTATATTATCAGCGACGACAGGTCAGAGAAAAATGCAGCCAGGTTTTATAAAGCGCAGATAAACATCAGCAACAATAAAATTGATAGTGTTCATTTTGCAGAAACAATCTTTCTAAAAAATAATGACGGCTATACCTACCCCGGCGCCGCTTCCGATCCTTATCATACACCTGACCCGGAAGCGATGCGCTACAACCCGCATACCAATACATTGGCGTGGTGCAGTGAAGGGGAAAGAATTGTAAACGGGCATAATAACATTCTTGAAGATCCTTCTGTTACTGATATTACCCCCGAAGGAGATTATCTTGATACGTTTGCCATTCCGCCGCAAATGTACATGAGCAGCCAAGAAACCGGGCCCAGAAGAAATGGTGTATTTGAAGGGCTTACCTTTGACGATGCCTATAAATACCTTTATGTAAATGTAGAAGAACCTATATATAATGATGGCTCACGGGCAGGGCTACACGATTCTACAGGAATAATAAGGATCATACAATTTGATGTGGCCTCAAAAAAACCTGTGGCCGAATATGGCTACATTATTGATCCGGTGGCCTATCCGCCATCACCAGCCGGCGCTTTTATTATCAACGGCGTATCAGATATACTCTCTGTGGGCGAAAACAAATTGCTGGTGATAGAGCGTTCGTTCTCTACGGGCAGGCCGGCTTGTACCATCAGAGTTTATCTTGCAGATCTTTCACAGGCGAAAAATGTACTTGCAATGGCTTCAATAAAAAACAGGCAGGTGAAAATGATAAAGAAAAAACTGTTGCTGAATATGGAGAGCCTTAAAATTTACATTGACAACATCGAAGGCGTAACGTTTGGGCCGGATTTACCTAACGGCCACAGGAGCCTGTTGTTTATCTCCGATAACAACTTCGATGTCCGCCAAAAAACACAATTGTTATTATTTGAAGTTAATTGAGGTAAGAGAATAAAATTAAAACACTTCCCTCAGAGCCAACAAGTAAATTAATACTAATTATAATTAGTTTATAAAAAAATCAAATAGCATCAAGCTTTCTTACAAAGGATAATGTTCATGGCCTTTTGGATAAACGATTTCTTGATGCAAGTTGTTAGCTGATGAAGTGTAAATATTATTGATGAATCCTATTTTGACGATAACAGCCGGTTAAAAGAAGAACTCAGACCATACATTTATAATAACTCATAGGTCATTTTATTGATTATATGCGTCTTCGTTTAAATGATTTTTTTAATGGCTTGTATCTCACAATAGGTAATTAACCTTGACACGAACATACTGCGCCGCTGCTGATTGGATAGTGTTTATCCACATAAAATAGTGAATTGTAAAAGAAAAAAGAAGCAAAAAAAGAAGCGTAGTAATAATAATTATCCGTTTAAATATTCACTAATACACATCTAAAGGAAACCGAACCACGGCGGTATATAGAAAACAACCATCATTTCTGCGAAGCTAAAAATGCAACCAATTTATTCAATTCATCTTTTGAAAATATGCCGCCATAAGCAGGCATATTGGTACTACCATTTACTATGCGTATGGTAAGCTCCTGTGGCGATAAGCGATTACCCACTATCGTTAGGTCAGGCCCTGCAGCCCCGCCATAGTTATTTATCTTGTGGCAATACTCACACCCCTTTGCATAGAATAAATTTACCCCCGCCACAATTGTCGAGTCAGGGTGTGGCGCCTTGATAGCGCTTAAAGGCAAAGGCTTTGTGTTGAAATGCGGTGACCACGGCGCCTTCATGCCGGTGATAAGCAGGCTGATAATGAATACAAAAACGCACAACACGCCAAACATAGCCCAGGGCCGCTTGAGAGGGCTGCGCTCTCCCCTGTTGGAAATAAACGGAATAGAAAACAATAAAAATATCGTGAGTAATGGGCCTATCGTCATCGCTATTGATTCTATCTTATGCGGCATCAACGCAAACAAAGCGAAGAAAGGTATCATATACCAGTCAGGCGTAGGCGAAGTATGCACCGCCGACGGATCAGGCGAATTGGTGAGCGCAGGTGCACCCATAAATATGGCCAGGATAATAATGGCAATGATAATAAGCGAACTAAAGATCACATCCCGCCAGGCGGCATTTGGCCAGAAGGGAACGCTTTTCTCTTTTAAATATTTTTCGTACCAGGCACGGTAGGTTTTAGGATCGATTAACCTGCCCGCTTTTGGAGGCTCTGATATTCCATTTCTGAAAACAAGGTATAAATGCAGTCCGATAAAAATAAAAATAAATGCAGGCGCAATAAATACATGATAAGAGTAAAACCTGCTCAGGCTTTGTCCGCCAATGGTGTTGCCCCCTAATAGCAAGCGTGCAAGATAAGTTCCTACAAAAGGTACCCGCCCTAATTGCTGTGCAGCCACCACTGATGACCACACACCGTTGGAATCCCAGCGAAGAAGCTGCCCGGTGAAGCCCATAAAAATGGTGAAGATCAAAAGCACTACGCCGCTGATCCAGTTCATCTCACGAGGAAATTTATACGACGCCGTGATGTAAGTTCGCATCATGTGCAGGCCAATTAAAATGATCATGGCTGAGGCGCCATAATAATGAATGCCTCTTAGCACATTTCCAAACTTTGCCTGGTTGGTAATAAACTCTAAAGACTGGTAGGCATTGTTTGATGAGGGCTGGTAAAGCAACGAAAGAGCAACTCCCGTGAGCACCTGCAGTACAAACACGAACAGCGTAGCGCTGCCAAAAACATAGCTCCACAGCCTGGTTGGCGGCACCGGGTGATTAAGCAGCGGTGTTATCAGTTCCGTAATACCCGTCCGGTCATCAATCCATCTCCATACATTCTTGAAAAATTTTTTCATTTACGCGTTAATGTTAGTAATAGGAAGCGGCTTTGTTTGTAGCTGGATTTCATTGTTGTAAATTCTTACTTTATAGTTCGTCAATGATTTCGGCGGTGGCCCTGCGGCTACCGTACCATCTTTGTAATAAACGCCGCCGTGGCAGGGACACATGAACAATTGTGCCTGGGCTTCCCACCTAACGGGACACCCTAAATGCGTACAGTTTGCCGCAAATGCAACGAAATTATTTTTTTCATCTCTTCTTAGCCAGGCAGCCGATTTCGCGGTTACGCCGGCATATTCTTTCGGATCTGCGTTTTCAAACGTTACCAAGTTGGTGGTGCCTAATGGAAAATCATTCATCATCCCAACCTTGCGCCATTTTTGTGGCGCCCGTTCCAGAAGCGGCGCCAGCAAGGCGCTTATAACAGGTATGGCTGCTACGGCTGCACTAAGGCCCGCAAACCCCAGGCTCAATCTCATAAGAAATTTTCTCCTGCCTATTTCTTTTTCTGATTCATGGTTTCTTGTTTTTGTTGATTCATCATTCATGGCGCATATTATTTATCCATCCTAAAAGTGAAATGGCAACAACCAGTAAGCCTATAACAGAGAAGAGCCACGTAGATAGCAAGCCCCACCCGGCAAACATTAACCCTAACGCCATAAAAAATGGCCAGTAAGTTGGCTTGGGCAAATACTCTGGTTTTGCTTTTACTTTTTCTGTTTGTTGATTTTGTTCTTGCATGATTAATTTTTTATTACACGAATTTTTTGTTACACGAATTTTACGAACTACTTTTTTAAATTTTCTGTCACGATTTTCAGGACGATTTTCCATTATGATTTTCTGCCACGAATGAAACGAAATGCCACGAATTAAAACCGCACCTACCGAGACGTCCTTTACGAGCCGCCCAGAATAAACTATGAATTAAAAGAGTTCTCCCGCGGCGGCGCTTGTCCCTATTGTCTTTGGGAAAGCAATCTCCTTGAATAACGCACCTCTGAGATTGGCACAATCCCGATAGCTGTCGGGATTTCCAGAACCAGTCTTCATTTCAAATCTCTCCACAGGAAAACTTTTCTCCAAAGGAGCAGGTGCAATGACGTCTTGGAATCAAAGCGTTTCAATTCGTGACATCACTTCCTTCTCTTCAAACCATTTTATCAATATCACCATCGAAGCCGTTAAATAAATAAAGCAACAGGGAACCCACATAATAAGGCCACCAATCTGCTGATCCATTGCCACAGATATGTTCCATTGATTTCTTACCACAGATAAATATTCATTGCTGGTGCTGATATAACTGGTATAGGTACCCGAAGGTGCAAAAGTGATCAGCAACCCAAGTAGCGAACAGCACACGCATGCTGACGATAAATACAATACTGAAGTAAGCGGTGCGGTGCGGTATTCTTTATAAGGTGTAATTACCGGCCAGCAAAAAAGTATACCTGCGATCAAAAGGCTTAGGAAATGAATATTCATTAGAACATTCATGGACAATGATGCCTGCATTCCATTCATCGAAACCATTTGATGAAAAATATAAGGTACATGCCACACCCACATAATACCAACTCCAGCACTCCAGCTTAATAAAGGAGCCTGGTATATTTTTTTTGAAAGAAACAGAAATTGTTTTTTGAATTTATTTTCTTCGGGAATGCTTGCAACCAACAAAGGCGCTGCGATCAACAGCAACAACACATGCGCTGCCATGTGGGCGCTGAACAAATAGTTTTCTCCTATATAATGTAAGGGCGAGGCAATAGAAATGATTATCAAAAACAACCCGGAAAGAAAATAGACTGATTGTTTCTTAAGGCTGAAATTGATTATATATAGATATGCAAAGACCACGAGCAGCAGGAATACTGTTGTGCTCAAATTAAAATTCCAGTAAGAAAATATTGAACGCATAATTTTTTGTTTTAGATCTTAGTAAAATAGGGTAACACATATACTACTGTGAAAACAAAAATCCATACAATGTCAACAAAGTGCCAATAGATGCCTACGGTGGTGATCACGTTGGAAGATGAATTATTAAAATCCCCAATCATTGTCATGATAAGAATGATAGATAAAATAATCAAGCCAATAAAAACATGGAGCCCGTGAAAACCTGTGAGCGCATAAAAACTGGTACCAAATACACTTCCGCTCAAAGTGATATTTTCGTTTATCAATCTTATATATTCTTCGCCCTGGCCGAATAAAAATATAGCACCCAATAAAATCGTAGTTACCAGCCATATTTTTAAACTTTTGATATTTCCCTTCTTATATTTTTTTTCAGCCAGCCAAAAAGTGAAGCTGCTGCTGAATAAAAAGAGCGTAAATATACCGGTGGTCTTAATGTCGAGCTTGCTCACTTCATACGGCTCAAAGCCTGAATTGTAAGCCATATAAACGAATGCCATGATCAGTGACACAAAGAACATTGCTTCGGTACCCACTACCAGCTTCATCATCGTTGTTGCCTGCCCCTTAAATGCCCCAGAGGGGGACTTTGGGAAGTTCTCCTTGAAAATTTGATCTTTATTTTTTTCCATTTCTCAATCTTTTTGTTTCTCTATTCAAAAAAAAATTCTCTTTTCTCTATAGGAAGCCTCGATGCTTTCCCCCTTTGGGGTCGGGGGCTACTCTTTTCTTCTCCCCTCCGGGGCCGGGGGCTTATACAATGGGCGCCGGTCATTCACTACAGGCAGCTCATCAAAGTTTTTCAATTCAGGCGGCGAAGATGTTGCCCACTCCAGCGTATATGCATTCCACGGATCATCGCCGGCAACCTTTCCGCTTTTTATACTTTTACGAATCAAATAAGCCAACAACAATACCGAAGCACCCATTAAAAAAGCCCCGGCGGTAGAAATAAAATTCAACACACCATACCAGGGAAGATCAGGATAAGTGAATACCCTTCGCGGCATGCCAAGCATACCTAATGCATGCTGCACTAAAAATGTTGCATTGAAGCCAATTACAAAGAGCCAAAAAAACCATTTACCTAATTTTTCATTCAAGATTTTCCCAGACATTTTTGGGAACCAGTAAAACAAGCCGGCAAACAATCCAAAGATAGTACCGCCAATAAATACATAATGAAGATGCGCCACCACATAATAAGTATCCGTTAGCTGCCAGTCGATCGGCACAATTGAAAAGGCTATCCCGCTCAAGCCGCCAATGGTAAACTCAATAAGAAAAGCAACAGCAAACATCATGGAAACGGTAAACTTTATTTTACCGCCATACATCGTAGCTAGCCAGTTAAATATTTTTACCCCGGTGGGAATACCAATGAGCATGCTGCTTGCAGCGAAAAATGAATCCACCGTAGTACCCAGCCCAGTGGCAAACATGTGATGCACCCACACGCCAAAAGCAAGCAAAGCAATAGCTACAGAAGAGGCGGCAACAAATGCATAACCAAAAATTGGCTTGCGTGAAAAAACCTGGAACACTTCGGATAAAATTCCGAAGGGAGGAAGAATAACAATATACACTTCAGGATGGCCGAATATCCAAAACAAGTGCTGCCATAATAAGGCAGAGCCGCCATTGGCTGTATTAAAAAAGTGTGCATGAAATTGCCGGTCCATCAAAACCATAGCCAGCGCTGCATTCAGAGCAGGCAAGGCGGCAATCACCAAAAAAGAATTTACCAGCACCATCCAAACAAATAAAGGAAGCTTGTTTAATTTCATCCCTTTTATTCGAAGATGCAGTATCGTTACTATAAGATTAATGGCAGTGGTAACACTCCCGATGCCCGCAAGCAAAAGACCCATTGCATAGTAATCAATGCCGGGTGTGCTTGAATAATTTTTTTGATTGAGCGGTGCATAATTAAACCAACCTGCATCGGGTGCGCCACCGGCAAGAAAGCTAAAGTATAATAACAAACCACCAAACAGAGTGATCCATAAACTAAAGGCATTCATTCGCGGGAAAGCCATTTCATTAGCGCCAATCATCAACGGGACAAAGTAAACAGAGAAGCCGAATATTGCAGGCATGGCTACTAAAAAAATCATGGTAGTGCCATGCATGGTGAAGAACTGATTATATGTTTCGGGGCTTAAAAAATGCAGCATCGGCCAGGCAAGCTGCGTACGCATAAGCAAGGCTTCCAGGCCGCCGATCAGAAAGAAAAAGAGTGAAACAGTGAGATACATGATACCAATCATCTTATGATCAACAGATGATATCCATTGCAGCAAACCCTGGTCGTTACTCACCCCCAGCCCTGGGAAAGATGTTGATGGCTCCGGTATTTCAACTAATTCATTCATATTTTTTGACCACGAATTATAATTTTTTGCCACTAATTGCACGGATTTACACGAATCAACCAATCAACCAATTAACCAATCAACCAATCAACCAATCAACCAATTAACCAATCAACCAATTAACCAATTAACCAATCAACTTCATTTTAATGAACTGAGATAAGATGCGATTGCGTGTACCGCATCTTTATCTAAAATAAAATCAGGCATGTGAGCGCCGGGTTTTATTTCCTGCGGATGATTGATCCATTTATATAAATTGTCTTCATTGTTTTTCATTAAGCCGGTTAAAATTTCCTGGCGGCTACCGATGTGCGTTAAATCCGGGCCTACTACTGCGGCGGCGGCAGTGCCTTGTATTCGATGGCAGTTGCTGCAAGTCTTTTGCTGAAAGAGCCTCGCCCCTGCTATCGCCATTGTGTCTTGTATCGCTACAGCATTCGAAGCATTTGCGGCAAGCCAATTATTAAAATCCTCCTGCGTTTGTGCGATCACGTTAATCCGCATCCAGGCATGTTGTGCCCCGCAAAATTCACTGCAGGCGCCAATGTATTTTCCCGGCTTATTTATGTCGAGCCATAAATAATTATTTATATCAGGGATCAAATCCATTTTGTTTCCCAATTCGGGCACCCACCAGTCGTGTATTACATCTGCAGAGCGCATCTCCATCAACAAATGTTTTCCAACAGGCAAATGAACTTCATTTGCTGTAATAACGCCCGAGGCAGGATATTCAACTTCCCACCACCATTGATGCCCGGTGATAATTACATCCGGTTGTTGGCTTGTATTTACAGAGGGAGCTATTTGCTTTTCTACATGAATGGTTTCATAAAAAAAATAAGCTAACAAGAGCATTGGTACGCCAATCATTAAAGCTTCCAGTTTTTTGTTGCCATGCGTTTGCTTCGGCTCACTGGTATCATCTTTCTTTTCCCTGAACTTTATACTTATATAAATAACGAGAAAAATTACAAGCAACAACATTGCCGCAGCCGCGATGTTGAAAGTGTTGAAAAGATGATTTATTTTTTCGGCTTGTTGCGAAGCAGGGTTAGTGATAGACTGTAAGAAATATGTTTTAAAAAAATATAGTTGGTGTGCATGCATTAAACGCAAAAATTTGCTTTGGGTATTATTCTAATAAGTATTACTAAATGTACTTAGTCTGTATGGTTATTTAGAAATTAATTTAAACGAAGTGATTCAAATAATTTTATAAACTAAACTTTTACCTGCTCTCTATTTCCACTGAAAAATTTTCATTCTCCCATTTATCCGCTTCAGTCCAGTAAAAAGTAAATTCAATCTTTTTGGTATCGTTATTGTCTGCTTTAATATCTGCAATGAAAATTCCAATACTAAGGTCTTTTGTTTCTGTTGAATTTTCTGTTTTCCACCCGTTACAGGTCCATTGCACTGTGGCTTTCGCAAGTGTTTGTATGCGTAAAGTTTTTGCTTTGGGAATTGATTGCAGCTTATGTTTGAAACGCCATACCTGGAAAGCAGCTTTTGTATTTAGTTTAATGTAGCGCTCCTGTGTTTGCGGCGGCATATCAAAAACTTTTTTAGCGCCGATAGAAGCACATAATTTCACATACTCTGCATGCGCCCAGGTTAAAGGCATTGCCGAACCGGAATGTTCTCCAAAGAATAATTCCTTTTCCGGTATGTCTGCTGTATCCCATATTTGTTCAGATAGAAAACCATTGTTAGAAAATGCATCCAATGCTTTCAATAATTTTTTTGCTTCAACTATATTTCCGGCGGCCATTTCGTAGTGCGCTCTTTCGCCTGTAAGCAAAGGCCAGGCACGGCCAATGCCGGTACCATCATACGCATCACCATTTTCATGTTCGCCATAGCCATCGTTGTTGTAGCGATGCCAGCAAGGGCCGTTCGGCGTATCTACTTTCAGCATGGCATCTATCACTTTAATGGTATTCAGGATTTTGGGATCATCTGCTGCACGCAAGCCGAACCTCACTAACGCCAAAGCATCTACGCTTACCAAATCAGTTAACTTCGTTTTACCGTTACCGTTATTATGATTTTTAAGATCAATTTCCTTGTCGCCTAATTCATCAGCAGAGATGTAGTGGTATGGATTAATTCTTATGTAATAACCTTCCACGTCATGCTTCCCGGCAAGAGGCGTGCCTGTTACATAGGTCCACTTTTCTATATTTTCATTCCATTCATCAGCCATTTCACGACAATAAACGGCAAGTTCTTTTTCGTGATTTAGTTCAGCCAGGTCAGCGCCGGCAAGCAATCCTGCTATAGAAACCGAAATCGTAAAAGGCGAATAGCCCTTCTCTTCTTCCCACCTGTCCTGCTGGGTGTAAGGGCCGTTTTTTGCTAAGAAAGAAATTGCTTTTTTAATACCAGGCCAATATCTTTCCATCCTGTCTTTTTCTATCGCCTTGCTCCGGTTGCAGCGCTCAACAATCACGATCGGAAATGCGGTCTGGTCCATTTGCAAACCTTTCCAATGGGGGGTTCCCTCCAGCCACATATTTTGCGGCCAGCTTCCATCTTCCTTTTGTGTGGACATCAAATAATTTAAAATGCGCATTGTATCGTCATAAGCTTTTAAGGCAAGAAAACCACCGGCGCTTTCCACCAAATCCCGCGGCCACACTACGTGATAGCCGCCTTTGTCACTATCACCTTTTGTTTCCCCCCAGGGAATAGACAGGCTTGCGATAATGCCTCCGGGGAAAGTTCGTGCTTCATGCATGCGCATTACGGCAGCGCTTATTTTATAATTTTTTGCCTCAAGCGGCCTCAGGCTTTTTATCCATTTCTCCCACCCTTCAATGTAATTTTCTTTTAAAGAGTCAAAGCCATCGAGCAGGCTGCTGCGTGCATGATTCGAAGCCTCATTTACATTTCTACCAAAGGAAAGCGCCAATATAAATTCAGTGCTTTCAGACAAATCTATCTCTGCCATTAATGCAATGTTGCCATCATCGGCTTGCGTATATTCCCATGTCATCTCTTTATGCCTGTGCAGGTCAGTCCATCCATCAGAATGGCCAACATAACCAACAGAACGCTTCAGCCATTTAGATGTGCCGGCAAGCGCCAGACACAAGCCATCACTGTGCGCATACAACATTGGTATGCCTTTGTATTCTCCAATCCGGCCGGTATTGTTTTTGCCATGATCATTTAAGTGAGGCGCCAATAATACATACAGGCGGTATTTGCCAGAAGGTTTTTTCTTTGCTTTAAAATTTATCTTTTGCAACAGAGTATTACGAAAAGGATCAGCAATAATTTCTTTTGTTATTTCAAACTTTTTTTGCCGGCACGTGTTGGTAATTTTATAAGCAGGAATACCAACCTTCATCATTTTTATACTGTGATCACAATCTCTTTTCTCTTCAGCAAAAAAATCCGTTCCATCAGTGATAAGCAATTCCATATCTCTTATACAAGCTATATCTTCTCTTGGATAATATACTTCATTTACAATACCGTGGCTTAGGCTGAAAGTCACTTGCGAAGCGGTGTTCAGCGCTTTACCAATTCCTGATTTGGCGCTCGATGTCCACTTGGGTTCTATACCCGGTGCACCGGGTGCATGTTTATTGTTCATGTATTTTTTTTATTAATGTTATTACTTTTTTATAAAAAAATACTCACAGCAATATCATTAATTTATCAATTATTAATTTTCATTATTGCTGAAATATACTATCGCACACAATCCTGCTATGATGCCCGCCACTAATCCAACTGTGGTTTTTTTATGCGTCGCCATCCATGTTTCCGGGCTATGATCCCACGAATCAGCAGCAAATGTTCCCCTTGCGCCATGGTCGCCGGGCACAGGTTCATATAAATTATGTTGCCTGTCGGGAGAAACCGGTTCATTAGTTTGTTGCCCCTGAAAGCCGGTGTCAGCAAGGTATTTATCCAAATATCCCGGCAAAATTTTATTGCCTAAAATAGTTTGCACTGTTGGGTAGCCAACATACAATTCTCTTTGATGATCTCTCGCCACCTGCACCACAGCTTTCGCAGCAACCTCCGGTTCATAAATTCTTCCCATCGGTTTTGGCTTGTTTTTTAAATAGCTTTTTACCCAACTGAATTGTGTTGTATTCATAGCAGGCATTTGCACCATGCTGAGCTTTACCTTGCTTTTATCTTTTATTAATTCACTTCTTAATGATTCAAAAAAACCATGAATAGCATGCTTTGCGCCGCAATACGCAGACTGCAAAGGAATGCCGCGATAGGCCAGGGCAGAGCCAATTAAAATGATGGTGCCTTTATCTTTTGGCAACATTCTTTTTAAGGCTGCCGATGTACCATACACCTGCCCGAGATAGGTAACATCCGTTACGCGTTCAAAATCTATTGCTTCCAGTTTTTTAAAAGGGCCGAACACACTTACCATGGCATTATTTATCCAGATATCAATGCTTCCGAAATGCTCTTCTATTTTTTTGGCGGCATCTTCCACTTCATCAGCCTTCGCCACATCGGTAACAACTGCCAGCGCCTTTCCTCCTAACTCCTCTACTTCTATTTTCGCAGCATTTAATCCATCCTCGCCTCTTGCCAGCAAACCCACATTAGCTCCCTGCTTTGCAAACTCACGCACCATCGCTCTTCCAAGACCTGCGGAAGCGCCGGTGATTACCACTGTTTTATTTAAAAAATCTTTTTTCATTTTGTACTATTTATTTTTCTTTTTATAAATAACAATCGCGGTGATAGCAATAGCGATAGAAGCAAGGCCAATTAAGTTCCTGATCGTTTTACTTTTATCTTTCAGCTTCATACCATCCACGTACTTCCTTTCCGGGTAAGGATTGGGGTAATGACTATCTTTTTCTCTCAAAGCCATTTGCAGCACCTGTGCAAGATGCAATCCTTTGCGATCTGTTTCCTGCTCTATCTGCTCACGACAACTGAAGCCATCTGCAATTACAATGGTTTGTTTGCCGGCATTTCTTACGGCAGGCAGCAAAACCCGCTCCCCTGCCTTAATGGATACATCGTAATGATCTCCTTTTTCATAACCAAAATAACCGGCCATACCACAACAACCTGAGTCAAGCATTTCATAATCCAGGCCTGATTTTTTGAAAAGATCTTTTTCGCATTGCATGGTCATAATCGCTTTATGATGGCAATGCCCGTGAACGATCGCTTTTCTTTTTAGTTTGGGAAAATTGAAATCAGGCGCTTTCTCTTCCAGGAATTCGGCCAGGGTAAAAACATTGCTCTTTAATCTTTTTGCATCTTCATTATTCGGAAAAAGATTGCAAAGCTCATCCCGGAAAACGGCAACACAACTTGGTTCCAGGCCAACTATGGGAATATCATTTTCAATTTCATCTTTCAATGTTTCCATTATGTCCACCAGCATTTTCTTTGCCGTAGATAGCATACCGAAGTCGTACAGCGGCCGCCCGCAGCATAAAGTTTTTTTTGTAAGAATAACATCACAACCGGCAGCTTCCAACACTTCAACACCGGCAACGAGGGTTTCGGGAAGAAAGAAATTATTAAAAGTGTCTGCCCATAAAATCACTTTCATTTTGCCACGAGGTTTTTTATTTCTTTTTTCAAACCACTCTCTAAAATTCTGCGGGGCAAACTTTGGCATCTTGCGCTGCTGCGCCACACCTGCTATTCCTTTAGTGATGGAACTTATAACCGGCGCATGCATTACAAAATTTGCAATGCCGGGTATATGTGTTGCAAGCCGCGACCACCAATAGATCCAGCCGAAGGCATAAGCCGTACGTGGCCGTAATCTTCCTTTATAATAATGCGCAAGAAATTCTGATTTGTAGGTTGCCATATCGACATTCACGGGGCAATCGCCTTTGCAACCTTTGCAAGCCAGGCACAGGTCGAGGGCATCTTTTACATTATCATCTTTCCATCCATTCTTTGTAACATCGCCTTCCAGCATTTCAAAGAGAATTCTTGCACGCCCACGTGTACTGTCTTTTTCATCGCGTGTTACCATGTAGCTCGGGCACATAGTACCATGCTCATGCCTGCGGCAATTGCCTACGCCCACACAACGCAAAGTTGCCCTGGCAAAATTATTTTCATCATCAGGAAATTGAAAAAACGTTTTCGTTTTTGGCGGGTCATATTTATTGTTGATCCTGAGATTGGCTAACTCGCCGTAGGAGTCAACTATTTTGCCGGGATTCATTCTCCATTCAGGATCCCATATCGTTTTAAATTCTTTAAAAGCCTGCACTAATTCTTTACCAAACATTATTTCCAACAACTCTCCGCGTGCCTGGCCATCTCCATGCTCACCAGAGTTAGAGCCGCCATAGCTTACTACGAGGTGCGATGCCTCAATAGTAAATGCTTTATATTTTTCAAGGCCTTCTTTTGTAAAGAGGTCAAACTCTACCCTGCAATGAATGCAGCCCTGCCCAAAGTGGCCATACAAAGAAGGATTGTAACCATATTTTTTAAACAGCTCCCGCAGGTCTTTTAGATAATCGCCCACTTTCTCCGGCGGCACGGCGGAATCTTCCCAGCCCGGCACTGTCATTGGCTCCCCGGGCACCCAGGCCGTAGCGCCGAGGCCCGACTCACGAATTTCCCATAACATTTTTTCCTGCTCAGGATCATCAAATAAGCTCATGGAAGGTGCATCGTCACCAGACTTTAATTCATCCATTAATTTTCTTGCTTTGTTGTCGGAATCCCCTTTTGTATCTCCGTCAAACTCCACCAGCAGCCAACCGTTTCCCTTAGGTAACAAAGGCAGGTCTTTTAAATCCAGCCCTTTCTTTTTCATGTAACCGATCAATAGATCATCAATACCTTCAAGGCCAATGGGTTCATGTTTAAGAATTTGCATTACTGCATGGCCCGCAGCATACACATCAGGATACCCCAAAACCAGGAGTGATTTATTTTTCGGCGCTTCTATTAACTGAAGCGTTGCTTCAAGAATCGTAACACATGTACCCTCGGAACCGACAAGCGCCTGCGCCACATTGAAACCATTTTCAGGAAGCAGCTGTGGAAGATTATAACCGGAAACTCTTCTTGGAATATTTGGAAATTTTTCACGGATGAGACCGGCATACTTATCCCGCAGGTCGCGAAGCTGTTTATATATCTCAGCTTTTCTTCCACCTTCATTGATAATGTTATTATACTCCTCATCCGACGTAGGACCTACTTTCATTTTAATGCCATCGTAAGTAATAACGGTAAGCGATTCAGTATTGTCTGCCGTACGGGCGCCGTTGCCGCGCAAAGCCGCCATCACAGAATGTATGCCGCACGAATCATTACCAAGCATGCCGCCAAGTGTGCAGTGGCTGTGGGTTGCAGGATCCGGGCCGAAGGTAAGCGACACTTTTTCTTCTGTAGCATTGCGCATTTCATCAAGCACAATGCCGGGCTGCACACTCACCAGTTTGTTGTATTTATCAATGTTCAAAATCTTGTTGTAATACTTTGACATGTCCATGACCACCGCAACATTACAGCATTGCCCGGCGAGGCTCGTGCCTCCGCCTCTTGATAGCACGGGCGCTTTATATTTTTTACAAATGGCTAAAGTATTGATTATGTCTTGTTCTGATTTAGGCAAGACAACACCAATGGGTATTTGCCGGTAGTTAGAGCCGTCAGTAGAATACAAAGCCTTTGTGCCATCATCAAAACGTACTTCACCTTGTATGATTTGCTTCAATTCTTTTTCTATTGAAATTGCATCTACACCTTTCGACTGAGGTGTTTCGAAAACTGTTTTATAAATTATTTCATCACTTCCATTTTCGTGTTCCCCGCTAAGTGATTTTTCTAATACTTCCTCTACGTTTGATGATATCATTGTTTAGAATTTTAAAGCTTTATACCTCACCCCAACCCTTCTCCGAAGGAGAGGGACGTGACCTGTAAAGCCATGTAACATTTTATATTCGATATTTCTCTGCATCTTTATTTTTAAAAATTAAGCCAAAGCCTGGAGCCTCACCCCAACCCCTCTCCGGGAGAGGGACATTATGTAATTACCTGTATTGGATTTAAGATTTTATACTTTTCTGCATTTTTATATTTTAATTCCAAACCTATGCCAGGCCTTGAAAGATCGGGCTTCAAATAACCATTTACAGGTTGCGATACTCCGTCAAAAAACAGGTTTTCAATTCTTACATGATCGTGAAAATATTCTGATATAAAAAAGGACGGCAAGGCAAGTGAAGCGTGCAAATGCAGTGATGGCGCACAATGCGAAGAGAACGGAATTTCGTATGCTTCAGCCAGGTAACCGGCCTTCATGTAATAAGAAATGCCACCGCAACGGGTGGCATCTGCTTGCAAAATATCTACAGATCCTTCATGTATCATCTTATCGAAATAAGGAAGATTGTATCCATATTCGCCGGCGGCAACATTTATTTTATGTGGTGCATGTTCTCGTATAAAACGTAATCCTTTTAAGTTATCAGATGTTACCGGTTCTTCATACCAGCTTACATCATACTCTGCAAATGATGCTGCTTTTTCTAACGCTTGCTTCACGGTGTATGCACCATTCGCATCTACAAACAAACCTGTATTTTTTCCTATGGCTTCTCTTGCTTTTTTTACTCTTGATACATCATCTTCCGGATGCGTACCAATTTTCATCTTTACATATTGTATTCCTTCATTTGCCCATCCGCCTAATTGATTTTCTAATTGCTCATCATCATAAGAAGTAAAACCCCCGCTTCCATAAATAAGCATCTCATCTTTTACCTGCCCCAGCAAAACACACAAGGGAACGTCAAATATTTTTGCTTTCAAATCCCACAAAGCGTTGTCCACAGCCGATACAGCCATCATTGCTATGCCAACATTCCCATTGTTCCTGATGGCTTTTATTAACGCTGCTGTAATGCCTTCAATGTTCATCACGTTTTTTCCCACAACGATTTGCTTTAATGTTTTTTCTATCACAACACCGGCAGCTTCGTTAGCATACGTGTATCCAATTCCCGTTTTGCCACCGCCATTTATTTCAACTAAAATCATGGTGGTACTATTCCACGAAATGGTTCCATCTGCTTCCGCTAAGTCTGTCGGTATTTTGTAAGCGGATACTTTTAGATCTTCAATTAATATACTGCCTGCTGTTTTCAAGTCTCTATTTCTGCGAGTGGGGTAAATAATTTTCTATGACATCTTTCCAGGATTGCTTTATCATATCCCATGTGTTAGGGTCACCCTTAAACATAGAAGAGGCAAAGGCTTTGGCTTGTTTGAAAGTTATGTGTGGTGGCAATGGCGGCACGGACGGGTCGGTATAAACATCAATCACCACAGGCCGGTTTAAAGTAAAGGCGTGTTCGAGCGAAGGAATGATGTCTTCAGGTTTATCAATTTTTATTCCATCAAGCCCAAGCATTTTTGCATAATCAGCATAAGGGAAATCGGGAACATTTTGCGAGCCTTCAAATTTCGGATCGCCTTCCATGATGCGTTGTTCCCATGTTACCTGGTTAAGGTCGCGGTTGTTGAGCACTACAATCATCAGCCTCGCATCTTTCCATCTCTTCCAATATTTTGCAATCGTAATTATCCCATTGTTACCAAGCATCTGCATAGCGCCATCACCAACAAGTGCAATGGACATTCTATCAGGATAAGCAAACTTCGCTGCAATGGCATAAGGCACGCCGGGGCACATAGTCGCCAGATTGCCTGACAGAGAAGCTTTCATGCCTTTGCGGATTTTTATATCACGTGCAAACCAGTCTGCTGAGGTACCAGAATCGGATGATAAAATACAATTATCAGGAAGCTGTTTTGACAATTCCCAGAAAAGCCTCTGAGGATTTATCGGGTCAGCGCTGTTCATAGCTCTTGCTTCCAGTACCTCCCACCATTCTTTGAGATTGTCTTCTATTTCACCACGCCAGGTTCTGTCTTCTTTCCTTTGCAAAAGTGGTATCAAAGCTTTTAATGTTTCTTTACTATCTCCTTGTAAATTTATATCCATCGGGTAACGAATGCCCAGCATCTTTCCATCTATATCTATTTGAATTCCCTTTGCCTGACCTTCTTTAGGTAAAAATTCAGAGTAAGGAAAACTGGAACCTACCATTAATAAAGTATCACAATCCATCATCAAATCCCAACTGGGTTTGGTTCCCAGTAAGCCAATAGAGCCCGTGACAAAAGGAAGATCATCGGGAACTACCGCTTTACCCAACAATGCTTTTGCAATACCGGCGCCTAATAAATCTGCCACCTGTAACACTTCATCAGCAGCTTCCAATGCACCAGCACCCACGAGCATCGCCACTTTTTTTCCTTCATTTAAAATATCGGCGGATCTTTGCAAATCTGATTGTTGAGGAATAATTTTTGGCGCAGAATAATTCAGGCCTGAATGAACCGTACCATGTGCTCTCTTTGGTTCTTCAAAATCTTCATCCTGCAAATCATTGGGAATAATGATGCAGGTAACACAACGTTCATTCTTTGCTATACGCACCGCACGATCCACAAGATGGCGCATTTGAGAAGGCACGGTTGCCATGTGAACATATTCGTGCGCTACATCTTTATATAAAGAAATTAAGTCCACTTCCTGCTGGTAACTACCACCAATAGCTGCTCGGGCCTGTTGACCGACAATCGCCACAACCGGTTGGTGGTCCATCTTTGCATCATACAAACCATTCAATAAATGTATAGCACCTGGCCCTGAAGTTGCCATGCACACGCCAACTTCGCCGGTAAACTTTGCGTGGCCGCACGCCATGAACGCTGCATTCTCTTCATGCCTTACCTGTATAAAATCCATTTTATCTTTGGCCCTGTCCATGGAACCCATAAGACCATTGATGCCATCACCAGGGAATCCAAAGATCCTCGTGATGCCCCATTCTGATAACCTGTTTATTAGAAAATCTCCTACTGTCTGGCTCATTGTAAATATGTTTTAAAAAGTTTTGATTAGTAATTCATTTTATGATGGATACATAAATGTATTCGTGATGCTTTACTCGCAGCCATGCTCCTCGCAACAAAATTTCGATATACTCTTCAAAAGAATAAAAAATCAGATGCTATAAAAGAGTGTTGCATAGAGAGACATCATGATATTCATGGATTCTTTTTCGCTTGCGTGGAAAAAGTTACAGAACGCAACTTTTAGAATTGATTGAAAACTAAATCCAATTCACTTTAGAAAAATAAATACAAAGACTTTGCCAATCAAATTAATATGGGTTTGCTATAGCCGCACTCCAGCATTATTTGTGCAATATCATCATATCTAGAATTGCGTATGTTATAGATTTTCAGTGTACGATATTTCTAATTACAAATAGAAATGGGTAATATCAAATTGAAAAGAATCAGCAGCTTCAATCGTTTCAATACTGGGTGTTAATTTCAAAAAAAATATTTAGCTGCTGGATATAGCTAAATGAAATAGTGAGATGATGAGGCGGCATATCCACAACCATCCCGCTGTAGAAATAATGACACCTATATTAAAAAGCGGCACTGCTTAAAAATTTTTATTCTTTCGATAGAAGAGAAAAGATGTGGAGATTTTTATAAACTAAAATGAGCTACCGTCAAATATATGGTTCCTTCGATGGAAAGAAAATTAGAAAATAAAATCTATGCCTGCATCAGCTTACTATAAATGTTTTTCATTTGATGCGTGTGCCTTTTTGTATGGCATATCGCAAAAGTCAGCCATTCGATTCCGGTAAATTCACCCATAGTTGGAAACGGAAAGTCATAATACGTTTTCTCTAAATCTATGGCGCTGGCAAGGCTTACGATCTTTTCCCTGTTTGCTTTTAAAGCCAAAGTTTTTTGCTCTTTATCTTGTTTTTCGTTTGATGGCAAAACAGATTCAGGCGATTTCATTTTTAAATTATAATCCAGGAAGATGGATTTTATTTGTGCAGCCTTTTCGTCCGGCTGTCTTTCAGTTGGCTTAGTGTTTCCTTGCAGCACTGCCGGAATACCTGTTTCAGATTTAAAAATATGATCTGCCACTTGCGCTGCCGTCCAACTATTTTCAAACGGTATTTTATTAAATCCTTCTTGCGTAAAAAGGGCGATCGTTTGCAAAAGATCATTGGTTGTTTCATCTAACCCTGAAAGTATTTCATCTTTATAATTGTTTTCCATTTGTAAAATATTTATTTGAACAATGAAATAAAGTTATGATTAGCGTAAGAAAAAGTGCGGGGCAGATTGCGACAATTTACGGGCATAATTGTACGATTATAAATAGATACTATAAAATATCTTGCTTAATTTACAATTCATATCTTCACGGCAAACAAAGGTTATTTGCATCAACTAATTGTTTCCCTTTTAAAATATTTTTTACAAATTTTTTATTAATCCCTTTACAAAAGATAATTATGAAAAGATTTTTTTTAACTACAGCACTAATTGTTTTATGCGGCAGTATGTTGCAGGCACAGACTTTTACAGAGCCTGACAAAAGCCCGATGGATATGGCTTACTACCCTAATAATTTTACCCACGACAGGAAGCCGGGAGACAAGGCTACCATCAGGGTTACTTATAGCAGGCCACAAAAGAATGAAAGAGAAATTTTTGGCAAGCTCGTGCCTTATGACAAAGTATGGCGCACCGGAGCTAATGAAGCGACTGAAATAAAATTTTACCAAGACGTAATGTTAGCAGGTAAAAAAGTGAAAGCAGGAAATTATTCTCTTTTTACTATTCCCGGCGAAAAAGAATGGACGATCATTTTAAACAGTGATCTTGATTACTGGGGCGCTTATACTTACAATGAAAAAAATGATGTGCTAAGAATACAAGCCCCGGCTACCGAATTAGCTGCTCCCGTTGAAAGCTTTACTATTCAATTTGAAAAAAAGGGAGACCAAGAAGCGGTAATGAAATTTGCCTGGGATAAGGCACTGGTAGACGTGCCGGTTACGCTGTAGAGGTGTGGGTATGGTAGATATTAAAGTAAAGGAAATAATTTATGGCTATGCAATGCTACTGTTCATAACAATGCCACCGTGATACTAAAGCGCGGGTTAAAAAAAGCTTCATACAATAATACTAATGTCTTCCTGTTGCAATGAATAAGCCGGTTCATCGTTGTACACGAACAATCATTTCAAAAAAGACTCTACAGCAAGCATATATCCTTTCAGCCCAAAGCCGAAAATAGTACCTGCACATTTAGCCGTGATGTGCGAATACTTCCTAAACTCTTCGCGGGCTTCTATATTAGAAATATGCACTTCCACCACGGGCACTTTTATGGCGGCTATTGTATCACCTATTGCTATGGATGTATGTGTATAAGCTCCTGCATTTAAAATAATGCCATCCATTTTTAGGGCGGCACTTTGTAATTCATTAATCAACTCTCCTTCTACATTGCTTTGATAATAATCAAAATCAACGTTCTCGTATTTTTTACGGATTTTATTGAAGTAATGTTCAAAAGATTCTCCGCCATAGATATCAGTTTCTCTTGATCCTATTAGGTTTAAATTAGGCCCGTTTATAATTGCTATTTTCATAGATTTTTTTTTGCCGCAAATTACACGAATTAGACGAATTAGTTTTTTTGCCACTAATTACACGAATTAGGCGAATTAGGTGAATTAATTTAGGGATAGAGTTTTAACCCCGTTCTTGAAATTCACTATTAATACATAAAGGGCTATGAACTATAAACTATAAAACTATGAACTATTATGGGCGTTCATCATCTCGAAAAACTCATCGAATAGGTAACGGCTGTCATGCGGTCCTGGCGTGGCTTCGGGGTGATATTGAACTGAAAAGGCGGGACGGTCTTTTAGCCGTATGCCTTCAATTGAATTGTCATTTAGATTGACATGCGTGATTTCAATATTTTCATTTGCTTTAATTGCTTCTGCGTTTACACCGAACCCGTGATTTTGTGTGGTGATTTCGCATTTACCGGTTATTAAATTTTTTACCGGATGATTCAATCCCCTATGTCCATGATGCATTTTAAAAGTAGGTATATCATTTGCCAAAGCGAGTAATTGCTGCCCAAGGCAAATTCCAAATAAAGGTTTTTTTGCCGCAAGTATTTTTTTAATGGTAGTAACCGCTTTATGCAATGGTTCAGGGTCTCCCGGGCCGTTGCTTATAAAGTAACCATTCGGCTTAAAGCTTTCTATTTCTTCAAATTCTGCATCGGCATTAAACACTTTTACAAAAGCGCCTCTTTCGATCATGCAGTTTAAAATATTCTTTTTAATACCGTAATCAAGTACTGCAACCCGCACTTTATTATTTTCATCACCGATGGTATAACTGTCTTTTACAGAAACTTTACCGGCAAGTTCCAGCCCATCCATTGAAGGCACCTCAGCGAGCATTTCTTTAAGTTCATCTATACTTTGTCCTCCTGAAGATATGATACAATTCATAGCGCCATTACTTCTTATATAGGTAACAAGCGCACGGGTATCAATGCCATCAATGGCCACAACATTTTGTGTTGCAAAATACTGCTGCAGTGAATCGCCGGCAGCAAAACGGGAATATTGCTCTTCGAGATTTCGGCTGATTACGCCTTTTACTTTTACAGAATCACTTTCCACATCAGTCTCATTTACGCCGTAATTACCAATATGCACGCTATTCATTATTACTATTTGCCCGTAATAACTTGGATCGGTAAATACCTCCTGGTAGCCGGTCATGCCTGTATTGAAACAAATTTCACCGGTGGCAACACCTATCTTACCAAAGGCTTTACCCTGGAAAATATTACCATCTTGTAAAATTAAAGTAGCGGAACGGGGAGAATTTTGTTCAGACATTTAAAAGGTTTTGTGGCGTCCACACATTTGTGCAAAGAAAAGTAAATGAAAGGAAAAACAATTTTATTTTTTATTAAATTCTCTTTTTAAATTGTTTTTTAGGATTAGGCATTTTGATTGCATTGACAATTAAAAAAATAAAATAGTGGCGATCTAAAGAAACAATAAAAAAAATTCGTGTTAAGCTGTGCACCTGCTTGCCCTCAGGTAGGCTTGTCGCTTTTTTACTTAGGTTTTATATAAGCTCCTAATCCTATTACTTTAAAATAAAGCACAAAAAAAAGCCCCGGTTGAACGGGGCAAAATATATAAATTAAGCTTTTACTTCCGGCTCAGCATCACCAGGTTCTTCTACCGGTGCTTCTGTTGCGGGATTATCAACCGGCACGGGGTCTGTAACCGGGGTTTCGTCCTCAGGTTTGGTTTCAGCTTCTGCAGGTTTTGCTTCCACATCGGCGGTGGCTTCTACTTCAGGTTGAGCCGAAGCAGTTTTCTTACCTCTGCCGGCCCGGCGTGTTTTTTTGGTTATAGTTTCCTGTTCGCCAATACCTTTTCCATACACTTCGTTGTAGTCCACCAGTTCTATCATTGCAAGTTCAGCATTGTCACCTACCCTTTTACCCAACTTAATCACTCTTGTATATCCACCGGGGCGGGAAGATGTTTTTTCACTGATCACATCGAACAATTCCCTTACAGCATCTTTATCCTGCAGATGGCTAAACACAAGCCTGCGCTGGTGTGTAGTGTTGTCTTTTGCTTTAGTGATCAACGGTTCTACGTAAGGACGTAATGCCTTTGCCTTTGCCAGGGTAGTTACTATTCTTTTGTGCTGAAAAAGCTGGGCAGCGAGGTTGCCTAATAAAGCTTTTCTGTGGCTGGCTGTTCTGCTTAAATTGTTGTTTTTATTACCGTGACGCATGACTATTGTTTTTTATAGGCTATACCGTGTCAGGAATTATAACCTGTGTTATTGATTAGTAGTAAGCAATCAGCAGTCAGCAGTCAGCAGTCAGCGGTCAGCGATCAGCAATCAGCAATTAGCAGTCAGCAATGGACAATTATTGAATTTATTTATTGCCAATTGCTTTTATTGCTTTATTGCCTTTTTGCTTATCGCTTTTATTGCCTATTGCCTATTGCCTATTGCCTATTGCCTATTGCTTATTGCTTATTGCTTATTGCTTATTGCCTATTGCTTATTGCTTATTGCTTATTGCCTATTGCTCATTGCTCATTGCTCATTGCTTTTTTGCTTTTTGCTTTTTGCTCATTGCCAATTGATTGCTTACTCGTCGTCAAGCTTTAGCTTGCTAAGATCCATTCCAAAACCAAGGCCTCTTTCATTCAACACCTGCTCAATTTCACTTAAAGATTTCTGGCCGAAGTTTCTGAACTTCATCAGATCTTCCTGCTCGTATTGTACCAGTTCGCTCAGTGAATTGATCTTTGCTGCTTTCAGGCAATTGAACGCCCTTACTGACAGGTCAAGATCTTCCAACGGAGTTTTCAGCACCTTACGAAGTTGCAAAGTTTGCTCATCTACCAGGTCTTCTTTCTTCTCTTCTTTATTATCGAAAGTAATATTTTCATCGGTGATGATCATCAGGTGCTGGATCAATATTCTTGAGGCCTGCTTCACCGCTTCTTCAGGGTGAATAGTACCATCAGTGGTTACATCCATTACCAGCTTTTCGAAATCGGTTCTTTGCTCAACCCTGGTATTTTCTATGCTGTATTTTACATTCTTAATGGGCGTATAAATAGCATCTACAGCGATATAACCAAAGTGCGAGCTTTTTTCTTTGCTTTCTTCTGCCGGTACATAGCCACGGCCTTTACCGATAGTGATTTCAATATCCAGCTTCGCTGAACTATCCATTGTACAAATCAATAATTCAGGGTTCATCACTTCGTAAGATGGAGACTCATCGCCTATCATACCTGCGGTGAACTCAGATTTATTCTTTAGAGAAAGACTGATTTTTTCAGTACCTGCATCCTGGTCGGTTTTCTTTTTAAAACGTACCTGCTTCAGGTTAAGAATAATTTCAGTAACATCTTCTGTTATGCCTTTTATAGTAGCAAATTCATGATCAGCTCCTGCAATGCTTATACCTACAATTGCATAGCCTTCCAAAGAATTAAGCAACACCCTGCGCAAAGCGTTGCCAATGGTGACACCGTAACCTGGTTCTAACGGACGGAACTCGAATTGTGCTTCAAAATCAGTACTTTTTTGGAGAACGATTTTGTCTGGCTTTACAAAATTTAAAATGGCCATTTTTTATTTTGTTTTTGGTTTGATTTAAAAATTAATCTATTCTATTATTTATTTTCACTCACTATCCTATCTAACATCTCATCACCTAATCCACTCATCACTCATCACCTATTTACTGTACAACTCCACGATCAATTGTTCCTTAATATTTTCCGGAACACTTTCTCTTTCCGGATATGCAATGAAAGTTCCCTGCATATTTCCTTCACTCCATTCCAGCCAATTAAACTTTGGATTCTTTGGCCGAAGATTACCGGTAATATTAGTATTGCCGGAAGTTTTTTCTTTCAAACTAATTACATCGCCCGGTTTCAAAGAATAAGACGGAATATTAAGCACGCTATCATTAACGGTAATATGCTTATGCGAAACAAGTTGCCTCGCAGCCTGCCGGCTGGGAGCAATTCCCATACGAAAAACTGTATTGTCAAGGCGTGCTTCAAGAAGCTTTATCAGGTTTTCACCGGTCACACCTTTACGGCGTGAGGCTTCATTAAATGTGTTGCGGAATTGTTTTTCCAAGACCCCGTAAGTGTATTTGGCTTTTTGCTTTTCGCGTAGCTGAAGTGCATATTCACCAAGGCTTTTGCGCTTGCGTGCTGCACCGTGCATCCCCGGGGGATTGCTGTTTTTAGTTAACCACTTGCCGTTGCCGGTAATGGGTTCACCAAAAATCCTGGAAATCTTTGTTTTTGGTCCTGTGTAACGAGCCATAATTGTTATTGATTTTTTAGTGTCGGTATATCATCATTAAAAATCAAAAATTAATGATACACCCGTTATTAAATATGTGCGATGTACGATGTTTGATGTACGATGTTGCATCACCACATCGTACATCGTACGTTTTTAAACTCTTCTTTTCTTAGGTGGCCTGCAGCCATTATGGGGCAAAGGAGTAACATCTTTAATCATTACGATCTCAATACCTGATTGTGATAAAGAACGGATAGCGCCTTCACGGCCAGAGCCGGGTCCTTTTACGTAAACATCAACACGCTTAAGGCCTGCATCTAATGCGGTTTTCGCCGCATCTGCTGCAGCCATCTGGGCTGCATAAGGGGTGTTCTTCTTAGAACCCCTGAAACCCATTTTACCTGCAGAAGACCAGGAAATTACCTGCCCTTGCTTGTTGGTTAAACTAATAATAATGTTGTTGAAACTTGCAACGATGTGTGCATCTCCGTAATTCTCAACTTTTACAACCCTTTTTTTTGAGGATGCTTTTGCACCTGTTGCTTTTTGATTGGAAGCTTTTGCCATAATTTGATCTAATAGGTAATCTTTAAAAATTTTCTCCCGATAGCCAGCTATTGGGACTGAATCAACCCTCCTTCCGGCTTACGGGAGATCTAGTGCTGATTCAAAATAAAATGTAAGCCTAATTGTATATTTATTTTGTCATCAGTCATTGAGTCATTTGTCATTGGGTCATTTGTCATTGGGTCATTTGTCATTAAAAAAAGTTCATAGTCTTTATATTGACCATTGACCATTGACTCCCGATAGCTATCGGGATGACTTATTTCTTAGGCGCTTTCTTTTTACCGGCAACTGTCTTACGCTTGCCTTTTCGTGTACGACTGTTTGTACGGGTACGTTGTCCGCGAAGTGGCAATCCCTTACGATGCCTTAACCCACGGTAACAAGCGATATCAAGCAATCGCTTAATGTTAGTTTGTGTTTCACTGCGCAAAGCACCTTCTGTTTTAAACTCTCCGCTTATCACATTCCTTATCGATGTTTGCTCTTCATCATTCCACTCATTCACTTTCTTATCATAGCTTACATTAGACTTATCTAAAATGTAACGGGCGGTGGAAGGTCCAATACCATATATATATGTAAGGCCTATAACCCCTCTTTTGTTTTTTGGTAGATCTATACCGGCAATACGAGCCATATTTAATTTTTAAATTTAAAATTCCTTCAATTCTAATTGACAATAGACAACCGGCAAATTGCGCATTGCCTTTTGCCTATTTAGGCTTTATCCCTGCCGCTGCTTAAAGCGTGGATTCTTTTTGTTTATAACATACAATCTTCCTTTGCGCCTTACTATTTTACAGTCAACGCTTCTTTTTTTAATGGATGCCCTTACTTTCATAACTTCTGGTTTATTAAGCTTTTGTTAAGCTTTTATTTATATCTAAAAATGATTCGCCCTCTTGAAAGATCGTAAGGGCTCATTTCAACTCCAACCTTATCTCCCGGCAAAATTCTTATGTAATGCATCCGCATTTTACCGGAAATTGTTGCCAAAATTTCATGCCCATTCTCAAGTTTAACCCTAAACATCGCGTTGGATAAGGCTTCCAGGATTGTACCGTCTTGTTTAATGAGTGCTTGTTTGGCCATACTATTTTTGGGAGCGCAAAGATAACAGATAATAATTTAATTTTGCAAAAAAAGCCCTATTTATTACTGTAACCTCACAAAAAATCGTTATGAAACTTAAATTAATTTCCCTTTTTTTAATTGTGCCCGTGATTTTTTCATGCAAGAAGAATGACAATACTTCTGCTCCACCCGCGGCAGACACTTATTTAACCACCTCTTCCGGAAGCTCGTGGACGTACCATGTAACTGATAACACAGGCGCCGTGGGGGCGAGTGACTATACGCTCATGTCAACAACTATGGACACAAGTATAAGTGGAAAAAGCTATCACATATTTACCAATTCGGCTGGTGGAAACCAGTATATGGTTCTTACCGGCCATGATTATTATCAGTTTGATTCGTTGCCTACAGGCATTGGAAATGCTGTAATTGACCGGCTATATTTGAAAGATAATCTTGCTGCCGGAGGCAATTGGAGCCAGAGCTTAAATATCAATATCCCCGGCTCTCTTATTCCTATACCGTTCACTCTTTCCAATTCAATAGCTGAAAGCGGGATTTCAAAAACAATAAACGGAACTGTGTATAATGATGTAATTCATGTGTCCACACAGATCACGTCTGCCTTTATACCTGCAGCTTCACTCACTACAAGCATCGACACCTATTACGCAAAAAAATATGGAATGATTGAAAACACCAGCATCGTGCATTTGGATTTTGCAGGGATAGTACAGGATGTTAATTCCACGACAAGCCTGACAAGCGCAACTTTAAAGTAATTACATTATATCATCTGTCAGGTGAATCTTGGTCATAGCGTGGTAATGGTTTTGTAACTCGTGAACAGAGATTGGGTGAAGCATGATTCTCTTTTCATTGCGGTACCATATTTCAAAGTTGGTAAAATTATCCTGGGCAGCGCATTGAATGCGGAAAGCCCCCTTCGAATATTTTATTGAGCCGTCCTCATTTATCTCTTTGTGAAATTTCAGTTTCATTACCTGATTTTCATCAAGGGGTATGGGATAAAGATCGTCTGCTTTAAAATAAAAATCCTGCACGCCGTTATAGATGCTGATTTCTTTTTCATCATTATTAAAGCCCGTTACCTCTCCTTGCCATGCCTGGCCGTCCGATTCTGCAAGTACATAATCACCCTTTTTCAGCTCGCTGAATTTTATCATATTTTATATTTTTTTTGCTAAGAAATAAAGAGATTTAAAACTAAGAGAAAATTGAGAGAAGACAAAAAAGATTTGCGGGGGAAGAAGAAATGAAAAAGAAGAATTATCTATTTATAATATAAACGAGTTAAGTTAGTTCAGAAATACTTAGCGTTCGATTTGCTTTCTCACATTGCTGTAAAATCTTTCGAGCAATCGCATGTCCTGTGTAATAATATCAGCCTGGGCTATTAAGCCGTCGCGGTACTGTAAAGTTTTTTTATAAGTAGTATTCAACCCGTTTGGCAAAATAACTTTTGCCAAATAACCACTGTCTGTTGGTACAGGTTTAATATTTTCGATTATTCCAATAACTGAGCCATACTGCTCAGGTGGATAAGCCTGAAATTTGAGTAAAACTTTCTGATCCTTTTTTACTTTACCGGAGTTGTATTGAGGAATCAGCATTTCAACAAAGTAGGAAGTATTTTCGGGCTGAATATAAAATAACACCTGCCCTGTTTTAACTTCCTGGTTTGCCTGAAAAAAACCGGTGAAGGAAATGTTACCGGAAACCGGAGCTCTCAATACATATTTATAATCCCAGGCCTGTACTTGGCTTTTGATGGTTTGCAATGCCTGTAAAAAAGTATTTTTTTGTACGGTAATTTGATTTTCCAACTCTGCTATTTCCTTTCTCTTTTCATTCTGCTGGCTCTCGTTGGAGATAATAGAAGCATTGATTTGCGGTAAGGATAACTGTTTTGAAATTAGTTTACTTTTTTCGTTGCGGTATTCCATCGCAGAAATTATTTTCTCCTTTACCAAAGTTTCGTTGGCATTAAAAGTTTCATTACTTAGTGAAAGATCCTGCTGGTATAACTCTTTCTGATTGGTCGCTATATTATGCAGTTTTTGAATATTATTCATATCGGCCTGTAACATATTTTTTTTATGGAGAAAAAAACCACTGCTTAAAAAATCTCTGAACGCGATGAACGACTGAATAAAACTTTGATAAGACGTTTGCAGCTCACCAAGATTATTCAGTGATCTCTGGTCTTTATAATCCGGAAAAAAATGGATGATCTCATCGGTTTTGTTTTGGCCAATAAGATTGCTGATTGAGTCTATTTGCCGGCTGATATTCATTATTGATTTCGGATTGGCTATACTTTCCATAAAGCCTAATATTTGCCCGGAGTCAACTTTCGTATTTTCCTTTATTTCAATTTTAATCAATTTTCCATCAGTTCTTGTAATCACCTGCTGTGGTGCATTTACACTGTTGAGCTTTGCCCTTGCAACAACAATATCCGGATATTTTACAAACCAGCTTATTAAGCCGAGCGCCAGCAACAGCAGGAAAAAATAAACGGTACCCCAGCGTACGATATATGGTGGCTTATTGGAAATGATGTCTTCGATTTCATTGCCGTGCTCGGAAAATGTATTCTTTATTGCAAATAGATTTTCGTTGAATTAGGGTCTTGTATCTTTGCTGGTATAAGTCATTTGAGATATATTTGTATCAATAAATTAAACAGCATGCCTGCTACATCATTAAACATATCAGACATCCAATTATTTACTATATTAAAAGAAAAACTTGGCGAAAAAGAAGCTGAACAATTAGTTGCATTTGTAAAAGCAGAAACACAAGTACCATTACTACCATTGGCTTTGTTCCTGTTCGTGGCAAAAGCAGGTTGAGGATAAGTACCAATATATAAATAAGGATATGGAGAATATGAAAAATGAAATTATTGGCACAATGGCAACCAAAGATTCCGTGAGCGCAAAAATAGCTGAAAGCAAAACCGAAATGATTAAGTGGATGTTTGTGTTTGTATTTACAAGTACCATTACTACCATTGGCGCCATATTAGCCATTGTAAAATTTTTTATTAAAGGATAGATTTATAATTCCCCTATTATCGGCATTTTCAATCCCCCAGCTCCAATTGATTCTTCACCAACTCATAATATTTCCCTCTCTGTAAAGTAAGCTCCGTATGTGTTCCTTCTTCTACTATTTCACCTTTATCAAGCACCACTATCTTATCCGCATTCTTTACCGTGCTCAGGCGGTGGGCAACAATAATAACCGTACGATTTTTAAAAAACTCCTGCAGGTTTTCTAATATTACTTTTTCATTATTGGCATCTAAAGAATTGGTTGCTTCATCAAAAAAAATAAACTCCGGTTGTTTGTAAACCGCCCTTGCAATAGAGATGCGTTGTTTCTGGCCACCGCTGATTCCATTGCCTTCTGCGCCAAGCTTTGTGTAAAAACCAAGAGGCAATGATTCGATGAAGGGTAGAATGTTGGAAGTTTTGCAGGCATGCAACAAACGTTCATTATCTACCTTGTCATCAGTAACCGTAATATTTTTTCTTATATTGTCGTTAAAGATAAAATTGTCCTGCATAACGGCGCCGCATACACTACGCCAGTATTTCGGGCTGATGGCCTTAAAGTTGGCTGAGCCGATATACATATCCCCTTTGTAGCTTTCATAAAACCGCAGCAACAATTTTATTAGCGTACTCTTTCCACTGCCGCTCATGCCTACGATGGCTGTTACTTTGCCTTCCGGAATTATTAAATTAATATTTTTTAATACGGGTTCATTACCAGCGCCGGGGTAGGTAAAAGAAAGATTTTTTATGTAAATGGAATGATCTTCCGGAAGAAAATGATTGAACTCTTTTTGCACCGGTTCCTCGTCTTCCAGGGCATGAATATCATTCAACCGTTCCAAAGAAATTTTAGCATCCTGCGCCTGCTGTGTAAAGCCTATCAATTGCTCAACCGGGCTATTCAGTTGGCCAATGATGTATTGAATGGCCAGCATCATACCGAGTGTGAGCTGCCCGTCTATCACCAGCTTTGCAACAATAAAAGTTATGAAAATATTTTTGCCCTGGTTAATGAAGAAAGCGCCTATCTGCTGGTATTGGCTTAGGGATAAATTTTTAAAATTCAATTTGAACAAGCCTGCCTGTAAACCTTCCCATGCCCAGCGGAAGGTGTTCTCTGCATTGTTCAATTTTATTTCCTGCATACCATATACTAATTGCATGGTGGCATTATTTTCCCGGGAGGCAATGGCGAATCGCTGATAATCTAATTTGCGGCGATACCTTAAAAAGATTTTTATCCAAAGTAAATATAAAACACTGCCCACGATAAAAATGGCAAACACCGTTATGTTATAACTCCATAAAACGAAAGAGAAAATTACAAGGGTAAACATGGAGAAGAAAGTATTTAACGCCGTGCCGGTCAGAAAGCCTTCAATGCGGTGATGGTCGCCAATGCGCTGAATGATGTCGCCGGGGTGTTTGCTATCGAAGAACTGTATGGGCAGCTTTAAAAGCTTTGACCAAAAGCCTGAGAGCAGGGAAATATTTATGCGTGTGCTTATGTGCAGCAAAATACGGCTGCGGATAAACTCTACCACCGTTTGAGAAAACAATAGCATCAACTGTGCCGCCAGCACAATTTGAATGAAGTTGAGGTTTTGTGTATTGATACCTGTATCCACAATGCTTTGCGTAAGGTAGGGGAATACGAGTTGTATGGCACTGCCGATAATAAGCCCCAGCAATATCTGGAAAAAATAAGCCTTATGATCTTTTAGATAACTGAATAAAAAACTCCACCCGATCTTTCGTTTCTCCATCCCGTCATCGGAAAAATCCATTTGTTTAAATACGGGTGTGCTTTCTAATAAAAGGCTCACTCCCCTTCCGTTCCCAGCCCCCTCCGGCTCCCCCGAAGGGGGAGGAATAGAAACCCAGCTTTTAATAAATTCTTCTTTATTCAGTTTAATCAACCCTCTTGCAGGGTCTGCAATAGTTAAGCTATTTTTTTTTGCGCCAGGCGTAAGCACTACAAAATGATATTGCTCCCAATGAATGATTGCCGGTAAAGGTGCATCATTGACCAATTGCTCGAATGATATTTTTGCTCCAACTGATTTTAAACCTATGCTTTCGGCTGCATCCGCCAATCCAAGCATAGATACGCCCTGCTTACCATATTGCGATTTATTGCGCAGGTGATCAAGTGATATGGAGCGGCCATAGTATTTCGCTACCATACGCAGGCAGGTGGGGCCACAGTCCATCGCATCAAGTTGTTTATATAGCGGGAACGATTTCATTTTTCTCCCGATCATTATCGGGATTAAAGACATAAATTTGGTGTATGGCAGAAACGTTGAACATATCTGATATACGGTTATACAATTTGTTGAAAACTAAATTTGGCGAAAACGACGCTGAGCAATTTGTAGCTTTAATAAAAGAAGAAGTAAACGGATCTTTGGAAACGAAAAAAGACTTTTTCGCATCGAAGGATGATATAAATAAGCTTGAACTAAAGCTGGCGCAAATGGAAACACTAATTGCAAAAACAGAAAGCCGTTTGATACTTTGGGCATTTATTTTTTGGGCTACACAATTAGGCGCCATGGTAGGATTTTTAAAACTTTTCATCAAGTAAATTTCAAACTAATTTCTTACTACTCTGTGCAGCATCTGCTTTTCATTTTGAAATTTATTATTAAAATGATTGAAAAAAGCCAGGATATTATAACCCGCGACATTGCTACCCTTAGAGATGAATTATATAAAAATTTTGCCACAAAAGCCGATATAGCTGAAAGCAAGGCCGAAATAATCAAGTGGATGTTTGTATTTGTTTTCAGTAGTAACATTTTATCTATCGTAACCATTCTTGCCATCATTAAATTTTTTATTAAGTAGGCCGGTAAAAGGTTGTTTTAGAAAATTTAATTTAGTTCCTATAAATTTTAGCCCTACACTCTCGGCAGCATCTACAAGGCCAAGCATGGATACGCCCTGCTTTCCATAATGCGATTTATTGCAAAGGTGGCCAAGAGAAATGGAGCGACCATAATACCTGCCACTCCCGCCAAAGCGGGGCGAAGGCAGATAGGGCCGCTTCCGATAGCTATATAGCTATCGGGACCATGACGCCTAATTGTTTATAGAGTGGGGAATGATTTCATTTTTCATTCGTAAAAGCATAAATTTGATGTATGCCTGAAACGCTCAATATATCTGATATAAAATTGTTCAATTTGGTGAAAGCTAAATTTGGTGAAAAGGAAGCGGAAGAATTTGTATCATTGATTAAAGAGGAAATAAACAATACAATTGAAAATAAACAAGAGATTATAACACGCGATATTGCTACCCTAAGAGATGAATTATATAAAAATTTTGCCTTAAAGCCTGAAATTAAAGCCGAGATAGCTGAGAGTAAAGCCGAAATAATCAAGTGGGTGTTTGTATTTGTCTTCAGCAGTACCATTTTATCTATCGCAAGCATCCTTGCCATTATTAAATTTTTTATTAAGTAAAGGGGTTAAAGAAGCTCAAACCCAAACCTCTCAAAGGCTGTTTGCAAATAATTGTAAAAGCAAATAACAAAATGGTAGCCACGAAGAATGATATTAATAAAATTGAATTAAAGCTGCGGGAGATGGAAGCACAAATCGCAAAAGCAGAAAGTTGTTTAATCCTTTCTTTGGGCATCTATTTGGGCTGCTAATTGGCCGCTATGGCAGGCTTTTTACCTGCTTTTCTATTGGTGAATAAAATTCCTTCTGTTGCACGATTTATCTTTCCATTAATGGTTGCTTTACCATTCGATAAAATAAATGTGTCTTTACGATTTAATTGATCGCAATCCTGATATAAAAACCTGGTAGAATCTGACTGAAGATTTTTGGCATTTATATTCCCGGCATATCAGTATCTTTCATATTATGCTGGCCACATTTATGGCATAACTGGCACACGTAGCCGAAAGTGAAAACTTTCATTTGCCGCACAATACTTATCCGTTTATTCATTTCAAACTTTCTTTTTTTAACACAGACTCCATTTCTTCAGCAGTAGTTACAAATTTGACTACCTCCCCTTGTTTGTTGATAACGGCATGAGTAGGAAATGAAGTTACCTGCAAAGAATCTATCGTATAACTTTTTTGATCAGGCACCGTTGCATATTTAAAGGATACTGTTTTAAGAAATTTTTGCAATGCGACTTTTTTTATCGAATGCAAGACTTATAAACAGTATATCCGCACGATTTTTATATTGATCAACTATTTTATTTACAGCAGGCATTTCCTGCACACACGGTACACAACCAATAAACCAAAACTTTAATACTAAAATTTTCCCTTTGGTATTTTTTGATGTAAACTCTTTACCGGTAAGGTCTCTAAATCAAAGGCGGGTAATTCTTTGCCTTCCATCTGGTAGTGAATGTTTATCCGGTTTACCAGGGCTTTTAATAATTCCCTTTGAATTTCCGTAGGGTTTGCCCTTACAAGCTGATAATACACAGCATTTTTTGAATCCATTTTTACAGGAACAAAATCATTATATAAAATCATTCTGTAGAATTCCGTCTTACTTATAATTTTAGATGAAGAATCTAGTGGAATGTAATCTTCTGAAAATTTTAAAGAATAATAGTACCGGGAAAAATTTTCATCTTTAAAATTTGCATTAATATTTTCAGCATTATCTTGTATGGCATTAGAATGAGATGAGCATGAAAGAATTAAAGTCATGAATAAAAAGGTGTATGCAAATTGTATTTTCAACTGATATAATTTTGATCAAAAAACAACTTTTGTGAACACACGCTGAATATACGTTATCAGCAAAAAAATAGCAATTACTCGCCGAGGCCTCTTTTTAGAAGATTTTCCAGCTCAGCCATATTTTCGTCGCCACTTCCAGTCCATCGTCCAACAATTATTCCCTTTTTGTCTATTAAAATTTTTACCGGAATACCATAAACAAAATACTTGTTTGTAATTGCAGAACTAACTTTTTCCTGGATAGCGAAAGGCGAAGAAATATGCCTCCAAATTTGAACACTATCCTTTTGTATTGCCCTCTTCCATAATAATAAATCATCATCTTTCGATATTCCAATAATTTCCAGTGCTTGCTGGTGATACTTTTTATAGATATTTTTTAGATAAGGAAAATCATCCCTGCAAGGCCCACACCAACTTGCTCAAAAATCCAGGAGTACATATTCTTTGTTTCGAAAAAAAGATAGAGATAAGGAATCACGATCTATATCGTTTACGGTAAAAGCCGGTGCCAATTGCCCCACTTCACTTCTTTTCATATTCATCGATATTGACCTGAAATGTTTTCCGGTAGCGCTACCTTGAATATTCTTGTTTAAATTATTGAAAAGCCATTCAATAGTATCACGCAGAGAAGTAGGTTCAGTATTTTGCGTTAATAACACCTCTAATATATCGAGAGAAACAAAAGATGACGTATTATTTCTAATAAAATTAAACTGAACTTGAAGTAGTTGGGTTTGTAATTGCTCAGAGATTTATTTAGGCTGTCAAGATTTTGTTGCGCTATATTTTTAGCAGCGGAATCTGATAACCTTAAAGCTCATCATTTTTTTTATTGATCAATTTACGAATTGAAATAATTTTATCAATTACGGGTTTACTTAAATTAGCTAACCTGGTTTCATCTTCGGCATAAGTGTTTTTCATCACTGCCTGATGAGCTTTTAATTTATTTTTTGTTGTGACTGTTGTGCCAACAAAATAATGGGGCATAAAGCAATGATTAAAATAAAAACCCGTTTTAAATCATAATAAATAATTTATCCCGGTTACAGGTTCATACCTCATTTTTTGTTTGAAGCCTTTTTTGAGTTTTATAAAGTTAACTAACAATCATACAAAAAGTGATAGGTTATTGGTATGGCTGCGGGATGACAAGAACAAGGTAATTGAACTAACCCTACCGGCATACACAGCGATTTATTTTATAAGGAAAGATCTTGCTTTCTTTATAAAAGTGGAAATAAAATCGTTCTTAAAAAGATTACCAAAATTAAATAGAAGCCATAGAAGAAATTCGCTTATGAAAATCAAGAGTCGTTAAAATATGAACCTGGCGGAACAACGGCCTTTCTTTGGTAATTTCATTTTTCTCCCGTTCTTTATCGGGACTAAAGGCAGAAATTTGATGCATGGCTGAAACGCTCAACATATCTGATATAAAAAATTGTTCAATTTGGTGAAAGCTAAATTTGGCGAAAAGGAAGCAGAAGAATTTGTGGCTTTAATAAAAGAAGAAGTAAACAGCTCTTTAGAAATAATAAAAGATTCCTTAGCTACCAAGAATGACATTAATAAGCTTAACTCAAAACTTGTACAAAATGGAATCAAAGCTGGAATTAAGGATGTCGCAAATGGAAACACAAATCGCAAAAACAGAAAGCCGTTTAATCCTTTGGGCATTTATTTTTTGGGCAATGCAATTGGGCGCTATGTAGGCTTTTTAAAAGTTTTTATCAAGTAATTTTCAAAGTTTTCTTACTAGTTATATCCGGCTCCTGCTTTTCAATATTAAAATGTTTTTTTTGCTAATAATTGAAAACAGACTGGAAAATGTTATCTTAAACTAAAACGGCAATAATAATTTAAAGGTATCTATCCCGTCGTTTTTCAACTTTCCTGTTAGCTTCCTTACTCGTTTAATAATTATATTTGTTTCTGAATAAATCAAGATCCTGGAAGCAATTACTATACATCCTAAAAATAAAGAACAGGCAAGCCTGTTTGAGCAATTGGCAAAGACATTCAAAGTGCCTTTTGAAAATCAAAAAAAACCGGCAGCCCTTATAATCCTGAGTTTGTGGCAAAAATTGAAAACAGCAGAAAGAATTATAAAAAAGGAAAGGGAACTTCGATAACTCTTAAAGAATTGAAAGTATGATTAGCACTTAACGACAATAAATAATCACTTCCAATCAACCAATCAACTAATTAACTAACCAACCATCCCGATAGCTATATAGCTATCGGAACCAATTAACCAATCAACCAATTAACCGCTTCTTCACTCCGCCCAGCTCATCACATAATTATCATCTTCAATTTCAAGCGCCTGCTTAGTAAGTTGCAAAGGATGAAAAGTATCTACCATAACTGCCAGTTCTTTCGTCTCTTTCATACCAATACTTTTATCAACAGCGCCAGGATGCGGGCCATGGGGAATTCCACCGGGATGTAGTGTTATCATGCCACGGGTAACATGCTTGCGGCTCATGAAATCCCCATCTACATAATATAACACTTCATCACTATCGATGTTACTGTGGTTGTAAGGTGCAGGAATTGAATCGGGATGATAATCGTACATCCGCGGTACAAAGGAACATACCACGAAATTATTTCCTTCAAACGTTTGATGAACCGGTGGCGGCTGATGTACACGGCCTGTTACCGGCTCAAAATCGTGGATAGAAAATGCAAAAGGATAACAGCATCCATCCCACCCTATCACATCAAAGGGATGGTGCAAATAATGGAGGCCGTACATCATGCCTTTCTTTTTAGTCATGATAAGAAAATCTCCTTTCACATCGTGGGTTTGCAGATTTACAGGCACCCTGATGTCCCGTTCGCAAAAGGGCGAATTTTCCAACAACTGCCCAAACCTGCTGACGTAACGCTTGGGATAACGGATAGGGGTAAACGATTCTACAATAAACAACCTGTTTTCTTCCGTATCAAAATCTACCTGGTAAATTGTACCTCTTGGTATGATGATGTAATCACCGTACCCGAAAGCAATATCTCCATAAAGAGTTTTTAGATTGCCAGTTCCTTCATGCACAAAAATCATTTCATCTGCATCAGCATTTTTATAAAAATAACTGCGCATACTTTCCATAGGCGCCGCTAAAGAAATATGGCAATCATTATTAACCAACACCGGCTTTCTGCTTTTTACATAATCTTTTTCAGGCTTTATATTAAACCCCTGGAAACTTCGATGCTCAAGCATTTTTTCTTCCGCGATTTCAGGCATCACCGAATGAGGTTTATCGGTTTTAATAATTTGCGTTGGCGGATGCGTATGATAGAGCAACGAAGAGTCCGAGGAAAACCCCTCTGTAGAAAACAACTGCTCCGAATACAATGTTCCATCCGGCTTACGAAACTGTGTGTGTCTTTTATGTGGAATGGAACCGGCTTGCTGGTAATGCGGCATCTTTTTAAATTAAGAATGAAAAAATAAGATGTTCATTTAATCTCCATCCAAAATTAATCATTAATTATTTTTACTTTTTTGCTTCAATAATTAATGCTTACACCAGTGAAAAAAGATGACAGCACTCAAAGTAAAAATATAAGATGACAAAGATTGGATTATTGGCTGATACGCATAACTTCCTGGACGAAGCTATTTTCGATTACTTTAAAAATTGCGACGAGATATGGCATGCCGGTGATTTCGGAACCATCGAAATAGCTAAGCGGCTATTAAGGTGTCAGGCCACTCAAAGTGGCCAGACACCTATATTACGAGGCGTGTACGGAAATATTGATGGATACGACGTTAGAAGCGTTTACCCCGGGCAGTTAGTCTTTATGTGTGAAGAGGTAAAAGTGATGATGCGGCACATTGGTGGGTATCCGCCGAGGTACAATGCTGAATCAAAAAAAGAAATTCTTATTCATCAGCCACAACTTTTTATCAGCGGACATTCGCATATTTTAAAAGTAATGTATGATGATAAACTCAAGTGCCTTCATATAAACCCCGGCGCAGCCGGAAAACAAGGCTGGCAAAAAGTAAGAACAGTAATACGGTTTGTGATTGATAAAAAGGATATAAAGAATTGCGAGGTTATAGAGTTGGATCAGCTAAGATGCTAATGTGATAATTAGCTAATCAGCATGTCGTATTATTTTTCGCCATTTGATTTAATCATCAGAGCACTTAGCATCTTTGTGCCCCGCCGCGGTTTTTACATTAAAAACTTTCGATTATCAAAGAATAAATTTTATAAAACCTCAACTTATAAAAAACTATAGATTTCAAAGTTGGCAGAAATGCGTTGTGACATCTCACAATTTAAAAGTAGACCTCTATAGTTTACTACTTTCGTTGTAGATTTAAAAAATGAAACAGCGTATTTATATTGACACCTCTGTCGTCGGCGGTTATTACGACGAAGAATTCAAAGAAGATACAATCAAATTATTTGAACGGTTTGAAAATGATGAAATAATCTTTGTCGTATCAGACTTACTTGATTTAGAATTATTGAGTGCTCCTCAAAGAGTAAGAGAACTTTTATTGAAATATTCGCCTGATAAATTTGAAAGAATTGAATTAACAGAAGAAGCGGTAAAACTTGCTGACGCTTACATAAAAGAAAAAGTTGTTGGCGAAACAAGCATAACAGATTGCAGGCACATTGCTTTAGCTACAATTGATAAAGTTGATGTCTTATCAAGTTGGAATTTTAAACACATCGTAAATCTTGACAAAATCAAAGGCTATAATTCTGTAAATTTACGGTTGGGTTACATGATAGTAGAAATTAGAAGTCCAAAAGACCTTATTAATTATAATTATGGAAACAATTAAAAAAGAAAAAACATTTGACACAGTAAAAATGATGCGTGAAATTAGAGATAAGATTAGTGCTGAAACTCAAAGCATGACATTTCAAGAATTGAAAGCTTATATCAGTAAAAAATTATCTGCTAGCAAAACTAAATTTGTTGGACAAACTTCAAATTAGAAGCACTTCTGCCAACACAAGTATTTGCAATAGCAGTGGGCGACGTGCAAGCCCTCGTCTGTAAATCACTATCAGCAGCAGTTCCAGTGTGACAGTAGTAATTTAGCTTTTGTTCATATCTTTATCTATAGTTTTTCAATCAGCGGTAGTTTGGGCTGACGTATTTCAAATGCCCTGCCATCGCAAATACTCAACGTTGGCAGAGACAACACTAAACAAGAACTTGCCTCTTCATTTGTTTGCAGCAAAGTTCTTTTCACTTTGAAGAAAGCGCAAATACGCCTAAGATTTATGATTTGAAACCGGACAGGCTTTTCCAAATAAAATATTCATCATGAAACAAGTTATATTACATATACCCGACAACAAGTACCCTCTTTTTATTGAGTTCGCAAAGAATATAAGTTTTATAAAAAAAATTGACGTGAAAGAGGAAGACCCATCTAAGGAACAAGTTCTAAAAGGTATGAGGCATGCCGTTAAAGAAATTAATTTGGTAAAGGCCGGCAAACTAAAGGCACGTGATGCCAGAGAACTCGTCAATGAACTATAAGGTAAAAACCATACCCAATTTTGATAAAGCATTGAAACGCCTTGTCAAAAAATATGCGTCACTAAAACATGAATATATTGCCTTGCTCGATAGTCTCGAAGTGCAGCCACAACAGGGAGTTAACCTTGGTAACAATTGCTATAAAATACGTCTTGCTATTGCATCTAAAAATAAAGGAAAAGGTGGTGGTGCAAGAATCGTCACTCATATTCTCGTCAGGGATAAAACAGTTTTCTTATTGGACATTTTCGATAAATCTGAACATGAGAATATTAATGATAAAGAATTGCTGGCACTCATAAAGGAAATAAAGTAAGGTCTTATTTTATGTAAGTATGATGTGTTGATTTTCTGTTGAGCCTTCTTTTCTAAGATAGCTGTGAAGCCTTTAAGAATATTGTAAAACAGATTTTCCCCGACAAAAATTAAATGGACCTGATTACAAAAAATATAATTTTATCGCTGGTACTTTTTTTGCATCCTGTATTAATAAAGAAAAAGAAGAAACAAATCCAAAAGGATACAAAATTACCGGGCACGTCAAAAAATATTCCGGCGACACGAGTATTTATGAAGACAATGGTATTGGATAGCTCCGGACGACCCACATGGCCGGTGATTGATTCGGCCGATTATGATGGGGCCACTTTTATTTTAAAGCGTGACACTTTGCTTATAGAGCCTGCACTGGCAACTCAAATTTTTTATATTGATTCTGTCACCAAAAAACAAGTTGATCTTGGTATAAATAATAAATATTTATCTACCAAAGAAAATCCCTCGCTTTATGCAAGTTTCATCCTGGAAAATGCTGACATAAATATTGATAACGATATCAAAGATAAAAACGGGCTAAAAATTGAAGGCTCGAAAGAAACTGATTTTGATTTTCATTATGGCTTAATGCAACCTCCTGCTAAGATTGATGACGTTAATCAAAAGATTGATGAAACAATGCAAACTATGATACATCTGTTTTGGCTTCTTACCGGATTGAAAAAAATAATTTACTGAAAGCTTATAAAACCAATTTTAAAAAAATCATCGGGAAACATCCGTCTCACTTTGAATCTCTTTTTAAAATTTATGATAATGCCGATGCATTTACACCTGCCGAACTGCAAACATTCATTGGTATTTTAGACAAAAAATTGTTAGCACTTCCCACTGGCAAAAAACTCGTTGAATTTGCAGAGCAGGGTCGTAGATTATTGCCTGGAGCTGGTTTCCCTGATTTTACTTATAAGGATACTACCGGTAAGAAAACAAACTTTGAATGATGTAAAAGGAGCAAACGCAACATTGATTATTTTCTGGGCAAGCTGGTGCGGCCCATGCAGAAAGGAAATACCTGAATTAAAAAAGCTTTATGATCAGTATAATCCACAAGGAATTTCTTTAGTGAGCATTTCCGTTGATAATAGTTTTACCGCCTGGCAAACAGCGCTCTTAAAAGAACAGATGCCCTGGCAAAATTTATCGAACCTGCCGGGATATTACGCCGATATTAATTCGAAATATAACATCAAAAAAATTCCTCTGATGTTCTTGCTGGATAGGAATAATAAAATACTACTCTCCGATCCCCGCACCATTCAGGAAATAAAAAACCGGCTTGAGTGGAGAAGGCCTCTTCAATAATTTATAATTTTTAATTAACCGTCTGCAGGTTAAAATGTGAAGTCAGGCGGCCGGCTAATTATCCGATTGGCTAATCAGCTAATTATTTTATTTCCCTCCGTTTGCCTTCAGATCATTCTGGCATTGTGCATCGAGCGAGGGAATGTTTCCCGTGACAAGAAAACCCAACAGGTCGGTCGTTTCAGAGGCATAGTACATGAGACAACTTTGCACATTGCAATGGTTGCCATGATTGGGATCTTTATGATTGGCTTGCATAGCAGCGCCCAGATCAACCAACCCGAGAAGATGCCCAAACTCATGTTCAACAACGGCCGTTATAAGCTTCGTACGGCTTGCCTGTCCTATGCCGCCGGAGTTGTCAAAAATCTTTTTTCCCAAAAGGCAGAGCGATGTATTTCTGTATGCGACACCTAATACATTGGGATCACTATAGGCGCCATCAGCGATTAATACATACACAGCCAACTGATTGCCCGTATTGAAAAATGTCCGGTTACTTTTTTCAATAGCACTTATGTCATTAATTGAATAAGTATTTTTTCCCCCGGAAGCAATTTGTTTTTGTACAACAGAAATTCCTGCCGGCTTATTTACCAAAGAGCTAAGAAAAGAAGTGAGGTTATTTACCGAGGCTGCATCGGGGGCGAAGCCGGGCATATACTGGATTTCAATTTTTATTGACGTGAATGTTCCCGCGGTTAATAAATCTTTTGAGGAGGCGCCTGTATTTTTATTGTTGGCATCGTTTATAGCAGCCAAGCCCGAAGTTGAATCACTTTTAGAGCAGGCTTGCAGAAATAATATTGTGATACAAAAGAATAGACAAAATTTGTGGAAATTCATAGATATATTTTTATTTATAAACGCAAAAAATGTAAGGAAAGTCTATACACTTTGAAATTATATAAACACAGCAAAATGCCAATATAATTGCTAATTTTAACCAGTCACTAATTTATAAATCATCGAACAGCCAATATTGTCCATAATCTAAACAATAATTGCATTCTTTTTTCGGCTTGTTTAATTTTATTTTGTATCAATATTAGGCTCTGATTACATTTAACCGCTGCTAATTCATGAAGACAATTCGTGTCCATTCGTGTAATTCGTGGCTAAAAAAACGATTGTCATGCAAACTCTACAACTACCTTCCTTAAACACGTTTGTGAAAATTCCTGAAGAGCAAATACAGGAATTCCGACAGAATGGGCACACGCTTACCCGCAACATAATTTCTGAGGAAGAACTCGCTCCCTACCGGGAAGCCATTTTAGAAGCTGCCGAAAAATTCAACACAGAAAAAAGAAAAATGGAAGACCGCGATACTTACGGAAAGGCATTTTTACAAATCATGAATCTTTGGACGAGAGATGAAAATGTAAAAAAGTTTGTGATGGCAAAACGGTTTGGAAAAATTGCCGCAGACCTTTTGGGTGTTGATAATGTTCGCATCTACCATGACCAGGCATTGTTTAAAGAAGCCGGCGGCGGCCCCACACCATGGCACCAGGATCAATATTACTGGCCGCTGGATACACACAAAACTGTTACGATGTGGATGCCTTTGGTAGACATTAATGTTGAAATGGGCATGCTCACGTTTGCTTCCGGCTCGTATCATGAAGGCTTTGCATTGAACAAAGAAATCTCTGATGAATCTGAACAGGAGTTTGATGATATTGTGGAACAAAAAAATTATGCTATTACGCGTGCCGAAGAAATGAAAGCCGGCGATGCGACATGGCATTATGGTTACACGATTCATAAAGCGCCCGGAAATTATTCTGATAAATTGAGAGAAGTAATGACGATCATTTATGTTGCTGATGGTGCAAAAATAACACAGCCAAATAATGAATGGCAGGAGAATGATCATAAGACATGGCTGAAGTCTAAAGAGGTTGGAACAGTGGCAGATTCGGAATTGAATCCGGTGGTGCTTTAGAAAAACCTCACCCCAACCCCTCTCCGAAGGAGAGGGACACGGAGTATTAGCAGCTCCAATATTAAAATTAAATATGCAATCAAGTTTATGAAAAAAGTATTTTTTTACATTTTATTTTTTGTTCTGATAAGTCATTCGACTCAGGTATTAGCGCAGGATTCAACCAGAAGATGGAGTGAACAGAAAGCGTGGGCTTGGTACAACAAACAACCCTGGCTTTGCGGCTTTAACTATATCCCGGCGTATGCCATTAATTATACCGCGATGTGGGATAAAACAAGTTTCGATGCGAACGCTATCGATAAAGAATTAGCGCTTGCAGAAACCACGGGCATGAATGTATTGCGGGCGGTTTTACAATATGCAGTTTATGCGGATGATCCGGAATATTTTTTAAAAACGCTTAACACATTTGCGGGCATTTGCGACAAGCATCAGATAAAATTTGTTCCTGCTCTATTTGATGATTGCGTGTTCGGAATTAATTCCGATCCGCATATAGGAAAACAACCTGAGCCTTTACCAGGTTGGTATGCATGGGCATGGTCGCCAAGCCCCGGCCACAGCATGGTAACGGATACCACCACTTACCCAAAGCTGGTAGCTTATGTGAAAGCGGTGATAGGACGCTTCAAAGATGATAACAGGATTTTGCTGTGGGATCTTTATAATGAACCCACCAATGGCGGGCTTGGCTCAACAACTTTTCCTCTATTGAAAAAAGTAGTGGCAGCAGCCCGCGAAGTAAATCCGTCACAACCGTTGAGCATTGATGTATGGAACAATAATCCACGGCTTAATGAAATTGTTTTTACTGCTTCTGATGTTATCACCTTTCATAATTATGGCTCCAAAGAAGAATTATTAAAAGAGATTAATGAATTAAAAAAACACAACAGGCCACTTATAAATACTGAGTGGATGAACCGCCCACGCGGCTCCGGCATCTTAAGTAACCTCGAAGTTTTTTATAATGAAAAAGTGGGTTGTATATTATGGGGTTTGGTAAATGGCAAAACACAAACTGACCTGCCGTGGGGACACAGGCCCGGAGATCCGGTACCGAAAGTATGGCAACATGATTTATATCACGGTGATTTTGCGCCTTACGATATAAATGAAATCGAGACGTTGAAAAAATATATTGATAAATCAAAGGAGAACGGTGCGTCTGCAAAAAATTAGGACAGCTTTTTATAAGCGCAAGAAATGATATGTTATTTAAAGTAGGGTTTAGCCTCAAAGATTATATAACAATACTCCGGTAATTTTTTAGGTTCTGAAACTCAATATGGGTAAGGGATTCATAAAATCGACATTTATTTTTTTGCAACTCAGCCTAAAAGCTGAGTTTGAGAATAATAATTTCTAAATCTATACACACTGGTTATCAAAATGATACAAAAAATAAATTTAAAATTTGCTCTAAAAATCCTACCGGAGTATTGATATAAGAGAAACGTATCATTTCAGAAATTTCTCTTACTGAAATTCAGGAACATTATGCCTGAAACATTTTTGCCAATACAAATGATAAGTTGCCGGCTGCATTACAATAAGATATTAATCGGGATTGCGTTTATAAAATATCTTTTGCCTAAAGGATTTTTATGGCCGTTCGGCCTGCGGCGCTAACGGCTCCGCCGCAGCTTAACCTGGCGACATGGTGCAGGATTCTTTGTTGCTTCCGGGTAAAATAAATTTGTTGCACGCCATTTGGGGTGACAGCGTTTCAATTCGGGTAAGTCGGACAATTCATTTAATTTTATTGGCAAAAGCAAAGAGATTATGTTGATAGAAAGAACATCCAGAGAAGTAATTATTCGGCTGCCTGCATCTGTGGACATAACAGGACTACAACGACTTGTTGATTACCTTACTTATAAAGAAGCGACTGCTAATTCAAAGGCGACACAAGAACAAGTTGACAAACTTGCAAGTGACGTAAAAAAGGGATGGTGGAAAAAGAATCGCAAACGCTTCATTAAATGAAGAAAATTGTTGTTGACACTAACATTATTTTCTCTTGCCTGCTTAATTCACAAGGGACAATTGGAGACCTCATTTTCAATTCCGAAAACACCTTTGACTTTTACAGCAATCAATACATGCGTTCTGAAATTGGTAAACATTGGAACAAACTCAAAAAGATTTCTAAGCTGACAGATCTTGAATTAGAAACTGCTTATGATAAAACGTTGACAAACCTCACATTCATCAATGAAGAATTGATACCGCAAACCGATTGGGAAAAAGCAGAAGCATTAGTAGCAGGTATTGATTTAGACGACACAGACTTTGTAGCGTTGACCAGATATCTGAAAGGAAGTATGTGGACAGGTGACAAACCTTTGTACGGCGGATTGAAAGCAAAACGTTTTCGGACTATTTATAACACACAGGACATGATTAAGCTTCGTAATCGGCTAACAAGACAATAGACGGCGTGCAACGAAAGGTTTGGCAATAGCAGGGCTGACCCCGATGAATCGGGACAGGCTGTACATTTCATCAACTTTCGTACTATTATCCATCTGTAGTTCCGGGCTGCCTTTCTTTACTCAGCTTTTTATTCTTAATTTCATCTTTGGTCCCGCACGTGCGGGATTGAGCTGCGGTTCCCGGCAAGGCTTTATAAAATTCCCTGCCATCGCGAAGTCTTACCAAAATGCGCACTCCTATTTTCACATCCGGAAACTTACTTTTTTTTATCATAAATTCGAAACATGATAAACAGAAAAAAATTTTTACAGCAAACTGCGTTAAGCTTAGCAGGCACATTAAGCATCCCATTAATTAGCAAAGCTTCAGCAACGGCGTCATCTTTGAAAGACGAAGTCAAATTAAAAGTAGGTATAGCAGGTTATACATTCGCACATTTTGATGTAGAAAAATCAATTGATATGATGAAGCGGCTGGATGTTCATTATCTTTCTTTAAAAGATTTTCATTTGCCCTTAAACAGCAATGAGGCGAAAATAAAAATGGTAATGGGCCGGTTTGAAAGCGCCAACATTAATGTGTATGCGGTTGGCGTTATTTACATGAAAACCAAAGAAGCTGTGGACGAAGCTTTTAATTATGCAAAAAAAACGGGCGTAGATATGATAGTTGGCGTACCTGATTATGACCTGCTGGATTATACCGAACAGAAAGTAAAGGCTTCTAATATAAAAATAGCAATTCACAATCATGGCCCGGAAGATCCCTTATACCCGGCGCCGGAAAATGTATATGAGCATATTAAAAACAGGGACAGGAGAATGGGCCTCTGCCTTGATATCGGGCATGCAACTAGGGCAGGCGCCAACCTGGAAAAAGTAATATTAAATTATAAAGCCAGGCTTTTTGATATGCATATAAAAGATGTAACCGGAGCCTATAAAGAAAGTAAAGCCATTGAAACTGGAAGAGGGATTATTGATTTCAAGGCCCTGGTAAAAGCATTAAATAAAATTAATTATAATGGCATCTGCAGCATCGAATATGAAAAAGACATGACCGATCCTTTGCCCGGCATTGCAGAATCTTTAGGTTTTTTTAAAGGTGTGATACAAGGCGCCTGTTAGCAACGTCAGGCTGAATTCTATTTTAAGTTCAATCAATATTTAATGTAAGACTCCGGATGAAAAGTATTCTTCATTTCACGATAATTACTGTTTTTATTTGTTTCATATTTTCAGCTAATCTCCAAAGTTGCACAAGCAATGAAAAGCAAAACGCCCATTCAGATTCTCTTGCGATAAAGGAAAGTATGGGAGAATCACCGGTGCTGTCACCAGGAGCCTCTATCGGGAAAATGCATCTTGAAGATGGTTTTGAAATAAAGCTTGTGGCCGCCGAGCCGCTTGTAGTGGCGCCTGTAGCAATGGCATTTGATAAAAAGGGTCGCATTTGGGAAGTAGAAATGCAGGACTATATGCCGGATACTTTAGGCACAGGTGAAAATATGCCGGGGGGCAAAGTTGTAATACTTACCGATACCAATGGTGATGGCATAATGGATGAAAGAAAAGTTTTTTTAGATTCACTGATAATGCCACGTGCTATCTGCCTCATTGAAAATGGAATTCTCGTGGCAGAGCCGCCAAATCTTTGGTACTATGATATTATAAATGATGCGCCGGAAAATAAAACATTAGTGGACTCGTCTTATGCGAAAGGTGGCAATGCAGAGCATCAGCCGAATGGATTATTAAGGGCAATGGACAACTGGATCTACAGCGCCAAATCAGATAAACGCTACAGAAAATCTGGAAATAAATGGCTAAAAGAAAGAACACACTTTCGGGGCCAATGGGGCATTTCACAGGACGATGCCGGCCGCCTTTTTTATAATACCAATTCAGAAAATTTAATAGGCGATTATTTTAGTCCCGGCCTTGGCGCGGAAAATGAAAACCAAAGGTCGGTGGCCGGCTATCGGAAAAATATCGTACCAGATAACAGGGTGTACCCGGCAAGACCCACGCCTGGCGTTAACCGCGGCTATGTAGAAAACATATTGGATGACAGCCTGCGCCTTATAAATTTTACGGCGGCCTGTGGCCCGGTTATTTACAGGGGCGGCCTTTTTAGTAAAGAATATCAAGGCAATGCTTTTGTTGCCGAGCCGTCGGCTAATTTAATCAAGAGAAATATTTTAAATGAACGGGGTTATATAATCAACGGAGAAGAAGCGTATAAAAACAGGGAGTTTCTTGCCAGCGAAGATGAAAGATTTCGCCCGGTAAATTTATATAATGGACCTGACGGCGCATTGTATATTGTAGATATGTATCGTGGCATTATTCAGCACAAAACATATTTGACGCCTTATCTCAAAAATGAGATCAAAGAAAGGAAATTAACCAGGCCGCTTAACTGCGGGCGCATCTACAAAATAGTTCCTGAAAATAGTAAGACGGAAAATATAACATTCCCGGATGAGCCAATGGACCTGGTGCCTTTATTAGAAAATAAAAACGGCTGGGTACGCAGTAAAGCGCAGCAATTATTAATAGATGCAAAAGATAAAAAGGTGGTTCCCGCCTTAAGTCAATTCTTGCACAAAACGGGTGAACCCTTAGCCGTTATTCACGCTATGTGGACATTAGAAGGCCTTGGAGCTTTGCAACCAGGTGAAATAATTCCATTGCTTCAGCAAAATAGCCGGCTGGTACGTATGCAGGCGTTGAGCGTGTTGCCATCTATCCTTACAAAGGAAAATTACAACCTCTTTATTCCTTTGTTTCAAAAAATGATCAATGAAAATGATACGCTTGCTGCCCCATATATCGCCTTTTTAGTTCATTATATTCAGCCGTTCAATAAAAGTCTTGCGCATAAGTTACTTGTGGCACTTACTGAAAACTACGCCGGCAATATTTATGTGGCAGATGCGATTATCAGCAATCTTAAAAATGACGAAAGCAGCTACCTGAAAGAATCTTTAAGCATCAACCCCGATACGAGCCTGGCAATTAACGAGCGCATAAAAAAAGTGATTGATGATATTGCCAAAGCAAAATTGAACAGCGATGCTAAAAAGCTGGCGAAAGAATTTCCAAAAGGCGCTGCGATGTTTCAATCCGTTTGCCAAACCTGCCATGGCGCTGATGGCAATGGCATCGCTGGCCTGGCCCCCCCTTTAAATAATTCCAACTGGGTGCAGGGCGATAAAAACAAATTGCTTCCTATTGTTTTGTTTGGCTTAACAGGCCCGGTAAAAGTGGACAATAAAATATACGGGCCACCGGAAATAAATGGTGATATGCCGGGTATTGGAGGCAACAAAGAATATAGTGATGAGGATATTGCCCAGGTATTAAATTACATTCGAAGCTCGTGGAATAATAAAGCAGAAAAAATTTCGGAGATTGAGATAAGTAATGCAAGAAAAAAATACAAAGACCGGCAGAAAAGTTTTACGATGGATGAATTGAATCAATTGAAATAAAAGAGCGTAAAAAAATATTGAAGATTTTAAAATTTAATAAACAAGATGAAGCAATTAATAATTATGATTCCGGCTTTATGTATCACATACAACCTGTGTGCACAAAAAGAAGATACTGCAACTTCCGGTAATCCCGTCTTCCCCGGCTGGTACGCCGATCCCGAAGCGGCAGTATTTGGCGATCAGTATTGGATCTATCCAACCTATTCTGCAAAATATGAAGAACAGGTTTTCTTTGATGCGTTCTCTTCGCCGGATTTAGTTCACTGGAGAAAGCATCCTGAAATACTTGACACATCAAATGTAAAATGGGCAAAACGTGCCGTATGGGCCCCGGCAATTATAGAAAAGGATAAAAAATATTTCCTGTTTTTCGGAGCAAATGATATTCAAAATGATCAGCAATATGGAGGCATAGGCGTTGCCATTTCAGATAAGCCGGAAGGCCCTTTCAAAGATCATTTAGGCAAGCCTTTAATTGACAAATTTCATAACGGCGCACAGCCAATTGATCAATTTGTTTTTAAAGATAAAGATGGTAAATACTATATCCTATATGGTGGATGGAAGCATTGTAACATCGCACGATTGAAAGATGATTTTACCGGGTTTATTCCGTTTGAAGATGGAACAATTTTTAAAGAGATAACACCGGAGAATTATGTAGAAGGCCCAATGATGTTTATCCGAAACAATAAATATTATTTCATGTGGAGCGAAGGTGGATGGACCGGCCCAAACTATTCTGTTGCCTATGCGATAGCCGATTCTCCTTTCGGCCCGTTTAAGAGAATCGGAAAAATTTTACAGCAAGATACAGCCGTAGCAACGGGTGCAGGCCATCACTCCTTATTTTATAATAAAAAAGGTGATAGCTGGTACATTGTCTATCATCGAAGGCCTCTCGGCGAAACAGACGGGAACCACCGGGTGACCTGTATTGACCGGATGTATTTTGATAACAATGAAATGATAGAACCGGTGAAAATGACTTTTGAAGGAGTGCCTGCTGAAACGCTTCGATGAAATTTTTGCTTGAATTATTTAAAGAAGATAGCCCATTTTAAAAACCATTGGAATAGGAAGTATGCCTGTATTAAAATCTGTAAGTGATAGGCAGCTTGTGTGCATCTGGGAAAATAGTAAGAAAATTGAAAGCTATGTTTTGCATTTATAATGAAGTTGAGTAACTCCAACCAGTGCGTAAGTTGTTTCATAACGGGAATGGGTTATGCGAAATAAGCGATACTTTACTCCGGCAAAAAGCAAAAAAATTTCATGTCCTCTTTACACTATATCCTGCAACATAAAATAATTGCCATTCTGCGTGGAATAAGCCAGGAAGATGTATTGCCCATCGCCTCAGCCTTGTACGAAGGTGGAATAAAACTGCTGGAGGTTACGCTTAATTCCCCCGGCGCCTTTTCACTTATCGAAAAGCTATCACATACTTTTGAAGATAAAATGCTGATAGGCGCCGGCACTGTACTAACGGTGACCGATGCACGATCTTCTATTGATACAGGCGCCCGCTTTTTAATTTCTCCGACACTGGATATTGATGTGATAAAAACAGCAAAGGATCATAATGTGATAAGCATTCCCGGCGCTTACACGCCCACAGAAATTTACACGGCATATAAAAGCGGCGCTGATATAGTGAAAGTTTTTCCCGCACAAAACCCTGAATACATAAAGCATATTTTAGCGCCGTTAAATCATATTGCCCTAATGCCAACAGGCGGAGTGAATATTAATAATATCAGTGCTTTTCAAAAAGCAGGTGGTGCTGCATTCGGCATTGGAAGCTCACTGGTAAACAGTAAAGAAAGAGTGGACGGTGAATTCCTTCAAAGCCTTGTATCAAAAGCGAAAAATTTTGTAGAAGCCATTACATAAGGATGCATTTCAAATCCGATGGCTACCGGATGTCGCCCTGGTTGAAAGGTTGTCAACCTTCCGGATGGAATTTTTAAATCGAAAATTAACTTGTTGAAAGGTTGACAACCTTACGAGATTTTGAAATGCACCCTTACATAACACAGCATAAATATGAAAATAAAAAATTACACATTGTACCAGGTGCCACCACGCTGGCTATTTTTAAAAATAGAAACCGATGAAGACATAACAGGATGGGGCGAGCCCGTGATTGAAGGGAAAGCGGCCACTGTAAAAGCAGCCGTTGATGAATTGATGCAAAATTTAATTGGTAAGGATCCGATGCCCATTGAAGATCATTGGAACGTGATGTATCGCGGCGGATTTTATCGCGGCGGCCCAATTCTTATGAGCGCTATTTCCGGTATTGACCAAGCCTTGTGGGATATAAAAGGAAAATTTTACAACGCCCCGATTTATGATTTAATGGGAGGTAAGGCGCGGGAAAAAATAAAAGTGTATTCATGGATTGGCGGCGACCGTCCCGCAGATATTGCAAAAGCTGCAAGTGAAGCAATAGCCAATGGTTTTACTGCAATGAAAATGAATGCTACAGAAGAATTGCAATACATAGATTCTTATGACAAAATTGACCGTGTACTGCAACGGGTGGCAAGCGTGAGGGAAGTGGGTGGAAAGGTCATTGGGATAGGAATAGATTTTCACGGGCGCCTTCATAAACCAATGGCAAAAGTGATGGCGAAGGAATTGGAACAATTTCACCCGATGTTCATTGAAGAACCTGTGCTGCCTGAAAATAATGAAGCATTGAGAGAGATCGCCCAACATACATCTATACCCATCGCAACAGGTGAAAGAATGTTTAGCCGATGGCAATTTAAAAATTTATTGAAAGATGGGTATGTTGATATAATTCAACCCGATCTTTCGCATGCAGGCGGCATCACCGAATGCAAAAAAATAATTTCTATGGCTGAAGCTTTTGATGTTGCTGCAGCCCCACATTGCCCGCTTGGGCCAATTGCGTTAGCGGCCTGCCTGCAGGTGGATGCTACGTGCCACAATGTTTTTATACAGGAGCAAAGTCTTGGCATACATTACAATGAAGGAAGTGATCTTCTCGATTATTTAAAAGATAAGTCTGTGTTCAATTATGAAAATGGCTTTGTAAAAATTCCTGCAGGGGCAGGGCTCGGCATTGAGATCAATGAAGAGCATGTAATTGAAATGGCGAAGCAGGGGCATAACTGGAAGAATCCATTATGGCGGCACGAGGATGGAAGTGTGGCTGAATGGTGAGGTAATGTTTGATGTTTGATGTGCGAAGTACAATGTTCGACACACAATGTGAAAAAGGAAAATAAAAATTTTAGATAAAAATTAATTTACTGGCCGTAAAGGGAGAAGAACAGGTTTATTTAAGCGCACCTCGAAGCCAAATTTTTATTAAATTTGAAGAAACACATTTCTATGTTAATTGAGCAAAAAAACAATGATCAAATTGTTATCACCCTTTCTTCTTCAGTTGACAGCTTTGGGCTTCAACGAGTCCTCGACTATGTGAAATATCTTGAAGTCACTTCGAAGAGCAAAGCAAAGCAATCAGAGGTTGATAAATTAGCCGGCGAAGTAAATGCCGCGTGGTGGACGAAAAATCGCAAACGCTTTATTAAATGAGACTAATTGTCGATGCCAATATGGTCTTTAGCGGCATTCTTAATACAAATGGAAAAATTGGAGATCTTCTTATTAATTCAAAAACATATTTTGATTTTATATCTCCCGATTTTTTACGAAGTGAAATACGCAAGCATTATCCAAAACTTGTAAAAATATCAGGGCTTACTATTAGTTATGTTCAAGAGGCTGAATTTCAGATTTACAAAGACATTCGTTTTATTTCTGAGGAGCAAATAAAAACCGCTCATTGAATAGCTGCAGATAAACTCGTTTCGGATATTGATCCTAAAGACACACACTACATTGCATATTCAAAATATTTTCGTTGCAAAATTTGGTCTGGAGACAAAGCATTAATTAAAGGACTGGCTAAAAAAGGATTTACAAATTTTATTACCACAGATGAACTTTATAAGCTGAGAGAAAAAAAGCGTAATGAAACAGGGCACTCATAATATACAAAATAGTTCATCTCCAATTAATGCAAAAATTACAATCTCAAAAAGCTACCCGCATACGCTTTACTATACTCGCCGGCATTTTTGTAAATGTGGTTATTAATTACATGGACAGGAGCAACATTTCTGTTGCGGCGCCAATGATCACGGAAGAGTTTCATTTAACAACCGTGCAGCTCGGCTACATATTTTCCGCATTTGGCTGGACGTATGCCCTGCTGCAAATTCCGGGTGGCGTTCTTACAGATCGCTTTGGGCCGCGAATAATTTATACATGGAGTTTAATAATGTGGTCTGCGGTTACCGTGGCACAGGGTTTTGCAAAAGGCTTCGTTTCATTGTTTGGTTTGCGCATGGCAATTGGCGTATTTGAAGCGCCCTCCTACCCCACCAATAACAGGATTGTTACCAGTTGGTTTCCGGATAGCGAAAGAGCATCGGCCATTGCGGTATATACGTCCGGGCAATTTATCGGCTTAGCTTTTCTCGCTCCCGTACTCACAACCTTAGAGCATTACACCGGCTGGAAAGGCTTGTTTATTATCACCGGAATTGCAGGAATTATATGGGGCATCACCTGGTATTTTTTTTACCGGGATCCCGCAGAGCATGCACGTGCCAATGAAGCAGAACTAAATTACATAGAAGAGGGAGGAGGATTGATCAACAGGAAAACCGGTGTAGAAAAAAATGAATCGCCGTCATTTAAGTGGAGTGATTTGAAAGAAGTTTTCAGTCATAAAAAATTATGGGGAATTTATCTCGGGCAGTTTGCCGTGGGCTCAACACTCTGGTTCTTTCTTACGTGGTTTCCTACTTATCTTGTAAAATACAGGCACATAGATTTTATTAAATCAGGGTATCTCGCATCCATTCCATTTCTGTCCGCATTTGCAGGAATTTTATTAGCGGGATTTTTATCTGATTACCTGATCAAGAAAGGAGTTTCTACCAGTATTGCCCGTAAAACACCAATAATCACGGGGCTTTTGCTCACCATGGCCATCATCGGCGCCAATTATGTGAGCAGCCCTGCGCTAATTATTTTATTTATGTGCATTGCATTTTTTGGTAATGGCTTTGCATCCATCACATGGGTTTTTGTTTCTACATTAGCGCCTAAGCATTTGGTCGGATTAACGGGTGGCGTATTTAATTTCATTGGCGGCCTTGCCGGAATTATTGTTCCGGCTGCAATCGGCTACATCGTAACTGACAGTAATTTTACACCGGCAATTATTTTAATCGGTATCATCGGGGTTATGGGCGCTATGAGTTATATTTTTCTTGTTGGAAAAGTGGAGAGAGTTGAAATAAGAAAATAAAAGGGAGGTCAGACCGGCAATAAGAAGTATATGTCGCTTTGTTGCTTTCTGAGCAGGATGATCCGATAGCCATCGGATTTAAGATGCACCCTTTTGTTCAAAACAAAAAAGTAATAAATTATTTCATGAACAAATTTATCAGTTGCGATTGGGGAACTTCTACATTACGTTTACGCTTAATCGAAAATGAAACACAAAACGTTTTGGCTGAAACTGTTTCACAACAAGGCATTGCAGCTACCTATACATTATGGAAAAATAATCCGGGAGATAGATTTTTATTTTACAGGAATGTGCTGTCGGAAGGCATCAAAAGACTTGAAGAGCAATTGAGTTATTCTTTGAAAAATATCCCATTGATTATTTCGGGAATGGCCTCCTCAGGAATTGGTATGATGGAAATGGATTATAAAATGATTCCTTTTAAAATGGATGGAAGCGATTTATTAGTTAACGTTATTAATCCCCAGGGTGATTTTAAACACCGGATAATTATTATATCCGGGGCCAGCACTTCCGGGGATGTAATGCGTGGTGAAGAAACGATTATTGCGGGCTGCGATATTAATATTGATGAGAGAGAACAATTATTTATTTTACCGGGTACACATTCGAAACATATCATAGTAAGAAATGGTATGGTAACTAATTTTAAGACATACATGACGGGAGAATTTTTTGATCTGCTTTCAACAAAAAGTATTTTATCGGCTTCCCTGGAAGAAGAAGATTCTGTTAACACAATGGATGATTCAAATTTTGAAAAAGGTGTCTTATCAGGAACTTACTCTAATTTATTACACGCCGCTTTTCATGTAAGAATAAACAGGTTATTTGACAAGTTATCTCTTAAAGAAAATTATCATTACCTGAGTGGTTTGCTGATTGGAACTGAATTAAAAGACCTGGTGCATAAAAATTATAATTCTATTACGCTCGTTACAGATGGAAAATTTATTAAACCCTATTTACACGCATTAAAGCTTTTAGCAATTGATAAAAATATACATCATATTAATGCCGGTAAAGCGCTTATCAATGGCCAGCGTATCATCTATCAACAATATCAATAAAATGACATCATGAAATTCAAAAAAAACATCATCGCCGTTTTCTGCCTGTTTGCATGCAGTTGCCATTCTGCCAATCAGGATTCATCAGAAATTAAAAATACGCAGAAAGACAGCGCCTTTGGGGAAATAGAAATCTATGATAACAATGCTTTACAATTCATTGACAGCAATGCAACAATAGAAGTAATCGCAAAGGGATTTAACTGGGCTGAAGGCCCGTTGTGGGTTGCTGGCCAAAAGATATTACTCTTCTCAGATGTGCCTGAAAATAAAATTTATCAATGGCATCAGGGTGATACGGCAAGTGTATATTTATACCGCTCGGGCTATACGGGCTCTGCCTCACATGCCGGCGAAAATGGTTCCAATGGCTTAGCATCCGATGTTCAAGGCAAGCTTTTACTTTGCCAGTCTGGTAACAGGCAGGTGGCAAAAATGAATACCGATCTCAATAATCCAAAGGCAGATTACACGATTCTTTCCTCCAACTACAATGGAAAAAAATTCAATAGCCCCAATGACCTGGTAGCCGATAACAAAAACAATATTTATTTCACGGATCCTACTTATGGCTTACCTAACGGTGATGCAGACCCTGAAAGAGAATTAAATTTTGAAGGTGTGTATAAAATAACTCCAGATGGCAAAACAACCCTGCTGATAGATAGCATTTCAAAACCAAACGGGATAGGACTTTCCCTTGATGAAAAAATTTTATACATCGCAAGCAGTGATGATAAAAAGCCAAAATGGTATGCTTATAATCTCGATGCAAATGGAAGCATACGAGATGGCGGCGTGTTACTTGATGCAGCTCCGCTAAAAGAAAAGGCCACCATAAAGCAAGGTCCTGATGGATTTAAAATTGATAAACACGGAAACCTTTTTGCTGCCGGGCCAGATGGAATTAATATTATTTCTCAGGAAGGAAAATTGCTTGGCTTAATAAAAATCTATGATCGCAAAACTTCCAATTGTGCTTTTAATGAAACAAAAGATGTGTTGTATATAACTGCCGATGATGTAGTTTTAAAAGTTTCATTGCATCACTAACCTCGAAGTGGTTCGTGGGACACGAACCAAGGGCGGCACACGCACCGCGGCGGCAGCTTAATAAAATTCTATGATCGCAAAACTTCCAATTGTGCTTTCAATGAAACAAAAGATGTGCGGTATGTAACTGCTGACGATGTGGTTTTAAAAGTTTCATTACATCACTGACCTCGAATTGGTTCGTGGGATACGAACCACGGCGGCAGTATGTAACAGCTGATGATGTAACTTTAAAAGTTTCATTGAATCGCTGACCAAATCATTTGAATAAAAAAATTACCATGATAAAAAATATAATAAAGAACGGTGTTACGCTTAGTCTTATTCTGCTTACCATGTACAATGATGCAATATCCCAGGATAAAAATGATATTGTAAAAATAGATATAGACTTTGCAAAGGAACAGGGCAACATGACGCCCATCTGGGCATGGTTTGGTTATGATGAACCAAATTATACTTACATGAAAGATGGCAAAAAATTACTTTCAGAACTGGCTGCCTTAAGTCCCGGACCAGTGTATGTGCGCTGCCATAATTTATTGACTTCGGGTGATGGAACACCAGCATTGAAATGGGGCTCTACCAACGCCTACACGGAAGATGAAAATGGCAACCCGGTTTATAATTGGAAAATTATTGACAGCATTTTTGATACCTATATACAAAGAGGCATGAAGCCGCTGGCGCAAATTGGTTTTATGCCCGAAGCATTATCCATTCATCCCACACCTTACCGTCATTACTGGAAGCCCGGAGATTCTTACAGTGACGTTTTTACGGGCTGGGCATATCCGCCAAAAGATTATAATAAATGGCGTGAACTCGTGTATCAGTGGATTAAATATTCGGTAGAACGCTACGGGCAGAAGGAAGTGGAAAGCTGGTATTGGGAAGTTTGGAACGAACCGAATGGTTATTGGAAAGGAACACGCGATGAGTTTTTTAAATTATATGATTATGCTGCAGATGGTCTAAAAAAAGCTTTACCAACAGCAAGAATTGGCGGGCCGAATATTGCAGGCACCTCAAGCCCCGGAGCCACCGATTGGATGCATGCCTTTATAAAACATTGCCTGTATGATACAAATTATGCAACAGGTAAAATTGGGTCACCGCTTGAAGCGCTGCTCTTTCATGCAAAGGGAAACCCAAGATTAAAAGACGGCGTGGTATGGATGAATATGTCTCCGCAATTGAGGGATATAGCAGCCGGATTAAAGATCGCTACTTCATACCCTGAAACAAAAAAACTTCCGCTGATCGTTGGAGAGTCTGACCCTGAAGGATGTGCTGCATGTGGGATGGCAACAAATCCCTCCAACGCTTACCGGAACGGCACTATGTACTCCAGCTATACTGCGGCTACACTTGCCCGTGAGTACGAGTTGGCAGACCAATACAATGCAAATCTTACCGGCGCTGTTTCGTGGTCTTTCGAATTTGAAGACCAGCCTTGGTTTTATGGTTACAGAGACCTGGCAACTAACGGTGTCGATAAGCCGGTTTTAAATGTATTCCGCATGTTTGGGATGATGAAAGGAAAACGTATGCAGGTGGAAAGCGCCAGGATGTATTCATTACAGTCTGTGTTGGATTCAAGTGTAAGAGGAAAAACTGATATTGGTGCGCTGGCATCGAAGGATAAAAACACAGCGGCTATTATGGTATGGAATTATCATGATGAAGATAAAGAAGGGCCGGCTGCTACGATTGAAATAACGCTGAATAATTTGCCTTCAAAAAACGCTACACTTACTCAATACAGAATTGATAAGGAACATAGTAATTCTTACGAGGTCTGGAAGAAAATGGGCTCACCGCAAAATCCTACAAGCGCTCAAATAATGCAAATGGAAAAAGCAGGAGGGCTGCATACAATAGGTAAGGCTGAAAAAATAAAAGTCAACTCAGGCCGGTCTGTTATCCATATAACTTTGCCTCGACAGGGCGTGACTTTATTAAAAATTGAGTGGTAAATGACTAAGGGGTTTGGAGGGGTCTTGTTGGTTGGGTGCATTACAACTTGTCGCAAGATATTGTCAACCTTTCGACAAGTTGAGTTTAGATTTAAAACTCTATTTGGAAGGTTGACAACCTTTAACCCATAAAGGCGGCTTACATTTAGGAAATGGAAAGCGATTGAAACATGAAGGCCATTTGGGGAAGCTTCCATGGGATTTATGGCATCGGCCTTTCTCCAGATGGCCTTCATGAGCAGGGCCAAAAATTTCAAATCGCAGGGAGTGATTATGAAAGTTCCTTTATTTACATTGTAGAAATTGTATTTGCAAAATATTTTGTCGTGAGCTTTAGCTGAATATTTGATATTAATGGTTTCAATGTAAAAGTAAAAGCTGGTGACTATTTAATTTTCTGTAATACCCATTCGCCCACTTTTTTTCCTTCTTGTTGCCCTTCTTCAATAGCATCCATGAAATGTATGCCGCCATAAAATCTTGATATGGCTGCTTCTTCTGCGGCCTGGTAAAAAGATTTGAAAGAACGCGGCGGTATATCGTAAGTTACTTCAACACTATCCCGGAAAGAAAAATTATCTCCAAAAAAATGAGTAAGTATCACGGCGGAAGAAGCGGAGATAACAGAGTGCCCGCTGGTGTATTCAGGAAATGGCGGAGTTTGTAATAATGGCGTCCATTGCGGATCAATTAATCTTCGTATCGCTGTTTCCGGGCGTATGCGATTGCTCCGGTATTTCTCGTCCCAACAAGAGATGTTGGCATCCATCAATCCCATAGACACACAAGTGTAAATGAACATCGTTTCATCGAAACTTTTTTTTGCTTTCATAGCGGCAATTCCCGTAATGCCCATCCAATGTGCGCCGGGTGATATCTTTTTAAAGCCAAACATGAGATGGCCTTCATCCTGCATGGCGAAAGGATTACAATCCCAAAAGATGCAATAGCCCTGTGATCTTCCTTTAATTCATTGCCTTCTTTATATACCGCCGAGGTGGACTCGTAGAAAGGCGATCCAGCTCTTGCTATATAAGTTTCAGGCAACGATGGTTTAAACTGGGCAGCAGAGTCAAGCGTGAAAGGCCGGACTGTATAAAATAGGGTTCTACGGCAGCCAGGAAACCAGGCGGTGTGGGATACCAGGAGCCATCAGTTTTAAGAGGCGTATATCGTGGTTGGTTACTGATCTTATTGTATCCGTCGGTTGCTGCGTAAGCAAGTATTTGTTTACTAATCGCACTTGCATAGGTCTGTGAATTATTTAACTCATCAGCATCAAGCCCTGCTTCCACACATGAATCAATAAATTTTTCTTCAAAGTCTTTCATTGACTTTCCTGAAGGCTGCATTTTACCTGCTGTTTCCATCATGGCAAATAATGCGGCTAATTGATAATTTGCAGACCGCACAGAGTCCGGCTTTCTAATTTGAGGATAACCGTTCAATGCGCCATGCATACTTTTAAACTCAGCATTATTTTCAGAAACAATTTCATAACCGGCGAGGCAGGTATAAGAAAAAAAACGTGCGCCCAACGGCGGGTTTGTGATATCATGCACCATAATTTCCGTCATTTTAGTTATGACTTCGCTGATGTCTTTATTGGTGAGTGCCGGTTGATGCTTTTGTTTACAAGCAGGTAAAAAAAATAATAGAAATAATAAGGCAATTGTGATCTGATTAAATATCAGGTCACTCAATTGATAAAACAAATAGGATCTCCGTTGTTTCATTTTAAAAAAAATCAATCGGATAAAAGATTTAAAAATATGGTCGAATAGCTTAATGACAGCATCACTTCAATTTATAAGCCAATGTCTTTTTGGTTGGTACTATGTAATAAATATTATTCACTTCAAGCATACTTCCTATGTGGCTCCAAATGTGAAAACCTGATTATTGTGGGGGGCATATAATTGAAGTTTCTTTTGCCATCGTTTTTCAAAAGAATACTATAGTTTGCATCGCAATTTCCAAAATTGCAACTGCACTGATTAATATTTTCACATAGAAGTAAATCTTATTTTCCATCGTCGTTATAATTTAGTGAAGGTACCAGTAAACAGGAGAGAGAATGGAAAAGCGTTTATCTCACAAATCATCTATCTCTTTTTCAGATATGCCAGTCAATTCAGAAATGTCCTTCGAAGAAAGTCCCTTTTGTTTCATTTTTTTCGCTACTTCTAATTTACCTTCTAATTTACCTTCTTTAATCCCTTCTTTAATCCCTTCTTTAATCCCTTCTTTAATCCCTTCTTTAATCCCTTCTATTTTTCCTGCGGACAAACCCTCTGCTTTGCCTTCGTCATAAGCACTCTCTTTAGCATAATCAAATACAGCCTTATTGTCTCTGAAAATTTTTAAACTGTTTTCATATCTATCCAATTCAGCCTGGTTAAATTTAGCAAGCTCCGCTTTCGCAAAAGCTTGCGTGAATACTTCGTCTTTAAAAATTGATGGAATAGTTTGAAAATCTTCCAAATGCTTTATAAAGTATAACCATTGGTCCAAACGAGTTTTTAATTCGGATACCGATTTCTTAAAATTTGGCATTTCAAGATAGATGTATGTGAGCTTATCGTAAAAAACTTTGCAGTGCTGGTTTTTCAATTTGATCGTATGTACTACTTCACTTTTTTCAGGTTCATTTTCGTAGTCATCAAAAGTAAAATCCAGAATGCCCACGCAATAAACTGCTCTCAGGTTGTAGTTCCATTCACCCTTTTCGGCTTGTTCCCTTATTGGAAATGTTGAATAATAAATAGTTCTTTCCCGAAAGTAGTTTTGCTTTGCTTTTTGAAGCTCTACAATAAATTTTTCACCGGTTTCATTTTCACAATAAATGTCATAAACAGCTTTTCTGTCTGCATCGCTTTGCCCTAATTGTTCAGTATTTTTAAAAGATAGGTCAGCTATTTTATTTTGTTGGGGTAAAAGTGCATTCAGGAAGTCAATCAGCAGTGGCTTGCTGGCTTCTTCACCAAAGATTTTTTTAAATCCGTAGTCAGTAAAAGGATTGATATATTTTGCTCGCATCTTTTTATTTGATTGATTAGCAAATTACACAATTCCCGGCTGTTTCATTTTGTAATTTCTGAAGGCCATTCCTAATTATGCAATTTATGCAAACCCTTACTAACAAATTTTCAAGTGCCATTCTACATCGGAATTAGGTGGAACTGGTGTACTGCATTGTATAAACTAATCACTTCAATTTATAACCTTTCATATCTCTCTGGTTAATGCCGAATAATAAAACATCAGCTTACCACGACAGGATGTTTCTTTATTGAAAATAGATTGGTGACAGGATGGCAAATGTTTTTAAGAGTTGAGATACCGCAGGAAGATCAGCTAAATTTTTAGAAATCCAGTCACGACTTATTTAAGTATTTTCTTCATCGTCAGTAGTGAAATAAAACAAAAACATTAGTAAAGAAAAAACAATAAATATACTGCCGCACCATTTATTAATAACTGTGGGAGAAGGGCTGGCAAAACCATAAATCAATAATAACAATCCCACAAGCAAAAAAAATAATCCTATAACGAAACGCAGATCCAATAATCTTTTCATACAATATTTTTTACTCGTTAATAGAAAATAATATTTAAGATAAGCGTTGCGATCAATACAATGATGCCAAGAACCAGTGGATTTTTATACCATATCCTGGATTTGTCTTTTAGCCTTGGCGTTAAACTATATACCAGTCCTATCAATGTATTTTCAGGTTTTGGTTTGGTAAAAATGCTTACCAGCAATGTAACTATAAAACAAACAATAAAAGCAATACCTGCAATATTAAATGCCTGGCTGGTGCCGGAATAATAAGTATGCAGATTCGTTATCCATCCACCTTTTCCCTCAGCGGTCGTTAGCCCATGCGTGAGAGCCGCCGCCGCCGTGCCACTTACCAAACCAAAGAAAGCTCCATTAGCAGTTGTTCTCTTCCAGAACATACCCAAAAAAAATGTTGCAAATAATGGGGCGTTTACAAAACTAAAAACCAATTGCAGTAAATCCATAATGCTGTTAAAGCTCCGGGCTATATAAGCTGTGCCAATTGATATAAGAATACCTATAATCGTAGTTCCTTTTCCTACATATAAATAATGTTTTTCTGAAGCGTTTTTATTTATATAAGATTGATAAATATCGAATGTAAATACAGTGTTGAATGCCGTAACATTTCCCGCCATACCCGACATGAAGGATGCAATCAATGCCGTGACACCCACACCGAGAATACCATTCGGGTATAATTTACTCAACAATAAAGGCATAGCCATATTATAATCTGTCTCTCCATTAGCATTCAATGGTAATTCAAAGCCTGTAAATTGTTTTTGTAATGCAAGCAGGATTATGCCCGGAAGAATTACAATAACAGGCATTAAAATTTTGGGAATACTTGCAATAACCGGTGTGCGCTGCGCTGCATTCAGGTTTTTGGATATCATCGCTCTTTGCACAACCAGGAAGTCTGTACACCAGTAACCAAAGGCGAGTACAAAGCCTAATCCAAACACAAGGCTAAAAGCGTCTACGCCCATCGGGTTAGTGGAGGCATTTGCCATTCCTTTCCACACATGAAGCTTGGCATCATCTACATTTTGCACTATTCCCTGCCAACCGCCGGCTTTCTCCATTCCAACATATACTAACGGGGCTATTCCTAAAACTATCAAAAAGAACTGGAGCACCTCATTATAAACAGCGCTGGTTAATCCGCCCAGGAATGTATAAATTAAAACTATACCCGCAGCCAAAAAAACTGAGATATTAAAATCCCATCCTAAAATTATTTTCAGCAACATTGCGAGGGCATACAAAGAAATACCAGATGAAAAAACAGTCATCACTGCAAAGGTGATTGCATTGAACCCTCTTGTTTTCTCGTCAAAACGCAAAGCCAGGTACTCCGGTACCGATCTTGCTTTACTGCCATAATAAAAAGGCATCATAAATACACCAAGAAATATCATGGCCATCGCGGCCCCCATCCAATAAAAATGAAGCGTATATAAACCATATTTTACCCCATTAGCGGCCATTCCTAAAACTTCCTGTGCGCCAAGGTTTGCAGAGATAAATGCCAGGGATGTAATCCAAAGCGGTATGCTGCGGTTACTCATTAAAAAATCATTCCCGGTTTTTATTTTCTTCTTTAATACATAACCAATAGTTACTACGAAAAGAAAATACACAGCTATTACCAGGTAGTCAATTAACTCAAGCTTCATCTTGATTATTTAAAGAGTTAGAGATATTTTTTTTCTGTCATTCTCATGGCCTCATATATCAGGGCAGGAGTGCAATAATTTGTTCTGAATATAGCCGGAAGATACCGGCTGTCGCCAAATTGGGATTGCACATACGCCAGAATTCATAATTGCCAAATAGCGCCTTCTCCCAGGCTGCAGTCCATTCTTACCGCCAATGATGCTTTAAATGTTTGCATACCATAGTTTTATTCATCCTGCATTAAGGCAGAGCGGCCTCCATCGAAAAGGTACGTGGCGCCTGAAGCAAACCTGGCGAAATCACTTGCAAGAAAAGCACAAAAACCCCCTACTTGTTCTACTGTCCCCAACGCTTTCACAGGATGCAGCTCAATGGTTTGGTTTCTTTTATTTTCGGGATCTGCAAATGAATTGAACCATGTGTCATTACCAGGCGTTTGAATAAAACCAGGCGCTAATCCTACCACGCGGATCGCGGGGCCCCATTCTATACAAAGGCTTCTCACTAATCCTGTAAGGGCCGTTTTTGTCACATTGTAAGGAAAACAACCGGGCATTGTTGCATAAGCATGGTTGGAGGTAATGATAATGATAACGCCAAGTGCAGTTTTTAAATGCGGATAGCACATTTTGCTCAATCTCCAGTGCGATGCCAGGTTAAGATTTATATTTTCTTCCCATTGGGCTTCACTGCAATCAGCGGCGCCCTCAAAAATATTTTTACCTGCATTTGATACCAGTATGTCCATCTTCCCAAACCGTTTCATCCCTTCCTCAACAAACTTTTGCAGTTCGCTTTGTTGTGTTACATCAGCCTGCACATAAATCGTTTGCCTTCCGGCATCGGCTACCTGTTTTTTAAAATCAATAACACCTTTATTTTCTGCTGATGAAAAACCACAGCCTGCAATATCACATCCTGCAAGGGCAAGCATTTTGGCAATACCCTGCCCTATGCCGGAGCTAACGCCCGTTATAAAAGCAACTTTTCCTTCAAGGTTTAAATGAAGCGCCATTTTTTATATATAAAATCCTTCACGCGGCAATGTGATGCCGGGATGTTTTTCCATTTCTTCTTCCAGCAGATCAACTCCCAGGCCGGGCCTTTCAGATAAATGTAAATAGCCATCTCTAATCATTTCTGCTATGGGATGACTGATAATAGTATCCCGCCAGGGAACATCAGTAAACATAAATTCCTGCCTGAAAAAATTGGGGACGGAAGCACAAACATGCGCACTCGCCAGTGTAGAAAGCGGCCCATTCGGATTATGCGGCGCCAGCAATACATTATAAGTTTCCATCATCGTTGCCATTCTTTTCATTTCTGATGGGCCTCCGCAGCGGGTAATATCAGGCATAATAATATCACAGAGTTGCTTTTCTAAAACGGGGCGAATTCCATAACGGGTATAGTGACGTTCCCCCACACAAATAGAAACATTGCCCGGCAATCGCTCCCTGATTGCTTTTAGCGTATCCGCACTTTCGGGGCCTACGGGTTCTTCATACCAGGTAATATCCAGTTCTGATAATCGCTGCGCCATCTTCACAGCAATTCTGAAATTAAGCATAGCATGGGTTTCTATCATAATATCGAAAGAAGCGCCCACAGCATCCCTTACCGCCTTGCTCACTTCAAAAGCCCGGTTTTGTTGCTCAATATTAAGGGTAAGTTCAGAAGAAACATCCTCTCCATATAAATAATTTACATGGGCAAAAGGATCAAATTTCAATCCTGTAAAACCGGCTTCTTTTACTTTAACCGCCTGGGCTGCGTAGTCTTCAGGCGAATGTTTGCCCCCGGTAAACCAGTAATTGGCATATAAAAGAATGTTGGTTCGGAAAGCGCCACCCAGAAATTCATAACAGGGAACATTCAGCATTTTTCCCTTGAGGTCTAATAATGCCATATCAATACCGCTTATTGCACACATGCTAGCGCCAAACGGGCCAATCCAGTTTAAATCCCTGTATAGCTTTGTCCATATAAAATCAATGCGCCGGGGATCCATTCCTATAATTCGTTCACCAACGTGTTTGGCAGCATGATATACAATAGGGCTGCCTGGCCAATTGGTAGCCTCACCCACACCGGTATGCCCTGTATCTGTAAATATTTTTATAAGTGTCCAGTTATATTTTACTCCTTCAACCAGCCAAACTTTTACATCCGCTATTTTCATATTTGTTAATTACATTATTCCATAAGTTTTAAATGCCTCTTTAGCGCTCATTCCATTTATAATGGCCTGGTGAACTATTTTTTCTCCTCTTGATTTTTCAATGGCTCTGCGTAATACCTCTTTTTCAATCTCCCGTGGTACAATACAAACTCCATCAATATCACCTATCACAAAATCCCCCGGCATAATTCTTACTCCCGCCATTTCAATAGGCACACGAAAGTCTATCACTTTCCCCCTGGGGCCTTGGTCTTGTGCGTAACTGCCATACGAAAAAGTGGGAAAATTCATTTTTAAAATACCATGTGTGTCTCTTGAATAACCATTTACAACAGCGCCGCTGCTGCCGAGCATTAGGGCTCTCGTGCTCATAAGCTCGCCCCACAAAGCATAGGTAGGCGATGATCCGGTGCAGATATACACCTCGTTTCTTTTCAAATCATCTAATGCCTCCAGCATAAGGCCAAAAGGCTTTGCCATTAACGGATTAGCTGAGTTTTTGGATACATCTTCAAAGGTATCTGCTTCCAATACAGTCATGGCCCTTCCGGTGATAAACATATCTTTTCGCAAAGGTTGAATTGCGGGTGGAAGAAATTGATGCAGATAACCCATCTTATCCATTATATCTCCTACTACCGCTGTAAAAAGTTCATTTCTTATAATAGAAAAAAGTTCATTATCATTTGCCCATATTTTTTCTTTTACATTTATATGCTCATAATTATTAAGCCCGTTGTTCATAGAATAATTTGAAATGGTTATGAATTATTTTTTAAAATTACCTGATGCTTTTTTGAATGTTAAGTCAATACCGTTTAGGTAAGATACCGGAGTGGGTCAAATATAAAATATCAATACTAAAAATAATTTTTCATGTTACTGATCGCTTTAGTATCCATAAAACTTACCTGCCAAAGATGAATAAACCAACCGCCGTGGTTCGTACCCCAACCGGTCACACTACTAATTTATTAATTTCACTTTATTAAGCACCAACTTATCTTTATTCATAATTATGCCGGTCAGGGTATAAATGAATTATCAATTATCGTACTAAAACCGCCATTAGCAGCCAGCTTAATTATAAGCATATCCCCTTTCTTTATTTGCTCATTACTGATTTTTATATTGGTCAATTCTTCTCCAGGCATATCTTCATATCGCTTAATGGAATAGGTTCCGTTGCGTATAAAGCCTAACGGTATCTTCAGCGTTCTTTCCGGGCCTGCATTGATGGCTGCGATATACCAGCTCTTTCCTTTTCTGCGGGCAAGGCATACATACTTTCCGGGAAACCCATCAAGAAATTTTGTTTCGTCCCAGGTGGTTTCAATTCGTTTCAACATCTCTTTTGCGGGCGAATTCAAATAAGCAGCAGGCCTGTCTGCCATACAAGTCCATCCTGATTCAAAAATAAAAGGCAACGCCAGTTCATGTGCATACGTAGTGATGCGGGGATTCTCATCCCTGATGGTAAAAGTAACAGGTGTATAATCCATTGGCCCAACTACATTGCGGGTAAAGGGTAGCGTACAATTATGTGTGGGAGATGGAGGAGAAGCTCCTTTGAAGGTATAATATTCTGCACCCCGTACTCCCTCCAGCGTCATCAGGTTTGGATACTTACGGCGCTGTCCGCGTGGCATTGTTTCGCCATGAAAGCTCACCATAAATTTATGTTGTGCAGCATAATTAAGAGCAGTATCCCGAAAGCGCATGGCATAATCTTTATCAGAGTCTATGTAATCTATTTTGATTCCTTTTATACCAAGCGCTTTATATTTTCCAAAAACGTGGTCGCGGCCTGCCTTTGAGTTTAGTATATTTATTTCATCCCATCCATATACACTAATTCCTTTGGAAGCCGCATAGGCAGTGAATTCCGGCAGCCAGTCAGTTGTTTCCCATAACTTAGCGGTGCGCCAGGGCGAGCCAACTAATGACACGTCAAACTCAATCCATTTCCAATTCATAGATACAGCCATATCCACATATTTTTTCAGTGTGTCTATATAGCTATTTGCCAGGTAATCACCCCACCAGGGAAACACGGCAACTCCCGGAGTGATCCAACTCAAATCTTTTATTACGGATGGAGGATTCAGGTTTTCGACTAATGTTGATTCTACAATTGTTGCCAGTTTATCACCAAGGATAAATGTTCTCCAGGGAGATTCCCATTGATTCTTAACTGTAAAATTTTCCTGGGGTGATGCAACTCTCAGGTTATTACTGCCAGCCGCTTTTGACAAGTGGGTGCCAGGCTGGTTATATACAGATGCCTCTGTAAAAAGTACCCATACACTGTTATTGATATGCAGTAAGGCCGGATAAGACAAGTCATGGGAAGTAGTAATTGTATCTAGCATTCGCTCCGGATAAAAATTTTCATAATTAGGATTATAGTCCATCAACCAGGAGATGGCTTTATCTTTAATGTGAAAACCGGTTTCTTCTTTGGTAATGGTAATGTCACCGGTCTTTTTAAGAATATACCGGAAAGCAATGCCATCATCATAAGCCCGGCAAACTATACTAATGGGATGATTATAAGAATTTAAAAAAGTGATTTTTTTTTCGAGGCACTTATTCCTGTAAACGGAAGTTTTGCCAGTTGGCAACTTATAGGATTCATCTATTTTATTTACAGTCACCGATTGAAAAATTAACCCATTGGAGAAACAATATTCTTTGTCAGCCGAAAGAATTCCCAAAGATGATCTTTGTAATACTTCAACATTGTGCGTTGTAATACTATAACTTAATTGTCCTTGTTTGTTTAGAAATAACTTCAGTTTATTCTTTCCATTGGCAGAGGTAAGCTCCCAGTTTTTCTGAGCGTTAGCTGAGAATACACAAATTAAAAAAGCACTTATTAGTATTGATCGCATTCAATTAATTTTAATGACTCGTGGTTCCCGTAAAGTAACCATCTAATTTATATTTAAAGATTTCTTTAGTTTAGTAGCTGTTAATTACCAACCGGAGTGTTAACAAAACGGCATTGTATTAATAACCATCGTTCTGCATTATATTGGGGTTCGCATCCAGTTCCGACTGTGGAATGGGCAGCAAATATTTGCGTTGTGGATTAAATATACGGTCTTCAATCTTTATGCGTTGTGCTCCCCAGGTAACTGCGCCGGTTTGATCATTAACGGTTCCTTCCATAGACCCATACAAAGGGCCATTGAGAACCTGCGGCCCTAAATCCCATCGTTTAATATCAAAATAACGCAAGCCTTCAAAAGCAAGCTCAACACGCCTTTCTCTTCTTATTAATTCTCTTAATTTCTGTTGTGAATTATATATTGAGCGATCTACTTTTGGCATACCAGCCCTTTCCCTTACCTTATCTATAGCATCATACATAGCACTGGTTATCTGGTTGGTTTCAATTGCCGCTTCAGCATAAGTCAACAGCATTTCAGCCAAGCGGATCACCAATACATTTTCATTTCCATTTTGTAAAAATGAAGGGTCAACTACTTTTGAATATTTTAATACATTATAACCGGTGCGTGGTGCCGCAGCATTTTGATGAAAGTCGGGGCTGGCAGCATCTAATGAATTAAAGTACCGGCCATCAAACCAGGCGCCGGGATATATTATGGTCATACCCAGCCTGGGATCCCTGTTTTTAAAAGGCTGAGCGGGATCATATCCAGAGCCTGGTTCATCGATGGCCTTTCCATTGTTCATTTCATAAGCATCAACAATACTTTGTGAAGCGCTAATAGATGACCATCCACCTTCCTTTGCAGGAAGTACATGTTGCCAGATATTATTTGGATAAACATTGGTAACATATTCTATCTCCATGATAGATTCCATATTTGCGTTTTCATTGTCAACCAGGAAAAGTCCTCTGTAATCAGGGTATAAGCTATAAACCGGCATGTCCATTACGGCTTTTGCATCAGCCATGGCTTCATTATACATACCTTTATATAATTCGAGCCTCGCCTTTAAGGACAGTGCAGCTCCTTTTGTTGCATGCCCTTTTGATTCCCGCATATTTTGTACAGGCAACATTTCTGCTGCTTGCTGAAGTTCAGTAAGGATAAAAGTTACTACTTCAGCCTGTGGGGTCCTTGATAATAAGGCTTCCTCCGGGCCTGCAAGCGTCTTTGTTAATAGAGGTACATCACCATAAAATTCTACTTTACGGAAATAATCATAAGCCCGAAGAAATTTAGCTTCACCGATATACCTGCTTTTTTTCTCCTGGTCCATTTGCACATTGCCTATTTTTTCCAGGAAATTATTAGCTTTTCTTATTTGCTGATAATCAAAATACTGCCTTCCTGTATTGCTGGCACTCATTTGGCCATTACCCATCACCGAAATATTATCCCACGGAAATTGGGAATAGCCATTATCGGTCATTAGATCCCACCATAAAATATTCCAATGCGTTTCCCACACATGGTTCCAACCGGTGCCATCGCCATAAAGCCCCGTCAATGCAAGGTCTGCATCCGTTTCTGTTTTCCAGAAAGTGGCATCAGATAATTGGTCCTTTGGGCTTACTTCCATAAAATCTTTGGAACAGGAGGTAATTAATAAGGGAAATAATACCGGATAAATAACACGTTTTATTGTTTTCATGATCATTTTTTTTAGAAGTTAACATTGAGCCCTATTGTATAAATTTTTACATTCGGATACCTGTATTGGGCATCCACCTGGCTTTCAGGGTCAAACCCTTTATCAAGCTTAGAAAATGTAATAAGGTTTTGGCCGCTGAAATATATTCTTACCTGAGATATTCTAATTGCTTGCAGCACAGATGCCGGAAGGGTATATCCAATTTGCAAATTCTTCAACCTTAAATAGGCTGAGTTTACTACATTAAATGAAGAGAGATTATCGTAGTTATAAGTTTCATCCACATGTGTAAGGGGGAATTTTGCATTCGGTGTTTCAGGCGTCCACCTGTCGAGGTGTTTGGTTTGGGCTTTTGCACCATTATAAAATGGAAACTCAACTTCATTATTCAAAACGCTTTCTACATTTCCTGCTCCCTGGCCAAATATAGAAAGGTCAAAATTACTGTACCTGAATCCCAGGTTAAATCCATAAATAACTCCCGGAATATCACTGCCTAATTCTACCCGGTCATCACCATCAATTTTGCCATCATTGTTCTGGTCTTTAAACATCAGATCCCCTTTCTTAACTGGCGCCCCGGTAACTTTTGGAGCATTCATTACTTCCTCATCGGTTTGGTAAAGGCCTATATACTGGTAGCCATAAAAAGCATTCCAGGGATATCCTTCCGCCTGGATTCTATATCCTTTAGCAGGATTCGCGTATTTCTCTACGTTACTTTTATTAAAGGACAGATTGAAAGAGGTGGTATAAGAAAATCTTCCAAAATTATCGTTATACCCCAGTTGAAATTCATAACCTTTATTGCGCATTGCTCCTGCATTTACAGTGGGTGCAGGCAAACCGTAAATTGATGAAACAGGAACCTGTATCAGGATATTATCAGTATAGCGATTATAGTAGTCGCCAGATAATGTAAATTTTTCATTGAACAAGCCCACATCAATACCTAAATCAAAAGTGGTTGTTTTTTCCCATTGCAAATTTGGATTAGAAGCTGTAAGCTGAGCAGCGCCTGCATTTACAACTCCTCCAAAAGGATAATTCTGTCCGAGCGCAATTTTTGGAATATATTGATAGTCACCGGTAGCATTATTTCCCAGCGAGCCATACGATCCTCTTAATTTTAAGTTGCTGATAGCGGATATGTCCTGCATAAAATTTTCTTTTGAAATTCTCCATCCTGCGGAAAAAGAAGGAAACCAGCCCCATCTTTTATCAGCTGCAAACTTGGAAGAACCATCGTACCTTGAAGATGCCTCGAATAAATATTTGCTTTTAAAATTATAATTGATCCTGCCAAAATAAGAGCCCAGGCGGGTTTGAAAGCTGTAACCATTATTAGCCATCCCGGCAGAGGCGCCACCGTTAAGGTCAGTAATCTCATTGTTAGGAAAGTTTTGCCGGAAAGCGCTTGTCTGTTCATAATTAAAAGACTCTCTGGAAGCGCCACCAAGAACATTCAAACTGTGATCGCCAAAAGACAGGTCATACGTTAATAACGCCTGAAGAATGGAACGAACGCCGTTTCCATTCATCTTTGTATTTGAATTAGGCCCCTGGTAGGTGCCATCTCCGTAGTGAATATCTTTAAGTTGCGTGGCCCGGTTAATAGCGTTATAATCTATACCTGCAGACCCTCTTAATTTCAAATCTTTAATGATCGTGAATTCAGCAAAAACGTCTCCCAGCGCATGGTAAGCCACATCTGTCATCGCTCCGCCATCTTGCGCCCACGCAATAGGATTGCCATCAATATGCCGTGCCCAGGTACTATCAGGATATTTATTTAATACTGTTGGAGGTATCCTGTTTGCCTGCCTGATCAGTTCGCCAAGCCCGGTTCTGGTTGCCACTCCGGAAGGTTCGGTGATGTATAACCTGGAAAGTGAAGAAGTCATTCCTACAGAAAAGCGGTTTGAAACTTTAGTATCCAGGTTAAGCCGCACATTATACCGGTTGCTTCCGGTTTGATTAACCAGGCCATCCTGGCTTAGGTAACCTAATGAAAGCAAATAACGGGAGGCATCTGTACCTCCTGAGATGCTCAAATTATTAGAATGCTGAAACCCATTCCCGGTATATAAAAGATCCAGCCAGTCAGTATTTGGATAATTTACAGGATCGGAACCCGTGCGAAATTTTTCAATTTCATCATCCGTATATCTGGCGGGCTTTCCTTCATTTTTCAAGCCTTCATTCAAGAGTTTTGCATATTCATAAGAGTTAAGGTATTCCGGCATATTAGTTAGTTTTTGCCATCCTGCATATCCGTTATAATTTACTTTTGGCGTTCCTGTTTTACCCCGCTTTGTTGTTACGAGAATCACACCATTGGCAGCTCTTGAGCCATAGATAGCTCCCGCAGATGCATCTTTTAATACACTAATGCTTTCTACATCATTTGGGTTTACATCTTCCATGGAAGAAACAATTCCATCAACCACTACCATTGGCGATGCATCATTCATGGTGCCTACGCCACGCACCCTTATAATACCATTATCCCGTCCGGGTTGCCCACTTTGCTGTATTACGGTTACTCCGGCCAACTCTCCTTGTAAGCCTGCGGAAAGATTAGTAACAGGGCGGCTGGTAAGCTTATCACCCTGAATGGAGCTAACAGCTCCTGTAAGGTTGGTTTTTCTTTGTTTTCCATAACCTACCACTACCACGTCAGACATGGAGGTTATTGATGGAGTCATGGTAATTTCTATAGTTGATTTGCCCGAAACTTTTACTTCTTTGTTATCGAACCCTACATAAGTAAAAAGTAAAACTGCAGTAGAAGGATTTTTTACTGCAATACTAAATTTCCCCTGGCTGTCTGAAGTACTAAAGACATTCTCTCCTTTGCTTTCAATTGTTACTTTTTGAAGAGGAGTATTGGTTTCATCAATGATTTTTCCATTAATTAGTGCTGCATTTTGTGCATTTGCAGAGAGTTGGCCACCTACCATAAATATCATTATCCTTAATAGCCAAAAGCTTTTTTTGAGTAGTATCATATACAATCGTTTTAGTGGCACAAGATAACTTTGACTATTACGAAGGATTAAAAAGAAATTATCAATTTTATAAACTATTTTACCTCTATAGTGAACTAATAATCTAATTAGTGTCAACTTATTTTAGTTAGTCTCTTGAAATTTATAAATTTGCCATTATAGCAGCACCCAATTTTATTATTAATTTCCTATTAGTATATGAAAGCACAATTGATTGAAACAGGCCTATACAAGAAAAAACATTTTCGTGTAAAAAAAGTAGATCAATATTACCTTGATGTACCATTTCATTTTCATGAATCATGCGAATTAGTTTTGATTGAGGAAAGTTTTGGCAAGCGGGTTATTGGTGACCATATAGGTAATTTCCAGGAAGGTGACCTTGTTTTAATGGGACCAAACCTGCCACATGTGTGGTTAAATGATTCAATATTTTACAGAAAAATAAAAGGAAATGAAGTGAAAGCTGTTGTAATTTATTTTTCATCCAGTTTACTAATGGAACTGGCCGATGAAACAGATTTAACTCAAACGGTAGGTGAGTTAATTCACAGGGCGCAAAGAGGAATACAGATTACCGGAGAAACAAGAAGGCTTGTTGCCCAGGAATTATCGCGTATCCACCTCGAAGAAGGTTTTAAAAAAATTTCTGCTTTTTTTACTATTATTGATATGTTGAACAACTCAACTGATTTTAAATATTTAGCAAGTGAAGGTTATACTAATTCCTATTCTCACAACGATACAGAACGTTTTAACAATGTATATCAGCACCTGGTCAATAACTTCCATAGGGAAATTTCTTTGAATGAAGTAGCAGGTATTGCAAAAATGTCACCCAACGCCTTTTGCCGGTATTTTAAAAAAAGAACCCAAAAATCCCTTGTTAGGTTTATTAATGAATTACGTATTGGCCATGCCTGTAAATTGCTGCAAACACCCGAATACTCTGTTTCGGACGTGTCTTATGAATGTGGATTTAATAACCTGGTAAACTTTAATAAGTGCTTTAAAAATATCACTCAAAAGACGCCAGGGTTATTTAGAAAAGAAATTTTCCAGTTATAAAAATGATAAACGATCAACGATCCAGTTTCGGCAATGCATTCCACCCCAACCCTGTGTTTTAGTTTCAGGGATAGAGTAATACATCCAATATTTATTTTTGAAAAATACGATCTTAGGATCTTTGGCAAGCGGCTTTCCTACCCGCGAGCTGTCAATATAATACATGGCAGGAAGCTGTTGCGCCTGAATGCTGACACAAGCCAAATAGCCTGCAATAAAAATGAATAAAATACTTTTTTTCATTTCCAATTATTTAACCGGACCAGCGGGGTAAGGATAATTTTCAAGATACCAAAACTTTTAATAAATTAATCGTCCTTTTATTATCCATACACCCGCTTTGCTAAAAGCATTGGTTGATGTTAATGCAATTACCATGTTACCTTTTATAACTGCAATACTGTTCCATAATGCTGTGGTATTTGCCGGTATTTTAAAAGGCACTGTGGCATTGGTAAAATTCAATCCTTCAGCATCGCCAATAGTTACAACCATCTCTGCATTATGCACATCCTGCTTGCCATTTCTGAATTCAGTGGATTGATAAGAGAGCAAAGTATTACCATTGGAAAGCATCGTTAAATAAGGTGGCCGGCATACACATCTTCTTTTAAAGAATCCTGCAAGGCATACTTACGGTATGGGCTACCCGCAGTTATTGTTGTATGCCAGCTCTTTTTCAATGTTGAGCGAATTATATAAGGCTTGAAATTTACAAATCCATTGTCTTCAATTGAAAATAATATCTCTTTTGTTGCGGGTAAATAAACAGGCACGGGCATGCCATCCCTGCTCCCTTTCCTGAAAGAAACAATCTCCGGTTTTGTTGTCCATGTTTTTCCATTATCAAAAGACCGAAGCAGTGATATATTTTGCTCATCAGAATTTGTATATGGCCCTTCATCAGAAAAAAATAATTGTATTTCACCAGAAGGTAATTGCAAAGCTGCAGGCTCCCAGCAACCATTTTTAAATTGGTATCCGGCTTCATATAACAATTTATCATCTTTCCATGTTATGCCGCCATCATAACTTTTCGCGATGCGGATGGCAAAATGTTTTGTGGTATCTGTATTGTGTCCCGCAGGTCTCGGATTGTAACAAACCAGTAAAGAACCATCATTCAATTTTATTATATCAGGCGCATCCATCCGGATGTCATTTGCTTTAGCAACAACAATTACAGGCTCAGACCAATGAACTCCTTTATCATTACTACTTACCATTTCAGTGTTACCATTGGAGGCTGCGTAAACAGTTATCAGCTTTCCTTTTTCTAATTCTACCATCCGTGCATAACCGCCATCGGCAACGTGACGAAGTGTATTTGTATCCCATGCGATTTGTAATAGTATTGGATCAACCGGGTGATTTGGCAAAGAGCCATTTTGCCCAAAACAAAATTGTTGTGCCAATACAAAAGCAAATAAGAGGTAGTGGTTTTGAAATAAAATTCTTTTCATTGTTTTGATAATAATTACATTAAGATTAGGTAAAATAAGCTCAATCTTTTATTGGTCGAAAGGCTCGTCTTTTGCGAGCCTGCCTGCCGGCAGACAGGGAGCCGAATAAACTTTATTCATAATAAATCTTGGGGCGACGCTTGTCCCGGCTATCTTTGGGAAAACAATCTCCTTTAAGACGATACATGCAATATTCAAGGAGATTGCCACGGAAACATGCTTAGTCATCTTCAATTTAAATCCCTTTGCAGTTCCCGCATATTTCCTCTCCATGGGAGTCTCCAAAGGAGTCCTGTGTGACCTTTGGACGCAAAGACGTCTCGTGCGCGGGAACGTTTCAAAAGTCTCAAGCGGAGTACGTCTTACGAGATCAACTTTTCAAACGTCTCAAAAAGATTGCACATGTTTCCCTGTAATCAAACAAAAATTCATTTTTTTATCCAAACAGTTTGCGTAAAAGCGCCATCTGCCGCCACATCCCACACTTCTGCTCTTACCCAGGTTTTGTTTTTTAAATTAGTATTAAATACAAATTTTTTACTTCCAAAAGATGTTGTTGTATCAAGATTTATTCTTTCACGATACACTTTTTCTCCATCGCCGGAAATGATCTCCACAAAATTTAAAGGAAATGTCCAATTGATTTTCAACTCAATTTTTGCATCGCCGGATTGATTCAATTGTATCGTTTCATTCGAACCCTTTCCATTTACTTTAAAAGAAGGCAGCAGTACTTCTCCGGTTGTTGTAAAAAATTTTCCATGTCGCATTGCATCCAAAACAGGCTGCCATCCATCACTGAAGTTGGGTAACTTATCAAGCTGCAGGTAGTTTACATTCAGGTGTGCATACATTTCATTTTCAAGTGTAATGGAAAAAAGATCAGCCTCACCTATCACGTGTCTTTTTAATCCCCAGTTATTCATGTCGTCTATTAAATCCAATACACGCTCACCAAGACGCGGTAGCGAAAGATCGGCGGGCATTGCTTTCCAGGCGGCACCCATAAAATAATCTGATTTAAAAAACGGTTCATTTTTATAAGCATCCGGAAACCCCGTTGAACCCTTTCGTGCGTGCATGTGCCGTCCATGCTAAGTCCATTTTCAAGCTTTCAATAATTTAAGCATATCGGCAGTATCTGCAATGCGATATACTTTTCCATATTTGGGATCATTAGTTACAAAAGGCTGATCGGGCTTTCTTGCCATGATCCAGTAAACAGGCTTTGGAAAAAAATCCAGCCAATGGCCGCCAAAAAATTCATTAGGCTCTTCGCCGGGAAGCAACAAAAAGTTTTTATCCGATAATCTTTTACATTGGGTAAACAAAGCATGCAGTTCATTCAATCGTTGATCATCGGGGCCTTTGGGATGTGCGGTGTAATGAAACTCGGCAAGATGAACAATATCAACACCCGTATTTTTAAATACATCTACAAACGTTGGATGTTCAGGTACCGGCTTGCCGGCAAGTACAACTTTCATAATAAACTCATTATGAAAATGACTTTCCATTGTTTTGTAACCGGGCAAAGGAGTGTATGCATCGTTGTGTGTGAACTGCTTTACTTCCGGCAAGGCAGCCGTGGCATTGCTGGTGTTCAACAAGCAAAAAAAGTTAAGCCGTTGTTGTGTTCCGGGAGGTGCATTGAACCAGGGAACAAAACGTTTATCACCCTCTAATTCTTGCCTGATGCCCATACCAAAACCGGACATCATTTGCCGGTAATTATTCCCATACCAGGTAAATTTTAAATTGAACGCTTCATCAAGTGGATAAAAGTATTGATGCGGCGCAGGAAAAATCGCAAGGCTTCCTTCATTGCTTTCGCCAATCACAGTACGGTATTTTACTTCAAGGTTTCTTGCAGTATCATTTTCGTTTGGAATAGCGTTCTGCATTTGCTTTTTTGTATCGCTCCACGCAATGTTTTTCCAAAGCGCTGGCTTACCTACCAGTCCTGCATCATAAAGAATCGCTGTAGAATCAATGTCCGTGGACATTACAGCGGCTACATTCAATAAAGGGCTTCCATTATATAAAGTAATTTCCAATGCGCCGCTAAAGGTTGAGGCATACATTTTTGAAATTCTTATAATAGTATGCGAACCTTCGGTACTAATGCTTGCACTATCTTTTTCAAAATTTACTTTGAAAGATTCGTGTGGCTTAAGCGGCACCTTATCAAAGAAAATATTCCATCCATTTTGAGAAATAAGATCACGCTTGCCGATAGTTAAAATAAACGCAGGGTCAAGGCCCGTCGCAATTTCTTTATTCTTTAATTGAATACTTTTAAAGAGCGGATGATCTTTCGAAAGATCAAGAATTAGTTTTCCAAAATTATTTTTATCTAAAGGCCAACTAACCACAAAGACGCTATCATCCAAAGAAATTTTTACGGCGCCTTTATTATTGAATGCGTTTAAATTTACGGGACTTTGAGCTGTGCAAAAAAGTGCCGAAGTAATAAAAAATAGAAAATAAACTGTCTTTATCATTATCATTTTTTTATGCCGGTCAATTTGATATTTATGAATTGGTAATTCTTTATTGTCTCTTTCGCTCTCTTTTGTTCAACTTCAAAATATAATCAGCCAGGCTTGCGATCTGCTTTTCTGTAATGGCACCTTGCCAGGCAGGCATGCCCTTGTCAACTATTCCGTCGCGGATACTTTTCATTATACCCAATTTTGTACCGCCGAATTGCCAGACTGTATCCAGCATACTTTTGGCTTTCTCAGTCCCCTGCATCTTGCTGCCATGGCAGCTCGCACATAGTTCGTAATAAGTTTGCCGGGTTGTTCTTTTCGATGAAGATGTATAAATATTCACTTTGTTGATATCAGAAGACTTCGTGCTATGCGTGACTATGCCGGAAGGCCTTAAACGAAGAATCATATCGTAACCCGGTTTGGGCGTTCCTTCGGGGGGATCGTTTTGCGAAGTCGAAAAATACAAGTAACCATCCGGACCAACAGCCAAGGCCCTGATCCGCCCGTATTCATGATGCACAATGTATTGTTGTGAAACAATTTTTTTATCCGTTAATTCAATTAATGTAATTGCTTCTCCCCGTAAGGAAGCCAATAATAATTTACCCTGCCACTGCGGAAAAGTATTGGCATTATAAAACACAATCTCCGACGGGCCGATAGAAGGCGTGTATTGAAACAATGGCGTAACCATCCCTGCCCGGGTTTCGTCGTGATGTATAACAGGCCAACCATAATTTTTGCCTTTCTCAATCAGATTAATTTCATCACCACCGGTTGGGCCATGTTCTGAATTATACATTTCGTTCGTCCCTTGTTGGAAATCTATCCCTTGCGTATTGCGATGGCCATACGTCCATATTTCTTTTCGGGCAGTATCATTACGTATAAATGGATTATCCGGCGGAATGCTACCGTCGTCGTTTACCCGAAGTATTTTTCCATTTAAAAATTTCAAATCCTGCGCCAGGGCGGGCCTGTCTGCATCTCCGGTGGTTATGTACAATTTTTTATCCGGGCCAAACTTTAACCTGCACCCGGTATGGTTTTGATTTGCATAGATACTGTCAACAATAATAAGCGGATTCAATAATGTATCAATATTGAAACGATAGCGCACAACCCTGAGGTAAGTAGTTTTATCTCCTGTATAGTTGTATGCTACATATACATAGGAGTTGTTGCTGAAGTCAGGGTGCAGGCATAGACCCAACATTCCCATTTTTTTAGTGGTATTTATTTCCGCCAGTTGCAGGAGAGGCTTTTCTATTAACTGCCCATTCCGCATCAACCTCACTTTACCGCTTCTCTCCGTAAACATGATTGTGTTGCTATCAGGAAAGGAAAACGCCCATGGCACAATCAACCCGGTTGCGAGGGTGTCAACTATATATTCTTTTTCCCCCACGGGTAGTTTTCTACCGGTATCTATAATAAAAGCCATCAGGCCAACTATAGCTACAAAAAATAATATTACTTTAGTAAATCCTTTCTGCATTTTTTTTATTTGAGGTACTATATTTCAGGATGCTGCTCATAAATGGTCCATTGTTGTAATTTACTTCCCGTCTTTTTGGAAAAAATTATCGGTGCATTTACTTTTCCTTCTTCTTCAGAAGGCGTAATGTATAAATCTGTCCCTTTCAATTTAATCAGGTACACATTTTTTTCAACCGGTACAAATTCGTACTGCTGGCTTACTGTATTGTTTATGGGTTGTTGCTTTAGCACATCTCCGGGTGAAGGATTTTTATTTAACGATTGAATAGTCTTTCCTGTAAATAAATTTTTTAAAAAGTAAATACTTCCATCAACATGATTAAAATCCCAGGTCATACATTTCCAGTCTTGAGGTGCATAACCTACCAGCGGCGTTCCATCGGATTTGTTGGCATCTTTTATCCGAAGCAGCATGCCGGTCTGCACATTTTTTATCGCATACGTGCCCTTAATTATTTGTGAAGAGCATGTAACAGAAATTAGCAGTGAAATTGCTATAATTAATGAAGAGATAATTTTTTTCATTTTAATTTTTAAAAATCTAAGAAGCTGTTTAAAATTAGAATTTTGATTCACCATTTAAGCGATCCGCCGTGGTCCCGCCTGAAGCGGGACCACTTTTAGCCATATAAGAAAATTCATACAATCGTTTTTAAACAGCTTCTAAAGACGAAGAAAATGATTTGATATAAAAAGTAAATCTTAATATTTTTTCAAAACAGCCGGCCAACCCTTCTTGTATTCTATGGGCTGTATGCACATTACGCGGCGCACATACTTATTCTTCCCATTCTTTCTTTCCTGTACAGCTTCATTGTTCCATATAGCATGATAGGCAATCCATGCTTTTCCATCTTCATCTTTTACGATGGAATTATGCCCCGGTGCAAACCACGTGCTATCTTTTTCTAAAATAACACTGCTGCCGGTTTCATTGGCTTCCCCCATTCTTTCAAAAGGGCCGAAAGCATTGTCCGCCCGTGCAATCATCACAGCATAATTTGCCCGATCGCCGCAGCAGTTATCGCCGGAGTAATAGAGATAATATTTACCATCATGATAGTCCACCCAGGCGCCTTCTATTAATTTGGAATATTCTTTTTCCTTACCAGGAAACATCACCGGCGCAGCCACTGAACCAGCTTTGAAACTTTTCCAGTCATCATTTAATTCCTGCACTTTTATAGGAGCAAAATCTGATCCCCAATACAAATTTTTTTTTCCTGTTTGCGGATCAATCATTGCCATGGGATCAATATTTGCAAAACCTTTTCCCTGGAGTAAGGGTTTCCCCATGTCAATGAATGGCCCGGTTGGATCTTTTGAAAAAGCAACTCCTATACACATGTTCACACTTGTGTCATCATTCTTTGCACTATAAAACATTACATATTGTTTCATTGCAGAATCATAAATTACATCAGGCGCCCAGAAGCTTTGTGTATTGGCCGCCCAGGTTGGTTTTTGCGGTAAGGCATCGCCCAGATAATTCCACTGAAATAAATCTTTTGAAGAAGCAACCTGGATGTTATTCATCTTTCCTTTGTACCTGCCCTGTGTAGCATAAGCGTAATAATTGCCATTTACATTTATGACGGTGGGATCAGGAAAATCTATGTTGAGAACAGGATTATGTTTTGTATCATCAGAAATAACAGTGCCGGAAGGATCAGGCAATGCAACGCCTTCTGCGACCGGCTCACCAAAGTTTGGGGAGCCATCAGCATTCCAGGTAAACTTTTGCGCACGAGGTGAACGGTGTTGGCCGCAACCTTCGCCAGGTTCACTGTTCGCATGGTATAAAATGTAATCTTCTTTGCCATCAGGCGAGGTAAAAAAAGAATTATGGCCTGTGGCATACACATGATTCGCCGGCGACTGTTTGAATACCGGGTGATCTGTTTTTGTCCAGGATGAAGCCTTTAATAAATCTGCGTTTACGCCTGCCGTTAGCATGCCCAAAGAATACGTATCCGTCCAGCAGCCGCTGGCAGAATAGATTAGAAATAATTTATTTCCATGCTTTAAAATTTCAGGACCTTCATTCACATTTACGTGCGCCACATCGTTAGCATTGTGAAGATCACCGATGGTTTCCCAGGGGAGTGTTGGCGCAGAAACCAGCGTGCGCCGGCCTTCCGTTGTCCAGGGATTTTTTAACCTGGCAATAAAGATATCCTGCTCCCCGTTTACGTCGCCTTTCCAGCCACTCCATATCACGTACATTTTTCCTTTGTTTTCAAATACACTGGCATCTATTGCCCATTTATCTTCCGGCAGCTTTAACTCTCCTTTCATATTCCAGGTACCCTGTAAAGGATCCGCGGAAGCATTTTCCAATACATAAATCCGGTGATTAAAATTATTACCGCTGTCAGCAGCAACATATACATACCATTTGCCTTGCAAATAATGTATCTCCGGCGCCCACAGTTCTTTTGAATACGGCCCTTTTGCCGGTGGGTGCCAGATCACTTTTTTCTCTGCACTTTTCAGCTCGCCCATGTTCTTTGTTTTCCAAAGCGTCACATTGCGGCCTGTAGTGTTGGTATAATAATAATAACCATTATTGTATGTAACCCACGGGTCGGCGCCGGAAGGAAGTAAGGGATTAGTGAAAGTTTGCTGAGCGTAACTAACGGTTTGGGTAAACGCAACCAAGAGGAAAAAAAACCTCACCCCTCCATAAGGAGTCCTTTGGACAACCCCTCTCCGAAGGAGAGGGGACAGTATCTGGAGGACTCTCTTAAAATTCTTGCAGCTTTTATTTAATCGTTGAGAATACATAAACGCTTGTTGTTTTATAAACATCACCCGGTTTTAAAACGGTTGATGGAAATGAAGGCTGGTTGGGCGAATCAGGATAGTGCTGCGTTTCCATAGCAAATGCTGTGCGGAAATCATCTTTGCTGCCGGCTTTAAATGTGTTTTTGCTTTGCATGAAATTTCCACTGTAAAATTGTAGCGCCGGCTCTTTAGTAAATACATCCATTACGATGCCGGACTTATCTCCCGTAACTGTTGCTGCATGATTCATTCCATTCACTTTTATTCCATTCAAAATAAAATTATGATCGTAACCCTTTCCATTTTTTAATTGTTCATTATCTGCTTCTATCCTTTCTCCAATGGTTTTAGTCTTCGTAAAATCAAATGGCGTGCCCGCAACAGGAGCCAACTTACCAGTAGGAATTAATCCGGTATCAACCGTGTTATATTTTTCAGCATATATCTGCACGGTATGATTTAAAATAGTGCCACTTCCTTCTCCATTCAAATTAAAGAAGGCATGATTGGTTAAATTAACGACGGTTTTTTTATCTGTGGTTGCTTCGTATTCGCATTTAAAACCATTGTCGCCGGTAAGAGAGTAGGTCACTTTTATACTCAAATTTCCGGGGAAGCCTTCTTCCATATCTTTTGATAAATAAGTTAATTGTAATGTGGAATCATTTAATTTATTTGCGTCCCATACAACAGCCTGGTAACCTTTCTTGCCGCCATGTAATGTGTTTGCACCATTGTTCGTAAACAGCGTGTATTGTTTTCCATCCAAAGAAAATTTCCCTTTTGCAATGCGGTTTCCATAGCGGCCAATGGTTGCACCGAAGTAAGGCTCAGTGGAATTTACATAGTCGTCCACACTTTTAAATCCAACGACAACATCGGTCATATTACCATTAACATCAGGCACTTTCAAACTCACCAGTCTCCCACCATAATTCGTGATGTAAGCTTCCATACCATTGTGGTTTTTCAAAGTGTAGAGATCAGTTTGCTTTCCATCAATTGTTTTTTCAAAATTCTTTTTATCAAGCATCGTGTTTGAATTTGCTGAATCTGTTGCGTTCATGTTTGATGGGCTGCTTGTTGAGTCAGTATCTTTTTCATTTACTGAAGTTGAATTGTTGCAGGATGCAAGCGATACTAAAGCCAGGGCTGTTGCAACTATGGCAATGCTTTTTAATTTCATATTTGTTTGTTTGTTTTTAATTTTTAACCGTCTGCTAAAGCAGGCGGCAATGAAAGCTTTGTTTACTGCGTTGACTAAAGCCAACGGTTTCTTTTTACTCAATCAACTTAACCAGCATAATTATGTCTTCTCTTTTGGATAATTTCAAACCATTCTTTTTTACAGCATCATTGATCATATCTTTTTTATCCGGGAAAATTTTTATTAATTGTTTTGCATTGGCAACTTTTTCCAATTCGCCGTCTTTCATTATCCAGTATGAATATCCCGGCTTTACTTTAAAACCATCCGGCAATTTAAGCTCATAAGCGCCGCCTGTATTTACTAAAGATTTATAAGTTGTGGCAGCGGCAGTGGTAGTAGTGCCGCCAAAACCTGCAGCCGCACCGGGCTCGGCAATGCTGGCAGTAAATTCAAGAAGTAAAGGCATTTTAGCATTCACCAGCAATTCGTAAAATCTATTATTTAAATAAACAAATTTTCTATTGCCTATAAAAACAGTGTCAACATTTCCGGGGTTTGCAATAGCAAGATATTTTCCATTATTATTAAATATCACTTCATTGGTGAGGATGTTATAATTTAAAAGCTGGCTGGAGGTTTCTCCTGTTCTCATCTTAACTGTTCCCGGAGTAAATTCATTAAACACATAGTGGGATAGCTTTACCCCATCATTGATGCTTTGGGCGTTGGTATGAATGGTAAAGAAAATGGATAGTATAAAGAGATACGCTTTCATAACAAATTTTTTAAGCCTCACCCCCTCCGAAGGAGTTTCATGGACAACCCTCCCGAAAGGCCCGGACAGGCTCTCTCCCAAAAGAGAGGAACATGCAGTGTTATTAAAATATCCAATGAAAAGTTCATTACAAATGTATTCGATTTCAAAATTTATTTCCTGATTAAAACCAGGCGCTCAATATTAACCTTTTTATTTTCTTCACCGTTGAAATGAAGCGTGATAGAATTTCTAAAATCATCAATAGTGATGTCGCACAAATACAATTGTTTTTTTGTTTTCTTTGGTGAGTAAAAAGAAAGCGGTTTGCTTACAAGCGTTTGTCTTTGCCATATAGTTATTTCTGCGCCATCTTCACTTGTTTCCCCATCAGCATATAACTTATAATTGCCATGTGGTATTTCTGCCAGGTCTATTTGCAGGTGGCCGCCTTTTCTTGCAATAAACACATTTCCATCCAAAGTGAAAGCGCCATCAAAGCTGAATTTCATGAGTTGGCGATAAACCATCATGGTATCAGGCATATAAACTTTTGTAATTTCATTCGCCGGTTTTTGAGACAGGCTTACAGGTGCCGTTGCATAATACATTGCCACAGAAGTATAGTCAACAGGAATGTTATTATTTTCAGGCCCATGCTCAATAGTATGATGAATGCTTTTTTTAAACGGCATTTTATCTGATAGAAATAACCGGTAACCTCCTGTGCGGGCAAAAGGCAATGAATAATCGAGCGAGCCATGTAATGGCAAGCTCATACGCCTGTCCCAACGATCGAGCAGCGCATACCATCCTCCATTAAAATAATCTTCGGAACCGGTACCATGCATGGTCATATTTCCATCAATGACCGTTTTATCATCGCCTTCAAAAAATAAGGTCATTCCCGGTGAAAGTCCCTGCGCTTGCAGGATAGTTCCTACATAATGGCCCTTCCCCTTACCATTCAAAAATAAATAAGGTTCACCCAAAGGCGGATTGATTGCTTTGTTCCAAAAAGCATAAAATTTGCCCTCGGTTTTTTTATTTCTTTTTTCAGAAGAAAAATAAACATCAGCGATGATGCGTAATGGCTCCATGCTTTTTTGACCGGGCAAAGGACGATAAATCAATTCTATTTTTGCCCTGCTATCAAATGGCATGGGAAAATAACAATAGTTGATATTATTTGCAGAACCCAATAGCAAGCTTTGCATGGAAGCTTTGCCAAATGCATAGCCAAAGAAATCAGCAACGGGTGCATAAATCGCCGGGTACTTTTCATCATCCCAGGAGATGCGAATATCTGTTTGTTTGTTGAGGCCGGTAAATATTTCTGCAGGCTGCAATTTTATTCCGGCAATCCTGCCCCCATTATTGATCGTTGCAAGAGAAATTGTTTCACCGGGCTCCAACATTTTATCGGTATGAATTGCTTTTATATTACTGCCTTTTTCCAGTGAAGGATCGTAAGATCTATTCCAGGTGCTGATAAGTTTTTCATAAGAAGATTTCTCTTCACTATTTAAGTTTAAGCTAAAATTTTTTACCAGGGAATCACCCGGATAATTTCTGTATTGAATTTGATAAAACTGCATTTGCTTTCCTCTTGAAACTATCTTGCAGCCATGCTGGTATGGAAGGGGAAAATAGCAATAATAACCACCTAACTGGTTACCGCATAAGGGTAAGGTGAAGGGATATATCTTACCGGAAAACAGGTCGGAGAATTTAATGGAGAAAGAAGGATCACTGCTATTACCGAAATAAAAATCGAGCGTATCTTCATTGGGTGTAGGCGTCCATATTCTATTGATCGCTCCATTTCCTTTAGCTTCGAAAATAATTAGCGAGCCATCAGCATTCTTTCGGATAAATGAATATTGTCCACTAAAGCCATCGTCATTGTTTCCGGTAGTATCATAAGAAGAAAATTGACGCACTACAGTATTGTTATCATATTTGGGAAGGTCATTTATTGACGTAAGCCGTTTCAGTTCAGTGGAAATATTTATAGTTTGTTTTTGCGCTATTGAAGAAAAGACGAAGAAACAGAAAATGATATAAAGTAAAACTTTGGCCATATAAAAAAATTTTATTGAAGTGATAATTGAAAGCTTTATCGGGCTTATGATCGTATCTTAAATTTGATTTAACTCTGCAGCCGTTAGCATGATTTTACAAACACGCTAAATTTAAATTTTTATTCGCTAAAATTCCGGGGCAGCCATTATAAGGATATAAAGAATTTTAGAATTATTTAATTTACTCGTGCCGGCTTATGCTGCTTTATCTTTTATTTTCCACTTAGTTTTTTGTAAGTGAAAAGGGCTTGTCATCTTCTGCCAGCCCCCGTGTGAGCGCAGGCATATTACCCATGTCAAAGTTTAGTACACCACCATTCACAATATCGCTATAGCGTAGCCAGTTATGATTATAAGTTTCACCATTGAGGGTTGCTGATTGAATATAAACATTATCCTTATTATTATTTTTTGCTTCTATTATAAACTTCTTCCCGTCTTCCAAAGTGATAGTTGTTTTGCTAAACACAGGGCTGCCAATTACGTACTGGTCCGTGCCGGGGCACACACTGTAAAAACCTAAAGCGCTCAGCACATACCATGATGATGTTTGTCCCTGGTCCTCATCTCCAGGGTAACCGTCCTCTGTTGAGCTATATAATTTGCTCATCACTTCCCGCACATGCTGCTGTGCTTTCCACGGCTCGCCGCCATAATTATACAGGTAAATCATGTGCTGAATCGGCTGGTTACCATGTGCATACTGTCCCATATTAGCCATCACCATTTCTGTCATTTCATGAATCATGCTTCTATAAGTACCTACCTTAACCGTATTGGGAACGGTAAACACAGCGTCGAGCCTGGCATTAAAATTTTTATTACCACCCATTAAATTAATAAGGCCTTGTACATCATGAAATACAGACCACTCCCAATGCCAGGCATTTCCTTCAGTGAAAGGGCCACCCCATTCTACGGGATCAAAATCCGGGCTCCAGCCACCACTGGTATCTCTCCCCCGCATAAAGCCTGTTGTAGAATCATACACATTTTTGTAGTTGTACATTTGCCGTTCAAAAATATTTTTGTAAAAAGTATTGCCTGTTACGCTTGCCAGTTGATAGCCGCAAAAATCATCGTACGCGTATTCCAGCGTTTTAGCGGTAGCCTCCCTGTATTTGGGGTAAGGCACAAAGCCCAGTTGATAGTATTCTTTCCAGCCATCCCTGCCATTCGAAGGTCCCCATGGACCTTTATTGGTTGCTTCATGCAAATAAGCCTGCAAAGCCTTTTCCGGATCAAAAGTTCTGATTCCTTTGGCCCATGCATCGGAGAGTAAGGATATGGCATGGTTGCCTATCATGCTTCCGCCTTCGCCCGGGAAAGACCAGGAGGGCAGCCAGCCGCACTGCTCCTGTGCATCGAGCAATGCCTGCATGTAGCGGCCATGCATACCCGGGTACATAAGAACATTGAGCGGGAACTGCGCCCGGAAAGTATCCCAAAAACCTGTATCCGTAAACATATAGCCTTTATGAATTTTACCATCATAAGGGCTGAAATAATAAGGGTTTCCGTCTTTGTCATACTCGTAAAATTGCCTGGAAAAAAGACTCGCTCTGAAAAAACAGGAATAGAAAGTTGCCTTCTCTTCTTGTGTGCCACCCTCAACTAATATTCTTCCAAGATGCTCATTCCATATTTTTGCTGCTGCTGCTTTTGTGTTCTCCAGGTTTTTGAACCGGCCTAATTCTGCATTCAAAGTTACCCCTGCCTGTTCCTGGCTTATGTAAGAGGAGGCTACTTTTACCTGAACTTTTTCGCCATCTTTAAATTGTATATAAGCGCCGATCCCTTCTCCCTCACCTTCCATTTCATTATCCTGGATTGTATTCCTGTGATTCTCCCAGGTTCCATAGCTTTTAAATGGCTTGTCGAAAACAATCTCAAAATAACTTTTAACCAAATTTCGTCTGTTGCCCTTATTATTGCTTACATAGCCTGTAATCTTTTTTTCTTTTGGCAATATTTTTATTTGACTAAGGCCGGTATATCCATCAAGCACCAGGTAGCTGGAGCCGCCTTTTGGGAAACTAAATCTAAGATGAGCCCCACGTTCTGTTGGAGCCATTTCTGTAATAATCCCATTGTCTAATTTTACTTTGTAATAATATGGCTTTGCAATTTCATTATCATGACTGAAGCCGGCAGCACGTTCATTTTCATCTACTACAAGCTTACCAGTAACCGGCATGAAAGAAAAAACGCAATAGTCATTTGTCCACGAGCTGCACTGGTGTGCCTGCTGAAAACCACGAATTGTTTTTTTGAAATATTGATACTTCCAGCCATCGCCATTTTTACCGGTCTGCGGGGTCCAGGTATGCATGCCAAAAGGCAAAGCTGTGGTGGGATATGTGTTACCCCGCGTTAACTCAAACTTTGAGTTAGTTCCTTGTAACGTATTTACATAATCTGCGGGATCTTTATCTTTTGCATAAAGTATAATCGTGCAGATTTGTAAAAGTGTATAAAGGCAAATGCTTTTCTTCAAAAGGCACTCCGGGGTTTTAAGAACACGCTGGTTCATTATCTTAAAATTTATTTTTGATTACTAACGGTTATGTATAGCTTTTTTTTAGAAAGATGAGAAGCAAATAAAGTTACCAGTTAATTGCCACCTTTGTACCCTCCGGGTCATTTTCGAAACTTACATAAGATGTGTGCGAGGAAGCATCCCACGAAGTTTTAATATCACTTAATTTTTGGCCTTTGGCATCCGTCAGAAGAATTTCTTTTGGCTCTCGGGGCAATAAAATCCGCACACTATTGGTAGTATTTACCGGGCTTTTAGAAACAAATGAATATTCATTTTGTTTTCGTTCTTCGTCATATATTCTGGAAGCCGATGCAAGCACCTGCGGTAAATTTTTATTGGTAACCCGGCTCAGGTTATACAAGAATGCCTGGTGGCCCGGCTCCACTGTTTTCTTTGTAAGTACCGGCAATTCCGGATCAAACAGGTCTATCACTCTCTCATTCATTACAAACGGTTCATTGCTGATACTTTCATCCATCACAGAAATAATATCGTAAGGGCCTCTTTGTAAATAAAGTGAATTCTTAAATTCAAGCTTGCCTGCCTGCGCATCATTTTCATAAGCCTTCTTTACAAGGTCAATAAAATGCGTGCTTCCATCCTGCTCCATTACAAATTCTTTTGGGTTTTTACGAATGATATACACACTTCCTTTTTCAACTTTAAAATGTTGGTCACCCGAAGCAGCTACATTTATTTTCAATAGTTGAAACAAGTGTTCCGAAGGCGCTTTAAAATGATTATCCTTTGTATTCCACCATTCCATTACACTTTGGTATGGATCATCGTCGCTGCCACAGTAGATCAATACCCCACCTTTCTTTACCCACGCAGCTATGTATTCATGCACCTTTGGTGAAACAGGTTTCATGTTAGAATAACTTACGATCAGCAGCTTTATATCTTTTAATGTTGCCGCGTAATTCAGGTTTTCCATGTGTACGGTTTCTACCGGCACCCCTAATTTCAGAAGCGGGATGGTTTGTCCGTAGAAATTAGAAAATTGCGGGTCTTCAAATCCATCATGTGTAGGAAATCTTTGAAACATCAGTGAATTTCCCATAAGCACTCCTATTCCTTTGGAGCCTGAAACAATGTTGCCGGTGAGAGGCATATAATTCAATGCATTTACCATCACCTGCATTTGGGTAGAATAATATCTTGGGATTAATACTTTTTCCTCGCTATTGGCCAATTTATAAGGACGGGTGTAGATGCGTTCGGGCCATGGCATTACTTCATAATCCGCCACCATTGGATACATTAGTTTGGCGGTAAAAGTAGCCTGGTAATTTTGCCGGTAATCCTGCCAGTCGCGGGGCCAGTCTTCAATTGGATCGGTTAAAAAAAATAATTTTCTTTTGGTGGGTGCCGTCATGGAAACCATGGAGCCATATTCAAGGAACGCATTCTCAAACACCCGCTCTTTTTCTTTGCCATTGTAATACACTGGTTCCCTGGAGGTGCCTGTCCATACTTGCGCAATATATCCATCTATGCCGGGCAATGAAGCGAGGCTTGCTTCGGGGCTTACTATTTTCCAGGATGAATAATTCACAAGCGAATGTGTGGGGATATAAACTCTTATTGTTAGCCCTTTGCTTTTGCCATATTCTTTCGCATAAGAAGACACTTCTTTTATTGCATTGTAATAAAGCTGATACTTTAGCTTACTGGACAAGTAAGTATTTTCCGGAGATTCATGTTGGGCTCTCCAGGGAAACCCGTAGTACTGCTGCCATTCTTTTTTAAAGGCGGAGCTGTAGCCAGCTCTGGCCCAAAATTCGGGTTCTTCGAGAAAGATGGAAGTTATCCCTTCATCAATCACTTTTTTAATCACTGCGGTTTTCATATACTCAATAAAGGAAGCAACCGGCACTATATACGGCACGTTTTTCCCATGCCATATAGTATCTCCTTTTTGCTGCACCTGGCCTTCACCCAAATGATTTTTACCATCCCATTCACCCAAAAAATAGTCCTGGTAATTACCCCATGCTATGCCGGTCATGAAATCGGTTTGATAACCTCTTTCACGCCAGGATTGTACACGTTGCTTAAAGGTTATGCCAGGGCGGTCGGCCGCTCCGTAAACGATCGCAATATCCGAACGGGTATCTATTTCAGGCTTCCACGCGCTACTGGTTTGAAAGGCGGTTTTTTCTTTAGAACTTTTAAGGCCTTCATTTCCATTAGGCACCTGGGCATACATGATGGCGTTACCAAGACACAAAAAACTACAAAGGCAGATTATTTTTTTTTGCATAATTATTTTTTAAGTAGTATAAATGAAAAGAAACAGCAATGCTTTATAGTTGCATTCTAAATTGTCGCTTTGCCTTGGTCCTTGTAGGCAGTGGAGACACCGCACGGGCCACCCCGGTGTCCTCATCAACCGGCGGCAATTTGGAATGCACCCCTTTTTATTTTGAATAATGCATATAAAAATTGAAGCGTGATTTTAACTCCTGAGAAAACATATAAGGTTGATGCATCTTAGCCAATATTCTTGAGCATACTTTAATTACAACTTTGAGTATTACTTGATATCTACCCTTTTCGCTTCATTGTAATTATGTCTTTTTATATTTTCAGTTGCGTAATTAATACGAGCTGCGGCACGAATGAAAACTGTTCTGCCTGCCGGTATCGTACCCTGGGTAGTAAGGGTAACCGGTTGTCCTAATTGCGCATCAAATGAGTTACCACTATAGTCTGATTCAGTTGAATACCTATTATCCCATTCGCGATAACCAACATAGGGTACCTGGCTTACAAACAATCGCACATCGGTTACATTCAGCATGTCATCACTATAATTTCCCATGGGCTCGATTTTTTCCTTGAAATCAGCAGGGCTAACGGCTCTTGTAATCTTTACGGTGGCTGTAATCTTGCCATCACTCACGGTGGGCTCACCAATCCATTCTACTTTTAAGAAAGGTTGAACTTTAAATTCAACTTCCGTTACACCTTTTATGTCAACATATTTTGTTTCATCAGCGAGTGTATCGCCCATAGTGTTTTTTCTCAGCAAGGGAATAAATGCGCCGTCAATCCTCACATTATAATGGCCTTGAAATAACTTAGTATTTTGAAAAATGCCTTCTTTCATACAATAGAAATCGAAGTTGTCGGGCACGGCGGTTTCTTTCCAGCTCTCCTCACGCAGGCGCACACGGGTTCCTTCGCTGCCCTGGTCTGTTAACACAAGCTCACCAGTCGCGGCATCCACCACGGTACCTTTTAGGGTTTCCTGCGGTTCCGCATAATTATCTTTCTTGCATGAATAAAAGATAACAATGGCGAACAGGCATAATAATATTTTATAAAATATTTTTTTCATGTTTATTAATTTACTGACTGAAAATTCACATTTAAAATTTATGATCTTCGGCTTAGCGCCTCACAACATTTTATGTTGAAAGGCGATTTTAAATTAGCGGCCTGGCTGCTGATCAATAACCGGGCTTTTTGCTACCTCAGCAGGCGGTATTAAGAGGTAATACTCTTGTTCTGTTAAGCGAAAACGGCGCCGTCCTTCATCCAGACCGGCATCAAAAAAGTATTTGCCCGTGGCAGATGAATAAAAAGGATACAGGCCTTTGTAATAGGCGCCGTCTGCCTGGGTAAAGCCATTCAACACGTCTGAGTGCTGGGTTCTCCAGCGCCTGATATCCCACAGTATTTTATTTTCAAACGCCAGCTCTTTCTTACGCTCCGTGCGAATAATATCCAGTCCGCCCTTGCCTGTAAGTGGAACAGTTAGAGGATCTGCGCCGGCTCTTTCGCGGATATCTTTGATAGCATCAAAAGCAATTTGCTGAAAGTCGTCGCCGGCAGGGGGCGCTTCGCCGGCGAGCATTAGCTCGGAAGCAGCCTCGGCAGCATTTAACAGAATTTCAGCATAACGCATTAAAATGAAAAATTGTTCTGAACGGGATTCTAATACTAAGGACTGCGGCATATTAGGATTTAGCCATTTTCTAACCATAAATCCAGTCATTGCAGCGGTGCCGTCGGAAGTGAACGGGCCATTTTTACCACCTGCATTCATAACAGTTCCATTTGGCAAAACCACTGTTTCATGCGTAGTGCCGTTTTGAGAAAGGAACAGTGACTTGTTGCCGGCAAAAGCGCCTACGGCTTTATAAGCATCCACCTCGTTATAATTAGATGGCCCGGAGACTGTATAGTTTGGCGCACCACCATTTACAACCCTCAATGGATTGATACCGTTGCTTGCATCGCCGGTAAAAATGCCTCTGCGTACTTCCATCACCTGGCCTTTGAATACATCACCCGGTAATATAACATTAGCACGAAGACGAGGTTCGGCGTTTGCAAATAAATCAGTAACATTATCAAACAGCAGGTATTTGCCATTGTTGTCAAATACCTTAATGGTGCCGTCAGGATTTTTTGCAAAGCCATCAAATAATTCTACGAAGTCGAGTGTAGGGCAATTTCCAGCCGAGTAGCCGTTGCCTCCCATTAGCTGGCGGGGTATATTATAAGCATCGAAGCCATGAGCCAAATCAGGATACTGGTATTCTTTGATATAAATATTTTCGGGGCTTGAGATATCAAAAAACATATCTACCATGTTTTGATATTGCGCTTCCTTGTCATTTGCAGACCATTTCTTTTTGTAAAGTGAATATTTACCCGGTTTCATAACTTCCCGGGCAGCATTATAAGCTTCCCTGAAATATTTTTTGGAAGCGGCGGCAGCAGTTGCGGGATCAAAACCAATTACACGTACGCCTGTTTTATCGCCAAGCCCCGTGATCTTATTATATTTTGCTACAGACCCTGCAAACAGCATAGCCTCAGATTTGAAACCATTCGCAACATCTTTATTGGCATAGCCTCTTTTAGGGCTTGAAGGAGAAAGCAAAACAATCGCAGAATCGAAATCAGCTAATACCTGGTTCCATGTCTCTTCTTCGGTAGATCGCGGGGTTTCAAGCTTATCAGCGGATACTTCAGGATATTTTAAGAGACTTGTAACCAAGGGAATGCCGCCATAACGCTTTGCCAGGGCATAGAAAACCATTGCCCGTGCAAAATAACCTTCGCCTATATAATGGTTATAAATATTACTGCTAAAATTTGATTTGTAATCCGGTAAATTTTCGATAAGGTAATTTGCATCACGAAGCAGGTTAAATGCACGGCCCCAATAAGGTCCGTTGCGTGCAAATCCTTCTGAGGTCATTGCAGTACCTGCATCACGGCCTAATGAAGATCCCTCATTTGTGCCGGGCGTTACCAGCCAGTCATCAAAAAACTGGCGTGCGGGTGAATACTTAAAATCTTCAAAAGGCATTTGACTGTATATCCTTGACAAATAAACCGTCATGCCGGCCTCATTAGAAAAAAGGTCTTTGTCCTGCACTACGTTCATGGGTGGTATATCTAAATATCCCTTTTTGCAGGATATTAGCGAGGCGCTCAATATTATCAGGAATAGAAAATATTTTAATTTCATATTGTGTTTTATTAGAAGGTGATATTTAATCCTGCAGAAACGGTTTTGTTCAATGGATACAAATAACCATAAAGATCAAGAGGATGTTCCGGGTCAATATATTTTACTTTACTGAAAGTGACCAGGTTGTAAGTATTTACATAAACACGGAGATTCTTCAACCCGGTTTTCTTAATAATACGTGAAGGAATTGTGTAGCCAAGCTCAATGCTCTTAAGGCGCAAATAGGCTCCGTTTACATCATTGAATGTTGAATTCACATCAGATAACGTGCCCGTGTAAGCGTAGTAGCCGGGTATCCATTTAGTGGCAGGGTCATACGGATCAGCTTTGGGATCTTCGGGGTGCCAGCGGTCCATAAACTGTGTCATGGCTCCTGATTCACCACTACCCCACATTGGTTCATGCAGCTGTTCTCCATAGATCAATGAGTTCATACCCGACCCTTGCAATAAAAAGTTTAGATTAAAACCTTTGTAGGAACCATCAAAAATTAAACTGAAATTCATCCAGGGATATTGATCAAAGCGAATGGGATGCTCGTCATTACCATTGATCTCGCCGTCGCCATTCCAGTCTTCGTATCTATAATCGCCGATAATAGTGCCGCGGCCAACATAGGTGGGCGATGACCATATATCTTCCCATGATTGGTATTGTCCATCGCCTTGTAATCCCCGGTGTACGCCTTGCAGCCGGTCATTTTGATTGCCCCTCCAGTTGTTCCAGGAGCTTCCAATTGCAGCGGTATCAACATGAAGGCGTTCAACCCTCGCTAAAGAAAAAATGCCTTTCACGTTATAGTCGAATTTTCCTATATGGTTCCTATGAGTAAGTTCCAAATCAAATCCGTAAGTACGGTCGCTATTGAGATTTTCCTGGGGCAGACTGGCGCCCACGACCGTAGGTATGCCCCCGCTTCTTTTTGCCAAAAGGCCTTCACGATGTCTGCTGAAATAGTCAATAGTAAGTCCGAAGAAGCCGTTCCATGCGTCAACATCCAATCCTATATCGAAAGTCTTGGAGGTAAACCAGGTAATGTTTCGATTAGGAATACCTTTATTGTCGGCGCTTGCGTTGAAGCTTCCGTCAAATACATAGCCGCCGGTAAAATTTCTGCGGTCTGAGCTTGTGGGGTAATTGTAACCGGATATGAATTGGTAACTGGATGCATTATCGTCCCCCGTTTTACCATAAGAAGCTCTTACCTTTAATTGGTTGACAAATGATAAGGCGGAAATATTTTCAAAGAATTTTTCTTTAGAAATACGCCATCCTACAGAAGCGGCCGGGAAGAAACCCCATTGCGAACCCTTTGCAAATTTCGATGAGCCGTCATCGCGGAATAAGAATTCAGCCAAATATTTATTGTCGAAAGCATAATTGAGCCTGCCAACTAACGCAAGGTTTGAAAATTCGTAAAGAGCATCAGCATTTGAATTCATGGTGGCTAACTGCCCATTTGCCGTGCCCGCAAAAAGGAAAGGTAGCTGAAGAGTGAGGTCTCTTTGGGCGGAAAAGTTATCACCCTTTCTTTTTTGTGCTTCTCCAAGTATAAGAGCATTCACTTCGTGTTTGTTGAACGAGCCATCATAGTTCAAAGAAGCCTGCGTTAAAATCTGTGATTTATTATAAGTTTCCCTCCTGATCCTATTGGGAGACTGACGGGTAAATGTAGAATAGGTATCTGAGGCTTCATCATATCTGTATTGCTTGTATTCTTTTTGGTAAAGATTGGAGCCGGAAATATTATAATCGTAGCTAAACAATCCTTTTGCGGACAAGCCCTTAACTCCGGGAATATCATACTGCAGGCTGGCTGCTGATTGTATCCATTTGTTGTTGTATTGTTTGTAACCCACCAGGTCTTTATTCATAAAAGAAACTGGGTTATCACCCTCGATCAAACCATGAAATGGTTTAGTAGGATCGTTGTTGGCATAAGCAGGGATCTGGGGGCCTTGTCTCCAAAAACTGCGGACAATCCACCATGAATCCTGATAGGGGCGGTCTTGCTGATCCATTATTAAATTCAGATTCAAATTAAATGTAAGGCGATCGGTAATTTTGGTATTAAGATTTGAACGAACATTATATTTAGAATAGTTCAAATTGCCTGATTTGAAAAAGCCTTCCTGGTAATTATATCCGAGGCCAACATAATAAGTAGTTTTATCGTTACCACCTGTTGCACTAAGGTTGTGCATCGTTTGAGGGGCGAACTTGCTAAACACAAGCGGATACCAATCTGTACTCTTCTTCACACCGGTTCTGTAATCTTCAAATTGCTGATCATTGAAAATAGGAGAACCTCCGTTTATGTTATGTAAAGCCCGCTCGTTGCGAAGGGTAAGGTACTGGATGGCATCAATAGTTTTAGGTAAGCCGGAAGGAATTTGAAAAGTAAAAGAGCCTGAATAATTCAATTCAATTTTATTATTTCTTCCTTTTTTAGTGGTAATTAAAACAACTCCATTCGCTGCCCGAACACCATATATAGCCGCAGAAGCATCCTTCAGCACTGAGATATTGTCAATGTCATTTGGATCCAATCGCTGAAAATCATCATTTGTACGGGGGATGCCATCAATAACGATCAAAGGAGTTCCCATAGCACGGATATCGAAATTATTATTGAATGAACCGGGTTCAGCCGTTTTTTGCGTCACCCGCACCCCCGGTATTTTACCCGTAAGCATATTCTGAACATTTTCGTTCTTTGTAGTCACAACATCTTTACCTTGAATAGAGGATACTGCCCCGGTCAAATTCACTTTTTTTTGCGTTCCATATCCCACCACTACTACATCCGTCAGGGTACTTAGATTCGCCGTCATCAGCATGTTAATTACCGTCTTTCCATTTGTTTCAACCGACTGGCTGTTGTAGCCTACATAACTAAATTCTAATTTATCATTATCCGAAACGTCTATGGAATAGCGCCCATTGGCATCGGTAGTAGTTGCCATGGCGGATCCAATCACCTTTACAGTAACACCGATCAATGGATTGCCTTTTTCATCAGTAACTGTACCTGATATCTTTCTTAATTGTACCAGCGAATTTTTAAGTGAGATTATGATCAACTTATTTTCTTCTGAGTAGGTGAGTGCTGTGTTGTACAACGCAGACTTTAATATTTCAGACAAAGCGGTACGCTGCACGTCTATAGTCAGTTTTTTTTCAGCAGGCAGAATGTTACTACTATACACAAAGCGAAAATCCGTTTTTCTCTCTATAGCCTTGAATAATTTACTGAAATCCGCATTCTTCAAATGAAGGCTAAGTTTTGTTTCTTGCGAAAATACCCTGGCTGATATTTGTGTGGATGCCATTAAGACCAGCAAAACTGTAAATTTCATAATCAGTAGTGATTTGATTAAGTTCCGGTGCAATTTACTTGCTCTCCGAAGTTTGTTTTTTTTCATACTTTTAAATTGGTTTAAAGTAATATAGATGAAACAGGGAACCGGTAAAAGCAACCTGTTTCTGAATTTTAGGCTACGGGGAATGTTAGCGCATTTCCCGTTTTTCGTTTTAGATTTTGCAAGTTGATTGATGGACTAATTCATTTAATAAATTTTTATTTAGTGATAAATATATTGTCGTCTTGCATGCTATAATGAAAGAAGAGAGAAATTTGTAATGCTTTCAGCACTTCGGTAATAGTCTCGTTTTCAAAAATTCCGGTATATTTATATTTTCGTGCTATATCTTCTTCCACACTCACTTTTACATTATACCATCTTTCAAGCTTAATGGCTACATCTTCTAAAGTTTCATCATTAAAATTCAGCCTGTTTTCTATCCAGGATGTTTCTATCATCGTACTATCGAGGGCAGTTACCGTTACATTGGCCGTTTTTATTTTTTCAGGCAGTACTTTAGCAGCAGTTTTTGTACTATCTGGTGATTTGCTTATTAACGGCAAATAATTTTGAATTACTAATTTATGATGAGGCTCCAGGATAATTTTTTCTCCGGGCTTATTGTTGAAGGTCACTTTTACAGAACCTTTTATCAGTATCGTTTCTGTAGTCTTATCTCCAGGGTAGGCTTTTACGTTAAATTCAGTCCCTAATACATTTACATTAATACTATTAGTATGAATAATAAAAGGTTTTTGCGCATTATGGGCCACTTTAAAATAGGCTTCTCCTTTCAAAGAAATCTCTCTGTCTGCTTTATTAAAATCTTTAGAAACCTCAATGGAAGTTTCTACATTCAGCAACACAATAGTACCATCCGGTAATTGAAAAGACTTTCTTTCACCCGGCATACTTGTATAAGTCAATTTAGCGGAGAGAAGCTTTTCATTTGCTATGATTTTCTGACTGCCATTCCTGAAGTAGGACACCATTACTATCAACAACAAAGAGGCAGCGATGCCTACTACATAAAGAAGTAAAATTCGTGTCCGGTTACGCTTTTTATATGTTTTGATTATGGGCGCTGAATCAAATTTTTTGTTAACTTCTGCTTTGTGTAAGTGGTTGTGAACTGCATCTCTAAACGCATGTTTATTTTGCAGGAAGTTATGCGCATTATTATTTCCATTCAATAAAACAAATAGCTTTTCTGCCTGCTGTACTTTTTCCTGTTTATCCCCATTGGAAAGAATCCAGGATTTCCAAAAAAGAACATCCTCTTCTTTGTTTCCCAGGCAATAATTTTGAAAAGTTGAATCCATTACGAAGTCCTCTATATCGTAATTCTGGTGGGGCATGAAGCAATCTTTTATTTATAGAGTAATAAGCCGAAGTTTTTTACTATGGATTTTAACAAAAAATTAAAAGATTTTTTTTATAGAATAATTTTTAGCGGAAAGTTGTGGTGGATATTTTTTCATTTTATGCGAACAAATCACTAGTTACCGACTTGGGCGATAAGGGCACCGGGCCATGCCATCAATATAAGCCTTAAGTAAAGTGAATCGCAGATTTCAAAATCGGGTTGGGCTAACTCATTGATAACATAATTACCATTATTAAAAATGCAGAGCTGTTTATTTCAATACAGTCTTTTTCAATTTGATAGAATTCAATTCTCAGCACTTTTAGAGCGTCGTGGATGATATTATAAGCTGTGCGCCGGGTAATATTACAAAGCCGGGCAATTTCATCGTAGTCAATATCTTCAAAAAATTTCATTTTTAATAATTGCTTTTGCCGTGGAGTAAGTTTGGCAAGGGCCTTGTTTAATTTTTTTTTCAATACCTCGTTTGATTGGAGCTGGATGAGAAATTCTTCATAAGGCAACTCTTCTCCATTTTGAAATGCCTGCATGGCATCGAGCCTGGCATCTCGTATTTGCTTTGCTCTTATTTCAAAAAAGATTTTGTGTTTTAAAGAAGTAAGCAGGTAAGCCCGTACATTTTTTACAAGTGGAAGCTGGCATCTTTTGTCCCAAAGCTCAATTAGAAGTTGGGTAATGCAATCGTTAGCAAAAGTGCGGTCTCCTGATATCTTAATTCCGAAATTTATTAAGCCGAGGTAATGCTGATTGTACAAAGCAAGTAATGCATTTTGGTCTCCATTTTTCAAAAGTTCCCATGCATCTTCTATGGTAGTTTCCGGCATCATATTTCAAAGTTATGAAAAACGTATTATGCTTTTAACAGGTACTTTTTAGAGGAGAGGGAAATGCAACTGTTAAACCAGCCAGCCATTTTATTCATCATCGCATCCAGCAGCCCCACCTATCCAAGGGAGTCTCCAAAGGAGTCGTTCGTGACCATTCGGGCAACCTCCCGAATCAAAAAACCTCACCCCAACCCCTCTCCGAAGGAGAGGGACACGGTTTATTATGCACTCTCCAAAAAGTTTTACAATATTTAATAATAACCATTTACTTATTCATTTTCACGTCAAGAAGCCTCTGAAGGAGAGGGCACGGTTATCATGCACTCTCCAAAAAGTTTTACAATATTTAATAATAACCATTTACTTATTCATTTTCACGTCAAGGAGCCTCCGAAGGAGAGGGACACGGTTATCATGCACTCTCCGAAAAAGTTTTGTGATATTTAATAATAATCATTTACTTATTCATTTTCACATCAAGGAGTCTCTGAAGGAGAGGGCACGGTTTATTATGCACTCTCCAAAAAAGTTTTACAATATTTAATAATAACCATTTACTTATTCATTTTCACATCAAGGAGCCTCCGAAGGAGAGGGACACGGTTATCATGCACTCTCCGAAAAAGTTTTGTGATATTTAATAATAATCATTTACTTATTCATTTTCACATCAAGGAGTCTCTGAAGGAGAGGGCACGGTTATCATGCACTTTCCGAAAAAGTTTTGTGATGTTTAGTAATAACCATTTACTTATTCATTTTCACGTCAAGAAGCCTCTGAAGGAGAGGGACACGGTTATCATGCACTTTCCGAAAAAGTTTTGTGATGTTTAGTAATAACCATTTACTTATTCATTTTCACGTCAAGAAGCCTCTGAAGGAGAGGGACACGGTTTATTATGGACTATCCGAAAAAGTTTTGTGACATTTAATAATAATAATTTAATAATTTAACCATCTACTTATTCATCTTCACATCCAGCAACTTCATGAAATAGCCGCCGACAACGCTTCTTGCCTGGAAGCCGACCTGTTTTCCATTTGTTGTTTCATGCCAATCGCTTAGCGGAACACGGGTAGGTGTTTCCATGGCATACTTATAAAGTGGATCAACGAAGGCTTCAAAATTTTGCTTGTTATCCGTCATGGTTGCTGTCCACATTATCCAGTCACTTTTTGTATATGTTTTGCGGCTATCTAATGGTAAGCCATATTCATTTTGTTTGGTGAGGTAATAATTTATTTCTTTTTGATACACCTCTTTTGGAAAGAGATCAAGATCTAACACTTTATCCCAAACCATATTATATTTCTGGCTCCAGGTATCATTTCTTTCAAACGTGAGTGAATAATGATCTCCTTTATCAGCCATAACAGTCCAGCGCTTCGCCATATCTTTTGCAGAGTCAGTATATTTTTCAGCAACGTCTTTCATGTTCAACATGCCGGCCAGCATACCGTAGCAACCAATGCCTACAATGGCTTTTACAGAAAGATTTGCATTGCGGGCAAGATGGCCGGCAAAGTCATCTGTGCTCAATTGATTGGCAGGGTCAAAGCCATTATCCATCAAATAATTTGTCCAGGTGGTTAAGGTCTTCCAATGTTTCTTTGCATAATCCGCATTGCCTTCTGCTTTTGCAATGGCTCCAACAAGAATGGTCATATTGCCGGATTCCTCTACCGGCATTCCTTCACCGTAAGTTTGCCCGTTGGCGATGGGATAAGTTCCCAGGTCATGTGCTGCAAAGGGATATTTCCATTGGCCTGTTTCACTGTAATAAAAAATTCCATTCATCATTCCTTTTAGCAATTCAGGATTATAGGCGATGTATAAAGGCGCGGAGGGATAGGTGATATCAACGGTATTGATAGAACCGTTACTAAAATTTTCTTTTGACAAAAATAAAATTTCACCCTGCGGGCTTTGTAATAACTTATGTGCGGCTAAGCTTTGCCGGTAAGCGATCAGGCAAAGGCCTGCATACTTTTCACCACCGGCATTTATAAGATCATTATATAAAGTTTTATTCCAGTCTTCACATTTTTCCATCACACTTTTATATTCAGTTGCGGCAAGTGATAATTGATTTTCTATGGTTTGATCTCCTCTTCTATTCCACCAGGGGCGCAGGTTTTGATGAAAATATTGAACCGAATAAATATCATCATAACCTAATAAAAAGTATTGTTCTTTGGCATCGTCACCCACATTGCCTAAATCAATTATGGTATTAAGCACTAAATTTTTTCCCGAAGCTTTAGCCACCCAAGCCTTTTTTGGGGAAGATAATTTCATAAATGCATTATCTACATCTTCGGCCTTTGAAATATATTCCACGGCTTTGGCCGCAGCAGGAGTAGCCACATACATGTAGCCCCAATCAATTCGCAGATCATCTCCCTTTTTCTGCAACACAGGTTGTTCAGTGGTTCCTGCCTTTAATATATCCAAGCCTGATTTGGAATAAACATTGGTAACCACTTCCTGTGAAGGCGTATTAGTAGCAATATTGGTAGAGGCGCCGAAATATATTTGTACATCATGTTTCTTTTCATCATTTGCTTTTACAGAATAAGTGATGTAAGAAACAGGGCGTGATAAAAGATCCAAATCTTTTATAAGCAATGGTGAAGTAAAAGTAATGGTTGCATCAACGGGGCCACAGGTGAAATCATAGATCGTTTGTGTGGCATTGATGGTTACATTTTTTTGCTGTGCGACAATCACACCGGGGTTTATTTTTATTACAGGTTCGTTAACCATACCTGCATCAAGATAAGCGCCACCGGCAGTGTTAGCAATATGTATGGCTAAAACATTTTTACCTTTTTTTAATTTTTGCCGGATAGCACCTTCAATTGGGATGAATTGGAATTTGCCGAGCCAGCCTTTGTGATTGTATATTTCTTCGCCATTCAAATACACTTCGATATTATCATCATGCTTTATTTTTAAAAACAGTTTATTATAATCCGTCTGGGTTAAATTAATGGTTCTGCGAGTCCATAGGTCGTGTGTATTCCATAGAGTTTCCCCTTTTCTTTTACTATCTGAGAATGGCGCCTGGCCCGTTTTCCAGGAAGCATCATTAAAGGAAATATTTTGCCATCCATCTGCGGGTTGCGTTTCCGTATATTTTACGGTATAGGGTTGGTCATCGGCGGTAGCCGCAATGTTTTCATACGCTTTGCTTTTACTTCCAATAATACGATATGCTTTTCCATCCACTTTTATTAAACCGAACAGCGGCTGATCTGCGCCTGTCCAGTGTTTCGTGGGGGCCGCATTTAATGTATCGTTCATTGACCAGATGCTAAAATAAGGATCGTGTGTGATCAATGGATATGCAGGCGCTTTATTTATTTGGGCAAATAATTGCTGCGAAAAGAGAAGAAGGAGTAAGGGTTTCAGGAGGCGAATGTTTTTCATTTTTTATATTTTTATTTACATGAATTTTTATAGCCACGGATTACACAGATTTGCACAGATTAAATTCGTGTAATTCGTGCCTTCATAATTCGTGTTTGCTATTTTAATTTTTTCCTGTCAACGATTTAATAAGTGTCACTTCGTCTTTACTAAAAGGCGTTCCATCTTTACGGAATATATCATGAAACCAAACCTTTGGTTCATCGCCATTAGGCATTGGTGTATCCCATGCATAAATTGTATTTGTTTTACCGGAAACAAAACCCCAGTTGATAGCACCCACATTATCTTCTTTTAATAAAGGCATTATGTTTTTAAACATGCTGCCTCTTGTGCGAGCCATATATTCGGTACATATCATTGGGCGGCCATAATTTTTTAAAGTATCAATAACGAGAGCGTGTTCTACTTCGTTGCTGTAATTATGGTAAGTTATTACATCGGAGTTTGCTAATTGGAAAGTATTTAAATCAGTAAGATTTTTTGCCCAAACCCCCGCAGACAGGGGCTGATCAGGATTTATTTCTCTGCCCCATTTATAAATTTCGGATAATAAAAACAGGCTTTTACTTCCATAGCCACTGTTGCCGGGTTCATTATATAAATCCCACAGCAAAATTCTTTTATCAGTTTTAAAAGTCGTAAGCACATCTTTTACATACTTTTCTAATGTTCCCATTACAACGGGTTGATCATACACTAATTTTCCGGGATCGCGAATCCAGCCTGAATTATGAATGCCCGGCTTTGGCGCACGTTGTTTTCCTGCGGCATAATTGGCATCCCAGCAATCATCAAAAAAAACAAACATAGTTTTTATGTGATGCTTATCAGCAATGGTGAGATATTGCTTTATCCTGTTTTTAAATCCGGAGGGGTCAACTTCCCAGGCTACGTGATGCAGGAACACACGCATAGCATTCAACCCGATCCCCTCGGCATAGCCAAGTTCACGATCAATAGTAACGGGATCAAAAGTTTCCTTTTGCCACATTTCCAGCTGGTTGATGGCCGTGCTGGGAATAAAATTGCAACCACGCACCCAGCCTTGCTTAGCGTACCATTCGTTCGCCTGCTCCTTACTCCATACTTCTCTTTCCATTTGAGAGTATGCGTTACCGTTAGTAAGGCAGATTAGTGTGATTACTGCGAAGATCACTTTCTTCATACCGAAAAAACTTTTGTTTACTGATGCCATTTTATTAGTAAGTTTTAAATTAAAAAAAATGAGGGAAGATCATCTGCCTCTTAAGAATAAGACCCAGAACCTTATCTTCCCTCTCACTAAACGACTGCTTATAAGAAAAGACCTCACCCCAACCCCTCTCCGAAAGAGAGGGACGAGAGTATTATAAGAACTTTTTAAAAACATGCTTTGATATTTTGTTGTCATTCTACATTTAATTCACTACAGGAAACGATGAAATGCGTAGCCTTGCAGCTCCCATTGGAATTAATTCGATTATTTTTTCCGGCGTAGTAACATCCACGGGGCTTTGCGGCAAAGTTGCTACCAGCCCATACTTATCAAGCGTCCATGACGGTATGATCTTACCTTTTGCCTTTAACTCAATCGGCACATTAGCCTGGGTAAAGGGTAAATCGTCTTTAGGCCACGGCTTTTTTATTATTTCAAACTGGTCTGCGGCCGGCTTATCATTTAAAGCCAACCCATAATTCCACATACTTGCGGGAAAAATTTCATACGCCGGCCATTTACTTTGATCCGCATCGGCCTGCCATTTTGAATCGCCAATGGCCGATGCTTTACTGTCCATCAATTTATACGATTCATCGATCTTTAGCGAGAAAGTAAGTGGCCCATAGTTCACGCTTACGCTGTTCTTATTTTTTGTCCATTCCTGGAGAGTTAGCTTCATGGGAAGCTTCAGCTCAATCACATCTCCCTGCTTCCATTTATTTTGCAGGCGTATATAAGAACCTGCCGATGCGTTTATAGTAACAGGGCTGCCATTTACTATAACGGAGGCATTATCACACCATGCCGGAACACGCAGGTACAAAGGAAAATTTATCGCTGATGAAGCGCCCACTTCAATTTTTACATTTTCATCAAAAGGATAATTGGTCGTTTGCTTTAAACTAACGGTGTGGCCTGCACGATCTCCTACTTTTGCATTTACCTCGCTGCTGTTATACAACATTGCAGCGATTCCATTATCGGGGGTGGCCATCCATAAGTGCTCTTCATAATAGGGCCAGCCCTGTGCATGATTGTGCTGGCAACATCGGCTGCTGAAGGGATTCATCATTAAGAAAGGCCCTTCATTTTGAATGCCCGGTGCATGGTCTTTGCTATCGCTTACCACCATATTTGGCGCAGTTAAATACCGTAAGCCTTTAAAGTCGGGCATCACAGCGGCCGGGTATGTATTAAAAGCTACATCTTCGCAATTATCCGCCCACATTGGATCTCCCGTAATGCCGGTAAGTATTTCATCGGATGCCATTTGCTCCACCATACCGCACGTTTCCACTGCCTGCCGTGGATCAGTATATCCCTTCCTTGCATTTTCATCGGCGCCAAACATGCCGCCCGGTACCTGCCCATAAATATTTCTAATTAAATAAAAATCGTTGTAAGTAGCTTCTAAATTGCCGGTATCTTTTGTCTGCATATAGTAAGTAGCCGGCTCGCGAAAGCACTGCGCCACATTTACGTTATGCCAGTTGGGTAAATTGTTTGCCTGTTGCCAGTCGGCTGTATTCCTGTGAATTTTATCGCCGAGATCAAGCAACCATTTCTCGCCGGTATGATCGTATAGCCAATAGATGCTGTAAAGATTATCACCACCGCGACTATTTTCCCAATAGGTTCTCAACAACAAACTATCCGGTACAGTAGCCTGCCATTTAAAATATTTTCCCATAAAAGGAATCACTCTTGCATCATTACTGTATTCATAATAAGATTGGAGGCACCAAAGCATAAGCATATTAGGCCAGAGATCCGGTATCTTCACGATGTTATTTTGCCTGTCTCTTTGAACTTCCCCGGGACCGAAGAAACCATCGGGGCGTTGGCTTTGAAAAACTTTTTCTAACCACAATTTTGTTTCGTCAATAATTTTTTTATCATTTAAAATGTAGCCTAAGTCGCCGTAACCTTTCAGCCAATAAGGTACTTCTTCCCAACCATGATCGCCTTGCCCGTTGCCGCTGAACCAGGCGTTATTTTTTTTATCAAGCCAGGCGCTTATTTCGCCAAGCTTGCCTGTGAGCCCATCTCTTTGTAACTCCAAATATTTTAGAATCCACCCTTGCGGCTTGATCGTTCCTACCGGAAGTTTTATAAAATATAGCGGTTTTAGTGGAGGTTTATTACTTATATAAAATGAATTAACGGTTGCGGTTGAGGGGCGCTGAATGGCGGTGACATTGAGGTGGTCTTTTTGCGCATACAAATGTTGAAGAGAAAAAGCCAGGGTCAAAAGTAAAAAAAACCTCACCCCAACCCCTCTCCGAAGGAGAGGGACATGGATTGTTAGTGAACGCTTTTTAAATTTCGACGTGCAAATATTTCTGTTAAAAATGTTCATTGTATAAATTTATTCCGGTTCAGTTAAATAAAAATCAAACGGTTTATTTCTATCACTTATTAATGTTCCGTTTTCAATTACCAATGGACCTACTTCAATTGAGGAACGCCTCTCATCAAATGGATAAATGCCATCTTCACGCATGTGTGCATCAAAATGTGTTTTTCTGCCGGGATGTGTAAAATAAAAAACATACGCTTTATCATTCACTACGATTACATCTCCATGTGCACCACTTGGCCGGTCGTCGTTTCTATTGGATGCGCTGTCTAATATTAATCCTTGTTTCTCCCAATTACTTGCATCTTTTGAACGGTAAACACGCATGCCATGCCATTCATCTGTGAGCATCCAATACCAATCGCCAAATTTAAAGATCTTCGGGCCTTCCTGAACTGATTTTCCTAACACGGGCGTTGTATCATACGTCCATTTGTACAAGTCTTTGCTTTGTGCCAGCATGATTGCTGCATGCTTTGCATCGTCTTTATACCACATCCGCCAGGTAGCATCAGGCATTTTCATCAGCGAAGCATCTATTACATTATTGGAAGAAAGTTTTAGAAAGTCTATAAACTTCCAGTCCCAAAGATTCTTACTAACGTAGTGGGCTAAGCGCGCTTCTCCGCCCCAATGGATACGAACGCCTTTTATATACACCACGAACATGTGGTACTCTCCATTTTGATACACAATATCCGGCGCCCAAAAAGTATTTCTTCCTTTTTCAAATTCAAGATTTAAGGTGCCGCGGTAAACCCAGGTTTGTCCATTGTTTTCACCTGAAGCAATGCCAATATCATTCCCATAGCAATAAGCAACATCCGGAGCCTCAGTATTGGCGCGCCTTTGCGAGTAAAGCATCCACCATTTTTTTTCTTCACGGTTCCAAATAAGCACCGGGTCTGCAGCGCCGTCTGTTTCAGGATCACGAAATAACGGGGCAGGAGCGATGTGGTTTTTCGGAATTGGATTTTGATTGGACTGTGCATAAGAATCCTTCAACAAGAAACCTAAAACCAGAAACAAAAAATAAGAAACCTTCACTACAAAATATTTAGTCCGCGTTTTATAAAAAAATTAATAACTTTTTTCATTTCATTTTTTTAGATAAAAGAATATTTCAGTGATAACCCTAATGCATCGAAGCTATGCGTAATATTTTCTGATGGATTTTCATAAAAAACTTTATCTTTTTTATAGATATCATATATTCTTATATAAGGTTCTATCTCAAAAAATGAATTACTGTTTATTGGAATTGCCACAGTTGCAAATAAATTTATTGTGTTCCCTGAGTATTGAAATTTCGATAATTTATTATTTGCATTTGGAAAAGGTTTTCCACCATTATATATCTTTTGAAAAGAACAATTAAAAATAATTTCTCCGCCTATTTTGTATGTTTCTTTTTTAGTTGAAATTATAGTATAGTCAACTCCGACAGGAAACCTTATAAAATGATAAATGTAATTCCGGGTGGCAGTACCTAACGGAATGCTGTCTGTTCCTATGTTTAAAAGCCGATGATCATAAAATTTTTTAAAATTGAATTTATTTCTAAAATATCCAGCACCAATATAAACGCTCAATTTATCAGTTAGATATTTATCAAATAATAAATCTATTCCATAGTTTAATTGGGTTGCTGTATGCTCTTTAAATTCAAACGGAAACTGATTATCCTTAAAATCTGCTTTCTGAAAGTCAGATTGTAAAGAAATCCTTGGTGTGATAAAAACACTTTTGTTTTGTGCATTAACGATTGTAAACAATGATGAGGCCAATAGACAAAGCAAGAAAAATTGAACGTGAATTCTTTTTTTCATTGTTATTGGTTTTTAAAAATGGCAGTAATTTTTTTGTTTCCCGGCATTTTGGAAAGGGAACCGAACCTTCGCCATCTATCTAAAACATTTTACTTTCCTTATTTCTGCGCACTCATCTCCGGTTGCACGCTATATAATTTTTCGTTCGCTTGTCTTAATTTATCCAAAGGCATCTTCATCACTTTTCTATCATAAGTCATAAAGCCATTTACTTCACCTTCCACATCGGTTGTTTGTGTGTACACAGCCGCCGACAAACCCTGCGGAATAAGTTCTTCAAGTTTATCGATTAAAGTATTGTATCTCATGAATAAACTGTCGTTGCTTTTGAAACTCTGGTAGCCCCAGTTTTTTTCCTGCCAGGTGTGTCCTTCAAGCGGCAAGCCGAGCCCGCCAAATTCCCCTAATACAAGCGTTCTTTCTTTTCCGAAAATATCTGGCCTAGGCATGGCAGGATCAGGGTAGTTATGCAGATCAACTATATCGCCCACAGAATAAAAGTTACCTCCACTGGCTGTGTTCACCAGCCGTGAAGGGTCTTTTTGTTTAGTCCAGTTGGTAATCTCAATCGTTTTAAATTGGCCCCAGGCTTCGTTGAAGGGCGTCCATACTACAATGGATGGATAGTTGTAAAGTGCATCTATAATTGCATTCCATTCTTTGCGGTAATAACCTTCGCTTTCAGGCGTACGATCGCGGTCAGTGGCGCGGGCCAAAACTCCCGGCCGGTTTTCCCAATGATTTCCAAGATCGCCGCTTGGCATATCCTGCCATACCAGCATTCCCAGCATGTCGCAGTAATAGTACCAGCGGGCGGGCTCAACTTTTATGTGCTTACGAATCATGTTGAAGCCCATTTCTTTGGTTTTTTCTATGTCGAATTTTAAAGCGGCATCTGTTGGTGCGGTGTATAAGCCATCGGGCCACCAGCCCTGGTCGAGCGGGCCGAACTCGAATAAAAATGCATCGTTCAACATCATCTTTTGAATACCGTTTTTATCGGGCGCTATGGAAATTTTACGCATAGCAAAATAGCTTTTTACTTCATCCACTACTTTACCTTTACGCATCACCGTTAGTTTAAGATCATACAGAAAAGGATGAGAAGGTGACCAGGTTTCCGGGGCAGGAATTGAAAGCGTAACCGATGTATCCGAACCCTTTTTCTCAGCAACTTTTTCATTGCCATTCCAGGCCGAAACATTTATTTCATCACCGGGTTGTAAATTTTGTACTGACGTGCTTACGGCAAGTGTCTTATTATCAAGATCAGGAATTTGCTTCGTGAATGCGATATAGGTATCAGGCACTGTCTCCAGCCACACCGTTTGCCATATACCGGTAACAGGCGTGTACCAGATGCCGCGTGGGTTTATTACCTGCTTACCATGTGGCTGCGGGCCTTCATCAGTAGGATCCCAAACGCGAATAGATAAACGCTGTTTCGATCCTTTTTTTAATGCGCCGGTAATATCAACAGTGAAGGGATCGTATCCGCCTTCATGTGTGGCCACTTTATCGCCATTAAGAAAAATCTCACTCCTCCAGTCGACGGCGCCAAAATGAAGAAGTATTCTTTTGCCTTTTAATTTTGAGCTAACGGTAAGGGTGGTTTGGTACCAGAGCACACTGTCTTTCCCCACTGTTTTCCCCACACCTGATAAGGCGGATTCCACGGCAAAAGGAACGAGAATATTTCCCTGGAAAACGTTAGGAATACTCTGGTCGTTTGATACCGGAACAATTGAATATTGCCACAGTCCATTCAGGTTTTGCCATTGATCGCGTTGCAATAAAGGCCGCGGATAATCAGGTAATACTTTAGATGTATTAATACTGTCGGCCCAGGGGGATTTGATTTTATCTCCGGCCATGTGATAGCTATTTTGGGCAAAGGAGCCTACAACCGGCAATAATAGAATAATAAAAAGAAATGATTTTTTCATTTATAATTGATTGATTTTCGATAAATGTGCAATAACCTTTTCATAACAATAAACGGCAGGGTACCTGGCAAAACGAATTACCAGATGAAATCATAACACAGTAATCAGGGAAATAGTACCCAAAACTAAATCAAATCCACTTTTGATAATAAATAAAGAGCCGTCAATATTATGAAAAGCTCTTTTGAAATTAAAACGTAATTTTTTCAATAGGTGAAAAAATCATATCCTCTACTCCTGCTATTTTGATACCCACTCTTGCAAAAATATAATTTTGAGCAGGAACGATTGTGGGTATTGCAACACTCAATGATATATTATCAGGGTCGGTAATAGCGCTGCCATTGATATCGGCATTAGCAATTTTTTGATCGTTATTACCAGAAACAAATTGTGTTTTATTTATATAAAGGCTAACCCTTTCGATGTCTTTTGCATTAGCATCGGTAATAATCTTTTCTGCTTTAAATGTTGCAGAAATATTACTACCTGCAGCTGAGAACTGTGGATTTCTTATCATATAATATGGAGTTACTTCAAGGTCCAATGTTTGATCTCCCTTCATAGTTATAGCAACAGAATCCGGATCACCCGAAGCAGTATATTTCCACCTGAAAGGTCCCTGCCCATTAGGTATAATTAACTTATAATCCCCGTCAAAAAGTAATTGAGAATAGCTGCCATCCTGCCCAAAGGATGAACCTATCGGACTAACCAAACCAAAACCGTATTGGTAAATTTGATAAGGTACCTGGTATTGCTCAACTCCAATAGCTTCTCCATTATAGATTATGCGGCCTGATAACTTAGATGATGGCGGAGAATAATTGTCTTTTTTACAGGAGGTAATTGCTCCAAGGAATGTAAAAAGTAAAATATATCTTAGTATTTTTTTCATAATTGAACAAATTTGTATGAATACTTATTGATTGGGTTGTTTGACTATTTTAGGATTTGCGGATCTTACACCATCGTCTATGAAACTATAATAGTTACCCAGCAAAAATCTATTAACTCCTGTAACACGGCTTGGAAGTACTTCTCTAAAAAGCCATTTACCATTGTTAGGGCTCGCAGGGTTATAATATTTATAAGGCCACAATCCCCACGGTTGTGTGCTTCTATCAGTGGCTTTGCCAATATTGGTTAGCAAATCCTGCTTTGAGGTGGGCTGGCCATCCCAAACTTTATCAGCAATTCGCCACCTCTTATAATCATAAAGAATGTGCCCTTCAAATGCGAGCTCCACGCGGCGCTCATGTACAATACGGTCAAAAGTAATTTCGGGGGGCGTTAAAGGAATTATAAGACCTGCTCTTGCACGTACCTCGTTCATATACATCGCCGCTTTTACTTTATCTCCCAATTCAAATGCTGCTTCTGCGGCATTCAACAATACTTCTCCAAAACGATAACGGATAAAATTTACATCACTGCCTCTTCCCCTTCTTCCTGAGCCTACGGTTGGATCAAGCCATTTGCGTATGTAAAAACCAGATTGTGTTCTGAATTCGAGGCCATTTACCGGGCCATCTTTACCTACTACCTGTATATTAGTAGTAGTTCCCGGCAAAGGTTTTAACTTAGAAGCTTCATCACTTGAAAAAACACTGCCATCCGCTAATACATAACCTGCCCAAATATCTACCCTGCTTCCTTTAAACTGGGCACTTGGTAAAATTACAGTGCCTGCCAAACGTGCGTCCCTTCCTGCGAAAATATCTAACTGGTTGGTATAATAAATTGGATTTCCAGAGCCGTTTGTAGTAGCAAAAGGAGCATACGTATTATCTAACTTCTCAAATGATTCTGCCAAATTTAATGATGGGTCAAGGCGGCCTGCATCTCCCCCTTCATCTGAAAAAGAATAAGGTTGATCGTTTATTGTAAAACCATGAGACTTGCCCCCACCTGAACCCGCTTTGAAATCTTCTACAAAAATGGATTCCTGGTTCACACTGCTCTTATCTAAAAATATTGCTGCAAAATTTTCTGATTTATCGGGCAATACATCATAAAGCTTATAAGTGCCGGCGTTTCCATTAATGATTTCTTCCGCAGCTCTCAATGCAATGGTATAATAACCATTCGCTTTACTTGCCGGAATGCCCACTTCTCCTCCCGGTAGTGAAACCTGTGGTGTTGTCGCACCATATTTAGCAATAGAACCGGCGTACAAGGCCGCACGTGCTTCCATCGCCAGGGCTGCGGCCTTTGTTGCCCTTGATTTTTCATTTACATCTGCAGGTAGCTGACCTTTTATTGCTTCCGCCTCGCTTATCACAAAATCGTAAATATCCGATTCTTTTGCCCGGGGCATTTGCAAAGAAGTAACATCGCCTTTTGATTCATCAAAAACCAGTGAGGAAGTAACAAGTGGGACACCTCCCATTCTTTTTACCATTTCAAAATAATAATTCGCTCTAAGAAATCTTCCTTCCGCTAAAAATCTGGATTTTGCAGCCGGGTCGAGTTGGGTAGCAGCGCTATCTCTTTCAATAAAAAGGTTCAGGTCGCGTATGTATGCATAGCTGCCAAACCAATTTATCCCCCATGTTCCATATCCCCATCCGGTATTTTGAACTATGCCGGAGCTGCCATTTTCTGAAGGGAAGCTTTCACTAAAATCTGCAAATGATCTCCAGCCTCCATCCAGACTTGAAAAATCCAACTGCCTGTTATATAAATCTCCTAATACGGATAATACGAGCGCAGGATCTGAGAAGACTACCTCATTTGGGAGGATTTGAATGGGAGGTATATTTAAAAACTCACTATCTTTTTTACATCCTGCTGTCGCTATCAGGATTGCAAATATTGCTATGGATAATATCTTTTTCATTGAAATTATTTTATTAGATAAATTAGAAATTTATAATGAAAGATTAATACCAAAATTAATTACCCTGTTTTGCGGAAACTGCAGGCCATTGTCATCAACCGCTTCCGGGTCAACTGCGTACTGCTTTAAGTTATCAAATGAAAAAAGGTTGTAGGCGTTAATGTAAATTCTTGCTCTTTGAATTCTTGCTTTTTCCAAAATACGGGTAGGAATTGCATAGCCTAACTGTATGGTCCTTGCCCTGAATTGCGTCACATTATGCAGCCAAAAAGTTGAATTAATAGGTTGTAAATCGTTACCAACATGTCTGCTGTAATTTATATGGTCTCTTCCATTATATCGGTTGGAGGGATATTTACCAGGAATCCAAGCACTATTAAGATCAAAAATATTTTCTCTATGCCACCTGTCTTCAAAAATGGTATTTAAATTACCATTGTTTTGAAAAGCCCATCTTGTTTCCCAGTTTTGAAACCAGGTATACCCTGCAGCGCCTGAAAAGTCCGCATTAAAATCAAAATTTTTGTAAACGAGGCCTATGGTAAAACCAAAGTTTATATTAGGTTGTGCACCATATCCAAAACCAATGGGGCGATTATCGTAACCATCAATCTTACCATCTCCATTTTCATCTTTGTAAATAAGATCGCCAGGTAATAATGTTTTATTGCCCTGGCCGTCAATATTTACGGGATAATTATTTATTTCATCCTGAGATTGAAACTGTCCAATTACTTCATACCCCCATTCTATCCTGGCAAAGCGGTTTTCTCTCCCACTAAAATATTGATCCAACGAACTACCATAGCGGGGTTTATAGGATTGCAAAAATTTATTTCTTGTATAAGATATATTACCTCCCACATTAAATCTTACATCCCCAATATTACCTCTATATGCCAAAGACATTTCCTCACCATATTGGGCATCACTTTCTATATTTTCAGGAGGCAGGCTATACCCAATTTCCTGCGGAACTATTACATCATTTTTTGACCCGAGAAGGCCTGTACGTTTCCGGTAAAAATAATCGAAAGTAGCTGTGAGCTTACCATTCAAAAACGATGCATCTAATCCTACATCAGTTATTTTACTTTTTAACCAACTAATATTTTTGATGGGAATACCCTGATCTCTTGAAACAGTGATTGCATTCCCATCCAAAATAGCTGTGCCCTGGTTGTAAGCATATCCTTCGAGATATCTGTAAGGCTGCACAATTGGTTGCGTATTATCAAAAGGATTTTTATCATCTCCCAATACGCCATAAGAACCCCTTAATTTAAGATCCGTTATCGCCCGGGTATTTTTCAACAGGTTTTCAATTAAAGGCTCTTGCGTAATTCTCCAGCCTGCAGAAATTCCCGGGAAATAACCAACGCGGCGGTCTGGAGCAAATAAATAAGATGCATCCCGCCTTGCGGAGGCTTCAAGAAAATACCTGTTAGCATAGCTATAAGTAAAACGCCCTATATAGCCAATTCTCGCCTGCTCAGCATCTTCATCCTGGTATTGATCTATTATTGGATAATAAAGAAGAGGAAGATTGTTAGATACAGGAGAAGCATGCAACCAATTCCTTGTACGATGCAGGTCAAGCCTTTCCGCAACAACTGTTACTCCAATACTATGTTCGCCAAAATTATTATTATAATTTACCTGGCCCTGTGTGGTCGTATTGATTTGTTTTATCTGCTCCCTGTCGCGCCAGGGATTAGTGCTTCCCCCGGTTACCTTATAATTTTCAGCAGTTGAATCGGTTGCGGCGATATATGTATATGCTTTATAAGTATATTCCTGGTTATTCTCCAGCCTGTCGGCTACATAATAGGAAAACAGGCCTCTTAAGCTTAACCCCTTAACCCAGGGAATATCCCAATCTGCATGGAAATTGGTTTGAAGCACCCTCCATGTATCCCTAAGCTTTCCTGAAATTTTTTCGTTTAAGAACGCGTAATTTGATTCAAGATGTTCGCCGAGATCATTTAAATATAGGGGATTATCATTGGCATAAGGCCGCTCTCTTGGTGTATTTCTTAACACAGCAAGCCTAGCTAAAAAATAATCATCCCCGCCTGGTACGCCAGGATTTTTCCTGGTCTCTACTCTTCCGTTAACATCCATTCCCACTTTAAGACCGGTGGCTAATTTTGCTGTTATGTTCGATTGTATATTAGAACGGTTAAAATTATATTCACTACCCAGCGGCGAATTCTGATATAAATTTGTTCCTGAGACATAATATTGTACTTTATCTGACCCGCCACTAATATTAATGTTCACAGAGTTTTGCGGCGCAGGTGAATTGCTTAATATATAATCTCTCCAGTCGAAGCTCCTGTATTGTGGGCCCGCGCTTGCTCCCTGCTTGTATTTATCTATTTCATCTTGGGTAATATTGGTTTTACCATCCCTGTTAATTTCCGCATCTGCCCTGTAATACATATAGTCATAAGAATTTTTTAGCACCTTGGGGAACCGAAACCATGACTGGTAGCCAAGATAGGCATCTACATTTATATTGTTTCTGCCGGTTACACCTCTCTTCGTTGTTACCACTACAACACCGTTTGCAGCACGCACTCCATAAATAGCCGCAGATGCGTCTTTTAAAACAGTAATGCTTTCAATATCATTAGGAGCAAGATTATTGAACTGCCCTTCATCTTGCTGTATTCCGTCAATTACATATAAAGGTGTGCCCATATTTCGTATCTGGATACTTGCAGAGGCACCCGGCCGTCCGTCAGGCATACGGAAAGTAACACCAGGCAATTTACCTGCAAGCGTTGAACTTACAGTAGAGCCTGCATGTACACGGTCTATGTCTTTACTGGTAACGGTGGCTATTGAACCTGTGATCGCTTCTTTTTTCTTTGTGCCATAGCCCACTATCACTACTTCTTCGAGGCCGGTATTATCAGGTTGCAAGCTTATATTCAATAAAGTTTGCCCGTTAATAGGCCGCGTAACCGGCTTCATACCAACAATTGAAAAAGTAATTCTTTTATCAGCGCTGGTTACAGGTAGTGAAAATGCACCATCTTGGTCAGTCAACACACCTTTTTTAGAATAATCCGCAATAACGGTTACAGCTTGCAATGGCTGGCCACTGGAATCGGACACTATCCCGGTAATAACCTGGGCCTTACTTAGAAAAGAACACAACACAAACAAGCAAAAGAAGAAACCTTGTTGGAGGAAATTTGCCCAGGGCCGATTTATAGGCCGGCTCTCATAAAATTTTTCGGCAAAATTTTGCTGGCAATTAGTCATAACGGAAGTTTTAGTTTGTAATAAATATTTCATAGAAATATGTTTATATTAATTATAGCATTCAGCAATAGTTGCTAAGTAAGTCAGTAAAAGATTTTTGTATTATGCAGTCGTTTTTAGGGTGCAATCGCGAATCGTTATTTTATTAAGCAATCATTCAAAGCGTGAAGTAAGCCATAATATCGCATTTCATTTATTCAAGAGGTATCAAAATTTTAACTATATGTTACAATTTTCATAACAACATTCTTTTTTTGAAATTATGTGGTGATAAATTAGTTGTCAGTAGATTTGTGAAAGACTTGTATTGCATTTTTATTATTTTCCGGTAGTGCGACTGACTCAAACGAACGTCTTGATTGTAAAAATTTAACTGCTTTTTCGCATGCATTTTTTTATTTCATACAGAAATAAACTTTACCGATCTATTGTAACAAAGCTAATTTGGTGCGCTCTGTTTGCTTGCTGCATCAGTGACGGAAATGCACAGCCCTATTACTTCAAGCATTTCCAGGTAGAGAATGGCCTGTCAAATAATACCGTGTTTTTTGTAAGGCAGGATTCAAAAGGTTTTATGTGGTTTGCTACCAAGGACGGCCTCGACCGATTTGATGGGTTTCATTTTAAAATATTCCGCCTGGATAATGTTGCAGAGAAAAAAAATCTCTCTACCGATTATATCTTTTGCGTACTACCGGGTAAAGATGGTATGTTGTGGGTTGGCGGCCAGGGAGGATTATATAAGTACAATCCGCAGAAGGAACGCCTCGAACCGGTTATAGATTCATTGCCGAATATATATGATATAACGTTTGACAGGCATGGCCAAATGTGGTTCATATCGTCCAACACGCTTTGCAGGTTTGATCTAAAAACAAATGCATTAAAGCAATTTAACCCGTCAGCCTATTTTAATGCATCCACAATATGCTTATCGAAGCAGGGAGATATATGGGCTGCGACAACTGACGGAATGTTGGAAAAATTTGATGCAGCTTCGGAAACATTCAAGAGTTATGATCTCTTTTCACATTCACAAATTTCTACATCAAGATGGATACAGAAGATTCATGCGGGTGATGGCAATTCTCTTTTTATCGGCACAATTAGCCAGGGCCTGAAAAGGTTTAATATTGATTCTCTCAGCTACACGGACATTCTCACTTATAACCCTGATAAGACGGCTATTTTTATCCGTGATATTTTAAAAAATACTGAAAACGAATACTGGTTTGCGACCGAGTCGGGCATTTTTATTTACCATACCGGCACCGGAATTTTTACCAATCTCAAAAAGAAATTTGACGATCCATATTCGCTTAACGACAATGCCATCTATGCACTGTGTAAAGATGCGGAAGGCAGCATTTGGGCGGGGACATTCTTTGGGGGAATTAATTATTACGCAAAACAAAATGCTGCTTTTAGAAAATATTTACCAGGCAATACGGAGAATGCAATAGGCAGCAATGCGGTGAGAGAGATTTGTAAAGACAAATACGGCAACCTCTGGATAGGCACGGAAGATGGCGGATTAAATGAAATAAAAAATAGCACAAACACACTTGTCCATTTTAAGCCAACCGGCGACAAATCAAGCATTGCTTATTCAAATATTCACGGGCTGCTTGCAGATGGCGATGATCTTTGGATAGGAACTTTTGAGCATGGGATAGACATAATGGATATACCGACCGGTAAAATAAAAAAACATTTTATAGCAGGCCCCGGTGAAAGAGAATTAAAAAGCAATTTTACTCTTTGCTTTCTCCGCACTTCTTATGGGGATATACTTGTAGGGACCAGCAATGGCTTGTATAGCTACAATCATAGCAGAAACAATCCGATAGCTACCGGATTTGAAAGAGTTATTGAAGTGCCGGGCAATTGCCTGATCACGAGCATTATTGAAGATCATAATAAACTAATATGGGCAAGTACAAATAACCAGGGCGTTTACTGGTTTGATCAGGCAAGGCATCGCAACGGCCATTTACAAAATGAACTGCACAATAAAAACAGCTTATCAAATGATGCGGTAAATGATGTGTATGAAGACAGTAATAATTCCCTTTGGTTTTCTACCGAAGGCGGCGGCCTCTGTACATTAAGCAGTGATAGAAAAAGTTTTACCCGGTACACAGTTAAAGACGGGCTGCCGGCTAATTTCTTATTTAAAGTGTTAGAAGATAATAATAAAAATTTGTGGGCAAGCACCTCCAGGGGATTAGTAAGTTTTAAACCCGGCTTTCGAAACATCGCGGTGTATACAAGAGATAATGGATTGCTTAACGATCAGTTTAATTATCACTCGGGTTATAAAGATTCAGCAGGAAGGCTTTATTTCGGAAGCGTAAAAGGAATGATCTCTTTTATGCCGGACGACTTTTCGGAAAAAAATTTTGTACCCCCGGTATATGTTACCGGCTTCCAGGTTTTCAACCATGAACTAACGGTGAATGACAGCTCTACTTTGAAAAAATCGATTGTTTATACTGACAGGATCACTCTGCCTTATTACCAGTCTTCCGTGAGTATTGATTTTGCGGCATTAAGTTATATTTCTCCTGAAATGACGAGCTATGCATATCAACTGGAAGGACTGGATAATTCATGGACGATCATCCCAACCAACCGCAAAGTGTATTTTACCAACTTATCGCCGGGCCAGTATATGTTTAAGCTTAAAGCAAATGCAAATGGTGTTTGGAGCAGCGAGAAAAAACTGGTCATTGAAATTCTTCCACCTTTCTGGGCAACGGGCTGGGCTTATCTTTTATATGTAATCCTTACGATTCTTTTGTGTTATTATCTTTTTACTAATTATCATAAACGGCAGCAGAATAAAAAAGAGAAGGAAATATATGAAAGCAAAATTGAGTTCTTTACTAACGTAGTGCATGAAATAAAAACGCCGCTCACGCTGATAAAGGGGCCTGTTGAAAATTTGATGGAAATAGATTTTGATACGCCTGACATAAAAGAAGATATAGCTTGCCTTGATAGAAACACTAACAGGCTGATGAATCTTGTATCACAATTGCTGGATTTCAGGCAAACGGAAATCAAAGGCTTCAGCCTTTATTTTACCAAAATAAATGTAAGCGATATACTGAGAGAAACCGGCTTGAGCTTTAAAATATTGGCAAGAAAAAGAACTATTGATTACAACATTCTTATTCCGCCGAATGATATATACGCTTATGCTGATGGCGAAGCATTGAGAAAAATTTTTAGTAACCTTATAAGCAATGCGGTAAAATATGCGGATAAAAAAGTGACGGTGAGGCTATGTCCGCTGGAAAAAAGTACGCCCACTTTTACGATTGAATTTGAAAACGACGGATACCTGCTTTCACCCGAGCAGGAACAAATAATTTTTAAGCCATTTCAACGATTAAAAGAAACACGCAATCAAAAAGGCACCGGTATCGGGCTTACGCTGGCAAGATCTTTAACGGAACTGCAGGCCGGAAAATTATACATGAAATTCAATAAGAAAGCGGTGAATACTTTCGTACTTACCTTACCGCTCAAGCACGAACACGAGAGCAGGATAAGCGCTACTATTACTTAATAATAAAATAAACTATGCTGCCATTAATTTTAATTATTGATGATGAAGAAGAAATACTTGATTTCCTTGAAAGGATCTTAAATAATAAATACACGATCCTCAAAGCAGAAAGCGCAAAAGAGGCGTTGGAATTCCTGAACAATGAAGCCGTACAATTAATCATCTGTGATATAATGATGCCGGAAATGGATGGCTTTGAATTATGCAAAATCATTAAATCAAACTTTGATTATAGCCATATACCGGTTATTCTGCTTACAGCAAAAAACACCATACAATCCAAGGTGGAAGGCCTTGAGCTGGGTGCAGATGCCTATATTGAAAAGCCATTTTCTAAAGAACACCTGCTGGCCCAGATTTCAAGCCTGTTGGCAAACCGGAATATCATGCGGGAATTTTTTGCCAGCTCCCCGCTTGTGCATATTAAAAGTATGGCGCATACCAAAGCCGACGAACGTTTCCTGGAAACGCTTTACGACACTATTTCAAAAAGAATAGAAGATACCAACCTGGATGTGGAGCACCTTGCAGGCATAATGAATATGAGCCGGATAACGCTTTACCGAAAGATAAAAGCTATCTCCAACTTAACACCGCTGGAGCTTATTAATATTGTGAGGTTGAAAAAAGCCGCCGAGCTTTTGGCGGAGGGAGATTATAAAATTTATGAAATATCAGCCATTGTCGGCTATAGTTCTCAAAGTAATTTCGCCAGAAATTTTTTAAAGCAATTTAATATGACACCTACCGAATTCATGCAATCCAAACATGCAAAGAAATAAACGTAAAAGTTATATATAATATTTGCGTGTTACGCATAGACGCTAACGATAAGCCATTGTGTATAGCAATCAATTATATACAGCTTTTCAAACCAAACTTCTCCTAAAACCGTACATAATTTACCCTGATAATTATGTCAATCATCATCAAATGATGATGTATTTGCTTACTTAAACCTCTCCGTTTTGAAAAAAATTTTAATAGTTGATGACGATGAAGATATCCTGGAATGTGTGAGCCTTATATTATCAAATGCAGGCTTTCATGTTGATACACATAATACAGGATTGGACGTTCAGCGCAAAGTAATGGATTGCCAACCTAACGCTATTTTACTGGACATAAATCTTCCGGGCAAACCAGGCACAGAAGTGTATAAGGAACTTTGTAAGAAATTTACTACACCTATAATTTTTTTCTCTGCAAGTGCTGATAAAAAGGAAGTGCTGAGAGAATATAATGCACATGCTTTTATTTCTAAACCTTTCGATATAAAAAACCTCGTGAATGTGATAAATGATTGCGTGAATGCTGCGTAAAACACGGGTCATTTACAGGAAAATTAGCTTGAAGCAAAGCTAAACGCTCAAAGCCCATCGCTTATTCAAATAAGCTCTGCAGTATTTTTCCAGCTAAGAACGGCAGCTTCTTTATGCCTTACATTTTTACTTCCTCCATATATTAAAAACGAAGAGTCTTCTTTTGGATTACTCAGGCCATTATAATATTGTAACCCTTTGAAAAAGTCAGGATGAATGGTGGTGGCAGATTTAATTTCAACGCTCTTTTCATACAGCGCTTCTTCTATCAAACAATCCAGCTCATTGCCGGTATTGTCCCGCCAGAAAAAAAGCCGTGGATTCTGTGCCCGGTTAAAATAATTTTTCATGATATCGGCAATAACTAAATTTTCAAACAAAGCCCCTTTTGCCCAATGCAAATTAATTTCATTTTCATTTTTAATGCCTAATAAACTGCAGGCTAAACCAGTATCGTAAAAATAAAATTTTGGAGTTTTCACCAGCCGCTTCGAATAATTTTTATAGTGTGGCTGAAGAAAAAAAATCACAAAGCTTGTTTCTAAAATTGAGAACCACGCCTTAATGGTTTTCAGGTCGTGCCCTAATTCGTTAGCAATGCTGCTGTAGTTAAGTAGCTGCCCCGTACGCCCTGCCACTAAGCGCATGAACCTTTGAAAGGAATATAAATTGGAAACATTAATGATCTGGCGAATATCCCGTTCAGTATAGGTTTGTATGTAGGAAGGATAGAACAAATCAGGAGAAATATCTTTATCATAAATTCTCGGATAGCTTCCCGTAAAAATGTGATGGCTAAAGTTATCTTCCCAATAAGCGGTACCTTTTAATTCTTCAATGCTGAAAGGCAGAAGGTGAGTAATAAAAACCCTGCCTGCCAGGCTCTGCGAAATATTTTCTGCCATCAGAAAATTTTGGGACCCGGTAAGTATGAATTCGCCGGGTTTATTATTTGCATCACTTATAGTTTGAATATAAGAAAACAATTCCGGCATAAGCTGCGCCTCATCAATTATTAAACCTTTATCATGTTGGGTAAGAAACAATCTCGGATCAGACTTCGCAAATTGAAATACATCCGGATTTTCCAAGTTCATGTATTCGTAGTGAGGAAAGCATTGTTTTGCTAAAGTAGTCTTACCCGATTGCCGTGGCCCGGTAATAGAAATGACGGGCATTTTCGCTGCCATCAGTTTTACTTGTGCGCCGAGTATCCTTTTAACCATCGGTAAATATAGAAAAAATCTTTACAAATCTGGAATTGGATTCCATATTTGTAAAGGGTAGGTAAGTTTGTTTTGAAATAATTTCACTATAATTAGAAATGCAAGTTTGATAAACGTGTTTTTTTATGACTCAAATAAAAGTAAATAAGGTCAAAAAAGAAATGGAGGTGTTATCATCAGGGCATACATCTACCGATACGCAGAACATCTTTTATGATATAGTATTTAAGAAAAAAGTAGAAGAAAGAATAGAAGAAGCTGGTGGAGAAACGCTTACTTATTGGAAAGAATATCCAGCGCTTGCTGGGCTTGTCGCTGAACATCATATCGCATAGCTTGTCCGGGGTTTTATCTGGAAAGCCACAATCTCTAATGATCCGGGGCTCTTTATTCTCTTCTCCACGAGGGGTCCCCCGGACAATCAGTTTTAAAATAGGAGGTTTCTTCAATACCCATAATGTTTAGCTGCGGTGCTTATTTCGGGAAGTTTTGCATTTTTAAGTAACTCTTCCGCTCTTGCGAGTTTCTCAGGAAACAGGATTTTGTCCCGATATTTTTAAAGCGAAGGATCAATTATTACAATTGGCACTTTGCTTTCATTAAGTTCCTGAATAAATTTTGGTAGTTCAGTTTTCATACCCGCAATTTACTTAAATTTCGTTGCGCTAAAAAGCCTTTGTATTCGTTACCAGGTTCAAACTCATAAAAATCATCTCCCACCTGTCCATAGAGATAAAAATCTTTCGTCATTTGCTCGTAAAACTTCGTAATTCCAATTCTATAAAGCCTGGTTCTTGCATCTGAACTGCCTGTAGCGTAAACATAAGCTTCGGGATGTTTTTCAAAAAAGGCATAAACAGTGGCAACAACAGTTGCCAATACCTTCGCTATCAGCGTTATTTGATATAACTAAGTCGTTAGTTTCTCCAGTTTCTGGATTTGTGTCACCAAAAGCAAGATTTAAAGATTAGGGGTACTCGTTCTTTAAAACTGAATTTTCTTCCGTATAAGTCATTTTGGGCCTTCACTAATAAATTCAAAAGTTGTAAGATTACTTTCAGACTTGAGCTGATATTTTTCAACCGTAATAAGCTTATTAAATCGGCATGAAGATAGTAGATTTCTGTCTGAAAATTAAAAGGTTTGTCACTTCTGTATTACGTCACTCACATTGTCATATAGCCTCATTAATAAATTGGATTTACCGGAGGATTCTTCATCCACCATCCGCATTTCTTGTGCCTTTGTTAGTCTTCCACTTTCAACATAAAAATATTTACAAATAAATAAAAGAAACCGCCCATGGTTGGTATTCGTACGCAGACCTTGCGCAACGCATCACCAACATCAGTTTAGCGTCATAGATTATCTAAAGAAGCGGAAGTTTTGCTTAATGTTGTTTCATCTCTGTCATATGCGTTATTGGTAATTGCTTTTCCGCAAAACCAAGAGCAACATCCGTAGCCATCGGATTTAAAATGCACTCTTTAATACCCACTAAGCTGGTAAAACAATAATGTTGTAGCTTCCGTTTTTTAGAATATGGAATCATTAAAATTTGATGTGATAATTGTGGGCGCGGGCCCTGCCGGCTGTACAGCAGCCTGGATGCTTTCTGGAAAGGGCTTGAAAATAGCGCTTCTTGATAAGGATACCTTTCCGCGAGAGAAAATTTGCGGAGATGCCTTTGGTGCTGACGTTACTAAACAATTTCATTTAATTGATAAGGCGCTTACAGAAAAATTACAGCAGTTTACAAAAAAAATTCCTTCAAACGGTGTTCGTTTTTTTTCTCCCAACCACAAGTTATTGGATATTGCTTTTACTGTTCCGGAAGATAAATTTGGAGGCGGTTTTGTAGCCAAACGTTTTGATTTTGACAATTTCTATTTTTCGGAAATCACTGCATTGCCGGACGTAACAATTTTTCAAAATCAACAGGTAACCGGGGTAGTTAGTTCCGATGATAAAATCTTATTGAAGACTGCTACATTATCTTTTGAAGCCAGCATGGCGCTTGGCGCCGATGGAGCACAATCAGTCCTCAACAAAAAGCTTACAGAAAATAAGGTTGAAAAAAATCATTACTGCGCCGGGCTAAGACAATATTTTGCAAACGTGAAAGGGTTCCATCCTCAAAACCATATCGAGCTGCACTTTTATAAAGATCTGTTGCCGGGATATCTTTGGATATTTCCATTGCCCAACAATAATGCAAACGTGGGTCTTGGAATACTTTCCAGTGAGGTAAGTAGAAAAAAAATCAACCTGAAAGAAAAACTTACAGACCTCCTAAACAACCATCCTAATCTTAAAGAACGTTTTAGAGATGCAACGCCATTAGAAAACATTCAGGGCTATGGACTTCCTCTTGGTTCTATAAAAAGGTCAATCTCCGGCACACGCTTTTTGCTGTTGGGCGATGCTGCGGGGCTAATAGATCCATTTACCGGGGAAGGAATCGCTAACGCAATACGAAGCGGCCGGGTGGGTGCATCTCATGTGCTAAAAGCTTTTGAGCACAACAGGTTCGATGCTGACTTTAATCTGAATTACGACAAAGAAATCTATCACAAAATGTGGACTGAATTTCGGTTTGGACACTCGATGCAGCGGCTGTTTCGTTATCCACGCATGATTAATTTTGTCATAAAAAAAGCAAATAAAAATAAGGCGGTACAATTGATGCTAAGTGCTATGCTTAATAGTTTTGATATGAAGAAAGAATTGGTAAAGCCCTCATTTTATTTTAAGTTGTTTTTTACTTAAGTAACGATACACGTTGTAAAAAATCATTTAATCCCTTTATTCAAAGATTCAAACATGAATACATTTTCTACCCGCTTATTTCGGAAATTACTACCGGTAGTAATTCCTGCCTTGGTTTGTTCCCGGCCTCGTGTAGAGCATCACCAACATCAATTTAGCGCCGTAGGTTATCTAAAAGCCACGAGAGTTTTTCATATTGCTATTTCATCTCTTCCTTATGTGTTGTTGGAAATTGATTTGCTGCAAAAGCTTTCGCACAGGCTGCCTCCGCTTCTTCGTTGAACCCAGATAATGCAACGGATGGCTTTATGAGAAAAGGAGGTTTACTTAAGAACACTAACACCTGCATAAAAGTATTCACCCTGGCGAATAAAAAAGCCGTGCGACTGAACTGCAAATCCTCCCATTTGTACTGCTCAGCAGCAATCCTTACATACTTTCCTTATTCATTGTTTGTACATATCTTCATCAACAGTTTTTCAATGTGATAACTATGGGTTGGGCTAACATTGCGGGCTAAAGTATATAAAGGCCGGCACAGCGTGCAAGTTCCAATGTAAGTCGTCACGGCATAAAATTTACGCTAAGTATAAACGAATGAATAAGAAATATCTAACCGGAATTATTATCACGATAATCGGATATTATGCTATAGCAACTAAATTTTTCGGGTTTGCAGATTTAGGATTTGCAAAAGAAACCAGCTTATTGATTTCAAGAATTGAATTTTGGATCTTGTTACTTCTACTATTTCTGTACGCAAGGTTTGTTGAAAAAAATAATTTTCTTCTTATAAGCGAACAAAAGAAAAAATGGTGGTTTTATCCTGTTGCAATTGTTTCAGTTATTCTTATCACGACAATTGCTTTGAATATTATTGTATTGATTGAACATACATCAGGAATCAAGGGCAACCCGGAAATTGAAGAAATGCTTTATGCGATTCTTTGCGGGAATAAAGGGCTCTTACTCTTTACTTGCATAACTGCAGCCGTGACTGAAGAATTGCTTTTCAGAGGATATTTACTTTCAAGAATCAAAAAAATATTCAATTCAAATTGGATCGCCGTGTTTGTTTCCGCTTTACTTTTCGGGCTTGCACATTTTGCTTACGGAGATATTAACAGGATGTTTTTCCCTTTCATTATTGGATTAATTTTTGGAGCTTATTATGTAAAATATAGAAACATTGCTGTTTTAATTATTTGCCATTTTATAATGGACCTTTACTCTATATATTCCAACTGTAAATAAAAAAATAACCGCAAATAGTAGTGAGCAATAAATCTGTGACTTGATTGTCTCCCGCTTTCAACATGAAAATATCTACAAATAAATAAAAGAAGTCTTCGATGTTTGATGTTCGTGCCCGCGCTTGCGCAGCGTATCACCAACATCAGTTTAGCGACATAGGTTATCTAAAGCGATGTGAGTTTTGCATTTTGCTATTTCATATCTGCCTTATGTGTTGTTGGTGATTGCTTTGCTGCAAAACCTTCCGCACGAAACACCAGACAACGGCATCAATGGCTTTGCGAGAACAGGGAGTTTACTTTAGGAACACCAACACCTACATAAATAAATCTGTGCCTTTCCTTTATCGCTTCCACTTTCAACATGAAAATATTTACAAATAAAATAAAAGGACCGCCGATGTTTGGTGTTCGTGCCTGCACTTGCAGGGCATCATCAACATCAGTTTAGCGCCACAGGTTATCTAAAGTAAAGTGAATAGCTTGGAAAGTTCAGGTTTTTAGATTTTCCCAATACAAAGTAAATAAGTTTTAAAAGTTCAATGGCACATTTTTTAAAGCAGGCGGGTTATCTTTAATCATTCAGGAAAAATCAGCAAAATTAAATCTATCCGCATGAGTAAAAACATCATTCACCGCCGCGAATTTTTACGCAACAGTTCAATGCTACTCGCTATGTCTGCCCTGCATACTTACATCCCTAATATCAGTGTAACGCCAAAACGTGTTGCACTTATCGGCACAGGATGGTATGGAAAGAGTGACCTCTTCAGGCTCATGCAGGTTGCACCGGTTGACGTGATAGCACTTTGCGATGTGGATGCGCATCAGTTAAAACAGGCGGCAACAATGATCAATGAAAGAAAGCCTCAAAAAAACCTTGCCTGTTTCAGCGATTACCGTGAATTATTAAAACAAACAAAACCGGATATCGTTCTTATTGGAACACCTGATCACTGGCACGCCTTGCAAGCTATTGATGCGATAAAAGCAGGCGCTGACCTCTATCTTCAAAAACCCATCAGCCGCGATGTAATGGAAGGCGAAGCCATTCTTGCTGCCGCAAGAAAATACAACCGCACAGTGCAGGTAGGCACACAACGCAGAAGCACACCGCATTTGGTGGAAGCAAAAGAAAAAATTGTGGATGCAGGTTTGCTGGGCAACATACATCACGCTGAAATGTGCTGTTATTACCACATGCACTCAAATGCTAATCCGCCTGTACAACCCGTGCCGGATTTTTTTGATTACGATATGTGGACAGGCCCTGCGCCTTTGCGTCCCTACGATGGTTTGCCGCACCGCGGATGGTGGCGTGCTTTTATGGAGTATGGCAACGGCATCATGGGCGATATGTGCATTCACATGTTTGATGCGGTGCGCTGGATGCTTGACCTTGGCTGGCCAAAAAGCGTTTCTTCCAATGGCGGTATTTATGTAGATAAAAAAGGTAAAAGCAATATCGCGGATACACAGAATGCGGTGTTTGCTTACGATGGTATTGAATGTGTTTGGCAGCATAGAACCTGGGGCACTCCCGCCGATCCCGATTATCCCTGGGCTTTTAAAATTTATGGCGATAAAGGAACACTCTCCTGCGATGTTTGGAAGTATGATTTTACACCTGTTGGCGATGGCAAAAAACTGCACGGCGATCTTTTGTGGGAGAAAGAAAAATATCCCGAAGACCTGACAGAACCAGATATAGAATTACATGTTGCTTCTGCCACGCGGCGACACATGCTCAATTTTCTCGAAGCTATAGATAAAGGCATACGCCCGGTTGCAGATATTGAACAGGGGCATATCTCTACGGCAAGCTGCATCATTGCCAATCTTGCCATGCAGTTGCAAAGGCCATTGAGTTACGATCCCCTAAAACGCATCATAACCGGCGATGAAGAAGCTACCAAACTGTTGCAAAGACAATACCGTTCACCATGGCAGCATCCTTTACCAGGGAATGTTTGAGGGTAAAAGACCAGAGATATTTGTGAGTTGTTTTTTTGTTGCCTAACGCAGAAATCTATAACAAATCTATCTTCAATCATAAGTTTAAGTAAAGAACCATTCTTTTTACTCAACTAACCTCTATCTCTAACTTTCCACATAAAAAATATACAAATGAATAAAAAAAGATCCTTGATTTATTGATGTACTGTGTTGGAATGCTACCTTTCTAACGGTAAAATTTGTACCCGAAAATGATCTTTAGTAATTGATTATAGAAAATATTTTCTAAAACTCTGCTTACATAAATTTGTTTCATGCAAAAAAAATGCTTCTCTTTTTCATTCGTTTTTTTCATCGCTCAACTAGCGTTGGCTCAGTCACCGGAAACACTTACCATAAGAAAATATGAAGAACAACATGCTGATGATGTGATAAAGGAATTCACAAACTTTCTTTCTATTCCTAATGTGGCAAGCGACACTGCAAACATTTAGAAGAATGCAGCCTTCATAATGGAAATGATGCATAAAAGAGATATTGAAAACATACAACTTTTAGATGCGTCAACTGAGGGTACACAACCCGTAGTTTATGATGAGGTGAAAGTGCCCGGGGCAAAACAAACGCTCATCCTTTATGCGCATTACGACGGGCAGCCGGTGAATGCAGCCGAGTGGGCAAAGGGACTTCAGCCGTTTGATGCAAAATTGTATTCCGCTGCAATTAATAATAATGGCAACGAAATTTCATTTCCAAATGATGGTAAATATGCCCCTGCATGGAGGATATATGCCCGTGGCGCTTCTGATGATAAGGCCGGAGTTGATGCTATTCTCAATGCCTATGATGCTATAAAGAAGAGCGGCATGCTGCCTTCGTATAATTTGAAATTTTTCTTTGAAGGGGAAGAAGAAGCAGGTTCTACACATCTTAATGAAGTCCTGCAAAAGTATTCGCCATTGCTGCAATCTGATCTATGGATTATTTGTGACGGGCCTCTGTGCACCAAAGCGGTAAAAAGCAAATAGTTTTTGGTGTTCGCGGAGGTGCGCATCTTGATCTTACCATCTATTCTTCGAAGCGGCCTTTGCACAGCGGGCATTACGGCAACTGGGCGCCCAACCCTGCTATGATGCCGGCAAAGCTATTGGCTTCAATGAAAGACGATAAAGGAAAAGTTACCGTAAAGGGATTTTATGATGATGTGATACCATTAACTCCTTTGGGAAAAAAGGCATTGCATGATGTGCCATCTGTGGATGAACAAATGAAAAATGAATTGGGCATAAGTGCGGTAGAAATGCCGGGAGTAACTTTAGGCGAGGCGATCAATATGCCTTCGCTGAATATAAATGGAATGCATAGCGGGAATGTTGGTGCGCTTGCTTCTAACCAGATCCCGACGTATGCCACGGCAGTGCTTGACTTGCGGCCTGTACTTGGCAACGATTGGCAAAGACAACAGCAAAAAGTAATTGATCATATAAAAGCACAGGGCTATTTTGTAACCGATCATGAACCTACGGATGAAGAAAGAAAACAACATGCAAAGATCATAAAGGTGATCGCAGGCGACGACGGCTATAATGCACAGCGAACTTCAATGGATCTGCCAGTTGCAAAGAAACTTGTAGAAGCCATTAAAACCACTACAACCGGCCAGGTCGTACTGCAGCCCACATCGGGTGGCAGCCTGCCTTTGTTTATGATTGAAAAATATTTGAATGCAAAAACCATTAGTGTGCCCATTGCCAATCATGATAATAACCAACATGCAGAAAATGAAAATATCCGTTTGCAGAATTTATTTGAAGGAATAGAGACGATGGCCGCGGTGATGATGATGAAGTGAGGAAATGCAAGGCTGGCTAAGAGTAAGACATGCGTGACCGAAAAATAAAAGGGCCGGACATAAAATAAAATTGGTATTTCTGTTTATGAAGAAATGCATCGATCAGCTGAAATTTTCTTTGACTTTGTTGGGCTTCCACCTTCAATATAAAAATATGCACAAATAAATAAAAGACCGCCGATGTTTGGTGTTCGAGCTCGGCCTTGCGTAGGGCAGGGCATCAACAGCATCAATTTAACGCCATAGGTTATCTAAAGTGATGAAGGTTTAGAATATTACAATTTCATCTCTCGATTATGGGTTGTTGGTGATTGCTTTACTGCAAAGCCGTCCAGGCAGAATATCAGCGGGATTGAAGTCGTATTAAAATTTCCCGATTTTTTATTTGAGTTTTTTTACGTGACGGTTTAATAACAACGACTTCATTTGTGAAATGGCAATCTGATTGAGTTGTTTTAATCGCAAACTTTGCTGCATACCCTGGTGAATTAAAACCGCATTAATACTTTCCATGTTTGACAATACCACTAATTGCTCGATACTTGCAGTATCACGAATATTTCCCTCTGCATTTGGGTTTGCATTCTTCCATTCCCTTGCTGTTATTCCAAATAAAGCCACATTCAGCATATCGGCTTCGTTGGCATATACAAAATTAATTTGTGATTTCGTAAGTTCTTTGGGAACTAATTTCTCTTTTATGGCATCTGTATGTATATGATAATTTACTTTAGCCAAAGTCCGTTGCAGGTTCCATTCAAGGTTTAACTTGTCGTTTTCATCTGCCTTTAGCCGTTGATACTCTTTAATTAAAAGTAGCTGGAATTTTGGGCTTATCCACATACCAAAATGAAAAGCAATATCCTTGTGGGCGTACGTTCCGCCGTATCTCCCGGCTTTTGCAGTTATTCCAATTGCCCCTGTTAATTCGATCCAGTTTTTAACTGATAAAACGAAATTGTTACCTCCGGCTGTATTTTTAATTGTACCGAATTCGGTATAATTAAAATCCGGGTTATACATAGCTTCCCATTCGCCAATATATTCAATAGTATTCTTTAAGCTTAACCACTTAATGATAATAACATCCTCTAATTGGCTTCGGGCCATATCGGTCAATGAAATATAATCTTCATTATTATGAGAAAAGATGCCTATTGGTTTTTCATCAATCTTCAGAATTTTATTTATTGACATATCGTATTTTTTAATTGTGGCAAATTCGCCATGTTATTTTTTTTCAAAATCAATTATGCACCTTACTGAGTTGTCGTAGCATAAAGAAAAAAAATCCCCCCTCAATTCAAAAACACCTCATCTACAAATACCCATCCCTTATCTCTTTTGCCCCTATGCCACACCGGTAGTTTGGGTACAGGCTTTAGAATTATTTTCAACACTTTAAACTCCGAAGGAGCAAAGTTTACATCATAGCTTGCCATGTAGATAGGCTTTTCTTTGGCGGGTTGCTCCGGTTGCAGGCGCTTTAATAAATGTAAGGAGGCTTTATCTTTTCCACCCCATACTTCTATTTCCTGCGGCGGCATCAGGTAACTGTTTATATCAACAATACTGCTAATGGTAACGGATGACGCTTTTACTTCCTTATCAAAATAAAACAACGCTTCCATCGGCTGAACCCTATAGCCAAGCCACTTTCCATCGTGAAAATTAAGGCTGCCGATTTTACCGTCGTGCAGCGTTAATGCGCCATCGCCATTGTACGCCGGGTCGGGCGCATTTATTAATTCCACTGAATCAGGCACGAGGCCCACTTTGTAAAATACCTTCTCTACCACATCACTGCTTATCCATCCGGGCTTAAATGCTTTTGCTTTTATCGTTTGTTTTTTATCAAGTGTTGCACCTTCTTTATATACAGGAGATGTAAGGCTGTCGGGCTCCGTGCCATCTGTTGTATAGCGGATCGTTACGCCATTTATGTAATGCTTTAATTTCAGCGGTTCGGCTTTTGTTATTACCTGTTCTTCATTTTCTATAATTGGCGGATTTAATTTTATCACCACCGTATCACCTTTGTAACCTGTTTCGATCGCGGTAGTTTTTAATTGTTGTTCCAGCCTTTTTATCTCTTCCGGCGGCAGCGAAGTATTCCATACAAATAACTGGCTGAGCTTTGGTAAGGCCGTCAATGACTGCAGGTGGGCAGATTTTATTTTTGTGCCTGATAATGATAAGAGCTTTAATTCTTTAAGCTTACCCAATTCATTCATCGTTGCGCCGGTGATGTTGGTAAATGATAAATTAAGCTTCCGGAGATTTGTAAACTGCCCGATTGTTTTCAAGTCTTCATCTCCCACCGGCATCTTATTCAAATTGAGTGAAACAACCTGATCTTTTACCGCAAGCAACTCTTTTAATTGTTCCGGTTTAAATTGTTCTGTATTAAAAAATTCAACACCAAGAGCGGGAGAGCCAACAGCCAGTGGCCGCACAACGCGATAGTTATTATTTAATTCATTTACCTTTTTTTCATCCGCAGGGGCAAAAGTATAATCATCGGTTTCTATTGTTTGAAACAATGGAGCAGCCAGCAACCGCAGGCTATCTCTTTCAGGAAGTGCCGAAACCTTTGCCGTAAAGCTTGCACCACTTTTTATCCAGTGATAAAGAACTTCAATTTCTTCATCGGTTAGCTGCGGCTTGCCTTGCGGCGGCATGTGCTTTTTACTTTGTGGCGGTAAATGGACTCTTTGCATGAGTAACCCCAAATCATTTTGCGTTGAGTCCCATAATTTTCCATCTTTCCCGCCTTTCAAAAACAATTCTTTTGTTTCCATTACAAGCTCACCTTTTGCTTTTTGCGCATTGTGGCAACTCATACATTTTGCCTGCAAAATAGGCTGCACCATATCTGCATATACTTCGGCATCTTCAAATAAAACTTGTGGCTTTTGTTTTTCAGGCGTAATAGGCGCCAGCAAAAAATCTTCGCCATGTGTGATGTTAGCACCGAGGTGGCCGGTAACGACAATCATAACCATACCTGCAAGCGCCGTGGTCAACAGTACTGGTTTTAATTCCCGCATTTTTACCCGAAAAATATACCACGCCAAAGAGAGAAATGAAATGAATACACCGCCCCACTTATGCCACACCAAAAGATCGGGGGTATAGCCTGCTTCTCTTGAAAGAAATAACCCCATCAACGCGGTAATCACAGAAGTAATAGCCGCAGCTAATAATAATTCGTCACCTATTTCGGCCTTTACTCCTATATATGATTTTTTATATCCTGAAAATAATTCCCAGAAAATACAAAGAGATAACATTACAATCGGGAAATGTAAAAAGAGCGTATGCATGCGGCCAACCACCTGCAGCCATGCAGGCACATGCAGCCTGTTATCGAATATCAACAGAAACAGCAGTAGGATATTCAGCGCAAACGTTACATTAAAGATTATAGTTTTCCAACGTTGCATGCAGTTTGAAAAAGTTAGTTATTTAATATTTTAATTTGCCATTATAAGCCTTCGCGGCTAATGCTTCGCCGATTACATTACTTTTTGACTAACGTATTATTTGTCATTATTCAAGACGTTTTCAATTCGGTTGTAAATCGAAATTAATTTGTTATAGTTCAGATTGTTTTTGTGAAACATGAAAGACGTGTAAAGTTCTTGAATATTAATATCGTCAATTTTAATGCTTATGATATTATCAATTTTTACAACAAATTTTTTGTACTCAGAATTTTTGTACCACCTGTCAAAAATTTTGTGTCTTTTTCTTGCTTTTTCACCGGCATCAGAGCAAACGTAAACCAAAGAGTTTTCTGTCCTGTAAAAAAATTGCTCTATAATGTCTTCAATTGTCTTTGACACCTTTGAATCATAAGGATCAATTTCATCAGTTGCTTTGTCAACAACCAACTGAACCCGGAAATTGTTGAAAAAGTTGCATCTATAATAAATGCTACCCTGTAAAGAATATTATTTTTTGTAGTGAAATTGTAGGTATTTGTTATGTTGTCAAAAACATAATTATAATGGTTTTGCAAACTTGATACCCTTTTTATTCAGCGTTTGAATTGAAGTTTTTCCTTGCATATATGAACGCACAACCTCCTTATCAGTAACCATTTTCGCTACGGATTTTAAGACTTTTTTTTTATCTATAATTTGCTTCTTCATATTGTGCTAAGATACAAATTCCGTTTTAAGGTTATCCAACTTTTTTGGATTAGCCTGATACGCTTTGATTGTCTTAAAATATTTTGCTAATAATAAACTCTGTTCTTATTTACTTTGCAGAATCAGTTATGGTGCTGAAAAAATAATTTCATTATTAAATAACAGGAGATAATTTATAAGGATAAACTTTTCCTGAATTCCATTGAGCGATATATAAGTTTTCTTCATCGTCCACACACACATCATGCGGGTAAGAAAAACATTTTACCGTTTGGTACATATCATCCAATTTGCCATCCACATAGTTTGGCGCTGACCCGGCAAGATTGGAAACTACTTTATAATTTTTATCAAGAATGGTTACAAAGCCAGATTGCTGTCCCTGCTTGTCATTCGTTTGCAATACGGCTGAATATAAATAATCACCATGAACAACCGGTCGGCAAACCCAGGCGCCGGGCAATGAAATCGTATTGATATATTCGCCTGCTAACGTGTAACGCTTGAATGCATTTTGCTGTCGCGATGTTACGATCAAATTAGGCTGCCCGCTATCACGAAAATCCAGCGTTATACCATGTGCATTCAACAAATGTTTTTCTTCATTTCCCCTTCCGCCGAAATAATTTATGTAACGCCCTTTGGAGTCATAGTGAATGATAAAATCTTTTCCATAGCCATCGGCAACATAGATATCACCCTCAGGCGTAATCGCAGTTTCGGTTGGTATGTATTCTTCGGCCTTTGTGTATTGGCCGGTTTCTTTGGGATAATCCAGCACCATCAGCACACGGCCATCAACCGTGGTTTTAATTACCTGGTGGCGGCTGTTGTCACAGATGAATAAAACTTCACTACCATTTTCATTAAACAAGGTGAGCCCATGCGCACCGGGATATTCATTGCCCCATGTGGTTAAGAGCTTTCCTTTTTTATCGTAAATAAGCACATTATTTTTTGTCTCGTTGGTTAGCAATAGAATGCGCCCTTTGCTGTCCTGCACCATTTCGTGGCAATCGTTCACTGGGTATTTGGCAACATCGGCCTTGCTCCAATGTGTATCAAGTTTATAGCGTTTATTATTTTGGCCAAGAACGATATCATCACTAAAAGCGATTGGTTGTTTCATTAACATTGCTGCCATGGTTAAAGATGAGTTTTTTAAAAAGTTTCTGCGTTGCATGGTTAGGTAATTAGTTTATTGGTTAATTGGTTTATTTGTTTGTTATCAAATATTTTTCCATTGCTTTTCGCATTAGCTGACGCACTACTTATTCCCGCTTTATGCTAACTTGTTCCGTTAGGAACATCTCGTGGGTAGCATCATATAATGGAATGTATTCGCGTTCCGTAGGAACGCATCGTGCTATCCCTTTTATGGTATTATTCTAATTCTTTAAAAATATATTTCTCTTCCCATTCAATTCCAAATGCAATCAAAAACTTTCGGTATTCGTCAAGAAATGTTTCTTTTCTATGATGTATTTCCTGGTTTTGAATATATCGAATTACATCAGGCACCTGGCTTTTTGCGTAAGAAAAAGCACCATACCCTTTTTGCCATGCAAAAGGAAACGAACATAAATTTTCTGCTTTAATCCATTTACTGCTTTCTGTTTTTACATTTTGTATCAATGCAGATATGGATTGGTGAGGCCGCATCCCAATAAAAATATGTATGTGATCTGGCATACTGTTTATCTGGAGCATTTTATGATCATTTTCCTGAAATATGCCTGTGATATATTGATGAAGTCTTCCGCTCCAAACTTTATCAATAAGAGCTGCCCGGTATTTTACTGCAAATACAAATTGGATGTGGAGTTGTGTATATGTGTTTGGCATAATATTTTGAATGATGAAGAGCCTGTTTTAAATAAAAAGCACCATGCGTTCCTAAGGAACGCTGAAATTCAATCTATCATTTTCTACCCATCAAATGTTCCTAAGGAACATAAAGCACCTTATACAATTCTTATTCTACCCACGAAATGTTCCTGATGGAACATAACATCAAAATGCTAAAAAGTTTTTGTTTCAACAACTTTTTTCTCACACGTTTTTCGCACTGACGCTACACAAATGATTAGACTTTGCTTTCTTAATTCGTGTAATTCGTGGCAAAAAAATTCTTGTCATTTCCTCACGCAATAATATCCCTCACCACCGTACCCGCAACATCTGTCAACCTATACCGGCGCCCCAGATGTTTGAATACCAATTTCTCATGATCAAGCCCCATAAGGTTTAAAACAGTCGCATGAAAGTCATGAACATGCACACCATTTTGCGTAACGTTGTAACCAAACTCATCCGTCTCGCCATACACCCCGGGCTTCACCCCGCCGCCTGCCATCCATATTGTAAAGCAGCGTGGGTGATGGTCGCGGCCATAATTATCTTTGGTAAGTTTCCCCTGGCAATAATTTGTTCTGCCAAATTCGCCACCCCAAATTACCAGCGTTTCATCTAACAAACCTCTTTGTTTCAAATCTGTAATCAATGCCGCGGAAGCCTGATCGGTGTCCATCGCCTGCCCTTTTATTTGTGATGGCAAACTATCATGCGCATCCCACCCCTGGTGGTAAAGTTGTACAAAGCGAACGCCATTCTCTGATAGTTTTCTTGCTAATAAACAATTGGCTGCATAAGTGCCGGGCACAAGGCAATCGGGGCCATATAGCTTTATGGTATCTTCCGGCTCTTTGCTTAGGTCGGTTACTTCCGGCACCGCAGTTTGCATTCTATAAGCCAATTCATATTGTTGAATCTTTGCCTGGATTTCCGGGTCGCCGGTAGTTTTAAAAGATTCATCATTCAACTCTGCCAATACATCCAACATTTTTCTGCGATCTGTTTTATCTATGCCGTCATGATTGTTCAAATAGAGCACAGGGTTTTCTCCGCTGCTGAATTGCACTCCCTGGTGCACAGAATCTAAAAATCCATTACTCCACAATTTGGAATATACGCCTTGCCCATTCCCTTTTCCTTTAGATAGCAAAACACAAAAGGCGGGAAGATTTTTATTTTCACTACCAAGCCCATAACTCAGCCATGAGCCCATACTTGGGCGGTTACCCACCTGTGCGCCGGTTTGAAAAAACGTAAGCGCAGGATCATGATTGATGGCTTCGGTGTACATACTTTTTATAATACAAAGGTCATCTACAATTTTAGATGTATAAGGCATCAGCTCGCTCATGTATGCACCGGTTTGCCCATATTGATTGAATTTAAATAACGTGCCTGCTAAGGGAAATTTTTTCTGGTCAGCCGTCATGCCGGTGAGGCGCTGGCCCATACGGATAGACGCAGGAAGGTCTTGCCCAAACATCTCCTGCAACTTTGGTTTGTAGTCAAAAAGATCGAGTTGGGATGGAGCGCCATTTTGAAATAAATAAATAATTCTTTTTGCTTTGGGCGCAAATTGCGGAAGCCCGGTGATCACTATTTCTTCATCGCTATTACTTCCAAAAAGATCAGGGATGAGCAATGAACCCAGGGCAATGCTGCCAACACCCAAGCTCAACTTCGAAAGAAATTTCCTGCGGTTAATTCCAAGATTATGTTCTAAAAATTCTTTGTTCATGATTATGATTTTGTAATAGCTTCCTCCATATTATAAATTGTAATAATCACCTTCATTAAGGCTGCTGTGGTATTCGCGTCAATCTTATCATCCGCAGGATACTCTCCCACTTGCAAAATTGCAGCAGCATTTAATTTATGTTGTTTGAATTGTTGCAACTGTTCCGCAAAATAATTTTTTAAAATGCCGGTTTCTTTTTTATCAGGCAGGCGGCAAATAATGCGATGAAAAGCGCGTGTTATCTTTTCATCTATCGAGCTTTTTTCTTCCAATAATCTTTGAGAAAGTACCCTTGATGCTTCCAGCACTGTGGGATCGTTCATCATCATCAATGCCTGCAAAGGCGTGGTGGTAACGGATCGCTTTACTTCGCAAAGATCCCTGTTGCTTGCATCAAATATTGCCATATTCGGTGGCGGCACGGTAAGTTTTATAAACGTGTACAGGCCACGGCGGTAAAGGCTTTCACCTTTGTCCTGCTTATAGGTTGCGAGCACACCCCGGCCTGAGGAAGCGCTTTCCCATAAGCCTTTTGGCTGATAGGGTTTTACGCTGGGGCCGCCAATCGTCTTCACCAATAACCCGCTGCTTTCCAAAATAATATCTTTGACCAACTCCGCTTTTATCCTCATTCGCGGTGCATGTGAGAGGTAAATATTTTCCGGATCTTTTTTATAATTTTCTTTATCAATATTTCCTGATTGGCGATAGGTAGCTGAGGTTACTATTTGCTTCATCAATCTTTTAATATCCCAGCCATGCTCCATAAAATCCACGGCAAGCCAATCGAGTAATTCCGGGTGTGATGGCAACTCACCCTGTGCCCCAAAATCTCCGGAAGTTTTCACGAGTCCTCTTCCAAAAACTTCCTGCCATATTTGATTTACAAAAACACGGGCGGTAAGCGGATTTTTTTTATTGACGGTCCACTCAGCCAACCCAAGCCGGTTGCGTGGCAGCCTTACCGTGTCATAAAACAAAACAGATTTTGGTGCAGAGGCCAATACTTCAAGCGTTGGATTATAATACACGCCACGATTTAAAATGTAGGTTTTGCGAAGCGTGTCCCGATCGCCCATAACCGACACCGTTAGTTTACCGGTATCCTTTTCATTAATAAAAGAAAGCAGGTTATGAATATCATTACTATCAATACTGAGTATTGGCTTTTTAGCGGGTTTGGAAACGCTTACATCGCCTTCGAAACCTTCTTCTTTACTATTGTTGAAAAAAGCAAAAAGCTGGTAATACTCTCTTTGGGAAATAGGATCATATTTGTGATCATGGCATTGTGCACACTCAACCGTTAGCCCGATGATTCCTCTGCCGAATGTTTTCGTTTTATCAATATTATATTCTACCCTATACTCTTCGGGAATTATCCCACCTTCTTCTGTGTATTTATGATTTCTAAAAAAAGCCGTGGCCAGTATTTCTTCTTTAGAGGCATTGGGCAGCATATCGCCGGCAATCTGCCACGTGAGAAATTTGTCGTAAGGAAGATTTTGATTGAATGCATGGATTACCCAATCGCGCCAGGGCCATTGCGTTCTTATGTTATCATCCTGGTATCCATAGCTATCGGCATAGCGGCCAACATCCAGCCAATGCAACGCCATCTTCTCACCATATTGCGGCGTGGCTAACAGCGCATCCACCATAGATTCATAAGCCTTCGGTTCTTTACTGGCCATAAACTTATTCATCATTTCTTCCGATGGCGGTAATCCGGTAAGATCTAATGAAACTCTTTTCAGCAGCCTTTCTTTATCGGCTTCGGGACTGTGATGTAATCCCAACTCTTCCTGTTTATTAAGAATAAAATAATCGATTTCATTCTTAGGCCATTCCTTGTCTTCTATTTTTGGTAAGGGATTTTTTTTAGGTTGTATAAAGGCCCAATGGGTTTCGTATTTCGCCCCCTGCTCTATCCATTTCTTAAATAATTTTATTTGATAAGGGGTCAATGCACCGAGGTGTGATTCCGGAAGCGGCATCATATAAGATGAATCGGTTGAAGATATTCGCTTCAACAATTCTGACTGATCAGGCTTGCCCGGCACTATAGCAAAAGCGCCTTTCATTTCTTTAAGCGGTGCATAAGCAAACTTAGCATAGTCAAGCCGCAGGCCTGCTTCCTGCTTGCTTACATCAGGGCCGTGACACTTAAAGCATTTATCTGATAAGATAGGACGGATATGAAAATTATAACTCACTACTTTGGGCAAGGAAGGCTCTTTACTATCCTCGCTATTCACGCAGGAAACCCAGGTACAAATAATGGTAATGAATAAAATTATTACAAGAAACAATTTTGATCTCATATCGCTTTTAATATTTCGTTGCCGGGTAAAGTTCGTGATTATCATCGAAAAATATTCACGGAAAAAATTTGTCTTAAAAATTAAAAAAAGACAAGCAAGTATTTGTCTTTGTTGTGTTTAGAGCACCGCATACTTTATCCATAATGCATTCCAAATTACTCCTGCTTAGGAAGCAACAAAGCATTTACTCTTTACCGCCCTGACCTTCCGACCCGAACGAGCCATCAGGATCGAATGTCCTCTTTATCCTGGGTGCATTCTAAGTTGTCGCTCTGGGTTAAAGGTTGTCAACCTTTCGGATGAAGTTTTTAAATCTAAAATTAACTTGTTGAAAGGTTGACAACCTTGCGACATTTTCAAATGCACCCATTTATCCTTCTCCATATTTCTATAGCGATTTAATTATTTAACTTTGAAGAAACATACATTATATGGAAGCTGCTGTACAATTGATATCACCGCAGGAATACCTGAGTATTGAAAGAGGCGCTAAAGAGAAGCATGAATATTTTGAAGGCAAAGTAATTGCTATGGCTGGTGCTTCTCTTGCGCATAATCGCATTGTAGCTAATTTGATTCGTGAGGTCAGTGGGTATCTAAAAAATAAGCTTTGCGAGATTCTTCCCAGTGATATTCGTATTAGCGCTCCTGCTTATCAATCTTATATGTATCCTGACGCTACTATTATTTGCGGTGAGCCTGAGTTAGAAGATGATAAATTTGATATATTAAAAAATCCTTCTGTTATTTTTGAAGCCCTCTCTCCGTCCACAGAAGATCACGACAGGGGAAAAAAGTTTTTCTTTTACCGCCAAATTCCTTCTCTGAAAGAATATATTCTTATTGATACCACGAAATATTTTATAGAAGTGAGCCGAAGGCAACCGGACAACTCGTGGTTGTTTGAGGAAGTATCGCAGGAAGATGCGGCATTATACATTGCTGCTATTGATTACGGGCTTCCGCTGAAGGAACTATATAGAAGTGTATTTTAAGCTCATTATTGCACACCTTCTTTTTTTATCTTTTACATTATTTATTACTTCAAATAATTCATCTTCATAAGCATACTAAAAGTACCATATCACTCTCTTCGCTAACATTGAACCGGCAATAAAATGATGAAAGAACAGTATCCCAAAAATTATTCATACAGGCGCATTGTTCAGTCTAAAATTTTTGATGCTAACTATGCTGAGAAAATTGATATTAACAATATATCCAACGAAGCTTATTTTTCAAAGTTTCATTTTATCCGGCTTTTCAAACAAATTTATGGTAGAACGCCGCCTAATAACGGCCTTGCCTACATGTTTTTTACAAACAAACAATAGAAAGATTTTAGTCACAGTAACTATTGGGCATCATCTTTTCCATACTCGTTTTTTACATCGTCAATTGCTTCTAACAATCCATCGTCGTAAGCATCATCCCGAAGCTGCCAGAACATAATTCCACCAAGATTTTTATCTATTACATATTTTGTTTTGAGCGCAACAGACCTTTCATCATCATAAGTTACAAAAAGATTTTTTTCTGGATTATATAAATACGAAGCCTGGGCTGTACTGTCCCAATGCGAAACAAAGCCACTATCTGCAGAAAGCATCGTGGAAAAATTTTTATTTGATATTCCTCTTAAAAAATTTGCCTGCTGGTATAGGCCGTCTAATGAATCCCGCACGTTTTGAAACATGCGGCCATAGAACGCAGCGCCGATCACTATCTTCCGGGGAGGGACGCCATACTGTTTCAACAACTTCACCCCCGCATCAACAGATCCTTCATTTTGCGCAGTGGAATATAATGGCGTGTGATGTCCCGTAACTGTTGAAAAACCACTGACGAGATCGTAGCTCATAAGATTTACCCGGTCTACCTTTTTCATTACTTTTTCCCATTCAATCGAGTTTTCCATGTAGCTTTTAAAGCCACCGGCGGCAAAGCTTAGTTCATTTTTCTTCCCTAATTTTTTTCTGAGTTGTGTAACGAGCGCCGTGAAATTTGTTTTGTCTTCCACCACAAAACGATGGCCGGGAAACCCGCTAATGGCGGGATATTCCCAATCAAGGTCAAGCCCATCTGTTCCAAAATAATTATTGATTTCTTTTACGGACTTTGCAAATTTCCGGCGATCATATTTGGTAGAAAACACATCTGAACACGTTTGGCAACCACCCCACCCGCCCAAAGAAAGCATGATCTTTATCCCGGGATTTGTTTTTTTGAGCCCTACCAACTTTTTGATCAGCGCAGAGTCAGCAGCATTCTTAATGTATAATTCATTTCCTTTAAGATGAGCAAAACTAAAGATGATGTGAGTGAGCTTACCGATTGCAAAGCTATCAATATTATCAGGGCCCCCGGTATAGTAAGCAATTACGTCAATGTCATTTTTTTGTGCATTGCAAAAGCCACAAATAAAAAAAATGATGACGACGGCCAGGAAATTTTTTTTTATAAAAAGATTGTTCATTGGTTATTAGTTCCATTTATCAATAGTAATAATTTTTATCAGGTAAACTTACTTTTCAAAACAGCAGGATATTTTTCCGATGTATGCAGTACCAATTCTCCAAACAAGGTATTCGCCCAGGCAAACCATTTCCTGGTAAAATTTGACGCATCATTTTTACTAAATGATTCATGCATAAAGCCTGTGCCGGCGTTTGAATTTTTTAGCATGCTTAGACATTTTTTTACTTCAGCCTCATTGGTGCTAGTTAGTCCACGCATAATAATGCTCAAAGGCCATATCATGTCCAGGCCTACATGTGGGCCGCCAATACCCTCGCCTGCTGTGCCTTTGAAGAAAAAAGGATTGTTGGATGACAGCACAAATTTCCTGGTGTTTTCATAAACCGGATCAGTTGTTTTTACAGCATTCAAATAAGGTAAGGATAAAAGGCTCGGCACATTCGCATCATCCATTAAATTATAACTTCCGAAACCATTTACTTCGTATGCATAAATTTTACCGGCTTGCGGTGTATTGATTACCGCATATTTATACAGCGCATTTTCTACTTCGTAAGCGAGAGCCTTACATTCGTTGGCAAGCGATTTATTTTGATGAATAGCATTTACCATTTCAGCCGCCTGCCGCAAACTTACTACGGCAAAAAAGTTATCAGGGACTAAAAAAGGAAAAATTGTGGCATCGTCACTTGGGCGAAACATGGAACAAATAAGCCCAACAGGCTTCACGGGATATCCATAACCAGCTAATGGAACACCATCCGTAGCCCACGCGGTTTTTCTTTGAAAAGTATATGGGCCACGCCCGTCTTTTCTTTGCTGCTCTTTAAATGTCTTAACTATTAAAGCAATCGCCCCTTCCCAATCTTTATCGAAAACTTTCGAATTACCGGTGAGCTTCCAATACTGGTGCGCCAGCCGCACAGGGTAACACAATGAATCTATCTCCCACTTACGTTCATGGATACCCGCTTTCATGGTAGTGAGATCGCTCTTCCATTCACTTACTTTATTTTCATCTTTATAAAATGCATTTGCATACGGATCGAGATGTATGCATTTTACCTGGCGGTTTATTACTCCTTCTACCAGTTGTTGTAAATGCTCATCATTTTTGATAAGTGAAAGATACGGCCACACCTGTGCCGTACTATCGCGAAGCCACATGGCATCTATATCGCCTGTAATTACATAAGTATCCGGCTTGCCATCTATCATTTCAAAATCAACGGTAGTATCCAAAGTATTGGGGAAACAATTTTCAAAAAGCCAGGCCAGCTCCGGATCAGCTATTTGCTTTTTAATTTTTAAAATGGCCTCATCCACTGCCTTGCTTGTAAAGTTTCGTTCGGACAAGGGTGGCCTTTTACTTTTAAAATCTTTTTTATCAAAAGCCAATGCTCCCGAAGGCTTTAATAATATTCCTGCTGTAAGAATTCCCGTTGCCTGGAGAAACTGCCTGCGATTATTCATAAATTATTTATTTGGTTTAAAAAAAAAGAATAAGATAGTCATTCAGCGATTTCCATTGATATAACTAAGCTTAAATTTTACCAAATGAGGTAAAAATAAAATTTATTATTAAAAATTAATCTGGCCTTATTCAAATGCAACTATGTAAAATTTGCTAACGATATAAGCAACATTGATATAGCCAGGCTCTATGGGTTATGTTAGAAATTATAAAAGCTTCTAAAGAATAGAAGCTTTTATAATGAATGCTTAATTTTTCATAATAAAAATTAACTGTTGCATATTTCTCAACCCGACAGAGTTATGACCCCTTAATGTTGTGCCCACCATAAAGGTGTTAATACATTATCAGTCCCGTCTAAAGCCGACACAGCCTGGTTGTAACCGGTTACGTTACTATTTTGCAAGCCGGATGGATACTTAAGTCTCTGCGGTAAGAAGTCCTGGCTGCTTGTCATAAAATTACCGCTTGTAAGTGCAGGAAGCGTTTGTATCGGGCCTTCAAGCACTACGTTTTCAAAGAAAGGTAATCCAAGTCTCCTGTGATCGCTCCATGTTTCTAAAGGCAGCCATGGTGTTTGAGCAATAAATTTTTGGGTAATGATCTTGGTAAGATGATCATTTCTTACTGTGCCATTTTGATACAAATTATTTACAGGATATTTTATTGAAGCTGTTCCTGGTGTTCCCGTTAAACCATCAACAAAATTCATTGTATGAGTATTTCCGGGTTCTGTGGTATGACCCCAGCTAACTGAAGTTCCATCATGGTTATAATCTGCAGATGCCAGGTAGGTAGTCAAATACGAAGATGTTCCCCAATATTCAAAACTTTTGCTAATACCTGTTTCATAAGCAACCTGTCCGCTAACCGGGGTAGACCAACCTCTTACGGCACCTTCAGCCAAAAGGAAATAAGTTTCCCACGCGCCAAAGAACACTCTTTTTGCATTTTGGCTTCTGAATTGATTTTTCAGAGAAGGAGACATCCCTGTTGCCGCACCAATATCTATACCTTGAAAAAGTGTGTTGTGGTTATTGCCTTTTGTAGCCCAGTTACCATCTGGTGTTCCATTCCATGTATACTTGGCATCAATTGTTTTAATTACATTATGGTTTAAGTCTTTCACGGTGCCTGTTGTAGTAGCCGTCACCGCTCCGCAAGTACCATTCGGAAATGATGGGTCGCTGCTGTTACCGGGCATGTAAAAAATCTGGTAAGCACGGGGATCTATTGTGTTAGGTAATCCATTTAACCAATATGCTGAAAATGGATTATTCGTTTTTGTAGTTAACTGCACAGGATAATACTGACCTGCATAGTTAGCCGGCTTAATGTTGGCTATTGCGTCCGCCTGGCCTGAAGGATCAGTGATTACCGAAGGAATTTGCGAAAGTGATGTAACACTTCCAAGGTTTACAACAAGGTTATTGAAAGTAACTGCTTCCGGTAACTGGTACCAGCAGCGTGTATACATGCCTGACAGATCATCCCATCCTGATTTTTCCTGTACCTGGAACATTTGTGATTTATCTGTAAGTAATGCTCCGGTAGCGGCATCTTCAAATTCTGTCTTTGCTTTTGCAGGATCAACTTCCGAAAGGCGCATAGCTAACCTTAGACGCAAAGAATTACTATAAGCCTGCCATTTTGCAAAATCGAATGCAAATGCAGGATCTTCTGAGGCCACGCTTGAAGGAACTGAAATAGAAGTAGTAAGTTTAGATGTCGCATCCTTTAATTCATCGAGCATATAATAATAAACAGATTTTACATCCACGAAATCGGGATTTTTCCCCTGAAAGGCGTCTATCGGCAAAGGACCAAAATTGTCACTCATTTCACTTAATAAATAAGTGCGCCAAATACGTGCAACCTGCATCAGGTTATTTGTATAATCTTTTTGTGTACCCGCTGATATCTGCTGGTTGGCTACAGTAATAGCGCTGTTAATTGTATTGAGTGCACCTGACTGGTTATCGTAATATTCGCCAATCCATTCATCGCTGTAATCAGCCCAGGAAAAGGTAGCACCATCTGCATCACTGATCTGGTGGCCTGCAGCAGTAAAGTAAAGTACGAATGCCCTTTCTGAAACGCCGGGATTCATTTGCGCATGAATTATTGAATTATCAATAAAATATTCTACCTGCACCTGGTCGGCATTGGCTGCGGTAGGATTTGTGTTAATGTCTGTAATTTTCTTACAGGCTGTAAATAACAGGATAACTGTTATGAATAAAGCTGATGTTTTAATTATGTGGTTCATTACTTTAAAATTTTTAGTGAATGGATTAGAACCCTAATGATAAGTTTACGTAAAATATACGGGATGTAGGTGGGCTTGCATTTTCAAAACCTACAGAAGGTGTACCTGCAGCGAAAACTGACTCAGGATCCAACCCACGCATATGGCTGCTAATAAGCCATACATTATTGCACGATACTGATACCATTGCTTTTTGAACAAAGCTACCACCCAATAAGTTTTTAGAAAAATTATAGCTTAACTGAATGTTTCTTATGCGCACATTTGAGGCATCATACAAATTTTCTTCTGTAATACCAGTATTTCCGACGCCGGCAACTGCACCCCAATACTGCTGCGTTGAAATTTTATTGGTGTTTGCTACATATTGATTATTTGCGCCAGGCACTACTCCCTGTACTATCATTGAATCTCTTGAGCCATTGCTTACAGTGACAGCGGCCGTGCCGTTTCGCTCCATATTGTCTAAGGTTTGGGAAAATATTTTTCCACCAAATCTTGCGTCTAACTGTACTGATAGCCCAAAACCTTTATACGAGAATGAGTTGGTAAATCCTAATAATGCATTCGCCTGTTGGTTTCCTAATCTTGCTATATCAGTCGTTGCCTGGGGAAGTCCGTTGTTGGAAAGAATAAGCTTACCGTAGTTTGGATCTTTTGCGTCTGTAACTCTTTTGAGCTGTGTTCCATAAATTTCGCCGTATGGCTGACCTGCAACAGCTAAGATTTGAATATTATCAAAGCCGCCACCGGGTAGTTGATACTTATTCACCTCAGGATAAATAGAAGGCACGGTAGTCTTATTGTGAGAGAAGTTAACACCCATTGTCCAGTTCACCGATTGGGGGTTATCCAAAATACGTGCGTCGACAGTTACTTCTACACCTTTATTCTGAACATCTCCCGCGTTAATTATCCTGTTTGTATATCCGCTCAGCGGGTCCATAGGAAGACGAATTAATTGCCTGGTTGAATTCGATTTATATACAGAAACATCTAAACCAATTTTGTTTCTAAAGAAACGTAATTCAGCTCCTGCTTCATAAGATTTGATCAATTGACTTTTTACACTATCATTAAACAATGTAGCACCGCTACTTGCCGTGGTGTTTCCATTAGGATCTGTACCTATGGTATAACTGTTATATAAGCTGTATGGCTCAAGATCGCTACCGGCAGCAGCATAAGATGCTCTTAATTTTCCATAACTAAACCAGGAAGGAAGCCTTCCGCCCATTTGATCGATCATATCTGTAAATACATAAGAAAGGCTTAACGAAGGATAAAAATAAGAATTATTGCGTGGGCTCAATGCAGATGACCAGTCATTACGGAACGTGCTGCTTACAAATAAATAACCATCATAATTTAATTCGACTGATCCGTAAAGCGAATTAATCTTCTTTTCCTGGAAATCCTGCTGAACGCTTGGGTTGCCTTGTGAGTTTGTTACCGAGAATAGGTTTGGAACCTTTAGCGTACCGGCGCTGCCGTTAAGTTCAGAACGCTGCCAATGCATCAGGTTTCCACCCACCATAACTGAACCACCCAATTTTCCAAACAGGTTATCCTTTTTTGCAGTAAGTAGTCCGCTGTAATTGGTTTGCTGGTAGGTTACTCTTCCCAAACCATAGCTACCCGTGGTACTGCCCGGGCTTCCGGCATATTGTTTCGTTTCTGAGTTTGTGTTATACATATCTGCGCCTGCATTTACTTCTCCCGAAAGCCAACTGGTAAAATTGTGCTTAGCAGATACATACATGATATAACGGTTGCGGGTATCCGAGTTTAGGTTATACTTTGCCATCCAATAAGGATTTGTATTTCCCCCGTTTGATTTTCCCCACCAAAACATATTGCCGTTGGAATCCAAAGGATTTTTGAAATTGCGAATATCCAATGTTCGCGGCAAATTATTAATAGTGCCAAAAATGCTGTAATCCTGTCCTTCAATAGACCTGTTGTTGGCTGTAGCATTTATAAACTGGAATTTAGTATCCAGGGTCCAGTTTTCGTTATTACCAAATTTGGTTGTAGATCTTGCGGTAATGTTATTGCGTGAAAGCTTTTGGCCGGGGATCATGCTCTTATCATCAAAGCGATTGTAAGAAGCATAGATAGAAGTTGAGTTTATTAGTTGTTGAAATGAAATATTCTGATTTGAAACTATTCCATTTTGGAAAAAATTCTTTACATTATCATAAGACTGCAACTTTACCTGCTTGCCTGACCAGTCTGTAACCACCTGGCCATTTATTTTTGGTCCCCAGCTGGCAGCAGACGAAGAATCATATATACCATTACTTCCCTGGGCAAAGTCATTTTGCATTTTTGGAGTCGTGAAAATGCTTTCAAACCCTACGGATGAAGAAACGGTAAGTCCTAAGCCGGCTTGCTTTTTACCTGTTTTTGTAGTAATTAAAATAACACCATTGCCACCAAGAGAGCCATATAGTGCAGCTGCGGCCGGTCCTTTCAGGACGCTAATAGAAGCAATATCCTCGGGATTAATATCGCTTAAACCATTACCCTGATCAAGTGTTGTGTTATAAAAACCATTAGAAGCGCCGATGCCTACGCGGCCTGTAGAATTATCCATTGGTATTCCATCCACTACAATCAGCGGCTGTGAAAGCCCGGTTAGTGAGTTGTTGCCACGTAATAAAATTTGAGAGGAACCGGCAGGGCCATTACCAGAACGCACTACCTGCAATCCTGATACTTTACCAGTAAGATCATTTACAAGATTAACTTCTCTTGATTCCACAAGTGTTTGGCCTTTCACTTCCTGCATTGAATAACCTAAAGATTTCTTTTCTTTTCTAATGCCAAGGGCCGTAACTACCACTTCGTTCAGGCTATTTATTGCCGGTTCTAAAATTACGGAAAGGTTAGCCCCTTCCCCGGCAGTTATTTCCACTGGTTTAAAGTTTACTGAACTAAATACTAATACAGCTTGAGGACTTTTTACTCGAACATTGAAGTTACCATTGGCATCTGTGGTACCACCGGCCTTTGTGCCTCTAACGATATAAGATACATTAGCCAATGCATTTCCATCCTGGTCTTTAACCGTTCCTGTAACCTGCTTTTCCTGCGCAAAAGTGATTGCTCCGAAAAAAATCATTGACAGGAACAAGAGCAGTTGTTTTAAGTGTTTTTTCATGATTTAAGTTTTGGTTTTAAGATTATTATCCATTATTCTTTGGAAAATTATTATGAACAAAAATTAAGTCCGGCATATAAAATTGAACTGGTTACTTTATGAGTTCTCATATTTATGGCAATACATTTATAGATAATGCTGCATAAATTCTATCCGCTTCTTTTTCAAAATTCTCCATCACCAACGCAGCAGCGCCTATCAACTCAGCCATATACCCAAGCGTGGAGATCTCTATTTCTGTACTATGCGAAAGCCGTGGAATGCAATGCTCATTCAATGCCTGTTGTATAGGTGCCATCAACACTTTTCCGGCAGTTGAACCTCTTCCACTTAGAATAACCATCTCAGGATTTAATAAATGTATAAGTATTGCAACGCCTCTTCCAATATTATAGCCTGCTTCTGTAAATAGTTCGACAGCGAAGCGATCTCCGTGCTGTGCGGCATCCAATATATTTTCAATTGATTGCTCAAGGTGTTCTGAAAAGGGAGCAGTCAATTTAGAGAGCCTGCCGGATTTCAGGCCTTCTTTTGCTTTTTCTATTATTGTAATGAGTGATGTTTCGGTTTCGAGACAGCCACTTTTTCCACAACTGCACAATTTACCATTGTTAAAAAGTGGAATGTGGCTAAATTCTCCGGCAAATCCATCATGGCCGCGGAAAAGCTGGCCATTTAAAATTAAACCAAGCCCGATGCCCCAGCCAACGTTGATCACCATTGCATTTTTTTTATCAATGGCGGCGCCAAAACGTTGTTCAGCCAAAGCCACAAGGCTGGAATCATTATCGATATATACCGGGATACCAACTTTCTCGGAAATGGCATGAGATATACTTTTATGCGGGCCTTTTAAAAATGTATAGTTAATACCCTTCGCTGCATTCACAAAGCCAGGCATACCTATTCCCACACCCAATATCTTGCTTTTGGATATGCCTGATAATTCAATGGTGTTTTCAATTTTTTCGATAAGGATAGGAAGTGTTTTTTCATTTCCCGCTAAATCCAACTCGATTTTTTGAACGGCGGTTATGGATTTATTTTCCATGTCCATGATGGTAACTCTTGTTACAAACTGATCCATTGCTACCGACACTACGTACATCATTTCTTCTTTTATTGCATACGTCAACGGCCTTCTTCCCCCCGTGGAAGTTGCGTAACCGGTTTCTATCACTAATCCTTCTTCCATTAGCTCATTAAGTAGTTTTGTTATAAGCGGAAAACTTTTATTTATCCTTACATACAGGTCTGCACACGAAAGTGAGGGAGTAAAATAAAGTTCTTTTAATATTCTCTTTTTGTACAAACTGTTTTTAGTCCCCATACTTTTATTGTGTCCTGCTATAAATTTAGCATAAAGTTAACGGACTTTTATAAAAAAAAGTCAGACTTCTAAAAAAAATTAAAAAGTTCCAAAAATTTTTAAAAAACTATTGCAGTCATTACCATAAAATAGTAGCAATATTATTATTTAGAACAAAAAAAATAAATCCGCAAGGGATGCATTAGGGTGATTATAAAGATTATAGATTTGCTAAAACAACAATATGAAAATTAATTATTCATTTCCTAACTTATTTAAGTTGATTTTATTCTTCTCACTGGTGATAATTTCTTTTTCCTGCGGCTCCACACGCAACAGTATAGCGGTGGAAGAAGGCTGGGAACTTCTCGGTGAAACAAAAGCAGGCTTCATTAGGGAAACTGATATAATAAATGTAAACAGCAGGAATCAATTTACTGCATTGCGCTTTAAAGTAGAAGGTGCAGAAATAAAATTAAGCCAACTCGACGTATATTTTGAAAGTGGAGACAGGCTATCACCTGCTGTTGATGAAAATATTGCTGCAGGCCGGGAAAGCAAGCTTATAGAATTAGCCGCCGACGGAAGAACAATCACTAAAATTGAATTTAAATACCGGACGGTCGGAAGCATTGTCAAAAGAAAAGCAAATATTCTGGTTTTCGGCAAGCGCTATCATACGGGATATTAGCAACTGCTTTTTGCATATCTTTTTAGAAAAAGGTTGGCTTTTACAATTCATATTTATCCTGCCGTACTTAGCTTATGATGACTTATTCCTTATCGCCTATAAATGCAAGCCTGCTATTTAAAAAATATTTTTAATATCTTGTTTAAAATATTTTCCATTGCTGATAACATTCATGCGATATCAAATAGTTGTAAGGTTTGAATTGATTTTCTGGGTGGCGGCTCTCCTTCTTTTGGCCTGCATGCCGCCGGGCACTGACGCACATTATTCATTTTGTATTTTAAAATTTATGGGCTTCAGTTATTGCCCGGGCTGCGGCCTTGGGCATTCTATCAATTTTCTTTTTCATGGTGAGGTAAGGCAGTCAATAAATGCACATCCGCTTGGTATTTTTGCCCTAATAATAATCTTTGCGAGAATTTATACCTTAGTCCGGCTCGCAATATTTCATGTAAATTCAAAATCTCCATTATGCAATACGACAAAAACTTTGGCCCGGTAAATTCTGTTCTTTTAAAGTATTTATATGATGTGACACCCGAGGAGTTGCTGACAATAAACTCGCATACGCAGGGGTTTAGCGATGATGAGCTCATGCATTTTTGTATGATATACCGCTCTAAGCGAAAAGATCCGCAAACAATATTATTGCTCTGCCTGCTGGGGCTCGTTTTTATTGCCGGCATACACCGCTTTGTGATCGGGCATACCGGCATGGGTATTCTTTATTTTTTTACTGCCGGCTTATGTTGGATTGGTACAATAGTGGATGCCATCAACCACAAAGACCTGGCGCTGGAATACAATGCAAAAATGATTACCGAAACTTTATCAATGTTGAATATGATAAAGAGATGATCTTGTATTTTTAAAAAATAGTATTAGGCGTTTTAATGGTATTGCCAATTCAAAAAAACAGAATAGTGGTCATTTTAAAAAACAATAAAAAAATCGTTTTAATCTGTACAACCTGCTTGCCGTCAGGCAGGTTCGTGTCTTTTTGCTTAGGGTTTATATAAGCGCCAAATTTTAAAAAAAAAAATTATGAAAGTCGAAAAAATAATCAGCAGTAACAACGCTGGAGATATATGGAAACAAATAGGCGAAGATTTAAAAGCTAATGCGTTTTCCTACACGGCCGTTATCAATTACCGGGAAAGTAAATTTTTTTTTAATGTTGAAATAGACCCTGGCGGCGGCTTCGAAGGCGGATACCAAACCACTACTTTGCGCAGCGAACTGCAACATGCAAGCAATTACAAATTTGCCATCCACCACCAGGGATTGCTGGATGAAATTGGCAAGTTTTTCGGCATGCAGGATATTGAAACCGGCTATGCAGAATTCGATAAAAAAGTAGTGGTAAAATCAAATGATGAAGAAAAGGTAAAATGCATTTTTGCTGATGCGCAAGTAAGGTCAGTGTTTACATCAATTACAGACTTTGTTTTTCACACTACGAAACACCAAATTGATGAAAGCGACACCAGTACGGATTTTCTTGAGTTAACTATTGAAGAAGCTATTACGGATATTGCCAAACTTCATAGTCTGTTCAATGCATTTTACGAGGTGTTACTATCGCTGAACAAATGAGAATGATAATTTTCCTTTCTGATGACTATAGTTATTTTATTTCCAAAGGAAGCGTAAAATAAAATATTGACCCGCTTCCCTTTTCACTTTCTACCCACAAATTTCCCTGGTGGGCTTCTATAATTTTTGAGCAAATGTATAAGCCTAATCCCGCGCCGGTAAAGCGATCTTGATTATCAACCCGATAAAATCTTTCAAATATTTTTTGGAAATTTTCTTTTTCAATACCAATACCAAAGTCCCTCACAGAAAATAAAATGCAATTATTTTTAATGACTGTGCTAATAATGACGTGATTAGCCTGCGGTGAATACTTTACCGAATTGATCAACAAATTAGTGATCACCTGCTCAAGCCGAAATTTGTCGCCGGTGTAATTAATTCGTTCATTTTCTTCAATAGTTAAAAAATGTAACGGGGAAATGTTCCTTACATTTTGTACTGTTTGCCGCACAAGTTTTGAGAAGCTAAAAAATTCTTTATGTAAAATAATATCACGATCCGGCCTGGTATTGACGAGCAAAACATCGTCAATTATTTTAGTTAATTTATTTAGTTGAATATCCATTGCAGCTAACAGCTTAGCACCTTCACGGTTAATCTGTTTTTCAAAACTTATTTTAAAAATATGTGCAATTCCTTTCAAACTCGTGATAGGCATTTTAAGCTCGTGAGAAGCGATAGCAAAGAATTGTTCCCGCCATTTTTCATCGGCTTTGCGCTCCGTAATATCGGTATGGATGATCAGTGCAGCAAAACTGCCGAGGGAGATAACTTCCGCTAAAAAATACTTTTTAGTGTTTAAAATACCGGTCGAAAATTCCAGCCGGAAGGCTTCGTTTTTTCCGCTTAACACAGACCGGACACCTGCTAAAACCGTTGTTGTGTCTCCGCCGTAAGGGCTATGCGCACCAGCACAAATTTCGAGATAGCTTATCCCCGTAAAATCCTGTTGGCTGTATCCGGGAAGTGTAGCCTTTTTATTAAAAATGTACCATGCCCGGTTCACCTTTTGAAAAATGCCGTTTGTATTTACCACGGCAATTTGGGCGCTGAGGGAGTCTAACACGCTATCCATTAGTTGAGAATAATCAGCAGTAAAATCGGCAGTAATTTTTTCGGCAGTTGCAGAAGCGGTTCCTCTTAAATGCATGAAGAAATGAAAATGGTAAAAATATGGTTATCGATGGTAATATTACAGGTTAAAAATAAGTGCTTTTACTTTCTTACAAAACATTGATCCGGTTTATTGATAAAATAATAAGCCGTCCGGTTAGGATTGATAAAAGGAAATAGATAATTTTATATTGAAATTCCAGCCACCCACCAAATCATCTTTTATGAAAAATATTCTCTCCTCCAACTCTAACTCCAACCTGGTAATTACAATTTTACTCGTTCTGGTTTTACTTACTTTCTTTTATACTATTTGGTATTATTAGTTGCAAAAAAAAGATTTCCGGCGAAGGCAGATTGCACAAAAAAAGACGACCATAAGCCGTCTTCCCTTTAGTTTCAAAAAAATCATATTCTAATTTCTTCTTCCGCCAAATAACCTTAACAGAAAAATAAATATATTGATAAAGTCCAGGTAAAGATTTAATGCGCCAAGCACGGAAATCTTTTTAGTATCGGAAGCTGATACATCCTGGTATTCCAAACCTTCTCCAATCCTTTTGAGGTTTCTGCACATCGTAAGCCGTAAGTGCAGTAAACACCATAACACCGATTATACTTATTATATAATCGAGTTGGCTGCTGTGCAGAAAAAAGTTAATAACCATTGCAATGAGAATGCCGATGACACCCATCATTAATATGCGGCCAAATTTTGTAAGATCCTGGTCCGTAGTGTAACCCATGAAAGCCATTACACCAAACATGGCCGAAGCAGACAGGAAGCAACCCATGACAGACCCTGGTGTATAATATCTTAAAATAAAACTGAAACTGATTCCATTAATAATAGCATACGCTATAAACAAGGCCAGCAAAGCAGGTGCAGATAATTTCCTGTAGCCAAACGACATCAGCAGCACAAAACCCAACGGAGCAAAAATGGTTATTTTTCCTAAACCTGTAATACCCGTTGGCGATACGAGGTAACTTAATAAATTTTCATTGATCGAAAACTGCCAGGCGAACAATGCCGATACGCCAAGGGCGATAAACATGAGCAAAAAAACATTAGCGATAAAAGATTTTGCGTGGGTGCGGTCAGCAGTATTTGTTAGAATTATATAGTCTGTAATTGTATCTCTTTTTGTTATATCCATTTTTTTTAAATTTTGGTAAAAATAATAACGAATATCGAAATAAAAATTCCCTAAAAAAATTTTAAGTTATTTATAATAACAACGATCGCCCCAACAATTAAATTGCCTGCTACCTTCTACCTGCTACCTGCTACCTTCTACCTGCTACCTGCTACCTGCTTCTTGCTTCTTGCTACCTTCTACCCTACCTTCTACCTACCTGATAACTAATCACTCATAACTCATAACTAATTCCTAATCACTCATAACTAACAACTCACTCCGCATCAAACCAAACCCTCTTACTATCATTCCAATCTCCATTGTAATTAATGGTAAGCTCCTCTCCTTTTTTTACAGCCTTTACGGTTTTAATTTGGATAATGTCCATTTCAAAATCCATAAAATATTCGCAATTGCTTTCATAGCTGTGATTATATATAGAGACCAGACCCAGCGCCAGGCAGCACCTTTTCTTATCTGTTCCCCATTCAAAAATGTAATCGTGCAATAAAGTTTTATCGAGATGGATCCTTTCTTCTGCAGACATTACTATCACAGGTGAGTACTCGATAATCGTATCGGAAGGTATTTTTTCTGCCGCAAATATTCCGCGGCCCTTAGCTGCTGTTTTCTCTAAATTCAAATACGGTTTTATCATATTATTAAAATGCTGACTTATGTAAAATAAATTAATTTGCGGCAAATCTTCAGAAACCCGTTTGTATGACAGAAGAAGAAATTTCAGTGCAGGAGCAATACGAGGAAATTCTTGCGTCTAACAATGAGGCTGAAATAAATGAATTTCTCAACCAGCAAAACATAAGCGATGTTGCTGAACTGGTAGAAGAAAATGAAGAAAGAGAGATCGAAATTTTTCTTGGCTTATCCCTTCACAGGGCGGTAAGTATCTTTAGTATTCTTGAGCATTCCACGCAAAAAAGAATTCTCAAAAATCTTCCGCCGCACAAGAGCGCGGAGCTCTTTAATCAAATGCAGCCGGATGACCGCACAGCTTTCCTGGAAGACTTGCCCAATGAGGTGGTACGCGAATTGGTAAAGACCCTTGAGCCGGCAGAAAGAAAAGTAACCCTTTCGTTGTTAGGCTATCCTGAAAATAGCGTTGGCCGCCTGATGACGCCGGACTATGTGTATGTGCACGAATATAATACGGTAGCGGAAGTACTGAATATCATTCGCCAGGTTGGTAAAGATATTGAAACCATTGATGTGATTTACATCATCAACAAGCATGGTGAATTGCTGGATGATATACGGATACGGGAATTTCTGTTGGCGCCGCCTGATAGAAAAGTGAGTGAAATGATGGACGGGCGCTTCATTGAGCTGAATGTGAATGATGACCAGGAAACGGCAAACGAAGTTTTTAAAATGAATAATCGTGTAGCCTTGCCCGTGGTAGATGATTATAATGTGTTGCTCGGCATTGTTACTATTGATGATGTGCTTTGGGTTACCAACGAAGAGTTTAGTGAGGATATACAAAAAATAGGTGGAGCCGAGGCGCTCGACCGGCCCTATCTTGAAACACCATTTTTTGGCCTGGTTAAAAAGCGAGTGGGTTGGCTGATTATACTTTTTATAGGGGAAATGCTCACTGCCACGGCGATGGCGTATTACAATGAAGAACTTGCCAAAGTGATTGTACTTACTAATTTTATTCCACTTATTATGAGCAGCGGTGGCAACAGCGGCTCGCAGGCATCTACCCTCATAATACAGGCAATGGCGCTTGGCGAAGTTGCCATTGCAGATTGGTGGCGTGTTATGCGGCGCGAGTTTTTATCAGGCCTTATGCTCGGCATCATCCTTGGCTTTATCGGATTTCTCCGGATTTTATTATGGCATACACTTATGCACCATGGAATGATGACGGATATCTATGGAATAGAATGGTTTCTGATTGCCTTAACGGTTAGCTTCTCACTGGTAGGCGTAGTTCTTTGGGGCTCGCTATCAGGAAGTATGCTGCCTATTTTATTAAAAAAATTAGGAGCTGATCCGGCATCATCTTCTGCGCCTTTTGTGGCCACGCTGGTAGATGTTACGGGACTGATCATTTTTTTCAACGTGGCGCTTTATTTTTTAAAAGGCACGTTGTTGTGATTAGTTATTAGTTACAAGTTATTAGTAAAATGAGAAATAGATTTTATTAAAAACCTATTTTTTTAATGAAAGAAAAATTAAATAGGGAAATTAATTATTAAGCAAAAGCGAAATTTATGTGTGGAATTGTTGGATACATCGGGCCAAGAGAGGCTTACCCTATAATAATTACCGGCCTCAAGCGGCAGGAATACCGCGGCTACGATAGCACAGGAGTGGCGCTTATAAATGATGGGGGATTACAGATATATAAAAAAAAAGGAAAGGTGGCAGAACTTGAGCAATCGCTTTTAGGTAAACCCCTCAGCGCCCATATCGGGATAGGCCATACGCGGTGGGCAACACATGGCGAACCAAGCGATGTAAATGCGCATCCGCACAAAAGCGCCGGAGGCAAGTTGGCCATGATACATAATGGCATCATTGAAAATTATGCACAGATTAAAAAAGAACTTGTAAACAAAGGATATACTTTCAAAAGCGAAACGGATACCGAGGTGCTGCTTAATTTCATTGAAGAGATACAGAAGAACAGCAACTGCCCATTGGAAGAAGCAGTGCGCATTGCCTTAAAAAGAGTAAGCGGCGCTTATGTGATCTTGCTGCTGGATGAAGATAATCCTGATACAATTATCGCCGCACGCAAAGGAAGCCCGCTGGTGATCGGCATTGGCAAAGGCGAACACTTTTTAGGATCTGATGCTACGCCTATGCTTGAATACACGAAGGAAGTGGTATATGTAAATGATTATGAAATTGCAGTGATCAAAGCAGACGAATTAATTCTAAAAAACCTCGGAAACGAGAAGCAAACACCTTACATCACCAGCCTGGATATGGAGCTTGCCGAAATAGAAAAAGGCGGCTATGAACATTTTATGCTAAAGGAAATTTATGAGCAACCTGCCACTATTTATGATTGCTTACGGGGACGGTTAGACGCTTCCAAAGGCACCATCACCATGAAGGGAATTGAAGATAACATAGAAGCATTACTGGCAGCGCCAAGGTATATCATTATTGCGTGCGGCACAAGCTGGCATGCAGGCCTGGTGGCCGAGTATATTATTGAAGAGCTGTGCCGCATACCGGTAGAAGTAGAATATGCCTCAGAGTTCAGGTACAGAAATCCGATAATAAATAAAGGAGATGTTATCATTGCTATTTCGCAAAGTGGCGAAACTGCAGATACCTTAGTAGCGATAGAAAAAGCAAAAGAACAGGGCGCATTTATATTCGGTATTGTGAATGTAGTAGGCTCCTCCATTGCACGGGCTTCTCACGCCGGCGCATACACGCACGCAGGCATGGAAATCGGTGTTGCTTCTACAAAAGCTTTCACGGCACAGGTGACGGTATTATTAATGATTGCTTTAAAGATCGCCAAAGAAAAAGGGACCATTGATGAAAACCGCTACATGCAATTGTTGGTGGAAATGGAAGAGGTGCCGGAGAAAGTAGAATCAATTTTGAAGAACGGAAAAGAGTTGGATGTCATCGCTCAAAAATATAAAATGGCTGTGAATGCACTTTACCTTGGACGGGGTTACAACTTCCCCATAGCCCTTGAAGGTGCATTAAAGCTCAAAGAAATTTCCTACATACATGCGGAGGGTTATCCTGCAGCTGAAATGAAACATGGGCCCATAGCCCTTGTAGATGATGAACTGCCTGTAGTATTCGTAGCAACTAAAGATGAATATCATGCAAAGATCGTGAGCAATATGCAGGAGATAAAAGCACGTAAAGGAAAGGTGATCGCCATCATCACCGAAGGCGATGAAGTTGTGTCCGGCATGGCTGATGATGTGTTTGCAGTGCCACCTGCCAATGAAATTGTTGCGCCGCTGTTGAGCGTAATTCCGCTTCAATTACTTTCTTATTACATAGGCGTTGCCAAAGGATGCGATGTAGATAAGCCGAGGAATTTGGCGAAGTCGGTGACGGTGGAGTGAGTGTTTTGGTGAGTTATTAGTTATTAGTTATTAGTTATCAGTTATCAGTTATCAGTTATGAGTTATGAGTTATGAGCATTATAGAAAATAAAAATGAAATAATTTAAAACAAAACCTGTGTCAAAAAGTTATACGGATTTAGAGGTCTGGAAAAAAATGCGGTTGCTAAAAAATAAGATTGAGAAACTAACCAAAGCTTTTCCAGGCGAAGAAAAGTTCAGGCTGACAGATCAAATTATCAGAAGTGCAAGAAGTGTAAATTCTTCTATTGCTGAAGGCCATGGCAGATATACATTTCCTGATAGAATTCATTTTTGCATTATAGCACGATGCTCCTTAGCGGAAACATACAATCACCTTATTGATGCTTACGATTGTAGTTATATTACTATGGAAAACTTATCAGGATTCAAGGATGAAATAAACGAAATTGAAAAAATATTAAATGGGTATATCAACTGGCTTAGAGAACAATTGAAAAGCGAAAAGTTGAAAGGGAAGAGTGGGTAGTTTTTTTTGAATGATGAGGTAGGAGTGATGAGGTAGGAGTGATGAGGTAGGAGTGATGAGGTATGAGTGATGAGGTATGAGGTATCTTCACTTAAAACAAGCTCGTGTCAAAAATTTATACTGAGTTAAATATCTGGATACAAATGTTGCTGTTAAAAATCATAGAGCAAAATGTGACTAATAAAAAGTACAATTTTATTTCAACTTTGCACTCATCACTCATAACTCATCACTGTTCACTGATCACTGATCACTGATCAACCTCGAACTCATCACTCATCACTCATCACTCATTAACTCATAACTTATTAACTCATAACTGATCAACTCATCACTCATCACTCATCACTCATCACTAACCTAATGAACATAATCACAAAACATCCCATCAATAACTTAGGCTATAATTTTATTGCCGATAAATATTTGCCGGCCGGTAAGGATGAATATTATTTGCGTAACCGGCAAAATAACAATGGTATAAATTACCGGAAACTCAACGGTGAAGAAAGAGAAATACTTATAGAAAATGGTAATAGCTTGGATGACTGGAATATGCTGCTGGTGTCAGACGCCTTTGATCCCAGCCTTGTAAAAAACACAAAATTTTTTGGGCTTGTACGCATAGGTATGCTGGAGCCATATTACCTCGAGTTTCATAATCTGCGGTTGCCTGTAGGCATATATGACAGTACGGTGATAAGCTGCGATTTCGGTAATAATATTTGTATTGATAATGCCCATTATTTAAGCCACTACATTATTGGCAACGAAGTAATGATTGCTAATGTGAATGAACTGGCGGCAACAGATTATTCAAAATTTGGCAATGGTATTTTGAAAGATGGTGAAACTGAAGATACAAGAACCTGGATGGAAGTACGAAATGAAAATGGCGGCAGGCGCATTATTCCTTTCAACCGGATGCTGCCCGGCGATGCTTATCTATGGAGCAGCAATCGTGATGACCAGGAATTGCTCGATCGGTTTGTTGAACTTACCGGTAAAGAATTTGGCAAGAAAAGAGGTTACTACGGTACCATTGGCGATAGGACTGTGTTGAAAGATTGTAACATCATCAAAGACGTTTCTATAGGCACCGATGCTTACTTAAAGGGCGCCAATAAATTAAAAAATCTTACGATCAACAGTGATAAAGAAAGGACTTCGCAAATTGGTGAAGGATGCGAAATGGTAAACGGCATTGTCGGCTACGGCTGTCGCATTTTTTATGGCGTAAAAGCCGTTCGCTTCGTGATGGCTTCTTTTTCACAGCTAAAGTATGGCGCAAGGCTTATCAACTCTTATCTCGGTAATAACTCAACTATTTCGTGTTGCGAAGTGTTGAACTCATTGATCTTTCCGGCGCATGAACAGCATCATAATAATTCATTCTTATGTGCCTCCTTATTGATGGGACAAAGCAACATTGCCGCCGGCGCCACCATCGGCAGCAATCATAACAGCCGCAGCCCTGATGGGGAGATCATTGCCGGACGTGGCTTCTGGCCGGGACTGTGCGTAAGCCTGAAACATAATTCAAAGTTTGCCTCGTTTACTCTCATGGCAAAAGGCGATTTTCCCTTTGAGCTGAATATTAAAATTCCTTTCAGCCTGGTGATAAACGATGTAAAAACGGACCGGCTGATTGTAATGCCTGCTTATTGGTTCATCTACAATATGTATGCACTCTCCCGCAATACCTGGAAATATGAGGACCGCGACAGGCGCACGGAAAAAATTCAAAAAATAGAATATGATTTTCTTGCGCCGGATACGATCAATGAAATGTTTAATGCGGTGGAATTATTATCAAAATTAACGCCCGCTGAAGATGGAAATTATTATACAATTGGGTTTGAAAATAGCCAGCGAAAAACGCAGATCATAAAAGTAAATGAAGCAATTAAATTGTTTAAAGAACTCATCTCGTATTACGGCGTAATCCAAATATATAATCATCAGCTGAAAAATAAATTTGCCTCTTTTGATGAGTTAAAAAAAACTTTACCCGCCCGTATACAAAGATCCGAATGGCAAAATGTGGGTGGACAGCTAATACCAGCGCAGCATGTAGAAAAATTAAAAAAGAATATCAAGTCAGGAAAAATAGGTACTTGGGAAAAGGTTCATGACATGTACCGGACTGAGGATTTAGTGTATGAAAATAATAAACTCGTTCATGCCTATACATCCCTGCTGGAAATAGAAAACATAACAGCAAAACAATTTACCTCCGAACTGTTCAAGTCTCTTTTAGAAAGATCAATAGCCACAAGGTCATGGATGGCCGATGGAATATACAAGTCACGGGCGAAAGACTATACCAACCCTTTCAGAAAAATGGTGTACGAGAACAAAGAAGAAATGAACATAATAATGGGCAAGCTGGAAGACAACCAATTTATCCAGGACAAACTAAAAGAACTGGATGTTTATAAAAAAAATGTAAAAGGGATTGTGAGAAAGATGGGATTGTAAGGAGAAGCGGAATGTTTAGCCGCGTAAAATTTTAGAACTGCTTTCACTAACCGGGATATCTCATTCAGATGTGTAATATACTTTTCAATATATTTTTCAGTCCACGAAAACTTGTGGCTTTCTCTTTAAAAAGTGCGTGGCCTGGGAATAGCCTGACACTTTAAGACCTAACAGGTTTTAAAAACCTGTTAGGTCACAATCAGAGGTTTCAGTCAGAGAAAACCTTGTAAGGACTTACCGCAAGTAAAAATTAAAATAGAGGGAGGCCAACCTGCAAAAAGTAAATAAATCTGCTGATTTTATTGCAATCAACTAATACCATTAGGCCTAACACTACCTTGAAATAGTAAAAGAGTAAAAGCTAAGGCCACCCTTAATAAATTTTATCCGCACTATATTTCTTCCCTTCCGGAATGGAACATTTTCAATTGTTAAATTCTGAAGTTGCACAGATTTAATTCCGGCAGGTATTTCTATTTCTTTAGAAAAAGATTTATCATTTATGGAAAGAAGAATTTTTGATCCTTCATCACCAGGCGACATTGTAAGCTTTATAGAATAATTCGCCGGATGTGATGCTGTAATAGTGTATTGCAGCCATTCGCCATTTTCTATATTACTAACATAATAATTATTTTTCTTAACTGAATCCTGGTAAATATCTACGCCATCATTGCGATACACTGCTCCACGGTTGCCTGCGCTGTTTACGCCGGAGACACGGTAATTGGCGGTATCCATATCATAGTAAGCAAGGCCATTTCTTCCAAGATCATAATCAGTTGCTTCGATTGACAAATCATGTTTTAGAATATTTGCATGAAAAGGCAATACTTCCTCAGAAAACGGCTGACGAAACAATGCGTCAACCATATCTTTGTGAAAAATATTGTTCTCCAGTTTTGTATCCGTCGCCAATGCCATTAAGCCATTATACACATCGCTTTTTTGCGGCTTATTTGCAGCGCCATTAAGGTATTTCTTCAGCGCTTCATATTTACTATTTGATTTTATTTCCAATGGATTGTTAGCGCCCATTTTCTTTAACGGCCACATCGCCCAGCCGATATTATTTTTCTCCAACAAACGAACCGCTTCAGTAAACCAAACGTTAGAATTCTCGCCTGTTTCCCCCAGCCATACAGGCACGTTATATTGGGTTCGTATATCAAGTATCTTTTGTATATCGGCCTGCCGGTTGTAGTTCCAATATTTATGAAAGCTCAATACCATATTGCTATCCCACGTAGGTAAAATGCCATTGTAATTATTGCCCCAGGCGTTACCTTCTATTATGATGATATGATTTTTATCAACCCTGCGAATTGCTGAAGTAATATCCTGCATTAGCTTTTTCAGGGGAGCGTTTGATTTTTCTGCAAGTCCATTTTTATCATTGGCTAAATCGCTAAAGCCCCAATTGGGTTCATTTAAAATATCGTAGCCACCAATCCATTCTTCATCTTTATAACGCTGCGCTAATTTTTTCCAAAGCGCTATTGTTTTTTGCCGGTTTGCTTCACTTTCCCAGAGAGAAGGCTTACTGTCATCACGATCAGAAATGTTCACATCGTTTCCCTGGCCGCCCGGCGCAGCATGCAAATCCAGTATAAGATATATGTGAGCGGCCTTACACCAGGCTAATAAACTATCAGTCATCTTAAATCCTTTTTCAAGCCAGGTATTTTCGCCGGCCACCGGTTCCTTTTCAGCAGGTAAGGTAAAAAGGTTGTAATGCATCGCAAGCCTTACAGAGTTAAAGCCCCACCCCTTCATAGAATCAATATCAACTTTACGGATAAAATTATTCAACCACGCATTATAAAATTCGCTCGTCTTTTCTTCACCAATTATATCTTCAATTCTAGCCCTGATATTGTGTTGTTGCGAACCTTTATAAACGCCTAACATATAGCCTTCCTGCAGCATCCAGCCGCCGAGCCCCTCTCCTCTTAAAACAATATTTTCGCCTTTTCCATTTACGATTTTTTGGCCATCAGCTTTTAAAAATTTCTGTGCATTTGTTTTATTAATAAAAAGATTACACGATAAAAAGACAAACCACGCTGCGCAAATCTTTTGCAGAAACCTCTTTACAGGCATAATCAATTTTTTAATGATAAAAAATAAAAAACCGGGTGCAGTTCAAAATGTCGCAAGTTGTCAACCTTTCAACAAGTTAATTTTAGATTTAAAAACTCCATCTGGAAGGTTGACAACCTTTAACCCAGAGCGACATTTTGAAATGCACCCAAAAAACCCGCCTAATATTTTTTAGAAAATATTTTTGTTCTTTAAAATAAAACCAGGCAGATAGTAAATGAAAAATATACTTTTTATGTACGGACTTTCCATCCGAATTTTCTTGCCACGGTAAAGCGCAGATTGCCGGTTGGTATAAAATACTCTTTTGAGGATGATTCACTTCCTACATACAATGCATTCCCGGTAATAGTAGCACTAACACTCCACACAACACTATTGTAGCCAACCCCTCCTTTATAAATACCGCCCGGTATTATGCTTGTTGCTTTCATTTTTGAACCGCCTTTTTCTTCGCTTGAAAAATTAACATCGAGGCTGCCGATTGCAGAAGCGCTTATAAAAAAGTTTTTGCCCAACACTAACGTGTAAGCATACCCTACGCCCGGCCCAATACTTACAAAACTAATTTTATCAATCCCTGCTTGCTTAAAATTGCTGTTTACCAGCGTTGGCACAAATGCACTATCCCCTTTAATTGAGCCAAAGTATGCTTCGCCACCATACAATAAAGAGCCGGCAGATTTTGTTTGCCAATCGTTTTGGTTTAGCGCAGCACGGTAAGAAAACCGACCGGAATTTGGAACGCGAAACACTGAAAGGCCAACAAGGTTTCTTTTAAAATCCGGCCGTTGGTAATAGTCAGCCAGGCTAAGGCCGTTATTATCTTTTGGATCTAAATAATATCCTTTTTTAAAAGTGGTTAGCAAATCAACCGCCCACTTTTTAGGATAAAGATGGAATTGAAAATCCAGTCCTTTTGTTTTGCCACGACCTTTTTCCGGGTTTAGAAAACCAAAGCCGTAAGCAAGGTTTAAAGTGAGGCTTTTATAAGTGAAACCTGCGCCCAGGTTAAGCTTTGACGTAGTTTTATAATTTAAGTCCCTGTCGTTACCATCAGCAGAAACTGTAAATGGTGCAAATTTTTGCGATAGATAAAGCCTCAGCATTAGCTTGTCGGGGTAGGTAATATAATATCCATTGTCAACAGATGTTTTCTCCTGAGCCATGGATTTTTGCGGCAACAAAAATGCAGCATTTCCTAAAATAAGTGCAATAACTAAACAATTTCTATACGTTTTCATTTGAGCTGTTTTATTAAAATATTTAGAACAAAAATATAGCTATTACTGATTGATAAAGCTAACATTGAAAATCGTTTTAAAATTGAATACCATTGTGTTTACCCAATATTGGCCCGGACTGCCCTTGATGCAAAAATTTATGTGCCGTAAAAATAAATTTCTTTTTCTTTGCTGTGCATGTCACTATTTATTACATCACTCAATTCAGGAAGCAACGGTAACTGCTATTATGCGGGAAATACGGAGGAAGCTATCCTGATAGATGCAGGAATATCTTGCAGTGAAATTGAAAGAAGGTTACAGCGCCTTTGTTTATCTATTCAAAAGGTAAGGGCAATTTTTATTACGCATGAACATTCAGATCATATCAAAGGGATAACCGTTCTAAGCAAAAAATATCGTTTACCCGTGTACGTTACTACCTCTACGCTACGGCACTCGGGGCTTAACCTGGAAGAAAGCCTGATAAAAACGTTCGATGCGCATCAGCCTGTAACCATCGGTAGCCTTTCCATCATTCCTTTTCCCAAAATGCATGATGCCTGCGATCCTCATAGCTTTCTCATTTCGTGCGAGGGTACAAAAGTTGGCGTGTTTACAGACATTGGCAAGGCTTGTAAAAATGTGCTCTTGTATTTCAGCCAGTGCCATGCCGCTTTTTTAGAAGCTAATTATGATGATACGATGTTGCAGCAGGGAAGCTATCCCCGGCATTTGAAACGAAGGATCAGCGGTGGCCTGGGACATTTGTCTAATAACCAGGCATTGGAAATATTTCTGCAGTACAGGGCAGACGATATGACGCATCTTTTTTTATCACATCTTTCAAAAAATAATAATTGCCCGGAGCTGGTATATGAAGTATTCAACACGCATGCAAACGGCGTAGAAATGGTCGTTGCATCGAGAGATGAAGAAATGCCTGTGTACCATATTACCCATAGAAAATTGCCGGCAAAAAGAGTTACTAAAACAAGCATATATCTTTCACAGCAATTAGCGTTTGCGTTTTAGCGAATGGAGATTTATTTCTTCTTTAGAATTAGGTAGAATATTCGCTAAGAGCGTAATAGAGGGGGCTCGAAAATGTCAAATGTAAACCGAGACGTCCTTTGCGAAAAGTTTTCGAGTAGAAAGTTTGTATTTGAAAGATGTTTCAGAAAACTTTGTGGCAATCTCCTTGGTATAGTAATGCTAACTATACCAAGGAGATTGCCACGCCGCCGCTAGTTTTATTAGAATTGTTACATTATTCGGGCGGCTCGCAAAGACGTGACTCGGGCAAGCCGCCTTTGCCTGATGTGCTACGCTTGCGATTGTTCTACCTAATTCTATTCTTCTTTTAGGCATTAAATACCCTTATTACTTTCACAAATCTTATTGCGTAATATTTGCTTAGATCGGATATCACCACCCCGATAGATTTCCCGGAAGAAGAATGAATGAATTTTATTTTACCATTATCATTTTGTGTGATGATGCCTATATGGCCTACGATCCAGCCGGCAGTGTCAGTTCCGGTAAATAAAATGAGATCGCCTTTTCTGCTTTTATCTAAGGAGACAGGCGTACCGGCATTTGTAAAATCTTTTGACACTCTCGGAACGGAAATATTGTAATGATTAAAAACGTAGGTGATAAGTCCTGAGCAATCAAAACCGTTTTCTTTCACCGCAGACCCGTATTTATATTTTACGCCGACAAGTGTTTCTGCAAAACGGACGATAGCATCCGGGTCTGTATTTTTTGTATTAATCGTTCTTGCAGGAACAGATTTACCTGCCTCAGAATTTTTTTCCGTAACCGGCACTTCCGTAGCAACCTTTGTACTATTTGTACCTGTTGCTTTATTAGCCCGGGATGCACTACAGCTTTGTAAAAAAAATATTGTAACAACAAAAGCAGGAATTGTAAAATATTTCATCTTCAACATATAGGGTGAGTCCGGAATTTACTAAATTGGGTTTAAGCAATGATAGTTCATTACGAATAAATGGTTGCACTAAAAAAGCATAAAATAAAATTGACGATTTTACAAAAGCAGCTTGTGGAAATTACTTATTTAAAAAACGTATTAGTAATATCCGGTCGGTAATTTCTTTACGCAAATAATTCTGCAATATTGCTCTTGTGCAAAGTTGCCAACAGTATAAATTTGTAATAGAAGTTGATTGATGTTCGACAAACATTAATCAGAATCCATCCCGGCTCCCGATGGCTATAGGAACGGGAGCATTGAAAAACTCCTATCCATGTATCCATTAAAAATCATCATCCGGTATCAGTCAACTTCTATTTTTTTTAATTCAACATTTATAAATAACCAATTATCCCATGAAAGCCGGCTTGTAAAAGGCAGCATCCAAAGATCCTCTTAGATCACTAACCTCCGGAATAAAATTTATTCCATTAAATGCCTGCACTAACCTGCAGGTTTTTTTGTGAAATGTTTTTTTCCTCTTAATTGCTCTATATTTGAACTGTATCAAACAACAGATTGCTTCATGAAAATTCTTGAGCAACCCGCCGTAATATGGTTTATTATCGGGTTTATTTTTTTCTTATTAGAATTTGTAATTCCCGGGCTCATCGTTTTCTTTTTTGCTGTAGGCGCATGGATTGTCGCGATACTTGCGCTGTGTTTTGATTTACCTATAAATATACAATTGATCATTTTCGTTATTAGCTCAGTACTTACTATTTTATTATTAAGAAATTGGGTGAAGAAACTTATCTATGGAAAAAATCCTTCACGGGAACTTTTGGAGGATGAATTTTTGGGGAAGATTGGCCGGGCTGAAACAGCCATTGCGCCTGGTGAAAATGGCAAGATTGATTTTAAGGGAACAACCTGGCCGGCTGCCTCTGAAGACTTTATAGAGAAGGGAGAAAATGTAATGATCGTAGGGAATGAAAGCATTTTATTAATTGTAAAATCAATCAAAATTATATGATATCAGCATCCACCGTTATTCTTATCGTATTAGTTTTATTTCTCCTCGTCGCTTTTCTGTCCACCTTTAAAGTGGTGCCGCAGCGCTCCGTTTACATAGTAGAAAGATTGGGAAAATATAGCCGTTCGCTTGAAGCCGGTTTTCACATTTTAATTCCTTTTATTGATAAAATATCTTACAAACAAAACCTGAAAGAACAGGCCATAGACGTGGCTTCGCAAATATGTATTACGAAAGATAATATTGCTGTGGAAGTAGATGGTGTGTTATACCTGCAGGTGATTGATCCGCAAAAAGCATCTTATGGAATAGACAATTATAAGTTTGCAGTTATTCAAATTTCACAGACCACGATGCGCAGCGTGATCGGAAAAATGGAGCTCGATAAAACGTTTGAAGAGCGTGAAACCGTGAATGGTACTATCGTTGAAGCCGTTGACAAAGCGAGTGTGCCGTGGGGAATAAAAGTATCCCGCTATGAAGTAAAAAATATTTCGCCTCCACAAAGTATAAAGGATTCAATGGAAAAACAGATGCGTGCAGAGCGGGAAAAAAGAGCATTGATTGCCGAATCGGAAGGTGACAAGCAAGCAAAAATAAATCGTGCCGAAGGTGTAAAGCAGGAAACCATAGCTTTTTCCGAAGGTGAAAAACAAAAGCGGATAAACGAAGCCACGGGTAGGGCGGCAGAGATAGAATTGGTGGCCATAGCAACAGCAAAAGGCATCCGGGAAATTGCTTCATCGATAAACGAAGAAGGTGGATTGAGTGCTGTGAATCTTCGCATTGCAGAGCAATATCTAAATGAATTTGGCAAACTGGCCAAAACAAATAATACGATGATTGTACCCGCTGACCTTTCAGACATTGCCGGTGTGATATCAAGTATCACTTCGGTGATTAATAAAACGAAGGTGGAGATGAAGGGCTAAGTTAAATACATATTTCCAGGCTTTCCTTAACATCGACGCTCAGGGTAAACAATATGCAAGGAGATTGCCTTCCCCCAAAGACAACACCATACAGACGGAGCCGAAAAATACTTTCAATTCATTGCCTTGTAAAGGCTCCTCGCAAAGGATGCGACTTGGGGGGTTCTTAACTTTTGGAAAGTTTAACACTTTCCAAAAGTTTAGTACTATGCTAATGAGATAGCTATTGGAACTGGCGCACTCTACTTGAATATAACGCACTCAAGGGGATTGCTTCGCCGAATCTATCTGCTGTAAAAACCTTTCGGCTGATTCTAACAATTGCGTCCGTTTTCCCGCCGGCATTTTATCAAAGCTCTTCAACAGCATACTTAAACGCGGGTTTTGTTCAAAAAAATTCCGGTGTACATGCATAAACCGCCAGAACAATGCGTCCCACGTTTGCTGCCAGGAGCCTTTGCGGTAATCACTCATTTTCAAAATATAATTACTGCCGCTTATATAAGGTTTGGTTGACATCAATCCGCCATCAGCAAATTGACTCATACCATATACATTAGGCACCATCACCCAATCATAGGCATCTATAAACAATTCCATAAACCAGCGATACACTTCGTTGGGGTCAAATTCGCAGAGCAACATAAAATTTCCCAATATCATCAGCCGCTCTATGTGATGGCAATAGCCGGTTTGCAATACTTTTTTGACGGTAGCATCTACGGGATCAATGCCGGTAGATCCCTGATAAAATGCTGCGGGAATTTTGCGTGTAAAGCCCCAATAGTTTTTATTTCGCTCTACGCTTCCTTTTAATAGATATACGGCCCGCATAAATTCGCGCCAACCAATTATTTGACGTATAAAGCCTTCGGTGGAGTTAAGCGGAATGTTATATTGTGCCGCATACACAAGCGTTTCGTTAACAATTTCCTGCGGCGTTATCAGGCCCACATTCAGCATGGGCGTAAGCTTACTATGGTGAAGTATTCGTTTTTCTCTTACGATAGCATCTTCATAAGCACCGAATTCATCAAAGCGGAAATTTAAAAACTCGTTGAACCATTTTCGCGTCGCCGCAAAATCAAATGGTTGCAAAGGTTGTGCAGTAAGCTCTCCCGGATTGTCTGCAAAATTTTTTTCCACATACATTTTTGCTTCTTCATAAAAATGATTTGTTTGAGGATAGGTAACCTGTGGCGGTTGTTTCTTGGCGGGATATTTTTTACGGTTTTCACAATCGAAGCTCCACTTACCACCTATAGGATTATTGCGTATCTCTACCAATATGCCCCGCTGCTTTCTTTGGGCGATATAAAAATCAGTTTGAAAAAATCGCTTCTTGTCTTTGAAATATTCTGCCAGCTCATTTTCGCTGTTGAGAAACATTTCAGTCTCATATTTTATAAGTTGAATGTTAGCTTTTGCCACGGATGAGATGATGCGCTTTTCCAGCCAGTTATCGGTGGTATCTATGTAGTGAACCGTTTCAATTTTCTGCCGGTGCAAATAAGGAATAAGTTTTCGAATGTCTGAAAGAGAATCTTGTGACTCTATATAATGCACCCGGATGCCTTTCGATGAAAGGTAGCTTTCATAAAATTTCATACCGGCACGATGGAAAGCAATCTTCTGTTTGTGAAATTTATATTGCTTAAAAAATAAATATTCTTCTAAAATATAGACTGGCAAGCCATTTTCAGCCGCAGGACTCTTTTTAAAAAGCTGGTGCGGAAACACCAGGTTTATTGATTTCATAGATTTTTTTACTACTGTAAATATTTTAGCACATTGCTTTTGGTTCCTGCTAAAAGATATTTTTTTAATTAAAAGCTAACCGGAGATAATACACATTTCGAGCATTAATTGTTGACTATACATTCAACAACTATTTTTTTGTTGCCAATGCTGAATTGCATAAGAACATAACTTACACTTACCGGAATTAAGACTTTTAAAAATTGAAAAGTTATCAACAATAAGGTTAAGAAAAACCGAATATCAGGGCACGTTTTTATCTCGTTACCCATCAAATTTGTATAAAGCATAATACCATGATATTCATTTTCAGTTTTAGTTTATAATACATTAAAAACCAGTTTTCTGCTTGGTAAAATAAAATAGCTTTTATAGTACAAAAGAAACACATTTCTCTTTAATTTTTTTGTTGAAAATGGCGCGTGCCCGGCAGGTGGCTGGAAAAAATCTAAGATTCTTGGCATCGTTTTAGTCTTAACCTGGTAAATCTTACAATCACTAAAAAAACTTCACATGAAATCAACTAAGTTAAAAATGCTTCTTACAGCTACAGGCTTTTTTGCGCTATCCGCAACTTTTGCTCAGGACACTACGACGGCGCCAAAGATTGACACGTCAAAAATGCCAAATATGGATACCACGAAAATGCCAAATACCGATACCACGAAAATGCCGCAGCAGGATTCAACAAGTATGTCATCTGCTACTATCAGCGGTAGCCTGGTTGCTATATCAGCAACTGGTGCCTCTTCTACTGCAACTTTAGTTGCTTCGGTAAGTGAAGAAAGGGCGGCTAAGAAAATGCAAAAAGCAAATCCGGCTAAATTGCCTGAAGACAATCAGTAATCACTTTCTTTAAAGTGTAAAAAACATCCGCGGTATTAGGCCTGCGGATGTTTTGTTTTTATAAATTTTGCGGAGATACTTAAGTGATGAATTTATTATTAATAAACATCTTCTTAATTTTATACCATGCCCATACCTGGTATAAAATCTTATTACGTAAAAGACCGGAAAGCCCGGCGCAAATGGCTTTAAAAAAATCCATTTAAAGGAGCCCAACGTATGGCTTAACGTATGGCTTATTTATTATAAAAAAGCCAGTGGCAAAACGCGTTTGTCGTGGAAGGAGACAGTGGAAGAAGCACTGTGCTTTGGCCGGATAGACAGCATTGCAAAACCTATTGATGAAGAAAAATTATATGCAAAAGTTTACGCCGCGAAAAGCTAAAAGTTTGTGGATCGCTATAAATAAAAGGAAAGTGTAGACGCTTGTACAAAAAATGTAATGATGCCAGCCGGCCTGGAAATTATTGAAGTTGCTAAAAAGAATGGATCGTGAACGCAACCGGACCAGGTAGAAAATTTAGTGACACCTCCTGAGTTAGAAAAACTTTTAGCGAAGAATAAAACCCTGGCAAAATACTTTAAAGGGCTTTCTAAATCCACCCTAAAACAATGTGGTTGTACCTAATGAATAGCGCCAAACTTCCTGGAACAAAAAGAAGCGGCTTGAAGAACTTCATGCAGAAGCAAAAGGTAAATGAGATGTAGCCCATTCATTTCGTTTTACCCATCGTACTTGTGAAATTCGGTTATTGTCAAATAATATCCGTCGGGGTCTCTGAGAGAGAATTCCTTTTTCGTTGAGTTTGGATTTAAGTGAATGTCTTCTGCTATCAGGCCGCCTGCTTTTTCAACATTTTGCCGGATAGCTTTCATATTTTCAACCCGGAAGTAAAGGATTAATCCATTCCCGGAAGTAATACCGGGATTTATCATCGTAGGGTGCTGGTGCTCTCCCCATTTATGCAGGCAGATTAAAACTTCATTATTTTCAGAGACCAGGACATCAAATTCTTTTCCACCGTGCAGGCTTCTACAACCAAATACTGATTGATACCATTTAGAACTGGCTTCAACATCTTTTACGGCTATTATAGGATCAAGTTTTGTCATCGTATGATTTTATAATTGGTAATAGTGAGTTTAAATTTCTCACACATTGGATGGGTTAAAATAATCAAAATTATGTTGCTGAAAATTATGTTGGAGAGGCCCTGCTACTCTTCCAACCAACTTCTAAGAAGGTGGGTTGGGAGAATCGGGCAGAGCCCTCTTTACTAAAAAGTTATAAAATATCTTTTGAACTCTCTTTTTCACATTATTCTATTTTCAACGAGCCAACACAAAAAAGAATTTTACCACAAAGACTTAAAGGCACAAAGAATTTTTTCTACGAAAAAATAAGGAAAACGAAGCCTGTCCGAATGGCTGGCCAGATGGGTTTTTCTTCGTAAGGCTTTCCTTGAACACAAAACTAATTATAGTTTGGAGATTATGCTGTGAAAACCCGGGTGCATTTTTCTATTTCCAATCTTTATCCTGAAAAACTTTTCTCCAAATGCGCCATTTGGGCACAATGCCGTTAAGGGGGGAAACTTTTCCGGGGGACTTCTTCGGAGAGGAGCATTCATAAGGCATTTGGTTAAAAGTATCTTCCGGCTCCGCCTGTCCCGTGTTGTCTTTGGGAAAGCAAATCTCCCTGAGTGATGTTTATCCTGGTGCAATACTGTCTCGATAAATACCGATCATGTAAATGATATAAAACACGATATCATTTGAACGTAAAGTACCATCGCAACTATTTCATCTTTTTAATTGCTGCAAGCACCGATCCTATTTGGCCATAGTGGTAATAGTCGTGCTCAACAATTCCATTTATGAGATAAAGAAACGAATAAATTCTTCCGGGCACACTTGCCTGCAATTTCTCTACGGGTAAAGATTTGATCGCGTTTACAAGATTCGTGTGACAAGTTTCAAATTCTTTTTGAAGTTTCTTCCAGTTAGCAGGTACTATGGGCCAGTCTGCAGCGGAATTGTCCTCAATATCATAATCATCATTACCGGTTAACTTTTGCACGACAAAATTTCTCCAGGCATTTATATGGCTTACAAGCTCCGCAATACAATGTGTATTACCCGGCGCTTTTTGCATAGCAATATCTTCGGGTAGAGAAAATATTTTTTTTTTCAAATTATCAGTTACCCATGAATTGCCATTATAAAAATCATTTAACTGTTTTATCACTCTTTCCTTAAAGGGATTTAGTTCGTTATTATTTTCCATTAACTGAAATTTTTTATACATGAAAATAAACAGACAAAATTGTTTCTTTATGATATAGCCTTTTATAAAATTTTCAATTTCCCTGGAGATGACTATGTTCTTTTTCTTTGGTCTTAATAAATACCTGCAACAAATACCCCAGCAAAATAACCAGCAAGGCACCTATCACATTCAGCCATAAGAAGGAAATAATATCTGCTTTATAAATTACTATCACAAAAATTTCTGCTACGATTGAAGCATAAAACATCGCATTCGCTTTTATGCTTTTAAACCAAAAAGCCACTAAAAAAATACCAAGGATAACTCCATAAAATAACGACCCTAAAATATTTACTGTTTCAATAAGGCTGTTGCCAAGGTTGCTTGCAAACTCTGCAACGGCTATGCAAAATACTCCCCACGCAAAAGTGTAGAGCCGGGAGATGCGGTAATCCATTTGCTGCGTGAGATTTTTGCGGAAAAACTTTTTATGTATATCCACCACTGTGCAGGAGGCCAGCGCATTCAGGGCAGCGGCAATGCTTCCCCAGGCGGCAAGAAAAATGATGGCTATTAATAAACCGATGAGGCCGGTAGGCAAATAATCTATCACAAAACGTAAAAAAATAAAATTGGTATCATTAATATCCTCACCCGGCAATGCCTTGCCTAAGACTGCTTTGTACTCTTTATTAATTTTATTTTTTTGCACAACATCATTTGGCTGTATAGATGCATAATTTGCTTCAAGGGCCAATAAAGAATCTTTGAATAGAGTTTCCTTTGCGCTGGCTACCTGTGTTTCATTAAAGTAAATAGGTGCTTTGTGAAACTGGTAAAAAGAAAATACCAGCACGCCCAGCATAAGAATCAAAAACTGCATCGGCACTTTCACTAAACCATTTATCAATAACCCGATTTTACTTTGGCGGTTATCCTTAGCCGTTAGGTATCTTCCTACCTGGCTCTGGTCGGTACCGAAGTAAGATAGGGCAAGAAAAAATCCGCCAATTGCGCCACTCCAAATATTGTATTTATCTTTCCAGTCAAAGCCTTCAGCTGTTCTGCCGGAAGTGATCACATTCATCTTCCCACTGTTTCCGCCTATTTTAAGCGCATTAAGAAAGCCAACATTTTCCGGCATTAAATGTACCACCACATAGCCTGCGATACACATGCCGATGACCACAATTATCAGTTGCAATTTTTGCGTGTGCGCCACAGCCTTTGCCCCGCCGCTTACGGTATATATTATCAGCATGCCACCCATGATGAGGTTAGTGTAATAAATGTTCCAACCTAACAAAGAGCTTAATATTAATGATGGAGCATAAATACTTATGCCTGTTGATAAGCCACGTGATACCTGGAAGAGAAAGGAAGTAAGCGTTCGTGTTTTCAGGTCGAAACGATTCTCTAAAAATTCATACGCGGTATATACTTTCAGCTTGTTAAAGACAGGAACAAAAACTACGCATAGCACAATCATTGCAAGAGGAAGCCCGAAATAATATTGTACGAAGCGCATACCATCTGTGTAAGCCTGGCCTGGTGCACTGAGAAAAGTAATAGCGCTTGCCTGCGTACCTATAATGCTAAGGAGTACGAGATACCAGGGCATATCCCTGTTGCTCAAAAAATATCCATCAAGATTTTTTGTCGTCCTGCTTTTATAAACGCCGTAAATAATAATACAGCTAAGCGTTGCTATAAGCACTATCCAGTCTGGTGTACTCATATATTTTTTCTTCTGTAAAGGCGGGCGTGAAAAGCAAAAGTTGGCTCAGGCATGTATGGTGATTTAGTTAAAATACAGCGTAATAAAATAATAGAAGGCAACCTGCAGAAGCAGGAAAATGAATACCAGCAGGTACCACTTGTTCCAATATGTTTTTTCATTTTGCATAATTGACATCACCCCAACCCCTCTCTAAAAGAGAGGGACAGGATTTAATATTTAAATTTTGGAAGGTGCTCTATCAAAGTTTTTTACAAACAATAGTTTCCTTATTTATTCTTTGGCAAAGCAATCAAATTTGCCATTAAACGATAAGCGCCTGGCACGCCAGCCGGTAATTCACGAAAGAATACCAGGCTCGCATACACGAAATTTCCTTTGCCATATTTAACGATGGCAAGGCTTCCATTGCTTTGCTCTTCGCCGGTATCATGCATGCCCAACGGTGTTTCAAAATGCGGATCCAACTGCGTAGCCTGGTAGGTGCTGCGCTCCTGTATCCATCCCTCAAAATCTTTTTGTGTTATTTTATTTGGGTAATTTAATACAGTACTCTGCGGCAATAAGAAAGATACCGCGGCATCTTCTTCTGTTACTCTCGAGCCTGAACTAATGGAAAATGGATATGGCCCGGCTTTTATTTTTTGCTGGCCTACCTGGTTGCTCTTCATGTATTGAACAATAAGATTGCCGCCATCTTCTACATATTTCATCAGCACATTATTCTTGTTCGTAAGGTATTCATAAATATTATAAGCCCGAATACCGGTGATGATTGCATCGAATTGTTTTAGCCTTTGCTCACTGATATCTTTCTCTGTTAATATGGTTACATCATAACCCATTTCCTTTAACGCATCCACCACCTTATCGCCTGCTCCCTCGATGTAGCCAATTTTTTTACCAACGATTTTTATATCAAGTGTTATTTCATTTGTTTCAGCTCTTGGGAAATAAGTGATTGTTGGAATGTGGTTGTAAGAAATTATTTTCCTGTATCCATTATAAACTTCGTCTCCCTTTTTTGCCTCTGCATAAACAGTAGTTGCGTTGTTTTGATTTTTATCTAAAGCATGAAACGAGGAGGTTACATTTTTTCCCTGGGGAGTTACATCTATTGAATCAGTTCTGCCCGAAGATTTTCTCGCTTCATCAAAATATTCCTGGATAGCATAATTACCTGCGTCACCACCTGTATTAGATTTTACGAATAATGTAACTGTGTCAGGCTTTTGATTTATTGAAATATAATTATCGTTATCATAATTCAGTTCCACTTTAGGCAACACGGCTATTGGTTCATACATGTCGCCTTTCACAGGATCAATGAACCTGTATTGCACCGGTCTTTTAATCCTAAAATCTTTCCCTTCAATATTTATTGAGAAGGTTGCTTCAAAGGGAGGATCATTCTCAGCCTTACCAATTAACTGTTGATCACGCACATCAAACGTTCCGCCTTTTAATGGATATTGAAGCCAGTAAGGTTGCGATATTTTTTTATCATCGGCTACGGGCAGGTTTTTATTTATAGAAACGTTTTCGTTTGTTGCCAGGTAATTAACAAATGTTGTGTCAAAACTTTCTATTGAGATAGCGTTTAATGTTGCATTCACATCTTCTCTCTTATTTACAATAAAGTTTATTTTTAATGTATCGCCCTGCACTACCTGTTGTTGATCTGAAGTGGCTTCAACAAATAAACCACTGCACTCTTCAATAATTTTTTGCACTTCACCTGCTTTTTTATCTCTCCAGTTACTTTCAGGTAATGCATTTATTGATTGGTACAATGTAATTAAGGCAGGCACTGAAAGCTGCGGTTGTTCTACGTTATAATGCAGCATCACCGAATCTGTCATTGCATTGATCATCTCGCCGCCATGTATCCTGTTCCAGTCTGTCACTATACCATCCATAAGACCGCCCTGCATGGGCTCACCGGCGGTTAGTTTAAAATATTCATAAGACTCTCCGCGCCTTTGTGGTCTTCCTTCTCCCTGGCTCTTATGCATCGTTCTTGCTTCGCCACCTAACTCTCCATAGCTTCTTCCAATAAGGGCATTATAGCCGCCGATATCAATCTTTAACTGGTCCGGCGCGGTCGTATTATTGCCGCCAAAATTATAAGTGTTCCATAAAATTCTTTTTGCCTGCCACGGCTTTACGCCATACTTAAATTGCTCAGGAAATTTTGTGGGATCAGCAGCGGCCGTAAATGCTTCATCAGCTAAAATCGCAGAGGCTGCATGATGCCCGTGGCCTGCTCTTGCATCGGGTGGAAACCTTTTGATGATCACATCGGGCTGGTATTTTCTTATCACCCAAACAACATCGCTTAATATTTTTTCTTTGTCCCAAATGCGTAAAGATTCATTCCAGCTTTTACTAAAACCAAATTCATAAGCCCGCGTAAAATATTGCTCTGCACCATCCACACGCCTTGCAGCAAGCAATTCCTGTGTCCTTATCAGGCCAAGCTCTATGCCTTGTTCATCACCAATTAAATTTTGGCCGCCATCTCCTCTTGTCAAACTTAAGTAGGCTGTGCGATATAATTTTTCCTTTGCAAAATATGGCAGTAAGGCATTGTTCTCATCATCAGGATGAGCACCCACGTACAGCACCGAGGCCAATACATCGAGCTTTTTTATTTGCTGGTAGATTTGAGAAGAAGTGTATGTTTCAGGTGATTGGGCTTTGGAAAAATATACTGGGGTAAAACAGAGGATTAACAAAAAAAATTTACGCATATTTAAAAAAAATTATTGCACGAAAATAAGGCAATGTAATTTCCGACCGAACCCGCTCAAATAAAAAGCCGCGAAGATTAACTTACCGGCTTTAAAAGTATGGTTATATATCTATTTACTTTTAGCACAATGCACAAACAAAAATTATTAATTTTAATTATATTCGAAAATCTAAGCGTGCTAATCTTTTGAACATGGTTACGTATGAATACACCAACTTTCGATCCTTCCGATTTTAATAAGTTAAGAGATTATGTCATTTCACTGTACCCTGATCAACCTGCTCCTGTATGTGTTCCTGAGCGTCTGCAGAGAGAAGAACTGTCTTCTCTTAAAAGAACAATAGGCAGTGAAAGATTTTTTTTCGTCGTTGATATGGAATCTTTTGAGATTACCCACGTGGAAGGTGTTCAGCAATGGCTTAACTATTACGAAAAAGAATTCACACTAAAAAAATATTGGGGGCTTGTGCATCCGGGTCTTCAAAAACTCACCCATACCGTTTTCGTACAAATGGCAGAGATACTTTGCGATGGGAGATTTAAGCTGGAGTTCATGGTGCAGCGATACAGCAGCATGACGGCAATCAGGCACAGTAAAGGGCATTATCTTTTATTGAAAAGAACCGCTTCTGTGTTCCAGTACGATTCCGAAAACCGCCTAAGAGAATATCTAAATGAGTTTACTATTATAGGCCGGTATAATGGCGAGCCTCTTGCACCATCTTTCTTTACCAATAAAGGTGAACCCGAAAAAGAACGGGGCGCAATAGTGATGCAGCAGGTAATTGATAGTTTTTTAGGGCTGAAAATTTTTTCACCTAATGAATTACAAGTGGCACGTGCAATAGTGTACCAACCCGGTTGTACTCAAAAAGATATTGCGTTAATGTTCAACAAATCTCCTAATACTATAGATACTTACTCTAAAAGATTTTTAAGAAAAGCAAGAGAATATTTTCATTACGATTTCCTCACAGTCAATGATGCTTCTTCTTATCTGCATAAGAACGGGCTTTTGTAATTGTAACCCCCGGGGTGACAATTCAAATTGGCAAAACACTTCACTTTTGTAAAACAGGAATGAGATTTTTTGTTATAAGTTTTTTACTGCCTTAAGTCTCAACATTAAGACGGTGGCAGGTTATTTACAGTGTACAAAAAATATTCATTTCTCCATTTTTATAAAAAAAATCGTAATAGATGAAATTTTTGATTATAGCTTTTGCCATCAATTTTTGTACTGAAATAACTTTTAGTCAAAGTGTTACCATAACTAAAAAAAGGCCGGCTGACATGGAATTGCCGGGAATTAAAAAAATAGTAATCGGTGATTTTGTAAATGCAACAGGATTAAAAGACAAAAATAGTCTTGACCTTATTGATAATATAACTTCCAAAATTTTTAATTCAGGAAGGTTTGAAGTTGTAGACAGGAACATTCTTGATCAAATCCTTTCCTCTCAAAAACGAGGTAGTGTTGAAGTTATTGATGAAAAAACCATTTCACTTCTCAGTAAAAAACTTGATGACGCGATATTAATCCTGGGGAGGCTGCAGGCAAGCGAGATCAGGCAAGACCAAATAACCGAGAGAAATACAATTAAATGCGGAACGGCATACTATTGGAAAGTTTCTGGAAGTATGACCGTTCAACTAAAAATGATAGATATTAAAACAGGGAGACTTATATTTTCAAATTCAGTCATTCAGCCAATAGATTTCCAATCAGTAGTTAGTTGCCTTCCCACGGCAAAATTCCAGGACCCATATATTGAAAAGCAGGTTATTCCAGACCTCGCATCTAAAATCACTAATCTGTTTATTCCTTATTCGGAGGATATAAATGTGTTTTTCCAGGACGGAACCATATTTAAACACCCTTTCAAGAACCTTACCAATGCTATTTCTATGGTAAGAATTAAAGATTATGAAAAAGCTGTTGAACTACTGCAGCCGTATACGCAAACCTCTGATCTAAAAAATAATTTTAAGGCAATGGCCTGGTACAACTATGGGCTGGCCCTTTTCGCGGTTAGCAGGTATAGTGATGCTAAAAAAGCTTTTAAGCAGGCAATAAGTTTGTACCCTTCGTCCGACTACCAATTAATGTACGACAAAATGGATAATGAAAAAATGATCGCTGAACGCGTGTCAAAAACATCCGGATAGTCTTCAAAGCTTGTTTTACTAAAACTTTTTTTACATAAATTTTTATTTCACATCAAAAAATAAGACATGAAAAACACCTTGACATTACTCCTGCTCAGTGTTTTAGTATTTTCCTCTTGTAAAAAAGAGAAAGACTCGGAAGAGTTAACTACCGAAAGGAAACTTATTGGAAAGTGGTATTTGAAGTCTTTTACTTACCTGAATCAAACGAACCAATACACGGATGGGGAGTATTTGATCTTTGAAAGTGGTGGAAAACTTACTGCTAATACCGATAATATAATTACATACTCTACTTGGGACCTTTTGGATGAAGGGAAAACACTTTTTATTGTGGATAATGGGACTCTTGACGTGCCCAATAACGGTTTCAAGATAAAATCAATTACAAAAACCACCATGGTTTTATACGGCCTTGAAGCCGGCGATCCGCCTTCAAGTGCGGTAACTATAAATTTAGAAAAATAACTACCTGGCATGCATGATCGAAGCCTCGCGGGGACCAGACAGCTGCGAAATAAATAATATTTAAATACAATGAAAAGACCTTTTATGAGCGCAAAAATTTTATTTTTCCTGATAGTAACTTTTTTTGTCACGCATATCGGAAATGCTCAAAATCGACGGGCAATTACGAATTCTGATATCGTGAAGCTTGTCAAAAGCGGAGTAGATACAGAAATTATTATTACCACAATAGAAGCCGGTAAAGGGAACTATGATCTCACCGACAAAGCTTTGATCGTTCTCAGAACTGCAAAAACCCCTGCCACGGTAATTAATGCTATGGAGAACAAAATGAAAAAGCCGAATGAGAAAAAAGAAATACAGGAAAATTATCCGAATACCACTGTTCAAAATAGCCATAGCGGGACTCCCACTCCCGACGCATTGAATACAGTTTTCCATTATAACAAGGCTACTAATAATTTGCAATCCCTTGAAAAATCAAGGGGAGTTTTAAAATTTCGAAGTAAGGCCCTTGGATACGGAGGTAGTAAAGAGATGTGCGAAATAAGTGGAGATGAATCTCCTGTCCGTATGGCGTCTGCGGAGTCAATGTCATTTATAATCAATACTGGAGGTGGTACTTCCGATGCAATAAAATTGTATAAGCTTGATCATAACAAGAAATCGCGTTGGGCGACTTTCTCAAAAGTCTCGCTTCTGGCCGGGATGAGTGGCGCTGAAGGAAATATTCCCTGCCAGATCAGGATGTTGAAGCAAGGAATATTTGAAATTATACCCGAAAGTAAACTTAGCGAAGGGGAATATTTTTTTACCACAAAAGCTGCTGATTATAACTCTTCCGTTAATTTAGAGGTATTCGCCTTCGGAATAGACTAATGTGCCTGGCCAGTATATTTTTGCCCCTGAAAAAAATATCCGCAACAAAACTATATTGAAAAGAAAAGTTTTATTTTCAAAGCCAAATGGCTAGAACTTTTCTGTTTTATTTCTTAATAATACCTCAGTTTCTGTTTTCGCAAAATAAAGAGGAAGGAATCCCTTCTTTTATACAACAGAAAATTGCACTTGCAGAAAAAGAAAATAACATCCGCAAAAAATTTGCAGAGGCAATTCAATTATTACATTGGGGTAAGGTGAATAATGGCCCTTATGTAAATGCCCACGCGTATAAACTGATCGCGGAAGTGTACCGTCCGAGGCGCGGCAAAAAATTACTTGAAGCAGACTCCCTTTTTGAATATTATGCTTCAGCCTCGGGTAGAAAGGCTCTTCAATTTGAAGCACTAAGATTATATATAACTGACCTCTTAAATGATAATAGCACAAACAAAGTAAAACCGTTTCTTGACCGCGCAGATGCTCTTGCCGGTGCCCAGTCGACCGCCTACGAAAAAGGCGTATTAAACCAGCTAAAAGGATTTTATTATTATAAGAAGTTTGACCCAAAAACAGCCATCTCATTTTACCGAAAAAGTATTGAGTATGCTGAAATGGAACATAATGAGATTCTTAAAGCCGCCTCTCTTTCGCAAATCAGTTCGTGTTATACACTCCGGATGAATACAGATTCTGCCGCTTTTTATGCATCGCAGGCGCTGTCCATTCATAAAAAGAGCAACAATTATTTTGAGGTGGCATCGGATTATGGCAGACTCGCATTTTTGTTCAGAACATCTGCAAACAAAGCCCTGGCGCTTCAGTATTATTTAGAAGCAATAAAGTATTATACAAAATCGAATGCGCCGGTAAATATCGCATACACAAATCTTCAGTTGGGAGAAATGTATATCGGATGGAACCAACCGACGGATGCTTTGCCATATTTACAAAATGCAAGATCATCTTTTGAAGACCTGAATTACGGGGAAGGACTTTCTCTTACTTATAGCCTCCTGGCCCGATATTATTCACAAACTAAAAACAGTGATAGTGCCAATTTTTTTACAGCAAAAGCAAAATCGGCTTCGGTTATCGAGAACTCCGTCACACGTTTCTACTCGGTGGGGCATCAAATAGCCCAGGAAACAGAACTTAAAAATTTTAAAAAGTCTGATTCATTGTTGAAAGCACTTTTGCCAGAAGTTGAAAAAGTATATAGTGAGGAATCTGTTTTCAAAGCCATTAACAAAATAGGTTCAGGAGCCGATAGCGTCAGAAAATTCATGATAGATATAAAGCTCAAAAAGGATAATATAAATCGCGTAAACACTAATGATTCTGTTATCAACCCCTTTACGGGATTTCCCAATGAAAAGGATAGCCTTATAAATTCACTTATCCAGCAAAACCAAAAAACTAACGAGACTGTGAACACTATGAAAAGACAGTTGGTGAGAGATAGTCTTAATCATGCAAATGAGCAAATAGCACTAAATGAAAAAGAACTAAAAATCAAAAATCTCGGTCTCATTATTTTCTCAATTATTATCCTTGCTTCTGTTATTATTATATATTTTATTTTTCAAAGCAGAAAAAGAATCAATGGTGAAAAAAACTATACGCTCCATTATGCCAGAGGAAACATGGCTATAATTAATGCAAACATTTCTCAAATTAGAAAAGACAGTTCATTTGCAAAAGAGTTTGAATTATTAAAACAAAAAATTTTTCCTTTAAACACATTATATGATTTGATGGAAACAAAACTAACTGAGAAAATTTATTTACATGACTACTTAAATAAAATTTGCACCAATGTCTCAAAAGCCTATTCATTAAATAAAGACATACAAACCAAGGTTACTGCTCCTGTTTATCTGCAAGGAAAAAAAGCGCAGGTGGTAGGTTTTATTGTAAATGAGCTGGTGATCAACAGTTTTAAATATGCCTTCACAGATAGGCAGGACGGGGAAATAAATGTGATATGCACAAAACAAAAAAAAGAATATCAGTTGTCTGTCGTTGATAATGGCAAGGGTTACGATGAAAAAATTACTAAAAAGGGGGAAGGCTCGAAATTAGTTGCCGGCCTGGTGCAGCAATTATCCGCTAAAGAGGTAAAGAAAAGCAATCCCGGAGGAACATCATTTGAATTATATTTTTCTTGATGACTGCCGAACCAATCAAAATATTATTAGTTGAAGATGAATCTATTATTTACAGAAACATCAGAGATTTTTTTATAGATAATGGCTTCATTGTTTTAGCACATCCCGAAAAAGAATATATAGATAATTATGACGATGCAGTTTTGGTTTGCAAAAACATACCGCACATCGCCATCCTGGATATTGAGATAAAAGGCAAAAAAAACGGTTTTGAAATTGCCAAATATGTAAAGAGACATTTTTATAGCCCCATCATTTTTTTTACAGGCAATACAAATGCTCCCAATCGCACACAAGCGCGGAAGCTTGCCGCAGGAGGCTTTGTAAAAAAATCAGTAAAACCCTATGATGAACAACAGCTTTATGAGGACGTGCAAAGGCTGCTGCCTTATGCACAATTTGCAAACACCATGCGCACCGAAACTATCATGCTCAACCTGCAGGAACATATAGGGAGAGAATTTGTAGCGAGAAAAGTGGAGTTGAAAAAACTTATGTTTATAGATACTTCGGTATACGGAAAAAATTACGTAACCCTTCATCTTCAAAATCGGAAAAGTTATCAATATCATTCTTCACTTAGGGAAATGGAGAAGTTGCTTCCACCTTATTTCCTGAAAGTTGATTCCGGAATGATCATCAACAGCAGATTCATTAAGCAGGGCGGCAGATCTCCCTGGCAATTTATATTTAACAACCGGCTTGTGGAAATATCTACCACATACAGAACCGATCATACTGCGTTAGTTCTTGAGGAAGTAAAATTTAGCTCCTGATTTTTCACTTTTTTGTATTGATTTTTCACTTCGTTTTTATACGCTGAGTAATACTGGCCAACTTTGATCAAAGCTTTTAACGGTATAGCGTAAAGGCTTTGCGCGACTGTAAAAAATTTTACTATTATTTTCAAAAATTTTATACGATGGATTTAGTAACATTTGGCCTTAGCGATATTAATAGCGAGCCGCATTCATTAGACAGGCTATATGAAATATTTAAACTTACCCTTAACCCCGATCTTACGACACGGGAGTTCAATCAATACATTTGGGGCATTCATCCCGAAAGTTTTGAAATAAGTTTTCTATATGAGCAAAGCGAACTGGCTGGCTTTTGCACCGCAGGTGCATATCCCTTGAAAGTTAATAATAAGAAAGTGGTAGTATTCCGTTCAGCATTCGGATTGCTGGATAAATATAAGAAAGGCAAATTTCCCCTGAACTCCCTTTTTTATAAATACATGCGCTACAAGCTCATGCACCCATTTACTGCTGTATACGTTACCGGTTTTATGGCTAATCCGCTAATGTACGCGATGATTTGTAAATACACCTACAAGTGTTATCCGAGACGTAACAGGGTCACAACAAGAAGAATTATTGAATTTAAAAAAGATCTCCTCAACTCGATGCGATTAAGCAAAAAAGAAATAAATCCTTTTGTATTAAAAATACATTTCCAGGTAAGATTTAAAGTAACTGATATTGAAAGATTTGAAACCAGTGAAAATGAAGATGTAAAATATTTTCTTTCCATCAATCCGCAATACAAAGAAAAGACAGGAGTGTTAGTTTTAATACCAGTCACTGCCAGTAATATGGCCTATAATTTTTGCTGCTACATCATTAGAAAAATGAAAAAGTCATTACACTTGTCTATGGTCCAGAAAAAGAAGGTAATGCAATTGGAAACAAATTAAATGTCACACTATTTGTTCCCGTTCAAATAAAAAGCCGGGAAGATTTAACTTACCGGCCTTAAGAATATGTCTACACAAATTTTACTTTTTGGTATTTAAATTCAATTTTAATCGTGCAAAATAATAGGCTCCGTTAAAACCCATTTGCGCAACCCTGCGACTATAGAGAAACCGGCCTGAGCTCTGGTTGCCGCTATGTGTTTGAATATCGGGATATACATTAAAGAGATTGTTAGCTCCAATCGTGGCACTTACTTCTTTTGTTATGTCGTAAGACAATGATAGATCAGTAACTGTTTTCGCATCAAAAGTTTGATCTAATGTTTCTTTGTTCCCGGTAAATGCATTTACAGGAAATTTCTGAGTACTATCAGGATTAATGCTGGGATCAAGATATTGCACTTCACCAAAGCGCACAAAGCGAAGCATTACGCCAAACTTGCTATACTTGTAGTTAAAGGTAAGGCTGATCTTATTTTGCGGATTAGCAACCTCTACCCTGCTCTGATCTTCTCGGTTGAAGTAGTTGCCTATTTGCCCGCCATTTAATAAAACATCCGAGGCATGGTAATAGGGTTTCCATTGGCATCTTTCCTTACTTCATTATCTATAAAAGTCATGGTAAGTGTAGTACGCAAAGAGTGTTTTTGCATAAATTTTTTTGAATAAGAAAGCACGGCTTCGAGCCCTTTTGCCCTTGTATCAATGGCATTGGTAAAAAAAGCGGCTGTTTGTGCGCCTGCTGCGTCTAATATAGACTTTATTTGTGCGCTTGTATTGCCATTGAAATTATTTGTATAAATGATCCTGTTTTTAATATCTATCTGGTAAGCATCTATGGTTACTTCAAAACCCGTGAATGGCTTAGCCGTAAGGCCGACGGAATAGTTATTACTGGTTTCCTGCTTAAGCTTTGGAATGCCTAATAAACCGGCGAGCTTGCTGTCGTTAGTGAAGGTGCCGGCCTGTACGGGAACCAAAGTACCGCCCTGGGAAACAAACAAGGTGTTTGTCTTTTCATAATAACGCTGTTACATAGACGGAGCACGAAAGCCGGAGCTAATAGATGCACGTAAACTGAACCGGTCACTGAAACTATAGCGGGTACTGAATTTATAATTAAACGTGCCGCCAAAGTCGCTATAGTGTTCGTAACGGCCAGCACCGGTGAGCAAGAATTTTTTTGAAAAATCCTGTTCTACATCTAAATAGATTGCTTCTACATTTCTTGTTTTATCATCGCCAATGGTGTTAACGAAACCGGGAAACACCTGGGCGCCGGAAGCAGCACTAGAGTTCACATCATAGTTCCTGTATGATGCTTCTTCGCCACTTCTTATGCCGAAGCCATCAATCCTGTATTCCAGCCCGGTGGCAAAATTGAAGCCACTTAAAACGTCGAACTTTTTAGAAAGATCTGCATTAACGGTATTCTGGTAAAACTTTAATCCGCCAGCATCAAACGAAGTCTGCGCATTTGCAGCATCGGCAATTGAGTGTAGTTCAGAGAATTTTGAATGTCAAAATCAAACTTATTTATACCGTATGTATTACTGATATCAAAGTTCCAGTCATTGAATTTTGTACGGTAGCCTACGGCAGAGGAAAAGTCCATGATATTTGTATGTATCTCCGGTAGAAAGCCATCCGGGTAAACAGCGAATACATTAGATTGATATATCGTCGCATTGCCGGGAATGCCTGAAGGATACCGATAGAAGCCGGTGGCATTTCCTTTTTTCTTGCTATATCCACCAAAGGCATACAACTCGCCATTTGCACCAACAGGGATTCCAAAGTTGTAAAATATCATCCCGCTTTTCATTTTAGAATTGCCTGCACGCAAGTCAAAATTATTTCTTGTTAAGCCCCTTGCTGATAAAATGGAATCATCTTTATTTACATTATTTACATTCGGGTAAATACTCCCGGTATAAGTGCCGGTCCTGTTAGTACCGCCGCGGTCAATGTATTCTCCATTAAGTGTGAGATAGCCTTTGCCAATATTAAATCCATAGCCAAGCGCCCCCTGGAAAGTTTTGCCATCAGTCACACTTACATCCGGGTTATCAGTCTTTCCCTGGAGTTTATATAAGGCATAATTTTTAGGGTATTTTGTAATGTATTCACCATAGCTGGCACTCGCTTCAAGTATGCCCGTTTTCTTTTTTAATACAATATTTATCACACCGGCAATAGCATCGGAGCCATATTGCGCCGCAGCTCCGTCTCTCAAAATCTCAATTCTTTCAATGGCTGTTGCAGGGATAGTACTAAGGTCAGTACTTACCTGTCCGCGGTTAATAGTACCATTTACATTTACCAATGCTGACTGGTGCCTGCGCTTTCCATTGATAAGCACTAACACCTGGTCTGTGCCTAATCCACGCAATTGTGCAGGATCCAGGTGAGCTGTACCATCAGCCACCGTTTGTCGCGATGACTGAAACGATGGAGCGATAAAATTTAAAATCTGGTTAAGGTCTACCTGCCCGATATCATTGATTACCTGCGAAACAGGAATTACATCAACGGGAACAGGGGTGGCTAAATTACTTCTGCCTGCAGAGCGGCTGCCTACTAAAACAATTTCCTCATCTGTAATGGCAGAAGTGAGTGTTGCATCAGCCGTAGCATTTTCATTGGCCCGCACTGTTATTTTTTTGCGATATAACTGGCTGCCCACATAGTTTATAACTACGTTATAGGTGCCGGGATCAACTTTCAAGGTATACTCACCATTCTCATTTGTTGTTGTACCATTATTTTTTCCTTCAAGAACTACTGATGCATTTGCAAGCGGCCCTCTGTCATCTTTTACTACACCCTTAATGGTTGCTTTCTGGGCAGTTGCAATACTGGTAGATGCGGAAAAAATTAAAAGGAGCAAAAATGTTTTGACGGGATGTGTAACGTTTCTAAGCATAATGTTTCGTTTTGGGGGTTATCTTGAAGTTACAAAAGTCTTTTTATATAACTTAGGCTCAAATAAAAAACCTGCATGATGCTCATTCCAAAAACTTATCTCTTTTTTTTACTTTTTTATTTCCCATCTTTCTTATCTGCTCAAAACAAATTAGACGCCTTCCACTATAAAACACAAAAAAGCATTACATGCAAAAACGGGGCAGTGGTTTCTGCTCATGCACTTGCCAGCCAGGTAGGTGTAAACATTTTAAAGCAAGGAGGCAATGCTATAGACGCTGCTGTTGCGACTCAGCTTGCCTTAGCGGTTGTATATCCAGGAGCAGGCAATATTGGTGGCGGCGGATTTATGATTGCGCATTTAAAACACGGGCAAAACATATCCATAGACTATCGCGAAACGGCTCCTGCTGCAGCTACGAGGGATATGTACCTGGATGATAATGGTAACGCACAAATGCAGTTATCACAGGATGGGCACCTGGCCGTAGGCGTGCCGGGAACCGTGGCCGGGCTATTCGCTTATATGAAGTATGCCAGGCTTCCCTTTAAAAAACTAATACAGCCTGCTATTGATTTAGCTGAAAAAGGTTTTGCAATTTCTGCATCGCAGGCAAGTAGTTTTAATTATTATAAAAAAGAGTTTGAAGAATTAAACGACTCGCCGATTGTTTTTGAGAAAAAACAGGAATGGAAAGCAGGTGATATTCTTATTCAAAAAGATTTAGCAAACACCTTAAAGAGAATAAGAGATAATGGCGCAAAAGGTTTTTATGAAGGTGAAACAGCGAGGCTTATTGTGGAGGAGATGAAAGCTGGCAATGGCATTATTACCGCAGAAGATTTAAAAAATTATAAAGCAAAATCGCGTGAACCGATTGTCTTCAATTACAAAGGAAATACAATTGTCACCATGCCCTTGCCAAGCAGTGGTGGAATTATTTTAGAACAAATGATGAAGATGGGCAGTTACAAACATTTGAGCGATATGAAATTTGAAACACTGCCATCTGTGCAATTGATGACAGAAGTAGAACGACGTGCTTATGCAGATCGTGCAAAGTTTTTAGGAGATGCTGATTTTGTAAAAGTGCCGGTAAAAACTTTAGTAAGCGATGCATATCTTAAAAAAAGAATGGAAGATTATACACCCGGCAAAGCAGGAAATAGCAAAGACACTAAAGAAGGAATAATCGAAAGTGAAGAAACCACGCACTTTGATGTGCTGGATAATGAAGGCAATGCCGTATCTGTCACAACAACTTTAAATGGTGGGTATGGAAGCCGTGTGGTAGTAGCAGGTGCAGGATTTTTATTGAATAATGAAATGGATGATTTTAGTGTGAAACCCGGCGTACCAAATATGTATGGAGCCGTAGGCGGCGAGGCTAATGCAATATCTCCAGGCAAGCGCATGCTGAGTAGTATGACCCCTACTATCGTCTTAAAAAATAATAACCCATGGATTGTGGTAGGCACGCCCGGTGGCACCACTATTCCCACCAGTGTTTATCAGACATTGATTGATATTATTGATTTTAAACTTTCTCCGTCGGAAGCAGTGAACAAGCCAAAGTTTCATCATCAATGGCTGCCTGATGAATTATTTGTTGAGAAGGATTTTGATAAAAATTTGATAACTCAGTTGGAGCACATAGGCTATAAAGTAACTGTAATAGATGCGATCGGAAGAACCGAGGTGATCATGAGAATGCCGGATAAATCCATTAGAGCAGTTGGTGATAAAAGAGGCGATGATGGGGCGGCGGGCTATTGAGGAAATACTATTTGCAAGAGTTGGCCTTCAACTAAGTTTTCCGCTTGATATTATACTTCTCTCCAACTTATCTGATTTTTCGGTTGCGCTCCAATTAAATCCATTGATAAATATTGCTGCTCCATTTGCTTTTATATTCTTTTTGAAAGTATCCCTAGCTAACCGTCCTGCTATTCCTTTTTTATGTGATGGCTATTAAATACATGGCAGGGAACCCAGGTTGTCAATGCAATATTGGATGCTTTAAATACAGTTCCGGAATTTCTAAATAACGATAATAACATTTGGTATTAGCCATTTAAAAAATGGTATTAGCCATTTAAAAAAATTTACATTATGTATTTACATAAGGCTTTTGACCCCCACACTTAGGACAGGCCGGAATAACATTGCAAGGGGTTGAATAATAATTCCCTTCATTTATCTCCATCAGAGTAGTTTTTTATTCTTAAGTTTATTACTTTATTTTTTAGGTAAATTTGTATTAATACTCGTTATTATGATTGCTAATTAATACATTTAAGGATGAATGAAGAAAGAAAGTCAAACATAGAATCAGATTTTCCCATAAGTTTACCGGTAATTTACACTAACGCTGTTTTAGTAACCTTAACAGTCTCGGATATATTTTTGACTATAACTGTCAATGGCCAACCGACACATCTACTAAATATGTCTTTGACTACTGCTAAAACTTTAGTATCTAATATCAGTAAAGCCTTAGATGATTTTCAAGAAAAAACAAAAACTAAAGTCTTAGATATAAAAGAGGTTACTTCTTTAATGAACAAGTAAAATAAACAATAATTTATGAGCACAGATTTTAATTATTCAGACTTTGAAATATCTGAGATTATTATTGATTCCAGTATAAAAAAAATCAATTCATTTGCTCAATTTAATGAGGGATGGGACTTTGGGGAGGGTAAAAGATTTGAAAACGATGTAATTAGAAAAGCTATTGAAATTAATGCTCTCGGAAGGACTTATCAATTTGACAGCAATGCATTACCTAATTCTAATGGGGATATTATTATAAACTTATTTATAAAAGATGATTTTATTTTAATAACCATAAAAGCAGATTCATCCCTATATTTAAGTCACGAGAAAGGAATTGGAGAACAATATGAAATTATTTACGAGAAAGAGAATGTCTCGATAGAAGAAATTTCAAATTATCTAAATGTAATAAGCGAAAAATGTATCTCATTAGAACGTTACATATCCAAAAATACGACGCTTCCTGAGGAAGATTTGGAAGTCATTGTTTCAAGACCGGTAAGGACGGCTCAATCTCAGTTTTTGAAGAGGATTGCGCCAAGAATACAAGTTTCTCAGTATGTAAACATATCTCCAAATTTTACAAAACGACAGTTAGTAGCCCAATAATTTTTTGTAGAATTGATTTTGATGCCCTAATATCTTTTGAGGGTTGCAAAGAAACTGAATTGTTGTCAATAAAATCAGATACTAACGATGTTTGTCACAGAGATATTTCTAAAATAAAAGATAGCGGCGCAAAAAACTTTTCAAAAGATTATATTAGATCTCCCAATATTTACATGTGTTGCGAGGGGGAAGAAATGCAACTTACTAAAGAGCAATACGAAGATTTATTAAATAATCTATGTCTATGATAGCCCCTACCGTTATTTTTTGTTCACTTTTTTACTACCACTTATATTTTAGGTAAAAAAAGTAATATTAAATTTTTAGGGGTTATTTAGCGCTCATTTTGTATTTTATTATATTTTGATGTGTAAATACTTTATATATCCTTCTTCTCTTGCCCTATGTAAAAAAATAATCTTTGTTAAACGCGGAAAAAAAGCCATCTTTCGATGGCATTTTTTATTTAAAATTGTTATTTCTTCATTTAAGCTTCAGAAGCTTCTTCTTTCTTCACCCCACCTTTCACCTCGAAGGTAATTTTTGCATTTTCTTTATCGAGATCAGCAATTAACACATCTCCGTTTTTGATATTAAGGTTCAATATTTCCTCGGCTAAAGGATCTTCAAGGTATTTCTGAATTGCCCTGTGCAAGGGCCTTGCTCCAAACTGCGAGTCAAATCCTTTTTCTGAAATAAATGTTTTCGCTTCCGGTGTAAGGTCTAAAGTAAGTCCAAGATTGTGGAGCCTTTTGGTAACTCCTTTCATCAATATATCAATGATCGAGAAGATATTTTCCTGCGTAAGGTTATTGAAGATCACTACATCATCAATCCTGTTCAGAAATTCAGGACTGAAAGTACGCTTGAGCGCCTTCTCTATTACAGCTTTTGTGTTTTCTTCCGCATTCTGTACACGTGAGGCAGTACTGAAACCAACACCATCCCCAAAATCTTTCAATTGTCTTGCACCAATATTGGACGTCATGATGATCATTGTATTCTTGAAATCTATTTTCCTGCCGAGGCCATCGGTAAGCTGTCCATCGTCCAATACCTGCAGAAGAATATTATAAATATCAGGATGCGCTTTTTCTATTTCATCTAAAAGAATTACTGAATAAGGTTTGCGCCTAACCTTCTCCGTTAGCTGGCCGCCTTCTTCGTAGCCTACATATCCCGGAGGAGCACCAATCAATCTGGATACAGTGAATTTCTCCATGTACTCACTCATATCTATTCTTATCAGGGCGTCATCGCTGTCAAACATATAACGGGCTAACGCTCTTGCAAGTTCCGTTTTACCAACACCGGTGGGCCCAAGAAAAATAAATGTACCAATTGGCTTTTTCGGATCTTTTAAACCCACCCTATTTCTTTGTATAGCTTTCACTACTTTTTGAATACCCTCTTCCTGGCCAACAACTGCACCTGTAAGGTCTTGCGCCATCCTGCGAAGTTTTTCAGTCTCTGCCTGCACCATTCTTTTCACTGGTATTCCCGTCATCATACTTACCACTTCGGCGATGGCTTCTTCATCAATCGGAAAACGCCTGTTCTTGCTTTCTTCTTCCCAATCGGCTTTGGCTTTTTCCAAATCTTCCTGCAATCTTTTCTCTGTATCACGCAAAGAAGCAGCTTCTTCAAAGCGCTGGCTTTTTACTACCTTATTTTTTTCGTGTTTTATATCGTCTATCTTTTTCTCCAGTTCTACCACTTCTTTAGGAACATTTATATTTTTAAGATGAACCCTTGCTCCTACTTCGTCCAACACATCAATTGCTTTATCGGGCAATAACCTGTCAGTCATATAACGATCACTTAATTTCACACAAGCGTCTATGGCTTCTTCGTTATATGTCACGTTGTGAAAATCTTCATACTTACTTTTGATATTAGTAAGAATTTCGATAGTCTCTTCCACGCTTGGCTGCTCTACCATCACTTTTTGAAAACGGCGATCAAGTGCGCCATCTTTTTCTATGTACATCCTGTATTCATCAAGCGTGCTGGCTCCAATGCATTGCAGCTCGCCACGTGCCAGGGCTGGTTTAAAAATATTAGATGCATCCAGTGAGCCACTTGCGCCACCTGCGCCAACAATAGTGTGAATCTCATCTATAAATAAAATAACGTCGCGGTTTTTTTCAAGCTCGTTCATGATCGCTTTCATTCTTTCTTCAAATTGCCCCCGGTATTTAGTACCCGCTACCAAAGCGGCAAGGTCAAGAGACACGACTCTCTTATCAAACAAAACCCTGCTTACTTTTCTTTGAATGATACGTAAAGCAAGGCCTTCTACGATTGCTGTTTTACCAACGCCAGGCTCACCTATTAATATCGGGTTGTTCTTTTTACGACGGCTTAATATCTGTGAAACCCTTTCTATTTCCACCTCCCGGCCTACGATTGGATCGAGCGTTCCCAACTCTGCAAGGCGGGTAATATCTCTGCCGAAATTATCAAGAACGGGAGTTTTAGATTTTGCCTGTGCCGGAGAGCCTTTTGCGGAACGTTGCTGTGAATAAGATTTTCTCTCTTCATCAAATTCATCACCTTCGTCATCCTGGAATTCGGCTTTCGGATCTGTTTTTACATAGCCCAGCTCATTTTTAAACATATCATAATCCACATCAAACTGGTTGAGAATCTGCGTAGCAATGTTCTCTTTATTTTTTAAAATAGAAAGCATCAGGTGCTCACTCTCTACTAAAGGGCTTTTGTTGGCCTTGGCTTCCAACACGGTAATTCTTATCACTTTTTCTGCCTGCTTGGTAAGCGGTAAAGAATTGATGTTAGCAATATTCTTCCCGGTTTTATCTTTCACGGCCAATTCTATTTCTTTTCTTAGCTCATACAAGTCCACGTTAAAAGCCTTTAAGATTTTTATAGCAGTATTTTCCCCATCCCTTATAAGCCCGAGAACGAGATGTTCGGTACCTATAAAATCATTACCCAAACGCAAAGCTTCTTCCCTGCTATAGGAAATGATTTCTTTAACCTGCGCTGAAAAATTGTTGTCCATATATTTCAATTTAATACTATACAATAATAACGAATAAATTCTACTATTAGTTGCTAAAACAAATACACATGATGTTGAAAACCACGAAAAAAAGGTTAAATTAAAATGGATAGAATCGCTTTACTGATAATTAATTACACAACCCGGACGGCCAGGCTTATTCATCTAAAAATCAACCCTTATCTTTTTTTATAACTTTGATGGAAATTGTTTGCTAAACTAATTTGCTATGAAAGTCAAAATTGATACCAAAGAGAAATTCCATGTCATTACCATTGAAGAGCATTTTTTATCTGCTAATATGACAGAAGAACTACAAGCCTTGCTGCTTTCTTTTCTCAATGAGAATCCTAACAATGTGATCATAAACTTTAAAACAATCCAGCAAATAGATGAGGAATCCGCCAACTTATTAGCTTCCATACAACAAACATTTTATGATTCAAATTGTTCTATGGTCTTTTGTAATTTAAGCGTTGAAATTGAAACATTTTTAGATGACAAAGAATTGTTGGAGGTAATGAATATTACTCCAACGGAAAGCGAAGCCTGGGACATTGTGCAAATGGAATATATAGAAAGAGAGTTGTTTTGACCCTGTTTCCCCGCATCAAAGTTGAAATTTATTTACAGTTCTTAATTTATAATTTACTCAAGTGCTTGCCGTAACCATATTAGGAAATAATTCTGCCGTGCCCGCGCATGGCAGGCATCCAACATCACAAATTGTGCAAACGCGGGATCACAAATTTTTAGTGGATTGCGGCGAAGGAACTCAAATGCAAATGACTAAGTTTAAAATAAAACATGCAAAAATCAATCACGTATTTATTTCTCATTTGCATGGCGACCATTACTTTGGCTTGATTGGCCTGCTGACCACCATGGGCTTAAACAACCGGAAGAATGAGATTAACATTCATTCACCAAAAAATTTGAAAGAAATTATTGAGCTGCAGTTTGGCGTTGCAAATGCCCATCTGCCTTATACTATAAACTTTCATGTGCTGCAAAATGAAGAGACAATTTTTGAAGATAAAAAGATAACCGTACAATGCTTTAGGGTAAATCACCGGATAGAAACCTGGGGATTTTTATTTTCAGAAAAAAAGAATGCAAGGAGAATTGATCCGCAGCGTGTATCAAAATATAATATACCGCCTTCTTTTTATGAGAGCTTACAGGAAGGCCATGACTACATTTCGCCCTCAAATGAATTAATAAAAAACGAGCTGCTCACTTCCCCGGGGTCTGAAGCTAAGTCTTATGCCTATTGTGCAGATACAGGGTACTTTGAGCCAATAATCGAAAGGGTAAAGGGTGTAGATTTATTATACCACGAATCTACTTACCTGCACGATTTAGAAGAAAAAGCTTTGGATAGATTTCATTCCACTACAAAGCAGGCGGCCATGATCTCTAAAAAAGCGAAGGCTAAAAAATTATTACTGGGTCATTTTTCTTCGAAGTATGAAGATCTAAATGTATTCCGGGGGGAGGCCTGCGAAGTGTTTGAAAATACTGAATGTGCGCTGGAAGGAACTTGCTATTTAGCCTGAATGGTACACATTATCCCTTATTCATTTTTCAACAAAACCCATTCGTAAAATTCCGGAAAATATTTTCTCCACGCAACTTCATTATGCATCGCCTGCGGGTCGATAACTTCTTTTAAAGGAGATGCAGATCGTTTTCTTATTTCTCCTGCAATACGTTTCATATCGGGGATCATAGTCTCCCTTTCTTTCGCGCCGGCATAAAAGAAGAGCCGGCTATTCATACGTTTAGCATTTGAAATTACCAGACTGTCAATACCCGATGCCGTCCAAAAGGCGGGAGAAAAAATTCCGGCACCACCAAACTTATGCGGGTATTTTAGTACAGCATAGAGAGAAATAAGGCCTCCCATAGAGCTGCCCGCTATGTACGTATTCTTTTTGCCGGGCAAAGTGCGATAATGCTTATCGATATATGGCTTTAAATTTTTTACCAAAAAATCAACGTACTGATCGCCTTCACCATTACCAAACTTTTCAAAGTTATAGGGGTTGTATTCGGTCATTCTTTTTTGTAAGCCATTGTCAATCCCTACTACCAGCGCTTCTTTTTTGCCTGAAGAAAAAATTGAGTCAAGGAAATCATCTACGCCCCACTCACCCGCATAAGAGGTTGCCTCATCAAAAAGATTTTGGCCATCATGCATATAGAGCACCGGATACTTTTTGCGTGAAGTAAAATAACCGGGTGGCAGGTACAGCCAGATCCTACGGCTTCGGCCAAGCTGGGGAATGTAGAAAGCACTATCCATCACCTTTACATTTTTAGAAAGTGTATGGGTTCGCTGCGCAGGATGTTGATCAAATTCATCAGCCCAGCCGGAAATGTTTGCATGAATTAGCGTATCGCCTAACACATGAAGAGTGCGGTTGGGTACGCCACTACCGCCGGCATCCGCTTCGCCTTTGGACCACTCTCCCCGAGTAAATTTATATTCATAATTTCCCGGAGATAAGTCTAACGTAATGGAAGCAATTTCCTCCGAATTTTTACTGAGTGCATATTCCTTATCTCCCGGATCCCAATTATTAAAATTTCCTGTAACAAAAATGGTATCACCAAGGTATTTGTCAGCCGGCTGCCTCACTACAAAGGTGATTTTGAATTGCGAGTAAGTGATGTTTATGATCAAATTGCAAAGAAAAAATAAAATGATTTTTTGATTAAGCATACAGGTGAATGGGCAATAGTGAATGCTTATTGTCTATTGCCTATTGCCTATTGCTTATTGCCTATTGCCTATTGCCTATTGCTTATTGCCTATTGCCTATTGCCTATTGCTTATTGCCTATTGCCTATTGCTTATTGCCTATTGCCTATTGCTTATTGCTATTGCCTATTGCCTATTGCCTATTGCCTATTCACCATTGCCTATTCACAACCGCTTCCTTTACTTTTTGGTAAACGGCATCGCTTAAGGGAACAAGCGGCAGGCGCAAATTATTTTCAATTAAACCCATTTCTGCAAGAAAGGCTTTTACGCCGGCAGGATTATTTTCTATGGATAACAGGTCGTTCGCCTGCAATAATTTATAATGAAGCTCCCGTGCCTTTTCAAAATTACCTGCTAACGCAAAATCAACCATCGCCGAAAAATCATTCGGACAATAATTTGCAGCCACGCTTATTACGCCGTCCATTCCGCAGGCAATAAGAGGAAGTGTAAGCTGGTCGTCCCCGCTTACGACCAAAAAACTTTCCGGGCGATTCTTTAAAATATACATGCATTGAAGCATGTTGCCACTTGCTTCTTTTATTCCCCCAATATTGTCACATTCATTCGCAAGCTTCAATGTGGTTGCAGCCGTTACATTGCTGCCCGTTCTCGATGGCACATTGTAAATGATGACCGGCTTTGGTGAAGCTTCTGCAATTTTTTTATAATGCTGAAATATCCCTTCCTGTGAAGGCCGGTTGTAGTGAGGGCTTGACGTTAAAATAGCGGCTGCATTTTCAAGAGGATACGATGCAAGGTTTTGTAATATTTCCCTGGTATAATTTCCGCCAATACCAACAACTACCGGTACGCGGCCTTTCACCTTTTCGAAGGTGAAATTTATAACCTCAATTTTTTCCGACTGCTCCAATGTTGCTGCTTCACCGGTTGAACCCAATGTCACCAAATAATTTACCTCATTAGCTATCACGTTTTCAATAACCTTTTCAAGACTATCATAGTCTATATCAAAGTTTACTTTGAAAGGAGTTATTAAAGCAACTCCCGTACCCTTTAAAGAATTTGTTAGTGACATTTATTAGTTGGGTGGTTTATTAGTTTATTGGTTTATTGGTTTATTGGTTGATTGGTTTATTGGTTGATTGGTTTATTGGTTTATTGGTTTATTGGTTGATTGGTTGATTGGTTGATTGGTTTATTGGTTTATTGGTTGATTGGTTTATTGGTTGATTGGTTTATTGGTTTATTGGTTGATTGATTAACTGATTAACTGATTAACTGATTAACTGATTAACTGATTAACTGATATCTAATCCTCATCCCAAAAACCCATCTTGCCAAACTTTTCAATACGTTGTGTTACGCGATCTTCCGGTGAAATCTTTTTTAGCGCTGCAATAATAGGTTTTATATATTTTTTCAAATTGCCGGCTGCTTCATCATAGTTCCAATGAGCGCCGCCCAGGGGTTCCGGAACGATGCCATCTACAAGGCCAAACTTCAGCATATTATCTGAGGTCAGGCGCAATTGCTCTGCAGCTTTTTCTTTATATTCCCAGGTGTGCCAAAGGATAGTGCTGCAACTTTCCGGCGATATTACCGAATACCAGGTATTTTCCATCATCAACACACGGTCGCCCACGCCGATTCCCAAAGCGCCACCGCTGGCGCCTTCGCCAATAATAACACAGATCACCGGAACCTTTAGCCGAAGCATTTCATAAATATTCCGCGCTATTGCTTCTCCTTGTCCGCGCTCTTCGGCCTCCAAGCCGGGATAGGCTCCCGGTGTATCAATAAAAGTGATGATAGGCTTTTCAAATTTTTCCGCAAGCTTCATTAATCGCAAAGCCTTACGATAACCTTCAGGATTAGCCATACCGAAATTGCGCATCTGGCGTATTTTAGTATTAGTGCCTTTTTGCTGGCCTATTACCATTACCGTATCGCCGTCAAGCTGTGCGAAGCCCCCAATCATCGCTTTATCATCCCGCACGTTTCTGTCCCCATGCAGCTCTACGAAGTTGGTAAACATTTTCAGGATATATTCCAAAGTATAAGGCCGGTCAGGATGCCGGCTGAGTTGTACCTTTTGCCACGGAGTCAGGCGTTCAGTTATTTCTTTTCTTTTTAAAACAATAGATTGTTCGAGCTGATTTATGATGGTATCATAATCTACCTTTGAATTTTTTGAAGCCAGCTTTTTATTGTCTTCTATCTGCTCGTACAAATCTTTAATAGGTTGTTCGAAATCAAGAAACTGCCTTACAAATGTTGCTGCCATATAATATAACTAAGTGATAATTCAGTATTGACAAAACTGAATCTTTCTAAAGTCAATGAAGTTACGACGCCAAAAGTAAAAATTAATTCATTGGCATTGAATCAATTTTATGAATGAATGGCGAAAAGAAGATTCAAGGAAGAATTTGCGGCAATCGTTCAAAGAAATTTGTGCTTATTGCCTATTCTCTGAGATGCCGGAAAGTTCCAAAATTTATTTGGGAGCGGTGAAGTCCGGGTTGCTAAACATAGATTTATTAAACAGGTAATATTTTTCGTCTTTATAATTTTTCCAATAACGGTGGCCCATCACATCATAATATAGCCGTCCATCTACGCTTTTATGCGCCGCTTCATCATTTACAGCAATCACCTTTGGCAATGGCTCTTTCTTTTTTGCCGCGACAGGTTTCTTTACAGCTGCAGAGTCCACGGGTTTTCAACCATGGGAACCCCGGTATGCGATGGATAATTTTTTTTATGGCAACTTATTATTGTCATCCCAATAAAATAAATCGCGACTAAAAAGAATGTTCTTTGCATGTAAAAAATTTTTACTTTCTTTTCAAGAATTTTACCAAAAACTGTTAAACCTGCCTTCTTGCCTTTTAATAAGGAATTAAATACACTTGTTCACATTTTTAGTGCATTCTTATTTCGGGAGATTTCTCCTATCGCCGGAACACCGGTGCGCAGGTTTGTACGGCCCAAAGAGAGACGTCTTTTCGAAGGAGTGAAAGGTTTTGTGCGTAGGCCATAAGTTGCAGTGGCTACAGCTGAGAAATCTCCATGCTAAAAAAAAATTGAAAAAGTATAAAGCATCATAGACTTATACAATTCGAAAGATTTTTCCTATCGTCGAAAAGACAGCACCGTAAAGCCTTTCATCACATTAGTCATTCTTTTACCTAAAAGCATTTAATTTTATCCCTTACAAAAAAAAATTTTGAAAAATGAAGGAAAGGCTGAAAGAGTTGGCCGGGCAATTAGAAGGTGATTTATTCCTCGGTGATGAATGGAGAATAGTTTACGCTACAGATGCATCTGCTTACAGGGAAATCCCTTTGGCAGTAGCGCTTCCCAAAACAATTGATGACCTCAGGAAGCTGGTAAATTTTGCACGCTCTGAAAAAACATCGCTCATACCAAGGACTGCCGGAACATCCCTTGCGGGACAGGTAGTAGGCAACGGAATTGTTGTGGATGTTTCTAAAAATTTTACACAAATACTGGAGCTGAATGAAGGTGAACATTGGGTTCGGGTACAGCCCGGCGTTATACGCGACGAGCTCAATATGTTTTTAAAACCTTATGGATTTTTATTTGGCCCCGAAACATCCACTGCCAACCGGGCTATGATCGGCGGTATGGTTGGCAACAATTCATGCGGCTCAAACTCTGTGGTGTATGGCAGTACAAGAGATCATGCCCTTGAGATAAAAGCAATACTTTCCGATGGCTCTGAAACTGTTTTTAAAACATTGAACGCCGATGAATTTCATGAGAAATGTGAAGGCGTTTCTCTCGAAGCGAGCATCTATAAAACGACCCGGAGCCTGCTGAGCAATTACGACAACCAGGAGGAAATAAGAGGGCAATATCCAAAGAAGACAATTCACAGGAGAAACACAGGTTATGCCATAGACATTTTATTAGAGACTGCGCCCTTCACCGCAGGCCTGCCCGATTTTAATTTTTGCAAACTGATTGCCGGCTCTGAGGGCACGCTTGCTTTTATCACTGAAATAAAATTGAATGTAATTCCATTGCCGCCGAAAGAAGTGGGCCTGTTATGTGTTCATTTTAACTCTATCGACGAGTCGTTGAGAGCAAATCTTGTTGCCTTAAAATTTCAACCCAGCGCAAGCGAACTTATTGACAGTTACATTCTTGAATGTACCAAAGACAATATTGAGCAAAGAAAAAACCGCTTCTTTGTGCAGGGCGATCCCGGCGCTATTTTAGTAATCGAATTTGCAAGAGAATCACGCGAAGAAATAACAGCTATAGCAAAAAATGTGGAAGAAGAAATGCGGGTTGCCGGATTAGGCTATCATTTTCCATTGTTGTTTGGCGATGACACAAAAAAAATATGGTCGCTTCGCAAAGCCGGCCTGGGGCTTTTAGGAAACATTCCGGGCAATGAAAAAGCTGTTCCAGTAATAGAAGACACGGCGGTTGATGTAAATGACCTTCCCTCCTACATTGCGGAGTTCAATCAAATATTGATGAAGTATGATCTACACGCCGTGCACTATGCACATGCAGGCTCCGGAGAAATTCATTTGCGGCCGATCATCAATCTTAAAACTGTTGAAGGCAATAAACTTTTCAGAACCATTGCAGAAGAAGTTGCTGCATTGGTAAAAAAATACAACGGCTCTTTAAGCGGTGAGCACGGCGATGGAAGATTACGGGGAGAATTTATAAAACAAATGGTGGGCGATAAAAATTATGAGCTGCTGAAGGTAATAAAACATACATGGGATCCTTATAACATTTTTAATCCGAATAAGATCGTTGATACGCCGTCAATGAATACCATGCTGCGTTACACACCGGGGCAGCAAACACCAACATTCAACACCATTTTTCGATATCACAATCAGGATGTATTGCAACACGCAGAGCAGTGTAATGGTACGGGCGATTGCCGTAAAACACATTTGTCAGGCGGTACTATGTGTCCCTCTTACATGGCTACAAAAAATGAAAAGGATACCACAAGGGCAAGAGCGAATATCCTTCGCGAATTCCTTACCAATTCCCAAAAGATGAATCGCTTTGACCATAAAGAAATTTATGAAGTGATGGATCTTTGCCTGAGCTGTAAAGGATGTAAATCAGAATGTCCTTCAAATGTGGACGTTGCTAAATTAAAAGCAGAATTTCTTCAGCAATATTATGATGCAAACGGAGTTCCGTTTCGTGCGAAGCTGATAGCTAATTTCACCAGCTCTGCGAAGTTGGGGTCGGTTCTTCCGGGTGTTTATAATTCCGTAATGAAGTCGAAGGCGATTGGTAATTTGGTGAAACGAATAGCGGGCTTTGCCCCGGAACGTTCCATGCCAACAATTCATAAAACAACATTGAGGAAGTGGTTTAAAACCGGGCCATACCCCCGACCCCTAAAGGAGGCAAGCCACTCCCAATCCATATCTGTGCCGGCTAATTTGGAAAAGGGGAACAAGAAAAGAGTCTATTTGTTTTGTGATGAGTTTACAAATTATAATGATGTGGAGATTGGGATAAAAGGAATTTTGTTGTTGGAAAAATTAGGTTATGAAGTACTGATGACAGCCCATGAAGAAAGCGGCAGAACATGGCTTTCCAAAGGTTTATTAAGAGAAGCCAAAAAAATTGCCAACAAAAACATTTCGATCTTCAGTAAAATAATAAATGAAGAAACACCTTTGATCGGCATAGAGCCGAGCGCTATTCTTACTTTCATTGATGAATATGTTGACCTTGCCGATGATAAAAATTTTGAAGCGGCAAAACAATTGGAAAAAAATGTTTTTTTAATAGATGAATTTATCGCCAAAGAAATTGACAAGGGAAATATCAGTGTTGATCTTTTTACCAAAGAAAAGAAAAATATAAAGCTTCATGGACATTGCCAGCAAAAAGCATTAACCACTGCGGCAGCTTCGGCAAAGATGTTATCCTTCCCTGAAAATTATTCTGTACAAACCATTCCATCAGGATGCTGCGGCATGGCGGGTTCTTTTGGCTATGAGAAAGAACATTATGATCTTTCCATGAAGATTGGAGAGCTTGTTCTGTTTCCGGCTGTGCGAAATCGTGAGCCTGATACAATTATTGCCGCCCCTGGTACAAGTTGCCGCCATCAAATAAAAGATGGAACCGGAGTGAAGGCGAAACATCCGGTGGAGATTTTGTGGGAAGCGTTGGTGTGACAGACCACTGTCGAATATAAACTGAAAAATATTTTAAGCCGTAAAATTATGGGACTAATAAATGAACCATTAGATATTGATTTTTATGTTGACCCAAGATGCTTGACAAAAGAAGAAGGGGAAAAACTAGTCAAAATACTCGTGAATAAAAAGCCAAAACGGCCAAACGAAAAAACCATACAAATTTTTCAAAAAGAAAGCAGCTAGTGCCGCCAAAAAATAGACTAAATCTGAAGCTTAGCTGAAAATTCAGTTATGAAAAAAAACATAAAGATCTATGCATAAAGATTCGGCCTTGATGGTGATCATCAAAACATTTCCATCAGTATCATTGTTGCTTTTTTTTGATAAACTAAGTCCCGGCTTGCCTTCTTCTTTGTTGCCCACCACAAACTCATTTACGTGAACCGCTGTGTTAATTTTTTTTTATCTGACTGCATACTTCTCTGCGCCTTGCATTTGAAGAGCCACGCAGATTTCTGCTGAATATCTACTTCATAGCTAATTCATCGACCTTATATCTAAGTCCGCGTAACACTTCGATGGTTATTCAAATAACATCTGCGTTCCCCTGTTTGCTTACACATTTTTATTTTTTAAAAACCTTTTGTAATTCTCCGAATTGTTAATTCCCTTATAGCAGGTTTCAAAGACCAATAAGAATTGAAACTATAGGAACCTAACTACTATTTCTCAAACTACTGCGAATTAAAATAATCATGTCTCAAAAATAATTTTAAAAAAAAATTGGGGAATCCAAAAAAAATCTTGAACTTTATATCATTGAATATATATTAAATAATATTGAATTTAAAAACGATTGCTCATGAATAAAATTTTCCTATACGGTCTTTCTTTCATTTTACTTCCTGCCGCTTTATTTGCCCAATCGAACTTTACCGGCAAGGTTACCAGTCAAAATGCTAACCCGCTTTTCGGTGCAACCATTACTGAAAAAGGAAATATCAGCAATGCTACTACTACACGGGCTGATGGCACTTTTTCGATCCGCTTAAGTGCGGCCAACCCTGTATTGGTTATTTCTTACGTTGGCTATGACACTCGTGAGATAGATATTAGTAAAGAAAAAAATGCCGTATTTCAGTTAGCGTCAAATGAAAAACAATTGGGAGACGTGGTAGTGGTTGGATACGGAACCCAACGAAAGAAAGACTTGACCGGCGCGGTATCTTCAATAAAAGGTGATGCGATTCGGCAGGTGCCTTCCCAAAACGCGATAAAGTCCATGCAGGGTTTGGTTGCCGGCGTAGATATCGCCTCACCGAATAATAATCCCAATTCAACGCCTGTTATTCGCATCAGAGGTAACAGGTCTATCAATGCCGGTAACGATCCTTTGATCGTAGTTGACGGGTTGCCGTTTGCCGGCAGCCTTAATGATTTGAATTCGGGAGATATAAAATCAATTGATGTATTGAAAGACGCCTCAGCAACCGCAATCTACGGTTCACGTGGTGCTAACGGAGTAATACTGATTACTACGAACAGGGGAACCGCAGGAAAAACCCAGGTGACTTACAATGGATACTATGGCGTACAGTCACCTATAAAAAAACTGCCCTTGATGAATGGGGCAGAATTTGCTGAATTCAGACGAAACGCTGAACGTAATGCGGGCAGGTACAATTCATCAACGCCGTCCGCGGCTTTAGACCAAACGATGTTTTATTTCCCGAATTCGGACGTGGAATCGTCTGTGTTAAGGGCGTACGATGCTAACGGAAATTATGATCCTTCTAAAGTACGCGATTTCGATTGGATAGATGCGGTAACACAGACGGGTATTCAGCAGGAACACCAGTTAAGTTTTGCCTCGGGAACTGATAAGGTGCAAACCTCTTTTTCTATGGGCTATTACAATAATAAGGGCGTGGTGAAAGGCTTCGATTATAGCCGCTATAATATTCGGCTCACTTATGACAACCAAATTTTTAAGGCATTAAAAATTGGAGGAACGATGGCGGTATCTATAAACAAAAGCCGCACCACCGATGATCTGTATAACATTGCGGGACAAATCAATCCGCTGGCACCCATGCGTGATTCTGCCGGTGAACTGATACAGGAACCAGCCAGTGACCCGATATCTTTCAACCCGCTTATCCGCCTGGATGGTGCCTTTACTGAAGCTATTTCAAATCGTTTTTATGGAAACTTTTTTGCCGAGCTAGGCTTAATAAGAGGTTTAAAATATCGCATCAGTTTTTCACCTGATTACCGTTTCGTACGTACCGGAGGTTTTAGGAATTCCGCCGTGGCGGAAGGCGGCCCTGCAAATGCCAGCAACAGTACCAGCCAGCCTTTTCACTATGTACTCGATAATTTAATTACGTATGATAAACGATTTTCACCCGATCATAAAATTAACGTAACGCTATTGCAGAGTATTGAGAAAGACCGGGTGGAATCTCTTGGCGGTTCTGTAAATGACCTGCCTTATGAGCAACAATTATTTTACAACCTTGGAACGGCCAATCAAATAACTACCCTCTCATCCAATTTATCGGAATGGTCGTTAAGCTCCTTCATGGCGAGAGTGAACTATGGCTTTAAAGATAAATACCTGCTCACGCTCACCGGCCGCTATGATGGTTCTTCCCGGTTAGCTCCTGGCAACAAATGGGATTTCTTTCCATCGGCGGCCGTAGCATGGAACGCGGCGGATGAAAACCTTATTCAAAACCTGAACGTTTTCAATGATCTGAAGGTAAGGCTCAGTTATGGCTTAACCGGTAATACCGCTATTAATCCGTATCAAACCCAGGGCTTACTTGCCCGCACGATTTATGCCACGGGAGACCTGCCTGCGTATGGTTACCAACCCGACCTTATAACAAATCCTGACCTTGGTTGGGAAAAAACAAGACAGGCTGATCTTGGTATTGATTTCGGGCTGTTTAAAAACCGCTTGTCGGGAAGTGTTGATCTCTATCTTCAAAACACCGGTGATCTATTGCTGGCGCGCCAGCTACCTACCGCTTCCGGCTTTAGTTCCATCACGCAAAATATAGGTGCCACAAGAAATAAGGGGATTGAAGTAACTGTTCGTGGCGTTACAATTGATAAGCCTGAAAGCAAATTCCGTTGGGTAAATCAAATAACTTTTACCTCAAATAAAGAAGCTATTGTTTCACTATACAATGGCAAGGTAGATGATGTGGGGAACAGGTGGTTTATAGGCCAGCCAGTAAACACTTATTTTGATTTCAAAAAAACGGGGATATTTCAAAATGATAAAGACACCAGCCTGATTGCTCTCTATAATAGTAATGGCGGTAGTTTCGCGGTAGGGAATATTAAAGTGCAGGATACTAACGGTGATGGAAGGATTGATGCGTCAGACCGCGTTATCCTTGGAAGCGCTGTTCCCAAATGGTACGGAAGCCTCAACAGTACTTTTGAATACGCCAGCTTCGACCTCAGCTTTTTAATTTATGTAAGGCATGGGCAGATGATAAATGATGGCCAGGCAATCGAATACGAAGGGCGTAACAACTGGCTAAAAGTTAATTACTGGACACCCACTAATCTCACTAATGATTTTCCTAAACCGATTGATGGATTAAGATCACCGCTGTATGGCAATACACTCGCTTACCAGGATGGCTCGTTTACACGGATACGTAATATTACACTCGGCTACCAGTTTCCTGAAAGTGTAAAAAAGCGCTTGCATACTACTAACTTCCGCATTTATTTCGCGGCGCTTAATCCTTTGCTGTTTACAAAATTCCGCGGCATAGACCCCGAAGGCTCAACCGGCCTGACAACGCCAAGCGTTAAAACATTTATGACCGGAATCAACCTTACTTTTTAAAAAAATAATATCGCAGATATGAAAAAATATATTCTTCTTTTATGTTTAGTACCCGCGCTCTTTTCGTGTAAAAAATATTTAGACGAAAAGCAGGTGTCTGGTGTTAGTTACGAATTTTACAATACCGAAGACGGCATCGAAGCGTTGGTATGGGCGTGTTACGCACCATTGCGTACATTAGCCACAGATCAATACGGGCTTAATTTATCAAACCTCGGTACCGATATTTATACCAACACGAGAGTATCATCCGGAAGCGAATTTCATTTATATACGTCCGACCTTAACTCTACTGATTATAATTTTCAATACCTGTGGGATAATTTTTATAAGGGTATCAATTCATGTAATATCGCTATTAACCGCATTCCTCATGTTGATGGCGTTAATGCGCTCAAAACCGAGGAAGGGCGCAAGGAAAGGGAAGGCGAAGCCCGGTTTTTGCGGGCCTTTTATTATTTCAGGCTGGTACAAACGTTTGGAAAAATTCCACTCCTCCTTGATGAAAACCTTACGATTGAAACCGATATCAAAAGAGCGGAGGTTGCTGATGTATATAACGCAATAATCGCGGACTTAACTTTTGCGGCGCAATATTTACCAGCGACACAATCCGAATTCGCACGTGCGTCGCAAATAGCCGCACAGGATTTATTAGCCAAGGTGTATTTAACAAGAGGCAGCGCGGTAACTGATCAGCGCGGGCAAAAGCCGACTGATATGGATAGCGCCGCCTATTATGCAGACCTGGTGATTGCAGCCAAGGGAGGCCTCTTGCCGAATTATGATGATGCAAGAAATGAATATAATGAAGGCAATAAAGAAGTGCTGTTTGCCATTCAATATACTTCAAATGTATTGGCGAACGGGCCTGGAAACTGGGCAAATCTTTTTTATGTTTCTCAATATGATAATATTGCCGGCGGCGGTATGGACAGGGATTTGGCGAATGGGCGTGCTTTGGTAAGGTTGATGCCTACAGAATATTTATGGAGCCTCTTCGATAGAAAAAATGACTCAAGGTTGTATAAAGAATATAAAACCGTGTGGATTTGTAACACCACTAATACTTCTAAAATTCAAAAGTGGACGGCGGCGAGCGCGCCTGATCCGGGTCTGGTGGGGCAACCAAAATTTGCAGACGGAGATACCGCTATCGTATTTTCTTTTGATACTGTTACGAACCAATCGTTGATTGATAAAAAACCTTATGTATGGTTTCCAAGAAACAAGTGGACAGACCGGTTTTTTCCGCACTACCGTTATTTTTTAGACTCAACAAGAACCGGTGTAAATGATGCCGGAGGTAAGCTGGATTTTCCACTTTTATGGCTTGCTGAAACTTACCTGATAGCCGCCGAAGCTTATGGAAGAAACGGAAATTATGCTAAAGCCGCTGAATATATAAATATTGTTAGAACGAGGGCGGCGTATAAAGCCGGCGAGCCTAAAACATTCCATTACACCATGTCGGATGGCGGCGATTCTTCAACACTAATGACAAGCACCGAGGCCGCCATGCAGATTACGGAAGCTGACATAAACAGCCCCACGAAAATCCGGGATTTTATTCTCGAAGAACGTGCAAGGGAATTAGGTGGAGATTTTGAAAGATGGTATGACCTGGTGAGAACAGAAACTTTTTATGATAGGGTTCTTCAATATAACGCGGCGGCGGCGCCCAACTTGAAACCATTTCATAAATTGAGGCCCATTCCGCAAACACACATAGACCGTTTATCTATTCCAGGGCCAGCAACCGAAGAACAGAACCCCGGGTATTGAGTGTCACGAACAACACCAAGTTGATGCTGTGCAAATGATGATGGAAGGCCAATCGGGAGCGGCTTGCAGGAGCAGCTTTCAAACCGCCTCTAAGCTGCTTTAATTAAGAGTTATGGTAGTGAGCGTTAGAGGAAAAGGCATCGTTAAGGTGTCAGGTAAGTGCTAAGAAGGCGAACGCAAGTGAACCATTGATCAGGCGTCGAAAGGATTAGAAGATGTCAAAACCAAAGTCCAATATCATCTTTGGGAGAAACAAGAAGGTTCTTGTGGCATCCGGCGTATAGATGGCGCGAGCTTAGCGCAGGCATTTGCATGGAACGTGAGAACCTGTCGTTACGATGTTAAGAGAAAACTTCAAGCAGTGACCCTGTAAGAAAGAAAGTATCAAAGCGTAGCACGGGGGCGGAACATCCGTAGTATCTATGAAGTTCCTGTAATGGGAATGGAGAAAAGGGAATGTATTATTTGGCCTTTAAATCAGGAGAGAAACTGAAAGCAATTTCAGGAGGTACCAATGGATGGTGGGCAAAACATTAAGTCAAGAACAGGCTTAATGTATTAAATAATAAGAGCCGTATGATGCGAGAGTATCACGTACGGATTTATGAGAAACTCGGGGGGAAGTTCCCCGGGTTTACTCGACAAAAAGTAAGTTTAGTGTAGTTTCAAATAAAGGCGGTAATAATTCGCCGCCTTTTCAAAATTTCTCTAAAGATAATAATGAAAAATTTTTTAATTCATTTTATTGGCTGTATTATGTTGTCTTATATGTCTGTAGCAGTGATAGCTCAATTCATTGATACTTCAGCGGACAGAGTAAAGACACCACTTGCTATTTCCTATAAGCAGATTGGAACAATACATCCGCGCAGTACAAAAGAAATTACATCGTCACGAATAACAGTAGGCTGCGAAACGCTTGACAGGAGTTACACACAGTTTGATGCATATAAAGATTATTTACCGCCGCTGGGTGTTAAGAAAATAAGGCTACAGGCCGGCTGGGCGAAAATTGAAAAAGAAAAAGGTGTATATGATTGGGCGTGGCTAGATAGCGTGATTAATTTCGCCATGGCTAACCATATTGAACCCTGGCTGCAAGCGTCGTATGGCAACCCGATCTATAACGGAGGTGGCGGAGTAAGTTTGTTAAACAGTATGATGACTTCGCCTGAAGGCTACGCGGCCTGGGATAAATGGGTTTCGGTTATGGCTCACCGTTATAAAGACCGGGTTAAGGAATGGGAAATATGGAATGAACCTGACCATCCAATGCAAAAAAATGAACCGGAAACAGTAACTAATTTAAACATTCGAACTGCTGAAATTATTAAAAGTATTCAGCCGAAGGCGAAAATCGCAGGCCTGGCGTTTGCGTCTAATAGTAACCGTGAGTATCTTGACCGCTTTCTTAAAGTAATCGCCGATTCCAATAAACTCAACCTGTTCACGTGGATAAGTTATCATAGTTACAATTGGAGGCCTGAAGATGCATATACTGACAATGCGGTTCTCGGGCTGAGAAAAGTAGTTCAAAAATATTCTCCAACGCTTCTATTGAGGCAGGGTGAAAATGGCGCTCCATCTACCTATATTCCTGCTTTCGCCCTTGATAAATATTACTGGACGGAATACACGCAGGCTAAGTATGATATGCGCCGGGTGCTGGGTGACCTGGGCCATGACATCGAAACCGATGTGTTTACAATCATAGATGTTTATTACGATTATCACAATGCAAATTCAGTACTCAATACAAAAGGATTGATAGAGTCGGATACAACCAAAGCCGCCATAAGGCCCAAAGTCGCCTATTATGCTATTCAAAATATTGCTTCCATTTTTGATAGTGATATGCAGTTGAATCCCCGCTTTACATTCAATAAAAGCAACAAGGCTTCCATATCAGTTTACGGCTATGAAAGTGCAAAATCGCATAATCAGTTAATCACACTTTGGATTGATAGCGTTATGCCAACGAACTCTTTTAAAACAACACCGGCGTCCCTTACATTTGAAGGCGTGCATTTTAATGACCCTGTTTATATAGACTTAATGACCGGCCATATTTATGAAATTCCAAAATCGGATTGGAGCATGAGTGCAAACAGTTACACATTTAAAAACATTCCATTGTACGATTCACCAATAGTGATTGGCGAAAGAAAATTATTTATGAAGCAGGGTGATAAAGAATGATAATTTGAAATTATTAAAACATTACAAATATTATAAAACGGTTACTTCGGTTATGGCAATAGAAAATTCATATAAGAATTGTTTTAAAAAATGAAAAGCTACCTGGCGATATTTTTCTTTGTGTTGATTTCCGGCCAAAATTTTGAACAGGGAATAAAGACTTTCGTACTGGTAGATAAAACAAAACAGGCGGTGATTTTAATGCCTAAAGCAGAAACTGAACCGGTGAAGATGGCTTTGAACGATTTGATCGGGGATGTAAAAAAAATCACTGGAAAAACATTGCAAGTTATTTTCGAACAAACGGAAGGTAAGCAAGCCATTTGTATTCAAACAAAACAAAGCGCCCTTTGGGAAACATTTCAAGTCAAAACCATTGGCCCAGATCTTTATATCACCGGAAGTGATGAACTGGGAACTATTTATGGCGTTTATTATTTTATAGAAAAGTATCTGGGAATTGACCCAATGTATTCTTGGAACGCCAGGCAATGCAAAAGGAAAACAGTTCTATCGTGGTCAACAATTTTTTTTCAATCAAAACAACCAACCTTCAAATATCGCGGCTGCTTTATCAACGATGAAGATCTATTAACTGAATTGTTTGACAGCCAGGGAAAGCGCGATATTGATTATCCTTTTTATCAGCAGGTTACTTCACCGCAACTAATCAGTAAAGTTTGTGAAACCGCTTTGGGAATGCGCATGAACCTTATTATTCCGGCAAGCTTCATTGACATTCTTAATCCCGCTGAAGCGGCGCTAATAAAGGAATGTGTTAAACGGGGGTTATTCGTCTCTATGCATCATGTGGAGCCGATGGGCGTAAGTGCGTTTAGCTATTTCAATTACTGGCGGGATAAGGACGGCAGCAAACCTTTATTCTCTTATTTTTCTAACCGGGAAAAAGTGCAGGAAGTTTGGCGGGTATATGCACGGGAGTGGACGAAATATCCAAAAGTAATTTGGCAAATTGGACTAAGGGGAATAGGTGACCGCCCTATGTGGCTTGCAGATTCCACCGTGCCTCAAAACGATGCCGATCGGGGTAGATTAATTTCAGAAGCAATGCAGTATCAAATGCAATTGATCTCTAAAATAGACAAACGGCCCGACCCGCCTGTTACCACCACACTATGGGCAGAGGGTTCAACATTAAACAGCGAAGGGTATCTCCATATTCTGGAAAAGGTAACTATCGTCTTTTCGGATAATTCTACAGGCTGGCGTTTTCAAAAAAATTTTTTTGAAACAAAACGAAATCCCAACAACAGCTACGGTGTTTATTATCATCACCAGTTATGGGGTTCGGGCCCCCACCTGGTGCAGATCGTTCCACCCTCAACGACGCAAGAAGTGTTACAGCAAGCTGTATCAAAAGGTGATACGACATATTGCATCATGAACGTCTCCAATATAAGGGAGTTTCAGTTGGGCATTGCCGCCTCGGCGAAAATGCTATGGGATTTTAAAAATTTCAACATTAAAAATTTTAATGACCAATGGTTTACGGAGCGATATGGAACCGTTTCAAAAGCGGCACAGCAGGCTTATCAAACCTACTTTAAAAGTTTTGCGCTAAGTGAAAAATCGGGGACACCAATACTAATGGATGGACAAACTGCAGGTATGGGAAACAAGTTGTTGCTGAACCTCAAATTACAATTGAATGATAAGGAAAAATATCAGATACAATTGAAAAAAAATAAAATGGAAACACAGGAAAGTAAATGGGGAAAGAGTGCATTGGCTGACATGGGTTCCGGGGATTTAAGTCCAGCGCAACTTCAGGAAAAAGTGGGGCTGCAAAAGAAAGGATTGACTGAAGCGGAGGAACTTGCCAGTAAGTTGCAGCTTTTACTTACAAACGAACAGCGAAGTTTTTTTGAAACGAATTTTATTTCACAACTTAAAATAATGACAGGGCTTACCACGTGGCTTCAAATTATCGTAAAGGCTAATCTGTCTGTTGACAAAGGAAACTTTTACCAGGCCGGGCAGGAAATGCGGCAGGCTCTTCTTGCTTTCGATTTGATAAAATCGGGGCAGCGCCTTAATACCGCATCTGAAAAATGGAGTAACTGGTACAGGGGTGAAAAAAAGATGAACTTAAAGGGAAAAGAAAAATTAACCGCCGAGGTACTCAAACTATTAAACTCTCAAAAATGAAATTCTCAAAAATCAGATTATTTTTTGTTCTGGCTATCAGCTTTATCGCATTGAACTCGGTAGCACAAAAGCAGCCTGATTGGAAAGCGGATGGTCAATTGAAAACACGTGATGCCAAAGACATTGCAGGCAGCATCTGGTCCATTGGCGGAGAAACGCTTGACAGGGATTACACCGATTATCAATCGTACAAAAAATATTTAGGCCCGCTGGGGGCGAAACGAATAAGATTGCAAGGGGGCTGGAGCAAATGTGAGAAAGTAAAAGGCGTTTATAGCTTTGAGTGGCTTGATTCCATTATTCCCGATGCGGCATCACGGGGCGTTTATCCCTGGGTGGAATTATCTTACGGAAACCCTATTTACGAAGGCGGTGGTGAAGCAAAACTTGACGGGCATATACCCACTTCGCCGGAGGCATTAGCCGCCTGGGACAACTGGGTAAGGGCTATGGTTACTCGCTATAAAAGCTTCGTGCAAGACTGGGAAATATGGAACGAACCCGATGGCAATCCTAAACATACCGGAAAAGAACTTGCGGAATTTTATTTGAGGACCGCAAAAATTGTCAAAGCAATTCAGCCGGATGCAAAGTTGATTGCCCTGGGTATGGCCAGCGTAAACAGGCTGGAATTTGTAAAAGATTTCATGGATTATATTAAGGAAAACAAAGCACTTGATTATATAGACATTATCACGTATCACGGATATGCCGCAAACCCTTCCACCTCTTACCCGCAGATAGAAAAGATGCGTTCGCTGGTTTGGAGCTATAAGCCGGATATTGTTTTTATGCAGGGAGAAAACGGAGCTCCATCCACACCTAAAGCTGTTAACATCGGGGCGTTAAGAGACTATGAATGGTCGGAGCTTACGCAGGCCAAGTGGGACTTACGCCGTATGCTCGGCGATCATGGCCGCGGCATCGCCACCAACCTTTTTACCATTAGCGACATTCACTATGCCGCTGGTGACCAAATGGTTGGAGTGAACACAAAGGGGCTTTTAAAAACAAATGCTGATAAAACAATTGAGCGGCCCAAAGAGGCATACTATGCCGCACAAAATGTTTTTTCTCTTTTTGATAATCAAATTATTCTTGAAAAAATGCAGCCGGCTACAAATCAAAGTACCGTCTTCGCCTTTCAATATCATAACAATAAAAATGGCGGCAGTATCATCACCTTATGGAGCGGCGAAGCAAGGCCCGCCGACACTTATGAACCGAAAGCAACAACTGTTACCATTAAAGGAGGTAAATTTAAAGAACCGGTTTATGTTGATTTAATCAGTGGAAAAATCTATAAAATACCGAAAGCGAATTATAAAAAGTCGGGTAATGAATATGTGTTTAGTGGTATCCCAGTCCCTGATTATCCGGTATTAATTGCGGATAAAGAAGTATTAAATAAATAAGAAAATTCGATCACTCAACCTTGGTTAAGTTTTTCAACAAGTTAATGCAAGCAAGCCATGTCCGTCTCTCCCGATAGTTACCGGGAGGGACGGAGAGGGGTGAGGCTTTTAAAAACTATTATAAAATGACATCATTAGTAACCTTAGATTATATCTCCATCCTGATATACATGTTGCTAATGGCGGCAATTGGATTATTTTTTAAATCGTATGTAAAGGATGTTAATGCTTACACCAAAGGTTCCGGCGCTATACCCTGGGTGGTTGCGGGTGTCAGCAATTTTATGGCCTTATTCAGCACCTTTGTATTTGTGGCTTATGCCGGTATCGCCTATCAAAGTGGATTGGTGGCGGTAACTGTTTTTCTTAGTACGGTTCCCGCATGTATCATCGCCGCTATGGTCTTCGCTAAAAGATGGCGCAGGTCCAATGTTTCTACACCGGTTGAATATCTTGAAACCCGTTACAACGCCACCGTAAGACAAACCATTGGTTGGATTGGCATCCTGATGCGCATACTCGACAACATGGTGCGCCTGTATGCAATCGGCATATTTTTAACCGCCGTTACACCACTTTCCCTTTCTGCCGCGATGGTCATTTCTTCCATCATCATTATCGGGTTTACTTTATTTGGTGGTATCTGGGCGGTGTCCATCATGGGAACCGTTCAGTTCGTAATTTTAATTTTTATTTCTTTGATGCTGTTCTGGCTTTCACTGGATCATGTAGGTGGATTTTCTGCTATCATGCATAAAGCGCCCGATCATCTTCATTGGTTCAATGGCCCCAAGGGGCAGGCATTCTGGCTGATCGTGTATTATATCATGATCATAATTAAGTACAACGAAAACTGGACTTCCATCCAGCGTTTCTATTCTGTGAAAGATGAAAAAGCAGCACAAAAAGTAGGATATCTTACAGCGGCGTTATTTTTTATTTTTCCTATTGTTTTTATGATACCTCCAATTGTCAGCAGAATTATTATGCCCACGCTGCAAAATAATGAAATGGCTTATGTGGCTATTTCAAGTTTGCTGTTACCTCCCGGCTTAATGGGCATTATGATTGCATCTATGTTCGCCGCTACCATGTCATCCTTAAATTCTGAATATAACGTAGTCGCAAGCGTGCTGTCGAAAGATGTATATCAACGTTTGATCAATAACAAAGCAACGGACAAACAATTATTCCAGGTTGCGAAAATCTCAACGGTATTGGTGGGCGTATTGGTTATGCTTGGCGCTCTGTTTATAACGGATTTTGGCGGTGCCTTTGAAGCCAACAAACTGTTTACCGGCATTTTCGCGATTCCTGTTGGCATACCGTTAGTGTTGGGTATCATTAATAAAAAGTGTACTCCGTGTGGTGCTTTGCTAACGGTTATTATTGGTTCGCTTACGGGGATAATCCTAAACGCTATGCCTGAATATTTTTCCTGGGAGATGGCTACAACTATCGAGATCATTGTATGCCTAACTATTTTTTTTCTTTCCTCCCTTCAAAAATTTGGAGATGCGGCTTATTTATTAAGGACACAAACATTGTTTACAAAATTAGAATCTCCCATTACGGAAAAGCCTGCGATTGATGTAAATTTTGAAAACGCACTGCGCTTTTTGTACGCTTTTTCGCTTTGGGCTTCGGCACTGCTGTTCATTGGCATTGGTATAATCTATATTAATAAATTGAGTGGTGCCTTGTGTGTCGCTTCGGGAATGATATGCCTGCTTGCAGGAATTATTATATGGTTTTTATTAAAGAAAAAAGAAGTAGTTACAACCTGATGAAAAATATTTATAACGATAATTTTCTTTTGTCGAATGCCTGGGGTAAAAAGCTTTACCATGAAGTAGCGGCTGCTTTACCCATCATTGATTTTCACAATCATATAGACATAGCCGCGCTGGCAAGTAATAAATATTACGAAAACATTTTTCAGCTTTGGGTACAGCAAGACCCCTATAAACACAGGGTTATGCGGATATATGGTATTCCTGAAAACCGGATAACAGGTGATGCCGGTGATGAAGATAAGTTTATGGCCTGGGCCGAATGTATGGCGGCAACGGCATGCAATCCCTTATTCCACTGGAGCTGCATGGAACTTGATTTTCTGATTGATGGTAAAGAAGTATTAACCCTGGAGAACGCAAACAAAATCTGGAAGGCCACCAATAAAAATTTACAAAAAAAGAAATGGGGAGCTTTGGATATTGTAAAACGTTTTGGCGTTGAATTGCTTTGCACTTCCGATGATCTATTGGATACGCTGGAACATCATATCACATTATCAAAACAAAAAGAAAAAATAAGTTGCCTGCCTTCTTTAAGAGGCGATAGCATTATCGCTTTTAATCAGCAAACGTTTTTTACCTGGTTAGAAAAATTAGCCGCTACCGCTAATACACCAATAAAAAATTTAGAAGAATATAAAAATGCCATCATTAGGCGTTTAGATTTTTTTGATAGCACGGGTTGTTTGTTGAGCGATCATTCATTAGATAGCGGCTTTGAATTCATCATAACTGATGTAACAATAGCAACAACTTTGTTTCAGCGATTAATAAGCAAAGAAGATTTATCAGCAACAGAAATTATTGCTTTACAATCGCACCTGCTACATTTCGTAGGAATTGAATATGCAAAAAGGAAATGGAAGCTACAACTGCATGTAGGCGCTCACCGTTATACGAGCAGCCGCCTCAGAAAATTAGCCGGTGGTGCGGGAGGTTTTGCCTGCATTGGTAATACGGTAAACGTACAATCAATTTGCACGTTTCTTGATGCATTGGAAAAAGAAAATAATCTGCCCAAAATTATTTTATACACGCTTAACCCTGCGGATAATGCGGTGTTTGCATCTATTACCGGTTCTTATTCAGAAGACGGTGTGCAGGGAAAAATTCAATATGGCCCTGCCTGGTGGTATAACGACCATTATGAAGGCATCACGCAGCAATTGCTTGCGTTGAGCAGTTATAGTTTGTTGTCAACATCAATCGGAATGACGACCGATTCAAGAAGCATTTTATCTTTTACCCGTCATGAATATTACCGCCGTGTTCTTTGCAACTTAATCGGCGGGTGGGCTGAACAAGGGAAGCTGCCTAATGACAAGGAATTTCTTTCAAGCATGATAAAAAATATTTCTTACAATAACATAAAAAACTGGATTAAAAAATGACAGAAACCCCTTTACGTAAAGTAGCAATCGTAACCGGTGCAGGTGGCACACTTTGCTCTGAAATGGCGAGGAATCTTGCCAGCCAGGGCTATAAGGTGGCGCTTATCGGGCGAACGTTGAGTAAACTGAAAGTTGTGGAAGAAGAAATTATTAATGCCGGGGGCGTTGCGATTTCTATTGCCGCAGATGTTTCAAACGAAGCCTCCATCAGGTCTGCGAGCGATACAATAAAAAATGAATTGGGCGTATGTAGCGTATTAATCAACGGAGCAGGCGGCAATCAAAATGAAGCGCTTACCAACATCACTGAATTTGATGAAAAAGAATTGTCGGGTGACGAATCTGTAAAAGGATTTTTCAATCTTAACATGGATGTTTTTAAAAGTGTGATTGATATCAACACCATGGGAACAGTAATTCCATGTTTCATTTTTGGAAAAGAAATGGCAAAAGAAAAGAGGGGCGTTATCGTTAATATCGCTTCAATGAACAGTTACAGGCCGCTTACGAAAGTGAGCGCCTATGGCATTGCCAAAGCAGGCATTGCCAATTTCACCCAATGGCTCGCAGCTTATTTAGCTCCTGCCAATATCCGCGTAAATGCAATAGCGCCAGGCTTTTTCTTAAACGACCGCAGCCGCAAAATTATGTTCAATGAAGATGGTAGCTATACAGCAAGGGCTACTAACGTGATGGCACATACGCCGCTAAAACGATTTGGCAAAGCGCCTGAATTAATTGGTTGCATGAACTGGCTGATTAGTGAAGAAGCAGCAGGATTTGTAACAGGGATAGTAGTACCGGTAGATGGTGGCTTTTTATCTAATGCCGGAGTTTAATGGAATTAAAACAAAATTATTATTATCAAAAAATAGAAATATGAATAGCACAAACGCCAAAAATGATTCGAACCACACTTCCGGCTCGGAGCAATATCGTAAAGAAGTAGGCATGATGAATCTCGAAAAATTTATCGAAGAAAGAGAATATATATCAATAAAGAAATTTCCTATAACCGATGATGAATTACTAAATCGTTTTGAGCAATTATATACCGGTGCGGTTAACGACGTGTTGCGGGAGTTTTGTTTTATAAATCAAACGATGCCCAACCGCATCATGCCTTTGCGTGAGTACCGAACCATAGCCGGCTTTGCGTTTACCGTTAAGAGTGCACCCAATGCAAAAGTGAAAGGCGAGATGGAATTTCGCACGAAGATGCTGGACGATTTGCATGAAAATGCATTTGTTGTTTGGGACACCAGCAAAGATGATAAGGCAACTTTATGGGGCGGCGTTATGACCGCCGCGTCACGCACCAAGGGTGTGAAAGCCGCCTGTATTGATGGTGGCATACGCGATACGCACCAAATATTAGAAGCTGACTTTCCCGTATTTTACAAATACAGAACCAGCAATGGAAGTTTAGGCCGTTGCCTTATTACGCATTATCAAACGGTGCTGCAGATTGATGATGTAACTATTCGCCCCGGCGATATTGTGTTGGGTGATATTGATGGGGTGTTAATAGTTCCTCGAGATATTGCTTATGAAGTGTTGATTAGAGCCGAGGAAATAAAAGAAAATGAAAAGAAAATTTATAGCTGGGTTAAAGCCGGAGATTCTATTCAATCAATTACGGAAAAAGGAGGATACTTTTAGTGACGGATTGAAGTTTGAGGATTGATTGAATCTATTAATCATTGCCATTCACCACTCACCATCAACAATGAAGCTCTCCTTTCTATTTTTCGGTAACAAGCCTGATGAGAAATGGCGGCTATGCAGGCAAATGGGTATTGATTATGCCATTGCCAAATTAGCGCCGGAACTCACCGGACAGAAAGCCATTTCCGATTTCGAATCGTTTAAACAATCCAAAGAAATATTTGAAGAAAACGGTTTTGAACTTATAGGCCTGGAAGGTGACCAGATGGATATGACACGGATTAAGCTTGGCCTTGAAGGAAGAGAAAAGGATACAGAAGATTATTGCAAAATGCTGGAAAACATGGGCAGGCTGGGCGTAAAATTGTTATGCTACAACTTTATGTTTACCGGCTGGTACCGCACCAACAAAGACCTGCCGGAGCGTGGCGGCGCAATCGTTAGCGGCTTTTCTTATGAAGAGGCTTTACAGGAACCGGACAACAAATATGCTCCGGTAAGTGAGCATCAAATATGGGAAAACTATCATTGGTTTATTGAGAAAACAATTCCGGTTGCAGCAGCAAATAACGTAAAGATGGCGCTGCATCCGGATGACCCGCCTATAAGTCCCGTGAACGGTATTGGAAGAATTCTAACTTCGTCTATGGCTATCCGTAAGGCGTTATCATTTTCTGACAGCCCATCGCATGGCCTCACTTTTTGCCAGGGCACTTACACCACCATGAATGAAGATGTGCTTTCTTTGATCAACGAATTTGGGAGTGCTAAAAAAATATTCTTTGTGCACATAAGAGATGTGAGAGGAACGGCCGAAAACTTTCGGGAAACGTTTCATGACAATGGGCCGACCGATATGTATAGGATGATGAAAGCTTACAAAGAAGTTGGCTTCGACGGGCCATTGCGCTCTGACCATGTGCCTACGATGGCCGGTGAAGACAACAAGCATCCCGGCTATGAAATGAAGGGAAACTTGTTTGGTATTGGTTATATAAAAGGTTTGCTGGATGCATTATAAAATTTATTTTACAATTCCTTTTCAATTAGTTCTTTGATTTGTTTAGCGGCTGTTCGTAAGCCACTAATGATTTTCACTTTATGATTTGGCTTTAGCCTGCTTTCAGGAAGAAATATACTGAAGCCTGCGATTACCTGTTCCCGGCGGTATATTGGCACCGCGAAACCGCAAATATGTTTTGCAGAAACGGTTTGAGCTATTTTATCCTCGTGAATTTTTTTTATTGCTTTCTCAAGCCCCTGCTGGCTTTGCACTCCCGGCCATGTTTCTTTTGATGGATAGCCAACTGCCTTCACGAGGTTGTCTAATTCTTTAGTGCCGAGATATGCTACCAATATTCTTCCGCTTGCTGTTGAAAAAACATCCGCTTCCACTTTGGCTCTTACATTTAAATCCTGGTCGCTTTGAACCGAATGTAAAATCAGGCGCTTGTTATTACGCAATACGCCAAGCAAAGTGGTTTCGTTGAGCTCCTGTGTTAGTTCTTCCATCACAGGTTTTGCAGCGAGTAAAAGATCCTGGCTATAAGAAAGATTGCCCGTTAATTTATAAGCACCGGCACCGAGTATGTAACCCGTTTTCTTACTTACATTTTCTAAGTAGTTGCGTTGTACGAGTGTCTTAACAATATTGGCACAGGTTGGCTGGCTTATGTTCAAATGCTCTGCAATCCTGATTAGCTGAACCGGTTCTTTACCATGCAGTGCTACGAATTCTAAAATATCAATTCCTCTTTCTATAACTTGAATCATAAAATAAAATTAACAGAAAATAATTCAATTATGTTGAATCCATCATAAAAAATATATCACGTTCGTAACAATCCTCAATAAATTTTATCATGTGTAAAAAAAGTATTTTACTATTTTTTCTTATTGTATTTTTCGCCAGAGCTAATGCACAAAAGACTTATGTATTTATCGGTTCGTATAATGCCGGCAAAAATACTCCCGGTATTTATTTGTATGAATTAGATACCGCTTCAGGAAAACTTTCAGAATTAAGTGTCGTTAGAGATATTAAGAATCCTTCGTTTCTTAGTGTATCTCCCAATGGAAAATTTGTAGTGGCATGCACAGATACAAAAACTCCGGGCGGAGGGAGCGTAACAAGTTTTCAGTTTGATATAACTGGTGAAAAACTAACCTTTATTAATACTGAAAGAAGTGGAGGTGAAAACCCTGTGTACGTTTCTTTTGATAGCACCGGCCAATGGTTAATCAATGCAAACTATACCGGCGGAAGCGCTTCAATATTTCGAATAAACAATGAAGGTGAAATAAGTCCCGCATTACAAGTTATTCCTTACACCGATAGAAGCATCCACAAGGAAAGGCAGGAGCATTCACATATCCATTCGGCTGTGTTTTCGCCTGATAATAAATATGTTTTTTTCCCTGATCTCGGCGCAGATAAAATCAGGATTTACGGATTCGATGGGCTTAAAAAACAACCATTTCAAAATGCATCTATCCATTTATTAAAACACTTCCCGGCAGCGGGCCAAGGCATATCATTTTTAATAAAAAAGGAACAATCGCGTATTGCTCTGAAGAAATGGGCGGCGCTATTTCCGTTTATAATTTTAAGAAAGGAATTCTAAAACGAATTCAAAGAATATTTACGCACCCGAAAAATTCCGGCAATAATTTTAAAACTGCCGACATTCATCTATCGCCCGACGAACGATTTTTATACGCATCCAACCGGGAAAGCCAAAACAATATTGCCATATTTTCTATCATCAAAAACGGTAAACTCAAAGTAATTAGTTATGATTCAACTTATGGTATTCATCCACGGAATTTTGCGATTGATCCTACCGGAAAATTTTTAATTGTAACTAATCAAATCAGTGGAAATTTAGTGTGTTTAAAAGAAATTTATCAACAGGGTTGCTTACGAAAACCGATGAAGATCTGAAGATTGAAAGCCCTTCGTGTGTTAAGATCATGCGATACTGATGAAGATTATTGTTATGCTTTCTGAAAAATATTTGGAGCTGGACAAATTTAAAATACAAATGGACAATAAAATTTAATGTCAAATGAAAACTTTGTAAAATGAAAAATATCTTTTATAAAAATTTAGTGCGCTATGGGTTGTCAGCATTTTTTTGCTCGCTGTTTTAAATAAATAACGGCACAGGTAGCTGATTTTGACATTAGAGTCGCTGATGAACCAAAGCCTGTTGTAACAAATAAAGTTGAGGATGCTTTTATCCCGGCCGGTTTTCACAATCAAAAATTAGAAGGATATCTTGGAGAGCGTTTTGATAAAAATCTTGAAGAACGGCTTTTGAAGATAGATGAGGTCGGTATAATAAGTGGTTATCTGCACAGGTCTCGCAGTCATCCCTGGATCGGTGCATATGCCGGCAAATACCTGGAAGCTGCCTGTAATGTTTGGGAAGGTAACACATGATGTAAGACTTAAAAGCAAATGGACCGTATCATGTATGAATTAATTCAATAGCAATTGTCAGATGGTTACCTGAGAACTTATTCTCCTGATAAATATTGGACGAGCTGGGATGTATGGTCGCACAAAATATAATTTTTATGGATTGCTGGCTTACTATAAAACGACCGGGTATGAGCCCGCTTTAGCGTTAGATGCATGTAAAAAAGTGGGTGATCTATTACGTAAAACATGCTTTTTAATCTTGTTGGCTTAATGAATCTGTACCGCCTTAACAGTGATAAAAAATTGTTAAAACCGGTTTAATCGCGTGGCAGGATATTGTAACAAACAGGTTGTATATTACCGGAACCAGCAGTTCTTTTGAACATTTCCAGAAAGATGAGGTTCTGCCGGCGACAGAAAAAGACCATATCGGTGAAGGATGCGTAACAGTTACCTGGATACAATTAAATCAATCCCTCTTTGATGCTACCGGCAATCTGAAATATCTTGAACAAATTGAAAGATCAATTTATAATCAGTTGTTAGGGGCGGAAAATCCTGAATCAGGTTGTGTAAGCTATTACACGCCGCTGATAGGTAAGCATATCCCCAATCTCCTTTGCACCAAACCACCTTAATTGGGGATTCGTTTGTAATTTACAGGCTGGAATTTTTTTACTCGTGCACTTATGAAGCGATCGCATTTTTTATTGAAACTTTCTATTTTTATCATTTCAATTGTTATCGCTAATAATGTGTTTGCGCAATTGTGCCAGGGAAGTTTGGGTGAGCCTGTTGTAAATATCACTTTTGGCTCCGGTGCCAACCCCGGCCCACCTGTTAGCTCAAGCCTAACGAATTATTTATACGTTCCGTATGGATGCCCTGCCGATGGAGAATATACAATCGGCAATTCTTCACCCGCGTGCTTTGGCGATACGTGGCACTCATTAATTGAAGACCACACGCCAAACGATACAAGCGGCTACATGATGATCGTGAATGCTTCCTTCGCCCCCGGAGATTTTTATGTAAAACAAGTGGACGGGCTTTGTGATAATACTACTTATGAATTTGCCGCCTGGATATTAAATATTCTTAAAAACAGCGCCTGTGGCAACAATGGAATTTTACCCAACGTTACTTTTGCCATTGAAACACTTACCGGTACTGTTTTGCAAACATATAAAACGGGTGACATTGCCGCCTCACCTTCTCCTGTGTGGAAACAGTACGGCCTGTTTTTTAAAACACCCGTTGGCATAAATACTGTGGTGATAAGAATGACCAATAAGGCCCCCGGCGGCTGTGGAAACGATCTTGTGGTAGATGATATTACCTTTAGGCCTTGCGGCGCTTTAGTGACCGTGGCCATTAATAATACATCTACCACAATAAAGGTTTGTGAAGGTGATAATACTTCGTACACCTTTTCCAGCATGGTAACACCAACTGATGTAAATACCCGTTATCAATGGCAGATAAGTACCGACATGGGAATTACCTGGGCTGATATTGCCGGCGCAGTGAACGCCTCCTATATAAGAACGCCGGTAAGTGCTTTGGGAACTTATCAATACCGCGTAGCGGTTATACAAGGAAATTCTGCTTCTATTCCGTCGTGCAGCAGGGTCATGTCTGAGCCACTAATCATAAACCAGGTGCCTTTGCCGGCACCGGGTGCAGCAAACGATGGGCCTTTTTGTGAAGGGACTACGCTTACTTTACACTCGAATGCTGCAAGTGCATATAGCTGGACCGGGCCACTTAATTTTGCAAGCACGCAACAGTCACCTTCGATTGCTAATGCAGGCTTAGGGTATAATGGCAAATTTTATGTAAAAATCACTTCGGCGGATGGCTGTATAAATACTGATTCAACCGTTGTGAATATTATAAAGGGCCCATCTGTAGATGCAGGTGCTGATGCAAATATCTGCGAAGGCACAAGCACGCAGCTCACCGGGGCTACCAATGCCGATAATTTTGTATGGAGTCCGCCATTAAATCTTTCCGATCCCCAAATTTTAAATCCCATCGCAACTCCGGCGGCCACTACCACTTATATACTTTCGGTAGATAACGGTACCTGTAAAAAATCGGATTCGGTAGTAATAACTGTGAATAAAAAACCTGTTGCAAATGCAGGGCCTGATAAAGTAATAATTGCTGGTAACACCACCACTTTGGATGGCAGCGCCAATACCACCGATGCCACGGTATTGTGGACGCCTGCATACAACATATCATCGATTACCAGTCTTACGCCGCAGGTAAATCCGCAAGTAACTATCGGCTATGCGTTAACGTTATCTTCTAACTATGGGTGTGGCGTTTCTACCGATAGTGTGTTGGTAAAAGTATATGCAAAGCTATTTATACCAAATGCCTTTACACCGAATAATGACGGGTTGAATGACGTTTGGAATATTGAAGCACTGGAAGCCTATCCTGGCGCGGTTATCAAGTTATTCAACAGGTTTGGGCAAATGGTGTTTACCAATGATGGAGCAGTAAGGCCGTGGGACGGAAAGTATAAAGGAACCATGCAACCTGCAGGCGCTTACCCATACATAATAAATTTGCAAAATGGCGCACCCGTGGTGAAAGGCGTTTTATACTTAGTGCGGTAGCGCAGTAAATTTTCTTTGAAAGAGCCGATTAATTGAGGCCCGATTTTTTTGCGAGCTGCGAATAAATTTTGTTTAACAATTCCTGCGGATTCACCGGCTTCGTTATAATATCATCAGCAAGGCACTCACTGAAATGTTTATTTGCTCCCTGCTTTGCAGAAAATAAAATGATGTGAATATGCTCAAGGGAAGGCCGGGATTTAATCCGCTTTAAAACATTTCTCCCATCTTCGCTGCCGAGCATTATATCAAGTAAAATTAGATCGGGGTTAAAGGTTTCAATTTTATTAAAAGTTTCTTCCCACCTGCTTTCGGTTTCCACTTTATATCCCTCAAGTGTGAGGATAATCTTTACTACCTTCAATATATCTTCATCATCGTCTATTACAAGAATCTTATTCATTAGCGTATTTAGAATATATCAGTAAATAGAATACTGAAAGTTAACTTTTCAGCTTTAACGGAAGAAATAAAATTTTGCGCAGTAATATATTTTTTTTTGACGGGAAAAAAGATTTTGATGCATCCGGCACATTGCCTTTCATCAGGATTTCTTTAAGGGCAATTTGAAAGAAAAGGTGCTGCCCTTTCGCAGGACACTTTTTACAGAGGTAGTGCCATTATGCCGTTTTATAATCTCTGAAGATATATATAAACCAAGCCCGAGCCCGGGATAGGTATCTTCTTTTACGCCTTCTACCCTAAAAAAGCGCTCGAACACTTTAACTTGTTTTTGTTTGCTTATGCCAATTCCAAAATCCTTTACATGAACGTATACAAATCTTTTTGTAAGGGTTGTGGAGACTATTATGTCTTTTGAACCAGGCGAATATTTAATAGCATTGGATAGCAGATTTGTAAGCACCTGCCCTATCCTGTCCCTGTCACCGTAAATCATTTGTACACCCTGTACATCTACTTTTATTTTATGCTTTTTGGTGGTTAACTGCATCTCCCACACGCAATCGTAAATCATTTCTTTAAGGTCAAAATCAGCCAGGTGATACTGGAGTTTGCCTCCTTCTATCTTACTTACATCCAGTAAATCTTCTATAAAGTTGGTTAGCTTATCAATCTGCGCATTCATCCGCGAAAGCATTTTAACTCCCTGGGCATTTTGTCCTTTTGTAAAATCATGTTCCAGCAATTGCGCAAAAGCTTTAATGCTGGTAACCGGCGTTTTTAATTCATGTGACACCATACTAAGAAAATCATCTTTTTGTTTTGAAGCATCCTGCAGGCGCTGGTTTTCCGCTATAATTTTTTTTTCTTTCTCTATTTGGGTCTCATATTTTTTTCGTGTGGTAATATCTTCAATTACCAATAAGATCATTATTTCTTTTTCGCCTTCCAATATAAGCTTATGGTCATTAAAGCATAATACCTTTTCACCAGCCTTTTTAGAATTATGTGCCAGTTCAAAATCTTTAACCGGGAGTTTTGAAGTGAGGATTTTTTGCAAATATTTTCTCAAGGGTTCAGTGTTCCACTGGCCATTATCAAGTTCGTAAATAAGCTTTTCTTCGGTCTCTTCCGGTTCAAGTTTAAAGGTTTTGTAAAAGGCCGTGTTAGCGCTTCTTATTCTCAAATCTGAATGAAGAACTGCTAAGGGTTCGTGAATCGCATCAACGATGGCTTCGGAATATGCCAGGGCGTCTTTAAGCTCCCGGATCTTTACATAAGCATCTTTAAGTAAAGTCATAAATTATGGTTCTATCACTGTCTATGTGGGTAATTAGCCCATTGATATGATGTCTCTTTTTTTAAATTGATGAGTTATTATCCATTGCCAATTTGCTTTTTTCAACGCCTCATTTTTTTCAAAAAATTATTATTACTGGTCGGCATAGAACCTAAATTATTATAAATGTTTCGTACAATTTTGTTATACAGCATAAATAATACTTTTAAAAAAATTACCCCGCAACTGTGGTAGCTAAGCAAATAAAGCTTTTACTGTAAGTATTGTGCAGAAAATTACAATACATTTATAAGATTAGCAATAACAACTAATAATACAGGCAAACTTTACCAGTAAACGGCTTATAAACTTTTCTCCCGATATGCCTGTGTTACCTCATCAAGACGATTGATAAATTTTTGCACATTTGGATCGTAACCGTATCCTTCCGGGGCAAGCCGGGTTTCATTTGCATCAAGAAAAAAATAATAAGGTTGTGTATTTGCATTATACTTTGATACCTGCAGGTCTGCATTTTTATCGCCCAGTGTTTCAATATTTTGGTTTAATGCTTTAGAATAATACTGCTCGCTTTTTTGCAAGTCAACATTGTGCACATCTACATACAATGATACAATAACAAAGTTTTCTTTCAGCCGTTTCATTACCGCCGGATCGCTCCAAACCTGCCCTTCCATCTTGCGGCAGTTGACACAGTTGATGCCGGTAAAATCGAGCATCAAGGGCTTGTGCAATTTTTGGGCAACTGCCAGCGCTTCATCATAATCGAAATAAGTAACCATACCATATTTAGTGACCACGTCGGGTTCATAGATATGCATTTTATCATAATATTTTACGGGATGCGGTAAATCTGAAAGGGCCTGTGCCGTATCATCATTTCTAAAGTTTGCAACTGGAGCGGCAATTGTAAAATCCTGCGTACCCATTGGCGGTAAAAATGCGCTGATGCCTTTAAGCGGCGCACCCCAAAGACCGGGCACCATATACACCGCAAGTGAAAATGAAGCGATGGCAAAAAATAATCTTGTGACACTTAGGTAGGGTAAATCAAAATCATTTTTTGGTAATTCATCGTCGTGACGAAACTTAATTTTACCAAGAAGATAAATTCCCAGGAGCGAAAAAATAACGATCCATAAAGTGATAAAAACTTCACGGTCGAGCAAACGCCAGCCCTCGGCAAGATCAGCGTTTGATAAAAATTTCAATGCCAGCGCCAGTTCAAGAAAACCCAATGTTACCTTAACTGCATTCAGCCACCCGCCTGCTTTTCCGAGCACATTTAACTTACCCGGGAAAAATGCGAAGAAGGCAAAAGGCAATGCCAGCGCCAATGAAAAACCAAACATGCCAACAAGGGGCCCGAAATAACTGCCCCGGGCCGCAAGCACTAATAGATTACCAATGATAGGGCCGGTGCAGGAAAATGAAACTACTACCAATGTAAGCGCCATAAAAAATATTCCAAGAAAGCTTCCGGCACCAGCTTTACTATCTGCTTTGTTAGACCAGGAGCTTGGCAGTTCAATATTAAATGCTCCTAAAAACGAAATTCCAAATACAAGAAACAACACAAAAAATATAAGATTGGCTATCCAGTTGGTAGCAAGATTATTTAAAGCTGCAGGCCCAAATATCAGTGTAATAAAAAATCCTAATAAAGTAAATATTACAATAATGGAAGTAGAATAATATACAGCATTGCGAATTCCTTCTGCCCGCGTTTTGCTTCGCTTTGTAAAAAAACTTACGGTAACAGGTATCATTGAATAAACGCATGGCGTAAGCAAGGCTAAAAGGCCGCCGGCGAATGCTGTTGCAAAAATCCACCAGAGTGAACGTGTACCAACGCTGCCGCCGGCTGAAGATTCCACTTCAGCTTTGTTTCTTTCAGGTTGAATAAAAAATTTAAAAGCTTCTTCTGCCGGTAAATAATTTTCGGCTTTCTTATACATATAAGTGACGGTTCCCTTCAGCAGGAAACTATCGTTCACATTCGCTTTTACTTTTTGCATCCACTCAACAGAATCTAAAAAAAAACGTACACGTGCCTGTACGAGGCTATCATATTCATTGTGCACCATTCCTTTTGTTGTAAGAGAATCTGTCAGCAATTTTTGATCAGAAGAATCGAAAGTGATGGTAGAGTAAAGGGGATCATCAGGCGATTTTTGAAGGGCAAATAATTTTATACCTTGAGTAATGCGAACCTTAAATTTTAACAGTACTTCCTGGCTGTTTAACCTTTCTTGACTAAAATTAAAACGAATCAACGAGTCCTGGGCAAATATATTATTGGCGAGCAATATCATTAATGCACAAATCCAAATTTTGGCATTCCTTGTCATCAACATTTTTTATTTAAGTGCGATGGAAAACTTTTTTGATGTGGGCGGCAAGCATTCCTTGTCGTTGCACGCCATATATTCCACCGCAATATTTGCAGAAGTACTTACCGCAGATTTTAATTTTATTGTTTGTACAAAATCTACTGAATTAGAAAATTGCTTTACGTCCACGCCAAATAATTCTTCATGGTGCTGCTCAAGTTTTCCTTCTTCTTTGGTGGGGCCTGCAAGGTCAAACAAAGGATTTTTTGTAAACGATATGGTAGTAGGCACAGGACCGCCATGGGGGGTGGTTTGAGAATAAATATGCCATCCCTTTTGAATATTTGCTTTTAAATGAACTTCCCATGTATTGCCGGAAAGTTTTTTTGAAGTTGCCATCCAGTCAACAGGATTCAATACCTGCGCTCGTGCAAGAGTTACAGAAAAAATAAAAATTATTGCTGTTAAAAACTTCTTCATCTTATAAAATTTATGTGAATCAATATTGCTTCGCAAGTTATTAAACTAATTACGTTAAACAGGTTATTAAAGTATGCATGTAAAAAATTAAATCCCAACTTTAACAGAATGGGCGTGTTTAAGTGCATTGTAATTTATACATGTTATACATGGGCTGCAACGAAAGATTTGCAACATAATTTAATGAAACGTTTTACTTTGACGCAGTCTTTATTTACAGTAACCTGTTTCGCAATACTCCTTATCTTTCTCCGCATATACGGTAATGCTAAATATACCGGTATCCGATTCTTTAAAATCCTTAATCTCTTCGGCAGATAAATAATTGCTTAGAATATCTGCCGGCACATCAATTATTTTTTCTTTTTGAATTGTGATATTTATAAAGCCGGTCTCCTGAATCATTTGAAGGTAGTGCTGCTTTTGAATAGCGCCTGATACACATCCCGCATACATTTCAGCTGCAGTTTTTATTTTACCAGGCAGGTTACCCTGCAACACAATGTCGGCTATGCTGAAATGTCCGCCGGGCTTTAATACACGGAATATTTCTTTGAGCACTGCATTTTTATTGGGAACTAAATTCAGCACGCAATTGCTAATGATCACATCCGCTGCATTCGATATTACCGGCATATTTTCTATGTCGCCCTGCCTGAATTCAATATTATTATAACCACGCAGTTCAGCATTACTTCTTGCCTTTTCAATCATTGCAGGTGTAAAGTCAAGGCCGATTATTTTACCCGTTTCACCTGCTTCGTGCCGGGCAATAAAAGCATCGTTGCCTGCGCCACTTCCGAGATCAATTACCACATCGCCTTTGCTGATCTTGGCAAATTGTGTGGGCAAACCGCAGCCCAACCCAAGGTCGGCATCAGGGTTATAGCCATCCAGTTCGTTATAATTTTCCGACATTATATTATACACCTCTGCACTGCAACAACTGCTGCCACAGCACGATGATTGGTTTGTTTCTTTATCTTTTAAGGCTATCTCTGAATATTTTTGCTTTACAATTTTTTTCAGGCTGTTTTCTGTTTCCATTTGCTTAAATTTTTAATGTTGATATTTATTTCACTGCATCAGCAGCAATCATGTCCTTTATAAGAGTCAAATAATTTATCAAGCGAAGATTGCGCTGCTTTCCATTCTTTATCATTTATGCAATAGCAAATTTTAGCTCCTTTAATTTCCCCTTTTATTAAACCGGTGTCTTTTAATTCTTTTAAATGCTGTGAAACGGTACTCTGAGACAAAGGCAGTTCTTTTACTATATCACCGCAAATGCAGGTCTGTTTGTTGATTAGTAATTTAATAATTGCGAGCCGTGCAGGATGCCCCAGCGCTTTGGCGTATTTGGCCTGCTTATTTTCTTTTAAAGTAAACTCGTGTGATTTTGTTGCTCCCATAATTCAATCGCAATATTACGATAATAATTTAAATTTTCTGTAAAGAAATATTTCAGAAATATATTTTATAGAGTAAATCAACCAATATTATAAAATCAAAATGATAGTGCCCGCAATAATCATAATTGCCCCTATAGCGGTTTTGATCGTAAGCGTTTCGCCAAGGAATATCATCGCTAAAATAATAGCAATAGCCACACTTAATTTATCAACCGGCGCTACTTGTGATACCTTTCCAAGCTGCAGGGCTTTAAAATAAAACACCCATGAAAGGCCGGTGGCAACACCGGATAATATGAGGAAGATAAAATTTTGTTTTGTAAGTGTGTTAAATGTACTCGTACCGCCCCTGAAAAAAGCAATGCCCCAGGCGATGATCAAAATAACAACGGTACGTATGGCAGTTGCCAGATCTGTATCAACACCTTTAATTCCAACTTTTGCGAAAATTGCTGTAAGTGCAGCAAAGAAGGCTGAAAGCAACGCATATATCCACCACATAGTTTTTTTATTTTAATTATATACTTTAAAATCGCTGTTCATTCATTAGCTAACAAACTTTTCAAACTTCTTTTATATTTCTTCGTAGTTATGTCACTACCGCAAATTTTTTGAATAGCCGTGGTATATATTTGCAACTAAAATAGTTAAATGAATTTCACCAACAAGGTATTAATTTATCTATGCCTGCTGCCCGTTATTTTTTTCAGCACGGCGTCGGCACAGGATACGCAACCAGGAGATACCAGTGCGAAATATAAAACAATAAGTGCAGGCCCTCAATATAAAAGATCCGGCTGGCATCAACTCTTTTGGGGTAAAAATTACCGGAAAGAATGGACTATACCCGTTAAGCTCCCGGTATTTCTTTTAGAAAATGAAAAAGGCGGCCTTATTCCTGATAAAGAAGGGGGCGGGCACCAAACAACTTCACTTCATCTTAAAACTAAAGATGGCAAAGATTACAGCCTCCGGTCTGTTGATAAAAGATTGGGGAAGGTGTTGCCTAAAGAATTTTTAGGAACCTTTATAGAGCATCTTGTGAACGATGAAGTGTCTATGTCTTCGCCGTATGGCGCCCTTACTGTGCCGGGTATGGCCGACGCTGCCGGAATTTATCACACAAGTCCGCAGTATGTTTACCTGCCAATGCAGCCAGCCCTGGATACGTTCAATAAAAAATATGGTAATCATGTTTACCTCTTCGAACAACGCATAAAAGGAGATTGGTCTAATGACAGCAACCTCGGCAACTTTGATGATTTTCTCGACACTGAGGAAATGATGGAAAAGTTGTTTAGCGAAACAGAAAACCGTGTAGATCAACGTGCATTTTTAAAGGCAAGATTATTTGACATATTCCTGGGAGATTGGGACAGGCACGAAGGCCAATGGGCATGGGGCGTTAAAAGAGAGGGAGATAAAAAAATATTTGTGCCTTTACCACAGGACAGGGATCAGGTGTATTTTAAACACAATGGACTAATATTAGATCTGGCCATTAAAGCGTCGGGCCTTAGTTATTTCCAAAGTTTCAAAAGTAAAATAGATGACGTAAATAAATTCACTTATGAAGAGCGTGGTATTGACAGGCTCTTTACAAACCAGCTAAATTATAGTGATTGGGAAACAATAGGTCAAGACTTGAAGGGATCACTAACTGATGAGATAATTGAGCAGGCAGTGAAGAAATTACCGCCTGAAATTTACGCGATAGACGGCGAGAAGATCACAGCCGCCTTAAAAGCGAGGCGGGAGCAAATACCTGGTTACACTAAAACGTATTATGACTTTTTAGCCAAAGAAGTAGAAATAGTCGGCACGAAAGGAACAGAATATTTTGATGTGACACCCCTGAATGATGATGAAGTTTCTATACAGCTTTTCAACAAAACAAAAGAGGGTAATAAAAAAAATAAGCCATATTATTCAAGAACATTTTTAGCAAAAGAAACAAAAGAAGTAAGGCTTTACGGCTTATCAGGAAAAGATGTTTATACGATAGCCGGCAACGTGAAGTCGCCAGTAAAGATCAGGATAATTGGTGGTACAGATGCAGACTCGGTGATCGACAACGTTAGGGACAAAAAAGTGTTTTTATATGATGATAAGGGTGACGCCAATTACATCAGTAACAAAGAAAATATAAAGCTTCGCCTGTCAAATGACAGTGGTATTCATTCATACGTTTTTAGAAGTTATTTATATGACAGGCGTGGAATAAAACCCGCCTTCTTTTATAGCGATGAAGACCGCTTTTATGTAGGGCTTGGCTATGGCTGGGAACATCATAAATGGCGCAAACTTCCGTATGCTTTTAAACAGGATATCAGTGTGCACTATTCGCTTTCACAAAATGCGTTCAGCCTGACGTATAAAGGACTTTTTCAGGAAGCGATTGGAAAATTCAACCTTGCTCTGATGGGAAATTTAGATGCGATAAGATGGAGAAATTTTTACGGCCTTGGCAATGAAACGGTACTAACCACGCAGGATAAAGATTACAACAGGATGCAGACACGTGAAGCTATAGGAAGCATTGGCCTCAACCGGAAGTTTGGAAACAACTTTTTTGCACTGAATGCGTTTTATAATTCAGTAAAAATAATTAATGATGTAGATAGATATGTTGCAAAACAAATTGCTCCCGGCAGTTCCAAAGTTTTCGATGCTAAGAACTTTGCAGGTGCTGCATTCACTTACTACTTTCAATCACTCAATGATCTTGCGGTTCCTACCAAAGGGATAACATTAGCAGGCGATGCTTCCTTCACTCAAAATGTAAATCAAACGGATCGATCTTTCTGGACTTACGGAGGAAAGATTCAATTATACATTCCGCTTGTTTCAAAATTTTCGTTAGCCGTTTCGTCCGGCGCTTCCACCGTCAACGGTGATCCTGAGTTTTATCAGTATCCGGAAATTGGCGGTGGTATGGATCTGCGTGGCTTTCAGCGCCAAAGGTTTTATGGCAAAACTGCCTTTTGGAACAGCAATGAACTTCGCTTCATCACTAACCTACGCACGTACCTGCTAAATGGAAAAGCAGGCCTGCTGGCATTTGTAGATGATGGGAGGGTATGGTTGCCGCAGGAAAAATCCGGCACCTGGCATGTGGGCTACGGAGGGGGAATACTGGTAGCGCCGTTCAATAAAATTTTATTTGACGTAACCTACGGCATTTCCAATGAAGATAAAGTACTGCAACTACGCCTGAACGTTAGTTTGTAACAGCAGGGTGATACTCGATGCTCGTTCTTAATACTTAATACCCGATACCTTATACCTTATACCTTCTACCTCCTACCTCCTACCCCCGCTACGTAATCAACCCAATACTCCGTGAATGCCCAATGGCTTCAGCACTGTGGAGAAAGTAACAGCAATGCACACCCGCAGTTTCTATTTTGCCTATTGTCTTTTGTACAGTTTCGAAATTATTTTTATTTATTTTCCTTATATAAACTGCGAAAATATTTTTTGGAAAATGCTCCGCAACAGCCAAATAAATATTGGGGTCTTCCTGCGTATCATCACCTAACAATACAAATTGTAAGTACGGGTATGTTTCAATTATTCGCACGATACGCGTAAATTTTCCTGTATGTTTATTTTGCCCGGTAAGAAATACCTGGCTCAATTGTTTTAGCTGGTTCAACAGATACACGCCATAGGGCAAATGATTCTCCCTGGAAAATTCAACAATAAAATCATAAAGATTCCACTCACTGCTCGATACATAAAAAAAGGAGTTATCACCCTCATCTTTTAAGCCTTCCAACGCAAGCAACTGGTAATGGTTTACCACGCCTTCAAAGGGTTTCCTGCTACGGGCATTTTTTGTAAATAAAACATATAAACGCCTGCGTAGCCTGGAAGAATGCGATATTAAAAACGTATCATCGATGTCGGAGATGTATGCATATTGCGAAATAAAAGGAATATGAAATTCGCCTTCACTTGAAATCTTTTTAGATGAATATTTTTCTTCTTTTAAATGTACAACTACTTTATACCATCCGGGTTCAGGTTTCTTGCGGGGCGTCCATTCAAACTTGAAAAATCCATCGTCCTGGCTTTCTGCATTAAAAATTTCGCCCTCCCACTCCATCGTCAATTTAGCGCACGGATAAGGCTTTACCATAAATAAACGGAGCATAGAAAAAATATTAATCAGCCAGCTTTGCCGGTAGGTTTTTCTCCCCATCGGGCTTAATTTCAGTACATGCCCAAATACAATTACCTTCTCAGCACTACCATATCCACGGTAAATTTTTATAACTGGTTTATTATTGAGTTTAAACAAAAACAAAAGCTTTTGCTTTATCTTTTTAAACATTGGCCTTTCTTATTTTATGGATTGGTGTTTTATGCATAATCTTACAATTCAAAATATATAATGGAGCAGGCCCTAAATTTAAAGATATTATTTGTGTTAAACCCGGTATCAGGCGGCAAAAAGAAAATTGAATGGGAACCCCTGATAAGAAAGTATTTTCAACAGCGATCCTACGTTATTGAATTTTTTATATTATCCGGCAGTGGTGATGATAGTTCGCTGCAATATTGGTTTGAAAAATTTAAGCCCGACCGGGTAGTTGCGGTGGGCGGTGATGGAACTATATCATTAGTTGCAAAACAGTTGCTGGGTGCGGATATAGCTATGGGAATATTGCCTGCAGGCTCTGCAAATGGTATGGCAAAAGAACTGGAGATACCCGAAGTGCCTGATGAAGCAATTGATATAATTGTAAATGGAAAGGTCAAATGTTGTGATGTTATCAAAATAAATGAAAAGGATTTATGTTTTCACCTGGCCGACTTTGGCCTGAATGCAAGGCTGGTAAAGTATTTTGACGAAAGCCCGCTAAGAGGCATGTGGGGTTATGTACGCATGGTGCTAAAAGTTATTTGGTATAAAAAATTAGTGGAGGCCAAAATTATTACTGATGAAGAAACGATTAATACAAAAGCTTACATGATCGTAATTGCAAATGCCAGCAAATACGGTACAGGCGCTGTTGTTAACCCCGATGGAAAAGTGGATGATGGAAAATTTGAAATAGTAATTATGCGGAAATTTTCTTTGAACCAATTGTTTAAAATGTTTTTAAGCTACAGAAGCTTTAACCCAAAAAAAGTGCAGGTTATAAAAACTACAAAAGTTATCATCGAAACCAGAAAGCCTACCCATTTCCAGATTGACGGAGAATTTAAAGGAAAGATTGATAAAGTAATGGCCGAAATTATTCCATCAAAATTGAACCTGCTTATTAAGTGAATGTGAACGAAAATCCGCAAAACTTTCCAGTGGAAAAAAATGAAAATTTATCTTATAAAAAAAGGCTTGGCTACTTGACTAATTTACTCATCATGTAAATTTGGAAAAATGGATAATCATAAACAATCTTATTAAAAATGACATAAGAAGAAACAAGAGATAAAGTAATGAAGGGTAGCAAACTTGCTATCGAACGCCTTTTGGACAAAAAACGCAATGAAAATTCTTTTGTAATTGTTTCGAAAAATGGAAAAGTGGTAAAATATTATTCCAAAACCTCAACGTACAGCCTTTTAGTAATTAAAGAAAATGATGAATAATTTGAACCTTGTTTTCATTTCATTTCATCCCCAACATCGTCACATCTCATCACTCCTACCTCATCACTCATCACTCCACCCTACACACACCGCCACACTACATCCACAAACCATTTATTTTTATCGAAGAAGTGACCGACGGGAATAAAGCCGGTTTTTACTGCAAGCTCATCTGCCTGGGCCACCGTATATTTTTGAGATATTTCCATAAAGATCGTTTCATCTTTATAAAAAGATATGGGTTGCTCCTTGCCTATCGTTACCTGCTGGCTGGCAAGAGAAACGAGAAAGCTTCTGCAGGCGCCGCTTTGCGGATCGTAAGAGGCGTAATGCTCAAAGGCCTCTACATTGAAATCGGCATTAAGCTCCCTATTAATACGGCGGAGAAGATTAAGATTAAACTCGCGGGTAAATCCATTGCGGTCGTTATATGCCGCTAATATTTGTTTTGGATTTTTCTTAAGGTCCATGCCTATCAATACCATATCGCCGGGAGACAATTGGCTGCGCAATTCCTTACAAAATTCAGGCACTTCTTCAAGGGACATATTGCCGATATTAGAGCCTAAGAAAAGCACCAATTTAATTTTATCTGATATCCTTTTTGCCGAACTCAGCATATCAAGATATTCTCCGTTAAGCCCGTGAATATTGAGCTGCGGAATCTGCCCCGGAAGGCTTTCATGCAGGAGGTCTATAATATTGGTGGATATATCAACCGGAAAGTAAGTGGAAATAGCATTTTTACTGACAAGCTCTTTTAAAAGAAAAACAGACTTTACAGCATCACCGGCGCCAAGTTCCACTACATCAAAATTATTATGCTGGCCAATAATAGCATCCGCTAAGGTCGAAGTCTGAGACGAAAAAATTTCATGCTCACAATCTGTCAGATAATATTCATCGCAGTTCATTATTTGCTGAAACAATTCATCGCCTTTTTTATCGTAAAAATATTTCGATTGCAAATATTTTGTATTCGCATGTAAGCCTTTTAATACATCCTGTAAAAATTGTTTCATGAGTTATTTTTAAATTGCCGAATGTATTATTTCGCCAGTCTTATGCCGGTGTATTGCCATCTTAAATAAGGATGAAAAAAGTTCCGGTAAGTGATGCGGCTATGGTTAGGTGAAGTAACTTCAGAAGCGCCCCGTAACACTTTTTGGTTTACCATAAATTTTCCATTATACTCGCCTATCGCACCCTGCGCTTTTGTAAAGCCCGGGTAAGGAAGATAAGCGCTTTCCGTCCACTCCCATCGCTTGCCCCAGTCAAAATGCCGTGCAGCGATTTCCCACTCAAATTCAGTGGGGAGCCGCATTCCCTTCCACGCAGCATAGGCGGCGGCTTCATAAAAACTTACATGACCTAATGCTTCTTCAAGATTTACAGGCTTTAATCCATTGTATGTATAGTGATACCATTGCCCATCAATTAAGTGCCAGTAAAGCGGGGCCTGAAGGTTATTCGTTTTTACCCAGTCCCAACCTTCTGCGTGCCAGTAATTAAAATTTTTGTATCCGCCCGCATTCATAAACTCCAGGTATTCGCCATTAGTAACAAGATTTTTATTTATACTAAAATCATTCAAAAAAACCTGGTGCCTGCTTAGTTCATTATCAAAAGAAAACTTACTGCCGGCATAGCCTATTTCATAAATTCCTTTATCAACTTTTACAAAACCATCCGTTCTTTTTACTTCTTCTTCGTCATTCTGTGGTGAAGAATTATAAGCCGGAAACAAAGGATTATTACCTAAAATATATTTGATGTCTGTGCGTAAAAGTTCCTGGTGTTGCTGCTCATGATTAAGGCCAAGCGTTATTATTTCCTGTAGCTCTGTTGAGGGTTCTTCTTGCAAAAAGCTTTCCATTGCCTCATCAACATATTTTCGAAATTTATACACATCCTCAACAGCAGGCCTGCTAAGGTTTCCACGGTCGGTGCGAATCACCCTCGCTCCCACTGTTTCGTAATAGCTATTAAAAACATAATTGTATTGAGGGTCGTACTCTTTATAATTCTGCATATTTGGCTTCAATACAAATGTTTCAAAAAACCAGGTAGTATGGCCAATATGCCACTTAGGCGGACTTACATCCACAATGGGCTGCACTACGTAGTCTTCCGTTTTCAACGGCGCACAAATCTCCTCGCTGAATTTTCTTACCGTTTTATATTCCTCTAATAGATCCATAAGTTTTTATTATTATTATTTTCATTGAACAAGCCTGCCCTTTGTAAATATTGCCCTCTTTACAAAGAGAGTTAAGGGGTGAGGTAATTTTTAAGATCAGTAATACTCTTAACATGTAACCTCGCTGATTGTTCTCTGCGCATCATCAAAGCATACGCATTATTAAAGCCTATTGGCTGCAGCCACTTCAACTTGTACAGCCTTTGAAATTGCTGCTTTACATACTCATATACTTTTTCTTTATCGCCCTCAAGAGAAGACACAATTGAACTATTGGCTTTTAATATTACCAGTAAGCCTGTGCCGGTATATTCTGGATACATATCAATTTGATTATTGGTTAATGCATCGAAGCAAATCTTAGTGCCTCCCAATCCTGTTTTTGTTTCTACGTTCAAATCGGTGTTTCCTTTTATCAGCATGGCATACATGGCAGTAAGAATGTATTGTTCGCCGAATATTTTTGAGCCAAGCCTTATTGTACCTGCATTTTCACTTCGGGGTTCTTTATACAAACTTTGTTCCATCAAAAAATCTTTAGCTACTTTGTCAGGTGCTTGCTTTAGATAATCAACACGATAATTTAATTCCGTCATTACAGAATCATCGATATACCCGGCCAATTGGTTGAGTACACCTTCGAGTTTGGGGTATTTTTGTAGCACTTCTTCACGGACAACCGGAGCGGCGTAGTAAGGAGGAAATATTCCTTTGTCATCTTTTAACACCACGAGGTCAAAAGCCTTTAACCTGCCGTCGGTGCTATATCCGCTGATAACATCCAGTTGCTTTTCATAAGCGGCTTTATACATTACGGCATCGCTTATCACTACCGTTCTTATATTTAATTGATACACTTTTTTAAGGCCGAGATAGCCGTCTTCGCGGCCCATAAACTCAGGTGTAAAACCGGCAAGCATTTTACTTTCATAAAGATTTGGCAACAGGTAAAAAGAAGAAAGCGCAACCAATGAAAGCGGCAAAAGCCAGAAGCCCGTCCTTATTTTTTTAAGGTTCATCTTCTGCACTTTCGATAAAATAAAATCAAACAAGATAGCGAGGAGTGCGGCGGGAATTGCCCCCGCTAAAATCATATTCGTATTATTAAGGGCGATCCCGCCAAAAATAAATTCACCCAGGCCACCGGCCGCTATGTAGGCCGCAAGCGTTGCCACGCCTACATTTATAACGGTTGCCGTTCTTATACCGGCGAGTATAACGGGCATGGCTAAAGGCAGTTCTACTTTGGTGAGTATTTGCCTGCCGCTCATGCCCATTCCTTTGGCAGCTTCCGTTACTGACGCATCCACACCGGTAATACCCGTAAATGTATTTCTTACAATAGGCAGCAAAGCATAAAGAAACAGCGCAACTATTGCGGGCTTAGGCCCTATGCCCAGCAGGGGGATCATAAAACCTAATAATGCAATGCTTGGTATGGTTTGCAACACGCCCGTAAAACCTAAAACCGGTGCAGCAAATTTTTTTCTTCTGGCAATAAATATTCCCAGGGGAAGCCCTATAGCTACGGCAATAAGCAATGATATAAATGTAAGCCCTATATGTGCAAACACCTGGTCCAGTATTTTACCGGATTGCTGCCGCATAAAATCAAACAATGATTGCTGTGCCTCATCCATTGGTTGAGTTTTTTAAAGCGTTCAATGCAGTGAACAATTTATCGTAGCCGGCATAGCGTACCTCACCGCTCGCGGAATTCTTTATAGAAATATTTTTTTTAGACCGGCCTGATAATAAATCCAAAGCTTCCCAAATACTTTTGTGGTCATCAATAACATTAATGTCATCATTATTATTTTCCACAGAAAGATTTGTCCATATATCTTTCAACAGCACCGTATGCAGTTCCAGTTGCATCTGCTGCGACTCAAAGAAATCAGTCACAAATTTATTCGCCGGCCTGAATAACAAATCCGCGGGACTGCCCGCCTGCACTATTTTTCCTTTATCCATCAATAAAATTTTATCGCCCATATCAAAAGCTTCCCGCACGTCGTGTGTTACCAGCACAATCGTTTTCTTTTTGAGCACTTCAAGCTGCGAAAATTCTTTTGTGATACTGCTTCTCGTCACTGCATCAAGGGCTCCAAACGGTTCATCCATCAGCAACACAGGCGGATCTGAAGCAAGCGCCCGTGCCAGGCCCACACGTTGTTGCTGGCCACCGCTTAATTGCTCCGGATACAATGATAGATAATCCTGCGGAAGATGCAATTGCGCTAATAACTCAGCCGTTCTTTGTTCGGTTTTTCTTTTTGGCCACTTCAAAAGTCCCGGTACGATAGCTATATTTTCAGCGATGGTATAGTGCGGAAACAGCCCGTTATGCTGAAGCACATAGCCGATACTTCTGCGCAGTGTTTCCGGCGACACGGCTTTAATATTTTTTCCATCAACTTCTATTGTGCCGGAGGAGGCTTCTATAAGACGGTTGATCATCCGCAGAGTCGTCGTTTTGCCACAGCCGCTTGTACCCAGCAGTACGACATTTTCGGTTTCGGCTACGCCAAAAGAGATGTCATCCACCGCCTTTACTTTGCCAAAATATTTTATGACCCTGTCAACCTTAATCATTGTTGCATTTTGATGACATCAAACCACAAAAGAACGCTGGGGTTAAAATTATTATATCTGCTCTTAAATGCCCTGAATTCTTTGTAATGAATTTATCACGAAACACTTTAAACAAGCTGCACTACAATTGCTATCTATAGCGTTATCCCATTTATTATTTTCTTAATTAAAGAAATTTGTCCAAGGTGATAGTGCGTGTGCTCAATAATGCCATGCAGATTCCTGTAATAATTTCCATATTTCGAATCGGCAAAATCTTCAAAGAGTTTGGCTTCATCCAATTGTTCAATTTGCTTCGCAAATAATTCAGCATCTGTCATTGCTTTAGCTACTAATTTTCGCCAGGCTTCAGCAGAAGTTATAGGTGGTAGATCAAAGCTAAATTTATCACTTGCAATTAGCGGCGCGCCTTGTAATACTTTTAAGACAGGATCCACATAATAATTTGATGTGAAAAACCAAAGCCGCGATGGTATTTAAGTTGTGGGCTTTTGTTACGGCTTGCTGCCAGCTTACATCAGCTAAAGTGTCTTTGAGATTGACCGATGTCCAGTTGCCGCCGAAATAAATATCCCTGAATTGCTTTGCTATTTGGTACGTTAATTTCATAGTTGTTATGTGTAATTTTTTGACGGTTAAATGTATCGCTGTGGGTGCAAATTCCATCTTAATAATTCCTATTCATTCATGCTCTCCTTATCGAATGTTTTACTGCTGTTGATTATTCTTTTATTTATTTCATCAATTTCATCTGGAGTAAAGTACCGCCATTGCCCAGGCCGCAGGTTGCCCAGCGCAATATTCATTATGCGAATTCTTTTTAAAGAAGTAACCTTATAGTCAAGCGCAGCACACATCCTGCGTATCTGACGGTTAAGTCCTTGTGTAAGTATGATCGTAAATCCTTTTTCCGTGTCCTGCCTTACAAAACATTTGTTAGTGGGCGTTCCGGAAATTTTTATGCCGTTCCGCATTTTGTATAAAAAATCCTGCGTGATCATTTTACCGGTCGTAACCACATACTCCTTTTCGTGCCCGTTGCCTGCACGCAATATTTTATTTACAATATCTCCGTCATTGGTAAGAAATATCAATCCTTCAGAAAGCTTGTCCAGCCGGCCTACCGGGAAGATGCGTGCTTTATAATTTATGAAATCAATAATGTTGGTTTTGTCTTTACGGTCGGTGGTGCAGGTAACACCCTTTGGCTTATTAAACATAATATACACATACGCGGCCTTTTTTTTCACAGGTGTTCCATCAATAAGCACCTGATCATTTTCCGTAACTCGGTTTCCTTTCCTCGCATCCCGCCCATTTATACTTACACGGCCGTCCTCAATGTACCTGTCCGCATCTCTCCTGCTGCAGAAACCGGTGTCACTGATATATTTATTAAGGCTGATATCCATTGGTGAAAACAAAGAAAAGTAATTTGGGAGAAAGTGCCTGGGATTTGTTTGGGGAAAAGTGACGCATCGTTCAGATGCATTATCGCATTAATTATTTGGCCTTAGTAAAAAGAAAACAGCTAAGTAAGAATCTGCCGAGATCACAATATCCGGCGAGTGGATTTGCCGGGTGCATGAACTAAATAAATTAGTACCTTGTATCGTTGGTTGTATTGGCGCAACTGAAAATACATAAAACGAATAAGTTTAGTTATGAAAATCCGTAGTTTACAAAATTAGGAGTTGCGTCTTATACGTAAATACAAACGTTGTGCGTCACCTTTTCGGACAGTCAGCTTTTTATTTTAGGCTTATTATATAATGAAGAATTATTCACCACTAACCAAAAGTTGAAAAAGAAATTAATTTTTTTTAAATTGTCTACACTATTTAACTGCATCCTTATACTCATTACTGCCCTAACCATGACTTCATGCAAAGGAAGCCATTCAGTAAACCATAAGCTGAGTGACTATGGACAAATGGATACAATAAAATTATTAACAGACAATCAAGTAAAATTTTGGGACGTAATTAGAAATAAAGAAAATTCAAATAATCACACTGGAGAATATCTTAATTGGATGTTTTCATGGAAAATGCAGCTTGTTGAATATTCCTACCAAAATCAGAAAAGAATTCAACATGTTTATGGCGGAGATATTATTATCGGGTATCTCGATTTTAAAATTAAGAATGATACATTATATATAACCTCACCTTTAGAAGAGAAGTATTTGATAAGAAAAATAAATTTAGACACTTTGATTGTTCAACATGTCGGAGAGTTCGGTTTAAAATCTCCTATTCTTTTTATAAAAGCAAAGAACCAACAAGAAGTTCCAAAATTTTAGGCTATGTTTCCGTCGATTATTGTAAGCCAAAGTCATTTTTTTTAGGAAATAAAGTTAAGAGATGTTTCGTTTTGACTTTTGAGTTCTTGTTTTAAAAATAAGGCGAACGCACAACAATCGGTTTGCTTCTATGCTGGCAGACGTAGTAACAATCGGCTGCAAATCGCTATCAGCTTCAGTTCGGGCTCGACGTTCAATTTTCAGCTTTAGTTCATAACTTCAACTTCAGTTTTTCAAATCGGCTGCAGTTCCGGGCCGGACGAGCAATGAATTCCAGCACAGCAGCAAGCCGTCGACGTTAGCGTCCATGCGCGACGTGATCATTATTAGTTTCATCACGACCAGATTTTGACAGACTTTAAACCAAAAATAATTTTGATAAAGTTATCTAATTGGCTAACTTTGCGGTGTGGAACAAACCTTCATCCGAGAAATATCTTATTACAAACATTATTTTCTTGAGTTCTTTGATGAACTGAATGAGGACGTACAAAAGAAGTTCAATTGGACATTGGAACTTATTGCGACTATTGACCATGTTCCGAAGAAATATTTTCAACACATGACAGGAACGGTCGGGCTGTACGAAATCAGAGTTGAAGTTGGAAGCAATATTTTTAGAGCCTTTGCATTTTTTGACGAAGGACAATTAATAGTGGTGGCGAACGGCTTTCAGAAGAAAACCCAAAAGACACCCAAGAAAGAAATTGAATTAGCCGAAAAAATTAAAAAAGAATATTTCAATGAAAAGCATAAAAAATAAAAATCTCACATCTTTCGCTGACCATCTTGACAAGCAATATGGCAAACGCGGAACAGCAAAACGTGAAGAATATGAACAAGGTTTTGAAGCGTTTAAACTTGGTGTTCTCATTCAGGAAATGCGTGAGCAACAGCATTTGACACAAGAACAACTTGCCATGAAATGTGGTACGACAAAATCTTACATTTCAAGAATTGAAAACAATGCAAGCGACATAAGGCTTTCTACATTAATGCGCATCGTAAAAGAAGGATTGGGCGGACACTTGCAATTAAATGTAGCATTCAAGTGAACAGCACGAGACGCTAACATGCGGTTTTGCACAAGCGGGGCTGAAGTGCAAAAAGTGAGCATTGGTGCATGTTTCAGCAGTAGTTCCGGGCTGAAGAAACTCTGCTCAACAATAGTACTAACAATGAACTTTTATTTATAAATTTGGCAACGGTTCGGGCAGAAAGGAATACTATTTTCCCGCCTGCGCAAAGCCGTCAAACGTTGCAAGCAATTTCCCAGGCAAACTGCTTAACCAAAATAAATGACAGTTAAACAACACTTTTTTACAAATAGAAAAGCACCAAAAACTTTTATTGACAGACGAACAAAGTTTTACAATTTCATCATTTTTTACAAGGCAACTTGAAACCAGAGACAACATTTAAAAATGTTCAAAGTGAAACAACTAAAGATTTTTAAACTTATTGCAATCGTTTCTTATCTTTTAATAATTCTTGTAGGACAATTGATTGGACTTCCATTTTTCTATTGGTTATTATATACAATGTTTGACTTTGGTAACCCAGACCAACTATTTGCATTTTTGGGCGTAGTTGGCTTGACAATAAGTTTCATAAAATTAAATTCAACAAGAACTTTCAAAGTATTACTGTTAGACATAATTTGCTTTATTCTTTTAGCCTCACCACTTGTTAGAAGAATGACTGCGGTGCCAATTGAACTTTTCAATTATTTAGCTTTTATTATTCCGACAACAATTTTCAGTTTATTTTATATTATTTCAATTTATTATTCTGTTAGACTATATTTCCAAAGTCAAAAGAGCAGGGGTGTGACAAAATGAAACTGCTTGCAACATTGGGCTTGCTGCTATCGCTGGCTGACGGAATAAACATCAGCTTTTGTTCGTTATTCATCTGTAGTTCCGGACTGAAAATTCATTGTTCGGCTTTTGTACTTATCTTCGGCTTTGGGTTCGTTATTGGGCTGACGTTCGGGCGAAAAGTTCGTTGAATGCCAGCGCAGCAGCAAGCCCCCGACGTTGGCAGAAATGCGGTTTGACAGTTTACATTCGAAGATGCGTTTTATTGGCTGACAATTTTCATATCTTTGACAACATGGAAACAGCAGATATAAATACAACTCTTGTTGACGGTTATCTACAAATGCTTGACAATTTAAGCCCGAGCAATAAACTTGACCTTATTTCAAAGCTTACAGCTTCTGTTAAGTCAGACATAACAAATAAAAAATCTTCTTTCAAAGAAGCCTTTGGAGCATTTGAATCAGAAAAAAGTGCTGACGAAATAATCAACGAAATTCGTAATAGCAGAACCTTTACCAGACAAATTGAAGCGTTTTGAAACAATATCTGATTGACACGAATATTGCCATCTATTACATGAAAGGCAAATTCAATCTTGATGAAAAATTTGACCAAGCCACAAACAATTGTTTTATTTCAGAAATAACACTTGCTGAATTAAAATTTGGAGTTGAAAACAGTGAAAAACCAGACAAAAATCTTCAAGCATTAAATAAGTTTCTAACCGGCGTCAAAATCCTTCCCATCTTTCATTCACTTGACTTATATGCAAAAGAAAAAGCAAGATTAAGAAAAGCAGGAACGCCAATTGACGACTTCGACCTTTTGATTGGCGTAACATCTGTTAATCATAATTTGACAATGGTAACAAACAACACGGACCACTTTAAAAGAATAAACGGAATTGATTTAGAAGATTGGACGAAGTAAAACAAAAGCACTTCTGCCAACAAATGGTTTGGCAAAAAACTGGCTGACAGTTCGCAGCATCAACTTTAGTTCGCTATTGTGCTTTTGTTCGGGCAGGACATTATAAATTGTGCGACAGGATAAGCAATGAACTAATTATCTTTACCGAGCAACAGTTCCAGGCTGACGAGTTTCAAAAGCCAGTTCTTCGCCAAGCCCGAACGGTTGTACGTCACCCTAAAACGAAATTCTGTTCGCCTTCAAGCGACACGACATTTAGGGCAAAGTTCCTAACTGTCCGCCGCACATTGCAGCACATTTGCAAGGCACACAAAACCCACCGCACAAGAGCCAACCTTGCAAAAGAGCTGCAATTGCCAACACACGGCAAACATGCTTCAATTCGACAATTATTTTTTTTCACCGTTTTGTTATTTACAATCTTCATCGTAATATTGCAATATTAAACTTCAACCATGGGAGCAACCAAGACAGAACATTTCACCGACAAGCAAAACGAAATTGCAACACTTGCTAAAGCGTTGGGGCATCCTGCCCGTATTGCCATCATGGAGTATTTACTAAAGGTGGACACTTGCATTTGTGGCGACATCGTAAACGAATTGCCTTTAGCACAGCCTACCGTTTCTCAACACCTCAAAGAATTAAAAAATGCAGGGCTTATAAAAGGCGACATCGAAGGAAATACTATTTGCTATTGCATTGACGAGAAAGCATTGAACAAACTGCAATCCTATTTTGGAAACATTTCAACCAAATTGGAAAAGAAAAAAAATAATTGTTGTTAAGTATCTAAAACAAATCAAAATGAAATTATCAGAAATCAAAAAACATCTTGCCACAGCCGAAGCTGTAAATTTTAAACTACCGACAGGTGCTTATGTTCCTGAACATTTCCATGTTACAGAAGTTGGACTTGTTACCAAACACTTTATTGACTGCGGCGGTACAGAACGACTTGAAAAAGTTGCAAACTTTCAACTTTTTGATGCTAAGGATTTTGAACATCGCCTAAAGCCTCAAAAGTTATTTAAAATAATTGCTCTTTCAGAAAATAAATTAGGCATCGGAGATTTAGAAATTGAAGTTGAATATCAATCAGACACCATTAGTAAATACGGTTTGCATTTTAATGGAAAAGATTTTCAGCTTATTCCAAAACATACAGCTTGTTTGGCAAGCGATGCTTGCGGTATTCCAACATCAAAACAAAAAGTTCAATTAACGGAATTACAAACAGCTATCAAAGTTGCTGCACGCCAGGCAGCGGTTGTTGCTAATTCTAAAACAAAACCATCTCATTATGAACATTGCATTATTCAGCGACATTCATGCAAATCTTCCGGCATTGCAAGCATTTTTTAAAGACGTTGACAGCCGAAACCCTGATGCTATCTATTGCTTAGGTGATTTGGCAGGTTACAACATTTGGGCAAATGAAGTTGTAAACGAAATCAGGAAACGTAAAATTCCAACTATTGCAGGCAACTATGATTTTGGCATCGGGCGTACAAGTGATGATTGTGGTTGTGCTTACAAAACCGACTTGGAAAAAGCTAATGGAAAAGTGTCTATTTCATTTACCAATTCAATAATGAAAGAAGTTGAAAGAAAATATTTACGTACACTTCCTGCACATATAAAAGTTGAGTTTCAGCTTAACGAAGACAAATTGAATTTGCTTTTAGTTCATGGCAGCCCAAGAAAAATAAATGAATATTTATTTGAAGACCGTGAAGAAAAAAGCCTGCTTCGCATTATGGAACAAGCGGACGCAGACATTATGTGTTTCGGGCATACACACAAACCTTATCATCGCATTTTAAATTCAGGCGTTGATGGACAAAATCATTTCCGTCATGCTGTAAATATTGGTTCAATTGGTAAACCAAAGGACACTAATCCTCAAGGCGGTTATGTTATGCTTAAAATAAGCGACAACAGTTCTATCCTTGACAAAGACAGCATCGCAGTAGAGTTTATCCGTTTTAATTACGACATTGAAGAAGCTGCTAAAGCAGTTGAAGAAAGCATACTACCAAATGATTATGCAGAAAGTTTGCGCAAAGGCATTTAAATAAAATTAAAATTCACAATCATGAATTTTCCTGAAGAATTAAAATATTCAAAAGAACATACTTGGTTACGCAGAAACGGAAATACAGGCACAATAGGCATTACAGAGTTTGCACAAAGTGAGTTAGGCGAAATTGTGTACCCTGATTTGCCAAACATCGGAAGCAACTTTGAATAAGACAAAGTTTTTGGTTCAGTTGAAGCTATCAAAACAGTCAGCGATTTATTTATGCCCGTTTCGGGCAAAGTAATTGAGACAAATAAAAAATTATTACAAGAACCAACACTTATAAATTCCGACCCTTATGGTGAAGGTTGGATGATAAAAATTGAAATAATCAATACAGCAGAAAGCGACAATTTAGCAGAAAGCGACAATTTATTGAATGCCGCCGCTTACAGTGAACTAATAGGCAAATGAAAAAATATATAGCCGAACTTATCGGAACTTTTGCTTTGGTTTTTTGTGGCACAGGTGCAATCGTTATTGACCAGCAAACCAACGGACAAGTTGGACATGTTGGCGTTGCTATTACATTCGGACTTATTGTAACAGCAATGATTTATTCTTTTGGCGACAAGTCAGGAGCACATATTAACCCTGCCGTTACGATTGCATTTTCATTGGCAAACCTTTTTCCAAAAAAAGAAATAGTTCCTTATATCGTATCGCAAATTATTGGTGCGTTCATTGCATCCGCACTTTTAAAATTATTGTTCCCAACCAACTTAAATTTGGGCGCAACAATTCCAGCAGGTTCAAGTATGCAATCCTTCGTTTTAGAAATTGTGCTGACATTTCTTTTAATGCTTGTTATTTTATTCACTTCGCAAGGTTCAAAAGAGACAGGTACAATGGCAGCACTTGCTATTGGCGGCGTTGTACTATTGGAAGCCATGTTTGCAGGACCAATTTGCGGTGCATCAATGAATCCTGCAAGAAGTTTATCACCTGCAATTGTATCAGGCAATATAACAACACTTTGGATTTATTTAACTGCACCGGTTTTGGGTGCGACACTTGCAACATTTGTTTGGCGGTTCACAAAATAAAAGCGGTTTGACTTGACCATTCTAACAAGCCAACGCAGCAAGTCAGGCACATGGGCAGGCGCACAAACCCACAGCACAGAAGCCAACCTGCCCAAGAGCCAGTCTTGCCCCACACAGGGTAACAGTCTTTCAGTCGGGCAGACAAGACACTTTTAGGTTGACACAGCATTACGGACAAGAAGGGTATGCGCCTAAACAAAAGTATTGCTGCAAGTGGGGCTGAAGAATAAACAATCGGCTGTAGTTCGCTATCAGCAATAGTTCCAGCCGACGAACAAAGCCAAGCTAAAGTTGTTATCTTCATCTTTTAAAACAATATTGAGCAGTAGTTCCGGGCGGGAGTTCATTGAATTCCGCACCTGCAGCAATACTCAACGTTGCAGGCAATGCGGACGATCCACAAAAATTGTACAAAATATTGTAAGTTTGACAAAACGAAAAATATGAACTCTTCCACTCAAAATACAAGTTATGCTGATTATTATTTCGGCGTTCTCAAGAACCTAAATGCCGATAGCAAACTTGACCTTATTTCCCAACTTTCTCTATCTTTGAAAGCAGACAAAACTGATAATACGTCTTTGGAATCTCTATTTGGAGCTTATAAATCCGAAGAAACTGCAGATGAAATCATTGCAGAGATTCGTTCATCAAGAGTTTCTAACCGCAATATTGCACCACTTTGAAAAAGTATCTTTTAGACACCAACATTTGTATCTATTTTATTAAGGGTCTTTTTGAACTTAATAAGAAAATCACGGAAGTAGGAAAAGAGAATTGTTTTATTTCGGAAATGACAGTCGCTGAACTGAAATATGGAGTTGAAAACAGCAAGACACCTGAAAAAATGCGCCCAGTTGTTGAAGCCTTTATTCCAAAATTTGCTGTTATTCCAATATATAACTGTTTGGACATTTATGCATTTGAAAAAGCTAAGTTGCGTAGAAAAGGCTTAATGATTGATGACTTTGACATTTTAATCGGTGCAACCTCTGTTGTAAATAACAGGCGTAATGGCGACAAATAATTCTGCTCATTTGGACAGGTTAGACAATATAATTATTGAAGATTGGACAAAGGGTGAAAATGAATAGCACATGCCTGCAACATCGCATTGGCAATGTAAGCCAACGACCAACCCACTGCGGTAAATAAACAAGAAACTATTATATTGTAATTTTTTTCCAGTATTGCGGCAGTAGTTCATGGATGTTGGCAGTAGTATAGAGATGCATGCGTTCCAGTACATCCTTCAACCATTCATAAGGATTTATTTGGTGGAGGCGGCAGGTAGCCAGCAATGAATATACCATAGCTGCACGCTGGGCTGCATCTCCAAAGGAGTCCTTCGGACATGGCTTCCGGCAAACAAATAATTTTTTCTACCAATGGCCACCGGGCGAATCGAATTTTCCACTGGATTATTATCTATTAACAGAATAGCATCTGTGGTATACAGGGACAGCTTCTTCCAGCGTGGTAAACAATAACTGATCGCCTTGCCTATTACGCTGCCGGGCGTTACTTGCGGATATTGTTTTATCATCCACCCTTCTAATTCTATAAGAACCGGCACCGCGTCTTTTTGCCTCAGTTGAAGCAATGCTTCACCACTTAGTCCTTTTTCTTTGATGGCACGCTCCACTTCATAAAGTTTTTGAAAAAGGCGCAAGGCATGCTGCGCTCTTTCACCATCATTTTGCTGTGCATCCACAAACTTGCGCCTGGCATGTGCCATACAATTGAGCATCTGTATGCCGGGCCGTGTTTCAAATTCCTCATACACTACATATCCCCGTCCGACTGGCGTCAGCCGGGCGGGCATCGGTTTGTAAAAACCCTTCGTAATCTTTTGATATATCATCAGGCCCTTCACGTCCCCGCCCGGGGCGGTAATCAAACAATACCAGTTTGTCTTTACTAGTATGATACACCCAATAAACCCCCTGGTGAGTAATGTCATTTAGTTAAGGAATAAAAGAAGATAAAAAACCATTGAGTTTGAACCTGAATCAGGTTCTTTGTAATTAACTAAAAAACAAAACCCAATGGTTGAAGCAAATTTAAAGATAATAGAAGAACTAAAATATTTTTTAGATACAGTATCTAACCAATCAGATGTCAGAAAATTAGTTACTCAATCAGAGAGTGATTTTAGCCGGGATAGAAAATTGCCGATGAGCAGGCTTGTTGGACTTATCATTAATATGCCTAAACGTAGTTTGAGCATTGAGATACAAGAGTTCTTTGATAGTTTGGAAAAAGGTTTGGAAGCCAGCACTAAAGGAGCTTTTAGTTTACAAAGAACAAAACTTCAGGCATTGTTTTTTGAAGTATGGAATAAATGGCTGGTGGATTGTTTCTACTATTACTATGGAGATAAAGTAAAGCGTTGGCGTGGTTTTCGGATGCTGTCCGTAGATGGCTCTACAGCTTACCTGGTAAATAAAAAAGAAGTGATTGAATACTTTGGTACACAAGACAACCAGCATGTATCCATACCGATGGCAAGGGTGATGCAGATACAGGATATTCTGAATGATATAACGGTGTGGGGAGCTATTCATCCCATTAAAGAATCAGAACAGGCAATCATGGCTGGGCGGGTCAGGTATTTATTTGAAGACAGCCTCACACTTTTTGACCGGGGTTATCCCAGTTATGCGTTGATGTATCTGATGATGAATGAAGAAAGCCCACGCCATTTTGTAATGCGCTGTAAAGCAGGTTTCAATAAAGAAGTGAAACAATTTGTACGCAGTAGAAAAAGCAGTAAAATCATAGAACTGGCGCCAACAGCCACTGCAATGGCAACACTTCTGGAAAATGGCTATAAAGTGACATCCAAAACAACCATAAAAGTACGGATGGTAAAAGTAAAATTATCTACCGGTGAAATAGAAATATTGCTGACTGATTTGTATGATGAAAAACTATTCACCCTGGAAGATTTGAAATATTTATATGGGCTGCGATGGGGAATAGAAACTACTTATTACAAGCAAAAAAACCAGCTACAGATGGAACAGTTTAGCGGTCACCGGGTAATTTGTATCCAACAGGATTATGCAGCCGGCTTATTTGTTGCAAACCTGCAAAGCCTTATAGAAAAGCAATGTGAACCGTATTTACAAAAGATAAATGCAAAAAGAAAATATGATTACCGGGTAAACCGCAACGTAAGTTGGGCTTCGCTGAAACATAATGTAGTTAAATTATTTTTGCAAAATAAACCGGAGGAAATCTTATCGCAACTGCAAAAAGCATTTGAACGAAACATTGAACCAGTAAGGCCTGGCAGGCATAATCCGAGAGTAAAAAAGGCAAAACGGTTAAACGGGAAATACCAAACTTTTACAAACTATAAAAGAGCTATTTGATTACTAACTAAATGACATTGCCCTGGTGAGTAGTACCCCGCCCGGATGAACCGTTCGGACGGGCCTTTTTGGTTTCATCCATCACTCTTATTCCTGTTTCATCTACATGCAGGTATTTACTTTCCAGGACGATTTTTTTATGAGCTTCATACAAAGAAAATAAACTGTTTAAGGTTCTTGTCGTTACACTGTTCATGGTGGACTGTGCTATAGTAACGCCTGCTCTTTGAAAGCGCTGCATCTGGTGGGTAAGCGCTTCTAATTTATAGGTTAAGTCAGCCGTTATTTTTAGTTGCTGCTCGTACAATATTTTATAGTCAACTGATGTTTGCATTGATAGCTCAAAGATAAGCCTGCAAAGGCTTTTAAAGAACAGCTAAGGATAAGTTGGGGGTAAGTCGCCTCCCAAAAAAGATTTTTTAAAACACTAAAAATAATGTGGATAACGCACGTAATTTTAAAATTATGCCACTCTTTTATACCGTTTTCTGAAGTGTATTTTTTGCAGTGATACGCCTTGCAAAATAAATAATAATTGTTGAGCGCTGATGCAAACAGAGGCAGATATATCATTGGTGTCAGGCATTTCAAAAGTCCCTTTCTCTAATCGCTTATAGTAGACAGCAAAGCCATCGCCTTCCCACAAAAGAAGCTTTACCTGATTATGTCTTTTATTGATGAAGATGAATACCGATCCATTGAGCATCCATTTTTAATTGAGAGCTAACGATACCGCATAAACTATCAAAGCCTTTGCGCATATCGGCGGCTTGCCGGTATAAATAATATTGACAGCTTGAAGATAAATGTAACATGCTTAACGGATAAGGGTTTTTAAATAATGGCTGCTTACGGGCTCGTGAAAAAGCAGGCGGACACCACCCGGAAAATAAATTTCCACCGAAGCAGCAGTGGCGGGTTGGTCTACTTGTAATTTTGCAAAAGACGATCCCATAGCCATCGGATGGTTACCATCAATGTCTGCATGTTCCTCCGTGCCTCAGGATTATTACGCGTGATTTTTTATTTTATCATGCAAAGCTATTGGCTGTTTGCATTACAGGAAAGATGGGGTTGCTCGGTTGCTTACTTGGCAATAGCAGGGCTGACGTGCATTTTATCAGCTTTTTATTCGCTATTTGATAGTAGTCCGGGCTGAAAAATCTTTATTGAACTTTTGTAAATTTTCTGTACTTTTAGTTCTTTAATCGGCGGACGTTCGGCCGAAAGGTTTATTGAATTTCCTGCCATCGCCAATGCGTGAACGTTGGCTGCAAGCTTAGACACCCTAAAAAGCAAGAGTACTTTTCAGACCATTATCTGACACGACCATTATCTGACACAGTAAATTGGAAGAAACTTTTACTTAGACTGTGTATCTCCTTTTGTTCTCATTCCTTACTAAAATCCATCCTATAATCATCATAATTACAGATATACCCAAAAAAGCATAATTACCCGGAGTATGATTGTTTGCGTATTCTATAACGTTATGCAATCCCAATATCTGATGGTCAACTATTCCTTCTACCAAATTAAAAATGCCCCACCCAAATAACAGACCTGCAATGAACAGTTTACCTGAACGGTCAACATCATTTCGCAACATTAGTTTCCAAAGCAGCGTAACACCAACAACTGCAACAATTAAACAGAAAAGGTGAAATATACCGTCCCAAAACATGTTGACACTTTTGCCTATATATTTTGTAGCAGGTATTTTATTGGACAACATTTCATGTACCTGAAGTATTTGATGCAATACAATACCATCAACAAATCCACCAACTCCAATACCAATTATTGTGGAGGCCGTTGTTAAAGGAACTGGAGAAAGAACTTTTACATTAGGATTAGTAGCAAGCCATATTCTGTGCCTCCTATTGGTGATAACCGTCATTATAACTACTATAATTGACAGAACAATGAATGCAGAAAGCATTATTATTAGGTTTGGATAGAATTGGCTGTCATATATAGCATCTCTAATTTGTTTATTACATAAAGGACAAGCAAAGCTTGACACACTTAGACACAGCAGTAACATTAATAAAATGCAAGTCTTTTTCATTACTATTTATTGAGGAATTTTGCATTATTGCAAAGGACTAAACTCAAAAGTCATGCCCACAGACTAATTAGAGCACATTCACAAAGACAAACGCCAGCCGCCAACAAATAAGACTTCGTCGGGCACGCAGTGCCAACGACGAAGTCCGGTGTTGTACGGAACCGGTGCCTGATCTTGTATGAACTATGGGTTTTGTGCAAGTGGGGCAGAAGGAATAAGCTTCGGCTGCAAATCATTTATCAACTTTTGTTCAAGCTGACATTTCGTTGTTGAGCATTTGTTGTTATCTTCAACTTCAGTTTTTCAATTAAGCATTTGTTCTGGCTGACAGTTCGCTATTGCCATGCCTTCACAAATGCTTCAACGTTAGCAGCAATAATCCATGAGAGCAAAATCAGTACTATATGTTAGTTTATTTCTTGTGAGCTTTCACTATACTTGTTATTCACAACAGCCAGAAAAAGCACTTGAGAATTATGTTGCCAAAAGTGACACTGCTTATAAATGGCATTCTATGGCTATTTTAACAAATCAAGATGGCAGGTTCTATGAAGTTTCGCTTGTATCCCAAAGGTGGCAGGAAATTAACTGGACGCACAGGCTGATCATTTATTTTCCAAGTAAGGCTAAGTACTCTAATACGTTGCTGCTTGTATTGCGACATATTTACAACAGAAATGCAGGCATTGCCAGTCTAAAAGTTATCGGTGATTCTACCGGTACTCCTGCTGCTTTTTTGTATGACATTCCGAATCAACCGCTCTTCAACGGAAAAGAAGAAGATGATTTACAGGCATATACTTTTTCTCAGTATGTCAAAACAGGAGATGAAAACTGGCCGCTCCTTTTTCCGATGGTAAAAAGCGTTGTTTCTGCAATGAATGTAATTCAAGGCTTAGCTGCAAAAGAAGAAAAGTCGCCTGTAAGCAAATTTATCGTTGCAGGACATTCTAAAAGAGGTCATACGTCTTGGCTTGCAGCCGCTGTTGATAGTCGCATCAAAGGCATCATTCCAATAGCTATTGATGTACTGAATGCTCCAGAACAATTACCATATCATTTAAAAACATTTGGACAGTATAGTACCCCCTCAAAGGCAGCTACAGAATTTCTAAAAGAATTAAATCAGCCTCTCGGAAAGAGCTTGATTCAAATGATAGACCCATATTCTTATAAAGAGCGGCTAACCTTACCAAAGCTACTTATATCGGCTACCAACGATGAATACTTTCCCGCGGATGCTTTGAATTTATACTGGGATGGATTGAAGGGCAAAAAATCTATTTTGTACCTGTCTAATGCAGGTCATGTTCGTGCAGACAGTGATCCAAGAATTAATCCTACTGCTTTTGCTTTTGTAAGAGCTATCGCTACAGGTAAAACGTTACCTCAATTTGGCTGGGAATGGATACGTTCGAAACAAAGTCTTGAATTAACTATAAGCACTGATACTACAGCTACAAAAGCAGTTTTATGGCAAGCGATCTCACATAGCAAGGACTTTAGAGAAAGTCAGTGGACATCTTCACCACTTAAGCAGATAAACAAGAGCAATACAAGACAATTTATAATTGACGTAAAGGATTTAGCAGGCGCTGACAGGCTATTTTATGGTGAAATCGAGTTTGAGCAAGATGGATGCAAGTTTTTACTATCGACACAAATTTATCGTTACTCAGGCAAGTAAATTACTGCTGCCAACAAATAAGACTTCGTCGGGCACGCAGTGCCAACGACGAAGTCCGGTGTTGTACGGAACCGGTGCCTGATCTTGTATGAACTATGGGTTTTGAGTTGAAAGGACTTTTCGGCTATGGATGGATGTTATGATGTGTGGTTTATTGTAATATCTTTTTTAATAGTCAACCATACTTTTTTCCTCATTTTTGTGATCATCATTCGGTGCCATTGTTGAAAAAAGTTTTCTAAAATGGCTACAACTTTTCCAAGGGAGCATAGTTTTTTCATGCCGCATTAGCAGCAATTTTTTATCCTATGCTTTCCAATATATTTTTAGCCATTTGCTTCCTGTCTGCCGGCGGCCCTCTGCGATTGAAACGTAACAGCGTTTGCATCGTTTCTTTTTTGCAACACACACTGTTCCGGGTTATACATTTCCTTTTTAGGCTTTGCATTTTTTACTTCCGGCATTGGCGGCAATTGTTCTTTTATAACCGCAGCACACCTGGCTTTTGATGTACTGCTGAGGATGCCGTAATGCCGTATTCTTACAAAACCTTTTGGCAAAATATGCAAAGCAAAGCGCCGGATAAATTCTAATGGTTGCAGATCCATTTCTTTGGTTACAGCGCTGTGCTTATAATCTTTATAAGAAAAAGTAACCTTGCCCTCTGCAATGTTTTTAATCCGGTGATTGCTGATGGCTATTTTCCCGAAACAAGTGCGGGACAAGTATGGGTATAGCGGCCTAAGTATTCTATAACACTCTGCGGGCCGCCAAAGGGGCGCTTAGCATACACGACCCAATCTTTTTTGTAAAGTTGATTTACAACCTCAGGTGTCATCTCACCGGATAATCTCTGTTTTAATAAGGCAATAAATCTTCCACGATACACTTTGCTCATTGCTTTTACGGAGAACAAATACTTACCATTTGTCTTCGCTGTTTTCCACTTACCTTGTTTGTTGAGGCCACCGCCCGGTACAATACAATGCAGGTGCGGATGCAAGGTCATCGTTTGCCCCCACGTATGCAGAATGCTAACCATGCCGCTTTGTGCGCCCAGCCATTTAGCATCTTTACCAAAACTATTGATGACACTCCATACCGTTTCAAACAACATATTATACATGTCAGCAGGCTTGTGCAGGCAGAGTTGGTTGAGCGTATCGGGCAAAGTGAACACCACATGAAAGTAAGGAACCGGCAACAGTTCGGCTTCTCTTGCCTGTATCCATTGTTCTCTGTGATGCCCCTGGCACTTAGGGCAATGCCTGTTGCGGCAGCTATTATAGCTAATGCGCAGGTGTCCGCAGGAGGTACATCCCTGCCTGTCCGGCAGGCAGGCATCCACATGTGCACCCAATGCAGCGCTACGGCACCTTTTAACGGCGTCGAGTGTACGCAGTTGCCAGGTGTTGAACTTTTTACTTTGCTGCACAGCAGGCCAGTGCGCATCCAGCACAGTAGCTACCTCGTGTTGAGGCTGCATCAGCCTTGCTTATATAATGTGTCTAAAGGGCTGAAAACTGTTTGAGGCGAGGGTTTTGCTATGTGCAGATACACCATCGTTGTTTCTATGTGTGCATGGCCCAGCAGATTCTTTATAGTAAGAATGTTTACACCCTGTTCCAAAAGATGCGTGGCATAACTATGGCGTAAGGTATGCGTATGCACTTCTTTACGGATACCTGCCCGCTTTACCGCCTGGCCTACTACCCATTGTGTGCCCCGCTGTGATAAAGCTTCGCCCCCATTACCTTCAAATAAATAATTGCGCGGATGTTCGGCAGTAATGTATTGGGCAATACCACGGCAAAGCATCTTGCCTAACGGAAGGCAGCGATCTTTGGAACCTTTACCTTGCTTTACATGCACCATGCCGCGTTGTATATCGGTGTCGGCTACACGAAGTTTGCGCACTTCGCTGCACCTGAGCCCGCAGCCATAACATAGGCCTATAATAAGACGATGCTTTAAAAGTTTACACGCTTGCAGTAATGCTTTTACTTCCTTGCCGTTAAGCACAGCGGGCAGCTTAACATCTTTGTCAATGGCAGGCAGTGAAAATTGTTTGTATTCCAACCCACGCATACGGCACGCATTAGCGCAATCCATATACCGTGAATTTAAAAAACGTAGCAGACGTAGTGCCGCGGCTTTTAACCAGATGCAGGTAATCCATTACCTGTTCTGCATCCAGCTCTAAAGGAAACTGGTTGTAATGAAGGGCTAAGTGTGCCAGTTGTCGCCAGTAGTTAGTAAGAGTACTCTTACTTTCCTGTGATAGAAACAGAGCGCTCCATTTCTTTGTACAGTTGTTCAAATCCTGTTACTTTGTTACAGGCTTGCTGTACAATGGTTACATAACCCAAGTCTACGGTGCGCAGACCGCTAGTTTGTTTTGTTTGCATATTAAATGTTTTTGGTTATTTAATATGCATAATGTAAGCACTCTAGTTTTATAGCACGGTGCTTACTAAATTACCGTAGGTTTAGTACTACAACCGGTTTTGTGCAAGCGGGGCTGACGTGCTAACAATCGGCTGCAAATCGCTATCAGCTTTGGTTCGGGCTCGACGTTCAATTTTCAGCTTTAGTTCATAACTTCAACTTCAGTAATTTTTTGGGGCTGCAGTTCCGGGCTGGACATTCAATGAATTCCAGCCCATCGCCAAGCCTTAAACGTAAGCGGTCATTGCAGGACACTAGTAAACAATGGAAATTGAATGATAATAAACCTGATAATAATATTTGTAATTGGGTTTCTTGCAGCGACAATTTCCGGAGCTGCAGGATTTGGTGGTGCGTTAATTCTACTTCCGGTTTTGACCAGTATTGTAGGTATCAAAGCCGCGATTCCAATTTTGACAATAGGACAAATATTCGGGAATGCTTCAAGAGTTTGGTTCGGCAGACAAGAGCTTAAATTTCATCCAATCATTTATTTTTTACTAACTGCAATTCCATTTACAATTTTGGGTAGTTACTTATTTGCAGACATTGACAGCAAGAAGATAAAAATTGGAATTGGCATATTCTTTATTCTGCTTGTCATTTATCGAAGAATACAAATAAAAAAAACATTAATTGGTGACAAAGGGATGCTGTTAGGCGGCGGACTAACTGGTTTTTTATCAGGACTTACAGGAAGCGCCGGACCAATTGGCGCTGCTTTTTTTCTTGGTCTGAATTTGACACCCACAGCTTATATAGCAAGTGAGGCATTTACTGCTTTGGCAATGCATCTAACTAAGACCATTGTTTATAACAAATATTCTTTAATCGGTCTGACCGATGTTTATTACGGACTTTTTATAGGATTGGCAATGATTTTAGGTAGTTGGACAGGAAAGAAAATTATTGAAAGAATATCAAGAGAAAAATTTCTATTACTTGTAGAGATTTTACTTTTGGTGTCAGGACTTCAACTCATATGGACAGCCTAACAACTAAAGGGAGACCAACGAACCGCTTACATGGAGTTTGGCAATAGGCTGGCAGACGGAAGTGCAATCGGCTGTAGTTCGCTATCAGCAATAGTTTCAGCGTGACGTTCATTGCTCAGCTTTTTGTTTTAACTTTCATCTTTGGTAACTATATTGGGCAACAGTTGTGGGCTGACGGAACATTGAACACCCGCCATCGCCAAGCCCTAAACGTAAGCTAAACAATTACGTCCAAAATGAAAATTTGTTGTAGCATTTTGTAAAACATATAGAAAAATGAATGGCAATCAGTCGTTAACTGAAGAAATCTTAAAGTATCATCCAGCTTTTTCCGAAAAAGAACTGAATATTGGGCTTGAATTATTTGAATTAAAAAAGTCCAAATTAAGGGATGTTATAATAAAAGAAGGTAAAGTTGCCGAATGCCTGTTCTTTGCCGTAAACTCAATTACACGGTGCTATTTCTACGATGAAAATGGCAATGAAAAAACATTGTGGATGGAGCCGGAAAAAATGTTTATCACAGATTTCGAAAGTTTTATAAAGGGATTGCCTTCCAAATATAACCTGCAATTTTATGAAAAAACGGATGTGTATTTAATTACAAGAAAAAATCTATTGTGGCTTTATGAAAATTATAAAGATTGGGCAGTATTCGGAATTAAATTTATGGAGGCTTATCATATACGTATTCTTGACCTGTATGGAGTTATGTTTCAAAATGATGCGACCAGTAATTATCAATTTATTGAACGGTATTTTCCCAGATTTTTATTGGTAGCGCCATTAAAAGACATCGCTTCAATGCTTAATCTATCACCAGTTTCACTTTCCCGCATACGGTCAGGCACACAAATAAAAAGTTGAATTCTTAACATTTGTAAAGCCCCCGCAACTCTTTAGTTGTGACCTTTGTAAAAACAAATATACGATGGAACTCTACGGACAGAATAGTAAAAGCATCCCACAGAAAATTGTTATTCATTTTATTGAAATATTAATTTTATGGCTATCCTTTTGGATTTTATTTCAAGGTGGCGGAATGTGGTTTGAAAAACATTTGCATATACACAATGCGACCGAAAACATTGATAGAAGAATAATTATTTTCACTTTCAACATTATCATTTTCTTACGGCTTGCCTTTATGATGATTGTCCTATTAAAAAGAAAAATACCCTGGGAAGAAAGTGTAAGCGTACCCTTTGCATTTGCCCTATATTTTATAGGATACCCACTTTTCGTATTGCCGATTTCTGCACCAATTGATGGACTTGATTATTTTGCTATTGGGTTATTTATAATTGGGTGCGTATTGAATAGCGGTGGCGAAACTTTAAGGAACGAATGGAAAAAGAAACCAGAAAACAAAGGGAAAATATATACCAAAGGATTTTTCAAATATTCACGGCATATAAACTATTTCGGAGATATTTTGTGGGTAACTGCCTATGCACTTATCACAAAAAATTGGTACTCGATAACAATTCCTATTTTTCTATTTAGCTTTTTTGCCTTTTATAACGCCCCCAAACTTGACAAGTATCTAAAAGATAAGTATGGTAAAGGCTATGAAGAATATGCAAAAAGGACAAAAATGCTGATACCATTCATTTATTGACTGAATAGGATTAAATGAACACCTTTTTAAAATAGCAACGGTGCGTGGATGGAAACCAGCCGCTAATAAAGGGTTTGGCAATAGGCTAGCTGAAGGAATAACAATCGGCTGTAGTTCGCTATCAGCAATAGTTCTGGGCTGAAGAATATAAATCAGCTTTTTGTTGTTATCTTCATCTTTTGTTTTTCAATCGGCTGACGTTCGGGCGGAAAGTACATTGAATTCCAGCCCATCGCCAAGCCTTACCGTTGTGTGTAACCCTATTTGAACACACTACAAATCGTAAAGCAACAGCTTGAAACTTTAAAAATCTATATAATACGCCCTAAATTGATGCATCTATACCTTGCTGTAGAGTGTTCTGTATTTAAGAGGCGAGAACCCTTTAATCTTATTGAACTGGCGATAGAAATTTGGCAAGCTCTCAAACCCTGATTCGTAAGCTATGGCAGTAATTGTTTTGGCAGAGTTGGCAAGAAGCTTGGAAGCTACATTAATCCGATGCCTGTTAAGCTACCGTTAGGACACAAAAATTACGGAATTTTGCATAAAAAAAGAAAAAATGGATATATCTCAAAAAGAGAATTACATGAATAAGTTTTCAGATGAACGTTTAGGCAAACGAGCTAATAAGTTATCAGCGATGCTTTATTTTGGTAGAACGAGTAGCATCCACGAGATGTCGTCTGATGAAGCGGAACAAAAAGCAGCTTATCGTTTTCTGGCTAATGAAAAAGTTGAAGAAACTAAATTGATAGCCACAAGTATAGAAAGAAGTAGCTATCTGAGTGCCGACAAAGATGTTTTGGTATTACAAGATACTTCAGAAATAAATTTAGACAACCATCGCAATCGCCTCAAAAGGGGCAGTGGGGTGGGCTTAACGGGCAATAATAAAGATTTAGGATTTTTCCTTCATGGAAGTTTAGCATTAGAGGCGGACACAGAAGTTATTTTGGGATATTCAAACGTACAACTATGGCATAGAGAAGAAGATAAAATAGATAAAGAAGAACGAAACTATAAGTATCAGCCTATAGAAGAAAAAGAATCTTACAAATGGATAAAGGCATGCAATGAAAGTAAAGATCATTTATCACAGGCACGAACCATTACATTTATAGAAGACAGGGAAGGAGATATATATCATCAGTTTGCCACAGTCCCTGATTGCCGTACCCATCTGATTATCCGTAGCCGTGATAACCGTCGGCTATCGGATGGCAGTAAATTATTTGACAAGTTAAGCAAACAGCCAATAGCAGGCCAGTATGAAATACCTATCGTAAAAGATATCCGAAAGGGAGTAGAAAAGCGCACAGCTGCAGTAGAAGTTCGTTATTGTAAAGTTGCTATTGCCCGTCCTGCAACTTTGAAAAAGACAGAGTTGCCGGAATCGGTGGAACTCTATGCTATAGAGGTAAAAGAGATTAATGCACCCAAGGGCGTTAGTGCAATATGTTGGCGGTTGCTTACCACACATCCTGTAACGACTTATGAAGAAGCGGTGAACATTGTAAAGAAGTACAGGTTGCGATGGTATATTGAACAATTGTTTCGCTTATTAAAAAAGAAAGGATTCAAGATAGAGTCAAGCGAACTGGAAACCGGATGGGCTATTCGCAAGCTGACGGTAATGATCTTAAGTTCAGCTTTGCGGGTGATGCAATTAATGCTTGCTTACAATAAAGAAGATAGCCAGCCAATAGAGCAGGTGTTTAATCAAAAAGAAATTAATTGTTTAAAAGCCATCAACGAAACACTACAGGGAGAAACAGAAAAAAGTAAAAACAAAAATAATCCGACTAAGCTATCGTGGGCAACATGGATAATAGCCCGACTGGGAGGGTGGAAAAATTATAATAGCAAACGTCCGCCTGGCCCTATCATACTAAAGAAAGGAGTAGACCGCTTTGCTAATATTTATCAGGGATGGAATCTGGCTCAAAACGAATAAAAAATGTGTCCTAACGGTAGGCCTGTTAAGATAGTCAACAAATGTATGGTTTGTTACTTTGCTGAAGTATCTGCAAAACGATTCAGGGCTTAAATGCACCAGGTCGGCAACTTCGCTGAGCATTATTTTATTTTTATAATTTTTTTCAATGAAGTTGTTGATAATATTCAATCTTTCAAGATGAATTGCATTTAACTGATTTGCAAAGCCGGAGGAACTAACAAGCTGGGTGCTTTTGCCATGCGCTAATTCGTGCAACACTTCTAAAAAAACGAGCAGGTTTTCAAAAGGTGCTCCCTTTAGGGCAAGTTGCATTTTGCTCTTTACATTTTTTGCCGTTTTGCTTGTAAATTGAAGTCCGTGCGTGGCTTTGGTTAGCATACAATTTATACTGTTAAATTCTTTCTTTTCCCGCCAGTTATAACCCAGCAAATCATTTCTCCAATGAAACACCATTGCCGCAGATAAATCCGTTGCGTGCTGAAAGTTTTTCCAGCAATGTGGAATATTAGGTCCGAGCAGTACAAGGTCATTTTCTTCAAAGCCATCAATGCGATTACCTATATATCGAAATCCTTTGCTTGATACAATATAAGTAAGCTCGTATTCGGGATGATAATGAAAAGGTGTATCAAATTTTTCTTTTGCACAGGAGCAGGTCATGTATGAATTCTTTTCCGATTGTATTATTACTTCTAATTGTGGTTTCATTTCTTTAGTTTATTACAGAACAAATGTAAAATAGGTAACAAAATAAGATACAAAATAAGCAAAATTGGTTAGGCTTGATCATTGTAAAAAGCCTTAGTTTGTAATGCTAATTTTAAGCAGATGAAATAAGTAATCAATGAACCAGTCAACAAACAATCAACTAACGAGTGCAGCTATGAAAAAGATTTACCTGCTTCTCATTACTTTAACTTACATTAACTTAATACCAGCCCAGACCATTCAGGAAAAACTGGGTTATCCGAAAGATGCAAAACTTGTCATCATTCATGCGGACGATGTTGGCGTGTCTAACTCGCAAACGGAAGCTTCAATTTCCGCTTTAGAAAACGGTTGTGTCAATTCAGCCAGTATTATGGTGCCATGTCCGTGGTTTCCAAAAGCAGCAGCATACGCTGCTGCGCATTCTGAAGCCGATTTTGGTTTACACATCACTTTAACCAGTGAGTGGAAATATTATAAGTGGGGACCTATAACAGAGCATTCACAAGTTTCTTCCCTGCTCAATAACCAAGGGTATTTTTATTCTACCGTTGATAGCTTATTGCAATATGCAAAGCCTCAGGAAGTAGAAACAGAGATACGCAACCAGGTAAAAAGGGCTTTACTATTCGGTATCAATCCCACGCATTTAGATGCGCACATGTTTGCCGCTATAGACAACATCAACTTTTTGAAAGCTTACCTTAAAATTGGGCATGAGTTCAAAATTCCTGTTTTTATACCCCGTTCAGTTGAGAGCTCTTTACACATAAAACTTGATACATTGACTTCAAGTAAAGATGTAATAGTAGATTATATAATATCCATGTCGCCCGAAGATTATAAAAGCGGCGCTAAAAATTTTTATGTTTCAAGCTTACAAAATATAAAATCCGGACTTACCTATTTTTTTATTCATACCGCGTATGACGATGAAGAAATGAAAGCTATTACCGAAGGCTTCACAGACTGGGGTTCGCAGTGGAGACAACAGGAATACAATTTCTTTTCCAGCCCGGAATGCAAGCAACTCTTAGATAAAAATAAGATTCACTTGGTTACTTGGAAGGAAATCAGGGACAATATAACACGCAAATAAATTACAGTTGTTTAATGCAGTTATCAGTTATTTCTATTCACAAAAAAAATTTTCTGACGCAAGTCTCCATTATTATCTGCATTATGTTGATGTTTTGTAATTGCGATTATACTTCGCATCAAGAACAAATACATGCTTTTTCAAAAGACTCTACAGCTTATCCATATTCTACTAAAAATTCAGGCAACTGGCAACGGGGAGAGGAAAAAAATATAATACTGGTTCTAAGTTGTCTTAGAAAATATGACGATGGTAATGTAAAGGAAGCAGTGATGAGTTTTGCTGATTCAATAGAGTGGATAGGTGATAAATTTGATTTTCGTGGCAAAAAAGACAGCTTTGAAATTCTGCTTTCAAAAGCACGGGCTAACCTTCAATCTGTATCAAAAGAATTTGATAATTGGATAAGCGTTCATTACATTGATAAAAATGAGGATTGGGTTAAATTATCTTTTAAAGAAAAATGGACAGATAAAAGTAATCACACAGATTCTGTTTATTACTCAGTAGACGTACGGTTAAGAAACAATAAAATTGAGTATTACGATGAAAGGAAACGTACTTATCCTAAACTTCAAGTAAACCATTAATTATTAGTTGGAGACAGCCTTAAATATAACTATGCTACAAATCAGGAACATAAAGGCAGATGTACAAAAGCCAATACCATACAGCTAACCTGCTTTAGCTTCTGTTTTGCCTAACGCTTTGCAACGGTGTTTACACCCAGCTTGTGACAGATCAAAAGAAGGGCTTCCAGCAGACGGAATTCTATTATCCCGCCTGCACAAAGCCGTATCGTTAGCGGCAATGCGTTTTGACAGCGTAAAAGTTATAGAGCAAACCTTAAATTGTTATCTTCATGCCGATATTAAAACAGCATGAAACTTGACCGATACGAATTTAAGTCTGGCGATACATTTTCAACTTATGAATTTTTAAGTGAAGGACCGAAAGGGAAAATTGAAAAGATAATTCAGCTTACGCTTATTAATCAAGCTAACTTATTCTTTAACCTCGCATTTGGTGACAAAAATCTGGAAACTGGTGAGATTGATGATATGATTATTACTGACAATGGTGACAGTGAAAAAGTTCTTGCAACAGTGGTTTCCGCTCTTTATGCTTTTTGTGACAAATTTCCAAAAGCATGGATTTATGCAACTGGAAGCACAGCAGCAAGAACCAGGCTTTATAAAATGGGAATCAACAAATATTTTGACATTGTTGAAAATGATTTTGAAATTTTCGGATTAACAGAAAATGAATGGGAACGTTTTATAAAAGGTAAAAATTATCAGGCATTTGCTGTACAAAGAAAAGAATCTTAAATTTGAAACATGAAGAGCATACTTGAATTAAATGAAAAGAAAGTTCCGGTTGTTCGTATTGACAAATCGCTAAACAAGTACGACAATGTTGTTCTCTTTCCTGAAAAAGTTAAGAAAGCGAAAGAAGCTTTTGAAAAGTTCGGGGTTCCTGACTTAAAGAAGCACAGCCGTTAACAAAAGTATTGTTGCAAGTTTTCTATGATCCCGCCAAACGTTTTTTTGATTATTTTTTGTGGGTTATGCACAGTTTCTAATGTAGTTATCCTTATAGTTACGTTCGTCTCTTATTACAGCAAATACCCGGTGAACAAGCTTTTTTCTGACTACATTGATGACACTCATTTTGTTTTTTCCTTCTGCAACCTTTCGTTCAAAATAGGCTTTCATTTCCGGGTCATTTTGAATGGCGGACATGGCGCATAGATGCAGCAGTTTTTTAAGCTTCATATTGGCAAAAGGACTAACGGTTGATTTATATCGTACACTTGTACCCGAGCTTTTTGTGAAGGGCACTACACCACAATAACAGGCCAGTTGCTTTCCATTTTCAAAAGCAGTAAACCCTTTGGTATATACCATCAGTGCAACCGATGTTACCTGTCCAATTCTTTTGATAGATGCTACACGTTTTACCTTGGTGTTTAATTGTTCATCCTGCTGAATAGTTTTGGTAATTAAGGCTTCAATAGAAAGTTTGGATTTTTGCAAAGCTGTCACCGGGGACTTCTGTAGTTTCTCTAAAGTTTTGGCATCTTCAGTACAGCCACAGTCTTTTAATTCATTGACCGGAACAGCAAGCAAATTGATTGCAGTTACTATTCTGTCCCGCTGGGCAATCAGGTTTTTAATGGATTCAATATTGCTGTCAATGGGCTGCCAGAGCTTTACCTGGTCTTTATAGCGCAGGGCATACCAGGCTATTTTTACAGCAGCAGCTTTGTCATCTGTGCCTCTTTCGAAACCACCAGCTTTTTTAATCCGCAAGGGCATCTCTACCCAAAGTGAAACTTTAGTTTTTACCAGGTAGTGCACCAACCCTGTATTGTAGATACCTGTATATTCCATACAAAAAAGAGTTTGTTCATCCAGCAATACATCCTGCTTTTGCAACCAGGTTTGCATTTTTATAAAGCCCTCCGGCTTTTGGCTAAACTGTTCGTGAAGGATAACGGTTGAATCGTCAGCTTTTATCAATACTGCATCAAACCATGTTTTGGAAATGTCGATTCCAACAAAATTTTTAAATATCTTGCTCATGCTTTTAAAGATTTAAATGTGAATGAATCAACCTGATTTTTTGAACCAATCAAGACCTTAATAATGGGACTGCTATTCCCTATTTTCTATTTGATTCCATGTTCAAAAAACCAGCATAAGATTAGAACTTGCAATAGACCTAAAGTCTTGCGGGGCTGTAATTCGCTTATGCTGGCAGGTTGATTTATTAAATATAGTTTATCAACATTTGCACATCAATTCACAAAGAAAAAAGAAGCAAAAAAAAGAAAGGTAGTAATAGTAGTAGTTTTATTAGTGAGATAATGAATACAAATCTAAAGGCGGGGCTTGATGTTGAAACTTCGGCTGTACCTATCAGTATCAGTTCCGGCCGACGAACAAAGCCGGGCTAAAGTTCTTATCTTCATCTTTTAAATCATTGTTGACCTATAGTTTGGGCAGGACGTTCATTGAATTCCTTGCCATCGCCAATACTCACGTTAGCGGTAATTACAGGAACGCAACTTGAAATGGAGCTACTTTATATTGTAATCTCTCTATGCCAGATGCAACGTTTATCTAAAAAAGTATGTCAGCTGAAAAACAAAGAAATTATATGAAGTGCTTATCAACTCTTTTATTTAACATGATGCCAAAATTTATGACATCACCTCTGAAGTCAGTCTTCTTACCTGTTTTTCTTTTAATTTTAATGGCCGCCTCAAACAAAATTAGTGCCCAAACCAAAGTAGGAATTAGAGCTGGCCTTAATTCTTCAAATGTTCTTATGGAAGAAGAAAATGGGGATGGAAATTCCACGAAATCAATCCCGGGATTTCATATCGGGCTTACCGTTGATGTACCCCTTGCCGCCAATTTTTATCTACAGCCCGCCGTACTGTATTCGAGTAAAGGATTTAAGCAAACAAACAATTGGTTTTCCGGTTCCGGCAACGATATTAAAGTAACTGTATCGTACATTGAGGTGCCACTTAACTTTATGTATAAACATAAGTTGGCAAACGGTAATTTATTGATAGGGATAGGGCCTTATGTGGGATATGGAACTGGCGGAAAATGGAAGTCGGAGGCTCCTGTATCAATCGGCGATATTAGAATCGACAATTATGGAGATGTAATCTTTAAAAAGGATGAAATAGACGGAGAGTTTGGGAATTATTTATATGGAAAACCTTGGGACTTCGGGGCAAACTTCTTAGTTGGATATCAATTCTGGGACAAACTTACCTACAGCTCAACGTCCAGTTAGGAATTAAGGAAGTAAAGCCTAAGGTTGGTGGTGTAACACGTGAAGGCACACTTAAAAATAAAGCTTTTGGTATTTCTTTTGGTTATACGTTCTGATGGAAGATTCTTTGAATGAGGTTCGGATGGTGTTTGTATTGAATAACCAATAATAATCTTTCCCGGAGATACAAATTGGCAAAAAATATTTTTATCAGGTTTCCGCTATACTCTCCAGTAACACTTCAGAAATATTTGCAAAGCCGAAAATGGACAATTTTGAAGTGTTTAAAAGGTTTGTACGTGAAAAAGGAACTTTTGTTGAAATTAAGAATTGGTCTCATAGTTTTGGCTAATACCAATAGCAGTAACCGAAGACACCTTCCAAAAATTGACAATTCAAAAAAAAAATGAAAAATATATTTAATCAAGTCGAGACGACAGAAATAATAAATCGTTTCAACAAGCTGAATTCAACCTCTCAACCACTTTGGGGTAAAATGACGGTAGGACAAATGCTTGCTCATTGCAACGTTACTTACGAACTTGTGTATGACGAAAAACACCCAAAACCAAGTTCATTCAAAAAGTTTATGCTCAAACTTTTTGTAAAGAACATTGTGGTAAGTGAAAAACCTTACAAAAAAAACGGACAGACAGCACCTGAATTTATGATTAAAGACAGCAAAAGTTTTGACACAGAAAAGAAACGGTTAGTTGACTATATCAATAAAACACAGCAATTAGGAGGCAAATATTTTGACGGAAAAGAATCACATTCGTTTGGTGCGTTGACAACACAGGAGTGGAACAATATGTTTTATAAGCATCTTGACCATCATTTAAAACAATTTGGCGTATGATAACAGAAGAAACATTATACATTTCCATTGGATAAAAATTAAAAGACACCGAGCAAAGCCAAATGTTTGGAAAGCCTTATTTCAAAATTGGTGGTAAAGCTTTTATTTGCTTTTTTCAAAACGAAATGATTTTTAAACTTTCAGGTGACAGTCACAAAGACGCATTCAGCCTTGATGGTTCACAACTGTTTGACTCATCAGGTAAAAAAAGAGCATGAAAGAATGGGTGGCAAGAGGTGGCTGCAAAAGAGTTTAAAAAAATTATTGCTAACAGATATGGTTTTCCAGGCTATACTTGGGTGGTTAAAAAAAAGTTCTAATAATTATGGTTGCTTGTTCAACATAGTGATTTTGACGTAACCTTTAAATCTAAAATTATCTTGTTGAAAGGTTGACAGTATCTTTGCGACATTTTGAAACACACCGGCAAATAGCCTCTTACCATAACTTGGATTGATACTACTTTTACTTCATTCAAAAACTTATTCAATTATCGATCTCTTTTTCAACCCAGGTTAATCGCCATGACCCAGGTATTCTTCCTCCTGCCTCATAATACGGAACAAACAGCAACGGCGATTTTCCTGGTAGGCTTAGCTGGTAGGCTGATCCCTCCATACCATCCGGAGCTTTTGTCTCTTTAAAAAGATTCGCTGAATTCTTCAACGAAAACCGGTACACTCCTTCCCTGTCTACTCCATCAATTAATCCGTTTGCCGCATATACCAATGGACCTTTTGATAATGCAAACCAATTGATATTATAAATATCGGCAGTACCCTGCGGCACGGTCGCATTTTCCGACTTTTCACGAATCTTCAATTCAAAAGGAAAACTAATGTCGACCACATCATTTTTCTTCCAATTGTGTTCTATCTTGTAAAATGTTCCGCTCTTTAAATCATCAGCAGCAAGCACATTACCGTTAACACTAATGGTTGTAGAATTTGCCCAAGCAGGTATCCTGATAAATACCGGGAATGTGGATTCCCTGGAAGGATAAAGCGTTAATTTTATTTTGCCTGCAAAAGGATAGGCAGTGTTCTGTAATATTTTTACATTATTAGCTCCAGGCAAAACTATATTACCCTCACTTTCTGTATAAAGATTACAGGAAATGCCATTCTCTTTAACTGAGTAGATCATAGGCGTTAATTCCTCAAGCGCCAACGCTCCACTTGAGGGGCAACAATCATTAAAATGGGCTACGTGTCTTCGTCCATTACTAAAAGAATGATAACTCCAGTCCTCGCCATTAGGAAATTGCGCGCCTTGTAAGGCATTGTAGGCAGATTTTTCGATTTCTTCGGCATACTTTGCCTTACCGGATATCTTTAATAATTCTTTATTAAATTGAATCCATGACATTGTGCTACAAGTCTCAATAAATCCATACGGATCCCAAAACCCTTTTTTGTTGAAACATTCATAATGCTTTCCAATACCACCCCATGGGCCTCCCGCAATGGTTAAATGATAATCAACAATATTCTTCCAACAAGTTTCCATCGCTGTCAAAATAGTCGTGTTCCCCGTAACTTCATATAATTTTACCAATGCCGTCAGGTTCCAGATAATCTGGTAAGCTTTGCCATCACCTATACTCTCCATATCACCGTTATGCAAGCCGACTGAAATAAAATGAACTCCTTCTTTTTCTTCCATTTCCTTCACCACCAGTTTAGCTAATCTAAGGTATTGCTGGTCACCTGTAGACTTGTAAAGTTCGACAATAGCGTCCAGAATGATCGTAGCTGAAATACCATCACGGGTTCCATAATCAGTAACGACGGCGCTACCATCACTAAATGTTTTCAGGAACAATGCACCAATTTTTTTGGCTGCATCCAGGTATTTTTTGTCAGGAAAATATTCATTTAATTTAAGCAGGCCAATACTCATGTAGCTAAGGCTCCATACATCCCATGAGCGGTTTTTGATTTTATTATTTTTATTTGTCAGCCGAAGTTCCTTTGAGTAAGATCCCAGATATCCATCTTTTTCCTGGGTAGCGATCAAGTAGTTGGCTGTATTAAATAAAAGTCGTTTCAGATCTTCATTATTCGTTCTTTTTACTGCGAGGGTCGTTGCATACAGCCACTTACCGGCATGTTCTCCATACCAGTCCTGTTTTTTGTTATTTACTTTTGCTTCTTCAGTGAACATTTTGATCAGCGCACTGTCATTCCATGTTGGCAGGCTTCGCAAACGACCGTGCTCACTAATGGAAATGGCTCTGCCAAGTTCTCCTTTAACTACTACATGTGAGGGATCAATAAAATCGTTCGCCAAATGAACCTTCATAACGTCTAAACTTTGGCTGAATGAAGTATCATTAACGCAGGCTACAATTAAAAGCGCAGTCATAATAACTGCTATTTTCCGGTAGATATTTACTATATAAAACCGTTGGATGCTCAAAACAGCGGTTTTATTTCTTGCAGGTAAAATCATATTATTTTTCAAAAATTTAAAATATTATTCTAAAATGTTATCCTTTTAAGCACCTATGGCGTTGCTTAAATAAATCTGTTTAAAGGGTATTGTAAATCTATTTCTTTATATAAGCTCAAAAAAACCGTTCTTTTCGAATTTATAGAATCCCAAGATAAAGGCTGCCATAAGCCTGGGGAGAATTAACACGTCAATGGTGTTTTAAAATATTGAATTCTTCAGTTGAGGGTTCATTGTTGGTTTGACATATAAGTACTGGTGTGGATATACCCAACTAAGCCCGAAGAACCGGCAACTATTGACTTCCTGGCCTCTTACTTATAAATCCCAGTGAAGTTAAAAATTGATCGGCCTGAAAAAGCGTAGCTTCCTGGTATCCATTTTTATTAAAAAAGCCATGGCCGACGCCACGATACAAAATCAAATCGCACCTGCTTCCCACTTTTTGCATAACTGTCTTATAATATTCCATCGTTTCTACAGGTATAAGGTGATCATCTGTCCCTAAAAAAATAATTGTGGGCGGAGCGCCTTTCCTGATATTATAAATAGGAGAAAAATTCTTGTATTCATTTCCTACTCTATCAAATCCATACCCTCCCGGGCCGTTATCAATTACAGGATTAAATAATACAAGAGCATCGGGTTTTGCGCTTATAGAAATATCATCAGAAGAATCATCGTAATCATTAATAAGCGCAGCAGCGGCGGCGAGATGGCCGCCCGCAGACCCCCCAGAGGCTACCAGCGAATCTTTATAAATATGAAAGGTCTCTGCATTTTTGCGTATATATCTTATGGCAGATTTGGCATCCTTTAAGGATTCGAAAGGAGTACTGCCTTCTCTTGATTGAACCCTGTAATCGACCAAGAAACATACCATACCTCTGGCGGTAAAATAATTAGCCTGGGGCATGAATTGACTGATATTTCCATTGATCCATCCTCCCCCAAAAAAGAAAACAATACAGGGGTATTTGCTTTTTGCCTTAATTTCATGTGGATATAAAATTTGCATTTTTAGAGAAACGGAATTTGTTTTTTTATAGATCACCGAACTGGGTAGATTGGAACTTTCTTGTGCACTTACTTTAAGTGTAGATATAAACAAGAAAAAAAATAGAAAAATTCTCCTGTGTTTCATTCCTAATTGTTTTTGTAAATGATCGTCACGCTTCGTTCGGTGTGCAAAGAGAAGCTACATAAAAATCAATGAATCTCATTTTAAAATTAATTTCTTAGAACTTTTTGAACCAATTGATTATTCAATCCTTTCTAAATTTATCGCAATCACTGTATCAATGTCAACGATCTGGCCTGTACTTCGTATAATGAGATAAAAAACAGGAATCCGTAAAATAATGTTTTGCTCATCGTATTAATAATTCATTTTAGTTTCCGTGGCTTTGAAATTCAAATGCTCCAATATCCGGCACTAACCCGGAAGGGATCTTCCGGTTAAAAAAATCTGCCCTATAATTCAGCCACTTTCCTTTGTTAATAGCAGGGCTAAGCTGTTTTATAGAATAATCGTCTGCGGTTTGAGGGTTAGTGTAGTTTTTTAAAAACGGGTTGGCAAAAACGGCGTGATTCCCTGGGCCTTCCTTTCCCATTACCAACCTGCCGGAAGCAGCATAGTAGAGGTTATTCGCGATAATGTTATCAGGATGATGCGCTTTATTCAATCCGACATTAAATACAGGAATTGAATGTTCGGTAATGATGATGTTGTTACATATCATGTTCCTGCCACTATCTTGCGTAATATTAAAAACGCCCCAATCGTTGGCATTCATTTTCCTGCGTATGATTGTATTGTTTTCTATGCGGCAACTTGCCCCGTTCCACAAAGCAATAAACTGCTGGTAGTCATCACTGATATTGTGATGGATGCGAAACCCTTTATACGTTGGCTTTGACTTCACATCAGACCAGGTGACCTCAAGAAAGCCCTGGCAGTCTCTGGTGTAGTTATGATGAATTAAAATGTGAGACTTGTCATATCGAGCATCATCAATTTCCAATGCTCCTCCATCTGCGCCGCCACCCTTGCCATGAGGCCACGCTATTCGAGGATCTTCTGCCCTGTAATTGAAAACACGGTTATAAGAAACTTCCTGGTAATCTGCACCAAGCCAGATACCTATTGGCCCCCAGTTCCATTCCTTTAATACCCTGGTGCAATCATGAATGTAATTACGGGCGATCAATGCATGCTTCCCATAACTCCTGATACCTGCCACGCAATCTTCTATTTCATTATTCCGAACGATACAATATTGCGCACTCTTGTCTATATAAATGGCACCCATTTCCCATACAGGCCATCCGCCGTCGGTTACGTAACTCCCAGGGTTAAAAGCAGCGGTATTATGAAAGTATAAATTTTCAACCTGTACATAACTACCTTTTACCCGAATGCAATTTCCAAAATTTCCCTGTTTGAAATCCTGGTTTGTAAAAGAAGGAGCCGGCAAAGAAATATCTCCATAATCTGTTAAGGTGATGTAATTATCAGCCGACCCTGAATACTTGATATTTAAACAACCTTGAAACACCGAACCTCTTTTAAACCTTATTGTGTCTCCGGGTTTAAAGGCAATGTCTTGTAATATGGCTAGTGATCGTAAAGGAAAATTGATATCTGCTCCACTATTGCTGTCTTGTCCGTTTCTGGAATCTATAAAATAACACTTAGTAAGAGAGCTTTTTTGCCCAAATGATTGGAAAGCAGGGAACATAAATAAAAGAATGAAGATGAATGCAGCAGCACTCCTACGATATATTCCAACACTGGTTGATTTAAGGCCAGCAAAAAGAAAAAAGAAAAATAGCCATTCCGTCTTCATTTGTTATTGTTCAGATTTGTTCATGGAATAAAAAGGATTGAAGTGGTTCTTTTGCCATCGCCGGGCCGCTCCATGCGAGTTTCAAAAAGGGCAGGCCATTATGTGCATTACGGTAATAATATAACCTGAAAGGGTGAAGACCCTTTTTTAAACACAAGGTGCTTGTTCTCGCAAGGTTCCCCGAATAGCCATAATCCTCATCAATAACTTCAATTTCATGAATTCGTAAAAATGCTTTGGTATCAGTAGCCATAGAAAATGTATATTTTCCATCAACAGGTACTTTGAGGTAGCCACTGAAACAGAGTATCGCATTATTTTCCTCTTTACTTATTCTAACATCGATATGGCTTGCCTGTCCTTTCTTTAGCGCTTTCAGGTTATCTACGTTTGGTATCCAGGGAAAATTTCCTTCATAAATTTTCCAATTTATTCCCCGGATAATATGGGCAACTTCTACCGCCGGTATTAGCGTGCTGTCATATGGCCGCGGAGCAGAACTGTTGGAACGGCGCACCTGTAATACACGGGCTTTCATAAAACGCTCCAGGTTAGCTATATCCATTTTTTTGGACTGACAAGCATCGGACTTGCCTGGCTTCATTACAACAACTGTATTATCACCTTTAGTCGCCAGGTTAGTGGTTTCCTTTGGGTCCTTTTTTACATTGTAAACTTCAAAACTGTCGTCGGAAGATTGTATGTTGTAACGCACACCTACATAATCTCCCAACCGCAGAAGTTGCATCTGCTTTCGTATGCGCCCCCGATGCCCCGGTTCAAATTCTTTAAAATCCGGGGTATTTCCATCGGCATAATACTCTATGTAAATAAGCCCGTCCTCCTGGGGTCCGACATCGGTAAGGGAAGGCAATAAAGAGACACCATCCATACGAACAGGAGGTGGTGCTCCGGCAACGTCAATAAAAGTAGGTGCCCAATCATAGGAAATAGATGGCATTGATACTACTTTCCCGGGCTTAATATGTCCAGGCCAGCACGCAATGGTAGGCATTCTGACTCCACCCTCCCAATTGTCCCGTTTGATGCCGTCAAACGGCCCGTAGCTTCCAAAAAAGGTGGGGTGATTGGGTACATATTTTTCGGGTAGATAAGATTCGACCGACGGCCCGTTATCTGAAGTATAAACGATTATCGTATTCGAATCAATTTTCATGTCTTTAAGCAGTTGCTCGATATCTCCAACACCGTCATCTATGCGCCGGTTGGCTGTGGCATAACGCTTATAAGTATCCGGCCATGGTACAAGTGCTGTTGATGATTTATTATCATCATCATAAACTGCATGCTCGTACTCAGGATATATATAAGAATCGATCTTTCCTTCTGCAGTATTTATAAAATGTCCAGGTAGTCCCAACCATTGCAAGCCCCCGTGTAACCCTTTGCCTTTTGGATACTTTTCTGTCGGCAGTTCAAGGGCTGCATGTGGCGTATCGAAGGCTAAATACAGTAAAAACGGCTTTTCTTTTTCTGCACTTTTGAGGTGATTAATAATATAGTTTTTTGCAGCTGCAATCCATAAGTCGGCCGTATAACATTTATCCAGCTTAGGGGTCATGTTAATATGATTCTGCCATACCTCCTTTTCTTTTTCCGCCCAATAAAGCCGGTATAACCCATTTTTTGGATAATGTTCATGCCCGTCACTATGCCGCATATAACCAAAGAAATAATCAAACCCGCGATTCAGTGGATGCGCCGGCCATTTGTAACCCCCGATATCCCATTTATCGTTTCCCTGCAAGCCCCATTTTCCAATTGCAGCCGTGCTGTATCCCAATTGGTGTAGCGTAGAGGCTATGTTATAGTTATCTTCCAATGCTTTGTCAAACTGGTTATCCCGGACATTGGCATGCCCTTGGCTTACACCAAGCATTAGCGACGCTCGTGAAGGAGCGCAGACCGGCGCGGCACAGTAGTGGTGCGTGAGTATAGCCCCTTCACTGGCCAGCTTATCAAGATTCGGAGATAGCTCGAATGGCTTTGAAGCATCATGAAGTTGTGCTCTTTGATTTTGGTAAAAAATACCAAGATCTCCATACCCTTGATCATCAACTATGATAAAAATAATATTGGGTTTTTTAATTGATTTGTCCTGAGCAAAGCAATGAAGCATAAGGAAAGCTGAACATAACTTCAATATCAAGATTTTTCTAAGCAAAAACATACGATTTTTCATTCGATAATTTTTAATTGCTTGCGAAAAGGATATAGACCATCATTTATAAAAACTTAATGTCTTTCCAATACGCATTCCCGGATAACTTACCAGGAATTAAAACTTTTTGATACAAGCGGATCTTAACAGTTTTATCTGCAAACGAACTTATATCTACGTTTATATGATACCATTTCCGGAGTTCACTATTCCCTTCAATCATCTGATCAACCATTTTCCTGTTATTTATAAAAACTATTAACTCCCATACCCTTTGGGAATCTGCGCCCACATCAAAAGTTAATTCCTTTTCATTCTTTATTTCCAACGTCCGGCTTAATTCAACGCCTCTTACTTCATCTCTGGGATAAGTAGAAAGCATATTGCTATCCAGGTAAGTAAGCCCCCGGATGCCACGCATACCTCCTCCGGCGCCGCCGAATCCCGCCCGCTCGAGTAGCCAATCAGGATTCCAGAATTGGGTAAGATCAGATAATTCAAATAATTCTGCAGGTTGCGTCGCTGGCTCCTGAACTGTTATAGTTAATAAACCATTTGAAAAACCAACTCCATTTTCCTGTAATAATTTTACTCCAACGTTAGCTGTTCGCCTGGCCAGGGCTGAAATACTTTCATCTACGGCGGGAGTGAGTTTTACTTTTCCCATTTTATTACCGATAATTTTGTCACCCAAAGAATTTACCAGTGATGGGGGCAACCCCTTCATCCCTTTTATGGCGGCGATTACTGAGCCTGCGTTCGCTGCATTACAATCAGCATCGGTGAAGTCAGCGGCGCCATAAGCCAGGTTAACTGTTTTTAAAAAATCTTCTTCGCCAAACAGCAGGCTTGTAGCTACTATTCCCCCATTAGCAACTGCATTATTTGTTGCAGGATATTCTATATGCCATTGGTCCTCCACTGCTCCAAATATCTCCCTGGCAGATCTGCCTTTATCGGCCATATTGATAACCATGTCCAAACATTTTCTATAGGGGGATCGGGAGTCAATTAAGTACGACGCTTTGCGTACAATCTTATGAATATCACCTTCACAAAATGCCAGGCTTATCATGCCGGCAATGAATACTCCACCATCCGCACCCTCTGCATAGCCATTGATATGACCGTATTTTCTTGCAATTTTTGCCGCAAGGTTCGGCATTGCAGGCGCTAAAGCCCCATACACATCGGAGCTAAATTGAGAACCAATGGTAAACCAAAGTTTATTGTAACGGGGCTCGCCACATTCAGGAGGCATAATTCCTTTCATCATTAATAGCCTGGCCTGTTCACTGGAGCCCCAACTGCCTGCTGAATTTTCCAACCATTGCTTTCCCAGTTGTTCCACAGTCATGTTTACCCCATATTTTTCAAAAGCACGCACGGCTACCATTTCGTAATACCAGTCATCATCAACAGGTGCATGCGTATATTTTTTATTGAAGTTGCTGACCCATGCAGCGGAAGCAGCTTTATGTTCAAAAGGCCAGCCCATCATGGCTCCCAGCATTTGGGCCGTCCAGATGGCTTGTACACGATCTTCATAGTCCCGCAGAAAAAGCCCGATATTTCTTACCTGAGCAAAGACATTAAAGGGGAGTATTAAAACGATGAAAACCCAGCTAAGCCTACTGAAAAATATTCTTGTATTTGTAAACAATGCGGTCATTATTTAACTTGTGAGAGAAAAGAGCTTTTCAAGATGACATGTTCTTTTTTCCGGGATTCATTCATCTTCAACACAGCGAAACCCAATCATGGCTGAACGGTCAATTGAAGGAGCCATCAATAAATACTTTCCATATTTATTTAATTCATATGCCTGGGGGAAATACCATTTTGATGAAGCAGAACGGTAATAGCCGCCACCCTTTAAAACAGCACTTCGTGTGTGTTCATCCACATATTCATCTGTCCATTGCCAAACATTTCCAACCATATCCATAACTCCAAATGGGCTTGCCCCCTTCGGATAAGCATTAACATTGGTTGGAGCACGCATCGTGCGGTTGCTGTCTGGCGCCGGCATCTTACTGAAATCCATTTTATTCCCCCATGGATACAAGCGATTATTATTTCCCTGTGCCGCATATTGCCATTCCCATTCATGTGGTAGTCTTTTTCCTGCCCACGTAGCATAAGCCCTCGCATCCTCCATTGAAACCCATGTTACAGGTTTGTTATCCCAACCCGGCGGGTATATCCTATTCCGCCAGTCTTTTAAGAAATTATAATTGTCTTTGGGCATGTAATGTGACGCATCCAGGAATTTCTTAAACTCCTTATTAGTTACAGGATAAGTATCCATATAAAAGGCAGGAATAGCCATTACATGTTTTTGAGATCGGGAAGGATGCTGTTCCCACGGGTGTTGTACGCCAACAGCATCAGGTAAGGGATCTCCTTCAACCATCACACCCATAGATTCGAATGAGTAATTCCTTGTAGCAGGTATCGGTCGCATTCCTTCTCGTATTCTCCGGGCGGTTTTGGTTTTGGGAATACCTATTATTTTTTGAGATAATGGCTTCCATGTGTCGGAAATTTTGCTTAACGGTAACATAGCCAGTGAATTCATTTTATCCAAAAAATTTAAGTAAGGTGTATCAACAACATATTCTTTACAAGCCATCACTGCCCCAAATCCATTGGCTCCTATTTGGAAGCTTAAGGTCACCTGATTACCATCCTTCTGAGCAATCAACTCTTTTCCGTGCCACAAATCGAAATATTTTACATGCTCTTTGTATGGCAGCTTTAATTGCGCACCTTCTTTATTATTACTGTCCCGGTTTATAAATGTGTATATGGTATTGTCCAAACCTGGAAATTCACTGGAGAAAACTCCCTCTTGTAAAACGGGAATAGCCGGTACCCATTCCCTACTGTTCCATATACCTGGAAATTGCCTGTATATAGTAGCAATTCTTCTGACAGCTTGCGCATACCGTTCTGGTAACTGGTTCCATATTCCCCAAATGTTTTCCCATGCATTATACCCAATGCCGTTAAAAAAAGCGTATTGAAGATCATCTGTTTTGTCAATTTTCCATCGGTTTGTTACAAATACCTGGTGCCGTGGTTCCAGCCATTTATAAATACTGATACCCGGAATATATTTATAATTCCAGTAGTATCCCCAGCTTGAGATATTCCATTTCACCAGTTGCAGGTCTTTGATGGCCACCTCCGGCTGAAGTGCTAACGGAAAATCAAGGCTGTCATAGGCATCCCGAAAATCTTCAGAAACACCCCACATCGTATCCCCATTAAGTCCATCTGCGCCCAAAACTTTCATTTCTTTAACTAAGGCAACAGGCATAGACTCCCTAATTGGTCGTGTTCCTTTATCCCAGATCATTATGGGAAAAAACACACGAACGCCCCTTTCTTTGAAATCAAGAATCATTTGCTTAACAGCTTTAATGCCACCAGGCATAGCTGCAACAAGGTCAAATTGGTTCCTGTTATCAACTCCGATATTGGGATAAGTAGGCCAGATCAATACGGCGTCAATTCCTCCATACCTATTTTCTAAATCATCTAAATATTTATTTACCGTGTATTTGCGGGCAACAGGATCATAAAAATATCGATCATGGGCCATCATTTGAACGTAGATAAAGGTTCTTTTCAACCATCCGAACTCAGGACGCAAGTATTCTGAATCTGAATAATGTATCGTGGCTCTTTCTTCTATTCTCCACTTCTTCAAATCCGAATGCCACCTCTCCAGGTCTGAGGTATCAGCAGGGCCGGCAAATAATTCTTTTAGAGCGCCTTGCTCTTTTGGTGATTGAGCATGAATGCCCATGCTAAAAAGTAATACGGGAAATAACAGTATGGATATCTTTCTTATCATTTTATAGAATTAGGCACTTAAATACCATTTTGAAGAAAGCCACGAACCTCCCTGACGGCAAACAGGTTACAAAAATTAACACGAATTTTTTACTGATTTCTACACAGATCGTTCCTATTTGTATCTTTTAAATTGACAATTCGACTAAAGCGCCTAATCCCATCATTTTAAAAAAAGTTGAATCTTTAATAATTAGCAGCTGGTCTAAGCTTGTTGTAAAAAACTTAAACTCCGGAATAGATGATAAATCCCAGGCCAACTATAAAGAAAAGAAACATGGCAGCAATCAGCCCGTTGGTTCCTTTTGGTGAATTTTTAAATTCTTTCCAGATAAAAACACCCCATAGCGCGGCAATTAAAGTGGCACCCTGCCCTAACCCGTAAGAAATAGCAGCACCGGCTTTTCCAGCTGCAATCAAATTGAAAGAATTACCTAGTCCCCATATTAATCCACCCAAAACGCCCACAAGATGAGTAGGGAATCTGCCCTTAAAATAAGCGGCATATCCTGTAGGAGCACCTTCGATAGGATGTTTCATAAGGATGGTATTAAATAAAAAGTTGCTCAGAAATATACCGCACGAAAAAATGAATACAGCAGTATAAGGGGTCATTTTACCAGCGGCGGGGTGAACGAAATTTTGAAGATCCATTGATGCCGCAATAAATCTGTAAAAAAAAGACATAAGTATGCCGGCTGTAATGGACAACAGGATACCCTTCGAAGAAACCCTGCTACCGCCGGCAGAAGCTTTTCGGTATGCAATTGCATTAATAAGAATTGCCAGGGTTATAAAAGCTACCCCTGTAAAAAGCAATACAGGGTTACCTTTTGCTTCACCAAAATAATTTACGAATACGCCCAATACCAGCGCCAATCCTATACCAATAGGAAAAGCAACTGCCATACCTGCAATGGATATTGCTGCCGAAAACAAAATATTAGCGGCATTAAAAATAATTCCTCCGAGTAATGCGCTCCCTATATTGATAGCAGAAACCTGGGCAAGATCCTCCAAAAAACTCCTTCCCTGGCTTCCAATAGTTCCCAAAGTAAATGCTGAAATGAGAGAGAAAGCAAGTATTCCGATTACATAGTCCCAATAGAACAATTCAAATCGCCAGTTTTTGCTGGCCAGCTTTTGGGTATTTGCCCACGAACCCCAGCATAACATTGTAATAAAACAAAAGACAATAGCAACGGCATAATTTTGAATAATAAACATTGTTCTGTTTTTTGGATGATTAAATAAATAATGCTTTTTTTAAAGACCGTTTGGTTCATCCTCTGCCGAAGGTGCTGGCCACTTAAGTTTAGGATCATAATCAGGATTAGGCGGTGGCATCACGGCGTCAACGCTTTTTCTCCAGGCATGCAACATGTTTCGCAACTCTTTCGCCTTTTGAGATTCTGATTTAAAAAGGTCATCACGTTCACCGGGATCATTCTTGATGTTGAACAGTTGTATTGTGTTATTCTCGTAATATTCAATTAATTTATAATCACCATACCGAACTGCACCCCCGGGGCTTTGGGCTCCATGATTGCTGTAATGTGGAAAATGCCAATAAATAGCCCTTTTGGCAATTTTTTTCTGCCCTTCCTTTTGTCCTTTCAAAATAGGCACAAGGCTCATTCCATCCACTCCGTCAGTTCCATTAGTTAGTGGCAAATGGAGCATGTCCATAATTGTAGAATAAAAATCCGTACTGATAACCGGTGTATTATTTACAGTGCCCTTAGTACTTGAGTGCGGCACGTATATAATTAGTGGCTCACGAATGCCCCCCTCATATAACCACCCCTTGCCACCTCTTAAAGGAAGATTTGAAGTAGAGTAAGCTTTGTCCAGGTTACAAGGTGAGATATTTCTTTTTGGATTTCCGAAGTTGGCTGCAGACATGCCGCCGTTATCAGAGAAAAAGATGATGATCGTATTGTCTTCCAACCCTAATTCTTTAAGCTTTTTAAGTACATTACCAAGGCTTTCATCAACGCTTTCCACCATGGCTGCGAATATGGGGTTGGTCTGTTGCTGCCGTACTTTAACTATTCTATTAGGTAGCAGACTGTAGCCATCATAGTCTTTATCTTTGCTTAAAGCATCCAGAGCTTCTCTCGATAATGAATTAGGGTCATCAGGATTACCTTCCAATATATAGGGAATGCCTTTTTTTGAGGTTTCATTATACACAGTTGCAGATGATACATTCCCTTCCATTTTAGCACTTTCCTTTGGATGGGCCATGTTATTTAGTTTCTTTTCATACTTCACTACCAGATCTCCACGTCCCTGTAAAGGATCATGCACGGCAAAATTCGCCAGGTAAAGGAAAAAAGGATGGTCCTTATTTTTTGCAACCCATTTCATCGCTTCTTCGGTTAGCCGGTCAGTAAGATATTCACCTTTCGGCCCGCCCTCTAATCCCTTCATTCCGTAAGGAGAAAAATAAGTTCCATTGGGCCAACCCGCATCCCAATCAGGAATATGCAGATCAAATCCTTGTCGTTGTGGTGAATTAGCATGAGTGCTATCATCCCAACCTAAATGCCATTTACCAAATATGGCTGTTTGATAACCATTTTCCTTCAAAACCCTTGGCAAAGTTGGCTGATTGTATGGAAGATGCTGCACTGTCAACTTACTTGACTCGAGTTTTTGAAAGGGGAAATCTTTTCGTCCCGGTAACCAATCAGTTAAATGAAGCCTGGCGGGATATTCACCCGTAATAATACTAGCCCTTGTTGGTGAGCAAACATGGCATGCCGCATAAGCCTGAGTGAAACGTACCCCCTCGCCGGCAAACTTGTCAATGTTAGGCGTCTCGTAGATCTTACTGCCTTCATATCCCAAATCGCTCCAACCTAAATCATCCACCAGGAAAAATATTACGTTTAATTTTTTACTATTGGATTTCGAAATAGTTTTTTTGTTCGTAGTCTGTGCCTGAGTGGTGACAGAAAAAGCACAAAATATAGCACACCACATGATTGTTTTCATACCGGAAATTTTTATTAATTAAAAAAGATTAATCACCATCCCGGGTTTTGTGTTAAGTTGGGATTCAATTCTATTTCTTTTTGTGGTATTGGCCAGAGATAATCCCTGTCTTCCCATACCTGCGTCCAGCCGGGGACCTCAATTGTCTGAAGCGCACCATTATCATCCACATAAGTTAATCCATATACTTTTCCGGGCATAACATTTTCTGCTATTTTCCAACGGCGAATGTCGAAATATCTTAACCCTTCAAAAGCAAATTCCACCATCCTTTCATGACGCACAATTTGCCTCATTTCCTCCTGTGTTTTTCCCATTGCCACTAAAGGCATGTTTACGTCCGGTCTTTGTCTTACGGCGTTAACAGCATCATAAACTGAAGCGTCCAGCTGGTCAAGCTCAATCTTAGCTTCGGCGTAGATAAGTAATATTTCAGCATAACGCATTAGGATAATGTTAATCCCACAATTAGCCGGATGGCCAACATCTTCTTTGTTTACATATTTTTCTATATTAAACCCTGTAGGTGAAACGACAAAAGATGATCCTACAGCATCGCCTGTTGTACTGTTAGGATATGGATTAAATATTTTATTGTTTGGTAACAAGTCACCTGGAAGAAAGACTGAATATTGCAGGCGGGGGTCCCTGTTTACATAGGGATTATATGGGTCAAAGCCGCTTCCCGGATCAGAAATGGACATTCCATTATTCATTTCATAAGCATCTACGATGCTTTTTGTAGGCACCCACTTACTATTTGCATTTACACTTTTCGGCGCAAATAACTGAAAGATATTATTTGAGTAAGTATCCTGAATGAATTGGATATCTAAAATTACTTCCGGGTTATTTTCTGCAGCATAGCTAAATAAATTTTGATAAGATGGATATAAACTATATGTATTTAAATCCATTACTGCTTTTGCTGCGTCAGCAGCTGCCTGGTAACGACCTGCGTAGAGCATGCCTCGTGCTTTTAAACCGAGTGCAGCCCCCTTGGTTATTCTACCTTTATCCTTTTGTGTTGCAGGCAATAAATTTGCTGATTCAGTTAATTCTTTTGAAATAAAATCCCAAACATCTGAGACAGGGTCACGTTTCAACTGTTCACTTTCCTTAACTGTGAGTTCAGAGGTAACCAACGGAACGTCTCCGAATAATATAGCCAGATGAATATAAAAATAGGCCCTGAGTACCCTCACCTCTCCCTTTAATTCATCAATAAAAGCGGTATTGGTGGTTTCAATCTGGTCTACATGGGCTAAGAAGGAATTGGCGGCACGAATACCTGCGTAAGCATTGTTCCAGTCACCGGCTATCCTGCTGTTTAAGGTGGTAAATTGCCCCTGGGATATTGAAGCCTCAGTAGGGCCTGTCGGATTTGTAAATACAATGTCTGACATTCCATCCCATCCTATAAAATGTTCTGCCCCCTCAGACATGTATGTATAAACAGCATTCGCAGCAAGAGTAGCATCGTTTTCTGTTTTCCAAAATATTCCGGTAGAAATACGATCGTTGGGAATTGTTTGTAATAAATCTTTTTTACAACTCACAAAAATTGTGGCCATTGCAAAAAGTGATATTATTTTGAATAAATGACGCATGATTTTCAATTTTTATTTGATAAATAATCAGTCAATTTTAGAACTGTAGATTAATGCCAAGTGTGTAAACTGCCGTCTGAGGGTAATAGTTTTGAACACCAGAGATAGATTCTGGATCAAGGTGCCAATCATTTAATTTTGAAAAAGTAAGGAGATTGGTTCCTGAAATATAAATACTTGCCTGGCTTATGGAAACTCTGCTAATAAGGCTCGAAGGCAATTGGTACAGCAACTGGGCATTTTTAAGTTTTAAATAAGATGCATCCAAAACCAGCCTGTCATTATTAGTTTGATTTCTTAAATCCTGTTTGGTAGGTCTTGGGAAATATGCTCCGGGATTATCGGGAGTCCAGTAATTATTGGTGAGTATGTCAGGTGCAAGACCTTCATAGTTTCCCTGCTGCCCAAGCGCTCCTGCCATTCTTATGCTGGATTTAGCAGCTCCCTGTAACGCCAGGTTCAGGGCAAAACCTTTGTAAGATAAATTGAAGCCAGCCCCAAAGGTATACTTTGGAAAAGTGTTTCCCAGGTAAGTCTGGTCATTTGCGTCTATCTTCCCATCGCCATTCATGTCAACATAATTGACATCTCCCGCTTTGGCCGGCCTGAGATACTCCGCGCCCTTTGCTGCCTTGTCATCACTCTGAAACAATCCATCGGTTTTATATCCCCAGAAGGAATAAATTGGATAGCCTTCCTGAATCGTATAACGGGGATTATAGTCAGTTCCGTAAAAGAATGGTCCTGTACCGGCAAGATCAACAACTTTATTTTCATTAATACTTAAATTAATGGTCGCATCTAAACGGAAATTGCCAATCCTGTTATGTGATCCAATTAAAAATTCAATACCCTTGTTATCAACGGTTCCGGCATTTTGCGGTCCGGCATTTAAGCCTAATGTACCCGGCACCGGAAGCGTAAGTAATATTCCCTCAGTTCTTTTTTTATAATAATCTATGGTTATAGAGATTCTTCTATTCAAAATATCTGCATCCAACCCTATATCAGATTCAGCGGTAGTTTCCCAGGTTAAATCGGGATTCGCTATTTGAGATTGAACATAGCCCTGAACAGGATTACCGTTGAAATCATAAGTCACCAGGTTTAGGGTGGGAAAATAGCTATAGAGAGCTACAGCCTGGTTACCGGTTTTACCCCATGACCCTCTTAATTTAAATTCGTTGACATAATCTTTCAGCCCGCCCCAGAACTTTTCCTGCGAAAGTCGCCAACCTGCAGAAAATGATGGAAAGAAGCTATACTGGTTATTTCCTGTGAACCGCGATGACCCATCAAAACGACCATTGGCCTCAAACAGATATTTTTCCATGTAAGAATAATTGACCCTGCCAAAATAAGATCTAAGCCCCCACTCATAATCGTTGCCGCTGTTATTTTTCGTATCATCATTGGCGCCTGCGTTAATAGATTGTACATCATTGTTGTAAAAGTCCTGGCGATATGCACTTATGGACGTAGATGTATGTGAAATTTGAGAATAGCCGGCCAAAAGCTTTACAGAATGATTTCCGAAGGTGTTTGAATAATTTAATAAATTATTGAGCGTAAATTCCCGGTCATTATCTCTGGATTCAGTTAAATTATTATGCAGGTTTCTTTTTTTAACGGTAGTTGAATCCCTGGTTTCCCATGTATTTTGGTATAATTTTCCAAATACGCTCGTTGAACGTGCGGCGAATTGTGTTGTAAATTTTAATCCTTTTACAATTTCCCAATCACCCTTTATATTGCCTATAATATAGTCAGAAGCTGTACGATTATACCCTCCTTTTTCAATCAGCAATAATGGGTTATTACCTTGAGCACCTCCTCCATAATCGCCGTTAGGATATTGAGGAACATCCCAGATTGCATTTTGGGTCATGAATTGAAAGATTTGAGCCAATCCGTAAGGGTTTAAATCCTTTTCATAACGGTAATCAATATCCGTTGAAATGTTTATATTGGGAGAGACTTTAAAATCTGTATTCAACCTGGCCTGGCTTAACCTGGAATTTGTATTATCGATTACACCTTGTTGATCCTGGTAACGAACGCTCATCCGCGCTTTGAAGTTTTCGTTTCCTCCACTTACCGATAATGAATGACTTGTTTGTGGAGCCGTATGTAATGCATAATCATAAAAATTATAAGGTAGCGGATAGTGTAATGGATCTTCGGAAGCGCCTTTAACATAACTATCAATGTCCTGATCCCTGTATGGATATGGCGGATTTGAACCTACGTTTTTGTAAGCTGCATTTTCTAACCTGAGATAGCTTTCTATGTCCATTCCTTCAGGCTTGCTGACTGATTTTTGCCTTGCATAATAACCATTGTAGGAAACAGTTACTTTACCACTCCTCGCACGCTTCGTAGTTATCAGGATTACACCATTGGAAGCTCTTGATCCATAAATTGCAGTAGAACTGGCGTCTTTTAAAACTGAAATCGATTCAATATCATTGGGATTAATATTTCCAAATGGCTGCTCAATTCCATCTACCAAAACCAGCGGAGAAACTGATGAACCAGATAGATCTTCATTAGTGTATAAAGTATTTACCCCTCTTACAACAATTGGTGTGTTGGAAGATCCTGGTATACCCCCTTTATCCAATATGGTTAGCCCGGGCAATTTTCCTTGTAAGGCCTGTTCAATTGTTGAAACCGGCCTTCTCACTAATTCCGAACCTGATATTTGACTAACAGCACTGGTGAGACTAACCTTTTTTTGTGTGCCATAGCCTACATTTACAACCACTTCGTTTAGACTTTTCGAGGTAAGAGTTAATTGCACATTTAAGTGATCCTCCCCTTTGTACTTAATTTCACGGGTTTCGTAACCGATAATTGAAAAAATAATAATTTGCCCACTTGCAGCTTGCAAGTTATAATTGCCTTTACTATCTGTTGAAGTTCCCGCAGTTGTTCCCCTCACTAATATAGATACCCCACCTAATGGATTACCTTCCTCGTCACTTACCTTCCCACTTACCTCATTTTGCGGCTTAAAAATATTTTGGGTTGAAAAATCAGTTCTCACTCCAGTCAAAGACTGGCTGAAGGTGGTCGACACTGCTAAAACATTAAAGATCAATAAGCCGGCGCTGAAAAAGACAATGCGGCAGTTTAGTTTTTTTATCATAACAATCGTTTTTTAATGAAATAAAAATTACTTTTTATTCAAATTCTCATACTAGTACCATTTGTATAAAGCTTATAGAATCATCTTCGATACAATCAACTCATTTCGATAAGGTATAGAAGATTGTGCTCCCAGTCTCATAACTGAAATAGCGGCGGCTTCACATGCAAATTCAACTGCATTTATGAGTGATCTTCCATCGGAGAGTGCTACAGCTAAGGCTCCGTTGAAAACATCACCGGCAGCGGTGGTATCAATTGCTTCTACTTTTTTTGCTGAAACGATGTGAATTTTTCCTTCTTCGCATATTACGGCACCGAGTGCCCCCATCGTAACAACTACGTTTTTTACCCCCATCGAATAAATGGCCTTTGCAGCTTTCTTCGCAGACTCTATATTATGTACTTTAATACCCGACAACATAGAAGCTTCTGTTTTATTGGGAGTGATAATATCAATGTGATTTAATAACTCTGCTGATAAAACTTGCGCTGGTGCGGGATTTAAAATGACCTTTATATTTCTTTTCGCCGCATACTTAGCCACAAAGAATACAGTTTCAATTGGTATCTCTAATTGCATTAATACGATATCGGCATTACCAATTTCTTCCAAAGCGTTTTCCAGATCCGCCGGATATAGGTTCGCGTTGGCTCCGGAAGCAACAACGATACTGTTTTCACCCAATTGATCAACCGTAATTAGTGCTACACCTGAAGGAAGGGTGTTGTCAGAAAGAATATGTAGTGTATTGATACCTTCTTCATCCAGCAACTGAGCGGATTGTTTACCAAAAATATCATTCCCGGTTTTTGAAATAAAAATTGAGTTTCCTCCTAGACGGGCAACGGCTACAGCCTGATTTGCACCTTTACCGCCGGGATTCATGAAAAAAGCGCCTCCGAGCACGGTTTCACCCGGCACCGGAATGTGAGTTGCTTTTACAACCATATCCATATTGGTACTTCCAACTACCATTATTTTTTTGCTCATATCTGTTCTCGTTTATCGTAATATTCAATTAATAACTTTTTCGAAGGTATTTTATCCAACTGCTATTCCTCTACCAATTTTTACAAGAAACTATAACTTTAAAGTCTAACTTTTTTAATACAAAAGTTATAAAAAGTTTATATTCAATACATTAATAAATCAATTCCTCTTGATTTTGATAATCTCAAAAGTTGTTTTATATTTAGTAATAGGTAGTAAACAGGCAAGCAGATATAGTTTTATCAAAATACTGTTAGCTCCTTTAATGCCGTAAAACTTATTAGTTATAAAATCCAATTCATTGCTGATGTCCAGAGTTGCCTTTATACGATTGATAAACTCCTTGTCAAAATCAGAGAAACGTCATTTCAAGATTTCAACAAAAAAGCAGTCCGGCAATAAGGAATACATGGATTTGTTTGATATCGTTGAGCAGGGATGTTTCCCTGATTTAGTTAGTATTGAAAATGAATTTAAACTACTTCATCCCGGTTCTTCTTTGGATAATGCCATTCGATATCTGATAAAAATTCTTACGGACTGTCTCATTCAATTAAAAATAAGGAACGATCCCCAGTTCAAAATATTACAGGGTCTAATGCGGGTAAATGTATTAAAGGAACGATCACTGAATCAGGAGAGCTTTAAGGAGCTAAAAAAAATAAAAGAGCTTGCAATCGATTCTCAAAGTGTCTCAATATTGCCACTGATTAACAGACTGGAATTAAATTATCTATCGAATTCAAATTTTCCGGATTTGTGCGAAAAAAAATTGGTTGAGATGCAAATGAAAGCCACGGATACACTTCAGAATATGAGAAATATTCATGAACATTATTCTCTATACGAGCTATTAAAATTTAGAATGATTAATTTAGGCAAGGTGCTTTCCGAAGAAGATAAGAAACATTTAAATGATTTGGTTTTAAGTGAAATAGGTCTCGTGACAGGCAGGATTAAAAATAATTTCGATTCCCAAAAATTGCATTTATTATTTCACTCCTTTTTTTTTACTGATATTGGAGATTTTAAATCCGCACTTAAAACATTTTATGAACTTAACAGGCTTTTTGAACAAAACCCTTCAAGATGGAGTAATCCACCCTTAGATTATCTTTCCGCATTGGACGGTATTTTAGATAGCCTGAGGACGATTAAATCTTTCAATGATATGCCATTTTATATTGAAAAAATGGCACAGCTTTCCAACAACAAATACCCGGAATATTTTCGGATTATTGTTGAAATGTATGTCTTAATCTATAATCTTTCTGTATTGACAGGAACGGATGAATATGATAAAGCGGTCGATCTTATCCAGGGACTTAATCCACTCCACTTGAAAATACCAACAATAGCAGATTATGAAAAACAAAGCGAATTGTTTTTTTATTTGTGCCTGAGTTATTTTGGAGCCGGAAACTTAAATGAATCACAGAAATATATAAACCAGGTGGTTTTAATCGGAAAAATAAATTATCGTTCTATGATTTATAAGGCATCGAGATTGCTGAACTTAATCATTCATTATGAATGTAATAATCTTGAGTATCTCGATTACGAAATCAGATCTTATAAGCGTTTGTTTCAGAATAAGGGCAAATTACTACAAACTGAAAAACTTATATTCAAAATAATCCAGTCAAATGATTATGTTAATACTATCGCGAATACTAAATTAAAATGGTCTAAGATAGAAAGTCAAATTCTCCTTATTGAAAGTGATAAATACGAGATGCAACTTCGAAAATATTTTGATTTTATAGGTTGGATAAGAAATAAAAAAACAAATAAGACAAAATAAAAACCCACTGTTCTATATTTAATGGTATATGCAATATTGTAAGAAAGTGTTTTTACATCATAGCTATGTGCAACCTCAATGCATCCTTTGGCTTGTGGCCAATGTTTTGTTCCGGTTTGCGATCTCCAACTTGCCGCCCGTGAAGCAACGCTATCGGTAATGGTTAGGGGATGTTTATATTCTCAGTCTTGGAACTGTAGATTAGAGAAGCCGGGCTTAAAGCGGCCTTCAGTGTTGTTAATGCTGATAATTTTAGAAGAATAAAATTACTTTAAAATTAAACAAATCTTGGGGTGCATTTCAAAATGTCGCTCTGGGTTAAAGGTTGTCAACCTTCCAGATGGAGCTTTTAAATCTAAAATTAACTTGTTGAAAGGTTGACAACCTTGCGACATTTTGAAATGCACCCAAATCTTGTTATCAGTAAATTACATTTTTGAAAGGAAGGTTACTTCACTTAGCTCTTTTTCGTGGAGCAGGGCAGAACACTTTCTCCGTCCTTTGCATTATTTACAAGTGTACTCCCTACATATAAGATTAGAAAGATTTGGTAATTCAAACCCGTATGTATAAATGCTTTCTATCCATCCAGTATCCAACAAACCAACAAAGCAGCATAATGCAAAAAGCGAAAAGAAACGAGCCGAAATAATAACCCGCATATTGAAAAAAGTGGTGATATAGCCAGGTATATAAAGGCTCCTTTTTTTCTCCAATCCGGAAAAACCAGAGTAAGGTTGCACCGAGCTCTGAAAGCAAATAAATAAACAAAGGATTTTTACCAAATACCTGGAAAAAATAAGTCCATTTAGTATGATGCAAAAAATCGGTTATGTATGCCAGGGCCGCCAACAATATGCAATCAATTCCAATCGTTAACAAGACATAGCTGCTTGTCCATAGTTTTTTATTGATAGGCAAAAACATATTGCAGAGAAGCGCTGCTGCAATTGCAACCACTCCCATTAATAACAATTTCGTGAGGCCTTCCCAGGTCTTGCCCATTTTCTGCATCCATTTTCCGGCAGCGTACCCGGCTATCACGTTCACAATAGATGGCAGTGTACTAAATATTCCTTCAGGATCGAAGGCCACTCCTTCCCCATGATAAAGATGGCTTTCTCCCATTAACCATAAGTCGAATCTTGTTCCGGCATTTGTAAGCATATCATAAGGGTCAGTTCCTGTTCCAAATTCCAATTGCAAAATCCAATAGGCAATCAATATTATTGCTGCAATTATATACCCCGTTTTTTCTTTTAAGAAAGCCAGCAAGAGTGCGGCAAAAAAATATCCTAAAGCAATGCGCTGCAAAACGCCCATTACTCTTGTCTGCCCAATACTAGTTAATTCCAGGTTGCCTTGTGCATTCCAGTGCACGAAAGGAAACCAATACATCAGGTAACCAAGGATGAAAATAATCAGCGACCTCTTTAATATTTTAAAAAAGATCTGGCCTGAGTTTAAGGTATCCCATTTTTTGTAAGCGAAGCTAAGGGCATTCCCAACGACAAACATGAAAGTGGGAAATACCAGGTCAGTAGGTGTAAACCCATGCCAGTTGGCATGTAACAACGGAGCCCAGGTGGTTGCAATATTTCCGGGGGTATTCACGATTATCATAAAACAAACTGTAATACCACGAAGTACATCAAGCGCTAAAAATCTTGGTTGTGTTTTATCCATCTCCTTATGCTTTATCGGTAATCTTTATGATGACAAACATGAATTAAAAGCTCCATCTTATTTTTTCTTTACGCCGCAATTCATTCCTTATTGAAGTATTCCGTTACTACCTGCGAAGCGGTTCCCAGGTAATCGATTCCGGATTCTACTATATCTCCCGGCCGGAGATATTGCTCCGGGTTGCGGCCAAAACCCACGCCTGATGGAGTGCCGGTTGAGATAACATCTCCGGGAAGCAACGTCATAAATTGGCTTACATAAGAAATCAGGTATGGCACTTTAAAAATCATGTTTGCGGTAGTATCGTCCTGCATCATTTCGCCATTCACTTTCAGCCATAACCGCAAATTATTTATATCTCCAATTTCACCCTTCGTTGCAAGGAAGGGGCCGAGTGGAGCAAAGGTATCGCAACCTTTTCCTTTGTCCCAGGTTCCGTTTCGTTCAAATTGATATGATCTTTCACTTACATCGTTATGAAGACAATAGCCAAATACATAATCTAATGCATTGGCTTCTTCAACATAAGAAGCCCGCCGGCCGGTAACTATAGCCAATTCCACCTCCCAATCAGTTTTTTCTGCATTTCGTGGAATTATAATATTGTCGTTAGGCCCGGCAATTGACGTCGTAGACTTTAGAAATATTACCGGTTCTGCCGGAGTTGCGGCACCGGTTTCTTTGGCATGATCTGAATAATTCAACCCAATACATACAATTTTTGAAGGCCGTGAGAAAGGACATCCAAGCCGGGCATCTTCGGATAATTTGGGCAATTCATTTTTGTTTTTTTTTATAAATTCTTTCAACCGGTCAAGACCATTTGTTTCAAAAAAAGTTTCGTCATAAGCTTCTCCAAATAGAGATGCATCGTACCTCGTTTCATTTATAATAACTCCCGTTTTCTCCTTTCCTGTTTCTCCGAACCTGATTAGTTTCATTTAAAATCAATTTACTCTGGAATGAATTTTATAGCATAAATCTCTTGCCGATAATTCAATCAATCAGATAATAAAATTTATCGTGCAACATTATTTCCCGGAAAGTATTTTCCTTTCATACTTTTTAATAAGTTTGTTACTAATGGATTGACCATTCTTAGGCTGTTGAATATTGGGAGGTGAAGTCGTTTGTGTCCAGTTCCATTCAAAATCGGTAACTTTTTTCAAGAATGCCTGGTCATCAAATAATTTCCTCTTTTCTACACAATCAATAACGTCGCTTATAAACATCGCCCATCGTGTTTTATAATACTCACTGATAAGCCCGCTCCAGGAGCGGTTGGCATAATCATTCAGCATGTGATTTTTACCGCTCCAGGTAGTTAAAATAACTTTCGCATTTTCTTCATAATATTTTCTTTCATTTTCATCCTTTCCGAATTTTTGGGCATCGTTCACCCAGTCGTACAATGATAGATCTCCATCTGCGAAAATAAGCTCGTTCATATCATCCAGCGTTTCCAGCATTTGTTTGCCATACAGGTTCAGTAATTTAATATCTTTCTTCTGGTAACTAATATTGAAGCTGTCCCTTAGCTCGGAAAAATAATTCCCCAAAACCTGCCTGCCAATATTTACCAGGTCGTGATGGTAAGTAATCTTTTCGCTATTGACACTCCCTAAACCTTTCCAGATTTTAAAAAGCAGTGCATTGGAATAATTGATAGTGGAATTAGTAGTCCAGTTGCCAAAGCCCGTTAACGCCGGCCTTGAGTTGATGAGCGTACCCTGGCCCAATTTACCGGTGGCGGTGTAAATACTGTCAACCATTAAATTCCAGTAAAATGCAACCTTCGTATCCTTTTTTCCAGCACGGCTGTAAGCCCAATTATTAATCCAAGTAGATAAGCTTGTGCCGGTAGAGGTCCACGCCCTTTCAAAAATATAATCGTACATAATTACATTTGGGTTTAACCCCTCAAGCGTAGAACCTACGCCGGCAAGGTTGTTCCCGCCATTCCGAAAAGTGTTACTGAGTCTTGCACTCACCTCTGACAGATTACCGGCCAGCATTGTATTGCCTCCAAAATTTCCCAGATAACACCACAGATATGGCTGACCATAAAATGATTCTGTGAATTTCCACACCTCCGTGTCTTCTGCATAATAATCCAACAATAAGATTTTCCCCTGTGGCACCGCCCTCACAAAAGCTTTTATTCTTTCGTTGGTCCAGTGTTCCCGCTGGAAATAAAAAATCCAGGTCATCATCAGCCATTTAGCCGAGCTGTCCGCACTACTTAAAGAAGCATAAATTTCTTTGGATACGCTTGCCAAATAAGAAGGCTCCCAACTTGGCGGCGTTACTTCGTTGAAAGGGTCAATGCCATATATATGATCACTTCCGAATTCCTTATTTTGTTCTTCCAGGAACATTTGCTGAATTTTATTAAAAAGCGGATCGAAGGGATCAAGAAAATAACTTCTGTATTGTTCGGGAAATGCACTCCATTCACCTAATTCCGTAATCTTTGCATTATGATACTTCGACTTGAGAATCTCCGGAACGTGACCTGAAAAAGCGGGTAGCACAGGCTTCATGTTAAATTCCCTTTCTCTGTGAATAATTAATTTTTGTAAACCCAACTGGTTTTCAATATATGACATGGGCAAAGGGCCTTGCCATTTATCAATATTAGACATCCTGTTCCAGGGAAGGTGTGCCGGCCCAGTGAAATAACTCCTGATCTCGATATCAGTAAGGCCCAGGTTTTTCCATACCTTATACCATATAGCCTCCTGGCCCGTAATCGCCAATGGTAAATTAATCCCATTCAATGCCATCCAGTCAATCAGCCGCTCCCAGTCTTTCCATTGCCACCACGGAAACGTGTAGCCGAAGGTGCAATAATTAAGGAAAAAACGGTCTTTTACTTTTGCCTGTTGTTTAATTGGAGAGCCAACCGCCGGCAGTATCCGGGGTAATTGTATGGAATCATTTGCATACCAGGTCACGGAGGTATAGCAGTAGTATTTAAGGTAATGATTGAGGGCAACGGCCAATGAATTATTGTTGTTGCCCTTTAGCATTATAAACCCATTGCCATCACTTATTTCAAATACATCCTTTTCGTTTTCTGCAGGTATATATTTAAAACGGAAGTGGGAAGCATGCTGGGATGTAATACGGAGCAAGAGTTTCTCAAAAGCTTTTGCATCGTTTTCATATGCTAATACGTTACCAACACATACGATCATGCAAACTAGAACCGCAATGGTTTTAAAAGTAAAATGCTTCATTGGTTTTTAATTCATTTTAGTACCGTTGCTTATCTCTATAAAAAGAAACCCTGGTTATATAACTATTGATCCGATAGTTTTAGCTGCTTTTTCAATGATGCACTTAATGTTTCAATAGTATCTTTCAATTGCGTATGCACTTCAGGTGATGGATTTTGTTTAAGCGTTAGAAACGTCATCATAAACACATTGTTAGTTTTTAGCTGTGGTTCTGCCCCCATCCGTCCAAAGCCAAAAACAACCATACCGTTACTGGAAAGAATACCATCTTTAGTGTTACCCATGTAAGACATCATTTCCATTTTATCATCGGGTATTAACTGGGCCAGCGCCATTATGGTTTTATAGTTCCGGTCTCCAAAGTAGATCCAATCAAAATTTTTCTGCAGTTGAGTGCCTTTTATCAGATCCGGTTTATCAGTGTTAAGACCCCCGGCGGTTCCCCAAAATTGATTATCAGGATCAAATTTACCTGCCGGCGTACCTTCATATAAAAACCAATAGGGACAGGTAACTCCGGGCTTTATCATAGTGAGATAGGCCGTCTTTGCCGTAAAGGTCCAGGTGTATTCAAATTCACCATTGATTGAGATAATATAAATGGTACTATCGTTTAGTTTTTTAGTATAACAGCTTTTAAATCCGGGATGGCCCGTACCGTCAAAAGTACAGTGGTTAGTAAGATTGGGCATTCCCCTGTATGCCGAGGCGGCAAGTGCCGGGCCTCCCGGCTCGGAACTGGGTGTAAAATTTATCCAGTCCGTACCATCTTTATCTATAATACTTGAGAATCCGCCGTTGTCTTTCTGAAGAAAAAAAGTTGCGAAAGGAGTGGTGATCTTGTAGCTCGCGGCGCCTTCATCAACGGCATCATCAGTGATGGTTACTCTACTATTAGCATCATTGCGCCAAAGGTGTAAGTTCACCCAATTATCCCACGCAATGCTTACCAGATCAAGGTCGCCATCGTTATCAAGGTCAAAGAGCTTACAGCCGAGATGGCTTTCATGCCCAATATCTATCCGATGCACGGTGAAATTTCCTTTTCCATCATTTTCGAATACCTGGGTTTGGTGGCCACCTTTATGTTCATTAGTAACTATATCTATATCGCCATCTCCATCAAGATCAGCTGCATCAAGACTATTCATTGAATATTGTGTTATCATTTTATGCATCACCCATGTATCATCCTTTCCTTTATTCTCAAACCAATATAAAGAAGCATCCGGCTCCAGCCCGGGATACCGCTCTTCAGAAACAATAACGTCTGGTTTCCCATCTCCATTGAGATCAGCGATCTTGAAACGGTCGGCCCAATGGGGTATTTTACCGATTATATGTCGTACCCATGGCTTATTAACTGTACCTGGATTTTCCCACCACATGACGCCATTGCCAAAATTTTTAGGCGGAAGACGCATACCGGCACAAATATCCAAATCTCCGTCTCCGTCTATATCACCGACTGACACTCCTTCATCATTGCCCTCGGGGGCAATAGTGTGTGTGGGCCATAAACCTTTTTCAGGATCAGCCGGTATTTCAATACAAACAACGCCCGCACCAGTCGTCAGGATGATTTCCGGTTTTCCTCCTTTTATGATTTGGGCTAAGGCAGATCCCTGACTGTTTACATGGTCGGTTGGGGTTACTTTCGCAATTAAATGAGGCACCCATTTCGTACAAGTTTTATCAGTAGCTTCCATCCAGTAAACGTTTGGAAATGCCTCCGCTATGCAATCGCTATTTTGGTCGCCATCTACATCCACAAACTTCACGGCATCTACGTTCATTCCGAGATCACTTCTTTCCCATTTCCCGGTCATATCTCCACCAGGGTTTTTATAAAAATACCTGCCTGAAACCAGGTCAAGCAGTCCGTCGCCATTGGCGTCTGCAGCATCCAGGCCAAAGTAACGCAGCCAATCGGGTTTATCTGTATCGCCCCATTTTCCCCTCGTACTATCAACATTTATGTACGTCCAGGATGTAAGGGAACGCACCGGATCTTTGAATATGGTGGAAGAGGCCTTTTGTGCCTGAGCATTTAATCCGCAGAAAGCAATTCCCGCCAGTAGTATTGCCTTTTTCAAATTCATCATTCGCATGTTAATTTTTGTTATTAGAGGTTATCAATATAATTTTCCGCCTGCTCCATGGCATTTGTCAGTCCATGATCAAAAACAAAAATGGCTGCGGAATAGGATATTGCTTTACCTCCGGTAGAAGGAAAGGTTTCAAACCCTCTATAATTCAATAATTTTAAAATGGTAAGCCCCCCGGACTTGTCCGTTTTTATCGGCATGATCCGCCCAAATCCTGAACCGTTATTTGGATCACCGATTAGCATGATCATGTATCCCTTGTAATTTAGACTACCGCCATCTTTCGGATCAGTAGAATACTCTTTATCCTTTTTGTCAAAAGTATTCCAATAGCTATCGGGGTATTGTTGCGTAGCCCTTAGATAATTTTCCTGTCCATAAATTTTATAAGTGCCCCTTTCTTGTCCGCCGGGTTGGCCTATGTCAACAGTATTCCACCAGCCATCCGGCATTTTTACATAATCGATTTTTATAAAGGGGCTATTCTCATAAAATGTATATTCCGATACCGAATTTTCGCCCACATTTTTACAATCGCCGGATTCCAGTTTTATTTTTGCCGAATCGTTCCGTTCAAAAATTACCGAAGCTTTTGTTAGCGGACCTCTTTGCGCACAGGCATCTATGAACTGCCCGGCCTGGTTAAGGTTGTTGCTTTTCATTGCCCAGTCCCTGATTGCGCTTTCCTTACCACATGCACCATCTCCTGGATTTTTGAGGATCGTTACTTTAAATAAAGCATTTTCAAACGATACAACCGGCGAAGAACCGCTATTGGTATCTATATTAATTTTGCATCCTTTTACGTAAACATTGGCTCTTGGTTGAGCATTAGAAAATCTCATCCCGCACGAGAAGAACATAGAGAAAAAACTGACGAGAATTTTATAATTCATGATCGTAAAGCAATGATATATGAATTTTTCATTACGTAAAATATTTTAAGGTGTTGCACCAACCTGACGGTAACTCCGCCAACAATGGATGGTCAATGTTTACCTTTTCGTTTCTTTCCAGAAATTCCATTATTAATGAACAATCTTAAGGGAGGATGATCCAAATAATCGCAACTTATAATATCCAGGTCTCCATCATTGTCAATATCATCAGCCATCGCATTATGGCCGCCCTTTGGCAAAATAACCTGCCTAATGAAAGTGTCCGGTTTCTTCGGATGTTGGTATAATATTCCCAGGTATTGCAGCTCAAGCCCAAATAAGATATCCGGATGGCCATCATTGTTAAAATCGCCTATTTGCAATTTGTGGCTGCCGCAATTATCACATATCATTGTTTTCGTCCAAACTGAGTCGAATGGCCCCTTAGTCATTTTGAACAAATATAGCTTGCCTCTTGCGTGCGCCGAGTCAGCCGCGACAATATCGGCTTTGCCATCATTATCTATGTCGCCCGCCACCACCGTTTCCGCGTGCAGCCCGTGTATTGGATGAAATTTCCATTCTTGTGTAAAAGCATCCGCAGGGCACTCAATCCATCCAATTGTAGTAACGATATCTAAATCTCCATCACTATCTATATCATATAACTCTACGGAACCTCCACCATAAGCTGAGAGGTTAATTTGTTGCCACCTATCATTTCCCATATTTAGCCATAACGTCATAGCACCATGACCACCGGTTACTACATCCAGCAATTTATCTTTATTTACATCACCAATTGCGAGATTGTGTACCCATTGGATATTGGACCCAATTATATGCTTTTTCCAAACGCCATTATTATTTAAGGGAGACTTTGCCGGCAGCGGATTTTCGTACCACATCAAGTTATTGTTACCAGGCCCGTCGCCCACTATCAGGTCAATATCGCCGTCTTGATCCATATCCCCGGTGCGCATATCAGTGCTGAATTCTTTGATCGGCTCGGTTATCCTGTATTTAATAAATTGGCCATTCTCCTGGCGGTACCATGAAAATTTATGTCCGCCGAGGATCAGGTCTTTCAATCCATCGTTATCAATATCGGCAATGGCTTTGTCATCGCCGGCGGCAACGCTGTCAATCAACTGCTCAGTAAAAGTAACCTGCTTTTGCGCCATCAGTAAAATTGGTAGCAGCATGATTGTTATTGTGGTAATGATTTTTGTAAATCTCATTGAATAATTTTTTAAGTTGTATGTTGTTAGAAAAATTTTTTCAACACTCATTTTATTTTTTTTCTGGTGACCGGTTATAACGTACTAATAAAGCTGGACCCGGCCAGCAAACTTCAGTCATATGCCCCTCTGTGTTCGAATGCACAAAAAATTCATTGACACCCTTAGTGATAAGTGAAGGGCTTACAGGTATATAACTTTCGTAAAAAAAATCTCCGTGTACGTTGGGAAGCCCTTCGTATTGTTTGATCTTAGTGCCATTGATGCCACAGAAAGTAAGAGACTTGCTATCCATATGCCCTATAGGAATTATTGAAGCCATACTAACATCAGTGATTTGCGTCACGTTCCCGATGGCTTCAAAATGGCTCTTCATGGTTTCATCCACCCTTACCTTAAAATTTTCCGGAACATCTATTGTTTTATACATTTTTACCGAATGGTTTTCCCGTTTCAAAGTGATATTTTCCACGGCGGCAGTCATATAACTCATACCACTGACATCTGTAACCCGTGCCATCAATTTTATTGGTTCATCCTGATCTGGTAACCATTCTAAATTCCACGTTTCGTGGTAGGGTGAATTTGTGTTACGATTGATAAAACCGAACCATCGGCCGTATTCGTCAATGAGATAATGCCAGTCTAAATATTTACCGCTGCCTTCAAATGGATAATCATAGTAATAGCCAATTACATCAACCGAAGCAATTGCCGTTTTAGCTGAATCAGCATGAGTAAATGTTTTGATCATTAATTCGTCATTGGTTATGATTTGTCCATTCAGTGGATATTGAATTTCCCCTGTGGGATGATTTTTATTCTTATCATAATATACCCGCAAAGTGAGACAATGGAAGCCATAACAAGGCCAGTTGAAACCATGGCAAAGTTGCGGCCCAACTGAAAATATTATATTGTTTGTTCCTTCTTTCAGGTCTTTCAACGAGACCTCCACAGATGGCCTGCCGAAGATATAGGTGAAATAACATTCCTTATTATCTGCAGGAATTTCAGCTGCCGGGATGTCAATCTCCTGCCCGCCATTAAATTGAATTCTTCTCTCACTTGTTCCAACATGGCCTGTGTGAAAGTATCCTGAAATTTCAGCTTTGATTGCGCCCCTTAAATCATCTATTGACATTGTAAAAGCCACGCTATCATGAACGGCGCCTTTGTGACAAAGATGAATGCCCTTACCATCTGCAAAATGATATTCGCGGAAGACATCTCCAGGCTTGGGGTCAGCTGACAACGACTGGGAATTACCAAGTATCATAAAAACAATAACAGTCGAAATAATATTTTTTGTGGGCAACTTATGTAGCATTATATTTTTCATGTTTTGCAAAAAAATTTATTTTCTTAAAATTTCTGTATGTAAATATGTTCCCGGAAAATTGTTTCTATAATCACTTTAAAGTTTTAGATTTTGTTGAATACCTTATCAAAATTGCAGGTCCCGGATAATTTACTTCAAACATGTGTTCCTTAGTTTCTGAGTAAATAAAAAAAGTATTATCTCCTGTTTTAAGATATTCAAGTGGAACAGGTATTTTAAGAAAGTCCCAATCATGTAATTTGCCAGGGCTTTCGGCCAACATTTTTCCATTAATGCCCAGCATGTGTAGCGCCCCATCTTCCGGTTCGCCGGACCAGGAAGAAAGTACCAGGTAAGCGGAGAGAGCATTTGTAAGAGTATCAGTAATCTGTATGTCGCATTCCTTTCGCTGGCCGATTCTGGAAGAAAAATTTTCAGGAAGGTTATCAGTTTGATAAATTTTGATTTTTGAATTAGCCTGTTCAAGTTTAGTAAATTGAATGGGTGCTGTAAAATAGCTTAACCCATTTTTGGAATTTATCTTCGCAATTATTTTTATTGGTCTATTTTGTTCCGGCACCCAAAAATTATTCCAGCCCAGGTGGTATGGTTCGAGATATTGTTTACCTATAATATCACCCCACAAACCATTATTGATTGTGTACTGCCAGCCTGCAAGTCTTCCATCACCATCAAGATCATAATCTTCGTAGTATCCAATATATTCAACTGATTCCACCTGTGAAGGGTCACTAACTGATGTTTCCAGGCCAACCAGATTATATGCAGTATCGCCAGGTTTATCTTTCTTAATTTCTCCTTTTACAAAATTTTTACGATCCTTATTATAATAAACACGAACCGTGAAGGAGTTGAGCCAATAATGCGGCCAGTTAAAACCATAACAAAGTTGCTTACCACAAAAAAAAGTAAAAGTGTTATCTCCCTTCTTTAAAAGGTTTGAAGGAATTTTAACCGGAGGGTTTCCATTATTAAACCGGAAATAACAGTTTGGAATGCCTGGTGTTTTGGGTTGTGGAAAATCAAATTTTTTGCTCCCGTTAATTTTAAATGTTTGATCACTGGTACCTATATGTCCACCCCAAAAATTCAGCGCTACTTCTGCATCTATCGCATCTTTTAAATCATCAATTTGAAGTACTACCTGAAAAGAATCAAAATAGGTATGGTTGCCTTTTAAAGGAGTAATCATTTTCTTGTAAGAATATTCCCGGAAAACACTTTCAGGCACAAGACTCTTTTCCTGGGCGCGACTAATGCTGCAAAAAAAAAGTAACAAAAAAATATTGATACCAATGTATTTAAAGAAGGATACGCTATTACAAAAACTCTGCAAGGAAAACATTAACTCTTTTAGTAAACCACTTTTTAATCGTAGTGCCAATTTCATTGGGTTTTTTATCACATTCAATCTTTCACGTTGCAATTCATTAGGACTATCACGGATTAATATCCATAGCGCCGGATAAGTACAGATATTAAAGAGCGTCATGAAAGAGAAAAACCCATACGCAATTCTTACAGTTGATTTTGAAATGTTTAACAACAGGTATTTTATGAGCATAATTTGGACTGATTGACGCATTGGCTTTTTGTTGAATTAATTAAAATTGAGTTTCCAGTAGGGGCAAAAAATACATCGTCTTTATAGCAATCTTTTGCACTATATTGAACTTTCATTATGTAAGTTTCTGATTATGCTAAATATATTATTTACCTATTTGCGCAGGTGCAGGCACAACCGTTTTTTGCCTTTTGTATTCTTTCGTTATGTCATCAACAATATTCTCATGGAACTTTGCTACATTATACTTTTCTGAAGGGTCTGTTTCAATATTGTACAACAATGGCGGGTTATGCGTTACCGGTAGTTCTTTCGAATAAGAGGGATGCGTTGTAAAATGCACTTTCCACGGACCTTTTCTGATAGCGTATAAATTGTCGTTGATATAATAATAAATCATTTTTCTTACCTGGCTTTTTTTGCCAAATAGTATATCTGAAATATCACTTCCATCATACTCCCTGTCATTTCGTATCTCAGCGCCGGTTAATTTTGCAAACGTGGGCAAAAGATCCATGGAGCAGGCAAGGGAACTTGATACTACCCCAGCTTTTATTATACCTGGCCACCAGGCGATGGCGGGTTCCCGCATTCCTCCTTCATAGGTAGAATTTTTGCCTTCATAAAGAAGCCCTGCCGATCCTCCTTCCTCCCCCAATAGTAGCCATGGGCCATTGTCGCTGGTGAAAATGACGAGCGTATTTTTTTCTATTTTTAAATCTTTTAGTGTTGCAAACACCTGACCGATGCTCCAGTCTAATTCAGTTACAACATCTCCATATAAGCCTCTTTTGCTTTTGCCTTCAAAAGCCGGGGATGCATATAAGGGAGCATGCGGGAAATTGCTGGCATAGTACAAAAAGAAAGGTTTACTAATTTTCTGATTTTCTTTTATGAAGCTTATTGCTTCCTTTGTGTAACGCTGAGTAAGATAATGTTGATCGGGTTCCTTCTCAATTATTTTATCATTGCGATATAATGGTAACGAGTCATAATCTTTCTGAACAACACTACCGCTAATTCTACCATCTTCTAACAGCCCAACGCCCACCTTACCCTCGTCATTTGAATAAGGGATGCCAAACCAGTAGTCAAAACCCTGATGTATGGGCAAATACTTTGGAAGCGAGCCCAGGTGCCACTTACCAATAATTCCCGTTGCGTATCCTTTTGTCTTTAGCATTTCAGGAATAGTGATTTCATTGAGAGGCAAGCCTCCGGTAGATTTTGGAGAAAATACATCTCCTTTGCCATATATACCGGTTCTAACACCCAATCTCCCTGTAAGTAGGGCCGCCCTACTCGGCGAACAAACAGCCGCTCCTACATAAAATTGGGTGAACCGCATTCCTTCCCTCGCCATTCTATCAAGGTTCGGAGTAAGGATTGTAGGATGTCCGTAACAACCCAAATCACCATACCCTAAATCGTCAGCAAAAATCACAATGATATTAGGTTGCTTTGGTTGTGCATTTAAAACGACAGCGTTCACTGCAATCAGGGTTATAAATAGAAAACTTATTTTTTTAAGTTCTTTCATTAATTGTTTTATAACTACTATTAGTTTTAATCAGGCCATTACCAACCTGGATTTTGTTCCAGATTATTATTTAATGATATTTCCGATTGCGGAATTGGTAACAAATTAAAGTATTCAAGATACCCTCCCGGAAATTTTGTTTCAATTGTACCTCCATTCTGATCTTTAATAACAATCGGATAAAGATCTTTGCCGATATCCCATCTTCTGATATCCGACCAGTATAATCCTTCTAATGCAAATTCAATTCGTCTTTCATGCCTTAATCCTTGCCGTGCTTCATTCTGTGATAATCCCGTTGGTAATGGGGTAAGCTTCACATCATCTCGCCCAGTTCTTATTTTATTAATCAAACCAACAGCTTCATCAATATCGCCATTGATTTCGATGATCGCTTCAGCTTTTGAAAGAATAACATCTGCATACCGCATTACAATATAATTCAAGTCTGACTGGCCGGCAATTGGAAGGTCTGCAATTGGCTCTATGCGGTATTTCCTTGTGCTAAATTGTTTTAAAGGATTTCCCGGATGGTTGACCGCTCCTCCCTGGTATATATAGTTTGGGAAACGATATCCCAAAAAATATGCGCCTGGAACAACCACTGTGGTTTGCATCCGTGGATCCCATCCCTGGTATGGATTATCAAGATCAGGAGTATAATCACTATATTTCCCGGCGGAGCCATCAATTTTTTCATAGGCATCAATTAAATCCTGGGTTGGTACATACCGCGTTCCTCTTGTAACAGGACCAGTGCCGGTGCCACAATATTGATCAAGAAGTGAACCTTGTGAATTTTCTCCTCTCATATATTGCACATCAAAAAGTACTTCCTGGTTATTTTCATGCGCCAAAGTAAATAATCCTGCATAACTTGGAAATAATGAGTATTTACCCAGCGCATCTATCTGATCGGCTATTTGAAGAACTTTATCATATTTGCCCTGGTATAAATAGGCCCTCATTTCCAATCCCAATGCAGCGCCTTTTGTTGCCCGGCCTAATTGCGGTGCATCTGCTTTGAGATTTGCGATGGCGATATCATAATCATCTGTTGCCTGATTCCAGGTTTCGTCTCTTGTAGCTCTGGTAACCATTCTTGCCTCTTCGGTGGTAATGGATTTTGTAATTAATGGTACGCCACCATAGGCATCTGCTAATATTGAATACGCAAAGCCTCTTAAGAAATGGGCTTCACCCACATATGCTGTTTTTGCTTCATCACTCAATTCAACAATATCAAGTGCATTTAACAGATTGTTTGCGAGGAAAACTATGTTATAACATCTTGTCCATAAAAACGTAAGCATTTCTCCGTCACTGGATGAAAGCTGACCATCACCAGCCTTATCTATAGGTGTATTGCCCCAGTTATACGCATTGGGTGTTGCTCCATCCATAATACCAAATCCGAGGAATCCTTCAGTATAAATAGCTTTTGCACGAAGCAATGAATAAGTGCCATTAAGCAATAGTTTTATATCTTTTTCTGTCTTAGGAAAATTAGCAGACGTAATTTTATCCTCCGGTAATAAATCCAGATACTTTTTTCCGCAACTATTGGAGCAAAAAAGCAAAACACCTAACAAACAACCGGTTAATATATTTTTTGGGTTCATGTTTTTAGAATTTAATGTTAATGCCAAATGATAATATTCGTGGATTGGGATAAACCCAGGTAGATGAACTAAAAGTATTTTTTTCGGGGTCATACCCTTCGAAATTTTTATCTACGATCGTAAATACATTTTGGGCGTTGAAATACAGGTAAATGTTTTGCAGGCCCAAATGCGACGATATACGCGGAAGTAATTCATATCCCAACTGGATATTTCGCAATTTTAAAAAACTTGTGTTATGTACCCAGAAAGAAGATTGAGAATTATCCCAACTATTGTCAATTTTTATGCTTGGTATAGTTGTGTTTGTATTTTCCGGAGTCCATCCATTTTTCCATTTTTTTGTAATTGATGGCATGTCACTCGATATAGTTGTAATGGCATTCGCTGTGTAGGCGTGTACTCCCGCTATTCCCTGCAATAAAATATTCAGATCGAATCCTTTGAACCTAAACCCAGATGATAATCCGAAAGTATATTTTGGAATAGTGTTCCCTAAATATTGTTTATCCTGGAAATCTAATTTCCCATCATTATTCACGTCTTCAAATTTTAAATTGCCTTGTTTTGGCTGATAACTATTATTTGCCATATATTGAGCCGCCTCATCATTGGTTTGAAATATTCCGATGGCCTTATATCCATACAAGCTCTGGTAAGAATATCCTTCTCTTATAAGGAATAGTTGGTCAGGCGATTTCCCACCTTTGAATTTTGTAACCTCGTTCTTAATATAAGTTCCGTTAATGCCAATATTATAGCCTAATTGATTTCTTGAATATTTTCGGTTATCAAAATTCACTGTCAGTTCAAATCCCTTATTTTCCATCTGGCCCACGTTTTCATACGGAGGAGTAACACCGCCCAGAATTAATGGTATGGGTAATTGTACTATTATACCTGAAGTTTTTTTATTGAAATAGTCGGCTTCAATATTTAGTTTATCATCTAAAAATCCCATATCAAGCCCGAAATCAAGTGTAGTGGAAGTTTCCCAGGTTATATTTTGATCAATAAGCGAGGTTACGGCCGCACCAGGAACAAACGTATTATTGTAACTATAACTCAAACCGAAATTCTGATCAACTACGGTAAGGTACGGCCAGTATCCGGAGATATTTTGATTACCCAATTGACCCCATGAAGCCCTGAATTTAAGATTTGAAAAAAGATTTAATTTTTGAATAAATTTTTCTTCACTAAGTCTCCATCCCGCAGAAAATCCAGGAAAGATTCCCCACCTGTTTCCTTCTTTGAATCGTGAGGATGCATCAGCACGTAAGTCTGCTTCCAACAAATATTTATTTGAAAAGGCATAGTTAAGGCGGCCAAAATAAGAAAGTGTTTTTAGGCCTACCATATTTCCCTGGGCTTGAACTCCTGAGCTTCCTGCATCCACCTGGGTCAATCCTTCCTGTGGTGGCCCTGCACTTCTTGCCAATGTATTTTTGATGGTTAAATTTTCCAATTGTAGCCCTGCAATAGCTGAAATGTCATGCCTTTCAGCAAATGTTTTGTGATAGTTAAGGGTAGAATATAAATTATTATCAAGCGTTGCAACATTCATCCTGCTCATTTCCAGGCCGTTTCTGTTAAAGTTTTGAGTTATCGTTTCTACACCGGTACTTGTATAGCCAAAGACACTTTGATTATAGGAGTCTTTTAAAAGCCAACTGCCGGTTGAAACGACCGTGGTATTTAACCTAAGGTCGGGCGTAAATTTAATTTCGGCAGATGCGTTTACAATCATAGAATTTAATTCTTTTTTTGAAGAGCCATTGGCGGCGTCAATCAGTGCATTCCGGTTATCATATAAGAGAACGCCATTGCTGTCAATTGCCTGAACCGAACCAAATCTTCCATCTTTTGTATAGGGTGCAATAAACGGAGTTGACCCATCCATGATATAAATAGTATGCGTAACGTCAGGAGACCCGGCTTCAAATGGTTGCTCTAAAACCTGCCTTTGGTAATTAAGGCGGCCGGTTACTTTTAGCCAATTATTTACGTTCGATTCTAAATTTGCCCTTATCCCATATCTTTTACTGCTGGTGTTTGGAATTATTCCATCCTGGTTCAAGTAATTGAAAGATAGAAAAGAAGATGATTGTGCTGAACCGCCTGAAATAGATACATTATTTTCCTGGATGATAGCGTTTCGGAAGAATGCTTTATTCCAATCAGTATTAGGATAAACATAAGGATCATTGCCTTTTTCAAAAGCGGAAATCACGTAATCAGGAAACCGGGGACTTGAGCCGACATTTATTAATGCGTTATTCAGTAAATTCATGTATTCCACACTATTAGTAAGAAATTTAAAGCCCCTCGCCAGTGATTGACTTCCGATGTAAGAATTTAGATTGACATGCATTTTTTCATTCTTACGTCCCATTTTGGTGGTTACGAGGATAACACCGTTTGCAGCTTTCGATCCGTAAATAGCTGCACTGGCAGCATCTTTTAAAACGGATATATTGGCGATATCGTTAGGATTAATTTGGTCAAAGGCGCCCTCAACCCCATCTATGATCACAAGAGGATTCGAATTATTTAATGTGCCCCAACCTCTTATCCTTATCTGGGCTTCACTATTTCCAGGTTGCCCTGAATTTTGGCTAACCCAAACACCGGTGGCCTTTCCGCTTAGCGCTTGTGAAGCATTTGTTATCGGACGGTTTTGCAGTTCATCATCATATTTAATAGTTGAAATAGCGCCAGTAAGGTTCACCTTCTTTTGCGTTCCATACCCTACCACCACTACATCGCTCAACCCCGTAACAGCCGCCTCCAAAACAACATTGATCTCGGTTTGCCTGCCTGCATTTATTGTTCTCGATTGAAACCCCACGCTCGAAACTTCAAGAACAATATTTTTATTATCGGAGGCATTCAATGTAAAACGGCCATCACTGTTAGTTGTAGTACCTATCTGTGTACCAGCTATTACTACCGATACATTCTCCAAAGGCTTTCCTTCCTGATCCACCACTCTTCCATGAATTTCAACGGGAGGGGGAGAAAGAGAGAAAAAGCCAGCTAAGTCAAGATTTGGGAGGGAAACTATCTTTTTGGTCTGGATTACAATCGTGTTTCTCACAATCGAATAGGTAAAGGGTTGGTTTTTCAAACACGCAAACATCACCTCGTCAATTGTTGCATTTTTAAGTTTAATATCAACTGGCCTTGCGTTTTGCAATAGGTGTTTATCAAAAAAAAACAGATAATTTGTCTGGTGCCTAATAGATTTAAATACCTCCGATAAATCGATGTTGTCCCTATTAATGGTTACCCTTTCTGAAATCTTTTTTGCACTAACCTGTAAAGTAGAAACCAACAGAAAAACAATTGTCAGTTTAATAACTATATTTAATTTGGTTCGCGATGAAGCGATGTCCAGTGAATTTTGAATACCCTGATTTCGAATCATAGATTTGAGTTGATTCCGGCAGAAAAAGTTATTTTCAAAACAACTATTTTGCCTTTTAGACAGAAATGTAATCTTAGTTTGTAGCAGCATAGTAATCATATTTATTTGTTTCGAAGTTGAATACTTAGATGGAGAATAGGCGTAAAAAAAGCTTAAGAAAACCGTAACTGTTTTACCAATCAATCGTTTGCTTTTCAAAGATACCCAGCGAAATAATGTATTGTTTATATTATTATGGCATACTTTTGAACTATATTGAATACTTTAATTAAATTGGGAGATATAATGGAAGTATTGTTCATAATTTAGAGAAAATGAATCCAATTCTAGAAAAAGTAACTCCTGCCTCAGACTGCTCTTTCGCGATAAAAGAAGAAATTTTACCATACGTAAAAATTGGATGGCATTTCCATCCTGAATATGAGCTTACTCTTTTTACTGAAAGTTCCGGAAAGCGATTTATTGGCGATAATACAGATAATTTTTCCGCAGGCGATCTTTTGTTTCTTGGCCCGCATCTTCCCCATTATATGCGTAATGAAGAAATGTATTACAAAAAAATTCCGCATAAAAGAATCAGGGCAATCGTTGTGCACTTTACAGGTAATTTCTTAGGCCACGCTTTTTTTGAAATTCCCGAGATGGCGCCGGTAAAACGATTACTTGATTCTTCATTGAGGGGTATTCACATCTCCGGCGACACCCAGGTGAAAGTGGCCGGTGAAATGGAACGGCTTTTAAAATTAAAAGGATTTGAAAGGCTTAAATGCCTGCTTGACATTCTTGAAATGATGGCTAATTCAGGCGATCAACGTTTGCTGGCCTCAGCAGGCTATCGAAATACTTTTTCAGCAGATGATGCGGCCCGTATTAATAAAATCTTTGATCATCTCTTTCTGCATTTCACGGAAGAAATAACTTTAGCGGACGCTGCTTCATTAATATTTATGAGCACATCCGCATTCTGTAAATTTTTTAAATCAAGAACCGGAAAAACCTTTACGAATATTCTGAATGAAATACGCATTGGGCACGCCTGCAAATTGTTTATCGAGAAGGATGTCTCGGTATCAGAAGTGTGTTATAGTTGTGGGTATAATAATCTATCGTATTTTAACCGCAGATTCAAACTAATAACTAAATACTCACCCTTAGATTACCAGAAACATTTTTTTGTATAATTGACAGGCATATCATTTATATCCTGCACGTGGGCTGCATCATATTCAGAATCTTCATTATTTCAAATACATCCTTTTCGTTTTCTGCAGGTATATATTTAAAACGGAAGTGGGAAGCATGCTGGGATGTAATACGGAGCAAGAGTTTCTCAAATGCCTGTGTATCGGGATCATTAGCCAGCGCATTACAAACACTTGCCATCATACATAGAAGTACCGTAATAGTGTTAGCAAACAAATACTTCATGGTTTAAATACATTTTTACGCAGCATTGTTATAAAAAAAAGAAAGCATATTGTGCATTTATTGATCCGCTAAGTTTAGTTGCTTTTTTAATGAACTACTTAAGATTTCAATAGAGTCCTTCAGCTTGGCGTGCGTTGCAGGGGAAGGGTTTTCTTTGAGATTGAGAAACGTCATCATAAATACATTGTTTGTTTTTAATTGCGGGTCAGACCCAAGCCGTCCGAATCCAAAAACAACCATGCCATCCTGGGAAAGAATACCATCTTTGGTATTGCCCATATAAGACATCATTTCCATTTTATCGTCTGGTATCAATTGGGCTAAAGCCATTACGGTTTTAGAATCCCGGTCACCAAAGTATATCCAATCAAAATTTTTCTGCAGGGCAGTCCCTTTTAGCAGATCCGGTTTATTAGTGCTAAAGCCTACATCAGTTCCCCAAAATTGGTTTTCTGGATCAAACTTACCTGCGGGTGTGCCTTCATATAAAAACCAATAAGGGCAAGTAGCACCGGCCTTTAGCATGGTGAGGTAAGCAGTCTTAGCAGTGAAGGTCCAGGTATATTCATATTCACCATTGGTTGAGATCACGTAAATGGTGCTATCGTTTAATTGTTTAGTATAGCAGCTTTTAAATCCCGGGTGGCCTACGCCTTTAAACGTACACCGGTTATTAAGATTAGGCATTCCCCTGTAGGCTGAGCCGGCAAGGGCCGGGCCGTCGGGCTCGGAACTGTTTGTAAAATTTATCCAGTCCGAACCGTTTTTATCTATAATACTTGAGAATCCGCCGTTGTCTTTTTGAAGATAAAAAGTGGCAAAAGGAGTGATGATCTTATAGCTTGCTGCGCCTTCATCAACGGCATCATCGGTGATGGTTACTTTGTTATTAGCATCATTGCGCCACAGGTGTAAGTTCACCCAATTATCCCACGCTATGCTTACCATATCGAGGTCGCCGTCGTTATCAAGGTCAAAGAGTTTTGTACCCAGATGGCTTTCATGCCCTACATCTATTTGATGTACTTTAAAATTTCCGTGGCCATCATTTTCCAATACCTGGGTTTGATGGCCTCCTTTATGTTCATTTGTAACAATATCTATATCGCCATCCCCGTCAAGATCAGCCGCATCCAGATTATTCATGGAGTATTGCGTTATTACTTTGTGCACTTCCCATTTGTCGCCTTTTCCTTTATTCTCAAACCAAAACAAGGAGGCGTCCGGCTCCAGCCCGGGATACCGCTCTTCAGACACAATAACGTCTTGTTTGCCATCTCCGTTGACGTCGGCAATTTTAAACCGGTCAGCCCAACCGGGCGTTTCGCCAATAGTATGTTTTATCCAGGCCTTACTTATCGAACCTGGATTCTCCCACCATATTACCCCTTTCCCGAAATTATCCGGCGGCACACGCATAGACGAACTGATGTCTAAATCGCCGTCGCCGTCCAGGTCGCCAACAGCTATCCCTTCATCAAGCGCCTCGGGAGCGATGGTATGCACCGGCCAGTTGCCTTTTTCCGGATTAGTGGGTATTTCAATGCAAACAATTCCTGCACCGGTGCCTAAGACGATTTCCGGCTTTCCTCCTTTTATAATTTGGGCTAAAGCAAAACCCTGTCCGTTTACATGTTTGGTTTCAGTTACTTTAGCAATAAGGTGAGGTATCCATTTTGTACAGGTTTTATCCGTCGCTTCCATCCAATACACATCAGGAAAAGCTTCAGCAATACAGTCAATATTTTCGTCGCCATCTACATCCACAAACATCACTGCATCTACATTCATTCCGAGGTCAGTTCTTTCCCATTTCCCGGTCATATCACCACCCGGGTTTTTATAAAAATACCTGCCGGAAACAAGGTCAAGGAACCCATCGCCGGTTGCGTCGGCGGCATCGAGGCCAAAATAGCGGAGCCAATCGGGCTTATCTGTATCGCCCCATTTTCCACGCTTGTCATCTATGTTTATATATTTCCAGGAGGTCAGAGAACGGACAGGATCTTTTAATGTGCTTTTATAAATAATTACCGGACCTCTCTCAAAATTACGTGGGCCTACAATATCAATATCTCCATCATTATCAAGGTCGCCGGAAGCACCACCATAAATTCCCTCCTCACTCAATATTTGTTCTTCCCACCGGTTCCCTTTATCGTAATTATAAAAAACCGTAACAGGGTGTTGAATGCCCAATGTATCTGTATCGAGTATCAGCCGACCGGATATGATGTCTAATGTACCGTCTCCATTTACATCGTTAAGGCTAAGGGTATGCAGGTGATCTTGCTTACTGATGATATGCTCTTTCCATTTTTTATCTTTAGCTGGATTTCCCGGGTTCTCGTACCAGGAAAGCGGCAGGCCGTATCGTTCTGACTGTGTGATAATAATATCGGGATTACCATCCTGGTTAATATCTCCTGCCGCCAGGCGGGTGTTGTTATCTGCCCAATGCCCTTCCTTGCCTGTCTTTTGGGTGTATCGGGCTTTATCGTAATCGTGCTTTACCCACTCTCCCTTTTTATTTTCGAGCCACATGCCGTTAATTACAATATCCAGGTCGCCATCACCGTCCAAATCTGAGATCGCCAATCCATCGAAAGCGGGTGTTTCGATGACTTTCTTCTCCCATCCGGAAGCGGTTTGTATAAAAAGCTGCAGTTGGTTGTTCACTGTCCTCACTGCCACATCCATCAAGCCATCATTATTGAGGTCGCCGGTTTCTATATCTTTTGCGTAGCTGGTAAGCCCGATTTCCTGACGCTTCCATTTTGCACCATTATCTTCATTCAGGTAAACAAATAATTTTCCGTTTTCATTTCCATCTATGCCGTCAGGATCTTCAAGGCCTATCACATCAACCTTTCCATCTTTATTTACATCTCTTACGGCCATACCACACGAGCGGTAGTTTAGCGTAGCAATTAATTGTCTTTTGTAATCCGGGCCTTTGAGCCAGCAGATATTCTTAATCCTTTGCTTAGGCTTAACAGCAGGGTCGGCATAATCACATACAATGATGATGTCGTTGATTCCGTCACCATCAATGTCAGCTATTTTAGGATGCAGTGCAGCTGATTTTTCTAATTCTATCGTTCCAAACGGAACACTTGTTTGCGCATTGGTATGTACCCAGCAAAAAATAAGTGCTGCCAATACTATTCTCTTTTTTACGTTCGCCATTCGTCTTTATTTTATTCTTTTATAATTTATCTATATATTTTTTTGCCCGGGCAAGGGCATTCACAAGGCCATCGTCGAAAACGAAGATTGCCGCAGAATACGGTTTTGCCTTACCACCAGTTGATGGAAAGGTTTCAAAGCCTCTTCCATTCAGCAATTTTAAAATTTTAAGCCCCCCTGTTTTATCGGTTTTAATCGGCATAATGCGGCCAAACCCTGATCCATTGTTTATATTACCGATCAGCATGATCATATAGCCTTTATAATTTAAGGCGCCTCCATCTTTCGGATCGCCCTCATATCCTTTGTCATGGGTGTTCCAATAGCTGTCAGGATATTTTTGCATTGTTCTGATGTAGTCTTCCTGTCCAAAAATTTTATACATGCCATATTTCCCGCCACCGGGCCGGCCAATATCCACCGTATTCCACCAGCCGTCAGGCATCTTTACATAATCAATCTTAATAAAGGGACTGTTCCTGTAAATAGTATATTCTGAGATGGCATTAATACCGCTCTTCTTACAATCTTTATATTCCAGTTTTATTTTTGCAGAATCGGGTCGTTCAAAAATTACAGAAGCCTTCTGAAGCGGGCCCCGCTGTGCACAGGCATCTATAAGATAAGCAGCCTGGTTAAGATTATTACTCTTTAGTGTCCAATCGCGTATTGCATTTTCGATACCGCATTCTCCTCCCGGATTTTCCCGGATCACACCTTTGTATAGCGTATTCTCAAAAGTTACCGTAGGGGAAGAACCTGCTTTATCATCTATAGTTACTTCACATTTCGTGACATCACAATTTGAATTTATGCAACTCTCAACCAACAAGGCAGGCCCCGGCCAGTTTATTTCCAGCGCATGGCCCCAAAAGGAGGAGTAAATAAATATGTTGTTGTTCTCTCTTAAACTACTTACCGGCACGGGTAACAGGTTTAATGAATGATCGTGCTGGATACCAAATTTATTGGCAATTACCTGTTCATTAATGCCTATCTCATGGTAAGGTTGTTCATTATCCACGTTGCCGCTCCAGGACGATACATACAATTTTGCATCTGTAATATTTTTACCTGAGTGATAATCCTCCATGGGAATGAAACATTCTTTTCTTTGTTCTTTCCGGGCGCCAAATACTTCAGGAAAATTTTTCGGCATGTACATTTGTACTGACCGGCTTTTGCGCAAAAGCCGGATGTCATCAACGGATTCTGTCATATACACATATCCATTTGTTCCCGTTATTTTAGCCATAAACCGCATGCTGCTGTCCTGGTCGGGTATCCAGTAATTATCCCAAACTTCCTTATAGCGAGGCTTGATGGTGAGGCCTGCAGTTTCTGTCCATGAAGAATCCTTAACCTGGTATTGCCAATCCCGGAATTTGCCATCGCCATCAATATCAAAGCCTTTATAATAAGCTAAAAAATCAACCCTGGCAACGGAATCAGGATCAATGGCTTTGAATTCCATATCCGGATAGTCGGCAATTACCTGCCCTTTTACCGGCAAGATCAATTGGCCTTTGGCGCAAGGTTTATCCTTTTCGTAGTAAACCCTTACGACGTATTTATAGATCCAGTAATGCGGCCAATTGAAGCTATGACAGATCTGTGTACCACAATACAAAGTAAATTTATTTGATCCCTCGTGAATATCCGGTAGGGGAAAATTAACCGCCGATCTGCCAAGGATAGTTCGATAATAGCATTCGGGGTGCCCTGGTGTGCCTACGGGTTGTGTAAGTTTGTACCTATCGCCATCATTGGCCCTGAATTCCTGGCCGGAGGTACCGCTATGGCCTCCCCAAAAGTAAAAAGCAATTTCAACCTTCGTTGCTCCTTTAAGGTCATTTATTGTGAGATTCGTTTCAACCGAGTCCAGGTGATCAAATGGCCCTTTAAAAAAATCTGTTTTCTTTTTATAAACATACTCTCTGAAGATATCGCCGGGTTGTGGATCAGCGAATACCGCCTGCCATACAAATAAGATAAATACAAGCTGAATGAGAATTCTGTAGTGCATTATTTTAAAAAAATATTTTAGAATTTTCTGTTCCTTAATATCGTAAGGTGGTATCCATATGTGTATGCAGCGTTGAATCGCTCATTATCATACGAGCCTTTAGCTCTTTCAACTTTTCCGGATAATATTTTATCAGGTTGAATTTTTCCCCGGGATCGGTGTCAAGATTATACAATTCATCTATACGCCTACCGGAGTTTTCCTCAGCTGCGTTCCGGTATTTCCATTCATCTACCCTTATACCTTCCAAGTTCCAACGCATATAATACAGATATTCGTGAGTTGGCGACGGTTCCTTACCTTGTAAAAAAGGCAGGAGGTCATGACCATCAATTTGTCTATCTGCCGGCATTTTTGCACCTGCGATATTCAGGATAGTTGGGAAGATATCCATGGAAGTCGCCAGGTCAGCGGATACCTGCCCGGCAGGTATTTTGCCCGGCCACCAAAAGATAGCTGGCACCCGCACTCCACCTTCATAAGTGGTCCCTTTTGATCCTCTCAGCGGGCCAGCCGACCCACAATGCCAGGGTTTAATAGTATCGTTGCCGAACATCCGCTCAGGCATTAATTGCCACGGGCCATTATCACTTAAAAATACGACCATTGTGTTTTCATCTAAGTGCAGATCTTTTAATTTTTTAAGAATTTCGCCTACGCTCCAGTCAATGGTTTCAATGACATCGCCATACAAGCCACCCACAGATTTTCCTTTAAATTTTTGAGATGCAAACACAGGTACATGCGGCATAGCGTAAGAAAGGTATAAGAGAAAAGGTTTATCTTTCTTTGCTTCTATAAATTGTAATCCCCATTCAGTATATCGCTCCGTTAATGTAGGCTGCTCCACGGGGTACTCGATCACTTTTGTGCCATGCATTAATGATAATGGCTTTTTTGTATCAACCCAGGGCGGCATCATATCATTACTGTATAGGATGCCGTAGTAATCATCAAATCCGTGATAAATAGGATTGTATTTTTCCTGATCACCAAGGTGCCACTTACCGATGTACATCGTGCTGTATCCTACTCCTTTTAGCGCCTCTCCCAGCGTGAGCTCACTTTGCCGCAAGCCCACCTCCGACTCCGGCATCAACACATTTGGAAGGCCGACCTCTAAAGGATACCGCCCGGTAAGTAATGAAGCTCTGGAAGGCGTACATACGGATGACGAAACGTAGAAAGATGTAAGGCGGATACCTTGCGCAGCCATGGTATCAAGCTGCGGCGTTTTTATCACCGGCTGGCCATAGCAGCTCAGGTCGCCATATCCCATATCGTCAGCCAAGATCACAACGATATTTTGCTTGCGGGCTTCGTTATTAGTTTTAGCTTTTTTATCTTCTTTGTGTGGCCGGCAGCTTGACAAATATGCCGCGGCCAGTATCAGGAAACAGATTGAACTTTTTGTGAGCATTCGTTAATTATAAAACTTCACCGCGCTACAGAACTAAATCAGTACCCGGGATTCTGTGTAAGTTTAGGGTTAGCATTCAAGGCATTCTGGGGTATAGGGAATATCAGCAAATTTGTATTTGTACTTGCAGGTTTCCACCCCGGTATCGCGTCAAGGTAAGTACCAAACCGGATTTGATCTTGTCTTCCCATCCCTTCCCATGCAAATTCAAATCTTCTTTCATTATAAATATCTTGCAACGTCACTGAACTAAATAATTTTGCCGGGTCGTCAAAACCTCTTTTCCTGATGGTATTTACCAAAGTAGTGGCTGTTGCGTTGCTTACGCCCATGCGAACTAACGCTTCTGCTTTCATGAGATAAATATCCGCAAGCCGGAAAATTGCAAAATCATTCTCCTGTTGTGCCAGCGATAATCCATTATCGATTTTCCATTTGATACAGCGTGCCCCGTCTTCCTGTTCTACCTGTCCCCAGCCATCTGCATCAATACTGTATTTTTTTGTGATAGATGGCGTGTGGATAAGTGGCCGTCCCTGGGCCGTGATTATCACATCGCCGGTAACCGGATTTATACTGGGCCCCGTTAAAAAAGACCAGTCCCGGCGCTTATCTGTACTATCAAAAGAATTGTAATAATCAGTGCCCGCGCTTATTCCATTCCAGCAGCTTATCTTTAAACCGAGTGCCACAGGATCCAGGTAATGCAGCGTTTGCTGGGTAATATTGTTATTACCACTATTAGGGCTAAAGACTGCAGCTAATATTATTTCTTTTGAGACTTCGTTTCTTACGGCAAAATTAGTTCTGAAATCAGGCTCAAGGGAATAATTCAGGGTTAAAACTGTATCGCAAGCATCTGCGCATTCCTGCCATTTTGGGCCACCTTCAGGGTTCCAAACCATTGCATTTAAATACATTTTTGCGAGTAATGTATAAATGGCGCCTTTGGTGACTTTACCATAACTCTGCAAGGTTACATCTTCACGCACTACATCTTTTATGGCGTTGAGCTCTGAAAGTAAAAAAGTATATACTTCCTTACGCGACGAAGTGGCTGGTAAGTCTGTATTGGTAAAATCCGTTGAGATAGGCACATTGCCAAAAAAGTCAAGCAGCATATAATACCAAAAAGCTCTCACGCCCCTGATTTGGGCAAGTATTTTATCCTTATTCGGAATATTAGCTGTACTGCTCTCTATCGTATAGTATATTTGATTGCAGGTTGCTATACCGTTTGTCATCTTTGAATAAGCGCCATTCACGTACGCTGTTCCCGGTGTTGTTTGTAGTGTTTCAATTTGCTTCCACTGGCCGCCCCCATACCAATCACCTCCTTTACGGGTAGGTACGATAGACATATCTGACGCAGCCTCTTCCAAAGCCCAGGGCGCCCCGGGAAATACATCCTGTAAAGTGTTATAGACCGGCCCCACTATCGCAGCAACCTGCTTATCAGTAGATCCGAATTCACTGGAGGGTACAGAGTCATATACATCTTCATTCAGCTTTGTACAACCGAAAAGCAATACGGAAAAAAGTATAGTAAATACTGTTTTGTTGCAATTTATATTTTTCATTTTCTTTTGATTTAAAAATTAAAAACTAACGCTGAAGCCCAGGCTGTAAGTCCTCGTTTTAGGATAATAGTCGCTTTGTTCTATACCGGGAGCAAGGCCATCGGCATTAACCTCCGGATCCAGGCCAGTGTACTTGGTGATAAGAAACAAATTCTGGCCACTTGCAAATACCCGCAGCCTTGTTATATATTTTGCCAGGGAATTTTTGAGATTGAAATTATATCCAACAGTGGCATTGTCTAATCTTAAAAATGATCCTTTTTCGATATAATAACTGCTGTATCGTGGATTGTCTTTAATTCCGTTGGTTATGCCTTCATGGAGTACATTTTCTCCCGGCAGCCAAAGGGAGGACGCATACCGCATGCGGGTAACATTGATAATGCTATTACCATGCACGCCACGTAAAAAAACAGAGAAGTCGAAATTTTTATAACCTACGCTTGTTGAAAATCCATAAGTAAGATCCGGCTGAGCATTACCAATATCTGTCCAGTCATTATTTGTGAGGCCGGGCGTACCATCAACCATATCATCCATAATGAATTTTCCGGCAGTATCAATGCCCAAATTCCTCCATCCGAAAAAAGTTCCCACAGGTTTTCCTTCTTCCAGGATATGCGTTGTCTGGTTTCCACTTCCTCTTACAGACAAATTATTATACTTTATGGAAGATGTTGAAAACAGGTCATTTGACAAGCTCTTTAAAACGTTTTTATTGTGTGCAAGATTTACAGAAACCGACCATGTTACATTTTGATTTCTGATGATATCAGCACTTAAAAAGAGTTCCACACCTTTATTGGACATGGTGCCTACGTTAGCGAGAATTGTTGGGTAAAGGTTTGGCGGTACGGGTACATCGTAAGTAAATAAAAGATCTTTGGTGGTTCTATCATAGTATTCAAGGGTTCCGGAAATTCTGCTGTTTCTCGTTGCAAAATCCAAACCGACATTCGCAACGGAGGTTTCTTCCCATTTTAAGTTTGGATTTGCATTTTGTATGATCTTATAAGCACCATACCTGTTTCCGGCATCATAGTATTGGCCGGATATACCGTAAAGCTGCAATGAACGATACGGGTCTATTCCATCCTGGTTGCCGGAAACCCCATAGCTCGCCCGGAGTTTCAGGTCAGAAAGTACGTTTACATTTTTCATGAAATTTTCGCCTATTATGCGCCAGGCGGCGGCAATGGAAGGAAAAGTGCCCCATTTGTGGTTAGCCCCAAACTTTGAAGATCCATCTCTTCGTACCGTCCCTGTAAGAATATACCGTCCTTTATAGTCATAATTAATTCTGCCGAAGGCTGCTATCAATTTATAACGATCTGCCGCTGAAGCAACATCTCCACTTACAATATTTTCGCCTGCGGCGAGATTATTATAAGTAAAAAAGTCTGTGGCGTATTGCCTGCTCTGTGCCGAAGCGCTTTGAAATTTATTGTCCTCATAAGAATAACCTGCCAGCAGATTTATACTGTGATCGCCAAATTCCTTTTGGTATGTTGCGGTTAATTCAAGCAATTGTTTATCTCGTGTGGAATTGCTACGTTGAGCTAAACCTTGCTGCGGCCGGCCCGAAGTAGTGTTGGAATTCAAGTATAGTCCAAAATCGTCTGTCTCTCTTTCTTTAAGAACGCTTGCGCCAAACACCAGGTTTTTAACGATTTCAAGGTCTGCCCTTGCATTAATATATGATAAGCTGGCTTTATGTTTTTGCGAATTCAGTTCAAGATTTTTTACGGGATTCCCTAAGCCTGGTTGCAATATATCGAACCAGCTTCCATCGGGGTTTTTGATCGGATAAACGGGAAGCATATTATAAGCCAGGTCGAAACTTCCGGCAGGCCGATAATCTCTCTGGGTTATTGCGCCAACTAACGATATCTTCAGCTTGTCGTTAAACCCCTTTTGTGAAAATACCATCCTGGCGTTAATACGTTGAAGATCGTTTTTCATTACGACACCTTGCCGGTCAAGGTAAGAAACTGAAGCCCGGTATCTTGATCCATTGCCGCCCCCGGAAATAGACAGATCATGGTTTTGACTTGTGCCATGCCTTAACAATGCCCCGAACCAATCCGTATTTCCCCCCTTGTCGAAACCAGTAGTGTCTATGTTATGCGATGTGGTATATTGCCTCCATTCATCTGCAGTAAGTAAATCCGGTTTGTTGGAAACGTAATCTTTAGCGACGTACGTGGTGTAATCTATGGATGGCTTTCCTTCCCTGCCGTTTTTGGTGGTAATTACAATAACGCCGCTACCCGACCTGGAACCATAAATGGCGGCGGCGGAGGCATCTTTCAATACACTTATCGAAGCTATATCCTGTGGTGCCACCGAGCTTAAGCTTAAGCCGGGAACCCCATCAATAACTACAAAAGGCGAGCTGCTGCCCGTTAACGACGAAGTGCCTCTTATGCGCAGCGTCTGTTCTGCAGTAACATCACCACTGGGTTGCGTAACATTCAGGCCGGCAACCCGGCCACGTAATAGATCGGCAGCATTATTGGTAACGCCCTTATTAAAATCTTTCGGAGTTACATTGGATACAGATCCCGTAATTTTTTTCTTTTGCACGCTACCATACCCTATCGCGACTACCTCGCCTAAAGTACTGGGAGAACCTTCCATAGTAATATTAAACACCTGGGTGTTTGCTACGGGCACTTCCTGGGAATTCATACCGACATACGAAAAAATTATGGTGCCATCCTCTGGAACATTCGCCATGGTGAAATAGCCGTCCGAATTAGTCACTGTCCGGTTATTTGTACCTTTTAAAGTAACTGTTACGCCAGCCAATGGTTGATTGTCCTTATCAGTAACGGTTCCTGTAACTGTTTTCACCCGGTCGTAATTTTCAAACGGTCGGTGAGAGGGGGTCTTTGCGTAAGTGTTTACGGCAAAAATTAAAGAGGCTACGATACCAATAATCGTAGCAACCAGGAGTTTGGTTTTAGTTCCATAAAGTGATGCGGAGAACATAACGTTAGTTTGCAGCATAGTAATCGTAGTTTATTTATTTCCAATAAGAATGAATCGTGTCGGGAAAGTATAATTACAGAAAAGTAAACTGGAAAAAAAAAGTACGGGATTTTCTTCCGCCTTACAGTTTTTAGCTAACTCTTTCGCCTAATCTTCTTTTCAAAGATACCAAGGCAGGTAATGATTTGTTTACATTATTATGGCATACTTTTGAACTATATTGAATAGTTTAGTTATAATAGTGGATTTTTTGGCATTATTGTTCACAAATTGGAATGTATGAACCCTATTTTAGAAAAAGTGACTCTTGCTTCTGATTGTTCTTTTGCATTAAAAGAAGAAATTTTACCTTATGTGAAAATTGGATGGCATTTCCACCCGGAGTATGAGCTTACCCTCTTTACCGAAAGCTCAGGAAAACGTTTTATAGGCGATAACACAGACAATTTTTCGGCAGGCGATCTTTTACTTCTCGGCCCACACCTGCCCCACTATATGCGTAATGAAGAAATATATTATAAAAAGATCCCGGGTAAAAGAATCAGGGCTATTGTTGTGCACTTTACAGGTGATTTCTTAGGCCAATCATTTTTTGACATTCCCGAGATGGCACCGGTAAAAAGATTACTTGATTCTTCATTCAGGGGCATTCACATCTCTGGCGACACCCAGGTAAAAGTGGCTGGTGAAATGGAACGGCTTTTAAAATTAAAAGGATTTGAAAGGCTTAAGTGCCTCCTGGATGTTCTTGAAATGATCGCTAATTCGGGTGACCAACGCTTGCTCACCTCAGCAGGTTACAGGAACACTTTTTCAGCAGATGATGCGGACCGTATCAATAAAATATTTGATTATCTTTTTCTGCATTTCACCGAGGAAATAACCTTAGCGGATGCTGCTTCATTAATATTTATGAGCACATCGGCTTTCTGCAAATTTTTTAAATCAAGAACGGGAAAAACCTTTACTAATATTCTGAACGAGATACGGATTGGGCATGCTTGCAAATTATTTATTGAAAAGGATGTATCGGTATCGGAAGTTTGTTATAACTGTGGTTATAATAATCTCTCGTACTTTAACCGCCGGTTCAAACTTATCACCAAATACTCTCCCTTAGATTATCAGAAGCGATTTTTTGTTTGATGATAATACGCTCCGTTTACTTCATGCAGGTTTGCAGCATCCGGGTTTTGACCGGAAGCGGACCAGCCTCCGTCAACCACTAATGTTTGGCCTGTAATATGACTGGCGTCATCTGACAGTAGAAATAGAGCAGCTTTAGCAATATCTCCTGGAAAAGCGGCTTTCTTATCTGGAATCAGCTCACTCCATTTTTTTTCATACTCAGGGTCTTCGAGTAAGGTTCTCTCCGTGACAGTAGCCCCAGGTGCAATCGCATTTATGGTGATTCCATGGCATGAAAGATCGAAAACAAGACTTTTTGCCATCATGTGCAAGGCCGCTTTGGTTGTTGAATATAATGACAAGTGCGGGTATGCCAAAAGCCCGATAGTGGACGACATTAATATAACCCTTCCTCCAACACCCTGTGAACGCATCTGCTTTGCGGAGAGTTGGGTCATAAAAAAAGGGCCCTGCAGATTTAGATTTATAACCTTTTGAAAATCTTCTGGAGTAAGGTCGAAAAAATTACCAAACAAAGTGTTGCCTGCATTTGCAATAGCCATATCGAGCCGGCCAAAATGGTGCACGGCCTTTGCTATCATTTGCCGGATGCAATGGATATCGCCGGCATCGCCGGGCTCTGCTATACAAATGCCGGGGCCTATAGCAGATAGCGTTTCTGCGGCGTTATTAGCTAAATCACCATCAATGTCATTTAATATGACATTAGCGCCGCTTCTTACAAGTTGATGAGCTATTTCAAACCCTATACCTGTACCTGCTCCCGAGATGACAGCTGCTTTCTTAGAAAATTTTAAAGCCATAATGCTTACTTTAGGTAAATGAATAATAATTATAAGTCAGTGTAAAACCAGTAATTGTTTGGCTTTCGATTAATTTGGATATAGTAATACTTTTACCGCCTGTTTATGTTCAGATAAATCGAAGCCCCTCCGCCACTGATCTAAAGAAAATTCATGCGTAATAACTTCTTCTACCTTTAGCTTTCCCTGGTTAAGTATTCTCATCGTTTGAAGCCAGGTATCCCTTGTATACCCCACGGAGCCGGTAATATTTAATTGCTTAAATGCAACAACATCCCAGGGTAATAAAAGATCTTTCCCAAAATGGCCTACCTGGATGTAATGTCCCAGGGGGTTAAGCGCAGTCAGGCAATTGCGAACAGAACCCTCCACACCGGCACATTCTATCGCCAGATCAACGCCCTCACCAGACGTTTCAGCCTTGATTATGTCATTTAAATTTTCTTCATCTACCTTCACTACACAGGCAGCTCCATACTCAAGCGCTTTCTCCAACCGGATATTGTCATCCGAGGTTCCTGCAACAATCGTTTTAATGCCTTGTGCCACCAAAAGCTTTACACATAATAATCCTATTGGGCCGGGGCCGGAGATGAGAACAACATCGCCCAATTTAAATTGAGCCATTTCACACACGGCGTGAACAGCCGCTGCCAGGGGTTCAATTAATGCACCTTCCTTCATAGAAACATTATCGTACAAAGGAAACAACTGGTCTGGCCTGGCGGCTACGTATTCGGCAAAGGCGCCATTTACACCATGCCCCATGCCCCTTCTTTCAGTACAAAACATAAATTGTCCCTTATAACAATAACTGCACTTTCCGCAAGTAACCGCCGTAGCCCCAAGCACCGCAAAAGCTTCGTCCTTCTTCAGCCCCTGCACGGCTGACCCCGTTTCTACAATGGTACCTGAAAACTCGTGGCCGAGGATTACCGGAGGAAAATTTCGAAACCGGTCATGGTACACATGAATATCTGTGCCGCAAATACCACAGCAATGCACTTTAAGCATTACCTGGTTGGCTGCACATGTTGGTAAAGGAACATCCATCAGTGCTACATTTCCGGGCCCTTTCTCGTATTTTACCAATGCCTGCATTTGCTTATTATTTAAATCGTGATAAAATTTCCTGCACCTTTCCTACAATATTGATAGCCCTGAGGCCATATTTATCAAGCAGTTCCTGGCTTTCGCCTGATTCCCCAAATACATCCAATACACCTACCCGCAGCACCGGGCAAGGGTGAGTTTGGGCTACTATGCCCGCCACAGCTTCGCCCAATCCCCCGATAATGGAGTGTTCCTCGGCTGTCACAATACCTTTTGTTTCTTTTGCCGCCGCTTCAATCGCCTTTTCGTCCAGGGGCTTAATTGTGGAAAAATGTAACACTCTTGCGGATATTCCCTGCTCTTGCAACATATCTGCCGCCAGCAAACCTTCGCTGACCATGATGCCGGTGGTAATGATCGCGATATCGGTACCGTCGCGAAGTAATTTTGACTTGCCGATCTCAAAGATTCCGTGTATTGCGTTTACAACAGGGTAGCTGTCGCGGCCAAATCTCAAATACACCGGCCCCTTATAATAAGCAGCGGCGATGGTTGCCTGCCGTGCTTCTTCGTAATCACCGGGCACCAGCACTGTCATATTGGGAAATGAGCGGGTAATGGCAATGTCTTCAATACTTTGATGTGAGGCGCCATCGCCACCCGTACTTATGCCGCAATGTGTAGCGCCGATTTTTACATTTAAATTTGGATAGGCGATTGAACTGCGCATTTGGTCGCCGGCGCGGCAGGTGGCAAAAACTCCAAAAGTGCTCGCGAAAGGCAAAAAACCTTCCAGCGCCATGCCCGCCGCTACAGAGAGCATATTCTGCTCCTGTATACCACAATTGAAAAATCTTTGAGGATAAACAGCCTGGAAATCCACGGTTTTAGTAGCTTTCGATACATCCGAATCTAATACTATCAATTGAGGAAGCATTGCGCCAAGCGCTATCAGGCCATCTGCATAACCCTGTCTTGTCTGTTTAAATTGCATAATTTAATTCTTTCATTGCATTTTGAAAATCTTCTGCTCCCGGAGGAGTTCCATGCCATCCCACCTTATTTTCCATAAACGAAACACCCTTGCCTTTGATCGTTTTGGCAATGATCATACAAGGACCCGCGCCATAGCTTTTAGCCTCATTTACGGCTTGGATAATCTGGGTAAAATCATGGCCGTCAATCTCCCAAACCCTCCAGCCGAAGCTTTCCCATTTTGGCCTGAGCGGATCAAGCGGCATTATATCTTCTGAATTACCGTCCGTTTGCAGATAATTTCTATCTACAAAGGCAATAATATTGTCCAGCTTATATTTATTGGCAAACATTGCCGCTTCCCATACCTGTCCCTCCTGTATTTCACCATCACCGCATAATACATAATAGTATTGGGATTCGTTTTTGAGTTTTGCGGCAAGCGCCATACCAGCTGCCGTGGATAACCCTAAGCCGAGCGTGCCCGTTGAAGCTTCGATGCCAGGTGTTTTGGGCTGATAAGGATGTCCTTGCAGGTGAGATCCCGGCCGGCGAAACGAGGCTAAATCACTTACCGGGAAATAGCCACAGTGGGCAAGTACCGCGTAAATTACCGGTGTGCAATGGCCCTTTGAAAGGATAAACCTGTCCCGGCCGGCCCACGCAGGCTCAGCCGGCTTGTGTTGCATCAAATGATAGTACAATGCAACAACAATATCGGTTGCTCCAAGGCTTCCACCCACATGGCCGGAGTTGGCGCGATGAACCATTTCAATGATACTTCTTCTAATCAAACGCGATTTATTTTCCAGCTTTTCTATTAAAGATGATTTCTGCATAATCTAAATTTTTGCATCAGTTACACAACCTTCTGTTGCAGAAGTAACCGTGTTAGCATATTTATACAATATTCCCTTCTCAGCGTTTAAAGGCGGAGCCGTCCACATTCGCCTGCGTGCTTTCCATTCATCCTCTGTGAGGTGTGCAATAGCCGTTCTTTTCACAGAATCAATGGTAATCATATCTCCGTCTTTAAGAAGGGCAATATTTCCACCTTCCTGTGCTTCGGGCGTGATGTGGCCTACCACAAAACCATGGGTAGCCCCCGAGAAACGACCATCGGTAAGTAAGGCCACTTCGCTCCCCAACCCTGCGCCCATCAATGCGGCGGTTGGCTTCAGCATTTCAGGCATGCCGGGCCCGCCTTTCGGGCCGCAATAACGAATTACAACCACAGTCCCGGGGGTAATAGCTCCATTAAAAATAGCTTCATTTGCCTGGTCTTCAGAGTTGAAAACCCTGGCCGTCCCGCTAAATATCTTTCCTTCTTTTCCTGTAATTTTTGCTACAGCGCCCTGTTCAGCAAGGTTGCCGTAAATTATTTGCAAATGACTATTTAATTTTATCGGGTTATTGATCGGGCGCACAACCTCCTGCGACTTTGAAAGACCCGGTAAGTCAGCAAGGTTTTCTTTTAAAGTTTTCCCTGTCACCGACAAACAATCACCATGTAAAAGCCCTTCTTTCAGCATTAATTTCATTACAGCAGGAACTCCACCTGCTTCAAAAAGGTCTTCCATTACATATTTACCACTTGGCTTTAAATCTGCCAGTACTGGCGTTTTTTCTCCCAACATTTGAAAATCGCTTATGCTCAAAGGCACGTTCACAGCCTTTGCTATGGCTATAAGATGAATTACGGCATTTGTAGATCCGCCTAACACTATTATTAGCCTTATAGCATTTTCAAAAGCTTCCCTGGTTAATATTTTTTCAGGCGTTATATCTTTTTGCAATAATAAATACATGGCCTTGCCCGCGCCGGCTGCTTCTGCAAGTTTCTGCCCGCTCGCAGCAGGGTAAGAAGAATTATAAGGCAGGCACATTCCCAGTGCTTCAACAGCTGATGCCATTGTGTTGGCGGTGTACATTCCGCCGCAGGCGCCCTTACCCGGGCAGGCGTGTAACACGATATTTTCCAGTTCTTCCCGGGTTGTTATGCCTGCAGTTTTTTTGCCCGAGGCTTCAAATACTGAGGTAATATCGAGCTTTTCTCCATTAAAATATCCGGGTTTGATAGTGCCACCATACATCATGATGGCAGGACGGTTTAACCGGCTAATGCCCATCAATGCACCGGGGATGTTTTTATCGCAGCCAACCACGGCTATTATACCGTCGTACCATTGCGCTGCACCCACCATTTCCACTGAGTCTGCAATAATATCTCTGGAAGGAAGCGAATAGCGCATACCGCTCGAGCCCATAGAGATGGCGTCGCTGACTCCCGCCGTATGATAGATCAGGCCAATCATTTCGGCCTGCGATACCCCTTGTTTCACCTGCAAGGCCAGCTCGTTCAGGTGCATGTTACAGGGATTGCCCTCCCACCCTGCGCTCACAATGCCTACCTGTGGTTTTTTGAGATCGTCTATTGTAAGGCCAATTGCATGCAACATAGCCCGGGCGCCGGGTTGCGTTTCATTTTGCGTAACCTGCCTGCTAAATTTATTCAGCACATTCATTATATTTCCTGTTTTTTTAAATTATCAATGCTGACCCATGAACCGGTAGAGGCAGAGGTCATTACAGCGTCAAGCACCTCCTGGCATTTATAGCCATCATAAAAAGTTGGAATTTCATTTTGTTCTCCGGCAATTGCCTGGAAAAGCTCTTTTACCAAATGGATGAATGTATGCTCCCATCCTATCACGTGGCCAGCCGGCCACCAGGCGTTCATGTAAGGATGAACTGATTCCGTTACAAGAATATTTTTATACCCCCTTTCACCTGCCTCATCCTTCGTTGAATAGAACTGAAGTTCATTGAGCCGTTCAAGATTGAAAATAAGAGAGCCCTCGCTGCCAAAAATTTCCAGGCACATAAAATTCTTCTTTCCCGGGGCCATCCTCGTGGCTATAAAAGAGCCTAAAGCTCCGTTTTGAAATTTTGCCAGGAAGCAGGTGGCGTCATCGGCGGTTACTTTACCAACACCGTTGCCATCGCTAAAAGGCCTTTCCTTAATAAATGTTTTTTTCACCCCGGTAACCTCCCGGAATTCGCTAAAAAGGTAGCGAGCCAAATCAATGATATGTGCATTCATATCTCCATGCGCACCTGAACCGGAGACGTATACGTCGTGCCGCCAAACGATTGGAAAATTCTTGTCCACAAGCCAATCCTGGTAATAAACGGCATTGAAATGCCGCACTTCACCAATCTTGCCATCGCTGATAATTTGTTTAGCCAATATAATAGCCGGAACAAACCGGTAATTAAACACCATCATATTAATCGCAGGGGACTTGCCGGCAGCTTCCAGCATAAGCCATGCTTCCTCTGCATTTAATGCCATAGGCTTTTCGCAGAGAACATGTTTCCCGGCTTTTAAGGCGGCCATGGCAATTGGTTTATGAAGGCCGTTCGGCACGCAAATATCAATAAGCGCTATGTCATCATTCAGTATTAATTTTTCCCAGGAATTCTCCTGGTGTTTCCAGCCTTGGCGATTAGCGAATTTGGTAAATTGTTGCTCGTCCCTGCCACAGGCCGTGTGCATTACAGGGGTTAGTGGCAAGTCAAAGAAATGGCTTGCCTGGCGATAAGCATTGCTATGCGCCGAGCCCATAAATTTTGTCCCAATAATACCGATGTTTAATTCCTCCATAGAATATTTACCCTCAGTTTGAAAGCCTAAGAATTTCCCGGTGTAACGCCGGCTCTGTGACGGTGCCGGAAAATTCATCAAAGGCATAGTCCGCCTCATCTATTATATGCTGCTGCCTGATGAATTCTGCGCCTCCCCTTTCTCCTTGTTCCCCGGACCTTTCATTTGATTCATTTAAGTATAGCTGCCGATAACTGTTCTTACAAAGTATTGAGACAAAATTAGCCTCCAGTTGATTCTAACGTTTCAACTTGCTTGCCGGATGTTTGAACTATATTGAATTATCTGTTTGGGTGTAAACCGGTATTTATATATTTGGTAAAGAGGCACGGGAATAAGAATTAATTATTTTGCTGACTCTGCTTTTTATCGTCCTGATATTTTTGCATTCCCATTGCACCTTCAATTGGGTGAGTAGAGCACAGGATACTTTGTGTATTTCTATCAAAAATTAAATCAACATAATATGATCCCAGACAGGCAGGCTGAAGTTTTGTTACCCTCACAATGCTATCTTGGCGAAGGGCCTTTATGGCATGAGGGAAGACAAAGCTTTTTTTGGGTGGACATTGAAAACAAAACTTTATTCGAATATAACTGGAGCATGAAGAATACCCTTTCCCGGAAATTTGACCACAAAGTAACAGTGGCTATTCCCTGCAATAACAATTATGAATTGATATTAGGCCTCGATGCAGGTATCGGAAGATTTAATATCAATACCGGGGAATTGGTATGGCTTATTAATGTTGAAAAACCCATGATCAATCACCGCTGCAATGATGGCCGCTGCGATATCTATGGAAGGTTGTGGATCGGCACGCTGGATATGAATTTAACGCAAGGTGCAGGCGCCCTGTACTGTATTGATAACAGTCTTTCCGTTCAAAAAAAATTAGGAAATATCACTATATCAAATGGCATTGCCTGGTCTTTAGATAATACAAGATTGTATTATATTGACACCATTACAAACCTCATACAGTCTTATGTTTTTGAGGCAAAAAAAGGTGACGTACATTTTGAACAAAATGTAATTTCTATTCCAAAAGAATTGGGTTCACCGGATGGCATGGCGATAGATGAAGAAGGAATGTTGTGGATCGCACATTACGGAGGGTATGGCGTCTATAGGTGGAATCCGCATAATGGCAAACTACTTGAGAAGATCAGTGTTGCTGCACCTAATGTTACGTCCTGTGCTTTTGCAGGGGAAGCACTTGATCAATTAGTAATCACCACGGCAAGGGAAGGACTCTCTGAAGATGATTTGACTAAGTACCCGCACAGTGGTGACATCTTTTACACGCAAATGAATATAAAAGGAGTGAAGCAAAATTCCTGTGTTATTTAATAACGTTCCTTGGAGCGGTTGATTAGAAACGATACGAGCTTTGCAACCTAACAGGATTGATAGATAAAGATTTCCTCCATTTTCCTTACCAGGTTTTCCTGATGCACATTTTTAGAGTCGGATTGAAATATTAAAACGACTGGCTTATCATTATCCCCGGTATAACTCCTTTAAAGAAATTATCAAAATAAAGAGAAGGCTCTATTGTTGTCTTCAGCAACCGGCAATTGAACAATTATATTAAAGATTTCCGATGCAGACAAATTATCAAGCCCTTCTTCCGGCAAGGCGATTTCTTCTGCTGCTGCATCCGTTACTATATTGAATACATTTTTTTTACGTAAGAACATAAGGCATTCATTAATCATTATTTTCTTCAGCCAACTATACAATGCAGCATCGCCTGGTAATTGAAAGAAGAAATATTTTGAAAGAACTTATAGAAACCATCGAGTAATAACTCTTCAGCATCCTCATTATTTTTCACATAGCGCCTGCACACCATCATCATTTTGTCTGCCAACTGATCAAACGGGTATTTCTGCGTAGCGGCGCTTCCTTGTTTCGCTTCCCTGATCAGTGCTGATGTCTCCATGTAAAAAATCTACAATATTATAATGATTTATAAAAGTATAAATGCAATTAATGAAGTGATGGGTGCCCGCAAACAAAAAAGTTAAGGAACCACTTTCTTCCATACCTTGTGATTATACGAATGTTTTTCTTGCGGGGAAAGAATAGTATTTAAATTTAAATAATCCCTTTCTTTATATGATCAAAAGGCTAAAAAACCGACCGAGCCAGGGTAATGTGTTTGCAACAAATAAATAGAAACGATATTTACAAATATTGTTTGCAGAATAAACCGTAAATCAGCGGTTTCATAAATGAGCATAAAATTTCATATCGCCGGCTTGTTAGCTTTACTTTTAAATTTGACATTTGTTGTTGCCCAAAAGAAGAATGATCCCGCAAATAATTTTAAAATTGTCGGGTACTATTTTTTAAATGCTGCTTTAAGAGATACAACTTATGCGGATTCGAACTACCTGTTTTTAAACCAGCTCACGCATTTAAATATTGCATTTATCAACCCTGATTCAGCAGGAATTTTCAAACAGGATTTGAAGATTGACACTTTAGTTAAAAAAGCGCATGAAAAAAATGTAAAAGTGCTGGCGTCAATCGCAGGCGGCGGTACACATTCTTATTATGCAATTTTATTACGGCAGGATAACCGGCGTGCATTTATTACAGAACTTATAAGAATGGTAACAAGATATAATCTTGATGGCATTGATGTTGATCTTGAAGGAAGCGATATAGATGAGAACTACGGTAGTTTTGTGGCCGAACTGGCGACTGCTTTAAAGCGCCAAAAAAAAATAATTACGGCAGCTATAGCCACGGCATACAAAGACCAGCTTCCTGATAAAGCATTAAAGCGATTCGACTTCGTAAACATTATGTCTTACGATCGCACCGGGCCGTGGACGCCCGCGAGCCCGGGTAACCATTCGCCATTTTCAATGGCCCAGGAAGATTTGGATTACTGGGGTAATGTTCGCGCAATTCAGCGGGAGAAACTGGTGCTCGGCCTTCCATTCTATGGTTATGGATTTGGTGCCCTTGATTCGCCGGTGCTAAGCATGGATTACAGGCAAATTGTTTTACTTTATCCGGGCAGCGATTCTTTAGATTCATTAGTCTTTCCCCAAAATGTGACCATGTATTACAATAGCGCTTCTACGATAAAAAGAAAAACAAAATTGGCAATAGATAAGGCGGCCGGTGTAATGATATGGCAGCTCTTGGCCGATTCTCCCGGCGAAAATTCGCTGCTTAATGCTATCTACGGTATTGTGCATAAACGTTAAAGTATAAATAGGCTTCTAAACGGTTATCCGAAATTATTTCCATTGCAGCTATCTCTATCAATAGAGTGTCTAAAGAAAAACTTACTGTTGTTGTTACCATGTAGAAAGCCGTCGTTAATTTTTTGTAACGACTAAACATTTATTTTGCAAATAATAACTGCATAAGCTACACCAGGTGCTATACCTGCTGGCATCCAAAATGAATAACGAAGAAATATTATTATGGAATGGCCTACGTGCCGGTAATGAAAAAGATCTTCATTCTTTGTATATCCTTTTTTATAGTGACCTGCTGCGCTATGGGTTATCACTTTGCCATGACCCTGAGCTGAGCAAAGAATATATTAATTTGCTTTTTTTAAGCCTATGGAACAACAGGCATAAGCTTCCCGAAGTAAAAAATGCGAAGGCATATATTATTACCAGTTATAAAAATAAAATCATTTACCGAAAGAGGTTAGCTGGTGATCTTCACACGGTAAAACTTGATTCGAACGATTATTCAGAAGTTTCATCCCATGAAGAAACCATTATTGAATTGCAGGAATTTGAAAAGCTGCAACGACAATTAGCGCATCTTTTAGCCTCACTTACGGAGCGGCAACGACAATTAATCGTACTGCGATTTATAAATGAAATGTCTCATGAACAAATTGCCGCCCATCTTAATATTTCTGTAAGAACCGTATATAACAGCATTCACGAGAGCCTGAAACTATTGCGCACCCAGGTTAATAAGAAACATTTCTTGCTAGTTTTCTCCTGGCTCTTTTAATGCGCTTTGCAATGGCCTCACGTCCTTTGCGAGGAGCCAGAATAATCATTAATTTAAATGAAACCTGCGGCGACGCTTGCCCCTGGCTATTTTCGGGAAAGCAATCTCCTTGGATATTTCCTCTCCAAGTCCTTTGGGCGCAAAGGACGTCTCGTGAGATTAAGATTTCAGAAGTCTCCCAAAGGAAACGTCTTTGCGCCTGCTCCTTTGGAGAAAAGTTTTCCAGCATACAGATTTGAATTGAACAGTGGTTACGGAAAACTTTGTGGCAATCTCAGGGTAAACAATATGCAAGGAGATTGCTTCGGAGCCGCAAGATACTCTCAATTCACTCCCCTGTGAAGGCTCCTTACAGAGACGTTTCTTTGGGAGTCCTTAGACGCAAAGGACGAGCCTTTCCACCAATAAAAGATTGAGCCCATTCTACCTAATTCTAAAAATTATTTTAAAATAATCGTCAACAGGCGGTAAAAAATTTAGAAAGAGGATATCTCTTTATATATGCCCGACTTTACCCAATACACAAGAGAAGATTTTTTGACAGACGAATCGTTTGTAAATTACCTGTTGCAGAGAGACGAACAAGATGTACACTTCTGGACTAACTGGATAAAAGAAAATCCGCAAAGTAGCCTTGAAGTGAGAGAAGCGCAATCGCTTTTCTTCCTTTTAAGAACGCAAACAACGTTGCAGCATAATTCGTCACTCAGGGATAAGATAGAACAGCAATACGCTAAGTTGGAACCGCTGCTGCATGAAAATAAGCAGCCGGCAAATACAGATATATTTTCTTTTGGAGAAGAAAAGTTGATCAAGAAGAGATCAGTCTTCACGAAGATGATTTGGAGGTCTGTAGCAGCTGCAGCTATCCTGGTGGTTGCATTTTTTGTGTGGAACAATTTTGAGCTTGCCGGCAACAACAAGACAAAAAATAATTTGATATCATTTGCAAAAACGGGAAATGCCGGCAAAACAATAATCCTTCCCGATGGAAGCCGGTTGATCTTAAATAATTATTCTTCTATTGCAATTGCAAAGGATTTTAACCATACAAAAAGAAAAGTTTTCTTAACCGGTGCTGCCTTTTTTAAAGTTTTTAAAGACCATTCCCGGCCATTTATAGTCTCCTGTGGAGATATCAAAACCACCGCAGTAGGTACTGCCTTTTACATCTATGATCGTGCCCCACAGTCAATTTCAGTTTCCCTGCTGGAAGGTGCTGTAAAAGTGGAGGGAGAGAAAAATAATGTCATTTTACAACCCGGCGAAAAAGCTACTTCCAATGTTGGCAATATAATAATCAAGGATGCATTTAATAGAACCCAACTCTTAAATTTTATCAATGGAAAAATTGAATTTCAACATGCGGATTTTACTGAAATAAAAACCGTGCTGGAAGAATATTTTAATATAGAAATTCTTTCAGAGGGTGTTATTCCCAGGATAAATTTTACAGGAAGTTTCGAATCAAAAAAAATAGAAACAATATTAGAGGCGCTTAAGTTTACTTATAATATAGACTACGACGTTCATGGACAGCAGGTAACAATGTCCTTTAAATAGCCAAAATTTTAAAACTACTCAGCTTATGATAATCAAAACTTCTACTTTATGGCTATTGCGTGGACTACGCATTTTGCCTTTATTTATTGCAATTGTTTTCACTAACGGAAACGCCTCAGCGCAGGCTAACAAATCCATCACAATCGAGTTTGCAAAAACAAAACTGAGCCAGGTACTTACTGATATCAGCCGCGTAGCCGGTGTAAACTTTTCGTATGATTCTGAAGAGATAGACCTTACAAAAACCATCACCGTTGCTAAAGGAAATTATTCAGTTGAGCAATTGATCAGCAAAATTTGCGGGCAGGCTAATCTTGATTATCAAATCAACAACAATGTTATTAGCCTAAAAAGAAAGGGCGGTGTTACTAACTTAAAACTGGCGGGATCCATTGTTGACAACGAAGGCAAACCTCTTGCCAATGTCACCATCCAAAACCGGAATCAACGGGCATCCGCTATCTCCGATGAAGCAGGCCATTTCACAATAAAGGCTTTGCCAAAAGATGAAATTCAATTTTCGTTTGTTGGCTATGAAACAAAAAATATAACGGTGCAAACACTGGTGAATATGCGGGTAGTTTTAACTGTAAACGATAAAGTTCTTTCGGAAGTGGTGGTTACGTCATTAGGGATCAAAAGAGAAAAAAGAGCGCTGAGTTATGCAGTAGGCGAAGTAAAAGGCGACGACATTAATAAAGCTCGTGAGCCTAATGTTATTAACTCCCTCGCAGGCCGGGTTCCGGGGCTGATCATTAGCAATACTGCCGGCGGCCCTCTTGGGTCGGCAAAGGTGCTTATTCGTGGAAACACAGATATTACCGGCAACAACCAACCGCTTTATGTAGTGGATGGTGTGCCGATGGATAATTCAAATTATGGAATGACGGGCAGTGATAAGTATGCTGCAGGCGCTGATTTAGGTGATGCTATCTCCGGCATTAATCCTGACGATATAGATAATATTTCGGTGCTGAAAGGCCCGGCTGCCTCTGCTTTATATGGGAGCCGTGCGGGGCATGGCGTCATTTTAATCACCACTAAAAAAGGAACGGGCCGCAAAGATATCGGGGTAGAAATTAATTCTTCATCAGCGATCGAAACCTTGCTAACCCGGTTTAAAAATTATCAATATGAATATGGACAGGGCACCGGCGGCACTATACCCAAAGATGTAGCACAAGCCAGGACAAGCTTATTTTCCAACTTCGGCGCCAGGCTCGATCCGGATTTAATTATTCCATCTTTTAACGGAGGCACAGCCAACTATGGCCTGGTACAAAACAATATTGAAAACTTTTTTCACACCGGTTCTTCCTTCAACAATAACGTAGCGATAACCGGTGGTACAGACAAAAGCCTTTTCCGCTTTTCCTACAACAATCTTCATTACAATGATATTGTTCCTAAAACTTACATGGACCGGAACACATTCACGCTTCGTGGATCTACCAAAGTAGGTACACAATTAAATGTGGACGTGCGTGCGAGCTATATGAATGAATTTGTAAACAACCGCCCTGCCCTGGCTGATGACCCGGCAAACATTGGTTTCAATTTCGTTGGGCTTGCTAATAATATTGATCAAAAAGTTTTTCAAAAGGTTACCAGGATGCCTTTGGCCATTACGTGGAATGGGGCGGCGGGCAGTACCACTTAAATCCTTATTGGGTGATCAATCGCATGAGTAATAAGACTACGAAAGACCGTGTGATGGGTGGCCTTACGTTGAATTACGATCCGCTTTCATGGCTCTCTATCCAGGGAAGATTAAATACAGACTTTACTTTTTTGGATTATAAAAGCTTTAGCCCTCCTACTACACCCGGCGCTGAGAGCGGCGTACTTGAAGGCAGAAATTCAAAATACAGCACCACCAATGCAGATGTATTGGTAACGGCAAAAAAACAAATCAGTAAGAATTTTTATGCAAGCGCCAGTGTCGGCGGAAGTATATTATACATCAATAGCCCCAGCACTTATAAGCGCGGGGAAGGTATGTTGCTGACGGATGCGGTCACCTTCAACAGCTTTAAAAAAATAAGCGTGACTGAATCGGCGTATGAAAAACAAATCAATTCTTACTATGCAGCTATATCCACCGCCTTCAAAAATTATTTGTATGTAGATGCCACGGTAAGAAGAGATGCATCATCAACCCTGCCCGTGCAAAACAATACGTATTGGTATCCTTCGCTCGGTGCAAGCTTTGTACTAACGGATGCCTTTAATATTAAAAGCAAAGTTTTATCCTTTGCAAAAGTGAGGGCATCGGCTGCTGAAGTGGGCAATGACACTGATCCATATCAGTTATTATTAACGTATGGCTTAGAGCCTTTTCAACCATCCGAGGGTTCCATTGGTGGTGTAATCAACACAATCATTCCCAACCCGGATTTGAAACCTACAAGAACCAAAAGTGTCGAGTTCGGTACTGACCTTCGCTTTCTTAATAACAGGATCGCCCTGGAATTTACTTATTATACATCAAAGTCGCGAGACCAGATAAATTATATTGATGTACCAACGTCAACAGGGTTTGCTAAAAAAATTCTTAATGCAGGAACTGTTTCCAATAAAGGCATGGAAATTTTATTGTCAGGAAAAGTTATCACAGCAAAAAATATTTCATGGAATGTAAGCGTAAATGCTGCACAAAATAAAAACACAGTTGAATCTCTTGCTCCCGGCGTTTCTTATCTTACGCTTTCAGATGCACGCTGGCTGGGCATTTCCATCATTGCCCAACCTGGCCTGCCTTACGGCAGCATCATAGGTTACGATTACCAGCGCACGGCAGATGGTAAAGTAATTCTCGATCCTGCAAGCCTTTCACCACTGGTTACCGATGACAGGGTGAAGCTGGGAAAAGGAACCTGGGACTGGACGGGTGGCGTGAATAATAGTTTCCGGTACAAATCTTTTACTTTAAACGCGATCATTGATATTAAGCAAGGCTCCGATTTATTTTCAATGACCAATTTGTTCGCGGTGATCCGTGGCCAGCAAGATATAACACTTGCCGGGCGTAAAGAATGGGTGCAGTCAGAAGAAGAACGCCAGGCGGCGGGAAAGACTGTTGCTCAATGGACGGACGCCGGCATGATAAAGGGGTATGTTCCTAACGGCGTAGTACAAACAGGCGTAGACGCAAATGGCAAACCGGTATATGAACAAAATACCAAGCCCGTTGACCCCAATGTTTACTGGGCGTCTTTTTACGGTGATGATAAAGGGGTTGCCACTCCATTTATCTATGATGCCAGCTACATAAAAATGCGGGAGATCACTTTAGCCTACCGCTTACCGGATAATATTTCCAAAAAAATACGTGCACAGGATATTAGCGTTGCCGTGGTGAGCCGCAATCCTTTTATCATTCATAAAAATGTTCCTAATGTAGATCCCGATTCAAACTACAATAATGGAAACGGGCAGGGCTTTGAATATGGCTCATTACCGGGCCGCAGAAGCTGGGGAGTGAATTTAAACATCAAATTTTAATTTAGAAAATTGCAATTATGAAAAATTTTAAAATATACATTCTTGTACTGGTTGTTGGGTTATCATCCTGCAACAAGTTTAAAGACATGAATACCGACCCCACAAAATCTGCTAACCTTGACCCTGCCATTGAAGTAGCCTATGCACAACAAAAGTTTTCAGGCGATGTGAATGTACAGGAGCGGGCCGGGCTTATATTAACCATGCCACTCGTGCAGCAGATAGGTGGTGGATGGGCTAACCAGTATGGGCAATTTTATGCAAGGAACCAGGCTTATATGTCAGTGCTATGGGAAAATAACTATGCTAATGATGTAAAAAACATAACAGATGCAGAACTGAGAAGCAGGAATACAAGCGATCAAAATTTAAATGCAATGGCCCGCGTAATGAAAGTATATGTATTTGCCCGCCTTACAGATCTCTATGGCGACATTCCGTATTTCCAGGCCTCCACAGGTTTTACCGCTACTAATTTAGCGCCGGTATTTGATAAGCAGCAGGATATTTATACTGATTTTTTTACCCAGTTAGATACGGCTATGAGCCTGTTCGCAACAGGGCAGGATATAGTGGATAATGATATCTTTTATAAAGGGAATATTAGTAAGTGGAAAGAATTCACTTCTTCATTAAGGCTGCGACTGGCTTTGCGTATAGTAAAAAGAGATGAAGCAAAAGCAAAAGCTGAAATTCAAAAAGCGTTTACAGCCGGCGTTATATCCTCCAACGCTGATATCTGTATGACACGCCATGATGATAATTTCAATAATTATGCTACTTATACCGGCAACGGGCTTTCATCGGCTTTTAAACAAGGAGGCTACCCGGGCGGCTACCGTGTGCAGAATTCTTTAATCAACGAAATGAAAAATACCAATGATCCCCGCCTGGATGTTATCGCACGGAATTATTGGGACGATCAGCCTGGCTCAACATGGGATAACAGGATCGACATTACCGATGAAGTGAAAGCGCAGGTCGGATCATTTGGTGTCGGACAAACAGAATTTATTTGGGACAATTGGCACAATACGATTACTATAAATATTCCAGGCGTTGGCGCTGCAGATATTGGAAATAATTTGCAAAAGCTGCAGGTGGCAAAACCGCTGGTGGCAAATGATGCACCATTCTTTCATATCACTTATGCCGAAACAGAATTTTTATTAGCCGATGCAGGTATAAGGTTAGGGCTTTCATTAGGTGCAACTCCCGAAGAGCATTACAAAAACGGATTGCGGGCAGCTTGCCGGCAGCTTGCTTTATATCCCGGCGCTGTTCCCATTTCGGAAACGGCCATTGATCAGTTCATTGCGGACAATGCTTTTCAACCCGGTAAAGAATTAGAACAGATCAATACACAATTATGGGTGAATTATTTTTTAAATGGCCCGGAAGCTTATGCTAACCTGCGCAGGAGCGGCTTTCCAAAACTTTCTTCCGGGTACAGGACAGATGGCTATTCTGATGCGGATACGAAAATAATGCCGAGGCGTTTTGAATATCCCTTGTCAGAAAAAAGCCTCAACAAGATAAATTATGATGATGCGGTGCAACGTTTGGGAGGCAAAGACGATTGGAATAAAAGCGTTTGGTGGGACATGCCATAAATAAATATGCGTTAATCATCATCAATCAAAAAAAAAAATTATGAATAAGATAGCACCAAAAATTATAGCCATTGTTCTTTTTCTTTTTTCCGGAATATTAATTATGCAATCCTGTAAAAAAGATATTGCAAAAGATCCTGAATTTGGCGAGGGGGATTACCCGCGAATATTTTTTCTTGGCAATCAATTTCCCGCCTCTGTTATCATTAATGAAAATGATACAGCCAAATATAACAACCTCAAATTTTCTCCTGCGGGAAAAGTTACCATTAACTGGTATGTGAATGATGTACCAGAATCGCATGATACTGCATTTAATTTTGTACCAACCTCCGGAGGTGAATTTAAAATAAAGCTGGAGGTTGTGTATAACGGATTAACGTCTATCCGCACATCAGATGTTATAGTAAAGCCGTCAACTTATACCCGCAAAAGTTTCTCAAAAGTGTTGTTGGGTTACCTAAGTGAAAATGGCGTTGCAACAGACGTGAAATGGAATTACATAACGCATCTTGGCGTGCAGATGGGACAGGTGTCAGCGGATGGATCACTCGATATCACGAAAGGAAATGCTAACCAGCTAATGGATGAGTTGGTAGCAAGAGGGCATAATAGAGGCATACCTGTCCTGTTAAGTATTTATGGACGTTTAACACCGGTGGACGGATGGGCCCTTTATGGAAGCGACGACATGGGGCCGGCAATTCGGGATGCGGCTAAACGTGCAGGGCTTGTGGCGCAATTGAAGGACTATATAACCCGCACAAAATTAGATGGTGTAGATATCACTATGACAGACTTTAACGGTGCTGCTAATTATAGCGCAAACCTTGCCGCTCTCCGGCCAATGGTAGATGAATTAAGAGCTGCTTTGCCAGCTAATTCTATCATAACGGTTACGGTTACCCCAGGATGGCAGCATTGGGAATATCCAGATCTTTCAACCGCTGATTGGGTGAATGTAAGGGCTTATGAAGATGGCATTCATGTAGGGCCCGGAGCGCCTGTCGGCCAGCCATCTTCAATGGCTTACCTGAAAACGGCGTCTGACATCTGGCAAAATTTTCATGTAACACCAGATAAAATTGTTGTTGGGTTTCCTGTGTTTGGTTTGCGATATAATGCCCTTGATGGCAACGGCGATAATCTTTCGTGGGGTTCGTATGATTATATGCCCTATAAAGATATTTTGGCCATTGACCCCACCGCGGATACCAAAGAATATATTAATGCAGCCAACGGTATTTACTACAATGGAGTGCCATTGATTAAAGAAAAAGCTAACTACATCAAAGCCAGCCCCTTTAAGGGAATGTACGGATGGTACCTCGATGCCGATGCTGCTGATTCTACAAAATCACTATTTAAAGCCGCCTTTAATAGTTTGAATTAGGAATAAAAAGTTAGCTTGTATTTTAAATAATAATGCTTAATGCTGAAGATTTCCGGAACATTCAACAAAGCATAGCTGATTTGGAATCAATAAGGGTGAAGAAGTAAATACTTTTTACTAAAAACTATTAGTCCTTTGATGTTGGCGCCAACTCAGTGTTTTTCATGAACACACAACCGCGGGATTTTATTTACGAAACGCTAAGTCCCCTTATTAAATCATTTTTCGCTAAAAAAGTTAGCGAACAATATATCTGCAAAAAATTGAGTGACTGGCAAATGAAATGGTACTTTCTGCAATTGCGGGATATCTATAAATAATTTTCAGCTAAGCACCTACTCTATTAACCACATATTATTTTCCATTTCGCTGCTTTTCTTTCTCACAATTCGTCTCGTTTTGCCGGTGAAAATTTTATGCACGAATATTTGCGTGAGCATAATGACAGTACTTAAAGCTAATATTATTTGTACGGCGCTCTCGCCCAATATGGAGAAGAATATTATTTGTGATAACTGCTTCATAACTTATTTATTTCTTTACATGGAATTTTGATCTCCTATTCATTTTTGCTCTTATAATTCTTAATAAAAGCATAAAGCAAAATTGACGAATATCCGGGCGGTAACAAATGTTTGAATAGCTTAATGATATGTCTGAAAGGCGTTTTAGCAGGGTTTGCTAACCTTCGAAGGGAGAAAAAATCCAGCCCTTAATATAATAAAGACCGTTTCCCAAGAAGAATCGATCAATGAACGAACCGTACAAAAGAAACACAAGGAAGTCTTTGGTTACAGTTCAAAGGAAGTCAACATTGATCGATATTCGTGATATTGCGGCAGTGGCTGCAGAAGCTTTGCAAGGAACATTGCATTATAACAAAATTTATAATCTAACCGGTTCGGAAACCCTTATGCATTATGAGATTGCCGGAAAGTTTTCAAAGGCACTTGATAAACCAGTGGAGCACATCAATGTTTCCGATGAGGAACTGTTAGAAGTACTTTTAGGTGTATAATAATAAAGTTGTCAACACCAATAATCTGCTATAACCCCAACTGCAATCCGATATTCAAAACACGCTGATTCAAATACGCGTCACCAACTGTATTGGATGCCACTTCAGGATCCTGCTGATAGAGTTTAAAGTTTGTCCAGGTTAAGAGGTTATACCCGCTGAAGTAAAATCTTGCATTGTTGATTTTGAGCGGCAGCCATTTTTTGGGAAACTGGTATCCTACTTCAACTGTTTTCATGCGCACATACATAGCATTTATCAACCAAAAATCTGACGGATAAGCAGTAGGGCTACTCTCGTAAGACGCATCTGAACTAAGCCGTGGAAATTTAGCATCCGCAGCGTTTTGTTGCGTCCATCGCTGGGCATGAATCGGCTGCCACTGGCTCTGGAAAGGCTGAATGCCTATGCCCGTCACCTGCAAACTATAGTCAAATGCGCCCTGGAATAAGATACTCAAATCAAGCCCTTTATAATGCACACCAAGAGTGATGCCGCCACTAAGGCTTGGAATATTTGGCTTACCAATCGGCCCCTGGTCACGCTCATCAATCACGCCATCGTTATTAAGATCTTTATATTTAAGGTCACCCGGCTTAATAGTGCTTGGGTCAATATTTGGCTTTGCACTTTTATCAATGTCCGCCTGATCCTGGTAGAAACCTATGTAAGTATAACCGAATGGCTGATTAATGGAATGGCCTGTTCTCGCCAGCCACGGATAAGTCTGCGTTGGTTCATCCTGGTATTCTATCTTATTTTTTGCATAAGAAATAACGCCCGTTATATCATAAGCCACCCGGCCGGCTGTGCTTTGAAACTTTAGCGAACCTTCGTAGCCATGGTTACGAACACTGGCTAAATTCTGCCTTGCCAATCCTACGCCAATAATATTGGGTATGGATCCCGGAAAAAATAACTGGTCGTAACGGTATTCATTGAAGTAATCAAACTGAATTGATATCTTATCGTCCAGCATATTTATGTCAAGGCCTACGTCTGTCTTTCTTGATTTTTCCCAGGTAACATCGGGATTGCTAAGGCTGCCTTCATAAATTCCCTGCGTTGTATTGCTGTTTGTGCCAAAGTAGTAAAAACCGCCCCTGGCGTAAACCTGTTGGTATAGATAGCGGTTGTCAATAACAGCATCTGATCCTACTAAACCATAAGAACCACGCAGCTTAAACAACTGGAATATTGGAAAAATATTTTTGAAAAAATCTTCTTTTGCCAGGTTCCAGCCTACGCTTGCTGCAGGAAATAAACCGTAGCGATGGCCTGCACCAAAACGGTCCGAGCCATTGTAGGCCGCATTAAAATCCAGCAGGTATTTTTGTTTATAATCATAATCAAGCTTCATAGTAAACCCTCTTAATTTTTGAGGAACACCTAATGAACCTCCTGACTTTGTAACATAACTTTCCTGGTTTGCCAAAGCCAATCCTGAAAAATGATTATCTCCAAAGGTCCTGTCGTAGCTAAGAATGCCCTGCAGGTTAAGGCGTTTATCAAAAAGATCATTGCTGCCCGTTAATGCGAAAGGCGCCAACTGGTATAAACTTAATTTATCCAATGTATAGTGCCCGGTGGAATCATAATGATATGCCGGTGGCGTATGTGTACGGGATTGGGTTCTCGTAATGTTATTGGTGCCTGCATATGCCACACGCACATTCGCCGTAAGCCCTTGTGTTATAAAATCAAGGCGCTGATTTATTTCAAATAACGCATTGAAATCTGTACGGCTATTTCTTCTATAACCCATTGTTGCAAGCCTTGAATTAATGGTCGGCACATTCGTAAGGTTGGGGCCAAAGGCATAAGCATAACTGCCATCAGGATTGAAGACCGGCGCAGCATACGGCGTTATAATTTGGTAGTTATATATTTCAGACAGGATGCTGCCATTTGCGGTAGAAGCCGATTGATTTGGATAAAACAGCGGTTCATTTATCTGGCCAAATCTACCGGAAACATCTAACCGGAGCTTTGTAGTATGTGTGGCCTGAATATCTAAATTGCTTCTGAAATTATAACGGTGATAAAAATAATTATTATTAACTCCCTGGTTGCGCGGATCAGAAAAATCTTTAAGGTTACCATTTTGTGTAAAGGCGCCGGCGGAAATAAAATATTTTACATTATCTGTTCCACCGGAAATATCAACGTTGGTATTCGCCTGCAATGAGCCTTTTTTAAAAATTTCATTATACCAGTTTACATCCGGGTAAATGTATGGAGCATCATGCGAGTTATAATGATTCAACTGCGCTTGTGTGAATTGTGGCTGTAGCCCATCATTACTCAAGGCTTCGTTTACCAAAGAAGCAGACTCGTAAGCGTCTAAAAACTTAGGGACTTTGGTGGGCGAATTATACCCTGATTCCACCCGCACATTTACCTGCGGCGCACCGCTGTTACCGCGACGCGTCTTCACGATCAATACACCATTAGCGCCTTTTATACCATATATCGCTGTTGTAGATGCATCTTTTAAAATAGAAATACTTTCAATTTCATTTACATTTATTTGCGAAAGCTGCTCGTAAGTATATTCAATATCATCCACAATGATCAAAGGTTTATTACCATCAGGGTTTAATGAACTGATGCCGCGTATAAAAAAATCGGAAGCATCTTTACCAGGCTGGCCGCCACGTTGCACAGAAAACACGCCTGGTACTTTACCCTGCAAAGTATTCTGCACTGCCGATGTTGGAACACGCCTGATTGATTCACCTGAAATAGTGCTCACAGCGCCCGTATTGGTAACACGTTTCTTTGTGCCATAGCCAACTATCACTACCTGGTCAAGCCCCTGGTCATTTACCTGCAAAATAATATCTGCCGCTTTTGCCGGGTTATCTATCTTGAATTCCGTGGTAACATGGCCCAAACTGGAAACAATAACTGTTTGTGACTTTCCTTTTAGCGAAAGGCGAAAATTTCCATTATTATCTGTAGCTGTCCCGTTGGTTTTCACTCCTTTTTCGATTACGGAAGCTGCGCTCAACACACCCGAAACATCTTTAACCGTGCCCCTCACCGTTTGCGCATTAAGCTTGCAGGTCACACACACGCAGAGAAGAAATGGCGATATAAAAAAAAGAATTCTTTTCATTTTTGTTCGTTTATGTTCTGTCTGATATTAATCATATTGATACAGTTCTTTACCATCCCGGATTTTGGCGCATTTGTGCATTGCTTACTAATTCGCCATAAGGTATCGGGTAGAAATACATTTTAGATTCATCAAATGCCGTCTTCAATACAGGGACAATATTGTAGATAAGCCCGTTTGAACTGTTGATAATATTCATGCCATGCAATGGATGATTATTGTACACCTGTCCGGCTATTTTCCACCGCCGTATATCCCAGTAACGTTTCTCTTCAAAAGCAAACTCCTTATGTCTTTCATTGTGTATGATCGTGCGTAGCGAATCTTGGGAAATGCTATGATCTAAGGCAAAAGGATTTAGGCCGGCACGCTGCCGCACTTTTTCAACAGCATTAAATATTTCATCTGAAGGCCCTGCAAATTCATTCATTGCTTCAGCATAATTCAGTAATACTTCTGCATAGCGGAAATATATCAGGTCATGATAGTGATCCTGGTAACTGGTTTGGTCTTCAAAACGCCCCATGAACTTGCGTAAATAATAACCGGTTTGCGTTTGCACGGTTGCGCCACCGGGCCTGTTTACGCCACCAAGAAAAGTTTGAATAGCAGTATTCAACCATTGGGCGCCGTTATATAATACAGTATATCCCAAGCGTGGATCCCTGTTAACGTAAGGGTTTGTACTATCATAACCAGAACCTGCATCTGTAATTGCCAGGCCATTACTCATACCAAAAGCATCTACCAATTCCTGTGTTGGGCTTGTGTTGCCCGCACCGGGAGCGGTGGCATAGTTGATAGGGCCATTTGTTGTTTCAACGACCTTACCTAAGGTATTTGCTTTACCAAAAATTACTTCAGTGGTTCTTTGTATAATGAAGAGGGCAATAAAATTGGGCTCAAGGCTATAAACATTTTGATCTATAATTTCTTTAGCGGCATCAGCTGCCAGCTTCCAGCGATTAGCATCATAGCTTGCATAGCCATTCAGCGAATCACCCACATTTCCACCATTGTACAGCGGGCTTGCTGCAAATAATAATACCTGGGCTTTCAGCGCCTGGGCAGCATCTTTGGTAAATCTCCCATAATTATTATCATCTATCGGGTCACCACGTAAGCTGTCTTCGGCGCGGTCACATTCGCTTACTATAAAATTGATGCAGGCTGCAAATGAGCTGCGCGGAATTTCTATGTTATCACTTAGTGTTTTTAATGAATCGCCCAATATGGGTACGCCACCATATCGCCTTACAAGCTCCCAATAAAACAAGGCACGCATGGCTCTCGCTTCACCAAACCAGGAACGTTTTTCAGCAGTATTCTTTAAAGGCACTACGCCAAAATTGTTAAGGAAATTCGTCGCCATTCTTATGCCGTTATAGCTTCTTGCCCACGCGTCATCAGGATTATTAAAAATAGTGATACCATCAGTGGCTAACAAAGTAACCGGTGTCGCCGTTGTTTGCGAGGTTACTGCATCATCAGAGCCTGCATCTAAAAAATCCCTGTTGATACGGTTACCGGAGATGTCCGGCAAGGCAGCATAAATAGAAAAAAGATATTGGCTTGAATAGATGCCGTTGGAATCTTTAGTGTCCCATATATAATCCTGCGTTACCGTTTCCACAGGCACGGCTTCATATTTTTTACAAGAGTTTGACAGTATCAAAAAACCTGCACCAAAAAGAACCAGGGTTATATTTTTTTTCATAATTATTGTTGCTTAAAACCGAATGTTGATACCAAAATTTATTACCCGCTGATTTGGATACACCTGTCCATACACTTCAGGGTCTATGCGGGAAAAATCTGAATGCGTAAATAGATTAAGCCCGTTTGCAAAAATTCTTGCCGAGGTAAGCTTCAAATGGTTAACTAATTTGTAGGGCAAAGAATAACCGACCTCTGCATTTTTAATTCTGAAATAATTTCCTGAACGCAACCAGAAGCTGCTGGCTACATCATTGTTTGCATTAATGCCCGAGGTAAGCCTTGGAAAGGTGGAAGCGGTACCCGTTTCCGGCGTCCACCTGCCAATAATGTAAGTATATGCCTGTTGTGTTCCTGAGCCAAATGAATAATCATTAAGAAAAATTTGCCTGTTGGCAACGCCTTGCAGCAACACGCTTACATCAAAACCTTTGTAGCTTATATTGCCGGTTACGCCATAAAATACCAGCGGCTTGCTTGTACCAATGGCGGTTTGATCATATTGATTTATCAAACCATCCCCATTAAGATCTGCATATTTTATATCACCCGGCTGCAATACGTAGCCTGCAGGGTGTGCGCTTGTTTCTGCTTCCTGCTGTGTTTGAATTAAACCCTGCGCCATATAGCCGAAGATCGTTCCAACGGGCTGGCCTGTACGCACATTCCAGGGATACTTTTCTACTATCTCATTACTGTAAACATTTTTTGACTGCTGGGATGATAGGTTACCGGAAATTGCATAATTAAAATCCCGGTAATGATCCTGGTAAGTGGCCTGCAATTCAACGCCGGAATAATTATTTATTCCAAGATTTTCAAACGGGTAGCCAATACCAATTAAAGAGGTTTGTTTGCCGCGAAGCTGCAGAAGATCGAAGTATTTGTTGTTGTAATAATCTGCCGTAAGCAATAGTTTATTTTTGAAGAAAGCCGCATCAATTCCTACGCTATACTTATCGCCCTTTTCCCACGTTACATTTGGATTGGCCAATATTGTCTGTCGTGTAACTGTCTGCGATGACCTGCTTATGCCGATTGGATAAGTTGGATCAACGATATCTAAACGGTAAGATTCACGCCACGTAAAATACCCGACGTTATCGTTACCTGTCCTGGCATAAGTTGCCCTCAGCTTAAAATTGTTGATCCATTTAAGCGAGCTATTGTTTTTTATAAAATTTTCATTGGCAATATTCCAGCCTAACCCTGCGGCATAAAACAAACCAAATTGTTTGTTGGGCGGATAACGGTCGTTACCGCTGTAGTTAACTGCCGCTTCAGCAAAATATTTTCCATCAAAATCATAAGTACCAGTTAGTGCGATGTTTTGATTGGTTTCCGGCAGGTCATAATTGAATATGCTTTCATACCTGTCGTAGAAAGCTTTTACAGTAAAATTATTTTTATTGAGCGAACGCGTATATCCCAAGGCACCCTGCAGGTACCAGAATTGTGCACTGTAGGTAAGATTGAACGCATTCACCTGGTCAGAAAAAGATCCATAACGGTTATACGTTGTATCGGTGCCGCTTGCTGAAAATTTATAAGAAGGAACGCCGGCGCTCCTGTTGGTTGAATTGGAGGCAAATACAGAAATATTACTTTGCACTTTTGCCCATAAACCCGGTACAAACTTTTTGAAGTCATAGTTCAACTCAAGGTTAGAAAAGATATCCCTTTCATAATCCTGTATATAACCCGATTGAGTTAATTGCCCAAACAGGTTTCTGGAATAAGCTTGTGTGCCGCCAAAAGATTTATCCGGGTTATAAATCGGATAGGCATTGGCAGGTGTTGTATAAAGCTGGCCAATGATCGCATCCGTGCCGGCGCCAGGCTGGTTATCTTCCTGCACACGGGCAAACATCTGGAGCTTTACTTTAAATTCTTTCGTAACATCTACATCAATATTCGAATTAATAGTATAGCGCTTTATGGTGGCGTTGGTTTCATAATCCGGGTTGTTACCCTTAAACAAAGCCTGGTCATCGAGATAACTTAAACCAACGGTGTACCGCGCCGAAGATCCCCCACCCGTCACATTCAGGCTATACCTGGTTAGGGCTGAATTATTTTTTAAAATAGTATTGAACCAATTAACATCGGGATGGCCATAAGGATCTGAATGATCCCTGTAGGCCTGGAAATCGGCATCTGTATAAGAGATGGGCCGGTTTCCATTTGACTGGGCTTCATTGTATAAATAGGCGTATTGATAAGATGGTAATACATCGGGTAAACCAATAGGCGTTTGAACGGCTGTTTGGGCAGTAAAGGAAATGTGTGGTTTACCTGAAACCGGCTTTTTTGTGGTGATGAGTATCACACCCCGTGAGCTTCTTTGCCCAAGTAAAATAGTGGAAAGCCCATCTTTCAACACAGACACTGATTCAATATTTTCAGGGTCAATCGTATAAATATCCCTTTGTACACCATCAATAATGGTTACAGGGCGCTGCCCACGCAAAGAGAGATTTAGTTCTGTATTATCATTTGGCCCCGCTGCACCTTTGCTGCTGGGGTAATACAATCCATCAACATCCTGTGATGCCAATGCCGCATTGTTTGTGCCCTCCCACCCGCGTGTTTGCTGGGTGTATAAACCTGGCAACCTTCCCGTTAAAGAATATGCATATAAGGGCGCCGGCGTAGAGGTAAGTTGGTTAGTATAGATCGTGGAAACAGAACCTAATATTTTTTCATTATCCTTCGTTTCATATAACATATCTGTTTTTGCCGGCGCAGCAAACATGTCTGGCGTAAGCCGCACAATAATTTTAGCTGATGCATCCCCAACGCTTTTAGATGTTACTTTATAACCGGTATGCGTAAACGCTAACACATCTCCTTTTTGTGAGGGGATGCTATAGATGCCATCACTATCAGAAGATGCGGTGAAAGATGTTTTCATTGATTTTATGGTGACCCCTGAAAATGCACGGCCATATTCATCCACTACACTGCCGGCCACAGTGAATTGTTGTGCAAATGATCTTACACCAAAGGATGCAGTAAGGAATAAGAGTACCAGTATTTTTTTCATACAACAATATGTTTAAGCAATAATAGCGTTACGCGTTTTTCACAGCCTTTATTTATTTACACTTGAACTTGTACTTGAATGCCTCTGTAGTGTTGCCATAGCCTGTTTTAATATTGCCGGTTTGGTCAGTGAAATAATATCTTATCTCCCGCAGGGTTATACCGTTTTGCAGGTTGAAAAATTTCTTAGGCCAGAAATCTATTCGCCACAGTTGAAGATCATAACTGGTAAGTTTTGTTTGTGGTGACGGCTGGCATATCTCTATGCTGTCCCCTGCATTGGTAAAAGCCTTGGCGCAGAAATAAATATTCGTTTGATTTTTTAAACCAGAGGTATCAAGGTTGCCATTATATTTAATAGTGACTATATCATTTTCTGTAGCACTGGATGGCTCTCCAATACCGATCTGCGGATTACAAAAATCTGCAACATCCTCATCAGGATCGCTGCCGGCAACTTCCATACAGCTTCCAAACTGGCTTTGATAATAACCCGAATTCGAATCAGATAAGCCATCTTCATCTTCACACATAGCATAGCCCGGCCTGAAGCTTAAATAATCAGGGGACGTTTTTATACTCACCGAAATTTTTCCATTTACCGTGGTTTGATTGGCAACGGATAATTTAACGTCTGTCCAGAATACTATCCATTCCATATCGCTGATATAATTGGGACCGATCCCAAACTTCTTCAACATTGCTGCCGGGTATGATAGTTTGCTTGCGGGCTCAGTAATGCCGTCAGGTATAAGCACCATATTACCATCTCCCACATCGCTTTTATAAGTCATCCTGGTATTTTGTGCTGCATTCCAAGCTTTCGGTACACATATCGCCACTACCTGCCTGCTGGTATGGTCGTAATTTGTTTGTGCCCATTGCAGGCTAATTACCATGTGCGCTGAATCGCCGGGCACTACCATTGCATCCTGGCTTACAATAGTAAGGGTGGATACACAAGCCGTGATTATTAACCCGGCGAAGGCTATAAACAGCAACAGGTAGATCTTAAATCTATACGGCTTTTTATTTTTTGATTTTTGTAGCTGCATATAATTAATTAATGAACTTTCTCAAATGTGTAGATATAAGTATTCGAATAGCAGCCCGGGCTGAAGGTTATGCTGAGCGTGCGCTCTCCTTTTGATACAGGCGTAGCGATACTTCCGGTAAAGGAATTGATACTGTCAGTTGGCGTAAAGGTTAGCTTATGCGGATATTGCGGATCATCCGTTGCCCATTTACCACCCGCCGTATTTACAAGAAAAGGGATGTTATTTCCCTGCAGCGTGTAGGTATTATCTGCACCAAGGTTAAGCCTGAAGCCAGCCGAATCTATGAACTGTGTTATATCCACCGTATTCCTCGTAACATTTTGAATGCGCCATAAAGAGTTGAGGTCTTTTACCGGCTCAATCAATAAATCTTTCTTATTGGTGCATGATGCGATAGCCGCGACACTGATAACCGTTATAAATATTTTTCGTAAAAACATATACATATTTTACATGATCTTTTTTAATACCCGGGGTTTTGTAAGAGGTCACGTGATTTTGCTACTTCACTTTGTGGTATTGGCCACAGGTACATTGCATCCCTGAAATTCCGCTTACGCACCAATACCTGCGTATAAGTAAAATTGCCATTGGCATCTTTTGTTACCCGCATGCCGTTCATTGCCTTGTCATCCGTTTGCCTGGCAATTTTCCATCTTCTTACATCCCAGAATCTTGACTCTTCAAATGCCAGCTCTACCCTTCTTTCATGCTGAATTACCGTACGCATTTCAGCCTGCGACAGCCCCGTTTTTAGTTGATAAGGATTCAGGCCTGCACGTTGCCTTATTTGCTCCACGGCATCATATACTTCCTGTACCGGGCCGGCAAATTCATTAGTGGCCTCGGCATACATCAATAATATATCAGCATATCTTATCAGCGGTAAGCAGCGTGAGCTTATATTGAAAAAATAATTTGGAATTACATTGTCGTTACACATTTTATTTCCATAGTAACCGGTAGGCGTACCCGCACCAAAGCCGTCACCATTGGGTTCTCCATCATAAGTATATACCGGCCTCAACTGATCGTAGGCTACATATATTTTAGACAGGTTGTGGGTAACGGTAAAATCGAGGCGGGGATCCCTGTTGGTATAAGGAGCGGCGGGATCATAACCCGAGGCTGGATCCGTGATAGCAAGACCGTTGTTCATTTCAAATGCATCCACTAAATTGTTATAAGGGAAAGATCCCGAAGTTGAGCTGCCGCCACGTGACGGTGGCCGCCATAAATTCTCAAGATCTTTATTATCAGGCTGCATTCTTTGAAAAATAAATTCAGTGCTCACCCGCTTTTGAAAAACCTGGTAGAAACCATTGCCCGGTTTTGAATTATCAACATACAAACTATACTGCCCAAGATCCATTACGGCTTTGGCGGCATCTGCCGCAAGTTTCCAGCGATTCACATCATATACCGGGTAACTAATTATGGGCTTTAATGTGGCATCTTCTGTTGCCGGGCTGCGATTAAATAATGGGCTTGCTGCATACAAAAGTACACGGGCTTTTAAGGCAAGAGCTGCGCCTTTTGTTACTCGCCCATAATCAAGGCCGGCATAGCTTGCGGACAAAACTGCTGCGGCATCATCGCACTGCGCCGTTATATAATCCACACATTCCTGGTAAGTATTTCTAACCGTCTTTATCTTATCACCCTCTACAAAAATGCTGTCACCAATTATGGGGATACCTCCATAATGTTTCAGCATGGTTGCGTAATACCAGGCCCGCAAAAAAATCGCTTCTCCTTTTGTTCTTCTTTTTAAATTATCGTTGAAGGGAATAGCGGGCAGGTGTTGTAAAAACTGGTTTACCGCCCTTATCTGTGAGTATGATGTGTTCCAAGCATCTGTTGCAATGTTGTAGGCAGTTACCGAGGCTGAGGCAAACTGGTTATAAGTTGTAACTGTTGCAGACAAAGGGCCTTCTGCTTCATCCGAACAGGCATCAAGCCCCGCAGCGCCACCAAACCTTGACAAATCAAAACTAAAACCTACGTTGGAATAAATATTGGTAAGAAAATCCATAGAACGTGCACTGTCAGAAAAGACAGCGCTTTCATTCAAATCTGTGGTGGTTGTTTTATCAAGAAAGCTTGTTTTTTTGCATGCAGTAAAAAAACAAGCAGTTATTATTAAAGCAGTTAAAAATACTTTTCTCATACAATCGCGATTAAAATATAGTCACCTAAAATTTTTGTAACCTCTATCTTTTAAAATTATTTCTTAATTATTTTTTGTAGAAACAGAGAAAGGTTTATCTGCATCTTCTATTCCTCTTGATGTATTTGGCGTATTGCTCATCTCCAGGTGCAGCGTACCACCATTCATGATATCGCTATAGGTAATCCAGTTATGGTTATAATTTTTATCATTTAGTTGCGCTGATTGTATATAAACATTTTTACTGCTGTTATTATTGGCTTCAATAGTGAATTGCTTTCCGTTTTCTAATGTGATCGTCATCTTATTGAACACCGGGCTGCCGATAACATATTGATCAGTACCGGGGCACACGGCATATAAACCCAAAGCGCTCAGTACATACCAGGAGGATGTTTCACCCTGGTCTTCATCTCCCGGAAAACCGCTTGGCGAAGCGTTGTAAATCTTCGCCATTATTTCCCGCAATTGCTTTTGCGATTTCCATGGCTGCCCGCTGTAATTGTACAGATAGGCCGCATGCTGCACCGGTTCGTTGCCATGCGCATACTGGCCAATTCCTTGTATCACCATTTCTTTCATTTCATGTATCTCTTTGCCATAGCTTCCGTACTTTACGGTATTTGGAGCGGTAAATAAACTATCGAGCTTCGCATTGAATTTGTTTTCACCGCCCATCAAATTTATCAGCCCGTTTATATCGTGAAATACAGACCAGGTCCATTGCCAGGGATTTCCTTCTGTAAAGGGATCGCCCCATTCCACCGGGTCAAAATCTTTTGGTACCCATTTGCCGTCTTTTTTTCTGCCTCTTACAAAACCAACCGTTGTATCAAAAATATTTTTGTAGTTGTACATCTGTCTGGCAAAAACATTTTGATAAAAAGAATTACCGGTGAGTTTCGCTAATTGATAAGCACAGAAATCATCATAAGCATATTCCAAAGATTTGGCGCCGCTTTCTGAAACAACTTTATAAGGAATAAACCCCAGGCTGAACCAATACTCATGTCCTTCTCTTCCGTCAGAGCCGCCCCACGGGCCTTTGTTCGTTGCTTCATGATAATAAGCTTCGAGCGCTTTCTCAGGATCGAAAGTGTGTATGCCTTTTGCCCATGCATCCGCTAACAAGGATATAGCATGATTGCCCACCATTACGCCAGACATGCCTGGATTAGACCAGGTAGGAAAGAATCCAAATTGCTCCTGTGCATCCAGCAGCGATTGCATGTACCGGCCTTCCATGGTGGGATGCAGAATATTGCTTAAGGGAAATTGTGCCCGGAACGTATCCCAAAATCCGTTATCGGTGTACATGTATCCATCATGTATTTTAGAGTCATATGGACTAAAATAATATGGGCTTCCATCCTGCTTTATGTCATAAAATTTATGGCTAAATAAACTCGCCCTGAATAAGCATGAATAAAAAGTTGCCTTCTCATCTTCTGTGCCGCCTTCTACTTTTACACGGCCAAGCAAATCGTTCCAGGCTTTATCTGCCGCGGCTTTTGTTTGGTCGAGGTTGGTATATTTTCCCAGTTCCTGTTGCAAAGTGAGCGCAGCTTGTTGGGGACTTATGTAAGACGAAGCAATCTTTGCCTGCACCTTTGCTCCCTTTTTAAACTGAATGTAAGCGCCGCGTTGCATACCTGAGTCGAAATCATTTTTTGCATTCATAATTCCCTCTTTCCCTTGCCACGTGCCATAACCAACAAAGGGCTGATCAAATTGTATGACAAAATAATTTTTGAAATCTTTCGGAATGAATGTCCCATTCGTTACATAGCCAACCAGCTTTCTTTCTCCGGGAATGATTCTTACAGAACTAAATTTTGTGTATCCATCAAAAACAATAAAGGCATCTTGTGCTGAAGGAAATGAGAAACGCATGTGGCCGCCGCGTTCTGTTGGTGAAATTTCAGTGGTGATGCCGTTATCAAATTTTACTTTATAGTAAGAAGGTTCTGCAATTTCATTTTCATGTTTGAATGATGACGCACGATCATTTTCATTCACTACTAATTTTCCCGCCACGGGCATCAATGTAAATACGCCATAGTCGCCCATCCAAGGGCTGCATTGATGCACTTCTTCAAAGCCTCTTATGGTTGTGGCATTGTACGTGTATTTCCATCCATCACCATTCTTACCTGTTTGCGGCGAAAATGAATGCATGGGAAATGGCAGCGCAATTGCCGGGTAAGTATTTCCATAAGACAGATCCCAACTTGAATTGGTGCCCTGCAAAGTATTTACATAATCAACATGGTTTTTTTGCGCATGTAACAAACTTGACACAAGCAAGCAAAACACAGCTAATAAATTTTTCTTTTTTCCATAAGTTTTTTCGAGATAGAAATTATATAAATGATAACTCGCTACCTTAGCTAATTTTATTTCTTTAGAAAGACTAAATATTTGCAGAATAGCCGTAAGCATTTATTGCCTAACCTGTAGAAGATGTCTCTAAAATACCGCTCCTCCGGAGCTTACCGATTCTCCTGGAAACTTAAAATGCTGCTACCAATGTTTCGGCTCTGCGAGCCTTTAAAACACGGAAACAAACAGCTCTCCAGCAGGTTAAGCACATTATCATAACCGATTAAATATATTGCCCATCAATTCTTATTAAACCCCTCCACATTGAGATCCAACTTCAGGAATTTTAAAGCCTTGCTTATGTGCTTCTCCACCGTACTAACGGATATGCCTAACTGCCCTGAGATATCTTTATAAGAAAGATCTTCAGCCCGGCTTAAAAGAAATGCCTGCCTGCATTTTTCCGGAAGCAGGCTGACGGAGTGGTCAATACTTTGAGCCAACTCCTTGTATTCATAAGTATAAAAGAAATTGGTTTGATCTGATCCGGTGCGGATACTATAAATTGTTTTTTGATAAGCCGTACGCACTGCTTTGGAACGGAACTCATTCATTATTTTAAACTTCAGGGCTTTGCATAAATAAGCCCTCAGAGAAACAGAAAATTCAATACTGTCCCGCCGGTTATAAAAGCTTATAAAAATTTCCTGCACAATGTCTTCAGCTTTTTGCCTGCATTGCAGGTGCTTCGCAGCAGAGGATGTTAAGAAGTGCCAATAGCGGCTATATATTTCTTCAAAGGCTTTCTCGCTATCTTGTTTTACCAACGCACAAAGTTCGTTGTCTGATAAAAGATGATACTGATGATCTGTCGTAAGCATAGCAATCGTTTTTATCGGCAGTTGCGAGGCTGCAACCATCTTTGCATAAGAAAAAAATATCCCTACAAATAAATTAACTTAAACCGATTTTAAGAGGAATTTTTGTTTCATGTTTCGGTTGTTTTGTCTCAAAATATTAAGCTTACTATCTTTCAGTTATTGATTTTAGTAATATTGACTTCCGGTTTTTCTTGCAGTCATTGAATTTTTATCTATATGAGAAAATGCATTGTCTTGTTGCTGTTGCTTGTGTGGGTAGGGCAAAAAAAAATACACGCCCAGCCTTACTATTTTACACACTACCAGGTTGAGAACGGACTATCAAATAATACGGTGCTTTGTATAATGCAGGACCACCTTGGGTTTATGTGGTTTGGTACAAGAGATGGATTAAACAGGTTTGATGGGTTATCATTTAAAGTTTTCAGAAGTGACCCCTCAGACAGTACGAGTATTGGCAGCAATGCCATTATGAGCTTATCCGAAGACAACAATAAAATATGGATAGGTACGGAAAAAGGTTTATTTGTTTTTGATGAGCTCACGGAAAGGTTTACGCAGTTTAAGAATGCCGGCGATGGCGCTGTGCAATCTGTAAAAGTTATAAACGACGATGTATATTATATCACTTTGTACACGCTCTATAAATTCAATAAAAAAACAAACAAAGCAGAAACTTTTGTAATCGACAAAGAGGTCACTTCCTATACTGTTTTAAAAGATGGGAGCTTATGGGTCACTACCTCGGCGGGCATGGTAGCGAAATACAATCGTGCAAAAAAAATCTTTGATAAAACCTACGACCTCTTCAATAAATCCGGTTATGCAGTATCCAAATGGCTGCAATCAATTTATGAAATACGCGATGGATTATTACTGATCGGCACATCAAACCAGGGATTAAAATTGCTGGATCTGAAAACATCCTCTTACCGCGGTATATTAAGGTTAAACGCTGACAAAACAGATATCATTGTTCGCGATATACTCGCCATCAACAAAGACGAATATTGGGTGGCAACGCAATCAGGGATATATATTTTAAATGTAAAAACCGGCGAATCTATTAACCTTAAAAAAAGTTATGATGACCCGTATTCTTTATCAGACAACATCGTTCACACACTTTGGCGGGACAAAGAAGGAGGCATCTGGGCAGGCACTTATTTTGGCGGGGTAAATTATTTTCCTAACCAGGATATGGTTTTTAATAAATACTTTCCTAAGCCGGATGCAAACTCAATAAGCGGTAACGCAGTAAGCGAAATTCATGAAGATAAATATGGCATGCTATGGATAGGAACGGAAGATGCGGGGTTAAATAAATTTGATCCGGCTACCGGCAACTTCATCAATTATAATCCGCAGGTAAGTAAGCAAAGCGTATCATACTCCAACATTCATGGGTTGCTGGTTGATGGTGACACAGTTTGGGCGGGCACTTATTTACATGGGCTTGATCTGTTAGATAAAAATGGTAAACGGTTACATAATTATAATACCGTTAATTCCGGCATTGGCAGCAACTTTATATGCGCTGTTTTAAAAGCCGGCAATAATATTATTGTTGCCACGGATAAAGGCGCTTACCGTTACCTAACGCAAGCAAATAATTTTGAATTAATAAAAGCCTTGCCCAAAGCCTATTTCCGGGCCTTGTGCGAAGATGATAAAGGCAATATTTGGGCAGGCACTTATGGCGATGGTGTGTATGCATATAATATCAGAACAGGCAAAGTTGACCATTTCTTTCTTTCAATTAATCGTAATACAAATATTGCCAGCAACATCATCAACAATATTTACCGCAGTAAAGACTCCTTACTATGGTTTGCTACAGAGGGTGGCTTGTGTTCTTATAACCCACGAAATAAAAAATTAAATATTTACACGTCGCATGATGGACTGCCCGCTGATGTGGTTTGCGCAGTTCTTGAGGACAATGAAAATAATTTGTGGGCCAGCACCTCAAAGGGTTTAGTAAGGTTTAACCCCACAACAAAAGAAATAAGAATTTTTAGCAAGTCCCAGGGCTTACTGACAGACCAGTTTAATTATAGGTCGGCTTATAAAGACGAGAAGGGCACTATGTATTTCGGAAGTGTAAAAGGCATGGTAAGTTTCAACCCTGATTCCATTGCCAGCAATGCATTTGTAGCGCCCATCTACATCACCGGCTTCCAGGTATATAACAAAGAGTTGCCTATTGCAAAAAATAATTCGCCACTGCAACAGTCAATAACTTTTGCAAAAAAAATAGTGCTGGAGCATAATCAATCTTCATTTAGTATTGACTTTGCTGCACTTAATTTCAGCTCGCCTTCAAGCATCGGGTATGCGTATAAGTTAGGAGGGCTTGATAAGCATTGGACTTACTTGGCTACCAACCGTAAGGCTTATTTTACCGAGCTTTCACCCGGCCATTATACGTTTATGGTGAAATCTTCTGGTACCAAAAATGTTAGCGATAATTATACAAGATTAGCTATCGAAATATTACCACCATTCTGGCAGACCTGGTGGGCTTACACACTGTACATCGTATTTATATTAGCCCTTACTTTTTTCGTTATAAAATTTTTTATCGACAGATCGCGGGCAAGAAATAAACGCAGGCTCGAAAAAGTTGCCTATGAAAAAGAGAAGGAGAACTATGAAGATAAAATCAACTTTTTTACTAATGTCGCCCACGAAATAAAAACACCGCTAACATTAATAAAAGGGCCAATGGAAAACATCATGGACCAGATTGATGAGGTACCAGCGATACGCGGCAGCATTGAGTTGATGAGCCGTAACACCGACAGGCTGATGCAACTTGCCAACCAATTGCTTGACTTTAGAAAGATAGAAATGAACGGCTTTAGGTTAAATTTTACCAACACGAATATTACGGATTTGCTGTGTAAAAACTACATCCCTTTTGAAACTGTTATCAAACAAAAACATCTTACTATAAAATTTGATTATCCGCCCGATTTGTATGCGTACGCTGATGAGGAAGCACTTAGCAAAATATTCAGTAACCTTTTTGACAATGCTATAAAATATGCTGATGAAAAAGTTTCAATTCAATTGTGTGCTGCTGCTGTGAAAGCGGGCAGCTACCAGGTTGTTTTTAAAAACGATGGTTTTATTATTCCGGCTGAAAGCCGGGAGCTGGTATTTGAAAGCTTTTACCGTATAAAAGAAACCTGCAATCATGTGGGAACCGGGATCGGGTTAACCCTTAGCAGATCGCTTGCAGATATGCATGGCGGCACGCTTGTGCTCGATACCTGCGAAAAAAATATGAATGTGTTTGTGCTCACATTGCCCCTACACCCAAACAATAATAACTGAAATACCATTTGAATATGCAGCCGGTAATTTTATTAGTTGAAGATAACAAGGAGATCATTGATTTCATAGAAGGCAACCTTAACGATCTATACACTATTAAAAAAACGGTAAATGGAAAAGCCGCCTTAGAAGTCTTAAGAACTGAAGTGGTTGATTTGATTGTGAGTGATGTGATGATGCCCGTGATGGATGGTTTTGAATTGTGCAGCATCATTAAATCTAACGTTGAGCTAAGCCATTTGCCTGTTATTCTTTTAACGGCAAAAAATACTTTGCAGGCAAAGCTCGAGGGCCTGGAGTTGGGTGCTGACGTGTATATAGAGAAACCATTTTCGCCAAAGCATTTAAAAATGCAGATTGCCAGTTTGCTCACCAACAGGAACAAGCTCAAAGAGTATTTTGTAAACTCACCGCTGGCGCATTTGAAAACAATAGCGCACACAAAATCGGATGAACATTTTTTAGAAGAAGTGAACCGGGTGATTGTTGAACATATACAGGATCCTGACCTGGATGTTGACCGCCTCGCCAGGTATATGAACATGAGCCGCCCAACATTTTACAGAAAAATAAGTGCTATCTCAGATCTTACACCCAATGATCTTATTAATTTAACGCGGCTAAAAAAAGCAGCCGAATTAATGACTGAAGGACAAAACATAAATGAAGTTGCGGAAACGGTTGGTTATAACTCTGCAAAAGTTTTCAGTAAAAATTTTGAGAAACAATTTGGTATGATGCCTTCGGAATATATGCATGGGCATTTGAAGGGAAAAAGATGATATGTGATACAAGAGGACTTTATGAGTCTATCGACTTTTCGGCATCGGCCCAACACCTTTAGAATAAAGTGCTTACTTATCAGCGGAACAACAATTATTGCAGGAACTGATAAGGGTGTTTGGAAATATTCATTATAATTTTATCATTCTTGGTTTTTGATTTCCCTCATTTCCCCAAAGCTTACAACAGAGCAAAACAACGACAGTTGCAAATTACCTCGCTTCCTTGCGCATGTATCAGCCAACGAACTTTTTTTATACATTGCCGAAAAGGGCGCGTAGATACCCTACTTCAGCTTTTTTCGTAGCCAGGCTTTTACCGGTTCATCGTATAACTTTAAACTTGCATAGACCAACAGTGTAGCTCCTGAAAATGTAAAGCAGGGCATATGGCCAAGCCTGCCATAATGTAGTGCCTCTGTGATTGACTACCAACACTTTCAGTGTTCAATTTATCATTAGATTAAAATAAAGAAAACGATTCAACAAAAGCGCTTATTTATGCCCACATTTCCGTTAACGGAAAGCGTATTGAAATCTCGTTAAAAAGAACAATTGATCCTTTTACATGGCAAGGGGCGGGTGAATGTGTGAAAGGAAATTCTATTGATCTGGGGCAAATAAATAATTGATAGAAGAGACACGATATAAGATCAGAGAATGTTACCAGGAGCTGAGATGTAGCAAAGCCTGAAATTAATAATCGCTCAATAGAGCAAATTATTTCCACAGGAATAAATAATATCAGTGCAATGATTAAGCAGCACCCACCAACAGTAAAACGGGAGTTTCGTGTATTACTTTTCCCTGAGCAAAATACAAAAGAATATTACCAGATTTGTATTTAGCAGGATTATCTTTTGGCTCGTAGTGCTGGTAATTGCTAAATATATATACCTGATGGGAAGTGAATGGATAATTAAACATTATGAGAATCAGAAATACAAAAAAGAGTGGGGAAATTTATATAAACATCAGGAAAAAGCAAATCAAAAAATGATGCAAAGGATTATTGATCTTGAATAGCCATTTTAATAGAATAACAATTTGGTGATCCCAATATTTTGAAAGCGGGAAAGGACAGCAGTCTGGACTTCCGACAGTACATTACATTACATTTCAAGTCAAGTAAACGTTTCGCCTCATTATTTAAGTAATATGCTGCAACACTTAGGGGGCTAAAACCCAAACGTAAACAGGAACGCCTTTTTTACTTCTCCTTTAATTGCAACAAATAGGAAAGGCTTTGCAACAAATAGGAAAGGCTTTATTAATAAATTTATCTTATTTTGATTTCATCAAGATTGAATGTAAGTAAACTCATTAATTAAATTTACTTAGAGAGTACCGGCCGTTGCAAAGTCATAAATAATTGCTTTGATATGAATATACACAGCACCCTCTTACGGATTACTATAGCAATTTTTTTTCTCATAATCTTTCAGCATATTCTGTTTGCACAAATACATTCCACAAACAGCAACAAACCACTTTACCTGGACACAAAAGAACCAACTAAAAAAAGGGTTCTTGATCTGATCTCACGACTTACCTTAGAGGAAAAAGCAATCTTATTAAATCATAGGGGACCTACGATTGAGCGATTCAAAATAAGATCAGATGGATGGAACCAATGTTTACATGGAGTCTGGTGGGACAGGCCAACCACAATGTTTCCTGTGTCTATAGCTATGGCAGCAACATGGGATACCAAACTTATTCATGAAGTTGCCACCGCTATTTCTGATGAAGCACGGGGCATTTACAATGGATGGCACCAGGACTCAAGTTTTAAGGGAGAGAAAAAAGGTTTGATATATAGAGCACCTGTTATAAATGTCAGTCGTAATCCTTATTGGGGCCGCATTAACGAATGTTATGGTGAAGATCCTTTTTTAACCGGACGCATTGGAGTGGCCTTTGTAAAAGGATTGCAGGGAGATGATCCAAAATATTTAAAACTTGTATCAACCCTCAAACACTTTGCAGTAAATAATGTTGAAAGAAACCGGCAGGCCCTTTCCGCAACTGTAAGTGAACGCATGTTGCATGAATTTTGGCTTCCACATTTTAAAGATTGTATTGTTGAGGGAGGTGCGCAATCTATCATGGCTTCGTATAATGCAATTAATGGTGTGCCCAATAACATTAATAAAATGTTGCTTACTGATATTTTAAAAAATCAATGGGGCTTTAAGGGATTTGTAGTTTCAGATCTTGGAGGCGTGAACAGTATGGTAAATGGTCATGAAAAAGGACAGATGACATACGAAGATGCAGTTGCTCAATCTTTAAATGCAGGTTGCGATTTTTCTGATAAAGAATTCATGGATTATATTCCTGCTGCTGTTAAAAAAGGATTGCTCTCTGAAGAAAGATTGAATGATGCGTTGTATCGTGTTATGTATAATCGTTTTCATTTAGGAGAATTTGATCCGCCTTCTATGGTTCCTTACAGCAAAATTTCTCCTGAGGTAATTGGCAGCAAAGAACACCGGCAACTGGCATTAAAAACAGCACAGGAGTCTATAGTGCTTCTCACAAACAAAAACAAAATTTTACCCTTAGATAAAAACAAAATAAAAACAATTGCGGTCATAGGTCCACATGCCGATTTATTTACTGATGGAGGTTATAGCGGAAAAGTTACCAATCCTGTAACTCCCTTGCAGGGAATAAAAAACCGCATACTTACCGGTACAGAAGTACTTTATGTAAAAGGTTCTAATATTCTTGCAAGAAAAGACACTACTGAAGCCCTTGTCTTAAACACTAAAGAAGAGTTGCAAAAAGCCGCAGATGCAGCAAAGAAAGCTGATGTAGCAATTGTATTTGTAGGCACCACTCTTGCCGTTGAAGCTGAAGGCCGCGACCGCACTTCATTAAACTTACCGGGCAAGCAGGAAGAATTAATTAAAACAGTATTGGCAGCAAACCCAAGAACCATAGTTGTTGAACTTAATGCAGGCCCTTTAACCATCCCCGAAATAAAAGAAAAAGTGCCGGCAATTATTGAGGCATGGTGGGCAGGTGAGGAAGGCGGCAACGCCATAGCTGATGTAATTTTTGGTAATATAAATCCTGGCGGTAAACTTCCACTTACTGTGTATGCATCTGCTGAACAGGTTCCATCAGTTGATGAATACGATGTAAGCAAAGGGTTTACTTATATGTATATTAATGGCAAACCTCTTTTCCCTTTTGGTCATGGATTAAGTTATACAAATTTTACTTACAGCAATTTCAAAATAGCATCAAAAAAAATTAATACACGTGGGCAGCTTATTGTAAATGTAACTGTTGAAAACACAGGTAAACTAAAGGGTGATGAAGTAGTTCAGCTTTATGTGCATGATGTTGTATCAAGTGTAAAGCGTCCTGTAAAAGAGTTAAGAGGTTTCCAACGCATCAGTTTAAATCCGGGAGAAAAACAAAATCTAACTTTCACTGTTCTTGCTGACAAGCTTGCTTTCTACGATGAAAAAACACATGCTTTTATTGTTGAGCCTGGTATGTTTGATATTATGATTGGCAGCTCATCAGAAGATATCAGAGCAAGCGGACAATTTGAAGTGGTTAAATAATGAATACAATGAAAAAAATCTTTCTGCTTCTTCTTTGTCTTTCTCCACTGATGGGTTTGCATATAAAATCTTTTGCGCAGGTCAGCGAATCCGGTAATAAAACAAAACGTGTCAGTACAGGAAATGACACAGCAACAGGTATAAGAAAAACCGGAGACCCATTTGCAAATCTGCCATCCAACATTGAGAGACTAACTTATTTTGGTGAACGTGCAGATATTTCTCCCGACAATAAACGGGTGGCCTTTATGTCTAAAAGTTTTGGTGATGCCATGGTGATAGACTTAAAAAGCCGCAATATTATTTGTTTAACCTGTGGCATTCCTGCCGCTGCATTTCTTAGGGTGATGCATCTTTCCAATGGAGATTATATTCTCATTGGCGCTGATCATTTTGAAAATATAAACACCAGCCGTAGCCGTGATAATGAACTATGGTATCTAAGTAAGGTGCCGGGTTCAAAACCAATTAAGCTTTTACAAAAAATGAGTGAAGGTGCAGCTATCTCAAAAAAAACAATGAAGATTTCTTTTGCAGAGTTGCACGACCAGGTACCGGATATAGCCCCCGGCGCATCAAGAATAGTATTGGTTGACCTCGATCTTTCCGGAGATGTTCCCAAACTCATCAACAGACAAATTGTGTTTGAAAGTGCTGACAGAAGTTGCACTGTAGAGCCAGGAGATTTTTATGACAGCGATTCCAAACTAACCTTCACCTGTTACGAACCGGGTAACAACGCATCTGTAATGGGCATCGATTTAAAAACAAATCAGGTCACCAACTTCTCTAAGGCACCGGGCACATACAACGAAGTAGAAGGAATTTTTCCTGATGGTAAATATGTTTGTGTTGAAGGCGACCGACAGTGTGCATGGCTCGGCGGCCATGGCTCCGGCAATGCCGATATATGGAAATTAAGGCTTGATGGAACAGGAAAAGATTTTGTACGCTTAACTACTTTCAATGATTACAAAGGAGGTAAAGTTTCAAATCCCGTTGTGGCTACTAATGGCCAATTTATGGCATTTCAGATAGCACGGTCACATGAAGTGGCAGGGGTTGGTTATGGCATATTGTTGTATAAGTTTAAGAACTAAAATCAATTTTGAAATACTCATTATAATGTCTTGCATGTCGTATAAAAAATTCACTTTTCTTTTCATTATAATTATTACTGCAGTATCTCCATTCGTTTACAGCCAGCAGGCAAAAGACAACAAGGCAAAGGGATATTATAAAATGCAAATGTTAAAATTGCAACAGGCCATTGAAGATAATTTTTATGACCCGTCTTCAGGTTTTTACAAGGAAACAGCAGTTGTTGAAAAAGGTAAAAATGCTTACTCTTATTTATGGCCTTTATGTGGGATGATACAGGCGAATAATGAAATAGAGAAAGTAAACAACAAAGAAGGATTGGTATCAAAAACACTGCAGATTATTCAGGAGTATTACGATACTTCTTTACCTGCACCGGGTTATGCTTCTTATATAATGAAGTTTAAAGCAGGTGATAGATTTTACGACGATAATCAATGGATTGGTATTGCGTGTATGGATGCTTATTTCAGTGATAAAAAAAAGTCTTACCTGCAAACAGGCAAAGTAATATATAAATACATGATGACCGGTTTCGATACTGTTCTAACCGGCGGCTTGTATTGGCAGGAAACAAAAAAAATTCTAAGAATACCTGTTCCAATGGACCGGGAATTATTTTAGCGCTCCAATTATACAAGGCTACAAAAGACAGAAGCTATCTTGACACAGCAATACTTTTATACAATTGGGTTAATGAAAAATTGAAAGCGCCAGATCAAAATGCAAAATAATTCTAAATTCTATTTCTAACTTCATAACATTAAGCAATGAATACCAGGAAATTTTTATCAGCGGCTTTTTTCTTTTTAATTACCATATCCCTGCATGCGCAGGAATGGGCGCCCAAAAAGGCAGTATTAATGTCTAAATTTTCTCAGGATGTAAATCCTGATAAGGTATTACCGGAATACCCACGTCCCCAAATGGTCCGCGAAAAATGGCTTAACCTGAATGGACTTTGGCAATTTCAACCTGGTACTGATTCGATCGAAACGTTACCTAAAGGAAATTTATCCAGAACTATCCTGGTTCCCTTTCCGGTAGAATCGGCTCTTTCCGGGGTGATGGAACATCACGAACGATTATGGTATCGCAGAAAATTCAATGTTCCAAAAGATTGGAAAGGACAGGAAGTACTCCTGCATTTTGGAGCCGTAGATTATGAATCGGAAGTGTTTATAAACGGTAAAAGTTTAGGTGTGCATACAGGAGGATACGATCCTTTTAGTTTCGATATCAGCCCTTACCTTAAAGGCATGGGCGAACAGGAAATTATTGTTCGTGTTTACGACCCAACCGATAAAGGTGGATTTCCAAGAGGTAAGCAAACACTGAATCCTCGCGGCATTATGTACACTTCTGTTACCGGCATCTGGCAAACCGTATGGCTGGAACCTGTACCTAAAATTGGTATAACAGATATCAAAATTACCCCGGATGTTGACCAATCATTGGTAAGGCTTACTGTTAACACAGGGGGGTCATCACCGGCAGGTACGTCTGTAGTAGTTACCGTTAAAGACGGGCAAAAGGTAATAAAAACGGTGACCGCAAAAGCAAATACTGAAATATCTGTTCCTGTTCCTAATGCAAAACTTTGGTCTCCGGACAATCCTTTTCTTTACGATCTGACTATTTCGCTGATGAAAGGAACTGCTAAAGGGGATGCAGTTACCAGTTATTTTGGCATGAGAAAAATATCGGTAGAAAATGCAGATGGTTTTAAAAAACTGTTCTTAAATAATAAATTTTTGTTTGAGATTGGCCCGTTAGACCAGGGCTTCTGGCCTGATGGCGGATATACCGCTCCAACAGACGAAGCTTTAAAGTACGATCTGCAAATGACAAAAAACTTTGGTTTCAACATGGTTCGAAAACACATTAAAGTTGAACCCTACCGCTGGTACTACTGGGCAGATAAACTGGGTTTAATGGTTTGGCAGGATATGCCTTCTGCTAATTCTTATACCCGCAATACACCTCCGGTAGATACTGTTGCTTATGCATCTCAACTTACCCGTTTAGTAAAGACCCATTGGAATTCTCCATGTATAATAATGTGGGTTATTTTTAACGAAGGCCAGGGACAGCATAACACACCCGGACTTGTAAAAATGGTTCATGAGCTTGATCCTTCCCGTGTGATAAACCAGGCAAGTGGAGGTGGACATTTTGGAGTTGGCGATGTTTTAGATATTCATAGTTATCCACCACCGGCAGCTCCTGCGGTAAGCGCTACACAGGCTTTGGCTTGCGGTGAGTATGGAGGCATCGGTTATATTATACCAGATCATATCTGGGCAAAACAACCAACTTATATTTTTATAAATAATGAAAAAGAATATCTTGATCTGTACAACACTTTTGCAAACGACCTGGTGATGTATAAAACTAATAAAGGCTTGAGTGCTGCTGTATATACTGAAACTACTGATGTCGAAGCAGAATTAAACGGGTTGCTTACTTATGACAGGGCCGTTGTAAAAGGCGCTGTTGAAAAAATCAGAACCTCTAACACCAATATTATTAATAAAAAGCTCTACCTCACTGATGTGTTGCCTGCTTCTGAGAAAGAAGCACACACCTGGAAATATACATTTGATAAACCCGACAGTATCACATGGTTTACTACAACTTTTGAAGCACCGGATTGGAAATCAGGAGAAGCAGGATTTGGCTCAACAGGCACAACAGGTGGACAGATAAGAACCACCTGGAATACTAACGATATCTGGCTGCGACGTGAGTTTACGTTAGGAGATTTATCAGGAATAAATAAAGACAGTCTTGTATTAAATATTTACCACGATGATGATTGCGAAGTTTATATTAATGGAGTTAAAGCCGCTGCTGCAGGGGGGCATACCTCTGGTTATTCAATGTTGCCAATTAACGAGGCGGGAAAAAATGCTTTAAAAATCAACAGTAAAAATGTAATTGCGATTCATTGCCATCAGAACAGAGGCGGACAATTTATTGATGCAGGTATCTCTGTTACGAGCTTTGATAAACCAAATAATTGATACCTGGAAACAATAAATAAAAAACATAAATTTTCTAAATGAACAGAAATATCTCTTTAAGCTTTTTATTTACCATCTTGCTAACAGGTTGTTCGCATAAAATGCAGCAACAAGGCAATGGAAAACTAACTTCCGGCAATCCTGTTTTCCAGGGTTGGTATGCAGATCCTGAAGGAGCAATATTTAATAAGCAGTATTGGATTTATCCCACCTACTCTGCTCCTTACAATGAACAGGTATTTTTTGATGCGTTCTCATCTAAAGACCTTGTAAACTGGAACAAGCACAGTCACATATTAGATTCAGTAAATGTTAAGTGGGCAAAAAGAGCCGTGTGGGCACCCGCCATTGTCGAAAAGGAAAGTAAATATTATTTATTCTTCGGAGCAAACGATATACAAAATGATAATCAGCACGGTGGTATTGGCGTTGCTGCTGCTGATAACCCCGCGGGCCCTTTTAAAGATTATCTGGGAAAGCCTTTGATTGATAAATTTTATAACGGCGCTCAACCTATTGATCAGTTTGTGTTCAAGGATAAAGACGGTCAGTACTATATTATTTATGGAGGTTGGGGGCATTGCAATATTGCAAAATTGAAAGATGATTTTACAGGGTTTATTCCTTATGATGATGGGACTACTTTTAAAGAGATTACACCTAAAGGTTATACTGAAGGTCCCTTCATGTTTATCAGAAATGGTAAATATTATTTTATGTGGTCAGAAGGTGGATGGACGGGCCCAAATTATTCTGTTGCTTATGCGATTGCAGATTCCCCTTTCGGACCTTTTGAGCGGGTAGCTAAAATATTACAGCAGGATCCTGCAATTGCTACCGGCGCCGGACATCATTCCATAATCCACGCAGAAAAGGAAAATAAATGGTTTATTGTTTATCATCGCCGCCCCTTAGGCGAAACTGATGGTAACCATCGGGTAACCTGCATAGATGAAATGTTCTTTGATGAACAAGGTTTTATTAAACCGGTTAAAATGACCAATGAAGGCGTAAAAAAGCTTTCTTTAAAATAGGTGTCATGATATGTGCAATGGTTAGATGATCTTATTAAAACGTTATTGAAATATGAAGTCCATTAACAACTTTAAATCTTAATCTTTAATTTATTTTTCAATGAGACTAAATAAGCTTGCGAAATTAAAAATGACAGCCAAAAGCTTAACCGTTGTAAGTTGTATCGTCTTAGCGCATATTACTTACGCACAAAGTACAGCTACAAAAAAACACAGTAACGGGTCTTCATCTCAAACCATATTTTTTGATGACTTCTCCGGAACGGCATTAGATCGTTCTAAATGGAATGTAAGAGTTACAGGAGAAACAGTTAATAACGAACAGCAGGCTTATGTAGATTCTTCCGCAACCATATATATTGCAAAAGGTAATAAAGCAGCAGGTGCAAAAAATGGTGCCTTGGTTATACAGCCGCGTTTCTCGCCGGGCTTTACTTCTAAAAAAGGAAAAAAGTTTGATTTTCTTTCCAGCAGAATTGATACACGTGGCAAAGTTGAGTTTACTTATGGTACTGTTGCTGCAAGAATAAAAATGTCAGAAGGCACCGGCTTCTGGCCGGCATGGTGGATGTTAGGCACGGGACCCTGGCCCCAAACCGGAGAAATTGACATCATGGAATTTATTGGGCAAAAAGAATGGACAAATGCGGCTATGCATGGTCCTGGTTATTCAGGCAATACACCTTTTGCTAAAAGAGATTCTTTTGCAGTAAAAGATCCGGTTACCAACTGGCATATTTATTCTGTAGACTGGAGACCCGATAGCCTCATGTTTAAAGTAGATGGAAATGAATTTTACCGGGTTACCCGGTCAATGGTAGAAAAGTACGGTAAATGGTCTTATGACAACACCAAGTTTCTTATTTTGAATTTTGCTCTGGGGGGAGGTTATCCTGGTGGGGTGAATAAAGTTAAAGAGCCATATTTTGGTCTCCCGGCCTCGAGCGTTGATTTAATTAAACAGGGTAAAAGTAAAATATGGGTAGATTGGGTAAGAGTAACAAAGAATAGCAGTTGTACGTCACCCTAAAAAGCATCCTACACATATACAAGCTTACATGACTTTACCGACACAACCCAACGCTATTTTTAGCACATTGCAAGGCACACAAAACCCCGACACAAAGCCAACCTTGCAAAGAGCTAAAAATGCCATCGCACAGCCCACCCACCTCAGCGGACGGAATTCTTATCGGCTTCAACTTAATATATCAGCAAATAACTATGCTGAACACCTAAGCCCACCCACCACCCACAGTTGACGAATATCTATCAACATTTTGTTGAAAACTTCAGCAACAAATCTTTGCTCAACAGGGCGACACACCATAAATTTGACAAAATTTGTCAATAGGCGATATGTCAACAGAAACAATTGGAGACAAACTCCGAAAACTGAGAGAGGAAAACGAACTGCCACTTCGTAAGGTGGCAGCGTTGCTGGATATTGATGTTGCCATTCTTAGCAAAATGGAACGAGGAGAAAGACCACTTTCAAAAGAAGTGGTAATGAAGCTTGCTAAAATTTATAAACATGATGCAGAAGAACTTACTGTTCTATTCCTAAGTCAGAAAATTATTGACGAAGTAGGCGAAGAAGATTTAGCACTAAAAGCTATGCAGGTTGCAGAAGAACAAATTAAATATCAACGTAAACAGAACGGCAAAAAATAATGGAATTACAATTAGAAAATTTAAAATATCAGGACACAGCTATACAAGCGGTCATTAAAGTGTTTGACGGTACAGAGAAAAACACTTTTGACAATGCGTGTATTGAAGGCATTCGTTCTAATTTTTGCAAACTCACCGCAGCACAGTTAACTGCCAACATAAAAGCCATTGCAAAGGAAAACGGTATTGATGATGAAACAGCAAAATATTCAGCAGACAATGATTTGTGCATTGAAATGGAAACAGGAACAGGTAAAACACTTGTTTACATCAAGACCATTTACGAGCTATACAAACATTATGCTTTTACAAAGTTCATCATTCTTGTTCCTTCAATCGCCATCAGACAAGGAATTTTAGGAACTTTCAAAACTTTTGAAAAGCAGTTGGAAAGCATTTACGGTTTCAAAGTTCAGGCATTTGACTACGACAGTAAGAAACTAAATAAAGTAACCAACTTTATTGAAGAACAGCACCCACAAGTGATGATTATGACTACTGGTGCTTTTTCTTCTGACGACAGAATTTTAAACAGAACACAGAGAGAAGATTTATTTAACAATCTACCTTACATTGATGCCATTGCTAAAGTGCGACCTTTCATTTTTATGGACGAGCCACAGGAAGGAATGGACAGCGATAATATGATGGAACGTTTGAAAACACTTTCCGTAGATGAAAGAGATGAACGTTACAGCAGCAAGGAAGATGAAAGAGAAAAAACTATTTTCAAAACACTTGACCCACTTTTCAAAATTCGTTATTCCGCAACTCACAAAACTGTTAAGAATTTATTGTATCGCTTAACTCCTTATGACAGCTATAAACAAGGGCTGGTAAAGAAAATTGAAGTACTGACAGTAACCGAGAAAAACGATGAAGCGACTATAAAAATTGAATTGACTGAAACTCAAAACGGAACAAGTGAACCGAAGGCAAAAGTAAAGGCGTGGAAATTGAAAGCAGGAAAGTTTGTTTTTGAAGAAACAAGCTGGCTGAAAGTTGGTGATAACTTAGGAGAGAAAACAAACAACCCCAGTTATTTGAATTACAAAATTGGACGCATCAATAAAAGTTTGAAAACGCAAAAATGGAGCATCACTTTTACCAATGGCGTTGAACTTTTTGAGAAGCAAGCATCAGGCAATGTAGAAAATATTTGGGCTTTACAGTTGGAGTGGTTAATACATCGCCACTTTACAAAATCTCAAAAATTAGAATCGCAAGGCATTAAAGTTTTGAGCTTAATTTTCATTGATAAGGTTTCAAATTATATGGGTGAAGAACCCAAAATCAAAAACTTGTTTGTTGAAAAATACAAAGCCATTTCTCCCGAATACAACGATGGCAAAATTCCGACTGACCAATACATTCACGAATTGCAAGGCTATTACTTTGCTCAAAATGCAAAAGGCGAATTTTCGGATAACGAAGGTGGACTAAAAGAACAAAAGAAAATTTACGAACTCATTCTTCAAAAGAAAGATGAATTGCTAACAATTGGCAATCCCATTGAATTCGTATTTTCTCATAGTGCATTAGGTGTGGGTTGGGACAATCCCAATGTGTTTAACATTGCAACCCTAAATACTGCTTACTCCGAAATTCGCAAACGCCAGGAAATCGGTAGAGGTTTACGAATTTGTGTAAACCAACAAGGACAAAGGGTTTATGATGACCCAAAGACACAGGCAGGTGATGAATTAAATTTATTGACTGTTATTCCCAATGAAACTTATGAAACATTTGTAACGCAGTATCAGAAGGAAATCAATGATGTGTATGGAACTAAAGATGCAGGAGCTAAATTGAGAAACAATCACAAGGGGCAAAATAAAGACCTCAGACAATTTAAACGCAATCCTAAAACAGAGATTGAACAAGCATTCAAAAAGTTTTGGAAATCACTTGCAAAGAAAACCGACTACAGTATTTATTTTGACCAGAAGTTGTTAGAGCAAAAAGCAATTGAGGAATTAAATAAAATTTCTATTCCTGATTATTTAATTGAAGTAAGAGGCGGCAGAATAAATTCCATTGATAAAAATACGATTGAGACAGAATATGGCGGTAGAGAAACAACAACTATGAAAGCGAAATTCAACTTGTTTGATTATGTGGAAGAATTCAGCGAAGGAACTTGTTTGGATTACAGAACAGCAGCGAATGTTTTGTTGGGAATAAATAATCATGCTGATTTTGTAAGAAACCCGCCACGGTTTATTGCGGAGGCAATTACAGCAGTGCAGCGTGCAGAAATGGATGAAATGCTAAGAGGTTTGGAATATAAAGTTGTGGGTGATTACGAAGATAAATTTGAAAATTTATTTCCAGCAATTCTTAAACAAGCCCTCACAGAAGGAGGTTTGTTCAGAGGCGTAAGAGAAACGCCGAACAGAGGAGTTTACGATGGTTTTATTTACGACAGTGATGTTGAAAGTCAATTTGGTTTAAATGCTGAACACGACCAGGAAGTTGTTTGCTTTATCAAACTCCCCAGTTGGTATAAAATTCCAATTCCGATTGGCAACAGGCACTCTGCTTTTTACGAACCCGACTTTGGTTTGGTGATGAAACGCAAGAGTTTAAAAAGTGGAAAGGAAACAGCATATTATTTTGTGATTGAAACGAAAGGCACAAACAACATTGACGACAAGAAAGCACTGACAGCAAGCGAAGTGTATAAAATAAAATGTGCAATGAAACACTTTGAAACTTTGGGTGTGGAAGTGCATTACAAAGCACCAGTGAAAGAATACCACTACTTTAAAACAGAAGCCGACAAAACTATTAACGCAATAACAGAATAAAAAGAAATGGAAACCATAAACGACTTAATACCTTTGAGCAATGACTGGAACAAGGAAAGATTGACCAAGTTGAAAAATCTTTTTCCCGACCTGTTTACCAATGAAGGCAAACTGAATATTGAAGAACTAAAAAAAGTTATTGACCCACAAAGCGTAACTGAAACGGAACGATATGAATTTCGTTGGTTCGGCAAAAGTGAGGCAAAGCGTAATGCTTACACTCCCAGCAACACAACTTTAATGTTTGACGAAAAACGAAGTGTGAACCCAACCGACAGTGAAAACATAATTATTGAAGGCGAAAATTTAGAAGTATTAAAACTTCTTAGCGGCAGTTACCGTGAGCAGGTAAAGTGTATTTACATAGACCCACCTTATAACACGGGAAAAGATTTTATTTACAGCGACAACTATACGGAAGATAAAAAACCATATTGGGAAAAAAATGGAGTTACAGAGAACGGGTTGAAGATTGACACCAATACAGAAACAGACGGAAGGTTTCATAGCAATTGGTTGAATATGATGTATAGCCGTTTGTTAATGGCACGAGCAATGCTAAAACCCGAAGGAGTAATTTTTATTTCTATTGATGATAACGAAGTTCATCATTTGAGAAAATTATGTGATGAAGTTTTCGGAGAAGAAAATTTTTTAGGACAAATAAGTAGAGCTACAGGAACACCAACAGGACAAGGAACTAAAGGATTAGTTTCCGAGATAGATTATATAACAGTGTATTCAAAAACTGAAGAGAGTGATTTTAGCGGAATTGAATTTGATGAAGATGATAAAAGTATTTACAATCAGTCAGATGATAATGGAGAATATTTGACAAGACAATTAAGGAAAACAGGAGGTGAAGATAAAAGAGAAGATAGACCAAGTATGTATTACGGACTAAATGCTCCAAACAATACAGAAATTTATCCAATAGGTCCAGGAGGTTATGAAAGCAGATGGAGATGTTCTTTTAAAAAATATCTGGAATTAGAAGCTAATAAAATGATTGAGTGGAAGGAAATAAATGAAAGCGGAGAATTAGTTTGGAAACCATATTTGAAATTTTACCTTGAAGGACGGCTTAAACAACCTTCAAATCTTTGGCAAGATATGGAAGGAAATAAAAAAGCATCAGTAGATTTAAAAAAATTATTAGGCGAAAAACTATTTGATTTTCCTAAGCCAGTTGAGTTATAAAAAAATGTATTCAAATTGCCTCTGATGAAGAAAGTATAATTTTAGATTTCTTTAGTGGTTCTGGCACTACTGGACAAAGTGTAATGGAACTCAATCAAATTGGTGGTAATCGTAAATTTATTTTGGTTCAGATTCCTGAATTAACAGACGAAAGCAGCGAAGCATACAAAGCAGGTTACAAACAAATCAGCGACATCACCATTGAACGGAACAAAAGAGTTGTTGAGAAAATAGTTGAGGAAAAGAAAAAAGAACAGCCGAATTTATTTAGCAACGGACATCAGGAAGATGCACTAAAAGGTTTGGGCTTTAAAGTTTTCAAATTGGTAAAATCAAATTTCCCAAGAGTAGAATGGGCTCCTGATGTTGACAAAACAGAAGCGGAAAACATTGTATTGCTCAAAAAATATATTGCAGACAAAGAAGCACAATTGGTTACCGCTTTTAATCGTAACGAATTGTTGACAGAGATTTTATTAAAGAATGGTTTTCAGTTAAACTACAATACTGAAAAGCAAGAGCAGTTTAAGAAGAACGAAATTCTGTTAGCAACAGACGGAATAAAAGAAACCTTGATTTGCTTAGACGTTGTTATTGATGCAGATACAGTAGAACATTTTAAAAAGCACACAGACAAGAAATTCATTTGCCTTGAACGGGCATTGGACACAACAAAAAAATATAACTTAAAACATTATTTAGGGGATTTGTTTAAAGCGTTTTAAAGATGAACATTACCAAAGTCCATATTGAAAACTTTAAAACCTTCAAAGGTTCATTCAAACTTGTTTTAAACAAAGGAATAAATATACTTGTTGGAGATAATGAAGCAGGTAAATCCACAATTATTGAAGCTATTCATCTTGCTTTATCGGGCTTGTATAACGGTAAATATCTAAAAAACGAATTGTCTCAATATGCATTTAATAACGCAGTTGTCGAAAAATATATTCAGTGTTTAGAACAAGGTAATACAGCAGAACCTTTGCCTCATATTCTTATTGAGGTATTTATGAAAGGTGAAGATATTGCAGAATTTGAGGGAGATTTTCATAGTGATAAACCAATTAAGGCTTGTGGATTTTCTTTGAGAGTTTCATTTGACGAAAAGTATCAGAAAGAGTATGAAGATTTAGTAAAAATTGGAGGAATAAAAACATTGCCAATTGAATACTACACCATTTCTTGGTCAAGTTTTGCCCGTGATGAAGGAATAACGCCAAGAACAATACCAATTAAATCAGCTTTAATAGATTCATCAAGTAACAGACTTCAAAATGGTTCGGATATTTATATTTCCCGAATTATAAAAGAATTTTTGGATTCAAGCGAAGTAGTAGAAATATCGCAAGCTCATAGAAAGATGAAAGAATTTTTTATGGGTGAACAAGCTATAAAGAAAATAAACGAAAAAATAAAGACCGCTTCAAAAATATCGGATAAAAAAGTAGAACTATCAGTTGAGTTGTCATCTAAAAATGCTTGGGAAAGCAGCCTAATGACTTATTTGGAAGACATTCCATTTCATTACGTTGGTAAAGGTGAACAATGTTTGATAAAAACAAAATTGGCTTTAGGTCATAAAAAAGCAAAAGAAGCTAACATTATTTTATTGGAGGAACCTGAAAACCATTTATCCTATTCAAAGCTTAATCAGTTAATAAGCGACATTAAAAACGATAGTGGAGAAAAGCAGGTTTTGATTTCCACACATAGCAGTTTTGTTGCTAATAAATTAGGGCTTGAACATCTTATACTATTAAATGATAAGAAAACAGTAAGGCTAAATGAATTATCAGAAGACACTCAAAAATTCTTTGAAAAATTATCAGGCTACGATACATTAAGACTGATATTATGCAAGAAAGCTATTTTAGTTGAAGGAGATTCTGACGAACTGATTGTGCAAAAAGCATTTATGGTAAATAATGAAGGTAAACTTCCAATTGAAAAAGGTGTTGATGTAATTTCTGTTGGCACTTCGTTTTTAAGGTTTTTAGAAATAGCCGGAAAAATCGGGACAAAAGTTGCCGTTGTTACAGACAATGACGGAAGCGTTGAAGCCTTGAATAAAAAGTATGAAAACTACTTAGGCAACAATGCCAAGCAAAGCATAAAAATCCGTTTTGATTCCGATACAAATTATTCAACACTTGAACCTCAAATGCTAAAAGCGAATAGCCTTGAAATTTTGAATAAAGTTTTAGGAACGAATAAAAGTAACGACACCGATTTAGTCGCTTATATGTTAGGTCATAAAACCGAATGTGCATTAAAAGTATTTGAAACGACTGAAACGTTAAATTTCCCTCAATACATTTTAGATGCAATCAAATCTGACGAACAATAAACTAATCATAGCAGCCGCAGGTTCGGGTAAAACTACATTTCTTGTTGATGAAGCTCTGAAACAGAAAAATGGAAAAGTCCTTATCACTACATATACACAAGCTAACGAAGCTGAAATAAGAAAGAAAATCATTGAAAAGAACAAATGTATTCCTGAAAATGCAACTGTTCAAACTTGGTTTTCATTTTTACTAAAACACGGTGTAAGACCATTTCAAGGAACTTTGTTTGAAAAGAAAATCAACGGATTAATTTTAGTAAATAGTCAATCGGGATTAAAGGCTTACAAAAGCCAATGCCAAGATTGTAAACAAGAAAGGATAGTCAAAGGAAATTGTACTAAATGTAAAAATCCTATTTATTTTGGCGAAGAAAAAGAATTTGAAAGACACTACTTTACAAAAGCATTGAAAATTTATTCTGATAAACTTTCAAAGTTTGTTTTTCGCTGCAATGAAAAGTCAGGAGGTTCTGTAGTTGACCGAATTTCAAGAATATACTCACATATATACATTGATGAAGTTCAGGATTTGGCAGGTTATGATTTGGAATTACTAAAACTTCTTTTTGCTTGTAATTCCGCAATACTTTTAGTTGGCGACCCAAGACAAGGAACCTATTCGACAAACAGTGCTCCGAAAAATAAACAATTCAAAAAAGCGAAAGTTATTAATTACTTTTTCCAAGACAAATCTATAAACATTAATACCGACCAAACTTCATTGCTTACAAATTATAGATGTAATAAGCCAATCTGCGATTTGTCAAACAAATTGTTTGCAGACTTTCAGGCAACTACATCAGGAAATAATACTGTAACAGAACACGATGGAGTATTTTTCATAAAGGAGAAAGATATTGAAACTTACCTGCAAAAATTCCAAGCTCTTCAATTACGTGACAGTAAGAAAAAAGAAGTAAATGAAAGTTATAGAGTGATGAATTTCGGAGAAGCAAAAGGGTTATCGTTTGACAGAGTTCTTATTTATCCTACCAAGCCTTTTTTAGATTGGCTTAAAGACAGCAATACCCAATTAGCAGAGACAAGCCGCTCAAAATTTTATGTTGCAATTACAAGAGCAAGACATAGCGTTGCAATAGTGAATGACAAGGAAAACATTAACAATGAAATTCAACATCACAAAATAGGCTTACAAGCTAACTCAACGCACTAAGTTAGGCATACTTGCAAGGCACTCAAAACTAATAAGTACTTTGACTTGTAGACAATAGGCAAGTCTCTAATAGCCAACGCCACCAAGTCAGGCACATTTGCAAGGCACACAAAGCCGACACACAAAAGCCAACCTTGCAAAAGAGCCTGCCTTATGCCAACGCACAGGCAACTCTAAGGTGCGACACAGACCCACAATATAGATGACCGAGGAGAAAGGGCGAACGTACAACAGGGGGGTTTGCCAAAATACGGGCTGACGGAAGTTATCTTCGGCTTTTTGTAATTCTATTGTGCTTCATATCGGGCTGGACATTATCTATTTAGCTTTTGTTGTTATCTTCAACTTTAGTTTTTCAATCATCATCGGTTCCGGGCGGACGGAATACTAATTCCCGTACTTCGGCAAGCCCTGTCCGATAGCAGCATACTTTCAATATTTGATGAATGTTTTTTTGATTTTATTCTACTCACAATCATTCTAATTAAATGAACCGAGATTCAACAATGAAACCGATGAACAAACAGAAATCCCGATTATTGAAAACCTGTTGCATGCTCCTGATGCTTGTGGCAGGTAATGCTTCGAATGCACAGGAGTGGTCGTTGAAGAAAGCTCCTTTAATGACAAAATGGATGGCAGACTTAAATACAAAAACTCCTTTACCTGAATACCCAAGGCCACAGTTGGTACGAAAAGAATGGATTAACCTCAATGGTTTATGGGAGTTTGAAAGTGGCAGTGAAGGCGATGTTGCTCCTGTTGGTAAAGTATTGAAACGAAAAATTCTCGTTCCCTTTCCAGTCGAGTCTGCACTCTCGGGTGTTATGGAACACCACGACAGGCTTTGGTATCGCCATATTTTCTCAATTCCGAAAAAATGGAATCGCCGCCATATCATAATGCATTTTGGAGCTATTGACTGGGAGTCGGAAATATTTATAAATGGAAAAAGCCTTGGTATTCATCAGGGCGGCTATGATGAAATAAGCCATGACATTACTCCATATCTTTTGGGTAATAGAGAACAAGAAGTGATTGTAAGGGTTTATGATCCTACAGAATCATACGGCCAGCCTCGCGGCAAACAGGAAAATCCTCCACACAGAAATCTTATTATGTACACGCCCGTTACCGGTATCTGGCAAACGGTGTGGCTTGAGCCGGTAAATAATTGTAGTATTAAAAAATTAATGATCATTCCTGATGTGGATGGCAAGCGTTTAAGAATACAGGTTGATACGTCCGGAATAGCGGCAAACACTAAAATATCAGTGATTATTAAAGACGGGAAAACTATTGTAAATACCTTCTCCGGAAATGCTGCTGTTGAGTTATCCATTCCAATAAAAAAACCAAAACTATGGTCGCCGGCATCGCCTTTTCTTTACAACCTTACTATTGAATTAAAGAGCGGCACAGCCACTATTGATGCGGTTGAAAGTTATTTTGGAATGAGAAAAATTAGTGTGGAGCAGGTGGGCGATCACAAAAAAATATTCCTGAATAATAAACCCATCTACAACCTGGGCTTTTTAGATCAGGGCTTTTGGCCGGATGGAATTTATACTGCTCCAACGGATGAAGCACTAAGATCTGATGTTCAGATTCAGAAAGATTTTGGTTACAATATGGTGAGAAAACACATCAAGGTTGAACCCCAACGCTGGTATTATTGGGCAGATAAATTAGGAATCATGGTTTGGCAGGATATGCCTTCAGCTAATTCTTACAAACATAATCCGCCCCCGTTAGATACACTTCAATGCAGAATAGAACTGGAACGAATGGTTGAAGGCAGGTTTAATAGTCCCTCCATTATTTGTTGGATACTCTATAACGAAACCCAGGGACAGAAAGCTGCTGATGGCACAAACCTTACACAAAGAATGGTTGATGTGGTTAGGGCAAAAGACCCAACCCGGTTAATTAATGCGGCAAGTGACAATATTTACAAAGATTACATTGGCGATATCCTGGATTATCACTCTTATCCCGCACCGAAAATTATTGAAAGTAAAACGATGGCAACCGCATGCGGAGAATTCGGCAGTGTTGGTTTAGCTGTAAAAGATCATGAATGGGTACCTGGTAAAGGTGTGAGTGGCATCATGGTCAAAACTCCGAAGGAACTGGAAGATACTTATGAAAAATATATCAGTATGCTATCGGAATATAAAGCAGCAAATGGTATGAGCGGTGCTGTGTTTACGCAGCTTACGGATGTAGAGCAGGAAATAAACGGTTTCCTGACGTATGACAGGGTATCAAAGGTTGATATAAAAAAAATAAAGGCTATAAACGACCGGCTCATCAATCAAACAATTACGAAAAAATAACATGTAAATTTCGAATTATTAAATCACCTGATTTTGTATATAATACTTAATGATTTTTACTCTATATCAATAAAACATCGTAAAAAATGAAAGCACTGATTTGCCTATCGTTGCTGCTGTACTTTGCGGGCAGCATCACTAACGCACAAACAAAAACAAAGAACGGGTTATCTTTATTTGATGGTAAAACCCTGAACGGGTGGAGAAATTCCCAACGTGATACCTTACCCGATAAAGGCTGGTATGTGGAAAATAGTGAACTCATCTTTGATCCCGCCAAAGGTCATGGCAGTGATATTATTACTACCCGTTCCTTTAAAAACTTTGATCTTTCTGTTCAATTTAAAATTTCAGAAGGTGGCAACAGCGGTATCAAATATTTTTTATTGCCCAATACTTCTTTAGGTTGTGAGTACCAGGTAATAGATGACAGCAGGCACCCCGATGCCAGGTTAGGCGTTAACGGAAATCGCAAAACCGGGGCCCTATACGATATCATGCCTGCTGATCCGGACAAACCTTATAAACCTGCCGGTGAGTGGAATACAGCCCGGATTGTTGTAAAAGGCAATCACGCTGAGCATTGGTTAAACGGTGTGAAAATATTAGAATATGAAAGAGGAAGCGAAGCCTTTAAAGAAGACATCGCAAAAAGTAAATTTAATACTACAAAGGGATTTGCAGAGGCTACTTCTTCACCTGTTTTATTACAGGCACATGGCGACAAAGTTTCGTACAGAAATATAAAAATCAAAGAACTTTAAATTGAATTAATTATGAAAAACTCAAGAAGGAAATTTATTAAAAATATTGCAGCTGGTTCCGCCGGCGTTGCGTTTGGTGGTATAGGTTTAGGGTTCTCTTCAAAAAGCTATAACAATATTATAGGCGCTAACGATCGCATAAGAATAGCAGCTATCGGCACCAATGGAAGAGGACCAGGTATGGCTGCCATCTTTGCAAAGCAACCCAATACAGAAGTGATTTATGTATGTGATGTAGAAGAGAAGGCGAGGCAAAAAGGAATTGATGCAGTAGTTAAAGCAGGCAAAGATGCGCCAAAAGGAGTAAATGATTTTCGCACCGTATTGGCTGATAAAAACCTGGATGCGGTATATATAGCAACACCCGATCATTGGCATGCACCGGCTACAATAATATGCTGTGCCGCAGGTAAGCATGTATATGTTGAAAAGCCTTTATCTCATAATCCGCATGAAGGAGAAATGGCCATAGCTGCGGCCCGTAAATATAGCCGGGTGGTTCAAATGGGCGCTCAGCGCCGGTCATGGAAATTACTTACAGAAGGGATTAATGAACTAAAGGGTGGCGTTATTGGTAAAGTGCACATGGTAAAATGCTGGTACACAAATAACCGCAAGTCTATAGGAATAGGTAAAGAAACGGCTGTAATGCCGGGGCTTGATTATGAACTCTGGCAAGGTCCTGCACCAAGGAAACCGTACAAAGATAATTTGATCCATTACAACTGGCACTGGTTCTGGCACTGGGGAACAGGCGAGGCATTAAACAACGGTACGCATGAAATTGATGTAGCCCGTTGGGGGCTGGGCATTGATTACCCTTTACGGGTGAATTCTACCGGTGGCAGATATTTTTTTCAGGATGACTGGCAAACACCGGATACGCAGTTGATCACTTTCGACTGTCCTGACGCTACTGTAATTTGGGAAAGCCGAAGCTGCAATCCATTTAAGGTAGAAGGATTGGACCGGGGCGTTTTATTTTATGGTGAAAAAGGTGTGATGCTTACCGGGCACGACGGATATAATATTTATGATGAGAAAGGAAACATTCTAAAAGAAATCAAATCTGATGCAGTGATTGACGGACGGAACACCTCCAGTCCCAATGAAGGGCTGGATAGTGTACACATTGCAAATTTTTTGGAGAGTATCCGCTTAACCAAAACACCAAATGCAGATGTGGAAATTGGTTTTAAAAGCACTCTTTGGGTTCAGTTAGGTAATATTGCTCACAGGGTAGGGCACACCTTAAATATTGATAAAGCAAACGGGCATATTGTTGGGGATAAGGAGGCTATGGAACTATGGAGCCGCCAATACCAACCAGGATGGGAACCTAAAATATAAAACTTTAAAATTGAATTTTTATTTACTGTTTTGTTTGGTCGTCATCACCGTTTTTCCTGTGTTGGCGGATCCGAAGCCTTAAGAAAAATTTTCAGCAACCTTATCAGTAACGCTATAAAATATGCTGAGAAAAAGGTAAAAATCAGGTTGTTCCCTTTGCAAAAAGACAGTAAAACTTTCACCATTGAATTTGAGAATGATGGATATATAATTAACCGTGAGCAGGAAGAAACAATATTTAAGCCTTTTCAAAGATTAAAGAAAACCATAATCAAAAAGGCACAGGTATTGGCCTTACTCTATCGAGATCATTGGCCGAATTACATACAGGAATATTATACATGAAATTTACCAGGACAGATTTAAATGTTTTTGTACTTACCCTGCCTATCAGACCTGAACAGGCCAATAAAAACGAAGGCCGCACAAGGACAGCTAACATTACAACTAAATAAATAGTTTTACCCATGCTGCCAATGATTTTACTAGTTGATGATGAAAAAGAAATACTCGATTTTCTGGAAAGAATATTAAATGATAAGTATAATATTTTAAAAGCTGAAAATGCAAAGGATGCTTTAGAAATATTGAACACCGAAGCAGTTCAATTAATAATAGCCGATGTAATGATGCCCCAAATAGATGGATTTGAATTATGCAAACAATAAATAAAAATAAGAAGTTTAGTCAACTTGCATCTTAATCCACTTTTGTTATTCCATCTAAAGCTGCCGGGGAAAATGTTTCTTCAAATAAACCGTACGCATGTTACTTCGAATGTCATCATGCCAATTTTTTATAAATAGTAACTTAAACAAACGTTCAAAATACAAAAAAAGATTGTAAGCATAGCGGAAAGGCTTTATCGAGGTTACTATAAATTATAGATCAATAAGTGCGTGAGAGAAATGCTTTCCTAACCCACAATATTTTTTATCACTCAGCATTAAACAAGCAGTTAAGGAAAATATCCCTGCCATTTCCAATTCAAAAAATTTTTTTGTGAAAAAACGACTCACTCATTTACTTCTACTTCTTTGTTTCCAAGGAATAATTTTTAATTCTTTAGCCCAAAAAAATTATTTCGTTGATGGATACCACGGTGGCATTTACGGCCACTATCCTTTGTGGGTTACAAAATTTATAGTCGATACTTTACATGAACATAAAGATTGGAAGGTTAACCTGGAGATAGAGCCTGAGAGTTGGGATACCATTGAGTTAAAAGACCCTGTGGGCTATGCAGCCATAAAAAAATTGATAAATGATTCTTCCGCAGATGTTTCCATCGAATATGTAAATCCTTCTTATGGACAAAGCTATTTATACAACATTTCCGGGGAAAGTATCATAAGGCAATTTCAATATGGGATAAAAAAGTTGAAAGAACATTTTCCTTCAATTGCTTTCACTACTTATTCATCAGAAGAACCATGCTTTACCAGTGCCTTGCCCCAAATACTAAAGTCGCTGGGCTTTAAATATGCTTCATTAAAAAATCCAAATACTTGCTGGGGAGGATATGTAAGCGCCTATGGTGGTGAAGCTGCAAACTGGATTGGCCCGGATGGCAGCAGCATATTAACGGTGCCGCGTTATGCATCAGAAGACCTGCAAAAAAAATCTACCTGGCAAACAACGGCATGGAATAATTCGCCGGCTTACATCAATGCTGCAATACAACAGGGCATTTCAAATCCCGTGGGTATGTGCCTGCAGGATGCGGGCTGGAAAAACGGGCCGTGGCTGGGTAAGCATAAACCTTCGTCAACAGTTTATACTACATGGCGCAATTATTTTAAACTTATAGAAGGCACAACAACATTTAAAGACTGGCGACTTTCGCAGGAAGATATTGATGTAAGCCTTGTATGGGGATCACAGATTTTACAACGCATTGCGCAGCAGGTACGGGCTTCTGAAAATAATATAACTATGGTTGAAAAGACTGCAGCGCTCGCCAATTTGTATGCAGGCATACCATATCCTGAAAAGAAATTCGATGCTGCATGGAGAACACTGCTGTTATCGCAACACCATGATTGCTGGATCGTGCCTTACAACCGACACATGGGAAAAACATGGGCTGGCTATGTAAAAACATGGACGCAAAATACAGACAGTATAAGCAATGCTATCGTAAATCAATCTTTACTTGCCCTACGCACTATGAAATCAAAAAATGGTACTAATTTATTCGTCTTCAATACAACTGCCGCAAACAGGAATGAAGTGATTGCCTTACCTCTTGCAGGAAAAACTTCTTCGGCAACCACTGTAAATTATAAAGGTAAAACGTTACCGTCTCAAATTGTTATCAATAAAGATTCGTCCAAAACATTATTATTTGAAATATCCATTCCGGCCCTCGGTTATGAAACTTATTCATTCAGCAATGATGAAAAAAAAACCAGGAAAAAAGGCGCTTCGATAACGAAAGATCAAGCTGGCAATTTTGTAATGGAAACGAATTTATATAAACTGTTAATTGATGCGCAACATGGAGGCAGCATAAAAAAATTAATTGCAAAAGAGCTCGACAACAAAAATTTCGTTGCTAATGATGTGACCGGCTTTAATACATTAAGAGGAAATTTTTATAATGATGGCGGCTTTGCAACAAGCAGCCACCCCGATATAAAAATCACGATACTTGAAAACGGGCCATTGCAAATTAAGCTGCAGATAGAAGGAATGATCGGTGAAAATAATTTTATTCAAACCCTTCAATTAACGCAAGGCGAAAAAAGAATTGATTGCTCGCTGCATGTTGAATATAAAAAAGATATTGGTATTGGCGAAGAGTACAGGCAGGCCGGTGGCTATTATTCTGCTGACAGGCATAAAGCTTTTTACAATGATACTGCTAAACTGATTGCTGTGTTTCCGCTCGATTTGCAGAATCAGAAAGTGTATAAAGATGCGCCGCTTGATGTAACGGAGAGTGTTTTATCCAACACCTTTTACAATAGCTGGGACAGTATTAAAAATAACATTATTGACAATTGGGTGGATGTAACCGACGGTGAAAATAAGTATGGAATGGCATTGCTTTCAGATCACGTTACCAGTTATTCACATGGAGAAAATTTTCCGTTAGCACTTACGGTACAATACGCAGGTATTGGTTTATGGGGAAGAAATTATGCTATTGATGGGCCAACAAATATTCGCTATGCATTGTTGCCACATAAAGGCAAATGGAATGATGCAAATGTAAACGAAGAGACTGCAAGATGGAATGAGCCCATACTTACTTCATGGATTGGTAAAGAAAACATCTCAAATGCATTCGTGGAAAAAATTGATGAAGGCATTGCCATTACAACCATGTATTACAAAGGAAAAGACCTGTACGTAAGGTTGGTTAATAATAATTCGAAACGCACAGAACATCATTTTGCTTTTAACTGTTATGCAGATGCGATTCAGTTTACCGAACTAAATGATCATGTAAGCTCAACCATAACACGTGGTAAAAATCAAAAAATATCTTTTGATTGTAACATTCCTTTATTCGGTTTTAAAACTGTAAAGCTGGTGAATGCAAGGCGGCGACGCTAACCTGTTTTTTTAAGGGCGATTTTTCATCATTTATTTTCCGGGTCATAAAACAGCAACTTTACCAAAAAAGGTAAGGTATCGCAATCTTGTGACAACGCATGTTCCAAAGGTTCTATAAATTATTACCCCCGAAAATTCTGTCGTTCAGAATCTTTATAAACCCCTGAAGTTAGTTTTTGCGTTGCCTGAACAACCATTCTATCACATGCTTATCAGTGTAAGCGTACAACCATGAGAAGTGGCCTGTTTCAGGATATAAAGAAAAGCCGGGATGAGCACCAGCTTTTCTTAGCGCTATTAGCATCTCTACTGAATAATTTGGATTGACGGTGGGGTCGTCTGAGCCTGCACAAATCCACATAGGTATATGAGCGGCAGTGGCAATTTTAGAAACATCGCCGCCACCACATACAGGTAAAGCCGCAGCAAAAAGATCAGGGTAGCGCTCAACTGCATCAAATGTACCAAAGCCGCCCAGGCTTAAACCAGTAATATAAATTCTTGTGGTATCTATATGCTGGTCTTTTATCAGTTGCTGAATCAGCTCTCTTAAAAGTTGCATTGGTTTTGAAGGCTCAGGCTTAAGATGAGCTTCTGTACTGTTATTTACTCTTTCTATATTGCTCCAACTTTGATTGGAAGGACACTGTGGCGCTATTACCACTGCAGGATGTAAGGCCATCATTTCATCGGTTGCAAAATTCATTACGCCCCATTTAAGTTGCGCCTGGTTGTCTGAGCCTCTTTCACCTGCTCCATGTAAAAATATAACCAACGGTGTGCTGCGCAATGGATCATTATCCGGATAAAGAATCCTGTAGCGCAAAGTATCTCCGGAAGGGCTTATGTATTGCTGTGCATTAAAGCGGTCAATCTGCGCATTACTATTGTTTGCCAATAAGCAACAAATAAGGCAAAAAACGAAGCAAATAATCCGGCTGAAATATTTCATAATAAATTTTTGAGATGAGAAAAAACAAATGATTGGCACGTAATAACTTCAATAAAGCATACATCGAATCGCTTGTTATCGCGTTAAAACTTTTTACATTAACCTGCCTCACTTAACAGATGAAAATGAAGAGGCAGGCAAACCCTTACCATTAAATAAAGAACTACTGGCATAAGAATAAAATGCGTACCGCACATTTATAGGTTTTGAAATTGCAGCACTTTCAACAATAACATTATCGCCGCTAATATTTGCTGTTGCAGGCTTCCATGCGCCATCAGCACCCTGTAATTCAAAATCTTTCAACGGCTTATTGTTCGCAGTGAGGCCGCCATCTGTATGAGCGAAAGACACAATTGCTTTATCATCTTTTACCTCAAAGCCTTTATATAACGGTCCCGAATAAACGATATTTTTTTCACCATAAGTCTTATTCAATGCCCAATAAGATAAACGCTTGCCTACATCCTGTTTATCTGCGGGATGAATGTTAGATGTGTTACCAATATCCATTGTTACGACCATGCCTGTATTATCTGAGGCATCAATTGATTTGCGTTGTGCATCACGCAAAGCCGCGGCAGCCGTGCTGTCACCGCCATAGTTGAAGGGCGCTATCTGTACAAAATAAAAAGGAAACTTTCCTTCATTCCATTGCTTGCGCCAATCGCTTATCATTAGGGGAAATAATTTTTCATATTGTTTTGCTCTTCCCACATTGGCCTCGCCCTGGTACCATATTGCTCCCTTTATTGCAAAAGGAATTAGGGGCGCTATCATTCCATTGTATAAAACAGAAGGCTGGTTTGGATTTGTATTCATAGCTGGCGCAGGCTTTATTGCCGCCACTTTATATTGCCATTCGCCGCTTAAATTGATTGCGTCCGAAACATTGCCATCAGCAGGATATAAAAGTAATTGCTCTTTCTTGCCATAAATGCCGCCGCCACCACCGTTATCAATCACTTTAACGGCTATAGTATTCTCCCCAGCTTTCACTAAATCTCCGGGTACCTTATAATGCCGCTCAGCCATCCACGAGCCATCTTTCATAGTGCTGTCAATTATTTTACCATTGAACCAGGCTACGTCATTGTCGTCAACCGGGCCCAGGTCAAGCTTGAGTGCTTTGCCCTCCCATGATGCAGGAATATTTATCGTTCTTCTAAACCAAACTATTCCATCGAGACCAGGCAGGCCCGCGTTTTCCCAAAGATTCGGTAAGTCCATTATGTGCCAGCTTGCATCAGTTGCTTTGCTTGCAAAAACATTATTGTTTTCAGCCAAAGCCTTTACCCACATTGCCTGGCGCTGCTTATCTTTTTCCATCATTTCACCGGACTTTGTTGCCATTGAGTTTACCCTGTCAATATCTTTATTGAAATCACCCATGGTTCTTAATGATCCTTCACTCGTCCACGCTTCTGCAATAGTGCCGCCCCATGTCACATCCATTAAACCAATCGGCGCCTTCAAATGGTCGAACAATTCTCTTCCAAAAAAATAAGCGGCCGCACTGAATTGCGCGACGGTTTCAGGCGAGCACGATTGCCATTTTCCATGTACATTTTTTTGCGGGGAGAAAGCTACTTTTTTATCAGCAATGAATAACCGGATAGCAAGATAATTTGCGTTGGCTATTTCCTCAGCAGAATTTTTTATAGGCGTGGTTTCGCCCCAGCCGGCCACCGGCATTTCCATATTTGATTGGCCGGAACACATCCAAACTTCGCCGGTTAATATGCCATGCAATATTTTAGTTTCACCAGCTTTGATAGTAACGTCATAAGGACCGCCAGCCTTTGGCGTTGCAAGCTTTACCATCCATTTCCCATTTTTACCCGTGGTTGTTTGCATAGATTTATTTGACCAGCTTCCGCTTACTGTCACCTTTTGGCCGGGTGCAGACCAACCCCAAATTGGTGCATTGGTATTCTGCTGCAGCACCATGCTGTCGCTGATAACGTCCGGCAATTGTAGTTGAGCCGATGCATTTAAAAGAAAGCACACAGCAATAAAGGAAAGAAGAAAAATTTTTTTCATGATAAAGTTTTTTAATCATTTATACCAAGCAAATGTAAAGAAACGCGAATCGCCTGCGGCCTGTAATATTCCGGGTTAAATTTATTATTTATACAATTAACAATGCAAGGTCGATAGCCATTTATTGAATAATGCACTAATAATTCATTTTTGTTGTTGATACAATTTGGATGCGCAATGGGTAAATAAAAGAAAGGAAAATGGCCCTGCACCGTATCAGTGATGGTATAAATAATTTCAGGCTTGGAAAACGGGCCTGTTATGTTATCACTCACTGACGCATAAATATTTTTGCCGCCATCACAACTTACACTAAACTCGCTGGTAAGGGCCAGGTATTTGTTTTTAACTTTAGCTACGGTCGTGCTGTTTGAAGGTGATGTTGTAACAGGATTTATGTGACTGATATCACTTGTCCAATTTTGTCCGTCCCAAAAAGTCCATGCCTGTAAAGGCTTGCCAACAGGGAATCTTGCAACATACACATCAGCAGAAATGAAAGTTGATTTCGCGCCGTAGATATATGCATAGCCATCATTGTTATTTGCTACTAAGCCGCAACCAAATTGGATACTATCTAATGTTGATGGCATTTCGTTTATGCCAATTGTTTTTAAAGACGGATATAAAAGTTTGATCCAAACATCATTGCCTGCCTTTGCAAAACCTAAACCTCCTTTGGCATTTTTAATGTTCATTCCATAAATAAAAATGGTATCATGTAATTGATAGCCTGAAGCCGGCCAAATAAATTGGCCGGGATGATCTTTATATTTTAAAAATGTTTTGTCAGTGTTCTTGCTATCAGCCAATAAAATTGTATGATTAATATTCCAATCAACGGCAGTTGGTTGCAATAATGCACTGTTTCGAGCCTGAAACAAACAGGGGACAGTTTGGCGGGCACTATCATAATGATCAATATAACTGTCGCCAAATAACCACAACACTTTTCCATCATTCAGCTCAATTGTATAACCACCGTCCATTGCCACAACTCCGGTAGTCCGCTTGAAAAATTCAGATGTCGCAGTATCTCTGTAGGCACTCTCATTGCTTACTCCCCAGCTTTTATTTGGCTGATCTCCCATCGCCAATTCAAGCTTATCCCCATTCATAATGTCACTATAATCTATGTAACATTTATTGTATGGTTCGCCATTCAGCAATGCACTTTGTATATAAATATTTTTTGAAGAATTATTATTTGCGATGATGGAAAATGTTTTACCGTCTTTTATTCTTATATCAGCTTCTTTAAACAACGGGCTGATAATTTCCATTCTTGTTGAGCCGGGGCACACCGGATGAATGCCTATAGATGCAAGCACATACCATGCACTCATTTGCCCAACATCTTCGTTGCCTACTAACCCCTCAACAGAATTATGATAAGCGCTATCACAAATTATTCTTGTCCATTTTTGCGTGAGCCAGGGCACACCCAGGCGGTTAAATAAAAACGGCACATGATGCACAGGTTCATTTGCATGATTGTAATAGGAGTTCCACATGAATGTTTTTGGAGTTTTACCAAAGAAGTTTTCAAGATCGGCAATTACTTTTTCTCTGCCGCCCATCAATGCCGCCATACCATCAACATCGTGCGGCACAAACCATCCTTGCTGATAAGGATTGGTTTCAAAAGTACCATACCAATCGGTCAATCTTCCGGTTGCAGGCCAGGGCTGCCAGGAGCCGTTTTCCTGCCGCGGACGGAACCAATGATGTGCTGTATCCCAAATATTTTTATAGTCCTTTGCCCGTAATGCATATTTGTTTGCATCTTCTATCTTACCCAGGCTATCTCCCAACTGTGATAAGCACCAATCATCAAAAGCATACTCCAATGTTTTTGCAATGGATGTACTTCCCGGCGTGTAACCTAATGTGCCGTTACCAAATTTTTCATTAGTGTTTATTGCATATTGATAGGCTTTAGCAACATCATAATTTCTAATGCCTTTTACATAAGCGTCCGTCAACACAACAACTGCGGGATTGCCTAACATACAGCCACTGTATGCATTCAGTAGTTCCCACCTTTCCAAATAATGATTGCCACTTTCATCGGCAAGTGTTACCAAAGAATTGATCATATCACTTACCAGTGTTGGGTTAATAATAGTTTGCAGAGGAAACTGGCTTCTGAAAACATCCCAGCCGCTGAAGATGGTGCGCTTATTAAATGCTGTTGCGTGATGAATCTTTTTATCTCCACCTGTGTAGTTCCCGTCAACATCTGTCACGATCCGCGGGTCAATCATCGTGTGGTACAAAGCTGTATAAAAAACTTTTTTTTGTTCTTCGGTTGCTCCTTTTATTTTAATAACACTTAATGCATCATTCCATAATTTGATGGCATTTTGATGCACGTTATCAAAATCCCAATCAGCAATTTCTTTGTCAAGATTTTTCTTCGCACCATCAATACTAACAAACGAAATTCCAGTTTTCATTAGAATGGCCTCATTGGCTGTTGTTGCAAACTCCGTATAAAATCCGAGATGCTTGCCTTTGACCTCACCCTCTCCAAAGGAGTCCATTCGGACAACCCCGTCTCCAAAAGAGAGGGGACTGACCCTGGCATCAGCAATCCACTTTTGATAATAATCACTTTCAACGGCTTCGCGTTTACGGCTTGCAGTGTCGGGAATATCTGCGCTCCAGACGCCGGTATGTTTTAACGGCTTACTGAATTGCGCATAGAAGTAAACTGTATAATCTGCATGTCCGTCACCATCGCCCCAGCCGCCGCCATCGGGCGTGCATTGCATCCATCCTTCAATTGTATTATCGTTTACAGCTTTTACATATTGCAAGGTTGAAGTACCCCCTACTCTCCTTGCCAAATCAATTTGTATGCGTGATCGTTTATTTGCGGGAAATGTAAAACGCAACATGCCGCTGTGCGGTGCTGCCGTCATTTCCGCCTGGATGTTATTATCCGTTAAGCGAACTGAATAATATCCGGCAGAAGCTTTTTCCGATGCTTTATCATAACGGGAACGGTAACCCGTAAATGGCTTATCGTTCAACTTCCCCGATGATGTTTTTAGTTTTCCTGTTGCCGGCATCACTAAAAAATTACCGAGATCCCCAAACCAGCCAACACCACTCATTTGTGTAAAGGCAAAACCTTCAATGCTGGTGTGTTCATAGCTATAGCCGGATCCGTTATCTCCGCCCGTGATGGTATTGGGGCTTACCTGCACCATGCCATAAGGCGTTGTTGCTCCCGGAAATGTTTTACCCAAACCATGGTAGATTCCCGCTTTGCCGGCGCTCGTGCTTGCACCAATAAAAGGATTGATATAATCTGCAGGATGCTTTGTTTGCGCACTAACATTGCCAGCAAAGCAAATCAAAAGAAAGAACGTAAAAGTTTTCAAATGCAAAAGTTTATCAGCTAAAAATAAGACACTTTACAAGTGTTTTTCCTCTATACAAAATTGTTATTATTAATTAGTGCTAAACAAATCAACAGAAATTCTTAACGAATAAAAAATGATTTTTTTATTTATTAATAGAGGAAAAGTATTCATTAGGTGACATCTATTTACAGAGTAATAATTTAAAATCAGCGTCCATGCGTGCAGATAATACTACGATAGCAGCGATACAAAATAAGAACAATGCCCTGTCATTTTCATACCTCGCAAAATCAGCAAGAGTTTTTTTTAATCCGCAGAAGGAGTATAAAGCCTTAAATATAATTCCTTTTATAAAAGAATTTGATGAAGAAATGTTTACCATAAAAGGCCTTGATGCAAATAAAAATTATTCTTTAAAAATAGATGGACGATTAATAACCAATTTTAGCGGCGCCTCATTAGGCGAGGGTATTAACGTTGCAATCTTAAGCAACACGCCGCAATATCAACAGGCAAAAAAAGTAGCCGAATTACAATTGAAAAGAAAAAATCTTGAAGATAAAATGCGTGCCTTTTATTTTATAAGTTATGACTTACCTGTACGATAAAGGATGGTTCTTAAAAGATACGCCTGCTATTACAGGTTCTGTGATGACAGCAGCAAAGAAAAATCTTTTTATTAATGGTAAAAAGGATGACTAAGCACTGTTACACGATAACTCCGCACGCAATAAATTAGAAGCTGAGATGAATGAAATGACGGATCAAATGTATGAACTTGCAAAACCTGTAACGCATACTATCACTATCAATAATATTGATTTTTAATAATGAAATTAAAAGCCAGGTTCTTTTGCCTCTTTATTTTTTGCATGACATTTTTCATTGCAAAAGCTGACGTAAGACCATCATCATTATTTCAAAGCAATATGGTGTTGCAGCGTGATAAACCGTGCAATATTTGGGGAACGGCCGATAACGGAGAAACAGTTTCTATCGTCTTCAATAATGCAGATTACAATGCCAAAACGACTAATGGTAAATGGAAAATCACTTTGCCGGCACAGGCCGCCGGCGGCCCTTATCAGATAATTATTAAAGGGAAAAACACAATTGAGTTAGGTAACGTTTTATTTGGCGATGTGTGGGTCTGCGGAGGCCAAAGCAATATGCAATTCAGCACAAGAGAAGCATCCCCAAAACCTGATACAGCAACATTCAACAACAATAACATAAGGCTTTTTACCGCGGGCATTGGAACAGATTACACACCACAGGATACCATAAAAGGCGGCACCTGGAAGATCGCCAACGTGCAAAACGTAAATAGTTTTACTGCCGTTGGCTTTTTCTTCGGAAGTTATTTACAACAACATTTAAATGTTCCGATTGGTTTAATAAGTGACAACCTTGGTGCCACGGCTGTTGAAGAATGGATGAGCAATGAAGCGGTTCACCAGTTTCCGCAATTTGATAATTTCTACAACACTTATCTGGCTCCGCATAAAAGCATGAAAGAAATTAATGAAGATTTTGAAAAAACAAAAGATGCATGGAATAAAAAATATTTTTTAAAAGATGATCCTGGCCTGAAGCAGGAATGGTATAAGCCGGAAATAGATATAAGTGATTGGAAAACGATGAATCAGCCCTCGCATTGGGAAAATAATGAACTAAAAGATTATGATGGCTCGGTATGGTTCAGGAAAAGTTATGATTCATTTCCCAGGAATTTTATGGGTGATGCATCCATAAGCCTGGGCCAGGTAGATGATTACAATATGTGTTGGGTGAATGGTGTAAAAGTGGGCGAAGGGTATGGCAATATGAATATGTACACTTATAAAATTCCGAAGGATATTATAAAGCCTAAAGACAACGTTGTGGTGGTGCGTGTATTTGATGCCGGTGGTAAAGGCGGTATGTACAATATGTTTTGGTCGCCACATTGGGCAGGCGAATGGAAGTATAAAAAAGGGGTTCAAATTGATGCGGCCAAATTCAAAAAACCTTTGGTTGCCAATGCTTACATATTCGGCACGCCAACCATTTTATACAATGCGAATATTGCGCCGCTAACACAATTATCCATCAAAGGTTTTATATGGTACCAGGGCGAAACCAATGCCGGCAGAGCGGAGGAATACAAACAACTTTTTCCGGCAATGATAAGTGATTGGAGGAAGCAATTCAATCAAAGCGATCTCCCATTTTTATTTGTGCAGCTTCCTAATTTAGGCAAAGACCCGGCGGAACCCGAAAACAGTGAATGGGCTGAGCAGCGTGAAGCGCAGGCCGCTGCCTTGGCGTTACCTAACACCGGCATGGCTGTAACAATAGATGTTGGTGAAGCAGGCAATCTCCATCCGCATAATAAGCTTGCCGTGGGCAACAGGCTTGCAATGACCGCTTTGAATATTGTGTATCATGTTGATAGCATACATACAAGCCCTGTGTATAAAAGCATGCATTTGGAAGGTGACGGCATTGTTGTGGATTTCGACGAAAATATTTTTTCACACGATAAATATGGCTATGTGCGTGGCTTTGCGATCGCAGGTGCTGACAGCATATTTCATTGGGCAAAGGCTTTTATAAGAAACGATCATTCGGTGATTGTTTATAATGCAAATATGAAATCTCCGGTTGCAGTAAGGTATTTATGGAGCAGCGAGCCAGGTGAAGTTGATCTATACAATAAAAATGACCTGCCTGTGGCGCCATTTAGAACTGATCATTTCAAAGGTCTTACATCCGGTAAAAACTTTTCCTATACTGAATAAAACATAACGCTGTATATTGATTGCGATCTTCATATTTGAGATTGCTACTGAATAATGTATCCCAATTTATACTACTTAATAAAAGACTTATTTGGAATCAGCATTCCTTTTTTAAAAGCGATAAGTTCTGCCGGTTTCTGTATGGCATTGGCGTTTATTCCCGGCGCCTGGCTTTGGGAATATGAGTTAAAGCGTGAAGAAAAAAACGGGGAATTAACTTACAGAACAGAAACAGTAATTGTTGGTAAAGGGCTAAACTTCCGGCTTGTGCTGTTTCATTTTATATTAGGTTTTATTGGAGGTTTTAAACTCATCGGTTTAGTGACAGCCCGCAGTATTCAAACTAATGCGGATTATTTTTTCTCATTGCAAGGCAACTTGATTGCGGGCCTTGCCTGCGGCGGCATTTGGGCATTTATTACTTTTTATTCAGGGTACAAACAAAAGCTTGTAACGCCTTACGAAGAAACAAAAAAAATCTATCCGCATGAATATGTTCCCCATGCCATATTAGTTGCAGCATTGTCCGGCATAGTTGGCGCTAAAGTATTTGGCGTGCTGGAATATTGGAATTCATTCATCAAGGATCCTGTTGGCAGTTTATTTTCTTCGGAGGGTTTTGCTTTTCTGGGTGGATTTATTGTAGCCACATTTGCCATGTGGCTTTACCATTACAAGTTTGGCGTGCAGCGAATGCGTATGGCTGATGCGTTGGCGCCGTCATTAATGCTGAGTTATTCGCTCGGAAGAATAGGCTGCCAGGTTTCAGGCGATGGGGATTGGGGTATAAATAATCCAGATCCAAATCCTTTCTCTTGGTTACCGGACTGGCTATGGAGTTACGATTACCCGCATAACGTTTTACGCAAAGGCATCTATATCCCTGGCTGCTCCTGGGAGGATTATTGCAACAAATTAGCCATTGGCGTTTACCCTACTCCGTTATATGAACTTATAACCGGGCTTATATTGTTTCGCCTTTTAATGCTGATAAGAAAACGTTTAAAGCTTGCAGGGCGTATTTCAGCTTTTTATCTAATGTTCATGGCCATTGAACGTTTTTTGATTGAGCAGATCAGGATTGATGTCCGTTATAACTTCTTTGGCCTTCACCCAACCCAAGCAGAAATACTTTCGGTGTTTTGTTTTGTCTGCGGTGTGTTTCTATACCTAATTGCTCCAAAATTGAAGAGTAATAGAATACAAATTGCTATTATCAGTAATAAAAAATAAAAGAGCACCCGCACAACTTATATCTCAACGAGCTTAAATTCGGTTTTAGAAGACCGGAAACATAATTGAAATCTGCTAAAAAATGCTTTGCAAATACCAATATTCTCAAAATCTTAATCAAACTGAATGATCTTAAAAAAATTTGTGAGTGGCTTTAGTAGCTTGCGAAATTTACTCTATACCAGTCAACCGATAACTTACAATTAACAAACCAATCAACCAATTAACCAATTAACCAATTAACCAATCAACCAATCAACCAATCAACCAATCAACCAATCAACCAATCAACCAATCAACCAATCAACCAATTAACCAATTAACCAATCAACCAATCAACTAATCAATAACCGGCAACGTGATACTGTATATCTCGGTAATTCCCTGCTTACCCCGGAGTTGGGTTTCAGAAATTTTTTTGAAAATATATTTGGATTTTACTTTCATATATTCATCGTAAAGCTTTTTGGTGATCAATAATCTCTTTCCATAAATATTACATAAGGCAACAACACGGGCTGCTGTGTTCAAAGTGTTTCCATGATAAGCGATTTCTTTTTTTAACTGGCCTATTTCCACCACCGTAACCATACCGATACTCATGCCTGCTTTGAACTCGGGGACCATACCATATTTTTTAAAATAATAATCGGACTCTTTTATCAGCTTGGTCTGAAAAGCCCAAAATGCATCTATGGACTGGATCGCAGATTTCATTTTTGAAAGTTTCCACGTTAGCACAGCTTCATCGCCTACGTATTGATATATTTCAGCGCCGTAAATGTGTACAATATCCATGTCGGAAAAGCAATCCTGTATAAAATTGCTATAAGCTAAATGACCAAGCTTTTCAGCAATGGTGGTCGATGAATTAAGATCAATAAACATAAAGATCCTGTACTCTTCCTGCGGATTAAAAAATTTGCCGGTGAGCAGCTTTATAAAATTATTTTTCCCTATCAGCCTGATAATCTCAATTAAAATTGCAAAGAATATATTTACGAGCAACACATATAAGTTTAGCACAAAAGAGCCCGCAGAAAATATGTATTTATAAAAATTACTCCACGTATTTTCCATCATAGATACCACGGAGTAAAAGCTTACAGTAAGTAAAGAAATGGCAATCAACTGTACAGCAGTTACCCGCAAGATCAATAGGACAAAAGGAAATTTCCTTTTAAGATTTTTTTCAAAAAAGTATTGAAGAGAGCCAAAAATAAAGCCAGGCACAAGGGTAAATGCGGGTAGAAGAATGATGAACCATTTCATTGGAATATTGATGCCGTTTTGCCCAACTACACCTACCTGCCGCATTAAGTATAAAAAAATGGCGGCAAAAAACCATCCGCATATAAAGAACTTTACATTTTCAAACCATTTATTCAAAGCATGAATTTTATTGACGTTCCACTAAACTACTATTGATATATCAAAGGAGCCAAAAGAAAAGCGGCACGCAGAATTATTTAATGTTGATTAAATTTAACCTGCTAAATTTTTTTTTTATACTATTGCCAAGTCTTTCTAAATTTTTTGCAACCTTATTTTCTCAAACTTTAAATTAAAACAAATGCCTGACATCACCATCCACCAGAAAATTCTTTCAATCGATATCGGCGGCTCAAATATAAAAGGAACTGTGTTGAGCAGCGATGGCGATTTTTTGCAGGAATATCAAAAGCTGCCCACGCCTCAGCCTTCTACGCCGGGAAAAGTAATGGAAGTGATAAGACAGTTGGCAAGTAAGTTTATAGACTATAATAAAATTTCAGTAGGGTTTCCCGGTTATATCAAAAAAGGAGTCGTAAAGACAGCGCCTAACCTCGGCACAATGGAATGGGCCGAATTTGATCTTCAAAAAAATCTTGAACTGCTGTTGGGCAAACCTGCACTTGCTATAAACGATGCCGATCTGCAGGGGCTTTCGATAGCCGCCGGTAAGGGCATTGAAATGATGATAACCCTGGGCACCGGCTTTGGCTCGGCCATCGTTAGCGATGGTATTTTATTGCCCCATTTGGAAATAGCGCATCACCCTATTACAAAAAAGAAAGATTACGATGAATATGTAGGTGAAGAAGAATTAAAAAGAATTGGCAAAAAGAAATGGAATAAAAGAATGAAGAGAGTGCTGGAAATTTTGAAGGTTGTTATTAATTATGATGTATTATACATCAGTGGCGGCAACGCTTCCAAGCTAGATTTTGTGCTGGATAAAAATATTATAATTGTTGGCAACAGGGACGGAATAAAAGGAGGGGCAGCATTGTGGAAACAACAAGATATTGAAAAAGGGATTCGTGAAAAAGTGCTTCCCATATTAAATGAACCACAAAATTTTATTGTATGATAATAGGTATAGCAGCAGATCATGGAGGCTTTGACTTGAAAAAAACAGTGCACGATTTTCTTGTGGCGCAAAAGCATCAAATAATTGATTTCGGCGCTTACGAAAATAATCCTGCAGATGACTATCCAGATTTTGTAATTCCTTTAGCAAAAGCGGTTGCTGAAAAAAAAGCAGAGCGGGGCATTGCTATTTGCGGCAGTGGGGTGGGAGCTGCTATTGCGGCTAACAAAGTGGCGGGCGTAAGAGCCGCCTTGATACAGGATTATTTCTCTGCTCACCAGGGCGTGGAAGATGATGATATGAATTTGCTTTGCCTTGGTGGCCGCGTTACCGGCGTGATGGCAGCAGAAGAATTTATCAGGTCTTTTTTAAATGCAAAATTTACAGGCGCCGAAAGGCATAAGCGGCGCCTGCAGAAAGTTCAATTGCTCGAAGTTCCATTCATTAAATAATTAATTATATTTCAAATGAAAAGCTCATATAAAATTTTGTTCTCTGATATTGGCGGTGTGTTGCTAAGCAACGGCTGGGGCCATCTTTCAAGGCAGGCAGCCGCAGAAAAATATGGGCTCGACTATGTTGAAATGGATGAGCTGCATCATTTCATTTTTAATGTATATGAGATTGGCAAGGTCACGCTTGACGAATATCTTGATACAGTAATCTTTCATCAGCCACGTAGCTTCTCCAGGGAAGATTTTAAAGAATTTATTTTTAAACAATCCACCCAATTGCCAGACACCTTACCCTGGCTGGTGCAATGGAAAAACGCACATCCACGGATAAAAATAATTTCTATCAATAATGAAGCAAGAGAACTTAATAACTATCGCATAAAGACTTTCAATCTCCACGACTTCTTTGATGCATTTGTGTCTTCCTGCGAGGTGGGCATGCGCAAGCCGGATCCTGGTATATTCAGGCTGGCGCTAGGTATTGCGCAGGCAGAGCCGCATGAATGCCTGTATTTTGATGACCGCCCCATGTTAGTGGAAGCCGCAAGAAAGGAAGGTATTCATGCTTATCACCATGACGGTTTTGAAGAGACAAAAAAGATTATTGAAGAGGTGATTGGGTAATTTTTAAATTGAGAGAAGCCTTACCACCCTTAAAGGCTTCATTAATATTTTCTATGACCACCTTTATATTTTTGTTGGTTAATCCTGAAACGGTGAAAGCCTTGAGAGCGCTGCCGTTGCGGGGCAATATACTTTCTACTTCCGCACCCGGCTTAGACACGTATACATAATTAAAATTCCCACTTTCATGCGTTTGTGTCGTAATTTCAGTACGATACCCATTTTGACGCGGCAAAACATCTCTATCCACCCAGCCAATTCCAGACACATGCGAAGAATCGCTTACAACAAAATCTTTTCCAGGCTTTGGTAAAAAGTTTTTAACGCGATTTATTCGTCTTTTTTGAAGTAGCATTAATTGCAGATACTTTGCCTTTTCTTCAAGCAATTCTTTCTTTTGCTCTTCATTTATGTGTTCAATATCTATATTAGAGAGTGCTTCATTTATGTCAGACTGAATTTGATTCCAATCCAGCGCATTTATTTGTTTATACGCTTGCTGCAGGTTTTTATTTAGATCAGCAACATCAATGTTTATATTAAGTTTTGGAAATGTAAAATTTGATATAGCCTTAAAAGGTGCAAATTTCGCCTTTTGAATATTAAAGACCCTGGAATTTTGAAGAGAGTGGCCGGCGAGTTTTAATGAGTTGTTTTCAAAATTTTTCCATTTGAACGATGTCACATCATTGTTGTCTGGTGCTATGAATGTTGAGTCAGTGCTTTTAAATGTATCAATGGATGACGACTTTGTATCCTTTGCCCGCCTATCCTTAGGAGATCTAAGTTCCGTTTGAAAATTCGGTAACTCAACCCACTTGCCTTTTTTATCCTGCAGCACTTTGGTAATACTGATATTTTTTTCCAACTTTTTTGCTTCTTGCTTGATTCCGCGTTTGTCTTTCTCTTGTGGAGCAAGCCAACCGATAGAGAAGATAATACCGGTAATTGCTATTAAGGCAAATAACTTTTGCCCGTAGTTGAATTGATTATTTGCTGCTTTATTATTAGTAATTCGTTTGATCCTCATGAGTAATTGTTTTTTACCGGATACAGCCGCAACAGACAATTGTAAATTACTTCTTCGCGATTGCTCCAGGCTCAATAAAGCGGAAGCATAGGAGTGGGGATCGTACCGGTATTGCATTACAAAATCATCACAACAATTTTCTCTTTCTCTTTTCAAAGCCTTTGAAAGTAATAAGATGAATGGGTTGAAAAAAAGAATAGTTTCTATCACTGATATGAAAAGATTCACGAGATAATCATTTCGTTTGATGTGCGACAATTCATGAAGAATAATCGCTTCTAACTGATCAGAAGATAAATTGTTCACCGATGCTATGGGAATAAGAATCAATGGTTTTATAAATCCGATTGTTGCCGGTACATCCACATATTCTGATAGCCACACTTGCACTTTTTTTACAATCATCATTTTTCCGGCAACGTTTGAAGCAAAATCCTGCAGTCTCACCGGTGGCGCTACTAATTTTTTATTCGCTATAAAATAAACATACCTGTAAGCGGAAAAAAGCTTGATTATTAAAAAGATCAGCAGCAAAATATAGGAAACTGATAAGTATGGCAATACACCTCCTGCATACGTAAAGAGGCGCTGCATAGTAAACCCGCTTAGCGAAGCCTGGTGCAATGAAACCCCTGCTGCCACCGATGATGAAACGGAGGCTAATTCTTTTTCATCAAAAGAAATTTTTGAAATAAGGCTGCTGATGAACCATGCAAACGCAATAAACATGAGCAAAGTGCTGAGCTTATTTTTGAAGCCTGACGTAGCCGTTTTGTAAAAGACATTTATTGTTTCATATATGAACCATAAAATAAAGGCCTGCCACAAACTGCTTATAATAACGCTGCCAAGGGCTTGCAAAAACACAGAATGCTGTAAAGTTGCCAAATCCATTTTACTGTTTTTTTAAGTCATCAAGATATTTTTGAATCTCGTCCAGTTCGCTTTTCGAAGCTTTTTGGTTACCAAGAGCCTGCAATACAAGTTGTGTAGAGGAGCCTGCAAATAAGCCATTGATCATTTTATCTAAAAATTGCTTTTGTGTTTTCTGGCGGCTTACGGCAGCCTGGTAAACATGCGTTTTTGCACTGTCATCTCTTGTTACCAGTTTTTTCTCAAACATTATTTGCATAAGCTTCAGGGTAGTAGTGTAGCCGGTTTCTTTGGTTTTGGAGAGCACTTCATGCACATCCCGTACGGTAGAAGACTCTTGCTCCCAAAGGATTTGAAGGATCTCTAACTCGCTTTCTGTAGGCTTGTTATTTTTACGGAGGTTCATTTTTACGACTTTATTCGTAAGCAATATACGATTTTGTTCGTAACATAAAAGTGTTTTTTTATAAAGATTGCAAAAATTGGTTCTATAACAAATAGTATGGGCAAGTTATAATAATGTAATAAGCCTGCCTGTTTACACGCCAGGCAGGCTTATTACATTATTTTTTGCAAGAAAAGAGAATTTGAAAAATGTGAATTGATGATGGGATAATAACTTACCAATTCAAAAAAGAAACATCGTAATACTGAGCTAATCATACACACAAGCCGTGATAGAACTAAAAATTTACTGTTATATCAATAAAGAAATTTGAAAAAATTTGCGAGTCTTTTTTTTATAAAGAATAAAAGAAATACACTTAATTAAATATTGTTTCATACTTTAATCGCTAAGTTTAAAATATAAAACATTTGATATGGAAAGGCAGGAACACAAGTTTACTATTTCAATATATGAATCGGCAGATGAACTAAACCAGGCAGATTTATTTTTATTAACCGAAGCACGTTCTGCTACGCAATTTGCCTATGCGCCTTATTCTAATTTTCACGTAGGCGCTGCCGCAAGTTTGGTAAATGGAGAAGTGGTTACGGGCACTAACCAGGAAAATGCATCTTATCCAGCCGGCATTTGCGCCGAAAGAGTTTTGCTTTCAGTTGCATCTTCTCAATATCCCGGTATTGGTATCGATACGGTAGCTATTGCCTACAATAATTTAAAAGGCAAGAGTGACCGGCCGGTAAGCCCTTGCGGTATTTGCCGGCAATCATTTACGGAGTTTCAACAACGGACTAAAAACCCGATAAAAATAATTTTAAGCGGCATGGAAGGTAAGGTGCAGGTAATAGAAAACGCAGCAGACTTACTTCCTTTAGTATTTGGATCCGATGATTTAAAATAAAATCTAATCCAATACACTCAGGCTTTTTTTAATTATCGCTGCACAATCTTTCACCTCGTCCTTTGTAATGATGAGGGGCGGTGAAAAGCGGATCTTATCACCATGCGTAGGTTTTGCCAGCAAACCATTTTCTTTTAATTCGATACATAATTTCCAGGCAGCATCATCATCGGTATGTTTAATACTTATGGCATTCAGCAGTCCTTTACCTCTTATATCCGATATATATGGAGAATTAATTTTGCCTAATTCTTCTCTAAAAAGCTCACCCATTTTTTCTGCATTTTCCGCCATTTTTTCTTCTTTCAAAATTTCTAAGGCAGCAATTGCTACCTTACATGCCAACGGATTTCCGCCGTAAGTGCTTCCATGTTCCCCGGGCTTTATGGTAAGCATAATTTCATCATCAGCGAGAACGGCGCTTACCGGTATTGTGCCTCCGCTCAGCGCTTTGCCCAAAATCAAAATATCGGGTCGCACGTTTTCATGATCACAGGTAAGCATTTTGCCTGTGCGGCAAAGGCCGGTTTGTATTTCATCAGCAATAAATAAAACATCTGCGTCTTTACAATACTGTTTTGCTTTTGATAAATAATTTTCATCAGGTAGAATTACGCCGGCTTCACCTTGTATGGGTTCCACCAAAAATCCGGCGACATCCTTATCCCTGAGAGCTTCTGCCAATGCCGCAAGATCGTTGTATGGGATTACGATGAAGCCGGGGAGATAAGGCCCGAAATCTTTTCTGGCAGTATCATCAGTGCTGAAAGAAATAATGCCCAAAGTACGTCCATGAAAATTTCCGCTGCACACAATAATTTTTGCTTTATTCTCCTTGATCTTTTTTACTGCATAACCCCAATGCCTGCAAAGCTTCAACGCTGTTTCCACAGCTTCTGCTCCCGTATTCATCGGCAGCACTTTTTCATAGCCAAAATAGTTAGTGATATACTGCGTGAATAAAGCAAGTCCTTCACTATAAAATGCCCTACTGGTAAGGGTTAGCAACTGTGCCTGCTCAATCAGCGCTCTAATGATTTTTGGATGGCAATGGCCCTGGTTCACAGCGGAGTAAGCGCTTAAAAAATCATAGTATTTTTCCCCTTCAACATCCCATACAAAAACGCCTTTTGCTTTTTGAAGCACTACGGGCAATGGATGATAATTGTGCGCACCGTATTCATTTTCGAGAATAATAAAATTATCGCTAAGCGAACTTATAGATTGAGTTGGCATAAAAAGAATTGATTGAAAAAAATTGAAAAGAAAGGAGCGATATCGTTAAAACCTGTGATCGAGGAAATCAAGATTTAACTGAAGGAAGTGTAATATGTGTATGCTATTTTTCAATGCAGCAAAGATATATTTTTTACCAATGCAAATTATTTTTTATAGTAAACACTTATTTCAGCTGAAACGATTTCATGTACGCAAGTATTTCATCCGGGTGCAAATATTTTTTTTCCCTCATTTTACGATAGTGCTTATTAGCAGTGGATTCGTGCAAGAAATATTCAGCCCATTCATATAGCTGCCGGCCAAGCCCATGCTCAATGGTATCCTCATCTGTACCTCGTTCTATTTTTGTTCTTTGCTTTACAAAAAGATATCGCAGCCCCCAAAAAGCAAGCTCAAAAAATCCCCGGCTTTTAAAATCATTCACGTGAGAAAGTTCATGCCCTAATACCGCCACCTGGGCTTCCAGCGGTGCATCACTTAAAATCATTCCTGTTCGGCCCGTATCCTTATTTAGATAAATAATATATTTTTTATTAGTCTTTTCAAATATTGAGCCCAGAGTGATGGTGGTTTGAGCAGAACTATTAATACTATGATATTTAAAATAAATAGTTGTATTCATTAGTTCGGGATAATAAGATAAAGCAAGCAGGGAGGGCAATTCATATTCTTTTAAAAAATGCTTATGCTTTCCATAAATGAGCTTTAGCGAATCGACATTGATGGCATTTTGCAATGGCGTGATCGCATGCTGCTGTGCAGAAGATGGCAAAGGCAGCGTGCCTGAAAGAAATAATAATAGTAGGATGTTTAAAAACGGACGCAAGGTTCAGGTAGCTTCAATTATTTTATAAAAATAATCAGTACCTGATAGAAAGTTGGGATTAATATCGTTCTCAAAGATTCCATAAATGGTGCTTCCGCTTCCACTCATTGAAGCATATATCGCACCTTCTGCGTATAGCTGCTCCTTTATTTTTTTTATAGAAGGATAGTTATCAAAAATTTGCTCTTCAAAATCATTTTTTAATTCTTCTTTCCAGGTGGCAATTGGTTGTCTTATAATTTCCTTGATTTTTTTATGCGGGATTGCAGGTATTATATTTTGAAATGCCTCCGCTGTGCTGAGATGAATTCCTTGATTTATTATCACAAGCTTATATCCTGAAAGAGAGATTGGTAAAGGTATCAATTTTTCGCCGCGTCCTGCTGCAAGGCATGGTTGATTCAGTAGAAAAAAAGGACAGTCACTGCCTAACATCAACGCATAGCCGAAAAGATGATCTTTGCTAATTTTGAGATCAAACTCTTTATTGAGTATCTGCAGCATGGCCACACCATCAGCGGAACCTCCACCCAGGCCTGCCCCCATCGGAATTGCCTTGTGAAGGTGTATCCTTATCCGGGTAGTTGAGGGTAATCTTTTTTTATAAGATGATAGGCTTTCAAACAAATGTTATTTTCTGTGTCACCAGTATTTATGCCTGTAACGGTCAGTTCTGTTTCAAGAATTGTTGCCGGAAGGATCTCTAAGGCATCATGAATATTTACGGGGTAAAAAACTGTCTCCAGTTCATGGAATCCATTTTCCATCTTCGCGAGGATATTAAGACCAAGGTTTATTTTACAATTTGGAAAAGCTATCATAAGCCGGGAAGAAAAATAAACAGTTGAATAATTTATAGAGAGGCTTTGTCGTGCGAGTAGAAAATCAGCCTTTTTTCCTTCCCTGCATTTCATCCCGTATGGAAGCGGCTTTTATATAATCTTCCTGCTCCAATACTTCTTTCAGTAAATTTTCAAGGTCAGCTATAGATAGCTTTTTTAGATCATCACTGGCCGCATCCGTATGAGAAACGACTACCTTTTTCTTTTTATCGTCTTCTTCCATCAGGATACCTGCGCTGTCCAATATATTGTCATAGGTATAAATAGGGCAGCCAAACCTCACGGCCAATGCAACAGCATCGGAAGTACGCGAATCAATTTCCACCGTGTCATTATCTGTAGAGCATACCAATTTTGAATAAAATATTCCTTCCTGCAGATCGTTGATTATTATTTCGTGGAGCTCAATATTAAAAGCAAGCATAAAATTTTTCATGAGGTCGTGGGTAAGTGGCCGGCTGGGTTGCATGCGCTCAAGGGCTACTGCTATTGCCTGCGCTTCAAAGCCTCCTATTACTATTGGAAGTCTCCTCAGGCCATTAACCTCCCCAAGAACAACAGCATACGAATGCGTTTGTGTAATACTATGAGACAGGGCTACGATTTCCAGTTCTATTTTCTTCATACCAATCTCTCTGTTTTGTTGATTTTTTGATATTGGCAAATATATAAAAATTAAAGCCTTTCATTAAATGAAAAGCTTTGTAAAATAGTTGAGCGCATCTTGTGAGCCGCTACATAGCTAACACAAAAATTATCCTTTTAATTTCTTTACCGCTTCTGTAATTTTTGGAACAACTTCAAAGACATCGCCCACTATTCCATAGTCGGCAGCTTTAAAGAAAGGCGCTTCAGGATCTTTATTGATCACCACAATTATTTTGCTGCGGTTTACCCCCGCAAGGTGTTGAATGGCGCCCGATATACCGAGGGCTATGTATAAATTAGGGGCAATTGCCAAACCTGTTTGTCCCACATGTTCATGATGGGGGCGCCAGTCGCTGTCGCTCACAGGGCGGCTGCAGGCTGTCCCAGCACCAAGCGCTTTCGCCAGGTCGGTTACTATCCCCCAGTTTTCCGGGCCTTTCAAACCTCGTCCGCCGCTTACAACAATTTCTGCTTCTGAAAGAGGAATTTCACCTTCCACTTTATTTACTTCTTTCACCTTTACGCGGCCTTGAGGAATTTCGATATTCAATTCACTCACCTCGGCGGTTCTCTCACCTTCGGTTACTTTATATGCATTAGCATTTAAAGAGATTATTTTTATTACAGACTTTATTGAAACATTGGCAAACGCTTTTCCGCTAAAAACATTTTTCTTAACTACAAATCCATTACTTATTTCGGGCAACGCTACGGCGCCTGAAACAAGCCCGGCGTTTAAGCTTACAGATAACCGCGGAGCTATGGCTTTACCATTAAAGTTGTTTGAAAAAATGATAACATCGGCTCCCGCGCTCTTTACAGCTTCAGCTAATATCTTCGTAAAAACTTCATCATCAAAATTATTCAGCGCTTCATTTTTTACTGTATAGATCTTCTCCAAGCCATATTTACCTAACCCCGCCAGGTCATCATTCACTGTTCCCAGCAGAATGCCGTCTGCCGTAGTTCCCATCAATTCGGCAACTTTTGCTCCATAGCAGGCAGCTTCAAAAGAACTCTTTTTTATATGCCCGTCTGACTGATCTAAAAATATTAATACACTCATTTTATTAGTTAAGAATTAAGAATCAAGTTTCAGGTATCGGGTATCGGGTATCGGGTATCGGGTACTAGTTATTAGTTATCAGGTTCGGAAACTGTCCTTGTTCCCCTTTGCCATTGGAATCCTTTGGATAGGGGTTAGGGGTGTGTTAGGCTTATTTCAAAACACTTTTGCTTCTTCATGAAGCAATCTCACCAGTTCTTCCGGTTGATCAGCCGGCACTAACTTTACTCCTTGCTTTGCAGGCGGAAGTTCGAACGATTCAATAGCCGTTAACTCCTCTGCCTGCAGGGGTTCAGAAACTTTCAAAGGTTTTGTTCTTGCTCCCATAATGCCACGCATGTTCGGGATTCTTTGTTCCGCCATTCCTTTCTGGCAACTAACTACTACCGGCAGATCTACTTCATCCACTTCTTCGCCACCCTCGATCTCACGGGTAACCGTAGCCGAAGTTCCGTTAAGCGTAAATTTAGTCGCCAAAGAAATATAAGGCATCTGTAGAAGTTCAGCAATCATTCCACCAAGTGATGAGCCATTGTAGTCAATCGTTTCTTTTCCCGTAAAAACAAGATCATAATTATTTTGCTTCGCTATTTCTGCAATCTGCGATGCAATAAAAAAACTGTCGCGGCTATCGCTATTTACCCGGTATGCTTCATCGCCTCCAAGCGCCAGCGCTTTTCGTATGATGGGATTAGCATCCGCAACGCCTACGTTTATTAAATGAATAATTGCGGAGGGATCGGCCTCTTTTAACTCAATTGCTCTTACGAGTGCGTACCATTCATCGTAAGGATTTAAAATGAACTGTACGCCTGCTTCTGCAAATTTCGTATTGTTATCGGCGAAAGCTATTTTTGCCGTTGTATCCGGTGTTTTGCTAATGCAAACAAGTATCTTCATTACATCTTTTTAAGAGCGGCGAAGATAAAAGAAAAAAAAGGAAAAATTATTTGATGGATAGAATAGCAAAGCTTAAAGAGTATATGAAAACTGCGCAAAAAGATAGCTTTTTGCAGCACGCACTTGCACTTGAGTATATAAAAGTGGGCAATGATATTGAAGCAAGAGTTTTGTTCAACGATATATTAAAAAGAGAACCTACTTATGTTGGCTCTTACTACCATTTGGGTAAATTATATGAAAGGCTTGGTGATATTCCAAAGGCACTAAGAGTGTATGAACGCGGAATGGAAGAAGCGAGGAAAGCGGGCGACCAGCACTCTTACAATGAACTGCAGGGAGCGTTTGAAGATATCGAACCCGAATAATTCTTTCTAACACCATTGCATGAGTCTTCCAGATAAATTTAAATCTTACATACAAAACCACCGGCTTTTTAGCGTCAAAGACCAGTTGCTTGTCGCTGTGAGTGGCGGTATTGATTCTGTTGTACTCTGTGAATTGTGTAAAGACGCAGGATTTGATTTCAAAATTGCGCATTGCAATTTTCAGCTACGAGGAGAGGAGAGTGAGCGTGACGAAGCATTTGTGCGCTCTCTTGCCGAAAAATACCAGGTAAAAGCTTTTATAAAGAAATTTGATACGGAAAAATTTGCAGAGGACAACAAGCTCTCAATACAAGTTGCCGCCCGTGAATTAAGATATGAATGGTTTGAAGAATTGAGAACGGAAATGGAAAGCCGTCACCTCACCCATGAACAACAGAAGCTTTCGGCCAGTAAGCCACATCGTACATCTCACATCGTACATCCCACATTTGTTCTCACTGCCCATCATGCCAACGATAACATTGAAACACTGTTGATGAATTTTTTTAAAGGCACCGGCATTGCAGGTTTAAGGGCCATACAGCCCAGGCAGGGGAAAATAATCCGTCCATTATTATTTGCAAAAAAAGAAGAGTTATTAAATTTTGCCAGTGAAAATAATCTGCAATTTGTGGAAGATTCTTCCAACCTATCGGACAAGTACACACGCAATTATTTTCGCAATCAACTTATTCCTTCTTTGCAAAAAGTGTTTCCCGGCGTGGAGGAAAATCTTATGAATAATATTGAAAGGTTTGGAGAGATAGATGAGCTGTACCGGCAAATTATCAGCCGGCATACAACAAAACTGATAGAGAAGAAAGAAAACGAAATTCATATTCCTGTTTTGAAATTAAAAAAGATTAAAGCACTTTCAACTATTTTATATGAGATAATAAAAGAGTTTGGCTTCACTGCTCATCAAACGGAAGAAGTAAAAAAACTATTGGATAGTGAAAGTGGAAAGTATATTTCTTCTGCTACACATATAATAATAAAAAACAGGAATTGGATAATAATTGCGCCGCATAATGCAATGATTGCTTCCAATATTTTAATAAAAGAAAATGACAAAGAAATCAGATTTGAAGATGGCATATTGAAGTTTGAAAATGTCGTTCCCGTAAAGATTGAGCTTACATTCGATAGCTCAATAGCCTTGCTGGATGCAGATAAAATCACTTTTCCTTTGCTGTTAAGAAAATGGAAAAGAGGGGATTATTTTTATCCTTTAGGAATGAAAAAAGCATCGGGCTCGCCGGCAAAAAAAAAGCTCAGCAAATTTTTTATTGATCAAAAATTATCCCTGGTAGACAAGGAAAAAATTTGGATCATCGAAAGCGATAAGAAAATTATTTGGGTTGTAGGAAAAAGGATTGATGACCGAGTTAAAATTACCAGTAACTCTACGCGGCTGATTAGAATCCGGTTTAATGAGTTGTAAATATTTTGGACGGATCCAGGTGTTTAACTGCATCAATAAAATGCTCGAGCACCGGGTAAGTTGAAAAAAGTTCGCTGGCGACAATGATAAATATAATTCCAAAAAGCGCCCCCCAAATGTGGGCTGAATGATTGATTCTCCCGCCACCTTTTTTATCCAGCAGGTACGATACCACTAAATAAATAATTCCAAATAAAAATCCCGGGATGAAGACTGGAATAAATATTAATCCAACACCACCCATAGGGTTAAACATAATATATGCAAAAACAACTGCCGACACTGCGCCGGAAGCCCCAAGGCTCCTGTAATTGCGGTTGTCCCTGTTTTTTAAAAAACTTGGGATAAGGCATGCGATCAAGGCAAGACCATACAAAATCACGTAAAGAAGTTTGCCTGCATCGCCAAAAATTGCTGCAAATATTTCCTCCGTAATATTGCCGAAAAGATAGAAAGCATACATGTTGAAAAACAGGTGACCAATATCTGCGTGAATAAACCCACAGGTAATGAATCGATAATATTGCTTTCTCCCGGTAACAGCAGGCGGATAAAAAATAAGATCATCTATTACCTTATCACTGCGAAAGCCGGCAATGGAAACAATGACGGTGATAATAATTATAATTAAAGTAATGGTAAGAGTGGTTGGCATCTATAAAAATTAAAAGGCAGCAAACATACTGATTAAACTAAGAATGATGATATTTTTCATTGCGGATAATGGTACAGGCGCGGTAAACCTGCTCTGCCAAAATAAGCCGCACCAACTGGTGAGGAAAAACGAGTTTGGATAAACTCCATTTGTATTGACATTTATTTAAAATGCTTTCATGCAGGCCGTAGGCGCCGCCGATAAGAAAGATTAAATTTTTAGCGCTTTCATTTGCTTTCTGCTGAATGAAAGAAGCAAGTTCTTCGGACTTCCATTGTTTTCCATTTTCGTCGAGTGCAATTAGCACATCATCTTTTTGAATTGCATTGAGTATTTGAATCGCTTCAGCTTTCTTTATATCTTCCTCCGCCATGGCGTTTGCATTTTTAGCGGAAGAAAATATCTTCCACTCAACCGGGTAATAATGGGAAATCCTTTTGCTGAAAATCTCAATCCCTTCTTTCACGAATGATTCATGGACTTTACCTATAGACCAAAAAAGAATTTTCATACACTTAATTGCCATGCAAGATGCTAAAAGAATTGGGTTGAATAAATTATTTATTATTTTTGCTGCCCAATGGCTGCGTAGCTCAATTGAATAGAGCATCTGACTACGGATCAGAAGGTTTTAGGTTTGAATCCTAACGCGGTCACAACAATTGAATAGAGCATCCCGACATTGGTAATGCTTTCGGGACTCTTCGTTAATAATTCCTGCTCTAAAGCGTGTTCGGTACTTTTTCCAAAGGGATTCCTTTGGAAGTACCTTATAGCTGACATACATGCCTAACGAACCACTAAAAAAGGAAACCCGCAGGTTTCCTTTTTTAGTTGATTCATGTGTCTGTCGTTATTTCTATTGCTTAAGCACTTTACCGTTATAGAGAATTTCTCCCGAGGCATTAGATACAGAAAGTATATACATTCCCTGCTGCAATCCGCTTACATTTGAGAAGTCTTTCCGGGTGCTACCAGCATTTATTGTCCAGCTTTCTTTAGCAACTTGTTTACCACTAATGTCAACCAGTCTTGCATTTATAACTTCATCTTTGCTGCTTAAGAAATCAACAGTAAGATTATTTTGGAAAGGATTTGCCAATACAGTTACTCCCGTTTTTGAGGCATTTATTTTTACATTGACAGTTGTGGAATATTTAAATTTGCCATCCTTATCAAATTGTTTTACGCGATAAAAATTGATTCCATAAAAAGGCTTAGCATCATAAGCGCTGTAGCTTCTTACAACTGAACTGTTACCCATTCCCTTCAAAGAACTTACACTAATCCACCCGCTACTTCCATCTGCGCTTTTTTCGATCTCAAAATGATCGCTGTTCAACTCTTGCGAGGTACTAAAATCAATAGCTACTCCACTGCCTCTCTGGCGTGCGCCAATTTTTAAGAACGTTACTGGTGTTACAGCCCCTTCAGGGCATTGAGAAATATTAATATCATCAATGGCAAAATCATTTCCGCAACCGGCGCCTGTTTCATCACCGATTGTTAACCTCAATGTAGTAACTAAAAATGAACCCGTGGCAGGCAAGGTAAATATAGCCCCTTGAGAAACCCATGTAGGCGTTGCGGTCTCCGGAAGTGGCGCTGCTGTATAAGGCGATCCTGATAAAGGCTCCCAATTATTAGCCGCATCAAGATACTCAAACATGTAAGTAAAAGTGGGAAGCAATGGAGAAGCACAAGTAGCCTCCAAGCTTAAGTTCATTGCATATAAACTGGCACTAAAGTCTCCTGGCAAAAAGCCCGCGCTGCGGCTAACTGTATGTCTATAAAACATACCAGCCTGCCCGTTGGCGACCAGCATTTTTCCGTTCATATTACCTGTATGATCAGACGATTTATGCCAACCAAAATTTTGGTAACTCTTATAAGAAATCTGATAAAAACCGTCATTGATCAAAGGCTCTTTGTGCTGATAAGTAAGAGATCCTGGAATAATATCCGAGCTTTGGTCAACAGAAGTGCCTATGCCGAAATCTTCTGTAAATAAGTTAAGCGAATTCGGGCAAGCCACCTGGGCTATTGTGGTTGCAAAAAAAGAGGCAGCGAGTAAGAAGCTGCATGCTAACATAAATGTTCTTGTGAAGAATGTAAATTTCTTTTCCATAAAAAATGTTTTAGAGTATAATAAATTAAACCAGAAATATTTCTCGGGAATTGAAGTAAACAGCTCTTCAGAAAAAGTATTGGAAGATGATGTAGTCTTTGTAAGGAAGAGGCGGCAGTACCTTTCGGTAGCGGGTATGGAACAAATATAGCCTAAAATGAATATTTATAAAAAAAAATAAGGTCTTTTTTAAAAAATTAAAATTGGTTCAACTCCATGTAGTTATAAATATTGGCCGAAAATGACGCCTGCTTAAGATTTTTGTTCAGGATATGTTTTTATAAATAGCAGATCACGTCATCTGAAAGGTGACTACTACTTAGCTTTTTATCAATTATTTAGTACCGGAAAGATGCATAACGAGTGCCCATTCCTCCGGGTTCACCTTCTGAACCGAAAGGCGCGAAATTCTTACCAATTCCATTTTTGATAATTCGCTGTGGTTCTTAATTTCTATAAGCGATACCGGTGATTTTAATTTCTTCAACGGCTTTATATCTACAGCCAGCCAGTTTGGATCGTCTGTTGTAGAATCCTGGTAAGCCTTTTTCACAACCTTTGCTATGCCTACAATTTCCATTCCTTCATTACTATGATAGAACAATACTTCATCTCCCGGTTCCATGTCCCTTAAATTATTTCTTGCTGCGTAATTTCTAATGCCATCCCACGAAGTCTTTTTATCTTTTACAAATTGATCCCAACCATATACAGACGGTTCAGATTTTACAAGCCAATAATTCATACTATTATTTTTAATAGATACATGAGGTTGCAAGTTCATTTAGAAGCCGTTTGAGTCAATTTAAAAAAAAATGATTAGACATGCAAGAAAATATTTTAGCCGCAAATTACACAGAAACTTCGCTTTGCGAAATACACAGATTTATCTGTGAAAAATGACACAGTCGGGCAAGTGTGTAATCTGTGGCAAATAAATAACTCAAACAGCTTCTTATAAAAACGAATGTACAAATATAAGCTTTGCCTCAAATGAAATATCCCCGGCGACGGCCAGGGATATTATCAAAAAAAGTAAAGCTAAAATTAAGAGATCGGGTTAGCCGTAGTTGCAACCGGGCTCTGAGAAGGCTTTACATCTCTTTCTTTCATGCCTTCATTAATTTCGTTTTTTACATGCTCTTTTGCATCGTTAAATTCTCTTACGCCTTTACCAATGCCACGCATCAGGTCAGGTATTTTTTTACCTCCGAAAAATAATAGTATTACAAGAAGGATAAGTATCCATTCTGAGCCGCCCGGCATTGATAGGAGGAAAACGGGTTTTAAAAGATTAGTTAACATTATTTATATTTTTATTTAGTGAATGAATGATGTTGATTCTTATAGATTTTTAAGCTTACATAATGAAACATTAATTACGTTTTTTTATTAAAGGCAGATTACTTTTATTTTGTCTCAAAGATATACTTTATGTACAAATCATTTGTTATTAATTAAGGTTTTGCACTTTTATTAATTTCTCTTTTTCAACTTTTCCTGAAAGAAAAATACTTATTTCATATAGGGCAATAAGCGGTATGGTCACTATAGCCTGGCTTGTCCAATCAGGCGATGGGGTGATAACAGCGGCTAAAATTAAGATAACCACATAAGCATATTTGCGATAATCCTTCAGCATTTTAGGATTGACTATACCAATCTTTGAAAGCACATAACAAATTACGGGAAGCTCAAACCCAAGCCCACAGCCAAGAATGATACTCGTTAAGGTATCTATATAATCATCGAGTGTGGGCAAATAAGTATATGCTCCCGTATTGCCAAGCTGGTAGTTTGCCAAAAAATTAAAAGTGAAAGGCGCCAGCAAATAATAGCCAAAGGCTGCGCCAATAAAGAAACATATAGACACCCACGCAATGCTGCCACTTGCACTTTTTATTTCTTTAGAGCTCAAAGCAGGTTTTATATATCGCCATACTTCCCAAAATATGTAGGGGAAGGCCAGGATAATACCTCCGGCAAACGCAATAGATATTGCAGACATAAAGGGCCCGCTTACGGTGCTTCCTAAAAGCTTAATATTCACAGGCGGCATGCAAAGTGCATCGCCCAGATGAAGCTTATGGCTTAGCGTACACAAACCGCTGTAGGTGATGAAATCGGTACGAGCCGGCGCATACACCACATTATCAAACACCCAGTCAATGAAAACAAAAATTACAATGGTTGCAGATACCACGGCAATAGCCGCCCGCATGATATGCCAACGCAAAACTTCAAGATGATCAATAAAGCTCATGTGCAACTCTTGCTGCTTGTACTTTATTTTTTTTAGAAAATAATTATTTTGAGAAACGCTCGTGTCCATTTTCTATTTTGAATACCTGTAGGGTATTTACGAAACTGTGGAGAAAATTTGATATGCCTAATTATTAAAATGGCTATGCCTTTAAGAAACATAGCCATTTTTAATTTTATCTTTTGATGTTGATTATACTATGAAAGGATCAACAATGTCCAATACCTGTGCTGTAGTTAAAGGTTCATCAAAAGCTTCCGATGCAGCCTTTGCGTCAATGAATGAATTACCGCCGATGCCGGTAATCGTTACACCTGCTTGTGTTACGACTTCTTCACCATTATAGCTTTTTTGGATTGCGGCATTTCCCGGTGGGAAATCAATACCGCTTTGATTCAAAGTGATCCACGATTTTACTACCTGGCCGGAAGGAATTGCCATATTCTGCGCCCTTCTCATATACCTTATATGCGATGCGTGCCTTGCTTCCACTGAATGGATTTCTAAAGCAGCCGTGAGAACTGTACGGTTGCCTTGCAATGCAGGCGCCTGGCCTTTATAAGCCCGTACTCCTGTATCTTCAAATGTTTGTGCCATTGCTAATTGAACAGCATAATTAGTAAGGTATCCTGTAAAAGGACCGGTACCCGAACCATTACCTGCTGTAAAATCAAAAGTCGGTTTAGCAATTGCGGCCGCGCCTAATACAGACTTAAGAAAAATTACGTGTTTGTTTTCATCATCTTTAATTTTTGATAAGGCAGCTTGGGCGGGAGCGCTGGCAGTCATGTACCCCACAGAGCCAACTATATTGTTATAAAATTCAGCTTCTAAATACTCAAGCTTTAAAGCGAAATTTAGAACATCGTTTACTGTTGAATTACTTTGGCCATAAGCTGTTTTAAACATTGACCCTAAAGCAAAAGGAATTGAAGCGACAGCAACTTTGCCGGAAAGATTAGCAAATTTTTTCATTGCACTTCTCCGGGTATCAAGCCGGTCATATACTTCCGGGTCTGCTTTTTCTATTTCAGATATTATATTTTGTAAGTTCATAATTATTAAATTTAAGAGGGTAAGTTACTTGCGTTAATTTTTGTTTTGATGTAAGCTCCGGCAATGCCTAATACTTCAGAAGGAGTACGTGCACCATCAAGACCCATTCCATCAACCGTGTCTGCAAATGTACCGTTAGAAATGAGATCGGCTATAAGAGCAGCGTGGCGTGCTTCCACTGAAACAATTTTACCTGCTAATGTAAGATATGTTGCGCCTGTACTTGTTGGTGAAATCAACTGTCCGGCACCGTTATAAGCAGTTACCCCCAAGTCTTCAAATGCTTTGGCAGTTCCGAGTACACTGTCACGGCTTGTAAAATCAATGGAAGAAAAATTTACTTCAAGGGCTACAATTGCATTGCCGGCTAAAGCGGCTTTGAACAATTCCCTGTGGGCTACTTCGTGATTTCTTATATCAGTAAGGTATTCCATCTCCAGAGCAGAAGCATTGGCGTAAGGCGTCATTACTACTTGTGTATAAAAGGCTGCTTCTAATTGCTCAAGAGCATAAGCATAATTCAATATTCCGGTGTCACCACTTCCAAGGTTTACACCATCGTTTGAATTGTTTTTGTCTTTTTTACATGCGGCAGCTGTAGCCATAATTGCGGTTCCTGCACCAACTACTCCAAAAAATTTTCTTCTTGAGAATGGTTTTGCGGTCGCCTCGTAAATCAGGCCCGACTGATTTTCGTTTGTTTTTGTGTCTAACATAATGAGGTTGATTTAATTTAAGAAATTTTGTTTTGATGGTTCGAATTTTGTTATAACGCCATCTACGGTCAAATGTTGCAAGCGGATTGTAGTTTAGGTTAATTATAATTATTATCCACATTGCACCTGTTTTTAGGCTAATGACTGAAAACCTCGCTGGCAAATCATTTCAGAAGATTATTTTTTTACAAAAGCAGTTTTGCTTTATAAGCATAATTTTTAAAGAATAAAAAAAATTACTGTAATTTATATCAGGCTATCGGATCGGCTCATCCTTTGCGATTAAAAAAACTATAGATAATTTCTCTAACATCAATGATTTGCGGGTTATTAAGGTTTAATTTTTGAAGCGCAGCCGGGTAAAACCTAAGAAACGGAAAATTTTTTTTTCCGTAAATATCCTATTTTTCTCCCTCGCATATATTATAAATTTATTTTATTTTTTCAGGCGTAAACTTACTAATCTGCATGCGTAAACTTGCTATCGTATAAGATGAAATTGGTAATCGTACACCTATCTACTTCCCTTTCCATCTCTGTTGAAGAAATTTTCTTAACAATATTTCGGATTTTGTTGCAAACTTTTTTTGGCTTAAAGTTCATTTTACCGCTGCAAACAGTTTATAAAAAGTGAAATATATTATCTTGGTACTAAACCATCTTTTTAATTTTAACGTATAATTACTAAATGATATTGTTACGTAATAAAATATCTATCGCAAATCAAAACTGAAAAGTTTTAAATGAGGTTTACAACTGCATATTATCTCACCTTACTTTATGTAATTGTAATGTTTAAGCCGTTAATACCAATTGCTTCCGATGCCTTATCGCATGCATTCGCAGAAGCTATACACATTTCCACAGTACATGCGATATACGGTAGTAATCATTTGGAAAAAGAATTAGCCGATACTTCTTCTGATAATGCAAGTAGTAAATCTCAAAAAAATATAAACATAGAAGACCAGGTAACTCTACATATTTCGGCAAACGAATGCATATATGACTTTTCTGTTTCTAAAACAGATAAGTCTTTCTCTCTTTTAGAGTTTTTTAATCTTAAGGCTGGCTATATTTTAAAACAGTCTCCTCCTCCCAAATTTTCCTGATAAAAATAGGCTTCACAAGTTGACAGAATAGTGTCTTAAATCATACCTAAATAAGGGCTTATCGCATTACATTATATGCGTATAGGGCGGTTCTTTTGGCCGTTTCTGCTATCCCAGTTTATCAATACAAAAATTTAATTTATGTATTCACTTTTTTTCATTCTACCTCGTGTATGTATAGTTCTTCAATCCTTTTTCATAATCTTTCTATTCACATCGGCACAGGCGCAAACCAATAGGCAATCCGATTCAATTCGAACTTTGCTTTTAGAGAATATTGAAGTAATGAATAGATTAAAATTAACCAGTAAAATTACGATTTCACCAGAGGCTTCTTCAAGCCCTGCTTCAGTTTCGCTATTAGGGCGCGACTATATTGCAAAACAAGCTATAACCTCTTATGGCGACCTGTTGCGACCTTTAGCAGGTGTTGCCGTATCCAATTATCAATTAGGAGGAGTTGGCTATGGCATCCAAATGCGCGGCTATGTTGTATCTGAGCATGCTCGCGATATTCTGTTTTTAATTGATGGAGTTCCTCAAAACCAGGGTTCATCCATACAAACAAACGGGTTTGTTGATCTTAGAATGCTTATCCCTGAAAATATCCGCCGCATTGAAGTAATCCGCGGGCCGTTCAGTCCATATTATGGTGATCATGCTTTGGGTGGCGTAATATCTTTTGAAACAATGGACAAAATGCCGTCAACTATTACGGTTTCCGGCGGCTTATATGGCTTCGCAAGAGTGCTTGGAACAGCAGGTTTCGGGAATGAAAAGCAATCGGGTTATATATCCGTAGAAGTAAGTAATAATGATGATTACAGGCATAACAATTCGCAGAAACTTATAAATGGTTTTGCCAAGTATGCATTTCCCTTGTGGAAGGGCACCGCTTCTGTTCGGGCGCAGGCTTATGGGCAAGACTTTAATACGGCTGGTTATATAGTCAGGTCGGATGTGGATTCAGGATTTATCAGCAAAAAATCATTTGTCAGCAGCACCGATGGAGGTTCTACCCGCCAGCAAAATTTAGTATTTAATTACAAAGGATATGACAGTACAAATTTTACCAGCGCAGCAATATATATACAGCATCACGACTTTAAACGCATCAGAACAAATACTGTTGGCGGACCCCAACGTTTGGACCGGGATAACCGCATTTGGGCAGGGTTTGATTTACGACATACGATCGTAACTACATTAGGTAAACTTCCGGTTTTATATGCTGCAGGTATAAGTTTTAGAACTGATGATATTGACAATACCCGCGATTCAACTTCAGGAGGAGAAATAAAAAAACAAACGCAGGACAGGACAGTTAAATTCTATACACCTGGTATTTATGCTCAAATACAATTACTGGTTGCTTCAAGATTGAAGATAACTTTAGGCGCACGGTACGATAAATTCTTTTATGATCTAATTACAGGCAGCGCTGATACCGAGATACCTGGCGTAAGTTTAAAACCAAATACCGGAGCATTCAGCCCGAAAGCCGGAATAGCATATAAAATTGCTAATGGCATAAATGCTTTTGCAAATTTTGCCAGGGGCTTTAAATCTCCCAGCGGTTATGAAGAAATTTTATTTAACCCTTCTGTTTCGCCATCAAAATTAGCAAGTTACGAAATTGGTATTGGCGGTGATGATGCTAATGGGCTGTTACATGGCTTGGTATCAGCATATTTATCAGATCAAACCGGCGAGATACAGGCAGACCCTTTGGGCGAACTAACCAACTTTGGCAAAACCCGACGCACTGGGATTGAAGCAGAAGGCCGGGTATCTTTTAATAACAATAAGGGTTTAAGCATTTTCGGAAATTACACACATGTAGTTGCAAAAACTAGAAACGGAATTCCTGATCAAATTTATGTTACCAATACTCCTCAAGATATAGCAACCTTAGGATTTGATTATGATTTTGGTGCAGCAAATGTGAATAATAACCGTTTTGTTCTGTCAATATACGATCAGCTTATCGGCAGAAAAAACCTTAACACCGAAGGCACGATACAGAGTGATGCATATCACAGGCTGGCTGGTAAACTTTCCTATAGCCGGGTTAGCTGGGCAAATTTCAGGGTCTTTGTTGAGGGAAGCTTTTACCCCGGTGACGGTGCGCTTAATGAAGTTTACCTTTTTACCGGAGGACTGCTAAGAACTGCGCCGCAACCGCCGGTTAACCTGCAATTAGGAGTAAGAGTACCATTTAATAAAGCCAATTAACGGCAATTTTTTTAATTTTTAAAATTATATAATGAAACTTTCAAAAAATCATCTCAAGTTTTTCGGATTAACTTTTCTGCTTTGCATAGCATTAAGTGTATTGGCGCATGATGCATGGGTAGAACCTTCTTCTGGCCCGGTTTATCGTATCCTTTATGGCCATAAAATACCTGAACCATATAATGCGGTTAAAGTAACTTCCATTAAAGTACTCAATGCAATGCAAAAGCCTTTAAAGTTTAATAAAATTGAAACAAAAGAAGGAGTTTCAATAAAAGTAAGCAGCGGCGTTCCGGCTATGTTTGCCTTGGAATTTGATAATGGGTATTGGGTGAAGGTTGGCAATGAAAGCAAGAATGTCCGTAAATCAAAAATGCCTGAAGGCACCGATCCTTCACATCCTTTAAAGTTTTCAAAAACAATTTTAAGCTGGCAAAGCTGGATGAATGAACCACTAGGACAACGCATAGAATTTGTTCCCATTGATCTTAGCGGAAATCCAAAATTTGGTTCGCAACTTAAATTACAATTGTTACTCGATGGCAAACCGCTTAGTGGCCAGATGGTTGAAAATAATAGCAATGAGCAAGGGCCAAAAACCGATGCAAATGGTTATGTAACTGTTACCGTACTAAAAGGCGTTAACCGATTTGCTACAGATCACGATATTCATCAGCCTAATGAACCTGATGCGCAGCGTCTCAGCTTGACTGCTGCACTGGTATTTGTTGCAAAGTAAATCTTGATATGAAGTTTACAAAATGCAAACTAACTGTATCCTTACTAACTATTATTTTTTTATCAATAAATTTTAACCATGCATAAAGTTCTATTATTTATATTCATTATTTTATTTTCTATCAGCGCAAAATCCCAGGTAAGTATAAGGGGAAGTGTAATTGATGATAAATCAAAACTCCCTGTTGCAGGAGCTACAATTACCTTGATGCCCGCAGGCATATTTACCGTTACAGATGCAACCGGTAAATTTTCTTTTAAAGAAAAATATGATACAAGTTCTTATATAATTGTGAATGATATCGGTTACGCAACACATCAATTTGGAGCAAACGAATTATCCAATAACAAGAGTGTTTCTATCATACAAAAACAAATAGAATTGCAGAACGTAGTCATCGTTTCCAACGGAGGCGATATCTATAAACCTATAAGCCGCACAGATATTGCCATGCGTGGTGTAAATAATTCGCAGGAAGTATTGCGCATTATTCCCGGTATTGTAATAGGGCAGCACCAGGGAGGTGGTAAGGCTGAGCAAATATTTTTACGTGGCTTCGATGCTGACCATGGTACAGATTTCAGGCTTGATGTAGATGGGCTACCCATTAATATGGTTTCTCATGCACACGGACAAGGCTTCGCTGACAGTCATTTTATTATCCCGGAAACAATTGAAAGCGCTGATTTTAAAAAAGGCCCATACGCTGCTGCGAAAGGAGATTTTGCTACAACAGGTTTTGTTGATTTCAACACAAAAAATTCACTCGACAACAATACCGTAAAAGTAGAAGGCGGAATGTTTAATACTTTTCGCGGCCTGGGGATGTTTAACTTGTTAGGCGAAAAAGCAAAAGAAAAACAACAGTCCTGGTACGTTGCCTCAGAGTACCGGTATTCAGATGCTTATTTTGATAATCCGCAACACTTCAATCGTTTTAATTTGTTTACAAAATATAATGGAAGATTATCAGAGCATAATTACCTGACACTATCTGCCACTACGTTTTGGAGTAAATGGGATGCATCCGGTCAAATACCTGACCGTGCTGTAAAGAATGGGCTTATTGGTTTTTATGGAGCAATTGATCCTTTTGAAGGTGGCTTAACTTATCGCACCAATGTAAATGCGCAATTGGTCACTTCGCTTAATAATGGCGACTTAATAAAAAATCAAATTTATTATTCCAACACCCATTTCGATCTCCATACTAATTTTACTTTTTACCTGGAAGACCCGGTAAATGGCGATGAAATAAGGCAGAAAGAAGCCAGGGATATGATGGGGTATAATGGAAGTTATAATCATACGGGCTACTTTGGTGGAACAAAACTTTCAACAGAACTTGGGCTAAACGTACGCCAGGATCTCACGCATAATTCTGAGCTTTCCCATACTGTGGACCGGTTTACGTTATTGAACCGTATTAAATTGGGTGATGTTACTCAATTAAGTATCTCTCCTTACATAAGTGAAACATTTGCTTTCAGCAAACACCTTAGCATCAATGCCGGCCTCCGTTTTGATCAATACTATCACAAATACAACAATAAATTGGCAAGTGATACTACCTTACCCGGTATTGGTACTTATAAAGCAAATGCAAATACGCTTAGCCCTAAATTGAATTTCTACTATCATGTAAACGACAGGGTGCAATTTTATCTTACCAGTGGAAAAGGATTTCATTCAAATGATACAAGAGCAGTTGTTGTAGAAAATGGTTACAGGATATTACCCTCGGCATACAGTGCAGACCTTGGAACCGTTTTTAAACCAACAAGCAAGGTGTTGATTAATGCTGCACTTTGGTATATTTATCTTGAACAGGAATTTGTATATAGCGGTGATGGCGGGTTTGTAGAATTCAGTGGAAAAACACGCCGCCTGGGTTTTGATTTTTCAGGCCGTTATCAGCCCATAAGGTCTTTATATTTTGACTTTGATTTAAATTATGCACATGGCCGCTCTATCGATGATCCTAAAGGAGAAAATTTTATTCCACTCGCACCAAAATGGACAAGTACCGGTGGAATTACGCTCACTAACAAAAATGGATTTAACGGTAGCTTCCGTTACCGCTTTGTTGCAGACAGGCCTGCCAATGAAGACAACAGCCTTAATGCAGAAGGATATTTTATAACTGACGCGGTGGTTAATTATACAAAACCTAAATATGAAATAGGCCTGGTAATTAATAATGTTTTCGATACGAGGTGGAAAGAAACTCAATTTGATACTGAGAGCCGTTTAAAAAATGAAGTAAATTCAGTAGATGAGATTTGCTTTACTCCCGGAACAAAGTTTGCCGCAAAGTTGAGTTTTACACTCTTTTTCAAATAATGTTATAAGCCGTTTTATTTTATTGTTACAGAGTCAAAGTGATTCAGCCCGTAGCTTTGTGCGGGCTGTTTTTATTTTCCAAACACTATCTGTATGTTTCGAAAAGCCTGCAATAGTTTCCACATTCTATCGATACACTTATTTTTTTAAAACAATATAAAATAACAAAGGCAACCTGTCCGGTTGCCTTTGTTTGCACATTGATTAATTTCTAAACAATGCAATTTTTTGGAGGAGGTGTGTCTTTAAAAATAAAAATTAAATTAAAGATATGTGGTCGCATTTCGAGGTATTGCCGAATGTTTGAGTAAAGGTTTAATTCGTAGCTTATTTCGTTTGGGGCGATGTGCACTAAAACAAATTCTTCGGGGCTAAGAGTAGTTTGGTGATTGGTATTATCAGTGTTTGTTTGAGATAACTCCTTTTCCAAATGATGTGCCCCATATTTAGCATGAATAGTAGCGATGTGCTCAGTTTCAGAAAATAGGTGAGATAAAGTATCGGAAGTAATGGGTATTAAAGGTTTCACCATTACAGTGGTGTAAAGCAAAATCAAATAATATGCTATCGTCCACCTCATTCAATCCGATTATTAATTATGTGCAATAATTAGGTTAACTACGATAAAAGTAAGGTGCTGGATTAAATTATAAAAAAAAATAATTAAATATGGCTTAAATGCTTAAGCACTTCAACTAAATTAAAAAAAAATTTATAATTTGATGCCGGTAAACAAACTGCCCATCTCCTACCGGGAAGTTGTTGCTCATCTTCATTTTTTCATTTGACTATTTGAAGATAGCTTTGCAAAAGTTTTGAAAAGCAAAATAACATATCATCAACTTGCTGCATTTATTTTTATTACAGCCTTCTTCGCTCACACTTTCAACAAATACTTTTTCATTGCCGGTTATTACACCAATATTGGCATGTATGCGAAAAATTGCGAGAACAAAGCCAGACCGCAAATGCACTGCAATGGCAAATGCCAGATGATGAAAAAACTTCAGCAGGAAGAAAAGAAAGACCAGGAAAATCCCAACAGGAAAGGCGACAACAAAAATGAAATTACTCTTTTTTCAAAATCATTTTTTGCAACGGTTAATTTATATAGATTGTTTTGTTTAAAAAAGCAATACCCTTCTTTACAAATCCAAAAAGAAACAGACCGTTCTTTTGAGGTGTTCCATCCGCCAAGCCTTTTCGTTACTGCATTATAGCTAATCAACATTTTTTAATTATTAATTTTTTTGTGGCTGCCAACGGCTGGAAAATTTTTGTCAGCCTCAGAAAGTCTTTTTAGCTATATAATTACTTTAGTTTTTGACTTCTACAATTACAGCAATACTATCATCAATTAATCAACAAAAAAATAACGCATCCGGCGTATTATTTTACGCAATGTGTAGTCGCTATCGCTATAAAACGTATTGCCGTTAAGGGTAATCAAATATTCTGCGAAAGGTACCCGCAAAGAATTATTTAAATATTTTAAAACATAGAATCTGAGATGAAAAAAATTATATACACAGTTTTGTTGTTAGTTACGGCTAATCTTGTAACGGCTCAATCAGTAGTTACCGGAGGAGTTCAAACAAATAATAAAATTGCTATCGCTAACGCAACCATCAGCGTGTTAAATGCTACACAAACAACCGTAACTGATAAAGATGGAAACTTCACTTTGTCTTTATCGAATGGTATTTATACAGTTGTAGTTTCTTTTGTTGGCTATGCTACACAAACACAGTCGGTACAAATTGTAAAGGGTAAACCTGTAAACATCAACTTCACTTTAACCGAACAATCAAAGCAGTTGGAAGAAGTAGTGGTGTCCTCTGAAAAAAGGGAAGAAAAATTACAAAAAACTCCCATTGCCATATCGGTATTAAATGCACAGCAATTAAAGAATTACCGCATTTGGGATGTAAGGGATTTAACCGGTATTGTCCCCAATCTATTTGTAATTGAACATGCCGGGAGTACCGGCGCCAACTTTGTGAATGTAAGAGGCATCATGGGTTTTACGCCCGAGCAATCTGTGGCAACATATATAGATGGGGTGTACCAGTATGATTATTTTTCTGCTCCCAGCCAGTATTTGGATATTGAGCGTATTGAAGTATTGCGTGGGCCGCAGGGTACATTGTATGGAAGAAATTCCCTGGCCGGTGTTGTAAACATCATCACTAAAAAACCCACCAATACCACTAATGGGCAGGTAGAATTAAATGTGGGAAATTATGGCCAGCAACGCTACAGCGCTGTTATCAGTACGCCTTTAATTAAAGGCAAGCTTTTTGCCACGGCTGCTTTTGTGTATTCACAACGGGGGGCAATTATCAGCAACCAGGGCAGCCCTTATGACAAGCAATATGGACAGGCATTTAATGCGGGATTGAAATATATAGCCAACAATAAATTATCGTTTGATTTTAATATAAAAGGAAATTTTGCAAAAGACCATGGCGCTTACGCCTGGCATAATATTACCAACATAGATAGTTTATTAAAAAGCCCGGGTGTGTATGATGTGGCTTTCAATCAATCCAATATTGAGCAGCGGGCTAACATAAATACATCATTGGCAATAAGATATTCGGCAAAAAATATTAACCTTATTTCTATTGCTGCCTTTAATGATTTCCATTATAATTTTCCTGGAAATTATGATGCTGATTTTAGTGCGGCTGATATTTTTTCTGGAAATGCCACCTATCTGAATGGCCAGAATAATTTTTCAGAGGAGATGCGCCTTAGCTCAAAAGAAAATAATAACAAGCTAAACTGGCTTGGTGGTGTGTATGCGTTTTCTCAAAAATTTGATAAGGCAAGTAGTTTCAATTATGATGCTGACGCCACAGTCATTGACCCCAATGCACCCTTCAGCCTAATTACTTATAATCCTGTTAATAACAAAGGCATTTCATTTTTCGGGCAGCTTGTCTATAATTTATCTTCTAAATGGATTATTACCTTAGGTGGCAGAATTGATAACGAAAAAAGAAAGCTTAGTCAATATGTTGATTCCGTAAAAAATAATATAACAACCCCTACTACGCCAACGGATAATTATAATAATTCGTTTTCAAAATTTACTCCAAAAATAATTTTGACTTTCCAGGCAACAGAGACACAAATGTTATATGCCTCCTATGCGAAAGGGTATAGGGTCGGAGGATTTAATGCCGGGCAGCCGGCGGATAAAATTATTTACCATCCCGAAAATTCAGATAACTATGAATTGGGATATAAAAGCACTTTTCTAAACAATAAGCTGCAGTTCAACGTTGCCTTATTTTATTTGTACTTAAAAGGCCACCAGGTTTCAACAACAAATGATGGCATTAATTATTATTATTTGAACTTAGGAAATTATAGAAGCACCGGTATTGAAAACCGAACTTACAGGCATACTCGTAAAAGGCCTTCAAACACAGTGGAATTTCAGTTATACAGATGGGAAATTTACAAAGCTGCAATTATTTGATAATGCAACAGGCAAACCGAAAGATTACAGCGGCAATAAAATAATTTTTGCACCTCCTGTAACTTCGATGCTGGCATTGCAATACAATTACCACTTACCAAAAAATGAAACAGGGTTGTCCCTTTTTGCAAGAGGCGAATGGCGGTATGTTGGTGACTACTATTTTGATTATTACAATGCAGGGAAGCAAAATGCATACAGCTTGTTGAATATAAGAGTTGGGTTGATGTCAAATATAATTGATATTGCCTTTTGGGTAAGAAACCTGGCTGATAAAAGATATGTTACTTATGGTTCTCAATCACCTTATTCCCTTTATATATGATTAGCAATCCGCGGATGTGGGGCATAACGGTAACGGGTAAATTTTAATTTGTTCACCAAGGGCTGCGGTTTGCAGTCCCATAAATTTTTTATATGAATAAGAATGTATTAACTGCAATAATTTGTTTTGCTTTATTTGCTTCCTGCAAAAACAATAAAGAGAAAAACCAAATAGCGGAAGAAGAAACGGGCAATGCGCAAACGATAGCACAAACATTTCCTGAACCTAAAGTAGCCATAAAAACCATTGGCATTTTATTGTATGATGGCTATACAACTTTAGATGCGATGGGCCCATACCAGGTTTTAAGTGAATTGCAAGGTTCCAAAATATTTTTTGTGGGAAAACACAAAGGTTCCATTGAAAATGACAGGGGCATGAAAGTAATTGTTGACACCTCTATCAATGAAGTAAAGCAACTGGACATGTTGATAATCCCCGGTGGCTTAAGAGAAACATATCAGGAAACAAAAGACATGGCGTTATTAAACTGGATAAAGATGATTGATACCAATTCAAAATATACCTGCAGCGTTTGCACAGGTGCATGGATATTGGGCGCTACCGGTTTGCTCAAAGGCAAAGAGGCTACCACGCATTGGTATGGAAAGAAAATATTGGCTGATGATTTCGGTGCGAAGGTTCAGGATAAAAGATATGTGCACGATGGAAAATACTGGACAAGCGCAGGCGTTACCGCAGGTATGGATATGGGCCTGGCTTTAGTAAATGATATCGCCGGCGAAAAATATACCAAAGCGGCGATGCTTAGTTTAGAGTACGACCCGCAACCACCATTCAAAGGTGGCAGCGAACAAAATACAGGTAAAGATTTGGTAGAAAGCATTCGCAAAGGGTATGACGGAGTAATGGATTTAGCCTTGCACCCGGAGAAGGCATTTAAAAATATACAATTTGATAATGCAAAAGATTTTGTTTGCGGAATGCCGGTATCAGCAGGTGTTGGGGATACCGCACATTATAAAGGAAAAGTGTATGGCTTTTGTTCTAAAGAATGTAGGGATGAATTTTTAAAAAATCCGGCAGCATGTTCAGCGGTAAAATAAATAAATCATCCGGCGGGCCAAGTTTGTAAAGCCATATATTAATTTCTGAAACAAATTTATTCCCAACCGCTTGCCAGCACATCGGCGATGTGCATAGTAGTAATAGGTAATTCTTTCTTTTTAGCATACCCCTCAAGATGCATGAGGCAACTTACATCAGTGGAGATGATAATGTCTGCATTAGTGGCCAATGCATTGGTAATTTTTTGATCGGCCATTGCAATCGAGATCGCTTCAAACTTCACGGCGAATGAGCCTCCAAAGCCGCAGCAGGTTTCAGTTTCAGGCATTTCAACTAATTCCAGGCCTTTTACTTTACTCAGTAATCTTCTTGGCCCTTCCTTTATTTTACATTCACGTAAGGCAGCACAGCTATCATGGTAAGTTGCCCTGGCATTCAATTCCGCTCCATAATTTTCGATCTTCAACACATCCGTAAGAAATTCTGTGAATTCAAAAATTCTATTTGATACATCTTTTACCTGGTTATGCTGAGAAGAATTTTCGAAAAGGCCGGCATAGTAATTTCTCACAAAGCCAACACAAGATGCGGAAGGCGCAACGATATAATCTGTGCCGGAGAAATCTTTTAAAAATTTTGCCGCTACATCTTTTGCTTCATTCCAAAAGCCAGCATTGAAAGCCGGCTGGCCACAGCAGGTTTGGTTTTTATTATACTGAACCTCACAACAAGCTTTCTCCAAAACTTTTACCATATTGAAAGCCGTTTGCGGATATAACTGATCTATAAAACATGGAACAAATATTTGTACTTTCATGATAAAATAAATAAGTGATCCGTTAAACGATTAGTGCTTTTTGAAAATTATTTTATGGAATATTTGAAAGATTTGAAATCGAATATTTGAGCGACATCATCTTTAAGGCAGATAAGGCTGCTTCCTCTCCTTTGTGGCCATGTTTGCCGCCTATGCGCTCATAAGCCTGCTCTTGATTGTCCACCGTTAGCACACCAAATATTGTAGGCACGGGTAGCGCAAAATTCAAATGCACCACACCATCAGTCACGGCTTTGCATACATAATCAAAATGCGGCGTATCGCCCCTTAGCACACAACCAAGCGCGATAAATACCTGCGGCTTTTCGAATCTATTCTGGTAAGTTTCCCAAAAAAAATTTATAGCAAAAGATATTTCAAAGGCACCGGGCACTGTCAGCACTTTATAATTGTGCATGCCATACTTCTTCAGCATGTTAGTACAACCTTCCAGCAGCTTATCAACTACATCCGCATTCCACTCGGTATGCACGATAACAATACAGGCATCCTTTGAAAGAATGCCTGGATCAAATTTGTATATATCTTCGTTTACTGCTGCCATTAATAAAATAAATATTATTCTGAAAATTCTCCCAACTTAGCGAGATAGCGATCAACATCTGCGGCTTTTTCTGAAAGCGGGTATTGATCTTTTATTTTTTTAAAAAGCTCTATTGCATCTTTTGTTTTGCCTGTTACTTCAGCAAAGAGCGCCGCCCTGAAAAGGAACTCTGAGGAGGTGAATTCATCTTTATCATCTACGTCTGCTGCCTTCTTATAATAATCAAGGGCATCATCATTTTTCTTTAGCTCGGCACTTGCATCTCCCATCATACCGTAAGCCCGGCTCTTGATTTGCGTAGCGCCATGGGCATCAAAATCTTTGAGATACTTAATGGCTTTATCATATTGCTTTAAATGCAGGTAAGAAGCCCCCGCATAGTATTCACTTAAGTTTGCAGCAGCAGTACCTGAATATTTGCTGATGATCTTTAGGGCACCCGGATTTATGCCATCACCGTTTAATACTTTTGCCGCCAGTAAAGCTTTTGTGGAATCAGCCGGAGCGTTGCTAAAGTCAGAAAAATATTTTTGCGTAATGAAAATTGAATCATTCCCCTTTTCCTCCTTTGGCATTTTGAACATGTATTTATAAACCAACCATCCACCTAATATGATAATTATCGCCGAGGCGATATACATTACCGGCTTATTATAGTTTACCCAAAAGCCTCTTGCTCTTTGAACCACATCTGCATCTTCGTGTTGTATTTTTTTATCAGCCATTAATTTTTGTTTGTTATTATGTATGTCTTAATTCAATTTTCGGTTTGCTAAAATTATCTCTTTGCGTTTTTGTAAATGAAGTACGGCTATATCAGGCCACTTAATGCATGTTCAATCCATGATAAACGGATAATCTTGCTGAACATATATATCTTTATATAGTTCATCATCCCCCGGAAGCGGGCTTTCATCAGCAAATTTTACAGCCTCCTCCACTTCGGCTTTCACCCTTTCATTAATGGTTTCAATTTCCTCCTCAGGTACATTGAATTCATTTTTCAATTTTGAAAGGGTAGTTTCCAGCGGATCCTTTTGCTTGTACTCTTCCATTTCTTCCTTGGTTCTGTACTTGGCCGGGTCACTCATGCTGTGCCCTTTGTACCGGTAAGCTTTTATTTCTAATAAAGTAGGGCCGCCTTTTTCTCTTGCTCTTTTCACGGCTCTTGCTACGCCATCATGCACCGTCTCCGGCGTCATACCGTCAATTTTATCGCCGGGCATGTCATACGCATCGGCAAGTTTATAAATATCAAGTACGTTAGAGGTACGCTCAACGGAAGTACCCATGGCATAATGATTATTCTCGCAAATGAAAACCACGGGCAGTTTCCAAAGCATTGCCATATTAAATGTTTCGTGCAAAATTCCCTGACGGGCAGCGCCATCTCCGAAAAAACAAAGCACAACATTATCAGTTCCACGGTATTGTTCGGCAAACGCTAAACCCGCACCGGTACCAATTTGCGCTCCTACAATGCCGTGGCCGCCAAAAAACTTTTCTTTCACGCCAAACATGTGCATGCTTCCACCTTTACCTTTGCTGCATCCGGTAAATTTAGCATACAGCTCAGCCATACAAGATTTAGCAGAAACGCCCTTAGCAATGGCAAGCGCATGGTCGCGATAGGCTGTTATGAAAAGATCGTCAGGCGTAGTTGCCGTCATGCAACCGGCTGCTATAGCTTCCTGCCCGATATATAAATGGCAAAATCCGCGAATCTTTTGCATGCCATACATCTGGCCGGCTTTTTCTTCAAACCTGCGAAGCAAAAGCATGAGCTCGTACCAGTAGAGATAAGTTTCCTTTGAAAACTTTGTAGCCAATTTTTTTTATTTTAGGCGGCAAAGATAGGGGAAAAAGAAAAGAAAAAAAGTCAAGTATGAAGTATGAATTCCATGTGAATTGAGGATGGCGCAATGTATCGTTATTGGTTAATAAGTCAATAGTCATTAAATGAGCTATGAAGTTGGAGAGGCAGATTTATTATATTTAAATTCCCGGCAAAAAGATAGGTATTGCTGAAAACAGGATATTCAATGAACGTTCTGCCCGGACTACCGCTGATTTATAATTATTGATGTAGGTAACAACAAAAGTTGATAGGAATTCCGGAAGCTCGATAGCAAGATGACCAAAGAACTATAGATCATGAATGCACCTCAGCCTGCTTTTGGCAATACATGTGTTCAAATATGGTATTGCAAAAAGCTGTGGGCTCTAATAAATCAGGGCTTTTTTATTTTTCTTATCCCAAGAGCCCCATGGGCAATCAATTTTAAAATCGAGGCTTTCTTCAATACGCATAATGTTATGCGTTCGTTTTTCATCGTGCCAAGTCCTTATCCTTTTATTTTAAAGTGACAGCTTCTTGTATTTGTGTTACGGGCTTTGTCAACCTAACTAAGGTTACATAGATGTTTTTATTGTCTCCGATTTTATTAGGCTTTTCATCTTTCCAAACCGGAGGGCGGCTAATTACAATTTCATCATTTCCAACTTTTACAATTTTCCATTCCTGATGGCTGCTATTGTTATCGAATGTATTATCTCTTATACTAAACGTTGTATTAAAGTTTAATTTTATTGTTTTTAATAAAGTGTCAATTATAAATTTTCCTTTACTGACATTTCCACCTAATTCTTGTCCATTAGCCCAGTAGGAAATCTCTGCAAAATCATTCTTGCCTTCAAAAAGCCATTGCAGGGAGGCATGACCATTTTGCTTTTCTGTCCAAATACCAGTTAGAATTGATTTGTTTGCAAGTTGTGATTTAGCTACAAGACCTTTTAGAATGAGTCCAGCCAATAGAAGAGTGATGTGTCGTATAAAACTGGTTTTATAGTTAAAGAAATATTAGATAAAATAGAACCTCTATATTGTTCTTTGAGATCATTTAATCTATTTAAGGCTGCTCCTAAAATGACACATAACAAATTAAATTGTGATTGCTCATTGACTTAATGCCTATTGCCTATTAACTTATTGACCAATTGATTTATTGCTAATTGCCTATTGCTTATTATTAACCTGCGCCAGCGTGGCTTCGCCGATAATTTTATCAATCACTTTTACCGTTTCATCTACATAAATGTCGGTGCCGAGCCTTTTTAGAAATTGCTTGTTCTTAGCGATCTTATCTTTATCATCACCTATTGCAATAGAATCCTTCACAACATTTGATATTTTGAGATCGGCAGGCAGCTTAGTTAGATCTTCCAGGTTTTTCGAAGTTGATTTTACCTCAGCTAATTTCTGGCGATACTTTACAATATTTAATGGAGTTTCTTTATCGTTGTATTCATCAAGTAAGCTTACATCTTCCCGTATTCCTTTGAACCTGGTACTTTGATTTATTTCAGAATTTACTTTAGAGATTACCGAATTAAAGCTATAGCCGGGGTTCCAGGTGGTATAGTTAGCCTTTGGAATTTCGTCCCAGCTCAAGGCATCCGGATTATCCTTTTCCCGGAATTTTACATTCTCAAGCCTGTCGGGGATCACTATATCCGGCACTACGCCGCGAAGTTGGGTTGCACCGCCGTTAATTCGGTAAAATTTTCTAAAGGTGAGCTTAATATCTCCAAGACCTTCATCAGGTTTATTGAACATTGCATTCTCTGATTGGGGATCAAGGGAAATACTGCGTTGTACAGTTCCTTTACCATACGTGGATGTGCTGCCGATAATAATGCCGCGGTGATAATCCTGTATGGCAGCAGCAAAAATTTCAGACGCTGACGCACTAAGCTCATCTACCATTACTGCAAGCGGCCCGTTATACAAAACATCTTTATCTCTATCACTTAAAATATTTGCCCTGTCATCCCGGCCTTTTACCTGGCATATCGGGCCGTCTTTAATGAAGAGGCCAGCCATGTCAACCACATCGTTCAAAGAGCCACCGCCGTTTCCGCGAAGATCAATTACAATGCCTTCAACGTTTTCCGCTTTTAGTTTCTCAACTTCTTTAGCCACATCAGTTGCTGACCGGCGGCCAGACGGATCATCAAAATCCGCATAGAATTCAGGTAAATAAATATAACCGATCTTATGAGTTCCATTTACAATTGCGCTCTTTGCAAAGGTATCATCAAGCGAAATTTTATCCCGGGTAATGGGAACAACTTTGATGCTGCCATCAGCCTTTTTTAAAGTAAGTCTTACTTCCGATCCTTTTTGCGCACCTCTTATTAATTTCACGGCATCGGTAACTGCGTAGCCTGTTACATCTACCGGTACATCGCCGCCTTGTGCTATTTTTACAATTTCATCTTCAGGTTGGATGTCGCCTGATTTCCACGCCGGGCCACCTGTTATAAGACTGGCAATTTTTATTTTCCCATCGTCTTCTTTTAATTGAGCGCCTATTCCGAAAAAAGTGCCGCTAAGCAATTCATCAAAACTTCTTTTATCTACAGGAGCGAAATAAGTAGTGTGAGGATCCATGCTGCCGGTGATCGCATTCACAAAATCGCTGAACATATCATCAGAAGTGTTATGATTTTTGAGCGTTTGAAAATAACGATCCATTTGCCTGGAAACAATTCCCCTTGCATCCCGCTCTAAGGTTGAATCGGCTTTGGAGCCATCTTTTTTGAATATTGAATCTTTTGCCGCTACATGTTTATCCCTCTCATCCTGCAGGTCAATAAACCTTCCCAGTACCAGGTATTTAAGGCGCTTTCGTCCATAATCGAAACGTTCAGCCTCGCTATTAGGAAAAGACCTTTTATCTCCATCAAGCTGCAATGATTCATCTTTTGTGAAATCAAAAGGTTTGGCAAGAATATCTTTATAAAATTTTGAAACTTCGTCTATGCGTGCCAGGTAGGTTTTGCTGATAGTAAAAAAAGACTCAAGCGGGCTGCCATGAATTTCGTCATCAATTTTGTCCTGGTATTTTTTGAAATCGTCAATATCTTTCTGAAAGAAAATATATTTATCAGGATCGAGCGTCTCCTCGTATTTATCCAGCACTTCTTTTGAAAATTTATCGTCAATTTTTTTCGGGCTGTAATGTCCCTGTTCTAAAACAATACCTACATTTCGAAGTATCAGCTCATATTTGGATTTTGGGTTATCGTCCTTTCTGTCGCCCCTGCCCATAACGCCATACGTTAAGAACAAGCCGGCACAGATAAGCACTAAAAGTACGGGTAAGAATTTTTTGCTCATAATAAATTTCATTAAAGAATTCATACGTAAAAATAAAAGAAAATAGATTCGTTGATTAAAAATAGGATGTTTAATTAACAAAGGTTTCTAAAATATATGGACGGTTAATTGCGAATATTATTGCGCAGGCAACCGGTAAATAAAAAAAAACCGGGCTGTTTCAAACGGCCTTCATAATTTTTGAGGCTACACGAAATATGCTTTGTTAGAAAAATATATGCGTTTAGGATCAGGCAGAATGGGCGCAAAAGCAAATGGGCTTAGAAGCTGTTTAAAAACGATTGTATGAATTTTCTTATGTGGCTAAAAGTGGTCTAAAGGACACCGACCACGGCGGATCGCCGCCGTTCGTGTCCCACGAACGGCTTAAATGATGAATCAAAATTCTAATTTTAAACAGCTTCTTCGTCTCCAAGGAGATTGCTTTCCCGAAGATAGCCGGGGACAAGCGTCGCCGCAAGATTTATATGAATAAAGTTTATTCGGCTTCCTGTCTGCCCGACAGGCAGGCTCGCAAGAAAACTAACTCATCCAATTCACGCCGGCTTCCGCATTCCATTTGATTGTTGACTTCTTAAGTTTCGTCCAAAACCCGATAGAGCTTTTGCCGGTAATGTCTCCTACGCCGAATTTACTTTCGTTCCATCCGCCAAAGCTAAAAGGCTCACGCGGCACCGGCACGCCCACATTCACTCCTATCATACCGGCACTTGCATGCTCAATTATGTACTTGGCCGCTCCCCCATTTTGTGTAAACACACTGGCAGCATTGCCGTAAGGATTTGCGTTTTCAATTGCCAGCGCCTCGTCTATTGTTTTTGTACGCATGATGCTGATCACCGGGCCAAATATTTCTTCTGTTGCCACGCTCATGTCCGGAGTTACGTGATCAATAACGGTAGGGCCGACATAAGTTCCATTTTCTTTACCTGCTACATTTGCTTTTCTGCCATCTACTAAAACAGTAGCGCCCTGCTCTTCTGCTTCAGTGATATATTTTTCTATCCGTTGCTGCGATTCTTTGTTGATAACTGCTCCGAGATTTTTGCCTGGAATAATTTTTTTTGCTTCATCACAAATTTTATCAATGATACTATCTATATCACCTACGCCAATCATAGCGCTGGCTGCCATGCAACGCTGGCCTGCACAGCCGCTCATACTCGCAGCTACATTTTGCGCCGTCATTTCGGGAATGGCATCGGGTAATACCAGCAAATGATTTTTTGCGCCGCCCAATGCCAGGCATCTTTTATAATTGTGTGTGGCCCGCTGGTAAACAAGCTTCGCTACTTTTGTAGAGCCCACAAACGACACAGCTTCAATACCCGGATGATCGCATATCGCTTCAACAATTTCTACGTCGCCATGCACTATATTGAACACACCATCAGGTAAGCCCGCCTCTTTTAATAGGCCAGCTAATTTACCAACACTTAATGGAACCTTTTCTGAGGGTTTTACGATCATACAATTTCCTAAAGCAATAGCATTTGGTATCGTCCAGTTGGGTACCATACTGGGGAAATTAAAAGGCACAACAGAAGCAACAACACCCAACGGCACGTGTTCGGTGCGGCATTCAACACCCCGGCTAACTTCTAACAATTCACCGGCGACCAATTGCGGAAGAGAGCAGGCAAATTCAGTCAGCTCGATGCACTTCTCAATTTCCGCAATCGATTCACCGATTGTTTTGCCATTTTCTTCCGAGCATAATTCTGCCAGGGATTGCAGGTTTTTTTCCAATAAAGTTTTATACCTGAAAAAAACCTGTACCCTTTCTTTGATAGGAGTTTTGCTCCACAACACGAAAGCTTTTTGTGCCGCGATTACGGCTTCATCAAGATCAGTGGAGGAAGAGAGGCAAACCTTTGAAAGCATTGTGCCGTCAATGGGAGATATTACATCAAGTGTTTTTCCTGAAGATGAACTTTTAAAATTTCCATCAATATAATTTTGGGCATTGGGGTATTTCATAAATATTTATTTTAAATGGTGTTTAATAAACCTGCGACTATACAAAACTCTTTTCATAATAGTCCTTTATACCAATATACTTATTAAAGTAAGCTGCTTCTAAATAAACAATAATAATTTAATTATAATTAAAAAACTGTTATTGGGTGCATTCAAATCCAATGGTTATATAGTTGTCGGATGTCACAAGATTGCCACTTTTTAACAAGTTAATTTCAGATTTAAAAAACTCCATCCGAAAGGTCGGCAACCTTCAATCCAGAGGGGCATTTTTGAAATGCACTCCGTGTTATTTCATAATTAACATGAATGTATTGTAATTTTAGGCTTCTATTCTTTTTGTGAAAAAGATTTTTTAATTTTTTATGCTTAACCGGAATTTAATTCTACCTATACTGGCCTTTATTTTTTTATATGCACTCAGCGGATGCAACTCTAACGGAACCCACCTCTTCCTGCCTTCCAAAGATTATGACCTTAATAACCCGGCCAAGCTGATACTCGGCAGTGAATTGTCTGAGATATCCGGCATCAGCTTCTATCCCCGCGACAGCAGTGTGTTTGCCATCTCTGATGAAACAGGTTATTTGTACAAAATTCATCTCAACAAAAAATTTCTTATAGAAAAATGGAAGTTTAATGAGAAGCATGATTTTGAAGACGTAATTCAACTGGATAGCTCGTTTTATGTATTAGAGAGTAATGGCAATATTGAAAAATTAAACTTTGCTCCAGGTAATGATAGCAAGAGTGGGCGTGATACAGTTTTCAACCGCCGTACCATATTTCCGGCCAATAATGCTTCAAAGAATGAATTTGAATCACTCTACTATGATGAGGGCTATAAAGGTATTGTGATGATATGTAAAGATTGCGAAGCAGATGGATTTCATGTAACTACAGCTTGGTTGTACGATCCTGTGGCAGACACTTACACTAAATCAATATTTACCATACCGCTGGATATCATTGCAAAACAAATTGGCCGGGACAGCATTAAATTCCGGCCTTCTGCTGCGGCGATAAACCCTATTACAAAAGATGTATGGGTGATATCATCCACAGATGAATTAATAGTAGTTCTCGATAGAAGCGGTAATATGAAAGATGTCTATACTTTAAACCCTGTAATTTTCCCAAAGCCGGAGGGGATAACGTTTACACCATCGGGCGTACTGATGGTATCTAATGAAGCAGTAGATAAATACGGCTCTGCCTCTTTACTAATATTTAAACCGAAAAAATAAGAATGTATAAAAGTCTGATGATTGCCATTATTTGCTTTTCGGCTACCCATACCTGTTGTATTGCGCAGAGTGATTCTATCCAACAAAGAATTGTGCTGATTGGCGATGCAGGAGAATTGAACTTTGGCCGCGCACCTGTAGTAGATGCAGTGCGGAATTTAATTCCGTTAAATGATAAAACCACTATTATTTATCTTGGTGATAATCTATATAATTATGGTCTGCCTGATGAAATAATGCCGAGTTATATACATTTAAAAAATATACTGGATTCACAAATAAATATTGCTGAGGGCACTAAAGCAAAAGTGTTTTTTATACCCGGCAACCATGATTGGGCGAATGAAGCATTAGACGGTACAGAAATAGTAAAACGACAGGGAAAATATGTGAATAACAGTGGCAATCCGAATGTGCATTTCTATCCGGAGGACGGCTGCCCCGGTCCCGTGAAGGTTGATATTACTGATGATATTGTATTGGTGATGTACGATAGCCAATGGTTTATACGGCCGCAGGGAACCAAGCCCGGCATCGAATCAGATTGCGATGCTAAAACTCCCCAACAATTTTACAATGAGCTGGATGATATTCTTGCAAGGAATTCTGATAAGCTGATAATACTCGCGGGGCATCATACATTAAGAAGCAATGGAATACACGGAGGATATTTTACGCTGAAGCAATGGTTTTTCCCCTTAACTGATATTAAACCAAAATTATGGATACCGATTCCTTTTGGGTTTATTTATCCCATTGTAAGGGGAACTTTCGGGATACCTGAAGATCTGCAATATCCAGCTTATGCCAACATGATAGCGGGTGTAGACAGCATTGCGAAAAAACAACCGAATGTAATTTTTGTAGGTGGCCACGAGCATACACTTCAGCTTATCAAAGACAGTAGTTACTATTACCTTGTGAGTGGCGCCGGCTCAAAACATACGAGGGTAAACCAAAGTAAAAAATTAGTGTATGGTGCAAACCAATTTGGCTTTGCTACCCTGGAAATCTCTAAAAATAAAAATGTACATGCTGATTTTTATACAGTGTATAAGGATTCTACAGCTCATCCTTTTTCTAAAAATCTTTTCAATTTTTCCTCTATTGTAAAAGCCACCGAGGACAGTGCCACAAAAATTCCGCAGGCAACGCCAATAACGCATTTTAAAGATAGTGTAACCGTGGCCATTAACCCGCGCTACCTTGATGTTTCCCCTGTCCAGAAATTTTTTGGCGGCAAAAATTATCGTGAGGAATGGGCCACGCCTGTGCATTTAAAAGTTTTTAGAATTGATAAAGAGAATGGCGGATACACTATTGAAGGCATTGGCGGCGGAAAACAAACAAAATCTTTATCGTTGAAAGATAAAGATGGAAACGATTGGAAATTGCGCACGGTAGATAAAGACCCGGAGGGAGTGATTGCACAGCAATTGAAGACAACGGTGCCGCTGAAGATCATGCAGGATATGATCTCAGCGGAGCATCCTTACGCGGCTCTTACCATTCCGCCGCTTGCAAAAGCAGCAGGTATTGAACACACCAACCCCACCTATTATTTTGTGCCGGACGATCCCGCACTTGGATTTTACCGGCCTGTTTTTGCCAACAAAATTTGCCTGCTGGAAAAAGATAACCCAACAGACCAAAAGAAAAAAGATATACATAGCACGGCAAAAATCGTTGACAGAATTCTTGACGATAGTAAGAATCATATAGACCAGGAGGCGATATTACGGGCACGGCTACTCGATATGATGATTGGAGATTGGGACCGGCATTTTGATCAATGGAAATTTGGAACGAATGATACCGGCGCCGGTAAATTATATTATCCCATCCCCAGAGATAGGGACCAGGCTTATTTTAATTCCGATGGCTTTTTCGTAAGAAGCCTGAGCCTCGCCGCCCTACCCTATCTGCAAGGTTTTAAAAGACACTTTTATAACATTAAATGGTTCAACTGGGAAGAAAGAAATTTTGACCGGCTTTTTATGAACAACCTCGACCAAAGTGCCTGGAAGCGGATCATAAAAGCATTTCAGCAAAATGAAACCGACAGCGTAATTGCTGAGGCGGTAAAACAATTGCCGCCTAAAATTTACGCCATCGATAAAAAAAGCATTCCTGCAAAACTCAAGAGCCGCAGAGATCTTCTTGGCAATGCCGGGTTAAAATATTATCGCTTCCTGGCAAAAGAAGTAAATGTGCTTGGGAGCAATAAAGATGAATATTTTAAATTATTCAATGCAGGCAATGACCTCGAAGTGAAAGTGTATAAGGTGAAGAAGAAAAATGCCGATACATCTGATGTAATATTTGATCGCATATTTAAATACGGCGACACTAAATACATAAACCTGTATGGACTGAATGGCAATGATAATTTTGAAATAGACTCCACGGCTAATTCTAAAATCAAGCTTAGAATTATCGGCGGCAAAGGCAAAGACACTTTTAATATAAAAGGAAATGTAAGAAACAAAATTTACGACTATGCTCCTGATACCAATTATATTGAGAATAAGCATAAAAGCAGTATCGAAATTTCAAGCGATCCGCAAGTGAATAATTATGATCTTGCCGGGTATAATTATAATAGCTACCGGCTGCCGCTGCTTAGCCTTGGCTTTAATGAAGAAGATAAATTTATCGCAGGCATTGGCTATTCTTATAAGACGTATGCTTTTAGAAAAGAACCTTATTCTACGTTTCAGCGGGTAACTTCATTGCTCAGCTTTAAAACAGGCGCCTACCAGGTGAGATATAATGGCGAATTTAATCAGCGCCTGGGTAAGTACGATGTGTTAGTGAACGCAGAGATCCGCAATACCGCTTTAAATAACTTTTATGGATTTGGCAACGAAACTAAAAAGGACAATAATAAAATTTCTACATTTTATAATGTAAGATATAGTAACGTAGCTGCAGACATTCTTTTGCGTAAGCGCTTTAACCGCATACTTGAATTTGACCTTGGCCCAGCTTATTATCATTACTGGAATCATTATTATGATAATAACGGAAAAATTTTGGGACACCCGGTGCTCGCAGGCCTTGATTCTGCAAGCATTTATTCTAAAAAATCTTATGCAGGCGTTAAAGCTGCCATCGTAGTTGATAATCAGAACAAGGAATTTCTGCCTACAAGAGGGGTTTTATTTAAGACAGAGCTTACTTCATTAGCCGGGCTAAATGACGACAGCAGGCAACTCACAAAGCTTACAGCAGACTTTACTCTCAATGCAAGCTTCAACGAACCTACCAGGCTCATCTTCATTCTGCGGGGAGGTTATGGACATATTTTTAATAAAAATTATGAATACTTCCAGGCGCTTACACTTGGTTCAAACAATTATTTAAGAGGATTTAGAAAAGACAGGTTTTCAGGAAAATCGGTTTTATATGGTTCGCTCGAAGCACGCTATAAACTCTTTTCCTCACAATCGTACATTATTCCCGGCGATGTAGGTGTGCTTGGCTTTAATGATGTAGGCCGGGTGTGGGTGAAAGACGGCACATCACACAAGTGGCATCATTCTTATGGGGCAGGGCTTTATTATTCACCTTATAATTTTGCCGTACTTTCAGGTACTTTTTCTTTTTCAGATGAAGGCAGCCTTTTTAATTTTTCAGTAGGTACAAAATTTAATATAACTTTCTAAATATGGATTATCATAAATTATATAAAAAGGTAGAAGAGTATGTAACCGGGTTGTTTGAGCAAATGCATGCGCCTGCCTTAGTATTTCATAGCCTTGAACATACGCAAAATGTGGTGAAGCGCACGCAGGAAATTGCAGGGCATTACAAAGTGACCGAAGATGAAATGCTCATACTTTTTACCGCGGCCTGGTTTCATGATACGGGGCATCTTTTTACCGAGCCTGAAAAGCATGAGGCTATGAGTTGTGATATCATAAAAAAGTTTATGAAGGATTATATCGAAGATGAAAAGATTATCGGGGAGATTGAACAATGCATCATGGCGACTAAAATGCCAAGAAACCCAAAAAATTTACTTCAGCAAATAATTTGTGATGCAGATACCTACCACCTCGGCACCAAAGATTTCAAAACAACCAACAAGCTTGCCTTTGAAGAGCACAAATTAAGAACCGGCGACAGTGATGAAATGAAGTTTGAATCAGAAACTATTGACATGCTGGAGAATCACCAGTTTTATACGAATTATGCAAAGGACTTACTAAATAAAAGGAAGGATAAAAATTTAAAAAAATTGCAAAAAAATCTGGCCGGGCTTGAAGAAGAACGCCAGCCAGAAGTGGGTACCCTGGCGGGGCTGGAAAAGGATAAGAGTGGCCTTATGAGTAAAGGCATACAAACAATGCTCCGCCTTACGTCGGAAAATCACCTGAAGCTGAGTGATATGGCCGATCACAAGGCGAACATTCTTATTTCAGTGAACGCGATTATTATTTCAGTTATACTGAGTGTGTTGCTTAGAAAATTGCAGGAAGAACAATACCTGCTCGTCCCAACAATCATATTTTTAGTGGTAGCCGTTACTACGATTGTTATATCTATATTAGCTACCCGCCCAAAAATAAGCGAAGGCACATTCACGCCGGAAGATATTGCACAGAAAAAAACAAACCTGTTATTCTTCGGAAATTTCCATAAGGCCACTTACGAGCAATATAATTCAGCTATGCGGGATATGATGCTGGATACTGATTACTTGTATGGCTCTCTTATAAAAGACATCTATTTTTTAGGAGTGGTGCTTGGCAGAAAATACAAGCTTATTCGCTGGGCCTATAATATTTTTATGATAGGCATAGTTATTTCCGTGCTGGCCTTTGCCACGGCCGCGTATTTAAATCACGGCGAATCTGTCGGAACAGTTATCAATGGCACAGGCTCACCACTTTAATTTGCTTTTTTCATGACTATTTATAATAGGGATCTTAGCTGGCTTGGCTTCAATCTTAGAGTGCTGCAGGAGGCTGCCGACCCGACAGTTCCATTATTTGAACGGCTTAAATTTTTGGCTATTTTCTCTTCTAACCTGGATGAATTTTTCAGGGTTCGCTACCCTGGCGTAGTGGCTCTTTCCGTTATAAATAAAAAAACCTTAAAAGCCATAAAGGGTACACAGGAAAATATAGCAGGAAAAGTGCAGGATGAAATAAAAAACCAACTGAATTTTTTTGGCTTTATTCTTAACCATGAAATTTTACCGTTACTAAAAAAAGAGAATATCATTTTTTATTACAACATGCCTATAAGGGAAGAGCATCTTCCTGAAATAAGGGAAATTTTTCTTTCAAATGTTCTTTCATTTATTCAGCCTATTTACCTGGATGGTAAAAGCGAGGCAGGTTTTATGCCTGAAAACAATCATCTCTACCTGGTAATAACTTTGCAGGAGGGAAAGGATGGTTTACTGAAGCAGGCAATTGTAAATATTCCTTCCGAAAAAGTAAACCGTTTTTTTTCGCTCACCCCGCTGGACGGAAATGAGTATGTTATTTTTCTTGACGATATCATTCGTGAAAATTTAGTGTATATTTTTCCAGGCCTTCACATTGATGGTATTTTCAGCATAAAGTTCAACCGCGATGCGGAGCTATACCTGGCTGACGAATATAGTGGAGACCTGCTCGGCAAGATAGAGAGGCAACTTAAAAAAAGAGACTTTGGGCCGCCATCCCGCTTCCTATACGAAGAGGGAATGCCGGGGAATTTGCAATTGTTTCTTGCCGCCGCCTTCAATGTAACTACAGAAGATATGTTTGCGGGCGGCCGCTATCACAATCTTAGCGACCTCTCTAAATTTCCAACCTTTCATAAGAAGCTAACGTATGCAAAGAGAAAGCCGCTCTCCTCTGCCCATATTATGAACAGTGGCGACATTTTTAATATTCTTATTAATGAAGACGTATTGCTGCACATTCCATATCAGTCTTATAATCCCATACTTTCATTTTTTAACCAGGCGGCGGTAGATGTGGAAGTCACGGATATTTTTATTACTTTATACAGGGTGGCTGAAGAATCGCATATTATTAATGCATTGATTAGCGCTGCAAAAAACGGCAAAAATGTAATTGCCTTTATTGAACTGAAGGCTCGCTTCGATGAAGCCAATAATATAAGGTGGGGCAGGCTAATGAAAGATGCCGGCGTAAAAATAATATACAGCCTGCCGGAAATAAAAGTACATAGTAAAATTGCTTTAGTAAGAAAAAAGAGAGGTTCAGACGCCAAAGATGCAGAAACCGAAGGGGCACGAAAACAATCCTTTGCCATATTAAGCACTGGAAATTTTAATGAGATCACGGCAAAGTTTTATACCGATCATGTATTGATGACGACAGATAGGGGCATCACAGGCGAATTACTGCAACTGTTTGAATTTTTGCAAACGAAGGAAATTCCTAATGAAAAGACTTCCTTAAAATTTAAAGACTTACTGGTAGCACGATTTAATATGGTAGAAGAACTGGAAAGGCTTATTGAAAAGGAAATTGAAAAAGCCGGGCGGGGTGAAGAAGCATTGATACGTATAAAGGTAAACAACCTGGAAGATCCTTATTTTGTAAAACTTTTGTACAAGGCGAGCCGGGCCGGCGTAAAGATTGATCTTATTGTAAGAAGTATTTGTTGCCTGGTGGCGGGTATCGCCGGTGAAAGTGAAAATATTACCGTGAAGCGCATAGTAGACCGGTATCTCGAGCATTCGCGTATGTTGTTCTTTGGAATTGATGAAAACGTGGAGGCGATCATGGGCTCAGCAGACCTGATGACGCGCAACCTGCGGCATCGCATTGAAGTATATGTGCGAATAAAAAATGAAGATTGCAAACAAGAACTGCTTAAATATTTTGATGTACAATGGCATGATAATGATAAAGCCGTAATGCTGCTGCCAGGCTTTCAACAACAAAGAATAAAAGGGGATGGTGCAACCAAAGTAAACGCACAGCAATCTATTTACAACTTTTTAGAAACGAAACAATGAGCGCTGTAAGCAGGTTTTTTTATATATCCCACCTTAATAAATTACGGCTCAAAACTGTGATTCTTGTTGCCTTACTCTGGACGGCGATTGACTTTGTAATTGTATTGTTGCGAACCGAAGAACAATATCATACAAACAGCCTTTGGTTTCGCGAATCCCTCATGTTCGTCATAAGCCTTTCGATGGCCTACATCTTTGTGTACAGGCTAAGAAAGATGTCGAGAAGGTTTCCCCTCTGGTTGAATTTTATGATAAAGAGCGTTATCCTTTTGGGCTCAGCCTTTATCTTAACCTTCGTTATTCAATATGCCAATTCAATTATTGTTTTAGATGAAAATGCTGCAAATGCATTTAAACAGATTGAAGCTTATGTGCTGTATAAAAACTGGCTTCTGCAAAAGATCATCTATTGGATGATCATATTTTTTGTAACACAACTTATTCTTATTATAAATGAAAAATATGCCCCCGGCGTATTTATAGACATACTGGTTGGTAAATACATAAATCCTAAAGTTGAGAAACGGATTGTTATGTTTATTGACCTGAAAGACTCTACGCCTATTGCGGAAAAGCTTGGGCATGCTTTGTATTTTGAGTTTATCAGGGATTTCATTTACCGGGTATCGCAGGCGCTCATTGAATTCGATGCGACTATCTATCAATACGTAGGAGATGAAGTTGTATGTTCGTGGTTGTTCGAAAAGGGAAACACGAGGAAGTGCCTGGATGCGGTAATCGAATCGAGAAAAAATATTCAAAAAAGAAGTGAGCACTTTAGAAGAAAATATGGAATGGTGCCGGAGTTTAGGGTAGGCATACACGTAGGGGAAGTCACCGTTGGGGAAATAGGAGTGATAAAGAAAGACCTTGCCATGAGCGGCGACACGATGAACACTACGGCACGCATACGAAGCGCCTGCAATGAGTTGAACCATCACTTTATAGTCTCAAAAGCTTTCCTGGATAATATTGATTTAAAAAAATGGCAAACTGAAAGCCTCGGAAAGGTTGATCTAAAAGGTAAGGGCAACGGTGTGGAACTATTCAGCCTTAAAATTTAATCTTTGTAGTATGGCCATTATTATTTCATTTTTATCTGTTAGTTTATTTGCTGATATTCATCATAGTATTTGGTTTAAATTTTGAGATACATATAACTTTTAAATCACCCAATGAAAGAAACAGAATCAGAACAAGCCGCGGCCCCTAAAAAGAAAAGGCCAATTGGCATCCGGATATTAAAGATATTGGGGTGGATTATTGCCTCCATTATCTTTTTAATAATACTTATTTTAATCCTTATACAAGTTCCCGCAGTTCAAAACTTTGCCCGCAAAAAAGTAGTAAGCTATCTTGAGAACAAGCTTCATACAAAAGTGGAAATTGGGAAACTTGACATTAAATTTCCGACTGCACTTTCCCTGCAAAATATATATATAGAAGACCAACGCAAAGACACCCTCTTATATGGGGGTGAGCTAAAGGTTGATATAAGTATGTTCAAGCTTATAAAAAGCGATATAGACATACAGGAAATAGCACTCAATGATATTGTTCTAAAAATAAAAAAGACCCCGCCTGATTCAGTTTTTAATTTCCAGTTTATTGCAGATGCTTTTATGGGCCAGAAAAAGGCGGAGGCTACCACGCCCGATTCTTCCACAATGCAAATGAGCATTGATAGGATATTAGTAAATAATACGCGGGTTATTTATTATGATCCTTACAGCGGTAACGACATGGATCTTGCCTTCGGCCATTTTGATACAAAAATCACCACCTTCGATCCTACTCATTTGTTATTTGTAATACCATCAATAAAATTAGACGGATTGAAGGGACACTTTTACCAGATGAAGCCTTTACAGAAGACGATTGAAAAAACGGTAGCCGAAAGTGCAGCCGAGCCTGGAAACTTTCTGCAATTTCAGAATAAAGAAATGCTGATAAGTAATGTAAATGTGGCATTCAACAGTGAGCCTTCGCACCTCAAATCTTCCTTCATTATCGGCGACCTGGCCGTGCACCCAAAAAATATAGACTTAAAAAACAGCATCATCAATTTAGACGATGCTAAACTCAGCAACTCGTCCATTGTTATAGCAACAGATTCCAAGGCAGTGAAGGACGAGCCAAAGGATTCTATGTTAACCACTGATCCCACTCCGCCGTTTAAAATAATTTCATCTGGCCTCGTGATTAATAACAGCAATCTAAAATTTGATGATGTATCTGCACCGCATGCGCCGAAGGGAATGGACTTTGTGCATTTGAATATGCAGGATATTTCATTAGATGCAAGCGGGCTTGAATACAGCGTTGACACAACTATCGTCACCATTAATTCTGCGAGCCTTAAAGAACAGGGCGGCCTTGTATTGAACGACCTTAAAGCAGATTTTTCTATGAATCCGACAGGTGTTTCTTTGCAAAACCTGCTCATCAAAACGCCCGGTTCTGAAATAAAAAAATCGGCGATCATTTCTTATCCTTCGTTGGCTGCCTTACAAACCAATCCCGGCGTTTTGGGGCTCAACATTGATTTGCAGGAAAGTAAGATCATGGTAAAGGACCTGCTTACTTTTATGCCCCAACTTAATTCGCAGGTAAAGGGCATATCACCTGAAGCGACTTTGTATGTGGATGCCCGCATTACCGGGAAAGTAAATGACCTGAACTTTGAAAAATTAATTTTACGCGGCCTTACCGCCACCAATATTAATGTTAGCGGCACTATCAAAGGTTTGCCTGATACTAAAAAATTATATGCAGACTTGTCCATTCAAAAATTTCAATCTTCTAAAAGAGACATTTCTTTATTTGTACCGCTCAGTGCTTTGCCTCCCAACATTACTATTCCTGATGCCTTTTCAGCTTCGGGCAGGGTGAAGGGCGGCATGAATAATTTATACACGGACCTCGTGGTCAACACAAGCCTCGGCGGCGCTAAAATAAAAGGAACGCTTGTAAATATTACTGATCAGAACAAGGCGCAATACGATTTGGCCGTGAACGCAAGAAACCTTGAACTCGGAAGAATAATGCAAAACCCGCAGCTCGGTAACCTGAATGCTGACTTTAAAGTAAAGGGCCACGGCTTTAAACCTGAAACCGCGAATGCCACTTTTACCGGCACCGTTGGTAACGTGACCTTGAATAAATATAATTACCATAATATAGCCATGAGTGGAAGCATTGCAAATAAAAATTATAAGGTGAATGCTTCTGTACACGATCCGAACCTTGATGCAGTTGTTGACGCAAGTGGTGAATTTGTATCAAAGTTTCCCACGGTACACATCAAGGCAACGATTGATAGCATTAACACACAGCCGCTGGGTTTTACACCACAGCCTGTGAAATATCATGGGCAGATAGAGGGTGATTTCACAAGCATTGATCCAAATAATCTTAAAGGAGATTTATATGTAACACATTCTATATTGGTAAATGACGGGCAAAGAATTACTATCGATTCACTGCAGGTAAATGCAGATAATACGCCCGGCAATCGCAGCCTTGCGTTAAAAAGTGATTTTCTTTCCGCAAACATAAAGGGAGAATATACGTTGACGCAACTTGGGAATGTTTTTCAGCAGGCGATCGATCCATACTTTTCATTAACGGCAAAGAAAAATACTGCCAAGGTAAATCCATATAATTTTACCATTACCGCAGGAGCAATTTACAATGAAGCGTTGCATACTTTTTTGCCGGCGCTTACAAAACTAAAGCCGGTGAATATAACGGCACACTTTGCAAGCGACAGTGGCTGGAACGCATACATGGAGGCGCCTTTAATTGTATTCAACGGAATGGAAATTGATGATCTTACATTCACTGCCTTCACGAAGAATGGCGCCCTAAATTTCAATACATCTCTTAAGCAATTAAAAAATGGAAGCTCACTCTCCGTGTATGCTACCACGTTAGGAGGCACCTTGCAAAATAATAATCTCGATTTTAGGCTAAATATTAAAGACGCCAAATCTGTAAATAAATATACAGTAAGCGGCTTGCTTAGCCAGCCTTCGCTTAATAACTACAGCTTTAGCCTGAAGCCCGATAGCTTATTGCTTAATTATGAAAAATGGAGTGTAACAAACAACAACAGTATTCAATACATCAACAAGGATATTACTGCTAACAATTTTGTGCTTAGCCAGGGAAGCCAGCAGCTGGCTATAAACAGTGTGGGAACAGGAACGAACAAACCATTAAAAATAGATTTTAACCAATTCAACATTGCTACGCTTACGGGGTTTGTTCAAAATGATTCGCTGTTGGTTGGAGGCCTGCTCAATGGAAATGCTGTTATAAAAAATATACAGGTACAACCCGTTTTTACCACAGACTTAACGGTGCAGGATTTGAGTATTTATAAAGATACTTTAGGTAATCTAACCGCTAAAGTAAACAACAATTCTCCCAACACTTTCAATGCTGATGTAAGGCTGGTTGGCTATGGCAACGATGTAAGTATAACGGGTGATTATTTCTTAAAGCCTCAAAACAACAGCAGCTTCGATTTTACGATCGACATAGCTGCCCTGCAAATGAAATCGCTTGAAGGGCTTACCAAAGGAGGGATAAGAAATGCCCGCGGCAATATGTATGGAAAAATTGCTTTGAAAGGAACTTTAAAAGATCCTAACATAAATGGTAATCTGCAATTTAATAAAACCTCTTTTGTGGTTTCCACGCTTAACAACGTTTTCAAAATTGATAAGGAATCCATTGCAGTTATTAATAATGAAGGTATTCAATTTAATTCTTTTTCTATTCGTGATACGGCCAATAATCCTATCACAATTGACGGCATGCTAAACACGAAAAACTTTTTTGACTACACCTTTGATCTTACCGTTAAAGCCAGAAACTTCCAGGCTGTTAATTCTACCAGTAAGGACAATGAATTGTTTTACGGTAAAATGGTTTTTTCCACGAACCTTGTTATAAAAGGAACACCCACGCAGCCTGTTGTTACCGGTACTTTATCCATTGACGATGCTACGGATTTCAGCATCGTGTTGCCGCAGCAGGATCCGGGCATTTCAAAACGGGAAGGTATTGTGCGCTTTGTAGATTACAGCGCTACCGCAGAGGATTCTTTACTGATGGTTCCATATGATTCACTTAATGTGTCACCACTTGTTGGGTATGATATATCTGTGAATATAAGTGTGAGTAAGCTGGCCACTTTTAATGTAATTGTGGATGCTGCCAACGGAGATTTCTTAAAAGTGAAAGGCGCCGGTGAGCTCACCGCCGGTATTGACCCCAGTGGAAAAGTTACGCTTGTAGGCTCTTATGAAATTGATGAAGGAGCTTATAATTTATCTTTCAACTTTTTAAAACGAAATTTTATTATTCAAAAAGGCAGCAGGGTGGTATGGACAGGCGAGCCAACCACGGCGCAGTTAGATGTCACTGCGATTTACATTGCCGATACTTCGCCCCTTGATCTCGTGCAAAACCAGGTAGCCGGAGATGCTACGATCTATAAGCAAAAATTACCTTTTGAAGTACATCTTACTATGCGGGGGGAATTGCTTAAACCTGATATTTCCTTTGATGTTATCCTGCCTTCAGATAAAAATTATAATGTGGCCGGAGATGTAATTACTACTGTACAAACTGCTTTAACGCAGATAAGACAGGACCCCGGCGAAATGAATAAGCAGGTATTTGCTCTTTTGCTTTTAAACAGGTTTGTCGGCCAGGATCCTTTTGCCAGCAGCGGCGGAAGTTCCCTGAATGCCGGAACGTTCGCCATGCAAAGTGTAAGCCGGTTGCTGACCGAACAATTAAATGATCTTACTAAAAATTTAATTGCCGGTGTTGATATTGATTTTGACCTTGCTACCAGCCAGGACTTTACCACCGGCAGCCAGCAAACGCGAACAGATCTAAACGTTGGTATTTCAAAAAGCTTACTGAGCGATCGTTTAACTGTGACCGTGGGTAGTGATTTTCAATTGGGCGGCCCGCAAACCTCCGGCAATAAACAGCAAAGTTTTGCAGGCAATGTTTCCATCAATTATAAGCTGAGTAAAGATGGAAAATACATGTTGCGGGCTTATCGCAAAAATGATTACACAGACATCATCCAGGGTTATGTAATAGAGACCGGCCTTGGTTTTATCATTTCTGTAAACTTTAATAAGCTTAATGAACTCTTTACTTCAAAGGAACAGCGCCGGCAAAAACGCCAGATAAAAAAACAGAATAAAATAGAGACAAAACAGGAAAATGCCAGGAAAGAAGAAGAGCAAACAATCACAGATCCCAACAAAGCAAAATGAGAATGAGAAATAATATACCGGCGAAAATTTTTATTGTGTCATTACTTTTTTTGGCGGCATGTAATACAACGAAGCTTGTTCCAAAAGGAGATGCCTTATATACTGGCGCTACCGTAAAAGTTGAAGACAGTACGCTTTCGAAGAAAGAAAAAAATGAAGTGCTCGATCTTACGGAGCATCTTCCAAGACCGCTTCCAAACAGCAAGTTTTTAGGAATACCTTTTAAATTAATTTTCTACAATCTTGCAGGCGATCCTAAGAAGAAAGGTTTTATAAGAAAATTTCTCCGGAAAATAGGACAACCACCTGTATTGCTCAGCACTATAAAGCTTGACTACAATGCCAAGGTGCTGCAAAATTACCAGCAGAACGTGGGCTATTTTAATGCAGAGGCAAGCGGCGATACGGTTGTGAAAAATAAAAAGGGCCACGCCACCTACACCATTACTCCCGGGCCTTTATACACCATTAACGAAGTACAATTTGATATGGATAGCTCTGCCTTAGGCAGATCAATCCTGGCTACAAAAGATAAATCTTTTCTTCATGCCGGCGATGCCTTCAACCTTGACATCATTAAAGCCGAGCGCACCAGGATAGATGGTCTTTTAAAAGAGCAGGGCTATTATTATTTCAGCCCCGACCTGCTGATAATAAATGCAGACAGTACCATTGATGTTCATAAAGTAAATATGCACTTGCTTGTAAAAGAAAACACGCCATCCGTTGCAAAAAAACCTTACGTTATTGATGATGTGTTTATTTATCCGAATTATAGAATTAACGGGAAAAGAAATGACACCAGCCATTTAAACAGTTCTCTTTATGATGGATATTACATAGTTGATCCGGCCAAAAAATTCAAACCAAAATTATTTCCCCGCATCCTCATGTTTGACTCTGGTGACGTGTATAACCGCACCGACCACAACATTACTTTAAGCAGGCTTATTAATCTTGACGTGTTTAAATTCGTGAACAACCGGTTTGAGCTTTCGCCAAATAGCCAGGGCGATACAGGCAGGTTAAATACATATTATTACCTGACGGCGCTGCAGAGGAAAACTTTGCGGGCCGAAATATCGGGCAATACCAAATCCAATAACTATGTTGGGTCGCTGGTGACATTCACTTTTAAAAACCGGAATATTTTCCGGGGGGCCGAGCATCTTTCTCTTCATGCAAATGTGGGTTCAGAAGTGCAGTACAGCGGCTCGCAAAGCGGTTACAACTCTTATACGCTCGGCGGTGGCATTACGTTTACCATTCCAAAATTTGTTGTTCCTTTTTTTAAGTTTAATACGACAAACGCTTTTGTACCAAGCACTAAAATCGAGTTTGACTACGACCTGTTGAACAGGGTAAAATTATATACCCTCAATTCCATAACGGCACAATTAGGCTACGAATGGAAGCCGAATATAAATGTGCAACATGAGTTCAATCCATTTGTAGTAAACTACGTAAAGGCGCTAAATGTAACTCAAACGTATATAGATAGCCTTGCAAAAAATCCTATACTGAAACATGCAATAGATACGCAGTTTGTTTTAGGTTCCAATTATACTTATACACGCGACCCCTTAATTAATAATCCATTTGGAACCGGACTTTATTTCAGCGGCCTGGCAGATCTTTCCGGCAACATTGCCGGCGTACTAATTCCGGCAGATGCAGCCGATGGCAAGAAGAGACTCTTTGGAACACAAATTTCCCAGTATATAAAAACGCAGGTGGAGGGAAGGTATTATTTTAATTTCAATAAGTCTCTTCGCTCAGCAAGCCGCGTTCTATTGGGCGTTGGTTACCCTTATGGAAACTCCACTGAGTTACCCTTTATAAAACAATATTTTATAGGAGGCAATAACAGTATAAGAGCATTTAGAAGCCGTTCCATAGGGCCTGGCATCTACAGAGATCCCAATGCCGAGAACTTGACTTTTTTCCCCGATCAATCAGCAGATTTAAAACTTGAAATGAACAGCGAACTAAGGCTCAAGGTTAATAATATAATTGAAGGCGCTTTTTTTGTAGATGCAGGAAATATATGGTTGTATAATAAAGACCCCAACAGGCCGGGCGGCGAGTTTACAAAAGATTTTTTGAAACAGTTAGCCGTAGGCACGGGAGTGGGATTACGCCTTAACCTAACCATTTTGCTATTAAGAATAGATATAGCCACGCCATTGAGAAAGCCATGGCTGGCGCCCGGTAACAGGTGGGTGCTTAATCAAATAAACTTTGGCGACAAGAATTGGAGAAGACAAAATCTTGTTTTGAACCTGGCAATAGGATACCCTTTTTAGTATTTTAGAATATCTGTCTTATAAAAAAATCCAGCACATGAAAAAGCTTATTCTTTTTTATTTCCTTCTGTTTTTTATTTTTAGTAGCTGCCATTCTGATTCAACAGATAGCGAAAATACTGAAGTGATAACCGAAGATACCGTACACGATACAGTGAATAATGCGGTAAGTGATTCTGCAGTTGTAGTAAAAAATTCACCTGATGTGTGGTCTGCAGATTTTGAAGAAGCAACCAATACTTTTGCAATTCATAAACCCACAAACACACGGCTGGACACACTTTCAGCCGCCAGGCTCGTGACCTTAATAAATAATAACTGGGATTCCATTCATCTTAATTTTATAAAAACTTCTCACGATACCATTTATGTAAGTATTCTGCAGAGCGAAAGGTTGACACAAGGACTGGGCAGTACCGGGGCAGTAAATTATATGGCCACTACTACTTTTACCCTGACAGAAATAAAAGGAATTAAATATGTCAATTACGATTTCAAAATGGGCGATCATGCCTCACCTGGCGTGTATAGCCGGAACGATTTCAAGAATTTTGAATAAGTAACGGCCGGGATAATGCCGTTTTTTTTAAAGCTTATAAAATGAATAGAACCATGGCAACACAGTTTACCGATACAATCGAAAAAGCTTACCAGGCATTTAATGAAAGAAACATTGACGCCGTGCTTTTACAATTGCATAAAGATGTGCATTGGCCGAACGGTTGGGAAGGCGGGTATGTAAAAGGCCACGACGAGGTGAGAGCCTACTGGACAAGGCAGTGGAAAGAATTGGATCCAAAAGTAAATCCTGTATCTTTTAAAGAAAGAGAAAATGGAAAGATCGAAGTTGACGTTGCACAGATTGTTAAAGATATAAATGGGGCGATAGTGTTTAATGGCCTGGTAAAACACATTTACACTTTTGAAGAGGAAAAAATAAAAAGTATGGAAATCGAAAAAATATAAATCTGCATTTTGGCTTCTTATCACTTAATACTTTTATTTCACTATTGTCCGGCTAACTTAATAAAAACCGCGCTGGTATTGGCCTTACCTCCTCCAAAGGAGTCTCCATAGGAGTCCTTTGTGACCTATGGACATCACCCTCTCCTCTGAGAGGGCCCCCTAAAACTTAATGCCTCCAAGAAGTCCCTGGAACGGTAAGTGTCATTAAAATTTACAATTTTTAGAAGCTGTTTGAGTTAAATAAAATAAAATGATGAGACATGCAAGAAAATATTTTAGCCGCAGATTACACAGATACTTCGCTTTGAGAAGTACACAGATTTATCTGTGAAAATCCCCGCCTAAAATGAAACAGCCGGGCAGGCGTGTAATCTGTGGCAAATAAATAATTCAAACGGCTTCTTAGCCGGGCAATAATACTTTTATTTTCCCAAATAGTTAGTCTTGTAATACTGCTTCAGTCTGTAATAGAATCAGCTTCCGTTTTTACGATTTACTTTTTTTAAAATTGACTAATAAAATTATAAACGCAATAATATTGAAAGCCATCATTTGCCACGTAGCCAGCGGCCAGCCGCCTTTCTGCCGGCAATACAAACCAAGCGCCGTGCCTCCTGCCCCGCCAATAAAATAGCAAGTCATATAGATAGTATTGATGCGACTGTTTGATTTTTCATCAAGACTATAAATTCTTGCAACATTGGTTACCTGCACCGCCTGCACGCCCACATCAAGAATAAAAATTCCCGCGATCAAAACAATCAAAGAAGTTGAAAAAAAATGCATACCGGCGACACTGAGAAGTACGAGTAACATTGCTGTTAAAAGTGAGCGCCGGGCTTTTCCCCCATCTGCGGATTTGCCAAACATAGGCGCAGCCAATGCTCCGCCAATCGCCACAAAGCCGAACATCCCGATTTGATCGGGTGCATAATTAAAAGGAGCGCCGCTTAAGTGAAAAGTAAGGTTCGTCCAAAAGGAACAAAATACGCCAAACATTAAGGCGCCGATGGCCGAAGAAATGCGCAAGACAGAAAACCGTTTTACCTGTAATAAAGTTGATTTTAATAATTGTACATAATTACTGGCGAAGTTGCTTTCCACGTCGGGTAAATATTTATATAAAAGAAAAAACATAATAAGCACTAACCCGCAGGCGATCATATATACTGCATGCCAGCCCAGTGAATTGGCAACAAAGCCGCTCAATACCCTGGCTGCCAGTATTCCTATAAGAATACCGCTGAAAATTTTGCCAACCGAGTTGCCTGTGCTTACCCTGTCCAGCGAAGCCGCAAGTGGAAGAATTACCTGGGCTGCGACTGAAAACAAACCAATACAAAAACTGGCTAACCATAACGCATAAATGTTTTGTATGAATGCCATTACCAAAAGTGGTAGGCATAAAAGCAGTAATAAGATAAGTGTAAGTTTTTTCCTGTTGATCTTATCGCCAAGCGGCGTTATAAAAAATAATCCCAGGCCATAACCCGCCTGCGATAAAAAAGAAACGGCGCCCGATTGAGATTCTGTAACGTGGGCAGATTCCTGGATATCTTTTAAAATAGGTTGGTTATAATAAATGTTTGCCACGGCAACACCACTAGCTGCAGCCATTAGTAAAATCTGTTTCCGTGATAATTTACTTTCGCCCATCCATAAAAATTGATTGCGAAATTATTCTTTAATTGCAATTGCCTTTAAAAAAATAGGAAAAAACAATTTACTTTTTATTGACTTTCCAATTTCATAAACTAATTTATTATTCAACCGGTTATTATGAATTTTATTAAAAAAATATTTTTTGCTTTCATTCATTTTGTTCTGTTGTTTTCGTTTACCCAACTTCCATAATGATTCAATGTATGTATTAAAACCATCACGGGTTTTTGATGAAAAACAAATGCATGGAGGCTGGCAGGTGATTGCGCAAAATAACACCATCAAATTTATCGGGATAATAAACAAAGCAATTCTAAATGCAAAAATTATATGGTGGGGACGCCAACTTCAGCAGTGAGGTTGTGCAATGTTGCAAAAATTTCTTATGTTTTTCATAATCGGGGGTGAAGATATGAAAAGGAAAAACCTCCTTAATAAACCCCACCTAACCTTAATGAGAGAAGAAATAAGAAGAATTATGAATCAGCAATATTTTTGATATAAGCTAATTTTTCTAGTGTGTCAATATAAAAAGCACATATATCACCAATGCATCTTTGCTTTGAAAAATACCCAGCCTTTTTTAATAAATCTATCTTATTCAAAAAATCACCTCCTGTTATTATATACGCTCTGTTTACAATAAACCATCCGGGATGAAAGACAGATGAATCAAGGTTTTCATAGTAAGGCTTAAAGATTTTAAAAGGATTCTTTTTAAGGTTAAAGCAATGAAGCTCTTTGCTAAAACCATGTAGCATCTGCCAGTGCGCCATATTATCGTGGTCAGGAAAATAATAATAATTTCCCTTTAATTCTGTTGAGATGGTTTTCATATTTGCAAACCAATTACTGTTGCTAAAAAAAAGATGATAAGGCATGTATAACCACAAAATAGACGCCAACATTATATATCTTATTCTATAAATAAAAGCAGGGAAATTTATTTTTTGGATAACAAAATAGAGAAGCAAAAAGCCATAAATCATCCAGTACCATTTCTCCTTACTGTTCAATAAGCATACACTCAATATTATTGCAGAAGCAACGATAAAAAGCCACATTAACCGCTTGTTTTTCCAGGCTTCGTTCAAAAAGGATGTACATATTATTACTGCGGGTGGAAGAAGGAAAATAAAATGCCTTGATTTAGAACATAAAGGCTGATAATTCTGTAATGAAAATGGAAAATATAGACCCAGCAGAAAAAGAATTGTAAAAGAGATTGCCATTTGATTTTGTCTTAATTTAAATTCCCTATTAAATAACAGGCGGAGTAAGATTACAATCGCTGCAAGAATTGCGGGATAAAAACATTCTAAAATAAATCCATCCCAAACTCCGTATGTTAAACGCACCGCCTTTGCCTTCGCCGAAAACATATTATAACTGCAATCATTTAGATATCCAGAATTAAAAATCTGATGAACCCTGAAAAAAAAATCTCCGGTTGAAAAATAATATATCAACCCCGAAAGAAATACGAAGAAAAAGAAAGTAGAAATGCTTATAATACCTGCTAACAAAAAATTTTTCTTGGCGGTAATTAGCGAAACAAAAAATAAAAACGGAATAAATATAAATGCATTCTCTTTGAAGAACATGGCAGAGAAAACGATTAAGCCACACAAAATTGCCTTGTGCAAAATTCTTTTTTGATCTTTCTCTTGTAAAATATTGTTCCACAAAATCAGCAAAATTATTCCTGCCAACATTACATATACATCAGGCAATATCCCGAGATTTGCTTCATTAATAACAGGGTTAAAATAAAATAAAGAAGACGCTAACAAAACCCTGTTGAAATCTTTAAACCCGGCAAGCTTAAAAATGATAAGAAAGCAGCAAAGGGTTGTGGCTATTATGGTTCCGGCTTGAGTACTAAAAGTGTTGATGCCAAAAACAAAATAGATTATAGCCTGCCAGACTATCAAAAAAATACGTCCTGAAAAAATATCACCGGACACAAATGGAGTGTAAGCGCCTTTAAGAATATTTGATGCAAGCAAAGCATAATGCAGATCATCAGAACCGTTGAATCCTTTAAAAGTTAGCCATTTTGAAAAAAGATAAATTGAAGTAACTAATGCGAAGCAAGCTATAGCCTGATACTTGAAAAAAATCTTATTCATTAATTTTCTCTCTTATATATTTCAAAAATTTGTTTACCGACAATATTATAATTAAATCTGCCAATGGCACTTTGAGCAATAGTAGGCCTGTCATAAAATTCGAAATTCACTATCATTTTTTTCATGGCATCTGCCAATTGTGTTTCATTTTCACTTTCTACCAATAGTCCGTTTGTTTCATTGATCACTTTATTTATGCCACCCACGTCTGATGAAATCGCAGGCAATCCACAACACAATGCTTCTAACAAAACGCAAGGCAAACTTTCAATCCGGCTAAAAAGTACCAATGCTGAAGCTTGCTGCATTTCTTTAGCCACCTCAGCATAAGGTACCGGTTCTTTAAAAAAAATATATTTGCCAGTTAGTGATAATTCATCCGCTAATGCAACCGGGCCCAGTATTTTACCCCCAATAAAGATTAGTTCAAAATCAAGCCCGTTCTCCGTAAGGCGCTTTACAGCCCGTATAATTCCTTCGGGATTTTTGTAGTAATTCAGTGAAGAAGGATGAATGAACCTGAATTTTTTTGCCTGATGAAGTTTATAGTAAAACAGGCTGGTGTCAACAACATTCGGTACAACTTCAAAGGGAATTTTCACAATCTCTTTATTAATTACTTCGCCCATTTTTTGCGTAACGGGTAAGAGCAAAGATGCATTTGACAAAACCCTTTTCGTATAATTCTTAACCAAAAATCCGCTGGTGTAAATATTGACTTTTGCTTCTTTGAAATAGCCGGACCAATGTTCTGTTACAATAAAGGAAATGTTCATTTTCTTTTTTAAATAAAGCGCCGGCAGCCCGGCCTTTAGGGCAACGTGCACATGCACCAATGCAGGCTTTCCATTTTCTTTGATATGATCTTTTAAAATTTGCTTATAAACTTTTTTATATTTTATGGAAGATATAAGCCGGTTGAACAAACGGAATTTTGCTTTTGCCGGGTGATAAAAAACAATCATTTCATGCAAGTTCTTTTTAGAAGAAGAAATGATCTTTACATCTTTTGTGATAATGCCTTCCTCATCTTTTTTTATATGAATAACGGTAATTTCCTGAAAGCGGGATATAGCCTGCGCTTGGCGTTGAATAAAATCACCGTCGTACGGAGTTAATTCATTTGGATACCAGCTTGCGAGCCAAAGAATATTTTGCTTCATTATAAATTATATACTGTCATTAGAAATTCACTTTGCCAAAATTAATATTGAATAATTGCCCCAAAGTTTTGCACTTATATCTTTATTAAATGCAAATGAAAAATTCCGAAGCTTTTTTTTAATTCCTCCTTTGAGCGTTTTTGCAGCATCCCTGTCAATGACAGGTTTTGTGTACTTCCAATCCAAAATTTCATACCCGGCATCCTTCAAAAACCATAATACAATGTCTTTGGTAAAATAATGAATATGGCCAACCGCATTACGCTGTTGCAAAAGAATATGAGGCTTCAAAATTGTTCTGCAGGATAGATCAAGCGGAATATGGAAAACAAAATATGTGCTTTTGGTTTTTATTTTTTTCAAATATTCAATATAATTTTCAATATGTTCTATTACATCAATTATTAATAATACATGTGTACAAATATTATTTTTAACAATAAAATCTTGATTAAAAAATTTCAAATTTTCAGTCTCTCTTTTTCTTGCTAATGCGATTGCCTGCGAAGAAATATCATAACCGGCAAACTTTATGCAGCCCGGAATTCTTTTTGAAATTGTCTCGATAATAACACCGGCGCCACAGCCAACTTCTATTATTTCATCCGGTGATATATTATTTGCAGAAAGCATTTGCAGAATATTGTTTGCTTTCCATATTGAATCTGCTATTCCCCAATCTGGATTTTTATTAAGATAAGTGCCATCAGTGTAAATGTTATCATTGCTCATAACTCAATCATTAAAGTTTCCCGAGATAGATCTTTTTACTTTTGAAATATCAGAAAATTTAAAAATAAAAAAACCAAGCACCGGCGTTTGATACTCTTTTGCAAATATGGACAACACATAAATATGATAAACGATATACCCTGCACTGCTTACGGCAGCAGCAGCATTTATTCCGTAAGCCGGTATAAACAATGCATCGCCTACCGTGATTACAAATAAAGTAAGCAATGCGCCTTTTAAATTTATAATAACACGGTTTTTACCGGCATAATAAGCGGTAAGAGTATATAAGGTTGACAGCCCTAATATACCAGGAATCAAAAATAAAAATGGAACGTACATATTGCTAAAGCTGCTGCCAAATACAAAAAGGAAAAGCCATTTGCCGGTAATAGCTAAAATAAAGCATACAATGCCATAAACAAATAAAATGGATCTTGATAAAACCATGAGTAGATTATTTATTTCCTGCCGCCGGCCGCCGGCTGTGAGTGGAAAGACAGCCCCGGCAAGAATTCCCGGAACGACAAAAAACATTTGAGCCAGTTTTGATACCTGGATATAATTTCCAAGTTCTTCAGGAGAACGATAATGATGAATAAACCAATAATCTATCCGGTAGTAAAAAAAAGTAACCGTATTGCTCGCAAATGCCAGCAGGCAAAATTTGAATAGCAATTTTAGTTGAGAAATTGATGGCAGCTTAGATTGTAATTCCGCCTTGTAATTAATAATAAAAATTAAGGAAAGAACAAGTCCCTGTACCAAATAGCTTATGAAATAAATGAAAATATATTTCTGATTGTTAAGCCATGTATTTTCATTAGCAAAAAAAAGAAGAAGTATCAGCAGACAATTGATAATGATACCTGCGGCATTCGTTACAACAAATTTATTATCGGCATAAAAAAGGCTGCTTAAAAAAGTAATTAGAAGATTTCCACAAACAAACATCAACGCATACAAGAATGCACTGGAATTAATTTTGACATCAGTATAAAAAGAAAACGCGGAAAATAAAATGACCATAGCAAAAGCGATAGCTGCGACCCATATAAGAGAAAAATTAAAAAGTTGCGATAATGGAATTTTTTGACAGGAGGCAAAATAAGCTAACGCCGATTCTATACTTACACTTGCCATCAATGTTATAAGCGCATAGATACTTACTAAGTAATAAAGGTTGCCAGTAAATTCTGCTTCAAAGTGCCTGGCGATAATAATATACAAAGTAAAATTGGTGACGTAAAACAACCCTCTCCAAATAAGATTCTGGTATAATAATTTTTGAATGTTCATGGGGCAATTAACGGCTCAAAGATGAGTATTATTAAAATCAATGAAAAAACAAGCCGCGTAAAAATATACAAATGATATGGGATAAGCGATGAGTGCAGATGGCAAATTTAAACATGGTTTTGTATGCTTACTTTTATTTATTGTCCAATTCATCAATATTGTTGAAATTGCCTGCTTTAGAGTTATATTGTCAGCAGCGTAATAAATTAGTTCACAAATTTTATACATGGCCTGGGCCCGCAAAATAAATGCAAAAGTAAAACCGGAGATCAACACCGGCTTTGGGGTAAATGCCTCTAACTATGGCGGCAGGTTTTTAAATAAAAATGGCCGGGCAAATATTGAAAAAAACGGCCTTGGTTTTTTTGAAAGGATAAGCTGGTTTCACACCATGCTAATAATACCTCGATGGAAATTGTTTACGATCATCCTGCTCTTTTATATTAGTATCAATCTTGTTTTTGCTACTATCTATTTCTTTATAGGCGTTGATGCCCTCGGCGAAATTCCTTCGCCATCGCAGCTTACAAATTTTGCAGAAGCTTTCTTTTTCAGTACGCAAACTTTTACTACAGTCGGCTATGGGCGAATAAGTCCCATCGGATTTTTATCGAGCTCCATAGCCGCCCTGGAAGCGCTGTTGGGCCTATTGAGTTTCGCTCTTGCTACCGGCCTCTTATATGGAAGGTTTTCAAAACCGGTTGCTTACCTGCGCTTCAGTCACAATGCAGTGATAGCGCCTTACAAGGATATTAATGGGCTGATGTTCCGGGTAGCACCTTATAAAAATATAAATCTTACAGATGCAATTGCCAATGTAACGCTGGGTATGGCGCTTGAAGAAAACGGGGTGAAGGTAAACAAATTTTACCAGCTCGGCCTGGAATTGAAAACTGTAAACTCACTTACCCTAAGCTGGACGATTGTACATCCCATTGATGAAAAAAGCCCACTTTATAATTTTGCAAAAAGTGATTTTGAAAATATTACAGGTGAAATATTGGTAAGCATCAAGGCTTTTGACGATATGTTTTCGAATATTGTAGTCACCAGCACTTCCTATCTTTTCAGTGAAATTCATTATGGGGCAAAGTTTGAACCGATGTACGAGAGAGCTGCCGTGGGTGATAAAACGGTGATCTATCTTGACAAGTTAAACCATATTCGGCCTGAGCCTTTAAATGCAACTCAGCAAATAGCAGAAGAAAATGACTCACCTGCAGCAATGTAAACCAGTTTGACTATCGAGGCAACGAAGATATCATTTCAAGCTCCGGATTATTTCTCCAAAATCTTTTGCGACAAGGGAAGCGCCACCCACAAGCCCACCATCAACATCGGGCTGTTCAAAAATTTCCTTGGCATTATTTGCTTTCACACTTCCACCGTATAAAATAGAGATAGAACCGGCAAGCTCCTGTCCGTATTTTTCAACGAATACTCTTCTTATATGCGCATGCATTTCCTGTGCCTGCTCTGCCGTTGCCGTGCGCCCTGTGCCGATAGCCCATATCGGTTCGTAAGCCACCACAAAATTTTGTAAGGATGCAGTTTGCAAATGAAAAAGACTGTCGCGTAATTGGGTTTCCACATACTCATTTTGCGTTTCCTTGTCCCGGATCGCCAGAGGTTCGCCACAGCAAAATATTGGTTTTAAGCCGTTTAAAATACATATATCAACTTTCGCTGCAAGCATTTTATTATCTTCTTCGAATATCTCACGCCGCTCACTATGGCCAATTATTACATAATCAATTGCCATAGAACCGAGCATATTAGCACTTACTTCGCCGGTATATGCACCGGCTGCTTGTATGTAACAATTTTGCGCAGCTACAAAAAATTCCTCTGCATTTTTCAATTTTTCTTTGGCCAGGAAAAGGTAAGGATAGGGAACTGCTATTACAGCTTCATGCTCTGAATCCAACTCAATATTTTGGCTGATAAGTTCATCAAGCAATTCATTTGCCTGGTTAAAGGTTAAATTCATTTTCCAGTTTGCCGCAGCAATTTGCTTTCTCATTATTTGTTTTTTATTTCGTAAATAATTTTTAAAGAATCAATTTCAGCTTGAGTGATTTCCTGCCCCTTTAGTTTTTTCCAGTTGTTGATGTCTTGTATAGCTTTTTCAAAAATATATGTATCATCGCCCCAGCTAAAGTCCTCAATATATTTTGAAGGAAAAGAATTACCAAAAATATTACAACACACGCCCACGACCGAGCCCGTATTGAATGAAGAATTTATTGCACTTCTGCTGTAGTCACCCATCAGCAAGCCGCACTTTGTTCCTGCTTCGGTAAAAGCGTTTTCTCTATTGTTCCACACTTTGATAATGCCTGCCGTATTTTTTAAATTAGAAACACTGGTGCCCGCCCCAAGGTTGCACCACTCTCCTATTACGGAATCACCAAGGTAGCCGTCATGGGCTTTATTACTGTAGCCGGTCATTACGGAATTTTTTATTTCTCCGCCACCAATGCAGTGCGGGCCAAGCGTAGTTGCACCATATATTTTTGTACCCATTTTCAGCCTGCTGCCTTCGCAGAGAGCAAATGGTCCGCGCATAAGGCAGCCCTCCATTACTTCTGCATTTTTACCTATATAAATGGGGCCATCACAAGCATTGATGATTGAGCAATCTATTTTTGCTCCGGCTTCTACAAATATATTTTCCGGGCATATCGTATGATTATCACCAGTGATCGTTGCTGATTTTCTACTTGCTGCTAAAAGATAAAAATCTTGTCTTATCGCCCAATCATTGAATTCGAATATCTGCCACGGATGTAGCAAAACCCTGGAATCCACGATGTTTTCAACCTGTGTTGAACCTGCCTCAAGGCGTAACAAATAGGCTAAAGAAGGTAGTATATTAGCCGGAATTTTTAGCAGGCTTTTATCATCTATAGTATTCTTCGTTTGCTGTGAGCTGAGGTAAATTTTTCCGGGAAAGAAGTGTTGCCATTTTTCAAAAATAGTAAGAATGCCCACTCTTATATGAGCCAGCGATCTTACCGTTGCGAAGGGATATAGCAGGTGATTATAAGGAATATCGTCTAATAAAATATTCATCGCTGCTAAGCTACCTATTTATATGTAGGAAAGGCATACCAAAAAAAATCCCCCAAAGAAGGGGGAACAATTCAAAGAATCAAAATAATTATTTATCTCTTTTTTCGTAACGTCTTTTGAATTTATCAATACGGCCTGCCGTATCAACCAACACATTTTTACCTGTATAAAAAGGATGCGACGTATTAGAAATCTCCAGCTTAACCACCGGGTATTCTTTTCCATCTTCCCACTCTACAGTTTCTCTTGAAGCGGCAGTTGAGCGGCTTAAGAACATGGTACCGTTGCTCATATCCCGGAAAACTACGAACCGGTAATTTGAAGGATGAATATCTTTTTTCATATTGTATGTTTTATTGCATGCATGCCTGTCGTCAGACAGGAATTTTCCTGTATGTTTTTTGAGGTTGCAAAGCTAAGGCTTTTATGTAAACGAGCAAAACGAAAAATGGTTAGTTTTTCATGTTTACATATTGCAAAGCAAGGCCGAGATCCCAGCCTTTGGAAGCCTGTATCACTGCCTGCAGGTCATCAATTTTTTTAGCGGTAACTCTTATGATATCGTCCATAATAGCTGCCTGCACTTTAAAGCCGGAGTCTTTTATCAGCTTCACTATTTTTTTTGCGTCTTCCTGGCTGATTCCATTTCTTACAGGTATTTCTTTTTTCATCACTTTGCCACTTTGAAATGGCTCTTTTTTAAGGTCATATACTTCTGCAGCCAGCCCCTGCTTCATACTCCGGCTTATGAGCACGTCAATTACCTGGCTCAACTTCATTTCACTTTCTGCCTCTAAGTTTAGCTTGAATTCTTTTTTATTAAGATCAATAACTACATGATTTCCTTTAAAATCAAAGCGGTTCTTGATCTCCTTTTCTACTGTATTTATTGCATTGTCGAGGGTCTGTAAGTCAACTTTGCTTACCAGGTCAAATGATGGCATAATGGTTATTTTTTGATTGTAAGAAATACAAAGATAAAAAATGATAAGGGAGGAATAAAAGAGATTTGGAGTAAGGAATAATCTTTTGAAAAAAGATGGTTTTTACTGATCAGTCAATTTTCAACTAAACAATAAGTCTGTAACAGAAGTTTTATCTTGGAAGAAAGTTTGGCCATCGTATGACTAATTGCATAAGCTTCTTGAGCTTCATTAATTTCCAATAGTTCCTTTCGTACCTCTGGAAGTTAGTCCACACAACTTTTGGAAAGTTCAGTAGATACTTACAATCCTAAGTACTCCTCACATAAATTTTGGAAAGTTCAGCAGATACTTACAATCTTAAGTACTTCCCACACAACTTTTGGAAAGTTCAGTAGATATTTACATTCCTAAGTACTTCCCACATAAACTTTCCAAAAGTTTTTTAGCAGCAGATACATTATAAGTTTAAACAAAATTTCCTCCCGAACAATTTCTTTATTATACTTATTCCGGCACGCAGCAGGTGGTCTATCTTACTTAACCATACAGTCTAAAAAAAATCCCGCTCAATCGCAGGATTTTTTTTGGGGTGGATGATGGGGCTCGAACCCACGACCCTCAGAATCACAATCTGATGCTCTAACCAGCTGAGCTACAACCACCATTTGAACGGCAACAAAATTAATTAAAAAATTACTCTAAATCCACAACCATTTTTCAAAAAGGCTTGTTGATCACAAACTTTTAGGGTATAAGCTGTGACTGATGAGCCGGTATCAATACCGTTTTATTTCACGCAAAGAAGCAAAGAAGCAAAGAAAATTACTTTGCTATGCTTTGCACGCAATACACTGTTATTAAATAGCTGAAAGAAAATTTTTCAAAGTAAATGGTTTTAAAAAAAATTATCGTCTAAAGATTTTGCCGTTCATATATAATCAAAATAAAAATCCGGAATTAAAGCCCAGATTTGCATTTTTTTATAAAGTAAAGAGGATTTTATAACCTGGTTTTGAAAATCAAAATGATCAAAAAATAATTTTAAAAAGGAACTAATAATGAAGAATATTTACTTAGTAATCATTGCAGTTTTCATTACAGCACCGCTGTTCGCCCAATTTCCCGGAGGCGGAAACCGCGGTGCGCAAAGCATGAATGTTGGACGCTTTTACGGAAAAGTAATTGATGATAATACAGGTAAGCCAATGGAAGCCGTTTCTATTCAGCTTACCCAAAGTAAAATGGATACGGCCACCAAAAAAAGGCGGGACTTTGTAGTGGCAGCCATGCTTACAGATAAGAAGGGTGAATTTAGCATTGATAAACTACCCGTTGTTGCCAGCTATCAACTACTTATAACGGCTGTTGGTTATAAACCCTACAATGAAAAAGCAGCTTTTAATTTAAAAATGAATGGCGGCGATATGAGCCAGATGTTGAATGCGGTAGATAAAGATCTTGGCAACATAAAGCTAACAGCAGATGCGAAACAATTAGAAGGAGTAGTAGTAACTGCAAATAAAAGCTTACTGCAGATGAGCATTGACCGGAAAATTTTTAATGTTGATAAAAGCCTTACCAGTGTTGGCGGCACAGCCGTAGATGTGATGAAAAATGTGCCATCGGTAAATGTTGATATTGATGGAAATGTAACGCTGCGAAATGCGACTCCTCAAATATTTATTGATGGCAGGCCAACCACCTTAACGCTGGAACAGATACCTGCAGATGAAATTGAAAGCGTGGAGATCATTACAAATCCTTCTGCAAAATTTGACGCTTCCGGTGGAGGCTCGGGTATTTTAAATATTGTTCTTAAGAAAAACAGGAAAGCAGGATACAATGGAAATGTAAGAGCGAACATTGATTCCCGGCTTCGCGTTGGTATTGGCGCTGATGTAAATGTTAAGCAAGGAAAAATAAACTTCTTTGCAAATACAATGTACAATCAACGCAAATCAATAAGTACTCAAAGCACAAAACGTGTTGATTACATTAATGGTATAACAGCAACGCTTTCTCAAAAAGATAAACCGGTAAACTTCGGGCATTTTGCATTTGCAAGAACCGGCTTTGATTACTTTCCAGATAACAGGAATACGATTAGCTTATCGGGGGTGCTTGTGGGTGGCAGCTTCAGCAACACTGACGCTTTGAATATAACAAGGGATACAAATTATGTTTCGTATATGACAACCGAAGATGGCTTCCGGAATACAAAAGGAAACTTTACATTTAATAATACGGGTGGTACAATTAGCTTCAAACATAATTTTGCAAAGCCTAATAAAAATATCACGGCTGACGCAAATTATTTTTATAGCAAAAACACAAATAACAATGAATTTTCCACGCAATATTTTAATGCCGACAACACCCCTAAAACACCCGTTTCTTTGCAAAAAATTACCGGTGCCGGTAATACAAAAACCTTTACGGCGCAAACAGATTATTCCAATCCTATATCAGATAAGCTAAAGCTTGAGATGGGGCTGAGAGCTGCTGTAAGAGACTATAGCAGCAATAACGAAAACTTTTTTTACAACTCATACACCAGCAAATACGAAACTATTGCGGGCCTCAACAGCAACTACAATTTCACTGACCAGGTGTATGCTGCCTATACTACTTTTTCTCAAAAAATAAACAACTTCACCTACCAGCTTGGCGGTCGCGTTGAAAGCTCCAAATACAAAGGTGAGCTTGTGGATTCAAACCAGACTTTTAAAAATTCTTATCCGTTCAGCTTTTTCCCAAGTGTGTTCCTTACCCAAAAACTAAGTGATAAGCAGGACCTGCAATTGAATTATTCCCGCAAAATAAACAGGCCAAATTTCTTCCAGCTTATTCCCTATTATGACTATAGCGATTCATTGAACATAAGCCGCGGAAATCCCAGTCTTGTGCCGGAGTTTACTAATTTATTAGAATTGTCTTACGATATAAACTTTAAGAATGGCAACAACATAATAGCGACAATTTATTATAGAAACACCAACAATCTTATAGCACGCTACCAGTACCGCGATAAAAATCCCAACCCTTTAAAAACGGATTCCATTTTTATTTCTTCATTCGCAAATGCAAACAGTTCGAATGCGTATGGGCTTGAGGTTACCGCATCTAATAAGCTCGCTGATTGGTGGAGCCTCACAACAAATGTGAATGTTTATAATTCCACTATAAACAGCAGCAATCTTGAAACAGCACTTACTAACCAAAGAGTGAGCTGGTTTGGAAAATTCAACAACACCTTTAAGCTGCCGAAAAATTATTCGATTCAATTTACGGGTGACTATACAAGTAAAATAATTACGCCGCCCAATCGTGGTGGCGGCGGCGGTGGAAGATTTTTTGGCGGCGGAGATCTGGCTAATGCAAATGGCTATACTGATCCCGTGTATGGGTTTGATTTTGCGATAAAAAAGGATTTTTTAAAAGATAAAACCGCATCACTTTCACTGAGCATGAACGACATATTCAGAACGAGGCTTTATCACATTCACTCAGCATCTAATTTTTCCAAAACCGTTTACACCGTGCAGGATAACGAGCGCAGGAGAGACCCCCAGCAATTGCGCCTGAACTTCAACTGGAGGTTTGGCAAATTTGATGTATCATTATTTAAGAGAAAAAATATGAAAGGCGAGCAGGAAGGAATGCAAAATGGTATGCAGGGAGTGCAGTAAAAACTTTCAAGCAAAGGCACAAAGACGTTAAATACAAAGACGCAAAAGCAGTAAATTAAAAGACGCAAAGCATTTAAACATTGCGTCTTTTTTCTTTGCCGCTTTGCGTGAAACCCTTCTTTGTAGAATTTTATTTACGAATCGGATTGCTCGCATTACTTTGCCCATTCTGCATCACACCTTTGTTATTTATGGAAGTATCTTTCCGTGCAAGTCCTGGCTTAATAGTAACCGGGGTTACAGGCACTTTTTTACCATAAGTTGAGTTGGGAGCGATCATTTTGTTTTTACCCAGGTTGTCCGGGTTATTGCTTTCCGTAGCGCCATGGTTAATAGCCTGCTGCGGCGGTACATCCTTATTTATTGTATGAATGTGGGTTCTGGGAGCCTTGTTCGGGGTTCTTAAAGATTGGGGCGTACCGGGTTTATCATTCCGGGTGCGGACACTATCACTTACTTGCGCATGACCTATTGCAATAAAAAAAAATGATGATAGAACTATAATAAGTTTCTTTTTCATAACAATATTTTTGTATTGATATATTTATATAAAATACTGTGCCATTCTATCTTTTACAGACTTATTTAGGTTTATTAAAAAATAAGACAAAGCAAAAATCGCTTTTGTAATAAAGTGAAAAAATATCCCGTTAATTTCATAATTTACAAATGAAAAATTTCAGATATGGGCAAAACCGTAAAATCAAAAATATATCAACTCTTAGAAGATATAGATGACGAGAACGTACTAAACCAGGTGATGGAAAACGTTGCATTCTACGCAACTAAAAATGAGATTGTAGATGAACTCGATGCCACACAGCTTGCTGAACTGGATAAGGCTATTGAAGAAGCTAATCAGAAAGAGACAATTTCCTGGGATGATTTTAAAAAGGAAATGAATGAATGGAGAAAAAAATAATTATTACCAGGCGCTTCCAGAACAATACACTTAGTGTTTATCAATACCTGCTAAGGGAATTTTCTTCAAAAACCGCATTTGTTTTTCTTCAAAAGTTGGAAAAAAGGACCGACTTTATTGCTAAAAATCCGACAGCAGGAAAACTCTTTAATAAGAGAAAGAATGTTCGCAGTATTTTATTCACTCCTCACAACCAAATCTTTATCGGTATCAAAATAATACCATCGAACTACTTTCCCTTTTTGATATGCGTAGCAACCCAAAGAAAAAGCCTTATTAATTTGAAGGAAGTAAAAATGCAAATGCTTTTTTTTTAAGAGGTCCAAATAAAATCCTGCATTTCAACTTTTTCCAAAAGTTCTGTTAATGCTCTTAACACCGCAAGTCATTCGCGTTACATTTGAATCCAACTTTTCTTCAACTTCAACCGAAACGATATTTATTATTTCTACATCCTGGAATATTAGTAAAAAGAATTTAGGATATAGAGATATAAAGGATTTTAATCACAGCAAAATAAAATCGTTTTGAAATCAAAAATTTATCGCTTTTTAATTCGGTGCGCAGGCTCGGACGAAGATATACTCAACAAGTGTCCACGCTCAGAACATATAAAGCATGCTGGCTTCGGCGCCCTTGTACTTGTGCCGGCAACATTGGGATTATTCTCCATGACGTATGCCATATCAACATTTGTAAAGAGTCCCTACCTATACATACTTGCCGGGCTTACATGGGCATCCATTGTTTTTATTTTCGACCGGTTCATTATTTCTTCTTTTCGAAAAAAAGGGTCTGTATTAAAAGATGTAACGTCTCTCACTTTTTTATCGCGTCTGGTGTTTTCGGCTTTTGTCGGGATAGCGGTTGCCCACCCGTTGATATTGCTTTACTTTCATGAAAGCATAGAAGTGAACATGAATGAAGTAGCGCATGCAAAGGTTGACAGCATCGAAAATGTGTACCAGCTTCAGAAGAAGGACCTGCAACTGCAAACAGACACACTTGACAAAAACCTTATTGGTCTTTCAGACACTATTCATTTACAGGAAGGCATTCTCCACGATGAAATTAAAGGTGTGGTACGCGGTGATGACCGCACGACCGGAAGATCGGGCGAAGGGCCTACATTTAAATATGATACCGCGTATCTCAACAGGCTATATAACGACCTGGGACAAACGAAAAAATTAAACGAAACAAAAAAAGCAGAAAATAATATTGCCATAGTAAAACTCGACTCTGCCAGGGCATCAAAAATAAATCGCCTGACCTTTAGCCACGATTATCTCGAAAGAGAAAAAGCGTTAAGCCGGCTTACAGCAGATAATAGCATCATCAGGATCACAACATGGTTCTTAATAATATTTTTCATATTGGTGGACATATTACCTGTTACGTGGAAGGGCCTTACCAGCAAGGGCCCGTATGATGAATGCCTGAATGAAACAGAATTGAAAATAAGAAATGATGTACAGGAAAACATAATCGATTCAGATACAAAACTCGAAATACATAAATTGAATAAAGAAAAAGAATTGAGGGATCACATTGAAAGCCTGCAAGAGGAAGAGTCTGCAAGCAGGAAGTTTAGTAACGTTTAGACGATACATCTTATCTCATCATTGAATTTTAGGGTACACCTGAGCCTTTCTTTATTTTCAATTTGCCAATAACATATTTTCCAATTTCTTCGCCCACTACCTGCCCGTATTTTACAGCCGGCAGATAATGTATGCCTCCATAAAAACGGCTGATGGCCGCTTCATTGGAGGCATCGAAAAAAGAATTAAAATTTCTGGCGGGCAAACCAAATTCATTTTCGGTAGAATCAGTGAAATGAAAATTATCGCCAAATAATTTTGTGAGAACAATGGAAGCCCCGGTGGAAATAAGGCTGTGTGCACTTGTATATTCAGGAAATGGCGGCGTCTGAAGCACCGGCCTCCAATCAGGATCAATGTATTTATTAATGTAAGATTCCGGACGTATTACCACGCTCCTGTATTTCTCGTCCCAACTGCTTATAAAGCAATCAGCGATTGTTGTGGCGACAAAGGCATACGCCTCCGCAGATTGCACAGGGCCTGCCTTTGCCTTTTCACAAACAAGGCGTATGATATTCATCCAATGCCCACCCGGCGATATCTTTTTCACGGCATACATCACGTGGCCCCGCTGATTTATTTTGAAAGGATTACAATCCCAAAAGTTCGCAATTTCGTCCTGCTCTTGCGTATTCTTATTTACCTGTAAGTACACAGCCACAGCGGTTTTATAAAATTCACTGGTTGTGTCGGTGGAAAAAACAGGCGGATGAACCGGCCTGAATTCCTGTGCTGAATCAATAATGAAAGTTCTTATTCTATTCCAATGCGGCTCTATCGCTTTTATATAAACCGGTGGAGTTGGTTTCCACGATGCAGCATCATTTTTAACTGTATAAGCAGGCAACGATCTTGTTTGTTTATAATTATCCCGGCTTATCCATTCAAGAATATGGCCTGCCATCTTTTCCCCATAAGCAATCGAGTTATCAAATACATCTGCCGGCATACCTTCCTTTTTAAACTCTTCCTGGATAGATGTTTCAAAATCATCTACTTTTTTTTCAGAGATCACAAGTGATTTTCCAACGGTGAGGATTGCATGAACTGCGGCTAAAGTGAAGTTGCATTGTTTGCCTTCCTCAGGAGCAGGCGAAGGTTGCAAACCGTGTAACTGGCCTGCAAGGCTTATGTAAGAAGGATCTTCATGAATAAGCGTTTCATAGGCTGCTACCGAAATGTAAGCGTAAGTACGGCTGGCCACCGGCGGCGAATAAATATCATACACCATTACATCTGTTATTTCCTTTATGGCACGGTGTATATAATCAGCATTTTCAGTTTTGCTTTTCCATCCGGGTACTTCAGCTTTTGTATAAAAGCAGGTAGCCATAAACGTTAGGTAAATAAAAATCATCCAAAACCATTTCAAATTATCGTGTAACCGTAATACTTGTGGGCGGTGGGGACACCGCCCACGGTCAGGCGCCCCAGTTGGTGTCCCCACCAACCGGCGATAATTTGAAATGCATTCTACTATTCTTTTCATAATACCTTTCTTTTAATCCCTTTGAAATTAGTAATAAAGACTTCTTTGAAATCCTTTTCTGCAGGCAATTTGCGCGATGATTGGGATAAATAAGTAGAGCCATAATAAAATTCAACTTTTCGTTTTCTTCCATCTTTTAATAACACTTCTGCACTACAATCACCGGGTTGCAGGTCTATCCATTTTAAAATATTTTTATTGTATGCAGGGTTTGGACTGAAAACCATAAGGCTATCCTGGTTTTGCGTAGCAATAATAATATCTTCATTTTTTGCCGTATGAATTTTAGCCAGTCCTTTTGCATCGCCTGGTACGAAAAAGCCACTTTTATTTACAGTGGTGGCGCTGAAATTTCCTTTGCCATCACCTTTTAAGAATACCCCATTGAAAGCATCGTGCCTGCCGCTGTAAGGATCCATGCCATAATCGTTTCCTACCATCAGCACGTCAAGGTTTCCATCTCCATCCACATCTTCGCTCACCATTCCATATACCGGTGCTTCCTGTGTTTCGAGCGGCATTGGTTTAATGGTAAATCCGATAGCCATCGGATGCCCATTGCCTTTATTTTCAATATAGCAGGTACGCATGTCCGTTGCTTTTAAAATTGTAGCATCTTTTAAATCTTCATCACTCCAAAGATCATGCATAGTTGCCATGCCATACGCTTTATAAGTCGGAAACTTTTTGCGCATGCTGATCACCTGACTCACCATATCATCCCGCGACGACATGGGAAAAGGCTTGTTACTATTGTCAGTCGCTTTAAGATAACAAAATACCATCGGGTCTATCGAGCCATTTCCATCAATATCTTTTGCGACAATGGTCATTGGCTCATCTTCGGAAGCATGGTAATTACTATTGAGCCCGAGGTTTCCGGCTATGTAATCTATATCGCCATCATTATCAAAATCACCAGCCACGAGGCTGTTCCACCAGCCTCTATGTTCTTCAATTCCTGTTTTTACCTGGACAAAAGCCTTACCTGCATTTCTAAAAAAAGTAATGGGCATCCACTCACCCACCACTACAAGATCTACCTTTCCATCATTATCAAAATCAGTCCACAAAGCATCAGTTACCATACCGATATGCCCGAGTTGCGGACAGTATTTCTCCGTCACATCAACAAATTTTCCTCCTTCGTTTTTTAAAAGAAAACTTTTAGGTGCAAGAGGATATGCGCCCGAAACTACACGGCCTCCAACAAAGAGATCAAGCTTTCCATCGCCATCAAAGTCTGCTGCACGTATGCAGGAACCGTCAGTTGAATCAAGCGGAAGAGCGCTGGTTGTTTTTGTAAAATGTCCTTTGCCATCATTCAGAAACAACCGATCGTTGCTGATAGGATGGTTGGGAGGAATTTCATAACTGCCGCTTACGAGATACAAATCAAGATCTTTATCGTTATCCGCATCAAAAAGAATGGCGCCCATGTCTTCATACAACGGATCATCCTTTTGAATAAAACGGGAAGAGTCTAATGTAAAATGCCCTTTCGCATCCTGCATAAAAAACACGCCGCGATTACCGGATGAACCACCGATATAAAAATCTTCAAAGCCGTTGTTATCAATATCGCCTACTGCAATGCCAGGCCCATACTGGCTTAGCTTGTGCGGGATCGTTGGCTGAATATTATAATCAACAAAGTCAACCTCTGCCGGTTTATAATTTATTCCGTATTTCTTTACAGTATTTATAAAGTAAGCAGCATCAAAATTGCTGATATTTTTTTTACTTGTTTCAACTGCATCCTTATAAGACAGTGTAATAAACTTATCAATTATCACATTATTAAGCACCTGTTGTTTGCCACCAGGCCAGGTGACTACCAATGAATCTATTTGTGAAACTGAGCCTAATCCAAAATGTGCCCGCGGATCATCGGTGGATAAATAGCCACGCGTAGGATGTTGCTCATAATATTGTTGCTTACCATTATAGTAAAGATGAAGTGTTGCCCCAATCCCTTCGGGATTAATTTCAGAACCGGCCAGGCTAACAGTAAGGTTATGTTGCGAATTTTTATTTTCATTCAAAGTGTTTTCATAAACAAAGCATTGCCCATTTAGATTATTGATAATTGCATCGAGGTCACCATCATTATCCAAATCCGTGTAGGCGGCGCCGTTAGAGAAAGAAAGCTGGTCAACTCCCCAGGCTTTTGAAGTGTTCTCAAATAAAATTCCGTTGGTATTTTTAAAAGCATAGTTCGCCAATTTCACTACAGGCAAAGAGTCTGTCATGGCAAGCTGGTATTTCGCTACATTCCCACTTTGGCCACTATTAAAATCAACATAATCAAGATCGGTTACATCACGCGGAAGGCCATTCGTAATGATCATATCGCGTAGGCCATCATTGTCAAAATCAGCCACCAGCGGGCACCAGCTCCAGTCAGTTTGATATACGCCCGCCAGGCAACCAACATCGCTAAATACCGGATAGCCCGCCGGTGTGACACCGGTACTTAACTGGAGCACATTACGCACATATTGGGGCTGGTAATCATACAAAGCGCTGTTTGTATAATTGTAATATTCATTGCCACTAAGCATTCTTTTTTTACGAAGGTTATCTTCCGGGAGCATTTCGAGAGATATCAAATCTACATTACCATCATTGTTTACATCTACCGCATCCGTGCCCATTGCATTCCAGCCGGTGTGTTTAAAAAATTTATCTATCTCATTAGTAAATGTTCCGTTTTTATTATTAATATAGCATAGATCATTCGATACAAAATCATTAGCTACATAAATATCGGGCCAGCCATCTTTGTTAATATCGGTGATGCAGGCGGCATGCCCCCACCCTTCTATATTTATGCCTGCCTCTTTTGAAACATTGGTAAAAGTTCCATTGCCATTATTACGATAAAGCCTGTCGTTATTTTTAGCGGAACCATTGGTTAATTTAGGCCTGAACCTAATGGGAGTTTTGGGATCATAAATTTCATTGGTCACAAGGTACATATCAAGATCGCCATCCATATCATAATCAAAAAAGTATGCCTGCGTACTAAAGCCATCATCTGCAAGTCCGTACGCGGCTGCAGATTCTTTAAATACAGGAACACCCTCTTTATTTAATCCCTGGTTGATGTACAAAAGATTGGTACGCAAAAGAGGATCATTCCTAAAAGAAGCACAAACATAAATATCCGGCCAGCCATCGGCGTTAATATCCACTACGGCAACGCCGGTACACCATCTTCCGTCACCACCGGCATTAGTCACATCTGTCACATCGCTGAATTTTAGAGAACCTTTATTGAGATAAAGTTTATTAGATACCATGTTGCCGGCAAAATACACATCCATCAATCCGTCCCTGTTAAAATCACCGATGCCCACGCCGCCGCCATTGTAAATGTTTGCTTGGTTTAAAATATTCAACGTATCACTTTCCGTAAGTTGATTTTGAAAGTCAATACCTGTTTGAGACGGAGGTAATAATTTAAACAGCGTCTTATTAGTTTGTGCCCCGATAGTACCCGTCAACAGTAAAAAAAAAGTTATCAAGGTAAGACGTAAAATCCTCACACGTGCAATCATATCGCCTGTAATTTTAGAGTATGCAAGGTATTATTTTTTTATTGTCTTGATTATCCAAGCCGCGTCCAATATACATTTTAACTAAAAAACTATGTGTCCGGAATGTTTCAAAATTTATTCAGGTTATTACAATTTATATAGATCATAATGCCTGCAGCAAGGATTAAAGCCAAAGCACGGATACAAGTACTGTTCATTTCAAGTACTATTCATTTAGATTAATGCATCATTTAATCCAAAATTTTTATTACTATGCTTTTAATAAAACTTATTATTTGCTTTTGTATCTTTATTCTATAAATAATTAAGCTATGGTTTATATAAGCGTTGATACCAAGAACAAGCAATCAGAAAGTTTTTTAGCTTTTGTTCAAACATTACCTTTTGCAAAAATTCATAGCAATCCAAACGATATTACATTAATGGCTATGAAAGATGCCAAAAGTGGAAAAACTACCCGGCATAAAAATGCGAAATCGCTGGTAAATTTTTTGAATAAATAAGGATGTATCAACTTAATACCACTAAGCAATTTGCCAGGGACTATAAATTGTGCAAGAAGAGGGGATTAAATACGGAATTACTCAATACCATTTTTATACAACTGGAAGAAGCCGGTAAATAGCCGCGCAAAATAAACCACACAAACTTAAAGGTGAATATGAAGGCTTTTGGGAATGTCACATACAAAGTGATTGGTTATTGATATGAATGCAGGACGAAAAAAATAAAATTATTGAACTAACACGTACCGGCTCCCATAGCGACTTGTTTCAAACAAAAGTAGCATTCGTGAAAATTCTTATATACTGCCGGAAGTCCTTTACCTAATTCCCTGCTATAGTAATTTATCGACGTAATAGCTTATTATTCTTAATCATAAGTAAAATTTTATCATTACTTTCCCGGCTTAGGAAACACCTGGTGGCTCACTGCCCATGCTCTCCATCTTTCTGAAAGCATTTTTACCACATCGGGATATTTAGCTGAAAGATCATTCAGCTCTGTTTGGTCTTCATTAATCTTATACAAATGCCAGGTTGTATCGCTTGATAGTGAAACAAGTTTCCACTCATCATCACGGATGTACCTTGCCCTGAAATGCTCATTGTATAATGTATCATGTACCTGGCCTTCTTTCCCTTCAAACGCAGGTAATAAGCTGATACCATGCGTTGGCGTAATTGCATGCCCGTTAAAATTTTCAGGATACTGTGCGTTGGCTACTTCAAGGAAGGTAGCCATGAAGTCCATCACGTGGCCCATGTGGGAAGACAATTTTCCTTTCTCTTTTATTTTCGCCGGCCAAAAGGCAATCATAGGCGTATGAATACCGCCTTCGTAAGATTGGGCCTTGGCATAACGGTAAGGCGTATTCGCAACATTCGCCCATCTTTCACCAATAGAAGTGAAGGCAGTTTCAGAACCAGGCATCACGTCTTTTTTTACAGGGTATGCTATTTTTTTACCATCCCTTGTTTCTCCGGGACGATCGAAGCCAGGACCGTATTGCATACAATTTTCCGGGCTGGCGCCATTGTCACTTAAAAATAAAATGATCGTGTTATCTAGTTTGCCACTTGCCCTTAGCACATTGATAATTCTGCCAACACCCTGGTCCAATCTATCTACCATGGCGGCATGCACAGCCATAGCTCTTGCATCCCATTCCTTGTCGGGATTATTTTCCCAGGTAAGTTCCGGATCCATCCTTGGGGATAACGGAGCATTTTTTGCATCAATAATTCTTTTCTCTACCAACCGCTTATACCTCGCTTCACGTATCGCTTCCCAACCCACTTTATAAGTGTCTTCATATTTTTTTATGTCTTCCGGCAAAGCCATTAAAGGCCAATGTGGCGCCGTCTCTGCTACATAGAGAAAGAATGGTTTATCATCTTTACTAAACTCATTTATATAACTAACCGCCGTATCGTTAATCGCATCTGTATGATAATAATTTTTAGGAACAGAGGCTACAGGTGTGGTACCATTCACCAAACTAAAGGGATCAAAATAATCGACCACGCCGAAAATATTTCCATAATATTTTTCAAAGCCGCGGCTAACAGGATATTGCTCAACCGGTGAAAAATATGGATGAGATGCCTGGTGATCGAGCCACTTCAATTGCTCTTCTTTTGTAGGCTGCTCAATGGTATTTGACACATGCCATTTGCCCGACATCGCTGTGTGATAACCGGCAGACTTTAGTACTTCAGCCAGCGTTACTGTATTCTCTGTAAGGTATCCACGATAGCCAGGCTCGTGCCTGTCAGTGGTCATTTCACCGATACCCGCTTGTTGATTATATAAGCCTGTAAGTAAGGAAGACCTTGAAGGACAGCATCGCGATGTATTGTAAAAGCGTGTAAATCTTAAACCATTTGCGGCGAGATAATCGAGATTCGGTGTATGGATCTCACCGCCATAACAACCAATATCAGAGAAGCCTAAGTCATCAGCAAGAATGAGGATAATGTTGGGACGAGCATCTTCTTTAGATTCATTTTTACTCTGCCTATTTTCAGCACATGAAGAAAAAATAAGCAGAAATAAAAAGAAGGATAAATAATTACTAAGTTGTTTTTTCATAAAATTATTTTATAACGATTTCAAGATATTTATATTAATGTCATCTGTGCTAATTCCTTTTAATCTCAGCTAATTCTTCCTGAGGCTTTTTTCTATTTCAAGCATGTTGCTCTGCAATATTCATTTTTTTAGCTTATACAATCCGCGGCGATAAATAAATATCAAGTGTTCATTTGTTTTATTTTAAATGATCCTATAAAAACTTTCAACAGCTCAATAGCCGGTATTCTGTGTTACCAGCGGGTTTGCGTCAATCTCCGCTTGCGGGATGGGAAATAGCTTATGCTTATCAGCGGCTGCTGTAATTCCTCGTGCCTGCGCCATTGAAATAAATTTTCCATGCCTCAATAAATCTTCTCTTCTTTTTGCTTCGGTATAAAATTCCCAGCCTCGCTCTCTAAGTATCAAATCTCTCAATACAGATTGGCTTGTCGCATCGGCTAAGGTGAGATTGCTCAGGCCTGCTCTTGTACGAACCTGGTTTATTAAATCAAGCGCCTCCTGCGATGGACCATTTACTTCATTTAACGCTTCTGCCCTCGTAAGCAAAATATCTGCGTATCTTAATACCGGAACATCATTGCCACTGTGATTTCCCACTGTATTGTTATCCCAATATTTCAGGCTCCGTCCATTGTCGGGAGTTGTCATAAGGTCAACCATGGTTCCATCAGTTTTAATATAGTTTCTCAGGACAAGAATAGCTCTCTTGTCGTTAACCAAATCAAATGTATTTACAAATGCAGATCGCAGACTGTATTGCGTAGCAAAGTTGGCCATGCCGGGTTGCCATACATACTCAGGAATCTGCGGTGTAGTTTTAAAACCGGGAGGCAATGCTCCCGCTGTGTACCAGTTTCCAAAACCATCCTGGTTCTTCGCAGGGGCTACCATTATCATTTCTTTGTTGCCTTCATTTTCTACACGAAACATATTTTCATATTGAGGAAAAAGTTGGTAATAATTAAGGCTGATTACCTGCTGGCTTGCATCAGCAGCTTTCTGCCACTGCTTGGTATTTAAATAAAATTTTGCCAATATGCCAAGGGCAGCTCCTTTTGTTGCACGGGCAAAAGCTTCTTCCGTACCGGGATTAGGAAGATCCGGTGCAGCGGCCAGCAGGTCTGATTCAATGGCAGCTTTCATTTCATCGTCGCTTGCCCGCGCAAGTTGAGATGGACTTGCACTGGAGAGCCGAAGCGGAACAGGGCCGAAATTATAATACAATTCCGTATAGGCATAAGCCCTTAAAAATTTTGCTTCAGCCGCATACAGCTTCTTCTTTGCATCCGTCATATTTACGTTGGCAATATTGTCTATCACAATATTTGCATCGCGTATAACACGATATCTTGGAGACCACAAGTCGCCCTGGAAAGTTCCTAACGATGCATCCCAGGTAAAGTTGATAAGTTGCACCAGCGTAAGATTTTCTCCACCGCCAATATCATAAGCAACATCCGATGTAACTTCCGCATCATTGATCAGCCACCTTGAGGCCGTTGTGTTTTGTGCATTTGCATACGCAGAAAATAAAACGGCTCTCACGCCTGCCTCTGTAGTTAATACATTACTTGGCGCAAACTCACTTGGAGGTGTAACCTCAAGCGCCTTTTCGCAACCTGCATAAGAAAAGGATGCAATGATTATTAGTAAAAGGATAATATTTTTTTTCATTTTTTAGTTTTTAGTTTGATAGAAAAGTCTTGTGCATGTCCGAATATTCCTTTGGAATTTATATTCTTTTAGAACTGCACATTTACACCAAACAAAATGGTTCTTGTAGTCGGATAGGTAGCGTAATCTATCTTGATGATATCATCGCCCAGCGCATTTGCCGAAGGGTCAGCACCGGTATATTTGGTTATGATAAAAAGGTTTTGCCCCGTCGCGAATAGCTGCAGTGTTTTAATCGCTTTGGTATTTAGCTTAAAGCTATACCCGATACGTGCCGATTGTAATCGCAGGTAAGATGCATTTTCCACCGTTCTTGAATTGATGGTTTGCTGCCCCTGTGACGTAGGATGAACAAATGATGGATACTTATTGGTAGGATTGGTTGGTGTCCACCTGTTCAAATAAAGTTCCGCTAATTTATTTCTTCGAAAATCAATGGGAAAATAACTATCCACTGCTGTGTTATTAAGCACACTGGCCCCCTGTTGCCCTTCTACAAAAATTGAAAGCGATAAATTTTTATAGTCGAAATTATTCGTAAAACCGTAAGTAAAATCAGGCAATGATTTACCTAATATTACTCTGTCATCGGCGTTGATGATATTGTTATTATCAACATCCCTGAATTTGAAATCGCCAGGCTGTACACCAGCCGGAGCTTTCGTAAAATCATCTCCTGTTTGCCATACACCTAATACTTCATATCCATAATAAGAACCCAACGACTCGCCGGGCTTGATGATGGTAACGTTACCAAGAAATCCTGCTCCTCCCGCAAAGATTTGATCAAGCGGACCAAGGCTCAAAACTCTATTTTTTATCGCTGAAAAATTTAATGATACGTCCCAATTGAAATTCCTGGAGCGAACTATGTCAGCATTAATGGTAAACTCAAACCCGGTATTTTTCATGTCACCCACATTTTCTGTTTTTGAACCAAACCCGGTACTTAAAGGCTGCGGTAAATTCAACAAAAGATTATCGGTACGGCGATCATAATAATCAACAGATCCTGAAAGACGGCGGTCGAAAAGTGAAAAGTCAAAACCGAGATCGAACTGCCTTGCACCTTCCCATTTCAAATTCGCATTAGAGAGCCTCGTTGGAGAGATGGAATTATAAAATGCGTTTCCAAATACTGCGCTAGGCCCCGAAGCAAACGTTGTAAAATATAAGTAGTTACTGATGTTTTGATTTCCCACCGAACCATAGCTTGCCCTGAATTTTAATTCATTTAAAAACTTCACATTTTTCAAAAAGTTCTCTTGCTGCATTTTCCAGGCGAAAGCTCCCGAAGGGAAATAGGCAAAGCGATTGTTAGGGCCAAAGCGTGACGAGCCATCAGCCCTTATAGAAGCTGTGAATAGATATTTATTTTTATAAGCATAGTTCACACGGCCCAGGTAAGAAATGATCTTTGTAGATGCACGGCCGCTTCCAATAATATTTTGCGTGGTATTACCCGAACCAATTGCATCATACGTAAGATCAGGTAATGCATAACCACGGCCTGTGCCACCAAATGAATTGGAGCCATAGTGATCATACGTAAAACCTAAAAGGCCGGTTACAGAATGATCTTCCCCAAAATCTTCCTGGTAGTTAAGGGTTGCTTCACTCATATAGTAGTTGGCATTGCCCGTATTGATAGTAGCCACCCCACCAAAAGGCTTCCCCAGTATAGTTGTTGGGCCTACCCAGGTATTTCGCTGAGTGGTATTTACATCTCCTCCTACTCTTAATTTCAATGAAAGAGCAGGAACAAAAAAGTACTCGCCATAGATGTTTCCAAACGTTCTAAAACCATCGCTGTTAGCATACTGGCCGTTCATTAAAAGAACAGGCTGATCGAGGTTGGTCATAAACGGAGACCTGAAATAATCCCCGGCGGAATCATATACCGGAAAAGTAGGGTCATAATTAATAGCATCGTACAAAGCACTGCCGTTCTCATTTATGCCAATACCCACTGAATTATATTTATCATGGATGTATGAAGAACTAAGGCTGACACCGAAGGCATATTTTTTTGCAACTGAATTTTCCAGGTTAAGCCGGGCGGTATAACGTTGCGTTCCTGAATTTATAATAACTCCCTCCTGGCTGAAATACCCAAGCGATGCATAAAATTTTGTGTTGTCTTTGCCTCCTGAAAAAGTCACATCATGGCTTTGCACATTAGCAGTACGGAATATTTCTTCCTGCCAGTTTATATTCACCACATCATTTACCACTCTTGCAGAAGGAACGCCGCCGCCATCATCAATAATTTCATTCAGCACTTTCTTATATTGATCGCCGGTGAGCATATCAATTTTTTTGGCAACGTTTTGCACACCATAGTATCCATTATAGCCAACCTTTAATTTACCCTGCGATCCTTTTTTTGTTGTGATTAATACGACGCCATTACTTCCCCTGGAGCCATAGATAGCCGTAGCCGATGCATCTTTTAAAATTTCTATAGATGCTATATCATCGGGATTAAGACTGTTTAAAGGATTGCGTGGATTTGGGTTGCTTGGAAACTGGTCTCCGCTTGCCGAAACCGGCGGCAAATTATTAACAGGCATTCCATCTACAACATATAAAGGATCATTGCCCCCGGTAATAGAGCTTATGCCCCTTATTTTCACACTCATGGCACTGCCCGGCTCTCCACTTTTCTGATATATCTGCACACCGGCTGCCCTGCCTTGCAGCGCTTGCTCTACGCTTATATTTGCGCCGGGGTTTAAGTCCTCTGCTTTTATGGAACTTACAGAACCGGTAAGATCACTTTTCTTTACGGAACCGTAGCCCACTATTACCACATCACTCAAACTATTATCTGTTTCATCCAGCACAATATTAAAAGTTGTTTGATTGCCAACGGTAACTTCTTTTGTAACATAGCCGATGTAGGAAACAACAAGATGGGATCTGGAATTCTCAACGCTCATACTAAAGCTTCCGTCATCTTTCGTTGTTGTTGCATTATTAGTTCCCTTTTCGGTAACTGTTGCTGCTGCAAGCGGCAGCCCTTTTTGATTAGTGATAGTTCCTGCTATTCTTATTAAAACCGGCGGTACGGAAACAGGCGGCGCATTAGAATTATAAAGCCCTTCTTTTTTTCTGATGGTAATTGCCTTCTCTGTAATAAAAAAATCGAGCGGTTGATTTTTGAAACATACATCAAGCGCCTGTTCTACAGATACGTTTTTTACATCAATATCAAATTTATTCGCCCCTTGTAATAGTTCATCCCGGTAAAAAAACTGGTATCCGGTTTTCTTATGAATTTCTTTAAAAACTTTTTGCAGGGTTGTATTCCGCTGCGATATTGAAATTGTTTGACCGCTTGCTTTGGCATGCACCTGTAAGCAAGCTGCGAAAATTAAAATGGCAGTTAGTTTCATAACAAGCAATGTTTTGACGGTAAGTATCCTGTTCAATTCAGAGCAAGAGAACGCACATAACTTTTTCATATATTCGTTAAGTTTGGTTTAAATGTTAAGCAATCATGCCGGTTGTAAGTATGGATAAACCTAACACCGCCAGGGACGCTTCTACCGTTCCTGGTTTTTTAGGCAAACCCATAGATGTTATTTTTAAAAAAGACGTTTATAATTTGTCATAAAATTTTACTTTTTATTTTTATGTATGATGAATAAATCTTCAGGAAGAAACAATCACTTTCCTACCTTCAATTCTGAAATTCACGCCGGAACCTTCCAGGATATTCAGCACCTGCGAAATATTATTGCTACGGCTTACGATTCCTGAAAAGTGGCCTGATGGTATTTTACCTTCATAAACAATTTCCACATTGTACCATCTTGAAACCTGGCGCAACACTGTTTGTATATCATAAGCGTTGAATTGAAACCACCCATTCTTCCACGCGATTACTCCTTCAACATCCGCATCAACCACTTTCATATTTCCTGCGCTGGCAACGATTGATTGTTGCCCCGGCAGCAATATTTTATTTTCTGATCCCTTCGAAACTTTTACCGAGCCTTCAAGCAAAGTTGTGTTCATAGTGCCTTCATCGTCATAAGCCATAATGTTGAAGTGAGTGCCCAACACCTGCACCTTCATATCTTTTACGTGGATATTAAAAGGCATAGATTTATTTTTTGCCACTTCAAAATAAGCCTCACCGGTTACCGTAACAGTGCGTTCTTTTCCCTCAAACACAGTGGGAAAATTGATGGAAGAAGAAGCATTAAGCCACACCATTGTACCATCCGGCAATATCAGTTGGTATTGGCCACCACGTGGCGTTTGCAATGTATTGTAAACAACCGGTGCATTCTCACGGCTATTATTTTTGTACGCTAATTTCCCTGTATTTACTTTTATAACTTTTGTATTGCCTTGTGTTGCCAAAGTATCTTGGTTAGTGGAGTCCAGAACAATCCTTGAACCGTCGGATAACGTAAGCACAGCTTTATTCCCACCGGGGGTGATCGTATTATTTTTTGTAGAATCTGCTGCCGCCCTTGCCAGGTCCTCTTTTCCTGCTCCGGGTTTTACCAGGATGAATAAAATGTTGATAGCGAAAAACACCACTGCTGCAGCAGCAATACGAATCCATTTGCTTGAACGTCCCTGTAATTTTATTACAGGTGCAGGCCTGGTTAATTTACCCTTTTCAAGTATTTCTGCAAGCATCGCTTCTCCGGCTTTATCATTAAAAACTTTTTTATCGCTTTGAAAATCCTGCCACTTATTTTCCAACAATGATTTTATGTCTTCTTCATTTTCGGCTTGCAGTAATAAACTCATTAACTCATCACGCTCAGCGGCAGTGGCAGTTTTATCAAAATACTTTTTAAATAAATGGATGAGCCTGGGGCTGTTCATAGTTCCTGTAAGTTTTTTTCATGCATAAAGCTTTTGAAAGAAATGCAATGTTATCTATAAGACAACTATGCTAAAAAAAAGAGGTAACGGAGTGGAAAATTTTCTAAATGAAATAAATCAAACAAAAAATAAGGAGATCAATATGAGTGCGTAAATGATTTTTTAAAAACCTTAGGGCAAGTACCATGTGCTTCTTTACAGTTTCCAATGAAACACCCAGCGCCTTTGCTATTTCTTCCTGTTTCATTTTTTCCCTGCGGGATAATATATAAACTCTCTTCTGTTGCGGAGGAAGCAATTCCACAGCTCTATCAATGAGGTCAATCATTTGCGGGTCTGTAGTGTCTTCTGTGCTTTGAGAAGCTGACGCTAATACATTATTTAGCCATTCTTTTTTGCGAAAGTTTTCCCGGGCAATTTGTTTCAGGCAATTAAAAGTATAGTTCCTGGCAACAACCATCAGGTAAGCTTTAAAGCAATGTACATCTCTAAGCAAATGCCTGTTAGTCCATATTTTCAAAAACACATCCTGCACTATTTCCTGCGCAATCGTTTCGGATTCCGTTATCCGGATTACAAAATCTCCTAACTGGTTATAGTATGTTTTAAACAGTTGCCCAAAGGCATTTTCATCGCCTTGTGCCACTCTTAAAAGAAGTGCTCTCTCATTATTTATTGGTAAACCGGGCAAACCGTAAGTATTGATAATGCAGGAGAAATATCAGGTATAAAGATAAATATTTAAAAGTATAAAACTGCACGTCAGATAAATATGAACACTTCAAACCCGTATTAATGACTTTACCGTCATTGCTATTTCTCACTCCTTTAATCTTTAACCGGCAGACAAGAGCCGTATTACCTACTAAATTATTTCCCATCTTCCATCAATCCCATATATACCAATTCCATACGAGCACCATTGGCGCCTCGACTTAATTGTTTGGCAATATCTTTAATGGAAATGCCTTTATTAAAAAACTTCCGCCGCCTCATGCTCTTTATGTATCCACTGCCTATAGTTTAGTGGCGTTAGTAAAGCCAGTTCCCGAATATTAATTTATAATTCTAAAGCAGGCAAAATAAAATATACAATCCTTTAGTCATCTGTAATTCTATTATAAAATGCCAGGTCTATCGTAAATTTGCCAATATTCATAATAATTCAATGAAGGCAAAATATATCAACCCTTTTACTGATTACGGGTTTAAAAAAATCTTTGGTGAAGAAGCAAGCAAGCCCCTGTTGATTGACTTTCTGAATGCCCTTTTGCCACAGCAAAATAAGATAGCTGATCTTTCTTTTAAAAACACCGAGCAGTTGGGGTTAACCGATATTGATAGAAAAGCAGTTTATGACATTTATTGTGAAAATGAAAATGGCGAAAAATTTATTGTAGAACTGCAAAAAGCCAAGCAAAACTATTTCAGAGAAAGAACCATTTATTATTCCACCTTTCCAATAAGAGAACAGGCTGAAAAAGGTCAATGGAACTACAACCTGAAAGCAGTTTACTGTGTAGGCATACTCGATTTTACTTTTGATGATTATGAAAACGAACCTGAAAAAAGTGAAGTGGTACATACGATCAAATTAAAAAACCAACACTGTAAAGTTTTTTATGATAAGCTAACTTATATTTATTTGGAAATGCCGAATTTCAATAAATCAATAGCAGAATTAGAAACACGCTTAGACCAATGGTTATATTTCATCAGGCATTTGGAAGATTTTCAAACGATACCGTCAATTTTTAGAGATAAAGTATTCTCGCAGGCTTTTGCCAAAGCCGAACTTGCTAAGTTTAACCAAGCGGAACTTGACAGGTACGAGTATAGTTTAAAAGTTTTCAGGGATAATAAAGCTGTATTTGATTATGCTCAAGAAAGCGCTTATGATGAAGGAAAATTAGAAGGAAAATTAGAAGGAAAATTAGAAGGAAAATTAGAAGGAATAAAAGAAGGAATAAAAGAAGGAATAAAAGAAGGAATAAAAGAAGGAATAAAAGAAGGGAAAATATTAGTTGCCCAATCGTTGAAACAAAGTGGTGTAGCCATTGATATTATTACAAAATCAACCGGCCTTTCTAAAAAAGAAGTAGAAAAATTATAGAACGAAATAATTTAAAATTCTTCGCCATCCTCAATCAACCCCATATTCACCAACTTCATACGGACGCCATTTGCGCCGCGGCTTAATTGTTTGGCGATATCTTTAATGGGAATGCCTTTAGTAAAAAGTTCCGCCGCCTGGTCTTCTTCATCATCCGTCCAGCGCTTGCCATGGTTGGTGTTTTTTGTATAACCGCCTTTTGAATATTTATTGAAAGGGCCTTCGTCAAATAAATCCCAATCATCACCGAAATTATTTCTTTGATATTTTTTATTTGAAATAATAGTAGGTTGTGGTTGCTGTACAAGCTCCACGCTCTGCAGCGGGTTTATCTCGGGGGGAATTTTCAATTTGCCTTTAGCACGTGTGGCTGCTACATATAAAATATTAATTTCTTCGGCTAAGCGGTTCCTGTCCCGTTCATTCATTTTATCTCCACCATACTGCGCAATATATTTCTTTAGCTTTTCTTCGTTTACAAAATCATTTAGCAACGTTACCTCGTCGTACTCCATGCCTTTGCAACGATGTACCGTGCTAAAGATCATATCGGCATCTTCTTTAGCAGCAGTATGATTGCTTTTTAATTCATTGATAAGATCCGGCAGTTTGTTACCAAATTCTTTTACCACCTCCACGATCATGCCGAGGCTGCTGTCTTCCGTTTTATCAATATAATCTTCCAGCTCTTTCATCGTTTTCATGCCGGCAATTAATCTATCTTTTATTTTTTGCGGTTTGCCATTGTACAGGTTCAACACATCATACAAAGAAGCGCCTTCATCGGCAAAGGTGTAGCTGTTGATGTTGCCTTCAAAATGCAACGACTTTAAATTGCCATGTTGCCATTGGGCAATAGCATTCAGCAATAAACTTAAGTTGGTGCGGCCAAGCGTAGCTTTTTGTTTTATCATATCGGCGGCCTTGCCAACGCCGGTAATTTTTACAGCGGGCGATTGCTGCAAATGTTTTTTCCAGGCGAGGATTTTATTGGCGATCATTGCCACTTCTTCATCGAAGCGAAAACTGTTGCTGAGATTATAAACCGGAAACTCCACCTGCTGCAAGCTATTGATAGCATATCGCCATCCATAAATTTGCTGATGCATATCGCCCACAATTATTTTAATAGCTTTTTGTTTTAAAAAAACATTCAGCATAGCGGCGCTGGCATCCTGCCCTTCATCAAACAAAATATAATCGTAAGGCAACACCGGCTCGCCGAGTTGAAATTTTTTCAAATAAAAATCATGGGTAATATTTATTCCGGCTTTGTCCATTTTGGCCAAAGCATTCCGGGTGAAATTTTCTATTTTTTTATAAAAATTATTGACAAATATTTTAGCTTTCGCATCGGTTATTACCTCTGCGTAGTTTAGCTCCTGCACTTTGGTGGCATTGCTGTTACAGAAATAACTGATGAATTTATTCACATGCGTGGCAATAATAAAATCGGTGTGGCGATCGCCTGTATTTATATTCAATATATCGCACCATTCATAACTTTTATATCCCTGCTGCAATTGGTAGTTGCTAAATTTTACAATGTGGTCAAACGCGAGTGAATGCGCAGTTTCCACTTTTACATTGGTAACTTCTGCAGCAGTGAATTTTTGAATGGCTTCGGTCTTCACGGTTTTATTAAAAGCGAGGTATAATATTTTGCTGCTGGCGGCGCGGGTTTTAGCGTACTCTATTAGAGTAGTGGTTTTACCACTGCCCGCAACCGCATTGATCACCAGGTTGTGATCGGTGGCTAAAACGGCTTCCTGTTCTGCGGTGAGCTGCATGATGCAAAAGTAAAAGTTTATTTACCGGATAGATATGTATATGGTACTTCTTAGCTGACAAGCGCACTTATCCGGCACGCTCTATTTAATATCTTTACTCTTCTACTAATTATTATTTTTTTAGAAATTAACTAAGAACAATAAAATATGAAAGCTATTAATATTATTGCATATACAGAAGACGACTCGCAAATAGAAGCGATCGAAGCAGTAATTAAGGCTTTTAAAATAAAATATATTATCACCAAAACCAGCAGTGAGTTCACGTCCTTTGCGAAAAGTTTTCCAGCATAAAGACTTGAATTGAACAGATACAACGGAAAACTTTGTGGCAATCTCAGGGTAACAATATGCAAGGAGATTGCCCGCCTGAATGACAAAGTCGGGCAGGCTTCGGAGCCGATGAGTATTTAATTCCAACTTCATTAGGCTCTTCGCAAAGGACGAACCTTTAATCCTAAAAGGCATTTATAAATAAATTTCTTCTCACCTCGTTTTAGTATAATACCCGACTGGATAAACCTTCCGAAAAAGTTTATAGGTTGTTGATAAATTTATAACACCCCCAATGATTGATACAATAAATTTGGCCTTCAACTACCAACATGGCAACAGCTACAAAACAGAAGCGCAAAAAAGCAAAGAAAAGACAATCCAGGCCAACCCAATTATCCAATACCCGCAAGCCTGCAGACATGACGATAGAGCAGTGGCAGGCCGGGCTGCGCAAACAGATAGCGGAGAAAACGGATTTTAAAATTACCAATATTGGTGAAGGGCTTGCTTACAGCGATTATCATGTGTATAATATTTCAACAAAAAATACTTATAAAGTCGCTTTACGCAGCGCCGATAACAGCCTGAACTATTGCTCCTGCTACGACTTTAAAACAAACCAGGTAGGAACCTGCAAACATATCGAAGCGGTGTTAGCGCACATCCGAAAAAGACCTTCTCTGCGTAAAGCGCTCAATCAACCTTATATAACTACGTATACTTCCATGTACATGGAGTACCGCGGAGAAAGGAAAATTAAATTCAGGATAGGTACTGAAAATGAAACAGAATATAAAAAATTACTAAAGCCCTATATTGATAAAACAGGCTCATTGAATGAAAAGGGTTTTAAAGAAATTGATGTGATATTACATAAGGTTTTTCAAATTAATTCTTCATTTCGTTGTTATGACGATGCGCTTTCCTACATCATCCAATTGCGTGAAAAAAAGCAACGCAAAGATTTTCTCAATCCCTATTTTGAAAAAAATAAACTTCCTGAAATAAAGAGCCTTAAAGTAAAACCTTTTCCTTACCAAACAGAAGGCATTTTATTTTGCGCAGCAGCAGGCCGTAGCATTTTAGCGGATGATATGGGCCTGGGTAAAACTATCCAGGCTATTGGCGTAGCCCAGCTTCTACACGAGCACCACCAGGTACAAAAAGTATTGATCATTTGCCCCACTTCTTTAAAATACCAGTGGCAAAGTGAAATAGAAAAATTTACAATCGCCACAACAACCGTGATAGAAGGAAATTATTTGAACCGGCAAAAATTATATAAGAAGGAAGACAGTTTATATAAAATTGCCAGCTACAATATGGCAGTAAATGACCGTGAGCTTATCAATGAATACCAGCCCGATTTCATTATCCTCGACGAAGCGCAGCGCATTAAAAACTGGCAAACTAAAGTGTCGGCCTCCATAAAAAAATTGAAGAGCAAATATGCATTGATACTAACAGGCACCCCACTCGAAAATAAATTGCAGGAGCTGTATTCATTGGTGCAATTTATAGATCCGCTGCTGCTCGGTTCGCTCTACAATTTTATCTCTGAATATGAACAAACCGATGAAACAGGGCAAGTAATTGGATACAAAGACCTGCATAAAATAAAAGAAAAACTAAAGCATATATTACTGCGCCGCACTAAAAAAGAAGTGCTGAAACAGTTGCCGTCGCGTACGGATAAAAACCTTTTCGTTGACATTACCAATGAGCAAAAGGTGATTCATAATGATTACCAGGAAATTGTAAACAAGATAGTTAACCGTTGGAAAAAAATGGGCTTCTTAGGTGAAGAAGATAGGCAACGATTAATGATCTCGCTCAATATGATGCGCATGGTTTGCAACAGCACTTATATCATTGACCAGGAAACGAATCACCAGACCAAGCTTGATGAACTCTTTAATATACTCGAAGAAGTGATTGCCACGGGCGAAGAAAAGATTGTGATCTTTAGCCAGTGGGAACGGTTTACGCGGCTGATAGCCGCTCAATTGGACATACAAAAAATCGGGTACGCCAATTTGAATGGTGGAATACCAAGCCACAAAAGAAAAGATCTATTCGACCGGTTTAATAATGATGAAAACTGCCGCATCTTTCTTTCAACCGATGCCGGCGGCGTCGGGCTTAACTTACAGGCGGGCTCTATGCTATTCAACATGGACCTGCCCTGGAACCCTGCCGTTTTAGAGCAACGCATTTCACGCATTTACCGGCAGGGGCAAAAGCGGAATGTAAACATCATCAATTTTATAGCGCAAAATACTATTGAGCATGGCATGCTGGGCAAGCTGAAATTTAAGCGGGCCTTGTCTGAAGGAATATTGGACAATGGTGAATCAAACATTTTTGTAGGCGATAGCAAGTTCAATGTATTTATGAAAGGCATAGAAGGATTGTTCGCAGATGAAGCCGTTACATCGCACATTGAAGTGGACCGCGAGGAAGAAGCCATTGTAGAAAAACCAACAGTAGTCAAAGAAGAAAAAACATTAGAATCGTATGAAGATGATGATGTAAAACAAATTGGGCCGGTACAAGAACCCGGGCAACCTATAACTGATGCCGCCGGAGAATTAGTTAATACACAACCGGAACAACAATTAATACATACGGCCGCTTCTTTTTTTACACAGTTGGGCAGTATATTGGCCGATGCGAAGGCAACCGAAAACCTGGTACAATCCCTTACAAAAAAAGATGAATCTACCGGGCAGGCCTACCTGCAAATACCCGTGGAGAACGAAGCTGTCGTTAAAAATGCGTTTACTTTATTAGCAGGATTATTTAAAGGAATTTCGGGGACGAAATGAGGTTATTCAATTATTCTATCTTTTCATAAACACATTCCGGTAATTATGCGGACTCAGTTTTAGTCGCTTTTTGAAAGTTCTATGAAAGTTGGAGACATCATTAAAGCCGCTATCAAAACCAATTTCTGAAACAGCTTTATCAGTATTTATCAATTGCCTTATTGCATAATCAATACGATAATCATTAACTGCTTCTATAAAGGTTTTTCTTGTTAGCTTTTTAAAATATTTACAGAATGCATGCGGTGTCATATTTGCAACTGCAGATGCTTCTTTCAACGAAATTGAATTTTGAAAATTTTCTACGATGTAGGCCATGACTGCATTAATGCGCTCTTTATCGCTATACGAAAGGTTGATATAAGATCTTTGTTTATCCAACACGGAATAATTACATGATGATAATTCATGAAGAATATTTAGAAACACCAGTAGTTTTTTTAAAAAATTTCTTTCCTTTAATAAAGATAACATCATGGCCATTGGCGTTTTATTATCACCTGTAAACCGTAATCCATAGTTACTGTTTTCCAACAATTGCAGCACAGTATCCAACTCAGGTTTTTTAAAAAAGTCTTTTCCTAAAAAATCAATATGAAAATGCACAACGATAGATATTGACTTTTCAATAGCAGCATCTTCGGTTTTCCAGCAATGAGGTAAGTTAGCGCCAAGCAATACAAGATCGCCGGGAAAATAATCGTGCATGTGCGAACCAACATATCTTTTACCACAGCCTTTTAATATCAGCGTAAGCTCCAGCTCCGGATGATAATGATAAGGCGCGGAAAATTTTTGTTCTTCAAATCTTCTTACGAGAAACGAAGCATTTTCAGAAGTATTTACTGATTCAAAAGATGGCCGCATAACATAAAAACGAATTAGGATTGCAAACAATGTTGCTCACAAATTAAATAAATAAAACTTTCACTGAAGAAGGTATTTCAGTCATCAGTTAATTCAGCCTATTAAAGGATCGACAAATTGCGCAGTTAATCACATTCATTATAAATGTTTAAGCTAAAATTTTACCCAAACTTTAAATATATAAATTCCTTGTAGGTATATGCATAAAATTATGGTTAGTAAATTTGCCGGATGATGAAAATAAAAATTGCTTCTTTGCTTGTGTTGATTTTTATGGCAGGCAACTCTTGCAATACTAACAGTGAAATGCAGCCGAAGCAAGCGCCAGAATTAAATTCAAAAGAAGACTTAAGAAAATTAATAAAACGATATCCGGATTCTTTATTACTTGTACAAAACTTAATTGAAAAATACAGGGAAGATGCTTCTTATGACTCTGCCATTGCGATTACTGATGCTGAAATAAAAAAAGATAGCGGCAATGCTTATCTGTGGAATATGAAGGCCACTTTGCATTTTGAAAATGATGACACTGCAAATGCAATCAGCTCACTTGAACATGCAGTTAATATTTATCCTTTGCCTGAATATTTAGTAGCATTAGGAACTGTGTATGCCGAAGTAAAAAACCCAAAGGCGCTTGCAATTGCGAATGGACTACTAAATGCAAATCGCGTAAAATGGGGCAAGGACGCTTTGTTTTTAAAAGGACTTTATTATAATTACACTAATGATAAAAATAAAGCAATCAATTATTTCGACAGCAGCCTTAAATTGGATTTCACTTATATGTTTGCTTATCGTGAGAAGGCGATTGCTTTGTATGATCTTGGTAAATATGAAGCATCTTTGCTCACGCTAAAAAGAGCGGTAACCATTCAAAATAATTTTGATGAAGGCTATTATTGGATGGGCAAATGTTATGAAAAATTACACAAGCCTGATGATGCGATTCAAAGTTATCAGAATGCACTCTTGTATGATAAAAATTTTATTGAAGCAAGAGAAGCGCTGGAGCGATTGCAAGGGAAATAGTGAGGAAGATCAGTAACCAGTTATTAGTTATTAGTTATTAGTTAGGATAAGCTAATAAACTTATTGCTTATCTTTTCATATTTCATTCTTAATGCTAAAGTCTTAATAAAAGTAAAATGCCCATAATCGCTCCTTCGATATTAACTGCAGATTTTTTACACCTGGATGATGCCTGTAAAATGCTGAATGAAAGCAAGGCTGATTGGTTCCACCTCGATGTGATGGATGGACGGTTTGTTCCCAACATTAGTTTTGGCATGCATATTATAAAGCAAATCCGCAAGGCAAGTACAAAGTTTTTTGATGTACACCTTATGATACTCGAGCCCGACAAATATGCTTACGAATTTAAAGAAGCAGGGGCAGACCAGCTAACGGTACACTTAGAGGCGTGCCCACATCTTCACAGAAATATTCAACAGATAAAATCGCTGGGCATGAAGGCTGGTGTGGCTATTAATCCACATTCGCCGGTAATGCTGCTCGAGGATATAATCGCCGATATTGATCTCGTTAACCTTATGAGTGTAAACCCTGGCTTCGGAGCACAATCGTTTATTCCACATTCTATTCAAAAGATCAAAGATTTAAAAGCGTTAATTATTGAGAAAAAATCTTCAGCACTTATTGAAATAGATGGCGGTGTTTCCCTGGAAAATGCAAAACAAATTTTAGCTGCGGGTGCAGATGTTCTTGTCACGGGCAACGCAGTTTTTAGCTCAGAAAATCCAACAGAGACAATTGCAAAATTAAAAGAGATATAGTATTATTTTTTACCAAAACGGATTTTGATTGGTATTAAAAATCCTGATTATTTCAATACTGCTAAAGTCTTCATGAAAAGTATATAATATAATGAACGGAAATTTGTTCAATATCTTTCCACGAACGTTTTTATATTTAATCTTATAGCCTTTAGGTAATATTGTAATCTCATTAATATTATCTTCTACATCATCAGCAAATTTAAAACCCAGGTCTCTGGCTTTTAAATTATAATATTCAATTGCTTCAGAAATATCAAGCAAAGCTTTTGGAGTAATAGAGACAATGGGATTCATTCGGAACGCTTAAACTGATGTTTTACATCAGCCCAATTTAGTAGATAATCCGGGTCGGATGTTATAGCAGCTAATTCAATGTCTATTGCCTTTTTTTGTTCTGGTGATAATTCTACATTTTCTTCCAAGGGCTCAATTGCATCTTCCTTTATAAGATGTTCAATGAGTGATGCTGCATATTCTTTTTTTATTCTTATGTGAAAAATTTCGGGCATTAGAAATTATTTAGTACAAAAATAATCAATAGGGTTTTAAGAAGTAAAGATTAGTTGAATAAGCCGCAGGTGTTTGTTATCCGCTGAGAAGGTTTTACACAGGGATTTTTTGGAAACTACTGCTACTTTTACTCATGTACTTGGCAAATAGCTCTTAAAAGATATCCAAATTCAAAGTTCATCATGCACCTGCTTCAGCACAGGCACTAATTGTTTTATCCAGTTTCTTTCGGTAGTATCCCAGTCGTATTTTTTTGAAAGAACATTTTCCATAATTTGCCTTGCCTGCAAAGCCTGTCCTTCTGAATAGAAACAGTTGATCCATTTCTTGTCTAATTTTTTTTCGCTTTGCACAAAAATCCCGCCCTCGTACCATTTGAAACAAGAGGGCAAACCCGTGTAATCTATTTCAACACTTTTACTATCCACGTATCCTTTAAAAAAATACTGGTAAAATTGTACACAACCTTTTAGCCGCTCTTTCAATTCCTCTGCACTCTCCAGCTTTTTTGGTTTTATTCTCCACGTACTATTTATTTTATTGAAAGGATTTTTGCCTGCATCAGGCCAGAAGACTTGTGCCCCTACAAGGTATAGAATTGTTGACTGGCTTTCTTCCGAACGCTTCACCGTCATAGCGCTGTCTTCCTTTTCCTGTATGGTATAAACGGCTTTCGTGCCATCGTCAAATTGGGCATCGATCTCTTTACCCTTCAGCGAAAATTTTCCATACCGCATATCGGCCTTGGGATTTTCAAGAAAAGTCGAATCGGTCATAAATACTATTCCGGGGATATTAAAAATGTCATCACGGCGTTCATCAAGATCGCGGTAGGTAGGCCGCTCTGCATCTTTTACTTCCCAATATTGACAGAGCTGGTGAAAAGCATCTCTTCTTTCAGGCAAGGGCTGGTCCACCATCTTTTCATTTTTGGGCTCCGGCATTGTACATCCTGCAGAAAATATCAAAATAAAAATTATAGAGCAGAGAAAAATATTACGCATTTTTCAAAAATAATAAAATAGAAATTAAGCTGAGTTTAAATGGATGTGTTTTCAAATTGTCGCACAGTCTTGATGCTTGTGGGCGGTGGCCGCTGCCAGCGGCCGGCCCTCAGTTTGGTGTTTCCCAACCGGGGACAAATATATATACACCATCATTTCATTTGCGACCGCCGTCCGACCTGCGGTACTGACGGCTTACTCAGGTCGGAAGGTCAGACCGGCAATAAAGGTGTATGCTGCCTTGTGCTTTTTGAACAAGATGAATTTGGAATGTAACCTTTAAATGTAATCCATAAAATATTACCTTCACTTTATGAGACTAACCGCTTTGATTGTACTTGTGTTTACGGCGCTTTCCGGTTTTTCGCAAAAGAAAGCGGCATACATATCCGGTAAAGTAATTGACGAAAATGACAACCCTTTACCCGGTGTTAATATTACCATTTTAGGCAGGCAAAGTGGCATTGTATCGTCAGACTCCGGCACCTACCGTATAAAAGTTTTACCCGAAAAAGCCTTCGCATTAGTTTTTTCCTTTTCCGGCTATAAAGAGTTGCAAAAAGATTTTTACCTGAGTGAAGGCGAAGAAGAACAACTAACGGTGAAGCTTGAACGCTCAGGGAAAACGCTGGAGACTGTCATCATCAGTGATGATAAAGAAAGGAGAGAAACAGGCCTGATAAAAATAAATCCTAAAAATGCAGCAATGTTACCCAGTGCTACCGGTGGTGTGGAAGGGCTTATAAAAATATTGGTGGGCAGCAATAACGAGCTCACTTCTCAATATTCGGTCCGCGGCGGCAACTATGATGAGAATCTGATCTACATAAATGACTTTGAGATTTATCGTCCTTACCTTGTACGCAACGGGCAACAAGAAGGTTTGAGTTTTATCAACCCTGAGTTGGCGAAAAATATAAATTTCTACAACGGCGGCTTCCAGGCTAAGTATGGCGATAAGATAAGCAGCGTATTGGATATTCAATATAAAAAACCGGTATCCTTCGGCGGCTCAGTGTATATAAGCCTGCTGGAGCAAGGCTTTCATCTCGAAGGAGCTTCTAAAAATGAAAAGCTTACCTGGCTCGTCGGCGTTCGCAGTAAGACGAATAAAAATTTATTAAGCAGCCAGGAAGTAAAGGGAAATTATGTGCCGTCGGCAGCAGATCTGCAGGCACTTATCAGCTATAAGTTTTCTCAAAAATTACAGCTCGATATTTTAGGAATAATTTCAAGTTCTAAATTCACACTTGTGCCTGAATCTGCTCAAAAATCTACCGCAGTCTTTTCTCCTTTATTTACCGCCAACATTGGGCTTGACATATTTTTTGAAGGACAAGAAAAAGATAACTATAACACCAACCTCATTGGCCTGAGCCTCAACCAAAGTGTAAATAAACGGGTGAAACTAAAATGGATGGCGAGCCATTATGCAGACAATGAAAATGAAAATTTTGACATTACCGGGTATTATCTCTTTGGCGAAAGAAATTTTGATAAATCAAGTGCTACGTTCGGGCAAATAACAAGCCCGTTAGGAGCAGGTGTGTTTCAAAATTATGCAAGGAACAAGCTCAATATTGAAGTGTATAATGTTAGCCATAAAGGTAGCTTTGATGCCGGCAAACACTTTGTTCAATGGGGCGCAGGCGTAGATCATACGCTTATCAACGATAAGCTTAACGAATGGGAGTATAAAGACAGTGCCGGTTATTCGTTGCCCTACAGTCCTGATGCAGTAAATCTCAGCAGTGTTTTAAAATCAAAGGAAGACCTTACAGTAGATAAGTATAGCGGCTATATACAGGATAATATTCGTATAGGCGATTCCGTTAGATACATCACATTGCAGGCCGGCGTTCGGTTTAATTACAACTCACTCAATAAAGAATTTCTAGTAAGCCCACGTGTGCAGTTAAGCTATAAACCAGCCTGGAAAAATGACATTGTTTTCAAAGCTGCTGCCGGCATATACGACCAGCCTCCATTTTACCGCGAGCTAAGAAGATATGATGGCACCATAAACCGGGATCTTCTTAGCCAGAAAAGCGTTCAGTTTGTTGCTGGTTTCGATTACAATCTTTCTTCGGGCGACCGGCCAATGCGCATAACAACGGAGGCTTATTATAAATCGCTCACCGATGTAGTGCCTTATGACATTGACAATGTACGCATACGCTACTATGGAGAAAATAGCGCAAAAGCTTATGCCACAGGAATTGAAACAAGGATTTTTACTGAGTTGGTAAAAGACGCCGAAAGCTGGCTCAGCATTGGAGTGAGCCGTACTAAAGAAGATTTGAATAATGATTTTTATTACACATACAAAAATGCGGCAGGGGAAACAATAACTGCTCAATCATCTGACCAGGTGGTGGCTGATTCCGCGAAAAATAATGTGGGATATGTACGCAGGCCAACAGACCGCCTGCTAACTTTAGGTTTGTTTCTACAGGATTATTTAAGCACCAATAAAAATTTTAAAATGCACCTGAATATGATCTATGGCAGCAACATGAGCTCTAATATTCCCAATAGTGTAAAGTATCGCAATGCATTGATCATTGAGCCCTACATAAGAGTAGATATTGGTTTTAGCGCTCTATTGCTTAGTGAAAAATCATTGCGCCGCAGCCACTCACCTTTCCGGAGCTTTGAAAATATTTGGGCAAGCCTCGAAGTGTTTAATTTGATAGACCGGGACAACACTATTTCCTACCAGCTGATAAAAGATTATGCTAATAATATTTTCAGCATACCTAACAGGTTAACACCGCGGCTGATCAACTTTAAGTTGCTTGCGCGGTTTTAGGAATTTATTTAATCCATATTTTGAATTACCACTGCGAAATATACAAATGTTTACATCTCTGCATCTGTAGGATATTTTATTATTGACAAGTTATCGGCAGGGCTAAGGCCCACATTTTCTTTCTTTAAGGGAAGTTACAAGCCCCGGATAAGGTCCACTAATTCATATAAATTGCGGTTGGGCCTTTTATAGTATTATCTTTTACAGGCTGAGAAACCTTTTAATTTGCTTACTGATATAAGTATCAATTTGGATTTCTTCAAAATTTAGGGCATTGCATAGCAAAGGCGGGAAAAACAATCAAAAAAATAAACATTTTATTAAAATAATCCTTATAATGGGGACAAAATAAAAATCAAATAGAATATGGACAATAACAAAAGTGTACCGCCACCGGGCGGTTCTACCCTTGCCGAAGTAAACGAACCGGCACCAAAGTGCCCCTTTTCGGGAAGTACAAGGCATCAAAGCGCCGGCAATGGCCGCACAAACCGCGATTGGTGGCCAAATCAGCTAAAGCTTAACATTCTTCGCCAGCAATCTTCCCTCTCCAATCCAATGGACAAGAATTTTAATTATGCTGAAGAGTTTAACACACTTGACCTTGCAGCCGTAAAGCAAGACCTCTTTGAGCTGATGACGGATTCACAGGATTGGTGGCCGGCAGACTACGGGCATTATGGCCCTTTTTTTATAAGGATGGCCTGGCACAGCGCAGGTACCTATCGCATAGGCGATGGCCGGGGTGGAAGCGGCTCCGGCTCGCAACGTTTTGCACCACTTAACAGTTGGCCGGATAATGCTAACCTGGATAAGGCCCGTTTATTACTTTGGCCGATCAAACAGAAATATGGTAAGAAAATTTCGTGGGCAGACCTGATGATCCTCACCGGAAACTGCGCCCTTGAGTCAATGGGCTTTAAGACCTTTGGCTTCGCCGGCGGGCGCCGGGATATTTGGGAACCTGAGCAGGATATTTATTGGGGTTCTGAAACAGAGTGGCTGGGAGATAAGCGTTTTACCGAAAGCCGTGAGCTGGAAGACCCGCTTGCCGCAGCTCAAATTGGCTTGATCTACGTAAACCCGGAGGGCCCCAATGGTAAGCCTGATCCTCTTTTGGCAGCGCACGACATTCGCGAAACATTTGGACGCATGGCCATGAACGATGAAGAGACGGTAGCACTTATTGCAGGTGGCCACACCTTTGGTAAAACACATGGTGCGGCTGACCCCGGGCAGCACATGGGCAAAGAACCAGCCGGTGCCAGCATGGAAGAGCAAAGCCTCGGCTGGCGTAATTCGTATGGCAGCGGCAAGGCCGGCGATACGATTACCAGTGGCCTCGAAGGTGCCTGGACTACCACGCCAACAAAATGGGGCAACGAATATTTGAATAACCTCTTCGGCTTTGAATGGGAACTGATAAAGGGCCCAGGTGGTGCAAACCAATGGCAACCTAAAGATGGCGGTGGTGCCGGTACTGTTCCGGATGCACACGACCCATCGAAGAACCACGCACCCTTTATGCTTACGACTGATATTGCTTTAAAGGTAGATCCTGACTATGCACCTATTGCAAAACGTTTTCATGAAAACCCCAGTGAATTTGCAGATGCGTTTGCGAGGGCCTGGTATAAACTTACGCATCGCGACATGGGACCGAAAGAGCGCTATCTGGGTCCGGAAGTACCCGCGGAGGAACTGCTTTGGCAAGATCCTGTACCGGATGTTACGCATGAGCTGGTAAACGACCAGGATGTAGCTGCCATAAAAAGTAAAATACTTGCTTCAGAATTATCGGTTTCTGAATTGGTTGCTACTGCGTGGGCATCTGCTGCTACGTATCGCAACTCGGATAAACGCGGTGGCACAAATGGCGGCCGCCTGCGCCTTGCGCCGCAGAAAGATTGGGAGGCTAACAATCCTGCGCAACTTACTAAAGTGCTGGAAACGTTGCAAGGTATTCAGAACGATTTTAACGGTAATCAAGCGAATGGTAAAGTGGTTTCAATGGCCGACCTTATTGTACTGGCAGGCTGTGCCGGCGTAGAGCAGGCCGCAAAGAACGCCGGGCATGAAGTAAAAGTTTCCTTCATACCGGGAAGAGCCGATGCTTCGCAAGAGCAAACCGATGTGGTATCGTTTGGTGCATTAGAGCCTGGCGCAGATGGCTTTCGCAATTACTTACAGGATCATCATAAAACTGCTGCCGAAGAAATGCTGATAGATAAAGCACAATTGCTGACGCTGACAGCACCTGAACTTACAGCGTTGATTGGTGGCTTGCGGATGATCAATATCAATTATGATCATTCTAAAAATGGGGTATTTACCAATAGTGAAGGCGCCCTTACCAATGATTTCTTTGTAAACCTGCTTGACCTGGGAACCACGTGGAGAGCGACTTCAGATACTCAAAATGTATTTGTAGGCAGCAACCGCAAAAGCGGCGAAATAAAGTGGACCGGCACCCGTGCGGATTTGATCTTTGGTTCTAACTCGGAACTGCGTGCGCTTTGCGAAGTGTATGCGTGTGAAGATGCGAAAGAAAAATTTGTAAAAGACTTTGTTGCGGTGTGGGCTAAGATGATGAATCTTGGCCGCTTCGACCTCGCTTGATACAAATTCGAAACAGCAATTTATTTTAATGATAAAGGTGGCCTTATGACGGCCACCTCTTTGTATTTAGCTTTGAGTTGATTGAGAGCCTAATTACGTGCTATCCTCATCGCTATTTAACCACATTCTTTCTATCTGCTTCAAACTGCTGCAGGAAATTCAATCCCGGCATCGGTGAGATATACTGTCATAAGGGTCTTGTTATTTTCATACATCATTTTTGTATCCACCAGGCCTCCCTTGTATAAGCCAGGGTAAGCATCCTTTAAAATCATCGGAAGTGAGAAAATAGCCGGTTATTTTTTGTCCATCTGTATATCCATATCCCTTCCCCTTATAAGCTGATTCAACATTTTTTTTGTGAGTGGTTTTATTAATATTCACTGTGCTGATAATTTTTTAATTATAACCAATGCTCACTCACCATGTGCAAATAAGGCTGCCAATACTTATTACAGCAGCGATTATAATGATCCATAAAATTACTTTTGCGTTATTGCTTATCCGTTCCTGTATATTCTCGTCCATATAATTAAAATTTTTTCGTGGTTGACAGTTCGAATTTAAAAATGGTACGGATTAAAACTCCCGCTAATCAAACTGCACTTCACATTAGCTGAAATCAGGCCATGACATTATATAATGTACCTCAAAGGAGAGTGAATTGTTTTCTAAAAAATAACTTTCAAAAGAAGTGCTGTCAGTTTTACGGGCTGTTTGTCTAAGGGCATTTTATTCATACGGGAGGTATCGTTATGCACACGTAAACTATCTCGTTTCATTCGCATGTCTTTACTATAATTTTTTTGATGCCAGCGGCTGGTATCATTTTTTTGCATGCGGCTCATACTACCTTTTTTGGCGGATGCCGTCAGAAAAGCACCACAACAAAATGTTAAGCAATTAAGCGTTTTATAATCGGCAATTTTAATAATTAAATGATACTACATATTAAGTTCAATTAATATGCCAACGAATTCATATATGATTGTTTAAAAACTTGAGTTTTTTTAGACAAAAAACCTCCACAAATATTTGTTAAACGGGATTTTTAAAATGCATCTTGTGGAAGATTACCCTTGTGGGAAGCTATTGTATAAATATGCTCTATATAAAATTAAATAATACAGGTAATTTTTCTCGTTTATAACGTACTTACCGCTACTTGCCACGTGAAATTTTTACCTATAATAAAAATAAAAATGCTACAGATAAGTACGGTTTGTGACATTCACATTACTATTATTCTTAAAATTTTACATTATAGTATTATTGGTATTTCTTGGTATCTACTTCCTCTTGTTTGTTAGTGTAATAGTTATTCTGTTTTTTAAAAGAAAGCAAACCAAAGAAAAAATAATTTCAAAATAGAGCATCCTTCGAAGCCTGTTATCAACCCTAACGGGATTACGATGAATAGCCTGGAGCTGAACAAAATAACTGATGTACGCACCCGTGAAATTTGCCTTATGAGGAAAGTATTATATTTTTTCGAATAGGAGCTTACCGTTAGTATGTTCTCCCCTGCAGATTGACGCAACTTCAATGCTAAAATTTTTTGCTTATCTGCGTGATAAATCCTTAACTTGCTACTATGGATTCAAAAGTTATCCCGCTAACGGCAAGAAAAAAAACGGAGATACTTTCAAGGTTGATGATTGTCTCGCTGATAGAAGCATGTGTGCGGCAAAAAAGAGGGATCCCTTTCGGCCCTGCCGACATAAAAGGAGGCTCGTTCGGTTCACTTATCGCCAGGGGCTTTGTAAGTTTTGAGGAAGTCAATCAGAAGAATCACACGCAATGGCTATGGCAGGTATCGCCGCAAGGTTTTGGCATCTTACGGCAGTTAGGCGTGGACCTCGATAATATTTCTTTGGACGACGAAATTGAAAAAGGGATTTTGGCCTATCTCAAAAATTAATCACGTTCTCTTCTTACTACTTTTATAAAAAATACTTGCAGTTTAGCAACCCAATCTATAGAAAAACCCGTAATGCCTGAAGCAAAAAAAATCACCGCAAAAAAAATTCCTTCAAAAAAAATCTTTCCTGTAGTAGGCATTGGTGCATCTGCCGGCGGCCTTGAAGCATTTAAAAAACTAGTGCATGCCATTCCCACCAACTCGGGAATGGCTTTTATATTAGTACAGCATCTGCATCCGGAGCATATCAGCTCACTTCCTGAAATATTGCAAAGAGAAACCTCTGTAGCCGTGCAGGAAGTAAGCGACAATATAAAAGTAAAGCCAAACAATATTTATATAATACCGGCCAATAAAATCCTGGTGGCGACGGATGGCATACTGCAGCTAAGTACAAGGCCAAAGAGCAAAAAGAATAATCTGATTGATGTATTTTTTTCTTCGCTTGCAGAAGTACATCAAAATCAGTCTATAGGTATTGTGCTCTCCGGCACCGGCGCTGATGGTACCATAGGCTTACGAAAAATAAAAGACCAGGGTGGAATTACCTTTGCGCAAAATGCAGATTCAGCCGCGTATGACGATATGCCGCAGAGCGCTATAAAATCTGATGTTGTTGATTTTATCCTGGAGCCTGAAGCCATGCCGCAGCGCCTGCTGCAGATTGTGCACACTTTTGAAAGATTTGACGGGGAAGGCAAACCTACTACGAAAGAAAAACTGGAAGAAGATAGCCACCGGCAGATACTCTCACTTTTGCGCCTTCGCTTTGGTGCGGATTTCAATTTCTATAAACAAACCACCATCCGAAGGCGCATACTGCGCAGGCTCGCTATATTAAAAATTGAAAAAGTAGCGGATTACCTAAAATATCTTCAACAAAATAATGAGGAGCAGGAACTGTTGTTCCAGGATTTACTGATACCGGTTACGTCCTTTTTTCGTGATAATGAAACCTTTGAAAAAATTTGCAGCGATATATTTCCTGAGCTTATAAAAGATAAGTCTGGCGTAAACCCGCTCCGTATATGGGTGGCCGGGTGCTGCACGGGTGAGGAAGCTTATTCGTTAGCGATATGCCTCTACGAATATCTGAGCGAAAAAGCTTCTTCTATCAAGGTGCAAATATTCGCTACTGATATCTCCGAGCAAACCATTGCAAAAGCCCGTGCAGGTGTTTACAGTCAGCGACAGTTGCATGAAGTGTCTGATGTAAGGCTTCAGCAATTTTTTAATAAAACAGATGGACATTATCAAATAAAAAAGATCATACGGGATATGTGCGTGTTTGCCACACATAATTTTTTAAAAGATCCTCCCTTTGCCAAAATAGACTTTATCAGTTGCCGCAATGTGCTCATATATATGGAGCCTTTTTTGCAAAAGAAAGTATTTTCCATTTTCCATTATTCGCTCAACCCCAAAGGCTTTCTGATCCTGGGTAAATCTGAAACAGCAGGTTCAGCTTCGGAGCTTTTTCAGCAGTTGGGCAAAAAAGAAAAAGTCTACACAAAAAAATTATCCGGAGGCAGGTTCATTAGCGTTACTTCTAAATCAAAAGAAGAAACGCTCAAAGACAAGGATTACTCTTTGCGAAGCAATGAACGCAAACAGGACGATTTTCAAAAAAATGCAGATGATATTTTGCTGGCTAATTATACCCCTGCCGGTGTAATAGTAAATGAGCAGTTAGACATTGTACAGTTTCGAGGTGCTACCGGCCGTTATCTTGAGCCCTCGCCCGGCAAAGCCAGCCTCAATGTGCTTAAGATGGCCCGTGAAGGATTATCTTTTGAGATTAGGAATGCCATACACAAAGCCGGGGTCTTAAAAAAAGTATTTAGCAAAGAAGGCATAGCCATCAATAACGGCAAACAATTAATCGGTATAGAAGTAATCCCTTTGCTCAACGCTATTGACCTGCATTTTCTCATTCTTTTTAAAGATAGCGAAGCGGTCAGCGGTGAGCAGTCAGCAGTCAGCAATCAACAGGCAGCAATAAGCGGTGAGCAATCAGGAAAGAAGCAAGCCAATAAAATAAAAGATGCTAAAGACGCACGCATTGAGCAGTTAGAAAATGACCTGTTGCAGGCAAGGGAAGATATGCGCTCCATTACCGAAAACCAGGAAGCCGCCAATGAAGAGTTGCAAAGCGCTAATGAAGAATTGCTGAGTGGGAGTGAAGAGTTGCAAAGCCTTAACGAGGAACTTGAAACAAGTAAAGAAGAATTGCAGAGCACCAATGAAGAGCTGGTAACGGTGAACCAGGAGCTATTTGACCGGAACGAACAATATAACAGGGCACGCATGTACGCAGAAGGAATTGTAACTATCATACATGAGCCGCTGCTGGTGCTAAATTATAACTTTACGATCCGGAGCGCCAACAAATCTTTTTACAATATCTTTTCTCTAACGGAGAAGGATACACTGGGAAAAATTTTGTTTGAGCTGCAAAACAATGGCTGGAATATTCCTGAGCTAAAAGAGCAGCTTTCAAAAATTAAACTGCAAAAAGAGACTTTCATTGAATGGGAAACTACTTACACCTTCCCCATCGTAGGAAAGCGTACTATCTGCTTTAATGCCCAGCCTATACCGGATGAAAGCGGCCGCCAACTGATATTACTTGCGCTAAACGATATTACTGACCGTAAAAAAGGCGAGGCTTTAAAAAATGTTGAAAATTTACAGCTAATTTTAGAATCCATCCACGAAATCACTTTTTCCGCCTCACCGCAAGGCAGGTTCACCTACTTTAATAATTACTTTCTTGAATATACGGGCCTGGCCTTACACAATGCGCTGCAGCTTGGCTGGATGACTGTGCTCGACCCAAAGCAGGCAGACCAGGTAACGGCTGCGTGGGAACATTCCATGCAAACACTTGAAAATTTCAATATGGAGTTTCAACTGAAAAGAAAAACGGATGGCATGTACCGCTGGCATTTGTGCCGTGCCTCTGCAATTATTGACGATGACGGCAAAGTAGAAGCGTGGGTAGGCGCCGCCACTGATATACAGGATCAAAAAAATAAAGAAAAAGAAAAAGATGATTTTATAAGCATAGCGAGCCACGAGCTAAAAACACCGCTTACCTCGGCAAAGGCTTTTGTACAATTGATAGAAAACGGCCTGCGGAAGAGAGAGGACGGGGACCTGGTGTTTGCCGTAAAAGCAGGTGCTGCTATTAACCGGCTGAACAGTTTGATATCCGAGTTGCTGGATGTAAGTAAAATACAGCATGGAAAACTGGGGCTTAAAATTTCTTCTTTTAGTTTTGATAAAATGATAAAAGACGCTATTGAAGTTGTGCAAATTTCCTCACCCTCTCATGCAATAAAACAAGAAGGTGAAGTAAAAGCAAAAATATCCGGCGACCGGGAAAGGCTGCAGCAGGTAATGATAAACCTGCTTACCAATGCGATAAAATATTCTCCAAAGTCTGACAATGTTTTTGTAAAAGCCGTATTGGAAGGTAATGAAATAAAAGTATCGGTAAGAGATACCGGTATTGGCATAAGCAAAAAGAATCTCAATAAAATATTTGACCGCTACTATCGTGAAGAAGGCAACGCTATTCATTTCCAGGGGCTGGGCATCGGCCTTTCTATTTCAAAAGAAATAATAAAAAGGCATAATGGTAAAATATGGGCGGAGAGTGAGCCTGGCAAAAGCAGCACTATATACTTCACTTTACCACTAAATAAATGAATAAATGCATTTTGATCTTTGATGATGATCAGGAAATATTGTTTGTATGCAAAGTAATTTTGGAGAAGGAAAATTACCGCGTAGTTACAAGAAGCGTTTGTGATAATGTTATTAATGACCTTGCGACAGAGCAGCCCGATCTTATTTTTATAGACCTATGGATACCTGATACGGGAGGCGAAAATGCAATTTATCTTATTAAGCATACGGAAGAAACGAAGCACATCCCGGTTATTCTTTTTTCTGCTAATGATGAAATAGAAGAAATATATGAACGTTCCGGTGCAGAAGACTATTTACGAAAGCCTTTTGGTATGAAGGAGATGCTGAGTGTTACAAAGAAATTTTTAGGAAAGTAATCATAGAAATGTAGTGGCCATACATTCAACTTTCTTTACGTCATAGCGAAAAGTTTTCCCGCGTAAAAAATTGGAACTAAAAATATCTTCGGAAGCAAATAGCCCTGGAAGTGTGGAATCTTCCGGTAAATCGCTTTTGGGAAGCCGATATTCCCATATTCCGAGGGATTGCGGCAATCCTCAATACTGTTTGAAACTCTAAGGAAAAACAATTTGCTATTAAAATGCATTAAAAAAGCATATAGGCAGGCGTCCATTATTGCAAACTAGTGTTCTGTCAATGATGTTTTGGCGCTTTTAAATAGGCAACCGACATTTTAAAGTTTACATGACGCTAAGAATATACGTCACGAAGCAGTTCAGCGTGATGACTAACGTAATAGCATAAACGTAAAAATTCCCTTTCGCTTAGATTGATTTTTCCAGCACCATAAATCCAGTGATTGCAAATGCCTGCCGGTTACATCGTCTTCTGCAAAAGGAATTCTTTTTCCGGTATCAGCATATCCATGCCTCACATACCAATTTATGAGCTCTGTTCGCAGGCTGATTACAAAACTTCCCGAATAATGATTGGGAAGATATTACTGCGGATCATTTTACATATATGTCGGGGATTTCGGTAACAACGACGGCATAAGGAAAGACCTGAAAATTTTACGCATCAAAAAAAGCGACATTGTTTCCACGTCCTAACAGGTAAGTGTAAACGCAGATGCCATTAACTTATCCTACAACGATCAGCAGGCTTTCAACAACAACAGCAATACTAATTTTATTGTGAAGCCATGGTTTCTGTTGATAGCGATTTATATATTTGCACAAAAGATGGCGGCGACCTCAGAACTCGTTGCTATAAGATTTAAAAGGACGGCTCAGCACTCTTTCAATAATATAATTTTTGTGCTTTTCAATATTAATGTTCTCAATAGAAGTGTCCCAAAACAGTATTTGAGAAAGGGGGAAACTCCCTCTTTCTATCTTTTTTGAAAGAACGCTTTCAGGAAGATATTTAAAAAACTTTGCATGTCAGTGTTACTTAGCGAATGTAATTATATTTTTAAATTTACTTTTTTCACTCAATTAATTTGATGAACGAAAACGCGAATTTACCCCTCCGCCCGCAAAACCTCCAGCGGCGACCTGTTCAAAATTCCCCTGCTGTTTGCTAAACCAACGGCCACTGTAAGCAAACAAACCAATACAAATAAAATAATAATGGGTAACACTTCAGGATGGAAGGGCGTTTCAAACATATAATTCGCTAAGCCCCAGCTTGCAGCCAATGCTAACAGTATGCCCGTAAACGCAGCTAAGGCGCCAAGAAAGAAATATTCAAGAGCCGTGATGGCAAATATTTGTTTGCGGCTGCCGCCTAACGTACGCAGCAACACACTTTCCTGCATGCGCTGGTATTTGCTTATGAGCACAGAGGACACCAGTACGACGATGCCGGTAACGATGCTGAAGCCTGCCATAAATCGAATCACAAAACTGATCTTACTTAAAAGATTATCCAGTATGCGTAGCGCAAGAGCCAGGTCAATGATTGACACATTGGGATACGCCTTTACCATCGCCTGTTGAAAATTTGCCGACACCTGTTGCGAAGGAACTTTAGTGAGTATCACCTTAAACTGGGGTGCATCTTCCAGTAAGCCTTTTGGAAATACCACAATAAAATTCGTTTGTATGCCGCCCCAGTTCACTTCACGCAGGCTGCCTACTATGGTTTTCATTAAAGCCCCCTGCACATTGAAGGTGAGCGTATCTCCTAGGCGTACCCCACTCCTTCTTGCAAAATTATTTTCCAGTGAAACAGCAGGTATGCCGGCACCGTTAGTGATCCCCTCCCACTTACCTCGCATAATTTTTTCCGAGGCAGTTAACGAATCCCTGTAAGTAACGCGGTACTCTCTGCTGAAAAGCCACCTTGAAAATCCCTTGCTGGAATCTTTTTTTGCTTCTGCAGCGGTAATGCCGTTCACCTCTTCGAGGCGCATATTCACTATGGGTATGGTTTCTTTTACCGGTAGCCCAAACTTACGGGCAAGGTTCGTTACGCCATCTTCCTGCTTGCTTTGAATATCAAACAACACAATATTCGGCTGGTTTTTACCGGCATTTAAATTAAGCCTGCCTAAGAGCAGGCCTTGCACAAAAAACAAAGTGCAAATAAGCGCTGTGCCAAGCCCTATAGAAACGATGAGAACGGTTGTTTGATTATTGGGCCGGTATAAATTTGCAAGACCCTGCCTCCACAAGTAATTCCAGGAAGAGGGAAAAAAATGTTTTACCAGCCACACAAGTCCGCGGGCTATGGCGCTGAGAAGTAATAAAGCGCCCGCAAGGTAACCTGTAAAATACAATGCCTGTTTTGCATCGTTTAATTGCACTAACGTAAACCCATACACGAAAAAAGCTATTAAGATATATACCGGCAATTTTACCACGTCTCTTTCCCGCCGCGGTGGTTCGATGGAAACACGTAAAGCAGTTAATGGAGAAATTTTGCGAATAGATAATAATGGTAACAAAGCGAATAACACGGAGACTATAATACCTAAAGCCACGCCTTGCCACACGGCAGCCCAAGAGATGGCGGTGCTTATTTTCACCGGCAAAAAATCTTTTATTACCAACGGCAAAAATTGTTGAATAACAACACCTAAAGCAGCGCCAACGAGGGAACCGGTAAAACCTATACCCACGATCTGGATGAGATAAATAATAAAAGCCTGCGATGCTTTTACACCAAGGCAACGCAAAATTGCAATGGCGTTTACTTTTTCTTTTACATATACATGCACGGCGCTGGCCACTCCTGTACAACCCAGCAGCAAGGCGATAAAGCCGACCAGCGAAAGAAATTTTGTAAGATCGCTGAAGTAGCGGCCTGTACTCTCCTTCCGGCTTGCCACTGTTTCATAGTTGAGGTCGTGTGCCTCAAGCTGCGGCTTCATGCGCTCCACCAATTTTTGCGCCTCATCCTGTTGATTGTATTTAAAATAGTAGCGGTAACTAATGCGGCTGCCTTTTTGAGCAAGAGCGGTCTGCTTCATATATTGAAGCGGTATATAAACGATGGGCGCTATAGATGCAGACAAGCCCGTTTGCCCCGGGGCGTTTAATAGTTTGCCGGCGATGGCAAATGTCACATCACCCACTTTTATAGAATCACCAACCTTCGCCTTGTATTGCAACATGAGCGTTTCATCTACGAGCGCCTGTTGGTTGTGGCGAAACGCTCGCCCTGCCGCTGCCGGTGAAGTTTCCAGCGAGCCATAGTAGGGAAAGCCGCCCTGCAACGCACGTACTTCCGTCAATCTTGTTCCGCCATTCTTAGTAAACAATACCATGGAAGCAAAGCTTTGCTGCGCTGATCTTTTACCACCAAGGGAATCAATAATTTTCTGCACGGCAGGTGTAGTGGCACGGCTGCCAGAAATTTCAAGATCCGCTCCCAACAAAGACGCGGCCTGGCTATCTACTTCGCTATTCAAATTGTTGCCAAGAGAATAAATCGCCACCAGCACCGCAATACCAAGAATGATAGATGAAATAAAAAGAAAAAGCCGTGAGCGGCTTTTACGGCTATCGAGCCAGGCCATGCGCATTAGCCACAGAAAATTATAACCGCGGTTATGCTGCCTGAGCTCTTTTGTTGAAATTATTTTTCTATCCATAAAAACTTAAGGCAACCCTATCCGGGCGGGTGCATTTCAAAATGTCGCTGTAGGTTAAAGGTTGTCAACCTTACAGATGGAGTTTTTAAATCTAAAATTAACTTGTTGGAAGGTTGACAACCTTGCCACATTTTGAAATGCACCCATCCGGTGGGCAGGAACATTTATATAAGTTTGTTTCATAAATTTGACCTGAAGCAGCAAATTTATCAGTGCAATAATAATTATGATTTACAATTCCAAAGCCAGATTAACATTATTATTAAATGAATTTGCTGAACGAAGTCGCTACATACCTCCACTACAGTAAATTACTATTTATACGTTCTACATGAAATATCCGCGGCTCTTATCTTATGGCAACAACAATAAAGTTATTGTACTGTCTGATACCGAAGTGGCCAAACTTTTTGTGGCGGATACCCGCTCTGATATTGGGTCGGAGGCTGAAAAAATGAAATTTGCCAATGCAATAAATGGGCTGATAACAAAATTTATCCGTTTGGATTTTGATGAAACATTACAGGCTGAAATGCTGGTAATGGAAAGGATTTACCCAATTGACTTCAGGGCGTATGAAGTAGAAAAAAGACAGCTTTGGATAGAAGTATTTGAAGACGAATTAAATGAACTGCATCACAATGGTTTCGTACATCGCGATTTAAAAAGGCCGTCCGGCCTGGAGGGATTATCGTTTGATAATATATTGCTTACCACCGGGGGACTGCGCCTGATAGATGTGGGCATATCTGCTTTAAAACGCCAGGTTAGCGATAAAATTTTCGAAAAATATATTGAAACGGAATTGGAGGAGATGCAGGAGTTTAGAAAATATTTTCTAAATCGTTGAGGCCGCTATACTTTGCCTAAGAATATTCAGACATTCTTTTTTAATTAATAGTTTTATAGCGTAGAAAGTTTTTTTTTAATATTCCTATTGCCTTGGTAAATATTCTTTGGTATGGCCTCTTTGCGAAAAACTAAATATTCTCTCAAGATATCATCTCTGTAAACCTTTCCCTATATTTAATGGCTGATTAAATGAACACATAATTCCTTAGATATGAATATTGCGTTAGACATGATGGGTGGCGACTTTGCGCCGCTTGAAGCAGTAAAAGGCCTTGACCTTTTTTTACTAAAACCCTATTCAGACATCAAGCTCCTGCTTATTGGTGATGAAAAAAAAATAAACAAACTCCTTTCTGAAAGAAATGTACCGGATGATGCCATCGAAATAATACATGCAGCACAGGTTATCGAAATGCACGAGCATCCTACCAAAGCGCTTAAAGAAAAACAGCAGTCTTCCATTTCAATTGGCTTTCATTTGCTTGCCGCGGATAAGGCTGATGCCTTCATAAGCGCGGGCAATACCGGCGCCATGATGGTGGGTGCATTGTATAGCATCAAAGCCATCCCGGGAGTTTCACGGCCAACTATAGGCGCTTATCTTCCGCGGGAAAACGGCGAGCTTGCTTTATTGGTTGATGTGGGGCTTAATGCGGATTGCAAGCCTGAAAATTTAAACCAGTTCGCTATCCTCGGTTCTTTATTTGCGAAGCATATTTTAAACTTTCCCGATCCACGAGTAGGCCTGGTAAATCTTGGCGCCGAGGAGGGAAAAGGTAATTTGCTTACACAGGCTGCATTCCCTATATTAAAAGAGAACACGCAAATAAACTTTATTGGCAATGTGGAAGGCCGCGACTTTCTCACTGAAAGCGCAGACGTGTTTGTATGTGATGGCTTTACCGGAAATGTTATTTTAAAATTCGCTGAATCCATTTACGACATTGTAAAGCGCCGGGATATTCATGATAAATATTTTGACAGTTTCAATTTTGAAATTTATGGTGGCGTACCTGTGCTTGGCGTAAATAAGCCCGTAATAATTGGCCACGGCATTTCCCATGCGCAGGCTTTTGCAAATATGATCGAGATGGCAAGAAGGATGCATGAAGGGGATTTGATTGGGAAAATCAAAGACAGCTTTAAAATATAATTTTAGAACTCCTTACTTCTCGCAATTAGAAAGTGCGGAGATTTTAAAAATAAGTTTTAGATCATATCCTTTGATGAAACGGGCGCAAAGCTTCTATCATTAAAAAATAGACGAAACGGCTCAACATTACCCAAAACTTATTTTTTATTTACTAATCTTGGGAATTATCCTTTCGGTTTTTGAGACATTCCCAATAGTTGTGCAGTACACATGAAAAAACTAAACATAATCGATTTAATTAAAGTTGATGAATATTCTTTTACATCAAAATATTTGCAGATCGCAAATTCGGTAATTAGGGAAATCAAAAATCAAAATATACAAACCGGCGATAACCTGCCATCGATCATTGACCTAAGTATAGAACTCGATATTGCCAGGGATACGGTGGAACGGGGTTATAAGCATCTCAAAAATTTAGGCATTATTGATTCGGTGCCCCGAAGGGGATATTATATTAAAACCACAGAGTTTCAAAACCCCTTGAAAATATTTTTACTCTTTAATAAATTAAGCGAGCACAAGAAAAAAATTTATGATTCATTATTTGCAAACCTGGGCGAGCATGCCCTTATAGACTTTTATATTTACAACAATGATTTTTCATTGTTTAAGCAATTGCTTGCAAATAGAAAAAATGATTATACTAATTATGTGATCATCCCACATTTTATTGATGGTGGTGAAAACGCCCACGAAATAATCAATGGAATTCCAAAAGATCAGCTTTTACTGCTTGATAAAATGCTCCCAAATGTTACCGGCGAATACGCGGCGGCATATGAAAACTTTGAAATGGATATTTACAATGCGCTCACCGAAGCCGTAGATCAACTTTCAAAATATCATACCATAAAAATCATTTTTCCTCATAACAGTTATTATCCGAATGAGATACTTAAAGGGTTTAAAAATTTTTGCCGGCATTATGCTTTCACATATAAAGTAATCAGTGATATTAGCGAAGAACCAATAAATGAAGGTGAAGTATATATCAACGTGATGGAAAAGGATCTCATCTCTTTAATTGAAAAAATAATGGAGCAAAAGTTAAAGGTCGGCGAGCAGGTTGGTATTATTTCCTATAACGAAATTCCCATAAAGAAAATAATTTTAAATGGCATTACGACCATATCTTCTGACTTTGAGCAAATGGGGAAAATCACTGCTGAACTGATTTTATCTAATTCTAAAAAACATGTTGAGGTCCCATTCAGGTTGACGCTCCGCTCCTCAATATAAAAGTTTATTTCCTTCTTTCTCTTTTTCTTTCGCTAATTTTTAAAAGATTGATTTTACAATCCGACTGGAAGCAATGACTATCATAATTCGGAAGAGGTGCCGGGGCAAACTTCAAAATACTTGCCTGGCAATAAGAAATGATCTTATTTATCCTGAGATCAAATGTGCGTTGTGGATATATTGTTTTCATCCTTCGACAAGGCAACAGCTAAAGCAAAGTTGAGAGATATACGGTTTTATCTTCGATAGAATTTGTTTCCGGTCAATCAAAGAATTTGCCGCCATAAAAAAATTCTTATCAAATTGAAAATAAATTTTCCTATTTCAGGGCAAGGCAGGACAGTTAGGGAAAAATTGATATCTAAATTGTGCAAAATTCATCTAATTACGAAATCGCTTTTTATAATTCTTTTCGGATTATAATCTCTAACTCAAAAAAATATTTATTATGTCAAAAAAACGATTTGCTTTTTTGCATCCAGGAACAAAGCTGTGCTTTATCTCCTGCTGTTTGCGATTGCCATTTGCTACAATTGCTCAACAAGATGTCTCGATTGGCGGCACGATTGCGCCGGGCAAGATTGCCGTTAGCTGATTAAATACAAGTGCATCTAATGTATTTTCTAATATAAAATACAAGAATAATATTTGGAAGTCTGAAGATTTTTTGTACTTCAAATTTTCAAATTGAAATTAAAGTTTACTTTTTCATAATGATAAAAATGAATAATAAGCTAAGGCCTTTTTATGCAACAGAGCGATTATAAATTATATCAAAAAGTACAAAAAAGAATTATTTTATCCATTTTTAAGGCTTCGCATAGTTGCTAATTTTGGTAAAAAGTTGCTTGAATATACGATTGAATGGTCTAAGTCAATTTATCCTGCTCATTAGAAAAAATTATCCCAATATCCTGCTTTGAAAACTTTGTAAAAACGGAAGAATAACCTAAAAAAACTGAAGCACCCCATTTACGAAATTGCTTTTATAATTCTTTTCAAGGATTATTTCTAAATCAAAAAAAAATTATCATGTTAAAAAAACGACTTGCTATTGCTTTTGTGCAACAAGGAATAAAGCTTTGCTTTATATCCTTTTTCCTGCTCACATCTTTTATTTCTTTTGCGCAGCAAAAGATTTTGGTTAGCGGTACCGTTATGTCCGATAAAAACGCACCCCTGGCGGATGTTTCTGTAAAGGTAGAAAATGAAACCACGGGAACTACCACTCAATCAGATGGTACATTTTCTATTCGCGTAAATAAAGGAGCAACCCTCATATTTTCTATTATCGGGTATGAGGATAAACAAATTAGAGTTGATAAAGATAGAGCCGGATTAAATGTACAACTAAATACAAAAGCTTCGACGCTGGGTGAAGTAGTTATAGTAAGTTATGGTACCCAGCTAAAAAGAGATTTAACCGGTTCTATAAGCCAGTTGGACGCCTCTAAAGTTAAAGACATGCCGGTTGCTTCGGTCGGTCAACGGCTGCAAGGAAAGTTCGCCGGTGTACAAATTAGTAATAATGACGGCACACCGGGGGTTGAAATGACCATGCGCATTCGGGGAGCTGCATCGATAAATGCGGGAAATAATCCACTCATTGTTGTGGATGGTTTTCCTACGGAAAGCGGGCTCGCAACAATAAGCCCTGATGAAATTGAAACGATCACCGTTTTGAAAGATGCGGCTGCCGCATCGCTATACGGCTCACGGGCTGCCAGTGGAGTAATACTGATTACAACAAAACAAGCGAAGGCCGGCCGGAAGGATATTGAATTTAGTTCTTATGTTGGTCTGCAAACCGTGTCCGGTAGAGGCAGGCCCGATTTAATGAATGCCCGGGAATTTGCCCAGTTCAAAAAAGAATATTATGAAGATGCTGCTAAGTACGAGGGCTATACAGGCGGAGTTCCGTTGCAATATCAGCACCCTGAAAATATAGATCCGAATTCCGGCACAAATTGGTTTGATGTGTTATTAAGAAAGGGGCTCGTTCAGGATTATAATCTATCTCTTTCTTCCGGTACGAAGGATTTAAAATCTGTAGTAAATCTCAACTATAACAGGAATGATGGTGTGATGATAAATCAATGGGCCGATAGATTTACGGGAAGGTCTAACAACATTTATACGGCGTCTGACAGGCTAACATTAGGGTTGAATTTAGGCGTTACTTATCGTCAAAGCAATATCACTCCGGGGCTGGGGCAAGGGCGTAATATAATACAAGTCGCCTATTTAACAGACCCTGCACTTAATTATAAAAATCCAGATGGAACCTATCCAATCGGTTTTGCGCCACCCGGCATGTTTTCAACTCCTAACTATTACCAGGTGCTGAAACATACCGTTAACCCTGCAAAGGATCTGAACTTGATAGCAAATGCCTATGCGACCTATAAAATTATAGATGGGCTTGAATATAAGATCAGTATGAATGTTAATATGGATAATGCCACTAACAGAACATTCAGGCCATCCTATATAAGGGGTGGAACCCAGCCGGCTTCATCAGCTTCAGGCAGCTATAACACCAGCAACTTTGTCTCATGGTTAGCCGAAAATACATTAACATATAAAAAGACAATTGCTGAAAAACATAATATTGAAGCTTTTATTGGTTACACGGCTCAAAAGGTCCATAATGAAAATAGTGGTATAAACGGTTCTCAATTTCCTGATGATAATATAGAATGGCTCAATGTTGCAGCCACAAGAATTGGGAACGTGGGAATTAACTTGGGAATTAATAACAATGGAGTAAATGATTTCTCGTTGCTTTCTTACATAGGAAGGCTAAACTATAATTTTGACGGTAAGTACCTGCTTTCGGTAGCTTTCAGGAGAGATGGATCGTCAAAATTCGGCTCTAATACCAAATACGGAAACTTTCCTTCTGTTTCTGGAGGATGGATTATTTCTGACGAGAAATTTATGCAGAAGTTCAACAAAATTAGTTTCTTAAAAGTGCGGGCCAGTTACGGAGAAGTGGGAAATAATAATATAGGTAATTACACTTATTTAGCCGGCGTTAATCAAAATAATTATGTATTTAATAATCAACTTAGTTCCGGTAATTCACTTAATGGTATTGGCAATGCAAACTTAACCTGGGAAACAACTTCAGGTTACGATGTCGGTTTAGACCTTGGCCTTTTCGATGGTCGTATTTCTTTTACTTATGATTATTATAAGAAAAAAACAGATGGTCTTTTGTATGCTATCGACATCCCTATTCAGTCTGGCTTTTCGAGCATAACTTCGAATGTTGGCCGCTTCGATTTTTGGGGCCATGAATTTAGTGTAGAAAGTAAAAACCTAACGGGTAAGCTAACATGGAATACAAGCTTTAATATTTCATTTGATAGAAACATTGTAAAGAAACTTGGTACCAGTGATGCTCCTATCGGCGGATACCAGGAATATTGGGATGATAACAGGACGGCAGTAGGACATCCTATCGGCTTATTTTACGGCTATATCAATACAGGAGTGTACATGACACAGGAAGAATTTGATACACAACCACATGATGCAACAGCTACAGTAGGAACTGCAAGATTTGCCGATTTAAGTGGACCAAATGGTAAGCCGGACGGAATCATTGACATAAACGACAGAACGTGGATAGGTAATCCAAACCCGGATTTCTCCTATGGTTTGACCAATAGTTTAAGTTATTCAAATTTTGATTTCACTATAGTGGTGGCGGGTACCGTTGGAAATGATATAGCAGATGACGCTTACCAATCAACTGAAAACCTTGACGGAGTCTTCAATGTTAGAAAAGGTGTAGTGAACAGGTGGAGGTCTTTGGCAGAGCCGGGCGATGGCGTATATCCTAGAACGTTATCAGGCACCACGGCAGATTTCAGGAATTTTACCACGCGCCAGGTTTTTGATGGTTCCTATCTTATGGCCAAAAATATTACGCTGGGCTATACATTTCCAATTTCTACGAACAGGTACATAAAAAATGCACGTTTATACTTAAGTGCACAAAATGCTTTCACACTTACCAATTACCCTGGAATGAATCCGGAAATAACTTTATATGGTTTGAATGGTTTAAACCAGGGCCGGGATTTTACGGCGTTTCCTATCGCTAAAACATATTCAGTAGGTGTAAACGTAACTTTTTAAAACCCCTATTTCAAACTTGACAATTTAAAAAGATGAAAAATAAACTATTAGCTATATTACTGGTAATTACTTTGTATTCCTGCAAAAAGGATTTCCTGAACCTGGTTCCTGTCACCTCTTTGAGCTCGGCTTCGTTTTACCAGAATACAACACAATTTGAACAAGCACTAACCGGCGCCTACACTAACTTGCGCACGATTGTTCACATCGGATTTTATGCCGATGAAATGCGTTCCGACAATACCTTTTTCTCCATTTATTTTGCTAACAGGGGTTTGGTAAGCGCAGAAGATTTGGCAACTTTTACAGAAAAATCTACATCGAGCGCTGAGCCGAATTCTCCCGGTAACAGGTGGGGAAACGACTACTCGGGTATTGCAAAAATCAATTCAATCTTAACCCGTTTGCCGGATGCCGAAAGTGTAAGCCAGGGCGCAAAAGATTCGATCTCCGGGGAGTCTTTGTTTTTGAGGGCGTTTTACTATTACGATTTGGTAACGCATTACGGCGGAGTGCCTTTACAACTTACTGAATTAGCTACCGCAGAAGATGCATTTCAGCCGAGAAATACGGTTGACGAAGTGTATGCCCAAATTGTTTCCGATTTAAACACCGCAATTCCATTACTTCCCGTTGTCACAAGTTTCCCTCAGTCAGGTAGAGCAACAAAGGGTGCCGCAAAAATGTTATTGGCGTATGCCTACATGACACAGCCAACTAAAGAATACGCAAAAGCAGAAAGTGAATTGCTTGATATTACTAAAATGAATTATACGCTTCTGCCTAATTATGCTGATGTATTTGATCCGAATAATAAAAACAACCAGGAATCAATATTTGAAGTGCAGTACATGTCAGATCTGGTAAGTGGGCAACAGAGTAATTTTGCCTGGATTTTTATTCCCAAGACAACTAACTCAGAACTTCTTACCGGCTACCACGGAGGAACCATGAACATATTCAGTGGCTGGAATGTGCCGACTCAGGAAATGGTAAACTCGTATGAAACAGGAGACCTAAGGCTGCCGGCATCTGTAGCGGTTGTTGAAGGCACAATAAGTGGTGTTGAGGATTTTACGGCAACCGCACTTAAGAGCCCGGTTGGCTATAATCCGGCTCCCGGCCAAACATTTTTTTATATGATTAAAAAATATTTTCATCCACCATATACAACAGAGTTTAATACTCCTGATGATTTCCCGATATTTCGTTATTCAGGAGCATTATTATTATTAGCAGAATGCCTGGTGGATGAAAACAAAAATGCGGAAGCGCTTCCTTATTTAAACAGGGTGAGAGCAAGGGCTGGCCTTCCCCCTCTTTCTATGGCAACAAGCGATAATATTGCTGATGAAACACGCCATGAATTAGCATTTGAAAATCATCGCTGGACTGATCTCCTTCGTACAGGAAAGGCCATAGAAGCTGTTACCGCTGAAGGACAAAGATTAAAAGCAATTTACGGATGGTTGTTACCTACCACGTTTAATGTGACCCAGGATAAATTACTTTCTCCAATACCTTTTAGAGAATTGCAAATAAATCCTAAGCTGGTGCAAAATCCGGGATATAATTAAAGGATGACTAATAGCAAAAATGGTAAAAGCAATTTTATTTACCGTGTATCAAAATTATCTCTATTGAAAATTATCACGATTTGTATATAAAGAAGTTAACGCTAATATTCTACTCGTTTTTTTTCTTCCTGTCAGTAAATGCTGAGGTTAGAGTGGGCGAAATGCGGGTAGAATATTTAGACAATCCTCTGGGCGTAGACGTGAGGAGTCCTTCACTAAGCTGGCAGCTTAAAAGTAGTGATAGAAATGTACTACAGGTTGCTTACGAAATACGTGTTGCAAAATCTGCAGCACCGGACTTAGACGGCAGTAATTATATATGGCAAACAGGTAAGATGATCTCGGGGCAATCGTTGCATATCTTATATGCAGGCAAGCCCTTGGAATCTGCGCAAAAATATTATTGGCAGGTGCGTGTATGGGATAATAAAGGAAATATTTCCGCATGGAGCCCGGTAGCATTTTGGCAAATGGGCCTGCTAAATGAAAAAGATTGGAAAGGAAAGTGGATTGGGCTCGATGTAAATTACGTGAGCCCTGCGGATGACCACCGTAGATTACCGGCACGTATGCTTCGCCGTGAGTTTAAGATGAACAGATCGATTGCCAATGCAACTGTATTCATTTCAGGCCTTGGATTTTCCGAACTATACCTGAATGGAAAGAAGGTCGGTGATCGCATTATGGATCCCACGCATTCGAACTATAACAAAAGGGTATTGTATGCGACCTATGATGTAACAAAATATTTAACGGTTGGGCAAAATGCAATGGGGGTAATACTTGGTAACGGCAGATTTTTCGCACCACGGATTAAGGTGCCTGTAGAAACGCCAAACTTTGGTTTCCCGAAAATGCTGCTGCAAATGCTGATACATTATACTGACGGAACTACAGAACTGGTGTTGAGCGATGAAAAGTGGAAAATTACTGACGAAGGCCCTATACGTTCAAACAATGAATTTGATGGAGAAGAGTATAACGCCAATATGGAGCAGCCCGGATGGGATAAAATAGGATTTAATGATGCCGGTTGGCAGCCTGTACAATCAATTTCTGCTCCAAAAGGCACGTTAGTAGCGCAAATGCAGGAGCCAATGAGGATTGTTGAAAGATTAAAACCTGATTCTATTTATCGATCTAAATCAGGTGGCTATGTGGTGGATTTTGGAGAAAACCTATACGGCATGTGTCAGATAAAAGTGCAAGGACCTAAAGGCACAAGAATTGCAATCCGCTCCGCATTTGATATCGACTCCACGGGCAACGTAAATATGGCTCCTAATCGCAGCGCTTTATCTACAGATGTTTATACCCTCAAAGGAAAAGGTGTTGAAGTATGGGCGCCGCGTTTTAGAGGACAAGGCACCAGGTATGCTGAAATTACAGGATGGCCCGGCGTGTTAAAAAAAGAAGACGTAACGTTTTTAGCGGTACAATCCGACCTTGAAAAGGTTGGTGAATTCACCTGCTCTAATGAGCTTGTAAATAAAATATATGCAAGCATGTTTCGAACTGTTCGCATGCAGGAGCGGGGACTACCAATGGACCCTGACAGGGATGAGCGACAGGCATGGTTAAGCGTTTCGGAAATGACTTCAGAAACAGAAGGCTACATTTATAACGTAGCCGCATTCTATAATAATTTTTTGGCAGAAACCCGAAGCAGCCAGCGCGATGATGGATGTTTATCAGAAGCTGGCTCGCTTTGGCTTTGGAATACAAAAGATCCATGCTGGCCGGCAGTTATAACCACTACTCCCTGGTCCTGTTATTACATGTATGGAGATAGCCGCGTTCTTGCCGAAAACTATCCAACAATGAAACGTTGGGTACTTTATCTTGAGCAAAATATTGACTCGGATTTTGTTTATCGAAAGGGAACTTATTCCGATTGGGTAGATGCTTATAGTATGGATGGGAAAACACCTGATAACGGGGGAACATCACGTGATCTGTTGTCTACGGCATACATGTATTATGATTTTAAGACTGTTGAAAAAACGGCTGCCTTTCTCGGAAAAAATGAAGATGCAATTTATTTTAAAGGTGCGGCAGAAAAAGTAAAGAAAGCTTTTCTTAAAACCTTTTTTGATTCGCGTAGAGACACTTTTTTAAGCGAAACACAGACTTCATATGTCTTGCCCATAGCCTTTGATTTAGTTCCAACAAAAGATAGTGTTGCAGTTGTTGAAAATCTGATAAACGATATTATTGTAAAAAACAATGGACATTTAAGTGTTGGCTGCCCGGGTTTAAAATGGTTAATGCAAACACTTACTTCAGTGGGCCATACAGATGTGGCTTACAAAATACTCACACAAACTACACGCCCCAGCTGGGGCTACATGATAAGTAAGGGTGGTACTTCAATTTGGGAACGGTGGGATAGGGATACGCGTGATCCCGGTATGAACGGGCAAAGCCAGACGATTCTTGCCGGTTATCTTGGCGCATGGATGTACCAAACATTAGGAGGCATAAACTATGATGAAACTCAACCGGGATTCAAAAATATTATTATGCACCCTGAGCCGGTTGGAGATTTGACGTGGGTGAAAAGTTCTTTCAAATCATTATACGGTTTGATCGGTAGTGATTGGAATTATAAAAATGGAACTTTTAATTGGAAGGTTTCAGTTCCTGCCAACACAACAGCTACGGTTTATATCCCAACAAATAATGTGGCTTCGGTAAAGGAAAAAAATCGTGCTGTTAAGGAATTAACCAACATAAAATATGTAGGAATGGAAAAGGATGCCGCCGTTTATGAAATCGGATCCGGGTCATACGAGTTTTCCGCTGCATACACATTGTAATAAACAACAATACAACAATAGCGTTTAGATTCTTTCGGCTTATTATAAATTATCATTATTGTCCGGGTAAAAATTGACAATTTTAATGAAACACTTGCTGGCATTAAGTTTCACGGCCCCTCTCCTTCGGAGAGGAGGTTAGGGGTGAGGTCAATACCAGTGCGGTTTTTATTAGTTAGTCGGACAATAGTGATAAATTAATTGTTTATTATTCGGTACATCAAACTCAGTAAATAGTAGTGAGAAGCATAGATGTTTTTGCGTTATCCTTAAAGTATGAAGTACTTGACCAGGTTTTTTTATTGTCTTTTTATTCTCTTCGTAAGCTTTTCCTCTTCAGCACAAAATGAGAATTGGCAAGCTAAGTGGATTGGGATTCCTCATGCCGCCGGTGACACCAATTTATGGACTTCTTTTAGAAAAGAAATTCATTTAAATAATATTCCAGCTAAAGCCAAAGTTCAAATTGCGACAGACTCAAAGTATTGGCTTTGGGTGAATGGCAAATTAGCTGTTTTTGAGGGAGAGCTCAAAAGAGGGCCTAACCCGAATGACACCTATTATGATGAACTTGATATAGCTCGTTACTTGCAAAAAGGTAAAAATACAATTGCGGTTTTAACCTGGTATTGGGGAAGAAACGGCTTCGATCATAAAAGCAGTGGTAAGCCGGCGCTCTTGTTCCAGGCAATGCCGGGAGATAAACCAACGGTATCGGATAGCTCCTGGAAGGCCATGCGCCATCCTGCTTTTGGGAATACCGGGCTGCCCTTACCTAATTATCGTTTACCTGAATTTAATATTGCCTTCGATGCCGGGAAGGATATCGGCCTTTGGCAGCAGGAAAATTTTAACGATGATGCCTGGGTAAATGTTGCAGAATATGGAACTCCGCCAATAGCGCCCTGGAATAATTTAGTAAAAAGACCTATCCCTCTATGGAAAGATTCAGGCTTGCTTCCTTATGTAAATCAAGCTGACATTCCCAAACAATCTGCCGGTAAATTGATAATTGCCAGGCTTCCAAAAAATATTACGATAACGCCTTACCTGAAAATAAGAGCGCCGGCCGGATTAAAAATAGATATCAGGACAGATAATTACAAAGGAGGAAGCGAATACAATGTTCGCACCGAATACATCACCAAAGAAGGTGAACAGGAGTTTGAAACCTTCGGCTATATGAATGGCCATGAAGTTTTATATGATATTCCCGCAGGCGTAAAAATAATTTCCCTGAAATACCGTGAAACGCGATACAATGTTGAACAAGTAGGCGAATTTTCTTGTAACGATTCTTTTTATAATAAGCTTTGGCGAAAATCATACAACACGCTCAATGTTAACCTGAGAGATGCCATCCAGGATCCCGACAGGGAAAGAGCGCAATGGTGGGGCGATGCTGTAATAGAAATAGGAGAAATCCTGTACGCTTGTGATACAAATGGATACTTCGCTATTCAAAAAGCCATACGTAACCTGGTTGATTGGCAAAAGCCGGATGGCGTATTATATTCTCCTGTTCCCGCAGGAAGCTGGGATAAGGAGCTACCGGCTCAAATGCTTGCCAGCATCGGCAAATATGGCTTTTGGAATTATTACCAATACACCGGGGACACCGCTATGATCCGGTATGTATATCCGTCTGTAAAAAAATATTTGAGCTTGTGGAAATTCGGTGATGATGGATTAGTAGTGCATAGAAAAGGCGGATGGGATTGGATGGATTGGGGCGAAGATATAGATACGCCGCTGTTAGATAATGCCTGGTATTACATGGCACTTGATGCTGCTGCTCGTATGGCAGTACTGACCTATAATGCGGAAGACACAGCAGGCTATCGTTCCCAAATGCATTCAATTAAAGAAAATTTCAACCGGCAATTTTGGAATGGACAGGCTTACAAAAGCCCCGGCAACAAAGGGGTTATTGATGATCGTGGCAATGGCCTGGCTGTAGTGGCAGGTTTGGTTGAGCCGGCAAAATTTGAAGCCATCAAAAAGGTTTTACAAACGGAGTTCCATGCAAGCCCTTATATGGAAAAGTATATTATGGAATCTTTTTTTATAATGCACGATGCTGCAGCCGGCCTGGCAAGAATGAAAAAAAGATATACTAATATGGTCAACAGCCGGCTCACCACTCTCTGGGAAGGTTGGGGCATTGGATCCGAAGGTTATGGTGGCGGCTCATACAATCACGGATGGTCCGGCGGGCCATTAACGCTTTTAAGCCAATATGTAGCTGGTATCGCTCCGGTAAAACCTGCTTACGAAGCCTTTGTTGTAATGCCTCAGCCGGGAAATTTAAAAGAAATTCATTGCATTGTGCCATCTTCAAAAGGGAATATCAAACTGGATCTGAAGTGGGGAAAAAATAAAAATCTGAATATGGTTGTTCACGTTCCTGATAATACGGAAGCCGCAGTGGGAATACCGAAGATGAAGCCCAGTTTATCAAATGTGTCAGTAAACAACAAATTAGTGATGCAAAGCAAAAAAAGAACTGTGAATCTTCCCGATATTCAATTTATTGGTGAAGATAATAACTACCTGCTGTTTGTTGTAAAACCGGGTACATGGTCATTTAATTTATTTTAAATATGGCGAATATACTTTTTCATTTAAAGCATCTTTAAATTTTGCAACGGGTAAAAAAGAGCGAATCAGTGTGTCAGTAAATAAAAAACTAAAAGAGTTGGAAATAGAACTCAATGACATTTTTAAACTTAGCTAAGAAATATGAGAGCCTTAAATAACCAACCATTTAAATTACTAAGTAGCGGTCGGATTTACTTACTGGTATATTTACTTATTCTTCCGCTGTTAGCCAATTCACAGGCAAAAAACAGTAAAACAGGGAACAAACCGGTTTCCGTCATTAAAAATTTCAATCAAAATGGCGACCAGCTAACACGCTTCTCTACTCTTGGTAACGCAATTGATGCGCATGATGGCGAAATAGCCTATTTTAATGGTATCTATTATTTATACGGCACCAGTTACGATTGTGGTTTTGAATGGGGAAACAAAGGGGCACCTTTTTGCGGGTTTAAAACATATTCATCAAAAGACCTCGTCAATTGGACAGATAGAGGCTTTTTGTTCGATGCGAAAAAACCGCTTTGGCAATCGCGTTGCGATGGAAAAACTTATGGCTGTTTTCGTCCCCATGTTATTTATAACGAAAAGACCAGGCAATACATTCTGTGGATCAATGTCTATGATAACAGGGTTGGCTTTCGTGTATTTACCAGCAAAAGCCCTGTGGGCCCTTTTACTGAAGTTGCAGAACCCCTGCTTGCCGTTAACGGTGATATGCCTGCAGCAGGTTTAAATAACGGCGATCACGACACCTTTGTAGATGATGATGGTACAGCTTATTTAGCCTATACGGACTGGCGCACTAACGGTACAATAGTAATAGAAAAATTGAGTACCGATTATCTTACAGGTACGGGGGAACATGTTAAATCTGTTACCAATGGCAAAACTGAAGCGCCCGCATTATTTAAGCGGAAAGGTATTTACTATGTGACTTATTCGGACCCTAATTGTGGCTATTGTTCAGGTACCGGAACCTCCTACCGTATAGCGCCTTCTCCGTTGGGGCCATGGTCTGAAGGGATAAAGATCAGTGATAATTCCTGCGGCGGCCAGCCTTCCTTTGTTTCTACTATCAAACTAAATTCAGAAACCGTATTTCTTTATGGAAGCGATCTTTGGAATAATGCGGCTAAGAATGAAGCTCTTGCTAATTTCTATTGGGCTCCCCTAACTTTCGCGGCCGATGGCTCTATTAATCCTTTGGAATGTCAGCAGGAATACAAGGTGCCCCAGACCAACTTATCAACTAAAAAGAAAGCTATAGAAAAGGATTTGGATAACACTTCGGGCATGGAGGGTTTTACCACTAAGTGTGATATCAGTAAAAATATCCAAAGGTCGCAGTCATTTACAGCTACCCGTTCAGGAGTAATGAGTAAAGTTAATTTTACAACCTTTAAAAGTGGTTACCCTGATAAGGGTTTAATAATTGAGATACACCATGCTAATGATGCTGATCAGCCTACAGGAACTGCATTAAGTTCTATATCAATACCTGTAGATTCCATAGGTTGGGCTCCCGGGAATATTTCTATTAACCCTGGTATACATGCTATAAAAGGTAAGCGATATGCTATTGTACTCAAATCGGCCTCATCCGCGGGCTGCTTTGGGATTGAATTTAATGATTTTGCACCTCATACTGATGGAGGTGCAGCATTAAGTTCTAATGCCGGCAATAGTTTCTCTGCTGAGAAAAACCGGATACTGAAATTTCAAACTTTTATACACATACACAACAACTAATCTTTAAGCCAATGAATATTAATAGAAGGCGTTTCATTAAGTTAGGTTCTTTAACCACCGCAGGCTTGTCGTTCATCGGCCTTAAAAGTATTGGTGAATTAGGAAACAATAGTTCGAATACTTCTTTTGTAGCAGATAAAGAACTTTATAAATCATTTAAAAATCCCGGTAGTATATACCGCCCGTTTGTAAGATGGTGGTGGAATGGTGATCGTTTGCAAAAAAAAGAAATTCTGCGGGAGCTTGATATTATGAAAGCTGCAGGGATAGGTGGCGTAGAAATCAATCCGATAAAATTTCCGTCTAACGCTGACGATTTAAATATAAAATCTCTTGAGTGGTTGAGTGATGAATGGATAGACATGTTAGAGGTGGCTTTGAAAGGCGCAAAAGAAAGAGATATGTATTGTGATATGATCGTGGGCTCCGGCTGGCCGTTCGGAGGTGAATTTTTAAGCCGCGAAGATCAAACGCAAATGGCTGCGCTTGGCACGAGAAATCTTGCCGGGGGCCAGACTTATAAAATTTCGAAAGAGGAACTTTTAAATGATGTCAACCCAGAGATACATTCAAAATATAATGACAAGTTAAAGGACCTGATGATGATTAAGCTTGTGCCGTTGCATATTCAGGATCTTGATCAATCCATAGACCTCACAGACCAGGTGCACCAGGATATAATAAATGTGCAGGTACCATCGGGGGAATACGTATTATACTATCTGGTAAAATTAACGGGATATATGGCGGTTATAAATGGCGCCCCGGGTGCCGGCGGGCCGGTACTAAATCACTATAGCAAATCCGCTGTAGAAAATTACCTCAACAGGATGTCTGACAAGCTGGTGGAGCGCATCGGTCCTTTGGGAAATTATTTTCGTGCATTCTTTACCGATAGCCTTGAACTGGAAGGAGCTAACTGGTGCACGGATATGTTAGAAAAATTTAAAGAAAAAAAAGGATATGACCTGGCTCCCTATTTTCCATTTATCTTATTTAAGGTGGGAGAAATGGGAAATGCAGTAAAGGAAGAATATGGTGCTAAATTTCAGCCCGAAATGAGGGAAACGATTGATCGTGTGCGTTATGATTTCGAAGATGTGCGGGTTGAATTATTTAAGGAAAGGTTTATAGAAACCTTCGTAAACTGGTGTCATAAAAACGGTGTAAAATCCCGCATGCAAGCTTATGGCAGAGAATGTAATCCTGTGGAGGCAAGCATGCTGATCGACATTCCTGAATGTGAAACGTGGATGGATAGACGAATTGGTTATGAATTTAGTGATGAAGATTACCGGGTTGGCAGAGCTTATACCATGAACAATAAGCTCACTGCTTCCGGCGCACATTTGGCAAGTAAAAAAGAGATCAGTTGTGAAGAGATGACCAATACAGGAATGGCATTTAACGCTACCCTTGAAAGAATTAAGATCGCCGGTGATCAAAGTATTTTATCAGGTGTTACGCATTCGGTTTTACATGGATTTAATTATAGTCCGCTCGAAGCGCCCTTCCCAGGGTGGATACGGTATGGCACTTTTTTTAATGAAAGAAATACCTGGTGGCCTTATTTTAAAAAATGGGCAGATTACAAAACGCGGCTCTATGCCGTATTGCAACAAAGCGTAATGCAGGCTGATGTGGCCATTCTCCCGCCCCTGGCTGATCTATCAATGCAGTTTGGATTTCAACGCGATCCTTTCCCGGTATTTGCGTACCCTAAATACGTTTACCAGGTTTGGGAAACCATTCATCAAAATGGTAATGGGTGCGACTACGTAACAGAAAATATAATTCAGCAAGCTACAATTGCAGATGGAATGCTTACGTATGGAATGCGTAATTATAAAACGCTTATGCTTATTGATGTGGATTCCCTGCTGCCTGCTACTGCCGCGGCTATAAAGAAATTCACTGATGCCGGCGGCAAATTAATATGTATTGAGAAAGTACCGAACAGGTCTCCCACCAATCAAAAATCAGCGGCTAATGGTAGCGTGGATATTCCTAACATTCTTAAAGATACAGATCCTGCCAAAGCTGGGTTGGTACCTGCCCCGGTGGAAGATTTTGTAAGTTGGTATAAAAAAATTCAACAGCAGTTTGATATCAAGCCTTATGTTGAAATAAGTAACCCTGATAAGTTTGTGAGCCAGGTTTATTATCGAAGCGCGGATAAAGACATCTACTTTTTTAGCAATTACAATGCGTTAAAAGAACATGTGCTCAAAACAAAATTTACCATACAAGGTAAAAATGCGTGGCTCTGGGATCCGCAAACAGGAGAACGTTTTCTCTATCCTTTACAGAATAACGAACTGCAAATTCACCTTGGCCCCGGTGAATCCAAGCTAATAGTTTTCGACAACGAAGAAGGCGGGCAAAAGCTCGTAGAGCCTGATCTCAGTAAAAAAACTTCAATTATTCTTAAAAGCCCCTGGAAGGTTACTTTAAAAGGTACAGATGGAAAATCAAAGTCGCTTACCCTGGATAAGCTGATTGATTTTTCTAAAAGAGAAGACCTTAAGACATTCGCGGGAAATATTATTTATGAAAATACATTTAAGCTTGCAGATGGAGGTAATGTGAAATATTTACAACTGGGAGAAACACATGGGGTTGCTGAGATTAAAATTAATGATCAAAAAATAGTGACGCAATGGTATGGCAGCCCCGTCTATGATATTTCCCGCTTTGTCAAAAAAGGTAATAATACGATCCAGGTAAAACTGGTTACTACTCTTGGTAACTATATGAAATCATTAAAAGAAAATAAAGTGGCGCAGGAGTGGACATCATACCAACCTTTCTTTCCTGTAGGGATGATTGGCCCTGTACGGATTTTATAACCGCCGCTTATTTAGCGTGTTTGATTTTATGTTTGTCCTATAAAATCTTCTTTAAAAATATTCAAATGAAAAAGTCACCTGATCAATTTTTCTCTTTTATTTGTGCCTGTTTTTTATTGACCGTGAAGCATTTTAAATTGTATTATGAAGATTAAAATTCTCAGCCCGCTTTGGGGACACGAACACATGAACCAGGCAGACTTCCTGGATAAAATCAGGTTGGCCGGCTATGATGGTTTTGATATGTGGGTGCCGGAAGATCCTTTATTGAAAAAGCAACTCTTTGATTATTTGCAGCAGCATGAAATGTACATTGTAACGCATCAACACCAGGCAAGTGGCACCACATTCAGCGACTTCAAATTATCATTCAAACAAAACCTCTCCATCTGCGCAGAGCCTAAACCGATCCTCATAAATTCGCATACGGGAAGGGATTATTTTTCTTTGGAACAGAACCTAGAACTTATAGATATTGCGGCTGAATTTTCTGCAAAAAGCGGCATCACCGTAGTTCATGAAACTCACCGGGGCCGGATAGGGTATAGCCCTCAAATGACCGATGAAATTTTCAAGGCTGATAAAAATTTTATGATCACAGCGGACTTCTCACATTGGGTGTGCGTTACAGAAAGTTTTTTGGAAAATTTTTCAGAGATATTATCTGAGGCCATAGAAAGAACATTGCACGTTCATGCACGCGTGGGATATGAAGAAGGTCCACAGGTTGCCGACCCACGAGCTCCCGAATGGAAATATGCAACAGATCATTTTTTAATCTGGTGGGATAAAATTGTTGAGATAAATGCTATCGGGAATAAAGATGAGATTTTGCCATTTACAACAGAGTTTGGGCCGCCACCATACCTGCATACCATTCCTTTTACCAACCAACCTGTAGCGGATCAATTCGAGCTCAATTGCTATATGAAAGATCTATTGAGTGAGAGATATAAGCATTACCGTTAGTAAATTTATTTTTTCTCCATTCGAAATAATTTGGGAGATTTTCCGGTCTTCTTTTTAAACAATTTAGAAAAATAAAATAATGAGTCGAAGCCGGTTTGGTCCGCAATTTCACCAATAGAAAGCGTCGTGGAATGTAGCAGGAAACCGGCTTTGTGTAAGCGCAGGTTCAGGTGATATTGATTGGGAGATTCTCCGGTAGCATTTTTAAAAGCCTTTCTAAAAGCAGAGTAGCCCATGGGAAGTTCTTTTGCAACAGACTCCATATTCACGCCCTTTTCAAGCGATTCCTGCAGGAGAAATTTAGCTTTATTAATTAATCTTGCTACAGGATCGCCGGCTTCTTGTTTATGCATAGAAGCTGCATTCGCCATTCCAAGAATTTGCATGGTAATGCCTGCGATTACCTGGTGATAACCATAAGAAGATGCCTGAACGTTTTCAATTATACTGTGAAAAAGATGTAAGAGGTCCACATCCAGGCCAACATTTATAAAAGGTTTGTTTACCGGAAAAAATCCTTTATTCATCAGCTCATTAGGATAGTCACCATTGAAGCCTACCCAGTATTCTTCCCAACCCGAATTTGAATTGGGCTTATAGCGGTGCCAGACGCCGGGATAAAGCAAAAAACACATTTCTTCTTTCACGGTTGTCAGTTCAGTAAATTCCGATTGAAAAAGCCCCTGCCCTTTAGAAATAAAAATCAAATAGTACCCATTCAGAATCCGCCCGTTATTCCAATTGAATGAATGTGATTGAGGATGTTCTTTATTATTGGGATAATCCTGGTTGGCGTTCGTTCTGCTGTAGCCTACCGTATTTATATACATTCCCCATTTTTCCTCCAGCTCACTTTTGTGAAGATATTTATGGTAATTTATCATGACGAGCAAGCAACCTTAGTAAGAGAAACAAATCTATGAAATATATCAAAAAGTACAAAAGAGAATTATTTTATCCATTTTTACCGCTTGTTATACTTCTTACATTTGATCTAAGTTGCTAAGCATAAAAATTGTTGTATATGAGATCTAAACTTGCCCCCGAACAAATAGATTTTTACCGGGAAAATGGCTACATAATCATTGAAAATTTTTTAGACCAACACGAGCTTGAACATTGGAGAGAGAGTGTGACAGGCGCAGTGAAGGAAAGGAATGGGCAAAAGATGCCTGGTAAATCAATTAAAGTAGGCGAAGATGATGGCATCAATAAAGACGCCGATTATTTTAAAAATGTATTTGACCAGCTACTGAACTTATGGCAAACAAATGATAAGGTAAAAAAATTAATGCTGGATGATAACATTGGCAGAATGGCTGCAGAATTATCCGGTGCGGATGGCATCAGGATATGGCATGACCAGGCGTTAATAAAACGGCCGTGGGCTAACCCAACAGCCTGGCATTTGGATACACCTTTCTGGTCTTTTTCTGATCGCAAGGCTTTGTCAATTTGGGTAGCATTGGATGACGTTACGTTAGAAAACGGTTGCATGTTTTTTATTCCCGGATCTTATAAAGAAACAACTTTCGAATCTCCACAAATAGGAAAAAATATAGGCGATATATTTAATTCCTACCCGCAGTTTATGCATTCCAAATCTGCACCTTCTGTAATGAAGGCAGGCAGTTGTTCGTTCCACAATGGGCTTACCATTCACGGTGCTCATGCAAATATGACACCCGGGTTTCGAAGAGCCATGACTTGTGCGTATATGCCTGATGGTAATGTTTACAACGGGCAGCCGAATATTCTCCCCGATAGTTATTTACATCAATTAAAAGTCGGTGACTTGTTGAATAATAATGATCAGAATCCACTGATCTATAAGAAGGATAATTCAAGCCGGGATTAATAAAAAAACAATGTTCAAAGTAGGTATAACTAAAGATTTTCTTACACCGGACGGCAAGCTTGCTTACGATGATATGGGATTGGATATTTTAGAAAACACGGAAGGATTGCAATATGAGTTTCTAAGCGATCACCATTCACCCGTGATACCGGGTATGCTGGTTGAATACGATGCAATCATATCATTAGCACCATCCTATAATGCCGAAAGTTTCAAAGGGGTGAATAACCTGAAAGCGATTTGTCGTTTCGGCGTAGGGTATGACATGGTCGACCTTAAAGCCTGTACCGATGCCAATATAATGGTAACCATTACGAGAGGTGCGGTTAATCACTCCGTGGCCGAAGCGATCGTTACCTGGATGCTTACACTCTCTCACCGGGTATTCGAAAAAGATAAGCTTGTAAGAGAAGGCAATTGGTCTCAACGCAGTAATTATATGGGTACCGAATTGCGGGGGAGAACTTTAGGCATAGTCGGTGTAGGAGGTATCGGTGGAAGATTGGTGGAGATGGTAAAAGCGTTTGATATGAAGCCACCGGTCGCTTTCGATCCGTATGTTGATAAAGCGAAGGCGGAAGCGTTAGGTTTTGAATTAGTTGATCTCGACACGCTAATGAGCCGGGCAGATTTCATTTCTATTAATTGTCCCCTTACTGATGAAACCCGTAATCTCGTGGGCGATCATGCACTGTCCCTGGTAAAGAAAAACGCATTTATTATAAATACGGCAAGAGGAGGAATTATCAATGAAGAAGCATTGATTAAAATATTAGAATCAAAATCAATTGCAGGTTATGCAACCGATGTTTTTGCAAATGAACCGCCTGCTGCCGATGAACCTTTGTATAAACTAAGCAATGTTATTCTGGCTCCGCATTGTATAGCATGGACGCATGATTTATTCCGTGAGATTGGTAGAAAGGTCTGCTCACAAGTAGTAGAGATCGCAAACGGCAAAGTTCCGGAAGATGTAGTTAACAAAGAGGTTCTTGCCCGATGAAGTTTATAAATGAATAAATCAAACATTAAAAATATTATTCAAAAAATTTAACCGTAATTATTATGTACCAGGATACTTTAACAAAAGCAACGGAAATTTCCCGCTATACACAATTTATTGATGGCTCGTTTACAGGTGACGATGCTAATGAAGATTACATCGATGTTTTCAATCCTTGCACAGAAGAATTAATTGCAAAAGTGGCGAGAGGTACCCGGCAAGATGCGGATATGGCAATTGCTGCAGCAAAAGAAGCGCAGCACGAATGGAGCATGAGAACATCAGTGGACAGGGCTTCGTTCCTCAAAAAAATGGCCAATGTGATCAGGAAGAACCGCATTTTCCTGGCTGATGTTTTAGCAAAAGAACAGGCAAAAGTAAAATCACTTGCGCAAGTTGAAATTGATGTGACCGCGGAATATTATGATTATTATGCAGGACTCGCGAGGTCTTATGAAGGGGAGATCATACCGAGTGACCGGCCGGGCGAGCAGATATTCATTCATAAATTTCCCATAGGCGTGGCCGTAGGTATTTGCCCCTGGAATTTTCCATTCTTTGTTATGGCGCGGAAAGTAGCTCCTTCCTTACTAACGGGTAATACAGCCGTAATTAAAGTAAGTGAAGAAACTCCGTTAACATGCCTCGAGTTTGCCCGGTTAATTGAAGAGGTGAATTTGCCCAAAGGTGTTCTTAATGTAGTATGCGGCTATGGCGATGAAATTGGCGAAGCGCTTACTAATAACAAAGATGTCGGCATCATCAGTTTAACAGGTAGCGTACAGTCGGGACATAAAGTGATGGCGGCTGCAGCAAAGAACATTACTAAAGTTTCTCTTGAGCTCGGAGGTAAAGCGCCGGCAATTGTCTGTAAAGATGCAGACCTTGATTTAGCAGTGAAGGCCATTGTGGCTTCAAGAATAATTTATAGCGGGCAGGTTTGTAACTGTGCCGAAAGGGTGTATGTGGAAGAGGAGGTATATGATGAATTTATTTCAAAGTTGGTTACGGCTATGGAAGCCGTGAAAACCGGTAGTGCCTGCAATGACGATGGAATTGATATGAGTGCCCAGATTAATAAAGCTCAATTGGATAAGATAGGTAAAATGGTTGAAAGAGCGGTTTCCGACGGGGCAAAGGTTTTGTTGGGTGGTAAAAAAAATTCCAAATTTTCAAAGGGACATTATTATGAACCTACGGTGATTGTTAATGTTGAGCAGGACTTTGAAATAATGCAAAAGGAAACGTTTGGTCCGGTGTTACCTGTTATGAAAGTCAAAAATTTTGATGAAGCACTGGAATTGTCCAACGACAGTATTTATGGCCTCACCTCTTCGGTATATACCAATGATCTAAACACTATGTTGCGGGCAACTAAAGAACTCAAATTTGGAGAGACCTATTTCAACCGGGAAAATTTTGAGGCTATCCAGGGCTTTCACGCAGGCTGGCGAAGATCGGGTATTGGCGGTGCTGACGGCAAACATGGTTTGGAGGAATACCTGCAGACAAGAACGGTGTACGTTCAGCAGAACTAATTGCATAGCGGCTGATTTAATTATTGCCCGGTACGACTATAAACCCATTTAATAATTTCCAGATGCACCAGAGGTCAGCACAAATATTTTTTACGAGCATATCTGTTTTTTTAATCAGCTCCTGTGCAACTGTGAATAAGGGCTCAATGGTGAAGCCCGTTATTATAAAAAATTTTTACGGGGATGGCCGCCCCGCAGCCAAATTTCGCCTTGAGGCAAAAGACCAGGGGCCTGTCTTTAGATATGGTAATGGGCCAGATAGCTGTGATTACCTGGGTGCCAGGGATGTTTTTGTGTTTGAATATAAAGGAATGTATTATATGCATTACGATGGAGCGGGGCTGAAAGGCTGGCTGGCTTGCCTGGCTACCAGCAAAAATTTGGTAAACTGGAATGTGAAAGGCCCCGTTCTTAATTACGGGCAACCGGGTAGCGAAGATGCAAGATCGGCATCTTATGGAAGTGTGTATTTTGACGGAATAAAATGGCACATGTTCTACGTGGGCACACCTAACGTATCACCTGCTCCCAACTTTATACCTGAATTTCCTTATTTGACAAGAAAAGCGGAAAGCGCTTCGCCATCGGGGCCATGGCGTAAACGGTATGATATTACCCCTTTTTCAACTGTGCCAGGCAGTTATTATTCCTCGGCAGCCAGCCCCGGTCAGATTATTAAAGCTGGCGATGAATATCGAATGTTATTTTCTGCCCAATCCGGCGAGCCTTCTGTAAAGGTGTTGCGAACGCTGAGCTATGCACGCACAAAAAACCTGGACAGTTCCTGGGTACCTGATAATAAACCTTTTCTTCCCGTGGGAGAGCAGGTTGAAAATTCCGCTGTTTATTTTGAGCCCTCAAATAAAACCTGGTTTGTATTTACCAATCATCTCGGTATTAAAAATGGATCAGAGTATGCGGATGCTATTTGGGTTTACTGGACTAAAGATCTTGATAATTGGAATCCTGAAAATAAAGCGATAGTTCTTGATCCGGCTAATTGTAAATGGAGCAAGCCCAATATTGGTTTGCCTTCCGTGCTTAAAATCGGGAAAAAGCTGGCGATTTTTTATGATGGCAATACTGACCGGCCGGTGCCTGCAGGCAGCAACGGCAATATGCGCCGTGATGTTGGCCTTGCCTGGTTAGCATTACCACTGAAGGTGCCTGAAAAAAATAATGATTGATTAAAGAAATGCTTAATGGGAAAGAAATTTATTGATAAAGTTGTTTGGATCAGTGGTGCAGCCCAGGGAATAGGGCGGGGTATTGCGGAGTATTTTTCAGATGAAGGCGCGGCGGTCGTGCTTGGCGATATTAAACAAGAGGCAGGTGAAAATTTGGCGGAGATGATCCGTAGCCGCGATGGTAAAGCAATATTTTCTTTGTGCGATGTAAGTGATGAGGATTCAATAAAAAAATCGATCTCCGGTGCATATGTTTCTTTTGCCCGACTGGATATCTTGGTAAATAATGCCGGCGTTAATATCATAAAGAGCCTGCATGAATATAGCAGCACAGAGTGGGATCGGCAGATGGGCATAAATGTAAAAGCCATTTTTCTAACTTTTAAATATGCATATCCTTATTTAAGACAACAGGAATGTAGTTATGTTGTAAATCTCGGTTCCGTCAGCAGCTTCGTTGCCCAGGCAAAAACTCCCGGCTATATTGCTTCGAAAGGTGCTGTACTGATGCTCACTAAGTCTATTGCTGTTGATTATGCAGCCGAAGGTATAAGGTGCAATGCAGTGTGTCCCGGCATAACCGATACGCCGCTTTTGCGTGAACACGTAGGCACTGAAGAACTTTTAACTGAACGATTAAAAAGAGTTCCATCCGGAAAAATTCTTACGCCATCAGATATAGCAAAAACGGTTGGCTACCTGAGTTGCGAAGATTCTGTTGGGGTAACGGGAACGAGTATCCTAATTGACGGAGGTTACCTGGCAACGGCTGAATGGGAAGGAGGATCACTAAAATGAAACAATTAAAATTTGCCTGCGCGGATTATACTTTTCCGCTTTTAGCACATGATAAAGTGCTTAGCCTTATCGCCATGCTGGATTGCGAAGGCGTTGATATCGGTTTGTTTAGCGGGCGGTCGCACTTAACTCCTGAAACTGAATTTGAGCAACCTGCATACCGCGCAAAATTGCTGAAAAAAAAACTGGAAGACCGGGGATTGGTTGCCACTGATGTTTATCTCCAATTGGATACTGATTTTTTACCCCATGCCATTAATCATCCTGAAAAGAAACGCAGGCAGATTGCCCGCGACGGGTTTTTAAAGCTTATTGAATACGCTAATGAATTAGGCGCTGATCATATAACCTGCCTTCCCGGAATGATCTTCCCCGGTGAGGAAAAAAATGCGTCTATCCAAAGATGTTATGAAGAACTGAACTGGCGCCTGGAAACCGTAGCGTCATCAGGGTTAGTTTTTGCCATTGAAGTTCATATAGGGTCGCCATTTATTAATCCTGTTGATACTTTGACCTTACTTGAATCAGTACCTGGCCTAACGTTGACGCTCGACTATACACATTATGTTTATGAAGGGTATGCACAAAGAGAAATTGATCCTTTCTTAAAAAATGCAAGTCATTTTCACGCAAGAGGAGGAAAGGAGCACCAGTTACAAACTACAATGACGGAGAATATTATTGATTACAGCGCAATTACACAAAAGCTGAAAAGTGCCAACTACAATGGCTGGATCGGGCTTGAATACATCTGGACTGAATGGGAAAAATGTAATGAAGCAGACAATATATCAGAAACTATTCGGCTGAAAAATATTATGGAAGAAGCCTACGGAAGCTGATACCCGGTACGCTATAATAATTAAAGTGAAGAAATTGAAATGAAAACAGGAGCTCTTCAAAAATTACGTCATAAGCTATCAAGTAACGAAGAAGTATTTGGGATATGGATTACTTTGGAGTCGGCAAGCGTTACGGAGATGGCTGTTGCTTTAGGCATGGATTGGGTTATAGTTGATGCTGAACATGGCCACCTTGATTTCGCAGATATTCTTGCACACATTCGGGCAACTGTTCGCAGCGATACAGTGGTTCTCGTGCGTCTTGCCGAATTGCAGGAAGGGCTCATTAAACGGTTGTTGGATATAGGCGCAGATGGAATTGTAATTCCACATATTGAATCCGCAGAACAATTAAAACGTGCCGTGTCTTATTCAAAATATCCACCCGAAGGCATACGTGGAATAGGAGCTGAAAGAGCCACCGGCTGGGGAGATTGCATCATTGAACATCTGCAGGAAGCAAATGAAAATGTGCTTGTCATTCCGATAATAGAATCAATGGCAGGAGGCGATAATATTAAGGAGATGCTGGCTATTCCCGGGGCAGAAATTTTCTTTTTTGGTCCCGCTGATTATTGTGCATCAGCAGGACATGCCGGCGAGTGGGATAATGTAATTGTTAAGGATCATATCAGGCATGTGAAGAACCTGGTGATTGCATCCGGAAAACATTGTGGTATTTTAACGAAAGGCACCATGGATATGGAGCGAAGAAAACAAGAAGGATTTAGAATGCTAGCCCTGGGATTTGATACGGGCATACTTTTGAAAGGCTTGAAAGAAGCATTGGCAGAAACAGGCCGGCATCGGTCTGTAAAGCCCGACTTATCTCCGGCTATTGATGTTGAAAAGAATTTGACAGAGACCCCGCCGACACTTATTCAGCCAGATCGTTTTGAAAAAATATTTAAACCTGGTGAAGGCGATTTTATAGAACTGGCTCCTGGCATTTCGTGTGAAGCCCTCGTTGGAAAACATACGAATGCCGTAAATTTATTTACGGCGATAGTCACTTTTGCGCCTGGAGAAATTACACTGCCTCCTCATTCGCACCCGCATGCTGAGTCCATAACCTTGTTAAGCGGTGCTGCACGGGTGCAGGTCGATGACCGGTCTTATAAGCTTCAACCACTTGATAACATAACAATCCCGCGTGATTGTGTGCATTGTGTACAAAACCTTTCCGGCAATAAGCAAGCAATTTTTCATATTGCAATGCCGGTCTCTACTCCGCAACGCAGTTTGGTAGAAAATTTTGCCGGTCCAGCTGATTATATACCCGACGATTTTAACGGGCATAAAGGCCCGGAACGCATTACACGATATAAAAACGCCTGGCATTATGCTGCAGATGACCATACAGAATTTATCGATTTTTTTAATGATACGCTTATGCCCGGAATAGGTATGAGCGGCGGCTACGGGCTGTTTTATTCCGGTGGACGGTTGCCTGCTCACCTGCACGATTTTGATGAATCTATTTGTATCATCCAGGGAGAAGCAACTTGTTTTGTAGAAGGCCGGCGGTATGAAATGTCTGATTATGCTACTGCAATTCAGCCGAGAGGCCGCATTCATTATTTTATTAATAATACTCCGGAAAAAATGGCAATGATTTGGGTGTATGCAGGGCCAAGGCCAGAAAGGATTGAGGTAGAAGACAGATATGCTACTGTAGGTTTAATTTAAATATACGAGAGCCGGTGATTGGTTGGCGATTGTGTTAGCTTTTAAATAAGTTTTTCAGGACAGTTCAGGACAGTTATCAAAAAGTTCCTCTATAAATTGTGAATTGAATGCAGGTCAAAAGGGTGCATTCCAAATTGTCGCTCTGGGTTAAGGTTGTCAACCTTCCAGATAGAGTTTTTAAATCTAAAATTAACTTGTTAAAGGTTGACAACCTTGCGACAATTTGGAATGCACCCGGTCAAAGGTCAAAACGTTCTTAAATCACGCTGCCATCACGCGTTGTAAACGTTACTGCCTTTCGGCGACTTTTATTTTATTACGGTTAAGCTTGAATCAAATTTTTACCATTCCTAAGTTTTATTACTCTTTTCCGGGTTGTTGATGAAAATATTTTTTCAAAGAAAATGATATGATAAACAGTAAGTATGTTCTTTCAGGCGTTTTGGTCTTTGCAGGAATGCATGCAGCCACTTCAGTAAACGCTCAATCGCTCTCATACATTGATGGCAGGCCGCAGGCGACAAAGCGAATTGAGTGTAAAGATTTTGGCATCGTATTAAAATATGGCGATGGCCCGGACAGTTGCGACGTTTATGGTGCAAGAGAGGCTAATGTAAATAAAGTAGGTGATACGTATTATTTGTTTTATGATGGCGCCGGAAAAGATGGCTGGAAATCTTGCCTTGCTGAAAGCAATGACTTAAAGCACTGGACAAAAAAGGGAGCTATTTTAAACCTTGGGCAGCCGGGTGCTAACGATGCTAAAAGCGCCTCGGCTCCCTGGATGATTAAAGAAGGAAAAACCTGGCACATGTTCTACATGGGTACACCCAATACGTCACCGGCGCCCGACAGGATACCTGCTTTTCCTTACCTGACGATGAAGGCTAAGTCAAGTTCTATTGAAGGGCCATGGATCAAACAATATGATGTAACTCCTTTCTCAACTAAAGAGAATTCCTTTTACTCGGTGACGGCGAGCCCGGGTTTTATTGTTAAGTATAAAGGCAAATATGTACAGTTCTTCAGTGGTGCTTCGCAAAATAGCTCAGGCACTAAACGAACACTCGGCATTGCCACCACAAAAAATTTAGATGGCCCATGGACCGTAGATGCGAAACCGATTTTCCCAATAACCGAGCAGGTAGAAAACTCTTCTGTTTACTACGATGCGAAAAATAAAACCTGGTATCTTTTTACCAACCATATCGGGATAGATAACAACAAGAGTGAATATACAGATGCTATTTGGATGTACTGGTCAAAGGATATTTACAATTGGAATACCTCTGATAAAGCGATCGTTTTAGATAGCAGTAATTGTACCTGGTCCAAAGGAGCAATAGGAATGCCTTCCGTTATAAAAGTGGGTGATAAGCTGGCTGTACTATATGATGCGTTTGAAGGTTATAACACCTATCACATGAAACGAAATATTGGATTAGCATGGATAGATCTGCCAATAAAAATAATTGATTAAACAGTTGCTGAATGCTGTTTCTAAAACTTTTTTTGATAAATAAAATACAAGAATTATAATCGTTATTATAAATGAACAAGGCAATATTATTTTTTATATCAGTTCTTCTTTATTGCCATGTAATTGCGCAACGAGTTGAAGTTTTTAATCTTCAGTGTGAATACCATTCAAATCCATTGGGTATAGAAAATCCTCATCCGCAATTAGGCTGGCAATTGAATGCTACGCAAAGAAATATTAAACAAACTGCTTACCGGGTGCTGATTTCAGATGATCCAGAGCTTCTTAAAAAAAATACAGGCAATGTATGGGATTCAAAAAAAGTAAACTCGGGCAAATCTTTACAAATTGTTTATGCCGGTCAAAAATTATTACCGGCTAAAGAATATTATTGGAAAGTTATGGTTTGGGATGATCAAAATAATATTTCCAAATGGAGTAAACGAGCGCATTGGCAAATGGGTTTAACCGGTACAAAAAATTGGAAGGGAGCCCAATGGATCGCCTATGAAAGGTTACCTGATTCCCTTCGTATTGTACCTGGGATACATGGGGAAGGCGATAAAAAATTGGGTCCCGGCAAAGATATTTTACCATTGTTCCGCAAGGAGTTTATAATAAAAAAAACAATTAAAAAAGCCACCGCATTTATTGCAGGCTTAGGTCATTTTGATATGAGCCTTAATGGAAAAAAAGTGGGCGATCATTTCCTTGACGCAGGCTGGACGCAATACGATAAAAATGTTTTATATGTAACATTTGATATCACCGATGATCTTAAGAAAGGAGAAAATGTTTTGGGTGTTATGCTTGGCAACGGCTTCTATTATACGCCACGCGAACGTTATCGCAAGATCACCATTGCTTATGGATATCCAAAAATGATCTGCCGGGTTTTAGTAGAATATTCCGATGGTTCTAAGGAAAATATTATTAGCGATAAATCATGGAAAACAACACCTGGTCCGCTTACTTTTTCGAGTATTTATGGAGGTGAAGATTACGATGCCACGCTTGAGCAAACAGGTTGGGATCAACTATCTTTTAATGACAAATCCTGGAAGACGCCTGCTATAGTTGATGGCCCTTTGCTTAATTCTCAAACTGCAACACCGCTCCGGATCTTAGATTCTTTTTCGATAAAAAAAATTACACAACCAAAACCAGGCACCTGGGTGTATGACTTTGGACAAAATGCTTCGGGCATATTTAAAATATCAGTGAAAGGTAAAAAAGGTGACAAGCTCATATTCAGGCCTGCCGAATTACTTACAGACGATGGATTAATTACGCAGCAGGCAGTAGGAAGCCCCGTGTACTTCACTTACACTTTAAAAGGAACTGGTGATGAAATATGGCAACCTCAGTTTACGTATTATGGGTTTCGCTACATACAGGTAGAAGGTGGCGTACCACACGATACCGCTAACCCGGAAAGCTTGCCGGTTATAACAGAAATGCAAAGTTTGCATACCCGTAATTCAGCCGAAAAGATTGGCAATTTTTCCTGTTCCAATGAACTCTTCAATCGTACGTACACTTTAATAGACTGGGCCATCAAGAGCAATATGGCGAGTGTGTTTACCGACTGTCCGCATCGTGAGAAATTAGGCTGGCTGGAAGAAGCTCACCTGATGGGGCCTTCGCTGAGGTACAATTATGATATCGCAAGCCTTTGCAAAAAAGTAGTGAACGATATGATTGATGCGCAAACAGAGGATGGACTGGTTCCCGATATCGCACCTGAATTTGTACATTTTGGTGGGGGGTTCAGGGATTCGCCTGAATGGGGAAGCAATAGCATTATCCTTCCCTGGTACACCTATGAATGGTACGGTGATACGCAAGTCTTGTCTAAGGCATATCCAATGATGCGGCGTTATATCGACTACCTGCAAAAGAAATCTTCCAATTACATATTATCCTACGGGCTCGGTGATTGGTTTGACATAGGACCTAAAAATCCGGGGGAATCACAACTGACTCCAAAGGGAGTAACTGCGACGGCAATTTTTTATTATGATCTTAATATCTTAAGTAAAGTCGCAACATTGCTGGGTAGAAAACAGGAGGCGGAAAATTATAAAACAATTGCCGGCAAGGTGAAGGCAGCTTACAACAAAGAATTCTTTAATACAAATACAAAACAATATGCCACCGGCAGCCAGGCAGCTAATGCAATGTCGGTATATATGGAATTGGTTGAGCCCCGGTATAAAGATGCGGTTGTGGAAAACATAGTAACGGATATCCATACACGAAATAATAGCCTTACAGCCGGAGATATCGGTTACCGGTATGTGCTCCGTGTGCTGGATGATAATAACCGCTCTGATGTTATTTATGAAATGAACAGTCGCTCCGATGTTCCGGGCTATGGTTACCAGCTTGCACATGGAGCAACGGCACTCACTGAATCGTGGCAGGCATATCGTTTTGTTTCCAATAATCATTTTATGTTAGGTCACCTGATGGAATGGTTTTTCAGCGGGTTGGGCGGCATAAGGCCGGCGAAAAATTCAGTGGCGTTTAAGCAGATTGATATTCGTCCCGAGCCGGTAGGAGATGTAACATCTGCCTCAGCAAATTACTTATCACCCTATGGTAACATATCCAGCAATTGGAAAAAGGATAATGAAAGTTTTGAATTAAATATAGAGATACCGGTAAATACAACGGCAACCATTTATTTGCCGGTCAAAGGCCATGTTGAAATAACAGAAAGCGGCAAGCTTCTTAGCAACAGAAATGGTGTTAAGTTTTTAAGATACGATCAGTCAAAAGCTTTGGTAGCCGTAGGTTCGGGGCATTATATATTTAAAGTAAAACAGGTTTCTAATTAAAAGTTATAGAATTAAAAATAGTTTTCAAACGATACATACATACACACAAATCGATTAAAAACTTACAAAAAAGAGATATGCTTTTATACAAAAAAAAGGTACGGATACCGGCTATGTTTATTTTGCTTAGCGCCGTATGTTTTTATGGGTTTAGTAAGAAAGATACAAATTTAAAAAAAGAGGATCCGTCTGAGATTGCACAAATAAAGCAAGGTTTTTTAAACCCACCTTCTTCAGCGCTGCCCGGAGTTTACTGGTATTTTATGGATGGAAATATGTCTGCGCAGGGAATGACGGAGGATTTGGAATCCATGAAAAAGGCAGGCATCGGAAATGTTGTATTTCTTGAAGTAAACGTCGGTGTTCCGCAGGGAGATGTTGATTTTCTTTCCAATGAATGGTACGACTTATTTAAGCATGCAACGGACGAATGCAAACGACTGGGTATCACCATGACATTAGGCATAGGGCCTGGGTGGACAGGAAGCGGAGGCCCATGGGTATTGCCGGCAGAATCGATGCAACACCTCGTGTCGTCAAGTGTCCACGTCTCAGGAACTGATGTTGGCCCAATCAAACTCCCCGTTCCGCCACCAAAAAAACCTTATTTCGGTGAGGGGTCTTTTAGCCCCGAATTAAAAAAACAATGGGAAGATTTTTATGAAGACGTTGCTGTACTGGCTTTTCCAACGCCTGCAATAACTAAGAAGATTGAGGATATTGATGAGAAAGCGCTTTATTACAGGGCGCCGTATTCTTCTGCTCCTAATGTAAAGCCCTTTTTACCCGACAACGCAAATATCGAAGAAGTGCCGAACGCTGCAATTTCAAAAAGCCGGGTAATCGATCTCACCGATAAGCTTCAACCGGATGGAACATTGAACTGGAAGGTGCCTGAAGGGAAATGGACGATCATGCGATTCGGTGCACGTAATAATGGTGCGCTTACAAGACCTGCCCCGGTGCAGGGTTTGGGTTTTGAATCGGATAAATTTGATACGGTTGCTTTAAATACACACCTGGATAAGTATGTGGGGAAAATTATCGATAAGATTGGCTCTAATGATAAAAGTGCTGCCGGTGGCCTTAAATTTTTACACATGGATAGTTGGGAAATGGGCTCTCAAAACTGGACGTCTCTTTTCAGGGAAGAGTTTATTAAAAGACGGGGTTACGATCCATTGCCATTCTATCCTGTCTACGCCGGAAACATAGTAGAGAGTAAGGAAATTAGTGAACGCTTTTTATGGGATTTGCGCCAGACGAGCCAGGAGTTAGTATTGGATTATCATGCGGCGCAGGTTAAGAAATACAGTCATCGCAATAACTTAGGATTGTCCATAGAACCTTATGACATGAATCCAACTGCCGACCTTGAACTCGGTGCGGTAGCGGATATTCCAATGTGTGAATTTTGGAGCAAAGGTTTTGGATTCAGCACGTCATTTAGCTGTATAGAAGCAACGTCGATTGCGCATATCTCCGGAGAACCTGTTGTACAGGCAGAAGCATTTACTGCAGAGTCTACCGAGGCGTGGAAACAATATCCCGGCTCAATGAAAGACCAGGGCGACTGGGCTTTTGCCATGGGCATTAACCGTTTCTTTTATCACACATTTGAACACAAGCCTTTCAACGATTCTTTAATGCCCGGCATGACAATGGGGCCTTATGGTGTTCATTGGGATAGGAAACAAACGTGGTGGCCAATGGTGCCGGATTATCATCGATATATTTCAAGGTGTCAATATATTTTGCAACAGGGAAAGGCTGTCGCTGATATTTTATATTTAACTCCCGAAGGAGCGCCAATGATCTTTACACCGCCGCCCTCAGCTTTAACAGGTAATGATACGATCCCGGATAGACGAGGATATAATTTTGATGGTTGTTCTCCCGGGCAGTTGTACCAGGCCAGCGTAAAAGATAACCAGGTTGTTTTCCCCGGAGGTGCCACTTACCGCCTTCTTGTGTTGCCTTCTTTTAAAACTATGACGCCTGCTTTATTAAAAAAAATACAATCATTAATAAATGATGGAGCAACAGTTGTGGGTGCTCCGCCGGTGAAATCCCCGGGCTTATCGAATTTTCCTCAATGTGACCGGGAAGTTCAATCTATTGCAAAATTGATTTGGGGCGGCACAAAATCACCTGCTTCACAAACTACAAATGTTTATGGTAAAGGAAAAGTAATTTGGGGCGGAAACATTGGTGTTAATAATGGCAATATTCTATATCCAGATTATAACCTTACTGCCAAAATAATTAAGGAAATGAACGTGCCAAACGATTTTGAATCTACTGGCTCGATTCGCTATACACATAGAACGGCAGGCAATTGGGATATTTATTTTGTAAGTAACCGTACGGGCAAGCCCGTAAAAGCAGGTTGCAGTTTCAGAACAAAAAAAGGAGCGCCGGAACTTTGGGATGCGCTAACAGGCAAGACCAGGCCCTTATCTGAGTTCTCCGTGAAGGATGAGGTAACCACACTTCCTTTACAATTTGATTCTTATCAAAGTTTCTTTATTGTTTTTTCAAAAGACAAATCTGAAATCACTTCCGTAAAAAAGAATTTTCCCGCAAAAAAAGAAGTGACAACATTAAGCGGCCCCTGGTCTGTTTCTTTTGATCCGAAGTGGGGAGGTCCTGAGCAAGTAACTTTTGCCCATCTTGCAGATTGGACTACCCGCCCGGAAAAAGGAATTAAATACTATTCAGGAATAGCATCCTATATCAAAGATTTTGATTTCCCCGCTTCTCAAACTTCGGGTATGCATAAACGTTATTATCTTGATCTTGGCGAAGTTAAAAATCTTGCCCGTGTGAAGCTCAACGGGCATGACCTTGGCGTAGTTTGGACGGCTCCCTGGGAAGTAGATGTAACAGAAATAATAAAACAAAAAGGAAATCATGTAGAAATAGAAGTAGCAAACTTATGGCCCAACCGGTTGATAGGAGACCAGCAAATGCCGGATGATGGAGTTATAGATGGCAAGTGGCCTGAATGGCTTTTGAAAAATCAAAAACGTACAAGCGGCAGATATACTTTTACCAACTTTAATCCTTATAAAAAAGAATCGCCCTTATTTAAATCAGGCCTTATCGGCCCAGTCACTATTCAGCAAACAGCGTTTTAATTTGCGGCTTTTGAATAAAAAAAATTTGCATAAACAATTTGAATAACCATCATGAAACATAAGCTCTTTATCATCAATCGTAAAATTGCTTTCGCGTGTATCCTTACATTAGCATTGCAGTATGTTCATGCACAAAATAAATCGGTGACTATAGATTGGGATAAAACGATCTCAGTTTCAAAAACAACGCCCACCTTGCAAGTCGTGGTAAATCCCATGTTGCGCCGGGGATCAATTATTCACGATGGAACTTTCGAGGCTCTTAAAAGTTTAGGTGCAGATTACGTAAGATTTGTGCCCTGGTTTCCCTATCCTCACATGGCCGTTATGGAATTAAAACCACCTACGGCTAATAAGACTTTTTGGGATTTTAGCCAGGTTGATCCAATGGTAGAAGACCTAATGAAGGCTACTTCCGGTCATTCGGTTGTAATGAACTTTAGCACTATCCCGGAATGGATATTTAAAAATGAAAAACTTGCCAACTATCCCGATGCACCTGACAGCGTTTTCTGGTCTTACAATAATGGAACTGAACTTCGTGACACCACCATGAAGGAATTGACTGACTATTTTGTAAGACTATTCAGTTGGTATACAAAAGGTGGCTTCACTGATGAGTTGGGAGTATATCATAAGTCCGGCCATTTTTACAACTTTCCTTATTGGGAAGTGTTGAACGAACCAGACCTGGAACACAACATATCACCTGCGCTATACACGAAGATGTATGATGCCATCGTGCGTGAATTAAAAAAAATATCACCGCAAACAAAGTTCATCGGTATTTCCGTTGCATACGAAAAAAATCCTGAATGGTTTGAATATTTTTTGAACCCCGCAAATCATGCTGCCGATATTCCACTGGAAGGGATCTCTTATCATTTTTATGGAACACCTGATTTTGATCGACAGGATTTAAGCTGTTATCAATATTCTTTCTTTAATAAAGCTGATGCTTTTTTAGACCGGGTAACTTATATAGAAAATATAAGGAAGCGCCTGGCTCCGCAAGTCTTTACTACCATAAATGAAATTGGCAATATTTTAGGCGATCAAATGGGTGCTTCAATACCGGATGCTTACTGGAATTTAGCAGGTGCCATGTATGCATATATTTATCTGGAATTAACAAAGATGGGCATAGACGTAGCAGGAGAATCTCAGCTGGTAGGCTATCCCACACAGTTTCCTGATGTAAGTATGATGAATTGGAAGACAGGAATCCCTAACGCAAGATTTTGGGTACTGAAACTTTTGAAAGATAATTTTACACCGGGGGATAAACTGGTAACGACCCACTCAAATTCATCGGAAGTGGCCTCACAGGCTGTTATAACAAGTGAGGGCAAAAAGCTTCTCTTGATAAACAAGAGAGATAAAGAAATAAAAATCGAATTATCTAAGGAAGCGAATGGAGCAGATATGTATTCTGTAGATACTTCAGCAAAGGATAAGCCGGCAACCAAAGCACAGGTTGTGAATAATTCAGTTACCCTTAAGCCTTTTGCTGTGGCTGTTATTAAATTTAAAAATTAGAAGTTTATAATTAAATTAATTGATAGAATTAGGTAGAATGTTCGCTAAGAACGAAATAGAAGCGACTCGCAGATGTCAAATACAATCGAGACGTCTTTGCGCCTGCTCCTTTGGAGAAAAGTTTTCGAGCAGAGAGTTTGTAATTGAAAGATGTTTCAGAAAACTTTGTGGCAATCTCCTTGGTATAATGCTAACTATTCCAAGTAGATTGCCACGCCGCTAGTTTTATTAAAATTGTTACATTATTGCATAAGGTATTACGCTTGCGATTGTTCTACCTAATTAAATTAATTGAAGCATTTACAAATCAAAAAAAGGATATGGGCAAAGTTCATACATTAAAAGTTGGGCTGTTCGGTATAGGCTTAGAGGCTTATTGGGAGCAGTTCGAGGGGCTAAAGGAAAAATTGGAGTCTTATATCAAAATTGTTTCTGATAAAATCAAAAAGTATGAAGTAACAGTTGTCGATATCGGTTTAATAGATACTGCAGAAAAAGCAATGGAAGCAGGCCACCGGTTCAGGCAGGCAGATGTTGATATTATTTTTTTGTACGTGACTACTTATGCTTTGTCATCGACTGTTTTGCCCGTTGTGCAAAGAGCAAAGGTTCCGGTTATCATTCTAAATCTTTCACCTGGCGCCGCAATCAATTACGCTGATTTCAATAGCCTGAATGATCGTACTAAAATGACCGGTGAGTGGCTATCTTATTGTTCTGCGTGTCCCGTTCCCGAGGTGGCGAATGTTTTTAAAAGAGCCGGTATAAAGTTTCACCAGGTAACAGGTATGCTTGATGTTGATGACCAATGCTGGGATGAAATAGGCGAATGGGTTGAGGCTGCAAAGGTGGCTAATACTATGTCTCATAACAGGCTTGGCGCTATGGGCCATTACTATTCCGGCATGTTGGATATCTATACTGATCTTACCAAACAGGTAGCCACCTTCGGAGGCCATATTGAAATAATTGAAGTAGATGAATTATCCGCTATGCGCAAAGCGATAAGCCGGGAACAAATTGCCGAAAGAGTAGAACATTTTAATAAAATATTTGATGTTCAAAACGATTGTTCTGCAGACGAGTTAGAGCGGGCAGCGAGAACATCTGTTGCATTAGATCAGTTGGTTGAAACATATAATTTAGGATCGATGGCCTACTATTATAAAGGGACCGGCAATGCCGATAATGAAGACACCATGAGTTCGATAATTCTCGGTAATTCTTTATTGACCGCAAGAGGTATTCCTATGGCAGGCGAGTATGAAATAAAGAATGCACAGGCAATGAAAATAATGGACAGCTTTGGCGCAGGCGGTTCTTTTACTGAATACTATGCGGTGGATTTTACAGATGATGTGATCTTGATGGGGCATGATGGCCCGGGCCATATAAAAATTGCGGAAGGTAAAACAAAGGTTCGGCCGCTAACGGTTTATCATGGAAAAGTAGGCAACGGATTATCAGTAGAGATGGCGGTGAAGCATGGGCCGGTAACGCTTTTATCAGTGGTAGAGTCATCCGATGATAAGCTGATGTTATTGGTTGCAGAAGGTGAATCCGTTGCCGGGCTTATATTAGAGATTGGCAATACTAATAGTCGCTACAAGTTTAGCATTGGCGTTAGAAAATTTCTAAATGATTGGAACAGCCATGGCCCGGCGCATCATTGCGCTGTGGGCATTGGCCATATTGCGTCTAAATTAGATAAGCTTGCTGCGCTGCTGGAGATAAAAATGATTAAGATTTGTTAGATAAAATATTGGTGAAAAAAGGAATTCTTTGAAATTAAAATTATTAAAATAGTTGCCTCTCTTGAGAATAATTAAAAATTTAAACCACTATTGTCCGACTAAAAATTGTCAATTTCCATGAAACACTTGCTGTCCAAGGGACTCCTTTGGAGGGGGTGAAGTCAATACCAGCGCAGTTTTCATTTAGTTAGCCGGACTAACAGTGGATTTAAACCGGTTTACTACCACCCGGCTTTATTTAAAAATGAAGAAGATTTTTGAAGTCAGGTCAATGCAGGATAGTAATAAAGTTTGTGAGATGTATTTTCGTAACATCAGCATTACGATTTGTTATTTTATAAAAGTTCACATGAAAAAATTGCTTGGTGTAATTACCCTACAAATTATTATGGCTGTCGGTTATTCGCAAATTAAAGTAGACCGGTTATTGTGTGAGAACCGCATCAATCCAACAGGATTAGACAATAAATCACCACATTTTACATGGAAGCTAATTTCGGAAAAACGAAATGTTACACAAGCTGCTTATGAAATACGCCTGGTAAGTGGTAGTGCGTCCATGTTAACAAAGCGCGGCAACGTACAATGGAATAGTGGTAAAATTCAATCCCAACAATCCGTACATGTAAATTACGGGGGCACACCACTGGAATCCAACACAAAATATTTCTGGCAGGTAAGAGCCTGGGACAATAATAATAAAGCTTCTTCATGGAGCCAACCCGCTTTTTTTCAAATCGCTTTTTTGAATAAAGATGATTGGAAAGCAAAATGGATTGAACCGGGCTACGAAGAAGATTCAGTTCTTCGTCCGAGCCCCGTTTTTAGGAAACAATTTTCTTCTGACAAAAAGATTATATCGGCAACAGCGTACATAACGGCGCACGGCTTGTATGAAGCTTACATTAATGGACATCGTGTCGGCGATGCTTATCTCACGCCCGGCTGGACGAGTTACAACAAGCGCTTGCAATACCAAGTATACGATGTTACCAATCTTTTGCAAAATGGTAATAATGCAATCGGCGTTACATTAGGAAGTGGATGGTATCGTGGAAGCCTCGCCTGGGCGGCTAATAAAGATCTTTACGGAAAGGATATTGCACTACTTCTTCAAATAAATATAATTTATAGCGATGGCTCAAATGCAACTGTCACGTCTGATGACTCATGGAAATCCTCCACAGGAGCCATACGCTACGCGGAAATTTATAATGGCGAAACAATTGATGCAAGAATGGACAATAAAGGTTGGTTATTGCCGGGTTATAACGATGCTAACTGGTCCGGAGTTAAAACGGCTGATTTTTCTTTTAATAATTTAATTGCTACTTACAACGAGCCAATAAGAAAACATGAAACTTTTCAGCCGGTGAAATTTTTCACCACTCCCAGGGGCGAAAAAATTATTGACTTCGGACAAAACTTAGTCGGTTGGGTTGTGATGAAAGTAAAAGGGCATGCCGGGGACACCATCACTTTGTCACATGCGGAAGTTTTGGATAAAAAAGGAAATTTCTATACGGACAATCTGCGGGCAGCTAAAGCACAGGATCATTATATTTTAAAGGGTGGGTTGGAAGAAACGTTTGAACCGCATTTCACCTGGCATGGTTTCCGGTATGTAAAAGTGGAAGGTTATCCCGGCGAATTAAAGCCGGAAAATTTCGAAGCGGTTGTTCTCTATTCCGATATGAAAGAGACCGGTACTTTCTCCTCATCGAATGCTTTGATCAATCAATTGCAACATAATATACAATGGGGCCAAAAAGGTAATTTCCTGGATGTGCCTACTGATTGCCCTCAACGGGATGAACGCCTTGGCTGGACGGGTGACGCACAGGTTTTTTCGCGTACGGCATCTTTTAATATGGACGTAAATAATTTTTTCTCCAAATGGATGAAAGATGTCGCTGCCGATCAGTTTTCCAGTGGAGCGGTGCCGCACGTGGTTCCTAATGTGTTAGGTGCAGGGGCAGGCGGCTCGGCCGGATGGTCAGATGTGGCAACTATCATTCCCTGGAACATGTACCTCGCGTATGGAGATACGGCCATTCTTAAGCAACAATATTCAAGCATGAAAGCCTGGGTTGAATATATGCACACCCAAAGCAAGAATGATCTTTGGAATACAGGCTTTCATTTTGGCGACTGGTTATTCTATCGCCCCGATGATGACAACGATGGACGTGCAGCCGTTACAGATAAATATTTAATTGCGCAATGTTTTTATGCGCACTCGACACAGTTGCTTATAAACACTGCTAACGTGCTGGGTGAAACGACAGATGCAGAAAACTATTCATCTTTATTGAAAAAAATAAAAGATGCTTTCACAAAAGAATATATGACTTCAAATGGACGGCTGGTGTCCGGCACACAAACAGCCTATGTACTCGCACTGAATTTTGATATGCTGCCCGAATCATTGAGAACGCAGGCTGCTACACGGCTTGCGGAAAATGTAAAAAGTTATGGCAATCATTTAACCACCGGTTTCCTCGGCACTCCTTATCTCTGCCATGTGCTTACACGCTTCGGCTATGCTGATGTTGCATACAAATTATTATTGCAGGATACATATCCTTCCTGGCTTTACCCGGTAAAAATGGGCGCAACAACCATTTGGGAAAGGTGGGACGGTGAAAAACCAGACAGCACTTTTGAAACGCCTGGCATGAACTCATTTAACCATTATGCTTACGGTGCTATTGGCGATTGGATGTATCGTGAAATGGTGGGCCTCGATACCTATGAAGATGGCGTTGGCTATAAGCACATAAAAATACAACCGCATATGGGTGGTGGTTTCACCTCTGCTTCCGCGAGCCTTCAAACGAATTATGGTAAATTAAGTAATAGCTGGAAGGTGCAGGAAGGCCAGGTAATGATGGACGTTGAAATACCCGTCAACACTACGGCAACAGTTTACATTCCTGCTACAGATGCGGGTGCAATTAAAGAAAGTGGCAAAGCTTTATCCCAGGTAAATGATATTAAAATGAAAGATGCTGCCGATGGCTATATACCGGTGGAATTAGGTTCAGGGCAGTACCATTTTTCATTTAAAAACACTCCCGAGTAAGAAGCAAAAATTATTTGATCAATGAATTTTAAGAAGCTTCCGTACTCAACAATGATATTAACGTTCTAAACTATTTTCATTTTTTGCAATTAAAATTATAAGTACATGCAAATAATCATTGGAATCATTTTTCACTTCATCGGCGGCGCAGCATCCGGAAGTTTTTACGTGCCGTACAAAAAGGTGAGAGGCTGGCATTGGGAAAGTTTTTGGATTATCGGCGGCCTTTTTTCATGGCTGATCGTTCCGCCAATTGCAGCCTGGATCACGGTTCCAAATTTTACTGAGATCATTTCACAATCATCACCTTCTACTTTTGGCTGGACTTTCTTTTGGGGAATACTCTGGGGCATTGGCGGATTAATGTATGGCCTTGGCATGCGCTATTTGGGTATGTCGTTGGGCAATTCTGTGTTATTAGGTTTTACCTCTGCGTTCGGCTCCCTGGCCCCTTCTATCTATTACAATTTTAATCCTCAGCCGGGCAAGACAACATTTAATGAACTGCTGACAAATTCCTGGGGACAAATCGTACTTGTCGGTGTGGTGCTTTGTTTAGTGGGCATTTTTATTTGTGGTAAAGCAGGTGTTTTAAAAGAGCGGGAATTATCTGATGAAAAGAAAAAGGAAAGTATAAAAGAATTCAACCTAACAAAAGGATTGATTGTATGCATCGTTGCCGGAATTCTTAGTGCTTCTTTCAATTATGGGATCGAAGCTGGTTCTAAAATGGCCGATGTCGCCGATGCAATGTGGAAAGCCGGCAACCCGGCTTCCGGGATAAATTTTTTATACCGCAATAATGTTATCTATGTAGTTTTACTATGGGGCGGCCTTACGACCAATTTAATATGGTGCTTGTTTTTAAATTTTCGCAATAAGACCTTTGGTGATTATACTGATAAAAAAGTGCCTCTCCTTAAGAACTATTTCTTTTGTGCGATGGCAGGTACATTATGGTTCCTGCAATTTTTCTTTTATGGTATGGGAGAGAGTAAGTTGGGGAACGGCGCGAGTTCATGGATACTGCACATGTCTTTTATTATATTAGTCGCCAATATGTGGGGCTTTGCGCTTAAAGAGTGGAAAGGGGTTAGCAAGAAAACCCTGACAACCATAATTTTAGGAATCATAACAATTATCGCTTCCGTTATAATTGTAGGTTACGGCAATTCAATTAAATAATTAATTAAGGGTAAAAGAATATTTATGATACAGGAAAAAACAAAATTTAAAAATGTAAGTTATTTATGGGATGATGAAAAAGCGGCTTCCATGGCGGGCGATGAGGTAGCGCTGTTAGTCTATCGTTCTAACTTATTGGGAGCAGATTTACGTTTAACCAATTATGGAGGTGGCAATACTTCGTGCAAAGCAATGGCCAAGGATCCGTTAACAGGCAAAGAGGTGGAAGTGATGTGGGTAAAAGGTAGTGGTGGAGATTTAGGAACCATGAAAAGAAGTGGCCTGGCTGCCTTATATGTGGACAGGCTTCGATCACTTAAAAATATTTATAAAGGAATAGAAGATGAAGATGAGATGGTGGAACTATTCAATCATTGCATTTACGATTTGAGTTCGAAAGCTCCTTCAATCGATACGCCGTTGCATGGCTTCCTCCCATTTAAACATATCGATCACCTGCACCCTGATGCAGCCATTTCCATTGCGGCTGCAAAAGATGGAAAACAAATTACCGAAGAATTATTTGATGGCACTATTGGTTGGGTTGAATGGCAAAGGCCCGGGTTTGACCTCGGGTTAAAACTTAAGCAATGTTTGGATGATAATCCCGGTATACGTGGCATTATGCTTGGCTCGCATGGCTTATTTACCTGGGGCGATACCGCTTATGAAAGTTATATAAATACGCTCGAGGTCATAGAAAAATGTGCGGATTATTTAGAGCGGAATTATAATAAAAAAGGCAAAGTTTTCGGCGGCAAAAAAATTGAAAGCCTTTTAAAAGAAGAAAGATTGGACAAGGCCGCTGCCCTGGCGCCTGTTTTAAGAGGGTTTTGTTCCAGTGAAAGATTTATGATTGGTCACTTCACTGATGATGACCGGGTGCTTGAGTATATTAATTCAAATGATTTGGAAAAATTAGCACCTATGGGCACCAGTTGCCCCGATCATTTTTTGAGAACAAAAATAAGCCCGCTTGTATTGAACTTAAAACCTGGTGATGATATAAATGATTTAAAGTCGCTACAGGAAAAATTAAAGCCACAGTTTGATGAATACAGGAAGATGTATAAAAGTTATTATGACACCTGTAAACATGCAAACAGCCCTGCTATAAGAGATAGCAATCCTGTTGTAATTCTTTACCCCGGAGTGGGTATGTTTACTTTTGCAAAAGATAAACAGACTGCAAGAGTCGCGGCGGAGTTTTATACAAATGCCATCAACGTTATGAAAGGTGCAGAAGCCATTTCTTCGTACACCTCGCTACCAAGGCAGGAATCATTTAATATTGAATACTGGCTTTTGGAAGAAGCAAAACTTCAACGGATGCCCAAACCAAAATCTTTAAGCGGCAGAGTTGCGCTCGTTACCGGCAGTGCCGGAGGTATTGGTAAAGCAATTGCAAAAAAATTCGCGGAAGAAGGAGCTTGTGTAATTATAAATGATATTAACGACGATAGGTTACTCGCGGCAACGGAAGAATTTCAAAAACTTTTTGGGAAGGATAGTTCAGCATCAGTAAAGCTTGATGTAACCGGTAAGCAAACGATTGATGAGGCAATTAAAAGCTCCTCACTCGCTTTTGGCGGTATAGATATTATTGTAAACAATGCGGGTATAAGTATTTCAAAAACTATTGAAGACCATACCATACAAGATTGGGATAAGCTTTACGACATATTGGTGAAAGGTCAATTCTTAGTGTCACAGGCAGGCATAGCCGTAATGCGTAAGCAGGGATTTGGGGGTGATATTATTAATGTTGTATCAAAAAATTCTGTTGTAGCCGGGCCGAATAATGCCGGCTATGGTTCAGCTAAAGCTGCACAGGCCCACCTTACAAGATTAATGGCGGCTGAATTAGGAGCGGATAAGATTCGGGTGAATACGGTAAACCCTGATGCGGTGATTTCGGACTCGAATATTTGGGCTAATGGCTGGGCGGATGGCCGTGCAAAGGCCTACGGGATATCGGTAGAAGAACTTCCCGCCTTTTATGCAAAAAGAACATTGCTGAACGAAGCCATATTGCCGGAAGATATTGCCAATGCCTGTTTTGCTTTTGTTGGAGAATTACTAAATAAATCTACAGGTAATATTTTAAATGTTGATGGTGGTGTAGCCATGGCGTTTGTAAGGTGACCCTTATTGTCTCATAGCAATAATCAAAACGTTAATGATTATTTAATCGGTTAACCTTTTGATTTTTTATTAAAAGTATAATGGGTATGCAGGAAAAAACCGGGCCGGAAATTAATGTGTCAGACGCTGAAGGTGAAGGCAGGATAGCATTTAAAATGCAGTTGTATAAAGGATGTAAAGAGGAATATAGAAAACGGCATAATGCAATATGGCCTGAATTAGCAGCATTATTAAAGACCACCGGTATAAGCGAATATTCTATTTTTTTAGACGAAACTACTTACAGTTTGTTTGGTATTATGAAGGCAAAAAATATGAATGCTTTAAACGATTTGCCGGCGCATCCTGTTATGAAAAAATGGTGGGCCTACATGAAAGATATTATGGAAACTAATGAAGATGATTCGCCGGTTTCTATACCGTTAGAGGAAATTTTCTATTTACCATAAATCAAAAATTTATACAGTAATTATAATTAAAATATTCAAATGATAGTAAGCAAAGAATTGATAGAGGAAAATAATAAAAGCTACTTATCGGATCATAAAAGAAAATATGAGTTCATTGCCGGGACGATAAAAAACCTGGATGCTATTATTAAAAAATTAATTGACTTCCAGGTAGCCATCCCGAGTTGGGCGTTGGGAACCGGTGGTACCCGTTTTGGCAGATTTTCAGGAGGAGGAGAACCTGGAAATCTTGAGGAAAAAATTGAAGACATCGGTTTGCTGCATGCTCTTAACCAGTCAGCCGGTGCAATCTCTTTGCACATTCCCTGGGATATACCGCGTAATGCAACTGACATAAAAAAGCTTGCGGCGCAACACGGGTTAAAGTTCGATGCAATGAATTCAAATACTTTCCAGGATCAGCCGGAACAGGAATTGAGTTACAAATTCGGCTCGATGCAACATGTGGACAAAACAGTTCGCAAGCAAGCTATTGATCACAACATCGAAGTTATAAAGCACGGCATCGACCTGGGGTCTAAATCTCTCACGGTTTGGTTAAGTGATGGCTCTTGTTTTCCGGGCCAGTTAAATTTCAGAAAGGCCTTTCAAAATACCTTAGAAAGTCTGCAGGAGATATATAGTGCCTTACCCGGCGACTGGAAAATATTCGTGGAATACAAAGCGTTCGAACCCAATTTTTATTCCACAACTGTTGGCGATTGGGGGCAGTCGCTACTCTATACTTCAAAGCTTGGTAGTAAAGCTTATACATTGGTTGATCTGGGTCATCATCTGGCGAATGCCAATATCGAACAGATTGTAAGCTTATTATTAATGGAAGGAAAGCTCGGCGGATTTCATTTTAATGATTCAAAATATGGGGATGATGATTTAACCGTCGGTAGCATTAAGCCTTATCAATTGTTCCTGATTTTTAATGAACTCGTGGAAGGTATGGATGCCAAAAACATGGATCATGCAACCGACCTCGGTTGGATGATCGATGCATCGCACAATGTAAAAGATCCGTTGGAAGATTTGTTGCAATCGGTGGAAGCTATCATGCTTTCATATACACAGGCATTGATTGTTGACCGGACAAAATTAAAAGAGGCGCAGAATAAAAATGACGTGGTGGCCGCACAGGAAATATTGCAGGATGCCTACCGGACTGATGTACGTGCACTCGTGGCAGAAGCAAGATTGCGTGCAGGCGGTGCTTTAAATCCTTTGGCTGTTTATCGCGGCGAAAATGTAAGGGATCAATTAATAAAAGAAAGAGGCGCAAAAACAGTTGCGACGGGTTTATAAAAAGTCTGTTACCTTAAGACAAGTATGAGCAAGCAAAATGTGATAGCAATTTTTGATGTAGGGAAAACCAACAAGAAACTATTTCTGTTTGACGAAAATTATAAAATAGTTTTTGAACGCTCTGCCCGCTTTTTTGAAACAGTCGACGAAGATGGTGATCCTTGCGAAAACCTCGACAGCCTCAGGCTATCAATATTTGATTCGCTGCGTGAAGTATTCAGGCAAAAAGATTTTGAAATCAAGGCGATCAACTTTTCCAGCTACGGAGCCAGTCTTGTATATCTAAATAAAGAAGGGCAGGCATTTACACCCTTGTACAATTATTTAAAACCCTATCCTGAAAATTTAAAGAAACAATTTTACGATACATATGGTGGTGAGAAGGAATTTTCTTTCCGTACCGCCTCACCGGTTTTAGGAAGCCTGAATTCGGGCATGCAATTGTACCGGTTGAAATATGAAAAGCCGCAGGTGTTCAGCGAAATAAAATATGCGCTGCATCTGCCGCAATATTTAAGCTACCTGATCTCGTCGAATATTTGCAGCGATATTACCAGCATCGGATGCCATACCAATCTTTGGGATTTTCATGAAAACGATTATCACGATTGGGTTAAGGAGGAAGGAATACTTGAAAAACTTGGGCCTGTTCTTCCCTGCTATCGTACAGTGCCTGCGGTTTTCCCCGGTAATAACTATACCGTTGGTATTGGCATTCATGATAGCTCGGCTGCACTTATACCTTATCTTGTAAATTTTGATGAACCCTTTATTTTAATATCTACAGGTACCTGGTGTATCTCTTTAAATCCTTTTAATGACACGCCGTTAACAAAAGAAGAGCTCGGGAAAGATTGCCTTTCCTTTATGAGTTACGAGGCGAAGCCCATAAAAGCTTCAAGAGTATTTTCAGGTTATTATCATGACCAGCAGGTAAAAAGAATAGCAGATTTTTTTAATCAAAGCACGGCACGATATCACTCCATGGATTTTAACCCGGAGATTATTAAAAAACTTCAAAAGCAAAACGAAAGGCCGGAAAAATCAGACGATAAGGCTATACTCAAAAACTTAATTTTTTCAAACCGGGACTTGGCTGCATTTATAAGTGATGAGGAAGCATATCACCAGTTGATGATGGATATTGCATTACAGCAATATTTATCAACGCAACTTGTATTGAAAGAAACAAAGTTGAAAAGAATTTTCGTTGATGGAGGTTTTAGTAAAAATAGTCTTTACATGAACCTGCTTGCATTTCACTTTCCCGGTATGGAAATATTTGCTGCTTCAATGGCGCAAGCTACAGCCCTGGGGGCTGCTCTTGCCATACATAACGCGTGGAATAAAAAGCCTTTGCCTAATGATATTATTCAGCTTCAATATTATTCATCCGCAAATAATCCTGTGTTATGATTTCTCTCTTCCATATTCTTGTATAAACGTTTTTAAAAATAAAAGTATTAACAGAAAATAATGACATCCTGCCTTCGTGAAAAAATATAACCAACGATGAAACATCAATATGACCCAAGATATCCCGCTATTGAAGACCTTAGAAAAAAAGCAAGAAGCAGGATACCTAAATTTGCTTTTGAATACCTTGATGGAGGCTGCAATGAAGATGTAAATCTTCGCAAAAATACGGATGAAATACGCCAGGTTGAGCTTATTCCCGAATACCTGACGGAACATACGGGATCTGATATTAAAACCGAATTATTTGGCCATACTTATGATGCGCCTTTTGGTATAGCACCCGTAGGATTGCAAGGCCTGATATGGCCTAACTCTCCTGAAATACTTGCCAGGGCTGCCTTTGAACATAACATACCTTTTATATTAAGTACCGTAAGTACGAGCAGTATAGAAAGAATCAGTGAAATTACCGAGGGGCGGGCCTGGTTTCAATTGTACCATCCTGCAGATAACAGCCTGCGTGATAAAATTTTAAAAAGAGCAGAAGAGGCGCATTGTCCCGTGCTGGTTATTTTGAGTGATGTGCCTACGTTTGGTTACCGCCCCAGGGATATAAGAAACGGTTTGGCAATGCCCCCAAGAATGACGCTTAGTAATGTGCTCCAGATCATGGGGAAACCCAATTGGGCACTCAAGACTCTCGTACACGGGCAACCGACGTTTCAAATATTAAAGCCTTATATGCCCAAAAATATGAACATGCAAAAGTTGGGTGCATTTATGGACGCAACTTTTAGCGGAAGATTAAATGAGAAAAAAATAGCACCTATCCGTGACATGTGGAAAGGTAAGCTTGTATTAAAAGGTGTTGCCAATGAAATAGATGTGGAGAAAGCTATTCAATTGGGGCTGGATGGAGTTATCGTATCCAACCACGGCGGCAGGCAACTCGATGCCGGGCAATCAAGTATAAAAGCGCTTGAAAGAATCGCCGCAAAGTTCGGCGATAAAATAAAAATTATGATGGATAGTGGCTTGCGTTCCGGCCCCGACATAGCCAGGACAATTGCCTCCGGCGCCCAATTTACTTTTTTAGGCAGAACATTTATGTATGGCGCAGCCGCATTGGGAGAAGATGGCGGCAACCATACTATATCAATTTTAAAGACACAACTTCAACAGGTGATGGAGCAAATTTGCTGTGCAAAAATCGAAGACTTACCAAAGCATCTGGTAAATACGTTTCAGGATTGAATTGTTGTTGTAATAAAAAACACGAATAACACCATCTATAAGAAATCCAATCTGTCTAATCATTTTTCCTGCCTCCCAAAAAAAATTATCTTTGCAAAATTCTGATTCTGTTGCTTTGCTCGCAATCAGGTCAATCTGTTGTTTGTTCAAATTTCCAAATTCAGAACTCCTTACCTCTCGCAGTTAGAAAATGCGGAGGTTTTAAATTTAAGCATTAGATCCGTACCTGGGAAAATAGTTTCTGTTTGGTTCAATACTTCAGTAAGTTTTTCGGCTGCCAGGTTAAACCTCGGCGCGGATAGGGAGTGCAGTATCACGGTTAAGGTTTTGTTTTCATAATCGGGTATCAGGTCTGCATTATTTTGAATAATTTGCTTTACAAGCATTCTTTTTTCCTCTTTGACATTTATAATAAGAAACTTGCTAAGTTCGTTTGCTACAGCCGTTTCTGCCCGATAACAAATCATTTTTATTATGTTCATAAACATTTTACTTTCGGGTTTGAGCTTATTATAACGTGCCTGGTGAGGCATGTTTTTTAATTTTATTCTTGCCGGTATTTTCGAGCGTTCATCTTTTAACTGCTCCTCTGTTTGCTGATTGTTTTCTATTTGTCCCACAAGTTTCATTTGCTTTTTTAGTAAAGCCGGCATATCGTCTAAGGAGGTTTCTATCGCTTCTTCTGTAAGGGGGAATAATTTGGCTTTCAATCGTGCCGTTTTTTCTTTTTGCTTTTTAAGCCTGTAATTTAATTTACGATGCTCAGGATTCACCACTTCTTTGTTTTCATCAATCGCTTCTACACCATATTCCACTATCTTATCGAAGTCATAATCCATTATCATATAACGGAAAAAGTTTTCCTGGCTCCAACGGCCAAACATCCTGCCTGCTGCTACCTCAGTGCTTATAACTCTGTTGGTGGTAATGATTGCCGTTTGGTGTCCACCATCGGTAAGCCTCCTGATTTCACGCATTGACACACCGCCAAGTACGGTTTCCCGTTCGCACAATCGCATGGCAATTGTTTGATCAAGAACCTTTACCTCTGTTGCTTTAAAGCCTTGTTCATCCCACATATCCTTAACATTTTTGCGATAGGTTAATACAGCGATGCGGTACTTTTGGTACAAGCGTTTAAAGAAAGCAGGTTCATAAGCTTCCCTGTCAAAAACCAGGGTACACACTGGCGGCTGGTCATCGGGAACTTCGTTTTCATCGTCTGCTTTTTCATCCCCTGTACTTCGGTTTGCTTCTGTTATGTTTGCTACTTCTGTTATGTTTTCTGTTTTTTTAAATTCCTCTTGTGGCTCGCAAGGTGATGGAAGTAAGAGTGTCTTTTGCAACTCAGGGATGATATAATCTTCAATGGCTTTTTGAAGTTTTTCGGTAAGCTCACCGGCAATCATCATTACCGGTAAACCCGTTGCATCATTGACCCAGAATTCCGTGGTGGCGCTAAGGCAAAGTTTTTGCCGGGAGATAAATTTGGAAGGAAGTTTAGCCTGATGACCAAAATAAATGCGTACATGACCATCTATATAGAGAAACGATGTTTCCTCTGTTGGCCCGCTGTACCAATGGTCTATGAGAAGTTGATTCAATTTTTGCGCCTGGTTCTGGCTGGTAAGAAGTTTGATTTTATCGCGAAGGCATCTTACTTCCGGGATACGGTCCAGCCCTATTATTTTACCTATTTCCCCAGGTTTACATTGCTTGAGTTGTTCAGGATTTTTGATGCGGGCCAGCGCCATAAAGGCCAGTGTAAGGACGATGGATTCCAATCCATAATAATGATTCCCGGGTATTTTATAGACATCTTTGGTTTTTAATAAACCTTGTGCAAGCAATGCCGGTAATAAGAATAATACTCCTGCACCACAAAGTGCCTCGTGGGCATTAAACCGGGTGGAGGCGTTGCCTGTTCCTAAAATAGCAGTGGCCATCCGGTCTTCATACCGGGTGGTGGCTATGCCAAGAGGCGCCGACTGATCGGCCTCATTACGCATGTTTAAAGTGGTGCCGGAACCGTCAATTATCTCCGATTTCTCTTTTTTTTAAATAGCCTTGTTTTACGCCATAGCGAATGGCTGATTCTCTTACCCCTTCCTGTTTTGCAATGCTGTTTACGCTTTGCCCTTTATCTAATTTGCTTTGTATGCGCAAGCGGCAATCACCAGTGATTTTATAGGCTGTTCCTTTGCGGGCATCATGGCCAAAAAAGCCTTCTTCGCCTTTTTCCACAAACTTTTTATAGGCACGCTGCACGCTGTCTTCACTCACATGAAAGCATCTCTCAACTTCCGTTTTACGGCAAAGACCCTGATGAATAAAATTGCTCGTGATATAACGAAAGGCTTTTAAATCTCCTGAAGGATGTGCGTACACAGGTAGTCCATTTACAATATATTGTACAAGATCATCTTTCTCATACACTCCAAGGCAATCAGAAATAAGTGTGCAGCCTGTTGGGAATAGGGGTAATTTTAATTGCATACCTCAAATTAAAGTCTAATTTAGTTTGCGAACAAACATCTTATTTAAACGATGAAGTAAGGAGTTCTGAAATTGTAAAACGTATTCTATCAATTCTTCCATTTGAGAAAGTTAATTAAGAATCATTGCTTGCATTGGATTTGCCATTTGGCAAAAAGTGTTGTTCATTGATATTGTGTCTGCTTCTATGGGGTGTTCTTGTCCATCAGTTGCAGCATATTTTTATTGAACAATGGAAGTTTGCTGTTTAACACGGCAAAAAAAGCCAAGTCAGCATTTTCAATTTCAATGAGTGCTTTTTGTAAAATCCTTTCGCCTTTAGTAGTCATTGTAATTGTTTTCGCCCTGGTGTCTATTTCGTGTTCTTGTCTTTTTATAAATCCTTTCTCCTCCAATGTTCGCAACACTTTTGATACCATCATTCTGTCGGCATTACTTTGGATGGCAATGTCAACCTGCGTTACAGATTTACTTTTTTTTGAAAGCCAACCTAATGCTGCAAGCAGTACAAATTGCGTTTGTGTTAAACCCAAAGGATCCAAAACCTTTTTTTGTTTGCGTTGCCACAGCATAGTTAGTTGTCCAAGCAAATAACCAGGACTATCATTTGGATTTTTGAAATGAAATTCAATTTCTTTCGGCATAGCGAGGTTAAATCATTTGGGATGAAATTAATTCACGAGCAGTACATTATTTTGCCTGTAGAAAAGTAAGTTTATAACCATCAAGGTCTTTTAAGTGGAATGCTCTGCCAAAGGGTGTATCAATCATTGGCCCCACAGTAGTTATTCCTTTTTCCACGAATTTTGCTTTCAGTTCGTCCACATTTTCATTCACAGAAAACCAAAGAGCTACACCGATTCCCAACTCTTTTCCTTCGATTGGTTCAAGCGGTGTACGTATTGCAAAGCTTGCCTGTCTCTGATTGCACTTAAAAACGCAGGCCTGCGGATTAGAGTTGTCAATTTCAAACCCTAATTTTTGGGTATAAAAGTCTTTGGAAGCTTCCAAATTTGTCACTTGTAGTGAGGCGAATGCCAATTGGTTCATTTTGTAAAGATTTAATTGTAGTTACAAATATAGTAATCACGACAACAATATGCAAGTATTTTTTTTATTTTATCACTTTCAATCTGTGAAAGCCTTATTTTGTTGGAGTGGATTGTTATGATGACAGCTCCGTATTGCTATATATGGGTTGGTAATACCGTATCAGTGGTTAACCTTCTAAATAAGTCTTAAGGTTTTGTTTGTCTTTGTGGAGATAAAGTTTGTCTACACGAACGCATATTTACTTTCCAAGGAGATAGGTATTTGGTTGATGGCTTTAGTAGTCCTTAAAAAATTTTAACATATTATCCAGAGCATTTTCTGAATGCATCCGTTCACCATTGTCAAGTGAAGCCTGCGCTGCCACTGAAGCTCTTCCACGCATATTTTTTTCAAACCGAGCAATCGCTTCCGGCAACGTATAAAAATTATCCGCCGTTAAACACTCACTTAGTTCCAAAGCATCCAGCATTGCCATGTTTGCCCCTTCGCCCGCAAATGGCGGCATCACATGTGCGGCATCGCCAATCATGGTTACATTGGGCAATGGCTCCCAGCTCAGATCTAAAGGCATGCAATAGATAGGGCGAGGTATTAAGGGTGTAGTTGCCTTTTCGAAAAGTTTGTACCAAACGGGGCTCCATTCCGCATAAATGTTTTTAAACCATTCCAATATTTGTGTATTGGAATTAAAATCGAGGCCACTATTTTTTGCCCAGTTTTCTCCGGCTTTAAAGCTGGCGTAAAATCCTATTTCGTCGTTGGCTTTTTGCCCCATCAAAATATCTTTTTCATTTCCGAAAGCCATTATCTTACCGCCTTTCAGCAAAGTATGCATTGTGGGTATTGCATTTTTTGCGTCAAAAACATTCCCTTCCAGCATAGTAATGCCTGTGTAAAAAGCTTTGACCGGCGTGATGTAAGAACGAATTTTAGAATTGGCTCCATCGGCAGCTATTACAAAATCTGCGTATGCAGATGACCCGTTTTTAAAATGCAGCAACCATCCTTGCTGCTGCACTTCCATAGAAATAAATTGACTACCCCAAACTACAGTTTCTGCTTGCAAAGATTGCAACAACATATTTCTTAATGGTGCACGATCTATTTCTGGCCGAAAATGTTCACTGCCGAAATTTTCATCTTTCTTTACTTCATGATCGCTGAAAAATATTTCGGCCCGTTCATTTACGATGCGCTTTTTATCAGCACCGGGATGAAAATTCTTTTTAAATTCATCCAATAAATCTGCTTTACGCAAAGCCGCCATGCCTGACTGCTCATGCATATCCAGAGGAGAGCCGATGAGGCGGGCGTCTTTATCAAAATCACGTTCGTAAAGTGCTACAGTTGCGCCTTTCAATTGTAAAAGCCTTGCCAGCGTTAAGCCGCCGGGACCGCCGCCAACGATTGCGATTTGTTTATCTTTTATCAACATATTTTAAAATTAAGTTTTACTTATGCAAAACTATTGCTGCTTCAAGACTGATAACAGTACGAATCGGCCGTTTTTATTTTTAAATAACTCTTTGGGTGCGACACCTGAAAATTTTTTTATCTCTTTGATAAAATGGGTTTGATCTGCGAAATTTAATTCGGGAAAAAGTTTGCCATCTGCAATATGTTTCAGCGAGGCTCTGAATCGGAGCACCTTACAAAATGCTTGTAGTGAAAGCCCGAATTGCTGATTGAAGTAGCGGTTTATTTGCCGGCTGCTCCAATACAACCTTTCGGAAAGTTCCTTTATCTTCCAGGCGTTCTTCAACTTCGCCCGAGTTAAGTTTTTCGGTTGGGTCATCCGCATCTGCATATTTATGCCAGTCATCTTTTACTTCTTTTGTCAGAAAATGTTCTTCTATCGCTATTAATTCATCTACACAAATTTAAATATTTATTGACTGTCTGCCGTTCTAAGGGCCGTTGTTCTATAATGACTTGTAACATTTTAGCAATGTCGTCTATAGTCAATAAAGGCTTTTCCGACGCTTGCACAGAAATGGAGACTCACAAAATTTTGCCAATATAATTATCAAACTCCTCCAACATCTGCTGGTAAAATAAAGGTGTTATTCAGTTAAACGATTGGCGAAACTCCATTGGCGAAACTGTGGTTTTTATTTTAAACAATTTACTGAACGATTGCAAATGTTCAAATCCTAATTCATAAGCAATCTCACTAACAGATAGATCGGTAGTGGTTAGTTTTTCTTTGGCTTTTTCTATCAGCTTTTCGTGGATGTATTGCTGTGTATTTTGCCCGGTCAACACTTTTAATAAGCTACTCAAATACTTGGGCGAAAGATTAAGATGCTCTGCGATGTATTGTACAGATGGCAAGCCTCTGTTAATTAAATCATCCCTATCAAAATAATCCAGAACTAATTTTTCCAAACGGTCGAGTATCTGATGATTGGATTTTTCCCTTGTAATAAATTGACGATTGTAAAACCTGTCGGCATAACTGAGCAGACTTTCAATTTGCGAGATAATGATTTGCTTGCTAAACTTGTCAATATTGAATTGATACTCGTGGTTGATATTTTGTACAATGCTATTGACGATTGCCTCTTCTTTTTCTGAAAGAAATAATGCTTCATGTAAAGAGTAACTCCAGAAATCATATTGCTTTATCGTTCTGGCTAAGGGCGTGTTCCATAAAAAATCCGGATGAATGTAAATCACCCATCCCGATTGTTTTATTTTTTCGTCCTTGTTATTTACAGTAAGGCTAAGAACCTGATTGGGCGACATGAAAGACATAATGCCTTCATTAAAATCAAATGGCTGCTGCCCATATTTAATGCTTACGTTAGCCATTCTTTTTATGGCAATGGAATAAAAATCAAACGCCATCGTCATGGGTTCATCGTTATGTAAATGCGTAATATTTGCAACATTTATTACGCTCATTAACGGATGTTGCGGCTTAGGCAAATCCCTGAAGGCATGAAACTCACTTATTGTTTTAAAATGCTTCATTAAAAATTATCTTCTTTTTGTATTTCCAGTACCATTTTGCCACGGGTATGAAATGTTTCACTTTCTTTATGTGCTTCGGCGACCTGGTCTAAAGGATACACTTTGCTGATGTGAACTTTTACTTTGCTTTCATCAATCAGCTTCGCCATTTCATCAAGCCAATGCCGGTGGTTAATTTGTGTGGCAACCATTTCACCTATCGCGTTCTTTGTTTCAAGTGCTTGTTTTACCGCATCACTAAACGGAAAATCAACATTTACGCTTACAAAAATGCCACCGTCTTTCATAACACCGATACATTTTAAACGCTCACCTTCATCACGAAGTGGCGAAGCATCAAATACAAGGTCAACATCCCGCAACAATTCTTTAAACTTTTGCTTGCTGTAATCAATGACTTCATCTGCGCCAATTTGTTTTAAAAATTCCATATTCCGGGTCGAAGCACTCCCAATTACATACGCACCTTTTGTTTTTGCCATCTGCACGGCGAGGCTACCCACGCCACCCGAAGCACCATGAATAAATACCCGCTGGCCTGCCTGTAGTTTTCCTAACTCAAACAGCGCATTGCACGCCACAAGCCCAACCAAAGGAACGCCGGCTGCTTCGTTGAAAGAAATGCTTTTTGGTTTTTTTGCAAACTGGCTTGCGTTTCCGGGGCAATATTCAGCATAACTTCCATTAGTACCAGGAAAATTAGGAACGCCATATACGGCATCGCCCTTCTTAAAATCCTTTACCTCGCTGCCTGTTTCTTCTACAATGCCCGCTGCGTCCCAACCTATTGTCATTGGCAAGGTTAAGAATGACCTTAAAAAATCATTACCGCCATTGCGCACCACCCAGTCAACAGGGTTAATGCCGCTGGCAAATACTTTAACCAAAATTTCATCCGCTGCGGGCACGGGGCGTTCTATGTCTTCTAATTTCATTACTTCCGGTCCGCCAAATTCGTTGATTCTGATTGCTTTCATAATAAATTATTTTGTTTTTTTAATGACACAAAATTCTGTAACAGATGTAAGACTGATTTAGTTGAAATGCCTTTTGTTTTAGTCAAAAGGGCGAAAAGGAAATGTCCTTTTATGGGGGAATCAAAGCCAGGAATTACACAAACTTGTGATTGATTTGCAAGACCAGTGCTTGGCACGTTCCGTTGCATCTTCAGCCATCATGGTGCCGATCTTATTCACTTTTTCCGCTAACCCTTTTGAAGTTATTTTGGCGATGATGTCGTCCCAACCGATGATCGTCATCGAAAGTTCCTGCAAGGCTTTTTTTGAAAAGACAATGTATTTGCAGTCTGTGATTGCCTGCGCATATTCCGAAGACGTAATGTTTTGCGAATAACTGTTGATGTCAACACTAAAATGTTTTCATCAATAAAATATTTGGTGATGTCGTCTCCCTTATTGTTGTAATAACAAATCCTGAAAATACCTTCGGTCAAAAAAAATAACTTCCCGTGGAATTTTTCCGGCTTCCTGATAATATTCGTCTTTTTTTATTTTCCTGCAAACACCTTAGTTTTTTACCAGGCTAATCTGCTGCTGATTTAAATGACCGAATTGCAACAGGTAATTTATCAATGATTCCATATGGCGAAGTTACCAGGTGTTGCTGTGTAAGGAGTTGCCATTCGGCAAAAGTATATAATTGTCTTGACTGTTGAAAGCGGTGGCAAAATTGTAAACATAAAAGATTATCCGAGATAATCTGGTGGATAAACTTTTTGCCCATGTTTTTCCGCAAGTTTCTGTATCTTTTTAACAGCTTCAGGGTCATCCATAGGTGGGGAAGGAAGAAATTCGCCAATGGCTACCGGCTTACCTATTTCTATAAAAAATTGTTCCAAACCTGCAGGAACAACCGTACAAACAAGAACTGCGTTTTGATCTGTTTTGTTTTTAAAGTCATGAACAATGCCTCCTTTCGGAATAGTTACAAATGAACCTTTTTTTGCCAGGTAAGTACCTGCTTCAGAATTAACTTCCACTTCGCCTTCCACTACATAAAATGATTCATAAAAATCAGGATGTGAATGCGGGCCCGCACCGCCATTGGGAGGAATATTAAATTCCATTGTAGAAAACGCATTATCGGTTTCTTTGCCGGTTATTAATATTCGATAAGTATCGCCAACGATGGAGAGATTCTGTCCTTCTTTTTCTGATACTGTTATTGGTCTTTTCTTTTCCATAATGTTTATTGTAAATTTCGCTTAGCTATTCTATCGTGCAGTGCTTACCGTTTTGTTCCATTCATGTTCGTTTAAATAATCTTCTAAAGAACTGAGCTTAAAAAAAGTTTTTTGCAGCGAATTGATATCGGCGTGATAGCCAACATTTTCAAACCACTAAAACATAACAGTTACTTCTTCACCTGCCTGTTTTTGAAATGCTTCGTATGGAATTTGCTGATAAGAAACCTGCTTGTTCGACACGTTGCTAAAGGTTTCTGCAACTTCATTCAAGTTCATATCAACACTGGCAACTTCTATTCTTTACCGATTAAAGGTAGTATCCAATTCGACCTTGCCTTTAAGGGGCTTTCTGATATGTCCGACATGCGGCAAGATATTGACCGGAAGCGCATCAAAAGGACATATCACGCATTATTCCTATACCATTGCTTTGCGGGTTGTAAGTTCAGGCACAGAGCCGCTGCGATTAACCAGCAGTTTGTTTACGAATTGAAGAAATATATCCCTCGTCCCGAAATGGCCGAACTTTACAAAATAGTGTTACAGGAAGCCTGGCACAACCAGACTGCTTATTACTTAGGTGGAAATAAAAAAGGACAATCCAAAAATAAATTTGACTTGTCCTGTAAAGTCGGGATGACAAGATTCGAACTTGCGACCCCACGCCCCCCAGACGTGTGCGCTACCGGGCTGCGCTACATCCCGAAAAAATTCTGTGCAAATCTATTGAAATTTATTTATGAAGGGAGGAAGTTACCTGAATACCGTACAATCAAATTTACCAGTTCAGCGTTCCCTAATCTCTCCATTGACACAGATGCGCTATCTGACAATATCTTTTCAAATTGCCTACATGACTTAGGAAATCATGATTGTTTTTTTTTAAAATTCTCGTAGTGTGATTTTGAAAACGCGATACCAAATCACTCAGACGACCAGGAGTACAATAGTAAATTCTAAGCTCAAAGTACCGTTGTCTTTTTATGCGTATGAGATGTAGGGCTAAAAAAGTAAGGGAGATGAAAGAGATTACAAATTTCATATTGATTATATCTTTGGGGATGATTAAAATGAAGCGCAGCAAATGGCAATTTAATAATGATGCAATGCTTCAATAGCATCACTAAACCGGTTCCGGCTCATTAGAAAGAAATGTAGAGATATTTGCCATCTGTCTGAAATCAATGCTTCAATCCTATGGCGAGTAAATTCCCAATTTCCGTAGAAGTTCTCATCAAATTATCCCGTGTTAATTTTATGGCCGATTCAATATCATCCGGTCCTTGCCCAATTGCAAATAATGCATTAAACCATTTATCCAGTTCTTTTGTTTTCTTAACAGGAACATTTCCTGCGATGCCGATCACAGGGATATTCTTTGACTTAGCATGGAAAGCGACGCCAAATGGCCCTTTCCCCTGAAGAGTTTGTTCATCAATACTCCCCTCTCCCGTAATAACCAGGTCACTTTGTTCCATGGCTTTGTCAAAACCGGTAAGGTCAAGAAAATAATCTATACCATTTACCAGTTTTGCATTCAGAAAGGCGCATAAACCAGCGGCAGCACCGCCTGCTGTGCCTCCATACTTAATAGTAGAAATATCCTTGCCCGTTTGTTGTAAAGTAACTTCACTAAGACGTTTAAGCGATGCTTCCAGCTTAATGACATCTTCAGGCGAGGCTCCTTTCTGAGGCCCAAAAATTGCGGCAGCGCCCTGTTCACCTGACAAAGAATTATCCACATCACAAATAATAATTATTTCACAATTAAAGATTCTCTTATCAAGGCCTGATACATCAATATTCACCAACTTAACCAAGGATTCGGGAAGATTCGATAAATATTCCCTTTCTTCATTTAAAAAGCGCAGGCCTAAAGCTTGTAATATTCCAACTCCACCATCAACAGTTGCTGACCCACCCATTCCTATAATAATCTTTGTCACTTCTTTATCCAATGCAATTCTTATTTGTTCACCTGTACCAAAAGAAGTGGCTTGCAAAGGATTAAGCTTGGCAGATCTTAATAGACGCAAACCTGATGCATTGGCCATTTCTATAATAGCGGTTTTGCCCGAATCTATTAAACCAAAAGTAGCCGGGGCCTTTCTTCCCAAAGGATCATGAACTTCTGTAGTTACCAAAATTCCTCCATATTTCTTAATAATCAAATCACCTGTACCATCGCCTCCATCCCCTACCGGGAAACATTCACAAGTACAATCCAGGTTGCTTTTCATCAAACCATCGCTGATAGCAGCGGCAGCTTCTTCAGCATTAAGGCTGTTTTTGAATGCATTGGGGGAAATGAGGATATGCACGATTAATTTTAGTTTTTACATTTTACCGCCAGTTTTATCAATCGTCTTTTTATTTCCTTTTATAATAACAACCGATGCTAAAACTATTAATACACCCAGCAATACGAGCAAGTAAGCGTAGCCTTTCGAAGGATTCGCTATTAAAGCGGCTGTTTTATTATTTATTATCTGATAAGTGGGAATCATCCATTCGAATACATAAGCTTGCACCAATACTATGAAACAAATAAAAATCAGCATAATAAAGCTATGTTTTACAGTAAAACGAAATAATTCCGATTCTTTTCCAATAAGGCCGGTTGCCGCTGCTGCAACCGCGATGGACTGAGGGGAAATCATTTTACCAGCAACCCCGCCTGAGCAATTAGCTGCAACTGTTACCACAGGATCAACACCGATTGAAACAGCAGTCGCATGTTGAAGCTTGCCAAATAAAGCATTCGATGAGGTATCGGATCCGGTTATAAAAACTCCCAACCAGCCAAGTATTGGCGCAAAAAAAGGAAATAAAACTCCGGTACTAGCCAAAGCATCTGCTATGGTAATTGAAATTCCGGAATTATTGACAATATAGGCAAAACCCAGAACAGACGCTATAGTTAAGATCGGAAATTTCAATTGATTAATAGTCGAAAAAAATATTTTTACACCTTCTGTAAATCTAAGGCCTACTAAAGGAAGAGAAATAAATGTGGCCATTAATATCGCAGTGCCGGGTGTAGATAAATAATTGAATTTGAAAGTCTGAGGCAGTAAATTACCACTATCACTAAATCTGATCATATTATGAAGACCAGGAATGTTGAGTTTGATCAACCCAATTGAATCTAAGGAATCTTTAACCGGCTGTAATCCCCATGTTAAGATTACTAAAGTCAATATTATGAATGGAGACCATGCCTTAACTATTTGTCCATTTGAATAAGTACCTTTTACATTAATTGTTGGAGCAGGTTCCTCTTTAAACCGCCACAAATTTTTAGGTTTCCAAAATCTTAGCAAAACCATCAGGCATACCATTGACATGATCCCGGCAATCACATCGGGAAGCATTGGCCCAAGGTAATTAGAAGTAAACCATTGAAAAAACGCGAAAGATATGCCGGAAACCAATATAGCCGGTAGCACTTCAATTGATTTTTTAAATCCGGATATTAAACCCACCAAATACAATGGAAGAAATAAAGACAAAATGGGGAGGGTTCTTCCTATCATTTGAGAAATAGCCATTTCAGGAATCCCTGAAACTTGTGCAGCAACAGTTATTGGAATACCCACACTTCCAAATGCCACTGGAGCAGTATTTGCTATCAAACATATACCTGCCGCATAGAGAGGGTTAAATCCTAAACCAATTAACATCGCGGCGGTGATGGCAACAGGAGCTCCAAATCCCGCAGTACCTTCCAGAAAAGCGCCAAATGAAAAAGCAATCAACAAAGCCTGTAATCTTCTATCAACTGAAATCGAAGACATAAAGTGTTTAATAACTTCAAACTGTCCACTCTTAACTGTTATATTAAATAGAAAGATAGCACTGATTATTAGCCAGCAAATTGGAAATAATCCATACAGAGCCCCATGTACAGTGGACAATAAGGCTAAATTCAAGGGCATACCATATACAAAAAGAGCAATGAGAATAGCAATTACAGATGCCAATAGTATAGCCTTATAGCCTTTCATTTTTTTTACGATCAGTGCCCAAAATATAAAAACTATGGGCACAATTGCCACTAAAGCTGATAAAACGATATTATTAAGCGGGTTAACAACTTGCGTCCAGGTCATACTAATTTGTTTAATCTGTCCATTTACAATTACAATGCTTCTATCTTATGAAATCCTTTATCTTCTTTATTTTTTCCGTAGCATTTATCCTGGTCGTTTCTGATAAAATCATAAACCGTTCCCTTTCTTATTGTTACTTTAATCCGAATTAAAAATGCTACTCAGATAAAACTAAATCCAGATTTGCCGTGATACGGGAACCATTTTTTTTAAAGTTGTCTATGAACATCTTAATCCTGCTTTTTGCCAATTCCAAATCCACATTATTGAGATTGATGTTAAGCAAGTCAATAAACCAGGGTATTTTTTCTTGATTGAGAACATAGATCTCAGCTATCTCGCGGGAAATAGGCAAGGTTGTGGTTTTAGAAAAGTCGTAAACATCTTTGTTACCGGCTTTGAGCAGCTTTCCATACTCCTCAATAAGCAATCTGTTAAACAGGGATGCAGAAAAAATATCTCCCACTTTTGTTCCGGTCTCTGTATCATCCTCAGTGAGTATTGCTCCTTTATGAACCCATTCCCAAAGAATGCTTAACCTGATCTCACCGGTAGCCATATCTTCCATCAGGTACAATATATTATCATTGCCAAAAGAATCTGCGGGTTTCAGCGCCGCTGCCTGTATTCCCTGTCCGAAGGCATTCCCATATTGTAAGGCCACGCTCAATAGGTTTCGGGCACCTCTGATCGTTGTATCAGCCTTTTCAACAAGTAACAAGCCTTCAGCATCCTTTTGTGTATAAGTAAGCAGTGGAAATTTTCTTCCTAATTGATTTGTTTCCCCGACATTTTCCCATACAGGCCTGACAATGTGTACCATTTTCCAATGGGCCACCCATTTCCCACTGGCTCCTTCTTTTTGTTCTCTTTCAGCACCAGCCAACGCTTTTTTCATACTATTGGAAACTCCTTCTTTGGAACCAACCGGGATATTGGGTTCCATACCTCCCTGCCATAAAGCAAAATTACCATTGATATCAGGAGTATTTACGGCTCTACGCACACGGTCTTCATAATTATGCATATAGCCGTAAGTCATAGTAATCTCTTCAATATTGGGATTAATAAAAGTCTTATCCCAGGACATGGAATCTGCCACACTATTAATGTAATCCCATCGTCCGGTATTAAATCCTACAAAGTGTTTGGCTAAGGCCGCTCGGATTTCCATTAGCTGAAAGGTTGCCTCTAATTGCTCAACCAATACATACACTTTAATCGTTCCATATTCCACCCCTATCTGCTTCTCAAGAGCGGATATCATTTGATCCCATAGTGCAGCCTCACCCGCGGTCTGAATTTTAGGCAGGTATAAAACAATTGACGATCCTGATTTTTGTAATGCTTTATAATTATTAACTACGTATAAAACCATATCAACAATTGAAGCAGCCATCCCCGATCCGTTTGAATCAAGAATGTGCCGGTCATCCAGATGGAGCCCCCGTGGCCGAAGCATTTTTGTGGTAAAGTTTAATTGATTTTCCCAATCAGTTATAATAGGATGGCCAAAGAACTCTAATGCCCATTTATTCATATCCATTGCTACAAGGCGTGCGGCTTTCATAAATACAGTGTCTTTATTAATAGCCAGTTTTAGATTACGTTGGTTATCCAGGGACATGGTTTTAATTTGTCCTAGTGCATCTTCACAATCAAACATCCATCCATCAGCACCTGAAAGTAACGCGTATGCTATGTTACGAATACTATTTTCAATAGTAGCATTCGGCTTTGCCGCTGGGCCTGTACCTTGGATCCATTGTCTTTGCAAATCTACAGAAATCGCAGCGCCTTCAAAATTGCCATTACGTGCATCCTGCGCTTTAATTTTAGTCCCGGGAATATAGCTTCCTGAATCCAGAAAGGTAATTCTTACCTCATTTTTTTGGCGATCAGCCCTTCGTTTCAAACGGGAAGTCATAGCTTCTTTAATGTCTTGGTGGAAATGAGCAAGCGAAGAAAGAACGGAAAGAACTTCAGGGGTATAAATATCAGTGTAAGTTTCTTTTATGTCATCGGGGATATTAACATTGTTATTAATCATAATTTATATTTAAGGTTTTGCATTATTCTACTGGAAACACAAGCATGTTGTAAGTGCTAAAGTTTATTCCGATTGATTTGAAAATCTTCTTTTCTTCATCTTAAAAGTATTGCTCAGCCTTTACAGATTTTGAAATTATTCTATAATTTTTTTGGGGTTAATTTAGCTTTAATTACCAGATATTTTGTGATAGTTCGTAGTACGTTTTTATTCTTGAAAGGAGGGCATTAATAACTAAGAAAGAAAAATGAAATACAACAACTAATGAAAATATTTTTAAATTTTTTTATTTTGTCCTTTCGGGGAAGCAATCTCCCAAGCCATCATACCAATCTTATTACACCAGTAATAACAATTGCGGTTATTGCGCTAAACGCTCAGCTAAGAAAATGGCTTTTAGCAGGCTGTCAGGATTGGCAATTCCTTTCCATGCGATATCGAAAGCTGTCCCATGGTCCACCGAAGTCCTTATGATGGGAAGACCGACAGAGACATTTACGCCGCTATCGAAGCTAAGTAGTTTCATGGGAATATGCCCCTGGTCGTGATACATGGCTACCACAATGTCGAAAGCGCCTTGAAGCGTCCGCAGGAAAATTGTATCCGGTGCATGAGGGCCAGAAACATCAATGCCTTTTTCCTTCATATTTTCTATAGCAGGATTTATAAGGTCAATTTCCTGCTTGCCGAATAATCCATTTTCGCCTGCGTGTGGATTTATCCCTGCCACCGCAATTCTTGGGGAACGGCCAAGTATCTTATTCATGGAATCCTGAGCAAGCTGTATCACTCTTTCAATACGTGTCTGATCCAATGAAGAGATAGCTTCGGCCAAAGGGATATGGGTAGAGACATGTATCACACTGAACTTCTCATCATAAAGTAGCATTGCATAATTTTTAGTGCTGGTATAAGCAGCAAAAATTTCGGTGTGACCTGCGAAATGATGTCCTGCAGACTGTATCGCTTCTTTATTGATAGGCGCGGTAACGACAGCCGCCACCTGGCCTTCATTCGCCAGCCGTATACTTTCAACCACATAATGAAATGCTGCGTTGCCCGCTTTTTGGGATACTTTGCCCGGTTGAAAATCTTCCAGCTTCAATAATTGCATGTCCCATACATTCACGATGCCTTGTTTCCAGATAGCTTGATCTTGAGAATGGATACCGTTCAATTCCAGATCGTCATAACCAAGACGTTCTTTCACATCTTGAAGAACGGATAGGTCACCTATCACCAGCAGGTTTAGTTGTTCTGTCTCCTTGCTTATGAAGGTTTTTAAAATAATTTCCGGCCCTATGCCTGCGGCATCGCCCATAGTAATAGCAATAATTGGTTTAATAGTCATGCTTAAAAAATTCTATTGTTTTTGAAATAGCGTCACTTGTACCAAAGCCCCCGGCTTTGGTAGCGATGACACTTCTTATCGTGCAGCCGGTTAATGTGCCCGACTGAATACCGGGCAAAATTTCCTGATCAATACTAATTCCTGTGGAATGTAAGGCGAGTACGGTTTTAATGGCGATATCTCCACCTGTAAGCAATACCCCTGAAGGATGGAATGTTTCAATTAATATAGCTGCTAACTTTCCAATGCCTATGGCTACCTTCTCTGCGGCGGCATCATTAGATATGCCTTTTTCCTGCGCAATGCGGAACACGCTTTCAACATCTTCCCTACATACCGAGGAAGTAAAAATAAAGGTATCCTCGCCTTTTTCAATACAGGCCGACACGGATGCGATTATCTGCTCGGCTTTGCAGTCGTCATTAAGCAGGTCTTTCCCTTCGATAAAAAATAAACTGCTGTGGTCATTATCCATCGTGTGTTTAACCTGGTTCCTCGACTTTTCGCTCACACTGCCCGAGAAAACAAAGCTTAAATTGGCAGGGTGCGGGAAGATGATTTCACGCAAGTGATTGGCGAGTCCGGCAGACCCTGCTATCAATATTGAAATGTCGCTCATGTTTTCAATGACATGCGCTATGTTTTCCAGATCTTTTTCTTCGCGGCTATCGAAGATTAATATTTCTGATCCCGCGTCTATTTGTTTGGATAGAAGTTCATAAGTTTTAGCAGGGGTCGCCTCAAATATACGAGTTGGTATTTCACTGCAAATGCGTCCGCTCTGTAATCTGATGATGTCAGCAATACGTGAATGTCTTACCGGCGTTCTTGGGTCCTCAGCCATCTCGGTTTTTGCTAGTTTTACTCCATCGACATATACTTCACCATTTTCTGTTGTTCTTCCATTCGCTGGCAATGAAGGAGCCAGCAGTGCTACCTTGATCTGTAAAGCGTCCATCAATCCATCTAATTCAGCTCCTACATTACCACGGAACGTGGAGTCCAGCTTTTTATAGACTATTGTATTTCCTATTTTAAATAATTGCCTGCCCAGATCGAAGCATTTCTGATAGGCAGTTTCCTTTGTATCAAACCTCGATTCCAGGTCAACAACCAGCACGTCCGAATGCTCCAGATTTTGTTGCAACCGATTAGTATTAATAATGACGTTAACTTTTAATCCGGCTTTCCTAAATTGTACACCCGTATCGTTGGCACCTGTAAAATCGTCTGCAACTATAATTAATTTTTTATGCATTCTCTAATTGGATTTACAGAATAGACTTCTTAAAAAAGTTCTACTTATTTTTCTTCTTGTTTCTTTTTGCAATATATATTGTGAGCATAGGTGTGAGCACTGCCGTTATAACGATAGATGCGGCCACCTGAGGAGTAGCTACAATGGCCATCGCCTGCAAGTTCGGATCTATCATGGCTACCGCCATTGGTGTGGCAACTGCATTTCCGGCGGTAGAAGATACTGCAGCCCCCGCTATGCCCGTTCCTCCCACGGCTTTGTCGGTCCAAATATTAAAGATACCCCCAATGAAAACGGCCATCAACCCCAATACGATACCGGGGAGGCCCGCTGTAATAAGCATTTTAAAGTTTAGGTTGGCCCCTAAAGCAAAAGCAAAAAATGGGATCAATATTGGACCTCCGGTAGCTAAAAACTTTCTCATATTCATGTCGAGATTTCCGAGGATCATTCCGATCAGAATGGGAATAATCACGGCGAGCAACGATATCAGGGGGATGTTGGCAATGCCTGCCGAACCTAAGGCGACCATAGTCAGAAAGGGACCGTCGTTTAGGGAAATGATTGCAATAGCTCCAACATCGGTCTCATCCCCCACTTCTCCCGTGAGTGCAGCATATAGTCCGCCGTTACTGTTGGACATAGCAGCAATGATCGCTAAGGAAGATAATCCCAGAAAGCCTGTGCTACCGAAAAATTTTGCAACGATCAGACCGATGATAACAGCAACAAGATATTTGGAAGACAATAACGCCGCGCCTTTGATCAGCACTTTGGGTGCGGCCTTCAGACTGATGCCCGCACCCATACAGACAAGGAACATTCCGATCAGGGTCATGGCACCATTTTTAAACAATGCAGTTGTGAATCCTCCGATTGCAAGCGCCTGCGGAAAAAAAGTATTGATCAATGCCGCCAAAATCAAGGGAACCACCATTATTCCGGCAGGTATCTTTTCAATATTCCCTTTTATATTCATAACGTGCTTTCTTTTGGAATGGCTAATAATCTGTTTCCTTGAAACTTTAATTTTGATCAAAGCTTTGCTAATTGACTATGTAAAAGTTTCCTTTTGAGCAGCAATGCTTATATTACCATCAGGAATAGCATCAAAAATACTCACGTCAAACCCATACATCGGATAAGTGTTTGAAGCAATAATAACAGCATTTATCATCAGATACTCATTCTACTTTCATTCATTTATTAGTTATCAGTCCTTACTTTTATTACTATTTTCTTCTCCTTACCTGATTCAGGTACTTTAATACCCGGCCGGTGCGCATCAAGCTGCGGAAAGAATATAAAGAAAACACCCTGATTAGCCAGATAGAATTTTCCGGTGGCATTGTAAAAGGCAATATCTTTTGCGGGATCATAAGAAGTAACAATAGTAGCGCCATTCACGGAAGCAATGCCTATTTTTTCTTCTCCGCTGATCATATAATGAATATCAGCATAATTGTGGTGTGCTTCCCATTTGGTCTGGTTGAAATCTTTTGAACCGGATACTGTAACTATGGCATACACTTCATCACTATCTATCGGAAATTTACCAGGTTCGAGGCTCGAAAGATCAGTGCTCTTAAGATAAGCAAATGCTTTATCCCATCTTTGCTTGTGCAAATGATACTGATGTGCAAACTCCTTCTGGTTCACAGATCCACTCGGCTTAATTTTCAGACCATTCAACCAATCTAACTTTTTGTACCATTCAGCTGCTTTTTTCTTTGTCCATGACGCAGTATCAGCGTTGCTCACTTCAGATTTTTTTTGCGGATACGCAAGTATGAATGTTGCCAGGAGACAACACATCAGTATCATTCTTTTCATTTCTGATTGTTCTTACTAATTAAAAATGTGTTATTTTTTGAACTTATAGATCAATATACCATAACCTACTCCTGCCACTTCATGTGCACGAGCCATTTGAAAGGCCATAAATTCGCCATTAGTTGCTACTACAGGGTTAGATACTTTGCCGCCTTTATAGTCATTAAAAGTAGTGAGCCTTACAAAATCTTTTCCCGTACCATCAAGTCTTAATTTCCAGATGTCTGCATTGCCCGAACCATGGCCGCCCAGCCACGCACACTGACGGTCACCCTCTACACATACATATTTACCATCAGGAAAAATACCTTCCACTTCATTGTATGTACCCGGTGCTTTACTCATATTAGTTACCTGGTTTGTGTTAAGGTCTATGGCCATTACAGAACCGTTGTTGCCAGGCTCATAACAAGTAAAGGTTAACTTGGTATCGTCGTCATAAAAATCGCCCGGTTCTACCGTGCAACTTCTATCAGGACTTTCAAAAACAGTTTTCCTATTAACGAGCTTGGGAGTGGTGCCGGAGAGATCGAGGTCAACAACTACAATCCTTGAAGCACCAGGTGCCACATCGGGTATCTGATCGTGCAGTTCTGCAAATGAAATCTTCATAGTTTTTTTGGAGATGGCAGCGCCTTCACTCATTTTTTGCCCAAGTTTGATTGGTTTTGAACCTGGTTCTTTGCTTAAATACCAGAGTTCGTTATCACGGGTACGGCTGGTTCTGATATCTTCAAAATGATCAGCGCCAATCAACAGGTAATCTCCATTGGAAAGATGCATCACCCGGAGAAATGCAGCAGCAGGAATGCCACAAGTTAAACAGGTAATGTGACGGGTTTTTAAATCAATCACCATGGCATCACCAAAACTTTTGGACATGAAGGCCACACGTTGATTGTCAGGAGAAATATCTGCACGTTCACCGAAATACGTAAGTCTCTCAATGTTTGAAGGCAGCTTGGCAAACGGATCACCCGATTTTCTTTTGCCGGTAGCAGTGTCGTTTTCAGTATTGACGCGTGTCTCCGTTCTGCTGTCCCGGCTGGATTGTGCAACGGCTGAGTGTTGAAAAGCAATTAACGTAAAAATACTAATGAATAGGGAAATGTTTTTTTTCATTTTACTTATAATTTATCTATGAGTGAATAGGTTTTGATTAAATAATATGATGAAATGATTAATAAGAGACCTTCACCACCACGTACGGTGTCTGTTTGTTCAGGTCAGGATAAATTGTGCCATACTTATTCTGATCCATTACTTCAATAAGATACATCAGGTCCCATTTAGATGTAATATCCGTACCGGGAATAGTAGCTTCGTATACATCTTTCTCTCCAGTGGCAAGCATGTCGAGTGTTTTGAAATCCTCATACTGGTTTACATCCCGATAAAGCAGATGCACCCATTTCAGTCCGGCAACAGCAGTTACCTTTACATGAATCGTAACCGGATGTCCGGCCTGTGCAGTGGCAACAGGTTGATGAGTGAGCCGAAAAAGACTATTATAATCAATATTGGAGACTGATTTATAATGTGGCGCCGCCTTTGAGGAATCAGGTTTCTGATATGCTTTTCTCATCTGCTCCAGTTTGGCAAATCCTGTTTCCAAATCTGCAAATTCCTGTTTCCAGCTCCCTGTCAGTGTTTGTTTGCGGCCCATCATTAAAGTATCTGCATATACATCTCCTGCTGCCGTAACGACCTGCTTCCATGCTTCGACGGCATTTTTTTCATACCTGATCGCATCGTTCAGCGCAGATAGATCGTGTGTACGTTCAAACAAACGATAACTTACTGCCGCAGGTATCCTGCACGAATGGTATAGCGCGAGGTTGCTTAATATCTTAAGATCTGTGACGGTTGAAATGAATTCATTGCTTGGATTACTTCCTGCTACTTTTTCCGCTTGTCGAATGAATCGATTGATCTGATCAGAAGTTTGTTGAAACCAGGCACTATTTCTGGAAGGAAGAATTTTTGCTGTTTCCCCTTTTTCTATTAATATTTTCGCCTCATCGTCAAAGCTGGCAAACTGCTGAACATCGCTTGGTGTTATCTTCGCATAATCGGGAAGGTCGCCGAAATGCTGTTTCTCAGCCCAGCCGCCGGCAATTGGAAATCCTGACATCGGAAAACAGGAGGCAACAATACGCGGCAGCACCCAACTTGCCTTGTGAAGCGCATTCTCAACTATCGGACCGATATTGGCTCCAAAATGTTGAATGAATTCTTCATCCCAAACATCTGATGGTGTAGCAGGATTATAGCCTGTTCTTCCAAAGACCTGATAGAAATGCCAGTACCTTTCAAATTCATAATCATAATACCGGTACTTTGGCTTTAACAACCCGAAAGGTTTTGCATCATGGGGTTGTTTATGCATTTTTGTGGTAAGCGGTTCATTTACCCCAAAGCCGGCTCCATCATGAATATGCGTACTCGCAGCAAATCTTTTTGCATACTCAGGGTCACCCCATAACAATATGCGCGTGGTGCCGCCCCATATCCTGTAGAACACCTTATAATGCTCATTATAGCTGAGCATATCTCCGTAACTATGACGACGGTAACTATTATCAGTGATCCTGTTGGTATGAGTGGGATGAAAAGGAAGCCCCATCTGCTCCATCCAGTACTTGGTGCTCATCCTGATGGTGAGTCCCCGGTCCTGTCCTTCGTGAACAATGGAATCGGACACTTCTTTAGCATGCAGATCTACTACAAGATTGGGAGCCTTTTCCCTGAGCATATCAAATATACCCTTCCAGAAATTCATTTGCTCTCCTTTCTTCAATCCGGATTCATCATGGGCACGGAAAAGGATGCCATCGAGATGTGGCACCAGGTCAATAAATTTTGCCAGAGCTACTTTTGTATAGGCGATCATGTTATCAGCAGTAACACCTTGTACCTGGCTGTTGACTTGGTCGGGAATATCCTGGTTGCCTTGGGTACCGCCCCGGTATATATGATCCCAAAATCCCACCCTGAATCCGATGCCTCTGTCGTGGCACATTTGTATAAGGCGATTGAAGGCATCCAGGTTTTTTTTCTGTTGCCTGGGAGTAATATCACCCATCCGCACATTCGGAAATGATTCCACATTGAAAAAATAAGGATAGGCGGGTGCAAGAAAGCCTCCATTCTCAAACCCGAAACCAACTTCCAACATATTCAGTCTATTATTAGCCATCATATCTAAATAGCGTCCCCAGTAGGTTTCGTCATAGAACCTGCTTTCCCAATAAGCCCTATTCATGGTATAAATTACTATTGCTCTTTCCTTTACATCCGGCTTCTCAGTAATTTCCCTTACCCTACTGAAAGGTGTAGAACTACCTGAACTCCATCCGATACGGGTAGTAACATCAAGCAAGCCGTACATTAAGCCACGGTCATCAAAGCCGCTGATCACCCAAATAGATTTTTTGTGAACACTCGTTTTCCAGATGGTCAGTGCTTCAGCCAGGTCAGGCAATCTGTGACCACCAGCCTTCAGTATTTTAGCAGCTGCACCATCACCGTTCGACAAACCTGTTACAATAATCGTTTTTCCATGTGCTTCATTCAGAGAAGTTACTTTTTCAAATGAGATGTTTTTCTTTGATAATGCATCAGTAAGTTTAATCAAACCATGCAATACAGGGAAACCGGGCGATTGATCAATAACGATGGACACCTGAGGATATACCAAACCGGCATAAACCGATGATGACAACGCCAGTATAAAACAAAGTGATAGAATTCTGAATTTGTTAGTCTGAGAAAATAACTTGTCCATACGGCAGCAACTATTGTAAATGAATAATTTTATTAGTATCCGGGATTTTGAGGAAAGATTGCCGGATTATGAATAATATCTAACTGCGCTTGAGGTAAGGGGAAAATAGTCATGTAATCCTTCATACCATAAGGAGCCATAACAGCCATTGCCCTGCCCGTTCTAACAAGATCAAACCAGCGCTGGCCTTCCATATACAATTCAAGTCTTCTTTCAAGATATATTTTTTCGCGTGTATCGTCCTGCGACAGGGCCGAATAGTTGGGTACCCCAGCGCGTGACCGAATCATGTTAAGATAAATAAGTGCCTCACTCGTTTTCCCATTCTCGTTCAACGCCTCCGCATACATCAGCAACACATCTGCATAGCGGATCACTTTCCAGTTTACCTTGCTATCGCTGGCTGAACCAACAAGTACTGACATGTATTTTAATGTAAGTGCAGGAACGCCAGTTGGGGCAATGGGTATTAAAACGCCATTGGGTCCAATAATACCCCTGGCAGCGGAAATCTCCTGCCTTTTGTCACCCGGATTGATATTAAATGCATCAAATATTGATTGGTTAGGGATACCGTTATCTCCGCCTGTACCTGAAGGAATTTTCCAGCGTCTTACCTCCTCCGCGACCAGAGGTCCTCCGCCGGCCTGGAAGTCGAGAGCGAACTGGCCAGTGAAATTGCTTCCGAGTCCCCCCAGTCCTTCCTCATATTCAATATCGAATATATACTCACTGTGGTGCTCATCTTTTTCATAATCCCACAGATCATTAAAATTGGGCAGCAATGCATATCCCATGGTAGTTACTTCCTGTAGCTTGGCTTCCGCTTTAGGAAAATCTTTGAGTGTTAGATACACTTTTCCCAATAAAGATTTAGCGGCTCCTTTGGTAGCTCTTCCTATGTCAGCACCACTGTATTTCTGTGGTAATTTTGTTTCCGCATCTTGAAGGTCTTTGATGATTACTTGGTTATAAACTGTGCTTACTTTTTCTCTTGGTGTTTTGTACGCCTCCGCAATAGTAATATCATTGGTTACCATGGGAACGTCTCCAAATATTCTTACGAGGTCAAAATAAGCAAGTGCGCGAAGAAATTCAGCTTCGGCTTTGTAGCGGTCTTTGTTTGTCACGACAGCAGGGTCTGCTTTCTCAATATTATTAATGACCTTGTTTGCCCTACTAATAATTATGTAATAATTTCTCCAGGCGCTGATTAGTAAAGGATCACTAACATCAGTTATGAAGTCGTTGACACGAATATCTTCCAATCCACTGACCAGACCGAATCTGGTATCATCTCCTCTCAGGTCGCCAAATCTCCAGAAATTGAGATATGCGGGATTAAAGCCAACGTAGATGCCGGTCACTGCATCCTGAAAATCTTTATCTGTTTTATAGAGCAGATCAACACTTGCTGTCGATTCAGGAATTAATTGTATGAATTCCTTTTTACAAGAAACAATGCTGATAACTATCAAAACCGCAATTATATTAATTATCTTTTTCATGATTGAAATTGTATAGTATTTTTTTCTTTAAAATGAAATATTCAAACCCATGAGAATACTCTTAGGTAACGGATAATCATTTAGGTCGTTACCCGGAGTGAGGGGATTGTTTCCATTACTTACATCAGGATTGAATCCAGCGTTCTTTGTAAATATGAAAGGATTAGTGGCCGTTAAGTAAAATCTAATTGAATTGATATTAAGCCTTTCTGTAAGACGGCCAGGGATCACGTAACCTATCGTTATATTATTTATGCGCATGTAAGATCCGTTGTCCAGCCATCTCTGGCTGTACTGGCCCCTGATATTACCAGTAGGTGCATCATTGGGACGGGTGCTAAACCCGTCTCCCGGATCCTGTTCCGATTTCCAGTAATTCTTTCCTATGATTGAGGATATAGCGAAGCGCCCGCGGGTACTGAATGTACCTATCCTGGAAACACTTAGGATACTGTTGCCATGCACTCCCTGTAAGCTCACGCTAAGACTGAGGCTTTTGTAAGAAAACCTGTTGGTCATTCCATAGAAGAAATCGGGATAGGGAGTACCCATAATCGTTTTATCGAAACTGTTAATTACTCCGTCAGGCTTTCCATTAGGGCCGTTAATATCTACAAAACGTGTATCACCAGGACGCGAAGCGGAAATTGTCCCAGGATTATACATGGGTCCCTTATCTACCTCAGTTTGATTTTTGAAGATACCATCTATCAGCCAGCCATAGAACATTCCAATAGGCTGCCCTAACATTGTGATATTACCCCCATTGATGATTGGATCGCCCTCAGGGCCCAGGCGGATTACTTTGTTTTTCGATGTAGTAATGTTGAAGTCCGTGGTCCATTTAAATTTTCCCTCAAGATTTAAAGTGCTGAGTACAAACTCCCATCCTGAATTTCTTACTTGGCCGATGTTTTGTAAAGAGGTGCTGAAACCTGTAATATCCGGGATGTTTACCCTTAATAAAAGGTTGGTGTTCGTTGCACGGAAACGGTCTACAGAAATATTGACTCTTCTTTGAAGGAAGCTTGCGTCAAATCCGACATTTATAGACTGTTGTTTTTCCCATGTCAGACCTGGATTTGCAAGATTGTTAGGAACATACCCTGGAACAGGCACGCCATTCAATGGATATTTTACATAGTTAATAGTGGCATATTGTTCATAATCACCTATATTATTGTTTCCAGTCTCTCCATAGCTGGCCCTTATTTTCAGTTCATTCATGAAATCAATATTCGTGAGAAATTTCTCCTTTGAGATTCTCCAAGCAACTGCTGCCGAGGGAAACAAACCATACTTCTTGTCTGATCCAAACCTGGATGATCCGTCAGTACGAATTGAAGCGGTTAAATAGTATTTACTGTCAAAATTATAATTCAACCTTCCAAGATATGATACAAGGGACCATGCCCCTGTTGAAGAGGAACCACCTGTGATGATTCCACTAACGGCACTCAATGAAGTAATAAGGTTGTTGGGATATTTATTACTTATTAAATAATTGGAAGAATAGGTTTCCTTCTGTGAAGTGAAACCACCCAATGCGGTAAGACTATGCTTTCCAAAGCTCTTATTATAATTCAGCATGTATTCTGAAAGCCAGTTGACCACCTGATTTGTTCTGTCTTCGCCATAAGCAGGATTGTTGAAGAATACTGGAAGCTGTGGTACAAATTTAGCGTTCTTCAGACTGCTGATACTTCCTCCCATCAATACATTAAACTTCAAGTCGTTGGTAATTATATATTCTGCATTGAAGTTGCCTAGGAAAGACGAAGATTGCTCTTTATTGCGAATTTCATTAGCCAGTGCTGCAGGATTAAGATAGTTTCCTGCAGCATCAAGTGCAGAGTAAATAAAATAGCTCCCATCCGGGTTGTATAGCGGATAAAATTGCGTAAGTGACATAGCATTGCCCAACACGCTTTCGTTGTTACCGCCGGTCGACACACCGGTCGCATTCACGATGCGCCTGTTGATCAAAGACTGATTTAGATTGAATTTTATGTTTAGTCTTTTTGATATCCTTGCATCCACATTCGCTCTAACAGAATATCTTTTGAAATTGCTGTTAATTACGATACCATCTTGGTTCAGGTATTCGCCACTGATTGCATATTTGACGTTATCGCTACCGCCAGAAACTCCGAACTGGTATTGAAGCATTGGAGCGGTTTGCAGTAACTCTTTTACCTTATCTACATCCGTCGTATTTTTCCCTGCAAGAACATCCAGAATGATCGGAGGTACGGGGAAATTCCAGGTGTTGGGAGCACCTGAAACATCCTTGCCCGCATCTATATTCCTGTTCTTTGTACCGTCATAATAATATTGCGCCTGATCATGTGCATTAATGAAGCCAGGTCTTTTGGAAACTTTCTGCAGTCCATAATAGCTATCGAACGTAAGAATTGGTTTACCAGTCTTGCCTCTCTTAGTGGTGATGATAATAACGCCGTTGGATCCACGTGATCCATAAATAGCCGTCGCCGAAGCATCTTTCAAAATATCGAGGCTTTCGATATCGTTGGGATTTATCGTTTGTATGTTTACATTGTCCATAGGAAACCCATCTACCACATACAATGGATCTCCTCCTGCAGAAATGCTGCCAATTCCCCTTATTCTAATTTGCGGCGCTGCTCCGGGCTCACCGGAAACGGGCTTTACCTGAACTCCTGCCACCTTTCCTAAAAGCGCCTGGTCTAAGCGAGTTACTGCTAAATCCTTTATCTCCTTGTTATCCACTGATGCAACAGCCCCTGTCAAGTCTTTTCTTTTTACCGTTCCATATCCAACCACTACCACCTGGTCTAATGTTGTAACCGCCTCCGTCATTTTTACCACAACTGATAAGGTGATATCTTCCTTTATATTATATCCCGAAAGGGTTTGATCCTGGTAACCCACACTTGAAAAAGTGAAGCTGTATGGGCCTCCGGATGGAATTTTTGTGAATGAGAAAACTCCGGAGCTGTCTGTATTAGTGCCGGACGCAAAATTACTTTTACTATTTTTTATTAATACAGAAACATTTGAGATCGGCTTTCCAGCGCTACTTTCAACAATTCCTTTAACCTGGCTGGTTTTAGATTGAGCATTAGCACCATTGGAATAGAAAAATAAAAGGGGTATCATCAAGGCGATAAAGCCGGCCTTGGATCTAATTAAATTAAATCTCATTTTGCAAGCAATTTATTTTGTGAGTAAATCAGTTATAATCTTTTAAAATCATTAAACCTTAAAAGAAAAAAAGTAGCCGTTAGATTTGTTTCGTTGGGGGTGGTGAACGTTTTTTTTGGACTCTCATATATTATTAGTTTTAGATCTTTGTGCACTCGTATGGGAATATGTTATTCCTTGGTCTGGATTCGCTTTCACTGCATCATCAATAATATTAGTTATACGTGTCAAAAAGAATTTACCCTTACAACTTTTATATTTTTTTTAAATATTTTTTTGAGCCCACGAAGAACTTTAGAAAAATTAATTGGCAAAAGGCTTCCTTATTACCGGTATTGTTTAAAAATTTAGGCTAACTAAAACAAACTTAAACTCATACTTATACTTAAACTCATACTTATACTTATGAGATTGAAAATTTTAAAGTGTTTAATAAAAACAGGGCTGTAGAAACAGCCCCGATTATTTAAACGATTGCTATGAGAAAGAGTTATAAATATGAAATTGAATTTAATCTGGTTTTGAAGCAATTCTTTGTGAGCAGTTCTACCATGACAATGTATATAGTATAGAATTTTTTTATTATCAGTGAACGAAATTGTCTCCAGGCAAACATTAAAAATTGGACTGGATTTTATTTTCATTTGCCCATTTGCCCAGCCGGTGATGGACGACATTACCTCTTATTATTCTTAATAACTTATTATCGGTTACTGATTATAAAAGTAGAATCAGTTTTTGTTACGGTTAGATTATTCAAATCCGCAATATGCTGTAGTATCCCCTCTAAAGAATCTGTTCTATTAAACGTCCCAATGAAATATAATTTCTGTAAATCTTTTTCGGAATAGATAATCCTGGTGTTATACATTTCTTGCAAGGATTCAAATATTTTTATTAAAGACTGGTTGTTGAACATGAACCAAGATCCTCGATAATTAGTAGGAATATCCGGGCGATTTTTACCTCCATCTGTTACGACAACACCGTTTATGGTTTTTTTCTTTTCTGTAGTTAACGTTCTTACTTTTATTATTTTCGTCTTTTTATCATAAGTAAGTTCCTGACCCGGCAGTAAAATAGCATCTTTTACAAACCCGGAATTACTTTTATCAACGGGCCTCACCACTACCTTCCCTTCGTTTAACCTCACAACGATCCGGTCCTCATCCTGAAAAGCTGTCACGGTAAAATTTGTTCCGAGTGCTGTTGTTTTTATATCTCCGCTAAAAACCGTGAAAGGTTTCGATTTATCATGAGCCACTTTAAATTGAGCCTTTCCATAAAGAATGATATCTCTTCTGTCTGCCGGGAATTTCGTCTTAAATCTAATTTCACTTTTTCCGAAAAGAACAACTGTTGATCCATCTTCGAGCTTAAAGAATACGGGCTTGCCGGTCCTATTCACTTCATTCCTGATGGGGTCAGCGGGTGGTATGTCAACCGTTTCTCTTTTTATTATTTCGTTTGCAGGTACTGAATTATTGAAAAGAAATTTGCCGCCTATAAAAAACATTAGAATAACAGAGACAGCTATGGAAACGGCTATATATATTCTGCGAAACTTATTCTTGTTTTCAAAAAGCTCCACCACAGGCTGGGTTTGGGGAATTTGTCTTTGAGGCAAATAAATCACTTTCGCTACATCACTTTCCAAATTATTTTTCAGTTGAAGCCATTCGGTATCAACATTTACATCATGCCAGGATTTCCTAACTCCTAATAATTCCCACGTACTTTTAAGCGATTCAAAATTCTGCTGGTTTTCTATATTAGAGTTTAGCCAGTTTTTAATAAATATTTCATCCTCCGCATTTAACTCACTTGCCAGGTACTTAGCAAGTAAAATGTCATATTGCCCCCTATCTTCCATAGTGATATTACTTAAACGTTTGAAAAGGAATTTACCCCTACATTACTTTTTTATTTTTTATAAAATATTTTTATAAAGCATAACCAAAAAAAGTATCAAAAAAAGATAGTCAGTTAATTTTTGCCTCAATTTGAGCAAAGCCCGGCTCATTTGTGTTTCCACTGTTTTTACTGAGATGTTTAAAAGTTCTGCTATCTGTCGATATTTTAATCCCTGGTAGCGACTTAATTCAAAAATATTGCGCATTTGTTCAGGAAGCCCAGCTATTGATTTATCAATAGCTTTAGCCAATTGCTCCACCTCGGCAGGGCTTGAATTTTCATCAAACAGGCGAGTAACAGTATTCTTTTTGACATGAATTTCATACTTGCTTTTTATTTTTTCATGCCTTATTATATCCAGGCAATTATTAGATATAATTTTATATAAATAGGCTTTTGCTGATAATCCGGGTGAAATGTGATTTCTCGTCTCCCAAAGTTTAATAAATCCTGTTTGAACCACCTCTTTTGCTAAATCAATATCAAGATTAAATTTCGTTTGACAATAAGCACACAGGGGTTTGAAGTTTTCTTTAAAAAAGGTTTCCAATTTTTCCTCATCAAACTTGATATAATTTAAAGCAAGGTAATCTTCATCATTTTTAAATATATATTCTGTTTTTCCCATTACGGTTTCTTCAAAATTATCTGGAGTAATAAAAAAACAAAAAACATTAGATAGCTGCAAAATTAGAAGCGGCATTTATGTAATATGCAGCTGAGCTTTTCAATTAAAAAATTATGATTTCGGTAAACCTTCCTTCCAATCGTATGAACAAAACTAAAGCATTTATCCAATTAAGTGAACATGAACGTTCACAAAGCTAAATCTTCAATAGTCAATTATAGACTACTCGTCGCTATTAATAAGATTTAAAAAACTCAGGCTACTTATTCGGCGGGTAATATGAAATACCCTTTCACTTCGTGCATTAAATTCTTTCTTTGGCAATAACCTTTTTTCTGCGGCCGGCTTTTTTGTGTCCATTATGAATCAGTGGCTCAGACTTTTTTCTCCATCATCAGAACCTCATATTTTACTTTTTTACTGAGGATAGCGATGGAAGTATTTCATTCAACTTATTTTTCAAACAATGTACTCCTTTAATCCCCCAGATCAACTGGCTTACTGATGATACTGAGGCAAGTATTTCTTTTAATTTATTTTTTCAAATCTGGGTGATCCGCAAACCCCTTCAATCAGTCATGTGCGTGCAGCATAAAGTTGTTCCCTCATCCCGGTTCGTTTAGCATTCAATAAATCTATTCCTTTTCCATTTTTATAAAATGAAAGTTACCGTGTTTATTAAACCCTATCGAAAGATGAAATGCCTGCCCGGCTCTGCAGGGGCTGCACCGTTTATTATTTATTTACTTCCCCGCATTGTTTAAAAGCGCTATATCACTTTCAGATAAATTAATGTCGGCGGCTTGCATCAACTCGTTCAATTGCGTTTCTTTCGTAGCGCTGGCAATTGGCGCCGTTACCATAGGATGTTGAATAAGCCAGGCAAGGGCAACAGCGGCAGGTGGGCAGCTATTTTTATCAGCCACTTCATTTAATGCTTTCAGGATTTTTTTTCCTTTATCATTCATAAATTTTGACATACCTTTTCCTCTTACGCTTTTAGAAAAATCTTCTTCAGACTTATACTTACCGGAAAGAAAGCCGCTAGCCAATGACGAGTAAGTAATTACGCCAAGGTTATTTTTCTCTACAACATTTTTGTATTCACTTTCAAAAGAACGGTCGTATAAATTACCGGGCGGTTGCAAAACGGTATATGCAGGAAGTTGCTTTTCGGCGCTCACTTGCAGCGATTGTTGCAATCTTCCCGCTGAGAAATTAGAAGCACCAATGTTCCTTATTTTACCGGCTTGTATTAACGCCTGGTACGTTTGCAAAGTTTCATCAAAAGGTGTTACCTCATCATCCTGGTGAGAAAAGTAAAGGTCGATATAGTCAGTTTGCAATCTCTGTAAAGAGCCTTCAATGGCTTCAGCAATATGTTTTTTTGAAAGGCCACCTTTTACATTGTATCCCACTTTTGTAATCACTATAGCTTGATCCCTCCTGCCCCTTTTTTTAAGCCAGTTACCAATAATGGTTTCGGATTCTCCACCCTTATTGCCGGGAACCCAGGCGGAGTAAACGTCTGCGGTATCTATGCAATTAAATCCTTTATCAAAAAATTGGTCGAGCAGGTTAAAAGAAGTTTTTTCGTCAATCGTCCAGCCAAATACATTACCGCCAAAGATCAGTGGCGCAATGCTAAGGTCAGTCGTTTCTACATTTATTTTTTTCATCTGTAATTATATTTATTTAAGTCTTAAAAGAATCTTCGGTTCAAAAGGGGTGCATTTTAAATCTAAAATTAACTTGTTGAAAGGTTGACAACTTGCGACATTTTGAAGTGCACCCTTCAAAAGTCATCAAAAACCCTGCTGAAATAATGTAAGTGTAAAAAGCCGAAAAGATAATAGAGCTGTTTTTTCGAAGGAGTGCATGGCAGCTGTGTGTTGGCTGCATGTGAAAAATCTCCGGACATGCAAAAGGGATTGAATGTATGTCTTCCCCCTTATTTGTGCACCAAAGATTTAAATCAACCTCAATATTCATCCGTCAATGAAAACGCCGGCTTTCTATACATCCATTGGCCGCCGGTAAAATCGGGAAATTCTACCGTTTGATTTCCCAGTTCTATAGACTTTTCACTCAAAGGTGAAATTACGCTCCATGCAGCAGCATCATACACATCCATCGGTGTAGGTGTTTTTCTTTTAATCGATTCAACAAAACCATGGATCACAAAAAAGTCCATGCCCCCGTGGCCCGCGCCGGCAGTCTCTTTGCTCCAACGTGCCCAAAGCGGGTGATCATATTTATCCAGCCAATCTTTTTCATCATCCCACTGATCGTCCTTAGCAGATTTTTCCTGTATATAGATGCTGTGGTTTATATCCATCCAAAGGCCTTCCGTACCCTGTACACGAAAACCCAAAGAGTAAGGCCTTGGTAAATCCGTATCATGTTGCAATAATATCGTTTCACCATTAGCACAATTAATTGATGTAGTTACCACATCGCCTAATTTGAAATTTATTTTTGCATTAGGATGATTCTCTCCCCCATTCTTCACAATGTAATTATGCAGCCCCCTGCTTTTTGAAGAAAATGAACACAATGAAAGAAACCTGTTGCCATGATTGATATTTATAAATTGTGCAACCGGCCCTATACCGTGCGTCGGGTACAGGTCACCGTTACGATGCACAGAATGTTCAGTTCTCCAATGCGCTTCGGAATAGGCCTTCTCGCCAAACTCAACCCCATGGCCATATACATGTTCTCCATCATTAAATTTCACGGTGCGTAAATCGTGCTGGTAGCCGCCCTGCAGATGAATCAGCTCACCAAACAATCCCTGCCTTACCATGTTGAGCACAGCCATTACATCCCGGCGATAACAAACATTTTCGAGCATCATTACATTAGCATTATATTTTTCAGCAGCCTTCACTACATCCCAATGATCTTGTAAGGTGATGCCCAGGATAACTTCAGTAGCCACATATTTCAGCCCCGATTCCAACGCCCCTATCACCATTGGTTTGTGCCATTCCCAGGGCGTTGCTATTATCACACCATCCAGGCCTCCCTTTATTTCCAGCAATTTCTTCCAGGCATAATTATCTCCGGTAAAAATCAGCGGCATCCTTTTTCCACTCTTTGTAATCATTTCTTTTGAAATATTCAGCGCCAATTTCTCCACATCACAAATAGCCACGAGTTCTACATCATCTCTTCTCAATAAAAGATCCAGGTGATTTTGGCCGCGGGCGCCTACGCCTATTATCGCCAGCTTCACTTTTGGCTCCGCTTCTTTTGCAAACAGATCGAGTGAAGGAGTGAGCGCAAATGCTGCTGCAGCAAGACTTCCGGATTTTATAAAATTTTTCCTGTTCATAATTGATTAAATTTATTTTTTACGAATCAAGCGAATTTTATTCTATTGTCAAAAAAAAAAAAATTATTCTTTTTATCAAAAGCATTCAGGAACGAAATGTTGCTCTGGGTTAAAGGTTGTCAATCTTCCAGATGGAGTTTTCAAACCTAAAATTAACTTGTTGAAAGGTTGACAACTTTGCGACATTTTGAAATGCACCCCAGGTAACCAGTTTGTATTGTTACAAATGCTGATAAAAAAAGAAGGAGTGTTGAAAAGTTGACGAGTTGAGGGCAAGTGGCATCTGCAACAAGTGTTGTTCATCGTGAATGGAATTCAAGAGACGATTGCTTCAACGGTACATGCCCTTGGCATACTCTTATGAACGAGTAGCGATTCTCTTTCGTTCCGGCTTTTTATCTCTCTGTCATCTATATAAAATTGAATTACTTGGGTATCGAAAACATCTCCCGAAATAACATTTTCTATTGAATTTGTAAGTTTGTCAATCTCAATATCTATGTATGTTTTGCGTTTTTTTTACTTCGCTAATTTAAAATTTTCAGCCACTTACAGTTCTGATAATAATAAATAAAGAAAATTTAGTGCTATTATCCATTCTTTTAGTGATAACATACAAGCAAAGTTGACTATAAAGATGAATATTTGTACAAATAGTTAAACCTTAAAGAAGCCTAAATAATTTTCTATGATTAACCGGTTAATATTATTGTTTCTTTCTTCTTATTTCCTCGTCGGGTGTTCGATGCAGAAAAAATTAAAGAATACATCACTCTCAAAAAAATTGACCGGCGTGCTGCTGCAGTCATCTGATCAATATAAAATATTAATGAGAAGAACACCTGAAGGAAGTTTGCCGCGAACGTTCGAAAACGGTGCGGTACAATACACTGTTCCCGATGGTTGGGTGAGTGGCTTCTTTCCCGGCACTTTACTGCGGTTATACCAGCACACAAAAGATTCCAATTTACTCAATGAAGCATTGCGCCGGATGAAATTATTGGAGAAGGAACAATTTAACAGAGATACCCACGATCTCGGATTTATGATGTATTGCAGCTTTGGTAATGCCATGCGAATAGCGCCAATTAAAGGCTATGATTCTATTCTGGTAAATTCAGCTCGTTCACTATCCACACGGTTTAATCCTGCTGTTGGTTGTATCAGATCCTGGAATTCTGAACCTTCTCATTTTGTTGTTATCATTGATAATATGATGAACCTTGAATTACTGATGTATGCCTTCAGGCAGACACATGATTCTTCCTTCTATCACATTGCAGTTACGCATGCCAATACCACTATGAAAAATCATTTTCGTAGTGATTACAGTTCTTACCATGTGGTAGATTATAATCCAATTACAGGCGCAGTGCAGGAAAAGCGTACACGCCAGGGGGCTGCCAATGAATCGGCCTGGGCACGGGGACAGGCCTGGGGGTTATATGGCTACACTATGATGTACCGGGAAACGGGCGATAAAAAATACCTGGAGCAGGCGCAGCATATTGCAGGTTTTATTTTACATAACCCCAACCTTCCGGCAGATAAAATTCCTTTTTGGGATTTCAATGCACCGGGAATTCCTAAAACATTTCGCGACGCATCAGCGGCTGCGATCATCAGCAGTGCTTTAATAGAGTTAGCAGGCTATACTTCTGGTGCTGCAAAAAAGGAATATCAAAACGTGGCTGCTGTTATCCTACAAAATTTATCCAGTGCACCTTATAAGGCTGAAGGCGATGAAGCCGGCGGATTTTTATTAAAACACAGCGTAGGCCATCTTCCGGGCAAATCAGAGATAGACGTTCCGTTAAGCTATGCAGATTATTATTTTGTAGAAGCCACCATGCGTTATCTCGGTGAATTAAAAATGGAAAGCGCTGCAACTCATTAATTAAAACTGAATTTCAGTATGAATAAAAAATATTTGTTTCAACATCTTTTGCAATGGTGATCGTATTCCAGGAAAATTGTTTTTCAACAAACTCCCAGGGAAATGAGCTGGCCTTAACACCTCCTATGGGAATATTCATATACTCTGTGTGTCAAAAAAGTGCAGGATAAATGCCAGTGAAAATAAGCGTTAAAAAGTGAAGTAACCCGACACTAAAAAAATAATAAAGCCGCATAAATCAACTAAACTATTTACACGGCTTACTATGTGCCCGGGACTGGATTCGAACCAGCACATCCTTGCGAACGCTGCGACCTGAACACAGTGCGTCTACCAATTTCGCCACCCGGGCGGATCTAATGTCATTGAGTCAATAAGAAAAAGAACTTTCGTTTGTTTAGGTAATGACCCATTGACCCCATTGACCATTGACCTATTGACCCAATGACTGAGTAAAATAATGTTACAAATATAAAGCCTCACAAAATTAAATACTCACATTAAAATCTCTTAACGCTTCATTCAGGCTGGTCTTTTTATCCGTGCTTTCTTTTCGCTTACCTATTATTAATGCACAGCTCACATTATATTCTCCGGCAGGAAATTTCTTTAAATAGCTACCGGGAATCACTACGCTCCTTGGTGGTATATTTCCCTTGTATTCCACAGGTTCGTTGCCACTTACATCAATAATTTTAGTGGACTGCGTAAGCACTACATTAGCGCCAAGCACGGCTTCCTTTTCAACCTTCACACCTTCCACTACTATACTTCTGCTGCCAATAAAACAACCATCTTCAATGATAACCGGGCTTGCCTGCAGTGGCTCAAGCACACCGCCAATACCAACTCCCCCGCTCAGGTGTACATTTTTGCCGATTTGCGCACAACTACCAACGGTGGCCCATGTATCTACCATCGTACCTTCATCTACATAAGCGCCAATATTTACATAGCTTGGCATCAGCACCACGTTCCTGCCCAGGAATGCGCCATACCGGGCGATTGCGTGCGGAACTGCTCTTACACCCAGGTCTTTATAATTTATTTTAAGCTTCATTTTATCATAAAACTCAAAAGGAGGCAGAGAGTATGTTTCCATTTGCTGTATGCCGAAGTACATCAGTATTGCCTGCTTTACCCATTCATTTACTTTCCATACCTGCGACGATTCTTTGTTATAAAGCTCATCACTTACGGGCATGGCTGTACGCAGTTCGCCCTCGTCTATTTTATCAATTACATTCCTTATTGCATCTGTATATATTTCGTCGTTTAAGAGCCCGCGATTGCTCCAGGCTTCGCCAATCATTTTTTGCAAATCCATACCGTGATTTTTTTTGCAAACATAAACGAGGAACCCCGTTGAGTAAAATGATTTTTTTGTCTAACCTATTTTTTGAAGCCCGGCAAGATAAAAAAGCAGTGCATGAATTACTCAGGCATTATTTGTAATTTAGAAATTATCACCAGATTGCTTCACTAAAATTATACCATGAATATGCAAGGTTTTTCCAGGGACGCAATGCAAAATAAAAAAAAGAACATTTTTATCAACTACCGGGTACACGATACTGCCGGCGAAACAGGACGATTGGTTGACAGGCTCAAACAACATTTCAGCGAAGATCAGATCTTTATGGATATTGATAAAATAGAGCCGGGGCTCGATTTTACCAAAGCCATTTCCAAATCTCTTGAGTCTTGCGATATTATGCTTGCCATCATTGGCCCGCACTGGCTGGGGGTAAATCCTGCAGACAACACTTCCCGTATAAAAAACCCGAACGATTGGGTGAAGACAGAAATAAGCACGGCGTTGCAAAGAGACATACGTATAGTGCCGGTGCTGGTAGATGGCGGGCAATTGCCCGGGGCTGATGACCTGCCTGCTGAATTGCAACCTCTCTTGCTCAGGCAATCTTATGAAATAAGCAATAAAAGATGGGACTACGATACCGAACAGCTTATCAATATGCTTATAAAGTTTGGATTGATGCCAAAGCCTTCGCCGGTACCCCACCCCGCCCCCAACGATAAGACATGGTGGAAAAAAAATTCTTGGTGGGTTTACATTTTAATAGGAATAATCATAACTGTTTCAGTGTTGGTAAATATTGCCGATGATAACGATAAGCCGGATTCAACGCACCCTTCAAACGTTGAAAACCAAAATGAGGTACAACCGCAAAATGAACCAAGACAAGGAAGCGAACAGCAAAACATTGCGAATGACCGGCTCCCGGCAAACGCTGCCAATTTGGACGCGGATGGTAATTGGACTGAAACTGTGAATGGAATTACTTATACGTACGATATTGTTCAAAATGGCGATAACCTAAGTATTGAAATTTATATTGGCAACCAAATGATTGGCTCCGGATATGGATTTAATAAAAAAGGAGACGTACAGCTTTATTTAAATGCCGGCAACATAAATAGTGTTGCTAACGGAAAGCTTTCACATGATGGAAAAACAATTTCCGGAAATTATTCCATACAAGCAACAGGAGAGATGGGCCAATTTATTTTACGAAGACAATTTTAGTTTTCTTCATCAGAAAATTTTTATAAAGCCCGGTTAGTTATCAATGGCCGCGTTAGGCTTTGTATATTTACAATTACTACAAACCGGGTCATCGCTCTGTTTTTAAAACAATGGGGAGGAAAGTCCGGACAGCAAAGAGTAACACACCGGTTAATGGCCGGTTCCGAATTTAATTTCGGAAAGAAAGTGCCACAGAAAATTACCGTCCTGATAGCGATTTATCGCAAGCGGGATAAGGGTGAAAACGTGAGGTAAAAGCTCACGACCCGGTTTGGTAACATGCCGGGAGGGTAAACCTTGTGTGCTGTAATGCCACGTATATCCTGGTTTGCCGAAGCGTGAGAAATCATACTTAGGCAAGATAAGCTGCTCGTTTATGTTTTCCGCCTTAACCGGAAAAACCAGGAAGGGTAGGCAGCAAGATTGTTGCAGTAATGTAACAGCAAGATAAATGATGGCCTCCCGTTATATAACGGGATACAGAATCCGGCTTACAGGTTTGTAGTATTTTTTACAGCAATGTAGTTTTCCTTTTAAGGTAAAAATGCCTTACTCAAAAAGTTTGTTTGAAAATTTATTTCTAAAATTTTACTCAATATTTTTGCTAAAATTTGTTATTAACGGCAAAGTATTTGCGTAAAAAATTATTAAACTCCATAAATGAAAAACGCTTTACCAATCCTTTCCCTTGCTTGCATTTCTTTGTTGAGTGTAAAGAACTCAGAAGCCCAAAAATTGGCTGTTAACCCGTATGTAGCCGGCCTTAATTTACCTATCGATATTAAAAACTGCGGTGACGACAGATTATTTGTCGCAGAACGCCCGGGCAGAATCAGGGTTGTAAATGCTGATGGCACATTACGCCCCACTCCTTTTCTTGATATTACGGCAAAAGTTTCATCATACACCAATGGCGAAGAAGGTTTTCTTGGCTTTGCCTTTAGTCCCAATTACAAAACGAACGGCAAATTTTTTGTTGACTATACAGCAAATATCAATGGTCAACTTACCAGCGTTGTAGAGCAGTATACTGTAGATCCCGCTGACTCAAATATCGCGTTGACATCCGGCCTAAGTATCCTCTCGCAATCTCAACCTTTTTCCAATCACAATGGTGGTAACCTGATGTTTGGCCCGGATGGGTATTTGTACATAAATTTTGGAGATGGAGGAAGCGGAGGCGATCCATTTGGAAATGGCCAAAATACAAATACTTTCCTTGGGAAAATATTGCGGATAGATGTAAGTAACGCCTCAGTAACGCAACCATATGAAACACCTGCCACAAATCCTTTTGCAGGCCAAAGCGGCAAAAAGGAAGAAATATGGGCTTACGGTGTTCGCAATCCGTGGCGCAGCAGCTTCGATAGAACCACGGGCGATCTTTGGATAGCGGATGTAGGCCAGAGCGCGGTGGAAGAAATAGATTTTCAGGCAGCCAACGCCGCCGGCGGAGCAAATTATGGATGGAACATCATGGAAGGCACAGCTTGTTACAATCCCTCGTCAGGCTGCAACCAGGCTGGACTTACGCTACCTATTTATGATTACACACATGCTGTAGGGCAGTCCATCACAGGAGGCTATGTCTACAGAAGTGCACAGTCAAAATCGTTATGGGGCGTTTACCTGTATGCTGATTATGTGGCTAAATGGATTGATGGAATTCAAGAGTCAAATGGTACGCTTTCAGGCCCGGCGACACGATACATTACTAACGCCCAGGCCACCGGAAACCCAATTTCATTTGGGCAGGACAGGCTTGGAGATTTGTATATATTGTTTAACAATAATGGAACTGTTTACAGGGTTGAAGATACCAGCTACCAACGCAATCCCAAGGCTTATTTTATGCCCATAGACCAAGGCAACGGCTCCTTTTTATTGCAGGGCTTACAAGGACGTAATCTTACATATCAATGGTTGAGAAATAATGTGGTTATATCCGGCGCCACAGATCCTGATTATATTCCTGCCGGAGGCGGCAGTTACCAATTAGTAGTAACGAATATCCTCGGCTCGAATGATACTTCAGATGTATTTTTCCTGAGCGCACTTCCAATTACTTTAACCTCCTTTACAGCGCAAAAATTACCAGGAAATAGTGGCGTAAAACTTCAGTGGAATACCTCGGTTGAACAAAACATAAAAGGCTATCGCATTCTGCGAAAAGAAAATAACCGGCCGGTTTTTTCCACGATTGGTTTTGTAGAAAGTAAATCATCAAATGGAAATGCGAGCTATACCTTTTTTGATTCCTCTATCGCTAATTGGTCAAAGCTATTTTACAGGCTGGAAATAGTAGAAGCAGATGGCTCGTCATCATTTTCAGCCATTCGCACCATAACTTTTGCGGACATCAAAAATAATTTTATGATCTCTCCAAACCCTGCAAAAGGACAGGTACAAATTTTATTAGACAACTATAGCGGCCCGGCAATAATGATGTTATACGATAATTCGGGTAAAAAAATAAAAGAGCAAACGCTTATACAACAAAGCACTTTCATCGACCTTACAGGATTAAGAGGTATTTATATTGTACAGTTAAGCAACGCAAACGGCATGAACGTTGTACGTAAAAAACTGGTTGTCGAATAAAAAATATTCCCGTCAAAAATTTTATAAATCCTGCTCCATTAACAGAGCAGGATTTTTTTTGAGGCCTAACCTTAAATGATGTAAAATAATTCAACTAAAATTTTATCGGCCATACTAAAATAAATGCTTCGTAGTTGAAAATACCTGCTAAACAATTTCATATTATCTTCGCAGCCTTAAAAAGTTCTTTTAGAAATGTTAAGCAGAAGAAATATCCGGGTAAAAGTAATGCAGACGTTGTACAGTGTTGAATCTATGAACCAAGATACACGCCCCGGCGAGCCTTTACAAATACTTAAAAAAAACCTGGAGCATTCCCAGCAACTCTTTACCTACCTGGCATATTATATAATTGAAGTTGCCCGCTTTTCAGAAAAAGATGCGGCGCAAAAATCGCAGAAGCACTTACCTTCTTTACACGATCTAAATATCAATATTAAAATTGCCGGTAACGAAACGATGTGGGCGATTCTTGAAAATCCTTCTTTTAAAAAATCTGTAGAAGATTTAAAAATCAAATACCTGGTGAATGATGAGCTAATAAAGAAATGTTATCTCGCATTAGTTGCATCACCGGATTACAAGGAATATACTTCATTAAAATACCGCGATAAAAAATCAGAGAAGAAAATTCTTGAATTTATTTTTTCCGATCTTATGTTGCCTGACGATCATTTTATAAGCGATACTGAAGAAAAATTTATCCATTGGGATGACGATGCAGAAATGATGATACTGCTGATGAACACCTTGCTGCAAAAGCCTTCGGCCTTCAACTTTATGGAGATGGTGGGTAGAGAAAAAATGGATTTTTCAGTGGATCTGCTGGAATGTGTTATCAGTAAAAAAAGTGTTTGCCGCGAGTTAATAAAGCCGAGATTGAAAAACTGGGATGCAGAGCGCATTGCAGCGCTCGATATGATATTAATGGAAATGGGCGTTTGTGAATTTCTATTTTTCGAAACCATTCCGCCGAGGGTAACTATGAATGAATATATTGACCTGGCAAAAGAGTATAGCACAGAACAGAGCGGGCATTTTGTAAATGGAATCCTGGATAACATTCACAAAGAACTGGTGTCGGAGAATAAAATTCACAAGAAGAATTTCAAGAACAGTGTTTTATAATACCTTTGCGAAAAAATTGAAATAATGAAGAAAGTGTTTTTGGGTTTGTTCGTAATGTGTGTTCTTTTCTCCTGCGATATAAGAAACACGAGAAATAAAGTAGACGTGCTGCAGGCAGCAGACGCTACGCAACCTTTTACCGATTCCACCGCTGTGCAAATAATTGATTCGGTCTATAATTTTGGAAAGGTTACAGATGGGGAAAAAGTAGAATACAGTTATCGTTTTAAAAATATGGGTAAAAAACCCTTAATCATTTCATCTGCTATTGCAAGCTGCGGCTGTACCGTGCCGGAAAAGCCGGAAGAGCCGATCAAGCCGGGCGAGACGGGCTTTTTAAAAGTAGTATTCAATAGTGCAGGAAGGGTTGGCCCTGTGCACAAAGATGTTACAGTGGTCTCCAATGCATATCCCCGCTTTCCTGTGTTGCAGCTCACAGGTGAAGTAGAAGCATCTAAAAAATAATTTTTCAAAAGCCGCATTCAACGGCACATACAAACCAAACAATATATGAATTTAGCAATGGTTTTTTTAATGTTAGGACAAGGCGGATCTGGGGGTGGTGGATTTCAATTTGTTTTTTTAGGATTAATGATTCTTGTTTTTTGGCTCTTCATGATACGGCCGCAGGCAAAAAAAGCAAAGCAGCAAAAGCAGTTTCTTACCAACTTACAAAAGGGCGATAAGATCGTAACGATTGCGGGTATCCATGGCACGGTAAATAGAATAAATGATGATGGCACAATGATGCTGGAAATTAACCCGGGCAGTTATCTTAAAGTGGAAAAAAGCGCTATCAGTATGGAGTGGACAGCAAACATAAACAAGCCCATTGCGCCGATAAAATAATTATTTAAAAAAGATAATGATTAAATGAAATGGCTGGCCTGTAAACAGGTCAGCCATTCATTTAATAAAGTTCAGGTAATCGTTAGGCTGGGTTTTTAAAGGGGCATATAAAAATAATATACTAAAATTCTCTCACCACATTTTTATAGTGCCGTGTTTCAATTTGAATTGTAGAATTTCAAAAAGCTTTTACAAAATTATTTTTGCAGCCCTTATCTTTTATTGTTTGTTGTAAAGAAATTCGTCATAGTGCTGTAACCTTTCCGGCCTTACTACTCTTATAGGCTGCTTCAATAATTTTAATCACCTTCACAGCATCCTCCGCAGTTACCGGCAATGGCTTATCGTTGCGGATCGCTTCATAAATTCCATTATAATAATCATTGTAATTTCCCCGCTCAGTAGGTATATATTCTCTTACCACCTTCCCATTTATTTCTGTGTGCAACAATCCCCGCTCTGCTTCAGGCTCTGTTCCCCACCCTGCTTCATCCGGCGTATGGCCTGCTGTGAGCATATCTTCCTGCACATTGGTTTTTGATTTTATAAAAGAACCTTTTAACCCGTTAAAAATATAGCCCGGTAAAATTTCACGCACTGAGTAGCTCGAGCGCAGATGCACCCTGAATGTTTTATAATAAAACAAAATATTGAAATAATCATCCACTTTTGATACGGGCCGCATCGCCTGGATGTCTGCAAAAAGTTTTTGGGGCATTCCAAATAATTGAAGCGCCTGGTCAATTATATGTGCTCCCAAATCATAGAGGGAGCCGGTGCCGGGCCCGGGAGTTTCTTTATGCACCTTCGGGCCTATATCTTCTTTGTACCTGTCGAAATGCATTTCTACATCAACAAGATCACCCAGCAATTTTTTATCCAGCACTTTTTTAATTGTCCGGTAATCGCTGTCGTAGCGCCGGTTTTGATAAACTGATAGCTTTACGTTTTTTTCTTTAGCAATTTTTATCAATTCATTTCCTTCATCAGCCGTAACCGTAAATGGCTTCTCAACAACCACATGCTTGCCGGCAAGCATGGCTTTTTTCGTGTATTCATAATGCGTGTAGTTGGGCGTATTTACGATCACTAATTCCACAAGATCATCTGCCAGCATATCTTCCAGCTTCGTGTAAGTTTTTATACCGGGATATTTTTCTTCTGCGAGGTTTTTACTGCGCTCCCAAACGGCATATAAGTTAAAGCCTGGATTCATCTGTATAAATGGCGCATGGAAAACCCATCCACTCATTCCAAAAGAACATAGTGCTGTATTAATTGGTTTCATATCAAAATTTTTAGTAAGATTATTTAGTAATGTTTGTTGAATTATTATTTCAATATACTACAAGATTAATAATGAAATTACACAACATCTTCAACCTGTATTTTTTCTGCCTATGTGGGTGTTCCCCCGCCGCCCATATTAAATCTCAAGACCTGTAAAGCCCCCGTCTGGTCTCTGACCAACGGGGCTGTAAAGCCACACTTAATTGCCTGAATAATGTTTGAGCATTCCAAAACCATTAGTTCCGCCATAGTAAAATTTTGCAGATGAATAATAATATTCTTCCGGCAGACTACACAAACCCGCCATTACAGGACCTGCCTGCCGGTAGGCAAGTTATAATGTATGTATTCTAGTTTTTGTTTAAACATTGATTCATTAAGCAGTTCAATACCCAATGGCTCTCTCTTCCATATCTGGTATTCCCGGTCATATTTATTCACCTTAAATGTATCAAGCATATCTGGTTTATTCTTAATGAGCGAACGCTTTAGCTGCTGTGCCGTATATTTCATAAACGATGCCTGAACACTTGAAGCTGTAAAGCCTGTTAAGGGTTGCCATATTAAATGAATATGATTGCTCATAATAACAAATGCGTTCAATTCAATTCTTTTATCCTTCACCAAATATTGTAAACTTTCGATTATTATATCCTTATGCATATCATCGGCAAGAACTGCTTGCCATTCATAAATTGTGGCTGTAAAATATTGTGCCGCATGAGTAGTATATTCTGGATTCATTATACTAATATATATATAATTATGGGTTCTTTATTATTTGTTGCCGTTGGTCAGGAGGTACTATGTTCATTTCCAAATAAATTTTAAAAATCGTTTTGAGTACCTTTGACTTTCCAGAGAGGAGACATACAGCGATCATTCGATTGTATTCTACCTTGTTTAGTGCCAGCTTGCCTGGCACTAATTTATTCAGCTTGTACCAAGCTGTCCAGAGAGGTAGACGCCAGCTCCTTTTCTCTTGTATTATCAGTAATATATTCTTCGGTAAAGCGTACATTTTTTTTCCAAATCGTATAAACTATGACCAATAATTTTTTCTGCACAGCTACATAACTTTTCATTTTTATTTTGTGCTTTTCGAATGTCCGGTTATATAAATCTAAAAAGGGTTTACACTTGTGAGACACTGCTGTAAATGCAGGAAAAAATAATGATCTTCTAATATGACCATTCCCCTTTTTAGAAATTTTAGTTCTACCCCGGTGCCCTCCTGACTGATTTTCTACTACATCATATCCTGAAAAACTAACTAATTGACGGATGCTTTTAAATAATAAAAAACCATTTGTTTCTGCCAGCAGGACTGCCAGTGTCACAATTCCTATTCCTGTAACCGTTAAAGCATTTTGAACCTGATCTTCTATTTGTTTATTTGATTTTAAATGAGTAATTATTTTTTTCTCTATTTCTGCAATTTTCTTTTCTAAAAATTTTATTGTTCCATTGAGTTGTTTAATAACCTCTTTGTTTATGAAAGCACTTCTCTTTGCAGCACTGCGCTGGTTTACAACACCTGTTTTTATTTCCTGCAGAGATTCCTGTTGCCTTGTCAAGGCTCTTAAGTGATAATAGAATTTATCCATAGGTGCCCATAACGCAAATGCTCTTTCTGCAAACATTTGAGCTAAACCTTTGGCATCTATTTTATCATTCTTGGATTTCAAGCCACTTGCTTGTAAAAACTTCTTTGCGTAGTTAGGCAACACTACACAAACGGAGTATTTTTTATCGTGCAAATAATAAGCACATTCTTCATGATAAATACCGGTTGCTTCCATTCCAATGCCTAATGGAATATCTTTCTGCTTTCTGTTTTTTTCTATCCAGGCAATTAAAATCTCAAAACCTTTTGGTGTGTTATCAATTACTTTGGATGAAATAACTTTTACCTTTTGCTCTGCATCAATGGCAGAAATGCAGGCATGAATATCTTTAGAAGACACATCTAAACCTACGGAATACTTTAGTATATTTTCCTTTTTTTAATGATGATTAATAATTACAAAATGGAATACCATATACAGCCTTCTCTCATGTTTTATTCAGCATCATTTATAATATAAAGTGCTTAAGTACTATTGAAGCTCAGTAAGGTAAAGTATTGCAGACTTGCCTCCGACTGTACATTGCAAAATGCATGTTTAGACCAACGGCGCAGGTTGCTGCAATACTTCCATAAATTGTATTCAGATAAATATAATGTAAAGCAAATCTTTTATCATTATACGAAGATATGAGACGGCGGCTCGAACAAGTGGAGTGTTTGGGCTTGTGAAAGTACGGGAACAGTCGAGTAGGCAAGGGCATTTCAGCCCAAGCCGCTCAAAGAACCGTACGTGAAAGTCTCCCTTCATACGGCTCGTATTATCCAATCATGCTTTTATTCCAATCTTCCAATGATAAAACAACAATGGGTTTTCTGCTTGTATCAATTGATACTTCTTGTACAACCTGTTCTTGCCCCGTATCTTATATGTGTTCTTCATCCACTTGCGGATTAGTTCATTCAGATAATAAAATACGCCATGTGCTTCATCTCTGTTGAACCTTGTGTAGTAATTGATCCAGCCACGTATTTTAGGATTTAGTTTCTCTGCAAACCATTCTAACGACTGTGTACTCCACTGCGTTCGCAACACTTCTTTGATAGCTGTTCTGATACTCGTTTTGGCTGCATTGCAGATAGCTGCACTAAACACTAATAAGCGTTTTGCTCTGCCAAACTTATCCTTCACTGTTCTCGGCTGAAAACTATAACTCAAAAAGGTGAAGCTTTCATTATCGTGCTTTTCACAGCGCTGATAGTTTTTGCAATACACAATCTTTGTCTTTTCAGGATGCAGTGTTAACTCAAATTCCTGCATTCTTGTTTTCAGTTCTTCCAGCATCTGATCAGCTTCTTCTTTACTGCTGCAATGTATTACGATGTCATCAGCGTAACGCTCAAAAGGACATTGCCGTTGTGCTTCATCCATCCACTTGTCAAAAGCATGATGCAGGTATATGTTAGCTAACAACGGACTAATCACTCCTCGTACACAATTGGTAATTTTTTTTATTTTGCTCATTTTTGTTCTCCTTTAAGGGTATGGAGTGCCTGATATCTATACTATTGTCACCAACCACAACCTCCTTTACCAGCAATCTTAAAATCTTCTTTTTTTCTTTTATATCCAGTTGATGAACATTAATGCCTAGCTGGTTTTTAAAGCTTTCTGCATCCAGGTATTGAAGCCGTTGATCCAATGCCAGCTCATGATTTTTCAGATTCTCCAACTCTTTCTCTGTGGTATTAACCCGCCTTTGTAATTCCGGCATTCGGGTTCTTAATTGCCCTATAGTGATAAGACCCTCCTGGTAAGCATCTAATAATTTATCCATTGACTGTGATAATTTATTACGCTGCCTGAGCATGGCTTCTTTTTGTTTTAATACAGGACTAGCCTTTCTTGTTTCTTCCACTCTTTTTTCGACTTCTCTTTGGATCAGCATTGGGTCTTCTAATAACTCTGCTATCTGCTGCCACACAACATTGTCCAGGTAGTCTTGCCTGAGGGGTTTGCAATTACACTTTCTTACTCCTTCAAAGCGATAAGGATCTGAACCAAAACATCTGTAATAATAAATCCTTTTTTTTGCTGATGTTTCTGTATACGTTCTGTATAAAGAATAGCCGCATTCACTGCACACCATCATACCCTGCAGCAATGTTTCTACTTTTGTATTCCGCTGTGAATGGAGCTTATTGCTTTTTAACCTTTCCTGTGCGATATCAAAAACATCCTGGCTGATTATAGCCGGCACCGGGATTTCTATCCATTCTTCTCTTGGCTTTTCCCTGTTACACCCATTCTTTACTGCAAATCCGCCCTTTGCTCTTAATGGTTTAGTAATTCTTTGGCGTTCTGCATGCTCTGTTTTTCCATAACAAGCTTTACCACAATAAGCAGGATTTCGAAGCATTGCCCAGATAACAGAACGTTCCCATTTACCTGTATTTTTTCTTGTCGGTATTTTTTCAGCAGTAAACTTTCTGGCAACGGTGCCTATGCTACAAAAATCTTCTGTATACATCCGGAACAGTTCCTTTACCACTTCAGCTTCCTTTTCATTGATTTGATAATAAGCTGCGGCATCCTCGGTCTTCCTGATATAGCTATAGCCATAAGGCGCACCACATAATACATTCACCACCCCTGATTTGGCTTTATAACGTTTCCCTCTGCGGCACCGCTCCTTAATAATTGCCCGTTCGTACTCTGAGATCATGCCCTGAAACTGTAATAACAACGCTTCTTCCGGAGTATCTGCTTTTGGTGAGTTAATAAATAATACTTCCGTACCACACGATGCAAATTCATCCATTAATACTACCTGATATGCATAATTGCGGCTCAGGCGGTCAGGACTATAAATTAATATCGCCTGTATCTGACCTTCGGCACTCAGGTCTCTTACTCTTTCAAGTCCAGGCCTAACTAATATAGCACCACTATACCCTTCATCTTTAAGCACATACTCATCCGGAACAACATAACCTTGCTGTTCTGCAAAACTTAAGAGTTCGTCCACCTGACTGCCAATGGTTTTATTCTCCTTCTGCTGGTTCGAGGACACTCTGGTGTATATGGCTGCTGTTTTCATATACTGAAGTTTGTTCTATTAATTTATATGATGATTGCTCAGTGAAAACAACTGGTTGGCCGGCCGGAACAAGGAGATGATAAACCTGAGAGAGCTTTTGCTCCCACAAACGATCATAGGTAAATGATACCTTAAGTTGTTGCTCCTTTTTTGCCATGACCCTTCTTTGCTAAAAATTCTTCCAGCGCAGTATGAACCACTTTGCTGATCGATAGCCCTCTGGATCCCGATAGTTTCTTTATCCGGTTGATCAGTGTAGGTGGAAGCTTTACTGTAAACACCACAGAACTTTCCGGTATCGCCATTTTCTCGTTGATCTCCCGGGCCAACTGTATATAACGGTAGGCCTGTACCTGAGATACGCCATACTTCTGCATCAGCTTTTCTGCTATATGCGGCTGAGGCTTGTTGTTTTGCAACAAGGTAAACGCCTGGTTGATGCGTTTGGCCAATTCTGAGTTCTGTGCTCTTTCCATTTATCATAAATGTAATACTTTTTATGAAAATATTAAAACTTACCTCTTTTAATTTCCACCCGCCTGAAAAACTCAATGTTTGTGAGTGTGTACGTAAAGCTATAACACCACCTTGCGGGGTGCCTTTCGTTCTTGCTGTTATGCTTCCGTCTTCCTGTTCTACTCCTGCTTTCAACCATCGTTTCACATACATCAATACCCACTTTTCCTGTGTGTGCTGCCCAAGCAGTTCCATCATCGTACTGTGACTGATGTTGTCGAAGAACCCTTTTATGTCCACATCTAACACCCATGCTTTCTGCATACAGTTTGCCTGGCATTGAACAAGTGCATCATGTGCGCTTCTGCCCGGTCTGTATCCAAATGAGCTATTGTGAAAGATGGCTTCCATTGCGGGTTCCAAGTAATCTTTTACTACACCCTGTGCTATGCGGTCGCTTACCGTTGGTATGCCCAACGGTCTTACACCGCCTTGCTTCTTTGGAATAAATACCGTCCGTACAGGCGATGGAAAATAACTGCCCGATGTCATGCGGTTCCATAGCTTATACAGGTTGCCTGCCATGTTTGCATTAAACTTTTCAATGCTCTCACGGTCAATGCCTGCTCCGCCATTCTTTGACACAACTTTCAGATAGCTTTCCCATACCATCCTTTTACTTACAGGTAATGATTTTGTCATTTTCTTTCTTCATCTTCCACTGACAACTGCATAAGTTACTTGCTAACTTAAACTTCAATCATCCGTGTTGTTTAAAATAATTCTGACTGGATAACCGAAGCCCTTCGCTCCATCCCGATTACCGGGACTTCATCACTACTATGGCTTCGTCCGACGCTCGCCTGTTGCTTCTCCTGCTTTAAGCAAGATTGAGTTGCAGTATGAACTGTAGGTCTTTTGACGAACAGTCGCTTTGTCCCAAAGGGATGCCCTTGGTATAAAAAAAAACTTCCTGCAAAGCATATTAGCACATCAACAGGTAAGCCTCTCACGTTTCGTATAAAAGCCTGTGCAAAGCTCCTGCCGCCTTAATGCCGGTTGTTCTGTAGCCGGTAAACAGATGACTGCTACAGCCTGTCGTATCAATCGTAGGGAACCGATACTTTTAACAACGAGGAGCCATTTCGACATGTCTTCGGTCGGTTTACTTTCGTTCAGCTTCTTTGCACGCACCTGATCTCGTTACACGAAACCTTTTGCCTGAACGTTCAGCACCATATCTTTTGAATATAGCACCTTCAGGTGGTTTGCATACTCTGTCTGTACAGCGTATGCGGTAGGCCTACTACCATCTTTTATACAACATTGAAAAGAACTATCCATTCTCTCCATTCGTGACACACCCTACGCTGGCTGAAATAAATAATTCCTATCTTTTTGTCCAGTTGCATAATCGCTCAAATTTCCTTTATTAATTCTTAATCGTTTTAAAAACATATGGCCCGTAAACTTTTCAAAACTTTCTTTAGGGGTTTTCTTGCCATTCATTTTTAATTGTTCCCATACCTGCCTGTCGGCAGACAGGATACATGGATATGATTGGGCATTATTACATATCCATAAATATAAACAAGCTCATGCTTTACCAACCATTGAAAGCTTTCTATTATAATCATTTTCATTTCATCATCATTAAGCAAATGTTTCCATTCCTTAATAACCGATGTCCAGAAGTAAACTTCATTTAATGATTGATGGCTTTTTCGCTCTCCCGAATATTTAAAAAGTTCCGGCATATGCTTCTAAGATATAATAATAATTTAGGTATATCCGGTGGGGACACCCGCCAGGAATGGGGGGTATTCCTTTTTTAAACTCAATATTACATATTTGTTCAAAATTGTTTCTAATTTTCTTTCTTTGCAATGAAGAACAAAAATCTCTTTTAAATTTCCATCAAAAATCTTTACAAAACCTAAATGATTTTTTACAGGAATATCTTCATGTCTTACAAAAGTAATTTGTACATATTTTTGCAATTGATACCCTTTAAATTCTTGAGGTAATGTCTTTATAGCTAAGCTAAAAAATAACAGATAATCAAAAATTTAAGCAGAATATATTTCATAATGGAAATGATGAATTAACTTTTAATTGCAAAACTTCTAATTTTTGTGCATAAACTTAAAATTCTTCCAAAAAGCCTAAGGCCATATATACTTCTTCTAATTGCTTTCCTATTAGCTTACCTGCCTTTATCCACCTTGCATTTTGCAATGAAGAATGATGCATTCAGCGATAATTTTCCTGATAAATATTTTTTGAGCGAAGCTTTACATGCAGGCATTTTCCCCTACTGGAATCCATACATGAATTTTGGTTTTCCCATTTATGCAGATCCTGGTTTTGCCTTCTGGAATCCGATTACATGGCTGTTTGCAGCAATTGGTTATTCTGCCTATACTTTAACTATTGAGGTTCTTTTATATATTTACCTGGCAGGCATTTTTATGTTTCGCTTAGGCAGGTGGTTACAATTTTCGGTGCCGGTTGCATTTGCTGTTGCCTGTATGTATATGTGTTCAGGCTTTTTTGTTGGCAGTATTCAATATATTAATTTTATAACAGCCGCAGCATTTTTACCATTGCTTCTTCAATGCTTTTTACAGCTTATGTTTAAACCCGGTATTTATTCAACAGTATTGCTTGCTTTTAGCTTTGCATTTGTTGCTGCCGGCGGGCATCCGGCTATACCTTTTGGCGCAGTTTATATGCTTGTTGTTTTGTTTTTCTGCATGCTTATTTTACAACGTAAAAAAATTATAAATCCAAAACGTGTTTTTTTATTTCTGCTCATAAGTATTGCTTTGTTTTTTTTATTAGCATCACCGGCATTATACAGTTATGCTTCAATATGGAATTTTTATGGCAGAAATATGCCGCAACAAAATTTTAAAATAACAAATACCGGGTTCAGCATTTCTTCTCTGCTGTCTATACTTTTTCCTTTTTCCACAACAGCACATACATCATTCTTTAATACAGATGTTGCTATGCGCAATGCCTATTTTTCGTTAATCGGTTTTACAGGAATTTTTTTTTCATTCAAAACAAAAAACAAGCTTGTTTATTGCTTTTTAGTTACAGCAATTGTAATGTTTATTTTGGGTTTGGGCGGAAATTTTAAAGAAACCATTTATCAATATTTGCCGCTTTTTAAATACATCAGAACCAATGGAGAATACAGAATTTTTATGATTTTGCTCTTTTGTGTAATGAGTGGTTTTGGCTTTCAGGAAATTATTAAAAACAATAAATCTTTTTTTGATTTAAAAAACTATACAAGGTATTTCATTTTTATTTGCCTGTTTGCTATTGTAGGTATTTTTGTTTTTTATAAAGATGAAATACAAAATGTTTTCTATCAGTTATCATCTCAAAATTTTTCTGCTGCATTATTAAAAACTTTTTTTGAAAAAATCAGTTTTCCACTTGCCTTCCTTATCAGTTTAATTATTGCAATTATTATTTGCCTCCCATTTGCTTTTTATAAAAGATTATCTTTTAAAACAGTTGTAATTGGTATTAATAGTTGATTTAATCATCAACACAGCATTGTATTTGCCTGTTACAGGTGTTGGCGCAACAACGGTTCAGCAGATTCAGGCAATGTATAATTCTAATCCAAAAGGTATTCCTGTTCCTCAACTAATTTCAATAAATAAAATTGATACTTTAAATGAAAAATTAACCGGTCTCATTGGGAGCGCATCTTATTATAATAAAAAAATCGGTACAACAAAACTTACAGATTATCCTTCTTATTTTAAATCAACAGATATATTCTTTAAATCATCTCAAAAAGATTTTGTGCTTGGCAAGCCTTATGTGTTTCTATTATCCGGCAATAGTAATTTACAGGTAAAAAAATTTTCTCCCCAGAATATTGTTATTGATGTAAAAACTGAGAGAGATGATACTATGTTTTTATTACAGAACTATTATACATTTTGGAAAGCATATAATAACAATACAGAAGTTCCGGTTCAAAGATCATTCACAACATTTATGTCGGTGCCTGTACACCAAGGCAATAACAATATTGAGTTTATTTATAAAGACCCGCACCTTATTTATTTTGTAATTATTAGTGTATTAACCTTAATTATTATTGTAACAATAATTATAATCAATCATAAAAAACAATCAGATTATATTTTCACCACTGCTGTTCCGCTTAAGTAATCGTACAATGGCTTATCAAGAAAAGGAATAAAAAAGCAATCAATAACAGTTACTCTAACCAGGCTGCGAATGATTATTTGCCAGAAAAATGGTTTGCCGCCTGTTTTGTTTACTACTTTACTTAATGACAGCCATTTGCCGGGCGTTCTTTTAAAAATGCCTTCGAAAAAAGTGTAATAAATAAATATCATCCCAAAGAAAAAATATAAAACGGAATAAATGTGTATTGCCAGTACATTACATAAAACGTCCTGTTTCCCTATCGGGTGTCCCCACCCGACATTCTCAATCATAATTTATCCATATAATGAGTAAGTATTTTAAATCCGATAGCTATATAGCTATCGGATCATCTTCACCTGTCTCATAAAACCTTGCTGATGAAAATCTATAATCAATAGTATCTTTATTCTTTAATTACTGAAGTCCAGAAATAAACTTCATTTAAAGATTGATGACTTTTTCGCTCTCCCAAATATTTAAAGGGTTCTGGCATATGATCCCTAGATAATAATTTTAATTAAAGTATGCCGGGTGATACCCATCAGGAAGAAAGTCTCATCATAATAATTATTTCAAGTGAGATTTTATAAAACTACTTTTTCCAAAACAGGAGAGAAGAGAAAAATCCGACAAAAAAGATAGTAATTGTAGCAAGTACAATAGTTAAGTAACTATGGAAGTGAATTGCAAAAAAGCCTTTATTTCCTAATAACGGTGATATACTTAACCATAGTATAACCAATAAACCTGCAATAGTTCCAACCAACGCATTTATAGAAGTAGTAAGTCTTGAAGAAGCCGCCAAAAGAAAAATACCCAGCATACCACCACTGAATATAGAAGCTAACTTCCACCATGCATGAAGTGCGCTTTTTACATTGATCATTGCTATAGCCACCATAATTCCAATAATGCTGATGACCAGTGAGGCCAGGTATAAAATCTTCATGGCCTTTTTTTCGGAAACCGGCTTTTTACTGTACCGCTTATAATAATCTGTAAGAAAAACTGTAGCAGAACTATTGAAGCTGGTAGCTATTGTACTCATACCGGCGGCGAAAATAGAAGCGATTAATAATCCTGTAACACCAACCGGCAACTGCGTAACAATAAAATACGGAAATATACGGTCAGCCATACCCGATTGTTCTAACTCAGCGGGTAAGATAGCTGCTCCCGACTGATAATAGGAAAATAAAGCAGTTCCGATAAATACAAATAACAGTGAAACAGGCACATAGATAATACCACCCCAGAAGGCAGATCTTTTTGCTTCTTTTTCTGATTTAGAAGCCATATAACGTTGTACGTAATTCTGATCTATACCATAGTTCTGTAGATTAATAAAAATACCATATATAAGTACTACCCAAAAAGTAGGCTCTGAAAGACTACTACTAAAACCTCCTAAGCTAAACTTATTATTCTTTGCTGCAATAGAAAAAAGTTGTGCCGGACCTTCTGGCATATTGAATAAAATGTAAATAGCTGTTATAAGCGCACCCCCGATAAGAATGATACCCTGAATCGCATCTGTCCAAACAACTGCTTCAAAACCACCCAATAAAGAATAAATGGTTACTGCTAATCCGGTAATGATAATAATGGTGACGATATCCCAACCAACCACGGCATTAAGCGTAAGAGCTAAAAGATATAATATGGTGCCGACCCGCATCACTTGTGTAAGAAGATAACAAGCTGAAACATAAACCCGTGCCCATGGGCCAAACCGTGTTTCCAGGAAAGTATAGGCAGAAGGACTGTTTATTTTTCTATATAATGGCACAAAATATTTCACCGCTATCCATAAAACAATAGGGATAGATAAACTAAAAACAAAAGCATTCCAATTGGTGAGATATGCATTCCCGGGTAGGGCTAGAAAACTGATACTGCTAACAAAAGTGGCAAAAATAGACATTGATATAACCCACGCAGGTATATTGCTATTCCCTATAGTAAAAGACGAAGAAGATCTGCTTTTTTGAAAAAAGGAACTTCCAAAAAGCGTAATGCCAACCAGGTAAACAATAAAAACGATAATATCAATATTTCCCATGGATGATGCTTTAGGATAAATTGAAATACTTTAGAGATTTTACATATTATGCTAAAGTCAATGCCTTATTTTCCTTCTTATTATTCTTTTTAAAATCAAAACTTTCAATCTTGACATTATAATCATGTGCTGTCTTAACAAAAATTTCCATTAATGCCTCTAATTTCATATGATTTTCGGACCTCATTTTACCATGTTGAATCCGGCAGGTTGTAGATATAGGGAGTCCCCTGTTCTGTAAAAAAAGTTTGGCGGAGAAAGGGTAACATTGGTCCACTATAGAATCCATCAAATCTAACTGGGCATTCAATTGTACTAACGGTTTGCTAATCCCTTTCTGCTTGAATTCCTTAATTAAAAATGAATATAACTCGGGATAGAGATTAGCTCCTATTGGGGATATTCCGGCAGCGCCACTTTCCATAGAAGACAATGAAGTGATAGTATTCGCATTATATAAAGAATAGCGGGTTCCCTTAATTACTTCTAATTTATTTTGAATGGATTTCAAATCGCAACTGGTATCCTTATGATAAAAAAAACGGCCTGTTTGGGCAAGCCACCTCATCAGATCAGTTGAAATAAGTCTTTTGTAAGGGTAAGGGCATTCGTATAAACCGAGAGGAATATTACCGGTTAACTTTAATAACAATTCAATCCTTTTCTTAAAATCATCATCTCCTTCATCTATATCCGCTATTTGATTTGAGATCACAATAACGGCATCTACTCCTGTGTCATACACCTGCTGTATAAACTCAGCACATTTTTTCATATCCTGACTAAATGTACCTGAAGCCACTACTCTTGCTTTTGATTTAGCTGTCTTTACTACCGTATGGATCACCTTTAATCGTTCAGCAGTGGTTAACTGGAACATTTCGCTGGAAAGACAATTAGAGAATAATCCATGTGCGCCGCTGTGAATATAAAAATCAGTTAGTTTTTTCAAACCGGGGTAATCAATTTCATTGTTTTCCAAAAAAGGAGTTAGCATTACCGGCCATAATCCTCCTGGCAACTTACTTGTTTCCATATTATCTTACTATATTATTGATTGAAAATAATTCTGCATGCTTCATAATCCAAACTTTAATAGCCATCCAAAGGCAATTTCTTTCGATTCTATGCATAAGTTACTGCGGTGGAATTTCCGAAATTGATAATCTAAGGATAAGATAACTCCTCTTTTATATTCCCGTCTTCCAAATCTACTTTCTTAGGCCATGTTTTTACCATTATCTAATGAAATAGCTATTGACAGTTTCCTTCTGGCCACCACTCGTAACGCTTGTATTGTTGATCAAGTTTTGAAAAGCTATCTCATGTTTATTCTCATCTATCCTTTATATTTTTGCCAAAAGCAACTATTTTTTATTTTATATATTAATATCTTAGCAATATTACTTTCTAACAATCCTAAAACCTAAATCATCATAGCGATAACCAGGGCCTATATTATAGCGTAAAGCAACATAAAGATATTTATGTTGAGTAAACCAACTGCCTCCCCGTACTACTCTGTGAAATCCTGAATCAGGGCCAACAGGATATTTTAGTGGACTTATTTTATAGTAGCTGCTGCTATACCAATCATTACACCATTCCTGTACATTTCCGTTCATATCATACAGACCATATCCATTGGGTTTCTTCATTCCCACAGCATGAGCAGCTTTATTACTGTTCTCCGAATTCCACGAAACGCTATCTGCATCGTTACTGCCGCTATACATCGTAAATTGGCTACTATTTTTACCGCCACGTGCAGCAAATTCCCATTCAGCTTCGGTAGGTAATCGAGCTCCAATCCATTCAGCAAATTCACTGGCATCTTTCCATGAAACCGTTACTACCGGCCAATTATCACTTTTACTCCATTCAGGTTGTTGTGGCATTTTACGTCCTTGTGTTTCACAATAAGCGCGGTACTGCCCTACCGTTATTTCAAATTTGCTAATATAAAAGCTTTTTAAAGTGACCTGATGTACCGGTTGTTCATTACAGTCTTTGTTGCCTCCCATAGTAAAAGTCTTACCTTCTATTTTTATAAAATCTATATTCGGCATTTGACAAAATGATGAATTAAATATTAAAAAAAAAATGAAAAGTAAATTTGAAAGTTTCATAATGTGATTGTTAATTTTTTTAGAGATGGGGATGAGGCAATTTTTTTTCCATTCTTAAATACGATTAGCCCTTTTCCTCTATGATATTTCTCTCCGCTTTTATCATATAAAACTGTCAATAGGCCGCCATTGTACTCTATTCGGTCAAGACAAAAATATTCCCATTCACCTACGGGAAGCAACGGATTAATAACAAGCCGGTTGCCTTCTTGCGGTTGTACTCCCACAAGACCAGAAATAATAAGATCATTAAAGGTTGAATGATTGTAATCTTCTCCCCGGTCTTTATCCGGAGCACTTCTTTCATATAATTGGGTTCGTGTAAACCAATCACCTGTAAAAGGATTTAATGATTCATCGATCCAGGGAACAACTCTTTCATCTTTAAGCTTTATTCGTTGGGAATGACAATAAGTTTGCAACAAATCAAAAAAGTCATTTTTAGATAGGTAATCTTGTTTATAATTATTAAGGACATTAATCAAGGCTGTAAGCGTTTGTGAAGTGGCAAATGGCCATGAATAGCCATTCCACATACATACACGCCTGCTCTCATACATAAACCTTGAATGGTTTCTTTCAGCAGTGGTGGGGCCGAAAGGCGCCTTAAAGCAAGTAGTATCTGTAAGATATTTCCAGGCAGTACTATAGTTAGTATCCGGCAGATTAAAATACCAGGGAAGGTATCCAATTAATTCTTTCACACAAACCAAAGAAGCGGCCTCCTCTTTAGGTAAAACCTTAAAAAAATGTTCTTTATTATCCCAAAGTTTTTGTTGTATCTTTTCTTTTAATAGGATTGCTTTTTGCAAATATTTTATTTCAATATTTTTGTTTCCGGTTATTCCGGCCATTTTCGAAATGGCCATAGCATTACCATACATGTAACTGTTTATTGTTGGCCTGTATCCATTTCCGCCAATAGATTCTTCTCCGCCATCTCTTACATCTAATTGCCAGAACAAACCGGAACTGTCTTCATTGGATGCCTCCCATTTTTCATAATTAGTAATAATATCTGGCAGCAGGGTGGTGATCAATTCTTTATCCTTCGTGATTAAGTAATAATGGTAGATAGCATCCCCTAACCAGTCGCTGTAAAATCGTAAAGAGCCGTCATGCCTGAACCAAAACACAGCATAATCGTTCAAATACTTTTTATTTCTAAGCCATCTACCTTCATAAAAATGATGACAAGCAGTGGCATTGATAGTATTGTATTTACCAGCCCAGGGTACATCAGGCAAAAATTCTGTTATTACAAAACCATCAGATGTCTCACGAATATGCTTGCGGAAAGTGTACCATCTAAAATAATAAGTGCGCTCCAACCCTTTATCTGGACATTCAAAAAATGGAATGTTTTTTTCCATCCATTCCCAGCAATCCTTATTGCTTATAGCTTTTTTATATTTTTCGGGATAGTCTGCATTAAAGGTATCTACATAATGCTTAAAGCCTGGTGTCTGTAATATTTGTGCATCTGCTTGAAGAGATAAATACAGGATGGGGTACAGGCAGACTTTCGTGAAAAGAAAAAAAACAATTCGTTTAAGTATCATCTTACTAAATAATATTTTACATGGTGTAAAGGATATAATTATTCAATAGTACTATTTGCTTTTAAGGGCGTATTGGTTGCTTTAGCCAGTTTAAATTAAACCGATAGTAGATGGCGCTACTTATTAGATGGATTATATTATCAGGGGTTTGTGTAATTGCCAGGTATCCCCGTGGTTCTGCATGAGTTTCATCCATTTTAAAAGTTCCTGTCCATGCTCCACCATCTAAAAAGCGCTTCTTCCCATCGGCGATTAATTTTTTGATTGGCCATGTTTTTCCTTCGTCAAAAGACACTGCCGCGAACATTCCATAGCCTCTAAATTTAGAGCCCTTATCATCTATAAAATCCATCCCAGTTCTTTTAGAATCTTTCTCGGAAGGGTGATGGGTAAAAGAAACCAATAATATAGGGCCCTCATTTAAACGATAAAGTACAAGACGTTGACCACCGGCAATTGGCGGAAATTCACTGGCGTGATAGGTCCAGGTTTTCCCCATATCAGTTGACAGGCTCATGGGCATCCGTAATCCCCCATTATCTTTTCCTTCAATAGAGTTTCCTCTCCCAAAAGCCATCAGGCTCCCATCTTTTAATTGCACTACACCAGCGTGAATGCCGGCGATTACAGACCCGGTCTCGCCTTCTTTAAATCCAGGAATTTTTGTTTCTGCCGATGGGATATACCACGTTTTTCCATTGTCCTTACTAATATGTATTTTGCTGCCTCCTTCGCCCCAGGGAGTAGCATCTGCAGGCTGTATCAGGTATCCTTCTTTTGTTTTAAACATTCCCGCAATCACTTGATTTCCTGTAGTATGTTCCGAGTCTGCCATTTGAGCTTTAGACCAACTTGCTCCATTATCCTTACTGGTACGAAGTACCATGGCCAGGTTTTCCCAGCTTCCTGATGCTTCTACCCCATTCATGTAATATATTGTTTGCTTGCGATCGAAAAAAAGTGAAGAGCCCGTCATGTTGCGATCAGGTACTTTAAAAAACAGAGAAGGATTATCCCAATCTGACTTTCCTGACCGTAAACGGCTCCCCAAAATTATCATTTCCCTGCCTGCTTCATCATTTGTAGAAAACCATACTGCCAACAGATCGCCGTTTGGGCACCAGGTAATGGCAGGACAATGATTATGAGAATACACAGGCACACCACTTTCACATTTTGGCTTATGAACATAAGGCAATGGTTCCATAAAAACAGCTTCATCCTTTTTATACCATTTAAAAGCACTTTGCTGTACATGCTGCGGTATTGCGGGTGAAGGTATTGCTGCCAAAGGGGAAGTTGTTGGCATTTCTGCCTGCACCACCCTAAAGCCCACGAGCCAGGTCTTATCTTGAGGTATCATGCCCGATCTGTTAGCCGATCTGAGATAACGAAGGGGTGTACTATGGCTGCCGCCTCTTGTTACTTTAAACAAGCCGGTTTTTCTGCCAACAGGATCTTGCTGCTTTGAAGCTGGATAAGGTCCATACCAGTCAGCACACCATTCTTCTACATTACCATGCATATCATAAAATCCCCAAGCATTTGCCGGAGTTTGAGCTACTCTTAAAGATACTGGCTTAGGTGTCCAAACTGTTGCTTGGTTCTTCTGATAGTCTTTTGGAAGTTCATCACCCATACTGTAAGCAGTAAAGGTACCTGCCCGGCAAGCATATTCCCACTCTGCTTCTGTAGGTAGACGAAAGCTTTTACCTTCTTTTTGTGAGAGCCATTTGCAGAACGCAAGGGCTTCATCGTAATTCACAAAAATGACTGCTTCATCATCTTCTTTAGAAAAACCGCGTTTTCCACGAAGTTTTTTATGTTCAGGATCAAAAAATTCATATTGGACATTGGTTACTTCTGTAGCCGCCATTTTAAAAGACCTGGAAATGCTCACAACATGGGCTGGGCTTTCGTCATAGTTTTCACCATCACCTGAAGACCCCATTAGAAAATCTCCCTGTTTTACGGGAATAAGTTTTATCCCTATAGAATTAATTTCCTGTGCAAAACAAGAAGAATATTCAGTTATTGATAAGAGACTTAAAACTATTAAATATATCTTTCTCATATTCCAATGATGATTGGGTAACGGAAGGTGCAGGATTAATAGTTATAACTGTTTAGTGCGATACTTTTAATAGTTCGGATTTTGAGTAAGTACGGGATTTACAAAAATTTCTCTTTGGGGTATCGGCCATAAATAGTCTCTGGAAGGATTAAATTTTCTGTTTTCTGCAGGAGCAGTCACTAAAGTGCCATTCGATAAGTAAGACATTCCCTGAGCAGGTTTATTCATCACATCTTCAGCCGTTTTCCATCTGCGGATATCAAACAGATGGATCCCTTCAAGCGCAAATTCTACCCTACGTTCTCTGCGTATAATAACACGTAGTTCCTCTTTGGTTTTACTTCCATCTGCTATCACAGGCATTCCCGCGCGGGCTCTTACGGCATTTATCACATCATAAACGGTATTATCAATATCGTCAGTTTCTACTTTGCTTTCTGCATAGATTAATAATATATCGGCGTAGCGCAAAAGGATTATATTGATCGAACAATTGTTGTTATTTTCTGCAAGGTCTTCAGAATTAACATATTTTCTAAAATTAAAACCCGTGATGGAAGCATTTTGACTAGATGCAATCATATCTGCTGTCCCGCTTCCGGGAGTTGGATTAAAAATATTGCCGCTATAGGTCAAAGCTCCAGGTGTCAAAATTGTTGCTTTTAACCTTGGGTCACGATTTTCGTAAGGTGACAAAGGATTGTATAAATTGGACTGATCTATGGTTTTTCCATCCGTACATTCATAAGCATCTATTAGGGAGCGGATGGGCACAAGGCTTCCATCGCCCTGACTGCTTCGTGGACTAAGAAGGCGGGATACGTTATGATTATAAGTCACAGGGATATACTGCTTATCAAAAATAATTTCTGCATTATTTTCCCCCGCATATGAGAATAATTTTGCATAATCCGGATATAATGAATATTGATTTAAATCCATAACAGCTTTGGCTGCCTGTTTAGCCTCCTTGTAACTATTTTGCCATAAATATACTCTTGCTTTCAAAGCTAAAACTGTGCCCTTGGTCACCCTGCCGGTATTAGGCTGATCATAATTAAGAGGCAAAAAATCTGCTATAGCATTTAATTCGGAAATAATAAATGCCAATACTTTTTCTTTGGGATCACGCGACACGTCTCCATTTGATATATCTAATGACGTGGTAACAAGTGGAACATCACCGTACAAATTAATAAGATCATTGTAAAAGAACGCCCGGAGAAATCTTGCTTCACCCATCAACCTGTTTTTAATTTCATCGGTAAGGTTAGGCACCCGATCGACATTTTCCAGAAAATAATTTACACGTTGAATACCGGTGTAGGCATTCTTCCAATAATCGGAAGCCCAGGCACTTGTTGTAGGATCTTGTGTACCGTTGCCAAATGGATAAGCTCTTTCATAAGTTTTTTGATTAAAAGCATTGTCGGTTGCCCCGTCCAGGTACAAGTAGTCTATGGCAGGCAGCATGCGGTATATTGCATTCACTGCATATTCAGCATCTTTTTGATTTTGCCAGTAATATTCATCGATCAGCTTATCCGTGGGATTTGTATCTAAGGCGTTTTTTTTACATGAAAAAATAAAAAGGCTGGTGGTTAATATGATGATGGTAATTATATTTCGTTTCATAATTCGATAATTTCCTTATTTGATAATTTCAAATGGTTATTTTATGATGATTGAAATGCTTTAATTTCTCAGAATGTTATATTGGTTCCAAAGGAATATATTTTCACCTGGGGATAAGTATTATACCTTCCAGAGGCTAGTTCAGGATCTACATATTTAGCTTTGTTGAACGTAAGTAGGTTAGTTCCTGATATATATATTCTTACATTGGAAAGTTTTAATCTATCGATCACTTTTGTTGGCAGAACATAGCCTAGTTGAAGATTTTTGAGTCTTACATAAGATACGTTTTGCATCTCAAATGAGGAAGGTTGTAAATTAGGCGAGGAACCCTGATAATATACGGAAGGAAATTTCCCATTGGGATTAGATGGTGTCCATCTATCAAGCCAGTCGGTAGTAATAAAACTTCCCCAGTAGGGACCGTCAAATATCCCTCCCCTCGGCATTGAATAGACTCCGGCAGCTCCTTGTAAAAAACCATCCACAAATATTCCTTTGTATTCAAAATTAATATCTCCACCAAAAGTATATTTAGGAATTGTAGGGCCAAGTACTATTTTGTCATCATTGTTGATTTTGCCATCTTCATTCTGGTCTTTGTATTTAACAGACCCCAATGTCGTTTTATTATTAAATTTCGGATAACTGTCAAGTTCCTGCTGTGTTCTAAAGAGGCCGATGGCTTCATATCCGAAGATAGCATTCATAGAGACCCCTTCTTTAAGAATGGAAGTTTCAGAGATATATGGACCCGTTCCGGCAAGGCTTACCACTTTATTCTGGATTTGAGCAAAGTTTAAATTAATGCTATATTTAAAATCATTGATGTGGTTTTTATAATATGCTGATACCTCTACTCCTTTATTTTCAACGATACCAGCATTCTGCGTAGGCGCATTCAGTCCTATTGTGTATGGAATATCGAGGGTAAGCAGGATATTTTTTGTTCTCTTTTTGAAAATATCCGCAGTAAACCCCAACTTACCTTTTAGGAAATCAGCGTCTATTCCAAGATTAGACGATGTGCTGGTTTCCCAGGTAATATATTGATTAGCAAGATCAGTAACTGCGGCTCCATTTACTAATTGGCTACCGAAGGTATAGTTTTGCTGTAGCGCTATCGTTTGCTGATACCTGTATAAACCAATATCCTGGTTACCCAATTGTCCCCATGATGCCCTGATTTTCAGATTATCAATGAATGAAAGAGATTTCATAAAGTTCTCTTTAGATATAATCCATCCTGCCGAAAAAGAGGGGAAAAGCCCGTAACGGTGCCCATTAGCAAAACGTGAAGAACCGTCATACCTGAAGTTAGCTTCTACAAGGTATTTAGAAAAAAGAGAATAATTTACACGCCCGAACAGTGATTGTAGGTCCCACTCATTACTGGAAGAATTATTGTCTCTGGTTGTTGGATCACCTTGGGAAAGCTCTTGCAGATCATTCGAATAAAAAAAACTTCTTGATGCGTTAACCTGGTCTTCTTTATGTATTGTTTGTTCTGCCCCAAGAAGTGCACTTAAAGCGTGAACTCCGAAATTCTTTTTATAATCAAGCGTCAATCTTGCGTTGGTTTCAGTATTATTTCCTTGTTGGTAAAACAGATAACTGTTGTAGCGGGATATTTCGTTCTTTGTATAATAATCCCTGAACACATAATCATTACGATGATTCTTATTACTGATTTTGTAAAGGTTGGCAGCATAATTTGCCTGTAAAGTAAGGCCGTCTATTATGGTATATTCTCCTTTTAGATTTAAAAATACATTGTCGGTATAATCATTTTGGTAACCCGATGCATTGATAGCGCCAAGCGGGCTTCTGTTTCCTGATCCTATGCCGTAACTTCCGTCAGGGTATTGAGGTGCAACTGTAGGCGCCAGATCACTATACAACGTCCAATACACATCCCCCACATTGTATGGTTGGGTATTTTTTTCTTTAGTATAGGCTAGGTCGCTACCTATTTTAATTCTTTTTGAAACATTAAAGTCGTTATTTAACCGTAGCCCAAAATTCTTTGAATTTACATTTTTAATAATTCCATCCTGGTCAAGGTAATTTAAAGAAAGTGCATAAGTTGCACGCTCTGAACCCCCATTTATACTTACTGAATGATTGGTCTGCACAGCGGGTTTAAAGATAACGGCTAACCAATCAGTATTTGGATATTTAACCGGATCCTCCCCTGACAATGTTTTAGCAATATAATCTTCACTATATTTTGGATTCAATCCGGCATTAGTATAACCTTCATTAATAATATCCATATAATCTTTTATTCCTACAGATTTGGGAAGCCTTGTTGTGTGTTGGACTGCCACATAGCCGTTGTAATTCGCGGTCATTTTACCTTCTTTACCACGTTTTGTAGTAATCAATATAACTCCGTTTGCGGCCCTGGAACCATAAATTGCTGCAGATGCTGCATCTTTTAATACAGAGATGCTGGCTATATCAGTGGGGCGTACATCATTCATACTGTTTACCGGCACATTATCAACCAAAATCAGCGGATTCGCATTCCCCAGGGTGCCTACGCCTCGGATATTAATCGTTGCATCGTCCTGCCCCGGCGCACCCCCCCTGTCTGTGACCGTTACGCCGGGCGATAGCCCCTGAATTGCTTTTGAGGAATTGGAAAAGGTGCGTTCGCTAATCGTTTCGCCTTTAATTACGCCGACTGCTCCTGTTAAGTTTATTTTTTTCTGGGTCCCATAGCCCACAATCACTACCTGATCTAAAGCTGTAGCATTTCCGGCCAGCACTACATTTATTTGTCGGCGGCCATCTACAAATATTTCCTGGCTTTCATACCCTACTGAAGAAAATATCAATACTCCGCTTTGAGGTACATTGCTAATTGTATATCTACCTTTTACATCAGTTATTGTACCATTTTTTGTATCCTTCACGGTTACAGATACATTGGAGAGAGGGCCATTTGCATTTGAAACAACTCCACTTACCTGTAGGGGAATCTGAGCAAAAGAAGTAGGATAAATAAGCAATATTAATAAGATGATAAAAAAAGTATTTCTTAAATTTCTTTTCATAAATAGCTATTTTTTATAAAAATTTTTATAGCAGAATCAATAAGTAAATAATCAGTATTATAAAAGTAAATGCATTAAATACATTATTATTCCACGATCTTGACCAATAAATCCATTTTTTTGATTTATTAATTGCCGTTAATTCTTTTTAATAAAGATGACTTTTATGATGGCCATTTTTAACATTATTTTCGATATGATAAACCGAATCTTTCTGTAGTACGAAATAGAAATGTATTGGCATTGATTTAATATAATTAAGTAAACAAAATTCTACATTTTTAGCTGTCTAAGCGATTAAAAAAAATTGGTTTAAATTATTAGCACCCCAGAATATTTACCAATTATCCATTTTTTGAACTTGCAAATTTTAATTATTTAACTTCTGATTTTTATTTTAGTATTTTTAATACCCCGCTCATTTGCACTTTTTTTACACTTATTGTTCATACTTGAATCACTACAATACGACTATCATGAAGATAAATTTTGAAAACCAATTACTTCAACCAAACTCGCCCAGGATTTTTTTGAAAAGCCAGAACTTCGAAAATACTCCTTTACATTATCACCCAAATTACGAAATGAACTTGGTTATAAAAGGTCAAGGGAAAAGGTATGTGGGCAATAATACTGAGGATTTTGAAGAGGACGATCTTATATTATTAGCTCCACGGCTTCCACATCGTTGGGAGCATGCATGTAACAAAAAATATCCTTATTCATCATTGGTTTTTCAATGGCAGGAAGAATTTTTAGGAAATGCCTGGCTAATTACTCCAGAATTAAATAATATTCAAAAGCTGTTAGCGTTATCCGCAAAAGGGATCAAATTTGATAAATACATAAGCAAGGAAATTAAAAAAAAGCAAAAAGATCTACTGACCCTTCCTCCCTTCGAAAAATTAGTTCTCTTATTACAATTGTTAAATGACTTGGCAAATGTCGAGGAGTTTAAGCTTCTTTGTGACCAGGATTCTGTATTGAACAACAGTATCCCAAACGCCCGAATTAAAACAGTTTGTGAATTCATTGAAAAAAAGTATTCAGAAAAGATTACCCTGGCTGAGGTTGCATCTTTGGTGAATATGTGCGAAAGCGCTTTTTCCAGGTTTTTCAGTCAGACTACAAATAAGCCATTTTTCAGTTTACTCAACGAATACAGGGCTAAGATGGCATGTAAGCTTCTGGCAGAAACTGACATGCAAGCAAATGAAATAGGTTATGCCTGTGGTTATGAAAGCATTCAGTTCTTTTATAGGCAATTTTTAAAATATATTGAATGTACTCCGCAAGCTTATAGAAAGAAAATACAATCATTAAAATTTGTGTGAATATTACTCCGGTCATTTTTTAACCTTCATGGAAAGTAAAAAAAATTTAAAATCAATTTTGAGATGGATATAAATATCTGCAACCAATGCCATGTTTACAACCTAACCTAGACAAGCCAGCACCAAAAAGGATAAAGTTCGCAACTTTCTCTTTAAATAAATAGCTTTTTAACTGCTTCAAACGAGTAATTATACTCCAACTCATCTTTAGAGTATTTAGCCAAGTCTTTAACTTTGGGCAAAATTCCATGAACTTTTCCTGTTGCATCAGGGGTTGGAAGTAAATCCTTCGCTGTTCTGAATTCATATTTCGAAAGTGTTTTAGTTTTGATTCCTAATCTGCACTTTCCTTTAAAGAATTATTTCAATTTGGTGGTTTACAATTGTAGAAGCTAACCTGATTCCTTGTATAGCAAGCGGAAGTAAATGTGTCGAGGTTTTTGCCAACTCTGCTGGTGCCTTTTTTATACCATGAACAACAACTTCCTGCAAAGTTTGAACGGCATTAAATTTCTCCAATCCATCCACATCAATATTTGCAATGGGTTCATCACTGGCATATGGATATGGCGTTAATTCAGGATAGTCATCAGTAAGCGGATCCAACTGTGGAAACCTTCCTATCTGCGGGGTCATAATTCCTAAATCCGTAATCGTAGCTTCTTACTGCTTATCCCTGCAATCTTCAACCCGTAGGCATAATAATGATCTTCTTCAATTATCCTTCCCCGGTTATCGCTTACGGTAAAGTCATCGAAGTAAACCGGTTCGGCACTTTCATTGCTTAGGTAAATGTAGGCAAAACCATTCTTCGGCGCTTTTATATTGGCGAGCACAAGCGGCGCTGCTCCGTTGCCTTGTTGATAGACCCGCAATGCAGTACTGTTCTCTGCAACATAATTAAACCTTTCATCGAAAAACACAATCGTCATGTAGGCCTTCGGGTTAGTACCTGTAGCATTATTGGCATCGGGTGCAGTTTTCGTTTTAAAGATTGCATCTGCATTCAGCGTATTGGAAATATTGGTGCTATTGCCTTTTGCCAATCCGGTTGCGGGGATGCCTAAAATAGATTGAACAAGAGCCGTTAAAATAGGTGCGGTTTAATTATCTCCGGTTCCATTGGTTACCGCATTTTGGTAATAGTATTTTGTGGTAGCGCTTAGCTAGTCGCCGGCCATTACTTTTAGTAAAACGTTGGGGCCTGCTTTTTTTGTAAGTGATCGTGCTTTGGTTTCAAAGAACTATTTTATATTGTCTTGAGTTGAAATTGTGTAGGACAGTATTGCTTTTTTTGAACATTCGAAGAAGAGTGTAATAATTAAGTCAAACCAAAGTGGTTTTTTACACTCAAAGAAATATCATTTAAGCTTTGTCTTTTCTTCAAATCGCTTAGCAGCTCTTTTTCATTATTAATTAAATTCATCTTTAAAACTAACTCTTCCAATATTTTTTTTAATGCCTGAACTCTTTCCTGATCTGACAAACCATTATCAAGATTTAATAAAAATGCTATTCTGTTCCTCTCTTCTAAATTGGGAGATGAAACTCTATTGTACACATGCATCATTTCATTTTTAAGTGGAATACTATTTAAGATGTATCCATAATTAATATAGAAAAAATTGCCATGATTGGATTTTTGTAGGTTAACCATCTTTCTAATTTCACCTTCATTATTCACCCAATAATTTCCTTTTCTCTTAAATCCAGTTGGAATAAGCACCTTGCTTAATAAGTCTATTAATTCATTTTTGTTCATATTAATAAGTATCTAATACTGCATTCCAGGTGCCCCCATATTTCTCCTGAAATGCTTTCTGATATTTTTTTAGTTGGTTTACTCCTTCATTTACCGCTCGTGGATTGTACGGCTTTAACTCATAAATCGTTTTTGTACTAAAATCCACAAAGTCTGGCTTATTCCTTTGATACCGGTAAACTCTTTAAAGGTTTGTATATTATCTGCAAGTCTTGCCTTATATGCAACATGCATTCGACGACCGAGAACTAAATTGGACTTTGTAAACTCTATTCCAAAGTCAGAAAGATTTAATAGTCTCAGTCCTCCTTTTAATTCTCCTATGCCTACCACTGCTCCTGCTATATCAACAGCTGGAGAAAAAACAATGTTGTTTGCAAAGTTATTCCATGTTTTATTTTGAGTAAGCTTTGCAGAAAACTTTAAAGTCCCATCCGAATTATATCCTGCATCACTTGTTCTATCAGCATTTATTGATTTTTGTTCTGCACTTACAAGATAATTACAACACTGGCTTATAGTCGGCTGCTCAGATGGAGAAGGAGGAGATATTTGAGCTTGAATATTTGTCTGAATTTGTCTATTAATAAATGATTGTTCTGAATGAACAGCAGCAAGTTTTGAAACTGTAGGTAAAACCCTAGTAGAAATCTTAAATATGTTCGCTGCCGCATTAGCTACTGGTGCTGCTTTAGGTAAATTAATAATAACAGGGGTTAGAACCTGATAACTTTCCAACCCATCCACATCCACATTTCCAATTGGCTCACAGCTTGCATACTGATAGGGTGTTAATTCAGGATAATCATCAGTTAATGGATCCAATTGCGTAAATCTTCCAATCTGCGGATCGTAATTTCTAAACCCGTAATCGTACCAATCTAAATCAGCTTCATCAATTAATTCTTTATCGTTGTATAAATTCTTATTATCAAGCAATCACTCATTTACATCACCTAATTTCTTTGAAGAAATCCCTGCAATCTTCAACCCGTAGGCATAATAATGATCTTCTTCAATTATTCTTCCCCGGTTATCGCTTACTGTAAAGTCATCGAAGTAAACCGGTTCGGCACTTTCGTTGCTTAAGGAAATGTAGGCAAAACCATTCTTCGGCGCTTTAATATTTGCCAATACCAATGGTGCTGCTCCGTTGCCTTGTTGATAGACCCGCAATGCAGTACTGTTCTCTGCAACATAATTAAACCTTTCATCGAAAAACACAATCGTCATGTAGGCCTTGGGGTTAGTACCTGTGGCATTATTAGCATCGGGCGCTGTCTTCGTTTTAAAAAGCGCATCTGCATTTAGTTGTGTTGATAAATTTGTACTGTTGCCTTTTGCCAGCCCTGTTGCAGGGCTTCCTAATATGGATTGTATTAATGCGGTTACAATGCTGGTGGTTAAATTATCGCCCGTTCCATTGGTTACCGCATTTTGGTAATAGTATTTTGTGGTAGCGCTTAGCTGGTCGCCGGCCATTACTTTTAGTAAAACATTCGGGCCTGCTTTTTTTGTAAGCGACCCAAGTTTACTAACATAAGATGTAGTATTACTTGCCCATCCTGCGGGCTTTGGTGTAAAGCGGGTTTGCACTACTTCATTATTAGCGCCTGCCTGCCCGAATATGGGTTCTTCATTGGCGGCACGCGAAAGTTCCATCGTGCATTGATTTCAAAGACCTATTTTGTCTTGTCCTGAGTTGCAAACTCAGGACAGCACTTGTAGCTTGTGATAACTGCGGCGCCGCTTACCGGTGTAAATTTCTTTTGCAGCTTGTTGCCGTCTGCATCATAAGTTATTTGGATAGTGCCTTTGCCCACAATATTTATCAACTCGGGTTTGTCCAAAAAGTTATAAGTAATGCCGCTGGTGCCAATAGGTCGCCAGCCTTTGGTAGGTTAAACTTCAAAGAACTTTTTATTATAAATGTCCTGAGTTACAAACTCAGGACAGCAGTTCTTTTTTATTTGAACAATCTAAGGATAGCGAGGGGATTTTTCGCTCTCCCGAATATTTAAAAGGTTCCGGCTTATGCTCTCAAGATAATAATACTAATCGAGGAATGTCCGGTGGGGACAGCGGCCAGGAAGAAGGGGCACACTCTGTCTGCACAACGTATGCGGTAGACCTACTACCATCTTTTATTCAGCATTCAAAGAAACTATCCTGATCTTTGATTCGTGACACACCCAACGAGGGCAAAAAAATCGTTTTAGTATCTACTTATTGATTTCTATCCAGTTAATTAAGGGAACTCCATAGTCTTCCAATGCTATTTCCATACAATCCTTAATATTATTTTGTAAATCATCACGAATACAATAATCATTTTTGTAGATATATAAATACGCTCCTACTTTGGGATAGTCTTCCTCTATCCTAAATCGCATTTCATTATATATTGCTTCAAATATTTTGAATTGCATACATATCATTTTGGGTAAATACGATGAATTCCTTTTAAGGCATCTCTCCACTTGCCGTTAACAAATTTTTCTAAATGAACATGGGGTAAATCACCTTGTGAACTTTTTATATCAAAACGCATCTTTCGTAATCCATCTTTAGACATAAAAATTTCATCTCCTGCTTTATTAGTAATACTTGTAGCATCTTCGCCTAACCAAGATTTCGCAAAATTGCCAGCTTGTTCAACTGTTGAACCTCCCTTAGCTGAAGCTTCAAACAATAACGAACCTCCTTTGAACAAAAGTCTTCCAGCGCCTTCTCCTACTGCCGCACCAATTATTGGCCATGCAAAATTATTTGCAAAATTATTCCATGTTTTATCTTGAGCAACCCTTGCAGAAAAATTTAAAGTTCCATCGGGATTATAGCCTGCATCGCTTGTCCTAGTTGCATACATTTCTTTTTGTTCCTCACTTACAAAATAATTACAACACTGGCTTATTGTTGGTCCTTGTTGTTCATTCGGAACAGACAATTGAGACTGAATACCGGCCTGTATTTGTCTGTTAATAGAAGAAGCTTCTGAATGAGCAGCAGCAAGTTTTGAAACTGTTGGTATTATCTTAGTCGAAATCTTAAATATACTTAAACCAGCATTTGTTGCTGCAGGTGCAGCTCTTGATAACCCCTTTACAACTACCGGAGTCAAACTCTGGTAACTTTCTAACCCATCCATATCCACATTAGCAATCGGTTCATTACTGGCATATTGATAATTCGTTAATTCAGGATATTCATCCGTCAACGGATCCAATTGCGTAAACCTTCCAATTTGCGGATCATAATTTCTAAATCCGTAATCATACCAGTCCAAATCAGCATCGTCAAAGAGCTCTTTATCATTATATAAATTCTTATTATCAATATTGCCTTCATTTGGGTCAGGTAACTTCTTACTGCTTATCCCTGCAATCTTCAACCCGTAAGCGTAATAATGATCTTCTTCAATTATTCTTCCTCTTGTATCTGCAACAGTAAAGTCATCGAAGTAAACCGGTTCGGCACTTTCATTGCTTAGGTAAATGTAAGCAAAACCATTTTTTGGGGCTTGTATATTTGGCAATACCAATGGTGCAGCGCCGTTGCCCTGCTGGCTTACCCTAAGCGATGTGCTTCCGGTGCTTACGTAGTTAAATCTTTCATCGAAAAACACAATCGTCATGTAGGCCTTCGGGTTAGTACCTGTAGCATTATTGGCATCGGGTGCAGTTTTCGTTTTAAAGATTGCATCTGCATTTAATTGATTAGAGATGTTGGCACTGTTGCCTTTCGCCAAGCCGGTTGCAGGGCTGCCTAATATGGATTGTACCAGGGCCGTTAAAATAGGCGCCGTTAAGTTATCTCCGGTACTATTAGTTACTGCATTTTGGTAGTAATACTTTGTAGTAGCACTCAACTGGTCGCCGGCCATTACTTTTAGTAGCACATTCGGGCCGGCTTTTTTTGTCAATGACCCAAGTTTACTAACATAAGATGTAGTATTACTTGCCCATCCTGCGGGCTTTGGTGTAAAGCGGGTTTGCACTACTTCATTATTAGCGCCCGCCTGCCCGAAAATTGGTTCTTCATTGGCAGCCCTGGAAAGTTCCATCGTGCAGGCATTAATACCGGTGTGTATTTCTTCGGTAAGTATCATGCGCACATTCTGCTGGTAATCGCGAATGAAATAATCGTAGGCACCCCTGCCCCCCGAAGGAAGGTTTAAAGACGGTAAGTCTATATTGCCATCTATTGTTAATCCATCGTAGCCATTGCTTACAGAAACAGGCGTTACTGCACGTATTCTTCCTTCTTCAAAGTTTATATATTGAAGGGTGTTTCCCTGGTACACAAATTCATTGATGTAGCTTGTGGTAACCGCCGTGCCGTTTACGGGTGTAAATTTCTTTTGCAGCTTGTTGCCGTCTGCATCATAAGTTATTTGTATAGTGCCTTTGCCTACAATATTTATCAACTCCGGCTTGTCCAAAAAGTTATAAGTAATGCCGCTAGTGCCAATAGGTGTGCTTACACCGCCGGCCACATTGCTGGCATTTTTATTAAGATCTATTATAAGGTTGCCATTATTATCATACACATAATCATCTGCGCCATTGGCGCCATCTTTATACTAAATTGCTTTAATAATTCCGAATTTAAACTTTAACAATTTTATGAGTTGCTTTTTGTATTGGCTAAAATTCTCAAAAAACTGTTCTATTGCCTTACGGAAAGTTGCGAAATCTTCATAGTACTTATTTTTCATTACTTTCTTCTTAAAGAATTTCCAAAGTCTTTCTATCAAATTTAGATTAGGACTGTATGCTGGTAAATACACTAAATCTATCCCAAGCTCTTCTGCCATACTTTTTGCTATTGCCCCTTTTTGATATCTTGCGTTATCCAATATTAAACATATCGTTTCAGCATGTGTATATTGCTCTTTTATTGCTTTCAATAATCTTACTATTGAATCGGCATTACAATTTTCTTCCTCAAGCAATATTGTTGGCTCCAGAGTTATTGGATTTATAGCACCTATTATATTTAATCTTCTTCTGCCTGTGTTTGACGATATTTCTTTTGTTCCTGCCCTTCCAATCTCTTGCCAGGCATAATCATTTTCAACATTATGAATTTGGTGCATTGGATCTGCATATAAAAGCACCTCTTTTTCGTTTTGTTGAGCGCATTGGTAAAGGGATTCCATGAAACTTATAAAGTTCTTTTGTATGATAACATCTTGAGCTTTACCAGGTATTAATCTGGTTTTTTTATAAGAGCAATGGAGTTTTTTTTTAAGTACCGGCTCAACCAACTATGTTCAATTTCTAATTGCAAATCAGTTCGCAAGTAATCTTGCAACTGGGCAATAGTATTGACAGATGTTGTTTTGATATACTCTTTAATTATTTCTTTATGCTCATCTAAGGCTGATGGACGCCGCCCGGCGTACTTTAAGTTACTCATACCAGATAGCCCAACTAATTGATATAATTTAACCCAATCCGTAATTGTATCAACATAAACATCCAGCAATTCTGCAATATCTTGACGCTTCATACCTGAATGCAGCATATGCAAACATTGATAACGCTTCAAAATTTTACTGTCTTTAACTTCTCGTTTTATCAATTTCAATTCAACCAATTCTTCCGAACTTAAATTTACTTGATAGCTCATAATGTTTTAAATTATAAGCTAAAGATATATAATCGTAATTATTTAAGCAAATTAGTATAAAGTCGCCGAACATGCCGTTGGTGGTAGTGAGCAGGGGTCTTCATTGGAAGCACGCGAAAGCTCCATCGTGTATTGATTTCAAAGAACTATTTTGTCTTGAGTTACAAACATCAGGACAGCGGTGGTATAAGTCCTGAGTTGCAAACTCCGGACAGCAGTACTTTTATTATTTGAACATTCTAAGGATAGCTTGGGGTGTCCCAGTGCGGAAGTCAGGAGGGAAATATATTTCACTTCATACTCCAAAATTTTTGTATCATACTGATAAATTGTTTTGGCCGTCAACGAATCAAATTGTCTTCCTATTATCTTTATTGACGCCAAATTGTCCGAAAATTCCCCCATTTTTTTAAATACAGATAAATTACTTACACTATCTTCTCTTATTAAATTATTTTTTTTTGAAAAAAACTTAATAATTACATCTGTTTTACACTTAGGGGGATTGGAAATTATGAACAATAAATCATACAAATGATGAATTTTATGTGAAGAGCTGTCGTTATTAATTTTCAAAGAATCTATAAATATTACTTGACGCCGATCTTCCACTATTTTGTATGTACTATCATACCTTACAAGACTAACATTGTCGCCATTCCAATCGTAAAAATTATAAGTCAAATTATTTTTTTCATAAAAATATGAATCTCCAATACGTTTATCATTATAATAAAAAATTTTATTTATTATTTTACCACCACTATCATAAGTATTAAAAAACCCATTAGCCAGGCCGTTTTCATAATTAATTATTTTATGCAATTTACCGTTGTCAAAGTAGCTTACTGATTTTACTGCATTCCCTATACCGTTATAAATTTCCAGGGATGACATTTGACCATTTTTAAAAAAGGTAAAAATAGTGTCTACAGGCATACTATCACGTATATAGAATCCATAACTTTTTATTTCTCCGGAAGGATAATAATCTCTTTTAAACTTCTTTTTGGTTTCTGTCCCACATCCGCAAAGCATAGTTAAGGCTATTATTAATCCTAAAAAAAAATCAGATTTTTTAATTTTTAGGTACATATTTATATTCGTATATGTGAAAAGTATCTTTGTGTTTACCAATACTATCCCTTCTAAATTCTTTTAATTCTTGGGGTTTATAATTTGATTCGGTTTTTATATTGATGGTACTATTTATATGCTTTTCCTCATGCGCAGCTTCATAAACATGTTCTCCCGTTTTACTTAATTCATCAGCACTATTTAATGTATGTTGAACTGTAGGATTGGTTACCGGTCCAGGTATTTCTTTAGTTCCTTCAAAGGCCGATGGTTTTATAGTTTTATTTAAAGTAAAAAATGGGCCCATGTGATAATTATCTGTGATGTTATCGGCCTTATCACTATAACTATCAACTGTACCATCATTTCCGTCAAAAACAGCACCTGCTTTTTGATGGCTTCCAGAACCTACTGGGATAGTTCCGCCGCCATTTAAACTTTTAAACCAATCATTAATTCTACTTAACAAAGATGATTCATGTTTTGATGGAACGTTTAAATTTCTAATTGTATTTTTAATTTGCGTATGGTCTGTCACTGTCTTGCCAATTTTATATGCCATCAAAACCTTACTTATGGTAGCGATTTTTTTTGCAGCATTAGCTGCCGCTGTGGCTTTAGGAAGCACAAATACTATGTTCTGTAGAAACGTTGCTTGCGTGACCACTGCATCCCCCACATGCCCCAATACTGCACTTCCACCTTCCAACCCATCCACATCCACATTTCCAATTGGCTCACAGCTTGCATACTGATAGGGTGTTAATTCAGGATAATCATCAGTTAATGGATCCAATTGCGTAAATCTTCCAATCTGCGGATCGTAATTTCTAAACCCGTAATCGTACCAATCTAAATCAGCTTCATCAATTAATTCTTTATCGTTGTATAAATTCTTATTATCAAGCAATCCCTCATTTACATCACCTAATTTCTTTGAAGAAATCCCTGCAATCTTCAACCCGTAGGCATAATAATGATCTTCTTCAATTATTCTACCTCTGGTATCACTTACTGTAAAGTCATCGAAGTAAACCGGTTCGGCACTTTCATTGCTTAGGTAAATGTAGGCAAAACCATTCTTCGGCGCTTTTATATTGGCGAGCACAAGCGGCGCTGCTCCGTTACCTTGTTGATAGACACGCAATGCAGTACTGTTTTCTGCAACATAATTAAATCTTTCATCGAAGAAAACAATCGTCATGTAGGCCTTTGGGTAGTACCTGTGGCATTATTGGCATCAGGTGCAGTTTTCGTTTTAAAAAGTGCATCTGCATTTAATTGGTTAGAGATGTTGGTGCTGTTGCCTTTTGCCAAGCCGGTTGCCGGGCTTCCTAATATGGATTGTACCAGGGCCGTTAAAATAGGCGCCGTTAAGTTATCTCCCGTTCCATTGGTTACCGCATTCTGGTAGTAATATTTTGTAGAGGCGCTTAGCTGGTCGCCGGCCATTACTTTTAGTAAAACATTTGGGCCTGCCTTTTTTGTAAGCGAACCCAGGTTGTTTACCGCACACTATTCACTATAAAACTTTCCTTCTTTAAAATCCCAGCGAACTTTTGGGTTTAAATAGCGGGGGTCATCTGCTGTTAATATTACTTTTTGATACTCTACATAAAAGTTTTTTTTCTTTTTATAATAATCCTCTATTCGGTCTACCAAACTATGTTCATCCCAAACTGCAGAACGCTCTAACCCTATACACTCCTCCGGCTTTACCTTATATTCCCTTCCATCCTTATAAAAAATAACGCAATCTTGATAATATCCTAAGCTTTGAGTAAACTGTGGTGGTATTTTGTCAATTTCTGTTGGGGTCAATTCCTTAAAGTCAACAATTTCAAATATCCCTTTTGTAATAATATTTTTATAAATACACACGCAAAACGAAACTTTATTTTTAATAATATCGTCTACTGATGGAATATCTTTATCAGATTTAATTATTAAATCATAAATACTTACACTAAACCCCGGAAGTAATCGCCCCAAAACAAATCTGTTTTCTGATAATTTTATTTTAACGATTGACCCTTCTTTAAACCGTTGTCTTTTTTTTACCATTATATTTGAAATTTATTTATCTGCCGGATTGTTGTTTGGCAATGGTCCAAATTCTGAAGTAGCAGCTTCATCATATACATGTCTTAAAGGATTTTTTTTGCTGACTGCTCTTATCTTATTTCTTGAGTTACCACCATCAGATTGAGCGCCTCCGTTGTTATCAATTAAATGTTGCTCCCTACCTCTTATGGCTGCCTTGTCAATTGAGAATTTATCTGGCTGGGCAGGAGCGTAACCTTCGCCATTTAAAATAACATGTCCGGCATCTCTTCCTGATGCTGCTACTTCTGCATCTTGACGAGTAGGTGCATCACCTGTGTAAGTTCCAGAAGTTCTCCCTGAGTAAACAATTGTTGTTCCATCTGGCTTAACCTTTGTTTTGGTATAAGTAACATAAAATATTTTTGGCTTTTCACTATTTTCATTATCAGGTGATCTAAATTTAAGATATGGTAAGGGGTTGGGTTTAGGATAGCCCAACCTTTTATATAATTGATCCGGAGTAAGTTCTTGCCCTGTTTCAATCGGCGTTAGAGTAAAATAAATTAATAAACCGGCTTTTTTAAGCAAGGATGAAAACAACTTTTTTGTTCCCCCTTCTATTGCTTTTTTAATAAGAGCATCGGCGATTTTATGTTCAGCTACTTTGCCAGCTTGCTTGGCTACTTGAATTCCTGCACTCGTTGCCAACCTTCCAAACCCAGATCCTGCAGCCTTTGCCCCTTGCTCTAAAAAAGATCCATTCCATAAACCACCTGGAGTAGGCACACCTTCAAGTCCATCCAAATCAATATTTAAAATAGGGTCATTGCTCGCATATTGATAATTTGTTAATTCAGGATAATCATCTGTAAGTGGATCTAACTGAGGGAACCTTCCAATCTGTGGATCATAATTCCTATACCTGTAATCATACCAATCTAAATCTGCTTCGTCAAAGAGCTCTTTATCGTTGTATAAATTTTTAGTAACTATTCAGGTCAATAAGAATGTGGATAACCTTGCAAATCAGGATGGAAAGGGATGATAGGTTTTCCAGCCATAGCTAAACCGATGGCATCCATGATAGAGTAGCAGTTTTTGCGCATAGTATCAATGTAACTTCGAATGATTGCAAAACTACTTGCCCCGTCTTTGCTTCTAAAGCAGCCGGATATTTTTTGTTTCACCTTCATCATTCTTATTGCTTGTTCTGCCAGGTTATTATCAAAGGGGATACTAAAATTGCTCATAAAACGAAGAATATCCTCTTTGTGGCTATCAAAGCGTAGTAACATGTTTTGGGTCTTGGTTTTCTTAGGCGACCCTCTTTTTCCTACTTGCTTTTCCGGCATCGGATGTTGCCCATAGCCTTGCTGTATCAGCAAATCATATTTTTGTGTCAATAATTGTTGCTCCTGTTCATTTAAGTTTTGCAGACCCTTTGCTTTGCAATTATCAGTTTCTTGTTTTATTTCCAAGAGCAATGCTTTCATATCTGCTGCCCACTGGCTTTGTTCCTGTTCGTGGCAGAAGGTCAAATCCCGCAAATGATGAACATTGCAAAGAGCATGGGTACAATCATAGTCAAGGTAGCTTTTCCAGTAATCGTGCATTACTGTTCCCGAATATCCAGGCAGAATGCCCATGTCATCCATAGCTGTTTTTCCCCGCTTGTCGTGGGCGTAATAATAAGTGCAATCCTGCGTGGTGGCTGTATGAAGCCATTTGCGTTTGCCTTCATAATAAAAACCTGTTTCATCACTGTGTATCAGCGGCGCATTTTTCAGGTGGTCTTTTAAGGCTTCTACAAAACCGGAAAGTTGCTCTTTACAGTGATTACTATTTCCCACTAAAGTTCCTACACTGATATGATGACCGGTTATTTCTTCTATAAGTTGGGCGCTACGCTGAAAGGGCAGTAATTGGTACTGAGTAAGATATACACTCAATTTTTTCAGGTTCAAACCGTATTGAGTACAACTTGAGACATCTTCAGGAAAAACACCTTTGTTTTCTGTCTGACAATGCGGGCAGCATTTTTTCTCGCTACGATGTTCGGTTATCCTCATCCTTATCGGAGGTATATCATATACCTGGCGACGTTCAAAACGCATGCTGCCAATCCCACTTATATCTTTACCACACCCTATGCATTGCTTTGCCCGGTGTTCAATTATATTGTCTGGCATTTCACTCAATGCTAACATGGTGCCTGCATGACCTTTTTGGCCACCTGGTTTTTTACCAGTGCTGATGCGTAAACTTTTTGTGCGGGATATATCTGTAGATGGTGGTTTACTGCTGTTATTACTATTCTTATTTAATTTGTCTAAGGCTTCCTGTAACAGCTTTTTTAATTCTGTATTTTCTTTACGGAGTTGTTCATTCTCCGCTATAAGCAATAATATTTGTTCTTCAACTTTCAATATGCAAATAAACGAAATTTGTGAATAACTTTTTCAACCTGAATAGTTACAAATATTATTGTCAATACTCCCTTCATTCGGGTCGGGTAATTTTTTACTACTTATCCCTGCAATCTTCAACCCATAAGCATAATAATGATCTTCTTCAATGATTCTTCCCCTGTTATCGCTTACAGTAAAGTCATCGAAGTAAACCGGCTCGGCACTTTCATTGCTTAGGTAAATGTAGGCAAATCCATTTTTGGGGGCCTGTATATTTGGCAATACCAATGGTGCAGCGCCGTTGCCCTGCTGGCTTACCCTAAGCGATGTGCTTCCGGTGCTTACGTAGTTAAATCTTTCATCGAAAAACACAATCGTCATGTAGGCCTTGGGGTAGTACCTGTGGCATTATTGGCATCAGGTGCAGTTTTCGTTTTAAAAAGTGCATCTGCATTTAATTGGTTAGAGATGTTGGTGCTGTTTCCTTTTGCCAATCCTGTTGCGGGGCTTCCTAATATAGATTGTATAAGTGCAGCTATAATTGGCGCAGTTAAATTATCTCCCGTTCCATTGGTTACCGCATTCTGGTAGTAATATTTTGTAGAGGCGCTTAGCTGGTCACCGGCCATTACTTTTAATAACACATTGGGTCCTGTTAATACATTACTCCTGAAAAAAATTTAATTCTATCTGTTCACATTGAAGAGAAACTTTACCCCAATCACCTTCTAAAAAATAAAAGTCATTTTCTTTATAAAATAAATCTATATTACCTAAATCCTTTTCGCCATTTGCATCTATAGAAGTAAAATCAAAATTCTTTTTTTCCCATTTTACATTTGTGGGATTAATAAATTTCATATAACCTAAACAATAACAATATGCCTCATTAATATTTGGTTTTTTATATAAAAGATGCTGTTCACCTAAAACAAATTCTATTTTAAAAGATAGTAATATAGAAGTTTCAATAATTTCTAATACAAAGCTATCTTCTAAATAAATATTTCGAAAATCTTCCCAATTACTATAAGAGTTTGGTTTTTCCATAAATTTAAATTTAATTTAAATCGTAGATTATTTTAGTATGGTTACCTAAACTTTTTTTGCTTACGTTATTACCAAAAGGATCTATTCTTTTTCCTGATGGATTTCTTATTTCAATATGAGGAAATTCACTTCCTACCGTTCTTGTACTACCTTCTTTTATTGTTATCCTATTAATTCCATTTTTATCAAAAAATTTTATAGGGCCTTCAACACTTTTGACCGAATTCCAGCCTTGTTTTTCAGCATATTTAATTAATTCGCTTGCCTTTGCCATTCTTCCACCTTTAAATAATGACGATAGACCTTTTGCGGCATTAGCGATTTTAATTCCTTTGGATAATTCGCCAATTCCTACTACCGCCCCAGCCACATCAAATGCCTGAGAAAAAACAATATTGTTTGCAAAATTATTCCATGTTTTATCTTGAGCAAATCTTGCTAAAAAGTTTAAAGTCCCATCAGAGTTATATCCAGCATCGCTGGTTCTTGTAGCATTTATTGATTTTTGTTCATCACTTACAAAATAATTACAACACTGGCTTATTGTTGGTCCTTGTTGTTCATTCGGAACAGACAATTGAGACTGAATACCGGCCTGTATTTGTCTGTTAATAGAAGAAGCTTCTGAATGAGCAGCAGCAAGTTTTGAAACCGTTGGTATTATTTTAGTAGAAATATTAAATATACTTAAACCAGCATTTGTTGCTGCAGGTGCAGCTCTTGATAAACCCTTTACAACTACCGGAGTTAAACTCTGGTAACTTTCTAACCCATCCATATCCACATTAGCAATCGGTTCATTACTTGCATATTGATAATTCGTTAGTTCAGGATATTCGTCCGTCAATGGATCCAATTGTGGGAACCTTCCAATCTGCGGATCGTAATTTCTATACCCGTAATCATACCAATCCAAATCCGCTTCATCTATAAGTTCTTTATCGTTGTAAAGATTCTTATTATCAATACCGGCTTCATTGGGGTCAGGTAACTTCCTCGAAGAAATCCCTGCAATCTTCAACCCATAGGCATAATAATGATCTTCTTCAAATTATTCTTCCACGGTTATCGCTTACTGTAAAGTCATCGAAGTAAACCGGCTCGGCGCTTTCATTGCTTAGGTAAATGTAAGCAAAACCATTTTTCGGCACTTTCAAATTAAGCGGTAATACCAAAGGAGCCGCTCCATCTCCCTGTTGTGATACACGAACCGCCAGGTTACCGCCATCCACAAAATTAAATCGTTCATCAAAAAATACAATATTAAGGTATGCCTTCGGGTTGGTACCTCCGCTGTTAGCAGCATCTGGCGCTGTTCTCGAAAGAAAGGAGCTATTTGCATTTAATTGCGTGGAGATTGGCGTAGTATTTCCCTTGGCAGGTCCGGTAGCGGGGCTTCCTAATATGGATTGCACCAATGCTGTAACAATGCTGGCCGTTAAATTATTACCTGTGCCATTAGTTACGGCATTCTGGTAATAATATTTTGCCATTGCGTTTATCTGGTCGCCGGCCATTACTTTTAGCAATACGTTAGGCCCCATTTTTTTAGTGAGTGAGGTATTGCTATGCCAGGTGCCGCCTGTGGTTTGCCCTGGTATGCCGGATATTGCAAACCTTGTTTGTGCTACTTCATTATTAGCGCCTGCCTGCCCGAATATGGGTTATTATTCATACATTTTGGCTGCTATCAAAATATTTGCGAATACTTGCCAATCTACATTTTCAGGTATAGGAAGATTATTATTTTTATAGTAGCCTTCCATATCTTCCGTCCAATTTGCAATAGCGAGCAAATATGATTCTAGAGATTTATTTTCCCAATCATTTGGCTTACTTTTTAAGTTTTGTACTAATTGTTCTACAAACATTACAAAATCATCTTTACTATTAACTATATTTAAGTCTTTCATAATTATTTTATCTTATAGTGGCACCATTACCATTCCCAAATTTAAGCCATGTCGAAGAACCTCCATTAGTTGTGGTCATCTTCCACATTTGCCCGTTTGGATTTGTCCATCTAATAGGTGCTTCTTGCAATCCGGACAATTTGAATGCCGCTAATCGTCGATTATCAAGAGACCAAATTTTTCCGTTGGCATCTTTCCATACATTCATCCTTAGCACATTTGGATTTAAACCTCCGGATTTTAACGACTGAGCATTGCCTAGAACAGTGTAGTCGCCGGTAGTATTTTTTATGCTACTTTGCATAAAATGAATTTCACTTGTATTAACCACCCCTTCTGAAGATGTTTCTAAGAAATAACCCGCACCCTTGAATATAATTTTTCCTACTCCTTCTCCAACTGCTGCAGTAATAATAGGTAAAGCCAGATTGTTAGAAAAGTTTGTAAATGTTTTGTTCTTAGCAGCTTTCAACCAAAATTTTTCACTTCCGTCCGGATTGTATCCCGCATCGCTATATTTGTGAATATTTATGGCCTTCTGCTCGTCACTTACATAATAGTTGTCCGGGCCAATGGTAGCTTTGGGAAGATAATCATTTTCGAAATGACTGGCCGCATTTTCCTGAAATGATTTTTGGTCCCCGCAAGGGATACAGGAGGATTCAGAAATGTTTCTTGGAATCGGATTAATAAAACATTGAGATAATTTCAAAACACTTGCTGCTAAGGCAAGCTTTGAGATACTTTGTGCACTTTTCCCTACATTGCCAGCATAAACAACAACTTCTTGTAACGTTTGTACCGAATTAAATCCTTCTAATCCATCTATATCAATATTAGCTATAGGATCGTTGCTCGCATACTGATAGGGTGTTAATTCAGGATAATCATCAGTTAATGGATCCAATTGCGTAAATCTTCCAATCTGCGGATCGTAATTTCTAAACCCGTAATCGTACCAATCTAAATCAGCTTCATCAATTAATTCTTTATCGTTGTATAAATTCTTATTATCAAGCAATCCCTCATTTACATCACCTAATTTCTTTGAAGAAATCCCTGCAATCTTCAACCCGTAGGCATAATAATGATCTTCTTCAATTATTCTACCTCTGGTATCACTTACTGTAAAGTCATCGAAGTAAACCGGTTCGGCACTTTCATTGCTTAGGTAAATGTAGGCAAAACCATTCTTCGGCGTTTTAATATTTGCCAATACCAATGGTGCTGCTCCGTTGCCTTGTTGATAGACCCGCAATGCAGTACTGTTCTCTGCAACATAATTAAATCTTTCATCGAAAAAAACAATCGTCATGTAGGCCTTGGGGTTAGTACCTGTGGCATTATTGGCATCGGGTGCTGTCTTCGTTTTAAAAAGTGCATCTGCATTTAATTGGTTAGAGATGTTGGTGCTGTTGCCTTTTGCCAAGCCAGTTGCCGGGCTTCCTAATATGGATTGTACCAGGGCCGTTAAAATAGGCGCCGTTAAGTTATCTCCCGTTCCATTGGTTACCGCATTCTGGTAGTAATATTTTGTAGAGGCGCTTATCTGGTCGCCGGCCATTACTTTTAGTAAAACATTCGGGCCTGCTTTTTTGTAAGCGAACCAAGTTTGCTAACGTAAGATGTTGTATTGCTGGTCCATCCTGCGGGCTTTGGCGTAAAGCGTGTTTGCGCTACTTCGTTATTTGCACCCGCTTGCCCAAAATAAGGTTCTTCATTGGCAGCCCTGGAAAGTTCCATCGTGCAGGCATTAATACCGGTGTGTATTTCTTCGGTAAGTATCATGCGCACATTCTGCTGGTAATGCGAATGAAATAATCGTAGGCACCCCTGCCCCCCGAAGGAAGGTTTAAAGACGGTAAGTCTATATTGCCATCTATTGTTAATCCATCGTAGCCATTGCTTACAGAAACAGGCGTTACTGCACGTATTCTTCCTTCTTCAAAGTTTATATATTGAAGGGTGTTTCCCTGGTACACAAATTCATTGATGTAGCTTGTGGTAACCGCCGTGCCGTTTACGGGTGTAAATTTCTTTTGCAGCTTGTTGCCGTCTGCGTCATAAGTTATTTGGATAGTGCCTTGCCTACAATATTTATCAACTCCGGCTTGTCCAAAAAGTTATAAGTAATGCCGCTGGTGCCAATAGGTCGCCAGCCTTTTGGTAGGTTAAATTCAAAGAACTTTTTATTATAAATGTCCTGAGTTACAAACTCAGGACAGCAGTTCTTTTTTATTTGAACAATCTAAGGATAGCGAGGGGATTTTTCACTCTCCCGAATATTTAAAAGGTTCCGGCTTATGCTCTCAAGATAATAATACTAATCGAGGAATGTCCGGTGGGGACCCCGGCCAGGAAGAAGGGCTAATCGCTCTTATCTTATTTCTTGAGTTACCACCATCAGATTGAGCACCCCCATTGTTATCAATTAAATGTTGTTCCCTGCCTCTTACAGCTGCCTTGTCAACTGAAAACCTATCTACTTGAAGATTGCCAACTCACTTACCCGCCCTACACCCTTGCGCCAGGCAGCTTTTTAATATGCTTGCACCAAAATAGGGATCGTAGCTTCTATAACCGTAATCGTACCAATTTAAATCTGCTTCATCTATTAATTCTTTATCGTTATAAAGATTCTTGTTATCAATACTTACATAATACTCCGTGTAAAGTCCTGAGTTGCAAACTCAGGACAGCAGTACTTTTATTATTTAAACATTCTAAGGATAGCGGGGGCGGTTAAATTATCTCCCGTTCCATTTAAGCGAACAAATTCAAGATTTTATTTTAAATTCATTTTGCTTGTTTGAAAAACAGTTTTATTTTTTATAGAGTCATATTGACTTCCTAATATATTAATTGATGTTAAGCTGTCCGGCAAATTTTCTTTTTTGAAGTAAAAAGATTTGTTTATTACGCTATCACTTTTTATTACGCTATTACTTTTATTTAGATAGTCAACTTTAATCACACTTTTGCATTTAGGAGGGTTAGAAATTATTAATAACAGATTAATTGAAGACTGATTTTCTTTCAATGAATCCACATACAGTTTCAGGGAATCAATAAAAATTGCCTGGCGAATGTCCTTAGTAATGTTACCTACACTATCATATTTTATTAAATTGAGGTTATGTTGATGCCAGTCGTAAAAATTATAAGACGTTATTTTATCATTACTGCTATCAAAAAAATATGCATCGCCAATACTCAAATCGTGAAAATAAAAAACTTTTTTCTTCAGATTTCCATTCTGGTAAAAATGAGAACGAAATCCTTCAGCCAAACCGTTTTTATAATTAATCAATTCATTCATTTTGCCATTTTCATAATATCCAATAGCTTTTATGTAATAACCTAAAGAATCAAAAATATCCATAGCCAGTAAATTCCCATTTTCATATAATGTATGTAAAGTATCAATTGGGGTGCTATCATTAATATACCATCCGTAAGTTTTTAATTGACCTGAGGTATAATATTGTTTTTTAAAAATTTTCTGTTCTTTCGTTTTGCAGCCATTAAAAAAAAGCATAACAATAAGGAAGACTAAATATTTTTCTTTTATCATTTTTTAAATTTCTTTGGAACTTTTGGACGGTAGTAAAGGTTTTGTGCACTACCTAAAGTATCTCCGTTTGAACTAATAGTATAATCAGTCCTCCATACTGTATCTTGTAGGGATCTTCCGCCTGTACCTCTAGTCACTCTTGTTTTTTCTTCATGCGCGGCTTCATAAACATGTTCCCCTGTTTTACTTAATTCGTCCACGCTATTTACTGTATTTTGAACTGTTGGATTTGTTATTGTTGGCCCTGGAAAACCTTCTGTTCCATCAAAAGCTGACGGTTTTATGACTTTGTTCAAGTCAAAAAACGGGGTCATGTGATAGTAATCAGTAATTATATCAGCCTTGTCACTGTAACTATCAACTGTACCATCATTTCCGTCAAAAACAGCACCTGCTTTTTGATGGCTTCCAGAACCTACTGGGATAGTTCCGCCGCCATTTAAACTTTTAAACCAATCATTAATTCTACTTAACAAAGATGATTCATGTTTTGATGGAACGTTTAAATTTCTAATTGTATTTTTAATTTGCGTATGGTCTGTCACTGTCTTGCCAATTTTAAACGCCATCAAAACCTTACTTACAGTAGCGATTTTTTTTGCAGCATTAGCTGCCGCTGTGGCTTTAGGAAGCACAAATACTATGTTCTGTAGAAACGTTGCTTGCGTGACCACTGCATCCCCCACATGCCCCAATACTGCACTTCCACCTTCCAACCCATCCACATCCACATTTCCAATTGGCTCACAGCTTGCATACTGATAGGGTGTTAATTCAGGATAATCATCAGTTAATGGATCCAATTGCGTAAATCTTCCAATCTGCGGATCGTAATTTCTAAACCCGTAATCGTACCAATCTAAATCAGCTTCATCAATTAATTCTTTATCGTTGTATAAATTCTTATTATCAAGCAATCCCTCATTTACATCACCTAATTTCTTTGAAGAAATCCCTGCAATCTTCAACCCATAGGCATAATAATGATCTTCTTCAATTATTCTACCTCTGGTATCACTTACTGTAAAGTCATCGAAGTAAACCGGTTCGGCACTTTCATTGCTTAGGTAAATGTAGGCAAAACCATTCTTCGGCGCTTTTATATTGGCGAGCACAAGCGGCGCTGCTCCGTTACCTTGTTGATAAACCCGCAATGCAGTACTGTTTTCTGCAACATAATTAAATCTTTCATCGAAGAAAACAATCGTCATGTAGGCCTTGGGGTTAGTACCTGTGGCATTATTGGCATCGGGCGCTGTCTTCGTTTTAAAAAGCGCATCTGCATTTAGTTGATTAGAGATGTTGGTACTATTGCCTTTTGCCAATCCTGTTGCGGGGCTTCCTAAAATAGATTGAACCAGTGCCGTTAAAATAGGCGCCGTTAAGTTATCTCCCGTTCCATTGGTTACCGCATTCTGGTAGTAATATTTTGTAGAGGCGCTTAGCTGGTCACCGGCCATTACTTTTAGTAAAACATTCGGGCCTGCTTTTTTTGTAAGCGAACCAAGTTTGCTAACGTAAGATGTTGTATTGCTGGTCCATCCTGCGGGCTTTGGTGTAAAGCGGGTTTGCACTACTTCATTATTAGCGCCTGCCTGCCCAAATATGGGCTCTTCATTTGCAGCCCTGGAAAGCTCCATCGTGCAGGCATTAACACCTGTGTGTATTTCTTCGGTAAGTATCATCCGCACATTCTGTTGATAATCGCGAATGAAATAATCATAAGCCCCCCTGCCCCCCGAAGGGGGGTTCAAAGACGGTAAGTCTATATTGCCATCTATTGTTAATCCATCGTAGCCATTGCTTACAGAAACCGGTGTTACTGCACGTATTCTTCCTTCTTCAAAATTTATATATTGAAGGGTGTTCCCCTGGTACACAAATTCATTGATGTAGCTTGTGATAACTGCGGCGCCGCTTACGGGTGTAAATTTCTTTTGCAGCTTGTTGCCGTCTGCATCATAAGTTATTTGTATAGTGCCTTTGCCTACAATATTTATCAACTCGGGTTTATCTAAAAAGTTATAGGTAATGCCGCTTGTACCAAGAGGCGTGCTTACACCGCCTGCTACATTACTGGCATTTTTATTCAGGTCTATTATAAGGTTGCCATTATTATCATACACATAATCATCTGCGCCATTGGCACCATCTTTAAAGTCGCCCATTAATCCATTAGATGTGCCGGCAGTGCCGTTATCAACTACTTTTATTAATTTATTACTGTACGATGTATAGCTATAGGTTAGATTATCCATTGTTATGGGTGCTGTGCCTCCCGGCAATACCCCTTTTTGCAGCATGGAAATTAAATTGCCATTATAATCATATTGTATAATTCCTCCCGTGCCATTGCCGCCAGTGCTAAAATCCATCTTATTATTGGCCCACGTGGCGCCTGTAGTTTGCCTTTCTTTAAAATCTGCTTTGGTTAGCCTTCCTGCATTATCGTACGTGTAATCATATTTTCGTTGCGCATCATCGCCCTGGGTGTTCCACAGCAAGCCGGTAACATGGCCGTCGAGCTTTCCCGCATTAAATACATTGTCACGATTATCAAAGCCAAGGTAGAGCCCAAAGAAATTGGCCCACTTGTCATAAATGCCGGATGTTTTAAGCGCATAATTTTTATTGATGCCGGTAATGTTGTTTTGAATGTTATAAGAATAGGTTAGGCCTTCCAGTTCATTTTTACCGGAGCCCGTATAGCCGGGGTCGAGGTGTTTTGTTTTCAGCCGGCCCATATCATCGAGGTCGTAAGCGGCAATAGTTTTAAAACCGTTGCTGCCGTAGTTTTTCATGATGCTGCTTACCCTGCCTATTTTATCAAATACATTTTTGGTAAGTATGCTAAAGTTGCTGTAGCCGGTACCGGCGGTAGTATGCTTTGTATGCGAGCTTAGCAGCCTGCCATTCCAATGGTATTGCAGGGTAGTTACGTCTTTACCGCTTTTATAATTATCCTCAATGCTTTGTATGTGCCTGCCTTTTTCATCATAGTATTCTGTTGTGCTAAGAAAGGTATTGGTACCCAGCACACGCACCATGCTGCCGGTAGGAAAGCTTAGGGTACGCTTACTCGTTACTATGGGTATTACATTGGGGTCGCTGTTGTTATAGGCTGTGGTGTTATCAAAATTATTATCAAATGATTTTGCTGTGGTAAAAGAATAGTCATCGTAAAACAAATATTTTACTATCGTGCTTTTTACAGGATCAGCCAGGTCAGTACTGGGTATGGGGTCGCTATAAGCAGTAGTAGTAACGGTAGTGCTTTGTGTGGCAGCAGGATTTATCTGGGCTGTAAAAGCATCGTTGGTGCCGCTGGTAAATCCTGGCAAAAATTCAATGCTGGTTTGTGCTTCATAAAGAGCGATCGTTGTTACACGGGTATCGAGAACAAGATTGGTTACGGGCTGGTTGCCATTCACGACGGTAACGGTTGAAGTTACTGCATTGTCAATATCTGTTTGCAGTTGTGCCGGTGTTTTTGCCGGCCTGTAAAGTGTTGTAATGGTAACCCTATCAAGGTCATCATACAGGTTGGCCGTCCATTCTGCATTCGGTGTTTTTATAGCTTGGTTACCATCCTGCATAAATACGATGCGGTCTCTTGCATCATACATCATGTTGAGCGCTTTTGCTCCCGGCGCTTTCTTCAATGTATTCCTTCCCTTGGCATCATAATCATAGCGAAAACACAATTCATTTAAAACCTGTAGTCCGTTAGTTCCCCCAAAAGACCATCCGTTGGCATTTAAATATTTTACTGCTTCGGGTTGTAATCTATATCTTAGCAAACCAAAATCATCATACACACTGTAAACACATATCCAGCCTATATGTGCAGCCGAGGGCACATCATCAATTTGAGCTTTGCTAAGAATCAGCTGCCCCGATTTGTTGGTATATTCTATTACCTGCTTGCCGTATTCATCCAGGTGTTTTGTTTTTATTAAAGTGTAAGCAGGATAAGCACCGAGGTCAACAGGAATGTCGCCAAGGTTATACCCGATGGTAAAATTTTGTACATTATCGGTGAGATCGTTCAGGTCATATACTTCGCTATTGCCGGCGCCTGCTGCCCACGAGGTACCCGGCGATTTTACATTCATAACCCTGTTCAGCGGGCTGTTGTCGAAAGTGATTTGGGAAAAGGCGGAGGTTTCATTGTAAACGGTGGTATAATATTGAGGCTGTTCTGTAAGCTGTGTTGTTTTATATTTGCCCGATTGGGTAGTGGTGCTGTAAGGCAGGTATTGCTTAGGTTCGCGGCCAAGGTTATCATACTGAGAAAATTGTACAATATCGCCCCACAAGGTTCCGGAGGGTGGTGTCGCCGTTTCCCGGCTTACCTTTTCTATTGGCCTGCCGAGGCCATCAAGGTAAGTGGTTGTTTGTAATTTGGAGCCTATGGGCAGTTGGTCAATAGCCGTCCAGCTTGTTTGCCCGGTAATTAAGAGGTCATGTTCGCGTATGTAATTTATATCCTCCCAGTTTTGAGAAACAACATTGATCTTCAAAATGTTTGAGGTATAAATTGTGCCGCCAACGGTTATCTTTCTTCGGTAATAAGTAGTTTGCGAAAGCACGGGAGCGGTGTAGGTGGCCGCCGTACCCACAGTGGTTATGGTGCCGGTAAAAAGTGGTACAGCGCTCGATTCCCATGTATAGGCGGTACCGGTATTAGCGGCGGTCACGGGAACGAGGTTACCAGGTGCTTGCGTGTAAGAAAAATTATAAATGCCGCTGGCAGAAGCAATGTCGTAGGGGCCGGTTTGGGCGGAGATATGGCAGCTTATAAGTAATAAGATTGCATGTATTAGCAAAAACAGCCAAGGCTTCTTTTTTTGTTTCATTTAAATAAATTTTGACACAATCAGGTTTTCATTTTTTATGCAAGTAATTTTGTAAGTGAATATTAGTTACAATTTCCAATTTGGGTAATGATGATTCCAGGAACTATCAATATATTTCCTGTTGAACCGTATCGAAATACCGGTGGCTTTTTCAAACATAAAGTTGCCGATGTGGATTGACCCTGAGGATCTGAGGCGTCATGTACAATTTGGGTATTCCAGTTTCCAATAATTATTGATCCACTTATGCAACCCAGGTATTGAATATACAAATTAGCAGCAACACTATTAGGTACTGTAATCTTGTAAGTAATGCACATGGTAGTAGGACAATCAACAGTATTTATTCCCTCATCAACCCATTGTGTTTGGTTATAGGAAGAACTATTAGGGTTTATATCTTTTAAGAGTACTAACCGGTGCCCGTTAGTCTGGCATTGGGTGGGCGATGTATCATCGCCCTCCCAATCAGGTGCTGTAGTTATTGTACATACCGCAGTTCCAGCCATATTTGCATTGGCTTGTCCATTTGCATCAATTTCATCTTGTGCTAATTGGTTTGCATCAGTTTGGCTAATTGTAGAACTATATTTTCCTGCAGAAACACTATACAAAACCGAACCTCCCGCTGAACCAACCGGACAACTCTGAGTAGCGAAACTTTGAGATTTAGCTACATTAGTAAATAACTGTATGCATGTGCCATTGCTATTGGCATAATTTTGCCCATTCGCATTTATATCAGCCTGTAATTTTTGGTCTGCATCGTATTGGCTTATCGTTGAGGTATATTTATTTGCAGGAACTGTAAAAAGCACGTCGCTTCCTATGTATCCTGTCGAACAAGTATTTTTAGTGAAAATTTCTGATGCGCCACGGCTATAAAAAATCGAGGGGCATCCCGCCTGTTTAGAAACAGTATTGTATTCATACATTTTAACTGCATTCTTATTTTCATCTTTAATAAACCTTAATCTAGCCTGTACATCATATTCGTAATAAGTTATCCTGTTATTTTCATCACACTCAGAAGTTTTACCTATTAATGGATCGTACGTAACTGTGCGCATTCTGGCATTCAGGGGATACAATCTTAATTCATCAATATTGGCATTTCCGCTTATTGTTACAGACGCAATATTTGGAGCTATCTTATATTCATAATAAACAAATTGATTTATATTATTTACAGTTTTTATTACCGTGGAATTTGTAACAGTAACAGGTGAGGTAGCCCAAAAAGATAAAATATAAAACTTAGTGCTACCTATTGATTTTGTTAAGGTATTTGATGATGATAAAACAAACGAATTATTACCTGTAACACCTAAGCTATAATTATATGCCAGTGATCCGGTGTATTGCCAGCCGCCCATACCTGAAGTTTCAAAACTTGTATATGCTGATTTATCGGCAATAGGATCGCAATTAATTACAGATGCTGCTACATACTTATCATTGTAATCATAAATGTTAGTAACAATATGATTGCCTTCGTCTTTCAAGCCAGATAAATTTCCTATGCCATCATAGGTAAAAGTTTGAATCACCTTATAAGGAGGGTTGTTCGCATTTCCTGGTCCCTGATACATCGATGTAGAATTTATAAGTTGTGGCTGGCTATATCGTTGCTCCAATATTCTGGAGGGTTTAATATTTCCGGTATTAACCGCTGTATATTCTGTTACTTTTTCACTTACATAAGATGATGGCTTATTTATATTGCTAACAGAGATTGAAGTACTTACAGGAACACCAATAATATTCTTTTGAGTCATTGAGGCCAATATTCCTAAATCATAGTCATCATTATATGTAAATTTCTTCGTTATATAATCCCCATTACTCTGAGTTGTATTTATACTTTGTAGCTGGTAATTAAGATTATCATAATAATAACCGGTGGCTGTTTCCAGATATTGAGTTGAGCTGCCTGGCTTGAACACTCTTTCATAAGAATAGCTGAGCTCAACCCTTCCTGTATATATTTGATAAATCTCTGCCTTCAAATCATTATTTGAAATCGCATCTGTTATAAACGTACTATATGGAATTCGCCATTGATCGTTGCGTTGAGATGAATTTTTTATCACTAACGCTTTACAGGATGGATAACCCGGATTTCCCATGTGCAAATTTGCATAAGACCTTAATGCATAAGACCAGTCGTAAACATTTTCATTTTGTGTAATTATATTACCTGAAACATTATATACTGTAGTTTTCTTTGGCAAACCATAAGCCCAGTATGCAAACCGTTGTTTCATGGACAGAGTTGGATTGGTATTTTCGGGCGACCATACCGCATAATCATCGTCACTTGTAAATTCCTGAATAGTTTTACCAGCACTTCCGGCTCCTTGAATTATTTCTACTCTCTTAAATTGAGAAGGTAGGGGATTAGCAGCATTTATAGCTGAATTATAATAAACAATTGCGGTAGTATTTGTAGTAGGTGGAGCGCTAAAGCAGCTAAGTGCAAATACAAACAAGTCAATTATTGCATCAATTATTAAAGCAACCGGACCGGCAGGAGTAGGCCCTAGAAAAGTAATAATATCCTTTATCTGGGACGCTATTCCAACTACATTAAGCACCTTAGACAATACATTTACTATTTGTTGTGTAGTTGTAAGACTTACTTTATCCTCATGTGATAAAATACCGGGATACTGATATTCGAAATAGCATTCCCCAATTGGAAAGCTATACTTCCAGCGTCTTCGTTCTGGTGTAAAACTGTTTATGTAAGTGATGGAATTGATGGGAGTTTCAATACCCCATAATGATGATAATCCGCCTGTAGTTAAAGTATAATTATACTGAGTATTTATAGGATTTCCGCAGCCATTGGAAAATCCACCATCAGTTACACTTGTTGAGGATACATGCACACCACCAACTGCAGTTTGGCCCCCACCGGATATACTGCCGGTATTTTGCGAATATTGGTATGCTAATGCGCCTCCTGTAGGATAAATAACTTGTCTTAACAAACCATTTTTTGCATAGTCTGATTTTGGATTTATAATAGCACTCGGCACACTGTTTCGTAAAAAGCATAATCCTTTAACTTGAAAGCTGCTCAACTTAGAAAGTGGGTCAAAAATATTAATAGGGGTATTTACTGTATTTCCGGCGCTATTATGTCCATTATAATAGCCCCATATATCTTTCATGTGAAAAAAAGGCGGCGGAACTATATCATCATCAGAAGTAGAAGATCCTAAATAATAATCAAATAAATACGGGGGCTCTTCTCCTTTTAAATCAACTCCGATTTTTTTGACTGACATAAGACATAAACGCGAAACGCTTTTTTGATAAGGAGTTACGGGGATTCCATATCGGTTTAATATAAAATAACTTGTATTTAAAACATATTTGGATAAAAATCTGCTTTGATAGAGAATATCAACAGAGGCAAGGGCTTTGTCGCCGCTTAAATCAATACGCGGATTACCATAATTAAATACAACCTGATGACCATCCGGATAGGTAATCTTAGAAATGGTTTGTGTAGTAGTAACGGAAGTTTTATGGGAAATGATAGAATAATCTTTTCCCGCATAATAAGAAATATCTGTGCCTGCTGAATTTGTCGCAGTTACCGGCGCGTTATAAGTAAAAGTTACTTTTCTATGGGTTAAGGAATCTTCGATCTCGTATAAATACCAGCTATCTATTACCCACGGATTTGTTAATTGATTTTTATCAAAAGAATTTTCGTGATAAACATTAGCTCCTTTAAAATTTGGTTGGCTAAATTGTTCTATAAGGTTGTTATCACAATAGCTTGTTTTTAATACTTTTGAAAGTCCATGAATCTGAAACTTATACGTTAGTCCTTTTTCATCCTTTATATAAAATGCATCTATTGTTGTTCTGATTTGTTGCGAAATCAAATTATTATTGACAACACACCATATTTTAATTTTACTATCACCAATCAAGGCTCCTGCATAAGTTTGAGTGCTGCTATTATAACTATTTTTATTTAGCACAAATAATCCATTTCGTCCATTAAATTGGAAAGAAAAATAATCGAGCTCCCTGTCTTCAGCCACCAGATTATTTTGTTTATAAATATGGTTTTTGTCTTTGAAAGTAGGATATCGGGTGAGGTCTAAGGGTGCGCCATTCACTGGATTCCGGGTAGCATATAAATAACCGGCAGGATATTTTTTTATATCTTCTACTTGTTCTGGATTTGAATATATATAAGCTCTTTGATCGTCTGGCTCTCCTACCTGCATCCTGGTTACTACGCCACCCTGCAATAAGTTCCAACCCTGTCCCACATTAGATGCTATATCATTTACTTTCAATCCACTTCCTGAATTATAATCCAATTGAACGACTGAGCTGAGCGAACTCTTATCATCCTGCCAGCTGAACATAGGAAGGCTAAAAGTTGCGCTGCCTGTGGGTAAATTCACTTGTCCCCAGGACTTAACAGAATAAAAAATAATTATTAGAAAAATTAATTTACGCATAAGTCAAATGATGAACTGTGTAGAAAGTTTTGATTTAATTATAGCCGCCATGGCTGATCCACCAATTTCACTTTTGCACTTTTTTTCCAACTCCTCAATCCTCTTATTCTGCTCAATCACAATCAATGTCAACTCTTCAATCTTCTGCAAAAGTTTCATTTGGTTATCTCCTACATCCAATCCTTCCTTTTGCATTACATCTGCTGAAGGAATATCGGGCAGGTGATGGTATTTTTTTATGAAAGCATGTAAAGAATCTAGCGGAAGCCGCTGGTATGAGGAGTCAAACACAAAGTCGGCACCGGTGGTATTTACTACTACTTTGTTCATGCGGGCATTGCCGTTCACATCAAGTTTGTAGGAGGTATTTGTTTGGGAGGTTTTGCCGATGAGGACATTGCCTCCTGATTTCAACAACAGCAAATTAGTGTAGCCACTTCCTACATTCGTATATTCAATTGCAGATAGCCATGCGTAACTGGCATAACCAAAGACTACTTTAGCTCCCACTGATCTTAAATTTGCAGCAGGTGCAAATGAAAGAGAATTAGGACCATTTGTTCCTATATATGCACCAGGTGGAAGTTCTCCAGTACCTAGATAATCCGGATTAAGAGTCAGAAGTTTAGAAGTTCCAATACTTACGTTTCCGTTTACATCAAGCTTAGCCTTTGGTGCAGGAGTGCCAATACCTACATTACCAGTGTTACTATTATAAATATTAGCCCCAGAAGTAACCCATTGTTGTGCAGATACACCTGATATAGTGTATATTGCTACAACAATTCCCATTATTACATTTTTCATATTGTTTTTATTTTGTAAATGATTACTGTTTTGGTATATTTTCTCTTTAAAATTTATAGCCCAATCTAAAAACAAAAGGCTCACTCACCGGCACATGTTCCCTCGCCAAAAAATCATATAACAGCTTCATCTCACCCTTCATCTTTTTACTGATCTTATATTTTTTACTTATGCCAATCAAAGCGCTTCTTTGCCAGGCATCGTAATTCTTCAATTGGTCGATGCTTTTGAATGCACTGTTATAGTTCATTTCATAACCGCCGCTGACATACAATTGCTTTTTTATCTTCCAGTCCATATAGCTGCGAAGGCCCAATCCCTGGCTGGTAATGTTGATGTGCTGTATAGTGCCTATGCCCATTTTGTAACTTGCACCGATACCGGCACTGCCCTTATCATTCAATTTGTAACCGAGGCTGAGCGCCATGTTTGCCGCATTTGGCAGGAGCGAGCTACTCTTGCCAAATTGTATGTCAAAGCCATATTCCAATCTTTTAAGGAAGGATTTTGTTTTTTGTGTATTAGGAGCCCCCATCCGGCTTCCCCCAAAGGGGGAAGAGTTGCCCTCCCACATATCAACATCGTCGCCACCTTCCCCGGTAAATTCATTGAGCCTGTCTTTCAGTTTATTCATCTCGGCGTGTGCAGCGGATAAGTTGGCCTGTATCTGCGCCTGGGCATTTGGGCCGCCTGCTGCTATTCTTTGTTGAATTAATCCTTGTACAGAACTGCGTGTCTGCAAACCCGTTAGATCTTGCGCAGCACCCGCATTATCCGGCAACCTGAACAAAGAAGCCAACCGGCTGTTTTGTTTCATAAATTTTTGAAAGGCGGGAAGCTTATTTAGCAGGGCCAACGCTTTCCGCTCTATCTTTTTAGGTTGCTTCAGCATTTCTTTATACTCTTTCACCTGTGCCGAATAATAATAGGCGGTCTTGCTGAGCTTATCGTATTCCTTTTTAAGGCCTGCAGGTAGCTTGGTATATTTGGAAAGCATTTCCTTTAACTGGTTTTTTCTTTCTGCGATAAATGCTTTTATTTTTTCTGATTCCCGGAGTTTATTTTGCAACCGGCTAAAGCTTGCAAGTGGCTGCTTTACCTTATCGCTGACGCCGTTAAATTGTTTTAGGAATGAAAGCGAAGTCTCCAGGGTGTCCAGGTAAGCATTATATTCTCCGCCTGCAATTTTAGCAATGGGTGCCGCTTTGCTTTTTATTGTTTGTGCGAGGGCTAAGTATCTTTCTTTTGCACTATCAATTATTAGTTGAGGATTCAGCCTCTGCATCCTCCGCTGCAGTTTAGCTTCTTGTTTCTGAAATGTAGCAAGATACTTTACTGACTTGCCGGTAAGCTGGTCGTCTGCCGCAGTGATCTTCTTATTAATCTTAGCGTAGTATTTTGAAGGGATATTTTTTATAGATAGGGCTGTGCTATCTGCGGGCTGACTCCTGGAAATATACGCCAACAGGCACAGCATCGCCGTTAATATAGACACCACTTTTTTCAAAGCCTTTAATTTAAAAATGATAAAAAGAGAGACTGTTAGTTTTTAAAGAGAACGTATCAGAAAGTTTTGATGGCATAAATATATGCCTGGTTTTTGATATTGTAATACGGAGAAACCCTCGATTTTATTGGCTCGTATTTTTACGGTTGTAAGCTTGCTATGTAAACTATATTAAAGGATGTTAAGCAGGTAGGTGATCAATGAATACACCATTGTTGCTGAAGCTTTCAAATAAAAAAATTATCTTTTTGCCGGCAAAAGCGCGGTCATCAACGAAGATTGTTGAGTCAAAAAAGTACCTGAACGGCATGCTCCATCCGGTTTCCTGTTGGGTTTATCGTATCGGTAACAGTTTTGTTTTGCGACATCGCTACCGTAAAAGAAAGTAGTAAAAGGAATAAAGATTAATTTTAAATTTCATATCGGAATGTTTAGATGGACAGTTGTTTATTTCAAGTTTTTTATTTCAACAAAATCCATGTCAGCGAATGATTGATTTTCACCCGCCATACCCCAGATAAAAGAATAAGATGATGTGCCGCAACCGGCATGTATAGACCATGGCGGAGAAATTACAGCTTGCCTGGTTCCCAATACAAGATGCCTGGTTTGTGCGGGCTCACCCATCAAGTGAAAAACTCTTTGCCCTTTTTTAAGGTCAAAATATAAATACACTTCCATCCTGCGGTTATGCGTATGCGCCGGCATGGTATTCCATACATTTCCTTCTTTTAGTATAGTAAGTCCCATCACTAACTGGCAGCTTTTAATCCCCTTTTGGTGTATGTATTTATAAATCGTTCTTTCATTACTTGTCGCAGAGTTGCCAAGGCTTTCAGTAGCTGCCTCTTCTTTTTTCATTAATTGATTTTCATAAGTATGATGTGCGCCACAAGAGAGCATATAGAAGGCCGCAGGTGTGTTATCATCATTGCTTTTAAAAGAAATCTCTTTTGCCCCCCTGCCGAGATACAGGCAGTCTAATTTGCTAAGCGTGTAACCGTTACCGTTAGCTTTCACCGTTCCTTCTCCACCTACATTTATAATTCCCATTTCACGCCGCTCAAGAAAATAATCCGCTTTTAAAGGATCATAATTTTGTAATGCTATTTCGCCTGAAGAAGGCACGGCACCACCAATGATCATCCTGTCGTAATGCGAATACACGAAATTGATCTTGCCCTCTTCCATAAGGTCAGTGATGGCAAAGGCTTTGCGCAACTCCTCTGTATTCATGCGGCCTGTTTCAGCCGGGCTTTGGTGAAATCTTTCTTCCATAAATTTTTTGATTCTTCTATTTATAAATGTTTACTGCTGCAGATGTTTATCGTCCCATCCATCCGCCATCTACCGTTAGTATTTCACCATGCACATAATCAGCTGCAGGTGAGCTTAAAAAAATTGCCGGGCCTTTGAAATCGTTGGGCTCTCCCCACCTTCCTGCAGGTATTCTGTCTAATATTGACTTGCTTCTTTTTTCATCATTGCGCAGTGCGGTTGTATTGTTAGTGGCTACATACCCGGGTGCAATACCATTTACATTTATTCCTTTCGCGGCCCACTCATTTGCGAGAGCTTTTACAAGGCTTGCCACAGCGCCCTTGCCGGCCGCATATCCCGGCACATTTATGCCTCCCTGGAATGAAAGAAGAGAGCAGGTAAAAATTATTTTGCCCGACTTTCTTTGAAGCATCTCTTTTGCAAATTCTCTTGCCAAAATAAACGGTGCATCAAGATTTACAGAAAGCACTCTGTCCCAGTCTTCATCTGTATGCTCAATGGCCGGATTTCTTAAAATGATACCGGCATTGTTGATAAGGATATCAATAGTTGAGTGTGCGCCTTTAATTGTTTTAATTGCCGCATACACTTCCTGGCGTTTACTTAGATCAAACGCGTAAGGTAAAAATTTTTTACCGGTATCGGTCACCGCACTTTCAACCCGGCTTCCCTTTTTTAGCGTTGTTGACAGACCAATAATATCAGCCCCGGCTTCAGCAAGCCCAACGGCCATGGCTTCGCCGATACCACTGCTGCATCCCGTAACCAACGCAGTTTTTCCTGAAAGGTTGAAGTAATTATTTATCATTTCTTAAAGCAATCTTTTATAAATTTCGATTAGCTGTACCGTAACAAGTGTACACATAAAAAACAAGTTATTTTTAAACCCGGCTAAGTATTTTTGTGCAAACGTTCCCGGTAACGTTTGCAATTTTTTGTGAATGAACAGGCTTAAAAATGGTTACTTTAAAGTGAAATATATCAAAATAAATTTTCCTCCAACCCCCGATACGAGAAGCTAAATCGCTGCTATGAGATTTGATACCGTTACTATAAAAGACATTGCAAAGGCGTTAAATTTTTCTACATCCACGGTGTCAAGAGCTTTAAGAGGTAGCTACGAAATAAGCGCCGAAACGAAAAAGCTGGTGTTGGAATATGCCGAGAAAATTAACTATCGCCCCAATCCTATTGCATTGAGTTTAAAAGAAAGAAGAAGCCGTGCACTGGGTGTCGTTGTGAGCGAGATTGCGAACAACTTTTTTTCACAGGCAATTGATGGCATTGAGTCCATCGCCTACAACCGCGGCTACCATGTTATCATCACGCAAAGCCACGAATCGGCAGAAAGAGAAAAGGTAAATGTGCTGCACCACACATCAAGGTCGGTTGATGGATTGCTGATTTCCTTATCCAGCGAAACGGTTGATCTTACTTACCTGAAGGAATTGAATGATAAAGGCATGCCGATTGTTTTTTTCGACCGCATCACTGATGAAATAGACACACATAAAGTAACAGCAAATAACTATATCGGCGCTATGCACGCAACGGAGCATTTGATTTTCCAGGGGTTTAAACACATTGCGCATATCACCAGTTCTACTTCGCTATCCATCACTGCAGAAAGGCTGAATGGCTATACGGATGCTTTGGTGAAACACAACATTCCACTAGATGAATCTCTCATAAAATATTGTGATCATGGAGGAATGATTCTACAGGAAATAGAAAAAGCGCTTGAAGATTTGTTCAAAGGAAAAGTAAAACCTGAGGCCATATTTACCGCCAGCGACAGGATCACAACATTGTGCTTCGGCGTGCTGAAAGAGATGAACTTAAATAAAAATTTGGGCTTCACCGGCTTTACGAATACCAAAGTTGGCGGCTTGTTTGACCCGCCCTTAACTGTTGTAAGGCAACCTGCTTTTGATATAGGCCAAACCGCTACGGAATTGCTTATTCAAATGATTGAGAGCAAAAGGCCGGTGGTTGACTTTGTGACGAAAATATTAGACACGGAATTAGTCATTCGTGAATCATCCTTAAAGAAAGAGCATTTAGTAAAGGTTGATTGAAGAAAGTTGACTAAGCAGAGCGAGAAAAATTTCCATCCATACTTTATTCATTTTTATAAAAAAAGAAAACCTCCTGATCAAAAAGAAAAGAAGGTTTTAAAGCATTGTTGTCCTGCTAAAAAATTGTCAATTACAATGAAACATTTACTGTCATTAAGTTTCACGGCCCCTCTCCCGTCCGACCGGCACGCCAGCCCTACGAAATCATTCTGGCGGGGGCGGGCTTCGGCGGGGGTTGTTCATGGGACTCTTCTAAGGAGTTCTATGAACCTTTGGAGGGGGTGAGGCTAATACCACTTATTGCTGCCCAAGCAGTTTATACATTTCATCGAGCTTAGGCGAAAGTATAATTTCTGTTCTTCTATTTTGCGCTCTTCCCTGCGCTGTTTCATTTGTATCAATAGGATCGTAATAGCTATGCCCGGAGGCTACGACCCTTGTCGGATCCACTTTATAATTATCTACCAATATGCGAACGATAGAGTTAGCGCGGGCTGTGCTTAAATCCCAATTGTCCTTAAACTTTCCCCGCATTGGGATGCTATCCGTGTGCCCTTCAATGTTCACAGCAACATCAGCATTGAGATTAAGAACGGCTGCCAATTTCGAAAGTGCATCCGTACCCTTAGCATTTACCACTGCACTCCCGGAGGGAAATAATAAATTTTCCGACAAGCGCACATATACCTTTCCATTTTTTTGATATACTGAAAGGTCATTAGAATTAAAGCCTTTCAAAGCTTCCGTCATTTTATTTTTCAATTCGTCAGAAGCCGCTTTTTGCTGCGTAAGCAGGTTTTGTAACTGCGCCAATCTTTGTTGCTGCTGCGCCAATGTCTCTTTGCTTTGGCTCAACTGGTTTTGTTGCTCAGCGGTCTGCTGGCCCAGTTGGCTATTCTGACTATTCAGGTTAGCGATCTTTGCATCGAGGGTTGCAATGTTGTTTTGCAGGGTTGCAATGTTATCCTGCAAAGAAGAAATTTTATTAGCCATTTGCGTACTGTCTTCGCGTAAAGCTGCGGTTTGCATTTGCGATTGTACAAGAAGCCTTTTAGCCACACAACTGCTGAAGAGCAGCATGATCGCAACTACAGGCAAATATTTTCTTAAATTCATAATATTTAATTTTTTTTAATTCTACCGCGTAAAAAATGTGCCGGAAATTAATTTTTGTAATATAACACAGCATCATAAGTTTAAGAATAATAGATCCTCCGATTAATTTTGCATCCTAAAAGTTGCCCGCCGCCGTTCGTGTCCCACGAACGGCTTAAATGGTGAACAAAATTTCTATTTCTATACAGCTTCTAAGATTAATTTCACAATCTAAAGTTTTAGCAAAATTTAAATAGAATTTCAAAATCATATCAAATGAAAAAAATTTGGTTAATTATCATGTTCATCATGGGTTGATTCAGGAACATGAAATTTTCTTTGAGAAAAAATCCGCAATGAAAAGAAAATCTTTTCTGATTTCACAAGCAAATCCGGATTATGATGAAGTGGAGCTTTTTGAAAAAAATATTGACTGATTCTATTGCGGAGTATTTCTTAATGTTTGCTACACAACGCTCTGAAATATTAGTTGTACACATCAGTTCGTATTGAGGAACTATTTCAAATACTCTGGTAATACTTATACGATCTCTGTTAATGCTGACCCTCTATTACCAGATATGTATCCGCTCATCTTTTGGAACAAACATCTTATCTCCTTTCTTTACATTGAAGGCCGTGTACCATTCATCTATGTTACTAACGGGGGCGTTTGTACGATACATGCCGGGCGAGTGGGGATCTGTTTTTATAGATTGCGCTTCGGTTTCCGGAAGCGTGTTATTTCTCCATACCTGCGCCCAACTAAGAAAGAAGCGTTGTTGCGGTGTGAAGCCGTCTATCTTTTTTCCTTCTTTGAATTCTTTTGTTTTGGTGAAAGCTTCATAGGCAATATTCAAACCACCGAGGTCTGCAAGATTTTCGCCTAAAGTTAATTTGCCATTTACATGGATGGTATCCAATACTGTAAATGCATCGTACTCTTTTGCAACTTTATCGGCTCGTTGTTTAAAATTTTCTCCATCGGTTTTTTGCCACCAATCTTTCAGGTTTCCAGTAGCATCGTATTGCCGGCCCTGGTCATCAAAACCGTGTGTCATTTCATGCCCGATCACGGCGGCTATGCCTCCATAGTTCACGGCATCATCGGCTCCAAAATCAAAAAACGGCGATTGCAAAATGCCGGCAGGAAAAGTAATGTCGTTATCCGTGGGACTGTATTGCGCATTGATGGTTGGCGGCGTCATTCCCCATTGCGTTCTGTCTACCGGCTGGCCCATGTGGTTTACCATGTAATTGTACGCCCACACACTCACGCTGTGAATATTTCCCATGTAATCATTCTTATTAATGATCACTCCATCATAATCTTTCCACTTATCAGGATAGGCGATTTTTTTTGTAAAAGCATTCAGTTTTTCCAAAGCCTTTTTTTTCGTTTCATCGCTCATCCAATCGAGGCGTTTTATGCGGTCACCAAAAGTATTTTGCATATTGGTTACAAGATCTACCATATACTGCTTTGCTTCCGGCTTAAAATATTTATCTACATAAAGCTGGCCTATCATATCGCCCAGTGTACCGTCTATAAGCCCGCTCATTCTTTGCCACCGCGGTGTTTGCTCTTTTTGCCCGGTTAATACTTTGTTTAATTCAAAATTCGCCTCTACAAAAGGGCTGCTTAAATTTGGCGCAGCACTATGTATAACTTCCCAGCTTAAATAAGTTTTCCAATCATTCACCGGGGCATTTACAAGCAGGCTGTCAAAGGTTTTGAAAAAGCCGGGATTGTTCACCACGATACTATCAGCGCCTATAATTTTCATGTCTGCTAACATAGTACTCCAATTAATATCGGGCGTAACAGACGACAAATCTTTTAATGAATATTTATTATAGGTCTTATAGGGATCACGCATGTCAACCCTTGCGTATTGAGCCTTGGCCAGTATGGTTTCCATTCTCATTACCACTTCGCCTTTGGCATTGGCGGTGGCAGCGTCATCGCCTAACAATGAAAAGAGTGTTTGTAAATTTTGTTGATAAGCATCCCTGATCTTCATACTGCGGGCATCATCTTTTAAATAATAATCCCTGTCGGGAAGGTTCGTTCCACCCTGCCCTATTGAAGGAATATATTGCGTCACATTTTTTCTATCAGCAGATACGCCGATTCTAAAGCCTGCACTTCCATACCCATTCACCCGCATAGTAGCAATTTCATGTAAAATATCATTTACATTTTTTACTTCGTTTATTTCATTCAACATCGGCTTCACAGGGCTGGCGCCTTTTTTCTCAATAGTATTGCTATCCATTCCACTGAAGTAGAAATCACCAATGATCTGTGTAGTGCGATCAGGATTTGCAGCGTGAGAAGCCTCTTCCAGTAATGAGCTCAGGCGTCCGGAATTTTCCAGCCGCAACTCGTCGAAGCTTCCCCACCGCGTTCTTGATGCAGGAACGGGATTGTTCTTTATCCAGTTACCATTTGCATACAGAAAAAAATTATCACCGGGCTTTACTGATAAATCCATATTGTTCTTATCGATGAAATCTTTCTTCATTCCAGGAGAAGCCATGATGGAAGCTTGGGCAAACAGGCCGTTAGTAAAAAAACCAAGCGGCAAAATAAATAGCGGTATTAAATATTTCATGCGCATAGAGAAAGGTTAGTTTAAAAAAATAAGGATTCAGTTGAAGTGTAATAATTAATTGTACGTTGGATGAAAATCTTAACCGGGTATCCAGTCATTATTAAATAAAATTATTGGAAAAATATTTATCAATGTTAAACAATAAGATAAAGGGCCTCAGGGCAATTTCAAAGAATGATTTTTTTTAAAAAAAAATTATACCAAAAAATATTAGTCAACTCCTGAAATTAATTGCTGATATTTATCCTAATAAGCGTGTAAGTAGTGGTATAGGATGTATTAAAAGGGTTAGCATTATGGTTGCTATTGCAGCCTCCGTAGATTATAACATTGGATTTTTTAGTGGTAAGAATAATTTCTTCCATACCTGAATAATCCTGTGCAGGCATGTAAGTATAAATGGTTTGTGTACCGCCTTGCCCAAAGTTTATCTTGCTGGTTTTATAATGTTTGGCCTGCTTTATAATGGTTACTTCACCGGGCTCTCTGATTGCGATATTATAATTTTGATTTGGTGCAATTGTCGTATTTATGATATTTGTCAGGCCGGGGCTAATTTCATCGTTAATGGATTGTTTTGAACAAGCCTGGAGCAAAAAGCAAATGAAGAAAATGGTTGCGGAAATAGAGTATACCTTTTTCATAGGAAAAAATTTTTATTAAGTTAATACTTTTTTTAAAAAGAAAAGAGATAAATTAAGCCCTGCAGTATTGGTGTGGAGCAAGTGGCAGTGTTATTGATTGTAATGAATGGCGAATAAAGGATAATTTTTTATTGCCACAATATTAATTACATTTTATAAAAAAAAATTATGAAGAAAGTTACGCCTAAAGGAATATGGGAAGTATTAAAAAACTGTTTCACCGGCTTTTCTAACGATAAAGTTCCCAAGCTCAGTGCCTCCCTCGCCTATTACACGGTATTTTCCCTTGGGCCACTCCTTATCGTTATCTTATTTCTCTGCAGCATATTTTTTGGCCGCGAAGCGGTGGAAGGAACCATCTTCAGCCAAATACAAAGTTTTGTGGGTGAAGATGGCGCCCTGCAAATACAGGAGATCATAAAAAATGCAAGCCTGAGCGGCACCAATCACGTGGCCGCGGTTGTTGGTGTAATTACCCTGCTTATTGGCGCAACCACTGTATTTGCCGAGATACAGGATTCAGTGAACATGATATGGGGCCTGAAAAGAAAACCCTCTGCCGGGTGGAAAGTGCTGGTGAAAACCAGGCTGCTATCCTTTGGCGTAATTGGCAGCCTCGGATTTTTATTGCTTGTGTCATTAGGTGTTACCGCTATTATAGAAAGTATAAGCGCACGGCTTGCAACAAAATTTCCGCACATTACACTTATTGTATTTTATGTAATTAACCTGGTAATAACGCTCGGTGTGGTCACGGTTTTATTTGGTGTGATCTTTAAAGTATTGCCTGATGCCAAAATAAAATGGCGGGATGTACTGGCAGGCTCCATCGCCACAGCAATTCTTTTTATGCTGGGGAAATTTGCCATTAGCTTTTACCTAAGCAAAAGCACCATTGGCAGCACTTATGGGGCGGCGGGCTCGTTTGTTGTATTGCTGGTATGGATATACTACTCATCTTTTATTTTATATTTTGGCGCAGAATTTACTAAAGCCTGGGCGGTAAAATATGGGCATGAAATTCATCCAAACCATTACACGATGTTAGCAAAAACCGTAGAAGTGGATGAAGACAATAAAAGCTTACAACAAGTGGAGCAAGAAAAACAGAAAGAAAAACAAGAGGGTACTGATGCGAAAGTTAAATAACCCAAATTTTTTTTTATTCTTTCTTTAAGTATAATAAATCCAGGGCAAATATTAAATGATTTTTTTAAACCGGTAATTCCCTTTAATATATTTATTTAGATAAGTGCCTTTTGAACCGCACGTTTTCATGGCGATATATATTTCTTCCGGCACGTCTTGGTAATCGTAGATCTTACCCGAAACGAAAATGATCCTGAGTGTAGCGCTGGCTATATCGTATTTTATGGCAGATACAACTGACGAAGGCATACAACATTTTTTAAGCGCTTATATTAATTCAAAATCAATACCAGTCGCTACACGATCTGCTTAAGCTTACTTTGGTTTTTATGTAATAATATGGAATGAAAGTATTGTTGTAACTCAACAACCACCTTTTAAGAAGCTGGGTTGGAAGAATATAAAATACCTTTTAAACTCCCTTTTTCACATTATTTCCAATAAGCCAAGACAAAAAAAGAATTTTGCCTACTTATGGCAAAAAAAAATCAGGCAAGGCCCACAGAGCCGGCATCTTTTGTGACACTAATTTCCTAACTTGTTTTATAAACTTATATAAGCATTTCAAATTTTTTTACATCAAACTTTTATTATGACTATGAACTCGCGTCGTGGATTTTTACAAAAAATTACAGCGGCTACAATTGCTTATCCTATACTTACCCAAGCTGCAGCAGCATGTACTTCAGTAAGTAAAAAACCGTACAACGGTCCTTTGCTTCGCGTGGCAATTATGGGGCTGGGAAGCTACGGTACCCGTGTGGCAGAAGCCATGCAGGAATGTACGAAAGCAAAATTAATGGGTGTTATCAGCGGCACGCCTTCTAAAATAAAGGATTGGCAAGCCAGGTATAACATCCCGGAAAAAAACTGTTACAACTATGAAAATTTCGATAATATAAAAAGCAATCCCGATATTGACGCCGTGTATGTAATAACGCCAAATGCGCTGCACCATGATGAAGTAATAAGAGTGGCGAACGCAGGCAAGCATGTAATTTGCGAAAAGCCAATGGCTTTGAATGCGAAAGAAGGACAGGAAATGATTGACGCCTGTAATAAAGCCGGCGTGAAATTGCTCGTGGGCTACAGGATGCATTTTGAGCCGCATACTCTTGAAATTATTCGCTTGCGCAAGGCAGGAGAGTTTGGCAAAATCGCTTTCTTCCAGGGGTTAAGCGGCTTTATCATTGGCGATCCGAATCAATGGCGGCTTAATAAAAAATTGTCGGGTGGCGGCTCCTTAATGGACATTGGTATTTATTCGATTAATGGTGCCCGTTACATGGTGGGCGAAGACCCAATGTGGGTAACGGCGGAAGAAACAAAAAACGATCCTGTAAAATTTAAAGAAGGCGTGGATGAAACGATCCAGTTCCAGTTTGGCTTTCCCGGCGGGGCGGTTGCTTCCTGCCTTTCCACCTACAGCATGAATTTTCTCGATCGCTTTTTTCTTGACGGGCAAAGAGGATTTGCCGAATTGAACCCTTCCACCGGCTACGGCCCAATCCGTGGCCGCACCAATAAAGGTGAAATAGACCAACCCGTTGTAACACATCAAACGGTACAGTTGGACGAAATGTCGGATATTATTTTACAAAGCAAAAAACCAATTGTGCCGGTAGATGGCGAAGAAGCGTTGAAAGATTTGAAAATTATTGATGCTATTTATGAAGCGGTTAAAACGGCCAAAAAGATTCCATTACAACTTTGATAAAACGCCGGCGGCCCACGGAAGATATGGTTCTATCACGGTTTGTGTGGTGATTAGGCCATTGTCAGGAGGTTTCTTTTCAAATTGATGAGTTATTACCCCCAATCAATCCACTTTTTTTAAATCTGCATCCTTTTCAAAAATGATGTAAATCTATAGGCCGGCGAGGCGGGGTTTATACCCTTACAAGATATGGTCTCCTTCTAAGGTTGAGAAAACGCGTAAGAAAAAATAATAAAAACCTTTATTATATATTACCCATACTATTCGTCGAAGAACGGAAAAGATTTTGTATGTCCTGTTTCCATCTTTGTTTTTACATCTACGTGTTCAACATTCAGTGAGAAAGAAAATCTACACTTGACCAACCCTATATAACATTATCTCCATAGAAAACTATAAGCAGGCGTTGGTGTGGCTCGCTATTTGATTTATACTGATAAATTTTAACCATAAACAAAAAATCATGAAAAAATTAAGTGTAGTATTATTATTTGCAGGCATTGGAATAATGCAGGCCTGTAACAATTCAGCCAGCGACGATAGTGTGGCAAATGCCGACAGCGCAAACGACGCAAAAGACACCACCTCCATGATGAACAATAATGATAATAACGCGGGGATGGGTGTAAATGATGACGTAGCGGATTTTGCTGTAAAAGCCGCAAACGGAGGAATGATGGAAGTGCAATTGGGAGAATACGCTTCCAAAAATGCCACAGACAAAAGCGTAAAAGATTTCGGGGCAATGATGGTAAAAGATCATACAAAAGCTAACGATGAATTGAAAGGGATAGCAAGTGCGAAAAATATTACCCTGCCTGCTACCGTTGGCCAGGATATGACTGATAAGATGAATGACCTTATGAAAAAAACCGGCAAGGACTTTGATAAAGCCTATATGAATTCAATGGTGGATGATCATAAGGATGACATCGACGAATTTCAAAAAGAGGCAGACGATTCAAAGGACAGCACTATGAAAAGTTTTGCTGTGAAAACATTACCCACATTACAAAAGCATTTAAACGATGCGCAGGCAATTGTAAAATCACACAATTATTAATTTAGCCTGCTAAAACAGTAAGGCCATCTCAATCACGTGAGATGGCCTTTTTTAATATATCTGCCGCAAAACACTGACGGCGCTTGCTATAGCACTCAGCACTTTCCAAGTGGGAACACATAGTTGCACCCGATCTAATGCACACGATCACAAACACTGCTTATTTTTATAGATACATTTAAACCGGGGGCTTGAATAGAATTGTACCGGTTTAAAAAAATTATACATACAAATTAGAAGAATGAAAATGAATGAAATAATTCTTGCCATTGCTGCAACCTTTTCTGCACTAATGGCGGGCCTCTTTTTTTCTTATAGCTTTTCTGTTGTGCCGGGGCTTGGCAAGCTTACCGATGCGGGTTACTTAAAAGCAATGCAGTCCATTAATAAAGAAATACAAAACCCGGTCTTCTTTATATGCTTTTTTGGCGCAATCGTTTTTCTTCCTTTGGTTACTGGTCTTAATTATTCCGGCAGGCATTTATCTTTTTGGCTTTTGCTTTTCGCAACCCTTATTTATTATATAGGAGTATTTGGCGTTACAATTTTGGGAAACGTTCCGTTGAATAATCAACTGGAAAAGTTTAACCTGCTTAATGAAACAACGGATGTTATCAGCGCACTTCGGGAAAGGTTTGAGAATCGCTGGAATTTTTTAAATAATATCAGGACTGCCTGTTCCCTAATTTCCGTGGTGCTTATGGTTAGCGCTTGTATTATACATAAAAATAAAAGCCTGTAAAAATTTTCTCTGTAGAAAATACAAAGCCGGTCGCTTCTGCTGCGGTAAAAGCCGATATTATTATTCCCAAATTGACGAACAAAGGCTGGATAAGGGTTGACAACCTTTGAAAGGTTGTCAACCCTGTGGTTATTATGAGTAGCGCTTATATTATCATGAACATAGAAGCCCGTAAAAATTTTCTTTTTAATAATGAATAACTTTTGCGCTAATGCTTCAACAAAAAGTTACCATGCTTTTGATAAAAATAATTTGGGCTAACCCATACCGCTAGTGAGTAATTTATTTTCAAAAATATCTATCTCTTACTTTATTAGCTTCTTTAAGGGTTGACAACCTTTGAAAGGTTGTCAACCTTGTGAAAACTAAACCTTGAACGTTATAAACTCAACCATTTAGATACGTCAATATTCCAAATATCACCTTTGCCGGTAATTTCATTAAAATATTTTCCATCCTGTTTATCATGGCGCACAAACTTTGTAAGAAAATCAACTTCGCCTCTTCTTTCAACGCGCCAAACAGCGCCTTCAACTTCATCAATAGCGCCGTGACCGCTAATCTTAATTTCTTTCAGCATTGCTTCAACACTAAATGGCTCGCCAAGGCTAACAAGTTTCGGCTCGACAAAATCAAGCTCTTTAATTCTGTTTTTAAAAGTTTTGTAATTCACTCTTTGCACACCCTGCATTATGTCAAAAGCCACAAACGCTTCATGCGACAATTTATATCTTGTTCCATGTGCCAAAGCAAGCCATTCGCCACAGATCCGTTCGCCTTCCTTAAGCAAATGATTAAAGCGGCTTTCATTTTCTTTTACCCAAAATGCGAAAAACTGGTGTTGTTGAAAAGGTGAAGATGTTGCCAAATATCCGGCCCGGGTTAAAGCAATTATTTCATCTTTAATCTTTGCCACACAAACATTTGAACCATCTAATTTTTCCTGGACTATAATTAAATCATGTCGGTCTCTTTTCTTTTCAGTTGCAATTTTTGCCTGGCCTTCGCTGATATGATAGTCACCAACGCCTAGTCTGGAGCCTGGCAGATGGGGAATAGAGCCGTATGCTTTTTTACCAAGTGGTTTCATAAAATAAATTTCAAAGTTCATTCATTTCAAATGCCCTCCCGCTAAAAAAAGTATCGCTGCAAACGGGTACTCACGACAGCATTGCAAGTCGCTTCTCTTTTTTACAGCATCAGATTTATCGCAACGTGAGGATGGTGACAGCAATTGTAAGACATCAATAATTAAACATTAGTTTAGCTTCAGTATCGGCTGAACGGCGCTATTATACCGACTGCAAAAGTTACCGAACTTAATACGTGGGGCCATTTTTAAATCTTAAAATAAGGAGAGATATTATGGAAAGTAGTAACAAATACTCAATTGTAAACTTAAGCCTAACCATTTCACTAATGAATAATCACAGCTACCGGGGATGCTTTAAAAAAAAATCTTACCCTTATCAATTATGCCTCAGCGGCATCATACACAATTACCTTCTTCCATAGATGGCCGTAATTTTTTATAAACTCAAGATGTATGGGATGGTCCTGGTAAATCTTTTGTCCGGCTTCATCATCAAAAAACATAAGCTCAGATACTTGCCAGCTTGTATCTACGACATCTCTTTTTTCAGTACTTGCAATCACGCCTACATGTATTTTTCGTATGCTTTCAATCTTTGCAAGCGTTTTTATTCCTTGTACCAGTTGATCCCTGTCTTCAATCGAACCGGGATTTTTTAACCAGAAAAATACATGATGTACTAATTGTTTTTTTGCTTCCATAGTTTTTAATGCTTATTTTTTTAAAACGTATTTTTTATTCTTTTATCATAGCCTGCGCATGAAAGAGAACTTCCAGCCAGTTCTTTGAACCACCGGAATCGTTTTTAACTCTGCCAAATGCAATGGAAATTCCGCCGCACGGCTTCCACCCTTTGGCTACCAACGTATTCACGTCGGTTATTAAATCTGCCACATCTGTTTTCTTTATAACTGTATATTCCATAAAATTTTTTAGCCGAAGATAAAGTATTGTATAAATGATAAGTGTATCGCAAAAGATTTTCAGACGGTATGTTAAACGATGTGGTTAATATTTGTTGGTATATTTAATTAAAAAAACTCCAATAATTTTGAAAAAAAATTATTACCAACTCTTTCTTATTCTTTTAAGTGCATCATTATTATTTTTCTTATTCTGCTGCAGAGAAACCTTATCAAATAAAAAAATTCCCATGGATAATTTATTATTTATCGCCGGCACGCAACCCAAACTTATTTCACACCAGTTTAGTTTTACAGAAGGGCCGGCTGTGGATACTGAAGGAAATATATTCTTCACTGATCAGCCAAATGATCAAATATGGAAATATGATCTCGCAGGAAAGCTGAGTCTTTTCGCGGAACATACGGGCAGGTCGAATGGCTTGTATTTTGATCTGCAGAGAAACATTGTTGGTTGTGCTGATGAAAAAGGACAGCTAATTTCTTTTAAGCCTGATGCGACAAAAAAAATAGTTTTAGAAGGTGTCACCGGGCCGCGGCTCAATGGCCCTAATGACCTATGGATAGATGCAAAGGGCGGTATTTACTTCACTGACCCTTACTACAAGCGGGATTACCGGCAAGAGCCTAAGCCCGTGAAGCATGAAGAGGATGTTTATTATTTAGCACCCGGCAGCACTCAGCCGGTAGTAGTGGAAAGTGGCCTAATAAAGCCCAACGGCATTGTAGGAAGCCCGGACGGAAAAACATTATTTATTGCCGACATTGGCGGTGACAAAACGTATAAATACAAAATTGAAAACGATGGCAGTATAACAGATAAAAAGTTATTTGTACCAATGGGCTCTGACGGAATGGTGCTTGATGAAAAAGGCAACCTGTACATTACCGGTAAGGGCGTCACTATTTTTGATAGTGATGGTAATAAGATTACTCATATATCGATAGATGAAGACTGGACAGGCAACTTGTGCTTTAGTGGCAAAGACCGGAAAACGCTTTTTATAACTGCCTCAAAAGGGATTTATACAATGCCGATGCTTGTGAGAGGCGTCGAATAAAAATTTAGAAATTATTTCGCTTCCCATAAATAGCGACCGGTAAGTTTGCCGGGCATTAGTATTCCGCAACCGGCGCGTCAGGAATTGGTTCTTGAAGAGTGTAAGATTATCGTTGATTATTAATTGATGCTTTGGCGGCGGGATGTGATGCTCTTATTGGAATGGACGTAATTACTTTAGGAGACTTTTCAATCACGAATCACAATGGAGCAACTTGTATGTCTTTCAGGGTGCCTTCTGGCCATGAACTTAATTACGTAAAAAACCTTAATTACGGAATAACCCTATTAAAAAAATTCCAGCCGGAAAGGCGGGGAGTAATTTCACTCCCCCGAAAAAGAAAAGAAAGAAGTAAAAGATTTCTTCATGCATGATTACAGCTCTTTTAGAAGGCTATTTTTGTGTTAGGGCTATTAGCAGATAAGTATGCTAAAATGTACCAGGGCAAAGAAATCGGAACAAAATTTGAGAATTGTTGCGGGGAATTTAGGTGGCAGCCCAGATAGGTACAAATGTCGGTAGGATAACCTATTACTATTTAATGGACTTATATAAAACAGGAGTTGGCAGTGGTGACACACTTATCTGGTTTCCCACACTTGCAGTAGTAAAACGGTGATAGGAAAAATGAATGATCAGCGAAAGCAACGAAAGCGAGAACAACACGATGGCCCATGTTTTCCAGGAAATTTTTCTTTCGAATACCGTTTCTGTTTTATAATATTCGCTCATAGCGGCAGAGGTTGTTTCCGTGTCTCCCACTAACACCGCATGGCCGTCATCTTTATGAATCACTCTTTCTGCAGTAACGGCGTCGTATAAACGCAGTTCATTTTTTGTTTGTAAGACAATATTTCCGTCTGCATTTTTTTGCAGGTTCCCAATTGATTCAAAGACTATTCTCTCTCCGGCCTCCAGGCTTTCGCTTACATTACGGCACCATCTTGTGATATTTTCAGCGGCCTGCTCCTCACTCAGGCTTTGCTGCAGAGATACATAATTTACCAGGTCTCTCTGCAGGTGTACATCGCCTTGGTGAAAATGAATTTCAGTTGCAGGTGGAAACATTTTCTTATTGGCAACATCAAGACTTGCCGGCACTATATTCATTTTAAAATTGCCAATGCCGGGCAGATTGCATTCCCTTTTTTGCACTAAATATGAAGCGATCATCTTCTGCATAGTACCGGCAAATATCTACAATTTAACCGATGAAATTATTTTGGAAATTAGTGTCTTTTTCTTCAGGGATGCCGGCACGTGCTAGAACGGACGGGGATTGTCAGAAGGGCATCAAGGAGTTCTATAAACCTACAGGGAGATGGGCTTTAAAAATGAATCAAAATTCCCCCGATCACCTGCAACCCATATACGGGATAATTGTTCCACCGCTCGTATTGGCTATTTAAAAGATTATCAAAATCAAGCCAGGCGCTGAACTTTTGATTAATTTTAAACTCGGCGCCGGCGCTAAGATCGGTGCCGCCCTTCAAATTTTTTGCTGAACCGTCACTTAGCAGAGCTTTTGCACCGGAAAAAGCAATTAGGTCACTTTTAAATAAAACCTGCTTAAACGCATTCCACCGCAGTGACCCCGAAAGTTTTAATGGATATAAATGCCAGGCTTTTTCATTATCCTTCAGGCTGGTATAGGTATTCAAATCCAGCGCACCGGTTAACGTAAATTTATCCTGGTTTATATAATTTATGTCTCCGTGAATTTGAAAATCATTAACCCTGCTTTCGTTTCTTACGATAAAACTTTTGCCATCTAAATTATCGTTTACAAAAAGCGGCATATCATGATAAGTGATCACTGCTGCCTTGGCACTGAAGTTAAAATGCTTATCAACAGTAGCTTTTATACCGCCATAAAATTGTACCTCTTTCGTATTATTTAAAAATGCGGGATCCTCCATATAAGGATTTTCGCCGCTCAACGTACGGAAGCTGTTAGGTATATACCGGCCTACCCATCCGCCCTGTATCATCAATACATTGTGCTGCAACTGCGCCTCACCATACACGTTAGGTAATATCACTACATCATTATTATTCCATGAGGGCGTGGCACCTCCGTGAAAAGTAAAGACGTCGCTGTAGAATACGAGCTCCGGGGCAAGCTGAAACAGATTGTTGGTAAGATGATCAGAAGAGTTTTTAAACTGAAACTTATTGAAGTTGCCACTGGCAATAACTTTAAGCGAAACCGATTCGCTGAATTTTTTCTCAGCAGGCAAGTTCAGTATTAATGTAGTTTCTGAAGCTTTGTTCTCTCGCGAAAATGTATGCAGCTCAGCATGCGGATTATAGATAAAATTCAAATCATTCGCCGCAATATTTCTAAAGCCGATACCGGCAGAAAAATCCTGGTAGCTTCTTCTTAAAGCGCTTTTATCAAAGTCAAAAAGATTGTGATCATATCCATACTGATAATATTCATGCTGCGCAAAGGCTGCAAAGGCGTAGGTTTCATGCTTTTCAGTAAAAAGGCTGCCGGTTCCTTTTATATTTATTTCGCTAAAATCCTGGCTCTTAATTTTCCCTCTCGATGAAATGTAGTCGCCATATACATTTACCATATTCTTTTTGCCATCGCCAAAACTAAAAGCGCCCGAAATATAAGGCGTGGTAAAACTTCCAAAGCCCAGCTTCAATTGATTTCTATCTCCAAGCTGAAGCGAAGTATCTGCGGCTAAAGCAAGCGGTCTCAACGGCACAGGCTGGTAAGTAAAAAATAAATTTTGCGGCGGAATATTATATGCGAGCCTCGGCCTTGATGTATCGCCGGCAATTGGCGAAGCATATAAATTAATTTTTACGGGCGTACGCAGCACCGGTTTATAAGAAGAAGTAATTTCTATCGTTTGTCTTTTTGTAGTGTCTCTTTGCGCATAAGCCATTCCGGTGCATACGAAGCAGCAGGTTGCAAAGCTTACAATTATTTTATTTGGAAACGATAACATCTTAGGGTTCATAAAAAATTCAATTAATTAAAAAAGTATGGCTGCGCAACAATCTATTTTTTCGATACAGGTGAGGTTTCCACTTTGGAATTTTCCTGTTCTTCGTTTATGGCACGGCTTAATTTATCACTTGCTTCTTTTTTTAGTTCGGGTATGGTTGCATTGTCTGCAACACTCTGGTAGGTGGCTTTTGCATTGAAGTAATCTTTTTCCTTTAGATAAATATCACCTAAAAGGATATAGGCTTTCGCAACCCAGTAGTCATAAGAAGCGGTAGCTTTTATTACTTCCATACCAGCCTTCTCGGCGGTAGAAAGATCATTAAGTGTGAAGTAGCAGTTCGCCGTTTCATAGCGGGCCTCAGCGCCCCAGGCAGATTTATTTATAGCAGCCACTTGCTTAAAGGCAGCGATAGCCTGGTCGCAATTATTTGCAGCCTGCAAAGATTTACCTAACACAAGATTTGCAATGGCTTTATCATCTGTGCTCAAACCTTTTTTTGTAAGCAATTCTTTTGCGGTAATGTTGGCTTCCGTAAAATCTTTGGTTTGGTAATAGCTTCTTACCAAACCGCGTAAAGCTTCCAGTTCATTTTCAGGCGTGGTAGCCAGCTCTTTTAATTTTGTAAAATATATTTTCGCTTTAGCATAATCCTGCAGCTCAAAATAATATGCCCGTGCAGCCGCCAAAGCAGCTCTTTCAGCATACCTGTTGCTTCCCAGGTTTACGACAGCTGCGTAACCCTGTGCAGCATTTTGCCAATCCTTATTTTTTGAATAACATTCACTCCTGTAAAAATTAGCTTCTAACACATAAGCCCCTTGCGGGTATTTGGAAAGATAATCCGAGAGTGCAGGTATGGCAGTGGAGCAATCATTGTTGTTATACCTAAGCTCTGCTGAAACGAACGTCAATGAATCTGCTTCTGAAATACTGATCACCTTTCCTGATTTTTTTACAAAGTCGACATAATCATTCGGACGGCCAGATTCTACATAAATATTCTTCATATTATCCATCGCCTCATCTGCTTCGGCTGATTGGGGATAGAGGCTTACCAGCTTCTGATAATATTTCAGCGCTTCATTATTTTCATTCAGGTTATAATTAGAAAGCCCGAGCTTTAAATAAACCTTTGGATATTGGCCACTCGCATCTTTCATCTCTAGAATTTTATTGAGATAAGGAATGGCGTCCCTGAACTTTTCCTGCGCCATGTAAGCGTTAGCGATCTGCATATTTGATTCTGCAACCAGGTCACTCTGAGGATACCGCTGAATAAGTGCATTGAATGTTTTTATTTTTTCTGCCGGGTTGTTGATGCCGCCTATTAATGCGATCTGGTATAATGCATAATCGCTTTGCGGAAAACCTTTGTCAATTACATTTTGATACATCGCTTTGGCAGCGCTGTAATTTTTTTGCATGAAGTAAGCGTCGGCAGCTCTTACATAAGCATCCTGCGCCAGGGAAGAAGATTGAGCCGACAAGGCAGAAGATATGTCCCGGAAATTTGCAAGAGCCAGCGGATAGTTTTCGTTGGCCAGGTAAGCATAGCCCAAAACATAATTTGCCGCGTCCGGATTGGCCTCTCCCTGGTAGCCTCCTTGCTCAAGGTAAGCGTTCATATACCTGATAGCTTCATCATAACGGCCTAGCTTATACGAAACTTCCGCCTTCCAGAAATTAGCGAAGGGTAATACCTTGCCTGCATTCGGATCGCGGATTATCCTGGATAGCAGATCATCTGCCTGTGTTATTTTTCCATCATTGATATACTCAGTTGCCTTACCAAATAGAAGCTTTGGATATACTTTTTGCATAGAAGACGTTGGCTTATCAAATGATTCATACATTTTAATTGCATCACTGTAATTATTTGTATTCACCAGCAGGTTTATCAAGATCTCTTTTGCCTCATCAGCATAAGTTGATGCCGGGTAGAGGTCAAGAAATTTATTCATTTCATTCAAGGCAACATCCTGGTAACCGAGTTCATAAGAAAGCTTGGCATAATTGAAACGCGAAATTTCCTGTTGCTTTCTGTTACTGCTATTGTTAGCGCTGTATAAAAATGCATTTCGTGCATTTTCTTTTTGATTGGTGCGTAAATAAAGGTCACCCAGCAGGTACATCGAGTTTTGCCCCAGCGAATCCTTTTCATTGCTCAGTTGCTTAAAGCCTTCAATCGCCTTCTCCACCTGGTTTCCATCGTAATAAGAATAGCTAAGCTCATACATTATTTCTTTGGAAACTTTATCCGCACTGTTTACATACGCTTCCAACAAAGGAAGCGCTTTGGCAAATTGTTTTTTCTCAAAATATATCTGTCCAATTAAAAGATTGAGGTCTTTCCGGTAGTACACATCGTTGCGGTTGAGCGCCTGTTCACCATAGCGCAACGCCTCGTCCTTATTGCCCTGTGCATAATATATATCTGCAATATAGTACGGCACCAGCCCCTGGTATTTTTCTATGTTTTCAACTTTTTTAAAACCACTTAAAGCCGCTGCATAATCTTTTTGCTGAAAGCTGATAAAGCCATAATAGTAGTTGGCATCATAATAATATTTATTATTAGGCAACTGGTGAATTTCATTAAACAACGGCTTTGCCTTATCGAATTGTTTAAGGTTAAAATAAGAATAAGCGAGCTCAAATTTTGCATCAGCAATTTCTTCATTGCTTAAGTTATCGTAGCCGGCACGTTCGTAGTAAACGACGGCGCGGGCAAAATCATTTTTTATAAAATAATATTTACCCAGGTTGTAACTCATAATCTGTTGCCGCGGTTCATTATTAGCCGCCTCAATGAAACGTTGCGCAGCATCTTCCGCTACAGATTGATTGAGCTTAAGCCCGCATACTATATAATAATATTCGATGTCCTGGTTTAGATATGCGTGATTACTTTGTGTATTGTCAGGATATTTATCCTTCAATGGTTTTAGCAGCGGATAGGCAAGGCTGTACTCACCTTTTATAAAATAATCTTTGGCTTCCTTAAAGCTTTTTTCAGGATCGGTTACATTGTAATTAGGCTGAGAAAAACAGGAAAGCGAAAGAACAAAAAATGCGAGAGGCAAAAAGAGACGAATCATGAATTATATTATTTTTAATTTTTTTTTCATGAAGTTGTTAGCGCTACAACATCCAAAAATGAAAAAGAGAAAATGGCCGGCGCAAAAGTACAAACACCATTCCTTAATAAGCCTTCAATAAAAATGATGATGATATTAAAAGACTTTAAATTGCACAAATCTTTGTTAATACAATTATAAAAAAACTATGAAAAAAATTCTTTCCATAAAATATTCACCGGCTGCTTTCAACTTTGCGATGCTGTTATTGCGGCTTGGGGTGGGCTTATTGGTTGCGAGCCACGGCTACACGAAGCTTGTTCACTTTAATACAACGAAAGCGCATTTTATGAATTTCATGGGACTTGGTTCTACCGTTTCACTTTCGCTTGTGGTGTTTGCTGAATTTTTTTGTTCTATGTTTTTAATCCTGGGTTTATTTACACGCCTGGCGGTTATTCCTATAATTATAGTAATGCTTGTAGCGCTATTTAAAGTGCACAATGGACAGTTGTTTGCTGAAGGCGAGAAGGCAGCAATATATCTTGCAGGTGCATTAGCCATTTTATTATGCGGCCCTGGCAAAGTAAGCGTGGATGGGTTGATTGGTAAGTGATGGGTGGGTCAGTGATGAGTGAGCAGTGATGAGTGATAAATTGATTGAGTGAAGTGATGAGTGGACAGTGATGAGTGAACAGTGATGAGTGATGAGTGATGAGTGATCAGTGAACAGTTGTGATCAGTAATGAGTGGACTATTGCACCTCAAACCCTTAAACCTCATAACTCATACCTGATACCTCATAACTCATAACTCATAACTGATACCTGATACCTGATACCTCATAACTCATAACTCATACCTGATAACTCATCACTGATAACTCATAACTGACAACTGACAACCAACCCTTGTTCACACACAACACACAAATAAGAATTCACTATGCGCTGACCGACCAGATGGGAGTGGTGTATCATGGGCATTATGCACAGTTTTATGAAATAGGCCGTACAGATTCCCTGAGAAGCCTTGGCTTTACGTATAAGTCAATAGAGGCCGCCGGAATTATATTGCCGGTAATTGATATTCACAGCAGGTTTCTAAGGCCGGCGCTTTACGACGATCTTATAACAGTGGTGACTACCCTGAGGGAATTACCTATTCACCACAAAATAGTTTTTCACAGTGAAATATACAATGAGAAGAATGATCTGCTAAATGTGGGAGATGTAACATTATATTTCATGGAAGCAAAAACAATGAAGCGCTGCGACATGCCGGGTGACCTGAAAGAAAAATTGAAGGAGTTTTTTTAGCTTTATGAGAGTTAGAGATTTTGAACGGCATATAAAATAGCAGTTATAAAACTTCAAAATCTCTTCAAATTCACATTGTATTCTTTGCAAAAAAATTGAAGATACTTATCATAGAAGACGAAAAAGAACTGAGTGACAGTATTGCTGCTTACCTCACTTCCCAGGACTATACCTGCGATACCGCTATCGATTTCAATGAAGCGATGCGTAAAACGGAATCCTTTGATTACGATTGTATATTGCTGGATATTGCATTGCCGGGGGGCAATGGGCTAAAGGTTCTCGAAAGCCTGAAAGAGAATAATAAAAATGATGGCGTGCTAATTCTTTCAGCGAAGAATTCGCTGGATGATAAAATCAGCGGACTGAATATGGGCGCTGATGATTACTTAGCCAAACCTTTCGACCTTTCGGAACTAAATGCAAGGATAGCGGCCATTATAAGAAGAAAAAATTTCGACGGTCATAACGTAATAAAATTTCACAACATTGAGGTAGATGCCCAAAATAAATCAATAACTGTAAATAATAATCCCGTCACACTAACCAGGAAGGAGTTTGATTTGCTTCTCTATTTTATAAGTAATAAAAAAAGAGTAATATCGAAAGATGCCATTGCCCGTCACTTATGGGCGATGAAATGGGTGGAAATTATGATTTCATTTATACGCACATTAAAAATCTACGGAAAAAACTGTCCGATGCCGGTGACGCAGACTATATAAAATCCATATATGGAATAGGATATAAATTTTCAGATTGATGAAATTATTATCAAAGTATAACCGGATAAATATTCCTATCATTATCGGTGTACTTCTCCTTAGCGGCTTTGCCTATTATTATATGCTGCATGTGCTGTTGCTTCACCAGCTTAATCACGATCTTGAAATTGAGGAACAGGAAATAAGAGAGTTTGTGAGAAATAACGATTCGCTGCCGCATGCCTCTATTTACAAAGATCAGCAGATTTCATTTGACACTTTACTTGCCGAAGTACCGCCGCGAAACTTTACCAGCGAAAAAATTTTTAATCCCGAAGAAAAAGAAAACGAATTGTATCGCCAGCTTGTTTTCCCCATCACTGTCAAAAACAGAGTATATCAGGCAATAGTGAAAAAATCACAGGAAGAAACTGAAGGCCTTATTAAAACTATAGTGAAAATTACACTGTTGGTAATTGTATTGTTACTGGTAGTGCTGGTAATTGTTAACCGATTTGTTCTTCGAAATTTATGGAGGTCATTTCATTCTACCCTGGAACAATTAAAGCAATTTAATATTTCCTCAAAAAACAAGCTTCAATTAAACGCTACGAAAATTACTGAATTTGCAGAGCTCAATGAAACCGTAGTAGTGATGACGGATAAGGTGAGTAAAGACTATGAAACACTAAAAAATTTTACCGAAAATGCCTCCCACGAAATACAAACACCGCTTGCCATCATGAAGATGAAGCTGGAGCTGCTGATGCAATCTGAAAATATGAACGCTGTACAAGTTGATTGTATTTCGGCGCTCAACGAAGCCACAGACAGGCTTTCAAGGCTCAATCAATCTCTGCTGCTATTAACCAAAATAGATAACAGCCAGTTCATAGATGTTGAAAACGTAGATCTTTCTGATATTCTTTTAAACAACATAAACAATTATGAAGAGCTCGCAGGCGCAAAAAATATTAGTATAAAAAAGAACATTGCGCCTTCGGTAATTGTACATGCCAACAGGTCGCTGATGGAAATACTTATTTCAAATATTATCACCAACACTATAAAGCACAATTATAAAAACGGCTGGATAGAAATCAATTTATCCGGTAATACTTTATCTGTTTCAAACACAGGAAAGCGGCCTTCCGTAGCCACACATGAGTTGTTTGAACGGTTTAAAAAAAGTGATGCTGCTGCCGATTCACTCGGGCTGGGGTTAGCCATTGTAAAAAAAATATGTGAGACGTGCGGCTTCCGCATAGCCTATAATTATAAAGAGCCAATGCATACGATCGTCGTCAATTTTTAAAAGCAACACATTTCCGCCGGCACATAAAACTTACATTACGCCTTCAATTTTTATACAGATTCTGCCATTAATTTTATCGGTCAACTTGCAACTGATGAAAAAAATCTTCCTTCCATTTATTTTGTTTATTACAATATCAATTTCATGCGGACAGAAATTTAAAACCTGGCAAATTCCAAAGGAGGTAGTAAATAATTTTCATAGACAGTACCCCGGCATAGAAGCGGACTGGAAAAAAAAAGATTCAATCTTTGAAGCAACATTTAGATCGGGTGGAAATAATATATCGATTTTGTTCAACAAGGCCGGCGATTTGCTGCAAACCGAAAAGATCATAAAAGCTTCGGCAATGCCAAATACGGTAAAGGCTTACCTCGCTGAAAACAATGCAGATCAAAAAATTACCAAGGCCAAAAAAGTTACAAAAAATAACGGCGAAGTAAACTATGAAGTGGCATTAGACGGACAGCATTTAACTTTTAGTGAAGAAGGTAAATTTATTAAAATGACTAATGATTAAGCACTTTAATCTTTGAAAAATAAATATACTTTTGGCTGTAAACGATATAGAGCTTACATGCATTTGAAAAAATAAGCTGCGCTCCGTGTCAGTGGCCATCTGTTTCTCGGCATTATTTATAATTTTCAATGACTTCATCTAATGAATGCTAAGGTATTTTTGCCAACATTGAAATTGATACCCTGTAAAAGTATCTTCAATTTTTTACCAGATTCGGTTTATAAGTTTGTGCAATCACTCACCAAAAAAAATCACAATGAAAAAAATAGGTATTATCGCGATCCTGTTTGCACTAAGCAACACAACATTCGCCCAGGAAAAAGAAAATGAAAGCAAAGAAAGCATCAAAGTACCGGCGATAGTAAAATCGGCGCTCGCCAAAAAATATACGGATGCAAAAAATGTGACCTGGGAAAAAGAAAATGGAAATTATGAAGCCAACTGGGGCGGCAAGTCTGGCGAGGATCATTCCGTACAATACACTCCCTCCGGTAGCTTTATTGAAATTGTAAACGCTATTCCGGTAAGCCAGCTTCCTGCAAAGGTTGTTGGTTACATCAAACAACATTACAATGGCGCAAAGATCACTGAGGCAGGAAAAGTAACGGACGCAAAAGGAAAATTATCTTACGAAGCGGAAGTTCATGGCAAAGACATCGTATTTGATGAAAATGGAAATTTTGTAAAAGCCGAGTAATAATAAATTTTAATTACAGATATTAGCTGTTCCAATACAATGGGACGGCTTTTTATTTATGTGGATGAATAGATATAAGATTATACTCCTTCTAATGTGTATGTTACCGTTATGTTGTTTGGCGCAAACAAAAGACCTTTCTTATTTTATCAATAAATCAGTCACTAATAGTCCCCAGCTTTTAGGATATCGCAATTTACTTTTATCAAATAGTATAGACAGCCAGCTGATTGTTGCCGCGAACCGTTACCAGGTTACCGGCAATGGAAACACCTATTATGCACCAATTATCAAAGGTTATGGATATGATGTTGCCATTACAAACGGACAGCAACTTTCTGCATTGATAGCGGTGAACAAGCAAATTTATAACAAGCGTAACCTAAGCTTGCAGTTTAACAGCCTCCGGCTTCAAAGAGATTCTTTACACGTAAGCTCACGCATTACCACGCAGGATATTAGAAGAACAATCATTACGCAGTACATCAATACGTTTGGGGATCAATTACAAATTGATTTTAATGATGAGGTAATATCATTGCTGAGAAACGAGGATTCAATTTTAAAAAGACTAACGCAAAAAAATGTCTATAAGCAGGTTGATTACCTCGCCTTTTTGGTAACGTTGCAGCAGCAGGAGCTCACACGCAGCCAGCTTTTAGTGCAATATAAAAGTGACTATGCAACTTTGAACTACCTCGCGGGAATTGTTGATACCACTACATCTGCCGTTGCCAAACCGGATCTGCAGATCGTGAAAGATTACATTACTGATAGCTCGGCTTTTCTTTTAAAATATAAAGTTGATAGTCTGCGGCTTATTAATGAAAAAGCATTAATTAATATTGGCTACCGGCCTAAAGTGAGCCTCTTTGCTGATGCAGGGTATCAAACAACTTTCGATATTGCACCCTATAAAAACTTGGGCGCCAGCGTGGGTGTTAACTTTTCTATCCCGATTTATGATGGTCATCAAAAGCAACTGCAATACACCAAAATAAATATCCAGGAGCGCACACGTCAGCGTCAAAAAGAGTTTTTCACAACCCAATACACGCAACAGGTTCAACTGCTGGAGCAACAATTGTCTGCACTTGACGGGCTTGCGGAGCCTATCAATAAACAAATCGAATACATAAAAACTTTGATTGATGTAAACGGCAGACTGTTGGAAACGGGCGACATCAAAATAACTGATTATGTGCTTGCCCTAAACAATTATATTACATCAAGGAACCTGGTTGTTCAAAATATGATAGCACGTTTTCAAATAATTAATCAATTGAATTACTGGAATCAAAAACCTTAATGCATAGATTTATCAAACCCTTTCGATGGCAAAATTTTTAAAAAATTATTTCCTCTTTTTTGCAGGCTTCCTTACCATTCTTGCCAGTTGTAAAAGCAAAGACCCTGCACCAGCTGAGGAAGACACACCTGAAGTACGTACACCCGTTACCGTTATTTCCATGAGTTACGATCCTTTAAAGGAATTTATAGAACTGAATGCCACCTCATCATATTTGCAGCAAAGCTTTGTAAAATCCAACCTGAACGGGTATGTCAAAAAAGTGAATATCAAAATAGGTGATTATGTATACAAAGGTCAAACGCTTTTTGTGCTGAAAACCAAAGAGGCGGAAGCGATTGGAAATGCCGTAAACCGCCTGAATCCCGACTTCAAATTTTCGGGCATAAATTCAATACAGGCAGATGCTTCCGGTTTTATTGTTGAGCTCAATCACCAGCCGGGAGACTATGTGCAGGATGCTGACCAGCTCGCTGTAATCACCGATGCTAAAAGCTTTGCGTTCGTAATGAATGTTCCTTATGAGGACAAGCCGTATGTTTCTATTGGCAAGCAGGTAGAGGTTACACTGCCTGATGACGAACGCTTGCAGGGAACTATTACTTCTTCGCTGCCGAGGATTGATTCGATATCTCAAACTCAATCTTTTGCTGTAAGAGTAAATACTTCTCATTCTATTCCTGAAAATTTAGTGGTGAAAGTAAAGATTGTAAAGATTGCTAAAACTACGGCAGCCACTTTACCAAAGCAATCGGTTTTATCAGATGAGACCTTATCAGAGTTTTGGGTAATGAAAATGATCAATGATACCACCGCGGTGAAAGTGCCTGTAAAAAAAGGTATTGAAAGCGGGGACAGGGTTGAAATACTTTCTCCAGATTTTTCGCCGAAAGACAGAATATTATTGAGTGGGAATTATGGACTGGCGGATACGGCGCTGGTGATTGCCGCACCGGCCTCCCCTAACCCCTCCAGGGGCTACCGTTAGGACACAAAAATTACGGAATTTTGCATAAAAAAAGAAAAAATGGATATATCTCAAAAAGAGAATTACATGAATAAGTTTTCAGATGAACGTTTAGGCAAACGAGCTAATAAGTTATCAGCGATGCTTTATTTTGGTAGAACGAGTAGCATCCACGAGATGTCGTCTGATGAAGCGGAACAAAAAGCAGCTTATCGTTTTCTGGCTAATGAAAAAGTTGAAGAAACTAAATTGATAGCCACAAGTATAGAAAGAAGTAGCTATCTGAGTGCCGACAAAGATGTTTTGGTATTACAAGATACTTCAGAAATAAATTTAGACAACCATCGCAATCGCCTCAAAAGGGGCAGTGGGGTGGGCTTAACGGGCAATAATAAAGATTTAGGATTTTTCCTTCATGGAAGTTTAGCATTAGAGGCGGACACAGAAGTTATTTTGGGATATTCAAACGTACAACTATGGCATAGAGAAGAAGATAAAATAGATAAAGAAGAACGAAACTATAAGTATCAGCCTATAGAAGAAAAAGAATCTTACAAATGGATAAAGGCATGCAATGAAAGTAAAGATCATTTATCACAGGCACGAACCATTACATTTATAGAAGACAGGGAAGGAGATATATATCATCAGTTTGCCACAGTCCCTGATTGCCGTACCCATCTGATTATCCGTAGCCGTGATAACCGTCGGCTATCGGATGGCAGTAAATTATTTGACAAGTTAAGCAAACAGCCAATAGCAGGCCAGTATGAAATACCTATCGTAAAAGATATCCGAAAGGGAGTAGAAAAGCGCACAGCTGCAGTAGAAGTTCGTTATTGTAAAGTTGCTATTGCCCGTCCTGCAACTTTGAAAAAGACAGAGTTGCCGGAATCGGTGGAACTCTATGCTATAGAGGTAAAAGAGATTAATGCACCCAAGGGCGTTAGTGCAATATGTTGGCGGTTGCTTACCACACATCCTGTAACGACTTATGAAGAAGCGGTGAACATTGTAAAGAAGTACAGGTTGCGATGGTATATTGAACAATTGTTTCGCTTATTAAAAAAGAAAGGATTCAAGATAGAGTCAAGCGAACTGGAAACCGGATGGGCTATTCGCAAGCTGACGGTAATGATCTTAAGTTCAGCTTTGCGGGTGATGCAATTAATGCTTGCTTACAATAAAGAAGATAGCCAGCCAATAGAGCAGGTGTTTAATCAAAAAGAAATTAATTGTTTAAAAGCCATCAACGAAACACTACAGGGAGAAACAGAAAAAAGTAAAAACAAAAATAATCCGACTAAGCTATCGTGGGCAACATGGATAATAGCCCGACTGGGAGGGTGGAAAAATTATAATAGCAAACGTCCGCCTGGCCCTATCATACTAAAGAAAGGAGTAGACCGCTTTGCTAATATTTATCAGGGATGGAATCTGGCTCAAAACGAATAAAAAATGTGTCCTAACGGTAGCTCCAGGGGAGGGGAATAAGGCAGCAACTTTCAATCAATGGCGTTATGATAATTATCAGCGAAGAAAATAATGCAATCACGATTATAATAGTTAAAAATGAATAGAGGAGATCACTTGGAAGATTCAGCAGAACCTTCCTTTGGAGGGCAGGGAGGCCCGCAAGGCGGCTTTTTCACCAAATATAAAAGCCCGCTTACTGTGGTACTCGTAATGCTTATTCTTGGTGGTATTTTCGCTTATACGAAACTTCAAACTTCGCTTTTTCCTGAAATAACTTTTCCTAAAATAAAAATTATTGCAGATGCAGGTTTACAGCCCGTTGATAAAATGATGGTGACGGTAACTCGCCCGCTTGAAAACGCAGTCAAACAAATACCCGATCTGCAAACTGTTCGCAGCACCACGAGCAGGGGCAGTTGCGAAATTTCCGCTTTCATAGATTGGAATGCAAATGTTGATCTTAGTAAGCAAAGAATAGAAGCAAGGATAAGTGAGATAAGAAATACATTGCCCGCGGATGTAAATATCACCGTGGAAAAAATGAATCCTTCCATTCTGCCGGTGATGGGTTATTCATTAGAGAGCCACCAGCTCTCTCCTATTGAATTAAAGCAACTGGCCGTTTATACCATTAAGCCGTACCTGAGCCAGGTGGCCGGCGTTTCAGAAATACGGATCATTGGCGGAAAATCCAAAGAGTATTGGGTGCAGCTCAATGCGCAAAAAATGAGCACACTCGGCATCACGCCCAATGCAATAAATACAGCGCTAAGCCAAACGAATTTTTTAAAATCCAACGGCTATCTTTCAGACTATCGGTATCTCTATCTAACCATTACCGATGCAGCCGTGCAATCAATCGATGATTTGAAAAATATGGTGATTGGCGGCGGGGGCAAGCGTGTGGTGCAGCTGAAAGATATTGCTGACATAGAAGTAAGAGAAGCCGTAGAATATATAAAAGTAAATGCCAATGGAAAGGAAGGTTTGCTGATCGCCGTGGTAAAGCAACCCAATAGTAACCTGGTGGATGTATCGTCTCACATGAAAACGAAAATTGATGAGCTTCGCAAAATTCTTCCAAAAGATGTAACCATCAAACCCTATTATGTGCAGGCAGATTTTGTGAACACTTCTGTAAAAAGCGTAACCGATAGTTTGTGGATTGGGCTTGCATTAGCGATAATTGTTGCCATTATTTTTCTCCGCTCTTTTAAGGCAAGCACTACCATATTAATCACCATTCCCGTAACGCTTGGCACTACATTAATTGTACTATACGCAATCGGCTACACGCTGAATATTATGACGCTCGGTGCCATAGCCGCTGCCATAGGGTTGATTATTGACGATGCCATTGTGGTAGTGGAACAAATTCACCGCACGCATGAAGAACACCCGGATGATAGCTATAAAAATATTGTGCAGAATGCCATCCGTTATTTATTTCCGGCCATGGTGGGCTCTTCTTTAAGCACCATTGTAATTTTTATTCCCTTCATGCTGATGGGCGGTGTTGCCGGCGCTTATTTTAATGTACTTACCAATACGATGATCATCACACTGGTGTGCTCATTCTTCGTTACGTGGATGGGGCTGCCTGTAGTGTATTTATTGCTTTCACGAAAAAAGAAAAAAGAAAAAGTTGCGAAAAAAGAAAAAGAACAGCACGATGTAAAGAGACAAAAGTGGGTATCATGGTTTATTGTAAAGCCATGGCTGAGCCTGCTTTTTATAGCCGGATTGATGGTGGCGATTGTGCTCATCTTACCGAAACTGGAAACCGGCTTTCTTCCCAGCATGGATGAAGGAAGTATCGTGTTGGACTATACGTCCATTCCCGGAACATCACTAGAAGAAACCGATAAAGAATTACAACAGGTAGAAAAAATTATCACTTCTACGCCAGAGGTGGCAGCTTACTCACGGCGTACAGGAACGCAAATGGGATTTTTTATAACTGAGCCTAACGATGGCGACTACCTGATACAATTAAAAGATAAAAGGAAGAAAACAACCGACCAGGTAATCGAAGATATAAGGGCAAGGGTAGAATCGTCCCAGCCCGCTCTGCGCATAGATTTTGGGCAGGTAATTGGCGACATGCTCGGCGATCTGATGACCTCGGTGCAGCCCATTGAAATAAAGATTTTTGGGGATGACATTTCAAAGCTGCAGCAACTTTCCAGAGACGTGAGCGGTATTGTTGAACACACTAATGGTACTGCCGATGTATTTGATGGAATCACCATTGCAGGGCCGTCGCTGAGTGTGCATCCAGACTTTACGAGGCTGGCCTTATTCGGAATAACTTCTGCAGATTTACAATACCAGGTACAAACAGCGCTTGAAGGAAATTTAGTTGGAAATATTTTTGAGAAAGACCGCGTTTACCCGGTAAGGTTAGTTTATCCCGGCAGCAGGAAAATGAGCGTTGATGAACTTAAAAAACTAAAAATATTTTTACCCGATGGCAGAACAAAATCTATAAGTGAGCTGGCAACGGTAGAGGTGAACCCAGGTGATGCACAAATCGAAAGGGAAAATTTACAGTCGATGGGTGTAGTGTCTGCACGGCTTGCAAATAGGGACCTCGGCAGTACCATGAAAGATATAAAAGTGAATGTACGGAAACATGTAAACCTCCCGCAGGGATACGATATTGAGTACGGTGGCGAGTACGCCCAACAGCAGCAATCGTTCAATGAACTCCTGATGATATTGATTGCCTCGAGCGTGCTGGTGTTCGGTGTAATATTATTTTTATTTAAAGAAGTGAAAGTAGCCTTCGCCATTTTGATAATTGCCGTACTCGGTATCGCAGGAAGTTACATTGCACTTTTTATTACCAATACTCCGTTGAATGTTGGCAGCTATACAGGCCTCATTATGATCGTGGGTATCATTGGTGAAAATTCGATCTTCACTTTTTTACAATTTAAGGAAACCCTGCATGAGAAAAGTGTGGATGAATCTATTGTGTATGCCATTTCTACGAGACTGCGCCCTAAGTTGATGACAGCGCTGGGCGCCATCATTGCGTTAATGCCTTTGGCTTTGGGAATCGGCGCCGGTGCTGAGTTACATCAGCCTTTAGCCATTGCCGTTATAGGGGGCTTTATTGTTGCACTTCCGTTGTTGCTTATTATATTACCGTCTATGTTACGATTGTTGTATAGAAACTATACACCGCCTGTCACAGTACACAGCGATGTTAATCCTTAAAAGTTTTTAATAAAATTATCTCCATTCGAATGACTTGCTGAAGCTGCAAATAAATATTTGTCAACCTGCTTAAATGAAGTTAAATACTCTTGTTGCTATGCATGCCCGACCGAAATCTTATTTGCCGACGGTAGTTTTATTTTTTCTTTGAGGTAGTCCGCCTTTGGATAATATTTCTTTTGCCTTTGCAAGTTTTTCAGGGAATAGAACTTTGTCCCTAAATTGCTCCAGTTTTTTGTCAAAAACAATTATTGGAACCTTTGATGAATTTAATTCTTCTATTGTCATAAAGTAAAGTTATTATCTTTTCTTGTGATTAAAAATGCTTCGTAGTCTTCGCCTACTATAAATTCATCCCACTTTCCGTCCAACGTGTAAGCATAAACATCAAAGTCTTCTTTAATTTCAGCTAAATTATTCGTAATCCCCATTCTATAAAGTCTTGTTCTAACATTGGTGCTTCCGGTAGCAACAATCCAGGCATTAGGATATTTCTCTGTGAAAGCATAAACGGTTGATGCTACTGTAGCTAAAACTTTTAAACTATCGCCATTATTTGTTACAGACAAATCATTTATTGATTTTGTTTCTTCATTGTGATCTCCGAATGCAAGATTATAAAAATTTTCTGTGCCAGTATCTGTAAACTGGACCATTTTCTTAATACTTCCCTTTGGTCCTTCGCTTGTGAGTTGATAAACTTTTAAGAAAGGTTCAGACCTATATAAATATTTTGATTTATTCATGCGACATTTTAAAGAAGTTATATGTTTAGCTGAATGATTTGAATTTCAGAAAAATTATCTCCAGACACAAACGATGATCGCGGCAAGTATGTTTCCCGCTACATTATAAAGCCCATTGATAAGATGAAGGCCCAGCGGCCTTTTTTCGTAGAGATATGAAATATGAATGCCTGTGGCCGAAAAGCAAATCCCCGTGAGCAGGCCAAGCTTTAAGCCGCCAATCCAGCCAAAAACACCAAAGCGTAATGCGATTATCTCAAGGCCGAGCGTACATATAATCATTAAAATAAGTGACAGCACCATGATTCCGGCAGCCCCTTTTTTCGCATCAGCAGCATTTACAAGTGTGGCATTATACGATCTCCATTTCTTTCCAAACAAAGCCGTGTACCATATTGCGCCTAAAAGAAAATAAGCCAGGCCGCCAAGCAACACGGTAACCCAATTAATGTAGTTAAAGATTTCTGTGCCCATAATTTATTTTTTTAGAAAAAATGTTTTAGAAAAATAGAAAAACTTTTTTCAAAGTGCAACTTTATACATGTGATAAAAATTACCCGTTGTATAACGCAGTCCCTCTGAGTCGTTGGAATGAAAAATAAAATTCTTAGTCTTAACTTGTAGCGATTATAAAAATTAACGCTAACGATTATTACATGAAAAAAATTTATTCTGTTTCTTTTCTCATTTCACTTGCTTTAGTAAACCACGCCCAGGATAGCGACAGCAGCTGGTTTGTAAATAATTATTCAAAAATTGAAAGATACATTCCCATGCGTGATGGCGTCCGCTTGTTTACCTCAATTTATTATCCCAAAGACCAGGCAACAAAGCATCCGATACTTATGACACGGACTCCGTATTCCTGTGCTCCTTATGGAGAAGCTAAATACGCGGGTCTGTGGAGGTCTTATAAAATGGTGTATGCTAAAGAAGGTTTCATCTTCGTAACCCAGGATGTAAGAGGCCGGTATATGAGTGAAGGAGTTTTTGAAGACGTAAGGCCATTTATTAAAAATAAAAAAACAAAAAAAGATATTGATGAAGCAAGCGATACTTACGATGCTATTGACTGGCTGATAAAAAATACTCCCGGAAATAATGGAAAGGTTGGGGTAACGGGTACATCTTACCCAGGGTTTTATTCAACCGAAGCTGCACTCAGCGGACATCCGGCATTAGTCGCAGTAAGCCCGCAGGCACCGGTTACTGATTGGTTTATGGGTGATGATTTCCACCACAAAGGCGCATTTTTTGTGATGGATGGCTTTGCGTTTTATCCAACGTTTGGCAAGCCGCGGCCGAAGCCCATTATGGATTATGGCGAGGGATTTAGCTTTGCTTCAGATGATAACTATGATGCCTACCTGAAAACAGGTGCACTAAAACATTTTGCTGATCTTATGGGCGACAGCATAAAGTTTTGGCATGAGCTTTACAAGCATCCCACGTATGATGCCTGGTGGAAGGAGCGCAATGCACGTGTTGGCTTATACAATGTAAAGCCGGCCATGCTTTGGGTTGGCGGCCTCTTCGATGCCGAAGATTGTTTTGGCGCCTGGAACAGCTATAAAGCAACAGAGGTGCAAAGCCCGCAAACAAATAGCAAAATTGTAATGGGCCCCTGGTATCATGGCCAATGGAGCAGGGAAGGAAGTTATCTCGGTAATGTAAGATTCGGAAGCAATACTTCTGCTTACTTTCAGGACAGTTTGGAAATCCCCTTCTTTAATTATTATTTACTTGATAAGGGCAATGTAAATAATGTTGCCGAAGCAAATATTTTTTTTACAGGAGAAAATCACTGGAAGAAATTTGATAAATGGCCGCCGCAAAATACGCAAACTGAAAATCTATATTTATCCGGCAACGGGCATCTTTTTTTGAATAATGACGGTGGTACTGTGGACAGCAGCTCATTCGATGAATATATTAGCGACCCTGCTCATCCAGTGCCCTACACACAAGATGTACACATAAAAAGAACACGGGAATATATGGACGACGACCAGCGGTTTGCCTCCCGCCGGCCGGATGTATTAACTTACGAAACAGAAATTCTAAAAAACGATATAACCCTCGCTGGGCCTATACTTGCAGACTTGCAAGCTGCCATCTCCACTACTGATGCCGACTTTATCGTAAAGCTTATTGATGTTTTCCCTGATAATTTTAAATACCCAGCCGGCGAAAAAGGCAACGGTGAAGGTTACCCGATGGGCGGCTATCAAATGCTGGTGCGGGGAGAAATAATGCGGGGAAAATTTAGAAACAGCTTCGAAAAACCCAAGCCGTTTGTGCCGGGCAAAATAACAGAAGTGAAATGGAAATTGCCGGACGTTGCACACACTTTTTTAAAAGGGCACCGCATTATGATCCAGGTACAAAGCTCCTGGTTCCCATTAGCCGATCGTAACCCGCAGCAGTTTGAAAATATCTACGAAGCGGATGATAAGGATTTTCAAAAGGCTAACATTCGCATTTATCATGACGCGGAAAATCAATCAAAAATTATTTTGCCTGTACTCAAAAATTAAATCTTTTGAAAAGTAATCGTCAACCTTATCATATCCGCCTTGAATGGTATGCCAAAAATTTTTAAATACCTGGAATATATTATAAGATTTATACAAATGAGCACTTGCCTATTCATGTTCATGTGCAGATTCAAGATCGTGAAATAAAGATTGAATTATTGATTTCAGAAGATGACATAACTTTGATATTCAAAAAAGTAAAAGATAAAACGCCTCTTTCAGAAGCAGAGGCAAAGGAGGTTGCGGTGTTTTTAAAAGCTTATTACAAACAAATAATTACCAAATGGCAAACAGTATTTATTTATCACCAAAAAGTAAAGTGCGACGTAATAAAGAAAAAGTTGCGCAGGAAAATTTAATGGTTAGCTCTGCAAAATATTTTCATGATTTCACTATCGCTATAAGTTTCACAAACGGAAAAACCAGTTTGGTTGATTTTCTCCCTCTATTTCAAAAACATGTAAAAGGCGGGAACATAAAATATTTTGCTCCGCAAAATTTTAAAAAATTTATTGTTAAGAATGGAAATATATATTGGGGCAGAAATGAAGATATTATTTTTCCTGTTAGCCTTTTTGTACATGATGAGGAAAGCCATTCAGAAGAGGAAGTACTATATATAATTTGAATATTAATCCAGTCAATCTCGCCGAAGTCTTCATTAAAAAAGTGATCTTACCGGTGCTGAAGCAGTTTTTCACACTAAAAAAAATAACCCGATGAAAACATTTTCTGCAATCTTATCAATGATAATCTCCACAGTTACTTTCTCACAAACGCTGAATATTATTCCGCAGCCGGCTGAAATTAAAATGCCAAAAATCGCCTCAACGTTTGCTATCACAAAAAATACAGTGATTGTTTTACAAGATGAAAACTTAGAAAACAGTGCTACCTTTTTTAATGATTATCTAAAAAAATATTATGGGTTTCAATTACATGTCGAAAAAACCGGGGGTACAAAAAATTCAGTCATACTTGGTTTGCAACATAGTGATAGCGCAGTGGCGGGTGCATACACTATGATGGTAAATAACAATGGAGTATCAATAAATGGTAATGATGAAGCTGGCGCTTTTTATGGCATTCAAACATTGATACAGTTATTGCCGGTACAAAAAACAGCTGCATTGAATGTTCCTTATGTTTCAATAAATGATTATCCGCGGTTTCAGTATCGCGGCATGCATCTCGATGTTGGCCGGCATTTCTTTGATGCTGATTATATAAAAAAATATATTGATTATTTAGCCTTACACAAGTTAAACACTTTTCACTGGCACCTTACAGACGACCAGGGATGGCGTATTGAAATAAAAAAATATCCATTGCTTACATCTGCCGGTGGCTTTAGAAACGGAACCATCATCGGGCACTTTCCCGGCAAAGCTAATACGGGTGAGCGCTATGGCGGGTTTTATACACAAAAGGAAATAAAAGATATTGTAAAATATGCGCAGGATCGTTATATCACTATCATTCCTGAAATAGAAATGCCTGGCCATGCCTCGGCGGCTATCGCTGCTTATCCGCAGCTAAGTTGCTTCCCTAATGAATCAACAAAAATTTCTCCGCAAACTCCCTGGGCGGCCTCAAGAGAAGGTAAACAAGTGCAGCAAACATGGGGCGTATTCGAAGATGTATTTTGTCCTTCAGATTATACATTCAAGTTTTTGGAAGATGTGCTGGATGAAGTGATGGGACTTTTTCCTTCCAAATACATTCACATTGGCGGAGATGAATGCCCGAAGGCAAACTGGAAAAGATCGGATTTTTGCCGGCAATTAATTAAAGAAAATAATCTAAAAGACGAGGAGGGACTTCAAAGTTATTTTATCAGCAAAATCGAAAAATATTTAAACAGCAAAGGAAGGAATATTATTGGCTGGGATGAAATATTAGAAGGCGGCCTGGCGCCAAATGCAACCGTTATGAGCTGGCGCGGAGAAGCAGGAGGTATTGCCGCCGCGAAGCAAAAGCATGATGTAATAATGACCCCGGGAAATTATCTTTACTTCGATCATTCGCAGTCTAAAAATGAGGATAGTGTAACCATCGGCGGCTATCTTCCTATTGATGTTGTTTATAAATACGAGCCCCAGTCAACGGAATTGACTGATGAAGAAGCGAAGTATATACTGGGTGCACAGGCAAACGTGTGGACGGAATACATTAACAATATTCCAAAGCTTGAGTACACGATCTTTCCGCGTATGGCTGCCCTAAGCGAATTGGATTGGACGCCGAAAGAAAAAAAAGATTGGAATAATTTTCAGGCAAAACTACCGGGCATGCTTAAACGCTATCAGCTATGGAACGCCAATTATAGTAAAGCGAGTTTCGATTTGCAATCTTCTGTTTTGCCTTCGGAAAATCACAATGGCGTGTTGTGGAAGCTGGAAAATAAAAACCCGGACAGCAAAATTATTTATGTAAAGGGAAAAACTACGAATACGTCCTTTGACTATACACAACCCATTTTTATAAATGCAACAGGCACTTATGGCGCCGCTGTAGCAGGCAAAGGCCATAAGATAGTAAGCAGCTGGATCTGGAAAACGTTTTATTTTAATAAAGCCACCGGAAAAAAAATTACCCTTAAAAGTGAACCCTCGCCTAACTATGCCGGCAGCAGCGCTTTTACGCTCCTTAATGGTATTATTCCAGTAAACGGCCTTGCCGACTCTTCTGAGTGGTTGGGGTTTGCCGGTAAAGACCTGGAAGCGGACATTGACCTGGGCGAGCCGATGAAAATTAAAAGTGTTTCATTAAATGTGCTTGACCAAAATGAAAGCTGGATATACCTGCCTAAAGAAATACAGGTGGCCACTTCTTATAATGGTGAAAATTATTCTTCGCTAACAACAATGGCTATAGATGCAATCAACGACAAAGGAAAAAGCAAATTTACTTTACCGCTAAATACCACTACGCGTTATGTAAAAGTGCTTGCGCAAAATGCCGGCGCCATTCCCTTTGGCTCGCCTGGTGCGGGTTCACCTGCCTGGCTATTTGCAAACGAAATTGAAATTAACTGATGTGTTAGAGAAGCCAAGTGCGCATTTTAAATTAATCAAGAAGGAGTGGGTCCGAACTCTATTTTCTTCTAAAAGTTACATAAGGTTTTTATAAACCTTTTTCTCCATTGTTTCTTTGTCATGAAATCCTTTTAAAGTTTTATACTTTTATACAAATGAAAATGTGATCCTCTCAATGAAACGATTTTTAATTTCTGCCTGCACTTCCTTATTTCTTTTCCTTAACGCCGCGGCTCAAAATATTGACTCAACAATAGAAACGTATGCTACAAAATACGGCGAAGAAAGAGTGTATATTCATTACGACAAATCCACTTATGCACCTGGTGAAACTATATGGTTCAAGGTTTACCTGATGCAGGATATCTATCCCGCTAATACCAGCAAAACATTTTATGTTGACTGGACGGACGACAAAGGCAATCTGCTTTCGCACAACTCAAGCCCGATAGTGGATGGCGCCACCGTTGGCCAGCTTGATATTCCGGCTGCCTATACCGGCAAATTTATTCATTTGAAAGCCTATACCAAATGGATGCTCAATTTTGATTCTGCTTTTCTTTATAACAACGACCTGAGAATTCTCACCAAAAATAATCCTGCAGAAAAGACGAAGATAGTTGTCACACCTACGTTACAGTTTTTTCCGGAGGGGGGAGATATTATAGCAGGGGTAAATAATAAAATTGCTTTTAAAGCCAACGATCAATATGGAAGGCCGATAAAGATTAAAGGAACTATCCAGAAAAAAACAGGTGGAATACTTGATAGCCTGCATGTGATACATGATGGCATGGGATTCTTTTTGCTTCACCCAAATGATGGGGATAGTTTTTTGGTTAAATGGTCCGTGCAGAATCCGTTGGATAAAGACGAGAAAGGGAAAGAACATATTTCTCCGTTGCCCGAAGTAAAAGCAAGTGGCCTTGCTATGAATGTAATCTTATCCGGAAAAAATAGGATTTTTAATGTAACGGCAAGCCCGGAATTTGTTGGGTCTTTAGGCGGCATTCACGTGATTGGCACGATGTACCAGCACCAGATTTTCAAAATATCAAAAGATTTCAAAGATGGCGCTGTAAATGGCGTGGTGCCGACAGAAGGCCTTCCCAGCGGTATTCTTGCCATCACTGCATTTGATAAGCAATGGAAGCCAATGGCCGAGCGCATTACTTATATTAATAATGGAGAATTTATTTTTCATCCTGAAATGGAAGTGCAGCATTGGGGGCTAAATAAAAGAGCAAGGAACGAAATTCAGCTAACCGTGCCCGATAGTCTTGATGCAGATTTTTCCGTATCGGTTACCGATATAGATATTGATGCTGATAGCAGCGACAACATTATTTCTCACCTTATGCTAAGCGGCGAGCTTAAAGGAAAAATATATAATCCTGCATATTATTTTTCCAATGATAGTGATACACTGAGCCAGCAGCTTGACTTGGTAATGCTTACGCATGGCTGGAGAAGGTTTAATTGGGATAAAGTTGTGAAAGGTGAATTTCCTGAAATAAGCTACCCCAAAGACACGGCATATCTTTCCCTTTCCGGAAAAGTGTATGGAGCAACACCTTCGCAATTGAGAGAGGCAAATAACATTATTTTATTTTTAAATAATAAAATGTTAGGAAAAAAAATGATGGTAATTCCGGTAGAAGCTAATGGAACATTTAATGACCCCTCCTTCCTTCTTTTCGATACGGCTCAAATTTATTACCAGCTTTCAAAGGCCGGGGGGCTTGGCGATGTATCAGTAAAGTTTATGGAAGGTAGGCTTCCGCCACTGCGAAACAGCATTGCAGCCACCGGTAATTTTTACAGTAAGTTTTTTGATACCATAGGCAACGCACGGCATCTTTCACTTGCAAATGAGCTGGCTGATATTGCAAACAGGTATAAAGCTAAAGTATTGGAAACCGTTACGATAAAAGCGAAGACCAAATCGCCGGTGCAGTTGTTGGATGAGAAGTATGCCTCCGGGCTTTTCAGCGGCGGCGATGGATACCAATTTGATCTTCTCGACGACACAAGAGCATTGGGCTCACGCAGTATTTTCGATTATTTGCAAGGGCAGGTGGCAGGGCTTCAGATAAACTCAGCTTCCAGCCCTCCCTCCCTGCAATGGCGCGGGGGTTCGCCGCAATTGTACCTGGATGAGGTACCTGCCGACCCGTCATTTGTATCTTCTATACCAATAAGCGATGTGGCTTATATAAAAGTGCTAAGGCCTCCTTTTATGGGCAGCGTAAATGGCGGAAGCGGTGCAATTGCTATTTACACACGTCGCGGCGATGACCGCAAATCAGCTCCGGGCAAGGGTTTATCAAGCAACACGGTAACCGGATATACAGCCATTCGCGAATTTTATTCTCCTAACTACGGAACTATTAGCCCTGACGATGACAAGCAGGATTTAAGAACCACTTTGTACTGGAATCCACAAGTGGTGACAACGCCTGTTAATAATAAAGTAGTGCTTACTTTTTATAACAATGATATCAGCAGAGCCTTCAGGGTAACCATAGAAGGGATGACGAAAGATGGACGGCTGGCTCACCTTGAGCAGATAATGGAATAAGCGATTTATTTTTAATTATAAATTTTATTGTTCTTGAAAAGGTTCCTCCTGGTTATCATGATAGCACAGCTAAATAGTTTTAGCTATTCGCAAAATGACGTGCCGGGTGAATATTACCTCCACGGAGTTTCAGAAGTTGCTTCAGGTTTTTTACTGAAGCCTGATTCTACTTTTCAATTCTTTTTCAGTTATGGCGCCCTCGACCGAGAGGGATCAGGAAAGTATTCTATACATAAGGATCACATAATTTTTAATAGCGGGCCAAAGCCATCTACTGATTTTGAATTAATAAAAAATTCATTTGCCGGTAATGATTCAACGACGATAAAAATTGTTGATAATAATGCTGTACTGATAAGATATGTATATGCTTCGTTGAAATTTGCTGATACCACCGTTGAGGAATATACAAATGGTGAAGGCGAAATAATTATTCCCCGGAAAGGATCAGAAAGCATTTCGCTTAAGTTCGAATTTTGTGCTGAAAAAACATCTTTTTTTAAAATAAGCTCGCAAGAGAATTACTTTGAATTCACCATGAAGCCATCACTAATGGAAGTCTTCTTTGAAAACTTTCAACTGGCTATTGGTAAGAAAGCGCTTGTTGGAAAACATCCGTTATTGGATGAGAAAGAATATACTTTTGAAAAGGAGAAGTAATTGTAAATAGGATTTGACAGGCTTATCGGATCACAAATTATCGGGTTTGAAACCTATTCTCTGTCTCGGCTGCTGCGGAGGATTTAGTAATTATTTCAGGTATTCAAAGATCAACTGTATATCTTCATCGTGTGCGATAAGTTTCTTTTCTATTTTGTATAACTGGAATAAAATGTCTTTATGTGTTAACAACATCTCCTTCATTTTTGTAAATATTCTAATGATTTGAATATTTACTTCTATGGCTCTTTGACTGTTTAAAATAAATGATAACATGGTAACTCCTTGTTCTGTAAAACAAAATGGAGCATAGCGTAAACCTTGTTTATCTTCTTTGGAGGTCGCAATTTGCGTCCTCCAATTTTCAAATTCTTTTTTATTCATCTCAAACATAAAATCTTTTGGAAACCGGCTTGCGTTTCTTCTAACGGCTTCTTTCAACCTTTTCGTTTCCACTTCATACAGTTCTGCAAGGTCACGGTCTATCATTACTCTTTGGCCTCTAATCACATAAATCTTATTCATGATTACTTCCTCTGCGGCTGTTACTAATTTTTTCGGCTTTGCCATTTTTTTTATTCTTAAGGTTTCAATATTTTTAAACTGCTTATGTTGTTTAACGATGTTTATAGAAAACACTAATCTTACTGATAAGGATTACGCTAGTTGACAGAAAAATAATTGCTGATAAATTATTGTAAAAATTATAATACCATCAAATCAATCACTATGATATTTTATCAACCCTTCCATTGGGTTTTTTAGAACTCTACCCAGCAATAAACCGTAACCGTCACACAATTGAGCCAGCACATCTTTGAAGCCATAGGCGATGCTTCCGGTAAAATGAATGGGTAACTTATTACTGCCTTTATATTGTATAATGTGCGTGTAAAAAAAATCATTCAGTCCGTCTTCTATAATGTTTTCGATCATATATTGCCCACGATTTTCTGCCAGAAAAATGGCAAAGGAGGCGAGGTAGCGGTTAGGTAAAGGCTGTGTATAAACGGCTTTGAGGATTTCATTATCTGTAGTTACAAATTTTGCATCGAACCTTGCCCGCAGGTCATCATCAAAAGTTTCGTAGAGATAATGTTGAATTACCTTTTTGCCAAGGTATGCACCGCTGCCTTCATCGCCTAATATATAGCCAATGCCCGGACTGTTCTTTACAATGCGCTTTCCATTAAAATAACAGGAATTGGAACCCGTCCCCAATATGCAGGCGATACCTTTTTCGTTGCCACATAAAGCTTTTGCAGCGCCGGCGAGATCGTGATCCGTAAATATCTTCGTGCCGGGAAAAATATTTTTAAGCGTATTGCTGATCATTTTCTTATTGGCATCATCTTTACAGCCGGTGCCATAAAAAAAAATTTCATCAACAAATGAACGTTTAAGTAATGGCAACACAGATACTGTTACTACCGCCGTCATCTCATCGCTATTTACAAAATATGGGCTCAGGCCCTGAGTAGTAAAAATGGTTTTGTTGTTCCCTTTGAAAATGCACCATTCAGTTTTGGTAGATCCGCTGTCAGCAATCAATTTGATGGTTGGCATGTTTTTATGACGTTTATTAAGGAAATTTGCAATTCTAAAAAAATAAAATTAGATAATTAAGATTTGTATGGGTAATAAAAAGTTACAAGTATGGCTTCCGTTGATATTGAGCCTTTGTATGATCGGGGGAATGTTTATCGGCTATAGGATAAAAGGAAATATGCCTACCACCGGCTTGTTCTTTGTTGACAGGCAGCGCCCCGTGCAGGAAGTGCTTGACCTGGTAAAAAATAAATATGTTGATAATGAAAATACAGATTCATTAGGCGACGCTGCTATTGACGCAATGCTGGCCAAACTTGATCCGCATTCCGTGCTGCTGCCGCCACGCGAATTAAAGGAAGTGAACGAAGACCTTGAAGGACAGTTTTACGGCATTGGCATCGAGTTCAATATTTTTAACGACACCATCAATGTAATAAACGTACTCACCGGCGGCCCGTCGGATAAAGCGGGCCTTAAGGTGGGCGATAAATTTTTAAAAGTTGGAGATTCCGTAATTACAGGTAAAGATGTGAGCACAGAAAAAATAAAAAGATTATTACGGGGCACGGGTGGAAGCAAAGTGGTGATAACCATTTTAAGAGATGGAAATAAAAAGGTAATAGAAATTACAAGAGGCTATATCCCTTTATACAGTCTTGATGCGGCTTATATGGTAACGGATACTGTAGGCTATATAAGATTAAATAAATTTTCAGAAACGACTTATAAAGAATTTATGGAAGCGACAGAAAAGCTTCAAAAACAGGGAATGACATGTATGATCCTTGACCTGAGAGATAATGGTGGAGGCATTTTGACCGAGGCTACCAATATTGCTGATGAGTTTTTAAGCGGTGATAAATTAATAACCTATACAGAAGGTGTTCATTCGCCTAAGAAAGAATATCGTTGCAGCAAAGACGGCATTTTTGAAAATGGTAAACTGGTGGTGCTGGCTAATGAAGGTACTGCTTCTGCAAGTGAAATTTTAACAGGCGCCCTGCAGGATTGGGACAGGGCAACGGTAATGGGCAGACGCAGTTTTGGAAAAGGACTTGTGCAGGAGCAATACGAGCTCAGCGACGGCTCCGGCTTACGGCTTACAGTCGCCAGGTATTACACGCCCCTCGGTAGAAGTATTCAAAAATCTTACAAAAACGGAATTGAAGCGTACAACAATGATCTTAAGAACCGCTTCCATAATGGCGAAATGAGCTTTGCTGATTCTATAAAACATACAGATGAAAAAGTTTACAAAACAAATTCAGGGAAGCTTGTGTATGCCGGCGGTGGCATTACGCCGGATATTTTTGTGCCGTACGACACACTCTCAATTGATAAGAATATCACCCTCGCATTTATAAAAGGCACGTTGAATAACTTTGTTTATACAAATTACCTGCTGCACCAAAAAGAATTTCAATCGTACCGTTCTCCAAAAGCTTTTGAAAAAAATTATACCGTTGACCAGGCAACTCTTCTTGACCTGAAAAATTATGCGGAAAAAGATTCTATCAATTTCAATCTTGCTGATTCCAAAGAAAAAAATCTTCTTCAAAAACAGATAAAGCTGATGACGGCAAGACAAATATGGAGAACACAAGGCTTGTATGAAGTGAGTAATCCCGATGATGAAACCGTAAAGCGGGCAGTGGCGTTTATCACAAATAAGGCGCTTGCGCAGGCAGGCGAATAGTTCTCTGCGCTAATTTTTTTACCTTTAAAGCAAACAAATTTTATGTGGCTCAATAATATATTAGAGACGATCGGTAATACGCCTCTTATTAAACTAAACAAGATTACTAAGGATTTACCTTGCACTGTATTAGCAAAGGTGGAATATTTTAATCCCGGTAATTCCATCAAAGACCGGATGGCAATAAAAATGCTGGAGGTGGCAGAGAAAGAAGGAAAGATAAAACCGGGAGGCACCATCATAGAGGGAACATCCGGTAATACAGGTATGGGCCTTGCCCTTGCTGCAAGTGTGAAGGGCTATAAATGCATCTTCACTACTACCGATAAGCAATCGAAAGAAAAAGCGGATATATTAAAAGCTGTCGGCGCCGAAGTAATTGTGTGCCCGACAAACGTGGAGCCGGACGATCCCCGCTCTTACTATTCCGTTTCCAAAAGGCTTTCCGAAGATGTACCTGACTCGTGGTATGTAAATCAATACGACAATCTTGCCAACAGGCTTGCTCATTACGAACAGACCGGCCCGGAGGTATGGCAGCAAACAGAAGGAAAGATTACCCACCTTGTGGTGGCTACCGGCACGGGTGGGACAATTGTAGGCACCGGCAAATATTTAAAAGAAAAAAATCCGGAAATAAAAGTATGGGCAATAGATAGCTACGGCTCTTTGTTAAAAAAATATTTTGACACGGGCGATCTGGATGAAAAGGAAGTGTATCCCTATGTAAGCGAAGGTTTCGGAGAAGATTTCGTACCTGCGAACTATGATATGAAATATATAGACCGGTTTGAAAAGGTGACCGATAAAGACGGTGCTATAATGGCACGGCGCATTGCAAAAGAAGAAGGCCTCTTCTGCGGATATAGCGCGGGAAGCTGCCTGCAAGGTTTACTGCAACTTAAAAAAGAATTAAAAAAAGATGACGTGGTGGTGTGCATTTTTCATGACCATGGCAGCCGCTATGTTGCTAAAATATATAATGACCAGTGGATGATGGAAAGAGGTTTTCTTGAAGTAAAAACTTTTAAAGATCTCGTGGGAGGCCGCGGTACTAAAAAGCTTTTGACCGTGAAGCCGGATCAAACTGTTGCGGAAGCAATTGAGCTTATGAAAAACTATGATATTGAAAATTTGCCTGTAATGAATGGCGAAGGTATTATAGGTTCGTTGAGCGAGGGAGGGTTATTCAACAAGATCTTATCAAATCCGGAGATAAAAGACCAACCCATTGAATCAGTAATGGAAAAGGAATACCCGATTGTTGACTTTGAAACTCCTGTTGAAAAACTCAGCAAACTTATATCAAAACAAAACGGTGCGGTGCTTGGCAAAGATGAAATGGGCGTTTATCATATCGTAACCAAATACGATATAATTCAGAGCTTAGTAAAATAGCTAAAATAATTTTCAGTTTCTGCTAAACGATTATTGCTAACTCTTTAAAGTATAATCTACAATTTTATCTGAATTTAAACAACGGGGTTTTACGATCTCGAAGGAGTAATCATACCTACACATTTATCGTCATCTTACTATATTTTCAGTAATTTTCTACCACATAATATTAAGCAGTAATGCTCTTGTGTAAGTATGTGGAAACCATATCTTTGTATAAGAAGTTGATTGATGTTGATTTAAGCATTAATCGAATCCCGATAATTATCGGGACCAAATATCCATTCGAAAGATCAAAGAATGAATCTATCCAAATTTCCAGGAAACCCAAAATCCAGTATCAGTCAACTTCTATTTTAATTTGTCCAATATCGCTTCTTTGCTAATAGTAAAGGGAAAAAATATAAAGAGATTATTCTTATGAAAACCCCCAACATCCATTGAATTCCAAACCAAATCCAGAAAAAACCAACATCCAAAGTCCCACTTAAAACCAAATCAGATCCATTGAAAGCCGAAACGTCCAAAGTTCACTTGAAAAACTAAAAGATCTATTTGAAAAAAATTACGCAAAGATCTTAAAATTCAATCCTTTTAAGGCTATCTGAAACCAGTAAATTAATTTTTCTGGAGGAGAAGAAAATCTCCGAAAAAGTCCCAAGGATGTCTGTTGACCACAGACAAAAAAAATTACTTCTGTAACAGTTGTTTAGTCAACTTTACAGAAGTTTTTTGTTTTAGAGAAGCCGTTTTAGGAAGCCGTGTTAGGAAGCCGTTTTAGGAAGCCGTTGGCTAAAGCCAACGGCAATGAATTACTCTCAGATTGTATGGAAGGCTTTCATTGCCGCCAGCTTTAGCTGACGGCTGTATTTTTCCGGGTTTCCATTACCTTAGTCACGTTAGCATTTATTATTGTATGATTTTAACAGGAAATGATAATCCCAAAAAGTATCACCGCATAATCTCTCTCGTGCCTTCCATCACTGAATTACTCTGCAAACTTGCTCTTGAAAAAGAAGTAATTGGTATCACTAAATTTTGCGTTCATCCGACTGAATGGTTTAAAAACAAAACAAGAATTGGCGGAACAAAAACTGTAAATATTGAAAAAGTTTACAGTCTTCGGCCCGATTTGATTATAGCTAACAAAGAAGAAAATACAAAAGAGCAGGTAGAAGAATTGGCGCGGGATTTTGATGTATTGCTCACGAACGTAAACGATCTGCATAGCGCATATGAAATGATTAAAATTATCGGCGCATTAACCAATAGGGATGGTCAAGCCTCTCTTCTTTCCAAAGAAATAAAAGAAAAATTTAAAAAGTTGCCAAATAGTTCAAAGAAAATTAAAACCGCTTATTTGATCTGGCAAAATCCTTACATGGCCGCCGGTGGCAATACTTTTATCAGTGATATGATGATGCATTGCGGAATGGAAAATATTTTTTCCGGTACTAGCAGGTATCCTGATATTACTTTAGATGAAATAAGTAACCTGGGTTGTGAAGTGCTTCTGCTTTCGTCTGAGCCTTACCCTTTCAAAGAACAACATATTGAAGAAATAAGGCCTCAATTGCCTGAAACAAAAATAATGTTGGCTGACGGTGAAATGTTTAGCTGGTATGGAAGCCGCCTGCTGAAGGCTGTAGATTACTTTAAAACGTTTATGCTAAAATTACCAGCTTAATTATTAACTGTCGTTTTGTGGCTAAATGAATTTAGCCTAAAATAGTTTGGCATTATTTTCCCTGGAATCTTACCCATTAAATCCGGAAGCAATTACTATTGTGTTTTTCTCAAATTCATGTACGTTTGCATACATTTAAAAAAAAACAAAATCAATGGCATCCAAAAAAATTACTGATCTCTTGGGCGACAGTGCAGAAAGCCTGCTTACTCACCAGCCAAAAATAGATAAATCAACTCTTATCCTCCCATCGCCAACTTATCTTGATGACATTTTTGTAAACAGCAATCGCAATAACCGCGTGGTGCAAAGTATGCAAATGTTGCTTGGCCATGGCCGCCTTGCTGATACGGGTTACTGTTCCATCTTCCCGGTTGACCAGGGAATAGAACACAGTGCAGGGGCGTCTTTTGCACCAAATCCTATTTATTTTGATCCGGAAAATATCGTAAGGCTTGCAGTGGAAAGCGGCTGCAATGGTGTTGCCTCCACCTTTGGGGTGCTGGGCATCGTGAGCAGGAAATATGCACACAAAATTCCTTTCATTGTAAAAATCAATCATAATGAATTATTAAGCTATCCTAATAAATTTGACCAGACAATGTTTGGTACAGTAAGGAGCGCTTATAACATGGGCGCCGTAGGTATTGGCGCCACTATTTATTGGGGCAGCGATGAGAGTACACGCCAGTTGCAGGAAGTGAGCCTGGCTTTTGAGCTTGCACACGAATTGGGCATGTGCACTATTTTATGGTGCTATACCCGTAACAATGCTTTTAAAGTTAAAGGTGTAGATTACCATACTTCAGCCGATCTTACCGGGCAGGCAAATCACCTTGGCGTAACAATACAGGCCGATATTATTAAACAAAAGCTGGCAACTAATAATGGAGGATATAATGCCGTGAAGTTTGGTAAAACTTCCAAATTGGTTTATACAGAATTAACTTCAGACCATCCTATTGACCTTTGCCGCTACCAGGTATTGAATTGCTATAGCGGCCGCATTGGTTTAATCAATAGTGGTGGTGAAAGCAAAGGTGAATCTGATTTGCAGGAAGCAGTAACAACGGCCGTGGTTAATAAACGTGCCGGCGGAATGGGGCTTATAATGGGAAGAAAGGCATTTCAAAAACCTTTCAAAGAAGGCGTAGAGCTTTTAACCGCTACACAGGATGTGTATTTGGATGAAAGCATAACAGTGGCTTAAATAAAAAAGTCATTGAGTCATTAGGTCAATAGTCAATAAGTCAATGACCGAATGACCCGGCGACTAAATGACTCAATGATTTTACATGAAACAAGAAGAAGATTTTTATGCCAACCTTGCCGGTGAAGACGGAGATACCGAAGAAACAAAAAAGCGATGGTTTCGCCGGATAAAAAAGGGTATCACGACTTCCACCAAAGACAAGAAGGAAGCGCCGGATGGCCTGTGGACGAAATGCCCTTCGTGCAGATATACGTGCACCGTAACCGAGCTGCGGGAAAATCTTTTTGTGTGTCCGAAATGTAATTATCATCATCGTATCGGAAGCGCAGAATACTTTGAAATTCTTTTTGATGAGGAAAGCTATTCAGAGCTTTTTGAAAATATAAAATCAAAAGATTTTTTGGGCTTTGTGGATCTTAAGCCTTATGCGCAGCGATTAGAAGAAGCCTATTCCAAAACCAATATTAATGACTCCATAACTGTGGCGCATGGAAAAATAAGCGAGATGGATATTGTGATCGCCTGTATGGATTTTGAATTTATTGGCGGCAGCCTCGGGAGCGTGATGGGTGAAAAAATTTCCCGCGCCTGCGATTATTGCATTGAGCATCGCATTCCTTTATTGATTATAAATAAAAGTGGCGGGGCAAGGATGATGGAGAGCGCTTTTTCTTTGATGCAACTTGCTAAAACTTCCGGGCGGCTTGTATTGATGTCAGAGGCGAAGATTCCTTATTTTTCTCTCTGCACCGATCCTACATTTGGTGGCACTACTGCTTCGTTTGCGATGCTCGGAGATATAATAATGGCAGAGCCCGGCGCACTGATTGGCTTTGCCGGACCACGCGTGATAAAAGAAACCATTAAAAAAGATCTTCCCCCCGGTTTTCAGCGCAGTGAATTTTTATTAGAACACGGCTTCCTGGATTTTATCGTGTCAAGAAAAGATCTGAAAGAAAAACTGGAACAACTGATGGTATTATTCAAAAAATAGACACTTATTATTGCCTATTCACTATTGCCTATTGACTTATTGACTCGATTGCCCATTGCCCATTCACTCACGTTATGGAACTTAATAATCGCAAAGCTTATTACGAATACAACATCGAAGCGAAATATATTGCGGGCCTTGTGCTGTCAGGTACTGAAATAAAATCTTTACGCTCCGGTAAAGCAAGCTTTGCAGACAGCTATTGTATTTTTCATAAAGGAGAATTGTTTGTAAAAAGCCTGCACATTTCCGAATACAGTTTCGGCACCATTCACAATCACGACCCCTTGCAGGAACGCAAGTTATTACTGCATAAAAAAGAATTGCGCAAGCTGGAAAATAAGATGAAAGAGAAAGGCTACACTGTCATTCCTTTAAAAATATTTATTGCAGCAAATGGTTTTGCAAAAATGGAAATTGGCTTGGGCAAGGGGAAGAAAATTTACGACAAACGAGAAACAATAAAAGAAAGAGAAACAGACAGAGACATTAAAAGGAAGTTTGGAGTATAGAATGCAAAAGTTTGGCTTTTAAATTTCTAATACTAATAGAATCTTTGTTGCTAGCTTTAGCAGACGTTTTCCAAAGCTACCCTATAGTTGGCTGAAATCCTTTCAAAGTTTTCAAAGAATGCTAGACCAAGAAAAATTATATCAACTAATTTTTAACGAACAATGGACAGGGATAATCAAACTTTTATACTCTAACAAAAAAGATATAGCTTATGATACAATGCTAAATCAAGCCGCGTCCGTATTTGAGGAACAATTTTTTTTAAAACTTCATAAATATGCTTTAGAAAGAAAGGACATCAAAGATAATCTTGACATCTTATATATTCTCAATCATGGAAACTTTTATAAACTATCCCCTAATAACTATAAAACACTTATCATTGAACTTGTCAAAAGAAAGTCATTAACAGAAGCGGTTAATTATGCAAGATATTTTCCTGAAGAAGAAGTTTGCAAATCTGTAATTGATGAATTCGAAAAGCATAATGATTTAGACAAAAATTTCAAAATGGATTCAAAACAAAATGTTCCGATAAATTGGATAGAGATTTATAATCGTTTGTTTGAGCTAATAAATAACAGGGATGACAGTGCTACCTATTTTTCAGGACCAAAATTCATTAGCACTATAAAAGAATTTCAACCATATTTTCCAGACTATGCCCAATATATTGATCAACGTAATAGAGAAGGGAAAAGCACAAGTAGAAAAATATTCTATTATGATATTATAATGGAGCTTTCAGAAGATAACCGAATAAAAGTTCTCAATAGATTTCTTGAAATTCTAAATCCTTTTCATGAAAAAAAAGTTGAAAAGATTGAAGAATTACTAGGCAAACAAACCGCAACAAAAGAATTTGTTATTCACTCTCAGATTAAAACTCACGCAGCAGTTAGTCCAATTGTTTTTTTATCATACTCATGGGATAATGAAGAACACATGAGTTGGGTTTTAAGCTTGGCAAATCGTTTAGTTTCCGACGGTATTGACATTATTCTTGACAGATATTATTTAAAGCCGGGAAAAAATCTTCCGCATTTTGTAGAACAATCAATTGCTAAAGCGGAGCGCATACTTATTGTATTTACCCCAAATTACAAATTGAAGGCTGATAAAAGAGATGGAGGTGTTGGCTATGAATATTCAATAATGAACGCAGATCTTTATAAAAGTCAAACCACTAATGACAAAGTTATACCCGTCTTGAGAGCAGGAAGCAAAGAAGAAAGTATTCCTGCTTTCATGCAACAATTTATTCATATTGACATTCGCAATGATGAAAACTTTGAAAACAGCTATGTTGACTTGATAGAGAAATTTATAATGAACCAGCAATACAAAAACCCCAATTGGGCGTTAAACCAGTTTTTAAAAATAACATTCACGAAAATGTTTCAAAACCGCGGATAGGTGAAAAACCTGAATTGAAAATTTAATCAAGTACAGAATTAAAGATTATCGGAAGCTTAAAGTATTTAAAGGCTACTAAATATTTATAGGAACGGCTTCAAGGATTTAGTGAGAATAATAAGCCCGTGATACAAGAGGTTAAAGAAAGAACTTTCTAAATCGAAAATGATCTTGAACAACTTTATGGCTAAGCTCAGTTTTTTAACATTTATACCAACTTATCTTTTTTATTATAGTATAAATTTGAAACAAAAAAATAAATTAGGTGGAAAGCACAATTTTAGATCATTCTTTTGAGTCGGAAAAAAACAGGAAAGCTTTATTATATACTGCAGGCATTTGCGGCATCTTTTTGATTATTGCTATATTTTATACCTGGCCTTTACAAATTCCACCCGTACCCGCTGTGCAGGATCTTATTGATATAAATCTTGGTAACGATGTTGAAGGCATGGGCAATGTGCAGCCGTTGGTAAAAGGCGAGCGTGCGCCGGAAACACAAAGCATACAATCGCAGCAAAAGGCTGTAGACAATCCGTCCAGAAATATACAAGCTGATGATAATAATGATGAGCAAGCTGCGCCGGTGGTAAAACCGGAAAAGCCAAAAGAAGATGCGAAGGAAGTAAACAAACCAAGTACAGCAAAAACTACTAAAAGTGTGAACCCCTCTCCCATTATAAATCCTAACCCGGCGCCACCAAAACCTAAGCTGCCACTCTATAAAGGTGGCAATGGAACCGGCGGCAATGGTGCAACCGAAGACAATGGTTACCGCAACCAGGGATATAAGCCGGGCAACGGAGATGCCGGCAGTCCGGAGGGAAAGCCTGATGCTTATGGAAATTCGCCGGGCGGAAGAAGCGGTGTAAGTGTTGTACGTGGGCTTTCAGGCCGCAGGCCAATTTCTTTTCCTTCTATGCAGGATGATTTTAATGAAAACGCAAAAGTGTATGTTGACATAAAAGTAAATGCTGCCGGCAGAGTGACCGAGGCATCTATCGCCCGAGGCACCACCACTTCCAATTCTTCTCTTAGAAATATTGCTATTGAAAAAGCAAAGCAATTAAAATTTCCTGTCAGCCCAAATGATGTTGAAAGTGGCACGATCTTGTTCAATTTTATTTTGAGAAGTTAGGGGGGAGTGTGATGAGGTATGAGTGACGAGTTATGAGGTAATCAGTTTTGGTTATCGAAATAATATGAATGCTTTTTGTCTAACTCATAATCAATACTCCGGTTTTAATTTTTTAGTTCTTCATTTCCATTTTCCATTTTCCCAACCTAAAGACTTTCGATTCTAAATTATATTTGCTCACGATGAATTACGAGCAAACTTTACATTACTTATACAACAAGCTTCCTCTCTACAGCAGCGTAGGCTTAAAAGCTTATAAGGCCGATTTGAAGAACACAATAGCGCTCTGCAACTTTCTGGGTAACCCGCAGGATAAAATAAAAACAATCCATATAGCAGGTACTAACGGTAAGGGCTCAACGAGCCATATCCTTGCCGCTATTTTTCAACAGGCCGGGTACAAAACAGGATTATATACATCGCCGCATCTTAAAGATTTTAGGGAAAGAATCAAAGTGAATGGAGAAATGATCAGCGAGAATTTTGTAATTGATTTTGTTGAAAAAATAAGGACGATTTCAGAAGAGATAAGTCCATCTTTTTTTGAGCTCACTTTTGTAATGGCGCTGGAATATTTTGTTCAGCAACAAACTGAGATAGCAATAATCGAAACAGGATTGGGGGGAAGATTGGATAGCACAAACGTAATTACGCCGCAGCTTTCCATTATCACTAATATCTCCTTTGATCACATGGATATTCTTGGTGATTCACTTGAAAAAATTGCCTTTGAAAAGGCCGGGATTATAAAGCCGGGAGTGCCTGTAGTAATTGGAGAAGCAACTGCTGAAACAAAAAATATTTTCCTGGACAAAGCAAAAGAGGTTGATGCACCTATTTCTTTTTCTGAGGATAAGTTTGAAATAAAATCGGCCGTATCAACTATCGAAAATCTTACCCTTGAAGTGTATGACAAGGTTCAACAGAAAACGGAAAAATTTATCCTTGACCTTAATGGTCTTTATCAACAGAAGAACCTGCTAACTGTGCTTCGTGCTATTGAGGTAATAAAAAAAGATTATCCTTTAGACCAAGACCTTATAAAATCTGCACTTAATAATGTAAAGAAACTTACCGGCCTGCACGGACGATGGGAGTTAATTTATAAAGATCCGGTTATCATTTTAGATGTAGCCCATAATGAAGACGGAATAAAAAATCTCGTCAATCAAATTAGTATTTCAAAGTACAACCACCTGCACATAATTATTGGAATGGTAAAGGATAAGGAAATTGAAAAAGTGTTGGTACAATTGCCGTCCAATGCAAAATATTATTTTACAAAGGCACAAATTCCGCGGGCATTACCTGAATATGATTTATTAGAAAAAGCTAAAGGCTTTCATCTTGAAGGAACTGCCTACCCAACGGTGAAAGAGGCCCTGAAAGCCGCTATGGCAGAAGCTTTAAAAGATGATATGATACTTGTATGCGGCAGTGTTTTTATTGTAGGAGAAGTGGATTTTTAAATGCAGTGAGATGATTTCTCCAACTATTCTTTCATAGGATTATCACAATAACCAGTTTATCAATTCAAGTCCTTTTATTCTTTTAAAATGGTTTGTGTTATTAGTCACCAATTGCAATCCATTTGTCAACGCTATACCCGCAATCAAGCAGTCCGTATGTCCAATTGGTTGACCTTCTCTTTTTAGCCTCGCAGAAATTTCAGCAGCTTGTCTCGTAGCGCTAATAGTTAGTGGGATTATCTTACTAAGTTCTGCGAACTCCTTAAACTTTTTGAGTTGATTTTTAGCATCTTTATAAAGCAGGCCATTTAAGATTTCGTAGTAGCTGATTATACTAAAGTTAATGGCATCATAGGAGGCTAAATAACTTTTTGCATTCTCTACCACTTTTGGTGTGCCACGAAGAAATTCTGAAAGAATGTCTGTATCAACGAGTGATGGCTTCATAGATTAATTTCACGATCGAAGAGATCTTTCCTGGTTTGTTCCGTGTGCTTCAAAAAATCATTGTAGTCATCGCTTGGCATATCGCCGAAAGCACCCGCAAAGGAGAGAATTTTATTGGTTGAGGTAGTGGATTTTTTTGTGTTTGATCTCAAAGAGCGAACAATAGAATAAAGGTCTTCCAAACGGTCTGTCGGAACGTTTTTTAATTCTTCCAATATGGTGTCAAGTGTCAACATGCTTATGTTAAAGATATGTTTTTTGCCTCACGATCTCAAAGGTCCAATTATTGCCTGGGTTTTTGCTGTTCCATTTTACTTAGTTAATAAACAGGATAAACAAGGAAATCATATTTCCCCCATCTTTCTCAGCGCATAAAAAACACAATTTGCATGAAGCGATTGAACAATTTTATTTTCCAGCAACATCGTCTTCAATTCTTCAAGAGTGATCTTTACAATCTCTATTTCTTCATTATCGTCGAGATTTTGCACACCGGTTCTTTTACCGCCTTTTGCCAGGAAAAGTGCCGTATAATTGTTCAGCACGCCCGGGTTAGCGGCAATCATTCCTACCTTTTCTACAGAAGAAAATTCATACCCTGTTTCTTCCATAAGCTCTCTCTTCATAGCATCTTCCGGCAATTCGTTTGCATCAAGAAAGCCGCCGGGGAGCTCCAGCAACACGTCTTCTACAGGATGCCTGTATTGCTTTACCATCAATACCAATCCATCTTCGGTAATGGAAACCGCACAAGCGGTGGTTGGCAATTCAACAACAAAATATTCTTCAACAATCTTTCCATCAGGTCTTTCACATTTATCTACACGTGCTGTGAAATATGTATGCCGGCTGAGGTATTTTGATGACAGCGTTTTCCATTTCATATATCGTATCTTCTTAAATATTGTAAAGCCTTCCTCTATCCGAATGGCCACGCACGGCTACGGTGAGGGAGAAAGGTTAGGCAATCCTATCTCCATTTCATCCTTTCACGAAGTGCCGTGATGTGCGCAGTGTGATGCCGGCTGTGCCATGAGTACGTTTTCAAAAGATCCCACAAAGTAATTGAACTGTTTTTTGCCGGGTGAAAAACAGTGCGCTGCCATTGCTCATCATTCAAATCATACAAGAGCTGGTACCAGCGTGCATGCAATGAGTGCAGTAAAGTGAGGGAAATATTTATAGGCAAATTTTGTGTGTCCGGAAGTTCAGCCCATGCCGCTTCATCATAAGTTTTTATGGTGGGGTTATCTTCTGTAAGGCCAAGCTTGCAACGTATGTAAGCGTTGATATGGCTATCCGCTATGTGGTGTATTAATTGCTTCACCGTCCATCCACCAGGCCGGTAGGGAGTTTCAAGCTGATGCTCATCCAGATTTTGAATGGCGTATTCCAGTTTCGCCGGCAGCATTTTAATATCGTTCAATAATTCAGCCTTAGTGCTTTCACTATAAGAGCTGTTGAAATATTGATCTTCATTGGCTTTCCCGATGGGATATCTTACATCCGGCAGATCGTTTTCCATAAAACTTTATTTATTTACAATCTCTAACAATTCTATTTCAAATATTAAAGCAGCGCCGCCAGGTATTGCACCACCCGCTCCGCGATCGCCATACGCCAGGTCTGATGGAATGTACAACTTCCACTTGCTGCCCACCGGCATTAATTGCAAAGCCTGCACCCAGCCTTGTATAACGCCTGTAACGGGAATAGTAATCGGCTCTCCTCTTGTATAAGAATTATCAAATTCTTTTCCATCAATTAATGTCCCCTTGTAGTTGGCTTTTACCGTATCAGTAGATTTTGGAATCGGGCCATCCCCTTGCTTTATTATTTCATATTGCAAGCCACTCGGCAATGTAGTAACGCCGGCACGCTTTTTATTTTCCTCAAGAAATTTCATTCCTGCTTCCTTTTCCCGGTTGTTTTTTTGCGACATATATTCCTGTAGTTTTTGCTGTATGGTCATGTTACATTGTTCTGGCGTTATTAATAGGATTTTATTGCTATATACATCATCATAAGCTTTTTTCACCATGGCAGAGCTTATTTTTTCGGCGCCCTGCATTTTATAATAAGTAGCGGTTTGTACACCTATGGCATAGCTAAGGCTGTCCGCCGGAGACATTACCGCGGGTGGTACAGGCTTTTTCACCGATTGCACTTTGGCAACAGGTTTTTTTACTTGCGCATACGAGAGAGAGAGTAACAGAGGTAAAATAAATAGTGTCCGTTTCATAAGATGGGGTTTAAATAAAAACTTGCGCAAATATATTTCAATCTTCTCTAAAATCTTTTCCTGTTAGGTTTATAAAAACATCTTCGAGATTGGCCGCCTTGGTAACCTTCGGCCTTTCGAAGCCAGAGGCAACGAGATCATCAATTAATTTATCTGGGGTTTGTAAAGCAATGATTCTGCCCTCATCCATGATGGCGACCCGCTCACACAATTGCTCAGCCTCGTCCATATAATGCGTGGTAATAATAACTGTGGTGCCCTTGTCACGGATTTTTTTTATAAGCTCCCACAAGTTGCGCCTGGCCTGCGGATCAAGCCCGGTGGTGGGCTCATCCAAAAAAATAATTTTTGGCTCGTTTATTAATGTAGTGGCAATTGAAAATCGTTGCTTTTGACCCCCACTCATTTCCTTGTATTTGCTCTTTGCCTTCTCTTTAAGGTTAACCATTTCCAATAATTCATAAGGATCAGTTTTGGTATTATACAAGCCGCAAAACATATCAATAAGCTCAAGCAGGTTCAGGCCGGGATAGTAGCCCGAACTCTGCAATTGCACGCCGATAATTTTCTTTATTTTGTCAGGCTCAGTATCAAGATCAAGGCCGTTCACCGTTACTTTACCTGCCGTTTTATTACGCAAGGTTTCTATGATCTCAAGGGTAGTTGATTTACCTGCCCCATTCGGGCCAAGCAAGCCAAATATTTCACCTTTATACACATCGAATGAAATACCTTTTACGGCTTCAAACTTTCCATAGTTTTTTACCAAACCTTTTACCGATATAATTGTAGTATTCATTAAAAAAAATTTTTTTTACCATTGAGCCCAATGCTCCCGGTTTTTTATTGACTATTGACATAATATCCCATTGACCAATAAACCTATTAACTCATCAACCAATTAACTAATTAACTAATTACACCCTCCCCGTACATCCTTCCAGCTCCACCATCATTTTCGCACTGCCTATAAACAGTGGCGTACGTTCATGCAATTCCGTTGGTTGCTTTTCGAGTATGCGCATATTACCGTCTGTTGCTTTTCCGCCCGCAACTTCTACTATGTAGGCAAGCGGGTTACATTCGTACAGTAATCTTAGTTTTCCTTTTGGCTTCGATATAGTTGCGGGATACATAAATATGCCGCCCCTTATAAGGTTGCGATGTACATCTGATACCATGCTTCCAATATATCGCTGCGTGTACGGGCCACCGTTATCCTTGGTTTTATTCTGGCAAATGTCAATGTATTTCTTAACCTCATCACTATACATAAAAAAATTCCCATGATTCACTGAATACATTTTCCCCGTTTCCGGGCACTTAATGTTTGGATGGCTCAGGCAAAATTCGCCGATGGATTGATCAAGCGTAAAACCATTGACACCCCTTTTGGTTGCATACACAAAAATGGTAGATGATCCATAGATAATATAGCCGGCAGCCACCTGCCTCATTCCTGCCTGCAAAAAATCTTTAAGTGTTACCGCTGTGCCCGTCTCTGTTACACGGCGATACACACTAAAGATCGTTCCTATGGACACATTTACATCAATATTCGTACTACCATCAAGCGGATCAAACATGCAGACATACTTTGAGTCCCTGCTTATTTCATTATCAAACACAACCATGTCATCCAGTTCTTCGCTGGCGATACCGGCGCAGCTAATGCCGTGCTGCAGCACGCCCATAAACTGATCATTGGCAAACTCATCAAGCTTTTTTACTTCTTCACCCTGGATATTTACATCGCCTGTATTGCCCAATATATCCACAAGGCCGGCTTTATTCACCTCCACATTTACACGCTTTGCTGCCAGGCCCACATCTCTTAAAAGCCCGGCCAACTCGCCGGTTGCTTTGGGAAAGGCCCGCATCTCTTTTAATGTAAATTCATCCAACGTGAGAACGTTCCTGTTAACCATTATAAAGTGAACTTTAATTTTTTTGGAAGGAAACAAAAGTAGGGCAATTAATTAATTTGAATAAAATGCGTAGAGATCCAGGTGCGTTCCAAAATGTTGTCCTGGATAAAGGTTGCCAACCTTTTGAAGGTTGGCAACCTTGCGGCATTTAGAATGCAACTCACAGAAGCGCCAAGAAATATACATTATGTTTTGATAATTGGTTTTCTTTGCTGGCTACAAAAAATAAATATAGAATGAAGGTGTTCAAATTTGGCGGCGCAAGCATCAACAGTATAGAGCGTATACAAAATCTTGCCCGGATTTTGAGAGAATGTGAAAATGAAAAAATACTTATTGTAATTTCCGCTATGGGCAAAGTAACCAATGCGCTCGAAAAAGTAGCAGAGGCTTTTTTTGAAGGAAGAAAGGAAGATGCGTTACAACTTTTTGAAAAGATAAAACAAACTCATCTTACTACTTTAAAATATACCGTTACCCAACAATGGGAAAAAGCTACGGAAGATTTGCTGAACATCTTTATCGAGGCCGAGTGGCTGCTGCACGATAAACCTGTGAAAGATTTCAATTATTATTACGATCAAATAGTGTGTACAGGGGAATTGCTTTCCACTACACTTATATCTTATTATTTAAATGAAGAAAAAATCACCAACAAGTGGATTGATGTGAGAGACGTGCTGCGTACGGACGATACTTTCAGGGAAGCTGTTGTTGATTGGCAGGTAACTGAAAAGCAGGTCGAAGAGAAAATAGTTCCCCTTTTCAATCAAAGCAATTTTATCATAACCCAGGGCTTTATTGGCAGCACTGATGAAAACGAAAGCACAACACTTGGACGGGAAGGAAGTGACTACACTGCCGCCGTTTTTGCAAACATTTTAAATGCGGAAAGTGTAACGATATGGAAAGATGTAGAAGGTGTGATGAATGCGGATCCAAAAGAGTTGGAAAAAGCTGTAGTGCTGCAAAATCTTAGCTACAAAGAAGTTATTGAAATGGCCTATTACGGAGCGCAGGTGATTCATCCCAAAACCATTAAGCCTTTACAAAATAAAAAAATTGAATTGTTGGTAAAAAGCTTTTTAGATCCGCACCTACCCGGCACCGTTATATGCGTCAAAAGTTCACATGGGTTGCCGCCGGTAATCGTGTATAAGCGCAACCAGGTACTGATCTCTTTACAATCAAAAGACTTTTCTTTTGTGGAAGGTGCGCCGGCAAATACTTTACATGAAATACTTGAGCAGGTAAAAATGAAACCAACCCTCACACAGAACGCTGCCATCAGCTTGTATATATGCGTGGATGATGTGCCTGAAAAAATTGAAGCTGCTGCTATAAAATGTGAGGCATTTTTTGATGTGCTGCTGGAGAAGAATCTTACGCTTCTTACCATCAGGCATTACACCGGCGAGTTTATAGAAAAGTTATCGGCGAATAAAGAAATTGTTCTGCAACAAAAAACCAGGGAAACTATTCAATTATTAATGAGAGATATCAGTCAATAATATAGTCGCCTTTGCGGTCAATTAAAATAAGAGGAACTTGTTTGGTATCTTCAAATTTATCATAAGCATTTTTTAATTGCAAAGAAAATTTTTGGAGAGAAGGATTATATTTTGCGGCATTATTAAAATATTCCACAGATTTTTTTTGATCATATCTTATCGGAAATACGTGCACCGGAATGTAGTCTTCACCATTAGCCTTAGCGTAGCTGGTGATAATATATAAATCTTCTATTTCATCGTCAGTAACGGGAATGCAGCCAACCGATACACAACTTCCATGAATATAAATATCGCCGCCCGGCCGTAGCGAATCACTCAAGATTTTATCAGAAGCATTTGGATAATTTAATCCCAATGATAAATGATAATTGCTACGGGGATTAAATTCATTGATATAATAAAAACCTTCGGGTACCTGGTAATCGCCCTGCAATCTTTTAGGTCCCATCGTGCCGCTTTGCATGCAGACTTTATAGGTCTTAAAAAGTTTGTATTTTTCCTTGGCAGTATTTTTTACCCAAACCTCGAGTTGCGAATCGTACTTAAAGCTGCGGATATAAACAAAATTTGCCGGCCATTGCAAGCCCTTCGCTTCAAAATCTTTTTGCAATAATTGTTCTTTGCTATTAAAAACGTTGGCAATTTTTAAAGAAGATTTTTGCTCATCCACGAAAGAATATTGGGCATAAGATTTAGCCGAAAGCATTAAGAAAGATAATCCTATAAAAAGCTTTGAAAATTTTTTGGTCATTGATGATTATTGCGATGTAAGAACGTAAAAATAATTTTTTTATCGAAATGAAATTTCGCTGAGAGATATCTTAACGAACTTTTGGAAAGTTTTTTTGAGATCTCCAACGAACTTTTGGAAAGTTTTTTTCGAAGTCTCTAACTTATAAAGCGTCTGCTGAACTTTCCAAAAGTTCAGGAGGCATTAACGAACTTTTGGAAAGTTTTTTTGAAGTCTCTAAGCTTATAAAGAATCTGCTGAACTTTCCAAAAGTTCCACTGACAAAAACTTTCCAAAACTTCAGCGTCTTACAAATTTCCCCTTTCCTCCTGCTCTCTTTCAATTGCTTCAAACAGCGCTTTAAAATTTCCTTTGCCAAAACTCTTCGCTCCTTTGCGTTGAATTATTTCAAAAAACAGCGTAGGCCTGTCTTCTACGGGCTTACTGAATATCTGGAGTAAATAGCCTTCATCATCTTTATCTATTAAAATTCCTAATTTACTCAAAGGCGCCAAGTCTTCATCAATGTGCCCTACCCTTTCTAACACGGTGGAATAATAGCTTGCAGGTATTTTTAAGAATTCAACGCCGCGTTGCTGAAGCGTTGTTACTGTCTCAATGATATTATTAGTAGCAATAGCAATATGCTGGCAGCCTTCGCCATTATAAAACTCAAGGTATTCTTCAACCTGGCTTTTTTTCTTTCCTTCGGCGGGTTCATTTATGGGAAATTTCACATAGCCGTTACCGTTACTCATTACTTTACTCATCAGCGCAGAATATTCGGTTGAGATATCTTTATCATCAAAGGTGAGTATGTTTTTAAACCCCATCACGTCCTTATAAAAACTTACCCATTTATTCATTTGATTCCAGCCAACGTTACCCACGCAATGATCTACATATAAAAGGCCTGTGCCTGTTGGGTTGTAATCACTTTCCCATTTACGATATCCCGGCATAAACACACCGCTGTAGTTTTTTCTTTCAATGAAAAGATGGAGGGTTTCTCCATAAATATGTATGCCGCTTGTTACCACTTCGCCATCGTCATCACTTGTATGCGTAGGCGCCATAAAGCTGCTGGCTCCGCGCCTCGTAGTCTCTTCCCAGGCAGAAGTTGCATCGTCCACTTTTAAGGCAATGATCTTTACACCGTCCCCGTGCTTACTTACATGCTGAGCTATTTCATTATCTTCTCTTAAAGCTGTTGTAAGTACAAACGTTAGTTTATTTTGCCTGATCACATAACTTGCTTTATCCTTTACGCCGGTCTCTGGCCCTGCATAAGCAAGAGATTGAAAGCCAAAAGCCGTTTTATAATAATGGGCGGCTTGCTTTGCATTACCTACATAAAACTCCACATAATCGGTGCCATGCAATGGCAAAAAATCTGTTTGCAATGCCTCATTTTTAGAAAGTGCGATCGTTGATGTTTCCATAAAAATATTTTTATCAAAGTTAAAAAAAATAAAGCAGCCCCATCTCAACCCTTCTCCGAAAGGGAAGGATATTATCCTGAGTTATAAGAACGATTAATTTTTTCTATATCTCACAAGTACAACTACGAAATCTTATGGAAGGTGTATGGTATATGATAAGGTCGTGTGTCCCCCTTCGGGGTTAGGGGCTTCTCTTTGGCAGGATTTATGTAATATCCACAGCAAAAAATAACAATTATGAAAAAAATATTTAGCTACTTTTTTATTATAACGGCTGCATTTTTTATTACCAGTTGCTCCTCATCAAAAAATGCTACTAACCTGAAAGCCAAGACAGGCAACCTTGACGGCACATGGACCATATCAAACATTTCTGTGGATGTACCTTCTGATTTCAAAATTACCGATGTATTTGACCAAGGCCCATACCAGGATTTCCAGGGAAGCACATGGAACTTAGTACGAAATGGTAAAGGCTCTTTTACATTAACTAACGGCACTAAAGAAGATATTTACTGGAGCATAAATGGTAAAGGTGAAGACGCTCAATTCCAGTTTAAAAAATTAAATGGTATGAAGGCAAAAAATGTGGACGATGGTTATCGCCTTCAATTACAAAATATAGCAAGCAACAGTTTTGTAGCGAGATCGCCTATTGACCTCGGCAATGGCAATACGGGATATATCAGCTATACTTTTACAAAATAAATTTATTAAATAAGTCTTCATTTTAATTGAATTTTTTAACGGCCTGCAATCAGGCCGTTTTTTAATACCTTTTTTTCAGCCTGCAAATTATTTCCCTGATTATCCTTTTTATTTTTTCTACCATCGGAACATTATCTTGCATAAAATTTTTTCATGCTAAAAGCGGGGATTTTGGGCGGAGGTCAATTGGGGCGGATGTTGTTGCAGGCAGCCGCTAATTACCCGGTAGAAACATTTGTTCTTGGAAATGATGCGGAGTGTCCTGCCGCTCATCTTTGCACTCATTTTGTACAGGGCGATATAAATAATTTTGAGGATGTGTATGATTTCGGGAAAGGCCTTGACACCATTACCATTGAAATAGAAGCAGTAAATGTAGAAGCTTTGCAAAAGCTTGAGGAAGAAGGTGTGAAAATTTTTCCGAAGCCATCAGCATTATCAATTGTAAAAAATAAAATTCTTCAAAAGCAATTCTATACCGAAAACCAAATTCCCACGCCAGCATTTATCATAACAAAAAATAAAGAAGAGCTGAAGAACAATCTTTCTTTTTTACCTGCAGTTCACAAGCTTGCAATGGGCGGCTATGATGGCCGGGGCGTGGCAATTCTTAAAAAAAAAGAAGATGTACACAATAGCTTTGATGAGTCGGCTATCCTTGAAAAAATGGTGGACATAAAAAAGGAGATCTCTATAATTGTCGGTATAAGCGAGGGTGGAGATGTGGCTATTTATCCGCCTGTAGATATGATTTTTAATAAAGACTTTAACCTCCTGGAATACCAGCTCAGCCCGGCGCAACTTGATGAGCAAATATTGTGGAAGGCAGAAGCGATCGCACTAACGGTCGCTAAAAATTTTAAGAGCGCAGGAATTTTTGCTATTGAAATGTTTCTTGATACAGCTAATAATGTATTGGTAAATGAAACCGCACCAAGAGTTCACAACAGCGGGCATCATACTATAGAAAGTAATTATTCATCACAATTTGATATGCTCTGGCGCATTATGCTTGGCTATCCTCTGGGCAATACAAACCACATAATACCCGGCGCCATCGTGAACCTGATAGGCGAAGAAAATTATACGGGCAAAGTAAAATATGAAGGGCTGGAACAAGTGCTTGCAATAGATAATGTGTTTATACATATTTATGGAAAAAAGGAAACGCGGCCTGGGCGCAAAATGGGGCACGTGACCATACTGAGTAAAGAGCGCCAGGAACTGTTGCACACTTCCAATAAAATAAAAAACATGCTGAAAGTAATTTCAGAATAAATTTTTATGCAAGGGTTTTTATAACCTTTATCGTCTTATAGAAGCAATACAAAAATTAGAAATCGCCATAATGAAATTGAAGCATCGGAAACTCCTGGCAGCAACTTTCTTTTTATTTATTCTATCAGCCTGCAGCAGTAAGTCTGAGGACAAGCCGGCTGCCGGCAAAAACGGTAACCAACAGAAGCCGGCAAATGCTCTATTGTCTGTTGAAGGATACCTGGTGCAGGCTTCAGTTTTAAATTCCACCATAGAAGTAGCCGGCACCTTATTACCATTTGAAGAAACAGAAATACACCCCGAGGTTCCCGGTAAAATTGTGTCGCTTTCCATTAAAGAAGGCGCTGTAGTTTCACGCGGCACCTTGCTCGCAAAGCTCTTTGATGGCGACTTGCAGGCCCAGCTGCATAAGCTGAATGTGCAACTGCAAATAGCCAACAAAACGCAGGAGCGGCAGGAGCAGCTCTTAAAGATTGGGGGTATAAGCCAGCAAGATTATGACCTGAGCCTGTTGAACGTAAGTACTATAAAAGCTGATATGCAGGTATTGCAGGCAGATATTTCTAAAACTGTCATCAGGGCACCGTTCTATGGCAAAGTAGGTTTTAAAAATGTAAGCATCGGCGCCTATGTAACCCCGGCAACAGTAGTTACAACCATACGACAGATAAGTAAACTAAAGCTTGAATTTGCTGTACCGGAAAAATACACGCCTAAAATATCTTTAGGCAACATAATTAATTTTACAACCGAAGCATCGGAAAAAAAATACCATGCAAAAATCGTTGCTACCGAGTCAGGCATTACAGAAGAAAACCGCAGCCTGAAAGTTCATGCTATTGTTGAAAATGTAGATAGAAATATAACGGCCGGATCTTTTGCAACGGTCAACTTTGATATGGGTGATAACAACAACGCGATCATGATTCCTACCCAGGCAATCATTCCTGAAGCAAGAGATAAAAAAGTTATTGTTTCAAAAAACGGTGTTGCACAATTTAACGTGGTAAAGACCGGTGACCGTGATTCAGCAAAAGTTGAGATATTGCAAGGCCTTACCATTGGCGATACCGTAATCACGACGGGTTTGCTGAATATAAAGCCGGGCAGTAAGGTTAGTATTTCATCTTTAAAAAAATAATTAATTGAATATATCCCACACGAGTTTACGCCGCCCGGTTTTCGCCATCGTGATGAACCTGGTGATCGTATTGTTCGGCGTTATCGGCTTCAAATTCCTTGGTGTGAGGGACTACCCCGCTATCGATCCTCCAAATATTTCTGTGCGTACTTCTTACTCCGGCGCTAACTCAGATATTATTGAATCGGAAATAACTGAGCCTTTGGAAAAAGCCATTAACGGGATTGCGGGTGTAAAAAATATTACCTCCTCGAGCAGCCAGGGAAGCAGCAGCATCAATGTAGAATTTGACCTGGGTATTGATCTTGAAACTGCGGCTAACGATGTACGTGATAAAGTATCGCAGGCAACGAGGCAGTTGCCGCAGGATATCGATGCACCGCCTGTTATTTCCAAAGCCGATGCGAGTGCGCAACCTATTATTGCCTCTACGGTACAAAGCACTACACGCAACCTTTTGCAGGTAACGGAATATGCTGAAAATAATATTGTTGAGCGCTTACAAACCATTCCGGGCGTGAGTTCAATATCAGTGTGGGGAGAAAAACGATACGCCATGCGCCTATGGTTTAAGCCGGATAAATTAAACGCTTACGGCCTTACCACTGACGATATACAACAAGCTTTGCTTACGCAAAATGTTGAGCTTCCTGCCGGAAAAATATACGGAAATACAACAGAGCTTTCGGTGCGCACCTTTGGTAAATTGAATACCGAAGAACAGTTTAATGATTTGGTTGTAAAAAATATTAACGGGGTAAATGTAAGACTTAGTGATGTGGCGGATGTAGTGCTCGGACCGGAAAATGCAGAATCGGGATTAAAAGAAAGTGGTGTGCCAATGATCATGCTGGCACTGGTGCCGCAGCCGGGAGCAAACTATGTTTCTATTTCAAATGAATATTATAAAAGATTAGCCTCGATAAAAAAAGATCTCCCGCCGGATATGAAGCTTGATGTTGGAATGGATCAAACTGTATTTATTAAAAGGTCTATCTCAGAAGTGAAAGAAACTCTTTTCATTGCCCTTGGCCTGGTGATACTGATCATTTATTTATTCTTTCGCGATTGGATAATCGCCTTGCGCCCCTTGCTTGATATCCCTGTTTCTTTGATCGGCGCATTTTTTATTATGTATCTCGCAGGGTTTACAATAAATGTGCTCACGCTTCTTGCGGTGGTGCTTGCAACGGGGCTTGTGGTGGATGATGGCATTGTGGTCACGGAAAATATTTTTAAGAAGATAGAGGCAGGAATGGATAAATACAAGGCAGCGAGAGAGGGCTCCAAAGAAATTTATTTTGCTGTTATTTCAACATCCATCACACTCGCAATAGTTTTTTTACCCATAATATTTTTAGAAGGTTTTGTGGGAAGGCTTTTCCGCGAATTCGGGATTGTGGTTGCCGGAGCCGTACTTATTTCTGCCTTTGTATCACTTACGTTAACACCCGTTCTCAATGTAAAGCTTACCAGCAAAAAGATAGGACACTCATGGTTCTATAAAAAAACGGAGCCGTTTTTCAACGCCATGGAAAATGGTTATAAAAACAGCCTTGCCTCTTTTATGAAAGTGAAATGGATTGCCTTGGCGCTCATAGGAATTTGCTTTGGAATTATATGGATCATATTTGCCAACATACCTTCTGAACTGGCGCCCATGGAAGACCGCAATCAATTCAGGTTAAGTGTGTCAGCGCCTGAAGGCACCTCTTATGAATACATGGATGCATACATGGATAGTCTCGCTCAAATGATTACGGATTCAATACCTGAGAAAACAAAAATGATAAGCCTCACAGCACCGGGTTTTTCCGGAGGTAGTGTAAACAGCGGGTTTATAAGGGTAATGCTTACGGATCCGAAAGATCGCAAAAGATCGCAGCAGGAAGTAGTAGATGCAGTAAATAAATACGCTAAAAAATTTCCGCAGGGCAAAGCTTACGCGGTGCAGGAGCAAACCATTTCTGTAAGCAGGCACGGAGGCCAGCCGGTACAGTTTGTAATTCAGAATAATAATTTTGACAAGATAAGAAAGGTATTACCGGAGTTTTTAGAAGAGGCTAATAAAAGCCCGGTGCTTGATGGCGTGGACGCGGATTTAAAATTCAATAAACCCGAATTACGGGTAAATATTGACCGGCTCCGTGCAAGTGAGCTGGGTGTAAATGTTAACAATATATCACAAGGCCTTGAGCTTGCATATAGCGATAGGCGGCTTGGTTATTTTCTGAAATCAGGCAAACAATATCAAGTACTCGGCCAGGTGGATCGCAGCGATCGCGACGATCCAAATGACCTAAGTAAAATAATGGTGAAGAACACCCGGGGTGAAAATATAAGGCTTGACAATTTAGTGTCCACCACAGAAGCCTCTACTCCTCCGAGCATTTATCACTTCAACCGGTATAAATCTGCAACAATATCTGCGGGCCTTAACCCGGGCTATACCGTAGAAGATGGCATAAAAGAAATGGAGCGGATCTCAAAAAAATTATTGGACGATTCTTTTACAACTGCTCTCACAGGCACTTCCAGGGATTATGCGGAAAGCTCAGGCAACACCTTGTTTGCATTTGTACTTGCACTTGTACTCATTTACCTTGTTCTTTCTGCACAGTTTGAAAGTTTTGTTGATCCGTTTATTATAATGATCACCGTACCGTTAGCCCTGGCCGGGGCACTGCTTTCGCTCTGGATATTTGGCCAGACCTTTAATATTTTTTCGCAGATAGGGATGATCATGCTTATAGGGCTGGTAACTAAAAATGGTATTCTAATTGTTGAATTTGCTAACCAAAAAAGAAAGGCAGGAATGGACAAAGTACAGGCAGTGGTGGAGTCTGCTTTCTCAAGATTGCGCCCGATCTTAATGACAAGCCTTGCCATGTCGCTGGGCGCCTTGCCCCTGGCGCTTTCCATTGGCGATGCTTCTACAAGCCGCGTGCCGTTGGGGATTGTAATCGTGGGAGGAATTTTATTTTCCTTAATTCTCACCTTATATGTTGTGCCTGCCATGTATGCTTTTCTTTCATCTAAAAAAACGCCATTGAATGAAGCGTTGTAGCAGCCTTTTGTTTATATATTTCCTGCAGGTATTTATTTTCAATTGGCAACTTCAAGCCCAGGATATTTTATTAACGGTTGAGGATGCCGTAAAATATACCATAGAAAATAATTTTGCTGTAAGCATTAGCCGCAATAGTATTGAGATCGGCACCATCAACAACAACTGGGCAAATGCAGGCGCCATTCCGGTTATAAGCGCTACGGCTAATAAAACTATCGGCAAAAATAATCTCCAGCAAAAACTAAGCAACGGCACTACCACTATCCGCAATGGTAACGTTACTAAAAATACCAATGCAGGTGTAGCGGTTACCTGGCCGATATTTGATGGCTTTAAAATGTTTGCCACAAAAAGAAGGCTGGAAGAGTTGGAGAGAAATGGCGAATATACTTTTCGTAAAGCGCTGAACGAAGCAGTGTATAACGTCATTATTTCTTATTATAATGTTGTTACACTCAAAGAACAATTACGTTCAACGGCTGAGCAAATTTCTCTTTATACTGAAAGGTATAACCTTGCCGAGCGCCGCTTTGAAATAGGTACCGGAGCCAAATACGAGGTACTGCAGGCGGAGGTAGATCTCAATGAGCAAAAATCATTTTTGTTATCAACCCAAAATTCACTGGAGCTCGCGAAGGTTTCCCTCAATAATCTTATGGGTAAAATGCCTGACACTTCTTATCATGTAGTGGATACAATTATTGTACAGCCATTGCCTGCAATGGCCGATGTTGAAAATAAAATTGACCAACAAAACCCCGACATACTTCTTGCCAACAGCGATTTAAAAGTGCTTTTCGAAACCCGCAAAGAAATAAACGCTGAAAGGTTCCCGGTGGTTACGCTAAATGGCTATTACAATTTTCTAAGAAGCAGCAATGGTGCAGGTTTTACCTTGCTCAACCAAACTTATGGCCCATCCGGATCTGTAGGAATCGCCGTTCCCTTGTTTAATGGCGGCCTGATCAAAAAGCAGGTAGCCGTGACCGATATACAAATAAAAAATCAACATATTGCCATTGCTGAAACAAAGAATAATATAAAAGCAACCTTGGCAAATGCCTATATCAATTACAATAATTCTTTGAAAATCGTAGCCCTTGAAACAAGTAATTTAGAACTGGCCTCACAGAATATTTTTATTGCCACTCAAAGATTTAAAACTTTAAATATTACCTCGGTAGAACTAAGGCAGGTGCAGATAAGCTATAGCGATGCAAAGAATCGCTTGTACACTGCATTGTATAATGCGAAAATGGCCGAAGCACAGGTTGCATTGGTTACGGGGAAGATTGGGGATTTGTAGTTTGGGGGATGTTAATTATGAGGTATCAGTGATGAGTGATGAGGTATGAGTGATGAGGTGAAGATGCCTGAAATAATTTTTCTTTAATTAAACTAATTAACCATTAACCAATTAACTAATTAACCAATTAACCAATTAACTAATCAACCAATTAACTATTTAACTACTTTGCACCATGCAAATAAAAGTTGGAATTATAATGGGCAGCGACAGCGACCTAAAGGTGATGGAAGCTGCAGCGGACATGCTTAAAAAATTTGATGTCGCGTTTGAAATTACAATCGTATCCGCACACCGCACACCACAGCGAATGATGGAATACGCTATGGGTGCACACTCCAGAGGATTGAAAGTAATAATAGCCGGCGCTGGAGGTGCTGCGCATCTACCGGGTATGATAGCTTCTCTTACCATTTTACCTGTGATCGGTGTTCCCATAAAATCTTCCAACTCTATTGATGGCTGGGATTCCATATTATCTATTTTGCAAATGCCCAACGGTGTACCGTAGCCACAGTAGCCCTTAACGCAGCAAAAAACGCTGCCATCTTCGCCGCAGAAATCCTCGCAACCTCAAATGATCTTCTTTCAAAAAAACTTATGGATTTTAAAAATGAAATGAAAGAAGAAGTTGAGAAAAAAGCAAGAGAGATGGAGCAAAATTCAGGTAGTTTTTAATAAGCATTAAGTCTATACACTTACTTTTTCATTCGCGCACATACTTTTCAATGTTGATCCGGTTTATACCCATGCCTTCTAATTTTTCCAGGCCTTGTTGTATACGCCCATCGTTAGGTCTTGCTGCTGTGCTGGCATTTATATTCGTGAGCTCGAACGTCAGCCCAATTGTCCAAAGGACTCCTTCAGAGAAAACTGTTGATGAAGATATGTACAAAGATGAACAATGAAAGTGAGACCGGACTGTAGTTGATAGCATTACAAAAGAAGAGAATTTGCAGGTCAGCCAGCATAGCAGCAAACCCAATGTAAGCGGTTCGTGCTTCCGTCAGACAGCTTGTTTATTTTTTTAGAAATTTTTAGAACTCGTTCTTTACGCTTTGCATTTTTGCTTTAATGTCTTGCATGATTTTCCTGAAGTTTGTAAAGTCTTGCTTTGTCCATGGTTCAGACTTTGTTGATAAATCTACGTTCTTCGGTTCTTTTATAAGTCCCATATTTTAGCTTTTGGGCTTACTTTTACTGGAAAAGCATCAAGTGCCGAATTAACATTAATTACGTCAGGTGCATAAACTTTTATTTCTTTGAAGATGAGCGAGTGCTTGAAGACTTTGACAATACCTGTATGTAACTAGGCTGGTTGCAAATACAATACTTCTATAAGTACCTTCAGTTTGTTAATCGGATACAAAAACCGTTACGTTGTGAAGATGAGAAGTTAACCATGTCTTGTACAAGTTGGTTACATTAATAATGGGATTGTATGACCATTGTGATGTTGATGAAGGTATATTCGCTTGATGAGTTGTTGTAGTGGGCTGATTGGCCCAGTCTATAGTAGATTCGCTTTAAGAACTCGTCACTCTTTGTACCTGGCATTTATTGTCTCCAGAATTTCCTTGTGGGCACTATTGCTGGAAGTAGGTTTTTTTATCCACTAAATACGAAAATGACAATTATCTCATGGCAACCAAAAAGCTAAAAATTGTAATTCTCGGTCCAGGATATCCATATAGAAATGGGCCTTCAATATATCTGTCAATTCTATGTAAGCAGTTATCCCTAAATTTTAATGTTGAGCTAATCAATTATAAAATGCTCTATCCTGGTTTTCTTTTTCCTGGGAAAACCCAATATAGTGAAAATGATAACGAGGCAACATTCTTTTCTAATATTAGACTTGTGAATAGCCTTAATCCAATTAGCTGGATCAAGACAGCAAAATATATCAAGAAACTGAATCCGGATTTAATTGCTTTTGATTGGTGGCATCCTTTTTTCGCCCTTTGTCACACAGGCATTATTTATTGTTTGCCAAAATACCTGAGAAAGAAGGTAATGTTTATTACCGAAAATGTTATATCTCACGAAGCAAATAAAATAGATAAAATACTAACCAGGATAGCGCTATCAAATGCACACTGTTTTCTTGCTTTGTCAAACAATGTAAAAAACTATTTAGGACAGCTTTTTGATAAAAAAATTTTTATATCGGAATTACCTTTATTCAACATTTATAGCCATAAGGAAGACGAATTCAAGAACAATGCATTACATGGAAATAGGGTGGAGCTGCTTTTTTTTGGAATAGTGCGTAAGTATAAAGGATTAGATTTATTGCTGGAAGCATTTGGTAAACTTGCTTCTAATCATTTTAATATAAATTTAAAAATCGTGGGAGAATTTTATGAGGATATTGATCCTTACCTTAAAATTATAAAAAAGAACGATTTAGAAAACAGGGTAGAAATTATTGATAGATACGTTCCGGATGAAGAAGTTGAGAAATATTTTATAGAATGCTCAGCCGTAGTGTTACCTTATCGTTCAGCAACACAAAGTGCTGTTTTAACGGTTGCTTATTCTTATTCTAAACCAGTCATTGTTACCAATGTTGGCGACCTTGGTGCTTTTGTGGAAGATGGCAAAACAGGTATTGTAACCGAACCTACTGTAGAAGGGATTGCAAATGGGATCTTAAAATTCTCAGCGTTGAAAGAACAAAATTTTCCTTTTGAAAATAATATACACAACTATCTAAAAGCGCATTATAAATTCGAAAAAGTTAATGAAATATTTGAAAACATTGTCCTGTATATAAATAATAAATAGAATAAATTTACGGCGATGTCTAATTAAATAAATTCCTTAATCATATCCTTTTTATCTCTGCTTAATAAAATAGCAATTTTCTTTTTAAGAAATAAATATATTAATGCCCATCCTAAAAAAACCACCATAAAAAAAGCTTAGTATCTCACTGACTTTACAGGTAGCATTTAGAAAAGAATGTTTAACATAATTAGACATCCGGCCTAACTTGCCAAGATGGAAACAAAATGACACTTCCCTTACTTCAATTCCTTCATTATCTCCTCCACCGCTTTTGTAATCTGCGGATCGTTGTTATTCATCCTGTCTTCAAAAGTGTTCTTTACATAAATATCCGGTGATACCCCATTTGTCTCGAGGTTCTTTCCATCTAATGTATAGCAACCCCATGATGGCAACCGAACGGTAGAGCCATCTACTAAACGTTTTGCTGAAGTAAAGATGATCCAGTGATACGTTTCTGTACCGATTATTTTTCCAAGTGCTAACTGCTTAAAACCCTCCGCCGTCATTTCACCATCGCTCAATGTTTGTTCATTTGTTAATAAAATAATTGGTTTGGCAGCCGGTGCAAAGTCAGGCTGCGGGCTCATCTTCCCATTACGGTATTTCCATTGCAGGTATGGGCGTTGTGATAAGAATTGCAATACTTTATCATGCACATTACCGCCCGTATTATAGCGCAGGTCAAGTATCAAAGCCTTTCGTTGGCTTACGGCATCAGACACCATATCTTTCTCAAACTGATCAAGCGCATCCCCGCCCATATTTTTCATATAGACATAGCCGATCTGTTTTTTGCTTAACTCATCTACGCGTTTACGGTTAGCGCCTATCCATTCATCATATAACTGATCCTGCATTACATTGTATGCAACAGGATGGATCTTTATTTTAAATTCTTTTGCTCCGCGCCTGAAACCTAATACCATTTCATCCGGCACCTTTGTTTGCATAAAATAAAACTCACGGTTTTGCGCTGCATCAGTTTTTACGCCATCCACACTTATCAGATCGTCACCCTTTTCAATTTTATTATCCGTAAGGTCAGCGCAACCATTCCTGATAACATGATCTACAATGTAAGGATGCACCTCATCAAACATAATACCGGCAGCGGCTGTCGCCGTTGTATAAAAAGTTTTTTCATCAGTACCCGTCGTAGAAAATCCATAATGCGATGTATTTAATTCGCCCATCATGTTATTCAGCAAAACCCTGAAGTCGTTCCGGTTTTGTAACTGCGGTAAAAACGATGCATACCTGTCGCGAACAGATTCCCAGTTAATGCCATTGAATTTTTCATTGTAATAATTTTCCTGCAGGTTGCCCCACGCTTCATAAAACATCTGGTTGAATTCATCATTCAAATTAATGGTAAAAGGAAAATCCATCTCTACTTTTTCCAGCGTATTCTTATCTGCATCCAACTTATTAATAACGCCCTTATTCAATACGAAATAATGATCTTTATATCCCTGGATTTCGATATCATTTCCCTCGGCATCTTTTACCTGTTCTGTCTTCGTTTTTTCAAAAGGCTCCAGCGTTAGCTTCCAAAGAGAGGTCTTTCCTTCCTGGTGATTGGAAGTAAAAAAGATGTAGGTTTTATCTTCATTTTTGATAACATTCAAAAGGCTTTGCTCACCAAAGTCAGGGCCTACCTTTTCCAATCTTTCCATCATATCCCTGAAATCAATTTTTATTTCCGGTTTTGGTGTTGACGTATTTTTCGCTGTTTCACTTTCCTTTTTTTCTTTTTGTTTTTTCAGGTATGCCTTCTTCTTTTCTTTGGTAGAAGTATCTACTTTCATCGTGTCTGTTTTCTTTTGTACAAACAAAGAATCAAACATATCCGACCGGTATGGCTCACTCACTTTTTCCAAAGGCATCCTGTATAATTTTTGATCGGTAGGCCCATAAGGATAAGAAGGATTTGTTCGGTCGGAAGTGAAGTAAATGTATTTTCCATCAGGCGACCATTGCGGATCAGTTTCAGAAACCCCGGTGTTCGTAATATTAAACACCTGGCCGTCGGCAAGCCTGTATAAAAAAATGTCCTGCTCAAAATTGCGATACGCCGTGTACATCACATATTTATCATCCGGTGAAAAGTAAGGCGCTGAATTTTGCAAGCCCCATATTTCATCCTTCACCATTTCTGTGCTCTTCATTGTTTTAAGATCAAGCAGCTGTACTTCATCGGAGCCACATAAATAAGTTGCTTTTGTTTTATCGCTGTTAAATGAAAGAGCCCGGCTGTTTTTAGCGAAGCTGCTGATTTGTTTTGCAGGCTCAATCTCTTCTGCGCTTTGTGTGTAAAGGTTTTCAAAGCCCTTATACGTTTGACCGTACAATAAAGTCTTGTTGTCTTTTAGCCAATAAACTTCGTTTATCCTTTCCTGTGAGGATGTTTTAATTTCCTGGATAAACTTTCCTTTTGGGTCGGAGACAAATAATTTTCCGCGGGAGATAAAGGCAAGTTTTTTTCCATCATCCGAAACATTGAAGTCGGTTACTTTACCCGTCACATTAAAATCCTGCAAGGCAGCCAATGTATTATTCTTATAAACCTGCAACGGTATTTTAGTGGTTTGTTTGGCAGCGATGTTGTAAGAATACAATTGAAAATCTTTTTCAAAAACAATTTTATCTCCCGTCGCATCTACAAAGGGATGCATTATCGATGTGCTGAAATTGGTAAGCTGGTTTTTCTTGCCATCTACCAAAGAATATAAATTGTACTGGCCGTTTGCTTCATCAGAAACGAAATATACATTTCCATTTTTATCAACCGTTGCCCACATATCTTTCCCTATCCAGTCAGTATATTTTTTATATTTTTTTGTTGATGGATTGTAAGATTGTATGTCGGGATTGAACGGGCCTTTGTAGCCCAACCTGTTTGAAAAAAAAGCACTCTCCCAGGTATCATCAAAAAATATTTCACCCGTTGCCGGGTCTTCAAAAGCATTGTGTGTGTAGTCAAACATATTATCGCTGAACACCTGCAAAGGTGTGCCACCACTGGTGCTTACTTTATAAGTTGACATGCGGTTGTACCTGCCTGAAGTGAAGTAAATGTATTTGCTGTCCCACGACCACGACTCTACCATATCATTCGCTGCATGAAAGGTCAGGCGTTTTATAACACCACCTTCCAAAGGCATCAGGTAAATGTCAGCATTACCAAATTGCGAATTGCTAAAGGCAAGCCACTTGCCATCAGGCGACACGCGTGGGCTCGTACTATTCCCCTGCATGCCGGTAATGCGTACAGACACTCCGCCATCAGCAGGCGATTTCCACAAGCTGCCATCGTAGCTGAAGATAAGCGTTTGTCCATCTGGTGTTAGTGCAGGGTTAGAAGCAAAGTACGGGCTGGCATCCTGCGCCATGCTTAGTTGATTAAAACAAATAAGGATAACGAAGAATAAAAAGAATTTTTTCATGGTAAAGTATTTGGACGAATTGATTTTTTGAAAGAAATAAAAATAAGGGAAAATGGGATGGGGGATGGGAAATGAGGGAGGAATGGTGAATTTTTCTTAGCCTTGGAAAGGCGTTATTTTGGTAGCAAATAAATACAAGTGGAAATTTAGCTCCAGAGGAGCGACATTTGTTTTTTGCTGAGTTGTAATGTTAGGTTGGCTTGTCTTTATTCGAAGATAACATGGCATCAGGGTTTCATTTCCTGCGTTATTATAAATTGTTAGCTTAGAAAGCAGTTAAATACGTTTCCAGCATTTATTCACAATAAGATTGTAGAAGACATTACAGCTCTAGCTGACACTCCAAGACCAGCCGGTTGCAAGAATTTTCCTTCCCATCGGGGTTTTCACAGCATAATCGCCAAAAACTATTAAACTCTTTCCGTGTCCAAAGGACTCCTCATGGAGAAACCCCGATGCGTGCTTAAACATTGAATTATTGCAAAGCCAATTTATAAATTTTTATAATGCTTTGATATAAAATGAACTTCCAAACTTGGTTCTCACAGTATAATTTCCTGCTACAATATGTTGCTATAAGAAGATGGCTTGCCTTCAATTCGAAGGACCATTCAAGCATCGGGGTTTCATTTCCTGGGTTCCTATAAATTGTTAGCTTATTCGAGATTGGAAATGAAAACCCCGCTGAGAAAAGAGTATTCAATGAGCTCCTTATAGAGAAACCCCGATGCGTGCGTAAACACTGAATTATTAGAAAGCCAATCTCTAAATCTTTATAATGCTTTGATATGAAATGTACTTCCGATCGAGGTTTTCATAGTATAATTTCCGGCTATAATATGTTTGCCATAAGAAGATGGCTTGTCTTTAAATTGAAGATCATTCAGGCATTGGGGTTTCTCCATAAGGAGTCTCCACAGGAGTCCTTCGTGACCTCGTGACCGCTGGACATTTCCTGAATTCGTATTAATTGTTAGCTTATTTAAGAAAGGAAATAAAAACCCGCTGGGAAAGAAAGCACAAGCTGTTAAGAAAGAATGAGAATTGCTGCTTATCTTTAAAACCTTCGTAGAAAAAATTATAATTTTACAATAACAAGAATACCTATGACACTGAGCCCACAATTTCTTACAGATAAAAACGGTAAAAAAGTTGCTGTGCAGCTTCCGGTACAGGAATATGAATACCTGATTGAAGAATTGGAAATGAAGGATGATATAGAGCTATATAAGAAAGTAAAAGCTGATAAGAAGGAAAGCTATATGCCACTTGAGGAATATCTCAAAAAAAGAAAGAGAAAATAATGCCCGCCTACCAGATTCTGCTTTCGAGGGCTGCAAGAAAGCAGTTAAATACGTTTCCTGCATTTATTCACGATAAGATTGTAGAAGACATTACAGCCTTGGCTTACACTCCAAGACCAGCGGGTTGCAAGAAATTAAAAAATCAAAAAAATGCCTGGCGAATCAGGATTGGCAATTACAGAGTTATTTATGAAATACAGGATAAACAACTTCTGATTTAGTTGTTGCAATAGGACATCGAAAAAATATTTATGAATGATTTTGCAATTTGGTTGTTTATGTAATTCGCTGTTGAAAATTTATTGAATTCCTTCCCATCTTGGTTTTCACAGCATAATCTCCCGACCATAATACTCTTTCCGTGTCCAAAGGACTCCTCATGGAGAAACCCCGATGCGTGATTAAACATTGAATTATTGCAAAGCCAATCTATAAATCTTTGTAATGGATGCATCCACTTATAGCAAGTAAAGTTGCAGAAATACAAAGAGTAAACATCGGAATGTTTATATTTTACAGGCATAATACTGAGATAAGACGATGGCTTGTCTTTAATTGGAAGAGTATTCAGGCACCGGGGTTACTGCCAATGACACATTATGCTGTGATTTGGCTGTCAATTAGTTGCATATTGTATTTTTTGGCTGATTTATATGGAGATGCCTTTAGCAATGCTAATATCGCCATTCAAAATGTCATTTTCAAAGAACTTTTTTGCGAAACGCAAAAATTAACCACTCGTAAGGAGACAGTTGGAGATTTCCTGTGTTCCTATAAATTTAGCTTATTTAAGAATGGAATGAAAAACCCCGCAGGAAAAATATTTTATAATATTCTGACACCTTTTTTAATTAGCGATGGAGAATAAACCTGCAATGCCTATTGCATAAACAATCAGAACAATAAAAGAGTCTATGCCCATGTATAATATTTTACGTTTTGGCCTGAAGATGATACCCCACACGTAAACCGAAGTAAGTATCATTGCCAATGCGGTTAAATAAATGTCCGTATTCTTTGTAGCGGGTATTACTGATTTGCCGGTTAGCAGCGTGGCAAATACAAATAAAACAGGCAAAAAAGCATTGCCGCCAAAAATATCGCTCACCGCCATCTCGTATTTTTTCATTTTCATAGAAGCTAATCCTGTTGATAATTCCGGTAATGAGGTAGCAGCTGCTAAAACTGTAGCGCCAAATAATATTCCGCCCATACCTATCTTCTTAGAGATAACGTCGCCGCTGCGTTCCAATGCAAACCCTGCTACAAGCGTTACTACCGCTGTTATAAGAAAAAGGCCGGTTGCTTTTGCTGTGCTTAGTTTACTATCATCCTTCCCTGGTTTTTTTTCATCATCATTTTGCTTACCCTCGTTGAAAGCGCCGGGCTGCTGCGCTTTCCAGGGAAGATCTTTGCCTGCTTTAGAAATAAGGCCAAGACCCAGTACCCACAATATTAATATAAGGAACCCTGCAGGGGTAATTCTAAAAAAAATAAGTGAAGGCGATAACTGATGGCCTAATATCACAATGGTTAATATGGTTATTACAAGCAAGGCTTCCAGCGCCCGTGGCAACGATGCAGACTGGTAAGTGAGGCTGGTATTTTTAGCAGTGCCAAATACATCGAGCGCTACCAGAACCAGCGTTTGCATGGCAATACCGCCCAAAATATTACCTACTGCTAATTCTATATTATTTTGGAGGGATGCGCTTACTACAATTGCTATCTCCGGAAGGTTAGTTACCACTGCCAGCAAAATCATTCCACCCAGGGCATCGCCCAATCCTAAACGTTTGGAAAGAACACCTGTAGATTTTGAGAGGTAAATACCGGCGATCCAAATGGCCGCCCCCCCTGCCACAAAAATTGCCAGTAAAAGAAGGAGAGATAAATTTTGAAGATTCAAATAAGTATTTTAGAAGGTGTATCACAATAATTGCTCCATAAGAAGTATGGCTTGAAATGGCTCAATGTTTATCACTATGGAGTTCAGGAAAAAATTTACCAAGCAGAAACCGATTGAATTACTGCGCCGATACGGTGCCGAGCTGGGAGAAATAGATGTATCCATTTAAACAGGTGAAGGTGCAAAAATACATTGAGTAAACATCGGAGTTTTTATATTTTACAGACAAAATGCTATGATAAGAATATGGCTTGTCTTTAGTTCCAAGACCGTTCAGGGGTGCATCTCAAAATTTATCAAGAATATGATTCTTTCCTTAGCCCAGGAAGAGCGCTATTTTGCTAGTAGAAATAATACAAGTAAAAATGTAGCTCCGGAGGAGCGGCATTTATCTTTTAGGATGTTGTAATTCCAAGCTGACTTGCTTTTAATTTTGAAGAGCGTTCCCGCATCGGGGCTACTCTTTGAGGAGTCTCCAGAAGGAGACCTTCGTGACCTTCGTGACCGTTGGACATTTCCTGCGTTGCTATTAATTGTTAGCTTATTTAAAAAAAAGAAATGAAAGCCTGCTGAAGAGGTAAGCATTTGACCGAAATTAAATTTTTTGAAAGAAATAAAAGTAAGGGGAAATGTGATGAAGGATAGGAAATGATGAAGGATGTGATGCGCTTGTCGCAAGCAGGATTCAGTGACTATTCACTTCACCTGGAAACAGGAGTGGGCCGCGGTAAAAAAACTTTTGCCACAAATAGAAGAAGCGCTTTCGAAATTTAACGTGCGGCCACACTGGGGTAAACTCTTTACTATTTCACCAAAAACGTTGCAGAGCAGCTATCCGAAGCTTCCTGAATTTAAGCAACTCGTACAATCAATGGATCCCGATGGAAAATTCAGAAACCATTTTTGAATGATACTATTTACGGATGACCTGCGTGTGGTACTTTACTTTCCCAGCGGGGGTTATACAGCGCAACCCATCTCCATAAAATGATGCATTGATATCTTCATACCAAACAAAACCTTTTGCAAATTTCCCCGCCCGGATGACAACCAGTCGGATGGGCATTTATCGTTTACCGGATTGTAATTTAAATAGCTTAATTTCTGTAACTCTTTAATCCGGAGCCCCTTCAGGCATCGGGGTTTCTTCGTAAGGAGTCCGTTGGACATTTCCTGAGTTCTTATTGCTTGTTAGCTTTTTTAAGAAAGGAAATGAAATCCACGCTGAGACAGATTATGTTCAGCAGGGCATGCCGGCATTTCAATTTCAATAATCGGCAGAACAGCTTTCGTTGGGCGTGAATCGCCCATTCCAAATTTTAACCACTAAAATTATTTTATACCCCTGTAAGATTTTTGAATAATTAAGCAACCTATACACTAAACAACCTATTTTAAAAGCCTTATAAAGAATTACTTTATGAATAAAAAAAGAACCATAGCATGGAAAAGGACTTTTTAGAGATAATACATGACTATCAAAAAATCATTTATAAAATTTGCAGAGTATATCGGGATAATAAAGAAGACCAGGAAGACTTATTCCAGGAAATCGTTTATCAACTTTGGAAATCTTATCCGGGCTTTAAAAGAGAATCTAAGGTAAGTTCATGGATATACAGGATCGCTTTAAATACAGCTATCGCTGTGTATCGGAAATCAAAAGTATCTATTGATTATTACCGGGAGTTTCCCGAACATATACATCTCCCTAAGGAAAAGACAATTTCAGAAAATGAGGAGCGATTATTTTCGGCGTTACAAAAACTCAACGACGCAGAGAAAGCCGTGATATCCCTTTACCTGGAAGACTTCAGCTACCAGGAAATTGCCGGTATTACAGGATTAAGTGAAAGTAACGTAGGTGTACGATTAAACAGGATTAAAAATAAATTGAAACAAATATTAAATTAAAAATTATGGAACTAAATGATTTAAAACCAGGCTGGCAAAATGCCGGTGGAGATCTCAAGAGCGAAGCAGATTTACAACGAATGACCAGGCTTGTTAACCATCCATCAATAAAAAAAATAAGAGCAAAACTGATCATAGAAACGACTGTCCTGCTATTCTTTTTATTTATTTACTATGATTGGTTTGATGGTGACAAAAAACCATTTTATGCAAATCTGTCATTGGTAGCTGGCTTGTTATTGTACATTTTCAATGATGTTATCGGTTATATTGCCATAATAAGACCTGTCAGGGGGGCAAACTTGAAACTGTCAATTCAGAATTATTTAATGACAATAAAGCGCCTGTCAGTTTCTTCATTAATTATCACTTTTCTATACAGCCTTTCAATAATTATTTTTTTTACATCAGTAATAACTTTTACAAAAGAAAAAGGGCTAATGTTGGTATTTAGTACAGTTGTTGCGTTTCAACTGATTCTTTTATCTTTTAGAATGTGGAATAAATGGATTAAAAATTTGAAGCTGCAGGTAAAAGCTTTTAATCTTGAGGAAGGATCTTAGTTTGTATTTTATTTAAAGCAGGAAAATGCCCCCCTTGAGAAAGAAACTTTATTTGACAATAAATAACTATAACCTGCAAACAAAAACTTCGTCGGGCATGCAATGCCTGATGCATAAAGGAAGCCGCCCAATATCGTGAGCGGCTTCCTTTGTATGATGATGCGGTTTTTTTTAGCGGATCTTTATAAGCTTTATTGATTGCTGAGCAACTCCATCGCAAATTGCATTTAAAATGTAAGTACCCGGCGGCAACGAACTGGCCATTGGGAGATCAACAGTCTGTACCCGTAGTGCAAGGGCAGCTGGGCTAAGTACTTTCTGGTAAACCATACGCCCATTAATATCATACATTGTCAAAGCAACCTGCTTCACTTTAGGTGAAAGCGCCAGGCTCACTTTAAGCTCACTTGTAAAGGGATTAGGGAATGCTCTTACTTCTGTAATCAGCACTTCCCTGCTTGCTTCGCTTACTTCGGCTGGTGCAACTTCGGCTTTCAGCACGTTGAGCTGGTTGCCGCTATTGTTTGCAATTGGCGCTGTTTGCGTATCAGCAGGCGGGTCGTAAGTTTCAATGGTGACAGCCCCGGTGAAACAATAAGGTGAGCCTGCTTCGGGAGATATATTTATTAAAATCTCTCCATCGCTGTTAGGACTTACATCTTCAAAGTAGATTACTTTAGAATTGTTATTGTGGCTGTTGAATGAAAGGGAAGTGCCGTTAATAGTATATGTACCATTAAAAAATCCATACCAGGTGGCACTGCCAAAGCAGCCTATCCTGTACTTCTTCCGTTGATCCAGGTTTGATATTCTCACCTGGCTTGTTTGCGAAGCGTCAGTCCAGTAGTTGCTTTGCATTACATTAGAAGGGAAAATACCCGCCCCTGTTACTCCCGCGTAGAATTCTCCATTGAAAGGCTGAACAATCAGCATTTCGTAACCCGTATTGTTGAGTGAGTTATCCTGCAAATTGCTGAAGGTTGCTCCTGCAATTGGAGGCGCATCAGTACTGTTCCAGGGAGCCGGTGCATGATAATTAATGTCCCAGTTTATATAAACGATCTGCGAAGCTAAGCTGGTACCGGATATATTACTATAAGCGCTGTAAGTGCTGTTCATTACGGCCCTCACTTTATAGTAGTATTTATTGTTAGGAGTTAAGCCTGTATTTGTATATGTGGTTATGTTAGCAGCAGTAGTTGTAACAAGGCTATAAGTTCCGGTTGGCGATGTTGAGCGCCAGATTTCAAACCCTGTTTCATTATTACTGCGGTCGCTCCACGTGAGCTTGATCTTATCTGTTGCAAGAATACTTTCTGTAAATAAATCGGCAGGGCGTATTAATGGTGTGCCGCTATATTCCTGCAGTACTGCCGCACTCAGGTAAACATTCAACGCAGAAGATGACTTTATAAATGAAACATCTATTATTCCTGCTGCGTTTGGTATAAGCCCGTTTAGCTGTACAGATTTGTTGGTGTTATACATAGCATTCAACGTTACCGATTGTGTTCCGGAACTAAATGTGACCGTGGCGTCATCGCCCGAATTAAAGCTGCTAAAGAGCACTACATTATATTTTTTAGCAGGAGCCAGGCCTGCAAACTCAAGTTGCGCCGCTGATGACGAAGAGTAATAAACCGACGTCAGCATTACATTATCAGGATATATACCCTTATTGTTGGCCGTCATACCGGCATTGAAATTACCCGTGAGCTGTTGCAGGAACTTAACGCTATACCCGGTATTTACTCCGGTTGCGTCAAGCAGATTTGTAAGAGCAAGATTAGCAAACGGGAAATACAAATAATTATTCCACGGCGCCGCTTCACTAATGCCTCCTTCAGAACTGAAGTTTACAAATACCGAGCGGAAACTGCTGTCTGCCACATTCACATCAAAGCTTTTCGTTACGCTGCCTCCAAAGTTGTCATCAACTTTTACAGTGATATTTTTGTAAAGCCCGATGTCGTTTACAGCGGGTGTAAAATCGATCACCCCGGTTCCGTTACCATTACTTTGATAAGTTCCAAAAGAAGGAAGGTTAGTTATTGTTACCGTTAGCACATCTCCTGCGTCATCCGTTGCATTTATGTTTACGGCAGCAGAAGAAGCTGTTTTTACAAAAACATTATTCAAGGTATTCAAAATTGGAGCTTTGTTTATGGTCGTGGCACTTACAAAATTGGTTTTGCCGGAAGTGCCGTATTTATTTGAAGCCTCTACCTGGTAGTAATAAGTGGTTTTGCTGGCTACGGTGTTATCTATATAGACGGTATCATTCGCATTAGCTGCACCGGCATTTAGTAATGTATATGGACCGGCTGCATTTAACGAACGATACACGAGGTACGAGCTTTCGTTATAGGCAATATCTTTCCATTGCAACTGCACGTAGCCGTTAGGCAATACCTGTGCGCCTAAGTTGGTTGGTTTTACCGGCGAAGTGCCATCATCAAAAGGCTTATCGATTACAAGCGCATTCAGGTAGCCGGCCGGAGCACCCGATGCCTTACTCATGCTAATTAAAATATTTCCGGAAGCATCAGGGCTAAGGCTGCTAAAAGTTACCGTGTTCTGCTGATTGTAATGAACGTATAGTGATTTAGAAACGCCATTGATTGTGTAAACAGTGGAGCCATTATTACCGGCATTTGTAAAGGCGCTACTGCCAAATAAAGTGAGGTTGTATTTTGCCGCAGCATCTAAGCCCGTTACACTGAAATCAACTGTGTTCGGCGCTCCATATATTCCAAAATATAAATAATCACGAATTACGGCATCAGGATAAACTCCTGAATCATTACCGGTTACTGCACCGGAGTTGTACGTGTTCCAGGCAGAGGCGGGGAACTGGAGGCCGGCAGACGTAGTTTGATTGCTGCTGTTCAATAAATTATTCGCCACCGGTCCCGCTACATTATTCCATGGCGAGGAGGGCGCGGTGCCGCTATTAAAAATATTTACATAAATCTTTTCAGAAGCCGGTGCAGCATCGGTAACGGTAACGGTAAAGGTTGCAGTCCCTTTTGCACCTGATGCATCTGTTACGGTTACGGTCACTGGGTAGGTACCTGCATCTGCATACCCAGGATTGGAAGTTAAAAATCCGCTGCCATTATTACCTGAAAGTGAAATAAATGACGGCGCACCTGATAATGACCAAACTAAACCGGCGTTGCCGTCCGGGTCATTCGCAGTAATGTTTGTCGTGCTTGAACTTCCTTCAGCCATTGAAATATTACTTACAGGTGCAACAATGGGAGGATAGTTATTATTTACCGTTAGGGTAAAAGAACTGTTCGCACTGTCGCCATGATTATCTGATGCAATCACTTTAATGGTATAGGTTCCTTGCTGCGAAGCAGTTGGACTGAAAGTTAAAGTGCCGGTTCCAGGTCCGTTATTTGCAAAACTTCCGAATGCAGGGAGATTATTTATCGTGAATGAAACCGGGTCTCCATCGGAATCATTTGCTGAAACATTTACCACCTGGGTAGTACTATATCTCATTGCAAAGCTGCTTATGGCAGCAATCAAAGGTGGCGTGTTTGAAGTTGTTTTATTTACCTGGTTTGTATAGGCACTATATCCACCTACGCCAAAGGCCCTTACCTGGTAATAGTAAACTACATTTGCATATAAACTGCTATCAGCATAGGTTACCTGCAAAGTTGCATTAGAGCCAAGGGTTTTTAGCAAAATAAAATTAGTGTTGTTGCCTACCGATCTCCATATCTCAAATCCTGTTTCATTATTAGAGTTATCGCTCCATGTAAGGTTAATTTTAGTGGATGATAAAACCGTCCCTGCAAGTGTGGTTGGAGCGGCCGGTTTTGCCGGAAGCGCAGGAGTAGTAGCGCTTGAAACGGCAGTGAATGCTGACTGGCCGTAAGTATTTACTGATAAAATTTTATAACTATAAGCAGTCGAAGGCGAAACAGTTGAATCAATAAAAGTAACTGCATTCGCAGGGGTAGTTTTTATTATCATATACGCCGGATCAGTGCTTGCCTTTCTGTAAATTTCAAAACCTGTTTCGTTAGCGCTGTTATCCACCCAGGTTAGCTGTACTGTGTTGTATGCAGTTGCAGTTGCTTTTAGCGTTGTTGGAATTGCCGGCGCCGTACCCTGTACCGGCACATTATCTCCAAAATAAGCATTTGGAATTACAGTTCTTGAGGAAAATCCCGCTGCAGCACAAGTCCAGTAAACCTGCATTTGCTGGCCACCGGCTTTTTCAAAGTACGTTATTGAAATTGGATAGGTTCCTGCAGTAAGCGAGATAGTGCCTGAAGCATATTGAGCGCCGTGGGCACCATCATTATTTACAAGAGCAGTCGCTCCGGCAGAATAGGGACTTAGATACAATTTACTGCCGTCATCAGAGTTTGTCTCAAATTTATAAGTGCCGGTTACCGGAATTTTTATAAAGCCTTCCCACAGAAATCCAAAGTAGTCATTCACGTTGCGCACACTAATATCTGCATTGGCCGTTGAGCCGGTCTTTACCGGTGTAAGCGCATTAAAATCTGGTAAAACATTCCAGGAACCTTCATAATATTTATAGTTTAAGCCTGCATTTTTGGTAATAGCAGAAACCTGGTTGCTTGGGGTAGAAACATTGCCGGACAGATCCCTGGCAGTAACATAGAAGGCATACGTAGTAAGAGAATCAAGGTTTAGCACGTTAAAGCTGAGTTGGCTGGTCGAGTAAGCTTTATTTCCGTTTATATAGATATCGTATTTAGCAATACCTACATCATCTGTTGATGCATTCCAGAATAATGAAACCGAATGTCTCGTGCTACCTGAAACGGAAAGATTGGCTGGAGCCGATGGATTTTTAGTATCTGCGGTGGTAGTTGCATTCGCTTCATTACTTAGCGGCGCTGCTCCGTTATTATTTACCGCTCTTACAATATAATAGTATTTTGTATTTGGAGACAATCCCTGGTCCATGAAGGTTAACGTATCCGTACCCTTTATCCCTACGAGTTTATAATTAGCACCGGGTGTTATGCTCCGGTAGATTTCGAATGCAGTTTCATTATACACAGGCGAGGGATTATTAGCCCAGTTCAATTGAATTGAACTATTGGTAATGGTAGTGGCAGTGAGATTGGTCGCCTTGTCCGGCACATTCGTTCCATTGGCCGCAATTACAGAAAATGGTGCGGAATAACTACTGCTGCATCCAAATTGTTCAGTAACCTGCACTTTATACTGGCCAACTGGTGCTGAATAATTGTTGGAAGAACTCACCAGGCTATTATCACTTACCCTTCTCCAATCATAGGTAACATAAATGTTAGGCACAGAAAGCGGAACAGTAGTTGAACCATCTAGTGCCGGCAATACATTACTGTAAAGGCCATTGATCTGTATGGGTGGCGTAATTGTTGGCTGCTTTTGCGATACTACAACAGGGGCCGGAGACCATGCAGACCAGGCTGAGGCCGCTTTTCGTTTAAATCTTGCACGATAAGTACCATACGAGGTCACGTTGAGTGTGTTGGTATTTGCGCCCGGTATGGTCACTCCGTCTTTATCCCATTCGTAAGCATTAAAGCCAGGTTGCACCTGCAGCTTTACAGACACGGTTTGGCCCGGACAAAATTGGTTATGCTGAAAATATACCAACGGATTTGCTTTATGCGCCGCATTCAAGGCAGGAAAATATCCAGGCTCAGACCAGAAGTTCGTCCAAACGCCGTGGCCACCATTAGGATAAAAAGATTGGGTAATATTTCCTCCCAGATTTTTGTAAGCATTATATACATCTGTAGCAGTGCCGGGTGAAGGGTCATTATCAAGACCGCCATTCGATATCCATACAGGAACTGTTATATAACTGGGGATATATGGAATATCATTTTCCCTTGCAGCACTTATCGGCATTACGGATGCCCATCTATCGGAGTTTGATTGCAGAAAATCCCAGCTTGCCTGGCCTCCTGATGAAAGTCCGCTTAGCGTAACGCGGTCTATATCGAGCTTTACATATTTAGCCAGAGAATCCATCAGGTTCAGCATAGACCCAAAATATGCCTGCAAATAGCCGCTATTACTTTGGGGATATAATAAAAACCCGTCGTAAGTGCCATTATCAACAGCCTGCGCATGAAGTTGGCCACCATGCAGTAGCTGGAGTTCATTATCATAAATTGGCGCATATTCCCCAAGTCCATGAAAAAATAACAACATTGGATAAGTTTTTCCGTCCGCCACATTGTGCTGATAAGACTTTGGAAATTTTAACCTGAATGCCATTCCTTTAAAATAATATGACTTAAAGCCATAAGAATAAGGATTCCAGCTTAGCTGGTTAGTATGACCCCACTTGCTTATGATTCCATAAGATGGTGCAGCCGGTTGATTTGTTGAAGTGAAGATCCTGTCAGGATCACTTGGATCCAAAACACCCGCCTGGGCGAAAACTTCAGTTGATAAAATAGACAAATAGATTAGAATCCCAAAGCAAAATAACTTTCTCATTGTAAAGAATTTAATGGTCGTTTATGGCTGAATAACTAAGTTGGTTTAAAAGCTAAAAAACTATTGAAAAATAATTTTCAAGGATTATAGACTTTTAAAAAAGGAGAAGGGAAAAATATTTTGGAAATTCAAAAAGGAATCAGTGGGATAGTCTTAAAAAAAAATAAGACGATTGGCAAAATTACACTTTTGTTGTTTCAATCCAAATTTATTAGAAAAAAAAATTTATCATTTTGCTTTTAGTAAAGATTAAAGAGTGTCCGTAAGGAAATCTAAAATATCAGAAATGGTTTTCAGATATTAGTATAATAGGCCAGTTATTAGGAACAATTTATTAAATATATTGAAGCGACAATTAAGTACAATGCGTGATGGAAAAATATGGAAAACCTTTGCTATGTTGCATTTCATTTGCAACGCAAAATTATTTTCCCACCCACCGTGGGTTTCAAAGTATAATCTCCCGGTTATCATGTATTTTCCGCAAAAGAGGTGGCTTGTCTTTAAATTTTAACAACATTCGGCATCGGGGCTTCCCCGAAAGGAATCTCCATAGGAGTTCTTTGTGACCGTTGGACATTTCCGTCGTTCTTACTGATTGTTAGCTTATTTAAAGAAAGCAATGAACCCTCCCGATTAGGAAAGTCATTTGAAGATCATTCAGGCAAAAAATTCACTGCCAAAAAATTGCAAAGAAGACAATTTTAATTCATAGTTTGTGACGCTACGTTATAATTACGTTTCTTGAGAAAACTTTCTGCTCATGAAAGAGATTTAAGAACCGGCTTGGTTGGTACAGGCTTTGCGAATATTTCTGCATTATGCAAAGAAAAAAAAGTACTTCCACAAATAACGACGCGGTTATTGATAACCTGATTCATTTAATAGAGCAAGGAAATGCACACGCTTCCCTCGATGATGCATTAAAAGATATGCCCTACTCTTTGTTGGGTGAGCGGGCGGAAAATCTGCCCTATAGTATCTGGCAATTGAGCGAGCACATTCGCATTGCACAATGGGATATTCTTGAATTTTCAAAAAACCAAAATCATGTTTCTCCTAAATGGCCTGATGCGTATTGGCCCGCGGAGATTCAACCAGCATCGGAAGCGGCATGGGAAAAATGTATTGATGCCATTCAATCCGATAGGAAAGAATTTATTGATCTTATAAAAAATGCCGGCGATGATTTGTACGAGCCTTTTGAATATGGCGACGGGCAAACTCTGCTGAAAGAAGCGCTGGTGCTTGCAGACCATAACAGCTATCACACCGGCGAAATAATTATCATTAGAAGGCTGCTCAATGCGTGGAAGTAAATATTATTTGAAGGCGCATTAATAGTTCTTACCGTCATGATCTTTACAGTCCCATCCCTACCCCCCCTTGGTTTAACATGGTATCAGGATTTGAAGGGGTTTTATTTTCCATAAGCTACTACTTTATTTTTCAAGTTAGATGTTTCCCTCCTTTTCCGTTAGGAGTACTTTGGACAAGGGGGTTAAGGTTAAGTTAGATGTTGTTCCTCTTCAGGGGTTAGGGGTTCTTCCGCTCTCGTAAATCATCTTCTTCAACTCACCATTAAATTCATCCTCTCTCAATAAATCTTCAAGGGTTATATGCATACGGTAATGCCAGTAATGATGCGCTTCTGAAGGTACATTGATCCTTTCATTGTGCGGATTTTCAAGGCGGATATTTTCATTGATTCCCAAAAGATCCTGCAATAAAAAAATACTCCACATGGCAGGTGAATATACATGCTGAAGTATAATTTCTTTATTGATCCATGGCTCACAGAAGTAAGGCGCCTGGCCATAATGGCCTAAAATATAATTATAAAACTGCTGGGTTTTTCCGCGATCTTCTTCCCACCAGGCACGCACCGTACTCATATCATGTGTAGAAGGAGTAACCACCGATAAGTAAGGAGCATCCTTTGGATGAAAAAAATCATTCTTAGGATTTTTAGGCATGCGTTGAATTTCCAGGCTAAGTATCCCAAGTTCCCTCATCACTTGGGGCACACAACCGGGAACCATGCCGAGGTCTTCGCCGCAGATAAGCATGTTAGTGCTGTGCTTTAATTGCGGTAATTTTTTTAAGGCTTCTTTTTTCCAAAAATTATCCTGCCGCCTGTAGAAATAATTTATGTACAAATCGTGAAGCTTGTTCCGGGTATATTCATCGAGGTTTTGAAAGGAACTTGTTTGCGCAATACCAAATCTGAAATTAAATTTTTTTCCGCCGGAACCAGGCTCTTCCAATAAAATCACGTTGCTGATAAGATCAAATAAACCTTGTTTTATTTTATCGCGATCTTCCATTTTACTTTTATGGAAATAAGCTGCAACCTGCTTCTGTGCCGAGAACTCTTTTTTCAATTGATACCTGCCATGGCCCAATGATTCCAGAAATTGATCTTGCACAAAAGGAGCAGCATCGGAAAACATGCCCCATATTATTTCATCAGTAATAAACGGCTTACAATACCGGTCGTGATCGAACCAAATATTATTAGCATAGAACTCTGAAATATCAATAGGTATGGCCGGCACAAAGCGTCCCAGAATTCCTTCAATGGTGTTCAGTGGGATGCTCCATATTCTAAAAAAACCAAGGATATGATCAATGCGAAAAGCATCAAAATAATTGCTCATCTGGTCGAAGCGATGGCTCCACCATTTAAAACCATCTTCCTTCATCTTCTCCCAATTGTAAGTCGGAAAGCCCCAGTTCTGGCCTTTTACAGCAAAGCCATCAGGAGGCGCACCGGCCTGCTCATGCATATTATACAAAGAAGGGTTGGTCCAGGCATCGCTTCCATAGCGATAGATCCCGATGGGAATATCGCCCTTTAAAATGACATCTTTACTATGCGCATAATCTGCCGCTTCCTTTAGTTGCAAATGCAAATGATATTGCACAAAATAAAAAAATGCGATCTCGTCATAATGCTTATGCTTTGGCGAGGCATATTTTTGAACAGAAGATTCATTGAATTTTTTATGGCTTTTCCACTTTGTAAAATCCGGTGTTTTGTATTTATCTCTCAGGTAAGAAAATACAGCATAAGGCACCAGCCATTCGCGGTTAAGCTCAAAGAATTCTCCAAAGGAGCCTTCCCCGGTGAAATAGGCGGGATCGTTTTTAAAAATATCTTTTGAGGCTGCAAACAATTCCCTTAAGGCAGATAATTTGAATTTCATTACCTGTTCATAATCGAATCCGGCAAGGTCATTCAGCTGCTTTCTCTTTTTTTTCAGGGGTTTAATAATATTCGCAAATTCTTTTCCGGCAACCTTTTCAAGATTGATATATAAAGGGTGAATGGCGAATGCAGAAATAGCTGCATAAGGATAAGAATCTTTCCAGGTGTGATGGGCTGTTGTATCATTCACCGGCAAAATTTGTATCACTTTCAGGCCGGTATTTTTTGCCCAATCAATAAGAAGCAACATGTCGCTAAACTCCCCTACACCAAAGCTTTTCTCCGAGCGAAGGCTGAACACCGGAATAGCAACACCCGCGCCTTTCCAGTAAGTAACAGGGCATCTTGCAAAACCATCGTGAACGATGGTAAGGTCAAATGCACTTTGGGAATCTTTGCGCACCATTCTGTTTTCCCCGTCTTCAAACCGTAGAAATTTCTTCTCCTGAATATTATAAATTCCATATTTATAAGAGAGCGGCAAACCGTCTGCCTGCAGAGCCATCCGGGCTACTAACCAGTTGTCTTTGGGCGTTAATAATACAGGTGATTCCGTGTTCCAATATTTCAAATTTTTTGAAGAGCCGGTCATACAGATCACTTCGCCGGCGTTTAGCAGAGGTGCCTTTACCCGAAACTCATGTGTATATTTTTTGGGGAATGATGACCTAATTTTAGGAAGAGGCGGCAAGAGCACTTCGGTGAATGGCCTGGTAAAAAAAACATTTCCTACGTTGGAGTCTGCATTCCAGGTGTCTATAAACGAAATAGAATTTGCTTTCACCACGAACAAATCAATAGTACGATTTTCTTCTCCATCGAAAATGACACTTCCATCTGTATCTCTTAAAAGATATTTGTACAAAATTATGTCGCCCACGCCATCGGGAAGGTCTATAGAAATTCCCCATGTTTCAGAGTCGAGCCAGGTCAACTGCACCGCATTTCTTATTTCATTGTTGCCTAACAATTCATTATTACCTGATATGAAAAGTACCTGCCCAAATTTGGTATGAAATTTAAGAGAAAAATTTATCGTCATCACGTGTAATGGTTAAAGTGCGGCAATTTAATTAGATTAAGTTAGAATGTAAAATATACACTTAACAATACCTCGCCGCTCTTACATGATACAATATATTACCGGTGCTATTTTAAAAAATTCACTTCAAAAGTGCGCTACATAAGTTTTTGAGAAACTTATAATACTTGGAAAGTAAGTGTACATCAGAATAAAAAAGAAAAGCCAAACCACAACACAAAGAGTACAAAGCCAAGCCACGCGGAAGTGGTTCTATTCTTTTTAGTTGGGCCGCCCTTTCTTTGTTTTAGAAGTATAGGCCAATAGCAAACCAAGTGGCCCAATGAACGCAGCGATGACAAACCAAAGAGCATCGAATTTAAACTTAGCTTTTTGGGGATCATAATAACGGGTGATCAACAGTTTAGGATTTTCCTTAAGCTCATGTTTAAGCCTGCGCTGGATAAGCTTGAAATAAATTCTTTGCGGAAGATCAAGTTTTTTACCGGTAAGTTCACCAAACTCTTTGGGGGAGAGCTTTACAAAAACAGATGCATGCAGGTAATCATTATTTATTAAGGAAATAAAATTTTTAGAAATTATGGGTCTTGCTATTAAAAAACTATTATGGCTTACGATCAAAAATAAAACGAGTAAAAGAGGTGCTTGTAAAATAATGTTTCTCATGGATCGAAAGAAGTTTACCTGAGTTATTTATTTGAATTTTTGCCTTGCAAATGTATTTTGAATTCAGAGAGGCTAAATAAAAAAAGAGGCTGCATAAAATGCAACCTCCTTAAGATTTATGTACGGAACTGTTTACTTCACTTCTTCGAATTCGGCATTCAGTTACGTTGTCATTCGCTCCGGCATTCGCTTCTGCGCCTTCCGGTTGTTGCGCAGCATTAGCTTGTCCATCACCAGCCCCATTTCCACCGGCTGCGCCTTCTTGCGTAGCCTTGTACATTTCTTCACTGGCGGTTGTCCATGCTGCATTCATATCTGCAACTGCGGTATCAATAGCGCTCACATCCTGGTTCTTATGCGCTTCTTTAAGCTTCGTCAATGCAGATTCAATCGGCGCCTTTTTATCGGCTGAAATTTTATCACCGTATTCTTTCAATTGTTTTTCTGTTTGAAAAATAAGACTATCGGCCTGGTTAATTTTATCGACTTTTTCCCGGGCTATTTTATCGCTTTCTTCATTGGCTTTTGCATCATTCTTCATTTTTTCAATATCATCTTTGCTCAAGCCGCTTCCTGCTTCAATGCGGATATTGTGCGATTTACCGGTGCCTTTATCTTTTGCCGAAACATTTAAAATTCCGTTTGCATCTATATCAAAAGTTACTTCTACCTGTGGAACGCCTCTTGGTGCCGGCGGAATGCCATCAAGGTTGAACGTACCAAGACTTTTGTTTTGAGGTGCCATTGGCCTTTCGCCCTGCAGCACATGTATCTGCACGCCTGGCTGGTTATCGCTGGCAGTTGAAAACGTTTCCATTTTTTTAGTAGGAATAGTAGTGTTGCTTTCAATAAGCCTGGTCATTACCCCGCCCATAGTTTCTATACCGAGGGACAATGGTGTAACATCGAGCAACAACACATCTTTCACCTCGCCTGTTAGTACACCACCTTGTATCGCAGCGCCTATGGCCACTACTTCATCAGGATTTACGCCTTTATTTGGTTTTTTTCCAAAGAATTTTTCTACCATCTCCTGTACTTTAGGAATACGGGTAGAACCACCAACAAGTATTACTTCATTTATATCAGAAACACTCAGGCCTGCATCTTTTATTGCAGCCTCACAAGGCTTCAGGCACCTTGCAAACAGGTCGTCCGCAAGCTTTTCAAAATGTGCACGGGTAAGTTTTTTTACCAGGTGCTTAGGCACACCATCAACGGCTGTTACATAAGGAAGATTTATTTCTGTTTCACTGGAAGAAGACAATTCTATTTTAGCTTTTTCCGCTGCTTCTTTCAGGCGCTGCCATGCCATAGGATCTTTGTGCAGATCAATAGCTTCGTCTTTTTTAAACTCAGCAGCAAGCCAATCCATGATCACTTTATCAAAATCATCACCACCAAGGTGCGTATCGCCGTTGGTTGACTTTACCTCAAATACGCCATCACCCAATTCCAAAATTGAAATATCGAATGTACCGCCACCCAGGTCAAACACGGCTATTTTCTGGTCAATAGATTTTTTATCGAGGCCATAAGCAAGCGCAGCCGCTGTAGGTTCGTTTATTATACGGCGAACATTTAAGCCTGCTATCTCACCGGCTTCTTTTGTAGCTTGTCTTTGTGCATCATTAAAATAAGCCGGCACAGTTATTACCGCTTCATTTATTTCCTGCCCAAGGTAATCTTCAGCAGTTTTTTTCATTTTTTGAAGAATCATTGCAGATATTTCCTGCGGCGTATAAGGCCTGCCGTCAATATCAATTCTCACTGTGTTGTTATCTCCTTTAATCACTTTATAACTCCAGTGACCAACTTCACTCGTAACCTCATCCCACTTGTGCCCCATAAAACGCTTTACACTTGTGATGGTGTTGGTCGGGTTAGTTATCGCCTGGCGTTTTGCAGGATCACCTACTTTGCGTTCCCCGTTTTTCAAAAAAGCCACTACCGATGGGGTAGTACGCCTTCCCTCATCATTAGCTATCACAACGGGCTCGTTACCCTCCATAACGGCTACACAACTATTGGTTGTACCGAGATCTATACCTATAATTTTTGCCATAATAAATTGATTTTTTTAATTGTTGTTTAGCTTATGACAAGCATTATGCCAAGGGGTATAAAGTGCAAAAATGGCAGGTGGATGGGGAAGTGAATAGTGATTGGGCATTCGTCATTATGTGATGAGTGACCGGTGATGAGTTTGCAACCGGTTACTCGTTGCTTTGCGCTCACTAATCTTCAAGTGGGCCAACCACAGTATTGGACGTCTTGAAAGTAAAATGTTTTTGGGAGAGGTAACTGAAAGCAACCACGAAACAAGTAGCAAACAAGCGGGACACAGTAGGATAAAAATGTATCACCTCCACTAATACTTTTATGATGGAATAATTAAGCAAGAGGTTGATCATTACAATTAATACATACCTGAATAATTGAATACTACCTTTCAATTGAGATTCTTTAAAGACAATATATTTTGATAATAAAAATCCTGTTGGAAAACTAATAATAAAAGCCATCCAAAGAGCTGCTGTGTAAGGTTGAAAAGCTATAAAGCCAAGATCAAGAATTTGCTTGTGAAGAATAAAATTGTAGCTGATAAAATAAATAAAGATATCTAATATCATATTACTGCCGCCGCAAACTGCATAGCGAAAAGTTTGCAAGGGCATGAACCTTCTAAAGGGAGGGTAAAAAAAATCTATGAATGCAATTATTTTTTGCCGCAATCTGTTTTAATTTAAATGCAAAATTAAAAATTCCCGGTCAGCAGTTGACCGGGAATTTTGTTTATAAAAGTTGTTTTTATTTAATTACATATCGAACGCCTATTCCCAATGCTAAATTAGAATAGGTGTTGGGAGCTAAAAAAAAGAAAGGGTCAAACCCTAAACTTACATCAATAGGAGCATCCGCAAACTTATAGTCAATACCACCCGTAAGACGAAGAGCAAATGAGGTACTGTTGCCTTTGCCTGTGCCAAACGAAAGCATACCGCCGCCGCCAACAAAGTATTGTAAACTTTCAGCACCGGCTATGGGCCCCTGGTATTCATAAAGGCCCTCAAGCCCTAATGCCCCGCTAAAAAAAAGCAGGCTTCCTTCGAGCGCTGTTTTGTCGTTTGTTGAATGCCTGATATTGATACCACCGGCCGAACCGTTACCAGTATAAAATTTTGCACCAAAAGCGGTTTGATATTCCTGCGCTTTTACATTAATTGTTAACAAGCAAATAGAAGCAATTAACAAAAAACAAATTTTTCTCATAACGAAATTTAAGGTAAATAATTTTTGAGGTATTGGGCAAATCTATCTAATTATTTTATCGGGATATTTAGAGAGCATAGAAAAAGATTTTTTTACAATTAATTTATGATTAAAGATTAACTGCTAAGATCAAACACTTGCGTTATAGCTTTTGATAATTTTTCGTCAATAGGTTTTGTATCATCGATAATTAAGCATGAGCATTACTATTTGGTTTGGGATCATGCCGGCATTTATACCCTAAATTAATTGGCGTTGAAGGTGAAATTTCTGCAACTGCAAATTCAAAAGTATTTTCAAGTGTAGCTTCCGGCGTTGTCAGAGCAGCAATATTTACTGAAAGCCCGTTCTTATTTTGTTGAAGGCAGCACTTGAAGGAATCTTTCTGCCATTCTCCAATTTCCAAAACACAGCATAGTTTGGCTCGTTCAAAATTGAAAATCGACGGTATAAAAAATCAGACTTAGTTATTAGATAAATGTCAGGCATGCTTCGCTTCTTCCAAACTAAACCATATTCAGTTTTGCATAAGTATTTTTGTCTGTACTACTCGAATGTAGAATAGACACAACTTTTTTCAAAAACTTTCTCAAGCATACAACTCAGCTTGTAGATCCTTTATTCTTTCATCGGCAAGATATTCATCGTAGGTGCAAAGCCTGTCAATAATTCCCTTGGGAGTAATTTCAATAATGCGGTTGGCAACGGTATCCATAAACTGGTGATCGTGTGTAGTAAGTAAAACGATACCGGGAAACGTTATCATACCATCGTTAAAAGCGGTTATGCTTTCCAGGTCAAGATGGTTTGTCGGCTCATCAAGAATCACCACGTTCGGATTTTGCAGCATCATCCTGCTTACCATGCACCTTACTTTTTCACCGCCGCTTAATACGTTGGTCTTTTTTTTTATTTCATCACCACTGAAAAGCATCTTGCCTAAAAAGCCTCTTAAAAAATCTTCGTCAACATCCGTATAATGATCGGGTACATATTGCCTCAGCCAATCCATCAGCGTAAGCTGCCCGGTAAAAAATTCAGTATTGTCATTTGGAAGATATGCAGTGGTAATAGTGGTTCCCCACTCAAAAGTACCGCTATCAGGCTCCATCCGCTTGTTAATGATTTCAAAAAAAGAAGTAAGTGCTACAGGGTCTCTGCTGAGGAAAGCAATCTTCTGGCCTTTAACCACGTCGAAGTTTACATTGTGAAACAGCTTTCTTCCATCAATACTTTTGGTGAGCTTTTGCACATTCAAAATCTGGTTGCCGGGGTCTCTTTCCGGCTTGAATATAATGCCGGGATATTTACGATTGCTGGGAGTAATATCTTCAAACACAAGTTTATCCAGCGCCTTCTTTCGTGAGGTTGCCTGTTTACTTTTAGAAGCATTGGCGCTAAAGCGTGCAATAAATTCAAGAAGGTCTTTTTTCTTTTCCTCCGTCTTTTTATTCTTATCTCCCGCCTGTCTTGCTGCCAGTTGGCTGCTCTCGTACCAGAAGGTGTAGTTACCCGTATAAATTTTAATTTTTTGCTTATCAACGTCCGCAACGTGTGTACATACCGCATCAAGAAAGTGCCGGTCATGGCTCACTACCAGCACTATATTTTCATAGTCCGCTAAGAAATTTTCCAACCACGAAATCGTTTCCACATCAAGGTTGTTAGTAGGCTCATCCAATAAAAGAATATCAGGATTACCGAATAGCGCCTGCGCAAGCAATACCCTTACCTTTATATTTGCACCAATATCTTTCATCAGCAGCTGGTGCAGTTCTTCAGCAACACCTAATTCATTTAATAAAGTTGCGGCGTCACTTTCGGCAGTGTAGCCACCCATTTCGCCAAACTCTCCTTCCAGTTCGCCGGCCTTCATACCATCGGCTTCGCTAAAATCTTCTTTTAAATAAATGGCATCTTTTTCATTCATCACACTCCACATTCTTTTATGCCCCATCATTACCGTATGCAACACGGTAACTTCATCAAACTCAAACTGGTCTTGCCTTAGCACAGCCATACGCTCGCCGGGCGTGATGCTCACCGTGCCTTTGTTAGGCTCGATTTCACCGCTTATTATTTTTATTAAAGTTGATTTTCCGGCTCCGTTCGCGCCGATAATCCCATAACAATTCCCTTTTATAAAGCTGAGATTAACCTCATCGAACAACACTCTTTTGCCATAAGCCAGTGTTACATTATTTACGCTGATCATACTACTCCTTTTTTTGTCCGTAAGGACTTATTTTTTTAAGAAGGCGCAAAAGTAAGAAGAAAGAGTGATGAGTGATCAGTTATGAGTGATCAGTTATGAGTTATGAGTGATGAGTGATGAGGTACCTTTGTCCTCATACCTGCTACCTCAAACCTGCTACCTCCTACCTCCTACCTCATACCTGCTACCTCATACCTGCTACCTCATACCTCCTACCTCATACCTCCTACCTCCTACCCCTACCTCCTACCTCCTACCCGATCACCCGGTTTTGAATTCCCTTCTGATAAACAATATCTAACAGCAGGTCGGCAAATTTTTCGAGCTCCGCGTGAAAGATGTTACCGGTAATTTTCCTGGATTTAATTTCTATGTTATAAAATATTTTGTGGTGGCTATTGCCGGCAGCATCGGGCTTCCATAGAATCAATAAGCACAGAGAGCAAAGGCTTTTGTACATTCATTTTTTGTTGCAATGGAAAACGGGGATGAGGCTTTATTCCCACATCATATTTCAGCACGGAATCGTAAGTCATGCGGTAAATATTATATTGCTTTTCGTCTTTTTCTTCAAAGGTTTTGCCGGAGGGAAGCGTGGTTATTTCATGATTAAAAAAAGGCTCATGGCTTACGACCACTTTATCATCAGCGGTGATTACCACGTCCATTTCAAGTGTATTCACGCCGAGATCAATTGCCTTAAGCATTGCCGGTATTGTATTCTCCGGCATCAGGCCGCGGCATCCCCGGTGGCCATCTATATCGAATTTTTTTGGTCCCATATTTTTACATGAGGAAAAACAAACAGCAAGGGGAAGTAATGGAAATATTTTCATACACCAAATATCCGGCTAAAATAGCAAGTAATGTTTACACGAGTATTATACTTTGCGATCAGCTTTTCTTTCAGAGTGAATTAGCCGGTTTGTTTGTCACGATGTGCCGTTGTCTTTAGTAGATTGCCATCTCCAGTCAAAGCTTTCTGGGGTTCATTTCATAAATTTAGAGCAAACGCATCCCCTTGCGTCCGCTCTTTAATTATTCTCCTGCAAGCTCATACATTGTTAATTAACTAAGTTAATTTTGCACTTATTTTTTTATATGTCTTTTACTACAACCATACAGGCTGCTGCCATTGAGAGTTTACAGGAATTATATGGTGGTCAATTTTCTGAGAAAGATTTCCAGGTAAATGAAACCAGGCCAGAGTTTGAAGGTGATTATACCATTGTTCTTTTTTCTCTTTTAAAACCGCTTAAAGAGTCTCCTGGCAATTTAGGAAAGAAGTTAGGCGATCTTCTCTTAAACAAAAACAACAACTTCTTTTCCCGATACAACATCATTAAAGGTTTTTTGAATCTTAGTATAAAAGATGAAGCCCTGGTTGAGCTGTTGCAAAAAAACTATGCTGATATTTATTTTGGAAAAAAACCATTAAGCCATAACGTACCTGGCGGACAGGCAAAGAAAATAATGGTAGAATATTCATCACCTAATACCAACAAGCCTTTGCATCTTGGCCATTTAAGAAATATTTTCTTGGGTTGGAGTGTTGCAGAAATTTTGAAAGCCAATGGAAATGAAGTGTATAAATCAAGCATTGTAAATGATCGTGGCATTCATATTTGTAAGAGCATGATTGCCTGGCAGCAATTTGCAAATGGCGCTACGCCTACATCTACGCACACAAAGGGCGATCACTTAGTAGGAGACTATTATGTAAAATTTAATGATGAATATAAGGAGGAGGTTAGTGAGTTGATAAGGAAGGGAGTTGAGAAGGGGAAAGCAGAAAAAGAAGCGCCGATCATGAAAAAAACACAGCAAATGTTACTTGATTGGGAAAATGGAAAACCTGATGTGATGGAGCTTTGGAAGAAAATGAATGGCTGGGTGTATGAAGGCTTTGATATAACGTACAAGAGGCTGGGAGCTGATTTTGATAAAACATTTTACGAGAGCAACACTTATCTGCTGGGGAAAAATTTTGTGCAGGAAGGATTGAACAGCGGCACGTTTTATACAAAAGATGATGGCAGCGTATGGATCGATCTTTCTGATGCAGGCCTTGATGAAAAATTATTGCTCAGGGGAGATGGAACTTCTGTCTATATCACGCAAGATATTGGATTGGTAAAACAAAAATTTGAAGAATATAAATTAGATGAAAGCATTTACGTGGTTGGCGATGAACAGATGCATCATATAAAAGTATTGAAAGAGATTTGCCGCAAGCTCGGGATGCCGTTTGCCGATAAAATTATTCATTTAAGCTATGGCATGGTCGAGCTCACCACCGGTAAGATGAAAAGCCGCGAAGGCACTGTGGTCGATGCGGATGACCTAATAGATGAAATGGTTAATACTGCAAAAAAGCATACAAAGGAGCTTGGCAAAGTGAAAGATTTTACAGAAGCGGAATTAGAAGAGTTATATGAAACACTGGGGTTGGGTGCCATGAAATTTTACTTATTGCGGGTTGATCCAAAAAAGCGCATGGTTTTTAATCCCGAAGAAAGTATAGACTTTCATGGCTTCACGGGACCTTTTGTGCAATACACTTATGCAAGGATAAAATCTATTTTAAGAAAGCTATCAGCGATCAGCGATCAGCTATCAGCTATCAGCGATCAGCTATCAGCTATCAGCTATCAGCTATCAACAATCAGCGATCAGCATCCCGATAGCTATCGGGAGTCAATAGATAACCTTCTTCCACTTGAAAGGCAACTAATAATTTTCCTGGAAAAATACTCAAACGTTATTGCCCAGGCGGCGGACGAACTCAACCCATCGGTAATTGCTAATTATGTTTTTCATTTAGCGAAAACATTTAATTCATTTTACACAGAACATTCCGTGGCCAACGCAGAAAGTGAAGAGAAGAAAGTTCTTCGTATATACATTGCCGTGATGACGGCCACCGTAATAAAAAGTGCTATGCAATTGCTGGGGATCAATGTACCGGAAAGGATGTAAAAAGCTTTCAGCTATGAGCCGTGAGCTATGAGCCGTGAGCCTTCGGTAATCTTTTACAATAAGACATTAGGTCTAATAACTCAAGCCGTATAGCTTACGGCTTATAGCCGGCGCACAACAACTTTACAAAAAAAGCGTTTACCCACCAAAGTATAAGCGCTCACTTATTATGAAAATCATTTTCATTCACATTCATCCTATCAAAAAATGTTATTGTTCACCCAAAACAGGATTTTTCTTGATTGCCGTGTCACAAATTATAGCTAACTTTTTTGAAAAATTAAATATACCTGCTATGCATATTACTCCTAATCTGAGATTTTTTTTATTCACTTCTATTTTAATTATTGCCACATCGTGTAAAAAATCCAATTCTCCCGCAAATGAAATTGTGCAAGTGAATCCTGATACAGTAAAAGTGCGTGTACAAAGCACAAAAGAACTTGGCCCTTTGCAAATGCCACAGCACTTGGTAGGCCGCGACGGAGGGCAAAGCGTGTTACTAAGCGGCGGCACTATACAATGGATTTTTGGAGATAGTTTTTTTGATAGGCTGGCAACAGATGGGCTTCAATACCGCACCAATACAGCAACCCAATCAACGGTTGCTATGCCTTTGGAAACAACCGAACCTCTGGATGCAAATGGTGTCTCTTACCAGTTTATTTCTTTCACTCCTGAAGAAAAAAAGTTTAATGACAGCACTAATGATCCTACCAATAGAATTGCGCTTTGGCCTACGGGCATTGTTACCACCGGTAAATCTAATGCGCTTGTTTTTTTCACAAAGCTTCACATTGCAAGTACCTGGACCGATTTTGGGATAGGCGTGGCTCATTATAAATCCGGGCAATCAGTTGCCATAAGAAATGCCGATCTTCTTTTTCATTACCCGGAACCAAATTTTGAGAAACCTTTCATTTATAATGGTTATATGTATTGCTATGGACAATTGCGCAATAAACTAGGGGCGGGTATTGCACGGGCGCCTGTTGCTATGGCAGAAGCAAGAAGCGCTTATGAATTTTGGAATGGAACTGTCTGGGTAACCGATGTAAATGCCGCGGCAGCAATATTAGATGTAACACCCGGTTCGGTTTCGTATAATCCTTATTTTAAATTATTAATAGATGTTTATGATGAGCCCTTTAACAATACAGCATTTATAAGATTTGCAAATAATCCTGAAGGGCCATGGAGTTCAAAACAAATGTTATATAATACGTTGCCACCTTCATCAGGCTTCAACTATATCATTAACGAACATTCCGAGCTATCAAAAAATAATGGAAAAACTATTGTCATCAGCTATTCGCATCCGTTACCTTCTTTTCTTGCAGGTGAAATAAGATTGGCAGAAATAAATTTTCAATAGCGCTGCTGTAAATTATTAAATCATCATTCCGCATGCATAAATTTTGAAGGATTAAAAGCGTACAAAAATCATATCATTACATTTAGCAATGAAAATGTATATTTGCAAACAATTATATACTCCTACTTAGCAGACTGGATTTTCTTCCCCACAGGTAAAAGCTCATCAAGTCATAGGTTTTGAGCATATTCGAAAAAGCAACTTCACTTATCATTTTTCGATCCGGGGAAGTTATCATTTACATTAAAATAACAAATTTTGAATTTCAAAGAATTGCATTTAATTGCGCCCATATTAAAGGCACTCGAAGCAGAAGGCTACACCTCACCCACTCCCATCCAGGAGCAAGCTATACCAGATGTGCTGAGAGGAAAAGACCTTTTAGGCTGCGCCCAAACAGGCACCGGTAAAACAGCGGCCTTCGCTATACCCATTTTGCAGAATTTATTTTTGCAAAGAAACCACGAGGTTGGTAACGATAATATAAAAGCATTGATCCTTACGCCAACGCGTGAACTGGCCATCCAGATAGATGAAAGCTTTGCAGCTTATGGAAAATATACAGGCATAAGACATACAGTTGTTTTTGGCGGCGTGTCTCAATATCATCAAACAAATCAATTACGCAAAGGTATTGACGTGTTAATTGCCACGCCCGGCAGGTTGCTTGATCTGATATCGCAAAGGTATATTGATCTGCAACACATAAAAATGTTTGTGTTGGATGAAGCAGACCGTATGCTGGATATGGGCTTTATTAATGACGTAAAAAAAGTAATTGCCAGGCTTCCGCAAAAAAGACAGACATTGTTTTTTTCGGCCACAATGCCGCCGGAAATTTCAAGGCTTTCTTCATCTATATTAACTAACCCGATAAAGGTAGAAGTAACGCCTGTTTCTTCCACGGCGGAGAAGGTTGATCAATCCATTTATTTGGTAGAAAAGGGTGATAAAAAAGAATTATTAATTCATCTTTTAAAAGATAGTAAAATAGAAAGTGCGCTTGTTTTTACAAGAACAAAATATGGTGCGGATAAAATCGCGAGGGAATTGTACAGGGCAAAAATAAGTGCTGATGCTATTCACGGTAATAAAACACAATCGGCAAGGCAGAAAGCGTTAACCAATTTTAAAGAAAAAAAGATAAGGGTGTTAGTGGCTACTGATATTGCCGCAAGAGGTATTGATGTTGACGACCTTACTCACGTTATAAATTTTGAACTGCCCAATATTCCTGAAACGTATGTACATCGCATTGGCCGTACCGGCCGGGCCGGCGCCTCTGGTACGGCACTATCATTTTGCGATATGGAGGAAAGGGCATTCCTCAGGGACATTCATAAATTAATAGACCAAACCATTCCTGTGGTAGAAGGTCATCCTTATGCAAGTGAGTTAAAATTTGTACAAACGCCAACGGTACAAAAAAATCCGCTTTCACGCAGGCCTGCTTCACACAGCGGATTCAGAAGAACAAGAAGCTGGAGCCAGGGAAGAGGAAGGTGATGATGGCCGGGTTGTACATATTTTCTGCAAATAAATTTGGCATGCAATTTTAAATTTGATTTTCTTTACAAAAGATTTCAATTTTTTTTACCGCATGAATTCACCCAGGCGACAAACTTATCCCTTTTTTGTGAAGCTGGCTTTGATACTGATAAGCATCCTTGCTTTAGGCTATGTAAGTATCTTAGCCAAAGAAGTATTGTCACCACTCGCTTTTAGTTTACTATTTTCATTCCTGTTATTACCCCTTTCGAGTTTCCTGGAAAAAAAATTTAAACTTAAACGTGGTGCGTCTGCGGCGCTCTCCGTACTTTTGCTCCTGCTTTGCATAGGAGGTATTTTATATTTGGTAGGTACACAAATTTCAAACCTTACGCAGGATATACCTTTACTGAAGCAGCAAATAATTATTTCCCTTCATAATTTTCAGGCATGGATATCCACTACGTTCCATGTGAATATTGAAAAGCAAATGGGTTATGTGCAAAAAGCAACTTCAAAAATAGAGACCGCCACACCATCCATGATCGGCTCCACGGTGCTTTCACTTTCATCAATATTATTGTTTGTTGTCTTTATTATTCTCTATACTTTTTTCATGCTGCTTTACAGGAGAAGATTACTTAAATTTTTGGTAGATGTTTTTGAAAAAAGAAATGAAAACACCGTGCTGGACATTGTTACCACAATTCAATCTATCATTAGAAAATATGTGATTGGACTTTTGCTGGAAATGGCCACTGTAGCCATTGTCTGCTGTACTGTCTTTTTATTGCTCGGTATCAAGTACGCCATATTGCTTGGTCTTATTACTGCCCTGTTTAATATTGTTCCTTACATTGGTATCTTCTCAGCGCTGGTGCTCAATATCATTATCACATTTGCCACCACTGCCATGGCCACCAAAGTATTGCTGGTGGTAATAACCGTTGTGGCCATGCACCTGGTTGACAGCAATATTTTATTACCGGTAATTGTTGGCTCACAGGTAAGGATAAACGCTTTTGTTACCTTGCTTGGCGTTGTATTAGGGGAAATGATCTGGGGACTTTCCGGAATGTTTTTATCAATACCGATGATAGCAATTGCCAAAATTATTTTTGATAGAATTGAAAGCTTACAACCCTGGGGTCATTTACTGGGTGATGAAAAAATAGAGCCCCCAACTTTCAACATGAGTTTAAAAAGACGCAAGCCTAACAACATCCCGCATCTTAATAAATAAATAATAGGGTTTACATTGTTTTGCGTGATGTATTTGCGGGCTTAAATTAACACACAAAACAAGGTTTTTGGAAATTATAAATCCCGAGGAGAAAGCCTTTCTTTTTCTTTAGATGCCAGCTTCATATTATGCCGTATAACATTCCAATAGTCCTTCTTATAACTCACAAAAATTTCAGCCCCGGCAGGAATGTCCTTTATAGCGTGGATAAAAATCCGGTTATCTTCATTGACGTATTTCGAGTTATTTTGTAAGCCGTCAATCCGGGTTAATCCTTTAGCGTCGTTGATGTAACGGGCAACCGATTTTGTACAAGGCCTGGCGTCTATCACGTGATTTTTATTTATATAAAAAACATAGCCATTAAATTCATTTGTTTGCTGCACCTTTTTCCATGTGGTAATTTTGCCCTCATATTCAGCAATAACGGCTCCTTTGGGAATATGAATTTTAGTAAATAAACCTTTGCCTGCTTTGGGTATTCCGGAACGTTTTATGCAAAGGTATTTTTTAGCAACTGGCATCAGGTGTGAAATTTGAGACACAATATATTAAACTTCCCTTTGCAATTTTAAAATTTGTAGAAAAAATCATTACAAAGATTTTAGAAATTTGATAATGTAATCTCTTTCCATTTTGTTTAAAGACATGAAGAATTCTTTTGATTTTTTAGCTTCGCCATCATGCCATAAGATAGCTTCTTCAAGCGTTCTTGCCCGTCCATCATGCAGGTAGAAAGGCGTGCCATTTGTTTTTTCAAATAAGCCGATACCCCATAAAGGAGTGGTGCGCCATTGGCTGCCTGATGCAAGATAATCAGCCCGGTTATCTGCCAGCCCTGTTCCCATGTCGTGCACCAGCATATCGGTGTAAGGATGTATGCGTTGATTAGAGAGTTGGGGAAACGTAATATCAACGCCGGTTTGTATCGTAGGCCTGTGGCAGCCTGTACAGTTTATTTGTAAAAAAAGCTGCTCTCCTTTTTTGGTGCCGGGGTCGGTTACATTCCGCCGTGCAGGCACGGCTAATGAGCGAACATAGAAGGCCACTGCATTTAAAATACTATCCGGGATCTCAGGATCATCTGATTTTTTATCGTACTGTAATTGTCCATAAGCGCTTTCCTTCGGCTGTACATAACTTGTTACACCCATATCCTGCTGGTAAGCGGTTGCTACCTGGAACAAAATAGTGGATGCATTTGCCTTAAAGCCAAAACGGCCCAGGACCACTTTATCAGTGGTTGAATCATAAATGTAATTGGCTTCGCCGGTAATGCCATCGGCATTTTTATCGCCTTTGTCAATGAATGATAAAATTGTTATTTCTGGAATATTAGCCAGGAGGCCAACACCAAATACCGGCGGCGCCATTCGTGCAGATAAATTATAAACCGCAGGCAAAGGTGTATAAGGATTCAAAAGAAGATAGCCAGGATCTCTCAACGTAACAACGCTGCCATCAGGATATGTTACCTTTTTATCAGTATATGTAATTTGTATGTTTACTTCCGGTTGCACACCAAACAAAGCCTTGTCTTGCAATTGCAAGCCAAATCCCGGAGCGGCTAAGGGAGCACCATGAACATCCTGACCTGGCAAACTAATACGAAGAAGAAGCGACGAAGTTGGCAATCCTGCTGTGGGCGTTCCTTTACCATCGTTGTGGTGGCAGGATATACATGACACATTATTAAATACAGGGCCGAGCCCGCCAAATACAGCGGAGCCGGCAGATACAAATGTTTGCTCAAAGGCCTTATCACCCAATTCGTGTACACGCAGATCTCTTTCATTCAAGCCGCTAACGGAGTGCGTAAACGCTTTTGAAGTGGCATCAAAAACGGTAGCCAACCCCCCACTTAAGCGGTCATCGTAATTTGCGTCACTAAAAATCTCTGCTTTATTACACATGGAAAAAATAAAAATCACCAGTGTAAGTCCCAGGAGTATATACCACTTTTGCATAAATGATTAATCAACTATGTAGGTTTGAATAAAAGGAATCAATTGATTCTCCAGCGTTTCTTTTAAAGCAGTTAACGCATTCATCGTTTGCTGCACTTGCACACGTTGCGAAATAATGGCTTCTTCAAAATTTACCGTAATGTTATCGAAAGAGTTTATTGCCGCAACTATTAAAGCTTGTAATTTATTATCCAGGGATTTATTTTTGGCAGCTACAATGTCCTTAAGACCTTTACCACCGTTCAATCCCATATAAACATTCTGAATGCCGATGATGTTGTTTTTAAAATCTATTGTGGAGTTTCCTGAATACGGCGATTCGACAATCCCCGGGTCTTTAGCATCGAAAGGGTCTTTCATTTTGCCCTCACCCACTTCTTCGCAAATATCTATGAGGCCACCGGCTAATGCCAGGTAAAGTTCTCGTTTTATTGCATATTTCGAACTACCGTTACCGGCAGTCATTACTTTCTCTGCAAAGTTTTCCGGGGAGCCAGACCAGCTCAGATAAAGGGAATTACATGTATTTAATAAATCATTGGAAAGGCCCATCATATATTTTTTTTGACGGGCTGTTATTTGCGCCGCAGTTTTGCTTCCATGATCTCCAAAAATGATGTATTCAAGAGGATGATAACCACGTAATGACAGGGTAAGATTTTGTATGTTGACTACTTCAAGCGGGCTACTGCTTGCAAGTAATGAATCTAATTGAACATAGTCAGTAGGCCAAGTATCCATGTTGGGGTCGTAATCATTATCTTCTACAGGGCCAAATAAAAAGCTTTCACATTGTTCCCATATCTGTCGCATACTTTTCCATGCATCTCTTGATGCCTGCAGGTTTGCATCGGTTGTAGCTGTGTTTAGGGTTTGAATAGTTGAATTAAAATGAGAGGCAGCGACACTCAGTTTTAAATAACCACTTAAAGCAACATTATTAGTAAAATCATTAATCACAATTTGCTCAAGCGCTTTAAAATCAACCTCAGTGCTGCCGACATTGTTCGCTTTATTGCAGGATGTGCACATAACCAAAACAAGTATTGTTATTAATAAAAAGACTCTTTTCATACTGTATTTTTATATTTGAATAATTAGATTATCGGTAGAAATATTTGTATCAAATTTTTGCAAAGCCCTTTCTGCGGGCCCTTTGCCTACGTCGCCATTCTTGTCAAACCGGCTTCCATGTAATGGGCATGTGTAGCCGCCAACACCAATCTCACGCCATGAAATAAGACCGCTCTTTCTAAGGTGGCGGTTGATTGTCTGAGATTGAAATTTCTTTGATAGGCTGCACTTCCATAACAGGAGATAACCGTTTTGTTGGTGGCTATCCCGGCATTAAGCGAATCCTCATTAGAAAAGATTTGTTGTTGTGCTTTTGTCCTGAATTGGGAAAAGTTTTTGGAAGAAATGATCAGACAAATAATCAATAATAGTTTCTGTTTCATTAAGGCAAACTTATAGGGATCGCTTTAATGAAACTTTACACATTCGGGAAAATGTATTTACGAAAAACGGAAAAGCAAGTTTAACGAATTATATTTCTGACGAAAGAGAAGCGCCTAAATATTCACGGTTCATGCGTGCAATATTTTCAACTGAAATTCCTTTAGGGCATTCCGCTTCACAGGCATAAATATTTCCGCAATTGCCAAAGCCTTCTTTATCCATCTGGCCCACCATGTTTAGTACGCGGGTATGCCTTTCGGGGGCACCTTGCGGAAGTAAGGCAAGTTGCGAAACTTTTGCACTGACGAATAACATTGCCGAACCATTGGGGCAAGCTGCAACGCAGGCGCCGCAACCGATGCACGAGGCCGCCATAAAGGATTCGTCGGCGTTATATTTATCAATTGGAATAGCATTTGCATCAACCGCATTGCCGGTATTTACCGAAATATAACCACCTGCCTGTATAATGTGATCAAAGGCTTTTCTATTTACAACCAGATCTTTCATTACAGGAAAGGCTACTGATCTCCACGGCTCTACCACAATGGTATCGCCATCTTTATAGGCACGCATGTGCAATTGGCATACGGTGTTTCTTTGCCATGGCCCATGCGCTCTTCCATTTATGTACATGCTGCACGAGCCGCAAATCCCTTCCCGGCAATCATGGTCAAAAGCAATGGGGTCTTTGCCTTCATTTATCAGCCGCTCATTCAGCACATCAAACATTTCAAGAAAAGACATTTCAGAAGAAATATCTTTCACGTCATAAGTTTCAAATCTTCCCTTCGCCTCATGATTTTGCTGGCGCCAGATCTTTAAAGTGAGATTCATTGTGTAATGTTCCATAGCTAAATATTTTCGATATAAATATTATTAGTTCCTCTTTGTATTGTGCCTTTGGTTGGTAAAACTTCTTTTGCAAGCTCCCTATAATCGGGAGTATTCTTAAATCCCGGAACATCCTTTCGCCCAACTATTCTTGCATCAATTCTATAATTTTTAAATTCACTCTTTAGATATAAGATTGTTGAATAAATTTGATTTACTGCTTTAGTTAGATCAGCACCTTTCAATTCTATAAAAAATACTCTTTTCATTTCTTGTGTTTCCATTAGGAAGTCACATCTTTTTTCACCAACCTCTTGCCCCAAACATTTATCAACTCTCACCTTTCTGATAATGATACCAGAAATATTGTTTAACTGATATTTTTTCCCATTTTCTTCAGCAATACAGATTTTTCTTTGATCATTGAATTCAATGCACTTCGTAAGTATTAAACTCATTTTAGCACTAATTCAATGTTAAGTAATGCATCAAATTGTTCATTTAAAAAACTTGAAATCCCATCTATTTTTTCAGCCTTGATTAAATTTTCTTTTCTATTCAAAATATTTTCACACGTACCATCTGGTAAAAGCATATAAGACGTCACGTCATCTGGATTTATCCAATATTGTTTGAGGATAATTTTCCCTGTTTCTACTGGTTCTTTTTGGCCGACAACGAAAGCATACATAAGATTGTTCAGTGACGTTAAAATGTATGGACTATGTGTAGTTATTACTAATTGATTTTTATAAAAGGATTTCTCATCCTCATGAATTATTAAGCCTGAAATAAAATGACGTATCAACTCATTTTGGGTTTCAGGAAAACAATTTAATTCTGGTTCTTCTATTACGACAAGCTGTTTAAATCCGTCATCTTCAGTCGATGAAGTTTTTACAATGTTATCAAAAACAACTAACATAGGAATACTTACCTGCATTGCAGTTGAAGCATTAGAAAGTAATATCTCTTTTCCATTCTTAAGGATAATAATATCGGCATCTTTGTCTCTGAAAGAATATTTTATACCCAGTACATCCTGGTAATCAAAAAATAAGGCGGACTCTTTCGCTTTTAAAAACTTATCGCCAAATCTTGTAAACAAGCCTGGTAACTGTGTACCGGTTTCTATCAATGCATATAAATTTTTAGCAAAATTTATCACAAAGCTTCTTTCTGCAGGAATATAATTAAAATCATAATGATTAAGTGTATGATTTAGCTTATTCACTTTTCTTTTTTGTTCTACCAAGCCATTTTTATATGCAAATTTTATATAATCGTTTTCAAAGTAAATTTCTGTTTTTGAAGAAATATAAGTATCTATCCCTGTAATCTTAAGATATTCTTTAAAGGATTCTGTTGTTGTATCCTTTTTTTCTTTTACCCATTGCAAGGTTGAGATTTCTCTTAATACTGTGTTTTGAATTGCTATTAATAATTTAGCTAAAGTGCTTTTGCCGGTTCCCTGATTTCCAATTAATATATTAACTTTTCTCAGCTCTATTTCAATATTGAGAATAGGGCCCAAGTTTTTTATTTTAATTATTTCCGGCATTGTTTTGTTAGCCTTTATTCTTTTTAAATTTCAAATAATTGAAGTAGTCCTTATACTTAATTTTTTGCTTTTTTAGAGGCTTCTGATTATACCAATAAATCCAAGCATCAATTGATTTGCTGACCTTAAATGTATCCGGCTTTTATTCCTGATAAATTTATCGCCTTCATATTTATCAAGTATTTTAAATGTTTTATCCGGGTTCTCAATTATAAATACATCCCCAATAACTTCATCTTTGCTATCGCCTTTAATAGCTCCGGGATATTTGCCTAAATCGCATAAGGAAGCTTCGACTTTCGCTTTTCCAACATAAGCCAAATCCTTTTCTACTTGACTTTTCAATTTCAAATTGTAATCGCTTCTTAAAGTCCCATAAACAAATAAATCCTGTTTATTCATTAATGTACAATTTATGTAAAGGACTATTAAGTTTTTCAAAGCCATATTTTCCAATCCATGCCATACAAACCGGTGATGATTTTATTTTTCGTAAATAATAATTGAATAAGTTTGAAACATCTTTGGTTGAAATTTGTTTTTCAGCTTCTAAGTTTGCCATGAATTCAAAAAAATTAAGAAAATCTCTGAGTTTTTCCTCATCCTCAGAAATAGATGTATCATCGGATGTGGTTTTATTTTCTATTTCCTGGCTATCTATCCATCTCCTTACTTCTTTATAACGATCACTTTCATAAAATTTTTGAAATAAAGGTTGCAACCACTCTCCTTTTTTTAATAATTCTTTGACCCCTGTAATTTATTGCAGCTATATAAACGCCGCCCAAAGTAATTACTTTGATAATAACATCTGTCCAATCTTTAAGATTTTGATCCATTTCTTTTATTTGTAACTCCTTTGGCTCGGTTTCGCTATATCAAAATGTAATGGCTCTTTATTTAATCTTTCATCAGCGCCTGTATATTCCCAGGCTGCCACATACGTGAAATGTGCATCATCACGCATGGCTTCACCTTCGGGCGTTTGCATTTCTTCCCTGAAGTGGCCGCCACAGCTTTCTTTACGATTGAGTGCATCTATGCACATTAGCTCCCCGAGCTCAATAAAGTCTGCAACACGTCCAGCCTTTTCTAATTCAGGATTGAGTTCATGCATGCCACCAGGAATTTTTACATTTTGCCAAAATTCTATTTTCAAGTTTCTTATTTCATCTATGGCAGAAATAAGGCCTTCAGCATTACGGGCCATACCACATTTCTCCCACATTATTTTTCCTAAGCGCTTGTGAAAACTTTCTACTGACTCAGTCCCCTTTATGGTCATTAACTTTTCCAATCTTTGCTTTACTTGCGTCTCCACTTCTTCAAATGCAGGATGTGTTGTTGGAATTGCGGGAGTTCGTATTTCATCTGCTAAATAATTTCCTAATGTGTAAGGAATTACGAAATAGCCATCAGCCAGGCCCTGCATTAAAGCTGAAGCGCCAAGCCTGTTAGCTCCATGATCGCTGAAGTTCGCTTCGCCCAACGAATACAAGCCCGGCACGGTTGTCATCAACTCATAGTCCACCCACAAGCCACCCATCGTATAATGCACGGCAGGATAGATCCTCATTGGAACATTGTAAGGATTCTCACCCGTAATTTTTTCATACATCTCAAAGAGATTGCCATATTTTTCCGCAATCACTTCTTTGCCGAACCCTACAATGGTATTATCATCTGCCTCTTCCATACCTCTTTTGCCCATCTCTACCTTACCATATCTTTTAATGGCATCTGCAAAATCAAGGAACACTGCCATCTTCGTGGTGCCGACACCGTAACCTGCATCGCATCTTTCCTTCGCAGCTCTTGAAGCCACATCACGCGGTACAAGATTTCCAAATGCAGGGTATCTTCTTTCCAAATAATAGTCACGTTCGGCATCCGGTATTTCGGAGCCACGGCGTTTATCATCTTTATTTTTTGGCACCCATATTCTTCCATCATTACGCAGGCTCTCACTCATAAGTGTAAGCTTGCTTTGGTGGTCGCCACTCACGGGTATGCAGGTAGGGTGTATTTGTGTAAAACAAGGATTGGCAAACCACGCTCCTCTTTTATGCGCCTTCCAGGCGGCAGTCACATTGCTTCCCATGGCATTAGTGCTCAGGTAAAAAACATTTCCATACCCACCGGAACATATCAGCACAGCATGGCCAAAATGCCTCTCCAGCTTTCCGGTAATAAGATCTCTTGCAATAATCCCTCTTGCTTTTCCATCAATGGTTACTATGTCGAGCATTTCGTGACGGCTGTACATCGTTACATTTCCCAATGCTACCTGGCGCTCCAAAGCGCCATAAGCTCCGAGCAATAATTGCTGCCCGGTTTGGCCTGCAGCATAAAAAGTGCGCTGTACCTGTGTTCCGCCAAAAGAGCGGTTACTCAACAAGCCGCCGTATTCACGGGCGAAAGGAACGCCCTGCGCTACGCACTGATCAATGATGGAAGTGCTTACTTCGGCAAGCCGGTGTACATTTGCTTCGCGTGAGCGATAGTCACCTCCTTTTATTGTTTCATAAAAAAGACGAAATACAGAGTCGCCATCGTTCTGGTAATTCTTTGCTGCGTTAATACCGCCCTGTGCGGCGATAGAGTGTGCTCGCCGTGGACTATCCTGAAAACAAAATGCTTTCACTTTATAACCAAGCTCTCCCAGCGAAGCTGCGGCGGAAGCGCCTGCAAGCCCGGTACCTATAATTACTATTTCAAGCCGGCGCTTGTTTGTAGGGCTTACCAGCTTTACATGGCTCTTATATTCGTTCCATTTTTGTTCGAGATCGCCTGCCGGAATTTTTGCGTCTAATGCCATACGTTAGTATTAATATTTATTGTAAAAAAGAGCTTTCTCTTTTAAATAATTTTATGTAAGCCAACCTACCATAAATGAAATCGGCATAAAGGCAAAGAGAATACAAATTGCAAATGAGTAAAAAATACCTATGCCTTTTATTATAGGCGTCCACCTCCGGTGATTAATACCAAGAGTTTGAAAAGCGCTCTGAAAGCCTTGCAATAAATGAAAAAGAAGCGACACCAAACCGATCATATACAACACAAAAAATAATGGATTCGTAAATATCTCTTTCATTTCAAGATACAGGTTCTTCTGGGCCCCGTGAAAATACATTTCATTTTTAGTGCCTGACCAAAAGTGATATAAATGCATTACAAGGAACAATAATAAAAATGTTCCCAGCCACCCCATTGTCCGGCTATACCATTTTATTTTTGGTGGATAATTGTGTTTTGCATAAGAAATTTTTCTTGCTGATCTATTTTGCCCCCACAATAACAAACCTTGCACTATGTGTAATATGAAACCCGCAAACAAGCCTATTTCGACAAAGCGCATAATAAAATTGCGGCTCATAAAATAGGCTGCTTTATTGAAGGTGACACCACCATCATTATAAAATATCATTGCATTTATCGAAGCATGTATTATAAGATATATTAGAAGAAAAAAACCGGTAAGAGCCATCACAAATTTTTTTCCAATTGAAGAAGTAAATAACTGTTTCCAGGTCATATAGTCGGGGAGTTGAGAAATTTCAGATAGGCAAAAATACTACAGGAAGTTTAAAAAGCTGCTCACGTATTAGTTTTTATGTGCCGAAAAAAAATACAGCTTATGAATTTAACCTGCGGAATATTACATTGTCAACCTGGCTGAAAACCACATCGGGCTTCATAGTACGCCACTGAGGAAAATTGAACAGTTCTATGTAATTATTAAGGCGGGCTTTTATAAAATCATATTGCGTAGCTTCCGGCATGTTCAGGCAAACTATCCAACCATTATTATCATTTACATCTTCGTACCACTCTTCATAATAGCTATCATCACTGCTATGAAAGTTGAGCACGTTCTCAGCGATAAGAATAAATTTTTTTATTCCCTGTCGCAGAAATTCATCAATCACCTCCCGCTTCAATCGCATCACATCATTTTCTATAGCATCATTCCACTCGCCGATCAGTTCGATAATGGCGTATTGCTCCTGGTAATCGGCCATTAAAACTTTCATGTACAGCGTGGAACTTCCAAACTCATCCCACATGGGATGTATGTAATAATTATACACCGTTTGTGTAAACGCGAACTCGCTATATTCTCTTCCGTAAAAGGGTGACCGCTCATCATTTTCCGAAGTATATAGATATTGCCAGTTATCGTATGGTTCTATATTTTGCAAGTATTTTTCAACAAGATCTTTTATAAAAAAACTATTGCAAAATTAATTTATAAAACTTGTTCAACAGGCAGTTTTTCAGTCATAAATTCTTAATAAAAAAGGCCACTAATATAGCAGCCTCCAAAATAAACAAACAAAATAATTTATTCCACCACAAGCTTATCGGCAAACACTGATTTATTACCTGAATCTGTAATTTTGATCATGTACACGCCGGCCGCTTGTTTGCTGCGCAACTGAAAATTTTCCACCTGCCCCGGAGATTTTACATAAACAATCTTATTATCTATTATGCGGCCCTGCAAGTCAGTGAGGGCAACTTTATATTCGCCTGCGCTCTTCTTATCAAAAGTAATTTTGAACTGTCCACCTGTAACCGGGTTAGGATACACTGAAATGTATTTATTTCCTATCACCTCAAGGCTAGCAAGCGAGGGTGCTCCTACAGAGTTTTGTTTATCTTTCTCATTAAGAAGATTAGCGCTGGCAAGATCAGATGCATTGAATATCTGACCTTCCGTAATGATCTTTGTCGCAGACAAATCCTGTACATTCACTTTATAAAAGCCCTCGAATGTATTGGCGCTGCTTATAAGCACTTTGTTATCATTATCTACCGCCGCACCGTTTACCGTATAGGTTGGAGTAAGGTTGGTAATCGTTCCTTTGTAAGTAGCTATTCTTGTATTTACATCTATAACAAATACATTTCTTGTAGCAGTAAAGAGATACAATTTCCCAAAGGCATCAGCAACTATATCGCCGCCCCAACTGCTGCATTTATTATGCACAGAAATACCATTATTACTTTCAGCATCTACCAGGTTTCCCAGGTCGGTTATAATTACTTTTTTACCGGTAGTAAACCGAATAAGATGATTGCCGTCATTAGTAAGCGCATAGCCGTTACCGTCAGCGCCTATCGTCATGCGGGTAATGTTCAGCGCTTCATCGCTGAAATTTTTATTTATGATCAGGGGTTGCCTTACGGTATAAAATGCCGAAGTGCCGTTTGTTTGTTTTGTGTCAAGCCACATTAGCTGGCCTGTGCGCATGGAAGATAAAAATAATTTATCGTGACGTTTATCGTAAGCCGCGGCGGCACTTGTAGCAGCTGTGGGAGTTGACTGGTCAATAACAATATTATTTATATTGATCGCTACATTTCTATTAATGTCTTGTGTTGTGTTATCGCTCAAGGCAAACTCAGGAGCCTTACTCGTTTCAGCATCGAGGAAAGAGAACTTTGATTTCCCATTTTCATAAAGCGTCTTGCTTATGTTGCCGGTATTCATGTCAATAACGCGGATATCCGTCCAGTTGAAATTTGCTTTCGCCTGCCCGGTGATTGCGAAGACTTTGGTATCCTGTGAAAATCCTTTCAGGGAAAAAACAGCCGACAAAGCGAGTGGAATAAATTTAAGTTTCATAGTAATTGAGTTGTCTTAGTAAATTAAATAATGCCGGTATAAAACTAAAGTAATTATAACTATGCCACAACAATTGTTAGTATTTTTCGACGGCTTTTTTTACACTTCTATATTTAAATAAAAGCGCCCTCGCTTTGCTTTTGTCGGTGATGCCGGTTTTTTCCATCACCATTTGAATTCCACGGTTCACCAGTTTGTCATTGCTGAGCTTCATGTGCACCATTTTATTATCTTCCACCCTGCCAAGCTTAATCATTGCGGTAGTGGAAATCATATTCAAAATCATCTTCTGTGCCGACCCGCTTTTCATGCGGGTGCTGCCGGTGATAAATTCCGGGCCAACCACCACCTCTACCGGGAAATCAGCAAATTCACTGACAGGAGATTCAGGGTTACAGGCAATGCTCCCGGTGATGATATTTTTTTCGCGGCATTTTTGTAAGGCACCAATTACATAGGGAGTAGTGCCGCTGGAGGCAATGCCCACCACTACATCTTTCATCGAGACATCATATTTTTTTAAATCTTTCCATCCCTGTCTGGTATCATCTTCAGCAAATTCCACAGCGGTGGTAATTGCCTTTTTGCCACCGGCGATAATGCCCACAACGAGGCCAGCCGAAACGCCATAAGTAGGCGGGCATTCGCTTGCATCTAAAATGCCCAGCCGGCCGCTCGTACCGGCACCGATGTAAAACAACCTGCCGCCGGCAAGCATTTTATCGCTCACCGCAGCTGTCAATTTTTCAATTTGTGGAAGTACTTTTTGTATAGCTATCGCAACCTCTTTATCCTCGTTATTGATACCGGTGATTATTTCAGCAATCGACATTTTTTCAAGACGCCTGTAGTGGGAAGGTTGTTCGGTAATTTTAATAAATGCCATTTATCGGTTGATTATTTTTGGCCGTAAAACTATGCAATGAATCTGTTTAAAAAAGGATATACGGGCGATTGGATAAAATTTTACTCAAAAATCATTTGCTGGTTTATCAAACAGCAGAAAAAACTAAATTCTCCCAACAAAAAACTGCCCTTAAAATATCAGGCAGTTAGTTTCAAAAATTTTATGAAGCGCTTTTAGATAATAGGTTCGAATAGCAGCAGAATATTTAGTGCTGCTTTCAAATATTACCTTTTCTTCAATTCATCAATTTCCCTTTCCAGTTTGGTAATGGTTGCATTAATATTATAAAGCCTCTTACCTTTTTTAGATATTTTGAAAGTAGGATGAACTGTTTTAAGCTCTTCTTTGTATTCCTTCAATTGCTCGTTTAAAGTTTTCAGCTTGCTTGCTATTTCCGTTTTTCTAATTGCCCTTGCCATGGTTTTTAATTTGATTTAAGAAACATAAAACTAATAAAATAAATGTCTTTTAAATCATTCATTTTAATTTTTATTTTAGAGACATTCCCGGCTAAGCAACCGGAAAAAAATAAGGCCGAAAAGTCACATACCGGCGGGTTTCTGAAAAGCTTGCGGCTATTTTTAATTAGGGAAAGTGTGCGATGCTGCTATTTATATATTTATACCACGAGACTTCTTCAATAATTAGAATTGTTTATTCCTCTTATCTTCGTCTTTTTCAATTTAGGTTTGCTGTTCAATTATTATTCCTATTATATTTTGTTATTTAACTCAACAACCATAAAGCTTTATGATTGATTCTTTAGAAAAAATTCCGGTAGAAATTTTTGACACGCCACAGGAAGGTTCGTTCTATGTAGCTAAAATAATTGCTAACCTTATAGAAGAAAAAAATGCAAAGGGCAAGAAGGCTGTGATAGGCCTGGCCACCGGTTCTACCCCAAAATCACTATATGCCGAACTGGTGAAAATGCACCGTGAAGAAGGATTAAGCTTTAAGAATGTGATCACGTTCAATCTCGACCAATATTACCCGATGGAGCCCGATGCGCTGAATAGTTATCATTATTTCATGCGCAAATATTTGTTTGAGCAAACTGATATTGATCCTGAAAATTATTTTTTACCGAACGGTCTTATTCCAAAAGAAAAAATAAAAGAACACTGTGCTGAATATGAAAATAAAATTACTGAAGCAGGCGGCCTCGATATTCAAATATTAGGAATAGGAAGCAACGGCCACATCGGCTTTAATGAACCCGGCTCCCCGGTTTATTCAAAAACAAGGCTGATTACCTTAGACAATTCTACGAGGATTGCAAATTCACATGAGTTCGGTAATATTTCTGATGTTCCCCGGATGGCAATTACAATGGGCATCAGCACCATTCTAAAATCGCGGCGTATTATATTGTTGGCATGGGGTAAAACGAAAGCGCCCGTTATTCAGAAGGCGGTGGAGGGTAAACCCACAGAAGAAATACCTGCTTCTCTTTTACAAAATCATGATGATTGCGAATTTGTATTGGATGAGTTTGCAGCATCCGAGCTCACACGTTTTAAATCTCCCTGGCTTACGGGCGATTGCGAGTGGACGCCAAACATGATAAAGCGAGCCGTGATAAACCTCTCGCTAAAATTAGATAAACCTGTACTGAGCTTAACTGATCATGATTATAATGAGTTTGGCCTTAGCGACCTGCTGGTGGAAAAAGGCGATGCTTATGAAACGAATCTTGAAGTATATTATATGCTGCGGGATAGTATCACCGGCTGGCCCGGTGGTAAGCCAAATTCTTCCATACCCCATCACCCGGAAAGAAGCCTACCTTTTCCTAAGCGTGTACTTATTTTTTCCCCGCATCCCGATGATGACATAATAAGCATGGGTGGCACATTTATGCGCCTGCACGACCAGGGCCATGATGTGCACGTGGCTTACCAAACCAGTGGAAACATTGCCGTGACTGACGAATTTGTTACCCGCTTTCTTGACTTCACGGTTGGCTTTGAGAAAATTTTTGATATTGATAATACCATTAGCCAGGCAATTTTGAATAAAGCAAGTGCCTATATTAATGAGAAAAAAGCAAGCGAAAAAGATAGTGAAGAAATAAGGAGTATTAAGGGATTAATAAGGCGGTGTGAGGCAAGGGCAACCTGCAAATATGTTGGATTGACTGAAGAACAAATTCATTTTATGAATCTGCCCTTTTACGAAACAGGCACCATTGAAAAGAACCCAATGAGCGAAGAAGATGTGAAACTAACGGTGACCCTTATGCGCAAAATAAAACCGCACCAGGTATTCTGCGCCGGAGACCTTGCTGATCCGCACGGCACGCATAAAGTTTGTATAGACATAATACTTGCAGCACTCAAGGTTATGAAAGAAGCCGGTGACGAATGGCTGGCAGATTGCCGCGTGTGGCTGTACAAAGGCGCCTGGGAAGAATGGGATATAAGCGAAATAGAAATGGCCGTGCCCATGAGCCCCGACCAGGTGCGGAAAAAGCGTTACGGCATTTTTATTCACCAGTCACAAAAAGATAGTGTGCCTTTCCAGGGCAGTGATAACCGCGAATTTTGGCAGCGGGCCGAAGAAAGAAATGCAAACACCGCTGACTTATACGGGAAGCTCGGCCTTACAAGGTATGCCGCTATGGAAGCATTTGTGAGACTGCCCATTTAATATTTTAAGAAAACATTTAATATAAAATAAATATGCCGCGCAATATATTTGCATCTTCATGAAAAAGCTGCTGGCGTTTTTATTGTTGATCTCGCACATGAATACTTCTATGTTCCTTCCCCAGGTGCCGGAAAGTGATGTGTTTGATGCCGGTGGCAACCAGGTTGATGATGTAAATAGCGTAGTAGAGTTTATTATGGTGAAGTTAGGTGTTGACCACCGCGCCGATGATGAGGACGATGACAATGGGCAAAATTTACACCTCGTAAAAATTACTGAACTCTTTTTTCAGCCGGCCTTCAGCGAACCAAAAAATAACGAATTCACGGTTTCCGAACAAGGAACGTTCAGTGAATACAAGGAAAACAAAATTTCGCTTATCAGCTACGATATAATTATTCCTCCCCCAAAATTCCAGGCATAACCATCTTTTCAGCCCAAGAAAAAAAATTCCTTTTTCACAGAATTTTTCTAATTCAATTATTTATTAATGAATATTTATTCATGGCATAAGCTATGCTTTATCGCATTGCTATTGCCGGTGTGCAGCTTCTCTAAAAGCTTTGCACAAAGCGATACGCTCAGGCTTACCATAGCAGAAAGCGAAAATATTTTTCTCAAAGAAAATTTTAATTTACTTGCTGCCAGGTACAACATTGATGCAAATAGAGCCCTGGTTCGCCAGGCAAAATTCTGGGACAACCCGGTCATTTCCACAGACCAGAATATTTACGACAAGCAGGGGAAATTTTTTAATCACAACGGAGATAACGGCCAGGTGTATCTGCAGGTAATGCAGTTGATAAAAACTGCGGGAAAGCGAAGCAAGCTGGTGCAACTGGCCGCCGATAATACTGCCATGACCACTGCCCAGTTTGATGACCTGGCAAGAACGCTTCGCTATGCACTGGTTTCAGATTTTATTGAAATACAACACCAGCTTACCATACGGAAAATTTATAACTCGGAAATGAACGAATTGCAAACCCTGGCCACCGGCATGGATGCACAATTAAAAGCCGGAAACATTTCCTTAAAAGATAACCTGCGCATAAACGCTTTGCTCTTCAGCCTGCAAAATGAAATAGTAAATGTAGATGCTCAAATAATTCCCCTGCAAAGCGAGGTGAAATTATTATTGCGAAAAAACGATAGTGCATTTGTGCTGCCCGTTCTCAACTATCAGCTGCCCGGCTTGATTAGCATGCAGCTTCCCCCGGCTGATACTTTAAAGCAAATTGCTTTTTCTAACCGGCCTGATGTAAGAATTGCCCAATCGCAATTGCTGTATGCAAAAGATAACCTGGTATATCAAAAAGCCTTGGCAAAAGCAGATATTAATATGGGAACTGAATACGATCAGCGAAGCAGCTATGCGCCCGATTATGTTGGGCTGGCCATTTCCTTGCCGCTAAATATTTTAAACAGGAACCGTGGAAACATTTCTTCGGCACGCTATACAATTAGCCAGCAGCAAACATTGTATGATGCACAGTTGTCAAAAGTGGAGAACGACATTAATATGTCTGTTACCAAAATCAGGTATTTCCAGCAAGTAAATAATCTGCAGCAACAGGCTTTTGCGGAGCAATATGAATCGGTTTTTCAAAATATGCTGCAGAGCTACAGGCAGCGACAGGTAAGCCTTCTGGAGTTTATTGACTTCGCTGATGCATATAATGAAACACGCCTGAAAATTCTCGAGCAACATACTTCCCTTATTAAAGCCTTTGCAGAATTAAATTATCTCTCCGGCCAGGATGTCATCATTTTAAACTAATAAATCATGAAAAATATTTCTCTTTTAATAATCTCCTTTCTGATAATTTGCCTACCTCAATGCAGGCAAAAAGAAAAACAAGCGCCGGTAAAAAATACACCGGTGATCTCGGACTCGCTTGCGCGGATCATTACCATAGATACGGTGAAGAATGAAAACATTGAAGACATTCTTTCACTTAGCGGCGAGGTAAGCTATGATGATAATAAAGTAGTAAAAATATTTCCAAATGCCAGTGGGCAGGTGGTGCAGGTAAATGTTTCCCTCGGTGATAGGGTGAGGCGCGGGCAAACACTTGCCATCATTAAAAGCGCGGACGTGGCAGGGGATTACGCAGACCTCAAAACACAGTTAAGTGATGCCGACATTGCGGAAAAAGAATTTAAGAATGAAGAGCAATTATACAAAAACGGTATAGCCAGCGAGAAGGAATATAAGCAGGCGCAAGTAGAATATGATAAGGCAAAAAATGAAGTAAGGAAAGCGCAGACACAAATTGCTATTAATGGTGGCGGCAAAACGAGTGCCGGCGGAAGTTATATTATTTCCGCGCCTACAGATGGCTTCGTGGTAGAAAAAAACATCAATGCAGGAAGCTTTCTACGCAACGATAACAGCCAGAATTTATTTACTATTTCTAATATGCAGGATGTGTGGGTGCTGGCAAATGTATTTGAAACCGACATACCAAAAATAGCGCCTGGCCAGCCCGCAGAAGTTACAACGCTTGCCTACCCAAATAAAATATTTTATGGCAGAGTGGATCAAGAAAATTCGGTGCTTGACCCTATGAGTAAAGCCATGAAAATAAAAATTGTATTACCAAACCCCGGTATGCTGCTGAAACCGCAAATGTTTACAACCGTTATCCTGGCCAAAGCAGAGGAGCAAAAGGCGCTTGAAATTCCCAGCGATGCAATTATTTCCGATGGCGGCAAAAGTTACGTGGTTGTATATAAAGATAATTACCATGTAGGCGTGCAGGAAGTGGTGCCCCTGAAGATTGCCGGCAGAAAAACTTATATCGCCGAGGGGCTCAGAGAGGGTGATAAAATCATCAGTAAAAATCAAATCCTGCTGTATAATTCCCTTAGCGAAGGTTAGCCTCTTTTTCCCTTTAAACTAAAAAAATTAAAATCGTGGTAAAGATCATTAAGAATATTATACACTTCTCTCTTCGTCACCGCTATCTCATCTTTTTTCTTACATTGATGCTTGTAATTATCGGCATTTGGAGCTACGAGAATACGCCTATTGAAACCTTTCCGGATGTAACGAATACGCAAATTATCATCATTACACAATGGCCCGGAAGAAGCGCGGAAGAAGTTGAAAAATTTATAACCATCCCACTCGAAGTTGCCCTAAACTCCGTACAGAAAAAAGAAAACCTGCGCACCACGTCTGCCTTCGGCCTTAGCTATATCCGTATCATTTTTGATGATGATGCAGATGATGCATTTGCACGGCAACAGGTTATCAGCAGGCTTTCAAATGCAGACCTGCCGGAAAATATTGCACCCGAGGTGGAGCCGCCGTACGGGCCAACCGGTGAAGTGTACCGCTATACACTTACCGGCAAAAATTATTCTATAAGAGACCTTACTACACTGCAGGATTGGGTGCTTGACCGGCAATTGAAAAGTGTGCCGGGCGTGGCAGACGTGAACAGTTTTGGAGGAGAAGAAAAGACGTTTGAGATCAGCGTAAATCCAAACCTTCTCAATCAATTTAACTTAACAGCGCTGGATGTTTATTCTGCAGTAAATAAGAGTAACCTTAATGTTGGCGGTGATGTTATCGAAAAAAACGGGCAGGCATTTGTGGTAAGAGGCATTGGCTTACTCAACAACATAAGTGACATTGAAAATATTATAATTACCAACATCAATGGCTCTCCCATACTGGTAAAAAATATAGGCTCAGTAAAGGAGGCGGGAAAACCAAGGCTCGGGCAGGTTGCGAGAGACTTTGATGAAGATGTGATCGAAGGCATAGTCGTTATCCGGAAGGGAGAAAATCCAAAAGAAGCACTGGACAGGATTCATGAAAAAGTAAAAGACCTCAATGATAATATTCTTCCACGTGGCGTAAAAATCAACCCTTTTTACGACCGTACTAACCTGATGGACTTTGCAACGGAAACGGTATTACATAACCTTGTAGAGGGGATAGTGCTCGTTACCTTGATCGTTTTCCTGTTCATGGCAGATTGGCGTACTACCCTTACCGTTAGTATCATCATTCCTTTGTCGCTCTTATTTGCTTTTATCTGTATGCGCATAAAAGGCATGTCTGCAAACCTGCTCAGCATGGGCGCTGTGGACTTTGGGATCATTATTGACGGCGCGGTAGTAATGGTAGAAGGGCTCTTTGTGGCGCTGGATCACAAGGCAAAAGAGGTAGGTATGGAAAAGTTCAACAAGCTTGCCAAGCTGGGGCTTTTCAAACAAAAAGGAACGGAGATGGGTAAGGCTATTTTCTTTTCTAAGGTTATAATTATCACTTGTCTCATTCCCATCTTCGCTTTTCAAAAAGTGGAAGGCAAAATGTTTTCGCCCCTTGCTTACACCCTCGGCTTTGCCTTGATAGGCGCTTTACTTTTGACGCTTACTCTTGTACCTGCTTTATCAAGTATTCTTCTTCGTAAGAACGTACGCGAAAAACACAATCCTATTCCCTTATTTTTTGAAAAAAGTATTTCAAAACTTTTCAAGATCACCTACGGTCATAAAAAGATCAGCATTATAGCAGCCCTGGCCATCATGCTGATCACTTTTTTTTCAGCTCATTTTTTAGGAACTGAATTTCTGCCACCGTTAAATGAAGGAGCGCTATGGGTTGAAGCGGAATTACCCATGAGCGTAAGCTTGCCTGAGGCAAATATCATGAGCAACAAGATGGTAGAGATCCTTCACAAATTTCCTGAAGTGAAACAAACACTTGCACAAGTAGGAAGAACCAATGATGGCACCGATCCGAAAGGATTTTTTAACGTGCAGACACAGGTAGATCTTTACCCTGAAAAACAATGGAAACGAAAAATTACCGAAGATGAACTTATTGCCGAAATGGATAAGCAATTTCAAAAATACCCCGGCATTGTTTTCAATTATTCCCAGCCAATAAGAGATAATGTGGAGGAGGCCGTGTCGGGTGTAAATGCTTCACTTGCTGTAAAAATATTTGGAAATGATTTTAATGAGCTTGACAAAGCTGCTGACAAAGTAATGGCTCAATTAAAAACAGTTCAGGGCATCGAAGATCTTGGAGTAGAAAGAAACCTTGGCCAGCCCGAATTCAGAATAGAGCTGGACCAGCAGAAGATGGCCTTATATGGCATAACGATGGCCGATGCACAAAGCGTAATTGAGATGGCCATTGGCGGCAAAGCCGCAACTCAGCTATATGAAGGAGAAAGAAAATTTGATGTGAGGGTACGCTACGACCAGCCTTACAGGGCAGACCAGCAGGCCATTGAGAATGTGATGATGCCGGGCAAAGACAATATTAAAATACCACTAAAAGAAATTTCAGATATTAAGACAATCACGGGGCCGGCGTTTATATACCGGGATAACAACATGCGGTATATTGCTGTAAAATTTTCTGTTCGCGGGCGTGACCTTGGCAGCACCATCAAAGAAGCGCAGGATAAAGTAAACGCCAGCGTGCATTTGCCCCGCGGCTATTTTGCCACATGGAATGGTGAATTCGAAAACCAGGTGCGTGCCTCCAAAACGCTTACCCGTGTAGTGCCTATATGCCTGCTTGCTATTTTCCTCCTGCTTTTTGTAACTTTTAATAATGTAAAAGACGCGTTGCTTACTTTAATGAATGTACCCTTTGCGCTTATCGGCGGCATATTAGCGCTGCACATCACCGGCATGAATTTCAGTATAAGCGCCGGCATAGGTTTTATAGCCTTGTTTGGTGTGTGCATACAAAACGGGGTAATTCTTATAAGCGTATTTCGAAAAAACCTGGAAGAAAAACTCCCGCTTGACAAGGCAATTTTTAACGGCGTTATTTCACGGGTGCGCCCTGTAATAATGACGGCGCTTATGGCAGCTATAGGGTTATTACCGGCAGCCATTTCACATGGCATAGGAAGCGAAACGCAGAAGCCGTTGGCGATCGTCGTGATCGGGGGGTTGGTTACTTCCACCATACTTACTTTGTTGATACTCCCCGTGATTTTCTCCATCGTTCATCGCCTGCTGCATCTCAGGGCCAACAGAAAGCTATTAAGAAAGATGGGTGTGGTTAGCAGGCTTGAAAACCCGAACAGGTAGGTTATTCATTTCAACTCAACAACCACCTTCTAAGAAGGTGGGTTGGAAGAATGGAGCGGAACCAGCTTTACTAAAAAGGTATAAAATATCTTTTGAACTCCCTTCTTCACATTATTCTAATTACAATAAGCCAAGACAAAAAAGAATTTTGCCACAAAGTCTCAAATGCACAAAGGCACAAGGGCACAAAGAATTTTTTCTACGAAAAAATAAAGAAAACGAAGCCTGTCCGGATGGCTGGCCAGACGGGTATTTCTTCGTGGCTTTGTGTCTTTGTGGCAAAAAATAATTCAAGCAAAGCACAGATCAAAAAAGGTATAAATCTTGTTGTATAAATTGCATGAAATTACCAACAACCTTCAACAAAAATAAAAAGCATATTCATGCAGTCGTTGAAACGCCAAAGGGGTGTGCGGTCAAATATAATTTTGATGAAGAAACTCAAATGTTTACCCTTAAAAAGATACTTCCGGAAGGATTAAGCTTTCCGTTTCACTTTGGTTTTATTCCATATACAAAGGCGGAGGATGGCGATCCCGTAGATGTTTTGATTCTTATGGATGAACTTTCCTGGCCCGGCTGCATTATAGAATGCAAATTATTGGGAGTAATAAAAGCAGAACAAACGGAAAATGGAGAAACCACAAGAAACGATCGCATGATTGCGAGCGCTTTTGCTTCTAACAGGTACAAAGAAATACAATCAATTTTTGCACTGGATGCCTACTTAATTGATGAAATAATTAACTTTCTTATTTCTTATAATCGTCTTGAAAACAAAGAATTTAAAGTAATAGGAAGACAAGGTCCGGAAGTAGCGCTCAACCTTGTAAAAAAGCAAATGAAAAAACAGGAATAGCTAAAAAGGCAAGTGGAAATATTCATAAATATCATTCGGAACTAAATCGAATTCAATCACGACTCCAGCCCCATTTTAAAAACGCAGGAAAAGCTTTCCCCCATGTAGCAACATTGTGCCTGCCGTCTTTCAGTTCCATGTAGCGGATATCAGTATCAGGGTTATATCCCTTTTTTATTAACTCTTCAATCAGTGAAAGTGTATCATCTATTGAATCAATTATTCCGTTGTTGTTTCTATCAGCCGTTTCATCCAGCGTGCCCGTTTCAAAGAAAAATTTGAGCCAGGGGAAATATTCGCCATCTCTTATTTGAGAATGCATGATCCTGTGATTGTATTCGTCAAACGAGGGATCTTGCTGGTCAACTTTTCTCCACCATAGCGAGCCGCTGAAAACACCGGCTTTAGTAAATTCTTTTGGATGGTTCCACACCATATCAAGTGCGTTTAGGCCACCCAGTGAGAACCCGCAAAAAGATTTTTCCCTGAAGGAAAAAAGATTGTAATTTATTTTTATAAAAGGAAGCAACTCCTCGAAGATGAACCGCTGGTAAAAAAGCGCTTTCGCGCCCCTTCCTTTGAAATCTAAAAATTTTGCCGTGCCGTATTCATTCTTTCGGTCGGAGCTGCAGTGTATGCCTATGCAAAATAACGGCGTGATTGATTTTGCCTCATACAATTCCGTAAGAATGCCCGTAAAATTCATCGTCACCAGATCCTGCCCGTCATTAATAAGTAACAGGCTCAATTCGCCGGGTGCAGAAATATCTACCGGTAAATAGATATCAAATATTACCTCTCTTTTGAGCAGCTCAGAATAAAGAATGTGAGTTTCAGTAAGTGTGCTCTGTAATTTTTCCGTATGCATAAGCGATCAAAAATAGTCAAAAATTATAATCTAAAAATAAGTGTGAGTGGGCTCAGGTACATTTCAAAATGTCGTGAGGTTGCCAACCTTTAACAAGTTAATTTCATACTTAAAAACTCCATCCGAAAGGTTGGCTACCTTCAATCCCGAGCGACATTTTGAAATGCACCCTCCAACATTAGAATCGCTTTGGGCTATACTTGTATGATACGCTATTACACACGAAATTTAATTTTGTTATATTCAGAATCAAAAAATATATTTGATTACTTTAATTTCTTTTCGGTCCGCACACAGGTAATTCAAAAAAATATCATGAAAAAAATTGGAATTTTATTTGGCAGGGAGCGAAGTTTTCCTGAAGCATTAATTGAAAGAATAAATAGCAAAAATGTAAAAGATATAAAAGCCGAGCCGGTAATGATAGATAAAGTGATACAGGGCGAAAGCAGCGGCTATGCAGTAATTATTGATCGCATATCACAAGATGTCCCTTTTTACCGGACGTATTTGAAAAATGCAGCCATCTGTGGCAGCGCCGTTATAAACAATCCATTTTGGTGGAGTGCGGATGAGAAATTTTTTAATAATTGTCTTGCCGTAAAAATAAATGTTCCTGTTCCCAAAACGGCAATCATCCCTTCCAGCACGATGCCTGTTGATACCACCGATCAGTCCTTTTCCAACCTGAAATATCCGATGGATTGGGAAACGATTTTTAACTACATAGGTTTTCCTGCTTACATGAAACCTCACGCCGGCGGTGGTTGGAAAAATGTATATAAAGTTGAAAACCCCGAAGATTTTTTTACTAAACACGGGGAGACGGGCGAGCTTATAATGATGCTGCAGGAAGAAATAGTGTTTGATGAATATTATCGCTGCTATGGCATTGGCGGAAAGCATGTGCACATTATGCCATATGAACCGCGCAACCCACATCACCTGCGGTATGCTGCAGATTTTAAGCCTGATAAAGAAAGAACCGAAATGCTTACTTATCTAGTTTTAAAAATTTGTAATTATTTGGGTTACGATTTCAATACCGTAGAGCTTGCCTTGCGTGATGGCGTACCGTATGCTATTGACTTTTGCAATCCCGCGCCTGATGCGGAAATTACAAGCGTAGGCCAGGAAAACTTTGACTGGGTAGTAGAAACTTCAGCAAACTATGCAATTGAACGGGCACAATCGCAGGAAGATGACAAAGACAACCTTACCTGGGGAGAATATGTAAGAAGGGGCACTAAGGGCGAGAAGTTATATAATGCGAAGTGAGGCGGCTCACACTCATCACTAATCACTAATCACTAATTCACTAATCACTTAATCCAACACATGGCCAGCATTTCCTACAGGCACTTTACCCTTGGCGTGGAAGAAGAATACATGGTGGTAGATCCGGTAACACGCGAGCTTAAGAGCCACGAACAAAAGATAGTGCAGGAAGGTGAAAAAGTGATTAAGGATAAGGTGAAAGCTGAGATGCACCAGGCCGTGGTGGAGGTAGGCACTGATATTTGCCAGAATATTGATGAAGCGTTTGTGGATGTAGGAACATTGCGTAAAACCATCAGCGGTATTGCAGGCAGCCTTGGCCTTTGGGTGGGAGCAGCGGGTACGCATCCTTTCAGCCACTGGGAAAGTCAGTTGATCACTGACCACGCACGTTACTCTGACATTGTAAATGAATTGCAGGAGGCGGCAAGAAGCAACCTCATCTTTGGGTTGCATGTACACGTAGGTATGGAGAACCGCGAAATGGCAATTCATATCGCGAATTCAGCAAGATATTTCCTGCCACATATTTATGCATTAAGCACCAACTCTCCTTTTTGGGAAGGAAGAAAAACGGGCTATAAATCTTTTCGCACAAAAGTATTTGATAAATTCCCGCGTACAGGCATACCCGATTTTTTTGACAGCATTGAATCTTATGACAACTATGTAAAGCTGCTGGTAAAAACAAATTGCATTGATAATGGAAAAAAAATATGGTGGGATCTGCGGGTGCATCCATTTTTTAATACGGTTGAGTTTCGCATTTGCGATGTGCCGATGACGGTGCTGGAAACCATCACCATTGCCGCTCTTTTTCAGGGGATATGCGCAAAGCTTTATAAATTAAGGCTGGAAAATCTAAACTTTATTATTTATCCCCGTGCCTTAATAAATGAAAATAAATGGCGGGCAGGAAGATATGGTATTGAAGGAAGCCTTATAGATTTTGGAAAAGAAACTGAAGTTAATACAAGAGTACTTATATATGAGCTGCTGGATTTTATTTTAAAAGAGCTGTTACTGTGAAAGTGAGGATTAAATTCCTAAATTTGCAGGAAATTAATTTTATGATAACCAAAACCAAAGAGGAGATAAAAGAAATGATGGTTGATAGATTTAGCCATTATATTGATGTGACGGGGCCGCTTGGCATTCGCAACGCCGTAGGCAACGTGCACAATATGCTGGAAGCCGGCACCGGCGCAGACAGGCAACTAAAGGTGTTTGAAGAAACCAACAGTCTTCCTGCCGTAGTTGATTATATTCATTCGCAGTTTTTGGCCGGCTTATAATAGTAGAAAATCTTTCTTAGCCAGCAGCTAAATTTTTCCAAGATTTCATTTTAAAAGAGCTGTTACTGTGAAAGTGAAAGTTTGAGCCATCATTAACTCTTTTCCACCACCATTTTTTTTATTTTTGCATTAACATCTCCAAGAAATACAGTTCCGTATTTACCGTGTAAACTTAATTATATGAAATATCTAATGACATTATTTTTTACCGCCTTAATGATTGGCGGTTTCTCTTGTTATTCTCAAAAAACAGTAAAAAAGGCGGACAAAACAGAAGACCTTTCAAAGTACAGCAAAGCAACCTTTGCAGCCGGCTGCTTCTGGCATGAAGAAGCTTTATTCGAGAGTGTAAAGGGTGTAAAAGAAGCCGTGTCGGGATATGCCGGTGGCACAACATCCAATCCAAGTTATGAATCTATAGAAACAGGAAATACAGGCCACGCCGAAACGGTGATGGTATATTATGATCCGTCACAAATTTCTTACGCCACTTTGTTGAAAGTTTATTTTGCAGGTCAAAACCCTACACAGGTAAATGGACAGGGTCCTGATCATGGTACGCAATATCGCTCCATTGCCTTTTATACTAATGATTCAGAAAAAAACCAGATAGAAGATTACATAAGTAAAATGAACGCCTCAGGGAAATATAAAGCGCCAATCGCTGCACAGGTGATGCCGTTAAAAAAATTCTGGGTAGCAGAAGGTTATCACCAGGATTACATTGCCAATAACCCAAATGGTGGTTACGTGCAAAATGTTTCTATTCCTGAAATACAGCATTTTCAAAAAGAATATCCTGAAATGGTAAAGCCGGATCATAAGTATTAAACACCCATCACTAAGACCTTATGGGTAAAATGAATTGCTTCTATTCAATGACTTTTAACGTGCAATTCATATGTTTATCTCATTAAAAATTCGTACAGCCGAAAAATGCTTTTTTGCAAAGATCTGTTGCCTTTGAACCCTTCTTGGGAGGGCAGGGAGGCCGCAATTCTCAATCCCTTACTTTTGCAAAAAAATATTATCATGCAAGTGATGCTTGTAATACACAATTTATTGCGCTGGATCATTTTACTTTTTGGCGCATGGACGGTACTGAATGCAATAGGAGGCTTACTAAGTAAAAAAGAATTTACCGCGAACGATAATCGCAGCAATTTCTTTTTCATGTTAAGCATGGATATCCAACTGCTTGTTGGCTTAGGTCTGTTCTTCAGCGGCCAATGGTTTGACAGGATGAAGCACCTCAGCGAAAATATGAAGGATACCAACCTCAGGTTTTTTACCATGGAACATGAAGTGCTAATGATTATAGCCTGGATACTTGTACATATTGGCCGTGTCTCAGTAAAAAAAGCAATTGGCTCGCGGGCTAAATTCAGAAGAAGCCTTGTTTTTTTCGGTATTACGCTCATACTTATACTAATCGCTATACCCTGGCCGTTTAGAGAAGCAGTGGCAAGGCCATTATTCAGGTGGTTTTAAAGACACAATACGAAGTCTAAAAAAATTCTGGCTCGCAGATTTCCCATCTTATCACATTATTAAATTTTAAAAAACTTAATGACAGAATTTTCATACGACAAACCCATTATACTTGTTACGAATGACGATGGTATAACGGCGCCGGGCATACGCAATTTAATAGAAGCTGTAAAAGATCTTGCTCAGGTAGTGGTAGTGGCGCCCGACAAGCCGCAGAGTGGAATGGGACATGCCATCACTATAGGAGTTCCTCTACGGTTAAATAAAGTGGAAGATTTATTTGAAGGTGTGGAATGCTGGCAAACAAGCGGCACACCGGTAGATTGTGTAAAACTTGCTGTAGATAAGATTTTGCACAGAAAGCCCGACATTTGTTTAAGCGGAATCAACCACGGCGCAAATCATTCCATCAATGTTATTTACTCCGGTACTATGAGCGCCGCCATGGAGGCTTCCATTGAGAGTATCCCTTCCATCGGGTTTTCATTGCTGGACTACCGCTTTGAAGCGGACTTTACAGCAGCCAAACACTATGTTCACAAAATAGTAAAAAGCCTTTTGCAAACTAAAATGGATAAGCATCTTTTACTGAATGTAAATATTCCTGCCGTACCCTTAAATGAAATGAAAGGAATTAAAATTTGCAAACAGGCTTACGCAAAATATGAGGAAGATTTTTTTGAGCGTATCGACCCCCACGGAAAAAAATATTACTGGCTTACCGGTGAGTTCAAAAATTTTGATACCGGCCAGGATACCGATGTATGGGCGCTGCAGCACAATTATGTAAGTGTAGTACCTGTGCAATTTGACCTCACGAATTATAAATTAAAAAAGGAGTTGGAAAAAAACTGGGACATATAATGTTTCTAAAAAAAGATAATTTCATTTTTGGTCTCGCCCTCGGATTTATTGCCCCCGTGATTGGCTTCATGCTCTTCAAGTTATACAAATTCCAGGGACTCACGCTTACTGAAATGTTTCAATGGATGAAGCTGAATCCAAACCTGATTACGGTTTCAATCAGCTTCTCACTGATGGCTAATGCAATTCTATTTACGCTCTACATAAATGGCCACCGCGATAAAACAGCCAAAGGTATTTTTGTGCTTACTATTGTTTATGCTATTATCGCTATGATTTTTAAATACTGGTAGAATTTCTTCGCGGCTAATTTTCGCTTCAAAATATACTTCCCTTTTTGTAATCGACCCACATTCGTATATTCTAGTACATCTATAGCAATGGCTTAACTTTTTGATGATAAAGTGCTATCTTAAACAAGTTTTTAGAAGGCCTTTTTTTGGAAAAGGCGTTTTTATTAACCATCGCTAAGTAAATTGAGTAAAGGCAGGTATGAAGTATTACATAATTGCAGGTGAAGCCTCAGGGGATCTCCATGGTGGCAACCTTATTACAGAAATCAGGAAACTGGATACTGACGCCAAAGTCAGCGGCTGGGGAGGCGACCAAATGGAAGCCGCAGGTGCTACGCTTGTAAAACATTACCGCGACCTCGCGTTTATGGGCTTCGCCGAAGTAGTAAAAAATCTTCCGGCAATTTTGAGAAATATCACTTTTTGCAAACAGGATATTTCAAACTACAAGCCGGATGTTGTTATACTCATAAATTATTCTGCTTTCAATTTGAGAATAGCTGAATGGACAAAGAAAAATAATTTCAGGAATGTATTTTACATTTCTCCGCAGGTATGGGCATGGAAGGAAAGCCGAGTAAAATCAATAAAAACGTTTGTTGATAAAATGATCGTGATTCTTCCTTTTGAAAAACAATTTTATGAAACTTGGAATTATGAAGTGGAATATGTGGGACACCCTCTTGTGCAGGTGATTGATAACTTTAAGGCAGGCCACGAAGATATTGAGCCTTCGCTGGATATAGTGGCGTTGCTGCCCGGCAGCCGCAAACAGGAGATAAGAAAAAAGCTTCCGATAATGCTGGAAGCAACAAAAAATTTTCCTTCTATAAATTTCATATTGGCAAAAGCTCCCTCCATTGACGATTCTTTTTACGAATCGTTTTTGATAAATTATAAAAATGTAGCAGTAGTTGCCAATGAAACTTATGCATTGTTAATGAAGGCAAGCGCAGCAATCGTTACGTCTGGCACGGCAACGCTTGAAACGGCATTGTTTGGCGTGCCTGAGATTGTATGTTACAAAACGGAAAATATTTCGTACCAGATCGGCAAGCGCCTTATAAAACTGAAATTCATTTCCCTTGTGAATCTCATAATGGATAGAGAAGTGGTAAAAGAGCTTATACAGGATAAGCTCACTGCGGAAAATATCACCAAAGAGCTGATTGACATTTTATACGATCCCGTAAAAAGAGAAAAGATGCAATTCGATTATTATCTTTTAAGAAAACAGCTCTATGATGGAGGAAATGCTTCAGCGAAGGCGGCAAAAATTATTGTTGAAAGTCTTTAGCACGCCATCTCCTGGGTTATTTAATTTCTTATAAGCTTGATTATTATAATAATAATTGCCAGTAAGAAAAGCAGAATCGAAAGCCTGTTGATCCCATGCATGTAACCTATCCATTTTGTATTAGGCGAGTTGGGATCTTTTTTTCTCAGCCACAGGTACTCACCTATCTGTTTCCATACACCCATATTAAAATGTTATAAATTTAGAATAACTTTTATGCAACTGATGAATACAATACTGCGTATTTTGAAGCAGTAAAATTAATTATAAACACACAGCCTTTTTTTTAAATAGATGAAAAATTTTATAATATTCTTAGTTCCAGTTTTGTTTACCCTCTTTAGCTGTGCTCAAAAAAAGCAAGAGAAATATGAAGTGATGAAAACGGATGCTGAATGGAAAAAGCAACTTACTCCGATAGAATATGACGTTACACGCAATGAAGGAACAGAACCTCCTTTCACGGGAAAATATTGGGACAATCATGCACAAGGTATTTACAAATGTGTTGACTGCGGGCAGGAAGTTTTTAGTTCAGCAACAAAGTTTGAGAGTGGTACCGGCTGGCCCAGTTTCTACGAGCCGGTGTCCGCTATGAATGTGGGTGAAACCATTGATAATTCTTTTGGAATGAGCCGTACTGAAGTGCACTGCAGCAGGTGCGGCGGCCATCTCGGGCACATGTTTAATGACGGCCCAAAACCAACAGGGCTACGCTATTGCATTAATTCCGCTGCATTAGCTTTTGATAAAAAATAAATTGTAAAGCTATATATTCATCTAAAAAAAGAACATGAAGAAATTCCTATTATTTTCCGCTGTCATCGCTTCGTTAGGCATTGCATCTGCAAGAAAGCATCAACTGAAACATTAAACCAGGTGATACGGCTGCGGACACCGCGGCTATGGTAAAATATAGTGGCGGTTTTTCAAATGCCACTCAGGAAAAGTAAACGGGATGGTAAAAATTTATCTAAAAGAAAATAAATATATTGTATCATTTGAGAATTTTTCGACTAATAACGGCCCTGATCTCAAGGTATATATCTCCAAAAAAATGTATCCCGTAAATTTTATAAAGCTCGGCGATTTGCGCTCCACCAAAGGCAATCTATTGTACGACATACCGGGCACACCTGATTTTATGATTTACAAATATGTACAAATATATTGTGAGAAATACGATCACTTGTTTGGATATGCATTACTAAACAAATAACAGTACTTAAAACACCTGAAATAAATTTATTTTACACGCATGAAAAAAGTTCAAAAGAAACATCCTCTTGCCATACGATGGTTTCATTGGATAAATTTTCCCGTGCTGGCCGTTATGGTTTGGAGCGGCCTTTTAATTTATTGGGCGAACGATGTGTATCGTGTGGGCTGGGGCAGTAAAACTATTTTAAAATTTTTTCCGGATTCTTTTTATAAAGCGCTGCACGTCCCTTTCAGGCTGGCTGAGGGTATGAGTTTGCATTTTGTGTTCATGTGGCTCTTTACCATTAATGGATTTATTTATGTTTTATACCTCATTTTTTCCGGCGAATGGCGGCTAATTGTTCCCAACAGAAAATCGCTCAAAGAATCCTGGCTCGTTGTTTTACATGACCTCCACATAAGAAAAACAGTACCACCACAAAAGAAATATAATGCTGCGCAAAGGATTGCTTATACAGGCGTAATTTTTATGGGTGTAGGTTCGCTGCTTACCGGCCTGGCAATTTATAAACCCATACAATTTCATACATTAGCGGCTATGCTTGGTGGTTATGAATGGGCAAGGGCCGAACATTTTATTCTCACCATATTATTTACTTTATTTTTTCTTGTGCATGTGATACAGGTAGTGATTGCCGGTTGGAACAATTTCAGAAGCATGGTTACAGGCCTCGATGTATTACCGATGGAAAAAATAAGTAGCCTGCAGTTTGCTACTGCAGGAAAAAATGAGGTGGCTCCTGAAACGGATAAATTGGCTGAGCCGGTAAAAAATATTTCACCAGAAAAAGTTGCTGATGAGGAAGTGATTGAAATAAAAGAAGTCGCCGGAGAAAATGTTCTTAATGCACAACCTTCAAAAATTGAAGAAACTGAACTCGATGACAGTGAAACGGAAGAAGATAAAAAAATATTATTAAACCCTGATGCGCCAGGCATCGAAACAAAAAACAATGAGCTATAAAGAAGAAATCCTGATATCAGAAAAAAAGCTTAGGAACAGAACGATTATTTCATTTGTTGTATTTATAGTTTTTCTTGTTGCTGTAGTTTTTACCTGGAAATGGTTGCATAAGCAGCCACAGGAAGCAGGGGCGCTTAAACCCCTGCGCACAGTATTGGATTATAATGGAAACTTTTTTTCCAACTTTATAAGCAACAATCATTTGGCAAAACCTTTTTCACTGGCGGAGGCAGCCCCACGGGTACGGCTGAATGGCGATGTGGGAATGAAGAGCGACTTCGACCCTGCTACCTGGAAATTGCAGGTTGTAAGAAATCCAGGAGATACTTTATTCGTATCCATAGATGAAATAAAAGCGTTGCCGAAAACTGACCTAATTTTTGATTTTAAATGTATAGAAGGCTGGAGCCAGATTACACATTGGGCGGGCGCTAAGTTTAGTGACTTTGCGGCGAAGTATCACCTCGATGCGGAAACGAACATGAAATACGTAGGCCTTATCACCCCTGATAAAAAATATTATGTAGGAATAGATATGCCGAGCGCTATGCACCCGCAAACAATATTGTGTTACGAAATGAATGGACAGCCCTTGCCGCTTAACCAGGGAGCGCCGCTTCGTTTAATCATACCCGTTAAGTATGGCATTAAACATCTCAAAAGAATTGGTACCATGTCTTTCAGTAATGAGCGCCCACCGGACTATTGGTACGAACGCGGCTACGATTACTTTTCGGGTTTATAGCATAAGAATGTCTTACGCTTTTGGCGCATAATATTTATTTTCTAAAAAAGCCAGCACGTATAAGAATACCTTTTCGCTCTTTCAAAGAGGAATTTCATAAATTAATCTCTATATCTTTATTCGTGTCAATAAGCCTTTATTGAATGCGGTAATCTTTAGAAATAAAATGAAAATCTTCCCGCTTAATATCCATCTCAATTTACTTTTTTTAATTGCGCAGCTTTTGCTGATAAAGACTTCAGATGCACAAACCATTTCTATAAAATCTATTGATAAAAATTTACAGCATTGTGCTGATCAATACCAGGTGCTCAGGCAAAGAGTTCCTGAAAATGTAATGCCTGAGAGCTTTCAAAATGATAGCCTTAAAACCTGTACCTCCAACAATTGGGTAGCAGGATTTTATCCGGGCACATTATTGTACCTGTATGAAGCGACCAAATGCGATACATTGTATAGCGATGCATTAAAGAAAATAAAATTGATGGACAAGGAGCAATTCAATACCAGCACCCATGACCTCGGTTTTATGATGTATTGCAGCTATGGCAATCTTTACCGCCTATCACCAGGTGAAGAATACAAAAGGATATTACTGAATTCGTGAGCGGTACTGTAATAAATTTAATGAAGGCTTTTCCATATTTAGCGGTGTATAAAACAAATTTGCAAAGCATTTTTCTCAGACACATTTAATTACTAAGATTTTTGGCATTTGGATTTAAGACTTTATATTTGTACAAAGCAGACTTTACTATGGAGATTAGAACAGATTTATACTTAGGTGACAGCAAAGAAATGCTCAAGAAGCTTGCTGACAATTCAGTTAACCTTATTGTGACCTCGCCTCCCTATGCTGATCAACGAAAGGGCACTTATGGCGGTATTCACCCTGACAAATATGTGGAATGGTTTCTTCCGATAACTAAAGAACTGCTAAGAGTTTTAAAGCCGACGGGTACTTTTATATTAAACATTAAAGAAAAGGTGCTTGATGGTGAACGAAGCACTTATGTGATGGAACTAATTCTGGAAATGCGTAAACAAGGCTGGTTATGGACAGAAGAATTTATTTGGCATAAAAAAAATTGCTATCCTGGTAAATGGCCCAATCGATTTCGTGACGCGTGGGAAAGACTTCTTCAATTTAATAAGGACAAAAAATTTGACATGTACCAGGAGGAAGTTATGGTTCCAATGGGTGAGTGGGCCAAAGCCCGTTTAAAAAATCTTAGCGACACAGATAAAGTAAGAGACAACTCAAAAGTTGGCAGCGGCTTTGGAAAAAACATTTCAAACTGGTTAATTAGAGACAAAGCCTTTCCAACAAACGTTTTGCATTTAGCAACCGAGTGTAGTAACAAAAACCATAGTGCGGCATTTCCTGAGGAACTTCCTGAATGGTTTATGAAACTCTTTACTAAGGAGAAAGACACTGTGCTAGACCCATTTATGGGTTCGGGTACCACAATATTTGTAGCAAACAGATTAAAACGCCATTCAATAGGGGTTGACATTGTAACAGAATACTATGACATGGTTAGACAACAAATTAGACCCGTGGAATTATATTTATTAGAGCCTGATGCAAAATATGAAACAGCTAAATCAAAAAGACATTTCGCAATACGTTGAAGAAAATATTGGCAATTTTCACAAAAGGTGTTTAGAAAAAGTTACCGGTCTTAAATTGAAAGAGGTTCTTTTAGCAAAGAACCCGTACCTGTTTAGAGCAAAAAATGTAAAAGATGCTCATGATATTATCAAAGACATTTTAAATGCCTCAATATCATCCAGCGAAGAAAGCATCTTTGGTAACTGGCTTGAAAGATTAGCAATATTTATTAATGATGCCGTATTCCAGGGAAGGAAAGCTGGAATTCCGGGTATTGACTTAGATTTCGATAGGGAAAATAAAAGGTACATTGTTGCAATAAAATCTGGGCCCAATTGGGGAAATGATGGACAGATAAAAAATTTAATTACTGAATTTAACACAGCCCGGAAACGCTTTAATACATCAGGCGGAATGGTAAACTTAATTTGCGTAAACGGTTGCTGCTATGGCCGGTCAAGAGAAAGGTATGAATATAAGTCGAGAGGTAATTATTATAAGCTTTGTGGCCAAAGATTTTGGGAACTAATTTCCGGAGACGCTGATTTATACACAAACTTAATTACTCCTTTAGGACATGAAGCACAGGAAAGAAATGATGAATTTAATGAAATATTTGGCAACTTGACTAATAAACTAACACTTCAATTCATACAAGAATTTTGCAACCCTAATGGAAGCATTGATTGGGGAAAGTTAGTAATCTATAACTCTGGATTTATTTCCGGCAAAATTTCAACTAAAATTGTGACAAGTAACTAAAACGGCGTGCAACAAAGATTTCCGCTACGGTGGTTGATATACCTCATTTTATCACCAGTTTATCTACCAGCTTTTATCCAGATTCACATTATAAATTTATCTATAAATCTTATCTTCAACTCTTAATAATTATTTCACTTTCGCTGACGCTGACGAATCATAAAAGCCAGTACAGCAAAAAGCCGGAGCCTCATTATGAAGTACAAAATGGAACAAACATGGCGGTGGTTCGGGCCCACAGATCCGGTAAGCCTGGCGGATGTAAAACAAACCGGCGCTACAGGAATTGTGACGGCACTTCATCATATTCCCCATGGTGAAATATGGACGGTTGAGGAAATTAACAAAAGAAAAGATGACGTAAAAAAAGCCGGTCTTGAATGGAGCGTAGTAGAAAGCATAACGGTGCATGAAACGATCAAAACGAGAACACTTGATTATAAAAAATTTATAGAGAATTATAAAACATCCATACGAAATGTTGCTGCCTGCGGCATTCCCGTGATCACTTATAATTTTATGCCTGTTAATGACTGGACACGTACATCTTTAAATTATAAAATGCCGGATGGCTCATTAGCCTTGTATTTCAACTGGGCCGACCTGGCCGTATTTGATATTTATATTTTAAAAAGAAAAAATGCAGCTGCTTCTTATGCTAAAAATATTTTGCTGCAGGCAGAAGAAAAATTTAAAAACTATTCGCAATCAGCATTGGATGCGCTTGCCGGTGTTGTGATGTTTGGCATACCCGGTGAGAAAAAAATATCTACCGGCGATATGTTGCAAAAGCTCGAACTATATAGTGATATAGATGCAGATGCTTTGCGTGAAAACCTTTGTTATTTTCAACAGGAAATAAGTGCCGTGGCTGAAGAATGCGGTGTAAAACTTGCCATACATCCTGACGATCCGCCCTTTCCTATCTTAGGCCTGCCGAGGGTTGTAAGTACACAGGCTGATTATGAATTTTTTTTAAACAAAGTAAATAATGGGGCTAACGGTGTTTGCTTTTGTACAGGTTCTTTAGGTGCCTCTGCAAGCAACGATCTAACGGGCATGGTTAGGTCTTTTGCAGAAAAAATTCATTTTATTCATTTAAGATCTAACGGGCATGGTTAGGTCTTTTGAAATAATATTTCAGAAAAAATTCATTTTATTCATTTAAGAAATGTAGCAAAAGATAAAGAAGGGAATTTCTATGAAGCCGATCATCTCGGTGGCGATAACGATATGTATTCGATTGTAAAAGAGTTATCGCTCCTGCAACAGAAATTACAAAAATCAATTCCGTTCCGCCCTGACCATGGACACCAGGTGTTAGATGATTTAAACAAAAACACCAATCCCGGCTACTCAGCTATTGGCAGGTTAAGAGGCCTTGCCGAAATCAGGGGGCTTGAGTTGGGTATCGTTAACGGGCTTGATTATCGCCACGGCGAATTAAAGTAAAATCAGCCGTAACTAACAGTCTTTCTAATTCTCAGAAATAATATTTCAGCATTTCAAGACTATTTTTTCTAAGTAAAAAAAAATCTATAATCATGGCTGCTCCCTCTCTGCCACGCTTGTAGCAATACTTGTGTTTAAAGAATCTTAATGTTTGCGCCAGATGAATACCTTTTTTAAAAAAACAGGAACCTAACACTCAACCCTACCCGCAAAGTTCATTCAATCCGATAGCTATCGGATCAAATCCCATAGTTCAAAGAAGATCAGCCACTAGTTCTCCCGATGAAAAATCGGGACAGGCTGTACAACAGTGGACATCATCGGAGGCACTGCGCATCCCCGACGAAGTCTTATTTATTAGCTGCTGTGCTGTTTGTCTGTAGGCAATCCTTCTTGTTTCAGTAAAAAGTTCAACAACTTATCTTTTGTTACAAATAACTCAGCATAAGTGTTTAATAATACGGCTGTCGAAAGCTGAATGCTATCCAATGTTCTCAATCCTTGAGTTCCATATTTATTTTACAGGGTTCTTGCTTGTTCAACAATTAGATTATCAACCTGTACGAAGGTGTATTTCTTAGAATCTTTTACAAATGTTGTAAGCAAACCTTTAACCTGTTCTTCTGTTATTTCACGAACCCTAAACTTCTTCCACGCTGTTGAGGCAAATTCAAGTTTTGTAATCTCCGAAAGAAACACTTCTGTCACGCGAAAATCAGAAAATAAATTTTCTACAGATTCAGAATCTATTTCCTGATGATAAAGCTTGAATGCTGCTGACGTGTCAAGAAATAGTTTCATGAATCATTTCTCCTTTCTTCAACTACTGTATCACTAAAGGAGCCTTTGTAGTTAGATAATATTTGCCTGCTTTCAGCGAATGAAAAGTCGGACAAAGAAAGAGGTTTGTCGGACGACACCTTTACATCTTCTAAAAAGGTAAGAATTACTTTCACTGGTTTATCTTATGAATACTCTTTATCAAGTTCAACATAACCATTTTGATATGTGCCAACTACTGCGACCATTTCAATTGTTTTAGAAGCTCAAAAATTAATCGGCCATAGTTTTTACATCATACAATGCTAAGATTTTTGTCTAAGCGTTGCTTTAGATTATTGACTGGCTTTACTCTTGTCGCTAACGGTAGATATTGCTGCAGGCGGGATAATAGCGCTTGTCAGCGGGTAACCGCAGCTATATTAATGTTTTTATTGCTGATGTTTATTACCAAAGTTCAATAGCGTTCCGGTCGAGTAGGCAAGGGCATTTCAGCCCAAGCCTCTCACAGAACCGTGCTTGAGACTTTCACCTCACACGGCTCTTCTCATTCAGTTTAAGAAGATTCTTACACATAATTGGTCTAAACTTGATCATCCCCAGATTGCTCCGTGTTGTCTTTCTTAGGTAAGCAACTGACCAACCCCATCTTTCCTTTAATGCAAATAGCCAATAGCTTTGCATGATAAAATAAAAAAATCATGCGTAATAATCCTGAGGCACGGCGTCAAATGTTTGAGATGATAGAACAATGGCACACGAGCGGCCTTACTAAAAAAGCATACTGTCAGCAGCAATCCATTAAGCACCACTGCTTTTATTATTGGTATAAATGTTATCGTCAGGAGCATGCAGACATTGATGGTAACCATTCGATGGCTATGGGATCGTCTTTTGCAAAATTACAAGTAGACCAACCCGCCACTGCTGCTTCGGTGGAAATTTATTTTCCGGGTGGTGTCCGCCTGCTTTTTCACGAGCCCGTAAGCAGCCATTATTTAAAAACCCTTATCCGTTAAGCATGTTACATTTATCTTCAAGCTGTCAATATTATTTATACCGGCAAGCCGCCGATATGCGCAAAGGCTTTGATAGTTTATGCGGTATCGTTAGCTCTCAATTAAAAATGGATACTCTCAATGGATCGGTATTCATCTTCATCAATAAAAGACATAATCAGGTAAAGCTTCTTTTGTGGGAAGGCGATGGCTTTGCTGTGTACTATAAGCGATTAGAGAAAGGGACTTTTGAAATGCCTGACACCAATGATATATCTGCCTCTGTTTCCATCAGCGCTCAACAATTATTATTTATTTTGCAAGGCGTATCACTGCAAAAAATACACTTCAGAAAACGGTATAAAAGAGTGGCATAATTTTAAAATTACGTGCGTTATCCACATTATTTTTAGTGTTTTAAAAAATCTTTTTTGGGAGGCGACTTACCCCCAACTTATCCTTAGCTGTTCTTTAAAAGCCTTTGCAGGCTTATCTTTGAGCTATCAATGCAAACATCAGTTGACTATAAAATATTGTACGAGCAGCAACTAAAAATAACGGCTGACTTAACCTATAAATTAGAAGCGCTTACCCACCAGGTAGCCCAGTTTCAGAAGATGATTTTCGCCAGCAGGCATGAGCGTTTTGAAGCCGCTGATCCTGATAATCTTTTGGGAAAAAGCAGTGTTCAATTAACCCTTGGTTTAGATGCGAACACAATTGCCACATGTAAGATAACTGATGCCAGCCAGGTAAAATACATCCGCACTAAAACAGAAGTAACTACCAATAAACCACATCCTGGCCGCATGGCATTGCCCGAACACCTGCGCCGTGAAACCCTTATACTGCAGCCCGATACAGATGTGACAGGACTTAAAAAAATAGGTGATGAAGTAACAGAGATATTAGACCTTATACCCGGTGAATTGTATGTAAAACAATACATCCGTCCTAAACCTGCCTGCGGCAGGCAGGTATGTAGTACCAATAAATGATATCAGCGACACTATTATTACCGCTTCGCTTCCTGCCAAAACAATGGAAAAATGCATGTTTGGCGAAGGATTGCTGGCACAGATTATCGTAGATAACCTGCCTGGCGGCAGACAGGTATGTAGACCATCTTCCACTCTATCGCCAGATGCAGCGCTTTCAAAGAGCAGGCGTTACCATAGCACAGTCCACCATGAACAGTGTAACGACAAGAACCTTAAACAGTTTATTTTCTTTGTATGAAGCCCATAAAAAAATCGTCCTGGAAAGTAAATACCTGCATGTAGATGAAACAGGAATAAGAGTGATGGATGAAACCAAAAAGGCCCGTCCGAACGGTTCGTCCGGGCGGGGTACTACCCACCAGGGGTATTATTGGGTGTATCATACTAGTAAAGACAAACTGGTATTGTTTGATTACCGCCCCGGGCGGGGACGTGAAGGGCCTGATGATATATCAAAAGATTATGAAGGGTTTTTACAAACCGATGCCCGCCCGGCTGACGCCAGTCGGACGGGGATATGTAGTGTATGAGGAATTTGAAACACGGCCCGGCATACAGATGCTCAATTGCATGGCGCATGCCAGGCGCAAGTTTGTGGATGCACAGCAAAATGATGGTGAAAGAGCGCAGCATGCCTTGCGCCTTTTTCAAAAACTTTATGAAGTGGAGCGTGCCATCAAAGAAAAAGGACTAAGTGGTGAAGCATTGCTTCAACTGAGGCAAAAAGACGCGGTGCCGGTTCTTATAGAATTAGAAGGGTGGATGATAAAACAATATCCGCAAGTAACGCCCGGCAGCGTAATAGGCAAGGCGATCAGTTATTGTTTACCACGCTGGAAGAAGCTGTCCCTGTATACCACAGATGCTATTCTGTTAATAGATAATAATCCAGTGGAAAATGCGATTCGCCCGGTGGCCATTGGTAGAAAAAATTATTTGTTTGCCGGAAGCCATGTCCGAAGGACTCCTTTGGAGATGCAGCCCAGCGTGCAGCTATGGTATATTCATTGCTGGCTACCTGCCGCCTCCACCAAATAAATCCTTATGAATGGTTGAAGGATGTACTGGAACGCATGCATCTCTATACTACTGCCAACATCCATGAACTACTGCCGCAATACTGGAAAAAAATTACAACATAATAGTTTCTTGTTTATTTACCGCAGTGGGTTGGTCGTTGGCTTACGTTCTTAGAACAAATGAATGAGCTGGACCCTTCGCTCCATCTCCATTACAGAAACTTCTTCACTATTACGATTCAGTCCGCCACTTCATTACGCTTCGGCTTCCTTTGGAATACCTTGAATCCTGTTTCAACAGAAAGCCTATTGCACATCGTAATGATAGTTTCTCACGTTTCGTATAAATGCCTGTGTAATGTTCTTGCCACCTCAATGCCGGAAGACCTGTAACCTTTGAACAGCTTAATCCGTTACAGCCTGCTCCTGCCAATGCTCGAAAATCAGCAGTTTCGTCTTCGACTTAGTTCCTTTCGACATGTCATCAGTGGTTCATTTGCACCTTGCCTACCGGCAGGCAGGTTCAACTCCATTACACATACCTGACACCTTACGATGCCTTTTAACCCGAACGCTCAATACCTTGCCTTTTGAACAAAGCACCTTCAGGCGGTTTGTATACTCCCGCTGCAGGGCGGGTACGGCAGACCAACTGCCATCATCTATACAATTACGAAACAAGATTTTAATACCTTGTTTCCCGTGACACACTCACGATGGAACTGAAGCTGAATAGTGTTGCGACTGCTGAACTGCTGATGCCGCTCCGTGTCTGCCCCGCTTGCAACAATACTTTGCTGGCAGTCGTTATTCGTTGTTAAGACGTAGAGATTGTTTCAATAAGATAACAACCATGTTGCTATTTAAACTTATATTAATTATCTGATGGGCTAACAACAACAGGGAAACTCAATTTATTAGTAGAAGTTTTAGAGATTCTCATTGCATATATATGCTTACCTTCTTCAAAATTTTTAATTGCCCCAACAGAAACCTTCAATATATCAGCGATTTGCTTCAGTAAAGAATCTTCGATAATTTCCTGTTTCTCCAATAAAAATATTTTTTTGCCGTTCCAGCCTTCGCCAAGTTCGTAGGCTAGCCGTTCCTGTTTCATGCCTTGCATTTCTCTGAACAGTATCACGTTTTTTCCCTGGTGAATTATTTTTTTCATATAAGACGCACTTTATTAAATCTAATATATTACAGCAGAAGTATCACGCAAAAATAATATTTATAAATACAAAAAAACAAAAAAAAACTCTATTAATGCTTGGAAGCTATGTTACACTCTTGTTCATTGATAGAGCAAAAAATTGCATAGCAAATGTGATAGTTTTTAATAATTTAAGCCATTTAAGTTCTAATCAATATGTCCGGTTAAGTAAGAATAGAAATAAAAATGAAAATTGATTAAGAGTTTACAATCCCTATCTTAAAAATACATAAATTCAAACTCATTTCTTTTACGAAAAATGTTTTGATTTATTTAATATTGAAAGAAACACTTGCTGTGATTTGAAGCGGCCTAAAATAATATAGAAACGTAGAAGTAGTAGCATCAGCTAAAAATGTTTGCTTATAATTTTTTTGATTAAAAATATTAGTACAACCCAGGTCTATATCTATTATGCGTTTAGGAATAGATAATTGATAAAATACATCTAAAATATTGTACGTAGAATTACTATAATTACTTCTACCAAAGAAGCAATCATTATTCAATTTTAGAGAGTGGTTTGTAAGTGGCTCAAATAAAAATGTTGATGATAATATAAATTGACTAAACCTGCTTATTAAATCAAAACCATGCCGGTAATTAAAACTATAATTACCCGACAAATCAAAATAAACTTTTTTTAAAGCACCAGAAACAATTTTTATAGAACTATTATACCCATAAATATTGCTTTTTGTAAACTTATTATTTAATAAGAATTCGCTTTCAACTGCATTTAAGCTTCCGTTAAAAGAAATATTAGTGTTAAGGTTTGAAAAATATTTCCCGATGCTGAAGCCTGTCGCCTGTATATTGCTATGACTTTTTTTTTCTATTCTATTATAAAGGATTTGTCCATTTGGTAAGTACGTGGAATTTGAAATAGCCCCATTTGCAGACAAGTTGTATGTGTAAAATATATTGACGAATACATTAGAAAATGGATTTTTATAATTAATACTCGGAGATATGTTATTGAGTGCCGTTTGTGTAGATCCGCTTTGATTAGAAAACTGGTTTAACGCAGTTAGAATATTTCCAGTTGCCAGATCTTTTATTGAAGAAAAATTTACCTGTCGTGAAGCAGTAATATTTGCTTCCCAATATAAGTTTCGTCTATACAATATATTTAAAAAGGGCTCAAATGCCAACCTATTATGCTTTTGTGTCGGATAATTTTGATTCGATAAACGAATATTATACATATTAACTGGTAGGGTAGATGAAATAACAAATTTTTTTCCATTATAATTACAATTTATAGACATTTGTTTTACGTCAGAAAGTAACACAACATTATTATGCCAATTGCCTTCAACAGCCTTTGTTACCCCATTTTCAAATAATTCACTTTTCAGTTTATTTTGTGAAAATCGATATCCTAATTTAGATATGATCGTAAGTCGATTCCTGGTAAACGAAAACGAAGCGCTATTATTAGTAATAAACTCTTCATATGTCAATTTTTGTAATAAAGAACTGTCTTGATTAGTACTTATACTGTCTAAAAATAGGTTAGTTACAGGTGTTACAAAATAAACAGGTGTACCTGTTTTATAGCTAAACATAGATTTTAAACTAAGATTATATTTTTTTGCCTTATCAATTGGAAAAATTGTGCTAAACGAATTTTGCAAATTCTTAAAAAAATCTTTTAAAGATTGTTTAAATAAATTATTCTGCTGCAGCATTATTCCATCATCATGTTCATATTCTGTTTTATAAAAAGTAGTATTTCTAAAAAAATTATTCGCGGCGTTATTTTGCAAAGTGACCCGCACATTTAAATATTGATCTTCTTGTTTACTAACAGAGTGTTCTTTCACTCTTATTGTATCGCCTGTAACAAGATTTGTGATGCTTTCGGTACTTCCTATAATTGATTCATTAGTTTTAATTAGATCAACATTGGTTCTTATGTCAAGCTTTTTTGTTATGTCCGTTAGTAAATTAAGAGACGTTAGGTAATCTGAATTAAATAAAAATCTTTGTTGATTTTCATTTGGTAAATCTGTTTGTGCTATAGAAAGCCATTGTTCGCGCTTTGAAGTTTGCGTTACTCCTTCGTACTGATCTATTGTGAACTCGGAATAATTATCTTCATTTAAAGATTGACCAACGTTATTTGTTTTCAAGCTTACCAACGCCTGATATTTTTTAGAAAATATCATTGGTGTAATATCAGCTTCATGTAAGAATGGAGAAAAACCAGCACCTAATTTACCCCTACCAGTTAAGGTAACATTCTTTTTTAATTTTATATTTATAGCTGCATTTGGCGAATATACTTTACCTTTAAACATGTTTATTGGTTGATGATGTTGCAAAACCTGTACAGTTATTGCATCATGTGCAGGTAAAGTGGTGCTAATTAAGCCGTAATTCCCCTCCATCAAATCTTTTCCTTCCACATAAAATTTATTGATGTATTTTCCCTGATATTTTATCCTTCCCGTATTATCTACCTCTATTCCAGGCATTTTCTTAAGTACATCACTTAGCGTTCTGTCATTCTTGTTCAAAAAGCTGGTTACATTATAATCAATGGTATCATTTCGTTGTTGAATAGGCAGTGTTTTTAAAATGACTTCCGGCAATGTGCTCATGTGAATTTTTGGTAAAAAATTTACAATTTGCGAACAATTCTTTATGTTTTTGACAATTTCAGCATAGTCAAGGTATGAAAACACTAGTTTAAGTGAATCCGCTTTACTATGTATTTCTATAGAATACTTACCTTCCTCGTTAGTAAGTGTATAGTCTAGTATGTTGTCTGCTTCTATATTTTTTACAATTATGGTAGCAAAAGTTATGGCATTGCCCGAAGTGTCTTTTGCAGTACCGCTAACGATTATTTGGGCGTTAACTTTTTGAATGAAAATAAAGAAAAACGCCAACATGTAGATTGCTTTCATAAGCGTGGCGCTTAATAATACTCAAGTGGCTTAAGTTCTATTGGATTAGTGTATCTAGCTTTTTGTGATTTTTGATACTCAAGCACTTTTTTATATACTTCAGGATCTAATTTAACATTATTACTACTCCACGGCTGCATGGAAAATCTACTTACATTATATAGTTTTACAGCAGCAGCCTTGTCCATGGTTTGTACATTTTCATGAACAACCATTGGCTGAACATGCTCTCTTTTTTTAATAGAATACATTTCAAATACATAAGATTTAGAATCATCTTCAACTTTAATTATTAGCCCGGGTAATCCAAAAAACTTGTATGGACCAAAATGCAAAGGTAATTGTGTTGAATACCATGCGGTCCAAGTACGACCAAAGATAGAAAGGGAAGCCTGATTACAATTAATACCATTTATTGTATCAGCCTTATTTATCAATCTCCACCTGGGCTTTATTGTCTCAGTGTATCTTAAGCCAAACGAAGAAGCAGCAAGTACAAAAACAGTATAATCAATAATATTTGTTTTTAAGTTAATTAATATTATGTCATTAACATCGCTTGTATATTTTACTGAGATATCAGTCCGCTGCTGTGGTGACAAGTTTTGGTATTGCTTTGAAAGCTTTATTGTATCCAATATTGCAAAGCCACTTGGCCTAAAGATGGCAGCATCGTTATTTGCAAATAAAGTATAATTTTCTACACTATAATTTCTTTGCATTTCATTTGGCTTATAACTTAACTTATAATTAACTATATAGTTAAACTTGCTTGTTTTACCCGCTGATTGGCAAAAAACTGAATTTCCTAAAAAAAGAAAAATTAATGAAAAAAATGTTCTCAAGATTTTAATAATATGGTATGAAATACAAATTCAGAATAAATGGATATGAAGGGAATTATAAGAAAATTCAACCTAAAGTAAATCCAAAAAATAATGGATGAATTTAAAAATGTATTTTAAAGTCATCCATTAAGTTTTAATTCTCACTAACAATCCTGCCTGGATTATCACAATAAATTTGATTAAACACATGAGCATACGCTTCTAACGCAGCATCTGGTTGTTTATTTACATAATAAACAGTAACTGTAATGTTGCAACTTAAATGATAATGAACCACTTCTGCAAATTGAGCAAATACACTGAAAGAGAGAAGCATGAACAGTGATAATAATACTTTTCTCATAAAAATTTGTTTAAAATTTTAATAATGTTTAAAAATAACAATTTTATCAATTATTTATAAAAATTAAAAATATTGTTTCAAAGTAAATGACAGATTTTATGAGTGAACCAATATGACGGCAAAAAAGCTTAAATACATGCCACTCCCTTAAAAAATGCACCATTGATTCTCAGTAATTTAATCTTAGCATTTTGTAGTGTTGTTGCGGCAATACAAAAAGTTCCATCAAAGGAACTCCATTAAATTTATATTTAAAAATTATACTTCCGCTTCTGCATAAGAACTCACCGGCTCGCAGGTACAAATTAAATTTCTATCACCATAAGTATTGTTTACCCTACTTACACTTGCCCAAAATTTATTTTGTTTTAAATACTCCAGCGGAAATGCAGCGGCACTCCGGGAATATCTATGCGACCATTCATCGGCCGTTATAACATTTAAGGTATGTGGTGCATTTTTCAGCACATTATCCTTCTTATCTACCTCCCCATTTTCAATCGCCTTTATCTCTCCATATATATTAATGAGGGCGTCACAAAACCTATCGAGCTCCGCTTTATTTTCACTCTCCGTGGGCTCTATCATAATCGTTCCTGCTACAGGAAAGCTAAGGGTAGGCGCGTGAAAGCCATAGTCCATCAGCCTTTTGGCAATGTCTTCTGCTTCAATACCAACAAGTGTTTTGAAAGGACGAAGGTCAACAATAAACTCGTGGGCACAAGTGCCACCTTTGCCGGTATATAATATTTTAAAATATTTTTTCAATCTTGCCTTCATATAATTAGCGTTCAAAATTGCATATTCAGTTGCCTTGCGAATGCCTTCTTCACCAAGCAGTTTTATATATGCATAACTAATAAGTAAAATACTTGCAGAGCCATAATTAGCCGCACTTACCGGCCCTACCCCACCACTTTTTCCTGGTAAAAAAGGAGCAAGCTTTTCGTTGACACAAATAGGCCCCATGCCGGGGCCGCCACCACCGTGTGGGATAGCAAATGTTTTATGAAGGTTTAGATGGCAAACATCTGCGCCAATAATCCCCGGTGATGTAAGGCCAACCTGCGCATTCATGTTAGCGCCATCCATATATACAAGGCCTCCATACTCGTGAATGATGTCGCATATCTCTTTAATACTTATTTCAAACACTCCATGTGTAGAAGGATAAGTAACCATTAAACCTGCAAGCGAGTCTTTATATTTTTCCGCCTGCGATTTTAAATCATCTGTATCAATATTTCCTTCTACGTCACATTTTGTTACCACCACTTTAAAGCCCGCCATTACTGCTGAGGCAGGATTAGTGCCATGTGCAGAGATCGGAATCAATATCACATTTCTATGTGCATCGTTCCTGCTTTCGTGGTATCCATGTATAGCAAGTAAACCTGCAAACTCTCCCTGGGCACCGCTGTTAGGCTGAAGGCTACAAGCTGCAAAACCCGTTATCGCAGATAACAATTTTTCCAGGTCATTAATAATATATTGATAACCCTTTGTTTGACTGGCAGGAGCGAAAGGATGAATTTTGCTGAAATTCGGCCAGCTAACAGGTATCAATTCAGTGGCAGCATTCAGCTTCATGGTACATGAGCCTAAGGCAATCATGGAAGTTGTAAGAGAAAGATCTTTGTTCTCAAGCACCTTTAGGTAACGCATCATTTCAGTTTCGCTGCGATGGCTGTTGAAGACGGGATGCGTCAAAAATTCTGAGGTTCTGGTGAGCGAAGAAGGGATGTTATCCAATGATGCATCATTATCGAAAGTTGCCATAGATGTGTCAACATTTGAGGCTGACGAGAACACACTGATTATATTAAGTACATCATTTTTCGTTGTGGTCTCATCCAAAGAAATAGTTACCAGGTTTTCTGAGGGATAATGAAAGTTTACTTCATGCTTATCAGACATATCCCTTATGGCAGATGCATCCTCAATTTTAAAAGTAAGGGTATCAAAATAATTTTCATTTTGCAATTCAAATCCTGCATCCTGTAATTCGTCTGCAAGCGTTTGCGTCAATAAAGAAACTCTTTTCGCAATATCTATCAACCCTTCAGCGCCATGATACACTGCATACATAGCAGCGATGTTTGCCAGCAGTGCCTGCGCTGTGCAAATATTTGAAGTTGCCTTTTCTCTGCGTATATGCTGCTCCCTTGTCTGCAAAGCCATGCGAAGGCAGCGATTGCCCTGGGCATCTACACTTACACCAATTATTCTTCCGGGTATATTTCTTTTGAATTCATCTTTTGTTGCAAAGAAAGCTGCATGTGGACCGCCATAGCCCATCGGCACGCCAAACCTTTGCGACGATCCAATGGCAACATCTGCACCCAGCTCGCCGGGAGGCTTCAATAAAGTAAGTGCTAATAAATCTGTAGCCATTATTACCTGCACATTTACTTCATGTGCACTTTCAATCAAGCTTCTGTAATCTTCGATGCTGCCTTCACTATTTGGATATTGAACGATTGCTCCAAAAAAGTTTTCATCAAAACGAACCTCTTTGAAATTACCAAATACGATTTCAATCCCAACCGGCTTCGCCCTTGTTTTTAAAATATTTTTTGTTTGCTCAAATATTTTTTCATCAATGAAAAACTTAGGCGCAGTTATGTGATCGTGGTCCTTATTCTTATTATTAAATAGCATTGCCATCGCCTCTGCTGCGGCGGTGCCTTCATCCAATAAACTTGCATTTGCAATCGGTAACGCGGTAAGATCGCTTACCATCGTTTGAAAGTTGAGCAGGCTTTCCAAACGGCCTTGTGCTATCTCCGCCTGGTAAGGCGTGTATTGCGTGTACCATCCCGGGTTTTCAAAAAGATTACGCAAAATGACACTGGGTGTTATAGTATCATAATAACCCTGGCCTATGTAAGAATGATACGCCTTATTTTGGCTGGCGATCTCCTTCAGTTCTGAAAGATATTGAGCCTCACTAACTCCAGATGGAATGTCAAGTTCTTTATTGAGTCGTATTCCACGGGGAATTGTTTTATCAATAAGATCATCCAATGAAGCAACGCCAATTTCAGCAAGCATTTTTTTTGCTTCTTCTCCATCAGGGCCAATGTGCCTGGTTGCAAACGCTGCGGATTGCTTTTCAAATAAATTCATTTTTTCCTTTTTATCTCTAATAATGCCTTGATCAAGCATTTCTCTTATTTTTTTAAAATTGAATCGGCAAAGTTACGTTGCAAAAAGCAGAAAATCTTTCTGAAATCACAAGTTCGCGGCCATCAGTATCTTTACAAAATGAAGGAAGATTTGTTGCATAATTGGGAGAAAAAATCAGCACAAAATCAAAAGAAATATAAAAATTTTCTAAAGCGTGCGGATAAGAACAAGGTGCTGAAATCTTTACCGGTATTGCATGAGGAAGCATTTGAAAAGATTGCTTGTCTCAAATGCGCCAATTGCTGCAAAAACTTTTCACCCCGGTTTAAGACACCCGATATAAAAAGAATTTCCCGGCATTTGAAGATGAAAGAAGGAGATTTTATAGAAACTTATTTGCGGCTGGATGAAGATGGCGATTATGTTGCCCGGAGTGCTCCCTGTCCTTTTCTTGGAGAAGATAATTATTGCAATATTTATGACAACCGTCCCGGTGATTGCCATCGTTTTCCTTACACAAATGAAGATGTTTTATTGAAACGGCCAAACATCACTTTGAAGAATTCTACCTTTTGCCCGATCGTTTATTATGTGCTGGAAAAACTCATTTAATCAGGGCTGCTAACATTTAATCTATTGTGTTTTATCGTTGCCTATTTTTTGAAAATTATCTTCTTCTTTTCTTTGTTCCTTTGTGACATAAAATTTATAACTCTTCTTCAAATATTATTATGGCAGATATAGAAATAAACAAAGAAAGCATTGCTTCCCGCTTTATGCGTTACGTGCAAATTGATACCCAAAGCGATCCGCAAAGCAAGAGTCATCCATCTACAGAAAAGCAAAAAAACTTAAGCAAACTATTGGCGGATGAATTAAAAAAAATGGGCATTAAAGATGCAGAGATGGATGAGTTTGGATATGTGTATGCAACTATTCCTTCTAATTCAGGTAAACAAAACATTCCGGTAATCTGCTTTTGCAGCCATGTAGATACAGCGCCGGATTGCAGTGGCACCAACGTAAAACCCATACTGCATAAAAAATATGATGGTGAAGATATCGTGCTTCCCGATGACAACTCACAGGTGTTAGCAGCAGTGGCGCATCCTTATCTGAAGGTGCATATAGGCGAAGATATAATCACCGCAAGCGGAAATACTTTGTTAGGCGCCGATGATAAAAGTGGCGTTGCGGCTATAATGCAGGCTGCTGAATTCCTGGTGAACAATCCCGCAATTATACATGGAGATATAAAAATACTTTTTACACCAGATGAAGAAGTTGGTAAAGGAACCGCCATGCTTGATATGAAAAAGCTCGGCGCTGACTTTGGCTACACCCTTGATGGTGGTGAGGCCGGAAGCCTGGAGGATGAAACCTTCAGCGCTGATGCGGCAACTATTATTATCAATGGTGTAATTGCGCACCCGGGCTATGCAAAAAATAAATTGGTGAATGCCATAAAAGTTGCCGGTGAAATTCTTCATGCTTTACCAACGAGCGAATGGGCGCCGGAAGCCACAGAAAAAAAAGAAGGGTTCGTGCATCCCGTGCGAATAGAAGGGATCGCTGAAAAAGCAACAATGGAATTTATTATAAGGGATTTCGATCTCGATAATTTAAAAAAGCATGGTGAAAGACTACAGGGCATTGCGGAAAATATTGTGAACCATTACCTCGGTGCTTCAATGGAATTTACCATTACAGAGCAGTATAGGAATATGAAAGAAGTACTTGATGAAAACCCGCAGGTAGTTGCCTATGCAGCGGAAGCTATTACCCGTGCCGGCCTTGATGTACAAACTGAAAGCATTCGTGGTGGCACAGATGGAAGCAGGCTAAGCTATATGGGATTACCCTGTCCGAATATTTTTACGGGCATGCAGGGCATTCACTCAAGGCTTGAGTGGATAGGCGTGAAAGACATGGCAAAGGCTGCTGAAACTATCGTGCACTTATGTATGGTATGGGAAGAAACCCCTATCCCCTGAAGGGATAACAAAAATTTATGAGTTTTCTAAAATATTCGTAACTATTTTTTAGCTTAAGGTGTTAGAATTATAAGCTCGTGTGGAGTTCAAAAAGTCCTATTGCAATTAAGTTATATGCCGTATAAATTTTATATTTGTACGTACAAAAACAAAATATGAAAAATAAGCTCACAGTTCTCGTTGAAGAGAAAAATATACGGCTTGCAAAGAAATATGCCAAAGAAAAAAACACCAGCGTGTCATTTCTCTTAAATCAATTTCTCGAAGATCTGCAACAGAACAACGCCCGGAAAAAAAATACAACTAAAGATGAATGGGTAGAAAAATACGCAGGCATTTTTAATACCGGAACCAGCGACTTAATTCACGATTTTTTTGAAAAAAAATAAATGAAAAAAGTTTTTCTGGATGCTAATGTAATAATTGACTTTTTAAATAAGTCGTCGTTGTATCACCTGGAGGCTAAGCAAACAGTAATTATTTTATACCACCAATAATATTATAATGAAACAAAAAGTAACACTCCTTTTAAAAAGCACTAACGTACGTTTTGCAAAAAAAAAGGCAAAAAAAAAGGGATCGAGTATGTCAAAGATTGTAGATGATTATTTTGATTTATTACAACGAATAGATAAACAATTGGCGGCCGAAGACCTCGACCCTTTTGTAAAGGAATACAGCGGTATTGTTAATACAGGAAAAAATGAAGATATAAGATCAATTTACAACATCAGTGAATGATAAAAAAAATATTCTTTGATGCTAATATTTTAGTTGATCTGTCAAATGCCGGTAATGATTTTTATAATGAGGCAGTTTTTCTACTTGATCGCCTTCGTAAAAATAAAGATCAGTTATATTGCTCTCCTACCTCTTTTGCAATTACTTATTTTTTTCTAAACAAAACATTAAAAGATACCCGCAAATTAAATGAAAAAGCAAAGGGGCTTTTTTCAAACTTTTTTTTTACAAGAGAAGACAACGTTATAATGGAAAAAGTAAAAGCATCTGACTTCGCAGATCTGGAAGATGCACTGCAATATTTTTCCGCAGAAGATGCTGGCATTGACCTGATAATCACAAAAAATTTTTTTGATTTTTCAAGTTCTTTAATCCCTGTTTATCATCCTTTGCAATATATCAACCAGTTTCTTCTTGATACCTGATTCTTGTTACCTGATTTAACATTTACGTTAAAGTTTCGTACGCAATTTCGACGCAACCCCCATTTATCAAATTACTTTTTACATTTGTTCAAATACTCACTAAATGGATCTATTTTTTTTGCAAGCGGATACCACCGCTGCACAGGCTGCTCCTAAAGTTCAGAATTTATGGGAAGTGTTGGTAAGCGGAGGAGTCATCATGATCCCGCTTGCTGTCTTATTTGTTGGCGCTATATATTTTTTTTTTGAAAGGTTGATCGCCGTAAACAGAGCTTATAGGATCGACGACAACTTCATGCGCATTATTCGCGATCATATCGTAACAGGCAATGTGGCCGCGGCCCGCAGCTTCTCAAAAAACAACAGCAATCCTGTGGCCCGAATTATAGACAAAGGCGTACAGCGCATTGGAAAACCCATTGATGCCATTGAAAAAAGTATGGAAAACGTTGGTGTGCTCGAATTGTACAAGCTCGAAAAAAATCTTTCTATCATTGCGATCATTGCGAGGATTGCGCCGTTGTTTGGCTTCCTTGGTACTATTATAGGAATGCTCTCGCTGTTTAAGGCGATAGCCGCCAGCACAGAATATACGCCTAATACGATAGCCGACGGTATCTATATTAAAATGATTACTTCGGCAACAGGATTGATCATTGGGATATTAGCGTATATAGGTCACAGTTACCTTGCTGCGCAAATAAACAGGGTAGAAAATAAAATGGAAATAGCAAGCGCTGAATTTGCAGATATTTTGCAGGAGCCTACCCGTTAAAAATTTATAAGCCCAATCATATTAAGTTCAAATGAGTATAAGAAAGAGATATAAAAATGAAGACACTGAGCTGGATACCGGTCCATTGAATGATATCCTGTTTATCCTGATGTTTTTCTTTCTTATTATTTCAACCTTGGCAAATCCGAACGTAATTAAAATGAATAATCCACGTGCCTCCAGTGATACCAAAGCAAAGCAGAGCGTGATTGTAAGCATTGATAAAAACCGGGACATTTACTTAGGGCAACAAAAAATAAATTTCGATTCTCTTGAAACGTCTTTGCAGCGGCAACTACGCATTGGCGATAGTATTAAGCCGGCGGTAGTTATCAACGCCGACTCCCTTGTGAGTTGGGGCGATATTGTAAGGGTGATGCAGGTAGCAAAAAAACTTGGCGCTACTACTTCTGCTTCTGTAAGCGGCGTAAAATAGGAATTTAGAGCTTACATCTTGTAGAGTTATAATTTCAGAACTCCTTACTTCATCGTTTAAATAAGATGTTTGTTCGCAAACTAAATTAGACTTTAATTTGAGGTATGCAATTAAAATTACCCCTATTCCCAACAGGCTGCACACTTATTTCTGATTGCCTTGGAGTGTATGAGAAAGATGATCTTGTACAATATATTGTAAATGGACTACCTGTGTACGCACATCCTTCAGGAGATTTAAAAGCCTTTCGTTATATCACGAGCAATTTTATTCATCAGGGTCTTTGCCGTAAAACGGAAGTTGAGAGATGCTTTCATGTGAGTGAAGACAGCGTGCAGCGTGCCTATAAAAAGTTTGTGGAAAAAGGCGAAGAAGGCTTTTTTGGCCATGATGCCCGCAAAGGAACAGCCTATAAAATCACTGGTGATTGCCGCTTGCGCATACAAAGCAAATTAGATAAAGGACAAAGTGTAAATAGCATTGCAAAACAGGAAGGCGTAAGAGAATCAGCCATTCGCTATGGCGTAAAACAAGGCTATTTAAAAAAAAGAGAAATCGGAGATAATTGACGGTTCCGGCACCACTTTAAACATGCGTAATGAGGCCGATCAGTCGGCGCCTCTTGGCATAGCCACCACCCGGTATGAAGACCGGATGGCCACTGCTATTTTAGGAACAGGCAACGCCTCCACCCGGTTTAATGCCCACGAGGCACTTTGTGGTGCAGGAGTATTATTCTTATTGCCGGCATTACTTGCACAGGGTTTATTAAAAACCAAAGATGTCTATAAAATACCCGGGAATCATTATTATGGATTGGAATCCATCGTCCTTACACTGGCCTTTATGGCGCTGGCCCGCATCAAAAATCCTGAACAACTCAAGCAATGTAAACCTGGGGAAATAGGTAAAATAATAGGGCTGGACCGTATCCCGGAAGTAAGATGCCTTCGCGATAAAATCAAACTTCTTACCAGCCAGAACCAGGCGCAAAAATTGAATCAACTTCTCATAGACCATTGGTACAGCGGGCCAACAGAGGAAACATCGTTTCTCTATATAGATGGTCATGTACGCATTTATTTTGGTCATCAGGCTAAACTTCCTTCCAGATTTATCTCCCGGCAAAAACTTTGCCTTAGCGCCACCACGGAATTCTGGGTCAATGATGCAACGGGTTTACCGGTAATGATGATTGCCGGTGAGCTTACCGAAAAACTTCAAAAAGCCATTGAAGATTATATCATCCCTGAGTTGCAAAAGACACTCTTACTTCCATCACCTTGCGAGCCACAAGAGGAATTTAAAAAAACAGAAAACATAACAGAAGTAGCAAACATAACAGAAGCAAACCGAAGTACAGGGGATGAAAAAGCAGACGATGAAAACGAAGTTCCCGATGACCAGCCGCCAGTGTGTACCCTGGTTTTTGACAGGGAAGCTTATGAACCTGCTTTCTTTAAACGCTTGTACCAAAAGTACCGCATCGCTGTATTAACCTATCGCAAAAATGTTAAGGATATGTGGGATGAACAAGGCTTTAAAGCAACAGAGGTAAAGGTTCTTGATCAAACAATTGCCATGCGATTGTGCGAACGGGAAACCGTACTTGGCGGTGTGTCAATGCGTGAAATCAGGAGGCTTACCGATGGTGGACACCAAACGGCAATCATTACCACCAACAGAGTTATAAGCACTGAGGTAGCAGCAGGCAGGATGTTTGGCCGTTGGAGCCAGGAAAACTTTTTCCGTTATATGATAATGGATTATGACTTCGATAAGATAGTGGAATATGGTGTAGAAGCGATTGATGAAAACAAAGAAGTGGTGAATCCTGAGCATCGTAAATTAAATTACAGGCTTAAAAAGCAAAAAGAAAAAACGGCACGATTGAAAGCCAAATTATTCCCCCTTACAGAAGAAGCGATAGAAACCTCCTTAGACGATATGCCGGCTTTACTAAAAAAGCAAATGAAACTTGTGGGACAAATAGAAAACAATCAGCAAACAGAGGAGCAGTTAAAAGATGAACGCTCGAAAATACCGGCAAGAATAAAATTAAAAAACATGCCTCACCAGGCACGTTATAATAAACTCAAACCCGAAAGTAAAATGTTTATGAACATAATAAAAATGATTTGTTATCGGGCAGAAACGGCTGTAGCAAACGAACTTAGCAAGTTTCTTATTATAAATGTCAAAGAGGAAAAAAGAATGCTTGTAAAGCAAATTATTCAAAATAATGCAGACCTGATACCCGATTATGAAAACAAAACCTTAACCGTGATACTGCACTCCCTATCCGCGCCGAGGTTTAACCTGGCAGCCGAAAAACTTACTGAAGTATTGAACCAAACAGAAACTATTTTCCCAGGTACGGATCTAATGCTTAAATTTAAAACCTCCGCATTTTCTAACTGCGAGAGGTAAGGAGTTCTGAATTTTACTTTATACACTTAATCATTCTTTTCTTTCCGTATATGTCCTTTTTTATTTCTGTGCTAAAACCATTTTTGATAAAAATTTTTTTTACTTCTTCTGCCTTTTCTTCGTGAATCTCTGCGTAGATGTTGCCTTGTTTCTTTAAATGCGATTGAGAAAATTTTGCAATCTTCTTATAAAAAATAGCAGGATCATTGTCATTAACAAACAATGCAAGGCCCGGTTCAAAGGCTGTTACATTCTTCGATAGTTGTTCACCCTCACTCTTTGGGATGTATGGTGGATTGCTAACGATCACATCATATTTGCCAAGTTGCTCCCATTCATTTTCATCCAAAAAATCTATTTGTTTAAATTTAATTTCTGCGTGAAGATCGCTTGCGTTTTTTCGGGCAACATAAAGCGCTTGCCCGCTTATATCAACGGAGGTTACAGATACATTTTTTAATTCCCTTTTTATAGTAAGTGCAATGCAACCACTCCCTGTACCAATATCTAACATTTGGGTACCTTCGCATCGTACATCGTACATCACACTTCGTACATCATTTATGATCCAGCTTACAAGTTCTTCCGTTTCCGGGCGTGGAATAAGCACATGCTCGTTTACAAAGAATTTTAATTTATAAAACCATGCTTCATTCAACACGTATTGAACGGGTTTGTGAAGAACAAGTTCCCGCAGGTATTTACTTAATTTTAATTCCTGTTCAGAAGTCATACTTTTTGAATTACCTCGTCTCTCCCATCGCTTAAGTTGTGTTACATTTTCAAAAACCCAGTCAGCAATATTATCAGCTTCACGATCTTCATAAATTAATTTGAGCCTGCTCAAAAAACCATTATGTGCTTCAACAATTGACATTAGAGCAAACTTAATTATTTTGTGAAGTATAAAATTCGAAAGTCTTGAGTATGGATGAACAATACATGAGCCGTTGCGTTCAATTGGCCAAAATGGCTGCAGGCAACGTAGCACCAAACCCCGTGGTGGGCGCAGTGTTAGTACATGAAAATACAATAATCGGGGAAGGCTTTCATAAAAAGTATGGCGAGCCACATGCAGAAGTCAATTGCATAAATAATGTAAGCGAAGAACATACAGATTTAATTGAAAAAAGTACTTTGTATGTTTCTCTTGAGCCATGTTCTCATTATGGTAAAACACCACCGTGCGCCGATCTGATCATTCAAAAAAATATTCCCAAAGTTATAATTGGATGTAAGGATATTTTTAAAGAAGTGGCAAGCAAAGGAATTCAAAAGCTGAACGAGGCCGGAATAGAAACCACAGTTGGAGTTTTGGAAAAAGAATGCGTTGAACTTAATAAACGCTTTTTTACTTTTCACCAAAAACAAAGGCCGTATATTATTTTAAAATGGGCACAAAGCGCTAATGGAAAAATTGGAAAAAAGGGCCAGCGTGTTTTAATAAGCAATGATTACACTAACAGGCTCGTGCATAAATGGCGGAGCGAAGAAGCGGCTATCATGGTCGGCACGAATACAGCGCAGGAAGATAATCCTTCATTAACGACCAGGTTATGGCCTGGAAAAAACCCATTGAGAATAATCATAGATAAAAAACTTAGGTTGTCGTCATACTTATCATTATTCAATGGGGAAACACCTACGATAATTTACAATTTATTCAAAGAGTCAGCCGGAAAAAATCTAAACTATATAAAGCTTGACAGCGAAAAATTTTTGGACGAATTACTTCAATCTCTTTTTGAAATGAATATTCAAAGTGTGTTGGTGGAAGGAGGAAGCAAAACGCTGCAGTATTTTGTTGATGCGGGTTTGTGGGATGAAGCGAGGGTAATTACCAATGAAAAATTAATCATTGAAAATGGAATTGCCGCACCGGAAATGAAAAATTTTCTTTTAGAAAAGAAGGAAAAATATCTGAATGATGTGATAAGTTATTATCGAAATAGCCATTAATAATATACTATTTCTGCACTGCAAATTTCTCTTCAGTCTTCCTTTTGATTAGGCGTAATATTTCCTTTCGTATGAAGCCGCTGAAAGGCTTTATAAAAAACCAATAAACTGAAAATGACGATTTACTCTTTTGTGTCAAACATAAAATTCTCGTCTCTGTACTTACTGACGTTTTATTTTCCTCAATTGTTTCAAAAGTAAAATTCCAGAAGATCTTTATATTTTTTTGAGAAGCGTCAATTATAAATTCATGATATTGATTTTCTTCACAATACGTAAAGCCAATATTTTTAAGAAATCCCGGAAGCGTCAAATCTTTTGCAGGCAATCCTCTCAGCCTCATCAAAATCTTTGTCAAAGATGATTGGCCCATATCAATATTTTTTGCGGCTTGAAAACAAATTTCCGCAGGAGCATTCATTAAAACTTTGTGATACTCATTAAATGTAAATTCAGGAAGGTATGTATCTAAAAGGCTTTTGATATTTAATGTTTTTAATTTTTAAACATTTACTTCTCATAACGCATACCTGATACCTCATACCTGATACCTCATACCTGCCTAACTAAACTCCAGCACTTCAGAAACCTCCGTAGCAGGTAACTGTGCATTACGCATTGCTATTCCTCTTATTGCATTGTCGCTAAATTCTACAAAGGCTTTTTTAGAAACTGCATCATCACTTATCATAATAGGAACGCCTAAGTCTCCTCCTTCCCTGATAGACTGTATCAAAGGAATTTCACCGAGAAAAGGGATATCAAATTCCTCCGCAAGATTTTTACCACCTTCCTTTCCAAAAATGTAATATTTGCTATCCGATAATTCTGTCTCGCTGTTTGGCGGAATGAAGTAACTCATATTTTCAACAATCCCTATTATAGGCACTTTCAGCTGTGCCTGGTTAAACATAGCGATTCCTTTTTTAGCATCCGCTAAGGCCACGAGTTGTGGTGTGGTTACGACAATCACGCCCGTCACGGGAACTGTTTGAACTATAGTGAGATGAATGTCACCGGTGCCCGGCGGCATATCAATTATCAAATAATCCAGGTCACCCCAATCTACATCGCTTACAAACTGCCTGATCGCACTGCTCACCATCGGCCCGCGCCACACCACGGCCTGCTTTTCATCCACCAGTAAACCGATGCTCATAAGCTTTATGCCAAAACGCTCCAGCGGCACGATCTTAGCCTTTCCCCGTCCGACCGGGTCATCCGGGCGGGCCCCCACATCTTTCATTACCGGCCTCTCGCCACGCACACCAAACATGATATGAACACTCGGCCCATAGATATCGGCATCCATCAAGCCTACTTTAGCGCCACTTTCTGCAATAGCCAAAGCGAGGTTGGAGGCAACAGTGCTTTTGCCGACTCCGCCTTTGCCGCTCACTACAGCAATTATATTTTTTACGCCGCTTAGCACATTATCATCTTTTCTTAGTGAAGTGGTGTTACTTGTGAAGTTCACGGTTACTATGGCTTCTTTACTTACCAATAACTGAACGGCATTTATACAAGCATTTTTTATCAGGTCTTTCAATGGACAGGCCGGTGTAGTAAGCACCACAGTAAAAGAAACATTATTGCCGTCAATCTGAATATTTTTAACCATGTTCAATTTCACAAGGTCCTGTCCAAGGTCAGGTTCCTGTACATTACTAAGCGCTTTCAAAATATCATTTTCCGTCATGGTTCAATTTTTTGTTAAAAACAGTTTGTATATGCAAATTTAAACATTGATCGCCTTACTTTGTTTAAATAAAACCTACTGTGAGGATCATAAAATTGCTACTTTTAAATGTGTGACTAATTTTATAACCCTTAAAATAACAAACCCATTTAAAGGGCTGGCTATGAAAAAAATTGTACAATACCTTCTTATATTTTCTTTTCTACTTCCCGCTGCGGCCAATGCCCAGTTTGAAACTTATAAAGATTCTGTTGTTCAATTGTACGGTGTAGTTATGTCTGCAGATAGCCTGATGGCGCTGCCCTCGGTAAGCATAGTAGTAAAGGGACAAAACCGTGGCACGATAAGCAACGAGCAAGGCGTTTTTTCCATTGTTGTGTTAAAGGGAGACGAAGTTCAATTTACCAGCGTTGGCTATAAGCCGAAGGATGTGCTTATACCTAAAACACTTGATGGTAACCAGCAAAGTATGATACAGTTGATGGTGGAAGATACTGTGTATTTACCTGCGACCATTATTAAGAAACGACCGTCACGTGAGGAGTTTGAACGTGATTTTGTAAATACAAAAGTACCGGATGATGATCAGGAAGTCGCCCGCCAAAATCTTTCTGAAAGTAACCGGCGGGCCTTAATGGCAGTGTATCCCCGGGACGGGCGGGAGGCTTCAAACTATTACTTAAAGCAGAATGCGCAGAAATATTATTCTGCAGGACAATTGCCTCCGCAAAATATTTTTAACCCTATGGCGTGGGCGGAATTTATCAAAGCCTGGAAGCGGGGAGATTATAAGAAAAAATAAAAAATGTAAACCGTCTTTGCATTTAAAATTTCGTATCATTTTTTGAGCGTTGACTTAGACAATTTAAAAAATTTTTCTAAGAATAATTTTTACTGAAATTTAAAAATAATTTCTCAGAACTTTTTTATTTCATTTCTTCAATACCATTTTTTCTATTGCAGCTACGGAACCTTCTTAAACCTCAAAGTGCCCAAAAGGGCACCTTGAACTCTAATTGAAAAACCACCGCTATATTCTTTACGCTTTTAATAAGCGTTTAAATTATTCTTTCATGTAACTATCTTTTTGTGATTGATAATTTCTACTGCAAAAATGCAATATATATTTAATGGAAACCACCGTTAAAACACCCTTTTATTTGGATTTTTTCCCCGGAATTATTTTGCTATTTTGAATATTGTTTTCTGATAAAATCAATATCTGTTGGTGAAAGCTTTTTATTTTCCGGCGTGCCGAAGCCGTTAGTGGTGAATTCCGGTGGAAAAAAATACATCATAATGCTGGTAACATCCAGTTGCGTAAACTGGGTGATGCTCTTACTGTATTTATCAAAAAGGTTGCTATCTACTTCAGCCTTGCTCCAATTGTTTGGTGGGCCGCCAAAGTATTTATATACAGCCGGCTTGTTCCATTTAATGCCTCCTGCAGGGCTTTGATGCTCGTGAATACAACCAAGGGCGTGGCCAAATTCATGCACTACTACCCGCTCCCATTCTTCATCATCGGTATCATTTCGCAACCATCCAAAGTTCATTGTGGGTTCATCATCAGGCACTACTTTACAATCTGTACCCACTGTGCTCCACGAGCCGCTGTCGGCAACAAACGAAATGCGTATCATTGCATTTTTGCCTGCTACGAACTTGAGCTTAATGTTTGCATTAGCATGGTTCTTCGCAGTCCAGTAGCGGGCGTATTTTTTGGTCTTCTTTTTTTGTAAGTCGCTTCCATCAAGAAATGCAACTGTTATTGTCTCTCCTTTCTGCCATTTATTATTAGTTAAAATTGCCATCCTCGAAAGCACTATATGATGCTCAGGGCTAAATTGCTGATGAGGATTATTGATGAAACTTCTCATTACACTGTGTTCGGCTGAACCTTTCTCCGCCGGATTGTTTGCCGGGTTTGCTTTAATGGCTTCATACATCTGCCGGTGCAGGTTTAATGTTGAGATGGGGCGATCTACACAAACGTGTAACTCTTTTTTCAGGGATGTTGTTTTCTGTTTTGAAACGCTTTTTTTGCGGGGAGCCTTTTTCATTTTGATAAAATTTTATTATGCCTACTCTTGTTTCGGATTTTCGGCTGGTTCCGTTTTTGTCGCAATTAATCATAAATCTTTATTACAAACATTATTACAAAAAAAAATTCCTGTGGCCTTATTATAAATTAAGGCCACCAGGAATTATCAAGTTTATCAGGCCTTACAGAATGCTATATGATCCCAAATTGTAGAGCCGCTTATCCGTCCATACCCTGCTGTAAGCCTGAAGGTGGCTTCAAGCCATACGATGTATGCGCAGGGATCAAGAGCGGTAACATCAAATTGTGGGCTTGTACTGCCAACAGCTTCATCGCCGGCAACAGGATTAATTGCAAATTGAGGAGGCAGCGCTCCATTCCCTTCAAAATAGATTCTCATATTATCAATAACTGGATGTACAACCGAATACTTCGCTGTCACCTGGTTGGTAACTTTGTTGCAACCACTGCCCGAAATTGTTGTTTCTTCCAATTCCAGCATGACAACCGCGTAGCGATGTACATCCCCACCTGCCCATGCAGGATGTAAGCGCTGCAAATAATCAGTATTACACACAGCAATCCTGGTGAGAACGTTGGAATATGCAACCGGAATAGTTCCTACTTCGCGCACCTGGCATGTTATTTCAAAATGATGAACGGAAGCCTTTTGAGCTGCAGGAAAAGCTGTGCCTGCCACGTAAACTGTTGGATTGATCAAATCAAAATTCTCTTTGATCAGCTTTTCCGTCATCAGTGCACCTAACGAAATTCCCGGTGAAAATTGTCCCGCAACACCGAACAAGCTATTCTCTCTTGGAACACGAATCCATCCCTGCGGATCAATTAATACATTGTTAGCGGCTGCAGCATTGTTAACCCAATAATCTTCACTGGTAAAAGGCGGAGTGCCACCAGTAATGCGATTCAACGTACCAATTTGAAAGGGCGCCATGTAATTTGCATCTACAACAACCGAAGCGCTTGTGTCAAGATTTTTTACAATAAACCTGTATTCAAGGGCTGTGCTGGAAAATGGCGCCGGCACTGCACCAATCAATGGAATTGTGCCGGTGAATGCATTACGTTGAACGTCATTTGTGAAACCGGTGGCATCAAAGTCGGATGCTATCCAATACTGTCCTACCTTTTGAAACAGAACTGGCGCATAAGTTCCATTGCCCTCATCTTTTACGCAAAGCTCAACACAAAAACAATTCGGCGCATTTTCACGATCTTTCTGATGGCCGCGGTTGCGTGGCTCCTGGAGAATAACGGTTCCCGCTCCTGTTTCGATTGAAAAATACAGGTCGGGTCCGGCAGGCCATTCAACGTTTAACCATGGGAAAATAGTTTTACTAAAATCCGCCTCGGTATAATAAATTTTAAACTGCCCGGCAATATCCGTGATTCCCTGGCCCAAATAATCATCCTGGATAAGATCAACATCGAATGCTTTTACCCTCAATCCCGCTATGGGTGTTTTCTTCTCACAATCCACGACACGGCCACATATTACATACCAGCCAAATAATCTTAAAATCCAGCACCAAAATTTATAAGCAATTGCGTATTCCCAGTAAGCCACACTTATATTTCTTTCATTTTCATTGTTACTTTCTTTCCATAATGGCTGATGAGTTGTAATATGGAATTGAAAAGGACCGCGTGGTTTTGGAACCTTACCTGGAGTAAAATGAATGGGTACGGTTCCGCATTCGAAATCTATGTCGAAAGCGGCTCCATCATAATTCTTAACATTGGAAAAATCAACTATAAAGTTGCCGGTTTCGTCGGTTTCAGTTTCGTACAACAATCTGTTTGAAAGTGATTTTAATTCGTCGCCTGTTCGCTGATGAAATGTTTCTTTTTCACGTGCGACGGCAAGCGCAGTGATGTTAGCCTGCATATCAATTGCATAAATTTTCACTTTGGCTCTGTAGAGATAATCATAACAATCCCCACAATAGAAACCCCGCAGGTTTCCTTTAAAAATGTAACTCATTTTTCTTTGGCTTTTAATTTTATGCCTACTCTATATTTCCCCTTTTCGGCTTACGGGGCCTTACTTTTTATTAGGGTTTCAGTTTTTTCCCTTTGTCTAATTATAATAAAGAGCGTCCTTAGGATTATTCATTATTAAATACTATTGCGATCAATTCTTTTACTTGTTTTCCCACTTTGTTTTCCATTGGCGATTTTCGATAATTAGGGTGCATTCCAAATTGTCGCAAGGTTGTCAACCTTTAACAAGTTAATTTTAGATTTAAAAACTCTATCTGGAAGGTTGACAACCTTAACCCAGAGCGACAATTTGGAATGCACCCGATAATTATGAATGATATAATAGCAATACAATTACAATTACAATTAATTAATTTGTGCCGGCGTTAAATAAGGTTTGCAGGCCTGTATGTTACATGCCTAAAGGTGTAAGTCAAAAGAAGAAACGTGTAGATCTATTGCCGGAAATTATTTAGTATAATTCTGTAAAGGCAATTTTCGTAGAGTTTTATTTATAAAAAAAATTAGAATGATCTGCCACAAAAATTATTTATTTCCGATTTAGAAATAATTTACTAATCAATTGTTATACAAATTTCTAAAAGATTTTTAAATAGCGCAAGAGCTAAATGGACGTTTTGAGTAGGGTGTTTCGCTTATGAATAATATTATAAACACCCTATTTAGTATTTGGTAATATCTCAGCAAAAATACTTATAAATTTAGTGTATAAAAGAAGCATGAATTTAGTAGCGCACACTACTATTTCACATAGACTGTTTTAATGTTTATAAATTCCAGTATTCCTTCTTTGGACAGCTCGCGGCCATATCCGGAATTTTTGGTACCGCCGAAGGGAAGCCGGGGATCTGACCTTACCAAATCATTTATAAAGTATGAACCATCTGCTATTTTACTTACCTGCTTTCGTGCCCTTTCTATATCTGTAGTAAATAACGTTGTGCCTAATCCGAAATTTGTTTTGCTTGCGATCGCAAATGCTTCCTCTTCGTTTTTTACCCTCATGATTGGCGCTACCGGCCCAAAGGTTTCTTCCTGGAACACCGGCATATCAGCCTTTATATTTACTACAATCGTGGGCTCAAAATAGGCATCTTTAAAATTACCGCCCGTGAGGATTTTAGCTCCTTGCTCCACTGAGGTTTGGATTTGTTCATTTAGCTGCTCGGCCAAATCTTTTCTTGCAAGCGTACCGATTTGCGTAGCCTCATCTAAAGGGGAGCCGGATTTTAAACCTTTTATTCCGGCAGTAAATTTTGAAACAAATTCATCATATACTTTATCTACAACAATGAAGCGCTTTGCCGCGATGCAGCTTTGTCCGCAATTTTGCATACGTGCCTGTATTCCGGTCTTAACTGCTTTTTCGATATCTGCATCATCCAACACAATAAAAGCATTGCTACCACCAAGTTCCAGCACACTTTTCTTTATATATTTCCCGGCCAGCGCTGCTACTGAACTACCTGCTTTTTCACTGCCGGTAAGCGTCACCGCACGCACTACATCATTGGATATTATTGTTTCTATTTCATCATGATGAATAAAAAGATTTTGAAATGAACCTTCCGAAAATCCAGCTTTTTTAAAAATATCTTCAATGTGCGTTGCACAGCCCAATACATTTGACGCATGCTTAAGCAACCCTACATTACCAGCCACAAGGTTTGGAGCGGCAAAACGAAACACCTGCCAGAAAGGAAAATTCCAGGGCATAATTGCGAGGATACAACCCAAAGGATCGTAGCTTATGAAACTTTCAGCAGCATCAGTTTTTATAATTTCATCCGCTAAAAAGTCTTCTCCATTTTCAGCATAGAATTCACAAACCCAGGCACATTTCTCAACCTCAGCCCTTGCTTCACAAATGGGTTTCCCCATTTCGAGAGAAATGGTTTTGGCATATTTTTCTACGTTTTTACTAAGCAAGCTGCCTGCCTTTTTCATCATCTTTGATCGCTTAGCCACCGAAACATTTTTTCCACTTTTAAAAGCCCTGGCAGCAGTGTCAAGTATCTTTTCAACCTCTTCTTTAGAATGACCGGCGAAAGTTTGCAGGACTTCACTATTATAAGGGTTTATACTTTTAAATTCCATTTTTTAATTTTTATTTTTTATCAACGCAAATGCTCTGCTGTATTGATTAATGTTATTTTGATATTTTACAAATGATCTGCCGATAATAATATTTTTCCAGTTTTGAGAGTTAGTAAGTAAATCTGAAGGGAACTAATTTAAAATTATAGAATTAAGCGTTTACATCGTATATAAAAACTATCAAATGATTTGGGAATCGAGCCCAATATGGCTTTGATAATGTTTGATTATAAATTTGCTTAAACCATTTTGCAGTAATTCACGACTTAACCGCCTAATCCTATAAAATTATTAGAAAAAAGTAGACCCCACTTTTATGAATGGAATTTACACAAATTCAATTATATCAATACTCCGGTAGGATTTTTAGAGCAAATTTTAAATTTATTTTTTGTATCATTTTGATAACCAGTGTGTATAGATTTAGAAATTATTATTCTCAAACTCAGCTTTTAGGCTGAGTTGCAAAAAAATAAATGTCGATTTTATGAATCCCTTACCCATATTGAGTTTCAGAACCTAAAAAATTACCGGAGTATTGTTATATGCAATGTAGTTTAAGCAGCATTAATAAGAACGAACTTTATAAATTCTGCTTTGTGCGGAACAATGAACAGGAAAAAAATTAATTTATCTATAACTAAAAAGCTATGTCCAGGCGGAATATAGATGGGAATTTTTTGTGTGGGTAACCTATTACGTTGAGTAATCGTTTGAACTCATATTAATTTTGAGAGGATATATTTTACTTTTTAAAATATAGATTTAATAAAGCAAATAAAATTCCGGTAGTTGCTGCAAGTTGTCCTATCCAGAAAATAAACATCCATTTAATAACATCGGCTTTAGCTTCGGAAATATCTTGTTTAGTAGCTAATGTATCTTTTTTCTGTAAATATTTTTCTTCAGCCTTTGCCTCAAAATATTCAATCACTTTTGAAGCCTCTTTTTCTGTAAAGCGATTTTTAAAAATTTCATAAACTTCCAGTTCCAAAGAAGACATAAAAATAATTTTTATAAAGATAAAAATATTAAAACAAAACCCCTACTCTTTCGACTAAGGGTTTTAATATTATAAATCTTCCACGCATTTTTTTCATGATCCGATACAGGCGGGTTTAAAGATTCTTAATCTTCCACCTTCACCTTGCCTTTTTGCTTTGCAATTACTTCTTCTGCAATATTATTAGGCGCAGGTGAGTAATGGCTAAACTCCATAGTAGAAGTTGCCCGGCCACTTGATAGTGAACGAAGCTGTGTTACATATCCAAACATTTCACTCAATGGAACTTTTGCTTTTATCACTTGTACGCCATGTTTACTATCCATTCCTTCAAGCATACCCCGGCGGCGGTTAAGGTCACCCGTTACATCACCCATGTATTGATCAGGTGTGAGCACCTCAATCTTCATTATCGGCTCCAGTAAAACGGGTTTAGCTTTTCTTCCTGATTCGCGATATCCCTGCTTGGCACACAATTCAAAACTCATAGCATCCGAGTCAACCGCGTGGAATGAACCATCAAACACTTTTACTCTCATACTTTCCATTGGGTAGCCGGCAAGAACACCGGTTGTCATTGCAGTTTCAAAACCTTTTTGAATAGCAGGAACAAATTCTTTAGGAATTGACCCACCAAACAAACCATTTATAAACTGGAAATTTCCTTTTCCTTCTTTCAAGAACTCTTCGTCTGCAGGCCCGATTTCATATACGATATCCGCGAATTTACCACGTCCACCCGTTTGTTTTTTAAGCGTTTCCCGGTGCTCGATCGTCTGCTGAAATGCTTCTTTGTAAGCAACCTGGGGCGCACCCTGGTTTATTTCCACTTTGAATTCCCTTCGCATCCTGTCAACAATAATCTCCAAATGCAACTCTCCCATTCCACTCAAAATAGTTTGACCGGTTTCTTCATCTGTCTTTACTTTTAATGTAGGATCTTCCTCTACAAGCTTCGCGATTGCCATGCCCATTTTATCTACATCGGCCTGGGTCTTAGGCTCAACAGCTACAGAAATCACCGGCTCAGGGAAAGTCATTGCTTCCAATACTATGGGATGATCTTCGTTACAAAGTGTGTCTCCTGTTTTAATATCTTTAAACCCTACAGCCGCACCAATATCGCCTGCTTCAATGTAATCAACAGGGTTTTGTTTATTAGCGTGCATCTGCATGATCCTTGAAATTCTTTCATTTTTCCCGGTACGTGTATTCAATACATAAGAACCAGAATCAAGACGGCCGGAATAAGCACGGAAGAATGCGAGACGCCCCACAAACGGGTCAGTCATAATCTTAAATGCCAAGGCAGCAAACGGCGCTTTTGGATCAGGCTTGCGCTCGATCTCATCACCTGTATCGGGGTTAGTACCTTTTACGGCTTCAAGATCTAACGGACCGGGCAGGTATCTTACGATTGCATCGAGGGCAGTTTGTACTCCTTTATTTTTGAAAGAAGATCCACACATCATCGGTATAATAGAAATATCTATCGTTGCTTTGCGGATCGCTTCGTGAATTTCCTCTTCTGTAATTGTGTTAGGATCGTCAAAGAATTTCTCCAATAACTTTTCATCATAATCTGCCACAGCTTCAATAAGGTGTTGCCTCCATTCATTCACTTCATCTACCATATCATCGGGAATGGGTACAACTTTGTACGTCATTCCTTGTGTAGCATCATCCCAGATAATTCCCTGCATAGTGATGAGATCTACCACTCCTTTAAAATCATCTTCCGCGCCGATAGGTAATTGCAAGGGCACTGCTTTAGCGCCAAGCATTTCTCTTACCTGCTTCACCACGTTCAGAAAATCTGCACCTGCACGATCCATTTTATTTACAAATCCAATACGCGGAACTTTGTAACGATTGGCCTGGCGCCATACTGTTTCACTTTGCGGCTCTACACCACTTACCGCGCAAAACAAAGCGAGCAAACCATCGAGTACACGCAACGACCTCTCTACTTCCACCGTAAAATCAACGTGACCCGGAGTATCAATAATATTGAACTTGTATTGTTTTGTGTCAGGAATTTTAGCTCCCTGCACGGTAGGAAAATTCCAGAAGCAAGTGGTAGCAGCCGAAGTGATGGTAATACCTCTTTCCTGCTCCTGCGCCATCCAATCCATAGTGGCAGCGCCGTCATGTACTTCACCTATTTTGTGGTTAACGCCTGTATAGTACAGAATGCGCTCTGTAGTAGTGGTTTTGCCGGCGTCAATATGAGCTGCAATACCAAAGTTTCTTTGATACCTTAAGTCGGCCATTGCCTTGTTTTTATTTTGTTGTTATTGAAATTCTTTTAATTACTTTTTGGAGGCGCGAAGTTACAAATAATCCGTTTACGAAATAAACTGAAAATGATATATTTAACAATGGTTGCACAAAAAAACCTTTCCGTTTCAGAAAGGTTTTGGAGATATCATTTATGGATGTAATTTATATCCTGAAATGAGCAAATGCTTTGTTGGCATCAGCCATACGGTGTGTGTCTTCCTTCTTTTTATAAGCAGCACCTTCGCCTTTGCTTGCTGCAACAATTTCGTTGGCAAGTTTTTCAGACATGCTGCGGCCATTTCTGTCACGGCTGTATTTGATAAGCCATTTTATACTCAAAGATGTTTTTCTGTCGGCACGGACTTCAGCCGGTATTTGAAAAGTTGCGCCGCCAATTCTGCGACTTTTAACTTCCACGCCTGGCGTAACGTTTGCAAGGGCTTTTTTCCATACTTCATAACCATCTTCGCCAGAAATTTTCGTAACCTTGTCAAGAGCATCATAAAAGATATTATATGCCCCACTCTTTTTTCCTTCCCACATTAAGTTATTTACAAAACGGGTAACCAATTTATCCTGAAATTTAGGATCAGGTGCAAGAGGTAATTTTTTCGCTTGTGCTTTACGCATTTGGTCTATCGGTTAATTTGTTTATTAGGTAATTAGTTTATTTGTTACTGAATTTATAAGGTTAAATGAGGAGGCGGTTAAATTAATCTGCTACTCTATACTTACTACCCGATACTTTGTACTTGCTACTTCTTAGCCTTCTCTCTTTTAGTACCGTATTTGGAGCGGCTTTGTTTCCTGTCTTTCACACCTGCAGTATCAAGGCTTCCGCGAACAATATGATACCGAACACCCGGCAAATCTTTTACCCTTCCGCCCCTGATAAGAACAATAGAGTGTTCCTGCAAATTGTGGCCTTCACCGGGTATGTAGGCAATCACCTCTATTTTATTAGTAAGTCTTACTTTTGCCACTTTACGCAGAGCAGAATTAGGTTTCTTTGGCGTAGTGGTATATACTCTTGTGCATACCCCGCGACGTTGCGGACAGCTATCAAGCGCTCTTGATTTACTTTTTGCTTTTATAATTGTTCTTCCCTTTCTTACTAATTGCTGGATTGTAGGCATTATTTTTTACCCTATTTTTTTTGGACGGCAAAGGTAAGTGCCGCATTGTGAAATACCAAAATTATTTAAGCTTCTAAAATTTCAAAATGAAGGGGATTGTAAGGGAAGCCTTGCTGATTTATGCAATACAAAAATCAAACTCTCAAAAGCCAACCATATTTATCCTCTGTCCTGCCCTCTTTTATTGCGCTCATTTCTTCCTTCAGTTGCGGGCTTATTGTCCATTTTTCCACATCAAAATACATAACAAAATCCCGGTACCTGAGTTCTTTTATCATGGAAACAGTTGCTGCAGTGCCGGTGCCAAATACCTCAAGCAATTCGCCGGCTTTATATGCCTCCACCACTTCGTCTATACTCAGTTTTCTTTCTTCTACTGTAAAGCCCATATCGCCTAAGAGTTGAATTACGCTATCCCTGGTTACGCCCGCCAATATTGTTCCTGCATTCAAATCAGGCGTTATAGCTTTTTTTCCAATAATAAAAAAAACATTCATTACCCCGCATTCCTGTACATATTTATGTTCGAGAGCATCTGTCCATAATACCTGGTCGTATCCCTGCCGCTTAGCTTCGGCTGTAGGGTGCATTGCCGCGCCATAATTGCCGGCATTTTTTGCAAATCCCACCCCGCCTTCAACTGCCCGCACGTATTTTTCTTCCACATAAATTCTCATGGGTGCGCTATAGTACGGCCCGGTCGGGCTGAGTATGATCATAAATTTATAATTGCTTGCAGGCCGCACACCTATCATTTCATCGGTACTAAACATGAAAGGCCTTATATATAGAGAATGATGCTCTTTATTGGGGATCCAGTTTTGATCGAGCTTTACGAGCTGCCTCATACCTTCAATAAATATTTCTTCGGGAACTATGGGCATTTCCATTCGCCCGGCAGATAGATTGAAACGCTTGAAATTTTCATAAGGCCTGAAAATTTGGGCTTCTCCATTTTCATTTTTGTAAGCTTTAACTCCCTCAAAAATAGCCTGCCCATAATGCAAGGCTGCGAGCGATGGTGAAAGCAAAAGCGGCTGGTAAGGTTTTATTTCCACCGTTTTCCACCCTATAGCCATCGGGTCGCCATCAGTATAATCTACTTCCAACATGTGATCAGTGAAATATTTTCCAAAAGGAATATTTTCCAGGGACATTGAATTCAATTTGCTACGCTCCACACGCGTAATATTAAAATCCTCAACTGTCGTCATATCATTAAATTTGCAACAAAGAAACGAAAAAAAGAAGGCAAATTGTTAAGCATGAGTATAGATAACATACAATTACCGGCATTTCTTCAAAAAGCCTTATTCAAAAATAACCTCGTTAGCCCCCAAATAAAACCTGAGAATAAAACGAAGCATAATGAGGAAGCAGTTATTGAATTTTTGGGCGGCAATTCAAAGAATATCGCCTTTGTAGTAAACAATAATGAAAATAAATTTCTAAACGATCACCAGCTAAACTTTATATCGGGACTTGTGGATGCCTGCAATATTTCATTGGATGATATTGCTATTGTAAATGTCGCCAGCCGTAAGCCTGTTAGCTATGCAGGCCTTGCAGAACAGCTCTCTACCTGCAAAGTTTTGAGTTTTGGCGTTACTCCCGCTGATCTTGATCTTCCCTTTACAATACCTTTTTTCCAGGTGCAAGTTTTCCAGGAAATTGATTATATTTTTTGCCCGCATCTTGACGAGCTACAAGAAGATAAAAATGCTAAAAAGCAATTATGGGCAAGCCTTCAAAAAACCTTTAAGATCAGTTGAGCCAAATGATCAGCCTCATCTTTGCCACTAATAATTCAAACAAAGTAAGAGAAGTAAAAAGTCTTCTCGGCGATCAATTTAAACTACAAACATTAGCCGAAGCAGGTATAAGTATTGACATACCTGAACCTTACGATATACTTGAGAAAAATGCTATAGAAAAAGCGATGGTAATAAACAGGCTAACCGGTAAAAATTGCTTTGCGGAAGATACCGGTTTGGCGGTAACCGCTTTAAACGGTGAGCCTGGAGTAAAAAGTGCCAGGTATGCGGGCGAAGAAAGTTCCGCCGAAAAAAATATTGATAAGCTTTTATTTGAATTAAAAAACAAAGAAGATCGCAGTGCAATTTTCAAAACAGTTGTCTGCCTGATCATGAATGGACGGCAAATTCTTTTTGAAGGTACAAGCAAAGGCACTATTATTGCAGAGAGGCGAGGCGATACAGGATTTGGCTACGATCCGGTATTTATACCAAGCGGTTCTGCAAAAACTTTTGCAGAAATGCCTCTTGCAGAAAAAAATATTTTTAGCCAAAGAAAAAAAGCAATAACCAAACTGATAAAATACTTGGTAGAACAGGCGTCCTAAAAATCCAATCTTTGATTAAAACATTTCGAACAATTTGAATGATGCGAGCAACCATACACCTCCCGAGCCCGACTTAATACAAGCATGTATTGCAGGGAACAGGCAAATGCAGGAGTTATTATACAACAAATATGCTTCTAAAATGTACGGCGTTTGTCTTAGATACTGTGGAAATACTGAAGATGCCAATGATCTTTTACAAGAAGGATTTATTAAAATTTTTAAGAACCTTGGCAAGTTCCGGGGAGAAGGTTCTTTTGAAGGCTGGATACGGCGGATTTTTGTTAATACTTCTATTGAGCACTTTCGAAAAAAAGTAAAGCTGTATAATGTATCCGAAGTGCAGGAAAATACAATAGAAGATACTGATTTGAATGTACTTGACTCGCTTGCTGAAAAAGATATCATCGCATTGATAAGTGAGTTGTCGCCGGGATACAAAACGGTTTTCAATATGCATGTAATAGAAGGCTATTCGCATAAAGAAATCGCAGGGATTCTCGGCATTACAGAAGGAACAAGTAAGTCGCAGTTAGCCAGGGCGAAGGGAGTGCTAAAGAAATCTCTTGAAAACAGGCTGAATAAAAAAAGTAACGATACTATTAATTTGTAGAGGGCCATGCAGAATTTTAAAGATAAATTATTGAATTATGAACCGGAGCCGCCAAAGGGTCTTTGGGATAATATTGCAGCTGAACTTAATAACAGCGATCAAAAAGTAATACAGTTACCGGGCTTGCGTAAAAGATCAAGATTTTTATTTTATGGTTTAACTGCCGCCGCATCATTGGTAATTATTTTTTTAAGCTCATTATTTTTTGAAAAAGATGGTAAAAAAAATGATGACCAGGCTTTTTCTTTTGTAAAGAAAAATGATGATAGCCTGGCAAAAATGCAAGACAGAGATTCGCTGAACAACGTTGCTCTTGAAGGTATTATAAGGTCTAACAAAACTAAAACGACGCTGTTTCAAAAACAAAGTGGCGAGCAAAAAAAATACATTACCATCCTGGGGCCGGGCGGTCAGCCGGTAAAGATTTCTTCAAAAGTTGCTACTCTTATTGTTTCCGCTGATAACGATTACCCACCCAAGCCTGTGTGGGACAAGACAATAAATAAGTGGAAACAACTAATGCTGAGCAGTACCTTATCGCCCACAGCTACCAACTTGCTTGATATAGCGGAGTTATCGTCCACACATGGTGATAATTAAATGCTAACTCTTTAGAAATCGCTCCGCTAAAATTAAAAGGCATATCTTCGCGGTTAATTATTTTAATAAACAACAATACAATGGACAACAAAACAACAGGAACCGTTAAATTTTTCAACACAGAAAAAGGATTCGGTTTTATCAAACACGATGATTCCTCAAAGGAAACATTTGTACACGCAAGCGGTTTAATAGATGAAATTAAAGAGAATGATAAAGTAGAGTTTGACTTGCAGAATGGACAGAAAGGCATGAATGCCGTTAATGTGAAATTAATCGGCTAAAATCGATATTTCCAACAAAATTAAGGGTGGCCGGTTTGGCCACCTTTTTTATTTATAGGAAGGTATTTTGATCGTATGTAATTCACAAATGGAAATAGTGGCCATCTAAAAAAATTTCGTGTTAATCTGGGCCATTCGTGGCTTCTCTACTAAGGTTGGTATGTTAAAAGCGCATGATCATGTTTTTTTAATCCATACCGGCATACTAAAGATGGGGAATCAGCTTGGGGACTTTCAAACAATAATCTTTATAAGCATCCCCAAATTCAATGATAAGTTTTTGCTCCTCGTACTTTATTCCAATTAAAACATACACCGTTATCACAATAACAGAAATCAGGTTGTTAAAAAAGGGAAAGATGAAAAAAAGTCCCCAAATAAATAACAATGTGCCGGAATACAGCGGATGCCTTATATATGTATGCATGCCATCTGTTTTCAGCTCCGGAGATTCCTTTGCCTGGTAAAGAGAACGTATGCCACTCAATAATCGAAAATATTTATACATAATCACCACCATAATTGTTAGCCCCGGAATAACAAGCATAAAAAATGACAACCATCCTATAATGACCGAATAAAACAGCCGGAGACTTTTAAAAGAAAATTGGTAGTAAAGCAACAATAATAAAGTGATAGCCGCAATTACCGAATAAGCCAACCGGTAGTATCTAAAATATTTTCCTGTCTTCTTTTGAAAAAATAATTTACAAGATGTGGTGGCAAGCACGCTATGTACAATACAGTAAATAATCCATAAAAATGCAAAGATGCTATGCTGAAGAATCAAAAGGTATTTTTTGAAAAGATAGTAAATTATTTTGGCTAATTCTCGTTTCAATACAATCTAAAACGGGGGAAGTTAAATGTTTTTAAAAGACATGACTTGTTAATTGCCTCAGCCTATATTTGCAACTCAATGTCAAAAAAAATATTGATGAAAACAATCAGTTTTGCCACATCGGCTCTCTTATTTGTAAGCACATTTACATTTGCGCAGGTAAATGGAACAATTAACCCTTCTCCGGGCCAAAAATTTATCGTTGAAAATAAATTAAGCACCGTCAGTTCATCAGAAATGATGGGACAAGCCATGGAATCTACTGCGGATGTTACTTCCACTTACCAGATAGAAGTGAAAAGTGTAAAAGATAAAAATATCAATTTTCTCAATACATTCACCGGCTTAAAAATGAATATGAAGGTGATGGATAATGATATGAGTTTTGATTCTGATAAGAAAGAAGATATGGATGGAGATATAGGAAAAAATTTCAAAGATGTTTTAAACCAACCCAAAGAAGTAGTAATGGACAAAGCAGGAAATGTGATCGTTGCAGAAAAGACAGATTCTACCGGTGACAGCAATGCTAATAACCCTGCGTTGATCGCGATGAAACAAATGGGTGGCGACCCCGCTGAACAAGGCTATGGAGCTAAGATTACTTTTGAAGTGATTCCATCAAAAATAAAAGCCGGAAGCACGTGGACAGATTCTTCTACAACCGGAGGTATTACTAAAATTACTTATTACACGTTAAAAGAAATAAATGGTAATGAAGGAACGCTTGCCTTAACCGGAACTATTGCAGGTGAGATAAAAACTGAAATGCAAGGCATGGAAGTTCACACTAAAACAACCGGCAATTTTACCGGCGAAGAAATTGTTGATTTAAAAACCGGCGTTATCAAACAAAATAATACAGTTACTGACGCAAAGGGTACAATTACAGTAATGGGCCAGGAAATCCCAACTTCTTCAAAGATAACTTCTGTCACCACTGTAAAATCAATGTAACCGCCGGCATCAAAATAATGCCGGAGATTGGCAAGCGGCGGTAATGTCATTATTGGCTTTTTGTAAATACAGCACGATTGATATATTGTCTTTATCAAGCCCGGCAGGTATTTCAATGCTATAAGAATTTTTTCCGTTTTTAACGTCACTCAACGTTTGAAAATTTATTACCACATTGGTGCCGCTAAGTGTTGCACCCCCATTTTCCCCGGCTTTGATTTCAGTCTTCGTTTTCTTTTCTACAAGCGCTACATTCAGTAATGCATTATTGACATTGGTAAGCGTATAGTCAATCATTGATTTTCCATTTTCCATTTTCACTGACTCAATTGAAATCCCTGATGCAGCACCCTGTGACCAAACCTTTTTAAGTGTGTTATCAATTTTCCGCGAATCGCTTCCCACCATTTCACTTTGCCCGTTTATAACAAGTTGCGGTGTGTATACACCTGCATTAAGTGCCGATGCGTAATTGTATTGCCGCTTTGTAAATTGCTTGGAGCTATATGGGTCTTTCCAGCCGAGTCGATCCCAATAATCCACATGAAATGACAATGCAATCACGTTATCTTTTGCACTGTATTTCTCAAGTAACCTGTCTGCCGATGGGCAACTGGAGCAACCTTGCGAAGTAAACAGCTCAAGCACAGCTACACCTTTACCGGCATCCGTAGAATAAGTTTTTGGTTGCAAATTATTATCTTCTTTATTTTTTACACTGGAAGAAGAAGTGCAAAACCATAAGGTGAAGAGAGGAACGGAAAGAAGAAGTGCATATCGAAGCTTTTTCATAATAATTATTTGTTTAAAATACGAGACGGCATTTCAAAAAGATGCGGGATTATTTCACTTTAACTTTTATTAAAAAGAGTATTCAGTTGTAAAATTACAAGATTAAGATAGTGCATTGTCAATAGTTGCCAATGAGACTTTTTATACAGGTAACATTCAGTTAACATTGCCATATTTTTGCGGGGTGAAAAAATATTTGAAATACCTTGCCTACTTTACCTTCTGGCTTTTTTACTTCATCGTTACAAGAGTTCTGTTTTTAGTTTATCACTACGCACTTACAAGCGGATTAACAGGGGGTGAAATTGTAAATTCATTTTTATACGGATTAAGAATGGACGCTTCGTTTACTGCGTACATCTGTATCGTCCCATTTTTTCTTTTATTAGTACAGGCCGTTTTTTATAAATTCAAAATAAAAAAGGCTATAAGCTTTTATACGATTGCAGTCATTATAATCCTTTCATTTATTACCACAGCCGATCTGGAATTATACACTGCCTGGGGCTATAGAATGGATGCGACGCCGCTCCAATATTTAAAGTCGCCGGAAGAAATGGGCGGCACAATATCATCGGCTCCTTTATTTTCCCTGTTGTTGATATTTGTATTGCTTACCGCTTTGTTTACCTGGCTCTACAGACTTCTTGTTAATGGTTTTTTTGCGGAGCCAGATAAAAAAGAAAATATTTTTTTACGTGCAGGCATTGCTCTCTTGTTATTTGTTTTTTTGTTTGTGCCTGTTCGGGGAGGCATTCAAAAATTCCTATCAATCAAAGTGACGCTTACTTTTCACCAAATTTATTTGCCGATCATGCGGCAATTAATTTACCATGGAACTTAATGCACTCAATATTAAACAGGGACAGCGAACAGAATCCTTTCACTTATTTTCCATTAGAAAAATCACAACAATTGGTTGATAGTTTATATAATACCGGCCCGCTAAAAATTCCTCCCATCTTATCGGCCAGGAAGCCAAATATAATTTTCGTTATTCTTGAAAGTTATACTGCCAAATTAGTAGGTTGCCTCGGCGGCGAGCCTGGCGTTACGCCAAACATTGATAAAATCGCTTCCGGAGGATTATTATTTACTAATATTTATGCGGCTGGCGACAGAAGCGAAAAGGGGCAGGTTGCTGTGCTAAGCGGTTATCCTAACCAGGCTATCACCTCTATAATAAAGACGCCTACGAAAACACAACATTTGCCTGCTATAAATAAATCGCTGGAAAAGGAAGGATATCATACGAGCTACACGTACGGAGGTGAACTCGAATTCGCTAATATTAAATCTTATCTTTTAAATGTCGGATTCAAAACATTGGTAAGTAAATATTCATTCGATCCGTCTGAAAGAAATACTTCCTGGGGTGTTCATGACCACATTGTTCTAAACCGGTTTTTCGAAAATATACACAAAGAGCAGCAACCTTTCTTTGCAACGATTTTTACCCTAAGCAGCCACGAACCTTACGATGTGCCGATGGCGCCACGATTTAAAGGAGAAGATGAAACAACCCTTTTTAAAAACGCGGTGGCATACACCGATAGCTGTGTTGGAGATTTCATAGCCAAATTAAAAAAGGATACATTATGGAAAAATACTTTAGTGGTGTTGGTCGCAGACCACGGCCATCCGCTGCCCGGCCACGATCCAAATGATCGTCCATCCAAGTTTCACATCCCCTTAATTTTTACGGGAGGCGCTTTAACCATAAAAGGAATAAACAATAATATTGGCTCGCAAACGGATATTGCCACCACCATTTTACACCAACTTGGCCTTGCGGCAAATGATTTCAAATGGGGAAAAGACCTGCTGGATTCTTCGGCACGGCAATTTGCTTTTTATAGTTTTAATAACGGCTTTGGCTTTGTGAATCCGGCGGGCGTCGTGACTATAGATAATGTTTCAAGGAAAATTATTTACACGAGCGCAGGTGCAGGTAAAGATGCCGGCGTAGATTCCTCTTCAATAAACTTTGGTAAAGCTTACATGCAGGTTTCTTACGAAGATTTTTTACGCAGGTAACTGGTCATTGCTTTGAAGTTTGAAATAAAAAAAGACCAGTAACAAGCACACAACGCTTACACAAAGCCAAAGCATCTGATAACCCAAATGCTCTGCGGCCTGGGCGCCTGCGTAAGGGCCGACAGTTTGTGCCAGAGCCCACGCCACACTGTAAAGCGCAGCATATTGCCCGCGGTTATATTGCATCGTTCTGCTAATCCAGTAAGCATTCATAAAAGGCATGGCGAGTATTTCTCCAAAGGTCAGAAAGATCATGGCGATAATTGCTATCAAGCCGGTATTGGCAGACGGCACGGTAAGAATTAAAAACGCTATACAAATAAGCAACACGCCACCAGAAATAAATTGTAAAGAAGGCCGCTTGCCCTCGAGTCCAAAAATGATCAGCATTTCAAACAGTGTTATTATAAGGCCATTGAGCGCCATTATCATCCCGATAAATAAAACACTTAAGTGAAATTTTTCTTTAAAGAAAACAGGCACGGTCGTAAATAACTGGAAAAAACAAATGGCAAATAAAAATACCAGCACCACAAAATAAAGGTAGGCGCGATCTTTATATACCGAATTTGCAGCCAAAGCTTTACTACCCCGTACTTTCTTTTCAGTATCTTTATTGCGTTTAGGCGATAACGTTATATAGAGCAAAAACGCCGCAGCAAGATTGGTAATACCATCCACCCAAAACAAAAGATTATAATTAAAGCTTGCTAAAATGCCTCCTAAAGCGCCACCCACCGCCCAGCCCAGGTTTATAGCCAGCCTGTTAAGAGAATACGATCTTGTACGGTTTTGCTCTTTGCTATAGTGAGCAATCGCTACAGTGTTAGCCGGCCTGAACGATTCATTCATTGCCGCAAGAATAAAAGTTGCGATACAAATTGCGGTATAAGAATGCATCTGTCCCAACAAAATAAACATAGTGCCGCCACCAAGCAGAGCCCCTATCTGCACATAATAATAACCTACAACATCCACCAATTTTCCGCCCAGTAAAGCGCCGGCAATAACGCCCAGCCCAAAGATGCTCATTACTAATCCGGCTTTACCGATAGACACTCCATAGTGCTGCGTAAGATAAATGGTCATGAAAGGTACAACCATGGTACCGCTACGGTTTACAAGCATCACAAGTGAAAGCCACCACGTGCCGGGTGACAGGCCTGCGTATGCCTTTTTATAAAGAGAAAGAGTATTGCTAAGCATTGTAAGGCAAATATAATTGGCGACAGAATAAGAGATGCAAATACCTTGGTTGCATTTCAGTGATTCCGTCAGCCCATCATTCGTCACCGCGTTGATGCAAAAAAGTCGGAAAAGTTTCCGGCTGCTTGGATTAATAAATTATAAAGAAAGATTATTTTATTTGATGGCTTTTGCAATCAAGGGCGCAAGAAGATCGCTCCATTTTTTGTATTGTTCCCCCGAGGGATGAAGCCCGTCGCCTGCAATAAGAGACGGGTTATATTTTGCCTCCCGGGAAACCGGTGTCACATCAACATAAGCAATTCCTTCGTTCAATGTGATGGCTTTATTCGCTTCATTAAAGGAATCAATTTCTCTTGCAATTTTTGCTGTATCTGCACCGCGTGCGTAAGGGGTAACGCTGTAGTCGGGAATTGAAATAACGAAGACATGGACTTTGTTGCCTCCGGCATATATTACAGACCTTCGAAGTAACTCAGTAAATTCTACTTTGTACTCGTTTAAAGAACGCCCCTGGTATTGATTATTTACGCCAATAAGCAAAGTAACTATATCGTAATTATTGGCAGGAGGCGTTGCATTTAATGCGTCTAATAAATTACCGGTTGTCCAACCGGTAACAGCGATAATACCAGGGCTGCTTACATTGATATTTTGTTGGTTTAATAATTCCGCTGTCTGCACCGGAAACCTTTGAGATGCATCAACGGACTGCCCTATGGTATAAGAATCTCCCAAAGCAAGAAAAGTTTTATGAGTTGTAGTATCCACTTGACCGGCAGGAGGATTTATATAAGTATTATCATTCTTTTTAGCACACGATATTAGCAATAAAAAGATGAATGAAAGAAAGACTATGTTTTTCATGGTGATGCATCATTGTAAAATAACATTTACGAAAAAAAGAAGAACGCAGATGAAAAGTTGTAATTCGAGATTGAAAACAGCATTTAGTAATTTATCTACATTATATGCTATGGTCAAATACACAATAATAATTGAAAAAGCCACGGACGGAGGTTATGGCGCTTATGTATCGTCGTGCAGAGGCTCCATAAGGCTGCAAATTTGCGTTTGGTTTTTTGGCCAATCGTTATGTGATATAAATCTTACTGCAAAATTAAGTATGAAGCCAGCTTCGGATTTATCAAATTTTTCGAAGTGTAAGACCAGCCTGTGAACCTAATAACAAAGCCTCAAATTAATGAGGCTTGTTGCAAGAAGTGTTTGTTGCGAAGGGAGGGTTCGAACCTCCGACCTTCGGGTTATGAGCCCGACGAGCTACCGCTGCTCTACTTCGCGATTTTGAGGTGCGAAGGTAATGCCTTACGTTATTGAAACCAAATTTTAATACATTAGCAAATGCAAAAGTTTTTTTACAAACAAGCCCCTTGCAATTGGGACTTGATCCTATCCTTCTTTGTAATGGCCTCGTGCGTTCTAAAATAAAAGAAATGTATGATGAGGTGTGTTTGCGCCATCTGCAGAAGCACATTCAACTAAGCATAATCAACACGCCCCCGCCCGATGATAAAAATTCCTTTAACCTGCTACTATTAAGCGACGAACAGGATATGGATAAGCTGCGTGAATTTCCGATAATGCTGCTCGAATCAAATACGACATTAAAATTGACTCAAAATGATGTTTTGAAAAAACCTGCAGGATACAGTAATTTGTATCCGAACATTTAAGGTTAAAATTTCAAGAGAAAGCCTGGGAAGAAGATGACTTCCAGGCGACGCTGTAGTAAAATTTTATTCCAAGGCTTGCGGAACCTCCCGGGGAACAATTCCTATTAGTCATGCGCTGATGGAATGCTTATTTTTGCAGAAATTTTTCCCATTGATTGAAAAAAAAATACAGTATAACCAGGCCATAAACGTAGTGCTGGTTGGCGTGATTCAAAAAGATCAAACCGAGGAAACGGTTACCGAATACATGGAGGAATTGAAGTTTCTCGCCGAAACTGCGGGCGCTCATGCTATTAAATCATTTACACAAAAGCTTTCTCATCCTGATTCAAAAACATTTGTCGGCAAAGGAAAACTGGAGGAAATAAAAAATTATATTTCTTCAAAAAATGTGGCGCTGATAATATTTGACGATGAACTCACCGGCTCCCAGATCACCAATATTGAAAAGGCTTTGCAGGTAACAACAATAGACCGGAGTGATCTTATACTTGACATATTTGCTTCACGGGCAAAAACGGCGCAGGCTAAGGTTCAGGTTGAGCTTGCGCAGTATCAATATATTTTACCAAGGCTTAAAGGAATGTGGAAACACCTGGAAAGACAGGGTGGAGGCATAGGAAGCAGGGGTCCCGGTGAAACCGAGATTGAAACAGACCGTCGGATCGTAAAGGATAAGATCAGTCTCTTACGGAAACGGCTACACGAAATTGATAAGCAAGCTTTCACACAAAGGAAAGAGCGTGGCGAATTTATAAGGGTGGCCCTGGTGGGCTATACGAATGTTGGCAAGTCAACCGTTATGAATTTGCTTAGCAAAACCGATGTTTTTGCCGAAAATAAATTATTTGCCACCCTTGATACCACCACCCGCAAAGTAGTGCTTGGCCACACTCCCTTTTTGTTAAGTGATACCGTGGGCTTTATAAGAAAATTGCCACACCATCTTATTGAAAGTTTTAAGAGCACGCTCGATGAAGTGAAAGAAGCCGATATGCTTTTGCATATTGTTGATATTTCACATCCGCAGTTTGAAGAACAGTTGGCCGTGGTTAATAAAACTTTGCATGAACTGAAGAGTGATGAAAAGCCGGTAATCACCGTTTTTAATAAAATGGATCAATATGAAAAAAATACATTTGATAAATGGCTCGAGCCGGAGGTGAAAGAAGATATCCTAAGAGAACTTCGAGAGAAATGGCAGGCGCAAACTGAAGGCAAATGTGTCTTTATCTCAGCAACAGAAAAAAGTAACATCGCAGATCTGAAACAAATTATTTTGAATACAACCCGTACAATGTACCAGGAAAAGTATCCTTATAAAGCAGAGTTTTTTTATTGATATAAATGAAATCCGAAAAGAAATACAGGTGGTATAAAATTGCGGCATCATTTTCAGAATTAACGTTTGGAAGTAATGATCTTGCAGAAATTGAAGTAGCCGGAAAAAGAATATGTATTGCTAAAAAGAGGAATTCCGTTGAAGCATGTACTTCCAAATGCCCGCACGCGGGGGGCGATATGTCGCAAGGGTTTTTGGATAAGAATGGAAATATTGTATGCCCGATTCACCGGTATGTTTTTAACCTGGAAAATGGAAGAGACGTAAGCGGTGAAGGTTATTTTCTAAAAACATATCCTGTAAAAATTGATGACAAAGGTGTTTTCATTGGCATAGAAGACAGCGGCTTTTTTAGCCGGCTAAAATAATAGGTAAACTATTTTTGTAACAAAGCAAAAAACTTTATTTTTGCCACCCGTTTAAAAAATAGACACACTGGTTCAAACAGTGAAAAAAAGTTGAAACATAAATTCCTCCTTAGCTCAGTTGGTTAGAGCATCTGACTGTTAATCAGAGGGTCTCAGGTTCAAGTCCTGAAGGGGGAGCTGAAAATCAATCAATTATAAAGGTCGCCACAAGCGGCCTTTATTTTTTGCAAACAATTTGCAAGCAACGGGATAAAAAGTAAAGAACTGTTATAAAGTTTTGAAATTTAAAAACGGTTACTATAAAAAAAATTAACCTCTTTTGCATCCTTTTACAATATCAAACTACTTTATTTTGAAGCCGGTTCTGTTAAATAAATATTTAAGAATCAAGTTTAAAAAATTGAGATTTTAAAAAGGTTGCCTAAAAATTAGTCGCCTCTTTCCCAAATAACTTTCTCTTTTTTGTTTAGGCTTCATTTTGTTAAGAGTCATCATATTTTAATTCGCGATTCGCAAATTGCGAATTAATTGTATATTGGATATGCGAACACAATGGCATGCGTCCTCAAGATATTGTAATTTCAGAACTCCTTACCTCTCGCAGTTAGAAAATGCGGAGGTTTTAAATTTAAGCATTAGATCCGTACCTGGGAAAATAGTTTCTGTTTGGTTCAATACTTCAGTAAGTTTTTCGGCTGCCAGGTTAAACCTCGGCGCGGATAGGGAGTGCAGTATCACGGTTAAGGTTTTGTTTTCATAATCGGGTATCAGGTCTGCATTATTTTGAATAATTTGCTTTACAAGCATTCTTTTTTCCTCTTTGACATTTATAATAAGAAACTTGCTAAGTTCGTTTGCTACAGCCGTTTCTGCCCGATAACAAATCATTTTTATTATGTTCATAAACATTTTACTTTCGGGTTTGAGTTTATTATAACGTGCCTGGTGAGGCATGTTTTTTAATTTTATTCTTGCCGGTATTTTCGAGCGTTCATCTTTTAACTGCTCCTCTGTTTGCTGATTGTTTTCTATTTGTCCCACAAGTTTCATTTGCTTTTTTAGTAAAGCCGGCATATCGTCTAAGGAGGTTTCTATCGCTTCTTCTGTAAGGGGGAATAATTTGGCTTTCAATCGTGCCGTTTTTTCTTTTTGCTTTTTAAGCCTGTAATTTAATTTACGATGCTCAGGATTCACCACTTCTTTGTTTTCATCAATCGCTTCTACACCATATTCCACTATCTTATCGAAGTCATAATCCATTATCATATAACGGAAAAAGTTTTCCTGGCTCCATCGGCCAAACATCCTGCCTGCTGCTACCTCAGTGCTTATAACTCTGTTGGTGGTAATGATTGCCGTTTGGTGTCCACCATCGGTAAGCCTCCTGATTTCACGCATTGACACACCGCCAAGTACGGTTTCCCGTTCGCACAATCGCATGGCAATTGTTTGATCAAGAACCTTTACCTCTGTTGCTTTAAAGCCTTGTTCATCCCACATATCCTTAACATTTTTGCGATAGGTTAATACAGCGATGCGGTACTTTTGGTACAAGCGTTTAAAGAAAGCAGGTTCATAAGCTTCCCTGTCAAAAACCAGGGTACACACTGGCGGCTGGTCATCGGGAACTTCGTTTTCATCGTCTGCTTTTTCATCCCCTGTACTTCGGTTTGCTTCTGTTATGTTTGCTACTTCTGTTATGTTTTCTGTTTTTTTAAATTCCTCTTGTGGCTCGCAAGGTGATGGAAGTAAGAGTGTCTTTTGCAACTCAGGGATGATATAATCTTCAATGGCTTTTTGAAGTTTTTCGGTAAGCTCACCGGCAATCATCATTACCGGTAAACCCGTTGCATCATTGACCCAGAATTCCGTGGTGGCGCTAAGGCAAAGTTTTTGCCGGGAGATAAATCTGGAAGGAAGTTTAGCCTGATGACCAAAATAAATGCGTACATGACCATCTATATAGAGAAACGATGTTTCCTCTGTTGGCCCGCTGTACCAATGGTCTATGAGAAGTTGATTCAATTTTTGCGCCTGGTTCTGGCTGGTAAGAAGTTTGATTTTATCGCGAAGGCATCTTACTTCCGGGATACGGTCCAGCCCTATTATTTTACCTATTTCCCCAGGTTTACATTGCTTGAGTTGTTCAGGATTTTTGATGCGGGCCAGCGCCATAAAGGCCAGTGTAAGGACGATGGATTCCAATCCATAATAATGATTCCCGGGTATTTTATAGACATCTTTGGTTTTTAATAAACCTTGTGCAAGCAATGCCGGTAATAAGAATAATACTCCTGCACCACAAAGTGCCTCGTGGGCATTAAACCGGGTGGAGGCGTTGCCTGTTCCTAAAATAGCAGTGGCCATCCGGTCTTCATACCGGGTGGTGGCTATGCCAAGAGGCGCCGACTGATCGGCCTCATTACGCATGTTTAAAGTGGTGCCGGAACCGTCAATTATCTCCGATTTCTCTTTTTTTTAAATAGCCTTGTTTTACGCCATAGCGAATGGCTGATTCTCTTACCCCTTCCTGTTTTGCAATGCTGTTTACGCTTTGCCCTTTATCTAATTTGCTTTGTATGCGCAAGCGGCAATCACCAGTGATTTTATAGGCTGTTCCTTTGCGGGCATCATGGCCAAAAAAGCCTTCTTCGCCTTTTTCCACAAACTTTTTATAGGCACGCTGCACGCTGTCTTCACTCACATGAAAGCATCTCTCAACTTCCGTTTTACGGCAGAGGCCCTGATGAATAAAATTGCTCATGATATAACGAAACGCTTTTAAATCTTCTTTGGGATGTGCGTACACAGGTAGTCCATTTACAATATATTGTACCAGGCCATCTTTCTCATACACGCCAAGGCAATCAGAAATAAGGGTGCAGCCTCTGGGGAATAGGGGTAATTTTAATTGCATACCCAAATTAAAGACTAATTTAATTTGCGAACAAACATCTTATTTAAACGATGAAGTAAGGAGTTCTGAATTTTATTAAAAATAGTGGCATTTAACCACAGTGACTGGCAGTTGAAAGATTTGGCACGGGAGCTTTTATAAGCGCTTCTGAAGTGTCGGAATCATTAAACAGGAGCAAACAGGCTGGCCTGTTAGACTATGTCGGTTCCACCTGCTTCAAAAGGTGATATGCCAGGGGTTCCAAGAATATTGAAGAGGAAAAATCCCAACCAGAAAAAGGTGAAGGGATTGTGGAATATACTTTGGCAGAGGATTCATCAACGAGGCAGCAGACGAGGCTTTATCAAATGAAGGAGTTATTTTAGTTGAGATTGACCCGGAGATGTAAACCGGGCGAGCATTAGGACCGAAAGATTTCCTGTTATATTTCCTACACTTGAAGAGATAGAAAATGATGCTGAAGTAAGACGAAAATTTGATGCTTTAAAAGCCAAAGCGCGTCATGTAACTATTTTTAAATCCAAGCTTCCTGATTAAATAATCTTCACTTTAAGCTGTTGATTTTACTGGTACAACATATGAGCCGAATATTTTATCCATTCAGCTCAATAAATTAACTACATTTGAGCCGAATGTATGGTATAATTGGCTCATGACACGTTATAACTGGCAACAATCAGACTGGCTTGACTTCAAATTCTCGCTTAGTGGCGTAGAAGGCGAATTAATTGCTTTCACTGAAAAAGTGGGCCGGGTATCAGGGATATTAGAGGTTTTGCCCGAAGAAACACAGCAGGATGCCATTGTCGATATTATCTTCACAGAAGCGATCAAGACTTCAGAGATTGAGGGGGAATACCCCAGCCGCAAGGATGTCCTTTCTTCCATCCGCAAGAACCTGGGATTGCATTACAACCCTGATCACGTCAAAGATAAATCTGCCTTAGGTCTGGGTGAGTTAATGATTGATGTCCGCCAAACATTCAAAGAACCCCTCACGGAGGGAAAATTATTTGACTGGCACAAGATGCTGCTGCGGGAGAAAAGCCGTGTAGAGGTGGGTCAATGGCGAGCCCACGAAGAACCCATGCAAGTGATCTCCGGGGCAATGGGCAAAGAAAAAGTGCACTTCGAAGCACCTCCATCATCCGTTGTGCCTGACGAGATGAAAAAATTCATTAAATGGTTTAATGATACGGGACCAGGGGGAAGGGGCGAGATTAAAAATGCTCCGGTACGATCAGCGATTGCGCATTTATACTTTGAAACCATTCATCCCTTTGAGGATGGAAACGGCAGGATAGGACGGGCCATTGCCGAAAAGGCCTTGTCGCAGACCATAGGCCGTCCCGTAATGCTTAGCTTATCAAGAGCGATAGAAGCGAAGAAGAATCTTTACTATGACTCTCTTGAAAAAGCGCAACACTCAAATGAGATCACGCCCTGGATGGAGTATTTCATCCAGACGGCTCTCGATGCTCAAATAGAGGCAGAAACGCAGATCGATTTTACATTGAAGAAAACAAAGTTCTTTGATCGTTTCAAAGATCAGTTTAATGATCGCCAGTTTGCTGTTATAAAGCGAATGTTGGAAGAAGGACCCAAGGGATTTGAGGGTGGCATGAATGCTAGAAAATATATCATCATTACCAAGACCTCAAAAGCGACCGCAACAAGGGATATGCAGCAGTTAGTGGAAATAGGGGCCTTTGTCCTCGCAAGCAAGGCGGGGGGACGCAGCACGAGCTATCAGATAAACATCTAAAATAGTGGAATTTATTTGGTAAAACACATTCTTGCTATTCAACTACAGCACCAGAGAAAGTATGTTGGAAACCTTGGTGTAGATAACGGTAAGGTTGAGGTGAACAAAAATCTCGGGATTCTGAATTTAATGTTATTCAACTAATGCTTGAAACTACAATCAGTTAATATTAGTAAATAGCAAGTTATTTAAAGTAAATAGGAACGCGGATTAGAACTTACTTTTGACCTTGAAAAAAAATAGTATGAATACAATTAACTGGGAAGGCGTTTATCCGGCATTGCTTACTCCTTTTGATGCTGCTGATAAAATAGACTTTAAACTTCTTGAGAAGAATATGGAAGCGCAGATAGATGCGGGGATAGATGGAGCTGTATTAGGCGGGTCGCTGGGCGAGGCGAGTACGCTTTCTGTGGAAGAAAGAAAACACCTGCTGATATGTGCTACACAAGTGGTAAAAGGCAGGATACCTGTTGTGTTTAATATTGCAGAGCAGGCAACAAAAGATGCAATTAACGCTGTGCAATCCGCTGAAGAAAATGGTGCTGACGGTGTAATGATTTTGCCTCCTATGCGCTATAAAGCAGACGCTTATGAGACGGTAGAATATTTTAAAGCCATAGCCGGGAGTACTTCCTTGCCTATAATGATATATAACAATCCTAATGATTATAAGATAGAAGTTACACTTGATATGTTTGAAGAGCTTGAATCAATATCTTCCATACAGGCCGTAAAGGAATCCACGAGAGATGTAACAAATGTTACCCGCATGAAAAATAAGTTTGGTGACAGGTTTAAAATACTTTGCGGCGTTGATACGTTGGCGTTAGAAGAGCTTGCATTGGGGGCTGATGGATGGGTGGGTGGTTTGGTAGATGCCTTCCCGGCAGAAACAGTGGCTATCTACCGCCTGATGAAAGCAGGCGATTATAAACAGGCATTGAAAATTTATCGTTGGTTTTTACCGGCACTCGAGTTGGATATTCATCCGAAATTGGTTCAGTATATTAAGCTGGCTGCCGCCAACACAGGTTTAAGCAGCGAATATGTAAGAGCTCCCCGCCTGGTACTAAAGGGCAAAGAGAGAGAAAGCGTACTTGCTATAATAAAAGAGACAATTAAAACAAGGCCGAAATTGCCTGATTATTTACACTTAGAAGTTTTAGAAAATGCTGAAAGGATATAATTTAATTGGGTTGGAAGAAAGCAGTGAAGGAACAAAAACCTTAGCATCTTTTAGCACCGTAGCACAAAAAAAATTACCGGAACAATTTAGGATAGCCACCGGAGGAGAAGTTGACAAAGCAGTTGAAAAGGCAACAACTGCTTTTTTCATTTATAAAAATAAATCTACGGAAGAGAGAGCTTTATTTTTAGAAACTATTGCTGAAGAAATAATCGCATTGGGTGATGAGCTGGTACAGCGTGCCATGCTTGAAAGCGGCCTGCCCGAAGGAAGATTAACCGGGGAACGCGGCAGAACGGTAGGCCAGCTAAAATTATTTGCCCAGGTATTAAGAGAAGGTTCCTGGGTGGAAGCAGTAATTGATACAGCTTTACCAGACCGCAAACCATTGCCCCGGGCTGATTTGCGAAAGCTGCTGGTTCCCATTGGGCCTGTAGCCGTGTTTGGTGCGAGCAATTTTCCCTTTGCTTTTTCTACCGCCGGCGGCGATACAGCTTCCGCCCTCGCTGCGGGAAATCCTGTAGTGGTGAAAGCCCACGATTCACATTTAGGTACAAATGAAATGGTAGCATCCGCAATAAAGAGCGCCGCTATAAAATGTAATATGCCGGATGGTGTGTTCTCTTTTCTCATTGGTGAAGGGCCTGATACAGGTATTAAACTCATCACCCATGAAGGTATAAAAGCCGTTGGTTTTACAGGCTCGTACCAGGCAGGTATGTCAATCTATAGAGCCGCCGCGAATGACAGAAAAACACCTATTCCTGTATTTGCAGAAATGAGTAGTATCAATCCCGTTTTATTATTGCCGGGTAAATTAAAAGAAGCGCAAAAATTAGCAGAGCAGGTTGCCGCTTCTATTACATTGGGCGCCGGCCAGTTTTGTACAAATCCGGGATTGCTGTTTTTAATCGACAACGAATCTTCAGAAAAATTCATCAGCGCATTAACAGAAGTGATGGCAGCCATGGCCGCGTCTGTAATGTTGAACCCGGGTATTTGTAAAAACTATTATAAAGAAAAAGAAAAAAATAAAAAGCAACCGGGCGTAGAGATTTTATACGAAGGGGAAGACTCCTCAGAAAATTATAAGGGCGCTCCTTTTTTGAGCAAGGTAAAAGGAACTGATTTTGTATCAAATCCCGCATTGCAAAATGAAGTGTTTGGCCCCTCGTCTCTCATAGTTTTGTGCAAGGATAAAGAAGAGTTGCTGCAGGCTTTGCACGCATTACATGGCCAGCTAACGGCTACTATACAGGGCAACGAAAATGAATTTAAAGATTTCAGGGATTGTATAGATGTGCTCGAAAGCAAAGTAGGAAGGATATTGTATAATGGCGTACCTACCGGTGTAGAGGTCTGTTATGCAATGGTGCATGGCGGCCCATATCCTGCTACCACTAATGCAAACAGCACTTCCGTAGGTGCTGATGCCATTAAGCGATTTGTACGGCCGTTATGTTTCCAGGATTGCCCCAAAGAGCTTTTACCAACAGCGTTAAACGATAGCAATTCATTGAACATCATGCGCAAAGTAAATGGTGTTTATACAAAAGCTATCTTATAAAAAAATCTACATTGCCAGGCAAATTTTTTTAACTGGCTAAAACACATACGGCTGACGGACAACCCCTCTCCTTTGGAGGAGTGAGGTTTTTACACAAAATTTATTTTAGTAAACAAAATGGCTGGAAAAAAATTTGTTTGTATAGATGCACACACTTGCGGTAATCCTGTTAGGTTGGTGGCTGAAGGAGGGCCGGAACTTATCGGGAATTCGATGAGTGAAAAGCGCCAGCATTTTTTAGAAGAGTACGATTGGATTCGTAAAGGCCTTATGTTTGAGCCCCGCGGCCACGATATGATGAGCGGCAGTATTTTATATGCGTCGCACGATCCTGAAAATGATGTAGCTGTTTTATTTATTGAAACAAGTGGCTGCCTGCCTATGTGTGGCCATGGTACTATCGGCACCATTACCATTGCTATAGAAGAAGGATTAATTAAGCCAAAAATACCGGGACTTGTACGCATGGAAGCCCCGGCCGGCCTTGTATTAGTTACCTATAAACAGGAAGGTAAAAAAGTGAAAAGCGTAAAGCTGGTAAACGTTCCCGCCTACCTTGCCGCAGAAGGCTTAACAGCGGAATGCCCTGTATTGGGTGAGCTTTTAATAGATGTTTCTTATGGCGGAAATTTTTATGCAATTGTAGATGTGCAGAAAAATTTTAAAGGTCTTGAACATTATACTGCTGATAATTTAATTCAATGGGCGAGGGAACTTCGTAAAAATATTAATGCGAAATATACTTTTGCTCATCCTGATAACCCAACCATAAATGGGTGCTCACATATTTTGTGGACCGGCGCCGTTTTAGATAAATCTTCCACGGCACGCAATGCGGTTTTTTATGGTGATAAAGCCATTGACCGCAGTCCCTGTGGTACCGGCACTTCAGCCCGCATGGCTCAATGGTATGCAAAAGGCTTGTTGAAAAAGGGAGATGTTTTTATTCATGAAAGTATTATAGGTTCTAAATTTTCAGGCACCATTGAAGAAGAAACTATAGTGGCGAATTACCCGGCAATAAGGCCCGGCATAGATGGCTGGGCAAGAATTTATGGACACAATACGATAACCATCGATGAAGATGACGATCCCTATGCCTTTGGCTTCCAGGTACTATAAAGTAAAAAGGTACAAGATTATAATGTAAAAAAGTAATGAAAGCAGTTGTAATAGGTGGTGGCATTATAGGATTGAGCTCGGCATATTACCTGCAGAAAAGCGGGTGGCATGTTACCATAGTTGATAAATCGGATCTCGCCGATAATTGTTCTTATGGAAATCTCGGCATGATAGTACCCAGCCACTTTGTGCCCCTGGCCGCACCCGGTATGGTATCGCAGGGCATACGCTGGATGTTTAACAACAAGAGCCCCTTTTACGTAAAGCCTTCATTAAACCCGGAGCTTATATCATGGGGATGGAAATTTGTGAAAAGCGCTACGCTAAAGCATGTTGAAAGATCAGCACAATATCTTCTTGAATTAAATCTTTTTAGTAAAAAATTATACGAGGAATTAGCGATGCAACCGGGCTTCGACTTCGCTCTCGAGAAGAAGGGAATTCTTATGTATTACAAAACAGAGAAAACAGGTGAAGAAGAAATTCATTTGGGAGAAAAAGCAAAGCAAATGGGTTTGGATGTTGAAGCGCTTACCCAGCAGCAGGTGCAGCAACTGGAGCCGGGCATTGAGCTAAACATCCTTGGAGCCGTACATTACAGGAGCGATGCGCATCTTTATCCGAACCAGTTGATCCCTCAATTGATCAGCCAGCTGCAAAATGCAGGCGTATTGTTTAAAACAAATAACCCTGTTATAAGATTTGTAAAAGAAAAAAATACAATAAAAAAAGTGATTACATCCTCTGTTGAGATCGAAGCCGATATGGTGGTAATCGCCGGCGGCTCGTGGTTATCGCAGCTTGCAAAAATGGCTGGCGTTTCACTTTCCCTGATGCCAGGAAAAGGGTATTCGTTCACGTTAGACCAGCCAAAGCAAAAGCTGAACATTCCCGCCATACTATGTGAAGCACGTGTGGCTATCACGCCGATGAACGGCATGATGCGTTACGGTGGCACCATGGAGATTGGTAAAATAAATAACAAGATCAATCTAAACAGGGTACAGGGAATCGTGGAGTCTGTGCCGAAATATTTTTCAAATATAAATGTAGCGATGCCTGCACAAAAAGACATCTGGTATGGCTTCAGGCCTTGTACACCGGATGGCTTGCCTTATATTGGCTTCGCTAAAAAAGTAACTAACCTTCTTATTGCCGGTGGCCATGCAATGAGTGGCCTTAGCCTCGGACCTGCCACCGGAAAGATTATTGCGGAGTTTGCGAACCAGCAGGAGACATCTGTAAAAATTGAGGCTTTTAATCCAGGCCGCTTTTCTTAAGATATGTTTTACAATTTTTGCTGTGGCTATTGTTTATAGGCTATGCCTGGGCGTTAGTATAGTATTTAAAGGTTTTGCCAGGTTGTTTGTAATCATACTTATTTCCTCGCAAGTACGTGAAGCTTTTCAATTAATAACATGATTTCATCCCCAACTAACATTACTCAAGAAAAAAACCAGCGTGAAAATGCACTGGCCTTTATTTGGTTTCTCTAATAATTTATTTATCCCACCAAACTCTGTCCGTAAGTTTTGCGCTTTGTTGTGGTTGCGGATTGGCAATTAGCTCAGACTCCGGGTATATCACTCTTCTTGGAATCTCTGATAAGGCAGAAGGAACTTTTGTGAGTATGGGATAACCTGTCCTTCTCCAGTCATTGAAATTTTCCAGGGATAAAAAGTCCGCGATACTTTTTTCATCCATAATAAGATTAAGTGCATTGGAAGCCGTTAGTGTTCCCCTGCCGGCGATATATGCATTTGCTTTTGCGGTGCTTATTCCCAGTAGATCCATGTGAGACCTCACGGCAGACTGGTACACTGGGTCTGCGCCTGCAGCTCCTGATACTAAAAGTGTAGCTTCTGCTTTTATAAATAATGCTTCAGACCAGGTAACAATATACACGGCGGAATTAGGTGATCCATAAAAGGGGCCAGGCAAAGAGTAGTCATCAAGATTGCCGAGGTCAGTTGAACCGATAGGCCGCCCGTTATACATTCCAGATACGGCCGGTCCTATCATTTCACTCAACCGGGGATCCATACGGGTTTTGAAACCATCAACCAGGTGTGCAGAAAGCACTAAAGTTGATACCGGTAAAAAAGTAAGGTATATCGGATTTTCATGCCCTGCATCTCCGGGGTAGTCAAACTTAAGGTCATCATCATTTGCCTGCATCCCTTTTTGCAAAGCAGATAAAGCCAGGTTTGCCTGCGCTACAGCATCATGGCCCGGTGCTTTTGTAAGGTGAATATAATAGCGTGCTTTTAATGTGTAGGCAAGCTTCAACCATTTATCCATATCACCGCCATAGAAATAATCATCGCTGCCTACATCTTTGCCTCCACCTTTGTTTATATCTGCAATTCCATTATCTAATAATGTTTGCAGGTTTGTATAAATATCTTCCTGTGGATCGTAGCCCGGTGTGAAATCGTCACTACCCTGTAAGGCTTCAGAATATGGCACATCTCCCCATAGGTCTGTAGCTACGCCAAGACAGTATGAGCTTAAAATCTTAGCAATGCCAGCATAATTGAAGTTGCCGTTAGCTTCAGCTTTTTTGTTAAGGATGTTTAGGTTGTTAAGCCCGGTAACATAGGTGTTGCTCCAGTCTCCATCAAAGTCAACATTGTTTTGCAGGTAAGTGCCGGAGTTGGGCACCGGTTGGTTTAGCGCAACATTTTGCATCCAGTGGTTTACGATTATTGATACGTTTCCTGCCGCTAGATTTGATGAGATATTTAATTCCACCGGGGAAAGTATCAGCCCTTCCTGCACATCAAGAAGGCTGTTGGGATCATCATTTACATCGATGAATTTTTTACACCCCATGGTGAACAAGAGTGTAGTAGTTATGACAAAAACGAATATTTTTCTCATGTTGATCATTTTAAAATTTGGAATTTAGAGTCTGCGGCTTATTAAAAAGTAAATTTCAATCCGACATTGATCGTCCTGGAAGTAGGGGTGGAGAAAGAATAAAGTCCCTGGTTCCCGTTGGAAGATCCGAAGGAACTTGCCTCAGGATCTGACCCCGTAAAATGCGGCCGGTATATAAATACATTGCGGCCGGTAAGCACTATGGAGGCAGTCTTGAATGGCGTTTTAGCCATGAGGGCGGAGCCGAAATTATAGCCTAAGGTTACATTACGTAGCTTAATATAAGTACCGTCCTGTATTACTGCTTCCAATATTGAATTCAGCCTTCTGTAATAGTCTTCAGCACCAGTTATCACTGTGTTTGGCTTATTATCAACAGCGCTTATGCCCTCTACTACCCGCGGCTGGCGGTTTTCGGTTACCTTTGGTGTGCCATAAAAATAGCCGTAGCCATCCACGTTGTTTTGTATATCACCGCCTTGCTTCATATCAAAAAAGAAACTGAAACTCCAATTGCGATAGCTTAAAGTATTGGTAATACCGGCAGTCCAGTCCGGGGATATATTTCCTAAAATACCCTGGGTATCATCTTTATAAGGAAGCCCGTCTGCATCAATCAATAGCTGGCCCTGGTCGTTCCTGGCAAACCTGTCGCCATATATTACGCCGTAAGGCTGGCCGACAACGGCCTGGGTAAAGCCTATACTAAGTTGTTTAAGATCTTTGTATATTGACCCAACTTTGTTGTTTAGCTTGGTGTAATTGAAAACGACATCCCAGTTAAAGTTTTTGGTTTTCACTGGTGTGGCATTTATCAGCACTTCAACACCTTTGGTTTGAAGCTTTGCTGAGTTAACGGTCGTTCCTGTGTACCCTGTGGCCGCTGATATTGAAACGCCCGGAATAATTCCGTCTGAAATATTTTTACTGAAATAAGAAACTTCCAGGCCTACTTTGTTATTCAATATTCGTGTTTCCAGGCCTACTTCGAACTCTTTCGCCAGCTCATTTTTCAAATTAAGATTTCCCAGTGTTTGGCTAAGTAAAAATCCATTTTGCCCCTGGAAAGGAAAGGCGATGCTGGCTACATTTGCTGGAAGGAACGGCGTGTTGAGAGAGTATGGCCCCACGTTATCGTTACCTACCGTTGCATAAGAGATTCTTACTTTACCAAAGTTTAAAAATGATGATGGCGTAGCTAATAATTCAGAGAAAACAAAGCTCATCGCTGCTGACCCGTACGGGTAAAAACTCTTTTCTTTGGATAACACAGAACTACCGTCATACCTGCCCGTTAGTGACAGCACCAATAGTCTTTTATAATCAATATTTGCCTGTGTATAGAAGCCTACCTTTCTTGATAAGCTATGGCTCTCACTGTATGTCTGCGTTGCAGCGTTCGATATATTATAGTAATCATCAACTGATAAGCCTACACCGCGTCCCTCCACGGTTTGGCCATAAGATGATAAAATATTATTACCCAATAAAATGTCAATAGTAAAGTCGCCGAATGTTTTTTTTGCATCTACTATAAAGTCATGGTTGAACTGCCGGAAATTACTTGTCCGGTCAACCAACACTCCATTAGGATTCGCTACCGAATTTAATGCTTCATAATACTTATCCTGTTCGGTATAAATATCTGCACCAATTCGTTCAGTAACGGTTAGCCAGCTTAGAGGATTGTAAGTAAATGTGGCCACAGGTAAAAAGCGGTTAACATCCGTTTTTGTAAAAACATTATCCAATACCCAGTAAGGATTATTACGTCCCGTACGATATACACGCTGTGTGCCGTCCGGGTTTAGATAAGGAAGGGGATCCCATGAAATAGGCGCTGTAAATATCGTCCAGATGGGGCTTTCCAAAATGTAGCCTTCCGGTACGGTATGCCTGGCTGAATTACTGTAGTTGAATTGAACAGTTGCTGAAAATCTATCGCCAATCTTTGTATTAAATTTTGTAAAAACGGTGTGCCTGGTAAAATCATTTTTCGGCACGGTGCCCTGCTGATCAAAATAAGAATAAGAAAGGAAATACCCCGATTTAGGATTGCTTCCTCCCACACTTATTGTATTGTTGGTAGTTATCCCGGTTTTAAAAAAATCTTTTAGCTGGTTGTATTTTTTCACCGGTTGGCCATTTACCCTTAGCGTATCCATCAGCGGGCCCCAGGAACTGTTGTTTTTTTTATCTTCACCATTGAAATATACACCCTTGTCTCCCTGCGCATATTTGCTCTGTACATCAGGGTACAGTGCTTCATCAAAAGCGAGATCGGAGCTGAAAGATATTACCGGCTTTTTATACCCCTGGCCGTTTTTGGTGGTTATAATAACAACGCCTCGTGCACCCGAAGATCCATAAAGGGCGGTAGCAGCCGCACCTTTCAGCACGTTCACACTTTCAATGATGGAGGGGTCAATATCAACCAGCCGGTTACTGCCCGGGCCTGAGGCGATAGCGCCGGTTTCAGAATTGTCGATTGGAATACCATCCAGCACTATCAGCGCTTCATTATTGCCAAATATGGAAGTTGCCCCGCGAACTACGATCCTGGCTGATCCGCCGGGGGTTCCTGATGAATTAGTGATCTGCACACCGGAAACTTTTCCCGCGATTGCATTAACTACGTTAGGATCTTTAGCCCTTAAAAGCTCATCGCCTTTTACCTCTTGAGAGCTAAAGGTGAGGTTTCTTTTTTCCCGCTTTACACCCAGCGCTGTAACCACTACTTCTTCAAGAAACTGGTTGGCGCTTTTGAGCGTAATGTCAATGTTGTCCCCTTTTCCAAGCAATGTTTCTGTTTTGTCAAAGCCAACGGCTGTTACTGTAATGGAAGCATTTTCTTTCGCTTTGATTTTAAAACTTCCATCTGGACCTGAAGTGGTGCCCGCGTTAGAGTTTTTTAAATTGATAGTAGCACCCGGTACCGGGTTGCCAACTGAATCTGTAATTTTTCCCGTGTACTCTTTTTGTGCCATGGCGGCGGCAGAGAAAAAAATTACGATAAATAATGTGTAGATTTTTTTGTTCATAGCAGTGGTTTAAAGAAATTGGTATTAGTTAAAATAGAATGTGTCGGAAGATATTGGGATGATGTTCAGACGATATTGGTCTATGCAAACTACATTTTAAAACCAATTGGATATTGGTTTTTATTAACCACTATTTTACAAATTTTACCCTTTAATAAAATGAAAAACAGAATAACTGAATACTAATTCAGGCTAAAATTTGTAAACAATTGACTAACTGACGTCTTATTTTGGATGGATAAAAAAATATCTTTGACTGTGTTGTCGGCCATCGATAATCAGTATCTAATTTCATGTCCTTTCCTGGTTATCATTGTGATCATTTGTTTTTCTCCTTCCTTATTAAATAACTATCAAAACAATAATTATGCGCAGATATACCCTTGTTTTTATTTCATTAATTTTTCCTACGTTATGTTTTGCGCAACAATTTGATAGTTCAATTTTTTCTCAATTGCATTTCAGGTTTATAGGGCCTGATGGCAATCGTGCCATCTCTGTTGTAGGTGAGCCCGGTAACAATATGGTGTCCTACGTCGGGGCGGCTTCGGGTGGGATTTTTAAAACCCAGGATGGTGGTGTAACCTGGAGGCCGATCTTTGATAAGGAAGATAATTCCAGCATCGGTGCACTTGCTATTGCGCCTACTGACATCGGGCAGGTATGGGCAGGCACAGGCGAAACTTTTTTGATAAGGCCTGCACATGCCATTGGAAACGGCGTATACAAATCTACCGATACCGGTAAGACGTGGACAAATATGGGACTACAAAAAACCGCCAGGATCAGCAGGGTTATAGTGGATCCTAAAGATTCAAATACGGTGTATGTGGCAGCGCTCGGTAATACACACACGCCGCAGCAGGAACGTGGCGTGTATAAAACTACGGATGGTGGTAACACATGGGAGCGCACTTTATTTGTTGATGAAAATACAGGCTGCTCCGATCTTTCAATTGATCCAACCAATCCCAACATTTTATTTGCCGCCATGTGGCAGGTAGATATTAAAACGTGGAAGCTGAATAGTGGCGGCCCGGGCAGCGGTATTTATAAAACTTCGGATGGTGGTAAAACATGGAAGCCACTTCGGAATGGTTTACCGGGAGGGCCGGATCATCCTGTGGGCAAGACATCTGTAGATGTGGCTTATTCAAATCCTAAAGTGGTGTATGCATTAATAGAAGATAAAGCGCCGGGTTTATATAGATCAGAAGATGGCGGAGAAAGCTGGAAGCTGATGAATCAAAATCATTCGATGGCGCAGCGGGCCCCTTATTATACAAGAGTACGCGTATCCACACAGGATCCTGACAGGGTGTACACCATTTGCGTAACAGTTATGCAATCCAATGATAGTGGAAAGACATTTAATGGAAATGGAAATTATCGCCCCGGCGGCGACAACCATGATATGTGGTTTGACCCCACCAATGCAAAAAGGATAATGGTGGCGCATGATGGATGTTTAAACATGACCTTGAACGATGGTAAAACATGGGATAACATCAATCTGCCCATTGCTCAAATGTATCACGTGGCAGTGGACAACCGGGTTCCCTATTATGTATATGGAAACCGTCAGGATGGCTACTCCTACCGTGGCCCTTCCAATAGTCTGCAAGGAAGTATTCCTTTAGGCTTATGGACAGGAGTTGGCGGCTGCGAAAGTGGCTTTGCGCAACCCGATCCTGTTGATAATAATATTGTTTGGTCTGGCTGCTACGATGGTGGCTTAGATGTGTTTGATGTAAGTACCGGCCATGCCCGCGATGTACGTGCGTGGCCTGAAGCTGGCTATGGCTGGGCGCCTGCTGATGTAAAATATCGCTGGCACTGGACGTATCCTATGATGATTTCCATTCACAATCATAATAAAGTTTTAATAGGTAGCCAGTACGTGCACCAGACCACCAATGGAGGCCAAAGTTGGCAAATCATTAGTCCCGATCTTACGACGAATGATAAATCGCACCAGCAAAGTTCGGGTGGAATGAATGATGATAACCTGATGACCTTTGACGGGTGTACATTATTCAGTATTGCGGAATCTCCCTTGAAAGAAGGACTGATATGGACAGGAAGCAACGATGGCCAGGTGTATATAACAAGGGATGGCGGCAAACAATGGAGTAATGTTACCGCCAATATTCAAGGCCTTCCCAAATGGGGAACCATCAGCAATATTGAGCCTTCCGCCTTTGATGAAGGTGCAGCATATATTTCTGTTGATCTTCACCAGGTAGGAAATTTTGACCCTTACATTTACAAGACTAACGATTATGGCTACACGTGGAAATTGATAAGCAACGATATTCCAAAAACGAACGCAGCCTTTGTGCACCAAATAAAAGAAGACCCGGCTAAAAAAGGATTGTTATGGGCCGGTACCGATAATGCTTTATATTTTTCCCCGGATGATGGCAGCCATTGGATACAAATAAAAAATGACCTTCCTCCTTCGCCCGTCTATGGAATTGTTATTCAAAAGAATTTCAGCGATTTGGTATTGGCAACTTTTGGCCGCGGCTTTTATATATTGGACGACATCACACCTTTCAGGGAATTTTCAACACAGGTGCAGCAATCCTTTGCAACACTTTTCCCGGTAAAAAAAACTTATCGCTTTCAGTCAAAACACGGCATTCATTCAGAGAGAAGTTTTATCACGGGAGAAAATCCACGCTATGGTGCGAGCATCAATTATTATATAAAAGATAAGATTAAAGACACCGCATTTATACTTATCCTGGATGAAGAAGGAAATGAAATAAGAAAAATTACCGGCACTAATAAACCCGGAGTAAATCGCGTATGGTGGAACCTTAATTATGAAGAGGTGCAGTTGCCATCGCTCCGCACAAGGCCAAGAGGAAAAGATTGGGTGCCGCTGGATGCTGTGGGTAAACGCGCCATGTACATTTATGACCTTGATATTGGCCCCGGACTTGAGCCTCCGCTGGCGCCGCCCGGCACTTATACTGTGGTGCTTAAGATCGGCGATAAAACTTTTACCCAAAAATTAGAAGTAATAAAAGACCCGAACACAAAAGGTACGCTTGAAGATATCCAAAAGCAACATGACCTGGCGATGAATTTATATGATAAAATAAAAACCTGTTTTCATTTAATAGATGAAATGGAAATCATCCGTGCAAAATTATTATACATGGCAGATTCTTCGTCTGTTAGTAATACAAAAAAAAGCAAGGCAAGAAAAATTGAAAACGATCTTTGGTTGTTGGAAGGTAAAGTGCATGACATTTATCAAACCGGTGCAAGGCAGGATGTATTCCGCAATCCCAATCAATTGCTCGAGCAGTTTCTTGCGATATCCAAAGAAGCTGTGGTGAGCAGTGCAGATGCACCACCTACAACACAGGATTACCAGGTATATGATCAGTTAAGCGAACGCCTTGCACAAGTGCAAAAAAATTATTCTGTTGTAAAAAAGTCACTGACTCCGCTGGATGGAGACATCAAAATAAAAAGCAAGGTGACTGATCTTCAAAATAAAAATTGATTGATTCCATGTTACCGCGGGTGCATTCCGGAACCTTTGATAATTAATTCGTGGTGAAAATTACATGCCATTGCGAATATTTTGAAAGGAGTAATTGCAGTTTTTGAATCGGGTTAATAGAATTAGGTAGAATATTCGTTAAGAACGTAATAGAAAGGGCTCGCAAATGTCAAATACAAACCGAGACGTCTTTGCGCCTGCTCCTTTGGAGAAAAGTTTTTGAGCAGAGAGTTTGTATTCTGAAAAATGTTTTAGAAAACTTTGTGGCAATCTCCTTGGTGTAATAATGCCGACTATACCAAGGAGATTGCCGCGTCGCCGATAGTTTTATTAGAATTGTTACATTATTCTGGCGACTCGCAAAGACGTGACTTGGGCAAGCCACCTTTCCCTGATGTGTTACGCTTGCGATTGTTCTACCTAATTCTATCGGTTAAATCCAATTTTTAAATTCAAAATTATTAAAGATGAAACCTGTTTTAAGAAAATCAATTCCTGAATGTGAAGCATCTTTTGTATTACGCAGGGATGTCGGTGTAAGTATGAAAAACAATTGGCACTACCACCCCGAGTATGAGCTACTCTTTATAAAAAATAGTTGTGGAAGTTGGCTGATTGGTGATTATGAAGGGCCTTTTAAAAGTGGAGATGTTATCCTGTTGGGATCCAATATTCCCCATTCGTTCATACACGATAACATATATTTAGGCAGCGCTGCAAACCAGGGCGAGTCGCTTGTGGCCTTGTTTGAGCCTTCAATATTAGGGGATACATTTTTAAATTTACCAGAATCAGCTGATATAAAAAATCTTCTTAAATTATCTATACGCGGCCTGAAATTGACAGGAAGTACGAAAGACGAAATTGGAAATATAATGGATGGCTGGCAAGAGGTTTCCAAAGGCAGGAAACTCATCAACCTTCTTACTATTCTTCAAATAATTTCTGAAAAAAAAGAGTACGAAATCCTGGCGTCAGGTGGTTTTAATCCGGGCACAGAAAAAAGTAGCAATGACCGTCTTGATACTGTTATAGAATATACTTATTACAATTACCATAAGCAAATTACCATTAGCGAGGTAGCTTCTTTAATTAACATGGGCATACATACTTTTTGTCGTTTTTTTAAAGAGAAAACAAAAAAAACTTACATGCAATTTCTAATGGAAGTAAGGATTGGCCAGGCTTGTAGGCTGTTAATAGAAGATGACATGCATGTGGGTGAAGCAGGATATGTGTGCGGCTATAATAGTGTTTCCCATTTTAATCATCAATTCAAAGTAATTAAAAATAAATCTCCACTTGAATTCAAAAGAAACTATTTCAGCCTTATAAACGCATAACCGGAACATACACTTTTATTGGCGAGGAACCCCATGCCGGAGCAGCACATTTTGTTTGCAGTATATAATTACTTATTTAAAAATTGAAGTTGATTCGATGGTTCGTGTTTATTCCTCTGTAACAATTTTTATAATAAATAAACCTGTCAAAATACTACAAGTTTTTGGAGAGATTGGTAAATAGCCAACGCTTGCTCAAATGTATATTCGATGTGATAAGAATTTAAGAAAGCACAGAAACTTTTTTATACAAGTAATAAATTTTAAGCATGCACAAAAAAATGGAATTTAATATTTGTGTTGGTGGGTATATTATATTCCACTAATATTTTCTCCAATACAGTACTTCATTAAAAGATAATGTAATCACAACTCCTCAAATTGCATTTTGTTGCGTTTTTATAGTGTTTGCAATTTAAAAACGCACATTTACTTAATCCGGCATTTATTATATTTTTATTTTAAAAGCCTTATCTACATTGATTTTTAGAAAATTTTAAAAATTCTTATTAAGAAAAGATTATTATTTTTTTGCGTTTTTGTGCCAATTATAATAATTTACATGCTAAAACAGGCAAAAAGACTTTATAAAAGGATATTTTTTTAAGAATAATCGTTTTACGATATGCTCGGAAAATTCTTTTAAAAATTGCTGCAGCACATACAATATCACAAACATCGAAGCATAAAAATTATTTAAAAAACCAAACGATACACCTTTTCATTTTTTATTACATCCTTTTAATTACAAAAACATGAAACTGAACTATCTGATTCAATCCATTTTCTTTATTGCATTTTGCCTATTGCTGCAACCTGCGCTGGCACAAACTAAATTGGTAAAGGGTAAAGTCACTGATGAAAGTGATGGTACTCCTGTAAGCGGCGTTTCGGTTGTTGTAAAAGGCACCTCCAAAGGAACCAACACAACTTCCGATGGAACTTTTTCAATCCAGGCTTCTCCATCAGCAACACTTCTTCTCACTTACGTTGGCTACCGGCAAAAGGAAGTGAAGGCGGATGCAGATTATTTAGAAATACAACTTACTAAAGAGTCTAAACAATTGAGCGAAGTTGTAGTAACTGCGCTTGGGTTAAAAAAAGCAAGAGCATCTTTAGGATATTCCGTTACCGAAATTAAAGGAGATGAATTAACCAAAGCAAGAGATGTAAATGTGCTTAACTCACTTCAGGGTAAAGTGGCAGGGTTAAACGTAAGCTCTATTGCCGGCGGGCCGGGATCTTCCTCTAATATAATCATCAGGGGTATTTCAAGTTTAACCCAAACCAACCAGCCCTTATATGTAATTAATGGTATTCCTATAGAAAATCAACCTAACGCAGTTGGCAGCAATCAATATGCAAATGCTCCGGATTTGGGTGATGCTATTGGTAATATAAACCCGGACGATATAGAAAATATTTCTGTTTTAAAAGGAGCATCTGCTTCTGCATTATATGGTTACCGGGCAAAAGCAGGTGTAATATTAATTACGACAAAGAGTGCCAAAGGAAACAGCATCGAATTAAATTCCAACTATGTTGCTGAGCAGGTAAACGACCTTACAGACTGGCAATATGTGTATGGACAGGGTGCAAATAACATGAAGCCCACTACACAATTGGTCGCTTATCAGTCAGGGCAATCGAGCTGGGGCGGAAAGCTGGATGGCTCTTCAGTAGTCCAGTTTGATGGTGTTTCCCGCCCTTACTCGGCACAAAAAAATAATTTAAAAAATTTCTATCGCACCGGTGGAACTTTTACAAACACAATTGCATTTAATAAAACTTTTACCGATGGCTCAGTAAGGTTTTCTGCGAGTGACCTCACAAATGAATCTATTATTCCAAATTCCGGTGTAAACAGGCAGACCTTTGACCTAACGGCTAATTACAAACTGGCAAAAAATTTAATTGTAGATGCAAGAGCAAATTATATTCTTGAACAGGCAAATAACAGGGCGTTACTTTCTGACCCTTCCGGAAACTCTAACTATAATATTCTTTTTTTACCTACCAGTGTTGATGTAAGAACTTTGGAGAAAACCACCAATGAAGACGGATCAGAATTTACCTATTCGCCTACAGTAAATGCCACTAACCCATGGTTTGCTGCAAGAAAATTCATTAATGATACAAAACGGGAAAGACTGATATCTTCAGTAAGGCTGCATTATGATTTCAATAATGGAGCTTTTATCCAGGGACGGTTAGGAAGGGATTCTTACAACGACCGGTACACATCTGTTGTTCCTACAGGAACTGCTTACCGGCCCAAAGGTTCTATGACGGATTACACCAGCAGCTTTTCAGATCTGAATGCAGACATCCTTGCCGGTAAAGAATTTAATGTAACCAGTGATTTTACTATTACACCTAATGTGGGCGCAAGTTTCAGAAGAACCAAATCGGAACAATATATTAATCATGGCGAAACATTCTCCGTTCCTTTTGTATATAATATTTTAAACTCAGCAGTAAAAACCATTAATTATCTTCCCAGCGATCAAGAAGTTCAATCAGTATATGGAACACTTGAACTTGCTTATAAAAATTATCTCTACATAACAGGCTCCGGCAGAAATGACTGGTTTTCTACCCTGGCATCTCCCGGGCAAAATAATAAAGTAGATGTGTTTTATCCATCTATAAGCGGTTCATTTGTTTTCTCACATTTTATATCGAACAACTGGCTGAGCTTTGGAAAACTGAGAGCAGGCTATGCAGTGGTAGGGCAGGCCACATCTCCTTATCAAACTCAATTGAATTATACTTTCGCGGGCTCCACCTTTAACGGCAGTCCGCAGGGATTAATTTCCAACTCAAATGTTCCTAATTCCAGTCTTGAGCCATCAAAAGCCAAAGAACTGGAAATTGGCACCGAATTAAGTTTCTTTAAAAACAGGCTTGGCCTGGATATAACTTGGTACAATAAAAGATCAACCAATGAAATTTTAAGCGCTCCGGCTTCTATTGCATCCGGTTATGGAGGAGCAGTATTAAACATAGGAGAATTGCAAAACAAAGGGCTTGAAGCTTTGGTTTCTGCAACTATTGTAAAGCGAGCCGGTTTTACCTGGAAAACTGCAGTGAACGGATCGCTGAATAATAACAAAGTAATCTCGTTAGCGGCAAACCAATCGTCACTTGCAGTAGGAACATCCGGCGTAGCTACCGGGTTTATTCAACAAATAGTGGGAATGCCCGCCAACCAGATAATGGCTTATGACTATAAATATGATTCTGCAGGTAAAATGATTCTTGATGCAAGCGGCATTCCCTCACGTGGTACACTTAAGCCATGGGGCTCTGCCTATGCAAAATGGATAGCCGGCTGGACCAATGATTTTTATTATAAAAATTTCCACCTGTCTTTTTTAATCGATGGCAAATTCGGAAGCAAAATATTTTCAGGAACTGATTCACGTGGATATGTTTTTGGATTGCATAAAGCCACTTTGGAAAACCGTGAAGGCACCTTTGGCAACAACCTTGATGCGGCAACGTATTACAGCACACTCGCCTCTAATATTTCAAAATTATTTGTGGAAGATGCAAGCTTTATAAAAGTGCGACAGGTAATTTTTGGATATACTTTCCCTACCGGGCTTTTTAATAATACCATTAAAGAAGCTTCATTAAGCTTTGTTGCAAGAAACCTGTTTTTCCTGATGAAGAAAACGGACAATATAGACCCTGAAGGAGATTATACACCTAATGCATTTGGGCTGGAACTGGGTGGTGTACCCACATCAAGAACGTATGGAGTGAATCTCAATCTAAAATTTTAATAAACTGATTCCATTTGTCTTTTAAAAAAATAAATCATTTTCAAATGAAAAAAATAATAAAATACATAGCAATTTTTCTCTCAGCAATAATTGCATTTACGGGTTGTACAAAAAAATTTGAAAACATCAATACCAACCCTGCGTCATACAACCAGGAAAATTTTGATCCCAACTTTCTTTTAACTACTGCGCAGGTAGCCTATACCGGTAGTTATGATTTTGCTTACGATACCTGGAGGGGAAATCTTATATATTCCTCGGTAATGATACAGGGGTTTTCGACAGTAATTTCTTATTGGGCCGGCGATAAGTATAAACTTAACTCCGCTTATGCTGCTGCTTATTGGGGGTTTAGCGGTGACGGTGCATACTCGGAACAATTAAAACCAATTGTTGATATAATACAATCAACCACCGATAAACCTGAATATAAAAATCTGCATGAAATAGCCAGGATCATGCGGGCGTTAATTATGGAACGTATTACCGATTTATATGGAGACGTCCCTTATTTTGAAGCCGGCCTTGGTTATTATGAAAAAAATTATTTTCCAAAATATGATAAGCAACAGGATATTTATAACGATATGCTGAAAGAAGTAAGTGAAGCAGTTGCCAACCTTGACGCTTCCGGCGATAAACCTTCAGGTGACCAGATATACCAAGGCAATATTGATAAATGGAAGCGCTTCGGCAATACGCTTATTGTAAGGCTGGCTATGCGTTTAGTAAAGGCGGATGCTGAAACTGCTAAAACATGGGTTACTAAAGTTGCAGGAAATACTATGGCAAGCAATGACGACAATGCGTATGTCAATGGCGATGATGGTGGTGGTATTTCAACTATTAACCGTAATAGTTTGGTATTGGTAGGCTATGGCGGGCAGGAACCTTATTATGTAAAATGGTCAGACACATTTATCAATTTTCTTAAAAGCAATAATGACCCGAGACTTGGTAAAATTTCAGTAATACAATTATACCCGAATGCTACTTCCACCATTCAAAATCCGGACTACATAGCAAACCCTTCTGTTCAAAAAGGAATGCCTAACGGAAAAGATTTAAGCGGAATAGCAGGAAGAGATATTGCCACAGATCCATCTTACACGGGTATTGAAAATTATTCTTCACCTAATCCCGGGATGATAAAAACAAACGGACCAACATTTATTTTAACTTATGCAGAATCCGAATTGTTACTTGCTGAAGCCGCAGAACGTTTTGGGATTGCAGGTAATGCAAGCCGGCATTATCATGATGGTGTTAAGGGAGCTATTACTTACTTAAGTCAATACGATCCATCCATGGCCGTTAGTGATGCAGATGCAGAAACTTACCTGGCAGCTCATCCTTATGATGCTGCAAACGGTTTGGAAATGATCAATACACAATATTGGGCGCTTACCAATTCCATGCTTGATTTTTATGAGTCATGGGCCAATTGGAGAAGAAGTGGGTATCCTGTTTTAATACCGGTTGTTTATCCCAATAATGTTACTAACGGTACTATACCACGCAGATTTCCATATCCGTTGGCTGAGTCCAATATTAACCCGGTAAATTATAAAGCTGCATCAGATGCAGTACCGGGTGGAGATAATTTAACCGGCAGGGTTTGGTGGGATAAATAATTTTTTTAGGTATTCTTATAAAATAAAAATAAAATGTTAACCGCATTTTTCAATGCCACGATATTCACAGGCAATGAAAAAGTTTCAGGGAAAGCCTTGTTAGTTGAAGAGGCAAAAATTGCCGGATTATCAGATTATGATTCAATACCTGCCAATGCAGTAAAAATTGATGCCCGGGGTTGTACTATAGCGCCCGGTTTAATTGACCTGCAGGTGTATGGAGGTGGTGGATTCTTATTTTCGCAGAAGCCATCTCTTTCCGCCTTAACCTCTATCTGTGATAGCCTGTTAGCAAGTGGCACTACAGGCTTTTTTCTTACAATTGCAACTACGTCCATGCAAATTTTGTATGAGGCGATAAAAGTTGTTAAAGAAAATCCGCATCCTGCATTACTGGGTTTACATTTTGAAGGCCCTTATATTAACCCGGAAAAGCTTGGTGCACATCCAACAAAATATATACACCGGCCCGAAAAAAAAGAAATAGAAGAATTATTAAAAGAGGCGGATGGCGTTTTAAAAATGATGACGCTTGCACCGGAAATGTGTAATGATGAAATCATCAGCTTATTAAAAGATAATGGAGTAGTAATTTCTGCAGGGCATAGCAATGCAACATTTGATGAAGCTGTAAAAGGATTTAACATCGGGATAACTGCAACAACACATTTATTCAATGCCATGTCTGCTTTTCACCACAGGGATACAGGTTTGCCGGGTGCTACATTTCTTTCTGAAAATATTTTTGCCGGTATTATTGCCGATGGAATACATGTAGATTTTAATACTTTGAAAATTAGTAAAAAATTATTGAAAGAAAGATTGTTCTTAATAACAGATGCGGTTGATGAGGCCAGTGAAGGAACTTATATTCATACAAAAAAGAAAGACAGATTCACTTTGCCTGACGGCACTTTATCAGGCTCACGGCTTACGCTTTTACAGGCAGTAAAAAATTGTGTGCTGCATGCTGCAATACCTTTGGATGAAGCGTTACGAATGGCTGCTGCTTATCCTGCCCAATTGATTCACGCAAATAATATTGGTAAAATTGAAAAGGGTTATAAAGCAAACCTCGTTATTTTCAATGAAAATTTTGAAGTGCAACGAGTAATTACGGAAGGGAATATTTTAATGGATAATTGTATAAAATAATGCTGATGAAAAATGATAAAAGCCCGGCAGTAAAAGACGACAAATTAATTAGTGCGTTTATTTCTGCCAATGTAAAAAATCTTTTAAGGTATGTTGTACTTTTTGTAATTATTGGTGTTGTTTTTTCATTTAAGAATAATACTGTTACAAGCGAATGGATTAGAATCAATCAACTGGGCTACATGCCGCAGGGAATTAAAGTAGCTGTGTGGGTAAGCAAAAATGATGAATTACCCGAAAAATTTCAATTGATCAATTCTAAAGATTCGACGGTTGTTTTTGAATCTTCGTCGGGAAAAAATTTTGGAAGCTATGGCCCATTTACACAAACGCTCAGGCTAAATTTTTCTTCATACAAAAATTCCGGAACTTATTATCTTAAATGTGGCACGTCTGTTTCACCTGGATTTAAAATTGCTGACGATGTTTACAATGGTACTGCTGATTTTAGTTTGCGATACATGCGGCAGCAACGAAGTGGCTTCAATCCTTTTTTAAAAGACTCTTGCCACACACATGATGGTTATACAATGTACGGCCCTATGCCGGATACTACTTTGATTAATGCATGGGGTGGCTGGCACGATGCAACAGACTACCTGCAATATGTTACCACTTCTGCAAATGCCACTTATCATTTACTTGCCGCTTATCGTGATTTTCCAAATGTATTTACTGATACCCATTTGGCGAACGGCCTTGAAGGTAGTAACGGTAACGCAGATGTGCTGGACGAAGCCAAATGGGGGTTAGACTGGCTGCTAAAAATGCATCCAAGGAAAGCCTGGATGTTTAACCAATTAGCTGATGACAGAGACCATCATGGTTTTCGTTTACCAACAAATGATTCCGTTGATTATGGTTTGGGAGATGGTAATGGCCGTCCTGTTTATTTTGCCACAGGCAAACCACAAGGATTAGGGAAATATAAAAATCATTCTACCGGCGTTGCATCTACGGCAGGCAAATTTGCCAGTGCGTTTGCACTGGCGGCAGATTTGTATAAAAATAAAGAACCGCAATTGTCCCGGTTGTTTAAAGAAAAATCTTTATCAGCTTATCAAATGGGATTGAATAAACCGGGCGTTTGCCAAACAGCGCCTAACCGTGAGCCTTATTATTATGAAGAAGATAACTGGGTGGATGATATGGAACTTGCAGCAGCTGAATTGTATAAACTTACAGGAGATAAAAAATATTTAAACCAGTCATTAAAATATAGCACAGAAGAAAAAGTAACGCCATGGATGGGAAAGGATACAGCAAAACATTACCAGTGGTATCCCTTTCACAATTTCGGGCATTATGAACTGGCAAAAGAATCCGGGAAAATAAATAAAGCTACATTAATCGCCTATTACAAAGAAGGAATAGAGAGAATTTGGAAAAAAGCAAAAGAAAATGGCTTTTATCGTGGTGTACCTTTTATTTGGTGTTCAAATAACCTGAATACTTCATTTGCTATTCAATGTTATTTATACAGGAAATTAAGTGGCGATAACGAATTTGCAGAATTAGAGCAGGCCTGTTATGACTGGCTTTTTGGATGCAACCCCTGGGGAACAAGCATGGTATATGGATTACCGGCAAATGGGGATACGCCAACTGATCCTCACTCTTCATTATCTTATTTATATCATTATCCTTTAGATGGCGGCCTTGTAGACGGGCCTGTATATGGCAGTATTTACAATAGTTTGCGTGGTTTAAAATTACTACATGAAGATAGCTATGCTGCATTTCAATCAGCTTACGTGGTATATCATGATGATGCAGGTGACTATAGTACTAATGAACCTACTATGGATGGAACCGCTTCCTTAATTTATTTAATGGCTGCCAAAGAACAGGAGGCGAAAAAAAAAATACCCGGTGATGCTGACAAAGTAATTTCTTATGGCGGAATTGTTCGTGGCGATACCACTACAAAAAAAATTGCACTGGTTTTTACAGGTGACGAATTTGCTGATGGCGGAAATTATATTGCTCAAAGTTTACAGCAACAAAATATTCACGGTTCCTTTTTTCTTACCGGTAATTTTTACAGAAATTCAAAATTTAAACAGTTGATAAAAAAATTAAAAGATAACGGAAATTATCTCGGTTCGCATTCTGATAGGCATTTACTGTATTGTGATTGGGAAAAAAGAGACAGCCTTTTAGTGACACGCCAACAGTTTAAAAAAGATTTGGAAAATGCCTACAACGAATTAAATAAATGGGGAATACAAAAAAAAGATGCCCATTATTTTTTGCCACCTTATGAATGGTATAATGATTCTGTTGCTGAATGGACTAACCAAATGGGGTTGCAACTGGTAAATTTTACTGCTGGAACACGCAGCAATGCTGATTATACTTATCCGGAAATGGGTAACCGGTATCTCGGCAGCGATACAATACTACAATCAATAATAAAGTATGAAAAAATAAGCTCTGCCGGCTTAAACGGATTTATTTTACTAATTCATATCGGTACCGACCCACGCCGTACGGATAAATTATACACTCATTTACCCGGTTTAATTCAACTGCTTAAAAAAAGGGGATACCAGTTTGTAAAGATTAATGAACTGCTTAATTAAAATCTAACACTCAATTTAAAAAAATGAAAAAAAATTGCACACTATTATTGATTTTTATTTTGCCTCTTTTCATATCTGCACAAAATAACCTGCCGCAAGATTATATAAGAGATAGCCTGCCTTCTTTAATTCAAAGATCAAAAGATTTACTGGATCGTGCATACATGGCGCAAAAACTTTTAGCGACTACAGATACATTACCGGGATGGGAAGGCTTTCCTGTAAAATTATACGAGTACCAAACCGGAATTGATTTATACACAGGCCAGCCAAAAACCGGGAAGGTATATCTCTTAAATCCTTCTCCGGAAAAATTAGCCATGTGGATTGCAACAACCTGCTGGGAAGTAAAAAATTCAGTTGCTTATATATATACCGATTCATTGTTCAGGTGGATAAAAGGACAATCCGGTGCACAGTTTCCAGTGAAAGGTGTAGTGTATGAAGACCAGTACACAAAGGACTTTCAGGAACCCTATATTTTTAAAGATGGTGTTACAGTGTATATAAAAGACAGCACCATGTTTCCAAAAGATAAAACATGCACCCCGGAACAACTTGCTTTTTACCTGCGTATTACTAATGAAGATTTAAAAGCGCAAACGGGGCAATACGCAAGAATCAGCAGTACAAGAAGAGAAGATTATAAAAGCGCCGGTGGTATAGAAGATGTTGGCGATATCAATGACCGTAAACAGAAATGGCTTGAAGTTGTAAAAGATCTGTATAAAAAAGCCTGGAACTCCGACAGGAATGAGTTAATAATTATGTGGGCAAAAAATCATCTTTGATTTTATCTTCCGGTAGTCGTTACCGTTACATTATTTCAATATTCTTTTTATACGCCACCAGCCGTTTGTCATTTGGTTTTAATTCTGTAATTAAATAATCAATATTGCGAGGTGCGCATATTTTCATTTTAAAAGTTGAATTTAGTTTTTCCGCAATAGTAAGTATTGCTAATTTATCAGATGCATCGACCATCGCTTTTTTTACCTGCGCAACTTTCCAGTCTACTTCGGTTAATCCTGTTTTGGCGTTAATAGCGTTTACTCCTAAAAAACACAGATCAACCCTTATACCGGCTAATTCACTTACCGGCCTTGCGCCAATGGTGATTTGAGCAGACATATCAATTTGTCCACCCAATAAGATTACCGTCAACAAAGGATGCTCGGCCAACTCCAAGGCCATTAAAGGACTTACCGTAAAAAAAGTGGCCTCTACATCATCGGGTATCATCCGCACCATCTCCAGCATGGTAGTACCCGCTTCTGTAAGTATCGTCATACCCGGAATGATGAGAGAGATGGCTTTTTTTGCAATGAGTTTTTTTTCATCCTGTGCATACACTGAGTTTTGTTGTACAGGATAATGATATGATTTGGAAAGCGCCCCGCCATGAACTTTTATAATAACTCCTGAATCTGCAAGTTCTGCAAGATCGCGGCGTACCGTATCTTCTGATACTTTTAACTGCACGCTAAGTGTAGATGACAAAACTTTGTTATGCAGGTTTATCTGTCGCAATATAAATGCATGCCGTTCATTTTTGAACATGCCTGAAGTTGAATTGTCCATCAGAATTTCTTTTTATAATTACAGCAGCAAAAATATATTTTATTTTATCGAGGTTTAGCAACAGTAAATTAAAAATTAAAAGTTGCACAAAAACGCTTTTCATCCTGATAATTTTTAGAATTATTTTTTATAATCTTAAATATTCTGGAACTTATTTAGAATGCTGCGCAAGGTTACTTAATAAATTAATATTATTTAGCAAGAGGTAATACTATAAATAATTTAAAGCCCCGTACATCTTTTAATGAACTATCGACGGCAATGTTTCAATCACGTGATAGAAATAATTCCGGATAAAAATAATTAATAAAAATATTATTTGCATGAATATGCATTTTTCTATAATTTAGTGAATCAAAAAGGCTTAAACCTGCAAATATAAATCCTATTAAATGTCAATATTGGGAATAGACCTTGGCGGAACAAAACTCGCCGTAGCTCTTTTTGATGGTAAGGGGAGCTTACTGCATAAAAAATTTATTCCTCTCGAAAAGCGTAAAGGAAATGAAGTGGGTAAATTAATTTCCGAAAGTTATTCAGAGATGTCCCTGAGGGCGGGCAGTGATACAATCCGTTCCATTGGTATTTCTGTTCCCGGTATATATCATCATAAAAAAGGGAGCGTTTGGGCGCCCAATATTCAGGACTGGGATGATTATCCTCTATACGATGAAATGAAAAAAGTTACCGGGAATATTCCCCTGGCTATTGATAGTGACAGGGCTTGCTACATTCTTGGAGAAGCATGGCAGGGTAATGCTAAAGAATGCACAGACGCTATTTTTTTGGCAGTTGGTACCGGGATCGGCGCGGGAATTTTAGCGGGAGGAAATATTTTACGCGGCGCTCATGACATTGCCGGAGCCATTGGCTGGATGTCACTTTCAGCACCTTTTAAAGATGAATATATTAATTGTGGCTGTTTTGAATATCATGCTTCCGGTAACGGCATAGCCAAAAATGCAATTGCACTTCTTAATGAAATGAAAGAGTATTCCGGAGAACTGGGGGAGCTTTCGCAAAATAAAATTACTTCGCAGGATGTATTTGTAGCATATGCCAATAACGATGCGCTTGCAAAAAAAGTAATCGAAAACGGGATTCAATATTGGGGAATGGCGGCGGCAAACCTGGTTAGCTTATTTAACCCTGAAAAAATTCTCTTTGGCGGAGGTGTTTTTGGGCCGGCAGTTTCCCTGATTCCTTTAATAAAGCAAGAGGCGGCGAGGTGGGCTCAGCCAATAAGTATGGAGCAGGTAGGCTTTGAACCTTCTGCTCTAAAGAATGATGCAGGCGTTTACGGCGCTGCATATTTAGCACTGAAAAGTATTGCATAATTATTTTAAAAAACAAATGCATAAAAAGAAGTTGCTTTTTTGGGCTGCCTGTTTTGGAATGCTTTTTTTTGGCATTTGCTTAATTACGTTGGGCTCAGTAGTTCCGGGGCTCAAAGAAAAATTTCAGTTGGATGAAATTTCTTCGGGTACCTTATTTTCTATTATGCCATTCGGCATTTTAACCGGCTCTTTATTATTTGGCCCTTTTTGCGATAAATATGGTTATAAAATCCTATTGGCCCTTTCCTGTTTTTTCATGTTCGCAGGTTTTGAAGGAATCGCTTTTGCGCCTTCACAAACAATATTAAAAATCTGTATTTATTTATTTGGATTAGGTGGTGGCGTTGTAAACGGGGCAACTAACGCCCTTGTTTCAGACATAAGCGAGAAGGATAAAGGCGCCAATTTAAGTTTATTAGGAGTTGCATTCGGTGTAGGTGCGCTGGGAATGCCTTTGCTTCTTGGCCTTCTCGAAGGAAAGTTCAACTATGAAATAATCCTTTCTTTTGTAGGCCTGGCTACTTTTGCGGTAGGCATTTTTTACCTGCTTATACAATTTCCGCTACCAAAGCAGGCATCAGGCTTTCCGCTTAAATATGGAATGAATTTAATTAAAGACAAGCTGCTTATTTTAATTGCATTTTTTCTTTTTTGCCAAAGCAGCTTCGAAGCGATTATTAATAACTGGACTACAACTTATCTTACCTCTGAGCTTTCTATACTTCCCGGCAAAGCACTGTATGCATTATCCTTGTTTGTTGCGGGCATGACTGTAATGCGTTTAATACTTGGTAGTATTTTGAGAAATAGTACTCCGGCTACAACCTGGATAATTTCTTTCAGCATGATATTTCTGGGACTTATTTTTTTAGCCACAGTAAAATCTTTTACAACCTCTTTAGCAGGCTTATTTTTATTAGGAGCAGGTTTGGCAGCAGGTTTCCCGGTTATGCTGGGCTTTGTAGGAAACTGCTACCTGCAACTTTCAGGTACTGCTTTCAGCCTCGTTCTGGTGGTTGCTTTAGTCGGTAATATACTCGTCAATTATGGTATGGGAATCATCGCCCAGGCTTATGGCATACATCATTTAATAACGGTTGCTTTTGGTGAGCTGGTAATTATGATTGTTTTATGTACTGCAATTTTAAAAAATTTAAAAGAACACAAATAAATATTAAAAACAAAACTATGTTAGCGAAACAATGGCTTAATAATGCCCGTGGAATTATGTCTCAGATAGAAGACACTCAAATGGAAAATATTAACAAAGCTGCGCAATTAATGGCTGATGCGATTGAGAGCGGACGGTGGGTACACACATTTGGATGCGGGCATGCTACATTACCGATTGAAGAAATGTATCCAAGAATCGGTGGCTTCGTGGGGTTTCATCCGTTAGTAGAGTTGCCACTTACTTTTTTTACCAATATTACAGGACAAATGGGCGTTCACCAGTTTATTTTCCTGGAGAGGGTTGAAGGCTATGGCGTTGAAATCATGAAAGGATACAATTTTGATAAACGTGATATAATGTGGCTTTTCTCACACACAGGCATAAATAACGTAAATATTGATATTGCGCTCGAGGCAAAAAAAAGAGGAATGAAAGTAATAGTTTTTGGCTCTGCCTCCAATGCGTCAGAAAGAAAAACAAGGCATTCCAGCGGAAAAAACATTTTTGAACTGGCAGATATTGTTGTAGATACATGCGCACCTATTGAAGATGCATCCGTACCCTTAAAAAACCATGTTGATAAAATAGGGCCTGTTTCCACTATGGCGTTTATCACATGCGTTTGGATGACAATTACCAACACAGCTGAAATACTAGCAGAAAGAGGAGTAAAATTATTTATTCACCCTTCTCACAATGCACCAGGGGCCGGGGATTCCAAATCCCGTTTAGACGAAGCTCTTGCTGAGTATAAAAAAAGAATAGCAGTTGTGTAAACAGAGAAAATGCGTCTTTAATAAATATTACTTTTTGAAATACTAAAAAATTCCATTCTACCACAAGAATATATGGCGCCACCATCATAGGAAAAGCTGTTGATGATAGATGAAGCAATAATCGTAAATCTTCCCAAAGGTTTGGAAGTACTTAAGTTGCAAGTTTGCAATTGGCATAGAGCAATGTAAAAAAAAATAGTGTTTGCCTTACAGGTTGTTATACTTGACGGATAGATCCTGCAATATTTGCTAAGAAGAATTTCACACAATCGTTTGTGTTGCCTTTTCAGTTTTTTCTCCCTTGTCTTTTCTTTACTTTTAAATCATTGCGGCATTTATTTTCTCTCACCCATTTTTTATTAAACAAAAAATGATTCGGTTCAAACAAAATTATTTACTGTCAAAAGTCATTGCATTACCGATAATATTGTTTTGCTTTTTCATTCGTGTGGATGCGCAGCCGGCACAAAAAACAGATTCTTTATCACATAAGATAGAAGGTGCAGAGCAAATTAATCCAACTACTGTACAACTAACATTTACAGACCAGCACCGCCTTACTATTGATTTTTATGGAGAAAATATTTTTCGGGTATTTGAAGATACTTCAGGCGGTATTATTCGCGATCCGGAATCTATGCCACCTGCAAATATATTGGTAGAGAATTCAAGAAGGCCCGTAGGCCAGCTAACTGTACAGGATGATGCCGGTAAGGTTACGATTGCGTCTGCGAAAATTTCTATAGCGATAGATAAAAATACCTCTTTAATAAAAGTGGTTAATAATGCCAGTCAAAAAGTAGTAATGGAAATGCTAAAGCCGGTTGAATTTGCTGCGGGAAAAGTAACGCTCGTTTTAAAAGAAAATCCGCAGGAATATTTTTATGGAGGCGGTGTACAAAACGGGCGTTTCTCTCACAAGGGCAAAAGTATTTCAATCGTAAATGAAAACAGTTGGACGGATGGCGGGGTAGCTTCGCCAACACCTTTTTATTGGTCAACCAATGGATATGGTATGATGTGGTACACATTTAAACCAGGCAAATATGATTTTGGCGCTAAGGAAAATGGGCAAGTAATGCTGACGCACAATACCAATTATCTCGATGTATTTTTTATGGTTGATGATGGCGCTGCCAATTTATTAAATGATTTTTACCAGTTAACAGGCAATCCTGTTTTGTTGCCAAAATTTGCTTTTTACGAAGGCCACTTAAATGCATACAACCGCGACTATTGGAAAGAAGATACGAGCGGAATTCTTTTTGAAGATGGCAAACGTTATAAAGAAAGTCAGAAGAATACTGGCGGAATAAAAGAGTCGCTAAACGGAGAAAAAAATAACTACCAATTTTCTGCCCGAGGTGTAATAAACCGGTATCAAAATAATGACATGCCTTTTGGTTGGATATTGCCCAACGACGGCTATGGCGCGGGTTACGGACAAACCAGCACATTGGATAGCAATATTGCCAACTTAAAATCTTTTGGCAATTATGCCCGTAAACATGGCGTACAAATTGGTCTTTGGACACAATCTGATCTGCATCCCAAACCGGGCATGAGTGCACTCTTACAAAGAGACATTGTGAAAGAAGTACGTGATGCGGGTGTACGTGTATTAAAAACGGATGTGGCGTGGGTTGGCGATGGTTATTCTTTCGGTTTGCATGGCGTGGCAGACGTTGGGCATATCGTGCCCTATTATGGTAATGATGCCAGGCCATTTATTATTTCATTGGATGGATGGGCCGGCACGCAACGTTATGCAACCGTATGGTCGGGCGACCAAACCGGCGGCAACTGGGAATACATCCGTTTTCATATTCCTACTTTTATCGGCTCCGGCTTATCGGGCCAACCCAATATTACTTCTGATATGGATGGGATTTTCGGTGGTGAAAACCCAATTGTAAACGCAAGAGGCTACGAATGGAAAACCTTCACGCCGATGCAATTGAATATGGATGGATGGGGCGCTAATCCCAAGTATCCGCAAGCTTTGGGCGAACCTACTACCTCAATCAATCGCACTTATCTCAAGCTGAAATCAGCATTGCTTCCTTACACTTACAGTATCGCAAAGGAAGCTGTTACCGGGTTGCCCATGATTCGTGCTATGTTTTTAGAAGAACCAAATGCATACACATCGGGCAAGGCAACTGAATACCAATTTATGTATGGCCCTTCCTTTTTAATTGCGCCAATTTATCAATCAACAGAAATGGATAAAGACGGAAATGATATCCGTAACAATATCTATTTGCCAAAAGGAACCTGGATAGATTATTTTACAGGACAGCAGTATTCAGGAAACTGCATTATCAACAGCTTTGAGGCGCCTGTCTGGAAGTTGCCGGTTTTCGTAAAAAGAGGCGCAATTATCCCGATGAATAACCCGAATAACGACGTAGCTGAAATTGATAAAAACTTACGGACGTATGAAATATATCCGTTCGGGAAATCTTCTTTTACAGAGTATGATGATGACGGCGTAACAGAAGCCTACAAATATGGAACAGGCGCTACAACTCTTATAGAATCTAATTTATCAGGCGATGTAGAAACTATCACAGTCCATCCTGCTAATGGAGATTTTAATGGTTTTGTAAAACAAAAAACCACTGTCTTTAAAATAAATGTATCTGCTAAACCAAAAAATATTACCGTACGTGTCGGTGCAAAAAAATTGAAAATTACAGAAGCGAAAACCCTGGAAGCATTTAATAAAAACAGCAATGCATTTTTTTATAATGCTGTGCCAAACTTAAACCGGTTTGCAACATCCGGTAGCGAATTTGCTAAAGTAAGCATGATCAAAAACCCACAGGTTTGGGTGAAAGTGGCGCCTGTAAATATTGCTATCAGTAAGGTTACTGTAGAAATTAAAGGCTTTGAGTTTAACCCAACAGACAAACTAAAACTACACTCAGGAAATTTGTCTGCGCCCACAAATGTGCAGGCACCTGATAGCAGCAAAACGGCTTATTCTTTGAACCTTACCTGGAATGCTGTTGCCAATGCCGGCTTCTACGAAATTGCGTTTAAGGATATGCGTTATACTACTATTAAAAACACGCATTTTTTATTTGAAAATCTTCTGCCGGAAACAGGTTATAATTTTAAAGTAAGAGCCGTGAACAAAGACGGTAATTCAGAATGGACAAGTGTTCAGGCGAAGACAAAAGTTAATCCGCTGGAATTTGCTATTCATGATATTACTGCGCAGTCATCAGCCGCCGACGAAGAAGATAATGAAATTGCCAAACTGTTTGATTTTGATGATAAAGATACCTGGCATACCAAATATGGACAAAAAGCCATTCCTTTTAATATTGTAATAGATTTAAAAACCATCAATCAATTAGATAGATTTGAGTACCTGCCTCGTGTTGGCGGCAGAAATGGAATTGTCACAAAAGGCAGAGTTGAATATAGTTTGGATAAAAGCAAATGGGTGCCTGCCGGAACGTTTGACTGGAAAAAAGATAATGACGCAAAAACTTTTGATTTTACCAATCACCCTTTAGTCCGTTACATAAAAATTAATGTTGAAAAAGGTGCAGGCGACTATGGCTCCGGCAGAGAGATTTATGTATTTAAAGTTGCCGGCACTGAAGGTTATTTACCCGGCGATATTAATAACGATCATAAAATTGATAACAACGATCTTACCTCTTATATGAACTATACCGGGTTACGAAAAGGCGATGCTGACTTTGAAGGTTATATCAGTAAAGGTGATATTAATAAAAATGGATTGATAGATGCTTATGATATTTCGGTAGTGGCTACTCAATTAGATGGAGGCGTACAAACCAGTGACAGCGCCGCAAAAGTTTCCGGTTCGTTACAAATAACCACTTCAAAACAAAACTATAAGAAAGGCGAAACCATTGAAGTAATAGTGAAAGGAGTGAACCTCACCAATGTAAATGCCTTGAGCTTTGCATTGCCTTACAATCAACAGGATTATGAATATGAAGGTGTGCAAACGCTTAACACTGGCGATATGGAAAATTTCACCAACGACCGTTTACATTCCGATGGTAGTAAAGTGCTTTATCCAACATTTGTGAATGATGGAAATAAATCCCCTTTAAACGGCAGTGAAAATCTTTTCATTATCAAACTAAAAGCAAAGCAAAATGTAACTTTTAATCTAAAACCTACAGAAAGTATTTTGGTAGATAAGAATTTGGAGTATTTAAATTTTTAGGTAATAGAATAAAAAAGGACAATCTTTTAATGTAATATCTATGCATACCATCATTCGCATTTTAATACTATGCTGTTTAACTTCTGCCTTATGCGCCCAGGAGTTATCTCTTAATAAAACCCTTGAGCATTACACTGTGTCGATAGCACGGGATGGCAAACAATTATTGTCCTCTCCTAAAGAAGGTTTGTGGTCTATCGCTACCGGGTGGCAAAATGGTTGGCCGTCAGATTGGAAACATGCCCAAATAATGAACGTAGCAAACATTGGCGAATGGAAAGAAGCAACAGGAAAAATTGTTTTACCAGAGGGAGAATGGTTGCTTAAAGATGATTACAAAAAAGAGGGAACTAAAATAAAATGTATCCGCAGATTTGAGTGGAACGGTAAAACAACATTAGGCCATGTTACACTCTCAGTACGCTGGATAGTACCCTCTGCAAATGCCAAACCTTTTTTACCCGGAATACTGTATTATGGTAATCCTTCCGGTGAAAAGAATGGAAAGAATAATGTAGCTACCTATCATGAAAATCCCGGAGAAGAAGCCCTCTTTGAAGAACACCGTTACCCTATGCCATTTTCCAGTGTAGAATGGAAAAATAATAATCATTATTATGGCGCGGCGCTGCATTCCTTGCCCAGCCCGGTTTACAGGGGAAATCATTTCGATCAATGGTGGTCGCTGGGGCTAAAAACTAATAAAGAAAATACAGAGTTGGAAATGCTTTCGGGCCCGGTTACTTATAACGGTAAAAAAAATGTGGTGAAAGCTTTGCAGGATTCCGGCCTTACTTACGGTGATACCTACACGAAAGTAGAACCCGGTACGGTCATCGAAAAAATATTTTATCTCGAAGCTTACCCGGTTGCTGAAAAAGGTTCCGGTTTTCAAACGCCTGTTCATACTTCAATTGATTTGTTTAAACCCTTCAGTACGGAAGGGCTGCCTGGCTATGCTGAAATTATAAAATTAAAATACCGTTTTGCCAATTCTCGTTGGCTTGAAAGCGGCAGCTATGCCGGGTTTAATATGTATCCCTCTTATGCAAAACCACAAATTGTGATGGGTTGGTGTGGGCAGGCCGGGGCACCGGGTTATGCCATGCAGGTATTAGCTGATGAACTCAACGACAAGAAAGTATGGAATAAAGTTCAATCCTCGATGGACCATCTTTGCACCGCTCCAATAGACGAAGAAGGCTTCTGCGTAATTTATGATATTAAGTCGGGCAGATGGACCGAAAAAGATCCCGTATCACAGGGGCAGGCGATGAACAATATTGCTTTAGCTATTAAAGAAGGCAGAAAAAATAAAAAAGTAAATACCAAAAAATGGGAAACCTTTTTAAAAGGATCTGCTAATGTTTTTGCTAAAAGAATTTTAGATCCAACATGGAAACCGAGAAACACGGCGGAGGCATTTTTCATTTCTCCCTTAGTTATAAGCTATCAATTATTTGGCAACAATCAATACAAAGCAGCAGCCATAAAAGCTGCAGACTATTATGCTAAAAGGAACTTAAATATGGATGAACCTTATTGGGGCGGCACCCTCGATGCTACTTGTGAGGATAAGGAAGGAGCCTGGGGAGCGTTCCAGGGATTTTTATCGGTGTATGAATTAACCCATAATACGAAGTATTTGAAAGATGCAAAACATGCGTGTGATGTAGTGTTGAGTTATGCCGTAGTTTGGGATATACCACTTCCTGCGGGAAGGCTTGCCGATCATGATTTTAAAACAAGAGGCTGGACAAGTGTATCGGTGCAAAACCAACACCTCGATGTGTATGGTATTGTAATGGCTCCTTCAATTTATAAAATGGGAACGTTGTTACAGGATGCATCATTACAAAAACTCGCCAAAACAATGTTTGTAAGCTGTGGGCAGTTGACAGATGCTACAGGATCGCAGGGTGAACAAATACAGGAAACGAATTATGCCCAGCAAGGAGAAATGAACGACGTGTATAAACTGCGAGGTGGCTATTCTGAAGACTGGACAGTATTTTGGATAACAGCACATTTTTTAAATGCTGCTGCCCAATTCAAAGAAATGGGAGTTCATCTTTAAAAAAAGATCCGAACAAAATAATAAAAAGACAATTCCAAATACCATTGTATTTGCCGTAGAGGATATACTTCAAACTTCTCTTCCTTCGGTTGCAGTTACTGCTACATCAGGGGAAACCTATGTTTAAAAAAACATCAAAATAGCACAATGATTTGATAAGATACTGATAGGTTCCTGTTTAGAAGCCTTCTAATTTACATAAGAAAAAATCAAAACTTCAGTTTATGAAAAAATATCTCCTCTGTCTTTTAACGACAATCGTGTTTCTGTGTGCTCACACAGTCTTATTCGCCCAGCAAAAACAAATTAAGGGGAAAGTGGCTGATGCTGATGGCAAGGGAATTCCTTCCGCTACAGTTCAGGTAGCAGGTACACAAATAGCTACTACTACTGATGACCAGGGAAATTTTATCATCAACGCTTCTCCCGGGAAACGAATAGGAGTTTCTTCAGTGGGTTACCAGCCGGGGGGCGCAGTAGTAGGAAAAGCCTCACAAATTACTATTACGCTCAACTCAACGAACCGGCAATTGGGCGAAGTAGTGGTAACCGCTTTGGGAATATCCCGCGAAAAGAAAGCATTGGGATATTCCGTTCAGGAAGTTTCCGGCGAGTCCATCAAAAACACATCCGAAAGTAATCTTGTAAATGCATTAGCAGGGAAAGCTGCCGGTGTTTATGTAAATAACTCAAGTGGAAATGTGGGAGCGTCTTCGCGGATCGTTATCAGAGGTAATCAATCCTTAAAAGGAAATAATCAGCCGCTCTTTGTAGTGGATGGTATTCCGATCGATAACTCAATTGTTTCAGGAACAAAAGGGAACTATGATTTTACTGATATGGGTAATGGCGCCGCAGATATAAACGCTTCTGATATTGCTAATATCACTATTTTAAAAGGCGGAAATGCTGCCGCTTTATATGGTGCAAGAGGTGCGAACGGAGTAGTGCTTATTACTACCAAATCCGGCAAAGGAAAGGGTTTCACAGTCTCTTTAGAAAACACTTTAACGTTCAGTGACCCACTTTTGCTGCCTGATTATCAAAATCAATATGGCCAAGGTGGGGGACAACAATATTGGTACAAAGACGGGTTAAATGGGGGCAGCAGTGATGGTGTGGATGAAAGCTTTGGACCACGTTTAGATTACAGGCTTACACCCGAAGACATTGTTGCGGGCGGAAAATATTATTGGGCTGTACAAGCCGGATTTCCGCAAAAGGCTGGTGAAATACTTGCGCTTCCTCAATTCAATAGTCCAATAGATCCAGCCACAGGAAAGCGAATTCCAACACCATGGATTTCTCATCCCAATAACGTAAGAAATTTCTATGAAACTGGCGTTAACCGCGTTACCAACCTGGCATTAACGAATAGCGGCCAATGGGGTAGTATAAGACTCTCGCTAACCAATGCAGACGAACAGGGAATGGTGCCGAACACCTACCTGAAAAAGAATACAATTAATTTTTCAGGTAGTACAAAACTTACTGAAAAACTTTCCTTTGATGTGAAAGGATCCTATATCAACCTTAATAGCAATTTATCAGGCTCCGGATATACATTCTATAGCCCGGGAATGCAAACCATTTGGACTGCGCGGCAAGTGGACTGGGCATGGGAGAAGGAGCATATTGAAAATGAAGATGGAACACCTATTTCGTGGATCAACAGGTGGCATAATAACCCTTATTGGCTGCGGTACAAAAATCCTAATCCACAAGATAAAAACAGGCTGATAGGCGCGGCCTCATTGAAGTACCAATTTACGGACTGGTTAAGCTTAACTGCACGTGCTGGTACTGATTATTCTAATGAACAGGTAGAAATAAAAAGGGCCTATTATACTATTGATGAGCAAGAGGGATCTTATAGTGTAACTAATACTTTCCGCCAGGAAACCAATGCGGATTTTTTATTTTCTGCTGTAAAAAAGATTACCCGGGATCTTTCTTTATCTGCTAATGCGGGGGGAAATATTATGAAGCAGAAATACCAATCGCAGGGATCTTATGTGAGCAAATTGGTAGTGCCTGATAATTATTCTTTAGCAAACGCGAAAGAAAACCCAACGACCTCGTATTATAAAAGTGAAAAGGAAATTCAAAGCTTATATGCCTCGCTTTCCTTTGGATACCGGAATCAACTTTATTTGGATTTAACAGGCAGGAATGATTGGTCTTCTACCTTGCCGGTTGATAAAAATTCATACTTCTACCCATCAGCAACAATGAGCTGGATTTTTTCAAATACCCTCAATACCCAGGGTAGCTTTCTTAGCTTCGGAAAATTACGTTTAGGTATCGCACAAGTGGGTAGTGATACTGATCCTTACAGGCTTGATGCTATCTATAATGCTGCCTCACCTTATGGCAACAATCCGTCTTATGGTATAAGTACGCAAATGCCACCGAAAAATTTAGTTAATGAGCTGACAACCTCGAGTGAAATTGGGATGGAACTAAGGATGCTTAAGGATCGTCTAAGCGCTGACGTTACCTTTTATAAATCAGTTGCAAAAAACCAGATATTGAGTGCAGCGATTTCACCAACTTCCGGTTTCAATTCTCAACTTATTAATGCCGGACAAGTGGACAATAAAGGGATTGAAGTAATGCTTTCCGGCCTCCCGGTTAAGACCAACAATTTTTCATGGGAAGCAACAGTAAACTGGAGCACAAATACCAATAAGATAGTAGCGCTAAATGGAGACATTAAAAGACTGGAGTTATATAAAACAGAAGGCGATGAAGTAATTGTAGTGGCAGACGTTAATGGTGCTTATGGAGATATGTGGGGCAAAGGATATGTGTATAATGACAATGGGAAACGAATTGTTGATGCAAATGGGGTACCGTTGACCAGCGACCTGAAAAAATTGGGTAATGTAATGCCTGACTGGTTTGGAAGCATTAATAATTCCTTTATTTATAAGAATATTAATTTCAGCTTTCTTATCGATAGCAAATGGGGAGGTAAGATTTATTCAAGAACCAATGCGGATGGCTGGATGACAGGGGCACTTACCAGCACGATTGGTTTAAACGCCAAAGGGATGCCTATACGGGATCCTCTCGACCAGGGTGGTGGCTATTTATTTGATGGAGTTTTTGAAGATGGGAAGCCCAATGACGTGTATAAATATTTGGATGATTTCAGATGGGACGGCTTTGGAAGAGGAGAAAGATGGCTCTATGATGCCAGCTATGTAAAGCTGCGCCAGGTAGCTCTTTCATACCAAATTCCACAAACCTTATCAGGTAAGATAGGACTAAGCCAGGTTGATATTACGGTTTTTGCAAGAAACGTAGCTATACTTTACAGGAACAATAAAAACTTTGATCCGGAAGTTGCTAATAAAGGTGCTTCCCAATCATCCCAGGGGTCAGAATATGCCGCTCCTCCATCTGCACGCAATATCGGCTTCAGGGTAAAAATTGTTTTTTAATATTAAAATATGGACGTTAATTATAAAACCTGCAATAAGATGAAAAGTTATATAAAAGTATTCGCGCTCATTTTCTTTGTTTCATTGTTTGCGGCATGTACCAAGGATTTTGAAAAAATGAATATCAATCCAAACAATTTAACATCGGTTCCATACAAGACGTTAATTACAAATTCCGAGATTAGCATTCTGAATACTTATAATCCCATTTTAAATGAATCGGTAAGTTGGGCCCGGTACAATGTCAGGGATGTATATGTTCATGACGACCGGTACCAGTTGACAGGGTCTAACACCAATTTCAATATGTATAGCGGGCATTTCCAAAATCTTAAAAAAGCTTTTGAAGGGGCAGAAAAGGCAAAAGACAATAACTCAATGGCCGTGATTAAAATTCTGCGATCCTACGCATTTCAAAACCTGACCGATTTGTATGGAGATATTCCTTACTCAGATGCGCTCAAAGCTGATGATGCTACAACCCCAACGATCTATCCTAAATATGATTCCCAAAAAAGTATTTACATGGATCTTATAGCGCAGCTCAAAGACGCCAATGAAATGATTACCCCCTCTGCCAACATTGGAAACGCAGATGTGATCTTCAATGGCGATATGATGAGGTGGAAACGCTTTTGCAACTCATTGTTACTTCGCGTGTACATGCGTATGTCTTTAGTAGAACCTGCGATAGCCAAAGCAGGCATTGAAATGATTGCTGCAGATCCATCAACCTACCCTGTTATTAATTCAAACAGTACGGCTGCTTTTAAATATTGGGTGCCGGGCGATGCTATTTACAGAAGTCCCTACTGGATGAATCCTGTTACAGCTAAAACACAGGAAAATGTAACGTCTGAATTCATGATCAAGTTCCTCAAAGATAGAAATGACGCAAGACTTCCCGTGTATGCTGAACCCGCTGCCGGCAGCGGAGATTATGTAGGGCTACCATTAGGTACACTCGGACAAAGCACCCAAAATTTATCAATCATGGGCGTCCGGGAGTTTCGTTCCGAAAATTCCCCCACCCGGGCCATGAGGTACTCAGAAGTTCTTTTCATTTATGCGGAAGCAGCATTAAATGGTTGGAATGTTGGTATGATGGCTAAGGAAGCCTATGATGCCGCTATTACAGCGAGCTTCCAGGAATACGGCCTTTCTGTAGGCAGTTATTTATCAGATCCTATGATAGATTTTAATGGCGGCACTGATCAAAGACAATTGATTGGAGATCAAAAATGGTGTGCACTTTATCCGGATGGAAATCAGGGATGGGCAGAGGTCAGAAGGTCCGGATACCCAACCTACGTAGCAACAACAGAGCCGGTTAGCACGCTATTCCCAGGCAAAGGCACTATTTTGAGAAGGCCTTATCCTTATTCAGAAGCTGTATCGAATCCTCAGGAATTTGCTGCTGCAATTGCTGCACAACCCGGGATTGTTGACGAAAAATTCGGTGCTCGCTTATGGTGGGATGTAAAATAAAAAATTAGTTTTTTAAAAAAAAATACAGGCAGCACCAAAAAAAATACACATCCTTTAAAGGACTATTTAGTGTAATAAAGGTCCAGAATTCTTAACACAACTGAATGCCATTTGACAATGGCGAAACATCAGGATTTTAGTGGCTCTTTGGAACAATTTGATTAATGAAGTTTTTTGTAAACAGGCTATCATTTTGCTAAATGATCAGAAGATTTTGAAGAAAAGTTTAATAGGTATCATTCCCCGGAAAGAGGTTTAAAAAATGATAATTTTATGCGAACTCTAATTATAACTAATGAATACCAGTAGTAAGATCATGCGCTTATTGAGCTTCCTCATAACCTTACATGTGATGGCAATTCCTGTATCTGCCTTTGCTGATAATTATCCCAAAAATCCCAATATTGATATCCTGCATTATTCCTTCTCTATTACGCTTGCAGACTCCACCGATGTAATACGGACTACAGCCTCCATAACTTTTCTGTTGAAAACAGATAACATTCACAAACTACGGCTGGACCTTGTAAATAAAAGTGGTGAAGATGGCAAAGGCATGGTGGTTTTAAAAGTGGAGGGCAATGGAAAAATGCTGAACTATTCCCACGAGTTAGATGTGCTCTGGATTGATTTGCCCCCGGCGAAAGCAAATGCAGATCAAACGGTAACTGTCGAATATGAGGGTATTCCGAAAGATGGGATGTTCATCGGCCCCAACAAATATGGTGACAGGTCTTTCTTTAGTGACAACTGGCCCAACAAAGCCCGGAATTGGTTAGCCACTGTCGATCATCCTTATGATAAAGCCACCTCAGAATTTTTGGTAACCGCGCCTCAAAAATACCAGGTAGTATCCAATGGATTGAAAGTAGAAGAAAGCAATGTAGGCAACGGAATGCGGCTCACCCACTGGAAGCAGTCCGTGCCGATAGCCTGCTGGTTGTATGTATTAGGTGTGGCAGAATTCGCGATGCAACACGTGGATGATTTTGACGGAAAGCCTATACAGACCTGGGTTTACAAGCAAGACCGCGATGCAGGCTTTTACGATTTTGCAACTCCAACCAAACAAGTCTTGCAATTTTATAGCGATTATGTGGGGCCCTTCGCTTATGAAAAACTGGCTAACATACAATCCCATAGTGCAGGCGGAGGAATGGAGGCAGCCTCTGCAATTTTGTACAATGAAAAATCGGTGGTGGGAGACCGTAACGAGCGATGGAGAAATGTGGTGATCCATGAAATAGCGCATCAATGGTTTGGTAACGCCGTTACCGAATATGATTGGGATGACGTATGGCTCAGCGAAGGTTTCGCCACTTATTTTACTATGCGTTTTATAAAACATGCATTCGGCGAAGATGCCTTTGTCAAAGAATTGATTAGCTCACGCAAAAACGTTTTAAAAATGTCAGCAGCCGATGAAGATTACCGGGTTGTTCACGATAATTTATCTGATATGTCGAAAGTAACTTCAGGCCTTACCTATCAGAAAGGCGCGTGGTTTCTGAATATGCTTTGTAACTATATCGGTGAAGAATCTTTTCAAAAAGGGATCAGGGATTATTATCACCGGTTCTTCAACGGTAATGCCGTTACAGCAGATTTACGCATGGCGTTCGAGCGGGCATCGGGCAAGGATTTGACCCAATTCTTTCAGCAATGGCTTTACCAGGGCAGTGTCATAAAACTGAAAGGCAATTGGTTCTACAATGCCGAAACCAAAATGATCGAGATAGAATTACAACAGGTGCAACCCGGCAAATACAACTTCAATATGCCGCTGGAAATTGGAGTTCAGTCAGCAGATAAAGGCGCCAAAAAAATTGACGTGATCAATTTAGATAAACGAAAGATTAAAGTCAACATTCCTTCGGAAACTATGCCCAGAGATGTTGAACTCGATCCGGGAACTAAACTTCTTGCACAATGGGATTTTTCGCGTCGCGGATAAAAAAACTTTTCAATTTATTATGGAAATAAAAAAAAGACGCAATCATTTTTCATGATTAAAGTAAAATCATTATCAGTCTTATAACACAATATTGCCACGGATTACTTAGACACTTCGCTTTGCAAAGTACACAGATTTTATCTGTGGAAATCTGTGTAATCAGTGGCAAATAATAATTCAAACAAATTCGATGGCAATGAACAAATATTTGCAATCAGGTGAGACTTTTCTTAAATGTCGCTGGTATTGCTATAGGAATCAGAAACGTTTGGCAGTAACCAACATAGCGGCTCAGAAAAAAGTATTCGATAACGGAAACAAGTAATGATCCTTTTGCGAGTCCTATTATGCCCGGTTATACATTTATCAAACAACTTCAGAATCTTAATAATTATTTTTCGTTGCTTTAAATATTTTAAAATCTCTTTATGAAAGGTGTTGTTTTTTTGTTGCTATTTTGTTTTTTTATTTCAGGCGTTGTAGCCCAGGACCGTGATATTAGTTATATGAGTTCAGGAGGAAAACTGAATCCCATACAGGCCAACATGGACATCAGGCATTATACTTTGGCGCTTGATGTTGACATCGCAAACGAGTCCATCGCCGGATATTTGACGGCTGATTTTATTCTTGAAAAGCCTGCCGATACGGTATTATTTGATCTTGTGCATTTCATGAATGTGACAAAGATCAGCACAGCAAAAAAGAACATTCCCTTTTATCGTGATCATGATTTTATTTACATAGTAAAACCAGCCGGCTTCAAACCGGGAAGGCAAAGCGTTACTATAGAATACAACGGTAAGCCGCCGATAGCACTAAACCCACCATGGAAAGGAGGCTTCACCTGGACAAAAGATGGCCAGGGAAATTCATGGGTTGCCATAAATTGTCAACTGCAGGGAGCGAAAGTTTATTTCCCTTGTAAAGATCATCCGAGTGACGAGCCCAATGAAGGAGTTGACATGTTCATTACAGTTCCCAAAGGCCTTACAGTGGCGGGTCCCGGCCTTCTAAAAAATGTTAGTACCAAAAACAATAGACAAACTTTTCACTGGAAAACGAACTATACCATCAGCAACTATTGCATCGTTTTTAACATCGGTAAATATGCAGTTGTAAAGGATACTTACACTACCGTGAACGGCACTAAGGTTCCTATGGAGTTTTATGTATTGGAAGAGCATAAAGCTAATGCGCCAAAAATATTAGAGCTGCGGGCACGGGATACACGCATACTCGAAAAATATTTTGGAGAATATCCGTGGGCAAAAGAAAAGACCGGAATTGCAGAAGTTCCCAACTCGGGAATGGAGCACCAAACTATGATCACCTACGGGGGAAAGAGTGGCGATTTTACAACAAGAAAAGTAGGTGATCTCGATTTTAATGGCAACTTATTTCATGAATTTACGCACGAATGGTTTGCCAATAAAGTAACCAATAAAGATTGGTCACAGATGTGGATACAGGAAGGTATTACCACGTATGCAGATGCGTTGTTTTCCCGCGAAGCCATTGGTGAAAGAGGGTATGATAGCGCAATGGTAATGATCAGGAAAGGGATTAAAAATAAAATTCCGGTGGTGCAGGGAGATGAATTAAATTCTTCAATTGCTTATAACGGTGACATATATCCCAAGGGTGCCTTCATGATGAATACATTGAGGTATGTGCTGGGTGATGATTTGTTTTTTCCAACGCTTAAAAAATTAGCCACCGATCCGAAATACACATACAATAATTTTGTTACAACAGATGATGTGGAAAAACTTTTCAGCGGCGAATCGGGTAAAAACCTGAAACCGCTTTTTGATTTTTATTTAAGAACCATCAAAAAATTAGAAATAATTATCCGGCAAACGGGATACCATGAATATATGGTACTATCTACCAATGCGCCAATGCCGTTGGATATTGATGTTTTCACCAACATCGGCGTTCAGAAAATTGAATTGAATGATAAGGGGGTTAAGATCATCAGCGATTTTACACCGGTCATCGATCCGAAAGGATATTATTTAAAAACAGTTACCAGTGACTAAAGTAAAAGGCGAAAATAATTCTCCTTTAGATAGTCACAATTTTCCTGATTTTAATTTCTAAATTCTAACCAAATGATCCGCATTTTTTTCCTCTCGCTTTTTTTCTTATTTGGATCTTTTAATTATGGCTTTTGCCAAAAGGATTCAAAGGAAAAAAATATCGTTTTGTCAACCCAAGTGAGTTCTTTTGATAAATCTCTTAAAAAAGATTGGAATGAAATCCAGGAAATACTAAAAAAATATTCCGGGGAATGTATAGGGGTAAATAATAAAGTGGCTACTTCCGGTATGCCGGATGGTCCATTGTTAGGCAATGGAAATACAGGTTGGGGATAATATGAGGTACAAAGATGATTTTATATACCTGGCGGGTCGTGAATTAATGTACTGCCTTTGGCGGTCCGTAGAATGCCATTGTAGGTAAAAAAACTAAAGTCTGTTAAAATAGCACAAGCTATTGACAAGATAGCGAAAATGTAAAGCGGCAATTACTTTTATCTTTGGATGGGTGCATTTTAAATCCGATGGCTTCGGATGTGGCAAGATTGCCAACTTTTAACAAGTTAATTTGAGATTAAAGACTTCATCCGAAGGTTGGCAACCTTCAATCCAGGTCGACATTTTGAAATGCGCCTCTTTGGATGTAATAAGTAGAAAAGAGGGTAAAGAATAGTTTGGCTATTAAATTTAGAAAGATCAAAAAATTGACTAACATGACAAAATCGCTCCGGGTGGTATTGGGTATCCTATTTTGTGGAGTAACTACAATGTTGTTAGGGCAGCAAAGCCCGGATCTTTTCAATAATATTCAGAATAAATCCTTCGACCCTGCAACTCTTTTATGGTACAATGCTCCCGCAAAAATATGGGACGATGCCTTGCCGGTGGGAAATGGCCGCCTCGGCGCAATGATTTTTGGTGATCCGGAAAATGAACGTATACAATTCAATGAAGAAACTTATTGGTCGGGCGGCCCCTACTCTTCTGTAGTTGCCGGCGGAGCAAAATATTTACCGGAAGTGCAGGATCTTGTGTTTAAAGAAAAATGGCTGGAGGCACAGAAATTATTTGGCAGAAAATTAATGGGCTATCCTGTTGAGCAACATAAATATCAGCCAATGGGAAACCTGGTATTGCAGTTCGATAACGGTAACGGTTACACGAATTATAAAAGATGGCTCGACCTTACGACAGGGATTACGGGTGTTGAATATTCTTCCAACGGAGTAAAATATTTCCGAGAGGTTTTTTCTTCCATACCAGACCAGGTAATTGTTGTGAGGATTACATCTGATCAAAAAAATAAAATTTCTTTTAGCGCAACCTTAAGGGGCGTGAGAAACCAGGATCATTCTAACTATGCTACTGATTATTTTCACATGGATGCCGCTGAAAATAATATACTAATACTAACCGGAAAGTCTGCTGATTATCTGGGTATAAAAGGACAATTGAAATACGAGGCAAAGCTGAAAGCCGTGTGCGAAGATGGCACGATGAGAATTGACGGAGATTATCTTGAAGTAAAAAATGCTACGGCTGTCACCATCTACCTCGCTGCCGCAACCAACTTTGTCAACTATAAAGATGTAACTGCGGATGAACATGCCCGTGTAGAAAATTACTTCAAAGGCTTTCAAAATAAATCTTACGATGATATAAGATCCAGCCAGGTTGTTGACTATCAAAAATATTTCAACAGGCTAACCCTTCGTCTTCTTGCTACTGCTCAATCATACCTGCCAACAGATCAACGATTGAAAGATAATGTAACTGTAGCAGATCCTGCTTTATCGGCACTTGCCTACCAATTTGGCCGTTTTGTTCTAATTACTTCATCTCTTCCCGGCACGCAGGCTGCAAACCTCCAGGGAATCTGGAACGAAGATTCTGATCCGATGTGGGATTCTAAATACACAACAAACATTAACCTGCAAATGAATTACTGGCCGGTGGAATCTGCAAATCTTTCAGAGTGTGCCGATCCTTTGTATGACCTGGTAAAAGAGGTTAGCGACCAGGGAGCACAGGTAGCAAAAGAAAACTACGGATGCAGAGGTTGGGTATTTCATCAGAATACGGATCTATGGAGAGCTGCTGCTCCAATGGATGGTCCTACATGGGGCACTTTTACAACAGCAGGAGCGTGGCTTTGTAATCAATTGTGGCAGCAATATTTGTTTACAAAAGATAATGATTATTTAAAAAAAATTTATCCCCTGATAAAAGGCGCTTCGGAGTTTTTTATGGATTTTCTTATAAAACAACCCGGTACTAACTGGTACGTTACCAACCCTTCTAATTCACCGGAAAATTTTCCGGCCAGGCCGGGCAATGGGCGCTACTTTGATGAAGTGACCGGTAGCTTTATTCCCGGCACGAACATCTGTGCCGGTTCCGCTATTGATATGGAGATTATTCAGGATCTTTTTTCTGCCTATATAAATGCCGCAGGCCTTTTAAATACAGACCAGGAATTCTCTGCAGAAGTAGTCCGGAAAAAGAAATTATTGCTGCCGCCAAAAATTGGAATGGATGGTTCTTTGCAGGAGTGGGCGCAGGATTGGGGGCAGACAGAACATCCTCATCGCCACCTTTCACCGTTGTATGGCTTATATCCAGGTGATGTGTTTTCAGTGGCAAACACGCCGCAACTAATGGATGCATGCAAGGCAGTACTTGTACAAAGAGGCGATGAAAATTCAGAGTGGTCGCGTGCCTGGAAGGTTTGCCTGTGGGCAAGAATGAAAGATGGCAATCATGCACTCAAAATTTTAAAAGGATATTATAAAGATGAAAGCCATGCCCAATTGCTTTCAGGAAGAGGCAGAGTAATGCAGATAGACGGCACCATGGGTGTAACTGCGGGAATTTCAGAAATGCTTATCCAGTCGCATGAAGGTAAAATTGTTTTGTTGCCGGCGCTGCCTGATGAATGGAGCGAAGGTGAAATGAAAGGAATGTGTACCAGAGGAGCGTTTGTAATAGACATGAAGTGGATGAAAAATAAAATAACTAACCTCGAAGTTTTCTCAAAGCAGGGTGGCCTGTGCCGCATTGCTGCCGGCAGTAAAATGAAGATCACAAGCAACGGGAAGAAAGTAAAAACAAAAATATTTCCTGACGGCACTATTGAATTTATGACGTCAAAGGATGTAACTTATAGTTTCAATTTATAAAAATTAAATACAATTAGGTAGAATATTCGCTAAGAACGTAATAGAAAGGGCTCGCAAATGTCAAATACAAACCGAGACGTCTTTGCGCCTGCTCCTTTGGAGAAAAGTTTTCGAGCAGAGAGTTTGTGTTCTGAAAAATGTTTCAGATCCCGATAGCTATCGGGATTGTGGCAATCTCCTTGGTATAATAATGCCAACTATACCAAGGAGATTGCCGCGTCGCCGATAGTTTTATTAGAATTGTTACATTATTCTGGCGACTCGCAAGGACGTGACTTGGGCAAGCCACCTTTGCCTGATGTGTTACGCTGGCGATTGTTCTACCTAATTCTAAAAATTAAAATAATACATGAATAGAAAAAATGCATTGACTTGCCTGGTTCTGATCTTCATTGGTTTATCATGGAGTGATAGTTTGCTCGCACAACAACAACTTACGTTAAGAGATATTTACGCTACTGGAACCTATGGCCAGAAAGGATTTGGCCCTGTTCGATGGATGAAAGACAACGAGGGGTATTCTACTTTGGAAAATAATAAGGAGTTTGGTGGAAAGGATATTGTGCGCTATGATGCCAAAACCGGGGCTACAAAAATTCTTGTTTCTGCAAAACAACTCATTCCGGCAAACGAAACAAAACCATTATCCATTGCCAATTATGAATGGTCGGATAACGATGGAATGCTATTAATTTTTACCAATACAAGACGAGTGTGGAGATACAATACCCGCGGCGATTATTGGGTGCTCAATCTTACAACAGGGAAATTACAGCAGGTAGGAAAAAATGTGGAACCCACAACATTGATGTTTGCAAAGTTTTCGCCGGATGCCTCCAGGGTAGCTTATGTCAGCAAACAAAATATTTATGTGGAAGATTTAGCCACCGGAAAAAATACTCAAATTACCACAGATGGCGGAGCGAATATTATTAACGGCACATTCGATTGGGTGTATGAAGAAGAATTGGATGACCGCGATGGATTCAGGTGGAGCCCTGATGGAAAGTACATCGCCTACTGGCAATCCGATACAAAAAATATCGGGACCTTTTATATGATAAATAATATTGACTCTATCTACTCAACGCCAATACCATTGCCCTATCCCAAAGTGGGAACAAAACTTTCTGCCGTAAAAGTGGGTGTAATTTCCGCAGCCGGCGGCAAAACTAATTGGTTCAATATTCCCGGCGATCCTGCGAATAATTATCTCGCCCGCATGGATTTTATTCCGAGTTCTGATGAGGTGATGATACAGCAACTAAACCGCCCGCAGGATACCAACAAGATATGGATCGGGAATATAAAAAGCATATTCCTCAAAAATATTTATACAGAAACCGATGCGGCTTTTTTAGATCTTCATGATGACATTCGCTGGCTCAACGGGGAAAAGTATTTTACGTGGACGAGTGAGAAAGACGGATGGAATCATTTGTATAAAATTTCGAGAGATGGCAGCAAAGTTGAATTAATCACTAAAGGCGATTTTGATGTAGTGCAGATCAGTCGCATTGATCCGGAAAATGGATATGTGTATTACATCGCTTCACCTGATAATTTTACCCAACGATATCTTTATAGAAGTAGCATAGATGGCAAAGGTGTTGCCGAGCGGGTGACGCCAAATAGCATGACCGGTGAAAGCAGTTATCAAATATCCGGAGATGCAAAATGGGCTATCCAAAGTTTTCAAAATACTACAACTCCTCCTGTCATTTCATTGGTTAGTTTACCTGCACATAAAGAAATAAGAACGCTGCAGGACAATCATGAACTGAAAGAAAAATATGCTGCATTGCAGTTAAATCCAAAAGAATTTCTCAGGGTTGATATTGGTGATGTTACCCTGGATGCGTGGATGATTAAACCGAAGAATTTTGATCCTTCAAAAAAATATCCTTTGCTTTTTTATGTCTATGGCGAACCCGCTGGTTCTACCGTTCAGGATGATTGGGAAGGTGGCGCTCTTTGGGATCAGTACATGGCGCAACAAGGCAATATCGTTATGAGCATTGACAACCGTGGCACCAAGACGCCGCGGGGTAAAGCCTGGCGAAATTCTATTTACAGGCAGATAGGTATTCTTGCTTCGCAGGACCAGGCGGATGCAGCCAAAAAGATTTTTACCATGTATCCGTTTATTGATACTTCCCGTGTGGGAATCTGGGGTTGGAGCGGCGGTGGCCAAATGACACTCAATTGTATGTTCCGCCATCCGGATATTTATAAAACCGGGCTTGCCGTTTCTTTTGTATCCGACCAACGGCTCTATGATGCCACTTACCAGGAAAGATATATGGGCTTGCTTAGCGATAATGCAAAAGGTTATCACGATGGTTCTCCTATAAATTTTGCGCAAAATCTCCAGGGTACACTTATGATTATCGCGGGCACCGGCGATGATAATGTGCATTATCAAAATTTTGAAATGCTTGCGAATGAACTGATAAAAAACAATAAGCTTTTTTATATGATGTCTTATCCAATGCGTTCTCACGGCATTTACGAAAGAGAAAACACATCACTTCATTTGCGGGAAACAATGGAAAAATTTTGGAAAGAGCATTTGTAGTAGTTGTGAAACAAATTTTAATCTGTGAAAATCCGTGTAATCCGTGGCAAAAAAAATTTTAGCCGAAGGCTAAAAAAAGTTGCACCCTAATTATATGGTGCCAATAAAATAACAGTGCTAAAACGTTTGTTATGGAAAACTTTCCAAGTATTTTTAATGATGTGATAGGCCCTGTAATGCGTGGCCCGTCAAGCTCTCACTGTGCTGCATCCCTTCGGACCGGTAGGCTGTGCAGGGATCTTATGGAAAATAATATAACGGATATTTTAGTTGAATTTGATCCTAACGGCTCTTTGGCAGACACGCATACAGGCCAGGGATCGGACATGGGATTATTTGGTGGCTTCCTGGGGTGGGAAGCAGATGATGAACGCTTGCCCGGATCTGAAAATTATATTGCTGAAGCGGGTATCAAAGTGCAATTTGGTATAAGAGATATTAATGCAAAACATTTAAACACGTATCACATCAGTTTGAGCAACCCGGGAGAAACCCGGACTGTAACCGCTATTTCAACAGGTGGTGGTATGATTGAAATAATCGCCATTGACGGAATTGAAGTTTCGATGATGGGCGACTTTTACGAAACGCTTATTTATTGTAAGACACCGGGTAAGGTATTGGAATTAATTAATAAAGAGATGCCTTCTGACCATTTAATTGTGCATGAGGGTAAGCCGTTTTTTATTGAAATAAAGGCGCAACATTTTCCCAGCGAATTACTTCAAGCACAATTGGCAGCCATGGAAGATGTCAGGTTTATAAAAAAGCTCTCGCCTGTTCTTCCTGTCCTTTCAAGAAAAAATATTAAAGTTCCCTTTACTACCTGCAACGAAATGCTGGACTATAATAGCGATAAAGATCTTTCTCTATTGGGCCTGGCTGTTCTTTATGAAAGCGAAAGAGGAAACATTTCTGAAGAAGAAATTTTTGAGAAGATGAGGAAGATTGTGCGTATTCTAAAAGACTCCATTAAATCTGGCCTCCAGGGTACGCATTATGCTGACCGGTTGTTAGGAAGCCAATCTGTAAATTTCAAAAGCCAATTAAACAACAAGCGGTTAATAGATACAGGTGCGCTCAATATTGTTATCATGTATGTGTCTGCATTAATGGAGGTAAAGAGTTCAATGGGAGTTATTGTCGCGGCGCCTACCGCTGGTTCGTGTGGTACGCTTCCGGGTGCTATCATTGGAACTGCAGATTTCCTCAAAGCTACCGAAGATGAAATCGTTAAAGCCATGCTGGTGGCGGGCTTAATTGGAATTTTTATTTCGACTCAGTCAACTTTTGCCGGAGAAGTGGCGGGTTGTGGCGTGGAGTATGGCAATAAAACAATCTCAATTTTAATGAAAAACTTACTGTTATCAACTTTCACGGCCCTCACTGAGTCGGCGGTAGCATGGCTTCGCGGATAGGGAGTGCAGTATCACGGTTAAGGTTTTGTTTTCATAATCGGGTATCAGCTTTACAAGCATTCTTTTTTCCTCTTTGATTCGTTTGCTAGTTTATATGCCGGTATGAAAGGCTCGCTTGCGCAATCTCTTACGGATGCTGCTTCTTTGGTATTGCAAAGCACACTTGGTATGACGTGCACACCCATTGCCAATAGAGTGGAAGCGCCGTGTTTGGGGAATAATATAATGGCAGCAACGAACGCAATATCTTTTGCAAATATGGCGCTCTCCGGTTATGACGAATTAATACCTTTAGATGAATCGATACAAACGATGTACACAATCGGCATGGGAATACCACACGAATTTAAGTGTACCAATATCGGTGGATTGTGTGCTACAAAAACGGCGAAAATTCTGGAAGCAAAATTAAATTCGAGACAATAAAACAATCTCAATTTTAATGAAAAACTTACTGTTATCAACTTTCACGGCCCTCTCCTTCGGAGAGGGGTTGGGGTGAGGTCACTGAGTCGGAAACAATCTTAATTTCTATACAACAGAAAAAAATATCAAGAGATTCCCTTATTTAAAATAAAAATTAAAACACATCATGTTTGATAAAGAAGTTTATATACAACGAAGAAAGAGATTAAAGGAGCAGCTTGGCAAAGGGCTAATAGTATTATTGGGAAACGAAGAAAGCAGCATGAACTATTCCGGTAATCATTATCCCTTCCGGCAGGATAGTAATTTTTTATATTTTTTTGGATTAGATAGGCCCGGCTTAGCGGCTATTATTGATATAGAGAACAACCAGGAAATTATTTTTGGTGATGATATCGATGTAGAAGATATTATTTGGACAGGGCCAATGCAATCACTGCACGAACAGGCTGAGGAGGTTGGCGTATCAAAAGTACTCCCGGCTTTATCAGTAAAAGATTATACCAGCAAAGCATTATCGCAGAAAGCAACCGTCCATTACCTGCCGCCATATAGGGCTGATAATATTCAAAAATTACATAGCTGGCTGAATATTCCATTTGAATTATTGAAAGCGAATGCAAGCATTGAACTTATTAAAGCCGTTGTTGCCCAACGCTCCGTTAAGTCTGGTGAAGAAGTTGAAGAAATAGAAAGAGGCGTAAACGTAACCATTGATATGCAATTGGAAGCAGCGCGGCTTGCCACTGAAGGAAATTCAGAAACAACGATTGCCGGCATTATACATGGCATTGCATTAAGTGCGGGAGGTAACCTTGCTTTCCCGACCATCCTTACAGTAAACGGGCAAATTCTTCATAATCATAGCCAGGGCAATATTTTAAAGAGTGGACAAATGTTGCTCTGCGATTGCGGTGCAGAAACATCCATGCATTATGGTGGCGACCTTACACGCACCTTCCCGGTAGATGGTGAATTTACTTCCAAACAAAAAGAGATTTATAGCATCGTAGTTCACGCACATGAAATAGCGATTGCTTCTTTAAAACCTGGCGTAAATTTTAAAGATATTCATCTGCTCGCTTGTGAAAAACTGGCTGAAGGATTAAAGTTTTTGGGGCTTATGAAAGGAGATAGTAAAGAAGCGGTAAACCAGGGAGCGCATGCAATGTTTTTTCAATGCGGTCTCGGCCACATGCTCGGGTTAGATACGCATGATATGGAAGACTTAGGGGAAGAATATGTGGGCTATGCAGATGAATTAAAAAAGAGTACACAGTTTGGATTGAAATCATTAAGGCTTGGCCGCAAACTCGAAACGGGGTTTGTCGTGACCGTAGAACCGGGTATTTATTTTATTCCTGAATTGATTGATCTATGGAAAAAGGAAAATAAATTTTCTGAATTTATCAACTACGAAAAATTAGAAACGTATAAAAATTTTGGAGGAATAAGAATTGAAGAAGATTTACTAATCACTGCCGATGGAAGCCGGATACTCGGAAAATCATTGTCCCGCGAAACTGAAACATTAAAAGTGAAGCCGGTAAAAAATAGTTTATAGCATCGTATTTTTTTATTAATTTTTGTAATTAATATCGACGCACATAGGTGTTACGATTAACATCTATTGAAGTATTTGCGAAGCTAACAAAGCAGTCAATAGTAAATCAGGGAGAGCATTTAACGTTATCGCCATTCTAATTATTTCGCCCTTATTTGCGTACACTTTTGTCCCGGGAAAATGAAACATTTTAATTCCGTCAGTAAAGAATTTTGCCGTTTATTCCGTATTAGATTTTTAGAATTAGGTAGAACAATCGCAAGCGTAACACATCAGGCAAAGGTGGCGTGCCCAAGTCACGTCTTTGCGAGTCGCCCGAAAAATGTAACAATTCAAATAAAACTAGCGGCGACGCGGCAATCTCCTTGGTATAGTTGGCATTATTATACCAAGGAGATTGCCACAAAGTTTTCTGAAAGATTTTCAGAATACAAACTCTCTGCTCGAAAACTTTTCTCCAAAGGAGCAGGCGCAAAGACGTCTCGGTTTGTATTTGACATTTGCGAGTCCTTTCTATTACGTTCTTAGCGAATATTCTACCTAAGTCTATAAATTTTCCAAAAAATAGGAAGGCGCAAACTAGTCAATGAGTCTCTGTGTTCTTAAGTGGCTGGCTTAGTCAATGTTCATCAACCTTCGTACGAACATTCATTTCTCCCCCTGGCCATCCTGTCTTCTGCAAGTTTTGTTTTAGTTAAAATAAGTGAACTATTGATTAATTGCTGTTGTGCTTTCGGTATTAAAAAAAATACCTTCGAAAGGCTTTATCTAATTGTATTGTGTTCCCTGCATTAGCACGGCATGATTAAAATGAAATTCAATTGGCCTTTGGAAAAATTACACAGTGCGGTAAAAAAAACTAAACGAATGACGATATCTCCCTCACATAAAGTTGCCCGCATTTTCCTGGTTGCATTTATAATATTTTTTGGAGCAACAACTAACGTACATGCACAACCGGGGATTAAAACAAGCTTTACCGGCAACGGCTTTGAAGCCACTTTTAATTCAAAAGGCATCGCCAGCTTTCAATCTGGCGAAGATAAATTTCATGCAAATATTGTTGCGCAAAACAGCGCGTGGGGCGATGTAAATCTTAAATACCAGGTGGGCAATGGCGATTGGCTTAATATCTATAAAGACTCTACGGCAGCAGAGGTGATGTCTCCCGGCATGATGCGCTACACCGATTATAAGAAGGGCGTGGTACTGAAAATGCAACGAACATTTGAGCAGGTTGGGAACGGAATTGACTGGAACATTAAAGTTGAGAACATGATGAACTTCCCGGTAACGGTGGGCGATCTTTCTATTACGTTGCCCTGGGCACGCCCTTCAGGTGAAACGCCCGGCTATATTTTTGAGCAAACATTTATCAAGCATCAATACATTGGCGGCAATAGCTCTTTCCTCTACTTTACCCGTCCTTCAGGCGCACCGCCTTTTCTTTTGCTGATGACCAAGCCTGGAACACAATTGGAATACTTTGAAAGTTCTCCGCGTTTCACCGCCTTTATTCATTCGGGTTTACCGGCACAGAAAGAAACACAAGGAACCTGGCGGATGCCTAACACAATGCTTCCTCTTGCAGCAGCCGGTGACAAAGGCAGCAGCGCCACATACCGCTTTAGGATGCAGTGGGTAAATAGCTACGACGATATGAGGAAAGCACTTTACGACAATGGCCTTTTTGATGTAAGGATCGTGCCGGGAATGACGCTGCCGCAAGGGCTTAACGCAACATTTTCTCTTCATACAAAAAATAATATTGATTCCATCTCTCCGGAGTTTCCTTCGCAAACAAGCCTTAAACTTGTTGGGAAAAAAGATAGCGGCTATTTTATTTACGAAGTGAGTTTTAATCATCTTGGAGAAAATAAATTGACCATCCACTATAACGGTAACGAGCACTCGATTCTTGAATTCTTTTCTACCGAGCCTGTGGAAACGCTTATAGAAAAGCGAAGCGCATTTCTTACGCAGAAGCAACAACATCGCGATAGCACAAAATGGTATAATGGTTTGTATTCTATCTGGGACATGAAAAACAAAGTGTTGCGTGGCCCTGATAATACAGATGGGTTTGATTTCTGGTGGGGATATGTTTTAAGTTGTGATGATATAGGCTTAAGTAAAGCCCCTTTTATTGCTTCAAAAAATGTGTACCTGCCCAATGACGATGAAATAAAATCGGTAGAATATTACATCCAAAATTTTGTGTGGGGCGGTCTTCAAAGAACGGATAAAGAATTTCCAAATCCTTATGGTATTTATGGGGTGCCCAACTGGCATGTTGCCCGCGATACATTTTTGCGTGCCATGGTGCGGGATTATAATCTTGATAAAATGAAGATCTGGCGATCGTATGATTACCCGCATATTACCAAGATGTATTATCACATGTTCCAGATCGCTGAATTGTATCCTGAAAAAGTTTCCTACCTCGATGCCAGAGGATATCTTGAGCGGGCTTTCCAAACGGCGAAGGCTTACTTCACTTATCCTTATCACATTCTTTCCTGGTACGACACTTATAAATGGGGCTGCTATAATGAGATGATTTTATTGCCGCTGATAGCCGATTTGGAACGATATGGCCGAAAGGCAGACGCAGACTGGCTGCGGCACGAGTGGGAAAAAAAAGTAAAGTATTTTGTGTATGATGATGAATATCCTTTCAGGTCAGAATACAGTATTGACCGCACCGCCTTTGAATCGAGTTACGCATTTGCAAAGTATGGCTCCTTAAATACAATGAAGCCTGATAGTAATTTGTGGTATGATGTGAACCTAAAGAAATGGTATTCGCATCCGGTGGTGAAGGAACAGGACAGCCGTGCATTTATGGATCGACAAAACATGGCTGGGCTTGCCGTAAGAGGTTACATCAATCCTGCGTATTACACTTTGGGTTCCGATGATTCTGAAGCCGGCGGCTTAAGTTATATGGCGAGAATGGGTGGTTGGAGTATTCTGGATTATGCTACGCAATTTGCCGAAAAACCTTACGATTGGTTACAATTAGGTTATGCATCTTATTTAAGTTCTTTTGCCTTGATGAACACCGGTACGGCAGCCTCCAATTATGGTTATTGGTTTCCGGGAAAAGAAAATGATGGGGCGACAGGCTGGGCTTTTAATTCGCAAAAATATGGCCGTATATGGTTGCAGGATAGAAGTGCGCCACGCGGTGCCTGGAACTATGATGGGGAAGCGGATCTTGGTTTAGGCGCAGTTACGCATACGGCCTGCTCAATCATCACGAATGATCCGCTCTTTGGTTGGATAGCCTACGGCGGAAATCTAAAAATTAACAACAATGAACTTCGTGTTATTCCCGCGGATGGCCTTGGAATACACTTCGGCCTTATCACTAATTCATCCAGGCTTTCAATTGAAATCAGCAGGGACCGTTTTTCAAAAACTATGCCGGTTGTTACTGATAAAAACGGCAAAGCTGTTTTATTTACCATTGATAATATAACAGCAAAGCCGCACATAATGCAATTAAAACTTACCGGCACGGCAGGAAATATTTATCATCTAAAAGTAAATGGTAAAAAAGCCGGCAGCATTAAACTGGAGGGAGCCTCGCAGAAAGTAATAAACATACACGTGCCTGCCGGCGGATGCACCGTGTCGCTTTCAAAATAAAATAATGAGAGGTTGTTTATCAAGTAAAATAAATATAAAATGAATGGTATCCTGCGGACAACACTTATAGCCTTTGCACTTTTATATTCCCAACTCCTGCAGGCGCAGCAAATAACTTCAGCAGGCGAGCCTGCGCAATTAAATATAAGAGCAGCCGGTGAAAATAGTATCCGCATTACTTTGAAGCCTTTAAGTTTTAAAGATGATTTTCCCTTTAACCCAGCCATAGTCAGCAGGGATTATCCAGCCCCGGCTATTAGCATTACTGAATTAAATAAACCAATAAAGAAAAAGATTGGAAAATTATTAGTGGAAATAAAAGCTGATCCGCTCAATATAATGGTAACTAACGGCGACGGGCAACCGGTGCAGGATATTTCCTTTCTTACCGACGGCTCACTGTCTTTCAAGCTAAATGATGAACCGGTATTGGGTATGGGTGAAGGTGGCCCAAAGTCTGCACCTGGCAACGATTGGCATGAAGAATCTATCCAGTTTGACCGCCGCGGAAGATATGATAGCATGCAGCCACGCTGGCAAAGTGGGGCATACGGTTCCCGCAACCCGGTGCCCATGTTGGTGGGCACAGCGGGCTGGAGTTTATTTATCGCCGCACCCTGGGTAGAGGTTGACCTCTCTCAAAAAGATAAGGGCGTCTTTATTCCATGGACGCCGCCGGCAAAAGTTGTACAGCAAGACCAGGAAAACCAGCACCTGAACCAGGGAAAAGGCTTGCCGCCAGTAGATAAAATTGTGCCGGGCCTATACGATCTTTTCGTATTTGATGCGCATGACCCCGCAGCGTTAATGAAAGATTATTCTGACATAACGGGCCCTGCAGTAATGCCGCCAAAATGGGCTCTGGGCTACATGCAATCGCACCGCACGCTCGATAGCGAAGATCAAATGCTTGGTATCGTTGATACCTTCCGTAATAAAGAAATTCCGGTAGATGCGGTTATTTACCTGGGCACGGGCTTCGCTCCGCGTGGCTGGAACAAGCCGCAACCATCCTTTGAATTTAACCCGCAGGTATTTCATCGTGACCCGAAAGATTTTCTAACGGACATGCATAGCCGCCATGTAAAAGTGATACTGCACATGGTGCCGTGGGACAGGAATAAACTACCCACGCTTCATGGAAATATTCCTCCAGCTCCCGGCGAAGTACTGGATGCTTCTCACATAAAAAATTACTGGCAACAACATGAAGGCCTTGTGAGCAAAGATGTTGACGGCTTCTGGCCTGATGAAGGGGATTGGTTTAATTTGTTTGAGCGGATCAAACGCCATCAACTGTATTACCAGGGATCACTTTCGTCTAAGCCCAACGTTAGGCCCTGGAGCCTTCAGCGAAATGGTTATCCCGGCATAGCGCAATGGGGAGGTTGGGTATGGTCCGGTGATACCGAATCATCATGGAAAACGCTGGAAGGGCAGGTGGCTGTTGGCATTAATTATTCGTTAAGTATAGGGCCCTATTGGGGATCAGATATTGGCGGCTTTTATTCCAACCATGAACTAACAGGAGAGCTTTACGCACGTTGGTTCCAGTTCGCATCTTTCTGCGGCTCCTTCCGGTCGCATGGCCGCACCTGGCATACACGGTTGCCGTGGGGTTGGGGCCTTAGCTATATGGGTTTTGTTGAAGACAGGGTTCCGCCACTTGCGTCAGAATTAAATAATCTCAATATAGAACCTATAGCCCGCAAGTATGATGACCTGCGTTACCAGTTATTGCCTTACACCTACACGTTAGCCTGGCAGGCAAGGCATAGCGGAATGCCATTGCAGCGGGCCATGTGGCTTGAATATCCACATGATGAAAAAGTAAAAGGCATGGGAACACAATATATGTGGGGTAGCGATTTGCTTATTGCGCCGGTTTTTGAAAAAGGTGCTACTACAAGAAACGTTTACTTACCGCAGGGTGAATGGTACGATTGGTGGACGCATAAAAAAGTTAACGGTGGGCAGGAGATTACCCGAGAAATTGACCTGGCCACCATGCCGATATATGTACGTGCCGGCGCAATAATTCCATTCGATCCTGTGCGCCAGTATACAAGCGAAGTGGTGAAGGAACCAACCACGCTAAAAGTTTTTACCGGTATAGATGGATCTTATACTTTGTATGAAGATGATGGCATAAGCCAGGAATACCTTCAGAAAAAAGGAACATGGACGCATATAATTTGGAACGATCATTTAAAACAATTAACCATAGAACCGGGTGCACCAAAAGGTTTTACCAATATAAATACCGAACGTAAATTCAACGTGGAACTGGTTCCGCAAGGAACTATTAAAAGTGTAAGCTACCATGGTAAATTGGTGAAGATTTTATTCCAATAGTATTGTAAAGTGGCCTGCCCGGCTTTATTAAGTGAACAATGTTTTACATCACAAGTCAGTATTGCTTTCATTTTTATTAGTCTTCGCTAACATCAATTTAATTACCGTAAACAATTCCCTTGCCTTTCGTTAATTTTTATTTATGGAGTGAGATAGGTTTTTGGTTAAAATAAGTTAATCATTGATTAATTGCTGTTGGGTGGTTTCCATCTAAAGAAAATACCTTCGAGAAGTTATATACTTATGTTAGGCCGCCAGTGAATGGGCATAAATAAAAGTTGCCTTTGCAAATTGTTTTTGATTTTATCGCTATTGCCTGGATGACATTACGCCCAAATTTTTTTGGTGGAATGCTAACATGTGAGTAAGCGGTAATCATTTGCTGTAAACTCATACAATATAAAAATTAATAGAATGAAATTCAATGTAGGGGCGAAATTTGTTTGCGTGGCGATAATGATAGCAATGGCTTCCATGGCCTCAGCACAGTTGAAAAATCTCTATGTAATAAAGCCCGTGATAAAACGGGGAGCTGTGCCATTTTCACTTGGTGACGTGCGGCTTTTGCCAGGCAATCCTTTTAGCGAAGCAATGAAGGAAAATACCGGGTACCTTCTCTCCCTCGATCCCGACCGTTTTCTTCACCGGTGGCGGACAAATGCCGGGCTTAAGGCCAAAGCGCCCTTATACGGAGGTTGGGAACAAACTTCTTCTCATATGCTTGGTCATTACCTTTCGGCCTTGTCCCTGGAATATGCTGCTACCGGTAATAAGGTTTTTTTATCAAAAGTGAATTACGTGGTGGATGAACTCGATGAAATTCAGAAAGCGAGAAAAACAGGCTACATTGGTGGCATTCCCGGTGATGATACACTTTGGAACAATGTTGCTGCCGGTAAAATAGTGTCCGCAGGATTTGATCTCAATGGTGCCTGGGTGCCGTGGTATATGTTGCATAAAATTTGGGCCGGTTTACTGGATGCCTATTTATACACCGGCAACCAAAAGGCCAAGAAAGTGGTTACGCATCTTTCAGATTGGGCATACAGGAAATTTTATAACATGCCTGATTCACTATTTCAAAAAATGCTTGCGACGGAATTTGGCGGCATGAATGAATCGCTTGCGGAGGTTTACGCAATCACGGGCAATAAAAAATATCTTGATCTTTCCTTTAAGTTTTATCACGACAAAATATTGGATCCCTTGAGTGAAGGCATTGATGACCTCGGTGGCCGGCATGCGAATACGCAGATTCCTAAAATAATAGGTGCGGCCCGGCAGTATGAGCTCACGGGCAATAAAAAGGAGCTTGATATCGCAGAATTTTTCTTTAAAACAGTGCTGAAAGATCATACTTACGTTAACGGCGGCAACAGTAATTACGAATCATTTAACCAGCCTGGGAAATTTAAAAATGCGTTAAGCACTAACACGTCAGAGACCTGCAATACTTACAATATGCTGAAGCTCGACAGGCACTTGTTTACCTGGGCGCCTTCTGTGGAGCTTGCCGATTATTACGAGAGAGCGGTTTATAATCATATACTGGCCTCTCAAAATCCGGAGACGGGTATGCTTTGTTACTATGTTTCTCTCCAATCAGGAACTCAGAAGGTATATAGTACTCCTGACGAATCCTTTTGGTGCTGTGTAGGCACGGGCATAGAAAATCATGCAAAGTATGGAGAAGATATTTATTTTAAAGATGGTGCCGGGGGGCTTTTTGTAAATCTTTTTATTCCCTCTGTGCTTACCTGGAAAGAAAAAGCAGTGGTGATTAAACAGCAAAACAATTTTCCACGCGAAGCAAGTACGCGGCTAAAAATAAGCACTGCTAAGCCTGTGAGCTTTTCGATGCATCTCCGCTGCCCTTCCTGGTCAAAAAACGGAATGGAAATTTATATCAACGGCAAAAAAACATCCATTGCATCACAGGCCGGTTCCTACACTTTGGTTGATCGCACCTGGAAAAATAATGATGAAATAGAACTTCGCTTTCACATGCAGCTAAATACGGAGGCAATGCCGGATGACTCATCTAAAATAGCCATATTTTACGGGCCGCTGCTGATGGCCGGCGTTCTTGGAAAGGAGAAGCCGGGGCTTATGGGCGTTCCCGTATTGGTGGGTAATCATCAGCCTGTAAATGAATGGGTAAAGCCTGTTGATGCCGCAACACTAACGTTTACAACGGTCAACACCGGCAGGCCAAATGAAGTGTTGCTGCAACCCTTTTACTCAATTCACGACCAGCGTTATATTGTTTATTGGGATCAATTTTCAGAAGCCGGCTGGCAGGTAAAAAAAGAAGCCTACGAAAAGGAATTATTAAGGCTGAAAGACATTGAACAAAGAACCGTTGACGTGGTGAGATTTGGTGAACAGCAGTCAGAAAAGGATCATGCGCTCACAGGAGAAAATACCGGCATGGGATCTTATATGGACCGGAAATTTCGTGATGCGCCGAACGGAGGCTGGTTTTCTATTAAAGTAAAAGTTGTACCCGGAGATCTCCAGTTATTGAACACTTATAACGGTAGCGATGGCGGCAACCGGGCTTTTGAAATATTTGCAGACGGAACGAAAATCGCAAGTGAATCCCTGCATGCTGAGCAGCCTGGCCATTACATCGATAAGCAATATGCTATCCCCAAAAATCTCACCGTTGGTAAAGATACTATTACCATTAAGTTTCAAGGGCTACCAAACAATATCGCCGGAGCTGTCTTCGAATCCAGAATAGTGAAGCCTGCGAAAAATTAGTTTAAATATGAAACTAAAAAAGAAGTCAACTTTTCTTCTGCTTACCATAATACTATTATCAACAAACATTGCCGGCGCTCAAATTCTTGATAAACAGAAGATGCTTGATAAATTTAATTTTTGGCACAACAAAGACTGGAATTGGTATAAAAAAAATATTCCTTTCATAGAAACGCCGGATAGTGATATTGACATCACCTGGTATTACCGTTGGGAATTAATTACTGACCATGCGGTGTATGGCTCGCCGGAGGATGGCTATGCCTTTACAGAATTTATTGATAGGCCATGGTGGTCCGGAACTTATGGAGCCATCAGTTGCCCCGCGGGCCACCAGCTTTATGAGCTGCGATGGTTACGCAATCCGATGTATGCGGAAGACTATGCCGGCTACTTTTTCAATGTAGCGGGAGCGCAACCAAGAAATTATTCTACCTGGATAGCAGATGCAGTATGGCAGATGTACAAGACTTACCAGGATTATAAATTTTCAGTTTCCATATTGCCACAATTAGAAACAAATTACAAAGGCTGGGAAGTTGAACACTACGTGCCTAAAGAAGGGCTGTTTGCCTGGGATGGAATGCATGACGGAATGGAAACGAATATTAACAGCCGGCAAACGAAAGATTGGTTTGCCGGTGCGCCGGGGTACAGGCCAACCTTAAATAGTTATATGTGGGCAGATGCAAAAGCTATCGCAAACTTGAATGAACTCAAAGGAAACGATGACCGGAGCAGGCTGTATGTAAGAAAGGCGGATACCATTAAACAAAACTTCCAGCTAAAATGCTGGAATGCCAAAAGGGATTTCTTTTTTCACCGTTTTCAAAATGATGAGGAAGGAGGAATTAAAGCAAATACACTTACCTACGAGACCGGGAAGTATGCGGGCAATGAACACGGGCGTGAAGAAATTGGTTTTATACCCTGGTACTTTAATATGCCGGATACCGGCTACGAATCTGCCTGGAAATTTGTAACAGACTCGAATTACTTCTTTGCAAAATATGGGCCCACGACAGTAGAGAAGCAGGATCCGCTTTTTAAAATAGCAAAAAACTGTTGCGCCTGGAGTGGAAATGCATGGCCTTATGCCACATCACAAACATTGAAGGCAATGGCAAACCTTTTAAAATATTATCCTCATGCGCCCATTTCTAAAAACGATTATTTTAATCAACTCAAAATTTTTTCTCTTACCCAACGTAAAAACGGGGAGCCATATATAGCAGAAGCCAATGACCCCGAAACAGGCTCCTGGAGCGGGCATGACACGCCAAATCATAGTGAAAATTATTTTCATTCTTCTTACATTGACTTGGTTATTACCGGGCTCTTGGGCCTGGAACCGATGGCCTCAGATTCGGTGGAGCTTCATCCCTTGATTCCCGATAGCTGGGACTTCTTTACCCTGGATGATGTGTATTATCATGGCCATACGCTTTCTGTTATTTGGGATAAAACCGGTAATAAATATAAGAAGGGTAAAGGTTTATCACTTTGGATAGATGGAAAAAAAGCGGCTTCAGTGCCGGCAATCGAACGCATGGTTGTTGCCGTTCCTAAAAGTACGAACATAATAAAGAAGGAAAGAAGGGTAAACCTTGCCGCGAATAACTCGACGGCTAATTACTATCCAAAAGCATTTGCTTCTTTTCCGGGCATTGGCGCTAACATCTATAATAAATTAAATGACGGGCAGTTTTTTTATTATAAAATTCCAGCTAACCGATGGACGAATGAAGGGAGTGATGGCGACGGCAATCTTTATGCAGGTATTGATTTTGGAGTAAAGCAGCAGATCAATGAAGTAATTGTATATTTTATAAATGATTTTTTAGGAACGGTAAGAACACCTGCTAAGTATCATTTTGAATATTGGGCTAAAGGTAAATGGATACCGGCGCCGGAAACAAAGCGCAGCCCGGCACAGCCGGAAGGCGATAAAGGCAACCACATACTTCTTAAAAAAATAAGCACTACTAAAATAAGGATCATAATGGAGCCGGATAAAGATCACAAGGTTGGCATCTCTGAGATTGAAGCCTGGGGAGATAAGAAAAACTATGAGCGGGCAGCGATGAACAACATTAAGGATGCTGCATTTTATAAACAAGCTGCGTTATCTTATTCTTATACCTCTCAATTTGATAACCCAAAAGGTATCAATGACGGAATACCGAATCCTGCTAACCGGTGGACGGGATATGAATCGCCCAATAATTCCGATTGGGTGAACTTTAAGTTTAACAAGGTTAAAAATGTTTCAGAAGTGTTGCTCTATGTTTATGATGACAAAGGAGGCGTGCAGCCACCCCGGCAATACGCAATCCAATATTGGAATGGCACCCGGTGGAGCGCTGTTATTAATACACATAAACTCCCGGAAGCACCGCAGGCAGGTTTAAACTTGTGTTCATTTTCTTCCGTAAAAACAAATCAACTGCGTATAACCCTCACGCATCAAAGCAATAAAATTTACTCAGGATTATATGGAGTGGAAATATATTAGGTTCGTAAAGTCGCTGATTAGCGTAATATGATTTTTGCAATCTAATTTACTAACTGCTCTCCGGCCTTGTTGATCAAAATTCAAAACCTGACTGGCCCTTTGATTCGGCTGATTAGGCGCTTTCCTTTTATAACTGCTATACCTGCTTTAGAATCTACTATAAACTTTCTACTGCTTAACAAAAACAGGTTTGCCTAAACACTTTTCCACAACCTGCACGCCAACGATGCCACTGTCCGTGGTTTCTTTCTGGTTAGGGGTTTGAGCTTTTTATAAATTGAAAACCGGGGAATCATCTTTTATGTACACCTACTTCCCTAATGGTTACAAAATATGAACCCACCGCGTTAGGGAATTTAAATGAAAATCCTGTCCGGGCTTCCTGTCCTGGTGCCGTTATAAATTTTGCGGGTATTTTATAGTAGCACCAGTAATCTCCCTGCACGCCACCCGCACCGTTGGAAGCAGGATTAAAAACCGGGAATTCGGGTACGTGGTCTGGGTACTGAAAAACAAACGAAGTATCGGTTAATTGTGCTTTGTAATAAGGATCCCAGTTTTGAAAGGAAGCAAGCCCTGGCCTGGCCAATACTTCACCGTTAGCAGGATTAAATACTTTTCCATCTTCATCAATCCATTTTATGGAAATCGTTGCCGGGCCGTTTTCATCTCTTGTAGCAGTTATCTCAGGTACAGTATAAGTCCGGCCCTGGGAAATAGTATCTAACAAATAATTATAGGATGTACCGGTAGTTACAAAAAATGCTGTTGGGATAACCGTGATATCGCATGCATTTTCTAACGTTCTTTTACCTCTTACATTTGAAACGGCTATATCTATACTATACACTCCCTGGGGAATAAAAGTAGACGTGCCTGTGAATTGTAATCTTCCGCCTTGTGGATTAACGCTGAATGGGGCTACCATGCTATCTTTGAGCTTGCTGCGTAATCCTTCAACGGTAGAGTCAGTATAGCTAACTGAACCTGTAAAAACCTGTAACTCTTGCGGTTTTAAAAAAATACTATCTACATTTTGACCGGATGCTTTATCGGTTATTTTTAGCAATTCAACATCCAGCGGTACGGTTGAGCCATCCACTACCAGGCTGGAGGAAACACTGGTAACACCTTGTGTTACAAAAAACGGATTTTCAACATAAAAAAGATTTTCACTTAAAAAACCTTTTTCAATTTTACTGCAACTATACATTACCGTTATACCACAAATAAGTAGAAGTGCAGAAAATTTTATTTTATTATTTATCATGATTTGAAATTTTTTATAGAAGAAAAACTACAGCTATAGTTTATTTAAGAGTGCGTTGTTTATAAGTACGTGCATTGTAGTGCCTGTGCTGGTTACGATACCCGATGTCTGGCATGAAATCGCAACATCGGGTATATCATCGGGCGGAGCATTAACTGACCCGTCGAGTACACCATTTATTTTTACATACTGCAAAGTGTAATAAGAAAAAGTGGGGGCGGAATTAACAAGGTAAACACCGTAAGAGCCCACTATTTTCTTTACCGCAGCCAGGGCTGCATCGCCCGCCCAGTCAGGGTATTGAACAGCACTCGTAGTGGCGTTGCCAAGCGTAATATTTTTATCGCTAAACATATATTGGGTAACCAATTTGCCGGTTACCTGTGCGTACAAATCATCCAGTGTTGTACAGTTCAGTGTCTTCATCAAGGCATTAACTGAAAAGTCTGTGAAAGCAAAAAAGGTTCCTGCATTATTTACTGAATCCTTAAGATTAAAATGATCAATTATTAAAATAGTTGTGTCAAAATAATGGTACTTATGATTTTTCAAATAGTCATACGTGGACAGACTGGATGCGGCAGTACTTACGCCGCCATCTTTTAAATAATTATCTTTTTTGCAGGAGAATATAAAAGCAGTAAGGCAAATTACCCCGAGGCCTGCTAAAATATTTTTACTGATCTTTTTCATATTTAAATTTTTAAAGCGAAAAAAAATTATAACTGCTTACCTGATTTTGCCAACCCAGTAAGGTGTTTGAGTAAGTTTAGAATTCGTAAGAAACAACGTGGGATCTATTGGCCAGTAGTATTTGCCCTGTAGAAATTCACCTTGCGTCATAAAAGGAAACTGCTGCTCGCCGGTAAGCCTTTCAAGCCTTATTAAATCAAATGTCCGGTGCCCTTCAAGAAACAATTCTCTTCCGCTTTCATCAGAAATTGTATAGTATAGATCATTGCCTGAAGCGCCGGCGGGAATGGCGGCGGCGTTACGCGCAGCTCTTACTGCATTTAATAATTGCATGGCTCCAGCGTTATCAGACTTTGTTGCCAATGCCTCAGCTTTTAACAGCATAATATCTGCAAGCCTGAACACGATTATATTGTTTACAGCAATCTGGTAAGCCGGGTTATTATTTATATTTTGAATATTCGCATATTTGATGCATTCGTAAGCATTCACACTGCCTGTTTGTATTTTAGTAAAAGCCTTTTGAAATCTAACGTCATTGCTGTCATCATATAAGTAATTAATAAGTCCGATATTCAGTTGCCAGCGTGGTTGTGGGTCTCCCAGGCTTGTGTAAGGCTGAATTAAAGTAACTCCTGTAAAGCTGTATGCATTCGTGGCGTTTATGCTTTCGGAAGAAGAATTTTGCGCAATTTCAAAGATGCTTTCAGAAGATTGCCCTTTATAAATATCCATAAAATTTGCCGGGCTTACAAAAGAGTAAGAGCCGGAATTTATGATAGCATCACAGGCTTTTATACAATTATCATAATCACCCACCCATGCGTAGATATGCGCCAGCAAAGCATAAGCGGCTCCTTTATCTGCCCGCACTACTTTATCAGGCGATCCATCATCTTTCCAATTCAAAGACTCAATCGCTTTATTTACATCAGCAATTGCCTGCTTCAAAACTTCAGCCTGCGGCATCCTTGGAAGTTGCTCTGCAGCCGATGCATCGGGTGAATAGGTAGTTATTATGGGCACATCTCCCCATATACGCGCCATGTAGAAATAGTTGAACGCTCTTGTAAAATACGCTTCAGCCATGTACCTGTTTTTGGTGGCTTGCTGAGCGGCTTCATCACCACCTTCAAATACATTTGCAGGCATCGTTTCAATAAAGTAAAGACAACGGTTACTTTGAGAAATGGCTGTATAAAAATTGGTATATACTCTTAGCTTCAATCGGGGATCATAAGTATTGGCCGATGGAATGCTTATGCCCCAGTTCATGTTTAGTACATCCCTGTAAGCGCCATCACCGCCGGGCACATCAGTAAATTCATCCGAAACAAGATCGCCGTAGGTGTAATAAGTAATGGCTGCGTTGAAAGCGGATCTGATAAGCGAATAACAGGCAGACACTGATGCATTGGCATCGCCTTCTGACTTCCACGTTGTTTGGTCAGTGGCTCCGCTCAATGGATTTTGGTCTAAAAATTTTTTGCATGATGTACCTGATAAAATGATACCTGTTATGCAAATAAGAAGATTTATTTTTTTCATTTTCTTGGTTTAAAATCTGAAATATTTTATCCGGAAATTCATTTTCTAAAATTCAAAATTTACACCGAGGGTAAATTTTACAGTAGAGGGATATACAACATTTGCTGAGCCTGAAGTAGGATCAACTAACTCCGGGTCAGGAACAAGTTTGCTCTTCTTCCAGGTATATAAATTATCGGCCATTGTATACACATTAAATCTTTTCATCCCCATTCTTCTTGATAAGCCTTCAGGGAAATTATAACTGAGCGTTGCCTGTTTCACTTTTAAAAAACTTCCATCTTCTACGAAATAAGAGCTGGCAATGTTCCATGGGTCTTGTGCAGTGCCGTTAGGATATACCATGCGTGGAAATTTTGTTCTGTCGCCGGGGCTTAGCCAGAATTGATCAAGCAGGTCAGTAATAGCGGCCGGCCCGGCCACACCTCCCCATGCGCCGAATGACCGGCTCCCATTCAGGTAATCTGACAGGTAACCATTAAATATTTTCCTCCCGGTGAGGAAAGCACAAAAAATATTCAAGCTAAACCCTTTGTATGAAAATGTATTTCCAAAACCGCCGGTTACTTTCGGCATCGGGTTACCTGCAATTACTTTATCGTCGTAAGTAATATTATAGTCACCGTTATTATCAATATATCTTGGGTCTCCCGCCTGTAGTGGCGCACCTTGGAAAGATAATTTCTTGCCGGTAATGGGGTCTGCCGGTACTTCATCATCTGTAGCAAATACACCATCAATTTGAAACACTTTGTAATTGAACAATGGTTCTCCTAAAGTTAGTGTTTGTTGAAACCATGGTGGCCCGAAAAGGAAATCCCTGTTGCCGTTAGGTAATTTGGTAATGTAATTTTTATTGAAAGAGATGTTGAAATTTGTGTTCCATTGAAATTTCGAAGCGGAGCTAAAGTTTCTTGTATTTACTGCTATCTCCAATCCCTGGTTTCTTACATCAACATAGTTGCCTGAGTAGTAAGCGTAGCCGGTAGTGACCTGCGCAGGAATATTGTAAAAATATTTATCGTTTGCATCTTTTTGATACCAGTCAATGGCGGCATTTATACGCCCGTTGAATAATTCAATATCTGCACCTACATCTACCTGTGGAAACTTTTCCCAGCGTACATTATTACTTGCGTTAACTCCTGCATTAAATATATAGTTGTAATAAGGATAAGGAGAAATTACCGTAGAGCCATTGTAAGTGGAAGGAGTCCCTCCCAGGTAAACATAGCTGCCACTTGTTCCCAATGTGCCGGTGGTAGAAAGCAGGTAGCTCGCATCCGTATAAAGGTTTTGATATTTTGCATACCAGCTACCAGGGTCGTTACCGGTAATACCCCAGCTTGCCCTCAGTTTTAAAAAGTTGACAACACCTTTCAATGGGGCAAAGAAATTTTCATCGGAAGCTATCCAGCCTGCTGATACGGAAGGAAAAGTGCCCCAGCGATACGATGAGCTGTAAATAGAGCTGGCATCCCTTCTTATAGAAGCGGTCAATAAATATTTACTGTCGAAGTCGTAAATAAGCCGCCCGTAATACGATACAGTTGTTTTACGTTGATAGCTTGTTGATACAAAAAGATCTGCGCCGGAAGGTATGGTTTGCAAGGTGGAGATACCTGTTACGTTAATTCCTTTGGCCGTAGCATACGTGTAATATTGTTTGTTGCTATAAGATGAAGCCCCTGCACTTAATGAAAAATTATTTTTCCCTACATGATTGCTGTAAGTAAGATAATTTTCAAAAGACCATGCCGGGTTGGTAGAATTCAGGTCGTACGCGGTATTTTGCAGGCCGTTAATTTCTTTGGGCGATAAATAATCATACCGGTCAATATAGTTGGTTGCAGAAAAATTACTGTTGAATGTAACGTTGCGTGCTACAGTATCCAGCAGGTTTATAGAGCCGACAATCGTAAATATTTTATTATCATCATAGTAACTTTTATTACCCTTGAATACATCTATCTGCTGCTGATTTAAAGCGACAAAAGAAGAGGGGAAACTCCATGAACTAAATAAAGCACCTGTAGAGCCACCTACGCCATGGTTTCTTTTTTCTGCACTTAAAAGAATATCCGTGGTAATATTCATTCGCCTTACAGGACGGATATTTAAATTCAAATGCGGGGCAAGCCTGTCCAAAGAAAATCCATTTAATATTCCTTGCTCACTGTAATGGTTAAACGAAAGCCGGTAACTGCTGCTTCCGATGTATCCGGCAATAGCAATATCCTGGCTGTTAACCATAGCATTATTGCGCACCATCAGGCCCTGCCAGTCTATATCATTATTGAAGGCAGGATTAAGGCTATCGGTAAGGGCAATAGGAATTTGATTTCCACCTATGTTACTGTAAGGCAATTGAGCATTCAGAAGGTCAAGCTTCAAAGCTCTTTCTGCATTACCTGTGTATACTTTCCTGAAGTTGGGCCTTGTGCTTAAGCCTGCGTATGCGGAACCTGTAATTTGCGGCTTACCAGTTCTTGCCCGTTTTGTTTTAACTATAATAACACCATTACCCGCCCTTGCACCATAAATAGCGGAAGCGGATGCATCTTTTAATACATCTATAGATTCAATATCATTAGGATTTATTAAGCTCAACGGGTTGGTAGTAGCAGGCGCCCCGGTAATTGCATTGTAAGATGTATAAGCAGGTGTAATTGCGTTCACATCAAAAATAACTCCGTCGATCACGTATAATGGCCCGGTATTACCACCGTTAGCATTACCATAATCAACATTGGTAGCGCCCCTTATTACGATCTGCGGCTTTGCACCAAGCTCGCCGGTACTTGATAGTACACTTACCCCGGCAAGTCGTCCCTGCAACGTTTCATCGAAACTGGATTGCGGAATATTTGCAATGTCCTTTCCATTTATGGAAGAAATTGCTGCCGTAACGTTTCTTCGTTTTTGCCCCTGGTAACCAATAATCACTACATCGGACATGGTCTTATCTTCGGGCGAAAGATTGATGGTAATATTACTGCCAGCATTTGTTACTTCTTTCTTTGCATATCCCACATAGCTCACGATAATTTTACCTGAGTTACCCTTTAGCCTTAGAAGAAAAGTTCCGTCAGTTGCGGAAGAAACTCCGTTGGCCGGTTGTCCTTTTTCTGTAATGGACGCCCCGCTGACAGGGTTGCCCTTTTCGTCTTTAATAGTGCCTCTGGCAGTCTGCAGGTTCTGCGCTATTACTGATGGCAAAAGCCATACAAAAAAGCAGGCAAACAGCAAAAGCGGCTTTTTTAATCTTCTCATAGAAATTAAATTTTGATGTTTTAAAAATGTTATTTGAAATTCAGGGGGTGCCGGTATTTTTTTACTATTTCTTAGGTTACGGAATAAGTGTTTTAAAGACAGTTAAAATTAAAAAACCTGCATTTCTATTATAAACTTCCATTGTCTCACTTTATGCAAATTTTAACCAGTTGAGTTTTTTCGGCGTAAAATGAAATAAAGAATAGAAGCAAACGTTGCCTGCGGGGTTACCAGGAAGCATCCATTTTGATAAAAAATAAAATAGATTAACCGCACTTCATTCACGCATTATTTACTATGCTGTTTTAAAAGATCCACTACAAAAATCTTACAGCTACAAAAAGCAATCGGCTTATTATAATTTATAACATGGTAATATTTGTATGTATCTGAGATGACAAACAATTAGTTTCGTTCCTGCAGATTAATTATTACTAAATCATTTTTTTTAATGCAAAAAACATTTCTAACCCTTTGTTTTTCTTTATGTTTCTCTGTTTGCCTGCTGGCGCAAATGAGTAAGGACTATGTGCCCTGCAACGACATGCCCAATATTATTGCAACGTATTATGCTGACGTTACGGCTTTAAACCGGGTTTACATTGTGGAGGGTTCACCTGAAAAAAGAGAGCGGTATAAAAGACTTGCAAATGATTACCTGGGAAAACTAAACGCCCTGGATTTTAGCGCCCTACCACAAGGTTGCAAGGCAGATTATGTATTGTTCAAAAGAGATCTAAGCGAAGCCGTACACCAGGCAGAGGAGAAAGCAAAAGATTATAACCAGTTGCAACAATGGTTTCCTTTTGCAGATTCTATTTATTCTTTGGAAAAAATAAGAAGAAGAGGCGGCCTGGTAACAGGCAAAGATGTTGCTGAAAGTTTTTCTCTTATCACCAAACAACTAAAACAACTTCAGCAAAAGCTGTCAATTGAAAAATCGCTAAGTGTAAAAAATCAAAGAAGCGCTGCCTATATTATTTATGGCATGCAGGCAGCGTTGAAAAATGTATATACTTTTTATAACGGTTATGATCCTCTATTTACCTGGTGGGTGCCGGATACTTATAAAAACCTGGACAGTGCCCTCAATGCTTATTCAGCCACATTTAAAACTGTTGCAGATAAAAATGCACCCAACAAAGATTCCAGCGGCATAATAGGTTATCCCATTGGCAGGGATGAAATTGTACGGCAATTAAAATATGAATTGATACCCTACACGCCGGAAGAACTGATTGAAATTGCCAACGAAGAATTTGCCTGGTGCGATAAAGAAATGCTTAAAGCTTCGCAGGAAATGGGCTTTGGCAACGACTGGAAAAAGGCATTGGAAAAAGTAAAACAAAGTTATGTGCCTGCCGGCGAACAAGCCGCGGCGATGGTAAAGTTGTACGATGAATCTATAGCTTTTCTAAAACAAAAAGACCTTATTACTATTCCGCCGCTGGCAGAAGAAACCTGGCGCATCGTGATGATGACGCCCAAACAACAATTGCTAAATCCATTCTTTTATGGAGGCGAAGAGTTTGCCATTTCCTACCCCACGAATACGATGGATTTTGATGCACGTATGATGAGCATGCGAGGCAACAACCCGCATTTTTCCCGGGCCACGGTGCACCATGAATTAATTGCAGGCCATTACCTGCAGCAGTTTATGAATGAAAGAGTAAATACTTACCGCCATTACGAAACCGCTTTCTGGACGGAAGGCTGGTCGCTCTATTGGGAAATGGAATTATGGAACGAAGGCTTTCCCCGCGGGCCTGAAGACCGCATTGGCATGCTGTTCTGGCGCATGCACAGGTGTGCACGTATTATATTTTCACTCAATTATCACATGGGCAAATGGTCGCCGCAGCAATGCATAGATTTCCTTGTTGATCGCGTGGGGCACGAACGTGCGAATGCAGAAGGCGAAGTTCGCCGTTCATTTGTCGGCGGCTACAATCCTTTGTACCAGGTGGGTTATATGATTGGCGGCTTACAATTTATGGCGTTGAAAAATGAAATGGTAAGTAGTGGCAAATACACGCTCAAGCAATATCATGATGCGGTGCTGCAGCAGAATAGTATGCCTGTGGAAATGCTGCGGAATATTTTAGCTAAGGAACCTATTGATAAAGATTATAAACCGCATTGGAGATTTTATAAGCTTCCTTAAAAAAATGCAAAGCGGCAGACGGAGACGTATGCCGCTTCTTTCAATTCTATATTCCATCGGCTTGGTTTTATCAGGCATTAAGGAAATTAAAATTTTTACATGAAATCTATTTATAAAAAATGTTTTTTAATTCGTGCTGTTCTGCATACTGTTTTTATTTTTCTTTATGCAGCATCACCCTTAGCTGCGCAAACAAATGCGCCGTACAATCCATCAAGAGTGGAAGTGCTTCAATCTTATAAAAGTGCTGCTGTGCTCGATTCCCTTGCAAGGAATAGTGTTTTTAAAGCGAGTGTGTGGCCGCACTGGCAGCAAGATGCTCAGGGCTTTTGGTATAAAAATAATCTTGCCGGCGATACTGCTGAATACGTATATGTAAATGCTGCTACAGGAAAAAAACAACCCGCATTTGACGCCGCAAAAATGGCCAAAGCTTTATCTTCTTCGTTAGATACACCGTTGACTGCATCGTCACTTCCTATAACCAATATGCAATATGATAAGGAGCGCAAAAACCTTTTTATGTTGGTGAAAAAAAAATATTATACATGTGATTTAAGAACGTATTCTCTTACGCCTACGGACTCAATGAAATTTCGCAACGGTGAAGATAATATCGTGAGGGGAAATATTGTAAGCCGTTGGGAAAGGCAGCGATCTTCTGACAGCCTTTCACCAGACAAGAGTTGGTTAGCGTATATAAAAGATGGAAACGTTTTTATTAAACCCGCAACAGGCGGTGCAGAAGTTCAATCTACTACAGACGGAGACACATCGCATCCTTACGGACAAATGCAATGGTCGCCCGATAGCAGGCACCTCGTGGTTTTTCACATAAGGCCCGTGATTGATAAAGTGGTTTATTATATTCTTTCTTCAGTTGACAGTACTACACGGGGTATTTTAAAAACCAATTCTTATCCGCAGCCCGGCGATCCCTTTACCAGCTTTGAAATGTTTACCATAAATATGGATGATAAAAAACCGGTAAAGACGGACACGGAGATCTATGATTTTCTTGATTACCCCCGGATCCACTGGCGTACAAATGACAACAGGTATTTTATTTATGAAAAAGCTGACCGAGGCCATCAGCGCTACCGCATGATAGAAGTGAATGCAGAAACTGGCGCAACGCGAAATCTTATTGATGAAAAAACAAAAACATTCATTTACGAAAGCAGGATTTTTACTTGGTACACGGCAAAGACAAATGAAATAATATGGAGCAGTGAAAAAGACGGATGGAACCGGCTTTACCTCGTGGATGCTTTACATGGCGGTGTAAAAAACCAAATCACTAATGGGAATTGGGTAGTAAGAAATGTGGATAGCGTTGATGAAAAGAAACGCGAAATATGGTTCCAGGCAAGCGGTGTTAATACCGGCGAAGACCCTTATAATATTCATTATTACCGTATTGGATTTGATGGAAAAAACAGGATATCGCTCACTGCTGCCAATGCAAATCACCGCCTCTCTTTTTCACCCGATAGAAAATATTTTACTGATACTTACTCCCGGTCTGATGTGCCTCCAGTTACCGAATTGCACGCAACCGCTGATGGGCACTTAATAAGCGTTATTGAAAAAGCAGACCTTACCACCTTTATTGCATTGGGTTTAAAAATGCCCGAGGTTTTTGTAGCCAAGGGCCGTGACGGTGTCACCGATATCTGGGGCATTGTATGCCGGCCAACGCACTTTGACAGTACCAAAAAATATCCAGTTATAGAAAATATTTATGCAGGGCCGCAGGATGCTTTTGTTCCTAAAAGTTTTGCAAGCTATAGTGAAATGCAAAGCATGGCAGAGCTTGGTTTTATGGTTGTACAATGTGATGGCATGGGCACGGCAAACCGCTCTAAAGCGTTTCATGATGTGGCCTGGAAAAATTTGGCAGATGCGGGTTTGCCCGATCGTATTTTATGGATAAAAGCATTGGCAAAAAAATATCCATATATAGATACCGCAAGAGTTGGTTTATACGGAACCTCCGCCGGTGGCCAAAATTCTACCGGCGCTTTATTGTTTCACCCGGAATTTTATAAGGCCGCCGTTTCTGCCGCCGGCTCGCATGATAACCGCGTAGATAAACAATGGTGGAATGAGCAATGGATGGGCTATCCGGTAGGGCCGGAGTATGCACAGCAATCCAATGTTACCAATGCCTGGAAATTAAAAGGAGCGCTGCTGTTGATTGTGGGCGAAGCCGATACCAATGTGCCGCATGAAGCCACGCTACGCGTGGTAGATGCTTTGATAAAAGCGGGTAAAACATTTGACTTTCTGATGGTGCCGGGCATGGGCCATAGCGATGGAGGCACTTATGGCAGAAAAAAGAAACGTGATTTTTTTGTAAAGCATTTATTGAGGGTTGACCCGCCGGACAGGAATAACGACGAGCTTTCACATATAAAATAAATTGAAGTCTCGGGCTCCAACCATGCAAAGAAGTAAATAGTATTAACACTTCCTTGGATGAAATAAATAATTTTTATCCGAATTTTATTATTTATTGTAATTCTGACACTTAATAAGGGTTATCCTTTTTATATTCACCGCATCATTTTAAAATAATTTTTTACGATAGCTTTTTTAAAATTGATTTATAGCATTAAATACATATTGCCCTGTAAAAAAATTTCGCTGTTATTATTGATCCTGTTAATATCCGGCGCAACGAAAGCAGAGGTAACGCTGCCACGATTATTCACCCAGGGTATGGTACTTCAGCGCAATCAAAATATTCCGCTGTGGGGATGGGCTGAAGCCGGGGAGCAAATAACTATTCAGTTTAAAGAACAATTAAAAAAAACAACGGCTGATAGAGAAGGAAAATGGAAACTGGAATTGCAACCAGAGCTTGCCGGCGGGCCTTATCAACTTACCATAAAAGGGAAAAATACCATTGTAATAGATGATGTACTTGTCGGCGATGTATGGCTTTGTTCCGGTCAATCCAATATGGAATTTCCTGTGGCAATTACTATGAATGCTGCTACTGAGATCAAGGAGGCAAACTATCCGATGATCAGGCAATTTAAAGTTCCTGTAAGAACAAGCCTGCAGCCTTTGGTTGATCTGAAAGGAGGAAGCTGGGCCACTTGCAGTCCCGCTACAGTTGCGGGCTTCACCGCAGTTGGCTATTTCTTTGGAAGAGAATTAAATAAGGAACTCAATGTACCCATTGGGTTAATTAATGCAAGTTGCGGCGGTACTATTATCGAAACATGGATAAGCAAAACTGCGTTTAAAAATAGTTCAATATTTAAGGAGATGATCTCCCACCTCCCCACAGAAACTGTTGATGAAATAAACACCCGCCATTTAAATGCAATGATGCATAAAATAGATTCCGTGCAGGGTGGCCTTCCAAAAGAAAATGACTTCAGCAATTGGATGCAGCCTGCAACAGATGATTCCAACTGGCCAATGATGAATGAGCCTGGCATTTGGGAAACAAAAGGATGGCCGGAACTGGATGGAAAAGTTTGGTTTAGAAAGGAGATCAACATAACTAACGTGCCAGGGATAGACGAAGCGACGCTTGAACTGGGCGCTATAGACGATAACGATATTGCTTATGTAAATGGAGTGAAGGTAGGCGGTACAAAAGGCAATCTTCTGCAGCCACGGAAATATAAAATTCCCGCGAGTGTTTTGAAAAATAATAAAAATGTAGTGGCCGTGGAGATAGAGGATATGATTGGTGGTGGCGGATTTATCAGTGACTCTTCTTTATTAAAAATAAACCTTGGCACATCAGCTATTTCTCTTGCAGGCCCATGGCGATACAAAATTGAATCCGTTGCAAAAACCGGGTTTTCAGTATATCCCGATGATTATCCAACACTGTTGTACAACGGGATGATCAGCCCGTTGGAGCCGTATAAAATAAAAGGAGTGATCTGGTACCAGGGCGAATCGAATGCAGACCACGCCTTTGAATACCGAAGCACATTTCCTTTATTAATAAATGAGTGGCGCAAACAATGGGGCGAAGGAAATTTCCCTTTTTTATTTGTGCAGCTTGCCAGCTTCAAGGCTAATACCGATAACATGAATGGCAGCACGTGGGCCGAATTGAGAGAAGCCCAAACGACGGCATTGAAGTTGCCGAATACAGGCATGGCTGTTACAACAGACCTGGGCAACCCGCTTGATATACATCCTAAAAATAAACAAGACGTGGGGAAAAGGCTTGCCGCCATTGCTCTTCACCAGGTTTATGGAAAAGCAAACGCTTATGAAGGCCCTGCTTTTACTTCTATGAAAATAAGTACCAATAAAATTATTCTTTCTTTTAGAAATGTTGCTAAGGGGTTATTGATAAAAGATAAATCCGGTGATGCAAGAGGTTTTAAAATTGCAGGTGCAGATAAGCAATTTCATTATGCAAGAGCATTGGTTGATGGCAATAAAATAATTGTTTACAACGATAGTGTTGCTAATCCTGTTGCGATAAGATATGCATGGGCAGACAGCCCTGATGATGCCAACGTTTATAATGCGGGAGGTTTCCCTTTGATTCCGTTTCGCACAGATAGCTGGCCGGCACTTACAAAGGGCGTGCAATATCATATAAGAAATGAATAACATTATGATAGCTATGAATTAAGAAAAGCTTTTTTAAATTACAAAAAGCGGGATATGCTTTTTTACTTGGTAATCTATAAATCGATGGATCTTTTTTTTATTATCACTTAGTCCTTAAACCGTCTTTTCTAAAAGGATAAAATAGGTCAAGTTTCGAGCAATGTGTTTTGCTTTAAAGTTTTGTATTCATGTAGCTTTATTGTTTTTGATTATTGCTCTAAAAAAATTGCGGATATACTATGAACAAGAATTATATTTTTGGATTTGCTATGTTGCTTGCGTTCCCTGTTTCTAAATGTATGGCGCAATCTTATGTGCCGGAGTGGAACGATAGCAGAATGCAAATAAAATCAAAGGCAAATATCAAAGCGTATGCTTTCGATCTTAGGGATGTAAAGCTTTTACCCAGCTTATTTACAAAGGCGATGCAAGAGGATGTAAAAAATCTTCTCTTGTTGGAACCTGATCGTTTGCTCTCCGATTTTCGTGCACACTCGGGCTTAAAGCCTAAGGGGAAAAGATACGGCGGCTGGGAATCTTCAGGGCTTGCCGGGCACACGCTGGGCCATTATTTATCTGCGCTTGCCATGCATTACGCTTCTACGGGTGACCCCGAATTTCTTAAGCGGGTAAACTATATTGTAGATGAATTGGATGAATGCCAGCAAGCAAGAAAGACAGGTTACATAGGCGCTATCCCTAACGAGGATAGTTTGTGGGCAAGTGTTGCGGCTGGCGATATACATTCAAGAGGCTTCGACCTTAATGGGGCATGGTCGCCCTGGTACACGGTACATAAAATAATGGGGGGTTTATTGGACGCATATTTATATTGTCATAATACCAAAGCCCTAAAAATTGAGAAAGGCATGGCTGATTGGACGGGCAAAGAAATTGCCAATCTTGATGATTCTTTAATACAAAAAATGCTGGTGACCGAATACGGTGGCATGAATGACGCCCTGGTAAATACGTATGCAATTACAGGCAATAAAAAATACCTTGATCTTTCTTATAAATTTTACGACCGGCGCATATTAGATTCTCTTGCAGAAAAAACAGATGTGCTCCCCGGCAAACATTCCAACACACAAATACCAAAGATAATCGGAAGTGCCCGCCGCTACCAGCTTACAGGCGATAAAAAAGATTCGGTGATCGCTAATTTCTTTTGGCAAACAGTTACGCAGCATCATTCGTATGCAACAGGCGGCAACAGTAATTATGAATATTTGAGCCCCCCTGATCAATTAAATGATAAGCTCACGGATAATACCACGGAAACATGCAACACCTATAATATGCTTAAGCTTACCCGCGAGCTTTTTGTTACCAATCCTTCCGCTTCATTGATGGATTATTATGAGAAGGCGCTGTACAATCATATTCTTGCTTCGCAAAATCATGAAACGGGAATGGTCACTTATTTTGTTTCATTAAGGATGGGCGGAAAAAAAGAATACAGTGACGAATACAATTCGTTTACGTGTTGTGTAGGAACCGGAATGGAAAACCATGTGAAGTATGGCGAGAATATTTATTATCGCGGTAAAGATGGAAGCCTTTATATCAATCTTTTTATTCCTTCCATTTTAAGCTGGAAAGAAAAAGGGATAACTGTGAAGCAGGAAACGGAATTGCCTGCAAAAGATAAAACAACTTTTACCATAAGCACATCAGCGCCGCAGGCTTTTGCTATCCGCATTCGTAAACCACATTGGTCAGAAGGCGTAACCGTAAAAGTAAACGGAGCCTTGCAAAATGTACCTGCAGATGCCGATGGTTACATAGTGCTGAAGAGAAAGTGGATGAACAATGATAAAATTGAATTTGTAACGCCGCTTGATTTCTATACCGAATCGATGCCTGATAATCCCGGCAGGAGAGCGGTGTTTTACGGGCCGGTTTTATTAGCCGGCATCTTAGGTGACAAGGAACCTGATCCTTCAGAAATTCCTGTGTTTGTTACCAACGATAATGATGCGAACAAATGGCTAACGGAAGACAGCCAAAGCCCGTTGATCTTTCATACCACCAGTGACGTTACAAAAGATAAAGTAAAACTTATTCCTTTCAACCGCACGGCAGACCAGCATTACACGGTGTATTGGGATGTGTTTACGCCCAAGCAATGGGTTGCACAAAAGAAAATATATGAAGAAGAAAAGCAACGTAAAAAAGAATTGGATTTACATACGGTAGATGAGCTGCGTATCGGCGAGATGCAGCCGGAAAGAGACCACAACCTTGTCGCAGAAAAAACTTTTACGGGTGATGAACACAACAGGAAATGGAGAGCTGCGGGAGACAGTGGTTACCTATCTTTTGAAATGAAGGTTGATCCTGCTGAAAAAAATACACTCGTATGTACGTATTGGGGCATGGACAATCGTGGAAGAAATTTCGACATCTATGTGGATGGTACTAAGATCGCCGGGGAAGATTTGAATAAATATAAGAGCAGCAAGTTTTATGAAATTGTTTATGCAATTCCACAAGAGTTAACAAATGGTAAAACAAAGACGGTAATAAAATTTATTCCAAAGCCGGGTAATTCTGCCGGCCCTGTGTATGGTGCAAAAATGGTGAAGGGAGATGTGAGCGGATTAATAAATACTGATTAATTATTGGTTCAATAAAAAAACATAAAACCTGATGAAAAAATTATTTGTTTCTGTATCCTTTCTTTTTATGCTTACGGCAAATGCACAAAAGAAAGATTACCCGATACAGCCCGTTGTCTTTACGCAGGTCCATTTAACGGATGATTTTTGGGCGCCCCGCCTGGAGACGAATGCGAAAGTTACGATCCCTTATATTTTAGACCAGTGCCGTGTGCATGGAAGGATAGATAATTTTCTAATTGCTGCGCATAAAAAGAAAGGCAAGCTTTCTGAATATCCTTTTGATGATACAGATTTGTATAAGCTGATTGAGGGCGCTTCTTACAGCCTGCAGGAAGAGTACAATGCAAAACTTGATCGCGAGTTAGACACCTTAATAAATATTATTGGTGAGGCACAGGAACCCGATGGTTATTTATATACATTTCGTTCAGCGGATCCGGATACTACGCACACTAATACACCGCATGATTGGATCGGCAGCAAACGCTGGGAAAAAGACTCTATCTTAAGTCATGAATTGTATAACTGCGGCCATCTGTATGAATCTGCCGTGGCACACTATGAAGCCACCGGCAAAAGAACATTTTTAAACATTGCTATAAAAAATGCAGACTTACTGGTAAAGACTTTTGGCCCCAATGGAATACATGAATATCCCGGTCACCAGATTGTTGAATTAGGCTTAGTGAAGATGTATCGCGTTACCGGCAAAGAAGCTTATTTAAAGCTGGCAAAATTCTTTTTAGATGTAAGAGGCCCTGGTGGCGAGGCTTACAACCAGGCCGATAAAAAAGTAGTTAACCAAACCCAGGCTGAAGGCCACGCCGTGCGTGCAGCATACATGTACACCGGCATGGCGGATGTTGCTGCGCTTACGAATGATGAAGGGTATCTTGATGCCATTGACACGATATGGGAAGATGTGGCTTTAAGAAAATTATACATCACCGGTGGTATCGGCGCTACCGGCAGCGGCGAAGCTTTTGGAGCTGCGTATGATCTGCCTAATATGAGTGCCTATGCTGAAACATGTGCGGCCATTGGCAATGTGTACTGGAACCAACGCATGTTCTTATTGCATGGCGATTCAAAATATATGGATGTGCTGGAACGCACGCTGTACAATGGTTTGCTGAGCGGTATTTCGTTAAGCGGAAATCGCTTTTTCTATCCTAATCCTTTGGCTTCTGTTGGCCAGCACCAGCGCAGCGCCTGGTTTAGCTGTGCGTGTTGCATTACCAACATGACGAGGTTTTTACCTTCCATGCCGGGCTATATCTATGCACAAAATGATGATAACCTTTATGTTAATTTATATGTAAGCAGCAATGCAACCATTAAATTAAAATCAACGGATGTAAAGCTTACACAACAAACAGAATATCCTTGGCAAGGCAAAGTAAACATCACTGTTGACCCTGTAAAGAAAAGCGGTTTTATAATGCACATTCGCCTTCCGGGCTGGGCTTCCAATCAGCCGGTAACAGGCAGTGATCTATATTCTTTTATGAACAATGATGCTTTAAACATACCTATCTCCGTGAACGGCGAAAAAGTAAAGTACACCACAGAAAAAGGATATGCTGTCATAAAACGCGAATGGAAAAAAGGTGATAAAATAACGATTGACTTTCCGATGGATGTTCATAAAGTTACCGCCAACCAAAATGTAAAGGCGGATGTTGGGCGCCTGGCTTTGCAGCGCGGCCCGGTAGTGTATTGCATTGAAGGTGCAGACCAGAAAGACAGTACTGTACAAAGTCTGGTAGCCGATACAAGTGTGGCTATTCATGCCGTTTATAAACCCGGTGTTTTAAATGGGATTACAGAGCTAACGTTTACAGGCTATGAAGCACAGAAAGATAATTTACAAAACGCTTCCCCAAAAAAACAAAGCATTACCGCTATTCCATATTATAGCTGGAACAATCGCGGCAGCAATGAAATGGAAGTATGGATTCCTTATAAAGCAGATGTTGCCAAACCAAAGGCATCACCAACGATCGCCTCAAAAGCGAAAGTGACTTCTTCTGCCCGCAGTAAGCTGATGGCAAAAGCAGTGAACGATCAGTATGAGCCCGCCGACAGCAAAGACCAGAGCACAAATTATTTGCATTGGTGGCCTGCAAAAGATACAACGGAGTGGATACAGTATGATTTTGATTCACCTTATACTATTTCAAAAAGTAAAGTGTATTGGTATGATGATAAACCCTGGGGAGGTTGCGACCTTCCCGTATCCTGGAAGCTGTTATACAAAAAAGATAATGAATGGGTGCAGGTAGATGCGACCACCCCTTATGAAATTGCAAAAGATAAATACAACACCGTTGAGTTTAAACCGGTAACAACAACAGGTTTGAGAATGATAATCCAATTAACAAAAACTGATGCAGCCGGCGTGCATGAATGGGTAGTAGAATAAAATTGGTTGGTACAAATCTGGTACTTCATTCCTATATTTGTACTAATCGTAATTTATGGCCAAACGCGAAGCAGAGAAACTTGTAAAAAAATACGCAAAGCAATTCAGGGCTTTAGCCATTGTTGGGCCGAGGCAATCCGGGAAAACCACGTTGGCACGTGCCGCATTTCCCCGGAAGGCTTATGTTTCTTTAGAGAACCCTGATGAAAGGCTTTTTGCCACTCATGACCCGAGAGGTTTTTTAAACAGGTTTAAAAATGGAGCAATAGTAGATGAAGCGCAAAGAGCGCCTGAGCTTTTTAATTACCTGCAGCAAATACTCGATAATACAAAGAAAGATGGCTTGTTCATTCTTACAGGAAGCAATAATTTTTTAATCCAATCATCAATTTCTCAATCGCTGGCCGGCAGGATTGGATATATAGATCTTTTGCCATTAACGTTATCTGAAATTAACCTGTTTGATAAAAAACCTGTATCGCTTAGTGAATATATTTTTTATGGCAGTTATCCTGAACTCTACGACAAGAAAAGATTGCCGGAGGTTTGGTATCCATCTTATATAAGAACATACTTGGAAAGAGATGTAAAGCAGATAAAAAATATTGAAAACACATTATTGTTTAATCGGTTTATTCAATTGTGTGCAGGAAGAACGGGCCAGCAATTAAATATGGCTGCACTAAGTAATGAATGCGGAATTGATATAAAAACTGTGAATGCGTGGTTAGGTGTTTTGCAAAGCAGTTTTATTATTTACCTGCTGCAGCCGCATTATAAGAATTTCAATAAGCGTGTGGTAAAAACGCCTAAACTATATTTTTACGATACGGGTATTGCTTGTTCGTTACTTGGAATAAGAAAATCGCAGGAAGTAAATGTGTCATCTTTTTATGGTGCATTAACAGAAAATTTTTGTGTAAATGAGTTGTTGAAAAAAAAGTATAATACCGGCAGCAACTCAAAGTTTTTTTACTGGCGCGATAATAAAGGAGTGGAAATTGATTTGCTTATGGAAAATGGCCAAAAACTTACACCCGTAGAAATAAAAGCAGGTGAAACTTTTAATGAAAGTTTTTTAAAAAGTATGATTTACTGGAACAACCTTTCCGGCAATGCAGGCGGCACACTAATATATGCCGGGGAACATCAATATAAACGCAGTGACAAAATACAAGTAGTAAGCTGGAAAAATATTTCAGAAATAAAATCAAACACGTAAGATGGATCTTTCAAAATATATTCATTTAATTGTTTTTATTACAATTACACTTTCTCTTTCTGCACAGCAAACCGCGACGATCACCATTGACGCCTCAAAAAAAGAAGCACCTGTTTCGCCCATGCTCCATGGTATTTTTTTTGAAGAAATAAGCCATGCAGGGGAAGGTGGTTTGTATGGGGAGTTGATACAAAACCGTGGATTCGAAGAAGCGAATATTCCGCCGGGAATGAAGTTGGTTGGCGATTTTATTGTGCCGCCACAAACGCCGGGTTTTAGCTTACCAAATAATAAGGTAAGCGATTGGAAAATGGAATGGCCCGTGAAAACCGATTTCCCCTCCTGGAGCTACAAAGCGAATGGCAGTGCGGCTTTGCACGTATCCAAAACCGGCGTAAATCCATTGAATAGTGCGACACCCCATTCAATTCAGGTTGATATTTCCAGGGCTGATAACAACAATTCAGTGCAAGTAATGAATGAAGGTTTTTGGGGAATCAATGTTGTAAAAGGCGATAATTATACATTGAATTTTTATCTGCGCAGCAATAATTATAAAGGCAATGTTACCGCCACCTTGCAAAGCGCAGATGGAAGTATGCTTGCGTCTTATACTTTTTCATCCACAACAAATAATAACTGGAAAAAATATACGGCTACATTAACGGCAACAAAGAGTGATTCAAAAGCGAAATTTGTTTTATCATTCAATAATACCGGCACTGTTTGGCTTGATTATGTTTCCTTATTCCCGGATAAAACATTCATGAACCGCACAAATGGTTTGCGCCGGGATTTAGCACAATATATTGCTGATCTAAAACCCGCTTTCATTCGCTGGCCGGGCGGTTGTTTTGTAGAAGGCATTACCATACAGAGTGCGCCGGATTGGAAAACTACTATCGGCCCTGTTGAAAAAAGAGTGGAAACATACAGTCCGTGGGGTTATTATACAAGCAATGGTTTTGGCTATCATGAATACTTACAATATTGCGAAGACATTGACGCTGCTGCCTTATATGTTTTTAATGCAGGCGTATCCTGCGAATACCGCAGCGGAACATTTGTAACTGATGAGGATCTTCAGCCTTATGTACAAAGTGCATTGGATGCGATTGAATATGCGATTGGCCCTGTTACAAGTAAATGGGGAAAAGTAAGGGCGGCTAATGGCCATCCAAAGCCATTTCCATTAAAGTATGTGGAAGTGGGCAATGAACAAAGCGGCCCGCGGTACGCCGAACGCTACAATATATTTTACGACGCCATCAAAGCAAAATATCCGCAAATAGAAATAATGGCAAGCATGGGTATTGGTGATGTAAATCAATATACCACCAAACAAATGGAGCATATTGATTATGTAGATGAACATGCTTACAAAGCTGCCGGCTGGGCATTTACCCATTTTGACCATTTCGATAAATATCCGCGGGATAAATGGAAAATGTATGTAGGTGAATATGCAACGAATGGAGGGGTAGGCGCCGGTAATATGACGGCCGCTCTATCAGATGCGGTATATATTATGGCGATGGAGCGCAATGGTGACCTGGTAAAAATGAGCAGCTATGCGCCGTTGTTAGTAAATGTAAATGATATAGACTGGCCGGTCAACCTCATTAACTTTGATGCTTCGGAAAGCTTTGCCCGCATATCTTATTATGCTATAAAAATGTTCAATGAAAATAAACCAACTATAAATCTTGGAACGGATGTTAAGATCATTCCACCAGCAATAAAAACACCTGCTTTTAGTGGTGGTATTGGCCTGGCAACCTGGGATACAAAGACAGAATATAAAGAAATAGAAGTAATACAAAATGGCAACACAGTTTTTAAAAGTGATTTTATAAATGATTTAAATAAGTGGGAATTGTTGCGTGGTAATTGGAAACTACAAGACAGTGCATTGGCAGAAACTGCTTATGGCGCACAAACGTTCGCCATGCTGAAAAATAAAAGCTTTGATACATACACATTAAAACTAAAAGCAAAAAAGTTAGAGGGCTATAATGCGTTTATTATACCATTTGCAATAAAAGACAGTAATACTTTTTATCGTGCGCATATTGGCGGTTATGTAAACCGTGTAAGCATGTTTGAAAAAGTTACCAACGGTTATGATGTAAGCAACTTATCTGCAGTAGTTAATTTGCCTGATACAATTGAAACCAATAAATGGTATGATATAGAATTGCAAGTTGGCATCGATACCGTAAAATGTTTCCTCAATAAAAAATTATTGATGATATATAGAGAGCCTAATAAACTGTTTTCAATTGCCGGTAAGGATGAAAAAAACGGAGATATAATTATCAAGGTAGTAAATGCTTCCCCGGGAGCTATTGAAACAAACATAAAATTGAATGGTGCACAAAATATACAGGACAATGGAATGGTGACCACGCTAAGCGCTAAGTCGGGTGAAGAAGAAAATTCGTTTGCAACGCCTGAAAAAACTATACCAGTAACAGAAAAGATATCACAAGTGTCTGCTGATTTTAAAAGAGTTTTCCCTGCATTTTCTATTTCTGTAATTAAAATAAAAACAAATAATTTTTTGCCGGTAGCAAAGTGACTTTGTATAAAAAAATTCTTCACAATAAGAGATGAAGTGGATAATATACGCCTATAGCAAGGGAACACCTGTAAACAAATAGATAGCTGCTGCTTTACATTTATACTTCAATGAATAGAAAAATGACAAAACATTTCCAGGCTTTTGCAGTGGCTTTTTGTTTTATTTTCATGATAATTTTTTCGGCCACGGCTCAAAATCGCGGTAACATACCGATGCTCAAGGCTCGCTTCATAATGGGCGATAGCGCTGCCTATAGCGCTGCGAATTATAATGATGATAAATGGGAAACACAAAATACCGGAACGGTATGGCAAGCACAGGGGCATGATGATTATCATGGATTCGCCTGGTATCGTATTCATATTGTTATTCCGGCAAGCTTAAAAGAAAAAGGTTCATGGAAAGATAGCCTGCGCCTGTTTCTTGCGCATGTAAATGATGTGGATGAGACTTTTTTAAATGGAAAGAGAATTGGCCATATTGGTTCCTTTCCCGGTGAAGCAGGTGGCTATGTAAGTAAGTGGCCTGCTGTAAGAGAATATCATTTGCCCATGACTGACGATGCAATAAAATGGGATAAAGAAAATGTGATTGCCATACGGGTGTATGATGGGGGTGGCACAGGCGGAATTTTTATGGGAACACCCTACATAGATGCACTTGAAAAAATAAATGGTATTCAAATTGACAATAGCGAAATTGATTATATTTCTTCCAATAAGGCAACGCTCAACTTACACCTGACAAACACTTACAACACTACTACACCGGGTATTTTACAATACACAGTATTCGATGCTGAATCGAATAAAAACATTCAAACGAAAAAGATTGCTTTAACCCTAAAGCCATTTGAGGAGAAACAGTTCAAGATATCGCTCCCGCAAAAAGAAGGTGTAGAAGTAAGAACATTTTTTAAAGAAAATAAATCCGGTTATGCAGTGAGCGAAAGCAAAACATTGCCCTATATATTAACACCGGCGCCATCATTATTGCCGAAAATAAATGGCGCTACCATAATTGGTATGCAGCCGGGCCATCCTTTGATCTATAAAATTGCTGCTACGGGCGAGCAGCCGTTGGAGTACAGTGCAAAAGATTTACCAGCAGGACTCCAACTAGATATAAATACAGGAATAGTAAGCGGAAGCATTGGTGATAGCGGATCGTATGCTATTCTGTTTACAGTGAAAAATGCACGGGGCAAAGTTGAAAAAACGATCACCATAAAAGCAGGAAGCTTGTTGGCGCTTACGCCGCCGATGGGCTGGAACAGTTGGAACTGCTGGGGTATCGCCGTTACCGAAGACAAAGTGAAAAGCAGTGCACAGGCTATGATTGACAAAGGCCTTATAGATCACGGGTGGAATTACATAAACATAGATGATGGCTGGGAAGCAGTAAAACGTAGCACCGACGGGCAGATTGTAACAAACGAAAAGTTTCCGGACATGAAGAGCCTTGGAAATTTCCTGCACAGCCATGGACTAAGATTTGGAATTTATTCCTCACCGGGCGAGCTCACTTGCGGCGGCTACACGGGCTCGTACCAACATGAATTATCAGATGCAAAAACATACGCCGGCTGGGGAATTGATTATCTCAAATATGATTTGTGCAGTTACCTTGATAAAATTCAAAATAAAGAATCACTAACCGAGCATCAGCATCCTTACGAAATAATGCGTGATGCCCTGGCACAGCAAAACCGTGATATCGTGTATAGCATGTGTCAATACGGAATGCTTGATGTATGGAAGTGGGGGAGAAAAATGAATGGTAACTTATGGAGGACTACCGGGGATATCGAAGACACCTGGGAAAGCCTGTACAATATAGGTTTCAGGCAAAACGCTCTATATCCTTACGCTGCCCCCGGAGGATGGAATGATCCCGACATGTTGATAGTGGGCATGGTGGGCTGGGGTGAAAATTTACATCCTACACGGTTGACTGCTGATGAGCAATACACGCACATAAGCTTGTGGAGCATGCTAAGCGCACCCTTGCTTATCGGTTGCGATATGAGCAGGCTCGATAAGTTTACCTTAAATCTTTTAACCAACGATGAGGTGATAGCTATTGACCAGGATGCAGCAGGGAAGCAGGCGGAGCGGGTGATCAATAAAGATTCTATACAAGTGTATGTAAAGGACTTGGCAGATGGCACGAAGGCTATCGCCATATTTAACACTTCAAATTTTTATAAGAAATATTCACTGAACTTTAGTGAAGTGGGGTTAAAACAAAATTATAAAGTAAGGGATGTGTGGCGGCAAAAAGATATTGGAATGGGCTTGAAAAGTATTTCAAGGAAGCTCCCTCCGCACGGTGTATTCCTCTTTAAAGTTAGGCAAGTTATAATGTTGCCCACTTACTAACGCAAACGCGTAAGTGAAAAAATATTTTTTGGATTTAATTTTCGTCTATTTGGCCACGTTAGTATCCGGTTTTAATCCTGTACTTCCAGCTTATGCAGGTATTTTTTTATATATATCCTGGGCGATGTTCCAATAATACCTTTAAAAACCCTGTTGAAAGTAACCACATTATTAAAACCGGATTGGTACGCAATGGCTGAAATGCTCGTAAAGTCATTAGCCATAAATTTTTTACAGGCTTCATTTATGCGTACTTCATTTAAGAAATTGGTATATGTTTTCAGCGTATGTTTTTTAAAATACCTGCAGAAAGATTGTGGAGTTAAATATATCACCGCCGAAATTTCTTCAAGCGTAATATTTTCACTGAAGTTAGCCATAGTGTATTGATAAATATCATTCATACGTAAGCCTTCATAATCGGTTATAGGGTATTCAAATGATTTTGTAGAAAGATATTTCCAATCCTTAAGGTTGGCCATGTATTGCAATAATTCAATAAACGCTGATAACCTGTAGCCATGCGTATTTTCATTCACCCGGGAGATATAATTTTTTAGTTGCTCACTATATTTTTCAGGCGCTTTCATTCCGTGAACACTGGTATCGATAAATTTTTTAATTGAGCTCATTTCCGGAAACTGCAGCAGCGTAGTGAGAAAGCCTTTCGGATCAAAAAAAATATTCAGGGCATGAATGCTCAACCCGCTATCCTTTTCAAAATAGGGCGCATCACTTTTAAATACATGCGGTTGGTTAGCACCAAGGATAAAAATATCATCTGGCTGAAATGTAAGCATATTATTTCCTGCTATCAAAGTGCCTTCGCCTCTTTTAATCCATATTATTTGAATTTCATTGTGCCTGTGAAGATGTTCGTAAAAATGAGGCATCACATCTTCCTGCACGTGCATCGAATGATCCTTTACAACAGGTATAGTGAAATGGACTATTTTCATAGCTTGAAATTAGCATTATAATTGCGATTTTCTAAAAAACGGGTTAATATATGTCTATAATTAGCGAAGAAGTGTAAATTCCTGACACCATTTAAAAATATTTTTAAACAGTACAATTTGCTACAGGCCGTTTACTTTTAAATACTGTGTTTTATGGAAGCGGAATCTCATTCATTTAAGCCATCATTAAGTTTGCTGGATGCAACAATGATCGTTGCAGGTTCAATGATTGGCTCAGGAATTTTTATTGTAAGCTCAGATATTACAAGAAATGTGGGTAGCGCAGGCTGGCTGATTTTAGTTTGGATAATCACCGGCTTCATGACGGTAACGGCTGCTTTAAGTTATGGAGAATTGAGTGGCATGTATCCGAAAGCCGGTGGCCAATATGTATATCTCAAAGAAGCCTTTAACCCGCTGATTGGATTTTTATATGGATGGAGTTTTTTTGCTGTAATACAAACGGCTACCATAGCCGCTGTGGGCGTTGCTTTCGCAAAATTCACCGCGTATATTTTACCGCAGTTTAGTGAAGATAATATTGTATTCGATCTTAATTTCATAACTATTTCATCGGCGCAGTTGTTGTCAATTGCGGTTATCGTGTTACTTACATTTATAAATTCGCGTGGGCTTAAAAATGGTAAAATAATACAAACAACTTTTACGCTTACCAAACTACTGAGCTTATTTGGGTTGATAATTGCCGGCCTTATTATGGCGAATTCAAATGTATGGAATGCGAACTGGCAGGATGCATGGTCTTTACAAAAATTAAATGTTGACGGAAGCTTTTCGCAATATGCGGCCATAGCGGCGGCGGGCGCTGTAGCGGCGGCCATGGTTGGTTCGGTATTTAGCAGCGACTCGTGGAATAATGTAACCTTTATTGCCGGCGAAATAAAAAATCCTAAGAAGAATATTGGCCTCAGCCTTTTCCTGGGAACGCTGATCGTTACCATCATTTATGTGTGCACCAATTTAGCGTATATCGCTGTGCTCCCGCTGCATGATATAGCAACGGCGTCGAAAGACAGGGTAGGCGTTGCAGCGGCTGAAGCGATGTTTCATAATGCCGGTACCATCATCATTGCCTTAATGATTATGATATCAACGTTTGGTTGTAATAATGGATTGATACTGGCGGGTGCGAGGGTATATTATTCAATGGCGAACGACGGTGTATTTTTCAAAAAGGCAGGGACGCTTAATAAGTTTGCTGTGCCGTCTTATGCCTTATGGCTTCAATGTATTTTTGCTTGCGCCTGGAGCTTAAGCGGAAAATATGGCGACCTGCTGGATATGATTTCATTTGTAGTTGTATGCTTCTACATGCTTACCATTGCTGGTATATTTATTTTGCGAAAAAAGAGACCGGACATTCCCCGGCCGTACAAAGCATTTGGTTACCCGGTGCTTCCCATTATTTATATTATAATGGGCATCGCCTTTTGTGTTTTACTTATTATTTATAAGCCAAAGTTTACGTGGCCAGGGCTTCTTATTACTTTAATCGGCATTCCGATTTACTACCTTGCTGCGGCAGGAAAAAGATCAGTGAACAAATAACATTTTAAAAAGTACGGTCAATCCTTTTAAAAGTTCACCCATACTTATGCCATCACTCACGCAGATTATGTAAAATCCTAAGTCTAATAAATCCTCAACGACATTAATACTTTTTTGAAGGAGATTTCTTTTCGACATCAGGAGAAATCCAGCCAATACAATTAATTCTAGCCTTCTTTTTGGGCAGTAGATTCGTACGGCCAAGAGAGCCGTCTTTTAGAAGGAAAAGTTTTGTGCGTAGGCTACGCCTGAGAAATTCCCGGATCTAAAAAAGTTTAAGATGTGCCTTTATATAGTTATTTGAACAGTATTTTCTTTAGAAGAAATGCAGCGATAAGTATTCTATTTGCAGACACTTTAAATAAATACAAAAAAAAATCCTAATCCTCCCCAAGGATTTTTTATTATTGCATATCAAATCCTTCAACTAAATATTGATACGATATGGGAGACCACTTACAAATTAAGAAACAATCAAGACAATACGATGCAATAATTGTGGGCTCGGGCGCCGGTGGTGGCATGTCAGCGTATGTATTAGCGAAAGCCGGACTGAAGGTATGCCTGCTGGAAGCCGGCCCTGATTTTGACCCGAAAATTAATTCTGCTCAATTAAAAAATCCCTGGGAGTCGCCACGCCGTGGGGCAAGTACGAAGTTCCGGCCCTTTGGTGATTTTGACGGCTGCTATTGGGGTTGGGAGATTGATGGTGAGCCTTATACGAACGTGGAAGGAACTAAATGGGAATGGTGGCGTGCCCGCATGGTTGGCGGAAGAACAAATCACTGGGGAAGAATTTCGCTAAGGTTTGGCCCGAAAGATTTTAAGCGTAAAAGTCTCGATGGGCTTGGAGATGATTGGCCGATAGGCTATGATGATGTAAAACCTTATTACGATAAAATCGATAAACTGATCGGCGTATTTGGAAGTAATGAAGGATTGCCAAACGATCCGGATGGTATCTTTCTGCCACCACCTAAACCGCGCTTGCATGAATTATTTATAAAGAAGGCAGCTAACAGTATAGGCGTACCCGTTATACCTTCACGCTTATCGATTCTTACAAAACAAATAAATAAAGAACGCGGTTCTTGTTTCTTCTGCGCCCAATGCGGACGAAGCTGCAAAGTGTATGCAGACTTTTCATCCTCTTCAGTATTGATAAAGCCGGCAATGGAAACCGGCAATGTTGACCTTGTGACTAACGCAATGGTCCGCGAAGTGCTTACCAATAAAGAAGGATTGGCAACAGGTGTGTCTTATGTGAATAAAGAAGATATGCAGGAATACCAGGTACAGGGCAAAGTGGTAGTGCTGGCGGCCAGTGCCTGTGAAAGCGCCCGCCTGCTTTTGAATTCAAAGTCACCCAGAAACCCTAACGGGCTCGCAAATGCAAGCAGTGTTGTTGGAAAATATTTACATGACTCTACCGGCGCTGCTATGGGGGGCATTTTGCCAAAGTTATTTGGAAGAAAAAGATATAATGAAGATGGTGTTGGCGGCATGCATGTTTACACACCGTGGTGGCTCGATAATAAAAAACTGGATTTTCCACGCGGCTATCACATTGAATATGGCGGAGGTATGAACCAGCCGGGATATGGCTTGGGCTTTGGCGTAGAAAAGTTGAATGGCGCTTACCAGAAAGAAGGGAAAACAAAAGAGCCCGGCGGGTATGGCATTTCAGTAAAGGACGATTACCGGTATTTTTATGGAGCAGGCGTAAACTTAGCCGGGCGTGGTGAAGGAATCGCTTTGGCTTCAAACTATTGCGAAATAGATCCGTCAGTAGTGGATAAATATGGTATTCCGGTGCTGCGTTTTCATACAAAAAACAGCAGTTACGAAATCAACCAGGCTAAGCACATGAAAGAAACTTTTAAAGAGATCATGCACAATATGGGAGCGATAATTACTTACGGGGATGATGGCCCGGAAAAGGACTATGGATTGAATGTGCCCGGATATATTATTCATGAGGCGGGCACGGTGCGTATGGGAAGCGACCCAAAAAAATCAGCCTTGAATAGCTGGAGTCAGGCGCACGACTGTAAAAATTTATTTTGCGTGGATGGCGGCCAGTTTGTTTCACAGGCTGATAAAAATATTACCTGGACAATATTAGCATTAGCGATGCGTGCTTCAGAACATATAGTGGATGAATTAAAAAAACAAAATATTTAATTAACCGGGCAACATTACCTGTGTTGCAAAATTTAATTTTATGGACAGACGTAAATCCATCAAAGCGTTGATCATCGGCACAGCTTCTACAGGCGTGCTTTTAGATGCATGTAAAAACAGAGACGATAAAAACCTTAAATTCAAAGACGCTTCTGCTAAACTGGATGGCGGCGAAAAGAAAGCTGATGACCAGCCTGCCCGCATGGAAGAAGAAAAAGCCTTAGATAAAAAGCTGCATGAAGAAACGTTTTTTACGCCTGGTGAAATGGGTACTATCGTTATATTGGCAGATATTATTATTCCAAAAGACGATGTAAGCGGCAGCGCTTCTGATGCTAAAGTTGGCGACTTTATTGAGTTTATCGTAAAAGATAAACCCGAATTTCAAACACCTATGCGTGGCGGGCTTCGCTGGGTAGAAATGCAATCCCTTAACCGGTTTGGAAAGTCGTTTGCAGATATTGATGAACAACAACGAATAGCCATTGTAGATGATATCGCTTACCCCGGCAAAGCGAAACCCGGAATGCAACAAGGCGTTTCATTTTTCAACCTGATGCGTGGCCTTACGGCAACCGGCTTCTTTACTTCAGAGATTGGCGTAAAAGATATTGGCTATATGGGTAATGTGCCCAATCAATGGAATGGCGTGCCGGACGATGTATTAAAACAATATGGGCTGGCTTATACTGAAAAGGAATTGAAGGAATGTGTAAGCTTTTAGGGGATAAGTTTTTATACAACTCTTCATTATGAAGAACATCTTTTTTTAATAATTATTTACTGAAGAATAACCACCTTTTGCACTACCTAATTTTTTTTACACAAAGCAATCGTATTGAAATCTAAGATTCTCTCCATCGTACTTATCGTTCTTTTATTTACCGGAAGTGTGAGTGTACTTTTTGCCTGGGGTGAATGGGGGCATAAACATATTAACCGCGGAGCCGTTTTTGCGCTACCGGACGGAATGATAAAATTTTACTACAATCACATAGATTATATCACAGAAGCTTCGGTGGTGCCCGATCTGCGCAGAGGCATCCTTAATGATAAGGCTGAGCCACCACGGCATTATATAGATATCGAAGACTTCGGAAACATTCCGGTTGAGTCTTTTCCTAAAACAACTAAAGAGGCTTATGCGAAATGGGACAGCGCTTTTCTTACTAAAACAGGTTACCTGCCGTGGTATATTCAAAACCTTACTGATAAACTTACACAAGCTTTTAAGAAAAGAAGTAAATCTGAAATACTTTTTATTTCGGCAGAATTAGGGCATTATGTTGGGGATGCACACATGCCTTTGCACACGTCTTCTAATTACAACGGACAGCTTACTAACCAGAAAGGCGTACACGCTTTATGGGAATCAACGCTGCCGCAACTGTTCGGCAACGACTTTAATTTTAAAGTAGAAAAAGCAAAGTTGATTACAGATATTCCGGTGGAGACGTGGAATATGATTGCGCAGTCTCATGCCCTTGCAAATCCTCTTCTCAAAATAGAAAAACAAAACAGGGACGCATTCAATAAAGAAAAACTTTATAAAAAAGACGACTCGGGGCAGCTTGTGTTATCATACAACCAGCCGGTGTTCTCTGATGAATATGCGAAATCTTTTAATAAAGCTTTAGGCGAAATGGTTGAGCGGCAACTTCGCCTATCTATACAGGATGTAGCTGACTACTGGTACACAGCCTGGGTAAACGCCGGCAGCCCCGAACTTCTTTCGCTTGATGACAGCCACCTTACAAAGCAAAATGCAAAAAACTTTAAGAGAGAATATAAGGCATGGAATAAAGGAAGGCTGCTTAATCTTTCTAATGAAAAAGAGCAATAGCCAAAACGGTGGCCTGTAGTACCATTCAGCGCATTCCATTCTGCTTTACATCTCTTAAGAACCAATATAGCGTCACATTGTTAGTAGTACACATGATGGGCAGATTTTCGATTGTATGAACACACTTTCCTGTTGAAAAAAGGAGGCTTATGTTCTTTTCAAGTACATGTTTATCACTTTTAGAATTAGGTAGAATGGGCTCAAAAGCCTGGTTTATGTAAAGAAGGGATTTGTTGCAATTATGAATTGAACAGCTCCACGTCATTGCGCCTGCTCCTTTGGAGAAAAGTTTTTCAGTATAATGATTTGAATTAAAAAATACTCGCGGAAAACTTTGTGGCAATCTCCGGATAAACATTACTCAAGGAGATTGCCCGCCTGAATGACAAAGTCGGGCAGGCTTCGGAGCCGCAGAATTCTTTCAATTCATTGCCTTGTGAAGGCTCCCCGCAAGGACGAGTACTAACGGTATTCGTCTATACGAAAAGATTGTTTCACTCACGTCCTTGCGAGTGGTTAATTTTTGCGTTTCCAAAAAAGTTCTTTGAAAATGACAAATAAAAGATTGAGCTTATTCTACCTAATCCTAATCACTTTTATCCTGCCATTTTCGTTACATTTTCGTTTTTGCCTGAAAGTGTTATCCACACTAAGTTTTTTAAAGAAGTATGGCATAATTATTACTATACAACATGAAATTTATTTTTTACTTAACCTAATAAAAACCACATTGTTATAAGTCTTAGAATTTTAGGAATAAAATAATTCGAATTACCTAAGCATATAGTTCAAAGAGAAACAAATTACAAATTGATTTACAAAATTGAAGCAATAACAGCACATAAATAATCATCAGTTTAATGGCTTCTTCTCAAGCATCAATAAAAATTGACAGCAATATATTTACCGGAAACTAAAGCCTTTTAACCCAATAAAGCCTCACCCCCACATAGACGTTGGTAATAGCCATCTATAAGCCTCTCTTACAATCTAATAAACAATAAATGAAAACAATTCTAATCATTCTGTTTTTGATCCCATTTTTTGTAAAATCTCAAACGAGCGCTTTCACTTTCACCCTTTCAAATACAGCAAGAACAAGCGCGGGCGTCTTCAAAAAAGATAGCACGCTGGTGCGAACGCTATGGGCAGACAGGTCTTATAATGCCGGCACATACACGGAGTATTGGGACGGCAAGGACGACTACGGCGTTAAGCTTTCGTCACCGGACGCCAATTACGATATCAGGGTATTGAGTAACAATGTAAACTATACCTGGCAGGGAATCATTGGAAATACGTCCACTTCTAATGCCGGCGACCGGCTTCATAGGGGCTATTATGTATCTATAACAGGCATGGCTATTACCGGCACAACTGCATATTATTGCCAGGGATATTCTGAGGGACACAGCAGTGAGGTGAAATTTTCGACCCTGCATCCCCAGGTAAAGCTGGATATTTATCCAGGCAAATTTTCATCTATGAACGCTGACTATGTCGCGACGGATGGCATCAACGTATATTGGGCCGGATATGATGCATACAGGCCGTTGAACAACTTTGTACACGCTACCAAAGTAATTGACGATAGTGAAGTAAACTTTGGTAAGAATGGCGTAAAATATACAATGCAGAAAGTGGGATTTCCTAAGACTTATAACAGTACAATAGATAAGCTTGCGATCGCTAATTCTATTCCGAGCGGATTGGCAGTACAATCGGCGGGTAGCTGTCTGTTTGTTTCTCATAAAGGATTGAATAAAATACACGTTCTCAATAAAACAACGGGTGCGCTTATTCAAAATTTTAGTATAACAAGCCCCGCTGGCCTTGCGACAAATGGCAACTATTTATGGATTGTTTCCGGTACAAATACAGTTGCGAAATACAATGTCAATGCAGGCGGCACCATAGGAGCAAAGGTGCTTACTTTATCGGGAGTATCTGCGCCCGGCGCTATACAAGTATCCGGCTCTACTATTGCTGTTATAGATGGCGGGACTTCCCAGATTCTAAGATTTTACAATACTACTACGGGAGTGCAAAGTTCCAGCTTAGGCGTGGTTGGAGGCTATGCTTCTGACCCGAAGGTAACAAACACTAAATTTCTTTTTAATGATTTTCGTGGTAATACTAATTCCTTCATTGCATTTGCGCCGGATGGCTCTTTTTGGATAGGGGATCCCGGCAATTACAGAGAGCTCCATTTTAATGCTTCAAAAGCATATATTGAAACGATAATGACGTTGGGTGCCTCATACTCTATATGTATTGACCCAAATAATATTACCCGGCTGTTCTATAATTATCTTGAATTTGCTATTGATTATACCGAGCCTCTCACCGGTAAAACAGGATGGAAATTAGTAAAGAACTGGGGGTATCCGGCTGTTGCACAAGCTAACGTAAGTACAAAAAAATTATTAAACGTAGTAACCCTGCGCAACAGCAGAACATATGGCATAAGCAATACCACGATGGACTATGTAGAACTAACAGCTACCGGTATGCGAAGTACAGGAATTAAATTGGGCAATGCCGTGGTAAATACCGATGGCTCTCTAACGAAATTTAGTGGATCTTACATTGTAGGCAGTAGCGTTGTTCTCACACGCTACCCACTTACAGGCTTTGATGCAGCAGGTAACCCAATATGGAGCACCACGGGAGTAGTGCTTGCTTCTACGCCAACAAATACTTTGAAGCATCCTAATAACTTCCCTGGAAATGTTTCTCCTACATCTTATAATTTTGTTACTGCCTCAGGCAAGGTTATTTTTTATAATCCTTCTAAATATTTAGGAGGAACTTCCAATGTTCTTTTTGACGGATACCATTTGGGAGCCATTAAAAAAGGAACAGCGAAATGGACATGGGAAACACAGAAAGCAGATAATATTAAGTATGCCGGAGGATTTCCCGAAGCAGATTATTTCGAGATTGGAAACGGTGTAAATCAATATGCCGGAAGCAATGTAAACGTAATAGATAATAATATCATTACGGGTTATCACGGCGAATTTTGGAAAAATTTCCAAACCAATTACTACAATCATTATTACGAAGACGGCCTTGCCATAGGCCAATTTGGAACAGACGGCTGGTTGCAAAAGTACAACGTGGCTCCTGAAGGCTATGCCGGTAATGCGCTATCTCCTCTTGCCGTAAAAGATTCCTTTGGTGATATTTACTTATACCATGGAGATGAAGCACAACATGCCGGAGTACATAGATGGAAGATCACTAACCTCAATTCTATAAAAGAACAGTATATAAGCGTGCCTTTTCCGAAAACATTCGCTGCCGCGGTTCTGAGCTTTGTTGACCTGCACTCGGGTTTACCATCATATACCGTATTACCTAATAATTACGGATGGACTCAATCAGGTTTAGTAACTACTATAACCGGCACGAAGAAATATATCGAGGACGGCTCGCCAGACGTTTATACCTCCTCCAATATATCGGCAGGGACAGCAGCGGTAAACAGGACCTTAGGAACAAACAATGTGACAAATAATTGGAAAATCACAGGTCAGCTAACATTTGAGAAGAGCGATTTTGTGGTAGGCAGTCTCACCAAACAATATGTAGATGTACTGGATGCGGCAGGAAAGATTATCGCAAGATTTAATTATACAGGCAATTCAACTACCAAGGTATTAACCATCTATGGGAATACCTCCATAATTGATAGCAAAGTAGGACTCAGCTCTGTATTAAACCAGTTTCAACCCTTTGAAATTAACGCCGTAAATGGAGCAATAACATTTAATTATGCCAATTATCCACCTGTTACAACTTCTATATTTGATGCAACAGCCAATTGGCGGCAACCTAAAACACTAAGACAATACTGGACAGGGCAAGGGGTACCTGCAAGGGTAATGTACATTGGTTTTATGAATATGCATTTTTATAAAGATTACACTACCCTCCTTGGGTCTCCATCTATGGAGTACGTCGACGATATCGAAAATCACAAACTCGATATTGATAAAGGTGTAAAGGGAATAAATGGATTAACGTCTCTTACTTTTGACTCGCGATTCAATCTTTAATTTGGCAGTTGATTTTCTTAATATTTGAAGAAAGTGTAGGTTGATATTATAAAAGGATTACACGCAAATACACGCCTCTTTCTCCTGGGATGAGATAATTCTTTATAGCAATCAGCAAGATGCTACCCCTATCGTTAAGGCTTACACTTATCAAAAGGGTTTGTGTGGGGCGTTTGATGAATTTAAAATAGACGCCCCTTCGATTCTTAATTAATTACGAGATAGAAGAAGATAAGATTACCAAACAACAGTAAAAAAAACTACGTATAACCTTAGCCGTAAGCTCTATGAATTGGATATGGAGATGGGTGAATCATATTGATAATATCTTTCTTTTCTAATTTTTACATCGCTAAATCTTACCAGTATCCCGGTATAATCCCGCATCTTTTCAGCAAAGCAGAAGCGCAGTAAAGAAATAATCTAATGACGAAGCCGGCTTCTTTACCTAATCCAACAATTTGAAAGAAGCTTCTTTTACATCGCGGCTGTTACCGCCGATAAATACTTTAAAATCTCCCGGCTCGGATGCATATTTCAAATCATAATTGTAAAACTTAAGCTCTTCATTCAAGATTTTGAAGCTTACTGTTTTTGACTCACCCGCTTTTAAATCAATTTTTTGAAATCCTTTTAATTCCTTTACAGGCCGTGTTATACTCCCTACCAAATCCCTAATGTAAAGCTGAACCACTTCTTTACCCTCCCTGTTGCCGGTGTTTGAAACAGTAAAAGTTGCCATAATAGTTCCTGATCTTTTCATTGAGCTGTCACTCAACTTCACATCGCTGTAGGAAAAAGATGTGTAGCTTAATCCATAACCAAAGGGATAGACAGGATCGTTGGAAACATCCAAATAATTAGAACGGAATTTCTGAAACCACTCACCTTCCGGTAATGGGCGCCCGGTATTTTTATGGTTGTAATACAAAGGGACCTGCCCTACATTTTGCGGAAACGTTGTAGTCAGTTTTCCCGAAGGATTTACATCACCGAATAAAACGTCTGCAATGGCGTCACCGGCTTCTGAGCCGCCAAACCAGACATTGAGTATGGCAGGAACGTTTTCATTCTCCCACTTTAGGGCCAAAGGCCTGCCGGCAAATAAAACAAGTACCAACGGCTTGCCTGTTTTTACCAAAGCCCTCAATAAATCTTTTTGCGATTGTGGTATTTCAATATTACTGCGGCTGCTGCTCTCGCCACTCATTTCTGCAGACTCACCAAGTGCCGCGACAATTACATCACTTTGATTGGCCACAGCTAACGCTTCATCAATGATAGCCTGTGCCGGCCGGGAATCTCTTTTAAAAGATTTGCCAAACATGCCCGCCCTTATTTCGAACAGGCTGTCCTGTGAGAGATTGGCGCCAAGCGCATAAAGAACTTTTGCATTGCTTCCCACAGCGCTTTGCAAACCTGCACGCAATGATATTGATTTAGAAAAATCAGCCGCTACGCTCCACGTGCCTGTCATGTTTTCTTTTGCATCAGCCAGCGGGCCTATCAATGCAATAGTGCCTGCTTTTTTTATGGGCAAAATATTATTGTCGTTTTTTAATAGCACAAAACTTTGGGCGGCCGTTTCTCTTGCTATGGTACGGTTTTCATTTGTAAATATTTCTTTTTGAGAACGGCTATCGTTACAATATTTATAGGGATCATCAAACAATCCGAGCTTATATTTAGCTTCCAAAATTCTTCTGCACGCCGCGTCAATCTGCTGTTGCGTTACTTTTTTCTCCTGTAGCGACTTTTGTAATGTTGTCAAAAAACCTTCGCCTACCATATCCATGTCGATGCCTGCATTTAAAGCTCTTGCAGATACTGTTTGAAGGTCGCCGATGCCATGGGCCACCATTTCATTAATGCCGGTGTAGTCTGTAACCACAAACCCATTGAAGGCCCACTGCTTGCGAAGCACATCAGTCATCAGCCACTTATTAGCAGTGGCAGGTACGCCATCTACTTCATTAAAAGAAGCCATTACACTTCCGGCGCCGGCATCTACCGCTGCTTTGTACGGCGGAAAGTATTCATTATACATTCTTTGGTGGCTCATATCAGTTGTATTGTAATCGCGGCCTGCCTCTGCGGCGCCATACAAAGCAAAATGTTTTACGCAAGCCATTATGGTGTTATCTTTTTTAAGGTCTTTCCCCTGGTAGCCTTCCACCATGGCTTTTGCGATTTGTGAACAGAGGTAAGGATCTTCGCCGGAACCTTCTGCAATACGCCCCCAGCGAGGATCACGGGCAATGTCAACCATCGGCGAAAACGTCCAGCAAATACCATCGGCGCTCGCTTCCTGCGCTGCTACTCTTGCTGAATTTTTTATAAGATCCATATCCCAGCTACAGGATAAACCTAACGGTATGGGGAACACGGTTTGATAACCATGAATGACGTCCATTCCAAATAGCATGGGAATTTTTAAACGGCTTTCTTCTACGGCGATCTTTTGTACGGCACGGATCTTATCAACTCCTTTTATATTAAACAATCCCCCTACTTTCCCTTCTTTAATTTTTTTACCGATATCAGAACTGCCAGCCTGCCCCGTAACGATATCCCCTGAGCCCGGCAAATTTAACTGCCCGATCTTTTCTTCCAGGGTCATTTTTTTCATCAACGCATCAACGAAGCTTACCATCTTCACACTATCAGCCTTCATACTTTGCGAAGACTGTGCACCTGCATGAAGTGTGGAGATAATTAATAATCCAAGCAGCAATCGTTTCATTTTTCTCATATTAAACTTTTATTTTTTTACCAAAAAAGGCGTGATGATTTTTTTCCAGATGGCGTATCCTTTGGTGTTCATGTGAAGATTATCGTCCAAAAAAATATCTTTCACAGGAGTACCATCAGCGTTCAGCATTTTAGAATATACATCTATAAAAGCTGTGTTGTTTTTATTCTTTAAAAAATCTTTTATCATCGTATTTGCATCGGTCATTTTATTCATTAAATTAGCCCGGCTCGGGCTCGGCTTAAGAGATATAAAAGCGATTGGAACCTTCGGCATTTTATTTCGTATCAAATCAAACAGTTGTGTAAATCTCGAGAACACCATGTTTGCTGTTACCGTGTCGGATGCTGCCAAATCATTTTCACCGCAGTATATTACTATTTGTTTTGGATTATAGGGAAAAATAATATCATCCGCATAGCGAATTACATCCGGCAGCGAAGAGCCGCCAAAGCCACGGTTTATAATGGTGTAGCCGGGAAAATAATCCTGTACATCTGTCCATTTTGTAAAAGATGAACTTCCAACAAACAGGATAGCATGTGCAGGCGGAAATTGAGCGCTGTCATGCTTTTTGAAGGATTGAATATCGGAGTAGAACGGTTCGTTCTGCTGCGCATGCAGGTTAAGCAATGCTGCAAGTAAACAAAAGAGAAAGATGAAAACCTTAAGGATATTTTTCATAATTGATTTTTTACCTCACCCCTCCAAGGAGTCCTTCGGGACAACCCCTTTCCCCGGCCAAGCCATCCGGACGGGAGAGGGAGAGGGACATGGATTGAATGACTATTCTATTTTAATAATTGTTGTTGTTGCTCCCACCCCATTTTCGTTGAATGCTTCTATAGACATATAGTATGACTGATCGGCTGCCAAGCTTTTTAAGTCTAAAAAATTTTTATCATAGACCATCCAGGAGTTATATAATTTACCGGGAGCGATTCCCCACAGCACATTATAGCCTTGTGCCTTTGGCTGCTTATCCCAGGTGATCATCGCATCACGCCTGTCTGCTTTGCGCTTTACCAAAAAGCTTTTAACTATAGACGGAACTTTGCCTTGTCCTGTTCCGAAAACCCGTAATCCCGAAATGGAAAGATACGGGGTAGGCACATGAATATTATTATAGCGAATATACCGCACCGTTAGCGGCTCACTTAATTCAACATAGTCGTTTGGTACATCCCTGTAATTATTTTTCCGGTCAACAAGCGGTGTCCAGCTTTTACCATCCATTGATCCTTCTATAAAATACCGGTGATGCAGTCCCGGAATTTTACCATATAGGCCTGATTTATAATCATGATAATTTACCTGTATGGCAAAGACTTTACCGGGGTTCACGAGATCAATTTCTATCCATTGCTGATCATCATTTTTTTCAGCAACCCAAAACGTCTTTACATTTTCATCGTCAATATTTTTAGCCTGAAAATTTTCCAGAACCGATGATGCTTTCACAGGTTTGTCATACGAAAGCAGCATCCAACCGGTAAAAGCAGCCTTCCCAAACCCCTCCGGGGAAGGGGCTTTTGACCCCTTAATTTCAGGATTTATCACTTTCATAAACAAAGGGTCGGATGGAGCATAATGCGGATAATCACCAAACCTTGTATCGCTGTGCATTAATCCATCTTCATCAAACCAGGTAGGGTACATGCAAATACGCCGCTCCCAATTTACATTTACCGAAACTGCCATTGAGGCAAAATGCCAATATTGATCGTACGGGCCGGTAACTGTACTGCCGTGTCCTGCGCCATTCATAAAGCCGCCGGGCTTGTATGAAAAAGGATTGTTGGGCATATAAGTAAAAGGGCCAAGGGCCGAATCGCTGATGTAAGCGCCATCGCCATACACATTAAATTCAGTGCCGGGTGCGGCGTATTGCAGGTAATATTTATTGTTGTGTTTTGTCATCCAGGCGCCTTCCATATAGCCTGCCAACAGTGTATCAGAGTGATTTTCACCAAAGCGCTCCCAGCCGTGTTTTTTTCCATCAAGATTAAAAAGTTCCCATGTTTTTTGTGATGGGCGGAAGCGCTTTTCTTTATCAAGCTTTTTAGCCCTGATGGGGTAAGTATTGCTCGAGCCCCAGTATATGTATGCCTGCCCGTTATCATCAATAAAAAGATCAGGATCCTGTAAATCATTCAGTATAGATGGAACAGCTTTCCAATTTCCACGCTTCGGATCGTCTGTGTAAAGAATACTCATATTGCCTGAAGGGTCGCCGGCTACATACAAAACCGAATCTTTATAATTGTGGGCAGCCGGCGCATTGGAGCCCTGAAAATACCATTTTTCGGGATAGATAAAATCCCACGTATTTAGGTCTGTAGAATGCCAATAACCCATTGACCGCGTAACAAACATATAATATTCATTCCTGAATTTTACAACAGCAGGGTCGGCGCCGGAGCGGTAAGAGATATCATTATTTGAATTGTAGATCATGTAAGTGTAATCCAAATTCAGCGGATTACAATAGGTTTTCATTTGCAGTGATTGTGCACATAGATTGTTGCTTATTGTAAACACTAGCAGGGCAACCGCAAGCGTAATTGTAAAATACTTTTTAATCATCTGCAACCGTTTATTCACTTTTGTATTAAACCTAAGCGCATCTTTATTATCGAACTTTCCAAAAGTTAGTAATTACAAAACTAACGCCAATGCTTTATGTAAACTTTTGGAAAGTTAAAGCTTATAGGTTATTAGAAATGCTCTTAAATCATTTCAACGCCTCATCTTTTTCTTTCTTCAAAAAATTTGCTCGTGCGCCAATGTCCTCGGTTTTCCATTCCATCAATGCCTCATCTGGCACTGCTTCTAAAGGTACTGTACTTGATTTTGACGGCTCGTTATAGGGAATATTTTCACTCCTGTTGTAAATAGAAATAAGCGACCACCTTGCCTTATCAGAAAGATTTGCTTCGGAACGATGTAATAAATTACTATGAAAAAACAATGCATCACCCGCTTTTATTTCTACATACACAAGCTCCATCGTTTTTAAAGCAAGGTTCACATAATGCTGGGATGCACCAACCTGTTCACCCGCAAAGCCATGTTCAATACGGCCCATTTTATGTGAGCCCTTAATCACATGGAGGCAACCGTTTTCCTTGTTCGCATCAGTAATGGCTACCATTACCGACATCATTTGTTCCGGCAAAAGAAATTCATTTTTATACCAATAACCATAGTCCTGGTGCCACTCCCACGCACCTCCTACTCTTGGCTCCTTCTGCATAAGCTTACTGTGAAAATGACAAACGTGACTGTCCCCTTCCATTAGTTTATCAACTGAATCAACCATGCATTCGCTTTTCGTAAGCAACCCATAGGCATCATTACCCGGCGTGTACCACAGCGTAAGTTTTGTTTTTTTACCAGACTGATCGTTCAGATCAAAAGCATGCTTTTGAAGAGTATTATCGGCAATGGCAATGGAGTATAATTTATTTACTTTCTCCGGCGTTAAAAAATTTTCAATTATAACAAAGCCGTCTTTTTCATAAGACGCTTTTTGTGTGCTGATTAATTGGAAGCTTCCCATATCTTATATGCCGTGTGAGTAAAGGCGAAGTTAAAGAGCATATCATTAAATAGGAAAGATTAATTTGGCCGTAAGTGCAGGGTCTTTTATTTACCGGCAACAGGCTTTAATTTCTTTTCAAACATCCAGGCAAAAAGCCCCGGTTCTTTGAAAGCATCGTCCCAGCTATTGTGGCCATCTTCAGGGTATATCGTAAGCTTCACATCTGCTCCTTCTTTTTTTAATGCCCGCTCCATTGCATTTGCATATTCTACAGAAATGCCTAAATCTTTTTGCCCGTGAAAAATCCACCAGGCTGTGCCCGTCATATTTTTTGCGGCGGCAGGATCTGCTGCGCCGCAAATAGGAAATGCCGCCGCAAACTTGCCGGGGTTTCTATACACAATATCATACGTACCCATACCGCCGAGGGAAAGCCCGCCAACATATATCCTTTGCGTATCGATAAAATAACTGGTATCCAGCTCGGCTAACAACTGCAGCAGCAACTGCATATCCTTTGTAGGAGAAAGATCAAGTGGAAAAGTAATTGTCGGTATTTTGTTACCGGTATCTTTATGCATTTGAAAGTAACTCCACCGGCTTCTTTTAGCGCATTGCGGAAATAGTACAATAGCAGGATAGTTCAGCATAATGCTGTCGTTTGTAAATAATCTGCCTCCATGGTTAAGCTGAGAGTTATTGTTGTTTCCCCTTTCTCCTGCGCCATGCAAAAATATGATCAACGGATACTTTGTTGTTGTATCGAAATGACTGTAAGATGCCGGCAGCAGCAATCGGTATGGCAGTGTATCAGTGCCTTGTATGTATTGATATTTTTGAAACGCTCCGTGATGTTGTGCCGATACAAAAGCAGGCAATAAAAACCAAGCCGCGAATAAAATTATTTTGTTTTTCATTCTTTATATAAATAGGTGCGAAGGAATTTTTTAAAGATAAAGCGCAGGCTGCAAATAGCCGTGCATGTTAGTAGAATTTAACGATCTGTAAAAAGCAAAATCTTTATTTAGCCCCATCCCAACCCTTCCCCGAAGGGGAAGGAACTAACTTGCGACCGCTCAATACTTATGGCAAATTATAAATAAGGACTCTCAAAACCTAACTTCTTCAGGCCGGCCTTCACCTCAGGGCAACTCATAAAAAGTTTCCATAATAGCCCGTTGCGATAATTTTCCATCATCACTACTACAGGTCCCTGGTCTATGGCTAAGTATCTTGGCGGATACCAATTGGCAGCTTCACTAAAGGCATCATAAAAACCATAATGGCCCCAGAGTTTATCTTTCATGTCACCGTACCAATGCTTCATGGCAGCCATTGATTCGGCAGGTGTATAAGGAAACGATGATAACGCCGCAGTTGGAGAAATAACCCCAAGATCATGTTCTTCGCCGGGTGAATGGGCCGCATAACCTTTCACGGAATAGCTGGCAGTAAGGCCCCAATTATCCGGGCCATAGCCTTTATATTTTTTCGGATTTTCAACACACCATTTATAATTGATCTTTGCCAGGTTGACATTCTCTTTCCAGTAATCAGCATATTGATCTTTAAGGCCATGCGGGTCTAAACCTAAGTAAGAATAATGCGCCCAAAACAAGGGGCCGCCATAAGGATTACCGCCCTGGTAATGCATTTGCAAAGTGTCTCCATATTCTACGTGAATGGATTTTATTTTTCCATTCTCTGCCCAGCCTTCATGATAGGCTGCTGTGGAAACAGGATGCGTCGGCGAGGAGGCGCCTAATATATAAGTGATCAATGTTTCATTATATCCATGAATAGGAAAATTCATTTTCCATTCTTTGCTGGGGCTCCAATGCCAGTATATAACATTTTTCCCATGCTGGTACCAGTCAAACTCCACCTCTTTCCACAGCTTATCTATTCTTTGCGCCAACGATTTTTCTGCATCATTTCCATCTTTAAAATATTGCCGGACACAAAGCAAACCCTGTAGCATATACGAAGTTTCCACAAGGTCGCCGCCATCATCATTTGGGCCGAAAGGCTTTACCTTACCGGTTTCGCCATTCCACCAATGCGGAAATGCTCCATGAAAGCGGTCGGCAGTTTCTAAAAAGTGGAGGGCTTTTTCTAATCTTACCATGCCTTCATCGCGTGTAATAAAACCTTCTTCTATCGCCACTAAAATCGCCATGACACCAAAGCCGCTGCCACCGCTGGTAACGGTACTCTTATCATTTTGCGGGTAAACATTATCCACATGAAAGCGCTCCCGTGCAAGGCCGCTTGTTGGCTCGGCGCCCTCCCAGAAATATTGAAAAGTTTGGTGCTGAACAAGATTGAATAAGGCAGAATCGGAAAGGTCATTTTTTATACCGGCGCTATCCCGTTGTGGATTTGCAGGCGCTGTATTTGTGTGTGTGGTCGATCTGCATGAAGCAAGCACCACCAGGAAAATGAAAAAACATTTAGGCATAAGAAGCAATTGTTGAAGGATAAAAATACAATAGTATAAATATATGAGATAGAAATTTGATGGTGGGTATAAGGATTCCCACGGAGAGGAAGGATACAAATGCAGGTTAAAATATTTTGGCTACCAGCCAAAGTATTTCATGGCATCTTCGTTGTGTCACTCACTTGTACAGTTGATTCTTTGGGGGGCTTTTATTGAAGCTAGCATAGGCGTTGCTTTGTTTCGCAAGTCTACACCACCAACTCTTGAGAGCCGCCGTCTGGTCTCTCCACAGGAGCCCTCTGGGCCGACCAACAGCCAAACAATTATAGGGTAACTCTCTTTTATCCTTTATAAGATATCTTCCAACTAATTTTAGTAACATGAAAGAAGAAAATTTACATTAGACAGACGGTTGAATCTTACTCGCCATAAAATTTACTCATGCAGCCAAAACTCTATTCTAAAAAAGCTATCGGTTTAATAGCGCTGCTCGTTTCTCCTTTTTTGGGTTGCATTCTCTTTGCGTTGAATTTAAGAGATACAGGCAGAGGAAGGATAGTCCCCATGTTTATTATTGGAGCACTCTTTTTAGCAGCAATTATGCGGCGAATTCTTCCAGGCCTTAACCCGGTATTAGGGTTAGCTATAATGAATATCATTGGAAGTTCATTACTAACTTTTTACTTCTGGGACAAATTCTTCGGTGAATCTATTTATGAAAAAAGAAATCCGTGGATGGAGGTAGTTATTTTTATAGGAAGTATTTTATTAATTCTTTTGGCTGCATATTTAGCAAAAAAAAATTAGCTAACTTTTTCATCCCTACCCGTAGAAAGAAAGTAACAGCATTGGAACGGTTAAATGTAAAATTGTACTTTTGAAATAATTTTATGGCAAGCGCATTCAGATATATGATTGATGAAAACGGAGAAAAGACTTCTGTTCTTGTGCCGATAAGGACATGGAAAAAACTAAACGAAGACTATAGCATGCTTAAAAAAAAGCTGGAAGTTTTAACAGGAATTAAGAGTGCATTTACTGAAGTTAAAGAAGCTAAAAACACCGGTAAAGAATTACAAACCCTAAAAGACTTCCTTCGTGAAAGTAACGGTTAGAATTACAAAGAACTTCAAAAATCAAGCAAAGCCATTATTAAAAAATACCGCTCCTTATCAAACGATCTTGCAACACTTGAAAAGGAATTGTTACAAACGCCGAGGCTGGGCACTTCATTAGGAAATGATTTTTTTAAAATCCGCTAAAAAATTACCAGTAAAGGAAAAGGCAAAAGCGGCGGTGCACGTGTTATCTCACTAATTGAGACTGCCGTAATTGAATTTACTGAAACTGTACCGCTTAAGTTTTCATATTGATAAATGACAAACTAAAACTTAACCCGGAAAAAAAATCATAAAAGCCACGTATTAGTTTTTGGTGCAAATAAATATTGGGTCTCCTTTCCAAAACCCATATTTTAAATTTTCTTCGTTGGAAAACCTGGCAGTATAATCTTCTACGGTAACATCGAAGCCGGCTTCACGAAGGCGATCGCCATAATCTAAACCATAAAACCTTACATGTTCTTTTAGCCCGAAAGCTTTTTCTCTTTCGCGGGGATCTGTAATTGAGGCATCTTCATAAGTTATTTCTCTCTGTTTATCATAGGGCACCTGCATTATGCCCCACCCGCCGGGTTTCATTATCCTGTGCAATTCTTTCATAGCCTTCCTGTCTTCTTGTATATATTGAAAAACATGATTACAAATAATTACATCGTAGGTATTATCGGGTAAATCAGTATTAAGAATGTCAAGATATTTTGTTCCTTTAGGATATAAATGCGGATATACATCCACCGGGTTATACTCGAGATTTTCTTGGGCCTTGAAACGATAGACAAAAGCATTTTCGGGCGCAATATGTAGCACCCTTAAGGACTTATTATAAATATCAGTCTCATTTTTAAAATACATTGACAGCAGGCGATGCCTTTCAAGCGATTCACATTTAGGGCACCAGGCATTTTTCCTCTTAATATTCCCGAAAGGTGCGAACGCCCTGAATGTACTTCCGCAACAGGGACAATACACATCATTGCCTTTATATTTTAACCTGAGGTAAAAAAGCCTTGCCTTGTTGGCCAGCACAAAAAGAATTCCCAGGGACTCCTTTTGTTTAGTAGAAAGCATAGTTAATATTTAAGGGATTGTTACGGATCTGCTGAAAGCTTCGAACTAAACAGGAATTATATTAAAAAAAACCGCATTGCTTTCCCTTATATTATGCCGGGGATGCATTCGGTTTTCAAAAATAAAGCAAATCTGCGGGAGTTCCTTCTGGGGGGGTTAATTCGAATAAACCCAGGAGCTCTTAGGAAAAAACTTGCCGTCACAATCATTTTTATTCCAGCCAGCGCATGTGTTGTTTTCTTTTGCAAGTCCAAACCAATCACTCTTAAGAGCCGCCGTCCGGTCTCTCCACAGGAGCCCTCTGGGCCGACCAACAGCCAAACAATTATAGGGTAACTCTCTTTTATCCTTGATAACATATCTTCCAATTAATTTTATATATTAATACAATGAAGAAAGAACCTTTACATTATCCGGCAAATTATTTTTGGCAAGCTCTACAGAGTTTGATGGAATACATACATTATAACTTGCCTACCGGCAGGCAGGTCCTGTAAGGACAGGGCTGTGCAAAACACCGGAGGATTATTGTGATGCATTTGGTTTATTAAATTCACCTTTTTCAATGTCATTTCAGACTAATTAAATTAGAAACAAATACTATATTTGTTGATACAGCCGAAATATTATCCTTCCATTTTTTATTAATTTTTCTATTTTTTATGTAGCTTTCATACTTTCATTGCATTAAGAATTAAAGTTTGGTGACGGATAGTTAATACATTTTTTTAAAAAAAAAGAAGGAGTTGAAAAAGTGAATTGATAACCGGGAGGTAATTCTGTCAATTTAAAAGAAACCTATAATACCTTGCTAATCCTACACAAGGCGTGACAAAATCATAATTATTGCTAAAACATAACCTGATGAAAATACTTTTTTTATTTTACCTGGCCTGTATTCTTCTATTCATAAGTTGCGGCTCTTCACGGAAGGCGAGCGATGCAAAAGAAAATGCATTATTTAATAAATGGCTTGGCCATTCTAAATCTCAACTTATAAACCAATGGGGTGAACCTGATAGCATATCGACTGATGGAAAGAATGGACAAATTCTTACCTATAAAGAACGCCTGGATTATATAAGTGTGATGAATGGAAACTATACCGGCCCGGAATATTCCTTCAAAAAAGACATGTATGTAAACGCCGATAGCCTTATATATTACTGGAAGGCATGGAGAAAAAAATGATTGATAATTTTTAGCCTAAAGTTTTTTTTTACTTTTTTATACTTCCTTAAGCCTTTCTTTAATGTCCAATTCAAACTTCCCCGCATAATCTTTCGCTACATCATATCCTGCATCAGCATGTCTTATCACACCAAGCCCCGGATCATTACGTAATATACGGCTGAGCTTAGACGCAGCTTCATACTTTCATAAGCAAGTACAGTATATTTTTCAGGGTTTTGCGATCTTAAAATATTTGCCTGTCGATTATTTAAAGTGTGTGGAACGTATCCTATCACTGGATCGAAGCATCTTTGCATTCTAAAATGTAAACTGAATAATTATGAGATAATTTCATATTTTATATTTTTTAGGATAGTGTTCTGTCAATGATGTTTTGGCGCTTTTAAACAGGCAATGGGCAATAAGCAATTTGCAAATTGTATTACCTATTGCCCATTGCCTATTATATGTGCAACCGGCATTTTAAAGTTGACATGACACTAGTATGTTAGTGCATAACTTTTTATAAACTCCACCGCCTTCACCATATCCGCATGCAAAAATCTGTCTGCTACATTAAAAGAAACTTTTTCCCTGAAGGCTGCAATTATATTTTCGAGTATAGCAGATGATTTTAATGGACGGCGGTATTCAATCGCTTGTATGGCCGTAAGCAATTCAATAGCCAATACTTTTTCTACATTATCAATCACACGCATACATTTTGTTGCTGCGTTAGCACCCATGCTTACATGGTCTTCCTGGTTGTTAGATGATGAAATAGAATCTACAGAAGCCGGAGTGCATAACTGCTTGTTCTCGCTTACTATTCCTGCTGCGGTGTATTGCAGGATCATTAAGCCTGAATTTAATCCCGGATTTTTTACAAGAAAAAGTGGGAATGCCCTGTCGCCGCTCAACAGTTGGTAGGTACGGCGTTCAGAAATACTGGAGAGTTCACTCATGGCAATCGCCAAAAAATCTAAACCTAACGCCAACGGCTGACCATGAAAATTTCCCCCGCTTAAGATGAGATCTTCATCAGGAAAAATATTCGGATTATCGGTAACTGAATTGATTTCTTTTATAAAAATATTCAGTACAAATTCAAATGTATCCTTAGTGGCGCCATGCACTTGCGGCATGCAGCGGAATGAATACGGATCCTGCAAACGCCCTTTCTGCAATGCTTCTATTTCACTTCCTTCCAGCAGTTTTCTCATTTCAGCAGCCACACTAACCTGGCCGGCATGGTCTCTTATAGAATGCAATTTCTCATTCAGGCAATCATGATTACAATTAAAGGCATCAAAAGATATGGCGGCAATAATATTCGCCCATTGAAGTAATTTTTCACATTTTATAAGCGCACACATACCATAAGCGCTCATGAACTGTGTACCGTTAATAAGCGCAAGGCCTTCCTTGCTCTGCAGATCAATCGCCTGCCAACCCTTACTTTTTAAAGCACCTGATGCAGGCATTTTTTTACTCTCCACTCTTACTTCGCCCATACCGATCAATGGAAGACAAAGATGGCTCAACGGTGCAAGGTCACCAGAAGCGCCTAATGATCCTTGCGTATAGATCACAGGCAATACATCATTATTATACATATCCATCAGGCGTTTCACTACATCTATCCCAACACCTGAAAATCCATAGCTAAGCGATTTTATTTTAAGCATCATCATTAGCTGTACAATTTCTTCCGGCACTTCTTCGCCCATACCGCATGCATGCGATAAGAGCAGATTGCTTTGCAATATGCGTAATTGTTTTTTATCTATCTGCACATTTTGCAGGTATCCAAAACCGGTATTGATGCCATAAAAAAGATCATCCGATTTTTCTAATTTATCATCGAGATAGCTGCAGCATTTTGAGATGGCTTCGTGGGCTGCAAACGTGATTGATACCAATTGTTTGTATTTCAGAAAATTTTTTACCTGCTGAAAAGTGAGCTCACTCTTATCAAGCGGGAGATAGTTATAACTCATGGCTCAAATGTATTAAATAGTTAGGATTAGGTAGAATGGGCGCAAAAGCAAATAAGCCTGGGTTTATGTAAAGAAGGGATTTGTTGCAATTATGCGATGAATTGAACAGCTTCACGTCCTATAGATTTTATGAAGAAAAGCGTTATTGAACGGCTGTTTTTATTCGAAGACTATAAACCAATTTTTTGCAGCAATGGATTAAATGCTTTGGAAGCTACCAACACTTTATCTCCCACTGTCATTGAATATATCTCACTTTCTACAGCTACCACTTTTACAATATTTACGCCTATTAAAATAGTCACGATATACACTAAATCTTCTTTGTCAATAGAAAGTATTTCCCCGGCGAACTGAAATTTTCCGCTTAGCTTTTTATTACTGAATACTTCGATTGGCTTCCCGTGTTTAATTATTTTTCCTTCATCAATAATGTATATTTCGTCAGACATTTTTATAACCTCGCCTATATCATGGCTCACGAGGATCGTTGTAAGATCAAATTCTTTGTGCACTTTTAAGATGTAATCCTGTAAAATACTTCGCATCTTTATATCCAACGCAGACAGCGGTTCATCGAGCATCAGGATCTCAGGTTTTCGCACTAACGCTCTTGCAAGTGCCACCCGTTGCTTCTGTCCGCCGGAGAGTTCTTCGGGTTTACGGTGCTGCAGATCGTCCAAACCAATGATGCTTATTAATTCATTTACAATCGCCTTATTTTGTACCTTCTCCAACGCATACATAAGATTTTCTTTCACCGTCATATTGGGAAACAAGGCATACTCCTGGAAGACAAATCCTGTTTTTCTTTGCTGTGGCTTAAGGGATATTCCTTTGTGAGTATCAAGCCAGGTTTTGTTATCAACATTGATCAGGCCTTTATCCGGTTGCATCAAGCCTGCAATCATTCGGAGGATTGAAGTTTTACCCGCGCCGGAGTTACCATAAAATGTAATAAGATTTCCTTGTTCTACTCCAATGTCAACATCCACTTGCATTTCTCCATTCGCTGCCAGTAATTTTTTTTGCAAAGAAATTTGTATCATTTCCAAAATCTTTTTAGATAACCTCCATTAATAACATAAACAAACAAGAGAATGATAAAAGTGACAGCGAATAAAATGAGTGAATACCAATTTGCATTATTATAATTAAGCGATTCAACCTCGTCGTAAATGGCTATGGATGCTACTTTTGTTCTGCCGGGTATATTTCCGCCGATCATTAACACTACACCAAATTCGCCAATGGTGTGTGCAAAAGCAAGTACGATGCCGGTAAGCAAGGACGGTTTTATATTGGGAAGAAGTACCTTAAAAAGTGTTGTTGCCCTGGACTTTCCCAGCACATAAGATGCCTCAGCAATTGCAGGATCGAGGTTTGAAAGCCCGGCCTGGATAGGATGAACCATAAAGGGCAAACTATAAATAACCGAAGCCAGCACAAGGCCGCCGAAAGAAAAGATAAGTTTTATGCCCAGCGTATCAGCAAGAAAACTCCCAAAACTATTTGCCGGGCTGAAGGCGATTAAAAGATAGAATCCTAAAACAGTAGGCGGCAAAACAAGCGGCATGCTTACGAGCGTTTCTACAATTGTTTTAATACGAAACTTCGAATAGGCAAGCCAGTAAGCGAGCGGAATGGAGATGATCAAAAGCACAAAAGTTGTGATGAGCGCCAGCTTAAATGTCAATATCAAAGGTTGCCAGTCCATTATTGAGATATCATTATTTCATTTGTTTTGATCATAGCGCTAACGGTTTCGCCTACCTGTAAATCGAGTTGTACAACCGCGTCCAAAGAAATAATGGCAACGATATTTCCAACGGCAGTATCAACAGTTATTTTGCTCATCAATTCCCCTTTTTGCAGGTCAATAATTTTCCCCGGTATTTTATTTTGCAAACTTACACGGTGTTGCAAGCCTTTGCCAATAACCACTTCAGTCTCCTTAAAGATCACATTAATTTTGTTATCTATTTTTAACCAGGAAGCAGAGACCGGCGTTTCAATTGCCATTGTTTTAAAAAGAATGTCATTGACATTTATCGTGATCAAAGATATATTGCCACTCACTTTTATTGATGTAATTACCCCGATGAGTGTGTTCATATTTGCCTGTCATTTACTGAGTATCCAAAATTTTTAAGAATATCTTTTGCCTTTTGGGAAAATAAGAAATTATAAAACTTTTGAGCATCCTCCTGTTGGGAACCATTGTGCTTAAGCACTACAGCCCCCTGCGCGATGGGTGAATAATCCACTTCATCAATATCTGTCCAATTGCCTTTACCTTTCATCTCAGGAGATAAAACTACCGATTTGGCCGTAAAGCCGGCTTCCGCAGATTTAGAAATGATGAACTGGTTTGTTTGCGAAATACTTTCGCCATAGACCAATTTATTTTTCACGTCTTCATAAACATTGTAATGGTTGAGCGCTTCAATGGCTGCGGTTCCGTATGGTGCAGTTTTTGGGTTGGCAATCGCAATATGTTTTATATCTGGCTTTTTAAGCACGTCAATAGATGGTTTTATACTATCGATCATTGACCACATAACCAATTTACCAAAAGCGTATATCGCCGGTTTATCAGTAGTATGACCGGCAGTAAATAATTCAGTAGGGTACTTCATGTCGGCAGAAACAAAAACATTGTATGGGGCGCCCGACTTGATTTGTGCCGTGAGCTGCCCGGAAGAACTTATAATCAAATCGCATGCAATGCCTGTCTCCTCCGTAAAAGATTTAGATAATTCTTTCATGGCAAACTGCATGTTTGCAGCAACAGCCACTTTTAGTTTATCATTTTCTTTTTGCTGACACGATGTAAACGCCACAAAACAGGAAAACAGCAGGAAGATTATTCTACCCATTTGGCGAATGCTTTTTGTGTTTAGTGAGATCGAGGTTTTGTCTTATAATCAGCCAGAGAATGTCCGTATGGTTATAGCTGTTGGACTTATTTATCGCTGCAAACTGATTATTATAAGTTATGCCGATAGATAAATCTTTTGAAAAAGAAACCGAGGGGCCTATTAGGAATCTATTCTGATCAAATATATTGTAAACGACTTTCTTACCGGCATTGATAAATATTTCATCTCCTGCATTTATCGTAAGAGTCTTATCAGGATTAGTGGATGACAATTTCAGAATTTTAAGATTGAATATACACTGATAACGCAAACGAAAAGTAAAAGTATGGCCCGGTTGTATATCTCCATTGACTACATTTTTAAAATACCGCTCTTCAACTCTAAACCTGTGTAGTATTCCAAGGTTCTTATATTTATCATTAATGGCAAACTCCTGGTAGGGGCGGCACTCTATTTTACTTAATTTTCCGGAGGTATAAAAACCAAGATGAGCAAAGCCTGCTGATACTTTCATAGTACTATTCAGCTGGTAGCCAACACCTGTTCGTACTATGTATTGGTAAGGTTTATTAAATAAAGTGTTCCAGCGGCATCCTCCATCGAAAGACCACGTCCACTTGTTCCCGATCTTTGACTGGTTATAATATTGTATCCATTGCTGGCTGCTTTTCTTTACACTTTTGTTTTGCGCCAATGCTGTCGTTGATACACTAATTAGGAAAATCAAAATAATCACTGTTGATTTTTTCATAAACGGCTCAAGATAATTTTGCTTTTAATTTTTAAATTTAGAATATTTAGCAATATTGGATTAAAAGTATCCGCAAAAAGAATGCATTATGAAAGGCCGGCTGCGAATTTACATGATGGCAAAATAAGGGCAAGGACAAAGCACAAAAATTGGATAACAGCGGGATGGTATGATAATTGTCCGGATCATAAAAATCGATTTATGAAAAAAATTTTAATTTTTACCACCATAGCAAGCATCGCAATAGTTGTTGCCTATTATTTAGTAATTGATACTGACAGAGGATTAGAAAAATAGTACAGTGTGCGATAAGCTTTTTTAATTATAATTATAATTAGTTGATTGATTAATGGACTTTACTATGTGCACGTGCATGTCATAAGAAACTGTTATTGCTGCCGGCATTGTTGAGCTCAAGATCAAGGGAAAAATGATTGTAAGTTTTTTCACTCCATAAGGCTTCCTCTTTTGATGTAGTGATCACACCATTTCCAACAGTCCACACTCCCGGCTCTGAAAGATACAGCGCTCTTGTAAACACCAGGGCATGTGAATGAAAGCGCGTGAAATTTAATTTGTCGCATCATTACGAAACGTTCAGCCTTTCGTGAAATTGTATCTGCTTCCAATCCCGCACTTGCGGAAGTACCTTGAGTTTATTTCTGCCATTGATGACGACACCATCGGTCACAAGAAATTAGAAAAAGCAACCGAAACAAAAAAAGTGGAAGAACGCAACTACAAGGATCAAACTTTTTTAGCAAAGCCGACAAAAATATTGTGCTCACCCCGGCAAGAGGGAAGTTTAATATTTATGGCTTCAGGTGTAAAAATCTCGCAAAGCATTTGGTAAATTATTCAAGCGACCAATAAGCAGGTTGTTAAAAAAGATTACGGGTGCATGGTCTTATAAAACAAATTGGCAAAAATTATAAATATTATCTAACCAGTTTTGGAAAGGAAGTTATTACCTGTTCGCAAAAAGTTATTAATATGGTGATGATACGTCAATTCCTAATTCCTTACATTGTAAAATGGCTCACCACAATGCAACCGGTGCTCTTGGCGAAAAAATGGCAATCACCTGGTTGCAGCAGAAAGGATTTACCATCCTGCACCAAAACTGGCGGCACAGCCATTGGGAAGTGGATGTAATCGCCTCCTTAAATAATGTGCTGCATTTTATTGAGATAAAAACAAGAAGGACCAGGAAGTTTGGCTACCCTGAAGACGATGTTAGCAAAAAGAAAATCATTAACCTTATCAATGCGTCGGAAGAATTTTGCTATCAATATCCTGTCTGGAAAAATATACAGTTTGATATCCTTTCCATCACTTTACTAAAGGGGCAGCCTGTTGAATATTTTTTTATTGAAGATGTACACGTGCCGGAGTGATAATTTAATTTAATCTGGTTGCGAATTATTTGTTTTATGTTTTTAGGCTCAGCGAGCCGAAATATTGGTAGCATTATAATTTGAGAGGATTTTGAAGCTCCGGAGGAGCGACATTTTTAGAGAGATATAGTATCCTTATTCATCTTATTATAAATCATCAGGAGATCGGCTAACACTACAGCAGTTACGGCTTCCAGCACAACGGGCACCCTTAAAGCAATACATAAGTCGTGCCTGCCTTTTACAGAAAAGGCTTCGACATTGCCGCTTTCTACGTTTAGCGTTTGCTGTTCTTTTGGTGTCGATGAAGTAGGCTTCACGGCTATTCGAAATAGGAGTTCATTGCCATTGGTGATGCCTCCGACAATGCCACCGGAATGATTTGTTTTTGTTTCCCCGCTTTCATTTAGCAAAGCATCGTTATGTTCACTTCCATACATTTTTGCAGCGGCAAAACCGGCTCCAAATTCAATACCTTTCACCGCAGGTATGGCAAACACGGCATGGCTTAACAGTGATTCTGCAGAATCAAAAAAAGGCTCACCCAAACCGATCGGCAAGTTTTTGACTTTACATTCCACAATGCCGCCAATGGTGTCTTTTTGATCAATGGCTTTTTGCAGGCCCTTCTCTGTATCCTGCTCCCCTCCTATTTCAAGAATTTTTGCTTCTATATCTATTTTACTTTCCGAAGAAAATGTCGTGATAACTTTTTTGGCAACAACGCCCATGGCAACAACGGCTACGGTAAGCCTGCCGCTGAAATGGCCACCTCCACGATAATCCTGGAAACCATTGAATTTTTTACCGGCAACAAAGTCAGCATGCCCGGGCCTGGGAACGGCTTTTTGCTTTTCATAATCGGAACTCCTGGTATTGGCATTTTTAAATAAAATTGTAAGTGGTGCACCGGTAGTTTTTTCGTTGAAAACACCTGTGATTATTTCAGGAATATCATCTTCTTTACGCGGCGTAGTTCCTTTTGCTCCCGGCTTGCGCCGCTCAATGTCGGTAGCAAAATCTTCTACCTTAAGAGGTATTCCCGGTGGACATCCATCTACGGTTAACCCAACAAAAGGCCCGTGTGACTCACCAAAAATATTTACCCGGAATATTCTGCCAAATGAATTCATGTGTGTGTCTTTATGCTAATGTACGATGTGTGATGTACGAAGTACGATGTGTGATGTACGATGTACGATGTGACTATTATTCTGCTGGCAATTATTTGAAATTGCATATCACACATTGTATATCTAATATTTTTCCATACTTACTATTTGCTAATAGCTTTGACATCGTACATCTAACATCGTACATCTGATATTTTCCAATACATCTTACATCTGATATTTTCAATACTTACTATGTTGCTTACAGGCTATTGACATCGTACATCTAACATCGTACATCTTAACATTTTCCAATACATCTAACATCGTACATCATACATTATTCAATACCCATATTCTCTTAAATGTATTTCATTGTCGCGCCACTTAGGCCTCACTTTTACAAACAATTCCAGGAAGACTTTTCTCCCTATAAATTCTTCTATGTCTTTACGGGCCAGCGTGCCCAATTGCCTGATCATTTTTCCGCCTTCACCCAGCACAATGCCCTTTTGCGTTTCTCTTTGTAATATAATATCCGCCCTTATTTTTGTCAGCGTCGTTTTCTCTATAAATTCCTGCACCAGCACAGCGGCATGGTAAGGTATCTCCTCGGAATACAATTGAAATATTTTTTCCCTTATTATTTCGCCTACAAAAAACTTAACGGGCAGGTCACTTAAATTATCATCTTCATAAAAAGGTTCCCCTTCCGGCAGCAAAGAAATAATGGTATCCAGTAATTTATCCAGGCCCGCGTTTTTCAACGCAGATATTGAAATAACTTCTTTGCAATATTTTTTTTGGGAGAAAAAGTCAGCTGCGCTTGTTAGGGTTTCTTCGCTTACCGTATCAACTTTATTCAGCACAACCAGTGCCGGCACCTTAAGATGAAGTTGGGAAAAAATGGTGTCAGCTTCTTCCGGGTCATCTTTTATATCCACGATAAGCAAGGCCACATCTGCATCTTCAAGACTGCCCTTTACGGCATCCATCATTTTTTCGTGCAGCTTATATTTCGGCTCAATAATACCTGGAGTATCTGAAAATATTATTTGGTAATTTTCATTAGTAAGTATTCCTTTTATGCGGTGCCGGGTAGTCTGTACTTTCGGGGAAACGATTGCCAGCTTCTCTCCCATTAGTGCATTCAACAAAGTGCTTTTGCCGGCGTTGGGCTTTCCGAAAATATTGACAAATCCTGATTTCATATTTGTGGTAGGTATTGCCTGTGGCGGAATAATGGTTCCGCATAATGCGGAGCTAACCAATACCAAAGCTAAATTAATGATTAAATCCTGATGTTTATTATTGCTGTTCAACAGCTTTCCATTGCACTGGAAAAGCAAAAATTTCAATGCGGTAAAATATTGCGGTTAAATACTCTTGAGTTTCTAATTTCTGCAATCATTTCATCAGCAGTTTCTCCTGATTTATATGCGCCGAAAAGCGATTGCAAAGACGTGTCAGTAACTTGATCTTTGTTTTTTAACGACTGCGAAAGCTTTGAAATAAGGTCAAGCTTACTATCGGGATTTAGATTTTTTGAAAATCCAAAATAATAGTCTGCAAGATTTATATTTTGAGATGCTGTGTTCATAAAATTTATTTTTTAAAAATCAAAAATTTACGAAAAATAAAAGAGACTATTAGCTAAGTCCGCATCACGGCTAATTGCTAAAATTAAATCACCGGTATTAAAAGTTCTAAAGTGTCTAGCCACCTGGAGTGGCCTGACACCTAAAACCAGCCCGGTATAAAAGGAATTTGCTTTGGTGCAGTAATCAGTTAATTATAAAACTTTGGGCGCATTTCATCCGGTAAAAGATTATACCACTATTTATACAATATCTCGTAATACTCATTGGCCATACGATTACTATCAAACTGTACCTGTACATCACGCATGCCGTTCTTTACAATTTGCCGCCAGGTATCGTGGTCGTCGTAATAAAGCGGAAGTATTTCATTCTCTAATATTTCGTAGAGTTTATTAAGATCATAATTGTCCTGCTCTTCCACATGCATATTCATATAATCTGCCGGCGGTACTACAAAGCCGTTGTTACCGTTATTGATGAATTCGCATATCCACCCATCGTTAGTGCTCAGGTTCACCGCGCCGTTCATGGCCGCCGTCATACCACTTGTGCCGCTTGCTTCTCTTGGCACACGCGGGTTGTTAAGCCATACATCGGCGGCCTGTTTAAGTTGTTTGCTAAGTGTAAGTTCGTAGCCGGTACATACCGCTACATTTTTATACTGTTTACTTAAATGTACCAAATGGTTGAAGTCAGTGATAGCCGGAAAGTCCAATGGATAAGGCTTTCCCGCCCAGATGATCTGGATAGGATATTTTGCACTATTTAAAAGGGCTTCAAAACGGTTATGATCCCTGGTAATCAGCTCCGCTCTTTTATAACCGGCAAATCTTCTTGCCCACACAATGGTAAGTATGTTTGGGTCCATCAGCTTGCCTGTTTGATCGGCTACAATTTCCAGGGCAGCTCTTTTCATATCTCTTTTTCTATCATCAAACCAGCCATCATTGTATTCTTCTTTGGCTTTATACAAATCTTTATCTGCCCAATACCGCCAGTTTTGTGCATTGGTTATTGATTTTATCCCGCATATATTATCGTACTTCCCCCACATTTGCCTGCTCACCTCACCGTGAAGTTGTGACACACCATTTGCCAAATGCGCAAAGCGCAAGGCGGCAAGTGAATGATTGAAAAGATCATCGGTCATACCAGTGAGAAAACGCACTTCATCCAGGTTAATACCGCAGAAATAACTCATTTTCTCACACAGGAAAATGTCATGCTTTTCATTGCCGGCTTCCTCGGGCGTGTGTGTGGTGAACACAAGCCTTTTAGTAACCTCTTCTTTATTATTTCCAAACTTCTTATACAAATAGAAAACCGAGCTCACCGCATGGGCTTCATTTAAATGATAGAGATCAGGATTGAAATTTATTTCATCCATCAATTTTGCGCCGCCTACGCCCAATAAAATAAACTGGGCAATTTTAGTAGCTGCATTTCCATCATAAAGCCGGTTACATATTGTACGGGAGACAAAATCATTTTCCGGCAGGTCTGTTGTTAAAAGAAAGAGCGGGGCAGTATTGAAAACGGTTGGAGCCAGGTACAACACCTTCACCCACACCGGGTGGTCATGTATATCTATTTGAAAAAGAATACCGGTATCTTCCAGGAAATTATAGATTTTTTCGATCCATACCACCTTTAGGGTTTGGTCGGTATTTCGGGCCTGATCGTAATACCCTTCTTTCCATAGAATACCTATGCCTACAAGGTTTTGCTTCAGTTCGTAAGCGCTTCTTAAGTGTGATCCTGATAAAAATCCCAGGCCACCACTGTATATTTTTAAAGGCTGGTGTATAGCAAATTCCATTGAGAAGTAAGCAACCTTCTTAGCGTAGCGTTGATCGGTTTCATACGGGACGCTAAAGTTTTTAAAACTCATAATATATTCTTGTCCGGTTTGTTGAGGGCGCAATATAAAAGTAAAATTTTTAAAAACAGGATGTTTGCGGCTCTAAAGTGTAGATTATACACATTTTAGTCTCGCAGCCGGGAAATCCATGCCGCAAGTTTAAAAGATTCAACAAAAAATGCGGACATTAATTGCACCCTTGAAGAAAATTAAGTTGTGCTGAAACGAATTCTTTTTTATACATGTCAAAAATAATTTTTAGATTTGACTAAAATAATTTTTAGGGTATATGGAACTTTCAGAGAGTGAAGAAAATTATATAAAGAGTATTTACAAGCTGCAGGCAAAAACCAAAAAAGTAAATACCAATTCTTTGGCCGGCCATCTTAATACAAAAGCTGCTTCGGTAACAGATATGCTTAAAAAACTGAAGTCCAAAAAAATACTGGAATACAAACGTTATTACGGCTTCAGGCTTAATGAAACAGGCAATAAAGAAGCGCTGAAAATCATAAGAAGACACAGGCTGTGGGAGTTCTTCCTGGTAAGCAAGCTTGGCATGGCATGGGATAAAGTGCATGCCATTGCCGAAGAGCTGGAGCATGTGAGCAGCGTGGAACTGGTAAAAAAATTAGACGAGTATCTTGGCCGGCCAAAACTGGATCCGCACGGCGATCCCATACCCGATGAAAAAGGAGAAATGCCGGTACTAAAGCAGGTAGCGCTTAATGATTTCCCTTTTAAGAAGGATGGCATTGTAAGCTCAGTAAGTAACCAAACCAGCGAAATGATGAAAATGCTGGATCATTATAGTATTGGCATTGGGTCACAAATCAGGATTTTAAAAACCTTTGACTTTGATGGCTCCTTAGAGATAAAAATTTCCAAACAGCCGGCATGTGTTATCAGCAGCGGGTTTGCACAAAATATTTTCGTTTATGATGATCAATAAACTAAGGGAAGATAATTCGCTGAGTGAAGTACACGAGTCAGTTGATATAAGCGCCAGCAAAAAAGGGTGGAAACGAATGCTGGCATTTTTTGGGCCTGCGTATCTTGTAAGTGTGGGCTATATGGACCCCGGGAATTGGGCAACAGACCTTGCCGGGGGAAGCAAATACGGCTACACGTTGATATGGGTGTTGCTGATGAGCAACATTATGGCATTGCTGCTGCAAACCCTTGCAGCAAGACTGGGTATTGTAAGAGGCCGCGATCTTGCGCAGGCTAACAGGGAGGCCTATCCTAAGGCCGTCAACTTCATGTTGTACATACTGGCCGAAATTGCCATAGCCGCTTGCGACCTGGCAGAAGTGCTGGGTATGGCGATCGGCATACAATTGCTTACCGGCCTACCATTGATCTGGGGCGTATCGATTACGGTATTAGATACATTTCTATTGCTATATCTCCAGCGAATGGGTATAAGAAAAATGGAAGCCTTTATCATCGCATTGATAGGCGTGATTGGTATTTGCTTTTTGGTAAACATCATTATTGCCCAGCCGCATTTATACGAAGTGCTGAAAGGATTTATTCCCTCACTGCCAAAGGCTAAAGACCTGTACGAGGCAAAGAAAATGAGTAATGCTTTGCCGAAGGAGACGGCGCTGTACCTTGCGATTGGTATTATTGGCGCTACGGTGATGCCGCACAATTTGTACCTGCATTCCTCCCTTGTTCAAACCCGTAAAATTCAAAAAACCAAATCGGGTATAAAGCAGGCGCTGAAATGGAGTTTTGTAGATACCGCCATTGCCCTGAACTTTGCCTTTCTTATTAATGCAGCCATTCTTATACTGGCCGCAGCCGTTTTTTTCAGAACGGGCAGAACCGATGTAGGGGAAATAAAACAGGCATACGAATTATTATCGCCTATGCTTGGTTCTACATTCGCCTCTACGTTATTCGCCGTTGCGCTAATCGCCTCCGGGCAAAGCTCAACGATAACGGGCACACTCGCCGGTCAGATTGTGATGGAAGGATATCTGCGCCTGCGTATTAACCCTATAATCCGGAGACTGATCACGAGACTGCTGGCGGTAATTCCGGCGCTCATTGTAATTGCTCTTTACGGCGATAGCAAGATTGATAGCCTACTAATATTTAGCCAGGTAATTCTTAGTTTACAATTAGGCTTTGCCGTTATACCGCTGATACACTTTGTAAGTGATAAAAAAAAAATGGGCTCCTTTGCTATAAAACCACTCATTAAAATTTTTGCGTGGCTGGTTGCTTCTATATTGGTTTACCTGAATGTAAAATTAGTAACCGATGAGGCTACTAACTTTTTTGCAATCCCAGGACATCTTATAGGAAAAGCAGCTGTTATTTTAGCCGGTATTTTGTTCGCCGCGCTTTTAGTATATTCATTTTTCTTTCCAATAATTGGCAGGCGAAAAAAATCAGTCTCTATTCAAATGCACCCTGACATAACAGATTTTATAAATCTTGATGTACCGGTTTATAATAAGATCGCCGTTGCCCTGGATTTTAGTGAAAACGATGCGAAGCTGCTGGCTGCCGCCCTTGGGCAGGCAAAAGAAGACAGCGAGTTTTTGCTGATACACATTGTAGAAAGCCCAACCGCTATTTTGCATGGCAACGAAACAGGCGATTACGAAACACAAAAAGACCTTGAGCGGCTTAGCTTTTTTGTAGAACAATTAAAGGAGAGAGGGTACGAAGCTGAAGGTAAGCTTGGTTTCCGGAACAGGGCGAAAGAAATTGTAAAACTGGTAAAGGACGGTAAAGCAGACATGCTCGTGGTGGGCGCTCACGGCCATACCGGAATAAAGGATTTGATATTCGGCGAGACAATTAACACTGTACGCCACGAATTGAAGATCCCGGTATTGATGGTAAACTTAAGAGAAGTAACCTAGTTTTGCGCAACGTTATTTTCTTTCAGCTTTTTTACTTCAGCGGCAATTTTATTATTCCATTCCTGCTGCTTTGCCGTATCAATGCTGTGATTGGTTTCTGTATCGTATTGATGCTGGAGCGCGGAGTTGTCAGTATAGGCTTTTTCAAAAAGGGAAGAGAGCAAGGTCTTATAATTTTCCTTTGTAAAGTGAGCGTTGGTGATATTTTCAAGCAACTTTTCGGCACTCAACCTCGTGATATCAAAATGATGCTGCTCGTGTAGCAAATGATAATCCGAGTTGATATCCGGCTTTTTCCAAGAATCATTTTTTGTAAAAAAAGTATAGATACCAATGTTCAGATAAATTGTTTTTCCGTCAAAGTTCATTTCAGAATCGAAGGCAAAGCCGGAGGCGGTAACTGCCCCGCCAACATTTGCTTGATCAGGTACGCCTTTAAAATCTTTCCAGGTAAGCGGCTTTGCAAAGCCGTAATAGATGGTATCGCTTTTTTCATTTGTCTTTTTATTCTCCATAAAAGCTTTTACTACTACTTTTTGTGAATAGCATTGTACGGAGAAAATAATAGTAAACAATAAGAGAAAATAAAGTTTGTATGTTTTCATTGCGGATAATTACGATGCAAAAATCCGGATAGGATTTAATATAAAAAGTTAATCCTTCGACCCTTCGATAAGCTCAGAGCTCAGGGCTCTCCTTCGACAAGCTCAGGACACAAAAGCATGCACGCTTGCAGCCAGGCCTTCTATGGATTGATTGTTCATGCATTTAAAATGGCCGAGCGGGCATTTATCAAAACCAATTTTACTGCATGGGCGGCACCAAAGTTTATTTACCTGGAATATTTCATACAAGGTTTGATAAGGATACATGCCAAACGATGGAACGGTATTACCCCATACCGAAAGTGTATTTTTTTTGAAAGCTGCGGCGATATGCATAAGCCCGGTATCATGGCTGATCACCATCTTTGAACGCCGCAAAAGATCAGCAGATTCATTTAACGAAAACTTACCGCAGGCATTATAAATTCGTATCGGATCTGCCCGTGAAATTTCAAGGCCATTATAAAAATCTTCATTTCCTCCCAATAAAATTATCGGGTAATCAATCAAGTTGCATAATGCCGACAATTTTGATTGAGGCAATTTTTTTGTGTTATGTGCCGCTCCTATCACGATAGCCACATAGCCTTGCGAGTGGGAAAAGGGTATGTCATCTTCTTTTACATAGTCATTTTCAGGAATGAAATAATCCAGGCCAAGGCCGTCATTGGCCACTCCTAAAAATGAAACTGTCTCCATATACCGCTCCACGATATGCTTATGGGGCATGAGGTTTATCTTAAAATTTGTCAGCAACCATTTTCTCGTGTTCAGTTTATTAAAAGAATAAAAAGGAATTTTTAGCGCTCGTTTTATCCTGAGTGTTCGTAGGTTATTATGCAGGTCAATAATGTAATCAAATTGTTCGGCCTTTAAAAGATCAATAGTTTCTAAAAGATCATTTTCCAGGCAATGCACTTTATGAACGTGAGGATTAGAAGTTACAATGCCTGCAAAGCTTTTCTTGGTGAGATAATGAATCTCTGCTTCAGGGTATTTTTTTTTTAAACATCGTATAACCGGTGTAGTTAGCACGATGTCGCCAATGGAAGAGAAACGAATGAGGAGAAACTTTATGACACGAATTTCCGGCACGAATTACACGAATTTTTTTTTTATTAATTGCACGAATTAGGCGAATTACACGAATTCTATCTTTAACCAATCAACTAATTAACTAATTAACCAATCAACCAATTAACCAATTAACCAATCAACCAATTAACCAATCACCTCTCCACATAATTCAATTCTTTATGAAAAGTTTCTTCTGTATTCACAGCGGCAATAATGGTAATGATCATGATGATGACACCGGTTAAAAGGCCACTCAAAATATAGCTAAAATGACTTTGAAGCCCGTTGAAAAGCAATAGCATCAAGGGCAGCGATCCCCGCACCATATTAGGAATGGTAGTCGCAGCCGTTGCACGTAAGTTGGTGCCAAATTGCTCGGCTCCCATTGTAACGAAGATAGCCCAGAAGCCGGTGGCAAAGCCAAGGCCGGCAGCTATCCAATAAAAATCGGCGGCAGTGCTTTTACTATTCTGCGTAAAATAAACGGCCATCATAACTGCAGTGATCGCATAAAAAAGATACAGTGTTTTTTTCCTGCTTTTTAATAACTGGCTTATCAGGCCGGCCAGCACATCTCCTATAGAAATTGCGACGTATGCATACATGGTTGCTTTACCCGGATTTATATCTTCTGCAATCCCAAAGTTTTTTGCAAATTTATTGGAGAATGCAATGAGGATACCAATAACATACCAGGTAGGAAGACCTATCAAAATGCTAAAGGCATATTTTTTAAACCGTTTGGCATTATTAAAAAACATTAAAAAATTTCCTTTTGAAATGTTTTTCTCCAGAGATTTATAAATGCCCGATTCAAAAATACTTATGCGCATAAAAAGAAGAAGTATGCCTAAGCCGCCGCCAATGAAATAACAAATTCTCCAATCGAAATGCTGGGAAATAAAAAATGCCACCACGGCGCCCGTAAGCCCGATGCCGGCTACCAGTGAGGTACCGAGGCCTCTCTCTTCTTTTCTTAAAAGTTCAGAAACCAATGTAATGCCCGCACCCAACTCCCCGGCTAATCCGATGCCTGCAATGAATCTTGCAATGGCATATTGCGGTACCGTTTGTACAAATCCATTTGCAATGTTTGCCAGAGAATATAAAATGATGGAGCCAAAGAGAACACTTAACCTTCCTTTTTTATCGCCGGCAATTCCCCAAATGATGCCGCCAATTAATAGCCCAACCATTTGAATACCGATAATGAACTCACCCTGCTTATCAATAGCAGATTGCGATAATCCTAACGAACGAAGGCTGGGGATGCGAACTATATTGAAAAGCAGCAAATCATATATATCAACAAAATAACCTAACGCTGCAACAATAACGGGGAGAGAAAAAACTGCAGTTTGATTTTTATTCATATAGATGCCGAACTGTTTGGTGTATTATCTTTTGGCTCTTTTTTCTTGCTGAACACTTTCCATAAAACGGGAATAGTGGTAACAGCAATAATGCCTATAACAATTACTTCGAGGTGTTCTTTCAGGTCAAAATCAAATTCATTCATTATAAGCTTTTGCAAAAAATGTCCGCCCACTAACATACTTCCCACCCAAAGCGCGGAACCGGCAACGTTATAGAACATAAATTTCTTTTTGTCCATTGCTACAACGCCGGCTACTATAGGCGCAAATGTACGCACGAAGGGTACGAATCTTCCAAGCACGATCGCTCCGCCTCCATTCTTTTCATAAAACTCATGCGCCTGTACCAAATATTTCTTCTTGAAAAAGAAAGTATCTTTTCTATGAAATAAAAATGGGCCGCTTTTCTTCCCGAACCAATAACCAACCATATTTCCCAAAATACCGGCAAGGGAGATCATTACCCATAAAATACCAAGATCAACCCATTGATTATTGGAATGAAATAGCGCAGCGCTCACAATGGAATCACTAAAAATACCGGTGACAAAAAGCAAGGCATCGCCCGGCAGAAAGAAGCCGGCGAATAAACCCGTTTCTGCAAACACGATAAAGAGTATCATCCATAGTCCGCCATGTTCAATATAGAGCTGGGGATTTAAAAGATCTTTAATGCTGATTCCTAAAATGTTCAATAACTCCACGGAAAATAATTTAGAAAAGTTTAAAAACAATCTTTACGATATAGTTTATAGGTTATAAAGAAACGACAAAGATTTATAACAGAAACAGAATATTAATCAGGCACAAACGCAAGCGCCTTCTCAGTATCAAATTCTCCTTCCCACCGTGCAATTACGCAACTTGCTAAAGTGTTACCAATCACATTTACAGAAGTGCGGGCCATGTCCATCAATTCGTCAATACCAAGTATTGCCATCACCGGCCATACGGGCAAGCCGAAAGAGGATACCGTGCCCAGCAAAATAATGAGGGAGGCTCGCGGCACACCTGCCACACCTTTACTGGTAAGCATTAGCGTTAGTCCCATTATAATTTGTGTGCCTATTGGCATATCAATGCCTGCGGCTTGTGCCACAAACACACTGGCAAGAGAAAGGTACAGCGTAGTGCCATCCAGGTTGAAAGTATAACCGGTAGGTATTACGAATGAAACTATTTTTTGCGGCACACCAAATTTTTCCATATTCTCCATGGCAATGGGCAAGGCAGATTCTGAACTGGTAGTTGCAAAAGCAATGGATACCGGCTCCGAAACCGCTCTTATAAATTGGCGGATAGGAATCTTCATAATGTATGCGATGGAAAACAAAACGGCGCCTATAAAAACAGTGAGCGCTATATATAATGTAAGCAGCAATTTTAATAACGAAGCAAGGATGTCGAGCCCAAGATGGCCAACGGTTACAGCGATTGCCGCTCCTACGCCAAAAGGAGCGAAGTGCATAATAATGTTAGTAAACTTAAACATGGTTTCTGCCAGGCTTTCAGAAAATTGCAGCATGGGTTTTCTCTTTTGCTCAGAAACCATGGCAAGGCCAATACCGAAGATAACGCTGAAGACCACTATCGGCAACACATCACCGTTATACATTGACTTTACAATATTTTCCGGAAAGATGTGCAGGATAACGTCCTGCCAGGTTTGTGGGGCGGCTTCCGGCAGTTCCTGGTGAAAGCCAGGCGGTATGTGAATGCCAACGCCGGCCTGTGAAATATTAATTGCCAAAAGGCCTATTACCAAAGCGAGTGTGGTCACCACTTCAAAATATAGAATTGATTTCCACCCCATGCGCCCCACCTGTTTCAAATCAGCATGGCCGGCTATACCTACCACCAATGTTGAAAATAATATAGGCGCAATGATGGTTTTTACCATCCGTAAAAATATCTGGCTCAGCACCCGCAGGTTTTGAGCAAACAGCGGATAGTCGAGCCCAACCTCCACGCCGATTACCATGCTCGTTAAGATCCAGGTAGTGAGAGAGCGTTTATAAATTGCAAAGATAACAAGGGAAGCAATAAAAACCCATCTTAAAATCCTTAAAAATACGGGAGAGATACTATTAAAATTATAAACATCAATTAGGTGAATAATGGCAACTATGGTGAGAGTAATAAAAACAAGGACGGCGCTTTTTCTTTTATTCATAATTGCAGTTAAAAAATCATTATTGCCCGACTAACTCAATGAAAACCGCGCTGGTATTGACCTCATCTCCCACCCCCCTCTCCTTCGGAGAGGGGCCGGGAAACTTAGTACCAGCAAGTATTTCATTAAAATTGACAATATTAGTCGGACATTAATGGTTAAAAATGAGAACGCCAAAACTAAGCAATTGGAGATAAAGTGTTTCAGCAAGTAAGAATATTGAATGCAGCGCTTTTGCAGGAAATGCCAATTAGGTAAAATGATACCTTACAACCAACAGAGAAAAATGAGAATATCTAAAATACAACTTGTAAACTTCAAACGCTTTACTGATCTGGTAATTGAAAATATTCCCAAATCATCAAAGTTAGTTTTGCTCATCGGCTCAAACGGTTCTGGTAAATCATCTGTCTTTGATGCATTGGAATATCTTTCACGGCAATCAAAAAGAGGCGACATTCCTGACGATAAGCATTACTATGCAAAAGACCAATCACAAGTTTTTTTTGTTTCCGTAACGCTGGCCGATGGAAATACTCTGGTTGCCGGAAATAAAGAATTCCTGAATAATCCTTTAGCAAAAAATTTTTATGGAAGAAGCAGTTTGAGAATTGAGCCAAGAATTCAACGCACCGGAGCAACAGGTGTAATTGAAAAAGATTCAGATGCGCCCGAAAGATAGCAGCAAGCCCTGTTCGAAGTAACAAGCCTCCTTCATTCACGGGACAAAGTACCTGAAAAGTTTTAATGATATAATATCGGTCGTTATCCCTTACACCTTTTTTTATTTACATAGAAAAGTTTCAGCCTGTATATTGGTTCATTTTGCCTGATGCTATTTGTTTAAAATAATTTGCAGCATGTTCTAATCTTTTTACCTCCGCTTTAATTTATTCCTTACTTTTCCATTCAATTGATCAACAAAACCATAACCACTTAATATGAGTTTATTTATAACCAAGCCCATGACTGCCCTTATGAATGAGGCAGAGGAATCAGGCAATACATTAAAAAGAACATTAGGCCCTATAAACTTAATTGCTCTTGGTATCGGAGCAATTATTGGCGCCGGGTTATTCGTGAGGACTGCCGCTGCTGCTGCACAAAACGCAGGTCCTTCGGTTACTATCGGTTTTATAATTGCATCGCTCGGTTGTGCTTTCGCAGGTTTATGTTATGCAGAATTTGCCTCTATGATTCCAATTGCAGGAAGCGCCTATACTTATTCTTATGCAACCATGGGAGAATTCATTGCCTGGATTATAGGATGGGATCTTATACTTGAGTACGGTGTGGGCGCTGCAACGGTAGCCATTGCCTGGAGCGAATATTTTAATAAGCTGCTTGAAATATTTGGCATGCGAGTCCCTTATGAATGGTGCCATTCGCCGTTTGAAATGTCCACATCGGGTATTCATGGGATTATGAATATCCCTGCGCTGGCAATTATTATCATTTTGTCTTTGCTATTGATAAGAGGCATGCAGGAATCTGCCGTCGTTAATGTAATCATTGTTATTTTGAAAGTTGCTATAGTGATTGTAGTGATAGCCATGGGATGGCAATACATAAAGCCCGAAAATCATACCCCTTTTATTCCTGAAAATTCTACCTACACTGATCACCAGGGCATATCGCATCACTATGGGGGCATTCTTGGAATATTGGGCGCGGCCGGTGTGGTATTCTTTGCTTTTATTGGTTTCGATGCCGTATCGACGGCGGCACAGGAAACTAAAAATCCAAAAAGGGATATGCCTATTGGTATTTTGGGTTCCCTTGTAATTTGTACCATTCTATACATTTTATTTTCTTACGTGCTCACCGGCGTAGCCTCGGTAAATGATTTCCGGACCCAGGGCAAAGAAGCATCAGTTGTATATGCCATTGAACACATGAGTGGTTCTATGGTGGGCGGTATTTGGGTGCCTACATATAAATGGCTGAGCGATCTTGTCACGGTCGCCATTCTTGCAGGATTTTCATCTGTAATACTTGTAATGCTTATGGGCCAGTCGAGGGTATTTTATTCTATGAGTAAAGATGGCCTGGTACCTCATTTATTTGCACAGATACATCCGAAATTTAAAACACCCTATAAATCGAACCTTGTTTTTTTAGTGCTTGTTGGAATTTTTGCTGCTTTTATACCGGGCGATATTGTAGGAGACATGACAAGTATAGGAACGCTATTCGCTTTCATGCTGGTTTGTGCCGGCGTTTGGATCATGCGAAGAAAACATCCTGAAATAAAAAGAGAATTTAAAGTACCTGCGGTAGAGTTCGTTTCTATCGCCGGCATTGTTGTTTGCGGGGCAATGGTGTTTGGCCTTGGCTGGACAAATTGGTTAAGGTTATTTGGTTGGCTTCTTATAGGATTTATTATTTATTTTGGATATAGCCGCTACCACAGCAGGCTAAGAAATCCTGGAAAATTTCCTCCTGACGGGCCGCATAAGGTGGTGGAAGAAATACCGCCTTTAATCTAACAATATTTTTTGTTAAGAAAGCCGCTTCTATTTTGAGGTGGCTTTTTTATTGAATAGACTTATTTAAAATTATCTATAAAAAACAACCTCAGCAGATAAGTATATTTGCCAAAAAATTAAATGAATTCCTTTCTTACAGATCTTTTTAGTAATCAACAATACGATACAAATAATTTCTTTCTTATTGCAGGGCCATGTGTGTTAGAAAGCGAAGAACTAACGGTTGGCATAGCCGAAAAAGTTTCAGCGATATGTAAAACCCTTGGTATACCCTATATATTCAAAGCGTCTTACAGAAAAGCGAATCGTACAAGCGCTTCTTCGTTTACCGGCCTTGGCGATGAAGATGCCATGAAGATCTTAAAGAAAACCGGAGAAAAATTTTCGTTGCCTGTTACCTCAGATATTCATGCACATGAAGAAGCAGCTATTGCAGCTAAATATATCGATGTGTTGCAGATACCGGCTTTTCTTTGCCGACAAACTGATCTCTTAGTGGCTGCTGCCCTTACGGGGAAAATAGTTAATGTGAAAAAAGGACAATTTGTAAACGGTGAATCTATGAAGTTTGCTGCCGAAAAAATTACCAAAGCAGGAAACGATAAGGTGATGCTGACTGAGCGTGGCAATACTTTCGGGTACACGGACCTGGTGGTAGATTATAGGAACATCCCTATAATGAAAGGCCATGGTGTGCCGGTGGTAATGGATTGTACCCACAGCCTGCAACAACCCAATCAGGAAGGTGGCGTTACCGGTGGAAATCCGGCAATGATCGAGACCATTGCCAAAGCTGCTATTGCAATCGGCGCTGATGGATTGTTTATTGAAACACATCCTGATCCTTCCTGCGCCTTAAGTGATGGTGCCAATATGCTCAGGCTTGATTTGCTTGAAGAACTACTGAAGAAGTTGCTAAAGATAAAAAGGGCTTTGTAATATTATGCAACGCGGAACTATGCAGGTTGTGAAGGAGGTATAAGCCTCTTATACGGTTGGTTCATACTGAACTCTTCTCTTTGTAAGGACAAGGCTAATGCTTCACAGGTGTTTCTTTTTTTTTGATTTCACTGCTGCTCTTTTTTTTGGTTTAATTATATATTCATCTTGATCTTCATTGAGCATTATCGTTGAATAGAGATCGTGCAGAGGAGCTAATCTTTTTTTTATCGTTTCAATGTATTCAGGCTTATTATCAATCAACACTACATTGCGGTTATTGGTTAATGCGGCAATTCCTGTTGTTCCACTTCCTCCAAACGGATCAAGAACATTGTCTCCTTCCTTAGTAAATAACTTAATAAAAAATTCCGGCAAGGCTACAGGAAACACGGCAGGGTGATCCATATTTTTTCCAACTACAGGAATTGATAATGTATTACCCGGCAAAACATATTCTTTATCAACCCAATTATTTAAATCTCTCCCAAAGCCGCTATCATTTTCACTGTTGTGCCTTATCGTGCTTTTGCCATTTAATTTTGCCAAACGTTTTATAGCCCAATCTCCTATTGGCTTTTTTACCTGAGCCTGATACATAGAAAACTTTTTGTTTTTTGTAAGATGAAAACAATATTCCCATTCATCCCTTAATCTGTTAGGCCAGTAGCCAGGCATAGCATTTGGTTTGTGCCATATATAATCATCAACTGAGAACCATCCTTTTTTATTAAGTTCAATTATTGTTTTCCAAACATATCTGTGTCGCTGTCCATTTATAACTTTATCTTTTATATTTATAATGAGAGAGCCATCATCAGCTAATACTCTCCAGAACTGTTTATGAAATGAAGAAAAATATTCGTGAAAATTATCCGGATGCATCCCATCATAATGTTTTTTTCTTGAATCAGCATACGGCGGTGAAGTAACTATTAAATTGAAATAACCGTCTGAAAATTTTGTCAATACTTCATTACAATCACCAATTAGTATTCTCGCATTTGAATTCATTATCTCAGCTTTTTTAATTTTCCACAGAATAAGTCCACCAATTTTTCAGGATCATTAAAGTTTCCTTCTTCATCCAACAAACCATAAACTTCACATTCATTTCCAAAAGATATAAAAAGATCATTTGGTATTTCAATATCAATGCTGCTTACACCACCCTCTTTTATTAAAACTTTCAAAACTGATTTGATTATTTTACCATAAGAACAATTAGTAAAAAATGGCCAGAAGAAATCGCTCAACCATATTTCGGTATTTATAGAATAAGGCATTCCCGTTTTTCCTTCATTTCGAATGTTTCTCAAACCCTTATCCATAGCAATTCCAAAAACACATAGATATGGCCCATTTCTGTTTTTATCGCTGACTGCCATTGCTTCCATGGCTCTTATCGCTTTCGGCCAATCCTGCCCACCCATTGTATTTGTCCGGTTTTTCACCGAAACATACATGTTAATAGGTCGTTCAGTTTTTAATTCTAAAACCACTACGTTAAAGTCTGCTTCTGAAGCCCCAATATCAGATATGGAATGAAATCTCTTTGTAAGTATCGCCGCATCTTTAGCAATAAACTGATACCGCCATCCGGAATTCATCCTTTCTTTTTGTATAGTTCGGTTTCTAAATTGTTCTTTCGCAATCTTACTATAATGTTGATTGATACAATCAAATGCCGTGGAAGCTGGATCACCACAATATTTAATAAAATATTGAAATAAGGCTTTTCCTTGCTTTTTGTAAATTTTATTGAGATCTGATTCCGGGATGTCTTCTTTGATATTTAATATCGCTCTCGAAGACTTTAGATTTGCAGATTTCACGGCTCTCATAATTATTCCTTCTATGGTTTTATCAGTTAGCTGATGCACATGTGGTTGCACTTTTGAATCATCAAAAAAACCATAAAATATATCAGATTCATCATCAATTCTCGGATAATTTTGAACTGCACTTCTTCCAATTTTTGCCATAATTGCAATTTATAAATAATAAATCTTTAGTGGCGTATTTTTCTAATGTAGTAGGGCATAAGAAACGATATGAGAGAAAACATCATAACACTGTTGACTTAAATATACTAATCTCCTTGCCTTGCAAATCATACACTACTAAATGATTTCTATCATCGATATACAAAAAAAAGCCCCGGAAAATAAATTACGGGGACTTTAAAATTATTTTGAAAAGCTAATTAATAATTTTTCAAATGCATTTCCACTCTCCTGTTTTTAGCACGGCCTGCTGCTGTTTTGTTATCAGCAATGGGCTTGTCTTCCCCATAGCCTGTTGCGGTGATCCTGTTTTCATTGATACCATTATCTATAAGGTATTGCTTTACAGAGTTTGCACGGCTTTCTGACAACTTTTGGTTGAGCTCGGTGCCACCAGTATTTGAAGTATGCCCATCTACATTTATTTTATAAGTGAGGTTATCATTCATTATCTGCACTACTTCTTTTAATGATTTGAAAGACTTAGCCAAAAGCTTTGCACTGCCAATAGAAAAGAAAATATTTTGCGCAGCTTTATTTACTTTCTCCACTATTACTACATCTATTACAGGGCAGCCATAGTTGGATGCGGGGCCCGCTTCATTCGGGCATTTATCTTCTTCATCATTTACACCATCGTTGTCTGTATCAGGTATCGGGCATCCCTGGTAGCGGGCTACACCCGGTATGTTGGGGCATTTGTCTTCTTCATCATTTATGCCATCACGGTCAGTATCTGGTATTGGGCAACCTTGGTATTTTGCCAGGCCGGCAACATCAGGGCATTTATCATCTTTATCTGCAATGCCATCTCCATCTTTATCGGGGCAACCTTGCAAGGCGGCAAGGCCTGCCACATCGGGGCATGCATCAAGACTATCAACAACGCCGTCGCCATCACGGTCACGTATTTCAGGAATTTCAACAACTTTTGGAGCAGGCTCCTTTTTAGCCTGGATGCTCGAAGAAATACCGATGCTATGATAAAAATGATAGCTCGCATTTTCCGTAACAGGTATTCTGTATTGGTTATTTAGAAGAACAAAAGCCCCATCGGTAATTTTTATCTGTAAGCCTGTACCAATAGGAATAAAGGCAGCAAAATATTTTTTAAAATTGCTGGCTCCTACTCCGAAATCTACAAAAGGAGTTACCCAGTACCTATCAGATAAAAGCTTAAGATTGAGGCTGGCATTGGCCTCTAACAGGAAGGAATTTGAACCGGAAAACGGCTGGCTTTTCAAAGGATAATCAACAAACGAACCTCCAAGTGTTCCAATAAAATCTAAATGTTTGCTAAGCCCGGTTAAATAGCTAACAGCCAGGCCCGGGTTTATACGGTCTTGATCAAAAAACTTACCATCTTTTAAAACACTTACCAATCCATTTTTTCTCAGGTCAGCAGCAGTTTTAAAATCATTAAGAAAGAAAGTAATGCCAAGAGAATGTGGCTTTTTATAATCTTCCTGCTGGGCGAAAGATGTTGTAAATAATAAAGTTGCAGATATTAAAGTAAATAATTTTTTCATAAAGGTTCTTTTGATGGCAACAAAAATAGCCGCTTACTTTGAAAGGATAAAATTAAATAAATTGTCTCCGACGGTTGCTTAATAATCCGGCGTTTCCATCACAAATAAATGAAGGAAGCTATAAGGAATTATTTCTTACTTAGATGAAAATTATTTAATACCTCCAGCTTCACTTTTGTAAGCCCGCGGGAAAGGTAACCCAGTTCTCTCGCTGCAATGCGGGACAAATCTATTAATCGCTTATTTCTTGCATGAAGGCGGTCAATAATTTTTACGATCACAGACCTTTCATTTTTCAGGTTAGTTATCTTAACCCATGTATTTAACGGAAGAACATTGCAAGCCGCTGAATATTCTGAAGACCTGTATATCCCGCCGTTAGCTGTTCTTCGCTCATCAAACTTTTTAGCATAATAGCTCGCCGTACCATATTTGATAATGATCTTTTTTTTGGGAGTCTTTGTAACTTTTGCTGAATGCTTATTTCTAATTTTCTTTTGGGCGACACCGCCGGCAGAAAAGAAACTCACTAAAACAAATACAAGCAAAAGACTCTTCATACAAGAAACAATAATTACACAATATACAAGCCCTAAAAGATAATGCCCTTTTTCTTTATTTATTTGTAAAATACTTTTCAGCGTATATGCGGTCCTCGTTATAGATATCATCATAAAAAACAACCTTGCCGTTTTTGGCCTCACAGGTAAAATATTTTATATAAAGTGGAAGCTTATTTTTTAAAATTATTTGCTTCCTGCTTTTATTTGCGACCCACGTTTTTATAGAATCCTCATTATACAAAAGCTTTTGCCCGGACTTTAAATTTATGCTATCGTTCCTGGCGAGCAGGTAAGCAAGCCCCTGCCAGTTTTGTACACGCACACAACCATGGCTCAACGCTCTCGATGAGTTTTTAAACAGGTAGCGTTGATTTGTATCATGCAAATACACGTTGTAAGGATTGGGAAAATTAAATTTAAAAATGCCCAATGCATTATCATCACCACTCCCCTGGCGCACTTTCCAGGGAATACCCCGGGTAAATTTTTGCCAGTCAATAATGTATGGATTTACAATTTCGCCTTTTGCATCTACCAGGCTAAATCCCTTTCGCCCAAGATAACCCGGATCTTTTTTTAATGCGGGTAAAATATCTTTTTTAATGATGCTCTCCGGTATCGTCCATTGCGGATATATTACCATATCGGTAATCGCCGAATTCAACACAGGCGTGCGTGTGGCAGGATTGCCGACAATCACTTTTGATTCCAGCGACACTGAATCATGATCCAGCAATTTTAAATAATAACCAGGCAAATTTACCCAGATATAACGCGACGGAAGCGCAGGCATCCTTTTATAACGGTCAAGCGTGATGGCAATTCTTTTAAACTTTTCTTCATCCGTATTATTTAATTTCTTCACAAGGCCGCCCGATATTTTTCCATCCTCTTTCAATGCATGTTCCTTTTGAAATTTTTTGATCTCAGTATTTAGTGTTGATGAATCGGGCATTAAAATATCGCTGCCGCCGGCGCCGGCTTCGCTCAGCCTTTTCTGAATATTTTTAATCAGGTATAAAGAATCTTTTGCCGGATACACGATGTAGGTATATTTCGCCGTATCCATGCTATCTACAAAGGTTTTCATTGCCTGCTTCAAAGACTGGTAATCCGTATTCAACGGTTCAGTGCTATCAAAAAGAGAGGCAACTGAACTTATATTTACGGCTCGCTGTAAACCATTTATGAACAATGAATCAATAAGCCTTTTGTTATTGATTATAGAAACACTATCCGGCAATAAGCGTCCTTCTTTTAAATCTTTAATTGTTTTCATAAATGCATCGCTCAACAATAGATCGGCTTTTGTCCAAAACACTACATCTTTTTTTGCCAGTGAATCATCATCATATATTTTCCTTAGCGATGCTATTTTTTCAAGATGATAATCACCGGGATAAAGCCCGCGGTATCTTGCGTGCTGAATAAAGTCAACCATGGAATCTGCTATGGGCAACCATTCTCCCTTTTTGCTCCATTGATTATGGAAATCATTATGCTCATAAAATGCTGTAACTATTCCATATAATGCCAGGCGGGTTGACTCATCAATTTTGCCGTTATTGTCTTCTGCATATTGCAAAACAGTTTTTAGGTTGCCGGCTACCTCGTCATCCATCTCTTCCGGGTTCTTCACAATTTCTTTTTCTTCCGGGGTGTTGCGATTTTTACAACCATAATATATTGCGAGAGCTGCGACTAATAAAATGAGGTAAAGTAATTTTAGTGTTAGCTTCATTAAAATAAAATTATGACCGGTAAATTAAGAGTTTGGGTGCGAATAATTTTACTTTTTGCCATAAATTATTTTGGCGTATGCAGGATAGCAGCGGCGCAACCGGGAGATAAAAATAAGTATGGATTAAACATCATAGAAGACCTAAAAACTTTCCGGCAAACAGTTGAGGCAGATTCTAAAAAGCAAATGCTTGATGTGCGGAAATACCTGCCAGGCATATCCCTTGATCTTCGGTATGCAACGCTGAATAATTTTATGCACCAAAAACTTTATCCCCGAATATATACCACCTACTTGCGAAGGCCTGCCGTTACAGCATTAAGAAAAGTAATAGAGGAATTAAAAAAACAAAATCTAAGCATAAAAATATTTGATGCATACAGGCCTTATTCCGTTACAGAAAAAATGTGGGAAATGGTGAAGGACGATCGTTATGCCGCCGACCCTGCTAAAGGAAGTGGCCATAACCGCGGCGTGGCTATAGACCTTACGCTTGTAGACCAGAAAAATAAAAGTGAATTACCAATGGGTACCGGCTTTGATAATTTTAGCGACACTGCTCACAATGATTTCACTGCATTGCCCGCAGAAGTTTTGAAAAACCGTGCTATTTTAAAATCTATTATGGAAAAATATGGCTTCATAAACCTTGCGACAGAGTGGTGGCATTTCAGCCTTCCAAACACATCTTCGTTTGAATTGCTTGATCTTTCTTTCGGTGACTTGAAAAAATTTAGGTATAGAAAGTCGTCTGGTTTGTTACGTGTAAATCCAAAATCTCTATAACTTCGAACTATGACAACAAATATTCTACGTGAACTTGAAATGCTTCCGCTGACAGACAAACTTTTTGTGATTGAACGGACTTTAAAATCCATCAGAATTGAAAAAGAAAAAAGTTTAAAACGTGCAGTTGACAGTCTTTACGAGGATCACAAGTCCGATAAAGAGTTGACGATATTTACTCAACTTGATTGATGAAAATTCAATAATGATTGTGAATTAATCTTTAAAAAGTAAGAGAAAATCTACTTTATAATTCATTCAATAAAGCTTTTGCCGGACGTGACTTTATTGCTCCTTTTTCAATTAGTGCAAGTTCCTCAACAGCTTCTTTAAGTTCTTCAATGAGTCGCTCTTTGCTGGCGCTGTTTGTTCAAGCTTTTCTAAATCCTTATAGTGTTTTTTTAACTCCTTACATTCGTTGATAGGAATATAAATGCCGGTGGCCTTGCCTTTATCGCCCTGAATAACTTGTAATTTCATAATTAATTGGTTCGAAAATTTTAAAAATTCATCTTTATCGCAAATATACAAAGGCAAAATACAACCACAAGAAAGACAATTAGTCTTAAATTAATACCTTCCAAAGACCTTTTAAGCTTTTCCACAAACAACATAGTGGCAGGACAATATTCAATATTCTGTTTGTGTATGTACATATAATCCGGTACTGGTTTTTTATTCAAATGCGGGAAGGCGGCGCAATCGGCGGGCCGCACTTCATAGATGGAACACATATTGGTTTGCAAATTTAAAAACCGGCAGGGAATTGATTTATTCATCCAATCATTTTCCTTTTTATCCAGGTATAACCATTTTTCCTTAAAATCTTTGGGCCGCATTTGCAAGTGAGCAGAGATTCTTTTAACCCAAGTTGCAGTTAACCTGACAAAAATCGTGTAATGACACGGGTTTCATTTTTTTTCAGTGGCGTTTTGTGTACTACAAATTTAATTTGTTTGAATGGTTTTGGTTTTTGTCCTTTTAGGGCATCATATATCTTCTTCAGGTCTTCTGATGGTTCAGTGCATCTTTTTATTTGTATGATTTTATCATAGCTGTTTTGTGCTGTTGTCAGTACTGATTTTTGGGTGGATGCTTTTCGCTTTATCTCCTGCCAATCATCCTTGATACCTGATTGCTTCAGTTGGTGACGAATGGTATTTACAAGCCAGTAGGCTAGCAGGCCCAAATGCAAATGTGCCATTGTTGAGTCATCCTTTTTATGATAGATCGGACGTAGATCCAAATCTGTTTTTAATACTCTGAATGTTGACTCTATTTCTCTTATTGTATTATATATCATCCATTCCAGGGCTTCATCTGTTCCTTCTAAATTGGTTCTTAGAAAATAAACGCCCAGTTTGTTGTTTGCTTCTTCGGCTTTCGCAATATCCTTTTGCCAATATAAATTTTTTACTGTTTGGGTGTCTTGGTCAATATCAAGATGGATATTATAAAGGTGATGAATAGAAGGATACTTTTGTTTTGCTCTTCCTATTCTTTGTTGCACTTTGTCTAACTTTTTTATACCTCTTGGTTTGAATAAACTTTGTTGTATGAGGTGCAATTGTTGTTCGTATTCCTGCTCTAATCTATTTTTTATGCCTTGCTCTTTTAAGCCTTTGGCTTCACTTTCTACTTTTAGAAAACTATCGGTATGTTTTTCACTTATGACTTGTGTTAGCCGGATTATCTTTTTTGATTTGGTAAGTAAATAAGTTTCTTTGCCTTCCTGTACAGCCCGGTGGTCTTTTATTTTTGTTCTGCTCACTACTACGTATTTGTATCCTTGTAGCGTTAGTATTTTTAAATTTTTTTCTGTAGCTATCCCTGCATCCATTACCACTATTGGTTTTACAGTGCTGGTGGGTAGTTTTTTAAGAAGTGGATTGATGTCGGAAGTATCTACATAGTTGCCTTCATGGATAGATGAATATTTTATGAAGCCCTCTATATTAATAACCATGGCCAGCACCACCAGTTTTGCATCGTTGCGCTTTTCTTTGCTTCTGCCATATTTAGCCAACCGGCTCTTTTTCTTACTGCCCTCAAAATAAGTATTGGTAAGGTCGTAGAGCATAATTCTATCTTGCAAGTCAAAGAGTTCATTGGTTTTTGTAGATAAATGTTTTTCGATGGTGTCTTTGCACTTATATAAATCCAGGGCGTTCTGGTAAAGTTTGTCTTTGGAAATTTTATGAATATCATATCCGGTGATATCGCAGATGGCAGAGTTGTCTCTTATCCATTTGCTGGTGGCTAATTCAGAGACAGGATATACTGCCCGGCTAATGACTTGCGTCATGCATAATTGAACCTTTTCATCCGGCCATCCAAGCCCTTCAAATAGTTCGGTGAGTTTAAGATTATTCCAGGTAGTGGCGCATATCCACTCGGTGCCTATTTCCCTTGCTTCTTTGTGTTTTATGCTTTCTACTTTTACCAGCCTGTGACTTTCCTCCATTGCCTGGCGATCTATGGTTTTCTTCTTAATCATTTCATTCCAAAAACGATTGACCCATTTAAGTACTTGCTGATCTGATTCTTCAAAAAGGCATAATTCATTTTTATATCTGCTATTGAGATAATCCACGACCTTATCTTTTTGTTCTCTGGTAGCCTCAGCCCAAAAGCCAATGTTTAAAAGCGTTCTATGACACACCCTATCATTTTCGTTGCGATAACTCTCTACCAAGCGGTAGTAAGCCGCAATATCCGCAATGTTAGGATTGTATCTGAAGGAGGCTTTTAAATACATAAGCCGCAAAGCTATAAATCAGTATCAGAAACCGAACACCCCCCTGTGTACTACAAACCAATCTTAAAAACAAAAACCTTTACCAGCAACTATTTCAGGATTTTGTTACTTAAAAAAAGCCCAAAAATTAATGAAAATAGATGTTTTTGCTGCAATGTGGGTTAATATCCTGCCAGGTATAGGTATGGCTCATAACCCTACAACAATTAGCACAGCCCAGGCAATTAACTTCGGCCCACACTTCTTTATCAAGTTGATCCGAAAGGAAAGCAAGTTTTTCCGGGGATCTTTTTTCGACCCTTGTAATAAAGTGCCTGAATAACCTTTTATTGGCAGCAAATTGCTTTTTTAGTTTCCGGAGATTAACAGATTGCATAGTGAATGAAAATTATCTCTTGCAGATGCCAGCGTTGTGGTGGTAATTTGAAATATAAAAATAGCCTTATTTTAAATTAATTTGTGCAAACCCACCTACTAAGGAAACAGGTGACAATACCGTTAGCCTATTTTATTAAACCAAGAAAGAACTTACAAAATAGCGGTGTTTGTAATTTGAAATTGAATGTTTAATCTTGTAACATTGATGTGGAATATTTATAAAAAAGGTTTTAAAGCATATTTAGAGTTAGAAAAATCTCTTTCAGAAAACTCGGTAGATGCGTACCAGCGTGATGTTGAAAAATTCACTCAGTTCCTTTCATTTTCCTTTCCTGAAATATCTCCCGGACAGGTTGAAATTTTACATCTTGAAAAATTCCTGGCATGGATAAGCGAATTAGGTATGACGCCCTCCTCGCAATCCCGCATCATCAGCGGGCTGCGAAACTTTTACAAATATTGCCTGCAGGAAAATATATCATTAACTGACCCGACGGCACTATTAGAAACGCCAAAACTGCCAAAACATTTGCCTGATGTATTAAGTTTTAGCGAAATAGAAAATATAATCAACAGCATTGACCTTAGCAAGCCGGAGGGCGGCAGAAATAAGGCAATTGTTGAAACGCTTTATAGCTGTGGCTTGCGGGTAAGTGAGTTAGTCAATTTAAAAATATCCTGTCTTTATTTCGATGCCGGATATATAAGAATTATCGGCAAAGGCGATAAAGAAAGATTGGTGCCGGTGGGAAGTGCAGCTGTAAAATACATTAACCTCTACCGGGAAAATATTCGTGTACACCTGCCCGTTATATCCGGAAATGAAGACATTGTTTTCCTTAACCGCCGTGGCAGAAAACTTTCAAGGGTCATGATCTTTATAATCATAAAAGAGCTGGCAAAATCAGCAGGCATTCAGAAAAATATTTCTCCTCATACATTTCGTCATTCCTTTGCTACGCATCTTGTAGAAGGCGGTGCTGATCTTCGTGCGGTACAGGAAATGCTGGGCCATGAAAGTATTACTACCACTGAAATATATACACACCTTGACAGGGAATATTTGAGAGATGTTTTACAAAAATACCATCCTGCGTTTCACTGATAACGCTGGTTCCTATTTGTAAAATTTTAAGTAAAAAATAAAAGATAGGAATAAAACTAACCAGCTATTTATTTTCCATTATCACCTTACTATTCTGGTAAGAAGGAACGTCAGCAATGTTTTTTACGCGGCTCCGGTAATTTTTAAACATGCTCATCCATTTCAAGCGAAGCACACCAAAGATGCCTTCTTTTACAATGCCTTTATTCATTTTAGAAACACCAAACTTGCGATCAATAAAGGTAATGGGCACTTCTTTTATTTTGAAGCCAAGTTTCCATGCGGCAAACTTCATCTCTATCTGGAACGCGTATCCGACGAAACTGATCTGATCAAGGTTGATAGTTTCCAACACCTCACGGCAGTAGCAAACGAAGCCGGCTGTTGGATCTTTTACCGGCATCAGAGTAATCATGCGGGTATAAAGCGAGGCGCCTTTTGAAAGGCCAACACGGAGCAAGGGCCAGTTCTTAAGATGCCCGCCATTTACATATCTTGAACCCACTGCTACATCAGCGCCCCCGGCTTTACAAGCCGCAAAAAGTTTATTAAGATCGCGAGGATCGTGAGAAAAATCGCAATCCATTTCAAAGATAAAACGATAACCCCTACCAAGCGCCCAGCGAAAGCCGAATATGTAGGCTGTTCCCAGGCCAAGCTTGCCACTACGTTCTACCAGAAAAAGCGTTTCCGGATATTGCGGAATAAGTTTTTTAACTATATCTGCCGTACCATCCGGAGACCCGTCGTCAATAATAAGCACATGAAAATCCTGGTCTAAAGAAAAAACTGCATCAAGAATAGCAGCAACATTTTCTCTTTCATTATAAGTAGGTATAATAAGAAGTTTTTCCAAAAAAATTACCTGGTTTTACATTCAATTTACAATATTGTTTAAAAACAAATATTAAAGAAACGGATAAGCAGCTTATTTTTTCAGTAGTGTACGATTGAGGATTTCAGTCAACTTTTGTTTTGTGTGCAAAGGGAAATCACCTTTCATCATCCAATCGTAATATTGGGGCTCTGCTTTTAAAACATCACACACCGGCCTGCCTTTGTGTTTTCCAAAGTTAAATACTTCTATTTCATTTTCCATTACAAAGCGCCGTGCGAAATCCACAATTTGTTCTTCTCCCGTGAATTGAAGAATTGTATCAACCGTTTTGCCAAGGTGAGCATACCGTATTAGTTGCGCCTCTAATATTTCCCACGTAGCGGAGGCATCTGCTTCAGCAGAGTGTGCATCGTGTAATTCTTTTTCGCAATAGAACTTGTAAGCCGCACCCAGCGTGCGTTTTTCCATCATGTGAAAAATATGCTGCACATCGAGCATTCTCCTGTTTGTCATATCTAAGGTAATTCCTGCCCTCAAAAACTCTTCCATCAGCAATGGAATATCAAACCGGTTAGAGTTGTATCCCGAAAGATCCGCATTGTCAATAAATTGCTTCAGCTCATTGGCAACTTCTTTAAAAGTGGGAGCATCCTGCACTTTATCATCAGTGATTCCGTGTAAGTCTGTGCTGCCTTTTGGAATGGACATTTGTGGATTTACAATCTTGTGTTTTACCTGTTTTGTTCCGTCTGGTAAAACTTTTACAATGGCCACTTCCACTATTCTATCTGTAGCAAGGTTTGTTCCTGTTGTCTCCAGGTCAATAAAAACCAAAGGTCTTTGTAATAATAAGGGCATAATTTTATTTATCTGTTTGTTTAAATTTCTTTAATAAAAATCTTTATACGCCGCTGCCGGTTTTCACTACTTGCAAAATATTCATTCCTTCATAATTTCCGCTACTCATAAAAAGAAAATTAGCATTTGTTTTAGCTATATTAACAAGTCTTTTCTCTAACTGCTCCCGCGAGGTAATTACCTCCAGATTTTCTTTTTCGAATCCTTCTCTTACTTTTTCAGGATCAAGCAGCGGTAAGTGTTTTAGCTCAAGTGCATGATTACTATAAAATACAATTGCCTCATCAGCATTTTCCAAAGCACCCCGATATTCTTTCATAAAATTTTTATTCAAACTACTAAACGTATGTAACTCAAGAATAGCTATCAACCTTCTGTTTGGAAACTGTTGTTTCATTGCATTTACACTCGCTGCCACTTTACTTGGCGCATGGGCAAAGTCACGGTAAATATTGCCATCCCTTGCTTCACCAAGCAACTCAAGCCTTTTGGAAGCGCCGGTAAAAGAAGCGATGGCTTTAGAAAAAATATTTGCGCTTACATTGAGTTCCTTGCAAACATAGTATGCTGCGGTAATATTTAAAAGATTATGGTTTCCAAAAACTTTTAAGTCGGTTTTTTCATTTTCAATCATCACACTTGTTACACCATTCTCAATGAAATACGACGGCAGGCTATAAGGTACATATTTTATATCATCTATGCGGTTTTGTGAAACAAGATCAGTAAGTACAGTATCTGTTTCATTAAAAATTAATACGCCTCCTTTTTCAATTTTATTTATAAAAATCACAAACTGCTCCAGGTAAAAATCGAACGTAGGAAACACATTTATATGATCCCAGGCTATGCCGGTAATCACCGCAATATGCGGAAAAAGAAAATGAAATTTTGGCCGTTTTTCAATTGCGCTTGCCGGGTATTCATCTGCCTCACATATTATCAACCCCGCGTTTGTAATTTTCACACTTTGCTCAAAGCCCTCGAGACGGGCGCCTACAAGGTAATCAAAGTCTTCCTGCGCATATTTAAGTACATGCATAATCATTGCCGTGGTACTCGTTTTGCCGTGGCTTCCGCCTACTGCCACACGCTTTTTATTTATGCTTTCCTGGTATATATATTCCGGGAATGAAAATATTGTTACTCCAAGCTCTTTAGCCTTTTGCAGCTCAGGATTTTCTTGCCGGGCATGCATGCCGAGAATAACAGCATCAATATCCCCATTAATTTTTTCCGGATACCAACCCTCTGATTCCGGAAATATTCCGGCACTTCTGAGATTTGTTGCGGCAGGCTCAAAAATTTCGTCGTCGCTTCCTGTTATCTTGTAGCCTTTATTAGAAAGCGCAATAGCCAGTTGGTGCATAACGCTGCCACCGATTGCAATGAAATGAATATGCATAAATCAGGAAATGAAATTTACCTTGTATATTTTAACAATAGATTGAAATATAATTCGTTTTTGCTTAGCAACCATTGGGATGGATTTTTTACCTTTGCGCAAGGTTGCAAAATAAATTTTAAAACCTAAATAACATCATGAAAAAATTATTAGTTGCTATTGCCTTGGCATCTACCGTCCTCGCAGCATTATCTTCATGTACCAGTTCCCGCCGCGGTAGAACGGGTTGCCCAATGACGGAAAAGATCATTCACTAAACGCTACTCACCTTCACTTTTCAATTGCTATAAAAACTATGAACTGGATACCTCTACAAAATGAAGAACAGGTAAAAGAAATAAAAGCCAGGTCGGCAAGTAAACCACAAGTAATTTTTAAGCATAGTATTCGTTGTTCCATCAGTAGTATGGCCAAGAGCCGTCTTGACAGGAATGAGCAGCCGCAGGATCTGGATTTTTATTACCTCGATATCATTAATTACAGGAATATATCCAACAAAATAGCAGTGGACTTTGAAGTGCATCATCAATCTCCGCAAGTATTAATCATTAACGACGGGCAATGCGTGTATAATGAAAGCCACTCCGGCATTCAGATGGATGAAATAGCCTCGGTTGCCAGCCAATATGTAGTAAAATAAAAGGTGTAGTTTTAAAGAATTTTTTTCGATATTAAAAAGTTTTTTTATCAATAGTGTGTTTAGAAAAGTTTATCTGCTTTCCCGGCTCTGATCATTTCCGGATAGCCCCATTCTCTTGATAAGGCCGTGACGGCGCGGGCAATACGGCTCGCCTTTGTTGCGTCAGACTTAGCGCTTTCAATCCATTTACTGAAATAATTTCTGTGGCTGCCGGGTAACGAATTGAAATATTCAAGTGCCACCGGTTCGTCTGCAAGACATTGAAGAAATGTTGTGTTGATTTGTATAGGCCTGTCATCTGCTTCCAGCTTTATAAGCACTAAAGCCCCTTTACGCTTTCCTAACGCTTTACGCATAGACGCATTTAACGGGATAATAAAATTGCCGCCACCCATCGGCAGCAGGCTTGTTTTTTCAATTTTATAATTGTCGAGAAAACCTTTGACCCTATATGATTTTTTAAAGCCCGGTTTTAATTGTTCTGCTTCTGCTTGCGGCACTTCTATATAAGACCACCCGGTTTTTTCTCCCTGTTCATCAAATTTCCTGATCGTTGTTTTATATTGAATCATTTATATAAAATTGAGAATTTTCCGGTACTGTTTTACAAAAATATATGATCTTAGTTCCTTTACGCCAGATGTCAATTTGAATTAAAAAAATCCCTGAATCGTAAATACCTTCACAGCTCTTGTAAATTTCTAAAACGACAATGAATGATTAGGCTCTCAGTGAATATAAATAAAATTGCTACGCTTCGAAACTCAAGAGGGGGAAATAATCCTGATATTTTGAAGGTGGCAAAGGACATACAGGATTTTGGTGCAGAAGGAATAACGGTTCACCCGCGGCCCGATGAAAGGCACATCCGTTATGCGGACGTATATGAATTGAAAAAAATCGTCCCGATAGCTATCGGGACTGAATTTAATATTGAAGGCAATCCTAAAGAGCAAAAATTTGTTGATCTCGTTCTTGCCAATAAACCAGACCAGGTAACCCTGGTGCCTGATGCCGAAGGCCAGCTAACTTCCGATCACGGCTGGGATACCATAAAAAATAAAGACTACCTGGTAGAAATAATTTCCGTTTTCAAACAAGCGGGAATTCGTGTTTCCATATTTGTAGATGCAGATGTAACAATGGTCGCCGCCGCTACGGAAACAGGAACTGACCGGGTGGAATTATATACTGAAGGGTATGCAAAAGAATATGCGACGGGGAATCAACAATCGGCAATCAAACCTTATATCGCGGCGGCTCAAAAAGCAAACGAGGTTGGCTTAGGCGTTAATGCAGGCCACGATCTCGATCTGCAGAACTTAAAATATTTTGCTCAAAACGTTCCGGGTTTGCTGGAGGTTTCCATCGGCCACGCCTTGATTGCGGATGCCTTATATTTTGGTTTAGAAAATGCGGTGCAATTATACAAGAGGCAATTGATGGTCGTGATAACGTAGAGACGCGATGCATCGCGTCTCTACGAAAATATCTTTTGTTTTTTCAACCATATTTCCCAATACAATTTCATTTCTTTTTTATTTAGAAAAGATGCATCAATCAACTGTTTTACCATTTTATTTTTTGATGAAAATTTATTGTAAATATTTTCTCTTGCCTTTGATGGTATTTTTAAATTCTCTGCTAATGCTGTAAAATCAGTAAGCCTTATTTTTTTCTTTTACCGTTCAATGTCAGTGCTAATTCTTCATCATCTGTTGGATTAACAAGATTCACGTTTAAAAGGTCATAGGCCGGGCTTAGTACCACGCCGTTTTCTTCATGTATCAAAGAAAAATTTTTAAGGTGCATATCATTGTTACCAGATAAATAGCTGAATAAAACGACCTCAAAATAGTTGGTTGTATCCAGGCCGGTGTTCATACAATAAGTTGAAATTAATTTTCCCGTTCTTTCATAAGAGCCTTTATACTTGCTCTCCGTTAGAAATTCAGATAGCTGGCATAGATCTTCAACATGAATTTTTTTTCCATTTTGCCTGTCAAATCTTTTAGCGATATATACCAGCCTGCCATCAGTAGCTTTTAATAAAGTATGCATACATACCGCTATTTTAAATTCCGCCGCCAAATGCATGGTCAGGTCTTCTATCTCCGGCATGTGTGAATAATTATCATGCTGTGGCTTTAAAATATATTCTCCCCATAGGCCAACTATCGTTAGCCTGTCCTGATCTTTGAGATTTTGAAGTGTAACAGAAAGCTTGGGCTGCACGCCGGTAAGTGCTATGCGTTTGTTAATCGTTTTGTCAGCAAGCTTTTGCAATAAATCATTATCAAGCGTTAGTACAGGCGCTTTTGATGTACCAAAGAATCTTTTTGCACATGCGGAATGATACTCCATCTCACCTGCATCCTTATAGCAAAACCAGCAACGGGGCATTTTATATTATTTAGTGTAAGGTACAATGCTTACTGCGCCGATAGCATCTCTGCAGGTGAGCAGCAACAAACTAAAGCGGTCGTTAGCTTTCACTTTCCAGTGATCAATAGCAATATCCAACAGCCATCCCTCGGGTATGAGCCCATCGAAAAAAGGGAAAAGCACTTTGCTTGTGTAACCAGCTTCCTGCAAAGGCAGGGTAAGGCTTACAGGTTTAGCTTTGGCACTGTTTAAATAATTTTTATCATAGATAAACTCATACCCTTCATCTGTTTCGGCTATTACGCCTGCCAACATATTTCCATAATATACTTTTCCTTTTTTACTCATTGTTTATCAGTTTCAACGGATAATACTGCACCAAACAACTGCAGCACCTGGTTAACTTTATCTATACGCAGCGTAGATTTCCCCTGCTCCATCTCCCTTATAAACCTTAGGCCCACACCGGCCTTCAGGGATAGTTCCTGTTGGGTTAACCCCTGCTCCTTTCTTTTTTGTTTTAAAAATTTTGCTAATTCCATTTGTACCCTTTAGGGTATAAAAATAATTAAATTAAATTGATTATACCTTATCGGGTATAAAAAAATAATTTACGATTAACGTTTCGGGATACGTCAGCTAAGATGCGCTAGCGTGAATAATCTAACTGGTAATTTTTAAATTCTTTTTTTGAAAAAAAATCATGTCCAAATAAAAAGAATAATTTTATTTAAATACATTCATCTCAATAAATATTTTGAAAAATGGTTTGCAAGAAACGAAATATTAATGTTCAAATGTAGAGACGCGATGCATCGCGTCTCTCTACATTTGGTGGCCTGGAGACGCGATGCATCGCGTCTCTACAATAAATTATCATCTATGAAATATCTTTTAACCGGCATCCTTCTTTTTTATATAAATATATTCCTTGCTGCACAAGGCTATGTTCCTACGCCCGAAAATATAAAAGCCCGTGAGTGGTTTAGCGATGCAAAGTTTGGCTTGTTTATTCACTGGGGGCCTTTTAGTATTCCCGGAGATGGAGAGTGGGTGATGAATAACAAGAACATCACGGTAAAAAATTATACGAGGCTTATGGATTTTTTTAATCCAACTGAATTTGATGCGACGAAATGGGTAAGCATGGCTAAGAATGCAGGCATGAAATATATCACTCTAATTACGCGTCATCATGATGGCTTTAGCATGTGGGCAACAAAGTATTCTGACTTCAACATAATGAATACGCCATACAAAAAAGATGTGGTGAAAATGATGGCAGATGAATGCCACAAGCAAGGCATCAAACTTTTTTTATATTATTCTTTGCTTGATTGGCGAAGAGAAGATTACCCGCATGAAACAGGCCGCACCGGGCAACATAGCGGCAGAACAGGGCATGGCGACTATGCGCACTATCTCACCTTTATGAAAAATCAATTGACTGAGTTGCTGACGAATTACGGTGAGATCGCGGGCATTTGGTTTGATGGTCATTGGGATCAGACAAAACCCGAAGGTGAGAAAGATCGCTCATCGAGAATCAACTGGCATTATGATGAGATTTATGGTTTGATACATAAACTCCAGCCACAGTGTTTAATAGGAAACAATCATCACCTTACTCCGTTCCCTGGAGAGGACTTCCAGATGTTTGAAAGAGATCTGCCGGGACAAAACAATTCCGGGTTAAGCTTTCAACAACCTTCACAAAGTATGCCGCTGGAAACCTGTGAAACGATGAACAATTCTTGGGGATATAGTATAACGGATACCAGCTATAAATCAGTGAAGCAATTGATTCATTACCTGGTAAACGCTGCCGGGCGCAATGCAAATTTTTTATTGAATGTAGGACCAATGCCCAATGGCGTAATCCAGGAAGAATTCAGGGATACACTACAACAAATTGGAAAGTGGCTCCGGCAATATGGTGAGAGCATTTATGGTACTACCGGCAACTTAATAAGCCCGCAGGATTGGGGTTTGCTTACTAAGAATAAAAAAACAATCTTTATACATATTTTAAAAAAAACCGAACAGCAAACCATTGTAATAAATGGCCTCACTGATAAAGTTGCGGCCTGCTCATTAATGTCCAGCAATCAAGCTGTAAAATATAAACAGGATAAGCAAGGGCTTTCTGTAACTACAAGCGATTTAGCTTTTGATGATGTTGATACGATTATTAAAATCCAGATCTTATAAATGTTTTTTCTAAAAAAAATAAACAGATACCGACAGGAATTCGATCTATATTTATTTCACGTTGGATAAATTTGTTCAACAAATTTCAATTAGTGAACATTCGTCTAATTCGTCCGAAGGTCACAAAGGACTCCTGTGGAGACTCCGGCGGAGTGGCAAAGATCTTCACCATACTTCAAAATAAAAATTGATGAAAATATTTCTTGCCTTATTATTTGTTTTCTCTTTGAAAACTTTAGCTGCACAAACAATAAAGGGAAACAGCCCAAAGCCAACACCGGCGCAGCTTGCGTGGCACAATATGGAATTTTATTTGTTTGCACATTTTGGCCCAAACACGTTTACTGATCTTGAATGGGGGCATGGAAATGAAAAAGAAGAAGTCTTTAATCCTGCTGAACTGGACTGTGAGCAATGGTGCAGAATTGCGAAAGCAGCGGGGGCAAAAGGAATAATTATTACAGCAAAACATCATGATGGCTTTTGCCTTTGGCCAAGTAAATACAGTGCACATACCGTGCGGGAAAGTAAATGGAAAAATGCCCGCCTGAACGACTCAGTCGGGCAGGGAAAAGGAGATGTGCTGAAAAAATTATCAGCAGCCTGCAAAAAATATGATTTAAAATTCGGTGTTTACCTGTCGCCGTGGGATAGAAATCATCCTGCTTATGGAACCCCTGCGTACAATGATGTGTTTGCGAATATGCTTACGGAAATTTTTACAAACTACGGACCTATCTGGGAGCTTTGGTGGGATGGTGCTAATGGCGAAGGACCGAACGGTAAGAAACAGGTGTACGATTTTCACCGCTTTGAAAAGTTGGTAAGAAAACTCTCTCCGCATACAATAATCTTTAGCGACATAGGGCCGGATATTAGATGGGTAGGAAACGAAAATGGCATTGCCGGGAAAACAAATTGGAACACACTTGATACCGCTGGCTTCAGGAGAGGTGCCGGCGCACCTCCGACTGATACCTTAAACACGGGAAATATTTATGGTAAAAACTGGATACCGGCGGAATGTGATGTTAGCATCCGGCCAGGATGGTTCTATCATTCAAAAGAAGATACGCTGGTAAAATCACCACAGCAACTTTTTGAATTGTATTTAAAAAGTGTGGGTCGCGGCGCTTGCTTACTCTTGAATGTGCCGCCGGACGGAAGAGGATTAATTACGGAATATGATTCAGCAGCGCTCACAGGTTTTAAGAAAGTAAAAGATGAAAGCTTTGCAAACAACATCTCAAAAAATGGTAAAGGTTATTTTGTCTTTCCGAAAGGAATTAAGCTTACAAAAAAGCTGAATGATGATGATGCGACAACGTTTGAAACTATCGCAAATCCCCGCGTGCAGCCGATGGGTATTGAATTTAATAAACCGCAGAAAATAAATTGCATCGTGTTAGAAGAAAATTTGGCGAATGGGCAATATTGTATAAAGTTTAAAATAAAGTTGATGAATGAAAAGCATCAGCTTATAAAAGAAATCAACGGCACAACCATCGGGCATAAAAGAATTCTGACCTTTGCGGCAGCGGATGTAAGTACCATCAGCCTTGAAATTGAAAAACAGAAAGGAGCTACTGAGATCTCCGAAATAGGCGCCTATTTACTGGACGAAAATCTTATTGAACAGGGATAACGATAGTATAAAGCACGCGATGATTCGCTGCTTTATCAACGGAATAAACAGGCAATCTCTTCTCCTTTAATATTGTTTTTATTTAATTTGCTGCACACAAACCTTTCAATGAAAATTTTAGTCCGGCTTCCGAACTGGCTTGGTGATATGGTGATGAGCGTCGCCTTTATGCAAGAACTTGAAGATGCCTTTCCCGATGCAGAAATTTCAGTGATAGTGAAGGACGGGCTGCAGTCATTGTTACCCTATTTTCCTAAAATAACCAATCATTTTATTTTTTCTAAAAAAGAATACAAAGGGCTCAAAGGCGCTTACCGCTTCGGAAAAATAATTGCCGCGAAAGAAAGGTTTGATGTATTCTTTTGCCTTCCTGATTCTTTATCAGCGGCCTTAATGGGGTTTGCAGCAGGTGCAAAAAAACGAATCGGCTATAAGAAGGAATTACGAAATATTTTACTTACAAAATCTTTTAGTAAGAGAAAAAATCTTCATCGCGTGGAAGAATATGTTGATCTGCTTTGTCTTTTTTTAAATAAGAAAACAACACCGGTTTCTGTGCGCTTAACAGCAGCAGGAACGGTAAGCAGGCAGGTAATTGTAAATATAAACTCTGAAGCATCTTCAAGAAGATTGCCGCCGGAAAAAGCAATTTCATTGATCAATACATTAAGGGCACAAATCAAGAATGAGATTGTTCTTACCGGATCACCCGCTGAAAAAGAATTTGTAGATAATGTTTACAATAAGCTGGCGGATAAAAAAGGAATAACCAATTTGGCAGGAAAGACCAATCTCCACGACCTTGCCAATGTGATTTCCCAGGCAAAATTATTGCTCTCAACAGACTCCGGCATCGCACACTTAGGCAATGCGTTTGGCCTCCATACTATCGTATTGTTTGGAGCAGGTAATGAAAACAAAACTGCGCCGTACAATAAACACAAGTGCACTGTTATAAGGCTTGGAGAGCTTTCATGCGAACCTTGTGAAAACAATATTTGTAAAAGATTTGGGATACCCAAATGCCTTACCCTGCTTAGTGAGCAAACAATAACCGATGAAGTTTTAAAACACACCGAATGAATTTTGCAGATGACATAGATGCAGCAGCCCAGATCATTTTGCAGGGCGGAATTATCCTTTACCCGACCGATACAATTTGGGGATTAGGATGCGATGCCACTAATGGAAATGCTATTGAAAAAATCTATATCCTTAAAAAGAGAGAAGAAAAAAAATCAATGATCATACTATTAAATGATCCGGATCAAATCGACTTATATGTAACTGCGCCATCAAGAAAGATTATAGCTTTTTTGTCCATGCAGGGGAAGCCAACAACAGCCATTTTTGAAAAAACAAAGAATCTACCGGTGAAGCTTACCCGAAATGGAGGCAGCATTGCCATAAGAATTGTAAAGGATGAATTTTGCAATGCACTGATTGAAAAATGCAAAGTTCCGCTCGTATCCACTTCCGCTAATATTTCCGGAGAAAGAGATCCGGGAAATTTTACAGAAGTAACAGCGGAAATAAAAAACGGCGTTGACTATATAGTACAACACCGTAAAAACGATTTGAATATTTATGAACCTTCCTCAATTGTCAAACTAAACAATTCTGGCGAGATTGAAAAGATCCGGTAAGCCTACAACGTAAAACCTACGCCCAATTGTATTGCTTTAGTTTTCCAGGTATCATTGCCTGATAAATTATTAATATCGGTTTGCCCTCCAACGAATCTCCCATACACGCGGAATTTGAGCAGATTTAATTGCGCACCGCCCACTAATGAAAAATTGCCCGACTTAAACGCATTGTTTCCATTCTGCAAAAGATTGTCATTCTTATTAAGCAAAATTCCAAACTGCGGCCCCGCCTGTAGTGTAATAAATTTGTTGACATTATAATTTAATAATATCGGGATACTTAAAAATTTCAATTGAATTTGACCGGCATTTCTAACCTTGAAAACTTCGCTGAAGCTTGTGGCAGTATCATTATTCACCTGGTTGAACATCACTTCCGGCTGGATAGCAAATTTATCGCCGAGGCCAATGGTTGCGAAGCCTCCAACGTTATAACCAAGCGTAAATTTATCTTTAAAAGATGCACCTGATACTTTACCAAGGTTAGCGCCTCCTTTAACGCCTAACTTAAAGGTTTGGGAAAAAAGCGAAGATGAGATAAATAATAAAATTGCGAAGGGGATAAGTTTCGTTTTCATAAAGTTTTTTTAAGGATTATATTTTCAATTTATATGCCAAGGTAATCATCAAAAAGTTATACCGATATTAAAGTTGAAAATCTGCGTAAAGCGTTTATCGTCTGTTTTTGGCAAATAATAATCCAGGTATAATTCCGGCTCAAAATAGAATTTGCCAATTCCATAATTCAAATCAAGATCGAACCCCAATGATTGAAGCTCGTAATTACTTTTGCCAGGAGAAGATTGAAAACGTTGTAAGCGCTTAAGCCTTCGTTTGACATAAGTGTTATACAATTGAATGCGTTTTTTATTATTTACTGAATAATCATTTATTCCTGTGATAATTGATAGTTGCGGCGTAATGCTCAAGCCATCTTTTTTGGATAGCACATTATAAAAATTAAAATCATGTTCAATACTTGTCGCTACAGAAAAAGAAGAAATAACAGTAGTTGCTGTATCAATAAACTTAACCGGTGTTGGCAGGTTCAGTATCATCACTACGGTATCAACATTCACAATCTCACGATATTTACCAGATGAATATCCGATAGAGACGGCCGGTTTTACCCAATATTTTTTTAAACCAACAGAGCCGTAAAATTCATCGTTAAAAGGAGAAGCGGACGATCTGTAATTTGCTTTTTTAAAATAATGAGTGTACGACAAGGATGTATTTATCCATTTCCCTTTTGAATAAAAATATGAAGGTGATAAAGCATATTGATAAAAATCAGTTTTATTAGTTTGATTAAATAAATAACCGGTGAAAGAAATTCCAAATCCACTTTTATGGAAATAGCCAATGGAAGGTGTGAAGACAAATTGGTTGGTAGTTTGTAAATTCTCGACAGCCTTGTTTTTTTCAGTGAATAACCGGTTTCCAATTCCAGCATTTATCCTGAAATAGCTTTGGTATTCACCAAGCGCATTGATCATTTTCAATAGTTCATCATTTTGTAATAGGGAGTCCATTATTTTTTTATCAGATGGCGTCAACTGGCCGTAAGCTTTAGTTAAGAAAATAACAGTTACTAAAAAACAATATAAAGTTTTGTGCATAGCAATCAGTTGAGTTTAAAGCACTTTAAAAACCACGCGTTGTGTGACGGCGGATATCTTTGAAAGTTTAATTGTTAAACACTATGAACGCCCTTCTCATAGTATTATTACAACTGATACCGTTTACTTTTGAAAAGTTAATAATTAAAATCGCTATGATCCGAATAACTCAATGAAAACCACGCTGGTATTGACCTCACCCCCAACCCTCCCGATTTTTATCGGGACCGGCTCTCTCCGAAGCCCGTCCCCGCCAGAATGATTTTCGTCGGGCTGGCGTGCCGGTTCGGACGGGAGAGGGCTTGTGAAACTTAATATCAGCAAGTATTTCATTAAAATTGATAATTTTTAGTCGGCCGGCAATGAATTAAAATGATAAAAATGCACAGGGGTCTCTATCGCTTAATCTAAACTTGTGTTAACATAACTTTAGGTGCAATGCTTTACCTTTGCGCATCAAAAAAATAAATAGATGAATGAATTCGCAGGCCTGGGCCTTAATGAAAATTTAGTGAGAGCAGTTGGTGACCTTGGCTTTGATACCCCCACGCCTATTCAACTAAAAGCTATTCCGATATTGCTTTCCGGAACTACTGATTTTGTTGGCCTTGCACAAACAGGTACCGGCAAAACGGCCGCATTTGGCTTGCCCTTGCTGCAGCTTGTTGAGCCTGAAAATAAATATCCACAGGCGCTGATCGTTTGCCCTACCCGCGAGCTTTGCTTACAAATATGCAATGATTTGCAGGACCTGAAAAAATATTCCAAAAATATAATTGCTGAACCTGTATATGGTGGCGCTTCCATTGTAATGCAAATACGTGCTTTGAAAAAAGGTGTTCATGTGGTAGTGGCTACGCCAGGAAGGCTTATTGATATGATTGAAAGAAAGGCCATAGACCTGCAAAAAGTAAAGTATGTAGTGCTGGATGAAGCAGACGAAATGCTGAACATGGGTTTCAGGGATGATATAGATTTCTTATTAAAAAATACTATCAATCGCGAAAGTATTTGGCTCTTTAGCGCTACCATGCCAGCAGCCGTAAAAGCAATTTCTAAAAACTTTATGAATAACCCGCAGGAAGTAACTGTGGGCAAAAAAAATACGGCCAATGTAAATATTGACCATCAATATTTCATTACTCCGGCCCAGTCGCGGTACGAAACGCTGAGAAGATTGGTGGACTTTAATCCCGGTATGTATGGAATTATATTTACCCGGACCAAAGCAGACGCAACAGAAATAACTGAACGCTTATTAAAAGAAGGATATGATATTGAAGCATTGCACGGCGACCTCACCCAGCAGCAGCGTGATAAAGTAATGCAACGCTTTCGACAAAAAAGTATTCAGATATTAATTGCTACAGATGTTGCTGCAAGAGGAATTGACGTTGACGGCATCACTCACGTAATAAATTTCGAGCTTCCTGATGATATAGAAGTTTACACGCATCGCAGCGGCCGCACTGCGCGGGCTGGCAAAAGCGGTATTTGTATTTCTATTTGCCATGGCAGGGAGCTATACAAAATAAAGCAGTTGGAAAAAATGACCAATGCCCAGTTTCACCGGCTTGATATACCAACCGGCAGAGAAGTTTGCCGCAAACAGTTTTTTCATTTTATGGATAAGCTTATACAAGCCGATACATCACATGGAGATTACGAAACTTACATGCCTGACCTGCAGGAAAAATTTGCAGATATAAGCAAGGAAGATGTATTAAAAAGAGTAGCCGCGCTTGAGTTTGATCATTTTCTGAAATATTATGAAAATGCAGACGACCTTAATGCAAGGCAGAACTTCCGCGAGAGGCGCAATGAATTTGATGACAACAGGCAGCAAGGTGCAGGCAGAGACAGGCCATCCTATAAAAGAGACAATGGCTTCACACGGCTATTCATTAATCTTGGGACTAAAGATGGTTTTTACAAAGCCAGCTTTTTGCAATTCATTTTAGATGAAAGCAATCTTAAAAAGGAAGTGCTTGGCAGAATAGATTTACGTGAAATGAATTCATGGGTTGAGATAGATAAGTCTGTTGCCGCAAAAATGATAAAAAGCATGGACGGGCAAAACTACAATGGCCGCCAGATAAGAATGAATGAAGCAGATGGAGGTGGCTCAGCAAGGCCGCAGCATCGTGAAGGCAGAAAGCGAATCCCGGTAGTAAGGCAGGGAAGATAATTTTTCCTTTGAACAATTATCCTGGTTTTTTAAATGTAAAACACTGCGAACAAAGAAACAAACTCTGTATATAGCTCTTATTTTTTAACGACGTTGGTGGCTGGCTTGGTTTTAAGATTACTGCCCTAAACTAAGTCCGCCATCTACTGCGATAACCTGTCCGGTAATATAATCGTTATCAATAAATGCAAATATCATTTTTGCAATGTCTTCCGGCTCTCCAACTCTGGCAAGTGGAATTGTTTCAGCGTATTTCTTAAAGGTGTCTTCCTTTTTTTCGGGTGATAAAAAATTCCACCACGTGGTATTTACAACGCCTGGTGCTACTGCGTTTACTCTTATTGGCTTCAATTCTTTTGCAATTGTTGGAACCATAATTTCTATTGCTCCATTGATAGCTCCTAAACCTGCTGTGCCAATTGCTTTTGATTGTGAACTAATAGACGTTATAAAAGTTATACTGCCCGTAGGTGTAATATATGGCAATACAGCCTGTGCTGTCTGCAACTGAGGAAAAAACTTTCCTTCAAATCCTTTCCTTAAATCGTCTAAATCTAATTCACGAAAAAGCCCAATGCCCTTTCCTCCGCTAAGGGCAATTACAAGGTGGTCAACCTGTCCTATGTCAGCCAATGTTTGTTTAAGTCTTTCTAAATTGGTAGCGTCAACACATTTGCCTTTTGCAGAATGTCCAATTTCCAATAATGCCTGATTTAGTTTTTCTTCATTTCTTCCTAAAATGATTATCTCAAAATTTTTTTGTGCCAATAGTTTTGCTGTCGCAAATCCCATTCCCGAAGTACCGCCTGCAATTATTACTCGTGTCATAAAATTATTATTGTCTTAATGTTGTCTGCGAAGTTAGTGTTGTCAGTTAAGCTTGCCACCAACATTCAAATCCTTCCATACTTTTTATAGTAAGCAATCAGCATTCCTACCACCTCGTTGTAGCTGCGCATGCCTGCCGGTTGTTGGTTGGCTTTTAAATAATTTCCGTATAGCCAGGTTATCAAAGGCTCTATAAAACTTGTATGGGCAAGGTTGAATTTCTTCCATTCTATTAAATCTTTTTTTATCGCTGTATCTAATTTTGTCACTGCCATCTTTGCTAAAGTGGAATCAAAGTAATACACCTCCCTGTTTGCATAAATAAACAGATCCAAGTAGGTGGAATAGCGAAACAAAGTATCAGAAGAATTAGCTGCGGCAAGATAGCCGACAAAATTCGCTTCATCTTCTTTCGCATAGCCAAGCTGGTGCGCCATTTCGTGGGTAGCAATGTATGGCAGCAAAAATTTTGGGATAGTAGTATTTACCTGCGCTTCGCCACTGAAGGGATTATAATATCCTGTAAACCCAAGGTAGTTGCCAAGCGAACCGTAGAAAGATGATTTTATGGAAGCACATTTGTACTGAATGAAAGGATAAATTTTTGACACATTATCATAACAAAATTTAGCTCTTTTGAAAAGCTCATCCTTTGAAGGATATTTTTTTTTGCTTCGCAACAGCGCTTCCTTATTTTCATTGGCCTTTTTTAACAGCATCTCCTGCAACACAATTACATCGGTGGTGTCATAATTAGCTTTGGATAAATTTAATTGCCCGGCCACGCCTATCCTGTCGTAATTTAATCCCCAAAGAATATTAAAACTTATGTAAACAATTATTAGCGCCACGAGAAGCTTTATAATCTTCCGTAAAATAATGGTGCCTGTAAGCTTTTTTTTAAATAAAAACGGAGCATTTTTGATCAATATATACAAAAGACGGCAAGCTGCAAACAAATAAAAAACATCGCCTATGCTAAAGGGTATCCATCCAAACAGGAAGCGTAAAGAGATTGAAATAACCGGGTAAAAATAACCGGTATAAAATTTTTCAACGAAGTAAGTATTCGCGGCCAATAGCTTAATGGATACAATCAAAACAAATACTATCAGCCAAAGCCATTTTGTTCTTTTTAAATAACCGGTTATGCTCATGTCTGAAATTATTTGCTAAGGCGGAAAAAATTAGGCAAACTTATTCTTTTATAAAAGGGCAAATTTTTAAGTCTTCTTTGTTTAAAAAATTAACCGTTTTCCCCTACCTTTGCCCCCCTTTAAATTCAAGTCATGGGAAACAGGCGTGAGCACGAGATAGCATTTGTGGGTTTAAAGCCCGGCATTCATGAATTTAGTTACCAGGTTGACGAAAAGTTCTTTGCGAATTATATACAGGCAGATCCGATGGGCTTCTCAAATTGTGAAGCCAGTATAAAGCTCACCCTCGAAAAGAATACATCGTTTATTATGTTGAAGTTTGAGGTGGGTGGAAGTGTGAATGTAACGTGTGACCGTTGCGGAAATACACTGCCTATGGATCTTTGGGACGAATTTAATATGGTGGTAAAGCAGGTAGAAAATCCTGAGGAGATGAATGCGAATGAGGAAGACCCTGATATATTTTATATTTCGCGTACAGAGAGCCACCTGCATCTTGCGGATTGGATCTATGAATTTGTATCGCTGAGCATTCCGATGCAGCGTATGTGCAGCGAGCAGGAAATGGGTGGGCCGCAATGCAATAAAGAAATTTTAGCCATGCTTAAAAAGATGGAGGCAGGTGTTATAGAAAATAATCATCCTTTACAGAAAGGATTGGAAAAATTTAAAAAAAACAACAATTAATTATATTTTAATTTAAGGTTATGCCAAATCCAAAACGGAGACACAGTCAGCAAAGAAGCGCAAAAAGAAGAACGCACTATACGGCAGATGCTCCCACACTCAGCGTTGACAGCACTACAGGCGAAACACATGTTCGCCATCGTGCCCATGTAAGTGAAGGAAAGTTATACTACAAAGGAAAAGTAGTGGCAGAAAAAGCGCCCGTAAAAGCCTAGTAATAATTCAGCATAAAATTTTGAATCCAAAAGTAAGTTTGATGACAAGCTTATTTTTGGATTTTTTTATAAGATTCTCTTCAGTTCATACATCTAAGAAGCTTCCGCCCTGAACCGCTCTCAGATAAGATAAAAAACACTTTTGATTGATGTTCAATAAACATTAATCGATCCCCATAGTATCGGAGTTATTGAAAAGATCCTTCTATTCAATTATCCAATAGGAAAGTCAGAATCTGATTATCAATCAACTTCTGTTTTGTTTTATTCAATACTAAGCAATACCGGAATTGAGGCGCAATCTTTCTTGCTCCTTTGCTCCTTTTTTTCTTTGCGTGAAATAAACTAAGTGCGCAACCTAAGAATTATAATATTAATAAGAGATACCTATCCTTTCACCATCAGTATAGTCCAAAGATGCCTGGCAAATGAAGCGGCCAAAAATAATATAAGTACAAAAGCTTTTTTATTTCAGTATGCACAATATTTAGTAAGCCACGTGCCGGTTCCATTCATTCCGCATCTCCCTCAGGCGATATAACCCGGCCGGGGAGAATCGCCAGGAGAGAAGGAAGACCTTGCGTAAAATGAAAGTTAAATTTCAAAAATGATGAGGCACGGCTATGTGTAAACCAAATTTTGCAAAGTATTTTTATAAGCATTTACAAAATACTTTTCCTGCACTTTTAAATTTCATAACATGAACATTCTTCTACTTTTATTTATTATCACATTTATTCTCTGGCATGTTGGTTTGTATGGCATGTTCAGAAAGGCGGGCATTACGCCATGGAAAGCCCTGGTACCGCTATACAATACCTGGTGTATGGTTGAAAAAATACAATTAAAAAAAGGCTGGTTTTTTCTACAGCTAATACCCATTGCCGGACAGTTCACCACTATGTGGATAAGCATAAAATTTGTTGAACATTTCGGCAGGTTTAGCGTGCCGCAGCATGCAGCAACTGTTCTTATCCCCTTTATTTATTTTCCTTACCTCGGCTATTCTGATGAAGAGAAATATGCCGGCGTTGCTGCCGTAAAAAATTATAAAAAGAGTACATCACGGGAATGGATAGACGCAGCAGCCTTTGCCATAGTGGCGGCAACGCTCATTCGCACTTTTGTTTTTGAGGCGTATGCTATTCCTACGCCTTCTATGGAAAAAAGCTTACTCGTGAATGATTATTTGTTTGTAAGCAAAATAAGCTACGGCCCACGGATCCCGAATACGCCTTTGGCTTTGCCTTTTATGCACAATACAATTGCAAACACAAGCGCTAAATCTTATGTGGACTGGATTCACATTCCTTATAACCGTTGGTTTGCCAGGCCTGTACAACGGAATGATGTGGTCGTTTTTAATTTTCCTGTAAACGATACCTTGATAAACGATGAAGAAAATTTTGGTTCCAAATTCACCTACTATCAGGAGATACAGCGGAGAATGCTGACCGAACAAATCTCCGAAGAGGAAGCCCGGCAGAGGGTACAGGGCCAGTATGGAGAAATGATCATAACACGCCCGGTTGATAAAAGAGAAAACTTTATCAAAAGGTGCGTTGCGGTAGCCGGCGATACCCTGCAAATAAAAAACAGGATCGTATATGTAAATAATGTTGCGGAGCCATTGCCGGAGTTTCACGAATTTAATTATGAGGTTACTACTTCGGCACCTCTTGACCCTGAAGTCTTAGGCAATATGGGTATTCAATATGTGGATGATCCCAACAAAAACCAAGTACGTCAACTTCAGAATAATTTGTATGAAATCGGGCTCACCGACGGAGAACTGGCATCTCTGAAACTACTGCCGATAGTAAAAGGTATAAAGCTTGCGCCGCTTCATGCGATGGATAAAAGTCCTTACCTGTTTCCCTTCGAAGGTGCAGGAACAGAAGGCTGGACAGCAGATAACTACGGCCCTCTATGGGTGCCGCAAAAAGGGAAAACAATACCATTGAACCCGGGCAATATCGCATTTTATAAACGCTGCATCGGTGTATATGAAGGCAATAAATTTGAAGAAAAGAACGGCCGGTATTTTATAAATGACGAGCCCGCCACAAGCTATACTTTTAAAATGAATTATTACTGGATGATGGGAGACAACCGGCATAACTCACTCGACAGCCGCTTCTGGGGCTTTGTACCCGAAGATCATGTAGTAGGGAAAGCTTCCCTGGTATGGTTCAGCTATGATGCGGGAATCAGGTGGAGCAGGATATTTATGAAGATAAAGTAATTTGAAAGCCGGAAAATTTGTTTCAGGATGTATGAAAACAGAATAAAAGCCTTCGCGGAGTATGAAAACTTGAAAGCTACTTTGTAGATTAAACATAGTAAGTGATAAGCTGTAGCCGGACCTTGGCAAACTTACTAATCCGAAAATAAAAGATAAATAGCTCGTTAATGAAATGCATAATACGGGTGAGACGAAAACAGCATCAATTAAAGACCTCGGCTTCATAATTCTCGATCACCAGCAAAATCACCAAGGAATGATCGGCATGAAAGCATTAAGCTGATCGTAACAAATCCGGTTTCGATTTGATTTTAAAACTTAACCTGATAAAATTTTTCTTAAAACTCTTAATCAAAAAGCTTTGCCCAAAACCATCACGAAAATCATGATTTGATTTTTAAGTAAATTTGCCTGCAATAAAAATTTTAAAAGAGTGAACTTTGCAAACTCCGTATCACTCTTCCTTTAACTTGAAAAAACATAATCGTATGGTATTTGATATTGACATGATAAAAAAATTTTACCAGGGTTACACCGATAAGGTGGATACGGCAAGCAAAGTTGTAGGCCGTCCTTTAACCCTGATTGAGAAAATTCTATATGCACACCTTTGGCAAGGCGCACCGCAGCAGGCTTACGAGAGCGGAAAAAGTTATGTAGATTTTGCCCCGGATCGTGTGGCTATGCAGGATGCAACAGCGCAAATGGCTTTATTACAGTTTATGCAATCCGGGAGGGCGAAGGTGGCGGTACCGTCAACGGTTCATTGTGATCATCTTATACAGGCAGAAGTAGGCGCAGTGCCCGATCTTACAAAAGCAAAAAAGGAGAATAAGGAAGTGTATGATTTTCTTTCTTCTGTGTCAAATAAATACGGCATTGGTTTTTGGAAACCCGGTGCAGGTATCATTCACCAAGTAGTGCTTGAGCAATATGCCTTCCCCGGCGGTATGATGATTGGTACTGATTCGCATACGGTAAATGCAGGCGGCCTTGGCATCATAGCCATCGGCGTTGGCGGTGCGGATGCGTGTGATGTGATGGCAGGTTTGCCCTGGGAATTAAAATTTCCAAAGCTCATTGGCGTTAAACTAACGGGCGAGCTTAGCGGCTGGACGGCATCAAAAGATATTATTTTAAAAGTAGCCGGCATACTAACCGTGAAAGGTGGAACAGGCGCTATTCTTGAATATTTTGGAGATGGCGCCAAATCTTTATCATGTACCGGTAAAGGCACCATCTGTAACATGGGTGCAGAAATTGGCGCGACTACTTCCATATTCGGTTACGATAAAAAAATGGCAGAATATTTAAAAGGCACCGGAAGGGAAGAAGTGGCGAAAGAGGCCGACCGTATTGCAAAATATCTTACGGGGGATAAAGAAGTATATGCCGACCCCCAGAAATATTTTGACCAGGTAATAGAAATTAATTTATCAGAACTGGAACCGCATATTAACGGACCTTTTACGCCTGATCTTGCCTGGCCTATATCAAAGTTTGCCGATGCGGTGAAAACAAATGAATGGCCTGAAGAGTTGGAAGTAGGCCTTATCGGCTCTTGTACCAATTCTTCTTATGAAGATATCACCAGGGCTGCTTCTATAGCCGAGCAGGCAACTGCGCATGGTATCACCGCAAAATCAGAATTTACTATTACACCAGGATCAGAGCAGGTTCGCTATACTGTTGAGAGAGATGGCTACCTGGATGTATTTGAAAAAATGGGCGGCGTGGTATTAGCCAATGCCTGTGGGCCATGTATCGGCCAGTGGGCCAGGCATTCAAATGATCCTAAAAGAAAAAATTCCATTGTAACATCATACAACCGCAACTTTGCTAAAAGAAATGACGGCAATCCCAATACGCATGCCTTTGTTGCCTCTCCGGAAATAACGACTGCACTTGCCCTGGCGGGTTCGCTGCTTTTTAATCCCCTTACAGATTATCTCACCAATGATAAGGGAGAAAAAATAAAATTAAAAGAACCAGAAGGAATTGAAATGCCGGTAAAAGGTTTTGCCGTTGAAGATGCGGGCTTCCAGGCGCCGGCAGCAGATGGCAGCGGCATTGAAGTGATTGTATCACCCACATCTGATCGTTTGCAATTACTCGATCCGTTTCCGGCCTGGGAAGGCACAGACCTTTGCGGCCTCAAATTGTTGATTAAAGCAAAAGGCAAATGCACCACAGACCATATTTCAATGGCAGGCCCATGGCTGAAATACAGGGGACATCTTGATAATATCAGCAATAATCTTTTAATAGGCGCTGTTAATTATTTCAATGAAAAAACAAACCTTGTAAAGAACCAGCTAACGGGAGAATATGGGCCGCTTCCTGAAACACAAAGAGCGTATAAAGCCGCTGGTGTGGGATCAATAATAGTGGGTGATGAAAACTATGGAGAAGGTTCATCGCGTGAGCATGCTGCCATGGAGCCAAGGCATCTTGGAGTAAGAGCCGTGCTGGTAAAATCATTTGCCCGCATACACGAAACCAATTTAAAGAAGCAGGGAATGCTTGGACTTACATTTGATAACAAAGATGATTATGATAAGATTCTTGAAGATGACAATATAGATATTACCGGCTTAACTTCTTTTGGTGTGAATAAACCGCTGATAGTAATTCTTAACCACTGCGATGGCACTTCGCATAATTTCCTGGTGAACCATACTTATAATGAACAACAGATAGAATGGTTTAAAGCCGGCGCTGCATTGAATATTATCAAAAAAGAATTTGAAAGCAGGCAATAAGATTTTGAAACTACGACAAAACGAAATGATGTCGAAGGCCTTCGCTATTTATTGATGAAATGGATACAAAGCACACCAGATGTGCAGTAACCCGCTGAATAAAAAAGTTTTCAGACAAGACGATTTTTCGTCTTACGCACAATAACAATAGCTCAAATTTATTACTCAAAACCCTTCAAATTTATTCTTCTTAAAAAGACACCCATTAGCGAACAGAGACATCATTTACATTCCACTTCTCTACAGGAGACATTTGGGAATGTGGGACAGAGCAGCCTATCGCCACATATCACTATGCAGGTTTGAGATGCTTACTGAGGCGCCTTTCCGAAGAAAAGCGGTAAAAAGTTTTTAACATAACGTAAAGGGGCAAACGCTTTCTCCTTAAAAAAAATCCAGTAGCAAAAAATGAGATGATCTAAGTTTCCCCTTCTCCATAGAAACCCTTTGGGCGTGGACAGGGGGCTATCTCACAATATTGCCCTTACCGATGCCCGGCCGGTATGCACTGTTTTGGCATCGTCCGGTTTTCTGCCTTCGTATTGGAGATTCAATTCAATATTACCCGCAATTCTTTTGGTGAGTTCTATATTCCATAAATAATTTTTACCAGGCAGCAGGCCATCTAATAGAATATAGCCAACAGTACTGTTTGCACTTCCGCCTGCTCCTTTGTAATCAATATTGTTGTAAGAAAATCTTCCATTTAGCGTTCCTGCAGAAAGTACATTGTACCTTATTTCCGCAGCTATAGCGTTGTTGATTGCCTGCTCCATTAGCTGTATAGTATTCTTGCGCACATCATAAGTATAAATAAGGCTTACGCGAAAATCGCTGTGGTAGATGTAACTAACAGAAGGCTCGGAAGAAACTTCGTCAATTTTATAATTCCTGTTGGCGAACGCAGGAGTGTTCAATTCATTTCGTATAAACTTATTTGTGAAAGATGTTGCAATGGAACGGTTAATATTCCAGCGTCCTTTAAGTGTAAGATCACGCAGCTTATGGCTTTCAAACCCATAATTTAAAAGAGATTTGCTATTGTTCAGCCGGTGCGTAAGGTCAAGCCCCCACTTTACATTTGTCCGGTTAAAATAGATGGAGTTTGATAAAAAAGAATTTAAAGTAATCAATGTTGTATCATTTAATTTTTGGCTAAACGGATTAAATTCAAAAGAGCCATCGGATATATCTTTTTTATTGATCTGTAGAACCGATGCCGTACTAAATTTTCCTAAAAATTTTGCCAGCTTTTTTGAAGTGCCGGCATTGATAATTGATGTCGGATTAAGATCCAGGCTGTAATTAAACTGCACGTAATTAGCCTTCACATATTGGTTGGTCGGCGTAAACACCCGTACCCATTTTTTTTGATCCTGATAAATCCCTATTTCAAATTCATTCAACTGCGGAATGCCATCGTTATTATAATCGTTCCAGGTGTAATAGCCTTGCCCGGCAGGCACTTCAATATAGGTGTATTCCCGTTTCTGTTCCTGCCCTGAGCCTACCTCGTATAAAAAGCTTCCATTCACAAAACCTTTCCATTCGTTCACAGCATATTCAATCCGCCCAAGCAAACTTTCATCGCTTCTTTGCACAGTCACCGCCGGGTTGGTGATATTTAATTTACGGTAAGTAGCATTGAACTTAAACTGGTGATGTTCATTTTTCAACAGCTCGATTATTACACTTACGTTCTGGCTCCGGTCGGCGTTCACAAGGTTTTTCCGTAACGGATATTTATCACTTCTTGTAAAGTAAGTAATGCCCCAGCGGTTCAGTTTTGTTTCTTGTGATTTAATATAAACCTGCCACAGATCGAAGGCAAAGCTTTGTGCATTCAACGTATCATTTATTTTATCAAGCTGCTTATTATGTTCACCGGAATAGCCTCCGCCTATTTTTAAATTTTTAAACGCCGGCAAAATTCGAGATACATCAATTGACGGCCTTACAAAAGAACCTTTTTGCATATCACTGTTTATGTTAGTGATGTAAAATTTGTCACTCAATTTCCAGCCTTGGATATCCATTACATGCTCTATAGAATTCCGGATGCCATTATAATCATCGCTGCGTATATAATTGGTAAAGCCATATCTTAAAAAATTATTTTGCTTATCATTTAGCGTGGCTGAAGCAGTGATTAAATGTTCTGTAGCGGCAGGTGCATCAAACGGCAGGCCCCAATCCCTGTTGAATTCTACGTTTCGCAATCTCTCCACGGGCTTAAAACGGTCTTCCACGAACTCATAACCCAACGCAGTTTGTAAGGTCAATCCTTGCTTTACATTTTTCAGAATATCTTTTTGCATTACGTATTCCAGCTTTCCCGCTACGCCATTATCGTTCTGTTTATTTTTTGAAGAAAATGTATTTACATCATAATTGCTCAAAGCCATTTCAGCTTTTATAAACGATTTTTCATTGATAAAATATTTGGCTGCCACCGTTATTATCTGGTGCTTTTTAGGGGTGACCAACAAGATCACCGGTTCCCAATCTCCTTGCTGAATGCCATTTACAGGCTGCATCCACATAAACACACGACCGTTTGCATTGCCCGGTACTATCATGTAATTCCCTTTTTGAAAGCCAACATTTGTAAAAGAAAGATTATAAAGCTGATCGCCTTTCGCCGTAGAATAAACATATATGGAATCAGTAATGCCATTATAAGTTGTGTCTGTTTTTCTATATAAAATTTTATCTACGGAAAAAGTATCTTTCACTGCATTCGGATACCTGGCGCTGTCTATATTGTTACCTATCCGGGAGAGAAATTGCTTTTGCGCCACGTCGAGCGTTTGGTTGATAGAAGTATTTTTAGCATCGGTATTAGAATAAGCGCCTACGCTAAGCTGTAACTTCTTATTTATATTTATCTCGTCGTTTGCGTATAAGAGCGAGTTCAAAAAATTTCTGTCGGAGTATTCAAACTCTATTTGTATGCGGCTGTCTTTTGTAACTAATCGTTTAGACGTAAACGTTAGTTCCGCGGTGTTATAATTTATGATGTAATCCTGGTCTTCTCCCCTCGTGAGCATTTGCCCGTCGATAAATACCCGTTCGGTGCCGGCAAGTACGGTAAAATATAATTCATTATTAGCTCCTGATAAACGGTATGGGCCTTGATTCCCTTCAATGGGTGTTATTACATTCCGTGTAAATTTTCCTTTCGCGATAGCGCCGCTTACCAGGAATGAATTAGTACTGTTTCTGCCTATTTTATTATCAGTAATGAAAGACGCTCCTTGCAAACGCTTATAAAAATTGAGAAAATAATTCCGGCTTTGTCTTATATCAATATCGCCAAAGTTTGCCTGCCAGCCATGCTTTTTCACCTGCATGAATATGCGATCAAAATCACGAATGTCCTGTGTATTTCCTTCAGGCTGAATGGGAATGTTGTTATCGCTTATAGCAGCTGTTAGCTCTAGGCTGTCGCCGATATATCCGTTCATCTGAAGGTTTAAGGTAGAGTTTACAACAGCATCCTGATTATTGCCAAACGAAATACCGCGGCCAAAGCTTCCATTATAATTGATGTTGCCAAAATCTATAAGCTTATTTTGGGATTGATTTCCTTTAAAAACAAAAGGCTTTTCTGTGGCAAAGTTGAAACGGATGCTGTCATAATTAAAATGCCTTGCAATCGCATTCAGTTTGTAAGGAAAAGCCCGGTAAGTAGTAAAAACACTGTCAGGCAAAGTTGTTTTCTTCCACGAGATCAGTGCATTTACATAATCAACGGCATAGTCGCTCGTATCCACACCGGCAATGGTGAGCGTGTTAGGGACTATGCTGCTACTGTCAATCTGCAGGGGATTTGCTTTAGTGGAAATAAATTTTTTCCTGAGATTAGATTTAGGCGCAGGGTTTATCTGCGAAAAGCCATCACGCAGCAGCAGTAAGAAAACGACAACAAGATATATTCTCGCGGAATTCAATCAGTTCGGATTTTTAAAATCATTAAAATTAGCATTTATGCACGGAAGTCGTGAAAGCTGCGGCCATCCGCAGCCTCTATCCCTGGTTTTATCAAAGAAATACCTCTAAAGAGCAGCTTCATATTATTTCAACAAACCGTTTACTCAAAAAAAATTCCTAAACAATTTTCGCATAAGCATGTTTATGATACTGTAATCAACAGCTGAGCCCTAACAAATAACAACTATGAATTTTTATCAGATGGATTTACTGTTCTGTTAATCACAGACAATCAATTGCTCTTTATTATACCCTAAATTTTTATTCGGTATATACTCCATTTTGCTGCCACACCACAGCGGTACTTATTATTAAACCAACGGAAATAAAAATTGAACACGACAAGGCTACTGCGCAAACCGAAACTTTTATTACCGGTCATCTTTCCTTTTAAAACAGCAATTGGTTTGAATGCCAGGAAGCAAAAAACCCGCATTGCCGCGGGTTTAATAATATTAATTTCAGGGTTTGGCTGTTACATTAGAATGATTAGATAGGGATTTTTTTTCTTAGGTTTGGTGGTTATTCGATTGCATTGGATAAAAGAAAAAAGAAGTTGACTGATATCGGATTTATAGTTTTCATGGATTTGGAAACGAGCTCTTTTCAAAGATCCCCGATAATTATATAATTACCGGAATGGATTTCCCGACGCTCAGCAGGATGAATAATGTTTGCTAAACATCCATCAAGTTCGGAACACAAAGATATACCAACTGCACCCGCGTGCAAGAGATGTAATGCTTAGTTTTTTGTGTAAAAAATTTACGGTGATAATTCGTAGAACTACGAATATGGAGATGCCTAAATACTAATGAACCCCATATTATTGAATCATCCGCAATGTTTTATTATCCTTCGCTCCATTAAAATATTTTGTAAGCACGGTTTTAAACACAGGATTTGCGTTACCCAGCGAACAAAATAATGTCATACACGATTTAAGCTTAAGGTCATCAGGGCTTCCAAAAATTTGATTGACCGTTTTTCCCTTAATGCCTGATAATGCGCTTGATATTTCAATCAACCGCGAGCCTAACACATCATGATCCATGTAAAGCCTTGCTTCTTTTAAATCTTTAATAGCATATAATTTTGAAGTTTCACTAAATCCCAGCCCGGCTATTTGCGGAAAGATAAACCACATCCAATGGCTCCGCTTTTTACCATCTCTTATTTCAGTCAAAGCTTGCAGATAAGTGTGTTGTTGAGCATCAAGAAATCGTTGAAGGTTGCCTGAATTAGTGGCCATGGCCTAATTATTTAGAAAGGAAGTTATTTATTTTTCATTAAGAAACCATGCGGAAATTAATTCAAATAGTTGCCTGTTATTGCATAAGCCAGGAGAGACCGATGTCGTAAAATTGTTTTTAGCGTAAAACGGTCAGGCTATATTAACCCTCCTAATTATACTCACGTTGGAATTATCAATTCGCTCATATTTCGATATAAAATCTTCAAAGCATTCCTTTCTTCTGCATATTAATTCCAATATATTTGAATTTAAAATAAATAATTGACTATAATAATTAATTCTGCGGTGATCTCATTTTTGCATCTAAATATTTTTATGGCTTATGACATCACCGCTTCCATCGCGTAAAAGGCTACATGTAATTCAATTAGCCGCATTAATTTTCTTTACGGTTTCCGGCGGCCCTTATGGCCTTGAGCCCTTGCTTGGTTATGCAGGGGCAAGTGGCGCTTTATTACTTTTAATGATCACTCCGCTGCTATGGGATGTGCCTGCTATTCTTACGGTGCTCGAGCTCAACAGCATGATGCCTGTTACGGGCGGCTATTATCAATGGGTAAAACGCACGCTGGGATTGCGCTTCGGCTTTTATGAAGGCTGGTGGACGTGGCTTTACACCTTTGTTGATCTTGCCATTTATCCTGTGCTTTTTGTTGAGTACGCTTCTTTCTTTTTTCCAGAAATAGCTGGAGCAAAAATACCGGTTTGCCTTACTATAATATGGATAGGTGCCTTACTTAATATTTTAGGTATTTCTCCTGTGGGTAAAACAGCCTCAATGCTCAGCCTGCTGGTAATAGCTCCGTTTATTATTTTATTTGTGATGGCGATAAAAGATACAGGACATTTCTCTTTACCGGCGCCCTCTCTTAAGGGCATATCTTTTTCATCTCTTGGCATGGCGCTTTACACAGTCATGTGGAATTTTTTTGGCTGGGATAATACTACCACATATGCAGAGGAGGTAAACAAGCCTGCAAGAACATATCTAAAGTCAGTGAGCATTGCTTTCCTTACAGTGATTGTAATTTATGCGATGGTGCTGTATGCCACAATTCACTACAGCATCAATGCAGATACACTTAGTAATGAAGGCTATCCTGCGTTGGGCACACTGGCTGGCGGAAAATGGCTCGGCGCTGCAATATCGATTGGTGGTATGGCCAGCGCTCTCGGGCTGTTTGCAGCCGTGTTACTTTCCGTTTCACGCGTGCCGCAAGTTATGTCTGATGATGGCTTGCTTCCGGCAAAGATTCACAAATTGCATTCCCGTTTTAAAACTCCCTACATCTCCATCATCATTTGTGCGGTTGTGGTAAGCTTCATGATATTGTGGACCTTCCAGGATCTGATAGTGATAGATGTGACGTTATACGGAGCGGGTTTATTTTTAGAGTTTGTTACTTTAATTAAGCTGCGGATCACCTCTCCCCTGGCGAACCGGCCTTTTCGCATTCCGCTTAATATTCCCTGGCTGTGCGTGATGCTTATTTTACCCGTCGTTGTGTTTGCCATTGCTCTTTCCGGAGCCTTCGCCGAAGAAGCAAAAATGTTTGTGCCTGCGGTATTTGCTGTAGGGGCCTTGCTAAGCGCCGAGCTAATGTGGCAGATTGCAAGATGGAGTAAAAAACGGGCATCTAACGTATAGGGCACACACGTGAAGCAGCATAAGTAACAATTCAGACAGTACCCGGATGCAGCGACTGCGGATGCAGCACATAAGTTTAAACAAAACCTGGGATACCTGGAGGATAGTGCTATTGAAGATTACGCTATAATATTAAAAAACCAAATCGCCTTTACCGGTTTTTATCAGTAATTCTTTGCCATCGCTTTCTTCAACCCTTCCAATTATTTGAGCATCTATGTTGAATGAGGCGGCCTCTTTAATTATCGTATCAGCAAAATCTTCATCCGTATAAATTTCCATACGACAGCCCATATTGAACACCTGGTACATCTCACGATCATCTGCGCCACCGGCTTGCTGGATCTCTTTAAATATGTCAGGCACTTCAAATAAGTTGTTTTTTATCACTCTTACATTTTCAGGAATATATTTAAGGCATTTGGTTTGCCCACCGCCACTGCAATGTATCAATCCATAAATTTTATCAAAATTATTTTCAAGGAGTTTCTTCATTAATGGTGCGTACGTACGTGTAGGCGAAAGGAGAGCCGCCCCCAAACCACCTCCAGCAGAGGGAGCTTTTGAAGAAACTGCTATCCTGTTCTTCCCAATATATACCACTTCATTACTTAACGAATTATCATAACTCTCTTTAAAATTTTCAGCATAATATTTATTAAGAATATCATGGCGTGCAGAAGTAAGCCCATTGCTTCCAATGCCGCTGTTGTACTCTTTTTCGTAAGAAGCTTTTCCGAAGGATGCAAGCCCGACGATTACATTGCCGGCTTTTATTCCTGCCTTACCGCCAGGCAGGTTTTCATTGGAAATAATTTTTGACTTTGGCCACCTTACTGCCATCGTACCATTCACGGCTATTGTTCTTACCACATCGCCAACGTCTGCCGTTTCCCCGCCGAGGTATTGGATGTTTATGCCGAAGGTTTTCATCAGGTCAAAAAATTCCTGTGTACCATTTATTAGTTGTTCCAACACGCCGGCAGTTATTAGATTTTTGTTGCGATCAATGGTTGAATTGAAAATAATATTGTCATAAACTCCAACACATAAAAGGTCGTCGAGATTCATTACCACTGCATCCTGGGCGATACCTTTCCATACAGAAATGTCCCCTGTTTCTTTCCAGTATAAATAGGCAAGAATGCTTTTGGTGCCTGCCCCATCTGCATGCATAATGTTTACATAATCTTTGTCACCGCCTAAATAATCAGGATAGATTTTACAAAAAGCTTTGGGGAAAATTCCCTGGTCGAGATTTTGCACGGCAGCATGAACTTCTTCTTTTTGCGCAGAAACACCGCGCCTTGAATAGAGAGACATCTTTTTAATTTGATTGCTGTAAAAATATAGAATATCATTCTGCCAGCTTCAATTCAAAAATAGAACTGATAAATAATATAATTTTGTACCCTGCATGCAGGTACACCGTGATATAAATAATTTACCCTTTTTTAAAAATTCAGTAATTACCATTGGTACTTTTGATGGCGTACACACGGGGCATTTGCAGATAATTAATCAGCTAAAAAAAGAAGCAAACGAGATTAACGGCGAATCGGTTATTATTACTTTTCATCCACACCCGAGAATGATCGTGAATGCTAAAATACGGTCGCAGGCTGACTATGAAGAAATAAAATTGCTGACTACTCTTGATGAAAAGATCGAACTTTTACAAAGCAATGGCGTTGACCATCTCGTAGTGGTGCCTTTTACTTTTCAATTTTCTGAACAATCTGCTGAAGAATATATTCGCGATTTCCTTGCAGCAACATTTCATCCGCATACAATCATTATTGGCTACGATCATCATTTTGGAAAAGACCGTGGTGGCGATTATAAATTTTTAGAAGCTTACCGGGAAAAATATAATTATAAAGTAAAAGAGATACCGGAGCATGTATTACATCATGTAAAAATCAGCTCCACTAAAATCCGTCATTCTCTTTCTGAAGGAGATATTAACACAGCAAACGAAGCTTTAGGATATGCGTATTTTTTTGAAGGCAAAATAATGGAGGGTGACAAGCTCGGAAGGCAGCTTGGTTACCCTACCGCAAATATTAATGTCACGGATAAAAGCAAACTAATTCCGTGCAATGGCGTTTATGCAGTTGAGGTAGCAATAGAGGGAGATGAAATAAAAAGCGATAATATTTCAAAAAGCACTTTCCCTAATAAGCTTCACAAAGGGATGATGAACATTGGCTTTCGGCCAACGGTAGATGGTTCAAAAAAAATGATTGAAGTAAACATCTTTGATTTTGACAAAATTATTTATGATAAACTTATCAGGGTGTATGTAAAAAATTATCTTCGGCCTGAAAAAAAATTCAATAGCCTGGAGGAATTAAAAAATCAACTATCAGAAGATAAAATAAAGTCTCTTCAACTCTTGCACACACCTAATTATACGAAGCTCCCATAATTATTTTATAAGCAAGCTCTTTGAGCAGGGCGCTGTTACTTGTTCCATAACTGTTAATACCCAGGCTTTTTAAATTATAATCATGCAGCAACAAAATCACTTTTTCAGTTTCACTGTAAGAATAATTTAAAACGGTGTCCAACGCCTGCTGCGCAGCAATAGGATTATTAAAAAACATTGGCCTGAGCGCTTTTTCGCTCTTATCACTCATTTGGTAAACCATGATGATCTTAGCAAAATAATTATAAAGAGATGGCAGCAATAATTGAAATGGAGCTGCTTTTGGGTTTGCGTCAAAGTATTGAATAATGCGCATGGCCTTTGCAAGATCTTTTTTACCAAGGGCATGTTGCAGCTCGAAAATATTGAACTCCTTACTTACACCAATATATTTTTCAATATCATCTTCGGTAATGTTTTTTTCGGCTCCCAGGTTTACTGATAATTTTTCAACTTCGTTACTTATCCTGCTGAGATCGTTACCCACATGATCCACAAGCAACATCAAAGCTCTTGGCGTAATTTCAAATCCCTTCGATTGCAGGTAACCGTTAGTCCAGGTAGGAAGCTGGTTATCATAAATTTTTTTTGATAAGAATATTTCCCCGTGCTTCTTAATTAGTTTTGAGAGCCTGCTGCGGCCATCCACGGTTTTGCCTTTGTAGGACACAACCAATATTGTTGAGGCCAATGGATTTTCAATGTAGCTTTCCAGCTTGTCAATATCTTTCATTTGCTGTGCTTCTTTCAGTAACACAACCTGCCTGTCTGCAAACATTGGATAACGGCGGCAGGAGTTTATAATATCTGCCCAGTTCGCATCTTTTCCATAAAAAACAGATAAATTAAATCCGGCTTCAGAAGCGGGTAAGATTTTTTTTTCTGCATATTCCATTACCTCATCTATATAAAATTCTTCTTCGCCTTCCAGCCAGTACACGGGCTTGTAAGATTTTTTTTTCCAATCAGAAAGAATTGACAATGCGCTCATTTCTTTCAAAGATAAAAGATAAACGGATGCTATAGATTTGGTAAAAAACATATTCACAATTTTTGGAAAAATGGTTTGGCATGGTTTTGGAAATTTTTATACGGATATATTCTAATCAAAAAAAATCTTACAACATGAGTTACGAAAACTTCCCTAACAGTGATGTTCCGGAACAACAACCGGCGGTGGTTGGCAATAATAATAACAGGAATATCTTAACAGCTATCCTTGTTATTATCTTGTTGGGCACCTGGGGTTATATAATATGGGATAAAAACAAAAGCAGACAGGATAAGCAAGAACTTACTGCTCAAATCGTTGAAAGCGATTCTTCAAAAAATGAATTACAGCGCGAATTGAACGACGCTGCCTTGCGGCTTGATATGCTTAAAACTTCAAACTCAAGGGCTGATAGCCTTATGCGTACAAAAGATAAGGATATTGAAGATCTGAAATCAAGAGTTCAATCTATTTTGAATAATAAGAATGCCACTCAGGCGGAGCTTGCTGAAGCACGCAGACTAATTTCCCAATTAAAAGGAAATATTGAAACTTACACTGCAGAGATTGAATCACTTAAAAATCAGAATACGCAGCTGGCCATGGAGAAAAGAGTTGTGTCTTTGGATAGAGATGCACAGAAAAAAAATTATGACTCGGCCAGCCAGGTTATTAAGCAAAGGGAAGACGTAATTGATGTAGGCTCTACGCTTCATGCATCTGACTTTAATATTATCGGCATTAAAGAAAGACATAATGGAAAAGAAAAAGTAACGACCACGGCTAAACGCGTGGATAAGCTTAGGATTTCTTTCAACATTGATGAAAACAGAATCACGCAAACCGGCACTAAAGATTTATATGTATCCATCACTTCACCTGACGGAAGACCCGTTGTTGTTGATGCCTTGGGTTCAGGAACATTTGTGACAAGGGATGGAGTGGAAAAACCATTCACTAAAAAAGTGCAGATAAATTATGTGCAGGGACAAAAAGAACCTGTATCAGTTGAGTGGTCTCAAAACAGCGATTTCCAAACCGGGAATTATAAGATCGAAATATATAATAATGGATTTAAGATTGGCGAAGGTGTCCGCTCTTTCAAGAAAGGTGGATTATTCAGCTAATCAGAATTCTTTTGGCTTTATAAACCAATTCCAAAGAAATCCCGCATTTATTGCGGGATTTTTTTTTATAAAATTTCTCGAATAAGATTTGCGTTATTTATGTCTTTGCTTTAAAATTTCGACAACATCTTCCAACTGTTTTCCTTTTGCCTTCAAAAGGATTAAATAATGAAACAGTAAGTCGGCAGCTTCATTTAAAAACAGGGTTTTATCGTTGTCTTTTGCTTCAATCACTAACTCTATTGCTTCCTCGCCTACCTTTTGTGCAATGGCATTTATCCCTTTGGAAAATAATGAAGATGTATATGAGTTTTGACTTCTATTTTCTTTCCTGTCTGCAATGATGTTTTCGAGTGTACTCAAAAAATTATCATCGGCATTTACTTCATTAAAGCAGGTATCCGTTCCTGTATGACAAACAGGGCCATCGGGTTTCGCCTTAATAAGTAAGGTATCATTATCACAATCAACTGTGATACTAACCAAATGCAAAAAGTTATTGCTGGTTTCCCCTTTTACCCAAAGCCTTTGTTTACTGCGGCTAAAAAAAGTTACCAATTTTGTATCAAGTGTTTTTTGCAAAGCATCGGCATTCATATAGCCTAACATCAAAACTTTTGATGTGCGATCGTCCTGGATAATGGCAGGAACCAACCCATCAGGAGCTTTGGCAAAATCAACAGCTACCAATATTTCGTCGTTTGTTTTTTCTGTGCTCATAATCTTACATTGATATTTTTATCATGCAAAAATTTCTTCAGCGCTGGAATTTCTATTTCTTTATAATGAAAAACACTTGCTGCTAAAGCCGCATCAGCATTGGCTGTTAAGAAAACATCCTTAAAGTGATCCATTGTTCCTGCGCCACCCGAAGCGATTACCGGTACGGGAAAACCGGATGATAATAAGGAGGTAATATCATTGGCAAACCCACTTTTTGTTCCATCGTTATTCATTGACGTAAGTAAAATTTCACCTGCCCCAAGGTCTATCGCCTGCCCGGCCCAATCAAAAGTAAGCACATCAGTTTTTAGCCGGCCGCCATTCAAATACACATACCATTTTTCATCGGCTTCTTTTTTTGTATCTATCGCCAATACCACACATTGGTTTCCGAATTCCTTCGCCATCTGTTCTATTATTTCCGGGGATTTAAAAGCGGCTGAATTTACCGAGATTTTATCTGCGCCGTTCCGCAATAATTCATAAGCATTTTCAACCGATGATATACCACCGCCAACGGTGAAGGGAATATTTATATGAGCTGCGATATCTTTTACAAGAGCAACCATTGTCTTTCTTTTTTCAATAGTAGCCGTTATATCCAGAAAGACCAATTCATCAGCGCCTTGCTCAGAATAGTACATCGCAAGTTCCACCGGGTCACCGGCATCGCGTATGTTTTCAAAATTTATTCCTTTAACGGTGCGGCCGTTATTAATATCAAGACAAGGAATAATTCTCTTTGCAAGCATTAATTATTATTTATAAAAGTTTTCATTTGTTCCAGGGTGATCCTTCCTTCATAAAAAGCTTTACCAATGATAGCGCCCCGGCAACCGGTTTCCTTCAATTCCCTCAAATCTTCCACGCGTGAAACCCCACCGCTGGCAATAAGATTCAACGATGAAAATTTATTTACAATTGACCTGTATAGCCCTATTGCCGGACCTTTCAACATTCCGTCTTTAGAAATATCTGTACAGAAAATATTGTTCAGCTTAAGTTCAATAAGCTTCTGTATGAAATCAAACAGATGAATGCCGGTATCTTCTTTCCATCCATGAATTTTTATTTTCATGTTCAACACGTCTGCGCCGGGAAGAAATTTATCGACGCCAAAACCCTCGATCCATTCTGAAAATAAAGAAGAATTTTTCACTATTATACTTCCGATATTCACCATCGCTGCGCCGGCATTTAAAACCGCCGTAACATCTTCCGTACTTTTTAAACCGCCACCAAAATCTATAATTAAGCCTGTACCGCCTGCAATACTTTCGAGTGTTTTAAAGTTTCGAAATTCGTTACCGGCAGCGCCATCAAGGTCAACAATATGTAACCGCTTAATTCCTGCACCCTCAAAAATTTTTGCAACTTCCAATGGGTTATCACTGTAAATTAATTTTTTAGCGAAATCACCTTTTGAAAGCCTCACCACTTTCCCGTCAATTAAATCAATAGCAGGTATTAAGTCCATTAAATGATTTTTAAGAAATTAGACAAAACTCGATTCCCCACCTCTGCCGATTTTTCGGCATGAAATTGCACACCATAAAAATTATTTTTCTGAATGGCTGAGCTGTAAGGAAGTATATAATCAGTGGTAGCAATGGTTTCGGGAGAATGTTCCGCGTAATAGCTATGTACGTTATAGACAAATGAATTCTCATCAATTTCTTTAAACAGTAAGGAAGAAAGATTATAAATGTTATTCCATCCCATGTGCGGAATCTTGCACAGAGAAGAATTTTCATCTTTAACGCCGGCAGGAAATTTCTTTACCTGCACATCAAAAATTCCCAGGCAATTTGTATCCTCTTCCTCGCTATGGCTGCACATAAGCTGCAGGCCGAGGCAGATACCTAACACAGGCTGCTTCAAAGAAAGAATCAACTTATCAAGATCAAACTTTTTCAAATACTTCATTGCTGAACCCGCGTTGCCAACACCCGGAAAAATAACTTTATCAGCAGATCTTATTTTCGTGTGATCATCTGTAACAATAGCGTGCATGCCTAAGCGTTGCAAAGCATACAAAACACTTTGCACATTGCCGGCATTATATTGTATGATGGCTATTTTCACAGAAGTCCTTTTGTAGTTGGAAGGCTCTTATTGGTAGGATCTCGCTTTATCGCCATTTTAATGGCTCTTGCGAAAGCTTTAAAAATGGATTCTATTTTATGGTGTTCATTCGTTCCTTCCGCCTTTATGTTCAAATTCGATTTTGACGCATCGCTAAAGGATTTAAAAAAATGATAGAACATTTCTGTAGGCATCTCGCCGATTTTCTCCCGCTTAAATTCCGTATCCCATACCAACCAGCTTCTGCCGCCAAAGTCAATGGCTACCTGCGCAAGGCAATCATCCATTGGCAGCATGTAACCATATCTTTCCATTCCTCTTTTATCTCCCAACCCTATCAGCAAGGCTTCACCGAAAGCGATAGCCACATCTTCAATCGTATGATGTTCATCAACCCCGATAAACCGGGGCGGGTTATGCAGATCACCTTTGCAAATGATGGTAAGGTTCATCCCTGAATGCTTTGCAACCTGCTCCAGCATGTGATCAAAAAAACCCAAACCGGTTTCAATGATAGATTGACCGCTTCCATCAAGATTAATTGTCACTTCAATTTTTGTTTCATTAGTGTTCCGCACATGCAAAACTGTCCGCGGAGGCGTACGCAAATATTCATAAATATCTTTCCAGTTTTGCGTTTCCAACGCGATCGTTTCTTTGAGGGTTTCTGCGGTGGCTTCTAATTCATGATTGCCAAGGTTATCGTGGTTGTTAAGCCAAAACGCTTTACAGCCGAGGTTTTTAGCCAACTGCACATCGGTAAGCCTGTCCCCGATCACGAATGAATTTTTTAGATCATAATGTTGCTCGTTCAAATATGCCGTCAGCATTTCAGTGCCCGGTTTCCGTGTCGGCTTATTGTCCTTTGCAAAAGTGCGGTCAATAAATATTTCCGAAAATACAATGCCTTCATTCTCCAAAGCCTGGAGAATAAAATGTTGTATCGGCCAAAAACAATCTTCCGGAAATGCCGCTGTACCCAGGCCATCCTGGTTGGTAACCATCACCAATTCGAAATCAAATTCCTTCACTATTTTGGTGAGGTATTCAAACACGTGCGGATAAAACTCAAGCTTGGCAAAGGCATCGAGCTGATACGTAGGCGGCGCTTCTTTAATCAATGTCCCATCCCGGTCTATGAATAATACAGCCCCCTGCCCCCCGAAGGGGGAACTTGAATCACGTTTTTCTAACAAAGCAGAGCTCTGTTTTAAAGAAAAACTTTTTGCCGTTTCATTATCATTGGTTTCTTCCATTTCATTGTCTCTTTTTTTATTGCCCATATCCTTTGATATTTTGTTTGTAATTTTTTAATGCTTCAATTAGTATGCTATTTTCTTCGTGTGTGCCTACAGTTATACGAAGGCAGCTTTCACACTTAGGTTCTCTGCTTCTGTTACGAACTATAATTTTTTGGCCTGATAAATAAGCATACAGATCATCCGCATTACTCGTTTTTATCAAAATAAAATTTGCGTCGCTTTGATAACATTTTTGAATAAATGAAAAACCGGATAAGTTCCGCATCAATTCATTTCGCTCAATAACTGTTGTTTTAATTGTTTCATTTACCTCGTCAATATTTTTCAAGGCTTCGATACCTAACTCCTGCGAAGCCTTATTAATATTATATGGCGGCTTTACCTTGTTAAACAAGTCAATAATGTTTTCAGCCGCGAAACACAAGCCCAGCCTAAGCGCAGCAAGCCCCCAGGCTTTTGACAGGGTTTGCATCACGACCAGGTTTTCATACTCAGTAAGCTCCGGAATGAAAGATTTTTGCCTCGAATAATTAATGTATGCTTCGTCAATGATTACAAGGCCCGGAAAATTATTCAGCAACATTTCAATGTCAATCCGGTTCATATTATTACCGGTCGGGTTATTCGGAGAACACAGAAAAAGCATCTTTGTATTGTCATTCACCGCGTGTAAGATAGCTTCCACATCCAGGTCAAAATTATCAGTCAGGTTTACTTCTTTTACCTGCACATCATTTATATTTCCACTAACACCGTACATGCCATACGTGGGCGGGCAAATGATTACATTATCCCGGCCCGGCTCACAAAAAATGCGATACGCAAGATCAATGACTTCATCGCTTCCATTTCCAATAAAAATATTTTGGGGAAGAACGCCTTTTATTTTTGAAAGCTGTTGTTTTAGTTCCAATTGCAATGGATCAGGATAGCGATTATAGTTTTCATCTAACGGTGAGCCGTAGCTGTTTTCATTTGCATCTAAAAAAACAGAAGCGCTGCCGCTATACTCGCTCCTGGCCGAAGAATATGGCTTTAGCTTTTTTATATTATCCCTTGTTAGTTTATCAAGATCAAACGGTTTCATCATCCTGTTTTTGTAAACGAATAGTTATGGCATTTTTATGCGCATCCAGTCCTTCCGCTGCAGCCATCGTCTCTACGGCTGCACCAATATTCTTCAGGCCTTTTTTATTGATTTTTTGAAAAGTAATTTTCTTTACAAAACTATCTACCGACACGCCGCTGAATGTATTTGCCATGCCGCTTGTTGGTAGTGAATGATTGGTGCCGGACGCATAATCACCCGAACTCTCAGATGAATAATTTCCAAGAAAAACACTGCCGGCGTTGATTACAGCCGCCGATAATTTCTTCGATTTTTCTGAGGCGATTATCAAATGTTCGGGAGCATACGCATTTAGTAAATCAAACGCAGCACGCTTATTCTCCATTAAAATAAACCTGCTATTGACAAGGCTTTGGTTGATGATTTCTCTTCTTTTTAAAAAAGGTAACTGGCGATTAATTTCATCAACAACATCTTCAATTACATCCATTTTAGCGGCAACCAACATTACCTGTGAGTCAATGCCATGCTCCGATTGGCTAAGAAGATCGGCCGCTACGAAAGCGGGGATGCAGGTTTCATCAGCATACACGGCCAGCTCGCTTGGGCCGGCCAGCATATCTATGGACGTGCCTTCCATACTCACCAACTTCTTTGCGCATGTTACAAAGCTATTTCCCGGGCCGAATATCTTATCAACCTTTGGAATATTGTTGGTACCATAAGCCATTGCTGCGATGGCTTGCGCACCACCTGCTTTATAAATATTTTTTAGGCCGAGCATTTTGGCAACGAAAAGTATGGCCGGGTTTATTTTTCCCTCGCTGCCGGGTGGTGTACAAATGATAATATTTTTACAGCCGGCTATGTTAGCCGGAATACCAAGCATTAATAAAGTTGAAAATAAAGGTGCAGTACCACCGGGAATATAAAACCCCACATTTTCTATCGGCACATTTTTTCTCCAGCAAATTACCCCCGGGCTCGTCTCTATTTTTTTTATCTTTTTGGAAACCTGGGCTGAATGAAATTTTCCTATATTTTCTTTCGCAATGAGAAGCGCATCTTTTAATGGCCGGCTAATTTCATTTTCTGATTCATCAATTTCTTCAGCGCTCACTTGCCACGTCTCAGGAGCAATACCATCAAATTTTAATGAATATTTTGAAAGGGCGGCATCGCCATTTTCTTTTACCTCCAATAATATTTTGGCAACAATTTTTTCCAAATCCGGAGAGCCTGCCCCTGGTCTTTTGATTAACCGTGGCCAATGATCCCGGCCCGGATTTAAAAATATATTCTCCATTTTTTATTTATTTATAAGATCATTTTTTCTATCGGCACCACAATTATTCCTTCTGCTTCGAAAGACTTTAATTTTTCAATGATACTCCAAAAATCATTTTCATTTACTACACTTTGCACGCTGCTCCAGCCGCTCTCGGCTAAGGGCACTATGGTTGGGCTCTTCATGCCGGGCAGAATAGCAGCAATATTTTTTAATTGCGCATTTGGCGCATTTAGCATTATGTACTTGTTGTGCTTTGCGGTTTTTACGGCATCTATCCTAAGCAATAAATTGGTTAATATTTCTTTCTTCCCTTGCACCAAATCACGCCGGGATATCAACACGGCTTCGGATTTTAAAACAACTTCTACTTCTTTTAAGCCATTTGTAAAAAGTGTGCTGCCACTGCTTACCAGGTCGCATATAGCCTCTGCAAGTCCAATGCCCGGCGCTATTTCCACGGATCCACTAATTTCATGAATTTCTGCATTTACATTTTTCCCGTCAAGAAATTTTTGCAATAAGCCTGTATAAGAGGTAGCGATTTTTAGACCCTGCAAATCAGCTGCGCTTTGGTAATCCATACTTTTAGGCACGGCAATGCTGAGCCTACATTTCCCAAAGCCAAGCTTATTCATTACCTCCACATCTTTATTTTTTTCAAACACCACGTTTTCCCCTACAATACCAATATCAGCAACGCCATCAAAAACATATTGGGGTATATCATCGTCTCTTAAAAAAAATACTTCGACCGGGAAACCTGTGGAGGCGGCCTTTAGCTGGCGATTTCCATTGTTAAGTTCAATGCCACATTCTTTTAAAAGTTGCAACGAATGCTCGTATAATCTTCCTGATTTCTGAACGGCTATTTTTAGCATGATGATTTTTTAAATTAAAAAAGGCTTACTAACCAGTAAGCCTTTTTTTGAAAATATGATCATTACATATTCAACAACATAGCTTACCCTTCGGTAAAAAAATGATGATGATGTATGTAAATTATTTTATTCATTTGAGACGCAAAGTAAAGAATGAAAATTTACGTGAGCAAAAAAATATTTAAGTTACCACTTGAACTTTTTCGAATTGCCTCACTGTATATTGACCAAACGTTTCAATTTTCAAGCTTTTAATTGTTGTTGCTTAGTTTTTAAGCAACATTTTCTTTTAGGGCTTTAATAGATTTTAGCATGGAGCCCTTCGCATTTATTTCCTCTTCAATATCATAATCATCTTGCAAGCCAAGCCAAAACTTTGCCGAATTACCGAAATATTTACTTAGCCTTAAGCCGTACCAGCAGTGATTCTGCGGTTACCTTTAATAATTTCGGAAAGCCTGGTTTGTGGAACTTCAATATCCTTTGCAAGTTTATATGCGGTGATATTCAGTGGAACCAGAAATTCCTCTGAGAGAACTTCTCCTGGATGGATATTTTTTTAATTTTGCCATTTTATTATGAATTAATGATAATCGATAATTCTTACCTGAAAGCCATTTGTGTATTCCTTTTTGAAATTACTTTCTAACTCTAAAAATAAACTAAAGTTTGTCAGATCCTACGCGTGCATCCAAATTGTCGCTCTGGGTTATAGGTTGTCAACCTTCCAGATAGAGGTTTTAAATCTAAAATTAACTTGTTGAAAGGTTGACAACCCTGCAACAATTATATATACACCATCATTTAATGAGCCACCGCCGTCCGACCTGCGGTACTAACGCCTCGTGTTGCTTCCAGAGCAGAGGAATTTGGAATGCACCCGATCCTACCACAAGGCCTTCCCCTCATAATAATCCAGCACCTTAGCCCGCAGCACGTAATCATACTTGGAGATGATAAGATTTGTTCGCGTTCTGTCAAGATTATTTTTAGCAATAAGATAATCTACAGACGTAGAGGCGCCGGAGTTGAAAAGAATTTCTGCAGCCCTGAAAGATTCTTGAAACGAATTAACCTGGTCGAGAAGAATTTTATATTTATCAGCGGTTGAGCTAAAATTTACATAAGCCTTCTCAATGGATTGTTGCAATTCTATTTTTGTATTTTGCTCTATTAATTCATTATTTTCCAGGTCAAGCTTTGCAATGTTTACCCGGCTTCTCACCCGGTTCGCATTGAAGATGGGGACGCTTAAACCAAGATTCAAAGTGGTGAACTTATTATTTTTTAGCTGACTTCCATAATTGATTTTTTTCGTGTCGAAATTATCCTGCTGCACCATCACAGGTACCTGCGAGCCATTTACAATTACATAATTTGAAGATGCTATATCAACCGTATTTACCAAAACCGTTTGTGTAGCGGCACTTGAATAATTAGTATTAATATTTCCGCTCAGTGAAATAGTCGGATAAAGTTCTCCTCGTATGGAGCGAATATTTTTTTGAGCGCTTTCGGTTCTAAAGTGGACAGCTTTTACCTGGGCAAATTTCTGTAAGGCTTCCTGGTAAATTTGGTCCGGGTTAGCTTTGTAAGAAACGTCAAACGATTCAACAGGCAATCTTTCCACCTCTATATTTTTATTGTAAGGAATGTTCAAAAGCTGTACCAGCGTGAGCTTTGCTGTTTCCAAGGCCGCTTCATTGTCCACTATTGTAATTTGATCATTGGCAAGTTGACCCTTTAAATCATAATATTGAGAAGGTGAAATAGCGCCGGATTGATTTAAAATATTTAGCCGTTCTACCTGCTTTCCGGTTACCTCAGAAAGGTTGCGTGAGCTCTCCAACACATCTTCGGCGCTGAGTACGCCAAGATAGGCCAATATAATATTTATAGTTACATTGTCCTTCGCCTGTTGCAATTCCATTTCCGAAGCTTGATACCCAAGCTTATTTCCCTTGATTCTATTTTGCAATGAAGACCCATTAAACAACAAAAGGCTGCTGCTTGCGCCATAGCTTGCATAGCTCACATTTTGATTGATGAACGCATTAGTAAAGGGATCAATGCTTCGTCCCTGGTTGGTACCATGATCTGCATTGGCATTAAGATTGGGCAACATCGCTGACCTTGATTGTTTGTAAGCTATGTCCGATTTTTGCATTAAAATATCAGACTGGTTTACATCCAGGTTATTTTTGATACCGGTTTCTATTGCCTGCTGAAGGGTTAATTTATTTTGCGCATTTGCAACCCAGCAAATCAATGAAAAAAAAATAGATAAAAAAATACTTTTCAAAACCTCACCCCAACCCCTCTCCAAAGCCCGCCCATGCCTGTTCGGGCGGGGAGAGGGACAATATTTATTAGCGTTCTTGTTTTCGTGATTCATTAGTTGATGTATTGAATGTTCTGTGTTGATTTTTAATTTAATACTTTACAATTGATACTTGATACTTGATAACTTGACGTTTGATCCCGCTACCTGATCACTTGTCACTCATCACTGATCACTCATCACTGATCACTGCTACCTACCCCCTCAACTTTCCTTCTCAATTCTCCCATCTAACAAATGAATGATCCTTGTACCATAAGCCGCATTTTTTTCAGAATGTGTCACCTGCACAATCGTTACGCCTTCGTTATTTAATTCTTTAAAAATTTCCATGATCTCTTCGCCTTGTTTTGAATTTAGGTTTCCGGTGGGCTCATCCGCAAGTATCAATTTTGGCTTTACAATCAGCGCCCTGGCGATACCAACCAATTGCTGTTGCCCCCCGGATAGATTTGTGGGGAAAAGGTCTTTTTTGCCAACTATCTGGAAGCGGTCAAGTATATCCGCAACCATCGCTTTTCGCTCGCCAGACTTTATGTTTTGATAGATCAACGGCGTTTCTATATTTTCATAAACAGTAAGCTCATCAATTAAATGATATGCCTGAAATACAAAGCCAATATGGCTTTTGTAGATTTCTGAGCGTTGCTTCTCTTTAAGCTTAAATACATCCTGGTCCATAAAAATGTATTCGCCTTCATTTGCTTCATCAAGCATACCAAGCACATTGAGCAAGGTTGATTTACCTGAACCTGATGGTCCCATTACTGAAAGAAATTCGCCCTGCTTTATATGCAGGTTAATATCTTTTAAAAGGAACGTCCGGTTACTGCCTGTGTTCACCCATTTATAAATATTCTTTAATTGAAGCATGGTTTGTGTATGGTTTACTGGTTAATTTGGTTGTTGGTTTATTGGTTAATTTGGTTATTAGTTAATTGGTTAATTAGTTAATTTGTTTGTTGGTTAATTTGGTTATTAGTTAATTTGGTTCAACTGTTCTTCAATCCTTACCCGTCTTCCGGTCACGTCTTTGTTCCCCTTTTCCATGGGAATCCTTTGGATAGGGGTTAGGGGTGGATTGCTTCACTCACTTCTCAAACTCTTCACAGGATTTACCATGGCTGCTTTTAAAGCCTTGTATCCAACTGTTATCCAGGCGATGATTATTGAAATAAATAAGGCGAACACAAAAATACCCGCACCTATATTTATCCGGTAAACAAAATCGTTGAGCCAGGTATGCATCATAAAATATGCAATGGGCGCTGCAATTACAAATGCCACAATAATAAGTAGGGTAAACTCTTTTGAAAATAAGAAAATAATGTTTGCCGCTGAAGCACCAAGCACTTTTCTCACACCAATTTCTTTCGTTTTTTGCACCGCCATAAATGATACCAGCCCATACAAGCCAAGGCATGAAATAAAAATTGCAAGGAAGGCAAATATTTTATACAACAAAGACAAATGCGTTTCCTGCTCATAAAAATTTGCTATGCTCTCATCAATAAAGTTACTTGTGTAGGCGTACTCAGGGAAAAAACGGTTCCACGCAGATTGAATGGCGGCTTGCGTGTGCGGGATATTTGCTGAGCGTAATTTTATAGAAGTGGCGCCATAATATTTAATGCGTTCAGCCAGCAAAAGCGGTTTAATATTTTCCCGTAAAGAATTTGTTTTGAAATCCTTCACTACACCGACAATCTTATTCCAGCCTGATGAGCCCAGCCGGATATCTTTTCCTATTACACCCTGCGGAGTTTTTTCTCCAAGCTTATACACTAAGGTTTCATTAAGCACCACCTCTTTCATTGTATCACTTTTATCATACATCCTGCCTGCCACAAATTGCAACCCGTAAGTTTTAAAATAATCAGGATCGGCGAACTTCATTGTTACCTGGTATTTTTCATCTTCTTTATGATCGAAGGCAAAATTAGACGCCCACGTATTATCAGATGAAGGCACATCAGAGCTAAAACTTACGGACACGACACCGGGTGTTTGCAAAAGCTTTTCTTTAAATGCAGGGAGCTTTGCGATGATAGCGCTATCAGTATTTTGCTGCAACACCAGCACGGCTTCTTTATTAAAACCAAGGTCGGCTTTATTTATAAATCCCATTTGGCTTACAGCGATTATCGTTCCTATTATCAATACCTGCGAAATAGCAAATTGCATTACCACCAGGCCTCTTCGCAAAGAGATGCCGCCAACTTTTGCGGACGTCATCTTGTTTTTTAATGCTAGAGCCGGCTTGTAATTAGAAAGAGCTAAAGAAGGATATAAGCCGGAGAGAATAGTGACAATAATAATAACAATCAATACAAAAATTAAGACCGGCAGGTTTAATAAACTGAGACTTTCTTCTATGGAGGCGATGTGCTTTATAAAAGGCATGCACAGTGCAGCAATACCGATTGCCAGTATGGCTGAGATGGTAACAAGCAAACCCATCTCTCCCATTACCTGCAAAAAAAGTTGCCGGCGGCTGCTGCCCAATACTTTCCTGATGCCAACTTCTTTTGACCGGCCGACTGCCTGGGCGGTTGAAAGATTTATAAAGTTGATGCAGGCCATTAAGATTATAAACATACCTATGAGTGACAACGTCCACAATACCGCCATACTTGTAACATGGCTGCCAAAGACTTCGAAGCGGTTATCAAAATGCAATTCGCTTAAAGGCTGCAGAAAATGTAATCTCACCGATGCCCTTCCCGGCTTGTTATGCTCCGTGCTAAACTTGGCCAGCTGCTTGTTCACCTCGCTTGCTTTTACATGCTCAGGCAGCAAGGCATACACCTGGAAATTGCTGGACAGGGTATTCCAATCATCATAAAAATTATATTTCGCACTATTGCTTTTTAAGGTTTCAAAAGAGATCAAAACAGCCAAAGGAAAATCGCTGTTCAGCGGAGCATCCTCCAAAATGCCAACAACTTTTAACGGCACAGTGTTATCAAGCTTAATGGTTCTATTAAGAGCCTCTCGCCAATTGCCAAAATATTTTTCAGCAGTTTTGCGTGTAAGCACTACTGCACCCGGCCCGGCCAATACTGCCGGATTTCCTTCGAGCCATTTGTAAGAAAAAACATTGAAGAAGTTTGGCTCGCAAAAAAAGATGCCTGTTTTTTCAACAAATTTCTTGTCAGTTGAAGATCCGCCGGAAGTATTGAGACTGACCTGGCTGCCATAGCTGGAATTGATTGCGCCAACTATGAGGTTGGGCATTTCTAAACGTAGCGATTTTATGGCTGCGCCGGGCACACCCGGGTTGTACGTCATGCCATCAGAAAATTTATCCTGCGTTACCACACGATAAATTCTTTTGTAATTGGCCTGAAATTTATCGTAGCCCAATTCATACTTTACAACAGTGAAAAGCAACAGGCATGAAGAGATGCCGATTGCCAGGCCTGCAATATTTATGGCAGAAAAAGCTTTATGCCTTATTAAATTTCTAAAAGCGATTTTTAAATAATTTTTTATCATTGTGTGGACTATGATTTTTAAGATTGTCTAAACTATGATTTTTAAGATTAAATGATTTTCATGATTACCTTTTTTACCTCCTCTGCTATGGTTCGTGTCTCACGAACCATTTCGGGTTCTAACCTCTTTGCCTTGTTCGTGTTTCACGAACCATTTCTGATTCATAATCGTGATGACACAAACCGGCAGTGAAAGCAATTTCTAAATAGTTTATTATTATTATGGCAACATTGGTTATTGAAATTATCGCTTGCCAATCACACCTCGTTTTTCAACCATCATGCCAATGCCAAAAAACGCTGACAGCAAGCGTTTAAAGCTAAAAGCATTTTTGCAGGTGTACGCTTATGAACAACAAGTGTATGAAATCGTACACCTTTACTTGTTTCTCATTTTTATTTCTACCGCTTTGCAAAGATTGGCTTTAAAATAATTTTCAAATATTTGATTCTTCTGCTGAAATTTTAAAAGCGGCATTTTTCTCAAATAATTTATGTTTTATTAATTTTAACGAAACACGGATTTATACTCATTACTCGAATTGCAAAGACTCAGTCGAACTTAAATCTCATTCATCCCTTAAACTCTTTACAGGATTTGCCATTACCGTTTTTCAACCATCATGCCCATGCCAAGCGGATGATAGCAAGGGATTTAAAGCTAAAAACTTTTTTGCAGGTGCACGCTTATGAACAACAAGTGTATGAAATCGTACACCTAAATGAAAATATTTGAGAGCCTGATCCAAAAGATAAATCAAAAGGCTGTACGGGCAAAGGTGCGCTTATCGGCGGCAACCTTGCCTCCTTTCAATTGAATGATGCGTTGTGTTTTGGCGGCAAGTTCTGCATCGTGAGTTACGAGTATGAGCGTTGTGCCGGCTTCAGTGTTAAGATCGAAAATAAGCCGCTCTATGATGGCACCTGTTTCTGCATCAAGATTGCCTGTGGGCTCATCTGCAAATAAGATCAATGGCTTATTGGAGAAGGCTCTTGCAATGGATACACGCTGTTGCTCGCCGCCACTTAGCTGTGCAGGATAATGATGGCTGCGGTTTGCAAGGCCTACTTTATCCAGCAGATCCATAGACCTGGCCCGTACTTTTTTTTCGCCACGAAGCTCGAGGGGTACCATTACATTTTCAACAGCAGTGAGTGTAGGCATCAATTGAAAATTTTGAAAAATAAACCCTACATATTTGTTCCTCACAGCAGCAAGTTGGTCTTCGCTCAGGTTTTCAAGATGTGTGTTTTGTAAAGAAACACTTCCTGATGAAGCCCGGTCAAGCCCGGCACATAAACCCAGCAAGGTGGTTTTGCCGCTACCCGATGGCCCAATGATGGATGTGGTAGAACCGGCTTCAATAGAAAAAGTCACCTCATCAAGTACGGTAAGCTGCCGGTTGCCACTTTTATAGATCTTACTTACACCCTGCAAGTCAAGAATAGTTTCCATATTTTCAATTTAAATGCCGAGGGGCTGCCAAAGATAAGTGGCATAATTTTATAAGATATTTTATCCATAGAGGCATTAGCAATAAAATTACCTGAAATCTTATTTTAAAAACCAGATTTCCAAAACTTTATAAACTATTTAATGAACAGATCATACTTTGCTCCCTGCATTTTTTCATTGATACTTTTGTTGAGCTGTAACGCTGACAATACGAAAGACGGAATAGCCAAGGAGGAAAAGAAAACTACAGTTGCCGACTCTTCAGCAAGCCTGAGAACAATTGTATTTTTTGGTAACAGCCTTACAGCAGGTTATGGCGTGGATCCTACAGAGGCATATCCGGCATTAATACAAAACACGATTGATTCTTTGAAGCTTAATTACAAAGTAATAAACGCCGGTGTGAGCGGCGAAACTTCTGCGGGTGGCAATGGGCGTATTGACTGGATATTGCGGCAGCCGGTTGATGTGTTTGTGCTTGAATTGGGAGGCAATGATGGCCTGCGCGGACTACCCTTATCAGAAACTAAAAAAAACCTGCAGGCAATAATCGATAAGGTAAAAACAAAATATCCCGGTGTTAAAATTATGCTGGAAGGAATGCAAATTCCGCCGAACATGGGAAAGCAATACGCAATTGACTTTAAAAATATTTACCCGGAATTAGCCGCTAATAATAACGCCGCACTGGTCCCTTTTTTGCTAAAAAATGTTGGCGGTGATGCGAAGCTTAATCAGCAAGATGGTATTCACCCAACGGCCGAAGGCCATAAGATCGTTGCGCAAAATGTGTGGGAGGTATTAAAGGATATTTTGTAAGAAACCACAAGAACTTTTCGTCCGGGATATTTAAATTTTTCATGGCTCTATAAGACCTCGACAATTTTATTATTCAAATCTTTCTGAAAAAAAAAGCTGCAGAAAAAAATTAATAAAGCTTCCAGGGTTTGCATTAGCACAGGTGGCCTCTTTCATTAATTACTTTATTAGTAACTATTTGTTCAAGTTCATTTCTTTTCTTACAAATTGATTTGTCAATTTTCATTGTGCAAATACAGTCGTGCAATTGAATAAAAAGCTGGGTAAGCTTTTCTTTTTCGCTTTCCTGCAACCTGGTATCGGTGCAGTAATAGGTCACCTGGAGATGGCTATCATTTGGCATCAGTACAATTATCTTACTGGATTTTGTTTTCATTTTTTCCTTTTCATATCATGCATCAAATAGCAAACCAAGCAGATCAATACGCCATGAAAGTTATTCAACGTTTGGGGATAATTACCATTGCTTATTAGAAGGCAATTGTATTTATAAGCACTATAGAGAAAAAACGATAAATTTATAGTTCAAATAAATTATATTTTTTCTAAAAAATCAGTCATGAAAAAATTTATCATAATGCTTCTCTTCGTGATGCCTTTGTTTACAAACGCCCAGGATACAGGCATTCAATTTCAGCATAATGCAAGCTGGAAAGAAATACAGGCTAAAGCAAAAGCAGAAAACAAGTACATTTTTATGGACTGCTTTACCACCTGGTGCGGCCCCTGTAAATATATGAGCGCTTCCATCTTTCCTTTGCAAAATGTTGGAGACTTTATGAACGATAAATTTATTTCAGTAAAGGTGCAGTTGGATACCACTGCTGGTGATAACGATGCAGTAAAAGCCTGGTACAAAGATGGCCACGACATTGCCCAGGCATATAATGTGCGGGCCTACCCCACGTATTTGATATTTGATGCTAATGGAGAAATTGTTCACCGCTTTGTTGGCTCCAGTCCGGCAGATGAATTTCTCACAGCTGCTAAAAAATCTCTTGATCCGGAAACACAATACTACACGTTGCTTAACCAATACAAGGCCGGAAAAAAAGACGAAACTTTTCTTCGCAAAGTGGCGCTTGCTTCTGCCGATGCGTATGACAGGGAAAATGCCGGAAAAATATCTGATGAATATCTTGCAACCCAAAGCGATTTATATACAAAAGAAAATTTAAGTTTTATTCAAAAATTTACCGAAACAAGCAAAGACAAAGGATTTAATATACTGTTGAATAACCCGGAAAAGGTTGACGCCGTACTCGGTGATGGCGCTGCCGCTGCGGCAATGCAGCCAATCATCATGCGTGAAGAAGTTTACAAAAATTTCCCTCGCGATCCAAAGAGTGCAGTTGATTGGAATAATATGAATGAAGAGCTTATAAAAAAATATCCTGCACAGGCTGATGAAGTATTAGCAAAAGCTAAAGTAATTTGGTACCAACATACAGCCGACTGGGGCAATTATCAAACCGCTATTTTTGATTATATGAACAAATATGGCGCAAAAGCTTCACCGGAAGAGTTGAACAGTTATGCCTGGACGGTTTTTCAAAATTGCCCTGATATGAAGTGTGTAACCCAAGCATTGGACTGGAGCAAGCGCAGCTTTAAAGATGAGGAGAATCCGGCCTTTTTGGATACGTATGCTAACATACTTTATAAACTCGGCAAAAAGGACGAGGCTCTTACCTGGGAAAAGAAAGCGCTGGATCTTGCTCCCGATGCGGATAAAAAAGGATACCGGGAAACAATAGATAAAATGGTAAAAGACGAAAAAACCTGGAACTAAGAAAAAGAAAATTCCAATAAATTAAAATGATCACACAAAGCCACAAGCCAGCACGTTAGGATGTCTCCAGACTTGTGATTAGAATAAACTTGTTTCGATCCCGTGATTACTGACCATGCTTTACCAATACTTTACGCGTTGCAGAAATTTCATCACTTACAATTTTTAAAACATAATTGCTATCAGGCAGTTCTGCAGTATTAAACTCATCTACCGTACGGCAGACCCTTAACTTATGAAATTTTTATAAGAAGCTTAGGCAATGCATCGCTTAATGACATTGATGTAAAGGATGATCTTGCATCGGCCGCCAAGAGGATTATTTATCAAAGAAAATACCGGGCCGCCGCTTCCATTGCAGGAACTGCTTCTAAAATTGACAAGGATAGAATTTTGGGCATTACAGCTGGTGTCAAAAGAGAAACTCGTAATTACAAAACAAATACCAGGAAAGTAAATTTGCGAAACATCCTATAAATTTTTAATGAAATGGACGTATAAAGGATTCAAAAAAAACCGGTCTTATAAGATGAGATTGCGGATCCGCTACTGCAATCGTAGCGAAGAATTACAGTACTTAAAACATAAATATAATTACCGCCTTACATAATTTATAAAAATGCGTTAACTATTTACTACGTGATTTAATGTAAACTTTTTCAGAAAAAATATCTATTTTGTTTTAAATAATAAAATATGGGAAAGCAGGATACAAGAATTGACGCCTATATTTCCAAGTCAGCGGAGTTCGCAAAGCCAATACTCCGGCACCTGAGAAAAGTAGTGCATGACGCATGCCCGGATGTAGAGGAATCTATCAAATGGGGAATGCCTTTTTTTGATTATAAAGGGCTTTTGTGTAACATGGCTTCCTTTAAGCAGCATTGTTCTTTTGGTTTCTGGAAATCAGCCCTTATGAAAGACGTTCCGCAACTGAGAGATAATAACGAACAAGCGATGGGTAATCTTGGCAAGATAGCCTCTGTTAGTGATTTACCGCCTGATAAAAAATTAATAGCCTGGATAAAAGAAGCCAAAAAATTAAATGATGACGAAGTAAAATTGCCTGAAAGTAAAAAGAAGACGAAAAGGGAAATTACGATGCCGCCGGAATTTGAGAGTGTATTAAATAAAAATAAAAAAGCCTTAACCACATTTAACAACTTTAGTCCATCGCACAAGTATGAATATGTCGAATGGATAATCGAAGCCAAAACAGAAGATACAAAGAACAAGCGGATAGCTTCAACCATTGAAATGCTTACCGAAGGCAAATCGAGGCACTGGAAGTATGTAAAGAAATAATGTTTTGCGCCTAAAATAAAAATGGAAACTGTTTCCAATTCCCATTTATTTATTTATTAAAAAATAAATACTGTATACCTAATTTTTTTGCACCGACTTTTGCTCTTGCGGCGGTACATGCACTTCCGGACGGCCACCACAAATAAATCTCTTTGCATAGTATGAATCTTCAAGACAACTGATAGTAACTCCCCGGCTCGCAGATGCGTGAACAAAATAATTATTATCAAGGTACAGTCCCACATGTGAAACGCCGCCATGTGTATTAAAAAATACCAGGTCACCTTCCTGTAAATTTTCTTTATCAATGTGCTTGGTAGCCTTATATTGCTGGCGTGCAGTTCTCGGAAGCGCAAAACCATACACGGCGAATAACAGGCTTCCGGTAAGAGCGCTGCAATCTATGCCACGCTTTGTAGTGCCGCCGAGGTGGTAGCGGGTACCAAACCAATCTTCTATAAAACCAAGCAGGGAAATATTTTTTAAAGATTCTACATCCACATCCATCATCATCGCATATTTGACTTGTAAGGATGAAATTTTTTCAATTAACGAAGATGAATTACCATCTGCAGCCACATCGCTATTTGCGGTAACCACGGGAGCGGGTATCGCTTTTATGCTTTTAGTACCACCACTTGCGGTAGTCTGTAAAATACCATCCGGTGTAAACGAAATTGCGTCGATAAAAGCGGGAGAAGAAGGGTCAGCTTCAGACGTTATGCTGATGTTGTTAATACTTGTTTGTGCAGTTGCTTGTTCCACAGTACCTGCCAAAAGCAGCAGGATACAAAACGCAGTAAGTCTCTTCATGATAGGCTTGGTTATATGGTTTAAAATAATACTATGCTTCTTATTATTTATAAGTTTTATAATATCCCTTAAATAAAAGTGCAGGTAGAATTATACCAAACGAAAAAATTTAAAATTATTTCCTCAAGCGGAGCGAAGGTAGGGTTCGTATCTTAAAATGACAAAACAAAATGATAAGCAATGTACGATGTGAGATGTAAGAAGTACGATGTTAAGAAATTAATCTCCTCTTTTTTTAATACGTTTAGGCATTCCTTTTTTTATATCGTACATCAAACATTTACATAAACTATTACATCGTACATCTCACATCGTACTTCGCACATAACTGTGATGATAAGCAATGTACGATGTGAGATGTAAGAAGTACGATGTTAAGAAATTAATCTCCTCTTTTTTTAATACGTTTAGGCATTCCTTTTTTTATATCGTACATCAAACATTTACATAAACTATTACATCGTACATCTCACATCGTACTTCGCACATAACTGTGAGTTCTCACAATTTACACACATCATACCTCAAACATCGTACATCGTACATTGCACAACATACATTTCACGATATTTGCAGTACAGATTTTCTACCGCTAATGAAGTTTTCTCACCTGCACGTACACACGCAATTTTCACTTTTAGATGGAGCTGCATCCATCAAAGCACTCTATAATAAAGCCATAGCAGATAATATGCCGGCACTGGCTATTTCCGATCATGGAAATATGTTTGGCGTTTTCGAGTTTGTAAAGCATGCACATACTTTAAAAAATGATGATGGTTCTTTAAAAGTAAAACCTATTGTTGGCTGTGAATTTTATATTACAGAAAACAGGCATCAAAAACAATTTACCAAAGAGCAAAAAGATCAGCGCCATCACCAGATATTATTAGCAAAAAATCCTACGGGTTACAAAAACCTGGTGAAGCTTACATCGCTTGGCTACATTGAAGGAATGTATTCCAAATATCCACGGATTGATAAGGAATTAATTCATAAGCATCACGAAGGCTTGATTGCAACCACCTGTTGCCTCGGCGCCCTTGTGCCGCAAATCATTTTAAAAAAAGGGGAAGCAGAAGCAGAAAATGAATTCAAATGGTGGCTAAATGTTTTTCAAAAAGATTATTATGTAGAACTGCAAAGGCATGGCATTCCCGAGCAGGAAAAAGTAAATAAGGTGTTGTTGAAATTTGCCAAAAAATATAATGTAAGTGTAATTGCGAGCAACGATTCACATTACGTAGATGAAAAAGATTTTAATGCACATGATATTTTACTTTGTATAAATACCGGTGAAAAACAGGCAACAACAGCGTTGAGAGAATTTACTGATGATGATGTATCAATCAAGAACAAGCGCTTTGCATTTCCTAACAACCAATTTTTTTTGAAGAATACTTCAGAAATGCAGACCGCCTTTGATGATCTTCCCCATGCATTGGATAATACCAACGAGATCATTGATAAAATAGAAGTGCTCGATCTTAAAAGAGATATTCTTTTGCCTCACTTTACCGTACCGAAAGAATTTGAAAGCCAGGAAGCTTATCTTGAACACCTAACGTGGACGGGTGCACGAAAAAGATATTCTGAACTAACACCCAAAATAGAAGAGCGCATCAGCTTTGAATTGTTTACCATTAAAACGATGGGCTTTGCCGGCTACTTTTTAATCGTAAGTGATTTTATAATTGAAGGCAAAAAAATGGGTGTGTTTGTGGGCCCCGGCAGAGGCTCTGCTGCTGGTTCTGTAGTGGCATACTGTATTGGCATCACTAATATTGATCCCATAAAATACGATCTGCTGTTTGAAAGGTTTTTAAATCCTGACCGTAAATCAATGCCGGATATAGATACTGATTTTGATGATGAAGGGAGGCAGAAAGTGTTGAATTATGTGGTAGAAAAATATGGCAAAAACCAGGTAGCACAGATTATTACTTACGGCACAATGGCTGCAAAAATGAGCATCAAAGATGTTGCCCGTGTGATGGATCTGCCCCTGACGGAAAGTAATGCTTTAGCAAAATTAGTTCCGGACAGGCCAGGCACCTCGTTAAGAAAAGTGTTGAAAGCGCCGCTAACCGGTGTAAAGTCGTTGACAGAAGAAGGCGTAGGCAGTGAAGACCTTGACAACATAAGAAAACTGCGCGACATCTATAACGGTGAAGACATGCGCAGCAAAGTTTTGCACGAAGCTGAAATACTGGAAGGCTCTGTGAGAAATACAGGCATACATGCCTCGGCTATCATCATTGCCCCCAGCGATTTGATGGACTTAATTCCCGTGGCCTCTTCAAAAGATTCTGAGCTGTGGCTTACACAGATTGACGGTAATAATATTGAAAGCGCCGGTGTATTAAAAATGGATTTCCTGGGATTAAAAACGCTCAGCATTTTAAAGACTGCTTTACATTTAATAAAACAAAATCATGGTGTAACCATTGATCTGGATGGTTTGCCGCTTGATGACGAAGAGACTTATAAGCTGTACCAGCGGGCAGATACCAACGGTACCTTCCAGTTTGAAAGTAATGGCATGCAAAAATATTTAAGAGACCTCAAGCCTGATAAATTTGATGATCTTATTGCCATGAATGCTCTCTTCAGGCCGGGGCCTATGGCGTATATTCCGGATTATATTGAACGAAAACATGGCCGCCAGGAAATACATTATGACCTTCCTGAAATGGAAGAAATTTTAAAGGATACTTATGGCATTACTGTTTACCAGGAGCAGGTAATGTTACTTTCTCAAAAGCTGGCGGGCTTCGGTAAAGGTGATGCCGATATGCTTAGAAAGGCTATGGGTAAAAAGCAACGGGCTGTGCTGGACAAAATGAAACAACAATTTATTGAAGGCGCCAAAAAGAAGAATCATCCTGTATTTAAACTAGAAAAGATATGGACAGACTGGGAATCATTTGCCCAATACGCATTTAATAAATCGCATTCTACCTGTTACGCATTGGTAGCCTATCAAACAGCCTATTTAAAAGCGCATTACCCAAGCGAATACATGGCTGCGGTGCTTAACCATGCAGGCTCCATTGAAAAGATCACCTTCTTCATGGAGGAGTGTAAAAGAATGGGATTAACTGTTTTGGGTCCTGACATCAACGAATCGCAAAAAGGCTTTGCTGTAAATAAAAAAGGAGAAATACGTTTCGGCTTTAGTGGTATGAAAGGGGTTGGTGAAGCAGCAATGGAAGCGGTGATTGAGGAGAGAACCAAACATGGATCATTCAACTCTATTTTTGATCTTATTAAAAGAGCCAACCAAAGAACCGTAAATAAAAAGTCGCTCGAGAGCCTTGCTTATGCCGGCGCTTTTGATTGCTTTAAAGAATGGCATCGTGCACAATATTTCTTTATTGCGCCGGGAGAACAGGTAAGTGGCCTGGAAAAAATAATAAGGTTTGGCAACCAATACCAGGCGCAGCTTACGAGTAACACCAATACTTTATTTGGCGATCTTCAAATGGCGGAAGTAGTGCCTCCCACCCTGTCAACCTGTGAACCTTGGCCGCTGATAAAATTGCTGGATTTTGAAAAAGAGGTAACCGGTATGTACATGAGCGGACATCCTTTGGATAACTATACCTTCCAGATAAAATATTACGGCCTTACCAACGTTGCGGAGTTTAATGAATTTAAAGAGGCAGTAAATCTTCATCCCAATCCGGGTCGCACATTTCGCCTTGGTGGCCTTGTGGCTGAAGCGCAGCACCGGATCTCAAAAAATGGCAATAAGTATGGCGTCTTTTATGTAGAAGATTACTCTGCTAAAATGGAACTTACCCTTTGGAGCGACGACTATGTAAAATTCAGTAATTATCTTGAGCCCGGTACCGTGATATTCTTAACCGGCAGTTTCAGACAGCGGTATGAGAGGTTTGATTTCAAAGTTACCGGCATCACCTTGCTGGAATCCCTGATGAAAGCCTGCACAAAAAAATTGCAAATCGAGACGCATCCCAAATATATTACCCATGAATTTATTGAGTTCGTAGAGCAAAACGTGCAACGATACCCGGGCAGGTCGAGCCTCAAATTTTGCATTCATGAACCCGCAAGCAAAATGAAATTGGGGATGTATTCAATGGAAAAGGGGTTTGAGATGAATGACGAAATGGCTAAATATCTGCAGCAAAAACCAGAACTTGATGTTATTGTGGAATTAACATAGTGTGGATATGCCATTAGAGCAGGGTGCAGGTTATTGGAGTTATATTTGCAAATTCCTTTGGGATGAGTGATGAGTGATGAGTGATGAGTGATGAGTGATGAGTGATGAGTGATGAGTGATGAGTGATGAGTGATGAGTGATGAGTGATGGAGTGATGGAGTGATGGAGTGATGAGTGATGGGTGATGAGGACATCTGATAACCGATCCCTGATAACTGATAACCGATCCCTGATAACCGATCCCTGATAACTCATAACCGATCACTAATCACTCATAACTGATACACTGAAAAACAACAATTAATAACTATAAATTATAAAAAATGGCAACAGAATACACAGATGCAAACTTTAAAGAAAAAGTACTTGATTCCGAAAAACTTACTATGATAGATTTTTGGGCTGAATGGTGTGGGCCATGTCGTGCTATTGGTCCTGTGGTTGAGGAACTTTCCAAAGAATATAACGGCTCCGTAAACATTGGTAAAGTGAATGTGGACCAAAACCCGCAACTTAGCATCAACTATGGAATCACTAGCATACCCGCTATATTGTTTGTAAAAGATGGTAAGGTTGTAGATAAATTAGTAGGCGCCCAACCAAAGTCAAATTTTGTAAAAAAGATTGAGGCTTTAAAATAAGTATCTACCGAAAATTTTTTAAATCCACTTTTTGTATTCAGAAAGTGGATTTTTTATTTATGGTAATAATCCGCATTGACATTTGGTTGATTGGCGTTTTTTTTACCCAAAATAATTTTTGCAAGCAGTACCATCTTTGATAAAAATCAACGTTTGTATTGTTCAGTCTCCATCCCGTACAGATTTTTTACATCAGGCATCATACACATCCTGTACATCTAACGTTCCAAGGCTTGGCGATGGCAGGGAATTTTATATTCTTTAGCTCGAACGTCAGTCCAATCCCGCAGGTGCGGGACCAAAGATGAAATCATGAACAAAAAGTTGAATAAAGAAATCTCAGCCCGCGGACTATAGATTATAGGAGCATCTTAGAGGAAATGGATTTTGTATTCTCAAAAACAAACTGTTTTGCTGAGCATTGTGCTACACCGACTTTATAAAAGAAAATAAGAAGAAATGCGAAGATTACTTTCATAATTTACAAGTGCTATGCCTGCATGATGCACAACAATAATCTTTTTTACTAAAACTTATAGAAAGTAAAGAACCCTGTTGCGGCGTAGAAGAAATCTTGAGCTTGCCATTATAAAGTTCTGTACGGCTTTTAATATTAGTAAGGCCAACACCATCTGTCTTTTTTGTAGTATCGAACCCGATGCCATCATCCCTTATAGAAAATGTAAGCCTGTTACTGTCGCAGGCATCAATATTTATAAAGATATTTTTTGCCTTTGCATGTTTCAAAATATTGTTTATCTGCTCCTGCATGATTCTGAAAATATTGAGCTTAAATTTTTCAGTTAACCCTTCTTCTACAAAATCCTTTGCTATAAAAGTTATCTGTATGGGGTGTACAAGCATAATCTCTTTAATAAGATCATGGATTGCTTCGGAAATGCTTAAGTCTTTCACGGGCGCCACAAGATTCTTTGATAATTTTCTTATTTCTTCAATAGCGGATAATACGAATGCCGATGCGTTGTCTAACAAGGAATCCCGGTCTTCTCCATTTTTTTTTGCCATACCAATATAAAGGCGCACTGCACCCAAAATTTGATTGATATTATCGTGCAGCTCTCTGCCTATTTCCAGCCGTTCATTCTCATGCGCTTCAAATACGGCATCGGTTATTTCTTTTTGCCGGTTAATCTTTTCCATCTCTACTTTTTCTTCCAGCTCTTTTTGCCGGGTAATGTCGGTTTGTAATGAGAAAAATTGTTTGAGATCTCCATTCTTATCAAATATAGGCTGCACCTGCACTCTTATATATATCTCATCATTCGCTTTAGTATAGTGTTGCAATTCAAAAACAAAAGGCTTCTTTTTCGCAATCTGTTTTTGTATATACTTCTCAACCTGTATATCTGTATGGAACCCATGTAAAAATTTCAAAGGATTTTTCCCTTTTACTTCGGCCAGAGTGTAACCAAATATTTTTGTGAATGCATTGTTTACCCACACAATATTTTGACTGGTATCAGTAAGCATCACTCCATTGGTTGTTTCTTTTGCAACCATTGAAAGTTTTACAAGTTCATCATCGGCCAATTTTTTTTCTGTTACATCCCTGGAGTTTACTACAATGCCTCTTATTGCCGGATCATTCAGCATATTAGTCATCGTTCGCTCAATCCAACGCCACTCGCCGGCACTGTTTCTTACCCTGAATAAAGGAACTTTTATACTTTTTCGTTCAAGTATGGCAAGGGTAGATTCCGTTATGTTTTGCAAATCATCTTCATGAATAAAGCTGTATGGATGTTTACCTATTAGAAATTCGGGGTCGTAGCCCAATATTTTTTTTGATGATGGGCTTACATAAATATAATTGCCCTCGATATCTAAAATCCCCAGCAGATCCGATCCGTTTTGCACAAGTGATTTAAATCTTCTTTCGCTCAATAAAAGTTTCTCTTCTGCAATTTTTCTCTCAGTAATATCATGCGAAGCACCGATGATACGGGTTGCTACCCCGTTTTCATCACGGATTATATAGCCTCGATCTTCTACCCACCCAACCGTATTGTCATCTCTCATTACTCTAAAATCGACTTCAAATACCTGCTGCCGTTTGGATTTGATTAAATTATCAATTGCTTGTACTAATTTCTCCCGATCGTCCGTATGCACCTTTAATGGCCAGTCTTCCCGGACGCCCACCTCAGCAGCATCATCACTTTTAAATATTTTTTTCCAGCCTTCAGTATTTCTTATTACTACGCCGGTTTTCAAATCCCAATCCCACACCATATCGTGTGTTGCTTTACTCAAAAAATTATAACGGACATTGCTTTCTTCCAACGCATCGGCATTGTGCTTTCTCTCAATACTATACCGCACAGCTTTTTCTAAAAGTGGCGCAGTAAAGTCACCCTTTATTAGAAAATCCTGCGCCCCGAGAGCAATGGCGTTTAATGCTATTTTAGTGTCGGATAATCCGGAATAAATTATAACCGGTACCCTGGCATTTATTTTTACCAATGCCGAAAAGGAACTTAATCCGTCGCTATCCGGTAAAAAAAGATCTAAAAATATAAGGGAAAAGGTTTGCTGGTGCAAAAAAGACGAAGCTTCTGCAAGTGTTTTAGCCACTACAATATCCGAAATCAATAGATTAGTGCTGATTAAATTTTCCTTTAATAGCAACTGATCGCCGGGATTATCTTCAATGATTAATATTGTTATGGCATTGGGGGCTTCCATTTAATATTACAATTTAGAAAAGTTGATAACAAGAATAGCAAATATTTCTTTGAAATAAAAGGCGGAACTTTTCGGGTGCATTTCAAAATGTCGCAGGGTTGTCAACCTTTCAACAAGTTAATTTTAGATTTAAAAACTCCATCTGGAAGGTTGACAACCTGTAACCCAGATCGACATTTTGAAATGCACCCAACTTTTCCGATAATAATAATGTTTACTTTTTTAAATAAATATGTTCTAAATCTAAGCCAGCCGATTAAAGAAGATAAAGCAGAAATCCTAAACACAACCAGGTTCTCATTTTATTCTTTATACTTTTAGCTTTAGAGATTACCGCTAAATAATTTTACAAAATTAAATATTAATCTCCTTCGAAAAACCAACTAAATACTGCAAATAATTCTGCCGGGGCGTCCATTACCGTCATAGAAAGGATGGATGCTTTCAAACCGGTAATAATGAACGGCCATTTTTATTAATGGTGAAAATTCATTTTCCTCATTTAAATAGTCATCCAGGTTTTTCATCAATTTCAAAATAGTATTATGATCATCCGGCGGGGTGTAGATCATTTTTCTTGTGGCGGCATTTTTTAATGCAGTACCTGGCAGCTTACGGATGCCGGCATTATTCTCTTATAATATTTTTTGAATCGCAATTACGATGTTTGTATTTAAAAAGCCTTCCTTTTTTAATTTTTTTAAACCCTGGTAGCATGGCTTCCCAGTATCGCAGTACTTCTTTGGTGGCAGCATCCGCTTCAACATTTTTTACACATAAAGCCTGGCATCCTGTGTAGTAATTACATTTTCGATCTCTGAGCTTGCTTTTGCTTCTTTTAAAATGACAGCATTGAGCAGCATGCCACCAGGGTTGGGCAAGGTATGTACAAGCTCTTTTAGCTCAGCCAAGGCAATGAAGATGTAATTGCCTGGCGCAAAATTTTCTTTATTTCAGTTTTCTTTGTCCGGCGGCAAAGAAATCAGACTATTAAAAGATTGATCAATTTTTAATGCAGCGCCTTTTGGTCATGTATAAAATGTATGCGTGAAAATGATATCAGGTAAAGATGACCGGCTTTTTTATACATAATAGCTTTCTCGTGTAAACGATATGCATGATAATTTGTTTCAAAAAGCTTGTGTAAGAATGAATTTACTCTCTTACCCCTGCAGCTCCATATTCAACCTCGTTTCTTCCAAATCAAGTTCCTTTTCTATTTTACGAACAATCTCTTCACTTACTTTTCCTTCGCGGGTCAATTGCAAAAGCCACCTGCGTTCCACTGATAAAATATCTAATTCCAGCTTTGAGTATTCATTAAAAATTTCATTTCCGGTGTCTGTATGTTTCTCTTCTTTAAAATAGCCCGCAGGCAATTCGGTTCGTTGAATTCTTTTGTATTTAGTATCGTATTTTCTTTTTAGGTTATCTAAAAATTCTTCTTTCACGGTTGAAAGATTTTGTTCGATGTGGGTGATGGTATTTTCAAGAATTATCGTGCGTGCTTCATACTCTTCTGCCACGAGTGAATGGGCAGGCAATTTCAGCCGGCGAATAATCGGCGGCAAATTGTGGCCAAGCAATACAAGCGTGGTAAGTATTACGCAAAAGGTGAGGTATATAATAAGATTGCGTTCAGGAAAAGGGCTGCCATCCGGCAACACAATGGGAATCGCCAATGCGGCAGCCAGCGATATTACTCCGCGTATACCGGCAAATCCAAACACCCACATATTGCCGGGATTAAAAGATTCTGTCTCCCTGATTCGTTTACTTAATAAGCGTGGTAACATCGCCGCAGGAACCGCGAAAACAAAACGGCAAATAATTACCACGAGGCTTACAAACAATCCGTATATAATTAATTCACCCGTAGAGTACTCTGTAATTCCTTTCATCACTGTTTTTAATTGCAAGCCAATGAGGATAAAAATAAGCCCATTGAGAATAAAGGAAACTACATCCCACACGGCATAAATTGTAATGCGCGACCTGTTGGTAATAATGGATTCAGAATTATAAGACAAATACAAGCCCGTACAAACCACCGCAAGCACACCGGAGATTTCCAGTTCTTCAGCGATGAGGTAAGAAGTAAAAGGAATGATGAAAGTGATGGTAGTTTGAATAACACTATCCACACAAATTCTTTTTAAAATTACTCTTGCGATATATCCAATCAATAATCCGGTTGCGATGCTTCCTACAATTACGATCAAAAAATTTAATCCTGCTTTCCAGAAAATAAAGTTGCCGGCCATCACAGCGCTTATTGCATATTTATAAGCGACGAGACCGCTGGCATCATTTACCAGGCTCTCACCTTCGAGTATGGTGACTATCCTTGGCGATAAGTTGAGTCTTTTTGTTATCGATGTTGCAGCAACTGCATCAGTTGGGGAAACTATTGCGCCTAAAAGAAATCCCAGCGGCCAGCTGATATCCGGTATAAATAAATGAGCGGCAACGCCTACCATCAGCGTGGTGAAGAACACAAGTACGAACGCTGATAATAGAATAGGTCTTTTATATTGTTTGAAATTATGCCAGTTGGTTTTCCATGCGGATTCGTACAACACCGGTGGTAAAAAAATAAGGAACACAATTTCCGGCCGCAGCGTGATCGCAGGCAAACCCGGAATGACGCTGATCAACAATCCCGTCAAAACAAGGATGATGGGAAAGGGTAAATTATATTTATTGCTTACGCCAGCAAGAAACGTGACGCCAAATAATAACACGGTAACTAAAATGACATAATTCATATTGGGCCAATATTACTCGGTATAAATAAAATTTTAGGTCTTCGATATTTTCCGGGCGGCTTGTATGTAAAACGAAAGCTAAAGATAAGCGCACGGCATAAAATTACATACAGCGAATTTTTATTTCAACTTTTAATAAACGTTTGAATGGGCGGCGCCTACCAGCCAGGTAAAAAACTACACGTCTGTTGCCCATTGATAAATTTCGCTGACGGGCTGCCGGATAGAAGCGGAAAGTCCGCAGCGAAACGCAGTGGAGCGAGGACTTGCAGCGAATAGCCGGAACTGCCGATGACCAATGTATCTATAGATGAGAGCCCCAATAAAAAATGTATTAGAATGCTTAAATGCAACTTCGGATAGCACACACCGCTAGTTAGTGTCTGCAAGAAAACTCCTATTTTTTAAAAAATTAAATTCAATTTTATAAAAATCAGCAACGCCTGCTGCTGAGTAGCCGCTAATCGGAAAATATCTTCCATATTTTAGTGTTATGAAGGTCTTTGAGTTGCTTTCTCCTTGCTTTTTTTTACGGCCGCGCATAACTCTTTTATAATTTTCCAATCATCGCTTGTTTCAGAGCCCGATCAGGCGGCCTTTCTATAAAGTCCGGCCTGTTTTTTAAGCCGTTTGTTTTCTTTTTGTTTTTCCTTTTCTATAAGGCCGTTACCCAGTATGTGTAAATTATATGCCAATACACTTAACCCCGCATATCTTTTAAAGCCATGTAATCCTTTGTCAACACAACGGTTTAATCCATGATGCTCCAGCATGTTGATATTGCTTTCTACGGCTGAATGGGCATAGCGTAATTTTTTAAATTCCTTTGTATGCTCTCTTTGTTTTTCTTCTTTATTGAGCTTACCTTTTTTAGGCATGATCACTTCGTCTATGCCTGACTGTTGCAAGGCCTGCAAGTTGTCTTTACTGTAAAAGCCTTTATCAAAACTATGACTGTATATTTTTTTGCCTTTAAATTTCTGTTGCAGCCGCTCTTTTAGAGGCGCTACCTGCGAGGGATCTTTCTGGCTCTCCATCACTTTATAATCTACAATAAAATGAAGCTGGTCGGTAGTAATCAGCAGCAGGTGCCCCAATTCTACCCGTTTGTTCAGCTTGCCTTTAGTAATCCATTCTGTGTGCGGCTCAAAGATGGAATAAATTTTATCGGCAGCCGGTATTGCTTCGCCTTCTATTAAACGGCGCCGCACTAAATCTATCATTTTTACAGCATATTTCTTATAAAGCTGTAACCCCGCCAGGGCCGCTGTTGCAGCGGTACTATCTACAACAATATTACTATCCAGTATGGCCTGGCAGCGATGCACCAGATCTTCAGTATGTTGCAAATATTTTTTTACACTTTGCTTTTTAAGTGCTTCTTTTTTGCCCTTGAATACCTGCTGCGAGGTAGCCCGGAAAATACTTTTGATGGTTTTGCGAATATGTTTAATTTTTCGCCAGCCTTCAAGTTGGGTTTCTTTTTTCAATACTTTGATCATGTCCAGGCACTTTCGTGAACTGTCCCACAACAAATTTAAATCGGTGGGAAAATGCACATTCGTTTCTAAAACATAACTGTCCGTTTTAAGCCTAAGTTCTTCTTCTTTTTTTTTAAGCAATGAATGCCCTGCTTCTACAATAAGCTGGTTAATTTGTTGCAACAATTCTTCATCAATTAACTGCACATTATCTAATATAGTTTGATAACCAAATTCGATTTTATCTTCTTCTATAAATGCTGTGGCATGTACGCCCATTGTTCTCCTTAATAATTCATCATAATTGGCTAAATATTCCAAGCGATCCCAGTTGGTACTAAGTGCGTGGCGAACAACTGCCAGGACAAGAATATGCCAAAGGTCCATTCCCGGACGCCCTGTTTTCTTTTTGCCGGAAACTATTTTATTTTCCAGCAATGAAAATACTTTCCCGTTTAGTTCTGGTGTTACAAAAATATATTGTAATGCTTTTAAAACAGGTGGTAGTTCATCGCGGCTTTTTAAGGGAAATCTTACATCGGAAATCGCTATGGTACGAAGGTTCATTTGTTGTTCAAAACGTTGGCGCATCGGATAGTGTTTTAGCTGCCAATAATGAGCAAAAACTATACTGAAATCCAGCAAAATCAACACTTATCAACATGTGTTCGTAACTACTTTCCCTCTGTAATCCTTAGCTGTAGATGGTTTAAGGGTTTTCTTGCAGACACTAGTTAACCAAGGCGAACTCTTAAAAATTTTGCGAATTGACTATATAATAATATATAAATAGATTGACGATAGAAGTACGGAAGCAACAATTAGCTAACCAATCCGCATTTACCCTCCCCCCGGAATCCCCACCGTTTTTTTCATTCCTACAAAAATTGTTTTCCATACAAGATTGAAAAAAGATTTACGTACATCACGATCGTAATGTGGTTGCACCTTTCGAAGATCGCCGTTCCTGGGATTATCATTTTTTACAATGAAGTTTGCGAGGAAGCTTGTCAAGCCTTTTTTCTTTACTTCTTTGCTGTCTTTATCACGCTTTAGCACATCCACTTTCAGGTCACTGTATTTCATTACCATGTTGCCGCCGGCGCCGTAATTATTACCCTTGAAATTAAAATCAATAGCATCTATATTGCCGGTGTTAATCCGCATTAAAGCCATAGGTACAGACACTTTATTAAGCAGATGCGCATCGAAAGAAGGTATGTTGCCTTTAGTAGTAAAGTTGCCGGCGGTATCATTCAGTGAAAAAATAAAATTTCCATTTATAGGAATCGTACCCAATGCATGCGATTCAAAAGAAATCTTCAGTGAATTATTTTTACTAATGGCCTCGGGCACATTGGTAATATTGCTGAGCGTTAAAGTACTCTCTGTAAATTTTAGTACACCAGTGCTATCACTTAATTTTTCGTGCTCCTTGTATTCGATGTAAGCATTTGATAGCGTAGCATGCGCAATATTTACAGGCACTTCAATTTTTCCTATCAATTGCGAGGGATAACGGCCCACCTTACTTTCGTCTTTTAAAGGCTTTTGCAGGTCCCTGTAAATTTTTGCATTCACAGAGTTCACTGAAAGGTCAGACGCAAATATTTTTTTATCAATGAGATTTTTCATATCAATACCCTTCAGCCTAATTCCCTTCAAGGCTACGTCATACCTGTCTTTTTGGAAATGCTCTTTATTGGCAAATTCTCTTTCGCCAAGAGAAGGCTTTATATTATACGCTGCCACATTCAGTTCTTTCCGTAAAGAATTAAGCACAATGTTGTCAAATACATATTTATACGAACCATCTTTTGATTTCATTGAAACACTTGCGCAGCTTACTTCTACCTCCTCGCTGTAGTCAATAGGATATTTCTGGACTTTCATAATTTCATCAGCTTTCACATTATTTATTTTAATGCCCACATTGCCGATAGCGTATGGGCTTCCAGGTTTTTGAATATAGGTTACCACCGGAAAACTCAGGTGCCTCACATCAATACTATACACGTGCCGGAAGCCTGTTGTGTCTTCGTTTTCAGGCTTGGGCTTTTTACCGGACTTCATATTTTGCAGGTTAGGATCGTAGAGTGTTATGTGCTCGCAGGTTATATTTTTTACGATAATATTTTTATTCTTAACAAACTCATTTGCATCAAGGCCTTCCAGCCGAAGGCCTGTTGCCATCAGCAATTTGCTGCTGTCTGCAGCATCATCTTCAAACCTGTTCAGGAGAATTTTTTCAAAAGAAATGGAGTTGTCCTGTTCATTAAAATCTAAGTTATTTACGCGAAGTTCAGGCCGGTTATTATTGTATGTAACGAAAGAAGCTACCTGCACATTCGCTTGCTTGCAAAATAAAGTGCGGCTGGTATCCTGGTTATGCGCACTGTCTATAAGTATATCCCTCAATTGAATATTGCCGTTTACAAAATCAAATTCTTTTTCCTGCTGCGCAAATCCAACGCCCATTACGTTCACATTATTTATAAACACCTGCCCTACTTTTATGAGTGTTAAGTTCCCAAGTATTTGATCGTAGAGCGCCCTGGCCTCGGTATTAATATTTGTTTTTTTATTCACCGGCTTTACAAAGTAAACAACCACTAGCGGGTCTGTGATCATGATGGAATCTCCAACCATTTGTTCTCCCAATAAAGCCTTATTTGTTTTTACGCCGGTTACATTCAGTGATGCAATTTTAATGTCCAGCAAAATATAGGGGCGGTCTTCAATCCGGGTATTTTTAATCCGGTTCGTGTCTGCCGAAATGTGTATGTTTTTAAGATAGGCTGTACCTAATATTTCATCGAAGTGAAGTGAATCGTATTTAACTGAATAAAGGCCATCGGTTTTCTTCGCAATTGTATCGGCAATGGTATCTTTTACGATTTTATATTTATTCTTTTCCCAAATAAAAAATACGATAGCCAAGGCAATTACAATGCCCGCAATTAGTATAAAGGTCTTCCTTGATATTGACCGGAAAAGATCAGGTAGGTGCATGTAGATGTTTGAAATAAGAAAAGCTGCCTGGTGACATAACTCAAATTTAAAGTTTTAGTTTTGACACAACTGATTTATTATGGATATAGAATTTAATAAAAATGAAGATGCCATGAAGCTGGCATTGAGCAAGGTGAAAAAATTATTCAATAAGATAGAAGAAGGCGGAGGCAGGAAAGCAATTGAAAAGCAAAAAAAGAGAAATAAATTAACAGCAAGAGAGCGGATAAAATATTTGTGTGATAGCCAAACACAGTTTATTGAAATAGGAGCATTCGCTGGTTACGGTATGTATGAAGAATATGGCGGATGCCCAGCCGGCGGCACTGTTGCAGGTATTGGCTACGTTAGTGGCAGGCAATGCGTGATCCTTGCAAACGACCAAACCGTAAAGGCCGGCGCCTGGTTTCCAATTACAGGAAAGAAAAATCTTAGAATGCAGGAAATAGCGATGGAGAACAAGTTACCCGTCATTTATTTGGTTGATAGTGCCGGCGTTTTCCTTCCTATGCAGGATGAAATTTTTCCTGACAAAGAACATTTCGGGCGCATCTTTCGCAACAATGCAAGAATGAGCGCTATGGGCATTACGCAGATTGCAGCCGTGCTGGGCCCCTGCGTTGCCGGTGGCGCCTACCTGCCTATTATGAGCGATGAAACCTTGATGGTAGAAGGCAACGGCTCTATTTTTTTAGCAGGCCCCTATCTAGTAAAAGCAGCCATTGGCGAAGTAACAGACAATGAAACGCTTGGCGGGGCCACCACCCATACCGAAATAAGCGGCATAGCAGATTATAAATTTGACAATGAAGAATCTTGCCTCGACCAGGTAAAAAAGATCATGAATAAACTGGGCGATTTTCCAAGGGCTGGTTTCAGCAGGATCAAAACGCTTGCCCCAGCCAAAGCGCCCAGAGATATCTACGGTATTTTTCCGGAAGGAAATAGCACTCCCTATGATATGCGGGAGATTATAGAAAGAATCGTGGACGCTTATACATCGCCGGGCAAAAGTGCTGAAACTGTTACAGGTAACCAAACAGCCACTCTAAATAACGCAGAAAAAAATGTTTCAAAAAATGAAAGCACCACTGCAGATAGTAAAACTTCTTTTGAAGAATTCAAAGCAGAATATGGAAAGACGATTATTTGTGGCTATGCAAGAATAGACGGATGGGCAGTAGGCATTGTGGCTAACCAGCGATTGAACATAAAAAATAAAAAAGGTGAATTGCAAATTGGCGGCGTGATATACAATGATAGTGCAGACAAGGCCGCCCGTTTTATCATGAATTGTAACCAGAAAAAAATTCCGCTTATTTTTCTGCAGGATGTCACCGGCTTTATGGTGGGAACCCGCAGTGAGCATAGTGGTATAATAAAAGATGGCGCTAAAATGGTGAATGCCGTTGCCAATTCCGTTGTGCCAAAAATCACCATCATACTGGGCAACTCTTATGGTGCCGGCAACTATGCCATGTGCGGTAAGGCTTATGATCCACGGTTTATTTATGCATGGCCTTCTGCAAAAATAGCCGTAATGGGCGGCGAGCAAGCCGCGAAAACTTTATTACAAATAGAAGTTGCTTCACTAAAATCTAAAGGAGAAAAGATTACGCCAGAGAACGAACAAAAGCTTTTATCAGAAATGACGGATAAATATTCGCGGCAAACAACTGCATTTTATGCTGCCTCCCGGTTATGGGTAGACGCTATTATTGATCCGCTCGCCACAAGAAATATAATATCTGAAAACATTTTTGCTGCCAATCATAATGCGGAGATGGCCGATTTTAAAACCGGCGTGTTCCAGGTTTAACGAGCAGGCAACATTCAGGAAAAATCTTCTCCTGCGATTTTGCGTAAAGCAATTTATTACAATGGCTACTACTACCTCACAAATTAAAATTTATACAGACGGCGCTTCCCGTGGAAACCCCGGCAGGGGCGGCTATGGAGCGGTATTGACTTACGGAAAAATTAAAAAAGAAATCTCGCAGGGTTACAGGCTTACTACCAATAACCGCATGGAACTTATGGCAGTAATTGCGGCTCTCGAATCTTTAAAAAAAGACAATCTTAATCTTACGATCTACTCCGATAGTAACTACGTAGTAAAAGCAATAATGGAAGGCTGGCTTAATAAATGGATGCGAACAAACTTTAAAGGAAATATAAAAAACCAGGACCTATGGATGCGGTACTTCGCTCTTTCTAAAAGGCATCACATACACATAAACTGGGTAAAAGGCCATGCAGAAAATATAATGAATAACCGGTGCGATGAGCTGGCAACACAAGCCGCCGATGGCAATGATCTGCTAATCGATGAAGGGTATGAAGATGCAAACCGCCCATAAAAATTTCGGCGCCCGTTAGTTATTTACTACTTCTTTTGCCGGCTGCATTGAGTTGCGTGCTATAAGATAATAGCTGCCAAACAAAATAGCTGAAAAAATAAAAGTAGCCGCAATACTCCAGGGGTAAAAGGGTAAGCCATCACTCAGACATAGCATCAGCCCGCTAAAAGTCTTTGGTCTTCCTAATCCGGCAAGAGGCGAGCTACTTGCCCATACCAGAAAATTCGATAGCAAAAAATAAGTGGTTGGCGCTGCGATGGAAGCGATTGTGATGCGGCCTATATTAAAATTTTTAATGAGAAATCCAAAAACCGTCAAGGAAGTAAAAAGAATGTAGTTAGTAATCTGCCCGGCATAAAAACCCGGCATATTTCCCACCCCATTTCTAAATAAAATTTCATACAAAACATCCGATACAAACATTGATAACAACGGTAAAAGAAAGGCAAGCTTCTTATCTTTTATGATGGCGCCTCCGAAGATGGCCATAGCTATTTGCGGCGCAAAACCATAAGGCCTGCCCGGCATGATCCTGTATAAAGAAGCAACAACTATTAATAAAATAAAACCCGTAATAACCTGCTTTGTAGCTTTCATATTTGTTATTTGGCGCAAAAATAAGAATAATAATTTTTATGCCGGATGCTTTATGGCAGCGATAAAATTCCTTAAAAAATTACCGGTAGCGGATAAGTTTCTTTCGCAGATATTCATTCAATTGATCCTGATGATGATTATCACATACTGCTAATCATTTTACAAACTATTAATCATCTCTTGAACTATCATCCCTGTTCTTTTTAAAGAGAGAGAATTCGCTGTCGCCAAACTTGTAGCTAAAGGTGAGGCGAAATCTTCTAACGCTACGGCGGCTGTAAGATTCTTGGTAAAAGGTCTCTGTATCGTAGATTACGCCATAGCGATGTGTATTAAAAACATCATTGATGCTGAAAGTAAATGAGCCTTTTTTATTTTTAAGGAAATCTTTTCTGAAAGCAAGATCAGAATCAAATTGCTCAAGCCTTTTGCCCTGTGGTATTACTCTTGGTGATTCATACTCGCCTGTTAGCTGTACGCTAAGGTCATTAAAAACAGAACGATCATTTGCTTCAATTTTATAATTGGCAGTAAATTTAGTGCTCCAGTTAAATCCTTCATTGCTGATATTTTGTTGGCTTACGTTTGCCTTTACATTGCGATAGCCAATACTTACGGAAGGTGTCACATCAAAATTCTTTCCCAGCTTTTGCTGAAGTGTAAGTTCCAGGCCAAGCCGGTTAGTGCTTTGCGCATTGATGAACGTATTTAAAATAGCGTTGGGATCTACCGCTGCATTGTTCAACTGCTGAAACTGGGCCGTGGTAATTGTATCGCTATACCTCGTAATATCCTGTTGTGTATTGCGATAGTAAAGCACGCCGAGAAAATTACTCCTGTCTTTAAAAGTCTTGCTGTAGTTGAATTCCATTGAGTTGGTGAACTCCGGCTTTAGCTCCGGGTTTCCCTGTTGAATATTGAGCGGATCGTTAATATCAATGAATGGATTCAGTTCCCAGAAATTTGGCCGCCTTACCCTTCGTGAATAATTTAATTGTATCTCCTCATTATCATTTATTTTTTTAGAAAGATACAGGCTTGGAAAGAGGGCATCCCAAATGTTCTTTAGCTTACTCGGATATTCATACCCAAATGACCGGACACTGTCAATAAGTGTGCCGGTGAATTTGGAATATTCGCCGCGAATACCGGCCTGGTAACCGATGCTTTTTATTTTACCGGTATATGTAAAATAGGCCGCATCCACTACCTCGCTATATTTATACTTATTACTAAGGGGTAATTTTATTTCGGCTCCGTTAGTTAAGGCAAACGAATTAAAATCGCTGCTATAGGTATTTGTGTAACTGCGCAACCCTGTTTCTATTTTGTTATCATTCTTCAGTGGATTTACAAAATCAATTTTTGCTGTTACCTGGTTATTATTATTAGCGCCATCATTTCGTACTACATTGGGGTTTCCATAAACAGAGCCATCAGTCAAATAGAAAGTGTTCAGGATGTTTGCATTATTTTTTACATCACCATAACTAACATCCACACTCGCATTTAATTCTTCACCATCCTTTGGAAACTTATGTGTAAAGTTACCCTGCGTATTGTACCTGTTAAACTGGAAACGGCTGTCGGATGTCCTGTTACCATATCTTTCCAATTCTTTGCCGGTATTCAGGTATTCCTGCTTTTGCTGTTCATCACTTGTAAAGCGGCCCTGCACAAGGCCCTGCGATACCGTAAGTGTGTTTCTGTTATCAATAAAATAATCAAGGCCAAACCTTACAGAAGTAAACTTGCGGGTACGTTCGTTGGTTGAGTTTTGATTAAAGTAATTTTCTACAAGGCCATTTTCTTTATTTTGCCTGAAACTTTTACTGTCCGATTTGCCACCCGATTGATTGTAATTTCCGCTAAGGAAGAAGTTGAGCTTTCCCTGCCGCAGATTAAGGTTGGCATTTCCTGATAATATGGCTTGCGTACCTGCCGCTAAAGAAAGTAGTCCGTTCAAACCTGTTCGCTTATTTTTCTTAAGAATAATATTGATTATTCCACCGGTGCTGGAGGCATCATATTTTGCCGAGGGATTTGTAATAAGCTCAATGCGATCAATATTGTCTGAGGGTATTTGCTCAAGCGTTAAAATAGTCGGCCTGCCGTCAATAAATATTGTTGGCGAAGAGTTTCTCAATTCAATATTTCCGTCCACATCAACAGATACAGATGGAATATTTTTCATTACATCAATAGCAGTTCCACCTTTTGACGTGATGCTTTTATCAACATCATATATCTTTTTATCAATGCCCATTTGCAAAGCCGGCTTATCTAACACAACCTTTACCTCATCAAGCGTTTGAGAAATATGGGCCATAGTAATATTACCAAGGTTCTTTTCCACCGTGTTTGTATTAGTAATACCTCCGGAGGTAGCATTAAAGGGAAAGTAAGCTGAATAAGGACTATAACCCACAGCGGAAATTATTATGTGTAAACTATCTGCCGCAGGCACCTGCCTAAAACTAAAGTCTCCATTAGCTTCGCTCAGCATGGCAGCAATTACCGAATCTTTCATCAGCGAACTTCCCCTGTCATGTACCCGGGTCGTTAGTTGGATAGAGGCAGCCACTACAGGCTTCTTTGCCTGAAGATCTACGACCTTTCCATAAATTCTGTTGGCGCTATTGAGGTGTAATATATTTTCGTTGTTTTCTGGTAGGGGTTCTCTGTCAACTTGTGCTTTTGCGCTAAGAGAAAAAAAATAAAGTAAGATTGGTAGAAGTAAAAATTTCATTAGATGTTAAATTCTTTTTGTTTAATGACAGGCCATTCAGGCCGGTTCAACTGTAATGCAACGTTCAATAAATGGTTTTGTTCAAAAAATGCACGGTTAAAGACCACGCCCTTGAAAAACATTATGCCCAGAGTAAATAAAAAACAGATGAGATAATAGATGGAACCCATTAACCAACATGCATCAAACTCTGTATCACCTTAATTATAACCTATTAATTGTTGATTAAGAGTATAAGACGTTAAAAATTTATAAAACCTGCGTCATAAAAGATTTATGACGCAATAATGTATGCCGTGAACATTTTTATATGGTAAAACCAATACCATCAAAAATGTATTTTTTAAATTTGCCTGCTCAATTTGCTAATATGCCCGACAATAGAAAGAAAATTGATATTATAAATATTATACTGGAAGATTGCATTGAAGCGTTTCCTCTCTCGTCATTTATAATAAGCATTTACAAACAATATATGCAACGCGGAAGCCTTAGTAAAAAACAGTTGCAAGGTTTATACAGTAAAGCCTCGAAGATAGAGGGAATATCGCCCGGTAAGCTTGGCACATTAGAAGCAATTATGAAGAAGATGCCAAACAGGTATAAATCTGAATTGCCAGGTACAGCTCCCATGTTTGAAAAAGATATGGAGGCGGGCAAATTAATTGAGGCAATTCTTACTAAATACCCGCAACATAAAAGAGTGCTTTATCTTAAAGCAAAATATGATAACAATGAAGTACTATCGCCTTTTGAAACTACCGAGCTAAAAAAATTTAATAAGCTGATAAAATGAACCGTAGATACCATTCAATAAAAATGCCGGTATAAAACCGGCATTAAAAATTCAAAAATTATTTACAAATTATCTCCCACTTATTTACCAACTACGCGATACTGTAAGATATCTCCATTCCTCTCTTCCTTTAGATAAGTGTCATCAGGAGTTACATAGAGTTTTTCACCATTGAGTGTTATTACTTTTGAGCCTTCGGGTAGCTCGGGTACAATATCTCCATTGTTCAAAGGAGACGCAGAATAATCACTATTATTACCTTCGTTAGAATTATTGATTTCTCCATTTTTTCCAACAACAACATAAACAGTCCGGCCTTTTGAATTTCTATCTTCTTTATAATAAGTACCGTTCAATTCATAGAATTTTTCCCCGTTGATCGATACTGATTTTGCACCGGTAGGCAAAGACGAAACAGTAGCGCCCATGGGAGCATCTACTACTTCATAACTGTTATCGTACTGCCTGTAGTAAATTCCGTTGTAATAATAAAAAGGATCAACCCCCATGTAAAAACGTGAATAGCCGAAAGGTAATGTAGCTATGCGAATGCCAAAGGGCGGAAACACGGGCTGGTAATAACCGCCATAATAGCCGTAGTAAAGTCCGCTGGAATAATAATATGGAAAGCCGCCAAAATAAATTGAAACACTGTTGTATGGCCTGTAAGAATATCTTGGCCCATACATTACATAGAACCTGCGGCCACCGCCATTTCTGTTATAGCTATAATAACTATTTCTATAATTGTCACGATCCCGATAATTACTGTTACGATAACCGTTATAACTATTATTTCGGAAAGCATTGTTACTGGCCACTACATTCCTGTTGTTTCTCTGCTGATCAAATGTGCGGCTATTGCTTTGAGGGCTTACACTTGTGCCCTGCGTATTTCTAACCGGGGTTTGGTTCAGGTTCGTATTTCTTTCTCTTATTACCCTGGCTGTATTGTCTGTACTAATAACAGAATTTCGTTGGTTGGAACTTTGATAATTATTGCGATCGGTGGTTGTAGTAAGGCGATTATCCTGGAAACTTCTTTGAGGAGTATTGCGATTATCGCGGGTCACTGAATTTCTTTCTGGTCTGGCTGAAGAGTTATTGTAATCTCTATGCTCAGTTCTTTGTGCATCGGGAAATGATCTTACATTGGCGCTTTCACCTCGTGAAGGAGAAATGTTTGATGGCCTGCTTTCTCTGTTTCTTCCCTCAGCGTTACCCATTCCACGGCGTTGCGCCTCTGCAGTTGTAAAAACGAACGTGGTGCAAAGTGTGATGAGTAATATAATATTTATGTGTTTCATGATCTTATATTTAGAAATTTTTGTTACCAAATTTAAACTTTATAGTAGTGAATAAAAGGATGTTTTTGTTAAATAAAATCCCTGTATTTATTTTCCTTTACAATATTTATTTTTCTTTTTCAAAAAATTAGATACGATTGGAGATATGTAGTTTAATGCAAATGGTTGCATTAGCTTAGGAGCTTACTACTATAACATAGCGATAACATATAAGGCATACAGGAAAATAACCATCCCTTAATGCAGGATAGACGGGTAAGCTCCGGGTAATTTAAAAGTCCGGTTAAGCATACTATGATAGATACAGAAAGTTGTTTCTATAAACAAATTTCCAGTTGATTATTTTCCGGGCATTGCAAATTCAGAAAATGTTATTTACATTTACAGCTATCAATCCTTCGTACAGTTCCCATTATCTTTATTAAAATCTCTTCGCTTAATAATTACATGGCCTTTCAACAGGCTGGCTTGAAATGTAATCTTTAGCATAATCCATCTGTATTTTTTTTACCGGCAAAGTATTTAACAGAATATTTCGCGGTAGGGTTAATACAAATACAACCGTTTCACGTCTTATTAATGAATGTTTTTAAATTAAAAATTATGAAAACGTATTCGACTCAAAAAGAGATTTTACTCATCACGGGAACAAGCTTCTCTTCCCGCCAATTTTGCGAAACAACTGATGGCATTAATTATCACCAGCTTACTGAAAAAGAAAAGCTGGAACTAGCCTGCTGGAATGGATTACTGCCGGAAATACTGCCCGAAGTATTTGAGCAACATCTCTTAAATAAAAAATTATATCTCTGGGAAATCAAGGAGGGTGCTTCTTTCATTGATGTTGAGTTGGGCGAGAGGCATCTAAAGCTCGACGAACAATATTCAATAGATCCCTATTCTTTTGTACCGCTGCAGGCATTATCATAAAATAACAGCAGCAATAAAAGATTTATCAGGAAAAGATAACGTCTATAATTTTCACAAAAAAAACCGGCATTGAAAACTGCCTGTTTATAAGATTATATCGCTGGCTCAATAACCGAATATTTCTTCAAGGCTTAATTTTTTTACTTCACCATATTTAGCAAGTTTTTCGATATCCACTCTTTTTTCTGAAGCAAGTATGCAATAGGTGTATGGCTTGTTTGATATATTATTACCGGCAAATTTTTGAAGGTCTTTAAAGTTGATCTTTTCAAAATTCTCATACACATCTTTCCGCATATCTCTCGTTAATCCTAAGCGCTGATCGGCGAGGTACTGATAAATCACGGCATCTTTTGTATAGCGCTCTGTTTGATACCGGTTCTTTATACTCAGCTTTGAAACTTCTAATACTTTTTCTGACTCAGGCACATTTGTAAAAAGCTCATTCATGCCGGATATGGCATCATCTAATTTATCAGCCTGCGTGCCGATGTATCCGATCACGGCATACTTATCTTCCTGCTTCGCCGGCACCGCATAATAGGCATAAGTACTATACGCCAAAGCTTTTGATTCACGCAAAGTTTGAAAAACAATAGAGCCCATACTACCACCGTAATATTCATTAAATACTTCCACCATGGGTTCTTCTTCAGGGCTAAAGTTTACCGTGTTTCTTACCCAGGCAACTTCCGCCTGCACCATATCATAATCTGCAAACAGCACTGTATTTTTCGTTTGTTCTATTTTAGTAAAATTGCTGCCGGAAGGATAGTCCAACGTTACCGGCAATGGATGAAGTTTGCTTATAGCAGCGGTAGCATCAGCCACAGAAAGCGGCCCATAATAAATTACAAGGTGTTTGTATTTGGTAAGATTGTGAAGTAAGTCCACAAGGTCTGCAGCTTTTAACTCTTTCAGTTCATCGTTAGTAAATTGATTATTGAACGGATTTTTTTCTCCATACATCGCATACGATCGCATACCGGCAAGTATCGCTCTTTTATTCAACTTATTATCTGCTCTTGCTTTTAAAATTCTTCCCTTTAAGGCTGCAAGCGCCTCTTCATCTCCCTTGCAGTTTGCCAAAAGATTTTCCAACAGGTTATTCGCCTTACTCATATTTTCCTGCAAGCCTGAAATTGTAATAGTGGTAAACTCATCACCAACATTAATGTTGTAATTGCAACCGATATAATAAAACTGCTTGCTAATATCTTCAGCGTTCAATTTATCTGTTCCTAGATATTGAAGATATTGCGCCGCAAGCGAAATGGTTTTTGAATTAAAATTTCCCATTTCAAAGCGATAGCTCTGGCGGAAAATATCATTGTCTTTGTTTTGAACATATAATAATTGTGTGTTGCCGATTTTTGATTTCTTTATGTCCTTATCGTAATCGAGCCACTGCGGCTGAACAGCACTAACAGGCATTGCAGCCACTTTCTTTAAAAAATCCGATTGCGCTTCCCGGTTCATTTCTACCGGTGTGATCGGGGGCTTCGCCACCTTTACAACGCTTTTATCTTCCCCTATCCTTTTGTATATGCACACGAAATTGTCAGCAAGAAATTCTTCTGCAAAATTCATAATGTCCTGTTTGGATAATTTCGACAACGCCTCACTAAAAGCAACTTGCTGTGGCCAGGATTTATCCCGGTCTAAAATAAAACTGCCAAATAAATTGTATGCACGGCTTTGATTGTTGTCCAACGATTGCAATTCATTCAGCTTATAATTAATGGCTGCAGCTTTTATCAGGTTAAGATCAAAATCTCCGTTCTTTACTTTTTCTACCTCACTTAATAAAAGGTCTTTCACCTGCTCAAGTGTTTGATCAGACTTAGGCCTGCCGGTTAATTCAAATATTGAATACTCCCGGTAGCCGCTAACAGAGGCTTTTGCATTCAGCAACATTTGCTTTTTATTCAGGTCAAGGTCAATCAACCCCGCTTTCCCATTGCTGAGAATATTTTTTAAGCCAGTCATCTTTACGGCAGCAGCATTATCTTTTTCACCGGGAAGGCGATAGCCTATATCCACGCTTTCAGCATCCGGCCCTAATACTTCTTTATATACCGCTTTGGTTATGGGCACCTCGGAAGCAGGCTTGTAATCGGCTACAGGACTGGCTTTCATATAGCTGAAATATTTGTCAATCTTTTTAACCAGGCTATCAGGATTGAAATCTCCCGTCATGATCACAGCCATATTATTCGGAACATAATTTTTATTGTAAAAAGCCCTGATCGCTTTTAACGAAGGATTTTTTAAATGCTCTATTGTACCAATGGTTGTTTGCTGTCCATAATTGTTGGTAGGAAACAATGTAGCATAGAGCAGTTCATCTACCTTATCAGGATCAGAGTCGAGGCTGATATTTTTCTCTTCATAAACGGCTTCCAATTCTGTATGGAAGATCCGGAACACAGGATTTCTAAATCGTTCAGCCTGCACCGTTAGATACTTATCAATTGCATTAGAAGAAATGTCATCAGTGTATACCGTAAACTCGTACCAGGTAGAAGCGTTTGTTCCCTGCGCTCCCATTGACGACATTAGCTTATCATATTCATTAGCTATGGCGTATTTGGCAGCTTCACCGCTTGTTATATCAATATCGCGATAGATAGCGGCACGCTTTGCGGTATCTGTTGTATGATTGTATTGCTCATAGAGTGAATCAATTTTATCGAGATAAGGTTTTTCTTTTTGCCAGTTCAGCGATCCGTACTTATCTGTACCCTTGAACATAAGATGCTCCAGGTAATGGGCAAGCCCGGTATGGTCCCGCGGGTCGCTGTTACTGCCCGACCTTATCGCCACCAACGATTGAATACGCGGCTCTTTTTTATTTACGCTGAGAATAACGGTTAATCCATTTTTCAAAACATAAAACCGCGCCTTCATAGGGTCGCCACTTACAGTTTTATAAGTGTAGCCGTTAGAAGATATTGTATTCCACCGGCCTTTGCCTGTTTGAGCGATTGTGAAAGAGGTAACAAATAAAAGGAAGAGTAAGAAGTGCAGCTTAATTTTCATATTTACTATTTGAGTTTTTAAAAATAACTATTTCGGCAGTAATTTTCAAAAGCTAATTCAATTGATATGATGGCTGTTGATTATGACAACTTTTGCGGCATATACACATTATCATTATTAGTTAGGAAATAATAAATTTACCGCAAATAAAAACTTGAGATATGGAACAATTGACATTGGGCATAGGCACGCGGCTGCAGCATACACAGTATGGCCCCGGAGTGATAGTGGGCGTACACTTCGCTACTTACATTATTTCATTTATTACCTATGGCATTAAGGAGATTGATAAGACTGATCCGCAGCTCGAAGAGATCATTGCTGAAAACGTTACTGTAGAGCTTGAGACAATAAGTGAAGTGGAACGCTCACTGTTGAAAATATTAAGGCTGTGGGGCGATGCTTCAGAAATAGTTCCGCTGGGCGATCGCTGGAAAGGCGGCACGATGCTTTTACAGCCGGCTGATAAAACCCAAAAGCCGAAAGAGATTCCGATAGATGCTTTCTTTCATAAAATAGTAATGGTGAGAGATAGGGTACGGGTGATGGAGCAGCAAATAAATGCGCATAAAATTTTAAGTGATGAAGAAAAGGTAAACCTGCAACAATACATAACACGCATCTATGGTTCTCTCACTACTTTCAATGTGTTGTTTAAAAACAAAGAGCATTGGTTTGTAGGAGATAAAGCAGGGGGAGATTAGCGGATGCAAAATAATACCGGTCTATTCTTTTTTATAAAGCAAAAAATGCTGGATCGGCAAAAATTCTCCATCATAAAAAAGTTGAAATCCGTTTGCTACCATTTCTTTGTTAAGCTGCTTAATAGTTGTTTTGTGCAGAAGCTTTATTGGCAGGGAAGAGTCTTCGCCGCGGTATTCGAGCAACAACAATTTACCGGTTGGCCTCAAAGATTTTTTTATTGATTGCAATATTTCGTGTGGATATTCAAGCTCGTGATAAACGTCTGCCATCATTACAAGATCAATGGAATTTCCCGGCAGGTTGGTGGAGCGGTCTGTTCCTTTTATAACTTCCACATTGCCGGCTTTGAGCGTTGTTTTGCGGGAGCTTAAATAATTAATAAATGCATCCTGTATTTCCACCGCATACACTTTTCCGGCTGTTACTTTTTGGGCGATTTTGAATGAGTAATACCCCGTACCGGCGCCGATGTCCGCCACTACACTTTCTTTCGATAAGTTCATATTTTTTATTGCCGATATTGCATTTTCTTCCTGCTCCCTGTTGTCGCGCTCAAGCCATGCAGCGCCCCCACTTCCCATTATTTGTGATATTTCTCTGCCAAAATAAAACTTGCCTATGCCATCTTCAGAAGCCTTGCCAAAGCTGTAAGTTGTATCCTTTTGAATAGTAAAAGCTGTATTCTTTTTAGCGATGTTATTACTCTTGCCGCTATTGCAGGAATGTATCAATGGTGTTACCCAAAAGATGAGTGTTGCAAGTATTTTATTCATCTGCTGAATGTACAATTATTTACTTTTAAAAAATCATTGCTGCCAGTCTGGGTGCATTTCAAAATGTTGCCAGGTTGTCAACCTTTCAACAAGTTATTTTAGATTTAAAAACTCCATCTGGAAGGTTGACAACCTTTAACCAAGAGCGACATCCGATAAGCTGTCGGATTTGAAATGCACTCGCCAATCGCAGTTTATGCGCATCGTTATTGCAAACAAGCTGTGTTAAGTTTGCATTATCATTTATCCTTTTCATTAAAGTAATATATCATTTTCTTATTTTGAAAATAAAATTAAGCTATGGCACAATCCGATAAAACAGCCGATGGAAAAAATACTGAGCATGAATTTTCTGATAAGGTAACACGGGAAAAAATTGATAAACATTTGAGCGATATTAATGACACCATCTCAGACGAGGATATTAATAATATAATTACTGATATTAATTCTGACGGTCAAATTGATAATGAGATAGAGGCGGCGAATAAAAAAGCTGCGGAAGCTATAACACCACCGGGCGAAGAAGCGCCACAGATGCCGACGACGTGGGACGTCATTGATTAATGGCTTGCAAAGGGAATCGCTTAATTTTCGCTAAATCCATAAGCAAAGATTTATCTCACCACCGTCATTTGCAGGCATACAGGCTTCGGAACTTGTATCTCATTACCTGTCTCTTTCAACATGCCTGTCTTTTTATTTCTTTTAAAAATAACTATGTTGTCACTTCCCTGGTTTGCCACTAATAAATAATTACCCGTAGGGTCTATTATAAAATTGCGGGGAGTTGTGCCCAGGGTAGATTGATAGCCTTGCAATGTCAACTTGCCCATATTGTCAATAGAAAATATTGTAATGGTATTTTCGTCGCCACGATTGGAAGCGTATAAAAATTTTCCGTCAGGAGAGATATGAATATCCGCGCTGCCGATTACTCCATTAAAATCTTCAGGATGCGCTTTTATACTTTGAAACTTTTTCAATTTGCCGTCATGATATTTATAAGCAGATACGGAGCCGGAAAGCTCACTGATGAGGTAGGCAAATTTGTTATTTGGATGAAATACAAAATGCCTTGGCCCTTCCCCATCCAATGTTTTTTCAAAAGGCGGACTTGCGGGCACAAGCGGCTTTTTTAGAGAAGGCTTGAATTTATAGATCATTACTTTATCCATGCCAAGGTCTGGTGTAAATAAAAATTGTTGATCCTGAGAAAAAATGGTTGAATGTACATGCGCTTTTTCCTGCCGCTCTTTATTTACACTGCTTCCTGAGTCTTGTATCAATTGAGCACGTGGATGCAGGTAACCATTCTTGTTTACCGGGAACACTGCTACGCTACCACCGGTGTAGTTAGCAACAAAAAGCCATTTACCACTACTGTCGTTGGTTACATAGCATGGATCGAATCCACCTGTTGGTTGCGAATTTATAAAACTGAGCTTTGCATTTTTTTTATTGAATGAGAAAGAACTTACATAACCGGGGTGCGTTTCATTCACGGCATATACATTTTTGCCGTCGCGTGATACGGTGAGATAAGAAGGATTAGCCACGCTATCAGTGTTGCTCAACAAAGTTGCTGTGCCGTTGGCCGCATTAAACTCGTAAACATAAATTCCCTTGCTTCCGGTACCCGTATATGTGCCGGTAAATAAGTAAAACTTTTGCCCAAAGGAAGAGAGCGAAAGAATCAACAACAAAGAGACAATTGAAAAACGCATCCTGAAATTATTTAAAGATTTATTTGAATTAATAATCCGATTCAAAGACAATATCCGCAATTAAAATGATTTAACGCAAATAACGGGTTCATTCCAAATCCGACAGCTACCGGATGTCGCTCTGGGTTAAAGGTTGTCAACCTTTCAGATAGAGTTTTTAAATCTAAAATTAACTTGTTGAAAGGTTGTCAACCTTGCGATGTTTGAAATGCATCCGCAATGACTATTCTCTTTTCACCGTAAACTCTTTGAATACCTTCCCTTCGATGTAGTTTATATCCACAGACTCTACCTGTGCTTTTGCAGGCCCGCGCTTGCACCATTCTATAAATCTTTCAACGTCAACTTTATTTCCCGAAACGATAGCTTCTACATTTCCATCTGCACGGTTTTTAATCCAACCCGTGAGGTTATTTTTTTCCGCGATCTTCCTTGCCGTAGCCCTGAAAAATACACCTTGCACTTTTCCCGATATTCTTAAATGTGCTGAAACATTATTCATTCATTAAAGATAAATAGTGAAGGAAAAGATTGTCAACATAAAAGTTTTACTCAAATTATTTAGAAAAATAAATTTTGCCAACCCCCTGGCATACTCGTAAAACTACGAATCAAATAGTAATTTCAATAGTTCGATATTTTAGTAAACGTGCGCTTGCGGCGGATTTCATCACTTCATATCTTTGCTTTAGAAATCAACTTTTAAAATTAGTTTAATAAGCAGTATATCCCCAAAAGAAAACCAGTGTAAAGCTGCTCTTTTTTATCCTGAAAAACCATCCCGGGATAAAAAAATTAAAAAGCCTCTGCCTTAATTGCGGAGGTTTTTTTTATGGCTTAAATTACAGTTTAAAAAAAATTCAAATGATATACGGCATACGAAGCAACTTCGCAAACCACTATTACTGCCATAAGTTTTGTATTTCATTATTTGGGCATCTTCCGCTTGTGTGCGGCATCCTTAACAATCCCTAAACTTCCGATTAATTTATTTGAGTTCCTGAGAATATGCAGGAACTTTTTAGTATTTATAAGTTGAGCCTTTCTTTTCATATCCGCAAAATTGCAGACCTTTAAAAACTAACAAGATGAATCATGCAAAGCGAAAAACTTTCGTTCAGTCACAAAGATGGCGTAGTTGAAGGAGTTTATGACCCGGCAGAGAATGATGCACCATTAGTCATTATTATCAATGGGCACAATGGCTTTTATAATTATGGAATGTTCCCTCATATTCAGCAAAGCCTTGCTGGTAATAATATTGCAAGCTATAGTTTCAATTTCAGCCATGGCGGGGTGAAGGGTGATGCAGATTATTTCGAACACCTTGAGAAGTATGAAAAGAATTGTATGCGCCTCGAGGTAGAAGATACGATGTGCATCTTGCACAATTTGGCTTCGGAAAAATTCATAAAGTATTCCAGGATTTTCTTAATGGCGCATAGCCTTGGCGGTGTACCGACAGTGTTTGCAGCAGCGAAAGCACAAGAAGAAAACATAAATATTGCCGGCATTATTTTAATCAGCACCGTAAAGCAACTTAACTTTTGGCCCAAAGAAATGATTGATGAATGGAAGCAAAATAAAGTTTTTTATAAAATGAATAATCGTACAAAACAGGCGTTACCTCAGGGAGAAGAATTTTTAAATGAAGTACTGGAAAGTGATACCGCCTGGAATGTAGAAAATGAAATAAAAAAACTTGTGCAGCCATTGCTGATTCTTCATGGTGAAAATGATGAAGCTATTCCGGTGGAACACAGCTACGCAAAATATGAATGGGCAAAAGCGAATAACAATAAAACTTCTTTAAAGATAATTCCCGGCGCCACTCACACTTTTAATACAAAACACCCTTTTGAAGAAGCAAGCCCGCAACTTGAACAAATGATTGCAGAAGCTGTTGCCTTTATTAAATTATGTTCTTAAATATTCGGTGGAACTATTGCAATTTCTTATTTTTCATTTCACAAAAATCCAACAATTCAAAGACACAACTGTTAAGCCCTTCTGTTAGTTTTGCGTAAACTGTCCGGCCTCTATGAAATTTAATTTTACGGCAAAACGAACATTGAAATATTTTTTCCTCGCGACGCTCACGCTTGGCTTGTTTTTTCCCGCAAGGTTATTTGCACAAACAACCAACGTAACATTTAAGATCATCAACCGGAAAGCTGAACCGGTTCCCTTCAGCACGGTAAAAGTTGTACCCGTAAATGATTCATTGCATTTGATAGAAAAGGTAACTGATAGCGCCGGCAAAGTCTCTTTTACACTTACGCATGATGGCCAGTACAAGGTGAGCGTCACAGCAATCAACTATGCACCATTTCAGAAAGGAATAACCATAAAAAACGAACAGCCCGTTTTTGTTTTCACGCTTGAAAACGGCACATCTATATTGGAAGAAGTAGTTATAAAATCAACAAAGCCCATCATGCGGCAGGAAGATGATAAAACTATTGTTGATCCCGAAAACCTTGTTCCCAGTTCCACGAGTGGGTATGAAGTACTTGAGAAAACTCCCGGCCTTTTTGTTGACCAGGATGGAAATATTTACTTGAACAGTACTACACCTGCTGCTATTTATATAAATGGCAGAGAGCAAAAAATGAGTACGGCTGATGTTGCCTCTTTATTGAAAAGTTTACCACCCGGCGCGATTGCAAGTATTGAAATACTGCGAACGCCATCCGCTAAGTACGATGCCTCAGGTGCAGGCGGCATTGTAAATGTTGTTTTAAAAAAAGGCGTAAAGATCGGGCTAACGGGCAGCGTAAACGCAGGAATGAACCAGGGAAGATATGTAACCCAATATGTTGGCTTTAACCTTAACAATAATAACGGGGCGGTATCCAGCTATCTCAATATGCAACTAACGCATAAAAACACCTACGATGAAATAAAGACGGATCGCATCTTTGCACCTGACTCTTTATTGAGCCAAGATGCTGTTACCACCTACCCCGGCAACACCTACTATCTCGGTTTCGGTACAAGTTACCAGCTCAATAAAAAATGGGAAGTAAGCTATGATGGAAGGCTTAGCCTGAGTGATAATAATAATCGATCAACGAATGAAAGTAGTATAAGTAAAATAAGCACGGATGAAATTGCCGTAAGAAACGTGGCAGATGTCAACAACCGAAATAATGCTTTCTTTCTATCACAAGGGCTGTCATCGAAGCTGAGCATAGATAGCCTGGGATCCGAATGGACAAATGATATTTCTTATAATTATTCTCCAAATAATACTAAGCAAAATTTTACAACACAATTTTATGTTCCGGTTATTGCTTCAAACAGTGGCGATGGTTCATTAAAAACTAACCTTAATTTTTTCTCGGCGCAAAGCAATCTTTTACTAAAATTTCCGAAGAGCTTTTTAATTGAAACAGGCATAAAAACAACGGTCACTAATTTTAAAAATAATACGGATTACTTCTTGCAGACAAATGGAGTAAGAACAAAAAACGAAGACAGGACAAGTTACTATAGCTATTATGAAAATATCAATGCAGGTTATTTGCAGGCTTCTAAAACGTTAGCGGGTATCACATTGAAGGCAGGCACAAGAGTGGAGAATACGGTGATGAAGGGAAAACAAACAATACCTACTGATACATCATTCAACATAAGCCGCACAGATTTTTTTCCATACATATACCTTAGCCGTTCTCTTATGAAAATAATGGGATACAGCCTGCGGGCCTATCTTGTTTACAGGCGCACCATAAGCCGCCCCGGTTATCAACTGCTTAATCCTTCGCAACGATATATTGATCCTTACCTTTTTGAAACGGGCAACCCTAACCTGCGGCCGCAGTTCACGCAAAATTATGAAGCCAATATTTCTGTAGATGAAAGGCCAATTTTTGCTCTCGGTGTAAATGACACAAAAGATATTTTTACCAATGTTGTTTACCAGGCTGATACCAGCAAGCGCACAGCCTATCGCACTTATGACAACCTGGGAAATAATAAAGAAACGTATTTCAGGATATTAGGAGCGATACCGCCCGGAGGAAAATATTTTGTAGTAGCAGGAGCGCAGTACAATCACAATTTTTACCAGGGGTTTTATGAAAGCAAGCCACTATTCTACAAAAGAGGAAGCATCTCGTTTTTCACTTATCAAACCTTCAAGCTTTCCAGCACATCGCAAATTACTTTGCATGGCTTTGCGAGGTTTAACGGGCAACAGCAATTTTATGAGCTCACACCGTTTGGATCGCTTAACCTGAGCATAAACAAACAATTGCTGCAAAAAAAATTAATCATCACTCTAAACGGCAACGATTTATTTTATACCAATAATAATAATTTCACGTTAACACAGGGCAGCATTTCTGCATCGGGTTTTAGAAGATCCGACACCAGGCGTATTGGAATTAATTTGCGGTATAATTTCGGCATACGGAAAAAAGAAGAAAGGAATTTTTTAAATAACCTTGATATGCCGGGGTCTTGATTTCGTACATGACATCATTCCTTTTATAACAAAACCCCGGCGAACACCCGGGGCCTTACTAATAGTTTGTTTATATAAAGTGAGAATTTTTGCGAGTTAGGCATCAAGTGCTTTGTTCGCATCCCTGTATTTTTTTATCAGGTCATGTGATGTTTTCAATGATGATTGTTGATCAGTAATTAAATTTCTTGTTTCTGCAGACATCTCTGCATCTGAAGCAAGTGCATTTTTATATGCCTTTTGCGCAGCATCTTCGCCAAACTCGCAAGAGTCAAGAAGCGCCTGCCGGTCATGTCCGGAAAAAGTTGCTTTTACATCAAGCCAGGCACGGTGAATTTTTCCACTACCAGTGGTGCCGGTGGCTGCGTCACCACCCAACCTATGCACTTCATTCGTAAGTTCTGCTACGTTTTTCCTGCTTTGATCGGCCATCTTATTAAAGGTGACATTCAGATCCACATCTGTTGACTTAGCGTCATCAGCCGCATTTTCATAGCCTTTTGTCCTATCATTATTGATTTGGATAAGATCATTTAATACTTCAGTTAACTTATCATTTACACTCATAATATTATATTTTTTTCCAGAAGAATATCTAAAATGATGCCATGAACAATACACCCTTTGATAATGTATCTTTATGTTAATTTAATTTTCATAAGGGGAAATTTTTCCACTTTACGAGTATCTGCTAAAAGTGTTGTTGTTATTTTGATAAGATTAATAAATATTCTTTAAAAAAAACTTAAACAATTTTATATGATTGAAGTAATAACCGGCCTACCTGCCTACGTCATAGGTTTCCGCGCAATAGACAAAGTAACCAGAGAGGATTATCAAAAAATTATTTATCCGCTTGTCGGCAGTGTTGCAAAAGCATTTGGTAAAATTAACTACCTGCTCGTGGTAGATACGCCACTATCAAATTACACAGCCGGAGCCTGGATAGATGACGCTTTATTGGGCGCTAAATATTTTACCAAATGGCGCAAGCTTGCGATAGTTTCCAAAAGTGACGGCATTAAAAAGTTCACCAATGTTTTTGGAAAATTAATTCCGGGAGAAACAAAAGGTTTTAAAATGGAAGAGCTGGCACTTGCCAAAGAATGGATAGCAAAGCAATAAAAAAACTACAGGATACCTATTGCATTAATAAGTTATCACCGCTGCTTTTATTAAAGAATCTTTTTGTGCCTGTGAAAGTGCAGGCATAAAATGATACATGGATGATTCCCAATCTCCGTACATAAAATTGGGCAGGATGATAAACCTGTCACCAAACTCAGCCGCAGCGGCATTTACATTGTTCAGCCTGTCGCCGGTATTTTTTACATCGAAAAGAAAACTAAAATCTGCAAGATTATCGCCCAAGAGCATAGTGATCGAATAGGAATTAGCAATTGATTTACGCCTTTCTTCTTTGGAAGAAATATTTTCTCTCAACAACAGGTGCGCATTGTCAGCATTAGGGAAATTAAATTTTTGCAGATTTTTTAGCGTAACCTCTCTTTCTTTTTCTCCTCGATTAGTAACGTAAAAAACTTCAATGCCTTTTGAAGAAGCATATTTAAAAAACGAAAGTGCGCCGGGCACAGTATCAGCATTTGCCATCGCAGTCCATTCAGCCCACGATGCCGACTCGTAATCTTTTCCCCGCAAAGTTTGATGTGCTTCATAAGGGCTGTTGTCTAATACCGTTTCATCAATGTCTGTAATTAATGCTTTTGGTTTTGCATAATTTTTCTTGACAATTTCATCTACCCGCAGGTGAGCAATATTATATGCCTGGAAGCATAAAGCCCTGTATTCTGCTGCTCGCTGCGCGTAAGAGGTTGCAAATAGCTTTCCATCAATTCCAATGTTACTTCTATTAGTACTTTCATTTGACACAGTTATTTTTGGGGCGATGGTACAGGAGGCGAATAGCGAAAGAGTAATAATGATGAGCTTCTTCATTAATATTTTTTTATAAGAAAAATTGTGATGCAAGATAAATACTTTCAAACTTTACAAAGCAAGATCAAGCGAAGTGCCGATGGCGGTCAGCCATTCTTTTGTCAATTGAATACCGAATGAGAAAAGTAGATAAGTTTAAAAATTAAAACAATTGAAAGAAGGCATTTCAAATGACAAGCGAAAACGAAATTTACTTCCAAAATTTCAACTAACAATCTTGCTATTTATTTTATCAAAAGCAAGCGGAACAATTTGATTATAAAAGTAAGCATTTGCAAAAACGATTTATTTTTATTATAATGCTACAATTGATTTGTTCATTAAGTAGAAATGTTGCAAACTCTCATAGAACGAGGTGATATATTGTCACTGCTTAACTTTTGGAACAGAAAATTTAACCTAATAATAAAAAAACCCTATGCGCAATTTTTAAAACTTTTTTAGTGGAATAAGAATTTTTGAAAACCGAACTCTGAAAAGCGGTATATTTCTGTTTCTTATAATCATTGCCGGACTTCGGTGCACAAAGAGAGAGATTTTGATTGAACCGAAAAGTATCGAACAAAATAATCGAAGTGTATTTTTTAAACACAATACATCTTTAAATCCTTCAGTTAATTTGGTATTGAATGATGTAAAAGCCAAAATGAATGATAAGCAAATAAATGAGTTCATAAATAAAGCTGGTTTAATCATTTGGGATAAAGCGAAAGCTTATGCTGTACCAACTTTTCGGAATACAACATTACCGCAACAAAATAATGCTGATTCAATAGTCGTATTACCCGTTGCGTTGCCTGATGCGGATAATATCAATGCAGCCTTGGTTGCACAATTATATAGAAATGGAGATAGCATTGTTTACAGCACTCATTTCAAAAATCATTTCAGCTCAATAGATACTACATTGTTGCCAGGTAAAAATATTACCGCTCAGGAATTATATGTTTTGGGAATGGCAGAATTGGACGCAGAAGTCTTTGGGCATAAAAAGTTTATTTTAACTACAAATTCTTTAAGTTTCGGACAGCAGGCAAATTTAAATGGTGGAAGCGCAGCCGTAGCATCATTTATAAGTGTACCCGGGGAGTGCGAATATAATTTCACCTATTCGTCTTCAGTTGTTTTTCCACCGGTAATTATTTACACTTACCATGGTTCGTGCGGGTCACCAATTGTGCTTCCCCCGATAATTTATTTAAATGCTCTTGATGAATCGTATGGCTTTGTAAGTTATAGTTCGGCACCATCAGGCCAGGGTGGCGGTGGGCCGGTGTGGCCTTACTCAACTCAATATAGTACATTCTATCAGTCTCTTAATGCAAGCCAACAAGCATTTTTAGAGAATCCGGAATACGCAGATTACAATTACGGATTTATAGACTATTTAGTACTTCATCAATTTAGCCAGGATGCACAAGACCATATAGTTTGGTGCCTTGATTACTTACTCTCACCCTCCACGCTAATCACAACTTTCCCGGAGTTCGCTGCAAGTTATCTGAATGATTTTCCTTCTTTATCATTTTTATCAACGGATGATATTAATTGGTTGAACAATCATCCCTATCTAAAATCGAGAGTTTATTATTTTTTACAACAAAAATTTGTTTTAAATAAAGAACAAAGAGTTCAATTTCATATAAATAAGATGAGGACAGAAGAAAGCTATTTTATTTTCAATACTGCTTATTCTACTTATCCTCAATACCAAGATCTTTGGTTTAATGATTATGTTTATTTGTATTCTTTAGGAGGTAAAACATTTGGTGAATGGGCAATTAATTATTTAATGCAAAATCCTACAGTAGCTATCGAAACTTTTCAGAATCAGTTTATGGGAAAATCAGAAGGCTATGATTCTGATTTCGATGAAGCATTTTGGGATAATTCAGCTAATACTTTTTTACCACAAACTCTACCAACTTGGTCAGATTTTGAAGCTGCTTATCCAAAAACAAATGCTCAAAATATGGCTGCTTCTGATGTTTTTGATTTAGTTGGAGGCACCATTAAAGCCTTACGTGATGGAGTTTTAAATGACAGCGATCCCTCAAACGACCACCAGTACGACAATGCTTGTGCTTTACGAACATCCAGAGCTTTAAATTATTGTGGCATTGTAATACCTTACATCAGTGGGCAAACATTTAAAGGAGATGACGACAAATATTACTTTTTAGGAGCGGCAAATCTTAATAGATGGATGCGAAAAACTTTTGGTTGTGCAAATCCAAATACAACAATAGGAGAATATTATAATGTTAATGCAAGTCATTTTACCACAGCTCAAATTGGGCAAAACGGAGAAAACCTTCCTGGATTACTAATTGGGAAAAAGGGGATTTATACTATTGTTACAAAATCCACTTGGGCAAGTGGGCATTGTGATATGCTTTATGACGATGCCACTTGTATGGGAGATTGCCATTTTGATGCACCTACAACAATATACTATTGTGATGTGTGGGATTTACAATAAATGATTATTAAAAATATTATTATGAAATATCTTGTGTTGATAATTTTGCTTATTTTTTCTTGTACTCCTTCTCATAAAGCCGAAAAGCAAAAATTGAAAAATGCTATTATTTTATTTAGCGAGGGCGATTGGAAGACTAATTTTAAAAATATGGTATTCAGTAAAATTCTGTATAAAATGTATGGAAAAGAATTTTACACCTGCTGCTTATCTAAGGATGCGTCTGAAACGGCAAACTTTGATTGGCTTAATTACGATACTTCTTTCGCAAACAAAGCATCCTCACTTAGTGATTCTTTTGCAAAAAGATTTTTATCGGGCAGAAGTGATATAGAAGGCATTCCTGTAATTATGAATTTTGCCTTAGAGTATCGGCTTAGCCATGAATTAGATTCAATAACAGGTGTATATTACCTACAATTTAAAAAAGATTCAATTCAAAAAGCAAGAATTAGCAATTGATATAGATTTTTGGCAATTACAATAAACTTTAAATTAAGTCAAATGAAACATTATATTATACTGTCAATCTTTTTTATTTTGTTTAGTTGTAATGAAAAAAAGAAAGATATTTTGATAACAAAATATGACAAGTTTGATTATAACAATGGAACAAATCCGTGGATAAATGCGTATAAGGACCATGTTTTTTTTGCCTGCCTTCAAGAGGCGTATAAGGACGATTCGCTCTGGCATACAATTGAAAAAAAAGATTTACTAAACCCTTACGATGGATTTATAGGATTTGAGAAACCAGCACGGGTGTTAGGAAAAAAAATTGCAGACAGTATACCTTCTTATCCACCATTTTGTGATATGTGCCTCCCCGGGCAAAATTACTATATGGCAGATTGCCTTCATTATTACAATAGTAAAGAATTAGATTCTATGGCCCGAAAAGCATACGCTGATTATTTAAAAATTGTTGGCGAGTAAATGATTATTTGCTTTCTTCAGTTTATTGAGCTAACCAATTGTTTTTATAAATTCAGCCACTCACAAATGGACAGCATCTTTGAATGTAATTATTAAAGACCACTTCGGGCTTGACAAAAATGATGCATTAACTTATCAGGATTATCATGGCGGATTTGCCGCCTGGTGGATATTGCAGCATTGCCGCAATTATAAATCATTTGAAACCAAAATAAAATTCAAAATGAATTTAGTTTCTAACCCATAATCAAATTTTATTTCGTGAAATATTTAATAATAATAGTTCTAATCATTTTGCAAAGTTGTAGATCTCAAAAGCCAATTACGATAACTCAATTTAAAACCTATACTATACCGCCTTATACTAGAGTATCGCATGGTAAAGAAGTTGTTCACTATAATAATTTTTTTTTGTATCTAATTATTTTGACAGTAAAAAGGTCCAGGCTCAAATTGATAGTTTTGCTACAAGTTTTATCGCAGGTAATAAATATTCTATAAAAACAGGAGCAATCAATTTATATTTTTATAAAGAAACAAGAAAAACCAACCTCGTATCCATAGAAAGAAATCCCAGGGATCTAGACCGTTATTCTAACCAGCACGATTTGGTATACCGGTATTCACTTAAACCTAATGAAGACACGGTGAGGGTAAAATATAATAAAGGCGAAATAATTGAAACAACGGAAAAACAAGTTCCAACTCCAAAATTTAAGATGGTTCTACAGTAAGAGGAAGCTTGAAAATTCAATCAATAATTGCGTTTTGATCACTTTGCTACAAGTTTTATCTCAGGTAATAAATATTCTATAAACACAGGCATGGATGAAGAAAACGTTTGAAACACCATCCGGAACTAACCACTTAACAGGAGCACAGGGTGGTGCCAATGGACAGATTTTCCCAACGCTTTTATCAGGAAAGAAGGGCATCTATATAATGACTCCTAATTATCCTGGCAACAGTTATTTTGGCGTAAGCGGACATGCAGACATAATTAGTAATGGTATATGTGATGGTGGGTGTTACTTTAATGCAAAAGGTGGTGTGAGTGAAATATTTATATGGGAACTACAATAATTTACAAACTATGAAAAAAATAACATTAAAACTGATATGCATTATACTCTTGGCAGGATGTAAACCAAGCTACCAGGCCACATATAAAATGCAAATGAAGGACGCATTTATTAACGCATTCAAATTGACTTACTTTACGAAGGTGTTTTACGAAGGGTTTAATAGACCGACTGAAATTAAAGAGAAATTTGCAACGGATGGGAGTGGCTATGGAGAACCTCTCTTATCAATGGAAGATTATGCTTTAATTGATAGTTTCGTTGCCAGTGATAATAAACAAATGTATAAAGATTCCATAAATAGAATTGGAACAGTATCCGAAGGCTCTCAGGGTAAACATGTTCTAAGCTACGCCTTGTCCAAATACCAAAGTAAATGGCTCGATAGTTTAGCGAGAGCGAGGTATAAAATTTATAAACGCAAAGAAGAGGAAATTGATTACTGAGATTTGATCTGCCACATGCTCGGTGATTATCACTTTGACGCACCTACAACGATTTATTATTGTGATGTATGGGATTTACAATAAAACTTCTATTAAAATAATTATGATGAAATATTTAATTTTTCTTATTCTTTTATTTTTTTCTTGTACCTCGACAAATAAAACAAGAAAGCAAAAAGTGAATATATTCAAGCAATTTACAATGGGCTTCGGCCATGCTGAGCTATTAGATGCCAATGCCACTTGCAGAATAAGTATCATCTCTCAAATGCCCCATTTACAGAGTTGATATCCAGACCTTAAATTAACATCTACATGAAATATTTATTATTTATAGCATTATTTGCAATTACTGCTTGTAGCAAATGCATTTATCCGCATTTTGATTACAATAGAAGTGCAAACCCTTGGATCGGTGCTTTTAAAGACAGAGTTTTTTTTGCTGCGTTGCAAGAAGCATATAAATCCGACTCTTTAATATTTGAATTAATAGAAAAAAGACGCATTAAACCCTTACGATGGAATTGACTTGGAAGAAATGCAAAAGGCTACCGAACTCGGAAAAATTCTTATACAGAATATGCCACCGCCATTAATGTGCGAGAACTGTCCTGATGGGATGAATTATTATATGGCGTCAAGCCTGCATTATTACAACAGCAGGGAGCTTGATTCAATAGCAATCAAGCTTTTTAAAGCGCATATTAAAAATGATAAAAATAGCGGATTACGTTAGGATTGTAAACACGAATCCAAGTCGATATTGTGATGTGTTCGTGCAGATGGTTTTCAGCAAGCGTAGGTATTGCTTGCTTAGGATATTGCAGCTTTGTCCCAGGTATCAACTCTTTGAAAGCCGAATAAAATTCAAAATGAATTTAGTTTCTAACCCAGAATCAAATTTTATTTCATGAAATATTTAATAATTGTTCTTTTCATTTTGCAAAGCTGTATATCTGAAAAATCAATTACGATAACTCAATTTTTCACTAACAACAAACCGATTGATACATTAATATCAAGTGGTGAGGAAAAACTTTATTATAATAATCTTTTCCTGATATCTAACTATAGCGATGATAAAAAGATAGCACTGAAACTTGATAGCTTTGTTGTAAGCTTTATTTCAAATAAATTATTTTCCCCAAACACTAATGAAATCTGACTCTCTTTTTATAAAGAAAGTCGTAATACAAATCTCGTTGCAATAAGAAAAAATCCCAGAGAAGTTGAACGTAATTTTAATAATGATTTGGTATATAATTATATAGTAAAATTAGATGGAAATATGGTAAAGGAAAAACATAAAGAAGGAAGAATAGTTGAAATAATTGAAACAACAAGCGAATTGCTGTTCCAAAATTTAAGATGGTGCCACAGTGAGAAGAACTTTGAACATACAATTAATAATTGCGTTTTGATAGCTTTGCTACAAGTTTTATAGCAGGTAATAAATATTCTATAAACACAGGAGCAATCAATTTATATTTTTATAAAGAAACAAGAAAAACAAACCTCGCATCCATAGAATCAAACCCCTGGGAGCTAGATCGCTATTCTAACCAGCACGATTTGGTATATAGGTATTCATTTAACCAAATGAAGACACGGTAAGGGTAAAATATAATAAAGGCGAAATAATTGAAACAACGGAAAAACAAGTTCCGACTCCAAAATTTAAGATGGTTCTACAGTAAGAGAAGCTTTCTATCCAAAGTAGGTGTTTCACCCATCGCCACCATGTTAGTGTCTCATGAATACACTTTTTTTCTTCCGGCTGCCGGGTACTAGCCCGAGCAGAAAAACATCATTTCTCATTTTATTTTTTTACTTCTTACTTTTATTCATCATAAATTATACATCATACAATGGATTTTGTAGATTATTATAAAACGCTGGGCGTATCGAAAAAACGGCAAGTGCAGATGAAATAAAAAAAGCTTACCGCAAACTTGCACGGAAACTTCATCCTGATTTAAACCCGAACGATAAAGAAGCGCATAAAAAATTTCAGCAGATAAATGAGGCCAACGAAGTATTAAGCGATGCTGACAAAAGGAAAAAATATGACCAGTATGGTAAAGACTGGAAACATGCTGACCAGTACGAACAGGCAAAACAGCAACGTGGCGGAGGTGGCTTTGGTGGCGGCTTTGGCGGACAGGGGTTTGATCAATACACATATTCTTCAGGAGATGATTCTGGCTTTTCAGATTTTTTTGAATCGCTGTTTGGTGGCGCTAAACGCTCACGGCAACAACCAAAATATCGCGGCCAGGATTATCAGGCGGAGTTGCAATTATCTTTAAGAGATGCCTACATCACGCAAAAGCAAACCCTTACTATCAATGGTAAAAACATAAGGATAACCATACCGGCGGGGGTTGAGAACGGGCAGGTGATCCGTCTAAAAAATTACGGAAGCCCCGGCGCAAATGGCGGCCCTAACGGAGATTTATACATAACATTTGTAATGAAAAACGATACAGGTTTTGATCGCCAGGGCAATGATCTTTACAAGGCTGAAGACATTGATTTGTATACGGCCGTACTTGGTGGCGAGAAAACTATTGATACCCTTAGCGGCAAAATAAAACTAAAGGTGCCACCTGAAACTCAGAATGGCACTAAGATACGGCTGAAAGGCAAAGGATATCCTGTTTATAAAAAGGAAGGGCAATTTGGCGATTTATATATCACGTGGAATGTGAAACTGCCGACCAACTTAACAGAAAAGCAAAAGGAATTATTTACTGAACTTTCCAAATTATAGTAAAACTATTCACATGAAAACAGAAGATTTAATACCGGCTAAAGATTTTTGTTTGCATCATAATATCGAGTATTCATTCATAAGCTCTTTACAAAATTCGGGCTTGATAAGCATCACTTCTATCAAGCGTTCTTCTTTTATCCATTCAGATGATCTTGGCAAGCTGGAGAAATTTGTAAGGCTCCATTATGATCTTGATATAAATTTAGAAGGCATTGAAACCATCAATCATTTGCTTGATAGGATTGAGAACATGCAAAGCGAAATTATCAGACTAAGAAATGAATTGCCCAAGCCTCCGCGTGAAACCGCTTAGCATTCATTACCTGTTCCCTGAAATATCTTCAGCGTCGTTTTTAAAATACAGATTAGAGGCTTTAAACGGCCATTCCGCTTTTATTTTCGCTTTAATAAAATAAACGATAAGCCCAATAACTGTTACAGCTATTCCTCCAGCCATAAGCCTGCTGCCGGTAGATACTAGTATGTAAATCCACATGGCAATTGCAAGTATAACAGGGATGGGAAAGAGCGGCATTTTATAAGGAAACACAACGCTATCTCTTTTTCTTCTCAGCAGCAACAAGCCAATAGCCTGCCCGATAAATTGTATCATAATGCGCATAGCAAGGATGGCGCTTATTATATCGCTAAGCCTAAACAACATGCTAAAGATAAAGGCGGTTAACCCAAGAACTATTAATGAAACATGCGGAAAATTTTTTGTGGGATGTACCCTTGCAAATACTTTAAAAAATTCGCCATCTACCGCAGCCGCGTACGGAATGCGGCTGTAGCCAAGCGTTGCAGAAAATACAGAGGCAAACGCTACCCATAAGATCAAACACGTCACCACCTTTGCAGCCACATTGCCTGATAGCAACTGGATAAATTCACTTACCACAAATTCACTGTTTTTTGCATGCTGCCAGGGTATTACACTTACTACACTTATATTCATCGCCAGGTACAAAACTGCAATGCCCGCAATAGAAATAAACATGCTACGCGGAATATTTTTAGAAGGATTTTTTATCTCGCTGCCGAGATGGCAAATGTTGTAATATCCCAAATAACTATAGACAGATTTCACACTGGCAAATCCTATCGCTGTAATGAATGCATAGTCAATGCTCAATCCATCATTAATATATTTTACCGGGGTTAAAAAATTTCCATGCGCTATGCCACTGCCAATTATCCAAAACATGGTGATGATAACACCGCTCCAAAGGAAAACACTTATTCTGCCGATGGCTTCTATTTTTCTATATAGTAAAATGATTATGAGTGCCACCACGCTCCCACTTACTAATTTTTCTGTAACGGTAGTAAGCGGCACCAGGTAAGAAAAATATTTTGCAAAACCAATAGCAGCAGAAGCTATCACTAATGGCGCCTGTATCATCGTTTGCCATACAAATAAAAAGCTCATCATTTTGCCGGCACTTTTTTTCCCATAAGCTTCTTTTAAAAAATTGTACGAGCCGCCCGCCCTTGGAAAAGCTGCGCCCAGTTCGCCCCATATCATTGCGTCAACCACGGAAAGAAAAGCGCCGGCAAGCCAGGCATATAAAAACCAGGGGCCATTCATCATGCCGATAACCATGGGCATAGTAATGAACGGCCCAATGCCCACCATATCTGTCATATTTATGGCGGTAGCCTGGCCAAGGCTCAGCCTTCTTTGTAAAAGCGGCTCAGGCATTAAAAACAAAAATTGATGAAAAGAAAAATGGTGAATGCATTTATTGGTAAAAATACAAAAGCATGATAGATGAACGATCAATCATTCGCTACAGGAAAACCTCCAGGTTTTAGAAACCTCGGAGGTTTGGTCATTTTCGTTGTCAAAATATTTGTCTAAATTCACCTTCAAAGAATCATGAACCTTCAGGTACAAAATTTGATATGATTATTAGTACCTTTGTCTCCCTATCATGCTAAAGCAGGAATTTCAATATTATCTAGATCATCAGGAAGAGCTAGTAAAGAAGCACTTAAATAAGTTTTTGGTAATTAAAGATCAAAAAATTGTTGGTGCTTATGATACAAAGCAAGAGGCTTATGATGATGCCACGTGTAAATATGAATTGGGGACATTCTTAATCCAGCATTGCTTACCTGGCACCTTAAGTCACACACAAACCTTTCACTCGCAAGTGATATTTAGCCCGATTGCATTATAATTGCATGATGCAACCGTCTTCATTTACAATCAAGTCAAATTCTGGAATTGCCAATCAATTAACAACTTTAGTTGATGTTATAGTTCCAAACACGAAAAATGGTTTTCAGGTGAAAGCAATATGGGACACAGGCGCAACTGCTACTGTTATAACAGATAATGTTGTTAAGGCGTTAGGCTTGATACCAACGGGCATGTCTCATGTCAATACGGCTAACGGAGTTGCAATACAGAATACTTACATAATTGATATTGTGTTACCAAATGGATTGCGTGTTAAGGATGTGACTGTTACCGGTGCCACGGCTTTAAGCGGTGGATGTGAAGTCTTAATCGGAATGGACATTATTACTCTTGGTGATTTGTCAATTACACATTACAAAGGTTCTACTTGTATGTCATTTCGCATTCCTTCCATGCACGAAATTGATTACACAAAAAATCCGGACTTTAGATTCACCCCAAATATCAAAGCGGGTTACCCTGGAAGCAATGCTACTCCAAAAAAGAAGAAAAGGCGGTAATCAATTTAGATTCCCGGTTTTTAAAAAGCGTTAGCAAATTACGGCTCTTGGGCAAATTTGGTTTGGAAAAACCTCACAGGTTTTAGAAACCTGTGAGGTTTGTGTGATGCCTAAAACCCGATGAAATAAACCGTTTCAAAAAACACCTGTCACATAAAATTATTCTCGTCAGCGCTTGGGCCATAGCTGCCGGGGATGGGAACATCCAGCAACCTTAAATAAACGCCTAATTGTGCACGATGATGTATCTGCTGGCTAAGCGACATTCTTATCACGTCTATTTTTGGATCGGCGCTAATAATTTTATCGCCGTTTCTCAGTGTCCACGGCTTATCCAATACTGCTTCATTTTCAGGTACAAGGGTTGACAATCCACCGGTGTAACGCTTTTCAAAATAAGCCATCAGCTCTTTATTATTTGTTATCGCCGGCTGCTCGTACGGTGTAGCAAAGTCAAGCTCGTCCGATGTAAAAATCATTTCTATCCATCCGGGTAAATCCGCGAGGTGCGATACAAGGCTTTTCATGGCCATACTTTTTTCATGTGGCTTGTAATCAAATTTATCATCAGGGACTTTTGAAAGCATCTTACGAGTAGTAGTGCCTTCTTCAATAAATTGCTTCTTAAAAAATTCAATGAATGTCATAATGTTTAATTTTTATTTATACAAAGTAACAACCCGGTTATGACAACCCTATGTCAGCAGCATTTGGCTTTCTTCAATTTTTTTTAAAATATTTTCGGCAATTTCCGTCACCATTTCATTTAATTCCAAAGGTTCAATAATGGCAGCCTTATCGCCAAATAACATAAACCATCTTGAAAATCCCATCAAGGAGCCGCATAAAAATGTCATCCGCACCTTGTCTCCATTATATTCTTCTTTCACAAATCCATTGTAAAATTTTTGTTCGCCGAAATATTTTACAATATCCTTATCCACGTCAATCACAACTTTTCGCAATTGCTTTTTTTCCGCTACACGATTAATAAAACTTTGCAGGGGCGGATGTATCTGCATGATATCTTCATCTGTGATTTGCAGTTTATTAATTTTATCTGTTCTGAAATTTCGATAGTCATTTCTTAGCCTGCAAAATGCGACCAGGTGCCAATGGCTGCCCTGGTAATAAATACCAACCGGTTCTATTTTTCTTTGCAGTGATTCGTTCTTTTCAATAGAAGTATAATTAATGTCAGCCACTTTGGAGGCAGCAATAGCTCTTAATATTTTTGGAAGAAAGAGCTCCGTTGGTTTTTCATAAACAAAAGCCGGATGCGATATCACGGCAACATGGTCATTGATTTCTTCAATGTGGCCTTTTTCTGCGAGGCGCAATACCGCTTTTATTTTATCCAAAGCTGAGATATAATGTTTTGAGGAATTCTCATCACTCATAGACTGCATTAGCTTTGAGGCAGTTAACATAGCCGATACTTCATCAGGATCAAAAGTCACAGGAGGCAGCTTGTATCCATCCATTAGCCGGTAGCCGATGCCCGCTTCGCCAATTACGGGCACGCCGGCTTCTTCCAGAGCATGTATGTCCCGGTAAACTGTCCGGAGGCTGATAAAAAATTTATCAGCAATATCCTGTGCTTTTACCAAAGGCCTTGATTGAAGCTGGATAATAATTGCGGCTAAACGATCAATACGATTCATAGCTATTTACGATACTAATTTTTAGAATTAGGTAGAACGGTCGCATAGCAAATATAGTATTTGTTTAAGACTAATTTAATTAGTAACTTTAGGCTAAAATTATTAGCCATGTTTATAGGAATGAATGTTATCGATTTTAGTAAAAAGTTTCCAGATAAAGAAAGCTGTTATCTATATCTGGAAGAATTAAAATGGGGGAAAGGTTTTCAGTGTAGCCGATGCAGCCACAGCCAATACTACAAGGGCAAGCATTGCTTTTCCAGAAGGTGTAAAGGTTGTGCTTACGAAGAAAGTGTAACAGCCAATACATTATTTCATGGTATGAAGATGTCTATCTTAAAGGCATTCCATTTGCTGTTTGCGTATTTCTGCTAAAAAGAAAGGCATGTCAACGGTGGAATTAGGCTACGAAGTAGGTATTCAGCAGAAATCTGCCTGGCTCTTCAAACGCAAGGCGCAGGTAAGTATGCAGTCAGATAAAAAGAAAAAAATTGACACAGCGGTACATGCAGATGAGTTTGTGGTGGGCGGCAAAGAAGAAGGCCAGCCGGGGCGCAGTTTATCAAAGAAAAAAGCGACGATGATACTGATGGAAAGAATAGATGAAGAAACAGTAGGCAGGATTTACCTGCAGCAAATAGAAGATTATCAGGCAGATACTTTAAAGTACGCAATTAAAGAGCATGTAAGTGATGCTGCTGAGATAACTGCCGATAAATATTCTTCTTATAAATCTTTGGAATCAACGATGCCTAATTTAAACACAATACTTTCCAACAAGGGGGAAAATTTTAAACAATTACATGAACAGATTATGCTATTCAAGATTTGGCTGAGAGGAATACATCACAAATGTTCCCTTCAGCATTACCAGGCTTACTTAGATGAGTATTGTTACAGGTTTAACAGACGAGGACACCGAAAGAGCATTTTTCATAATTTGATAGCAAGAATGATGAACCAAACACCGCATCCTTATCCTTTACTAAAAAAGCTTTACGACTGTTCTACCTAATTCTAAAAATTTTTATCTGAACTTTTTGTGTCAGCATCTTGCCCATTTTTTTATGCTTGATTACTTTTTCGAAGTACTCGGGCAGATGCGCAAATTTATCTATCGTGAGATATATTATCAAATGCAATGGTAATACGCGCTATTAAAATATCAAGTACAAAAACTTTCAAACTTAGAGATGCCCTAAATGCAAAAGAGGCGCTCAACCTGAACGCCTCTTTTAAATTAATAAAAATGCTGACTATTGTTTAATAAATTTCTCCGTATCACCATTTTGCGTCTTGATGAAATACATTCCATTCTGAAGAGAGTTCACATAAATATCCTGTTTCATTTGTGTAACGATTTCTTTTTTTACCACTCTGCCTTGGTTATCTAAAACCAAAATAGATGTATTCAAAAGTGAGTTGTCGCTAAGCTCCAGTGTTATTTTATTTCTTGTAACTGAAGGGTAAATCAATAAAGCACGAACCTTACCATCATACTTCACACTTCTTATATAGCTATATTTTGGCGTGCCGTCGGCATCAGTTTGTTTAAGGCGATAAAAATTAATGCCTGATGAAGGAGTTAGGTCAGTGTAGGTATAAGTAATCTCCTTAGACGAGTTGCCTGCTCCTTTAACAAACGCAATATTTTGCCAGCCTGTAGTTTCGTTATCAGAACGCTCAATATTAAAGCCTGTATTGTTATGCTCTGAAGATGTTTTCCAAACAAGGCTGACTTTTGAACCGGATTTTTCAGCAGCGAAATAACTAAGTTCTACAGGCAGCAGGCCACAGATGCCTAATAGCAGCGGGGCGCCGGGGGCAACCCAGTTAGAAGTGGCGCCTATTAAGGCAAAATTCATAAGAGTACCGTTTAAAGGCACCACATTATCTGAGTTATCAATTAAAGTAGTTACCCCTGTGTTAACTGCACCTGCAACACCTTCGTTAAAACGATAATATGCAGTTAAAAAAGGCTCCGTTCCATTCAAAGCACAATTGAGGGTTGATGTAATATAAGCAGCCGGCTGAGCAATACTCCAGAGCCTGACTTCATCTATAGTGCCCTGGAAAAAGAAGTTGGGTGCGCCGTTGTAAAGTGCGCCAATGTAATTTGCTGTCTCTGTATAAGCCGGCGCAGCCGCTGTCGCTACAACGATAGCATCCTTATACAACGTCATAATACCGGTTGTTGCTTCGTAAGATACTGACACATGGTACCAGGTGCCGGCAACCAAAGGGGTAGCGTCCTGCACAACTGTAAAATTGGCCCCTTGGCCCGCCGTTAACTGTCCATTTACTAAATAAAAATAAGTTTGGCTGCCGGATAAAATGTTTCGAAAATTGGCATCGATAACGGAAGTATTGATCCATGCTTCTTTGGTGTAAGAATTTTGAATAACGAAAGAAGAAAGATCTACGTAATCATCTACACCATCGAAGTTAAGGGCTTCGCCCGTTTGCGCCTGTGACGATTGAAATGCAAAGGCAGAGCAAACAAAGATTGTTGACGCTACGAGCAATTTAAAAAAGCGCTTTGTCAGGAATTTTTTTTGTAAAATAAGTTTCATTTTGAATTGGTTTTAAAGTGTAAAAAACATAGTTATTATTTCAAAGGTAAAACTCTTAGCCAGAAGTATACTTAAATATCAAAAGTATATTATAAAAAAATGTAGCTGCCAATCATCATAATCGAATTTATTTTATAAACTTCAGCGTTTCCGCTTGTAAATTTGCCTCAATGGTCAGTGTATATTTGTCGGCAGGCAAGGCGGAAATACTTGCCGAATATAGAAATTGAGGTTGTGCCATGTTGGTTTCTCTTTGCAAAATTCTTGCATCCGCATCTGCAATTATCTCTTATATACAACGGATTGCATGGAGGATTAGTATCCCGGAAGTACTCTCAGGCAGTGGAAGAACCGATTATACAAATTCTTTTATATAGGTGCGATGATACAGGGGAAACAAAAACAAAAAATATTAACGTGAGAAAAAGCGAACGAAATTTTTTATTCATAGTTGACATTTTTAAAAAACAAGAAATATTCTTTCCGGCCTTAAAGACAGTAGTTAACACAGCAAAAGTATTAGCAAATTTCAAGCCGTTATAATTTCTTGTACCTTTTTGGCGTTATGAAAGTATAATGGTTATTTTGCCGCCTGAAATGGAACACAATATTGTTAAGGAACCGGACAATGAGAAGATCATGCGATTTCTCGAAGAAAAACATTTTGACGCCGGATTTATAGATAGCCTCAAAATAAAATATCGTTCACTCATCTGCCCTTACGTTAGTTTAATTAAGAAAGTAAACGATGGAGAAAAGGTAGGCGATGTAGGCTGTGGCAGCGGACAATTGCTTTTACTTTTATCAGAGTTTGCGCGCCCTTCTTACCTGTTCGGCATTGAGATAAAGGAACGCCTGATAAAAAATGCAGCACGTCTTTTTAGTCAAACCGGGAGCCTGGGCTATAAATTTGAAGTGTATGATGGAGAACATTTTCCTAATGAATTGAAAGAAATGGATACAGTTTTCCTGGTAGATGTGCTGCACCATGTTCCCCGCAAAAAGCAGGAGAGTTTTTTGAAAACCCTTTCAGAAAAAATAAAGCCCGGCGGCAGGTTGATATTGAAAGATATAAACGGCGCCAGCCCCTTTGTTCTTATCAATAAGTTGCACGATTTAGTTTTTGCAAGGGAAATCGGAAACGAAATTTCTATAAATAAAGCTTCACAGTTGCTGGAACTAAATGGGTTTGAGATTATAGAAAAAGAAAAAAGACTGATGTATGTTTACCCCCACTACACCCTTGTGGCCAAAAAAAAATAGATGGCGCATTGTATTCCTGGCCTTCTGTTTTTCCCTGTTATCCATTTATCCTGTTTACCGCAACTTTTATTACAGCAATGGCTTGCTGACTTATGAGCGCCACCGGGCTGTGATAGAAGGGCATTCAGATTTTTATAACCCGTGGCAATACCGCGTGTTGTGCCCCTTCACCATCGAGGGCATTATGTGGGTTTACAACCATACCATTGATAAAGTTTTTCCTATCGAGAAAAAATTTCAGGTTCATATTGACAGCGACTCCGGCACCACCACCGGCACAGACGAGCTTGTAAAGCTGACGCATACGCCCGGCGTGCTTAAATATTTGCTTATCTTTACTTTGTTCCGCTTTACAGAACATCTTTTCATCTTTTACCTTGCGTGGCGTTTATGGAATTATTTTGTGAAAAGCAAATGGCTGATATTTTTTGGTATCAATTTTCTAGCCCTCGCCTTTGGCAATGCAGTAACCGCCGCTGATCTGTCGTTCAACACCTACCTCGATATAATTTTTTACCTTATAACCGCTAACCTGATCGTGTACAGTAAAAATAAGCTGTGGCTGTTTCTTATCGTACCATTGGCTGCCTTTAACAGAGAGACAGGATTACTCATCCCGGCGCTGTATTTTATTTCCGAAACTGACTTCACACAATTCTCTCTAAAAAAAGAAAGTGTAAGAAAGATCGTTTTTCCTAAAAAAAATGTATGGATAAACACGGTTGCATTGTATGCAATATTCATAGCTATTTTTATTGCGATCAGGTGGCACTACGGCTACGTTCCCCAACAGGTTTGGAAAGCCAAAGCAGGATGGGGAATGCTCAAGCTAAATCTCTTTAGTGCAATTAGCGTAAAAGCCTACCTTGAATTGATTGGCACCTTTGGCGTGATTCCATTTATTATTTTATATAAATTTAAGGTGTTTCCGCATTTATTGAAAAAGTGGTTTTTATTCCTCGTGCCTGTATGGTTTGCCGTGCATTATGTATCTGTTGTTGCCTATCAAACGCGATTGTTTATGGTGCCGGTAATCTTAATTTTTATCCCAATGATGCTATGGCTCATTGAAAGAGAAATTATTGAGCGTGCAGCCATTACCGTTACCGATAAACAAACAGGGTTATGAAGAACTATATCAATCTTCTGCGGCCAAAAGACTGGGCAAAAAATCTTTTCTTATACATCCCTGTATTCTTTGCCGGGCAGGTTTTTAACGCTCCGGTGTTATTAAAAATATTCCAGGGGTTTGCCTGCTTTTGTTTGGTTGCAAGCAGTATTTATATCCTCAATGATTATCGCGATATAGAAGAAGATAAAAAGCATCCCGTAAAAAGAAACAGGGCTTTAGCTTCAGGTGCGGTCAATAAAAATGGAGCAATCGGTATCTCTATATTATTGTTCTGTATTGGCCTAAGCTGGGCATGGTTGATACGTGATAAATTTTTCTTTGTGTTATTCATTTATTTTCTGCTCAATGCAGGCTATTCTTTCGGCTTGAAAAAAATTGCAATACTTGACATATTAATTATTGCGGTTGGCTTTGTGTTAAGAGTGAAAGCCGGAGCGGTAATCGGCAGAATAGGCCTGAGTGAATGGCTCACGATCATGATTTTTTTACTTGCGCTTTTCCTTGCTATTGGAAAACGCCGGGATGATGTACTGATAAAAATGACTTCGGGTAATGAAATTCGCAAAGCCATCAAAGGGTATAATCTTGAATTTATAAATGTGGCCCTGGCATTGATTTGCTCGGTGACCATTGTTGCTTACTTTATGTACACCATGTCCTACGAAGTAATGATACGGCTTGGCACTTACAGGCTGTATTATACCTGCTTATTTGTAATGGCCGGTATTTTACGTTATCTACAAATCATTTTTGTGAAGCAAGATTCAGAATCGCCGGTTAAAATTTTGTATAAAGACCGGTTTATACAGGCAACAATCCTGCTGTGGGTTTTGAGCTTTTATATAATTCTTTATATGAAAGATGTTACTATTTTTAAATAAAAAAATAATTGCCTTCAATAGCATTTTTTGACTTTGACGGAACGATCACCACACGCGACAGCATGTTTGAGCTGATAAAATTTCATCATGGCAAAAGAGATTTTTATATTGGCCTGTCTGTGCTTTCTCCATGGATGATGGCCATGAAACTTAAATTGATTTCTAATCAAAAAGCTAAAGAAAAATTACTAACCTGGTTTTTCAAAAACTGTAACATTCAAACATTTTCAAACATTTGCACTTTATTTACGCAGCAAAAATTGCCACAGATATTAAACCCGTCAGCCATTGAAAAGATAGCTGAACATAAAAAAAACGGCGATGAGGTTGTTGTTGTGTCGGCCTCCGCAACTGACTGGGTCGAGCCCTGGTGCCAACGAAATGGTGTCGCTTGCCTGGCAACACAGCTGGAAGTGGTGGATGATAAATTAACCGGCAAATTAGCCGGGCTCAATTGCAATTATAATGAGAAGGCCAACAGGATTCTTCAAAAATATGATTTGAATAAGTACGCCACTGTGTATGGCTATGGAGATACAAAGGGCGACAAGGCAATGCTGCGGCTCGCCACCCATGCATTCTTCCGCACTTTTAGTTAATTTTTTAAAACCCTTACACTTTGGTTTTCGTTTCCCTTAAAGTAAACGGTCACATTGTAGATTCCCTGCGGAAGATTCCCCATATTTATTTTGTAGAATATAGTACTTTGCCCCCCGGGTAATTGCTGCGTGTAAACTGTTTTACCTTGCATATCAGTAACCACAATTAAGAGATTTGCATTGGACTTCGCCGTGGTAATCTTGAGTATGGCAATGTCTTTTACCGGATTTGGATACACTTTTAACCGGTTATTATTTGTCAGTGAAATTCGCGGTGTAGCCACAACAATGGCCACCGTCACCGTGTCTTTAGCAGTTGCTCCCAGGTTATCCGTAACCGTTAGTTCAAAATAATAGTTACCCCCGAGAAGGTTACTTACAAGCGTTCTTGCTGCCGAGCCTGCAATAATTGCACTGCTCGATGGACCGGCAATTTGTTTCCAGCTATATGCTTTGATAAGGCCGTCTGCATCTATCCCGCTTCCGATGAGTGTTGCGCTATCCATTGGCAAAGCAATTGTTTGATCCACCCCTGCATTCGCCACCGGTGGAATATTTATTGCCGGTGCATTTACAGTCACTACGACACTATCATAGCCTTTTGCACCACTGTTATCCATCACCCGCAGCTCAAATACGTACACGCCCTGCACCAGCCTTGAAACATCTGTAACGGGCGAGTTTACATTTACAATATTAAAAATTAACGGACCGGACATTCTTCTCCATTTATAGCTGCTGATCGTACCATCGGGGTCAATCCCGCTGCCCGCCAATGTTGCAATACTGACAGGTAACGTAATAGTGACAGCGGAGCCTGCATTTGCTACCGGCGGAATGTTTGCAGCTTTATTCACCGTTACCTGCATGGTATCTCGTGCGGCTGCACCATTGTTATCTGTTACTTTCAATTCAAAACGATAAATGCCTTGAACTAATGAAGTAACATTTGTATTCGCAGAATTTGCATTGCTAAACGTTGCCCCTGCCGGCCCTGAAATTTTTGTCCATAAATAACTGCTGATCGTGCCATCGGCATCCGTACCGCTTCCACTCAGTGAAATATTGCTTGTTGGTAAAGTGATGATCTTATCTGTACCTGCATTCGCTACAGGCGGAATGTTTGCAGCTCTATTCACCGTTACCTGCATGGTATCTCGTGTGGCTGCACCCTTGTTGTCGGTAACTTTTAATTCAAAAAGATAAATGCCTTGTGATAAGGAAGTAACAGTTGTATTCGCAGAATTTGCATTGCTAAACTTTGCGCCTGATGGTCCTGAAATTTTTGTCCATAAATAGCTGCTGATAGTTCCATCAGCATCCGTGCCGCTTCCACTCAGTGAAATATTGCTTGTTGGTAAAGTGATGATCTTATCTGTACCTGCATTCGCTACAGGCGGAATGTTTGTAGCTTTATTCACCGTTACCTGCATGGTATCTCGTGTGGCTGCACCCTTGTTGTCGGTAACTTTTAATTCAAAAAGATAAATGCCTTGTGATAAGGAAGTAACAGTTGTATTCGCAGAATTTGCATTGCTAAACTTTGCGCCTGATGGTCCTGAAATTTTTGTCCATAAATAGCTGCTGATAGTTCCATCAGCATCCGTGCCGCTTCCACTCAGTGAAATATTGCTTGTTGGTAAGGTGATGATCTTATCTGCACCTGCATTCGCTACAGGCGGAATGTTTGCAGCTTTATTCACCGTTACCTGCATGGTATCTCGTGCGGCTGCACCATTGTTGTCGGTAACTTTTAATTCAAAAAGATAAATGCCTTGTGATAAGGAAGTAACAGTTGTATTCGCAGAATTTGCATTGCTAAACTTTGCGCCTGATGGTCCTGAAATTTTTGTCCATAAATAGCTGCTGATAGTTCCATCAGCATCCGTGCCGCTTCCACTCAGTGAAATATTGCTTGTTGGTAAGGTGATGATCTTATCTGCACCTGCATTCGCTACAGGCGGAATGTTTGCAGCTTTATTCACCGTTACCTGCATGGTATCTCGTGCGGCTGCACCCTTGTTGTCGGTAACTTTTAATTCAAAAAGATAAATGCCTTGTGATAAGGAAGTAACAGTTGTATTTGCAGAAGTAGTATTGCTAATTACTGCACTCGCCGGCCCTGAAATTTTTGTCCATAAATAACTGCTGATCGTGCCATCGGCATCAGTGCCGCTTCCATTTAATGAAACATTGCTTGTTGGTAAAGTGATGGTCTTATCTGCACCTGCATTTGCCACCGGAGGAATGTTCGGCGGAGGTGTTCCGAAATTATATTCATAAGCGCCTGCGTCAAAAGCTTTGCCCTGCGGCCTGCTTAGGCCATCATTATCATTTGTTATACCGTACGATAAGGCATTCAGGCCTTTATCAATGGCAGGTGAATTGGCTTTCAGGTGAAAATTATTTGCGCCTGCATTTACAAAAAATGCATTCGCAATTACCGGCACTTTCACATTGTTTAGCGTATCAACATTTGTATTGCCGTCGATGTTAGTATAAGGGTTATCATAGATACTGGTGTTGTTTGGCTTAACGAGAAGATTGTTATAAATTTTATTTCCCTGCGCCATGGTATTATAGGAGTTGAATAAATGAACAGCATTTCTCGCCGCATTTATCACTGTATTATTCATTATATATACCTTAAGGCCGGCGTATTTATTATTTGGCTGCGGACGGTCATCTACGGCAATAGCATCTTGCCCTGCAGAACTTTTATCCCAGCCTGCATTGGCAATTACATTGTTATAAATGCTTACCAGGCCTGAGCCAAAAACCTCGAGTCCTTCCCCAGTACCACCACCGATATAATTATCATGAACGGCGCCATCACTTTTGGCTCCAAGTATAATACCCGCCTGCTGTGAACCCAGGTTTTGCATACCGTAATTTGTAACCGTATTATTATACAAATCTGCTTTTTTGGAAGCCGCAACCTGTATTCCATCCCAGCCGGTGGAGTCCACGATGTTATTATACACCTTCATGCCAACTGCCTCCACAGGCTCAATCGTTATAGTTTGCCCATTACAATTGGTAACGTTCTGTGTAGTTGCGGTATTTATCAAATACATTCCTTCACCGATAGTATTATGTACATAGTTGTCGTGAATGGAAACATTTTTTATTGTCCAGCCCGTGCTCCACGTACCTGGCTCGCAGTCGTAGGGATCAATTTTACATAGAAAACCGTTTTGTGAATTCTGCGCTTCAAAGTGGTCAATTTCATAATCGCTGCAACTATCTCTTACTGACATACCCGCGGCTGTAAAGCCCCCCGGCCAGTATGATTTGAAACCATACTTAATACCCGAAGTACCCGTACCGGTAAATTTTATGTACCTGCTATTTACAATACGATAACAGTAAGTAGCCCCGCTCCCAACGATAACCTGGCCACCACAGTTTATAATTGTTATTGGTTGAGATGCAGTACCCACGAGGCCGTTTAATGAAATGTAGGGATAGTAACCACCTTGTATGCAAACCTTTTCGCCCGGTAATACTTTTGTTCCATTGCTGCTATTGGTAAAGTAAATACCACCGTCACGAGCGGGTTTCAATATATGATTACAACCACAAGATTGTGCGCTGGAACTTTTAGAGAGACACACAAAAGTGCATAGAAATAATACAAATAGGGCGCTGGACAGGATTCTGTTCATTACTGGTTTTCTTAAGATTTGGATAAAAATTCTCTAAACTTTATAAGAAAATTCCGAAATGGTCGCAGAAAAAATGTAATTATTTGAAATAATCTTAATAAAATGTTCAAAAAACTTACACTCTTAACGCAAATTCCGGTAAATTATTTCGCAAAAGAAAGAAATAATATTTTAACAAAAAACGACGATTAGGCTGCAGGGAGAAAAATTCAAAATTCATCATAACAAATGAAAAATAACCTTCTTAAAATCAGTTGTATATATCTCCAAAAAAGTTTGTTAAAGAAACCAACAGCTTTTTCAGCTTAGGATTTCGAGATAAATGAAAAATTCGATTTCAATTTAAGAAACCATTTTTCAAATAAATGATAAGAGGCGTAACTTAAAAGAATCGTAACTAAGAGTGCACCTATTGCGGCAAGTAAAGAGGATATAAAGCCGCTCACATCTATGTAAAATTTATCAACACACCTCTCAATAAATACGATGCCTATAAAATGCAAACAATACAATCCGTAGGTATAAATACCCAAGGCAGAAATTATTTTAAACCTTGAAAATTTAAAGAAAGAATGTTTCGCAAAATTTTGCTCTGCAATAATAAAAGCGAACAAAGCGCCCAGCACTATTCTTTTTACAACGACAGGAAAAGCGTAAAGAAAAACCTCGCCGGAAAATAAAACTAAAATGACGGTAACAAAGTAAACCGCAATTATAAAACCTCGCTTCATATTTACAATAAACTGTAAAATACGTGTGGGTTGCGAGCAAGCATACGCAGTAAGGCCGCCAATGGCCATATCGCCAATCACGGACAAACTATGGAAATGTAGTACCGGGTAATTTGAGATGAAGAAGGCACGAAACACCAGCGTAGAAAAAATGATGAGGATAAAGATATACGTGTAATATGTTTTAGAGAAATATTTTAAGATAACCGGCCACACAAGATAAAATTGTTCTTCAACGGCTACAGACCAAAGTACCAGCAAATTAAGCGCATCAGGCGTGTGTGGCCATATTTTTATAAAATCAAAATTTCCGGCAAAAAAAAGATAGCTCCATAAATTTGATATTTCAAAAGGAGATGGAACAACCCCGTATTTCAGCAAAGGAAATAAAACAAAACCCAAAAACAGGCAGAGGTAAAATAGCGGCCATATCCTTAATATTCTGCGGAGGTAAAAGTTCTTTAAGCTAATGGTATTCTTCAATTCTTTTTCTTTTATTAAAAGAAAAGTTATGAGAAAGCCGCTTAAAACGAAGAAAATATTTACGCCAACATTCCCATTTTTAAAAAGAAAATTTAATGCACCGGCAATTTTCGGATTGGCGATTTTCCTGAAGAGGGTTTCATTGCAATGGTAGAAAAAAACCAGCAAAAAACAGGTGAACCTAAGCCCGTCAAGGTTAGGAAAAAATACTTTATTTTTTTGCCCGGATGCATTCATAAAAATTTATCGGGTGATTCATGCAAATTAATTTCTCAACCTTACAAAACCAGGTTAGGGATCGCCTTTGCCAAAGGCATGCCTATCATTTCTTCTAATTGGATAATGGCCACGTTCAATTCCTTTTTTAACTGCACTAATTTAAACTGCTCCAATACATACCCCTGGTATGTTTTATTCAGCACATCAATGGTTATCGTATTGTCAGCAAAATTTGTTTGTGCCGCCAGGTAATCAGAATAATTATTATCCACCGAAATTTTTTGCAGGTTGGTAAGATCGCGTTGCTCTTTAAAATTTTCATAGCGTATTAATGTCTCCGCTTTTACACTGTTCAGCCTATCCTCTTTAGCCGCGTTTGCAATAATGATATTTTGATCTCCTACTTTGCGCTCGTTCTTATTTCTTGCATAAATATCTAATGGTAACTGCACACCAAAATTATACTTTGGATAAAAATTTCCGGCCGGGCTGTTATTAATTGAAAACTCGTTGAGATTGCCTCCTATCACCACTGAATTCAGCCAACTGGAATTTGCTTTCTTCCTGTTAAGCACAGCAATTTCAATCGCGGCATCGTCGCCCGCAAAAGCAGGATTTTTTTGAGCAAGCTTCACCAGGCGATTTTTTATTGCCTGGTCTTCGTCAACCTGCCGCACCGGCGGTTGTTTACGCAGGCTATCGGGCACCTGCTGAATGCGCTGTGCAAAGCCCCGGCTGCAAATAAATAAAGCAAAAACAAAAAATATTTTTTTCATTTAATTTAATTTTCATTTTAGGACACACGAAAAGGTGCAAACTTACTCATCCACTTTTTATTATGCGACAGGCAAGTATTTTTTATTCGCCTCGCTTTGTTCAGCTTCATCAAACTCCACCAGGCGCTTGATCATTGATATGGTTCCAAAGAAAAATATGGCGCCGGGTATCTGCCCTATGGCCACCTGTGCATATTGCGTCACTATCATTGCAAACAAGGCTGACGCAATTGCCACTATATAAATTTTATACTCCGGATTTTTTAACCTGAAATAATAATCTATGCATTGGTATAAAATCACTAAATAAAAAAACATTGTAAGCGCCAGGCCGATATAGCCCATCTCCAACGCTGCTTTCAATAGCCCGCTGTCGGGTGGAAAGCCTGCAAGCACATGATCAGGATTATAACTAAGCCCTTCTGTGCCGGTGGTAGCAATGCCGCCGCCAATCGGGTGTGCATAGATGTAAGGTTGAATGTAATGCCGGTTCACATCACGCACATTCAAGGAGGCATCTTCTGAGTTAAAAGTTGACCTTACCCGGTTAAGCACGGCATTGTCTATTGGTAAATACAGAATAAAAAACGCAATTATCGCGGAGGCAAATACAGTGATAAGCGTCGTTTTATTGCGAATCGTCATAAATAAATAGAGCACCATGCCGGCGGGTAGTATAATGGTAGTGGTACGGGTACCGGAATAGAACATTCCAAGCGTCATAATAAACGCGCCAAAAAATAATAGGTATTTTCGTTTGCGCTTTTTTTCATTGATAGCCAAAATCAAGGCTACGACTGCCATTGAGCCGGATAAGACGCCAAAAGAAACGACATCAGACAAAAAAGAAAATTTGCGCAGCATACCACCCTGAAACATTAGCTTGTACTCAACAGGGTCGCTTTTTATATAAGATATTTCCATTGGCAGCATGCCAAACCATTGCTGGTAACAACCATACGCCGCCGCCAAAAATGCCATGTAAAGCCAGAACTTCATAAAATTGCGGAAGCGCTGCGGAGTATCAATAAGCCTGTAAGAAATGATGTACACAAAAACATAGACCATGTATCTTTTAAACCTGAAGAGCCAGCCTCCCCTGCTCTGCATATCAGGATTGAAAAATTCCACAATGTTGAAAATAGTATAAATAATAAATACAATCGAAATGCCGGTAATCAATAAGGAATTACCCGGAATATTAAGCTTCTTAGCAGAGCCATACGAGCCTAAGAAAAGAATGAAAATTAGCAGCTCAACAAAAGTCGGAATCGGTAATACAACGTTGAGAATATGATTAGGATAAAATGCAAAAAAAGCAATAAACATTGTAATAAAATAGCCGGTCACCGGTTCAAAAAAACAATAGTAGATTACTATCGCCGCGGCAATGGCGCCTGTGGCTGCAAATATTATTAAGTACAGATTTTGTGAAGCCAGATAACCGGCGCCTACGGCGATAAGCGCCAGTAAGGCAATACCGAATGGCGACGACAATCCCTTGGCAAGAAATTCTTTTTTGAACCACTTGCCAAATTTGGAGGTAACGGTATATTGTTGAGTGACGTCCATCTATCAGCCAAATAATATTTTTAAAAAAAGTGTCAGGATAATTATCGTAACAAATAAATAAGATATTACTTGTGTGAGATTGGTACTCCTCTCCTCTTCGAACGTTTCTATATTTTCTTCTTCCATCTTTATTTTTTTAAAGTATCTATTACTTCGTATAATTTATTTACAGATGCCGGCCACGTATGCGATTTTGCAAACTCAATTCTCCTCTCTTTTATACCGATGCCATCATCTTCTGCAAGCGCTTGCTCAATATTTTTTATATAGCTTTCCGGCGTATCGCATAAATATACAAACTCGCTAAAAAAACGCATTGCTTCTGTATCCGTTGCCACTGTTGGTTTTCCGGCAGCAAGATATTCATCTATCTTTCGCGGATAGTTTCCGATCGTCATCTGGTTAAGCACTTGTGGATTCATACACACGTCAAAAGAGTGTACATAAGCCGGTAACTTTGCAGGTTTTTTGGGTCCTAAAAAAAATACATTCGTTTGCTGATGTAAAGCAGAAGAAGTAAACACATCATCTTGCGGGCCAACTAAAATTATATTCCAGGCCGGCTTTTCTTTTGCAATAAATTCAAGAAGGTTTATATCGAGCCGGGCAGATGTAAGCATTCCGCAATAGCCTATTTTAGGACCTTTGAGGCCATTCACATCAGCCGGCAAAGCATGATTTGCTTCGAGGAATTCATCTACTTCGCAACCCTGGCCAATGTCTGTACTGTTGTTATATTTTTTAGCATAGTTATTTAAATAGGCTGAATTTGCTACCACCGCATCGGCTTTTTGCATAATGGCATGCTCTGCCTTTTCTCCATGCTTTTGAAAATACGGTTGTGATAATAAGTAATCTCTTATGTAATAAACAAACAGCGAGGGTTGAACATATTCTTTCAAATAAAGCCCGTTAAAAAAATCATTGTCTATCAGCATCACCGGATCTTTAAAATTGAGCTGAGCCATTGCTGCTAGAATTTCTGCAGCTACTTTTTTATTATTTTTTTTATTTAAAATATTATAGACAAAACCCGGTGGCAAAAAATTTATAGATTCAAGAATGATTCTTGGATTTAACACCCAAATATTTTTACTTACCTCCGTCAAAGTATTTTTATTTTGTCTAATGCTTTGCAGCCTGGCTTTCACTTTTTTATCGTTCCTGTTTTTTAAATAGTTTATACGGTCTAATGGCCTGTTTACATACAATACTTTATTTGTGCGGCTTATTTCCACAGCCATGTTTTTAAAATTACTGCCAATCTCGATATCCCAAGGTTGCAAGCCAAACATTATCACACACCTGTTTTCCATCAATTAAATTTCCATTTGGTTAAAAACTTTTGAGAGAATAATTGAAATATTTGCGGATAGTATTCAAACGAATATTTAAAACAATTAAGGAAACTTATGTTGAAATATTTTTTTAAAAGTATCTGTGTGATAACAAACCCGATAAAATGTGTGGTGAGCAAAGCATAAGCTGCTCCTAAAAAACCAAAACCTTTAATAAAAAAATAGCAAAGGCAAATTTCAGTAATGGCAATAAGGGTTATGATCAAGAAGTTGACCTGCGGTTTTCCTGTTGAATCGATAATGACACCCCATTGTTTTAGAAAGGAAAGAAAAATAGTGGAAAATGTAACGAGCCGCAGGTAAGGAATTGCATCATAGTATTTTTCGCCTGCCAGCACAAAAAGAATTGCCTTGGGGAAAATTAAAATAAAGATTACAATAGGCATTATAAAGCACAGGGTGGCTCCCACTGCTTTTTCATAATATCTTTTTATTATCTCCGGCCGGTTAAGCAGGTCAGGATTAGAGCTTTTCGGGAAAACAATATCGCTCATAACCTGTGATGGAATATCGGCAAGGTTTACAATTCGCAGCGATATACTTTGCGAAGCAACATACGCCGTATTCGAAAGAATATTTGAGATCATAAATTGATCAACGTTTCTAAAAACAAGCGTGCTCACATTTGACCCAAATACGAATTTACCAAAATGCCATAGCCTTTTTATCCAGGGGCCGGAGCGTATGTAGCGAAAAATTAAAAATCTTTTTACAAAAATAAACCCTGAGATAGCGCCCATGCATATTCCGCCGGAATAAATAATTACCAGCATGCTTAGCGATAAAGAACCATGAATTATAAAATAAAGAAAGATGACGAGTAAGGTGATTCCCTGGCGCACGAGGTAGATCCAGAAGAGATATTTGAATAATGATTTGCCATACATGATCCATTCAAAATGAGAAAATGGAATGAGGAAAAGCATGCCCATAATAAAAATATAAAGCATAGGTTCCAGCGCCGGCGCATTCACCAGGGATGCTATCTGATGCGAACAAAAAAACAAAACCGTACAAAGGATCAAAGTAACCGCCACATTCAAAAAGAAGGCCGCCGACATTACCGCGCTGTGTTCCTCTTCCTTGCTGTGGTTGATATATTTTATTAATGATGTTTTTACAAGGCCGTGCCGGAAAAGCTCTACAATGGAAGTAACTACGAGAAAAAGAGACCATACGCCCATCTCAGGCTTTGAAAGCGCTTTGTGGGCAAGAAGCATGGTACTTAGCAAACCAAACACCGGAAGCATCACTTTTTGCAGGCCATTATAAAGGCCTGGTTTTAGCGATTTATTATTTTTTAAGTGATGTTCCATTGTTGAAATAAAACGTTCTTAGATTTTATTGAATGTGTGTCATGTTAGCCTGCAGGTATCCTGCAATTGTATTCACGAAAAAAGCAGTTGTTTATTATAATTTTTTATGGATGATGGATTGCCCGCTGTCTGCGGCATTGTTTACTGAAATATTTATCATTGAATTTTTTTTATTCTCTAACGTAAAAATCCATGGTATATTGATTCGCATGGCAAATTTGTACAATAACACAGGCATTACCAGCCCCACGATGATTCCCGAAAGCAGCAAAACCGGTACGGAATAAATATGAAACACCTTGGTTAACATTATGCGCAAGCCGGCAGCAACTATTACGTGGGCTACATAAATATATAACGAATGCCGCCCCAAAATCTCCAGCCATTTTGCGTTTGAATATTTTTGCAAAATAAATGAAACACTGATAACAAATGCACAACCGATAATGGCTACAGGCAGAAAAATAAGCGGGTCAAAATATTCTACATACTGATATTTGGTACCGGGATACTGAATATTGGCGTATAAAAAAAATAATTGGGACAATACGAATGGTAAAATCAACAAAAAAAATAACCGCCACGATTCGAAAATTTGGAAATTATTTTTATCCCGGATAAATTTGGAAAGCACATCGCCAAGGGCGATAAATATATAATAATGAAGAATATCGCTAATAAACCCGATAACAATATTATGCCGGTACAAATAAGCGGATAACAAAAACATAGCCAGGCCGAGAACGAGATGGTATGCCGGTTTGAGCCCCAGCCCATATTTTAGCAGCACATAAACAATGGTAACATTAAACAACGCATATAAGTACCAAAACTGTTCTATTTCTCTTGGCAAATAAAGGAGGTCCAGGTAATTATAAAGATCAATGCGTCCATTAACGTAAGGCGAAAAAATAAGCTGTAGTGTAACTTGAATAACACCCCATAAAAAATAAGGATAAAGAATTGTCCGTAGCTTAGTCTTTATGAATTGCCCCATGCCTCTTTTCACAAAACTCGATGAAACAAAAATGCCTGAAACTATAAAAAACAGTGGCATCCTGAAACTAAAAAAAATGATGTTCCACTCCTCGAGAAAAATATATTTAGAAACATCAATGCCCGAATTTTTTATTCCCTCAAACACATGCCTGTACAGCACAAGAATTATTGCTATTCCCTTTGCATAGTCAACCCACGATTGCCTTTTTGTTATGTGATGGAGGGCATGTTGATACAACTCAGAAATTAAGGTTTTCGGGTAATACATTATTTAGCACCGCACCAATATTTTTTTCTTTCAGGGTTTGCAAATATTGAATAGATGATTTATCAGTTTGTGTAACGGTATGGTCTGCAAAAAAAACTGAAATCACGGCGTCTGCATATTGAATCAATTCTTTCGTGTCAGCATAATTGTTTAAAGCCGGCGCCTCTATAAATATGAAATCGTATTTCTCTTCAAGAGATTTAATCAATTCCCTTACATCAATGCTGAATAATGCTTCCGAAGGCGTGAGGCTCGATTCGCGGCAACCTATAATATCAAGATCATCATAAGCCGTGTTGCCGGTGGAATTTTGCATTAATAATGGCAAATTGCTATTTAGTTTCTCGGCCATATCCTGTATTAATACACCGGCATTAAATTTTTGGGTCAAGGTGTTATTGTGTAGGTTAAGATCTATGATCAGCACTTTCTTTTTACTTAACAGCAAGCTGTACGCCAGCGCTTCTATGATCGTGCTTTTTCCAGTTTTACGTTGTGTGCTGGTAAATAAAAATGTTTTTCTCCCGTTTGCACTAATCTCGTATCGCAGCTTTCGAATATTGTTCTTAAATAAAGTCTCCGAACCGTTTACATCCGCGTCAGTGTCGTTCATTATTATTTCCGAAACATTTTTCTTTTTAAGCTTTACTGCGTTCACGATGCTAATCAATTTAAGCTTTACAGATTTTTCAAAACCGTAAGGAGTTTTGATGGATGCATTAAATATTTCAAGAAATAAAAAAATGAAGGAAGAAAGAAAAAACATGGAGACACCGGAAATACCCATGGTTATGATTGTTTTCTTGGGCTCGGGTTCTACCGCAGGCTGGCCTAAGAGCGTTTGGGTAAAATTAGCCGTGGGATCATCTTTTGAAAGACCTTCAGCCTGGTTAAGCTTGTCTTTAATGTTGGACAGTTGCTTTTGCTCCATATCCAGCTTATCTCTTATCACATCTATTTTTACATTACTGCCGGGGTTTACATTTGTCAGCCCCATATAATACCTGATCTTACCGTTATAGTCTGTAATAGTTGATTGCGCAGCCTTCATCAGCGCAGTCTCTTCATTTATTTTATCCTGGAGGTCTGCAATATTTTGTGTTGCTTTCGCCTTAGATACTCCTACACTTGATTTTGAATTAATCTCACTTCGCACCTGTGAGATCTGCTTTTGTAAGTCGGCATCGGTTCCACCTTTTGCAAGAAGATCGGCTTCCAGTTTGTGTTTTTTATCGATAAGCTTCAGTACATCTGCATTACTGCTTGAGGCACCGGCGGCTGATTGAATTTGGTTGAGATTGTTTTGCAGATATTGAAGCCGGTTAAAATGCTCATCATATTTGCTTTTTTCCTCCGCAAGTTTTCCTTCGAGATCTTTAACGGTTTCCATGGCGCTTGTGCTCCTGCTCACCGGATCGATCGTTCCCTGGCTTTGCTTTTCCCGCAGTAGTGTATTGCTTAAAGAATCTACTTTATTAGCCTGGAGCCTTTCCAGTATTCTTATATTATCCACGCTTTCCTCCGTGCGGTGCAGGTTCAGGTTCTGGTAGTAATTTATAAATTCCTTACCCATTGCATTTACTACCCAGGCAGAAAGTTCCGGATTTTCAGAGCGGAATACAATATTCAGGTAATCTGTTTTTTCTACCCTTACAATAAATAAATATTTAGTGAGGCCGGTGTAATCGTAATTATATAGTTTCAAATATTCCAGCAGCTTTATCCCGAAAGGATCGTCAGATCTTAATAAATCGCCCTTGCTTATTTTGGTTCGCAAAATCTGCATAGCTTCTTCTTTATTCACCGACTTATAAATGCTGCTCCCTTTTTCCTTTGGGCTAAGGTGGCGATAGGGCAAAGCAGGGTTTTCAAGATCGTGCAGCAGAAGCCGGTAAGATATCATGCCGACAACCTTTGGCGATTTAAAAGTTTCAATTACGTTATCAAATTTGGTATCTGCTGTATAAAGATCGGCAATTGAAGATCCGTCGGTAAGCTTTACCCTGTCTGCTGTAAAGCCTGTTGAGTATTGTGCCAGCGATTCGTACAGGGGCTTTTTAAAAAGCAAAAAAATGAAAGCGGCAAGCAGCGCGAGCAAGGTTAAAAAAATTATGATCCATTTTCTCCTGTAAAGAACCTTTAAAAAATATAATAAATCCATTAAGAGTCAATTTGTTTAAGAGGAACGGCAAATGTACAATCAAAAAAATCCGGTAAGATACATTGCCGGATTTTTAGTACTAATAAATTTTTCTAACGGGCTTTTACAAGCTTTATTGTTTGTTGGGCTTTATCATTTGCCATCACCTTTAAGAAATAAGTTCCTGGCGGCAAGGCTTTAGTCATAGAGAGATCGAGTGTTTGGCTGGCCCGGGCAACCTCGTTTGAACCAAGCACTTTTGTATAAACCATCCGCCCATTTACATCGAACAGTAATAAAGCCACCTGTTTTATTTTTGGCGATAATTTTAATTCTACTTTAAGATTGTCAATAAACGGGTTTGGATAAGCTTTTACATTTGTAATTAGCGCTTCATTATCATTAGCAACCGATGGCCTTCTAAACTCGCTTTGTGTAAGCGGCTGCTCCACTATGTTTGCGGGTTTGCCGGCTACCGGCAAGTTGCCTATTCCACCTTCAGGGTCATAGTTTTCAATGGTAACAGCGCCGGTAAAGCAATAAGGCGTGCCGGCAGCAGGTGAAATGTCAATAAATATTTCCCCATTACTATTCGTAGTAACATCTTCAAAATAGAGTATTTTAGAATTGTTGTTATGACTGTTCACTGATAGTGTAGTACCATTGATCGTGTAGTTGCCGTTGAAGAATCCATACCAGGTAGCGCTTCCAAAAACGCCGATCCTGTATTTCTTTCTTTGATCCAGGTTGCTGAATTTTACCGTGCTTGTCTGCGCCGCATCCGTCCAGTAATTGCTTTGCATTACATTAGCAGGGAATATTCCACCTCCGGTAACGCCTGCATAAAATTCACCATTGAAACCTTGTACTATCAGCATTTCGTAGCCGGTATTGTTTGTGGGAGTGTCCTGCAAATTGCTGAATACGGTGCCTGCAGTAGGTACGGCGTCGGTGCTGTTCCACGGCGCCGGGGCATGATAATTTATATCCCAATTTAAATAAACAGTTTGAGAAGCTACGCTGGTGCCCGAGGTATTGCTGAATGCGCTGTAAAGGGTATTTTGTTGTGCCCTTACCTGGTAATAGTATTTTACACCTGATGTCAGGCCATTATCAACATAAGAGGTTACATTCGGAGCAGTTGTAGATATTAAATTATATGGGCCCCCGGCTGAGTTTGACCTCCAGATTTCAAAACCCGTTTCATTAAAGCTCCTGTCGCTCCAGGTAAGCTTGATCTTATTTGAAGCAAGTATGCTTTCTGTATAAAGGTCAGCCGGCCTGAGTAAAGGGCTACCGCTGTATTCCTGCAATACAGCAGCATTCAGCATTACATTAATCGCCGAGGCGGATTTTGTAAACGAAACATCAATTATCCCGGATGCATTCGGCACCAGCCCATTTAATTGGGTGGTTTTAGTTGAGTTGTACATGCCGTTCAAGGTCGCAGATTGGCCGCCGGAAGTAAAGGTTGCCGTGGCATCATCTCCTGAATTGAAGCTGCTTAAAATTACTACGTTGTATTTCTTATTGACATTAAGCCCGGCAAACTCAAACTGTGCAGTAGATGAAGATGAAGAATATACCGAGGTAAGTAGCACTGTATCAGGGTAAATACCTTTGTTATTTGCTGCCATGCCGCTTGTAAAATTCCCTGTGAGCTGTTGAAGAAACTTCACACTATAGCCCGTGTTAATACCAGATGCGTCCAGAAGATTATTAAGAGCAAGATTAGCAAATGGAAAATACAAATAATTATTCCATGGCGCAGCAGCGCTGCTTCCACCGGAAGAACTGAAGTTTACATAAGTTGAGCGGAAACTGCTGTCCAATATGGTAACAGAAAACTGTTTGGTAGTAACGCCTCCGTAATTATCATTTACCTGCAATGTGATATTATTATAGGTGCCCACATCACTTAACTGCGGTTGAAAGGTAATGTCAGCGTTTCCATTTCCCAGGTTAACCATTGTTGCAAAAGATGGTAGTCCCGTGGTTTGAACACTTAAAGTTTCTCCTGCATCATCACTGGAAGTTATATTTAGAACAGCCTGGCTACCCGAATTTATGATGAGGTTATTCAGCGCTTGTACAACAGGCAGCTTATTTGTAGTAGTAACATTTACGGGTGCTGTTAATCCTGCCGTACCATAACTATTGATGGCGCTTATTTTATAATAATACAAAGTATTCCCCGCCGCCGAGTTGTCAATGTAAGTAGTATCGTTAATATTTGCAGCTCCACTGTTAAGAAGTGAATAAGTGCCGGAAAGGGTGAGCGACCTGTACACGAGATATGCCGTTTCATTGTACGCAATATCTGTCCATGCCAGCTTAACAGAACCATTGGGAAGAGCCGTCGCAACAAGGTTTGCAGGCTTTTCGGGTACTGTACCATCATCAATTGTTGTTTCCACATTGGTGACGGTTACTGTAGCCGAAGAAGAAACCACACCCCCGGCTCCGTCGCTTACGGTAATAGTGAAAGGATACACGCCGGCATCGGCATAGCCTGGTGCAGAAACTAACATCGCCGTGTTATCACTTGTTACCCTTATCGAAAGAAAAGCAGGTCCATTAGTAAGTGACCACCTCAATACGGTCCGGCGATCCGGATCAGAAGCTGTCATAGCTGTGAGGGTAATTGAACCTTCAGCTACCGTCATATTGCGAAGCCGGTACATGGTGGGAGATTGATTATTATTTACCGTGACAGAAAAAGTTCCTGTTTTACTTCCACCGTGGCCATCGTTCACGAATATGGTAATGGTATATACACCATCTGAAGAAACATTTGGCGATAAAACCAAATTGCCTGTGCCATTTCCTGTGCTGTTAAATGTGGCAAATGCCGGAAGGTTAAGAAAACTCAATGCCAGGTTATCACCATCAATATCCGTTGCTTTGATGGCAATTGATTGCGTTGCGGAATGGTACATTGAAAAATTGGCTACCGGCGTTAATAAAGGCGCGTTGTTTCCGGTAACGGCTGATACGGTTGGAGAGTATGCTGAGAATCCACCAACGCCAATTGCCCTTATTTTATAATAGTAGGTTGTATTAGCATACAAGCCACTATCAGAAAAATTGACAATGCTGTCATTAAAATTAAACGTTTTGTACAAGTGGAAATTGGCAGCAGAGTTTACAGATCTGTAAACTTCATAACCAGTTTGACTGGAGCTGTCTTTAAAGGACACATTTATCATAGAAGGCGACATTGCCAGTGCAGTTAAATATTTCGGAGCCATCGGCACAATAGGTAACGGCGGAGTTTTGATAGTTGTATTATTATTAGCCAGCACAGAATCCGGAATCAGCGTTTTGGCGATGCCTGGCCCCTGGTATTTTACCAACAAAGCCGCACCTCCTCCTTTTTGGAAATAAGTAACAAATATCGGATGCTTTCCGGCAGTTAAGGAAACCGTTCCTGACCTTTCTGTTAAGCCCTGTAAGAAATCATTATTAACTACCTGCCCCGCTGCATCAAAAGTGTTCAGATACAATTTACTCCCATCATCGGATGCCGTATAAAAGGTATAGGTGCCGGCAGTTTTAATATTTATATTTCCCACAAACTTAAAAGCATAATTGGCTGACTGAAGTGCCGGCGATAATGAAAAGTTAGGAAGAATACCCGAAGCCACAGGCGTTAAGGTGCTAAAATCCGGAAGATTGTTCCAGGTGCCCGGATAATACGAAAAGTCTGCTCCTCCTATATCTGCCGGGTTAAAGCCGGAGGAACCGTATAGATTAACCGCCTGTATCTTATAAGTATAGGTGGTAGCTCCAGACACCGTAGTGTCGCCATACATTAATGTATTTGGAGGCAACACCGCAATCATAGTAAAATCAGCATCTGTTGTAGCCTTTCTGTAAATTTCAAACCCGTCTTCATTACTGCTATTGTCGTTCCAGCTTAAATGAACTTTATTATAACTCAATGGGACGGCAAGTAGATTTGACGTCATTGCCGGTACTAATGACGGTCCGGTAACCGTATCACCAAAATAGGCATTTGGAATAATAGTGCGGCTTGGAAATCCCGCTGCTGCGCAGGTCCAATATACATTCATTGCCTGGCCGGCAGCCTGGTTAAAATATGTAATAGCTATGGGATATAAACCGGCGTTGAGTGTTATAGTTCCGTTTTTTATTATAACACCGTGTACACCATCGTTATTAACCAAAGGAGTTGCAGATGCAGAATAATTTCCAATATACAATTTACTTCCGTCATCTGACCCGGTTTCAAACGTATAGGTCCCTGTAACAGGTATTCTTATTAATCCCTCCCAGAGAATGCCATAATAAGTGTCCCGGTTTCTTATAGAAATGTCCACATTATTACTATAACCTTTCTTAACTGGTGTCAAGGCATTAAAATCCGGAAGAACGCTCCAGTTGCCTTCATAATATTTATAGTTAATTCCTACAAGTTTTGTAAACGCACTTACCTGGTTACTCGGCACAGACACATTAGCGGAGAAATCTCTTGCCCGCACATAAAAAGAATATGTTTGAAATGAATCAAGATTATTAACTGTAAAAGCCGTAAGCGCCGTTGTAAAAGCCTTTTGCCCATTCACGTAAATATCATATTTACTTATGCCAACATCGTCGGTAGCAGCGTTCCACAATAAAGAAACAGAATGGCGGGTAACGCCGGTAATTGAAAGATAGGCCGGCGCAGTGGGTGGCTGGGTATCAGACCTGGTAGTAGCAGACGCCTCATTACTTAGTGGAGCCGCCCCATTGTCATTGACCGCCCTTACTATATAGTAATAAGTGGTATTTGGCAATAAATTTTGATCGAAGAATTCAAGCGAGTCTGCCGGAATTTTACCTACAAGCATGTAATTATTGCCTGGAGTTGCGCTTCTGTAAACTTCAAATCCGGTTTCGTTATAAATGGGATTAGGATTGTTATTCCAATATACCTGTACGGTAGTGTTGGAAATGGCTACTGCAGATAATTCACCGGCTTTGTCAGGCACGTTCACGCCGGCAGCGGCAATCACAGAGAACGGCGCAGAATAGCTACTGCTGCAGCCAAACTTCTCTGTAACCTGTACTTTATATTGGCCGACCGGCGCATCAAAAGTATTTGTAGTACTTACGAGGCTATTGTCACTTATCCTCTTCCAGTCATAGGTTTCAAAAATATTTGGAACCAATAATGGAACTGTGGTTGAGCCGTCCGGCGCGGGCAATACATTGCTGAACAAACCATTTATTTGAATAGGTGGTGTAATGGTAGGTTGCTTTTGAGAAACAATTACCGGTGCGGGTGACCAGGCTGACCAGGGTGAAGTTGACGTTCGCATAAATCGTACACGGTAAGTACCATTTGCCGTAGCATTATAAGTGGCCGTAGTAGCTCCAGGAATTACTACACCATCCTTATCCCATTGATAAGCATAAAATCCGGGCTGCACCTGCATTTTGGCGTCTATAGTTTCGAGCGGGCAAAATTGATTGTGTTGAAAGTAAACTAACGGGTTTGCTTTATGCGCAGCATTTAGCGCCTGAAAGTAGCCCGGTTCTGCCCAAAAACTGCCCCAGATGCCATGCGCTCCCAATGGGTAAAAAGAGTGCGTAATATTTCCGCCAAGATTTTTATAAGTGTTCACGACATCGGTGGCTGTGCCCGGTGAGGGGTCATTATCGAGGCCCCCGTTGGAGAGCCAAACCGGAAGTGTGATGTAACTCGGTATAAAAGTTATATCGTTTTCCCTGGCGGCGCTTATCGGCATCATAGACGCAAACCTGTCGGAGTTTGTTCGCAACAAATCCCAGGAGGCTTGTCCGCCCGAGGAAAGCCCGCTTAAAGTAACCCTGTCTATATCCAGCTTCACATATTTTGCAAGTGAATCCATTAGATCCAGCATTGAGGGAAAATACGCCTGTAAATACCCGCTATTACTTTGCGGATATAGAAGAAAGCCATCAAACTTGCCATTATTAACGGCCTGCGCATGTAGTTGGCCACCCCACAAAAGTTGAAGCTCGTTGTCATAAATTGGACCATATTCACCCAGGCCATGCATAAACAGGAGCATGGGATATGTCTTTCCATCAACTACATTATGTTGATAGGACTTGGGGAACTTTAGCCTAAAGGCCATTCCTTTAAAATAATAAGATTTATAACCGTAAGAAAAAGGATCCCAATTGAGCCGGCTACTGTGCCCCCACTTACTCATAACTGCATAAGTAGGCGCCGGCGGCTGATTACCAGACGTAAAAATAACATCAGGATCTGAGGGGTCTAAAATTCCCGGCTGTGCAGAAAGTTGAAAAAATGAAAATGAAAACCAAATTAAAAGTGAGGGGTAAATTACTTTTCTCATGGAACGAAATTAAGAGGCGTAAACGAATTTGATTTTATTTAAAAAATATGCCGGCAAGCCAAACTCCCATCTGGGCACATCAAAAAAATAAAATGGAAAAATTGGAAAATTCATCGGAAATTCAAATAGGACATTCAGGATAAACGACCCCAGGAATTTGAATAAGTTGTAAAGCTATACTTTTGTTTTGTTATTGCAAATAAGTGGGGAAAAAAACAAGCCTACAGTGAAAAAGTATTAGCTATAACATAAATCGCTTATTTTTCCTTCGAAAATCTTTCACCACTCAATGTATTAGCCGGTAATGCTTATTATGAAAATAATTTTTTGGGCTTCTCTTTTTATAGTTGCCTATAGCTACGTTTTATATGGAATGTTAGTTTGGCTGTTGATTTTTATTAGAAATATTTTTTCGAAAGAAGAAATCCAACCATTTGACCTAAAATTTTTACCCCCGGTAAGCCTGGTTATTGCAACATACAATGAGGAGGCAATTATCGGTAAAAAAATTGCCAATACACTTGCCCTTGATTATCCTAAAGAGAAATTGGACGTTTATTTTGTAACCGACGGATCTACCGATGCTACCAATGAAATATTAAAAATGCATCCGAATATTAAAATATTGTTCCGTGCTGAACGAAGTGGCAAGGTGGCCGCCATAAATCATGCAATGGAATTCGTCGATACTCCTTACGTAATTTTTTGCGACGCCAACACATTTTTAAACAGGGGATGTGTAAAAGAGATAATAAAGCATTACACAGATGAAAAAATAGGCGCAGTTGCCGGCGAAAAAAAAGTCATAGACGTCTCTCTGAAAAATACCGCTGCCGGCTCCGGGGAAGGATTATACTGGAAGTATGAGTCAATACTAAAAAAGCTCGATGCCCGGTTTTATACAGTGGTGGGCGCGGCAGGAGAACTATTTTCAATGCGGACAAATTTATATGAGCCTGTAGATACCGGCATCTTGCTTGACGATTTTATGATATCAATGAATATATGCAGAAAGGGATACAGGGTAATGTATGAGCCGCTTGCTTATGCGATGGAAGCGCCATCGATGAGTATTAAAGAAGAACAAAAAAGAAAAATAAGAATAAGCGCCGGCGGCTTTCAATCAATTTATCTTTTAAAAGATTTACTCAATATTTTTAAATACGGAAAGTTATCTTTTCAATACATTTCACACAGGGTACTAAGATGGGCCGTATGTCCGCTGCTGTTACCAATAATATTTATACTGAACGCTATCCTTGCCTTTGCAGCCCATGAAAAGATTTTTGTTTACCTGCTTACAGCACAAATAGTTTTTTACGCTACAGCTTTCACAGGCTGGCTTTTTGCGCAAAAAAATATCAAAATAAAAATATTATATGTTCCTTATTACTTTCTTTTTATGAACATTGCTTTATACGCAGGCTTTGTAAGATATATAAATAAGAAGCAAACAGTATTATGGGACAAGGCACAACGAAAAGTTACCTAAACTATAATAACTTTCGGCATTGAAAAAATGTTATTCACATTTTAGTTTTCTTTTTTAAAAGTAATTACATTTGCATTTCCAGAAATCAATATTACATTTATGTTTTAATTGATTATTACTGAAATTTTCAAGTCTTCATTCCTCTGATGTAACCTTCCTGTATTAATAACCTTTCTCCCGTTAGGTTATTCTTTGGTTCCTTTATCCACAATGTTCTTAACCGGAAACTTTACACCATTATTCTTTTGACAAGGCCTGCCCAGGGTTTATAATCTCTACTGAAAGAGTAATGCTTGCGCTAATTTGTTGTAACAATTGTTTATAGCCATGAAGAAAAATGTATTGTGCATTGAAAAGAACAGGTCTATTTGTTTTCTAATAGAAACTTTACTTAAAGATAAATACGCTGTATTAACTGCCGGCAATACCCTGCTCGCTATGGAGCGAATAAACTCGGGAATAGAAGTCGATACCATTATTATTAGCCTGGAAAATTCCGAAGATGAAAATGCTGAGCTGTTATATCACTTAGGTTCAAGCAGTCTTTTACGAAATATTCCTATTATTATTTTATCAAATAGTAAATACGACGAGTTGAAATCTCTTTGTGTGGAAAGTAATGTGCATGCTTTTTTTACCAAGCCCTTTAACCCTATGGCACTGGTTGAAAAAGTTGATCAGGCTATGCTTGCAGATAAGCAATCACAAATTTTACATAAGAAAAGAAAAGTTTTTAACCTTAATTAAAGTTAAATATTAATCCTCAATACCATGAACTTCCAATAATTATTTTTTATTTCTAAACACACCCACAAAATGATTACTGGAACAACATTTTCAAATCAAACTAAATTTATTAAATACCCGGCTCAGGCAGCATCTGAACCGGGTGTTACAGAAAAAACGTTTTTGTACATTGGAAAATCTTCAAACAAAACGGACAGATGCCTTTCGTTTTTTGATAAAAGCTATGGTGCTGCCAGCCTTTTTTTAGCCAAAGAACAACTTCTTTATTTGCACTCATCCGGTCAAAATTTACCCGATGTAATTATTATTGATATTCCGTTTAATGAAAGCCAACTCTCAAAATTCGGCAAGTTTTTACATGCTAATGTATGGAGTTCTACTATCCCGGTTATTTATAACGAGACTGCCTTAAATAAAAAACATTTGGCTCAATTGAAAATGACTGGTCTGGCAGATGATATTGTGAACATCAGTGATTATTGCAACGAGCTTTATAAAAAAGCGTCTTTCTTAAAAAAGGTAAAATCTCATTCAACTAAAAAAGATATTGAGAAAACTCCGATAGCGACGCAATCTGAAACAAATAGAATAAGTTTCATGAAGAGAGCATTTGATATTTTGATAGCCACTTTCCTGCTTGCGCTTTTATCACCGCTATTTATATTGGTCTTTATCGCGATAAAATTAGAATCGGAAGGTCCGGCAATTTATACATCTAAAAGAGCCGGAAGGGGATTTAAAGTTTTCAACTTTTTTAAATTCCGTACTATGGTTGTTGATGCTGAGCATAAGGTTGCGGAACTTGCTTCCTTAAACTTATATGGAGATGGTACAAGCGCTACCACTTTTTTCAAGATTAAAGATGATCCGCGTATTACAAAAGTGGGCGCATTTTTAAGAAATACCAGCCTGGATGAGCTACCTCAACTTATAAATGTAATAAGAGGTGAGATGTCCATAGTAGGAAACAGGCCTTTGCCTCTCTACGAAGCTTCTGCCCTTACAACAAATGAGGGCGCCGAGAGATTTCTTGCGCCGGCAGGTATTACCGGCCTCTGGCAGGTTACTAAAAGAGGAAGAGAAGAGATGAGTGCAGAAGAAAGACTAAGTCTTGATATAGCTTATGCCCGTAACCACGGCTTTGCGTCAGACTTCCGCATTTTATTGAGCACACCTACTGCTTTGTTTCAAAAAACAAATGTGTAGTATCTTCACTTCTTAACTCTTACCAATGTACCAAGATAAGCACAATGAAGAGTGTCCTTTTGTTTCAATCGTGACACTTAACTGGAATAATATCGGATGTGACGTGTGAATTTTTAGAAAGCACCAAAAACCTCACCTGGAAGAATTACGAAATCCTGGTGTGTGATATGAATTCGGATATTGATCCCACGGAAAGAATCAACTCACAATACTACCCGCATACCCGCGTGATCAGGAGTGAAAATAACCTGGGCTGGGGGCCTGGAAATAATTGGGGAATACGCCAGGCAAAGGGAGATTTTCTTTTTGTAGTAAACAACGATACGGAGGTAACTCCCGGCCTCATCGAATCGCTTATAGAACCGTTTTTTAACGATCCATCTATCGGCATCACATGCCCCAAGATCAGGTATTTTTTTAACCCGGAAGTGATTCAATATGCCGGCTTTAATCCTATAAACAATCTTACAGGCCGTAATACATCTGTCGGCAATTGCGAGGTAGATAAAGGCCAGCACGATAAAAGTAATTTCACATTTTCGGCGCACGGATGCGCTATGATGCTTAAAAAGGAAGTGATAAATAAGGTGGGAATGTTTCCTGAAAAGTTTTTCATTTACTATGATGAAATGGATTTGAGCGCACGTGTTTTAAAAGCAGGTTATAAAATTCTCTACGAGCCCAAAGGTTTAATCTTTCACAAAGAATCTATGGCTATGGGTAAAAAGAGCAGCCTTAAGACATATTATCATACACGAAACAGGATTTTATATATGAGAAGAAACACGACCTCTTTACAGTTTGCCTGTTTTATTTCTTTCTTTTTACTTTTTTCCACACCGAAGGCTACAATGAAATTCGTAATTGATAAAAAGTTCGATCATTTGAAATCCTTTTTTAAAGGTATCGCCTGGAATTTCAGGGAATCAAAATATTCAATTCAATAAGAAAATATTATGGCATATTTGCGCTTAAACATTAATGACACCTACACACAGGAAATAAACAGCTAACTATGAAGAACCTATTTCTTTGGTTTCAATTACTAAAGCAGATAAAAGTGACTGGGGCTGTGGCGTTTAGCTCAGGTACGCTTGTAAAAAGAATGCTAAAAACAGTGAATTTTTCTGATGCAAAGGTAATAATTGAACTCGGTGCAGGTTCCGGCTGCATTACTGAATTACTTGCCAAAAAGATTAATCCTGCGACTACCTTAATTGTTTTCGAAGTAAACGAAATGTTTTGCAAAATGCTAAAACAAAAATTCACAGCCCCCAACATCTACATAATTAATGACTCGGCAGAACACCTCGATAAACATCTTTTTAAAATCACCGGCATGGAAAAAGCGGATTGTGTCATTTCTTCTTTGCCTTTTTCCATAATTGATGAGCCAACACGCAGTATTATAGTCAGCAGGATTAAACAAGTGCTGGCGCCTCATTCCTTATACATACAATATGGGTATAATAAAAAGAAGTACAATGAAATACTAAACAGGTTTCAGACCGTTAAAACTTCATTTGTTCTCAGTAACCTTCCGCCTGCGTACATATTTAATTGCAGGCTTCACAATTATAGTAAATAGAAGGCGTTTCCTTTTTAATAAATTTCAGCTAACTTACTTTTCTCAAAGAAGCACAATGAAAATTGCGATAGAAGCACAAAGGCTTTTTCGGAAAAAAAAGCATGGCATGGAAATAGTCGCCCTGGAAATTATAAAAGAGCTTCAGCGCCTGAATACAAATGATGAGTTTTTCATTTTTGCAAAAAGTGACGAGGACAGGGATTGTATTTGCCCAACGGACAATTTCACCATCAACAAAATCTCCGCAAAACCTTACCCTTACTGGGAACAAATAAAGCTGCCTGCTGCTTTAAAAAAATTACAGCCTGATATACTTCATTGCACTGCCAACACTGCTCCCCTGCTTTACTCCGGGAAGCTTGTCATCACAATTCATGATGTGATATACATGGAGTCAATAAACTTTTCAGGCTCCAGCTATCAAAATTTTGGTAACCTATACCGGAAATTTATAGTACCGAAGGTTGCAAGAAAAGCAAGTATAATAATTACCGTATCAGAATTTGAGAAAACCGTTATTTCCTCTCGATTAAAGATTCCATTAGCTAAGATTAGAGTGATCTACAATTCTGTCAATCCGCAATTTCGCGAGATGGAGGCGGCAAGCCTTTTATCTTTCAAAAATAAGTATACCCTCCCTGATAATTTCCTCCTGCATTTTGGAAATACGGCGCCGAAGAAAAATACCATAGGTGTGTTAAAGGCATATTCAATTTATCGCAGTAATAATCAAAACAGATTTGCGTTAGTAATTACTGATTGTTCAATAGCTTATATTCAAAACCTGTTGAAGCAAATCAATCAGCCTGACTTAATAAAAGAAATTCTTATTTTGAACTACATTTCATTCACTGAAGTGCCTATGCTATACAACCTCGCAAAAGTTTTCCTGTATCCATCTCACCGGGAAAGTTTTGGCATGCCGGTGATCGAAGCTATGGCTTGCGGTACACCGGTAATTACATCTGATACATCAGCGCTACCTGAAGTAGCCGGGGGTGCAGCGTTGCTGGCAAATCCAAAAAATGAAAATGAAATAGCAGGGCAAATAGAGAAGCTTGTAAACGATCCTGAACTTTATAACCAGCAACGGACTAAAGGATTCGAGAATGTACGCCGGTTTAACTGGGCAGACGCTGCAAAAAAGACAATGAAAATTTATAATGAAACGGCTAAATGAAAATGATGCAGAAAGAAATATTGAATACCTCCGGGTACAAAAATTATACAGATATAAAACGCCTGAAATTTATTATTGATGCGCTTGAGGCAAATGTGCCTGCACACAGTAAAGTGCTGGATGTGGGCTGTGGCAATGGCCTTATCTCTATGAGCCTTGGCAAAGCCGGACACAATGTAACAGGGATTGACATAAGCGAAAAGGCAATTGAAAAAGCAAAAGAAAAAAACACGTTGCCCAATGTATCGTTTGCAGTTGCAAGCGCTGAGCAATTGGCTGAAACCGAAACCAGGTACGATGCCGTTGTTTGCAGCGAAGTGCTGGAACATTTGAATGAACCATCCAGCCTGTTGAAATTTATTTATAAAAGCATGAAGGACGATGGTATCTTAATAGTAACTGTGCCCAATGGAAAAGGCCCGAGAGAAACCTTAATTACAAAACCCATTATCGCCATGCAAAAAAAAGACAACTGGCTTTGGAGCATTACTAAAAAAGTAAAATCAATGTTAGGCTACCAGGGCACCACGCTGCAAAGTGATGCAGATGATCTGACACACATCCAGTTTTTTACTATAAAATCTTTGAAGAAATTAGCGGCGCAAAATGCCTTTACAATCAAAAAATTTGGAAAGACTAATTTTCTTGAAAATGTATTTCCATTTTCCTTTGCAACAAAGAAAATAAAATTTTTGCAAAAGGTTGATTGCGCTTTAGCCGATGTGCTGCCATATAATTTCACCTGCGGCTTTGTTTCCATCTGGCAAAAAACTAAATAACTATGCAGGTAGTACTTTATTTATTATGGATTTTATTTTATACGGTAAACGTCATTCTTGCCATTTATTTTCTGCTGCCGGTTTTTCTTTTTGTTATTCATTTAATGTTGCCTTCCGCACAGAAACTTTTGGAAAGAAGGTATCCCAAAAAAATAAATAAAGAGTTTGATTTCGCGGCAATAATTACGGCTCACCAGGATGTAAAATTAATTCCTCCATTAATTGATTCTTTTTTAAAACAAGATCATAAAAATTTTATTGTTTATATAATTGCCGATGATTGCGACATTACAGGTCTTCAATACAATGATGATAAAATCAGGATTATAAAACCTGCAACACCGTTTCATTCAAAAATAAAATCCATTTATTTTGCTGTTGAAAGTTTTAAAAGAAAACATGATGCGCTGATTATTTTCGATAGCGACAATCTTGTACACCCAAAATATTTATCAACCCTTAACGGCTATTTTCAGAGAGGATTTCGTGCTGTGCAAACACACATGCTTTCCAAAAACTTTGCATCCACTTATGCCCGGCTTGATTCGGTCGGCCATATTTACAATACTTTTTTAGAGAGGCAGGTGAAGATGGAACTTGGCCTTACATCTGCAATATTAGGCCTTGGCATCGCAATAGACCTTGACCTTTACAACGAAATAATGTACACCAATAAGTTGGGCGGCTTTGATAAAAAGTTACAAGTGCAATTGGCAAAAAAACTTCCGTCTATTGCTTTTGCTGCAGATGCAATTGTGTACGATGAGAAAGTAGATAGCGGAGAAGCTTTACAAAAGCAAAGGACGCGTTGGATATTTACCTATTTCACTTATTTTAAAGATAGTCTCAGCTTGTTTTTAAACGGGCTCTCTACCCTGCATCCGGGGCGCTTGCTTCTCGGCGTAAATATGTTGCGGCCACCGCTGTTTCTCACGCTTTCAATGGCAGTCTTAATGGCCATCGTATCATTTTTTGTGAAGCCGGTTGTGGGTATAATATGGATAATTATCCTGGTCTTATTTTCCGCAAATTTTATTCTAATTGTCCTTACGCAAAGCCGGCAAAAAGGTATGGGCAAAGCGTTGATCCATATTCCAAAAATGATCTACCGGCAGTTTGCCTCGCTGCTGAAAATATCAAGTGCAAAAAAAGATTTTTTAAAAACGGAGCACCGCAATATCATTTATATTGAAGACCTGCTGAAAAATGAACCTACTTAAATCCATTTATTACCACTGCAGCTCTGCTTTACCGTTAGCCTTACTAAAAAAGCTTTCTCCTCCTGGCTGTTTATTGCCCTACCACCACATTGTAAGCGACGATGATGTTTTACACATAAAATATTTATACGATTACAAAAACGTTTCACAGTTTACGAATGACCTTGAAGTTCTTTTAAAAAATTATAAACCCATTTCGCCGGATGATCTGATAGATAATATTCAAAGACAAAAAAAGCTTCCGGCGAACACCTTCCTTTTAACTTTTGATGATGGCTTTCGCGAAGTGCATGATATAATTGCGCCGCTGCTTGAGGCGAAAGGTGTGCCCGCAATATTTTTTATCAACCCCGCTTTTATTGATAATAAGAAACTATTTTATAGAAGCAAGGCCAGCTTGCTTATACATGAAGTACTGGCCAATAAAAACAATGCGGGCCTTTTAGAGGATGCAGCAAATATTCTTAGTTCTTCCAGCCAATCCGCTGATGAATTAATTATTTTAATAAAAAAACTGAAAAGAGATGAGGAAGAAATCATAGATGCATTAGCCACAGAATTTTCCCTTTCGTTTGATGATTATCTCAAAAAACAAAGGCCTTTCCTTACATCGGAGCAGCTTGTTTTCCTAAGCAAAAAAGGATTTACCATTGGCGCCCATAGCTGGGATCATCCGCATTATGATGCACTAAGCCTGGCAGATCAAATTGCACAAACGGTCAATTCATGTACTTACGTAAAGGAGAAAGTTAACCCTTCGAAGATTACCTTTTCATTTCCTTACTATGATACCAATCTTTCGCAACAATTGTTTGATGCCTTAAAGAAAGAAGACATAGACTTGCTATTCGGCATTCAAAACCAAAAGGATGAATTGTATAATAATGTAGTTCACCGCTTTAATGCAGAGCGTCCTGGTGTACCATTCGAGAACCAATTAAAAGGAGTATTGCTGTATCTCGCACTTCAAAATAAAATAGGTAATTCAACAGTAAGGAGAAACTAAAAGAAAAAATATTTTTTGTTTCAAGTCAGGCTTTCATATTTACACTTTCATATATTTCCAAAATCAAAATCTTTTCATCAATAGCTTTAATGAATAAAAACTCTTCAGCAGAATTATATTCTTCCAACTCCCAATGATTTTTTTCATTTAATCTGAATACTTCAAGATGAATGCTTTCAGAGTCTGCGAGTATATATTCCCTTAAAGTTTGGATATCCCGGTATAGTTTAAACTTTTCACCACGGTCATAACTTCTTGTTGATTTGGAAAGTACCTCAATAATTATTGCGGGATTTAAAACATTATAATCATCATTATCAAGTGTAATTATTTCACCGCAAACAATGGAAATATCCGGATAGGTAAATAAAGTGTTGGATTGAATATGTATGCGCTGATCACTATTATACGGTTTACATTTTTTGCCTTTTAATTTATTTTTTAAAATAGCGATCAGGTTTACACATATTTCATTATGAGGCACTTTTGCACCGCTCATAGCAAATACCTCACCTTTGTAATATTCATGTTTTTCTATTGATGCGTTTTCCATTTCAAGATATTCTTCAATAGAAATTCTTCGTTTGCTGTATGCCGCCACAGCAGGTTCTCTTACTTCCATGAAATGAAATTACGTAAATTTCTTTTTGCCTTTAAATCGGATAGCTGATCATTTCAGTTTATCATAATCATACAAAGTTCCATTTTCTCCTAATACCACTCTTTTCTGCGGAACAAATGATTTCCCTGAAAGGCTTTTGGTAGAATCATAACCGCTAATAGAAAGGTTTCCAAGATCGATCATTGTATAAAAAACATCCTGCGCCGAGCTTACTTTCTTATTTACATTGCTCCGCAAATTTTCCAGCTTTTCAGGATATTGTTTTGCGTAAACACTATCTGTCCATACGAATAATGGAACATTTGCCGTTACAAAATTGGGATGATATGAATGAAAGTATAAATCATCATTATTATCATTCAGGTTTTCACCATGGTCAGAGACGAATAAAAATGAACCGGTGGCCCCGCTGGATTGAATGAGGGCTGCTATTTCGCCAAGCAAATGATCCGTGTAGAGAATAGAGTTATCATATTCATTAATGATCTCATTTTTTGGTGGCCGCGACATAAGTGTATGATTTCTGTCTGACGTAGGCTCGAATTTCTGAAATGCAGGTGGGTAGCGAAGTACGTAGCGCCAATGGCTGCCTATAAGATGTACGACCAGGAAAATATCTCTATCAGGATGCGAATTAATTACGCTTTTTATACTCGGAATTACCGCGTCATCATAGGTGCCGGTAAAGTTGGCTTCGTTTTCTCCATGGCCGCAATACATAGCCGTATCACCATCATTAAAATGCATACCGATATTGCCCGTCAAGCCATAATGCGATTGGTTGGATATCCAGGCTGAATAGTAACCTGCTTCTTTGAAAGCAGCCAGAATACTTTTTTCTTTTTTATGCCGGTCGTACGTGGCCGCATCCGCTCTGGTTATTAGTTGCGGTATAGAAAAAATAGTCATGGTGCCACCGGCACCTACATCGTGAAAGTTCACAAAATTTGATAGCTTCTCTACTTGCGGAGACGTTTGCCTGGGGTAGCCATTGATTGCCCAATGATCATAGCGGGATGCCTCGCCTAATATTAAAATGTAAATATGCCTCGTAGTGTCCGTGGAATCTTTTTTTACAGCATCAAAGGTAAAATTTTTCGTATCCTCTTTATACTGCTTCATGTTATTCATCTCACTTTGTATAAGGTCTATGGCATCGCCCAGCCTGAAGGGATAATAAGTACGATAAGTGTTGCGTGCCATGATGTAATAATTCTCGAGTTTTGTTTTACGGAGAAACGGCAATACGCCAAAGGATATCAACCCCAACAGAGAAATAAAAAGGCCTTCTTTCCAGCTAATCCGCGAAGGAAGTTTTGATGATAATTTTATAAAAAGCCAACCGAAAAAAAACATTCCGCCGATAACTAAAATGATTTTCCATCCAAGTAATTCTTTTAGCTCTTCCTTGTTGGTATCAAGCACAAGCCCCACCATTTCTGCATTCACCTGTATGTTCATATAAAAAACGGATACCAGCATTATTGGTGTAAAGGCCACAATTATTGCCAGGATCCAATAATATATTTTTAGATTTCTGCAGAAGATAACCACGGGAATAAACAATAAAGCCTGAACAATCAGGATACCGGTAATTGCATAATTATAAACGCCATTTTTAATAAAAAAAATGAGATCCGGTAGAAGAATAAGGATTGTAAGTAATAGTACTATTAAATAATAAAAAGCAATCCTTTTAATATTAATCCGTTTACCAATATTGAGCAAGAAGCGAAATTTTAAGTTTCAAATTGACGTAAGCAATCAATTTTAAAGAATGCAAACTTATGAAAATTATTAAACTACGATATGACACTTTTATTGCTCTCGATATGAATTTCGTTTTAATTAACTCTTTAGCCTCACCATGCACTTCGCATCTTTCTGCGATAGGTACCACTCAACACAGTAGCCCTTCGGGTCCAAATCCGGCTGTGTAATAAGCTCCTGGAATGCGGGTTGAAAGCGTTGCATGTTATTCATGTAATCATGGATAGTGATAGAGATGTAATGGCCTTTTTTTATTATAAGAATATTGCAGTTAAATTTTTCTACTTCGCCCTCTTCTGTCTCTTCGGTTGCAGCCCTATAACTATTTTCCCATTTTCCGGGCGTGACATTCCAAAGTATTTTCTGCCAGTAGAAAAGGGCATAACTTTTTATACGCAGCCAACACGCCATCCGGAAAGAATCAGCTTCTATGTAAAATACTTTAATGTCATTATTCAATATTATATTTTCCATGCGGAAAAATTTATTGATTAAAGATCATTATTGTCCGACTAATTCAATGAAAACCCCGCTGGTATTGACCTCACCCCCAACCCCCTCTCCGAAGGAGAGGGGCCGTGAAACTTAGTGCCAGCAAGTGTTTCATTAAAATTGATAATATTTAGTCGGACAATAGTGATTAAAGATTTAATATCAAATATAAAAAGACGGCTAACAATATGCGGGCTAACACTACAATTGAAATTGGTGATTGCGACAATCCTATCCGTGAATAATTATAATTTCATTGCTACCGACATTTTTTTTGACAAAATTTTTTAGCCGAATTACTAACTTGCCGGATGCGATATCTATTAGGCATTCCTTTTATTATAACTTATAATATATCCTCTGCACAAGTCGTAAATGTTGAGAGCCGGCGTATTCAAAGTGATACTACAGGCTGGTTTGGAAATGCAGGCACCAATTTTCTTTTTGAAAAAAACGCAGTGAAAGTTGTAAATATAAATGCCGTTGCACATGTTGAGTATAAAACCCTGAAAAGCCTTTACCTTTTTTTGATAGACTACAACTTGCTTGAAGGCAACGGACAAACATTAAATAACAATTTGTTTTATCACCTGCGCTACAATTATAAAATAAATAAATGGCTGCGCTGGGAAGCCTTTACTCAACTACAGCAAAATAATGTAACCGGAATTAAACTGCGGTGGCTTGCGGGTGCAGGGCCGCGTTTTAAGCTGGCGGGCAGTAAAAAGATTTCTTTGTACGCCGCCATTGCTGCAATATTTGAATATGAAAAAGAAAAAACTGATCCTGTTATTTATCATCGTAATGTGCGCAGCAGCAATTATCTTTCTCTTACATACAAGCCTTCAGAAAATGCAGAATTGATTGGAACAGTTTTTTACCAGCCGTTGATCAGTAACCTTGATGATTACCGGATACTGAATGAGATCAGGATAAAATTCAAATTTGCCAAACACCTTTCATTTACCACCGGTTGGGATTACTTATATGATAGTAAGCCCGCAGCGAATACGCCTAAACTAAATTATAGCATAAGTAATGGAATTGAATTTAGCTTTTAGCAAATGATAAAGTAAACTAACGATATACCATAGCCGCAGTTAGGACAATCGAAAAAAATTGCCGCCGTGTGCTAAAAGCCGAAAGATCTCCTTGAAGGATTAGTCTTTAATTTATTTTTTATTGTTAAGCAAAATCGATAATATCCTGCGTCAACTTGTCTTTATCTGTAAACCATAGGCCATGCGGAGCCCCATCATATACCACAAGCTTTGAATCTTTTATAAGCTTTGCGCTTTGCTCGCCGGTTGCTTTTATCGGAACTGTTTTATCTGCATCGCCATGAATAATAAGTGTTGGCACGTTTATATTGGGTACATCATTCCGGAAATCAGTGAAGGCAAAAGCCTTTGCACATTCAAGTGTAGCAATCGGCGAAGCATCCATTACCCGGGTTAACGCATTTGCCAGGAAGGCATCACTTACAGGATGATTCATTAAAGACACACCATAAAATGTTTTATTAAAATCCTGCATAAAGCCCGGGCGGTCTTCCTTTATACCTTCGGCCATTTGCTCAAATTGTTCCTGCGGTACCCCATCAGGATTATCGGCGGTCTCGAGCATATAAGGGGTTACACAGCTCACCAGCACTACTTTTGATACGTGCGCATTTCCATAATGGGTAAAATATTTAGCAATCTCTCCCCCGCCCATAGAAAAACCAACAAGCATCACATCTTCAAGAAGTAGTTCATCCATAAGTGCTTTAAGATCACCGGCCATGGTATCGTAATCATATCCGCTGAAAGGCCGGTCAGACTTACCAAACCCTCTCCTGTCGTAGGTAATGCAACGAAATCCCTGTGCGGTTAAAGGAACAACCTGGTATTCCCACATTGAGCCGCTAAGCGGCCATCCATGAATAAAAACGATTGGTTTTCCTTTGCCCAAATCTTCATAATAAATATTTACAGGTTCGGAGTGTGGCTGAGACGATTTAATAAAAGGCATAAATAATTTTTAGATAGATAATTTTTTAGAATGATACGGCGTCCAAAATTTTGCCAATTTAGTATTCAGATAGAAACAGGATTAAAGCTGATTTGCCGAAGGATGAAATGTAGAACTATTGCCCCTGATAAAGGGCTTGCTTACCATAAAACGCATGCTCCATTTTATTTCCAGATGCGCTTTAGGGGAGTATATTCCAGTTTGTTTATCGTAAGGCTGCCGGGCGATTGTAATTGTATTTGCCGATAAGGTTTGTTAGGGAAAAATATCTCAGTCATCACCGTCAATCCCCTATCAGCAAATAGTTCCACAGAAGCTTCGTCTATGATCAGCGTCATATTAAGATTGGTTTGATCAAGCAATCGTGGCGCATAATGAACTTTACCAAAACCATTTTCAAAATCAACCTTACCAGACTTTGTCCTGTCAACATAATAATTATTTTTTTCTTTATCATAACCGATAACTAATTTTTCTTCTTGTTCATTTGACAACGTAATTGAAAACGTTTCAATCTTATTTGCAGTCATATTTATTTTCACCGGGCCTGCGAGTTTGCCTGCTTTTTCTGAAAGGTTATAGTTGGTGGCATCAATATTTTCAAGCACTATGGGCTTTTCTTCTAAAGTATTTAATTCGCTAACAGGAAGAGAGGTCACTCTATATTCCTCCCCCGTTTTTTCTATACCAAGCTCACGTGGCACCGTACACGCACTTCGCCACCCCTGGTCAGGTACTATATTAGCGTATTGCCAGTTGCTCATCCAACCAATAAAAATTTTACGGTTACCTGTATTCGACCACGTAATTCCTGCATATTCATCCGGGCCATAATCCAGCCACTTGGTATCAGTGTGATCAGGCGTAAAGGTTTTACCGTCAAACTGCCCCGTAAAATATTGTGTTGCTGATCCACCGTTGGGGCCGCCGGGGTTTATATTTACGATCAGTATCCAAACTTTCTCTCCTTTATAATTCAGCGCGAACAGATCAGGACATTCCCACACGCCGCCATGTGCGCCAGCCTGTTTTCCAAACTCGCTTTCCTTTGTCCATTCTTTTAGGTTGGGTGATGAATAAAAAGTTATGTGATCCAAAGTTGCAAGTGTCATTATCCATTTTTTCGCTTGCTCGTTCCAGCTTACTTTCGGGTCCCGAAAATCCCGAATACCCGGGTTTTTCAGCACAGGGTTACCCGCATACTTCTGCCACGTTTGCCCTTCGTCAAGCCTGTAGGCAATGCTTTGATTTTGAAAAGTGCTGCTTCCGGATTTTTCGCTAACAGGATCATGATGTGTAAAAATCGCCACCAGTGGTACTTTGCCATCTTTGCCAAATCCTGAAGTATTGTTTAAATCAACAACGGCGCTTCCAGAGAAGATATAGCCGAGGCTGTCTGGATATAATGCGATGGGCTGTTGCTTCCAATGCACTAAATCGGTACTGGTTGCATGGCCCCAATGCATTGGCCCCCATACTGTGCTATCAGGGTAGTGCTGGTAGAACAAATGATACTCTCCTTTGAAATATACCATTCCGTTTGGATCATTCATCCAGCCGGTTTTGGGAGAGAAATGAACCTGCGGGCGATACAGTTCTGTATATTCTTTTGAATTTGTTTGATCCTTTTCAACACTGGCACAGGAAGAAATAAAAAGCAGTATTATAAAATAAAAGTTTCTGATCATGGTAATAAATATTAATAGCTGTCAATAATAGTGTTTAGTTAGTTATAAAATCAAAATGTGGTATGTACACAAACAAATTCCTAAATATTATTTTTTTAAAACATAACCTTTTAAAGGCCCTTTATTTTGACTTATAATATATAACTCTTCCCCATTTTTACTTTTTACTTTCACCATTGATCTTGCGTCGCCGGGAATATAAATGCCACTTTGCTCAATTGATAATGGAATAAAGTTTCCTTTGCTATCACCTCTCAATAGAAGCCCATTTAGTCCATCAAGCCTGCCATTGGAAACTTCGGCTCCATAGTCATTTCCACATAATAAAATATCCGTGTTGCCATCTTTATTAAAATCTCTGGTGAGGATATTAAATACAGGCGCCAACTGTGCCATGGCAGGCAATGGCTTTAATTCAAACTTTCCGTTACCCAGGTTATGAATGTATGAGGTGGCAAAATAATTAGCGTGCGATTTTAAAGAATTATTCAATTGCTCTTTCGAAAAAAGATCTTCGATTGTGGCCTCTCCAAAACTTTTAAATGATGGAAATTTCTTTTTCAGTGCCGGTAGCTGGGTAATTATTTCATCACGGCTTTCTACCGGGTATTTTTTGTAGGCCCCATTTTTATCTTTTAAATATTTGGTGGTTATACTTTCAAATCTTCCATTGTTATCAAAGTCTTCGAAATAATTATGGATTGGATATTTTTCGTTGCCATTGAAGAAAGAATTTTCACCGAGATTGCCGGCGATGTAATCCATTTTGCCATCATGATCTATGTCAACAGGTGTAATGCAATTCCACCATCCGTATTTATCACTTATCCCGGATAGTTTTGTTTCATCTTTAAAAGTACCATGATCGTTCTTTAAAAATGTAATGGGCATCCATTCACCGGCAATTACTAAATCCGTCCATCCATCATTGTTGTAGTCGGTTGGTATAGCGTCGCAAATAAGGCCTATGTTCTGTAAAGAAGGCGCTGTAGCAGAAGTAACATCAGTGAATTTTATTACACCATTTTTAGAATCATTTCTCAATAAAATTCCTGATACATGTTTTGGATATTGCCATGGCTCTACTCTCTCGCCAACAAATAAATCGAGGCCGCCGTCTCTATCAAAATCAATAGCGCGGACACATGATTTGCTGTTATAATTTTTTGGCAATGCAAAGCTATCCTGCATGAAACCTGCCTTGTCGGCAGACAGGTTTCCTTTCCCATCATTTATATAAAGGTGGTCCTGGTAGCTTTCTGAGCCTGGCTTTTGTTCGTAACCACCAGACGCGACATATAAGTCTAAGTCTTTATCCCCATCAGCATCAAAAAGTAAGATGCCTGCGTCGTGGCTAAGTTTCGAAGAAGCGGCAATACTGTCCAACAGGTTCTTTCTTTCAAATGTTCCATTAGTTTTTTGTAAAAAAATAACGGTACTGTTGCCGGGTGAACCGCCAATAACGAGATCTTCAAGCCCGTCATTATTTATATCGCCAACGGACATTTGCGGGCCATATTGTGAAAGCTTATGTGGTAATAATGTCTGAATTGAAAAATCATTGAAATCTTTTTGCTGAGCGAAATAGACCAGGCCGATTGAATCATTTATTTCTTTGAATAAAACATTTTGATCTACCGGGGATTGTTTCCATGAAAAAACTTCATCGGCATCCTGTTGCTTTAAAACCACGCGTTGACCGGCTTTTACATTCAGCAATTTTTGTTTTTTATTATCGGGCCAAATAACAATTAATGAATCAATAGTTACAATATTTGCCAGCCCAAAATAAACATCTGCGGGGCTTGATGACAGATATCCTCTCACAGGATTTGTTTCATACACCTGTTGATTGTTGTTATAATATATTTTAATCCATGACCCGAATGCTTCTATATTGGGAGGATCGCCTTGCAATGAAACTTTCAAATAATTGTGTGGTGAATCTTCTTGTTCGTTTAATTTATTTTCATAAACCAAAGCTTCGTCATCAATGTTATTGATCACTACATCAAGGTCTCCATCATTATCCAGATCAACGGCTATCGCGCCATTTGAAAATGAAGGTTTATCCATTCCCCAGTCTTTTGTAACATTCGAAAATGTAAGATTCACATTATTATGAAATGCGTAATTGTCAATCTTCACTTCCGGAATTTGTGACAAGACTTTTTGTTTATCGTTCATTGCAAAAGCGCTGTTACGATAAGCCATAAAATCATGGTCGGTAACGTCCCTGGGGAAGCCATTCGTAACAATTATATCTTTAAAACCATCATTATCAAAATCCGCTACAAGTGGCGTCCAGCTCCAGTCTGTTTCTGCTATACCGGCATAAAAACCAACGTCTGAAAATACGGGGTGTTCAACTGAATCATCTTTCCCCAACATATTGCCCATATTCAATTGCAAAACATTTCTCACATACTGGTATTGGTAATCGTAACTGTCGTTATATAAATTGGTCTGATAACTTCCGGCTCCCATCATAGTTTTCTTGCGGTAATTATCTTCAGGGTTCATATCAAGTTCAACTACATCACTCAAACCATCATTATTGATATCTACAATATCGGCGCCCATGACGTTAAAAGCAGTATGCTTAAAATATTCTTTACATTGATTGTTGAATGTGCCGTTTCCGTTATTGATGTATAAAATATTTTGAGACAAGTAATCATTGGTAACGTAAATATCTTTCCACCCATCGAGGTTGATATCACAAATGGTGACAGTATGTGCAAAGCCTTCCTGCAATATGCCGGCCTGCCTTGAAACATTGGTGAAGCAGGGATGCCCTTTTGCAGAATCCCAATCATTTCTGTACAGGCGATCTGTGTTTGGATGTTCTCCGTTAACAAATGTCTTCCGGTAAATATTTGGATTGTCGCCTCGTGCGAACATATTCACGGCAAGATAAACATCAAGATCGCCATCATTATCATAATCGAAAAAGGCTGCTTGTGTAGTATAAGAATTGTCATTCAATCCATACTCTTTTGCCATGTCTTTAAAAACAGGAATACCATCTTTATTTAATCCCTGGTTGATGTATAAAATGTTTTCTCTTTTTATGGAATCTTTCAAAAATGTTTCTGAGATATAAATGTCAGGCCAACCATCATTATTAATGTCTATAACAGAAATACCTCTCGCCCATTTTCCTTCCCCGGTAACATTAGCTACATCAGTTATATCATCGAACTTCAATCCTCCTTTATTCAAATACAATTTGTTTGCAACCATATTACCCGTAAAATAAATATCGGGCAAACCATCTTTATTAAAATCGCCAATCCCTACACCACCGCCGTTATAAATATTCTCCATGTCGAGAACATTTATCGAATCATTCTCTGTGATTTTGTTATTAAAATGAATACCTGAATCTGATGAAGTTACCCGTTTGAATAATGTATCCCCATGTTTACAACCGATCATAAAAAAGAGAAGAATAAAAAAGACAATTATAATTTTCATCAAAAAATATTTTCCTAATTCTATCAAATGCACCTTCATTATTCAATGACAATTTTATGCGTTTCGATACTATTGGCAGTGGCCACTTTTAAAAAATATATGCCGGCAGATAAATTTTTTATGGGAATATCTACTTCCTGGTTCTGCGAAATATTGGTTTTGTCAAATGCCAGGATTCTTGCTGACGCAGTATTTAAAAGAGAGACATCAGCTCTGTTTGTATCCTTATTAAAAATAAGCCGGATAGTTTTTTCCTTTACCGGATTCTGCATAATTTTTGTTTCAGAAGATTTTAATGGCGCTGTAAAATTAATTTTGCGAACTATAGAGTACGTAAATTTTCCATCTTTATCTATCTGCTTAATACGGTAGTAATTATTTCCTTCAGCCGGTTGATAGTCCGTAAAATTATAAGAAGCAACGAGGCCAGAAATTTTATTCGCAAGTGTGCCAATTGAATTAAAATTTATTCCATCTAAACTTTTTTCCACTTCAAAATGATCATTATTTATTTCTTCATTTACTTTCCATTGAAGCCGGACGGCATCATTAATTTTCTGTGCAGTAAAGGATAGCCACGATAACGGTAACACGGCGGATGTATTGATATCGTATACTTTCACATTAGCAGTGGCGACTGCGCCTGTTGCAAATAAATCGATGCCATTACTGCCAGCACTTGTTGGATAAATGCGTGATGCAAAAGCATACGTATCGTTTATAAATACTTCCACCACAGAACCGTCGAGGTAAATATGCCAATCCATCGGAGCTGCAGGATTAGCAGGTAAAAAGAAAGTTGATTTAATATCTCCCAATGCGTTTGGATTGGTCGTGCTATGGGTTCTGTCTATGGTAATTTCTTTATAAGTATAATCATAATAAATGTTTGTGTATTCAGATCCGTTGGCATTCTTGCCAATTACAATTCCTGCTTTCTGTGTTGAAGGGTTTACGGTCATGCTTACCCAAATTTCTTTTTGAAAACCGCTTGTGCCGTTTAGAAAATCAGCGCCAGTAGTTGTGACATTTACGTTATTGAAAATGGTAGAATCAGCTCTTAGTTTTTGTAAAGCAGGATGCGGCTTTTGCGTCAGTGTATTATTCACCATATCCCATTTACGGGCAAGGCTGAAGACATTGGCATACCCGTTTTTATATTGTTCAGAAGAAGGAAGTAAATCGGGAATAATTCCAATAGCAGTTACGATACCATCCTTATCTGTATTGACCGTCGGTGACAGAAGCCAGTTTATCAACTCAAGATTGGTTGCAGCATTGTTATCGGGAATAAATGTTTCATTTGTAAAATCACCTACCCAATAAAAGTCTCTTGCAGGGTTATTGTTCTGCGGGGTTTTATTAACCATCAACATGTATTTGTTTCCAAACTTATAAAATACGGGCATCTCCCAAAATATTCCCGAATCGTATTGTGCGATATTTCCCTGGTACATAATGCCGGCGTATTGCCAGTTATTTAAGTCCGCTGACTTGTATAAAAACACATTTCCTACATTGGGACTTTGAAGCCCCGAGCCAACAATCATATACCAGGTTGCTCCTTCTTTGAATACATACGGATCTCTGAAATCTTTATTTGGAACACTTGATGGAGCAGCAGGTATTAAAGGGTTTAGCGGGCTCTTCTGCCAGTCAAGTAAATTTTGCGATAGCGGTAAAGCCTTGCCAATTCCGGCTTTTATGCCATCAACGCCTGTATAAATAATATTGGGTGTATTCGTTTGATCAAGGATACAATGACCACTCCAGATTCCATAATTATCCCATCCCGGTGAAGGCCAGAGTGCAGGAACTACTTCCTTCCAGCCAACCAAATCGCTGCTGATAAGATGTCCCCAGTTTTGTTGAAACAAATAACCTCCGTTACCATTTTTTTGATAAAATATATGATACATACCATTATAATAAATAAGCCCGTGTGATTCATTACACCAATTTGAATTTGGAATAGGATGATATTTGGGACGAAGAAAATCATTAGCAAATCTCGAAGCGGGTGTTTTCATATCAGGGGCAGTAGCAGGATTATCTTGCTGATACAATGAGGTAACAGATGCCTGGCTTAATGGCGAATTGTAAAGGCTTACTTCATCAATTATCGCATTCATTGTATTGATGTTGTACAATCCAATCATATCTGTTTTCGGGTATTTTCCTATCAACGTAGTTTTAGCTGACGGCCAGTTAATGCTGCCCGGCGTAAAGGTTACATCTATATCTTTCACTGCGTTTATGTATGCTGTTAGTTTACCGGATTGCGCATCAATGTTTACCACAACATAATTCCATTTATAGTGTGTAAGTGAATTAGTTGAAGTGTATGAAAGATTAGTTCCAGATTTATTAAATTCTGCTACAAGCCTTCCGTATTTATCTAGGCCAATCCAAGCACCCAATTTATTAGCGTCATCAAATTGCGCCCAAATAGCAGAACCCGTAACAGGATAAACTTCCGGTGAAATCCATGCGGATATCGTCAATGAAGCAGTGGGTAGACTACCCGGCATCGTGCCTTGCGCCCAAACTGTATAGCCATCCGTTCGCATGGCAGTTTGCTTTACTCCCGGTACCCATTCCACCACTGGCCACTTGCTGTTGATGGTAAAAGATGTATTAGAAACATTTTCCTTTGCAATGTTTCCTGCGCCTTCATTAAAATTCCATTGGGCAATGGGTGTTTGTGCTTTTACGGTTTCAATTGCCAGCAAAGACAACGGCCATATTATTAAACTTTGGAGTAGATTTTTGATTTTCATTTTAAATATTTTATTGCCCAACTTTCATTCCGATATTTATACACTTTTAAATTTTTAAAAGCCCCTTTTCCTCTTTCCGAAAACAATTGAATACGCCGTCATCTGCTATCGGAAACACCTGGTCGGTAACTACTTTTTTACTTTCGTTTACGAATACCGCTATGATCCTTTATTTACTAAAATTCTCAAATGATGGCGCCATTTTCCGGTTAACCAAAGTGGTTTGTACAGAGGAAAGCTTCGGGTTGAAGTTTACATAGCCTGATTGTGTTCTGTTAAGACTGAAAATATTTAATGCATTGTCGCATTTTAAAACAGAAGCAGGTTCTTAATTCACCTTAACGATTGCTTATGGGAAAAAAACTGCGTGAGAACTGAGCAACCTGCTTAAGAATTTTTAGAATAGCCTCTATTAATCTTCAACTGAAAAGCATAAATGAAGAACATCTAGTTTTACGTGAATTGAAAGACTTTTTTTACATTGTTACACTTTTACCGCTACATTTAGAAAGGAGCGATTATTTTTTGTTGTAAGTTCATTACCAAGTTCCTCCAATGTTTTACCCTTCGTTTCAGGAAAATATTTCCAAACTACAAATACCTGCACCACCATCATTATGGCGAAAAATAAAAAGGCGTGCCCGCTTCCAAATTTGTATTCGCCTGCTACTACCGGAAAGAGAAAAGTAATTACTGCTGCAAAAAACCAATGAGTAAAGCTGCCTAATGACTGCCCCTGGCCACGCACACTATTAGGAAAAACTTCAGATATCAACACCCATATTACTGCGCCTGTGGAAAACGCAAAAAACATAATGTACCCAACTAAGAAAATCAAAAGCTCATACCCCCCAAAGCTTTGTTCATAAAAAGCCCAGGCCACTAACCCCAGGCAGATTGCCATTCCGCAAGAACCAATCATCAATAATTTTTTGCGGCCAACTTTATCAATGATTAGAATGCCTAAAATTGTGAAAAGGGCATTAGTAACGCCAATTAAAACAGGCTGGAACATTGAGTCTGCCGTAGAAAGACCGGAAAGTTCAAATATGCGGGGTGCATAATACAATATTGCATTGATACCAGAAAATTGATTGAACATAGCAACCAGGATGGCAATCCATACTGATTTTTTATATCGCCCGGAAAATAAATGTTTTTTTGCCAGATTTAAGCTTGCCTCGATATCTGACATTTCCTTATTTATGTCCCTGCTTTCTATTTTTTGAAGAATATTGTTTGCTTTAATTAAGTTTCCTTTTTTGATCAAAAATCTAGGACTTTCGGGTACAATAAACAATAATAAAAAATAGGCAATTGCCGGAATGGCTCCTACTGCCAACATCCATCTCCAGGAATTTTCTCCAGCAGCCCCACTCAACAAATAATTAGAAACATAAGCGATCAATATTCCAAAAATTACGTTGAACTGGAAAAGGGCTGTCATTCGGCCCCTGATATTTGCCGGGGAAATTTCAGATATGTACATAGGAGCGACTACTGAAGAAGCGCCAACACCCAAGCCACCAAGGAAACGGTAAATGATAAAGGTAGGTAGATTTTTGGCAAAGCCACTTCCAATTGCAGCAATAATGAATAAGAAGGCAATAATGAATAAAATAGGTTTGCGTCCGTATTTGTCGGCAGGGCCACCTGCAAACAAGGCGCCAATTACTGTTCCGATCAAAGCCGAAGAGATAGTAAACCCTTGCCAAAATGGTGAGAGATCAAAAATTTTCTGGATGATCTTTTCAACACCCGAAATTACTGCCGTGTCGAAGCCAAAGAGAAATCCTCCTAAAGCCAATATGATTGACCATCCAAATACCCTTACGTTTTTTTGATCCATGTTTGTATTTTTGCAATAAAAATTAGTGCTATTTCGTAGAACCGTTGATGGCCTTAGAGCTTACATCACGGAGACTTTCATGTTTGTAAAAGTTGCCGTACCATCGATGGCAAACACTCCCCAATTTCCTGCCGGTAAATCGTAGGCTCGAAAGTTCATCGCAATTAAATCATCCACATACACAACACCCTTGGTTCCATCAATAAACAATTTCATTTTCACAGGAGTTCCAGGCATCAGTTTTATTCCCCGGTCTAATTCTACCAGGTGATTTACATCTGCTCTATAGCGCGGCCACATGTCAAACACGAGCTTGTTTGTTTGCGTATTGAGACATATATAGTAAGAGCTGTCTAAATCGTGGCTGGTACGGAACATTAACCCACACTGGGTTACATCTTTATCGAATACAACAGTGCAATCAATTTTACATTGAGGCGGCATTTTCCCCGCACTTGCCGCTCCAAAAGTGCCGGAGGCATCAATTGTTGCCGAGCTATCATTTGAAGAAAATCTGCCCGCTCCTTTTGCAAAAGAAAAAGGCGCAGCTTTACTAAAGGCATCATCTACCGTGTCTGGTACACGTACAGCTAATTGACCATCGCCTTGCTGAATAATTTCGTGCACAACCAAATTGCCGCCCCAGTTCCAAAAACCATGGTCTGTTTCACCTTCGCGGGTTGGGTTCCAGCCGAAAATAAATCTCCTGTTTCCATCATCAGAAGCCGTTTTTGCTGCATAAAATGCATGACCATCGAAGTCGTCTCTTGCTGGCGTGAGCCAGGGGCCTGAAATGGAACGGCTCATTCTATAGCGGGTGCGCACCAGGTCAGTAAATTCAGAAAATACTAAATACCACCAGTCTCCCATTTTAAAAAGATCAGGGCATTCGTGGGTATAAAATAGTTGAGGATCATAAAAAGGATCTTTCACCGTCCAGTTGATGAGATCCTTTGACGTGCATAACGCGGTAAGTCCTCTCCGCCTGGGAATTCCATTATTATGCCTCGCTGCCAGCAGCATGTAATATTCCTTTGCTTCTTCATTCCAAAAAACAAACGGATCACGCCAGTCATTTTTTTCATACAGAGCCGGCGGCGCAAAGAAAGTGTCTTTCGGAATTTTGTTCCAGTAAATCATATCATTGCTCGTTGCATGCATTACGCCTTGCTCGGGCTTGCCTTGTTGCCGTAAGTGCGGATTGTGCCCGGTATAAAAAATGTGGTATTTGCCATTAGCATTTATTGCAGAGCCAGTAAAAACATATAAGTCCTGTTCTTGTAGCGTGCCGCGGGTGAGCACTTCACCATGCTCTTTGAAATTTACAAAGTCTTTGGTACTGATCCTGTACCAGGGTGTGCCCTCTCCAAATTTTTCTTTATCACGCCAGTCCAATAAATAAAATAGTTGAAATTCTCCATTGGCATATAGTGGTATAAAGTCGGCTGCCCATGCGTTTGCCGGCCGGTAAAAGAAATCACGTGTATCATTATCATTTGCCTTGAATGGGCTCATGTTATTTTGATTAGCTTCCGCTTTTGCTTCTGCAACAAATAAGGAAGAAGCTAAAAATGGCATCAATGATGTTGACTGTAAAAATTTTCTTCTTTTCATTTGAACATTTGTTTTGTGAAACTTTTGGTTACCTTTTTGCGCCCAGTCGGCCTTGTGTGTTGAGGCCTTGTTTGTTTTAAAATTTAATTTTTTAATTCGACATTTTGATCTTCGTGATTCAAAGCCAGCTTCCAAATATTCACAGAAGCAAGTGCAGCACCGCCTTCTGCAAACAGGTCAACCTGGTTACTTGCCGGGCTAACCGGCCACATCCTCGTTACAAAAGCCGCTTCGTTATTTATAAAAACTTCTACTACAGATCCATCAATAAAAATCCTCCAGGTGATTTGCTTTGAATCATCCAATGTAAATTTTTGAGAAACGCGTGTACCCTGCAGTGTTACATCTTTAGATGACTTTCGCCGGTCAACGACCACGCGTGCTGAATCGTAGTCATAATATATTTTTGTAAACTCAGTATTATCGCTGGATTGGCCAATGATGAAACCACCCAGTGAAGCATCCTTGCGGGTGAAGGTGGCATCAATTTCCAATTGAAAGCCCTTCGCATTTGGCAATAAATTACTCTTGCCTGGAGAAATCATTACTTCACCGTAGCTTGTTTTATCTGTTCTGAGTTTTTCCAGAAAGGGATGCGGGGATTGAACAAGAACGGAATCTCCCTTCAAGCTCCAAACCCGTGGCAGACTAAAACAATGTGTCCATCCATGCATATATTGTTTTTGAATTGGTATTTCATCAGCAATAAATCCAATTGCGATCAGCCTGCCGTCTTCATCATAATTGATACATGGTACCAGCAACCAATTAATGAGCTCAAGCTTTTTTGGCTGATTATTATCAGGAATGAACTTATCGTTTTCAAAGTTTCCGACCCAATAAAAAGTTTCCGCCGGAACGCCGGGTAAAGGAACCCGGTTCACCATTAAAAGATATTTTTTTCCAAACTGGTGAAAGACAGGAAGCTCCCAAAAAATACCGCTTTCGTCGCTTGCAGGATTCCCAACGAACATTGGGCCTACGTAATTCCAATTAATTAAATCAGCCGACTTATATAGAATAACAGCACCTTTTTGTGGCATAGTTCTTATTCCTGTACCCACAATCATATACCAATTGTTACCATTACGAAATACATAAGGATCCCGGAATTCGTTAAAAAGGTAGTCAGTCGGGCTGTAGGAAATAAGCGGATTCCCAGTGTATTTTGTAAAAGATTTCAAGCTATCGTTTGAGTAAGCGGTGCAAATAGTTTGATGGTAACCTCTATTTACTCCGGTATAAAATATTGTGGGAACTTCCTTATTGATTACAAGGTGGCCCGACCAAATATTTAATTCATCATAACCTTCTTCTTCTGGCCATAATACAGTTGCCGTATCTTTCCAATGCAATAAGTCTTTACTTACCTGGTGCCCCCAATTTATATTGCGCAGGTAAGGCCCGTTAGCATTTTTCTGATTAAAAAAATGGTAGGCGCCATTAAAATAAATAAGGCCATGTGGTTCGTTTGTCCAGCCAGACTTAGGAACAGCATGATACTTCGGCCTTTGAAAATCGTCTGTAAATCTGCTAACCGGAATACCCATGTCAGGGTCGCTTGCCGGAAGTTGCTTTTTATACATGGTTTCAATTTCAAGCGGCTCCAGGTCTTTTCCCCAAATCGTTACTTCATCAATTATTCCATTCAAAACATTTACCGGGTATGTATTACGGAATTTTTCATCCTTCGCACTCTTTCCGATATATATTTCAGAAGCAGGCCAGGCTAAAGGGTGTCTGGGTATCACCTCCTGTTCCACAAGTTGTCCGTCTATGTACAAACCGGCCCGCCCGGCGATAGCATTAAAAGTTGCTGTAATAAAATGCCATTTATTATGCGTAATGGGTTGCTTTGATAATAAAATGAAGGAAACGTTATTAATGGAAAACTGATATTCTATCCGTCCATATTTCGATAGACCAACACGTAAGCCGTTGAATTCTTTTGTATCCATCTTGGACCAAATATCAGCTTCAGTTCCGGGATAAGATTCGAGCGCTACCCAACCAGAAACTGACAACAAGTTGACAGGAATTGTTATGGGTAAATTTCCTTCAATCCAAGTCGAATAGCCATCCGTTCTTAAAGCGTGTCCTAAAACACCAGGTACACGTTCTGAATTTTTCTCTCTTGTTTTAATTGAAAAATCACTTTTAGAGATTGATTCCCTTGTTACCAATCCGGAACCTTCCTCAAATCCCCAATGGGCAATTGTATCCACCTGGCCTTTTGTAGATGGTGCAAGCAGCATTAAAAATGAAGCGAAGAACAATATGTGTTTAAAACAAGACCTCATTCTAATTATGTATTTCTTGATATAAGAGACCGGTTTGATCAGTTAATTAAAGCAAATATCCTATAGAAGTTTCGTCAAAGGTGCAACTGTGACACTCCCCTCAAAACCCAACACAATTGTGTTGACACAACAATTTTATCATACGGCCAATTAATAATTTGGATCTTGCTTTAAAACGCCCTTGCTAAGATCAAGTTCCACTTGCGGCACCGGTAGGTAATCAATTTTGGGTGCACTATAACTCGCTGAACTTAGATAAGTGCGTTTCGTTTTTTCGGTGTTGTAGTAATCGTTCAAAACAGTGCCGGTGACGCCCCATCTTACAAGATCAAAGAAACGCTCACCTTCCAGGCAGAGTTCTAATCTTCTTTCATACCGTAGCGCTTTCCTTGCGTAATCCTGTGTCCAGCCTCCTGAAGGATAAAGCCCGATTGAATAGTTTGCAGCAGGTGATGATGGGTCGCCAAATTTCTTAACCCATGAGGTGGTTTGTGCTCTCGATCTAATGGCATTTATAAGATTTCTCGCCTCGTCTAAATTTTGATTTGTTTCTATTAGCGCTTCAGCCTTTAGCAACATAATATCGGAAATTCGTAAGAAAGCGAGATTCAAAGCCCCGCCGGCCCAGGGAAAATCTGTTGTTCCTGCTGATCGTAAATCTGAGTTAACATAGATAACGTTCTTTTTCTTCGAATAGGGGCCATAAACATCAGATGTTCTTGCCCAGGTTACCATATATGGCTCCGTTTTATAATCTTTCCAGGTTATTCCGGGACGGCCAATAGAAATATCGAGTCTTGGATCTACAGGTGTTGTAACATCAGAAGGCGAGAGGTCTGCATTGTTATAAGTATCTAACAAAGGCAAACCATTTGCATCAACCTTGAAAGCATTGACAAGATTTTGCGATGGCCGGTCGAAACCATCACCTCCGCCGTAAGGCCCTACCGGAATGGTTAATAAATCTCCCCAGTTAAAGCGCACATTTGCTACAGCCCCGGAATTAATATTAACTGCCAAAGAAAAAATATTCTCTCCATTATTTTCCTGGTGAGGATCAGAATACAAACCTTCTAAATCATTTTGCAAATGGTACACGCCGAAGTTAATTACTGAATCGGCGTAAAGCGATGCTTCCGGGTAATTTTTTATAAACATATCGGCCTTACATAAAAGTGAATAAGCAATATATTTATTAATTCTTCCCGAACTAAGAGAGGTAAAAGGTATATTAACACCCTGCTTAAAATCAGCAATAATATTTTGCCATATCTGCGCTTCGGGGAGATCATTAGGAACGTCTGGCTCTTTACCAATTTCAACATTCTCATCTATGTAAGGAAAGGTTCGAAAATGAATTTTTAAATGGAAATAAAACCAACCTCTCAAAACTTTTACTTCGGCAATGCGTGTTTGACGCAGAGGAAAGTCATTATCAGAAATTGAGCTTAATATCTGCAGCGCTTTATTGCAGCGGGAAACAGCATAAAAATAAGCCCGCCAAATATCCTCGAAGGTTTGGTTTGTAGGGTCTATAATTCCTAATTCAATACTGTTCCATTGAGAGATATCACCGGTGCCGCCGCCACCTTTATATACATCACCAGACCTTAAGTCTCCTGTTATCCAATTAGAAGCAGGATTATTTAGGTTTTCGCCATAGACTGTACCCCAGGCCGGCTGGGCGTTTAAATTATTTAGCATTGAATAGCATGAGATAACGAGCGCTTCAATACCATCAGGGCTTTTAAGACTTTCGGAACTCAAAGCGCCCTTTGGATTTTGGTCTAAAACTTTTGTACATGCATTTAGAATCACAGCCGTAAGAACAATAAATGCCGTAGCAATTACAAGATATTTTTTCATAACTTTTTTTTAGAATATTTATAATCAAAAAGCCACATTAACACCGAATGCATATCCTTTGGTATGAGGATATTGTCCTGTGCCTAATACACCCAAACTACCTACCCCAAAAAACTGAGTTTCATAATCGTACCCTTTAAACCTGGTGATAGTAAATAGATTTTCTGCCTGGAAATATATTCTCAGCCTTGATATTTTTACAGTTTTTAAAGTGTTGGCTGAAAGATTGTATCCTAAAGTGAAAGATTTCAATCTCACAAAGGATGCATCGCTTATAAAATAGCTGGAAGTTCTTCTTTGCCCATGATCAATAAAAGTTAAAGCAGGTATATCTGAGTTTGAATTAGTAGGTGACCAGGCATTTAAAAGATCTTTACCATGATTTGTGGTGTAAAGCTGAAAATCAGTATAGCTCAGCCATTCGTCGTAAATCTTATTTCCTATTTTAGAATCAAAGAAAAAAGTAGCATCAAAATTTCGGTAACCTAAATTTATATTTAAGCCTAATTGTAATTTGGGAAGGGGACTGCCAAGAGTTGTTCTATCATTGGCATCAACTACTTTATCTCCGTTTACATCATCGAATTTCATTCCTCCCAGTCCGCCTTTGCCAATGTTATCCTGGTAGCCATCCACTTCGGCTTGTGTCTTTAACGTACCATTATAAACCCATCCATAAAATTCGCCAAGCGGTTGTCCGCGTTTTATTATCCCTCTGGAAGTAAATATACTATCGTTCCCCGTTGTACCCACGCTTAACACTTTGTTCTGATTGGTACTGAAAGACAAATCTGTATTGTAGGTAAATCTACCGCTGTTTTTTCCTTTGTAACCCAGCAGCATTTCCAGGCCAGTATTCCGGATATTTCCTACGTTCACAAAGGGAGGCGTTCCTTCGCCTATCACTGCCGGCAGCTGCGGTTGATATAAGAGCTTGTTTGAATTTTTGATGTAATAATCCAGGCTGACATAGATCCTGTTTTTAAGTAGCCCCATGTCAACACCAACATTAGTTTGCTCTGATGCCTCCCACTGCGTTTGTGGATTACCAATACTTGAAACAATATAGCCAGTTTGTGAAGTGGTATTTGTATTGAGTATATCATAATTCGCAAAATCTACATTAGGAGCATAAAAAGTAGCGTAATTATAATTTTTGATGTTATCATTACCATTTTGCCCCCATGACCCCCTTAACTTAAAATCTGAAATGGTAGCAGCAATAGAGCTTTTGCTAAAAAATTGTTCATCGCTTATTCGCCAGGCAGCGGAAACTGCCGGAAACACGCCGTATCTATGGCCCGCGCCAAAGCGTGAAGAACCATCACGCCTCACGGAAGCACTGAACAAGTACTTATCATTAAAACTGTAATTAATTTTTCCAAAAAGCCCTATTAAGCCATATTCTGAGCCGCTGCCACCAGCATTTGTTATTGTTGAGCCACCACTTAAATAAGTATAATCAGGAATTTGTGAAATGAAATCTTTCCTTGATGCAAAAATAAAATGGCCTTCATTTCTTATCCATTCATATCCTCCCAGTACTTGTATATCATGCTTCCCGGTCTCAAGATGATAGGTAAGAGTATGCGATGATGTAAGATTCGTTACATGATTATCGTTTTCATTTAACGAATTTACAGAGTTGACAAAACGACCCATTTTATAGGTTGGGTAAAATGCATGAAATTCAGAACTGATAATATCTGCAGCAAAGCTGCCGTGATAAGTAAGACCTTTTACTATTTCTACATCGGCGAAAACATTTCCAAAAGTTCTCCATGCCTTACTTTTATTATTTTTATAGATTTCTAACTCGCCGACCGGGCTTAGATAGTCGCCCAAATTGTTGTAAGGGCCACCCCAGTTGCCGAGGTTATCTTTTACGGGAATAATTGGAAGCTGCGCAACACCCGATTCCATTATACGGCCCTCGTTTTCACGATTGCCTTCCAGGTAGCCCATGGATAAATTTTCACCAACCTTTATTTTGTTGCCGATTGCAAAGGTTGAGTTTAGTCGCAAATTCAACCTTCCATAAAAAGTAGTTCTTGCTAAACCTTCTTCTCTATTATAATTAACGCCGAAGTAAAAACTTGATTTTTCTGCCGCCTGGCTGATTCCTAAATTGTAAGACATGTTTGCAGCCGGGCAAAAGGTTTCTTTTTGCCAATCAGTGTTAGCTGCGGGTGATGTGTTATTAGGAGAATCAATAAATCCTGGAATTCGGGGTTCAGGTCCATTGCCATAGGTTACATCGTTAGGTGTGTTACCGTTGTTATCATTTTTGTAAGCGCCCCAATATACTTGCCCATATTGTAAAGCATCAAGCATATCAATATGGCCCCTGCGGCTTTTGCTTCCGTAGTAAGCTTCAAACGTCACAACAGCTGTTTTTGATTTGCCCTTTTTAGTAGTAATAACAATTACTCCGCTAGAAGCTCTTGCACCATAAATTGCAGCAGACGCCGCATCTTTTAAAACTTGAATAGACTCAATATCATTAGGGCTAAGACCGTTAAAGTCGTAAGTTGGCACTCCGTCTATGATGATTAAAGGAGGAGTATTATTATTAATGCTGGCCAGTCCTCTTATATTTACAAATACTCCGCTACCAGGACTGCCGTCTGTAGAAATGTCGAGGCCGGGAACACGGCCTTGGAGAGACGTAAATAAGTTAGCATTTGATTCCTTTAAAACATCCGCCATCTTAACCACCGTCACAGCTCCTTTCAAATCTTTCTTTTTTTCACTGGTGTAGCCAATAACCACAACTTCGTTAAGGTTTTGAGCATCGTTTTCTAATTGTATGGAAAGATTGTTATCATTCTTCCCCACCCTATAATTGATGGGCTGCTTACCTGTGTAAGAAAATCGTATGATAGACCCTGCGTCTGCTGCTATAGTAAATTTACCGGAGTTGTCAGAGACCGTTGTACTTTTCCTAGATTCAATCGTTACCCCTGCTAACTCAGTGCCGTCACTTTTATTAGTGACCCTTCCGCTAATTTGAAGTTGTTGGGCAGACAATTCATTTGATAACAAAAGCAACAGGAAAATCCAAATCGTTTTTTGCATAATTAAAATTTATGATGATATTAATGTGAATTTTGCTTTTTGAAGGTATTAATTAGTTTCAAACCACGATGGTCAGTCTTTATTCGGTATTAAAATACTTAGGATGAAAGTTTCATTATAAACCAAGAGGAAAACCAAGCAACGTGAATTATTTTATAATAATACAACGCATCATGTCAAGTATGTTTTAGATTTTGTACCAAACTCTTTCAAATAAAAAATAAATTTATTTAACTGGTAATTAACGCTTTATATTAATTTTAAAAAAAGGAATTAAAATATTTTTTAAAATTGTAAATATTTTTTTAAAATTGTATCATCAAATAAGTATTAAATCTTAATAATTTTAGCCAGCGTAATCATTAGATTATATTAAAATGTTTTTTACCTCAATTAAGTATAAATTTTATTAAAGGTCAAGCCGTCAATGCAAGTAAGTTTAATACAATTATGTAGTATGAGTAAACGATTACTTTTTTTGATTTTATTGATAGTATTTGTCTTTTTGATAAACAGTTGTGGTAATCAAAATCCTAAGAAAAAATACATTATCGGTTTCTCGCAATGTACGGGAGATAATAACTGGCGGAAGGCCACGCTTGAAGGCGTGAAAAAGGAAATTTCTTTTTACCCCGGAACTCAATTAATTTATAAGAGCGCTGGAGATAATAGCGACCTCCAGATAAAACAAATAAAGGAACTTGTAAATCAAAATATTGATATTTTATTAGTTTCACCGAACGAGGCGAGGCCATTAACGCCCGTCATTGAAGAAGTTTTTAATAAAGGCATCCCGGTGGTTGTTATCGATAGAAGAATTTCTTCTAATTCATATACTAGTTTTGTTGGAGCTGATAATTTTGAAATTGGTAGAATGGCAGGAAATTATGTTGCCAATTTTTTTCACGATTCTGCGCGTGTAATAGAAGTAATCGGCTTGCCGGGTTCAACACCTGCCGGTGAAAGACAGCGTGGGTTTGCCAAGGGTATTGAGGTAAATCCTAAAATATTTATCAGCAGACAGGTTTTTGGTAATTGGCTAAAACAAACTTCCTATAACGAAATTTTAAAAGAAAAAGAAAAGTTGGCAGGGGTCAATCTGGTTTTTGCTCAAAATGACCCCATGGCGCTTGGCGCTTATGAAGCATTTCAAAAATTGGGTATAAAAAAAATGCCGCTATTTATTGGGGTGGACGGTCTTGCAAGTCCTGGCGGGGGCATTGAGTTGGTTTCGGATAAAATTCTAAAGGCTACTTTATTAAATCCAACCGGGGGAGAAGAGGCTATTCAGGTTGCTTTTAAAATTTTAAATAATGAGCCTTTTAATAAAGAAAATACACTTCAAACAGTTTTGATAGATTCCAGCAATGTGAGGATAATGAAATTGCAGAGCGACAAAATTCAAAGTCAGCAAAGGGATATTGAACGTCAGCAAAATATTTTGGAAGAAGAGCAAAGAGTTTATGATAACCAGCGTATCATTTTATGTGTATTATTTACAACCTTAGTAATTGCTGTTGGCATGGTTGGCATAATTCTATATTCTTTGTATTCAAACAGAAAAATCAATAGGCGGCTAAAACAAAAAAATGAAGAAATCTCAAGGCAAAGTCTCCAGCTTATCGAGATGTCGGCAAAGGCTGAAGAAGCCCACCAGGCCAGAATAAATTTTTTTACAAATATATCTCATGAATTCCGTACGCCGCTTACATTAATATTTGCCCCCTTAGGTGAATTGATCAGCAATACACGTATTCAGCAGGAAACGAAGCAATCCTTACAACTGATTCAACGAAACGTAATGCGTTTATACAGGCTCGTTAGCCAACTGATGGATTTTAGAAAAATAGAATTTAAAAAAATGAAACTCCATGTCTCAGAAATTGACATAATTAGTTTTACCAATGAAATTGTAAATTCTTTTAAGATATTGGCCAAAAACAAAAATATTGATCTTAAATTCTTTACTGCAGAACGAAGCCTCTATGTATGGATGGACACAACAATGATAGATAAAGTAATTTTTAACGTGCTATCCAATGCTTTTAAATTCACAAGTGATCATGGACTAATTCACATAACAGTTTCGAAGGATAATAATAATGCGATAGTAAAAATAGAAGACGACGGTATTGGAATGACAAAGGAAGTAATCGCTCATGCCTTTGAACCATTTTTCCAGGGTGAATATGAGAACTATAAAGGCACGGGGCTGGGCCTTGCTTTATCAAAAGAATTGATGGAATTGCATCACGGATCTATAAAAGTAATGAGTGAACGAAGAAGAGGGTCAACATTCGCAATAACCTTGCCGCTTGGAAATGCACATTTTGAAAAAAGCGAATTTGAACTGCCGATAAATAAAGAATCATCGGTAGGGGAAGATGCGGATATATATACAACTGATCTCTATGATATCAATAACCTGCCTAAGCCGGATTTTGGATCTGTTCTCACCAAATACCTGACAATACTTATTGTAGAAGATAATAATGAAATGCTTGAGTATCTTTCTTCAAGGCTTGGAACAGAGTATAATATTGTGGAGGCAGTTGATAGTAATAGTGCGTTACAATCCGCCTTCGATGCAGTGCCAGACCTGATACTTTGCGATATTGTTATTCCTGGTAAAAATGGATTGGAACTCACTCAAATTTTTAAAAGTGATGTTCGTACCTCGCATATTCCTGTCATTTTATTGACGGCTAAAGACCAGGAAAATCAAAAGATAGAAGGCATGGAAACTCAGGCTGACGCTTACATTACAAAGCCATTTAACCTGGTATTTTTACAGAAAACGATCAAGAGTTTATTGCAAAATCGTGAAAAGATAAAAGACCATTATTCAGGTGAAATTTTTTCTGAAGAAAAATCGCAGCTTTCTAAAAAAGCCGACCGGAAGTTTATGATTGAGTTCACGGCCATTGTTGAAAATAATATCAGTAATGATAAGTTTGGCGTAAATGATATCTGCAAAGAATTAGGAATTTCCAGGGTGCAACTCTATCGCAAGGTAAAGACCGTGTTGAATTGTAATGTGAATGATTATATTATCACTACCCGTTTACAGAAAGCGAAATACTATATGCAGCATGAGAATTTAAGTATTTCTGAGATCGCTTTTAAGTCAGGCTTTTCTTCCGCGGCCTATTTCTCCACTGTATTTAAGTCAAAGTTTGGTGTAACGCCAAGTGCCTTCAAAGAGAATTAACTCAAGATGACATTCAAATTTTCGAAACTTTATATTTTGGACTGGGTAAGTAAAACCCACGCAGCATAACCATTCGTCTTTAATCACCATAAAGGCATAAATCCCGATAGGGATGAAGTGTTAAAAAATAATAACGCAAAAAAATCCAAAGCGTTGAACATCAAAATATTTGATTGCTTTGGATTTTAAAAGTGAATAGATATGCGATAATTATCTGCCTTACAATTGCTGTATTGCTTTCTTCGTTTTTTGCTTTAGTTTCAACAGTGTTAGCTTGCTCCGCCAAGTAGTCTTTCGCATCATCTTTGTAATCCGAAAATATCTTACTTATTTTCTTTCTCGTTTTTAAACCGTTTTGCGGAGCAAATAATAATCCTACGGTAACGCCTGCCATGAAGGCTTTAATACATTCATCATTGTGTAAGTTTTTATGTTTATAAATAAAATAAAGTAAATATAGAAAAATATGCCAAGTTGATTAAAGGGTTTCAATGATCAATTGCCCGATTTTATCTGTTCTGTTTTTAATACTAAAAACAAGATTTGTATTAAACACTTTGCTTTGCTTCTTTCTGGGCGGACATAAAAAAACCGGGACGAAATACCCCGGTTTAAGAAAAATGTTTATCACTCAGTTATCACGTGCAGCCTTTTCTGCTTCGTTATCCAGATTGTTGGCTGCTTTTTCCGATTCGTTTTTTGCAGAGTTAGCTGCATTTTCAGAAGATGTTTTTGCATCATTAACCGTGTTTTTTATAGCGGCTCCGGCCTTATCAAAGATATTTCCGCCTTCTGCTTTTGCATCGTTAGCGGCTTTATTAGCTTCGTTGTTAGCGCTGTTAGCCGCATTTTCAACACCGGTTTTTACATCTTTAGCGGCATTGTGAATAGCGGTTCCTGCATCATCAGCAGCATCTTTAAGTTTATTTCCTGCACTTTCATTTTCGTTGGACATATCAAGATTTTTTATAAGTTTAAAATAAAATCACAATAGTCAGATTGCAATTAATATGCCATTGATTAGCACAGAATGCAAACGAATGTTCAAAGATCTTTTTTGGGAGCCAACTATCGGATTCGAACCGACGACCTTTTCATTACGAATGAAATGCTCTACCAGCTGAGCTAAGTTGGCTTGTCTTTGTCACAGGCAAAATTTATGCATGATGATAGCAGTTTCTTATTTTATTAAGATTCATGACCAACCCTACCAAAAAAATTTTCATCAATTGTATCACCCATGCGATCACGAAAATAATTTTTTACTTTTTGTTCAGCTATTTTAAAACCGGAAAGGCAAATTTTTTTCACAAGAGGGATTATTATAATTTTATGGAAAGTTGAAATTCCGAATTTTTCGTGAAAAAAGAAATGTACAAAGCAATTTATTTATTACGGGCTTCCATTAATTTTTTATCTATATCAGTAGGGATGTTGGACGGCAGTATCAAAAAAAAGCCTGCAATTGACAAAGTGAAAGAGAGGCGAATATTTTGCTATAGGGAATGATTGCCAACAATAGTAAACTTTCTTTTTAGTTGTAAAAACCTTCTCTCGAAAAATTGGTAAGAGGCGGCGGCGATCGTAATGGTAGCCATCAATACAAGTGCCGGGTACAAAATTTCATAATTAATAAAATTATCCCGGAAAGTTTTTTTAAACCATATCAATATTAGCTGCGCGATGCTGGGATGAAAAATATAAATGCCATAAGAGTATTTGCCAAAAAGCTTTAACCATTTCCCCTCAAGATTGACAATAAAATTTCCGCTTACCGCACTTAAAATTATACAGGCAAAAAGAAGCGCCGGAACTGTGTCTAAAAAATAATCATTAACGAAGGCAGGCAGGTGAAGAAGATTAAATGAAAGTAAAAGCGTGAATAAAATTACGCATGCCTGCAGAATTTTATTTCTTACAAAACGCATTAGCATTGGATAGCGCTCTTTGTGAAATAGCATGTATGCCGCATAAGCGCCGATAGCAAGATGGCTAAAACGGCAAATAGTAAAAATATAAAGCGGGTTCCTTAATGGATTTATATAGCCATGTACTTCTAAAAAATGTAACACTACGCCACAAAGAATACCCGTAAATATAAATGTCAATATCCACCCTTTTACTTTTTTGAAACCAAGCTTTACGATCCACGGCCACAGCAAATAAAATTGTTCTTCGATACAAATAGACCAGGCAATTTCAAATATTCCCCGGTTATAGACGCCAAACAATAACTGAAAATTTATGGTGAAAGTATATAGGTAAGCGAGGTTGGTTAATAATGGCGTGTTGCCCATATTGTCACCGGTTTTTTTAAGAACCACATCAATGAGGCAAATGACCATTGTACCAAAAACCAAATACACCGGCCAGGTGCGTAGCATTCGTCTGACATAAAATTTTGGTATCGAAATCGTGTTTTCTCTTTTTAATTCGGTAAATAAAAGATAGCTGATAAGAAAGCCGCTTAGTACAAAAAAGAGATTAACACCAAATCTTCCAAGTTCATGAAAATAATACTGAAAAACGTTGAAATAGTCAGGCGTCATGGAAGCCTTATATTCAGTAACGTGTTCCATTATTACAGCCAATGCTGCAATAAATCTTAGTCCATCCAGGTTTTTAAAATAGATTTTTGCCAAATGCCGGTTTTTTAATAATAAATTTTGCCACCGCGACCAAAGAACGGGTTATGATATTATCTCAGCGTTAAGAAATCTTTATGATTATATTTTGCGCTTATTCTTGTTCTAAATGTTTGAGAAGAATTGCGTGACGGCACAGCTTGATTCATTTAATACAATAACGAACAATGTGTTTCTCAATTGTGCTTATGTGGAGAAAAATGTAAAAGGCGCAATTTTTTGAAATGCCTTGATCTTGGCTTCTGTACCATCTATATTAGAAAGATTGATCAGTCAAAATCAGCTCCTTAGCTTAACTGATTTATTTCTCAACCTGCCATTAACGAATGTTTTTTAAAAAGTTGCAAGGTTGCCACCTTTTGTTTTCATAAGAACAAATTTTTTTTCCGTTTCTCAAAACCTACATTTGCTGCGCCAAACAATAGATATAGATGGATCTGAAATATGTACAAAGGATAGCCGCGGAGCTAAACATAACCAACAAACAAGTAAATAGTATTTATGATCTCCATACAGAAGGCGCCACTATTCCCTTCATCGCCCGCTATCGCAAAGAAGCAACCGGCAACCTGGATGAAGTAATAATTGGCAATGTAATTAACCAGGTAAAATATTTCAATGACCTGGAAAAAAGAAAAGAGACCGTTTTAAAAACGATAGAAGAAGCAGGCAAGCTTACGCCGGAATTGAAAACACGAATTGAAGATTGTGTAAATGCCACCGGGTTGGAAGATATCTATCTTCCCTATAAACCCAAACGAAAAACTAGGGCCACCCAGGCTATTGAAAAAGGATTGGAGCCGTTGGCTACATTATTATTCAGCCAGCAAAATATGAATGCGGAAGACAAGGCCGGAAAGTACCTGAATGAACAGGTAAAAGATAATACAGAAGCCTTACAGGGCGCAAGGGATATCATTGCAGAATGGGTTGCGGAGGATCAGCAGGCCCGCAATATTATTCGTAAAATATTCAGTAAAGAAGCGGTGCTGGTATCAAAAGTAATGACGAGCAAAAAAGAAGAAACGGATGCGCAGAAGTACCGTGATTATTTCGAATACCAGGAACCGTTATTACAAAGCCCATCGCACCGCATACTGGCAATACGCCGGGGGGAGAAAGAAGGTTTTCTTATAATGGATATTAATGTTGAAAAAGAAAACGCCATAGAAAAACTGAAGGAAAAAATTCTGACTGTCTCCAATTCAGCTTCTCACCAGGTAGCCTCAGCTATTGAAGATTCCTTCAACCGTTTATTAAAGCCTTCCATCGAAACAGAATTTCGTGTGGCAGCAAAAACAAAAGCTGACGAAGAAGCCATTCGCGTATTTGCGGAAAACCTTCGCCAGTTGTTGCTGGCCTCTCCTCTCGGCCATAAACGAATTATGGCAATTGATCCGGGCTTCCGGTCAGGTTGCAAAGTGGTGTGCCTTGATGAACAAGGTGTGTTTCTAAAATACAATACCATTTTTCCTCACGCCCCGCAGAATGATTGGAACGGGTCTGTACAAACCATAAAAGAGTTGGTAAATGAATATAACATTGAAGCCATTGGTTATGGAAATGGTACAGCAAGTAAAGAAACGGAATCGCTGGTACGCAGCATTGATTTTGGAAAACCGGTTTCCATTTTTATGGTGAATGAAAGCGGCGCTTCTATCTACTCGGCAAGTGAAGTAGCAAGAGAAGAATTTCCAAATGAAGATGTGACCGTTCGCGGCGCTATAAGTATTGGCCGCCGCCTGCTCGATCCGTTAAGTGAACTGGTAAAAATTGATGCCAAGAGTATTGGCGTTGGACAGTACCAGCACGATGTAAATCAAACGCAGCTGAAAGAAGCGCTTGACCAGGTGGTAGAAAGCTGTGTGAACTTTGTAGGCGTTGATTTGAATACAGCCAGCAAACATTTGCTGACGTATGTATCCGGACTTAGTGCCGCAGTGGCAAAAAATATTGTAGAGTATCGTGCAAAAAACGGTGGTTTCAAAAACCGTGAAGAACTGAAAAAAGTTTCTATGCTCGGGCCTAAAGCGTATGAGCAAAGTGCAGGTTTTTTAAGAGTAAATAATGCAATAAACCCTTTGGATAATTCCGCAGTGCATCCTGAGAGTTATCATGTAGTGGAAGCAATGGCTGCAAAAGTAAACAGCACCGTGCCTGAATTAATACAAAAGGCAACAATACGAAAAGAGATAAAAGCCAAAGATTTTGTTACTGAAACCATAGGCCAGTTTACGATTGAAGATATTTTAAAAGAACTGGAAAAGCCGGGCCGCGATCCGCGTTCCGCCATTGAAGAATTTCGTTTCGCCGAGGGCGTTAGTAACACGGAAGATCTGAAACCCGGCATGAAGATTCCAGGCATTGTTACGAACATTACGAACTTCGGCGCCTTTGTAGATGTAGGTGTAAAGCAGGATGGCCTTGTACATATCTCTCAATTAAGCAACCGCTTCATTACCGATCCCAAATGAAACCGTGAAGCTTGGGCAAAAAGTAATGGTGACCGTAACAGAAGTAGATGCTGCAAGAAAACGAATTGCTTTGTCAATGAAAGATGCATCCCAAGAGATTAAAAATAAAAAACCTGAAGTACGGCCTCAAAAATCTGTTTCCAAAAAGCCTGAACCGGCTGGATGATTTCCAGGCGAAGCTGGCAGCGTTGAAGAAAAGTTTTAGGTAAGTAAATATAATCTCCGTAAACGAAAAGGATTCAAATTGCTATTGAAAACTCTAAGGCTGGATATGCCAAATTTCTGAATTTGAACTCTCTTTAAATTTTGATTGTTCTTGCTTGCATTTACAATATTATTTTTTTCAACTTTTTGTAAAAGGCATTGTAAGTTTCGCAAATTTAATATAGATTCGAATAAATTTTTTATAAGAATCTCTTACTGTTTTTTTAAGTTTTTAGTCCTATCCAATTGCTTAATATTAATATTATATCATGAAAAGCATCCTGCCAAGACTCTTCCTATTCTTATTAGTAGTGACATTTTTGTTCTCGCAATGTAAAAAGGGCGATACTGGCCCTGCCGGACCAGCCGGGCCTGCGGGAGGGACTGGACCTGCTGGTCCTCCCGGGCCTAAAGGCGATACGGGAACTGCCAATGTAATTTATTCTCAATGGTTAGATGTAGCTTTTTTACCGGATACAATTCAAAACGGAAGCATCATTGATACTATCGGATTTTATGCAAATATTCCTGCTGCAAAACTTGACACTGGCATTATATCTCATGGAGAAATTAAAGTGTACCTGAATTTGGGAAGTTCTGCTAATCCTGCTGTTGCACCCTTACCTTATTTTGATGTTTATTCCGGCATAAGTATAAGCCCGACTTTTTTTATTCAGAACATTGCTCTTTATTCGAACGCAGATGCAGGTACAGTTACTCAAAATGGCGTAAAGTTTTTACAATATAGATACATTCTCGTGCCTGGAGGTACGGGAGGGATATTTAAACCAGGTAACTGGAATGATTATGACCAGGTAAAAATAATATTTGGTTTAAAAGATTAACGATAAAGACGAATTTCCTCTTAATTCAGTCACCTTAGAAAACCTTTGATTTTAATATCCCTTATTCGTTGTGAAAAGTATTGAGTTTATCAACCCGTTTAATAAACATAAACTTTTTGTATGATTTTTCCCCAAAGAAAAAGAATAGAGGTCAATTGCATTTTACACGCTCATTGCGGCTATTTATTACTTAGCCATTTTTTGAAATCATGTTCTCAAAATTTACTTTTAAGGTTCTTACCACGTTTACAAGTTGCTAAATTATCAGGGTTAATATTTCTGTTAGTTTCTGCTTTATCAAGTGTCGGGCAGGCACCTAGTCATCCTTTAGTTCGCACTCCTCAAAATATAACTGCAAACCGGATTCTTCCCCCAAACATTCTTTTGCCTGGTGAAGCAATGCCGGCTAGTTTTTCAAAGGAGCCAACTGATGAAGAAATATACCGGGTACACTTTTTTGAAGAACCTTTAGTACCCGAAAGTAATAAGATTGCTGTAACAGGTGAAAGCGAAGCTTTACTATATGCGCTGGCCGGATTTTCGCAACGCACGTCTCCGGATGATTTTTCTTCTGTTTTGAAATTCCTCAAAGACTATCCTGAAAGCAGGTGGCAAGGAGCTTTGCTCGCAAATTTGGGAATTGTTTACAGGAGAATTGGGTACTACGTAAAAGCAATGGAAGTATGGCAAAGTGCGTGGGACTTATTGAAAAATGAGAAAGAACATAAAATAAAAGTTTTAGCAGATCGTGTAGTTTCTGAATTGCTTTTGATGAATGCATGGGTAGGAAGGGTGAATAAAATTGACAGCCTTTTTAAGGAAATAGATCAGAGGATAATTGAAGGGCCGGCAGTTGCGCAGGTAAGAGTGATGTACTCTGCACTCGATATGATGAAGAATGATCCTGGTATCTCTTTTAAGTGTGGGCCATACGCATTGGATAAAATTTTTACCATAAAAGATAGCTCCCATTCCTATAGTGAAAAACTGAGAAATGTGCAATCCAGTTCAAAAGGCTTCTCTCTCACACAACTGGCATCTTTATCCAGAAAAGTGGGATTGAATTATCAAATGGCTTTCAGGGAGCCTGGCTCGCCGATAATCGCCAATGCCGTTGTACATTGGAAATTGGGTCATTACAGTGCATTGTTAAAAGTTGATAGTGGATTCATTAATTGCCAGGATGCGACGATGGGCGAAACTTACGGGCAGCAGTTTTGGCTAACCCATCAAGCCTTTGATTCAAGCTCCAGCGGATACTTCCTGGTACCTGAAGGTCCGCTTCCAAACGGGTGGCGACATGTGGGGGAAAGTGAAGGAGCGGATATTTTTGGAAAGGGCAATGTACCACAGGATCAAGGCAAACATAATGGAGATTGTGATATGCAATCGGGCTGTACAAGTTGTGCATCACAGCCAGGGAATGGCAGTACAACTAAGCCACCTCCTATGGCACAGAGTAATGTTCATTTAGGAACTGTTAGCCTGCACATTTTTGATCGCCCTTTATATTATACGCCACCTTTAGGCCCCTCTATTGATTTTGAACCTGGTTATCATCAAAAGGATACTTATCAGCCTGCAAATTTTAATTATTCCAGCATGGGTCCAAAATGGACTTTTAATCTGTTATCTTATATACAGGATAATCCTAATTATCAGTATGATAATGCTGATTTGTATATGATGGGAGGAGGTGTGAGAACCTTTACGGGCTTCAATGCTTCTATTAGCAGTTATGCACCTGAATTACAAAGTAAAGATGTGCTTGTTCGCATCTGCAATAGCTGTTATGAACTACGGCATACTGATGGTTCTAAAGAAGTTTATGCCCGTCCTGATGGCAATACTTCCAAAGGAAGAAAAATCTTTCTGACTGAAATAGTAGATGTAGCAGGTAACACCGTAACATTATCCTATGATAGCCTTTTGCGAATAAGCGCTCTGCAGGATGCAATTGGGCAGGTAACTACATTGAGCTATGGAAATCCGGCTAATATTTATGAGATCACTAAAATAACCGATCCATTTAATCGCTCTGCCTCTTTCGAGTATGATAATCTGAATAGACTGGTAAAGATTACTGATATGATTGGCATTGTTTCCTCGTTTCAATATGATGCGAGTGATTTTATTCAGCAAATGACTACTCCATACGGCATCACAAGCTTTATTAAGGATGTGCAGGATAACAAGCATAGTTTTTTGGAAACTCATTTTCCGATGGGCGAAAAGGAACGGGTTGAGTTCAACACCCCTTCTCCGGGTATAGCTTTTAATGAACCGAAAGTACCCAATGGCATTCCGGTATTTAATCAGTACATGAACTTTCGCAATACTTTTTTTTGGGACAAAAATGCGATGCAAAAAGCGCCTGGCGATTTTACAAAAGCTAAAGTATATCACTGGCTTCATGGCTCTGGCGCAACAAATGAAAACGGTTATACTGCGCCCCTTTTAGAAAGTGTACGGGACCCTCTTGAAAACAGAAGCTGGTATTATTACCAGGGCGAGAATTCAGCAGGGTTTGCCAACCAGGGGATGTCAGCCAATCCTTCTATTATAGCGAGAATAATGGACAATGGCAGCACTCAACTTTCAAAATTCAGCTACAACTCATTAGGAAAAGTCACTTCTTCTACTGACCCTGTTAGCAGAAGCTTCACTTACATTTACGATTCTACCCAAATTAATCTTCTCGAAGTCCGCCAGACCACTAACGGCGCTAATGAATTATTGTCCCAATACACTTACAATAGCCAGCATCTTCCACTGACAGTAAAAGATGCATCCGGTCAACTTACAACTTTTACTTATAATTCTAAAGGGCAAATTCTAACGACGACCAATGCAAAAAAAGAAACAACAACCTTCTCTTACGATGGCAGCGGCTACTTTACCTCAATTAAAGGTACTGTTGCAGGAGCAACTGTGGGCTTTACCTACGATGGTTTTGGACGTGTAAGAACTGTAACTGACCCTGAAGGGTACACGATAACAACAGACTATGATGCCCTTGATAGGCCAACTGTAATTACTTATCCTGACAGCACGTACGAGCAGATTGTTTATGACAAGCTGGACGCCGTGCAAAGCAGGGACAGGCTGGGCAGATGGACATACACTAAATATGATTCATCAGGCAGGCCGTCGCAGATTCAGGATGCGCTTGGCCGTATTACAAAATTTATATGGTGCAATTGTGGTAGCCTTTCGCAGATCATTGATCCGCTTAATCATTTAACTACTTTTACCCGTGACCTGCAAGGCCGGCTGATTCAAAAAATATATGATGACGGCAAATCCATTAATTACTTGTATGAAAATACGACCAGCCGCTTGTCACAGGTTACCGATGCAAAAGGGCAGAATACCGTTTATAAGTATCTTATTGATAATAACCTTGACAGTGTCATTTATAAAAATGCAGTTGTAGCCACACCAACCGTTTCCTTTACGTACGACCCTAATTATAACCGTGTGGCGACAATGACCGACGGCACAGGCACGACTAACTACACTTATAACCCGGTACAAAATACTCCGATGCTTGGCGCAGGACGTCTTGCCGCTATTGACGGGCCATTGGCTAATGATGTTATCAGTTACACATACGATTCATTGGGGCGGCAAAATGGCCGATCCATCAATGGCGTTGCTTCGTCGGTTGTGTTTGATGCGCTTGGACGTGTCACCAATGCTACAAATGCCCTGGGCAGTTTTTATTACAGCTATGTAAAGCAAACAGAAAGGCTCGCAACCATTGCGATGCCTAATGGATTGAAAACTGTTTTTGACTATTTCGATAATAAAGGAGATCAACGATTAAAACAAATATGGAATCAATCCATCTATGGGAACACACTTTCAAAATTTGATTATGAATATAATGCCCAGTCGCAGATAACAAAATGGACACAACAATCAAGCGGCAATCCTCCAAAAATTTATAATCTTGAATATGACAGTACCGATCAGCTAACCGGTGTTTATCAACAGTCTGACCGGGCACCGATTGCTATCCAGCAATTTGTTTACAGGTATGATGCAGTAGGCAACAGGCTTATGGAAAAAGCGAATAATCACGTAAGCATTTCTTCTTTTAATTCGCTCAACCAGTTGACGCAGCAGGTAAGCGAGGATTCAAGCAGAAACAGAATTGGCTTTCCCGGGCAGCCGGGCGCAAATTCTTTGACCGGTACTTTTTCCTATGACGACAATGGAAATATGACTTCAGCGACATCAACCGGAGTAACCTATGGCTGGGATGCAGCAGACAGGCTGATCTCCATAACTAGAGGCTCCAGCATTACCGAATTCATTTATGATGGGCTAAGCAGGCGTGTTGTAGAAAAATTAAATGGTGCTGTTATTAAGCGCTGGCTATGGGACGGAACAGAGATGGTGGAAGAACGCGATGCGACCGGAGGAATGGTTGCAAAAAGATTTTTTTCACAGGGAGAGCAAATCAATGGGATCAAGTATTATTTTACTAAAGATCATCTCGGTTCTGTTAGAGACGTTACCGATGGGAATGGAATTTTGCAGGCACGATATGATTATGATCCCTATGGAAGGAGAACAAAAGTATTTGGAAGTATAGATGCAGACTTTGGATTTACTGGACATTACTATCACAATTCAAGCGGTTTGTACTTAGCAATATATAGAGCTTATGATGCAAATTTGGGAAGATGGATAAATAGAGACCCAATTTCAGAACGTGGAGATTTCAATTTGTATATGTATGTTGCAAATAATCCCATTTCAAGAGTGGATTATTTTGGTAGAGATTGGATTGATAACTCTTGGAGTTTTTTTTCAGGCTTTAGTGACATAATTACATTTGGTTTAACAGATGTCGAACGCGATTTACTTGGTGCAGGTCAATCTGTAAATAAATGTAGTTATGCATACAAAGCGGGAGAAGTGTTAGGATTAGTATTAGGATTATATGTTGGCGTAACAGAATTAAGAGGAGCTTTGGCCGCCTGGAGAACATCTAAAGCGGCTGTAAATCTTACCAAATCTCAGTTAAAATCAATTTCTTCGTACGAAGGTCTGATAGCGAAACATGAACAAAAACTTGCAGAATATATTAAAGATCCTTGGAAATTCGATAATCAAAATGTTTTAAAAAATGCTCCCAACGACGCTATACGGCAGAAAATTATAGAGGGAAGAATCGAAAAATTACAAACGGAAATTCAAACATTTAAAAATAATATTTACAAAATCATAAATGGAGGATAGAATGACAATTAATATCGAAACTCTTCAACAGGTAATCTCCGATTTGCTTTCACGTATAAAAGAAACCAAGGGAAGTGAGATAGAATTAAAAAATGACTTTTATTGGGAGATATCAGCGAACGAACTTTATGATCCATACAAAGAACCGACAAAATTTTTACTTGGACAGTTAACAGACGATTGGCAAGAAATTAGGAGATTACTCGATAGCGACAATGAAGTAGTATACGATTTAAAAAGAGTTGCAAATATACTAACTGCAATAAATACAGAATATTCGGTTGCTTTTTAGATTAAAACATATAACTTTTAAAAAATTGTTTGAATTCTTATTAACGATAATTATGGAGAAAAATATCGCACAACAATTGATAAAAAAACTTATGTTATGAAGTTTATTTTTTTATTAAATCTGGGCTTGATTATCTTATACGATGCTGCTTTTTGTCAGTGTCCGCAACCCGGCTTAAAATTTCAAAGTGCAACTTGCAATAACCCAACAAATCTTAAAACGACTGCTATACTTTGCTCGCAATTAAAAGTGCAATGGAAAGATAGCCGGGATGAAAAATATGTGGTTAGAGCAACGGGTATAAATGCTGTCACTCAAAAATCTTTCGAAACAGAAGTTTCAAAATATTCCTGCGATAACAATGGCAACTGCCAGGCAACCATACCCGTAAAGGAAGGTACTGATGTAAGCTGGAGTGTGCAGGGAGTTTGCACACAAGGCAATGGTACATTATATGGGTATAAGGTAGATGGTCAGCAGGTAACAATCCCTGTATGTGAAAACACAAGATCTGGCTCGAATACGCTGAAAGCCTATCCTAATCCGACAGCAGGAAATTTAATAGTGGAATATGATGGTTCAGTTACGAGCGATACAAAATTCATCATCTCTGATGTTTCAGGAAAAAGTGTTTTTTCAATACCCGGCACTTCTGTAAGCAGGGCAAATAATGCGTATAAGTTAGACCTCCACCACCTCAACAGCGGCACTTACGTTCTTAAATTGATTAATGGCAATGATGTGCGCCAGGTGAAGTTTGTGTTGATAAGGGATTGATAATTGTTTTTGATTTTGCCTAAAATAATAGCGGTGACAGCCGGCTTTTAATCGGGCATCTTCTTATTTTTCCTCCAATTCGGTTCCCAAATCTAACACCACTTCACTCCCCTCCGGCATCATTCTAAAAACTGTACCATTACTTGGTTTTGAAAAACTCCCCTTCTCAGCTTTGATGAAATAATTCATTCCTTCAAACTCGCAATTAGCCTGCTTTGCATTTATCTTTTTAAAAGGCAGGTCAGCATTATCAGCAGTTGTCAAATCAAGAAACCATTTCTTTGTTTTATTACTTTCTATTTTCATCTATATTTTTTGTTCATCCATATCAATAACGAGTGTCCCTTCAAAAAGATTTCAATGGCCAGTAAATATGCAGCTTACCCGCAACGGAATCGGTTACGATGGGATCGCCGCCTTGCAACAATCTTCTTTACCACAACTTCATTCCTTGCACTCTTTTCAAGTGACCAATTTAGATTCTTTGCGTCGGCAAGGGAGTTCACTTCTCTCTCTTCAATTCCTCCAGCGAATAAAAAGTATCCCGCCAATAAATACCACCCTGGTACAAGTTGGTAATAGTTGCTTTTATAATAATGTAAATCATTATGATGCCTGCATATATACTTAGAGTCCCATACCACCATTTGCCATTTGAGCCGGGCATATTTCCGTAAAGTATTAGCTGAAAAATGAACATGCAAATAACCAAAACCTTTGCAATATTATTTCCAAATAGTAAAACTAACGGGATAGGCAACACGAAAAACAGCAGTGTTCCCCAAGCGCCGCCGGCTGCAAGAAAAACATTGTACTTAAACCCCGAGAAAATATTTTTCATCAGGCCATTAATAAATTCTTTTACACTCGCATACCATTCTACTTCTATTTCATCTTTCCCATAGAGCACATCTGCCTTGCTACCCGCAGCCTTAATAGATGCAGCAAGCCTAAGGTCATCGTCAGGCCTCATCGCTATTGCTTTGTGCGTGCCTGCACGTTCATAAACTTCTCTTTTCACTAAATTAAATGCGCCCACACCCATTGAAGCTTTTGAATTTTTCCTTTTCGCCGCCCAGGGCCGCTGCACAGCCGTAAGCATAATTACAAATGTCATAATCACGCTGCTAAGCCTTGATGAAGGAGAAATGAGGCCGGGCAAAATAGTGAGGTGATCAAGCTGATTTTTCAAACAATAATGCATGGCCTTATTTAAAACATCTTTATGATATATAACATCAGCATCTGTGAAAAGCAAATATTCTTCATCAGAAGATGTTGCGCCGGTGTACAAAGCATGATTTTTACCCAACCAGCCGGAAGGCAAAGTATCAACATTAATAACTGAAAGCTTTTCATATTCAGCCTGCAATTCCGAAAGTATTTCTCCGGTATTATCGGTAGATCTGTCGTTAATCACCAGCACTTTATAATTACCATAATTAAGATTGCAAACGCTTGTGAGCGCTTCTTTTAATGCATACTCCTCATTTCTTACTGCAATTACAACTACTACAGAAGGAGCGGGATCATCCGCAAAAGTTTCAATGGATGACAGGTAATTTATTTTACGCCCGTTTATGACCAGGTATATAGTAAGGAAAGCCCAATAGACGAACACAATAATCGAATAAATAGTTAACAACATGATTGGTGTACAATTTAATTGTTTCTGCTTTTAGGCGTACAAATTGTTTAAGATGTGGGCGTTGAAGGGTGGCTTAATCCTCTCAGAAAATTTATCTTGCTTTAAAACTATGTATTGATTACTGCATGTAAAAAGTATCTTTCAAATTCAAATTCTAATTCTAATTCATCCATACCAGCATGAGTAAACAGGAAAAAGTATTAATCGGTATTGCCTTATTAGTGATGGGAGGTGCAGGCACATTACATTATACCGGCGCAAACACGCTCCTCTCCTTTGTAGCAAGCGCTGCCTCGCTTGCAATGTTAGCTAAAATTGTAGGCGATGCCACAGAGCAATTGGGAAGCCGCTTCGGGCCAGGCGTTACGGGCGTGTTACAATCTGCACTTGGCAACCTGCCTGAGTTGTTCGTTTGCATATTTGCTTTACGTGCCGGGTTAGATAAAGTGGTGCAGGCAGCATTAATAGGTTCCATACTCGGCAACTCTTTGCTGGTGTTGGGCCTTGCAATTTTTGTGGGCGGATTAAAAAATGGCACACAACGTTTCAAATCGGAGCCACCGAGAATGATGGCGACCTTAATGATACTGGCCTTGGCAGGGCTTGCCATACCAACAGTTACTGATATGTTCCATACGTCTGCGGATGCGCATCTCAATACGCTTGATGTTTTTCTTGCAATAGTTTTACTGATCATTTTTATTGCCAGCGTTATCTTCTCCATTAAAGGCGATGCAGCCTTAGTTTCACCAAAACCCGAAAGCGGAAAAGAAGAAGCGAAATGGTCGCTCACTCTTACGATCGCGGTGCTTGCAGGTGCAGGTGTGGGAGCAGGCTTTGTCTCCGATTGGTTTGTAACAGCGTTGCAACCGGCAATGAAATCGCTCGGGATTAACGATGTATTTGCCGGCCTGGTAATAGTGGCCATTGCAGGAAATGCTATAGAAAACGTAGTAGGCATTCAGCTTGCATACCGCAACCAGGCAGACTATGCTATGAGCGTGATTATGAACAGCACGTTGCAGGTAGCGCTGGGCTTATTTCCATTGCTGGTTCTTTTATCTTTTGTGTTGGGCGGCTCCGTGCTCACTTTTGTTTTGAGCCCAATGTTGCTCGTTTGTTTGGCGCTCGGCGTGATAGTGAGTGCGTTTATTGTTTTCGACGGAGAGTCTATTTGGCTGGAAGGTGTAGCCCTGGTAGGGCTTTACTTATTAATAGCAGCCGCTTTCTGGTGGGGTTAAAGCGGGGATCGTCACTTATAATGAACTTACAAAAATCAACAGGTGATTTTTTTAATCGTATTCAGCAATAAACTGCTTTGTATCAACCGCAAAAAATATTACTGTCTTTAAGAAGTATACCCGCCACTATCTCATGTCAATTCACTTGTTTACTAGTTAAGTGAAATTGTAGAATCATCCGCACAATGTGCTGCTTTCTATATAGATATTTATCCCGTCATTATATTATTCAATTCATTCGTTTGCGTGTAGGCAATACAGTTAGTTTTAAAGTTTTGAAATAATAAAAAGCATCCCGGTTTTTTGGAATTACAGTCGTTTTACCTTATATTATACACATGCTTTAGACAAGCAGCAACAATATTTCTTAACAATTAAAATTCTTAATAACACATGAATACAGAAACAAATAACAATAACAGAAACAACAGTACTAACAATATATCTCTTGCAGATTCGAAGTTGAATGAATTCTTTACTCTGCAGTTGCAGGATATTCTCTGGGCTGAAAAGAAGCTAATAAAGATTTTACCTAAGTGGGAAGAAGCAGCTTCCTCACAGGAATTAAAAAATGCTTTCTCGTCACATCTTAAAGAAACCAAAAGTCAAATACAAAGGCTTGAAAAAGTTTTCAGCCTGATAGGCGAAGAGGCGAAGGCCGCTAAATGCCTTGCCATGGCAGGTATTGCAGAGGAAGGCGAAGGCATCATTGATGAAACCGATAAGAATTCAGCACAGCGAGATGTAGGCCTTATTTTCGCTGCCCAAAAAGCAGAGCACTATGAGATTGCCACTTATGGCGGCCTCGTGAGACTTGCTAAAACATTAGGGTATGATGATGCAGCTCAACTGCTGCATGCTACCTTACAGGAAGAAAAAAATGCCGATGAAAATTTAACCCGCATTGCAGAAAAGAATGTAAATAAAAAAGCCAGCCGTGAGCCGGTAGAAGCGTAAACTTCTCATATAATCTTCCTTATGTCAAAAGCCGTTCTGCGAAAGTGAGCGGCTTTTTTTGTATCTGCACCGCGGATCAGGCATGATGACTAAGATTGCTAAAGCATAATAGTTAAACAATAAAATGTAGTAACCCACTAAGCCATTCCTATAGCATCAAATATCATTCATTTGGGTAAATTTGTTTTAAACTATTAAAAAATGAAAACTATATTAATACAAACCGGCAATGCTGAAGAAACTAAATTAGTTTAGTCTTTTTTGCAGCAGTTATTTTCCATAATATTATTTTGACTTGCAAAATTATTTCCGGCTCTGGAAAAAAAGGATTTTTAAAACCACTTATTCCTTACTTTATCCCACGTGGTAACACCAATTTTGAATTGCACCGGATTACTGAATTTGTTGGCGGCCGAACCGACTACATACACTCCGAGCTTAAATTTACTGAGAGGATTAAAAGGCCATTTAAACACCCGCTCTATACCCGCAAATGTTTCTCCATAACGAAGGTTGCGCTCGGGAGCAATTAAAAATCCGGCGCCTGCCACTTCATGCAATTGTAACTTTCGCAGTAGTGGAATTTTGCTTATGATCGCGCCGTTAAAATCATGTACATAATGCGCTTCGTAAAAGCGATTGAAGACAGGGAATGTAGAATCCAGGGATTGAAAAGCTTCGCTGGGATTTAAAAATAATACCGGGTCGCCCCGTCGCTGAAACTTATAATCCACCAGCCGCAGATCACTGCGATTAACGAAAGTGCCCGTCTTAATACTATATCTTGAAACACCCGCCAGCCCCAGCTTTATCTCCTGCTCCATTCCTGTTTCGAGGTAGTCAAAGTTCACCTCACTGCCAAGCATACCCCGTATTCCTTTGCGCCACGAAATATAAAATGTGGGCCATTTGGAACCGAGAATAATTTTCTCCTTTGGCTCGCGAATGTAACGTTGGTGCGGCGTGTATTGCAGCCTCACCTGGCCATACAAAGCATTATAAGGTTTAAAATAGATAGCCTGGTTATTGTCCAGTATGTCGCCAAACAAACTATCAATATCCGAATTGGTTTTATAATCGCTTACTGATCTTCGCAAAGCAATATTTGCGTCAGAAAACAAATACAAGCCATTTACAATTTCAAAGCTGTGACCCAAACCAATGTTATTATTCAGGTAAACATTACTTCGCTTTAACAAATTGATCCAGGCATCGCCTTGAAAAATAAATTGAAATTGCCGTTCGATCACCACCGTGTAATAGCTGCGTTTGATTGGATTATATAGCCTCGCAAACCTGATGCTGCCATTTACATCATGATTACGAATGCCATAGCTGATATTAGTCCACAAGGAAATATTTTGTTTTGATGCATAGCCTTTATTATACATAAAAGACAGTGAGATGCGACTGCCGCCAAATTGTATCGGTTGATAAAAAGAAATCAGGGGAGGAATGAACCATCTTCTCTCCTTTTCATGATCATTAAATATTTGTCCGCGAAACAATACATTTTTAAGCGTGATCTTGTTGATCACCTTATCCATAGAATCTAAATAACTTTTTGTGTGCGTAGCAGTGTAAATGCTATCCTTATACCGTACGAAGCGAAATTCTTTTTGGGTGAGCGGTTCCGTGCGGGTTGTTTGCCAAAAGGCGCTGTCTCTTTCGTAGGCAGCCTGCACAGTAGCGCTTACTTCCTGGCCAAAATATTTTTTCTCAAAAGACTTATTCAATTCATAATCTCTGTAAGAAACCGTTGTATGGCCGGACACTTTACTTCTACCCGTCTTTGACATATAAGTAAATTGCTGCCTAACGATCATCCATGCACGATTATTTACAAAACCGTAATCCTGGGCCACTTCAAATACATCGTACTCCGGTAAATGATAGGCAGGAAAACTGAATTGCGTGTTAAGTATCACCCACGAGCTATCGGCGATGGTCACTTTGCCTTCCACCGTTGCATTGCTTAGCTGGCGTGGTTTTACACTGATGATAAAAATCTTTTTGCCGCCTTCGGTTCTTATCGCCAGCGTTTTAAATTTATAGGCCAGCAAGCCACTGTAGCTTATTGGAGAAAGAATAGGCACATCTGCGACTGCCGGTACCTTAAGCAAGTTTTTATAAAAATTAAAATCACCTTCGGTAGTGGACAGGTAAAATAAGCCATCTGCTTTTTTTCCTTTTGTAACACCCGTGCGTTGTTTCTTTGTGTGCTGCGGCGATTCATAATCATAAGTAAGGGCAATCTCTTCCATGGCCATTCTTTTAAGATCAGCATTCGCCGTATCGTGTGCATCTCTATTCTTTGAAGGCTTACCCTGTTTCTTTAGCGAAGAATCCTGCTGCACGGCTTTTATGTAGATCTTGCAGGAGTAAGCCCCGGAGGCAGCCATTATATTATCCTTGTTCCTGATCACGTTCCTGATGATTTCATCTGCCCTGTCCTTTCCTTTTATCACCACTTCGGTAAGTCCCTGCGAATTATCGTCTTCAAGAATAATATTTTTCTCGAAATCGTGGGCGCCGATGATAACCGTTACCAACTGTGGCTTATAGCCGATAATGCTGAACACAAGATCATATTTTCCTTCATCAAGTTCCAGTTGATACGTGCCATCTTCATGAGAAGTAGCACCCGTTTTTACTTCCTTTACTTCTACACTTACAAAGGCGAGTGGCTCGAGCTTTGTATTTATTATTTTTCCAAATACTTTATGGGACTGAGCCGAAACAGCAAACGGGAAGAGTAGTAAGATAAAGAGGGTAAAGTTTCGGGGCATATATTCTATAATGCAGTTTACAGTTAAGAGATCGCCCGTATTTAGAAAACCAAATTAAAGTAAGCTGCTGGTAAGAATTAGTTAAAGTGTTACCACAGCCGCATCTTACCTTAAACAAATTTTGGCATAAGGCTGAAAATGTTTGGGTTGAATGAATCAAGATTGATTTAATTTTAAAAAGTTCATTTAGCTTTTTGAGATTGCAATAGATAAATTATATTTCAATATTGTTTCAATAAACGATCGCTTATAACTGATTATTTTTTTTATGCCGGCTAATAAACATGTTGCTATTATATTGGTTACCTCGCTTTTCTTTTTGTGGGGATTTGCTTTAAATCTTAATCCCATTCTAATCCCGCACTTAAAAAAGGCCTGCCGGTTATCCGACGTGCAATCTGCCTTTGTAGATTCTGCATCTTACATAGCGTATTTCTTATTGGCATTACCCGCAGGAAAATTTATGAAACGTTACGGATATAAAAGCGGAATTATTAGGGTTATTATTATTTGCATTGGGCTCTTTCTTGTTTTTCCCGGCAGCTGTTACAAGATCCTACGCCTTTTTTTTATTAGCAATTTTTATCATCGCATGTGGCTTGGCTTTTTTAGAAACGGCTGCATGGGACGAATTTCAGATGCCGGCAGCATACAAACTGCTTACCTCTTGGCGGCTGCATGCTTTATTGTCGTATTTGTTTTTGCCATTAAAAATATTAGTGTAGAAAAATTAAAATTATCAATAGCGCATTAAAATATTTATATGAAAAGATTTTGCCTGGCACTTGATCTGAAAGATGATGCTGAATTGATTAAAGAATATGAACACTATCATAAAAACGGGTGGCCGGAAATAAAAAGAAGCATTACCGGTGCGGGCATCATTAATATAGAGATCTATCGCACCGGCAACCGCTTGTTTATGATCATGGAAACAACAGATGATTTTGATTTTGAAAAGAAAGCCGCGATGGATGCAGTCAATGAAAAGGTACAGGAATGGGAAGCGCTGATGTGGAAATTTCAACAACCACTACCGTGGGCAAATGAAGGTGAAAAATGGATAAGGATGGATAAAATATTTTCGTTGCATTAGCCACGAATAATACGAATTGTCACGAATAAAACTATAAAAATTTAGAATATGGAGTTGAAATTAAAAGATAAAGTGATCATCGTTTCGGGAGGCGCAAAGGGAATAGGTGAAGACATCGTGAAAGTATTGGCGGCCGAAGGTGCAATACCTTTTATCATCGGAAGAAATAAAGACGATAATATAGAAACAGCAAAGGCTATCGAAACCCTTGGTGGCAAAGCCTTTCAAGTAGTAGCAGAATTAACTGAGCCTGCGCAATGTGAAAGAGCGGTAAAGGAAGTAATGGAAAAATTTGGCCGCCTGGATGGCCTCGTGAATAATGCCGGCGTAAATGATGGCGTTGGCCTCGAGCACGGTAATTATGAAAAATTTATGGCCTTCTTGCATAAGAATTTGGTTCATTATTATTTGCTGGCGCATCATGCATTGCCGGCGTTGATAAAATCAAAAGGCGCTATCGTAAACATCACTTCTAAAACGGCGGAGACCCGCCAGGAAAACACTTCTGCGTACGCGGCTGCTAATGGTGGCCGTAATGCGCTTACACGGGAATGGGCGGTGGAATTATTGAAATATGGTATTCGTGTAAATGCTATAGTGGTGGCTGAATGTTGTACACCGGCTTATGAAAAACGGATCACAACGTTAGAAAACGGAGATAAAAAATTAAAAGAGATTACTTCAAAAATTCCTTTGGAAAATCGCATGACAACCGCCGAAGAAATTGCCAACACTACAGCATTTTTATTATCAACTTGCTCAAGCCATACCACGGGGCAATTGATCTATGTAGATGGAGGTTATGTGCATTTGGACAGGGCACTTGCCAATGCATAAAAAGAATCCAACATGAAAACATTGGTTTGCATACAACCGGGTTTGTTAGAATACAAAAATGCTGCGCCTCCCGTGTTGCAACCAGGCCAGGCGATTTTAAAAATAAAACGCATCGGTATTTGCGGCACTGACCTGCATGCATATAAAGGAACACAACCATTTTTCAACTACCCTAGAAGGTTAGGCCATGAGCTTGCCGCAGATTTAATTGAAGCAGATGGAGCGGACGGATTCGTGCCTGGAGAAGCATTAACTTTTATCCCTTATTTCAATTGCGGCGAATGCACCGCCTGCCGGAATAACAAACCTAACTGTTGTGTAAACATAAAGGTATTGGGGGTGCACATTGACGGTGGTATGTCGGAATATATTTCTGTTCCCTCTTCTGCATTGGTAAAAGGGGAAGGACTATCGTATGAGCAATTAGCATTGGTAGAACCGCTGGCAATAGGCGCTCACGGCATAAGGCGTGCCGGTGTTACAAAAGGTGAATTTGTTTTAGTGATTGGTGCCGGCCCTATCGGGTTAGGTACAATGCAGTTTGCACAGATTGCCGGAGCCAAAGTAATCGCTCTCGATATAAATGAAAAACGCCTGCAGTTTTGCAAAGAAAAATTGGAAGTGGATTATGCCATTAACGCGGAAACTGAAAATGTCTCAGTCAAATTAAATGCGATTACAAGAGGCGATATGCCAACAGTGGTAATTGATGCTACCGGTAATCAAAAAGCAATTAATAATGCGTTGCAATACCTGGCGCATGGCGGAAGATTTGTGCTGATCGGTTTACAAAAAGAAGAAATCAATTTCAGCCATCCTGAATTTCATAAAAGAGAAACAACGCTTATGAGCAGCCGCAATGCAACAAGAGAAGATTTTGAGCACGTAATTAAAGCAGTGAAAACCGGCTTGGTTGATCCTTCCGTTTACATCACGCAAAGAATGAAATTTGACAATCTTAAAGAAACCTTTGAAACCTGGCTATATGATGCCGGCAAGGTGATGAAAGCCATGGTGACGATGGATGAATAATTTTTACAACACTATTCCGTTAAAATTTTTCAATAAATTTTTCATTCATCTGCATCATTTGCGACTGATTATATCAAAGAGTTGTTCCTTTGCAGCAGAAATAAATTACGTGACACAAAAATTAATTTCTTAAGTTTTAAACTAAATAACTAAGCCTTTAATGAGTATAAATTTTCTTTAAAGATTACCAATGGAAAAAATAAAGAATATAATCCAGGCATCAATTGATGTAAAAAAACAAATACTTGCTGATGAAAAACTTATGCAAACCGTAATGGATTGTGTGAATGTAATGGTGAACGCTTTTGAGAAAGGCAACAAGGTTTTATTCTGTGGAAATGGCGGCAGCGCTTCAGATGCGCAGCACCTCGCCGCAGAATTCAGCGGACGTTTTTATACTGACAGGGATGCGCTGCCGGCAGAAGCTTTGCATTGCAACACTTCTTATATGACCGCCGTGGCAAACGATTACAGTTATGATGTTATCTATTCAAGGTTAATAAAAGGCATCGGAAATCCCGGCGATGTGCTGGTAGGTTTGAGTACTTCAGGCAACAGTAAAAACGTTGTGAATGCGTTTGAAGTTGCGAAAGAAAAACAAATGATAACAATTGCCTTCACCGGGTCAACAGGAGGCAAATTAAAAAAGTATTCCGACCACCTCATCAATATTCCATCGGATGATACGCCACGTATACAGGAGAGCCATATCACCTTAGGCCACATCATTTGCCAGTTGGTAGAAGAAATTTATTTTGCTGACAAATGATTAAGGAAGCAATCATTCTTGCGGGTGGCTTTGGTACGCGATTGCGGCCAGTTGTATCTGAGCTGCCGAAGTGCATGGCGCCTGTTAACGGCAAGCCTTTTCTCTTTTACCTTATCAATTTTCTGCAGGCAGGCGGTATCGAAAAATTTATTTTTAGTATCGGCTATATGCTTGAATCAATAGAAAATTATTTACAAAAGGAGTATTCATTTCTCAATTATAAAATCTCTTCGGAAAGCGAACCTTTAGGCACCGGCGGCGCTATAAAATTAGCCTGTGAAAAATGCAAACAAGAAAATGTGGTCGCATGCAATGGCGACACACTTTTCGAAATTGATTTGCAACAGCTATGGAAATTTCACGAAACAAAAAACGCTGCCTGTTCTCTGAGTTTAAAACCAATGGAAAACTTTGATCGCTATGGAGTAGTTGAATTGAATGAAAACGATTCAATAAAATCATTCAAAGAAAAAAAGTTTTATACATCAGGCTTGATCAATGGCGGGGTGTATGCATTAAATGTTGACAGTTTTAGAAATGAACATCTCCCGGAAAAATTTTCTTTTGAAAAAGATTATTTGGAAAAAAATATTAGCACTTCCGGTGACTCAGAAAAATTGTTTGGCATCGTGCAGGATAAATATTTTATTGATATCGGTATTCCTGAAGATTATGAAAGAGCACAGGTTGAATTAAAATTTTAAACTGGTGATTGAGTATGATTGATTTAAAAAAAATAGACAAAACCTGGACATTATTTCTTGACAAAACCTGGACATTATTTCTTGATCGTGATGGTGTAATAAATGACGAAAAGCATTTGGACTACATCCATACCTGGGATGAGTTTAAATTTTATGATGGCGTAAAAGAAGCGATCAAAATTTTCGGTGAAAAATTTGGGAGAGTATTTATCGTAACCAATCAGCGGGGCGTTGCCAAAGGACTTACCAAAGCGGAAGATCTCGACCTGATTCATAAAAGCATGTTACAGGAATTAAACGAAGCCGGTGGCAGAATTGACAAACTATATTTTTGTGCTGAAATGGAAAGCCCTAACCGAAAACCTAATCCCGGTATGGGCTTGCAGGCACAACAGGATTTTCCGGAAGTTAATTTTTCAAAAAGTGTTATGATAGGAAATACATTGAGCGATATGAAATTTGGGCGTAACCTCGGCGTGGCGGCTAATATTTTTTTGCCTACAACACGCAAAGATGTAGATCTTGAGCACATAGACATTGACCTGGTTTTTCCCCACCTTATCACGGCTGCGAGAGCTCTATAGCTTAGTTAAAAATAAACTGCTTAACAATATTTTCCGGCTAATTCTGTTTTCTTTGCGCAAACATTCCGAATGTACAAAACCTGGTCTTTTTTTATTACTTTGCTGCTGTTTGGAAACACTCTCTTTGCCCAGCATATTTCTTCTGCTGATAGAAAAGGATTACAAAAAGAAGAAGATTCCCTCAAAACTTTAGCGCTGCAAATTGTTCAAGGTAAAACTGCCGGTGAGCGTTTTAAAGCAGATAGTGAGTTTACCAAACTTTTTGTAAGAGCGCTTAAGATTGATAATTCATTTTACTATCCATTCGATTCATTGGTGACCATTTCAAAGCTGGCGGCACCGGATAGTTCCTTCAAAATATTTACCTGGCAAATGGTGGTAAATGAATATGTAACGCGGCAACATGGCGCTATTCAGATGAATACGCCAGATGGTTCGCTGAAGCTTTTCCCGTTGATAGATAAGTCTGCAATTACCATAAATAAGGAAGATACCATTGGCAATAATTTTGGCTGGATGGGTGCGGTCTATTACAAGCTGATAGAAAAGAAAGCCTTTGGTAAAAATTATTATACGCTTCTCGGGTATGATGAAAATAATATCAACAGCAATAAAAAAGTTATCGAGATACTGACCTTCCAGGATGGTGAACCAATCTTTGGGGGCGGCAATTTTAGTTTCCAGGATAACAGTGTGATAAAAAAATCGAGGGCCAGGTATGTAATGGAATATAAAAAAGATGCAAGCCCGAGACTGACGTACGATCCGGATATGGATATGATCATTTATGAACACCTGATCTCAGAAACCGGTGAGCCCAATAAAAAATACACCTATATACCTGATGGAGACTATGAAGGTTTAAAGTGGACGGATGGAAAATGGGTGCATATTGAAAAAGTATTTTCACAAAAAACCGCGGAAGGCCAGGAACCAGTACCACAGCCCATCAGAGACGCACAGGGAAATATTGATGATTCAAAATTAAGTAACAGGATGCCGGAAAGTAGGGGTAATGAAAATGATTCCACAAATGAGCTAAAAGTGCCTGCTTCTAAAACTATACAGCCTAATAAAATAAAAAAAAAGAAATAGGCTGAAAGGAAAATCCTTTACAGTAAATGCCAGGCATCATTCAACCAAAGCTATTCTGGTTGGAAAATGAAAGTAAGCATTTCCAAAAGCTCATTGCGTTCTATCGTGGAAATTGTACCTATCTTTTTTTTCAATCGTGCTTTATCAAAGCACTTTAATTGATCCACTGCTATTTGCCCACCGTTCTCTCCAAAGTCGGTATCTATTCGCGAAGGATAATTTCTAAAAGTGCTTGTGAGAGGAGCCACAATAACAGTAGCGTACAGTTCATTAATTATATTGTTTGACACCACTACAGCTGGTCGTGATTTCTTTATCTCAGAACCAACAGCGGGGTCAAATTCCACAATCCATATATCGAATTGTTTAATGGATTTTACCATGTCCATTCTTTTTCTTCCTGCTGCGTTAATCTATTACCCCAAACGCTTTTTTGAGGTTTTTGGCCTTGCCTAATGGCGGTCTTCATCTGTTTTCTCCAGGTGCTCAGATCTCTGTTTAATGGCCTTCTTTTTATAACAGGAGATATTATGATAGCATTATTATGCGCCTCAATGGTGATACCGGCAGTATGATTAATACCGGCCTGGCTAAGCAACTTTTTATTTAATATTACACCAAATGAATTACCTATTTTTTTTAAGCTGGTATGCATTGTAAAATGTTTTAACAAAAATAAAAAATGTAATAACATCAACCAAATGTTTATGTCATGAAATAAAAGATCTTCGGTATTCATTTAACTTCAGTACCGATAAAAATTCTTCCTGTGACCTCAACATTTCTCATATGCTTCATTCTTTCTCACCTTCTTTTTGTTTAAAAAAAAATACACCTACATACCCGATGGAGATTATGAAGGTTTAAAGTGGATGGATGGAAAATGTGTACACATCGAAAAAGTATTTTCACAAAAAACAGCAGAAGGCCAGGAACCAGTGCCACAGCCCATAAGAGATGCCCGGGGAAATATTGATGATTCGAAATTGAGTACGAGTATGCCGGAAGATCAGGGTGATGGCAATGAAAAAAGCATTGACCAAAAAGATTTTTTAAAAACGAATACTGTACCTGTAAAAAGATACAAAAGAAAAAGTAAGCCCTATAACAGTTGCCTTTACTGATAGGTTTTAAGAAAGCCCATTCTCTTTGCTACGTCAACTCAGAATATTAATTAGCCCGAAAAAGCACAGAGATAATTATATTGCCTACCTTGTATAAAGTTTGTATTTATCCAACATCTCAAAAAACCTTCACATATTCTCTTGCTTGTTTTTCTCTAAAAACATACCCTTCTGATACCGGGATAAATTTAATTTATCTCTGTTTACAATATCATGCATAGCTATTTTTAAAAAAGGTTATCATAATTATTAACTAATAAAATTTACACAAATGAAAACATTCAAACACATTTTTCTGGTTCTTACTATTTGTTCTTTTACCTTTTTTGCATGCGAAAAACATCATGATAATCCATGCATTAAAGCCAAAAAGGGATTAGCTATGACAGGCGCACAGGAAGTTCCGGCACATAATACTGCCGGGCATGGAAAGGTTGATGTTTCATATAATAAATGCAATAAAATGCTGACTTTCACAATTTGGTGGGCCGATCTGGCGGGCGCTCCGGTAGGGTCTCACATTCATGGCACAGCCCCTAAAGGAGTAAATGCCCCGGTATTGTATAATTTTACATCCTCGATTCCAAAGGCAACTTCCGGAACTTTTACTGATTCTGTAAAGGTGGATGGTATTACAATTAAAGAGGATAGCCTGCTGGCTGGTTTTTATTATTTAAATATTCATACGCCTAAATATCCGGCAGGAGAAATAAGAGCGCAAATAGAATTTTAAAAATCGATTTCAGAAAATTACTTCTAAAATGTAAAGGGAGCTTATGGCTCCCTTTACATTTTATTGGCAGGACAGATATGGTAAGATACAGATAGCCTTATCTGTTTGCTTAGTATAAATCAATCATTACTTTTGAAAATCTACTCATCCAACTTCAGCACCGCCAAAAAAGCTTCCTGCGGCACCTCAACATTTCCTATTTGCTTCATTCTTTTCTTGCCCTCTTTTTGTTTCTCTAACAGCTTTCTTTTGCGGCTGATATCGCCACCATAGCATTTAGCAGTAACGTCTTTGCGCATGGCGCTAATGTTTTCTCGCGCCACTATCTTGGCTCCTATAGCGGCTTGTATAGCAATCTGGAATTGCTGGCGCGGCACCAGGTCTTTTAATTTCTCGCAAAGCTTTCTTCCAAATTCGTGCGAGCGAACGCGGTGGATTAACGAACTAAGGGCATCAACTTTTTCACCATTTAATAAAATATCCATTTTTACAATATCGCTTTCACGATAGCCGATAGGATGATAATCGAATGATGCGTATCCTCTCGTAACACTTTTAAGCCTGTCATAAAAATCAAAAACAATTTCAGTCAACGGCATTTCAAAACTTAACTCAACTCTTGTCGGAGTTAAATATCCCTGGTTAGTAAGTAGTCCGCGTTTGCCGATACACAAGGTCATAATGTTACCAATGTATTCCGGCTTTGTGATGATCTGTGCTTTTATAAAAGGCTCTTCTATCTTTTCGATCCTGCTTGGGTCGGGCATTTGCGCAGGGTTGTTTACAATTATTTTTTCACCTTTTGTAGTGTATGCAATAAAGCTCACATTGGGTACGGTGGTGATTACGGTCTGGTTAAATTCTCTTTCAAGCCGCTCTTGTATTATTTCCATGTGAAGCATGCCAAGAAATCCGCAACGAAAGCCAAAACCCAATGCCTGCGAGGTTTCCAGCTCGAAGGTAAGTGACGCATCATTGAGTTGCAGCTTTTCCATACAATCCCTGAGCTCTTCAAATTCATCAGTATTCACCGGGAATATTCCGGCAAAAACCATCGGCTTCACTTCTTCAAAACCTTTGATGGATTCTTTGCTTGGGTTAACTATGGTTGTAATGGTGTCCCCTACTTTCACTTCTTTAGCATTCTTTATTCCTGTGATTATGTATCCAACGTCGCCCGCTCTCACTTCCGGTTTTGGCTGCAGGCCAATTTTTAAAATGCCTACTTCATCCGCCTCGTATTCTTTACCGGTGTTTGAGAATTTAATTCTATCACCTTTTTTTAAGATGCCATTAAAAACACGGTAATACACTATAATGCCCCGAAAACTATTGAATACACTGTCAAATATTAAAGCTTGTAAAGGAGCGGCATAATCTCCTTTGGGCGCCGGAATTCGTTTAATGATGGCCGTTAGTATCTTCTCTATTCCAATTCCCGTCTTGGCGCTCGCAAGTAAAATGTCTTCCGGTTTGCAGCCGATCAATTCAATTATCTGGTCTTCCACCTCAGGGATCATTGCGCCATCCATGTCAATTTTATTGATTACCGGAATTATCTCGAGGTCGTTATCAATAGCAAGGTAGAGATTGGAAATGGTTTGTGCCTGTATGCCTTGTGTTGCATCTACCAGTAACAAAGCGCCTTCACAAGCGGCAAGGGCACGGCTTACTTCGTAGCTGAAATCCACATGACCGGGAGTGTCAATTAAATTCAGCACGTAGTCAACACCGTTAGTATTGTAATTGATTTGAATAGCGTGGCTTTTAATGGTAATTCCTTTTTCCCGCTCAAGATCCATATCATCCAGTACCTGCGCCTGCATTTCACGGTCGGTGATAGTATGCGTAAATTCCAGCAAACGGTCAGCCAGCGTACTTTTACCGTGATCTATATGTGCAATGATGCAAAAATTTCTTATGTTCTTCATATTCCCTGGAAATAATTTATTAAAAACGCTGCAAAGGTAATGTAAGGATATGAAGGTTTACATAAATCCTGATGCTGAACGAATGCTGATATAAAATCAAAACCTGCCGGTTTTTATCTATATTTTTAAAACAAATTAATTGATTTCGATGAACAATTCATTCAGCATAAAGAGCAACTTTATTCAATTTTTTCGCTAATGCATGCATGGCTGTTTCTGTTTTCTTTGCCTGATCTATAGACGAATACTTGTTGCCTAAAGCATATTGCAATTACAGGCAGATGTAAGACGTGTTTCCACATTTTGTCTTTTAGTATAGCAGTATATTCGGCTCAACGTTATAAATTTTGCAAAAGAATAAATCATCAACAAAAAATCATTAATCAACTTCGGTTGTCGCCTTGACGAAACTCTATAACCCTTACTTCGCCAAGCCCTAATACATATCCACTTATTAAATTATTTATATTTATACTAATACCCTCAAAAAATTTTGCGAACAAGAATTGTTCTAAGCTTTAGTAAGATTAGCTGCCGGCAAGGCAAAAAAAACCGCCCCATAACGGCGCGGTTTTTTTTCTAAAATTACTATCTATTTTTTATGCTTCTTCTTCGATTGGGCCTCTGTCGCTTTCTTTTCAATTTCCATTTGCTCTGCTTTATATGCATTGTTCAAAGAATCTTTTTTCATTTGCACCTGGCTTGCCATTTCCTGGGCTATTCTTTCTTTTTCCTGTTGATTCGTTTGCTCAGCCGCAGCATTATTTTTATCAATCATTGCATATTCTTCCATCAGCTTTTTAGAAACGGCATTGTTTAATACCATTGCAAATTTATCGCGGCTCATAGTTTTTGCATAAGGATTCATACCACTTTTGTCGTAGCCCAATACTTTGTTCAAGGCGTCATACACTTCACTCTCGGTCATCGGTTCTCCTGCGTTTAATTTTTTAGTATCAGAGAAAGGAACGCTTATTCCTTTTGCCGTTAAGCCTTGCACTGCAGGATAGTAGACGCTGCTTTCCTGCACATCAGTAAAGCCCGGCTGCCCATTCATTGCAGAGGGAGTATTGTTCTCAGCAACTGAGGCTGCCGACATATTATTTGTATTATCAGCATTAGCTACATTAAATGAGCTATCAATACCATTGCTTGCCGCTACCTGCTTAAGCGCATCAAGTGACGAATTTAAGGCGACAATAAAATCTCCTTTTCTTATTGGTTCATTACCCCTAAAAGTATTGTCGCTGTAAGTGAGCGTAACATGCTTATCGAGCAAACTTTGAACGCTGTTATAAGCTTTATTGCTATCAGGAAGATCAGTAACATCGGTAACAGAAGAAGATGTTCCAAAATTTTGTTCAACAAACTTTGGAGTAGCTGTCGTTTTTGTTTTGATTTTAGTTTTCGTTTGTGCATGAACGTTTCCCAGCAAAAATGAAAATATAAGTACGGATGAGAAAAATTTTAAGTAACGTTTCATAATGAAATTTTTAAGGTTTGATTAAACCGGTTTGCAAGATTATTTATTCAAACACGTCCTTATTCAAATTCAATGCCTGAATTTTCGTTTCAATAAAAATTAGGAAATAGTGCACAGAATGATTTAAAATTTAAATCTGTAATTTTGAAGCAACATTTTAAATTATGGAAACAATTAAACCTTATACACAGGAAGCATTTGAAACTGATTTATTGATAGATGAAAGTAATATATGCCAATTGATTGTGTGGAATGATGAGATAACCACATTTGATTGGGTGATCACAACTTTAATAGAAATTTGCGGCCATTCGCAGGAGCAGGCTGAGCAATGCGCAATGATTATACATACCAAAGGAAAATATGCTGTAAAAGATGGCGCCTACGAACTCCTAAAGCCGATGTGCGATGCTATTACAGAGCGCGGTATCGGCGCTACTGTAGAGCAACTTTCTGAGCATTGATAATGTATAATTTTCTTTTTACGCTCTTTTGTCTTCCCGGTTTTATTATAACAAAACTTTAATGGCCTTTTTTATTCCTGAGGAACAAATAAATTTTCCTCCAGTTGAATTAGCGGATGCTGATGGATTGCTTGCTATCGGTGGAAGCTTATCCTTGGAGCGATTGCTCAGCGCTTATAAAAAAGGAATCTTTCCCTGGTACAATGAAGGTGAACCCGCCTGTTGGTACAGCCCTGATCCGCGTTTTGTATTATTTCCTTCACGTATAAAAGTAAGCCACAGCATGAAGGCTGTTTTCAAAAAAAATGAATTTACATTTTCGGTTGACCATGATTTTACCGGTGTAATAAAAGGTTGTCGCAAGGCAAAACGAAAGGATGAACAGGGCACATGGATATCGGATGAAATTGAGAACGCTTATATAAATTTATTTGAAAACGGATTGGCGCATAGCGCTGAAGCCTGGCGCGGCAATGAATTAGCAGGCGGCCTGTACGGCGTAAAAATGGGCAACGTTTTTTTTGGTGAAAGTATGTTTGCCTCACAAAGTAATGCCAGCAAATTTGCTTTTATAAATTATGTAAAAGTTTTGGAAAAACAGGGTGCCAGGCTTGTTGATTGCCAGGTTTATACTCCTCATCTTGAAAGCCTTGGCGCTGAATTTATTTCAAGGAAAGACTTTACGGATCTTCTAAAAAAATTAATTCGCTAAGGGAATTTTTTTATTCGGATAACGCGTCACATGTTGAAAAATTAATCCGCGGATGTAATCATTTTCCGCATGAGGCGTCAGGTAAGCCTTAAGCTCTTCCGTAGTTTTTATGTGTGTGTCGGAAGGCAGGTATCCCATTCCAAAAAATCTTCCCTTCTCAATTAAAATACAACTCTGTTCTTCCTGCTTTAAGCCATAGTCGAGGAGGGCAAAGCTCGGCAGCTCATAATTTAGATGATTGATGCACGCCTTTACCCTTATGTTATAATCGCATGCAGATTCTTTTCGTTCACATGCTCCCTTGCAATTATTTTCCTCAAAAAAAAGACAATTAATATTCTCTGCCTGTAGAAAACATAACTTAGGACATAGCTCAAACTGATGTACCAACTTTCGCAATAAAGCCTGCCCTTCAATAAGTAGATTGAATGTATATAACGCCGGTAAATTTTTCTTCTTTTTCTCGATACACAATCTTATATAGCCATTCATATCCTCAAATGTATATAAGCCATAGGATTGATCAAATCTTTTCTGGCTGCGGTTTTGCTCAGGCCATAGCTTTTTTATTTCTATACTTTCCAATATAAAAGCCATCAGTTCGGTAGCCGTTGTTTTATAACTTATGTTGTGAATTTTTTTCAAAAATTCCTGCTTTTGCCTGTTGGGTTTATTGTTGGAGAAATGGCTGCTTACTCTTTTGCTCAGGCTCTTTGCTTTACCTACATAAATCACCTTTCCCTTCTTATCATGAAAATAATAGACGCCAGGCACGGCGGGTAATTTCTTTACAACAGATGAAGAAATATTTGGCGGCAAATATTGCTCTTTGCTTTTCACCTTCAACATCGCTTCTGCGTGACCGTTAGTATCGCATGTAAGCAAGTGATGAAATAATTTTACTGTGGCCAAAGCATCGCCACTTGCCCTATGCCTCGATTCAATTTCAATACCAAGTTGTTTGCAAATCTTTCCCAATCCGTAGCCCGGTAAGCCTGGTAATATTTTTCTGCCAAGCCTTACCGTACAGAGTTTCCTGCAATTGAGCTCATACCCCGATTGCAAAAGATGGTGCTTTACAAACGAGTAGTCAAAGTTTACATTATGTGCTACAAAAACTTTATCGGCCAGCAACTCATACAATTCATCAGCAATGCTGCTGAAGGGCCGCTCAAATTCAACCATCTCATTCGTAATACCCGTAAGATATTCAACATACCTCGGTATGGTATAAATGGGATTAAGTAAAGTATTGTATTGTTTTAAAATATTCTTGCCATCCGTAATAAACACGGCTATCTCTGTAATTCCATTGGCTGCGGCATAACCACCTGTAGTTTCAATATCAACGATTGCGTATAACAAGAAAATAATTTTGAGACTGTAAACTTAAAACTTCTTAGGAAAATTTGTGCATGCTCTTTTATTTACATTTGCAGCTATACATTTTTTAGATAAATATGGAGTTAAGTAAGAATTATATACCGTCAACGGTCGAGGATAAGTGGTACAAGCATTGGCTTTCAAAAAATTATTTCACCAGTACACCGGATAGCCGGCCTGCTTATACGGTAGTGATACCACCGCCAAATGTTACCGGTGTATTGCACATGGGCCACACGCTTAATGAAACCGTGCAGGATATTCTTGTGCGCAAGGCGAGAATGAGTGGCTTCAATGCGTGCTGGGTGCCGGGCAGCGATCATGCGTCTATTGCTACCGAAGCAAAAGTGGTTGACATGTTGAAAAAAGAAAAAGGCATTGATAAGAACGATCTTTCCAGGGAAGAATTTTTGAAATACGCTTTTGAGTGGAAGGAAAAATATGGAAATATTATTTACAGCCAGATTGCAAAGCTTGGCTGCAGCGTTGATTGGAGTAGGGTAACATTTACCATGGACGATCATTATTACGAAGCGGTAATAAAAGTATTTGTGGACTTGTATAACAAAGGGCTTATTTACCGCGGCGCACGAATGATCAATTGGGACCCGGCGGCCAAAACTGCGCTAAGTGATGAGGAAGTAGAATATAAGGACGTGATAGGAAAGCTGTATTATATAAAATACAAAGCCGCCCCCGAGCCCCCTCCAGGGGATGGGGTGGTAAGTTCAATGCTGTCCGATGAATTTGCTACTGAGTTAAAATCAGAGGTTGAAGGCTCGGAAGCCCCTCCCCTGGAGGGGTTGGGGGAGACCGCCTTTATCGTAATCGCCACCCAACGCCCCGAAACTATTATGGGCGATACTGCCGTATGTGCTAACCCAACGGATGAAAGATATAAACATCTGCAAGGCAAAAGTGTAATAGTGCCGCTGATCAATAAATCGGTGCCGGTAATTTTTGATGAGTATGTCGATAAAGAATTTGGAACAGGTATTTTGAAGATCACTCCTGCCCACGACATCAATGATTACAATATCGGCCTTAAGCATAACCTCGCCGTGGTGGATACTTTAAATGAAGACGGAACCATGAGCGAAGCCGCTCAAATCTATATCGGCGAAGAACGTTTTGCTGCCCGTAAAAAAATTGTACAAGAGCTAAGGCAAAAAGGATTGTTGGTAAAAGAAGAAGAATACACTACGAGGCTTGGCTATAGCCAGCGTACTAACGTGGTGGCAGAGCCGAAAATATCCACGCAATGGTTTCTTAAGATGAAAGAGCTTTCGCAGCCGGCGTTAGCGGCTGTCATTTCAGGAGAAGTGTCTATTCACCCCGGCGAAAAATTTTTAGCAACTTATAAATACTGGCTGGAAAATGTGAAGGATTGGTGCATCAGCCGACAGCTTTGGTGGGGGCAGCAAATTCCTGCCTGGTACGATGAAGATGGAAATGTGTATGTAGCGGAAAATGAAGAAGCAGCAGTCAGCAAGCAGCAGTCAGCAGTCAGCGATGAGCGGTCAGCAGTCAGCGATGAGCGGTCAGCAGTCAGCGATGAGCAGTCAGTAAGCAGAGGCTCAAAGCTGACAGCTCAAAGCTCCCGGCTCAAAGCTCCCGGCTCAAAGCTCATCCGCGATGAAGACGTGCTTGACACCTGGTTTTCATCATGGCTTTGGCCGATGGAGGTTTTTAACGGCATTACTTCTCCGGCAAATAAAGAAATCGAATATTATTATCCTGCGGCTGTATTGGTTACCGGCCAGGATATTATTTTCTTTTGGGTGGCCAGGATGATAATGGCAGGGATGGAATACAGGCACGAAAAACCTTTTAGCGATGTGTATTTCACGGGTATGGTGCGTGATAAGCTCGGAAGAAAAATGAGTAAGCAACTCGGCAACAGCCCCGACCTTTTGCATTTGATTCATGAATATGGCGCAGATGCGGTGCGCTTTGGTATAATGATCTCTTCTCCGGCAGGCAACGATCTGTTGTTTGATGAGGGTAGCCTGGAGCAGGGTAAGTATTTTAATAATAAGCTTTGGAACGCATTGAAGCTAATAAAGATGTGGGCCCTTCGACAAGCTCAGGATGACAGGGAAGAATTGATTAATCTGAAAGAGGTTCTAACAGATGCAGAACAAGTAATAAACAACGGCAATCAATTTGCCATCAACTGGTTTCAAAACCGGTTGAATGAAGTGAGGGCCGAGGTAGATAAACTGATGAAAGATTTCCGGTTGAGCGAGGCCTTAAAAGTTATTTACTCATTAATATGGGATGACTTCTGTAGCTGGTTCCTTGAATGGATAAAACCTTCTTATGGCGAGGTTATAGACAAGGAAGTATATGAAAAAGCAGTAGTGTTTTTTGAAGATATAATTCAACTGCTTCATCCTTTTATGCCCTTCATTACCGAAGAAATTTATCATCTGCTGAAAGAAAGGAATGATGACCTCGTTGTGAAGCAATTTGATAAAGCAGGATCTACGGATGGGGCAACATTGCAAATGGGTAGTAAGCTCAAGGAATTGATTACCGCTATTCGCGATGTAAGAAACAAAAATAATATCAAGCCTAAGGACACCGTTACTCTCTACATTGAAAGCTCCGATCAGGCATCTTATTATTTTATAAAAGACATCCTGGGAAAGCAGGTAAATATTGAGCGAATAAAATTTGATGCGCCGAGGGGAAATAACACCATTACATTTGTGGTGGGAAAAGAAAAATTGCACATAGAATCAACTATTGAAATTGATGTGGCTGCGCAAAGAGAAAAATTGATAAAAGACCTGGATTATCTTAAGGGTTTCCTAAATACGATAGAAAGAAAATTAAGTAATGATAAATTTGTACAGAACGCCAGGCCTGAAGTAATAGAATTGGAGAGAAAGAAAAAAATGGATACCGAAGAAAAGCTCAACATTATTGAGCAAAGCCTTTCCATCATTAATTAATTTTAAGAATACGAAACTCTTTTTTAAAACCTTGTCTATGAAAACTTTTTATAAACAAACACTGCTATTTCTCTTCTTTATATCAGCAGGCTTTTTATCCGACGCTCAGGCTCCAGCAAAAAAGCCTGTGATTACAAAAATTGAAAAGTTTAAGCCGCCTGTGGTAAATACCTTTCTTGGCGTAAACACTGATGGCGCCACAGTTACCAGTGATGAAGCAAACCAGTTAATAACGTTACCACTAAAAATAACGGATGCAAAAACAAATATTTATCCTATAGACTCTTATCATATTTTATATAAAAGAAAAGGGGTAATTGAAGATGAAGAAACAGGCCGCCGGCAGGTTGCATTTACTACCGTTTCTGAACTATTTGAAAAAACGCCTCTTCCTAAAATTTGGATTGATAATATACAAAATGGCCTTCAAACGGGTGAGGAATTATATTTTTTTGATATTGTTGTAAAGGATAAATCAGGAAGAAGATTTTTTGCGCCCGGCCTGAAGATAACCATACAATAATATGCTCTCAATAAAAAGTGCGAAGCCTGAAGATCTTCCTGTAATTCAAAAGCTGGCTCATGAAATATGGCCTTCGGCATATGGTGATATTCTATCTCCCAGCCAGTTGGCGTACATGCTTGATCAAATCTATTCGCTTTCGTCGCTGGAGCATCAGTTCGTAGTTTTAAAACACTCGTTTATTCTTTTGTTCAACGGTGATATACCCGTTGCCTTTGCATCGTATTCAGCAGAGGAAGCTAATAACCGGTATAAGTTGCAAAAAATTTATGTATTACCAGGGCAACAGGGAACCGGCACAGGTAAGTTTATTTTAAATCATATCATAAATATTGCACGTAGTGCCGGTGCTGCTTCAATTGAATTAAATGTGAATCGCCATAATAAAGCGAGACACTTTTACGAAAGCTTTGGATTTAAAATTATACAGGAAACAGATATTGATATCGGGCATGGTTACTACATGAATGATTATATTATGACACTAAAATTATAGTCATTTTCCTCCATTTATCTTTCACGCCCTTCCATCTGCTAAATATCAATATGCATGCATTTTATATTAGGCAATAACGGCGTATATTGGTAAAGTAATTCCCATTATCCTTTATTTTAAAAAATCATTTACGGCACTTAAAATTTGCTGTTTATTTAATTGTTTATGAACAAACAAATTATATTTATTTGCGGGTTAGTATGTTTTATCAGCAGTGCCTTCACACAGGGCAAATTTGTCGATAGCCTTAAGCACTGGATAAAAGCGAATCCAAAAATTGATTCTCAATATATTCAAACTTTACATAGAATAAGTTATCGCCTGAGTGAGAAAGATGTAAAACAATCTTTTACATACTATGAAAAGGTTTCCGTGTTAAGTGATAGCCTCAATTTTACTTTTGGCAGATCCCTGGCGCAGATTAATCTGGGAATCTTATTATACAATTCCGGAAATTTTGATGCAAGCAACAGCGCTTTTTTTAAAGCGATAGATTACGCCGAAGCATGCGGAGCATTAAGATTGAAAGCTGTATCGCTTAACAATGCAGGCGATAACTTCAGGACTTTAAAAGATATTGACAAATGCCGGGAATATACCAGGCAGGCAATAGACATTAATAAACAATTGAAAGCCTGGCGGGGTGTGGCCATTAACTATGAACTGCTGCACGAGTGCGACCTCGACCAGGAACAATATATAACCGCTAAAAATAATTTGCTAAAGGGCATGCCCTATGCATTGCTCTCCAATGAAAGCTATATCCTCTCACAATACTATGTTGGCTTTGGAAAATTACAGGCAATAAATCACCATGCTGATTCGGCAGGATTTTATTTTAAAAAAGCGATGGCGGAAGCTGCCCTGGAAAATGATTTGAGAAATGAATACCAGGTATATCTTGCCGAAGCTACCTATCTTAAAAATTTACCCTCAGTGCAAAAACTGATTCTGCTTGACAGTGCGTTAAACATCGCCAGGCGCACGAGCTACTTCCAGGGCATATCCAAAGCGGCTGAGCAATTAGCTTTCGTTTATGATGAATTAGAAAACAAAGATTCCTCGCTCATCTATTACCGCGTATATCGCAAGGCCTTTGATTCTTTATTTTCTGAAAATAACCGGCGAAATATAATCATCAATGAATCGGAATGGTTATTAAAAAAGAAGGAAATTGAAAACAGTCATCTTCATGAGCTTTCCCAACTGCAGTCGCGGCAAATTGTTTTTAAAAATGCGCTGTTGGTAGCTGTATTAATTCTTCTTATACTCACCATTACCATTGCCTTTTTTATAAATAAAGCCTTCCAGTCCGGAAAAAAAAGAGCCGAAATGGTTTTCAAACAAAAAATTGCCGAGTCGCAAATACAGTCGCTCCGGGCTCAAATGAATCCGCATTTTATATTCAATAGCCTTAACAGCATTGAAAATTTTATGATGCAAAATGAAAAGCGGAAGGCGAGTGATTACCTCCATAAATTCGCATTGCTGATAAGAAAAATATTGGAAAGCAGCCGTGATGAAATAACCACTGTGGCTCTGGACATGGAGGCATTAAAACTGTATGTGGAGTTGGAGCAAATGAGATTCAATAATAAATTTAGTTACGAAGAAAATACAGATGCAGAACTACTGAACGGATATTATAATGTGCCCTCACTTTTGATACAGCCTTATGTGGAAAATGCGATTGTACATGGCATTGCCCATAGCGACAAGACGAACCTTACACTCACCGTTTCTGCTGTGCTGGAAAACGGATTTATAAAATACACAATTGAAGATAATGGGATTGGAAGATGCCAGTCAGAAAAATATAATAAGCTGAATAAAAGACAGCACAAGAGCATTGGCCTTAAAATAACTGAAGACAGAATTAAGCTTTTCAACCAGGCGCAAAATATGAATGGTTTTATAAAATTTACAGATCTCTACACACCGGATGAAGAGTCTTCAGGTACCAGGGTTGAAGTAAAAATAAAAGCGAATTAATATGGAAAAAATCAAAGCAATCCTAATCGACGATGAATTAAACAGCCTACAGAATCTTGAAAGAAAATTACAGGAATTTTGCCCTGATGTAGATATTGTGGCGGTAACGCAGAAGCCGGAGGACGGCCTACTTTTAATAAGGCAGCACCAGCCCGAAGTGGTTTTTCTTGATATTGAAATGCCTAGAATGAGTGGCTTTCGGCTGCTGGAAGAATTGGGCGAATATGATTTTAATATTATTTTTACTACAGCGTATAATAATTACTCTATTGATGCTATCCGCATCAGCGCCTTTGATTATTTGGTAAAGCCCATCGGCATAGAAGACCTGCAGAAAGCGGTTGAACGCCTTGCTAAACCAAAAGGCGCGCAGACAAAAGAAAAAATAGATATCCTAAAAAAATCTTTGAGCGACAATCGAAGCCAGGAAGATAAAATTGCCATTTCAACTTCAGAAGGAATAGAGTTTGTACCTATAAAAAACATCCTGCATATAGAATCAAAATCCAACTACAGTAAGATTTATTTACCGGAAGATAAAACGATAATGGTCTCAAAAATTTTAAAAGATTTTGAGGAAATGCTATCATCTTATAACTTTCTGCGCATCCACAATTCTCACCTTATCAACCTCAATTATATAAAAAAATATATACGCAAACACGGCGGCCAGGTAATGCTGCAGGACGGTACAGTAATAGAAATTTCACGAAGGAAAAAAGAAGAATTTTTAAAAATGATTGGGAGTTAGAGATGTGCATTAGCTTTTCGTTGTTTGGTTGAGATAAATCCTCGACTGTATGTAAAATGCTTTTGTTTTTTATCAATAAATCATCAAGCGCAGAACTCGTTTGTTCACTCAATTGGAAAGACGGACTGTTCTTAACGATAAACTTCGCATCTTTCTTCCAGAACTTTGAGGCAAATGTTTTCCTGTACATTTTAATAACCATCTTAATAATTGAATTTATCTTTAAAAATCAGAACAAATAAACAGACAATAAAAGCCCGGGTTTCCAGCAATGGTTTCTGCTTGAATGAGCGCAGATGAGCAGCAATAAACCGCTATTTAGTTTTGTTATCGTTGACAAATAATGGAGCAATACAAAAAAATATATTTATATCAACGAATAGTAAGGGCAAAACTATTTATTGACAGCCACTATGCCGAAAACATTGACCTCGACAACATATCCGGCCAGGCATACTTTTCAAAATTTCATTTTACCAGGCTTTTTAAATCAACCTACGGTAGTACACCAAATAATTATCTTATAAAAATCAGAATGGATAACGCTAAGATTTTATTAGCGCAAGGATATTCAGTATTACAAACAAGTATGATGGTCGGCTTTGAAAGTCCAACTTCTTTTGCAGGAATGTTTAAAAAAATTGCAGGGCAAACACCTTCAATGTTTCAGAAAGAGCAAAAAATAAAAAGAAATGCAATACAGGCAAACCCTTTACTTTTTGTTCCAAATTGCTTTGCAGAAACTCACGGCTGGACAAAATAGCAATTTTGAAGAGATAACTAAAAAATACAATTCGCATTTTTGCAAAAAACTTAACGATGATAACAAAGATTACCCACACCTGCATTTATGTTCTTAACCAGGATAGCGCTTATGATTTTTATGTAAACAAGCTTGGATTTAGGGTTCATACCGACGCACCAATGGGTGAAGGCGCAAGATGGCTGACTGTTACACCGCCGGAACAACCTGAATTGGAAATAACGCTTTTTCTTGTTGCAGAAGGCGGAATGTTTGATAAAGACACTGTAGAGACAATGATAACATTAATAAAGAAAGGTACTTTCGGCGCTGCTGTATTTACTTGCCACGACTTGCTTGCTACCTATGAAGAATTAATTTCAAAGGGTGTGGCGTTTAAAAAGCCGCCCACAAAAGAATTTTACGGCTTTGAGGCCTTATTCATTGATGACTCTGGGAATTGGTTTTCATTGGCACAAATAAATTCTTAATTATGAAAACAATATTTGACAAAAACACAAGAGAAGAATTGTCGGCAAGGGTTAATGCGCTTAATGAAAATTGCCGTGCTCAATGGGGGAAAATGAATGTTAACCAGATGCTGAAACATTGCACCAAATGGGACGATATGATGTTAGGCAAAATACAGGTAAAGCAAATGTTTTTGGGGAAATTATTCGGCAAGTTAGCCCTTAAGAATATTCTAAAAAATGATAAGCCTTTGGGAAAAAACTCACCATCTGCACCTGAATTAATAATCAAAGAAAAAGCAGGCGACATTGCTATTGATAAAGCTGAATGGATCAGAAGAATAAATGAATATGAAAATTTTCAAAATATATATTTTGTTCATCCATTTTTTGGTACGATGACCTCAGAACAAGTAGGACTATTTGTTTATAAACATCACGACCACCATATCAGGCAATTTGGGGTGTAAAAAAAACGAATCCCAACGAGTTTTCGAAAATGGCGGCTGATGAAATATGTTAACAGCTCTATCTATACCGGTTTTCTGCTGTACTTGTGCTAACCGTTATCAAAAATCCTCAGGCACTTTACGAACCGTAAACGCGACACATCAGGCGCCTATCCCTATTATGCAGCTAAAGGCATTCTTGCAAGCTCAGAAAACTATGGAAGTTTTGTTATTACAAAAAGGAGGCTTGCTGTTTATTGTCGCCACCCGTAATGGATGCTTAAAGGCTTTTCATAAGCGAACCGGAAAATTACAATAGCAGGTAGCTTTACCGGCTCCGGCATTGGCCACTCATTCCGTTTACCAGGTGAACGGTAGAGGCCGAAAATTGAAGGCAACTTCTAATGACGTATATGTGGCGTTTTAGCCTGCCTAATTAATTCAAAGCATATTTCGTCAATCTCCGATAAAGCCATTTATGCTTAAAATTACTGCGGCTTTCTTTAGACAGTTTTAGAGCTGCTATGTCTCTTTGCGTTTGCAAATACATTTGTAAGATGATGCTGGGCGTGCCTGTGGTTGGCTTGCACAGAAGAATTTGAATCAACTTCCCTCAATTTTCTCATAATTAGATATGTTAGATATGCGGTGGCGCCAGCAGCTATTAACCATATTGCTTTCATAATTTTTTTTTATAAAAGAAATACAATTGATATGCCATCTTTAATGGCAGCCGGTATCCAATCAGCGGAGATTAAAAAAATCGAATCACCGGCCCAAAATTTTTCACAAAAAAAATAAACATTTTTGCCATCAAGATAATTTCTTATAAATTTGTAAGGTAAACTTACAAGTTTAATTTATTATTATAGCAACTATGCAAAATGATCACCAGCTTGCTACCGAGCTCCGGTTGGTAGTCACCAGATTGATTAAAAAATTGCGGATAAAGTCTGAAACGGGCGCCATGCTGTCTCTCACCGAACGCTCAACGCTTGCCTTGCTTGACCAGCACAAAACACTTTTTCCAAATGAGCTTGCCGCTATGGAAAAAATAACCACGCAATCCATGTCTCAAATATTGAACAAGCTTTTGGAGGCAGGTTATATCACCAGGAAAATCTTAGCAAGTGATAAAAGAAAATCAATTATATCACTTACAAAATCCGGTCAACATACTTTATATAAAGTAAGAAATGAACGGGACGAATGGCTGAACAAAGCATTGGAAGAAGTATGCACTGATAAAGAAAAAAATATACTTCGCAATGCCATTGGCCCATTGACAAAATTGGTGGATTATGAATAAGATTATAAACGTACCCACAATAAACAAAGAAGAAATTGATAATGCAGATAAATACATTTAGCGCCTTAAAAAATCGCAATTACCGGTTATATTTTATTGGGCAATCCGTTTCGCTCATAGGCACATGGATGCAAAAAACGGCTGTAAGCTGGGTGGTGTATTCCCTTACCCATTCAAAGTTTATGCTGGGTGTCACCTTGTTTGCAACTATGTTTCCATCTTTTTTATTTTCATTTATTGGCGGTGTAGTTGCGGACAGGTATAATCGTTACAAGGTTTTATTACTCACGCAGGTAATATCAATGGTGCAGGCAATTTCACTCACCTCTTTAATTTTCTTCAGGCATTATTCAGTTTGGGAAATTATAATGCTAAGTGTTGTATTAGGCATCATTAATGCTTTTGATGTGCCGGCACGGCAATCATTGGTAATTGATATGGTTGCTGATAAAAAAGATTTGCCCAATGCGCTTGCCCTTAATTCATCTATGGTTAATTTATCAAGATTGATTGGCCCGGGCATTGCCGGCCTGGTGATAGAGGCCTTAGGCAATGATATTTGTTTCGGCCTGAATGCACTCAGTTTTGTTGCGGTGATCATTTCATTACTATTAATGAAGCTGCCAAAGTATATTTCCAAACCGCGTACGAAAAATATATTGGAAGAATTGCGCGAAGGATTTTTATACATCAAAAGAACACCGGCAATTTCTTTTGTGTTGGTAATGCTTGGGCTTATCAGCTTATTCGTGCTGCCCTTTAGCACTTTAATACCCGTATATGCAAAAGATATCTTTCATGGAACTGCATCTACCTTTGGCGTAATTGACAGCTTCATAGGCCTGGGCGCCTTTGCCGGAGCAATATTTTTAGCATCGCTGAAGCCCGGGAGAAATCTCAGGAAAATTCTTGCCATCAACACTTTTGTTTTTGGCATTGGCCTGATGCTGTTTTCACATACAACTTTATACCCGCTTGCCTTATTCTTTGTAGTTATTAGCGCTTTCGGAATGATGTCGCAAATCACTATCACGAACACTTTAATACAAACGACGGTTGATCCAGCTATGCGTGGCAGAGTGATCAGCTTTTATGCAATGGCATTTTTTGGTATGCAGCCTCTGGGTGGACTTTTTATCGGTTTTGTGTCGGAACATATTGGCGTAAAAAATACTGTGTTGACAGAAGGTATTATCGCTTTGCTGATAGGCCTGTTGCACGTTCGCTTCCTTCAAAAGAGAAAACCCAAAAAAGTAAATGCGGTTCCTTCTATGGATAGGCAGCCGGCAAGTGTTCTGCTTATGCGATGAAATTATTATTAGGTAGCATTTCTCTTTTGCAACTGTGTTGTTAAATCGTAGCGTACAGCGAAAAAGTATTGCCGATGGTGGGGATTTGAAAACCGTCCGCTTGGCAATCGAAGTTCATAATTTATTCAAAGATTAAAATTTATTCTGATGTTCAACAGAGTGCCGTTCGAAACAAAGCCGATATACAAAAAAATTAATTATCACTTCACTTAAAGATTGCCCTTATCCCTACAAAGCTTTAATGTAAAGAAGGTGCATTTACACTATAAAAAAATTATTCAATAATCGGCCAAAGCAGAACCTTTCCTTTAAACAAATTACTTTGGGGCCCGGATAATTGTATTGGGGATTCGTATATTTTATGCCGGGCTTATATGGCGGCTCTTTAGATTGATATAAATAAAGCGGGCCTCTTTGTAAGGCCCGCTCTACTTTCAAATTAATAATCAACTATCTTCCAATCATCAGTTTTTTCATTTGTACATTTTTACCGTTAATCAGTTTTAAGAAATACATACCAGAAGTTACCTTGCTCACATCTAACTTGATTGTATTAACTCCAGTATCAACGCCTACAGTTTTACGCATCACTTGTTGCCCAAGGCGGTTGATAATTATGAGATCAGCCGTACCTTTCTTATAAGCATCAAACGATGCTGTTAATGATGAAGACGCAGGCACAGGATATACTTTTAACCCTTCCCCTGGAATAGTAGCAGATACATCAGTTGCGGAAGACCCGGAAGATGCCGGATGAACCGTGGTAAAATTGGCGCTGCCAATCTGGATATTAAGTGTATAGCATTGACTGCCGCTAAATGCACCGGATGTGCTATAAACACGCACTACGTAACTTCCATCGTTGATAGTATTCAGAATAACTGATTCATCGATAGTCCCTGGGTTTTGAGAAGTCCTGGTTACTAAACCGGTTTTAGTAAAAAGCTGCAAATCGTAGTCAGCAGGAAGATTCGTAAGCGTCACCTTTATTTTGCTTTGACCTGGTGAATTACTAAAGCGATAGTAATCTTCATCTCCGCTGGAACTTATTTGAGCATTAATATTTACGCCGGTACTCACATTAGCTGCCGTTGCATAAGTGTTATTTGGCTCAAATTGATCTGAGCAGCTGTTTCCGGCAAGTGTGGTAAACTGCGCAAGAATGTAAGAACTGCTGCCGGATTTGCAATTTGCTTTTACCCTCCAGGTGTAACCTGTGGATGCGGTTAAATCTGACAGCGTAAGCGAAGTACCTGCGATATTCCTTGCGCCAAGACTCCAGTTATTAACGCTGGTTGCTTTATAGAATATATTGTAGTCTATCGCTCCACCTACAGGACTCCATGAAACAACTGCAGACGTTGCTGTTATGGATGATGCCGTAAGACCGGTTGGATTATTGCAACCCGCAGTAGATGCAGTTGTAAATTGCGTACTGCTGAAACTGCTGCTTCCAGATGAACAATTTGATCGCACTCTCCAATCGTAAGAGCTGGAGGCCGCTAATCCGGTTAAGCTTGACGAGGTTGAAGTAGTTGATGCTGCCACACTTATCCAGGTAGAGGCACTACTTGCTTTATATTCAACATTGTAACTATTTGCTCCGGTTGCAGCACTCCAGCTAATAGTTGCACTATTGGTACTTATTGACGAAGTAGCAAGGCTGGTCGGCGCATTGCATACCGCTGCCGGTGATGTGGTGAATTGCGTACTGCTGAAACTACTGCTTCCTGATGAACAATTGGACCGCACTCTCCAATTGTAAGAAGTGGAAGCGATTAATCCACTAAGGCTTGCTGACCTTGAGGTAGTTCCTGATACAAGGCTTATCCATGTAGAAGAGCTGTTCGCTTTATATTCTACATTATAGCTATTAGCCCCCGTAGCAATGCTCCACGAGAGGTTTGCACTTGCAGATGTGATGGAAGAAGTGGTAAGCCCTGACGGTGAATTACATACCGGCGATGCTAACGTAGTAAATTGGATACTGCTAAAGCTGCTGCTTCCCGATGTGCAATTTGATCTTACTCTCCAATCGTACGAAGTAGAAGATGCCAATCCACTAAGGCTTGCGGAAGTTGATGTAGTTCCCGATACAACACTTATCCATGTAGAAGAGCTGGTTGCTTTATACTCTACATCATAATTGTTTGCTCCGGTGACACTGCCCCACGAGATATTTGCACTACTTACAGTAATGGAAGAAGTATTAAGCCCCGCCGGCGCATTACATGCTGTTGAGCGGCTATTAGTCAGCAGCCATTCATAAATATTCAACCCATTAGAGGTATGCACACCATATACGGGATTAAAAGTTGAATCAGCGCAATTATGGCCAACATCCTGAAAAATATTCATGCGAGCCCTCGGCGTTGGGGGGGTGGGAAGTGAGTTTATACCATTTACAAAAGCCTTTGTGATGGTGGGTGATACTGTCGCATCCACGGCATTATGCGTCGCCCAAACCGGCAAGTTGGTTGCTGCAATGTTTTGGGCCTTCGCCACTGAATAACTTGACGCTGCACACGTAGGAATGGTCGCAGCAATACGCTGACTATATTGTACGTTCGCCCCCGGGTAATCCCAGCAATACCCTCCCCCACTACTATTGCCTGTAATATAAACCCTGTTTGGGTCTGCCTGGTAATGTGAAAGCAGATAAGTAATTACCTGGTCAACATTTGCTGGGGAAGCGCCGCTTTTAAATTGCGGTAAGATTACTATAAACCGGAACTGTTGTCCGTTCACTGTAAAGGAAGATGGGAACTTACCATTTTGAATTTGCCATCCGGGGCCACCCCAATTTGAAAACACATAATCGAGCTGCGCCGAACTTCCATCACCATTTTGGCTGAGGCCACCGAAGGCAATCAACAAAGGATATTTTTGACTGCTTTGCGGATTGTATCCCAAAGGCAAATATTCATAATACCCGTAGGTGTTTGGCGCCATTGACACATTAGGCCGGGGGGTAAGTATTTGTGCATTTGCACTTTTAATTTCCTGGAAGAAAATGAAAGTGAGGGTAACAAGAAATAAAAACGACGAGTGAAAATTTTTCATAACCAGATAATTGAATTAAGTAAATAATAATTCTTTGGTAACAAGAGGAAGGTATTTTATGAAGACACCAATTTTCTAAGCAAACCCGACAGGCGCAAAATTCCTGCCAGACAAGTTGATTTAACGATAATTCTCCAGAAATTTTTACAATGGCCTAAGAAAAATTGCGGTGAGGTGAATTACCCTAAGAAAAAACCACTCAATAATACAGTGTGTTTTAAACGTTTACTTTAAACAAACGGGTTTGTAGCCGGATAATTATTTTGAAAAAATAGCCGGCAAAAAATTTACCACTGTATTCTTCTTGCATTTTTCTTTATGCTACTTTTGCGAACAAAAATTTTTGCGCAAAGCCGCTCTCAGTTTAGCCCAACCTTTAAGTCATCAATGTTGTGATTAAAAAGATGGGATCACCATACATTAGGATTTATCCCTACCCTGTAACCGATTTGCTAACTATGGAAATTAAAAACCCTAACAATCATTGTGTATAAAATTAACCTGGTGAATTTACTGAACGAGGTGATCAGCAAGAAAAAAATAAAGAGCGGTGGAAATAAAGAGAAGCAAAGCCATTAGCTCCAGCATTTATATCGTGCGCTGCATTGACCTTAACAGCAATGACGATCTTTCATTCAATTATCTTTAAAAAAGAATGACTGAATCAACGCTTCACAAACTTTTCTTAAACCAGGTAATTTGTCTTTTGGCAAATTGCCTGGTGTTCTTTTTTATTTTTTCGATTGCTTCATCCAAAGTCACCTGATCGTTCATGTATTCAAATAATTCTTTGTAGCCTACTGTTTGCAAAGCATTCAATTTTTTGAAAGGATATAAAGCTTCGGCTTCTTTGAGTAACCCCTGCTGCATCATTTCTTCTACGCGGTGATTTATCCGTTTATATAAGTCGCTCCTTGGCATTTCAAGATTGATCGTTTTTATATCAAATTCGCGTACAGCTTTTTTGCCGGATTGAAAATTAAGGATAGAATCTCCTGTTGACAATTTTACTTCCAATGCCCGCATTAGCCGCTGTGGATTTGCTATTTCAGCGGAGGAAAAATATTCAGGATCTCTTTCCCTTATTTCCTCCTGGAGCCATTGAAGCCCTTTGGCTTCGTAGGTTTCGGTAATCTCTTTTCGCAAAGCAATATTTACGTCAGGTACATCATCAAGCCCCTCACAAAATGCTTTAATGTAGAGGCCTGTACCTCCGGCCATTACAGCATAATCATTCGTTTGAAAAATTTTTTTTGCGGCAGCAAGTGCGTATTGCTCAAACACCTTCACGTTTACTTCGTCGTGTACGGAATGCGAATTAATAAAGTAATGGTGCACAGAAATTAGCTGCTCCCCGGTAGGTTTGGCTACACCGATATTCAATTCTTTGTAGCATTGGCGGCTATCTGCAGATATTATTTGTGTATTATATTTTCCGGCAAGATCAATTGCGTAAGACGTTTTACCAACTGCTGTAGCGCCGCATACAATAAAGCAGGTTTTATTTTTCATTTTAAAAAAAATGGAACTGCAGGCGATGGTATTTATTGGAGGCCCGGAGAAAGTTTTGAGAAGATTTTTAAATTTCCTCTGTCGCGGTATCTTCCTCGGTGGCTTCATCATCTTCAGCTTCCGCGCCTTCTCCGTCTTCACCATAGCCTTCAGGTAGCGCCAGGCTGTTGATGTCGTATTTTTCTTCTATCTCGGCGAGCTTTTCATTGATGAGGCCTTTGGTACCATACTGGCTGGGGCCGATGCCTTCATTACGAACGCAGGAGGGATACGATTGCCGGCTGTCTTCTTCTTTATTTACATTAATAAGCTCAACCCTGAATGTCCAGAGTTTATGGAAGTCGTACACGTAAATAAATTTTTGATTTGGATCGCGGGTTTGTGTACCCAGCGGTGCCTCTTTCATCAGCAAAGGCTCGGCCTTGTAAGGTTTATCGTATTTTTCTAATGTTATCTCCTTACCCCTTTGCCAGCTATCATTACTGCGATAAAATGTAGCGCTGTGTTTGGAATCAAAGTCAAAACATTTCAAAATCACATTGTGCAGATCAAAAAAAGTGTGGGTGTGTTTTATAACAATATCCCTATAAACGCTGTCATCGTCTTCCCAATAAATCCTGAATTTTAATATAGCCATATCACGAAATTAATGCTTAGTAATCAAAATTTAATATTGGTTGCATTTCAAAATGTCCCAAGGTTGCCAATCTTTACCAAGTCAATTTTAGATTTAAAAACTCCATCTGGAAGGTTGGCAACCTTCAATCCGGAGCAATATTTTGAAATGCACCCTTCATATTCAAAAACACAACCTATAAAACTACGCTTTAGTTTTTTTTGCAATCCCCAATTCACTCGCTTTCTGCAACATAAAGGCGAATGCCGCCTCATATTCATTTGGTATTATACCATCTAACATTGCTTCGCGAACGGCGTTCTTGATGTCTCCCACTGCCCTGCATGGCGGAAGATTAAATTCCTTCATTATAACGTCCCCTGTTATTGGCGGCTGCCAGTTTCTTATCCTGTCTGTTTCTTCTACTTCTTTCAGGCGCTGTGTTACCAGTTCGAAATTGGCTAAATATTTTGTGACCTTTAATTTATTTTTTGAGGTAATGTCTGCCCTGCAAAGCGTCATCAGGTCGTCAATGTCGTCGCCCGCATCAAAAAGCAAACGGCGTATAGCCGAGTCTGTTATGTTCTCTTTTGTAAGGCTTATCGGCCTTAAATGCAGCTCAACCATTTTCCTTACATACTTCATTTTTTCATTCAATGGCAGTTTCATCTGGGTAAATATTTTTGGTACCATTCTTCCACCTACCACTTCATGTCCATGAAACGTCCAGCCATGGCCTTCTTCAAATCTTTTAGTGGCCGGCTTTGCAATGTCGTGCAAAATGGCAGCCCATCTTAGCCAGAGATCGTTGGTGTTATTTGAAATATTATCCAGCACCTGCAGGGTATGATAGAAATTATCTTTATGCCCTTTACCATCAATATACTCAGCGCCTGCAAGCGAAACCATCTGGGGAAATATAATTTTTAGTAAGCTGCTTTTATATAAAAGATCAAAGCCGATGGAAGGCTTTTCCGCCATTATAATTTTATTAAGCTCATCGGTAATTCTTTCACTGCTTACGATCTTTATTCTCTGGGAATTTCGGGCTATCGATTCAAAAGTTTCAGGTAAAATTGAGAAGTCCAATTGGGTTGCGAACCGTATTGCACGCATCATTCTCAGGGGATCATCAGAAAAAGTTGCATCTGGCGGCAAGGGTGTCCGTAAGATTTTTTTGCAGATATCTTCCATACCATTTAAAGGATCTATAAGCTTTCCAAAATCATTTTTATTAAGGCTTACTGATAATGTATTGATGGTAAAATCTCTCCGAAGCCGGTCATCATCAAGCGTACCTGCTTCTACGGCTGGCTTGCGGCTGTTTTGATTATAGCTTTCTGTACGGGCTCCAACAAATTCAATTTCAAAAGAATAATACTCCATGTCCCTCTCCTTCGTCCGAATGGACTCCTTTGGAGGAGAGGGGTTGTCCAAAGGATTCTCCACCGGAGTCCTTCGTGACCTTACGGAGGGGTGAGGCTGCAGTTTTATCTGCGCAGTGCCAAAAGTTTTAAAAATGCTTACCTGCGGATGGGAATCGAATTTTTGAGCCACTTTTTTTGCAAGCGCTATACCATCTCCTACGCATACAATATCAGCGTCTTTGGTTGGGCGTTGCATTATTTTATCTCTTACAAAGCCACCTATTATATATACCGGCATGCCAAGCTCAGCGGCTGCTTCTGCAATTTTATTAAAAATAGAAAGCTCTTCGCCTGTGCATTTAATATCCATTTTGCGAAGGTAAATTATATAAAGCCCCTTCCCAAAGCTTCGGGCAAAATGTAAAGACCTTGGAATGTGACGCAACAAAGGACACTAAAATTTACTGTTATTTGAAGTTCTGCGCATTTAATATAATTATTGTTCACTTCGCGAAGAAATTGTTTTGCCACGAATTGATCTAATTTTCACAAATAGGTTTTGTAGAACAATATTTTTTGTTACGAATTAGTTTGATTTTCACGAATGGGTATTGTTTAAATAACTAACTGGCCAAAGTCTATTGAAATTTTGTGCGCTGGTATTTCGATATTTTTGAGGCAATACAATTTTTGGCCTTCGCCTTATTTATAATGGCATCAATGTTGACTTATATACTTATTGATTTAAAACTGCGTTTCTTTTAAAGAAATATTGACAGATTGACAAGAGAAAAAATATATGAACAGAGATTATTTTGGAGCACCCGAAGATGAAATGGAGTTTTTGCCGATGATTTCACTGAACGATGATGGAAGTGAAAGTAATGACGATCAGGCTATTCCCGAAGAAATTCCTTTATTGCCACTTAGAAACACCGTACTCTTTCCGGGAGTGGTAATACCAATAACAGTAGGCAGAGATAAAAGTATTAAGGCAGTTATGGATGCTTATAAGACTGACAAATTGATAGGCGTCGTTTCGCAAAAAGATAGTTTAGTGGAAGAACCTGTTGTAAGCGACCTTGTTGATATTGGTACTGTAGCCAAAATTATCAAGCTTATAAAAATGCCGGATGGTGGTACTACTGTTATTATCCAGGGTAGAAAACGTTTTAAGATTGATGAGATTACTACCGAGGAGCCTTACTTCAAAGCTAAGATAACTGCACTGGCTGACGAAGAATTGAAAGATGATAAAGACTTTGATGCTATGGTGGCTTCTATAAAAGAGCTGGCCGGGCAGATAATACACCTTTCGCCAAACCTTCCATCTGAGGCGGCAATTATTTTAAGAAATATTGAGAACCCTGCCTTCCTTATTCATTTTGTAAGCAGCAACCTCAATAGCTCGCTTCTTGAAAAACAAAAGCTTCTTGAGATACATAATATAAAGGCAAGGGCGGAGATACTTTTAAATTTGTTGCAGACAGAATTGCAATATGCCGAATTAAAAAATAAGGTAACCAATAAAACCCGTGCTGAGCTTGATAAGCAGCAAAAAGATTATTTTTTACAGCAACAGTTAAAAGCAATTAAAGAAGAGTTGGGCGGCGACAATGTAGCCGAAGTAAAGGAAATGCAAAAAAAGGCGGAGAGCAAAAAATGGCCTGAAGCTGCAAAAGATATGTTTAATAAAGGAGTAGAGAAGCTGGAAAGAATGCACCCTTCTACGCCTGACTATTCTGTGGTGTATAACCATCTTGACCTGATGCTCGATCTTCCCTGGGAAGACTATACAAAGGATCAGTATGATTTTAAGAAAGCAAAAAAGATTTTAGATCATGACCATTATGGAATGGAAAAAATCAAACAAAGAATACTTGAATACCTGGCTGTGCTTAAACTGAAAGGGGATATGAAAAGCCCTATTCTTTGTTTTGTTGGCCCGCCCGGAATTGGCAAAACCTCTTTAGGTAAAAGCATTGCAAATGCTATTAGCCGAAAATATGTAAGAGTAAGCCTTGGCGGCCTGCACGATGAAAGCGAAATACGCGGCCATCGCAAAACCTATATCGGCGCCATGCCGGGCCGCATTTTACAATCCATTAGAAAAATAAAATCATCGAACCCGGTAATGATATTGGATGAGATAGATAAGGTAGGAAGTGATTTTCGCGGTGACCCATCTTCTGCTCTATTGGAAGTGCTGGATCCGGAACAGAACAATAATTTTTACGATAATTATCTCGAACTGGAATATGACTTAAGCAAAGTACTGTTTATTGCAACAGCAAATAATTTACAAAACATTCAACCTGCTTTGCGGGACAGGCTCGAGATAATTGACCTGAGTGGCTATGCAATTGAGGAGAAAATAGAAATTGCAAAACGTCATCTTTTACCAAAACAAAAAGAGGCCCACGGACTAAAAGATGTTTCTTTTAAAATAAGCGATACCGTATTGGAAAAAATAATTACAGACTTTACAAGGGAGAGCGGCGTTCGCGAGCTTGACCGGCAATTGGCCACGGTAATGCGCAACCTTGCAAGAACGTATGCCGAGAAAGATGCTTTAAAACCCACGGTGAGCCTTAAAGATGTAGAAAGAATATTAGGAAGATCGAAGTATAATAATGAAATGTACAAAACGGCTAACATGGCCGGCGTGGCTGTTGGCCTTGCCTGGACGTATGTAGGCGGCGATATTTTATTTATAGAAACTACCACCAGCGACAATGGAAAAGGCGAGCTAAAACTTACGGGTAACCTTGGCAACGTGATGAAAGAAAGCGCTACGACTGCGATGACTTACCTGCAGGCTAATGCAAAAAAATACGGCATTGATCCCGAGCTATTCACAAAGAAAAATGTACACATTCATATACCTGAGGGTGCAGTGCCTAAGGACGGGCCAAGCGCCGGCATTACGCTGATGACTGCACTGGCCTCTTCATTTACCGGAAGAAAAGTAAGGCCCTATCTCGCCATGACCGGGGAAATAACTTTGAGGGGACAAGTGTTGCCGGTTGGTGGCATTAAAGAGAAAGTATTAGCTGCGAAGCGCTCGGGTTTAAAAGAGCTGATCATGTGTGTTCAAAACGAAAAGGACGTAAAAGAAATTAATCCAAATTTCATCAAAGGGCTAAAGGTCAATTATGTAAAGACCATGCAGCAGGTGCTCGACCTTGCGCTGGCATAAATTTAGAAAAATTTAAAACCGATAAAAGCATTCGCCCGTATATATAACTGTAAACAAAATCAACACGAGTTTTTCATGTTGGTTGTTTTAAGGGTTAAAGAGAATCCCTCCCGATTCCTCGGGAGGGACATTTTTTTTTGACCATCCGGCATTCGATAATTCCCATCAAAACATTTATTAGGCCAGATCAGGCAAGCCTGCCGCTATAAATATTGGAAGCATTCTTATGTTTATATTTTCCATTAAATCATTTATAATAAGCGGTTTTAAGAAAATAGGCGCTTGCTAATACCGGCGTATCAAAATTTCATTTTCACCCAGGCTGTTTTGTTTTTTATTAAGATACATTCTTAGTAATAAATGTATTTTTATCATGCATAAAAAATTAAGAAAAGAATTGAAAAAAAGATAAGCGGGCCAGCGAAGCGCAGGGCTTGGTCAGTAGGGTTCAATGGTCACTTGAAATGATTAAAAGGTATTCCTTATTTAATCTCCATAGTAAGCAGGCAATCATTTTCCAGGTAAGCTTCCAGCACGTCTCCAACCATGCATTCGCCTACGCCGGCAGGTGTGCCGGTAAAAATAAGATCGCCGATATTAAGAGAGAAGTAGTTTGATATGTTTGATATTATCTTATCAATCGAAAAGATCATGGCATCAGAACTTCCTTTCTGAACGATTTCTTTATTTTTTGCAAAAGAGAAATTAAAATTTTTCTTGTGCTGCCCGGCAGCCAGGTCAATAAATTTACCCACAGCGGCAGAGTTATCAAAAGACTTTGCTTTCTCCCAGGGCAAGCCTTTTTCTTTTAATACATTTTGAATATCCCGGGCAGTGAAGTCAATCCCTACGGTTAGCCCGTTATAATAATTTGGGGAATGCTTCTCCTGTATGTACTTGCCATTTTTACTTATACGAACTACAAGCTCACATTCATAATTTAACTCGTTGGTAAATTCGGGATAGTAAAAAGGCGTATGATTTTGCACAAGAGCGCTCTTGGGCTTCATAAAAATTACAGGCTCATCAGGCACTTCGTTACCCAATTCCTTTGCATGATCAACATAGTTTCTTCCGATACAAAATATCTTCATATTTAAGCAGCTTTTTATTAGGGTGTGCGGAGTTGGTAAGCGAAAATATATAAAAGTAATTAACTGACCTATTGATTAGCAACAAAAGTTAGATTGTTTATACTGCTCATAGTCCTGTCAATTCCCGAAAATGCAAAATTTTCAATTACCTCTAAACTCTTTTCAATTTTTAATTTTACTAATGTTATTTCTTCTATTGTCCATTTATTCAAAACAAATTCTACCTGTCTGCCTTTAGCAAAGTTATTGCCGATGCCAAATCTAAGCTTCGGGTATGCATCAGTGCCAACAACACTTTGAATGTCTTTTAATCCATTATGCCCGGCATCGCTCCCACTCTTTCGTAGCCTCAGCTTGTTCAGCGGCAGCGCAAGATCATCAACAAGGGTAAGGGTATTTTCTAAAAGAATTTTTTCCTTATCCATCCAATATTTAAAAGCACGCCCACTTAGGTTCATAAAGGTAGAAGGCTTAATACATACGAAGATTTTGCCTTTACGTTTTACTTCTGCCACATCGGCCAATTTACCCGAACTAAAAACTCCACCATGTTTCAACACAAAAGCGCTAACAATATCAAAACCTATATTGTGCCTTGTGTGTGCATATTCGTTTCCGGGATTACCAAGGCCAACTATTAAATACTTTGACATTAAACGAAGATAGGTTGTAAAAATTGTTGTATATGCGCTGCATTATTCTTCTATTTAGATGATATTTTTTTCTATTGATAAATGCTTTTTCATACTTAACTGCTATAAATATTTTTTATTTTCTTTAGCTATCTTCGTTTTACAAAATCAATAAACATGACTTATATTTCTATTGACACAAAAACCATACAAGCTAAAAAGTTTGTAGAATTGATTGAAACCCTGCCATTTGCTAAAATACATAAAGAGCCAAATGACACTACAAAAAATGCTTTCAAAGAAATAGAGGACGACAAAATAATAAAAGCGGATAGTGTTTATGCCTTGCTTAAAAAATTGAAGAAATAATAATGTACACCGCTATTGCTTCAAGCCAATTTGGGAAAGATTACAAAAAATGTATCAAAAGAAAATTAGATATTACGTTGTTAGATAGTATTATAATAAGCATTTCTTCCAAAACCCCTTTACCATTAAAAAATAAGCCTCACAAACTATCGGGGAACTACAAAGAAAGTTGGGAATGTCATATAACTCCTGATTGGCTTTTGATTTGGAAAATTGATGAGAAAAATAAAATCCTGAGTTTAATAAGAACCGGCACACATGCAGATTTATTTTAGCTCTAATAAAATCATAAGCATACCTGATCCAAAAAAAGCTTATACATGATCCAGGTATTGCTGCAACTCTGCATCAGATTTAATCAATACATCCCGCACCTTACTTCCCTGGTTAGGGCCAACGACACCGGCGGCTTCCAACTGATCCATTAATCTTCCGGCACGGTTATATCCAAGCTTCATTTTACGCTGGAGCAATGAAGTGCTTCCGCTTTGGCTCATCACAATAAGCTTGGCAGCATCTTCAAAAAGAGGATCGCGATCATTTGCATCAAAATCTTTGTTCTCAAATTCCTTTTCATCCACATACTCAGGTAACATAAATGCCTGGGCATATCCTTGCTGATCGCCGATAAAATCTGTAACCTTGTCTACCTCGGGCGTATCTACAAAAGCGCACTGCAGGCGGGTGAGCTCGCCATTATAACTGATAAGCATATCACCTTTTCCGATTAATTGTTCAGCTCCGCCGATGTCAAGAATTGTGCGGCTATCTATTTTGCTGCTTACTTTAAAGGCAATGCGGGCAGGGAAATTGGCTTTGATAGTACCGGTAATAATATTCACGGAAGGCCGCTGTGTAGCAATAATAAGATGAATACCTACAGCCCTTGCAAGCTGCGCCAGGCGGGCAATGGGCATCTCCACTTCTTTGCCGGCAGTCATTATAAGATCAGCAAACTCGTCTATTACCAGCACGATAAAGGGAAGGTATTGATGGCCTTTTTCAGGATTTAGTTTCCTACTTACAAACTTTTCATTGTACTCTTTTATATTCCTGGTGCCGGCCTCCTTCAAAAGATCGTAACGGTTATCCATTTCAATACAAAGCGCATTGAGCGTATGAATTACTTTTTTAGTATCGGTAATAATGGCGTCTTCTTCGCCAGGCAATTTTGCCAGGAAATGTTTTTCTATACTTTGATAAATACTTAATTCAACTTTTTTTGGATCAATCAACACAAACTTAAGTTGCGAGGGATGTTTCTTGTATAAAAGAGAAACAAGTATTGCATTTAACCCCACCGACTTTCCCTGTCCTGTAGCGCCTGCCATCAATAAATGCGGCATAGTGGTAAGGTCAACAATGAAATTTTCATTATCTATTTTTTTACCGATTGCAATAGGCAATGAAAAATGATTGTTCTGAAATTTATCTGAGTTCAAAAGGGTTTTCATACTCACGACCGTCTTCTTCACATTAGGCACTTCTATACCGATCGTGCCTTTGCCGGGAATAGGTGCGATAATACGGATGCCAAGTGCAGCAAGGCTTAGCGCTATATCATCTTCCAGATTTTTGATCCGCGAAATGCGCACCCCGGGCGCCGGCACTATTTCATACAAAGTGACCGTAGGCCCAACTGTCGCTGATATCTTTTGAATTTCAATATCATAATTTTTCAGCGTATTGATAATTTGGTTTTTATTGGTCTCGAGTTCTGTTACATCCTGCACTATTCTTTCACTTCCATGGGCTTCTAATAAATCGAGGTCAGGAAATTTATAACTTCTGAGATCGAGAATGGGATCATACGGCTGGCGCACATTCTGTTTTACAATACCGGCTTTCTCCTCATCATCTTCCTTCATTTCAGGAACGGTTTTTACTTCAAGCCTTAAACCATTTCCGTCATATTTAATAGCAGCCTCTGTCTCCGCTTTTTTAATCTTTGGCTCAAAGTGCATACCTTTTTCTTCAACCGGTGTCGTATCGTTAGCTTTTTCAAAAACTTCAAATTTGTGATTAAAAATATCTTCCTTTAATGGATTTGCCGTAAGCGGATGAAGTGTGCTGTTTATAGAAGATGTGTCATTATTATTATCCTTGTCGGAAATATCAAAAGTTTCATCAACATTCTCTTTACCTCGCCCGCTATCAAAAGGAATTTTTTTGTTTTGAAAATTAAATGATGGATTAAAACGCCAGATAATATAACTAAACATTGCGGCTAATAATAGTGCGGCAGTACCTACCCTGCCTATCATTTGTTGCAGCCAATCACTTGCCATATCGCCGGCAACACCTCCCCACGGAAACGGATGTCCCTTCATTAAAAATGAGGCTGAAACACTGATCACAAGCAGGCCCACAATTACATAGCGGATATTGCGGCTGAGTGAAAATTTCTTTTTTGGAGAAAACAAATTTACTCCTGCCACAAAAAAGAAAGTGCAAAACAGATAAGAAGCTATACCAAAACCTGACCTGAAAAACAGGTCAGAAAAGTAAGCGCCGCCGGTGCCCAAAAGGTTAGCCATTGGCTCGGCATGGCTCGGTAATAATATTTTAGCTCCTTTAAAAACTTTCGATTGATCTTCCTGCCAGGTGAAGAGGTAGGAAGTAAAAGATACAAAAAGCAGGAAAGCAATTAGCATAAACAGCGTGCCCGCTATCTTATGGGAGCGTTCATCTTTAAGCAGTTTTTTTACCTCAATTTTTTCCTCAATATCAGCTTTCATTTTTGAAGAAGGAGTGCTTTTATTTTTTTTATTCTTCCTGGTATTTGCCATTTGCTGCAAAGATAATAAATGGTTAAACGGATATATTGTTTAATTCAATCAGGCATAATTATATCGAAATTTTCATGAAGTAAATCATTCGATAAATTAAAAAAAAGGCGCCTAAGAAGCTGTTTAAAATTAGAATTTTGATTCATCATTTAAGCCGTTCGTGGGACACGAACGGCGGCGATCCGCCGTGGTCGGTGTCCCCACCAACCACTTTTAGCCATATAAGAAAATTCATACAATCGTTTTTAAACAGCTTCTAAGAATTGCTGTTAATTTTTTTGAATGTTCCAATAAATAAAAACACCCAACCAAGAATAAAGCACAAGCCGCCAATTGGAGTAATAGCGCCAATCCAATCATAGCCAGGCTTTACAGCTGCCTTAATATAGGTAAGCATATAAAGAGACCCGCTGAATAAAATTATCCCAATTATGAATAATATACCGGACCACCGAATGAATTTATTTTTAAAATCTTTGTATAGAATACCGGCCGCCAGTAATGCAAATACATGATAGAACTGGTAGCGCACGCCTGTTTCAAATATGCCAACCGCATAATCAGAAATTGATTCTTTTAGAGAGTGAGCGGCAAAGGCGCCGAGCGCTACGGATAATGCGCCGATAAGTGCGGCAGTTTTTAAAAATCCTTTATGCATATTATGTAGGAGATTATAAATTATTTATGATGCTGATTAGTAACAACTGAACTTCATATCTGCAGATGCTTCTTACAGCCATTAAGAAAGAACACCCGAAAGCGAATTCTCATCAAAGCTTCCACAATCAAGAATATACCGTGCCTTATTATAAAATGGTTCTCTTTCTTTCAATTTCTTTTCGATAAAAAACAACAGCTCAGATGGATTAATATTTTTAAGTAAGGGTCTTTTATCAATTTTAGATGTTACATTTTGTAAAATTCTCCCGGGCGTTGCCCTGAGATATACGACCTTGCCTTCTGCATTCATCCACTCTAAATTATCATCAAAGCAGGGAGTACCGCCGCCACATGATAAGATAAAATTATTTTTTGCTGCAAATCTTTTTAGATGATACCGCTCCAGTTCCCGGAATTTCTCCTCTCCTTCTTTTTGAAATATTTCATCAACAGTCATCTTAAAACTATTCTCAACCTCTGCATCGAGATCAAAAAAACTCAATGCATTTTTCGCCGACCAAATGCGCCCCCAGTGCGTTTTACCGCTTCCCATAAAACCGATGAGGAAAATTTTCATTTTATAAAGCCTCCAATTTATCTTCTGTTACAACCACAAATGAACAAAACTGAATCATTATCTCTGTATCATGCCAAATTTTTTCAATGAACTTAAAAAGACTTTCTTTTTCATATTGCCTGTCCTGAACCAAATAATCTTAGGATAGTGCGAAGAAGATAGATAACGATTGTAGAGATCAACATCTTTCGTGAGAATAATTAAATTATTAGCAACCGCATATTCCCAAATATCTCCGTCTGAAAATTTGTTTGAAATTTCGAGTACATGAATAAATTTCTCATTGAGCTATAGTGGTATCGTTGATGGCATGTTTTCATTAAGGATATACACAGGCATTAAGCTATCTCCTTAATATTTTTAAACTGCGCCGGTTTATCAAAAAGCAACATTGTAAATTCTTTATTTGTTATTATGTCCGTTTTTGTAAGCCGCGGATATCCATCCAAAACATCTTCATCTGTATCACCGGCCAGCACGAAACTCATAATAGTCTCAACCGTTATCCGCGTTCCTTAATTGTTGGCTTCCCATTGCAAATATCTGGGTTGGATACCATGTTTTTATATAACTGATGTTCCATAAAAGCAATTTACTAAATATTTAAAATATGTTTTTTACCTGCACAGTTTTAATCTTAACCATAAAAGGTTTGTAACTTTCAACATCTTCAGTATTTATTTTAATCCTTCAATTTTATCTTTGAAAACAACAACCAATTTGGCTAAATTGATTTGTGCCAAAATTTCTCCCCAATGAATCGTTAAGAAATCTTCCAAATAAGGAATCGAGGTGTTACCTAATCTAAATAAAATCACTTTTGGAGGTGGGTTTTTATATAAAATTCTTTCATGGAAATCTGTGTCTTTTGTTAGAATAATTAGTTATTATCCAATGCAAACTTCCAGATATCTGTATCAGAAATTGATTTAGAAATTTTTGTTACATGAAGAAAATCTGAAGCTGACCAAATCTTTAAGTAATCAGGCAAGTTTTCATCAATGAGATATTTCATTTCTCTTTTTTAAGAAAGTGCCTTCACAAAAAATTGAGGATCGAATTGAAGGCTTGCATATTCCTTGATAGTTTGAATATCATTCTTAGTAAGTCGTGGAAAACCTTTCAATAATATTTCATCGCTATCTCCTTCGAATAGATGGCCAATTATCGTTTTTACTGTTATTCTTGTTCCTTCTATGGTAGGCCTGCCACCACATATTTCTTCGTCCACAACTATATTTTTATAAATATTTGTTTTCATTGAGGCAATTTACAGAAATTATGAGGAATTTTATTTAAACGCATTCAACCCCGTAACATCCATGCCGGTTATAAGCAAATGAACATCATGCGTGCCTTCATAAGTGATCACGCTTTCAATATTCATCATGTGGCGCATTACAGGATATTCGCCGGTAATACCCATTGCGCCTAACATTTGCCTTGCCTCACGGGCAATGTTAGCCGCAGTTTCACAAGAGTTTCTTTTCGCCATGCTCACTTGTTGAGGTGTTGCTTTTCCTTCGTTCATCAACACACCCAGCCGCCAGTTTAATAATTGTGCTTTTGTAATTTCGGTGATCATCTCCGCCAATTTTTTTTGCTGCAACTGGAAGCCCCCGATGGGCCTGTCGAATTGAATTCTTTCTTTTGAATATCTTAAAGCAGTATCATAGCAATCCATCGCCGCACCAATAGTTCCCCAGGCAATTCCATAACGTGCTTTGGTGAGACAGCTTAACGGCCCTTTCAATCCTTTTATATTTGGTAAAATATTTTCTTTGGGAACTTTTACATTATCAAAAACCAATTCGCCGGTGGCACTTGCTCGCAAACTCCATTTGTTATGCGTAGTTGGTGTAGTAAAGCCTTCCATACCGCGTTCTACAATCAATCCCTGAATTTCATCGTTTTCATTTTTAGCCCACACAACGGCCACTTGCGAAAAAGGAGCATTGCTGATCCACATTTTACTGCCATTTAAAATAACATGATCTCCGGCGTCCCCGCCTGACTGTCGGGCAGGTTTAAAATTACTCAACATGCCACTTGGATCACTTCCATGATCAGGCTCGGTAAGGCCGAAGCAACCGAGCCATTCGCCACTTGCCAGCTTTGGAAGAAATCTTTTTCGTTGCTCCTCGCTTCCAAAAGCATAAATAGGAAACATCACTAACGACCCCTGCACACTCGCAGTTGACCGCACGCCACTATCCCCTCTTTCAAGTTCCTGCATCATCAAGCCATAAGAAATATAATCAAGGCCGCCGCCGCCATATTCTTCCGGAATGGTTGGCCCAAAACACCGAGGTCGCCCAGTTGCTTTACAATATGTTCAGGAAACTCAGATCTTTGCGCATAGTCTTCTATGATGGGAGAAATTTCTTTTTTTACATAACTTCTCACGCTTTCCCTTATTAGCTTATGCTCTTCGGTAAGGAGTTCATCTATATTGAAATAATCGGGAGATTGAAAAAGATCCTGTGCCATGTAATTAATTGAATTCAATATTTGGTGCCCAAAATTAATCTATTAAAGTTCACAGAAAATATCCTTACAATGAAATGATAATGCAATATTATTCCGCGTATTGCCGGCTCTCAACTTCGCCATTAATGATGAAATTATTTTGCCTGTCGTAATTCCATATCTCAATATCCCTTGCAGGAATTGGAAGAATAACATGATCTACGTGGGTACCTTCTGTAAAATATTGCTGCAAAATGGGAATCATTCGCCGGGAAATATTTGCATCCAACAGAATTTCATCCTATAATTTTCTTTAACCTACTTTCTCTATCAGCAGCAAATGCAAGGGCTGCTCTAATATGCTCTTCTTTAAGAGAAGGGAAATCTTCAAGTATTTGCTGATGCGTCATACCAGCTGTCAACCACCCTAGGATATCTGCAATGCTGATACGTGTTCCGGTGATATAAGGCTTGCCAAATCTTATTTCAGGATCAATAGAGATATATTGTGTACCTGTTCATCAAATAAAATTACGTGTTTTAAGTTGGGATTTCTTAATTACTCAATATTAGCAAAGTGACTTGATAATCCATAGCAGAAAATGATGAAAGCCCGATTCTAAGAAGATACCACATTGATAGATCATGCTATTATCCGGAATTATATTTAAACTACTTCATCTTCAATTGAGCATAGTTTGGGTGTTCCGGATTTACAATCAGTTCCTGCCTTTGAGGATGTATCAATACATCCCCGCCCCTACAATATTTTAAAATAAGGAAGTCGGGCAGGCATTTCTTCCATAGGTATGGCTCCTAATAAAGGCTCACTATCGCCCGGTAAAACGAATGCATTGCTTATTGAAGTTCTGTTTTTAAATTTTATCTGAATCGGCCCTACTACATCATATTCTACAACAGAGCTGTCGGCCAATTGAACTTTCCTTTTTTCTAATAGCGGCAAATCCAGTTGTTCCTGAATGGTTTCGTTAATGCCCATCATATATGCCCCGCTATCAACAAGCATATTAAGGTTGATAGACTTAACTTCCTCCTCTCCGATAATATGTTTTTTGGCAAGTATTAAATCCTCAATATTTGTCAACTTAATTTCAGCATATACTAATCCCATAAAATAAATATTAACTGATGCAAAACTAATTATTTTATAACAAGAAGGCGTCACGGATGCATTTCAAAGGATCCGGTTTAGAAAGCAACAAAGCAGAATGCACAACACAAATAAAACTTTATTCAAACCCAAATATTTTTTAATAACCCTTCCATCTCTTTTTGTAAACCTTGTGCAACAACCGTTGCATCTTCGGCAAAAGTTTCATTTCTTCCTGCGTAAATAATCGCTCGTGATGCATTTACTAAAAGGCCACAATCATTATTAAGCCCATACTTTGAAACTTCTCCGAGATTGCCGCCCTGCGTACCCACACCAGGTATCAGCAGGAAATTGTCCGGAATAATTTTTCGAATTGATGATAAATCAGATGCTTTTGTAGCGCCAACCACAAACATTAAGTTTTCTTTTGTGCCCCATTCACTTACTTTTTTAATAACCTCTTCATACAAATAATTATTCCCGGTTTTTAATTGTTCAAAATCTTCGCTGCCTTTATTACTTGTAAGCCCAAGTACTATCGTCCATTTATTTTCATACTCCAGAAAAGGTTGTATGCTGTCGGCTCCCATGTAAGGCGCAACAGTAATTGCATCAAAATTTAAAACTTCAAAAAAAGCTTTTGCATACTGCGCTGAAGTATTTCCGATGTCGCCCCGCTTTGCATCGGCAATTTTAAAAAGATTGGATGGAATATAATTAACCGTTTGCTCCATTGCCTCCCACCCTTTTACACCCTCAGCTTCGTAAAACGCAGTATTTATTTTATAACCAACACATAAGTCTTTTGTCGCATCAATGAGCTGTCTATTAAATTCAAACAAGGCATTTTTATGTGACTTAAGATGAGCTGGAATTTTTTCCATACATGTATCGAGACCAACGCAGAGGTAAGATTTTTTAATTTTTATTTGGTCAATAAGTTGATGCCGCGTCATGAATTTATTTTAGTCGTTCATTCGTTTTTGCATTTCCATAGCAATTGAATGAGAGTCAGCATCGGTGCGTGAAAACAATTGCTCTATGATACTTTCTCTTGTTTCTATTTCATGGTTCTGGCTTAGTTTAAAAACATTTTCAACAGATGTGACTTCAATTGTAAACCCGACAATAGCCTTTACCAGCCTGTCAACATACTCCTTTGGCAATTTATCAAAGCCAGCCTCACTTTCAGGCGACTCATATTTATTGGTAATGCTTTCAATTATTTTTTTGGTTCTTTCTTCATCCGTAAATTTTATTTTCCCTTTAGCCTGCACATCAATGTAATTCCAGGTAGAGGCAACTTCCTTTTTATTATACCAGGAAGCGCTTACATAACAATGCGGGCCATTAAATATTACCAACACATTTTCATTTTGTAAAAAGGCTTTATGATGATCCGTGTTTTTCATTATATGGCCGGTAAAAGTTATTTGGCCGGTTTCTTTTTTTATATCTAACGGCACATGCGTCGCCACAGGAAAATTACCATCATAACCTGCAATAATGGCAAATGAATTTTTATTCATGAAATCAAAAATTGCATCCTCATTCTCTTCGGTAAAGTGCGGAAGCTTATACATTAGTGGTTTTAAGAGGCTTTAAAATTTGTATTTAATTATTGAAATATTTTTTTGATTACATTTCCAAATGTATAAACATCTTCAAAAGTATTGTAAAGAGGCGCAGGCGCTACACGGATTACATTTGGCTCTCTCCAATCTACAATCACGCTATTTTTTTTCAATGACTCAAAAATCTCTTTCCCTTTCTCTAACATTAAAAGCGATACCTGGCAACCATGTTCGTTTTCATTTTGCGGCGTAATTATTTCAATTATTTTTTTGGATGAAGATGCATTTATTTCATTCAAAATAAATAATAAATAAACGCTTAATTTTTTTTGCTTGGCTAAAATATTTTCAAATCCTGCTTCTTCAAAAATGCATAGCGATGCATTATGCGCAGACATATTAAGTAAAGGCGGCGTGCTAAGCTGCCAACCTTCCGCCGTGGGAATGGGATCAAATTCCTTCTCCATTTTAAACCGCCTTTCTTTATTAGTGCCGCACCAGCCGGCAAGGCGCAGTAAGGATTTATCAGCAACATGACGTTGATGGATAAACGCACCTGCAACGCCACCGGGCCCGGAATTTAAATATTTATAGGAACACCAGCAGCCAAAATCAACATTCCAATCATGCAATTTCAGTTCAACATTTCCTACAGCATGGGCAAGATCAAATCCGCAGTAAGCGCCTGCGTCGTGGGCTGCGACGGTTATAGATTTCATATCGAAAACCTGCCCTGTATAATAATTGACACCGCCGATTATTACAACCAGCAGTTCATCCCCATGTTTCTTAATAGAATCAACAATGTCTTCGTTTCTTATTGTGTATTCTCCATCACGAGGCTGCATTTCAATGATCGCATCTTTAGGATCGAGGCCTGCCAGCAGCACCTGCGACTCCAAAGCATATTGATCAGAAGGAAAAGCTTTTGCTTCACAAATGATTTTATATCGTTCTTTATTTGGCCTATAGAAAGTAGTAAGCAGTAAATGCAGGTTAACAGTCAACTGGTTCATTACGGTAATTTCCTCTTCCAATGCACCTAAGATTGGCGCAAGCTTTTCAGGAAACATTTCATGATATTTTATCCAGGGATTTCTTCCATTAAAATGTCCCTCAACCCCATAATTAGCCCAATCCTCCAAATCATTTAAAATATATTCTTGCGCAGTTTTTGGCTGAAGGCCTAAAGAATTACCTGTGAAATAGATACTTTCCTTGCCATGTATGATGGGTATATAAAATTTATTTCGATATTCTTTAAGCGGATCTTCTATGTCAAGCTTCTTCGCGTAGTCCAAATTATTTTCAAAATTCCCCATAAATTTATTTTATGTTTTAACACCTTATCTAATCAATTGTTGCAAGGTTGGCTTCACACGCCAGTTTAATTCGCTCTTTGCTATCTTCATCCTCTTTCAAAAAAATAGCCAACATGTTGAGGTGCTTAAAATAAAGGTAATGATTCACCGAACTATTGCTTTTTATTCTTGATAGAAAAGTATTTAAATACATTGGCTTTTGCCAAAAACATTTTTTTAATGGATCATTATTTTACTATTGAAACACAGGCGGTGGCTGAGTATAAAGACCGCGGCAGTAAGTTTCTTGCTTATTCTTTTCCGTTAAAGGATGCCGAGGATTTTAAAAAGCATTTGCAAATACTGAAAAAAGAACATCCTAAAGCCGTTCATTATTGTTTCGCGTATAGAACCGGTTTTGATGGAAATACTTTTCGCGTAAGCGATGATGGCGAACCGGCAGGCAAACAAATTTTGGGACAACTCGATTCCAAAGCGCTTACCAATATTCTCGTTGTGGTGGTGAGGTATTTTGGAGGGACGTTACTCGGGGTTCCTGGCCTGATCAGGGCTTATAAAACTGCAGCTTCTTATGTGCTACAATGTACGCCCATGGTGCAAAAGGCAATAGAAATAAACTACAGTTTACAATTTGGTTATACCATCATGAATGACGTGATGCAAATAATGAAACAGTACAATTGCACCATACACAAAAATGAATTGCAACTCTTTTGCAAAATGGATATTGGCCTGCTAAAAAACAGGGAGGAAGAGATTGTGAATTCTTTAAAGAAATTATATAATGTTGAATTACATAAGACAGAATAATTTTCTTGTCTCCCGGAATGTATTATTTAAACCTCTCGCTTACGACTAATTCTTTTTTATCCATCTCGTATCTATAAAACCCTTCACCGGTTTTTTTTCCGAGAAATCCGGCGGTAACCATATTGCTAAGCAGCGGGCATGGAGCATATTTTTGATTACCAAAACCATCGTACAATACCTTTAAGATGGAGTGGCATACATCAAGCCCAATGAAATCTGCAAGCTGCAAAGGCCCCATAGGGTGTGCCATGCCAAGCTTCATTATTGAATCTATTTCCTCAACACCGGCAACGCCTTCATACAAACTATAAATAGCTTCATTGATCATTGGCATTAAAATACGATTCGCAATAAAACCAGGATAATCATTTACCTCGCAAGGCACTTTACCAAGCTGCATAGCCAATATAGATATTTGTTTCGTTACTTCTTTTGCTGTGGCATAGCCATTTATTATTTCAACAAGTTTCATTACGGGAACAGGATTCATAAAGTGCATACCTATTACCTGTTGCGGCCTTTGCGTAACCGAAGCAATCTTTGTGATGGAGATGGAAGAAGTATTGGTTGCGAGAATGCAAGTTGCTGGTGCAGCCTCATCGAGCTGTTTGAATATTTTTAATTTCAAATCCATATTTTCTGTTGCGGCTTCTATCACTAAATCCGCTTGCTGCACACCTGCTGTAAGAGAAGTAAGCGCAGTAATATTTTTTATCGCACTTGCTTTCGCTTCATCTAATAATAGATTTTTAGCAATTTGCCTGTCCATATTTTTGCTTATTGCCTCCAACGCTTTGCTGAGCTGCGGCTGAGAAATATCTATAAGATTTACAGTAAATGCATTTTGAGCAAATACATGCGCAATGCCGTTTCCCATAGTGCCGGCGCCTATTATTGCTACATTTTTAATCATAGTAATGTTTGGTTTTTATAAAAATACATGTTAAAATACCTTTCCACTTCGCTACCCTGCTTCTTTCTCAAATCCACTTTTTAAACTTCCGGTATATTTTTTCATCCATAAATTTTCAAACACCTTTTTTAAAAATAAAAAATATATGAAAAAAAATATTTCAATCGCAGGTTTGATTCTTGCCATTTTAATCTTTTTAGCAAGCTGCGGCCCATCGGCTGTTGTTGTACGCAATCGCCCCACACCTCCTTATTATGCACGCCCTGCTGCTCCCGGCCCAAATTATGTATGGGTAGATGGCGATTGGATAAGAAGCGGGCGGCATTATAATTATCGCCCGGGCTATTGGGTTGCCCCACACCAGAGATACCACCAATATAGGGCAGGGCATTGGCAGCAACGCAGAAACGGATGGTATTGGGTTCCGGGAAGATGGAACTGATTTGTAAAGTGGTGATGAATTCTAAGTCATCCGAATTTGTTGGCGTACAATAAAAACTGTGCCTTGACATTAATTTTGTTTTATAAAATTATTCTCACTATATGCAAAAGTATATTTTCGTTTTCCCGGCTTTTATTCCGCAACCACATTTTTCACAAAATAAAAACTTCTATGCAAACGCAGATCATGAAAATTTTTCAAATTTGGAGCGAAGGCCGGCATAAACATAAATAAGATCAGCGGGCAGGCTTATAAATCAGGTTTTTAATTACAATTATTTATTAAGTGCTTTATTCAATTTTTCTAAAACTTTTGGATTGTAACCCGGGATAAATTTTGTACTGTCGTCATCAGAATTACGAACGACCCTTCAAGTATATATGACGGTTTATTTTTAGGTGAGAACCAATGGAAAGCTAAGCTTGATTATGCAAAAATTCCTGTACTGTTAAATATAAATCTCGGGCCAAGCGAAAGAGCGAAGCTGCAGCTGGAGCCGTAAATTGGCGGGGTACTGAAACAAACAGTTGATATCTTGGAAATAATAGGGAGATTTTAAAAAAGTTGATCGGTGTGCAGTACTTGACTTTGGATACAAGTGCCTTTTATAAATCTTAGCGCACCATATGAAGTTGGCCTTTCTAATTTAAATGATATCGACAATCAACAAAAGTAGAAAAGCCGGGCGTTTACGCTCTTTGCAGGTTTCACATTTTAACTTCACATATATCCGTTTTTATTTTTGCCCGTTTAAAACAACGGGCTTTTTTGTAAATTGAATTTTACATCTAAATATTATGCAGAAAATTGCTATTGAAAATTTATTTCTTATCGATATTGAAACAGTTTCGGGAGCGCAGCATTTCCATTTACTTACAGATGAATGGAAAGAATTATGGACTGAAAAAATTTTTAAAAGCCTGCCGCCAGCTACATCAGCCGAAGAATATTATCCTATGCGGGCCGCAATACTCGCTGAGTTTGCAAAAGTTGTCTGTATAAGCATTGGCTATTTTAAAAAAGAAAATGACAGCTGGCAACTCAGGATAAAATCTTTTTACGCAGAAGATGAAAATATAGTGTTGAATGGATTTATCACCACGTTAAAGCAAATGCATTCGAAAAACCCAAAATGGATTTTCACCGGGCACAATATCAAAGAATTTGATGTGCCTTTTTTATGCAGGCGAATGCTTGTGAATAACCTCAGCATTCCACCTTACCTGGATTTTCAACACATGAAACCCTGGGAAACCCCAACGCTTGATACGCTGCATTTATGGCGCTTTGGAGATTATAAACATTACACATCTTTAAAGTTGCTTGCTGCTGCGCTTGGTGTGCCCTCTCCTAAAGACGATATTGACGGCAGCAAAGTCGGCGACGTTTTCTGGAAAGAAAAAAACCTGTCACGAATCGCACATTATTGCGGCAAGGATGTTGCAACTGTGGCGAACGTAATACTGAGATTTAAAAATTTACCTTTACTTACAGAAGATCAAATAATTTTTGTAGATTCCTGACACAGGGTGTTGCGATTTGCAACTGCTAAATCATTAAAACCAAATCATGAAAGCACTGACATTTTCAATTTACGGTTCTCTACTTATTTGCAGCGTTATAAGCTGCGCCGATAAAAATCATAGTATATAGACCTTGAAACAGGTAACTATGTTGATATGGTAACGGATTTCACTAACGGGCGCCTAATAAACGCAGTGACAAAAGAGCCGGTAATTATTTATGTAGATACAAAAACTAAAGACACTATTTATGGAAAAACGGGTAAGGTCGTTAATGGCCACGTTACTAAAACAGGGGATGGCAAATACAAATATGTATCAAACGAAAAGGCGCCTGATAAAGTAAAAATTGGTGATGATGGAGAGTATAAAATAAAAGACGGTGATTAGAAAAAGATGGTGATGTGAAAATAAAAGACGGGAACAAGAAAATAAAAATTGATGGCGAGACCGGCGAGAAAAAAGTAAAGTCGGAATGATATGGAACAGGTTTTTACGATGGCTCTGAGAGATCAGGGCCATTTTTTATAATGCAAGAACTTGCTTTGCCACGCTTATACCGCTTTGCAATGCCGCATCTACAGTGGAACAAGCATCTTTTGCGAGGTATTCGCCGGCGAAATAGAAAGTATTGTTGTAAGGCTTTCGTAAAATTTCCTGTGCTTCTTTTGTCTTGAAGGTTGGGTAAGAATAACCACCCAAAATATGCGGCTCTCTAATCCAGTTCATAATCATATACTTCTTCAATTTTCTTTCAAGTTCTATAACAGCCATAGAAAAAATAGAAGAAAGAGATTCAAGTAAAAGTTCTTTAAATTTTTTGTCAGAATAGTTTCTCATTTTATAGGAAGATGGGCCGGCGATCCAGCCGGTAAGCAGCGGCGCCTTAGATGGAAATTGTGTCCACCATGTTGGAATGATTGTATCGCCAAAAATGTAGGACGGGGCAGAAATATTTTTTTTCTTCAAAAAATCTTCCTGCAGCCAAAATGCCTCATCAAATTCTAATAAGAATTTTATTACACCGCCGTTACCGATATTTTTTACAGCTTGTAAATGATCATTAAGAAAAGACGGAAATTCTATAAAGCTTTTTTCTTTTTTACTGCATTGTAAAACTCCGGCCGGCACGGCCACTATCAATCTGTCAGCATAGTATTTTCCTAAAGCCGTGTTTATTTCTACACGTTTGCCGGCGCTAATTTTAAGTGCAGGCTCACTGGTTTTAATTACACAGCCGTTTTTTAAACAGGCTGCCTGCAAAAAATCAATAAGGGCAGTATAACCCCCGGCAGGCCTGTATTGATCCTCATCACCTTTTTTCATTTCCTCCCTTATAGCTATAATACTGGTATCTGCAGGGTTTGCAGCATCATATCCCTCCACGTATTTTCTAAATTGCATTTTCAGTGTCTGATACTTTTTCGCTTTGAAAGATTCCTGTAAAAAAGCATCGACACTTTTATCATCTTTACAAGCATCCATCTTTTTCATCAGCATCTCCCAATGCGGCAACAGGTTTTGGGCTTCATTCCATCTTCCCTTTTCTACTCTGCAAAATTTTCCTTTAAGCCTTATTTTTCTAAGCCCTGCTTCTTTAAGCAAATCAAACGTTGTTTGCAGGTTACCGTGAATGAACTCAGCGCCACCTTCAGCAGCAGGCAAAAAATCTTTGGAAGCACATATTCTTCCACCGGGTTGCTCGCATGCTTCAAATAATAAGATCTTTTTGCCGCGGGCAGATAGCATTTTTGCAGCAATTAATCCTGCTGCGCCCCCGCCTATTATTGCAACCTCGTACATCTTTACCATTTTTGCTTCTGCAAAAATAAGGCGTTGAAAATATGAACAGCAAATCGTGCCGCTCTCATGCACAAAAAATATAGCGATTTGCTGAACGAAATTTGGCTACAAAAGATTTCGACCCACAAAGGTTGAAAGGACAAAATTGTTTACACAAAAAAAATAGATATACAGTAAAAAACGTTTACGTGGAATTTCGCTTTGCAATAAATCTTCCATGTTAAGCAGCAGATATACTGAAATAATAATCATAGGTTTTACAAAATTGTAAGGAAATGTAAATCATTTGGAATCTAACTATTTGCTAAAAATATTTGGTATTTGACATGCGTTTAATATTTTTGCACGACCAACCCCTTTATTTAGAAATTACTAACCCCTTTATTTAGAAATCATTAATCAAAAAGTTATGGGAAGCAAAAAGTACAAATCAATACTACTGGGAATTTTTTCCCTTCTTTCCTATGGCGTTTTCGCCCAGGATACAGGTGTATATAATATTTATGATTCAAGTGTGATTTCCTCAAAGGGAATGGCACAGCAAAACGAATTTATGAATAACACTTACGATTTTCCTGCAAAACCCCGAAGCGAATTCGAATTTGGAATTTCAGGTGGTATGTTTTCTTTAAGCAGCGATGTATCTGCGAAGTTACCTACAGTCGGAGGCGCTGTTCATATTCGTAAGGCATTGGGTTATATTTTTTCTTTAAGACTACAATATGTATATGGTGTTGCCAAGGGGCTAAACTGGAAACCATCTTTTGGTTATGCAAATAACCCTGTTTGGTCATCTTTCAATGCTACTCCTATCCAGCCTGTTTATTATAATTATAGAGCACATGTGCAAGATTTGAGCTTGCAGGGAATTTTCACATTGAATAATATTCGCTTTCATAAGCAAAAAACAGGAATGGTACTTTATGGAGGTGTTGGTATAGGAGCTACTATTTATGATACAAAGGTGCAGGTACCTACAAACTTTAGCACAATTACGGGTTCAGGATATGAAAATAGAAAAGATATTCGTGACAAACTAAAATCACTACTTAAAGATCTCCCTTATGTTGATGCCGAAAACAATAAGAAAAACTCAAAAACATTATTTGGACAAACGTTGAAACCCTCAGGAACATTCCTTGGAGGTATAGCTTTTAAATTAGGTAAACGCGTGAATCTTGCCTTGGAAGACAGGGTTACTATAGTCAAAGATGATTTGCTTGATGGACAGCAGTGGCAGGAACGTCCTATAGGAGATCCCGTTCAAACGGGAAATTTTGATAGTTACAATTACGCTTCTGTAGGTTTGAACTTTAATCTTGGTTCCAAATCTGTTGAGCCCCTTTGGTGGATCAACCCGCTTGATTATGCTTACAGCGAACTCAACAATCCTAAGCATATGAAATTGCCTAAGCCGGTATTTGATGATGCAGATGGCGATGGTGTGGTTGACCAACTTGATAGAGAGCCGAATACGCCTGCAGGTTGCCCTGTTGATACACACGGCGTTTCAAAAGATACTGATGGTGATGGAGTGCCCGATTGTAAGGATAAGCAATTGATTACCCCCACAGAGTGCCAGCCGGTAGATGCTGATGGTGTTGGTAAATGCCCTGACCCCGAATGTTGCAAAAACATGGTAGTAGCAAATACACAAGCTTGTCAAATAGGAGACTTACCAAGTGTTTCTTTCAGAGGTAATGCCGGTAGCCTGAGCGGCGATGCAAAAGCAATGCTTGCAACAGTGGCGTCTAAGTTAAAAAATAGTGCCGATTGCAGCATAACAGTTACAGGCTATCCTGCCGCTTCTAAAGCATCACAAGCGTTATGCAATAGAAGAATAGCTGCCGTAAAAACTTATTTAACAGAAACTGAAGGAATAAGCGGAGACAGAATCGATACAAATTGCGAAATTGGTGGCGGCGATTCAAACACAGTAGATATTAAATCAAAATAATACACTTCACTTGTTTTCAAAACCCTTCCGGTAGCCGGAAGGGTTTTTTGTTATTAAGAAAATATTAACTGCATTCATTTTGAATGATTTTTTTTAAAGATCATTTTTGTTGAAAATCACTTAATTTCGCACCTGTTTATGAAATTAGTCCTGCTATTCGTCCTCTCATTATTTTTGCTCACTTCCTCCTGCAGTAATCAATTCGGTAAAGTTTTAAAGAGTAAAGATTTTGAATACAAGCTTAAGAAAGCGGATGAGTATTATGCAAAAAGGAAATACAACTATGCAGGCCAGTTATATTTAGAACTTTTTTCGGTATTTAAGGGAACCGATAAGTTTGAAGACCTTTATTATAAGTATGCATATTGTTCTTTTTATCAAAAAAATTATACGGATGCAGAAAACCTGTTTAAAGGTTTTTTAGAAGTTTTTCCCAACAGTACAAATGCTGAAGAAATAGCTTATATGCACGCATATACTTTTTACGTTCAGTCTCCAAAAGTTGAGCTCGAGCAAATAAATACCAGTAAGGCTATTGGAATGATGCAAACATTTATCAATACATATCCTAATTCACCAAGGGTAAAGGATGCAAATGAAATAATTGCAAAATGCCGGGCTAAACTTGAGTTAAAGGATTTTAAAACAGCGCAGTTATATTATAACCTGCAGCAATACCGCGCCGCAGGAATTTCCTTTTCAAACCTGTTGAACGCTTATCCCGAATCTTCCAGGGGAGAAGAATATATGTTGATGTCTATCAAGTCATATTACCAGTTTGCTAAGCTCAGCTATGTTGATAAGCAGGAAGAACGATATGAAAAAGTATCTTCTGAATACTTCGATTTTGCAGACAGGTATCCTGAAAGTAAATATTTGAAGGAGGCAGAAAATTATAGAAACTTAAGTTTGAATAACATTAAACAAATACAAAATGAGCAAATTAAGACGCCAGCAGAGCGCTAATACCAGTAACGTTGTAGAAACTAAAAATCTCACTGATGTAAAGGCAAAGACCGGCAATTTATACGAATCGATAGCAGTAATCGCTAAGAGGGCGAACCAAATAAATATCTCTATAAAAGAAGAACTGCATAACAAGCTGGAGGAATTTGCAAGCCATACAGATAGCCTCGAAGAAATTCATGAGAATAAAGAACAAATAGAAATATCAAAGGCTTATGAAAGAATGCCTAATCCCGCGCTATTGGCTACCACAGAATTTATGGAGGATAAAATATATTATCGCAGAAACGAAGATAACCTCTTCGATTAATTGTTTTCTGCAGCATGTTTTATTCGAAGCTTTTTTATAATAATTTTTACTTTAGAATTTATACTTTTAATGGCGGTATTATACCGCCTTTTTTATTTAATAAGATTATCTTTTCCGGATTACGACACTTGTAAAACAACTAATACCAGGCAGTGAATTTCTGCACAGATGCTTAAAGAAAAAAAAATATTACTGTGTGTTACCGGAAGCATTGCTGCTTACAAAGCGGTTATATTGGTGCGCTTATTAATAAAAGCTGAAGCAGAAGTTAGAGTGGTAATGACGAATGCCGCTATGCATTTTGTGTCGGCACTTACCTTTTCGACATTATCGAAAAATAAAGTGCTGTCGAATTTGTTTGAAGGAGAAACGTGGGCAAACCATGTAATGCTTGGCCGGTGGGCAGATGCAATGGTTGTTGCCCCCGCTTCGTGCAATACCATTTCTAAAATGGCAAATGGTATTTGTGATAATTTATTACAGGCAACTTATCTCTCCGCTACCTGCCCTGTATTAATTGCCCCGGCAATGGATGAAGATATGTGGCGTCATCCGTCAACTAAAAGAAATATAGACCTGCTTAAAGAACATGGGAACACAATCCTCCCGGTAAATGATGGTGAGCTCGCCAGTGGATTAACGGGTGAAGGAAGAATGGCTGAACCGGAAGAAATCCTGCAATTTCTGGAAAATTTTTTATCGCTAAAATCATCGCTGCATGGTAAAAAGATTCTCATAACTGCCGGGCCGACCTACGAAGCCATTGACCCGGTAAGGTTTATAGGAAATCATTCCAGCGGAAAAATGGGCATAAGCATCGCTGATGAGTTTAGTAAGCGGGGTGCAGAAGTTACACTTATACTCGGGCCATCTTCTTTACCGGTACCAGTGGCGATAGCAGCAATAAAGGTGACTTCAGCCAATGAAATGTATAATGCATTTTTTAATTATTTTAATGACAGTGACATTATAGTAATGGCTGCAGCGGTGGCGGATTTCACACCTGAGAATACAGCTTTGCAAAAAATAAAAAAGAATGATACCGAAATGAAGCTTGTCTTGAAAAAAACTAAGGATATACTTTCCAAAGCCGGCGAAATGAAAACAAGCAAACAGTTGCTGGTTGGTTTTGCTTTGGAAACAGAAAACGAAAAAGAAAATGCGTTGAAGAAGCTGTATAACAAAAATGCAGACCTGATCGTTCTAAACTCATTAAATGACCAGGGAGCAGGTTTCGGCCACGATACTAATAAAATAAGTATTTTCAACAAAAAAGGTGAAGAGCAAACCTTTGAAAGAAAATCAAAAAAAGAGGTTGCCATAGATATCGTAAACTCAATTATCAATTTTTAAAATGACTAAAACATTTCTTGTCTTTATATTTTGTATTTCTTTTAAACTATCGTATCCGCAGGAGTTTCGGGCAAGAGTAAGCGTAATTAGCAATCGGGTTGGAAACAATGTAGATAAAAAAACTTTTCAGACACTGCAGACAGCGCTAAACAATTTTGTAAATAACCGGAAATGGACCGGCGACCAGTTTGCCCAAAAAGAAAAAATAGATTGCAGTTTTTTATTGAACCTTGAGCCAGGAGGCGATGCGAATGTTTATAAAGCTTCTCTTACGATTCAATCTGCACGGCCTGTTTTTAATTCATCCTATCAGTCCCCGTTAATAAATTTTCAGGATAACGATATTACTTTTAAGTATGCGGAATTTCAACAACTGGAATTCAATGATGCCCGTGTCTCCGGTACTGATGCACTCGTATCCAACCTTACTGCCGTTTTTGCTTACTGGATAAATATAATTCTTGGGTTCGACTATGACTCCTTTTCACCTCGTGGAGGTGATCCGTATTTTCAAAAAGCTCAAAATATTGTAAATAACGCCCCGGAAGGAAAAAATATATCTGGCTGGAAAGCTTTCGACGGTACGAGGAACAGGTATTGGCTGGCCGAAAATTTATTAAACAGCCGCTACGCGATTATGCACGATGTGATCTATGGATACTATCGCGCCGGCATGGATAAATTGTATAACGATGAGGCTGGTGCACGAAGCCAGGTGCTAAATATGCTCACGTCACTCAATTCATTCAACGTAGAAAATCCTAATACAATGGTATTGCAATTTTTCTTGCAAGGCAAAAGTGATGAGCTTATAAAAATATTTTCAAAAGCAACTCCGCCGGATAAAGGGAAGGCATTGGATCTTTTGCAACGTGTTGATGTTACTTCCGCCACAAAGTATAAAGAAGCATTACGATAATGAGAACGGCTTTATTTTTTATTGCAGGCTGTTTATTGATATGTTGTTCAGGTAAAAACAAAGTTCCGTCCGGTATAATCAGCATAAACCAGATGACGGAAATTATGTGGGTGTTACAGGCACAGGCATTGGCATCAGAAATGTCGCGACGGGATTCTGCCGTAAATATTGTGGCGGAAACAAAGGCGCTTACCCAAAAGGCGCTCGATCTTCACAAAACGAATGTTGCAGAATATGATAAAAGTTATAACTGGTATTCAAAACATCCGGAGGTAATGCAAATTATTTTTGACAGCTTGTATAATCAGAAACAGCATACAGATGATTTTAATCATGGGCAGCACTATAAGCTATTGAAGAAAGATTCTCTCCTTAGTAAAAAACCATTATTGTCCGACTAAAAATCGTCAATTTTAATGAAACACTTGCCGGTATTAAGTTTCACGGCCCCCTCTCCTTTGGAGCTACCGTTAGGACACAAAAATTACGGAATTTTGCATAAAAAAAGAAAAAATGGATATATCTCAAAAAGAGAATTACATGAATAAGTTTTCAGATGAACGTTTAGGCAAACGAGCTAATAAGTTATCAGCGATGCTTTATTTTGGTAGAACGAGTAGCATCCACGAGATGTCGTCTGATGAAGCGGAACAAAAAGCAGCTTATCGTTTTCTGGCTAATGAAAAAGTTGAAGAAACTAAATTGATAGCCACAAGTATAGAAAGAAGTAGCTATCTGAGTGCCGACAAAGATGTTTTGGTATTACAAGATACTTCAGAAATAAATTTAGACAACCATCGCAATCGCCTCAAAAGGGGCAGTGGGGTGGGCTTAACGGGCAATAATAAAGATTTAGGATTTTTCCTTCATGGAAGTTTAGCATTAGAGGCGGACACAGAAGTTATTTTGGGATATTCAAACGTACAACTATGGCATAGAGAAGAAGATAAAATAGATAAAGAAGAACGAAACTATAAGTATCAGCCTATAGAAGAAAAAGAATCTTACAAATGGATAAAGGCATGCAATGAAAGTAAAGATCATTTATCACAGGCACGAACCATTACATTTATAGAAGACAGGGAAGGAGATATATATCATCAGTTTGCCACAGTCCCTGGCCGTACCCATCTGATTATCCGTAGCCGTGATAACCGTCGGCTATCGGATGGCAGTAAATTATTTGACAAGTTAAGCAAACAGCCAATAGCAGGCCAGTATGAAATACCTATCGTAAAAGATATCCGAAAGGGAGTAGAAAAGCGCACAGCTGCAGTAGAAGTTCGTTATTGTAAAGTTGCTATTGCCCGTCCTGCAACTTTGAAAAAGACAGAGTTGCCGGAATCGGTGGAACTCTATGCTATAGAGGTAAAAGAGATTAATGCACCCAAGGGCGTTAGTGCAATATGTTGGCGGTTGCTTACCACACATCCTGTAACGACTTATGAAGAAGCGGTGAACATTGTAAAGAAGTACAGGTTGCGATGGTATATTGAACAATTGTTTCGCTTATTAAAAAAGAAAGGATTCAAGATAGAGTCAAGCGAACTGGAAACCGGATGGGCTATTCGCAAGCTGACGGTAATGATCTTAAGTTCAGCTTTGCGGGTGATGCAATTAATGCTTGCTTACAATAAAGAAGATAGCCAGCCAATAGAGCAGGTGTTTAATCAAAAAGAAATTAATTGTTTAAAAGCCATCAACGAAACACTACAGGGAGAAACAGAAAAAAGTAAAAACAAAAATAATCCGACTAAGCTATCGTGGGCAACATGGATAATAGCCCGACTGGGAGGGTGGAAAAATTATAATAGCAAACGTCCGCCTGGCCCTATCATACTAAAGAAAGGAGTAGACCGCTTTGCTAATATTTATCAGGGATGGAATCTGGCTCAAAACGAATAAAAAATGTGTCCTAACGGTAGCTCCTTTGGAGAGGGGGTTGGGGGTGAGGTCAATACCAGCGCGGTTTTCATTGAGTTAGCCGGACAATAGTAGTAAAAAACCAGAAATATGAATAAAGTTTTCAAAAATGCTGAAGAGTCCATCTTTGACATAGAGAACGAAAGCACTATTATGCTTGGCGGTTTCGGCTTATGTGGCATTCCCGAAAACTCTATAACAGCCTTAGTGGATAAAGGAGTTACTAACCTTACTTGCATTTCAAATAATGCCGGGGTAGATGATTTTGGTATCGGCTTATTACTAAAGAGAAAGCAGGTGAAAAAAATGATTGCATCTTATGTGGGTGAAAATGCAGAATTTGAAAGACAATTATTAAGCGGAGAATTGGAAGTAGAATTAATACCCCAGGGAACTTTAGCCAGCAGGTGTATGGCTGCGGGCTATGGCTTTCCGGCAATATTTACCCCCGCAGGCGTAGGAACTGAAGTAGCGGAGGGCAAAGAAACCCGAGACTTTGCCGGAAAGCAATATTTACTCGAATACGCCTTTCAGTCAGACTTTGCATTGGTGAAAGCATGGAGGGGAGACAAAGAGGGAAACCTGGTTTTTAAAGCCACTGCCCGCAATTTCAACCCCCTAATGGCCATGGCCGGAAAAATTACTATTGCTGAAGTAGAAGAATTGGTTGAGCCGGGGCAATTAGATCCAAATGAAATTCACACGCCCGGCATATATGTTACGAGGATTTTTGAGGGAAAAAACTACGAAAAACGAATTGAGCAAAGAACAGTGCGAATGTTGGTTGATTAGTTAATTGGTTAATTGGTTAATTGGTTAATTGGTTAATTGGTTATTAGTTTATCACTTGGTTAGCTAAGAAGTTTATTGTTTGATCGGTTGGTTGACAAGGATCGAAAATGATTTACATCGTATATCCCGGAAGGAGTCCTTTGGACAAACATCGTACATCAAACATCGCACATCGCACATATATAAAAACCATGCTTGATAAAAATCAAATAGCGCAGCGAATAGCACAGGAACTGAAGGATGGGTATTATGTAAATCTCGGTATCGGCATTCCAACGCTTGTTGCCAACTATATTCCCGAAGGAATAAAAGTAATCTTACAATCCGAAAATGGCCTGTTAGGCATGGGGCCTTTCCCTATCGCAGGTGAAGAAGATGCAGACCTGATAAATGCAGGCAAACAAACCATAACTACATTGCCCGGATCTTCTTTTTTTGACAGCGCTGTGAGCTTTGGTATGATACGTTCCGGCAAAGTGGACCTTACGGTTTTAGGCGCAATGGAAGTAAGCGAAACAGGGGATATTGCTAACTGGAAAATCCCCGGTAAAATGGTAAAGGGAATGGGCGGAGCGATGGACCTTGTAGCCAGCGCTAAAAATATAATAGTAGCAATGATGCATACTAACCCCAAGGGGCAATCGAAATTGTTACCCACGTGCAGCCTGCCGCTAACCGGTGTAAACTGCGTGAAAAAAATCGTGACGGAACTTGCAGTTATAGATGTTACAGAAAAAGGATTTCAGTTAGTTGAAAAAGCGCCTGGTGTAAGTGTTGAAGAAATAAAAAGTAAAACCGCGGGGAAACTTATTGTTGAAGGGGATATACCTGAAATGATTTTAAACTGAAAAACGAGCGATGATTTTAAACTGAGCATCGTCGAAGTTTATTGATCTATCAGTGAGTTTTTCATTGCGAAGAAGACCAACCCAACCGAATTCTTTACACCGAAGCGTTCCATAAGCCTGTCTTTTATTGCCTCTACCGTTCTGGCGCTAATGTCCATTCGTTTTGCAATTTCCTGTGCCGTATATTCCATACATACAAGTGTAAGTACTTCTTTCTCACGCTCGCTTATAATAAGCTCACTATTTAAATTTGGGTTGAACTTTTGTTTGGCATAATTCTTTTTTATAAGAACACGGTTCACAAGATTATTAAGATAAAAACCGTTTTGCATTACATCGGTAATACCTTGCTTAATTTCTTCCGGTTCTGTACTTTTTAGCAAGTACCCATTAGCGCCGCTATCCATAAGATGGCCGACAAACCGTTCGTCTTCGTACATGGTAAGAATGAGAATCTTTATGTCCGGGAAAAATCTATTAATATGTTTGGTAGTTTCAATGCCGTCTTTTACCGGCATTTTAAGATCCATTAATATCACATCAGGATTCGCCTCTGCCACCTGGTCTATCAGTTCCTGACCATTTTCTGCTTCTAATACAAATCTAATATTGCTATATTGTCTCAATGAAAGAATGACACCTTTTCTGAAAATTTTATGATCATCTGCAATAGCAACTTTTATGATATCCATATAAGATAAACAATTAAAAGGTAAGGAGGTTGGATATAAATTTAAGAAGACCTTGTATGTTTTAGTTCGGTAGGAACTTCGATAGTTACCTTATAATAAGTATGCGTACTGTCAATATCAAATGCAATGCTTCCTTTCAGCACCTTAATACGGCTTTCAATATTTTTTAATCCAAGTCCCATCGAATCATAATTTAGTTTTTCAAAATCAGGCTGAAGAATCCCCTTTCCGTCGTGGTGAATGCGAAAGTAAGAAAAATTTCCCTGCACATTTTGCGTGAGGTGAATGAAACCTGCATGGCTGTGTTTTATAATATTTGTCACCAATTCTTGCACCACCCTGAAAACAAGGAGTTCCTGTTCTTTCTTAAGTCTTTCGCGATTATCATGAAAACGGGCGCTTGCATTGATAACACCCGATCCATTTATTTTTTCAAACAGATCTTTTATAGCAGACTCCAGGCCGAAATTCTTCAGCGTTGGGGGCATAAGGCTGTGTGATATATTTCTTATTAGCTGGATGGTGTCATCGATAATCTGTTTTGCGCTAAATATTGATTGCAATTGTATCGCAGGTTCCTGGTGAATAAGATTCTCATTAAGGTAAAGCCTTGCCGTAGCTAACAGAGGGCCGGCATCATCATGCAAGTCTGCGGCAATACGCTGCCTTTCTTCTTCCTGAAAACGAATAGAAGCTTTCAGCAACATTTGCTGTTTCTCTTCTTCCATTTTTTGCAGTTGCTTATTAAATTTAATAACTCTTCTTTGATGGAATACAACAACCGAAACCAAAGTGATTGCCAAGGTGAACATACCAATGGTACCAAAAACAAGCATATTGGATACGCCTAAATTGCCTTCAGATGTCTGTAAAAAGTGCATGTAATCGTTAGTGCTTATTTTAATTTAAAGGATGATACTCATCCCACTCGTAATTTCTTTTCACGACGGATGTCCTCTCCTCGGGTTTCATTAGCATGGCAATAGAAAGCAATACATTTTTAAGTATGTTGAATGCTGAATTGATATAGATATATTGTTTTTGAAAGGAATCATTGTTCAGCATCGTCTCAGTCATTATATATAGAAAAAATGTTCCTGATAAATATATGAGAAACGCAATAATGATCCAAAAATTTGATGTGGAATATACGAACAGATTAATATCACCTTTTATCTGGATTATTAAATAACAGATGCATAAAATAATAATAATGATTGAAGCGACGCCTATGGCTATAGAATCAAAATCAGACATCTGGTTCACAAAAAAGAAGTCTATGCTCGAGAAAATTACAAATAATGCCCAGATAGGGAATATCGTTTTCTTTATTAATGAAGAAGAAATTACATAATAATAAAACAAGCAAAAAAAAGAAAATTCTAAAACTGTGTATATCGAAAATAGAATATAAATTTTTTGAGTGTGTATCGTTTGAAGATATACCGAGATAGCTTCATTTAAAATACAATACACGATGTAATAAAAAATTACCCTTAGCTCTTTTTCTTTTGAACGAAATTTGAACAAAAGAAAAAAAACCAAGGGTAATAATTGTGAGAATATCCCTATATATAAAAATACTTTTAAGATAGCAGTTATGTTTGAATCCAAATATAACTATCTATTTTAAATTTTTAATTAAACTTAGGCAGATAATACATCGAAGTCTCCTAATTGATCCCACCAGATGGTTCTGTCGGCAACGATAGCATCCTGCTTAACGATGTCGCCGGTATTGGTTACAACAGAATAGTTAAGGATGTCTTTACCATCCGCATCAACGGCTGTGTAAACAAGGTGCTCTTCGTTCATGTTGGTTAGGCATTTGCGAAAGTTGATTCCAACGCAACCTGGTTGAGCTATTATTTGCTCAAGGATGTCGCGTCCGATGTAATAGCCTGAAGTGGCAGTAGGGTTAGCTGCTTTAAAAGCATTTACTAATTCGATTCCAGCAGCAAGGCCGATGTTTTCGCCAACTTCATTAAGATTTTTGGTTTCTACGAGAGTGTTCTGATTCATGATTGTGTGGTTTTAATTGTTCGTGGTTAAATGTATAATTAGACTGCTAACTTCTAAATAATGAGGTTAGTAATCAATAGGTCTAATTTGAAAAAGAAATTATTATCTTGTTGTATATGAGCAATAACAATGGTTTCAGAGAAATAAGCTGGCTTTTTTACTCTCAAAGAAAAGGTAATTTTACTTTATAAAATAGTATAATTACTAAGATGATCGTGTATATTTTCTATAGTATTTTTCAATAAGAGATAGTACAAATACATTTTTTTATATACTGAAAATATTTTGTGGGGCACCAAAGAAGAATAAAATTTATCATTCTGAAAGGCTTTTGCGCTACATTAATGCATAAGTCATTTTGATCGGGGGGAATTAAAAATTTTGATTTTTTTTAAACAAAAAAAACAGACAATCCAACGACAATAAGTGGAGTGAAATTATTTCTTTGAGCGATGCCGGTTAGCCGTATGTTAGTAAAAACACGCTCGCATAATTACTTGATTAATAATTTTTTTTACTTAAATAAAAATCGTATTCTCCAAAATAGAATTGTATATTCTTCGTTTATGTTTTATATTTTTACAACAACCACTAAGCCATTACTTCATGTCGTCTTCTATGTTAGCTTCAGCCGTTATCAAAATAGCCATTGCAGATGACCACAAAATTTTCAGAGACGGAATTAAAATGGCGCTTTCTCCCCGGCAAAATCTAAAAATGATTTGGGAAGCGGTAGACGGCAAGGATCTTCTTCATAAAATAAATATTAAAAAACCGGATGTATTACTTATGGATATCAGGATGCCGGAGATAGACGGCATCAATGCTATTGAGCTGCTGCGAAAGGAATATGATGAGCTCAAGATAATTGTGCTTACAATGTATGATGACCAGCAAATGATAAGTAAGATGATGGAAATGGGCGCAAATGCCTATCTCACTAAAACGACAGATCCCGATGAAATATATGAAGCAATACTTACCTGCATGAACGAGGATTTCTATTTTAATCAACTCGTCAATAATGCTGTGATGGGCAAACTGATGCAAAAGAAAAATGTGCGCCAACATTATGGAAGCCAAATTCCCATTAGCTTCAGCGAAAAAGAATTAAAAATTTTACAATTACTTGCTGAGGATAAAACAACTGAAGAAATATCCAAAATTGTTTTTCTTAGTCCGCGGACCATTGAAGCCATTCGGCAAAACATGAAAAACAAAGTAGGTGCAAGAACTATTGGCGGCCTCATCATGTATGGCATGCGAAATAAAATAATAGAATGAGGACAGTGAGCGATCAGCGATCAGCAATGAGCAATCAGCTTTCAGCAATGAGCTTTCAGCAATGAGCTTTCAGCTTTCAGCAATCAGCAATGCCCTTTGCCTATTGCCCTTTGCCCTTTGCCTATTGCATTTGCATTTTGCCTATTGCCCTTTGCCCTTTGCCCTTTGCCTATTGCCCTTTGCCCTTTGCCTTTTGCCTTTTACCTTTTGCCTCTTGCTCTTTACCTATCGACTATTTACATAGTATTCCGTCATCAACAAATACAACTTTTCTTTGAGCGCTTCATAATTGTCTCCAGCATGTACAGGTACGGGTGGTAAAAAATGCAATTTCATTTTAGCCGGCCAAAAAAAGAATGCCTTACCGGCGGGCAGAACTTTTTTAGTATTAAACATTAAGGTAGGAATTATTGGAGTGCCGGTTTCCACCGCAAGCCTGAAAGCACCGTCGTGAAAAGCTTTCAATGGTAATTCAGTTTTATTCCGGGTACCTTCCGGATAGATACAAACATGCATTCCCATCTTCAACACATCTTTCATCAATTTAAAACTCTGTCGACGGCTGTTTTTATCCAATCGATCCACCAATATGGAGCCGCGTTTATAAATAAGGCCGAATACAGGAATTTTCGCCATCTCTGATTTTGCAATGGTCTTGTTTGGCCCGGGAATAAAGGGTGTTGTGAGCGGCACATCCATTAAAGAATTGTGATTGGATACCACGATATAATTTTGCCCTTTTTCAAAATGCTCTTCGCCAATAATTTTAAGCCTGCAGCCGGACAAGAAAAAAAAGACACGCATCCATATTTTTGAAGTAATTCGAAAAAGGGCGGTTCTTTTCGGCTCTTTAACCAAACCAATAGCCCACATAATTATCACTACCAAAAGCATGGTAACAATAAATACAATAATGGCCCATAAGGCAAAAATTCTGGCTAGTATTTCTTTCAAATATTCATTTTTTGGTATCACTATAATTTCCAATCTATCGGCTTCTTATGTTGAAGAACAAGCAATTTGTTTGTTTTTGAAAAATGCCTGCAATTAAAAAAACCCTTGTCGGCGCTGAAAGGCGAGGGATGCGCGGCTTTTAGAACATGGTGTTTTGTTTCATCAACAAGAGATTGCTTCTCCTGGGCAAACCTACCCCACAACAAAAAAATAAGGCCTTCCTTCTTTTCAGATAATTTGCTGATAACCGCATCTGTAAACTGAAGCCAGCCAATTTTACTATGGCTCCCGGGTTCATTTTGCCTAACGCTTAACGAGGCGTTTAATAACAACACGCCCTGCATTGCCCAATTTTCCAGGTTGCCGGAGGCAGGAGTAGCCATGCCTATGTCTGTTTTTAATTCTTTGAAAATATTTTGAAGTGATGGCGGCAATGGCACGCCATCCGGCACTGAAAAGCTCAAACCATGCGCCTGGCCTTTGTTATGGTAAGGGTCCTGGCCAAGCAATACCACTTTTACTTTTGAAAATGGAGTTTTGTCAAAAGCATTAAAAAACAAACTGCCCGGGGGATAAATGATTTTACCGGCAGATTTTTCAACTTTAATAAAAGTCACTATTTGTTCAAAATATGGTTTTTTGAATTCTTCTTTTAATACTTCCTTCCATTCTTCTTCTATTTTGACATCCATTATATTCGATTGAAAATTTTAGGGAGTTTAGAATACTATCGAGGCCATGCGATAAGCAATTTATACATGTTATTTACCCACGTCAGGTGGCGGGGCAATAACAAAAATAAGTGACCCCGGAACGACTCGAACGTTCGACCCACAGCTTAGAAGGCTGTTGCTCTATCCACTGAGCTACGGGGCCAGTTAATCATTTAAAGAATAATACACAGCTTAAATAATTTCAATATCCTGCCTGATCAAAGAGCAGCAATTTTACGATATAAAAAAATGCTGCAAAATTTTTTGCAAATATAAATTAGTTTGATTCAAATTAATGCTGTTCGCTGATCTGGGGTACATTTCAAAATGTGGCAAGGTTGTCAACCTTTCCACAAGTTAATTTTAGATTTAAGAACTATATCTGTAAGGTTGGACAACCTTTAACATAGAGCGACATTTTGAAATGTACCCGCTGTTCGGGCTGGGGCGGTTTATTAGTATCCATAAATTATCTTCTCAATATTAGTGGTAAAAAATTCAAGGTTATACAAAAATATTTGCATTAACTATTTATGTGTGCTATTGAAGAAGCTTTATCGAAAGGATTTGGATATTCATTTTCCGGAAAATTTATTCATGCTTATTTTAACCAAACATTTATCTTTTGAATCCGTCAATTTTTTTACCGTCCATAAAACAAAATACAGGCTTTATAGAATAAAAACATAGCCGTTAAAAAAATCCTTATACTTTTGCGCCCAGATTTTTTTTAATCAAAACTAAAAACGGCTATGAAACAAATAATTGTTTTACTATTTTTAAGCTTATGTGGCTTTTATTCTTTCGCTCAAAACAAAGCCCAGGTAACAGGACAAGTAAATGATGAGAATAAAAAGCCGTTACCAGCCGCCACGGTGCTGCTTTTAAATGCTACAGATTCTTCACTTGCAAAAACGGCAATAACAGCCTCTACCGGCAATTTTAAAATAGTTTCTGTAAAGCCCGGTAGCTATTTGCTTTCTGCAACTTCTGTAGGCCATGTTAAAAACTATTCCTCAAAATTTAATATAGCTGAAGGCCAGCAATATACTGTACCATCGTTGCTGCTATCGCAAAGCGGCGCCTCGCTTGCAGCCGTTACCGTGCAAGCTAAAAAACCCATGATAGAAGTAAGGGCTGATAAAACAGTTTTTAATGTAGAGAGCAGCATCAATGCTATTGGCAGCAATGCTTTTGAGCTCCTGCAAAAATCACCGGGCGTGTCCGTAGATAAGGATGATAACATTTCTATGCAGGGAAAGAACGGCGTTAAAATTTATATAGACGGCAAGCCAACGCAAATGGGTGGCGGAGACCTTGCGGCTTACCTGCGCTCTATTAATTCAGCAGATATTGAGTCGATAGAAATGATTACAAATCCTTCGGCAAAATATGATGCGTCGGGTAATGCGGGTATCATAAATATAAGGCTGAAAAAAAATAAAAATTATGGTGTTAATGGAAATATTGCAACAGGTGTGGGCTTTGGCCACACGCCGAAATACAACAATTCTCTTAGTCTCAACTATCGCAATAAAAAAACAAATCTCTTCAGTAATTACAGTAATAACTTTGGCAAGAACCGCAATCTTTTCAATCTCTATCGTGTACAGGGCGATAGCATTTACGACCAACGCAGCATCAACAACAATGATAATACTTCACACAACCTAAAGGCGGGCATGGATTATTATGTAAATGCAAAGAATGTAGTTGGGGTAATGGTAACGGCAAATTTTACCGACGGCACTTCTTCTACCAGTAGCAAGACTCTTATTAGCCCGGAGAATACACACATCCCAACCAGAATATTATATGCCAGCAATGACTTGCCCGGCTCCAGGAATAATGTGGATTATAATATTAACTACCGGTACGCCGATACCACTGGTAAAGAACTGAACATCGATGCAGACCTTGTAAATTTCAGGAGGCGCGGAACCAGCTACCAGCCTAATTATTACAGGACACCCCTTACGGATATTTTATTAGAATCGCGGATTTACCGGAACAACACACCTACCAACATCGATATTTATACTGCCAAAATAGATTACGAGCAACCCTTCCATAAAGGCAAGCTGGGCTTTGGCGGAAAGCTTACGGATGTAAAAACTAAAAATACTTTTGACTTTTATAATGTGTATAATAACACCAATGTAAAAGATCCGGACCGCAGCAATAAATTTAATTATGATGAAAATGTAAAAGCCCTGTACGTAAATTATAACCGGCCGCTAAGTAAAAAAACAACCGTGCAGGCAGGCCTGCGTATGGAAAATACAAAAAGCGAGGGAGACCTTATCAGCAATACATCGCAGGCCGATGGAAACGTAAAGCGCAACTACACAGATTTCTTTCCAAGCGGCGCTATTACCTATATGCTTAATCAAAAGAACACATTGAACTTGAGCTATAGCAGGCGTATTGACCGCCCCAGCTACCAGGATCTTAATCCTTTTGAAGACAAGTTGGATGAGCTGACTTACAGAAAAGGGAATGCATTTTTGAGGCCGCAATACACTAACAGCTTTCAGCTCTCACATACATTTTTATACAAGTATGTAACTTCTGTTAGCTACAGCCATATAAAAGATTTCTTTGCGCAAATAATAGATACGCTTCAAAATAAAAGCTTTATAACACAGAGGAACCTGGCTACGCAAAATATTTATAGCCTCAATATAAGTGCACCAATTACCATTACAAAATGGTGGAGCGCCTTTGCGACCTTCAACGGTTACCACTCTGCATACAAGGCCGACTTTGGTGCAGGCAAAATAATCAATGTAAATGTGAATGCATTTTCTATCTATACACAGCAAAGTTTCACGGTAAAGAAAGGGCCAACATTTGAACTCTCCGGCTTCTTTAATTCTCCTACCGTGTGGGGCGGCACTTTCAAGAGTAAGGCCCTTGGCTTTGTAGATGCAGGCGTGCAGCAAAAAGTATTGAAAGGCGCGGGCAATATTAAACTCAGCTTTACAGATGTATTCAAAACTATACACTGGAAAGGCATCAGCGATTTTGGGGGCAGTCACCTGGAAGCCAGCGGCAACTGGGAAAGCCAGCAATTAAAAATCAATTTTTCTTATCGCTTTGGTAACAAGCTCGTGAAAGCTGCCAGGCAAAGAAAGGCTTCTGCAGAAGATGAAAATAAAAGATTGAATGGCGCCGGCGGAATTGGCAGCCAATAAATTTTTTACCGCATAATTCTTGTGAAATGCCGCTGTATAAAAAGGCCCCGGTAACGGAGGCTTTTTTCATGCGTTTACTTTTTTTAAATGTTCAATATGGCTCTTCTATTGCATTATAAATCACCTTTTTTTAAAGTTTTCAGTGAGAAAAATGGAACTATAGTCTCCATTTCTTCCTGAGTAAGAACTCCAAAATAAGATTTTATATGTTGTTCAAGTTCTGTGATATTTCGTAGTAGCCTGCAATATTACCGCTAACTGTTAGCATCGGCAATGTAATATTTTACAATTGTTCAAAAATGTAAAGTTGCTATTCGTTCAACGCGTTGAAATGAAAGATAATATAAAAAATAAAGTTTTAATAATCACAGAGGCAAGCAGTGGTATTGGTGAGGCCATCGCTTTGCTACTTGCTGAAAAAGGAGCTAATGTGGTACTTGGTGCCAGGCGGGAGGACAACTTCAACAACTTGTAAAGCGTATAAAGGATACAGGTGGCGAAGCAACCTTCCGGGTTACTGATGTGAAGCAGCGTAAAGATTTGGACAACCTTGACTCAAAGGCTATTGAGAACATTCGGCAGGCTTGATGTGCATCATCTACGTGAAAGCTTCTTGGTCTGCCTGGCATGATTTTGCAAAATAGTAAATTGTACTGAACAGTACAAAATATTTATTATTTTTAAAATTCAGTAATACAACTTGTCTTATCCGGCAATTATCTAAAGTATTTTCCAGGTTGTAATGCATACTAATCAGGCAGGTACCGTTATCGGTATGGGCGCCATGCTGCTGGGTGTACCATATACTTTACGCACGACTGCTTGCCGGCTTGTTTGTATTTATTGTGCTGTTGCCGGAATAATACTTATTGCTGCGCCGCCACCCATTGCTAATTGCAGTTTCAATACCGTACTATTATCTACAATCATTTTTTCTATTTTATAAGCCTCAGGGTTTGTCTTCCAATCTGCATCGGCTGCATCTTTGTAAATAGTGGCAACATACTTTTTTCCTTTGTCTAAAAAGCTAAGCGGCACAGTCGTTGAACGACTGTTTTCATCTGTGATGGCGCCAATAAACCAATTGTCTTTTCCTTTCTCTTTTCGTGCAATGGTGACGTAGTCGCCTGGCTCAGCTTCTATAATTTTTGTATCATCCCAATCAACAGGTACATCTTTTATAAACTGAAATGCATCTTTATGCGCTTCATAATTTTCGGGGATATCAGCCGCCATTTGCAAAGGGCTGTACATGGTAACGTACAAGGCTAATTGTTTTGCTAAAGTGGTGTGTACCTGCCTTTCCGGCACAGCAGCATTGTATCCTTTTAATTTAAAAATACCCGGCGTATAATCCATTGGGCCGCCCATTAAACGGGTAAACGGCATAATGGTTTCGTGTTCCGGAAGATTGCCATCGCTAAATGCATTCCACTCGTTTCCCCTGCCTGCTTCACTTGCTATAAAGTTTGGATAGGTGCGGCTTAAACCGGTTGGGCGCACCGGTTCATGCATATCAATCATTATTTTATAGTGAGCGGCTTTTGCTGCTGCGCGAACGTAATGATTCACCATCCATTGGCCATCGTGATGCTCGCCGCGTGGAATAATCTGTCCCACATAACCTGTTTTAACGGCGGTGTACCCAAACTTATTCATGAAGCGAAAAGCTGTATCCATTTGCCTTTCATAAGTGGCAGCATCGGCAGATGTTTCGTTGTGCATGATCATTTGAACGCCCTTTAATTTGGAATACTTTTCTATTTCTTTTACATCAAAATCAGGATAAGGTGTTACAAAATCGAAGTGATTGCCGCTCCAGTTACCCGACCACTCTTCCCAGCCGGTATTCCAGCCTTCTACCAATAAACCCTGAATGCCATTTTTGGAAGCGAAGTCAATATATCGCTTCACATTTGCGGTGTTCGCTCCATGATGGCCGCCTGATATCAGCTTTCCATTAGCATCGAGAGAGTCAAGGCTGTTGCTATAGCTCCAGGTACTTTTACCAGTCTGCATCTCCCACCATACACCTATAAATTTCATGGGTGTTATCCACGATGTATTTTGGATTTTTGAAGGTTCATTAAGGTTCAATATCATTTTAGAAGCAAGTATATCAGTCGCCTTGTCGCTTACGATAATCGTGCGCCACGGAGTGTTAGCCGGAGCCCGTAAAAAAGCTTTATCGCCCAGGGCATCGGGAACCAGATTAGCAGATAGTTCAAAGTTATCCCGGTTCACATGCAACTGCATAGATGGGTAATTCACCAGGGCAGCTTCATGTATATTGATGTATAAGCCATCATTTGTTTTGAGCATTAATGGCGTTTGCACGGCATATTGATCGGGGATATTATATTTTCTTTCGCCAAAAGAAAGCATGGGCATTTTCCACGCATCTACCTCACTTATCTTTGATGTCGTGTATGCATACTCGTTAGAATCATAATCACCGGGTATCCAAAATGCTTTGTGGTCACCCGACAGATTAAATTGAGTTACTTCATCTGCTACAACAAAATTGGCAAGGTTGGGTTGTATGGGAAATTCGTATTTGAAGGCTACGCCATCTTCAAATACCCTGAAAATAATATTGAGCAAAAGATGTAAGGAATCTTTTTGCTGCAAATGAAAAGTAAGTTGCTTATAATGGTTGCGTATTTGTTTTACTTCGCCCCACACCGGTTGCCAGGTTCCATCTACCGTAGCTGAATCTGTTTTTATAAGTTGGAAATTACTTTCTAATGCTAAATTCTCTTTTAGTTTGAAGCCTAACCTCGAAGGTCTTATTACGAGCTTGCCGCTAAAGAAAACTGCATAGAAGGGCTTTCCGTCGTTATCTAAATTAAAATCAACTTTCACCTTATCCATGGAGGCACTTACAACTGGTGTTTGCGACCAAACGTTTGTGAAAACGCTTATAAAGAGTAGAGACAAAACAATTCCTTTTAATGGCATCGGGTTTAATTTTTAGAAAAATAAATATTGAGTAAAACAATTCATTTTTTAAAGACAAAGTAGGAATAAGGCGGTAAGCTTATACTGCCGGATAAAATTTGTTTGCCGCCATTCATAGCATCCGTCCAGCTTGAATTTTTTAGCGTTTCAGGCAATGTATAATCAATGGACTTGTCTCTTAAATTTGAAACAACAAATACTTCTTCTTTACCCAATGATTTTGTAAAAGCACATACGTCATCAGTGGAGTAAGATATTAAACTGCCCCGCCTTATAGCATCACTGCTATTTCTGAAGGCAATCACTTTTTTGTATTCAGCAGTAATACCCGGATTGATTGTCCAATCTATTTTTTTAGAAGTAAATGGAAAGACTAATCTATAAGGTGTTCCTACTTCCTGCCCATCATATATCATGGGAATGCTTTTCATATAAGCAACTACCACGAAGGCAGCCATAGAACCTTTTTCGCCACCAAATAATTCTATTGGCGTACCATCAGAACCATTCACATCATGATTGGTGATATAGCGGATGATTCGTTGCCCATCAGACGCGTCTTTGTAATCTCTGTTATTTAAAGTGTCAATCGAAAGAACGGAATGATTTCGTTCATAAATTCTTTTAAGATTTTCAAAAAACCTGAATCCAAAATTATAATCAAAGCCGGCTTCAAAATTAGCGCTGCGTGCGCCTTCTGCCATCATAAGCAATTTATGCCTTGAAATATTTCTTAGTGTGTCAATTGCCTGCTTCCAGAAATCCACCGGCGGGCCATCGGTATAATCACAGCGAAAGCCATCTATATTGGCGGTAAGCACCCAATATTTCATGGCTCTTATCATCGCCAGGCGCATATTCTGGTTCTTATAATTTAGTTGGGCTACATCGTTCCATCCGGTTCCGGGCGGGCTAATAATATTACCTGCAGAATCCTGCAGATACCATGATTTGTTGCTCGTCCAGGCATTATCAAAAGAGGTATGATTGGGTACCCAGTCAAGAATAATAGCCATGTTTCTTTTATGCGCTCCATCTACAATGGCACGCAGGTCATCGAGTGTTCCAAACTCAGGGTTAACCGCTTTATAATCTCTTACACAATAGGGCGAGTTAGATGTTTTTACAATGCCAACAGGATAAATGGGCATCAGGTACATAACATTTATGCCTAATGCTTTTATAGAATCCATGCGTGCCAAAACACCTTTGAAATTTCCTTCTTTGCTAAACACCCGCATGTTTACCTGGTAGAGCGTTACATCCCGTGTATCAGGTACATTGGCGAAAGGCTGGCCATATTGTTCGGTACCATTTGTTACTGATGGCCGCGTTGATTTTATAGAACTGCTGCAACTAATAACCAGGGTTAGGGAAAAAGAAAATGTAATAAGTTTTAAAAGCTTTTGCATAATTTGAAAAATTGAATATTGTCTTGAGATTATAGAATTAGGTAGATTGCCACGAAAACATACTTAGTTCTTTTCATTTATTATTCTCTTGCTGGTTGCGTATGTTTTCTCGCAAAGGACGTCTCACGAATGCGCTCGCCTTTGCGAGCCTGCCTGTCGGCACACAGGGAGCCGAATAAACTTTATATTCATAAAAAATCTTGCAGCGACGCTTGTCCCTGGCTATCTTCGGGAAAGCAATCTCCTTGGAGACGCAGTCAGTACGCATATCCAGGGAGATTGCCACGGAAACATGCTTAGTTCTTTTTACCTCCAAACCGTTTGCAATTCACGCATATTTCCTCTCAAAGGACGTCTCACGAATGCAAACGTCTTAGCGTCCAAAGGACTTCCATGAAGAGAAGCCGGATAAACTTCAGTTATCAGTAAATCTTGTGATCCCGAATGTTTTCGGAAAAGCAATCTCCTTGAACCTTTGTTCTTATTTTACATAATCCTAAAATATTTATTAAAAACTTTCTTACTGATTCTTTAAAACTAAATATGTGTAAGGTTGCAGGGTGACTGTGTTTGTCAATGTTACATTGCCTGTATTTAATGCATCAACCCATGTTGTATTTGCAAAAGCGGATGGCAAAGTGTAATTAACAACCTTGTCTCTTAAGTTAACCAATACGAAATCTTTTTCGTTATCCTGCTGTTTGGTAAAGGCAACCACATCGTCGCTGCTGTAGGAAAATACCTGGTAGCCGCGAATGGCAGCACTGCTGTTTCTAAAAGCCAATATTCTTTTATATTCGGCGGTAACGGTGGGATTAACTGACCAGTCAATTTTTGATGTTGTAAAGGGAAAGGTTAACCTGTAAGGAGTACCAACTTCCTGCCCATCATAAACCATAGGAACACCTTTCATATAAGCAGCCACTACAAAAGCCGCTTCGGCTCCTTTTTCTCCACCGAATAATTCTTCCGGTGTGCCATCTGAGCTATTTACATCGTGATTGGTAATATACCTTACTACCCGCGAAGACGTATCGGCATTTGTATATTCTGAAGTATTTAGATTGTTGATAGAGGTTACAGAAACATTTTTTTGAAAAATATCTTTCAGGTTAGCATAAAAACTAAAACCATACCTCAACTGAAAGCCGGCGTTAAAAAGGTTACTCCCTGAACCTTCGGCAAGAAATAACAAATGGTGGCTACTGATGTTATTTAATGATGTAAGCGCCTGTTTCCAAAAATCGAATGGCACATTATCTGCAAAGTCGCACCGGTAGCCATCTACATTAGCTGTAAAAACCCAATAGCGCATAGCCGCAATCATGGCGTTGCGCATGGAATCATTATTAAAATTTAATTGCGCTACATCATTATAACCAGGGGGAGAAATAATATTACCGGAAGCATCTTGCTGATACCACGATTTATTAGTAATCCATGCATTGTCCCATGAAGTATGATTGGCAACCCAATCAAGGATGACTGCCATATTTTTTTGATGGGCTCCATCTACCAATGCACGCAGGTCATCAAGTGTACCAAACTCGTTTCCGACAGCTTCATAATCTTTTACCGCATAAGGTGAATTTATTCCATTTAAAATTCCAACCGGATAAATGGGCATTAGATAAACAACATTAATTCCAAGATTTTTTATTGAATCAAGCCGTGCTGTTACACCCTGCAAATTTCCTGCAGTGCTAAAAACACGCATATTAACCTGGTAAATATTGGCATCTTTAGCAGCAGGAACATTGGCGAAAGGCGTGCCGTATTGCGCCGGGTCTGTGGGAAGTCCCGGAGCAACAGGGTTGTCAGTTTTACTACAGGAAAAAAAAACTATCGAAAATATGACTATGAAATACTTTTTCATTTAATGATATAAAAGGTTACAGAATTTAATTTTTGTGAAGGATGTAAGTATAGTTATCTGCGTTGTGCAAATCCAGTGTAATAGTATAATTGCCATCTTCGGGCACTGATAAATTATTCAGGTTTGGCGTATATCCAAAAAACGGATTATCAGCATAAACAAGATTTCCGCTTCCATCAACACCAAAATCAATTACCCACTCGTTGTTTGCTCTAAACTTAAAGGAGCCTCCGGCTAACATGTCCGCTGTGATTGTCCATACCTGGTTTACTTCATCGTACGTCATTTGAGTATCATTGCCCCAGCCGCCCGGCGTAGCATCGCCGATAATACTCCAGGTAGTTTTGGTAGCCGTCCATTTATTTGCATTCAAATCTGCCGTTAGTTCATAATATCCAGCGGCGGGCACAGACATATTTCCGCCTGCATAATTGGCAACTATAATATCGCCACTCGTTCCGGTGGCATCACCGTAGGCAGTAGGCGTCCAATCGGGTTGTGGCGTCATCTTAAATTGGAAAGTTCCTCCCGCAGGAAAATAAATATAACCTTCATACATTTCAGGCTTACCACTGGCTTCCCTGATTACCGGGGCACCGCCGGGATTCCAGCCTTCATAGTCACCGGGTACCCATAAAGTTTTTAAGGCAGCGGCCGGCGGATATGGACTCACTTTAAAAGTAACGGCATTAGAATACACCGGCCTGTCAAGCGTGCCTACTACTCTTGCCACCATCATATTTGAAGAGTCAGCAACTAAGCCCAATTTTGTCAATGCAATAGAATCAAGGTCATGTCCGTGGAAAGATTTGCTGAGAACATCTTTGCCCACCTGGATTGTTACTGCATTATTCCATGCATTGTCTCCAACAGTATCTGCCGGCACATCAAGTTGAACTGAATAACTAACAGGCGCTTTAACTGGAAAGATAACAGCGGGCCATGAAAATGTTATAACAGAAGAATCGTCATTCGCCGGCAGTAAAAAAACACTATCTGCAGAAGCGGTAAGTGAAAGAGGAAATTTTACGTCAGCCAGGTAGGTTAACTTGGCATCTTTTTTACAAGCGGCAAATAATAATGAAGCAGCCAGTGCAATTAAAAGTTTATTTAATATTTTTTTCATGAAATTTATTTTATATAATTAAAACATGATTGGCTTTATCAGTAACCTGGGTTTTGTTTTAAACTGGTATTGGCATCAAGCGCACTGGTTGGTATGGGAAACAAAAGCCTGTAAGCCTGCGTTGCAGGAACATCATTAGGCGCAACACCATGCGGTAGTAAAAATGTTCCAAACCTTATCATATCCTGCCTGCGGTGGCCTTCCATCACCAGTTCAAATCCTCTTTCATCATAAATATTTTGAAGTGTAGGCGATGTTATATCAGATAGGCCTGCCCTTTCTCTTACCTTATTAAGAAATGGCGCCGCAGCAGCCGTATTTCCCAAACGGATATTACATTCAGCTTGCATCAAGAGTAAATCAGCATACCGATATATGGGGAAATCATTTGATTCGCCACTGGCATCTGCAGGTTTTACAGGAAAGAATTTTATGTTGCGTATCCCTTCATTTGGTGCAGCACCCGGGCTTATTAATGATGTAACCGTTTCAGTGTAAGTAATACCGCCGGCCTGCGGACCAACTAAAAACTGGTTTCGCCTGATGTCGTTCGCACTAAATTTATTATAAAAATCACCGGGGATAATCGTTCCATTCCATCCGGAAAAACCAATAAGTGCCATACCATTTTGACTATTCAAACTCCTGATGGCGTAAATGTTTCCACTAACTATGTTTTGGGTTATATATTCTGCTAATATTGTTTCGTCATTAGGGCATACATCACCAAATAGTTCAAAATATTGATATCCCAGTGGGCTGCCTGCATTAGCACCTCCCGGATGCAATGAAAAACCACCGGCTGCTACTTTATCACATGCGGCTAAAGCTTCCGCCCAATGTGCCGTGCCGGTATAAACTTCAGCGTTCAAATATACTTTTGCCAAGGCCATATAACCGGCCCACTTATTAAATCGTCCGTAATAAGCGCCGCCTCTTGTTTCGGAAAGCAGATCAACATTGTCTTTAAGCTCTGAAATAATAAAATCATAGATGGTTGCTCTTTTTTCCTGTAGTATTTTAGAAACATCCGTGTTATTATCAGTATAAAAAGGGACGTCACCAAAATCATCTATTAAAAGATAATACAACCAGGCACGCATTACTTTCGCTTCCGCAATTTTAGCCGGATCGGCCTTAGCTGTGGTAAGTTGGGCAATGGCATTGTTGGCGCTATATATACATGAATAGGCCCAGTTCCAGGTATTACTGATAATACCGAGACTTGGAAGTGCTGTTCGCATATATAATTGCGCAAAGTCAAGCTGCCAGTCGCCCGTGTTACGATGGGGTATCACCTGTTCATCAGATGAAAAGCTATTTAAGTCGTACCAGCAATTATCGCGGCCGGCGTAATTGCTGCCCCAGCTACCGGTAATTTTTGCGTATACATTGGCCAGCGCATTATCCGCACCTTCCGGTGTCGAGTAAAACTGATCAGCGGCATACCGGTCGTACACATTTTCATTAACCTTAGTACAACTTGCTGTAGCAAGGCTAATAATAACAATACCTATTAATATTTTTTTCATAATTAGTTATTTAAAAATGACGTTTAAGCCTACTGAAAAAGTTCTCGTACGTGGGTAATAATTACCAAAATCTCCACCGGTTGAAACCACACCATTTACATCATTACTACTTATGTCTATCTCCGGATCAAGCCCCGTATATTTGGTAATTAGCGCCAGATTTTGGCCGGTGACAGATAGACGTAGCGCATTGATATATTTTACATTATTCAAATTAAATCGGTATCCCAGGGAAAGGTTTGCCCATCGTAAATAAGCCCCATTTTCCAGCCAAAGGTCTGAGCCATATTGAGAGGATTCAATTCCTAACGGGATGGCACTTTTAAGTAAATTTGATTTACCCAGATTTTGTTCTAAACTTAGTTGCTGCCTTAAACCATTATAGATTTTGTTACCGCCAGAACCCAGCCAAACCATAGATGCATCAAAATTTTTGTAAGTAAAGCCTGGTGTAAAAGCATACGTGTATTTGGGCAATGACTGTCCTTCTTCTATCCTGTCTTTACTTTGAACTCCCTGGTCAATTTTGCCATCTTTATTTTGATCAACAACGGTTTCTGCATTGTTTTCATCTTTCCCCAAATGTTGTAAAATACGGTAAGTACCAATTGGCTTACCTACCACGAGGAAAGCATTTGGTCCCCACCCTACATAATTCGTAGCTATATCATATCCCTCGATATTACCGCCAAGCTTGGTCACCTTGCTTTGCATTAAAGATCCGTTTCCTGCAAGCGTTAAGGTTGTATTTTTTGTATTGATAACCCTGTAACTTAATGAAAGCTCTGCTCCACGGCCTTGTAAAGTACCCACATTAGCAAGTATGTTCGTGGTTAAGAATGGTCCTTCAAGAGGTACCGTATAATTAAACAAAAGATTTTCTGTGTTGGCAGTATATACATCAAATGTTCCTGTAAGCCGGTTGTTCATAAAACCAAAATCCAAACCTGCATTTGCCTGTTTTTTAGTTTCCCATCTTAAGTTTGGATTTGAATTTTGAGTGACCGCATAATTAGGAATGGTTGTACCACCGAAAAATACAGTGCCCGCTTGCCCTACCAGGGCAATGGAATTTTGTGGGCCGATTCCCTGCTGGTTACCTGTAACGCCGTAGCCTAAACGCAATTTCAGGTTGCTGAAAAGTTGCTGGTCCTTCATAAAATTTTCCTGGTCAATACGCCAGGCTATAGATGCCGAAGGGAAATTAGCCCATTTATTATTAGCGCCAAATACAGTGGAACCATCACGCCTGAAACTTACGGTGAGCAAATAACGATTGTCATAAGAATAATTAACCCTTCCTAAAAATGAAACCAGGCGCCGGTCGTTTTTGTAGGAAGAAAGATCATTCTGCAACACTCTTGAGACATCTCCTAATTGCAAAGCATTATAACTTGCAATATCATTTATAAACCCTCTTCCCTGTACAAAAGCACCGTTATAAGTTTGGGCCTGCCATTCATATACCGCAGTCGCATCTACACGACTCGGGCCGAAATCATGTTTATAACTTACATTAATATCCATTAATTTTTCGTCTGTATGGGTATTTCTGATATTGCCAATACCCTTGTTATCAATAGCGGTTTGAACCGTTGATGTTGCGGGCAAATAATATCCGGAATTAAAATCCACTTTTCTCCAGCTTCCAAACCATCCGGCAGAAATACCTTTATAGATATCCAGGTTAGCCATCAGGCTACCAAACAGGTTATTAGTATTGCCATTATTTTTTACAGTTTGGGCCACCGCATAAGGGTTAGTATATTCAAATACATTTTGGTCCCTAAAGTAAGTTCCGTCGGTGTTGAATACCGGGTCGGTCGGCCGGGAAATATAGGTTTGGCTGATTAAGTTTGATCTGAAAGCAGCATTTCCCACACCGGTAGGGCTGTAGGTGGTTGCAACAATACCGCTGTTTACATTCATAGTAAGGGTAAGCTTATCATCCAAAGCCTTTTGTGTAGCGGTAATCCTGCCAATATACTTTTGGTATTTTGATTTGATCACGACACCGGTTTGGGTGATTGCCGTTAGGGATGCACGGTAATTAAAATCCCTGGCGCCGCCGCCAAAAGCAAGTGTGTGATTTTGTGTAAAGCCATTTTGCGTAAGTAAATTATACCAATCTGTACTGGAGCCATGGTTCGCTGCGGCATCTACGTTTAGCAAATATGCTTCATTGGTCCATTGTTCAGCGTTTAATTGATTTAATTTCTTGGGGATCACATCGAAGGAACTGTTTTCAGTGTATTCAACAGTGGCTTTGCCGGCAACGCTTTTTTTGGTGGTAACTATTATCACGCCAGGCGCTCCCCGCGATCCATAGATAGCCGTCGCAGATGCATCTTTTAATATATCAACCGTTGCAATTTCACTCGGCGGCACCTGGTTTAGCAGATCCAAATTGCCTTGTACGCCATCAACTACTACTAAGGGATCGTTGCCGCCCTGGAGAGAAGTAATACCGCGAATGCGAACGGAAGGCGAAGTACCTGGTTCACTTCCAACCTGGGAAATGTTTACGCCAGCTGCCTTGCCTGCGATTTGTTGCAGTGGATTTGTAATCGGCCCGGGGTTTAAATCTTTGCTTGCAACGGTGGATACTGAACCTGTCAGATCCTTCTTTTTTGAAGTACCATATCCTACCACTACAACCACCTCACTTAGCGCCTGAACCGGGGAAGACAACGTGACTGAGATAGTTGTTCTGCTACCGACTTTTACTTCCTGCTCAGTGTATCCCACTGAAGAAATTACGAGTGTTTTAGCTGAAGCCGGAACAGAAAGCGTGAAGTTTCCAAGAGAATCTGCGGCAGTGCCGATGGATGTGCCTTTAACCTTAACTGTGGCGCCGGCAACTGGATTATTTTTTTCATCGTAAACCGTTCCCCGGATTGTTCTTTCTTGCGCCTCCACCTGCTGAAATACAAATAAAAACAACAGGGGAAAGAAAATCGCACGAAGCATTTGTTTTGATTTCATGTTTTGAGTTTACTTTTTGTTAGAATGAATTTGCAAAGCATTTTTCCGGATGAGTGCAGAGTTATTTTACTTACTATGGTACTACCATGGCAACCCAACATTGTTCCGTAAGCATAGCTAAGTTTACTTAATTGTCCGATTATCTAATTTGAAAAAAACGACCGATGTTCTAATCAGCCCGGAGAGATTCCGGGAATAAGCAATTCGTTAGCAATCATGATGTAAAAATCATCATCAAAATTATCAACCCGAAAAATTAAATAGAAAAGATAGAAAAAAGGACAGGCGGGTAAAAAAGAGTAAGCTGTAAGGCTATGATAATCAACCTAAAATTTACATATTAAAAATTATTTTTATATAGAAAGAAAATTATTTTTATAGGCCATTTTCAAAGGTGTATCGTAGTTATTTCCATGATTTTTTTTTCAAATTCATCATTGGAGACAATGGTTTTATTCCTGATTTTTGTTTTTTTAGCATAAATAGTATTAATAGAATAATTAAGTATTTCGGCGATTTTTTCATTTTCGGTGATGCCCAACCTGATCAATGCAAATATGCGGAGGTCGTTATTTAAAAGCTGATCTTCTTTAAGTATTATTTTGTCTTCATCCTTAAGCAGCGTATTGAATTGCTCAACAAAATTTGGAAATAACCTGACAAACACTCTATCAAAATTTTTTAAAAGAACTTCTTTCTCTTTTTTCGGATCAACATTTTTAAGAATGAATTTGATTTCTTCCAGCTTACGTTCCAGCAACTTTTTTTCGATGGAGGCCTTCAGCTTTTCAATTCTATCCAAAAATTCGGTATCGAGGTTGAAATAGTAGCCAATGTATTCTTCTTTAATTTTATTTGATTCAGATAATTTATAATTGATCTCCTGTAATTGTTCATTATATCTTTCCTTTATTTCATTTGCTTCTGATAGTTCCCGGTTGATCTGTTGTTGCCTGGCATTTGCTTCAAACAAGCTTTTCCTTGCTGTTTTCAGTTTTTTTACCTGGCTTCGAATGATTAACGAAAAGGCTGCCAACACAAGAACAAGGATTGAAAGCGCAATTAAGAAACGCTGTAATTTTTCTTTTTGGCTCCTAATGGTATTGATCATTTCTCCTTCGATTAAGGGCAAAATAGCGCCAACCTGTACTTTTCTAAGCCTTGCATTATAAAATGCAGCATCCGCATTAGCTTTCTCAATATATAGAACAGCCTCATCAATACTTCCTTCTTTGTACATGATCCCTGCAAGCGTTAGCAGTGCCAGGGTTTCTTTTGTAGAAGATTTTATATCTGCAATAGAAGCCCTTATCAAATAGGGTTTAGCTTCATTCTCTTTACCCTGGCTAATAAGAATTCCTCCTATGGTGGATGTTGTAAGGGCTATTTCATGCAGCGTTAAATTGCCACTGTTTATTAATTGATCCAGGTTAAACAGAGCGCTATCAGGTTTGCCTTTTTTTAGAAATTTCAGCGCCGAATAATAAATATGTTCAAAAGATGCCGGAGCATAAAAAGCCAACGCAGAATCCAAATAAAGATTTGCTTTGTTGTTATAAAAAGAAGTGGAAAAATTATCACCATTAAAATCCGCAAGATTGTAATAAGCGAGGCCCTTCAAGGTGTAATATTCTGCTTTTATGCTAACTGCTGCATTCGTTACCGAAATGGCATTTAACGAGTCAAAAGTTTCTTTGAACATGCCGCCGGTAAGCATAACAAACACTGCTTTTAATTTAGAATCCAACAGCGATGAAAGCTCATTTTTATTATGCGCTAATTGCCGGAGTCTTTTGGTATAGAGTAAGGCAGAGTCATAATTGTAATACTTATATTCCTCATAAAGTTGAAGAGTAAGTTTGTATTCCCGATCTAAATTCCCTAATGAGCTTTGAAGTAACCGGCTTTTTAATTTACCAATATTATTTAGCTTAATGCTATCGTAAACAGGTGCATCTTTTATTGCGTGTTGTAATTCATTTACCAGGCTGTCGGAATTAGGAGAAGCCAAAGAAACGGATTGATGTAGAAGTATTATAAAACTGGTAAATAGTTGCTTTATTAATTTACCGGTTATGTTAGAGCCGGTAATAAAATCAATAGAAATCTGCATATAGATCAAATTGCTTTTGCAATCATTTAAGAGTTATTATGGATATAGCAATTTACATTTTTATGATGGGTAATACAGGGGACATACCGAAAATCACGATTTTTGTTCTTTTTCTTCCTTGTCTTTTTAGCAGGTTAAAGGGTGTGTCGGCTCAATATCGAAACATTGCATATTCTAACAACAACGGGCAAACGTTTACACAATATAAAAGCAATCCTATTTTAGATATTCATTCAAAAGAATTTTGGGAACTAAAGAGTAAAAGGTTTACAAAGAGAAAATATTAATACCGGATTTGTTTTTGTGGATGATAACGCCCATCCGGTATTGCCTTAATTATAGTGAATAATGAAGGCGAGAACAGCATCATAGTGGCGCCAGGCTGCAATGGCAATTTACGCTGCCTGCGGATATTTCAACTTCTAAAAATATAGCAGTAGCTGAAATAATTTTAATGCAATTAGAAATACCAATAGAAACAATTGAATATGTTTGAAAAAATTGCAAAATCAAATTATCAAAAAATAATTATTAATCTTGCGCCTGCACAACAACTCAATGATGAATTGCTGAAAGATTCATTCTTATTATGCCTAATGAAACAGAAGCGCCAGCTTGTGCCTGTGACAAACTTATATTTTCCTACAAAAACCTACAAAGAATTTTTATACTCTTTCGGACTCAATCCCGTTCTTCTTTTAAAAAATTTTGAAAAGAAAAACTGATCGCTAAAATGCAAAGCATCCGCTACCTGGCCAACAGAATAAGAAAGATCACTAAGTAATATTTTCGCTTCATCAATTACCATTTCGTCAATATATTCACCACAGGTTTTATTAGTAAGTTCTTTCAACGTTTTAGTTAAATGCTTAGGTGTCATAAACAGCGCATCCGCATAAAACTGCACACTTCTTTCGTCCTTAAAATGTGCGGATAGCTGTTTCAAAAAATTAAACAAGATATCTTCCTTGCGGGTCATCCCACGCTCTTCACTATCCCTGTATTTTCTTGCCATTGCCGCAAGCTCCAGCAAAAAAAGATTGAAGCCATGGTGAAGCATGTCCTCTTTAAAAGGATGTAAATTATCGTCAACTATCTTTTTTAAATACAGCATCATGGTAAGAAACGTGGCTGCTTCTTTATCCGTAAGCAGGAATAAGGGATCGCTTTGCTGTATTAAAAAGCCAAGCGCTTCCGGGTGGCTTTTATGCATCATGGCTGCTGCCAGAAAATCATGCGAAAAACCTATGCTGCTGGTAGGTAAATGTTCAACCTCTTTCAACATGTGAACAACACCAGGGTGAATAATGAACAGGGATTTTTTTCGAATAACATAATTAATAAGGTTGTATTTTATTTCTATCGGTTCGCCGAGATTGAGGTATATCGCAAAGTGCGTAGAGCGGGCCGGGTGGAACATCTTTTCCTGCACGGGCATCTCTTCGCTTTTGTAAACAAAGAATTCAGCAGCCTGTTCACTTTGACTGGTAATAGCATCGGCATGAACTTCTTCAATGCCATAAGTTTCTATTGAGGAATCAGGATTGTTCATATTTCAAATAAAAACTAACGGCAACTATACCTGCTGATGCAACAATTGTTTTGGAAATGATTGAAAAGCAGTTTCTATATTGTACGTTTCTTTTTGATAAAGATCCATAATCTCCTTGCTTATCGTTTCTGCCGTTTTCAACGGCGGCCTGCTCTCAGGTTTTGGCGTCTCCGTGCATGAAGAAAAATCCTGCGCCCAAATATGATAATATCTTATGCTTTTGCGCTGCGCCTCTTCAGCAAATATTTTTGACATTTCCATACGGGTAGAAAAGGCAACTCTAGCCAATGCACATGAAGTAATATTCTCAAAAAAACGGCCGTCCGATACATGAACAAACATCCCGTCAGGATTTCCCTTCATCATATTAAGTACAATGCGTGCACCCATAAAAAAGGGAAGCATGTCTGTTTCCATCATATTGTTCCATTCATCCATGCTGGCTTCCGTAAGATCTTTTTTGGACTTAGAAAATTCAGGGATCTCTATAGCAATATCAATTTTGCTAAACTTCTCAGTTATGTTTTCGCAGGTCTCTGTTACTTTATCAAAATCCTGAACGTCTATCAACATCGTGATAAAATTTTCATCTTCATTGATGTCGCGAAAAGATTTTATCATCTCGACCTGGCGAAAACTTTTGGCGGGAAAAATAACGATGGCCTTTTCTTTTAAAAAAGAGTGAATGATTCCCATACTCAGATCACTTACTTCTCCTGAAATTAAAATCACTTTGTTGTTAAAAACCTTTTCCATGTATCAGAATTTTAAAATATAAAGTTAGGTGATTAAACTGTTTCGCTGCATGTTCCTATCTCGCATAAATATGGCTAAATGGGATTAATGGGGGGCTGAAACAGTCGTTGTTAGCTCTTCCGCGGCTGCAGCGGCAATATCAACCGGTAACACCAGCACTACATGATCATTGTCGCCATAGTTGGAGCCGATAAAACCTGCCTGCTTTATCATACCTATAAGGTCAGGTTATAATAAAATAACCAGGGCGTAAAATCGTGAGCCCCATGCCCGGCACCTTATTCAAAATGTTTTCTGCATAATGAGAGCCAAGTATGAATCCCTTTCCCTTATCCAGATCTGCACCATAACTGCTGAAAAGTGCCACACACTTCACCCCCGGATTGTTGAATGGACTGCGAATAGTTTTCTGTGGTTCTGTGGTATATGCCATCTGGTTTTCCTTACATAATTTGCTGGCGAACAGATCGAAACATTCTGATACATACCTGATCGCCTACAACGTAAGCCAAATAGGCTCCTGATTTTAAAACAAATTGTAATTCTATTAAATGTTTTGCAACATTCCGGTTGAGTCGCTGATTGGCTATTTGTCGCTGATCAAGTTGCAAAATATAAAACTCGTAAAATTAGTCCTCGTTGCAAAAAATGAATAATTGAGTTTGGGCAATAAGTTGATGCAACTGTATCTTTATTCACTGTTCCTGTTTATAGGTAAGCTTGTATATGAAAAGAAATGAAAGCCACCCAGAGAAAAAAACCCGCAACATAACACCCAACCATACCCGAAATATCACTCAAGTCAAATCCCACAGTTTATAAAAGTTCAATCATAGGCCTATCCTTTCTATCCGGGTACCTTACCACCTGTGACTTTTTTTTTACAAAACTACCCAGCTCTTGATGTTTGTTTGTTAGATTACATCAATTGCAAATTAATTATAATTACAATCAAATATCTTCCACTACTTCTTCTGCGAAACCAAAAGACAACGTCATGCCTGCACCACCAAGTCCGTTAATAATATAAACACCTTTTTCTGCTTCAAGGAAAACATCTGTTTTGCCATTGGGCATTTTTGGATAAATGCCATGCCATGTCTGGATCAAATTCCATTGATCAGTGAGTGCAAAAGTGTTTAAATATTTTACAATGAGATCATTAATATAAGCTTCATCGAAGGGAGAAAAGGTTAATCCATATTCATGCGAATCGCCAACGGTAAGTTCACCTTTGCCGTTTTGCGATACCATTACATGAATGCCCAGCTTCAAATATTCACTTAATTCATTTTGGTATCGCTCTTTCAGCAACGCAAGTGATGGTGCAGCTTTGAAGCTTTCATAATGAACGAGGGAAAGGCCACCACATAAGGAAGTACCGGTTCTAAAATCAGCGTCGCTGTTCATAAACCGCATCATTTGGAGTTTGCACTTAGTTATGTTCAGCTCAGCAAACTTTTCCGGGTATAATGTTTCAAAATCAGCACCTGAGCAGATGCAAACAATATCGGCCTGCATAAACTCCTCGCCCATCCCCACCTTATGTTTTTCTACGAACGTTACATTTTTATTCCAAATAAAATGAACATTATATTTTTCTGATAAGTAAGCAGGCAACGCTGCAATTGCTTCCCGCGGATCAATGATCATTTCTGTTTCGCTAAATAATCCGCCAATTAAATTCTCGGGATTCACTCCATTGAAATTTTTAATGATCGCTGTTTTATCTTTTGAGGTTACCCGCCGTCCGCTGCTTGTAAATATTTCATGTAACTCCTGCAAAACCTGCCATTCATCTTCGTGATAGGCAAGGTGCAGGCTGCCACATTCGTCCTTCCAAAAGCCGGCTTCTTTCGCAATTTCTTTCCATACATCCCGGCTGCGAATGGCGCGGTCGTACATCTTTCCATCGGGCTGCCCGACCGGCCAAAGCATTCCAAAGTTTCTGATCGAAGCGCCAGCGGCATAGCCGGATCTTTCAATAACGGTTACGCTAAACCCTTTTTTCGCCAGGGCACGTGCTGTTGCCAGACCTACTATGCCGGCACCGATAACAATGGCAGTAGCCCCATCCCTCCCGATAGCCATTGGGATCCCCGAAGGGGAAGGAACTAACTTATTAGAAGACATTTTTAATTATTCATTTTAAACAATTTACAATAAAAATTAATCTTGCAAATTCAGAATTCCTTTTACTGTCAACTCAGTTTGAACTGCTACTAATAAATCTTTTCCTTCCCCTTCGGGGAAGGGTTGGGAAGGGGCTTCTTTCTTATTAAAATATTGCAGTGCCAAAAAAGTTCCGACAACACCTATGATTGATAAATACATGACGCTATGAGAATACACCGTTGCCCAGGGTAATTTATTACTAAAAATAGTTTTACTAACAATAACGGCTACACTACCCAGATAGCCAAATGAATCAGAGATATACATAAGAAAACCCACGTTGCCGCCCACTTTGAAGGTGGCGATAAGCCTTTCAAACAAAATGCAATTAAAGGGAATATATCCCATATACAAGCCAAGGCCTACTAAAGTCATCCATAAAAAAGGGGAAATAAAATGATTGATAAAAAGGAACGAACTAATACCTGCCATTAAAAAACCAGCAACGATAATGATGTGTGTAATTATAAAAGCCCTGCGATTGTTGCGAATCAATATCATGCTGCCGATAAGAACCAACACGATGATGGTAATGGGAATTTCTGTGGCAGTAAATACTGATGGCTCATTACCGAAGCCGAGCTCTCTCCAGATATCAGCGGCAAAATTATCACGGATATCGCGAAACACCGTAAGAAAAACATATAGGATAATGAGCACTACAAGGCCATAACGAAATATTGAAAAGAAACTTTTTCTTTCTTGCCGGGACATTGGTAAACGCACGATCCGGCTTTTAATATCTTCTTCTGAAGGAGAAGGAATTTTCTCCAGCAAATAAACAAAAAACAATAAAGGAATAATAAAAAAGAGGCCTGTAAGAAATGGCAACCACCAGTCACTAACATGATGGCTTACCTGTAAATATTTCCCTACCGATTTTACAAAGCCGGAGGAAAAAATAAAACTAACGGCGAGGGCCGCCCCAATAAAATCGGTTGCTTTTCTTCCTTCCACAAATGTGAAAATAATCCCCCAAAGCAGGCCCAAAGGAAATCCATTAACGAACAAAAAAATAATATTAAATGGAGGAGGAATGAGTGCAAATAACAACAGAGCAAGCCACGAAATGCCAACGAGCAGAAGAATTAACTTGCCTCGTCCAAAGCGTTTTAATTCAGCAATGAATTTGATGCCGTAAAATTTACTCAGCATATACCCCAGCACCTGGCTTATCACCAGTGCATCTTTATAATCCATCCCGAATATAAGCGGAGCTTTACTAAAACTACCGACGGTAAAGGGTTTCCGGAAGGCATACACCGACGCATACATTAGGAAAGTGATGATTGCCGCGAAGATGGCGACATAGTTGTCCCTGTACTTTAGCTGGTTAAGTTTTGAGGAAGGTGCAGGCACATTTAAAGTATTAAGGAAGGTAACATTTTGAGGAAGGTGCAGGCACATTTAAAGTATTAAGGAAGGTAATATTTGAGGAAGGTGCAGGCACATTTAAAGTATTAAGGAAGGTAATATTTGAGGAAGGTGCAGGCACATTTAAAGTATTAAGGAAGGTAATATTTGAGGAAGGTGCAGGCACATTTAAAGTATTAAGGAAGGTAATATTTGAGGAAGGTGCAGGCACATTTAAAGTATTAAGGAAGGTAATATTTGAGGAAGGTGCAGGCACATTTAAAGTGTTAAGGAAGGTAACATTTTGAGGAAGGTGCAGGCACATTTAAAGTATTAAGGAAGGTAACATTTTGAGGAAGGTGCAGGCACATTTAAAGTATTAGAGAAGGAATATTTTGAGGAAGGTGCAGGCACATTTAAAGTATTAGAGAAGGTAATATTTTGAGGAAGGTGCAGGCACGTTTAAAGTATTAAGGAAGGCAATGATTCTAGTGAATCTATAATATAGTCGGGATGATATTTTATTAGTTGCTCTCTGGGATAAGCGCCGGTAGTTACCGCTATTACCATACCGCAGCCTGCGTTCAGGCCTTCTTCTATGTCAACTTTTGTATCACCTACTTTCGCCACATTTTCAGCGTCACTTATTTGCAGGTTGCTCATCAGCTTTTTTATCATGTAAGAATGCGGCCTTCCCTCAGGCACTTCGTCGCTGCAAATAATTTCGTCAATAAAATCCGCATTGTCCCATTTTAATTTCTTCAATATCGGGGCCGTAATCGCTTTTGTAAAGCCTGTATTAAGGGCTACTTTTATTTTATTTTCCTGCAATTCCCTGAATACCTTTTCAGCAAAAGGCAGGGCAACAAGGTCATCATCTGCCTCATAAAAAGCGACCATCTGCTTTTCAAAATCTTCATGAATGCGATCAATGAATTCATCATCTTTCTCAAAGCCCGGTTTGTATTTTTCAACTATAATTTCAATCGCTTCTTTTTTTCTATAGCCCATTACATTATCTACATCCGCTGCTTCCACCTTCATTTCTGCATTGGAAAATGCCTGCCTGAAAACCTCGTTGATGTTTCCTTTATCGTGCACCGTCGTGCCTGCGATATCAAATACTACCAGTTCAATGCTCATTTTTTAATTTTTATTTTAGGTTAAATGATTGATCATCTTTGTGCGATAAATTTCAAGGTTCGGTAGCGGAACATTTTCTTCTTTCGCCTTCTCATCCCAACCCCGTAAAGTGATATACAATGGAAACCATTCATCTTTCTCAAGATCACCGGCTTGTTTTTCATTCATACGCCCACCCTGGAATTCAAGGGTTCTTTTACTTGCTTCTGATAGCTTATCATAATATTCAGGATGCACAAAAGTGAGATAGCGCTTTGCTTCAACATGCGATGCAATAAGACTTGTTATTTTCTTAGAAAAACCTTTTCGTTTTAAGTAATCTGCACCAATTTTTTCATGATCAACAATTCCATATTCATCCATATAGTCCACGTTCATAATGTGCTCACACAAGTGGCCGAGATCATGAAAGAATGCTGCGAGGATCACTTCATCATCATAATTTTCTTTCTCTGCAAGCTGTGCACATTGGCACATGTGTTGTATTTGCGATACTGGTTCGCCAATATAATCCTGGCCACCATACTGCTGGTAAAGCGAAAGGATTTCATCTGTTGTTTTTATGGCTTCGATTTCGGTCATAAACAAAACTTCTCTTTTGACCGTCAGCTAAAGCTGACGGCAATGAAAGCGCTTTTTTAAATTCTATTCACTCCAGATTTGGTTTGAAGCTTCTCTTCCTCCTTTTACAGACAGCTAAAGCTGACGGCAATGAAAGCGCTTTTTTAAATTCTATTCACTCCAGATTTGGTTTGAAGCTTCTCTTCCTCCTTTTACAGACAGCTAAAGCTGACGGCAATGAAAGCGCTTTTTTAAATTCTATTTACTCCAGATTTGGTTTGAAGCTTCTCTTCCTCCTTTTACAGACTTTTCATTGCCGTTGGCTTTAGCCAACGGCTTTCTTTTGTTGACCGTCAGCTAAAGCTGACGGCAATGAAAGCGCTTCTTAAATTCTATTTACTCCATCTATGGTTTGAAAATTATTTTCTTCTTTTTATAAACTTTTTCATTGCCGTTGGCTTTAGCCAACGGCTTCCCTACAGCATTCATCGCCCCACTTGTATAAATACTTTCTATGGGTTTAGCCACGGTATGATTTGCTGTGAATGTGAAGCCCAGCAATTTTGCAAAGGTTGCCGCAAGTTGTTGCTGGTACAAAACATTATCTGTTGTCACCTCTCCTCTTGCTTTTGTATCAGGGCCGATAGCTGCAATCCATATTTGCCCTGCATCTTTTATCTTCTCTCCATGATGCTGCCAGTTTTCTTTTGGGTCATTGCCCCTGCCATGATCACATGTAACGATCAACGTTGTTTTGTTTTTATACTGCGGCGTTGATTGTATGTAGTTCCAAAGGTCTTCGAGCATCCTGTCTTCTGCATAAGCGCTCGCCAGGTATTGATCGTACATGCCTGCGTGGGCAAGGTCATCCGTTTCATCAAAAGCGATGTACAAAACTTTAGGTTTCACTTCTTTCATGTATTCTCTTGCAGAAATGTATGTGAGTACATCAGGACGTACGCCAATCGGGCGTGTAGTGAGCGATTGAATATCATCAATCAACTTAAACATATCAGTGGTGTAAGGAAGTGAATCCGTATCGCTGTTTATATAAAGGCCACTTCGTTGCTTATTTAAAATATAGGGAAACACATCCCACGTAGAAAATGCGGCAACCTGGTTTTTAAAGCCGGGTTGCTCGTTGATGTACTCCAGTACATTTATATTTTTGTTCCAAACCTTATCATTTGAGTTTACTAACGTGTCCGGGTAGCCGGTAAATATTTCGTTATAGCCGGGATAAGAAAACCTATAGCGGTTTGCATTGTTTACATCATTTCCTTTCCACCTGTTACCATACAATTGCCCTTCAGCTACCACAGTCCTCCACAAAAAAGGAAACAGCTTTTTTCTTCTCACATTAATATCATCATCCCAAAACTTTCCGCTGGTGCCTGCACTGTCCCTGGTAAATTGTTTATTAAGCAAAAGAGCAGAATCAGCGCCGCCATACACTTCCTGCCAACGCATGCCGTCAAGCGTCACTACCACGAGGTTTTCAGTTTTTGATTGGGCCGATATTACTTGTAGGCCAAAAACGAACGTAATCAAACAAAGAAAAAAACATTTATACATGCTATTAACTTAAAACAGTGAAATGAGAAATACTAAACACCTAAACAGAAAACGACCGTAACTTATTTATTGAAGCAACCACATCTTAGCATTGATATCATCGCTTCCACCATACTGGCTTTGAAGAGCTGCCTTCAAATTATCACCATTGGAAGTTATTTCATTCGATGGATATTGCAGCCTTAACGGAATTTTATTTCCATTGCCGGTGCCGGAGCCAACGCTAAAATTAGGAATGTCTGTCCGGCGCCATTGGTAATATGCCTGCAGGCCTGAATTGCGAAAATAAGCCAGGTATTTTTCTGTAAGTATCTGTACAAGCCCGGCTACATTGTTGCCTTTGTACTTTACGAGAGGCTGGTTAAAATAATTTGTAAAGCTAAACGGAACAGTGTACGTAACATCACCTGTGCCGGTAGTGTTGCGAAATATCACCTGGTTATTACCATCAACAATGCCATAAAAATCAAACATTGCTTTTGTGCCTTTTATATAATAAGATTCAGCATCTCCGCTTATCCAGCCCCTGTTGATTGCTTCGGCTATGCAGTAAGAAACTTCAGCATAGCTTAAAACCAAAGTTGGCTCGGCTGTAAAAGTTTTATAATAATGATTGTAATTATACAGCGATAGTAGTCCTGCACCAGATAATGTTGACAAGGTACTTATATCATCACCGGATTTTCCACCCACAAAAGACATATAAGAAGTATCGCTGAAACCCAGTCCACGGGCTGGTTCTGCAAATACCATTGCCCTAAGATCATGCAATTGTCCAAGTGTAGTTTCCACTGTCGCAGCAAGATTCAAACGACCGGCATTGAAGCCATAATTACTTGGGTTATCCGGGTAATAATTATACTGGCTGTTATAAACATATTGCAGGTTATCCGCATTGCTGGAAAAGATGGGATACTGCGATGGATTATTAACGATGGTAGCAAATTGTTGTTTGATATTGAGATCGCCTTCATCCGCATGGTTGCTTAGTTCAATTAATACACGAAGCTTATAGCTATTTACTACTTTTTGCCACTCTGCCAAGGCATCTCTTGCACTTAGCGGATTGGCAAGCCTTTCTTCATAATAAAAATCTCCGGAAAATTCAAGAAAGCCGTTGGTTAAGAATCCCGAAAGCATAGTATTAGCTGAGTCAAGCCATAATAATGATTGCTTAAAAATCGTTTCCTGTGAATCATACTTAGGAGATGGATTCTCTAATCCCTGCAAGGCATCTGTTAAAGGAAGATCGCCTACCGCTTCGCTCATACGCACAAAGAAAAAAGCCCTGAAAAACAAACCCAGCGCATAGTATGGATTATTATCGCTGCCTGCAAGCCGGCGTGCTTCTTTTTCCATCGCCAATACATTTCTTAAGGTGCCGTAACTAAGTGAAGCGCTGCCTGTAGAGTATTGGTTCAGGCCATAATAGGTAAAGTTGGAAACAATAAACTGGTCACCCTTATTTTGATCATCGTTTTGGGTATTAAGATCGTTCAAAACCGCTTTCAATATTAAGCCGGGAGGCACCTGTTGCGGAAGATTTTTGTTCTGAGAATAATCTTCAAATTTCTTTTTACAGCCCGTTCGCAATTATAAGTATAATAAGAATATGATAAAGAAGCCGAAATTTTAGAAATTTCATAATTAATATTTTTACAGATAATTTTTTAAAATAAAGAGTTTATTAAAAAGAAACATTTACATTAAAGCCATAACTCTTCGTGGTAGGCGTTTGCAGGTTATATTCCCTCGATATGGTTCCAAACTGGCTTCGTCCCGGAAACTGGTCCACATCAATATCATGAAATGCTTTGGGGAAAAAGTACAGCAGGTTTCTACCCACGATTGATATATCAATTTTACTGATGAAAGAGTTTTTAATAAATCTTTCAGGCAATGAATAAGTGATCACCACTTCACGCAACTTTGCATAAGTTTTATTTACCACGGTATGCTGCGGATCATTATAAAAGCTGCTTACATAATCCTGTATCCAAAAAGTAGTAGAGTCGTTCGGTACAAATTGAAGGTCTTTATAATTAGTAATAACGCCTGTGGTTGGATCGTACTGAATTTTACCTGAGCCGCCAACAACCTGCACGCCATCACCCCCAAGAATAGGCCTGCCGTTTGCATCTCTGGCGCCTGCATTATGAGTAATGTTTTTAGGGTCGGGGCCAAAGTAGCCGACATCCTGCCAATGCTGCGATTCGTATAAGCGTGCAGCGCCTATCACACCTTCTACAGTATTTGCACCGCGGCCGCCTTCGGTTAATTTGCGTAAAACATAATCCTGGATTTTACCACCTACCATACCATCAAACTGGAAGGAAAAGCTGAAAGATTTATAAGAAAATTTATTATTTATTCCCCAGCTCCAGTCGGGGTCGGCATGGCCAAGGTACTGTTGCTTGGGCAGGTAAATAGGAAAGCCTGATTCATCATGAATCACTTTATCATCTGGTGTAAGCGCTTCATATTTTCCAAAGAGCTTATCAACCCGGTCGCCAATTTTGTAAGGGTAGCCAGTGCCGTTATTTTGTGTAGTTGCCCCACCTGCAAATGAAGTAAACACTTCTTTATACGTTGACCAGTTAACCAGCACATCCCAGCGAAAACCTCTTTTAGTTTGCACCGGAGTACCGGTTACAGAAATTTCTTCCCCGGTTCTTTTGGTAGCTCCGCCGTTTACTACTACATAGCTCTGCCCGCTTGTTTCGGATAAATATTGGTTGGAAATATTCGGGCCGTCTTTATATTGAAAATAAGTAGCGCTAAGCCCTAAGCGGTTATGCAAAAATCTTGCATCAAGGCCACCTTCGTAGTTGCTGCGGGAGAAAGGCTTGATGTTTGGTTGTACTGTATAGTTAGGAGAAATTGCTTCGGTTAAATTATTATAACCGGGAACAGTTGCATAAGGTGGTGTTGATACTTTATAATTCGGGCCATCATAAGGTGTATAATAATTATTGCCGTAGCCAACAGGACTGCCCACGCCAAGGCTTTGAAACGATGTACCTATGAACGCATCTGTGCCCCCACCTTTTACATTCGCATAGCTGCCTCTTAATTTTAAGAAGGTGATTGCTGCTGGTAAATGTATATAATCCGACAAGGCAGTGCTAAGACTTACTGATGGATAGAAGCCGGAATTGTTATCAATGTTTAAGGCGGATGTTTTATCAACACGCCCGGTGGTAGATACGGTAAAATAATTTTTATAAGTAAGATCAACTGAATAATACGCACTCAGCATAAGGAGATTGCTGCCGTAAGAATAAGAGCGTATCGGCTTCAATGTATTGGCAAATGTATAAACGTTGGGAACTATTAGCTGGTCGGTGCTCGTGTAGCTTGAGGTATATTTCATGTTGCGTGCAGAGCCGCCGGCAAAGGCACTTGCAGAAACATTAGTGTTCGCTATATTTTCTTTACTGTAATTAATTAACACATCGGTGTTATTCTCCCACAAGTCGCGCCTGTCTTCGCGGTAGTTGCCGTGGTTGTGTTCGTCGCCGTAAGGGTGAGCCGAAAAAGGTTCTTTTTCCGTACGCAATAAGTTGTAGGTAGTAATGTTGGAACGAAGCAATACATTAAGGTCTTTATTAAATCTATAAGTAACGGCAGCCCATCCATAGAGGTCATTTTTATAATGCCCCCTTAGCCATTCATAGCTCATAAAGTACGGATTATGATATCTTTTATATTCCACAAAATTAGATTGAATCCCTTCTTTACCAGGCTGCCAGTAGCTTGTAATATTTGGATCTTTTACATTCCAGTCTGCGCCTGTCCAGATGTCTATGTTATAAATAATACTGTTAGGGCCATAGTTTGCATCAGGAATGTTAGGGGTAAACTGCCTGTTGTAATTTATGTTCGCTTCTACTTTAAATTTGTCTGTAACATCATAGCTTCCTAAAATATTAAGATTTACATCATTTAATTCCGTGTTGGGAGTAATGCCGGTTTGATGCGATTCTGAAATGGACATACGAATGCTTGACCTGTCAGTAAGCGCGGAAAAACTTATATTGTTAGTGTTGAGTAAGCCCGCACGTAAAAAATTTTGGAGGTTATCTTTTCCCCTCGATATCCAGGGTGTGGGCTCAATGTTTCCGGTGAAAGGCTTGGCGATAAATTTGGTGTATTCCGGATCCACCCCATAAGTGATCGTGTAAGTTTTTGTGGGATCATATTTGCCATCATACTGCGGCAATAAAGTGCCTGCATCAAGGCGCGGCCCCCACACATCATAGTCTTTATCATTTCTTCCGGAGCCGGTACCGTTGCTATTATAATCACCAAAGGCATATTGCTGGTTGTCGCCGCCGCCGTATTGATTTTGCACTTTGGAAATGGCGGTAAAACCTTTATTTATTTGTATGCTTCCGTTATACTCTACGGTAAAACCTTTCGTATTTTTTTTACCTCTTTTTGTGGTTATTAAAATAGCTCCATTAATACCACGGCTTCCGTATAACGCTGCGGCCGTCGGGCCCTTCAACACTGTATAGGTTTCAATATCATCAGGACTTATATTCCACGTATCAGAATTTATAGGGATACCATCTACTACATAAAAATTTAAGGGTGACCCTCTTAATAATACCGTCGGCGTTGCCAGCAAGGCCTGGTTGATGCCAACATTTAATCCTGCCACCTTTCCTGCAAGGCTGTTTATGGGGTTTGATTCACGGGCTTTGGTAAGGTCTGAGCCTTTCACTTCCTGCACTGAATACCCGAGTCTTTTTACATCTTTTTTTACACCCAGCGCTGTTACCACCACATCAGTCAATTGCTTAGCAGTAGAGCTTAGCTGAATGGAAACATTGTTTTCTGCTGCAGTGATTTCTTTTGGTTCATAACCAATATAGCTCACCACGAGCTTGCTGTTTTTCGGCGCATCCAACGTAAACTCACCATTGGCATTCGTGGAAGTGCCGACCTTCGAATTTTTAACGGAAACGCTCACGCCTTCAAGTGACGCCTGCGTTTCAACGTCAGTTATTTTTCCCTCAATTTTATTTTGTGCAAAGAGAAAATTGGAAAAAAGAAAAAAGAAAATTGCAAGAAATATAAATTTTGCAAAGCGTGAGTTGAATTGCTTCATAAACAATTATTTTGATTTTGAGAAGCAAAACTATCCTGTCAATGTTACGATATTGTGTAAGCAGCATGAACAAAAAGTTATGAAATTGTTAATGGAAAGTATCACTTCCAATGCAGTACTTTGAAAAATGTAACATTGTTTTCTTGCCGATTTTTTTGAGAAAAGAAATAAAGTCTTCCTTCCTCAATTTCCTCATTTCGTAAAAGTGTTTTCCTAATTCCGTAAACCCGTAAGCAAGCGGCAAGGATATTTTTGTCGCAATCTTATTTGAATGAAAACAAAAAGCCTGGTTCTTATTATAACATCTATACTCGCATTCAACTTCTCTTTTGCGCAGGTACGCACAAATGCGCAAAACCTCATTTTCACCAATGAAGATTCTCTGGCACAGGGGCTTTCAAAACAAAGAACCGTTATTTCGGGATATGGGTCCGCTTTTTATCAGCGCGATTTTAATGCCGGGCAATCAAGGGTTTCTTTGGAAAGGGCGGTGCTGTTTCTTGGACATCAGTTCAATAAAAAAATATCTTTCTTTTCTGAGCTCGAAGTAGAAAATGCAAAAATAGAGGGTGAAGAAGCAGGCGGAGAAATTGCTATGGAGCAGGCGTTTTTAAAATTTAATCTCAGTCGCCGGCAATACCTGGTAGCGGGTTTATTTGTGCCACGCATTGGTATTCTTAACGAAAATCATTTACCCGTAAACTTCAATGGAGTTGAACGGCCCATCGTAGAGCAGCTCGTGATTCCGGCAACATGGCGGGAACTCGGAATTGGTTTTTACGGAAGCTCAAACAAGCTCCCTGTTAACTATAGCCTTGCACTCGTAAATGGATTAAACAGCGCAGGCCTGGAGCATGGAGATGGAATAAGAGGAGGCCGTGCAGAAGGCAGCAACGCTCTCGCAAACAATCTTGCTGTTACCGCTTCGCTGCAATACAACTGGAAAGATTTTAAGTTTCAATTATCCGGATATGCAGGGGGAACCGTTGGGCTAAGCAAACGTGACGCTGATAGTCTTAGGCTGAACAGTGGGGCTTTCGGCACTTCTCTTTATTTGGCAGAAGCGGATGTTCAATACAGCAAAAATGCTTTTTCTGCTAAGGCGCTTTTTGCAAATATAAATTACCCTGGCGCCGGCAGAGTGAATACGGCTTATGCAAAAAATATTGCAGAAAATATGTATGGTGCTTATGCGGAGATTGGTTACAACTGGTTGTATAAGCCGCTGGCACAGCAACCATCTTTTACAACTTTTGTGCGGTATGAAATTTTAGATTTGAACTCGTCAATACCGCCGCCGCCAAAAGGAATTTATGATGGTACCCAAAAGCAACAACATCTTATAGCCGGTATTAGTTACCTGCCCATTCCAAATGTTGCAATAAAAACCGACGTGCGTTTGTTACATACGGGCGAGCAGAATCCTGCGCTTATAATTAACCCGGCACCCAATGCCATTGCTTATAAGCAAAGCAATATATTTTTCAACCTTGGCATTGGTTATTCATTTTAATAATTATGGATAGAAAAGAATTTTTAAAACGTGGTTGTCAGACTTGTTTTTTCGGCACGGCTGCGCTGCTGCTTCCATCGCTTACCGGCTGCGGCCCTGCCGCCTTCAATATTTATAAAACGATGGTAACAAATAATGCAATTGAATTACCCTTATCACTTTTTGAAAAAAACAGCTTGCAAATAATAAGGCCGCAGGGTTGGCAATATGATATTGCTGTACAAAAAAATCCGGAAGGAGATTACACAGCTATTTTAATGGAATGCACACACATGGAAAATCAGTTAACGGCTTCGCAAAATGGATTTAGCTGCAGCCTTCATGGCAGCAGATTCAATGCAGAAGGCGAAGTAATAAAAGGGCCTGCGGAGTTTCCTTTGAAAAAATATTCAACGTCTATTCATCATGATACACTCATCTTATCAATTTAAAATAAAAAAAATATCAACGCTGTATTTATTCTTTACCTAACGGTAATGGATACATGGACTAATGATTATGTGCAAATGGACTCGCTACTTGCAAGCAATAGCCTCTCTGTTGCAAGCATTCAAAACCTTATGTTACCCCTAAGGGGCAATGTCATTTAGTTAGTAATCAAATAGCTCTTTTATAGTTTGTAAAAGTTTGGTATTTCCCGTTTAACCGTTTTGCCTTTTTTACTCTCGGATTATGCCTGCCAGGCCTTACTGGTTCAATGTTTCGTTCAAATGCTTTTTGCAGTTGCGATAAGATTTCCTCCGGTTTATTTTGCAAAAATAATTTAACTACATTATGTTTCAGCGAAGCCCAACTTACGTTGCGGTTTACCCGGTAATCATATTTTCTTTTTGCATTTATCTTTTGTAAATACGGTTCACATTGCTTTTCTATAAGGCTTTGCAGGTTTGCAACAAATAAGCCGGCTGCATAATCCTGTTGGATACAAATTACCCGGTGACCGCTAAACTGTTCCATCTGTAGCTGGTTTTTTTGCTTGTAATAAGTAGTTTCTATTCCCCATCGCAGCCCATATAAATATTTCAAATCTTCCAGGGTGAATAGTTTTTCATCATACAAATCAGTCAGCAATATTTCTATTTCACCGGTAGATAATTTTACTTTTACCATCCGTACTTTTATGGTTGTTTTGGATGTCACTTTATAGCCATTTTCCAGAAGTGTTGCCATTGCAGTGGCTGTTGGCGCCAGTTCTATGATTTTACTGCTTTTTCTACTGCGTACAAATTGTTTCACTTCTTTATTGAAACCTGCTTTACAGCGCATTACAAAATGGCGTGGGCTTTCTTCATTCATCATCAGATACATCAACGCATAACTGGGATAACCCCGGTCAAAAAGTGTGAGGCTGTCTTCAAATAAATACCTGACCCGCCCAGCCATGATTGCCTGTTCTGATTCTTTAATGGGATGAATAGCTCCCCACACCGTTATATCATTCAGAATATCCTGTATCTGCATCACCCTTGCCATCGGTATGGATACATGCTGGTTGTCTTGTGTACCAAAGTATTCAATCACTTCTTTTTTATTTACCAGGTAAGCTGTAGAGCCATCTACGGACAGCATCCGAAAACCACGCCAACGCTTTACTTTATCTCCATAGTAATAGTAGAAACAATCCACCAGCCATTTATTCCATACTTCAAAAAACAATGCCTGAAGTTTTGTTCTTTGTAAACTAAAAGCTCCTTTAGTGCTGGCTTCCAAACCTTTTTCCAAACTATCAAAGAACTCTTGTATCTCAATGCTCAAACTACGTTTAGGCATATTAATGATAAGTCCAACAAGCCTGCTCATCGGCAATTTTCTATCCCGGCTAAAATCACTCTCTGATTGAGTAACTAATTTTCTGACATCTGATTGGTTAGATACTGTATCTAAAAAATATTTTAGTTCTTCTATTATCTTTAAATTTGCTTCAACCATTGGGTTTTGTTTTTTAGTTAATTACAAAGAACCTGATTCAGGTTCAAACTCAATGGTTTTTTATCTTCTTTTATTCCTTAACTAAATGACATTGACCTAAGGGGGCTACCACCCGCTACCACCCTATCAAATACATAATGTAGTTCTATGGAGAGTATGGTACTGTGTATAATGTTTAGGTAAAAGAAGAAACAAAGGAAAAAAGGAATGTAGCACTATCAACATTATCAGAAATAAGATTATATGCTTGAAAAAGTAAATTGATTTTTTAACGGCGAGGTGCATCTAAATTGACAGTCATTTCTTGAATAACAGGCAACGCTGCAAAGAATTATTCTGCATCGTTGTTTTCTTAAGCGCCTCTGCGTGCTCTGCAATCCTACTACCACTTAATCTATCCGTATCATCTTAAGATATTTACAACTCAGTTCAGAGAATGGAGTGTGGAGTTCCTGTTACTTTCCGGTTCACTCTTTCGCCATTTCTTCGATGGTTCTTCAGCCTACGGAGCGAATAAGTAGCATAATAAATACCCGGATGTTCCGTTGTTACTTATAATGAAGTAACGAAAAGATACCCCACAGGTGCTTCGCAATTAATCAAAATAATCTGTATGGGAAATATTCCGGAAGGCATCTCAGGTAAATTTATCGGCAGGGCAGAGGCCGTTTCAGGCTTTTTAAGTAATAGCCAAAACATTCGCAGCGCATGCAGCAGCAGCAAAATCATTAATAAGGCAACGCCCGGAAGAATGGCACAACGTGAGAAGATAAAAGTATGCACTGCCTTTACTAAACTTTTTGCAGGTACCGGCTTCTTTAATAAAACATTTCCTGCTTATGGTGATACAGGATCGGGCTATAACCGCGCAACGGGGTCTCTGATGAACCTTGCCGTAGCAGGCCATTACCCGAATATGTACATCGCCTATCCGAATGTGCTCATCTCACGGGGACCCCTACCCGCAGCAGAGAATGCAACCGCTACTGCGGATGCGGCAGGCAATATCTTTTTTAGCTGGACTGACAACAGCGGCGCACGTACGGCAAAAGCAAATGATAAAGTAATATTGCTTGCATATTTCGATGAACTAAAACAAATTATTTTTTTGTTTGATGCTGCGGAAAGGGCAGACTGCGGGGCCACGTTAATAATGAATACGATGCAGGGCCACGCTGGTGAAACATGGATCACCTTTTTGAGTAATGATGAAAAGGATGCAGCTAATAGCGCATATACCGGTAAAATTTAGTTATAATCTGTAATCTCTTTGCTGTATGATTTTTCTGAAGCTCACCTATCGCTGCTGCCGGCCCTTCACATTTAAGCGCATCCTCCATTGTCTACAAGATTTCCCTTTCTTTTTTTAGATCAATAAAAATGACTTTTCCTGGGGCAATGCCAAATGATGCAAGAGCGGGAAGAAAAATTGTTTTAGAAGAATTTATACAGAGGCATGCTCCTCTTTTGCGCAAGAGTGAAGCAAAAATATCTTAAACAAAACCTGCTGAGTCAGTACTTTTTTTCTGGGGTTGCAGAAATGAATTCATGCATTGCGGCCAAAAGAAACCGGGCATTTGGAAAAGCATTTTTTAGCACCGGGCACTACACCTGATGCTGCAGGATTCAGTGTTTTTTTGAACCCCTGCAAAAGAGAATATCCTTTTTATAGAATTAGGTAGAATGTTCGCTAAGAACGGAATAGAAGCGACTCGCAGATGTCAAATACAATCGAGACGTCTTTGCCCCTGCTCCTTTGGAGAAAAGTTTTCGAGCAAAGAGTTTGTAATTGAAAGATGTTTCAGAAAACTTTGTGGCAATCTCCTTGGTATAATGCTAACTATACCAAAGAGATTGCCACGCCGCCCCTAGTTTTATTAAAATTGTTACATTATTGCATAATGTATTACGCTTGCGATTGTTCTACCTAATTCTACCTTTTTAATTGAGCGATGATATTTTCTTTTGCCGTATTCATCCTATAAAAAAATCATATTTTTTGGAATTAATATTTATCACATTTTACTAAATATTTTAGTAATACGCCGGTTTAATTTTCCGCTTTTAAGATTATATAATCATATTTTACTCGTCGCTAATTTTCTATTCACTGTTTTTTTACTTATCTGCTACCGCAAACACAATTAGGATAAAATATCAGCAACGCTATATAAGTAATCTATGTTAGCATTAACTTTACCCTTTTATGAAAAACCAATACCCCCGGCTATTTAAAGCATTGCCGTTTCCGGGTTTCATCTTATTGACTGATTTTCCCGCATTTACTGTACAAGAAGTAAACAATGCCTTGTTGCGGGCAACTAATACCAAAGAAAAAGATTGGTTAGGAAAAAGCATATTTACAATAGCGCCGCCCTTATATTCTTATAGTATCTCATCTATGAGGGCTTCGCTGATGGAGGCCTTGAAAACCAAAGAGCCGCAGCAAATGCCTAGCCTGCAATATGAATTGTCAAATTATGATTCTGCATATCCACCAATTACCAGTGGCTACCTTGAAAATATTCCTTTAACAGATGAAAATGGTGCAGTAACGGGCATTCTCCAAATAATATGCTGTGGCACAAAACTTAAAGAAACAGTATATCAACAGAAAAAAGGCGAACCTCTTTTGCCAGTTACTGATGCGGCAGCAAGATCTCTGGCGTATCTCAGTAAAATAATGGATGTCTCGCTGGATGTAATATGTGTGATAAATGAGTTGGGATATTTTCAACAAATAAATGCCGCATGTGAGAAGGTTTGGGGCTACAGGCCGGAGGAACTTATAGGTAAATTATTTACAGATTTTGTATATCCCGAAGACCATGATACTTCAATAAGCACCGCTGCACGCCTGATGGATGGGGATCAATTCACCTTTTTTGAAAATCGTTACATACATAAAAATGGCACACTGGTACCTATGGAATGGCGTGCCAGGTGGGTGGCAGAAGATAAAGCGAGAGTAAGCATCGGCAGAGACGTTACGGAAAAGAAAAAAGCTGAAAGACAATCACAACTTAGCGAGATGCGCTTCAGGTCGCTGGTACAAGAAGGCTCTGACGTAATAGCGATATTAGATAGCGGCGCCAACTATACATACGTGAGCCCTACTTCATACTCAATACTCGGCACTCAACCCGAGGAATACCTTGGCAAAAATGCTTTTGATTTTATTCATCCCGAAGATAAAGGATCGGTAGTGGCCGCTTTTGACATGCTTCAAGGCGAAAAGCAAATTAAAAACATCGAATTCCGCCTTCGCAACAAACAGGGAGAGTGGAGATGGATTGAAACCACTATGACCAATTTAATAAATGATGAGGTAATAAATGGCGTAGTAGCAAACTCCCGTGACATCACAGACCGTAAGCTGGTGCAACAGGCAAATAGCTTTAAGGCAGAGCTATTGAACAGGATTGGCCAGGCAGTGATAGGCACAAGCCTGGACGGCGATATAAATTTCTGGAACAATGCTGCAGAAAATATTTATGGGTGGAAAGCAGAGGAGGTGAATGGCAAAAATATTAAGGATGTAGTGCCTTCCCTGCAATCAAAAGTAAGGGTTGGAACAATTATGCAGCATTTGAACAAGGGGCACACCTGGTCAGGTGAATTTGTAGTGCAGCGCAAAGATGGAAATAAATTTCCGGCTTTTGTAACTGATTCCCCTTTATATGATAAGGAAGGAAAGCTGGCGGGTATTATCAGCATATCGTCGGATATTTCAGAGCATAAAGTGGCTGAATACGAATTGCGGGAAAGCGAAATGCGCTATCGTACTTTGTTTGAGCAAAATCTTGCCGGGGTATATACGTCTACTTTAGAGGGCGTAATACTGGATTGTAATGCTGCTTTTGCCAAAATGCTGAAGTACGAATCGCCGGCTGAAATGCTGGATAAAAATGCCGCGGAGCTTTATTTTTCCGATGAAGGCCGCGAACCTTTTACTCGTGCTGTGTCAGAGCAAAAGAGATTATCTAATTGGGAATACGTTTTAAAATGTAAAGATGGGAGTTCTGTGTATGTAATAGAAAATGTAATACTAAGAAAAGATGCTTTGACCGGCGAAGAAATTTATGATGGAATACTGATAGATATTACTGAAAGAAAGCTTGCAGAGCTTCAGCTAAAATACGTGAATGAACGCTTTACCAATGTGAGTAAAGCAACATTTGATGCGGTATGGGATTGGGATTTAACGAGCAATGACCTTTACCTCGGCAATGCTTTTGAGAAATTATTCGGGTATAATTTAGAAAGCCTCGAAACCAATATCTCTACCTGGTACGAGCACTTGCATGCTGACGATGCGGAAATGGTGATGAACAGTATTAACGCGGTAATCAATGATGTAAATAATAATTATTGGCTGCAGGAATACCGCTACATAAAGGCGAACGGCGAAATTGCTTTCGTAATTGACAGGGGTTTTGTTTTGCGGGATGATAGTGGGCAGGCTTACCGCATAGTGGGTGCAATGCACGATAATACAAAGCGCAAAAAGAATGAATTTGCTTTGCAACAAAGCGAGGCACGACACCGTGGACTTATTGCCTCGCAAACGAATTATGTAATCAGGACGGATTTAGCAGGCAATTACTCATATTATAACGACAAATTTTTCAATGATTTCGGATGGCTGTATGGCAACGCTGAGGTAACAGGCATGCCGGCAATGAAATCAATACTGGAATATGATCATGAAAAGGTGAAAGCAACAATTGAAAAATGCCTTGCACACTTAAATGAAATATTCCAGGTGGAAATAGTTAAGCCCGCGAAAGATGGCGGTGTAAGAACAACTCTTTGGGATTTTATCTGTCTTACGAATGCTGATGGCCTTCCTTCAGAGATTCAATGCGTGGGAATTGATATTTCGTTGCGCAAGAAAGCGGAAGAAAATTTTATAAAAACCCTGGAAGAAAAGAACATCATTCTTGAGAGCATAGGAGATGGTTTCTTCGCGGTAGATAATGACTGGATAGTAACTTATTGGAACAATAAGGCTGAAGAAATGATGATGAAATCGCGTGAAGAAGTATTGGGACATAATCTATGGGAGCTATTCAGGGACACACTGAAATCCAAATCTTTTGATAAATACCTTGAAGCCGTTACCAACCAGGAGAGTGTTCAATTCGAAGACTATTATCCTATCCTTGATAAATGGTATGAGATAAATGCTTATCCGTCTGATAATGGTTTGTCAGTTTATTTTAAAAATATTACTGAACGCAAATTAGCCGCTGATGCTATACGGCTAAGCAACGAAAGGTACAATATGGTAGCGCTGGCAACCAACGATTGCCTCTGGGATTGGGACCTTGTGACTAATCAGGTGGAACGCTCCGGTAAAAAGCTGGAGAAGTTATTAGGGCATGCAGAGGTTGGAGCGGCGCAGGTAAATGAATTTTGGCGACAGCATGTTCACCCTGGTGATTGGAAAAAGATGAATGAAACCCGCGACGCCATCTATAATATTCCACAGGAAAAATTTTGGGAAGATGAATACCGCTTTTTAACAGCCGAAGGAAAGTATGCTTTGGTATATGATCGCGGGTATGTAATACGGGATGCCCAGGGCAAGGCGATCCGCATGATTGGCGCTTCGAGGGATATTTCAAAAGAGCGTGAGAGCGAAATAGCCTTGAAGGAGCTAAATGACCAGTTACGAATACGAGCCGGAGAGCTGGCAGACTCCAATGCAGAATTAGAACAATTCGCATATATAGCTTCCCACGATCTGCAGGAGCCCCTGCGCATGGTGACCGGCTTTTTAACGCAATTAGAAAAAAAATATAGTGATGTAATAGACGAAAAAGGAAAAAAATATATTGACTTTGCCGTAGATGGAGCGAAGAAGATGCGGCAAATAATACTCGACCTGCTGGAATATTCCAGGGTGGGTAAAACGGAAGAGGATAAAGAGAACATTGATTTAAACGACCTGGTGAAGGAAATACAAATTCTTTGCAGAAAAAAAATAGAAGAAAAGAATGCCATGTTTACCGGCACATCATTGCCTGTTATCCATTCTTACAAATCGCCGGTGCGACAGGTGTTTCAAAATTTAATAGGCAATGCCCTAAAATATTCGCATGAAACAATACCCGTACAAATACAAATAGCTGCAGAGGAGCTAAACGGCCATTGGCACTTTACGGTAACTGACAATGGCATTGGTATTGCCAAAGAATATTATAATAAAATATTTATCATTTTCCAGCGGCTTCATACCAAACAAGCATTTGAAGGCACAGGGATGGGTTTGGCAGTTACTAAAAAAATAGTTGAAAGCCTGGGGGGCGAAATATGGCTTGATTCTACGCCGGGCGAGGGCAGCAGCTTTCACTTTACCATATTAAAATAATAATCCCTACTTACAAACATTAAAAATATCATCACATGAAAACAGCATATCATCAGACCTGAAAAATAAACTTCTGCGAATAACAGTCATCGTATTATTTATGCATTACTGATCAAAGCAAAGAAGAAAAGCGGGCTTAATCAAAACAACAAAAGCCCGGTATTATAATATCGCAAAACTGATTTAATGAAACCAGTTCACATTTTATTAGTAGAAGATAATGAAGGTGATATTTTACTCACCACCGAGGCGCTTGCTGAGGCGAAGACCAAATTCAAAATAAGCATCGCCCGTGATGGAGAAGAGGCGATTAACCTTTTAAATAAAGCAAGCCAGGATTTCCCTGATTTAGTATTGCTGGATATAAATCTCCCGAAAAAAAACGGCCATGAAGTACTTCAATACATTAAAACGACAGCCCATCTTAAAAAAATTCCGGTAATTATATTATCTACCTCTTCCTCACCAAAAGATATAGACAGCGCATATAATAACCAGGCAAATTGCTATGTAATAAAATCATTAGAGATACATGAGTTTACAAAGACAATTGCAAAGCTGCAGGATTTCTGGACGGATGTGGCTATCCTGCCCGGCAGCAATTAGAGAAGACAGAGAGTCTCTGAATAAAAGGCTGCAAAAAAAGTAGATTATATCCTTAAAGTTAAAATGAGTAAATAGATTTTAACGTCCAAAGGTTAGCGGAAATTCATTAGTTTTTATTGGTTCCCGAACTATGCCACGACTTAACTTGCATGTTGGCTGCCAATTTTACCTCTATTTATGCCATCCCGAGATCCAAGAGCATCAATTTTTCAAAACCCTTAACGTTCGATATAAAGAACTCTTAAAATATGGCTAAAAAGCGCCGGAAGATATGATGCTTAAGGTCTTAGGTATTCACTTTGTCGTATATTCTAAAGTAAAAAATTATAATAAACTTTAAAATTTATACTTTATGAAAAGAATACTATTATGGTCGTTAATACTGGCCGGAACAGCTTTTATGTATGCAGGCTGCTCGAAAGAACCATTAAGCAATTTAACTACAGAAGAAGCCCGTATCTACATCACTGATCACGATTCCACGGTGAAGTTTTCCGATTACAAAACCTACAGCGTTTCTGATTCAGTCGCTGTAATTCAAAATAGTCAGGCAACGCACCAGCTAGACAACTCAGATGCTGCTTACATTGATGCCGCAAAAAAATACATGTCTGCTGCGGGATTTACCCTGGTGTCTAAAAGCCAAAACCCAGACCTCGCTGTGAATGTAAATCACATTATAAATACAACAACCGGCGTGATAAGCTATGGTGATTATTGGAATGACTATGGCGGCTATTGGGATCCTTACCAATGGGGTTATGCTAATTATGGATATTATATCCCCTATGGATACAGCGTGTATCAAATAAATGAAGGCGCAATTTCAATAGACATACTCGACCTGAAGAATGCTGCCGCCAATAATAAAATTGATGTTAGCTGGACAGGCATAATCAGGGGGCCAGGCATCTTTAATGCAAATACTGCCGACAGCCAGGTTAAGGCTTTATTTGATCAGTCACCTTATTTGAAAACCAATTAAATTTTTATGTATGAAAAATATTAAAACAGCATTCATCGCCATAAGCGCTTTCATGCTTTTATCGCTCACGGCCAGTGCACAAAAGGGCACATTACAATTAAACCTGAACTACAACTATGGTATACCGTTAGGCTCATTCAAAAGCGACCTCGTCAGTAATAATTCTCCACGCGGAGGAAGAGGTTCTGTGATGTATTCATTCACTGACCGGCTTTCAGCAGGATTAGAATCCGGTTACCAGGATTATTATCAAAAATATCCCCGCGATTTATATCACCTGTCTAACTCGCAGGATGTATCAGCGGTGCTGACTAATTCAATTGAAACAACACCTCTTCTTTTAAAAGCTAAATATTTTATTTTACCATCAGGTGGCGTTAAGCCATATATTTCACTTGGCGCCGGGGCGAACCTGGTTAATTTTAAACAATATTTTGGCGAATTTGGCAGCGGCGGGTCAAGCTTTGGGTTTCTTGCCCAGGGCGGATTAGGCGTTACGATACCTTTTAAAAAGAATAGCAATGCCGGCATTAATATCGGCGGTTCTTATGAGTATTCACCTTACAAAAAATATGGTTACAATAACCTCAATACAATGAACTTCCAGGCAGGTGTAGTGTTTCCGATTCACTAATTTTTTGCCTTAATGATTTACAGAGCCTTGCGTAATTGCAGGGCTTTTTTGTGGATTCTAACTTATTGTCTTGTAAAAAACAATTTGCTTGCACTTCCCTGGGGATCAATAAAAACAAGATTAGTGCTTGTAAGTAGTTTAATTGTATCTGCGTTATAAACATATTGGACATACTGCTGCCCTTTCGAATCAGTTTTAATAGCATATGCCCCAGTATCCCGGCGATTACCTATCAACCTATAAAGTTTATTATCATCGCGGTAATCCCAATAGTCTGTTTTTGAAGCAAACCTATATACTGTTACATACATAACACCAGTAGCACTATTTAAGGTTGACTAACGTACCTGCATACACTAAAAATAACTAGCGCAAAGTCCTGGCGAATGAATAAATATGAGCCGTCGGAAACGTTTGCAACTGCCGGCCAATAAGAATATATTTACAGTAATCGTAAAATAATATGGGTATGAAAAGAATAACTATGCTGGCAGCAATGTTGTGTGTTATGCATGCGGGGCTATGCCAGGATGCTGGCAGCAAGATAGACACATTGATCAGCGCTTATGCAAAACTATACCGGTTCAATGGAGCTGCGCTCGTAGCGAAGAACGGTACTATTCTGCTGAATAAAGGATATGGCTACCGCAATGCGGATGATAAAGTTTTAAATGATGATAAAACTATTTTCCAGTTAGGTTCTATCACCAAACAATTTACTGCAGCAGTTATACTACAACTGCAGAAACAAAAAAAGCTTGCGTTGTCAGATAAGCTTAGTAAATATTTTCCTGGTTATCCCAAAGGTGGCAGCATTACAATACAACAGTTGCTAACACATACTTCGGGGATTTATAATTATACCAACGATGAAAAGTTTATGGAGAATGAAATTACCAAGCCGGCTACGCGGGAAAAGATGATGGCGCTGTTCCAGGATAAACCACTCGATTTTTCTCCGGGCACTGCATGGAGTTATTCCAACAGTGGCTATTCGTTGCTTGGCTATATCATTGAAGCCGTAACAAAGAAACCGTATGAGGAGGCTGTGCGCAAGTACATATTTACGCCACTCAAAATGAAACACAGCGGGTTTGATTTTACACATCTAAAAAGTAATGAGAAAGCTATAGGTTATTTTAAATTAAATGATAAAGAATCTATGCCTGCGCCGATAGTCGATTCAACGGTTTCATTTTCGGCGGGAGCTATGTATTCTACTATAGGTGACCTTTACCTGTGGCACGAAGGATTGGAAAATAATATTGTCTTATCAAAAACCCAACAGGAAGCTGCCTATACGCCTGTAAAAAATGATTACGGCTATGGTTGGGGCATAGATAGCATAGATGGAAAAAGAAGGGTGGGACATGGCGGTGGCATACATGGTTTTATTACGAACATTTCCCGTGTGCCGGAAGATGATTTGTGCATCGTACTGCTCAGTAACGCATCTGACCAATCGCTTAATGATATTACCAAAAGCATTTACGCTATTCTCTACAACGAAGAGTATACGCTGCCGCAAGAAAAAAACGTGACCATGCTTCCCAAAGAAACCCTGGAACAATACGAAGGTGAGTACGAAATTCAGCCCGGCTTTACGGTGGTAATGCAGATGAAAGATGGTGAATTGGCGGCAACGCCGGCAGGGCAAACAACAAAGATCCTTCATGCAGAACAAGAAGATCATTTTTTTGAAAAAGAAGAAGACGTGCAGGTAGAGTTTACAAGAAATGATAAAAGAGAAGTAGATGGCCTTATCCTTAACCAGGGCGGTAGAAAAATGCAATGCAAGAAAATAAAATGAGAAATAAGGGGCCGGGTAAGCAGTATCTTTAATGATACTTTCGTGCTACATTATATTCGTGTACGCTTCATCGTTATGAAGTTATAATTCCTGACTTATAATTGATGAATTTCGTTTTTTCACAAATTATTGCTACCATAATTCCTGAAAATATAAGCTCCATTAAACTGCTGAAAAAAATAGTATTCGCTTTTGAAAAAGCGATTAAAGTTGACAAAGAACGATTGCATATTTATTGTATGTCAATAATTAATTGAAATTGAAATATGCTGACGCAAATTTTTTTAGATGGATATAGCGGTAATATTAGCGGGCTTTGTTCTCTGTTGGGAGGTGTGTATTAAACAACAACTTCCAATAACCTCATACGATACGCATTCATTGCTGTTTCGCCTAATTTTTTAATGAGTTGATAATTTACAAATAGGCCTGCAATGGCTCCAATGCCCGGGATTAGCTGAGCCATTTTTGCCAGGTCAATATGATCCCGGTATTCTTGTTGAAAACCGTACCAGTCAAAAGAATGGATATCGCCAGGAAGATCTGTCGATTTATTTTGCCAATCTTCAATCTTTTCAAAAATCTGCCTCCGGTATTTCTGGCTGCTGAAAGCCAATTGAAAAATGTATAAGATGTACAATCTTTCTTTATAATCTTTCACGTTAAAACCATACATAGCCGCTATATCAAAGAGCAATTTTATTTTGATGCCAAGCAATACCGGGAAATCAACAAACCCAAGAAGAATACCGCCTGCGCCGGTAACGCCTCCTTCAACTGCTGCCGTCTTTTTGTAATTATTTATTTTTTTTAAAACAGCGATTTCAGTTTCTTCTAATGTGCCAAAATTCTTTTTTTGAGGGACTGTGTATTTAGCGCCAAATAAAACTGCCCGTACCATTTGTTTGATAGTGGCCGTAATTGCCTTATGAACTTTTTGGGGAATGAAGCTGTTGATCTTATCCTGTATCGACTTGGACAGTTTTCCGGCAACAGATGGGTGCCGGTACATTTTCTTTTGCCAGGCTTTTAACTCCAACTCGATTTTATTTTTATACCAGTTTATCACGTGTCAAAGATAGATACACTTTGTTCGGTCGCATTGTTTCGCTGGAGGCATGGCATTTTATATGTTTAAGATTTGTATATAATAAATTACGATTTCAACTGCCCCGGCTCGTGTCACGAATCGGAACAAAGAATGGTTCGGAACACAAACCACGGCTTAATATTTTTTCAAAAATATGATTCTACAAACTATGCTTTATCATAAAAATGCCGCCGGAAAGTGGGCGGCATTTTACAAAGAAAATTTTATAGGAGTAAAATCAAATTTCTATCAAAATCATTTTTCCAAAACCAAAAAGAAAATTGCAGGCTGCGTTTTCTTTATCCGCTTCCTCCTTCATTTTTTGTAACTCCTTTTTTATTTCTTCTTTACTTTTTTCAGTTTCAATTTTTGCCTTCTTCAATTCTTCTTTCATCTCATTCATATTTTTTTCTTTAAGCTTTTGCATGGACTGGTGAAACTCCTGGCTGTTCAATTCCTTTTTCGCCTGTTCCAGGCTTTTGTCAATTTCAATTTTAATTTTACCAAAGTCAACTTTATCAATCGAATTTTTTACATCTTCGTTTATCTTTTTCCAATCAACGCTTTTTAGCGCAGCGTCTATATCTTTCTGCATTTTTTCAAAATCGATTTGGTCTAGTGAAAGCTGAACTGATTTGGCAATTTGGTCAAAATCAATTTTTGATAATGCCACATCCACATCGGCCATTATTTTATTTATATCTATTTCTATTTTAATACTGCCTGACTTCGGCACGGTATCCAATAATCTCATAGTTTTTACTTCGGCATTTTTTGTAGCCGGTTTGGGAAATGGATCCCGGAAAGCCATTGAGATAAAAATTATCCCGGTAACAATAAGCAATCTGCGATAAGGCGGCGAAATTAAAATGAATGATTTCATAATGTTGTTTTTTACTTTACGAATTATATCGTAGTCAAATATACGATTCAGTTCGTATTTAGTTACATTTTCATAATATTTTTTTAAAAAATATTTATACCGCTCCAGCCACCATTAATTTCATTCTTTTAATGCGACATTTACGCCTTGATCGTCCATTCAATTTTAAAGTGGAAACTGATCAAAATTTTTTAAACTTATTGATAATACATTATGAAAAAAATATTTGTTGTTGCTTTGCTGGCTGCATGTGTTAATGCCTATTCTCAGGATGATAGAGAAGAAAAAAAAGTTTTAAATAAAGGCTTTAAAAAGGAAAAATTATTTACAGGCGGCAGTGTGAGCGCAGGCTTTTCGAGCTACTCAACCGTACTCGGTATTTCCCCGCAATTTGGTTACAGCGTAACGGATTGGCTTGATGCGGGCATTACAGTAAATCTTAATTATACCTCCCAAAGAGATTATTATAATGGCGGAGACAAGCTGAGGCAAACGGTATATGGCCCGGGTGCATTTGTAAGATTATTTCCGGTGAATTTCTTATTTGCTTCAGCACAGTACGAGTACAATATCATTCATTTAAAATATATTCCCGCATCTAACAGCGGCTATACCCCGGATAAATATAATCTCAATGCAAACAGCCTTTTGATAGGCGGAGGCTATGCCGGCGGAAAACAAAAAGACAATAACACCTACTATTATATTTCCGTTTCGTGGGATATTCTTGGCGATAAAGATTCACCTTATATTGACGGATATGGAAGAAGCAATCCCATAATACGTGCCGGCTATAATATCGGTCTCTTCCAGGGAAACCGCAGAAGATATTAAAGCTTTTAAATGCATTGTAGCTATATTATCTTATTAAAGTAACGGTTCCTTTTTGGAAAATTACCTTGTCCTGGTAGTCAACACCTTCAACTATCCACACAAGTACCTGGGCATCCTGCGGCGCTCCTTTATACGTACCATCCCATCCTTTGTTTAATACAGAAGTGGAGAATAGTAATGTACCGCGCCGGTCATACACCCTGAAATAATTTAGGCCTTTCATGCCTATTGGCACAGGCCTGAACACATCGTTGACGCCATCACCATCAGGCGTAAAGGCATTGGGTACATATAAACCCGGTTTCACTTTGTAAACAATAACATTTACAGTGTCGGTGGATGAGCAGCCGGCAGCGCTTTGTACCCTTAATATGTATTGTTGGTTAGCGCTTAAAACAGCTATTGGGTTTGCAATGTTTTGATTATTTAAACCGGTTCCCGGAGACCAGAAAAACGATTCGGCCCCTGTACCCCTTAACTGAAGGGGTTGGTTAACTACCACGATCGTATCATGCGGGCCGGCATCGGCCACTATATCTTCCACACTTACCAACACAGTGTCGAACGCGGGTTTCGGACAACCGATATTATCCCTTATCGCAACAATATACCGTATAGATTGTGATGGCGAGGTAATGGGATTTTGGATAGTTGGATTATTTAAAAATGTTGCAGGAGACCATACATAAGAAACACCGCCTGAGGCCTGCAACTGCAAGCTGGCCGGGAAACACAGCGTGGAATCCGCATTAGTCCTTGCATTAGGGTAAGGCACGGTTGAAATAGTGATGTTTCCGGAAGTGCTGCATTTACCAATACTTGCCACTACATGAAACGTGGTTTTATTTAGATTAAATGCCAACGGATTTTTTGCTATGTCGCTATCAACAAGGGAAGATGGTGTCCATAGATAATGCAGGCCATCGCTAAACACATTTAACCGCACAGAATCGGTTTGGCATATAGTAGAATCATTGGCTGTTTTCAGGGTTACATTATCCACTACTTTTACTACTACAGATTTAGAAGCTGCGCAGCCCGGTGTTTCAGTCAGTGTCGCTGTATAAGTGGTAGTTACTTTCGGATTCACCACCGGGGCAAAGCTATTTTGATTATTAATTTTATAAGCGGGGCTCCAGAAGATGCTGCCCGTGCCGGTAGCGTTAAGCTGGAGGTCGTCAATAGAGCAGATCAGCGTATCATTTGTAATAGAGAACAGCGGTTTGTCAATAATTGCCAATGTATCGGTAATCGTTTTTAAGCAACCTTTATCACTGCCGACTGTTAATTGCACAACGTAATTCCCTATCGTATTATAAGAGTAGGTTGGATTGGCTTTCACCGAAGTGTCACCGTTTGTTGCCGGATCACCAAAATCCCATCGCCATTGATTAACGCGGCCGTAATTAGTTTTAGTTAGATCCTGGAACTGTATGGCAGCATTAATGCACCGCCCAGTGTTCGCAATACCCGGAAAGAAACCGGGATATACTTTTTGTATTTGCGTAGCAGAATCGGAACATGGCAGCCCCTTATTAACAACGAGCTTATATACGAATATGCCGGTATCAGAATACATATGTACGGGGCTTAATAAAGTAGATGTATCTGCAAGCCCTGAGTTAGGATCACCAAACGTCCAAAAGAAAGTTTTATTGAGAGGTGAAGTGTTATCGTTAGTAAATGAAACATTGAAGCCATCGCACGACACGCCCTTAGGATCTAATTGCGCCCCGGCAAAATCACAATCCGTAACGTTCACAATAAAATCTTTCCTATGTGTTCCTATCAATACTCCCCGCCGGTAAGATTGAACGTCAACACACACCACATACTTGCCTACGTCGGGGGCGATTCCACTTATTACGCCTGTATTCGCATTTATCATTGCAGAGCCTAATGGAGTAACAAAAGAATAATTATTGATGTAACTAACCGAGCCGTAGGGCGGCGGCGCAGGATTGATATTTCCTGAATTTTGCGCTGCGCCGCCATTGTATGCCGGCGCAAAAGAATAGGCCAGCGAATCTCCATCCTGGTCGGTTGCATTAAACCTTAGGCTAAAAGGTTTATCCCTGCATATTGCATCTATACTTGTGGCAAATTGCGGTGAATGGTCGGCAACTACCGGTATAACACAACTATAGGTAGAACCTGTGCCGCCAACTCCCACCGAATTAAAAACATTTTCAAGATTATTGATACGGCAGCAGGTTTGATAAGTGGCCGTATATCCATTTACATTAACAGGCAGGTCAACCGTAAAGGTAAAAAGTCCCACATGATAGTCAAGCCTGGGAGGATTGGTAATGCAGGAGGGAAAAGGATTTACGCTTACCGGCTGCTCATCACTTTTTTGAATATCCCAATAAGGATACCGGGGATCGGGATCAGGCCCGTGAATTTGACTATTATTGTCGTTATTAAAAATACCGATATAAACGTTTGATGGCATAGCAGCGCCGTTTGTGAGTTGGTCTCTGAAAAGCTTTAATGTAATTCTATATTGATTAGTGCCCGCAACAACACCGGGACCAATGTAATCATATATCATTTCGCCACCCACTATATGTGCAGCTTTCGAAGAAATAAAAGAAAAAAGTAATATCAGTAAAAAAAAAACTTTTCTCATGTCAAAATTTAAGTGTAAAATTTTAATATAATTTAACAAACTACAAAATTATCTACGTATAAAATTTTAAAAGAATTGAATTATTTACCACTAATGATAAATTGTTTTCGCTGAATTTCTTTTGATGAATAAATGTTACAAAAATAAATTCCGGGTTTGAAATCAGTAGTGCTGATGTCAATCCTTTTTTGGCCGGTTAAACGAATTTTTTTTATGACACTTCCTTTCTGATCCATAATTTCTACCAAGCTGGCACTGGGGTTAATATCTGAAATAGTAAATTGATTTAAAGCTGGATTTGGAAAAATTTGTGGATCGTGTTTTATTGGCGTCAACGATGGATTATATGTAAAAATATATGGGTAAGTTCCATTACAGTGAGGCGCATTTGTTACTGTTAAAGTTGCATTAACTGTTGGTAAGGTAATATTACTTGGAAAAGTTACAGTAATAGTAGGGTTATTTGGGTTTGCTTGAGAAAAAGTAGTACCTGGAATAGACCACGAAAAAACTGATCCAGAACCTAAGCTATAAATATTATTACCATAGGTTGACGTATAGTTTGGTTTATACTGTCCCAGATCTTCGGGACCATGTATTGGATCCCCCAATGGTGTAGGAGTTACTTGGATAAATGTTGGCTGACTTAAAGCACAAGTACCTTTTCTTACTTGAATACTTAGTTCATTTAAGGAATTATCCGGACCGTAAATAATTAATTCTTGATTATTACTAATATCTACATTAGAGCCAAAATATAATCCACTAGAAGTGATTTGAGTATTATTAATAAACCAGGTATTTCCCGTAGCATAATTTGAGAAAAAATGACTATGGCGAGTGAATTCCCATTCAACGCAAAAGAAATTATGATTATTTGGAACTATGATATAAGGAAAATCAGCATCGTCGGAATGAAAATAACTGGCTGTGGTAATTTTAGGAACATCCACATTTACTTGTACTTGAGCGGTAGTGGTAGGACAGGTTCTAAAAGAAATATCGTCTAGACTAAAATCATTGTAGCTCTCCCCAAGGCGGTCATCATAAAACGCTATATTGGCTGTTGTTGATGTGCCTGAATTCCATTGAAGGGCAAACTGCTGCCATAATAAACAATCGCTTGTCAACTGAAAATTTTGCAAAACAGGTGTTCCGTTTATAGTAACTCTTAGCAGGGGATCGCAACATGTAGTATGGCCGCTATTGTTAGAAGCAAAACCTGAAAAAAAGTATGTAGTATTTTGGAAAACAGGAATAGTTTCAGACCACACTATTGTATTTGCTAAGCAAGTTCCATCAACCACTAACATTCTAGTACCATTTGGAGAGTGGTCCGGTTTACTACAAAAGGAGGGTTGAACTGCATTAGGATTCGTTGCAACTGAAATTGATCCGTATATTGTCGATGAGCAGCCTATTCCATTTGGAAATACCCCGTATCCAGTATTAAATCCTGTCATACCATTTTCAAAATCTCCATTTACAGCTAGATTTCTGGATTTCGGTGTAACAGTTAAAGTGTATGTAGTACTTACTGTTGGGCTAGCAATAGGTTGTGCAATAAGTGGATTATTAAGACCTGTAGTAGGCGTCCAAGAGTAAGTATAACCAACTATTGCTGGCGTCCCTATTACTGTAGAGGTTCCCGGGCAAATTAAGACATTATTGCCAGCATTTGCTACAACACAACCTTGGCCTTTTATGGTTTGGATACTAAAAAAACTTAAAAAAAATATTAGGTATGTAAATATGTTTTTCATAAAAAAAATTTATACTTTAAAACTACTGATATTTATCTTAGTAAAGAACATAATAAAATCAATAGACTTCCAGAAAGTTTTTACTTCAAAAATTTCTAAAAATCCGAAAGTAAGTTCCCTTTATAACTTAGATAAGAATTCATTTAGCAAAGAGTTTGAGGCAACTTCTTCTTCCCACATTCCCATGTGGCCTGATAATCTTAAAATATGAAAATAAGTAACAGCCGCAATGTAAGATTGGCTAAGACTTGACTGAACCGGCACGGCATTATCATACATGCCAGCAATGATCAAAATGGGTTTATTGAATGATCTCAAAATTGCAGATTTATCGGGCCTTTTAATCATTGCTTCATAATATTGAATAAGCGCTTCTGCTTTAAAATCCTTTGAAAGCGCAATTAATTTTTCCACCAATTCCGGCGCTTCAGCTTTTGATTTTTCAGAAAATAAATTTGGAATAGTATTTTTTAAAAATAAGACAGCGCCATTCTTTTGAATAAAATCAATACCCTTTCTCCGTGTCTCTTTTTTTTGTTCATCATCTGCAAAAGACGAGGAATGAAATAGACCAAGGCCATTCAGTAGCTCCGGGTATTTTTCCGCAAAAGCCAGGGTTATATAGCCGCCCATACTATGCCCGATCATCGTGAATTGTCCCCCATTATCAACATCAATTTCTTCATCAACAATTGCTTTTATAACTTCTGAATAATCTTCCAACGTTACCTCCCCTTCCAGCATCTCAGAAGCGCTACTTCCCGGTAAATCAGGAATGATCAGCCGGTAATTATTCTTTAATGTTTCAGCCTGGTGATTCCATACACGTCCGTCTTCTGCGAAACCGTGTAAAAGCAGCACGGGGTTGCCTGCGCCTTCCACTTTGTAAAATATTTTTTTATTTCTAAAGCTTATGCTTTTCATATCCTGTTTTTGTTTTGGTAGTTTATATAAAACAAGCTTCTGAAAATGAGTATGGCGACTATGGGGATAAGCGCGGGGTTTAGGTGCTGTGGTAAAAAGAACCAAAAAACAATAAGCACTATATTAAGCAATGCATATACCACAAAATATTTTACTGCAAATCGCTTTTTTGAATGGATATAAAACGCCGCAACTGCATTTGTTGGCCACGCCCAAAGTAAATTGTAATTGTTTTTTGTCATAATGTGATCAGTGCCTACCCACATAAGTATTAGCACGATCCCAAGTAAGCCCGTCATTAAAAAAAGAAATCCATCAAAGGCAAACAGCGTTCTTTTTATAGATCCATTTTTGGAAAAACTCAAAAATACAATTAGCAAAAAAAGGCAGGCAAAAATGAAAAATGGATCAGCAAAAATATTTTTCTTTTTAGGGGCGGTAATTGTTTCGAATAAATTATGCTTAGCAGCAACCAATGGCTGGTTTCCGACAGTGGCGCTGTCAAAGGATTTCATCAAATAGTCCGGAAGAAACATCACCTGGCGTGGTTTCATTTTTACATCCAGCGGGCTGCCCAATAAAATGTCAATACCGAGCTTACTCCATTGCTTGTCATTGTAATTAAGGTATTCATAAATAAGATCGCGAAAAGTGGCTTGTGTTTTTAATATGTCTTTAAAATGAACAGGAGAAGCCGCAGCCTTCTCTACAAGATCACGCAGGCGTGTAGTGCAATTATCAAAGGTGAAATCATATTTGTAAAAGCGATTCTCTGCCATCAGGTTTGTCTGAAGCAGCAACAGCATATTATATTTTTCAGCACAGTTAAGGTTCAGCACCTGCTCTGTAATGCCACGCCCCTCTTCACGATAAAAAGCCTGGAAGGAATCAAAGTCTTCTGTTGATATATAATAAAGAAGTTTGCCCCTTATGAATTTCATGTAGAAGCCCGGTTCGTCAAAATTAAAAGTGCCGTAATTATACACAATATCGCTATGGCTACCGGTGTCGGTTACACGAATAGCGCTATGCCCAAATGTGCTGTATAAGTCTTCGCCCGGCGAGCAGGTAAGCAAACTTATTCTAAGGTTGCACGAATCCCTTTGTGAAAGTCCTTTTAGGGAAAATAAAAATATACAAGCAATAAAAAGTGAGGTGATCTTATATTTTGTAATTGTCATTTGGTATCGGGTGCAAGGTATGAGTTATGAGGTATTAGGTATTAGTTATGAGGTATCAGTTATGAGGTGCAAGGTATGAAGTTGAGTCTAATCACCATACCTCACAGGTTTTTGAAACCTGTGAGGTATTTGGTATCGGTCTTCACGCCCGATTCTCACGCCCGGTTTGTGTCACGAATCGAAAAAAAGAAATGGTTTATTGTATTTTGTAATTATCATTTGGCGTCAGGTATGAGTGATGAGGTATGAAGTTGGGTCTAATCACAATACCTCACAGGTTTTTGAAACCTGTGAGGTATTTTGTATCGAAACCTACCTACTATAATTCGGCGCCTCTCTCGTTATCTCAATATCATGTGCATGGCTTTCCCGCATACCTGCGATGGTTATTTTTATAAAGGTTGCATTTTGTAAAGCAGCAATATCTTTTGCGCCACAGTAACCCATACCTGCACGAAGCCCGCCGGTAAACTGGTAAACGACTTCAGACAAAAAACCTTTATAAGCAATACGTCCTTCTATGCCTTCGGGTACAAATTTTTTCGCCTGTTCATCCCCATTCTGAAAATAACGATCGCTGCTGCCTTGGGCCATGGCGCCGAGCGAACCCATACCGCGGTATTGTTTAAATTTTCTTCCTTCATAAATAATAGTTTCACCGGGGCTTTCTTCTGTGCCTGCAAACACACCGCCCATCATCACACAATCTGCGCCGGCGGCAATTGCTTTCACCATGTCACCCGTATAGCGAATGCCACCATCGGCGATAATGCCTACCTCCTTGTTATTCTTTAAAGCAGCCGCCACTTCCATAAGAGAAGTTATTTGCGGCACACCGGCACCTGCAACAATACGGGTAGTACAAATAGAACCCGGGCCTATACCAACTTTCACAGCATCCGCACCGGCTTCAGCCAGTGCCTTTGCCCCGGCGGCGGTAGCAATATTTCCCGCAATTACTACTATGTCTTTAAAATCTTTCTTTGCTTTTTTTAATGCTTCAATCACCGCTTTTGTATGGCCATGTGCGCTATCGAGGCATATAATGTCAACGCCTACTTCCTGCAAGGCAGCGATGCGGTCGCTGATGTCTTTTGTAATGCCAACGCCAGCACCTACAAGCAATCTACCAAAGCTGTCCTTCGCTGCATTGGGATGATTGTGTACCTGCAAAATATCCCTGTAAGTAATGAGACCTTTTAATACACCTGCCCTGCTTACAACAGGAAGTTTTTCTATTTTGTATTTTCTTAAAATAGACTGCGCTTTTTTGAGGTCAGTTCCTTCAGGAGCTGTTATCAAATTTTCTTTAGTCATTAATTCACTCACCTTACGTTTGTGATTGTCTTCAAACCGAAGATCCCTGTTAGTTAAAATACCTACCAGCTTTCCTTTATTATCAACAATGGGAATACCGCCTATTTTATTTTCTTTCATAAGCTTCAATGCATCACCAATAGTTGCATCTATAAGGAGTGTTACAGGATCGAAGATTAAACCGCTTTCACTGCGCTTCACTTTTCTTACCTGCGCTGCCTGCTGCTCTATACTCATATTTTTATGAAGAATACCCAGGCCTCCTTCTCTCGCCAAAGCTATGGCCAGCGCAGCTTCTGTCACCGTATCCATTGCCGCACTGAGCATGGGGATATTTAAAGAAATTGTTTTTGTAAGCCTTGTTTTTGTAATTACTTCTGCGGGTAATACATCGCTGTATGCCGGCATCAGCAACACATCGTCGTAGGTTAATCCTTCACCAAAAAATTTTTTTGAAACTGCGGTAGGGTTATTTATTGTAGCCATGTGCAAAGATAATAAAACAGCCCCTAAATCCCCGAAGGGGACTTTGCGGAATTTTTAATCGTGTCAGGGACTTAACTTATAAATTTTGCCCGGCAAAGAGATTACAACATTTTGCATCTCCAGCATGAGTAATGCAGCAGCCACTTTACTGCTGTTTAGTTTGCTTTTAAAATATAGCTCATCAATGTGTACCTGCTCTTGTGACTGCAGTATGTCAACAATTATTTTTTCACCCGGTGTAAGCTCAATAAATAATTCTCTTTGTTTTTTCGCGGATACTTTTTTCGCCTGTGTCCAGCCCATATTTTCAAGAAGATCCTGTGCAGAAGAAATGAGGCCGGCCTTATTATTTTTTATGAGATAATTACAGCCTTCGCTTTTGGTATCCGTCGTTCTTCCCGGAAAAGCAAATACATCTTTGTTATAGCCATTGCCGAGTTCAGCAGTAATTAATGATCCTCCCTTAATGCCGGTTTCAATCACTACTACCGCATCGCTGATGCCGGCCACAATCCTGTTTCTCGAGGGAAAGTTCTGGCGGTCTGGTTTTGTTTGGCTTCTGAATTCGGTAAGCAATCCTCCTTGCGCAGACATTTGTTTGGCTAAAGACGCATTCTGCGATGGATAGATTGTATCAAGCCCATGCGCAAGAACGCCAACCGTCTGCAGATTATTTTTTAATGAAGTTTTATGAGCTACACTATCTATCCCAAAAGCAAGGCCGCTTACAATAAGCACATTTTCATTTGCAAGTTCTTCTATAAATTTTTCGCAAATACTCTTCCCATATTCATTATTATTTCTCGTACCTACGACAGCGATAATTTTCGAAGCATTGAGGTCTGCATTTCCTTTGTAGTAAAGTATGGCTGGTGAGTCGTAGCAATTCAGCAACCGCTGTGGATAATTTTTATCTGTAATAAAAAGCGGGGTGATCTTGTACTTTTCTATAAAAAAAATTTCTTCCTCGGCTCTTGAAAAGCTGGTAAAATTTTTTATTGAATTAGCCCGTACGGTTCCGATACCATCGAGCTCTTCAAGATGTTTTTTTGAGGCTTTGAAAATGGCTTCCGCATTTCCAAAATGATTGATCAACGCTTTAGCATGTACGTCACCAATATTGGGAACTAAGGTAAGTGCGATTTGGTATTTAAGTTCATTGAGCATAGTAAAAGCAGGGCAGTAAAGCGGGCGCTTAAAATACATTAAATATGCCTTATAATTTTGGGATCTCCAATTGCCGCGATTCAGTGAGTAAATATTGCTTACGGCAATTAGATTACAAAGATCTTTATCTATTTGCGGATGTCGAGGAACAGGTGCTTTTTATTGTTGATAGCAGTGAGGGTTTGTATGCAGAGCGGCTGGCATTTCATGGCACAAAGTAATTGTTGCCACAGATATTTGATTGAGATTTTTTTAAAGCATCGCAGCAGGTCCTGTATTTTGCATGTATGCTCCAGCAGTTGATTAATCAGGTGTGCGATCAGTAGGCACTGGTAGTAGTTTTGTTGGGCATTGAAGGAGGTTCTGCTGTATAAATGCTGCATGTTGTAGCCATTATTTTTCTCTTCATTAAACCCTTCATTTTCTATTTTCCATCTTAACCTTCCGGCTTTGCTTAAGGCTTTTACGGTGGATCTTTCAACCGGCAGATTGGTGATGCGGACAAAGTTGGTTGTGGACGATTGGTTGGTTACCTGATTGCTAATAGTTTCTTTGCACTGGAGGTAGTGCAGGGTGTGTTTCTTATGAAGTAAATCTTCCACCCAATAAAACTCCTGTGTGATGCTGTTATTTTTTACCCTGCATTCCGGCTGATGAATAAAACTGTTGTGCTTTGTGGGTGGATCATCTTTGAGGCAATCCTGCAAAGCAGGCAGGCTGCCGTCCTGCAGGGTGATGATGTATTTCCAGTCGTTGTTTTCGCAAATATCCATCACCGGGTTGCTGGCATAAAGCGCATCTGCCAGTATGCAGACAGGCAGCCGGGGAAAAGCCTGTTTTAATTTTTTTGACAGGCGTTTAAAAGCGTTCTGTTCACAATCCTGTTTGTCGTAAGGTTTATTGTTGTCATTGATTATCCATTCTGTGGCCAGCGATATACAAAAACCATTTTCGGTCACCAGCTTTGCTTCCAGCACAGGATACAGGTAAGTTGTTTTGCCATTTTTAGATTCCTTTTTTAATCCGCATCCAAACCTGTCTTCATCGCAGCTTACCATACCACTGGCATCTACAGCTACCATGTAATGTCCAAATATTTTATGTTTATAAAAGACCTTGTTTTCTATCAGCCGGCTAATCAGTTTTACTTTCAGGTCTTCCAGTTCGGTTGGCGGCAATACTTTAAAATAATCTTGTACTGCATCCAGATGGGGCAGATCGGCCTGGAAAAGTTTTTTGAAGTTGGCCTTAAATTCACCGCTGTGCCTGCGGTCGTTATTGACTGCATTGCGGCTTTGCGACTTGAAGATAAACATGGCCAGTGCTGCCCTTAACAGTTCGTCACAACGATAGTCTTTTCGTTTGCGGTGATCGGCTACGTCCGTAAGGTTTTTGCTCCAATCCGGAAAATAGCTCCTGATAATTTTGCGTAGTTTAGGCGATGTCTGCACCGTTAATTGTTTGGTCTTTTACCTCAGCTTTCTTTGCTGCGGAGGTAGAATTGTGTTTGTTACCCAATATAAAACCCCTTTTACGGCAACAAAAAAGACAAATCAGTAACAACGGGCTTTTTAATGAAAATATGGGTAACAAATATACTTTAATTTAAAGTATCACCAGCCCGCAAGGGCTTTTTATCCCCATAACTCTCCCTAACTCAAACAGCCCGAAAAATATTTTTAATTACACTAATGAAACTCAGAATGCATAAGGGTTCTATTTACTCGCTGAATCGCTGCCAATTGCTTACAAATTAGATTACAAAGATCTTTATCTATTTGCGGATGTCGAGGAACAGACGTCTTTTTTTCAGAAATGCTATTTTTAAAAATATCATGCTTAGCGCCATTCCTGTGTAAAAAACATTTATTGTTTTGAAGATGGCTTATAAATTGATTTCTTTTTACTGACATTAAGAAATAATTAAATCCTGCTCTAAAACCTTTTGGAACTCATCTTCTTCGCTTTGCATATCTTCAAGATATAACCCAAGTGCATCCAACACGTCTTGCTTCTTCAACGGTAGTTCCCTGCGTTAATACGGCTGGTATTTCTTTTATTCTGCCAAGAAAAAATTCTTCCCCTTTGTTAATTACAATGGTAAGTTTCATTAAAAAATATTTATTGATAAAATTACGGAATTACTCAGTGCTCAATATTTTTAATTCTGTCCGGCGATTTAGCGCCCGCCCTTCTTCAGTGTTGTTATTTGATACCGGGTTAGTTTCACCATAGCCTTTAAAATTCAGGCGCTCATTTTTTACACTTTTGTTCAAAAGATAATTTACTACGGCAATCGCCCTGCCTGTTGAAAGCTTCAAATTATCTTCGGGTTTCCCTACGTTATCTGTGTATCCGCTTATCTGAATTTTTACATTTGGATTTTCATTTAAAAATCTTACGACATTATCAAGCTCCGCAACAGACTCAGGCTTCAATTCAATTTTCTTTGAATCAAAAAAAACATTTTTTAAAATGATGTGAGCATCGGCTTCTATCGGTTGCAAGGGAATGTCGGCCTGAAATGTAGAGTCGGGTGATGTTTCACTGATGTTATAATTTTCAGAGAAGAACAAATATCCTTTTCGCTTTACGTTAAAAGCATAGTCCTTACCCATCGGCAGCGTCACAAGATAATTCCCATCTTCATCGGTTTGCAATTTGCTCACCACTTCGCGTGTCTTTACGTCAGTAAGCTCAACAGATGAAGGCAAGCCCTCTTTTGTTTTAGCATCAAAAACTTTTCCTTTTACCCACAATGTTTTTAATGGCCTTAGGTCTTGTCTCAGTTCGAAAGTATAAATATCCAGGCCGCCTTTTGTGTCACTGCGATCGCTTGAGTAGTAAGCAGTTTTGCCGTCAGCCGCCACAATTAGCGAGCCTTCGTCATCAATTGTATTTACCGGGTAACCAAGGTTCTCCGGTTTGCTCCATTTACCATTTGCAATTTTTCGTGTCACAAATATGTCCGGCTTGTCACTATAACAGTCATGCCCATTCGAATTAAAATATAAGGTCCGGTTATCCGCATGAATAAACGGAGTACTCTCATCTCCCGGCGTATTTATTTCCGGGCCGAGGTTTAGTGGTTCTTCCCACTGTCCGTTTTCATTTCTGTGGCAAACCCAAATATCTTTTCCACCAAAACCGCCGGGGACATTACTGCTGAAGTAAAGGTCTTTTTTATCGGGAGAGAGTGAAGGAGTAGATTCCCAGAATTCAGAATTTACATTTCGCCCTAAATTTTGCGGCTCACTCCAGCCGTTTTTTGTGAGGTAAGAAATGTACAGATCGCAACTTCCGAGCCCTTCAGGAAAATTGCAGCCGGTAAATATCAGCCACTTTCCATCCTGTGAAATATTCTGCGCACCTTCGTTGAAGGCGGATGAATTAATATTTCCCGGCAAGGGAAAGGCCTTGCTCCATTTACCATTTACCCAATCGCTTTCATAAAAATCTTCGTTCCTGTTTATCCTTTCTGTAAAGATCAATTTCTTTCCATCAATAGTCAGCGAAGGAAAATATTCGAGGTCCTTAGTATTAATGCTATCACCTAAGTTGGTAGGGTTAAAAACATAATCTTTTTCAGGATGGGTTACTTTATAATCTATGGCAAATTGATAAGTCTTTTTTCTAAATTCGCCTGCTTTGATACTTCGCTCATTTATCTTTGGATTTTGAAGAAAAGTATTTATTGCTTTCAGAGCATCTTCAAATCTTCCACAGCCGGCCAAATCAATTGAGTAAGGGAGCAGGTAATAATTGCTGTACACGGAATCAAGGGCAAACGCTTTTTCAAAATTACTTACGGCCAGTGAATAATTTTTCATACTTGCGTCTATGCCTGCCAGTGAGAGATAAGCATCCACAAATTTCGGCTCGATCTTTATCGCTTCATTCATCATGCGCCTGGCGGTCGCATATTCCTCACCTTGTGCTTTATTGTTGGCAAGATTATAAATAGTGCTTGCATTATGATCTACTTTCTCCGGATCGTACCACTGCGCAGTAGCCATGTACGATGTAAGAAGTACGAGGTACGATGTGAGAAAAAATTTCGTGATGTACGATGTGCTACTAACGATGTACGATGTACGATGTACGATGTACGATGTATCAGCGATCTTATCTATCAAAATTGAATTTTATTTTCAGAGATGAATAAAAGTAATAACAATTAGGCTGCTAATTATCTAACGACTTGTTAAGGACTTAATGTCTAAACATTATGATTATATATGATAACCGGTTGAAATCTACATCGTACATCGTACATCGTACATCGTACATTTCTTAAGTACATCGTACATCAAACATCGTACATCAAACATTTACTACGGAACATTAATGTACTTGTGTATCTGGAGAGATAGTTCCCACCTCGGATTTCTCTTTATGTATTCAACAATATAAGGGCTGACAATTTCAGCCTTACTCCATTCCGGTTGCAGGTATAGCTTGCATTGCGGAGACACCTGTGCAGCGTACTTTTCCGCCCAGGCAAAATCTGATTTATTAAATACAATAATTTTTAGCTCATTTGCTTTTTTCAAAATTTCCGGCAAGGGTGGCTTGAATTTTTTAGGAGATAAGCACACCCAATCCCAGGAGCCGGTTAAAGGGTGAGAACCGGACGTCTCAATATTAGTTGCAAACCCTTCCTGTTGAAGTATTTTAGTAAGTTTTTCCAGGTTATACAATGTAGGCTCGCCCCCGGTGATAACAGCTAATCTTCCCGGATGATTCTTTGCGTGGGCAACTATATCATCCACGGCTTGTAGAGGATGCAAATCTTTGTCCCAGCTTTCTTTTACGTCGCACCATACACAACCCACATCACAGCCGGCAAGTCTTATAAAATAAGCAGCCTTGCCCTGGTGAAAGCCCTCGCCCTGTATGGTATAGAAAGATTCCATAACAGGAAGCAAAGTGGCTGTATGTGTCTTTTTTTCAGAAATCATAATTGGGCAAAGCATTTAAAATAACATTCAACAATCAATATTCAATATTCATTAATCAATAATCAATAATCAATAATCATTAATCAATATTCAACAATCAATAATCAATAATCAATATTCAACAATCAACAATCAACAATCAACAATCAATATTCAATATTCAATATTCAATATTCAATATTCAATATTCAATATTCAATAATCAATATTCAATATTCAATATTCAATAATCAATATTTCTCATAGAGTCCCTCGGACAATATTCAAGGGTAAAAGGCCAGTTCAAATTCTAACGTTTCGCTTCCTGTTTACCAGATTTATTTTTATTCAATTCAATATTTTTTTTAGCAGTCTCAATGCTTTTTGCAATTATCGAAATCAGTTGTTCATTTTCAGATTTAATGTTACTTAATCTTTCAACAGGTTTTATCATCACAGATTTAGTGATAATTTTTAAGCACACCCTTGTTTCTTTAAGTTCTTTCAGATTGATTTTCATTTTATGCACAAAGTCCATTCTTGACTCTGCACTTTGAGCCTCGCCATATAACAAACCCGGAGCAAGTCCACACCTGATCAATTGCGCTGCAATATAATTTCCAGCCCTTGTAGATGGCAAAGCTTCAACCACTTCTATAACCCTGCATGAAAAATCAACTAGCCTGTCTTCAAGATCAAATTTTTTCTGTTCCATTTTATATAAATTTTAGTTTTTACTTATTTGAGTGTTGAATATTGTCCGAGGACTCTACGAGAATATTGAATATTGAATGTTGTCCGAGGGACTCTATGAGAATATTTTCTTATTACCAATTTTATTATATACTACTTAAAAAATCTTATTTATTTCTCCACGCACGCTTTATATGTGTTCGTCAAAAGTGCCGCTATTGTCATCAGACCAACACCGCCGGGCACCGGCGTTATATATGCTGCTTTGTCCGAAACATTTCTAAAATCAACATCTCCCGTCAATGCATAGCCGCTTTTTTTTGTTTCATCTTTTACGCGATTTATACCTACGTCAATTATCACTGCATTTTCTTTTACCATATCCGCCGTTACAAAGTTAGGTTTGCCGATGGCAGCGATTATTATATCCGCCTGCAAGCAAAGATCCCTGATATTTTTGGTGCGTGAATGACAAAGCGTAACGGTTGCATTTCCATGCTCGTTATTCCTGGATAATAAAATACTGATAGGCGTTCCGACGATATTGCTGCGACCAATTACCACCACGCTTTTTCCGCTTGTTTCAATTTTGTAATGCTCAAGGAGCAACAAAATCCCGTAAGGCGTGGCGGATATAAACGAAGGAAATCCCAGCACCATCTTCCCAACATTTACGGGATGAAAACCATCAACATCCTTGGAAGGTATAATTGTATTAATTACTTTTTCCTCTGATATATTTTTCGGCAAAGGAAGCTGCACTAAAATTCCATCTATATCAGCATTACCATTTAGCTCCTTTATCTTACTTAATAATTTCTCTTCGGTTATCGAATCTTCAAATCGAATAAGCGTGGACGTGATGCCAACGGCTTCACAATTTTTTACCTTAGAAGCCACATAAGTTTCGCTTGCAGCATTGTTGCCAATCAATATTGCAGCAAGGTGAGGAGTTTTTTTGTTCTCTGCTTTTAATAAAGAAATTTTCTTTTTGAGGTCATCCTTTATAGCCTGCGACGCCAGTTTTCCATCTAATAATTTCATGTGCGCAAAATTAACCCCCTGCATTCACTTATTATTATTTTTTGCGCCGGCGGCCTAATGTTTAGTTTTAATTTCTATATTTATTTATACCATTACCATCGTGAGAAAAATCTACCTTCTTCCATTCTTAATTCTGGCATGCGCACTTTCCAACGCACAATCCCTGCGAAGACCTATTGCAGCGCCCTATACAGGTTTGGGCGCATATAGTATCCACCACGTGGATGCATTTTCTTTTACTTCTAACCAGGCAGCGCTTGCGCAAATAAAAAGCACGGCGATTGGCGTATATGGCGAAAGACGGTTTTTGCTTGCTGAAACAAATATGTATTGTGCCGTTGCAGTATTGCCAACCTCTAAAGGCAATTTTGGTTTCCAGGCAGATTATTTTGGATTTAAAAATTACAATGAATCTCAATTGGGTATCGCTTACGCACGTGCGCTGGGAAGCCAGCTGGACCTGGGTGTAAAGTTTAATTATTATTCTTACCGCATACCAGGATACGGTAATTCATCGGCAGTAAATTTTGAGATCGGGGCCATCGCCCATCTCACTGATAAGCTACACGCAGGTGTTCACTTTTACAATCCTGTTGGTGGCAACATTAGCAAAACGAATAATGAAAAGCTGGTATCTATTTACAAGTTTGGCGCGGGTTACGAAGTGTCAGAAGAATTTTTAGTAAGCGCTGAAATTATAAAAGAAGAAGACCTGCCGGTGAATGTAAATGCAGGCGTGCAATACAATTTTGCACAACGGTTTTTTGCAAGGCTCGGTATTTCATCAGAAAATGAATCTCCCTACGCAGGCGCAGGAGTAAGCTTTAATAATTTCAGGCTTGACCTTACTGCCACCTATCATCCGCAACTTGGCGTGAGCCCCGGTGTAATGTTAATTATCAATTTCAAATCAAAAGAGATTGAGCAATAATAAGTACATAAAAAATATTGTTATTGCTGTAACCTGTTTACTAATAAGCATCATCGCCAATACACTTTATGCCCAGGAAATTCCACCGGAGCCCGTTGTTCCGCCGGTAGTGGAGCAACAATTAGAAAACCTGACAGAGACCAATGAAGATGCCGAAACGGAAGATGATTCTTACCTGCAGGAATTAGCGCATTTTATCCAAGCGCCTATTAATTTAAACTATGCTGATGAAGGCCAACTGCAGGAACTTAAGCTGATAAGCCCTATACAAATAAATAATTTTTTTTCTTACAGAAATTTGCTTGGCAATTTTATCAGTATCTATGAGCTGCAGGCCATACCCGGCTGGGATTTGGATCTTCTGAAAAAAATAAGGCCCTATATTACCGTCGCATCCAAAGTAGCTGTGTTCAATACATTGGGCAGCAGGCTAAAAAATGGTGACCGCTCTGTTTTAATAAGAACATCACAGGTTTTAGAAACCTCAAAAGGTTACAAGCTTAACAGCAGCACCGCAAATAATTATTACCCCGGAAGCCCGCAAAAATTATTCATACGCTATAAATATATTTTTAAAAACCTTTTGCAGTATGGCTTCACAGCAGAGAAGGATGCAGGCGAGCAGTTATTTAAAGGAACCCAAAAGAATGGCTTTGATTTTTATTCAGCCCATTTTTTTGCCCGGAACCTTGGCATTATAAAATCGCTTGCCATAGGAGATTTTACGGTGAATATGGGGCAGGGATTAACGCAATGGCAAAGCCTTGCTTTTAAAAAAAGTGCGGATATCTCCAACTTTAAAAGACAGTCTGACGTGCTGCGCCCATACAACTCAGCCGGTGAAATTGCCTTCAACAGGGGAATAGGTATTACACTTAAAAAAAATAATTGGGAAGCAACAGGCTTTGCAAGCTATCGCAAGCTCGATGCAAACTTTGTAGTTGATACAGTAAACTTTGAAGACTTCGTTTCTTCTTTACAACTATCGGGTTACCACAGAACCAATAGTGAAATTGAAGACCGGCACTCACAAGGGCAAATAACTTTTGGAGGAAACGCAGGGTATAGCGATAATAAATTTCATGCCGGCGTAAACGCCGTTCATTATACTTTCGATCATACCATTAGCAAAGCAGCATTGTTGTATAATAAATATGCACTTTCCGGTAAATCGGCTGGCAACTATAGCGTGGACTACAGTTATACTTTTAAGAACATGCATTTTTTTGGCGAGGCCGCGTCAGACCAGGATTTGGACAAGGCCTTTGTAAATGGCTTGATGATAAGTGCGGACTCGCATATTGATATGAGTTTTCTTTACCGGAATATTTCAAAAGGCTATCAGTCGCTTTATACAAATGCATTTACGGAGAGTACTTATGCAACAAATGAAAGCGGCTTTTTTTCGGGAATCACTATCAGGCCAATGGATTATTTGAGAATAGATGCGTATGCTGATTTTTACCATTTCCCGTGGCTGAAATTCCGTGTAGATGCACCTTCTTCAGGAAGTGAATATATGGTGCAGTTGACTTACGTACCGAACAAGCAAGTGCAGGCTTATGTACGTTACCGAACCGAAAAAAAGGCGATTAATTATAACCCGGACGCATTGCCTCTTAACCCAGTAATTGCGAAACCGAAACAGGATTTGAGAACGCAATTCAGTTATAAAATAAATCCAGCGTTTACCTTTCGTTCAAGAGTAGAACTATTGTGGTTCGATAAAAGAGCTCTTCCGGATAATCTATCCGCTCAAAGTAAATCTTCGCAAAATGGTTTTCTTATTTATACGGATGTTCTTTACAAGCCTTTACTGAAGCCATTATCCGGTAATATGCGCCTGCAGTATTTTGAGACGGATGGTTACGACAGCCGCTTATATGCTTATGAAAATGATCTGTTGTACAGTTATTCTATCCCGGTATTTTACGATAAAGGATATCGCTACTACATCAATATTAATTACGACCTGACGAGAAAGCTTGCGCTCTGGGCCAAATTTGCACAAACAATTTATCCTGATAAAAATGGTATAGGCAGCGGGCTCGACTTCATAAATGGAAATAAAAAGTCAGAAGTAAAGTTGCAGATGATCTATTCGTTTTAATGTTATGCGGTTAGATTTGACGTCACCCAATTTCATTAAGTTAACGTAACTCCTGGATGAGAATACACAGCGATAACCGTTATTCACGCGGGTCTCTTGCAGGAGACGCGGGGTTCGAACCTAAATTGATGTTGATGATGCCAGGCCGAAGAATCATCGGCACAGCTTGCCTTGCTTCGCTACAAGGAACGCCGAACATCGGCATCTATTTTTATTTTTAGAAACTCTTCTTAATTCCGGAAGGAAGATCAAAGGGCAAAAAAATAAAGGTATGTGTAAAGGCTTTTGTTTGCTGATAACTTCTTACCCCATTAATAAGTTGTTTTGTCATAAAGCCAAAATATAAAATATTGCCAAGCTGCATTTCACTTCGTATATTCAACAATTGTAAAATATAGTAATGCCTAAATTAATAAAAAGGTTTTTATGGCTTCTGTTTTTATACATAATAATAAGCCTGTTGTTAAGCATTATTGTTTGGCTTTGCTCTGGTAATAGATTAATTTTTTCAGGGTATTTCGATATAAATTTTTACAATACCTTATGTGGGGCATTTACGATTACCGGATTATCAATTGCGATTTATCAAATTGCACAGGTCAGGAATGAACAAGAGATCAAGCACCTTGCAGGTAATGAAGTTAGAAAAGATAATTTTATTAGAGATGCCTCCGTTAAAATGAATATGCTTAGTCTTGAAATGCAAGATTTACAAAAATGTATTAATAACGAAGCTCTGTATTCTTACACATCAATTAATAACTATATTGAAAGATTAAATTCATCTGTTAATGTTTTTAATAATATAGAAACCAATCAGCTAATATTAGATGGGGCACCTATAATAAATTGCAATAAATGTGTAACTTTAATGACGGCTTTAACTAAGGATTTTTATAATATAATTGAAAAGGATGTTATCATGAATTTAAGAAGCAATCTTGCAACAATAAAATAATAATTATTATAAAAGCCATTTTAGAATGTGAAACAAAATTAAAATCTAATTAATGCTTCAGAAAGAGTATATATCTCTTATCAAAACCTTATCTAATCTAACAAGTACAGATAACCTAAACTGGAACAGGGGCGATAGCTACTATTCTTATTTCGTTTATACAGGGCAAAAAGAAAAGATATTAATTGATAAATATTTTTCTATGGTTGACGATAAGAATGGTGCATGTATTAACATGACAATTTTTGATAAAAATGAAGATATTATTAATGAAATAGTTTCTTGTGTATTAGCGGATAAAGAAAGTTTTGAATTATTAGAGACCCTATATAAAATAGTGGATAATCAAGTTAAAAATGTTGATAGCGAAAAACTTTCGCCTATAATTAATAATATAACTGAATCTTTAAAATCTGCTGCGCAATAGCTACCATTTTTGTTTTCACCTGCCGAATTCTTATCATCTAACCTTCCTTCAATTTTTAGTTAATGAAAGAACAAACCTTTCGGGACTCGCTTAGTTTTCTTGTATTATAACGATAACCATTTTCAACACAATAATGCTGCAAATGTTTTAGGCTTACTTCAAACGATGCTAACCTACCTCAGCTTTTAGCAATTTTATTATAACTCACGGCAATTCCTTTTATAAGAGAAGAGCTAAAGCCGCGATGTTCCATTTCGTTAAGGCCGGCGATGGTGCAGCCTTTTGGGGTGGTTACTTTATCTATCTCCTGCTCTGGATGCGTCCCTTTTTGCAATAATAACTCTGCGGCACCCTTAACGGTTTGGGCAGAAATAAGGTTGGCCGTTGCAGCATCAAAACCAATTTCGATACCACCCTGTATATTAGCACGAATGTACCGCATGGCATACGCAGTCCCGCAGGCGCCCAATACAGTAGCGGCTTCCATTAGCTTCTCATCTATTAATGCCACCTTACCTAAAGTAGAGAATAACTTTTTTACGTAATTAATTTGCACTGCGGCAGCATTGGTAAAACTTAAGCAGGTCATACTTTCTTGTATAGCGATAGCAGTGTTAGGCATCGCACGAAAAACCGGGAGTTTTTTATTAATGATCTCTTCAATCTCTGTTATTAAAACGCCGGTAACTACCGACACTAAAAAATGTTTGCCCATCAATTCATCTTTAAAGCTATTGACTACATCTGTTACCTGGTAAGGCTTTACGGCAAGTATTACCAATTCACTATTGCGTACGGCTTCTCCATTGTTTGAAGTAACATGTACGCCTTTATTCTGTAGTGATTGCAATGTTGCAATTTTCCTTTTTGTGATCGTAATATCAGAAGGCTTACTGAATTTACTTTTAAGCAACCCCTCTGCAATGGCAGATCCTAAATTTCCTCCGCCAATAATGGCAATCTTTTTATTCATAAAAATTAATTACAAGTAATAAATAATGTAAACAGTTAAATGCTTCCAACTATAGCATAGATTATAATTTGCTTTGAGTTTTTAAATTTTCCAAGCGGGGAAAGATAAAAATAAACACCCGGAAATTTTGAAATTAATTGAAGGAAATATATGGCAGCCCATCTTTTAAAATAAAAATGAATACAGCTAAAATGAGGGACACAAAGATTGTCGCCTGTCGCCATTATATTCACTGTAGAATCCCTTTCTCAAAAGATTAAACTCTGAAGCACCTAAAGAATGATTGAAGTTGCGGAGAGAAGAAGTGGTAGCATCATAACTAAAGGTGAAGCGGATATTATTTATTTCCAGGCCTACCATAGGTACTACTGCATCATTATACCTGTAATATAGGCCGCCAAGTATTTGCTTGCTGCCATCTCCGGAAAGGTTGTAAGCAGCATTGAGGCCAAACACTAATTCGCTGGCTTTTGCCTGCGTGGTATAATAAATATTCGGATTAATAATTACATCTTCATTTACTTTATAAATACCATTAAGGAAGGCTATTTGCCGCATTGAAATTTTATTATCAAGCGTGTTATCTTCTTCAAAAAAAGTTTCTTTCGGGCTGTTCACATGATGAATAGAATAGCCGGCATTTATATAAATGTCTTCTGTAGGAAAGTAAGCATAGTTCATTCCCACCTGCAGATCAAAATAGCTGACGCTGTTATTGGCAAGCATCACCGAGGTAGGTTGTGTGCCGTCAAAAAACTTACCGTCAAACTGGTCAGGGAAGGTAAGCTTGCTCTGGTCAATTCTCTTGTTGGCCCAGCCCACATTGAAGCCCGCCGTAAGCAAACTGCTCAGGCCCAACTGCTGATGGTAAGCGATAGACCCATATATTTTTGTAGAAGTTAAGCTTCCTGTACCCGCCACATCACGCAAAATAACACCGCCAAGGCCAAGCCATCCTGTTTCTATACGGTTGCGTAATACCTGTGCATCGCCATACACTGAAAGTGTTTTATACGGCACAGCCATGATGTTGGAATATTGATTTCTATAAGATGCGCCTAGCCGGTAGTCGGCATCCGGGATGAAGCCTGTATTGGCAGGATTGGTGAGCAAAGGATTATTAAAGAACTGGGAAAAGTGCAAATCCTGGCTCATTCCATTTTGAAAAAATGAGGAAGTTATCAATAAAAAAACAAATATTTTAATACATCTCTTCATTGTGTTTTTTTTCCAATTATCTTAATAAAGTAATATCACCCGTTTTTCTATATTTTTTGCCATCTGAAAAAGTAACGTCTAACGTATAAGTATAAACGTCAACCGGCTGAAGCCTTCCATTGAAAGTACCATCCCACGAACTTTTGCTGCTGGATGTTTCATATACCTTTTGGCCCCAGCGATTGTAAATTGTCCATTTCATTTGCGCTATACCAAACCCTTGCACTTTAATGCGGCTGTTAACGCCAAACCTGCCGGGCGTAAAGGCTGAAGGCACATCTATCAATGGTTTAATGAGCGCCTGTACGTCCACGCAGGTATCCACGCTGCAACCTGCTTCGTTTGCTGCATTAAGGCACACGGAATAGGTAGCGGTGGCCGGAAAAATATGCGAAGGGCTTTCTTCATTACTTGTGTCCCCATCTCCAAAATTCCACACATAGCTTGTAGCACCCATAGATTGATTTACAAAATTGGTGAACTTATTTTCCTGCGGAGGATTAGGGTTATATGTAAATGCCGCAGATGGTACAGGGCTTACATTGATTGTAAAAGAAGTAGAATCCATTTTGTTACATGAGGTGGAATCAAACGCTACTAATTTTACAACATAAGTGCCCACTGTCGAATACAGATGTGATGGATTATCCTGCGTGGAAGTGGTACCGTCGCCAAAATCCCAAATAAAATTCAGGCCTCCCAATGAATTGTTTACAAAATCGGCAGTATAAGGAACGCAACCGTTAGGTGGGGTTGAAAATTGTGCTTTTACCTGTGGCGATAAGCGGACGATTTTGACCGTGTCGTCCGGAGAGTTACAAAATGTAGTATCACTAATTGACAACTTCACTTTGTAAGTACCCGGGCCGGCATAAGTATGGATAATCGGCGGCGCCTGGCTTTGCGCTACTGCCCGCGTATTGTCCCCAAAATCCCACGTGAAAGTATTTGGATTAAAGGCGCCAAATGTGGGTGTTGAGGTATTGGCAAAGCTATAACTAAGGCTTGTGCAGGGCTGCAATTTTGTTGGGATGAAGTCGAGATTAACTTTATTATTCCCTACGCGTATGGTTGTATACGCCGTGTCAGAAATATTACACGTTGCACTGTCTATTGCAATCAGCCTTACTAAAAATCTGCCGGTAGTATTATAAACATGGCTAATGTTTGGCACAGTGGTCGTATCGCCGGCGCCATCGCCAAAACTCCAGTAATAAAGCTTTGCTCTTTGAATGGTATCAGCGAAATCAACTGTGAGGGGAACGCAGCCAACGGTATCGTAAGGAACACCATTAATAGAGGCCCGCAAGCCTGCTTGTATGCCCGCGAAATTCATAGCTATTTTCAACATACCGAGATTGCACTTACCACCCACGTTGGCATTGTTAGTCTTAGACCATGAGCCGGGTGTGCCTGGAAATGGAACACTCCTGGAGCAATTGGCGCACATAGCCTGGTAAATAATTCCATTTCTATCGAACCTACTGGTGCCGCCATCTACGTGGTCGCCGAAAGTCTGCGGACCTGTGCCACCGTTAGGCGGATCGTCCTGGCCAAAGAAAGTGCCATATAAAAGTGAGGCAGCATCTTTTTGCAAAACGATAAAATAAAAATCACTCCCCGTAGCATCGGGCTTAGCTTTTATAGCGTTGGGCGTTATTGGCATCCCTCTCACATTGCCTCCTAAAAAAGAAGCATTAGGCTTCCCTCCCCAGCCCGATACATACACATTCTCACACCTGTCAACTAAAAAAGCAACGGGTGACATGTTAGGGACTTTTGCGTTAGGGGAGCCAAACACGGTTGAATAGACATAGGCGCTCAGGTCAGATTTTATTTTGGAAATAAATTGTTTTGCGCCGGGAACAAAATATGGCGCATTGATTACCGGCCAGTTTCCTTCTGACAGGCCGGTTACATAAATAAATCCAAATTTATCCGTCTCTATACCATACACCTGATCTGCTGCATTTGTACCAAGATAAGTTCCCTTCAATGCCTGCGTTCCTGTATTATTTAATTCAATAACAAACCCATCGCATACGTCGCCTTTGGCGATAGTTGATTGAATAACGCCCGATGAAGAAATACCCGGAAAGTCTTTGCTTGCCGTACCACCGGCTACATAAATATTATTATTGCTGCCAATCTTCAGCACATAAGCCGCGTCATTTTCATCTCCTCCGATGTAGGTACTAAAAAGTAAATTATTACAATTTGGATCCAGCTTAAGAACCACTGCATCTTGTTTCATACCCGGCTTTGTTTGAAAGGCACCGAACGTAGTTGGAAAGTCATCTGGCAGATTCAGAGAATCTGTGGACTGCGTGCAGGATGCTACATAAATATTATTCGCGCCATCCAGCAGCACTTCGCTGCGGGCATCATCTCCATAATTTCTTTTTAATGAATTAAGTGCCGGAACAGATTGTTCATCACCAATATTTACTCCATCATTTTCCGTACCACCGATTCTTACAGAACCTATCAAAGCATTGCCCGCTGCATTTAGTTTAGTTACAACTATATCCCAGTTACCACCTTTTCCAAAAACACTTGTTGTTGGATAATTTGAAGATTTTGTTCTCCCTGCAATTACAAGATTACCCTGCGGATCAACAATCAAGCTGTGAGGCTGATCTTCTTGGCTACCGCCAATGTATGTTGCATACACTCTCTGGCTGCCATCCGGTGTAAGCTTTATAATAGCAATATCATAAGCGCCACCAAAAGAATTATCATAAGCGCCGGGAGATGCAGGAAATCCATTGTCCCAGGCGATGCCACCGCCATAAAAACTGCCATCGGGGCCATACGTTGCGGTAAAGCCCCAATTATCTGCCGTACTACCGGAATAACTAAAAAAAATTTCTGTAGGATCAATGATCAAAATTTTATCCGGGGAATAATTTTTTACTTTAAATTTTACAATATCACCCTCTACCACGTAACGGCATTCCAGTTCCTCACGTTTGTTATCTATCACCTGGTAGGTATAGGGAGGAAGCTCTTTATTATCACCGACAGAAGTAGATATCACCAGTTCTTTGTTCTTCACCGATATTTTATCGGCACCAATATATTTCATGGCGATATCATTTACATTAGCGCCGGGGTGCACTATGAAATCGTATTTCAAATTACTTCCGGCATCTGAGTAATACCGTACGTCTATGCCGGGATAAACCTCTTTGTAGGTTACGCCTTTAAAGATGCGGCAATCGGTTGCCCACTTACTTTTATCATTTCCTATCAAATAATTATTTACGGTGGGGATTGCCTTATCGGGAATTATCTGCGGCACCTGGGAATTAAGAAATGTTACGGAATAAGCGTGTGCACGAATTTTCACCGGAGCTATTTTCAGGTCTGCATTTGCAGTAGGCGCCTCGTGGCGTTGCTCTTTGAAATTTTCAACATCTTGGGGATTATTTTGCGCAATGGTAAATCCATTTTGCCGAAGGTAAAATGAACCGCTTCCTGCGAGGCTCATAAATTTAATCTCACTGCTCCATTGGCCTTTATTCTCAATAAATTCCACCTGGCCAAATGATTGAAGCGCCCATAAAAACATGATAGCTGTAAAAAAAATGCAGGTGTAAACAGGCTTTAAAATTCTCAATGCTTCTAATTAATCTATGATTATAAATATGAATACAAAAATAATCAGGAACTTAAATCGGGTACTGAAACCAGGAAATAAATTTACGAAAGATTCTCATCACAAGTTTCGAATTAAAATTGGTTAACGCTTATTTAATAGGTTATTAACACAGAAAAGTTCATAGTTCATGGTTTAAAGTTCAGTTATAGTGCGTGATTAATTTTTCATGGATAGTTCTTATTAATTGTTCAGAGATTGTACTTCTAACAGACATGGTAATAATAGTGATTACTTTAGAATAAAACACAGTTAAACATCGGACATCTCCGAAAGAGTCCTTTGGACAATCATCGTATTTCTTGCATTACATTAATACCTATGAAATTTTACTCCACATCGTTTTGCCTTTTTGTAAACGTAAAAAATCATGCAAGCGTCTATTCTCTAAAGATAAAAGTTCAGGATCTTCATTAATAATTTTTTCAGCAGTAATACGGGCTTCTTCTAAAATTATTTTATCCTCAACAATATTGGCCAGCCTGAAGTTTAAAACACCGCTTTGCCTGGTGCCTTCAATATCGCCCGGACCTCTTATCTCCAGGTCTTTCTCCGCTATCTTGAAGCCATCGTTTGTTTCACACATTATTTTTATACGCTTTTTTGCCTCAGCGGATTGCCTGACTTTTGTGGATAAAATGCAATAGCTTTTATCGCTCCCCCGCCCTACCCTGCCCCGTAGCTGGTGCAGTTGCGGTAAGCCAAACCTATCCGCACTTTCAATGAGCATCACACTGGCGTTGGGCACATTCACACCCACTTCAATTACGGTGGTAGATACCATTATCTGCGTTTCGCCTTTTACAAACCGCTGCATATTTGCATTTTTCTGCGCCGGCTTTTGCTTGCCATGAACCATACTTATATAGAACTCCGGCTCAGGGAAAAAAGCTTTTACTTCTTCATATCCTTTCATCAGGTTTTCAAAATCCAGCTTTGCAGACTCTTCAATCAACGGATAAATAACATAAGCCTGCCTGCCATTTCGTATTTCACTTTTTATAAAATCCATCACCTGTGGCCGTGCATATTCCATACGATGCACCGTAGTTACCGGCTTGCGGCCCGGCGGCAGCTCGTCCATGATGCTATAGTCCAGTTCGCCATAAGCAGTGAGGGCAAGCGTTCGCGGAATCGGTGTGGCTGTCATTACCAGCACGTGCGGGCTTACTTCGTTTTTTTTCCAAAGCTTTGCTCTTTGCGCAACACCAAAGCGATGTTGCTCATCCACGATCGCAAGGCCAAGATTTTTAAATTGAACCGCATCTTCAATCAAAGCATGCGTACCGGTTAATATATCTATTTCACCTTTGGCACATAGCTCAAGTATTTCTCTTTTTTCTTTTGCGGAAGTAGCGCCGGTAAGTATTCTCACGTTTAATGGAATGTCGCCCAACGTAGATGAAAGACTATCGAAATGTTGCCGGGCCAGTATTTCAGTAGGCGCCATAAAGCAGCTTTGATAATTATTATCTGCAGCAATAAGCATGCTCATAAGCGCAACCATCGTTTTACCACTGCCTACATCGCCTTGCAGCAGGCGATTCATCTGGCGCCCGCTTCCCATATCTTTTCTTATTTCTTTTATCACTCTTTTTTGAGCGCCGGTTAGCTCAAAGGGAAGATGATTACTGTAGAATTCATTGAAATTATTTCCAACACTTTTAAATACCAATCCTTTGGAAAAAGAATGCCGTTTAAAACGCAGCAGCCCCAGCCGCAATTGTGAAATAAATAATTCTTCAAATTTTAACCGCTTTACTGCAGCAATATATTCATTCTGGTTAGCCGGGAAATGTATGTGGCAAAAAGCCTCGTACCTGCTTACCATCCGGTATTTATTAATTATTATTTCGGGCAGGTTTTCCGGAATGTCTTTTATTGTGATCATTTGCAACAGCGCAGAAGTAAGCTTTGCGAGTTGCCTGCCGCCGAGGCTCCTTGCTTTTAATTTTTCCGTGCTTGGATATACAGGTTCTAAAAAAGATTTACCCTCTGCATTTCCCTCTGTTATCATCTCCATCTCCGGGTGCGTTATTTGCAGGCTGTTCATAAAAAAACCTGCCTTACCAAAAACCCTGTATCGCGTTCCGACAGATAATGTTTTTTCGATCCAGGTAATGCCCTGAAACCAAACCAATTCAAGCTCGCCGGTGCCATCATACAAGGTGGCCACCAGCCTCCGGCTTCTCTTTTCTCCAAATATTTCAACAGACATTATTTTTCCCGAAACCAATGTGTAATCTGTATCGGCATTAACCATACTGATGGGCGTAACCTGTGTTTTATCTATATGCCGGAAAGGGAAATATTCCAGCAGATCATTAAAGATGAAAATACCGGCTTCTTTTTTTAGAATATCAGCTCGCTGCGGGCCCACACCTTTAAGGTATTCGATAGGACTGTTTAATATGGGCGATAGTGTGGGTATAAATTTTTTTCTTACAAATATAATAATACCGATATTGCTTTGGTAAGGGTTTAGCTTTTGCTGGAAGTATTGATTTTACAGGATGTTAAGAATATCTTTGCGGGGCAATGACTTTTTGCGAAAAATATCCGCAATTAAAAGGAGAGGCGTTCCTGTCACAAATGTTAACTGAAACTGTATTCAACCACAATGTCGTTATAAAACAAACAAGTTTCCCAAGATAAAGTTGAGGTGATTGTTTTGTCTTTACTTTCTGAAAAGAATTAGAAAAAAATGAGTTCAGTAGAGATCAGGTTTTTTTAAGATCCTCAAAAGCAATCTTAAAAATTTCTGCTAAGCGCCTATATCTAACAAACGAAATTCTTCAAATTTTAAGCTTCAAAAACTCCACTTTCATAGGTGGCGTATCTTTGAACGGCCTGCATTGAAATATCATGCTGAAAATTTCGTTTACAAAATATTATGATAAGGTATATCAGGGATAGGTTTAAAAATCTTTTTGCCGAAGCAACACTATTTTCCTTAGAAGTTTTTATACTGCTGGGAATTTTTACGGCAGCTTTAGTAGCGTTTATTTTTATTGCAGACAAAGTTTTTCATGGTAACACGGATGCTTTTGATGAACATGCTTTCAACTTTATTGCCGGCCATGTAAGCGATATACGTACGAGTATTATGCGGCTTTTTACCTTCCTTGGTACACATATATTTCTAATTCCGGCAAATCTTTTACTAACTGCATGGTTTTTATTTATAAAAAAAAGACGCTGGAGCTCAATAAGAATACCTGTAATTGCTTTAAGCAGCTTGTTGCTAATGTTCATATTAAAATTAATATTTCACCGGGACCGGCCACTAACGCCTCTGCTGGCAGCGGCAAAAGGATATAGCTTCCCAAGCGGGCACGCATTAATGTCGGTAACATTTTATGGCCTTCTTATATTAATTGCGTGGCAAAGCACTAAACCGTTATGGTTTAAATGGCTCATTTCCCTGTCGCTTTTCCTGCTTATAATTATCATCGGTGTTAGCCGGGTATATCTTCGTGTACACTATGCGAGTGACGTACTTGCCGGTTTTAGTATCGGCCTTATGTGGCTCGTACTTTCTTTATGGATATTAGGCAGAATCGAAAAATTTAGCAACCGGAATGTTATGGTAAAAGAAAAGCTAAGAATATAACCAGAGGGCTGAAATCGTTCCGCAAAATCAAAGTATTTTTTACAAATTAAAACCAATATTTTACCCGCGTATTTAGTTTGGGAAATGAAAAAATCTTTAAAAATAATGCGCTGTTAAAGAACTTATAAAGAAATTTACGGTGGAAAATTTTAGCGCTAAAAGATAGGTTAGGAAAGCCCTCTAAGGTATATTTGCAATCCGTTTTGATCTAACGTTTTTTTACTAAAGCAAAGTGAAAGTCACCAATATCCAAAGTAGGAAAAGCAGTCAAATTGCCCTTTTTAAATCAAGCCTATTTTAACACTGAATAAAAATATTGGATGAAAAAATCACTAAAAAAATTTCATTTCTTTCTTGGGTCAACATTTATCTTTATAGTTCATTTGCCTTTTGTATTCGCAAAGATGAAGCCTCATCCTACGGTGCTATCTTTTTCTCCGCAGATCACCACTAATGCTATATCATTCACTAACGGAGAAATATTACCCGTAAAAAAAGTTTCTGTTTACGACAGCCTCAAATTACAAACTTTAGGCCTGTCGAAAATGGCGTATGAAACTGCATTGAAAGGATTTAATGTTTTGTGCACGGCAGGAAAATTAGCCAATGATAATATAGTTTCGATAGTTGATTTTTCATTGCCTTCCAGCCGGAAGAGATTGTTTGTAATTGATTTGAAAAATTTCAAAGTATTATTTAATACCTATGTAGCACATGGCCGTAACTCGGGTAAAGAATTTGCGAATCAATTTTCAAATGACCCGGAGAGTTTCAAAAGCAGTCTTGGTTTTTATATAACAAAGGATACTTATAGTGGTGCACATGGTTTTTCCCTTCATCTTAAAAAGAAGGCGAGGAAAAAGGCATTAATGATAATGCATACAGCCGCTCAATTGTGATGCACAGCGCTGACTACGTTAGCGAAAACGTAGTAAAAAGCCAGGGCTTTATTGGCCGGAGTCTTGGGTGCCCTGCACTTTCACCAAAAGTGTATAAGCCAATTATTGAAAAAATTAAAAACGGTTCTTGTCTTTTCTTATACAGTCCCAACGCGAATTATCTTTCACATTCAAGGTTACTGAACCAAACATCTTAATAATTTTTAGAATTAGGCGTTTAAATCGTGATGTAAATATAGGATTTGTTTTTAGCTAATATAATTAGTAATTTTGTAGCTAAAATTATTAGTTATGTTTCAAGGAATGGATATAATAGAGTTTGGCCAAAGGTTCCAGACTAATGCCGATTGTTTACAATATTTGATGGATATTAAATGGGAAGAAGGATTAAATGCAGCAAGTGTGGTTTTTTAAAATATTGGAAGGGCAAGCAATGGACAAATTTACGTAACAAATATACTTTAATTTAAAGTGTCAGGACTGTGGCTATGAAGAATCAGCTACAGCAGGAACATTGTTTCACAAAATTAAATTCCCTCTGTTAAAAGCCTTCCATATTTGTTACAGGGTTTGTGTAAGCAAAAAAGGGATGTCGAGTTGTGAATTATCCCGTGAGTTGACACTGCGTCAGAAGACTTGCTGGTCGTTCAAAAGAAAGATACAGGAGGCCATGAAATCAAGTCAAAATCATCCGCTTATTGGACGAGTAGATGTAGATGAAATAGCCATTGGCGGCCATGATGAGAAAAGCCAGGGCAGAAGTAAAGGGGATAAAAAATTAGTCTGCCTTGCAGTAGAAATAAGAAAGGATGAAAAAATGGGAAGAGCTTACGGGACTGTTATTAATAACTATAGCAGTGCAGAGCTAAAGAAAATTTTTGACATGCATATATCGAAAGAGAAAGCTCAGGTAAGAACAGATGAATGGACAGGATACACCCCATTAGAATCGGAGTACACAATGGAAAGAATAAAATCAAATAAAGGAAAAAACTTTCCTGAGATGCATAATTTAATCATGAATTTTAAATCATGGTTAAGAGGGATATATCATAAGTGTAGTGAAAAGCATATGCAGGCTTATCTCAATGAATTCTTCTACCGATTCAATCGTCGAGCATTTGGAAAAAACAGCTTTCATAAATTAATTGTAACAATGATTCAAACAAAACCATTATTTATAAAACAGTTCACGACTTAAACGCCTAATCCTAATAATTTTATTGCCCTTTTTCCGGGGCTTTTTTAATTATAGGATTTTAAACGAACGTGTGTCTATTTTGTATTTTACATACTCGGGTTTACATATTTCTGTGTAAATATTAGTGTTCGCACATTCGTGTTCACACATTCGTGCTCATGCATTCGCAAAAATTGCTTTTATTCTCGTTGCTTGTCTCTCACTTGTTATCTTTATCTGAATTAAGTAAAAAGTATGTTATCACTCGGCGTATTTGGTGTAGGGCATCTTGGCAAATTCCATCTAAATAACTGGAAGGAAATTGAAGGTGTGGAAGTTGTTGGATTCTTTGATCCTTCTGATGCAAATGCTAAAAACATAATTGAACAATACGGCTTAAAAAGGTTTGAAGAGCCGGAAGAATTGATGGATGCGTGTGATGTAGTGGATATTGTTGCGCCCACAACGGCACACCACGAATTATGTAAAATGGCCATTTTGAAAAGCAACCATGTGTTTGTAGAAAAGCCGTTGGCAAATACTATGGCGGAGGCGCGTGAAATTGTGAAGCTGGCAAAAGAAGCGAATATAAAATTCCAGGTAGGCCATGTAGAAAGGTTTAATCCTGCCTTTCTTGCATTGAAAGATTATGAGCTCAATCCCATGTTTTTGGAAGTGCATCGCTTATCTCAGTTTAACCCACGCGGCACTGACGTAAGTGTTATTCTCGATCTGATGATACATGACATCGATATTATTCTGAGCCTTGTAAAAAGCAATGTAAAAAACATTTATGCCAATGGCGTAAATGTATTGAGTGATACGCCGGATATCGCCAACGTGCGTATTGAATTTGATAATGGATGTGTAGCAAATCTTACTTCATCACGCATAAGCATGAAGAAGATGCGGAAGATGCGGCTGTTTCAAAAAGACTCCTATATCGGTATAGATTTTTTAGATAAAAAAACAGAGGTGATAAAATATAAATCTCCTTCCGATAAAAATGTTTTCACCTTTGATATTGAAACAAATACCGGAACAAAAACCATTGCCATTGCCGCCCCCGTGATTAAAGAAAACAATGCGATAAAGCTGGAGCTGGAAAGCTTTGTTGATGCAATTACCAATAACAAATCAACGGTTGTATCTGAAATAGATGGGCTGCGTGCAATGGAAGTTGCTCATTTGATTCTTGATAAAATTAACCGTAACCAGGTCAACTAATCAAAAAATTCTATAAGAGAACATTGGGAAAAAAGCTTCACATAATTTCTTATATCCTTGGTGATGTAGCAGGGTCGGCGCTTGCATGGATACTATTTTATTACTTCCACAAAATAACGATTGGTGGTGCATTTGTTGCCGGCGTTTATTTTTATATAGGCCTATGCACAATACCTTTTTGCTGGCTAATGCTTTACCACTTGTTTGGTGTGTACAAAGACATTTATTACAAGTCGAGACTGATTGAATTATTGTCCACTTTCAACATGACGTTTGTAGGCAGTATCATCCTTTTTTTTATCATCATATTTTATAGCAGCCGGAAAAATATACCTGTTTATTACGATGAATTTTTTACACTGTTTATTTTACAATTCTGCCTCGTTTATTTTTTCAGACTTATATTATTATCAAAAGCGCATACACAATTACAGGAAGAAAAAGTATGGTTCAACACGCTTGTAATTGGCAGCGGCAATAGTGCCGCAGAGATATACAATTCCATCACAACAAACAAAGAAAAAACAGGTTATAAAATCCGGGGATTTATAAATACCGGATACAACAATACTGATGCGATTTCAAAGTTCATTCCTGATTTAGGTGATATCAATAATATTAAAAACAGCATAGATGAATATAACATTAGCGAAGTAATTATTGCTATTGAAAGAGAAGAGCGGTTTAACCTGGAGAAAATTTTACAGCTCGTTAACGAGAAAGAAGTGAATGTAAAAATTATGCCTGATAAAATAGACCTGTTAAGCGGTGCTGTGCGCACAACCAATGTGCTGGGAACGCCGCTTATCGAAATCCACTCGGGCCTGATGGATGCATGGCAACAAAATATTAAAAGGCTGATTGATATCTTATTTGCGGGTATTGGTTTAATTATTTTATCGCCATTGATATTATATACCGCCATTAGAACAAAATTATTTTCTAAAGGAAAAATATTTTTTGAGCAGGAACGCCTGGGATATAAAGGCCGCCCGTTTTGTATTTACAAATTCAGGTCAATGATAACGGGTGCTGAAAAAAACGGCCCGATGCTCAGCAGTGACAACGATGAAAGAATTACCACCTGGGGAAAAACAATGCGCCGCTGGCGGCTTGATGAGCTACCGCAATTATGGAATATTTTAAAAGGAGAAATGAGCCTGGTGGGGCCAAGGCCGGAAAGAAAATTTTATATTGATCTTATAAGCCGCAACCACCCTGAATATAAGTTGCTTTTAAAAGTGAAGCCCGGCCTCACGAGTTGGGGAATGGTAAAATTTGGCTATGCCGAAAGTGTTGAAGAAATGATTGAGCGCATGAAATATGATATCATCTACATTGAAAATATTTCGCTGGCGCTGGATTTTAAAATAATGATACATACCATCAGGATTATTTTTTTAGGAAAAGGGAAATGATTTTTTTGCCACGGATTACACGGATTACCACGGATTTTATTTCTTGATTACATTCAAGGCTACATTTTTTTTATCGTGTAATCCTTGTGTGTCCATTCGTGCAATCCGTGGCAATATATTTTTATTTCTTTATCCGTGCCAATCCGTGTAATCCGTGGCAACATATTTTACATTTCTTTATCCGTGTGTAATCCGTGGCAACATATTTTTACATTTCTTTATCCGTGCTAATCCGTGTAATCCGTGGCAACATATTTTTTACATTTCTTTATCCGTGCTAATCCGTGTAATCCGTGGCAACATATTTTTTATATTTCTATAATCCGTGGCAACATATTTTTTATATTTCTTTATCCGTGCTAATCTGTGTAATCCGTGGCAACACTTTCTTTCTAATCATTTTTTATATTTGGTGAAATATCAGTTTTGAAAAAACCTTTGCTATTTTTTATTTTATCGTTCCTATTGCAAAATGCCATCTGCCAGCAGCCTTATTTTCAACAGCAGGTAAATTATAAAATAGATGTAACCTTAAACGATGTTGACAACACGCTTGACGGCTACGAAATAATTGACTATACCAATAACTCTCCTGATACGCTTCGATTCATTTGGTTCCATCTGTGGCCGAATGCTTACAAAAATGATCGCACGGCCTTTAGCGAACAATTACTAAAAACCGGTAGAACAGATTTTTACTTTAGCGATAATGATAAACGCGGTTATATAAACCGGTTGGATTTTCACGTAAATGGAATCACTGCGGCCTTAGAAGATCATCCTCTTTATATTGATGTAATGAAACTTATTTTGCCTGCTGCACTTGCACCGGGAAATACGATAAAGATCACTACACCTTTTCACGAAAAAATTCCTTTTAATTTTTCAAGAGGCGGACATGTGGGTAATACTTACCAGATAACGCAATGGTATCCTAAACCTGCTGTTTACGACCGGGAAGGTTGGCATCCTATGCCCTACCTTGACCAGGGAGAATTCTATAGCGAGTTCGGTGACTATAATGTGCAGATAACATTACCTGAAAATTATGTTGTTGCCGCCACGGGCGAATTGCAAAATGCGGAAGAAATAAAATGGTTGAATGATAAGGCGGCAATGACTCTCAATGAGCAAGTAGGCATCCGCATTCGGCAATCGGCAATCAGCAATGAGCCGTCACTGGTCAGCCGTCAGCGATCAGCAGTAAGCAGTCAGCAATCAGCAAAAGCAAAAGCAAAAGCAAAAAAGCAACCAGTTGCGGTAAAAAAAACCACCGAAAAAAAACAAACACTTTCTTCAAAAAATAAAAAGCCGGAAGTTGTAAAATCTATGCCGGCTATAATTTCCCCTTTGGAGGATAGAGCACTTAAAACATTAAACTATATCCAGCATAATGTGCATAACTTTGCCTGGTTTGCTGATAAGAATTTTATTGTGCAACATGATACGCTATCCTTGCCATCAGGAAAAATTATTGATGCCTGGTCATTTTTTCCACCTGGTGGAAAAGATGTTTGGAAAAATAGTATCGTGTTCATAAAAGATGCCGTGCGTACCAGAAGCCAATGGCTTGGTGAATACCCTTATAATATTGTAACAGCGGTAGAAGCTAAGATGGGTTTTAGCGGAGGTATGGAATACCCAACGATTACAAGTATTTCACCGGCACAATCGGAGAAAGAACTTGACCTCACGATCGAACATGAAGTTGGTCACAACTGGAATTATGGAATACTTGCAAGCAATGAAAGAGCACACCCCTGGATGGATGAAGGCATGAATACTTATTTTGATAACAGGTATGAGGCTATCAAATATCCAAAGCAATTAGGCCTTCCTTCAAAGGAAAAATTTATGAGATCAAGGTGGCCGGAAGATGTAAATGATCTTATATTTCGAACTTTAGTAGCGGCAAAAAAAGACCAGCCAATTGAAACCATTTCGGAAAATTTTTCACCGGTAAACTATGGTGAGGTAGCCTATTATAAAACAGGCCGGTGGATGAAGGCACTTGAAGAGTATATTGGCCAGCCACTATTCGACAGTTGCCTTCATGCATACTACAACCGGTGGAAATTTAAACATCCATATCCGGAAGATTTTAAAAAAGTGATAGAAGACGTTAGTGGCAAAAATGTTGACTCACTTTTTGCCCTGTTAGGCAAAAGGGGAAAGCTGGAAGCCGATGAAAAAAAAGATCTTAAAGTAAGATCATTCATAAGTTTTAAAAAAACGGATAAGCATAATTATCTCTTTATTTCACCCGCTATAGGAATAAATTTTTATGATAAATTCATGTTCGGCGGCCTTGTCCATAATTATAGATTACCGGAACCTGCATTTCATTTTTTATTAGCGCCCATGTATGGTACAGGCAGCAAAGACTTTGTTGGCTTAGGAAGGGTGGGCTACAACATTATGAGTTATGGTTTCATAAGAAAAGCAGAGCTTTCTTTAAGCGCTGAAAAATTTAATGCGGATGAATATACCGATTCAACCGGCACAAAAAACTTTCTTGGATTTTCAAAATTTGTTCCCTCGATAAGGCTCGTGTTTCGAAATAAAAACCCATTAAGCAGCGTCACAAATTCCATTCAATGGAAAACATATTTTATAAAGGAAACAGGTCTATCTTTTATAAGAGATACTGTTACGCAGGCTGAAATTATTTCTTATCCAAAAACAAATCGCTATTTGAACCAGTTGCAATTAGCAACAGTTAATAACCGTGCATTATATCCTTACACTGCTACACTAACCGGCGAGCAAGGCAAAGATTTTATCCGGCTTGCCTTTGAAGGAAATTATTATTTTAATTATACTAAAGGCGGCGGAATGAACATTCGGCTGTTTGGAGGAAAGTTTATTTACCTCGGAGATAAAACAACAAGCAATCAAATAGAAACTGCCAGATATCATTTAAATATGAGCGGCGCTAACGGCTATGAAGACTATACCTACAGTAACTATTTTTACGGCAGAAATGAATTTGAAAAATTCTCTTCGCAACAAATGATGATAAGAGATGGCGGCTTTAAAGTAAGGACAGATTTTCTACAAGACAAAGTTGGAAAGACAGATGACTGGTTGGTCGCCGCAAATTTTACAACAGACTTTCCAAAAGAATTTAACCCTTTGCATGTGCTGCCTATTAAGCTTCCCCTAAAAGTTTTTGCAGATGTGGGCACCTATGCCGAAGCCTGGAAAAAAGATGCGCCAACAGGGAAATTTATCTACGATGCAGGCTTACAAATATCTGTATTAAAAGACCTCGTCAATATTTATTTCCCGCTTCTTTACAGCAAAGTATATGATAACTATTTTAAATCAACCATACCAACCAAACGCTTTTGGAAAAATATTTCATTCAGCATTGATATACAAAATTTCAGCTTCTCCAAAATCATCAACCAGCCGGGGTTATAATTCATTCATACTCAAATAAAAAAAATTGAACATCTCATATTTATCACAACAGAATATTGATAAGGTAAAATGGGATCGCTGTATAGATGCTGCAGATAACGGTTTAATTTACGCATATTCATTTTATCTTGATACAATGAGCCGCCATTGGGACGCATTGGTTTCTCTCAACAAAGACGAGGATTATGAAATGATAATGCCATTGACATGGAATAAAAAATACGGCCTTTATTATTTGTATCAACCTTTTTTTACTGCTTCACTTGGCATCTTTGGAAGTAATATTTCAGCAGAGCTCGTACAATCTTTTCTCGAGGCAATTCCGCAAAAATTTAAGTATTGGGATTTTTATTTGAATAAAGAAAACGTGTTTGCTTTAAAGGGTTATGAGATATATGAAAGAAGAAATTATATTCTTTCTTTAGAAAAAAATTATGAAACTATTTCAGCTAAATATGCTAAGAGTCATATAAGAAACATCAAACGGGCAAAGGAAGCCGGCAACAAAGTGCAAACCGGTATTCCTGTTGAAAATATTATCGGCCTTGCAAAAGAACAGGCAAAAGATTTTTCTCCTGTAACAGAAAAGGACTATGAAAATTTCAGCGCATTATTTTCAATTCTTAAAGAAAAAAAACTGGCAGTTACCTACGGAGTATATTCATCGCAACAGCAGCTCGTGGCTTCATGCGTATGGTTTTTTTCGAAAGACAGGGCATATTATATTTTGGTTGGCAATAATCCTAACGGAAGAACTTCCGGCGCTTCACACTTATTGATAGATGCCTTTATACAGGATCATGCAGGAGAAAAACTAACCCTGGATTTTGAAGGAAGTGATATTAAAAACTTAGCCTGGTTCTATAGTGCTTTTGGAGCGACGGAAGAAAAATATGCAGGTATAAGATTGAACAGGCTGCCCAGTATTGCAAGGTTATTCAAGCAATAAATTTTCAGCTAACCGGATATCAAACGGAGTGGTGATCTTAATATTATTCTCCTCGCCTTCGATAATATTTAGCCTGAGCCCGTACGCTTCTACAACAGACGCCTCATCAGTAAACTTTGGTTTGTAATCAATTTTAAAAGCCGGTAATAATATTTTGCTATGGAAAGTTTGGGGAGTTTGAATGATCTTCACTTTACTTCTATTCAGCATTTTGTTTCCATTGCCGGTAATCAGCCGAAGACTGTCTTTGCTGTCAATGGCGGGTATGGCGCTTCCAACCTCCGCGGCCGCTTCAAAGCATCGTTTTACAAGACGCTCCGTAAGAAGGCACCTGACACCATCATGCACAAATATGATACATTCATCATTAATTAAGGCTAGGCCGTTTTTCACTGAATTGAAACGCGTACTACCGCCCTCGCATAGCCGAAAACGTGAGCGGGGAAAATATCCATCAATAATTTCCTGGCCTTTACCGATATGTTCTGAAGGCAACACAAGAATAATTTTTATATCAATATAAGCATCCAAAAAAGCTTTGATAGAATAATACAATACCGGCTTCCCTTTCAAGAGCATAAACTGCTTGGGAATATCATTGTGCATGCGTGTGCCTTTGCCGCCAGCTACAATTACCGCGATTTTTTTCATGTGTTTCAAAGTTAGTTAATAGGGTGCATTTCAAAATGCCGCTCTGGGTTAAAGGTTGTCAACCTTCCAGATGGAGTTTTTAAATCTAAAATTAACTTGTTGAAAGGTTGACAACCTTACGACATTTTGAAATGTATCCCCGTTAATACCGCTTTTCCGCGGCAATTTTCGATTTTGTAAATTGCAGCATGCGAGTGTACCTTATCCTTTTCTTCATCTTTTCTATTCTTAATTTTCGTTGCGCACCCAAAAAAGAAGACACAAAAATGCAGGAAGTTTTGGGCCTGCAAAAGATGAGCAATCTTGCCACGGCCGAGTATGTTGTCACAAAAATTATAAAGGCCAATGATAATAAAACATGGTATAAAGTTGGTGACCGTAAAATATTGATGAGCTGTAAAGCCTCTCTGGTGGCTGGTATTGACATGTCGAAGATTGACGAAAAAAATATTCGCATTGATGGAAATTCTATTTCGCTTACGCTGCCGCGTGCAACTTTATTTTATATAAATATCAAACCGGAAGATGTGAAGATTGCTTATGAAGATGTATCCATGTTCAGAACAAAATTTTCAACACAGGAAAGAGACGAGCTGGCTGCGCAGGCAGAAGATCAAATGAAGCAAAGCGCAGATTCGCTTGGCATCTTTACAACGGCTGAAGCGAATGCTACACTCTTTATCAATAATTTTTTAAAGAAAGAAGGTTTTGAAAATATCAGCATCAATTTCAATAGTAACAAGCCTTACCTGCAATAATGAGAAAAACCTTACAAAAATACTTACTCATCGCTGTTTCCATTCTGCTCCTTATTTTTTTATTGCAAAAAATAAAATGGCTTCCTTCATTCGAAAATATTTTTAAGAGCCAGACTGTTGTAATTGAACAGACGCCGGTGATCATAAAAGAAATAAATACATTGTCGCAATTGATTACGATAACTTATGCCGATGAAGTGGTAATGGATAAAGTAAAAACAGGAAACGGATTGCCTTCTTTAATGACGGGCGGCCTGGGAATGATTCTCGTTCCTTCTGCTGAAAGGCTTGTGATTATTGGCCGCGGAAAAGTAATTGCCGGTATAGATTTAAAGCGCCTGCAGCAAACTGATGTAAATACTGTTGGCGATTCGATACATATAAATTTGCCCGGCGCTCAAATATTAAATACAATTGTAAACCCCTCCGGCTTTGAAACTTTCGATGAAAAAGGTGACTGGAGTGAAGCTGAAGTAACAGCATTAAAAGTGGAAATAAAAAATGAAATAACCAGAAGAGCCCTTCAACAAAATATACTGCAGCAAGCCCGCGAAAGAAGCAAAAATATTATAGAAACTTTTTTAAAAAGCACGGGATTTAAAAAGGTGAATATCACCTTTGCAAGCTAATCTCCATAGATAGCCACTACGCTCTCACCGTCACTATTTTTAAACGCACGATACATACCGGCACTATTGAAAACCAGGGCTGCATTGCCTTTGGCATCCACTCCCTATCAAGCCTCCTTCGCCTTTAAGCTCAACCAGCTTTTTTAAAACGACTTCTTCGCAAGCCTGTTGCAAGGTCATATTTTTATATTCCATCAGGCAGCTAACATCATAGGCGGCAACTGCTTTAATAAAAATTTCACCATGGCCCGTGCAGGAGATTGCACAGGTTTTATTGTTGGCATAAGTGCCCACGCCTATCATGGGGCTATCACCTATACGGCCGTAGCGTTTGTTTGTCATCCCGCCGGTGGAGGTTGCTGCTGCAATATTGCCTTCGCCATCGCAGGCTACGGCGCCCACCGTTCCGAATTTTTTATTCTTCATTAGCCCAACGAGCTTGTCACTTTTATGGTCAAGCTGGTAAAGATCACTATCCCTTATTTCTCTCCATTGATCATACCGGTATTCTGAATAAAAATATTCATCCGGCTCTAATTTTATTCCTTGTTTTATGGCAAAATCATTTGCGCCTTTACCACTTAAAAATACGTGCCCACTGTGTAACATTACTTCTTCGGCAAGTTCCACTGGGTTACGAATATTTCTAACACCGGCAATTGCGCCGGCCTCAAGCGTGCTTCCATCCATAATGGCCGCGTCCATTTCATTCAACCCTTTTTTTGTAAATACAGAGCCTTTGCCCGCATTGAATAAAGGGTCATCTTCCATAACGACTACGGCAGCCATTACTACATTAATAGCTGTACCCCCATTTTCTAAAACCGCATAGCCCGCATCCAGCGCTTGTTGCAGAGATTTCCGGTATGCTGTTTCAAGCTCGGGTGTCATATCTTCTTTCACAATAGTACCCGCTCCACCATGGATGGCAATTGAAAATTTATTCATTTTATAATTTTAAAAAATACTTAGTTCTTCATTCTCTAATCAACTACAATCCAATATTTTTTTTCTAAAAAATTATTTAATCAAAGCTTTACATTCCTCCAATAGCTTTTCCTTATTGATCGCAGCAGTTCCTACTTCTTCACAAACGATGCCGCCGGCAATGTTGGCTATTTCTGCTGCCAGATGTATATCTTTCGTAGAAGCATAGATAAGTGAAGCAACTGCAATTACAGTGTCTCCTGCCCCGCTAACATCAGCTATGTTTCGCCGATGAGAAGGAATTACATTTTTATTATTTTCTTCCTGGTAAAATATGCCCTTTTCAGATAAAGTGATCATTGATATTTTATGATCAAGATGCTCCTTCAACTGAGCGTGTATGCCTGAAAGCATTTTGCCGGAAACCTCTTCCGGCAAAAGGTTAAGGCTCGTAAATACTTCGTGAAGGTTGGGCTTAAATAAGGTGACATTTTTGTAGGCAAGAAAGTTTTTTCTTTTGGGATCTACAGCCGTGGGCACATTATGTTGATTGCAAAAGATAATGGTTTGCCCAATAATATTTTTAGTAAGAATTCCTTTATTGTAATCTTCGAGTATTACAATATCCGGCCGTTCGCTTGTAATGTATTTTTCTATTTGGCTTTGAAGTTTGTTCTCGTCTATCTCATCAATATCATCCGTATGCTCAGCATCAAGCCGCATCATTTGCTGGTTTCGGCTTATTATCCTGATCTTGTTGGTGGTGATTCTCTTTTTACTTTCAAGAATAAACCGGGAATCAATATTATTTTCTTTCAACAACTCCCTTAGCTGAGCCCCATCTTCATCATCGCCTAAGATAGTAAGCACTGCCACCGAGGCACCCAACGACCGGATGTTTAAAGCCACGTTCCCGGCGCCGCCGATTCTTTTTTCCCGATTACTTAGAGCTACCACCGGCACCGGCGCTTCAGGAGATATGCGCTCCACATTCCCCCACCAATAGGTATCAAGCATTACATCACCAATCACCGCAACTTTTAATTTGGAAACATCAGCAAAAAGCTGGTCAAAATCAGGAGGCATTATAAAGAATTTGATTTCTTGCCCGGCGAAACTAAATAATAAATAGGAATACCAAGTGCGGCAATAATAAGGCCGGGCCACGTGAACTGCGGTTTATAAATTATAAGCAAGATGCAAAAGGTAAGCCCCATCAATATATAAACGGCGGGGAGTACAGGATAGCCAAATGCTTTATACGGCCTTTCTGCATCGGGCATTTTTTTTCTTAAAATAAATATTCCCAATATGGTGAGCACATAAAATATAACCACCACAAAAGAGATCATATCCAGCAGATCACCATACTTACCGCTTAGGCATAAGAGAGAAGCTACTACCCATTGCGCCCATAGTGCCCACGCAGGCACGGCATTTTTATTTAGGGTTCCGGCTTTTTTAAAAAATAATCCATCTTTCGCCATACTATAATAAACCCTTGCGCCGGCGAGTATCAGGCCATTGTTGCAGCCGAAGGTGGAGATCATTATCATTACCGCAATAACGTACGTGCCGATACCGCCAAACATTGAATTAGCCGCCGCCACGGCCACCCTGTCTTGCGCAGCAAAGGCAAGATCGTGCATCGGTAATACGGCCACGTACATCAGGTTGGCGCATACATAAATAATGGTTACGATAAAAGTGCCTAAGAAGAGGCTAAGGCCAATATTGCGTTTGGGGTTTTCAATTTCCCCGGCTATAAATGTTACATTGTTCCAGGCGTCGCTGCTAAAGATCGAGCCGACCATGCTTGCCGCGATAGCACCCAATATGCCGGCGCCCACTACTTCTTCTACGCCGCCATCAGCAGTTGAGCTTTTCATATCGAATGCACCCGACCAGTTAGCGCTCCATACCTCCGGCTTAAAAAATATGATGCCGGCGATTATCAACCCAAACAGCGAAAGAATTTTTGTTGAAGTAAAAATGTTCTGGATCCATTTACCACCCTTCACGCCACGCGTATTGCTCCAGGTGAGAAACATGATAAGCAGGATGGATAAAATTTGAGCGGGATACAATTTAAAAAAACCTGCCTGCAGAATTATATTTTCATTCTTGAGCTCGAGGATCGGAAAAAAGTAACCCGCGAATTTTGAGAAGGCGACGCCTACTGCGGCAATAGTTCCTGTTTGAATCACTGCAAAAAAGCTCCAGCCGTAAACAAAGCCGGTAAGGGGATTATAAGCTTCTTTAAGATACACGTATTGTCCGCCGGCTTTGGGAAACATAGCGCTCAATTCTCCATAGCTTAAAGCGGCAGTGAGCGTCATGAAACCGGTGAGCAGCCACACAACGATAAGCCAGCCTGCGCTGCCAACGTTTCTTGTAATATCTGCGCTTACAATAAAAATTCCGGAGCCGATCATAGAGCCTGCTACAATCATAGTAGCATCAAAAAGCCTGAGGCTTGGTTTAAAGGAAGTCGCGTGTTCGCTCATAAAAAAAATCCCGTTTTTGGCAGACGGGATTGAAGATAAATATTTATTTGAGATTGCCCAGGCAAATCATTTTTTATTTTCCGCATACAGTTTATTAAGCCCGGCAATCACATCCGGGGTAATGTTCAGGGTGGAATCTTTGTAAAACATAAAGCCGGGTTCATACGAGAATATGTAGGAGTATTTGCCGTCTTTGTTATAATCTTTCAGATAATTTTGGATACGTGATAAAATATCTTCTTTCATTTTAGAATTGGTATTATAAAGATCGTTATCAATTGACTGTTTTTTTTCCTGGAGATCCTGCTGCATTTTATTTATTTCCTGCATGGCTGACTCCTGTTCCTGCTGCGTCATAGATGGCCCTTTTTGCTGCAACTGCATTGCCCGGGCCTGGTATTTTTTCTGCAAACCGCTAATTTCATTATTGGCAACCGCCTGTTTGCGTTCAAATTCTCCTTTTATTTTTTGATAGTACGTGTAATTATTTTGAAGTGAATCCAGGTCAATGTATGCCACTTTGAAAGTGGCCTCTTGCGTTTGCGATAAAGAAGATGATGCTTTTGGCGTATTAGCTTTTTTATTACCGGTAAAGTACAGGTAGTAAAGAATGCCGACCAAAATAAGCAAAACAATATTAATAACGAGTAGAATATTCTTCATCAAAATAATTTAAGAGCGGCAAGATAAAAAAAAGAAAGTGTAGCATTAATGGCGACTGTTGTTTTAGGAAACAGTTAACGTTGAGAGTATTTTCAAAATAATTTTAGCACGTGGAAATCTTTTTTAAACTAAATAATTACCCTTGAAATTACCAATGCAATAAAGAATATTTTTACACGCGATATTCATAATTTGACAATATTTTTCAATGGCTAAAAGTTCAACTAACCCTACCTACGTACATGAAATACTGGAACAGCTCAGTAAAGATGGTTTGCTGCAGCACTCCAGGCCTTCGTGGTCGTTATTTTTATCGGCGCTGGCAGCCGGCCTTGAGATAGGGTTTAGTATTTTATTGATGGGCGTACTTTTTTCTTTGTTCGAGCACCAGATAAGTGACCCTGCAATGCATCTTTTGCTATCGCTAAGTTACCCACTCGGCTTTTTATTTGTTATTATCGGGCGGGAGGAATTGTTTACCGAACAAACAACAATTGCCGTAATTCCGGTGCTGAGCAGCAGAAAAAATTTTAAAAGCCTTGTGCGCTTATGGGGCATTGTACTTGGCGGCAATCTTTTGGGCTGCTTAATTTTCAGCTTCATAGTATCAAGGTTACCCGTGCAGATGAAGATCATAAGGCCGGAAGCCTTCCAGCATATCGCAGAGCGGATACCTCATTATTCCTGGACCGCCTTATTAGGAAGCGCAATATTTGCCGGCTGGTTAATGGGATTGCTTGCCTGGCTAATATCCTCAACCACGGAGACTATCAGCCGGATCTTACTTATTATATTGGTCACTTTCGTAATTGGTGTGGCAGGTCTGCACCACTGCATTGTTGGCTCCGTAGAGATGTTTACCGCAATGCTTACCGGCAACAGCATTACTTTTAATAATTATATCCATTTTATCAGCCTGGCTGTGCCGGGAAACATCATTGGTGGCGCTGTATTCGTTGCCGCGTTGAAAGTGAGCCACAATAAAAAAGAAGATATGAAAGAAAAATCCTGAAAACTTTGAACACCCCCCTTAAATGTTTACAATTAATTAATAGGTAAAACGCTATTTAAGGGCCCAATCACAAGCATAAATTTGGATATTAAATCTTTAACTATTATGTTTGCACTCACAACAAAATTTTGTTGTAATTATATATACTTCTTAAAAGTATCCCAATTCCTTTAAAATTCCCCACTGGCCTGGTAGTATTCCAATCGCTATCAATTTAGGTCTAATAACCCCTCCAATACGAATTCCAATCCTAATGAATATCATACTCTTGATATAAAATCTTGATGGCTTAGATATTTGAACAGTTAGTTCTGGTAAACTTCTATTCGAAAAATTGAAGCTGAAAAGATGGATATAATGGGTAGAGCTTTAGAAAACTTTACACTAATCAATTTTTTACACTAATCAATTTTCTGAATTTAGATGATGCCGGATTATTCCAAAGTAACCTTAGAACATTAATCCTTTGAATAACTGCACTTTAAATTTATAAAAAAAGAATATGCAGAAGAACTGGTATGCTGTTTATACAAAGCCATCGTGCGAAAAAAAGCTCGCAGCGCTTTTTACAAAATGGAAAATTGAAAATTTTTGTCCTTTAAATTGCTTAAGAACAAATGTAGGATGGCGAAACAAAACGCAAACTGAGCCGCTTTTTAAATCTTACCTGTTTGTACACATCGCCGAAAGCGAAATTTCCCGTCTTTACAAAGCTGAAGGAGCTGTAAGCATCTTATATTGGCTGGGGCAGCCCGCAGTAATTAAAGATGAAGAAATAGAAACCATTAAGGAATTTACTAATAGCTATCGTTGCCTTAGAGTAGAACGCACCATTGTAAATATTAACGAGAATGTGAAAATTATAAACGGCCCCTCTTACAAAATGGAAGGCAAATTCATATCAATTAAAAACAAGAGTATAAAAGTGGATCTTCCAAGCCTGGGCTTTGCATTAATTGCTGAGGTGAAAAAAGAAAATATTATGGAGCTGCAGGGTTCTTTATTAGAAAATATGTCATTAGAGTCTCCGACACTTCTTTAAATATAATTTAAAAGCCTCAGCTGGTTGCAGGCTAAGCCAGATAACGAAAATTTATATGGGCTCAGGCTTTTGAGAGGCCAAAGGCCATATTTTAGCTGGATGTATTTCCTGTTAACCCCGGCAGCTACTTTTTACACAAGCCGGCCTTGGCCGTTTTATCTTTGCATAGCTCAAAAAATTACACCATAAAAATTTTTCACCTGCAGGGCAGCTCCGCGACGATTTTATTATTGAAATACAATTTATAGAGATAGTTTTGATCTTATCAAAGATAAAATTTTCGAAAAGAATTAGTGGTTACAATAAAATCCTGTCTCTTTTAGTTTTCCATAAAAATTTACCGGGATAATTTTGTGCAAATTGATTTGATGATTTAGAAAATCACGCACTCACAGCGTTAGAAAAAAAGTTGGGCAAATGAATAAACAGTTTGAGCGATATCTTAAAATGACCCTTATCGGCCTGGATCTTATTATATTAAACAGCATTTATGTGATTGCCGAATTTTTTTTCATCACCAAAATTCCGGCAAATGACCTGCACCAATATCTTCAATATCTTGTAGTAGCGAATTTCCTCTGGTTGCTATTGTCATTCATATGCAGGAATTACGCCGGCAAGATCATTTTAAATTTTAATTTTTTTACCAAAAGAACGGTACAGGTTTACCTGTTATGGTGCATTTGCATACTTATTTACTTATTTTTTACACGCGAGCTCATCGTTTCCCGCCTTTATATAGTTATTACTTTGATAGGTTTCGGCCTGGGGCTTTTTGTAAATCGTTTTTTATATCTGGGAATAAAAAAATATTTCAGGACACGGCATCATCTCCTAAAAAGGGTGCTCATTTTAGGTTATAATGAAACTGCTAAAAAATTATCGAAATATTTTGAAGAAGATGGAATTAATACACGATTGGTAGGCTTTGTTGAAGATCAGAAAAACTTACAAGAATTATCAAATTATCCTATTTTGTCGGACATGAACAACGCTCTTCAAATAGCAAAAGACAACAACGTAGAGGAAATCTTTTCTACCATAACCCCGGAGCAGAATAACGCTATATACCCGCTGATGTATGCCGCTGAAAGGGAATTTATTCGTTTTAAGATAGTTCCGAATCTTTCGAAATTTATAAATCAATCAATTCATGTAGATTATTTCAGGGACTTACCCATACTTTCTTTAAGAAGCGAGCCGCTAGATGATGTGGGTAACAGGCTAAAGAAGAGAATTCTTGATGTGATAATTAGCTCTTTTGTGATAGTTTTTGTGCTTTCATGGATGATCCCCATATTGGGCCTATTAATTTATATAGAATCCCGCGGCCCAATTTTCTTTTCACAAAAAAGAACCGGGAAAAACAATACGGCCTTCAATTGCTTAAAATTTAGAAGCATGCAATACAATAACAAGGATTCTGACTTAAAGCAAGCCACAAAAGGCGACGCCCGTATTACACGCATTGGTAAATTTATACGCAAGACAAGCCTCGATGAATTCCCACAGTTTTTGAATGTATTTAAGGGTGAGATGAGTGTGGTAGGGCCTCGTCCTCATATGCTGAAGCATACAGATGATTATTCGAAAACCGTTGATCAATATATGATCAGGCAATTTTTAAAACCAGGAATAACGGGGTGGGCGCAAATTCATGGCTTCCGGGGAGAGATTACTTCCCCGGAGCAGATTGAAAGCCGCGTGAATAAAGATCTATGGTACCTGGAAAACTGGACGCTGTGGCTTGATATTCAGATAATGTTCCTCACGATATATCAAATCATCAGGGGTGATGAAAAAGCCTTTTGACCGGCGTTTTAGGAAAGAATATAAGATAGCCCCAGTTTAAACACGGTGAACGATTCCAATTTAAAATTTATTTTGCGGCCTCTATTACATTCAATGAATCTATATCGATTATGCATTTTCGATTAACTCCACCAAATTCTGCCGGATGGCGGGACCGGCCATTAGCAATGCTGCACGCCATTTTGAAATCCGGGTGTATACCAAAATTTTCAAGAGTGTCCGGCATCCCCTTTATTACAGGAAAAGTTGAAAACTTTTACAAAATAAAATTTTTTTCTCTGCACCTGTTTTATATATGCTGAGTAAAAAGTATTCATAGTTGTGCGTTAGTTTCACCAGTAATTATGATGCCAGATTTAATGTAACAAAATCATCTATAGATTTGGAAAGGTTTGCCGGATCAAATGGTTTTATGAAAGATTCCCGCACATCCCTGTGTTGGCCAAGATTCTCTGCCAGGGCTTTATTATGTGAGCTGCCTAATAATATTACCGGGCAGGAATATAAAGTGCTGCTATTAAGATGTTGAACAAAGTCCACACATTCATCAGTGTGATAATCTATATCCAGAATCACCACTTCAATCTTTTCATTAACCTTTAGTTCCTGCAAAGCATCAAATACATTGGCCACCGTAGTCACCTTGTACTTGTCAGAGAATCCTGTTTTAAGAAGATAGTTCATTGCCATGTTTCCATTAATACTTAGTACGTGTCTATTCATTTTATTCTTTTAAAATAGTAAACAAAACTTTCGTAGAATATTTGGAAAAGAATAAGCTAACAGCCAGGCCTATATATTTTGCTAATTAACGAGGCTATTTATTTATTGGTTTGAACACAGGTAGTGCTACCGGTAAATATTGATCTCTATAGATTCATTAATTTTTCGGAGGAAGGGAATTGAGTTAGCGGCTAATGCAGTACTTAGTGATAAGCACTTCATAAACACGGGTTCTAATATTAAGCAATTGAATGTTTGTAATTCAGAGGAAGGGAAACGGAGGAGCTTATTTTGAGCTGGGTGTAAATGTAAAGCTTAGAATTAATATTTGCAACAATTTGTTGCGTTTGCTATCCAATAAATTTTTCCGCAGGCAGGTAGTGCATTTATTCGTTTGTTATTTAGTTATTTCTCTTTAGCAGTGTTCCCGTGATGTAGAATGTGCAATCGTCTCAATAATTTTTGCTGAGGAATATTCTAACAGGTATTTTAAAAACCTATCCCAATCGGGCATGCCCATATTCAAAGATTGGTGTGGGCATTGCTATTTTTTCTTTATATAAAACAAACAATAAGCCTTGCTTAAAAAAAGCTACGGCTAAGTATTATAGACATTAAACGGGTATTTTACCCTGCCTCTGGAAAGAAGAAACGGAGCCTGGCCATTTTTAGCCTGTGACCTGTTTTTCAGATCATCTTTTTATACTCTCTCTATACACAATCTATGCTTTATCTATATTCTATCCATACACCATCCATACAGCATGGCGAGTATGTCATATACTTTCTTGTACTGAAAAAACGTTACAATTTAGATGATAACATGGAAAGAAATCAAAATTTGTATTCTCAAATGAGAATAGTTCAAATTATGAATCCATCAAATAATCAATAATAAATTTATTAAAAAGTAAGAACATAAAATATGAATATGAATCAAGTGCAAGCATGGAGTCGGAAAAGTTTATGTGGGATAATCGAACTTTTGAAATAAACCTCTCCATAAGAAAATATTCTGATCATTTTATTGAAGTGGATTTCTCTCACCGGGATTAGTAATTCAGGAATAATCCAAGGTTTGTGCCCGGCGGCACAAGTCGGCCGGTCTATGCGCAGCGTCGCATTTGCGCTATAGGCGTTACCTGCCTGAATTGATTGTTTATTTACAATATTGTCCGACTAACTCAATTAAAACCCCACTGGTATTGACCCCACCCCCAACCCCAGGGCTGTTGCGTTCTAAAATAGAATAAATATCTTTAGCGATAATCATAAAAATATAATATGAGTGAAGTTAAAAGTATTATTGAATTTTTTGAGGAAATACCTGATCCCCGGAGAGAGGCAGGACAACGCCACGATCAAACCTTAGTGTTGGTGCTTGTTTTAATGAGTACTATGAGTGGCTATATAGGATACAGGGCCAATGGGGATTTTATCCAAAGAAATAAGGCATCCTTATTGGAACACTTGCGACCTAAAAAAAATAGATTACCTAGTTTTTATACCGTAAGACGCATCGTTCAGGGTATTGACTTTTCATTTGTTAGTAAACAGTTTCATCGTTGGGCATCTCAGTATGTTACTATTTCAAAGCAGGAATGGGTAAGCATTGACGGGAAAGTTATCGGCGGCACAGTTACTAATGCCAACAGTTCCAACCAGCAATTTGTGAGCCTTGTTAGTTTGTATTGTTCCAAACAGAAGTTAGTTATTGGCAATGAAAAAGTACTGCATAAAAACAGAAAACGAAATAACAATAGTGCAACAATTAATTGAAGCCTTAGATTTAGAGGGAGTAACATTTACTTTAGTTGCATTTTATCTGCCATAAAAAACGACAGAAACTATTTGATTAACGGCAACAGTGATTATGTAATAGGGGTCTTTTTTAACCAACCTATTACTTTATAATCAAATAGAAATGATTATGCCAGTTAAAATAAACAGGTTTAGCTGTCGTTTGCTGAAATAGATATGGCAATGAAGTGTCGATCTAGAAGTAAGATCTGTTACTCCCTCTGATAATCTTGAAGGCATCAGCGATTAATGGGTCGGATTGCATCTACTTGTTAGTGTTCACAGTTTAATAAACAGGAAAGGAAAAATGACAGTAGAAACCGCCTATTTCATAAGCCAGTAAACAATCAAATGCTTTTGCTTACAACGAAGGAATCAGGCTACATTGGGCAATAGAAAACAGCCTTCATTATGTGAAGGATGTTACTTTAAAAGAAGATGCATCAAAAATAAGGACGGGTCATGCACCACAAAATATATCCACCATAAAAAATATATCAATGAATATTTTAAGAAACAATGAATATGATAATATGGCACAAGCAATGAGATTAGTAGCAAACGATATCCCATTAATCAAATCAATGATAAATTAGAACGCAACAGCCCTGCCCCCAACCCCCTCTCCGAAGCCCGCCCGACCAAGCCATTCGGACGGGGAGAGGGGCCGTTAAACTTAATACCCGCAAGTATTTCATTAAATTGATACTTTTTAGTCGGACAACAAAAATTTATTAAATAGTATTCATATCACACATGGTCAATATTATGAATGAATAATACATGCTCTGGAAACGCGGTTATGTTTATAGCAAGGGATATTTCAATAAGGTTTCATTTTTAAACAAATGATCGTTTACTTTCTGTTCCAGTTTGTTTACCCTTTTAAAAAGTATAAGTAATGTCACCGGTTGCACAGCCGTTAGGGTGACCGGAGCCGTTAGTAATAAATACAGGTGGCCTTCTTCAGGGGTATTGTTAGGAAAAAGATCGGTAAAGATAGTACTGAAGTTTGCGCTGAGTGCCGCCATCATTTCCATAGTAAGGCCCTTATCCTCATGCCCGAGGCCGGTATATATAAATGCATTCATAATTTCCTTTGCGGCATTGCGTACCTGCCGAAGTGTAACGGTATAAGGCTGCAATGCCCATTGGCCATTTATTTCCGCCAGCATATCTTTTGCATTGTCCAGATATTTTTTAATAGTATTATAGGTTTCTGTAAACATGGGCAGGGCGGTTGTTTTCTTTTGCTGCGGTGGCAATTGCATAAACATATTATTGCGGTTAATAAGCAGGATGGCTGAGCGATGTATCCACGAGAGGAAAAAATTGCCTTCCATTAATTGTTGCTTTACGTAAGAAAGCCTGTACACGACTATGTTGACTGTAATACCATTGCCTGTCACCCTTTGTGCAATAGTTGCAGCGGCGCTTTCCTGCAGCGCATCGTTATCATCCAGTATTATCAGCAGGTCATATACAGCCACGGCACTTTCATTCCTTCTTTTTTGCAGGAAGCAGCTCCGGCGTATTTGCCGGTGCAGCCTGCTGCCATAGCAAAACACCATAGGCGGTTGCAGGCTGATGGTAAGCGCTTTGGCTATATGCCGCAAATCATTTTGCTCCTTACCGGTAAGGTGGCTGATGGATTGGTGGAGTTTCATGCTGCTGTTTTTGAATTGTTATGGGAAATAGTGACTATTTTTTCGTAAACACTTGCCCAGCAATTGCCAGCACAAAGTACCCGCCCTGTTAACCTGTATCCAACATTTACAGTTGGTGATTTACCGGTTTTGCTTTGTTTTTTACATAACTTTAGCGCTACAAGATTATTAAGGTTTACCATTAAATTTGCCGGCTATGAGTGCAACCAATACAAAACAAATACACGAAGGGCGCAACGTAAAGCGCTTTCGCGAAATGCTTGGCATAAAGCAGGATGCCCTGGCCGCAAACCTTGGCGATGACTGGAATCAGCAAAAGATTTCGCTTCTGGAACAAAAGGAAACGATTGACCCAACCACACTGCAACAAATTTCTGCTACACTAAAAATACCTGCCGAGGCCATACAGAGTTTTGATGAGGAGCAGGCGGTGAATGTGATTGCAAACACATTTGGTGAAAATGCATTTAGTAATTCATTTAACTACGGAACCATGCATTTCCATCCTATTGACAAATTGGTTCAACTACATGAAGAGAAGATTGCATTGTATGAAAGAATGTTGAAGGAAAAGGATGAAATGATGGCGAGGTTGGAGAAGTTGATTGAAAAGTAACTTTCTATTTTCGACTTATGGAAAAAAACTAATAGACTGGTAGAATGGATTGCCCTAACGACAATACAAAAAGTATAACGCCAAATGATTGATAATGAATTGTCTTTTTTCCTTACTACTACATCTTATAACATAAATACAAACGTTATGCGTCATGAATTGCGACTTCTTAAACAATTAACTTTCAAAGATGCCTAACACGGCCAGACTTAAAACAACTTTAGAGTTTCTAAAAGATAATCAGGGATTTAAAATTGAAAACCTGTATTTATCTTGTAAAAATAATGTGATAAGAGTTAATGGTTTCACTAACTACGGTTCGACTGAATTCATGAACAAGAAAATTGCTTTAGAAGAATTACAGAATGTAAAGGATGAATTCTGCGATTTAAAAACTTCATTGGCAGAGTTTAAAGATTTTGTTGCTGATAAACAGATAATTTATTCCCTATCGTTAGATGATGGTAAAGGAGCATTTGGTATTTGTGAAGAGCTAAATAACTTTTTAAAATGGATTGTAGAGATTCCGGACTAATATGAACAAAGACGCTAAACTCAAATACAAACATGACTTTGCAACCTTGACGCAACTTTTAAATTCGTTTGACCTTTGCGGACTTATTAGAGGCGGCGCACCAGAAGACGAATATAATTGTTTGACTGAAAAGCTTCTCAGTTCAGTATATAACGGAAGAACACGAGAGGAAATGCAAGAACTTATTGTTCATGAAATGGAACATCATTTTGGAAGTCCGGACGAGACAAGACTTACGGAAACTGGCAGGAAAAAATTTAATAAGAAAATTGAAGAATTAATAAATGAAATTGAAGAAAAATTTACGGGACATTAAAACTTGAAAACATTGTATCACGAACGCATAACATTATGCGTATTGAAGAAAGCCCCCGATTTTAAAAATGATTGAAGAAAATAAAAAAGCCCTGATCTATTGGAGACCGGGGCTTTTTGCTGGTACGATGTTCAGCGACACCGCCAGCAAAGACACCGCTACACTTGTAAGTTGTTTTGTATCGGTTTTGAGATAATGGCTAAATAAATATACACGTGGCTTTTACCTTGCCAGGTTATACTCAGCAGCCGGTTATGCATACTATCCCTTACCCAAAAACAAAGTTTGTTTTTAGAACTATAAAAATTACCAATAAGGTTATGTAGCTTTTTCATGGATAACTTTTTTGCTTTTTATTTTTGGTGAACCCCGGTTGCGCAACTGCGCCGCATCTACCAGGCAGCCATGATGATAAATAAATGTTTTTACTAATTCCATCTTTCCCTTTTTGCATACAGGACACACGGTAATATCTTTTCCGGTTTGTAACAGCAGTCGCAAAGCCACCGGTGTATGCACTCTTTGCATGGGCGCAGGCAACTTTAATTGTTTGCATACGGATGCTATTCTTTGCATCTTATCTCTTGCATGCAGGTAACCGGCATGACGGATCTTTACAAAACTTTTGGGTAAAATATGTTGTTCAAAGCGCCGTAAAAATTCTGCATGTTCCAGCATCATTATTTTCTGCTTGTTGCCATCAGCATAGTCTTTGTATTTAAAACTGATCGTTTCATTATTGATCTGCAATATCCTATGAGCGGTTATAGCCACCTTGTGTGTATAACGTTCCAGGTATTCTATGATCTGTGCCGGGCCACCAAAGGGCGCTTTGGCATATACATTCCATTTCTTTTTACTGACCGTGGAAAGTATATTTTCCACTGCCGCCAGCTCTGCATATTGCAATGTTCCATCGGCTATATATTTTCTTACCTGTTCTAAAAAATAGCCTTTGTATATTTTTTCCATCGCCCGGCGTGGGAATAAAAATCGCCCATTGCTTCTCTTTTCTCTTATCCACTTTCCCCCGGCGTTTATGCCACCGCCACTTACTATATTGTGTATATGCGGATGAAAATTCAGATCCTGTCCATTGGTATGTAGTATGCTTATAATGCCCGGTGCAGCGCCGATATATTTTTCATCTTTAGATACTGTGAGAATGGTATGCTGTGCAGATTTAAAAAGCAAACCGAACAGCAGTTTCCGGTTGCCCATGCATAAACTTCTTAGTTCCTGTGGCAGCGTAAATACCAAATGAAATAAGTAGTGGGCAACAGCTCTCCCAGGCGGTCTTCTACCCATTGATCACGCTTCAGGCCGCCGCAACAAGGACAGTGCCTGTTGCCACAGTTGTGGTACTGGTAATGCATATACCTGCACCCTTCATTGTTGCACCGGTAATGATGCACCCCTATGGCTGCTGTATGGCAACGACTCAACCGGCTTAATACTGCCTGGCTGTAAGGATTAAAACCGGCGGCAGAAGAGTGAGCAAAGATTTTTGTTTGGAGCAGTTGCCGGCGTTCATTTAACGGCTGCTCCATATACCGTTACATCTAAGGGCGACACGATACCGGCTTGCGTATGTTTTTGCTCCACAGGAGTCCTATGGACAAATGCAGATACACCATCGTTGTTTCTAATTTACTATGGCCCAGCAAAGTTTTTATTACATGGATATTGTTGCCCTGGTTAAGCATATGTGTAGCAAAGCTGTGCCGCAGCGTATGGGCGGTGAAAGGCTTTTCTTTAAATCCTGCTTTTTGCATAGCGCTGTTTACCACTACTTGCATACTGCGTACATGCATAGCCCTTTTGGTTTGTTTGCTGGTAAATAAATATTCTTTGGGCCGCCCTTCCTGCAAATAAAATTGACGTAGTTGCTGCAACAGTTTTTCGGGCAGTAGTGTATATCTGTCTTTAGCGCCTTTACCCTGGTAAACCTTTAGCCGTTTGTTATGGCTTTCTATATCCTGCAGGCGCAGTTGACCTACTTCGCCTATCCGCAATCCGCACCCATACAGCAACCCGATTACAACATATTCTTTGAGGCTAAGCGGCGTTGCAAAGAGTTGCGCCACTTCCTCTTCCGACATAATGTTAGGAAGAATAAATTGTTTTTTGGGATAAAGATTGGAAGGCACAATGTAAGGGGCAGGCAATATGCGCTTAAAGAAAAAGCTGCAGGCCTGTGCTACGCTGCGGCACTTGGCCCGCCCTACCTTATGCACTTCTTTTATGTATTGCAGATACTTTTCTATATCTGCCTGCCTGATGTCTGCAACCGCTTTATGGTTGTAGTATTTAAAGAGCAGCGTCATCTCCTGGCAGTAGTTGCGTACGCTGCCTTTACCATACTCTTTTATTACCATCGTTTGATGCAGCTTTGTAAGCCACTCCACCGCATCTGTCCTTAGTTCTTTTACTGAAATTTCATTCCCTTTCATTTTATTTATATTTTTAATGAAAGGCGAAGGTGATATAATCGTCAGGAAACCGGACTCACCGAAGGTGTTGCTTGAACACTGGTATTGCCAATAGCAGGGCTGACGTGCCTTTCATTAGCTTTAGTTCTTTGGTCATCTTGTGTTCGGGCAGAAGGAATTCTTATCAGCTTTTGTTGTTATCTTCATCAGTAAAATTTTAAATCATCGGTAGTTCCGGGCAGACGTTCATTGAATAACCTGCCATCGGCAATACCTACCGTAAGCAGCCATTTATCGGCCTGTTCAATAATCTAATGCAACGCTAGGTGTTGGGTTGAGGCTCAACAAGTTAATGACTAATTTTTGCCAATACCCTCTTAAGAACCAATGTGGGAGGGTGTTGGCAAAAATTGGGAATGGTAAAATCAAGAATAAACGGTTGATCTTTAAGCCTTAAAGCGTTGCAATAGAACATTGAAACCGCCATCACAGACAATCTTTCGGATGAAATTCGTAAATTTGAGATATGGAAATGAAAGTACAAGTTCCGTTTCAGCAACTCTTGACATTAGTTAAAAGCCTGACACCTGGACAGAAAGCAAAGTTACGGCAAGAACTTGCCGAGGAAAAGCCACCAAGAAAAGATAAGGACGACTTTATTGAATATTTGCTCAATGGACCTGTCTATTCTGACAAAGAAACTCATGTGATTGAGGAAAACCGAAAAAGTATTGCAGCATGGCGGACAAAAAGTTAATGGTGGACTCAACCATTTTGATTGATTATTTTCGCAAGACTGACAAGGCTAATTCCAAGTTAGTGTCGCATTTCAGAAACTATGACCAGCTCTATATTTCAAGCGTGACAGAGTTTGAGGTTATTAATGGCGCATCACAAATTCATTTACAGTTTTGGGATGGTATGCTAACACGGTTTACTATTTTGGATTTTGACAGTAAAGCTGCAAGACAGGCTGCGGATATTGTTGCTCAACTTAAAACCAAACGCAAGACTATCGATAAACCAGATTTGTTCATTGCAGCAACAGCAGTTGTAAATGGTTTGACCCTTGACACATTAAACATTAAACACTTCATCCATATTGATAGTTTGAACCTGCTGACAAAATAAAACGGCTGCTTACATTGGGTTTGCTGCTACGCTGGCTGAAAGAATAAACGTCAGCTTTTTCTTCGCTGTTCATCAGTAGTTCAGGGCTTAAAATTCATTGTTCAGCTATTGTAGTTATCTTCGGCTTTGGGTTCGTTATTGGGCTGACGTTCGGGCGAAAAGTTCATTGAATGCCAGCGCAGCAGCAAGGCAGCAAGCCCTATCGTTACCTGCAATACTTACATTACCAGCTGTTAATTTTGAGCATTGTGTAACCATGTAAAAATAGCTAATGAGTAAAATCAAAATAACGGGTGCCAGGCAAAACAATCTTAAAAACATTTCATTAGAAATCCCTAAAAACAAAATAACTGTTTTTACAGGGGTTTCGGGTTCCGGGAAATCATCATTGGTATTTGAAACTATCGGCGCTGAAGCGCAGAGGCAGATTAATGAAACACAAAACAGCTTTGTTAGAAATCGTTTGGCACATATTGGCGTAGCAGATGTAGATAAAATTGAGCATTTGAATGTTCCTGTTATTATTAATCAAAAAAGACTGGAAGGAAATGTACGTTCAACTGTAGGTACGGCTACAGATGTGTATGCGTCTTTACGTTTATTGTTTTCAAGAATGGGGAAACCATTTGTAGGGTATTCAATGGTGTTCTCTTTTAACAATCCGCAGGGAATGTGCCCTGTTTGTGAAGGATTGGGTTATACAAGTAAGATAGATATACAGCAATTATTTGATAAGAGTAAATCTTTAAATGAGGGTGCTATTCGGTTTCCTACTTTTCAGCCGGGTGGTTACAGATGGATGAGATACGTAAACTCCGGTTATTTTGTTAATGATAAAAAACTGAAAGATTATTCAAAAGAAGAATGGGATTTATTGCTAAATGCCGAAGAACATAAGCCAAAATATCCCGCTAAAAACTGGGGCAAAACAATGCTGTACATCGGTGTGTTGCCACGAATTGAAAGGGACTTTTTGAAAAAAGATTCAAAAGAATCTGATTCAAGGAAAAAGGTTATAAAAAAAATTATTGTGTCTGATATTTGCCCATCCTGTCACGGTAAAAGGCTTAATAAAAAGATACTTTCGTGCAAGATTAATGGAAAAGATATTTCAGAATGTTCTGCACTTCCCGTTGATGAATTATTGCAATTTGTGCAATCACTTTCATCAAAATCATACGAAACTATACTTAATGAACTGAGCAAAAAACTTGAAAACATAGTTACCATAGGGCTTCAATATTTAACCCTAGACAGAGTTACCAACACATTATCAGGGGGTGAATCACAACGCATAAAAATGGTGCGGCATTTAGGCAATAGCCTGGAAGACCTTCTGTATATATTTGATGAGCCAAGCATCGGGCTTCATCCTAAAGACCTTGACAATATTTCCCGCATTATTAAGCAGATAAAAGAAAAAGGCAACACAGTATTGATTGTAGAACACGACCCTGACCTGATAAAAATTGCCGACCACATTGTTGATATGGGTCCATTATCTGGAACTAAGGGTGGAGAAGTAGTATACGAGGGTTCGTTTGCCGGATTGAGAAATTCTAAATATAAAACAGGCAATTATTTTTCGCATAAAAGAACTTTTAAATCTAACCCACGAAAGGCAAATAACTTCATTACAATAGAGAATGCGAATTTATTTAACCTTAAAAATATTACGGTAAAAATCCCCAAAAACATACTTACCATCGTTACAGGCGTAGCGGGCTCGGGTAAAAGCACTTTAATAAGTAAAGTGCTGCCAACACAATTTCCCCACGTAAAAATTATAGACCAATCTTCCATTGCAGCAAGTGCAAGAGCTAACCTGCTGACTTACCTTGGTATTTCTGACGCCATCAGGAATTTGTTTGCCGAAGCCAATAAAGTAAGCAACAAACTTTTCAGCCGCAATAGTGAAGGAGCTTGTCCTAACTGCAAAGGATTGGGCTTTGAAAAAATTGATCTGGCATTTATGGAAGATGTGCAGGAACCTTGCGAAGTATGTTATGGAAGCGGGTTTAATCCTATCGTTTTAAAATATAAATACAAGGGAAAAAATATTGCGGAAACCCTGAATCTGACTGTGCAAGAAGCGCAGTTTTTTTTTGAAAAACATTCTTTTCTACATCACTTTAATTTCTTGGCAAAATTGGATTTAGATTATTTAACGCTTGGACAGCGGCTAGACAGTTTTTCCGGCGGAGAAAGACAGCGGCTGAAATTGATTAAGGAATTGAATAATGAAAATAATATTCTTGTACTGGACGAACCAAGCACCGGCTTGCATCCCTCCGATACTGAAAAGTTAATGAACATGCTTAATTCACTTGTAAGTAACGGAAATACGCTCATTGTGATAGAGCATAATATGGATATTATTGCACAGGCAGATTGGATAATTGACATTGGACCCGGAGCAGGTAAATACGGAGGGCAATTGATTTTTACAGGAACAGTAGAGAAATTATTGGAAGATAAAACATCTGCTACGACAGAATATTTAAGAAAACATCTTGGAAAATAGTACTGCAGGTAACAAATAAGACTTCGTCGGGCACGTAGTGCCTCCGATGAAGTCCAATGTTGTACGGAACCGGTGTTTGATCTTGAAGTGACTATGGGTTTTGAGTTGAAAGGATGTGGGCGATGCAGTTAAGAGAAAGTGTTTTCGTTTAAGCTATGCCGTTAGGTTTTAATAAGCCTGGTATTTATTTTAATTTGTTAAGATGTCATTTATAAATTGGTCACTGTTTTTATAGTAAGTTTTGCCGGGTTTTCTTCTTCATATTCATAGCTCCGCCAGCCCGCTGAAGTAATGATTTTTTATACAAGGCATTCTAATAATTTCTTTGCTATATCCGCCCAGTCTTCAGGGGCCCCGCGGCGCTGGAAACGCAAGATCGTTTGCATCGTTTCTTTTTTGCAACAGGGGCATTGAAGCGGATTGTATATTTCTTTGTCCGGCTTTGTATGGCTTTCCATTGGAGGCAACTGTTCTTTAAATAACCACTGCACAGGCGGCTTTGCAAGTACTGCTGAGAATACCGTAATGCCGTATCCTTACAAAACCTTTGGGGAGTATATGCATGGCAAAACGCCGGATAAATTCTGTGGCTTCCAGCGTCATCTCTTTGTGTACGGCTGCCTGCTTATAATCTTTATAGCTGAAAGTTACCTGGCCATCTTCCATATTTTTGATGCGATGATTGCTGATGGCTATTTTGTGCGTGTACCTGCCCAGGTATTCTGTCACGGTCTGCGGGCCACCAAAGGGACGTTTGGCATACACTACCCAATCTTTTTTGTAAAGTTGATTTACCAACTCAGGTGTCATTTCACCTTGTAATCTCTCTTTTAACAAGGCGATAAATTTTCCTCTGAACACCTTACTAATGGCTTTTACATTAAAGAGATACTTGCCATCGCTCTTTGCCTGTTTCCATTTTCCTTGTTTATTTATACCACCACCAGCTACTATGCAATGAAGATGCGGATGTAAAGGTCACCGTTTGCCCCCAGGTATGAAGGATGCTGGTCATTCCTGTTTGTGCGCCGAGCCATTTATGATCGTGCCCGAATGTGTTAAGTACACCCCATGCACTTTGAAACAAAATATTATATACATCTGCAGGCTTATAAAGGCATAGTGTATTTAAAGCTTCCGGTATGGTGAACACTACATGAAAATAAGGAACCGGCAATAGTTCCTGCTCTCTTGCCTGTATCCATTTTTCTCTTTGATGGCCCTGGCATTTAGGGCAATGCCTGTTGCGGCAGCTATTATAGCTAATGCGCAGGTGGCCGCAGGAAGTGCAGCCCTGCCTGTTCGGCAGGCAGGCATCTACATGCGCACCAAGAGCGGCACTTCGGCATCTCTTAACAGCATCGAGTGTACGCAATTGCCAGCTGTTTAACTTTATCTTTTCCTGTACAGCAGTCCAATGCGCATTGAGCACATCGGCTACTTCACTTCCACTTCGCTCAGTGCAGGCTACTTCTGGCTGCATCAGCTTTGCTTATACAGGCTATCCAAAGGACTGAAAACTGTTTGAGGCGAGGGTTTTGCTATGTGCAGATACACCATCGTAGTTTCTATATGCGCATGACCAAGCAGATTCTTTATAGTAAGAATGTTTACACCCTGTTCTAAAAGATGGGTGGCATAACTATGGCGCAAGGTATGCGTATGTACTTCTTTGCGGAGGCCTGCCCGCTTTACTGCTTGGCCTACTACCCATTGTGTGCCCCGCTGTTCGCGCAAGTATCTCAGCCGCATTCGTTGAATTATAAAGAAGGTTTGCGTTGGCGCAAGTTTGGTAGCTTGGCTTTGTGTGTTGGCCATACTTGTGCTATTTAAAAGAGATTCCTATATTAGCTTATGAGCCGTAAATACAAATTTCACGATAACGACAAGCTTTATTTTATCTCGTTTGCAACAGTACATTGGATAGATGTATTTGTAAGAGAAGAATACAACCAGGTGATCATAGATTCATGGAAGCATTGCCAGGAAAAAAGAGGTTTGGAAATTTACGGCTGGTGCATAATGACAAGCCATGTCCACATGATCATTGGAAGCAAAAAAGATAAGCTGGAAGATATTGTTCGTGATATGAAAAAACATACTTCGTCGGAACTTAAAACAACGATTAAAAATCATTCTCAGGAGAGCAGAAAGGAATGGATTCTTTGGATGATGGAAAGAGCCGGCTGGAAAAATGGCAATAACAAAGATTGGCAATTTTGGCAACAACATAATAAACCGCTTGAAATTAAGAGCCAGGAAATGTTTGATGAAAAATTAGCTTACATACATCAGAATCCGGTTCAGGCAGGTTTTGTAACAAAGGAAGAAGATTGGAAATATAGCAGCGCACCGGATTTTTGCGGTATGAAAGGATTAGTTCAATTAAGTTATAGTTAGTATCCCGGTGGCACAAGTAAGCCACGCAAAGGCTAACCTCATACTTGCGCCATTGAACGGTTCATGTAATAATGCTTCATACACGCCGAGTCCCCTGCGGGAGACTCGGCTGAGACGCAGGTAAAGAAGCATTATTGTAATTTACACTCCCACCAGTAGGATACATACACCATTTTTCTTTGGTTTGCCTAAAATAACTTTTATGGCAACCATTCCATTCAGCAGCCCCTATACGCTGGACGAGGATATTGAATTCAGGGTGTTTTATACAGGCAGACCTCTTCCTTATGTAAGAAGCCGGGTCATTGGCTATGATGCTCACCAGTTAATTACAGGCGTACAAAGCGAGGGGCAAAAAGAACAAAAAGTAATCTTCAACATTAGTACGGGTGCATTGCAAGTAAGCTGCACTTGTAAATCGACAGAAGGTACTTTATGTGCGCATGGCTATCATGCCCTGCACGAGCTGTGCTGGAACAACAAACAGTTCTTCTCCATTTTTGCACCGGGCAACCTGGTGAGCATTGCGCTGGAAAATAAAAATATTTTTCATATCAATTATTCCAACCCGGATAAATTTATCGTACCCGACAAATCGCTGGGGCGCTTATATGATTTTAAAAAAATAGACACCAGCGGGCTGGAACAGTTAGCTGCATTACCGGCTGCTGCTGTACCGGCCAGGGACACAGAGCTGGTGTGGCTGCTGGTATATTCAACGTCTCGTTGGCAAAACTATCTTCCTGTGTTGGTACCTGTCAGCGGTACACTTGACAAAGCCGGCAAGAATATTAAAAGTTTCGGGAAAGGTTTTGCCAATATTAATGATGACCTGCTGCGTACTCCCGACCGGCTACAGTTGTATAACCTGTCAAAAGCTATGTATGCAGCACTTCCGGAAAAATACACATTCGAGTTGGAGGATTTGCTGGCAAACAAAATGCATATTACTGAAAACTTTAACCAATGGGAGCAGGCTGTCCCTATGCTGGCAACACAGCCGTTTATTTATAAATACAGCCTGGCACATCCAAGGTATTTTATAAAAAGTACACCGGGCAGGAAATACCTTCACCAGATCAACATTTCAATTGAGCGGCCGCAACTGAAATTTGTTTTAAAAGATAAGGGCAATTATTACCAGCTATCCCTGCAATACCTTGTACGGGGCGTACTCATTCAACCCCCTGTGGAGGATGCGCTGTTCTTTGTTAGCGATGGTACGCAATATTACCTGCCGGTCTCCCTGCGGGATGTGGCTATGGTGCAATGGATGAGCGGCTTTCAAAACCGCATCAGCGTGCTTAAGCCCGGCTTCCCGGCGTTTGAAAAGGAAGTACTGCAACCTATTGAAGCATTGTATACCGTTGTAAGGAAATAAGATGCCGACATTGGCCAGGGCTGCAATAGAGCAAGTTTTTAAACCAACTATTCATTCCTTTTCATGCCCAGAAAGCTTATCTGTGCGTCGCGTTCCCGCGTACAGCTCATACTCTAATAAGCGGCAATCTATTTTACCCGTATAAAATTCTATTTTTCGTTTCGCTTTTAATCCTATTTTTTTTGCCAGGTCAAGATTGCCGGTAAAGATGTAGCCCGTGTAGCCTTTACATTTTTTTTTGAGAAAGTCGCCGATCCTGCCGTAGGTTTCTTCAAGGTCTGTTTTATCGCCCATACGCTCGCCATATTCAGGATTAAAATAAATAACTCCGGGCTTTTCTTCTGGAATTTCAGTTTCTTCAAAATCACCTATCGCGAAATCAATCAAACCTTCTACACCTGCAGCCCCTGCATTTATTTTGGAAATATTGATTGCGTCCTCGCTTATATCCGAAGCTATAATTTTCATTTCCGGCAACTTGGTTATTTGACCGTTCAGTCTTTCTTTTTCCTGTAAATAAAAGTTTTCATCAAAACCAACAATATGCATAAACCCATAGTTATCTCTGAATAAACCGGGTCTTCGATTGGTAGCTAACAACGCTGCCTCAATAGCAAGGGTAGCAGATCCGCACATAGGATTTATAAAATTAAATTGCCTGTCCCAATTAGTTGCCAGCAAAGTAGCCGCAGCCAGAGACTCCAGCATTGGCGCCTGGCCGGGGATTTTTCTGTATCCATGCTTCGATAAAGTTTCACCGGAAGTATCAATAAATATTTCAGCAATGCCCTCTTTCCAAAATAAATGAAGTACGGTATTTTGCAACTGCGGCCCTGAATCCGGCCGCACATTTTTAACCTTGCGAAAGCGATCAACGATTGCATCTTTTATCCTGACATTTACAAACAAAGAATTATTAACGGATGGATCGTCAACAAAACTTGTTACCGAAAAATATCCCGCTTCATCGATTATATTTTCCCAACCGAGCTGGGACACTTCATCATATAATTCATCAGGATTATTGCAGCGAAAAGATTTTAATGAATACAAAACCTGGCTGGCGCAACGCAGATTTAAATTTAATCGTATGCAGTCGTTCATGGTAGCGTGCAATTCAACCCCGGTTTGAAAAACCCGGGCAATATCGAAGCCCAATTCTATTATCTCTGCCTGCAAATATTGAGACAAGCGTTTGCTGCAGGTGATAATTATTTTAGCCGGCTCGTTGAATGATGGCATAAAAACTTATTGATTGATATTATAATTAGAGTTGAAAAGATACACCGATACTATCTTAAATCAATGATATAACTGCAGGTTATGATCAACCTTCTTTTGTTTCAAAAAAAAACATTATGAAGTTGTTTGAATAACCTCGATCATTTCTCACCAGCAGCTAAATCAAGCTATAGTAATTCAACTTAATTTATACCTATATTCCTTTTTAAAGTTTTATGCAATGCATTATCTTTGCCGCCCAAAATGTCGAGGTAGCTCAGCTGGTTAGAGCATCGGATTCATAACCCGAAGGTCGGCAGTTCAAGTCTGCTCCTCGATACGCATTCCCCTCTTGTAGGGGAACTTTTGTTTCCCGCTTTTTATACGGTACGGCCCGGGTATTGTTCCAGCGCCTTTTGCAGGCAATCAACGGCAGCATTTATCGATTGTACATTTAAAACATAAGCAAGCCGTACTTCATTTTTACCCAAGCCTGCCGTACCATAAAACCCGGTGGCCGGCGCAAGCATTACGGTGGCGCCATTATGATCAAATGATTCCAGCAGCCACCGGCAAAAGACATCTGCATCATCAATAGGTAAAGAAGCAATCGCATAAAAAGCGCCACCCGGCTCCGGGCAAAAAACCCCGGGAATATTATTGAGCCTTGCCACAAGGGTATCCCTGCGCAATTTGTATTCGGCCTTGGTATTGGTGAAATAATCTGCCGGAAGATCAAGCGCCGCTTCGCCTAATATCTGGCCAAATGCCGGCGGGCTCAGCCTTGCCTGCGCAAACTTCATGGTGGCTTGCAATACAGATTTATTCTTTGTAACAAAAGCCCCTATCCTTGCACCACAAGCACTGTATCTTTTGCTGATGGTATCCATTAAAACTACATGCTCCTCCACGCCGCTAAGTTGCATTGCGCTAAAATGCTCTCCCGAATAGCAAAACTCACGGTAGGCTTCATCGGAAAACAAAAACAGATCATGCTCAACAATGATAGATTTAAGCGTTTCTATTTCCTGCCTGCTGTACAAATAGCCGGTAGGATTATTCGGATTACAGATCATGATGGCTTTCGTCTTCGCGGTAATTAATTTTTCAAAATTCTCAATTGGCGGTAAAGCAAACCCGCTTTCGATAGAAGAAGTAATAGGCTTCACAACGATGCCGGCCTCTACGGCAAAACCATTGTAATTTGCATAAAAGGGTTCGGGTATTATTATTTCATCTCCTGCATCTAGGCAGCTCATCAATCCAAATATAATTGCTTCACTCCCGCCGGTGGTAATTATAATATCATTATGGGTAACGTCTATCTGAACATTCTTATAATACTCTACCAGCTTTCGCCGGTAGCTTTCATTTCCGGCGCTGTGGCTGTATTCCAAAATTTTAAAATCTGAATGGCGAACAGCATCGAGCATTGGCTTTGGCGTTTCTATATCCGGTTGCCCGATATTAAGGTGATAAATTTTTATTCCTTTGCCCTTTGCAATCTCTGCATACGGAACTAATTTTCTTATTGGCGAAGCGGGCATTACTGTGCCACGATGACTTACTGATAGCATTTCACAAATATAAATTTAGAAGTCCAGAAGTTGGAGCTTTACTTCAGCGGGATACTATTTTCGTAATTAAAGGCGCGATGAAAAAAACGGTTATTATTTTGAAGAAATTGTTATAGGATCGGGCGGTGCCGGGTTCGATGGATCGAAAACAGCTACGGCAATTTTGGAGTCTGCACAACCATAATATAAAAACCATTTTTCCTTAAAATGTACTAATCCTTCTATAAAAACAGTGCCGTCTATATATTGACCGCTTTTTTCAAAAGTCTCCATTGGCCGAAGAAAGGGAACATTAAGCCTTCCTATTACTTTCTCCGGATTGTCTCTGTCGAATAGCACCTGCCCTGCCGAATACGAATCATCATTAAACCGCTTATCCCCTTTTCCCGAGCCATTGTTCTTACCATTATATAATAGCAGGATGCCTCTGTCTGTGATCAAAGCAGGAGGGCCGCATTCGGTAAGGTCGCTGTCAAAATATCCTGCCCGCGGCGAGATCAAAGGCTTTGGATTTCCATCTTCTCCTAACAATGGTTCCCAATCAAATAGGTTATCGGAGGTTGCCATGAATACGCCCTTTTCTCCCCAATACATCATGTATTTTCCCTTAACCTTTGCTATTATTAATCTGTCGCCGGCAAGCTTTGTTACAATGGAGGCTGATTTATTCGGTTTATTAAATAAATTTCCATTAGAATCATTTTTAAAAATAGGGCCATGCTTTACCCAGTGAATCAAATCCCTCGAGGTAGCCACCCCAAGCCTTGGCACCTCCTGATTCCATTGTGTGTAGAATACTATGTAAGTGCTATCTTCTGTAACGGCCACCCTCGGATCTTCACAGCCACCTGGCCACTCATATTCTTTCTGCCCGTCTTCAGCAGGATATAATACCGGCTTTGCATTTCTTTCGAAAGCAATGCCATCGGCGCTTATAGCATATCCCAGCCGCGAAGTCCTGCGCCCGATTTTCACCCCGCTTTTATCTTCAGCTCTATATAATAAAACTATCTTACCGTCTTTTTCAACCGCGCCGGGGTTGAAGGTGTCATTAGATTCCCACGCTATCACTTTTCCTGTTATGGGATCTAAAAATCCGGAAGAAGAATCCGGCGTGATTATCGGGTTTAACTGCTGGCGAACAAACCCGCCCAAGGCCCAGGCGGGGAGCACATTCGTTTCCTCATTATTTCCTTGTAAGGTGTTTTTTTGTTTTGTTTTGCAGGAAGAACTTGCAATTAAAAGACAAAGAATAATTGCTTTGTTGATGGGAGTAAAAAATCTCATTATGAATCGTAATTTTTGTTAGATTTCTTTTTTATAAAGCAGCCGGCTAATGTGTCAGGATAGCCTGAAATGATTTAGTATTTGATCTATTTTACTAAAATATTTATATCAGCTAAAATTAAAAGTAGGGAAAAAACATTATCGATTCTACCAGCCCAGTTTTTCTTTTTACACAAGACATGTAGTTGCAGATGACATACAGATAAAGAATATTAAAAAAAATGTAAGCTTGATATAAGCGCAGGCTACACAGCCCACAAAAGTTTTTACGCTGGAAAAGAGGCTTAAATAAAGGGTGGGCTTTTTAAAAAATGGTGAGTTTTTCTGCAAGCGTATGCCTATAAATCAGTTCATTTATCAAGTGATTTCTTTAGTTTCTGCTTAGTAATATCTTTTTTATTTTCCAGGCTAATAAAAATTTTCCTCAACTGATGAATATGCCTTTGTGTATGATACAATACAAAGCATACTAATTCCAGTTTGGTAATTGCGCCAAAGGCAGGCAAATTTATGATCTCCGTAAAATCTGCTTCGCGGGCTGAAGCTTCGAGGCGCTCTATTGATGTTTGCAGATCGGCAATAAGAATCTTTTTTTCATACACCTGTTGTGTTGGTATTAAGAAGCCGGGCGCTTGAAATTTTGTTTGATAATTTAAAAACATTTTTTTTAGTTCTTCTATTCTTTCACCGGCATCCCGTTGTGCTATTTTGCCTTCCATACACATCGCCTGTATGATGGCTTTATTCGATTTTGTAACATGGTCAGCTAACTGCGCTGCCGTCCAACTGTTTCTAAAAGGAACTGAATTAATTGTTATTGTATCAAACGAAGAGATCAATTCTATTAATTCGGTGGCAATACCTTTAAGTGATTCAAATAAATTTTCTGTACCCCGGGTAATTTTTGACATAACGGCCCTCCATTTTATTCTTGCAATTGGTGGTGTGATCTAATTCAACACAAACTTACATACACCAGATTAGTTTACAAGGGTGCAAATGCGGCAATCTCTGGGGTTGATTACGACATTAATATTTTTTATTTTTGCGGCTATTATCTTCTAAAGCGATTAAAAAAATTTAGTAATGAAGCACGTTTCAATTCTTATTCCGCATGGGCATACAAGTATGGTAAATATTGAAGGATCACACCAGATCTTCAATGAAGTGAATTCCATTTTGAAAGGTATGGGAAGGCCACCGTTATTCAAAGTGCAACTGGTGGGTATCGAAAAAGAGATCAGCCAGCGGAATGGCTTATTTACAATAGAGCCCGATATATTAATAAATGATGTAAAAAAAACTAACCTTATTATTATTCCGGCGATACATGGAGAACTAAACTCGATGATGGATCAAAATGCGGCATTCGTGCCGTGGATAGTAAATCAATATAAGCAGGGTGCCGAGGTTGCGAGCTTGTGTATCGGATCTTTTTTTCTGGCGGCCACAGGCTTGCTAAATGGAAAACAATGCGCCACACACTGGACTGCAGCTAACGATTTCAGGACTATTTTTCCGGAAGTAAATCTTGTAGATGATAAAATAATGACAGAAGAAGACGGCATTTACACAAGTGGCGGCGCTTATTCCTTTTTGAACCTGCTCGTTTATATTATTGAAAAATATGCAGGCCGGGATATTGCCGTGCTTATTTCTAAAACATTTATGATAGATATTGACCGCATAAGCCAATCACCTTTTATCATTTTTAAAGGGCAAAAAGTGCACGGCGATGAATCGATAAAAAAGGCGCAGGAGTATATTGAAAATAATTTTGAAGAAAAAATTTCGGTGGACCAGCTTGCATCAATGTTTGCTTTGGGAAGAAGAAACATGGAACGCAGGTTTAAGAAAGCAACGGCAAACACGGTAACAGAATATATACAACGTGTAAAAATAGAAGCGGCAAAGAAAAACCTGGAGACGGGCAGAAAGAATATAAATGAGGTAATGTATGAAGTTGGCTATTCCGACACCAAGGCTTTCCGTACCGTTTTTAAAAGAATTACCGGGCTATCGCCGATTGAGTATAGAAGTAAGTATAACAGGGAAGTGTTGATGGCGTATGTTTAATGGTTATTGCCTATATAAAACTGCAAAAAAAGTGAACTCATAAATAATTAAAAGGTTCACTTTTTACTTTATTTTTTTAAATATTATACACCCATGTACTCCCTAAGCAGGTTACACCGGGAAGCTGTACGCAATTTTGTTAAGGCTTTATCTTTAATCTGTCTTACTCTTTCTCTTGTAAGGCAAAATTTTACACCAATATCTTCCAGGCTTAAAGGCTGGTCTATTCCGATTCCGTAAAAGTAACAGATCACTTCTTTTTGCCTTTCAGTAAGAATGCTAAGTGAGCGTTGAATTTCCTGTTTCAACGAATCTCTGAACATGATATTTTTATCAGCAGCATCTGCATTACCATTTACCATTACATCTATCAAAGTGCTTTCTTCACCTGCGCTCAGAGGTGAATCCATGCTTACGTGCCTTGCAGCAACATTCATCGTTGCAGACACTTCTTCAATATCTATCTCAAGAAAAAAAGCAAGCTCTTCTGCCGTGGGAGTTCTTTCATACTCCTGTTCCAAGTGGGAGAATGCCCTGCTGATACGATTTGTTAAGCCCACTTTATTTAACGGCAGTCTTACAATTCTTGATTGCTCTGCCAGGGCCTGCATTATACTCTGGCGAATCCACCATACACCATAGGAGATAAATTTAAATCCCCGGGTTTCATCAAACCGTTGCGCGGCTTTTATCAGTCCAAGATTTCCTTCGTTAATTAAATCAGGTAACGTAAGTCCCTGGTTTTGGTATTGCTTGGCAACAGAAACTACAAAACGGAGATTGGCTTTTGTAAGTTTATCGAGAGCTTCCTGGTCACCTTGCTTTATCCGAAGCGCTAATTTCACTTCTTCTTCCGGGCTGATAAGATCAACCTTACCTATTTCCTGTAAATATTTCTCCAGGCTTTCGCTTTCCCGATTGGTGATAGATTTAGAAATCTTGAGTTGACGCATACTCATAAGCTGTATTTTTAAGGGGGTTACAACATACTAAGTTTGGTGATAGTACGTAAGGGCAACCTTGCATACTTTAACGTAATGTATATAGTTTTAAGTATGCTGCCAAAAAAAATAAATACGATTTATTATGCCGGCGTAATAGGTTAGTAATTGGTAAAAAATCTTTTTTATAGAAAAATCCAAATAAAAGTATAAATTATGTCGGTTAGTAAAATTATTTTCTATTATTGCACACACACATAGATTAATTGAAAAAAGATGAGTAAGAAAATACAATACACGCTTGAATACCCGGTAAGATGTTCTCCTGTTATATTATATGAATTTCTTTCAACTTCTACCGGCCTGCAGGAGTGGTTTGCTGATAAAGTAGAGGATAAAGACGGTTTATTTAGTTTTGCATGGAATGGCTCTGCGGAAGAAGCAGAGGTATTGGCAAGTGAGGAAAATAAATCAATCCGGTTCCATTGGCTTGACTCGCCGAAAGAAGAATTTTTTGAATTCAGCATAGAAAAATCGGAGGTAACAAATCTTACTATCTTGGTAATAAATGATTTCGCAGAGAAAAAAGAAATAAAAGACCAAAGCCAACTTTGGGAAACCCAGGTCAAGGAACTTTTTCACCGGTTAGGGAATTAGCTTTTATAATTTCCATCATTTCCCTGTAAGCCTTTGTAAGAAATACAGGAGCTTCGTTCCAATTTTTCAAATCAATTTTTTTCGCAATTTTTAGAAAATTTTTCATCGGCGCTTCTTCAAAAATCTTATCGTCAACTTCATCTGCAGGTAAATAATTGGCTTTGCTAAAATCGTGTTCCCATTCATTCTTACTTACGCACCAAAAAAAATCAGTGTCCTTGAGGCTTGCAATAAAATGTGGAATGTTAGCCTCCTTCATTCTTTCTTTTCCTGATATATGAAGAGTGATACTAAAAAAATTACCCCACCAAAACATTGTCCTTACAGCAAACACATTTTCTTTTTTAAAAATAGCCGGGTAATCGAGTATCGCATAAGGCAAACCCAAATAGTTTTCTCCCTTTGATATCTTACCTGGTTTGCCTTCTTTAAAAAAAGAATTGAGCGCTTTTTCATCCTTTAAAATAGTTGAATAAGCTTCATGCAATTCACCAAGCAATAAATAAACTTTATTAATAATTTGCTGTTTCGTTAAAATCCATTCTGTATTATTTACGATTTCCTTTTCAAGTGTTGAAAGCTGTATTTTTGCCCGGTTACGCATAAATGAAAAGTTACAACAAAGAGATTAAAACATAACACAGCCTGTGTTAACTGCATGTTCAAAAAATTAGACAAACTTATTCTGAAGGCTTTTATGTGGCCGTTTTTGGCCACTTTTTTTATCACGTTGTTCGTCTTCATGATGCAGATACTTTGGAAGTATATAGATGACCTTGTTGGCAAGGGATTGGATATAATAACACTCACAAAATTTCTTATTTATGCCAGTGCCACATTAGTGACACTTGCGCTTCCTATTGCTATTTTACTTTCTTCCATTATGACGTTCGGTAAGCTGGGTGAAAGCTTTGAGCTGGTCGCCATAAAATCTTCCGGTATTTCCTTATTACGGTTCATGCGGCCCTTACTTTTTGTATCTATTATTCTCACCGGTGTGGCATTTTTATTTGCCAACTATATAGCGCCGGTGGCCAATTTAAAATTTGCAGTTATCTATAATGATATCTATAGGAAGAGCCCGGCCTTCGATTTAAAAGACGGTATATTTTATAATGGTTTCCGGGGGTTTTCCATAAAAGTTGGCAAAAAGGAAAAAGACAAATCCACGCTGCGGAATGTATTGATTTACGAGCAGGCATATGGTGTGCAGGATAACACCATTATATCAGAAAGCGGAAAAATGACGGTGAGCGACGATAAAAAATACCTGGAGTTTCGCTTACAAAACGGCCACCGTTATGAAGAAAAAGGCGATTTTATTACCGCACAAAATGAATTCATTTCTTTGGGCTTTAAAGAATATAAAAAGCTTTTTGACCTTACGCAGCTTAATATTCAAAAAACGTCTGACAGCCTTTTTATGAATAACATCCGTATGAAAACGCTGAGACAACTTGATAAAGATATTGACTCGCTAAAAAAAATCCCTGATTCTCTCATTAAGCGAAATCAATCTGATCTTAAGTTATACATACAGTTTGCAAAATATAAAGACAGTACAGTAAACAGAAAACAGATCGCTGCAGCGGAAAAGAAAATCGACAAAAAAAAATCAAGCTCATTTGATGCCCTTATACCGGACAGCTTGAAAAATATGGTGAGAGAGGCTGCAACGACCTCCGTAAATAACATTCGCAGTATGCTTCAAATTACAGGAAATGATTACAACAATCGCGTGAGTGACATTACCTATCATGAAATTGAGTGGCAAAAAAAATTATCGCTTTCTTTTGCATGTCTCGTGTTGTTTTTTATAGGTGCACCGCTGGGTTCCATTATACGGAAAGGAGGGCTCGGGCTGCCACTGGTAGTTGCATTAATTTTCTTTTTAGTGTTTTACCTGCTGAATATATTTGGAGAAAAATTCACGAAAGACAATGTGCTGGATCCTATAACAGGTATGTGGCTCCCCGTGATTGTGCTCACGCCGGTCGGCTTCTTTCTTACCTACAAAGCCATGCACGATTCGCAGCTGTTTAATAAAGAGTATTATTACCGGCTTTTCAAAAAAATCAGAACCGGAATAACAAGCTCTGTAAAAAATTAATCGTCAACGCTTTTTAACTAGTGCCTGCAAGAAAACCATGAAATGCTTTACGGATAAGAATTAATCAAGTAAAGTAGTTATGAAGATTTGTTGGTAAGTGTTGATTTTACTGCATTTCAGTATAATTTTTGCTCTCTATTAGCAACTAAAACATGGGGGCTATGCCCAACGTTTTGAACAACAAATGAACCTTCCCACAGTTTGCGATGCAAGATTTCCCTTAAAAAGCCGGGACGAATTGCCAGCTTAACGACGCTTACGCTTGCACCTCGTATATTTTTTCTTATGCTGATTTTGCACCGCAACTGTATCGGCTTTTTCAAATAATTTCAAAGCAAGTGTTTGCTGCTGGATTTTTTTTCCATAAAGCTTATCTGCCTGCTCACTTGTTTGGTTGATGTGCTTTATCGCCGGGGAGCTTGTACTGTCTTGTGCGTGGGCACTTTCAAAAGCAAATAAAAAAAATGCATTGACCATAAAGATTGTAAATATATTTTTCATAAACGTATGATATGATTTTTATTCCTGGAGTTTAATAGGGATTGTTAAAACAAAGTTAGATGCTCAAAAACAATATACCCTTTTTTCTAAATTTACTCAACCGAAATATAATTTATGCTTTTTAATCTTTTTAAATAAGCATATAAAGAGAAAGCGTTATCTAACGTTTAGGCTTAGTCGCTATTTTTTACAAGACTTTTAAAAGCATCAATGAATCGAGCAAGATCATTAGCTACACCCTCGTCAATCACTTCTCCGTGTTCATTTATTTTACCTTTGATGCCGCGTATTAAGAGCGTTGTTGCAGGTGTGAAATGGCACATTGCTGTTTTCATAATAAGCTGTAATTCCTCATGTCCCTTTTCTCCACCCGCTGCAGCAGTTATAAGGCCAGTAGGCCTATCGGAAAAAACAGTGGTTGAAATACACCATTCAATTGCATTTTTCAATCCGCTGGGAATACTAAAAACATATTCCGGCGTACATACTAATATTCCATCAGCCTTTTCTATTTCACTTCTAAAGGCTATAATTTCATTTGGCGGGTTGTCGGCGGACAGCTCGGGATCAAAATGCGGCAGTGTTTTTAATTCGTTATAAATATTAAACACTAAATCGTCTTTTGCAAGTTCTGCAAGGTATATCACCAGTTTTTTGTTTGCTGAATACATACTGGCACTTCCTATTATCGCAAAAATTTTTTTCTTTTCTCTCATGGGCTTTGTAATTCAACGTTGAGTCTATATTTAGCTTTTAATTTAATATCTCATACCCTATAGGTTTAAAAGAATAATTGTTTGACATCCCTGCAGAGCAAGCCGTCATGCCGGAGGGCCGGCACGCTAACTTTTTTCTTTTTCCCCATCAAAATTTAAAGCGATTTCATTTAAAGGAACACCTCCCTTTATGCCAAAGTCCAATGTGCGTATCGGGAACGGAATCATGATATCGTTTTCATCATAAGCTTTTTTTATTCGCATAATTGCTTCACTGCCCACATTCAGGTAGTCCGGCTGCTCGGGCGAGCATATCCATAGCCTTATGAAAAAGTTAATAGAGCTGTCACCAAACTCCTGGTAAAACAAAGTAGTTTCATCATCTTTTGAAAGACCCTCAATATCTTTCACTGCATTCAGCGTTATCTCTTTTACCTTTTGGAGATCGTCGCCATAAGAAACGCCAATTACCAAATCGAACCGGCGCTTACCTAATAAAGAATAATTTTCTATCGGATTTTGAAACACATCTTTATTGGGAATGATCACCATTTGCCCCTGGAAGGTACGTAGGATGGTATCGCGTAAATTAATCTCTTCCACCTTGCCCATATAGTCTTTTACTTTTACAATATCGCCTATATGCAATGGCCTCCTGAATGAAATGAAAATGCCTGAAATAAAATTAGAAGCAATATCCTGGAAAGCGAAAGCAAGTGCCAAACCGATAATACCTGCACCTGCTAAAATGGAGGTTACAGCTTTATCCAGCTGCAATATGCTGAGAACGGTAAATAGCGTAACGCCTATGCAAAAAATTTGCATTACAGAACCGAAAAGGCTATTAAGCGTGGTGTTATGTGAAACTTTTGTGATGAGTTTTATTGCTACCTTCCTTACAATTTTTGCGATATAAAAACCGACTACCAATACTACTGCCGCCAACAAAATATTGGGCAACAATCTTATAATTTCATTAAGCCAGGTCGTTAATTTTTGTTTGATAAGCTGATAAGCTTTGTTTATGTCCATACTGAATGTTTACCGGTGATATAGAAAGTTACGCGAATAAAATTACGAAATATTAAAAGCCATATTTTATATACGCCTCCAATCGCAGTTATATAGAAAATAAGTTTAAAATTCTTAACTATCAAGTCATATAAATTAACCGCTTCATAATACGCTTTTAAAAAATAAATATCGAGAACCTACGATCCTGTAAAAGCGGATGGCTAAAGGGCAGACGATATTTGCCGGGGAAAGAGGCGGCTTTGGCAATTGCATTCATGTTAAAACACGGCAATAGTTTTGAAACACTGTACGGACCTCTTTCAAAAATATTAGTAAAGCGGGGACAGAAAATTGAAATGCATCCCGGAAGCGGGTGTTAGTGAAGGCAGCATAGTTTAGTTTCAACTTTCTTATCTATGTAATTTGAATATCGCGCCTACGTATTTATTCAAAAGCAAAAAGGAGACAAGCAAAATAATAAGAAGCAGAATAGTTAGTATAAATATTTTTTTCTCTTCATATTAGCAAAGGGCAATAGATTTCTACTTTATTCTCCCCAAATAGTAACGACGACATTTCTTCTGTATCCGCGATCACGATGCTCACATAAATATATGCCCTGCCATGTGCCGAATGCAAACCTTCCATTGCTGATCGGAATGGTCACAGAGCTGCCCAGTAGAGCGGCTTTCAAATGTGCAGGCATATCATCCGGGCCTTCTGAATCATGCAGATAGTCTCTGTCATTTTCCGGCACGGCCTTATTAAAAAACATTTCAAAATCTTTTCTCACTGTGGGGTCTGCATTTTCATTGATAGTAAGCGAGGCAGAAGTGTGCTGTATAAACACGTGGCAAAGCCCTTTGCTGATGGTGCGTATCTCAGTAAGATTTCGAAATATTTCTTCTGTCACCAGGTGAAACCCACGCTTGCGTTCGCTAAGCTGAATGTTATATTGAAGCACTTTCATCATTTTTAGATTCTTTAATTCTTACAAGATTGCTTAAATTTAAAGCTGAGTGAAATTAAATTTATGACCGGTTCTTTAATAGAATTTATGATCCCTGAAAACAGCAAAGGTAAAGCGACTTCCGCAGAGCAGCCTATCAGCCTCAGGAATGTTGATGAAGCCAAGCCCGCTTTTAAAATTGCCTGCGGCAGGATGCACAATGTAAATTCATGGCACAAGCCGGCGGGCTTTGGCAGCGCGAAATTTTCGGTGATGGATACGCATGGAATCAACGTAGAAAGACCGGTACAATTGAGTGACTATCTACAAATAGATATACCGGGGCCAGAGCCTGCAGCGGGTGATGGCTACGATTGGGTGCAAGTGGAAGCGTTGGAAAATAAAGCCGATGCGGATCTTGAACAGGAAAGTTGCGGGATGCGTGTAAGGTCTTGCAAAAAGACCAAACAAGGCTTCTGATGATACTGCACATTTTTTAACCAGCGATGCTACCTCCACTTTTATTATACACAGGCGGCAAAATATAGTAACGTCTTACTACTATGGCCGCAATGAAATGATAAATACAAGCGCAGAAAAAACAATAGATAAAATAAGAAATGCAATGACGGGTGCAGCTGCATTAGCAGGTATTTCGGAGCTTCAGTGGTTAAGAATTATTAAATCGTTCCTGAAAAAAGATCAATGATTTTTTCTTACAAAATGGAGAGGATGCATTTAAAATGTTGTAAGGTTGCCAACCTTTAACAAGTCAATTCAGATTTAAAAAACTGCATCCGAAAGGTTGGCAACCTTCAATCCAGCGCGACATTTAGAAATGCAACCGATGGAGAGGCTTATTTAAAAAGATAATCGCATAGCTCTTATACAATGCGAATATTATGCTGCAGGTTAAAACAAATCACCTTTATTTCGCCAAAGTATTATGCTGGTATAGTCCAAAGATATTCCCACACGGATCGCTAAATCTCGCAGTAATTTCATTGCGGTCATTAGTGAGAGGCTTTACAATCTTTCCTCCGTGTGATTCAATTAATTTTACTGCCTTTGCAACATCGTCCACCATTATATGAATCAATAACCCGGCTTCCGTCATGGGGGCACGGTCTTTCACCCATGTGCCGCTTACTTCCCCCACTCCATCATCAAAAGATTTCTCGCCTTCACCATTGTATCGTATGGTCCATCCAAACGCTTTGTGGTAAAATTGTGAAGACTCGTGAATATCCGTAGCTGGAATTTCTATATATACTAAATTGCTTTAATAATTCCGAATTTAAAGTTTAACAATTTTATGAGTTGCTTTTTGTATTGGCTAAAATTCTCAAAAAACTGTTCTATTGCCTTACGGAAAGTTGCGAAATCTTCATAGTACTTATTTTTCATTACTTTCTTCTTAAAGAATTTCCAAAGTCTTTCTATCAAATTTAGATTAGGACTGTATGCTGGTAAATACACTAAATCTATCCCAAGCTCTTCTGCCATACTTTTTGCTATTGCCCCTTTTTGATATCTTGCGTTATCCAATATTAAACATATCGTTTCAGCATGTGTATATTGCTCTTTTATTGCTTTCAATAATCTTACTATTGAATCGGCATTACAATTTTCTTCCTCAAGCAATATTGTTGGCTCCAGAGTTATTGGATTTATAGCACCTATTATATTTAATCTTCTTCTGCCTGTGTTTGACGATATTTCTTTTGTTCCTGCCCTTCCAATCTCTTGCCAGGCATAATCATTTTCAACATTATGAATTTGGTGCATTGGATCTGCATATAAAAGCACCTCTTTTTCGTTTTGTTGAGCGCATTGGTAAAGGGATTCCATGAAACTTATAAAGTTCTTTTGTATGATAACATCTTGAGCTTTACCAGGTATTAAGTAAGATCTGGTTTTTTTATAAGAGCAATGGAGTTTTTTTTTAAGTACCGGCTCAACCAACTATGTTCAATTTCTAATTGCAAATCAGTTCGCAAGTAATCTTGCAACTGGGCAATAGTATTGACAGATGTTGTTTTGATATACTCTTTAATTATTTCTTTATGCTCATCTAAGGCTGATGGACGCCGCCCGGCGTACTTTAAGTTACTCATACCAGATAGCCCAACTAATTGATATAATTTAACCCAATCCGTAATTGTATCAACATAAACATCCAGCAATTCTGCAATATCTTGACGCTTCATACCTGAATGCAGCATATGCAAGCATTGATAACGCTTCAAAATTTTACTGTCTTTAACTTCTCGTTTTATCAATTTCAATTCAACCAATTCTTCCGAACTTAAATTTACTTGATAGCTCATAATGTTTTAAATTATAAGCTAAAGATATATAATCGTAATTATTTAAGCAAATTAGTATAACAAATTTTGCCATTGCCAAGAGTAGGTTGTTTATCTTCCATTATATTTCAATTTTTATTTTATGAAAGTAAGATTAATCTCTTATGCTTTTATTTCTTGTAACAGGTCTTTGACTATCGTCATAAAAAAAGATAGAATTTATTGATATTTAGCACCAAAGCATTTGCAAAGATTGTAGGTATGTTTGTAGCTCTATATGATAAGCATCATCATACCCACCTTTAATGAAGAAAAAAAAATTGCCGGCACGATCAATGCCTTGTTAAGCAGTGCTGAGCGGGAATTTATCTATGAAATAATTATTGCTGATGGCGGCAGTATTGATAATACTGTTCAACTAGCACAAAACACTACAGCGAAAACAATTATTATCCCCGGTAAAAACAGGGCTGCGCAATTAAATGCAGGTGCGTCCATTGCCAATGGCAACATTCTTTTCTTTCTGCATGCAGATTCTATTCCGCCAAAATATTTTATAAAAAAAATAATAAATGCTGTTGATAAAAAATATTATTCCGGCTGCTTCAGGCTTTTGTTTGATTATGATCATTGGTTTCTAAAAGCCAACGCCTGGTTTACCCGCTTCAATGTAAATGCGATACGCTTTGGCGACCAGGGGTTATTTGTAACAAAAGAAGCTTTTAAAAAATGCGGAGGCTATAACGAGCAACTTTATATTATGGAAGACCAGGAGATCATTCACCGGCTGAAAAAATTTTCAAGCTTCAAAGTGCTGAAAGATTATGTAACTACTTCATCAAGAAAATACCTGGCCAATGGCATCTATAAAACGCAGGGAACTTTTTTTATAATTTGGCTGTTGTATTATTTGCGCCTGCCGCAGCCCAGGTTGCTTAAATTATATCGTAAATTATCAAGATAGAAAATTAAGATCAGCGGTCGGCACAGCGACAGCCATCAGACCGCGGTCAAGCCAATTAGAACAAAACCTTAAGAAAGAAAAATAAATGAATGTCATTCACCACATATTTGATTGGATAGGTATCCCAATTCTTGTAGTTATTTTTTGGACATTATTTTTAATAGAATCCAAATTTGAACTACGAAAAAGAATTCAAAAAAAATGGCAGCGTGCTTTTGTAAATAATATCGTTTCCATTCCTTCTTTTATTTTATTGCGCTTTATGTTTCTGCCGGCAATGATTTGGCTTTCTATTCAAAATGAAAACATTCACTTCGGTTTAAACTATTTATACGAACTACCGCCATGGATAAGAGGAATAATTGCCTTTCTTATTTTTGATTATTCTAATTACCTCTGGCATGTTCTAAATCATCGTATTCCTTTGCTGTGGCGGTTTCACCTTGTACATCACACTGATCTTGACCTTGATATTACCACTGCCACCCGTTTTCATTTTGGTGAAATGATTGGCTCGGTTTTCTTTCGCGGCGCCTTTGTTTTTTTATCCGGAGCATCTCCACCGGTGGTTATTATTTATGAGATAATTTTTGAAGCCGCGACCATGTTTCATCACAGCAATACAAAATTGCCGCTCGCTTTTGAAAGAGCGTTGAATAAGATAATGGTAACGCCGAGAATGCATGGCATTCACCACTCTGTTTTAAAAAGCGAAGCAGACAGCAACTATTCGGTTATTCTTTCTATATGGGACAGGGTACATAGCACAGCAAAATTAAATATTCACCAAAGCGAAGTCACCATTGGCGTTCCGGCTTATGGCGATAAGCAAGAGCTTACGGCCGGCTATCTTTTGAAATTACCTTTTACCAAAATAAGAGAATGGAAACAGGATCACATTAAGCGAAATATACAAACCTTTGACGAACAGGAGTTGATTAAATAAAATTGCCTCCGGTATTCGCGGTACGCTTTTAGCTGTTCTTCCTGTAAAAAAAATTATGTCCAAAAAGAACAAAAAACAATTCGGCGTATGGATGGATAATCATCATGCCACGATAGTAGGCCCTGCTACTACTGATTCTACTGAGCTAATCGTGCTTGGCCACGTGGTGAATCCTGGTGCAGACCCCAACACGAATGAAAAAAATGAGCAAAATGCAGAGCAAACATTGCAGCATAAATTTTTTAAAGAAATACTTGCCTACATGCAAAATGCAGAAGAAGTTCACTTAACGGGCACGGGTACTGCGCAGGAACAATTTATGCATTATATGGAAGAAACGCCCCAGTTCAAAAACACAATCACTAAAGAAAGTACCGCTAATAAAATGAGTGATGAAAAGCTGGTGGAGTTTATTTCTGCAAAATTTAATTAAAATAAAGAAATATTAGATTTGTAATAATTTAATAAGTATGCCTGTTCTAGCAATGTTTTATGGGCTGATTGTAAGTATGTATTATCTTGATACAAAACAGCATAATAATCCTCACATCCATGTGAAATATGGAGAACTGGAAGCTATTTTATCAAATCCCTGAAGGAATTTTGTTAGAAGGTTTTTTACCATCAAATAAAGAAAAATTAATACAGGCATGGATTGAAATACACAAGGAAGATTTAATGGCTGATTGGCAATTGGCAGCAAGTGGTAATGCAATTTTCAAAATTGATCCTTTAAAATAATGAATCCAAGAGCAAAAAATATTTTATACAAAAGTCCGTACAATCTCATTGTGACTTTTACAAACGGAGAGGTGAAAGAATTTGATTTACAACCATATCTCGATTACCCCATTTACAGAGAATTAAAAAATGAATTTTTTTGTAGTAAAGCCAGGGTAGATAATGGAACTGTCGTTTGGGATGAAGAAATTGATATTGATCCCGATCGTCTTTATTTGGAGAGTGTACTTTTGGCTTCAAACAATTGATCACAGATATTGTGGGATAAAAGTAAATTTCAGTACATAAATTATTTACAACAATGGGCTGCATCATAAAAATTTTGATGCAGTTTTTTTTTAACACGATAATATGTTCGCATTGAATAATCAATAAATTGTTACATTATATTTTATGGCATCTAAAAATATACTTGCATTAAGCAGTTCACGTTCCGGCAACGAAAAGTATCTTGAGTCTGCAGCTCTGCTTATTAAAAACTTTCTTGGCGAATCTCCTTTAAAAATTGCGTTTATACCATTCGCGTTAGTAAGCAGAGACTATGATAAATATGTAAATGATGTGCGGGCTGGCTTACAAGGCTTGCCACATATTATCACGTTAGCAAATCACGATAATACAAAGAACGTCATTGAGCAAAGCGATGCAGTAATGGTGGGTGGTGGAAATACTTTTAAACTCCTGCATGATATTTATAAAGCAGGCATTTTAGAAATTATTCAGCGCAAAATAAATGATGGCTCGCCTTATATTGGCTGGAGTGCCGGGGCAAACATCACGGCGCCAACCATCGGCACTACCAATGATATGCCTGTAATACAACCGGAAAGTTTTAAAGCATTAAACGTTTTTCCTTTTCAAATAAATCCGCATTACTATAACCAACTGCCGGAAGGCTTTAATGGCGAAACCCGCAACCAGCGGCTGTTTGAATTTGTAAATATGAATCCTTCTTTAAAAGTCGTTGGCTTACCCGAAGGCACCGCCTTACAATTGCAGGGATCGGTTTTAAATTTTATTGGCCGCAATGCAGGTGTATTAATATCTGCAGGAGAAGAAAATGCGGAACCAACAGTGAAAGAAATTGCAGGTGGAGAGAATGTGAGTTTTTTATTAGATTAAACTGCCAACAAAAAATTTGAGAACTATAAGAAATTTAAAATTGTTGTAATACCGAAACCTTACTATAACACAGCTGCCCACAAAACATTTCTATGAACCGAAAAATTGCTACCCACAAAACTTTACAAATGGCGAAGTACAAATTGGATAATACTTCAATAAAAAACAGCATTTGACAGAAAAAAATTAAAATAACGACATCATATTTTACACCTCTCCGGAGGGAAATGTAAACATTGAAGTAATATATATAATAATAAAACCTTTTGGCTTTCCCAAACGCGTATGGCAGAGCTCTTTGGGTGCAGCACTTCTACCATTTCATTGCATATCAAAAATATCTTTAAAGACAAGGAATTAGATCCCAATTCAGTTGCCGAGGAAATCTCGGCAACTGCTGCCGATAGCAATAACTACAAAACTTTCATTTGTAATGAGCGATAATTTAATTTACCGAACACTTCCGATATTATATTTTACAGTAGCCCGGAAGGCAATGTAAAAATTGAAGTTATTTTTAATGAAGAAACTTTTTGGCTCACCCAAAAAGGAATGAGTGAACTTTTTGGAGTAGAAAGCAATACAAATACCTATCACCTCAAAAAAATTTATAAAGGTGCCGAGTTACAAGAAGATGTAACTACTCAAAAAATTCGAGTAGTTCAAAAAGAAGGAAATTAGACCCGGCGGGGTGGCATCAATTATTTCTGAAGCATCAAAGAGAGCAATAATATTTTCAAATTAGGAAGATGATATCGAGGTATCGTTTAAAACCCACTTCACAAAACCAAAGTACCAAAAACCCAATGAAGATAGTTCTACAAAGCGCCGGCAACAGAGTAATTTAAATATACCCGGAAATATGAGTGCATTCCAAATTCCTCCTGCTTAAAAAGCAACAAAGTACCATACACCTTTATCCGGTCTGACCTTCCGACCTGGCGTAAAAAAAGCCACAGAAATTAACCGCGGCTTTTGTAAATATCGATGTAAGAATGGTTATTCCCCTGAATCATCCAGCACCAAAGGATAATCGTAAGGCTCACTATACCCCGGATAATATCCTGAAATAGTGACCTGCTTAGCGCTGCCAATTACAGCCTTCAGGTCATCAACTGATTTCACATCTTTGCCATCAGCTTTTGTTATGATAAATCCATCTCTCATCCTTGTTTGATCATTGATGGCGCCATCGTTTATTTTTTTCACTATTACACCGCCACTCAGGCCATATTCTTTAGCCTTCTTAGGATCAAGTGTTACCAGGTCTGCACCCAGCCTTTCAAGCATTCCATCAGCTTTTACTACGTCATAGTTCCCTGCACTGTTTTTTAAAGTAACCGGGATGGTGCTTAAAGAACCATTTCTTTCAACGGTTACACTTACCTTATCACCAGGTTTGTAGTTGCTCAGTTGCTCTTGCAGCTCCGATCCTGAATTGATACTAACATTGTTTATTTTTCTGATGATATCGCCTTTTTTAATGCCGGCTTCAAGAGCAGCGCCGGTTTTTGTAAGGTCAGTTATATAAATACCATCAACGCTTGCAGGAATGTTTTCTTTTTTCTTATCCTGGTCTGTCAGCAGGCCCGCATCAATAAACATTGCTCCAAGGAAACCTCTTTGCACGCTGCCGAATTTGATAAGATCATTGATTACTTTCTTTACAATGTTCACAGGTATTGCATAAGAATATCCATTGTAGTAACCCGTGGGAGAAGCAATCGCAGAATTAATTCCAATCAATTGCCCGCTTGTATTTATCAAAGCGCCACCGCTGTTACCCATGTTCACGGCTGCATCTGTTTGTAAAAAAGATTCAACAGCCAAAGACTTTCCACCAGTCCTGTCCCTGTTCAATCCAAGTGATCTTGACTTTGCACTTATAATACCGGCAGTAACGGTCGCCTCAAGGTTTAAAGGATAGCCAAGGGCCAAAACCCATTGGCCAATTTTTACATCATCAGAGTTTCCATAAATTATAAAAGGTAAATCCTTAGCATCCACTTTCACCACAGCAAGGTCGTAAGAAGGATCAGATCCTATAACTTTCGCGGTATAAGTTTTTCTATTGGCTAAAGTTACGGTCACTTCATCTGCGCCGGCTACCACGTGGTTGTTGGTTACAATGTACCCGTCATCGCTTATTATTACGCCGGAGCCGGAAGCCATAGAAGGCATCATACGCTGGCGGCCATTGCCGTTTCCAAAAAATTGATTGAATAAGTCCTCATCTCCAAAAAGATCAGAGAAAGGATTTTTTTGATTAGGCAAATTATTATTTACCTGCCTCGGGTTTGTTTTCGTTTTAATATGTACAACGCCGGGGATGGCCGCCTCTGCAGCCTGTGTGAAATCTGCCGGGCCGGGCGTGGGATTTCCTTTATCGTCATAAAAACCTGCATATTTATAATTGGCCGGAATATTTGCCGCCAGGAAATTCGGGTTGTTGCTGTTGTGATTATAATGATTGTACCCGAAAAGTACGCCCATTGTTGTAAGAGCGCTGATAAGCACTGTAAAAAGAATGTTCTTTGTTTTCATTATGGCAATTTTTATTTAATGATTCTTGTTTTAGAGATCAGTATCAAATCACATGCTAAGAACTTAAAATTACTTAATACTTTTTACTAACTAAATACTACTAATTTACGTTTAACAATTAATTAGACAGATTTCGTATATCGGGAATGCTTTTTCATTTACACGAAAGAATTGCTTATGTATTTTACATTACAAACGGATTTTGTGATACGTTGGTATCATAAGCTTAATAAAAACTGCATAGTGTCAATGCCATCCGCATAATCTTTTAAGTAAGGTTGCTGTGCAGAACCAAACGGAATCCCGCTTTCGCCTGTCAGGCATTGAATATCTTTATTAATTTTTAATTGCCGAATTACCTCTTCTTTCTTTTTATAAAATGAATAATTAAGCTGGCTCACGCCTGAAAAAATACTTTCATTTTCGACAAGTACAATGCTTTCGTTGGTCATGTAATATTTGCCGTTCATTATTAATAAAGCCAAATGATAATCGTAATTATTTTTATACTTTGAATGATCAGCGAAATAATTATATTTTTTTAATGCAGCAAGCAACGCCTCAAAATCATATCCTTCCGGCACAAAGATGTGCGTAATATTTCTACAGCCAAGGCCGAAGAAAGTTTGCACATCATCAGCAAGCAAGCTTAGTTCTTTTTCTGATTCTTTTCCCGTTAAGATGGCTACCGAGGTTTTGTTGCCCCTGATAATAGATGGGTATTTACCAAAATAATAATTAAAATACCTGGTAGAGTTATTACTGCCCGTGGCTATGTAAGCATCACAGTCTTTAAGTATATCGGCAATTTCTACCACGCTGCAAATTTTACTATTCCATTCACTAAGTTTTTTTAAAAGAAAGGGAAATAGAATATCATCTTTTTCCGACAACTTTATTTTTTGATGATGGCCGCTTATGAAAACACAAAGAAAATCGTGAAAGCCGACGAGCGGTATGTTTCCTGCCATCACTATCCCTACAGTCTTTGCGGAAATGTTATCATCAAGATGATAAATTTTTATCCATTCATTCAATTTCTCCTTATCAAGAAATTGGCCGGCGATGTTCTTTAAAGCGATATCTGCAAACTCTTTTGTAAACCATTTGTTTTTATCGAACGCCCTTTTCTTTGCCTCGTTCAGCGCTTCGTCGTCCGTGATCAAATACTTTCCAAGCTGTATCATTAACTCAATTCTTTCGGCTAAAATCATCTACTGAATAGTTATGTGTTATATATTTGTACGAATTAAATGCAGGCAAAATTCGGAAATAATTTGCAGCTTGCTGAAGCTTAAAATAAACAGACAATGGCGATAAAAATTACAGATGAATGTATTAATTGCGGGGCATGTGAGCCTGAGTGTCCAAACAATGCCATCTACGAGGGCGGCGTTGAATGGGCCTTTACAGACGGAACCACGGTAAAAGGTGAGGTGACATTGCTTGATGGAAGCACGCTCGATGCTGAAACAAGAAATGCCCCGATAGCAACAGATATTTATTATATTGTGCCTAACAAATGTACAGAGTGCCAGGGTTTTCATGAGGAGCCGCAATGCGCTGCTGTTTGCCCGGTTGATTGCTGCGTACCGGATGAGATGTATGTAGAAACAGTTGATCAGCTTTTAGCAAAAAAAGAAAAAATGCACCTATAATTTTCAGGCTTAAAGGCCTATATGGCAGGTGATATTTCCTGCTCTTTGGCGAGGGTATTGCAAAATACTTTCGCCTTTTTTCTAAAAAAAAACCGATTCATGCGAGTAAGCATTTTACTTTCCTTTTTTTCTTTTCCTTGTTTCTATCTGATGTCCTGCAAAGAGGCTCCAAAGCCTGTAGTTAAAGAAACGTCGGTAAACGAAATAATAAATGCCGACCTTGCTTTTGCTGACATGAGTAAGCAAGCAGGAATGAAGAATGCCTTCATAGATTACATGGATAATGAAGGGATTTTACTCAGGCCCGATCACCTGCCGGTGAAGGGCGCGGATGCAATTGATTTTTTAAGCCAGGTAAATGATACTTCCTACACCGTAAGCTGGGTACCCGAAGGGGCGCAGATTTCAAAAAGCGGCGACCTGGGTTTTACGTATGGCATATATACATTGAAAGGGCAAGTTACCACATTAAAAGGCACTTATGTGAACGTCTGGAAAAAGCAGGCAGATGGTAAATGGAAATTTGTAATGAACACCAGCAACGAAGGCATTAGCCCGGAAAAATAAATGATTACTCACCATATTTAAGCCTGAATTTTTAATCATCATTCATAAATGAAACCCACGATTGCTTTTGTAACAGGAGGATATTCCGGCGAGGCAGCCATATCGTATCAGTCTGCCATTGTAATAGAAAAAAATATTGATAAGGAAAGATTCAATGTTTATAAAATTGATATCACAATTGAGGGATGGTTTTATACTTTGCCGCACGGTGATAAGGTAGAAATAAATCGAAATGATTTTTCTTTATTGATAGAAGATGAAATCATCACCTTTGATGCAGTACTTATCGGCATACATGGTACCCCTGGCGAAGATGGAAAACTGCAGGGCTATTTTGATATGCTGCACATTCCTTACACAAGTTGCGACTGTGCTACGTCAGCCCTTACTTTTAATAAAAGCTATACCGTGGCTGTGGCTGCTTATGGCGGAATGAATGTTGCCCACTCTGTTCTGTTGTTTCAACATACTTTTAGCAGCCCGGATGAACTAATTAAAAATTTACACTTTCCTGTTTTTGTTAAGCCGAACAATGGCGGCTCCAGCATTGGCATGTCGAAGGTAAATTCACCGTCGGAAGAATTGGGTATTGCGATAGAGAAGGCTTTCAAAGAAGATAGCCAGGTATTAGTGGAAGAATTTATTGAAGGCCGCGAACTTACTATCGGTGTATTCAGAGCCAATGGTGATATAATTGCTTTGCCGATAACTGAAATAATCACGAAAAAAGAATTTTTCGATTACGAGGCAAAGTATCTTGGCGCAAGTGATGAAATCACGCCGGCAAATGTTGATGAAGGCATAGCGCAACAGGTACGTGAAGAGGCGCTTAAAGCCTATCGCCTTTTTAATTGTAAAGGGATAGTAAGAATTGATTTTATTTTTAATAAAAAAGATGCAAAACCTTATATGCTGGAGATCAATACGGTGCCGGGCCAGAGCGAAGCGAGCCTTGTGCCGCAGCAAGTGAAAGCAATGGGGTGGAGCATGATGGAGTTTTATACAGCTTTGCTGGAAGAATGCCTGCATAATTAAAACTTACTAAATTGCACCGGTCAGATTTTTTAATAACCTATATTTTTTATTGTGTTTAAATTTATTGCAAGGCAACCATTTTGGGTAAATCTTATTGCCGCGATTATTTTTGTTTTACTGGTTGGGTTTCTTATTCTTCAGTCCTTGAGCTGGTTTACCAACCATGGCAGCTATTTAAAAGTGCCTTCCGTAACGGGCAAAAAAGTGGATGAAGCCTTAAAATTCCTGCAAGATCAGGGATTCGATGTCGTAATTACAGATTCATTATATAATGACAAGCTGCCATTAAACACGGTAAAAAAACAAATACCTGACGCGGGCGCCACCGTAAAAGTTAACAGGACAGTTTTTTTAAATATTAATCCCACTTCGCTTCCCCTGATTGAGATGCCAAGGCTTGAAGGGCTGAGTTTCCGCTTTGCTTTGGAGAAGCTGGAGAAAAGTCACCTCACCCTGGGCGACACTACCTACAAGCCTGACTTTATGAAGGGGTCTGTACTGCAGCAGGAATACAGAGGCAACCCTGTATTGCCCGGCACAAAACTTCGTTGGGGCTCTCCCGTTAGTCTCGTGATAGGCGCCGGATTGGAAGAACAGCAAATACGCGTGCCGGAACTGGTAGGCCTTACCGTTAGTGAAGCAAAAGCAGCGCTGCAGGAAAAAGGTATTTTGCTGGCGGCTATTCTCACGTCAGGCGCGGTTACCGATACTGCGAATGCCTTTGTTTATAAACAGAACCCTGATGTGTTTGATGAAGAGCAAAAACCGATGTATATTCAGCCGGGGCAAACAATGGATATATGGGTCTCGGTTGATCCGCCCAAAGCAGATAGTTTAAAAGAAGAAATTCCACAACCACAAATACCATGACAAATATTACTCCCGAAGAAGTAAAGAAAAGGCTTGATGCCGGTGAAAAATTAAACCTGATTGATGTAAGAGAGCCGCACGAAAATGCGGAATTTAATATTGGCGGCAAATTAATTCCCGTTGGCAATATTCAATCTATGCAGATCGAGGATATTGAAGACCTGCGTAATGAAGAGGTGATCATATATTGCCGCAGCGGAAATCGCAGCGGTATGGCGGCTATGGTGCTGGATCAGCTTGGGTTTACAAACACTAAAAACTTAACGGGCGGTATGCTTGCCTGGGGAGAAAAATTCAAATAGTCAATGGGCAATAGTCAATAGGCAATGGGCAATTGGCAATAAGTCAATGTGAACCATCGTCAATGACCAATGACCAATGACTGTTGTGTGTTATGAACAAAAATAAAGCGGACAAGAATGCCCGCTCGTAATGTGCTAAAACTAAAAAGCACATGAGAATTCCTAAAATTAGCTGCACATTCCATCGCAAAAAAATCTTGATTACTGAGGCGTGAAATAAGAGGGTTCAGCTATGAATAATGATGGCGGGAATAATAATAGCTCCACATAGGTTTTATGCGATTGATGGATAGACTACGATTTTGTTACCTTTGAAATAGATCAAATTTATTAGCTTGAAAACTCATCATAAAATAATTAATGGGGATAGCCGGCAAATGAAATTATTACCAGATAACTCTGTTCATTTGGCTATCACTTCACCTCCCTATTGGCAACTTAAAGATTACGGAACCGACAAACAGATTGGTTTCCATGACAGTTATGAAAATTACATCAACAACCTGAATTTAGTTTGGAAAGAATGTTACCGCACTCTTCACAATGGTTGCAGGTTGTGTGTAAACATTGGCGATCAATTCGCCAGAGCAGTTTATTATGGTCGTTATAAAGTAATTCCTATACGGGAAGAAATTATTAAATTCTGTGAGAACATCGGTTTTGATTATATGGGGGCAGTGATTTGGCAAAAAGTAACGACTTCTAATACGACAGGTGGGGGTGTTCAAATGGGTTCTTATCCATATCCACGAAATGGAATTTTGAAACTTGATTATGAATTTATTTTAATTTTCAAAAAATTAGGTGACGCACCCAAACACACAAAGGAACAAAAGGAACTTTCTAAAATGACTGCAGAAGAATGGAATACATTCTTTGCAGGACATTGGAATTTCACAGGTGCAAGACAAAACGGGCATATTGCAATGTTCCCGGAAGAATTACCCAGGCGATTAATAAAAATGTTTTCGTTTGTTGGCGAAACAATTCTTGACCCTTTTACAGGTAGTGGCACAACATCATTAGCTGCCAAAAATCTTGAAAGAAATTCTATTGGATATGAAATCAATCCTGAGTTCGTGCCTTTTATAAAAGAGAAATTAGAAGTACATCAACAGGATTTAAACGGAACAACTTATGACTTTGTAAAACAGGAAAATACAAAGACAGATTTTGAAAACGACATTCAGAAGCAGTCTTATATTTTCAAAGATCCCCATACTCTTGATAAGAAAATTGATGTAAAAAAATTACAGTTCGGTTCTAAATTAGACAAGGACAGTTCAACAAATAGAGAGGAATTTTATACAGTAAAAGATATTATAAGCCCGGAGAGATTAAGATTAAACAATGGCCTAGTGATAAAGCTTATCGGCATTAAGGAAGACCCTATTATTAATGGAAAAGCAAACGATTTTCTAAATGATAAACTTAAAGGCAAAAAAGTTTTCCTTCGGTATGACAATATAAAACACGATTCTGAAAATAATTTATTATGCTATCTGTATTTAGAAAATAAAACCTTTATAAATGCCCATTTAATTAGAAATAAATTAGTTCAGGTTGATAGTCGAAATGATTTTAAATATAGAGAGAAATTCATAAAACTTTATGATGAACAAACGATGGATTAAAATTTAAAGATGAGATCTGATAATCGTTGTGAAATTAGGAATGCAAATCATTCTAATAATCAAATTTACAAGATGGCAAAAGATTGGATTACAGAAAAAGATGGTGAAGGTTTAAAATTCAAGCATGAAACACTTCTGAATTATGGTTTAAGCAGATGGGGTTTAAGCAAAGCTTATAGTGTTGGTGCTATATCGGAATTAATCCGAAGCTGTGCACCCAATGAATATAAAGAATGGGAAAATTTCTATTTTGCCGAAGCAAAACAAGGTAAGAAAGATGGTATTGCAATTACGCGGGAATATATAAAAGGATTAGGTCAAAAGCTTTACATTAAATTATCAGAAGTAGTTCAAAGTGAGTTGGCGGCGATTACCGAAGAAGAATGTATTGAGTATGCATACAACCTTGTTTTAAGAAGAACTTATGACGGATATAGAACCGAAATTGACACAATATATGGCCAATTGGAAAGTGCAATTGAACATAAAATAGAACCGGCTCCGGACAATTGGGACAGAACTTACAGCGTTGACTTTTTCGTACAGGTAAAGGATAAATTTATTGGTATTCAAATTAAACCAATTGCTTCCGGGCAAGCTTTAAATCAATATCAATGGATTGAAATGCACCTGGTAAATCATCAAAGATTTGAAAGCGAATTCGGCGGCAAAGTATTTTTCGTTTACTCCACCAGGAGTGACAAAGGCAAAAAGAAAATTCATAACATAGAAGTCATCGAACAAATTCAAACCGAAATAGAAAGGCTAAAGAACCATTGAAGCTTTTTAATATTTTGGCAATATTCAAATCGCGTATGTAAAGCATAGTTTTTATTACAATTTAATATTAACCGCTGCTAAAAAATTGGCACCTGCCATAGGAAAATAATAATTTTCTACATCGAGCTTCCCGCCATAAAAATAATTATAAGTATATCCGTTGGCTTCATATTTTTTATTGAGCACATTGTTTGCCTTAAAAATAAAAGTGATTTCCTTAAAAAATTTATCATGCAGCGTATAAGCCAATCTTAGATCGTGCACAAAATATGGATCAATGCTTCGTTTTATATTCGAAGTATTATCGAGAAATTGCCGGCTTACATATTTTGATTGAAAACTTATTTCGCTATTTACAACCGGAATAAAATTTATCGAAGTCGCTGATACTACGTCCGGCGAAAATGAAATTGTAGTATTTTTATATTCATTTATTAGCTGATTCACGTACTGCCCGCTACTATCATAATTATCAATATATTCTGTGAAATTTTTGATCTTGTTTTTACTAAAAGATATGTTACCGGATACATTCATCCACCGGCTGATTTTTGCTGCAGCCTGTAGCTCTGCACCCATCCTATAGCTTTTTGGAGTATTCGTTCTTGTGTAAGCGCCTACATCATTTATTTTACCAGTATTCACCAGTTGGTCTTTATAGTCCATATAATACAGCGTTGCTCCGTAAGAGAAGAAGACGTCCTTTCTTTCAGCGCCTAACTCCAGGTCATATAATTTTTCAGGCTTAGGTTGTTGATTTATTCCGGCCTCAAAATCATCCCGGTTTGGCTCTTTCGAAGCAACCGAATAAGAAAGGTAAGCCTGCAATTTATTCTTAGTGTATGAAAGCCCAAGTTTAGGATTGAAAAAATCATAATGTTTTTGCAGGTTTAAATCTGGATGCGATTCAAAGCCGGAAATATGGTAGTTGACAAATCTCCCTTGTAAATCTAGAAATGCAGAAAATCCTGCACCCAACGATTGAGATAGTTTTGTATAAAAATTCAAATCATTTTTGTCCGCAGGCAAGTTCACGTATTTATAGTCAACCGGAAAACCGTATTGAGCCCATGTTACAATATTATAATGTTTCCCTTCGTAGTTAGTCCATCCTCCGCCAAAGGTTAATTGCGTTTTATTTTTATAATAAGAAAGAGAAAATATAGTCCCGTAAAAATAATTATCAAGCCAAAGCCTGCGTACTAAATCTGTCGCTGCCATTGTATCCGTGCCGTTAACATAATCCCGGAGTCCGTAGTCGCTAAAATATTGGTCAGCCCGGTACTCTTCATAATATCCCTTGCCGCGGGTAAGAAAAAAAGCAGTATTGAATTTGAAGTGTTCGTTTACTTTCCGGTTGTAAAAAAGCTGGTAATGTGTTTGGGTGTAATTATCAGTTTCATTTTTATATGGTTCGCCGGGCTTCTCAGTTCCTGCAGGGTTATAAGTCCTGTTGCTATCGAGATAGCTTTCCGGAACGCCGTACCATGCCTGGTAAGTTTTTTCCTTTCCATTTAAAATATTAAACCGTAAAGAACTATTGTCATTCACATAAGCTGCGCTAACGTACAATGATTGAAGATTCGATTTTGCGCGGTCAATAAATCCATCGCTCTTTATACCGGAAACTCTTGCATCTAAAGTGAAATGTTTTTTAAACAGTCCTGTTCCAAATTTGATGGTATTTTTCCACGTATTGAAAGAGCCGAAACTATTATTAAGCTCAGTATAGTGTTCTTTATTTATTTCATTTGTTGAAAGATTAATGGTAGCGCCGAATGCCGCAGCACCGTTTGACGAAGTGCCGGCTCCACGCTGCACTTGTATTGAATTTAAAGAAGAAGCAACATCAGGCAAATCAACAAAAAACGTTCCCTGGCTCTCCGCATCATTATAGGGTATTCCATTTAAGGTAACGTTCACCCTGGAAGCATCTGAGCCGCGAATGCGAATGCCCGTGTAGCCGATACCGTTACCCGCATCAGAATTTACCACTACAGCAGGTGTTTGATTTAATATAAAAGGTAGGTCTTGCCCAAGGTTTGCTTTCGCAATCTTCTCCTTATCAATATCTGTTTTAGTGAAGGGCGCGGAGGCTGCTGCCCTTATCGACACTACTTCAATATTCTCCAGCATTAAAGTGTCGGTCACTTTATGGGTAGTTGTGTCCTGGCAAAATGCGCTACAACAAAAGAAGATGACGGCTGCGAAACAAATTATTTTTTTCATGGTTGTATCTTAATTTGACCAATACAATGCATGAAAAAGAGGATAGTAAATTTATTAACCTCCCTTCGCAGGCATTATCCTGATCAGGTCTGCGGGTATTATCTCAGCATCCCGACCTTAGTCGGGAGCACCCCGGTTACAAATTAATTGCGCGGCAAAGATATAAGAAGATTTTTTATAAAACATGTAACTTTTATTATTCGGGCACGTTACAAAGAAAAAAATTACATGAAAACTTTTTTGATCGCTTTATTTACTACCGTATGCTGCACAACATTTGCGCAGCAAAATATTATAAACGATGCCAATGCGGAAGTGAGAAATGTCGGTTCATTTTCCGGCATCAAAGTGTCAGGCGGCATTGATGTTTATCTTTCTCAATCCGCTGATTTTGCCTTGGCCATAAGTGCTGTTGAAACAAAATACCGGGATAACATAAGGGCCGAAGTAAAGAACGGAATACTCACTATATGGTATGACTCCGATAAAATGGGCTGGACCCGTGGAGATAAAAGATTGCGGGCTTATATTTCTTTCAAATCCCTCGAAAGCCTTGAGGCTTCCGGCGCCTGCGACTTTAAAATAAATGGGACCATAGAAGTAAATACATTGTCGCTCAAGCTATCGGGTGCATCGGATATTAGCGGTAGCGTTAAGCTAAACAATATGACGATGGACTTAAGCGGCGCCTCAACCGTGAAAATAAGTGGCGCAGTACAAAACTTAAAATTAAATGCCGGCGGCGCCAGCGATGTAAAAAATTATGACCTTGTGGCAGAGAATTGCATTGCCGTGATCTCGGGAGCTTCTGACATTAAAATAACGGTGAACAATTCCATTTCCGCCACGGCGAGTGGGGCAAGTTCCCTTCATTACAGAGGAAATCCTGAAAAGAAAGATGTAGCAACAAGCGGTGCAAGCTCAATTTCGCAGCGGAATAATTAGTGTTCTATTTCGTCAATCGCTTCACGCAACTGGTTTCATAATAGCAGCAAAAATGTGAGATAATGCCATTTCTTTTATATCTATAAAGGCAGGCAATTAGAAAATGTTTTCTAACTTTTACCTTGTCAGTTTTCATTATTTTAACAGATGATTTTCCAGACTACTTTTATCATAATCCTGCTTCGTGTAAAATTAATTTCCACGCCCGTGCATACAAAAAATTATTTTGATTAGGCGCTGTCACACGGCACTTTCAGCAGATAGGCAAATAGAGCAAGTGTAAAATTTGGGGCAGATGTTTTTAGTTAGAGCTGGAGTCAAATAAGGATTATTTTATTTGGGCGCAAAGCAGCATAATTCCTATTATACACCTTTTTTGCAGAAGATATTGAAATAAGAAAAGAATTTCAGGGTTCTCCTGACCACTTATAATTAAATCGCGCCACGAAAATTAATTTGCTATTCGTTAACATGATATGCAAATAGATTTGAATTTAGATTTTTTTATTCTATCAAAAACTATTCGCCGCTTTATAAAAAATCTTTAACCTCTTGCTGCTATGATCAGGGATAAATTTTTAAGAATCTTTTCTATTCCTTTCCTGGGAATAATAATTCCGTTTTTATCGGGTGTTGTTACTTATTCACTGTACTCCATATTTGAGCTTGTACTAATTCACTTATATTTTATTTTGCTTTCATTTTGTATCTGGGCCGGGTCAAGTTGGATTCATAAAAAAACTTGTTTTATTTTCAGGAATTTTAAAAATCCAATTATCAAGGTATTTTCTGTATCCCTTATCAGTGGAATGTTTGTGGCTTCCATATCCGGTATTTTTGCTATAGCGTGGTATAGAATGCCGGGCGAACATTTTAGCTGGCCTCCCGTATTTAAATGTGTTGCTTTTTCTTCCCTGGCGGTAGTGTTGTTTACCCTGGTTTATGAAGTATTGTTCCTGGGCAACCAGCGAAATCTTTACACTAAAATTGTTGATCAGCTTGATTGGGAAAGATCGAAGGCTGAGATGGCTGTTTTAAAAAACGAGCTTGAACCTCACTTCATTTTTAATTCTCTTAATACACTTTCCTGGCTCATTTTAAACGATCCTAAAACAGCGCATGAATTTAATAGTAAGCTCGCTTCGGTGTATAAATATTTTCTTATTAATAAAGACAGGGAATTTATAACACTACAGGGCGAACTTGAATTTATTGAAAACTATTTCTTCGTGCTGCAGGTAAGGCACGATAATAAACTGAGCTTAACTACCGAGCTTAACAATCACCATGATGGAACTATTATGATGTTACCATACTCCCTGCAGATGTTGGTGGAAAATGCCATAAAGCATAATGAATTTACAGATGCAAATCCTTTAAATATTCGTGTGGTGCTTAATGGTGAGTACATCCATATCAGGAACAACAAAAAGCCGAAGCCTTACATTGTAAACTCTACCGGCATAGGCTTGCGCAATCTTAGCTCCCGCTACAAATTAGCTTGCGATAAAAATATTTTAATAGAAGCAACCGAAAACGAATTCACGGTAAAATTGCCTTTAATCAAATCAAAACCTTAACTATGCTTAACGCTATAATAATTGAAGACGAAAAGCCTGCAATGGAAATGCTTGCAAAAATGCTCGGCGAAGTGCCCACCGGGGTGAATGTAAAAGCCAGGCTTAACTCCGTAAAAGAAAGTATAGAATTCATCTCCACCCATCCCGAAGCGGATATCATTTTCAGTGATGTGCAATTGCCGGATGGACTGTCGTTTGAAATTTTTAAACAGACCGGCGTACAAACCCCGGTAATATTCACCACCGGATACGATGAATTTATGATGATGGCATTTGAGAATAACGGCATTGATTATTTATTGAAACCGATAAGTAAATCTGATCTTGATAAAGCGCTGCTGAAATACAGGAAACTGCAAACGCATTTTTCCTATACGGAAATAAACGAGCCGGCAAAGAATACTGGCAAGCTAATAGTTTGTAGAAAGAAGAAGACGAGATTACTGGTAAAAAAAGGAATGAAAACTATCGCTCTCAGGCTTGAAGATATTACCCTGTTTTACACAGAAAATAAAGTGGTATATGTGCTGGACTACTGTGCAAAAAAATATATTTCTGACAAAACACTTACAGAGCTTGAAGAAGAATTAGACCGCGACATTTTTTTTCGCGCCAATCGCCAATATATCGTAAGCATCAATCACATCAGTGGTTTCAAGCCGTTTGAAAAAGTGAAACTGGCGATAGACCTCGCCATTCCGGACATACCTCATTCTATTATCATTAGCCAGGAAACAGCGCCTGCTTTTAGAAAGTGGATGTACGATGCATAAGGTCTTTTCAACCGGCAATTTCAATTAGCAAGATTGCATTTTTTTTCATTCTGCGGTGTCACTTACCTATCCATGAATGGTTGGTTTGCCGACTGCAAATGTAAAATTTTGCCATTGCACAGTGGTCAAAGAAAGATTTACCGCTTTATACTTAAACCTCAAAGCCTGGATGGTAGTATGGGGCCGTACCGGCAGCTTGTCACTCACTGAGGCAGGGCCTGGCGAAATCCCCCGCCGATTAGTGTATCCGCCAAGTGAGCTCTCTTACAATGCTGCTAATATGCCTGCGGCAACTTTATATACGCCCTTAATTTTTTGAGATAAATAGACAGGTTCTTTCTTCATATTTCATTAATCCGCCGGACAATTGCCGGAGTATTTTTTTCGGAACATGTGTTGATGTATTACTTGTGTTGAGCTTTACACATGCCGCTGAATGAAAATCATTCAAAAGTTGCAGCGTGGCTGCATAAAAGTTCCTACTTTTTTTAAGTGCATGTGCATGTATATCAGCTATGGGTGCAAGCCTCCGAAGACGCTTTACAATTCAAAAGACGTGTAGTCGTAAAAAATAAAAAAAAGGTTAAAGCCCGCTAAGGGTAATACCAACCTGGTACAATTTCATATTTGCACCTGCACCGTCTTTTAATACATTGTTAAGCTGATAAGTTCCAAAAAGAGATATAATGCCATAGCCTACCCTAGCCGTACCGGTGAAGCGGGTGCCATTTATCAGGCGCTTAGTGTTTTCCTTTTGGATATAATTATTTATGGGATTGTTATTTTTATCCTGCAGGGTTTTGCCCTTTGTATGAACATTTATAGCAGTGCCCACCTTAGCGCCAACGGCTATTTTAAAACTCTTGTTAGGCTCAAGCGGCTTTGATGTAAATCTGAACTCCAGTGGAACTTCAGCATAAGTGGTGGTGAGCTTATATTTTTTAAAATGATTGGTAGAATCGAGGGAAGTGAAGGGCAACAGAGTTCCGCCGGCTTTAAGATCAACACCCATTTTTTTAAAGAAAATATTACTGGTGCTTACCCCTACGCCAAAGCCAATACTAAATTTTGGCGAAGAGCGAAAAGGTTTATCAAGCATTATGTAAGCATTAAATCCGCGGGAGAAACCACTTTGGTGACTACTTATGCTATCGGGCATACCCGTCCAATGATCGGATGAAAGTTGAATCATGAAATGATCTGCAGAACGATTAGGCAGCTTGATGGCTTTGAGCGAAGTTGAAGATGTTGATATGAGAGTATCTTGCGAAAATGCAATTGAAAGGGATAAGCAGCTAAAAACTAAAAAAAAAATTTTCTTCATAAAGTCTGTTAAGTGGGCAAAAGTATTTGTTACATGGTTAAAGAAAGGTTAAACAATCGGCATTAAAACTTTACCGTCATAAATAAAAGATGCTGTTATTCTTTAAAAATAAAAAGCATTTATAGTCTTTAAAAATTTATTCTAACTGACCTCAAGAAATAAGAGACATGGCTATATATAAATTACTCTTTGAAAATATTATCGAAGAAATAAAAAAGGCTTCTGCTCTGAATGAAATAAAAAATTTAAGAAATCATCATCAGGTAAATCGAAAGATAATTACCGCCTACGCATCGCAGATTACAGAATTGGTATTTAAATCCAGGAATCTAAATCATATTTGTAAGAATACTTCACAGAAAAGAAATCTATCGTTTTCCCTACAATTTTTTATTAAATCCTTCTATTTTATTATCTTCACGGCCTTACTATAATTTCATTTGAAGAAATTAACTGCGATATTGCTTGTGACTATCTTTGCCTTCAACATGTTTGGATATAGGTTTGTAGTTGATTATATGCAGCACAAAGCAGATGTGCAGCTTATTGCACAGATTGATAATAACAATTATGATGAGTCACAACTCATTGAGCTCAAGCTTCCGGTTCACCTCCCTTATCAAACCAGTTGGTCATCATACGAAAGATATGATGGCGAAATAGAGATAAACGGAAAGCCATACAAATATGTAGAGCGTAAATTATCTGATGATACTCTTTATCTTAAATGTTTGGCGAATACACAAAAGACAAATCTTGAAACCGCGAGGAATGATTTTTTTAAGAACACCAACGATCTTGCGCAAAACGACTCAAAAAAATCTAACAATTCAAAGGCGGTCGTTTTAAAAAAGATTGCCGGCGACTATGATGACTACGATAAACGTTACCAATTTGGCGTCGCTGCAAATTCACAGCAAGGTTTTGCGGCTTACACTCAATTAAGTCTTCTTTCTTCTCCGCATATTTCTCCGGCACAGCCACCGGATATTCACGTAGGATAAATTTCCTATAACCTTCATTTAAGAGTTTGATTGATGCAAAGTCCTCAATGATCAGCACATTCACTTAACAAGCGTTTCTTATTCTTGAAATATTTATTGTTGCCTAACATTATAGAAAGATTGCTTCAAATCTTTTGCAATTGCTAATAACATTGTATAACTGGATATTTAGAATTAGTAACAAAATCAACATTCAAATTTTACAGTTAAATTTTCAGTTTTGAAATTTACACCAGAACAAAAAATTCACTATGCTTTACGCATTGCATCTGCAATGTGCTTCATTGGGCACGGCGCTTTTGGAATTATTACTAAAGAAATTTGGGCAAATTATTTTGGCGTATTCGGTATCAGCCACGATCTGTCTTTTCAGCTTATGCCTTTAGTAGGGATAGTTGATATTCTCTGCGGCCTGCTAATATTGCTTTACCCCGTGAGAGCTGTGCTGTTATGGCTTGTGGCATGGGGTACCATTACTGCATTTCTGCGTCCACTATCCGGCGAGCCTTTTGCAGAATTTTTAGAGCGAGCCGGAAATTTCGGTGCGCCGCTGGCCTTAGTGATTTTATCAGCCAGCCCCACTATAAACATCAAAATGCTTTTCAAGCCTGTTACTGCAGGTATTACGCTTGATAAAAAGAGATTAGGTGCGCTTATCAATTGTCTAAGATGTATTGCATTCCTTATATTTCTGGGGCATGGTTGGCTTAATCTTGCTGAAAAAAAGAGTTTAGTGAGCCAATATACATCGCTTGGCTTTACTTACGGTGGCAACATAGCACAGCTTATTGGGCTATTTGAAATCGTTGCTGCATTTTCCATTTTAATTCGCCCCATCCGGGCACTTGTGCTTGCATTTTTTATTTGGAAAATAACGAGTGAGCTTTTTTATCCTCGCTATGAAATGCTGGAGTGGATAGAGCGGGGCGGCAGCTATGGCGTATTGCTTGCATTATGGTTTGCCTTTGATCTTTTGCCGGCCTTTGATATAGCAGCTCCGCCTTCATTGAGAAAGATGTTTGTATTGCAAAAAGGCCGGTCGGGCCGGGAGAGCACATTCACTAACTATGATGCTTACACTAAATGAAAAAATTTTTAATTCTTTTAACGGTGCTTGTATCCTGCAACAACAAAAGCCATCAGGAAATTGATCGCGGCCATGTGGAGGCCCTGGCAAAAGATTTTATGAAAAATACAGTGATTCCTAAAATGCAGGATCCAAAGCCTTATGAAATAGACGGCGCGAAAGTAGTGGTGAAAACGGTGGCTGATCAAATAAATGATTACAGGTTTGTGTATGAACATTTCTCTACAAATCATTTTGATTCAGTTCAAAATAAAAGACACCTGGATTCAATGATAACTGTTTCAAACAAACCCGATTCGATAATTAGCATTACGGTAAATGTGTCTTACAAAACCAGGTATAAGCGTGGAGACGTAGTGATTGATAGTATTAAGCTGGGGTATGATGCGGCGAAAGATAAAATTTCTTTCTGGCCTTTTTAAGAGAGCTTTTACAGATGATAAATGTTTTAAACATTAAAAAAAAATTATAAAACCAAATCATGAAACGTATTTCAATTTTTTATTCAATATTTTTTATTGCTTGTTGTATCGTTTTTTTCTTTTCCTGTAAAGCGAAGAAAAATAATTATGCACAAGTGCTGCACGATCCTATGCTGTATAGCGATATAATGCATAAGCTCAATTATGTAATCATCTATGATATTTTTACGCCACCGGTAGCTGCAAGAATTTTTGCCTATTCTAATCTTGCCGCTTATGAAGTGCTTTCAAAAGAAGGTACTCATTACAAAACATTGGAGGGCAAAGTAAATGGGCTCAATAATATTCCATCGCCTCCTAAGGAAGTCAAAATTGATTTCCCTCTTGCCTCGTTGATTGCGATGATGAAGGTTGGTAAGCAATTCACTTTTTCTGATGATACCGTGCAAAACATCATTGATTCGGTGAAGTTTTTAGCGCAGGATGCAGGAATGCCGGATGAGCTTTTTGCCGCTTCGGTAAAGTATGGTGAGCAAGTGGGCGATTCAATTATTTCCTGGAGTAAAAAAGACAACTATGCACAAACCCGGGGCGCCCGCTTCGCCCTTTCAGGAAAAGATGGACATTGGTCGCCTACGCCGCCCGGTTATTTTGATGCGGTAGAACCCATGTGGAGAACTATGCGGCCCGTGGTAATGGACTCGGCTAACATGTTTCCTCCACCGGGCTTACCTTCTTTTAGTACAGATAGCACGAGCGCCTTTTATAAAATGGCAAAGGATGTAATGTACACCGGCGCTAAACTTGATGATAATCAAAAATGGATTGCTAACTTCTGGGATTGCAACGCGTTTAAATTACATGTACAAGGCCATGCAATGTTTGCTACTAAAGCAATGACACCCGTCGGCCACTGGATGGAAGTGGTGGGTACCATTTCTAAAAATAACCGCGCAGATTTTTATAAAACAGTGTACGCCTATACCGGTGTTAGCCTGGGAGTATTCGATGCGTTTCTTTCTTCATGGTGTACTAAATTCAGGACTGATGTAATACGGCCTGAGACTTATATAAATAAATACATTGACCAGGATTGGCAACCTTATTTGCAAACGCCGCCTTTTCCTGAGTACAATAGCGCCCACTCTACCATTTCCGCTGCCGCTGCCACCGTGCTTACAGATATTTATAAGAATACAGCCTTCAAAGATTCATCTGAAAGAGTGTGGGGCTGGCCCGACAGGAGTTTTAAAAATGCAGACTCGGCCGCTATCGAAGTTTCGTTCAGCAGATTTTATGGTGGCATTCACTACCGGCAATCCGTAGGCGATGCATATATACAAGGTAAAAAGATCGGCTCTTTGGTAATGCAAAAACTTTCAAGAGAATAAATAAAATTTTCAACAACAATTAGATCAATATCAAAACAAACAATTATGAAATATAGATTATCAATTTTGTTAACTGCATTTTTGGTCATTGCCGTTTCAAATAAAAGCGCGGCGCAGGGCTGCGTGGCTATACGCAGCACCGGCGGCTTGTGCTCAATGGATCATTCAGAACAAATGGACACACTTTCCAAATGGTCATTAAATCTAAACAACAGGTACTTTAAGTCTTTTCGCCATTTTGTGGGAACCAAAGAACAAAAGCAAAGGGTACAAGCAGGTTCAGAAGTAATCAACCATTCTTATACTATGGATGTTTCTCTAACTTATAATATAAATAAATGGTGGTCCCTTTCTGCAGATGCGCCACTGGTGGCCAGCACACGTTCTTCATTGTACGAGCATGATGGAAAGAACCGGTTTAGCACCAGTTCATTTGGTCTTGGTGACCTTCGTTTTACTGCCTACAGGTGGATGCTTGATCCGGGGAAATTGCATAAGGGAAATGTGCAGTTTGGGCTGGGAATTAAGTTACCAACAGGTGATTACAAATACCAGGATTTCTTTCATAAAAATGATTCAACATATTTACTGGGGCCGGTTGATCAATCAATACAGTTAGGCGATGGGGGTACAGGTTTTACTGCAGAAATAAATGCCTACTACAATTTCTCAAAGCATATAAGTGCGTACGGCAATCTTTATTACCTGGCAAATCCGCGTGAACAAAATGGAACATCAACTGCACGCGGGGGCGTTGCTTCGCAGGCAAACATTTTATATGGCAGCAGCACCATGAGCGTTCCTGATCAATACATGCTGAGAGGAGGAATCAATTTCTCTGCAAAAAATCTTACGCTTTCCTTAGGCGCACGTGATGAATGTTTGCCGGTGCATGATCTGATTGGAAAAAGCGGTGGCTTCCGAAGGCCCGGCTATATTATATCTGCTGAGCCCGGCATAAATTACAATTTCAAAAAAATAAATGTTTATGCTTTCGTGCCAATTGCATTAAAACGCAACCGTACGCAAAGTGTACCAGATAAAATCAAAACCAAAGCAACGGGTGTGTATTCACAAGGCGATGCAGCCTTTGCTGATTATACAATTAATGTGGGCATCACGGGCCGTTTTTAAAAGACTGAGCTTATTGTCTTCGAAAGCAATATCAGGTACATTAATTTTTTGAAGACAACCGTATAACAATATAAAAGCGAGGGCTATAAAATTTGCGATAAGTAATTTTATAGTCCGTCCCTTTAAATTTATGCAGGCCCGGTTTATAATAATCATCCCCAAGGCTATATTCGTGCAACACGATTCATCATAAAGACTTTCGCCACCTTATAGAAATGAATTAATTGTATATTCGGTATTATTAATCTTCCAACGATTAGCTTATGCATACCTGGCGAATAAAGCTTTCCCTTTTTATAAATTATTTTGTTTTTGCTATTTTATTAAATAGTGTAGGAACGGTGATACTGCAGGTGCAAAATAACTATGGCGTTACGCAAGGCGCCGCGAGTGTATTGGAAGCTTTTAAAGACTTGAGTATCGCGATTGTTTCTTTCCTGGTGGCATCTTACATCACGCGCATAGGTTACAAAAATTCTATGTTATTGGCACTGGCATTGGTTATAATAGCGTGCCTGCTTATGCCTTTTATCGGCGGCTTTGCTATGACCAAAGTTTTATTTGCCGTAACAGGCGCCAGCTTTGCCTTGATAAAGGTTTCAGTTTATGCAACCATTGGCCTTGTTACTTCCAACAAAAAAGACCATGCAAGCTTCATGAATTTTATTGAGTCATTTTTTATGATCGGCATACTAACCGGCTATTTTATTTTCAGCGCTTTTGTAAATGATGCTGATCCTGCATCACGGTCATGGCTAAACGTTTATTATCTTTTGGCCGGTATATCTGCCGTGGCATTTGTTTTATTATTAAGTTCATCACTCGATGAATCATCTGTAAAAAGTGAAGAGACAAAATCATTTACGCAGGAGTTTGCAGATATGATAAAGCTCGTAATCCGCCCGTTAGTTTGGGTGTTTATTATAAGCGCTTTTTTTTATGTTTTGATAGAGCAAAGCATCATGAGCTGGTTGCCTACCTTCAACAGCCAAGTGTTGCACATGTCCACCAAGCTGAGCATACAGATGGCAAGCATACTTGCTGCTTCTACTGCCCTGGGCCGCTTTATCGCAGGTATCGTATTGCGCAAAATACATTGGTTATTAGTATTGATAATTTGCCTGATAGGCGCTGCCATTCTCGTTTTGCTGATAATTCCTTTAGCCTCTTCATTACAGGAGACTGCTATAAACAGTTGGGCAAATGCGCCTTTTATTGCCTTCATATTTCCCATTATCGGCTTACTGCTGGCTCCCGTATATCCTGCGATCAATTCAGTAATCCTAAGCGCCTTACCCAAAAGGCAGCATGCGCCAATGAGCGGGCTGATTGTAATATTTTCAGCATTGGGCGGCACGACCGGCTCAATAATTACCGGGCATATCTTCGAAGCTTACGGCGGGCAGACGGCGTTTTATTTTTCTCTTGTGCCGATAGGAATTCTTATCGTTAGCCTTTTATTTTTTAACCGCTTACAAAAAAGGGCTTCAGGAGAAGATATGGATGGATCAATCGCTATCGACTAAATATTTTAATAAAAATTATAATGGAAGCAAACAGGATTTTTGATCTCGGTGAATTATTTGAACAGGTACAGTTACAAAAAGTTTTCCCTGATAATAAAACTTTTGTTGATTGCACACCTAAAGAAGAATTAGCAGCTATTCGTGAACGTTATGAATCTGAAAAAGATAAGCCGGATTTTAATTTGGCAGATTTTGTTCATAAATATTTTCAGGAGCCTGAGAAAATCGCTTCAGGATATAAAAGCGATACTTCTCTGCCGGTAAAAAGCCATATCGAAAATCTTTGGGAGGTGCTGACAAGGAAGGCTGACAAAACAAATAATTCACTCATTGATTTACCCCATTCCTACATCGTTCCGGGCGGGCGTTTCAGGGAAATATATTATTGGGACAGCTTCTTTACTATGCTGGGTTTGCAGGTGTCGGGCAGGGTGGAGATGATTCAAAACATGGTTGATAATTTTGCTTTCCTGATAGATAAGATTGGTTACATACCTAATGGCAATCGTACCTATTTTGTTGGCAGGTCGCAACCGCCTTTCTTCTCATGCATGGTAAATTTATTAAGTGAAGAAAAGGGGAAAAAAATATTGTTTGATTATTTGCCGCAGCTTGAAAAGGAATATAATTTTTGGATGAAAGGTGGGGATCAGCTTAGCCCTGAAAATGTCACCGTAGATCATGTTGCGCTTTTGCCCGATGGAAGCACTCTCAATCATTATTGGGATGAATATGATAGGCCGAGGCCGGAAGCCTACCAGAAGGAAATAAAACTTTCGCAGGATATAACGGATAAAGAAAAATTATACAGGCACCTGCGTGCCGCTTGTGAGTCAGGCTGGGATTTTTCATCTCGCTGGTTTAAAGATAGCGATGAATTTAAAAGTATCCATGCCGCGGATATTATTCCCGTTGATCTCAATTTTCTTTTATTAAATCTCGAGCAAACAATTGCGGGAGCTTATGATTATTCCGGGGATAAAATTTCTACTAATAAGTTCATAACGCTGGCGGTTAAACGTAAAGACGCCATTGATACATATTGCTGGAATGAAAAGAAGGGGTTTTATTTCGATTATGATTATACTATCTCATCTCAAACAAATTCTTTTACACTCGCAGCTGCATTTCCTCTATATTTTAATATTGCTTCTCAAAAGCAGGCAGATGCAGTTGCAGAAATAATTAAAAAAGATTTTTTAAAATCCGGCGGACTTGTTACCACAACCGCAACAACCGATCAGCAATGGGATGCGCCAAATGGATGGGCGCCCTTGCAATGGATAACCGTAAAGGGATTAAGAAATTACGGCCACGAAACATTAGCAAAGGATATTGCTGAAAGATGGATGCACATAAACGAAAACGTTTATAAAAACACCGGTAAGATGATGGAGAAATACAACGTAGTATCCACCGACATTACAGCGGGTGGGGGAGAGTATGAAGCCCAGGACGGCTTTGGCTGGACGAATGGAGTTTATTTGGCGCTACAGCAATTTTTGGAAAGTTCTCGACTTGAAAAAAGTTAGGGTCAATTTTATCGAATGAAAATGAATTGCCCATTCAACACACGAAGGAAAAGCAGGGAATTATTAAGTTGCTGCAAAACAGATAAAGATGTTGGTGTGCTTGGAGCTAAGTAATGAACTAATATAGATATTAATAGCCTTTTATTATCAATACTGATTAATCAATAGCCATCTGCTGATGCCGGTGACAATAAAAGTATCTCCAATTATTTTAAGGTATTCATTGCCGTTGGCTTCAAGCCAACGGCCTGGTTTAGTGATGCCAGGTATGCCCGGGTTGTTGCAATGACATTGCTGCCAATTTCAAAATAAAATTATTAACAAATGTTGAGGAGAGTGGTTCATTGCCGTTGGCTTCAAGCCGCCGTCTGCTAAAGCGAACGGCAATGAAAACCTCTCACACTGTTTTAAGGGGTGGTTCATTGCCGTTGGCTTTAGCCAACGGCTTAATGTAATTTAGCCCATCCATATTTTATCATGAACTCTTCCACCTCTTCATCGAAAGATTTTTTGCTATGGTGGGCTTCCTGATTTTTAATATATCGCACAACCCGATCCAGTTGGGAATGACTAACTGAAACTGCATAATAATCATCCTGCCATGAAAAATAGTCACTGGTTAATTTAGTTTCATTGATCCAATGGGAAGATTCTCCTTTAATTAGCTGCGCCACATTCGCAATTGATTGTTCTTTGCCTAAAGAAATCAAACAATGAATATGTTCAGTAAAACCATTTATCGCCTGCAAAAAAATATCTTTTTTGCTGCAATTGGTGATAATATGTTTTTGAACCTGGTACCTTATTTTTTTTGGCAAAAGCGGTTCTCTGTATTTTGTTGCGAATACAAGATGCACCCAAATTGTTGCATACGACATTGCTGCTAATTTTAAAATGACATCTTTAGGAAATGTTGACGACAAAAGAAATATTCGGAAATGTAGTGAATTTTATTCATCGTCACACAGCCGTCTGCTAAAGCAGGCGGCAATGAAAACTTTTCAAATTCTTTGAGATTGATTCATTGCTGTTATCCAGGCCATCTGCTAAAGCGGCGGCAATGAAAAATCCAGGCCGTCTGCTAAAGCAGGCGGCAATGAAAACTTTTCAAATTACGCAGGAGCGGTTCATTGCCGTTGGCTTTAGCCAACGGCTCATCTTTTAGTAAGCCAGTCAGCAATAACATGTAATACCTCCGGTGAAAAGGTTTCTTCAAGCTCTACATATTCGTTTAATGTACACTTTCTACAATCTTGAAAAAGATGGTTAAGGCCGGCAAGTTCCTTTACTTCGTAAGAAGGCGAATGGCTTTTTTTCAGAGCGGTTTTTATGGCAGCAAGATTTTCTTTTGCAGATACTTTTCCAATTGTAATCGCTGCCTAAAGTCCATGGCAGCCGGATACCGGCAAAATAATTGGGCTTTATATTATTCATATAATTCCCGATAAAAGCCATTAATAATCCTAAGAAAACAAGCAGCAATTTTGGCGAAAGGGTAATGGTGTTGTTGACTGATAACAGTAGCATGAAATTTAGCACGCTTAAAAAAATGACCGTTATAACTGCTATTCTTTTAAGCTGAACTGAGGGTGTTTTATTTTTTCTTTTTGGATCTACCCGGTGAAGGTTGAGCAACAGGAAATAAATAAAAAGTGAGACGGCGATAAGATACTTTAAAAAGCGCAAGTTTTTTTTAAATTTTTTTTTGTAAAAAATGGGGGAAAAATTTCTGCTGCTATCTTTCAGTATTTGAAAAATAAATAAGTTCTACATCCTGTTGTTAGAAAAAAACGCATTTGAAAAATGTTCTAACTTTTTGGAAGTGCTCAACCTGAAGAAAGAGAGCCATAATGTAATTAAAGATTTGAGGGTTGAACTTTCGTACAGCTTTTAATCACCGGTTAGATAAGGCATGATGCGGAATTTTCACCTCAACTTCCGTAATAAAAAAGGTTTCAGCAACTTCGCCGCTCTTAAACACTCCATCATTAATATGTTGGCTTATCCCTTTGGCGCTTGGTATCTCGTTAGCATCTTCGAAATGAAATTCTAATGCCTCTTTCATGGTGGCAGTAACATTTTCAACGCTCGCTCCGGTCGCAACGCATCCAGGGACGTCAGGACTAAAAGCTGAATAATTATTTTCTGCCTTTTCAATTACTACCAAATATTTTTCCATTTTGTAAAATTAAATTTTTATAGTGAAAAGACGTGTCTATTACCTATTTCAATTCGGCCTGTCTTATAATGCTTTTTTCGGTTCCTTTTGCTAAATCATCGTTTGGCTTTCCAGCTACTGTAACTGTGCCTCTTTTTATCTTATGATTGAACTGTCTATGGCTACCTTTCTGCCTTACCTGGAACCATCCATCATCTTCAATTATTTTAATCACTTCTTTTATTTTCATAGCTAATGATTTTTGGTAATGGATACTAATAAACAATTTTTGGAAAGTTCTAAATTTCCCAAGAGTTAGGGCACTTTCTCCATCACATGAAACCCATAAGGCTCTATAATTAAATATTCATTATCATTCCCGACATTATAATTCCCTCCCATCCAGTGATCATATAGTTTTTGCGGTGCATAACCATTTTCTTTAAAAGCATACCAGGTGACAAAAGCTTCCTTATTGCTGAAGTTGAACAAACAAAATATTTGCTGTTCATCAATATGCCGTATGAATGAAGCTACATGAATATTGTGTGGCGTTATCCACGTAAGGTTGCTCTTGTCTGCAATGGCCGGCAATTTTTTACGAATCCTTAAAAGCTTTTTCGTACCTGAGAATATTTTATTTTCTATAGTTCCCTTCTCATCTTTTAATTTATTTTTTTCCCAATTAATCATCGGGCGGTGCATCCACCTGTTGTCATAGCTTTTTTCGGGTTCACTTAAATATACTTCGTTATTTATATAGCCGATCTCATCTCCGTAAAATAACATAGGCAATCCCCCGATAAAAAAACTAAAAGCCTGCATCATTAAAATTTTGCGAACTGATAATTCAATTTCATTATTATCATTTTTTTCCAATGCTTTTTCTAAACCAGCCAGCGATGCCAATGACCCGCTGATGCGTGCATCGCCGGTTTTAGAATTGAATGAAAAAAGGCTTCCTCTAGAAGGCGAGCCATCATATTTTCCGGAATAATAATCCTTGATAAACTGCCGGTGTGCGTAAGCGTTATATCCTGCCTGCTCAATCATATCATCATCATATCCTAACCCAATATCGTCGTGGCACCTTGTATAAGTGATCCAGGAAGTGCCAAAAGGCTTTTGTAATAAAACCTCCTGTGCAGCAAGCATTATGCGTGTATCGCCCGTCGCCAGTGCATCCCATTGCAATGCCATCTGTGGAGCTTTGTAAAGAAAGTCACATTCTCTCGCAACAAAATCTCCACTGCCGAAGTATCCCATGATTTGCTTAGGACGTTGTATGGCTTCTCCAAGCAGGGCCATGCCCGGTGTTGCAACCTCAACACATAATTTTATTAATCGTAAAAGTATATGTGCCTGTGGAAGATTGGTACAGGTAGTTCCTAACTGTTTCCAGATAAACGCAGGTGCATCAATTCGTAAAATATCTACGCCAATATTTGCATAAAAAAAGACGGTGTCCAACATTTCAATAAATACTTCCGGGTTATGATAATCAAGATCCCATTGGTAATTATGAAAAACAGTCATTGCCCATTTGTTACATTCTTCCACCCAGGTGAAATTGCCGGGCGCAGCTTCCGGAAAAATTTCCTTCATCGTTTTTTCAAATTCATCCGGCAGAGCCCGGTCATCATACATGTAAAAAAAAGCCTGGTATTTTTTATCGCCTGCTTTTGCTTTTGAGGCCCATTCATGTTGGTCTGATGTATGGTTGAGAACGATGTCAGTCATCAGGTACATGTTCTCCCTCAACATTGTTTTTTGAAGTTGCTGCAGGTCTTCAAGTGTTCCAAAGCGTTCATCAATTGTCCTAAAATCAGAAACCGCGTAACCCCCGTCACTCGCTTCGGGCGGGCTTTTAAACAGTGGCATCAGGTGCAACACATTTATGCCTAAATCTTCCAGGTATGGGAGTTTTTCTTCAAGTTTTGAAATGGTTCCGGCAAACCTGTCAACATACAAACTCGTTCCGCAGAGCTCGTTATTTAAAAACCAATGTTCTTTTTTGAGCTTTTCAATATCCCGCTCTTTTAATTGTTGCGCACGATTTTCGAATGCACGATGAATAGTTTGAAGAAGCCTTACAAAGAGATCTTTATAATTTTCATCTTTACTATATATTTCTTTAAACAATGTTTCTATGGCGGAGGCATTTGCAATAAATCTTGTGTGAAAGGAATTGTAAGTATCATCTTTTGAAGAAAAGTTTCCCAGTATTTCAACAACCTGGGAATGAAGTTTAAAATCGTACATGCGTTAGCGTTATTAATCAAAAATCTGGCTGCTTAAATGTTTAAAGGCTTCCATAGCGCCCATGTATTCGCAGGTTCTTGCGCCGGCTTTATTACCGTTTGCAATAATAGTTTCCCAGTCTTCCGTTTGCATTGCTTTTATCATTTGTAAAGAATGATTACGCAGTTGATATAAAATGGCTCCTACAAAGGCATCTCCTGCGCCCGTGCTGTCAATAGACTTTACAGGTATAGTAGCAACTATCGTTTTATTTTTTTCATGCATCAGCAATGTGCCTTCTTTGCCGAGTGTGATGGCAAAGGTAGCGTGGGTTTTTTCTGATAAAATTGTTGCTGCAACATTCACTGATGAACTGCCCGTGAGCAACATTGCTTCTTCATCGCTTACTTTAAAAAAATGACAGCGCTCCATAAAATACCAGCTCTGCTCAATGAAAGAAGCCATATCTATTTTCCAAAGTAATTGTCGGTAATTAGGATCAAAGCTTATAAATATATTTTTATCCAAAGCTTTTAGCAATAAACTTTTATACGCTCCTTGCAATGGCCCCGGCAGAAATGCCGTAGCTGAGCCGAAATGAATAATTGAAAAGGAGCTGAGATCAATTCCTTCCAAATCGTTTTCCGTAAGCTGACCATCGGCTCCGCGGTTAAAAACAAAGTCCCTTTCTCCATCGGGCATTAGTGACACAAAAGCAAACGTGGTAAAATAATTTTTATCCTGCACCATCCAGATGGTGGATACGCCGAAGTCTTTCATCGTATCAATTAATTGTTGCCCAAATGGGTCTGCGCCTACTTTTGCAGAAAGCAAAACATCACCTCCAAGAGCTGCGATTGCGGCAGCAACATTCGTAGGAGCGCCGCCCGGTTTTTTTAAAAAATTTTCGCCTTTTGAAAGTGTTGATCCTGTATCTGTACAGATCATGTCAATTAATGCCTCGCCTATACATAATATTTTCATGGTGATTTTTTTTATTACGCGAATTATAAAGCACGAATTACAAAACACAAATTACACGAATGCCATGCTTGTTTGCGATCGGGTGCATTTTAAAATGTAGCAAGGTTGTCAACCTTTCAACAAGTTAATTTTAGATTTAAAAACTCCATCTGGAAGGTTGACAACCTATAACCCAGAGCGACATTACACACACACCATCGTTAAATAACTGAAACCAACATTTTGCATTATGGTGTATACTGCTTTGTTGCTTCCAGAGCAGGAGGAATTTGAAATGCATCCTTGCGATCTTTTTCATACTTGGCTTGTTTGAGAAATTTTATTCCTTTAAATATAGCAAATTAAGGATGTTCAGTGGTTAACGAAATTCTGGCAGGAGGTACACCAACATTCGCTTTTAAATTAGCGGGCCGCATCAAGCCAGTTGCAAAAGCTCACTACCGGGGCGCTACGCTAAAAAGAATAAAGACTATGATAAAAAATAAAGAGACAAGTTTCCTATCTTTCTGATGCAAAAAAAAAGAATGGAACAATATATAATAGGTATAGACATTGGAACGGGCAGCACAAAAGCAGTTGCCATCAACTATTCCGGAGAAGTAATTGCGTCGTCGCAGTTTCACTATTCAAGCTTAGATACGCCGCATGGTTATTCGGAACAGGAGCCGGAGATAATATGGAAGGCATTTAGAAATTGCCTCATTGATGTAACTAATATTTTAAAGCATGTACCCTTTGCTGTTAGCTTTAGTAGTTGCATGCACAGCCTTATCATTATTGATAAAAATAATTTGCCGCTTACTAACCTGATTACCTGGGCAGACACGCGGAGTGAAAAGATCGCTGAAGAAATTCGCAAGTCAGCAATGGCTGAAACCATCTACAGGCAAAGCGGCACGCCCATTCACTCTATGTCGCCCCTGTGTAAAATCATTTGGTTTGGCAGAAACGAGCCTGAGATTTTTAACAAGGCTTTTAAATTTATTTCTATCAAGGAATTTATATGGCACAGGTTATTTGGCGTGTACGAAATTGATCAATCAATTGCATCTGCTACCGGGTTATTTAATATTGACACCAATACTTGGAACCGGCAGTCTTTACAATTATGCAGTATCAATGTTGAACAACTGTCTGCTATCGTGCCTACCCATTTTATGCGGACTAACATTATTCCGGAAATAGCCACCGAACTAAAAATAGCTGATGAAACTACTTTCTGCATTGGCGCCAGTGACGGCTGCCTGGCCAATATCGGCAGCTTTTCTATTGAACCCGGTACAGCAGCCCTTACAATTGGCACGAGTGGCGCGGTAAGAATAGCGCATGGTTCACCGGTATTTGATTTCGGCGCAATGATCTTTAATTATGTGCTGGAAGCCGGCACTTTTATTTGCGGTGCACCGGTTAACAACGGAGGAAATGTACTTGAATGGATGATGAAAAATTTTCTTGAAAACATCAATCCCGTTGAGAAAGACTATCTCCAGTTTTTTAATAAAGTTGCCAATACGGAAGCCGGTTGCAAAGGATTAATCTTTTTGCCTTACCTGCATGGAGAGCGTGCGCCTGTGTGGGACGAAAAGTCGAGCGCTGTATTTTTTGGAATAAGATCATTTCATACACAATCGCATTTTTCAAAAGCAGCCATAGAAGGCGTTTGCTATGCATTAAAAAATATTATCGAAATAATAGAAGAGTCTGCCGGCGCTATTAAGCAACTCAATGTAAGCGGTGGCTTTATTCATTCCGGTACGTGGATACAAATATTGGCTGATGTAACCGGCAAAAAGATTTGCAGCATACAGGCAGAAGATGCCTCCTCGTATGGCGCCGCCATGCTTTGCATGAAAGCGATGAACGTCATTGAAAATTATCAGTCATTGAAACCGGCAAACAAAATTATAATTGAGCCGATCGAAGAAAATTTTGTGGTACATAAAAAATATTACCCTGTTTTTAAAAAGTTATATGGCGAGCTGAAAGATTCTATGCATATCGTGAATGAAATTAAAAATGATTTGTAAAAACTAATTTTGAAAACTCATGGCAAAAAAAATCAACTCCTGGTTCCATTAGGAAATGGATGGGCCGTTAAAAAGGAAGGTAGTACCAGGTTTACCGTAATTACAGAAAGGCAAAAGGATGCTATTACTGTTGCAAGAGAAATAGCAAAAAACGATAAATCAGAATTGGTAATTCACGGGAGAGATGGTAAAATAAGAGATAAAGATAGTTATGGTAATGATCCAAATCCACCCAAGGATAAAAAAGCATTAGCTTAAAAATAAGGTACTTGTTATTAAGATCATTTCATACCATACGAGGGGTTTGTTATTTTTTAAAAAATTATATGGAAGCTTAAAGATTCTATGCATACAGTGATGAAATAAAAAATGATTGAGGCATATAAATTTGAAGAAGGCAATAAAAATATTTTGATTTTATTGTATTCTTAAAAGTACACTGTATCTTACTTTTCTAATTGCTTGTAATATGAATAATAAAAAGATTTTTGGCTGGAGCCTTATCGTTTCTCTCGGTGGTTTTCTTTTTGGCTTTGATACCGCGGTTATTTCCGGCGCAGAACAATCAATTCAAAAATTCTGGCACCTCTCTACTGTTGAGCTCGGTTTTACTGTATCTATCGCTCTTATCGGCACTATACTTGGCGCTCTCACGGGCAGTATTCCCTCTGACAAGTTTGGGAGAAAAGCGACACTTGTTCTAATTGCCTTTCTATATTTGTTTGCGTCGCTGGGTACCGCCCTTGCCGGTAACTGGTATTTCTTTTTGCTCTTTCGTTTCCTCGGAGGAATCGGTGTGGGTGCATCTTCGGTAACGGCGCCTGTTTATATCGCGGAGATTTCTCCTGCTAATTTACGCGGAAGAATGGTGGCTATGTTTCAATTCAATATTGTTCTCGGCATTGTCATTTCTTATTTGTCAAATTATTTAATAGGCGCCAATGATGCTTCGTGGCGTTGGATGCTGGGTGTACAGGCTGCGCCATCGCTGTTGTTTTTAATCCTGCTGAAGTTTGTGCCCGAGAGCCCCCGCTGGTTATTTTTAAAAAGAAATAAAGTGGATGAAGCACGAAAGATTTTCCAAATAATAGACCCCGCTACCAGCGAATCGATACTGGAGAGTATAAAGACTAACGAGCAGGAGGAAAAGGCCGCCGGTAATGTAGGCAGGCTCTTCACGAGGAGCAACCGTTTCCCAGTTTTTCTTGCCATAGTATTTGCCATGTTTAACCAGGTTTCAGGCATCAATGCCATTATTTATTATGCGCCGCGGATATTCGAGATGGCAGGGTTAGGAAGAAGTTCATCCCTTCTATCAACCGTTGGCATAGGCGCCGTAAATTTAATTTTTACACTGCTCGCTATTTCTTTTATAGATAAAATAGGACGGCGCAAACTGATGCTGATTGGTTCCTTCGGCCTTATTGCTACGCTCGGGCTGGTCGCGTATACTTTTTATTCAAATAACTTTGGCGGCATTTCAATTACTGTTTACTTACTGGTATATATCGCGTTCTTTGCTTTTAGCCAGGGTGCGGTGATCTGGGTTTTTATTTCCGAAATATTTCCTAACCAGGTAAGGGCGAAAGGGCAAACGCTTGGAAGCCTTACGCACTGGGTGCTCGCAGCCGCTATCGCATTTTCTTTCCCGGTGATTACCGAAAAATTAGGAGCAGGAAATACATTTTTATTCTTTACCGTTATGATGGTAATACAACTGATTTTTGTTTGGAAAATAATGCCTGAAACAAAAGGTCGGTCGTTAGAGCAGATTGAAAAGACACTTGTTTTGCATTAGTAGTTGAGGCATACAATGCTCAAAATTTAATTATCTGCCATCCTCGTTACTCAGCACAAGATGGCAGATAGATTTTTATGATCTTTATTTACTCAACACTTCATCGAGGTTATCAAGCGCAGCGGTAAAGCCTTGCTCAAAGGCCGTTTCAATGATTTTTTTCGAGGTCGGCTCTTTCTTCGAAAGTAATTTCTATTGCTACTTTGGTGCCTTCTTCCACTGCCTCAAATGCTACGTCCCAATGCATGACGGGCATTCCGGTATTACGATTTCCATCTTCATCACAGAAATAATTTTCTGCCACAAAAAACTTCTTTGGATGTATGGAAATAAAATCCACGCGATCCCATGATTTTTCGCCTTCCGAAAAAATAATGCTTGGCTTATACTTAGTTACAAGGTCTTTAAACTGTGGAAAAAAGTGCTCGTCCACAAATCTTTTTTTATCGCTTAGCCAAAGCGGATTAAACCACTCGTATAACGAATAATAGTATCCCATTTTTAAACCTGCCTTCCTTACTGCGGTAAGATAGATCTCCTAACAAATCGCGTTGCGGTGTGCCCGTAACAGCATTCCATGGCCGCCCCAGTCGCGGTCTGCTTCAGCGCTGTTCCATAAACAATAACCTTCATGGTGTTTAGATGTAAGCACCACATATTTTGCACCGCTTCTTTTAAAAACATCAGCCCATTGCGCAGGCTCAAACATTTCTGCCTTAAACTGCTTTTCAAACCGGGGATATTCAAAATCGCTTCCATAATTTTTATCATGAAAGGCCATAAAATATTTATTTTTTTCATGCAGCCGGTACCAGTACCATTCTGCGTAGCTGTAGCCGCTGTTGGGTATTACAGGCGCAAACGAAGGCACAGCATACGTACCCCAATGTATAAAAATGCCAAACTTATCCTGGTGAAACCATGCTGGTATGTTGCGTTGATTAAGTGACGCCCAGTCGGCTTCATATTTTTGCGCAGTAACAACACTGCATAAGAGACAAACGATTACAACAATATTTATTTTTTTCATGGCCACAGTTTTGTTGTTGAAGATAATAAAACTGTTATTATATACTTTGTTGTTTTTGTTTGCAAACTGTATAACTATTTTTTAGCTTTTGTTGTGTCATTCATTTGTACGGTAGAAAGTAAGGGCAGGAGGACGAAGAATGTGTGATTTTGTGGCTCTGAGATGATATAGTTTGCGAATTGCCTTAATAACTGCAAATAGCATTAAGTTGCGCCTGCTTTATTAAGCTGAATAACATTGCTGCATCCCTTTTTTCCGCACAAAGTTTATATGTATGCATTACGTTGCTTTTTTTCCGAATTTTATTTCTAATAGATTGTAAATTATTCTTTTGAAAAAGAGAGAGAGAAATATTACCTACAAGATAATTTGTCTGCTTACCTACATAGATATTTGCCGGTTGCACAATAGCATAGCTGATTGCTCTTGCAACAGCCTTTACGATTTTAAATTTTTTAATTGCAGAGATAGGTGCCGGCTTCAGAAGAAATTTTTACTCTATCCGCTTACTCTATCAGTTAAAACTAAATTGATTGCTACAGTGCAAAAAGTTAGTCCGTTTTATAAAAAATAAATTACTCCCACACACTTATCGACTCTAAGCCGGCCACGCTCTGCTGAATATTTGGAGGCAGGTCTTCGGCATCAATCAAAATTATTTTTTCTTTTAATGGATATATTTCGTTCAGCTTATCCGGCCTTGAATTGTAATAGACAAAATTTGTATTGATAAAATTCTGTACCGGTTCTTTACTTTCAAGATAAAAACCTTTGTCTCGGGATGCATTCATTTTTCGGATATAATACCAATTTGCCGCCGGGCTATCCACGCTTTCGGAGGAAAGAATATGAATGCTTATCTTCTTTGTTTTTTTAGTTGCCTGTATTTTATTCTGGCCGCAGGCTGATAATATCATCAGCAACAAAATCATCTTAATTATTTTCATTGTAAATATTTTATTACATAGAAAAAAGGGCGGCCCTCAATCCTCCTTTTTAACCTAAACCAACCTCGTATCAAATGCATGTAAAGTTTTAGCGGAAATTATATTTCAAGCCAACTTCAATGCCTGCCGTCATATTGTATGTGTTGGCGAGGCCGCTTATATAGCCCGCGTAAGTATCATCTTCTGCATTGGTAAAATCATAATCGAAATGGGCAGCGGTAATGAGGTACATATTTGGATCTAACCTAAACTGCGCACCTGCCAAAGCCGCGCCACCAAAGGTTGCAGATTTATAACGGGCTTTGGTATCACTGAGAATTGTTTTACCATCTTTATCATCCAGTTTGGAGGAAGTAATAAAGCTTACCTGCGGACCAATTTTACCTACAAAAGAAACTGTCTTAGCAGAATTGGAATTGTAAGTGAAGTAAACAGGCACTTTCACGTATTCGTTCTTTTGATTGTATTCAGTGCCGCTCAGTTTGTAACGTTGGCCTTGCAAAGAGTACAATACATCTACGCCAACTCCTAATTTATCGGTGAAGTTATAAGCGCCGCCTATCCCGAAATTGGCATTGAGAGTTGCTTTGTTGTCATAACTGTTATTGTCGTTGTCATCTTTGTTTTGAAGAAAGCTCAATTGCGGCGTTGCCTTCACGCTTGCTGAAAATCCCTTTTGCGCATTTACTTTGTTGATGGATGTAAGGCCTGCGAATGCAAACAGGTAAATCACTAACTTTTTCATAATTTTAATTTTTTACGATTGAGAATATTTTTTTGTTCTTAATGCCTGCAGGGTTACCGCCCTGCAGTTTTGTTTTAATGATTTCACTTTATTTCTTTTGAGGATAATTTCTTAAAACGCTCATTAAAGTCATTATGCAAAGCTCTGTCAGTTTGCTGCCGTGGAAAATGTTTGAATGGCGTAAGGTTATGTCTAAAAGGCGTTACTATTTTTGATTTATAATTCGCTGATTCGGTATCCTTGTGGTTATAATCCTATCGTGCGTTTACATAATTAACCCCTTTTCAACATTAATTTTTTAAGCCCGCTTATAAATAATAGATAAACGATATTGGCAGGTTCTGATTGCAGGGGTTTTAGTTTAATGTCTCAGAAACATACAGTATCCGCCGGTGAATCAATTCAGATAAAATCCCCCATTTTTCTTGCTCTATTCCAGCTACCTTCTACTTGTATTGAGGCTGCCACCTTGCTGATTAATGCAACATGCCTGCAAGAAAACAGCCTTTTATCCAATTATCCAATAGAAAAGTCAAAAATCTGATATCAGTCAACTTCTGTTTTTGTTTTATCCGATATCAATGAATAACTAACCCAATACGAAGAAAACCACCATCCAATTATCGAGCTGTAAAAGCCACGGCCTGGAATTAAAAATATTAAAGCCCGCAGCGATGCGGGCTTTTCTTTTTCTAAAGGGGAGCGCATTGTGAACCAATACCCGATAATCTGCTTACCTATAAAATGCTAAGGAACAAATTTTAAATACTTCACTAATTCATCAATACCCCGGATTCTGATACATTTTTTCAGGGTCTAATTTGTATTCATTATATGGTATGGGGAAATAATAATCTTTCGTACTAATATTAGTGAGTGGCGAATTGTCAAAATCAGCCTGGTTTTTTGCCTGGAAATATGCCACCAATTCCTGGGGACTGAAAAAACGGGTGAGGTCATGCCAACGGTGATGCTCAAACGCAAGTTCGATTCTCCTTTCATGCAGGATGGCAAGTTTTAATGTTGGATATTTTGTTACATACGAGGGATCATTCTGCATAGCTGCATAACCCGGCATTCCTGCTCTTGCACGCACCATATTCAGGTACATTATTGCAGAAGCGTTATCATTTAAATACAAACTAACTTCTGCGAGATTTAAAATAATATCTGCATAGCGCAACAATATCCAGTCGTTACCTCCATAACCCAATGTGCCTGCTGCAGCACTGGCATCCCTGAACTTGGTGATAAAATAGGCTGATGTTGCCGGCGCATATTTGATAGAAAAATTGGTACGAACATCGCCTGTCTCAAATTCATTCAAAAGGTCTTTGGTAAAAAGACCGCCCGATCCCTGTGACGGATACAAAGAATTAATGGTTTCACCTTTTGCCTGGTTATTTCTTGCAATGGATGAAGAATAAATAGGATCTCCTTGTTTGTAGGCAATCTGGAAAATGATTTCCGGGTTGGTTGCTTTTTTATTTACATCAAACACATCCTGGAACGGAATATCAGAAAGACCGGCAAATGTTTTCTGATTGTAGCAAGCCAGCAGGTAAGTTTTAGCATTGCTAAGATTCGCAGCTTTACCGGAAGCATCTAAAGTAGTCGCCATGGTTAAATATACCTTGCCAAGTAAACCGTTAGCAGCCTGTAATGAAACCCTGCCTTTGCTGCCCGCAGGTTGCACCACAGGTAAGTTACTGCCAACCACATCTTTTAAGTCAGTTACGATTTGCTCGTACACCGTTTCTTTCTTTTCCCTGAAAGTTAATGCTGTGGCTTGTTCAGCCGAGGTTAACCTGTCGGTAACAAGCGGCACATCTCCAAATTCCCGTACCAAATTGAAATACATGTATGCCCTTATGAATTTTAATTCGGCTATGTATTGGGTTTTAGTTGCATCAGCAGCAAAGCTTATTTTGTCTATTAAGGATAGTATCAGGTTAGCCCTGGAAATAGGCGTGTATAATGCTGTCCAATGACTTTGCAAATAGCTGTTGCCCGGCACTAACGAGAAAGCAGTGAATTGAAATGGCTCTCCGTTGTTAGACTGGTTGTCGGTGGTATTAATATCATCTGCCCGGTCGTCTGTCCATAATTGTGCTCCCTCGCCTACACAGTTAGAACTTCTCAATGCCTGGTACACGCCGGCAACACCTGTTGCAATATCTCCCTCACTTTGATAGCCATTGTCAACAGAAACGCCGTTAGGATTTGTTTGCTCTAAAAAAGATTTCTTACAACTACCAAAGATTATTAATAATAAAAGACATGGTATAAAATATAGCGTACGCATAATGTTATTTTATTTAAATAAATAATTAATCAGAACTGAATTTTTACTCCTGTGTTAAAAGAACGGGCCAATGGATATTTGCCATAATCAACACCGGGTGTAAGGTTGGAGCCATTATTAAAATCAACTTCAGGGTTATAGCCCAAATATTTTGTGATGGTAAATGCATTATCTACAGATGCATACCATCTTAAACCGCTAACGCCTAATTTTTTTGTAAATGATAAGTGCGAAAGATCAATTCCCAAAGAAATATTGGTGCACCTGAAGAAAGAACCATCCTGCAAATAATAATCAGATAAGCGGGTGCTGTTACTTTGCGTACCTCCGCGTGAAGCCCTATATTCATGGCCATTTCCGGGATCGCTTTCGCTGCGATACCGATCATCAACAACGGCATATTGATTGCCTGAGCCTTCCATGTTTCTTATATAATAATCCTGGCCATCAATGATCTTATTCCCTTGCGATCCGTTAAATGAAGCAGTAAAATCAAACACTTTATAATTCATCGTAAAGCCAAAGCCATAAGTAAAGTCAGGATACGGGCTGCCGATCACATCTTTATCGGCATCGGTTATTATACCATCTCCATTCTTATCTTTAAAATACAAATCGCCCGGCTCTAAAGGCGTGGATGAATAAGTAGAAATCGGGAAGCCTGACAATTTATAACCTGCAGGAAATTTATTTCCATTGGCTTTATAAATCGCAAGATCTGCATTCACCTGGGCCATATCACTTTCTCTAACCATGCCGGCTACCTGCAAACCATAAAACGAACCTACGGGATCACCCTCTCTTGTAACATGGGTTATATAACTTCTTTCAGCGCCATTGATTTGAATTTCGCTGGCGCCTCCAAGACTTACTACTTTATTCCTGTTCGCAGTAATGTTGCCATTAAAATTCAGGTTGAAGTTTTTGGATTGCACCAGCCTCAAATCCAGTTGCAGGTCAAATCCATTATTTTGAATGTTGGAATTCCTGAGGTTGGTAAGTATAGATGTTGCGCCGGATAAAGCGGAAATATTTTTATTGTAAAGAAGGTTATAAGATCTTGTTTTGTAATAGTTGGCAATGATGGATATCCTGTCATCCAATAAAGTAATATCTGCGCCGAAGTTGTACTGCCCGGAAGATTCCCAACCCAGTTTTGCATCTGTAATTCCACCAGCCCATGTGGCGTTATAGACTGTGCTGCCAAACACTTCGCCACCAGAGCCTGTCAGGTCTTGCTCATAATTATAATTGCCAATATTATTGTTACCTGTTAAGCCCCAGCTTGCACGCAATTTTAAAGTAGAGCTTTCACCTAACCAGTCTTTATAAAAAGATTCATTGGAAACCGTCCACCCTGCAGACACTGAACCAAATTGTCCCCAACGATTCAATGGCCCAAAGCGTGAAGAAGCATCCGAGCGGAAAGAACCTGTTAAGAAATAACGCCTGTCATAATTATAAACAACCCTTCCTAAATAGGAAACAAGCGTCGTGTTAGATTTTCCTGAATTTGATAATATGGAAAAATCACCTGCACTGGAGCCACCAGCAGTTATTTCCGGCACAAGGTCGTTGGTAAAGTTTTTTGCTGCTACTGCCACGATATCAGTTTTTGTTTCCTGTGCGGTATAGCCTGCTAAGAAATCAAAAGTATGTTTACCAAATTGCTTCCTGTAGTTAGCAGTGAATTCTGCTAGTATATCCTGGATGTTTAAAAACTGGGCGGAAGCATTTGCCGCAAGAACAGATTGTGGTGATCCTGCCGGATTGATGCCACTGCTTAAATTTGTGGGATAATAATATTCGTATTTCTCGGTATAATTTTCTCCTCCCAGGTTTACTTTAAAAGAAAGGTCTTTTACAATTTCATACGTAGCATTTAAATCATAAGTTGACCTTGTTCCCTTGCGGGTAATTTTTACCCGCTGTGCTAACGCTAACGGGTTTTCAATGCCCTGGAATGCATAGCCATAGCCATCTGTCTGTGCTCCGGCACCGGTGTTGGCCAGGGCCAAAGTACCGTCATCATTGTAAGCCGGAAAAATAGGCATGTACACCAGTGCGCCTAAAATAGGTCCGCGGTTAAAGCGGCCTTCCTGTACTTCCCGGTTATTCGTGTTCGTTACAAAAGCACTTGATGAAACTTTCAATTTTTCAGAAAGTTGTGCATCAATATTGGCTCTTAAGTTTATTCTTTTTTGATAGGTGCTGTTTAAAATTCCGGGTTGATCTAAATACCCGCCACTTATAAAATATCGTACAGCATTTGTGCCGCCTGAAAAGGAGAGATTATGTGTTTGTACTAATGCGTCGTGATATAAAACATCCTGCCAATCTGTATTATATTTCGGTTGAATAATTTTTTGCGATGCAAAATCATATAAATCTTTAATGATACAAACAGAACAACCCGTAGCTGTCTGGCCCGCTTTTGCGACACGGGTAGCGTTATCATCAGAGTAAAATGAATCATCCCAGGTAATTCCTTTCGCCGTAAGAATGTCTTTGTAATTGGCATTCCTTCCATTTACAAAAAGGTCAGTGAACTGGCTGGCATTTAATAATTTTACTTTGTGTGCTAATTGCTGATCGCTCAATTGAAAATCATAAGTAAATTTTCCTTTCCCCTGCCTGCCGCGTTTTGTTGTAATGATCACTACACCTCCTGAAGCCCTTGAGCCATAGATAGCAGCAGAAGCAGCATCTTTCAAGATTTCAACCGACTCAATATCTTCAGGGTTAATAAAAATATCGTTGCCTGCAGTTGCAGGATTGTATCCGTTCGTTGCATTGCCACCGTTACCTTGCCCCTGGCTTATGTTGCCACCAACTGCATACCCGTCTATAACGTATAGCGGTTCGGAACTGGCGTTGATTGAACCAATACCGCGTACCCTTATTTTGGAACCGGAATATGGGGCACCACTCACCTGTGCCACCTGCACGCCTGCCACCTTGCCCACCAATGCCTGGCTAAGTGTTGGAGCAGAGAGATTGAGTTCACTCGCTTTCACACTTGAGATGGCGCCGGTCACATCACTCTTGCGTAAACGCTGGTAACCAATGGAAACTTCTTCTAGTTGTTGAACTTCTTCTTTCAATGTTATGTTGATGGTTGACTGGTCAGCCTTTACCTGCTGATCGATAAAACCCGTATAAGAAAACACAAGCGTGGCACCCTCCTGCACGCTTATAGTATAGCTGCCGGCTGCATCTGTTGCTGTTCCTGTTTTACTGTTTTTTACAGTTACACTTACGCCTGCAAGCGGGTGATTATTTGCATCGGTCACCGTACCGTTTACGGTGATTACCTGGTCACGCCTATCGCCTGCTTTTACATAGCGAGGCACAGATGCGAGTGAGGCAATTAAGAAAACAAAAAGTAATACTTTAAGCTTCCGGGTTGTTAGCTTCGCTAATGAAAAATGTAAATTTTCTTGTTGCATAATTAGGGTAGAATTTTATTGTGAAATTTTTTTATGAATTAATTTTTTTTTACTAAAACTTGTCCTTTGTTTTCTTAAAAATCACCAGTTAACATTCATCATGTTCACGTTATCTTTTCTTGAAGAGGTAACTGCAATGCCTCTTGTATAATCATTTAAAAAGGTAAAGCCCTCCAGTTCATCTCCGCGATCTATATCTACTGTCTTGATAACGGATTGAGTACCGGCTTTTAAAGATTTATCAAGGTCAACATAAGTGAACCGCCACCTGCGGCCTTCAATCTGATTTTGTATTAACACTAAAATGCCTTTATCAGCCATCCAGTATAAATTTTGCACCCACGGCGTGCAGGTAAATTTTTTATACAACACACCTTTATCCGTTGTCTTTTTTGCTTTGCTCAAACTAACGGGATCATATAAACGCACTTCATTTCCTTTATCTCCATAATCGGCAGTAGCTACATACCATTTCTTATTGTATTGAACATATTCCGGGCGGGTGCCTTGTATGCAGGCATCATCATCTATCGTATTCAAAAGATTACCATCCAGCGTTCCCGTTCTTTGCAGGCCTTGCCAGTCAATACAATAAATAACGGCTCTCCATAAAGAACCTTCTTTATTTAAACGAATACTATTGCCAATAAAAAACGGTTTTTTGTCATGGTAAGCCATGCCGGTCGGGTGATTGATTACATCCGTATCATTAAGCGTTAATTTCATCTCCCTGTTTTGATAGACAAGGCTGTCGGCAGATAATTTATATTCTCTTATAACACCCACTTCCCTGTCACCATATAAAAAGATCCTCCCCTTCTGGTAAGATGCACCCTGGCAGGCTCCCAGGGAATCTACTTTATAAGAATGGGCAATCGTCATATCCATGGCAGCTCTAAAAGAAGTTAGCAGCAGCGTTGACAAAACAATTATTAAGGCAAGTCTTTTCATCTTATTATTTCGTTAGTTCATATTTTTTTATACAGGCCGTTCAAATCTTTATGGATCAATCGGCTCCAATGGATTTATTTGCAATGCTTCAATCAATGGAAAAAACTCAATCACATTTTCATCTAATCGTGCGCCGCTTTTATAGGGAATTTCTTTTAATTCTTTCATGCAACGATCGGTTAATGTAGTCCCGATCCAACCGCTCTGGTCTTTCGTTGTGCAGGTAATCCCCGGCTTGTCAAATGGAATGCGATACCTGAATATTAATCTTGCGGCATTACGCATATTGGTAGTAGTGTGCCTCGCATGTGGCTCAATGATGACGGCACTTTCCGGCACATGCAGTTTTTCTATCAAGTGATTTTTCATCTCGAGGGCTTCACAAAATTTTGTTTTGTAGGGATGAACTTTTCCACCGGAGGTCATAATAAAAGGAGCAAGGCCTTTTTGATATTGAAGCGCTGCCAGCCTGCAGCGTATAATTCCTTCAGCGCTCAGGCTTACACCCGGTTCATTGGGGCCGGCACCAGGTACGAGTATCACGGAATATTTATAATCGTTCCATTTAATCGTTTTTATTTTATCACAAGCTGGTTTGTTTTCGCCTTCTTCCATTGGTTCAAAATCCGCAGCCTGGTCTCTTTTATTCATTTCTAAAAAAAGTAAAGCCAGTGTAAGTGAAGGATAATAAAAGGGTGCGCTGATGGTAGATTCTTTTGACACCAATGAAGTAGCATCGTATAATAAGCTTACATAATTATGCAGGTAAACATTGTTAGCTTGCGGATCTTTTGTATTAAAACTAATGGAGTCTATTAAAGGATAGTTGGGCTTGCTGCCACCGGCATATACATTTATGCAAAAATTGATGCCCCTGGCATCCTGTTCCCATGCTTTTACAAGCATTTCCTTAGCGGGAAAATCCTGGAACAATAAATACCTGCCGGATGGAATAAGGTGATTACGTACTAATTTACCCAACGCATTTTTTGGCTCATATAGGTCTTCCAGTCGCTTGCCAACCGCTTCGATTTCAGCATCCGCAAATTTCATTCTTTCGATATAGCAAACACCATCGCGGCCACAATTTTTAAGAGCTCCTGCAAGAGAATCCAACTTGGTTTCCCCCAACGCTGAAAGTTCTTTATCACCAGCCAATAACTTTTTTACATCCGGCAATTCGCTGAATAATGTAAGCAGGTAATAATTTTTGGAGGAGACAAAATCATTCTTGTTTATTAAATGATAAGACGGGTCTGGAATTTTACTTTGTGATAGTACCGGTAAAGAGAAAATTAGAATAACGATGAATAGCGTAAATCTTTTATTCAGCTTATAAGTAAATGTCATCTATACCTGATTTTTTGCAAATATCATAGGTTAAACAAAGCCTATTGTGTGTTTACAGGTAGTTAATAATTTGATATTAGTGCGGTAACATTTATATAACTATTTAATAATTTAAGAGCATCCATCATCAATATTTCGGAGTAAGCGGCACCTGAAATTATTAGAAATTGGCAAGCAGATAGGAAAGTGAAATTGTTTGCAATTGAGATCAAGGCTTCTTAAAGCTTGTATCCCTTGTAATTCAAATTGATTTATAAAAAAATTCCCCAACGTTTTAGAAAGATTTTATGCGGGTGCAAAAGACAGGAAATATTTCACGATAGCTACGCAATCCATTAAGTATAGGCTTATGGATAAAAGAAGTGTTGGTGCTTTCAAAATCTTTCAAGACATATTCTTATCATATTCACCACTGCATTTCTACGAGTATATATTGAAAAAATCCTCCAGATAGATTTAACCGGCATTGGCTATCTGCAAAAGCCGATAAGCTATGACGCTTTTCTAAAAGAATTAGGAAGAATAATAACATAAGTTAGCGTAGAAGAATTCGCTTTGCTTTTGGTTGCATATTATTTAATTATAGGGCGCACATAACGGTTGGCAAACAATTTTTTTGACTTTATAGTTAGTTAGGCAAAACATTGAAGACACTTAATCCTGGCAAAATGGATCGGTACTTTCAAAAAAACTACCATCGTTTTAAATACTAATTTTCGGAAGTGAAAGTTGCCGCAGGTAATCCTTCTTTATTAAACAGGCTCGCAGTGCTGCTATCGCTCCAAGCATATCGCACATACACGGGATGGTGAACTGCCGAATTACTCACCACAATCTTATCATTTATTATTTCTGCTTTTCCTTTCGTATACAATTTATCTGCCCCGGCAATTTCAAAACCATAAAGACCGTTGTTGCCAGCTACCAGGCCTGTGCCCACAGAATTAAATTCAACCAATATCTTGTTGTCTGACAAAATAATATTTTTATAAATAGGCCCTGACTTGACCAGCTTTTTTCCGTAATCATTTGCAAGTGCAAATCTTGCTAAGCGTTCTCCTACTTTTTGTTTATGTGTTGGATGCGCCGAGCTCAGTCGTCCGATGTCCAGCGTTGATACCATACCGGTTCCAGGTAATTTCAAAGCAAATCGCTGGGCATTTCTTAACTTTTGGGATTGCCCCTTTTGCAAGGGATCGCTATAATTATAAGGCGCTAATTGCACGAAATAGAACGGGAATTGATAGCCCCACTTGCTTCTCCAATCTTCTATCATATTAGGGAAAAGGCGTTTATACTGTTCAGCCCAGCCGACGTTTGTTTCTCCCTGGTACCATATAGTTCCCTTTATTGTATAGGGCACCAATGGGTTTATCATCGCATTGAACAAAACTGTAGGTGTGTTACTGTTAAGCTGAAATAAATTTGGCCTTTTCGAGAGATCCGCCTGTAGCCCATAGATATAAAATTTACCCTTTTGGATTTCTGCAACCAGCCTTTTTTTCCAGGTTCCTTCTAATGATATAGTAACGCCGTTATCATTTGAAATGGTTATCGCACCGCTGATGGAACCGGGGCCGCCTGTATCAATGGCGCGAATGGCAATTGTATTCCTGCCCTTAGTGAGAAGCGATTTTGCAATAACTATTTTCCTCGGAAGATTGGCTGACCCTTTTCCTGCAAGTCCGCCAATCTTTTTACCATTAATGTAGGTGGCATCCATATCATCAATGCCGCCAATGTTGAGTGTATAATCAGTGCTGACATCATCAATCAAAAACTCTTTTCTAAACCACATTGCGCCGTTAAATTCGCCTGAGCTTAATTCATCATACCGGCCGGGAAGTTTTATTTCCTTCCATTGCTTATCATCAAAATTAGTTGCTGCCGCTTCGCTGTCTGAAAATTGTATGTTTTGCCAATGTTCATCTGTTGCCGGTATTTTTTGCGTTGGCCATTTTTTAAACCAGGAAGTAGTTACAGAATCAAGGCTGGTAAGTCCTTCAAGCGTTCTATTGAAGTCTCCCATTTTTTTCAGGTATCCCTTACTTGTCCAGGCTTCCACGGGAGTTCCTCCAATAGAGGATTGAATAATGCCGATGGGTACATGCAGTTCCTGGTATAACTTTTTGGCATAGAAGAAAGCCGTAGCGCTAAAGTTGCCGGCCGTTTCAGGCGATGCAGGAACCCACTTGCCGCCAATGGAATCCAAAGGGCTTACAGCAATATTAAAGGGAACTTTTAGAAAGCGAATATCCGGGTAATTGGCCTGAGCTATTTCCTGTGTGGAGTTGAACACCGTATCGTTGGGTGGCCAACCCGCTAAAGGCAAGTCCATATTAGATTGCCCGGACGCCAGCCACACCTCGCCTATTAATACATCATTTATTGTGATAGCGCTATCGGAAGTTTTGATGGTGATTGTATATGGGCCGCCAGTTACAGGAGTAGCTATTTTGAGCCTCCAGTCACCATTTGTATTCGCCCGGGCCAAAGCATTTTTCCCCCAACCGGCGGAAACAGACAAATTTGCAACAGGTGTTGCCTTACCCCAAAAAGAGACATGCGTTTGTTGCTGAAGCACCATGTGATCTGAAAAAAGATTGCACACAGTTAAAGCTTTCTTTTTGCCTGGCGGATATGCATAAGCAAACAAGCTTAAACATAAGATGATAAGACAAAAATCGAGTTTCGTAATTCTTATTTTCATAGCTGTTGTTTATTCATTTTTTTTATTTAATTATAGAATTACGTGCTTAAGTCATAAAGAAAGATGCGTAACCATTCTATAAGTCCCTTAGGGACTATTGGTGGGTAGAAAGCCATATTTAAAATGCACGAAACGTTCCTAAGGAACGTCTGGTACATTATTTATTTTATGTTTCTACCCACCAGACTTGCCTAATGGCACGATTAAAAACATCGGGACAACCAATGCGAAATTGACATTGCGAACTAAAGGCCTAATTCTTTTTAATTACTTACAATCTTATATACACTTCCTTTAGTATTTCCCGGTCCTGTTTCCGAATTTGTTATAAGATATATTTCACCTTGCTCGTCCTGGCCCAACCCTGTTATTTTTGCATTAGATAGAATATTCTGTAGAATAATGCGGCTTCTTATCCACCCATTTCCTTCCTTTTTTAAAGAGAAAACCGGGCCCGTCCAATCGGCAAATACATATTGGTTTTTAAGAACAGGCAATTGCCGGCCGGTATAAACATAACCACCAATTACAGATATTCCCACTTGGTGGCTATATTCTGTAATAGGCATAGTGATTCCGGTGGTGTCACAATTTTCAGCAGGGTTATAGCAATGTGTGCCCTCCATTAGCCGCCATCCGTAATTGCCTCCCTTCTTAATAATATCAACCTCTTCCCAAAGATCCTGGCCTACATCGCCGGCAAATAATTCACCTGAATTTTTATCAAAAGAAAAACGATAAGGGTTGCGAAAGCCATACGCCCATATTTCAGGCTTTACATCTTTTCTGTCAACAAAGGGATTATCCTTTGGAACATTGTAACCGGAAGCGGTATTGATATCAATTCGCAACATTTTCCCCAGCCACGTATCCATTTTTTGTCCATTGCCAAACTCGCCATGTTTGTCACCCTGGCCGCCACCATCGCCAAACCCAAGATATAAATATCCGTCCGGGCCAAATTGGAGGCACCCGCCATTGTGATTGCCGTCCGGCTCTTCAATAGTCAAAATAATATGGCCACTATTTGGATTGATTTGCCCCGTGGCAGGCAGGAGATATTCTGCCAATACACCTTTATGATTCGAACCTTTTTGTGTACTGGGTGCGCTGTAGAACACGTAAAATTTACTATTGGTTTTAAACTCCGGGTGCAAAGCAATTCCTAACAAACCCCGTTCTTCGTACCCGTTATTCAATTTCACCATCTTGCTTTTAAGATCAAGTAACGGTGTATCGGTTAATTTGCCGTCTCTTATTATTCGTATTTTGCCTTTTTGTTCCGCTACCCATGTATCACCGTTACCCGCGAAAGCCAACACTGTGGGAGCTTCCAATCCATTAACTAACTGCTCTACTTTTAAAGATATTTGTCCCGAATCTGCTGCTTTTTTAATACCCGATGAATCCGAAGCTACAGTACCGGAACCGGAATTGTTGGAGTTACAGGAGGCGCACAAAATCGTACAATAAAAGGCGGAGATAGTAGCAAAGCCGGCAAAACCATTGAGCCATATTCTTTTCATAACTATTTTATTATTATTGTTTAAACGTTGTTTATTGTTGCGAAAAATTGAACCAAAGCGTTCCGCTTACTTCTTTACCATCAGCATGATTTTTTTGTCCTTGCGGCCCCATGGTTGCCGCAGCGTGAAACTTTGTGCCTATCGCATCTATGGCATTTAAAAATCCTAAGCTGCCTGTAGGAAAGGGCGGCTCAACATTGTTATTAGGAAGTGCATACTGCTCCCTGGCGGGATGAAGCATTTGAAAATACATATCCTTATCAGGCGTGCAAATAGTAAACGGCAATTCTTTATTTTCAATAGTTACCCAGTTAACTTCCGCGTGGTAGCCTTTAAACTCAGGGTAGTTCCATGTTTCACCGGTTATCGTGTTGTTATACCCTTTGTGCCAAACACCAAATTGCTGTCCTTTCAACCTGTTCTTCCATACCCGGTAAGGGCCACGGCCCAGCCATTTCATGCCGGTAACTTTTTCTTCAGGATAATTAAAAGTGATGCCCATAAAATCAGCATCGCCCGGCTGGGAATATTGATAATCCAACCGTGCAGGATGCCCTGGTGAAAAAGTCCATTTTACATGCAAAGTTCCCCCGCCTTCATAATCGGCTTCCACAATAGCCTGCCCGTTATTATCGCTATGCCTGAAATTTTTAAGATCAGTTTTTACCCCTGCCAATACCGGCCCATCTGAAAGAGATATTGTTTTTCCCTGGCTGATAACTTTTTGAATGTACCCCGTAGCTTTATCAAAATAATAGCTAATCGCATCGCATTTTATCATAAGCGAATTAGCGGTCTCCTCTACTTTTATCATTGATTTATTGGTAACGGTAACGAGCTTTTTGCAAAAATCTGCAGGTGATTTCAAAGGCCAGCTCCAGGTAAAAATTTCTTTTTTATCTGGCCCGTAAGCAGTGAGGTACAAGGCATCATTTTTATACCAGGCGGCAGGCAAATTTAATTTCAATAATCCTTTATCTCCGGGTTTAATATCAATACCTATAGATGTGCCACTTTGCTTTACAACCGCTGCTGTACTTTTATCCGCAGGCTTTGGAAAATCAATCAGTTTCCATCTAAAGGTGCATTGGTTAAGATTGGTGAAAGCATACCTGTTTTCCAGTTGAATAGTTCCATCGAAATTTTTGTCAATGGACGGAACATCAATATACACCGGCGACCAAATTTCTTTTATAGTATAGAAGCTTCCTTCCTTTTCCCGGTGGGGCCCAAGAATACCATCAGGCGCATGATTGCCATCGCCATCATACATGCCATTCTTGTCTGTGCGAATCACGTCTTCATCCAAGAGCGCCCAGATAAATCCACCTGCTCCATGCGGATGATTCAATATCACTTTCCAAAAATCATCGAGGCCAGCACCGGCTCCGCCATCGTAAAGCCCATGTAAAAATTCTGTAGAGAAAAAGACTTCCTGCCCAGTTGCCGCCGCATTAGTTATTGCTTTGTAGTCCGGGTAATGATGGGTATCAGTGCCATTAAATTTTTCCCAGGGATGAATAACGGTTCGCTTTTGCGGATCATACAAGGCATAGTCATTGTCCAGGCCGGTATTCCAGCCGCCTTCATTGCCGTTATCCCAAAAAATAATGGAAGGATGATTTACATCACGCACCACGAGTTCCTTTACCAATTTGCGGCCAACGGTGGTATCATATTTAGTTTGCCAGCCGGTGAGTTCATCCAGCACATACAACCCAAGTGAATCGCATACATCCAGAAAATCCTGGTCGGGCGGATAGTGCGACATACGAACAGCATTCATATTCATTTGCTTTATTAAACCAACGTCCAGCAACTGTATGGCATGGCTTAAAGTACGACCGGTCTCAGGCCAAAAACTATGACGGTTGCTGCCTTTCAAAAATATTCTGCTGCCATTTACATAAAGGCCATCATTAAGCCGGAGTTCCACCGTTCGAAAACCAAATTTTTGTATTACCTGGTGAATGATTTTTTGTTTGTTTTTGATTGAAACAATAACTCTGTATAAATTAGGAAATTCAGCACTCCACAGCAAAGGCTTTGCGAGACTGCTTTTCAGCACTTGGACTTCCTCATTTTTTATGGCTGCGATAGAAAAAGGCTTTCCCATATTTTCGCCATTTAGCTTTTGTACCTGCGCCTCAATTGTTTCATTTCCGGTACTGTTTTTTGGAAATACCTCCATGGCAAAAGAGCCATCGGCTTTCGCATCAATGGCAATTCTGTCTATAAAAGTTTCAGGTACAATTTCCAGATAAACCGGTCGAAAGATGCCGCCAAATATCCAGAAGTCGCTGTCTCTTTCCGCACTGTTCACGGAAGCATTTGCCGATGTTTTATCAACGGTAACTTCCAGTAAATTTTTACCATCGGCCTTCAGCAGGTTTGTGATATCATATTTAAAACGATAAAAACCTCCCTGGTGGAGCGGGCCGGCCTGCTGCCCGTTTATCATAACCTTTGTATCTGTCATTGAACCCTCGAAGACAATAAAAACTTTTTTGTTCTGACGTTTTTCTAAATTGAATGGATGTTTGTAAAGCCCCTGTTCGTTAGCTTTTACTTTATCATGGCCATAGTTATAAGTCCCAAAGCCCTGCAATTCCCAATTTGAAGGCACCGCGATTTTAGTCCATTTACCGCTGTTTCTTCCGCCGGTGCAATAGAAATCCCATTGTACCGTATGGTCCTTATCCCTACCTGATAAGTATTTTATGATGGTACCTTGCGAAAAACCGTGAGAAGAAATGACCGTAAGAAATAATAGCAGAAATATTTTTTTCATGTTGGCTGGTTTATCAATAGAACTTAAGCGTTATATTGATTTTAAAACTAGAAAAGACATATCAGGCTTCTTTAATAATGAATCTTACAAATTTAGCTTTGTAATTTTTTAAAAGAAGCCTTAAGAAGCAAAAAAATATTGAAGCGCTTTATTTATAATAAATTGTGCTTTGATTTACATAAGATGCCTGTTTCAAAGTAGAAAGTTTAGGAAGATTAAAAATAAATTAAATAAAAAACAACCCTGTAAACCGCATATAGAGTTGTTTTTATTATCAAGGATATCCCGGGTTTTGAACTAATTTTGGATTTTTAGCAAGATCTGATTGTGAGATCGGCATCCAATTTTGATAGTCCTGGAATATATTATTAAATATGTTAACAGGTGTATAAGAAGGAACACCTACTGTATAAACTATTTTAATACCATATTCCGGATTAGTTAGTACGCCGTTCGGGCCGGTTGTAATTAGCCAACGCCTGATATCGTACCAGCGTTTTTCCTCAAAAGATAACTCTATTCTGCGTTCCCTCCTTATATTAATGCGCATTTCACTTTGAGATAAACCATCTGGAAAATTTGGTAATCCGGCTCTTTGTCTAACCATTGCTAAAGCGGCATATACTGTTGCATCTGGTCCAACAGCCTCGTTTTGTGCTTCCGCATAACTTAACAATACTTCTCCATAGCGAAAAATTATCCAGTTAGATGAACTTGGGCGAGTGGCAAGACTTGTTTGTCCTCGTATGCTTTCATCCAACAATTTACGCCCGTAATAACCGCTGGTGGTAATATCTCCGCCACCTGCCTGCTGATTATTGCCTCCAACACGGGTGGTAATGATGTCTCCCTGCCATGCAGCACCATCATAGATAATAGATTGGTAAAAGCGCGGCTCACGATTTACATACGGATTTTGGGGATTGTATCCCGAAAGAGGATCAGTAATAGGCAAACCATTGGCCATGGCATAATCATCGACCAAGCTTTGTATGGGCTGGTAATTTCCCCAGCATTGTACTGTGCCGTTTACCACCACAGGACCTTCTATGCCTTCGGCTCTGCTTCCTTTAGAAGGCGGGGCATATTGCCTGGCGAAGATGGTTTCGCTATTGAAATTATTTAGAGCCAGAAACTGGGTGGCATAATCACTAAACAACGAATACACGTTCATATCCATCACTTGTTTATTAGTTGAGGCAGCTTTGGCCCATAATGTTACATCATTAGTGGGGTTGGCCAAAGGGCTGGCTGCAAAAAGCTCTGCCCATCCCTTAAGCGTTAGCGCGGCGCCTTTGGTTGCACGCCCGGTTTTGTCAATCGTGGCCGGCAAATTAGCAGCCGCAGAATCGCAATCGGCTTCAATAAAAGCAAGGGTTTGTGCAATTGTGGCCCGGGCATTAAAAATATCTGTTCCATCTGTATTATCCAAAGGAGTGCTAATAAGCGGAACCCCTCCATAATTGGTAAATAAAAGCGAATAAAAATATGCCCGTAGAAAAGTAATCTCCCCGGTACGCTGTTGCAGCCACGGGGCCGAAAAGTTAGATTTGTATAATTGTGTTTGTTGGAAAAACACGTTACACTTTCGAATATTTGCATATGTATTGTCCCAGTCCCATAAGCCATTTGGCCCAGTTGGAACATTGGCTGGTGATATAGAACCATTTCTTACTGTATTTGCCCCGGTATGGGTTTGTTTTGTCCAACTGTTATCGGCATAGGAGTCTGTGTGATTATAATCGTTTTTTTCGTCAGCTATTGAATTGTAAATATCATTTACAAACAGATCTGCATTTGTTTCTGTACTAAATGTTATTTCGTTTGTTAACTTACCCTTTGGGTCTACTGTTAAAGAATCATCTTTTTTACAGGAGCCAATGGTTAGTAAGATTATGCATAAGAGGATAACCACCTTGTTATTATCCTTTATAAATTTTATCAGTTTCATATATATATTAGTATTAAAAAGAAGCGTTAATACCTATTGAGAGCACGCGTTGCTGGTAATAATTTTGGTCATTTCCACTATTTTCAGGATCTATAATTTCCCTAATGTGGGGCGTCCAGGTAAAGACATTTTGCCCTGCGGCGTATATTCTTAACGAACTGATGGTATTACGAAGAATTTTATTAGAAAATGTATAGCCCAACTCGGCACTTTTTAATCTTATATAAGCATCATTTCTGTTATACCAAGAAGATGTTTGTTTATTGTTTGATGTTGGCGAATTTGAAAGGCGTGGATAAAGTGTATTTGTTCTATTTGGCTGCCAATGTTCACTAAAGCTCAATTCTGATGCAGAGCCGGAGAAATTAAAAGGCCAAACAATAAAATCATTTAACTGAATAGTAGAGTTTCCACTACCTTGAACCAATAAATCCAAATCAAAGTTTTTAAAGGTTAAGCGGGGTTCAAAGCCGTAAATAATACCTGGGGTGTGTGTTTTACCGATAACCGTCTGGTCATTAATATCAATTTTTCCATCAGGAACACCATTAGGGCCAGATAAATCGGCAAACTTAATGTCACCCGGACGGACAATGCCGAAAGTAGGCACAGGGATTTTTGGTTTAAGAACCGGTTGCGCAATATTTGGGTCAATAAAATCATCTGCTGAAAAATAACCTAATGCCCGGTATCCAAACTGGGTTCCGTATGCCCGGCCGGTTTGTCTCCTGTTAGGATTATCATAGGTAGAAGCATTTTCAATAAAATTCAGTAATTTATTTTTAGCAAAAGTAAATGTTCCGGTAATATCAAGCCTTAAATCATTAGAGAACGTATGCCCGCTCCGCAACGTAATATCAACACCATGGTTGCTCATTACACCTGCGTTTAACAAGCCTGTGCCAATGCCATATTCGCCAGGCAACGCGGCAGAATTAGGTATCAGCATGTCTGACCTTTTTTCATAAAAATAGTCAGCCTCTATGCTAATTGCACCTCTCCATAAGGTGGTTTCCAAACCAACATCCCATTTGTTCGCTCTTTCCCAGGTAATATTTGGATTTCCCTGAAGGCCCTCACTAATACCTTGTGTAACAGAACCATTGATCACTGCGGAGTTAGTATTTAAGTTATAAGGGCTCAAATATTGATAAGTTTGTATTCCACCGCCTGACCTTGGATAAGCGCCGGATTGTCCATATGAACCTCTTAGCTTTAAGTTATCAACCCACTTAATGTTTTTCATAAAGTTTTCTTGAGAAACAACCCACCCGGCAGAAAATGCCGGGAAAAAACCATAGCGTTTGCCTGGCGCAAACAAATAGCTGCCGTCATACCTGCCTGACGCCTGAAACAGATATTTTTTTTCATAAGCGTAATCTATTCGGTAAACGTATCCAATTTGCTTTTGTCCGGTGGAAAAACCACCGTTTGTTAGATCGGTAGTGGCCGGACCGCCATAATCTAATTCATCAATACCCAAATTATAATTTATTCTCGAAGCCGTAAATTGTTGATATTTTACCCTACGGGCTTCTACAACACCTGTGAAGCCAATATCACTTTTACCGAAGGAGCGCTGAAAACTTAAAATTCCCTGGTAGGTGAGGGAACGGTTCTGATAAAACTCTTCCCTAAAGCTCGGCTTGCTGCTTCCTTGAAAACCCAACACGTAGGTATAAGGGGTTGTATTTTTATTGACTGTATAAAAAGGGACGGGCGTGGTGTAATTTCTTGTAGTCCCATTTCTGCTGCCAAATAATACATCCGGTGCGAGATCGTAGCTTACCACCGCCTTTAAGCTTAGGCCTTTAAGCGGCAATTGCTGATTAATACTGAACTGAGTTTGTAATCCGGGGTTTTCATTAAACCCATAACCGCTATAATAAATTTCTCCATATACTGATTGGGCGACATAGCCTGCATTTAATCCATTGCTATAAAGTACCGGAAAATCCGGGGTCTCCCGTTGCGCTTGATTAATAATTGTACCTGCACTATATGATGGAAAGTGCTGGTCTTCTACCCAGCTGTTTACTGAGAAATTAACTGTTGTGGTTTTAGTGGCATTTGACGTTAGGTTTAATGTTGCATTATACCTATCAAGGTAAGTTGGGTCCCACATTCCGTTCTGATGGATATAGCCCAAAGAAGTGAAATACTTAAAATTTTCTGAACCGCCAGAAAGCGAAAGATTATGATAGGTAATTAGCCTGTTAGGTTTGATTATTTCTTGTAGTGGATGAGCGTCGCCGTGCACATCAGGGTCAGAATGGTCTTGGAATTTTTGCAAATCATCTGCCGTATAAGGCACGCCTGACTGAAAATCATTAACGTTTGCCTCATTTTTCATCAGTGCGTATTGATACCCGGTCACAAAAGTAGGCACCCGGGTAGGGTTTTGAATACCTACATAGCCATTGTAGGATAACACGGGCTTGCTCGAGTTCCCTTGCTTTGTGGTCACTAAAATTACGCCATTGGCTCCGGCAACACCATAAGGGGCTACAGCCGCTGCATCTTTTAAAATGGTCAAAGTGGCAATGGTATTAGGGTCCAATCGGCTAAAATCACGGGGCACGCCATCAACTATCAACAAGGCCGCAGACCCTCCAATTGAGCCTACGCCGCGAATTTGAATGCCCGAACCGTCAAAGCCGGGTTCGCCGCTTCCCTGTGTACCGATCAAACCGGAGACTCTTCCAACCAAGCTATTTGTTAAATTTACAACAGGTTTTTGGGCAATATCAGCAGTTTTCAAAGTAGATACAGCTGCGGTTACAGACGTCTTTTTTTGTGTGCCATAACCTACTACCACTACCTCTTCAAGTTTAGTATCTGTAGCTTTTAGGCCAATATCAACAGAAGTTCTTCCATTTAAGCGTATCTCCTGAGATACAAAACCAACGCTGGAAACGATTAAGGATGCGTTTCTATTCTTCACGGATAAGGTGAAAGAGCCATCGTCGGAAGTAATAGCCCCGTTTTTCTTACCTTTCTCAACTACTGAAACCTGGGGAATACCGGCACCGGCTTCGTTTTTTATTTTACCTCCAATAGTTGTTTGAGAAAAAGCGGGTGATGATAATGCAAAAAAGAAAATTACAAGTAAGAATAAATACACGGAGTTTAATTTTTTAAAATTGTCGCCATAAAGCAGCAGAGTAAATTGTTTTGGATTCATCTTAAGTATATTAGTGATGGTTAAATTGTTTATTTTTCTTAATCTCTAAACCTTGTTAAAACAGACCATTTATGTCAAGATCCACTGTAGAGCGTAAGCATAAGTTTTAGTTTTTCTCTCACATTAATACCATTGGCGACATCATGTACGAGGGCTGTGAGGCCCAATTAATTCCTGCTATTCATATTCTTTTGTAAAATATTACCAAGCCTTAACACCAATGATGTTTCCTTTTAAACCCTTTAAATATTATTGAAAACTCTAAGCATATTATGACCAGGTAACCTTGTATAGTCTCTGAAACTCAATCGTAATTTTGTAAATAAAAACTATAGCTTGAAAGGGTACAATCGTTTTTCGCAGTACGAATCTCCTTATTTATTGCCGGGTTGGCGTGCTAATTCATACATAAAAATTTACCTGGTGTACATTTTCTTTATTTACAATCCTTGGCAGTTCAGTAATGGTTAAACTTCCAAATATTTAATTGAAAAGGAAAATGCCTAGCATGTATTTCCAAAGTATTTGCGACCAGTTTTTGAAAATTGCTCTTATTTCTTAATTATAATAACGGGCAAAAATAAATTCCCCGCAGAAACGGAAGACCATTTGAATTGATGCTTGTAAAGCCCCTGTCCGTTGGCCTTTATTTTATCATGACCATAATTATAAGTGCCGGAGCCCTGTAATTCCCAATTTGAAGGCACAGCGATTTTTGCCCATTTACCGCTGTTTCTTCCGCCGGTGCAATAGAAATCCCATTGTACCGTATTGTCCTTCTCGATACCGGACAAATATTATGATGGTGGCTTGCGAAAAAACCAGTGAAGCAAACCGTTGTGAACAACAGTGATGACATTATTTTTTCATGGCTACTGTTTTGCCGGTCAAATAAAGACTTTACGCTTTAGTTGTGATTCTCTATGTTTGTTTTTGTACTAAAAAAAACCATTTAAAATATGACCTTGCTCCTCACTTGTATCAGCAAGATTTAGGGTTATGGTATTCATTTCAGGACTCATTCTAATCACCGCCCCATTACCTGGTTTTGAAAAGAAGCCCTTTTCTGCTTTTACTTTATATCTTACTCCTTCAAAGCCGCCCTCAATTTGTTTAGAGGACTGACTGAAAGCAGACAAGCCGAATAGCAGCAACACACAGCAATAAAAACAGTATTTCATTTATAATGTACTTAAAAATGTAACCGAACCTGTTGAGGTGCGGATAATAGTGTATAAACTAAAGTTGCCTGATCTTGACATTGCGAAAAGCTACTTCATGACCGTGATCCTGAAAAGCAATTTTTCCTTCGGGAGAAGTCATAAAATTCTGCCAGGTTTTAAACTTACTATTGTCAATCCAGTTTTTCCACTCGTCACTTCCTTCCTGCACGTCAACGGTTTTAATGCCATTGAAATAAAAAGTAAGATGCCCATTATTTTGTATAATCCGTGCCTGATTCCACTCACCTACGGGTTTCGGTTTTGATAGGGCAGCAGTGCCCTGCATATCGTATAACAACCCGGCAAGATGATTTTCTTTTTTATTATCATCCGCTTTTATATTATCAAGCACCTGCATTTCAGCGCCTGTATTGTAAGTGTCACGAAGCTTAGGGTCTTCTTTTACGTCAAAAATAATTCCGCTGTTTCCCTCTTCTGAGATTTTCCACTCCGTTGAAAACTCATAATTTTTGTATGTATTGTCCGTAACCAAATCTCCAGAGTTTTCTTTGTCTTTTAAAGTGGGATCCATTACCAATGCGCCGTCAGCTACCTTCCAGTTTTTAGTTACAGAATTTTTGTTATAGGTATGCCAGCCATTTGTTGTTGTACCATCAAACAGCAATACCCAGCCGTTATTTTTTTCTTTTTGCATTAGCGTATTCGGCTGCTGGTTTGATGAATTTACTTTGGAAGAAGAGCAGGCATATAAAATGCAGCTCGCAAAAGTCAACATGAAGATTGTAGCTCTAAACATGATAATAATAATTAAGTATGATTTTTAAATAGATGCTGTGTCTGATAAAATTACTGGTTATCCTGTAATTGCCTGGTCAATAGAAACCGGTTTCCCCCAACTTGCTGAAACGGTTAGTTTTTGTTCAGGATTACTTTGCCCCCAAAAGGCAACGTTTGATTGCTGCTGTAATACTATACGGTCAGAAAATAACCAGCACACAGTTAGTTTCTTTTTTACATCTTGAAAAAGAATACAAAAAGAAGCTGCCGGCTATAAGAATAAAGCAGAAGAAAAGTGTAATGGTTGCTTTCAAATTGCTTTGATTAAAAAGTGTTTAAATTTTTTCATTGATAATTTGGGGATACAACATAAGCTCTTATTGTTCTTATTAAAGAATTCGGGCTATGATAATAGTATGCAAAGAATATATATTTCCAGAATAAACACTTGCCGGGACATACATATTTGTTGTCGTGTTGTACGGGGAGGGAGTTAATCATTGCCGTGACATAAGGTATCTTATCATTTATATGTGGTCACGAGTCAACTCCTAATCGAACTTCCAAAATATGTATGTGCACCTATTTATTATTAGACAGCGAATAGGGAAAGGCTGAAACTTCAGTGCCTCTTTGTTTATTTGGCTGAGGCGACATATCAAAATTTATAAGGGCGCCTTTTGATAATGCTTCCTGTCTAAACCAGTTATTGGTATAAGATTTTCCATTCAAATTAATACGGTTGATATATTTATTTTCTTCGCTGTTATTTGGAGCATTCAAAATTATTTTATTACCGTTCTCAAGATTAATGGTCATTTTTTTAAACAATGGTATGCCTAATACATATTGCCCGCATGTAGGGCAAACCGGGTAAAAGCCCATCGCTGAAAACACATACCAGGCAGAGGTTTGGCCATTATCTTCGTCGCCGCAATAACCATCGGGCGTAGGCTTGTACAACTTCTGCATCGCTTCCCGCACCCAATATTGTGTTTTCCACGGCTCGCCGGCATAGTTGTATAAGTAAATCATGTGTTGTATCGGTTGATTACCGTGTGCATACTGGCCCATATTCATCACCTGCATTTCACGCATTTCGTGTATGATGCCACCGTTATATTCCTTGTCTCCAAACACAGGCGGCGCTGTAAATACGGAGTCAAGCTTTGTAATAAATTTTTTATTGCCACCCATTAAATTAATCAATCCCTGCATATCCTGAAAAACAGACCAGGTATAATGCCAGCTATTGCCTTCAATAAAAGGGCCGCCCCATTTATAGGGACTAAAAGGCGTTTGAAAGCTTCCATCTTTATTTCTTCCGCGCATGAAACCGGTAGATGCATCAAAAACATTTTTATAATTCATACTGCGCTTTTTATAAACATCTGTTTCAGCAGCAGGCCTGTTCAACGCTTTTCCCAACCGGTAAATAGAAAAATCATCGTACGCATATTCCAGCGTACGGGCTACACTTTCACCTATGTGAACATCGCCGGGTATATAACCTAACGAGTTATAATATTCAAAACCCTTTCTTCCTGTTGCATTCGGCCCCTGGTTATTGGCGCCATGTAAGAGTGCCCGGTATAATGTATCAATACCATATCCGCGTATCCCTTTCAGGTAAGCATCGGCTACCACAGAAGCAGAGTTGTTGCCAATCATTATATCAGCATAGCCGGGGCTGGACCACTCCGGCAACCAGCCGCCTTCTTTATAGTCATTTATCAAACCCTGCTGCATCTCTTTGTCTATAGAAGGATACACCAAATTCAAAAAAGGATATAGCGCCCTGAATGTATCCCAGAAACCGGTGCCTGCAAACATATAGCCCGGTTCTGTATTACCGGTATAAGGGCTCCAATGAACTATTTTATCTTGCGCATTTATTTCGTATAACTTATTTGGAAAAAACAGCATGCGGTACAGGCAGGAATAAAATGTACGAACCTGGTCAACAGTGCCGCCCGACACCGTGATGTGGTTCAAAGTTTTGTTCCAAACTGTTTTGGCTTTTTGTTCGGTAACATCAAAATTATCGCTTCCCTGTTCGCTCTTTAAATTGAGATCTGCCTGGTCAAAACTTATGAAGGAAGAAGCAACCCGCAGGTGCACTTTTTCTGCATCAGTAGTTTTGAAGCCAATTACGGCAAGTGCATGATCCGCCTGCAGCTCAAGAGAATCGGTCAACAGTGTATCGCGGTAAGTTTGCATTACGGTAAAAGGCTTATCTATATAAATAACAAAGTAGTTTTTGAAGTTGGGCAAAGGGCCGCGGGCATATTTGGTTGAGTAGCCTATTATCTTTTTTTCTCCGGGAAAAATCTTTACGTAAGAACCTTTGTCCAGGGCATCAATCACTATAAATGCACTGTCACTTTTCGGAAAGGTGAACCGGAATTGTGCAGAACGCTCGGTGGGTGTGATCTCGGTAGTTACATTATAATCTGCTAAATAAACGCTGTAATAATATGGCTTTACTGTTTCAGCTTTGTGAGAAAACCAGCTTGCACGGCCATCTTCAGTAAGGTTGAAATGTTTAGTAAGCGGCATAATAGAAAACTGTCCATAATCATTCATCCAGGGTGATGGCTGATGTGTTTGCTTAAAGCCACGTATTTTATCTGCATCATAGGTGTATATCCAGCCGTCACCCATCTTGCCTGTTTGCGGAGCCCAAAAGTTCATTCCCCACGGCAATGCTATTGTGGGATACGTATTACCGTTAGATAAACTAAACTTTGAATCTGTACCCATCAAAGGGTTGATCCATTCAACGGGGTCACTTACTTTTTCAACGTTTTGCGCAGTTGCAAACAGAGAAAAAAAGCAACCTATTGTAAGACAGCATATTTTTATTTTCATATTTGAGTTTTATTTTGGAACTATAAAAGTTAAGTATTTAATGAAAATAAACACAATCGTTATCGAATAAGAGTAATTAGAAAAATGTTTGTTGCATTTCCTATAAAATTTTAAAGCAATCTTTAAGGTAATTCGCAGGAATAATCATTGTTTTATTTTGCATTAAATCTCTGGCATTTGCAGATTCATTTTTCGTATAATAAATATTTTTCCTTATAGTTATTTTATGTCACCAAAGTGAACGTTTTCGGTTGCATTATCCGGTTCATTAAGTAATTGAATGGTTGTAGCAGGGCCAAGATTTACGAGGCTTGTCCAAGAGCGTAACGCCCAAACAATTTTTTTATCAGGTGTAACTTCAATTGCCTGCACGGGCAGGTTATTTGCATCCAATGTTTCGTTCCATTGATTAAACCAATTATTGATAAGCGTATTGCCATTTGCAAGCCTTTGAGACAACTGCAAATTTGCTATTGCATAACCCGGAATGTCATCCAATAAATACTCCCATATAACAGTGCCATCACCTGAAATTTCTCTTACAAATTTTTGATTGCTTGTTACCAGGATGTGCCCGTTTTTTAAAGGCACAGCCGACCAAACAGCCGGAACATCTAACGATAAAAGCTGATTGCCATTTACATCATATTCGCACACTTTTCCGAGATCCATGTGCGCTATAAGCAATGTACCGGAGTCCGTTAACCTTGCGTGCCGTATTTGCCCATGCGTGCCGCTTTTAAAAGGAATCGGAAATTCTTTTTCAACCTTGTTGGTCTTTATATTCACTACAAATACCCTGGCAGGATTTCCGTTTTGAACAAATACCACGTGATCTTTTCCAATCAACTGCGCCGTATGTGTTTCAAATCCTTCCGGCGTATCATAATTCCAAAGCACTTTTTTTTCATGGTTAATTAAACTAATACCAAATTGATGTGCAAATAAAATATCCCCATTCTTCATTAAAATAGCATCACTTATTTCGCCCTTGCCGGTTGTATCTATATACGACCAGGTTATTTTACCATTTTGTACAATATACATGTTACGTGCTTTGGCTTCACCCGCATAAAAAAAATCAAACTGGCTAAGGCCGTTTCCAGGCAGCACTTTCGGCGCTGCCTGTTTGCTTATCCCCGGCGTAATTGTTTGCGAAAAGGAATAGTTATAAACGCTGGCTGATAACATTAATATCATGAAACATTTATAAAAAAAACCGCAGTTGCCTACAATTAATTTTTCTTTGTTTTTCATTTGTGCTCTTTATTTTTTTATTATAATGATTAAATTATTTACGCACTGAAAATTTATAAACTGTTTAAGGTTGATATGTTTCTTTCGGCCTTAAAATCATAGCTGGCATTTTGATTCGTTGGGCGAGTCGGGATAGATATAGAAATACCAGGTATTACATGTTTAAGATCACTAAAACAAATGTTCATTGGTAGTCAATACATCCATAAATTCATAGTTTAGTTTATTTAAGAATCGCAGCCCAGCCGCCATTTCGTACCATGGTGATTGTCATGGTATCGCCCCACTTTACCTGCATGATTTTCTTTCTGTAATCCATTGCCTGCCTGCTGGCATTAATGCCATCTTCAAAATAAGTCATCGTATATGTTTTTCCTTTGTCAAGAAAATCAAAGTTGAGCTCTACTTGTCTTTCTTTTTCTTTGCCATTGGTGATGCCGCCCATAAACCAGGTATCACCTTTTCGTTTGGCAACCACCGCTATTTCGCCGGCATCTGCTGCCAAGGCTTTTGTTTCATCCCACGTCGTGGGAACCGAAGTGATAAACTCCGTACAATCAGGATTACGATAATATAAGGTTGGATTGTCTGCCAGCATTTGTATGCCACTTTCAAAAACAACAAACAAAGCCATTTGGTAAGCCCGTGTGCCGATGCTCTCTGAATTGGGGCGCTGTGAACAATAAGCATCCGGCTGTGCGCTCAGCATCGCTCCCGGCGTGTAATCCATCGGCCCGACAGCATTGCGCATGAAAGGAAAATAAACACTGTTGTCGGGCGTACAGCCGCCCATTTGTTCCATACCTCTTACACCTTCATAAGAAATGAGATTGGGATATTTGTACTCCAGCCCGCCAGGTTTGAATGCGCCGTGAAAGTCAACAAAAAGGTGGTGCTTTGCTGCTTCTTTGGCTACGTTTTCATAATAATTCACCATCCATTGATCGCTGCGATCCATGAAGTCAATTTTCACTCCTTTTACGCCCCAGTCACTGAACGTCCTGAACAAATCTATATGATTGTAAACGGTAAGCCACGTAAGCCACAATATCACGCCCACGTTTTTTTCTTTTCCATAGCGGATAATTTCATGCACATCAACATTGGGATTTGGCGTAAACGGGTCGGTGGTACTTTTTGCCCAGCCTTCATCCATTACAATGTAGGACACGCCATATTTTGAGGCGAAATCAATAAAATATTTATAGGTATCGGTGTTAAAGCCCGAAACAAAATTTACGTCAGAGCCATACGGCGTTGCGCCGTTCCACCATTCCCAGCTTGCCTGTCCCGGCTTTATCCACGATGGGTCGGCTATCATGCTTTTAGGTGCGAGTTTCAGGGTCATTGTATTCTCTATCAATTGCTTGTCGTCAGTCGTTATCACAAAATAGCGCCAGGGAAAAGCGCGGCTACCCGCAGTTTTAGCGATGTAGTCTGCGGTTTTTACAATTTTCAAACTACGATCTCCATCAGCACCAAATTCCAGCGGTACTTTAGGGAAAGTGCTTTCGGCGCCGTTATTTCCGTTGCCCTTCAGGAACATACATGGATAATCAACCACATCAGACTCACTGATTAAAATTTTTGAACCGGTTTTCGTTCCGATTAAAACGGGCAGTGTTGACATTTTATCATCCGGTTTCCAGGCGGCTGAGACAATGTGCGTGTAAGGCTCTTCATAAGCGGTTCTAAATCCGCCAACCTGCTGCAGGTTTAGTGAATCATCTTCCGGAAAATGAATGGCAAAATCCTCACTCATAATTTCCACACTATCCTTTTTACTGGTGATAAAACGGTACACAATTCCGTCATCAAAAGCACGAAACTCAACCGCATAATTACCTTTAAAATTCATTAGCAAATCGTTGTAAACACTGTGTACCGTAGCAAATTTTAAACTGATATAAGGCGTTATTGTTTCGTTGCCTTTGCTCTTTTTTGTAGAAAGAAGTTGAGGATTGTCGCCGAGAACTGCATCCTTTAATGCAAGCGCTAAGTGGTTTTCGGTCAGCAAATCTTTGTTGTCATTTGATACGGTGTAGTATATTTTATCAGCCAAGCTGATGGATACTTTTACATGCCCGTCAGGCGATAAAAGGTCAACTTTTTTACCTTGTGCAATTCCCTGAACTGATAATGTGAAAAGTAAAAAAAGAGAACTTGTAAATCTGAAAAGGAATTTCATAATAATGGTTGATTTATAAAATTTAAAAAACGCTTTTGTTTTATATGAAAGATCTACGTCTTTATTCTGTTGTTATCACTAAATTCTTTCCCTGTTTCATGTCAGCATCGGTTATAAAATATCCATCCATCTTTTTATCGCCGTACGTAATGCCGGTAATTTTTTTGCCTGATTTTTTTTTAATGATGGTGAACATTTTACCATTAAGATTGATTTCAACTTTATCAAACAGCGGAACGGAGATAATATACTTTGGATCGGCTGGTGAAAACGGGTAAAAGCCCATCGCGTTAAATACAAACCAGGCAGACATTTCACCGGCATCATCCATACCCGGATAGGCAAGTTTATCTTTGCCCATGCCATAAAAATGGTTCATAATGGTATCTAATATTGCCTGTGATTTTTCCTGTTTACCAACAAAATAATACATGAATGGCGAACTATGATCGGGTTGGTTTCCCTGGCAATACTGACCAATAAAAACAGAGATATTATAGGCTTCATTACCGTGGAAAGGAATGGTAAAAAGGCTATCTACTTTTTGTTCAAAATCAGCTTTGCTTTTATATAAGCTTATCAATCCTTCCACATCATGTGGCACAAAAAACGAAGACTGCCAGGCATTGGCTTCGCGGTACATGTATTCATAATAAATAAAAGTCGGGTCAAAATTTTTAATCCATTCACCATTGGCAAGCCGCCCACGCATTAATTCAGTTGAGGGATCAAATACATTTTTATAGTTAGTGGTTCTTTTCATCAGCATATTGTAATTAGCCGTATCGTTCAATGCTTTTGCCAGCAATGCCACGGAGTAATCATCATAAGCATATTCAAGGGTTTTGGTAACGCCTGCATTGGCAACCGTTTCCAGAACAGGGTGTGCAATATCCTGCTCGGGCACATAACCTTTTTCAATGTATTCCAGAATGTGCGGTCGGCTTTTATTTGCAAGCGTAGCATTTCTCAAAAGCAGATTGTAAGCGCTTTTTACATCGTAACCTTTTATTCCTCTTAAATAAGATGCGGCAATAAACGGGGCAGCATGATCTCCATGAAAAAAGGTAGGAATAAATCCTGTTTTTTCGCCTTTGTCAATCAAAGACTGAATCACATCATTGGTTACATCAGGTGAAAGCATGCCGAGTAAAACCAACTTGTTGCGGTAAGTGTCCCATAAAGAAGGCGTAGTATAATACCTGAAACCTTTGTTTACCACTTTGCCGCTGTCATCGGTAAATTCTCCGTTAACATCACTGCGTAATGTAGGCCATAAAAAAGAACGGTACAAAGTAGAATAAAATAATCCACGCTGCCTATCGGTACCGCCCGTTACTTTAATTTTTGATAACAGATTTTCCCAGGTTACTGTTGCGGCTTTTCTTACATCGGCAAAACTTTTTCCCAGCATTTCTTTCTGTAAATTTTCTTTTGCATTTTGAATGCTTACAAAAGAAAAACCTATCTGTAGTTCGAGCGGTTTACCGGTACCAATAAAGTTCACAACCGGAATTATTTTCTTGTCCGTTTTTAAAGAATCAATGCCCTTTATTTGGTGATTGGCAACTGCATAGAAATACATTTTTTCTCCGGCTTGTTGAAACCCTGTAAAAACATTTTCGCTTTCCCTGTGTATATCCCAGCTTCTCACTCTTTCATTAGACATGGATAAATCTGCAATTACTTTTTCAGGGTTACCCGTCTTAAAAGTGTATTTGTGAAAGGCACATCGTAATGTTGAAGTAAGCTCTGCATTCACACCATATTTTTGGAGATAAACCTGGTAATAACCAGGATGTGCCGATTCGTTTTTATGACTGTAACCCGATTGATAATCATCCGGATTAATGTTGCCTGTCGCGGGCAGTAAAGGTATATTGCATAAGTTCCAATGACCTTTGCTGGTGTGGGCAAAGCCGTAAATAACCGTGTCTTCATATTGATAACCCGATCCACTATGAAATTGTGTTACCGGCGTTAATTGCACCATAGCATTGGGTAACGAAGAACCGGGAAACGCTTCACCACCCCAGGTTCTGTGTGTTGGTTTATATCCAATATCAATACTATCCCACAAAGTGGCTGTTCCTAAAAAAGGATTAACGTAATCTGTCAATGATTTTTGTGCCTGTACATCACTCAAAAAAAACAGGAACAAGATGATTAATAAGATACTTCTTTTCATAAATGATAATTTTTAAAAGTAACAAACTGCTATTTCATTTTCTATTTCTTAGCGAATCAGGATTCTCTTTGATAAATTCCTTCCGCGCTGGTTGCAGCCAACAAGCAAGCTGATATTATTTAAATTGCATTTGATTTTGCATTAATTGTTAGTTTGAAATTTCTTCTGACCTTCCTCTACTTTTTTCAACTGCTCTTTCAAATTTGATGGATCAGGAACTTTTGATGCCGGCTCCTTTACAACCGCATTGTTGTCGCCGTATTTCTCAAGATTATTTACATCCTTACTATTATAAATTCCCGGAATAGAAGGCGGCAAAGCATGCAAAACAAGCGTGTCACCCGTAACGGTTACTGCACCCTGAATAACCGGCTTAGCTATAATTTTGATATCACCGGCTTTCATATTAGTTTTTACAAGTACTGCGGCAGTTCCCCAACTTATTTTTTTTGGATTTTCAGCTATGTCGCAATTGTTTATCAGGCGCCCTTCGCCAACTACTTCAAAAGTAACCAACTGATCATTTAATCTTTTTACATTACCGTAATTGTCGAGCATTGACACGATAACTGGTATCACCGTACTGCCGTCTGCTACAATTTCTTCCGGTACTGCATCAGTTGATAATTTAAGTGATGTTGGGCGATATCTCGGCTTTTTATCTGTAACGATAACGGCTTTACCGTTTTTAAAACCGGTAGCCACTACCTGTGTTTCGGCGCTTTCAACGCTTTTAGCATCCCGGAAATAAAAAGCATCTTTAAAAACAATAGGAGGATGCGGCATCTTTATATTGTTATCTGGCGCAAGGGTCGCTGTATATTTACCAAACACAGTCAGCTTTACAGAATCGCAATTTGTAAATACCGTTATATCTGCCGGTGAGAAAGGCGTTAATTCGTTAGCAATATAAAGTGTATAAGGATTTTCTCCGGTAAGCGCGAAATAACGACTGCCCGGATTCTGCTGGCTTTTAAACAGATAATAAGCGTATTTCGTTTGCCGGAAAATGTCAACGAGGCCGCCATATTGAGGATCGGGACTATAACCTCGTTCGGTATCACCAAAAGGCCACACACAACCGCCAATGTGGCCTACCCGGCTCTCATATAATGTTTCCCAACTGGTAGCATATTTTCCAACACGGTCTGCCGGCTCAGGGTTTGAGTAGTGTTTTGCCTGAATTAATTGCGGCACTTCGCCCCACCCGCGTTCAACACGGCCATCTGCATTTTGTGCATTCCAATTATCTACATTGTCTCCCCATTCCCTGGTAAAAAACGGCTTTTGCAATTCCTTGCGCAGCGTAGCCATCCGGCTACTCTTGCTATCTGCACTGTCTTCCACCATTTTCTTTTCTTCCTCGTATTCACCCGGATGCCCATAAAGCAAATCATATTCATCAGCGTGAGGAGAACGCGAATTGGTTGCGGCAATGCAATCTTTAAAAGGATATTCTGCGTGGGTAATTTCGTAAATCTTTTGAGCAAAATCAGACGGATAACTTGTCTCGTTTGGAACCGGCTCCCAGGCAAATACACCCGGATGATTTCTGTCGCGACGAATCATTTGCCGCACATCACTGTAAATAGAATTAGCGAAGGCGGTATCGTTATTCCAAAACTGCCAGCCTGGTGTACAAACAATTACGAATATGCCCAACTGATCGCATGCATCCATAAATGCCGGATCTTGTGGATAATGCGAACCCCGTACAATACGGATGCCTGCATCCCGCATTAATTTAACATCGTGCCAATGCAGATTATTTGATACGGCATTGCCGATTAATGCATAGTCCTGGTGATGATTACCACCGATCAACTTATCGTTGAAAGGCTTACCATTTAAATAAAGCTGTGCATTTTCCTTAAATTCAACACTGCGTATGCCAATGTTTTGATAGTAGCCGTCAATAACTTTCCCTTCTGCATTTTTCACAAGTGTGTAAAGCCGGTAAAGATTTGGATCGTCCGGCGACCATAACCTCGGTGTTGACACTTGTAACGTCTGTGTTATAGTATTGCTGCCTTTTGCAGGTAACAAAACTGATTGTGTTTGCTTAGCAACTATGTTGCCGGATGTATCCCGCAAATCAGTTTCAATTGTCAGTTGGCTGTTTGCATTGCTTTCGTTAACTACATCTGTTTGCACCACTACTTTTGCAGCCTCATCGTTCACATCTTCATAATGAACTAATACACCTCCGCCGGCAACTTTATTTACGGCATTAGCATCGGTTATATGAATCTCATTAGTGCCTACAAGCCAGGCATCACGATATATGCCGCCATAATAATTAAAATCAAGTACATACTGCGGCTTGCCAGGTGCGTATGATGGATCATCGCTGTTATCAGCCATAATGGCTATTACATTCTCCGAGTTATATTTTACATCTTTATCAGAAGCATTAATTACTATAGGAAGATAACCTCCCTTGTGTTCTGCAACCAATTTGCCATTGAGCCATATTTTGCATTTCCCCATAATGGCTTCAAACGTCAGGGAAATCAGTTTGCCTGATAGCTCTTTTGGAAGCGTAAAAGTTTTGCGGTACCAAACAATACCCTGGTAATTAATTCCTCCATTGGCATCAGCCGGTAGTATATCAACGCCATGTGGAAGCGTTACCTGCTTCCATTGGCTTGTTACCCCGTAATTTGTAGCGTAAGCATTCTTAATATCGCCTTTATAGAAATACCATCCATTGTTAAAGCTGTACACCAAACGGCTATCTGAATTTTGAAGCTTGTGAAAACCGGCGGTTGAAAATATATCGTTATTAAATTTTATAACCTGGCTGTAAGCGCTTTTGCACAACATTATTGTGGCGATGGTTATGCAGATCAACAGGTTATGTATTTTCATTTGATATGCTTTTTAATTTGCATTCATGCAGCTTTTTTTAAAAGGCACAAGGTATACTTCGTTTTATTATTGATGCTGCTTTCTTCCCATGCTGGTATAACCGCATATAATTTGCAGCACCATTTTAAAGCTCTACCCGGTAAAATCAGCACTTTTTTGCACTAAGCTTAAAAGGCACATAAGCAGGCTTGATAAACCGCTTACTCACCCCGGCAGCTTTTATGAGCAGCATAGCCCGGAGTAGCAATGCAGAAATATTTTATTCAGGTCAACCAATCGATCAGTAGCACATAGAGCATTATTGTTTAAAGCAGTGACAATTACAGGATAAACTGTATTGATAAATGTTTCAATTTAGTTCGGACTAAAAAGTATTTATTGACTCCGAGACAAATATTCAAACAATCTTTAAAATATTATTCCGTGCTTAACCAGGGAGCAATAAGGGCCCGCCGTAGAAACGGAAGACCGTTGATTGCTTATGAGAAACGTTTAAAGCTCATTAGTGATAAAAGAAATGTTATCAATCCGTCCTCAATCTTGACATCTTCTTCTCCACGGTTTCCCAAAATAATTTTAAAAGTTACAGCCCTCTCCACTATTTTTTTGACAGCTGTATCAGGTAACTAAATGTTGCCGGTTTTGTATAAACCCGGCAGGTTTCTAACGGCCGTGGCCCGCAACCATTGGAACCAACACCCAGCGTTTTATGACTTACACACAAAACAGTGCCTTTGCTTTCAGGCAGGTCTATTTTATATTCTACCGGTTCCATTTCTTCATCGCTATAGGGAAGCGCAGAAACCTGTAAAAGAGAGTCACCTTGTTTAATCGTTACTCCGGTCCCATTCTTAGAAAATACATTTGCCCAGCGAACATCTTCGTGATTGCCGCACTCCATAGGTTTTTCATACGGCGTCATTTGCCGGCTTACAGTGCTTGCATAATGCCCGACATCAGAGCCTTGTTTTCGGTCGGAATAATTTTCCATAGGGCCGCGGCCAAAATAATCAAACTGGTTCAAATCTTTATTTAAAAACATCCGTACACCCAACCGGGCAAGCACTACAGCCGGATCACTGAACGATACAGTATTTGCAGCATTAATTGCTCCATTTCCATACACTGTATAAACAGCATCGTGGTGCACGGAAAAGTTTTGTTTACCCGTGCCGGTCATACTTACTTTAATCTCAATTGCACCCGGCGAAAGTTGTTTAGCAGTAACATTATTCGTTCGCCATTTGAGTGAGGTAATGCCTTTCCTGTCCCAATCTTCGTAAGCCCACATATCATCTTTCTGATGCGGGGCACGCCATAGATGCAGCATGGGGCCACCATCTTTTTGCAAAATGCTTTCGCCATTTTTTTCTATGCTTGAAAAAGTTCCTTTTGTTTTATCAAATGCCAAAGTAAAATCAGCGCCTCTTATTTGTATGGTGCCTGTTGAATCTGATAAGGATAGATTTTCGCCTTGCATATTGGTTGCAATAGCGGGAATAGATACCGGCAATTCTATTTGTTGCCAGGCTACTTCAAACCCTTTTGGCGCCCACATTTGCGCCGTTGCCAAATCAAATGAAACACGTAAAAAATATTCTGAACCCGGCTTTGGGTGTACGGTATATGGAATCGTTACATCTTTTTCCTGGCCGGGATTTATTAAGCCAGGTTTTAAATCGCCGGATGATATTTTATTGCCATCTTCACTCAATTCCCATTTAGCGGTAAAGTCGTTTAGATTAATAAACTGGTAACGGTTTTTGATGGTGAAAGTTTTGCTTTTAAAATCTTTTGCCTTTACGCTGATCCATTGGTAAGCATGTTTTAATTCAGGATAATGTGGCTTTTCAGACCTGTTAGAAAACACCACGCCTTTATGAATGAAGTAACGGTCATTAGGGTATTCGCCAAAGCCGCCGCCATAAGCCGTGATGTGATGGTTAGGATCGCGGTCATTATAAATTCCCTGGTCCTGCCATTCCCAAATAGCGCCGCCTAATAGTTGCGGGTATTGATCGAACAGTTCATTATATACATCTACAGAACCCATAGAGTTAAACATGGCATGGGCATATTCACATAAATAAAATGGCTTCACTAATGTTTTGTCCTTTGCCTTTTCTTCCAGGCTATTTACATTGGTGTACATTTCACTGTCAATATCAGCGGGGTTTTTATCGCCAATACCGAATCCCTGGTAATGCGTTGGGCGGGATGAATCAATCCCATTAATTACTTTTAATATCGCCCTGAAATTTGAGCCGCCGCTTCCGCATTCATTACCCAGCGACCAAATAATAACCGAGGGATGGTTTTTAAAATTTTCTACGTTGGCAACATTGCGTTCAATCAGGGCCGCTTTAATGCGTGGCTCTTCATTAAATTCATCCCACGCGCCATGGCTTTCCAGGTTTGCTTCGGCCACGAGATAGATTCCATATTCATCACAGAGTTCATACCACCGCGGATCATCTGAATAGTGACAGGTGCGTACATGATTGCAATTGGCTTGTTTTATCAATACGAGATCACGTATCATTTGCTCTTCGGTAATAGCATGACCATCATCCGGCCAGTTTTCGTGGCGGTTCACGCCTTTTAATTTTATAGGTATGCCATTCACTAAAAACAAGCGCCCCTGTATTTTTATCTGTCGAAAGCCGGTACGGGAAGACAAGATTTCTGTTTTGTTATTTCCATCATTTAGGGCAAGGACAGTTGTATAAAGATTTGGTGTTTCTGCCGTCCATTTTTTGGGATTGCTTACTGCAATATTCACCGTAATAACTTTTTCTTCACCTGGCTTTAGCGCAGGGATGTCCGCTTTTCCTTTTGCCGCTGCTACAGGATTTGCGCCATTGTACAACGACACCTCTAATGTGCGGGCTTTGGTTTCTTCCTTTGCGTAATTTTTTACTTTCGCAGCCACAGATAATTCTGCATTATGAAACTGTTTATCAAAAGTTGTTTTTATAAAATAATCCCTTATGTGTTCCTGTGGAGCACTCCATAAAGTTACGTTTCTGAATATGCCGCTGAGCCGCCACATATCCTGGTCTTCTAAATAACTGCCTGTTGTAAAGCGATACACTTCAACAGCGATCATATTATTACCCGGTTTTACAAAATCCGTTATATCAAACTCAGCAGCATTGCGGCTATTCTCACTATAGCCTACTTTTTGTCCATTCACCCAAAGAAAAAAACCGGCATCAACGCCATCAAAAGTTACGAAGATGCGACGGCCATCCCAGTCGGCCGGCACTTCAAAATTTCTCCGGTAGCTGCCAACAGGATTTCTTTCCTGGTAAGCTGTATATTTCACGGGCGGCGTGCTCATCACCAGGGGGAAGTCTTTTTGAAAAATATAGGTAAAGTTGCTATAGTAAGGTGTTCCATAGCCTTCTACCTGCCAGTTAGAAGGAACATTAATTTCCTTCCAGGAGGAAACATCATAATCTGCTTTATAAAAATTAACCGGGCGTTTTTGCGGCCAGTCAACATAATTAAATTTCCAGGCGCCATTCAAGCTTTTGCAAAAAGTGGACGCACGCCGGTTAGCTGCGAGCGCTTCCTTTAACGAACCATACGGCATCAGCGTCGCATGATCAGGTTCTTTGTGAATGCCTGTGCACTCCGGATCCTGAATTTCTTTTGGAACAAACGCAGTGTCGGATTTTGAAAACAGGTGATTAACTTTTTGCTGGCCTAAACTCATGTTGTGATTAAAAAGAAAAATTAAAATTCCTGCAAACTTTATGATTAATCTACTGATTATAGGGTTAGTCATTTTTTTTTATTGACTTGAAAGGGTGAGGTGCAATAGTGAGGTGCAAAGAACTGTATATTCCGAAGGAACAACTTGTCACAACATACATATTTATTGCCGTGGTGTACGGTAAAGAATTAGATAAACCAATATTTCTAATTATGCCCTTTCTTAATCATTGTCCTTTTTATTGCTTCTTTAGTTGATGTTCATTATTACGTTTTTTTTATATCAACGGGAATAATTCAACATAGTATTAAAAATTTATTGCCCTTTAGCAATGGTCAAAAACAACACTATTATCATTGTAAATAATAATGCCTTATTCTTGTTAACTGATCATCCAGTTCATATACCCACGGTTGGGCCGTTGGAATGTCGAGGTTAGTTACCGCTTCATCAGAAAGATTATCAATGTATTTAATTAAAGCCCGCAGGCTGTTTCCGTGGCCTGCCACTATTACCTTTTGCTCCTTACGCATAGCCGGTATTATGATTTCGTGCCAAAAAGGTAATACCCGCTCCATAGTCTCACTCAGGTTTTCCGTTAAGGGCAGCTCACGCTTGGTCAAATGTTTATAACGCAAATCTTTACCGGGGTAGCGGTCATCTTCTTTTGTTATCGCCGGTGGATGATCGTTAGGATCGCGGCGCCATTTGTATACCTGCTCTTCACCATATTTTGCTATCGTTTCTGCTTTATTAAGTCCTTGTAATGCGCCATAAAAACGTTCGTTCATACGCCACGATTTTACAACAGGTATCCATAGATGATCCAATTCCTCCAATATAATGTGCAGCGTTTTAATAGATCTTTTTAATAAAGATGTATAGGCGGCGTCAAAATTATAACCGTTTCTTTTTAAGATTTCCCCTGCTTTCCTGGCCTGCGCATAACCTTCTTCTGAAAGGTCAACATCCGTCCAGCCGGTAAAGCGATTTTCTTTATTCCAAACACTTTCGCCGTGGCGTATTAAGACTAATTTTTGCATGGTTTAATTTTCGATTAGCAGAAAAATATTTCATCATTACAGTGATACATTAATCATTGCCTCAATTTATATGCATCTATATTACGTTGGTTAATTCCAAATAGCAAAGTACTGTTAGAATGCCGCAATGCGCATCGCTTTCCCAAACATAAGCGGGAAAATAAAATGCCTCAAAAACTTATTTGATTTTTTGCAACACCAATGTCCCCACTTTTCCACCTTCTTTCTGCCCTTCTGTTATGGCATCCATAAAATGTATGCCACCATAGAATCTTGATATGGCTGCTTCATTGGCCGCCTGGTCAAAAGACTTAAAGGCCCTTGGCGGAATATCGTAGGCTATTTCAACACTATCAGTATACGAAAAATTACCGCCAAAAAAGTGACTAAGTATTTTTGCGGATGTAGTGGAAACTACAGAGTGGCCGCTTGTATATTCCGGGAACGGAGGTGTTTGCAATAATGGAACCCATTGCGGATCAATTATCTTACGGATAGCTGTCTCGGGGCGAATACGGTTACTCCTGTATTTTTCATCCCAACAGGTAATATTAGCGTCCATTAAGCCAATAGATACCGTTGTATAAATTAACATGGTTTCATCAAAACTTTTCTTTCCTTTCATACAGGCTATACCGGCAATACCTAACCAATGTGCCCCCGGTGTTATCTTTTTATACCCAAACATTAAATGCCCTTCAGTCTGCATGGCGAATGGATTACAATCCCAGAATGATGCTATAATCCTGTGATCTTGTTTTAATTCATTTCCCTCTTTATATACAGCAGATAGTAATTCATAAAAAGGAGAACCGGCTTTAGTGCTGAATATAATTGGTGGCGCTGGTTTAAATTGAGACGCAGAGTCAAGAATAAATGGCCGTACCGTATTAAAATAGGGTTCTACGGGAGCCAGAAATCCCGGTGGCGTAGGGTACCAGGATCCTTGAGTTTTAAGTGGTGTGTATCTTGGGCGATTGCTTATTTTATTATATCCATCAGATTTAGCGTACTCAAGTATTTGTTTACTGATGTTTATCGCATAGTTTTTTGAATTGTTAAGAACATCTTCATCCATGCCGGCTTTGCTACATGAATCAATAAATTTTTCTTCAAAAGCCTCCATTAATTTCCCTGAAGGCTGCATTTTTTTTGCTGTTTCCATCATAGCTAATACTGCACTTAACCGGTAAGAATAACCTTTAATAGAATCAGGTTTTTGAAGAGCAGGGTAACCATTCAAAATACTATGCATGCTTTTAAAATTATGGTCATTTTGCGATACAACTTCGTAACCGGCAAGGCAGGCATAAGCATAAAAACGTGAGGCTAATGGTGGATTGGTAACATCATGAACCATCAGTTCGGTCATTTGCGTAATTACATTACTAACATCTTTATTATTTAAAGAGATGCTTTTTGAATGATTACTACAACCGCATACAAAAAAGATCACAAGTATTGTAACGAAGACAAAAAGTATTAGACCCTTATTCATGTTTATTTGCTTTATAGGCTTTTATTGTGTGCTGGTTTATACCAAACAGTAAAGTATTATTAATATAGAGAACGCTTCTTACATCACCCCACAAATTAAAACCCGATTGTTGCTGATTGACATAAGTGAAGTTGCCTTTGCTATCTGCCTGCAATAACACACCGTAGTTCGCGTCGCATTTACCAAACCTAAGGCGTGCATGATTTATATTTCCGCATAGCAAAAGATCTTCGTTACCATCCTTATTATAGTCTAACTGAGTGATGGTATAAACAGGGGAAAACTGCGCCTGTATTGGTAAGCTCTTCTCATAAAGCTTTCCATCAATGCCACTTTCGAAATAAGCAGTTTGAAGATAATTGGCGCTCAAATGCTTTACATTTTTCAACTCTTCTTCAGTAAATATATCTTTAAGTGTTGCGTCGGCATAGCTTTTATAATCAGGGAAGCGGGTACGCATGATGCTCATTTGATCAAGCAATTCATCTCTTGTAACGTAAGGATAACTTTTACCCTGGATATAAAAACAAAGTATAGGATCAACAGAGCCGTTATCGTCAAAATCTTTATAAAACATTTCTGCAGGTTCTTTATCTGACGCTTTGCATTGGGTATTTAATCCCTGGTTTCCTATTATTAGGTCAGGCTTTCCGTCATGATTGAAATCTCCTGTTGATATCCTGTTCCACCAGCCACTATATTGTTTTGAAAAATAGTTATCCGTTCTGTTTTCAAGTTTTCCATTATTGTTTAAAAATACCATTACGGGCATCCATTCACCTACAATTACAAGGTCGGGTTTTTTATCTCCATTCATATCTATCCATGCAGCATCGGTTACCATCCCAATCTTTTGAAGCGATGGTGCTATTGATGCAACCTCATCTGTAAACTGTCCCTTACCATTATTAATAAGTACAAAGCTTTGTGACGTCTCAGGATATCGCCCGGGAATAGCTCTTCCTCCAACAAATAAATCGGGAAACCCATCACCATTAATATCTGCAGAGCGAACACAACTTTTGCTAACGTGCATTAGAGGTAATGAAGTTTTACTTTTAGTAAAGTTACCTTTACCGTCATTCAGGTATAGCCGGTCTTGAAGCAAGCTGTCATCTGCTGCGTAATTTTGAAAGCCTCCACTTGCTACATATAAATCACTAAAGCCATCACCGTTTGCATCAAAGAAAACCGCGTCGGCATCTTCACACGTTTTATCTTTTTCGAGAGCGGGCTGGCTTTTTTGAATAAAGCTTCCATTTTTTTGCTGAAGATATATCGCGCCGGCCTGTCCGCTTCCTCCGCCCACAAAAACATCCTGAATTCCATCACCATTCACATCTCCCATAATCATGCATGGTCCTGAAAAAGAAAGCGGATTAACTAAAAGAGGCTGTCGTTTAAAATCATTAATTGTATTTTGTGCAGCAGTATATTTTATGGGTGCAGCAACTTCATTAAATAAAGCTTGTATAGGTTGCTTCATCAGGTTTATTGTTTTTGCATCTTTTTCCCGGACTGCAAGCAATTGATCCGTCTTTACGTTTGTAATAATCTGTTGTTTTCCGCTCAACCAAACAATTTTTAAAGAATCAATTTTATTTTCTTTTCCCAAGCCAAAATGAAGAATGGGTGAAGCACTGGATTGATACCCTCTTGTTGGCATTTGTTCAAGATATTGTTTCTGTCCATTATTGTAAATAGTAACCTTCGCGCCCAAGCCATCTGTATTCTTCCCAAGTCCCTGCAATTTTATTTCGAGGTAATAATTTTTCAATTGCGTATTCGCCTCATTTTCATAAACAAATGCAGGCTGGTTTATATTGTTAACAACCAAATCCAGGTCACCATCATTGTCCAGATCAGCATAAGCAGCTCCATTGCTGTTTGAAGGCAGTTTTATACCCCATGCTTCGCTGGTATTGGTAAAAGTTGAATTGCCGTTATTTTTAAAGAAATAACTTTTTATCTGGGATGCCGGCATTTTATCTACAATATTCAACAGATCCTGGCGCATTACTCCCCTGTCACGTAAATTATCGCCCATAAATTTTAAAAAATCCATATTGGTGTAATCACGGGTATAACCGTTGCTTACGAAAAGATCCTTCCAGCCATCATTATCGTAATCTGCAAACAGGGGACTCCAACTCCAGTCCGTATTAGATATGCCTGCTAATTGTCCAGCTTCGCTAAAAGTATGATTACCATTATTGATATGCAGCATATTGCGCATGTATTGGTAATAAAAGCCAACACTAATATTTAAATCAAACGCTTCATAATTATCAGCTCCAAATAATAGTTTCTGCCGCTTATTATCCTCAGGAAGCATATCGAGGGTATAAATATCAGGTAAACCATCATTATTAATATCGGCAATGTCATTACCCATGGAATAAAAGGAAGTATGCCCGATCTGCTTTGTAAGTTCATCCATGAATTTACCTTTACCGTTGTTGATATATAATCTGTCGGGCACACTATAATCATTCGATATGTAAATATCAGGCCATCCGTCGTTATTGATATCGGCAATTCCGGCAGCTAAACCATAGGATAAGGAAGTGTTCACTATGCCTGCCTGTGTAGTAATATCAAGAAAATGGCCGTTGTCATTCCTGAATAACCGTATCCCTGATTGATTATCGGGCTTGCTCATTAATTCTTTAACAGAGACTTCATCAAGAATGTTTAGCCGCTCGATGTTGTGGTTTACCAATAGCAGATCAAGATCCCCATCCCTGTCATAATCAAAAAAATAGGCCTGTGTACTGAAAGAAGGAAAATTAAGGCCATACTCTGCTGTCATTTCCTTAAACCGGGGCACTCCTTTGCTATCATTACCCTGATTAATAAACAGTTGGTTTATTCTTTTTTCATCCCGCAGTTTCCCTGAGTAACATATATAAATATCGGGTTTACCATCGCCGTTGACATCTGCCATGGTAACACCGGTTTTCCAGGGTCCGGGGCGCCCCGCCATACCAGCAGCTTCTGTAATATCTTTGAACTGCATATTCCCTTCGTTTAAATATAATTTATTATCGGTCATGTTGCCAGTAAAGTAAATATCCTGCAGGCCATCGCCATTTAAATCACCTACTGCTACGCCGCCGCCATTATAAAAGTATTGGTAAATCAATACATTGGTATTTACCCCTTCGGTAAGTGTATTGCTGAAATCAATGCCGGTTTGTTCGGCAGAAAGCAATTTGAATAACACACCCGGGTTGTTCTGATCTATACTTTCCTTTTCGTTGCCCGAATTTCGACATCCATACAATAAGATTACTATTACTACTCCCAGTAAAATCTTGATGAATAGTGCAGATAAACGACTATTTGTTTTAATGGACATATAAATCAATTAAACTTTTGCGCATAATAGGAGTAATATAGTAATAACCCAACAAAACGGTCTTTGGTCTGTATTAAGGCGATTAATAAAAAAATCACAGCTCTATCACTAGAGCTGTGATTAAAAACTGCTAATTAATAACCAGGGTTATTGTGTCCCTGTAGTTTAGGATTTGCATTTATTACATCCGCAGGAATTGGCAACCAGTTCTGATAATCGAAATACTTGTTTTGAAATATGGCTACCTTAGTGTATTTAAGCGTGCCGCTGGAAGGGTCGATCAGCATTCCGTACATCGGTTTAGTTAATACAGCTTCGTCCTTAGTAGTAATTTCCCATCTTCTGATATCATACCAACGACGGTCTTCAAAAGCAAGTTCTACACGGCGTTCACGGCGAATATTTGTTCGCATATCAGCCTGAGACAATGCGGCCGGAAGTGCGGGCAATAAAACCCGCTCCCTAACCAGTCTAACAGCTTCGTACACGCTTGCATCAGGGCCAACTGCCTCGTTTTGAGCCTCTGCATAGCTTAACAACGTTTCTGCATAGCGATAGAAAATATAATTAGAAACATTCGGCGCCGCAAAACTGGCCTGTCCTTTGATAGATTCATCCAGTGTTTTACGGGCATAATAGCCGGTATTAGAAATATCGCCCTTCGAGCCGATATCAATCTCGTTATCACCACCTAACCTTGTTTTTATTATATCTCCCTGCCAGTAAGAACCATCATATATAATTGTTTGTTCAAACCGGGACTCTCTGTTTTTATAAGGATCTTGCGGGTTATAACCTGATGTAGGATCTTCAATGGGTTTACCATTATCCATTTCATAATCATCTACCAGGTTTTGTGTAGGAGAAAAACCTCCCCAAGCTTGTGTAGCGCCGTTAACCTTAACCGGTCCCATAAAGCCTTCCCTTCTATGGCCTTTGCCGGGCAATGCATAGCCCCGTGCAAGGATGGTTTCAGAATTCCAATTGTTTATTGCCAGGAATTGGTCTCTAAAAGCAGAGGAACTAGTTCCGGAACCAGTAGTTGAGTTGATAGCTAAGGGGCCTGGACCTGTTTTGGGACCGTTTGATGTTTTAAACAAACTATATACATTTAAATCCATTATCAACTTAAATGTAGCCGCAGCTTTCGCCCAACTCGTTAGGTCGTTTGTTTTATTAACCCAAGGGCTGGCAGCAAAAAGCTCTACATCTCCTTTTATCATTAACGCGGCTCCTTTTGTAATCCGACCAAGATCTTTACCAGATTGGGTAGAAGGCAAAACAGCCGCTGCCGCATCACAATCTGCTTCTATGAATGCTACCGTTTCCTCATTTGTTGCTCTTGCATTAAAAATATCACTGCCATCCTGATTAGTCAGAGGAGTAGTTATTAAAGGCAATCCACCATAATTTCTAAATAAAATGGAGTAGAAAAAGCCTCTTAGGGCTCTTACTTCAGCAATGCGCTGTGCATACCAGGCAGTATCATAAGCACTTTTATTGACTTCTGCTTCCTTCAAAAATACATTACACCGCCTGATGTTTTCATAATTACGCTGCCATCCTAATTGGTTATCGGGACCGTTAGTAGAATTACCAGCACTAAGTGCGCCTGAACGTATAACCGCCTGACCCTCGTGGCCGTTTGCGGTCACATTATTATTATCTGTCCAGCCTTCAAGTGTGCGATCAGTTCCGTTATTACCGTCAGGTAACCGGCTATAAATATCATTTACAAAGAGATCGGCATTCGCTTGTGTCTCGAAAGTGGTCTTGCTGGTTAAAAGGCTTGTGCCTGGCACGTCCAGAAAGTCATCTTTTTTACAGGAGCTGATACTTACAACCAGCAAACCAAGTAAAAAGATCTTTGCTATATTCTTATAATGTTTAAATTTCATATTCTTAAATTAAAATGTTACATTAAGTCCAAATGTTATTACTTTTTGTTGGTAGTATCTTTCTGCATTACCCTGAAGTTCAGGATCAACTTTTTCCTTCATCCATGGAGTCCAGTTAATTAAATTCTGACCTGAAATATAGATTCTCAAAGATTTTAGCGCATTTCCTAACACATTATTTGACAACGTATAACCAAGTTCAGCACTTCTTAAACGGATGTAAGAATTATTTCTTATGAAATGAGTGGAAGTTTGCGTGTTGTTAGAGGTTGGCGATTGGTGTATCCGGGGATATGTGGCATTCGGGTTAGTCGGAGTCCAATGATCATCATAAACCATTTTCTGAACCGAGCCCGACTCACTGAATGGGGAAGAATAAAAACCACTAAGTCGCAAATTGCTTCTGGCAGAGCCCTGAAAAAGCAGATCCAAATCAAAGTTTTTAAACGTCAGATCCGTTGCCAATCCGTAAATAATCTGAGGTACTTCCGGATTTCCGATATCCGTTTCATCGAACGCATCAACCTTCCCATCCGGTTTACCATCATTTGCAGGACTGTTTATATCGGCATATTTGATATCACCCGGCCTAAGATTGGATGTTCCAAAATTCGGAACCGGTACTCCCGGCTTTAATTGATAACTTACCTGATCCACAAAATCATCGGCAGTATAATAGCCTAATGACACAAGTCCAAATTGCTCGCCAAGTGGCCGTCCTGTTTCTCTTCTATTAGGATTATTGTATGTGTTAGGAGATTCAAAGATCTGTATTATTTTACTTTTAGCATAGGTAAAAGTACCTCTTACGTCTAAGCGTAAATCTTTAGAAAATTGTTTAGTGCTGCTTACGGTTAGGTCAATACCCCGGTTTGTTACTTTCCCAGCGTTAACAGGCCCTAATCCAACACCATACTCCCGTGGTAAAACCCCAGATTGTGTAACTAAAAGATTATCTCGTTTTTCAGAAAAATAATCTGCTTCAATACCGAACAAGCCATTCCAAAAGGTTGCTTCAACTCCTATATCAGTCTTTTGTGCTTTTTCCCAGGTAATATTGGGGTTACCCTGAAGATTTTCGGATATACCCTGTGTGATTCCATTACCTAATACTGCCGAAGCTCCGTTAACTCCAAATTGATCCAGGTAGTAGTATTGATTTGCAACGCTCGTAATGTTTGGATAGTTCCCAGATTCACCGTAGGAAGCTCTCAATTTAAGATTATTGATCCAGGTGAATTTTTTCATGAAATCTTCTTCAGATAGGCGCCATCCCACAGAAAAGGCTGGGAAAAATCCAAAACGGTTTCCGGGTCCGAAAACATAGCTTCCGTCATACCGGCCTGCTGCCTCTGCAAAATATTTACCGGCATAACCATAGGTAAATCGGTAAACATATCCCAATTGCTTTTGCCCGCCTGAAAGCCCACTAACCCGTGAGTCAGACGGAGCCGTGCCCCCGAAATCCAAATCTTCTAACGTTAAGTTATAATTTGCCCGTTCTGCCTGAAAAAATTGCCATTTTACATTACGGTACTCGGTAACAAAAAGTCCTGTAATCGCACTTTTACCGAAATTACCGGCGTAATTTAACGTACCCTGATAGGTAGCCATATTATTCTCGTTCGTCCTTTGTCTCGTTAGTAATTGCCCTTGATAAGATACGGGGTAACTATAGACCACTCCCGGCCCATATACGGGAACAGGAATTTGAGCAGTGGGGTCAGGAAGCTTGGGGTTAGTAAGAGGTATAGGAGTTTCATGATGGCGAACTGTAGAATTGCCAACCGGGCTAAATCCAAGGGGATCAGGCCCTTTATCGTAACTCACTATAGCCTTTATACTTAACCCTTTAATCGGCAGCTTTTGGTCAACTGAGAATTGCGTTAATAAAGAATTGTTTTTAACCGTTTCATAGCCGCTCTGGTAAATCTCACCGTATAGAGATTGGCCGATGTACCCGGCACCCATTCCATTGCTGTAACGAACCGGAGTAGTCGGCGCTTGCCTGTACGCCTGCCTGAATATACTACCGGCACCTACTGAGGGATAGTGTTGATCTTCCTGATAACCGTTTATTCTCAGGTCCACCGTAGTTGTTTTTGTAGCATTTGCGGTTAAACCAAGCGAACCGTTAAATTTATTCAGAAAAGTGGTACTCCACATCCCTTCCTGGCGGTTATAACCAAGGGAAGCAAAATATTTAACATCTTCACTACCGCCTGAAAGTGTAAAGTTATGATACTGAATTGGGGCGTTTTTCGAAATAATACCATCTAATGGGCGTTGATTAGGATGCCCGTCAGGATCTTGCCCGTTTGCATATAATTCAATATCCCTGTCAGAAAACGGAAGATTAGCAGCTCCATCATTTTTTGCAGCTTCATTCGATATTTTAGCATACTCAACTGCATCAACAAACTGTGGCGTTATGGTAGGATTTTGAAAACCGTAATATCCGCTGTATGATAGAGTAGGTTTACCCGTCTTTCCTTGTTTGGTAGTAATTACAACTACACCGTTTGCACCCGCCACACCATAAGGCGCCACCGCAGCAGCATCTTTTAATATAGTGATTGTTGCAATCGAATTAGGATCTAAACGGCTGAAATCACGCGGAACACCATCCACAATGGTTAATGCCCCGGTACGGCCAGTTGTAGCCGGCCCTCTGATTGTAAACTGCGAACCATCTTGCCCCGGTTCTCCGTTTGACTGCCTTGCTATAAGGCCCGACGCACGACCAACTAAACTATTAGTAAGGTTAACAACGGGTTTTTGCCTGACGTCACCTACGTCAATTGTTGATACCGCTGCTGTTGTAGACGTTTTTCTTTGTGTACCATATCCGACAACTACTACTTCATCGAGTTTAGTATCAGTAGCCTTAAGTGTAATATCAATAGAAGTTCTTCCATTTAAACTTATCTCCTGAGATAAAAAGCCCACGCTGGAAACTGTCAATGTTGCCCGTGGATTATTTACAGTTAAATCAAACGATCCATCACCTGATGTTGTGGTTCCATTGGTCTTTCCTTTTTCAGTTACAGAAACCTGCGGTATGGCTACACCAGCTTCACTGGTAATTTTACCTGAAATTTTAGTTTGAGAAAAAACACATGATGTGAAGCCAAAAAAGAAAATTGTTATAAGAGTAAATAGTTTTAAGAACAATTTTTTAAAATTGTCTCCATAAAGCAGTAGAGTAAATTGTTTTGGATTCATGTTAAGTATATTAGTGATTGGTTAAATTATTAATGCTTCTTAATCTCTGGGTGTTGTTAAAAACAGACCAATTACTTCAAGGTCCACTGTAAAATGTAAGCATAGGCAAAAGTTTAGGTTTAATTAATATCAATGAAGGTGGCATATGGCAACAAGGAGCGTTTAGGCCCAATTAATTCCTGTTATTTTAATTTATGTTCTTTTGTAAAATATTCTCAAAAACTCTAAGCATATCATGACCCCGGTAACCTTGCATACTCTTTGAAAATTCAATCGTAATTTTGTAAATAAAAATTTTAGCTTGAAAGGATACAGTCGTTTTTCGCAGTACGAATCTCCTTATTTATTGCCGGGTTGGCTTGCTAATTCATACATAAAAATTTACCTGACGTACATTTTCTTTTATTTAAAATTCTTGGCAGTTATTACCAAATAAGGTAATTTCATTAACAGAATATTCCAGCAGCATTTATATCCGCATTACGCAGCTATTTATCTAAAATAGCCCTCCTATAAAAGCAACAAAAGCTTACTTATATTTCTGAAACAAACGATTGCAGTAATGGGTAGAACCGGCAAATATTTTTTGACAACAAAAATTTCTTCTTCAAATCCATTAATTATTTTATGGCTGCTTATTTTTCTTTTACCTCAAATAAGCTTTTCGCAACCGTATCCTTATAAGTTTAATTACCTCACTGTGGATGAAGGATTATCCCACACAGATGCAAATGATATTGCCCAGGATAAGCAAGGTTTTATTTGGGTAGCCACTTATTTTGGGCTTGACAGGTATGATGGCTATTCGATCAAGAAATATTACAATAAAAATGTCCCGATAGATAATGCATTCAAGAATCGCATAGCAAGCATTTACGCCGATAACGATGAGAATATTTGGCTCGGTACAGAAGCAGGCTTACAATGTTTTGATGCACGGCGCGAAAAATATATTGACTTTACCGATGCTAACGTAACAGCTCAGCCAAGATTTCAAAAATTATATAAACCGGCCGGAAAATACCTATATGGCCTTGCGGAAAACAAACTTTGTAAGTATTTAATTAACGGCTATATCATCGAAAAAATAGAGTTGCCTGTTCCCAAAGGCGTCCTGTTTTCAGACTTTGCAACCGGCCTGAATAAAGAACTTTATTTATCAAGCGATCAGGGAATTTGGCTCCTGGATAAAAATAATGAATTTAAAAAAGTATCTGTACCGGGACTTCCCGGCCGGTGCCTGTCAATGATCTACTTTGATCATCAAAGTAATTTGCTCGTTGCAGCTAACAATAAAGTATTCAGGTTGCATAATAAAAGGCAGCAGGCAAATGCCCCTCAATTTTTAACCATCCAAACACAATACGCCGATGCTGAGAATGCTCAAATAAGAGGTATTTGCGAAACGAATAAAGGCGAATATTGGTTAAATACAGGAACGTCCCTGCTCCGGCTCGATAACAACCTTAAGCTAATTCAGGATATAAAAAAAGAAAGCTCATTGCATGGCTTAAATTCTAATTCACTAACCAAAACATTTATTGACCGCTCGGAATGCCTGTGGATATGCACCTTTGGCGGAGGTGTAAACTACTGTGACCTTAATCAAAAATTATTTTATACGCTTCAGCATAATCCTGAAATGTCAAATTCGTTAAGCGGCAATCATATCCGCTCTGTATTGGAGGATGGTAAAAATCTTTGGATTGGCACTACGGCAAACGGGCTCAATCTTTATAATTTAGATACCCACAATTTTACTTATTATAATACTTATAATTCGAAGGTTCGATTAAAAAATGATGCAATAAGCGCCCTGACGCTTGATGATGATAAAAACCTATGGATAGGAAGTTCTGCAGGAATTGAAATATTAAAACCTTCGGGTGCGGAATTATTGACACCGGCCGGTTATGATAAATTTCCTGCTTATGCGATTGAAGCGGTTGTAAAGGATTGCTATGGCAATATTTGGTTTGGCAATCATACCGATCAATTTGGTGTAATATGGAAAGATCGATCCAACTATTACCATGTAAAATATTATGGCGAAGGATATTTTATTCTTCCCGATAAAACGAAGCCCCAATTATTTATTTCCAGTACACACGGGCTTAAGCGCATCATCATTGACGGGCACGGAAACATTATTAACAGTTTTGTTTATCATGCCTCGTCCAATCCGAATTCGTTAAGTTCGGATTATACTTATCCTATCTGTATGCAAAACGACAGCACTTATTGGATTGGTACGATAGGGGGAGGCCTGGATTGCCTGCTGTTGCAACCCGGCAAGAATTCATTTACCATTAAACGTTATGCAGAAAATTATGGCGTATTCAACGATGTGGAAAGTCTGGAAATTGGTAATGATGGAAATATCTGGATGGGTGGCAACGGATTGGAATGCTTTAGTCCCGCAACAGGAAAATTAATCCGGTATGACAAAAATGACGGCTTGCAGGGCAATAGCTTTAAGGTAGGATCTTCGTACAAAGGCGCAGACGGCAGGTTATACTTTGGAGGAATAAACGGTCTCAATTATTTTTATCCCAATGAAATAATGCCGAACACAATTGCCGCCCGGCCTATGCTAACGGACATTTTGATCAACAACCGGCAGCAGGATTTTATAAGCGCTGACTCAATAAAAAACTCCATAAAGAGTGCTATCAATCTCTGCAACAGGCTAAAGCTAAATTACCTGCAGAATAATTTTGTAATTACTTTTTCCTCTATGCATTTCGCTAACCCGTTCAAATGCAAGTATCGTTATCAACTCGTAGGGTACGATAAAGATTGGATTTATACCGACGGACGAAACCCAAGTGCAGCGTACAGCAACCTTGACTATAACAATTACAAATTTGTGGTAGAAGCCACCAACAACGATGGTATATGGAGTGCTGCCAGGGCCCAGACGGAAATTATCTTAACACCGCCCTGGTGGAAATCCACTGCAGCAAAATAATTTATGGTTTATTAATTATTTCCGGCCTCCTCGGCGTGTATATCTACCAGGCAAGATGGTATCGCCTTAAGAGAGAATTGGAAGTGCAAAAAGTAAACGAGGAAAAAAGAGAAGAAATGCACCGGCACCGCGAGGAACTTTACCAGCAGCAGTTGGTTTTCTTTACAAATATTTCGCATGAATTTCGTACACCGCTTACCCTGATATTGGGCCCGCTGGAAAATTTAATACATCAAAATAAAAGCGCCTTATTAGATAATTCTTACAGGCTGATGCATAAGAATGCTAAAAGACTGACTAACCTGATTAGTGAATTGATGAATTTTAAAAAGGTGGCAGACAGTGTAATAAAACTGCAGGTGCAAGCATTACCCGTAAATCAATTTTGTAAAGACCTTGCCCTGGAGTTTCAAAACCTGGCAATAAGTAAAGAGATAAATTTTAAGATGATTGACCATACCGAAAAAGACGTGAACACACCGCTGATAGGTTTTTTCGATGCACAAATTCTTGAAAAAATACTTTTCAATCTCCTAAGCAATTCTTTTAAATACACGAATATTCACGGCCAGGTAAATTTCGAGGTATTTTTTGACTTCGATAAATTTATACCATCTTTCAATGCAGGCTTTTCATTATTGAACGAAGACTACCGCGCCAAAAAATGTATCTATTTCCGCATTGCCGATTCGGGCATTGGTATTTCAAAAGACTCTATAAAAAGGATATTTGAACGCTATTACAGAATAAGTAAAAACCACCTGGGTTCGGGTGTAGGCCTAGCTTTGGTAAAAAGCCTTACGCAATTACATAAAGGAGATATTTATGTATATAGCGAACGGCACAAAGGAACCGAAATAATTGTTGGCATTCCCTGGGGCGAAGAGGGCTACCTGGAGACCGAAAAAGTAAAGAATGCAAAAAGCCTGCAGACTCAGCTCGAAGAAATTGATAATTCCACATTATTGTCATTTGAAAATAACGGGGATGATAACACGGAAGCTGCTACTTCACAATTACCCAGGCATATTTTATTAGTGGAAGACAATGACGAATTACGTGCCTTTCTAAAGCAAATTTTTGAAAAGTATTATCACGTGTATGAAGCCGAGGATGGAAACAAAGCGTTCGAAATAGCAATTGAAAAGGTTCCGGAGCTGATCATAAGTGACGTAATGATGCCCGGAATGAATGGCATTGAATTTTGTAAATTAGTCAAAGAAAGATTTGAAACCAGTCATATTCCGTTCATCATCTTATCTGCAAAGGATGCTTTAGATACCAAGATTGAAGGCCTGGAATCGGGTGCTGATTATTATTTTGCAAAACCGCTTAGCATTGATCTTTTGCTACTTACTGTTCATAATATTTTTGAACAAAACCAAAAGCTTAAACAGAGATACACCAACAGCTACCTGGCGCAGGCTACAGAACTTGTTCACTTAGACAGGGATAAAGAATTTCTTCAAAAACTCTTAGATATTATTGAAGAAAATATTGAAGACCCCACGTTGGATGTGGATTTTTTGTGCAGGCATACACACATAAGCCGTACAAAGCTCTATCAAAAAATAAAAGGTGTTTCAAATCAGTCGGTCGGTGAATTTATAAGAACCGTCCGGTTAAAAAAAGCAGTTCATATAATGACGCACGAAGAAGTATCAATGAATGAAGTGGTGGATAGAATTGGTTTACAAAGCAGCTCCAATTTTTCAAGAGCATTCAAAAAAGAATATGGAAAATCTCCCATGCAGTTTATGCAGGCGTTGAAGGAAAATAAGATGTAAACCAAATGAATTGGTGAGGCGGTTGTATGCGCCTGGAGTAAAAATATTCAGGCGTGCCGGTGGATTGAGCCGGCTTTATGTTCTGGTCAAACTTACAGATATATTGATAAAGGCCGGCAGGATTGATCAAGTAGGTAAGAAGCTTATCTGGTACAAGCTGCAGAACAACAGATTTTTATACGGTGAAAGAATTTAAGAAGCTGTTCAAGTTAATTAAAATAAAATGATTAGACATGCAAGAAAACAGCTTCTAAGTGCTGCTTTGAATCTTATTTGAACAAAACTTTTTTATAAATGGTTAAAGTGAGCTTTAGAAAGGAAAATGCCCGCTACGGGAAAACGCTTTTTTAAAATCTATCTTCATTTTTTTAAAGTGATAACTTGTCTCTTCTTCTAAACTCTTTCTTAATTCCAAAAAATGAAAAGCCGATATACCCATTTACTTCAAGCAAATCTCCGGTTTCAATTTTAGCGGTGGCAGAGTAGGTTTTGCCGGAGATGGGATCTGTTATTATACCGTTTTCCCATTTTTTTGATGTAGAATTATAAACCAGTTTTTGTAAAATTACTGCGCCAACCAACTTCTGTTTTTCATTGCTTTTTGCCCATGTTATTTTCCTCTGGTATTCGTTTTTCACCTTATATATCTCTATAATGAAATCTTGTTTTGGAATTTTTAACCACGTGCCGGTAATTGCATCCGCCTCCGGCTGTGAAAAAACTTTGTATGATATAAAGATCAGTAAGAACAGTAGTAATTGTTTCATTTTTAATATTTTAATTGGCAACCTGGGGTGTTTCCCCCTGGTTTTTATATTTCACCAATGCCCGGGCAATTGATTCCGCGATTTCCTGCTGCCCTTTCTCACTGTTAAGATATCGCTCATCATCATAATTGGAAATGAAGCCGGTCTCTATTAACACGGCAGGCATTTGCGTAGCCTGCAAAACCCATATACCTTTTTGTCTTTGATGTACGCCGAGTGAAGCCCGGCCTACGGTATCTATTTCATCTTCTATGCTAAGGGCAAGCCGGTAACTTTTCTTAAAATAATTTTGCGTATATAAAAGCGCTTTTGCTTTCCACTCCGGGCTTTCTTCATTTATGTTCAGTGTGCTGTCGTTATCGTCCGCATTAAAAAGAAGGCCGCTCTTTTCCATTGCTTCAATTTTATCATTGGTTTTTTGGGAAGAAAATATCCAGGCACTGGTGCCATTTCTTTCTGTAGGTATTTTATAATATTGAATAACGGGAACTTTGCGTTTATGAGGTGTTACAATTTTTTTCTTTTTACTGCCTTTGCCTTTATAAGCAACCGTAGTATAGGTTTCCATTCTGTGGCCAATCACTCTTGAGCCCCTTTTAAGGTCAACGGCATCAGCATGTATGCAAATAAAAATGTCGCCGTGATTGCTGTTGGCGATCTGGGCTTTCTCTCTTGGGTTTTGGTAAATATCTGTCGTACGCGTAGGCACAATGTTTACACCGGGCATGTCTTTTTTTAATTCATCAACGAGCTTTAAAGCAATCGCCAGTGTGATATTTTTTTCTTTGGATTTTAGTGAGCCTTCATAATCGCCTTGTGCGCCATCGTCTTTACCACCGTGCCCGGCATCTACAATTATAGTTCTGATCTTCTTTTGTGATTGAGCATGGCAATCATTGCAGAACATCGTTGATAACAGTAAAGTAAAAAAACCGGAGATTAATTTTTTAAATACAACCATTTACTGAAAAGTTTTTTAAAGTACTGGATTTTTATTTGGAAAGCTTTCATCTGCCCCTGATTGATATTTTTTTATGATAAGCCAAAGCCCGGCAATCATAAAAGGTATGCTAAGTAATTGCCCTAAATTTAAAACCCACCTGCCTTCAAATGCTTCCTGGTTTTCTTTAAAAAATTCTATAAAAAACCTGGCGCTAAATACCAACACTAAAAAAATACCGAATAACAAACCATTGCGTTTTCTATAGAAAGGTATTTTATAGAATCTATATAAAATGATAAATATTATGAGATAGCATAGCGCTTCATACAGCATGGCCGGATGGCGGGGTATGGCGTCTATTCTTCCGAAAACTACTGCCCACGGCATGTTTGAGGGCTTGCCAATAATCTCTGAATTGAAAAAATTTCCAGTACGTATAAAAAAACCGGCCAAAGGAATTACAATACACAACCTGTCCGGCACCCATAAAATACCCGTCTTATATTTTCTGTTGTACAGCCAAATGGCGATTAATATTCCCAGGGCGCCACCATGGCTGGCCAGGCCCTGGTAACCGGTAAAGTCGAGCTGGCCATTGGTAATAGTGAACGGCAATACTATTTCCAGCAGGTGCGATTTATAGTAATCAAATTCGTAAAATAAGCAATGTCCAAGCCGTGCGCCGATGATGGTACCTGCAATAACATATACCGTAAGGCTGTTCAATAATTTAGCATCTATATTTTCTTTTTTAAAAATCCTGGAAAGAAGATAATAACTGCTTGCAAAAGCCAGCATGAACATGATGGAATAATACCGCAGGTCGAAACCCGGAGAATAAAATATTTCAGGATTGATGTTCCAGTGTATGTACAGCATTGTTCTTTGTTGCTTTGGGTTTTACAGCTTCTACATCGGTGTGCGTATGATCGTGATTTGCGGTAGCACAACAAGTATCTTTTTTACAAAATTTATAATTAAAATAATGGGCGGTAACAATTAAGGTAACAGCGGGGATCAGAAACCAAATGTGATATTGAAGCCATATTTGTTTTGCAAAAAGAAAGACCATACCGCAGGAAAAAAGTACAAGCGGCAAAATTCTTTTGTGATGTTTTTTCCATCCATGATATAAAGAAAAGGTGCCTATGCAAAAGGCGACACCTATCATAAAAAATTCAAAAAAATTATTTTTTATAATGTTGATCCCAAACAAGGGTAGCGATGTAAGAACAAGTGGCAGCAAGGCACAATGAATGGCGCAAGCCAGGGAAGCACCTACGCCTAAAGCATCCCAGTTTATTTTTTTTATCATTACGTTTTTTTTAAAGGCATCATGACAATGCTGCATCATGTGAAATAAAGCTTTGATTTAAATGATTAGGATTAGGTTGAATAAGCTCAATCTTTTATTGGTTGAAAGGCTCGTCTTTTGCAAGCCTGCCCGTCAGCAGACAGGGAGCCGAATAAACTTTATTCTTAATAAATCTTGCGGCGAAGCTTGTCCCTGGCTATCTTCGGGAAAGCAATCTACTTTGGAGCCGAAGTACGCATACCCAAGGAGATTGCCAAGGAAACATGCTTAGTTCTTTTTACCTCCAAACTCTTTGCAGTTCACGCATATTTCTTTTCCATAGGAGTCCTTTGTATGCAAGTATTATTTTAAAAACCACTATTGTCCAACTAAAAATTGACAATTTCTATAAAACACTTGATGGCATTAAGTTTCACGGCCCTCTCCCCCCGTCCGAACCGGCACGCCAGCCCGAGGAATCATTGTGGCGGGGGCGGGCTTTGGAGAGCCTGTCCCGATAAAATTGGGAGGGTTGTCCATGAAACTCCTTCGAAGGGGGCGAGGTCAATACCAGAGCAGTTTTCATTTAGTCAGCCGGACAACAGTGTTTAAAAACTAAACAAAATAATAAGCCTTATTTCACTAATAATTTTTTGCTTTCATAATTGCTTCCGCATCACTTAAATGTTTTTTAATAGTCGCTAATGTGTTTGAAGCAAAAGCTTTAAAGGCAGAATCCTTTAAATCACTTGCTGCGTTTTCGAATAAGCTTACATCATTTTTGTGGTCGCTAACAACCCGGTTCATATAGGCTTTATCAAAGTCTTTTCCTGTCTTCTTCATAATGTCTTCTATTTTATCCAAGTTTCTATTTCCGGTAGAATCAGGCAGGGATATATTTTTTGACATGGATAAGCTTTTCAATTCTTTGTCAAAGCCCGAATGAATTTTTACAGCCGTTTGTGCAAACTGTTTTACGCTCTGGTCGGAAGCATGGGTGCTTGCATATTTGCCCATCTCAATTTCCATTAAATTTCCATTGACAGCTTTTACGGCAAAGTCAGCAACATCTCCGTTCACACCCATATTGGAGGAACTCTCAGTTGAGGTGATTGAAGTGGCGGTAGTATCCTTTGCCGAATTAAGACTGTCTGCTTCTGCTACACTATCGGTAGAAGCATTGTTGTTACAGGATTGCATTATAGCAAACGCTGTAATTAAAAGAACGGCATACGTTTTTTTCATGATTGTTTGTTTAAATTGTTAAATGAAGAATTGATTTTTTGTTTAAATATTTCCGCTTCATTTTAAACCATTTGCTTCTTCCACCAGACGTTCTTACCGGCTGATAACTTTTAGCCAAATGGTAAGTGGAATTTTACATCTTCATAAATAAAGCCTTACGTAACAGAGGAAAAGTAAAAGGGCGATACGGCCGGTAAAATATATGAAGTAATGATGGGAGCAAATACCACTTAGCTCTCTTACGACTTTTGAAGAATGTGCAGAAAAAAGCTTTGATTTATAAATCAAGTTACTTTCCAACGCCCCAGGCTTATGATGATGCAAGTGTTGTACAGGCTTAGCGATAAATGCATAGTACAACGATAATAAAAGCGAAAATTGTGGCTTATGTGTGTTATATAATGTATGCATATTGATCATCGTGCTATACCTGGAAAAATATAAATTTGGTTTCAGCAAGGGTTCTTTAGCGTATTAGGTTAACAATAAGGCTTACGCATTTTTAAACCTGTGCATTTTATTACACTTGTTGCAAACACCTGTAATAAATAACTTCTTTTCCCTGGCAACGTATCCTTTTGGGAGTAAGCTTAATTTTAAATCTTCACCGGGAAATGAAAATAATTTGTCGCAGCAACTGCATTTAAAATGTATGTGTTCATTTTTATTTTCGTAGTTGAGAAAAAATTTTTCCACTCCTTTGTCGTCTTGTATGCGGACCATTATGTTTTTATCTATGAATTCACGCAGCGTCCGGTATAATGTGATGCGGTTGAGATGAATGTCAACAAGGCTTGTTATTTCTTTTCTTGAAAGAGGCTCTTTATATAACATAGCGCTCAATATTTTTTCCCTTACTTCGGTGCAGCTTATTTTTTTCGCTTTTAAAATATCAGTTACATTCATGGTAAGAATTTTAATTGCCACAGATTATGATTTTTTTAATCGTCACAGATTACACTGATTTTCACAGATGAATTTTTTATACCAAACGGACTATTGTTGTGACTTATCTGCTGGTCACGTAGCATTCAATTGTAAACATTTTCCACCGGCCTGATAAGTAATTAACTCAATCACCTTTGCAATAGCTATCAAAGCGCCTGCAGCCTTTTGCTACAGGCACTTTGATAAGAATGCTATTATTTTATTTAAAGATCGAAGGCAATGCCAACAGTTGTATTTAATCCACTTATCGCTTCTTTATATTCAGTTAACTTTCTGCCCGAGTTCACGACAAAATTTTCATATTGAATATTTATTTTTGGGGTAGATGAAAAATAATCGGCGTTTACTTTTACCGCTATGCATTTCGTAACGTTGTATTTAATTGCTGCACCAAGCTGGTAACCAAAAGAATTGCCTGAAGCTTCTTTCTGCGTAACAGAATTATCTAAATAATCCTCATAAAAAATCTGGAAGCCGGCAAGGTGAGAATTTACATAACCGCCCAAAGCCCTTAAATCAATAGATAATTTTTTACCCGCCGCAATAGAATAATACGGCCCGGCTAAAACACTGAAAACCCTGTTGTGCCCTTTTGTATAAAAGGTGGTACTGTCGGTTCCCGAATCCTCTTTATAGCCATCAGCCAGGCTTTGAGAGCCCTTGTAACCATATTGGGAAAAACCCACCAAAGCCCCGATGCCAAAAGCTTTATGAATGAAATAAGTGCCGGTAACATTAAAGTTGTAGCCCGTTTTTGCAAAGCCTGATTTCTCATTTGCGTAATCTCCTTTGCCAAAATTTCCCGAAGGGCTCGATATGCCACCATTTACTGATACTTCAAATATTGATGATTTCGTTTGCGCAAATAGTAAGGTGCCTGACAGCATGATAAATGTCGTTATAATAATTGCTTTCATTTTTTTTATTTTATAATTTAATAAGTGTGAGGATTAATTAATAGTGATGGGAAAATTAACATCGGCATCTGTTGAGCCGGGCGCACATTGACCGTTTTTTGCATTAGGCTGATGCCGTAGCTGAACGTTTAAAGATCCTGTACTTACGGCGCCGGTGGTGAAACTATCCTGCAGGCCTACCTGTAAAGCAGGAGTGTTAGTATCCATATCCGTCCGTACTATTGTGAGATTGGCTCCGCCGGAAACCTCAAAACAAATAAGGTGGTAATTACGCCGTGTATAAATATCGTCGGTTACATTTCCTGCAGGTGACGTGGTTTCATCCAGGAATTGTACTGCTACATTGTAAGTCGCATTTGCCTTCAATGTGAGCGGCGCATTTGAATTGTCAACCGCCTGGTCAGGTAATTGTTTTACCGAAACAGTTTTTGTATCGGTGGCATCTGCGGCATTGGTTACTACCAATTGTACCGTGGTTAAAAATTCGTTGCCGGGTAAAGGTGGCGATACTGTTTTTTCATCTTTTTTACAGCCGTTCATTAATAAAACAGAAAGAATAATAAATGACATTTTAATTAGTGATTTCATGTTTGTTTTTTTTTGTTGTTTAAAAAATAGGGATTTAAAAATTTAATTTCGTGCGTAGAATAAAGCTTATTCCAAGGTCGTCAACATAATACCGGAAGCGGTTTAGGTAATCACGGTAGGACTTATTGGTTACGTTATTTATGCCGAAGTCTATTGAAAGCGGGCACTTGCCAATCTTGCTTACTATACCTGCATCGGCATTGAAAATAGAATAGCCGGGCGGTGGTGCTACATAATCACTGTTGGGTGGCACTCTTGTTTGTTTGCTCACCGTTAGGTTTTGTAAACTCACATAAACGTCGCTGAAATTTTTCCAGGCGCCCACGTTATATTTTAATGTATTATCAAAGCGGTCTGACGGAATAAAGATTAAATAATCATGTATGGTTTTATTCCAGGCTCTTACCACCGATGTCTTTGATTCAATAGAAATTCGTTTGAATGGATGGTAAGTGAGATCAAGATCAAAGCCTTTTAAATTTACATTGGCCTGCGTATAAACGAAGTAAGGATAAGTGCCGCTGATAAGCGTAATGGGCTGCAGGCTTGGTTTTGCATAGATATAATTGTTGATGATGTTATCGTAGCCAACAAACTCTGCTGATAATTTTTCACTTTCATAATTTGCTGATACCGTAAAATTATAAGAGCGTTCCGATGCCAGAAGTGAATCTCCTTTTTCATAAGAGGCGGCACTTAAATGAATACCATTAATGTATAATTCATTTACGCTTGGTGCCCTCCAGGCGCTTCCTGCATTTACATTCAGCGAAAAGTTATCCGTGAATTTATAGGTTGCTCCAACAGTTGCAGTCACATTACTATAATCATGGGTTTGGTTATATGTTATCAGCGAGGTGTTATTAAGAAAATAAGCACGCAGCCACCTGTAATCATACCTTGCGCCTGCCTCAAGTGTAAATTTATTTTTTGTATATTTTTCAATGGCGAAAGCGCCGCCGGTATAGTTTCTAAAGTTGGGCACCAGGTAGCGTATGCCCCTGAAAATATTTGATTGTGTGGTTCCGCTAAGGCCAATGCTTCCGCTAAAATTATTTTTTTCCGGTTCCAGGTAAACAAGGTCAAGGCCTGTAGTTGTTATTTGAAAACTTACCTGCGGCGCATTCAATACATCGGGGTTATTTGAGTAAGGCACGTCTATATCATATTCATCCCGCTTGTTCTTTTGGATAGAATATATCGCTTCTAATTTTCCATGATTTTTAAAATCAAAGTATGCATCGGTTTTTAATAAATGATGTTTTACATTTTGATACGTTCTCGCAATTTTATAAGAAAAGTAAGACGGTGTAATAGGCACCTTTCTTTCAAAGGCTGAATCAAGATCGTTGGCATTGCCTACATGTGAGCCTGAAAAAATACCTATTCTGTTGTAGAATTCACTATAATAAATTTCTGCGCCATAGTTCTTCTTTTTGTAGTTAGCCGTCAGTGAATAATCGCCTTCGTATAAGCCCGAGTTTTCTAAATAATAATTAGGAGTTTTAAAATTGCCGGCTCTTTTTAAAGTGCCCTGCGCACGCCAGTTCAGGCCTTCCAAACCTTTCGTCAGCTTGCCTTCCAGCAAACCGGAAACAACACCCATTCTTCCGTTTGAGGCAGCTACAACATCTGCTTCGCCCTGCAACTTTTTTTGCGGGGCCAGTGTTTTTGGTTCTAACAAGATAACACCTACAATCGCATCGGAGCCATAACGCACACTCGCGGCTCCTTTAATAATTGTTATTTTAGATGCAATGAACGGATCAATTTCCGGTGCATGCTCGCTTCCCCATTGCTGACCTTCCTGGCGTATTCCATTGTTCAATATAAGTACCCGGTTACTGTGAAGCCCATGTATCACAGGCTTTGACAACGAAGGGCCTGTTTGCAAAGAATTTATGCCTGTAACACTTTTGAGGCTTTCGCCAAGGGTTAAGCCTCTCGTTTCAAAAAGTTGCTGGCCTTTAATATCAGTATTACTAAGGGTGGTAAGCTTATCTTTTTTCTCCGGTGCGCCGGTTATGATCACTTGTTTTAAAGAAATGATATGATGCGTGAGGCTAAAGTTTTTATTGATCGTATCATTAACATGTACGGAGGCAATAAGCGTATCATAATCTATATGCGAGATGATGATTGTATAAGCACCTGGGCAAATATTTTTGAAAGTGTATGCGCCGGAAACATCTGCCACCGTATGTCGTGCTAACTCTTTTATGGCAACAGTAGCGCCCGGCAAATTTGTACTGGAGCCTATATCACTAATGATACCCTTTAGTTGATTTGAACATTTTTGGGCAGCGGATAAATAACCGACTAAAAGCAGGAGATGAATAAAAAAAACTTTTTTCATCAATAGAATTAAATAATAAATGATAATGTGCTGCAGGTAACTAAGGGTACCGGGGCAACGTAGAAAGTGAGTAACAGCTTACGCTACAGACGGCGGCCCACGCAGGCCGAAAGAGAGAAGTGTAGAGGAAACGAAGCTTCTTGAAACTTCAGAAAATTTTATAAAAGGAGAACTGCTCCGTGCAGCATTAATGTGATGGTAAAACGAAATATAAGGAGCTTCTACCACCAGGTCATCGCACGGACAATGAATAGTTGAGTGGCCTATGTTTTCTTTATGAAGCTTGTTTGAATCAGTAGTTGCCGTTGAATCTTTATGATTGGCAAATAGATTATGTAAATAAATTTTGGGCGTAGCGCTCACTGCAAATACAACCAGCAGGCACGCAGCAACAAACTTTTTTATGACCTGATTTTTTCTCAAACTTATTTACTTCGAAGTGCAAATATAATATTTGCAACCGTATTGCAAAAAAATTATTTATTTTTTAATCAAAACTATTAACAAATATATTGATAGAAGTTGTACCCCATCCGGTTCGCTTTAAACCAAAGCTCATCAGGTAAGATGTTTATTAAAAGTGTTGGATATAAATTATGCACACCATGTTTGCAAGCCATATTTGGTAAACGTGTAGTTTTTTACTTCCCCCCCAAATGAATGTAATGTTTCTGCCACGGCATGATGTGTGTTGGCGGGGCAATAAAATATCATAAACCCGCCGCCGCCTGCACCGCTTATTTTGCCGCCGGTGGCGCCGGCTTTTTTTGCGGCTTCGTATATTTCTTCTATATGGCTATTGCTGATGTTGTGCGCCATTTTTCTTTTTTGCTGAAATCCAAAATCAAGTATTTCACCGAGCTCATACAGCCGTCCTTTCAGCAGCGCTTCCTTCATCATCCAGGCTTGTTCCTTCAGCTGGTGCATGGCCTCGATACTTTCTTCATTTTTATTGTTCACATTTTTCACCTGCTCATTTATGATGCCGGCGCTTTCCCGGCTGGTAGCCGTGAAATACAGTACCAGGTTGTTTTCCAGCTCGTGCAGGTATTGTGATTTTATGCGTAGCGGGTTTACAATTACCTTATCATCTTCATAGAATTCCATAAAATTTACACCACCAAACATTGCGGCATATTGGTCCTGTTTTCCGCCGGTAAGTTTTAGATCTTCCCTTTCAATCTGGTAAGCATAATGAGCAATATCATAATCACCCAACGGAAGCTTCAGCCATTCAACAAAGGCGCCGATGATGGCAACCACCAGTGTTGACGAAGTTCCCAGGCCTGAGCCTGCAGGGGTATCTACAAAAGTTGACAGGCGAAAGCCTGTCAGCGGTATTCCATAATCCTTATGAATACGATTGAAAACACCTTTCAAAAGATCAAGCTTTCCATCAATAGGCAACGATGGCGTCCATTGAAATCGTTGCTCTTCCTTCCTGTGGAGCGCCTGTACTATTATCGCATTTTCTTCTATGGGTTCTATGTTGGCATAAGCAAAAAGAGATACGGTTGCATTTAAGATTGCGCCGCCATATTGATCGCTATAAGGGCTTACATCTGTACCGCCACCGGCAAGGCCTATACGCAAAGGAGCTTTACTGCGGTAGATCATTAAATAGTTTTATAAAATTAGCGGGGGTCAAAACTGGTAATGATGAAGGAGCATTTTTAAAATGCTTTACGTTACGGGTAATAAAAAAATCCATTCCGTGAAACTGTGCAAGAAAAAATAGTAAGCCATCTTCTAAATCATTGAATATTTCTATCGAAGAATACAACACGCTGGGATCGAATGGTAGTATATGCATCACCTCGAGGATGCTTCTTAACATCTGTAAAGTGTTTTTTCTTTTTTCTTTTTCAAGAAAATATATGCAAGTGGCGAGTACCGATTCAGAAATAAAACAGTCTATGTTTTTATTGTTGGCTAAATTAAAAATGTGTTCTATTTCTTCCAGTTCGCCTTCACGCGGTAATAAAAAATCAAGAACGACATTAGTATCGAGGAATAATTTACTTTCCGCCATATTTCTCCTCCCTATATTCATTAATTGCTTTTTTGTAATCAGAATGTTTACCCGGCTTTGAAGGAAATAATTTTCTAAAATGCTGCGAAAAGGGTTCTTCGCTATTCTCGTTATTTTTTTTTGAAGTGATTTTTTCCAAATAATCCTCTACAATAGCGGATATACTTTTATTCCTTTTTTTTGAAAAAACTTTTGTTTTTCTAATAATAGTGTCTTCAATATTTAATGTAAGCTTCACCTTCATATCGTTGCTTTTTGCGAATATACGTAAGAATTCAAAAGTTACGTAATAGTGATTATCGCGTCCACCATATTGCTCCAATTATATTTCTTTTTTTCTTCTCTTAAGTTTTGTAAAAAAAGTCTTCACCTAATTCAAATTATTCATTGATCTTTTGTGCAATGCTTTCGGGATTGGGTTCCGCTATTAGTCCAGCTTTTTTATCGGGCACCAAAGAAGGAAGCCCCCAACATTTGTCACTATCATAGGCATTTCAAAATGGTAGGCGAGAGGAGTGACACCGCTTTGCGTGGCCGGGAAAGAGAAATGATGGATATTGATAGGAAAAAGTAGATGGGTGCTTTAAAACCCTGGTCAATAAATTCTTTGGCAAGCCTTTCATCGTAAGATGCAAGCCCGCCACGAAGCGGATGCGTAGGGCCAATAATAATTACTTCAACCACGATTCGGCTCTTTAGTAAAAAAAACATTTGACTTACCTGTTAAAGGCTCTTATTCCATTTCGCTTTTTAAAAGATGAAGTGCGTGTAAAATTTTTAGATCAAAATTTTCCCGTCGTTAAAGCAATCTTTCCTCAATTAAATATTGATTTCTGTCAGCACCATTTCTTGCAATTAATTCTCCCAAAAAACCGGCAAGAAAAAGTTGTGTACCGATGATCATGGCAAATATGGCGAAGAAAAAAAGCGGCCTTTGTGTTAGGCCGGTTTTATCAAAAAAGAATTTGGTAATAGTTAGGTAAACAAATACAGCTAGCCCAAATACAAAACACAAGGTGCCCCAAAGCCCAAAAAAATGCATAGGATTTTTTTTAAACTTTCCCACGAACATAATTGACAGAAGATCGAGAAAGCCATTCACAAACCGGTTCCAGCCAAATTTGGTAATCCCATATTTGCGCGGCCGGTGCTCCACTACTTTTTCTCCAAACTTTTTAAAGCCTGCCCACTTTGCCAGCAAGGGAATATAGCGATGCATTTCGCCATACACTTCTATACTTTTTACCACTTTATTTTTATAAGCTTTTAGCCCGCAATTAAAATCGTGGAGATAAATGCCACTTGCTTTACGGGTGGCGGCATTGAATAATTTGGAGGGAATATTTTTAGAGAGCTTTTTATCAAAGCGTTTTTTCTTCCAGCCGCTAACTATGTCGTAACCATCTACGACCACCATACGGCGCAGCTCAGGGATTTCATCGGGACTGTCTTGCAAATCAGCATCCATGGTTATCACCACTTCGCCCTTTGCTATTTTAAACCCTTCATTTAATGCAGCGCTTTTACCATAGTTTCTTTGAAATTTTATTCCTTTTACGTAGGGATTTTTTTCTCTTAATTCGCCTATCACTTTCCACGAATTATCTGTGCTGCCATCATCTACCATTATTATTTCGTAGCTGTAAGATTGTTGCTGCATCACGCTTTTGATCCACGCCTCCAGCTCGGGTAAAGATTCTGCTTCATCGTATAGAGGAATCACTACAGAAATGTCCATTACTGCTGTATTTGATTTGCATCGCCAACAAATGGGCGCACATCTTTTTTAGTAATGGCTGCCCCGACCAACGAAGCAAGTGAGCCAAAAATAAGTAAACCCACAAGCGTGCCTCCAATAGCAAACACCATGAAAAATTTTCTTGTAAGCGTCATGCCCTGGTTTATTTGATCAGCTGTCATTTTGCCTCCCTTCTCCATTTGCGCTCTTGCCTGTTCCATTGCCTTTTCCTTAAATTCAGGAAACAATACTATAAAAATTACAAGATAAAAGATCATGATGCAGGTAACCACCGCAGAAACTTTGAAACCGTGAGCGAAGTAATTACCAAAGGTAGCATTGTAATCTACCTGCTTGCCATAGCTGTATACCGACCATATAATACCACCCACAAAAATTATATTACTGATCCATTTGGAGGGGCCTTGTACATCTATGTCTAAAAAATAAATAGCGATTGCGACCACGATCATAATAAGGCCGATTACAATCCCTTTCGTGGTAGTAGTTGTAACATTTTGCTCCATGATTTTTTATTTAGATTTTATTTTGCATTAAAAGCTCATCGGGCAAAAATACTTTGTCTGCATTAATAATCCCAATCACTTTGCCCTTTAGTTTTTTCCCAATAAAAGCATTGTTTTTACTTTTAGAAAAAATATTTATTTCTTCAAAAATATATTCTTCATCTGCGTTAAATAATGTGAGGCACGCTTTTTCTTTTTTACTTATAGAAGGAACAGGCAAGCCAAAAATTTTCCTGGTATTTTCTGTTTGCATTCTTACAAAATTCTCTGCTGAAATACCGCAAATCCGTGCTGCACCAAAGACACTTTCAAGCCCTTCCATGCCATTTTTTGCGTATTCAAATTCACATACTTTATGATCCCAATCCTGCGGCTGGTGATGTGAGGCTATAAAGTCTATTACACCTTCCTTCACGCCTTTTCGCAATGCATCCCTGTCTTCCATTCTTCGTAAGGGCGGATTTACTTTCAGGTTAGTATCGTATTGCGTAAGGTCATCCTCACAAAAAAATAAATGGTAGGGCGTCACCGAACAACTCACATTTACTTTTTCTTTTTTGGCAGCAGCAATTAGCTTCAATGATTTTGCTGTGCTTACTCCCGTGAAGTGAATTTTTGAGCCTGTATATTTTGCCAGCTCAATATCGCGGGCAATCATCAGCTCTTCAGCTAAGACTGGCTTACCTTCCAATCCCAATCGTGTGGAAACGATGCCTTCATTCATCAGCCCTCTTGCACCAATGCTTGTATCATCCGGCAGTTGAATAATAATTGCATCAATCGCGAGCAAATACTGCAAGGCTTTCTGCAACATACCTGAAGATTGAACGGGCTGCAGCCCATCAGAAAATGCAAGCGCTCCTGTATGGTACATGTCGTACATTTCTGCCAGCTCTTTGCCTTCAGCATTTTTAGTAATTGCGCCAATCTGATAAATATTTACAGGAAGGTGTTTACTTTTTTGAACGATATACTCTACCTGGCTTTTGTTGTGTACCACCGGCTGTGTATTTGGCACCAGCATTACATCAGTAAAACCACCGGCAGCGGCAGCGTTTGCGCCGGTCCGCAATGTTTCTTTAAACTCCTGGCCCGGATCACAGAAGTTCGCAAAGCAATCCATCCATCCACAGGAAACCTGCAAACCTTTTGCTTCAATGATCTGTGCATTGCCGGCATCAAGGCCATTACCGACTTCAGCAATGATGCCATTGTCAATTAAAATATCTTTCGATTGTCCGTGAAAAGGAGAGGAGGGAGAAAGTAGTGTTGCGTCTTTGATTAAAACCTTCATGAGGTTTGTAAAAAAATTTGATTGCGCTAAGATAGGGGGAAAAAATAATAAATGGTTTTGAATATATTTCCGGATGTATCACTAATTGCGCTTTGTCGCGCCCCTTGCCGGCGGTGGATTCCGCCTAAGGCGGTACCACGGCGAGCTGCGCCAGTTGGTTGTCGCCATTATCCACCGCCGTCCAGCCTCCGGTACTAATGGCTCGCTCAGGTCGGAAGGTCAGACCGGATAAAGGGGAGGCCTCACCGCCGTTTGACCTGCGGTACCGGCGGCTATCGCTCTCTCAAATAATAATCAGGGTTATCTAAAAATGTTTTGGTGATCCTGTAATGATCAGTTTCATTATACCTTACCTGCTCCATACTTTCATCCCGTATTTCATAGATCATTGCATCGGGAATGCCCATCAATATAGGTGAGTGTGTGGAAATAATAAATTGGGTATTCCGGTTTTTCAACACTTCGAGAATAAGAAAGATCAGCGACAATTGCTTCAATGGCGAGAGCGCTGCCTCTGGTTCGTCTAAAAGATAAACACCTTTATCGCCCAATCTTATTTGCAATATTTTTAAATAAGCTTCGCCATGTGAGAACGCCTGCATATTCTCTCCATAATTTTTGCGCATCTCGCGAAGAGAATAATTCATATTGTCGCTCATCTGTTTAATGATGTAATCATCTACCACGCCTTTCAGTTCATGCAGGTCACCGGCAATTTTTTTATTTTCATTTTCTACTGAGTTAATAAAGTCACTAAAGTCTTCTGCCCGGAAAAAGAAGCCTGTACTGGTTTCCCGCTTCCATTCTATTTTTATGTATGGCTTCAATATCCTGGCTGCTTCAAAGCCTGGATGTCTTCCTATAAAGCCCCCTATCAGCGGCAGGTTCATCTGAAGTGCAAGGCTTTCCAACAAGGTTGATTTGCCGCAACCATTATCTCCAATGAAAATAGTTACCCTTTTATCCAATTGAATTTGTTTGGCAAATTTTACCGCAGGGATGTTGAAAGGAAAAGGATTTTTCTTTTCTGTATTAATGGAAAATGATTGCAGGAAAGGCATGATAGTTTCCCGCAAAAATATAGCAATAAAAAAAATTAATAAAAAAGTTGAACGGATGGACTTAAAAGCTCGTCGATTGATTTCATTCTTCTCAGCAAAGCTATTTCTCAAAACTAATAGGAAATGTTATCCTAGCAACCAAAATTTTAAATTTGGATTACCATAGGAATAAAGACTTATATTTTTTACTTTAATTATCCGTTGGAGATGATATGCAACGGACTATGTTACTTTTTCAGGAGAGATTAGTAAGAAGCTTTTAAGGGATGATAGCGATATTGATTTCAAAATGTTACCTGGCAATTCGAGTTTTTTCAAAATAATGAGCTGATATTTATAGGCTTTAAACCTAAAGCCATGGCAAGATATGCCACTATCGGTAAAATAGCTCAACCTATTATCCAAGCATCGCTATTTTTTCAAAAACCAAATATCTCCAAGGATGCAAGTCGTTTTTAGTTACTCTGACAAGGGCATGTAACAAATTTAATCATCAGTTTTAAAACCGATTCTTTTCCTTATCGGTTGAGGAGGATTCAGCAACTGCTTTTATGCGGCAAAAATTACAGCTATATCTTTTTTATTGCTTTGCATATCTTTTTCATTACTTCCAGTTTCAATAAGATATCTTTATTTGTCATAAGCATTTCTCTCATCTTTGTAAAAATTCTTATAATTTGTCCCGATAGCTGTCGAGAGGACCTGGATTGCGGTTTGGTTATTGAGTACACCCGAGAGCATGGAAACTCCTTGCTCGGTAAAAGCAAAAGGCTTTTTACGTAATCCCATCTTATCAGAATTGGAAATCACAATCTGTGATTTCCAATTTTCAAATTCTTTGTTTGAAAGTTGAAAAATAAAATCCTTAGAGAAGCATTCTGCCCAATCGATTATCCAAGCATCGCCATCTTTTCAAAAACCAAATAACCCCAGGGATGCAAATCAACATGGTCTTCGTTGTCAAAATTTATATCACGGCCACCAAACACATTTCTGAATAAACCATGCACATCTTTTACCTGCATGTTCCGGCTTTCGTTGCAGCAATTTAAAATAACCAGCACCTGGTGCCGGCCATTCCTTCGCAGGTAAGAAAAAATTTCATGGTCATCAGGATGAGAAATAATTTTTGTAAGCACCTCTTCATCACCAGCCCGGAGCGCATCATTAGAGCTATGAAGAATAAGCAAAGTTTTATAAAAATCATGTAGTTCAAACTTGCCATCCCACTCTATCGGATCTTTTTCAAAAAATTTTAATCTTTTTCTATTAGGCAGTTCCTGCCCGCTGTAGAGCATAGGCATACCATTCCACGTGCAGCAAAATACAGCCATTAGCTTTGCAGCATCTCCGTACTTTTCAAACTCCGTCCCGTTCCAGCTATTTTCATCATGGTTGCTGGTAAAATAAACCCTGAAAGCATTGCCGGGAAATTCTGTAACGGATTTATACAACACGGTAAGCAGGCTTTGCAGCTGCATTCTTCCATGATAAAATTCTTCTGAGGCATGCATCCATCTCCAGGTATAAGTGGCATCAAACACTACATGATAATCCGGCCGCTCACATTCGCCCAGCCAAAATAAACCGCTTTTAGTTTTCGAGAGCTTCTTTTTAGCCGCTATCCAAAAATCAAGTGATACGAGGTGGGCCATGTCGCAGCGATAGCCATCAATATCACATTCTTTAAGCCAGAACTTCATTGAGTTTATCATGTCTTTCCATAAGTCCTTATTTTCATAATTCAATTGGCTTACATCACTCCAGCCTTGCGGATGATGAAGTATTCCATCTTCATTGTAGCAATAATAACCGGGATGCTCTTCGATCCAATGATGATCGTTTGCAGTATGGTTGGCCACCCAATCAATAATCACTTTGAAGCCGAGCTCATGCGCTTCTTCTACAAGCCTCTTAAAATCTTTTACCGTGCCGAATTCAGGGTTCGTTTCTTTATAATTTCTTACTGCATAATAACTGCCGAGCGGCCCGAGCCTGTCCGTAATGCCGATGGGCGTAATGGGCATAAACCACAAGATACGTACGCCCATATCTTTTAATCTTGGAAGATGTTTCGCGAAGGCTTCGAAAGTGCCTTCCTGCGTGTATTGGCGTAAGTTTACTTCATAGATATTGGCTGAATAACTCCATTTTGGATGAGGGAAATCCTTGTGTTTATGCGACATAAAATGTTTTAATTAAAAATTTGAAATTAACGATTATTAATTTTTTATTGGCTTGGAGCATGCGTGCAGCTTTGTAACTTTGGCCACACTATCATGAAAAAATTTAATGTACCCTTATTTTACCGGAGCCCGCTCATAAGCGCTGTCAAAAATAAGCGCAAAGAAAACGATAAACTGAAGAAAGATTTTACCCCGAGCTTATTAGACTTTGGAAATGTGCATATTTATCTTTCCCGGCACTTCGGCTTTTGCTATGGCGTAGAAAATGCCATCGAAATATCCTTCAGAACCATAGAGGAAAATGCAGGTAAAAATATTTACTTACTAAGTGAAATGATCCACAATCCGCAGGTAAATGCAGACCTGCAAAAAAAAGGGGTTCGCTTTTTAATGGATACAAAAGGCAATGTAGTTATACCCTTTAAAACTTTATCAGCCGGTGATATTGTGATCGTGCCGGCCTTTGGTACAACTTTAAAAATAGAAGAACAACTAAAAGAAAGAGGCATTGAAATAGAAAAATACGATACTACCTGCCCTTTTGTAGAAAAGGTTTGGAACCGGGCAGAGGCGATTGCGAAAAATAAATATTCCATTATAGTGCATGGCAAGCCGCAGCACGAAGAAACACGGGCAACTTTTAGCCATAGCGCCGCTAACACACCAACTCTTGTGGTGAAGGATATGGAAGAAGCCATTGAACTGGCAAAATATATCAGGGAACAAAAACAGCTCAAAAATTTTTATGCTGAATTTGCCGGCCAATATTCTGAAAACTTTGATGTGCAAAAAGACCTGCAAAGAATTGGCGTGGTAAATCAAACTACCATGCTGGCAAGCGATACGCAGGCCATAGCCGATTTTTTGAAATATGTGATGATGGAAAAGTATAATCTCACCGATGATAACATTGCAGAAAGATTTGCCGACACAAGGGATACGCTATGCTATGCAACGATGGATAATCAAAGCGCGGTGTGTGGTATGCTGCAAACGGAAGCAGACCTGGCAATTGTGGTAGGCGGTTATAATAGTTCTAACACATCTCATTTGGTTGAGTTGTGCGAAGAAAAATTGCCCACTTATTTTATCCATTCACCGGATGACATTATTTCACCTAAAGAAATAAATCATTTTAATCTTCATAAAAAAATGGAGGTAACAACGCTTGCTTTTCTTCCGGAAAAGAAACCTGTAAAAATTTTGGTGACAAGCGGGGCGAGTTGCCCGGACGCTTTAGTAGAAGAAGTGATAAATAAAATTACCGGTTTTTACAAAGGCATAAAGAGTCGTGAAAAATTATTAGAAGAATTAGGCTGATGCTCTTTTAAAAGAGTTATGCATCTGCGGCCTGCTTCATATAATTTTTCACCAGCTTCAGTGCGAAATCAAGCTGTTCCTTTTCACTAAGATGTGTATTGTCAATAACAATAGCGTCTTCAGCTTTTCTTAAAGGGCTTACTTCGCGGTGCGAATCAATATAGTCGCGCATTTCGATATTCGCCTTTATTTCCATTAGGCTAATGTTTGGATTCTTTACAAACATCTCAGTAAAGCGGCGCTCTACCCGTACCGCTTCATCCGCTACCATAAAAATTTTAATCGCTGCATCAGGAAAAACCGTAGTGCCAATATCCCGCCCGTCCATTACAATTCCTTTGCCGCTTCCTATCTTTTGCTGAACAGCTACGGCAAACTTTCGCACTTCTCTTATAGCAGCCACATCACTAACCTTTTCGGCTATCACAAGATCCCTTATTATATATTCAACGTTCTCATCGTTCAAATAGATTTCAGATTTTTCGGCCTGCTTGTTATAAATAAATTCAAGCTTTATATTTTTTAAAGCATTTTTTATTTCCTTCTCGTCCGACCTGTTGATATTATTTCTTAAAAAATAAAGAGTGATCGCCCTGTACATAGCGCCGCTATCAATGTATAAATATCCAAGCTTCTTCGCTAATTGTTTTGCCAATGTACTTTTACCACATGAAGACCACCCATCAATTGTGATAATTATTTTCTCTTTCATACACGCAAAAATGGCTCAAAAAAAAACAAGTTCAAAAAAGTATGAAAGCGATTTTTTAGAATAATTTGGGAGGTAAAATTGTCAAATGATTTGTGCCCATATTACTCCGGAGATTTCTCCTATCGCCGAAAGGTTGGGAAGAGGTTCGCACAACCAGGGAAAGGTTCGCAGGGCCAACGGGAGACGTCCCTTGCGAACGAGTGCATGGTTATTCGTGCGTTGGCTGGATTCTCCCGAGGTCGAAAAGAAATTCCCAAACTTTAAAAAGATTGAATGTGCGTGTCATAGTTATTTGTGCACTAATAAATTCCGCAGATTTCTCCTGTCGTCGAAAGGACAGTATGCACCAATACGATCCTTAGCATCAAACATTCAAACCTTTTATCTTTGCGAAATGAAATACCAGGTTGGCGATACAGTGTTAGTGCTTCATTCTAATGAAGAAGGAGAGGTGGTGGACATTATTAATGAAAAGATGGTGCTCATAGACGTGGGAGGCGTAAGGTTTCCGGTGTATATGGACCAAATTGATTTTCCATATTTTAAAAGATTTTCTGAGAAAAAATTTGGAAGCCAGGGAAACGAGATTAAGAAAAAAAAATACATTGACGATATTAAAAAAGAAAAAGCGCCTTCTAAATACAAAGTGAGTGCAGGCGTGTGGTTGTCTTTTTTACCTGTTTTTGATAAAGATATTTTCGATGATGATGTAGTGGAAAGCTTTAAAATTTATCTTATCAACCAAACAGGCGAGCCATACAACTTCACTTACCGCCTGCACTTTTTAGGCAATGAAGATTTTAAGCTGAGCAACGCAATTTTACCTTTCAATGATTTTTACCTGCACGATGTGCCTTTTGAAGATATGAATGATGCACCTAAATTTGAGTTTGATTTTTCACTTGTAAATGCAAACAAAAAAAAAGCGAAACATTTTGAAAGTGTTATAAAGATTAAGGCGAAGCAATTATTTCAAAAGATTGAAGAAATGAAAATGAAAAATGATCCGACATTTTCAATGTTGCTTTTCAAAGATTACCCTGACAAAGTAGAAGAAATAATTCCGGAATACACCAACACTTATGGGCAACTTTATGATGCTTCCAGGGTGAGGCAAAATCTTGAGCCTGCAAGATCAGTAATTGACCTACACATCGAAAAATTATCTGCTGACTGGAAAGGGCTTAGCAACTATGAAATGCTTTCGCTGCAGTTAAGCGCTTTTGAAAAATATTATAGCCTTGCTGTTGCCCACCATCAGCCTAATTTAATTGTAATACACGGCATTGGCACCGGTAAGTTAAGAGAAGAAATACACGAACTTTTAAAACATAAAAACGAAGTTAAAAGCTTTGTAAACCAGTATCACCATAGCTTTGGCTTCGGCGCCACAGAAATATTTTTTAAGTAAACTTCTAAAATCCTTTGATGTCTTTTTCAATTGAAAAACTATAACTAAAAAATTGAAACAGGCACGATTTCAATGGCTGTGCAAAATGATTCAGGGACTTATGCGCTAATGAACTCATAACTAATAACCCATAACTCATAACCATTGACCTAAACGGGTATCATTTTTTGCAACTCTCCTTTTAAATTTTCCATTCGTTTTCTCAATTTTGACGCGTCTCTTTTTTTGGTTTGCGATAAAACATCTGTCAATTGTTCCAAATGTTCTATCTCGGCAAGCTTGTTTCCTTTTGAACCTGCCTTCGCCCAGGTACTTCTATAAGAAAACAAAACATCGTCCCAGGGAGCGTCTTCATCATTGCAAACAGGATCTGTTACCAGCCGGCACAAATCAATATTCACTCTTTGCAAAAGATACCAATAGTCCATATTTTCAAAATCCGGCTTAAGAGAATCTTTTATATTTTGTAATTGCAAGCTCACTGCATCCGTTGAGGGAAGGCTGTACGTTTCTTTGCCGTAGGAAACATTACTGCCCCATTTCCTGTTCCCAAGCAACACCAGTAAGCTTTCTGTTTCAAGCCAGTTAGAAAGCGTGTATGCCTGGTTGTTATTAGCGGTGGAGGAGGTATGGGCTTTCATATAAAAATATGCCGCAGCGGCTAGGTCAGTAATCTTTTGTTCCGTTTTTGGTGAGATAAAAGATTTGCGCTTATGTGTGCTTCCCAAAAGGCTGAGCCGCTCTGAGGTTGCGCTAATATCCAACAGCATGTGCAGCCCGGTAATCACTTCGCTCATTTCTTTTAAAAGCTTGCTGCGGTTGCCGCCATTCATAAGATCGTTCACATATTTTTTGGCTCTTACATTACAATATTTTTCCAATGTGCGTACAGAAAAATCTGCCTTTTCCATAGCCATCACTTCCTGAAATTTTGAAACCGCCCTATCGTAATTATACAAGTCTGAATAGATAAATGCTTCGTCTTCTGTTATTTCAGCATTGCGCAAGCCTGCATTATCCACTGCTTCAGAAATAGCGGTTAGCCTTTCAAGTAAATCGCTTTCGTCGTAATTGCCCAGGTCTATTTCGTTGTGCAAATTGTGCAGTGCAATCTCTGCTTCTTCGGCGATCACATACTCCGGAGCGAATTTTTTATTTTGCGTAACACGATTATCAAACTTATAGAACGGATCGCCATAGCATTGGTAGGCGCCCCAGGTATTATTCACAGTGTGATATTTATCGTAAATTGTTTTCCTCGCTTTTTGCACCGCCTCGCCAAAGCCCGAGCCCTCGAGCATGTTTGCATAAAACACTTTGGTGAAATCCATTGCAGCAGCGTCGTCAACGGCCCACCCTGCAACTACCACCGCCTTCACGCCGTTTTCAATAAGCTGTGTACCGATGTTTGCCGCAAGTTTATACCTGCTCCTGTAAAGCTCTTCAGCCACTCCCTCCGTTTTTCCGAGAAAGCAACAGTTTACAAATACAAGGTCCGGCGTCATGCTCATTTGTGCAATCTCCGTGGTAGTTAAATAAACACCATTTCCAATCACCATACCGGAGGTTAAGGGATCATCAGGGTTAAACATGCCATGCCCGGCAAGATGAATTATTTTATAATCATCAGAAAAAATTGCTTTGATTATATCGGGTGAAGTGCCCCTGAGATTAAGCGTTGTTTGAAAGCTATTATCTTTTAAGGCTGCCGATACCATTTCGGCTTCGTGGTATGCACCGGGCAATTGCACAACATATCCGTCGAGAAAAGGATCGCCAATCACTAACGCATTATTTTTAGAGACTACATTTATAATGCCGCGATCATCTTGCGTAGCGAGCTGCCTTATCATTCCTGCGTTTATGCATAAGGGTTTGGCATCTGCGGATTTGTCCTGCAATAATTCCCAGGGATAAGAAGCGGTATTTTTATCGAGTATCCAATTGATGTTGCATTGCCTTGAAAGCTGCTCTTTAAAATCATTGGGGATCATCAGCTCGAATATGGTTCTTGCGAGCTCGTGCGACCACATATTCTTTGCTGATATATCGTCAATTATTTTTTCTATTATCTGCGGATTGCTCTTCAGCCTTCTCTGGATTTCCTTTGCTCCACCGGTAGATGCATTAAATAGCAGGTTGCTTACTTTAGAAGTATCACCTTCCTTTTTCTCTAACTGCACGGTAATCCTGTTCCACCACCCGTCTGTTGTTTGCGATTGTATTCTTTTTCTCGAGCCAAGCAGGAGGCGCATTTTGGGAATATTCTTTTTAATATTTAAAAACGTATTCTCTTCGCTTGCTATTTTGTTTAAAGAGTAAAAGCAACTTAACGCGGCATCTTCATATAATTCTACAAACTCAAGCTGTTGAACATTCTTGTAAGTTTCCGGCCTTAGCTTTTTTATTTTCCTGTTGGCATTCTGTATTCCCTGCATTATGGCCCGCATAGAATTTTCTATAGAAAGGCCCCCGTAGCCACTGCCGACAATTAATGATGAAATTATAATGGCGCCCGGCTTACCTTTTACATTGCCGTTGTCATCTTTTCGGCATTCGGTGAGAAGGAATTTGCATACTCCCTGTTCCACCGTTTGTGTAAGCTGGTAGGCAGTAAAAAGGCCTGTTTCACCTAAGCCGATAATTATCGCCCCGTTGAAATCATTTTTGCTTTTTGAAAAAATTTCACTTGTTCCAATAGCACCGGGATAAATGGAGAGCTTATGCATTTCAGATAATGCGAAGCTCATGTTTTGATCTATTTGTTTTTCTGCGTTCAGAATTCCATCGTTTAAAAAATGCCCGGCAAGTACCGGTCCTGACGCATACCTGAGATCGCCATTGCTCACAGATACACGCAGTGGTGTTTCCTCTTTTGCATCGGGCTTCTCTGAATCTAAGCCAAGCAGCGTTTTGGTTACACCGTCTGCAGAGATATCGAAATCTTCATGCTGCGGTGTTATGAAAGTCTTTTGCGTGCCTCTTATCTCCGGCCTTATTTTGCTTAAAGTGATAGTAGCTCCTGTGGCAATAATATCAGCAATGCCCCTGAATATAGTGGGCTCATTTGCAAGAGACCCATGCGAAACATTTACGTAATACACTGAATTACTATCAACCATTTTTTTAGGAATGCCGCTCTCCCATGTTACGCTTTGGTCGCCTTCTGCGGTGCTTAACAGCACCAGTTCTTTGCCCCTGTTCGTATCATCAACCCTGTAGCCACAAGGTGTTGCGGTATCCCGCCCGGCAATATAGATGATGTTGGAATAATCAATTTTGTCCATGGCTGCATTGATGTTAGCCCTGTATTTTTCAAACTCCTGGAGGTCGGAAACCTTCGGCAGCGGCCACTTTCCGAGGGGCTCACTCATTTTTGCCCAGGTGTCAATTGCACCAAAATTATTATCCCCCTCTGTAGTTAGTGGCAAAAGACTAAGCAGCCCGGGCATTTTTGAAAACATGTCCACTAAACCTTTTTTAGTATGGATGATATCAATTTTGCTGAGCTTATCTATAATGCCGTCTTTCCCCATCAAGACAAATGGAATTCTAAACGAACCACCTAATGGTGCACCAAGAAAAACAAGTTTGAAACCGGCAGAAGTGTTCAGCTTTTTCCAGGTATCATCATAGTTAATTATAAAATCTCTTACGAGCACACCACCCATAGAATGTCCGATTATCTTTATGGGTTGATGATAGGCTAATAGCTCGTTGATCTTATCATTAAATATCGCCGCAACTTTATTTAGTTGTAGCCGCCAGTCAAATGGAAATGTAACCACGTCATATTCGGCAGAGAGAAATTTCACCAGTTTTTCATAAGATGTTTTTATAATAGACGGCGCGCTTATGTTAGTATATTTTATGTCTAACTTATCAAGCCCGCCACTGAGAAACCGTATGTAGTTAATCCAGATAGAATGGCCACTATCCGAGAGATTGGAGCCCATGATACCGGGTAGTAAAACAACGATTGGTTTAGTGCCTGTCACCGTATTGCTGAATACCGCACCTCCATCAAGGTGCAGTAACACGTTTCTGTCTGTTGCGCCCAACGCACCTTGCTGCAGGAAGCTGAAACCCGGTATCAGCGATGAGCCCGTTGATTTTAATGCTGTTGTTATAGCATCATTTGTTTTTTTATTTTTGAAATAATGAAAATGATCTACGTCTGTTGCGTCATCAAAAAGGTATTGCACCTGTGCTTGCCTTTTTGATCCGTAATACATGGAATTCGTGTTTACAACGAGGTCATTATCTTTTGCATAAAATAGTTTACTTACAATTATCAGCAGCGCCTTCAGGTTTAATTTTGTTTTGCAATTACCTGATACTACCAATAACGGCTGATCGAGAATTACATTGGAGGCGGGGCTATTAAGCACTTTAATAAATGGCGAGTCCGGGTTCATCGCTTCGAGGCCGGGAAGAACGCCCACATCGTTTTTGCAATCAATCACTACAGAAATAAGATCTTTAAAAGCGTTATACACCGGATTGGCAATAAGGCCTCCAGCCATGCCAATCAAATTAAAAGTAACATTAAAAAAATGATCCATCCTGCTTGAAGCAAGTGTGGTACCCTGTGAAGGACAGGCAACGCGGATAAATTTATTTACAATGATCTTTTTATTGGCCAACGCTGTTTTGATTGTGCCAATGGTATCAAGATCATTTTTCCTGTTATCCGCTTTTTTTAAATACGCAATTTCATTATCATCAAATCCTTTGATGTTTTCATTGGTATTGCAAAAGCGTGCAAGCGTATCGCCCACCAGGCCTCCACGTGAATGGCTGATGATGTCGAATGAAATACTTTGCGGCAATTGCTTCACCAGGTCAAGCACATTCTGCAAGGGGCTCTTGGTAAGGCTTTCATGCTGAAAACACAATACGTTAGAGCCATATGTATCATGAATATATTTCCACAAGCCGGTGTTTAATAATTCGCCAAAAGAGCTTTTGGTGGAAGAAGCCGTGCCATGAAGAAATAATAAATAATGTGTGCTTGTAACTGACGGAGTGAATTGTTGTAATTGAAAATTTTCGTCTAAGCGATACAGGCCGCTCGTATTTTCTAATTGCTTTTTTTCAAAATTTGCAGCAACATCTCTTACCTTTTCCTGCACTTCTGTAGCTATCGCTTTTTTTGTAAAGATGTTAAGGCCCTTCAGCAAAATACTTCCGGCTATCCCTCTTTCCACATCGGTGCTCACGAGCGCCACCGGTACTTCGAAGACTTCGTTGCCGGAGCGGTTTACTTTTGCAGCGCCGGGGAAAACTTCGTCTATGGTATCTGTATTACAATACCACATCGTATCATCATTAAAAACCAATTCTACCAGGTCATCTTTCTCAAGTGATACATCGTGTGTTTCGGTAAGGCCCCTTACACTGCCGCCAATAGTATATGATTTGCGCAATGTAATGATGTCTTCTGCGGACGATGCATTTACAGGAACAATCTGCTCAGTTCCTTTTATTACCATGTTCTTAACTTTCATTTGGGCTATATTTATTTTGAAAAAAAGATTGTTCTTTTAAATAATTAAAAACCGATATTGATGTGCAGGTGCAATTTCTAAAAGATGATTCTTGCAGGCAATCATACTGCCTGGTAAAACTGTCAGGCGATTAGCAGGTTGGTTTGATCAAAGAGAACTGGATAATAAAAAATACGATGGAGACTTTTTAGCCTTCATTATTTTGAACAAATTTTAAGGGAGATTTATTTATGAGCGCCTCCAATTTTTCAATTTGTGTTTCCGTTGATTCCTGCATCCATTTTTCTTTTGTTTTCGAATAAGCTTCTGATAACAATTCATTCGCCATAGCTTCTTCTTCCAGACCTGTGTAAGCCTCACCCATAGTAGCCTGTACCCAATAGCGGGTTTCCCAGTAATCACTCAACGCTTTTGCATCATCATCTTCCTCCGGTGAGGGGTTATCTTCAAGCCATTTTTCACAAATAGCAAGCACTTCTCTTCTCACTCTCCGTGCTTGTACAAAGTCCGCTATTGCTTCTGCATGGTCGGGTGATTGATCTGCACGAACGTTTAATAAGTATGCATAGTTGATACCGTTATAATAATCATTGCGCAGGTAAAAGCCGCATTTATAAGCCCGTATTGTCTTATCAAGATCGTCGGGATCCTGGTTTATCTCCCAAAGCCTTTTGTGAATTGCTCCCCACAGGCCAAGCGTTTCCGGATCATTGGAATTGATAGGATTCAATAAAGTGACTAGTTGATGGGATTCCAACAATGAATCAAGCTCGGTCGGCGACTTCGATTTATAAGTGATTAAAGCGAGCCGCTGTAAAATGTATGGATCTTCTTTATCATTATTTTCTAACTTTAAATTCTTCCTGATCTTTGTTAGAAAAACCTTTGCAGTAATCCAATCACCCGCCTTTTGTGCTTCGTCCACTTCCTGCATCAATTCACTATGTGTTTTTAAATTTTGGGTGGGAACATTTTGTGGCTGAGCATTGGAAGCCTCCGGCATTGCTTGCTTAACAGCCTCTTCTATAGCGGCGGCAATCTCGGGAGCTTTCAGGCCATTTAGAAAAGTATATACAGGGCTATCCTTATCAATCGGGTTCTTGCTTAGTATAGCCGTGATTGCATCGGTGAGCAAACCGCTAAATCTTTTTGCTTCGCTTGAACCAATGTCTTCGCCAAGATGATGATATTGGTGCACGGCAACATGATTTACATCGAAAGGCATCGGGGATTTCATGCCATCTTCACAAATGACCACCGTGGTATAAGGGCGCAGCGCATGCCTTACACCCAGTTCATAAAAAGCATTTTTATTTGAAGTGGATAAGTCTGCTACTACTACGTCTGCATTTAATAATTGTTCATACATGGGCACATCTATAAGCCCGGAATGGACAATTTCATCCGCACGTATGCAAGTAAGGCCTGCAGCCTCCACGGCAGGCTTTATCATATTGTGGTAAGACATATCAAGGTCGAGCGTTCGCCCTGTTTCAAAGTCCGTTTTTTTACCAAAACCCATTACAACGAAGCATGTTTCATTTGCCATAATATTTTGTTTATTGATTTAATGTAAACTATTTATCTCCCAGATTTTATAGCCCCGTTTTCTCGCTTCCTGCCTGAAGTGATCGGTGGTATCCCCCGAATCTTTTGGCTTGCCTTCCCAAATAATTATTGCAATTTTTTTTTCATTACCGGCAGATTGATCGCTTCTTTCCTCGTAAGCCCTATCAGCTTCGTTCAGAATATCGAAGTTGGTTCTTTCATATACCGCATCGTCATCTTTGTTATAACCTAAAGCAACTATATTGCCGGCTGTTTTTAATTCATCATAAATGCTATCGAATAAAGTTCCCCAATCGCCCGGCCTGTCAACAACTGATGTAGCTCTAAATGTTTTGGCCTCGAAAGGAAGCACCATTTTCCTGTTGATCTGAAGCTCGCCTGCAACCTCGAGTGCCACCAGGTCAGCACCACAAGCGCCTGAGCTTATAAACCAATCCGGCTTTTTTTCAAGTAAGAAAAGTCCCAGCTTTTTTTTTACCTTATCAATATTTTCAGTAGGGAAGCGTGGTGCTTCCGCATCCTTCGCATCAATTCTTCTACCTGCAAGCGCAATGATCATAAGGAGTTTTTTTTGTAAGAGTTTATAATAATGGATTTCTACCATTACGTATTTATCATTTGTTCAAATGAACTTTCTTTATTACACGAATGATCCGAAATGATCCATTGAAATTTGCTCTGAAGCCTTTTTACCAACTTCGCGTAGCTGGTCAATATATTTTACAGAATCCATTTCACGTACATGATCGGAATCAATATGATTAAGGCCTGCTGCGTCCAGGCCTTCCCTGCTTAAGTCGGCATTATATCTTGCATATAAAAAATGCATTTTTGTATCATTAGTTAAAGGAACAATTTTGCCTTCTTCATCCATTGGAACCATAAATTTTAATTCCCGGTCGATAGCAGCGCCATAAGTGCACCTGCCCACCGTACGGCAATTTATATCCTGGTCCACCTGCATCGCATACATTAAATTATTAGGCAATCCCTTTGCAGCATCAAGCAAATTACTGTAGCCTCCGGCACTTGGCGCAGAGCCTGTTCCTACGGATACTATAAGTAATTTACCTTCCCCTGTTGGCCAATTAAGGTTGTAGGCAGATTGCGTTGCCATACGATACATTAAAAATGCAGGATTGTTATAAGGTGTAACACCACCATCCACAAACACAAAGGTCTTCTCAGGATCGTTTGGATCCCATTGCAAAGTTTCCGGAGGAAAATAAACAGGCGCAGCCGTACTTGCTCTTACCAATTGAAACAATTTAATTTTTGCATTGCAATCTGCACGCGATTCATCATTGTATTTAGCCAAAGGATTGTTGCTTATAGGCCAGGGAGAATCTGTGCTCCTATTCATTGTTACCACGAGCAGCAGTGATTTATATTTTCCTTTTCGCACCATAAGGTCTGTGTCTTCACCAAAGGTAGATTTAAGCATATCCAGCAAAGGGCCTGACTCATATAAGGCCTTCCATCTTTTTAAGATGAAATTTTTATCGAACATATCCACGCCTTTCTCAATGTAAAAGTCAAGTAGTTTTTGCACTGAAAATCCCCGTGACAAGCCAGCCGCTATGATAGCGCCGGTACTAGTGCCACCTATGTAATCAAAATAATCGCCCAGCACAAAATCATCACCTTTATTAAATTTCTCTCTTAACTTTTTTTCCATTTCAGCCAAAATTTCTAAGGTCAACACTCCCCGGATTCCTCCTCCATCAAGCGCTAATATTTTTCGTGGCTGAGCGGTTTCATACCGCTCTTGCAATGGTCCCCAAACTGACATACAAATAATTTTTAGAGATGAATAAATAGATATAATAAAATGCCGGATTATTCCGTGCAATTTATTTTTTTCATTTTATAATACGAATTGTGATGTAATTGTAAGGTTTTGCTGTTGATTTATATCCCTGGGAACGGAGCGATTGAAACTTAAAAATAACAATGTAATACGATATTACCACCAGATTTTATCTTAGGCTTAATAATCCGGGTAATAAAATACAAATAGATATTTTAAAGACAAATCTCAAGCGGGATTAAAAGAAAAAGCAACCAAAGGCTGCTGTGATTGAAGTAAAGATTGGGCTTTTGCAATTCCTTTGAAAGTAATACAGATGGCGATTTTATCAAGCTGCTTTATAATGATCAGTTCTTCTTTTTCAAGCAACTGTAAATGTTGTTGTATGGTTTCCCAATCCTGGAACCGGCGGAGTATTATTTCTCTTGGGCTACACAGATACGTTTCAGGATGCGGATCGTTTTTTACAATATTAAAAATTGTTTGCAACGTAGTGTCTTCAGTTTCCATGTAATAAATTTACATTTATCCCGATCTGCTAACACGCATTTTCTAAATAAAATTTATCAACATCCGGCTAACATTCTTTCATTGAATACAAAATGATATTAAGCGTCAATTATTTCTGTGCCGTTTTCGATGGCTACTACATACACTTTCAGGTCGAGCCCTGTAGCTTCTTTATAAGCCGGAGAAACTTGATTAATTAATTTTTCGCGTTCATCTTTTTTCACAAGGTTGATAGTACAGCCCCCAAAGCCGCCGCCCATCATTCTTGCGCCAATAACATGGGCATTCGGTTTTACATAATCCACTAAAAAATCGAGTTCCTCACAGCTTACTTCATACTCACGGCTTAAGCCATAGTGCGTAGCATACATTTTTTGACCAAAAGATATTAGGTCGTCATGCTTAAGATCTTCACAGGCGCTTATCACCCGTTGTATTTCTTTTACAATAAAAGAGCACCTCCGGTAAATAACTTCATCTCCGGGTTTCAATATATCTTCTACCATTTGCGGTGTGGCATCACGCAGGCTGTTTACCTCCGGATATTTTTCCTTTATAAGAGCCACGCCTTTTTCGCATTGCTCCCGTCGTTCGTTATATGCTGAGGAGGCGAGCGAATGTTTTACATTGGTATCAAATAATACAATATCAATATCGGTTAATTTGAAGCGCTCATATTCATACTCAAGGCTTCTGCAATCGAGCTTTATCGCATGGTCTTTTTTACCAAAGGCGCTGGCAAACTGGTCCATTATTCCACACATCACGCCTACAAATTCATTCTCTGCTTTTTGGGCAAATTTCACCAGCGTGAGCCTGTCAATATCGAGGGAAAATATTTTAGTGAAAGCAAATAAAGAGGCACACTCAACGGCTGCTGAAGAAGAAAGGCCCGCGCCTAATGGAACATCGCCGCCGATCACTCCGTTAAATCCTTTTACTGGATAACCGTTTTTCTGTAATTGCTGAAGCGAGCCTAAAATAAAATCAGGCCATTCCATATTGCTTTTTTCAACTGACTGAATGTTGCCACTATAATGTTCATCCAGGTCGTAAGCATATAGATGGATCTCATCATCTTGCCGCGGCGATACGGCAAAATAAATGGCCTTATCAATCGCTGCCGGCAATACAAAGCCTTTGTTGTAATCGGTATGCTCCCCAATAAGATTTATTCTGCCGGGAGACCTTGCTATAACAGGTTGACCCTGGTAAAGCGAAATAAATTTTTGCCGGATATTGTCTATCATAATTAATTAAATAAAACTTTATTTTTAGCATTAGGCGCCTTACATACAAGTCGGGGATAAAGCCACGAACCTACTTGAGACGGCAGACAGGTTACACAAATTAACACGAATTTTTTATTGTTTTTAAGCAGGCCGCTGCTATGTTTATTTTTTAAATCGACAACACGAACAAAACGCCTAATCCTCTTTATTTTTAATTGTTCTAATAACAAGCCCTAAGGGTATAACGGTTTTTCCATACATCTCGTTTAGTAAAGCCCCAACGCCTGTATAAATAGCAGACGCACCGCAAATAATTCCTTCATATCCTGTGAATGTTTTAAGACTTGCATTGCCCGTGGCATCACCTGCTGCCAAGAGAAAAAAGAGAACCGTAAGCGTGGCAAATACAAATTGCAAGGCCCGGCTGATAACCAATGTACCAAAGAAAAGCAGCCCGGTGAATATTCCCCAAATAACCAAATAGGCCACCATAGCGCCTTCAGATGCTGCGGCCACCCAGCCCAACTTCGGCATTACTATCAGCCCAACAAGCGTAAGCCAGAAGAAGCCATAAGAAATAAATGCCGTCATGCCAAACGTGTTATTTTTTTTGGATTCCATAATGCCCGCAATAATTTGCGCCAGGCCGCCATAGAAAATTCCCATGGCGAGGATCATAGAGTTCATTTCGAAAATGCCTGCGTTGTGCAGGTTGAGTAAAACGGTTGTAAGCCCAAACGCCAGTAAGCCGAGCGGCGCCGGGTTTGCACTGGTATCTTTTATTACACTGGTTGACTGCTCCATTATGTATTGATTTGAATTAAACAATTAAAGTACTACTCTTCCCGGGATTTTTTTTAAAAAAATAATAATTTATATTACCCATACAATATGGTTTTCTTTTTGCCGCCTGGAAAACAAATGATTTTAAATGCATTTTCTAACCCCGTATGCACAGCGTATTTTCTCTTTTACAAAGCTTAATAGCGTTTACTTTTAAAAAATACAAGTTCGTGTATATAACCGAACATTTCTTAAGTTCGTATATTTATACGAACTATTGATTAGTTCGTGTATTTGCACGGAATAAAAAAAAATTCGTATGTTTGGATATTGAATAATTTATGCAGGCAGTTCTCACCGGGGATATTGTAAATTCAACAAAGCTTACGCCGTCTAAAGAAAGAGGGTTGATAAAAATTTTACAGCAGGCGCTTGATCCCTATAAGTATGAGTTTTATAGGGGTGACAGTTTCCAGGCATTAATAAAACAACCCGCCGATTCTTTGCGTATTGCCTTACTTTGCAGAACGGCAGCAATAAGTATTATTGATAAAACTAAAACCGACGTTAAGATAAGCATTGGCATTGGCGAAGTAAAAGAGAGAATTAAAACACTCGGCGCAGCAAAAGGAGAGGCTTTTATATTGTCTGGGCGGGCTTTTGATGAGCTTGAAAAAACAGCGCAGAGGCTGATAATAGCAACAGCAAATGAAAAGGCTAACATCAGCTTTCAGCTAATATCTGATTATATAAATTCAATCTTTAGCAGGATGACGCCTAAGCAGGCCAAAGTGATCTTTGAGTTATTAAAGGGCGGCCTGCAGCAGGATGTGGTAAAGCGGTTGAGAAAATCGAAGAGTACGATCAGCCAGCACGTGAGCTCCGGCAGGTGGGCTGAGATTGAAAAAATTTTAAATCAATATCAATTGTTAGTGCAGGCAATAAGTTAATCAATTTTAAAGAATGGTTATCGAATCTATATGGCTGATAAAATTGTTATTAGCACATCTGCTGACAGACTTTGTTTTGCAACCATCCGGCTGGATAGAAAGCCGGAATAAAAAGCATTTTGCTTCCGGCAAATTATACCTTCACGGCTTTGTGACGGCCCTGGCCGCCTGGATATTGATCGGGTGGAGATATTGGCTGGTTGCTTTAATAATTCTTATTACACACACACTTATTGATGGCTGGAAATCTTACCGGCAGAAAAATGTTGTTTACTTTTTGGCAGACCAACTGTTGCATTTGCTGGTAATATTTGGTTGTTGGTATTTCACATTTATAACATGGTCTCGTGTGCAGCAGATGTGGAGCAGCCTCAACGCCAATGAGCTTTTTTGGTTTATAACAACTGCCGGTGTTTTTCTTACCATGCCTGCCGGCATTTTAATAGGGCAGCTTACTAAAAACTGGCGCGACCAGATCCCTGATTCTGAAAACCTCGCAAGTGCGGGTAAATGGATAGGTATAGTTGAAAGAATTATTATTCTGATTTTCGTAATGCAAAATCAATATTCTGCCATCGGCTTATTGATAGCTGCAAAAGGCATTATCCGCTTTAACGAAAAAGACCGGCAGGAAATTAAAACAGAATATCTCGTGATAGGAACCCTCTTAAGTATGGGCATCGCGATAGTTACGGGTTTACTGATAAAATACACTGTATGAAGTTTTATAAAATAATTGGTTTTGCGGCGTGTGCCTTAATGATCATAAGCTGCTTCATACCGTGGGCATATTATGCTGATATTGGTAAAAACTTTGATGGTTTTTTTTCTGAAAAAAATATGTACGGCAAGCCGGGCATGTTTATTATGTTTTTTGCTGTAGTGTCAATTATATTGATCTATCTTAATAAAATATGGGCGAAAAGATTGCACATCATTTTATCGGCGGTAAATATCGGCTACCTGATAAGGACATATATTTTGTTTACTTCCTGCTACAATGCTTATTGCCCTGAGAAAAAAGCGGGAATCTATTTATTAATATTGAGCTCGGTGGTGATGATGGCTGTGTCTATTTTTCCGGATATGAAAATTGGTGAGACTAAAGATGAGCAAACTTTTTTGCCATAAAAATTATTCAAACAATTCAAGCTTATCTTTTGGCCGCTTATCATCAAGCCAGATAAAATTTTTCAGGAATTTTTCTTCGGCGGGTATCTCTCTCATGGGATACATTTTTCCCTTCACATCATTTACAAACAGTACCTTGGTAAGGCCATCTTTTTTAAAATAAAGATCTATTACATCACCCGTGGCGCGGTTCATGCCGATGTAGGCGCTGTCATCATCGCGGGCATAATATATACTTTCTGCCTGTGAACCTTTCACCCGCATATAATCTATTTTTCCATCAATAAAGTAACCGTTGAGCGTTTTACCAGCCATTTGATTGTAGAAGCCTTCCGTGGTTTTATTCACGACCAATGATCTGTCGAAGGCAAACAGGCGATCAGCCTTTTTATTTTTTGTATAAAGAAAAATTGTATCACCGGTTACCTGGCTTCCGCCGCTCCAAATCACCGGATCGTAATACAAACGAAATACAGAATCTTTTGAAGAAAAGAAAAGACTATCGGAAATGCTTTGAAGAGAATCATTAAATATTTTTACATGATGAAAGGCTATAATATATCTTATAGAATCTTTTTTACCAACAGTATTTGTATCAACTCCATTTGCTGCAATCAAGTTATTTCGCACTGAGTCAGCTTGCGTAAAATTAGGCAGTGCAGCTTTAGAAGAATCTTCCGGTAAAATGTTTTCACCGGGCAAAATTATTTTCAGGGAATCATCCTGAAGAGTGTTCATCGGCTCATTACTCACTGTCTTTTTATTAAATGGCAACGCACGTGATCTTAATGAATCTATTATTCTTTTAGTTTCATTTATTGAATCAGTTGATTCCTTTTGCTCAGGAATAAAAACCTTTGCGGTGTCTGCAAAATGAGTGGTATCTCTTTTTAATTTTGAAGACAACGAATCTTGTAAAATATTGTTCTCAAGCTTGGAAGACGATGAATCGGCAACATTGTCTTTCTTTATTTTTATTTGTGACGTATCTTTTGAAGCACTGTCTTTCTTCAGCTTGATTGACAAGCTATCTCTTGCCGCACTGTCTTTTTGCAGCGTCATCTCATTATAATTTATGGAAGTAGTATAGCCGGAAAAAAGCGTATCACCGGCCACGTAAGTACTGTCGTTTTTCTGTATAATTATCATCACCGGTTTACGGGTTGCCAAAAAGGAATTGTTTTTTTTATTAAGAAATATCTGGTTGGCAGTTACAATCAATCCGTTTGCAGAATCTTTTATCACCGCGTTTCCCTCAAGCTGCGCATTACCCGATTTATCTTCGAGCGCCATATTATTTGCAATGTAAACACGGCCACTGCTGTCTTTCACAGCCGTGCGGCTCGTAAAAAAAGCATTGCCGGTTTTAAGATCGTATGTTCCCTGCGTGGTATTGATGTCAACTTCTTTATTTTTAATATTAGTATTGCCGGTAAAAGAAACCACTTCTGAATACATGTTGTAAATTAATGAATCTGCTTTTATACGGTTCTTCGGCCCAATCACATCTACGTCGTTTCTAAAATAAACATCCTTTGTATCGGCATAATAAGTTCCTTCTTTGCTGGTGATGGTATTTCCTTTGTCAATAACCTTTCCGCCATTATGATAATTGCCTATACCGGTATTGAGATTGTAATCGAGATCATTCGTAAATAGTGTTCCCTTTTTATCAGTAAGTTTTACATTGCGTTTCAGGTAAGCGATTTTTTCTGTTCCAATGTACTTAAGGTACTGGCCATAAGTTTGTACACTATCTGCCTGGTTGATGTGAACATTGCCAAACGCTTCAATGATATGTGTGACGGGATTGATAACAGCGCTATCACTGGAGAAGGTAGTAGTACCTTGCTTCACCACTGCACCACCCGCAATGGTTTGCAAAGTAGTGATCGAATCAAGCTCAATAGTTCGCATACTTGGCCCGCGAATAATTTCGAATTCCTTTATTGTGTCGCGGCTCGACGGAGTGGTGATCTGCGCAAAAGAAGTAATGCCTACCGGTAAAAAAATGATAAGGCATAAAAATTTATTCAGCAGCCGCATTACTTTAATTAACCACTTTTAGGGTGTCGTCTATTAACGGCGCGGTAATATAATTTCCTTTGTCTTTCTTGCTAAAGACTGAAATGTTTACATATCGCTTTGGATGCACCCTTATATCATCCAGAAGGATATTTAATTTATTAGCGGTTGATTGCAGATTATTGTAGAGGGCTTTATCATTTAGCAAAAGCCCGAGAGAGCCATCTTTACTATTGATCTTTTCCGAGCCCTTCTTAAAATTATCTACAGCCACATTAAGCGTATCAAGTGTTTTGCTTAAGTCAATACCGGCAAAACTGGCGGACGCTTTTTGTGCGTTTGTAAGTATATCGTTGAGCTTTTGATTATTCGAATTTAGATTGGCTGTAAAAGAATTTACATTCTCAATAGAGTGAGCAAGCGCACCAGTTTGGGCATTCATTAATTCCTGGAGCGAAACGGCCGTATAGGAAAATGAAGCCGTGGTTTTCTCCAAATTTTCAATGATGCCTTTTATATTATTTTTTGTGCTGGGGTCAAATACACCCGTAACAATGTGCAACACTGAATCCAGCGATTTTACCGCATTCCTTACTTCATACAGCACCGGATTTATTATTTTGAGCGCTTCATCAAAAGCGCCTCCGCTAAGCGAAGTGATAAGCGTATCGCCATCTTTCAGGAAATTGGTTGCATTACCCAACTGAATTTCCATCACCGGGTTGCCTAAAAGATTTGGATTAATAACTGCCAGCGAATTAACCGGAATGTTTACATCTTTGGTAAGGGTAACGGTCACAACAATTTCCTTCATGTCCTTACCGCCATCAAGGTTGGCAATCGTACCTACCTGCAAGCCGTTAATGATAACTGAATTAGATTTATTGAGGCTTTGCACATTTTGATAGACGGCATACAGATGTTTCTCTTTTTTAAAAAAGCTTTTGCCTTTAAGATAATTGAAACCCAGCACCAGGATGGCTACACCCACAATTGCCAGTACGCCTATTTTTGTTTCGTTATTGATTTTCATTTTTTGGGGTTGATATTAATCTTATGAATTCATTGGTTTAAAATGGAATCACGAAAATAGTAAATCTTTATGGGCAGAGTGGAAACCAATATCAATATATAGACATTAAAAAATCGGGAAACTAAAAGCATGCTTATATTTTAGATATTCAGGCGGATTATTTTTGAGAAGTTAATGCCTGGCTACTGCCGCCGGCTTCTACCTGGTTTTTATATTTTATAATGGCGCGGGTAATGGCCTCGGCTATTTCCTGCTGGCCTTTTTCGCTGTTAAGGTATCTTTCGTCATCGTAATTAGCGATAAATCCTGTTTCTATTAACACAGCCGGCATTTGAGTTGCCTGCAGCACCCAAAGCCCAATCTGGCGTTGCCACACGCCTAAATTGTTTCTGCCGGTAGCCTCCACCGCCTCCTGCACATTAGTTGCCAACTGGTAACTTCTTTTAAAATAATTTTGTGTGTATAAGAGAGCACTTGCCTTCCACTCAGGGCTGTCATAGTTTATGTCTGCTGTGCTGTCATTATCACTGGTTTCAAATTGCATATCACTTTCTTCCAGTGCTTTTATTTTAGCGCTTGTTTTGTGCGCTGCAAGAATAAGCGTGCTCGTTCCTTTTCTTGTGGTTGGTATTTTAAAGTATTGGCGAATAGGCACCTCACGGGTGTGTGGCGTTACAATTTTTTTTCTTTTTTTTCCTTTTCCCACATATTTCACGGTGTTATATTTTTCCTGCCGGTAGCCTGTGATGCGGGAGCCTGTTTTCAAATTAACGGCATCTGCATGAATACATACAAAAAGATCTCCATGGTTATCATTAGCAAACTTTGCTTTTTCTCTTACTGAATTAAATACATCTGTGGTGCGGGTTGGGATAATATTTACATAGGGCAATTGTTTCTTTAGCTCGTCCACAAGCTTCAGAGAGATTGCGAGGGTAATATTTTTTTCGAGTGATCCCAACGTGCCTTCATATTCGCCATGGGCTCCCGCATCTGAGCCGCCATGGCCGGGGTCCACTATTATTGTTTTTATTTTTTTTCCTTGTGCGTTTGTTACAAGGTTGCTTAATACGAAGAGAATGGAAAATAAAAAAAGAGGAAGGCATTTGGATAAAAATGGAAATACTTTACTTAGTCTCAACATCTGGCTAAATTATTTTAATTGGATACGAATTCATTATATTAATCTTCACAAAACCTTAATTGAAATCTGTCTATTTTTGTTGGCTACTGCTATAAACATGATAAACAAAGTTAGCTTAAAAACTATATTGGCCTTAGCTACAGCAGCAGCAGTATTTATACAGACGGTTCAAAGTAGGGATAAAGATTTTTTGCACAAGCCTTTTCACACATTTTTAACTTCAACCGCCGATACAATTCCTCCTCCGCAGAAACAAAATATCAACAGAAAGAAAAAGAAATTAAATACTATTGATACTTTGCCGTTAAAGAAAATAAATTCTATTGACAGCATTTCTTTTAAAAAAACAGACTCTACATCTGTCAGCGATACTTCTTCATTAACCCAAAGCCAGGATACTTTATTGTATAAAGAATCAAAAAATGCTATTGAAGCAGTAGTGGAGTATTCGGCGGAAGACTCTATGGTACTCGATGTGCCGGGAAAAATAATTACGCTTTATGGTAAAAAAGCGACCACTAATTATAAGGACAACGATCTCAGCGCTCCTGTCATTTCTTTTGACCAGGCCTCGGGAGATATCATTGCTTCTATTAAGCGGGATAGCGCCGGCAAGGTAATATCCATGCCTATTTACAAGCAGGCAGACTTTCTTTTGCAAAGCGATTCCATTCGATTTAATATGAAAAGCGGCAAGGGGCTTACAAAGAGCACCTATACCCAGCAAGGCGAAATGTATGTATATGGCGATGTGATAAAAAAAATAGATAACAATGTATTTTATGCATTGAGGGGAAGATTTACCACCTGCGACCTGGATACCCCGCATTTTGCTTTTATCAGTAACAAAATAAAATTCATCAATAATAAGGTCGCCATTACAGGCCCCGTTCATCCCGAGTTTGAAGGTGTGCCCATCCCTATTTATCTGCCGTTTGGAATATATCCTTTGAGCCAGGGAAGGCATTCCGGTTTTCTCCCTCCTAACTTTACAGCCAATGAACAGCGTGGCTTAGGACTGGAGGGATTGGGTTATTATAAAGTGATTAGTGATTATTGGGATGTGATCTTCAGGGCCAACGTGTATTCGTATGGCGGCTGGACCTTCAATGTGAATCCGCATTACACCAAAAAATACAGGTACACTGGAAGCATTGCATTTGACGTTCAAAACTTTAAATCCAATTTTAAAGGCGACCCTGATTATTCGAAAAACAGGAGCTATCATATAGCCTGGAGCCACTCAACGGATAGCAAATCCAGGCCGGGCGTTACTTTTAGCGCAAATGTAAATGCCGGAAGCAGCAGCTACAATGCTTATGTGCCGGACAGGCCCGTACAGAACTTTCAAAACCAGCTTAGCTCTTCCATCGCTTATTCAAAAACGTGGAAAGACAAACCATACAACTTAACCGTGACCGCAAATCATAACCAGAATACCAATTTAAAAATCATCAATGTAAACCTGCCTGACGTTGGTTTTAACGTGCAAACGATTTATCCCTTCCGGAAAAAAGAATTTGTGGGTACGCCAAAGTGGTATGAGAATTTAGGAATTGCTTATAATGGAAATGCGAAAAGCCTGTTCTCTTTTTATGATACATTAGGACACATATTTAAACAAATTGCAGATACCTTACAGTTTGGCGCACATCACTCCCTGCCCATATCTCTTTCACTTCCACAGATGGGCGCATTTCAGGTAGCCCCCTCCGTTAGTTATGATGAAACATGGTATCAAACCAAAGTTTTCCGAAACTGGAATCCGGTAAATAAAAAGATGGATACAACCGTAAATAAAGGATTTTATACGGCAAGGCAAATGTCATTTGGCCTGGGCATTTCCACAAGAATATTCGGGTTGATAACAGCCAAAAATAAAGATTCGAAAATACAAGCCATCCGCCACGAGATACGGCCAACGTTTGGGTTTTCTTATAAGCCGGATTTTAATAAAAATAACTTCTATTTCACCCAGGTAGATACCACCGGCAGAAAAGCCCAGTTTTCTGTATTTGAGCACAACGTTTTCAGCGGCTATTCTCCCGGCAGATTCGGCGGTCTCACATTCGGTATTGATAACAACGTTTCCATGAAAGTGCGAAATAAAAAAGATACGGGCGAGAACGCTTTAAAAAAAGTGACGCTTATTGATGGGTTTAGTATCAATAGCAGCTATAACTTTTTTCTTGATTCATTTCAACTAAGCCCTTTCGTTGTATCGGCAAGGAGTAATTTGTTTGATAAAATAAATATCACGGCGGGGGCAGTACTCGATCCTTACCAGGTAAATGCGGAAGGCCAGCGTGTAAATAATTTACTTTGGCAGCGAAATGCATTTTCACTCGGGCGGCTCGTAAGTGGCAATGTTTCGATGTCAAGTAATTTTCGCGGTGGCGATAAAAAGCCCAGCGCAGAATCGCAAACTCAACAGGAAAAAAATGATTTTCTCCGAAACAACAATTATTCGGAAGATGAATACAATAACGAATTAGCCTACATCACTAACAATCCCGGCGAGTTTGCAGACTTCAGCATTCCCTGGTCGGTAAATCTTACCTATTCATTAAGCTTCTCCAAAATTTTTGTACCCAACCAAGGCTTTCGAACGGACTATACACAAAATACCTCGTTTGGTGGCACGCTTGCGCTAACGCCGAAATGGCAAATGGGCATCAATGGCTATTATAATATATCGCAGGGAGAATTGAACCAGTTGTCAATATCCATCTCCCGCGACATGCACTGCTGGCAAATGGCTATAAGCCTTTCCCCGGTTGGCAGGTATCGTTCATTCAGTATAAACATCAGTCCTAAGTCTGCGCTTTTAAGAGATATAAAAGTGAATAGAACAAGGTATTCTTATGAGTAACCGGAAGAAAGGAAAACAGGGACGAAGCAATGTCTTTTTTGATTTGAGGAAGCGCTTGCATGTTGAGTTTGCAGGTACTCGGCAAGCTATATGTGCCTGACGAAATTCTCATTTATTATTCCTGATATTAATTCTTTGTAAGCTTTGTCAAATCTTCTATTACTACTTTTTTAAACCTTTTTAAATGGTTGACGTTATTAGTCAACATTACCATTTAATGAGTAATTGAAGTAGCTCCAATTAAAATATCAAAGTCATCAATCATTAATTTTTGCCTTCTTAGTTTTGCTTTCTCTTTGGCATAAATGTATAGTGAATAAAAATTGGAATTAAAAAAATTTTTGGAATAAATACTTCAACCGATCAGTCTTAATTCTTCCGGTCTTTTGCCATTTTAAGATCCATATTTTAATTCAGCAACAGTCATTTCTGAAATAAAGCAGTTTTGTTCACCAACTTCTTTTATTTTTTTGTTTATTCAAACTGCACTTTTATGAAATAGATATAAATATTTTTTCAAAGCGTTTCAATATTACGGTTCAAAAAAACATCGTTATCTAAATGGTACATCTCTCTTCAAAAAGACAAATCCGTTTTTACGATAGAGTTCCTTCAACTCAGCATATTGTTTGAATCTAGCTATCCGCCCCACCTTTGATACAAAGTATGCGGGCTTGTCAATATCACCGGTAAGCAACCATTGCTCGTCATAAGAATTTGGATTGGTAGGTATGTTTTTCTTTACATAAAAAAGCTGGGCATAGCTGAAATAGCCCAGGGTATTTACATAGCAATCTTCCCCTTGTCTTTGTGTAAAAAAATCAATAGCTGCGCCTTGCGTATACTGTTCTACTTTTGGAACTATGATCGCCGAAGCTAAAAAAATAGTGAGCGCCGTGCCACCAAATAACGTCCAGGCTGCCCGCTGAAATTTGTTTTTGCCGAGATAGATTATTCCAATGATAATCGAGATGACCATCAATAAGCCAACGATCCCTTCCACGCCGCTCCAATGAACATTTGCCTGCATCATTTCTTTTGTGAACGGATCACTTACATTGGCAGACATTTTTTTAAGATTCATTGCTATATAGGGAAAGGCCAATAAAAACAAAGCTATTATGCCGCCAAGTACCGCTATAAAAACACCCACGTATTTTTTATACTTCAGTTGGTGCAGGTCCCATTTATACAATGAATAGGCTGCAAGAAAAGTAACGGGAAACCAGGCTAAAGAAGAATAATGAATAATGCGTGACTGAACAATCGTAAATAAAACAGTGACCACCCAGAATAATATCTGCATCCATTTTTTAAAATCTTTATCGAATCTGCTCGTATAATTTGTTTTAAAAAAAGAAGGGATAGCAAGAAGCGAGGCCGGAAAACAACCTATTAGCAATACAATATAATGGTAACCGAAAAATCCTTTTTGTCCGGCATCATGCGTTGTAAAAAGGCGGTATTGGTATTTAAAAAATTCAGCTACGAACCACGGACCATTCTTCATTGTTTCATAACCATACCACGTTGCCGTTACCGCAGTGGCGACAACTAAATATAAAAGTGCATGCCACCAGTTGAAGTAAAAACGAAAGCGGTTATAAATAAAATAAACGCCGAGAGCCAATAAAAAAACCATCAGTGAAACCTGGCCTTTAGTTAACACGGCAACCCCCATAAATATGCCGGACCACACGACATAAGTGATTGGATTTTTTTTCAGGCCGGCTTTATCAAACCCATTCCTGGACCAATGATAGAGGATAAAATAGTACAGTGATAAAAACGTAAAAAGATTAAACCAGGGATCAATAATGCCCGATTTGAAATACATGTTTGGAAAGAGCGAGCCGCCAAAGGCAAGCGCCCAAAGGATGCCGAATTTCTTATCATAAATTCTGCTGCCGCAAACAAATACTACAATCAATGTTACTATACCACATAGCGCATTGGGAAACCGTGCAGCAAATTCATTCACGCCAAATATTTTCATTGCCGTGCTTTGCATCCAGAAGAACATCGGAGGCTTTTCCCAAAAAGGCTTAAAGTTGATGTAAACCCTGCTGTAGTCGTTCATCTTTATCATTTCACGGGAACACTCCGCAAAGTTGACTTCATCCCAATCGAACAAATGAACGCTGCCTAAAAAAGGAATGAAAAAGAAGGCTGCAGCAATACCTGTAAAAATGATGATTTGTATTTTACTTAAATGCATAGTCTTAATAAATCTTTAAAGATTCAGAATTGAAATCGCTCACAACTGATCACTGATACCTCATCACTGATCACTCATCACCGATCACTTACCCCTCACCACCAAAGGAACATACATCTTTCTTTTCATCAATCCCCACTTGCATAAACGATGCACCAGCGACACTTTCAGTACACCTAATCCATAGGTAATACTTCGGGATAAATTAATGCTGGAAGCTTCTTCAAAATATCTTGTCGGGCAAGTGATCTCTGCAATCTCGTATCCGAAATAAATGATCTGCGACAGCATCTGGTTATCGAAAACAAAATCTTCTGAATTTATTTCGTAGTTGATCCGCTCGAGCACTTCTCTTGAGAAAGCACGATAACCTGTATGATACTCTGCGACTTTTTGGTTGAGCATTACGTTTTCAAAAAAAGTAAGCGCACGATTAGCGATGTATTTGTATAAAGGCATGCCGCCATGCAAAGCGCCCTTTCCTAATGTACGCGAGCCAAGCACCACCTGGTACACGTTGTTCGCAATAAGATAAGCCATTGATGGGATAAGCTTGGGCGTATATTGATAGTCGGGGTGGAGCATGATTATGATATCACCTCCAATCTTTAATGCCTTATTATAACATGTTTTTTGATTACCGCCATAGCCGCGGTTTTTGTCATGTTTAATGATGTGCCTGATGCCAAGTTCGTGGCCCACTTCAATTGTTTTATCGCTGCTGTTGTCGTCAACTAATATTACTTCATCTACGATATCAAAAGGAATTTCATCATAAGTTTTCTTAATCGTTAGCGCAGCGTTATAAGCCGGCAGAACTACCACTATTTTTTTATTATCAATCATTCCATGTTCTTTGTTGGCATTTAAAGAAGGCCGAAATGCCAAAGTGCGCAAAATTACTTTATTGAAGCGATAGCTGAAAAAATACAAGTGAGTGTGAGCAATGTTTTTACCGTTGAGGTAAGAATAAAAATGTTCTCTATGCATAGTGTTACTCACTTGTCTTCGCCAAAACTTTCGTCTGTTTACTAATTAGACTTTATCTTCGCTCCAAAGAATTTTATATGAATTTACATGAATACCAGGCCAAGGAATTACTAAAAAAATATAATGTTCCCATACAGGAAGGAATAGCATGCAATACCGTAGCAGAAGCTGAAGAAGCCTATCGCTATATCAATAGTCAGTATGGAAGCAAGTTTGCGGTAATCAAAGCGCAGATACATGCAGGCGGCAGAGGTAAAGGAACCATCATAGGAACCGACCAACGCGGAGTAGCTGTCGCTAAGAATGTGGATGATGTAAAAAAGATTGCGGGTACGCTTCTTGGTGGTACGTTAGTGACTGTGCAAACAGGAGAAGCGGGTAAACAGGTAAACAAAATATTAGTAGCACAGGATGTTTACTATGATGGGCCGGAAAAGATAAAAGAGATTTACCTCTCAATTTTATTAGACCGGGCAAAGGGGAAAAATGTAATAATGTATAGCACCGAGGGCGGAGTAAATATTGAAGATGTTGCGCACGACACGCCTGAAAAAATCTTTAAAGAATGGGTTCATCCCGGTGGTGGTTTACCTTCTTTCCAGGCAAGAAAAATCGGATACAACCTGAGGTTGAAGGGTGATGCATTTAAGAATTGCGTAAAGTTTGTAACCAATTTATACAATGCTTATGTAGGCCTTGACTGCAGCATGCTTGAAATAAATCCTTTGTTTAAAACAAGCGATAATAAAATAATTGCGGTTGATTGTAAAATGAATATTGATGACAATGCACTTATGCGGCATCCTGATATAAGCGTGTTGCGTGACATTGCAGAAGAAGACCCCACCGAAGTAGAAGCCGCAAAATTCAATCTCAATTTTGTAAAGCTTGATGGTAATGTCGGCTGCATGGTAAATGGCGCCGGCCTTGCGATGGCCACTATGGATATGATAAAGCTCAGCGGTGGTGAGCCTGCCAATTTTCTTGACGTAGGTGGTACTGCGAATGCACAAACAGTGGAAGCGGGCTTTAGAATAATTCTAAAAGATCCGAAAGTAAAAGCGATTCTTATAAATATATTTGGCGGCATTGTAAGGTGCGATCGTGTAGCCCAGGGCGTTATAGATGCTTACCAGTCCATCGGTACAATTGATATTCCCATCATCGTGCGCCTGCAAGGCACCAATGCAGAGGTAGCCAAAGATCTTATTGATAAGAGCGGATTGAAAGTCCAATCTGCTATTTTACTTAGTGAGGCAGCAGGCCTGGTGAATAAAGCTGTTGCTTGATGCAACACTTATTACAAAAAATATTCAACAATTTTTATCAAAAGAAAAGCCGGCAATTGCCGGCTTTTTGGATAGACATAATACTTACACATTATGTTATTAGGAAGCAAAACTTTGTCCACAACGTGAATAACTCCACTGCTTTGGTTCACGTCTGCGATAGTAACTTTTGCGGTGCCGCCATTTTCGTCTGTTATCATAGCGGATTTACCATTTTGTTTGATCATTAATTTTTCACCTTGCACGGTGGTCAGCATGGCTGATATCCGTTCCCGTGTCTTTAATCATCTACACTAAAATAGGCTTGAGAAATAAGCTTAGAAAAATGTAGGGAGATTGCAATATCTTTTATAAGATTATTACAAAGTGATTTGCTGTTCTGCAATTTGAAAAATGATGTTATGCTTTTAGTATCACGCATCATTATGCCTTTTTATTATCACCTTATTTGCTAAAAAAATAATAAGGTATATTTTTTAGGACACCTCTTTTTACAAAGGTTGAAATTTGATCATTGACAATCCCGGCACTTTTTACAATGAAATTGCTTCTAATAATAAATGTGCTTAGCAACCGCAGTGAGGTCTAATAGATAAGAAGAGTAAAAAGAAAATTTGCGGAAGAATAATTTAAATCTTTGAGATAACCACCATTTCTTCCATAGTGGGAGTGGGGCTGCCGCCGGCCTTTTCCAGGGTAATGGCAAAAGCATCTGCTTTACCAAATGATTTCATTTTTTGGATGTGATAAATTCCTTTTTCCGTTGATATCATTCCGCCGCTTATTGGCTTACCATCTACAATAGCCCAAAGTTGGTATTGTTTTCCCTCAGGCAATGCAGGAAGATTAGAAGGATCAATATATACATCCCCGGTATTTCTCATCCAGAATATTTTAGCGAGCGCATCAGGCGTTTTGGGCGTGCCATTTAAAACCACAGACTTCGAATTCTTGTCTGTCATTACATCAATCTCACTGTTCATTACTGTGTTTGCCGCATCTTGCTGAGAAATTTTTTGCCGGGCTACCGCAAGATCATTAGCGGCTGCTTGATAATCATTATTAGCCGTTTGATATTTTTGATAGTAAGAATAATTAAGAATAATACTTCCAATCAATAAAATCAGCATGGCCGCAGCAGCAATTTTCATGAAGGTAGGAATACGATACGTGGCAATGTCAGCTACTTCATTTTCGTTCTTTGAAAAAGTAAGTTTATTGTGAGCATCATCGGCTGAAATTTGGGAAAGTATTTTTTCTTTCACCGAAGCTGAAGGAGCCACAGCATTCGCCTGTGCATAAGATTCAACGGACATTTGTATCTCATCCAACTCCTGTTTTACTTCAGGGTATTGGCTTATCCAACCTTGTACCTGTGCCGTTTCTTCAGAAGAAGTGAGGCCCAAAGCGTAAAGCTCAAGTAAACCGGATGATATGATGTCGTTTATGTTCAATTTTAATTGCGTAATATTTTTCTTAATTCAATAATTGCTGTTCGCATTCTTGTTTTTACAGTACCCAACGGAATATCTAATTGTTTAGATATTTCGTCCTGGGTAAATCCCCCAAAATAAGCAAGATCAATGATTTGTTTCTGGTCGTTTTTGAGAAGGGTCAGGTGCTTTCTGATGCCAATGGCATCAAAGCTTGCAGCGGTATTGGTGTTGGTGCTGATGTTATCTACGGCATTCTCTGAGGACTGGATTTTTGCCTGCTTTTTATAACCCTTACTTCGTATAGTGTCGATCGTTAGATTCCTTGTGATGTTAAGCATCCAGGTAAACAAACGACCTTTACCGCTATCGTAATTTGAAAAGTTTTTCCAGATTTTTACAAATGCCTCCTGCAAAACATCTTCGGCAAGCTCTCTGTTTTCAAGCATTTTAAAAATGATACCAAATAGTGCGGCGGAGTAATTATCGTAAAGATATTCAAACGCAGACTTGTCCCTGCTCTGTAAAAGATGGACCAACTCATCCTCATTATGTTTCTTTATTTCAGACAAACGCAAACTTAATTTATAACCAAAAATTTTCTGTAGTATCCCGGCAATAAAGATAGGTTTTTACAATTAAAATCAGGATTTCTTAAAAATAAAATTCTGTGCATTGAAAAACTTTATTGACGCTATTTGCATCCCTCTAAATGGAATGCTTTGTATCATTTTTCAAAATAGCAGGTAGTGCCGCCAACCCAATCCTTTTCCATATTATATCGAACGCCGATCATTTTACCTTTACTCAACCGGGCCAGATTGTTTACAGCTACGGGCCTTGGCACTCCTTCTTCCCAAAAATAAAATATTCTTATTTCCGCCTTCGCCGGCACGTCCGGCGTTTTTATCACATCAGCATATTTTACTTTTTTTTGCAATATCCAATTTTCCGGATCTTTTACAGCATCAATATCTTCTTTGCTCACATCAATAATAACTCCTTGCCCTGCGAATGAAAATAAAGGCTTCAATACATAATCTTCAAGATTGGCCGGCATCTGTTTTACCTCGTTTAGAAAAAATGTTTCCGGTATATAAGGATGATGTATAAAAGGAATGGTGTACTTGCTGATCTTATAAAACCAATTGGGATGTGGTACCCACTCCACGTTAAATGGTTGGGTGATATCAACCACATCGCCGAGCTTATCTTTTATCTCAGAAAGTTCGTCAAAAATTATCCTGTTATAAATTCTTTTTATTTCAATTCTTTCGCCGTCTTTCCGGTAGAACAATTTATTATTTTCCTGCTCAAGCTCAGTGAGGCAAACGATGGGCAAGCCAATGTAATCCTGTGTACAATAAAAATCTATTCTCGTTTTTTGGTCGTGTGGTTTTATTTCAAGCAATATTACATTTTCAGTTTTATGGTCGCCAATAATTATTTTTTTTAAAAGCTGTATGTAAGAATCCGCATTGTAGCCGCTAAGGTAGTTATCAAAATTTTCCGGAATGTCAAAATGTTTTTCCGTTACCTGGGGATGTAAAACCTGGAAAGCAAACAAACTTGGAAAGCCCTGCATCTCTATCAATTGAGGCTCAAGCTCACCAGCTTCATTTTCGCAAATGCCAAAATCAAACGCTATAAAATGCGTGTGCTTATTTTCATCAGGCACACTTTCATTTGGCGGAATAGCATTTTTGGTAATCTCTTTAAAGTCCGGCCGCACAATAAAATCAACAATAGCCTCACAGGCATCAATTACTTTAGCGGTAAAATCTTTTGGAATAAAAATGGGCGTTTCGGCAATGCGAAATACAATGTCGCCTGGATGCTTACTATTAAGATCTTTTAAAAAATCCTGATATTTTTTTTGGGTAAAATTAGTATTGAATTGTTTTCTTAATGCAGGTATCATTATTTTATTTTTTATCAAAAAAGAAAGATAAGAAAATAAAAAATGCCGCAACTAACCAAACAGTTGCCTGCGGATCGATTCATTTTTAAATATTTAAATATAAATGTGAGCAAGTGCAATTTAAAATCTTACTAAGCTGCTAACATGCTGCCGGCAAGGCCTTGCAGCGCTATGTTTAAAAAATTTGGAAGAATATGAGCGTAAGTCCACTTGATTTTATCGGGATCATTTAAGTGCTCAATCATTGATTCCCATTTTTTCCGGCCATGGTTTTCAATTACTGATTTTTTCTTTGCATCGGTTTGCAGGTACATGCTCATACCTATCGGGTCCGCCTCCGGGTGAAATTGTGTGCCGATAAAATATTCGCTAAACCGTATGCCCATAATAGCCCTTTCATAGCCTACATTCGGCCGGTCTTTTTCTATACATAATATCGTAGCATTCTTATACACGATATTCATCTGCGGCTCGATCACCTGGTAATCGCGGCTATCTACTGCATAGAATGGATCATTCATGCCACTAAATACAGGTTCATCAATACCTTCTAAAAGATGAATAGGGAACACGCCAAAAGAAGTTGATTTTCTGGCGCATACATTAGCAAGTTTCCAATGCCTGCAAACCAATTGAAACGAATGACAAATGAAAAAGATATACTTCTTTTGAATATTTGCTTCATCTGCATTCCATTTTTCCATCTCTGCGAGCCAGGTGAAATAATGTTTTTCCCACTCAGACCCTTCACTGTCTACGGGACTACCGGGGCCGCCGGAACTTATATAGACGTCATAACTTGTATCCGGCACTTCATTTTTTAAACGAACATCAAATTCGTCCAATACTATATTCAGTTGCCGGGCTTCGCCAAATTGGTTAAAGATGTCACGTAAACACCGCATGCCCTGGTTTTCAAAACCTTCATACAGATCTAATATTGCAACCCTAAAGGTTGTCTTTTCATTAAAATTCATCTGGCAAAGATAATTATTTGCAAAGTGAAATATTTTCACCCTAAAAATTACTGAGGATCATTTTAAAAAATGCATTGAAATCCTTTGTGAACAACGCTTCCGGCAGGTTTTTTAAAATTAGCGTTGTAATTTGTTTTTGCATTTAAAATTGAACCTCCATACTTCTGCAAAGATTTTTTTTATTTTTACTTCGATAGATTTGATTTTTTTTGAGCACCCGGTATCTGTTGTAAAACGCATGTTATAGAGGCAATTGTCGCCAGGAAATTTTAATTGAATTTTTTAATGTATGGGTAAAAATATAAAGGAGGAATACAGCCATAGTGATGCAGGTTTATCCGGTCAGTACAAAACATGGTTTCTTGATTATGCCAGCTATGTAATTCTTGAGCGGGCCGTGCCGGCAGTGGAAGATGGCCTGAAACCGGTGCAGCGCCGCATTCTTCATGCAATGAAGGAAATGGACGATGGCCGCTTTAATAAGGTGGCTAACATTATAGGGCAAAGTATGCAATACCACCCGCATGGGGATGCAAGCATTGGCGATGCACTGGTAAACCTTGGTCAAAAAAACCTGCTTATTGAAACACAGGGAAACTGGGGCGATGTGCGTACCGGTGATGAAGCCGCAGCGCCACGCTATATTGAAGCGCGGCCCAGTAAGTTCGCTCTTGAAGTGGCCTTTAATAATAAAACTACTACCTGGCAACTGAGCTATGATGGGAGAAAAAATGAACCGATAACGCTGCCAATGAAATTTCCATTGTTGCTTGCCCAAGGCGCAGATGGGATAGCCGTGGGGCTGGCAACAAAAATTTTACCTCACAATTTTTGTGAGCTTATAGAAGCGTCTATAAAATATTATAAGAATAAAAAGTTTGAGCTGTACCCTGATTTTATAACAGGGGGCTCTATAGATGTAAGTAATTATAACGACGGTATCCGCGCAGGTAAAGTACGAGTGCGGGCAAGAATAGAAGAGGTTGATAAAAAAACACTTGCCATAAAAGATGTGCCTTATGGTATTACTACCACCCAGCTAATTGACAGCATTATAAAAGCAAATGACAGTGGTAAAATCAAAGTAAAAAAAGTAACCGACAATACCGCTGCCGGAGTGGAAATAATTGTGGAGCTTGCGCCGGGCATTTCGCCGGATATAACGATTGATGCCTTGTATGCATTTACAGATTGCGAAAGCTCGATTTCACCTAATGCATGTGTTATCATTGGCCAGAAACCCGAGTTTCCGGGAGTGACGGAACTCCTCAAAATTTCGGCTGACCATACCCGCGAGTTGCTTAAGAAAGAACTGGAGATAAAACTGAAAGAGCTAAAAGAAAAACTTCATTACACCTCGCTGGAAAAAATCTTCTTTGAAGAAAAAATTTATAAAGAGCTGGAGAAAAAACATGAGACCTGGGACAAGGTCATTACTGCAATAGATAAAGCCTTTGTTCCTTTCACCAAACAATTAAAAAGAGACGTAACCAGGGAAGATATTTTAAAACTAACGGAGAAGCCTGTACGTAGAATTTATAAGCTGGATATTGATGAATTGAACGAGCAAATAAACAAGCTGCAGGCAGAAATAAAACAGGTGAACGATCACCTGGATAATCTTACAGAATATGCGATCGCTTATTATGGAGAATTGTTGAAAAAATTTGGCCCTGGCAGGGAAAGAAAAACGGAAATTAAATTATTCGATATTATTCAGGCTAAAAATGTAGCCATTGCCAATAGCAAGATTTACGTAAACAGGCCTGAAGGCTTTATTGGCACAGGTTTGAAGAAAGATGAATTTGTAGATGATTGCAGTGACCTTGATGATATAATTGCCTTTACAAAAGGCGGCAAAATGAAAGTGGTAAAAGTTGCCGATAAAGTTTTTATTGGCAAAGACATTATACATGTTGCAGTTTTCAAAAAGAACGATGACCGTACCACTTACAACATGATCTATGCGGAAGGAAAAAAAGGCATCAGCTATGCCAAGAGATTTAATGTAACCGGCGTTACCCGCGATAAAGAATATGATCTTACAAAAGGAGATGAAAAAAGTAAAGTGAATTATTTTTCTGTAAACCCTAATGGCGAAGCGGAATCAGTGCGCATAATACTTACACCGGGATGCAGCGCCCGCAATAAAGAGTTAGATTTTGAGTTTGAAACAATGGATATAAGAAGCCGTGGGAGCGTAGGAAACCAGGTAACAAAATACCCGGTGAAAAATATTCGCCTCCTGGAGAAAGGGAAGTCCACACTTGACAAACGAAAGCTTTGGTTTGACGACACTTTTGGCCGGCTGAATGTGGAAGAGAACGGCAAGCTGCTTGGCAACTTTGATGGCGACGATAAAATTCTCCTTATTTATAATGATGGCAATTATGAAATTACCGGCCAGGAAATAACGCAGCGTTTTGATACCGCCAATATTTTGCTTATTGAAAAGTATGATCCGGAGAAAATAATAACAGCCGTGTATCTTGATAACGACAAATTGCAATACAATGTAAAACGGTTTAAGATTGAAACAAACACCATCAACACAAAATTTCTTTTTATAAAGGAGGGAGAGGGCAACCGGCTTTTAAAAGTAACCACGCAGCCCGAGCCTGTGCTTGCAATGCAGAGTGGCCGAGGCTCACAGGTGCGTAAGGCTAAAATAAAACTGAATAAGGTAGTGGATGTAATGGGCTGGCGGGCCATTGGAAACAAGCTAACGGATTATTCAAAAAGCGACCAAATGGAATGGGTTGTCGAAAATCAGTCGGCTCAGCGGGATCTTTTTGAATAGGGCCTTAACTGGCCTCTAAAAATAGAGTCATTACAAAATATTTTTGCCCTCTATAAAAAATAATTTAACCAAATAAAAAAAGAGCTTTCTTTAAATATGATTGCGGGTTCTGCACTTCATAAAACATAATTGCGTTATTCTGTACCAGGCAACAAAAAGCCCGCTGAAATTCAGCAGGCTTTTTTTAAAATACTTGTGCATTGAAACCTTTTCTTTCTATCAATTATTTGAGACGTTCAACAGCAGGTAATTATTCCATTAAACAAATAATAACCTCACCTGGAACCTAAATACGATAATTAAAAGAAACCGCCAGTAAATTTAATTACTTATCAGGCACCCTGTGCCACATGCTTTACACCATTCTTGTATTCTCCAAGAATGACTACTTTTTTAAACCTTGAATATTGCTTGGCGGCAATTTCCATTGCAGCTTCAGTATCACTTCTTAGTTTTAATCCTTTGCCTTCAGCAGAATTATAAATTTCAATGTAAAAGCCGTCTCTGAGCGTGATAGCTCTTTCTCTTGGTCTTCCTGTTCTCATGTTATCTTTTTTAATTGTGTTTCTTTGAAAAGAAAATTTTATTTAAAGTATATCCGATTCCGGTAATGTTGTTAGCTTGATTACCAGATCTGATAATTACAAGATAGTAGTCTTTTTGTTTAAAAAATGAACAATAAATCTATTCATGCCGGGCTTAACAACTTCTTCACAAATTACCTATCCCGTTATCGAAAATAATCTTAAATATAAATATTACCTAATTCAAATTTTAATAGCGATACATTTCAGGCTTATAAGGCCCCTCTTTAGAAATACCTAAGTACTTGCTTTGCTCGTTTGTCAATTCTTCTAACTCTACTCCAATCTTTTTAAGGTGCAGGCGGGCAACTTTTTCATCAAGGCGCTTCGGAAGCACATAAACTTTATTTTCATAATTATCAACGTGTAACCACAATTCTAATTGTGCAAGTACCTGGTTAGTGAATGAATTACTCATCACAAAGCTCGGATGGCCGGTGGCGCAGCCCAAGTTCACAAGACGGCCTTCTGCCAGCACTATTATGTCTTTACCATCAATGGTATATTTATCAACTTGCGGTTTGATGGTATCTTTTGTTTTACCGTGATTATCATTCAACCAGGCTATGTCTATTTCTATATCAAAATGGCCAATGTTGCAAACGATCGCTTTATCTTTCATCGCAAGAAAATGCTCTTTCCTTATCAGGTCGCGGCAACCGGAAGCTGTAACAATTATGTCGGCTTCTTTTACCGCATCAATCATCTTCTTTACCTCATACCCGTCCATTGCAGCCTGCAAAGCACATATCGGATCTATCTCGGTAACAATCACGCGTGCACCTGCCCCACGTAAGCTTGCAGCAGAACCTTTACCCACATCGCCATAGCCGCCCACGACAGCTACTTTGCCCGCCATCATTATATCGGTTGCCCTTCTTATAGCATCTACCAGGCTTTCCTTGCAACCATATTTATTATCAAACTTCGACTTGGTAACAGAGTCATTAATATTAATTGCCGGAATAGGTAAAGTGCCTTTTTCCATTCTTTCGTATAAACGATGCACCCCGGTTGTCGTTTCTTCAGATAAACCCCTTACGTGTTGAATAAGTTCAGGATACTGATCAAAAACCATGTTTGTAAGATCCCCGCCATCATCGAGAATCATATTTAAAGGGCGATCCTGGCTGCCAAAAAATAAAGTTTGTTCAATACACCAGTCACTTTCTGCCTGTGTTTGTCCTTTCCAGGCAAAAACACCTATTCCTTCTGCGGCTATTGCAGCAGCAGCCTGGTCTTGCGTAGAAAATATATTGCACGAGCTCCATTTTACTTCGGCGCCTAATTCTATTAAAGTTTCAATAAGCACCGCAGTTTGAATGGTCATGTGGAGACATCCGGCAATACGTGCGCCCTTTAGCGGCTTCTTATTTCCAAATTCTTCTCTTAAGGCCATAAGGCCCGGCATTTCTGCCTCGGCAAGTGTTATTTCTTTGCGGCCCCATTCAGCAAGGCTCATATCCTTCACCTTGTTTTTAAGGCTGAAATCAATTTGGTTCTTTGTGGTTGTTGACATATTATTTTTTTTAGGTAGCAAATTTATTAATTAAAAGAATAAAATCCTACAAGGATGACTAAGTTCAGGATAAAGCACATAAATTAGTGATTTAAAAAGAATAAATAGTAAAACTACAATGGCAACAAGCTTAAAAAAAGAAGAAACAGTAACCCCAGACATTTCTTTAGACAATAAAGACCTGGCAATTTTAAAATTACTTCAGGTAAATGCAAGAGCTACCATCAAAGAAATAGCGGCGAAAGTGCACCTGAGTACCACGCCTGTACATGAACGAATAAAGCGTATGGAAGATTCCGGCGTGATAAAACAATATGCCACATTGGTCAATCATGCTAAGGTGAACAAGGGATTGATTGTTATCTGTTACGTATCGCTAAAGCAACATAGTAAAAATGCAGGTGTAAAGTTCATTAAATCTATTCACGATCTAAACGAGGTAACAGAATGCTACAGCATCTCCGGTGAATTTGATTTCATGCTAAAAGTTGTCTGCGAAGACATGAACACTTATTACGATTTTCATGTGAATAAATTAAGCCAATTGGAAAACATGGGGCATGTACAGAGCATTTTTGTGATGGGAGTTATTAAGCAAACGCATCAGTTGGTATATTAAGGAGGTACGTGGGTGGGCAGCAGATATCAGGGATTAGCTATAAAGTAAAATATATGAAAGGTTTGTCAGCCTGCTTTCAACATGTATTTGTTAGCAGCAGCGTTGGTTGTAAAAAAAGGTAAGCTTATCTTCTGTAAATAAAAAAAGCCTTGAAAGATATTGCTGTCAAGGCCTGTTTTTTAAGTGGTGCCCGGAACAGGAATCGAACCTGCACATCCTTGCGAACGGCAGATTTTGAGTCTGCTGCGTCTACCAATTCCGCCATCCGGGCTGGTTCCAATAATTTGTCGGAAAGAGTCTATTACGGGACAAGCGATCTCATTAACTCAAAATTCGAACCGTTTATTGAAAAATTTAAAAGTTTTATGTACTGTATGCATCTAAGGTTGTATTAGGGTAGTCCCTATCAAACAAATGTCGAATTTTTTCTCGAAGTTTTAAAAAAGATCTCCATTTAAGTTTCTATTTGTTATAGAGGGACATTCTGTATCCCTTTTGGATATAAACTTAAATAACGAATAGCAGTTGCGAACATGAAGCAAGTCAGATTGCAAAGCCGTCATCCTTCGGCGTAATCCAAATTATAATGTCTGAAGGTCACCTTTCCATCCTGATCCTTTGTGGTAATCAATAGTGAAGTATGGTAAACATCATCCAAAACAATTTTACATTCCTTATCAATGTTTCTATAACCAAGTTCTGTCAAGGTAAATTTAAGTAAAGAAATTTTTGTAGCCGATCCGGTGCCCACCTCTTACTCATGCGAACTTATCCTGATATTTTCATATACCATGCAATCTCCTGTTGATAACGTTACCGGTTTCGTTACCGGTTAATTTTAATTGATTGGCCATGCCTGGCTGATAGTTTACTCTATTTTAGCACATCAAAACGCTGTTGTTTTTCTTGCCTAAATTTCCCGGGTATGAAACTACACTTTGTTAGTTCATGGTTAAGGATGATTCAGGTAAAGAGAATTGCTTAAAAAAAAAACGATCGAGCATATGAAAAAAGCAATTATCTTTTTTATACTATCTGCATGCATTAACCAGGTTGTATTTTCCCAATCCTTATTAAACAGTATAAGGTTTTCTCCTGATTCTCTCTCGGTTAAAAATTTTATAATAGAGAATAAAACCCACCAGACCGGTGCAAACGTTTTGCCCCTTGCAAGCTTTGTTTTGGATGGAAAACTGTTTTATTCAAACCAGTCGGAAAAATTTAAGAACAAGCTTGGGGTACAATTATCTCATTTTAAAAATACAGATTTTGGAGCAGAGGCAACTATCACCTTTAATAATGTAAGTGCTGATACCATTCAGTTGAAAAATGTAGTTCCGTTTGGAGAAAGCCCGGAGCATGTGTATATAACCGGCAAGGGGAAAAATGGCTTATCACGTACGCATATTTTTGTGCCCGGCAAGGAGCCGGTAAATGTGATTGTCCCCGATGATGCGTGGGATCTTGGTTATAGCTCGTTTGATATAGCCGGCGAATTTCAAGTGGCCGCCCTGGTTAGAAGAAATCGCTCCGCCATTAAAAAAGGTACCGGGAGCAGGTTTGAAACCACGTTATACCCTGGTGGTGCGGTGGAATATACATTGTATGCAGAAGCGGTAAAGGGCGACTGGCATGCCGGGTTGCAGGAAATTTTTCAAAAACGAATGCTGTTTGATGTAGATAAATTTGACAACAGGTTATTTGAAAGAAAAGATTTGCAATGGGTGAGGCATTCATATGTAAGTCATATAATCATGAACTGGGATAAATTTTATTATGATTATACCGATGAAAAATTTCACTTAAATGATTTTGTTCAGCGCGGAAAAAAATTATACGGTGGCGATGAGTTTATTGCCATCTGGCCTACCTGGCCTACACTTGGTTTGGATCAGCGCAACCAGTTTGACCTGTTTGAAGATTTACCAGGTGGTACCGCAAAGATCAAAGAACTGGCTACACAATGTCGCAGTAACGGAACGAGACTATTTATGTGCTATAATCCATGGGATGAAAGTACCCGTAACGAAAATCATTTTGAAGGTATTTCCAAATTGATTGCGGCAACTTCCGCTGACGGAATGGTGTTGGACACCAAAGGCGAATCGAGCAACGAATTACAGAATGCCGCTGATAAAATCAGGCCGGGCGTAGTGATGTATAGCGAGGGAATGGCTGTGCCAAAAGATATGCAGGGCATTGTTTCCGGCCGGGTTCATAACGCGTTGTATTATGCACCGATGCTGAATCTGAATAAATTGATAAAACCTGAATTTGCCATCTTCCGGGTGGCGGAATTATTTAAAGAGCCTATACAAAGAGAATTTGCCACTTCCTTTTTTAACGGCTATGGAACTGAAATGAATATCATGGCCCCCGGCCAGCCGGAGTGGGCGGAAGAACAATACAAATACCTTGGACGTACAAGCCGCATCCTGCGGGAGAATACTTACAATTTCGTATCGCATGGTTATACCCCGTTGATTGAAACATCCACTGATAATATATGGGTGAATGAATGGGCGCTTCCCGGCAAAACGATCTACACTATTTATAGTCTTCGCCCGGAAGGATACAATGATTATCTTTTTAAAGTAAAACCAGCAGATGATTCTCATTTTGTTGACTTATGGCATCATCGCTTATTATCTCCTAAAGAAGACAAGAATGATTTTTGGATAGAAGCGGAAACAACTGCATTCAATAAAAAATATCTTGGAACAAATAATGAAGGCGAAGTGGATTGTATTGCCAGGCTGCCCATATTGATTAAAGCGGAGCGTAACGGCGATCTGCTGAAAATTGCTACACCGGCAAAAGGTGATGAGGTGCGCATCTGGGCAGGACATCCTTCTTATGATAAAAAACCTTTGGTGCTGCAGTCCGGCAAACATGAGCTATTACTGCATGAAAAATTCGGACGCTTCGAAGGTGATTTTATAATACAACTGATGGATAAAGGAATTTTATTAGATGAGTACATCGTATCGATTCCTGCTGGCGAATCAAGACGCATTTCCACGGTACAAAAAACAAAACCTGCTACGGTTGTGCCTCCCGGTATGGTAACAATTCCGGCAGGTAGTTTTAATTTCAAAGCCACCAATGGCGATGCATTTATTCCCTACCCTAAACAAGATGTGGGTGAAACATTTGAAATGCCCGCCATGTTTATGGATAAATTTCCGGTTACTAATGCCGGGTATCTTCAATTTATAAAAGCATCAAAATATAAACCATCGGATACTGCCAATTATCTCAAACATTGGTTTAAAGGAAAAATCCCTGCGGGTAAAGAAGAATTTCCGGTTGTATATATCAGTTATGAAGATGCAAAAGCCTACGCTGCATGGGCCGGCAAGAGATTGCCTACCGAAATTGAATGGCAATATGCTGCACAAACTCCGGAGGGAAATGAATGGCCGTGGAAACAAACGGCTCCTGTAAAAAGAAAAGAGCAATTTGTTACGGAGACACTCACTGTATCTGCGCTGGAAGGAATTGATTCTTCTTTATGTAACCTGGGCGACGGGAAATTATACCCGGTAGGAAAATATCCCGGAGGAGCCAATCCTTATAGACTGCAGGATCTAACAGGGTGTGTGTGGCAATTAACCAATGATGTTTATATGAATGGCAGCTATCGCTATATTATGATGAAAGGAGGTTCCTTTTTCAAGCCATCAAGTAGTTGGTGGTATGTGCAGGGTGGGCCAAGAGAATTGCATTACCGGCAGTACCTGTTGAGAATCAGCCAGGGTTTTGAGCGCAATTCTACAGTAGGTTTCAGGTGTGTAAAAGATGCTAAATAGGCAGGAATTATAAGAGATCGGATGACGTTTATCAGCATCGCCTAATAGTATGATTAAAGCAAAATAGATATTAACGAGCGTTCGGGATAAGAAAGTTAACCGGGAGGATTAAGAAATCCGCATCCCGGAAACAAATTAAATTTAAAAAAAAGGCTTATGATTTATAAAAGATTGCTCACCCTATGCTTAACCATATTAATCTTTACTGGTAAGGCACAAATAAATGCGGCAAAGCCTTCTATACGCATAGCGCTGGTAAGTAATCATATAGAAAAGAAAGAATTAATAGCCATTGAAAAATTACTTCAATCAGAAACCAGCTGGACCTATTCCCTGGTAGATCTAAAAGAAATAAAAAGTAAGAAAGCCCTTATTGGCTTTACACATATCTGGTATCACCGTACGGATACACTTGCCTTTGATAAGAATGAAATTGCTGCGGGAATATCCATTACAAATTTTGTATGGGGAGGTGGCAACCTGTTTTTATCCATGGAAGCTGTTTCATTGCTCAATCGTTGGGGCATTGAAGAAACAACAGTTGAAACCAGGCAGGACACATTGACTGATGAAGGGTTTGGCAGGCCGGCAGGCTTTCATGCTTTCAAATCCCATCCCCTGTTTAGCGGGTTAAACGGTGGCGTATATAGCAGCAAGCAAAAGAAAGATCATGTTGTGCGCAAACACGGATTTTTTGATGAGTCAGTGCCACAGGCGGGTAAGGTGGCCGGTATTCAATGGACATACATAACATTCATGGAGCAAAATAAATTGTTACTGGAATATAATTATGGCAAAGGAACCATCATTGCCGCCGGTGCTTATCTCTATTACCATTCAGATAATTATAACCAGCAGCAACTTGATGGTTTTACTAAAAATGTTTTTGAATATACAGCAGGGCAAATAAAAAACATAAAGAAACATTATTGGCATTATGGACAGCGAACGATAAGCGCCTCGTCTTTTTCATTGCCTCGTATACCACCTGTTGCAGCAGCAGCATGGAAGTTACCGCCGGCAACTTTGCTGATAAAACAACCCGTCGCTACAAAAGACTTTTATGATCTTGTCGGGCGCCGGATCTTGTGGATGGGAGGACTGAACGGTGGAGCCGATGAAATATGGATGCATCCTTATATGGCTTTGCGGGATCTTCAGCTGGGTGTAAAAACAGCAGGTACTGACTCTGTTTCCTGGCTTAAAAATATTCCGGCGGCCGTAGACATTGCGCCTGAGTATTTGGTCAGAACTTATAAAATAAAAAACACCACTATCCGGGAAATATACACGGTATCTTTTGACCAGCCTAACGGTGTTGCACACGTGGAAATAGAAGGAGATGATGTGACAGAATTTGCCGTGAGATACGCCTCTAATCTCCGGTATATGTGGCCTTATTCTGATGAGGCGACAGGCAGCATGAAGTATGCATTCAGCACAGCCATCAATGGCCACATTATCAGCGGCCAGCAGGGCGCATTAAATACGGTAGTGACCTATAGCTCCAAACCGTTGCGGCAAAAGATATGGGCGGTAGATTCACTCAGTCAGGTAAAAGTGCTGGCTGAATTTTCTGTTCAGAACAAATCGGTCCTTAATATATACATAATGGGAAGCAGTGAAAGTGTAGTGAATGCTGTGCAATTGTTTGAGCGTAATAAACAAAATATGAGCAGGCTGTTTGAAAGATCAAATCAATATTATACGGATCTCTTAAAAAATCATCTTTATTTCACCACACCTGATACGCTGTTTAACAACGGCTATAAATGGGCGCTGGCCAGAACAGACCAGTTTTTGCAGACTACACCGGGCATTGGCACTGCTTTAATGGCCGGGTTCGGTACCACTGCAAGAGGCTGGAATGGTGCACAAAAAATAAGTGGCCGCCCCGGTTATGCCTGGTATTTCGGGCGGGATGGAGAATGGAGCGCTATGGCAATAGATGCTTATGGGGATTTTGCGATGGTAAAAGAAGCGCTGGAAACCTTTATACGTTTCCAGGACATCAATGGAAAAATTTATCATGAGCTTTCCTCCAGTGGTGCGGTGCACTACGATGCATCGGATGCCACACCATTGTTTGTAGTGCTGGCGGCGCATTACCTGAAATATAGCGGCGACTCCGCGTATATACGTTACCGTTGGCCTGAGATAAAGAAAGCCCTTGATTTTTGTTATAGTACTGATACGGATAATGACGGCTTAATTGAAAACACGAACGTGGGGCATGGATGGGTAGAAGGAGGTCCGCTATTCGGAACGCATACAGAATTTTATCTTGCCGGAAGCTGGGCCGCCGCTTTGGATGGTGCCGCTTATATGGCGAAGCATATTGGGGTAAAAGATTCAGCACAATATGCAGTCGATGCGGCTAAAGTAAAAAAGATAATAGACCGTGACTTTTGGAATGAAAAGCAACAATTTTTTTATAATGGAAAAATGCAGGATGGCTCTTACATGCCCGAGGCTACAGTACTTGCTGCTGTACCTATATATCTTAATGCGGTTAGTGATAGCCACAAAGCAGAACAGGTAAGCAGCCGGTTTGGCACTAATTATTTTTCTACTGACTGGGGCATACGCATAATAGAAGACAGTAGCAAAAAGTACCGGCCCAATAGTTACCATGCCGGTATGGTATGGCCGTTATATGGCGGCTGGGCTGCTTTATCAGAATATAAAACCGGCAATTACAGATCGGGTTTTCAACACATCATGAATAATCTTTTGCAATACCGCAACTGGTCGCCCGGAAGTATTGAAGAAACTTTAAACGGTGACGTGTTTACACCTAATGGCGTATGCAGCCACCAGGCCTGGAGCGAAACAATGATATTGCAACCGGCTATTGAAGGCATGCTTGGGTTAAAACCTGATGCAATGGAAAACCGCCTTCAGCTATCTCCGTCTTTTCCATGGGATTGGCAGTTTTGTACAGTGAAAAATATCAGGATGAAAAATGACCTGTTTCACCTGGATATGAAAAAAAGTAATCGTGGTACCACTTTCATTATTAATGGCAACCACCCGGCTGTTATTGAATTTAATCCTGTGTTTCCTTTACATACAACGTTTAAATCAGTAAAGGTAAATGGTGAAAGCATAAATTTCCACGGGCAGCCAACGGCGGAAGGAGTCGTACTACACCTATCGTTCAGCTCACACGTTGGAAGCAATACTATTGAAATAAAAACTGAAGGCGGGATAGGGATATTGCCCGTGATCTCAACGCCGAAGCCAGGGAATCGATCAGAGGGTGTACAGGTAATTTCAGAAAATGTTAGCGGCAAAATATATTCGGCTGAAGCTTCAGGCAGGCCGGGTGCAGTGTATGAATTGAAACTCTACCACAAGGAACCCATAAAGAAAGTGACAGGCGCGATAATACTAAGAGAAGAAGGAGATATTATTACCTTGCAACTAAAGATGGATGACGAAAAAAGTCAAAAATATAGTCAGCAACGTATTGAATTGGAACTTGAGTAGTCCGGGATAACTAACGTAAGCGGTTATTTTAACAAGCCCTTTATCCCGACGGAGCCACTTAGGCTTTATCGCTTTCCCAGACAAAATTCAGTAAAATATAAGTTGCACTTTCGGACTACTTTTGTATTTTTGCAAAGTGAGTGAACAAAAAAAATACAGGACATCATTACTTATAAAAATTATTTTGAAGAGTTTCTAATCAGGCAGCGACAAAAGGTAAAAGAAAAAATTGTTTGGACTTTTTTACTGATTGAGGAAGTACAGCAAGTGCCAGAAACTTATCTTAAACATTTAGAAGGAACTAACGGACTTTATGAAATACGCATCCAACTTGCGAGTGATCTTTTTAGAATTTTTTGCTTCTTTGACGAAGGAAAATTAGTCGTTTTGGCAAATGGATTTCAGAAGAAAACCCAAAAGAAACCAAGGCAAGAAATTGCAAAAGCTTTAAAAATAATGGAGGAATATTATGAAAACAAAAAATAATACAAAAACCCTTGCACAGCTTATTGACGAACAATATGGCAAAAAAGGAACAACGAAACGAGACAAGTTTGACAAAGGTTATCAAACTTTTAAATTAGGTGCTATGATTCACGAAGCAAGACTTGAAAAAGGCTTGACACAAGAACAACTTGCAGATAAGTGCGGCACTAACAAAGCGTATATATCCAAAGTTGAAAACGATATTAAAGATGTAAGAATATCAACATTGCAAAAAATTATTGAGGTTGGACTTGGCGGACAACTTAAATTATCTGTGGTGCTTTGACAAAGACAGCAGACAAAACAACCGATTGGGTTTGGCAAAATACAGGGTGACGTGCAGGTCATCAGCCTTTGGAATTCTATTCAGCCACAGTTCCCGGCTGAAATTTCTCTCTTCATCTTTTGTCGTTATCTTCATCTTTTTATTATTAATCATCTGACGCTCCGGCTGACATAATACTATTGCCCGTACTTCGCCAAGCCCTACCGAAAGCGGCACTTGGAATTACATTAATTTAAAAAAGAAATACGTAAATGATAGAGAAAAAAATAACAATCGCGGCGATTTCATTCATGAGTTTGACCACGGCGCAATCACAATCTTCATTACAGAAGCTTTATCCTGTTAACTATTCAGCCGTAACTATTACAGATGCCTTCTGGAAACCTAAAATGGAAACGGTAGCGACTGCAACGCTGGATGCCTGCGTAAATTATACCCAAAATAAAACGGGCCGCATACGAAATTTCGAAAAAGCCGGCCGGCACTCAGGCAAGCATGAAGGAATTTATTATGATGATTCTGATGTGTACAAAGCAATAGAAGCGATTGCATATTCTCTAAAAAACCATCCTGACGCGACTTTAGAGCGAAATACAGATGTATGGATCGATAAAATTTCAGCCGCACAATTACCAGATGGTTATTTGAACACTTATTACGAGCTTACCGATATAAGCAAGCGCTGGACGGATATGGAAAAGCACGAAGACTATTGCGCCGGCCACCTTATTGAGGCCGCCATTGCATACTACAACACAACAAAAAAAGACAAGCTGCTTAAAACAGCTATTCGTTTAGCCAATCATATTGATTCCACTTTCCGGTTACAAAACAGGCCATGGGTTTCAGGCCACGAGGAAATAGAACTGGCGTTGATGAGGTTGTATCATCACACAAAAAATGACCGTTACCTTAAGTTGTCAAATTGGTTTTTGGAACAACGCGGAAAGGGTAATGGAAAGGGCGTGATCTGGGACGAGTGGAAAGATCCCGACTATTGCCAGGATCGTTTACCGGTAAAAGATCAGCGAAAAATTACCGGCCATGCGGTGAGGGCGATGTATCTATATACCGGAGCGGCAGATGTGGCCGCTGTTACAAATGATGCCGGGTATATTACGGCGATGGATTCATTATGGCAGGATGTAATATCGCACCACATGTACATTACCGGTGGAATAGGTGCCCAGGGAACCAATGAGGGTTTTGGCAAACCATATGACCTGCCCAATGAAACGGCGTATTGCGAGACCTGTGCTTCCGTCGGCATGGTGTTCTGGAATCAACGTATGAACATGCTATCCGGAGATTCCAAATATATTGACGTGTTGGAGAGAAGTTTATACAACGGTGCCCTGGATGGATTGTCACTAAGCGGAGACCGTTTTTTTTATGGCAATTTGCTGGCATCTTCCGGAAACAATAACCGGCGGGAATGGTTTGGTACAGCTTGTTGTCCTTCCAATATTGCCAGACTGGTGGGCTCGCTTGGCAATTATATTTATGCTACATCCAACAATGCTATTTGGGTAAATTTATTTGTTGGAAGCCAGGCTAGTGTTTCCCTGGGAAAAAATGATATCGGGCTTGCTATGGAAACAGGGTACCCCTGGAAGGGCAATGTAAAGCTAAGCGTATCACCTTCACAAAAACAACGCTTCGAATTGCGTGTTCGCATACCGGGATGGCTTAACGAAGCAGCCCCAGGAGATCTGTATAAGTATGAAACGGAAGAAAAATCAACTCCTGTAATATTTGTAAATAATATGAAGGTTGATTATGATAACGTAGATGGGTATGCGATTATTGATCGCTCCTGGAAAAAAGGAGATGTAGTGACTGTTGAATTTCCTATGAAGGTAAAACGGATCGTAAGCAATCCTGCTGTGAAACAAGATAACAACCGTGTAGCCTTACAATATGGCCCTTTAATGTATTGCGTGGAGGGTGCAGATAATGTGAACGTTAACACCGGCCTCGTGGTGCCGGCCAGTACTACCTTTGAAACAAAATTTGAACCTGCATTATTGGGCGGGGTCAACACTATTCGCTTTGAAGCGCCGGTGCTTACAGTAAGTAGCGATAGCCAATCAGTATCCGCTGTCAAAAGAAAAATTACGGCTATCCCCTATTTTAGCTGGAATAACCGTGGCGCAAACGATATGCAGGTATGGTTTCCATATCAAATAAAGAATTTTGGAATAAATAAAAATTAAAAGGGTTTTTAAAATAAAAACTATTAAATCGAAAGCCTTCGATCTTTACAGGTTTCATCATAACTCATATCTCACACTTACAAAGGCATTCCGGCCCACTAAAGGAATGGTAAAGAAATTTTGATAGATCGGAGGTTGTATGTCCCATGTACGGTAATAACGCTGATTCGTAATATTTTGAAACCTTAGGATGAATGATAAATGTTTTTGAGGCAGCGTAACATTAAATTCTGCGTCTAAAAATAAAAATGATATTTGATGAGAAGTGAAAATATTATTATTATACCATTCTGTTTTTAAAATAATATTTGACTGCTTACTTAAAGCAACTCTTTGCGAAACAGAACTTTTAATATCGAAAATATTTTCTGTTTCTTGATTTTTTAATTCCTTAGGCAATATAGTAGTAAGATTTGAAAAATTATTTTGAAGATTCAAAAAATAAACTCCCCAATTACGTTTTATAGCAGAATTAAAAGAATAAAATAAATTACTGCTCAGTAGTAATTTATCTTCATATTGAATAAAAGACTGGGATTTATTTATCCCAATGGAAAAATAATTTAATGATTTACTGTCAAAAGAATTAATGTTAGTGCCGGCATTGAAATAAAAATAACTCGAAGGATTTCTTATCAAAGAATCAGCAGCAAATGAAGCAAAACTGTTTAAACTACTTAAGTAAGTAAAACCTGAAAAAAATTTTTTATATCCCAAAGTAATAGAAGATATTTGAAGGCATTTTTGAGTTTTTGATTTATAATGAGACAATATATAAAAACAATCTAAAACTCTTACCGGCAAACTTATATTTAGATACCGGTGAAAACTGTTTACCCTGTTAGGCAGAAGGATGCTGTACAATTGGTAAGGTTGTGCCTGCTGTTGCGAAAAAGACAGATCTAATGAATTACGGAGATTTGTATTTAGCCTACTTTCTGTTTTTATCTCAAAGTTATAAACAGGTGTAGTAAAATGCCTTTCGACTTTATTTTCATTCTTAGAAATATCAGAAAATCCGTATTTAGCCTTAAATAAAACAGGCAACCTCAGTACTTTTAATTTCTTCTGGGCATTTCCTATTAATGATGTCACATTGATATGACCTCTATTATTATATCCTTCGGGGTATTGGGGAGTTAATAAATTTTTTGTATCATTGAAATAGACGCGGCTAACGATTGAAGAAGAGAGTGAGTTTATTTCGACCCCTGTTATGAATAATCCTGTCTTTGTTCTTTTCAATAATACAATGCCTGCTTTTGCAATAGTGAGCCTGTTGCTTAATTCCTGATTTAGCATTTGATAGGCAGTATCTGGCAATTGAAATATTTCTGGCCATGAAGCAGAATATCCATTTGCAGTTTGCGAATCGTAATTTTGAGAAAAAAAGGCATACCACTTTTCAGCGCTGATAACTGACTTACGACGGGTATAGTTTAATGTTAAGGCTAAACTATTATAATTGTTTGCAATTTGGTTTTTGACGCTACTTATTGTCCCCTGTTGGTAGTAAGAAGTACTTTTAATACCCCGGCTGCTATTGTGATAAAAAGAAATACTTGCATCTAGCTCCTGTGTGGTATCAATTTTCCAGGTAATACTATGGGTCAATGAAAATAAAGATGGGTGATTAGAGATATGACTGGTGTCACTGCGCTGTATATATGTCAACCCATCATAGATAGAAGTACTATTGTAGGATAGTTGAGACTGATTATCTTTCACCAAATGAAATTCTGTTTTACTTTTTATTAAACGACTTACCGGTATATTCAGTTGGAAACGATTGCTCATCTCATTGTTTGTTATATATCGCCTGTTCTCAAAGTTATTAATGATCTGCAGTTGGTTGCTTTCCATCATCCATTTTTCCGCAATTTGCACAGGATCACTTTTTAATTCATTCTGCTCATTCCAGCCAATACCATTGCCTATGTTATCCCAGTTTCCTATATAACCCAATTTCATCTTTCCATATAACGAAAAGATCACTGGATTAAAAAAATATTTTTTGCTTGTTCCTATTCCGGCTTCTCCATCTCCGAAAGCTGCCTTTAGTTTTTCTTTATTAAGCCCCAGATTTACGAACACCCTATCCTCAGTGATTAAACCTTTTAACAGGCGATCATTAGTCTGGTGCTCTATTGCCTGCACTGTATTTAATACATGTACCGGAAAATTGCTAAGCATTAATTTTATTTTATCGGCAAAGATTTCTTCTCCGTCTATCATTATTTTTTCCACTATCTTTTTTTTATATAAAAGATTGCCGTTCCCATCAATTTCAAACTCCGGCATTTTCGTAACCAGGTCTTTCAATTTTCTTTCATCTCCGGTTTTGAATGCATCTGCCCTGAAAAAAGTGGTATCTCCACGCACCCACATTGGTGGCCCTTTTATGATTACACCATTTAGTGTGTCAGTAAGTAACAGCATTTTGATTTTAATAAATACAGTGTCTTTACTATTGATGTAACGGCTTATTATAGAAGCTTTGTAACCAATATGAGTAGTCGTTATTAAAAAGGTATCGCTATTTTTAAATTGCATATTAACGGAAAAATAATTTTTTTTTCCTGTATTAAAATATGCCAATATCCCTTCAGATTTCTTTGAAGCAATTTTTATATAACAATCTTCCAGTATATTACTGCTATCAGTTTCTATATTACCTGCAATGGTAAATGATTGTGCTTTTGCAGGGATGCTAAAAACAGAGAAGAAACATACAAACGCAAAAGTGATAAAATCAAATCGTATAAATTGCTTTTTGAAAATGCTAAATTATTTTGAATAAATATGGAATTTAAAAAAAACCAAAATACTTCTCAGCGAAATGGTTGGTCAAATTCCTTTGGCCAAAAAATATTATCCGGCAGACTAATATTGTTATTATAACTTTCCAGCACAAAAGTTTCATTACTAATTTTGTTTTCGCCCTCTACTACTATTCCGGGAATGCCCGTTATATAGTCTGGCCCGCCAAAAGCAGCCACATCGGGGCAAAACCAAACTATCCACTGAAGTTTACTATTCCTATTTATAAACTGAGCTTTTTGGCATTTTAGCCCGTTTATTTCTTTTGTATCCTGGAGAAATTGCCAGTTTATATTGTTCTTTTTTAGGTTGCTCTTTACATTTATACCATAGTTTCCCGGGCCTGGGATATTAAATCTTGATCTTGAAATTGATGAATCCAAATCAAAATAACGGATACTTTGTATCGTGTCCATAACAATTGCTATTTTGTTAACATTATTTCTATCAATGTTAACATCAATATAACCATCAGGATATTTATCGAGATAGAGAGGTTTGTTGAAATAAATGAACTTATTTTTTTGCTGATATAGAAAACCGTCAAGCTCCAGGTTGGCAATATTCTTTTCCATTCCATTTTCATCAGTAGAATATATGGGTTTATATATTTTATAATGCGCTTCAAGAAATTGTGCCTTAGCAGGCATAAGGAATCCATTAGAAAGCGATAAAAATATCCATGTGCTTAACAGAAAGAATTTGAACATGTATGAGACTTAGTAAATTACAAATCATTTAGAAACAAATAAAGCCATCAAGATTATTAAATACTAAAGCCTTACTATTCAGGGGGATTATTTTCACAGTTACTGATTGCCGCTGCCAGTCCGAGAATTAAACAATCCCTATTTTTTAGAGTAGCAGCATTCGTCGCATATTGAGCAGCTTGGCTGCAATTAAAATCAGAAGCGGTTTCAGTCGTACTACAAGTGATATAAATAAAAAGATTGAGTCCAATCGCAGTAATAATCTACAGTGTTAGTAATTGTAACGGTAGCATCGCAATTATAATCATGCGTTTTTTCAGGATGAATTGCAACCTTTTGTTGTGCTGGAAATTTTTTGCCCGCAAACGCAATAGCACTAGTAGTAAAGGTTAACAAAAGTAATAATTGTAAATGTTTCATTTTGATAAATTTCAGAACTCCTTACTTCATCGTTTAAATAAGATGTTTGTTCGCAAACTAAATTAGACTTTAATTTGAGGTATGCAATTAAAATTACCCCTATTCCCAACAGGCTGCACACTTATTTCTGATTGCCTTGGAGTGTATGAGAAAGATGATCTTGTACAATATATTGTAAATGGACTACCTGTGTACGCACATCCTTCAGGAGATTTAAAAGCCTTTCGTTATATCACGAGCAATTTTATTCATCAGGGTCTTTGCCGTAAAACGGAAGTTGAGAGATGCTTTCATGTGAGTGAAGACAGCGTGCAGCGTGCCTATAAAAAGTTTGTGGAAAAAGGCGAAGAAGGCTTTTTTGGCCATGATGCCCGCAAAGGAACAGCCTATAAAATCACTGGTGATTGCCGCTTGCGCATACAAAGCAAATTAGATAAAGGACAAAGTGTAAATAGCATTGCAAAACAGGAAGGCGTAAGAGAATCAGCCATTCGCTATGGCGTAAAACAAGGCTATTTAAAAAAAAGAGAAATCGGAGATAATTGACGGTTCCGGCACCACTTTAAACATGCGTAATGAGGCCGATCAGTCGGCGCCTCTTGGCATAGCCACCACCCGGTATGAAGACCGGATGGCCACTGCTATTTTAGGAACAGGCAACGCCTCCACCCGGTTTAATGCCCACGAGGCACTTTGTGGTGCAGGAGTATTATTCTTATTGCCGGCATTACTTGCACAGGGTTTATTAAAAACCAAAGATGTCTATAAAATACCCGGGAATCATTATTATGGATTGGAATCCATCGTCCTTACACTGGCCTTTATGGCGCTGGCCCGCATCAAAAATCCTGAACAACTCAAGCAATGTAAACCTGGGGAAATAGGTAAAATAATAGGGCTGGACCGTATCCCGGAAGTAAGATGCCTTCGCGATAAAATCAAACTTCTTACCAGCCAGAACCAGGCGCAAAAATTGAATCAACTTCTCATAGACCATTGGTACAGCGGGCCAACAGAGGAAACATCGTTTCTCTATATAGATGGTCATGTACGCATTTATTTTGGTCATCAGGCTAAACTTCCTTCCAGATTTATCTCCCGGCAAAAACTTTGCCTTAGCGCCACCACGGAATTCTGGGTCAATGATGCAACGGGTTTACCGGTAATGATGATTGCCGGTGAGCTTACCGAAAAACTTCAAAAAGCCATTGAAGATTATATCATCCCTGAGTTGCAAAAGACACTCTTACTTCCATCACCTTGCGAGCCACAAGAGGAATTTAAAAAAACAGAAAACATAACAGAAGTAGCAAACATAACAGAAGCAAACCGAAGTACAGGGGATGAAAAAGCAGACGATGAAAACGAAGTTCCCGATGACCAGCCGCCAGTGTGTACCCTGGTTTTTGACAGGGAAGCTTATGAACCTGCTTTCTTTAAACGCTTGTACCAAAAGTACCGCATCGCTGTATTAACCTATCGCAAAAATGTTAAGGATATGTGGGATGAACAAGGCTTTAAAGCAACAGAGGTAAAGGTTCTTGATCAAACAATTGCCATGCGATTGTGCGAACGGGAAACCGTACTTGGCGGTGTGTCAATGCGTGAAATCAGGAGGCTTACCGATGGTGGACACCAAACGGCAATCATTACCACCAACAGAGTTATAAGCACTGAGGTAGCAGCAGGCAGGATGTTTGGCCGATGGAGCCAGGAAAACTTTTTCCGTTATATGATAATGGATTATGACTTCGATAAGATAGTGGAATATGGTGTAGAAGCGATTGATGAAAACAAAGAAGTGGTGAATCCTGAGCATCGTAAATTAAATTACAGGCTTAAAAAGCAAAAAGAAAAAACGGCACGATTGAAAGCCAAATTATTCCCCCTTACAGAAGAAGCGATAGAAACCTCCTTAGACGATATGCCGGCTTTACTAAAAAAGCAAATGAAACTTGTGGGACAAATAGAAAACAATCAGCAAACAGAGGAGCAGTTAAAAGATGAACGCTCGAAAATACCGGCAAGAATAAAATTAAAAAACATGCCTCACCAGGCACGTTATAATAAACTCAAACCCGAAAGTAAAATGTTTATGAACATAATAAAAATGATTTGTTATCGGGCAGAAACGGCTGTAGCAAACGAACTTAGCAAGTTTCTTATTATAAATGTCAAAGAGGAAAAAAGAATGCTTGTAAAGCAAATTATTCAAAATAATGCAGACCTGATACCCGATTATGAAAACAAAACCTTAACCGTGATACTGCACTCCCTATCCGCGCCGAGGTTTAACCTGGCAGCCGAAAAACTTACTGAAGTATTGAACCAAACAGAAACTATTTTCCCAGGTACGGATCTAATGCTTAAATTTAAAACCTCCGCATTTTCTAACTGCGAGAGGTAAGGAGTTCTGAATTTAAATGTTTAAAATATAATCTTAATGGCTGTTAAAGTTATATAATCTTGATAGCTCTTAAAGTTACATATTTTTTACTAGTATTTTTATGCAATCGATTGCAGTATTTTAATTAGCAATAAGATCCAGGTAGTAGAAATGAAATTATAAAGATTTACTTCCATTCACTAAATAAAAACCACTACCTCAATTTTTAATTATAATTAAGACATCGTTTTATTTTACTTTCACTTTCCAATTTTTTTAATTGTACACGATAGCATTCCATAATCTCCATATTGTGCCTGCACTATTTTAATATGATGTTTACCATTTAATTCTGCGATAGCCTCTTTGTGATAGTCTGCGTCAAACATGATGGCTGAAGGATCCCACGAATCAATTACCAGTTTATCATCTACATATACCCGCACAATATCGCCGGCAGTTACCCCAATGCGATAAGTTCCTTCAGGTGCATTTATATCAGTATTCACCAGTGTTGCAAAGCTTGAATTTGGTACCTCTTTATTCTGCCATTTCACCTTATCATAATCCAGTGAACTGGCTTGTACATTTTTTAAAGGAGAAGCGCTAAGCAGTGCATTAAATGCCGCTGGTTTTTTAACAGGATCGTTTGTAGAATCGAATTTGAACCAGCTAATGTTCCAACTCATGGGCAAGCTGTTTTCTTTATAGTTAAAAGTATAGCTATGGCCGGCAGGAATTATTTCTCCAAAAGGGGAGACTATTTTTTCCCCGTAATATTCCAGTTCAATGTTCAACCATTCGGAACCCGGATCTTTTTGCACCTCGAGTATACCGGGTATATTTCCTGCTGAAGCAGTTACGGGTTTTGCACCCTGTATAGTCCGGAGTTTCCATTTGCCTTTTGGCCCTTTTATTTCGAAATGCATTCTGCCGGAAGAATCGGTTTTTGTCCACCAAAGCAAGGGATAACTAAAATTATAAGGTCCCCATTCGGTCATCATGATGGCTTTCTTTCCCTGTGGATGGCTAGCCGCTAATGAGGCATCCTGCTTTTTAACACCGGGCAATAACGATGACACAAGTAAGCTATCTTTTGTATAATCGTAAAGCGAATCATTGCTTTTATACTCAACATTCTTTACCAGGGTGTCGAATTTTTGTAGTGTCCTATATCCCGAAGAAACGTTGTTGGCAATAGTAACCGATTGGGTGTTTTTGATTGAATAAACAACCGGCACATTAATGAATGTATTGTTCATGATAGAATAATCGCGGCTGCGGGTATCTTTATGTTTCATTAAACCAAAATCCGCTTTCCTGTCGGGTATCGCCCACAGCTCAATAGCGAGGCTGTCGGCTGTAAAGCTGTTTTGTTCAATTATATTATCCTGTCCATGCTCAATTGAAATGCCTGCCAGGTTTCCCCCAAAATCATTTTTCACTATCACGGTATTATAGCTGAAGCCACCCCATATGCCATGCCAGGAGCCATGCAATTTGTTTTTGATTACTTTGTTGCGGCTGAAAGTTATTTCCACGGCGTTGGTAGGCGCATAAGAAAAATCGTTTCCATAAATTAAGTTGTCATTGCAACCTCCGGAACCCTCATCAATAGTTTGCTGGCCTGCCCATAAGAAAAATCCATCACCCGAATGAGTAACTGAATTATCAGCAAATACATTATCACTACATTGATCAAATACAAGCATACCGCCGGAGTCTTGTCCCCGGTAATAATATCCGTAACTATAGCCTCTCACATTCCAATCCATTTTATTATTTAGCACATAGTTTTTGTTACTGTGGTTCATACCCAGCCCTACACCTGAGTTGAAAGAAAAGTTATTATTATAAACCTTGCCATTATCGCATCGCGTCATCATAAGCCCACATTGTCCGTTTGTAATTATGTTATCATGAATATTGGCACCATCACAATTCTTCAAATAAATTCCTGCACCAAACCGTAACCATTCATCATTATCATTGTGATGATAACTTTGCCAGTCACTTACATCTTCCTTCAGCCGGCCGCTATTGAGGTGTTGCCTGAAGTTGTAAGACAGATCACAATTCATTATTTCCAGGCCATCTGCATTCACAGCCATTATTGCTACTTTAAATCCGTTAATAACCGCATTTTTTATTATAACGTTCTTTCCCTTCCTAATCATAATCGTTGTACCTGAAAAGAGGTTGGGCTCTTTTATATTTTTGTTTCCTTTTAATATAGCGCCGTTAAAATCGATTGTAATATTGTTACCGTCTACTATAAGCGCGGGTGTTAATGAATCCAGCCCTTCAAAATAATAAGTCCCTTTTTTAACTTTAATAGTATGAGTGATAACATCCCCTTTATGAAGGATGGTTTCTTTTTCCTGGGCTTTTACTTCTGTATTTGGGTGAACCAATAACAATAAAAAAATTATCCTGGCTGATAATACGAATTTCATTTTCATTTCGGGCGATTTGTTCTTTGCAAAATAGAGGAATAAAACTCATTTGAGTGTGATGCAAAGAAGAAGCTTACGGCAACGTTATCGAATCATTTTAAAGACAGAAAGTATGGCCTGCATTTCATGCTTTCGGTTTAAAAAATTCTTTAATTATATGTGATTATTCAGAAAGAGTCCTTTCATTATAGTTTAAAATCTTAGTAAGAAGAACGTAATGCTCTCCGATAACGATACCGGAAACGTTATTTTGATGGTTTGGCGCCTCCTAACCTCGTTGGGCTATATTTGATTTACCGACTAAAGCTATCAAATGACTCCATTCTTAAAACTTTTAACGTATTGTTTATGAAAAAATTAAATATTCTCATTTTTCTGTGCTTTTTTTTCCTGGCCTTCCTGCCGGCAACCTACGGCCAGAATATAACCGTCACCGGCCACATAACGGATGCCGATGGTGCTCCTCTGGATGGTACATCGATCACACTTAAGGGCCAGAAAAGCGGCAAGCTTGCCGATGACGATGGCAATTTTTCCATTGCCGCTCCGGCAAATGGTACGCTTGTATTTTCTTATTTGGGCTATGCAAGCCAGGAAATACGTATCAATAACCGTTCTGTTATCAATATTAAACTATTCAAATCCGGGGATAAGGGTTTAGATGAAGTAGTGGTAGTCGGGTACAAGAGCGTTCTAAAAAAGAATGTTACCGGCGCAGTTTCCTCAATTGATGTAAAGGATTTACAGGATATTCCCGCTCCTTCACTGATAAACCTGCTTGCGGGAAAAGCACCCGGTGTTCAGGCCGTAGTCCGTAGCGGATTGCCTGGCGGCTCTGGTGGCGGACTTGTTATCAGGGGCAACACCAGCCTGTCTGATGCAAGTGATGTAAATGGATTAAGTAACCCGCTTTATATTGTTGATGGCGTGCCGATATCACTGGAAGACCTTGCAGGCTTCGATGTGAGCCAGAACGACTTTTTTGCCACTTTAAATCCAAATGATATTGAGTCGATGGATGTGCTGAAAGATGCGGCAGCTACTGCGATCTATGGTTCCAGGGGAGCCAATGGCGTAATTATAATCAAGACCAAACGCGGAAGGAATATGAAGACGCGTTTTAATTTCAGCACAGCACAGGGAGCAAATTTTCAACCGGAAAAATTAAAAGTATTTATTGGTGAGGCAGAAAGGCAGGAGAAACTCCGCCTCTATAAGGAAAGCCTGAAAACTCTTTTTGGCGACAGGGCCTGGGTGGATGTACGTAATGGTCTTGAAGTGGAAGGTTACATGCTGCCCGCTGTTTTGACGGATAAATACAATCCCGCATTTAATAATGCCTACGATTACCAGAAGATTTTCTACCAAACCGGCATTACGCATCAATATGATCTGAGTATGGATGGTGGCAATGAAAAGAATGCTTTTCGTGTTGGAATGGGATACTACGAGGAAAAAGGGGTACTGGTAGGATTTGGCTTCAAGCGTTTCAATATAAATGCCAGCCTTACCTCAGACTTATCAAAAAGATTGCACAATGATTTTTCTTTGCGCACCACTTACCTTGACAGGCAAGGTGGGCAATCAGACAATTTGCGTTCGTTTCCAACGAGCCCCACGCAATTACCTTCATCCCTGTATTATAAAACTCCCACTGAGCTGGATCTTTTATCCGGGAAATTGGGTGATACCTATAACAATAATAAATCTTACCTCATTAGTCTGAATGAAAGCCTACGTTATAAAATAACCGATGAGCTTACATGGGACAACCAGGCTGCTATTTCCACCAACTTTGGAAAGAAGGATTATTTCGTTCCTTCTACCGCTTCTGCAAATTTTCTGTCTTATGCAGAATCCTCTTCCAGCAGCAGTATTACTTTTAATGCCCATTCCATATTAAGCTACTTCAGGCAGTTTGGTGATCACGAGGTCACAGCCCTTGCGGGTTCTGAGGTGAATATGGATCAGCAATCCATGTCTATGTTATATGGCGAAGGCGGCCCGAGTGATTATATCAGGGTGGTTCAAGGATTCAATAAAGAGAATATTAACGGTATCAGCGATATCGTAAAATCAAACCTGCTTTCTTATTTCGGTAATATCTCTTATGGATATAAAAACCGCTATAAAGTGGAAGGCGTTTTACGGCGGGATGGTTCCTCAAGATTTGGAGCCAATAATAAATGGACTACTTTCCCTTCTGTAAAAACCTCCTGGACATTTTCAAACGAATCATTTTTTCGCCCGCTACAAAATATAATATCCTTTGGTAAGTTTAGAGTTTCTTACGGATCTTCAGGTAGCATAGATTCGGATCCGTTGCTTCAGTACAATTCACTTATCTCCCCATCCAACATCGGCGCCGGTATCAACAATATTTATGCAAACAGGATTATTGTTAATACATATGGTGGTAACGGTACCATAATACCTGATTTTAATAAAATTGCCAACAGGACGCTTTCATGGAGCAAGTCAACTGAAATAGACTATGGCCTTGACCTGGAAATGTTTGACAAGAGGCTATACATTACCGGTGACATTTATTCACGCTATTCATCAGGGTTGATATATGTTTCGCAGTTGGCGCCTTACGTTGGGTATAATTCCATTCGTGCCAATTTGGTTGATATGATTAGTAATGGATACGAGCTCGGTATAACTGGTTACCTGTTTCCCCGGAATAATGCTTTCCAGTGGGATGTTACCTTGAACCTTGCAAGAAATACAACCACCATTGCAAAATTGGGAAACGAAGGGCGTGATTATATTAATGGTAATTATGCATTTGTTTTAGGCCAGCCTGCCTTTCAATATTATACTTATGAATACCTGGGCGCTTTGCAGAATGTAGATGATTTGCAGGTTAATCCAATAACGGGCGAACCCATGAAGTATTATGGGGCTGATGCCGGACTTGCACTTAATCAGCAGGGAAAAATATTTCCGGGTATGCCTGTCTTTACGGATGTGAACGGCGATTACATGATCGATGGCGCTGATTATGGTAACGATAAAAAGATCATACAGGGCAAATCGCCTGAACCTAAAGTACAGGGTGGCTTGCAAACGCATTTTAGCTATAAAAGCTTTAGCGTTCGCATTCAAAGTTCTTTTGCGTTTGGCCATTATATTTTTAATACATCGCTTCAGCAAATGCTATCGCAATACGATGACAATACCAGGTTTTTCACAGATGCATTGTATGATCTTTCAGGGTCAGTTAAGTTTTGGGAAAAGCCAGGCGATGATGCTTATTATCCCATGCGCTACATAAGTTATAGTGATGGAGGAAGTGCCCGTTCTTTCCGTGAGTCATCCATGTTTATTGAGAAAGGAGATTATTGGAGCATTGATAATATCACGGTTTCGTACAATCTGCCGCAAAAGTTAATGGGAAAATTTGGGCTGCGCCGCACCAACCTTTATTCTACTTTACGGAATGCTTATATCTGGAAAGCATCCAATGTGCCTGATCCCCGCCTTATAACCAAAACCGGTTATTATAACGGACAGGGTTACCCGATAAACAGGAGCCTGATAATCGGATTAAATGTACAATTCTAAAAATAATTAATATGAAGAAAAAAATAATTTACCTGCTGGCTCTTATAGCTATAATAGGCCCGGGATGTAAAAAAGACTTTTTATCACCCAAACAAATTGACCTGGTATATAATGAAGTGTTCTGGAAAACCGAACAGGACGCGGAGAAGGCTGTGCTGGGCACTTATTCACTTTACCGCGGCTTATTGGTAAATGGCGAAATGTACAACCGTGGTGATGTAACCACGGGCCTTCTCAACCGGGGGTGGAACGGTGGATCAAACGATGCGTTTTACAGGGCTGGTGATTTTGCAAATGTAAACGGCACACAAAAGTCGTGGGGTGCATTGGAATCATATGCTGATTGGAATGGCTTTTATAAAGTGATAGCACAGGCAAATCTCGTGATCTCAAAAATAGAAGCAATGCCTGATGGAGTGTTTTCCAAGGACGCTAAAAAAACTTTGCTGGGTGAAGCTTATTTTTTGAGAGCATTGACCTACTATAATATCGCTACCATTTGGGGCAATGCACCTTTGGTAGTTGAATCAATTGAAAGTTCAACGCAGGTTATTTCCCCGGAAAATACGCCGATTAATGTTGCTCGATCCACTGATGTGGAGATAGTAGACCATGTAATAGCAGACGGATTAAAAGCCGAAGCCAATCTTGCTTACGGAACACCGGGTTCTGCTGGTTGGGGCATTCGTGCTAACAAAGGAAGCGCTCAATCTCTTTTAGGATATGCTGAGCTTTGGATGGCGTTTTTAAAAACAAGGGACGGACAGTCTGCCGGTACATATATAACAGATGCTGTAAAAACGCTGGAAGCAGTGGTAATGAATGGTCAATACAGCCTCGTGCCGTACACTAATGCAACCTCTATATATAATATGTATAAAGGTAAATCCACTGAAGCTGTTTTCGAATTGAATGTATCGCTTGATCAGAAAGAATCTTATAGAGTAGACCAGGGAGGTATTGAATTTCTTACCTGCAAGCTCGTACCATTGGATGGAGACGTCACAAAAGACAGGGCCAGCTTCATCAATTTTGTTCCTTATTCTAAAAAGACTTATATCTACCCGGACTATCCTGAAGATAAAAGAGCCACCCTATTTTGGGATGCCTGGGATTCCAACTATGATGAAGCTTTTTCTGATGTGAGCCAGGTAGCCAATGACCGTAATAAAGTTACCTGGATGAAAAAATTTGCTTCCTTTACCGTTGATCCTTCTCATCAATGGAACGAATACAACGCCTATTTCGCCGAATCGAATATTCCCGTGTTTAGGTTTACCGGTGTAAAGCTTTTATTGGCGGAAGCTTATGTAAAAAACAATCAGCAGGGGCAGGCGCTTTCAATTGTAAATGAAATTCGTAACCGTGCAGGCCTTCAATCTTACACCGGCACCGATCTCCTCACAGAAGTACTGCAGCAACGTACCGCCGAACTAATCGGGGAAGGCAAGATATTTTTTGATTACGTGCGAAATAATTATTTCCCTTTTTCTTCTGCCATGACCCCAGAGCGGTATGCTGCGAAAGGATATTACTGGCCTGTTAGCAGCAAAGTGTTGACCAGTAATAAGCTGGTTACTCAAACACCCTATTGGAACGGAAAAACTACGTGGTAATAACTAAAACAAAACAATTATGAAACAATTAAAAATATTTTTGTACATGGTACTTACTTCGATGAGCTTTTTCGCTTGCTCAAAGAATGGCTACATAATTGGTGGTGAAAAAAACGAATCCAATAAAGTAGATATGACCAGCTTTGAGTTTCTTAAATCATTAGAAGCTACCAGCGAAACAGCCCGTTTGATAGAAAGGGCGGGGCTGGTGAATGAGGCTAATAGCGATATCACCATAATAGCACCCAGCAATTATGCGGTTCGCCGTTACCTGCGCAGGATGAACAACCGGATGCTCCGCCTTGACCCAAATGCACAAACGATGACACTTGAAGATATTCCTGTCGCCGAGTTACAGCAATTGCGCATGTATTTTGTAGATGGCAAATACCTAAGCACTGATCTTACCGCGGAAGGTGTTTTACTGGCAACGCACAATCCCGGTGACTCATTGATCTTAAGTCTTGATGAAGTAAACGCAGAACCCGGAGCCGCATGGGATGGTGGCGGCCAACCTGGTGAGGGCTACCAATATTCTAATTTTATGCAAAGCAGGCCCAAGAAAGTATCCGTTCATTTTAAGCGTGGTAACGAATGGGAAATGTCCGGTAGCGAGCGAAATGCTTTAGGCTATGATGATCCGGAATGTGACCAGGTGTATAAAATGTACATTTCAGATGTACTTACTACTACCGGTGTAGTACATGTTATTTACAGTGGTGACTATACCTATGCAGACCATTATTATTATCATTCCCTGTTCTTTTTCGGAACGCGGGCTGATGATCTATTATAACAAAAACCTTTAAAAAAATTCGTAATGAAAAATATTTTATTTAGTGCTGTTATTCTGTTGCTTTTACCAGCTTGTTATAAAGCAATTGACAAAAAAGGCTTCTTAAGCAATGACCTGTACCTAAAGGGTGCCGATACGATAATGATTCCTTTAGGGGGAAAAGGCAGTACAGATGTTGCATGGCTGGATGGGTCCTCCATGCCGGCACTGTTTTCTATTGAGAACGTCAGGGATGAAAATGGGAATCGGTCTGAACAATTTTTCACAAAATATAATTATAGTACCTGGATTAAACCGTACAATAATAAAACGGATACCACGCTCGATTTAATAAAAGCAAAGATCAGCGACAGGGAACTGTCGTGTTTTGATATTAATCCTTTAAATGGGATGTTGCAATACCTGGAAACTACAAGCAATCTCAAAAGTCCGGGGGATGTCTTTCACGTGGATGTAAAAGTGTCTAATTCCAAAGGCGAAAAAATATATAAAGATTATGCAACCCTCAAATTAACTTCAGATAAAAAGCCATTCACTTTTTACCGTGCCACTGTTGCTATCATATTAGTAAATAAGGGAGGAGAAACTACCTTCACTTTATATGATTATATTCCTGAAGATGCCTATGACCGGCATCAAAATATCTATGATAGAAATGGTAAAGAGCTATTGGATGTTTACAAATTAAGTGATGAGCCTTCTACCGGAATAAAGGTATTGATACAGTATAAAGATTCAAATGGGAAGATTTTTGATTCAAAGGATTATGCCACCTATTCCAGCGGCACAGAAAGCTATCTCGATTATGCAGTAAATCGGGTAAATACTCCGGAGGGTGCTATGGTAGAATTTCCTATGACTCCGTGGCCGGCCAAGCAAGATCTTCTCTCCTACCTAAAAGGCGGAACTATGGATTTCACAGTACTTGATACTGCCAAGCTGCACAAAGAACTCTATGTTGATAATAAGTATCCATATCTTAATCCATGGCCCGATGCCAGCTGGGGCGCTTCAAAATGGTTTATAAGACTTAGATCAAAAATACTATTTAATGAAAGCGGTACCTGGGTTATTTCCTGCAAATTTCCTTACACAAATCTTTAGCATATTAATTTTTTTATTTTTTATAACGGGTAAAATCTTATCCTGAATATGGATTATTTTAGAGAAAATAAATTTTTGTTTCCAGGCCGGCTAATTGTTGGTTTGCCTCTTTTCCTATGTTGTTTTTTTCTAACGCTGCCATTTGCGAATGCACAACAGAAAAAGGCAAACCCACTGCCAACTGCAAAACCAGTAATAGTGAAAGTTGCCGTAGTGATGCAGGATCCTAAAATACCTTCATTTGGTAATAAGCGTATGCATGAGTTATTTAAAACACCGGGACACACATTTCAGTGGAATGATCCTTGGAAACTAATGAATGCTTATTTGGATACCCTTAACTCTGTGAGCCATGGTGCCGTTCATTACGAGATTGTAAAGATCTATGATGATTCGTTGTTCTTTACTCACCTCGTGAATGAAAAGAAATTACTCACCCTCAACCGGGTTGTTAATCTGCTACAGGAAACGGGTTGGGAAACTTTAAAAAAAGAAGGGACTAAATTTGATTATAATAAATTCATTGATCATTATGGCTTTTGCGATATGCGGGATAAAGGCATCATCAATGAAGTTTGGCTATGGACGTTTCCGTATGGGGGCACATGGGAATCTACCTTTGCAGGGCAAAATTCATTTTGGCTGAATTCTGACCCGGTTGAAGGTACATCCTGCAAAGAATTGCTTACCATTATGGGATTGAATTATGAAAGGGAAATGTCGATGGCTTTGGAAAGTTATGGCCATAGGATGGAATCAATCATGCGCAAGGTTTATGGTCGTTGGGATAATACTGCAGTTGAAAGAAATAATTGGGAGCTGTTTACTTCCTTCGATAAGAAGGTGCCAAATGAAGCACATATTGGCAATATTCACTTTCCGCCAAATGGAGTAAAGGATTATGACTGGATCAATAAAACTAAGGTAAATACATATGCCGATACCTGGTATAATTACCCCAATATAAGTGAAACCAAGGGAAGAATAGTTGATTGCCAGGAGTGGAAATGTACCCATCTTGGCTATATGACCTGGTGGATGCGCCACATTCCTTCATTTAAAGGCGTTAATTCTCAAGATGGTCATTTGAATAACTGGTGGTATTATGTGGTGAATTACCATGCGGCTGTAAAGGAAGAAAGTAAACTAAATAAGAAGAGAAAAAATAACTAAAACGGCAATAATTTTACACTTCTGCGATGGGGTTATTTACTTGAGTTCCGAATAATTAGCTGTGTTCTTAGCTGAATATCCTGGAAACTGGTAGCAGGCAACTTTATTTCATCAACAAGCATTCTCATAGCAAGTTTGCCTACTTCGTAGCCCGGCTGCATTATGGTTGTTAGCGACGGGTCAACCATGGCACTTACAGGATCATCATTAAAGCCTACAATTTTTATAGTTCCCGGGATCTCGAATCCTTTTTTTCTCAGGTATCTGATAGCGATAATAGCTGATAAATCATTTATAAAGAATATACCGTCGGGAATTGGCTTTACATGCATGATTTTTTTTATAGCTTCCAGCGCATCTTCTTCAAAAGCATTGCAGCGATAAATAAGCTTTTCGCAAACAGGTAAATTATAATGATTCAATGCATCAATATAGCCATTCATCCTGTTAGCAGAAACAGAAGTGTTTACAGGTCCCGCCACATGGGCAATCCTTTTGCATCCTTTTTTAATAAGGTGTTCTACTGCTTTATAAGCTCCTTCATATTCATTCACAATTACTTTATTACAGGGAAAGTGTTCAAGGGTTCTGTCAAACATTACAATTGGAATACCTATCTCTCTTACTTTTTCAAGCTCGGTTGTATCTATGGTATCTTTTGAAACCGATATCAATAGTCCATCAACATGGCAGGCTACCAGTTTTTTAATACTTTTTACTTCCTGGATGGCATCTTCATTACTCTGGCAAAACATAAGATGATAGCCGTACTCATTTGCTATCTCAGTCATACCACTCAATGCTTCCGAAAAATAATTGGAATGAATTACAGGAATAACAATGCCGATAATTTTTGTTTTTCTCTTCACCAAAGCCTGCGCCATTACATTTGGCTCGTAGTTCAATTCTTTGGATAGGGCCATAACGGCTTCCTTTGTTTCCGGATTTATATCAGGAGCATTTCTTAAAGCCCGGGATACCGTGGAAACAGATATATTCAACTGGCGGGCAATGTCTTTAATGGTTACTTGGGAGCGGTGCATGTCTGATTTGCAATTTACAAAACTTAGTCAAGTTAGCTGGGCATTCGTCAACTCTTTAACAACCGGCAACCTTTCCCTGGGAAGCAATAGCTCGATAACGTTGCCGGAAACGTTATTTCAAAAATATAACGCATAATGGTTGTGCCCATATCATATACCATAATTTAGAAAAATGAAAAAACTGTTTTACTTCCTTTTAATGACTTTTATGACCGTGAAAATTTGTTCTGCGCTGCCTCCCGATACCAGCAAGAATTTGTATGTACAAAACCGTTCTCCGCTTCATTCAAAACCTTATGTTTCATTACCATTAGGGAGTATCAAACCTAAGGGGTGGTTATACGATCAGTTAATAGATATGAAAAATGGGATGTGTGGCCATCTTGACGAATTATATCCGCAAGTGATGGGAAGCCGGAATGGCTGGTTAGGTGGCGATGGAGATGTATGGGAGAGAGGCCCGTATTGGTTGGACGGCTTAGTACCGCTAGCATATATTTTGGACGATAATGAACTAAAAAATAAAGCCCAAAAGTGGATAGAGTGGACTTTGCAAAATCAACAGGCCGATGGTTATTTTGGGCCGGTATCGCCGGAAGTAGAGCCTGCCCATGAACCCGGATTGCAACGTGACCGTGCGAAAGATTGGTGGCCAAAGATGGTAATGCTCAAAGTATTGCAACAATATTATGATGCAACAAAAGATCAACGGGTAATTGAGTTGATGCTTAATTATTCAAAATATCAATTAAAAACTTTACCCATAACACCTTTGGGGCACTATTCATGGTGGGGGGCACAAAGGGGTGGAGATAATCTTCTTGTAGTATATTGGTTATACAATATAACCGGAGAAAAATTTCTGCTGAAGCTTGCCGAGATTATTCACCGGCAATCTTTCGATTGGACCAACTCTTTTCTACATACCGAAGATGTGGCGACGCCCTATACATTTCATACAGTAAACCTGGCGCAGGGAATTAAAGAGCCGCTAATATATTTTCAGCAACATCCGGAAAAAAAATACGTCGATGCAGTTGATAAAGCTTTCACGGACATACGTCGTTATCTCGGGCAGGCGCAGGGTATGTATGGTGCAGATGAGTTGACGAGGGGAAACGATCCTGTGCATGGTTCTGAATTATGTTCTGCAGTTGAAATGATGTATTCTTTAGAAAATATGATTGCCATTACCGGCGATATTAGTATGATGGACCATCTTGAAAAAATTGCCTTTAATGCCCTGCCCGCACAAATTGAAGAAGGCTATGTGGGCCGCCAATATTACCAGCAGGCAAACCAGGTAATGATCACCCGGCATAATGGGAATTTTGTTACTCCTTACGATGGAACCGATCAGTGCTTTGGGGTTCTTACAGGTTTTCCGTGCTGCACCAGTAATATGCACCAGGGGTGGCCTAAATTTGTTCAAAATCTTTGGCTCGCTACGGAAGATAACGGCATAGCCGCATTAGTATACAGCGCTTCTGAAGTGAATGCCAGGGTGGCTGACGGAACGGGGATTAGCTTTGTTGAAGAAACCAACTATCCTTTTGAAAATACGATAAAATTCAGTCTTAAATCACCCAGGCCACTAATTTTCCCATTACATCTGCGTATTCCTGCATGGTGTACCAAGGCAATTATAAAGTTGAATGGGGAAACCTGGTCTAAACCTGACGGCAATCAAATAGTTAAGATAAACAGGAAGTGGAAAAACAACGATGTTGTAGAATTGACACTTCCCATGGAAGTGTCTGTTACCCATTGGTTCAACAATTCAATAGCTATAGAAAGGGGGCCATTATTGTATGGATTGCGGATCGAGGAACAATGGAAAAATGTGAAGGGAACTGATAAGTATGGCGATTACAAAGAAGTGAGGCCCGGTACTTCGTGGAATTATGGTATTCTTGAAGAGGTATTAAAGAATCCTGCAACTTCGTTCGAGCTAAAACTTAACGGTACAAATTCCGGCAGCCCCTGGAATTTAAGAAATGCCCCAATTGAATTGAAAACAAAAGGAAAACAAATACCTGAATGGCAGCTTTATAATGAAACGGCAGGTCCCTTACCGTATAGTACCATCCGTTATTTAAAAGACCGGCCGGCTGAGACGATTACACTAATACCTTATGGTTGCACAAAACTCAGAATAAGCCAGTTTCCTGTAATTCAGTGATGACTTTTAAGCATTGGATAACTCAAGTGAAGATTAAACCATTGATATAACTTGAGTTCTTTTTAAGAAGGAGGAGAAAGCTGAGTGCTATTAAGATATTGAAACTTAAATATTCACAAAAGGTGATCAACAATTTATGGGTTCACTATTGATTGTTTTTGGCAGAATTTTAGTTACCTCATTTATCTTAGTATCAACATGCGGAGCTTTCCTGCTTAACAGAATAGCTGGTAAATTTGTAAACCACTCTATAGCATATCTCAAAAGGAAGTCCGTGGTGGCATTAATTCTAAAATATTGTTTCCTTCAAAACATTTTGTAACTCTTTTACTTTTTCAGTAATTGAGATCAGTTGAGCGATACTAATGCTGTAATTGCCCTTATAACGTCCGCGCAGATACGCTCTATGCACCCGTTGAAACCGGTTTTCATTCTTCTCATTATTCCATGCAAAAATTTCAGGAAGATGATAGGATTCCACACGGCAATAACACATTAGCTTATCAAGATTGTGCGTATTCACATATAAACCCGTACTAATTTTTAAGAATAGTATGTAATGCACGCTCTGCTGCATTGTGCAGCATGAATGCTACCATTTTATTTTGTTTGCTGAGCCTGTACTTTAATAAACCTTAGAAAGTCTCATCCCGAAAAAACACTTTATCCGGAACTGGCTGTTTTAATATGCCAGGACTGCTCCATTGAAGATTCAACAAAGGTTTGCCGTTGAGTTTCTTTTTATAATAAAGCCTGAAAGGATGTAAACCGGATTTCAAAAAGATCGAAGCACTCAGTTCTTTGCTACCCGGGTAACCATAATCAGCATCTATTAGTTGTGCGTCGTGAATACGCAGAAAAGCTTTTGTATCTGCTTCCAGGTAAAAAGTGTACTCCCCATCTGCCGGAACTTTTATCAATCCTTCAAAACATACAATACCTTCTTTGTTTTCCTCAGTAACTGCCGGGCCGGGTATTTCGGTTACTCCTTCTGCACTGGTTGTAAGATCGGCTGTATTTGGAATCCATGGAAATTGACCTTCATACATTTTCCATTGCACGCCCTGCGTTACTTTTTCATTTTTGATGGCTGGAACATAGGCACTATCATAGGGCCTTGGCGCATCAGCATCGGGCCTGCGAACCTGCAGAACTTTTTCCTGCATTCTTACCTGCATGGTTTTATTATCGCCAAGATCTTTTAATTCCTGCGGATCATTCACTACATCATAAATTTCAAAATTATCGCCGGCATTTTTTATATCATACCTCACGCCTACGGTGTCGCCAAAACGTATTAACTGCATTTGATTGCGCTTCCTGTTTCTATGTTGCGGAGCAAATTCTGCAAAGCCGGGGGTGGAATGATTTTCGAAATATTCTACATATACAAGACCGCTTTGCTTTTTACCGATATGGGTAAGCGATGGCAAAAGAGTAACCCCATCCGAGCTTTCCGGGGCAGGCATACCTGCTGCGTCTGCAAATGTAGGCAGCCAATCATAGGAGGCATTTGGTGTGGCAACTGTACTGTTCGCAGGAATTTTGCCCGGCCATCTTGCTATCGTGGGCATTCTTACGCCGGCTTCCCAACAATCACGCTTGATACCATCAAACGGACCGAAGCTGTTGAAAAAATCAGGTGTTATATTTTCGGGAAGGTAAGATTCGATAGAGGGGCCATTATCAGAAGTAAAAACAACCAATGTATTGTCGTCAATTTTCAGATCTTTTAATAATTGCATAATGTCACCCACTTCACTGTCTATCCTTCTTACATCGGTAGCATACCGCTTGTTCACATCCGGCCAGGGCACTTCTGGCGTTGATGGATTTTTATCATCATCGTAAGTTGCATTCGCATAATCAGGATGTGTCCATGAATCAATTTTGCCGGATGCAGTGTTTATCATGTGCCCGGGTTGCCCTAACCATTTTATACCACCGCTTAATCCACTTCCTGCGGGATAGGCCTGCGTCGGCAATTCCAACACTGCATGCGGAGTTTCATATGCCAGGTATATAAAAAAGGGTTTGTTTGTATGTTCCTTTTCAAAATCGACAATCCATTTCTTTGTACGTGCTGTCCATAAATCTGCCGTGTAGCATTTATCCAGTTGGTCAGTTATATTGGTACGATTATCCCACACCTGCTTTACACCTCGGTATAACCCTTCTTTGGGATAATGCTCATGCCCATCGCTATGACGCATATACCCAAAAAAATAATCAAACCCGCGGTTCAATGGATGAGCAGGCCAATCAGGGCCGGGATTGTTTAAACCCTGCAGGCCCCATTTTCCGAAAGCGGCTGTTGTATAGCCAAGTGAGCGAAGCACAGAAGGCATTGTATAATTATCTTCCAAAGCTTTATCAAACTGGTTGTCCCTTACGTTTGCATGCCCCTGGCTCATGCCCAGCATAATCGACGAACGTGAAGGAGCACATACCGGTGCTGCGCAGTAATGTTGTGTAAGCCGGGCGCCACTTAAAGCTAGCTTATCAATGTTGGGTGTAAAAGTCCAGGGCTCACTCCTGTCATTCTTATCCTTTCTTTGGTTCTGAAAAAATACACCTATGTCGCCATAACCCAGGTCATCTGTAAGTATGAAAATGATATTAGGCTTTTTGGCTTTTGTTGAGGTACCTGTTTTTTGAGCAAACAGTTTTACAGAAAATAAAATAGTTGTAGAAAAAATAATGAGTAAGAATACACTTTTCATAATGTTCAATTATACCTGCTGCTTTTTTTATGAAGAAATTTATAAAAAAATTCATATAATTCTTACCTGGCCGGCTTTGGTTTAAAAGCAAACCTGGAGGGAGCGCCCACACAACAGGAAGGCGTACGTGATGATGATGAAATTGTATGTGTTGAATCCTTTACCGCAGGAATAAAAGATTTTGTTGTGGCGACTGTTTGCTCACTGTTCGTTATGCTATTCGCTTCTTTATTTTCAAATGAAGATTGATTACAGGAAGATGTCATAACCATGACTACAACGATTGTAAAAAACCTGCTTACGGGAATCATTATTGTATTCATTTTATAAAAATAAATTTATTTTTTATAGCCTGGCCTGGTGCCATGCTCCTGAATTTCCAGCAATACTTTTTTTAGTTTGTCCACCTCGGATGGATGTTTATCCGCTACATTTTTTTCTTCTTTCTTGTCAGACTTTAATTCGTACAATTGCTCAACCTGCAACAGGCCGGAAGGAACATTTTTATTTACAAGCCATTGTGGTGTTCCTTTCGCCTGCGGTTGTATATATTTCCAGTTATTATTCCTTACTGCTAATGTAAATGATTCTTCAAGCATCGTTGTGCGGCCTGTAGCAGACTTGCCTAATAAAGCAGGCAATAAATCATAGCTATCCGGTGCTTCATTTGCATTCAATTGTTGCCCTGTTAGCTTTGCAAACGATGCATAAAAATCTACCTGGTTTATTAACGCATCGCTCTTACCGGGCTTTACTTTTGAAGGCCAATATACAATTGTGGGAACTCTTGTGCCTCCTTCAAAAGCACTATATTTCCCTCCATTGAACGGGCCGGCGGGCTTATGACTGCCCACCATTTCTTCTGACTTGTCATCGTAACCATCATTCAATACAGGACCATTATCGCTGGTAAAAATGACGAGCGTATTGTTTGTCAACCCAAGCGAGTCAAGCTTTCTCATTACTTGTCCCGTGAGCCAATCCATTTGTACAATATCATCTCCTCTTCTTCCCATAGTGGTTGCGCCGGTAAACTTTGGATTGGGATCTCGCGGAACATGGATATCAGTATAAGAAAGGTATAAAAAGAAACGCTTGTTTTTATTTTCGTTTAAAAATGAAATGGTTTTTTCCAAAAGAACGTTTGCCATTTGTTCATCATTCCACCAGGCAGATTTTCCTCCTGAGGTAAAGCCAATCCTGCTTATGCCATTAATGATGGTATTGCTATGCTGGGTGTCTGCGCCTATCTTCAATAATTCAGGATGCTCAAGGCCGGTGGGTAAGTTTCCAATTTTATGATCATAATTTACTTCGATAGGATCGGCAGGATCAAGGTTTACTACGTTATGATTTTCAACAAATACACACGGCACTCTATCGAGTGTTGCCGGAACAATAAATGAATAATCAAAGCCAACCTCAAGCGGACTTGGTCTTATATCACCATTCCAGTTAATAACACCATTGCCCAATCCTAAATGCCATTTACCAACGATGCCGGTGGTATAACCCGCCTTCTGCAACATGCCGGGCAAAGTAGGCGTGCCGGGCTGAATTAATAAGGGCGCATCACCGGGAAGTATTGCTGCATTGTTTCGAAACGCATAGCTGCCTGTAAGAATTGAAAACCTTGACGGGGTGCAGGTTGCAGCGGTACAATGTGCATCGGTAAACATTAATCCATTCTTTGCCAGCTTATCTATATTAGGCGTTTTTATACTGGTTGCCCCATAGCAACTTACATCTCCATAGCCAAGATCATCCACGTATATTATAAGAATGTTTGGCTTTGCTGAACTTGCTATTTGTGAAAAGCCATGCGATGAAAACGCAATAAGTATTATACCAAAAATGTAGTGCTTCATAGTCTCTTTTCTGTTTAATGAAAACATTTAAATCAGGGTCTGATTAATTATTTCATTACATCTTTTAAAATCTTCGTTACCGCAACTTATAATAACTAAGGGTAATCATATCGCTGGGAGCGATATAGCTTTTGCCCTGGTTACTCCTTTTTTTCCCAGTTTCCATTTCTTGATTTGTTATATCATTATGTGTTGAGGACGTCTTTGCAATAGTCCAAACATTTTTTTACTTCGACAATAGTATCACCATTGTATTCGTATTCAATGTTGCATGGAATTGGCCAGTTATTGTCTCTTATTAATTTCAAAACCTCGCTTATAGGGGCATCCCCTTCTCCAAAGGGAACTACAGGACCCTGGTTTTTTTTACGGTCTTTTAAATGAATGCAAACTATTTTTGCATGATTTTTTTTAATAAAATCAACTGCGTCATAGTTTGCTGCCGTGAAGTGCCCGATATCAAGATTAATCCTGATGAAATCAGAATTACCTTCCATGCCACGCATGAAACTCTCCGGTGTGGCAAATTGATTAGGATCCTCTACATGCGTATGGTTATGCATGCCCACCTTTATTTTATATTTTTGAGCAAGCGCATCTACTCTTTCCATTACACCTACTGTTGCTGAGGTAGTAATTGTATCGGTCCCTAATGCCCGTGCAATTCTGAATACTAAATCAAAATCTTCATCTGTGTCCTTATTACCGAAGGAGCCATTGTAAGCCTGTATGTTAATTCCTGCCTGGGTTATTTTATCACGAATCAATTTAATATCCTCCATGGTAATTGTTGACCGCCAGTTTTTCAAACCTTCAGCATTCTTTTTAATTTCATCAGGTGTTGCATTTCGTTTCCACATGAACTCCAGTGGCTCTACATGACCCTGCCAAAGTTCACAACTCTTTATACCCAACTCATTCATTGCCTTAATGGCTTCCTTTAATTGGCGGTCTCTGAAACTATAAGTTTGCACACCGATAATCACGTTTGACAAGAAAGCTGAATTTACTTTCATAGCCATAAGTTGACCGGGCACCGGCACAGATGACAGCCCAAAAGAATTCAATGCAGGCGGAAGCAGAATGCCAGCCAAACCGGTTAATGATAATTGGCCCCACTTCCTTCTTGACATTTTTATTGACAAGTGCAGCAGTTTTTATTTTTAATGTAATACGTTATATGTTTTTCAAAAATTCAAATTGAATTATTAATTATAGCCGGGATTTTGCACAAGCTTTGTATTATTTAGTTCGGGAAGTGGAATCGGCAACAATTCATTTTTACCGGCTGTAAAACCTAATGGGGCCAAAACCGAAGCCGCTCTGTCTATACGAACAAGATCATACCAGCGATGGCCTTCTGTAGCCAGTTCCAGGTAGCGCTCATGATAGATATTATCCAATGTGGCTGCTATAGCGGGAAGACCTACGCGTGCACGAACGGCGTTTAACAGGTCTGCTGCTCTGCTCATATCACCACCCGCATTAACCAATGCTTCAGCTTCCATCAGGTAGGTATCTGCAAGACGTATCTCAATGTAATTTTGCGGATAGTTTAATGGAGCCGCTCCTGCACCTGTATTTTTGAAAGCCTGTAAGGGAGCAAATTTCTGAACAAAATGCCCCGTATTTTGGTAACCCGGTACGTAAGTAGCAAGACCTGCCTTTACCAGGCTATCAACATCATTTATTGTTGCTGAAAAGCGGGGATCCTGGTGTAAGGCATTATATAATTCATCCTTAACAGGACATCCACCCCAGCCGGAGTAATAATACAGACCATTGTAACTTCTTGGGCCAAACATTTGGCAGGCAATTAATCCTTCTGCTTTTGATGTATTGCCCCATCCGGATGCTGCAATTGAAGTATGGGATATTTCCAGTATCGATTCACTGCTGAATTTATTATCTACTTTGAAAATATCGCCAAAGTTCGAAAGCAGATGGTATCCATATTGACTGGTTCCGCCAGGGGTTCCATTTACGAAAGCCAATTCAGCGGCAGCTTCAGCCCATTTCTTTTCATATAACAGTACTTTCCCAAGCATAGCATGCGCTGCACCCTTTGTAAATCTGCCACCTTCCGTAGCTACAGGAACTGTATTTGGCAGGTTGGGCTCAGCTATTGCTTCTTTGAGATCTTTTTCAATCTGCGCATACACAACACCGGGTGCAACTTGTGTTACATTATAAATTTCTTCGGTGGAAAGAGGTTCGGTAAACAAGGGAACATTTCCAAATAACCTTACCAGTTCAAAATAAAAATAAGCCCTTAAACATTTACCTTCTGCGATATACCTGTTTCTCACAGCATCGGTTAAGCCCGGGATATTTCCATCAAGCTTGGAAAGAATGGTATTGGTCCTGGAAATGCCTGTAAAATCCTTTTGCCAGAAGCCTAACTGTGGACCATTTGCAGCATCAATAGAATAGTTATTCATTGTATTCAGGTAAGGAACATCAGAAGAACTGCCTCCACCTCCGAAACACTCATCAGAAGCTGCAACAAGAGCTGCAAAATTAGCATATCCGCCTCCATTTGCTTCACCTTCCCAACCTATGGGATCATAGGCAGCGACCAATCCGTTAAAAGCTTCGTCTGCATTTTTATAATAGTTGGTTTCTACCTGGGTTCCCTTTGGGTCAACATCCAGGTAACTTTTTTTGCAAGAGCCCATTATTAAAAATGCGCCTGCAAGAAATAATAAGTAATTAATGTTTTTATTTTTCATTGTAATTTTTTTTATAATTAAAATCCAAAGTTTACTCCCAGTAAAAATGATCTTGATTGCGGATATATAGCCCTGTCGATTCCGTAGCTGCTTCCACCAATTTCAGGATCAAAACCAGTGTATTTGGTGAAAGTTGCGAGATTGTTGCTGCTCACATAAACCCTCACTGTTTTAAGCTTAGCTCTATCGAGTAATGAATTGGGCAGCGTGTATCCTACCTGCAATGTTTTGATCCTGAAATAATCGCCATTTTGCAAATGAAAGTTGGAAGGGTTTGCATAATTTTTATTGGCGTCCTTTATAGTTAGCCGCGGGTAGCTGTTTGATGTGCCGTCACCATGCCAGCGATCGTAAACATCGGTTTGCCAGTTAGCTGTAGGTATATCCAAACGCCTAAGTCCCTGGAAGATCTGGTTGCCGGCTACACCCTGGCCGAACACAACGAAATCAAAATTTTTCCAGGAAGCATTTATAGTAAGGCCATAAGACCAGTTCGGTGTAGGATCGCCGATAAAAGTGCGGTCTGCATCTGTGATGGCTCCGTCATTATTTATGTCAGCCCAGCGAAAATCTCCGGGTGCCGCCTTTGGCTGAATGGGTGTACCGCCGGGGCCGATATATTCATCGATCTCTTTTTGGTTCTGGAATATTCCCTCAGTCTGAAAACCGAAGAAAGCGCCAATGGAATGTCCTACAGCAGTACGTGTGAGCGCATAGGTGCTATTTTGAAGACTGGCACCGCCTTCTAAGAAGGCTTTGTTTTCGCCAAGATAAGTAACGTTATTTTTTAGGTTGGAAACATTTCCCCTGATATTAAATTTTACTTCTCCTATTTGTTTATGGTAACCCAGTTCCAGTTCTATACCGCGGTTTTCCATATCTGCTACGTTGCCATATGAAGAACCGGTGGCGCCTACGTACACGGGGTAGTCAATTGTTTGGAGAATACCGGTAGTTTTCTTTTTATACCAATCTAATGTAAGTGACCAGTTTTGAAAAAGTACCGCATCAAAACCAAAGTTTAGCTGGCTGGTTTGTTCCCATTTCAAATCAGGATTGGCAGGTGCATCCGGGCTATAGCCAATAAGGTAATTGTCATATCCAAAACTATAATTTCTACCACCGCCAACAGTAGCGAGGTACCTGAAATTACCAAGTACATCATTACCCGTAATTCCATAGGAACCTCTTACTTTAAAAAAGTTGGCAATATTGCTAAATGTCCAGAAACTTTCTTTGGAAGCTACCCAGCCTACAGATGCTGATGGGAAGTATCCAAATTTATTATTGGCGCCAAACCTTGAGGAACCATCTCTTCTTATGATGCCGGTGAAGAGATACTTGCTGTCGTAGCTATAAGTAAGCCTGCTGAACAAAGAAGTAACTGTATGATGAATACCTTCATAACCGCCCGCTGATACATCGGTTGCAGATACATTATAGTTAAGAGAAGCTTCTTTAAAAGTACTTACGGGCAGGTTAAAATAAGTTACGTTTAAACCACTGGTGTTGTTATCAAGATAAGCACCTTGCCCTAATAGAATAGTGAAGTCATGTTTATTGATACTGTGACTATACGAGATGATGTTTTCTAAATTATAATTTAAAGATTTCTGCGTGTTGCGTCTGAAGGAAGTATTGGTAGATAGCTGGTTTGAATTAAGATAATATATCGGTGAAAAATTTTCGGCACCGCCATAGCCAAGTGTTGCTCCCAATGTGGAACGGAGTTTCAAACCCTTGATAGGCTCAGCTTCCAGGTAAACATTTCCCACAAAATCATCTGACCAGTTATTATTACCATCATTTATTTTTATGTAAGCCAAAGGATTGCTGGGCTGTTGTGCAACATACTGTGAAATGCCGTAAGGGTTGCCGTTTGCATCGCGGAGAACCGGCTGTGTCGAATAAGGTACACGGTTAGACTCAGCAGTATCTGTAATCACCGCCTTCGTTATAGGATCCAACATAATAGCCGAACTAAGTGGTCCGCCAAAGTCAGTGTTACCTGCAACATTTCCTTTGGTATCTATATGCGAATAGCCGAGCGTTTCACCAAAGGTGAGCCATGGTGTGACATTGTAAGTGCTGTTAAGCCTGAAATTATATCTTTTGAAATTAGAGATTTCCGGCGCCACTATACCATCTTGCCCATAATATCCAAAGGAAGAATAAAAAGTATATTTATCGCCGCCACCACTAAGACTTACTTCATGGTTTTGAACTTTTGCACTGTTATTAAAAATTAAATCCTGCCAATCAGTTCCCTTTCCAAAAGATTCAGGGTTGGTAAATACCACAGCGCTACCATCATTCATAGCCTGCTCGTTTCTGAAGGTTGCATATTCAGTGGCATCTAAAAGATTCAGTTTTTTAGCCGGCGCCTGTACACCATAATAACCATTATAAGTAATTTTTAGCGCCCCTCGTTTTCCCTTTTTAGTAGTTACCAGTATTACGCCTGCTGCAGAACGTGCTCCATAAATAGCTGCAGAAGCGGCATCTTTTAAAACCTCTATCGATTCGATATCGGCGGGATTTAAAAAATCAATACCACCGTTCGTTACCACGATACCATCTATTACATACAGCGGCTCATTAGCACCGTCATTCAATGAAGTTGTTCCCCTCACTCTTACCGTAGCTGCTGAACCCGGCGCACCAGAGCTGGCGGCAATAGTTAAGCCCGATGCTCTACCCTGCAAGGCTTGCTCAAGTCTGCCTATTTGCTGATTTTCCAGGTCGGATGCTTTTACGCTGGAGATAGCGCCAGTTACTACACTTTTCTTTTGTGTGCCATAACCCACCACTACTACTTCATCCATTGCAGCAGTGGCAGCCGTTAAAGTAACATTGATCACGGTTTTTCCTTTTACAGCAATTTCTCTGGGTGCAAAGCCTACGTATGAAAAAACAAGTACTGCATTTCCATTGGGAACCGAAAGAGAAAAATCACCATTGGTATCCGTTGAAGTTCCCCCACTGTTGTTTTTTACAGTAACACTTACACCATTTAAAGGATTGCCAAGGGCGTCAACGACTTTCCCCGTGACCGTGATATCTATTTTCAGATCGGTTTTGTATAAAATAATAGAATTCCCCTTTACCTTATACGAAATGTTATTTTTTTTAAATACCTCCTTAAGTATTTCTGCAAGCGTTTGCCCCTGATAGTTAAAATCATATCTTTCGTCTCCGAAATTTTCGGGGCTGTAGGCAAACCGGACTTTGGCTTGTTTTTCAATCTGTTTCAGTACCATGGTAATGTCTTCATCGTTTGTTCGCAATGAAATTTTCTTATCAAGTACATCTTGTGTAAACCCGCTGGTAGTTAAAAAAACACCCAGCAGTAATAAAAAGAAAAATTTAGGTTGAATAATTTTCATATGTCAATTTTTAAAAAGTTTAATCTCAAGAGTGGTTATAAATTATAATTCCGGTTGATAGCTGATCACCATGTTTTTCTATAGAGGTGATCATTTTTAGGCCGGTCAATTGTTTTTAGTGGTATCTGCATTCCGCCGGTTGTTTCAAGCCATTCCCATAATTGTTTATTTAGACTTTTGGCAATTTGCTGGTGCCCGGGATCGCGGATGAGGTTATTTAATTCATAAGGGTCCTTTTGAATGTCAAAAAGCTGGTCAATATCCCAAACTCCCTGCGTGCGGATAAACTTGTATTGATCGGTACGTACGGCAAATTGTGTTGGTGTTTGCGGAAATGCATTTTCCCAATAATACTCATAAAAAATCCTGTCACGCCACTTAACATCTTCTCCTTTCAAGAGCGGAAGAAATGATTTACCCTGCATCTGTGCAGGCTCTTTTACTCCAGCCAGATCAAGAATGGTAGGGCCGATATCAAGATTCAATACCATCTGGTTTACCACGGTTCCCGGTTTTATCAGCCCCGGCTCACGTGCCAGCAATGGAACCCGCATGGATTCTTCATAAGCCGTTCTTTTATCAATTAATCCATGTTCGCCGAAGGCAAATCCATTATCACCCATGTATATCACCAGGGTTTCTTTATCAAGATTATTTTCTTTTAAATAATCAAGGATGCGGCCTATGCTATTATCAACCCCCATAAGGGTTTCAAGGTATTTTTCATAAAAGTCATCGAAGCCAATACTTTCATCATACATATGATCCACACCATGCCAGCTATACCTTTGCAAACGTACCCATTCCGGTATGTCCTTATTATTAAATTTATATTGGCTGGTATCTGCCTGCTTACCTTTTGTAAATTTCTTACTGCCCGCTACCGCGGTACTATACATGGAAACCGGGTATTGAATGGGTAAATCTTTATACCGCCCAACATCGCGCTTTGCAGGGAATTCTCTTTCGTGCACAGCCTTATGGGAGAGGTAAAGAAAAAACGGTTTATTCTTATCGCGTTTTTTCAGCCAGTCCAGGGAAAGATCTGTAAGAAGGTCGGTAATGTATGTACTGTCTTTGTATTGCACATGTTTGCCATCAATGTTGAGTAAAGGATTGTAATAAACCCCTTGTCCACGAAAACTTACCCAATGATTAAAGCCCGGCCGCGGCGCATCAGTTTCTCCACCCATATGCCATTTGCCCATAAAAGCGGTTTGATAACCGGCCTTTTGTAAATATTGCGGGAAAAATATTAAGTCTTTAGGGGCAGGCGCTTTGTTATCAACCACTGTATGCGTATGCGCATATTGACCGGTTAAGATGGAAGCCCTGCTTGGTGAACAAAGAGACGTTGTTACAAACGCGTTTTTTAAATAAGCACCTTCACTTGCAAGGCGGTCCATGTTAGGCGTTTGCAACCCGGGAACCCTGCCGGTGAAGCCCATGAAATCGTACCTGTGATCATCAGATAAAATGAATATTACATTACGCAATTTTGGCGCAGGCTTATCCTTCAATGCATTGTTTTCTTTATGTTTACCCGGCCCTTTAAAAGGAAGTGCATTTGCAGCAATCGCAAAAAAACAGAAAGTAATAAATAAAAAAACCTTAGTGTAATTTTTTATCATATCATGCAATCTTTGATCTTAATCTTTAAACATAATTCATTCAAAAAAATAATTCTCATTAGCTTTATCAACTCTGCTCTTTAATTATTTCGCCTCATTAGTATACAGCACTATCTTACCATCAATAACTTCATAATATGCATTCATTGCTTTACTTATTATGTCCATTTTATCATATAAAGATTCACTATTAAGCGATGCTGTAAATGTGCGCTTCGCAAAGATTTTTTCATCATAAATAATATCTATCCCATACGCTTCTTCAATGTCTTTAAAAACCGAATCAACAGGAGTATTTTCAAACCGGAAGCCTATTTTTTTAGGCGAAATAACTACAGGATTTGGAACGATCGTAGCCATAAGTGTTTTATCCACTTCGGAGTAATTTGCTTTTTGATTGGCAGTTAATATCAGTGAATTTAATTTCTTGCTATCTTCCTGCTCATTAGGTTTCTTATCAATGTATGAGTACACAGCAACGATCCCGGAAATTACTTCTACTGAAATCTTCTTATTAGAGTCGCCTGATCTTATAAAAAATTTAGTGCCCAGCACTTTCGTAATTAAACCATTTGTATATACAAGAAAAGGCTTTGAAGGATTCTTGGCAACTTCGAAGTATGCATCACCTGATAAGTTTATTTCTCTTTTAGTATGCTCATTAAACAAAGCCCGATAGCTTATCCTGGAATTGTTTTCTAAAACTATTTTACTGCCATCAGGCATTAATATGATTTGTGCACTTCCTGATGTATTGGTTTTTACCGTCATGTTGCCTGAAGAAACGGCTGGAAGCTGCGATGCTATATTATCTTTTCTACCCGATTTATTAGCGAGGAATATTACACTCACTATTAATGCCAGCAAGAGGGATGCAGCAATGCCCATCCAATATATATTTGGAACAAATCTTCTTACACCCTCTTTTTTTACAGGCTTATATTCAGTAGCATTTATTTCATTGAGAACCTTTTTAATGCCGAACGAAATTTCTTCAGCAGACAGATCAGGTTGTTCCAACTGCATTGACATTATTATTTCCTTCGCTGAATTAACCAGGCCCTTTTTTCCCGGGTTCTCAATTATCCATTTGCTCCATATTGAATCTGAAGCTTCACCAGGTGACAAAACCCACCCTCTAAAACTATCATTCCAGATAAGTTCATTTAAGCTGGGATTTACGGGTATTTCATTTTTATTCATAGCTGATAATTATATAGAGACATAAAGTTATAGTGCATACTATTTTTGCTTAACAAATTTTCGTCAACAAGCCGGAGATAAGCGTTTTTATTACTTATGTCGCGATAATCCTTCATTGAATTATCTGAAGATGGATAGTTTTCTAATTGCTGATGTCATCTTATAAATTATAATTAAAATGTTTCAAAATTCTTTTTTCAATTTTGTTATTCAGCATTGTCCAAATCTTCTGCGCGGTTTGTACCAAACAGGTCCCAATCAGAACGGACGGGCGTAGTATGTTCCTTCGTTACAATTGCATCAAATTCCTTAATCATTTCAGGATATTTGTCTATAATGTTGATTGATTCTTTTTCATCTTCATCGAGGTTATATAATTGCCACGGAGCTGCAGGATTTTTATTTAAGCCTGTTTTAATAGCCTTCAATTTTCCCATACGTATGGCGATCTGTCCGCCTTTACCGGGATATTCCCAATACATATATTGTCTTTGCTTTTGTTTATTTTCCTGGTTTAAGATAGTTGGCAACAATGATATTCCATCATTTTCGGACGCATCTACTTTTAATAACTCTGCAAAAGTTTCCATCATATCATAAGTGGCCGAAGGGAATTTGCTAACGCTTCCGGCAATAATTTTACCCGGCCACTTTACAATAAAAGGTTCTCTTATTCCTCCTTCATACAAATCAAGTTTACGGCCTCTCAAATCTGCTGTGCTGTTGAAATAATCTTTATCAGGGCCAAATGAAGATGCAGGTCCATTGTCACTGCAAAAAATTACAATGGTGTTTTCATCCACGCCGGATTTTTTTAGTTGCTCTTCTATCATTCCTACCTGTTTGTCCAGGTAAGTGATCATAGCGGCATAGGTGGAGAGTGGATAATAAGTAGGCACATAGCCATTAACCATAAGTTTTGGCTTTTCCTGCAAAAGATTTTTATAATATTCTATGTCAGCCTTTGGCACCTGTAAAGCAGCATGGGGCAATGTATAAGCCATATACAAAAAGAATGGATGACTTTTATTTCCATCAATAAATTTCAGTGCATTGGTCGTCATCCTGTCAATTGAATATTCATTACCGATGTAGGCTTGTGTTTCTTCTTCTGAAACATTCACCCCTTTCAATTTGGGATGCACATTTATGAGAGGATTATTCAAAGGATCCCATTTGCGGTTTTTATACAAATGGGTAGTGTAATAATTATGTGCGTGGCGTTGATCATAGTATCCATTGAAATAATCAAATCCATGCTTCTGTGGATCACCTCCGTTGTCATAATTGCCAAGTCCCCATTTGCCAATTACCCCTGTTGCATAGCCGGCTTTTTTGAACAAATCTCCAAGCGTGGGCATACTGTCAGGAATAGGAAATGAGCCAGGCTCGTGTACATTCTCTTGGTAAGGAAGAAGCCCCACATTGCCGCGGATATACGCATGGCCTGCGTTTCGCCCTGTAAGTAAGTTACATCTTGAAGGTGCGCATACAGGCGTGCCCACGTAATGTTGTGCAAATTTTATACCCTCTGTTGCCAGCCTGTCGATATTCGGCGTGTGTATTTTTTCCTGGCCATAACAACCCACCTCGCCGTAGCCCAAATCATCTGCGAATATGTATATCACGTTGGGCGTTGAAGAAATTTTCCCGTTTTTTTGCGAATAGGCAAAGACAACAATGAAGCAACTTATTAGTGTCAGCAAGGTTTTGGAAAACATGTTTTTGAAAAATATTTTACTGATTAGTGATAGCAAATTTTTAATTCCTATTTAAAAAAAAACAAAGTTTATAAGACATCACCATTTAATAAGAGACTGTAATTTTTTGTTTTATATCCTTCGATGAAGAACCTATCTCTATAATAAAATCACCCGGTTCCACTTCCCAGTCATGCTTTTTTTCACTCCAAAAAGCAAGATCCGCGTAGCCGACATTTATACTTACATTTTTACTTTCACCGGGATGCAAAAAAACTTTTTTAAATCCCTTTAATTCTTTTAGGGGACGATCAACCGTACTCTTAACATCGCTTACATATAATTGAACAACCTCTGCACCTGCCATTGAGCCTGTGTTTGTGATGGTACATGTTATGGTAGCTGGCTGTGCTTTTGTAATTTTTTTTTGGGAAGATGAAATGCCTGTAAATGAAAAGCTGGTATAAGATAATCCATAACCAAAAGGAAATTGCGGCTGAATTTTCTTTTTATCATACCAGCGATAGCCAATATAAATGCCTTCGTTATACGGAGCTTCTATATCACCAAATTGCTTTTGATATTCTCTTGAGTTTGGCTTTCCACCACGCCAGTAATATTTACCATCACTCATTTTATTGTAATCCTTTGCAGGGCTTACATTAAAATCTTTTTCAATCGTGAAGGGAAGTTTCCCCGAAGGATTGACATTACCGCTAATGACATTTGCCAATGCATCGCCTGCTTCCTGCCCTAACAAAAAAGAAAAAACAAACCCCTTTGCCATCGAAAGCCATGGCATGGCAAAACCATTGCCACCAGAATGAATCACTACAAGATTTTTATTCAAAGATGAATAATGCTTTATCGAATCAGTAACATCCGGCAGGTTGAAATCAACATCAAATCCTTCACCGCTGGGTCTTGTAATAAAATAAAGAACAACATCGGCGTCAGCAATTTCTTTATCAGCCACGCTGTTACCATAAACAATTTTATCGCCATACACTTTTTTTAACCCGGATAAATAATCTACCTGGTCATAGCCTTCAACCATACCGCTTCCCTTACCCACGTAGGCTTTCAGCGCTTCCTCTGTTCCAAGCACTACAATTTTTTTAACCAAAGCAGGGCTGACGGGGAGAATGTGGTCTTCATTTTTTAATAAAGTAATTCCCTCTTCGGCAGTTCGCAAGGCAACTTTTTTATGGGCGTCAAAGGTGGCAAGCAAAGACGGATCGCGATACGGACGATCATAAATTCCGCTTTTAAAAAATGTATATAAATTATGATACACCATTGTATCAAGATCATTCTCTATTTCCTTTTTCCTTCCCGGGTGATCTTTTATTTCCTGTGTTACATAATCTGCAAATACTTTGTTGTTGTCCATCAAAAGACTATGACCGGACGTAAGTTCAATATTTTGTTTTTCCGGCCAAAAGGTACTGTTGGCCCAATCGCTCATTATGATTCCTTTAAAATTATATTCCTTTCTTAACACATCATTAGAGAGCGGCTTGTTGGCTGCACCGGGAAAACCATTCACTTCGTTATTGCCCGTCATAACCGCTAATGCATTTGCTTCTTCTATGCTCGCTTTAAATGGTGGAAAATAAATTTCATGCAAGGCACGCTCTCCTATTTTTACATCAACGACGTGTCTTGCAAATTCCTGCTCGTTGCCAATGAAATGTTTTATAGTTGCTACGGTTCCTGTTTCCTGTAAGCCTTTTACATAATTGACAGACAAAGCCGAAGTAAGCATGGGATCTTCGCCAAAATATTCAAAATTTCTGCCACCTTCTGCATTGCGGTACATATTCATACCAGGCCCTAAAAGCACGCTGATGCCCCATGCCCGGCATTCTTCACCAATACTTTTTGCATAAGTATATGCTAAAGATGGGTTCCATGTTGCGGCTAAGGCAATGGTTGCGGGAAATGAGGTCGACCGCTCGACCTTCACGCAATGATTTTTTACATGAATGCCTTGTGATGCATCTGAAAAATATACAGGAGGAAGGCCAAGCCTCTCCAAAGAAGGAAAATGCATGATCTTCCAGCCGCCGGTGAGCGTTAGCTTTTCATCAAACGTGAGCCTGTTCACCACATCTTTTGCCCTTGATTCCGCTGACGCATTCATATCGGTATAGATGGCATTCGCCGGGAGATTAACACGCATATTTATTGGCCGGAAATCCTGGTCACATAAGTTGTATTCAATCTTTTCCTGGGCAATACTGCAATTAAAAAATGCCATACATACAAGCGCTGTTCCAATATATTTTTTCATTTTTATTTCTTAAATTTTATGATCTGGCCTACAACAACAATCACGCATAGCCGCTTTAATTTTCCTTTATTGATTTGAGCAAGTCCGACATTTCCTTCACCTTACCCGGATTTTTTTCTGCAACATTTTTCTCTTCGCCAATATCCGTTTTTAAATTGTACAACTGCGGTTGTTCGCTGTAGCCTGTTTCAATATTTGTTTCTTTAAGTAATGGAACTCCTTTATGTGGCTCGATATATTTCCAGTCATCTTTAATTAATGAAAGCGTTCCGTTCAATGCATGTTCAACAACATATTGCCTGTTCTTTTTTGATTTACCCAACAGCACATCCAGTTGATCAAAACTATCCGGCGCTTCATTACCTTTTATTTCCCGGCCGGTCAGCGCAGCAAATGATGCAAAGAAATCCAGTTGGCTTACCAAAGCTGTTGATTCGGTTCCTGGTTTTATTTTTCCGGGCCAGCGTACAATAAGCGGCACCCTTGTACCTGCATCAAAGGCGCTGTACTTCCCACCCCGTAATGGTCCTGAAGGCATGTGCCCGTTCAGTTTGGTCACAGCTTTATCCATGTAGCCATCGTCAAGCACCGGGCCGTTATCACTGGTAAAAATTAGCAGGGTATTATCTGCCAGTTGCAGGCTGTCGAGTGTTTTCATTATTTCACCTGTTATCCAGTTAAGTTCCAATATAGCGTCACCTCTTGCACCGAGGCCGCTCTTACCCACAAATCTTGAATTGGGCAGCCGTGGTACATGAATATCATGTGTTGCCATATATAAAAAGAAAGGATTGCTTTTATTTGTTTCAATAAAATGCTTTGCCCTGTTCGTCAATACAACTGAAAGTTGTTCATCAATCCATCTTGCTTTCTTTCCGCCGGCCATCCACCCGATACGGCTTACGCCGTTTATTATCGTGTTATCGTGACCGTGAGAAGGCTTCATTTTCAGGAGCTCCGGGTTTTCTTTACCGGTGGGTTCATTCCCAACTTTTTGTTTATAGCTTACCTGTATAGGATCTGCAGGATCAAGGTCAACAATGCGGTGATCTTCCAGGTAAACACAGGGCACGCGATCACCTGTAGCAGGCATTATAAAACAATAATCAAAACCAATTTCCAATGGGCCGGGCGTGATCTCTCCGTTCCAATCCGGGCCACCTTCGGGGCCTAAGCCGAGATGCCATTTGCCTATTGCCGCAGTTTTATATCCGGCATTTTGTAACATACCGGGCATGGTAGTAATATCTGTAGGAATAATAAGAGCCGCATCTCCCGGGGCAATATTGGTTCCCTCTTTTCGCCAGGCATACTTGCCTGTAAGAATTGAAAAGCGGGAAGGTGTGCATGTTGAGGAAGAGGCATGTGCATTGGTGAAACTTAAGCCCTGGCTGGCAAGCTTGTCAATGTTCGGTGTGTGCACTTTAGTAGCACCATATGCGCTGATATCACCGTATCCCAAATCATCTGTATAAATAAGAACAATGTTTGGCTTTTGAGAATTTTGTGCGGATAGAATGAGGGTTTGAAATAATATCAGGAATACCAGGATCGTCTTTTGAATCATTTGCAACCGGTTTAGTGTTCAGATGTTTATGTATCTATTAGATAGAGACATTTTTTTTTATTTGATACTACTAAACGGTTATCTTTTTTTTAAATCAATATTTATAGCACATATCAAATACGTCCTGCTCAGAAAGCAATACGCAGTATGCCCGTACTGATAAAACCAAGAAGTTTTAGTTAAGCTTTTTGTTTCATGGGGTTCCTACGAAAACCTTTTTAGTTTGACACTCATTCAACAACGCGATCATTATTGTAAGAAAATTTTTTATGCATTTTTCTCACTTCATTGTTTCTAACGTTGCGGAAAGTTGCCTCGATTGTATGTTTGCCTTTAGTCAATTGCTTCATAGCATACAAGTAATAACTGTCATCTATTCCTCCTCTTTTATTCTTTATCTCTTTATATTCCGGCTTTACTTCGGCGTCATCTATTTTCAAATTTTCCAATACAACAGCCGGTTCTTTCAACAACTGTCTTATACTATTCCACGAACGTCTTATTCTCAAGTTTACGCCTGTGGCAGGATGTGCAACTTCAAAAGAATCAGTTTGCGTAATCAATGTGATGGCAGCCCAGGGATGATTGAGGGCAGAAGTGTCATTTGTCCACCATTTCCAGCTATTCATTTTAGATATTATATAAGATTGTACGCCTTCCGCTCCTCCCAATATTCTCGTTTTGTAATCGCTAATACTATCATGCCTTACCGCCACCACCCAATTATTTTTAAGTGCATCCATCATCTCTTCGTAGCTTCCGGTTTTTCCTAAAAACAACGTTCTGTAACCTGCCAGTTCATTACCCCACCACCACGATTCGGTTCCGTGTGCATCCTGCAAAGCGATGAATGGAAACCGGTAGCGGTATTGCCAAAGCCATGGCAGCCAGAAAGAAAAATTTTGCCCAAAATGAATCGTACTGATAGCAGCAAAACCTCCCTTCGCTAATGACTCATCTAAAATCATTCTACCCAAGGGCTCGTTGTTGGTTATTTGCAAAATAAGCGCTCCATCATTTTTTAATAAAGGCTCAATAAAAGTTTGATTGTATGCTTGCCAGGAAGATCCGTCAAGTTCCAGTTTTTTATTGGCATGCGGAGGCGCGATGTAATCCATAATATGGCTGAATGTTCCCAATCCTTTTACGGTCACTGCTTTTCCATAAGCTTCGTCTGATTGAAAAAAGATTACGGGGACTTTTTTTTCATCTGCTATTTTTTGGGCGGTAGTTCTCCAGGCTTCAGTGGAATTTTTTGTGCCCCAAAGATTGATGTGCATACTGTCTGCTAACATGACGGCTTCAGCAGGGCTGCCCACGCCGCTTGCTTCAAATTCAACAGTAAATATTTTATATCCTGAAAAATCAGTTGGCTTATTTACGGTTGGATCTATAAAATGGGCTGCATCTATATTTGAAAAAGCATGCAAAGATTTTAAAGCGTCTATGGCATAAAAAGTTGACATGGGTGTGGATGAAAGCCCGGGGCGATTTCCAAAGCCACCATCGGCATTGTGCAATGAAATAAGGTATTGTACACAGGCTTCTTTATGTTGGGGTTCTTTTGCCATAAGCTCCAAAGCCTTTACAGCGGCCCATGTATAGGCAACATCATCATTACCGCCAATAGTTGCCTTGGGCTGGTGAGTGAAGCCGCCGTTCTTTAACTGGCAGCTATTTATCCAGTCAACTGTTTTACCTGACATTTCATCTTCATTATATAATTGCTGCCGGCCGTATAGTCCCCAATACGTATTGATGATGTTACCATCACCGCCTTCAGATGAAGGTGTATTATTAAAGCTTCCATCTTCTCTTCTCCTGGCTTGCAAATATTCCTTAAAATGTTCGGATACATCATCAATAGAAATCCCGAGTAAACTACGGCAAATAGGTGTCATCATTTCCTGTAAAAAAACAGGATACCCATGCTCTTCAAAATTCGAAACTTTGTTAAACTGAGGTTTCCAGTTTATAACCTCTTCTTTAAATGCGGAGGCATCTCCATCATCTAACCATTGAATACTTTTTATTTGCTGGTAAGTCAAATCCCTCATCTCTGTTCCGCTTGGGCCAGCCTCAATATTTTTGCCGCGTTGGGGATGATGTGTTTTAATAAACTGAATAAGCTCTTGTTTATTAGCAGGGAGGTTATCGAGGTCATTTAATATGCCAATCACGGCAAAAGTCGGTGTAAGATGCGAGTCTGGCTGATCTTCCCAACCATAGCCGCCATCGGCCTTTGACAGATTCTTTTCAATGTATTTTATAACAGATTTTTTCCAGTTTGACTGGGCATTTACGCCTAAACAAATAAACAATAAAAATGCGAAAATTGTCAATGCATTTCGAAAGAGGTAAGTATTCAAATTTATCTTATTGGAGATTAGCAAATTATTTACAGGGTGTGAAAAAGTCATTTTTATTTTCTGAAAAACTATCCGGAAGTAACCACCTTGCTTTATAGATTTTTAATCCCTGCTGGCTGAAAATAGTTTTTCCATTTTCATCTGTCACTTCATCGGTCCACCATTGTTCTTTAGGCAACATCCTTATGGTTGAATAGCCTAACGGGCCTGAAGAAATATCTTTTACATTTTTTGTAATGCCGCCATTAATGGTAACAAGTTCATGCGTAACAGGATTAAACGTGAAAACATTTTCAGGTGTAGTAAGCCACAGCAAATCTTTGCCATATACAGGATACAGATCATGTGCATCTGTACCGGGAATGACCATTGAATCCTGAGCAATTAAATCCGGATGATTGCAATCAAAATTATATTTAAAACTATATATTTTATTTTTTCCGGCACTCCAGAGCAGTTGTCTTTTCTTATCCCAAACAACATTATGCGCAAAGGGAAGCAATATTTTTTTGGAATAAATACCGGCCGGGTAATGCAAAGTATCTGTATGAAATACGGTAAGAAAATTTCCAGTGCTTGATGCCGATACGATGTTACCATCGGGTAGCATTGCAGCGGAATGTGTGTTGCCACCTGCGTATGCATAAAATAAAGTTTTCTTATCACGGATTCTTACAAGTGCCACCCCACCTTTTGAGGTTGTTATTAAAATACAACTTCCATTTAATACAGGCTTCGCATCACTTGGCGCACCAAACCAGGCCGAATCTTTTGAATTATTTGTTCCAATGCTGCAAGCCCACTCCCAAACAATTTCCCTGGTTTCCGCATCTATAATTATTATCCTGTTCAAGGCCTGGTCTGTGATGATCAGTAATTTAACAGGCGCTAATGAATCCGGCGATTGCGGGCAAAAAGATTTAACCAAGAAACCTGCTTCAACCTTAACCGGAAATTGAAACGAATAAAAAATAAAACTTATTACCAGGAAACCTTTCATTAATGCGGTTACTTTTTAACTATAAAATATTTTTTCTTTTGACTTTTTATTTCCTGCATGGGTGCTATTCCATTACCAGCCTCTATGCCAAGATCGGCCTCAATAATATCAGCGCCGTCATTAATTAGCTGTTGATATTTTTGATATAAAACATTTTTATCTGTGATCGTTCCTTTAGTAAAATCTTTGTCAACGGTTCTTGAACTTCCGCGTATGCTCATGGCGCCTTTGCTGTGTATGTAATCAAATATGTCTTTTTCTTTTGGCTCAGTATGCGTTACGAATACAACAACATTTTCCCACGGTACACCGGACTTCTCAAATTCATCAGCCGTTTTCCGATCATGAACAAATACCAATTCCATCATGATGTCCTTGTCAAGCGCATAACATTTTTGTGCATCGGCAAGGGTGTAAGCCATCACCATGGCATTGGCTTCTGCATGGTGTTCTTGTATCTTTTGCACCCGCACTTCTGCAGGCACATCTTTTTGATCAACCATCAAAATCGTTTTTCCTTTTGCCCATTCAAGCACTTCATCAAAGGTTGGAATAGGCTCTGAAGTAAGATTTCCTTCCGTATCCTTTAGCCGCATTTGTTTTATTTCAGCCAACGTATGATCGGAAACTTTTCCATGCCCGTTGGATGTTCTGTCTAAGGTAGGGTCATGCATTAACACCAAAGCACTGTCCTTTGTATAATGCGGATCCATTTCAATCAACGACCAGGTATGTTGCAATGTGTGATCGAAAGTAGCAATACAGTTTTCAGGAAAATCTTTCATAGGGCCTCCCCTGTGTGAACTTATAAATGGTATACGGTCTTTTGTATAATGAAAAAACTCTTTCATCTCTCCCGAGTTTTTTATATTGATAATGTGTGTGCCTTCTCCAGGCATTTTATCAAATGAAAATGATAAAAAAAGAAAAGAACCAATAATAAAAATGATGCAGGATAATTTTATGTGCTTTCTTGGTGTATTCATTTCGATTTATTTTATGATCGTGTGAATTTAATTTTAAACAATAGCAACATATTCAGACCTACTTTTTATAAGGGAAGTATGGCGCATCAGCAATAGATGATTTATTAAAAATTTCCTCCGCTCTCTTTATAATATCAGGGTGCTTACCGGCAACATTATTTTTTTCACCCGGGTCCGTATCAAGGTCATACAATTCTGTAAGGGAGCTTTTATTTTTATACATATCATTTTCAATCGCCTTCCAATTTCCTATTCGCACCGCACGACTGTCGAGATAATTTCTTGGAGTATTATTATCCGGCTTATTCCAGTTATAATTGTAAGTAAAATATTCCCAGTACAAGAACGGGTGTTCTTCCTGTTTTTTATTAAACAAGGCGGACATAAATGATATGCCATCAATACCAGGTGGGCCTTCTATACCTGCCAACTGGCAAATGGTTGGAAAAATATCCCATGATGCGGTAACATGATCGGAAACTGTGCCCGGCTGAATCTTTCCTTTCCAATGCACAATCAATGGTACACGAATACCACCTTCGTTAAGCCCAAACTTGGCGCCACTGTATGGGCCGTTGCTATTGAAAAATTTTGAGAAGCGAAGATTAGCACCATTGTCACTTGAAAAAAGAATGATTGTGTTATCATACAATCCTTTTGCCTTAAGCTCCTGTACGATGCGGCCAATATCACGATCGAGTAAGGAGATCATTGTTGCATACACCTTAAGCTGATCGGGCCAGTTCTTTGCGGCATAGGGAGTATCAGGAGGTAAAGTATAACCGCCATGGGGAAGCGTAAAAGGCAGGTATAAAAAAAATGGTTTGTTGCCACTTCTTCCGTCGATATAGGAAAGTGTTTTAGCGGCGAATAAGTTATGGCTGTAAATACCATGTGCCTCATTTTCATTTTCTTTCAGCTCAACTTTACGGCCATTATCATACAGGAAAGATGGGTAATAATTATGTGCTTTTATCTGGTCAAGGTAACAGAAAGAACTGTCAAAGCCCTGTGTTTCCGGGCCATGGCCCTGTCCGCCTAAACCCCATTTACCAAACAAAGCCGTTTCATAACCAGCTTTTTTCAGGTACTCTGCTATGGTGACTTTATTGTCCGGCATCGGGGGATCTTCCTGATCGTCTGTTAGAAAATTACCTCTTATAAAAGTATGACCCGTATGCATTCCCGTTAGTAGCGTTTCTCTTGAAGGAGCGCATACACTTGAGCCGGAATAATAATTGGTAAATTTCATTCCTCCTGCTGCCAATGCATCGATGTTAGGCGTATGAATCATTTGCTGGCCATAAGCTCCCAGGTCACCATAGCCGATATCATCTGAAAGTATGACAATAATGTTCGGTTTTTTTTGAGAAACAGCATAGTAGAAGCTATTTAAACCAAGTAAGACAAAAAATATTTTATACATCAAATGTTGTTTCATTTTATATGGATAAGTAGGCGTTTAATAACCGGGATTTTGCGTAAGCTTCGGATTCTGATCAAGCGCATATTGCGGGATGGGCTGCATGTAATTTTTGGAAGGATCAAATTTTACAGTGCGAACCGGCACTTTTTCATAAACGAGCGTACCATTTTGATTGGTAATTTTCATTCCATATATCGGCTTACTAAATATTTCTTCGGCAGTTTTCCAGCGCATGATGTCGTAAAAATATTTTCCTTCAAATGCAAGTTCTATGCGTCTTTCATGCCTTATGCGGTCACGCATTTCCGATGCACTTAAGCCTGCAGGAATATCCGGCTGACCTGCCCGCGTGCGAACAAGATTTATGGCATCATATACCGATTGATCAGGGCCACTTAATTCATTTTGCGCTTCAGCATAATTCAGTAATACTTCTGCGTATCTTAATACAATATAATTGTTGCCGTCAAGTGTCCGGTTATTATTAGGCAAGGTTGAATCTTGTATCTTCTTTACAAAATACCCTGTTCTTCCACTGTTACCAGATCTGCCATTTAAATTAATTTCATTGGAGTTATTGGCAATGCCCAACCTTGTATATACAATTTTACCTTTCCAGGTAGATCCATCATAAATTACAGAACTATAAAAACGCTTCTCTAAATTTTTATAGGGATTATTAGGATCAAATAATGCGGAGCCTTGTGCAGCTGTCTTCCCATCAGTATATTCATATTCATCCACTACATTCTGCGTAGGATCGCCGGAACCCCATCCCCCACCCTTGGGAACATCAACTACTCCCTGGTATTGGTTGATGGCTTTTGGCTTTAAGACAGGCGCAAACTGGATATCAAAAAGAACTTCCTGGTTATTTTCGTTATTCGTATAAAACAAACCGGCATAGTCAGGAAAGAGACTGTATTTATTACCATCAATAATTTGCTTATTAGTTGCGGCAGCATCCAGCCATTTTCCGGCATATAATTCTTCTTCGCCTTTTAATCCCAGTGCTGCTCCTCGTGTTGCACGGCCTATGTTATTTCCTGAAACTGAAACCGGTAGATCATCAGCCGCTGCCTGGAATTCTGTTTGTAAAAACGATACACATTCATCGTAGGTATTTCTTTTATAAAAAATTGAATCGCCCTGTGTTTGATTATCCAGCGATTTGGTAATTAATGGAACACCGAAATACAGATCGTTAAGTTGCTTGTAAAAATATGCCCGAAGGAAACGTGCTTCAGCAATCATTTCTTTCTTTATCACATCATCGAAATCTGACACCGATATTTTTTCAATGAATAAATTACATTTACGAATATTGGTATACATATTCTTCCATTGATTATTAAAAAGTGTATTGGCAGGCCCATAACTTCCCGGATCAAATAATAACGCAGACGCAGGGCCTGCGTTTGGGCCATAGGTGGTATTATCCGTAAAATTATCAAGCGGATCATTGCTTATTTCGCTGGGCACATTTGTAAAAACAGTTGGATACGGCCCGGCATTTAAACTATTATAGATGTCATTTAAAAAAAGATTTGCAGTTGACGGTGTATTAAATACTGTGGCATCGCTTAACCTGTCGGAAGGCGCTATTTCAAGATTATCCTTATTGCAGGAAATAAATATGATAGAGACCGAAAGGAGAAGAAAAAAATATTTCATAAAATATAGTTTGATAATTTTTAAAATTTAAAAGCCAACGTTAAGTCCGAATGATAAGGTTCTTTGCTGGAAATAATATCTCGCACGTTCATTTCCTAATTCTGGATCCAAAAATTTAAGCTTACTAAAAGTGAGCAGGTTCTGTCCTGAAACAAATAGCCGCAATGATGCAATATGAACAGAGTTTACGAGTTCCTTTGGTAAAGAATATCCTGCCTCCAGTGTTTTTAATCTCAGGTAATTACCGCCCTTAATCCAGAATGAAGACGGTTGGGTATTATTAGTAATAGGTGAGGGCGTAAGACGTGGATAAGAAGCATCCGGATTGTCTGGTGTCCAAAAGTCTGTTTGTTCTTTAAATATTTTTGCCCCATTAAAAAAAGGATAGGCTGTTTCATCATTAAGATAAAGACTTGCTTTACCAGCACCTTGTAAAAGTGCACTCAGATCAAATCCTTTCCACGATAAAGAAAGATTGAACCCATAAATAATCTGGGGGAATAAGGGATCGCCAATAACATTATAATCATTCACATCAATTTTTCCGTCAGGTGCCGTAGGTTTTCCATCCGCGCCGGGAACACCGGCGATGTCATCATATTTAATGTCACCAGGTTTTACAGGGCCAAAACTTGGCACAGGCAACCCTGCATTTAAGTTACCACTTGCATCAAAATCAGAAAGCTGATATAGTCCCAATGCTGTTAGCCCGAATTGTGTATTCAATGGCCTTCCTGTCTGTTTCCTGTTGGGATTATTAAAAGTTGAAGAACTTTCAAAAGTTTGTATCAGTTTGTTCTGTGCATAAGAAAAGTTAAACGCTGCGTTTAGCCTGAGGCCGTTAGTAAATGTATGATCAGAAGTAATGTTGAAATCTACGCCATGATTTTCCATTATTCCCGCATTCACCTGTGAAATGCCGATACCATATTCGGCAGGTAGTATTGCCTGTGGGGCAATAAGCATATCCGATCGCCTCTCTTTGAAAACATCGATAGAAAATGCGAGTTTTCCGCGAAAGAATGATGCATCTAAACCAATATCACCTTTATTGGCGGTTTCCCAGGTTATATTAGGATTTGCCTGGATATTTTCATAAATGCCTTGCACCTGCGTTGGCGATGTTCCGCCAAATACATAGCTGTTTCTCAACCCGTAGGATGCGAGATATTGAAAAGGATCGCCTGCAAGATTTCCTGACTTACCATAAGAGCCTCTAAGCTTTAAAGTATTTATCCAGGAATAATTATCGCTAATAAATTTTTCTTTGGAAAGCAGCCAGCCAAGAGAAACAGCCGGGAAAAATGCATACCTGTCTCCCGGAGCAAAATAATAATGACCATCATAACGTCCGGAGAATTCAAGTAAATATTTTCCTGAATACGCATAGTTCAGGCGATATACAAGCCCTGTTTGTGCGCTTTTCCCTGATGATCCTCCGTTGCTTAAATCATTCTTATTACTGCTCCCGGAATTTAGTTCATCAAGAAAAACAGAATAATTTATTCTTGCAGCAGAAAAATTATTACTAAGGCCTTTCTGCGATTCTACAACAGCGAGTGCACCGATCGCATGTTTGCCAAAGGTCCTGTCGTACGTAAGGTATGCCTGTGCAACAATGCCCTGGCTTTCATTAAATGCTTCTGACAAAGTTGGATTAACGGGACCGGCAGACTGTTGTAAATATTGATCCTGGGCATTTAAACTATAAAACGTTAATGGCAGGCTCCATACTTTTCCGAAGGTGTAAAATTTATTATAAGCAAATGCTCCCTTTAAAGATAAACCGGGTATGAAGGGGATTTTTTGTTCTACCTGTAATTTAGCATTCAGCATATTATCGGTAGAAGTATTATAACCACTTTCGTATATCTGCGGCAGCAGCGCATTTGCTGCCATTCCATTACTAAATCTTATGGGCAGTATGGGCGGATATTCTGTAACGTTTGTAAATATTGCCGTACCTGCATTTCCACTTGGATTTTTTTGTTTGGATAGTACACCTTGTATGTCGAAAGATATGGTTGTAGTGTTCGTAACATCTGCGTCTATGCTTGAAGAAAAGTTATACCGGTTGAAGTTAATAACAGGCACAACACCTTCCTGGAATAAATAACCAAGGTTACTGTAAACACGAATTCTTTGGGAACCCCCAGAGAAGGATATGCTGTGTCTTGTGATCGGTGCATTGTCACTTAATACGGCACCTACCCAATCTGTGTTAGGATAGTGATCAGGATCGCTGCCATCTTTAAATTTCTGAAGTTGCTCAGGTGTGTATGTTGTGGGATTGCCAATGTTTTCATTAGCGAGACTTAACAGCCTGGCATAGTCATATGCATTAAGAAACTCAGGCATATTAGTTGGTTTCTGAAAACCGTAAAAGCCATTGTAGTTCAATGTAAACTTTCCTTCCTTACCTCTTTTAGTGGTTACCAGTATTACCCCGTTTGCACCCGCTAATCCATAAGGAGCTACTGCAGCGGCATCCTTCAATATGGTAATGGTTTCAATTTCATTCGGATCTAGTTCGTTATAGCTTCTTGGAATTCCATTTACTATTACCAGTGGATCGGAACTTCCGGTGGTTCCAATACCGCGAATTTGAATGCGGTCATTATCTGAACCTGGCTCTCCGCTCGCCTGCCTGCTGATAACGCCTGATACTCTTCCACCTAATGTATTGCTGATATTGGCTACAGGGGATTTAACCAATTGATCTCCATCGACGGAAGAAATGGCTGCAGTCACACTGGTTTTTTTCTGTTTCCCATAACCAACAATTACGACATCATTTAATGTGCCGGCCTCCTGGGCAAGAACTATATTTAATTTTTGACTGTTTGTTACGGTTATTTCTTTCGTTTCAAAGCCTACGTAGCTCAATACAATTTCCGCTTTGGCAGATCCTGAAAAAATCAGGTTAAAATTTCCCTGTGCATTTGTGGAAGTACCTTTTCCCGTACCCTTCACTTTAACAGATACGCCAGGGAGAGGTACGTTATCAGCGTCTGTTACCGTGCCGAATATATTGAGAGTTTTGTCCTGGGCAGATAATGGTAAACCAGTGAATAATAAAAGGCAACAAAAAACGTTCACATAAAGCAAGGATTTACAAAGGCCTGGGGCAAATTGTTTTTTTAAAACAAAAGTTTCTTGTGTAGTTAGTTTCATTTTTAGAATTTGTTTTGGTGATTCATTAAAGATTAATCGGGCGCAAATTGTGTAATCATTCTTTCCCAGGGCATGATTTCAAAAAAGCTTAATAGAAAAACAACGAACACTTAACTGAAAAATAATATCAACCTAATCGTTATTTGAATAATTACAAATGTGGGCATTAAGAGAAGCTCATGAAAATATAGAGACGGAAAAAAAATAATCATACCATTCAAAACAATTTTTTTTTTGAAAGAAAATGGTGAATGTGAAATTTTTTTTATTCCCAATTATTTGTAAGTACACCTGGACCGGCCTTTAATAGAAATTCATCGAAATAATTCTTACGGGATATGCAAACCTGCACATGATTGGATAACAATAAAAAAATTTAAAACCTTTAGCCTTTGATTTATTATTCCCTGTTAAATTTTGAATCACCAATAGTAACTATGTGGTTTTTATGTCTCTCTATAGAAATAGTAGCTACTAAGTAATACATAGCATAGGATACATTGGGTTCGCGAAAAAAAGCTTTAGTAAGGGTTGTATAAGTAATAAACTCCAATAACAAAATACATTATGATGCATTTATAGCTGCCCTGGATAAAGGTTGGAAAGTTTCACCGGTTTCTGGAAACGATAACCGCGGCCTTACCGGCATTACGCATCATACCTCACGCACATTTGTATTAGCCACCAGTAAAACAAAAGCTGCAATATTGGATGCCATTCCAAATAATTCTGTATTGGAATTTGTTGAGAAAGATTTTCTGAAAGAGGAAAAGAATGAATCTACCAAATAGAAATTCAAAAGAAAACATGTGCGGGTGAAATCAAGGTTAGAAGTAATTTGAGTTGTAAAATGGTTCTTGTTTTGCTGCAGATTTTTTCATGATTCAAGTAATAATTTTAATAGGGTGACACATTTCTTACTTTAATCTACGCCGCCTCTCCCACTCTTTCAAATTCCTCTTCTATATTTTGAAGCGCTTTATTCCAGGAATTCTCTTTAAGGTCAGGAATAGATAAGCCTTCCACTCTGAAAGCAGTTATATCGGTCATTCCTAAAAATCCTAAAACCGACCTGAGGTAGGTTTCGGTAAAGTCAAATGACTTCATTGGCTCCTGAGAATACACGCCACCTGAAGAAATAGCGAGGTAAACTTTTTTGCCATTGATCAATCCTGCAGGGCCTTTCTCTGTGTATTTGAAAGTTTGGCCTGCACGTGCGATATGATCAATCCATGCCTTTAGCGTAGAGTGAATGCTAAAATTATACATTGGCACTCCGATTACAATTACGTCCGCATCTTTCAATTCGGCAATTGCCTCGTCGGAATGTTTTATCGCTTCGGTAAGTTCAGGAGTATGTTTTTCAGCAGGCGTAAAAAAGGAGTTCAAATGCACTTCTTCCAGGTGAGGAAAAGTTGTTTCGGCCAGGTTACGAACGGTAATTGAACTGCCCGGGTTTTCTGTTTGCAGTCTTTCTATAATTGCATTGCCCAGCCTAATGCTCATAGAAGCTGCTCCCCTTGGGCTTGATATGAGATGTAATATTTTCATGATTCTGTTTTTGATTTATTAAATGATATTTTTCATTTATGCCCTTTTACTTTTCCAGGCATTGCCGGTTCTAAATATTGGTTTATAAACAGGCCAGTAATAAATTGCGAGCAATATAATTGCTGCAACTATAAAAAAGGCGATTCCCAAACCCGAAGGATCGAGGGCTAAATGAAAGAAAAATATGTTTATCACGATAGGCGCAAGCAGCAACAATGCTAACGGTACAAGTGTACCTGATAAAAGCAACAGGCCACTAACAACCTGGATAAATGCCATCAAAGGGAAAAAATATTGCCCTTTAAATAGGCCCATCGAAAAGTCGGCGGCTGCGCCTGTTGGCGGCGGCATTGGTATAAAATGTAAAAATCCGTTCAGCCCGAATACAAGAAAAATTAACCCGAGCAGTACTCTTGTAATATGCGAAGCTATTGTAAATGCTTTACTTTTTGAATAAGTTATGGAAGATTGCTTAAGAACTCCCGCTGTTGATTGAGACATAATTTTTGTTTATTATTTTTAACAGCACAAAGCTCCACATAAATGGAAGCAATTAAAATGGCTGGAAGTGGGCATTTTATGTCAATATTTCTTTTATGGTGAATTGAAGCAAATACAATTTGATCATTAGCAGTAAGCGTACGACGACGCTTCTACATTATGACAAACCTCTTTTTTTGGCTACAACAAAAGGCGTTTTGACTACATATTTTATTTGAGCATAGCTCATCTTTGCAACGTCTAAAAGATACTAAAATGAAAATTACAATTACCGGCTCATTAGGACATATCGGCAAACCACTTACAGAAGCATTAGTGAAAAATGGGCACGAGGTTACAGTCATCAGCAGCAATGCTGAAAGGAAAAAAGACATACAAGCATTAGGAGCTAAGGCTGCTATTGGCTCAATAGAAAATGTTGATTTTTTGACATCAATCTTCACAGGTATGGATGCAGTCTATGTAATGGAACCTCCATTCAATTTCTTTGACAAAAGCGTTGATCCGGGCAAGTACTACGAAGGCCTGGCAAATGGTTACAAACAGGCTATTCAACAATCGGGTGTAAAACGTGTTATCCATCTCAGCAGCATTGGCGCACATACTAACAAAGGCGTGGGCATGCTCGCTGCACATTATGAAGTGGAAAATATTTTGAAGCAATTACCGGAAGATGTTTCTATTAAATTCATGCGCCCTGTTGGTTTTTACTACAACATGTTTGCTTTTATACAAACCATAAAAACTCAGGGTGTCATTGTACAGAATTATGGTGGTGATGACAAAGAACCCTGGGTTTCACCATTGGATATTGCTGATACAATTGCTGAAGAATTTGAAAAACCATTTGACGGCAGAACAGTTCGTTACATTGCGAGTGATGAAGTTTCACCAAATGAAGTGGCCCGCATCTTAGGCGAAGCCATTGGAAAACCTGATTTAAAATGGATGACTATTTCTGATGAACAAATGCTGAATGGCATATTAGCCGCGGGCTTTAATCCACAAGCTGCTAATGGTTTAACAGAAATGAACGCCGGCAGGCGCAGCGGTGTAGTGTACCAAGATTATAATCAAAACAAACCAACACTGGGAAAGATAAAGCTGAAAGATTTTTCAAAAGCATTTGCTACTGGTTACAAGCAGGCTTAAAAAAATGAAGAACCTTTAATTAAAATAAAAAATGAAAGAATGAGCACAAAAAATAAAACAGCGCTAATAACGGGCGGAAGCCGCGGGCTTGGAAAAAATATGTCAATAGCTCTTGCTAAAAAAGGAACTGATGTGATACTGACTTATAATAGTAATCAAAAAGCAGCAGACGAAGTTGTATCCGAAATTCAGTCAATGGGAAGAAAAGCAGCAGCTTTTCAACTGGATACGAGCAAGGTGAAATCGTTTGACAATTTCATGAAGCAAATAGCTGAATATTTAAAGGAACAAAATGGAAGCCCAAATTTTGATTTTCTAATAAACAATGCAGGCACGGCTTTATACGCTCCGGTTACTGATGTAACAGAAGAGCAAATGGATGACATTTTTAATATTCACTACAAAGGCGTGTTTTTCTTAACGCAAAAGGCATTGCCTTTTATGAATGACAATGGTGCAATCATTAATATTTCATCCGGCCTTACCCGCATTATCTATCCCGGTTCTTCAGTTTACGGTTCGTTAAAAGCCGCAGTAGAAACTTTGACGCGTTACCTGGCAAAAGAATTAGGCGCAAGAAAAATTCGTGCAAATGTAGTGGCGCCTGGTGCTATTGAAACAGATTTTGGTGGTGGCCGTACCCGTGATAATAAAGACATCAATGCGCATATATCAAGTCTTACAGCTTTGGGCCGTGTTGGTTTGCCTGATGATATTGGCGGCGTTGTTGCCTTCTTATGCACTGAGGATGCGTACTGGATAAACGGACAACGAATTGAAGTTTCCGGGGGACAAGCCCTGTGATTTATAAACTTAGGAAAATGAAACCCGTAAGAATTAAAACAATAAGCGAATTTCATCAGCTTAACAAACTGTCGGCTCCTGAGCATCCACTCATCAGTGTTGTAGATTATGCCCAGGTGGCGGCTGCCAAAAAAAATTATCCGATACATTCAATGGCTGCCGATTACTATTCCATTTCTATAAAGCGTGGCCTCACCGGCAAAATGCGTTACGGCCAGCAGGAATACGATTTCGATGAAGGTGTCATGTATTTTTTGGCTCCAAAGCAAATCTTAAGTGTTGAGCTGGGTGAAAATTCCACCGAAATACCTTCGGGCTGGATACTGCTTATTCACCCGGACTTTTTGTGGCACACGGCTTTGGCAAAAAACATAAAGCGATATGAATACTTTGATTATTCTGTAAACGAAGCTTTGTTTCTTTCAGAGAAGGAAGAGGCTACTATCAACAACATTATTCAAAACATCCGGCAGGAATACCATGCAAGCATTGATAAGTTCAGCCAGGATATTATTATTGCGCAAATTGAAGTGTTGCTCAACTATGCCGAAAGATTTTATCATCGCCAGTTCATCACACGAAAAATTGGGAACCACCAAATACTTGACCGCCTTGAGCAAGTTCTTACTGAATATTTTGACAGTGATGATTTATTAAAAAAAGGACTGCCAACCGTTCAATACATTTCAGAAACCTTAAACACATCACCGGCTTATCTGCGTGGCCTGTTGAAAGAATTGACCGGGCAAACCACTCAACAGCATATCCATGAAAAGCTAATTGAAAAAGCAAAAGAAAAATTATCAACCACCGATTTATCTGTAAGCGAGATTGCTTTTGAATTGGGCTTTGAACATTCACAATCGTTCAGTAAATTATTTAAAACAAAAACCAATTTTTCGCCATTGGAATTCAGGCATTCGTTTAATTAATCAACACCGGATATATATAAACGACTAACGCTAACAGCAGTTTTACTTTGTGACATCAACGAATTTATATTGAAGTTTGCAACATCATCTGATAGCTGTTTCCAACAAAATGAAAATGATGAGCCAATGACTTTGATGCTGGACTTTTATTCTATCGCCCTAAAAAGAATGACTAATGCCATACTAAAATACGGGCAGCATTTGTTTGACTTCAATGAAGGCATCATGTCCTTTATGTCGCCTAAGCAGGTGTTTATTATTGCTGTTGATAACAAAGACGAAGAAGTAGAAAAATCAGGATGGGTGATAAACATTCATCCTGATTTCTTATGGAATACTCCTTTAGCCATGAGCTTTATAAAAAAGAGGATAGGACTCAGACATGAATGAATTGATTGAAGTGCAGGCGAAAAATTATTGGTGGAATAACCTGAAACAATAATGAATTTTATCTACTATTGTCCGACTAAATATTATCAATTTTAATGAAACACTTGCTGGCACTAAGTTTCACGGCCCCTCTCCTTCGGAGAGGGGGTTGGGGGTGAGGTCAATACCAGCGGGGTTTTCATTGAATTAGTCGGACAATAATGAATTTTATCTCCCCCAAATTCTGTATTGAACTCCCAATTTAAAATATTTGTTCCGATATTGATGACTGCTGTTATATCCATCTTCAAGAATGATTGATTTATCAAGGCTATAACAGAATCCTGCTGAAAAAAGAAAGTTGCCTTGATATAAATTGATTTCTGCAACAAAACGTGGTTCTATTTTTTTAATTTCTAATTTTTCCTGAAAGGCAGCCCTGGCTATCATTGGTGAAGCGTTGAATTGGGCTACAGTGGATGAATACAAGGAATTATTATAATCAAAACTTTCTTTTTCTTCTTTGATATCTACTTTATTCAATTTGGATAATTGAATACCGGTGCCCACCGACCAACTTTTATTGACTGAATAATGCAGCGTAACAGGCAAATCAAAATAGGAAGCTTTTATAATGCTGGTGGTTTTGATATTGTAAGACACATTGGAATTTAAATTATTCACCAGTTCTCTTTCTTTGGCACTCACCTCTGTTCCCCGAATCGTTGAAAAAGCTGACAATCCTGTATGAAGGCTGAGTTTTTTAGTTAAAGGAACAATTAGTGTGACAGAAGGATGAATGTTAAGATCTTTAAAATCGAATGAATGATCATTTATTTTTCCGTGAGACGAAATATTAACCGATGCGCCAGCAAAGAGTTTCATCTTTTTTGAAAAAGTATTCTCAGGTTTTTTCTGAATAGGAACTGTTTTTTCTATTTCTGTTGCTGAATTTATCGGACTATCTGAGGGTGGAATTTCGATTTGACAGGCTTTCTCAATTGAAAATTTTTGCGACAAGAATCTTTTTTCATTTTGGAAAGATTGGTCCAAATATTCCTTCTGGGATTCTAAAAATGATTCATTTATTTTTTGGTGTATCAAATGTTTTTGTTGAGAAGTTAGCGACGTGGATTCACTATCTTCAAATGAAATAGGAGTATCAGTCTTTGTTTCAGTACCTGACTTTTTTGAGAAAGAATGGACGGCTTGTGTTTTTAGATCAGAAGAAAAATATGAGGTATGATTTAAAATATAAGGATAAGTAAAAATTAAGAAGAAAAAAATGCATGCCGCGATAAGTAAGAAAATGTTCCTTTTTTTTGACGAAGTAGCGATAACAGGCAGCTCTGAAGTCAGACCATGCTGAAGCAGGGTTTCATGCATTTGCTGCCAGCCTTCGTTGGCCAGCTTTTGCATGTCGTCAATATGATTTTTATTTTCATCCATTTTTAATAAATTTTATGAGCATACTGTTTGAGATTTTTTCTTGCTTCAGAAATATGCCATCTCGAAGTGCTTTCTGCTATACCAAGCAATTCAGCAATTTCTTTATGGGAATAACCTTTAAAAACGTGCATTGAAAAAACCCGTTGTGTTACCGCAGGCAGTTTTTTTATTAAATACAAAACTTCTTCTTCCACATAAGTTCGCGGTTTTTCGCTTAATGTATTTTCCTTTGGCTGATCTTCTTCCAGTTGAATGAAATTATTTTTCTTTCTTTGCAAACGGACATAATCAATTGCAGTATTCGTTACTATTTTTTTTGCCCAGCCTTCAAAATTTCCTTTGGTAGTTTCGAATGTTCCAATATTCATAAATATTTTCAAGAAGCCTTCATTGATGAGGCTTACAATGGTTTGTTGATTTTCAGAATATTTTTTGCATATCGAATACATTAAAGCAAAGTAGCGCTTGTATAGCCTCTCCTGGGCCATAGTGTTGTTTGTTTTACAGGCAGAGATTATATCATTTAGTTCATGGTGCCGCAAGGAGAAACAAATTTTGCAAAGTTTACATTTTGATTGGTTTAGAATAATGCCGGAATGCCAATTTTGTCTTAACATTTATCATTCCGGCATTATTGGAGGCTGCATTACTTTAATGTAATTTTTTTCAGCCAGTTTTTAGTTGGCGAAACGCTATCACGAAAAGTTGCTGTAACGATTGTATCATTTAGCTTTTCCAATTTCCAGGCAAAAGTTCTTGCACCTTTTAAAAGTAAACTGTCGCTATCTAAAGAAAGAGCCCAAACTCCTTTGTCATAAGGAACTGCTGTTGAATCACAACCATTTTTTGACCGGTCGGCCATTTGAAAAGAGCCATAAACATCGAAAGTCATCAAAGCGCTGTCTGCGCAAGGCTGAATAATGGAGCTATCTTTTGTTGGATCACTTATTTGGGGTACCGTAAGTGACTGAAGTTGCCACACCCTGCCTGTTAGCGCTTTTTGCTGTGGCGTAAGAGAAGGCCCGTTATCAGATTTCTTGCAAGCTGCAAAAACGAATACGCATGCGATTGCTAAAGAAGGAATTAATTTTTTATTTTTCATGAATAGTTTGTTTTTATTTATTTAATTAATTAAAAATTTTCAACACGCGCTTGCTGTTGTATCTAATACGATAGTTCAACAGCAAATGTTGGGTAATTTTGTAAAATATTTTATAGAAAGAAGCAGTATTGTCCGGCTAACTCAATGAAAACCGCGCTGGTATTGACCTCACCCCCAACCCCCTCTCCAAAGGAGCCGTGAAACTTAATACCGGCAAGTGTTTCATTAAAATTGACGATTTTTAGTCGGACAATAATGAAAAAGAAGCAGTAAAAAGGCTTCGTCCTAATAACGGTTTAGGCCAATCAGACAATGCCGATACATGTTCACGATTTTTTGAAGGCGGCAAAGTGCAGCACGATGAAGCAATGCTAACTGCGCAGTAACATATTGAATCGTCTTTTCAGGAAAAAATAAATATTGTTCAACTTGCAGATTTAGTTCATGCAAGTAGAAGGACTTTTCAAAGAAGATTTCAAAAAACTACTCATCTAACGGTTAAAGAATATATCCAAAAGTGAGAATTGAGGCAGCAAAAAAATTATTGGAAGAAAATAACTTAACGGTAAATGAAGTGATGTATGAAGCAGGATATAGCGATAACAAGGCATTCAGGTATAATTTCAAAAAGGTCTCCGGTGTATCTCCTTTAGTATACAGACAAAATTTAAGTGATATGGTTCTCTTCAGAGCAATTGCATTCCTGCCTAAATTATTTTATCCCGGATATTTTCTTTCAAATCTCAATAATTTTCAAGGTCACTGTATCTAAGTGCTTTCTCACCTTACAATTACCTGCAGCATTTAAGATTGAAAAATGCAGAAATGCTGCTAAAAACAACTGCACTTTCTATCACAGGTGTTTGTTACTTGAGTGGCTTTAACAGCCTTGATTATTTTTCATCAGCGTTTACAAAGAAATATAAAGTGTCACCAACAAAGGATAGAATAATGGCGACAAAATAGTCTAACAGGTACTTTAAATATCTACTAAACCAATTAGTAAATAGAAAAAATACTTTCTACGTACACTGGAACCTGCGCATGCGAAAAGCCAACAATTATTCCCTGCTTTTGTATGTTGATTAAACCGCCGGCTCCCAATTGCAGCCGTGTTTGTTTGCCCAACTTTACTGAACTAACAAACCCTAACCTGAATCGCGATGAAGTGCCTGCATACCACCCGTCAGTCGGCCCCTTTATATTTCCTTCATTTGATGGATAGCGATCGTTGTAAGTATCTTTTGTAGCGGTACTGTTTTTTATATGTGTAAGCGCTGTATATTGCCAGCCAACATCTACACCTTTACTCCATTTTTTTTCGTATCGCATAAAAGCAGACCTCAGTTCAAACCCAAGCCCATTCATAATTGCAGCACGGTTGTGATCATGGGCAAGATAAATATTTAAGATTGGCCTCATTCCCCATTTGTCAGAAATTCGATAGTCAACGGCTGTAATCAGGTTTCCTCTCCAGGCGCCATTTTTAATTAGTAGCGGATCAAATTTTAAACTTGCTCCTGCGTAAAATTTTGTTGACATTTTTGTGTGTCCTACCACATGTATGTAACCAATAGAAGAAACCAGTTCCGGTTCTAAACCAATGCTCACAAAAAATTGATTGGGTTCATTTTCATTTGCAGAAGAAATAGCTAACTGACCATTTGCATTTTGTGCAACTGCCGAAAAAAATAGCATGCTTATAATAAATCCACAACTGTTTTTCATTTTTCATTTCATTAATGTAAAGCAGCTCTTATGGCTGCGATGGTTGAATCAGCATAATCAGTAAATAAACTAATGTGCCCGGCACCGTTTATAATCTTTAAATCAGCGCCGGGTATTGATGGAAGATTTGTTTTTTGAAAATCCAGTGAGAGTGCGCCACAGGTTCCTGTAATTAAAGTGATGGGGCCTTTAAAGTTTTCAATGCCATGTGCCCATTTAAAATCCTTTGGCAGGTTAGCTACATTTTTTTGCACGATATAATAATGATAGGCGCCAAATCGCCAAAACGGGTAATTGGTAATAATAGAATTATCACACGTCCAGTGCCGCGATGATTGGGGCAAAAGTTCAACCGCTTTATAATCTGCGGTAGCATGGTCTTTAGAAGATAAAATTTCATTTTGCCAGAAAAAATCCTGCCCATCCAGGAAGCTTACATTTCCGCCATTGCTTTTTTCATTGTTTTCCAAACCTAATTTTCCAGGAGTGATAAGAATTAATTTATCTACATCTTCAGGATGACGTGCTGCATATCTTGCAAAAATATTTCCGCCGAAAGAATGACCAATAAGAATAACTTTTTTGTTGGGTGAAATGGCTGCTTTTACCTGCGCCACTTCCTCATCAAAATCATCAATGGTTAATTCCTCTTTGGTAACTCTTTCCGAAAGACCGGCGCCGCGGGAATCCCACATCACCACATAAAAACTATCTGCCAGTTTTTGCAAAGGAAGAAACAACCTGAAATCTGCACCCGGTCCGCCATGTAAAACATATACAGGCGTATTAGCAGGATTACCAAATGCTTGCAGGTGAATAGCACGTGTGTGCCCGGCAACCGTAACTTTAATTTGCGGAAGCATAGCATCCTGGTCTGCCGTGGGTGGCACAAGCATTCCGGGTGATTCTTCATCATATATTTTGCTGCAGGAGAATAAAGAAACCAGGTACAAAAAAAATATTAAGCTGATGAATTTAAATGGTACCGGCTTTATACATTGCATGATTTTTTTCACCGATAAAATTTTGTTTATCATGCAAAACTATCAGTGAAGTTTTAGCAAAAATTGAATAAATGCGACATCTTAAAAGGAAAAATTAACGAACGTTGGTCTATAAACAAAACAATATTTTTAAATATAGAATACGGAGAAAAATTTATTTTCATGCTGATAGAAATAAATTAAAAGAACAATTATGACATACGATATTATTCATCCGCCCCCGTTAATAAGTAATTGGGTGCGCCATTATTTTTTTATAGAACAAAGCGGCGGTTCAGATACGGAAATCTCCTTCAAGTTAATGGCAGACGGGTTTTCAAATCTTATATTTCAATACAACAGCGCCTTTCAAAACCGTGATGATAATTTTAATTTGTATCCTTCCATTATTTTAACGGGGCATACTTATAAAAACAGGAATCTTATTGCATGCAATAATTTTGGCGTATGCGGAATTGCATTTTATCCTTATGCCATCTCTTATTTATTTGGTGTTAATGCGTGTGATTTTGTAAATAAAGTGATTGATGCAAGACTGCTGCTTAAAAATTGCGGTAACGAAATAGAAGAGCGTTTGGCTGATGCAAAAAACAATATAGAGCGTGCAGGTATTTTCACTTCGCTCTTAATTAAAAAACTTAATACCTTAAAGTCGGTCAATAATATTATTGATAAATCAGTACAGCAAATGGTGCAGCAGCAAGGCGTTTTAAATATTGAAAATTTTTGCAGGCAATTAAATATTTCACGCAGGCAGCTCGAGCGAAAATTTTCAGAGCGTGTTGGTTTTAGCCCGAAATATTATTCCCGCATTATCCGTTTCCAATCAACACTTTTACATCCGCGTACATCCATCACCGACATTGCTTATTCATTCGGCTATGCTGACCAGGCGCATTTTATAAGAGAGTTCCAGGAATTTTCAGGCATAAGCCCAAAGCATTATTTTAAAGAAACAAAAGCCGCCGCGGAGAATTTTTTGGAAATGAAGTAAATGATTTCTGCAGCAAGAAATTAAATAGCAAGATTTCTAAAGTGATTCAGTAACCTTCTATGTAGCTTAGATTATAATGGAACCATCAGTAAATGAAAATGTCTGCAGGTTACAGATCATGTTTTTTCTATAAAAACAAAAAATACTGACTTGTCGCAATTATTCAATCATGCAAAATTTTCGCAGATTAATTTCGTAAAATAAATGGTTAACAAATAAAAAATTGTCGCAACTACACCTTTGAAATGCCGTATTCACACTCGCTTAATCATAAATTTCGAAAGTAGCTTTGTATTGTAAAATCTAAAAATTATTCATCATTAAAAATTATTACAATGAAAAACGAAATGAAATCTGGCAAGCCCGGAAAAAAAACAACTATCATTTTTTGGATTACCACCATCATCATTTTTCTATTTGAGGGTGTTATGCCTGCGCTTACATCGCAAACAGAGTTAGCAAAAGAAGGCATCAGGCACTTAGGGTATCCGCAATATTTCGGAAACGCGTTGGTTGTATTCAAAGTGCTTGGCGCGTTAACGTTAATTATACCCCGGCTCCCAAACCGCATAAAAGAATGGGCGTATGCGGGTTTCGCATTTGATTTTATTTTTGCAGCTATTAGTAACGCAGCTGTTAACGGCGTGAATTTTCTAACATTTTTTCCATTAATTGTATTGGGTATATTGGTGGTTTCATACATCACTTACCACAAAAGAATCAAGTTTTATTCTGCGCCTTCTAAAAATGAAGCACCAGTTGAATCAACATTTGAAGCGATTAAAAATGCCAAACTTTCTAATGCTGTTTTGGGGTGATAAATTCAAGTTTGTAGTAACTAACAATCAATTAAACAATTTATAAATCTTAAAAGCAATTTTTTATGACAAGGTTAAATTCATATCTAAATTTTCAAGGCAATACAGAAGAAGCCTTCAATTTTTACAAATCAGTTTTCGGCGGCGAGTTTACAGGCATTATGCGTTTTAAAGATGTAGAGGACTTACCAGGCAAAGAACATTTAAGCGAAAAAGATTTGAATGGAATCATGAATGTGACTCTACCTGTTGGTGATAATATATTGATGGGAACCGATTCACTTGAAAGTATGGGGCAACATTTAAAAGAAGGCAACAATGTTAGTTTATCTCTTCATCCTGATAACAAAGAAGAAGCCGATAGATTGTACAAAGAACTTTCAAAAGGCGGGCAATCAACTATGCCTATGATGGATATGTTCTGGGGTGATTATTGGGGAATGCTTACTGATAAATTCGGCATACAGTGGATGGTGAATTATCATAAAGATTAAATTGTTTCAGGCTTGAACGTTTGGAATATCAGACTATCAGAAACTTATTAATCTTATTAAAGATGGAAAATAAAGGTCTCCTGTTCATACCCGATATAAGCGGCTTTACTTTGTTTATTAATGAAACAGAAATTAATCATAGCCGGTTAATTATCCAGGAGTTGCTTGAAACAATTATCAATGCCAACCATATAGGGCTTGTAGTTTCTGAGATTGAAGGAGATGCTATTTTGTTTTACAAGTTTGGAGAACCGCCTAGCCTGGAGGAATTGTACAGCCAGGTTGAAAAAATGTTTTGTGCATTTCACAGGAGTTTGAATGCTTACGAGCAACGTCGCTATTGCCAGTGCAAGGCCTGCGTATCTGCAATCAGTCTTACCTTAAAAGTGATTACGCATTATGGCGAATTCATTGGTTACAACGTAAAAGAATTCAGCAAGCTTATAGGCAAGGATGTGATTATTGCACACCAACTTTTAAAAAATGATATTGACCAGCATGAATACTGGCTCGTTACAAAAAATCTGTTACCCGGTAAGCAGCCTGCCAGTTTTGCAAATTGGATGGATTGGAACAAAAGCACTAAACAAATAGAAAACGGCGAGGTACCTTTTTATTACACATTATTAAGTCAACTGAAAAATAAAGCGGTGCCTGAGCCGCTAAAACAACCTGATCTTTCAAACAAGATAAAGATGATGTCTGGGTCAAAAGAATATGAAACGGATATTATTACTTTATTTCACGCCACAGGTAATTTCAATTATCGCAGCCAATGGAAGGAAGACGTAAAAAAGGTGGAAGACGTTAGTTATATCCTGCCGCGGGTTGGGATGAAATGCCGTTGTACTTTGAAAAACGGAAGAGTTGTTACTTATACCACTACCTCTTTTACATACCAGGCACACCGGATTGAATTTGGAGAAACAGACGAAGAAAATAAATATTTTACAAATTTCATTCTTGAAAAAGTAAGTGGTACAACCGTAAGACTTTCAATGGATTTTTATATTCCGAAAAATAATGTAATACAACCACTCTTTTATTGGAAGAGAAAAAAAGTTATGAAAACATCTTTGCAGCAGTCATTGGAAAATCTTGTGGGGTTACTGAAAGTTATAACAATTGATTAGTGCAAGTTGTTGCTTATTGGTAAATTTTTGATTTAAGCAAGATTTCTAAAGTCATTCAAAAATATGCTACATAGTTTTAAAAAAAATCAGGTAATGCACTCAGCAGAATATAGCAATGATGAATCTACTTTAAGCAACCTCAATGCACAATTCATAAAAAATTTTATTAACGGCGATGTTAGAGCGCATGAAAAAATTATTCATAATGATTTTGTGTGCATAGAAAACTCTGGTGCGATTGTAAATCGTGATGATTACATGAAAGCGTGGGAACATGATTATGAAGAAGGAAATTTTTGTTCGTTTAGTTACACAGATGAACACATACGCATCTTTGATAATGTTGCATTGGTTCGTTCAAAATCTGGTTATACAAAAATGGAAGACGGAAAACTTATTGACGGAAACTCAATTTATACAGATACTTATTTAAAAGAAAATGGTGAATGGAAATGTGTGCAGGTGCAGATAACGCCCCTTCAGATAACATAAAGCTGTTTCGGTAAATTTTGTCGCAGACAACCTTATTAAAGTCATTATCACACAGCATCGCTCACAGCAAAAAAATGGAACTTTATATCAAAACAACAATGAAATATAATTACCAGTTACCCCCGGATACGATTAAAGAGTATGTAGAAAATATTTTAGTGATTGAAAATTATCAAATCACCAACCCTTTTACCTTACCGCTGTATGCAAACGGGTCGCCCACGTTGCTGTTCCTGAATTCCAAAGCAAAAATTAAAAATGATACCACAAACTATCTCACCTTATTCGGGCAAACTGTTTCTCCGGAGATGCTTACTATAAATGAAGATTTTACATTAATAGCTTACTTTTTCAAACCTTATTCATTGGTCTCTTTGTTTGGAATAGAGGCATATGAATTAACAAACAAGCCAGTTGATTTTAATTTATTACATCGCTCTGCCTCAAGCCGGTTGCAGGAGCAACTCCTGAATGCAGGTTCTTCAGAATACATGCTAATGCTTATCAATAATTATATTTTAAAGCTACCGGGCATGTATAAGAAAGATGCCAGTATTGTGCGCTATGCCGCAAATAAAATGATACAAAACCCGGATACAACTTCATTGCCTGCATTGCAAAAAGAATTGCATGTTACTGAGAAAACTTTTCAAAGATTATTTATAAAAAATATAGGCATACCGCCTAATATGTACAGGCGTATCAATCAATTCAACAAGGCGTTTCAGCAATTAAACAAAAGGCATTTTTCAAAACTAACCGAGATAGCATATAACAACGGGTATGCTGACCAAAGCCATTACATCAGGGCGTTTAAAGAGTTTACCAATATAACACCAACCGACTATTTGCAGGCACGGTTATCATGATGTAAAGATTGTCGGTTCTGTTCTATTTATCCTTTTCCCCCATCAATAATTTTGTACTATTAAATAACATAAAAAAATAATTAAAAATGAAAAAGCAAATTTATCCATGTCTCTGGTTCAATAACCAGGCACAGGAAGCAGCAAAATTTTATTGCTCTATTTTCAAAAATTCAAAGATTACTGCAGACAATCAAATGGTGGTAACCTTTGAACTGAATGGCGTGCATTTTATGGCGCTTAATGGTGGCCCTCAATTCAAATTTAATGAAGCCATTTCATTAGTAGTTGATTGCGACACGCAGGAAGAAATTGATAACTACTGGAGCAAGCTTACAGCAGATGGCGGCAGCGAAGGCAATTGCGGATGGCTGAAAGATAGGTTTGGCCTGTCGTGGCAGATAGTGCCAACGATACTTCCAAAGTTGTTAAACGATGCAGAAAAAGCCCCGCGTGTAATGCAGGCTTACATGAAGATGAAAAAGTTTGACATTGAAAAATTACAAGAGGCATAACAAAATTTAAAATTTTAAAACACCATTAGTTCCGGTAATATATCAAAAAACTTTCTCAGATGATTGAGCCGGAACTACTGTATTGTAAACAATAAAAATATATTATTATAACACGCTTAATTCTGTCAATCGTTGCTGATTTGTTAACCGCATTTACTTTATCAACCGGAATTGATTTTGCTTTACATGCTGCCGTATATTTCCTGTTTATGGCGAACCGATGTTCGACAAAGGATTGGTATTACTTGCATTTATTTACCGGGCATTGATTGCAATATTCAGTGCTTACATTGCTGAAGTATTACAGGCCATTTTAAAATTGGAAATCAGGCTAAGTCATCGGGTGATAACTTCTGCTCCGCTTTCTTGTATGGCATATTTTAATCCCCAATCACGCATGGCAAAAATAATTGGGCGAAGTGTAAAGCCTTTGTCTGTTAATGTATATTCCACACGAGGTGGCACTTCTGCAAATACTTTGCGGTTAATAATGCCATCTGCTTCAAGTTCCCTAAGCTGGTCTGTCAATATTTTTTTACTGATGCCATCAATCAATTTGTATATTTCGCCAAAGCGTTTAATATCATAACTTATAAGGTATAAAATAATAACCTTCCATTTTCCACCAATGATATTAATAGTAGCAGCGACAGGGCAAGTGCCAATCTTCAAAAAACTATCCATCATTTCGGCAGGCATTGCTAATTTATTTTCTGTCATTACATAATTTATTTTATTGATAAACAGTATAAGTAACTTTTTTGTAACCAGGCAACCTTGTGGTAACTACTTTTTCAATACAATTAAGCAGTTTAATTTCACTTCATTAAGATACATTAAAGCCTATAATTATGTCAACCAATGAACAAGCAATAAACCTGCCACCTCTTTTTAATAAGGCCTCAAGGGAAATTGCCGAAAGCAAAATTTTTACATCATTTGCTTTACACACTTTTCTTGAAAATATAGCTGTAGATGAAGCCGGTGATTTATTTGTAACGAGCCTTGATGAAGGTGCAGTATATAAAATAAATGCAGAAGGAAAGAAAGAAATGTATGCTTCAACCAAGGGGAAACTTGCAGGTATATATTTTATTGGTGAAGAAACCTTTCTCTTAAACGGATGGGATGAAAACGGAATATCAACCATTTGGTTATTGAACAATAATAAGGAAATAGTTTTTTTACTTCAGCCAGAGGGAGCGCTTTTTCTAAATGGCATGGCATCACTTGACAATAACAATTTTTTGATTTGCGATTCATATAAAGGTTGTATCTGGAAATATAATTTGGATATAAATGAAGCAACCGTATGGCTTGAACATTCTTTGCTAAAAAGAGGAAACGAATCAAGCCCTTTACCTGCTGCGAATGGAATAAAGCTTTTTGAGAATCGGCTTTTTGTTTCTAACACTGAAAAACATTTGTTGCTAAATATTCCTGTAGTTGATAATGCTGCAGATGAACCGGAAATATTTTTGGATGGAGTTAATCTTGATGATTTTGCCATAGATAATGAAGGTAATGTTTATGCAACCACGCACATCTTTAATTCCGTTATAAAAATTACACAGGAAAAAATGATAATAATAATTGCAGAAGAAGAGCAAGGGTTGGCAGGATCTACAGCTGTTGCCTTTGGTAAAAGAAACGATGATAAAAACTACATTTATGTTACTACCAACGGCGGTATGTCGCTGCCAGCAAAGAATGGTTTGGAAGAAGGAAAAATTATAAAAATTAAGGTTAAATAATCAAATCGAAAAGGTGAGTTACGAAAATGTTTTTTCTGAAAATATCATTATAACTATTATAAGAGTAACACCAAAACAAGGTTGCGAAGAAGAGGTATTTAAATGGTTTGATTCAATCACAGAAATTGCTTCTCACTTTACCGGGCATTTAAAAAGCGAGGTTTTTGAAAGCCCTAAACACAGTACACAAAAAGAAATTTTAAACATCTTTCGCTTCGACAATTACGGGCATTTAATAGATTGGGAGAATTCAGAAGAAAGAAAGACCAAAATTAAAGAGGGGGAAAAATTATTCGCCGAAATAAAAGAAAGATCACAGCTTACCGGCCTGGAATTTTGGTTTGAGGGCAAGCATACGCCTGAAAATAAATCGCCTGCAAAATGGAAAATGGCGGTTATAACAATTGCAACCATTTTTATTCTCTTAAATTCTTTAGTGGTCTTTTCTCAGCAATTATTTTCAGCAATGGAGCTTCCGTTACTGGTAAGAAGTTTATTAAGTGTGTGTATTTTGGTGGTTGCTATGACTTATCTAATTATGCCTTTTCTTACCAGATTGTTTTCACGCTGGTTATTTGATAGAAAAAGCAATTAATATTATTATGATGTATGAATAACGATACACAAATACCTGCACCCGCCGAATGGGCCGGAGGCGTTGAACAATTTGAAAAACTTACTGAAGTTTTTTATGATAAAGTTTTACAGGATGAAATATTGCAACCCATATTTCTGCACATGCCGGAAGAACACAGAAAGCATGTTGCACATTTTATGGTAGAAGTTCTGAAAGGCCCGAAAGTATATACATCAGAATTTGGCGACGATGCCTTACGCCGCATGGTGGGCAAACACATTGGAAAGAGGCTAAATGAAATTCAGCGTAAACGTTGGGTTGAATTATTATTGAAAAGTGCTGATGAAACGGGCCTGCCTGGCGACCCGGAATTTCGTTCCACTTTTGTAGCACATCTTGAATGGGGAAGTCGCGTTGCAGTAATTAATTCGCAATTGGATGAAAATCCAACAACTTCCAAAGATAAAATTCCTGAATGGGGTTGGGGTGAAGTGAAAGGGCCTTATGATGTAGTGGGTTCATTATTTCAGCAGAAAAATGATTGATTTTCCTCGCTTACTTATCGTTTGCAAGTACAATTATTAATTGCAATTAAGCAATATTTCTAAACTACTTCAATAATTTGATTGGTAGCTTTAAACCATAATGAAATTATCAGCAGAAATTACGCACGATATGCTTGCATTAAGCCAACTCAATGCACAGTTCATAAAAAATTTTATAACCGGCGATGTTGGAGCGCATGAAAAAATTATTCATAATGATTTTGTTTGTATAGAAAATTCTGGTACTATTGTGAACCGCAATGATTATTAAAAGCTTGGGCACATGACTATGCGGATGGAAATTTCTCTTCGTTTTCTTATACTAATGAATCCATACGCATCTTCAACAGGGTGTAGAAGGTTTACCATTAACACTTAAACCAGTAATTGATAAAGTTATTGTTTTAAAAATCTCACTCAATTAATAAATCTATGATGGGAAAAGGCGTAAGTATTAAAAGAATTGTTCCAAACATTTATTCTAATGATTTAGTAAAAAGTAAACAATTCTATACTGAATTTTTAGAAATGGAATTAGTAATGGATATGGAATGGATTCTGACTTTTGCTTCTAAAGATAATCCGGCTGCACAAATATCTGTTTTGCAATTTGATAAAAAAACAACACTGGATAGTACCGCAACCTTTTTATCAATTGAAGTTTCAGATATTGACAAACTGTATGAAAGAGCAAACGAACTGCATTGTGAAATAATATATCCGATTACTGATGAAAGCTGGGGCGTAAGGCGTTTTTTTGTAAAAGACCCAAACGGGGCAACTATAAATTTATTGGCACATTAAAAAGGTTTTATCCCGAATATTAAAATTGTAAAGCCAGACGAGTACCAAAGCTGATAACTTTATTTAGTGACAAAACTTTCAGAAAGATATCCTATAATAATACTCCGGTAGGATTTTTAGAGCAAATTTTAAATTTATTTTTTGTATCATTTTGATAACCAGTGTGTATAGATTTAGAAATTATTATTCTCAAACTCAGCTTTTAGGCTGAATTGGTTGCAATCGCCTTCAGTATTTGCAGGAAGGCAAAACCAACCTTAGGTCTGGCAAGGGTATGGCGCATTTAAGGAAGGTAATTATTTCTATACATAAAATGTTTTGCGGGAAGCATACATTTGTAAGAATTACTAAAAGAAAGAAATCACTTTTAAAATGAAAATTATGTTTTCAAAAAGCTTATCAATGATACTATTTTCTGGACTACTCTGTTTTGCAGCATTTGCGAAAACCACTCCGGAAAAATTACCAGCTGACACGAGCCTTGAAGGAAGATGGGATATCACCATCAATATGGACGGCAAGCCTGCACCATCATGGCTGGAGGTTACGCATTCAGGCCTGAAGACCCTCGTGGGACATTTTGTAGGCACGGGTGGCAGCGCCAGGCCCGTTTCTAAAGTAAACTTTGCCGCTGGTAAGTTCAGCTTTTCTATACCGCCACAATGGGAGCCGGAAGACCGCGACCTGGTGGTAGAAGGCACACTCGACAATGACGGGATATCCGGCAACATGACCTTCCCTAACGGTAAGACGTACACGTACACGGGTAAGCGTGCTCCTGCCTTACGGGGAAATGATAACGTTAGCTGGGGCAAGCCTATTAAACTATTCGACGGTAAAAATTTAGACGAGTGGCACACAGAAGGAACGAACCAATGGATGGTGGAAGATGGATTAATGCGCAGCAAGCATTCCGGCTCAAACCTGGTCACCAATAAAAAGTTTACCGATTTTAAATTGCACATCGAGTTTCGCTACCCTGCGGAAAGCAACAGCGGTGTTTACCTTCGTGGACGCTACGAAGTGCAGGTAATGGATAGCAAAGGAGCTGACCCTTCAAAAGTATTTTTTGGTGGTGTGTATGGTTTTATTGCACCTACTCGCATGGTAGCGAAAGCGGCCGGCGAGTGGCAATCGTATGACATTACTCTTGTGGGCCGTATGGTGACGGTGATGGCAAATGAAGAACTAATCATTTGCAGGCAAGAGATACCGGGCATTACCGGTGGCGCTTTAGATAGTGACGAAAGCGCTCCAGGGCCTATCTACTTACAGGGCGACCATGGCGCAATTGATTACCGCAACATTGTGATCACTCCGGCAAAGTGATCACTTTGCAGTTCATGCATGTAATGCATAGAGAAGGTAAGGGCTTAGGATTTTATGTGAAGTGCTTCCCATCGGGGTTTTCACAGCGTAACTCTCAACTATAATACCTTTGCGTGTTCAAAGAACTCCTACGGAGAAACCCCCCATGTGTGCTTAAATCTTGATTCATTATAAAGCCAATCTGTAATCTTTATGACGAATTATCAATGGGAAGCTTTAGACCTAGTAAACATGGGAGTGCTTATATTCCAGTATTATAATATTAAGGTAAGAAGATGGGTTGTTTAAGATTGAAGAGCGTCCAGGCATCGGGATCCCATTTCCAGAGTTCGTGTTTTTGATAGCTTATTTAAGAAGGAAAATAAAAGCCCCGCTGAGAAAGTAAGTGACCACATTGCAATTTATGCATGTAATGCATAGAGAAGGTAAGGGCCAAGTATTTTATGTAAAGTTTTTCATACACAAAATCATAAAGCCACAATGAGGCAGGTAATGATGATATGAAATTACTACACCCCCAACTGCACTGCCTTTTGCATAGCCTGGTATCGCTTGTCCCAAAGAGCCATATTACCATTCAGGCCATCATCAATATGCACCGGGTCTTTGGCATTAAAAGTGCCACCCCAGCGAAGGGCAGGATCGTCAATTATAAACCTAATGAATGTTTTTACGGGGCCATCAACTGACGGATATTTACCGAGCACTGTTGAGTTAGCCGACTTTGTACGATTAGCATACAGCACATTCATATCTATCGCATGGCCTGCCATGTGATTAGAGCGGGTAGCAGGTTTTACAATGGCGCCACCTACGTTTGAAGAAGTACGGAAAGAACTGGTTACATAAATAAAAACATCCGCCTGCTCTGCATAGGCATTGATCTTTTTAAGGGCAGGCAAAAATGATGCATCTGCCCGGCAGGGCTGCCCCAGGAAGCGCGAGGCCTCAAACAGTACAAGCGGTGAATCGTTGCTGGGTAAATTATTTGGCGCAAGTTCGCTCCAGTTTTTTCCATAGTAGGGATTAATATCTTTAAGCATAAGATCTATTAACGGGCGGGTTAACAGATCGCCATCAGAGTCGATGCTATTGTCCTTTGCGTAAGCAATCACAGCATTGCGGGTGCTCTGCCCATAAGCGCCATCGGCGCCATATTTCGGAAAATTTAATTGTGTGCCATATCCCTTTTCATTCAGCAAAATTTGCACAGATGTAACACTCATGCGTGTACCTTTTGAAATGTATTTTTTTGTGCGCAGATCAGAATTGCTGATAGACCATAAAATATACATTGAGGGCAAAAAATCGTGGCGCTGCAAAATCAATTTCGCCAGGTCGTTAGTAACAGATGAGCCATCACTCTGGTATTTATTTTTATCCGCAAAAGCAGCAACAGCATCCACCGTTGCCTGGCCATAATTTCCATCAGCTTCATAATTATCAAACTGCAATTCATTTTTAAACCCTAATTCAAACAGCATGCGTTGCAGCTCAGTAATTAAAGCTTTGTTTGGTGAACCCTGGAATAAAAATTTGCTAATGTCGCCCTGCTTGAGAGCTGCTTCTAAAAGATTTGATTCCATAATTGTGAGTTTTGGTTTTACTAATATCTTCCTGAACTAAATAGGCTCTATAAGTTTTTTGTCACTTTCAGGGAGTTGTTGTATTCACTTTAAACTTAGCGGGCTCCATAGTTTTTATAAGTTAGTATGTACATAAACATAGAAAAGTTTATACTTTTGCTTCTCTCAGCAGTTCACTGTAGCCCCTGGCCATATCGGCTATTTTATCTGCCTGATCAAGTCCATTTATTATCTTTCTTGCATTCACATAGTCAGCAGTGTCTCCCACAAAGTAATTCGAAAGTTTTCGGCCGGTAAACCATCCATCAGTCATTCCCTGTATGGCAATCTGGTAGGCAAGTTCCGGTTCCTTTGCACGGTCCGGCTCACTAAGAAGATCAACACCTGTAAGTTTTTTTGCTTTGGCATAATTACTTCGCCCCGTTAACTGAACATAGCCACGCCCATGAAATAATGCGCCATCGCCAGGCTGGGTATTACCCACCATTTTACCAGCGTTGGTTTGCGGGTTATAACGCTTATTAAAATAGGTATCACCTCCGTGCTCATCAATAGGCCGCATAGTATGGGCTGTTTCCCATTTAAAGGTAGCCATGCAATAGGCAAGTTTCCTGCGGTCGGTGTCTGTGGCGGTAAATCTGTTGTCATTTTCTATTTTAGAAAACAGGAATGCAAAGGCATCTGCCAAGTCATTCGTTAAAGGCCCAAAACGGCTGAGGTATCCGTCTAATAGTTTCTTTTTGTTAAATGCTAACATATGGAGTTTTTTATTAATTAAGGATTAGTGATCGCCGTTATGAATATACAAAAAACTGAAAGCTATCAACATTAACCGGGCTTTATTCTTTCGATTGATTTCGATCTCGAATTGTTCCCGTTCGGACTTCAATTCGTTCGAAGAGGCCGGGAAGATTTTTATCTTCTTCATTATAATTATATAAGGTTATCAAAATAAAATCAGTCGCTTCCGACTAAACAACGAAGCCCACTAAGGTAAGTCGTGTTGAAATAGATAGCTGCCGGCCTTACTGGTTTCTGAGTAGTCTCCGGCTATAAATTTCAAACTTAATTCCTAAGAATTTTCTGTAACTTCTTTCTGTCCTATCGGCTTGGAAGATAATGCGATAAAGATCCGGATAGTATTGATAATAAATAAAGCCATTGTAAGTTAAAGTTATTTTTATAGTTATTTATTGAAATAAAATTTACAATATCTGGCTCCGCTTCGCACTTTTAGAGCCTTGTGAAATATAAAGAAGGCTTTAATAAAAAGTCAATTTCTATTGAATTGGTTGCCGTTCTTTTTAAATCCATTAGGTGGTTTATTTTTATTTATCTGCTGTCGATACTTAAGGTGAATAAACTTTCTCAATCAACTTTTATTTCTTTGGTAATAGATGCAATTTCCTTTAAGAGTAGCGGAAATGCAGGCTCAGGCATCCCTCCATGGTCAAAGCCTTCAAGTTCATATAGCGTTGTGCGCTTGTGCCCCACCAATTTCATCATTCGCCATAGGTATGCATTCTCTTCGTAGCGGCCATACAATTCAAGTTCGCGATCACCGGTAATAAGCAGCATTGGCGGCGCATCTGCTCTTACAAAATAAAGCGGGGCGTATTCATCTATTATAGGTTGTGTTTCTTTGATGCCCCTTTCTTTCCGTATAGTGAAATGGGTAATCGCCTGCCCACTGAACGGAATTAATGCAGCGATGCGGTTTGCATCAATATTATATTTTGCTAAATAATGTTTGTCAAGTAAAATCATCATTCCCAGATAACCACCTGCCGAATGGCCGGAAACAAAAATAAGTTTGTCACTACCTCCATAGCTATCGATATGATCAAACACCCAGGCAACAGCAGCCGCTGCATCTTCTATATAAGCCGGTGCATTTACTTTTGGTGAGAGGCGGTATTGAACGCCGACTATCGCATAACCCTTATTCATCAGAGCCTTTGGTAACTCTTTGTCGCCACCGGTAAGGCCACCGCCATGAAACCAAACAACCGTTGCATAGTTTTTTGCGCCTTTGGGATAATAAATATCCAGCAGGCATTGCGAGGCTAGGTAAGCATCTTTTTTATTAACAGCATCTTCATAGTATTGTATGTTCTTTTCTGTAACATACTGCTGCTGCGCATATACATATAAGGTATTTGATAAAAAAAGAAACAGTATCCATTTTTTCATAAAAAATTATTTGTACAAATAAGTAAGCCCTACAATTTCACTTTTTTTTAAATTAAAATTTAAAAAATTTTTGAAGATAGTAACTCTCCTTTCTTTTTTCACAGTTATAAAACTTATCTATGCATTTCAAAACTTTACAGTGAGCCTGCAAAAAAGAAAGGCAATTGGGCGGGTCATACAGGCAAGTTTAGCAACAGTCCGGATTACTCGTTCTCCTTGAAAATTTTATTAGCGTGTATCACAGAATTATTGATTCGCTGTTTTATTTTTTTCAGCGGTAATGGCTTGCGCAATAATGGTAGATTAACAGCTTCGTCAATATCGCCAAAATAATTTATCGCCTTCAGCGCAATTAAGGGATTTGTATTTGGATATTTTTTTTCAAAAAAACCAAGCATGGCGCGTACCGAAAAATGCTCCAGCAGAAAATATACGTCTATAAAATCTTTGAGGCGCTGCCCGCTGTTTATGATTGCATTCAATTTCATCGCGGCGATGTCTTCTTTTGAAAGAAAGGTAATACCATCTTCGGTAAGAGGAGGATTTACATATTGATAAGGATGCGTGATGAAATCAACCTTGATATTATTTATAAAACCTATGATGGTATTTTTTCTCACAAAGTTTTCATCGAATGAGAATTCCGACTTCAAAAACTCGGTGAGTTGGATATAGTCAAAATCTGATTGAGAAAATAAATCAATATCTATCGAATCGCGATGGCCCAACTGGAGAGCTAAGGCAGTACCACCAACCAGGTAAAACTGGTTCAACTCGGGCAGCGATTGCAGTTTTTGTATTAGTGAAAAAGTTGCTGCTGAAATAATTTGAGGTTCTTTATGCAGCATGCAGTATATCCGATTTTAAAAACAACCTGGCAAAATTTTTATCACGGTTGTCTAATTGTTTAGACCAATCAACGGCTTCAAGTATTTTTTGCGATCCATAGAATTCATATATTTCCTTCCATTCATCTATCCGTCCTAATTGTACTACCCGTTCGATTACAATTTTATAAGAGCGATCCCATCCGAAGGTTTTCAAATCGTATTCCCATAATAATCCGGGACGTATATCAGGCTTTGATTGCATAGTAATTAAGGTAGATAAAGATACCGAAATATACCCTGGAAAATACCAAAGTGAGCAATATGTTGAACTGGAGTGAATTGTCAAAACTTTTAATCCTTTTTCAGTAAGTTCTTTAGGGGATCCATCCCCCCGGAAATACTTGAGCCCATCACGATAGCATCATACGTATTTTGTTTCGGGATTTGCGTATTTACATTAGTTGAATCTCCCATGAATTAAGTGTTTTTGAGGTAATTGGCAATCGTCTTAATAGCGAAAATTTTATCGAAACAATTTATTTTTATCTCTCATCAATAAATATTTTTAAATGTAAGCATTTGTTTGATTTGCTCCGATCAAACAATTAAAAAGGATTTGTATTGATGAGCAAGATGTATTTATGCATCAGCATTCAAAGCCCCAGATATTTTATAAAATATTTCCATACATATTGGGCTAATCAAAATAAATTTTTACGGTTTGATACAAAAGGCGGTTTTGCATGTAGGGCGTTTGCATATTTAATTTTTCACTATAGCCCTCCAGGCCAAAAAGCCCGGCTGCATTGCCTTTGTTGATAGCTATCTCTAAATAGCTTGCCGAATTGAAAAGCGCCAGCTTTTCACTCTCGTGCACATCAGCATAAGTCTCGCTTATCTTATCAATCACTTCATCTCTTTTAAAAACTATTTTAAAGCTTCTTCCCCGTCGTTGTTCTTCAAATTCTTCTTTAGTAATATTGATGATCACATTTTCAAAATTATCTATGAAGATGATCTGGCCTTCAATATATTTTGGACCGAGCAATGGCCTTAGCGGATTTTTTACTTCAATAGAAACGCTGCTATCTCCTACCTCCTCTATTGTTTTTCCATCGAGTATGCCCTGGTAAGCTTTCCCGAATACGGATGCACAATACAAAGTGTTCTTTTGCTCAGAAGATTGCAGCGGCAGCGCAACAATTTTTTCCGGCGTTTCTTCCAAAATCATTGTTATTAAACCATTATCTGCGCAGCCTATATACTGATCGCCGTGCTGAATAAAAAGTAAATGCTTCGGCCGCTGGTCAAACAGGTCAACCAGCACAATATGAAAAGTAAAAGAAGGAAAATTTTTGATGGCATTGCGACATACATAAGCCGCCTGCGGATAATTGAAGGGAGACAGTTCATGCGAAATATCTACTATATTAAAATCACTGTTTATCTGGAGCAACTGGCCTTTGAGAGCGCCGGTTAAAAAATCCTGTCGTCCTATGTCAGATGTAAGTGTAACTAAAGGCATTCAAAAAAATAGTTTCAATTCGGGAAAAACAAAAGGTAATAAAAAAGGAATAAAGAGGCCGGGTTTTACTTTACCAGGTTTCCATCTTTAAAAAAGAAATTATGTACAAGCTTATCCGACCAGGATGGAAAAAACCTATTCATGTAAACCGTTTGCTTGCCGGTAAAAGTGAGCACTAAGTTTCGTTTTCTTTTCTCAATTGCGTGAATAATGTGCGTGGCACACTCTTCAGAACTCATCATTTTATTTTCATCCATCGGCGATTCGCCCTGCGGCTCGGCATTTTCATTTAAGGCTACATTTCTTATGTTGGAAGTAGTAAAGCCAGGGCAAACCCACATTACATTTACGCCCGTATGTAATAATTCTGTTCGCAACGCCTCCATCCATCCGTTCAAGGCAAATTTACTGGCGCTGTACCCGCTCCGGCCGGGTAAGCCGCGATAGCCGGCAATAGAAGAGACACCGGCTATTGTGCCTTTTCTTTTAAGGACGGAATCAAGTGCATACTTTGTACAATACACCGAGCCCCAAAAGTTGGTTTCCATTACATGTCTTAAAGTGGCGAGCTCCGTGTCTTTAAACAATGCCCGCATAGAAATTCCTGCATTGTTTATCAGTATATCAATGCCGCCAAATTTTTGTAAGGTTTGCTCGATAAAATTTTTACAATCTTCCTGCTTACTTACATCAGCACCGACAGTAAACAAAGATGCACCCTCATTATTTTTCTTTAAGTTTTCGAACTTCTCAATGTCTCTTGCACAGGTAGAAACTTTGGCGCCTTTCTTCAACAATTCTTCAACCAATGCTTTACCAATTCCTCCGCTCCCACCGGTAATAGCAATCACTTTATCTTTAAACATTCTCTGTAAGTTTGAACAAAAATAACAGAGATGGTTCTTTGAGAGAAAGAAAGTTTTACCGATCAATAACCTATACAGTAGAGCTTCAAAAAAATTTGTTCTCAAAAATTTTTACCCTATTTTTGCACTCCTTTAAAAATCACGTTGGTGGTTATATAATGATTCGGTAGCTCAGTTGGTAGAGCAATACACTTTTAATGTATGGGTCCTGGGTTCGAGTCCCAGCCGGATCACGTACTGCCTCCACGAGGCAGTTTTTATTTTGTAACAAGAGGCAGAATATTCCGAGTTATTGTGGTCTTAGGTTTGAGTCCGAGCCGGATCACGAAATTTCAAACGACTTCGAAGTATTTAATTCTAAAGTTTTTATTGAGCAATTGCGGAATCAATCATCGTGAATAAATTCAAATACTTGTTTTGCTTGTTCTTATGACTTACACCTTCGTACATAAAAGCAAAATGCATCGCAACTAAAATATTATCTGCAAAGACATTTTAAAAAATTCACTGTTGCTTTACCCAAGGCTTTCGTTTTCATCTCCTAGATCATGATCGAAAGGCATAGAGAACATTTAGTTCCGAATATTTGATGTCTGCTTGTTGAGGAAACCCTTTTGATACTGCATCTGCAAACTAATACTTAATCCTATTGCTTTAATTTTTTTGTAGGTATTTATTTGTCAACTTGTCAAAAAAAAGTATTTTTGAAGAAATATTTTCATTATGCAAGCGATAAATGTCGGTGAATTGAAAACTAATTTTTCTGAAATATTGAAAAGGGTACAAGCTGGAGAAGAAATCGCCATCTTATTTGGAAAAAGAAAAAAAGTTGTTGCAAGGTTGGTTCCCGAAATTTCCGAAAAGAAATCCAGAAGGAAAATTGGAATATTGAATAAGAAAGGAAGCATAAAATTTAATTCTGATTTTAAAATGACAGAAGCAGAATTCCTGGGAATATGATTTATCTTTTAGACACTCATTATATGCTTTGGGCTATTGCAGATTCAAAGAAATTATCAAAAAAAGTAAAAGAAGTAATTACTGATCCGGAAAATTCTATCATTGTAAGCACCATAAGTTTTTGGGAAGTTTCATTAAAAAGTTCTTTAGGTAAGTTGGAAATTACAGGGTTTAAACCCGAAGACTTACCGCAGGCTTGCCTGAAGGTGGGCTTTGAAATTATTGAACTTTCCGCGAAAGATAGCAGTACTTACCATAAATTGAAAGCAGCCTATCATAAAGATCCTTTTGATCGTATGCTGATTTGGCAAGCAATACAGCAAGGCTATTTAATGGTTAGCATAGACAGCAATGTAAAAAAATATGCATCAGAAGGTTTGAAGATTTGGGAGGAAAAATAGCTTCGTGACAATAAAAAAGCAATGATATAATAATAAATTGAAATTTTAATTTCCTGCAATTACTCCAGAATAGATTATGCTGCTAATATGCATTATAAATCGTATAATAGACATAAATCTTCTAACAAATGATTCGAGTTTTGTACCAATGGTTCACCTGTTGGGACAAGTTTAAAATATTATGACTTGTCCCATTTTTTTTGCCTTCGAATTCTTTCTCAATCAAGCACATAATGGTAATAGCTTCATTAACACGATTGGTTCGATGTTCAAATCCGTCAAAAATCAATTTTTCAGGAAACATCGAACCAATTATTTTTCGTTTTTGAGTGATGGAACCACTTATTAAGTACAAAACATCCAGCCCGGTTTCCTTTTTGCAGAGATTCTACAAGCCGGGTCTTATCATTTTCATTAAGTAGGGCTGAGATAGGATGCTTTGCCGGATTGGAAAAGCTGGGGAAAAATTTGATAGAAAGCAAACTTACCAAACAGCATACTAATAACCGGGGCCATAGGGCAAAGTAATTATGATTTTTTTTAAAATTTCTCTAAATGCCAAGCACCTTTCAAAAAATACACACCTCACATTCAAAACCTTTGTTAGTAGTTGCATGATCTAATAATCGTTTAGAATTAGGTAGAATAATCGCAAGCGTAGCACATCAGGCAAAGGCGGCTTGCCCGAGTCACGTCTTTGCGAGCCGCCCGAATAATGTAACAATTCTAATAAAACTAGCGGCGGCGTGGCAATCTCCTTGGTATAGTTAGCATTACTATACCAAGGAGATTGCCACAAAGTTTTCTGAAACATCTTTCAAATACAAACTTTCTACTCGAAAACTTTTCGCAAAGACGTCTCGGTTTACATTTGACATTTTCGAGCCCCTTCTATTACGCTCTTAGCGAATATTCTACCTAATTCTAATAATCGTTTAATTTCTAAGGATTTGTAACGTAATAAGTTGTACGTTTGTAAAAAAATAAAACGTATGCAACTCGATTTAATGTTGAAGAAAAAGTATGAAGAGATTCTTCCTGTTTTAAATGAAAAACAAACTCGTCTGGTATTAGCGGCAGAAGCAAAAAGTATGGGACGAGGTGGATTAAGCAAAGTGTCCGCACTTTCTGGTATGTCAAGAGTGACGTTGAACATCGGCATTAAAGAATTGGCTTCTGCAACAACTGAGAATGTGCCGGGGAATGCACGGGTGAGAAAACAAGGCGGTGGCCGTAAAAAGAAAACTGAAAAAAATAGTGAAATAGAAAAAGTTGTAGAAGAAATAGTTAATCCTCATACTTTGGGTGATCCTATGAAAACATTACTTTGGACTAGTAAAAGCTTACGCAATATTGCTGAGGAAGCTAAAAAAAGAGGTTGCGATATCAGTCATAAATTAGTGGGGGTAATCTTAAAAAATGAAGGGTATAGCTTGCAGGGTAATAGAAAAACAGATGAAGGCAGCAGCCATGAAGATAGAGATGCTCAATTTATTCATATTAATAACTTAGCAAATGATTTTTTGTCTTTAAATGACCCTGTAATATCAGTTGATTGCAAGAAAAAGGAGAACATAGGAAACTTCAAAAACGCAGGTACAGAATGGCTTCCGTCGAAAAATCCTACAAAAGTTAATGTGTATGATTTTATCAATAAAGACTTAGGTAAAGCTATTCCCTACGGCGTTTACGATATAGCCAATAATGAAGGATGGGTAAGTGTGGGAATCAATCACGATACAGCAAGTTTTGCGGTAGCAACAATTCGCAGTTGGTGGAATGAAATGGGAGAAGAAAAATTCAACAAATCAAAACGAATACTTATTACAGCAGATGGAGGAGGGAGCAATAGTTCAAGAAATAGATTGTGGAAAACAGAGCTACAAGTATTAGCAGATGAAATTGGAAAAGAAATAAATGTATGTCATTTCCCTCCAGGCACTAGTAAATGGAATAAAATAGAACATCGGTTGTTCTCTCACATTACTATGAATTGGCGGGCGAGACCCTTAACGAGTATACAGTTAATAGTGGATTTGATAGCATCAACCAAAACGTCAAATGGATTAAAAGTAAAATCCAGGTTAGATTCAGTTGTGTATGAGAAGGGGATAAAAATATCGGATGAAGAGTTAGCAAAAGTTAATATGATTAAAGATGATTTTCACGGGGAATGGAATTATATAATCAAACCTAACATGTAAACCTTATTTCGTGACAACTCCTAAATGGACTTTCATAAAGCCATTGAAGTATCTGCCGGGGATTTCAAATCCATGCGAATGAATTCCCAACGGCAATTTCATTTCTACTAAATACTGTTTCAGGCATATAAATGCCATGTTTCGGTACGAAGCTATCCTTCATCATCAATAAAATGCTTTCTGTAGAATACAATGTAGAAAGTGATGGTGTGGTCCCCTCAAAAACTGATTACCTGGGCCGCAATACTTTATCGTTAAGAACCAACAGCAAGTTTAACAAGCTCTCGATAAATACATCTTTTAATTATGTAAACAAAAAAGTAAACCAACCGGCAACCGGCCAGGGAAGCTCTTCCGGCTCTACAATCTTCCAGGATATTTTACAAATACCGGTTGACTTGCCGATACATGATTTTCGCGATTATAAAAACAAATTTTTTGATGTAAACGGCTACTATACTCCTTATGCTGAAAACCCATATTACGGCATTTATAATAACAGCAACAGCCAGACTTCTGACCGGTTTTTTGGAAACCTTGATTTGAATTATGAGTTAACTTCTTCACTCGCAGCGCAGCTTCGCGTAGGGGGCGATGTGCAGAATGCACGCGGGTTTGCTTACAATGCCGTGAACGCACCTGAGCCCGGAAGCTGGACGGGTGGCGCTAATACCGAACACCAGGTAAGGAAAGCAGATTTTGGATCCGTAAATGTAACTAATAATTATGCCGGTAGTATTAACGGTGATTTTATTTTGAAATACAATAAAGGGCTCAATGATAATTTTAGCCTCGATGCACTTGCCGGCGTTAACTATAACCAGGCAGATACCAAAGGGTCTTTCGGATCAATTACGAATTTACTGATACCCGGTTTTTATGATCTTTCAAATTCTACCAAGCAACCAACCACGGGAAATAACAGCACACACCAGAGACTTATTGGCGTATATGCCCAGGCAACTTTAGGATATAAGAACCAGCTTTACATTACGGGAAACGCACGCAACGACTGGTCGTCCACATTGCCTATTGATAACAATCATTTCTTTTACCCCGGCGGAAGCCTTGCATGGGTAGCTTCCAACACATTTGATCTAAAAAATTCTCCGGTCTCTTATTTAAAGTTGAGGGCGGGCTATGGTAAAACCGGCACCAGCGCACCGGTGTATGATATATACCCCGTGTTGGTTTCAGGATCTGTTCCCATTCCATTCGGTTCCATAAATTTTCCTTTCAATGGAGTAAGCTCATTCCGTGTTTCAAATACTATTGCCAACGCAAATCTGAAACCGGTAATTACATCCGAAGCTGAACTGGGAGTGGAAATAAAATTTTTAAAAGGAAGGATAGGCCTTGATGCAACTGTATATGATAAAAGAACTGACGGACAAATTTTTAATGTTCCTATTTCGCCGGGGTCAGGCTATACATCACTTGTTCAGAATTTGGGACTGGTAAGCAATAAGGGAATAGAAATTTCTTTTGACGCCAAACCTGTTGTTTCAAGAAACTTTACCTGGTCGCTTAATTATAATTATACAAAAAATAAGAATAAAGTTGAGCACTTAACAGCGGGGCTTACAAAGGTTACCATCTTCGGGATCACCGGAGGCGTGGAATTAGACGCAGTTCCTGGTAAACCGGCAACCGGCATTTATGCATTTGGACCGCAAATGACGCCGGATGGAAAAGTAATTGTAAGCGCCACCACCGGTAAGCCTTTGCAATCCACCGACAGAATTTATTATGGCAATGCCGAAAACGATTTCTCAATGGGATTTTCAAATACCCTTAAATATAAAGAGTGGCAGATAAATTTTTCATTGGATTATAGAAAAGGAGGTGTTTTTTATAGCAAGACGGCTGAGCAACTTTTATTTACAGGTGGCTCTATACCCACTACATACAACGATCGCAGGCCATTTATAGTCCCAAATTCAGTAATTGAAAATGGTGTAGATGGCCAGGGTAAACCTGTGTACGCAGAGAATACCACGGCCATAATAGAAAATGATCTCCAGGATTTTTTTCCGGAAAGTGGCAATCCTGCATTCGCTTATAAAAATGATATTCTTGACAGGTCGTTCCTGAAATTAAGGGATGTTTCCCTATCGTATTTTCTCGGGGAGAAAGCTTCCTCAAAGATCAAAGTACATAATTTATCCCTCACTATTTATGCAAGAAACTTATTGGTATGGACGCCGCAATCGAATATGTATATAGACCCTGAGGCTTCAAATTTTGGTAATGACCTTACCAGCCAGTTAGGTGAGTTTCAAACAGCGCCGGTATCAAAACAATTTGGAATTGCATTGAAAGCAAATTTTTAAAAAAATATTATAAAAATGAAAAATTTATTTAGAAATAAAATTGTTGCTGCGGTTACGTTCTTAGCTGCAATTGTTGCGGGCTCCGGTTGTAAAAAAACATTAGACATCAATCACGACCCTAACAATCCTTCATTGGAAACAGGTACACCAAAAATTGTTTTTCCTGTTGCGGTAATGAGCGTGGCTGGTGTAGAAGGCGGAGACCTGGCACTGTTGGGCGGCATATTGGGAGAATATGTTACGCAGGCTGCTGCCTCAAGTCAATATAAAACCATTGACCAGTACGATTTAAAAACAACAGACCTTAACGGCCAATACCGCACTTTATATTCTTACGCCTTAAAGAATCTCCAATTTGTGATCGATAAAGCCAAAGAAAGTGAGGACTGGAATTTTTACTTAATGGGTACTGTGATGAAAGCTTATGCAACCGGGCTATTGGTAGATATCTACGATCAAATTCCTTATTCAGAAGCATTGCAGGGAGTGGGAAACCTCACACCGAAGTTTGATGACGGGTATTCAGTTTACAAATCATTATTGGCAGAAATTGATTCGGCAATGAGCAAAGATTTTAGTGCAAGAACCGCTATTGACCTGAGAGCGACAGGCGAAGGAAATATAGATATTGTGTTTGGAGGTGATATAGAAAAATGGAAGCAATTTGCCAATACGCTTGAATTGAAGCTTTACCTGCGAATGATAAATGCAAAACCTACCGAAGCCCGGGCAGGCGTAGAAAATTTGTATGCAGGAAATGCAAAATTTCTGGAAGAAGATGCAAAAGTTACCGGCTTCAGTGACAATCCCAGCCTTTCAAATCCATTGTTCGAACAAAACATCCGTCAGCTAAATACGGGGACGAGTAACCTTGTAGCGAGTAAAACTTTTCTAAGTTTTTTACAGCTTCATAACGATCCCCGTGCAGCTGATTATTTTGCACCCAATGCTACCGGGCTCGACCAGGGCGATTTTTTAAAACTCTCTGCTCGAAAACTTTTCTCCCAAGGAGCAGGCGCAAAGACGTCTCGATTGTATTTGACATCTGCGAGTCGCTTCTATTCCGTTCTTAGCGAACATTCTACCTAATTCTATAGAATTTTAAAGCATAAACATCTTTTTAATAGCTGAATTAATTTTTTATGAAAGCATCTACAGAAAGAAAAATTATCCGATGGCTGCACATATTGATCAGCATTCCTGTTATTGGATTTATCTATGGGCCGGTTAAGGATATTCCGGCAGCGGCTGCTGGCGTAAGGTGGGTACTCTTTCCCATCATTATTCTCTCCGGGCTATGGCTTTGGAAAGGACACGTGGTAAAGAGATGGCTTAAAAATAAAAGGTATGTAAAAACATCAACCAGGAGTTACCAGGCTTTAATTAGTGATAAATAAATTCTAAATATAGGTAGCATTCTCCTCTGCCGAAAATTAGCGAACATCGTTAATTCAACACAGGCTAATAGATGAATATTATTTATTGCTAAAGCCTTTTGCAGTTGGTGGCGGGCAACCTGTCTTAAAAAAATTAAAAAATGATTTACAGTTGATTCTTATTAAATGTAAACCATTTGAATGCGGCACTCTATTACTGTGTTACAAATCTAAACGGGAGTGATAATAATCGGCATTAAAATTACACTTGACCGTTTTTTTAATTATAGTAAATCTAAAAATTAAAAACAGAAAAGATGGAAAACGCAATTACAAAAAATACTGAAAGTATGGAACGGAGCCCTTCGCCGGGAGTTCTTGCCGTCATTTATTTTATTTTGTTCGCGGGAGGTTTGGTATTTAATCTTGTAAACACTTCAGGAACTTCGTTCCCCACGCCTTACGACCCGGTACAAAAGGCGCAGGAATATTATCAAAACTTTCAAAGCACCATCCGTATTTATTCCCTGTTTATTTTCTGGTCGGCACTGCCACTTGGCATATTTACTGCGTTTATCACAAGCCGGCTTAGCAATATGGGCATTCACCGCGGCGGTTTAAACATTGCAACTTTTGGCGGTTATGCAGCAGCGGTTTTTATAGCCATCTCCGGTTTATGTACATGGATATTATCACAACCTTACATTGCCACTGAACCAGGTATCACACGTGGTATTCAATTATTGGGTTTTGCAACCGGCGGCACAGGCAATGTGGTAATGGCGGGTTTATTAATTGCAGGCATATCTGTAACAGCAGGATTGGCGAAGCTGATACCGAAATGGATCATGTGGAGTGGATTGGTGCTTGCTGGCATTTCATTGCTCTCTATGTTTAATATGATTTTTGAGGGAGTATCCATTTTACTTCCCATTGGCAGGTTTTTGGGAATAATATGGATGATTGTTGCAGGCTTTAGTTTGAAAAAAGAAAAACCGGTATGAAAATTTTTTTGAAGACAGATAATAATTAAAACAGAATAATTCACTATCTAAAAAATAAAAAAATGCGAAAATTAAAATTACAGGTACAGGTCACCGTAGATGGATTTGTTGCGGGCCCAAACGGAGAACTGGATTGGATGGCCTTTAAGATTGGTCATAATGATAAATTGGAAGGCTTCATTCATGAGCTTACCGATACCTCCGATACCATGCTATTGGGAAGAAAAATGACTGAAGGTTTTATAGACTAAACGGAATTATTGGTGCAAGATTGCGGCAGCATATTATTACCAGGCCAAGCCACCAAGATCGGGTTCATTCCATACTTCGAAATACCATTTCTCTATTTCTATATTTTTCTTCAAAATGCTGTACCAATGCAGTAATAAGATCTTTCCATTTACCCTATGACTTAAGGGGTATAACATTTTCCTCTCTTTTTTTTGTGCATACACCTGGGGCGGCATAGCTAAGAGTAAAAGAAGAAATCCAATTAATATTTTCCCTGGCAAATTCATTTATTTTTTATTTATAACATTTTCAATAGCATCACCCATTTTGTGCGTAGTTGTAAAATTTATATTTAATAATGCCGCCATTGTTTTTGCATATTGGTTCTGGTATAACTGCTGATTTTTTGTTTCACCTACCGGTGAAGTGTAGGGGCCCATTACCGCAAACCATATCTGGTCGGAGTTGGGAACTTTTGCATTATGATGTATCCAGTTAGCATCATCACCGCGGCCATGATCTGTTGCAATAAAAATGGTGGTCTGGTCTTTATAAAAAGGATCATTTTGAATATAGTCCCATAGATCTTTCAGCATTTTATCACAGCTATGTGCAGATTCGAGATATTGATCATACTTATCCTGGTGGCCAAACGCATCTGTTTCAATAAAGCTTATTTGTAACACTTTGGGATGATTTTCTTTCATATATTCTTTTGCAAGAAAAAAGGTAGTTGCATCAAGTCTTTCATGCGGCCCCATTGGCTTTGGTATTAAAAATTGCTGCCGGCTTAATACTTTTTGAGTTTCGTTTAAGTGGTCACCTTCCATTGCCATATAACCGGAATTTACCGGCAATCCGCTTCGCTCCTTATTTAAAATTCTTGTAAAGGCTTCCCACGAAGTGAAAGCGGCAACACTGTTTTTATAAGCAGGTTGTTTACTAAGAAATTCCTGCAGTGTAATGTTTGGATTAGGCGGATAATCATTTGAGTTGATAGATGTATCTGCATACCCGGTAAAAATCTCGTTATAGCCGGGATAAGAAAACCAGTACGGATTGGTAACATTGACATTGCTTCCTAAATCCCGGTTGCCATATACCTGTCCTTTTACACCAAACGACTTCCAGAAAAAAGGCATAAGTTTTTCCCGTCTTTCAATGGTATTTTCTCCCCAATATTTTGCTACCATTTCTGCGGAATCTCTTTTTCCTTTTTCATGAGAAAAAAACAATGCTGAATCCGCTCCGCGAAAAACATCTTTCCAGCGATAACCGTCAAAGGTTACGATGATTAGTTTCCTGTTATTTTCTTTCTGAGAAAAACCAGGGAGGCAACAGAGTATAAAAATGAAAGCGACAAAATTTTTTTTAATCATTTTTATTTTTTTAATCAAGCAAGCTTTGATGCGTGAGACCATATTTTTTTGTAAACCTTGCCAGGTCATTCTCTCCTGTTAATATGAAAACTCCGCGGCTAATATTTGCCTCCAGGAAGGCCAGCAGGGATTTAATATGGGACAGGACTTGGTCTTCCGGTTTGCGGGAAGCAATAGCATATTGTATTTGCAAATCTCTTTTTGCATATTCCATCATTAATAATAATCGGGACAAATTTTTACGGGTCATCGTATTAATTGATGACGTTTCATTTTCGCGAAGCAATGCAATATTTTTTTCTATTTTATTTAATGCATCCTGGATCTCACCTGCAGATTTTAATGTTGTAAAAGAAGTGCTGCCATGTGTGCGTACGACCTGCTCCAATAGAGTGTATGCATTTTCAGCAGCATTCGATGCCTTACCATACCGGGATAAAATAAAGCCGTGAATAAGCGAATCTATATTTACCCGCAGATTCCACGCTACATAGCCCAAAATATAATGATTTAATTCGTAGGTGAACCAGTCGCCAGGTTCGGCGTAGCTGGAAATGCCCTGCAGCGGTACTCCTGCATACCATTGCATATCCCTTTGTATGTAATGCGGAATGACGTTGGGCAGTGACCGCCACGCATATTTCCTGTAATAGGAATACAGCCCAATATCACCCTTGAAATTTTTTCGCCACGCTTCGATGGCTGCCTTATATGCGGCATTATTAGGAGACGAAGTATCGTATATCTGTTTTTCAAAGCTTTGATTTATCGGGCACACATCCACGAGAATATCGTCATGCAACTTCACCTTCCGTGGCGGCTCTAACGTATGGGAGTACGCGATAATTTCCAGCCGTACGCGGGGGTTCAATATTTTTATTGCAGAATCAACCATGTTTGAAAGTTGTGCCTGCCTGTCCTGCGGCGTTCCCAATGCTCTCCATTCAGCACAATCTGCCCATCGGCCCACATCAGGAGGCCAGAGGGCAAATACATTTATTTCAGGATGTTGTTTTAAATAGCTAATAATATTATTGATAAAATAATGAACAGCGCCGGTATCATTAGTATTAAAAACAAGTCGTTCAGATGGTGTCGGCGAGCAGGTGGAATCTTTTCCAAACCATTCAGGATGTTTTTGAAAAAGCGTACCGTTCTCCATTTCAGCATTTAAAAAATTTTGATAACCATGTTGCCCCACTTCAACAGTAATATCTCTTTTTGCTAATTCGGGAGTCAACCGGTTACTCCATGCATCCCATCGCACACGGCCATGATTATTCAGGTTCATCGGTATCATCAGCGTGTTGTAGCGTGCTTTAGGCATCCATTCAATGATCTTTAGAAGATTATGGCTATTGTGCGTACGTGCACCGGCAACATCTAATTTGCGAATGGCAATTCCCGGTTGTTCTGCAATATCATGTGACGCTTCATAATCCAGTTCGTTTGTATGCGGAATGATTTCAGCGGAGCCTTCGTAAAAAGAAAAATCGGGGGCCAGCCACCGGCAACCTAACCGGCTGAGAAAATCGTAAACAGCATACAAGATCGCCCGGCCCGAATTGCCTGATATCAATATATTTTCATCCTGAACAGAGATGCTGTAATCTTCTTTATTTGCTCCATTTGCCAACTCAATCTTAATAGCAGGTCCGTTGTAAGGATCATGCTGATTTGTAAATTTAGCCCCACTTATCTTCTGCAGGTATCTTGTTAATTCATTTCCTGCAAATTGAATGGTAGCAGAAGCATTGGAAGGTGTTATAATAACCACCCCGGCAAGGCCATCTTTTGCCAGGCTAACTTTTTTCACATCAGAAGTACAACTGAATAGTACAGGCAATAAAAAAGGAATTATATATTTCAGTCTTTGCTGCATTATTTATTCATCCATTAAAATTTATAATATTTTACGGCATCCATTCTTTATTTAATGTTGATAATAAACATGATTATTATTAAATAAAATATTTTTAAAAACATATCCGCAATTCTAAATTCATTATTGTTTAAATAGCTTTACTTTTTATCCGGTCGTGGATACACTTTTACCCGCAATGCCCACCGTTGCCACATGCTGTCCAACTCCCGGGCTTTCCGGGGATACTTTTTGGACAAATCATTCAGCTCCGTTTGGTCTTCGTTAATCCGGTACAAATGCCATGTAGTATCATCATCCGGCGAAACCAATTTCCATCCATCATATCGCACATACCTTCCGCCATGATGATCGTTAAACAATGCTTTGCGTGCTTTTCCTTTCTCACCTTTGAAAACCGGTGCAAGGCTTATGCCTTCCATTGGCGTAATGGCGTGCCCTCTATATTCCGAAGGATATTTTGCATGCGCTAACTCTATAAATGTTGCCATAAAATCCATTACATGACCTACGTGGTTGGTCATGCTGCCTTTTTGTTTAATACCATTAGGCCAGAAAGCAATCATGGGTGTATGAATACCACCTTCAAACGATTCAGCCTTCCAATAACGGTAAGGCGTATTCGCAACATTTGCCCACCGCGGTCCGATAGAAGAATAAGAAGTTTCGGTGCCGGGCAATACTTCTTTTTTATTTTTCGGATAAATAATTTCTTTGCCCTCTCTTGTTTCACCGGGCCGGTCGAAGCCGGGGCCAAAGTTGGCGCATATTTCAGAGCTTGCTCCATTATCACTTAAGAAAAGAATAATAGTGTTATCTAACTGATTGGTTTCTTTTAAAGCCTTAATAATTCTGCCGATTCCCCGGTCCATTCTGTCAACCATTGCTGCGTGAACGGCCATTGCTGCTGCATCCCACACGGAATCGGGATTATCTTTCCATTGCAATGTATCATCCCAGCGTGGAGAAAGTAGTGCCGTTGAAGAATCAATAATTCCCATTTGGACCATTCTTTGATAACGGGCTTCCCGTATCACTTCCCAGCCTACTTTGTACGTATTTTTATATTTGGCAATATCTCCGGGCAAAGCCATCAAAGGCCAGTGCGGCGCATTTTCAGCTACATAAATAAAAAATGGTTTGTCCTCTTTACTGAACTGGTGAATGTATGATGCCGCGGTATCATTGATAGCATCCGTGTGATAATAATTTGCCGGAACATTTTTTACAGGTGTGGTTCCATTCACCAAACTAAAAGGATCAAAATAATCAACCACTCCCCATAATGTTCCGTAAAATTTTTCAAAACCCCGGTTTACGGGGTATTGATCTATTGGAGAAAAAAGCGGGTAATACGATTGATGATCCAGCCACTTCAATTGTTCCTTTGGATCGGGCTGCATAACGGTATTGGATACATGCCATTTACCTGACATGGCTGTATGATATCCTGAAGCTTTTAAAACTTCTGCAAGGGTAACTGTATTGGCTGTAAGATGACCACGATAGCCATCCAGTTCGTGGTCAACGGTCATTTGACCAATACCAGCCTGCTGATTGTATAAGCCAGTAAGTAAGGAAGCTCTTGTAGGGCAGCATCGTGAAGTATTATAAAAGTTGGTAAAGCGCAAACCATTTTGTGCAAGAAAATTAATATTAGGTGTGTTGATTTCTCCGCCATAACATCCCGCATCCGAGAAGCCCATATCATCGGCCATGATCAGTACAATATTTGGTCTTTGATTTTCTTCATTTTTTAAATCCGGCACACTGCTACAACTGCTTACAAAAACCAGGAACGACAGCCATGCCAGAATGAAAAATTTTGAATTTTTCATGATGCCTTTATTTTTATTAATCTAAAATTCATAAGCTCCTATATCCGGCAAGTTATTTTTTGGAACAGGATAACCATCCAGGTCATTTTTATAATTTGTTTTTGAACCGGCATTCACTGCAGGACTACTTTTACTTAACCGGAAATTTCGATTCTTATAATCTATAAAAAGGGGCTCCGCAATAATATCTCCATCACCAGGTAAGATACCAATCGGGTCTGCATCACCAATCGAAAAATATAAATTATGATCATGTGGCTGATCACCAATCATGGAGCGCTTGTGTCCCTTCGGTTTCACATACGGCCCGAAAACTTTTATATCACCGGCTAAAAAGAAAATATTATTACGCACGGTTATAAAAGTTGAATCGTGATTAAATGTCCAGAATACATAGCGGTCAACATTTGGTTCCCGTGTCCTTACAATAGTATTATTACACACAAAAACATTTTTCATTGAACCACCGCCAAGAAACTGGTTGGTATCGTCACTCAGGTTGTACGCAACCGTTATGCTATCTACGTTTCTGCCGGCGAGCTCCACAAAACCATGATTATTGATAGAAATATTGTGATGAATGTTTATGTCTCTTCCATCAAAATCATCATCTACTCCATCGAGTTCTACAACTCCTCCGTCCGACCCGTAAGGTCCTCCGTAAGAACCATAATTCTCGATCCTGTTATAGCAAATTTCGTTGTGCGGCTTTGTGATCATAATGGCAATTGGCCCCCAGCTATGGGCTAAAGTATCGGTTGCATCATGAAAATAATTATTGGTAATAAGATTATAGGATCCTTTTATTTTTACTGCTACAGGAGAATGAAAAAATTCGCAGCTACGTACTATATTATGATGAGTACCTAACACGAAATAAACGGCTCCCATCTTTTGAACATTTTTATTTTTATGATCGGAGTTGGGAGGATTCGTATTGTCATGAAAATAAAAACCATCAATTACGATATAGCTTCCGTGTATTTGAAAAATATTTCCGTTAAGAATATTCCAATCCGGATTTGTAAATGCAGGTAAATCCCCGGCGCCATATTTTATAAATATATCTTTAAGCTTTTCTCTTGGAGTGTTTGTAATAATATTGGCGTCCACACTATAATTTGAAAACACTATCGGCCTTTCCGCTGTACCTGAACTGTTGAATACAAACCCACCCTTATAAGTAGAGCCTTTTGCGAACAAAATACTGTCACCAGGCAAGAATTTATTTGTTTCAAGCTTACGGAGACTTTGCCATGCGTTGTCTTTTGTTTTTCCTGTGTTGGCATCATTGCCCCACCGGTTGTTTATGTAATAATTTTCTGCTGTGGCAGATATGGTGATAAATGATAAAAGTATCCACTGGCAGAACATCACCACAACCCCTCTCCAATCCTTCGACAAGCTCAGGAGAGGAACATGGCCGCTTGCAAAAGAAGTATTTAAAATTTTTATTTTTTTTTGCAATTTGATTTCATTTAAAAGAAGTTTGCAATAGCACCAATCTCCTATCACCACTAAACGTCATCTTTATTGTTGATGAATTTAATGGTACATCAATAGATTAATCTTGTAACAAACTATTTTCTTCACTACTATTTTCTATATCAAGATGTGACATTATAATATTTATTTAAATTATTAATATAAATTTGAAGTTGAGATAAAGTAGGACCTCCAATCCCGGCGCTATTTCTGTAAATCCAAAATTTAATAGGAACATAAAAGCGTACTTTTTCTGGTTCAACAACTCCATATCCACCAGCAATTAGGTAGAAAAATCGCAAGCGTAATACATTATGCAATAATGTAACAATTTTAATAAAACTAGCGGCGGCGTGGCAATCTCCTCAACACAGGACACTCAATAGCCGGGATTTTGCCGCATGGGTGATGTACGGTTAGCATCGATTACCGGTTGTGGAATAGGCAATAAGGTGTCTCTCTCAGCTACCACCGGGCCCGCAAGCTTATTGTAAAGCTGGGTTCTCGAAAGCCATTTATGCATACGAAGCAGGGAATATCGCCTGTCTTCTTCAGAAAATAATTCCCGTGCCCTTTCATCCAAAATAAAATCTATAGTAACATCACTTGCATCAACAAGCGGCGCATTGGCTCTTGCACGAAGCGCATTAATGGCATCTGCTGCTCCCTGTAAATCTCCCAAATCAAAATCAGCTTCAGCCAATAAAAGAAAGGTGGATGCCGATCTTAGAAAAACCTGGTCATTATATTGGGGGTCTATAAGTTCGTTGGTCGGGCTTACCCAATCCCATTTTCTTGTAGAAGGCCAATTCGGATTCGTAATTTTTTCATCGCTGGTACTATCTAAAAATATTGTATCACCAATATTAAATCCTACGGGGGGATTAGCATTTATGAGATAATAATACCGCCAGGCATATTGTGACCCGCGATCATCGCCGGGAGTATATAAATTCATTTGAAACCGGGTAGGGCTGAATCTGCCAATGCCTCTTCCTCCGTTGTCTTCACTAACTGCAACAGGACTGGTTGTTTTTCCATCCGTGCCTTTTAGTTTAAGCGAATAATACCGGTTTACCCAGGAACGGCGCATGATGTTAAATCCATCGCCACCGGTTATAAGCTCGTCATTTTGTATTACCCATAAAGCTTCTGTATTTCCCTCGCTTCTTTTGGAATTGCCATCCAGGAACATGTCGGTAAATGGAGTACCGGGATTGGATTTATTTACTCCATATCGGGCTGTTATTAATTGATAATCGGGATTGGTAGTAACCTTCAACGCTTCAGTTTTTGCAAGATCCGGCTTACCCATTGATAAGTATAATTCGGCTAAAAAATGTGAGGCAGCGCCTTGTAATATTTGGGCATCACTTCCAGAAGTAACCGGAAGGTTGTCTTCTGCAAATTTCCAGTCATCCAGTATTGCATTTCTTACTTCTGCAATGGGAGTTCTTTGCCAGTCAGTTTTTATATTGGCTCCTGTTGATTCTTCTAATGTAAGTGGCACGTCGCCCCATAAATTAGTAAGGTGCCGGTAGCACCACCCCCTGATAAACCTTGCCTGAGCCACAATGTTATTTTTTTCGCTATCCGTCCAGTCAATTCCCGGATCTTCCGAACGGTTGATGAGGGTATTAGCCGCATTGATGGTTTCATAAAGCCAGCTAAAAACATCATTGTAAAGCCCAAAAGCCGGGTTATTTATGGCGCCCCATTGGTTAAATACATCTACAGTAGGATCACGCCAGTTACCATACGCATTATCGACACCAATAATGGCAGCCATGCCTAAAATATTATTAACTGACCCATAAGAATTGCCTGATCTGTATCGCCTCACTTCATTATACAAACCATTTAAGGCATTTTGAAAACCGTCCCTGTTTGTTAGCAGGAGATTGGCAGTAAGTACGCCACGGGAATCTTCATTCAGTTCTTTTTTAGAACATGAAGTTACCAGCACAAAGATTGCCAGTACAATCGAAATTTTTTTATAAAAGCTCATGATTTATCAATTAGTTTGAAAAGAGAAAATTATTATAAGCTTACATTTAACCCAACTACATATTCTTTTTGAAGCGGCCTGCTTGTCTGGCTTCCCAACTCAGGATCAAGCCCGGTCCATTTAGTTATAGTAAAAGGATTTCTTGTCTCCACATATATTTTTAACCTGCTTAATCCCAATTTTTTTAATATATCATCATTAAAATCGTAGCCGAGCTTTATATCTGTTATTCGTATAAAGCTGCTGTTCTGCACTAAAGGAACACTTTGCGGGGTTTTATTTGCATCTAAGGAATTGGCAAAGTATTCATCGGTAGGATTAGCTGGTGTCCACCAGTTTTTAATGATGGTATTATGCCGCACACCCGATTGAACACCCCCTTCAGAAAGTAATGAATTAATCTGGCTTCTTCCCTGCACCCCATGCATAAATACATAAAGGTTAAATCCTTTGTATTTAAAAGTATTTGACAACCCCCAAATAAAGCGGGGCTCCAAACGGCCAAGAATTGTCCTGTCATTAGCAACGTTGATTACCCCATCATTATTAATGTCTTTTATTTTGGCGTAACCGGGTTTCACAGGCCCCTGGGGAGTATTTAAGGTATCTTCTTTTGCCTGCCATACTCCATCATACACTAAACCGAAATCCACATTAATAGGATGGCCGATGAAAAAAGCATTTGCGGTATCGTCCAATCCATCGCCGTAAAGCGCCACTATTTTATTTCTGTTAATGGAAATATTTCCGTTGGTAGTCCAGGTAAAGTCTTTGGTTTGTATATTAACAGTACTTAATGCCACTTCAAATCCCTTATTGCTTGTTTTACCAATATTTTGGGTAACCGTGCTGATGCCTTGTACGGGGGATATTTGCCTGTCTAATAATAAATCCTTCGTTTGGGCATCGTAGTAGTCTAAAGCGCCTTGTATGCGTCCCTTCAGAATTCCAAAATCCAACCCAACATTAGCAGTATTGGTTGTTTCCCAACGCAGGTCAGGGTTATCCAGTGTTATGGGAATATAGCCCGCCTGGCTAATATTTCCATCGATATAGGAGCGGGTAGTTAATTGCGCCAACGTTTCATAAGGGCTAATGGCCTGGTTGCCATTACGCCCATACGAAAGCCTTAATTTTAAATGAGATACCAGTGTATTATTTCTCATAAATGATTCATTGGCGATATTCCATCCAAGCGCTACAGAAGGGAAGAAAGCATATTTATCATTAACCCCAAATACAGAAGAACCATCACGCCGCCCGGTGAGCGTTAATAAATACCGGCTATCGAAGCTATAATTTATCCTGGCCATTTGGGAAATTAAAGTCCGTTTAGCATAAGACGCATTTGGCTGGACGGCCGAAGCTACGTCCGGCTGGTATGCGGTTAATATATCACTTGGAAATTGCTGTGCCCTTAACGAATTGGCAGTAGTAACATCTTTTTCAAAACTATATAAGCCCGTAAAGCCGATGGAATGTTTATTAAATGTACGGTCGTAAGTGAGAATATTTTCAATAGTATAATCATTTACATTACTGTTGCTTGAAGTAAGACTTCCATTATTAGACAAACCTTCAAGCGTATTTCTACCATAATAAGTACTGATATTTCTCTGGTGATATTCTATTCCTGTATTGAGGCGATACCCTAATCCTTTTATGAAAGGAATTTTAACCTGGAGATAATTCGTAGTAAAAAGATTGTAAGCGTTATCACTACTTTGTGCTAAAGTGGGCGCTAATGGATTACCAAAATGAACATCCTGCGGCCATGGATAAATGGAGAGATTACCCGCAGAATCGAAAGCTGTTGTGAGCGGATTGAAAAAATAAGCGCCATCTTCCCCACCGAAATCGGCAGGCAGGCCGCCACGATCATCATAAGTTAAACCTGTGTGAGTGCCGTAGGTTAACCAATCGGTTATTTTAGTCTCTAAATTAATTCTTGTTGACAACTGTTTAAACTTATCATTTACAGCAACACCTTCAACTCCCAGATAATTGACAGATATATAATATTTAGTATCCTGATTACCTCCTCTTACATTTATGGAATGCCGCATTTTCGTTCCGTTTTGTGTAGCAAGGCCTACCCAGTCAGGAAAATTTTTAGAATCAAAAACCGCTTCTTCTGAAGTAGTGATAGCGTTTTGCCCTTCTCTTGCTACTTTAAAATTGTAAAATTCTTCAGGCGATAATACAGGTGGAAGATTGGTAATTTTTTGCGTTCCGTAATAGCCGGAATAAGAAATAACCGCCTTTCCATTAATTCCCTTTTTTGTAGTAAGGAGTTGTCACGAAATAAGGTTTACATGTTAGGTTTGATTATATAATTCCATTCCCCGTGAAAATCATCTTTAATCATATTAACTTTTGCTAACTCTTCATCCGATATTTTTATCCCCTTCTCATACACAACTGAATCTAACCTGGATTTTACTTTTAATCCATTTGACGTTTTGGTTGATGCTATCAAATCCACTATTAACTGTATACTCGTTAAGGGTCTCGCCCGCCAATTCATAGTAATGTGAGAGAACAACCGATGTTCTATTTTATTCCATTTACTAGTGCCTGGAGGGAAATGACATACATTTATTTCTTTTCCAATTTCATCTGCTAATACTTGTAGCTCTGTTTTCCACAATCTATTTCTTGAACTATTGCTCCCTCCTCCATCTGCTGTAATAAGTATTCGTTTTGATTTGTTGAATTTTTCTTCTCCCATTTCATTCCACCAACTGCGAATTGTTGATACCGCAAAACTTGCTGTATCGTGATTGATTCCCACACTTACCCATCCTTCATTATTGGCTATATCGTAAACGCCGTAGGGAATAGCTTTACCTAAGTCTTTATTGATAAAATCATACACATTAACTTTTGTAGGATTTTTCGACGGAAGCCATTCTGTACCTGCGTTTTTGAAGTTTCCTATGTTCTCCTTTTTCTTGCAATCAACTGATATTACAGGGTCATTTAAAGACAAAAAATCATTTGCTAAGTTATTAATATGAATAAATTGAGCATCTCTATCTTCATGGCTGCTGCCTTCATCTGTTTTTCTATTACCCTGCAAGCTATACCCTTCATTTTTTAAGATTACCCCCACTAATTTATGACTGATATCGCAACCTCTTTTTTTAGCTTCCTCAGCAATATTGCGTAAGCTTTTACTAGTCCAAAGTAATGTTTTCATAGGATCACCCAAAGTATGAGGATTAACTATTTCTTCTACAACTTTTTCTATTTCACTATTTTTTTCAGTTTTCTTTTTACGGCCACCGCCTTGTTTTCTCACCCGTGCATTCCCCGGCACATTCTCAGTTGTTGCAGAAGCCAATTCTTTAATGCCGATGTTCAACGTCACTCTTGACATACCAGAAAGTGCGGACACTTTGCTTAATCCACCTCGTCCCATACTTTTTGCTTCTGCCGCTAATACCAGACGAGTTTGTTTTTCATTTAAAACAGGAAGAATCTCTTCATACTTTTTCTTCAACATTAAATCGAGTTGCATACGTTTTATTTTTTTACAAACGTACAACTTATTACGTTACAAATCCTAACGAGAATAACACCGTTTGAGCCCCGGGAACCGTAGATGGCAGCTGCAGAAGCGTCTTTCAAAACATCAATGGATTCAATATCGGTAGTTCCTATATCAGACAAGCTGCCATTGTAAGGAATACCATCCACTATATAAAGTGGATTGGTGCTTGCCTTTATTGATTTCTGCCCGCGAATTAAAATATTTATACTATTCCCTTCCGCTCCACCGCCATTAGTAGTAACTGCTACACCCGCCAAGGCACCTTCAAGAGATTGGGCAAAATTAGTATTAGGCAAATCTTCAAGACGTTGCTTATCTACTGTTGCAATAGAGCCTGTGATATCTTTTCTTTTTTGAGTACCATAACCAACTACTACTACTTCATTTAATGCCTCATTGGATTTTTCTAATTGCACGTTAATAGTATTCCCAGTAGCCTGGGCCACTTCCTTGTCTGCAAAGCCTACTGAAGAAAATACCAATATATTTCCGGAGGGTTTGGATGTTGCAATCTTGTAGGTACCGTCAGCTAAAGTTGCAGTACCCTGAGCAAAGCCTTTAATGAGCACTGATACATTTCCCAATGGGTTACCTGTGGCATCCGTTACTTTACCACTGATTACATTATTTTGTGCAAATACAGCACACGGCAGGGAACACAAAATTGAAAAAAATGTAAAAGCACAAAACAATCGTTTAATTGTTAGCATAGCAATCGTTTGGAGATGAATAAAAATTGTCTATTACAATTGTTGCTATTCAAGCAATTAGCAATCAAAATAATTAATAGACTGCTTGACAAAAATATCTTAAATTATGTTGCGAAAGCTTTATTGGTCGCGGAAAGCGGCGCAAACCCTGTATTACAACGATTGAAATAGTTTATGCAAAAAACTGTAAGAAAGGCTTAAGACCTAAGATGATCATATAAATTTCCGTTGCTGAAAGCCTTTTATATTTGTTTACCAGGTTTGCATGAGCAAAAAAAGGAATGTCAAGTTGTGAATTATCGCGTGAGTTGAAGTTACAGCAAAAGACTTGTCTTGCAATAGAAATAAGGAAAGATCAAAAAATGGGAAGAGCTTATGGAACTGTTATTGACGACTACAGCAGCGTAGAGCTAAAGAAGATCTTTGATAAGCACATCTCGAAACAAAAGCTCAGGTGCGAACAGATCAGTGGACAGGATATATGCCCCTTTACAATCGAAATATACGATGGAAAGAATAAAATCAGATAAAGGAAAAAACTTCCCGGAATGCATAACTTAATAATGAATCTGAAAATATGGTTAAGAGGAATATATCATAAAGTGCAGTCAAAAGCATATGCAGGCTTATCTCAATGAATTTTTCTATAGGTTCAATCGAAGGGCATTTGGAAAAAATCGCTTTTATAAACTAATTGTAACGATGGTGCAAACAAAACCGTTATTTAATTTATAAAAACGTTCACGACTTAAAGGCCTGATCCTATAAAAATTTAAAGTTGAATTTTTATTTATCCTCAAACCTGTTCTCATAAAGCCTTTCAGCGGATAGTGAAAAATAGCTTGCCAAAAAATACGAAGTTTTAAGTTATTAAAATAAATTCTTACGCAGATTTAATTACATTCGATCGAGTATGGCCGCGATGCCGGCTCTTCAGGTATTTATTTTTTATAATTTCACTCATAGGTTTCTCATACACTTTACTCTCTACCCATGAAATAATATCCAGGTAGGCGAACGATCGTGTCTCAAAACGATTTTGCTCGAGGTGCTTAATCTTTTCAAGAAATTGCTTAAGCTCCGGCTTTAATTCTTTGGGCCGTATTTTAGTGGAATGACGAAGGAAGATGAACATTTGTTCTTCAACAACAGTGAGGTTTTTCATCCTCGCCATAAAGCGATACACGGATTTTATCAACGAATCGAGTATCTCTTCATTTCCTAATTCAAAGTGACACAAAAGGTGCATGAGCCGGGCGTAACATTGTAAGTCAATACGCAAACCACTGTGATTATCATTTATTATTTTGTGAAGAAAATCAATTGCCTTTGCATAGTCTCCGGCGCCAAAATATAACGTGGCTATTTTATAGTCAAATACCAAAATGCGATGGCTATCTACAAAGAGTGCGTATTCATGTAATCTTTCTTCGATTTCCGGAACGATACTTATTCCACCGACAAAATCACCTTTCATTAAATACTGGTTCAGCCTGGCACTGTTAATATAGATAGAAGTATGCGTGCGGAAATTATCGTGTTGGTTGGCAACAGGTGTTTCTGCAAACTGCTCAAATTGTTTTAGTGTAATTTCAAATTTTTCGAAATTGCGGAGGTCAAAATGAGCGTTTAGCAGGTTATGCATTCCTTTTATATAGTGCCCTGTTTCTACTGCTACCATTACCGGATCTTCACTGAAAACGTCAATCCATTTTTGGCTGTACCGGTAATACATCAGAAAATCCTGCCTTATAAAAGCATACCAGCAATAGCTTTGGTAGAGATACAACTTTTCATAAAACCCATGAATGGCATTGCTATCCGCCGGCAAAGAACTTTTGAAATATTCTCTTATTCCTTTTTCGTCTTGTTCATTACGGGCATGACCGTTTTGTACATACCAACGATACAGCAAAAGCGCAAGATTTGAGAGCCTTGTTACCCGGTCTATATGGCTACTAATATTCAACGCTTCTTCTGTAAGGAGCTGGGTTTTTTCCAAAGAGCTTCTTGTGATGTGCAGTGTTTCAATTTTCTTTTCAAGCGAAATAACCTGTACAAGGAAATTCATTTTCTGATTAGTCTTTGCAAGCTCTTTTGCTTTTTCCAATATGTTTAAAGCCTGAAGCTTTAAGCCTTTGTTATACAACAGGCGGGCGTTATCCAAATGCTCACTCAATTTCAGATCTATGTTATCGGTGGTTTTCAGCAGCCTGAGGCTTGCAAGCAATTGTTTATAAAGATGTGTTTTTAAATTAGAAAGCTGTGGCTTGGTAATATCGCTTAATATTTTAAGCACTTGTTTTTCATCATACTCATTGAGCTTATCCAGCGCATCGAATAGCCGTATGATCTTTAAATCTTCTTTAGAGGAGCTTCGTTTTATATATAGCTTGAAATGCCGCTTTTCTGATTTTTCAAGAGAATGCAGAAGCTGAAATAATGTATCTGAAAAATGGTTGGGCATCATCAGGAATTTAACGTGAAACGCATGCCGGCAAACGGTTGTAAATCATTAAAGCAGGTTCTGACATGATAGAAACCGAAATAAGTTAAATTGTTTGCTAGTCCTCTGCAGTATAAGTTTGCTTTTGAATAAAATAAACAGGCAGGTATCACATTCTTCAAAAATTATCTGCTTTACTAATAATACATTTAAAGAGTCTCATATCAAGCAATCGTAAAGGTCGTTCTGTTTCTACAGAAGGACCTATTTTTTTATGAGGAGGTGAAAACAGATTAATATCGCTAAAAAAAATATTTTTTGCCCATCTCTTTTTTCTTTTGTTTTTCATATTCTTTTCAGTTAACTATTAAAAATGTTTCCTACAAATCATAATAACTTTAAACGCTCAAAACGGCTTAGCCAAAGGCCCCTTATGTAGCAAATCGAGTCTTCTTCAAAGAAAGTATTTCGTTGGCAACGATCAGAGAGAAATTTAAAAAATTCCTTCTATGCTGCCGCCGGAAAGTAAATCATCACTTAAGGCAAAATACCAAATCACCAGCATAATTTAACATCACCTGAAAAAAAGTCCCGGCACTTACCGGCCTTTTCAAGACACTTTTTCGCCTTAGCTGCAAAGTTTTTTATGCAATTGCAGTTGTCGACACTGATTTTAGGATCCTATATTAATCATGTTTATCGCCACCAAGGCTATATTCATTATTTTCTTCGTCCTCTTCTCCAATTTTTTCATCTGCATCATCATTTTCCACGCCGGGTACGTCCAGCCCGGTTGCTGTAATATTATTCTTGAAGCTACTTTCATTTAAAAGGGTGCCATCTTCATCGGTATTGTCAAGGGCAGCTCGGCGCAGGTCGATATCGTCCTCTGTCGGCATATCATTAGCGCTTGTATCTAAATCATTCTTTTCCTCTTCTGAAATATTAGACTCGCTGCTTTCTTCTATGTCTGCATCAATATCATCATCGAAAATAGAATTGCCTTCTTCATCTGATGAAGAAATAGTTTCATCAGCAAGCTCACCCATTGGTGCCGGTTTAATATTTTCCTGCCCAGGTATATCTTTTACCTCCGGCAAATCAAAAGTTGATGTCTCAGCTTTTAATTCTTTTTCGTCTCGTTTGGAGTCGGGCAAATCTGAGGTATTTTTATTCGGTTCCATGTAATTTTTTTTTTAACGTGAAGAAAAATTTGTGCACGTAAATATACTGATGATTATAGCTGGTGTGGCTCCTAATGAAAAATATCAATATTAATTAATATGGAGCAAAAAGAAAAACCTCCCTTATCAGAGAGGTTTTCTTTTAAGCAAAAACAAAAAGTTATTTTGATTTAATATCTACTGTGTTGGAATCACCACCTCCCATTTCGCAATTAACTTCTATGCGGTCCGCACTTATTCCTTCATTTTCAGTTAAATAAGTTTTAATAAGCTCTAACCTTTTGTTACAAAGAGCTTGTGATGCTTTTGAAGCAGCAGGGTAACCTGTAACAGTTATTGAACACTCTGCACTGCCTTTTAGTTTTGAACCAATGGTAGCCAACATTGCTTTTGCATCGCTGGTTAAGCTATTCCTGTTTCCCTGGAAAGAAATACTTGGCAAATCGCCAATGCTGCAGGCATTCATATTGGCGGCGGCTTGCACCATGTTTTTGCAACATTCCGGATCAGGACATTTACCCACGCCATCAGCATCTACAGGCTGACACTGCGTTGGAGTAACCAATTCTTTATCCTTACAATCAGGCACACCGTCACCATCAGTATCTCTTGATACCCCATTAACATCAACAGGACATCCGGCCGGAGTATTCGGCTCCTTATCAAATTTATCAACAACGCCATCACCATCACCATCGTTCATCATTTGATCCTGGTTAGCTTTCACCGTATCTATCTGCTTTTGAATTGCATTAGTTACTCTTGCTACGGGATTATCAAACAACATCTGTTGCTTGGTTTTATTTCCGAAAGCAAACTCCAATCCTAAAAAGCCATAGCTGAATTTGTCTTTATGCACCCTGCTGCTAAAACCAGGCGTCGTGTTATAATAAGCAAGACCATCCAGGTTATCTGCATCTACGAAATACATTCTGTAACCAAGATCCAGGTTAATTAGTTTAGAAAGATTTATTTTTAAACCAGCAGCTATAGGTACTACTACCGGGTTATCAGGCGCCAGGTTATCTACATAAGGTGTAGACCCGGTTGAACCCGGTTTCACAATTGTTGTTGTATAACCAAGAAACCCAATACCGGCACTTATATAAGGGATCACCCTATTTTTAGTGCTTAACCAGTTAATATTTCCAATGGTGATCTGACCACTTAAAGTTCCCACCCACTTCAATTTTGTATCGAAAGAAGAAACGGATCTTCCAACGCCAAATTTGTCATCTTGGTTTCCTTCTAAGTGCTCCGCGGTAAGGAAATCACCTTGTATGGCGATGTAATGGTTAAATTGGTAACGCAGATTTCCTCCATACCCGAAAGTGTATTTAGGGTTGGCAAAGTCGTTAGACCCTCCGAAAACAACTGAGGGATTTAATACTCCGGCGTTTATGCCAATGGAAAACTTCCGTAAACCTTTGCTTCCTGAGAAAGGAGCAACGTCATCGTATATTTGGTTTTGCTGTGCAAAAACCGGTAAAAAGAGGGTCATTAAAAATGCAAGAATTGCAATTTTTTTGCTGTAAATGTGATACATAAGTAATAGATTAGGATTATCAAAAATTAAATAATTCCGCAAAAGTATATAAAAAGAATAAAAAGAACTAAATAAAAAGACTTTGATTTTTTAGTATTCCAAAATATTTTTAATTTTTTTAGATAAGCAATAAAGAAGCCAAAATAAACTTCTAGTAAAATTATTTCTTATTCGATAGATGATCAGCAAGAATGAACTAATTTCGCCGCTCAAAAAATTTATATAAGAACTTTAGCTTCTTAAAAAACTAAAATAATAAAAATTATAGGTAATAGCAATCTGAGCTAATTGTCATTACTTTTTGCAACATCCTTACAATGATAGGAAAGCAGCAGGACTGCTTAATACTTAGTTGTAATTTCCTTCTTTTTGTAACCTAGGGTCGGCGAAGCCTTTTACATGAACGCCGAAACAGCAAAATAAATAACAGTACCTGCAATTAAAACGCGCCATACTGGAAATGTCAATAACATTTTTATTAATAATAATAATTTCGTATCCTTAACCTAACATAATGAAGACTTTCCGTTTCCATTTTTTTATTATTATCTTTTTTATCCTTTGCGCCGCATCTTGTGTTTCATCAAAAAAAATTGCATATTTCACAGATGTGCAGGATTCTGCCCTTATCGCCTCAAAAGCAGGGCTTGAGCCGGTAATACAAAATAAAGATATTCTGAGTATTGCCGTGAGCAGCCTGAGTAATGAGGCGACCATTATTTTTAATACGCCTAACCTGCCCATGAATCCTACAGCAGCAACCAGCACTACTTCACAAACTGCAGGCTATCTCGTGGGCCAGGATGGGACTATTAAATTTCCCATTTTGGGTAATATTCCTGCAGCCGGCTTTACCCAAAAGCAGTTGGAAAACAACATCACACAATTACTTGTTGACAAAAAATTATTGTTTGATCCTATTGTTACAGCACGATTCTTAAATTTCAGGGTTACAGTGTTGGGAGAAGTGACTCGACCAGGAGTAATTTATGTGCCCAGTGAGCAGGTAAGTATGTTGGAGGCCATAGGTCAGGCGGGTGACCTCACTATTTACGGCCGGCGGGATAATGTAATATTAATAAGGCAGGTAGACGAACATAAGCTGGTAAAGCGCTTTGACCTCACTTCCTCTGATCTATTGAAATCTCCTTATTTCTTCTTAAAATCTAATGATGTCTTGTACATAGAGCCCGGTAAAGAAAAAATTGGCAGCGCAAGCCTTATCCAGCAAAGATTACCGGTTATTTTAAGTGGTCTTTCACTTATAATTATCTTGCTTACAAATGTATTTAAATTATAGGCCTCCTCTTTAATTAAATAATTAACTGAATGAAACAAACAACAAAAAAGGAAGAATTAGAGGATAGCGAAGAAGTTTCTCTGGGGGATTTGGTGCACAAATTTCTTCCTTACTGGCCTTATTTTCTGGTGATGGTATTAATAAGCCTTGCCGGTGCATGGATTTACCTGCGGTATAAGATTCCAGTTTACCAAACCACCGCTACAGTGTTAATAAAGGATGATAAAACTGCAAACTCTAATTCAGACCTGCTGGATGCCTTTGATATGTTTGGTTCCAAAAAAAATGTAGAAAATGAAGTTGAGGTACTGCAGTCAAAAACACTTATGCAGGAAGTTGTAAAAAATCTTCAACTCTATGCCCCTGTAAGTGCAGAAGGAAGGGTAGTGCATCAATCCGCTTATAAGATTTCGCCGGTAAATATAGTAGTAAAGGAACCGGACTCTCTTAAAGATGTAGCGAAAGTGCCTTTTAAATTCAATGAAAATTCACAAACGGTGAATATCGAAAATACGAGTTATCCTTTTAATCAATGGGTCGCTACCCCCTATGGTATTTTAGAATTTATGCCCAATAAATACTACCAGGGCTTAAGGAAAGTCAATCAGGGCAATCTATACTTTTCTTTAATGGGGGTAAAGATGACCGCGAACGCCATCTTAGATCAAGTAACAATAGCCCCATCCAGCAAACAATCTACAGTGATTGATCTCAGCATTAACGGAGAGGTGCCCCAAAGGGGAGAGGACATTTTGAACGAGCTGCTGACGGTGTACAACCGTGCTGCGATATTAGATAAAAACATTTTGGCGGCCAATACTTTAAAGTTTGTAAACGAGAGGCTAAGTTACGTGGTAAATGAGCTCGATTCTGTAGAAAGCCGGCTGCAAAATTTTAAGGCTAGTAATAAAATAACGGATATAAGTGCCCAGGGACAAATTTATTTGCAAACAGTTGCCGCCAATGACCAAAAGATCAGCGACATGAATGTGCAGTTAGCCATGCTGAACCAGATAGAGCAATACGTGAATACCAAGAATGGCCTGGGAGGCGTTGTTCCATCTACTTTAGGCGTTACTGATCCTGTACTTACTGAATTATTGCAAAAATTATCTGACCAGGAATTACAATACACTCAAATAAAAAAGATTGTCCCGGAAAATAATCCTGCTGTGATAGCCCTCGTGGATGGAATAAATAAACTAAAGCCAGGCATCCTGGAGAACATCCGCAGCCAGCGCCGAAATCTTTTAGCGGGGAGGAATAACTTGACCTCCACAAGTAATCAATATGCATCCATGCTTAAAACCATTCCTGAAAAAGAAAAAGAATTGCTGGGCATAAGCCGGCAGCAGGCAATAAAAAACAATATTTACACATTTCTTTTGCAAAAGCGGGAGGAAACGGCTCTCTCTTTTGCTTCAGCAGTTGCAGATAGCCGGATAATTGATAAAGCTGAAACGGGAAATATTCCTGTAAGCCCGAAAAAAAGCTTGATTTACCTGGCAGCCTTACTAGGGTCAGTAGCTATCTGCTTTTCTATTATTTACTTAAAAGAAATGCTCACCCGAACGCTGCAGCAAAGGGCAGACATTGAAAAATATACGGATATTCCTTTTTTAGGGGAAGTAAATTTCGACAGGTCAAAATCTCCCATCGTAATTGCAGAAGGTAAACGTAGTTTTATTGCCGAGCAATTTCGCCAGTTAAGAACATCCCTGGGGTACATGGGCATTGATGAAACGCATAAAAGGATCCTTGTTACCTCAAGCATCTCCGGTGAGGGTAAAAGTTTTATAGCTATAAACCTGGGTATTAGCCTTTCATTGATGGGCAAAAAGGTGGCTTTAATTGAATTAGATCTTCGAAAACCAAAATTGAGCGAACAATTCAATATTTCCCGCAACGCCGGGCTAAGCAATTTTTTAATTGGAAAAATGCCTGTTGAAGAGTTGATCAAAAGTACTGGCATTGACAGCCTGTTTCTAGTGCCTGCCGGCCCTATACCCCCCAACCCATCTGAATTAATTGCCAACGGTAAGCTGCAGGAATTGTTAGCCTTTCTGGAACAATCATTTGACTTTATCATCATTGATACAGCACCGGTAAACCCCGTGACTGATGCCTTTATCATATCTCCGTTGGCAGATGTTACCTTATTTATTGTGAGACATGACTATACCCCCAAAATTTTCATACAAAAACTGGGGCAGCAACATAAGTTAAGCTCGCTTAAAAACCCATCTATTGTTTATAATGGTATTAGGGGCAAAGGCGTTAATAAATATGGATATGGATATGGATATGGATATGGATATACAGAAGATGATAGTATTAACGGAAAATGGTGGAAGAATATCTTTAAAAAGAAACAAAATAATTAGAACAGATACGGTAAATGAATTTATAATATAATAGAGAATAGCGAACTATCTATTAATAACATGCATAAAATATATAGAATTCTTTTACTATAATTGAATTATTCTTCTAATAAAACAAAATAAACTTCAAATTTAGAAATTAAGTTCATTTTAGAAAAAGTTCGATATTCAATAATAAATAAATTAATAGAATAATCCAAAAATATGTCATGCCACGCTCATATAATTGATCTTCCAAAGTTTGAAGATCCTCGTGGTAATCTTTCGATTATTGAAGAAGAAAAAAATATTCCTTTTAAAATTGAACGCACTTACTGGATTTATGATGTACCAGGTGGGCAGGTACGTGGAGGCCACGCTTTCAAAATGCAACAGGAATTGATTGTTGCCCTTTCAGGGAGTTTTGATGTAATAATAGATGATGGCTATACAAAGCAAACTTTTTCCCTGAATCGCTCTTATTACGGCCTCTACGTCCCCGCAAGGCTTTGGCGCCAGATGCAAAATTTTTCAACTAATTCTTTGGCATTGGTACTAAGCTCAACAAAATTTTCGGAAATAGACTATATACGGGACTACCATGAATTTTTAATTATTTTAAAAACATGAAAAAATCGACAGTATATGATTGCAGTATTATAAAGTTACGTGCTATAAAAAACCGTTCCGGAAATATCACAACTGTTAGCAGTAATAAGGAAATACCTTTTGCAATTAAAAGAATATTTTATATTTATGATATACCGGGAGGTGAGGATCGCGGGGCACATGCACACAAAGAATGCCATCAATTTTTAATTGCCGCTAGTGGGAGTTTTGAAGTTTTAATGGACGATGGGAATGTGAAAAGGCAAGTATTATTAAATAGATCCAGTATGGGATTGCACATTCCACCAGGCATCTGGGCTTCTGAGATTAATTTTTCTTCAGGTTCGATTTGCTTGGTTTTAGTTTCTCATAATTATCAGGAATGTGATTATATAAGAGATTATAAAGAATTTAATAAAATGAAATGCTTCAACTAGTTAAATATGATAGGCGATTCTTAGAAAAATCATGGGAATGGTTAAATGATCCAGAAATTAAAACATTGACTCTAACTCCAGATTTTACTAAAGAAGATCAAGTTAATTTTTATAAAACTTTAAGCGATAGGAAAAACTATTGGATAAGAGGGTTATTGGAAGATGATCTTCCAATTGGTGTTATGGGGTTAAAGAATATAAATACTTCTGAGAGATTAGCTGAATATTGGGGATACATTGGAGAAAAAGAATATTGGGGTAAAGGAATTGGGAAGTTTCTTATTAATCAGGCTTTCTCAAAAGCGAAAGAATTAAAGTTGACCAAATTGTATTTAAAAGTAAGCCATGAAAACATACGGGCTAAAAATTTATATTTAAAAATGGGATTTCAAATTCTTTCCAGCGATAAAGTTGAAAAATACATGATTGCATTATGAGAATTATAAGATATGATAAAAGTAAAGTTTTCGAATGGAATGAATTTGTCATTAGCGCAAAAAATGGTCTTTTTTTATTTTTAAGATCATATATGGATTATCATGAAACAAGGTTTAGAGATCATTCTTTGATGATATACAAAAACGAGAAATTAATTGCTTTGTTTGTAGCTAATGAAACTAATCAGAAAATCTTTTCTCATGGTGGACTTACATTTGGAGGTTTAATTATGTCTTTTAATTTAAAAGCTTCTGATTGTCTTTTAATTTTTGAAGAAATAATAAAGTTTTACAAAAAAATCGGTATCCAAGAAATTTATTATAAAGCAATACCATCTATTTATCACAAATATTTATCGCAGGAAGATCTTTATGCATTGTTCCGATTAGATGCCATCATGTACAGAAGAGATATTTCATCTGCAATTGATCTTATAAATCCTTTTAGGTTTTCAGAATCTAAACGACAAGCTATTTTAAAATGTAAAAAAGAAGGTATTGTAATTATTGAAAATGATCATTTTGAAGATTATTGGTTACTATTAGAAAACGTATTATCTAAATTTAATGTCAAACCTGTTCATACCATAGAAGAAATAAAACTTTTAAAAAGTAGATTTCCATTAAACATAAGATTATTTGAGGCAAGGTTAAATAATGAATTATTAGCAGGTATCGTTATTTATGATTACGCGAACGTAGCTCATACCCAGTATATGGCTAATTCAAATACTGGCAGGAAATGGAGCACTTTAGACTTTATAAATTCCAGACTTATTGAAGAGGAATTTAAAAGTAAGAGATACTATAGTTTTGGGGGTTCAAGTGAAAAAGGTGGAAAGTTTTTAAATGAAGGATTAATTCAACAAAAAGAAATGATGGGTGGACGCGCCTTAGTAAATGATTTTTATAAGATTCAAATTAGACATTAAATGGAAATTCCTTTCCTTTCTTTTGAATTCGCTAACAAACAAATAAGAGCTGAAATTCTTTCATCATTTGAGAGTTTTTTTGATGACTCCTGGTATGTACTTGGGCGGCACGTTAAAAAATTTGAAGATCAATATGCGGTATTTAATGGTGTTAAATATTGTGTGGGAGTAAGCAATGGGTTGGATGCGCTGCATATGGCTCTAAAGGTATTAAATATTGGTGCTGGTGATGAAATTATTGTTCCATCTAACACTTACATTGCAACGGTCTTGGCAGTGTCTTATACTGGCGCAACCCCGGTATTTGTTGAGCCAGATATTAATACTTATAATCTTGATCCACGTAAAATTGAAATTGCCATCTCCTCCAGAACCAAGGCAATTATGCCGGTTCATTTGTATGGGCAATGTTGTGAAATGGAAGCAATTATGAAAATAGCTAAAAAGTATAATCTTTTAGTGGTAGAAGATAATGCTCAATCGCAAGGCGCTTCATACGATGGAAAACTTACCGGAAATTGGGGTCACATTAACGGAACCAGTTTCTATCCCGGTAAAAATTTAGGCGCTTTGGGTGACGCAGGTGCAGTTACTACAAATGATCCGGTATTAGCAAGAAAGGTTTCTGTTCTAAGAAATTACGGTTCTGAAAAAAAGTATCATAATGAGGTGATAGGTTATAATATGCGCCTAGATGAATGTCAGGCAGGTTTTCTTTCCATCAAATTAAAATATTTGAAAGAGTGGACAAAACAAAGGCAAGAAATTGCAGGACAGTACCACGATGCCTTGAAAGGGGTAGGTGATTTAATCTTACCAACTGTAGCAGAAAAAACAATTCATGTTTATCATATATATTTGGTGCGTACAAAGCTTCGTGATAACCTTCAAAAATTTCTTACAGAAAATGGCATTGGTACTTTAATCCATTACCCTATACCGCCCCACTTGCAAAAAGCCTATCAGCACTTAAATTATAATAATCATGATTTTCCAATAGCTGAAGAAATAGCAGATACTTGTTTAAGTTTGCCAATTTGGCCTGGGATGATTTCCAAAGAAGTGCAACGAATTAGTGAGATAATTAAGGATTTTTTTAAAAACAAGTATTCAAATATTTAATGGGTAGACTGAATTTACTTATTAAAAATGTTTTTTATTTTGGGGGCCTAAAGATTCTTAGCTCCCTCTTCCCCCTTCTTTTATACCCCTATATTACGAAAAAGTTAGCTACACCAGCCGAATTTGGGTTATATGATATTTTTTTGGTTATAACCAGCTTAAGTTCAAGTATTTCAATGTTAGGAATACAGGATGCCATGTTTAAACAATACCATGAATTTGAGACTAAAAATTATAAAAGGCTTGTAGTTTCAACTGGTTTTGGCTTAGTATTATTATCAAGTATAGTATTTGCATTTTTATTAATCATATTAAAATCTCTTTATCAGTCCAGTATTTTAAATGATCATTCTTATTATTATATCATTTATTATGCTGCTGCTTATGTTATTTTAAATAATGTTACCAACATTTTAGTACATCCCTCGAGATTGAATAATAATAAAAGAGAACTTTTATATTATACATTTTTTTTTGCCGTGATATTTTATCTGACAGCTATAATCTTCCTAAATTATAAACCAAATTTTTTGTCTTTGGTATTTGCAAATTTTAGCGTAGTAATTATACTTGGATTAATATTTGGAAAAATCAATTTTCGTTTTTTTTTCCCTTCCCGCTTTTCAAAGAAAATTGCCAAATCATTATTAACTATAGGGTTACCTTTAGTACCAATTTTTATTATTTATTGGGCAAATACTTCAATAATCCGGATATTAATAATTAAAAAATTAGGAGCAACAGAACTTGGCGTTTTTGCGATAGGCAGTAAATATGCAGGCATTAGCTCATTTATCCAGGCGGCATTCGCCGGGGGATGGTCTTTTTTTACATTTTCAACCATGAAGGATAAAGATCAAACAGCGATGAAATCGAAAATTTTCGAATCCTTATTATTCATAATAGTGATAGCCTACACATTGATAACTCCATTTGTGCCTCATTTATTTAAACTGTTATTCTCAGGTGAGTATGTTAGAGGCTATACTGTTTTTAGCCAACTTTTTCTAGGTCCTTTATTACTTATCCTATATCAAATTATCGCTAATCAATTTACCATTATAGAAAAAAGCTACTATTCTTTTATTGGATTAATGATTGGATTTTTGATTGGAATATTTACGTGTTATGTTTCAATTAATAATGGCTTCGGCATAATAGGTGCATCCTTTAGTATCCCTATTAGTTACACCATAGCAATATTTATTGTTTATTACTTGGGTAAAAAGTATAAATTATTTACGTTCTCCAAATATGTGTACATTTCCTTCTTTTTTTTAATAATTATGAATGTCGCTATGCTCATAATTCATGGTTTTTATACTTTCTTATTCTCTTTGTTTATTATTTTTATCTATTTAATGATTAATAAAAATCATTTACTACTATTGCTTAACTTACTCAAGCCTTATTTAAAACGCAAAGCGATTGTCTAAACAAGTTGTTTCTTTTTATTATCCTACTAACTATATTGGGGGGGCACAATTGTTATTTGCAAGAGTTGCCGAATATTTAAATAACAAAGGGTTTTATATAAAAATATATGAAAATAAGGAGAGCTATATATCTAATTTCTTAAAAAGAAAAAATATAAGTTTCGATTCTATTAACATAGGAGATAACAGGAAATTTGCAGTAGGACATTCAGAAATTTTTTTATTGTCGTTATCTTATCTTAATTTAATTATTAATCGTTTCGATTTTAACGCAAATACGAGGTTTGTTTTTTGGGATCTACATCCATATTGTTTAATAGAACAAACGGCGTTTTCTGGCTTTTATAAGAAAATATCAAACGATAAAATAAGGAAATTTCTTATAAGATTATTTGATTTCGAAAAAAGAAGTCAAATTAATAAAATAATTGAATTGGGTACGAAGAAATCTGGAGTTGTTTTTTTGTGCAATTACAATTTTCAATACAATAAGAACTCTTTTGGATTTAATACAGAAGCAAAATATTTACCAATACCTATTGAAATTTTGCCTTCTGACTGCTTTTCAATTGAAAATTCCCCTAAATGTATACGGCTCGGTTGGATAAGTAGGTTAGTTCGTGATAAAAACTTAATACTAACCTTGTTAATAGATGATATCATAAGATCAAGAATAAAAAACTTGGAATTGGTAATTATAGGCGAGGGTAAGGATGAAAACTACATCCATGAATACATTAATAAGACCGGTGTGCAGAACATCAAATTTATTGGAAAAGTAGAGGCGGAAGACTTATCACAGTTCTTAATTGAAAATATTGATTTAGGATTCTCAATGGGGACATCTTCACTTGAATTTGCCTTAAGAAAAATTCCTTCTGTTTTGGTACCAACAGCCACTGAATATCAATACTTTTCAAAAAAAAATGAAAAATATGAATGGTTACAAAATATTGGCGAATATGATATATGTACGTATAAGAGCGATTCTCAATCGTACAAAACATTTGAATCTATCATAAATTACTATACACAACAGAAACAATCATTGCAAAAGGAAGCTTACAATTATGTATTGAAACACCATGCTATAAACAAAGTAGGCGAGGATTTGAATCAGATTTTCAACAAATGCTCCTTCAATTTTACAAATTTAAAAGAAATCGGGATTAATAGTAAATCGATATTAGGGAAGTTGCCATTTATTTTTAAAAGTTCTTACAAAAAGGTGAAATCAATTATAAATTGAATCAATTTCTAAAATGCATATAGCAGGTTCATATAAAAAATTAATATTTTTCTTACTATTTTTTTCCTTTTCTGGATATTATGCAGGGCTTGCGCTGATAATGTCTTCAGGTAATATGAATTTTTCGAGATATTATTCAATTCCATTAAGATTAATTTTAATGGTCATTATGGTATTCCTTGTTATTAAGCATAAGCATCAAGTAAAGAAGCATTTTAAGGGAATATTTTTTCCAATAATGTTATTATTCTCAGCTTTTTATATAATAAAAGTGATTCTTACTTATTCCAATTATAGTAACTCCCTTAGCCTTAATTGGTATGAATACATTTTTTATTTTTTAAGCTATTCAATATTTCCCTTTTTCACATTTGCATGCATAAACTTTGAAAAACATAAGAAGGTCATATCGGATGCTATAATTTTATCTGGCTTTATTCTTGGCGCTTTATCTCTATACCTCTATAAAGACATTTTAACAATGGGAATTGGTAGAATTAGCATGGTAAGATATGATTTTCCCGACAAAGAAACCTTAAGCCCTTTGGCTCTTTCTTATTCCGGAGTTTTAACGATTGTACTTTGTGTTAATAAATTAATATATGAAAAAATTAAAATTTTTAAACTTAAGATATATTTATATGTAAATATCATGTTGTCGTTTATTATGTTTTTCTTAGGATCTTCCAGAGGATCTTTGGTAGTTCTTTTATTAAGTATTCTATTTTTAGTTCGCTATGCAACACTTAGAAATAAAAGCCGGTTATTACTACTCTACGCAGTTGCTATCCCTTTAATAATTTATGGTGTGAGTATAACCGGAAGCGCTATTTTTACCAGGACTGAAAACTCAATTCAAACCGGGGATGCAAGTGGACGTCAACCATTGTGGGCAGCGGCTTATCAAGAATTTAAAAATAATCCTATTATTGGGGGCAGGATCGAAGTTTCTGGGATATATCCACATAATATATTTTTAGAAGTATTAATGGCAACAGGTATAGTGGGTTTTTTACTCTTTGCAATCGTCTTATTTAATAGTGTAAGACGAGGACTCATTATAATTAAAAGCAACAAAAATTATGTAATACCTCTGCTGGTTTTAATAAATGGCTTAACTCAATACTCTTTTTCGGGGTCAATTTATGATTCAATCTTTTTATTTATACCAATGGGTATGATTTATTCCAGTTCTTCCAGTTAATAGTGATTTGAACATTCCATCTTTTAATTATAATAAAAGTAAGGTAGTATGAAAACGGTATTTTTAGGTTTTCTTATTACATACACCTTTAATTTTCATGCCCAATCACAAATAGATAAGTATGCTTCTTCTACTTTGCCCCATAAGCAAATTTATCTTTATTTAGGAAATATTGGATTAAAATCGAAGAAACTTACTGAACAATATAATATAAAACCAATCTTTTTGATTGGTGGTCATTCTATTGATCCTAAAGATAGTGGGTATGTCAACTTTGAATCTTTAAAAAATGATATTATAAGAGTTATTCCAAATGTTAATGCGACCGGGGTGGCAATTTTAGATTGGGAAGGCAGGGCAATGAATAAATTAAACACGGCCCCTTTGCAAGATTCCGAATTTAATAGAAATCTTAACGAGTATAGGAACATGATCAATATAGCAAAAAGCATAAGACCAAAAGTTAAGTGGGGTATTTATGGGCTACCGTTTAGAAATTATTGGGATCGAAATGATGCATGGAAAAACCGTGCATTTATGTTAATGCCTTTATTAAGTGATTGCGATATAATCACACCTTCTGTTTATGATTTCTATCCAGATTCAATACGTGAAAATGAAAATAAACTTTATATAGAAGATAATGTGCTTCTTGCGTTGGAAATTGGACAGAAACTTAATAAACCTGTTTTGCCATTCGTTACACATCGTTTGCCAAACTCAAAATTAATTCCAAAAAAAGAATTTATTTCTCACATTGGCTATATTTTTAAAACTAAATATCTGGGTAAAAATGTAGATGGAATAATATGGTGGGGGCCGGATGAATATTATTATAATACCAGAGATAAAGAAGTTAGAAATGAAGTGGAAAACGAAGTTTTTGCCGATTATTTTGATAAGTTAATTTATAATTATTTATTGGCGATAGTTCAATTGAGTTCTTTTAAAAATTAATTATTAAGAAAGTTATCAGAGAATACAATTATGCTAATGACCATTATAGCGGGTGCCCGTCCAAATTTTATGAAAATTGCGCCTATTATTGTTGCCATCAAATTGGCTCAATCCGATAGAAAGGATATTCGCTACCGTCTTATCCATACAGGCCAGCATTATGATAAAAATATGAGCAATAGCTTTTTTGAAGAATTAGGTATTCCGGAGCCCGATATAAATCTGGAATGTGGTGGAGGTTCACAAGCAGAACAAACCGCCCAGATTATGGTGAAGTTTGAAAAAGATTTAATAGACAACCCTGCAGATTTAGTATTAGTGGTTGGCGATGTTACTTCTACAATGGCCTGTAGTATTGTTGCCAAAAAATTGATGGTAAAAGTAGCACATGTAGAAGCAGGTATCCGATCTTTTGATCTTTCAATGCCGGAAGAAATTAACCGTATGGTAACAGATTCTATAACTGATTATTATTTTACAACTTCTGAAAATGCTAATGAAAATTTAAGAAAATTAGGAATTGTTGATGAGAAGATTTTCTTTGTGGGCAACACGATGATTGATACTTTGCTTAAAAATATTCCGCGATTAAAAAAGCCTGGAATATGGTCAGAAATTGGTTTAAAATCACAACAATACTTAGTTATCACTCTTCATCGGCCAGCTAATGTAGATGAAGAAAGCAAACTAAAAAGTTTGATGGATGAAATTATAAATAATGTAAATGGCCTTCCTATTATTTTCCCCGTACACCCTCGTACAGCAAAAGTATTACAAGGACTGGGGATTGGTGCTTCCAACCTTCACATGACAGAACCATTAGGATATTTAGAATTTAATTACCTCGTACAACATGCTAAGGGTGTTATTACTGATTCCGGTGGCATTACCGAAGAAACAACAGTTATGGGAATACCCTGTATGACTCTAAGAGATAATACCGAACGGCCGGAAACTGTTGATATAGGTACAAATGAATTGATTGGAACAAATCCTAAATCTATAAAGCCTGCTTTGAGAAGATTATTTGCCGGTGAGTGGAAGAAAGGTACTAATCCTAAATTGTGGGATGGAAAAGCAGCCGAAAGAATAATTGCTACCATTCTAAAATTACATTTATGATCAATAAAAAAAAAGTGATCTTAATAACGGAAGTACTTCCACATTATCGAGTTCCTTTATTGAATTTACTTTTGGATGATTATGATCTTACGGTGGCACATAGTAGTAAAATTTTAGAAAATGTAAATTTTAATCAAATATCAATTTGTTTTAAAACAACAGGCCCTTTTATTATTGCCAGGCAATTACCAGTTTTTTCTGATTATGATGTTGTGATATTAACTTTTAATTTAAGAATAATCAATTTCAAAAAAATTATTTTTTCTAAACGAAAATATAAATTGCTTTTATATGGAATAGGTGTTTCTGCTTCTTACAACAAATTCTACGATCAAAACAAAAATCTGGATTGGTTAAGAAAATTATGGATAAATAAATCTGATGGAGCGATATTTTATGAATCATATCCTCTAATTAAATATGCCTCATTAGGTATTGATCCTTCTAAACTTCACGTTGCTTACAATACTGTTGAAGCTTCTAAATCATTTAATTTTAAAAATAAAAAATACCTCTCTCTTCTATTCCTTGGTTCTCTTTATAAAGAAAAAAAAATATATGACCTATTAGAAGCCTATAAATTGGCATTAGGCTATTATGCTGATATTCCAAGGCTTGAAATTGTGGGTAATGGAAATGAATTTGTAAATATTAAGAAATGGATCGGAATAAATAATTTAAAGGAAAGGATTTTATTACACGGTGCAATTAATGATATTGAAGAAATTTCACCTATAATGAATAGAGCAATTGCTTGTATCTCACCCGGTCAGGCAGGATTAACGGTGCAAAATTGTTTTTCATTTGGTGTGCCGTTCATAACGACTAAAAGAGCTATAACCGGGGGAGAACTATTTTCAATTATTGATGGAGTCAATGGTTTTTTTTACGATGGATCAGTTATCGGATTATCAAATCTGTTAGTTAGGCTCTTTGAAAACCAATCATTAGTAATTGAATGCTCTAATAATGCTTATGAATTTTATCATCGTTTTCGAAATACTCGTATTTGGGCAGAAGCTTTTAAAAAGGCTATAGCCTTATAATGAATATGCCTCAAGAGATTTAAAAAAAGTAACGATTTATTCATTGGTTAATGCTATTTCTACAAAATTTAGGAATTAATCTTTTAATAGAATTAGGTAGAATGTTCGCTAAGAACGGAATAGAAGCGACTCGCAGATGTCAAATACAAACGAGACGTCTTTGCGAAAAGTTTTCGAGCAGAGAGTTTGTAATTGAAAGATGTTTCAGAAAACTTTGTGGCAATCTCCTTGGTATAATGCTAACTATTCCAAGGAGATTGCTACGCCGCCGCTAGTTTTATTAAAATTGTTACATTATTGCATAATGTATTACGCTTGCGATTGTTCTACCTAATTCTATCTTTTAAATAATAAATAAATTATTAGATTCTTATTAGATATGAAAACAAAAATATATACAATTTCTAAAATTAAGCGCTTCATAAGGTCATTCTTAAAGTTATTGTCGGGAAAATATCGCCATCTATCTAAAACTATTAATATTAATAAAGAATGGTATGGCAATAATTACGGCGGTTTTTATGTCTGCCCTGAATTTTTAAGCCAAAACTCAATAATCTACTCATTTGGTATAGGTGAAGATATTTCATTTGATAAAGCTGTAATAAAAAATCATGGTTGTCATGTATTTGGTTTTGATCCAACGCCAAAATCAATAAATTGGATAAAACATCAGCAAAATTTGCCCCTAAAATTTAGTTTTTTTGACTATGGAATTGCTAACAAAAGCGGTCTGGTAAATTTTTTTCTTCCAAAAAATGATGAGCATGTTTCTGGTAGCTATGTTGATCAGGCTAATGTAAACAATAACAAAAAGGTATTAGTAGAAATGAAATGTTGGAAAGATATCGTGAATAAGCTAGGACATGCAAAAATTGATGTACTAAAAATGGATATAGAAGGAGCCGAATACAGTGTAATCGAAAATATTCTCGAAAGTAATACCCCAATCGGCCAAATTTTAATTGAATTCCACGAAAGATTTTTCGAAGATGGCAAGACTAAATCAATAGATGTTATTGAAAAGCTCAAAAAAAAAGGTTACGAAATATTCGGCATTTCTGAGACCTATGAAGAAATTTCATTCATTAACAAAGCATTGCTTATTAATAAATAAAAAGGAAAAGTATAATATTCCTTTATTAGGGAGTAAACTTCGAAATTTGTCTTACCAGAAGAACTTCTAACCCCTTGATTTATGAAACAGACCTTCGATTTATGAAACAGATAAAAATTCTAAATAGTGTAACTACTGTGGGAAAGGCATCTTTTGGTCTTGGTCAAATCTGTGTAAATTTAGCTAGCGCACAATTATCGCTTGGAAATGATGTTAGGATTTGGTGCCTCGATAATGAGGATAATGTCAATTGGGCCAGCCAGACCCATAATTTTCCAGTTGAACGAATAGATGCCTTTAATCTAATTGGTCCCAAGAAAATTTGGTACAGTCCTCAAATACTTGAAGAAGTTGACAAAACCACGCATGGCATTTTTGAAATAGTGCATCAACATGGAATATGGTCAGGAATTTCAAGTGCAACCCGTAAGTTTTCTAAAAAGAAGAATATCCCTACCATAATTGCGCCTCATGGTTCTTTAAACAATTGGGTGCTGCACATTTCTAAATGGAAAAAAAAGCTTGCTCTTGCCGCTTATGAAAGCGAAAACCTACGATTGGCATCCTGCCTACATGCAACATCGGAGAATGAAATTTCAGACTTCAGAAACTTTGGTCTTAAAAATCCAATTGCATATATTAAAAATGGCATTCAGGAAAATAACTTGTATTTGAAAGGAAATGCAGACGCTTTTCGAAAAAGGTATTCAATTGCTAAGGAAACACGTATTGTTTTTTTTTTATCACGAATTTCTCCTAAAAAAGGATTGCTGATGCTGGTTGAGGCTATCCATTCTATTAAGAATGATTTTACCGAATGGCAGTTAATTATTGCCGGGATAGATGAATTTAATCATAAGAAGGATGTTGAGTCCATAGTAAAACAATTAAATCTTAATGATAAAATTAAAATAATAGGATCGCTATTTGATCAGGAAAAGAATGATGCATTTGCAGCGGCTGAGTTATTCATATTACCTTCTCACAGTGAGGGTTCTCCTATGGTTATCCTTGACAGTCTGGCGGCCGGAGTGCCGGTAATAACTACAAAGGCCTCATCTTGGAGCGACCTCGCTGAGTTTAATTGTGGATGGTGGACTAATATAAGCACTCGGGATATAGCCATTGCTCTAAACGAAGCAGTTAAAAAGAGCGCTAAAGATTTGCAACAGATGGGAGAAAAGGGGAAAATCCTAATTGCATCAAAATATACCTGGTCACAATTAGCGCAAAAAACAATAAGGCTATATGATTGGCTTTTAGGGCGGGAGGATAAACCCGATTTTGTACAAATTGATTAAAAAGAAGGATTGATATTGAATATTTTAGTTCTTGGTGGAAACGGTTTTATTGGTTCTCATCTGGTAGATAAATTACTCGAAGAAGGACATTATGTAAGAGTATTTGATAAGAATGAAGAGCATTACCGTAAGGCATTACCGGGTGTGGATTACCATTTGGGCGAATTTGGTAATCGGGGTTTGTTATCACAGGCTTTGAATGGCATTGATATAGTAGTTCATTTAATCAGCACTACACTACCCAAGACTTCAAATGATGATCCGGTATTTGATGTGCAATCTAATATAATAGAAACGCTTTTTTTACTTGAGCAGTGCGTACTAAAAAACATAAAAAAAATAGTATTTGCATCAAGTGGCGGAACGGTTTATGGAATTCCGAAATCTGTCCCGGTTGTTGAAGAGAATCAAACAAATCCAATATGTTCATATGGGATATGTAAACTTGCAATTGAAAAATACTTGTATCTCTTTAAGCAAATTCATAAACTTGATTTTGTGATTTTAAGGCCATCTAATCCTTTTGGAACTAGACAAAATCCTTTTGGTATCCAAGGAGTGATTCCTGTTTTTCTAGGTAAAATATTGCGTAAAGAAACAATTCATATTTGGGGAAGGGGCGATATTGTTCGTGATTTCATTTACATAGAAGATTTGGTAAACGCATTTTATTCATCAATTATTCATAAAACAACTTCCTTAGTCTTTAATATTGGAAGCGGCAAAGGATGTTCCTTAAATGAATTATTAAGTATTATGAAAAGTGTAACCGGGCTTGAATTATCTATCACTTATACAAAATCAAGAACTTATGACGTGCCGGAAATCTATCTTGACATAACCAAGGCAAAAAATGAACTTAATTGGAAGCCGCATACAAAACTGGAAGAAGGAATAAAAGTTACTTGGGATTTTGTTAGAAATCTTTAATCAATATACAAAAGAGATCATTTCCAAATTATTGCAGATTCTGCACTGTCTATCAATGGCGGCTAAATGTAACATCTTCCTTTTCCGTTTTATTAAATTTCGTTGATTTAAAAAATGTCAAATGTTGCCGATAATTTATCGGGTACTATTTGACTTACTAAAGCTAATATTTCAAAAGCCAATTTGAACATTAAAAGAATAGTAGAATAAAGTAACAATAAGTTAGTATGAAGATTCTCTTTTTAACGATAATAAAAATAGATTCAATAGATGAAAGAGGAATTTATACAGATTTATTAAGGAAATTTCGAGACGAAGGGCATGAAGTTTTTATTGTGAGCCCGGCAGAACGTCGATATAATGCCCCTAACAATCTTAAAAATGAAAAAGGAGTAACTATCCTCCAGGTAAGGAGCCTTAATCTGCAAAAAACCAATATTATAGAAAAAGGAATAGGAACATTAGCGCTAGAATATCAATTTTTATGGGCTGTTAAAAAAAAATTCCCCAAGGAGAAATTTGATTTGATTTTGTATTCAACTCCTCCCATTACTTTTACAAAAGTGATAAGTTTTATTAAGAAAAGAGATAAGGCCTATGCCTATTTGTTATTGAAGGATATTTTTCCGCAGAATGCAGTTGATATGCATTTGATGAAAAAAGGGGGAATGTTGCATAGAATGTTTTTTAATAAAGAAAAAAAATTGTATGAAGAATCTGACATGATAGGTTGTATGTCAGAAGCAAATAGAGATTATTTATCTGCGCATTATGACTTTCTCAACCCGGAAAAGATTGAGGTCAATCCAAATTCAATAGAACTCCTCGAAAAAATGCAATCTATTGAAAGTAAGGTTGCCATTAGGAAAAAATACAGCTTACCTAAAGACGATAAAATTTTCATATATGGCGGAAATCTAGGATTACCACAGGGGATTAGTTTTTTGTTACAAACAATTGAAAATTGTTCCCTTCCAAATGTATTTTTTTTGATTGTTGGTTCTGGTAGAGAATATAAAAGGATGGCACAATGGTTTGAAGATAAAAAACCAATTAATGCTAAACTTTTAGAAAGTTTGCCTAGGATTGAATACGATTTGCTGGTAGAGGCTTGTGATATAGGGATGATTTTTTTAAATCCAAATTTCACTATCCCAAATTTCCCTTCCCGCTTATTATCCTATTTGGAATGTAGCGTGCCTGTTTTAGCGGCTACAGATAACAGTTCAGATATTGGAAAGGTAATAGAGCAATCCGGATGTGGGTTATGGGTACAATCTGGTGATATAAATGGAATGCTGCATGCTATACAAAAATTGATAGAGAATGAGGCTAATTTTCTATTGATGAAACAAAATGCCAGGGCGCTACTTGAAAAAAATTATAATGTGGATATTTCGTACCATCTGATCGAAAGTAAAGTGACTGGGGGTGTATAAATATTTCTTTAAATCTTTTTTTGATTTTTTATTAGCATTTGCAGGCCTTGTAATCCTTAGTCCGTTTTTTATTCTTATATTTTTAGCTTTATTTATTGCCAATAATGCGAAGCCATTTTTCTTTCAAAAAAGGCCCGGGGAGAAAGGTAAGATTTTCAAGGTGATCAAGTTCAAAACCATGAACAATAAAAAAGATGCTAAGGGAAATTTATTACCGGATGCTGATCGTTTAACCGGGTTAGGAAAATTTATTCGCAAAACATCGTTGGATGAGATTCCGCAATTATTGAATGTGATCAAAGGCGATATGAGCCTTATTGGTCCCCGCCCCTTATTAGTGGAATACCTGCCTTTATACAATGAAAAACAGGCCCGGCGTCACGAGGTAAAGCCGGGTATCACAGGTTGGGCACAGGTAAATGGCAGGAACGCTATCACTTGGGAACAGAAATTTGAATATGATGGATGGTATGTAGAAAATATTAGCTTTAGCACTGATCTTAAAATTCTATGGATGACGATAAGAAAGGTTTTTAATAGGGAAGGAATAAGTTCCGGTACTTCAGTAACAATGGAAAAATTCAAAGGAACAATATGAACTTATTCGGTGCAAGCGGACATGGGAAAGTTATTGCTGATAGCCTGAAGCTTTCCGGAGAAAAAGAGATTATTTTCTGGGACGATGAACCTGCTGCAGCAATTCCCGGGTATACTGTATATTCTCCGAAAGGAAACACAGATGACGAAGTAATTCTTTCTATTGGAAACAATGAAACCAGGAAAAAGATTGCTGATGTTTCGTCTTATACTTATGGAAAAGCCATTCATCCAGCCGCTATCCTATCACCAGATGTTTTTATTGGTGAGGGTACAGTAGTGATGGCTGCTTCCGTTATCAATCCAGGTTCCCGAATTGGGAAACATTGCATTATTAATACTGCAGCAGTTATAGATCATGATGTCATTATCGAAGACTATGTTCATGTCTCTCCTAACGCCACACTCGCTGGAAGCGTTACAATAAAGGAGGGTGCATGGATAGGCGCCGCTGCTACAATCATACAGGGTATTACCATAGGAAGTTGGGCTGTAATAGGTGCAGGTGCTGTAGTTATTAACGATGTTCCTGACAATGCGGTGGTTGTAGGTAACCCTTCCCGTATCATCAGATATAATAATGCTTTTAAATGAAAGCCTTTGCTTTTAAAACACTTGGCTTTCCGAAAACAAAAACTTAGTTCGGTAAGAAAAAAAATATTATGACACGACCCAAAATATGGCTTTCCTCCCCTCACATGGGTGGTAAGGAACAAGAATACGTTAAAGAAGCTTTTGATACTAATTGGGTGGCTCCTTTAGGGCCGAATGTGAATGGTTTTGAAACAGATCTGGCAACTTACTTAGGAGAAGGTGTTCATGTCGCAGCTTTAAGTTCAGGAACTGCAGCCATCCATCTAGCTTTGATACTTCTGGGAGTACAACGAGGTGATGAAGTGATTTGCCAGAGTATGACTTTTTCTGCATCAGCGAATCCTATTGCATACCTTGGAGCTGATCCAATATTCATTGATAGCGAAACCGAAACTTGGAACATGAATCCTGCTTTTCTTGAAGAAGCAATTTTAAACCGCATCCCAAAAGGCAAAAAACCAAAAGCAATCATTGCAGTTCACTTATATGGGATGCCGGCAAAAATGGAAGAGATTACTACTATTGCCAAGAAATATGAGATACCTGTAATTGAAGATGCTGCAGAAGCTTTAGGTTCTTCCATCAATGATACCAAATGCGGAACTTTTGGTGATATGAATATCTTATCTTTTAATGGCAATAAAATAATTACCACTTCCGGCGGCGGCGCATTTGTTTCTAAAAATATGGATTGGGTAAAGAAAGCTACTTTTTTATCAACCCAAGCCCGGGACGTTGCGCCACATTATCAGCATTCACAGATTGGGTACAATTACCGCATGAGTAATATATGCGCAGGCATTGGCAGAGGCCAGATGCAGGTGTTAGATGAAAGAGTGGCGCAAAGAAGGAGTAATTATGAATTCTATAAAAATGAATTGTCAACATTTACGGGGCTCACATTTCTTAAAGAACCCAAAGGCTATATTAGCAACCGGTGGTTAACCACTGTTTTAATAGACCCTGCCAAATCGAAGAATGGGATTACAAGAGAACAAATAAGGCTGGCATTAGAAAAAGAAAATATAGAATGCAGACCCCTGTGGAAGCCTATGCACATGCAGCCTGTTTTTGCCGATGCACATTATTTTGGAGATAATTTTGCTGCAAATTTATTTGATTTCGGCCTGTGTTTACCAAGCGGATCCAACCTATCTCAATCAGATTTGCAATTCATTGTAAAAAATATTAAGGACTTGTATAAATAGCGGCTTTTTTCTATCACTAAATCAGATGCTGCTATCAGAAACTTTCTTTATCTAATTGCGGCAATTACTTTTCATTTTATAGCCGGTTATCATTTTGAAATTCTCATTTTAAAAAAAATTCTATCAGTTAAAATCTCCATATCTAACACATGCTTTTTAAAAAAATTAGAAATTTTACATGCTGAAAAATAAAATACTCCTTATCTCTGGTGGTACCGGCTCTTTCGGAAATGCTGTTTTACACCGATTTCTAAATACAGATCATTTTAAAGAGATCCGTATATTTTCCCGCGACGAAAAAAAGCAGGATGACATGCGCATGCGGTTGAAAAATGATAAACTCAAATTTTATATTGGAGATGTACGGGATTACGGTAGTATCGAACGGGCAATGCATGGTGTGGACTATGTATTTCATGCCGCAGCATTAAAACAAGTACCTTCCTGCGAATTTTTTCCTTTGGAAGCGGCCAAAACGAATGTGTTCGGCACCCAAAATACTATTGATGCCGCTATTGCTAACGGGGTTAAAAAAATAATCTGCCTTAGCACTGATAAGGCAGCCTATCCCATAAATGCTATGGGTATTTCCAAAGCATTGATGGAGAAAGTAGCGATTGCAGCTTCCAGGAATGTCCGCGATAATGCAACTATGGTTTGCCTCACCCGTTATGGGAATGTGATGGGGTCAAGGGGGTCTGTAATTCCCTTGTTTCTAAAACAAATAAGATCAGGCGGACCCATCACCATTACAGATCCTAAAATGACACGGTTTTTAATGTCACTCCAGGAAGCGGTTGAATTGGTATTATTTGCTTTTGAACACGGAAAGCAGGGCGATTTATTTGTGAACAAAGCCCCTGCAGGCACAATAGGGGACCTGGCACAAGCGCTTAAAGAATTGTGCAATGCAGATAATGAAATCAACATCATTGGAACACGCCATGGCGAAAAATTATATGAAACACTTTGCACACGGGAAGAAATGCAAAAAGCAAAGGACATGGGAGAATTTTACCGAATTCCTGCCGATAACCGGGATTTAAATTATAAACAATATTTTGCCGAAGGGAATGTTCATATTTCCCAGGTGGAAGACTACCACTCCCATAATGCCGAACAACAGGATGTGGAAGGAATGAAAAAGTTATTATCAAAACTACCTTTAATTCGTAAAGAGGTTTTCGGTGAAATGGATGTGGTGCAATATCCTGGTTAAGTTTTTATGAAAGAGACAAAACCAATATTGATACAAGGGGGGCAACATATAGATGAAAGAGGAACATTATCATTTTTCAATGATTTTGATATGGCGCCGATAAAGCGTTTCTATATCATAGAACATGCCAACACAATTATTGCCAGAGCGTGGCAGGCCCATAAAATAGAACAAAAATGGTTCTATGTGGTAGCAGGTAGCTTCAAAATTGTTGTGTTAAAACCCGATAATTGGGAAAACCCTTCTGAAAATCTGCCGGTGCAGGAATTCATATTGAAATCAGGTATGAACCAGGTACTCCAAATTCCCGGCGGGTATGCAAATGGATTTAAAGCGCTGGATGCACAGTCAAAATTGATGGTATTTTCTGATTTTGCCATAGCGGATGCAGGAAAAGATGATTTTAGATTTAATAATACATTGTGGTATGACTGGGGGAAATAAGTGCTATCCAATATCTTCGTAAATCCAATATTTAATTACTAAAATATTTGAGAAAATAACAATCCATGAAAAGAATAGGAATTACCGGGCAGGATGGTTTTATTGGGAAGCATCTATACAATACGCTGGGTTTATTTCCCGGCGAATTTGAAAGGATAGATTTTAAGAAAAGCTTTTTTGACAATCCTGAAACTCTGGATTCTTTCATAAGTCAATGTGATGTGATCGTTCACCTGGCGGCTTTGAACCGGCACAATGACCCGGAAGTTATTTATCAAACCAATACCGGGTTAGTAAAAACCTTGATTGCTGCTTTGGAGCGCACCGGGAGCACGGCCCATATTTTATTTTCATCTTCTTCCCAGGAAGAGCGTGATAATCTTTATGGAAAATCAAAAAAGGAAGGCCGTGAATTATTTCGCCAATGGGCAGAAAAAACAGGTGGATTATTTACGGGTATGATCATTCCTAATGTATTTGGTCCCTTTGGAAATCCTTATTATAACTCAGTAATTGCCACATTTTGCCACCAGATCAGCCACAATGAAAAACCAAAAATTGATGTAGATGGCGATATGAAATTGATATATGTAGGAGAGTTGGTAAAGGTGTTCTTGGTAGAGATAAGATCAGGGAAAAATAATCCGCATTACAAAGTTTCTCATACATCAGAATCTAAAGTTTCGTCAGTTTTAAGTTTGTTGAAAACTTACAGCGACCAGTACCAGGATAAGGGAGTTGTTCCGGAAATTAATTCAACGTTTGAACTGAATCTATTCAACACATTCCGGTGTTACATGGATATTAAAAATCATTTTCCGGTAAAATTCAATAAGCATACTGATCCGAGAGGCGCTTTTGTGGAAGTTATACGCCTGAATATTGGCGGGCAGGTATCCTTTTCTACCACGGTCCCAGGCATTACACGCGGCAATCATTTTCACACAAGAAAGATTGAGCGCTTTGCAGTTATCAAAGGCAAAGCGTTGATACAATTACGGCAAATTGGAACCAGCAATGTATTGAATTTTGAACTGAATGGGGAGGAGCCGGCGTATGTGGATATGCCGGTATGGTTTACCCACAATATTAAAAATACTGGTGAAGAAGAATTATATACAATTTTCTGGATCAATGAATTTTACAATGCCGATGATCCTGATACGTATTTTGAAAATGTATAAAACCGAAGGTAACTTATGAACGATGAATTAAGAAAACTGAAAGTAATGACTGTGGTAGGCACCCGGCCGGAAATAATTCGCCTTTCGCGGGTGATAGCGGCTCTGGATGCTTCAGAAGCTATAGAACATGTCTTGGTGCATACCGGGCAAAATTATGATTATGAATTAAATGAAATATTTTTTGAAGACTTGGGCATTCGCAAGCCAGATCACTTTCTAAACGCCGCAGGAGCCACCGCCACAGCAACAATCGGTCAAGTATTAATAAATATTGATCCATTATTAGAACAGGAAAAGCCGGAGGCTTTTCTTGTTCTGGGCGATACTAACAGTTGTTTGTGCGCTATTCCTGCTAAAAAAAGGCATATTCCCATTTTTCACATGGAGGCTGGCAATCGTTGCTTCGACCAAAGGGTACCAGAAGAAACCAACAGGAAAATTGTTGATCATATCTCCGATGTTAACTTAACTTATAGTGATATTGCAAGAGAATATTTATTAAGAGAAGGATTTCCTGCTGATAGAATTATTAAGACGGGCTCTCCTATGTTTGAAGTGTTGAATCACTATTTACACGCAATTGAATTGTCTGATGTTTTGAAAAGATTAGAGTTGGAAGAGGGAAAATACTTTGTTGTTTCCGCACACAGGGAAGAAAATATAAATAGCAAAACAAACTTTACCGGATTAATGGAATCCCTGAATTTGATAGCAGAGAAATATCATTTTCCCATCATTGTAAGTACGCATCCTAGAACAAGAAAGAAAATTGAAGAAAAAAACTTTCGCATGAAGCCTGAGGTACGATTCTTAAAGCCATTAGGGTTTACCGATTATAATGCTTTGCAGAAGCATTCTTTCGCGGTATTGTCAGACAGCGGAACCATTTCAGAAGAATCATCTATCTTAAATTTTAGGGCGCTGAACATTAGGGATGCACATGAGCGTCCTGAAGCTATGGAAGAAGCATCGGTAATGATGGTAGGTTTGCGTCCGGAGCGTATTTTACAGGGTTTAATACAGTTGCAATATCAGCAAACAGGCATTACAAGAAATTTCAGAACGGCTGCGGATTACACAATGCCAAATGTGTCAGAAAAGTTGGTGCGGATTATTTTGAGCTACGTGGATTATATAAAGAGAGCGGTATGGAGCGAGTGAGTTTATTTGGAAAAGCATAATACGTGTCAAAAACTGTCATCCGCATATTTCCACCCGAGCCTGTTGTCTCTGCAATGTTATCTCGTGGTATAGCAGAGGAGTTATCTAAAATAACGAAGTAATTGTTCTCTATCTCAGACCAACCCATTGCGAAGAATTTTTTTTGTCAATGTTAATGCTGGAAACGTATAAAGTTATTCGGTTGAATTCTTCTACCTCTGCTGCATCCGTTCAATTATATTAGTCGTTTCGCGGAAGTAATAGTTCAGCCAACATTGCTTTTCGTAAAAAGAGAAAAGCGAATTCTATTTTATCAAAACAACACTCCCCTTCTTGTAAATCTTTTCGCCTAAGTCGCAAAGAGCCTCTAAATAATAGACATATACCGTCGTTGACGATTGGCTTGTCCCATTAATCCTCCCATTCCATCCAAAGGATTTACTATTAGGTGGAAAATTTTTTGCTTCATATACCAATTTTCCGTCCCGGTTATAGATTGAAAACCGGGTAATTGATTTAATACCACGCGTTAACGGGTAAAAATAGTCGTTGATGTTATCATTATTTGGAGTAAAGGCATTGGGCAGTAACAGGTTTGCATCCTTACATTCTATAAAAATGGTGATGGAATCTCTGGCAATGCAGCCACTATCGGAAGTTACCGCTATAAAAAAAGTGTTTGTATTGGTCGCTACTCCGTTAATGCTCGGGCAGGTATTGCACGCCACCAAATTAGCAGGAGACCAGCTATAAGAGCTAATATTATCGCTGTATAAAGGATTTATGGAAAAATTACTGTTGAAAGGATACGTCTTATCGGGGCCGGCATCAACTTTCGGAAGGCTTTTTATGTGCACATTTATATCGGCGCTGCTGGTAAAGCATCCTGCAGAATCTGTGAGGGTTGCACTGTATGTTGTCGTCTGAGTTGGCGATGCTACCGGCCCATAAGCGGTAGCGCTGGACAGGCTGGTTGCAGGAGCCCATATAATCTTTTTACCCGGCGGATCCACGTTGAGTTGTACGGAATCATTAAGGCAAATATAAAGGTCGCTTGCTGATGGCGCGGCTGTAAACGGCGGATATACTTTTATGAATGCGCTATCTGTAACGGTACATCCGAACTTACTCGTGGCGGTAATAAAATACTTGGTATCAGTGGTAGCCTGCGTAAGCACCGTATCGCATGTAGCGCATGTTAGGGAATTGGATGGCGACCAGGTTATACTGTCGCTGTGAAAGGCAAAAAGAGAATCCGTCATTCCTGAGCAAAGGGTGTCCATGGCAGGAATAACATATAAAAAGGGTAGAGGATTAACTTTTACAACCTGTATCAGGCTGTCCTTACAACCATTTATATCTATGCCCGTTAATTTTACTTTGTATGTACCCGGATTTTTATAAAGGTAGGGTTGCGGTTGGTAAATACTATCGTTTGTAGTGTTTACTCCAAAGTTCCAATACCAAAGAACAACAGAATCTGCTGGTGTGTAGGGTTTAGAAGCATTCGTAACGTTATATAAGGCGGATAAGCAAAGTGAGGAAGGAGCAGTGAAATTGAGATCGGGCCCTTTTACCAAAATTGGATTATTTAGCCGTACAGTGTCCTGGCAGTACTGGGCACCGTTATTTATAACAACATAATTATTAAAAGTCCCAAAATTAGTCGCCTTTACGGTAAATACAGAATCTGTAAAAGGCCCCGCTTGTTTACCGGTTACATGCCAGGTGTAAGTATCCGATGGATTATTAGAATTATTTAAAACTTTAAAAGTTGTGCTGTCGTTTTTACAAAGCGAAATATCGGGATTAACCAGCGCAGGTGTAGACGTATAGATCGTTTGTGAATCGGTATCGCTACACCCGGTAACATTATCAGTAACGGTGAGTTTGGTAATAAAAGATCCTGAAGAAGGAAAGGTATGTATCGCGTTTAGCGTATTTACAACCGGTGAACCATCCCCAAAATCCCAAGAAACGGAGGATAGATTTCCCTGACTTGCATTTGTAAACGAAAACGTTTTTTTGTTTGCACAGTTGTTTGAATAATTAAAGGTTGCAATAACTCCTGTAACGTTCATTGAAACAGTAATTGGGCTACTGTAGCATCCGTTATACAAAGGTAAAATATAAATGTATTTCAATCCTAATGTAGTAAACTTGTGGTAAGCAAAGGTATCTTTGACATAAGTGGACGTACCATCATTAAAATTATAATAATACGTATTGGCATTAGTCGCTTTCGCAAAAAACTGCGCTGTATCTGAGCCGCAAATGACCGGTTTCACAGGATAGGCAACTTGATTAGACGGCGGTACACCGAAACCAACACCGCTAAAATTATAAGCACCTGTGCATCCTTCATTAGTAGTTACAGTTACAACGGGCAAATAATTACCAGGAGCGCTATAAGTGTGATTTGCAGTATTAATAATTGTCGATAATGTCGGGCTACCATCTCCAAAATCCCACAAATATTTGGTGACAGAGCTCCCTGCAGGTATAGTAGCGTTGGCATTAAAGCTTACATTTGCCGGAACGCATCCGGCAGGCGGCGATGCGCTGCCGGTAACAGGAGGAGACTTAACAGTAATAATTGTTTTGGTAGAATCAAAACATCCTGAACTATCTGTGGTCAGGAGGTTTACATTGTATGCACCGTTAGTCGCAAAACTGTGAGCAATGGCAGAGTTTGTAGTTATCACCGCTGCGCCCCCATCACCAAAATCCCAATTGTATGTGCTGCTGTTTCCACCGCCACCTGCTGTAAAATTTATAACTCCGGGGGTACAAATATAATTTCTGTCATATCCGATAGATGCGGTTATGGAAGGATTAACCACAACGGTTTTCGTAACCACTGCGGTGGTTTGTTGATAGATCACGATCAGCTTTACGGTATAAGATCCTGCATTAGTATAAATTACCGAAGGATTTGGACTGTTACCTCCTGTGCCATTTCCAAAGTTCCAAACAAAACCTATAGGGCTTCCCGTGGAACTTTGGGTAAAGTGTATAGTGGAAGGATTGCAAAATAATCCGTTACTAGTTGAATAAGTGAAATCTGCAACCTGACTTTTAGCCATTAAACTGAAAGAAAATAGACAAATGACTAATACAATTTTGTTCATAGAGTATATATAATTCCATCACAATTCAATCCTTTTTCGGGCTTAAATTTTACTTCCTGTACTTACGTAATGCCTGATTTGCCGAAAGATAGCTTTTAAGAAGATAAATCAACATTTTAAATATTAGAAAGCCGCATAATTTTTTTGAAGCCTGCCTTCCAAATTCTTTTGCTTACTTATATATCTTTTCAACAATATAATTGTGCTTTATAAGTTTATATTACTCCTCGAATTTAAATAGAATTTAAAATTAAGTAAAAATATACATTAGCGTGCAGAATCTAAATACGAGGGGTGCATTTCAAATTGTCGCCGGTTGGTGGAGACACCAACCGGCACGCTTCGCCGTGGGCGGTGTCTCCACCGCCCACAAGCATCAGGACTGTGCGACAATTTGGAATGCACCCAATACGAGATACACGTATAAACAAGAAGAAAATAACGTAAATACTCAATTTCTATCAAAATGTTATACTTTTGAAATTTTAATAAAGGACTTAGATATTTATTACTTTAAAAAATAACTATGGTATGTTTCTTGAATCAATGAGGGATTAAAAGAAGGCATTGATAATTTACAATCTCTTATCCCTTATCTACAACCTTAAATATCGGTATGATCTCAAATTAGATCAGCATGATTTCTAAGAGTACCAATTACCCCTTATGATCAAAAAATATTTTACCAATAAGTTTGCCCCACGCTGGATTATCTTTTGTTGCGACCTCACTTTAATTAGCCTTTCATTTTTATTTTCTTTCTTTCTTACGCGGCATTTCCTGGTGGATGTTCCCAGTGTTATGAAATTTTTACCTTCTCTTTTAATAAATGTATCGGTTTACCTGGTAGGTATTTTAGCTTTTCCATTGTACCGCGGTATTATTAGGTACTCTGAAATCAACGATATTTTGCGAATTATAAAATTTGCCACATTCCAATTTATACTCTGGGGATGCATTTATGCAATAGATAATAATTCCATCGTTACAGGATCTATACCCCTTCCCCTGCTTATAATAAATTTATTCACCGTTATTTTTACGCTATCGCTTTTTAGGATTTTAGTTAAAGAAATATATTTTAGGGCGCAACCAAGATCCCATAACACTAACAAGGCTGTTATTTACGGCGCGGGTTCAATGGGCCAAATTACTAAAAAGGTATTGGAGCAGGATGCAAACAACCGCACCATTGTAGTAGGCTTTATTGAAGACAGCGGATATAAGATCGGTAAAAATTTAGAGGGCTTACCCATCTACGATGCAGGGAGTACAGACCTTGAAAAAATTCTTAAGCTAAAGCAGGTAAATCAATTATACATTGCCATAGATAAATTGACGGTAGATAAAAAAATTGCCATCTCAGATGTTTGTGCACCCTTAAACATTAAGGTCAACGTAATTCCCCACGCCAAACAATGGTCTGGTGGGCTGTTCCAGAAGAAGCAAGTAAAAGAACTTAATATTGAAGAATTGCTTGAGAGAAACGAAATAAGCTTGCCGCACAGCATGTTGCAAGATACCTATCGAAATACAGTGGTGCTTGTGACGGGCGCTGCCGGCTCTATCGGCAGTGAGATTTGCCGTCAATTAACCCAATTCGATTTTAAAAAGCTTATTCTTCTTGACCAATCCGAGTCCGGGCTATTCGACCTGGAATTTGAATTAAAAAGAAAAGGAGTAAAATCGCAGCTTCAGATCGAAGTTGCCTCTGTGAGAGACGCGTCAAAATTAAAAAAGATCTTTTCACATAACAGGCCGGATTTTGTATTTCATGCTGCTGCATATAAGCATGTTCCCCTGATGGAGATATTTACCAGCGAAGCCGTTCTTACAAATATTTTCGGCAGCAAGACTGTTGCAGATATGGCCTTGGCTTATGGCGTCAAAAAATTTGTGATGATCTCAACGGATAAAGCCGTTAATCCGACAAATGTGATGGGCGCTACTAAAAGGATTTCTGAAATTTATATACAATCTTTAAGCGATCAACCCAATTTAAAAACAGAATTTATTACAACAAGGTTCGGAAACGTTTTGGGTTCTGCAGGGTCTGTAGTTGCTACCTTTAAAAAACAGATTGACGCAGGAGGCCCTGTTACTGTTACGCATCCTGATATTACAAGATATTTCATGACTATTCCTGAGGCTTCGAAGCTTGTATTAGAAGCGGGAAAAATTGGAGAATCGGGCGATATTTTATTATTTGATATGGGGGAGCCTGTAAAAATAATTGAGCTCGCAAGGAAAATGATACAACTTGCCGGCGTAAAACCTGATGAGATTCCTATAGTTTACTCCGGCCTGCGGCCAGGTGAAAAAATGTATGAAGAATTGTTTAAAGATTCGGAAGAATTTGCCGAGACATATCATCCACGTATATTAAGAGCTAAGAAATCATGCACCATAAACGAAGATTTTACATCTTTGTTTTATGAGCTTGAGCAGGCGGCCTTATCGCATAACAATGATATAGTACCCTATATTCTTAAAAAAATGCTTCCGGAATTTAATTCCAGCCCCGGTTCAACCAAAAAATCTCTCCAAAAACCAAAAGAAACTATTAAAGCCGGGGAAATTAATAAAATATAAACACCAGGTTTTCTTAAAATTTCCTGCTTTGCTGCCCATTATATTCATAGCAATAAATGAAACATTTTCATTAAATTTTTCCATTAATAAAAAGGAATATCTTTTTCTGTATTTAAGAAAATTTACAATTTATTCTTTGCTGTTAAAATGAATACCCCTACCTTCGCACTCCCAAAATAAATTTGGCTTAAAAGTTCTTTAAATATGTCTCAAAGAATCAGGATTAAACTTCAGTCTTACGATCACAACCTGGTAGATAAATCAGCGGAGAAAATTGTTAAGACTGTGCGCAGTACGGGCGCAGTGGTTACAGGACCTATTCCTTTGCCTACGCATAAAAAAATATTTACTGTATTGCGTTCCCCTCACGTGAATAAGAAAGCCCGTGAGCAGTTTCAATTGTGTACACACAAGCGTCTATTGGATATTTACACCAGTAGTTCAAGGACTGTAGATGCTTTGTCAAAACTTGATTTACCCTCAGGTGTTGATGTTGAGATAAAAGCATAATGTGCGAAGCCTTCTTCCCCTTCTCCCCAGAGTTTATCAATGGGTGGAGAAGGACTGGATGGGGCTCAAGTTCTTATATAAAATTGTAACACCCATCTCCTGCCGAGTTCATCGAAGTATGAGCTTGTCGAAGTAGGAGCGCTGGGTATAAAAAGTAGAAATGAAAAGTATTATTGGAAAGAAAGTTGGCATGACCAGCATTTTCGATAGTAATGGTAAGCAGACGGCTGTAACTATTATTGAAGCGGGTCCATGCGTTGTAACACAAAAGAAAACTGTGGATACTGATGGATATAACGCGATCCAGATTGCTTTTGGAGATAAAAAAGAAAAGCATACCCTCCTCTCAGAAAAAAATCATTTTGCCAAAGCAAATACATCGGCAAAGAAATTTGTAAAAGAAATACGCGATAGCGAAACTAATGAGAATATGGGCGACACCATAAGTGTTGACATATTTAATGAAGGTGATAAAGTAACCGTTGTCGGAACTACAAAGGGCAAAGGTTTCCAGGGTGTCGTTAAGCGACACGGGTTTCATGGCGTTGGCGAGCAATCTCACGGGCAGCACGACAGATCGAGGGCTCCGGGATCAATCGGTGGATCTTCTTATCCCTCGAGAGTATTCAAAGGAATGAGAATGGCTGGTCGTATGGGGAATGATAAGGTGCAGTTGAAAGGCCTTAAGATTGTCAAAATATTTCCTGAAAAAAATTATCTGTTAATAAGTGGTTCGGTTCCCGGCCATAATGGTTCCATCGTTTTAATCCAGAAATAATATGCAGTTAGAAATAATAAATACCGGGGGGAAAAAAGCTGGCAGAACGATAGACTTGCCGGATGAGATATTTGGTGCTGAACCAAATAGCCACGTAATTTGGCTCGCCGTGAAGCAATACCTGGCAGCACAAAGACAGGGTACGCACAAAGTAAAAACCCGTGCAGAAGTGGAAGGATCATCTAAAAAGCTTCACAAGCAAAAAGGTACCGGTGGCAGCCGCAAAGGCAATATCCGCAACCCTTTGTATAAAGGCGGTGGTACTGTTTTTGGGCCTAAGCCTCATGGTTACGATTTCAAATTGAACCGCAAAGTGAAAGACCTGGCTAAAATTGGCGCTTTAAGCAGCAAGGCCAAAGAGAATAAGATTTTTATAATAGAAGATTTCAATATTGAAGCTCCTTCTACAAAACAATTCAACCAAATATTCAATAGCCTTAATACTGAAAGCAGAAAGTCACTTTTTATAATGGCTGAGCATAATGAAAATATTTATAAGAGCTTTAGAAATAGCGCCACCGTTTGCGGTACATTATTAAGCGACATAAATACGTATGATATTTTAAATGCGGATGCACTGGTTTTCACTGAAAGCGCGGCAAAAATATTTGTAGAAGAAACCGGAGAGCAGGAAAAGGAAGTAGCAGAAGCATAATTTTCATCCCGGTAATAGCGGGGGAAAGATAAAAATTTTAAAAATGAAACTGACTGAAGTTTTAATAAAGCCGGTACTATCAGAGAAAGTAAACAGGTTAACTGAAAAGCACAACCGTTATACTTTCATCGTGAATCGAAAAGCCAATAAGCTCGAGATTAAGAAAGCCGTTGAAGAGTTTTATGGCATACAGGTAGAGGATGTAAATACTTTAACTATGCCTTCAAAAGTAAAACAAAGAAATACTAAGGCTGGCTTACTTACCGGCAGAAAACCGGCAAAAAAGAAGGCAGTGGTGACTGTGGCTGAAGGCGACACCATTGATTTGTATGGTAACGTGTAAGTGCCGATAGCCTATCGGGATAATAATTAAAATTGAGAAATTAATTTCTCTGTAATAGGAATTAAATAAAAATCGTCATGGCTTTAAGAAAATACAAACCGACAACCGCAGGAACACGCTGGAGAATTGGTAATGCGTATGCTGAAATAACCACCAATGTTCCTGAGAAAAGCCTGGTAGAGAAAGTTCATCATTCTGCAGGCCGTAATTCACAGGGCCGCAGGAGCATGCGATATCTTGGAGGCGGCCATAAAAGAATGTACCGTGTCATTGATTTTAAAAGAGATAAAAAAGATATTCCCGCTACGGTGAAAACGATAGAATACGATCCGAACCGGAGTGCCTTTATTGCTTTGATTGTATTTGTTGATGGAGAAAAGAGATACATAATTGCTCCGCAAGGTTTGCAGGTTGGGAGCAGCATTATAAGTGGGGATGCAGTTGCGCCCGAGTTAGGTAATGCTTTAATGCTAAAGAATATTCCCCTTGGTACAGTGGTTCATAATATTGAAATGCAGCCGGGCCAGGGTGGTAAGCTTGCCAGAAGCGCCGGATCATCTGCCCAGCTTGCCAATAAGGAAGAAAAATATGCCGTGTTGAAAATGCCAAGTGGCGAGCTTAGAAAGATTTTAATTAACTGTTACGCAACTGTTGGGGTGGTTAGCAATAGCGATCATAACCTGGAGAGCATGGGTAAAGCCGGAAGAAACAGGTGGAGGGGTATTCGTCCAAGAACGAGGGGTGTAGCAATGAATCCGGTTGATCACCCGATGGGTGGTGGTGAAGGTAAAGCCTCAGGCGGCCACCCAAGAAGCAGAACTGGTAAATATGCTAAGGGGCAGGTAACACGTACCCGTGGCAAAGGCTCTGATAAGATGATTATACAAAGAAGAAATGGTAAGAAGTTACCGAATAAGTAAGCAGTGATGAGTGAACAGTGATGAGTGAACAGTGTTTTGTCCTGTTATAAATTTGAATAGTTTTTAATAGAAAATTTGTAAATAAAAAAAGTTTTTACATCGTACATAATACATCAAAAATCGTACATAGAATATGGCTCGTTCAGTAAAAAAAGGTCCTTACGTGGAAGCTAAGCTTGAGAATAAGGTGCTTGGTATAAATGAAGGAACTACTAAAAAAGGTGTGATAAAAACTTGGTCGCGTCGTTCTACAATCACGCCCGACTTTGTAGGCCATACGTTTGCCGTACATAACGGAAATAAATTTATTCCTGTGTATGTAACAGAATTTATGGTGGGGCATAAGCTTGGAGAATTTGCTCCAACAAGGAACTTTAAAGGACACTCAAGTAAAAAGATCGCATAGAGGTATCAAGTCTTTTTATTCTTGATCTAACGTAAAAATGAAATGAATTTAATACCTCACCAGATATTGTCCCTCTCCTGAGCTTGTCGAAGGATTGGAGAGGGGTTGTCCGAATGGACTCTTATGGAGGGTGAGGCCAAATTAAAAGTAAATGGAAGCAGTAGCTAAACTTAATAATTATCCAACTTCTCCCCGCAAGATGCGCTTGCTGGCAGATTTAATACGTGGCATGGAAGTGGAAAAGGCTTTGGGAATTCTACAATTCAATCCTAAACATCCGGCAGTGCCGATGTTTAAATTGTTAAAGAGCGCCATCAATAATTGGGAACAGAAAAATACGGATGAAAAAGTAGAAGATGCAGGGCTGATTGTGAAAACAATTATGGTTGACTGCGGCAGAGTAATCAAGCGTATGCGCCCTGCGCCACAAGGTCGTGGTTATCGTGTACGTAAGCGTAGTAACCACGTTACAATAATAGTTGACAGCGCTAATCACAGGCCTGCACCGTCAGTAAAAAAAATAGTGGCCAAAGAAGAAGTGGCGCCGGTATTTGAGGAAGCAGAAATAGTAGAAACTAAAAAGCCCGTGGCTAAAAAAGAAATAACCCCAAAAGAGGAAATAACTCCAAAAGAGGAAACTGCTCCAAAAAAAGAAACCGCTCCAAAAAAAGCAACACCTGCTGAAGAAGGAACAGAGAACAGATCAGCAGTAAAAAATACTAAAAAATAAAAAGCGAATATGGGTCAAAAAACAAATCCGATTGGTGCCAGGCTGGGAATTATCCGTGGATGGGATAGTAATTGGTTTGCTAATCCAAGAGATTACGCAAAAAAGTTGATTGAGGATGATAGAATAAGAACTTATCTCAATGCCCGTATAAATAAAGGTGGCATTGCAAAGATTGTAATTGAGCGTACACTTAATAAACTGATCATAACAATTCATACTTCCAAGCCGGGGATAATTATCGGTAAAGGTGGTGGTGAGGTTGATCGCATAAAAGAAGAATTAAAAAAACTTACGGGTAAAGATGATGTTCAAATCAACATTCTTGAAATCAGGAGGCCTGAGCTTGATGCCAATATTGTTGCAGATACTATTGCCAGGCAAATTGAAAACCGTATCAATTATAAAAGAGCCATTAAAATGTCGATCGCTTCGGCTTTAAGGATGGGAGCAGAAGGAATAAAAGTAAGAGTGGGCGGAAGGTTAGGTGGGGCGGAAATTGCACGTAGCGAAGAAATTAAACAAGGCCGTACTCCCTTACACACTTTGCGTATGGATATTGACTATGCAAATGTGTTTGCCCAAACAGTATATGGAAAAATTGGCGTAAAAGTTTGGATATGTAAAGGTGAGGTTCTTGCAAAAAGAGATTTAAATCCTAACATAATTGCCGGCGGCGGCAAAAGTGATGGCGATATGCAGCAAGGCGATAGAAGAGGTGGCTTTGGTGACAGGCGTGGTGGCGACAGGGATCGCGGTGATAGGCGCGGTGGCGGAGATAGAAGAGGCGGCGGTGGCGCACAAAGAGGCGGAAGAAGATAAATAGATTTTAAAAGCAGTGCCCTTGCATTGCGAAACGATAATTTTCAAATAAAATAACATGTTACAGCCAAAAAGATCGAAGCACAGGAAAATGCAGAAGGGCCGCATGAAAGGTAATACCAAGCGTGGCGCAACTATTTCCTTTGGAACGTTTGGATTGAAAGCGCTTGAAGAAGTTTGGTTAACAAACAGGCAGATAGAATCAGCCAGGCAGGCGATGACGAGGCACATGAAACGTGAAGGAAATGTTTGGATAAGAATTTTCCCGGATAAGCCTATCACAAAAAAGCCTGCAGAGGTGAGGATGGGTAAGGGTAAAGGAAATCCTGAGTATTGGGCAGCGGTAGTGCAACCCGGAAGAATTCTTTTTGAAGCGGATGGAGTTACATTACAGGTTGCAAAAGAAGCCTTTGAATTGGCGGCGCAAAAACTACCTATTGCAACAAAGTTTATTGTTAGAAGAGATTACGTGGCCTAATGAATAAAGTAAATAAAGAAACAACCAGAATAAGATGTCCAACAGAAATGATTTCGTAAACAGCCTAAAGGAAATGTCCGAGGCTGATCTTAAATCCAGGATCGAAGAAGACGAACTGAGAGTAAAGAAATTAAAATTCGCTCATGCGGTTTCGCCTATAGAAAACCCTATGAACATACGCGGCGTTAGAAAAGATCTTGCACGTTTAAAAACTGAATTAAGAAAAAAGCAATTAGGTAGCTGATGTGGTAGTTAGCTAATAATGCATGCATTAAAATCAATTAAGCATTTTATTAGCAGATTAGCACATTATCGAATTATCAAATTAAACACAATGTCTGACAGAAATTTAAGAAAAATTAGAACCGGTGTGGTTTCCAGTAATAAAATGGATAAAACCATTACTGTAAAAATAGAAAGGAAAGTAAAACACCCTATCTATGGAAAGTTCGTGAAAAAGACTTCTGGCTTTCATGCACATGATGAGAAGAACGAATGCAGTATTGGAGATGTTGTAAAGATTATGGAAACGAGACCGATGAGTAAATTAAAGCGTTGGAGATTGGTAGAAGTTGTAGAAAAAGTGAAATAAAAAGCCGTCAGCTATGAGCAATGAGCATTGAGCTTTCAGCCATAGATTTAATAATAAGGTAATTGCTCACAGTTGATAGCTGAGAGCTCAAAGCAAAAAAAATGATACAGCAAGAAAGCAGGCTAAATGTGGCAGACAACAGCGGGGCGAAGGAAGTTCTTTGCATACGGGTTCTCGGTAATTCAGGCCAGGATTATGCACATGTAGGAGATAAGATAGTAGTGACGGTGAAAGATGCGCTACCTGCAGGAGGTATTAAGAAAGGTACGGTAAGCAAGGCGGTTATCGTTCGTACTAAAAACAAGCTTCGCCGTAAAGATGGTTCTTACATCCGGTTTGATGACAACGCGGTAGTTCTTCTAAACGCTGCTGATGAGCCAAGAGGCACCAGGATATTTGGGCCGGTTGCACGTGAGTTGAGAGACAAGGGTTATATGAAGATAATTTCTCTTGCCCCGGAAGTATTATAAATGTATCTTTGCCCGCCCGGATGAAATCCGTTCGGACGGGCACCCAATAAGGCTTTTAACTAATAAATAAGACAAAATATTTGTCAACAATGAAGACAAGATTTAAACCAAAGTTCAACATAAAAAAGGGAGATTCAGTGGTAGTGATTACCGGCGATGATAAGGACCTTAAAAAACCGCGTAAAGTGCTGGAAGTGGTAACAGAAAAGAATCGTGTGCTTGTAGAAGGTGTAAACATCGTCACTAAACACACAAAGCCTTCTGCTCAAAATACCAAGGGTGGTATTATGAAAATAGAAGCTCCGATCGCCATTTCTAATGTAATGCTTTGGGATGCAAAATCTTCATCACATTCAAAAATAAGCAGGAAGAGAGAGGACGGAAAATTATTGAGAACTGCAAAAAAATCAGGGGAGGTAATTAAATAATGAGTACAGATAAATATACCCCCAGGCTTGCCGAAAAGTATAAGAAAGTAGTGGTGCCTGCACTAATGAAAAAATTTGCTTACAAAACCGTAATGCAAGCTCCAAGGCTTGAAAAAGTTTGTATTAACCGTGGGGTAAATGGCGCAGTTGCAGATAAAAAGTTGGTTGATGTATCAATCGAGGAATTATCTACTATTACCGGCCAAAAAGCTGTGGCGACTATGTCGAAAAAGGACATTTCTAATTTCAAGCTCCGGAAAAATATGCCGATTGGTGCGAAAGTTACTTTACGTGGCGTAAATATGTATGAATTTTTAGATCGCCTTGTGTCGGTTTCTCTTCCACGTGTAAGAGATTTCAAAGGCCTAAGTGATAAGTCGTTTGACGGCCGCGGTAACTATACCTTAGGCGTTACTGAACAAATTATCTTTCCTGAAATTGATATTGATAAAGTAAATAAAATTACAGGATTGGATATCACTTTCGTAACCACGGCGAACACTAACGAAGAAGCATTTGAGTTACTCAAAGAACTTGGAATGCCTTTTAAAAACGTAAAAAAATAATTATTAATTAGCAAATGTGAAGATATGAAAATGTGCAAATGAAAGACACAAGCATTATTTTCGAATTTTCAAATTTTCAAATTTTCAAATTAAAACTATGGCTAAAGAGTCAGTGAAGGCAAGGCAAAAGAAGCGCGAAAAAATGGTGGCTCAATTTGCTGAAAAAAGAAAAGCATTAAAAGAAGCAGGTGACTATAGAGGTCTGGATCTTCTTCCGAAGAATGCTTCACCTGTGCGTTTAAAAAACCGCTGTCAGCTTACCGGCCGCCCGAGAGGATACTTAAGGCACTTTGGTCTTTCAAGAAATATATTTCGAGATATGGCTTTGGCCGGGAAAATTCCGGGAGTAAAAAAAGCAAGCTGGTAATTCCTAAAAGCGAATAAGGTAATATAAAAATTTTAAAAATAAACACTCCCTTTAGGGAGATGGAGGGTAAAAAAAAATGGTTACGGATCCAATAGCAGATTATTTAACGAGAATCAGAAACGCTCAAATGGCAAGCCATAGGGTGGTTGAAATTCCGGCAAGTAATTTGAAAAAGCGCATTACTGAGATTTTGTATGATAAAGGATATATTTTAAAATACAAATTTGAAGATGATTCAAAGCAAGGTGTGATAAAGATCGCTCTTAAGTACGATCCTCAATCAAAGCTTCCGGCTATCTACAGCCTGGAGAGAATCAGCCGCCCCGGTCTGCGTACTTACTCCAAACCTGATGAATTCAAAAGAGTAAAAAACGGTTTAGGTATCGCTATTATTTCTACTTCTAAAGGAGTAATGACTGATAAGGAAGCAAAAGCCCAGAATGTTGGTGGGGAAGTTCTGTGTAATATTTATTAATTTTTTTGGTAAGAAATTAAGCCTTAGTCGTGGCTGAACACTACCAAATAGTATAAAAAAATAAACCGGCTATGTCAAGAATTGGTAAAAATCCTGTTGCAATTACAAATGGTGTAAATGTAAGCGTGGGAAAAGATAATGTAGTAACTGTAAAAGGTCCCAAAGGCGAATTAAAGCAATCCGTTGATCGTGATATAACGGTTGAGGTGAAGGATAATAAAATTGAATTTTCACGGCCTACCGATCAAATCAGGCACAAAGCAATGCATGGCCTTTACCGCTCACTTGTAAATAACATGGTGCAGGGTGTTACTGAAGGTTATACAAAAAAGCTTGAGTTAGTGGGTGTAGGTTACAAAGCCTCTAACCAGGGAAATCTTCTTGATCTTTCATTGGGTTACTCTCATAATATTGTTGTGGAAATACCCAAAGAACTATCAGTAGCAACTTTACAGGAGAAAGGTAAAAATCCGATCATAACACTTGAAAGTATAGATAAGCAATTACTTGGTGCAGTTGCCGCTAAAATACGCAGCCTTCGTAAGCCTGAGCCTTACAAAGGGAAGGGTGTAAAGTTTGTTGGTGAAGTTTTACGTAGAAAAGCTGGTAAATCGGCTGGCAAGTGATGAGTGATCGGTGATTAGTGATTAGTGATTAGTTAAACAAAACCTCGAGATCAAAATAAAATACAATGAATTCAAAAGTTACCGCCAGGCAAAAAATTAGATATCGTATTCGCAAAAAAATCAGCGGAAGCGCATCTAAGCCGAGGCTAAGCGTTTTTAGGAGTAATACTGATATATATGTTCAGCTAATCGACGATGAAAATGGGATAACTTTAGCCTCGGCATCGTCACGTCAAAAGGATGTTGTTGCTCAAAAAGTAAACAAGGTTGAAAAAAGCAAACTTGTAGGGGCTGCAATAGCCCAAAAATCAGCAGACCTGGGTATCGCAAATGTTGTCTTTGACAGAAGCGGTTATATATATCATGGGCGTATCAAGGCAGTAGCTGAAGGTGCAAGAGAAGGTGGATTGGTATTTTAAAGGCTCCCCTACCCCCGAAGGGGAAGTAAGATAATTATACAATAGTTAAGACTGATTTGAATAAAGAAATAAACAATAACGCTAATACTTCACGTCCCTCTTCTTCAGAGAGGGGGTGGAGGTAAGGCTATAAATATCCATAATGTTAAAAGCAAATACACAAAGGATTAAAGGTGCTGATCTCGAATTAAAAGAGAAAGTTGTTTCTATTAACCGTGTGGTAAAAACTACAAAAGGCGGAAGGGCATTCAGTTTTTCTGCGCTCGTAGTTGTCGGCAACGAAGCTGGTGTAGTGGGGCAGGGTTTAGGCAAAGCAAAAGAAGTGCAAGAAGCCATTCTTAAAGGCATTGATGATGCAAAGAAAAATCTTATAAAGGTCCCCATCATGCATGGAACTATCCCGCATGAGCAATGGAGCAAAGAAGGTGCAGCAAAAGTACTAATAAAGCCGGGCGCTCCTGGTACTGGTGTAATTGCAGGAGGTAGTATGCGGGCTGTTTTGGAAAGCGCCGGCATCACAGATGTATTAGCAAAATCACTTGGCTCATCTAACCCACACAATGTGGTGAAGGCAACGGTGAAAGCATTAGCAACTCTAAGAGAACCCATTAATGTGGCTAAAACAAGGAACATTTCTTTGAAAAAAGTATTTAACGGATAAGAGAAGTAGCAAGTATCAAGTATCAAGAGACGACGGTCTTTAATTGCTACTCATTACTTGCCACTTGCGACTAAAAAAACAAAATGAAAAAGATTAAAATCAAACAGGTGAAAAGTGGAATTGACAGATCCGAGCGTCAGAAACTAACCCTGCAGGCACTTGGGCTGAATAAACTAAATGCTACTAAAGAAGTGGAAGCAACTCCGCAGATTTTGGGCATGGTAAACAAAGTAAGCCACCTTGTAACAGTTGAAGAATTATCCTGAGTTTCAGGAGTTATTGTAAAAGCGATCCCGATGGCAATTGGGAGTTAAGTTCAAAAAAAATACAATGCAAATACACGATCTAAGGCCTGCAAAAGGTGCTACACATAAGCAGAAAAGACTTGGCCGCGGTGAAGCGTCCGGCAAAGGCGGAACATCTACAAAAGGTAATAAAGGCGGGCAAAGCCGTACAGGTTACAAAATTAAAATGGCACATGAAGGGGGCCAGATGCCCATTCAGCGCAGGTTACCTAAAAGAGGATTTAAAAATAATAACCGCGTAGAATACAAAGTGTTTAACCTGGGCCAAATTGATCAGCTTATTGAGAAGCATGATTTAAAAGAGTTTACTCCTGAAAATCTTTATATCAATAATCTTATTGCGCAGAATGACCGTGTAAAAATTCTTGGAAACGGAATACTCAAATCTGTTATTCCATTCAAAGTGAATGCCGTAAGTGAGAAGGCAAAAGGTGCGATCGAATCTGCGGGCGGAACTATCGAAATAGTGAAATAATAAACTGATATTTGCTTTCAGAATTTGAAATTGCAAATAATTAAATCTTGATACTTCTGTGAAGAAATTCATTAATACATTAAAAAATATCTGGACGATCGAGGAATTGAGAAATAAGATTCTCGTTACTCTTTTGCTCATTCTTGTGTACAGGTTAGGCTCACACATCGTGCTTCCCGGCCTCGATCCTAATAAACTTACTAATCTGGAGAATAGCTCAAAAGGCGGTATGCTCGGCCTTCTTGATGCTTTTGTTGGTGGTGCTTTTTCCAAAGCATCCATTTTCGCGTTAGGGATCATGCCGTATATTTCTGCTTCCATCTTCATGCAACTAATGACCATTCTCGTTCCGCAAATTGCAAAAATTCAAAAAGAAGGAGAGAGCGGCAGAAAGAAAATTAATCAGTGGACGCGATACCTTACGGTTATTGTAACCGCTTTTCAGGCAGCGGCCTATATTGGATTTTTAACCACATCTAACCGCGAAGCGTTGCTTGAAGCTTATGCCGGATTTTTCTGGGTATCCACCGTGATAATACTTACAGTAGGTACTTTATTTGTAATGTGGCTCGGGGAAAAGATTACTGATAAAGGATTAGGAAACGGTACATCCATAATAATAATGGTAGGCATTCTTGCCCGCCTTCCGCAATCATTTATGCAGGAGTTTTCTGCCAAACAAACAAGAGGCGGAGGTGGCTTATTAATATTTCTTATAGAGATTGCCGCATTTATTGCCGTTATCCTGGGGTTAATATTATTGGTGCAGGGAGTACGCAAAGTACCGGTCAACTATGCCAAACAAATAGTAGGTAACAGGCAGTTTGGTGGGGCGAGACAGTTTCTGCCTTTGAAGGTGAACGCTGCCGGAGTGATGCCGATAATTTTCGCGCAGGCAATTATGTTTTTGCCAACCATATTCGCCGGCTTTCAAACTTCCGGCAAAAATTGGGCTTTATATTTTACCGATCATACCAATTTTATTTACATGATTATTTATTCGATCATGGTAATTGGCTTCACCTTTCTATATACCGCTTTAATATTTAATCCAAAGCAAATGGCAGACGATCTAAAGCGGAGCAATGGATTTATCCCCGGCGTAAAACCTGGCCAGCCAACTACGGACTACATAGGTACCATCATGGATCGGATTACCTTGCCTGGCGCTGTGCTGCTGGCATTTGTCGGTATTTTGCCGGGTATTGCACAACTTATGGGAGTTACCCAGGGCTTTGCTACTTTCTATGGCGGCACGTCTTTATTGATTATGGTAGCGGTAGTGCTTGATACGCTGCAACAAATAGAAACACAGTTGCTGATGCGTCAATATGATGGTTTGATGAGCACGGGCCGCATACAGGGCAGGCAGACCGCAGCTCCGGGTGTTACGGGAAATCTATAATTTAATATAAAAATAGTTTTGTAACCCTGGCCTCCTAAGTCAGGGTTTTTTTAAATGTATAAAATGATCAATTATAAAACCCAGGAAGAGATAGAAATTATCCGGCAAAACTGCTTATTGGTAAATAACACCATTGCAGAAGTCGGAAAAAAAATAGAGCCGGGAATTTCTACTATGTATTTAAACAATCTTGCAGAGCAATTTATAAGAGAGCATGATTCTATCCCGTCGTTTAAAAATTATCGTGGGTTTCCTTATGCCTGCTGCATGTCAGTGAACGATGCTGTGGTGCATGGTTTTCCTACTGATGCTGAATTGAAAGAGGGCGATGTTGTGTCAATGGACGTGGGTGTTTACAAGAACGGGTATCATGGCGATAGCGCATATACGTTCGCGTTAGGTAACATCAGCGAAAGTGTGAAAAGGCTTTTGCGGGTGACAAAAGATTCGCTTTACAAGGGTATTGAAAAAGCCGTGGTGGGAAACAGGGTAGGCGATATTGCTAACGCCGTACAGGAATATACTGAGCGCAAAAATGGCTATGGCGTTGTTCGCGAATTGGTGGGCCACGGCCTGGGAAGAGATCTGCATGAAGACCCGAATGTGCCTAACTATGGCAAACGTGGACGCGGTACAAAATTGAACGACGGCCTCGTAATAGCAATAGAGCCGATGATCAACATGGGTAGAAAAGACGTTTATAATGATAAAGATGGCTGGACGATCCGCACTAAAGACGCAAAACCTTCTGCTCACTATGAACATACCGTATGTGTAAGAAAGCATGCTGCGGATATCCTGTCATCTTTTGCGAACATTGAATTAGCGGAGAAGGGGAATGAAAATTTGTGCTCAGATTATTGAACAAATATTTTCAAATACAGTTTGCAATCATCTTTTTAAAATAATCGAATTCAATATACGTCTTCATGACTACCTATATCAATAAGACGAATAAATTTTGTTTCACCCGTATTGTCATTTGACAATTGAAAGAATAGATAGCTATAAATTTACTGGTCAAGTTAAATAAGAGATTGTACAATGAAGAAATATTTTGCGTAAAGTACCAAAAAGAGGTATATTTCGCAAAAAATATCTTGTATGACTTCAGGTAGTAATTACAAACGCTTAGAATATTGGATAGAAGCATGTCAGGCCAAAGGCAAGTTGGCATTTAGTTTAGTTGAACTCAGGCAAACGTTTCAAACTGACACCGAAACCGCATTGAAGCGGATGCTCGACAGACTTTCTGAAAAGCAAAAAGTGGTTTCCATTTTTAAGGGATACTATCTAATCATTTCACCGCAATATTCATCAAAAGGAATTTTGCCGGCTTCTATGTTCATTGACGGATTGATGAAGTTTTTAGATAGGAAATATTATGTAGCTCTTTTGAATGCAGCAGCTTTGCATGGCGCATCGCACCAACAGCCACAGGAGTATTTTATTGTCACGGATTACCCTGTATTAAGAACCACGAATAAGAGAGGACTCAAAATAAATTACATTAGCACAAAGCAGCTTCCACCTGCAACATTGACTGAAAAGAGGAAAACTGAATCCGGGTACATTATTGTCTCCAACCCAATACTTACCGCTGTTGACCTGATTAATTACGAGAAAAAAATTGGCGGTCTTAACAGAGCATCTACAGTAATCAGTGAATTAGTTGAAACAATAAAGCCCAATGATGTCAACCAAGAACTGATAAAATATGCAACCGTATCTTCACTGCAAAGATTGGGTTTTGTATTAGAAGAAGTTTTAAGTAAAAAAGAGACTGCAGACAAAATATTTTCGCGGTGCAAAGAAGCAGGAATTAAATTTTATGTTATTCCATTGAAGGCATCAGGTAAGAAAAATAGAAATATGCTAAATGAAAAATGGAAATTATTGATTAACGCAGAAATTGAAATTGACTGATGATACCTCAGGCTTATATAACAGAATGGAGCAACACGGTTCCCTGGCAAACAAACGAACAAGTAGAACAAGACCTTATCATTTGCAGGGCTTTGGTTGAAATTTTTAAAAATGATTTTCTTGCCGACAGCTTAGCTTTCAGGGGTGGTACTGCTTTGCATAAACTTTATTTACAACCCCAATCAAGATATTCAGAGGACATTGATTTAGTTCAGGTGCGTTCAGAGCCTATAAAAGAGACAATAATTCATTTGCAAAAGGCGCTTTCATTTATTGGCAAATCAAATGTTGTTCAAAAGAAAGGTAACAACACTCTCTATTATCGTTTTGAATCAGAGTTTGCGCCTATTCAAAACCTCAGACTAAAAATTGAAACAAATTGCAGGGAACATTTTACAATTTTAGGTTGGGAGAAGAAGGCATTTGAAGTTAAGTCATCATGGTTTGAAGGAAAGTGTGATTTGGCGACTTACAAGATTGAAGAATTGCTGGGAACAAAACTAAGAGCATTATATCAGAGAAGAAAAGGAAGAGATTTATATGACCTATGGAAAGCTCTTTTATACGCCGAAATCAACCCAGGCTTAATAATAAAATGTTTCAAAGAATACATGAAATTTTCATTGCAAAAACCAATTCCAACTACGAAAGAATTTCTAATGAATATTGAAAAGAAAAAAAACGACAAAGATTTTCTTGGAGACATTGTCGCACTGCTAATACCTGGTGAAAATTACAATCATGAAGAAGCTTTCAAAATTGTGAGCGAGGCATTGATTGAAAGAATGTAAACCATTCCCCCGCTGTCCTTAAATGGATAAAATAATGTAAGAACTGTTGTGAGTTTGTTCCAATAAACTCCTTAAGAAATTCTCAGGACTTTACAGGGCAAAGCCAGTTTTAAAAAAAAAATTAGAGTCCATAGATCTTTTTAAGCGATTGAAAATTTTAAGTAATTTATGCAACTGAACAAAAGGATAGAAAATTAGTTATTTTGGCAAAGAGATTTTTTAGCTATTTTGATACTGACCGCAGAATGTCCGGCTATAAACTTGATAATATAATTTTCATTTTCCGATACACTGCATCTCATGCAAAAAAAACTAATAGTTATTGGCGGAGGAGCAGCCGGTTTTTTTTGTGCAATAAATGCTGCAAAGAAAATCCCGGAACTTGATGTGACGATTATCGAAAAAACTGCCAAACTTTTAACTAAAGTAAGAGTAAGTGGTGGCGGACGTTGCAATGTAACCCATGCATGCTTTGGTATCGCAGAAATGATTAAGAAATATCCGCGGGGCGAAAAATTTTTAAAACAATCTTTTCATCATTTTTTTACAACAGATACAATTCAATGGTTCAAAGAAAGAGGTATTGAATTGAAAACTGAAAGTGATGGCCGCATGTTTCCATCAACTGATTCTTCTGAAACAATTATCAATTGCTTTCTTACTGAGGTAAAGAATCTGAAGATTAAAATATTGATGCACTGTGAAGTTGTAGAATTAAAAAATGGATACGAAGAAGCTATTGGCGACAGTGAATCCGATAAAACCCAAAAGCAATTTCTATTGAATTGTAAGGACGGTAGTATTCTGCATTGCGATTTTATTTGCGTTGCCTGCGGCGGTTATCACAAAAAAGAATATTTCAATTGGCTGGTAGAATTGGGCCATAGTTTTGCACTGCCGATTCCGTCTTTATTCACCTTTAATGTACCCGGCGATCCTATTGCTGAGTTAATGGGTATTTCGCTAAATGAAGTCATTGTGAAGTTAAATGATTCAAAACTATTGCAGGCTGGCCCGTTGCTGATTACGCATTGGGGTTTTAGCGGCCCGGCAATTTTAAAATTGTCGGCATTTGCCGCGAGGATATTAGCAGAGCGTAAATACGATTTTAAAATAACGATCAATTGGCTTCCGCAATTCAATGCAAACACTATTTTGGAGAAACTTAAATTGCTGAGGTACGAATTGGCTGCGCAAAAAACCGGAAGTCGTAATCCATTCAATCTCCCTTCCAGGCTCTGGCAATATCATCTCCAACGTTGTGGCATACACGAAGATGTAAGATGGGCAGATCTGCCGGTAAAGCTTCAAAATATTTTGGCCATTCAACTATGCTCGCAACAATTTCATATAAAAGGCAAAACAACTTTTAAAGAAGAATTTGTAACCGCCGGAGGCATAAATCTAAATGAAGTAAATGCTGCTACCATGGAAAGTAAAATTGTGAGAAACCTGTTTTTCGCGGGTGAGGTGCTGGATGTTGATGGCATTACCGGAGGATTCAATTTTCAACATGCCTGGACGAGTGGTTTTCTGGCCGCTGAAAATATAGCGTCATCAGCCAGGCAAATGCCTTAGCCTGCATCATAAAAAAATAATTAACAGAAGTAAGGTTATCGTGAGAATTATGATAACAACAGTGAGGCACGATATAATGACTTTAGGCTTATTCATCCGGAAAAAAATCTGCTTACATTTTTGAAACCTTCATAAATTATACCATTAAAGAAACACGTTCCAGGCCAAAAACATAGGTCTGCTTGTGTTGCCAATGTTGCACAGTTCGGGGATATTTGAGAGCTGCGGCAGTATTGCGACTGGATTTTTGCAATAATACACACCTAATAAATGCATAAAAAAATCCCGGAGATCATCCGGGATTTTACATGAATTGAATAGCAATTACTTACTTACTTCTTCAATAGCAGCATCCGTTGCATCTGTTTCTATTGCCTCTATCTTTTCAGCCGCTGCATTACTTTTTGCTTCATCTTTTAGCGAGCTATCTTCTTTTTCGAGCAACAAATCTGCATCGCCATCGCCAGCCTTATCGGCCTTGATTTCTTCGCTTACCACTGTATTAATGATTGGCCCCTTATTTATTTCAATCACAGGCTTTTCAGCCGTAGGCTTCTTTTTTGGAGCAGCGTCCTCTTCATTATCCATCTTCTTTTTCAAATCAGCTAATACGCCCAAATCACCAAGTGTTGTTTTTTCAACTTTGCTTTGAAGGTTTTTAACCGCCTTCTTGGTGGTTTCAGCATCAGCTCGCTGCTCTTTCATCTGCGCATTTTTTTCGTCTGTTTTTACCTGCTCCCAAATACGGCTGTGGCTTAAGATGATTTTTTTATCATTACGATCAAACTCAATCACCATGAAAGGCGCTATCTGGTCTACGCTGATCACTTTGTCATCTTCCATGCGCAAGTGGCGTGCCGGCGCAAAGCCTTCAAGGCCGTACGGTAATTGAACAACGGCTCCTTTATCATCCTTCCTCGTTACGGTTCCTTCGTGGATACTTCCTACAGGGAATGTTTCTTCCAAAGAGTTCCATGGGTCTTCTTCTATTTGTTTATGTCCTAACTGCAGCTTCCGGTTTTCTTTATCAATGCTCATGATAACTACATCGATCTCGTTACCCACTTTCGTGTATTCGTTAGGGTTGTTGAAGCGCTTAAGCCAGCTTAAATCGCTGATGTGAATCATGCCGCCAATACCAGGCGAAAGCTCAACAAACACTCCGTAAGGTGTAATGTTCTTTACTAAGCCTTTGTGCTTGCTGCCTTCCGGATATTCATTTTCAATCGTGTTCCAGGGGTCTTCTGTCATTTGCTTAATAGATAGGCTCATCTTACGATCTTCCTTGCTTAGGGTAACAACTTTTGATTCATATTCATCGCCCAGTTTGAAGAATTCTTTAGCATTGATTGGCGTGTTTGCCCAGGTAATTTCACTTACGTGTACAAGGCCTTCAACACCGGGAAATATTTCCAGGAATGCTCCATAGTCTTCTATGTTTACCACTTTACCTTTTACTATCTCGCCTTCTTTTATGGTATCCGGCAAGGTATCCCATGGATGCGGTGTTAATTGCTTCAGGCCAAGGCTGATCCTCTTTTTATCATCATCAAAATCAAGTACCACCACATTCAGTTTTTGGTCAAGCTTCAATACTTCGCCCGGGTGATTTATACGGCCCCAGCTAATGTCAGTTATATAAAGTAAACCATCCAGCCCACCAAGATCAAGGAATGCTCCAAAGTCTGTAATGTTTTTGATAGTTCCTTCCAACACCTGCCCTTTTTCCAACTTGCCAATAATTTCAGCCCGCTGTTGCTCTATATCACTTTCGATAAGCGCTTTATGCGATACAACGGCATTTTTAATTGCCTCATTTATTTTTACGACTTTAAATTCCATTGTTTTACCAACGAATTGATCGTAATCAGTCACAGGCTTTACATCTATTTGCGAGCCTGGTAAAAATGTTTCCATACCGAAAACATCTACAATAAGGCCGCCCTTAGTTTTACTGGTCACAAGGCCGGTTACAATCTCACCGGTTTTATGCATGTCAACTATTCTTTCCCATGCACGGGTCGTTCTTGCCTGTTTGCGGCTTAAATGAAGGTTACCATCTTTGTCTTCTTTTTCCGCCACCATCACTTCTACTTCATCCCCTACTTTCAGGTTAGGCATATCGCGAAATTCATTTAGCCCGACAAGCCCGTCACTTTTAAAGCCAATGTTGATGACAACGTCTGTTTTCGTCATGCCTACCACCGTGCCGGAGATCATTTCATTGTCATTGATCTGCTTGAAGGTCTTGTCATATACTTCGTCATACTTTGTCCTTTCTTCTTTGTTATAAGAAGTTACATTTCTTTTGTCAACGCTCCAGTCAAAATCGTCATGTGCTGATGCCAGGGCTTCTTCGTGAATTTCCTCGTCAGTAGGCTGCACTTCAGTGGCCGCTGCAGTAGATTCTACATCCGGAAAGTCAGGAAAGGGAACCCCTTCAATACCACCCTGGGGCATATCATCAATCGATAATTTAGCCGCTTCTTCAGTAGCCGGCGCCTCGGGTGATTCTGCTTCATTTGTTTGTGAATTTTCCATAGTTTTTTCAACAGGTAATGTTTTTGTTGCTGCATCCCGGGTAGGATCCTGTTCATCAGCATTTTGGCCTGCCTGTTCGGCAGACAGGTTATTAATGTCGTTACTCATACTATTGTCCCCAATGGTTTTTTATTTTGGGACTGCAAAGGTAATAAAATACAGTCATTTTTTTGCGCTAATATCGGCTGTGACCGATGCGAAGACAGTTTTCAAATAACCGTCATTTTTAAAATACATTACTATAAATTGCATCACATTTATTTTGTAAAAAAAATGATAATGAAGCGGTGGCTTGAAAGTGTACAAAGAACTAATATCTTAAAGTCGGTTGTTTATTTTTTGATCGGGGTGGCTACATATCCTGGGCTGGCAATAATTAATACCATAAGTATCAGGGGTACAGAAAACCTAAAAAATCTTCCCACGAGAAATGTGCTTTTTGTAAGCAATCATCAAACGTATTTTGCCGATGTAATTACGTTTATTCATATTTTTTGCGCAGTAAAGTGGCGAAAACAAAACAGGCTCGGCTTGCCCTTTTATTTATTAAATCCTTTTACACGTGTGTATTATGTTGCTGCCGCTGAAACAATGCGAAGCAACTGGCTTACAAGGCTTTTTAGCTGGGCTGGCGCTATCACGGTGAAACGTACCTGGCGTGCCGAAGGGAAAGAAGTGAGGCGCGGACTTGACCCCGGCGATACACGTAAGATATCCAAGGCTCTTGAAAATAACTGGGTGATTACTTTCCCGCAAGGCACCACGAAGCCATTTGCACCCGGCAGAAAAGGAACAGCATTTATCATCAAGCACCACAAGCCTATTGTGATCCCCGTAGTTATCAGTGGCTTCTGGAGAGCTTTCAATAAGAAGGGATTGAAATTTAAAAAGAAAGGCTCGCTGCTTAGCGTGCAATTTAAAGAACCGATAGATTTAAATTATGAAGAAAGCATAGAAACGATTCTTGAAAAGGTAATGGACGCCATAGAGCAGAGTAAAAAATTTATGATGAAAAGTAAGCATCATTTGATTAGTGCTTTGGATAAGTGAGGGGTTAGGGTGATCAGGGATGAGGGATCGGTGATAAGTTAATCGGGATCGGTTAACGTAGAACTAAATGACAAGAATCTTGCATACTAACAACCAAGGCAGCCGCTAACATTGTGCGTATTGAAGAAAGCCCTCCGATTTAAAATGGATCGTCCGGGGAACTCCTGTGGAGAAGAAAATAAAAAAAGCCCTGATCTATTAATGACCGGGCTTTCCCAAACGATCTGCGTTTTTACTATAGTTCATAAAGAGAATCCTATTCCTAATGTAAGGTTGAAAATGTTGTCAGCTTTCTAAAAAGCGTCAACTCTATCTCTAATGCCAACTATTGTTTTTCAGTCAAATAAAATTCAATACCTCCTTGTATGGTAGGGAAACTAACTTCATCAACTAAGCAAAGCGGACAAAACTTTATTTCAGGCTTTGAATTTTGCGCAAAACCACTAAGAGAAAAAGTGAAAAATAAAAAAGAGAGAATGGTGTTCATGGCCGCTTTCGTATAGCCTACAAAATGTAGGATTTTAGTCTCCGCTTAACTTTGCATGAAAAGTGCCTTTAATTCATGGGCATCTCCCGGTTTCATTTTACCACCTAAAATTAATCGTAGCTGACGCCTGCGTAAAGCGCTGTCGTATAAACTTATTTCTTCTTCACTTTCAGGATTAAGCGGTGGAACGAGCCTGGGCTTACTATTAGGATCCAGGGCTACAAAAGTGTAGTATGCCTCATTACTTTTATAACGGTATTGTTGTATAATATCTTCCCCCCACACATCTAAATGCACCTCCATGCTTGTATTGAAGGCCCTCGTGACATTGGCTCGTATATGCACTACATTGCCAAGCTTTATCGGATTTGTAAAAGATATATTATCAACTGATGCGGTGACTACCGGGGCGTTGCAATGTTTTGTGCCTGCAAGTGCAGCCGCAATATCCATCCAATACATAAGCCTCCCACCCATCAGGTTGCCAAATGTATTTGTGTCGTTGGGTAATACGAGTTCCGTCATTACTACTAAACTCTCTGCCGCTTTTTTTCCATTCATTATATAAAATTTTTTGCAAATATAAGCGTGAATAATTTTTGAGATAATATGCTGTAAGAGCCCTTTTTGATTTCTTATTTATTATGTAAAAATCTTTATACCAAAATGCTGTGCGGCTTTTATATATTAATTTTGCACGCTATAAAAATTACTATGTTATTAGGGTTACAAAATGTCACGTTTGAATTTGGAGCAAGAGCGATTGTTGAAAATGCTACCTGGCACATTCAGCCAAATGAAAGAATTGGCCTTATCGGGTATAACGGCACCGGCAAGTCAACGTTGTTGAAATTATTTACCGGCCAATATCTTCCTTCCGCCGGCACGGTTGAAAAAAGTAAGGAAACAACCATTGGTTTTCTTCACCAGGATCTGTTAAGTTTTGATACGCACGATTCCATATTGGACGTGGCTTTGGGCGCCTTTGAAGAGGTGCAGGAATTGGAAAGAGAGATTGAAAAAATAGGGCACGAGCTTGAGAAAAATTCTGATGAAGAGCTGGCACATTTGTACGCCGATAAATTACATGAATTAGAAATTTTGGGCGGGTACAATATTCATCACAAAACGGAAGAAATACTGCAGGGATTGGGCTTTGCCAATACTGATCTTACAAGGCCATACAAAGAGTTTAGTGGAGGCTGGAGAATGCGTGTGCTGCTGGCAAAAATGATATTGATGCAGCCTGATGTGTTGCTGCTCGATGAACCGACCAATCACCTTGATCTTCCGTCCATAGAATGGCTGGAAAAATACCTGCAGCATTATCGCGGTTCTGTAGTAATTGTTTCGCACGATCGTTATTTTTTGGACCGCATGGTTACTAAAATTGTCGAGCTATACCAGCAGCAGCTTCATTTTTATGCAGGCAATTATTCATATTATTTGCAGGAAAAAATGCAACGGATAGAGTTGCAGAAAAGAGCGTATGAAAATCAGCAGGATTATATTCGCCAGCAGGAAAAATTTGTGGAGCGTTTTAAAGCAAAAGCCTCAAAAGCCGCACAGGCACAGAGCATCATGAAGCGCCTTGATAAAATCGACCGCATTGAAAATACCGATCTTGAGAGGCCGGACATGCGCATAAATTTTACCGTTGGCGTTACACCGGGCAGAGTGTTGTGTACTTTAAAGGATGCGTCTAAAAGTTTTGGCGCTGTAGAAATTGTTGACCATGCTAATGCGGAAATTAGCCGCGGCGATAAAATTGGATTAATTGGCGCCAATGGAAAAGGAAAATCAACGCTGTTGAGAATGGTAGCCGGCACAGAAAATTTTGAGGGCCAAAGAATTGAAGGGCACAATGTAAAAGATGCTTTTTATGCCCAGCATCAATTGGAGGCTTTGGATATTAATAACACGGTACTCCAGGAAATGAGCAACAGTGGCAGCGGAAAGACAGAGCTGGAATTAAGAAGCCTGCTCGGCTGTTTTTTATTTAGCGGAGATGATGTAGAGAAAAAAATAAAGGTATTGAGTGGTGGTGAAAAGGCACGCGTAGCGCTTGCGAAAACTATTGTAAGCAAAGCGAATTTTCTTTTACTTGATGAGCCTACCAATCACCTGGACATGCACTCTGTTGATCTGCTTATTGAAGCACTAAATAAGTATGAAGGCACTTATATTCTTGTAAGCCACGACAGGTATTTTGTAAATAAAACAGCTAATAAAATCTGGGAAATAGAAGATCATGCAATAAAAGAATTTGTGGGTACTTACGATGAGTTAGAAACCTGGAAGCAAGAAAGAAAAGCAGCTGCAAATGAAAATTCGAAAAGAAAGGAAGTTCTTGTTGAAAAAAAAACCGTAGCGCCTGTTGAAAAAAAACCAAATGACAGTTTTAAAAATAAGGATGGCCAAAAGGAATTGCAGAAAACACAAAAGCGATTTCAACAGGTAGAAGAAAGACTTGAGCAGCTTAAAAAGGAAAAGAATATTCTTGAAACAAACCTGGCTCTTCCGGAAGTTTATTCGGACTCAAAAAAATTTGTTGAGGCCGAAAATCAATACAATAAAAAAAGTGCAGAGCTTAAAATGGCAAATGAAGAATATGAAAAATTATTTGAAAAAATAATGGAAATGGAAAGCAAGGCAAGCGTGTGATATTGAATTAGTCCGTCCTCCCTTCAATATCAATTCAGTGAAGCCGTCACCTCTATGACAGGCGAGATATCTGCAACTCTTTTTGCGGTATAAATTTCCGGAAATGCTTCCTATCGCCGGCAAATAAAGATCCTTTCACCTCGCGGTGAAAGGATTTTTTTAAATTCAATTTGAGAATGCTAATTTGCCGAGTTCAGAAGCGGCTTCACAATAAAATTATCATTGGTAAATAGCTTTATATAATAAATTCCCTTCGATATACCCGGAACATATTTGCTAAACGAATTATACCCCTTTTGAAGGCTAACGTTTGTTTTGAGGTATGTTCTGCCGCTTACGTCTGTCACGCTAAGATGCATTAGCTGTTGTTGGCCGCTGTTCAACTTTATTGTAAGCATATTATTAGAAAGCAAAATAAAGTCCGCTGTTAGCGAGGTCTCGTTTGACCCGGAAGCCTTTGTTCCGGGTGTTTTTGTTGCCGCATCTTCATCCGTTCCGTTAGACGGCCCTCTTAAAGAATAGGAACCAAGATTATTACTCTGGTCTATGATACTAAACCCCGCTAAGTATTGCCATATATTGAGGCGTTGGATATCAATATCAATATGTGTGTTCGTTGGGCTTACATTATCAAATTTCGCATAATCATTTACGTTATCATCTATGCTGATGGTGTCAGCGACATTTCCTATTACGAAACGTGTGTCATTTTTTGAGTTTGCCCTGCTCGCATATAATTCGATTCGATAGACTTTTGTAGGATCAAGCCCGTTAATCGTTAACACACGGTCACTGGTTGTGATAGAATTTAACTGTAAAACCTGTGATGGACAAACTGTAACAGACGACGAATAATTACTGCCATTATCAACAATTCTCTGGCTGGAGCTCAGGTAAGCGCTAACGCCACTGGAGCTTCCATCATCATAAGAAAACTTATTACTTGTGAGGCTGGAATTCACATTCCAGTTATTCCACTGAGAATTGTTATAAGGCGTTTTTCCGTCATAAATATTTACATGAATCGCTTTTCCATTCATTGATATAGGCGGCGGAATTACTGCTGCGGCTTGAAATGTTACAGTTATATCAGTAGATGAACTTAGGCCTCCATTATCACTAACCGTCAGGCGAATGGTATAAATACCTGTGTTCACAAACATAAGTGTCGTGGTCTTATTTGCAGATGCTGTAAAGCTGCTTCCCGAGGGGCCGCTTACCACGCTCCATTTATAAGAAACAATAGTTCCATCAGGATCGGTGGAGTTACTTCCATCTAAAAATACATTGTTCATCGGCAGTTGAATTACCTGGTTGGAGCCTGCATTCGATACGGGCGGCTGGTTTCCCGCAGGTGGCTTAGTGCCCGTATTATATTCAAATGCGCCTGCATCGTACGCAGCTCCTTGTGGCCTGGCTATACCGTCAAAATCACTTTTAACCCCGAAGGCAGATGCATCAAGTCCCTTGTCTATTGCAGGCGAAGTAGATAGCAGATGATAATCACCGCCAACCGAATTCACAAAATTTGCCACCGAAATGATGGATAGTCTTACGTTTTTTGAGGTATCTACAACTGTATGACCATCAATATTTGCATAAGGATTGTCATACGGGCTGGTATTATTCGGCTTTACCAGCAGGTTATTATTGATCTTATTACCGGTAGCCATCGTGCCATAGGAGTTAAAAATATGAACCGCATTCCGCCCTGCATTTACAACAGTATTGTTCAGCACGTACACCTGCAGGCCTCCATAAAAATTATAAGGCTGAGGCCTGTCATCAATAGCGATCGCGTCTTGCTTAGTTGACGATCCATCCCAGCCGGCGTTCGCCACTACATTATTATAAACATACACCCTGTTAGTACCAAATATTTCGAGCCCTTCGCCGGTGCCACCACTTATATAATTGCCATAAATTGATCCATCGCTTTTGCCGCCGAGAAGAATGCCGGCCTGCTGTGAGGCCATATTAAATAGCCCATAATTAGTAACCTTATTATTATAAATTTGGGTATTTGTGGATGCAGCCACCTGGATGCCATCCCACCCGGTAGAGTCGCATATATTGTTGTACAACTTTACTCCGTTTGCTTTTACGGGCTCCACTGTTATATAATTGCCTTTGCAATCCTTCACAGTAACGGTTGCACTTGTATTTATTATATAATATCCTTCTCCTGTTGTATTATGAACATAGTTATCGTGAAAAGATATATTATTTATTGTCCAGCCCGTGCTCCAGCTTGCAGGATCACAATCATACGGATCGATTTTACATAAAAATCCATTCTGAACATTTTGTGCTTCAAAGTGGTCAATTTCGTAATCGCTGCAACCATCCCTTACTGACATCCCTGCTCCCGTAAAGCCTCCTTTCCAGAATGCTTTGAAACCATAATTTATTCCGGATGCGCCTGTTCCCGTAAATTTGAAAAAGCGGCTGTTGACGATCCGGTAACAATACGATGTTCCATTATTACCCGTATTAATGACTTGCCCGCCGCAATTGGTAATAACAATAGGCTGTGCAGCGGTGCCTACTACACCGTCAATGGAAATATATGGGTAAGTCCCTGATTGAATGCACCCGGTATCGCCAGGTTGTAAATATCCCTTGTTAACAAAGTAGATACCTCCGTCAGGAGCGATGGGAATCATTTTCCGTTGTCCTGAAACATACGAAGCTGAAGCCACCTTCACAATTATATCATCAAACGTAGTAGCGCCTGCGTCGTCAGTTACTGTAAGGCGGAACGTATAAGATCCTACTGAATTTAAACCTGCAACTGATGTCGTAGCTTTCGTCGGAGAGACAATGGTAGCTGAAGCTCCAGAAATTTGTGTCCATAAATAGGAAACAACGGTACCATTGGCATCCGTGCCACTGCCATACAAAGTACTGGTATTTGCCGGTGAGGTAATTTTAATATCACTTCCGGCATTTGCTGTTGGCGCAATATTAGTGGCTGATCCTTTTACCGTAACTGTGACCGTAGCCTTACTGGTTGCCCCGTTATTATCTGTCACCGTCAATTGGTATTGATAAATTCCCTGAACAAGATTGTATATAGTGGTTGCCGGAGTATTCGGGGTTACAATATTTCCACCGGAAGCCCCGGAAATTTTGGTCCATAAATACCCAACAACAGTCCCATCCGCGTCTGTACCACTTCCATATAATACCGCGGTACTTGCGGGAAGTTGGATGCTAAAATTAGCTCCGGCATTGGCTACCGGCGGAATATTGGAAACAGCCGCGTTCACCGTGATATTTACCAGGTCTTTGCCGGTTGCTCCATTGTTATCCGTCACTGTCAACTGGTATTGGTAAGTACCTTGTACAAGACCATTAATAACAGTGGTAGCTGAGTTCGAGCTTACTATATTGCCGCCTGAAGGCCCGGAAATTTTAGACCATGCATAGCTGACTACGGTTCCGTTAGCATCAGTTCCACTTCCTGTTAAGGTTACTGAGCTGACAGGAAGAGTTATCGATTTGTCAACTCCGGCGTTTGGCACAGGAGGAATATTTTTTGTCTGGCCGCTTACAGGAGCCGGGTTGCGGGCAATCCATTGGTAAATGTTTTGATTAATGCCATCAAGGAGAAAGACCCCAGGCTGCGTACCACTCCCACCATAAAACTGCTGCCAACAGCAATGACCGCCACCGCCAAAATTCGTGGAAACAAATATACCTGATCCGGGCCTTGTGTAATTCATGCGATTGACACGCGATAGAATATCCCGGGCATCATTAATTTGCTCAAAACCAAGTAACCTTCCTCCGGATTTTGCAAAATTGTCGAACAATTGGGGGTAAGGTGCATTGTCATCCGGCCTTACGCCCTCCACTTCTACCACGGTAGCGATCTGGCCGGCATAAGTATAAGGGCCGCCATAATTGTCACCGGTAACATAAGTAGTACTTGCCCATCCTCCCATTGACAATCCGGTTAAGTGCAAGCGCGAATTATCAATTCTGTACGACTTTTTGAGTGTTTGTATTCTCTTGTCTATTTCTTTTTCTATTGGCCAGGCTTTATCCGGCTGTAAACTAATAACGATAAATTTTACACTATCAACACCAATCAGCACATTTCCATTCCACCCCTGGGTAATATAAGCGCCGGGGCCATTTCTGATAGCGAGGCTTGCGTTCGTACCAACTTCACCCAGGCCGGGGAAAAACACGATAGTTGGATACGTTGCAGTAGGATTGGCATAGTAATCCCACGGAAGATGTACATACGCATTCCAACCTTGTACTTTAATCAATGATTGTTGAGCAAGAAGGCTGTTAGAACAAAAAACATAGGTAAAGAGGAAAATAATCGTAATAACCTTTTGCCGAAAGGAGTAAGTCAGATTCTTCATAAAACGGTAAATTCAATTAGATTATAATGTTTATAAATAGTGATTATTCTTGGAATCAGTTAGCTATAACATATCAAAATCTGCCATGCGGTATGGCAAATTACTTCTAATAAATTATTAGAAACAAAAGCGATGGTTATAATAGGAATTAAAAACTTAAATGGTTAGCCCTAACCAGTCAAAAACTAAACCAAAAACTGTTTTTTTTTGAAAATAGATCATATCGGGGATAATTTTCAGGGCATTGGGTAAAATTTTTCGCGTCTTCTACATTTTTTTAAGTTTTGATCAACCCCCTTAGAATATACTTAGTTTTTCCGGTTGTGATTCAAATGAAACTTTTTATCAAGTTTGTAAAATATTCCTTCTAAAAAAGATGTTATGCTCTGAACAATTTATTTCATGGAAAAATTTAGCCGGAAGAATAAAAACATAATTGTAATCGGGCAGGTTATTTGTACCCAGGCTACGATGCCAAATTTAATAACTTTTACAGACAAGGGTTTGTATTGTGAAAAGGGCGGTTTTTATATTGATCCCTGGAAGCCGGTTGATAAAGCAATTATTACACATGGGCATAGCGACCATGCTTATTTTGGCCATAAATCTTATCTCTGCCAAACTTTTACCAAACCCATTCTTCAATTAAGATTAGGAGATAATTACTACGAAACAGTTGACTGGAATGAAACGATAGCTATAAATGGCGTTAGAATTTCTCTGCATCCTGCCGGCCATATAATAGGTTCGTCGCAAGTGAGGCTGGAGTACAATGGCGAAATATGGGTAGTAAGTGGCGATTATAAAGTAGAAGATGATGGGCTGAGCGGAACATTTGAGCCGGTAAAATGCGACGCTTTTATAACAGAATCTACCTTCGGCCTGCCGCTTTACAAGTGGAAACCCCAACAAGACATTTATAATAATATCATCACCTGGATAACAAAAAACAAGGAGAATGGTAAAACGAGCATTTTGTTAGCCTACAGCCTGGGCAAAGCACAGCGGGTGTTGCAGGCGATAAAAGAAACTACGCAAACGATCTATGCCCATGGCGCTATTTTCAATATGCAGCAGGGATTGATAAATGCAGGCTGGAACCTTGAACCGGTGGTGAGAGTGACCCCGGAAACTCCGAAAGAGCTACTAAAAAACACGGTAGTGATCGCCCCGCCATCTGCCGACGGAACTTCCTGGATGAAAAAATTTCAACCATATTCCGTGGGCGTTTGCAGCGGATGGATGCAGGTACGTGGAAATGCCCGCAGAAGAAATGTTGATGCGGGTTTTCCTTTAAGCGATCATGCAGATTGGGATAGTTTGTTACAAACGGTAAAAGCTACCGGTGCAGAACGGATCTTCGTTACCCACGGGTTTCAGGCGGCCTTTGCCCGGTACCTTAATGAAGAAAACATAGCTATAGCCGCCGAAGTAAAAACCCAGTATGGAAATGAGGATGAAGAAGCAGGTGTGCAGGATCTAAATGAAGATAAAAAGATTGAAGCCTGAGTTTTAAAAATGAGCGAAAGTACACATACTAACCCTAAAGTCGAACACATTGAAGCCTCAATGGACAATAGCGATATCTCAGGGCTTGAGTTGTTTGCCCGACTGGTAAATGAACTAAGTACATCTACAAAAACAAATGACAAGCTCCAAAGCCTGGTAGATTATTTTGCTACAGCAGCAGACGATGACAAGGTTTGGGTGATCGCTATTTTTAGCGGAAGACGGCCCCGCCGTGCTGTTAATTCACGGCTTATGCGGGCCTGGTGCGCAGAAATTACCAATTATCCTTCCTGGCTTTTTGATGAATGTTACCATACCGTCGGCGACCTCGCCGAAACGCTTGCTTTGTTGTTGCCTGAAACAAAAATGAAAGGCCAGGTTAACCAGAGCCTTTCATACTATCTCGGAAAATTTATTTCCATTGAAAAAGAAGATGAATTAATAAGAAAAAAATTCATTTTGGATAGTTGGGATAAAATGAACCAGGACGAGAGATTTGTTTTCAATAAATTAATTACCGGCAGTTTTAGAATTGGCGTTTCGCAAAAAACAATTGTAAATGCGCTGGCTAAAACCGTTGACCTCTCTGCATCTGTTATTGCTCATCGCATCAGTGGCAACTGGGATCCGGTTACTACAACTTTTGCGGAGTTGCTGAGTGAATCATCGTCTGTGTCAGATTTTTCGAAACCCTATCCATTCTATCTCGCTTATGCGCTGGAAGATGAACCGGAAACTTTAGGCAACCCGCACGAGTGGCAGGCGGAATGGAAGTGGGATGGAATTCGCGGACAGGTTATCAAAAGAAACAATGAGCTATTCGTATGGAGCCGCGGCGAAGAACTTATGACCGACAAATTTCCCGAATATTTTATTTTAAAAGATCTGTTGCCTGATGGCGCTGTGATTGATGGTGAAATTATTCCAGCACTTGACGGCAAGCCGTTACCCTTTGCAGTTTTACAAACACGTATTGGACGTAAAAATATTGGTAAAAAACAATTGCAGGAAGCGCCTATTTGCTTTTTTGCTTATGACCTGCTGGAATATAATTATGAGAACTGGCGCGAAAAACCGTTGGAAGAAAGAAGAAGGAAATTGGAGGAGATTATTTTGCCCATAAAAAATAACGCCATTCAAATTTCGGAAATAATTGACTTTGCCGGGTGGAACGACCTGGCCGAAGTAAGAAAGAGCTCAAGAGAAATGAACAGCGAAGGCATTATGCTGAAAAGAAAAGATTCTACTTATAAAGTTGGAAGAAAAAGAGGGGATTGGTGGAAATGGAAGATTGATCCGCTTACGATAGACTGCGTGATGGTGTATGCACAAAAGGGTAGCGGTCGTAGAAGCAATCTTTATACTGATTATACTTTTGCCGTAAAAGATGGTGATAACCTTGTCACTTTTACCAAGGCCTATTCAGGCCTTACCGATAAAGAATTTGCGCAGGTAGATAACTTTGTAAAAAGGAATTCTATTGAGAAATTTGGCCCGGTAAGAACAGTAAAGCCTGAATTGGTTTTCGAGATCGCCTTTGAAGGCATAGCGGCAAGCAATCGTCATAAAAGTGGCGTGGCCCTGCGTTTCCCCAGGATGAGCCGCTGGCGGAAAGATAAAACTGTGGATGAAATAAATACGATTAAAGATTTAAAAGCGATGCTGAATATGTATGGGAAATGATTAATAATCGAGATATAAGCTAACTCCCTGTTTAATTAAATCTACTTCATTTGTTGTCACTTCTCCAAGTTTTTTTGATAACCTGGTTTTTGAAATGGTTCTCACTTGCAGCACCAGGATTTCCGAATTTTTCTTTAGATTATTTATTTCATTCTTATGAACAACAATACATCCTTTGATATTTTTTATCACACTTGTTAATGGGCATACGATAACAATTTGTAAGGAAATATTCATGACGGCTCCGCTTATAATCACTACCGGTCTTTTACCCGATTGCTCACTTCTTCTTATTGGCTCTAAATCAGCATACCATATTTCTCCTTGTTTCATATTTCGAATCTTTTTAATTGCTCCGCGTAATCCCCCATGCCCCATTCAGCCATTTCAATCATATCAGGATCATCGGCTAATTTTTTAAAGGATTCTATTAACTCATTTCTAATTTCTTCTTCCAAAAGCTTCTTCACAGCAATTTCAATTACTTTATTTTTTGAAATTTTTTTCTTCTTTGCATACTCTACCACTTCTTCCATCACTACATTTGGCAATGTACTGGTGTAGGTAATTTTCTTATAATTCATATTTATAAAATATATTTACGAATATAAAATATATCTTTTATTTATCCAAGGCATTTTTGTTACCTAATTTTATCTGATTGAAAGTAGAACAAACATTTGGCTATAAAATAATCCAGGAATGGCTTACGGTCAAAGGCTACACGCCCTTCACTTTCCAACAGGAAACCTGGCAGCACATCATTGATAAAAAATCAGGCCTGGTAAATGCGCCAACAGGTTGCGGGAAAACATTTTCAGTTTTCCTTGGAGCATTGATTGATTTCATTAATGAAAATCCGAAAAATTACAAAACAAAATCAAAAAGCAATCTTCAGCTTTTATGGATAACGCCTTTGCGGGCTCTTGCCAAAGATATCGGCAGGGCAATGGAAGAAGTGATTGATGAACTAAACATGAGCTGGAAGATTGGTATTCGCAATGGCGATACCAGCCTGAGCGACCGGGCCAAACAAAAGAGGCAGATGCCCGAAATATTGATAATAACTCCTGAAAGCCTGCATCTTTTGCTGGCGCAAAAAAATTATCCTGACGTTTTTAAAACGCTGAAAATAATTGCCGTTGATGAATGGCATGAGTTGATTGGATCAAAAAGAGGCGTGCAGGTTGAGCTCGCCATCTCAAGAATTGCAGGTCTTTTTTATAAAGAATTGCAAAAGGAGACATTAGCAAACGGGAAGCCTGTGAATGAACTTCAGTCATTCCCCCCTTCGGGTGATAGGGGGCTATCTCTCTGGGGGATAAGTGCCACCATTGGGAATCTTGCCCAGGCACAGGAAGTATTATTATCGCCGCTATATAATAATCAGGATTCAAATAATTTTGAAACCGTAACTGCAAATATTGATAAGCCTGTTCACATTGAATCTGTTTTTCCGGATGAAATAGAAAAATTTCCTTGGGCAGGCCACCTCGGAATTAAATTGGTAGATAAAGTAATTCCCATCATTCTACAAAGCACCACGACACTTATTTTTATTAATACCCGTGGCATGAGTGAGCTTTGGTACCAGGCTTTATTAACCGCTTGTCCTGAACTTGCCGGCGCAATCGCTTTGCATCATGGAAGCATTGAGCAGGAGTTAAGATTTTGGGTAGAAGAAAATTTGCACACCGGAAAATTGAAAGCCGTAGTCTGCACGGCAAGTCTTGACCTCGGTGTTGATTTTCGTCCAGTCGAGACCGTTATACAGGTCGGCTCGCCAAAAGGAGTTGCCCGGTTTTTACAAAGAGCCGGCAGAAGCGGTCACCGGCCAGGGGAAATAAGCAAGATTTATTTTTTACCAACCCATTCGCTTGAGCTTATGGAAGCGGCTGCCTTAAAGGAAGCCACTGAAATAAAATTGATAGAAAGCCGCGAGCCAAGAATTTTATGCTTCGATGTATTAATACAATATTTAAGCACGCTGGCTATTTCTGATGGATTTTATCCTGAACAGATTTTCCGGGAAATAAAAACCACTTATTGCTACCGGGAGATTACGGAAGAAGAATGGCAGCAAATATTACAATTTGCCACAGCAGGCGGTGTTGCCTTACAGCAATATGATGATTACAAAAAAATTGAAATTATTGATGGGCTCTATAAAATAAATAACCGGCGCATCGCCATGCGCCATCGTATGCATATAGGCACTATCGTGAGCGACCCGATGATGAAAGTAAAATTTATCAGCGGCGGCTTTGTCGGCGTCATAGAAGAATGGTTCATTGCAAGACTGCAGCCGGGAGACGTTTTTACGCTTGCCGGAAGAACGTTGGAATTTGCTATGGTAAAAGAAATGACAGCGCTGGTAAGAAAATCCAATGCAAAAAAATCTATCATTCCAAGCTGGCAGGGAGGAAGAATGCCACTATCTGCCAACCTCGGTTTTATGTTGCGGAAAAAATTTGATGAAGCGGGAAGTGCACAGTCTCATACGGAAAAAGAAATTGAAATATTAAAGCGGCTGTTCGAATTGCAGGAATACCTGTCTCATATTCCAAAGCAAAATGAACTCCTGATTGAGCACATTGAAACAAAAGACGGCTTTCATCTTTTTGTATTTCCATTCGAAGGGCGGCTGGTGCATGAGGCTATGGCTGCGATTTTAGCCTATAGGATCAGCCGCATCACGCCCATTACTTTCTCAATTGCCATGAACGATTATGGCTTTGAACTATTAAGCGATCAGCCGATACCGTTAGATGATACAAATGCTTATGAACTTTTTTCGCCTGAAAATTTATTGACGGATATTCAGCGAAGTTTGAATAGTGTAGAAATGGCTAAAAGAAAATTCAGGGATATTGCAGTGATCGGCGGATTAATATTCCAGGGTTTTCCGGGCGAGCAAAAAAAGGCACGGCATCTGCAATCGTCCGCCTCGTTATTGTTTAATGTGTTTGCGGAATATGAACCCGATAATCTATTGCTTCGCCAATCTTACAATGAAGTGATGGAGCAGCAAATGGAAGAGCAGCGCTTGAGAAATATGCTGGAGCGGATTCAAAAAAGTAAGATCATTATTACCTTCCCAACCAGGCTTACGCCATTTTGTTTCCCTATAAAAGTTGATAGTATGCGTGAAAACCTGACCTCAGAAAAATTGGAAGACAGGGTGAAGAAAATGCAGATGCAGTTGGAAAAATAATTATAGAATTAGGCGTTTACATCGTATATAAAAACTATCAAATGATTTGTGAATCGAGCCCAATATGGCTTTGATAATGTTTGATTATAAATTTGCTTAAACCATTTTGCAGTAATTCACGACTTAACCGCCTAATCCTAAATAATTATTTGGCCCCACGAATTAGAAGGCACGAATTGCATAAATAAAACCGCACATTTTAATAAACTTTTTTTCAGCCTTTATCTTTATCTTTAGCATTTTTAATAAATATTTGTAAATTTAATTATGGATCAAAAAAATAAAAAAGAAGATATTTTGCAAACACTTGTATCAACAACTGATGAGGAATTGATTGATGAAGTATATGAGTTATTGCACCCTGGTAGTTCTTTAAATGATATGGCAATTACTGATTTGCCGGAAGAATTGCAACATAAATTAAACCGGGCCTTAGATGACTACCAAAGCGGCAGCTATATTACACATGAACAAATGAAGAAAAAGGTAGTGCAATGGCTTACCAAATAGTATGGACTGCAGAAGCAGATAATGATTTTAAAAATATCATTTTATATCTCAAAGAAAACTGGTCTCAACAATCTTCAGAAAAGTTCATTAAAAGAACATATAGAAGATTAGAAAAGCTTAGTATGATGCCTTCAGTTGCACGATCTACTTCGGGACAATCAACGTTTATTTATAAACTTGACAGGAAAAATGTTATATTTTTTATTCTTGAAGAAAACCATCTTGTCATTTTAAGTATCTATCCTTTTAAAAAAGATATAACAAAAAGCAAATACTATTGATTTGCCTGTCCATTATTGTTTTCCTAACTGCAGCTATAAGTAGAATTAATACTTTTGCAGTCATCAAAAAGACCACCTTTGTTTTCTCCTCATAAATTCGTCCTTCATAAACAAACGCTTTGGCTTTCTCCTGCACGTTGTATTTTTTGGGAAGAAGAAAAAGCATTGATTCTTTCTGATCTTCATTTTGGTAAGTCAGGGCATTTTAGAAAATCAGGTATTGGCGTGCCGCAAAATATTTATAAAGAAGACCTGCAAAGATTATTTGCCCAGATACAATTTTTTAAACCTGCCACTTTATTAATTGCCGGTGATATGTTTCATAGTCACGCTAATAAAGAAATCGATTTCTTTTTAAAATGGCGCAATGATCTGCCTGGCTTATCCATTCATCTTATAAAAGGCAATCATGATTTGCTGCCGGTAAAATTTTATGATGAGGCAAACATACAAGTGAGCAAAAAAAAATTATCCATCAAAAACTTTTGCTTCACACATGATATCACCACACATTGCCCAGATGATGATCGTGAGTTGTTTACTTTTTCGGGACATGTGCACCCGGGTATAAAGGTGAGTGGTGTTGGTAAGCAATCAATTCATCTGCCTTGTTTTTATTTTACGGCTAAACATGCAGTGCTACCCGCTTTCAGCATGTTTACAGGTTTGTATAAGCTCATACCCAAAAAGGCAGATACTGTTTTTGCGTTGGTGGAAGACCAGGTTATTAAAATGGAAGTTTGATCAGGAGGATAAATTTTCGGCTGCCTTTCTCCTCGCAAGTTCCTTTTTTATAAGCCCAAGCTCCCTGCTTGTTTGGTCACTTGCTGAAGAGTTCTCCTGTGCTCTTCTCATCAGATAAGGTATCACATCTTTAATTGGCCCGAAGGGCAAATACTTGCTCACGGCACATCCGGCCTTGGCAAGGTTGAAAGTGATGTTATCACTCATTCCATACAGTTGTGAAAAGTGGATGTTAGCATGATGTAATGAATGTTGAAATTTTTCCATCAATTCCACCGCATATAAATTACTGTATTCATTGTGCGAAGCAACAATCATGTTGAGTTGCTCAAGGTTGCCAATACAAAACTCAAGCGCTGCATTGTAATCAGCATCTGTTTGATTTTTATCCGGCTGAATGGGAGAGGCATATTGTAATTCTTCTGCACGCCTGCGTTCCTTTTCCATGTAAGCGCCTCTTACGAGCTTGAACCCGGGTATATAGCTATTTTTTTTCGATGCTTCAAAATTATCTTTTAAGAACTGCAGTTGCCCGGTACGATAAAGCTGGACCGTATTATATACAACTGCTTTTTTGGTATTGAACTTTTGCATCATCCTTATTGCAAGCGCATCCACGGGCTTTTGAATCCAGCTTTCTTCGGCGTCAATTAAAACACCAACGTTATTCCAGTAAGCGGCTTCGCAAATTTGTTCCAGCCTTTTTTCAACTTTGGCCCATTCCGCCTTTTCATCAACCGTTAAAATTTCCGTCGGAACTATTCCGTGTATGGTTGAATTGTATGGGCATGCGGTATGTAATTTTTGCAATAAATCAAACCGGGAGAAGCCAGTGAGCTTGATACTTATAAATGGAATATTTGGTTGGGTGGCGGCATAGTTTATCACCTCTGTAAAAGCGTCTGCTGCATGGTCAAAATTATCTTCTCCTTCTTTTCCCTCAACACCATAGTCAAGAATTACCTGCACATGAAAGCGGCCAAGCTTGTCGGCAACTTTTGAAGTTTCGCTCAATGTTTCGCCGCCTACAAATTGATTGAAAATGGTTTTGCGTATAAGTCCTTTTATGGGTAAGACTGATTTAATAATCCACGGTGTCACTTTTGTCCCCAGCTTTACCAGCCAGTCAATAGCCATCGCAGTGAAGAGAAATTTGGCTTTCTTGAGTTCTTTATCAGTTTTATATTCAAAGGCGATGGCTGTATTCTCAAATGAAATATTCATATAAAATTGCCCGAAATTGATGAAATGAAAACTAACCACCAAATAAAACCTCAGATTAAAGGGATAATTGATTGCTGAAAATGTACCTCAGATAAGGCTGATTAACCGATTATCCTGTAAACAACCTCAGATGAAAGGGATTGACTTATTATCCTGAACATAAGGTCTGAGGTTTATTTTGAAAATAATTTAACCGGGCGAATCAGTAAATCAGATAAATCTGAGGTTCAGAAATCATAACATCAAGCACCTAAAAATTCCATCACATTTACAACATTCTTTTTCTCAAAAAGCCTGATGAGTTTTACTATTATTTTCAATAAATTCCTTTTTGGCTCAGCGATTACTTTTCCTAATGCTGCAATGCTTTTATCTCTTGCAGCAAGACAATCATCAAAAGCACTTACTGTTTTTCCATTTATTTCTTTTGAAAATTCCCAGGCGCCATCCCTGGCTGTTTTCATACTGAATTGCAACCAGCATCTCATCATACTTAAACCAATTCAAATGCAGTAATCGCATTAAAGGATTCACTTTGGTAAGGCAATCTTCCATATTGTCTATCATTGCTCCCAACAAATTATTTATCGTGTTGAAATCATTGTGAATATCATCTAAGGCGAAACCCTCCATCACTTTGGAAGATGCGATGCCAAGGTCGAGGTTTATATGGGCATTCATTCCTATAAGCAAATGTTGCAACACAAGAAAAGTGTTATCCGAAGCGTGTTTGAAGGCTATTTGCCACGAAGCTGTCATTGCTTTTCCACTGATCCATGAATTGTAAGCATCGATGTACCGGTTTGCGAATATTACATCCAGTAGCTCCATTCTCGTATACCGTCTTCAAAGCTTTTATGCGAAATATTATCTTTTATTTTACAGGTCACTTTGTGATATAATACCGCAAAATATCCGGCGCAATTGTTAGTTGCTTTGCAATGATCTATTATTTGCTGAAGCTGCGCAATTACCTCGTCTATCGTTCCAGGTAAAGGGAGTATTGTGTAATCTTTCATTTGAGGATTATCCATAAAAATTAAATGAGCATTGTAAAATAGAAAAAAACAAAGAATATTTTAAACTTCTCAGGCAATGATGTGTAATATTCATCGCCTGCGGCACAAAGCCCTTGAAAGTTTATGTCTTAACTTCGCCGGAAAATTTTTAAGAATGAAAAGTTTATTAGCAATACTTTTTTTAGCAGCCGTTTTGCTTGGGGCCTGGTGGCTGTTTTTTAAAACAGATGACTCCCACGATAATGCGCCCAAAGCAGGAATCAATAGTCCTTAGGCAAGCATACGCCGGAGTTTAATCAAAGCGTTTCTAATTCTGTAAATTCTTATCTCGATATGAAAAGCGCTTTTGTGGAAGCGGATACTTTCCAGGTAAAAAACGAGGCACAAAAATTCATAACGATGATGGACAGCATAAGGCTTGATGATCTGCAAAAAGAAGATTCACAAATCGTGATGGCGGCCCGGCAGGAAATCAGTGATATAAAAGCAAATGCCCAGGCCATACTTATGGAAAACGATATTACAGAAATGCGACAGGATTTTAGAATGGTTTCTGAAAATTTATATCCTTTTTTAAGAACGATAGGGTATGAAGGAGAAAAATTGTACTGGCAAAATTGCCCGATGGCCTTTGGAGATGGTAAAGAAGGCAACTGGCTTAGCAACACAAAAGAAATTATAAATCCTTACCTCGGCAAACATGATCCGCAATACAAAGCGTCTATGCTTAACTGTGGTGAAATAAAAGATACCATTAAATAAGGTTTTCTTATAAAATTCAAGTTGAAAAAGTTATTATCCGTAGTCTTTTTTTTATTCCCCATCTTTGTATGGTCACAAAATAAATATACACTTAGCGGGTATGTAAAAGATTCTCTTTCCGGCGAAACCCTTATCGGATCTACTATTTCGGTAGAAGGTGAATCAAAAGGAATCGCCTCCAATCAATACGGATTTTATTCTATAACTCTTACCGGTAACACTTACGTTTTTATATGTACGCGTGTTGGCTATGTTCCCAAAATTATACAGGTTGACCTTCGTTCGGATGTGCAATACAACTTCGAACTGGCGCCAAAGGTGACTACAGAACAGGCAATAATTATTTCTTCTAAAAAAAGGGATGCCAACGTGAAGAATGCGCAGATGGGTAAGCTTGATCTTTCTATCAATCAAATAAAATCTATTCCTGCCTTTTTAGGGGAGATTGATGTGATGAAAACCGTGCAGCTTTTACCGGGAGTGCAAAGTGCAGGGGAAGGCAACTCCGGGCTGTATGTAAGGGGAGGTGGCGCCGATCAAAATTTGATATTGCTCGATGATGCAGTGGTGTATAACAGCGGCCACCTATTTGGGTTCTTCTCCATCTTCAACGGCGATGCTATTAAAAATACTTCTCTCATAAAAGGCGGTATGCCTGCGCAGTATGGAGGCCGCCTCTCCAGTGTGCTTGATATTGCGATGAAAGAAGGAAACGACAAAAACTTTATTGTGGAGGGCGGCATTGGTCTGATAGCATCGCGCCTCTCCATACAAGGTCCTGTGAAAAAAAACAAAGCTTCTTTTATAGTATCCGCAAGAAGAACTTATATAGATGCCCTGGTAAAGCCGTTCATTAAAAAAACAAATGCCTTTAGCGGGTCTGGTTATTACTTTTATGACCTCAATGCCAAGATCAATTATAAAATTTCTGAAAAAGACCATATTTATTTGAGCGGGTATTTTGGCAAGGATAAATTTGATTTTATAAATGGGAAACAGTCTTTGGATATTCACATTCCCTGGGGCAATGCTACCGGTACTTTCCGATGGAACCATGTGTTTAATAATCGTTTGTTTTCCAATACCACTTTAGTGTACAACGATTATAATTTCAACTTTGGCGCTAATCAGAATAATTTTGAGATCAATTTGAAGTCTGGCATAAAGGACTGGAATGTGAAACAGGACTTTGATCTCTATCCATTCACTAATCATAAAATTAAGTTTGGAGGTATTTACACCTATCATACATTCACGCCATCTGTTCTTACAGGAAGTCAGGATACTGTAAAATTTATGCCCAATAATGCACAGCAAAAATATTCGCATGAAGCTGCGGTGTATGTACAGGACGATTGGGACGTAAGTGATAAAATAAAAATAAATGCCGGCCTCAGGCAAAGCTTATTTCAACAGGTAGGCATTTACAAAAGCTATACAACTGATGTGAATGGAAACAGACTCGACAGTATTGAATATAAAAAAGGAGAGCCGGTAAAAACCTATTTTGGTTTTGAGCCAAGATTTACTATCCGCTATGCGCTAAATGATGAAACGTCTATAAAGGCCGCCGTCACCAGGAATTTTCAATACATTCATTTGGTGAGCAATGCCGGCACCACGCTGCCAACTGATATATGGGTACCCAGTACGATTAAAGTAAAGCCGCAGGAAAGCTGGTTGTATGCACTGGGATTGTTTAAAAATTTTAATGATAATACCTATGAAACTTCCATTGAAGTGTATTATAAAGACTTAAAAAATCAAATAGAATACGAAGAAGGTTATACACCGGCAAGCCTTGAAGACACTGAAAACTTTTTCACCTTTGGCAAAGCAAAAAGCTACGGTGCAGAGTTATTCATAAATAAAACAAGGGGAAAGTTAACAGGCTGGATTGGCTATACCTTAAGCTGGACTTTCAGAAAATTTGCTGCACTAAATTTCGGCGATGAATACCCCGCGAAATATGACCGGCGGCATGATCTGTCCGTTGTCGGCATTTATGAATTATCAAAGAAATGGAAGTTGTCCGGCACGTTTGTTTTCGGTAGCGGAAATGCAGCCACATTGCCGCAGCGCTTTTATATTTATAACGGCGTACTCACACAGCAGTATAGCCGCATTAATGAATACAGGTTGCCCGCTTACCATCGCCTTGATCTGGCGGCGACTTATAGCCCAAACAAACATCCATTGAGAAAATTAAAAAGTGAATGGGTCTTTAGTGTATATAATGTTTACAGCCGTAAAAATCCTTATTTCATTTACTTCGATCAAACAGGCAACCCTTATAACGGTACGCTGCAGGTGCAGGCGAAGCAAGTTTCATTATTCCCGATAATTCCGTCTGTAACGTGGAATTTTAAATTCTAATGTATAGTTTTAAGGCATAAGTTAGAGATATTCAGGATAGGGATAAAACCGCATGAATCGTTATTTAAATTTAAAATTAATACGATTAAGCCTGCAATGTTTAAAAAAACTGATTAATTTATAGTTGCAAATTAATGGTTTACAATATAGATTATGCAATAAATTTTTTTGCTTAATAATCTTACTTTCAAACCATTTGCCATTTTATTTTATCAATGAACTTTAAAAAATTCAAAATAAGATGATCCGATAGTAAGCCTTTCAGTAATTATCATAAGATTCAGTTGTATGGCAAAAGAATATCTCAAATAAAATATTGCGTGAACTACAATAAATATGGAAATATAATTTTATAAAATTTAATGCAATTTTTCAAGAAGTTCTTTAACAAGAAGATCAATCATTTGCTGTTGCTTTAAAAAAGCATCCATAAATTCTTTAGGCACGGCATAATAATTTTCTGTTTGAATAAGGCCATTGCCATTATTTGTGCTTCCTTGTTCAAAAGTTACGTGGTTCCCATCTGGTTCAATTAGCCATTCCGTAGAAATATTAAAGTCAGCAGCTACACGCTTAATTATTTCAATATTAGGTGATAATTTATCGTTTTCATATTTACTATATGTAGATTGCTCCATAGCTAATTTTTCACTCATTTGTCCTTGCGTAAAATTATACTGTTTTCTTAATTGTTTTAAACGATTGCCGAAGCTCATACTTTATTATTTTATGCCTAAAAGTAATAAGATTATTCATACTAAGAATTTTTGATTTAATAGGGGAATGATACTTTTGATTTGTAAAATCTTTTTTAATTTTAAATTTTATTTTATGCAAAAACTTAAAAAACTTACATTAAAAAACTTAGAAGCAGAAGTTCCTGTTATACGGGAAATTGATTCGAAAAAATTATTTGGAGGCACACAGCCTACTACTACTCTTCCTCTATGTTATTTTGATTCTTTGAATTGGCTTGACGATCATTTTGGAAACGCACATACTGACTCCTTTTATTACACCAATTTTACACAGCAATATGGTTTTGGCTGGATTAATGACGGAGTAACACCAGATGAAGCAAATGTGTTTTCAGGTGAATATTTTAATGTAACGACTAATCTTGCCCAAAGTTCATGGCAAAATTTCCTCTCAAATGATGGTTATATAATGACTGACATTAATCAGGGAGGAAACGTTAGTCATGCAGTAATAATTACTGGATATAATGCAGCCACTGGTGAATATAACTATCATGATGCTACAAATAACACTGATAGTCATGGTTCAGCTTCCATGTTTGATGCTTCTATTGAAATTGGGTTCTGTGGATCGCAAACGCCAGAATGAAATTATAAATTGAAATATTTGGTTTGACTATTGAATAACCACTTCCAAAAGGAAGTGGTTATTCAAGCAAAATTCCTACTTACTGAATATTAATGCATGCATGTTGTACGAAAAATCTTGAATTGTTTTATACTTCTATTTCTTTTTTATAATGCTTGTAATGCACAAAAAAATAAATATTTAAATTACTATATTACAGAGGTAAAATTTACTTACAATAAACCAACTGATTTTTTAGAAGTTTATCCGGACACAACTTATTTCTCTGGAGCATGGATAATGCCTTTTGCTCCCTTTGAGTATGAATTGCAATCAAGTACAGATGATATTTCAATATGTATGAGTATGATGAATCTTAAACTTATTAGTGACTCTATTAATCGTTTGTTTGATCCCAAAGCCGATAAAAACACAAGTTACTTAAGACTAATTCATTTTGCTGCAGATACAATAAATGGCAAAATAATTTTCCTCCCCAAAAATTATGTAAAAACTTTTTTACATGCTGATGATGCTATTATGTATAAAGTAAATATGAGCATCACTAAGCCCGGCACAGAAAAATACCGAAACAAATATGATAGCTGTAAAGAAGTTTTAATACACAAAAACGACAGAGCCGATATAATGATATATTATTGGTACAATGAAAGCAGTGCTGCCAAAATAGATGAATGTATAGAAAAGACAAAAGCAATGCTAATTTTTAAGGAATAAGTGTGTTAAAAAAATATACTGGTTGCTTCCTATAAAGACCTGGTAACTGAAAATAAAATAACATGAAAACTTTAATTGTACTTTTCTCCTCGTATTTATTAAACTCTGTAACTCTTACAGGAACAACAAAAGCTTACTTAATACAACCCAATACAAGAGGAGCAAAAGACACAGTCCCCGGTTCTACAGAAAAAGCTATCGGAGGTTATCATCCTTTTCTTTTCATAAAAGATATAAATGGAAATGATTCTCTTATATATACAGGACAAAAACCTCCAGTTATATTTGTTGATAGAGAAAAACAGCTTCCGGAAATTACCCAGTTTTTAAAAGCTGATGAAACTATTGCCGTTTCAATTAGGGATACTATACTTACAACATGCGATGATAAGAAAATATCTATCCGTGCAATTTTTATAACAACTAAAAGTGGCATTGGGAAAAGGATTAAGTCAATTAATGAATAGTTTAAAGCAACTTTTGTTTATCATATAAATGAATGAAAAGGATGTCAACCTTTAGTCAATAAATCTCTTTACAGCTGTGGATAAATCAGAATATAATGCCATTAAAATCATTCCCAAGTGAAAGGCAATTGGATAAAATGGATTGCGGCCCAACCTGTTTAAAAATAATTGCAAAATATTATGGTAAGTTTTATTCGTTAGAATTATTAAGAAATAAATGTGGTATTACAAAAGAGGGTGTTTCGTTTTTGAATTTAAGCTATGCTGCAGAGAGTATTGCACTTAGAACGTTACCTATTAAAGCAACCGTTAATTTATTATACACAAAAATTCCTTTGCCTTGTATTGTTCATTGGAATAACAGCCATTTTATTGTAGTATATAAAGTAACAAAGAAAAAGGTGTATGTTTCAGACCCTGCAGTTGGATTGTTAAGCTACACACATTCGGCATTCATAAAGAAATGGTATAATTCGAAGGAAGGCTATGGAGCAGCGCTTGCTATAGAGCCTATGGCAAATTTTAAACAATACCAGCCAAATGAAAAAATTGATAGCAAGAAAGATTTTCAAAAAATATTATCTTACTTTATTCCTTACAAAAAGAATTTTCTAAATCTTTTTGTTGTAATGCTCTTTGTTACTGCATTGCAGGGGATTTTACCATTTATATCAAAATCAATAATTGATGTTGGAATTAATACACATGATATAACTTTTTTAAACATAGTTATTATAGCCAACATAGTTATTCTGGTAAGCATCATGTTGTCAAATGCTGCCAGAGATTGGATTTTGCTGCATGTTACTTCGAGATTGAATATAGCGCTTATATCAGATTATCTTATCAAATTAATGAAATTGCCCATTACGTTCTTCGAAACTAAATTAACAGGTGATATATTGCAAAGAGCAAATGACCATGAACGTATTAGAAGTTTTATAACCAACAATTCAATAAGTCTTTTCTTTTCCGGTTTAACGTTTATTGTTTTTGGAATAATCCTGCTAACATACAACGTTGGCATTTTTACTATATTTTTCATTGGCAGTTTTTTATATGTAACCTGGGTTTTGCTGTTTATTAAAATAAGGAAGAGGCTAGATTGGGAATATTTTGAACTGAACTCAAAAAACCAGAGCTATTGGGTAGAAACAATTGAAGGGATACAGGATATAAAAGTTAATAACTATGAAAAACACAGAAGATGGAAATGGGAAAATATTCAGGCCAGGTTGTACAAAGTAAATGTCAACGTTTTATCAATAAATAACATTCAGAATATTGGAGCACAGTTTATTGATAATGTAAAAAACTTACTTATTACATTTTATTGTGCCAAAGCGGTAATCACTGGAGAAATCACATTAGGAGTTATGATTTCAACACAATTTATCATCGGAATGTTAAATGCCCCCGTAATTCAATTTATACAATTTATTATCTCTGCACAGTTTGCAAAAATTAGTTTTTTGCGTTTGAATGAAATTCATCAAATGGAAAATGAGGAAGAAAATATTGAAAAGAATAATATAGAATTAACAAGTGAGAGAGGTCTCTTATTAAAAAATGTTGGCTTTCAATATTCTTTTGGTAGCCCTATTGTTCTCAAAAATATTTATTTATCCATCCCACAATGTAAAGTTACGGCTATCGTTGGAGATAGCGGCAGCGGTAAGTCAACGTTATTAAAGCTATTGCTCAGATTATACAAACCTTCCTTTGGTGAAATAATAATTGGTGGAATGAACATAAACAATATTGACCTTAAACAATGGAGAGATATGTGTGGTGTTGTAATGCAGGATGGCAAAATTTTTAATGATAGTATTATAAACAACATAACGCTTTCTGATGAAAAAATTGACTTTACGCGTTTGAAAAATGCGGTTGAAACTGCAAATATTTTGGAAGAAATAGAGCAAATGGCATTAGGATATCAAACTGTTGTTGGGGAAACAGGAAGAGGATTAAGTGGAGGACAAAAGCAAAGAATTTTAATCGCAAGAGCTTTGTATAAAAATCCCGATTATCTTTTTTTTGACGAAGCAACAAATTCTTTGGATAGTATTAATGAACAAAAAATAGTTAGCTCCCTTGAAAAAGTATTTAGCAATAAAACGGTAATTGTAATAGCTCACAGACTAAGTACAATACAAAAAGCAGATCAAATTATTGTCATGCAGCATGGAACAATTATAGAAATTGGTTCTCACGACTTACTAATGGAAAAGAAGGGGAAATATTATTATCTGGTGCAGGCGCAGATGAACATTGCACCTCAAATAAAAAACGTGCTTAATAAAAATGAGGAAATCTTACAAAATCAAGAATGAAGGAAACTAAAGACAATAAAGAAAGAACTGAGGAAATACAGGATATTATCGAACGGATGCCAGGCAATCTTGGAATTTGGATAACATTGATTGTATTTATATCAATCGTATCAATAATAGCATTGGGCTGTTTTATAAAATATCCTGACACAGTAAGCGGACAGATTATAATTAATGCAAATAATTCTCCCATAAAATTAGTTGCAAATACTTCTGGAAAATTGCTTTTGAATGGTATCCATTCAAAAGATAATATAAAGGAAGGAGATTACATCGCTATTATTCAAAATGCATCGAATCTTGATGATATGTTATTAGTTCAAAAAGCACTAAAAAGTTTCAATATCAGTGCAACCAATATTAACAATTACATATCTGATTTTCCCAAAAATGTCTCTCTTGGAGAATTGAATGCTAAATATTTTTCTTTTATTAATGCGTACGAGCAGGTTGAAAACTACTATAAAGATAATTTACTGACAAAGCAGGAAGAGATTCTTAAGAAATTGCTTAATGTGCAGGAAAGCAATTTAGAAGTTTTAAATAAAAAATTATTAATGAGCGGCGAAAGCCTTCAACTTATGGGGAAATTTCATTATCGTGATTCGTTTCTATTTTCTAAAAAAGTAATTGCAGAGGCTGATTTAGATAAAACCAAAATGAATTATCTGTCTGCAAAAGATTCTTATAATGACATAATAAAAGATAACATTTCTTTCAAAGAACAGATACAGGAAACGATCAATAAACTGCAGCAGACAGCAATTCAGAAAAACGAAAAAGAAAAACAATTAAGACTCGATTTAATTGCTTCTTATTCTGATTTGATAGATAATTTTAAGACATGGGAAGATAAATACGTTTTTAAATCTCCGATAGAAGGAAAAGTTCAGTTTTTAAATTTTTGGAGCAACGGTCATTTTATTCAACAAGGTGAACCAGTATTTACCATTGTACCTTTAAAAAATAAAATGCTTGGACAAATGATGTTACCTGCTCATGGCGCGGGGAAAGTGAAAATTAATCAGGAGGTAATAATAAAACTTGAAAATTATCCTTATGAAGAATACGGCACAATTAAAGGACATGTATCATCTATATCACTAACTACAAACACAGTAAAAACTGATAAAGGAAATATTGAAAGTTATCTTGTATATATTTCTTTGCCTCATGAATTAAAAACAAACTACGGAACAAAACTGGATTTCCAATTCGAAATTAATGGGTCTGCAGAAATTATTACAAATGAACGAAGATTAGCTTCCCGATTGTTTGACAATTTAAAATACATTTCAAAAAAACAGTAGTTTAATGTATGTCATATTTTAATGAATTCTACATATACTAATATGATTTTTCTTACTGCTCAGCCAGATGATTATTATTTTCTGTGGCAAATTGAACTCCAATTATATAATCTTAAAAAATTAGGAATTCGTGCCGAACAAATACATGTGCTTTTAGCATATAATCCTAAGATAGGATTGCGGCATTATTTCAAAGAATTAATAAATAGTAATAAAAATGCTACTTTTTACACTTACCCGGATTTTAGAAAAAGTAAAAAATATGCATCATCGATACGTCCTCATATTATAAAACAACATATAAAATTATATCCAAAATTAAGTAATGCAGCTCTTTTTTATATTGATTCAGATGTTTTGTTAAGAGAATTACCCGATTTTCAAAACCTGATGAAAGATAAAATATGGTATGTATCAGATACAAGAAGCTATCTAAATTCTAATTACATAAAGTTAGCCGGAAGCATTGAATTGTTCTTAAAAATGTGTAAAGCAGTAAGTCTTCCACCCACAACCGTAATGGAAAATAATAATGATGCCGGCGGCGCACAGTATCTAATGAAAAATACTTCTTATGAATTTTGGAATAAAGTTGAATCTGATTGTGAAGCTTTATATGATTTAATGAATATACATAATAATTTGAGAGCCGAAGAAGCATTTATTCAAACTAAAAAAACAAGAAGTCAATTTCATGGGATACAATCATGGTGTTCGGATATGTGGTCTATCTTATGGAATGGATGGCTGTTTGGTCAAGAAATAAAAATACATAAAGAATTGGATTTTTGTTGGCCGTATGAACCACTTAGTGACTGGAATAGTAAAAAAATTTTGCACTACAGCGGCGTAAATAAAAAAAATAATTTACATTTTTTCTGTAAGGGGGATTTTGTTCATTCTTCTCCTTTTTACGAAGTCTTTGATCAGATTGATAAATCTACCTGCAGCTTTCCTATTACAGAACTTATTTGCGATTTTAAAAAAGAAATAAATTCTACCAGAACTTCATTAAAAGACGTTACATTTTTAATACCTGTTCGCATTGATTCAAAAGAAAGATTAGATAATTTATTAATGGTATTGCGGTATTTGGATAAACATTTCGATACAAATATTATCATAGGCGAATCTGACAATGAAACAAAAATTAGTGAAACAAAACTACCCTTATCCTGTAAACTTATAACGACCCCTCCTGAAAGTCCAATATTTAATCATACAAAGTTGAATAATTTTCTTTTAAAAAAGACAATAACTCCTATCATATCAATCTATGATACTGACATTGTTTTACCAATAAAGCAAATAACAGAATCTGTGCACATGTTAAGAGAAAATAAAACAGATGTAGTTTCTCCATACGATGGAAATTTCATAAGTATAGATAAATTATTCAAAGCAATGTTTGGCAAAATATTAGAACCCGAGTTGTTAATCTATAACATAAAAAAATTTATTCCTGCTACAAAAAGATCATGGGGAGGAGCTATTTTTATGAAAAGAAAATCTTTTATTGAAGCTGGTATGGACAATGAATATTTTAAAAGTTGGGGGCCTGAAGATATTGAGCGAATTAAAAGAATGAAAAATTTAGGATACACTGTTCGACGCATTAGGGGACCACTATTTCATTTGCCGCATGAAAGAAGAAATTCAGGATATACAAATGGAAACATATGCACGAACTATATGTTAGAATACTTTAAAATTTCCAATATGAAAGAAAGTGCGTTAAGTGCATATATTAAAACTTGGGTATGGAATAAATAAATGCAAAATTAAAAATTGAATGAACGATTCATTTATAAATAGTATAATTAACCATTTGAAGAATAAGAGAATAGGAAATGAAATGGATAATAGTCTATGGTATGGAAAATCAGGATATGCAATTCTAAATTATCTTCTATATAAACACACCCGAGAAGTAAGATTTTCTGAACAAGCTATATCACTACTGAACAATGTAAGTGATAATATTGCATCAGTTAAAGAAATGGGATTTGAAAGAGGACTAACGGGTATTGGCTGGACTATAGAATGGGCTGCACAAAATAATTTTTTGGATGTAAATACTGATGAAATTTTAGAAGATATAGATTCGGTAATTTATAAATCAATTATGTTTTCTCCAGATGAAAATTTTTTTATGTCAAATGGGACATTAAGTAAATTAGCTTATTTCACTAAAAGATATCAAAGTGCCAATATAGAAAGTCATAGGTTTAAAAGAATCTATCAGCAAGAATGTTTGGTAATTCTTACTGATGAATTATATGACAATCTTATAGGTGAAAGCAACAATTTAAAAATAGAACTGGCAACTGCAGATAATAATACTTTAATTAATATTGGACATTTACTTACATTTCTGAGTAAATTTTCACAAATGAAAATTAATGAACCCACTGTAGAAAAAACTTTATATGGGTTAATAAATGATGTTGATAATTTTTTAAAATCTGAATGTTATAAGTTTACGTCTAGAAACATTCAAGTTAATTATGAATACTACACTATACTTCAATATTTAGCAGTTTCTTATTTATTTGCAGGCAAATATCACAATCATGATTATTGGCAGAAAGAAGCATCAGCTATAATGTGGCAACTTTTAAATTTTGAAAATAAAATAGGATTAGGAAATGAAAATGCACTAAGACGAATAATGGTTTACGCATTACTTAATGCTTATAGTTTTAGCCCAATTTATGAAACGAAAATATCAGAAATACTTGAAACAATCAATTTGGCACTGTTATCTAATAAAGCAATTTATAAACTTGGCATAGCAACACTAAGTTTATGTAATGGAAAATTAATTTCAAATTGGCAAGAATTAATAGAAAAATTTTAATAATTTTTTGTTACTGTTTATACCCAAATTTAGCAGGCCTCTAAAACCAGCTAAAGTTATATTTTGCTAAGAAAAATCAATCTAATAATATTCAGCCTTTTTTATTTTGGTGCAGGTATTAATCATTTCTGGCACCCGGTAAATTACCGGTCAATCATTCCTCCATATTTTCCATTTAAAGAATTGATCAATTATGCCAGCGGGGTTTTGGAGATCACCTGTGCTTTGCTTATGCTTTTTTCTGCAACACGCAAAGCAGGAATGTACCTTACGATATTTTTATTGATCGCTTTTATTCCTGCACATATTTACATGATTCAGTTAAAAGGTTGCGTATCGCCGGCGTTTTGTTTCCCTGCCTGGATTGCATGGGTGAGATTATTCCCTTTACAATTTGTACTTATTTGGTGGGCATATAAAACAGGAACGGCATTCGATAAGGCAGCCGCAAAATCACGGAAACCTAAAAAATTGTAAGAATTTTCACATCGTACATCACAGATCACACATCACAGATCACACATCACACATCACACATCACAGATCACACATTTCACCTCACTTCTGATGCACGAAAACCACACTACCGCTCTTTTCAGTGTCGGATGTTATTCTTACTTCATATCTTTTGTCTCCGTCGGTTACAATCATCAGCGCAGTGTTTGGAGGTATTGTGCCTAAATTTTCGGCGTACATCGTTACTACATTATCGCCGGTAAGATCGTCTAATGAAAGCTTTAATGAGATTGGCTTATCACTTAGCCTTTGGTGAGATAAAACCAAACGCCCATTATAAAATACAGAGATAGAATCGCCATCTATTTCGCCATTATCATAAAAATCAATCTTAAATGTTTCCTGCGAAATGGGAATCGTTTTAATGATGTCTTTTCTGCGTGATTTGAATCCTGCAACCGGGCCGCTGGTAATTGCCGGCTTTTCTACGGTGGGTGGCGTTGCGATCTGGTCTTTTACTATATCATTGTTTTTCTCCGGGGTGGCCGGTTTTTGAACAGGTGCTTTTTTCTCAGGAGTTTTTTTAGCGGGCACTTCGTTTCTTCTAACAGTAACGTCTCTATTTTTCGGTACATCTTTTTTGGCAGGTTTCTCTGCAGAAGCAATACCCATGGGCAACTTTTTTACAATTCGGCGGGAAAGTAACGTTGTTCCATACCCGCAATTACCCGTTTGGTTAGGAGCCGGTATCCACGTACCCTTTAGCATCTCTACATCTACGCTATCTTGCACATAGTGCAGCTTATGCGTTTGAAAACAATTTTGGAAATCAGGCGGTGTATTAAATTTTGTACGTTCTATCTCTGTAACTATAATGTCCTGGTTTGCCCTGTCTATCGTGCCGGTCAATTTGCAAATAGTGTAATATCTTTTGCTGCCTTCATTGAAATAAGTATAGGAATATCCTGAAACTTTTGAGCCCTGTGTTTGTAACTCGAGCACGTAGTCAATGCCATTATTACCCAAGCCTGAAAACCCGTAACTCGTTTCATTAAAACCGCCCTTCCATTGCCCGTTGAAATTTTGAGCGCTCGCCGAAGAAGCAATAAGCAAGAAGAAAAAAAAGTAAAATATTTTCATTAGAATAAATAAGTTTAAGAAAATCTAAGCTTTTCCGCACAGTAGAAATACCAGCTTAGGCATTGTGACAAATTTAAAAGTTATTAAAAGCCAATCCTTCAATTGCATGGTTTCTTTGTCTAATACTTCGTTAAATTTGCAGTTCTAAAAAATATTAGAATAAATGAATGAGGTGAATGGATCTGTCAACATTACTTTTCCGGATGGCGCTGTAAGGCAATACGACAAAGGATCAACGGCGATAGACATTGCAAAAAAAATAAGTGAAGGATTAGCCCGCAAGGTGTTAGCGGCAGAAGTTAATGAAGAGGTTTGGGATGTAAGCCGGCCGATAAACAAGGATGCTTCTATTAAATTTCTTACCTGGGAGGATGAAAAAGCGAAGTCCGTTTTTTGGCATTCTTCTGCACACCTCATGGCAGAGGCCGTGGAAGATACTTTTCCCGGCGTGAAGTTTTGGGTGGGTCCACCAATCGAAAAAGGATTTTATTACGATATGGATTTAGGAGATCAGCAGATTGCAGAAGCCGACCTGGAAAAGCTTGAAAAGAAAATGCAACAATTAGCCAAACAAAATAATTTATTCGTAAGAAAAGAAATTTCCAAAGCCGATGCAGTAAAATATTTTGAAGAGAAAGGTGATGAATATAAGCTCGACTTGTTAAACGGCCTTGAAGATGGCAACATTACTTTTTATACACAAGGCAATTTCACTGATCTGTGCCGTGGCCCGCACATTCCATCAACAGGCGCTATTAAAGCCATAAAGCTTAATAGCATTGCCGGCGCTTACTACAAAGGAGATGAAAAAAATAAAATGCTTACCCGCATTTATGGTGTGTCGTTTCCAAACCAAAAAGAATTGGATGAATACCTTGTCTTTTTAGAAGAAGCAAAAAAACGTGACCATAGAAAATTGGGCAAAGAACTTGAGCTCTTCACCTTTTCGGAAAAAGTGGGGGCAGGCTTGCCGCTATGGTTGCCAAAGGGCGCTATGCTTCGCGAAAGGCTTCAGCGTTTTTTACAGGAGGCGCAAATAGAGTCAGGTTATCTGCCGGTGGTAACGCCGCATATTGGCTCAAAGAATTTATTTGTTACAAGCGGGCATTATGAAAAATATGGCGAGGACAGTTTTCAGCCCATTCATACACCCGTGGAAGGGGAAGAGTTTTTTTTAAAACCCATGAATTGCCCTTTCCATTGCGAAATTTATAAGTCGGCGCCCCGGAGCTATAAAGACCTGCCCTTGCGGTTTGCAGAGTTTGGAACTGTTTACCGTTATGAACAATCCGGCGAATTACATGGGCTCACGAGGGTACGCGGCTTTACCCAGGATGATGCACATTTATTTTGCATGCCCGGCCAGGTGAAAGATGAATTTAAAAAAGTAATTGACCTGGTTCTATATGTTTTTAAATCGCTTGGCTTTACTGAATATACCGCCCAGATTTCCCTAAGAGATAAAGAAGACCGGTCAAAATATATTGGCAGTGATGAAAACTGGGAGAAGGCTGAAAAAGCCATTGTAGAAGCCGTTGAAGAAAAAGAATTGAAAAATGTAGTGATTGAATATGGAGAAGCTGCTTTTTACGGGCCCAAGCTTGACTTCATGGTTCGGGATGCAATTGGCCGCAAATGGCAGCTCGGAACTAACCAACTGGATTATAATTTGCCGGAAAGGTTTGATTTAACGTATATTGGAGAAGACAATGCGAAGCATCGCCCCGTAATGATTCACCGGGCGCCTTTTGGAAGCCTCGAAAGATTTATTGCAGTACTTACTGAGCACTGTGCGGGTAAGTTTCCAATGTGGCTGACACCCGTGCAGGTGAAGATTCTTCCGATAAGTGACAAGTTCATTCCTTACGCGGAAAATGTTTTATCTGAATTAAAAAATAATGATATTCGTGCCGAGCTTGATGATCGTGGTGAAAAGATAGGAAAGAAAATCAGGGATGCAGAGTTGGCAAAAATCCCATTAATGCTTATCATTGGGGAGAAAGAAGTGAATGAAAATAAAGTGTCTGTAAGAAGACAGGGCAAAGGAGATGAAGGGGTGAAAACAATAAGTAAATTCATTGAGTTGGTAAAAGAGGAGGTAAAGAACAAAAAATTATGACTGCTACACAATCTTTAAGGCTGTACGATTTATTTTTAAGGCATTTTAAGAATGAGGCAGATGCGAAGGCATTCGTTAGTGAGTTGGAAATAGTATTAGAAGAAAAATCGAAAAATGATAGCAAAACTTATTCAAATAAAAATGAGATAGAATTATTAAGAAAAGATTTTCAGCTTTTACGCGAAGAAGTGAAGACCGGGCTTGCAGAAACAAAGAGTGAAATTAAAAGTGAAATCAACAAATTAATAATTTGGATAATTGCAACATTTTTAGCAGGAGGAAGTTTAATGATTGTTATTGCAAAAGTTTTTTTTGAAAAATAATGTATTATATCAGTGACAGCAACACAGTCTTTAAAAATTTATGAAATATTACAACGTCATTTCAATAATAATGACGATGCAAAAACTGTTGTGCAGGAGATAGAGCAAATTATTGAAACTAAACTCGCAGAGAAGTCGAATATACTTGCTACTAAAGAAGATATTGCATTATTAAGACAAGATTTATTAAAATTTCAGGTCGAGGTTGAAAAAAGATACAATAACATAATTATGTGGACTGTAGGCACTGGCATCGGCGTTGTTGGCTTGATTTTTTCGACTATTAAATTATTCATAGTAAAATAAAACAGAAACAAATTTTTAAACTAAAATCAATTAATGGCATTTCCACCCCGGCAGCCCAGAGGCGCATTTAACCCCCGTTTTAGAAAAGAGCAACAACAGGAACACCGTACTAACAATATGATAAGAGTACCCAACGTAAGATTGGTTGGCGAAAATGTAGAAGTGGGTGTATATCCCACGATTGATGCACAAAGAATGGCCAACGACCAGGGCCTCGACCTGGTTGAAATTTCTCCGCAGGCCGATCCTCCTGTTTGTAAAATAATAGACTACAACAAATTCCTTTACGAAAAGAAGAAGAAGGAAAAAGAAATGAAGGCCAAAAGCAAAGTTTCCGAAGTAAAGGAAATTCGTTTTACGCCTAATACTGATGATCATGATTTCGATTTCAAATCGAAGCATGCAGAGAACTTTTTAAAAGATGGCAATAAAGTAAAGGCCTACGTTCAATTCAAAGGACGGGCAATCATGTTTAAAGAAAGAGGCGAACTGCTCTTGCTTAAATTTGCCGAGCGGCTTGTAGAAGCCGGCACGCTTGAAAGTATGCCCAAGCTTGAAGGCAAGCGCATGTTCGCAATATTTGCTCCCAAGAGTCAGAAGAAGAAATAGCATATTTTTTATAAATCAAAAATCATAATACCTGATGGCAATTAATCTTGTAGAAGCTGTGCAGCAAAAACTGAATGTAGGTGAGCTGCAAAAAATTGACCCCAATACAAACAACCTGGTGCAGGATGATAAAGCAGGCAACAGGAATATAATTTACCAGGTAGCCATACCGGCGGTGCTTACCGGCCTTTATAAGTTTACCCGCATCGATGAAAATAACGAGGCATTTGTAAATAATAAGCATGTAAATTCATTGTCTTCTTTTTTTGGAGAAAATACAAACGATGTAATTAATAAAGTCGCTCACGTAACGGGCTTGCCTGCGGCTGACACACAAGCAAAAATGGAAGCGATCGCTACTTCCAGCCTCGGCGTGCTTCGGGAAAACTTACCTGAAGGCTTTAAAGATGCAGATATAAAAAAATTTTTAACCGCTCAGCGCCACAATATTTTGCTGTACCTCCATCCGGATTTAAAGCTCGGAAGTTATATAAGTGACGATACCATTGATGACTCAACCAATAAAATGGAAGGGCCCGTATCTAATATTATGCATAATATCGGGCAGATCTTTTCGGCTTCCGGTAATGATAAAAAAGAAGAAATATAAAGGCTCGCGAGGTCATTATAAATCTTTCATCAGATAATAATCGCTGGGTTTTAATTAATTCAAAGTGATTTAGTGCCCGGCTTACCTGGCCATGCTTTCAGGTAAAAACTATTGCTATCTCTCCTTATTAGCTTTTGCAATCGCTGTGAAAATTTTTATTTCTGCACGTTATAAGAATAAATTTTGCCTTTCTCCGTTAATATAGTTATTATACCTTAGTTAATCGTATAATTACTATAGGTAGAAAATTCGTAAATACCCGTATATTTTATCGTTTAAAAACCAGACTTTTGTAAGGGGCCACATTAAAACTTGCTTTTACCCATGAAACAGGAAAATGAAAATGTAATAAATATTATCATTGCTGACGACCATGTACTTTACCGGGCCGGCGTTAAAACAGCGCTTTCTACCAAAAAAGATATTAAATTAATTGCGGAAGCGGATAATGGTTCTCATTTATTAAATATATTAAAAGGGGTTCAGCCGGAGGTAATTTTGCTGGATATCCAGATGCCTATTATGGATGGCATTGCTACCCTTCCTGAAATAAAAAAGCTGTATCCAAAAATCAAAATTATTATGCTTACAATGATGGACGACCAAAGCATGATTACCAAATTGATGGAGTTAGGCGCTAACAGCTATCTTACAAAAACATCTGATTCTGAGATAATTTACGAGGCTATTAAAACATGTCATGAACAGGAGTTTTATTTTAATTCATTGACTAATAAAGCCCTGCTTAATAATCTTCGCCAAAGAACGCCGCCGCCCTCACTAAAGCTGCAGCAGGATGATGCTACATTGAGCGATAAAGAGATTACCGTACTCAAGCTAATGTGTGAAGAGAAAAGTACGCGTGAAATTGCCGAAGTAGTTGAGCTAAGCCCGCGGACAATAGAGGCGATCAGGGATAAATTGAAAACTAAAACGGGCGCTAAAAGTACTGCCGGCCTTATTATGTTCGCCGTAAAAAATAAATTGCTCGACCAGGAGATCTAACTGCCTTTCATATCACTACCACCTTCATGCCTTTCTAAGTTTTCGATAGCACTATCTTAAACTATTTTTGCTCAATTATATAAAATATGAACGGGCAATTTTTTATTTACAACAATAAGTTTTACGCTAATAATTCTCCTGTAGTTTCGCCTGCAAATAGGGGGCTTCGGTATGGTGATGGGCTATTTGAAACCCTTAAGAGCGTTCATGGGAAAATTATTAATGCTGATTTTCATTTTGAGCGCCTGTTTGCCGGCCTTGCCCTTTTGCAATTTGATGTGCCGGAGTATTTCACAAAAGATTTTATGCTGAAAAAAATCGGCGGGCTCTGTGCTAAGAATAATCATAAAGGACCGGTAAGAATCCGGCTGATGATCTTTCGGGGCAATGGAGGAATATTTGATCCAGAAAATCATTATCCTAATTACATCATTGAATCCTGGGAACTCTCTGCTACAAACCTTTTAAATGAAAACGGGCTTATCATTGATATTTTTCCGGAAGCAAAAAAAAGCTGTGATAGTTTTTCAAATATTAAATCAAACAATTACCTGCCTTATGCGATGGCTGCTTTGTACACGAAAAAAAATAAGCTGAACGATTGTCTTCTGCTTAATTCCTTTGAAAGAATTTGCGATTCGGTAATTGCAAATGTTTTCATTGTAAAAGGGAACAATATTTATACACCGCCGCTCTCAGAAGGCTGTGTTGCCGGTACTATGCGTAGGTGGATGCTCGAAAAATTTAAGCTGAAAGGTTATCATGTCAGCGAAAAAATTTTAAGCATAGAGGATTTATTAAGTGCCGATGAAGCGTTTTTCACCAATGCGATATACCATATAAAATGGGTAAAAAATTTTCGTACCAAAAATTTTACTAATAATGTTATAAAAATAATTTACGATAAGATGCTTCAAACTATTAATGCATAAGATTGTTTACTATCAAAAAATGAAAGAACAACTTATGGAAAAAGTAAACGTCTTCTGGTTTCGCCGCGATCTTCGCATAAATGACAACGCCGGCTTATATCATGCTTTAAAAAGCGGCCTGCCTGTATTGCCCATCTTTATTTTCGACACCAATATTCTTAATAAGCTGGAAGAAAAAAAAGATAAGCGTGTAGAATTTATAAGAGAAGTATTAATTGAGATGCAGAAGCAACTCAAAGAGTTAAAATCTGCTTTATATGTCCATTACGGAACGCCGGAAGAAGCATTTAAAAAATTGATAAAAGAATATGCGATAAACACCGTTTATACCAATCATGATTATGAATCTTACGCATTAGAAAGAGATAGTGAAATTGAAATGCTGCTGAAAAAAAGTGGCGCCGGTTTTAAAACATTCAAAGACCAGGTAATTTTCGAGAAAGATGAAGTGCTTAAAGAAGATGGAAAGCCTTATACAGTTTACACGCCTTACAGTAAAAAATGGAAAGAAACGCTTACAGGCTTTTATTTAAAACCGTATCCCTGCAAAAAATATTTTAGTAATTTTTTCCCGCACTTCTCTTTCGGAATACCATCTCTCGCCTCTATGGGGTTTAAAGAAAAGGATCAACATATTCCTTCCAAAAATCCTGCAGAGAACGCTATAAAAAATTATAATAAAACCCGTGATTATCCCGCGATTGAAGACGGTACATCCAGGCTTGGCATTCATTTAAGATTCGGCACAGTAAGCATAAGAGAGAAAGTTGCCAAAGCAAAAGAGTTAAACAATACTTTTTTAAATGAATTGATCTGGCGGGAATTTTACATGTCAATTCTCTGGCATTTTCCGCACGTAGGCCACCACAAGGCGTTTAAACCCGCCTACGATAATATCGCCTGGCGCAACAATGAAGAGGAATTTCATAAATGGTGTAAAGGCGAAACCGGCTACCCCATTGTGGATGCGGGCATGCGGCAACTAAATGAGACCGGCTTTATGCATAATCGTGTACGCATGATCACCGGAAGTTTCCTTTGTAAAGATTTACTGATCGACTGGCGTTGGGGTGAAGCATATTTTGCACAAAAATTATTGGATTATGATTTTGCCGCTAACAATGGCGGATGGCAATGGGTATCGGGAAGCGGCTGCGATGCTGCTCCATACTTTAGAGTATTTAACCCGGAACTGCAAACAAAAAAGTTTGATAAGGATTTAAAATATATTCAAAGGTGGGTACCGGAGTTCCAGGAATTTACATATCCAAAACCAATAGTGAACCATAAAGAAGCGAGAGAGCGCTGCCTTGAAGTGTATAAAAAAGCTTTGAATTCGGAATAGAATATTTATCCGTTCGCAAACATTTCTTTTTCTGTAAAAACATTTTCTTTCTGTGACTTATTTATTTTAATGAAAACATTGATCAGGTTTTGAATAGCTGCTTTGCCTGGCTCGCCAAGGTCTATGGAATAGTCGTTTACATAAAGATCAATATGCTGCTTCATTACTTCTGTCTCCATCTCCTGCGAATTTTGCTTCACATACAAAGGGATATCAGGATAATTGCTAAAGGCATATTCGATGCTTTGTTTTATCAGCCCATCTACAGTATTTATCAGCTTTTCATCTATTATTTTGCTGGCGACTATACCACCTAACGGTATAGGGTAGCCGGTTTTTTCTTCCCAATAATTTCCGAGGTCCACAATTTTGTGCAAGCCTTTTGCCGCATAAGTAAAGCGGTTCTCATGGATAATAACGCCTAAATTATTTTGGGCTGGAGCCAGCACAAAATTTTCTATTTCATCATACCTTTTAAACACCTTATTTTTTGCGTCGGGGAAAGCCACGGTAAAAAGCAGGTGGGCAGTTGTATTCTCGCCGGGGATGGCAATGGTGCAATTATTTACTTCCTCAAATGAAAAGGGAGCTTTAGATATAAGAAGCGGCCCCACGCCGGTTCCAAGCGCACTGCCGCTATTAAGAACTTTGTAATCACTTAATATTTTTGGCAACACACCATAACTGATTTTTGTAAAATCCAGCTCATTGTTAAGCGCAAGCTCATTCAGGGTTTGCACATCTTCCAGCCTTACCGTAAAATCTATTCCCTGCGTATCGATTTTATTATTTACCAATGCATCAAATATAAAAGTATCATTTGGGCAAGGTGAAAACCCCAGGGTAAAAGTCATTGTGCGTTATTTAATTTTTGTACTAATTTCTGTAATTCATTATTAAGCGCTTCAATGGCTTCTTTCATTTTCCATTTATTTTTATTCCGATCACCTGCCATATTAGAAACACTTCTTACCTGCAAAAAGTTTACTTGCTGCAAAAGACAAACATAGTGAAATGCCGCGCCCTCCATACTTTCGATAGTTGGTTTAAATTTATCCCGCAACTTTTCAACCTGCGTTTTATCGCTGATTATTTTGTTCACAGTAATTGCTTTGGCAGCAGGCAGCAAATTTTTTTTTAAAATCGGGTGGTCATTTTTAAGCCAGCCATTTGTATATGGAGGTTCATTCGCGTTAGCAAATCCCATTTCAAAGAGTGTTCGAAAATTTCCATTTTCATCAACCCCTATATCAGCAAACGTATCTTCCTGCACAAAAAAGGTCTCACTTTTTTCAAAGCTTTTATTAAAAGTTCCGGCGATGCCTGCCTGTATTACCAAGTCATATTTTTTATGTAATAGTTTATTTTGAAGATGGAAAACGGTGGCCGGTATGCCAACACCGGTAATAAGAATGTCTGCAGTTGTATTAGTCGCCAGGAGGAGCGCTATCTCTAATTCTGTGGCGGCAACTACTAATAAATTCATGCTGCAAATCTCGCACTTAGGCCGCATATTTTAAGTTTCTGAAGCTACCTTTGCGCAAATATTTTTTTAGTGCAATGGTTTACCTAACGAGGATCGAACATTTTAATGCGGCGCATAAGCTGTATAATGCGCAATGGACTAAGGAACAGAATGAAATCGTTTTTGGAAAATGCGCCAATGAAAACTGGCATGGTCATAATTATGATTTGTATGTAACTATAAAAGGTGAAGTGGTGGAAGATACCGGGTTTCTTTTTGATGTGAAAATTCTAAGCCTTCTTATAAAACAGTTTGTGCTTGATAAGCTCGACCATAAAAACCTGAACGTAGATGTGGAGTTTTTAAAAAATAAAATGTGCAGTACAGAAAATCTTGCAAAAGCAATATGGCAACAATTGCATCCGCATTTGCCGCTGCCGGTAAAATTGCATTGTGTGAAGCTTTATGAAACGCCGCGTATTTACGTAGAATATTTTGGTGATTAATTTTACATTTTTTAGTTTAAAAGAAAATGAAGCAAAAAGTATCAGTTTATAGAAAGGAACATTTTAATGCCGCTCACCGGTTGCATAATCCCGCCTGGGACGAACAAAAAAATGATGCCGTTTTTGGAAAGTGCAATAATCCTTCTTACCACGGGCACAACTACGAAATGGAAGTAAAAGTAACGGGTGTGCCTGAGGCTGAAACGGGCTTTGTGATTGACCTCAAATTGCTGAGTGATATAATAAATGAACACATAATTGAAAAGCTCGATCATAAAAATCTTAATCTTGACGTGGCGGAGTTTGCTCAACTAAACCCCACCGCTGAAAACATTGTCATAGTAATTTATAATATTTTGCGTGAACGGATAAACGGCCAGCTTGCCCTGCAGGTTCGCCTGTATGAAACTCCTCGAAATTTTGTAGAGTACCCGGCAACCTGATTTCATTTTAAAAATTAATAAATGTCATATAAAAAAACAGAGGAATACGATACTGGTGTTACAAACGGCTTAATAAAAAACTATAAAGAAGCGCTTAAGCTGATTGGTGAAGATCCTGAAAGAGAAGGCTTGCAGAAAACACCTGAGCGGCTTGCGAAGGCAATGCAGTTTGCCACGCAGGGATATGGCGGCGATGCAAAAGCAATTTTGAATTCTGCAAAGTTTCATGAAGATATAAGTGAGATGATCATTGTGAAAGACATAGAATTGTACAGCATGTGTGAGCATCACATGTTGCCCTTTTTTGGGAAAGCGCACATAGCCTATATTCCTAACGGATGGATCACCGGGCTTAGTAAACTTGCCCGGGTGGTGGATATATATTCAAGACGGTTGCAGGTACAGGAACGGCTGACCACGCAAATAATTGGTGCCATCCAGGAAACTCTAAATCCTTTAGGCGTGGCCGTTATAATAGAGGCATCACACTTGTGCATGATGATGCGGGGTGTGCAAAAACAAAATTCCGTTACCACTACTTCTGCTTTTTATGGCGAGTTTGAAAAGCAAACTACCCGGAGCGAATTCATAAGCCTTGTACAAGCAGACCTCATAAGGAGGCGATAAATTTTTACTGATATGATGCATGCATATATTTTTCCGGGGCAGGGCTCACAATTTAGCGGAATGGGTAAAAGTATTTATGATGAACATGCATCTGCAAAGGCACTTTTTGAAAAAGCAAATGATTTGCTGGGTTTTAGAATTTCAGACATTATGTTTTCCGGCACGGTTGAAGAATTAAAACAAACAAGCGTTACACAGCCTGCCATATTTACACATTCGGTCATCGCCTTTAAAACACTGGCCATCGCGAAGCCTAATATGGTGGCGGGGCACTCGCTGGGAGAATTTTCAGCGCTCGTTGCGAATGAATGTCTTGCCTTTGAAGATGCATTAATGCTGGTGTCTGCACGGGCTAAGGCCATGCAAAAAGCTTGCGAGATGAACCCCTCGTCTATGGCGGCCATACTTGCCTTACCGGATGAAAAAGTAGAAGAAATATGTGCAGGCATCGATCATGAAATTGTTGTTGCCGCGAATTATAACTGCCCCGGCCAGGTGGTGATCTCCGGCAGTATAAAGGGTGTAGAAGAAGCCTGTGCATTATTAAAAGCTGCCGGCGCTAAACGGGCGCTTGTGCTTCCCGTAGGAGGCGCCTTTCATTCGCCGCTTATGCAGCCTGCAAGGGAAGAGCTGTCAGATGCTATTGAAAGCACGGTTTTCAAAAATCCTCTTTGCCCTGTTTACCAGAATGTAGTTGCCATGCCGGTTACCGATCCGCTTGAGATAAAAAGTAATTTATTTGATCAGCTAACCGGCCCTGTAAGATGGACGAAATCGATAGAGCAAATGATAAAGGATGGTGCCACGCATTTTACTGAAGTTGGCCCCGGCAAAGTATTACAAGGCCTTGTGCAAAAGATCAATAAAGAAATGGTAGTGGATGGATTGGGATGATGAAACATCTATTGGGATTCGTTTCAGTAAGCAGCGGAGCATGAAATCCTTTTTACTTATTAAACTACAGGATACCTTCCTTTTTTAGTGAATGTGAAGTTCAAGTTTTTTATTCAATCCTTGTTCGATTAATTTATATAAAGTAGATAATTGAATATCCGCCCTGCCGTTTTCAATTCTTGAAATATAGCTTTTCTTTTTCCCTGTTTTTTCAGCTAAAGCTTCTTGTGTTAAGTTCGCTTTGCTTCTTTCTTCTTTCAGCAATTCTCCAATTACAAACGCTTGTGCTTTGCTCTCGAAGTCTGTTCTTGAAACCGTTCCAGTCTTACCGTATTTCTTATCTAAGTGATCTATAAAATATTGTTTCTTCAGTTTATGTGCTAACTTAATTTCATTTGTTGGAGTTTTCTGTGTTTTCTTTTGGAATGAATTAATAAATAAATACTCTTCTTTCATTTTACTAATCTATAAAATTAATTGGAAGATAACTTATCAAGGCTTGATAGATGATAGTTTGTAATTGTTTGGCCGTTGGTCGGAGACCAGACGGCGGCTCTTAAGATTGGTTGTTGTGGGCTTGTGAAAGGAGGCGACACCTACGCTGGCTGGAATTTCACATCCATTACCAGTCAGTAATTTTCATCTTTCAATAAACCAAGAAGCCTCCACCCAAAAAGAAATTTATTTCACATTATTTCTTTATTTTCAATCCATACTAAAGTTTACCAAACATGTCTCATCCGCTTTTCCGTAAAAAAAGTATTCCAGCTATTTTAGCCGATGCCCAAACAGGCCTTTCAGATGCTACACATTCGGCTTCAGGCTTAAGCAAGGTGCTGCGCACGAAAGACCTTGTGGCTATGGGTATAGCAGCTATTGTAGGTGCAGGAATATTTTCCACTATTGGCAATGCCTCTTACCAGGGCGGCCCGGGTGTATCTCTGTTGTTTGTGCTTACGGCAATATGCTGCGGCTTCTCTGCATTATGCTATGCAGAGTTCGCTTCGCGGATACCCGTGAGCGGTAGTGCCTACACTTACGCTTACGCGGCCTTCGGCGAGTTGATCGCCTGGATCATTGGCTGGGATCTTTTAATGGAATATGCCATTGGAAATATTGCGGTTGCTATTTCATGGAGCCAATATTTTGTAAACTTGCTGGAAGGTTTGAACATTCATGTGCCTGCTTTTTTAACCACCGATTATTTATCCGCTTCGCGGGGGTTTGATGCCGCCACTGCAGAGCTTGCTAAGGGAACATCTCTCGCCGGCCTTACTGAAAATGTAAAGGAGGGTTACAATGCATGGCTTCATGCGCCAAAAATCGGCAGCCTGCGGTTGATAGCAGATATTCCTGCACTGGCCATTGTTTTCTTTATTACCTGGCTTGTATATACCGGCATCAGGGAAACGAGAAAAGCAACCAACCTAATGGTAGGCTTTAAGATCATTATTATAATTGCGGTAATTGCTATCGGCTTTTTTTATGTAGCGCCCGCAAACTGGAGCCCCTTTCTTCCGAATGGTTTTGGTGGAATGATGAAAGGCGTATCTGCTGTGTTCTTTGCCTACATTGGCTTTGATGCCATCTCTACAACAGCCGAAGAATGTAAGGATCCGCAAAGAGACCTTCCGCGGGGAATGATTTATTCACTTATCATTTGTACGGTGCTTTATATATTAATTGCATTGGTATTAACAGGAATGGTTTCCTATACCAAACTACAGGTAGGCGATCCGTTAGCCTTTGTTTTTAAAGAAGTCGGGTTGAATAAAATTAGCTACATTATTTCCTTCAGCGCCGTAATTGCCACAGCAAGTGTGCTGTTGGTTTTTCAAATGGGGCAGCCTCGTATATGGATGAGCATGAGTCGCGATGGCCTTTTGCCAAAGGCTTTCAGCCGTATTCATCCTAAATATAAAACACCTTCGTTTGCCACAGTAGTTACCGGTTTTGTGGTGGCGGTTCCTGCCCTGTTTTTAAACCTTACAGAAGTAACAGACCTCACCAGCATCGGAACTTTATTTGCCTTTGTGCTGGTGTGTGGTGGTGTTCTTTTATTACCTGCAAGGGAAGCGGGTGAGGGCGTTCCGAAATTTAAAATACCTTTTGTAAGTTCACAATTTATCGTTCCCGTTTTATTTATTGTAGGTGTATTTATTTTCTGGAAAAACTTTCTCGGCTTGTTTGATTTTAGTGAGGGATGGGAAATCTTTCGCGATAAGCTTCCTTTCTTTTTATTCGTAATACTTGCAACTGCATTAAGTATTGGATCCTTCATAAAAAAGCTTTCTCTTATTCCCGTGCTCGGCCTTGCAAGTTGCTTTTATCTAATGACGGAATTGGGTTATACCAATTGGCTGCGGTTTTTAATATGGCTTGTGATTGGGTTAATTATATTTTTTCTATATAGCCGGCACCATAGTAAATTAAACAAAGGGAGCCTCGCTTAGATAATTGTATATCTTTGGACATTAATTTAACTTTTGTTATCTGTTAATCCATAGCAATGGAAAACTTGTTAAGCGTTATTACCAAAAATCCTTTTATCAAAAGGAAATTTAACTACCTCCCCTATTTCAATTTGAGAAAGATCTGCGTGTTTAGGATTGATAAGAAAATTATAATCGCCAAAAGTTACTACTTAGGGAATTTGAAGAAGGCAATATTTATTTTTTGAAGCTAATTTATCCCCGATCGATTGCGTTGTTATCGGATGAGGCAATGTGTTCCAGTCAATTGGTAAATCAGTTGTGTGGAGTTGTTGCAAAGAAATATCCTTAAATTTCTGCAAAATGATTTTTAATCATATAAGCGTTGGCTTATGTGTAGGATAAGTTATGTGGATGGTACAATTAGTCTGATTTACGGATGATCACTCCTTTTTTGTGCAAAAAAATCCTGTGTGTTTATCCATATTGGAATCACATGGTTAAATATCTTAACATGCACTTTGTTTATTTGCTGACTGCTTCGTCACATTGAGGTTTGTCCCTACATCGAAAATAGGCAAAACTGAGTGGCTGTATAAATATAAATTAGGCAAGCAATGCTTTTTTTTCTACTCCTGGTAATCCCGGTTTTTGTTCCAACATTTTTAAAATTTTACGTATTCAATTTAAAGTAAAAAATCCGACAGAAAAAATTGCCGGCGTATTTTTCAAAACGATTCTATACTTTTAAAAGAACTCTTACTATGGGATTATCCATTCATTATTCAGGCGGTATTTTTGATAAGAAATTAATTAAACCATTAATAGAAGAAGTAAGAGATATTTGCGAAATACTCAAATGGGCGACGCACATTTTTGACAACAACGAAATAAAAGGGATATGCTTTGCGCCTGCGGGCAGTGAACCGATCTGCCTCACTTTTAATCGAAACGGGCATTTGCTTTCTCCCACCAATATCCCGGCAAAAGAGGTTTATGACGGCGTTCATGTACGCAAAGATTTAATATACACAGCGAGCACCAAAACTCAATATGCAGGCCCCGATGCGCATATAGCTGTCATCAAATTATTGAAACATATTTCTGCAAAATATTTAGCAGGCTTTACACTTAGTGATGAAGGATATTATTGGGAAACCGGCGACGAAAAAATTTTATTGAACCAGTTTAAAAAGTTCGATACAGCCATTGATAGCTTTCGCAAAGCGTTGGAAAATCTACCTTATGTTCCGGGTGAGCTACCCGAATCAATTGCTGACAAATTAGAAAAAATTTTGAAAGAAAAGTTTGAGCAAGGTGGCGAAGACAACAGCATTATTTAAAAGCATCTAAGGCAATAGTAGGCTTTCCTAAATTATCAAATGCTCTTCAGCGTGTAGCCCTGCCGTATATAGGCTTCCGGCTTCCATTATAAAACACCAAACCCTTTACCGCTGGTAACGAATTTCGCGTGGGGATACAAACCTAATCTTATACGTATGCTTTTAAAAAAAAATTGAGAAAACGCCTTCCCAGTTTTTTGAAAGATTTGAATAAGTAGATGGTAAGAAAATTGCCTATCCAACTATTTGCATCATATCTGTGCATAAAGTATAACTATTTGCACTAATTTTGTGCAAATAGTTACTTTCTTAATGATTTACCGCCAAATATTTGACTCACTTTCAGCGCACCTTCCTAAAAAACAGGCCACGGTAATTACAGGGATGCGCAGGGTGGGCAAAAGCACAGCAGTTAAATATCTTCTTGAAAATATTAAGCACAGCAACACGCTTTACTTGGATTGTGAACGTGTTGAAATACGGGTACTGTTTAATAAGCCGGATTATGAAGGGATAAAAGAAAGCCTTGAATTAAAAGGAATTGATTTTAGTAAGCCTGCCGTAATAGCCCTTGACGAAATTCAACTCGTGGAAGGCTTACCAAGTGTGGTAAAATATTTATATGATACTTACCAGGTAAAATTTATAGTCACCGGATCAAGCTCGTACTATTTAAAAAATAATTTTTCTGAGAGCCTTGCAGGACGCAAACGGATATTTGAAATGTATCCGCTTTCTTTTAAAGAATTTCTGCAATTCAAGGGAACCTGGCAGGACAATTATCAAAAGTATTCGTGGCGGCCGTTCAACAGCGCATGGTACAACCTGGCAAAAGAATGGTACAAGGAGTATGTAAATTTTGGCGGTTTCCCGGAAGTGGTGCTCGAGCCGGTAAATGCCGATAAAGAAGAACTTCTTCGCGACATTGTAAACTCGTACATTGAACTCGATATAAAATTACTGGCAGACTATTCAGTAGGCGAAGATCTTTACAGGTTAATTAAATTGCTGGCGGCACGCACGGGCAATAAAGTTGATTATTCGAAGCTTAGCAGTGTCTCGGGAATAAACAGGAATAAAATAACCACTTACATTCAGTTACTCGAATACACTTACCTTATTTATCAGCTACCTCCTTTCACTAAAAATATCGACAAAGAAATATCACAGCAGAAAAAATTATATTTTTCTGATAATGGTGTTCTCCATATATTGGCCGGTAAACAGCTATCGTCGGGCCAGCAATTCGAAAATGCAGTGGCAACCCAACTGATCTCTGCCGGCAGCCTGAATTATTATCAAAAGAAAAGCGGGCAGGAAATTGATTTTATATTAAATGAAGAAACTGCTATTGAAGTAAAAGAAACACCCTTAGAACAATCAAAAAATTTATTGAGCCAACGGGCAGCTTCTATTGAAATTGAAAGACAATTTATCATTGGACGTTATCCCGCCAAAAGTGGCTTTGAAGATTTTATATGGGGAGGTTCTGTCTTTTGATTACAGCATTGATCATTGTCTCTTGGTTGTATAATTATTATAGAAAAGGCAAAGAAAAACAAGGAGCAAAGGCTCGAAGATTGCTTTGCATCTTTTCTTCACTTTGCCTCTTTACGAGAATAGCCTTTTTGGTTTTAACAACAAATTATTTCAAAAATCTATACCCGACCATTTCTTTTTATCTCTTTCATATTTTTCGTAATCAAACTTATAAAGCCGCCCTGGGCGGTGCGGAACATTTTGTTCCTGCTCATCTATATCCACTAAAAAATCCATAGAGAAAAATTTCTTTCTGAAATTTCTTCGATCAAGCTTTACGTTTAAGATTGCCTCGTACAAGTTCTGCAGTTCCCGCAACGAAAATTTATTAGGCAAAAGACTTAGCCCGAGCGGATGTTCCTGCACTCGTTTTTGCAGCCATTTATAGCAGGTCTCAAATATTGTTTGGTGATCAAAAGCAAGGTCTGTTACCTTGTCAACTTCATGCCAGTGTATTTCATTATCCAATATATTCAGGCGATGATGCTGAATATTTATGAGAGAGCAGTAAGCCACCGTAACAACTCTGCCGGCGGGATGCCGGCACACTTCTCCGAAAGTATGTACCTGGTCAAGATAAACATCGCTTAGCCCGGTTCTCTTTTTTAAAATGTTATAGGCAGATGTGTCAAGGTCTTCGTCAGGCTTTACAAGATCTCCCAGCAGCGTCCATTTGTTTTGAAACTTTTTTAAATCTGAGCGTATCAGCAATACCTTTAGTTTGTTTTCATCGAATCCAAAAATTACACAATCAATCGATAAGGCAACACGATTGATGCTTTGTACTTCAGATTGAATCGCTTTAAAAGTTTTTACACTTTTTGAAAGTGTTTGTTTAGAGAGTTCTTCTGCCATGTTATTATAAAAAATAGGGTTAAAATATTGGCCTCAGATATTCATCATCATATTAAAAAACTGTTTAATCTACTTTGACTATTTTAATAGTTTGCATCGATGAGTTAACACTAAATTTGTGATAACCCCGGTGTGTACATGTACATCGGTAGTAGGTGTATAACTTAATAAATCCCTGATTACCTTTGGTGGCATCTACCGTTATTACAACCGGCGTAGTGCTCTCCCGTATAAAATCCGGTGACCATGATAGTAGTTGTGAGAAACCGGGAAAGGTGTAAAACAGGGTTAGGAGCAAAAAAGGTATTGCTTGCTTCATATCATGCATTTACTGTGTAAAGTAAACACATTATTGATAAGTATCGCCACTTCTTCAAAAAAAATAAAATTATTTAGTGCCGCCGGTGCAGCAATGTTTTCAAAAAATATTTTCTATTTTGAACAAAACAATTAAAGAGAGTATTTTTATTTTCGAAGTAAAACTTTCTAATGTACACAAAGGAACAAACAGTCCGCCTTCAATCATTAACCAAAGATTTAATAAAAAAAGCCACCGATGCAACTGCGTTGAGAGATGTTCTCAGGTTTCATGAATACCGGTATTACATTTTAAATGATCCGCTCATCTCCGATGAAGAATATGATAAGCTCTACAAAGCATTGGAAAAACTTGAAAAAGAAAATCCTGCTCTTGTTACCATAGACTCGCCAACACAGCGTGTGGGCAACAGTCTCAATAAAGACTTTGTAACGATGCCTCATCTTGTTCCCATGCTGAGCCTTGAGAACAGCTATAACCCACAAGACCTTGTGGATTGGGATAAGCGGATAAAGGGCTTTGTACATACCGAAACCATTGAATACAGCGCGGAGCCAAAATTTGATGGAGCAAGCATCAGCCTTATCTACGAAAATGATAAGCTTGTAAGAGGCGCTACGAGAGGCGATGGAGTGGCCGGCGATGATATCACGACCAACATCCGGCAAATTGGGTCTATTCCTTTATCAGCCAATTTTTCAAAGTATGGAATTGAGAAAATAGAAATTCGCGGTGAGGTATTGATGACGAAGGAAAACTTTCGAAAGTATAATGAAAGGCTTGCCGAAGACGGTGTTGCTCCTCTTGCCAATCCACGAAACGCCGCCGCCGGCTCACTACGGATGAAGGACCCTGCCGCCGTAAGAAAAAGAAAGCTGGAGGCGATATTATACCATGTAAGCTTTATCAACATTAACCAGATAAAAGCGGATAAAAATCATACTTTATTAAATACACATGCCGGCACACTTGAGCTGCTGTCAAATCTTGGTTTTAAAACACCTGTGCATGAAAAAAAAGTATTTAATTCTATTGAAAAAATTATCGGTTTCTGCGAAGCGTTTGAAAACAAAAGAGATGACCTTCCTTATGAGATTGACGGCATGGTGATAAAAGTAAACAGTGTAGAATTGCAACAGCAAACGGGCAGCACCACCCATCATCCCCGCTGGGCAATTGCTTATAAATTTAAAGCCAGGCAGGCAACTTCGCAATTATTAAAAGTCGAGTTTCAGGTGGGGCGCACAGGCTCAGTAACACCGGTGGCTAAAATTGAACCTGTGCATATTGGAGGAGTGACGGTTACCTCTGTTTCACTTTTTAATGCCGATGTAATTGAAGAAAAAGATTTGCGTATAGGCGACACAGTTATAGTGGAGCGGGCCGGTGACGTTATTCCCTACATTGTAAAACCGTTGACAGATTTGCGAACAGGCAAGGAAAAGAAAATTAATTTCCCGGTTGATTGTCCCGTATGCAAAGACCCATTGACAAAACCGGAAGGCGAGGCAATCTGGCGGTGTGTAAATATTAATTGCGAAGCACAGGTGGTTGAGCGCATCATTCATTTTGTAAGTAAAGATGCTATGGATATTAAAAGTTTCGGCGAAGCCAATGTGAGAAAATTTTACAGCCTTGGCCTTCTTAAAAATATTCCCGGCATCTACACCATTGACTTTAGCGAGATAGAAAAACTGGAAGGGTTCGGGCAAAAATCTATAGACAACCTGAAAGCAGCAATTGAAAGCTCAAAGAAGCAAACCCTTAACAGGCTTATATTTGGGCTTGGCATCAGGTATGTAGGCGAGACCACCGCCAAAGTGTTGGGTAAAGCTGTTGAAGACATTTTTGGCCTTGCAAAATTTTCTGTTGAGGAGCTGCGGGAACTAAAAGATATAGGTGATAAGGTAAGCGAAAGTATCTATGATTTTTTTCAAAATGAAGACAATATAACGATGCTCAAAGACCTTGCGGAGAAGGGAATAAATACTAAGGGAAATAAGAAACAGGAAATAAGCGGCTCGCTAAGCGGCCATACTTTTTTGTTTACCGGCACTATGCCTACGCTAAAAAGAAACGAGGCAGAAAAGCTCGCAGAGGATAATGGAGGTAAGCTTTTGTCTTCTGTCAGCGGCAATCTTAATTATTTGGTAGCAGGAGAATCTGCGGGAAACAAGCTCGAAAAGGCGAAGAAAATAAAAGCAATCAAAATAATAAACGAGCAGGACTTTTTAAATATGATCCAAAGTTAGTTTTGTAACTTTAATTTAAACCCTCAAGCATGATCAAAAAAATTAATGGTGAAATTTGGAAGCAACTACAGTTCAAAAGTTGGAAGCAATTGCGAAAGAAATATGCCATATCATCACATGGCCGCATGGCCAGTTATTATGATGATGTAACTGAAGATGGAAAGCTATTGGAGGGTTCTCTCACGTCCGGGTACAGAACGCTGAATTTACATATAAACGATACCAACGGAACCATCTATTTTCACCGTGAAGTGGCACGGCTTTTCGGTACAAGGAATTCACCGAAAGAAAAATTTGTGATTCATCTTAATCATGATAAAACAGATAACCATGTAAAAAACCTGAAATGGTCCACACAAAAAGAAGTAAGTGCCCACCAGCAAAAAAGCCCCGATAAAATCGCTTACAAGAAAGTTCAAATTGCAAGAACTAAAGGACTGAAGCTTGATGCCAAACAAGTAAAGGCTATCAAAGCACTTATCGAAAGCCCTCGCCGCAGGCTTACTTTCAAACAAATTGCTGAGAAATATGATGTAAGTGAAATGACAATTTACCGGATAAAAAGCGGTGAAAACTGGGCCAATATTTCCAGGTAAAACTTCAAAAAAAATCCAACAGGCAGTGTATAAAATAAATGAATGATCCAGTCATCTACTCTCTCTTTTTTAAATAATCTCAAAAAAAATAATAACAAGCCCTGGTTCGAAAAAAACCGGGATAAATATATTTCGGCTAAAATGGATTTTGAGAATTTTGTAAAAGATCTCGTCGGCCGCACATCTTCCTTCGACGAGGACATCAAAACGCTTGAAGTTAAGAATTGCACATTCCGCATAAACAGGGATATCCGGTTCTCAAAAGATAAGACGCCCTACAAAAGCAATATGGGCGCTTCTTTCAATAGAGGAGGAAAAAAATCTATGTATGCCGGATATTACTTTCACCTGCAGCCGGGGGGAAAAAGTTTTGCCGGAGGCGGCCTATGGATGCCCTCCCCGCCTGAGCTAAAAAAATTAAGACAGGAAATAGATTATTGCTTCCCAGAGTTCACCAAAATTATTAGCAGCGCATCTTTTAAAACGCAATATGGCAGCCTTGAAATGAACAAAAGTGATATGCTGGTAAACGTACCTAAGGGATATGAGAAAGATAATGCTGCCGTGGAATTTTTAAAATTAAAAAGCTTTGTGGCTACAAAAAATATTGCAGATGCAGCCCTCACCCTACCCTCTCTTGGCGCCGAGGTTGCTAAAACTTTTAAAGCCTTAATGCCGCTTGTAAAATTTATGAATGGTGCGCTGGAATAGCTTTACCAATGTGTTTTCTGCACCATTTTTAAATTAGCCAAAATTATTTAAAGACTCCCAAGTTATAACCCTGACCAATTAAATTTCAGAGGCCTCCTATTCTCAGAGACCTCACAGGTTTTAAAAACCTGTGAGGTCTTGGTCTTGCCACAACCCGGTGAAGATTTTAAAGACCTGTAAGGCCTTCGTAAAAATATATATAAATAAAAACGGCCAGTGATAAAAATCACCGGCCTTGCTTACCTCTGAAACCACAAGAAAAAAGTTTAATTTCCTTGAATACGTTCGGGGAGGATATTATTAATTGTTATTATAGTTTCTTTGAAAAACTTTGGCTAAAGCTATTGGTTTGTACGGTCTTGTAGTATAGGAAAAGGAATATATAGAATGGGCTGCTAAAGTAATACGAATTTTTTTATAAAAAGAATTTTCACCAGTTTATTAATAATATTTTCTTATTTCCTGGGTAGCAAATTTATCAATTTTCCTGATTTTATAATTGTACCACCACTTCGGATTTGTTTTTTTCATAAGGGTATCAATGCTTCTCATTCCAAATAAATTCCACGCCCCTTTGGCCTTTCCGGAAATTGAATTTTGTAAGGCACGCAGGCTCATAGCAAATCCACTTTCGAGGTATTCCATGTGGTGCCAATAGCCTGCCGGCATAAATAAAGTATCGCCGTGCTCCATAATAACCTCATACCCGGTGGCATATTTTAATGCCGGAAATTTTTCATAATCAGGATTGCCGGAGCCCTGGTAATAATTAGAAAAGTCTGCAAGGCTGAGCACTTCAAATGGCTTACGATACAGTTTATGCTGCTCCTCGTGCCGGAACAATAAAACTCTTTTTTTGCCGGCAAACTGTGTATGGAGAATATGCGAAAGATCAATATCAAAATGCATGTGGGTGATTGAAGTTTCTCCGCCCGTAAATAGCATCGGATATTTTTTCACGAAACCCGTCATTAATTCTTCAGGCCAGCTAAAATCTTTTACAAGTTGCGGCGCATGTGAAAAAATATTGAATAGGAATATACGCCAGGCCGCCGGGCCGCTTTGTATCATGTCAATGTATTCTCCAAACGTTTTGTAATCATCCGCGGTATTTATCGGTGTGTAGGCATCGCTCTTCACATTGTTATATAAACCCACTTTTTTGTTCCCAACTATTTCTTTGAAATATGCCCACGTCCATTTATGATAAGCCGGCCATTGTTTGGCAAGATCTGTAATCACGAGCGGTTTTTTAGGCAGGTAATAATTATTTTTAAAATCCTCTGGCGAAATGTTTTCCACCTTATCTACTGAATTTAATAGCATCTGCAAATCTTTATAACTTACAAAATTAAATAATATAACCTCTTAAACATTTAATTATTAAAATACAAGGCTAAAATCTATTGAGTTTTAACGCATCCTATTTTAAAAAAAGATTGGATAAAATTTTATAAAAACTAATAAGTGTTAGTTTTGGCCAAATTATTTTTCATAGATGGCGAAAATCATCCCGGCCAAAAATGGTTCTAAAAGAGACGTAATAATAAAGGCGGCTTCTTCATTATTTAAAGAAAAGGGATACGCTGCAACTTCCATGCGTAATATAGCGGTGGCTATTGGGGTAGAGGCGCCGAGCCTTTACAATCATATTGAATCGAAAAAGGAAATACTTACTGATATCTGTTTCAGAATTGCCCGTTTATTTAACAGCCATTTAAAAGAAATTGAATTGAGCAATGAAACAATTTTATTGAAAATGGAAAACGTCATACGCTTCCATATTTCTATGATGATAGAAGAATATGAAAACGTATATATTTCTGACCATGAATGGAGGCATCTGCCCGAGCCCTCTCTCACCGATTTTAAAAATCAGCGCCGCATTTACAGATCGAGGCTGGGCTCACTGTTACAAAAAGGAATAAATGATCATGATATAAACCCGGTAAATCCAAAAGTAGCTGTCCTTACTATTTTATCCGCAATCGGTGGTATTGAGAGTTGGCACAGAGCGGGCAGAAAAGCAGATGCGAAAACACTGGAGGAGAACATGGTAAAAATTTTAATCGGGGGGCTGAAAAATCATTTCAATAACCCTGCTTCAATTGCTAACTAATATTCATTAATAAATCAAAGCCTGGTGCAGGCAAATTGTTTAAATCAAAAAGGTATTGGCTTTACATTTTCATAAACTAACGGTAAAAGATATACGAAGAGAAACAGCAGATTGTGTTTCCATTGCCTTTGACATTCCTTCAGAGTTAACAAGCAAATTTTTATATAAAGCAGGGCAGAACATCACTATAAAATTTAATGATGTTGAAGAAATAAGGAGATCATATTCCATTTGCAGCAGTCCTACCGAAAACGAATTACGCATAGCAGTGAAGAAAGTTTACAACGGCGCTTTTTCAAGCTATGCCAATACAACGCTAAACAAAGGTGATGTACTTGAAGTGATGCCGCCAACCGGCGCTTTTACAAAAGAGTTAGATGCATCCCATGGAAAAAGTTATGTTTTTTTTGCGGCCGGCAGTGGTATTACTCCCATGATCTCTATCATTAAAAACATCCTGCATAATGAACCTTTAAGTGAAGTGACACTTGTTTATGGCAATAAAAATGTGTCTTCAATAATTTTTAAAGAGAACCTTGAAGCTTTAAAAGATAAGTACCTGCAACAGTTCCGGCTGTATTATATTCTAAGCCGGGAAAGAACAGAAGCCGATATCAATTATGGGAGAATAGATACTGAAAAATGCAGGCAGGTTACAAGGCTCATTAATTTTTCTAAAGCAGATGACTTTTTTATCTGCGGACCCGAACAAATGATTTTTGCTGTAAAAGAATTTTTAGAAAATCAGGGTATTGATAAAAAGAAAATTCATTTTGAATTATTCACTACACCTACCAGGAAGCACACGCAAATCTATCGCGTTGTAAAACCACCGGCAGACGAAGGAAGCAATATAACCGTAAAGCTCGACGGGCGCAGCTTCAATTTCAATCTTGATTACAATAGCAATAACATTCTCGATGCTGCATTAGCAGAAGGCGTTGATCTTCCCTTTGCCTGCAAGGGAGGTGTATGCTGCACCTGCAAATCAAAACTGATAGAAGGTGAAGTGGAAATGGAAGTGAATTACGGCCTTGAACCGGAAGAAGTAAAAGCCGGCTTTATTCTCACCTGCCAGTCGCATCCGAGGAGTAAAAAAGTTGTGGTGGATTTTGATGTGAAATCGTAAATATTTTATACCGAAGTTGATTTGAATGAGTACCAGGCATTTGGAACTACAAACACAAGCGGAGACCTGAAATCAATTATTGGCTTAGAAGCATATAACTGCCCTGGCATTTTAACTAACAACCGTTAGTTTTTGCATATCTTAATCGTTAACTTTGAGCATAACATTTATAACATGGCCACAGAAGAATTACAAAAAATATTTGATGATAAAGTTGAGCAGGAAATAAAGATTGAGCCGAAAGACTGGATGCCGGATGGTTATAGAAAAACATTGATCAGGCAAATAAGCCAGCATGCACACAGCGAAATTGTCGGCATGTTGCCAGAAGGAAACTGGATCACCCGTGCGCCTTCTCTGCGAAGAAAAGCAACACTCCTGGCGAAGGTGCAGGATGAAGCTGGTCACGGCCTTTACCTCTATGCGGCGGCTGAAACGATGGGCATTAGTCGCGAAGAAATGGTCGATCAACTGCTAAGCGGGCAGGCAAAATATTCTTCCATTTTTAATTATCCTACTTTGACGTGGGCAGATATAGGCGCCATCGGCTGGCTCGTAGATGGCGCTGCCATTATGAACCAGGTTCCGCTTTGCCGTGCGTCTTACGGGCCGTATGCAAGAGCTATGATACGGGTTTGTAAAGAAGAAAGCTTTCACCAGCGCCAGGGCTTTGAAATTTTACTTACGCTGTGCCGCGGTTCTAAAAAACAAAAGGCGATGGCGCAGGATGCACTAAACCGATGGTGGTGGCCGAGTCTTATGATGTTTGGGCCAAATGACGATGCTTCACCGCACACTGCTCAAAGCATTAAGTGGAAGATAAAAAGATTTACCAATGATGAGCTGCGACAAAAATTCGTTGACATTTGCAAAGAGCAAGCAGATATATTAGGGCTTACCATTCCTGATCCGGATCTTACATGGAACGAGGAAAGTAAACACTATGATTTTGGAGAAATAAACTGGGATGAGTTTTGGAATGTGGTAAAAGGAAATGGCCCGTGTAATAAAGAGCGTTTAGCCGCTAGGGTTAGTGCTCATGAAAAGGGAAACTGGGTAAGAGAAGCAACGTTGGCGCATGCTGAAAAGAAAAAAGAAAAAATATAATCGCTATTTAAGAAACTTATTCTAATTATACACTATGCAATTATCTGTAATACAAAAAAAAATATTTGAGATACGAAGCCAGAAAGCAATGTTAGATTTTGATTTGGCAGAATTATATGAAGTCCCAACAAAAGTTCTTAAACAAGCGATAAAAAGAAACATTGATCGTTTTCCTGATAATTTTATGTTTGTTCTTACTCAGAAAGAGTTTCAAAATTTGAGGTCACAAATTGTAACCTCAAACAAGGGAGGAACAAGATACCTTCCATACGCCTTTATTGAGCAAGGCGTAGCAATGCTATCAAGCATACTCAATAGCATCAAAGCCATTGAAGTAAAATATCATGATAATCAGAACATTTGTTTTAATACGTGGGCAAGCCTTACAATTTAAGGAACTTCAAGCCAGGCTTACTTTATTAGAAAAGAAATATAATAAAATTTTAAGGAAATATATCAAGCATTAAATTTATTATTAAATGATAAGCAAATTCAGGAAGATTTTACCAACAGAGAAAGAATTGGATTTAAAAAATAAGAATGTCTATGTCAGATGAACCACTTTGGGAAGTTTTTATAAGAAGCAAGCAGGGTCTTGATCACAAGCATGTAGGAAGCCTGCATGCCGCAGATGCACAGATGGCTATTGAAAATGCAAGAGATGTCTATACCCGCAGAATGGAAGGAGTAAGTATATGGGTGGTTGAGTCAAAAAATATTCATTCGTCCAACCCGGATAATGCAGCGAGCCTGTTCGATCCCGCGAATGACAAAGTGTATCGCCATCCTACCTTTTATAATTTGCCGGATGAATTAAAACACATGTAATGCCTAATAATCTTTATAGTTATACGCTTCACCTGGCAGATAATGCTTTGATAATGGGACATCGCCTGAGTGAATGGACCGGCCATGGGCCTATGCTGGAGCAGGATATTGCCACAAGTAATATCGCCCTGGATTTAATTGGCCAGTCAAGAAATTTTTACCAGTATGCCGCGAACATAATTAATTCTGATGCCAGGACTAAAGACTCAAAAGTCCTTGCATCTAAAGCCCCGATGACCATCGGGATAGATGAATCCACAGAAGATACCCTTGCCTATTTAAGAGATGCACATGAATTCAAAAACCTTTTAATTACCGAACTGCCAAATGGTGACTGGGCTAAAACCATTTTGAAATTATTTTTATTCAGCACTTATCAATTTTATTTTTATCAAAAACTTGTCTATTCTTTTGACAAGCAATTAGCCGCTATTGCAGAAAAATCACTGAAGGAAGTAACTTATCATGTCAGGTGGAGCAGCGAATGGGTAATCCGGCTGGGAGATGGTACCACGGAAAGCAACAGGCGCATCAAATTAGCTCTTGAAGAATTGTGGCCATACACAGGTGAAATGTTTGAGCCTTCTGCCTATGAAATTATTGCTCTAAAAGAACAGGTAGGCGTTGACGTGAGTAAATTAAAAAGCGACTGGCAAGGTAAAGTAAATGATGTATTGCAGCAGGCCACTCTTGTTTATCCCGCAGATGAAAGTACCTGGATGCAAACAGGTGGCAAAGAAGGCATACACACCGAACACCTTGGATTTATTCTTGCTGAAATGCAATTTTTGCAAAGAGCTTACCCAGGTTGTAAATGGTAAAGCAAATGATTAGTACGCAACAAAATATTATCGCCGAAGAAATCTGGAAGTTGATGGAAGAAGTATATGACCCGGAGATTCCTGTATTATCGGTTATTGATCTTGGCATCATAAGAGATATAAAAATTGATGACAATGAAATAGAAGTTTTCATCACTCCAACATACAGTGGTTGTCCCGCAATGGATGTAATAGCTATGAATGTAAGAATGGCGCTTTTGCAAAATGGCTATAAAAAAATTAAAATCACTCAACAACTTTCACCTGCGTGGACTACAGATTGGATGACAGAAAACGGTAAACAAAAACTAAAGTCTTATGGAATTGCGCCACCTGTTGGTAAAACCTTTGATACCAAATATTTAGAAGAAGAAATAAAAGTTGAATGTCCCCAATGCCATTCCACAAATACAAAACTACTTAGCCAGTTTGGCTCTACCTCATGCAAAGCATTATACAAATGCAATGATTGTCTGGAACCTTTTGATTATTTCAAATGCCATTAGGGAATTAAATTAAGTTTGCTGTTTACAATTTTTTTATCGCTAATAATAATTTTAATGCCTTCTATCCTTTTTGAAATAAAAAACTCCATCGCTTACATCACCTTCAACCGTCCTGAAAAATTTAATGCATTCAATCGTGAAATGGCTCTATCGTTACAGGAAAAACTGGATGAATGTGAAAGCAATAAAGAAATAAGATGCGTTTTTATTACTGGTTCAGGAAAGGCATTCTCTGCCGGACAAGACCTTGCAGAGGTGATAGACCCAAACGGGCCGGGAATAAAAAAAATATTGGCGGAGCATTATAACCCAATTATCATTAGAATACGAAAGCTGAATAAGCCTGTAGTTGCAGCTGTAAACGGTGTGGCAGCAGGCGCCGGTGCTAATATTGCTTTATGTTGCGATGTGATTTTCGCCACACAATCAGCTTCTTTCATACAAGCCTTCAGCAAGATTGGATTGATACCAGACAGTGGCGGAACATTTTTTTTACCCCGCTTAATTGGTCTTCAAAAAGCAAGCGCTATGATGATGTTGGGAGACAAAATCTCTTCCGAAGAAGCTGAGCGGATAGGAATGATTTATAAATTTTTTCCTGATGATACCTTTGTTGCCGAAGCAGAAAAAATCGCAGTAACACTTGCAGCGCTCCCTACTAAAGGTCTCGCCTACACGAAACAAGCCCTAAATAAATCATTGGAACAAAACCTGGAACAGCAATTACAAACCGAAGATGAATACCAGCAAAAAGCGGCGCTTACCAAAGACTTTAAGGAAGGCGTTATAGCATTTATGGAAAAAAGAAAACCAAATTTTAAAGGAGAATAACTCTATATATGTTTAAAAGCTTATTAGTTGATATTTTTTTAAAGAACCACTTATTATGCCTTATCAAAATTTTGAAGAATTAATTGTCTGGAAAAAGACAAGGCAATTGAAAACGAATTATTTCAACTTGCAAAATCTTTCCCAGGTGAAGAAAAATTTCGTCTTACTTATCAATTAATTAGAAATTCACGCTCAATAAATATGCAAATTTCGCAACTTCATGGAAGAAGAACTTATCCGGACAGAATTAGATTTTGTACCATTAGCAGAGGCTCACTAAGCGAAATATTAAATCATTTGATAGATGTTTTTGATTGCAATTATATTACCTGGACAATACTGAATGACCGCAGACTAAAAGTGACCGAAGTAGAAAACTTTTGAACGGCTACATCTCGTACCTTGAAAAAGGCAAATGAAAAAAGCCTGAAAAAAAATTGATCAACCTCGTGATAATTTTAATCACTTTAAACTTTTTAACCTTTCAACATTCAACTCATCAATTTTTTAACTCATCAACTTATAAACCTTGTCAACTTTACAAAATAACCGGCTTGCCGAACAGGTACTAAAACACGCCATGCAAAAAGACCTCTTCAGCCAATGGCTGGGCATACAGATAATAGAAATAAGAGAAGGATATAGCAAGATAAAAATGACTGTGCGCAAAGAGATGATGAATGGCCTCGGCATTGTACATGGCGGTATTGCCTTTTCATTATCTGATAGTGCCTTTGCTTTTGCCTGCAACAGCCGAAATAATTTATCGGTTGCACTGGACACTTCCATCAATTTTTTAAAACCTGTGCATGTAGATGATGAGCTTATTGCAGAAGCGAAAGAAATACACAACGGAAAATCAACGGGGCTTTATCAAGTTACCGTTACCAATCAACACGATCATATAGTGGCAATTTTTAAAGGCACATGCTTTCGGACAGGCAGAAAGTTAATAGATTAATAAATAACTTTTTATGAAATTGGGAGTAGGCTCGCATCATTTCGCTAAGCCTGCTGTTCTTGTTTGTGCAATAAGGCCTGCACAAAAGCAAAAGAAAGTAATAAGATGGAAAGTTTTTCTTTTTCTTAATTTAGCAAATATGTGGACCTGCCCGCAATGCCGGCAACAATTTAAAAATACCAACCAGGTACATTCGTGTAATGATAAAACACTGGCAGATTTTTTTAAAGGTAAATCACCGCTGACCGTGGAACTATTCCGGCACTTTGCGAAGAGCTTTCAGCAGCTTGGTTTGGTTACCCTTCACCCAACAAAAAGTATGATAGCTTTTGCAGCCAATAAGCGCATGGCTTATGTAACGAGGCTGGGTAAAAATTTTGTAGATATCACATTTCCTTTTGCAGAACCCTATTATGATAATCTTTGCTTTCATAAAATAGCGCAGGTGCCGGGCCAACAGCAATTCAACCATCATTTTCGCATGTATAGTAAAGACGATATAAATGATGAGGTACTGTATTTTATGAAGTTAGCCTGGTCAGGTGCGTTGTAATTTGTGACTTCAGCCAATAGGCACAACTTTTTTCTTCTTGTTTTTTCAATAGAAAAAAATTATCATTTAAAACTTTGCGGCAATCTTTTAAAACAATGCTCAAGGAGATTGCTTTCCCAAAGATAATCGGGTACAAGCGCCCAATTCAAGCGTTATGCAGCGGCTCTCCAAAGGAGTCCGTTGGACGCAAAGCACGGAACTACTGTGCTCGTCCTTTGCGCCCAAAGGGCATATAAAGCGCAGTATAATAAAAACGCTGTTACGTAATTCCAATGATTGTAGCTGATAACCGCTCAACCGGCATAATTGGATATACCTTCCAAGTAATTATTTTCTTTTATTTTCCGAAATTATATTTAAAAAACCGCTTGCTAACTGTACAGCTTAGACGAAAATAATTTCGTTACGGCTTGTACTCTCCTTCTTCTTCTTTATCCCAAAAAGTTATCCGGCTCGCTTCAACCTTTATAAGGCAAATTCCCGGAGTTTTCACACCATCCGGAAACCAACGGCTCAATCCGTCAACCCATTTTTCTTCAAGCATTCTTTTTTGCTTAACGATACTTGCATGGCCGTAGCATTCAATAAACAACATTTTATCCGTTTGATACACCAGGTTTACCTTGGGATCGGCTTCTATCTGCTTCACTTTATTACTATAATCATAGCTAAAAAACCATGAATTGCCATCATATTCCACTTTACCGTTATTGCTCATAGGCCTTGAGTGATATGTATTACGGCCATCCTGCGTGATCATCATGCAGAAGTCTATATTCTTCATTTTACCTGCTATTGTTTTTAGCGTTGCATTTTTCATGGTAACATTTTTAGGTGATTTATTTTAATTAATTTCAGATGTAAATACAATTCCCTTTCATATACAAATATTAGCCCGGAGAAATGCATACCTTACATCTATAAATAATTCAAATAATTGCATAGAATAATTGTTTACTAAAAATGAAAAAGTTGCAACCTGGCAGACCGTTTTCAATTTATTCATCTATAGTAATAGTCACCTGGCAAATATGATCATCAAAAATAAATTCGCCTCACCTTTCAAAGTTGTGATAATATCGCTTGCTTGCATATATATCACAAACGAGAGTTGGGCACAAACTAATGCTCAACACAATTCATCATTAAAAACAAGTAAAAAAACAAACATGGAAAATACAAATGGCGCTACCATCACGTTAGGCGGAAAAACTATCCACACTGTAGGAAAATTACCCGCCGTAGGTACACAGGTAAAAGACTTTACCTTAACGGCTGTTGACCTGACAGAAAAAACCCTTGCAGATTTCGAAGGAAAATTTATCATCATGAATATTTTTCCGAGTGTAAATACAGGTGTCTGCGCCAAGTCTGTAAGACAGTTTAATGAAGATGCAGCAAACCTTAATAACACCGCTATACTTTGTATTTCCAAAGACCTGCCTTTTGCACAAAAGCAATTTTGCGGGGCGGAAGGAATTGATCATGTTGTAATGCTCTCGGATTTTAGAAATGATTTTGGAAACAGCTATGGCATACAAATAATAGATGGCCCGATGAAGGGCTTACTAAGCCGTGCAGTAGTGGTTGTTGATCCCGAAGGCAAAATCGTTTATGAACAACAAGTGCCTGAAATTGGCCAGGAGCCCGACTATTCCGCCGCCATAGCTGCAGTTAAATAAAATTATTTTAGAGGATTAGACGTGTTAGTCGTGTTGTCAATTTAAAAGATAATATAGCGGCGGCCTGCTCAAAAAAGTAATAAAAATTCGTGTTAATTTGTGCAACCTGTCTGCCGTCAGGCAGGTTTGTGGCTTTATCCCCAATTGTATGTAGGCGCCTAATCCTATTATTTTATTATAAAGTGTTGGCGAATGCAACCTTCCTTGAAGCGGGAAGGTTTTTATTACTATAAGCGGCTATTGCAAATTTCAATGCGCTGTTATTCGCTTTTTTAAATCATTCTACGATAATAAAAGTTCAAAAAATGGATCGTGAAGCGTTGTTGATGCAAACACCATTTATTCTAAAATCAATACCTTGGCTGAAATTTTGTTAAAAGGAAAGTCATTTATAACTCAAAATGTATAAACGTGAAAATCAATGTTAGTTTAATTATGGTGGTAACGGCCATGATAGGTATCACAAGTTGTGTAAGCACAAAAAAGTTTAATTCGCTGCAGGCTGGTTATAATAGTTTGCAAGACAGAAACAGCCAGCTTACCAGGGAAAGTGAAGAATGTAAGAGTAATTTGGACAGGGCTACCGTTCAGATCTCAGGGTTGCAGCAACAAATAAATGCAGAACGTGAGCATGTGAAATCACTGCAATCTGCCTTAGACAAATGCCTTACCTCTGCGGGCCAGGGTAATGTAAATATTTCAAAACTGGTAGATGAAATTAACGCATCCAACAGCTACATAAAGGAATTGATAGCTTCTAAAAACAAAAGTGACTCGCTGAATATGGTACTTACCAATAACCTCACGAGATCACTTAGTAAGGATGAAATGCAGGATGTGGATGTGAAAGTATTAAAAGGAGTAGTGTATATTTCTCTTTCGGATAATATGCTGTACAAATCCGGCAGCTACGAAATTTCAGACAAGGCAGGAACTACTTTATCGAAAATTGCAAAGATCATTACAGACTATAAAGATTATGAAGTGTTGGTAGAAGGCAATACTGACAATATACCTATCTCAAAACCTAACATCCGCAATAACTGGGACCTGAGCGCTTTAAGAGCATCGTCAGTAGTTCAGTCGCTGCAAAATAATTATAATGTAGATCCTAAGCGCCTTACTGCAGGCGGACGTGGTGAATACAATCCGGTTGCCAGCAACGCTACTCCTGATGGCGAAGCGAGGAACAGGCGTACGGAAATAATCATCACGCCAAAGCTTGACCAATTTTTGGAACTGATAGATAAAGCGCCGGCATCGGACTCTACCGGTACACGCTAAACGCTATCTTATTTTAACTTTCGGCCCTTGTTGAACTTATCACTACTACAATATGCAGCAAAACTGCTGGTAGAAGAACAACAAGGGCAGCGGGTTTAAAAATACTTTTTTTAGCGTTCAGAGCGCAATATATTAAAGCATCAAAATTCCATCAAAGCCTGAAGATGCAGGCATTCATTCTCCCATTAGATTATGAAGATTAGCCCATGACCGGTTCGGTTGATATCGCTTTTAAGAAAGCAAAAACAGCCAACTATTTTGATATGAACAGCGGCGAGATAGGTAAATTATATCAGCCTGGCAAGCCACTGTATGGAATTGAAGTTTCCAACGGAGGCTTAGTCTCTTTTGCCGCCGGTGTAATTTTAATTAAAAAATGCTAAGAATGAAATTGTCGGCGCTATGGGTGTAAGTGATGGAATGGTTAACCAAGACCAAAAGGTAGCAGAAGCAGGTGCAAAGTCGCTTAAATAGTTCGCGGCAATTGTGGTTTTTATATTTCAAAATTTTTAGTCAATACATCTTTACTTAGTTAGCATTATACGGTAAGCTAATAATAAGTCTCAGAAAAGTCATTTTCATTATCAATAAGGATACTCTCCGGACATGTTTCCTGCAGGGCTGTAGTTACCCACTATCACTATGCCTCCCGACGGGCAGGCGGCCATGCCCAGCCCTACTTCGGTAGTAGTTTTCCAGATCATTTGTGTATAGTGGGCGGTTTTGAACCAATTGCCTTTGCCAAGCTTAGAGTAAGTGTATTTTTCTTTTTCCTGGAGCCAGGCCTTAGCCGCATCAATGCCCTTAAATGCTTCGGCAGGACTGCCACCGAAAATGTTTTCACCATAGCCTAATTCGTTTGAATGGTGTTTGATTTTACATTCGTTGAAGCCGGCCAAAGAGTCGGCCCATTGCTGGGCAAAAGCTGCAACATCTGCACTCCAGGTAAGTGGCGGTATGCCAAGTTCAGCCCTTACTTTATTATGAAGATCGAGCACCGCCAGTGCATCTTTCGACGTAACATTACTGCCTGTATTTTCAATCCTTGACTGAGCCTGCGCAAGCACCGGGAAAAGAAGGATAAAACATACAAGAGGCCTCAACATGGCTTTAAATTAATTGATAAATAATTTTAATTTTTTGAAAGTGTCTTAGCTTAGGTATATTGATTGTAGCTCATTTCTTTTTTAGGTATTTTTTCAATAATATATTTTGATTATTTACCTGCCCCTTTTTCATTGTAGCCGATTGCAGGTCGCCCATACCCTAATTTTTATTATCAGCTTCTGCTGCAATCTAAACTTACACAGGATAACTGATAATTTTCCTCAACCGGAATTATATTATCAGGCCTGGTCTTCTGTATCTAATCTTTTAATGATCTCTAACTTGGCTAACCTTGCCTGGATCTTTCCATTCCGGATTCTTGTTTCAAATTTTGGTTGATGTTCCGTTGCCGGACCATCTATCACCCTGCCATCTTCCAATGAAAAAACAGAGCCATGCCAGGGACATTTTACACAGGCATCGTCCAAAAGTTCACCTTCTGACAAAGGCCCGCCGAGGTGCGAACAGGTATGTGCGATGGCATATAATCTACCCGATTGCCTTGCCAGCAAAACCGGTATCTCCCCAACTTTGGTACAAATCATTTTTCCTTCTTTGAGGTCTTTATCAGGATAGGCATCCGTAAATTTCAAGGGGTAAGCTTCGCCACCTGCCGTATGATCTACACCCATTTGCTGGCCATATACAAGGTGCCCGCCAAGGTAAGCAGCAAGGGTGGTAACGCCATAAGCCGCAAAAGACAAGCCCATGGCGACGTTACGGTTACCTTTCTTTTTCCTTATAATAAGCGAAGCCGTGTTCAGTAAGGTGGCGCCAATATTCAGCGTCGCATGCATTAGGCCAATACGTCTGTTTTGGCCGCTGGTTCCAGTCCAGTCGGCCGTACCGGTTACTGCGGCTCCCGCTGCACCGGCAAGTCCAATAGCCAGTGACGTATCAGCACCGGCTTTCAAATCTTTGTTGCCACATAATTCCATTACATCCATTACAGCGGTAGTAGTATAGGCACCAATCGGAATATCTGTAAGTATAGGATGCAATGGATGACCAAGCGAAGTACCATGAAGAAAATTTTTTATTGCTTTTCCCGGTTTACCTGCTGATTCAAAGGCATTCAATATGGCAGGTTGTATAGCTTCGCCAGCATCTTCCAGCCACTCGGGAGATTCTGCCCAACTTATAATCTTGTTGACATCCATCAGAATAAAATTTGGAGTGAGAAATAATTAAAAAAGATTTCTCAAATACGATGCCGTAAGAACAGGATAGTAATATTTATTTTTTTTACCACAGAGAAAAAGAGAGAATGGAATGTAATTGAGCAGAGAAAAAGAACGACGTTGCGTTACTCTGCCATTGCTTTCTTCGTGATTGTTTCAGGGTAAGATTTAATGTTACAGTCGAACGGTGACGGGCCGCCGTGGCCGGTGTCCTTCACCGACCACTTTTAGCAGGATAAAAAATTTATATAATCATTTCTAGACAGCTTCTTAGTAAAAGCATATTGGATTCTTTTGACGCTGATAAAAGAGTAAGTATTGAATGTGCTATGGAAAAACTGGATGTGGTATTAACACAGCCGTACCGCGGAGCTTATTGTAAATGAACTGCTCACCAACACGCTCAAATATGCTTAAAATGGATAAGGCTGCTTAGAATTACAACGATTTCTTCATGTAGGTATTGATGTTAGTTGCTCGTGAATTTTGTAAACAGGAGTATAGAAGCAACATTTACAAAACCTTGCCCGACAATGATCAAAACCTAAAAGCACAATTAAGACTTGTTTTATCAAAAAAATATTGTCGCATTCCACCCCTTAAATGTCATCTTCACCCTGCCGCAAGTTTATAACTGCAATTTATCTTTGGCATGTATTAAACAATTCAAATCGTAACAATTATTAATTTTTAAAATTTACACCAATGGCAAGCGTAAGCACATACCTGAATTTTCCAGGTAATACAGAAGAAGCATTCAACTTTTACAAAACAGTTTTCGGCGGTGAATTTTTCGGCAATGGAATCATGCGGTTTAAAGATATTCCTCCTTCTCCTGACCAGCCGCCTATGGCAGAAGGAGACAATAACATGGTAATGCATGTTGAATTGCAGATTCTTGACTCGCACTCTTTAATGGGAACGGATGCACCGGAGTCTATTGGCTTTAAAGTAAACTTCGGCAACAACAGTTATATTAACCTCCAGCCGGATACAAAAAAAGAAACAAAAAAACTGTTTGATAAATTATCAGAAGGAGGAAAGATTACTATGGAGTTACAAGATATGTTTTGGGGCGATTACTTCGGAAGTTGTACTGATAAGTTTGGCGTGCAATGGATGTTTAATTGCAATGAAAAGAAAGCATAGCAATAGAGATAATAATGTAAAATTTAAAAAGTAAAAATGATAACTTTTCCGAATGAATCTGCGGAATACAGAGCTGCCCGTGAACAACTTTTAGAACATGAAATAGAATTGCGGAGAATGACTGAAAAAGTAGCGCAGGAGCGTCGTTCATTACCAGCTGGTGGCGCAATTCCTGAGGATTATATTTTTCATGGCGATGGGGTTGTGCGCCTTTCAGAATTATTTGAACCAGGGAGAAATACGCTGGCTATATATAGTTATATGTTTGGCCCGGAAAAGAAACAACCATGTACTATGTGTACCCCGTTACTCGATGGACTTAATGGCGTTAACGATCACATACGACAGAGGCTGTCCTTTGCCGTAGCAGCCGAATCATCTCCTGACCGCTTGCGGGCTTTTGCATACGAACGGCGGTGGAACCTGCGGCTTCTTTCAAGCGCAGGTAATAATTATAACCGGGATTATCATGGCAAAACACAAAAAGGTTTTGATACGACAATGCTCAATGTTTTCAGGAAGGAGGGTAATGAAGTGCGGCATTTTTGGAGTTCTGAACTTTCGCCGGGCCCATCAGATGAAGGACAGGATTCCCGAGGGCTTGATATCATAAACCCTATATTTAATATGTTTGATTTTACACCAGAAGGCAGAGGCGATTTTTATACTAAACTATGTTACTCATATTAATATAATACCGATAATATTATACAATCTCAAATCCTAATTTATATAAAATGACAACAAAAGAAATAGCCAACCGGCTGGTGGAGATGTGCCGCAACGGAAAAACGGAAGAAGCGAAAGAAGAATTATTCGCAGAGGATATCATCAGTATTGAACCGGTGGAAGGCCTGCTGCCAAAAGAAACCAAAGGCATGGGTGCAATAAGAAAGAAAGCTGAATTGTTTATGTCACACGTGGAAAATTTTTATAAGAGCACCATTTCTGAACCCGTGATCGCGGGTTATTATTTTTCAATCGCATGGGAGACAGATATACAAATGAAAGGTGGCGAACGCAAAACTGATAGCGAGCTATGCGTGTATAAAACAAAAAACGGTAAAATTATTTCTGAGCAATTTTTTTATTGACGCTTGCATTCTTTTCTTCCTCCTTGCGTTTTTAAGACTCTTCCCGAGAAGCGACACCAATCGCGGGTTATCTTCGGAAAAGCAATCTCTGGAGCATTGTTTTCTTGTATAAGTTCCGAACTGGATTATAAGATAGCTGATTTCCAAAACACCTTAATTTTTTTAGTATCAACTTTCTTCCTTGCCACAAACAGGTTGAAATTATCCTGTACCTGCAGCCAGAATTCAGGTGTAGTATTACTAAAAGCAGTTGCCAGTTTAATAGCCATTTCAGGAGTAACAGCCTGTTTAGCATTAATAATTGCCGATAAAGTTTTACGGGTCGTGCCCAGGCCGGTTGCTACTTCCTCAACGCTTAGCTTCTTGCCGGTTTTTTCGCCAATACCGTCTATAGTTTCTCTGATCAATTCTCCAGGATGTGCCGGGTTAAACATTGCCATAATTTTTATTTAATGATAATCGATATAATCTACGTCCCGGGTATTTTCATTTTCTACCCTGAAAATAATCCTATAATTTTTGTCAACTTTTACTGACCAGAATGCCTTCAGATTGCCCTTCAACTGGTGTAAGTCATAGCCAGGAACGTTTAATTCTTTGGGAGTTCGTACGGCATCAAGCCGGGTTAAAATTAACCTGATCTTACTCACATGTTGCGGTTGTAATTTTGAAGCATCACCTTTCTCATAAAAAAGTTTAAGGCCCCGATGTCTAAAACCTACAATCATATACAAATGTAACATGGAACGTATCAAGTTTCAAATTATAGCGTTCAATTTTTTGAACAGTTTTTCTTAATGATGCATCAAAACAAACAACTCCCTTCAAAAAAATTTATTTTTGCCACCCATTTAAAAACCTTTAGAAAAATCAATATCATGAACAACGGGGCAATATCAAATTTTATAGAACATCACTATCGCCACTTTAATGCCGCAGCATTAATGGATGCAGCCAAGGGCTATGTAACCCATATTGATGATGGGGGAAAAATGATGGTAACGCTTGCCGGCGCCATGAGCACAGCAGAACTCGGAATTTCATTTGCTGAAATGATACGGCGGGATAAAGTTGCCATCATCAGTTGTACCGGTGCAAATCTTGAAGAAGATATTATGAATCTTGTGGCACATAGCCATTATAAAAGAGTTCCTAACTATCGTGATTTGAGCCCGCAGGAAGAGTGGGATTTATTAGAAAATCATTATAACCGTGTTACTGATACATGTATACCAGAGGAAGAAGCATTTAGAAGATTGCAACAACATATTCATAAAATATGGAAAGATGCAGAGGCAGCCGGTGAAAGGTATTTTCCGCATGAATATATGTATAAGATGTTGCTGAGTGGCGTGCTGGAGCAGTATAATGAGATTGATCCAAAAGACAGTTGGATGCTGGCTGCTGCGCAAAAAAATATTCCTATTGTAGTACCCGGATGGGAAGACAGCACCATGGGAAACATATTCGCATCGTATGTTATAAAAGGAGAATTGAAAGCCTCTACTATGAAAAGTGGTATCGAATATATGGTTGAACTAAGCGATTGGTATAGAAAAAATTCTTCCGGAAAAGGTGTTGGATTTTTTCAAATTGGTGGTGGCATTGCAGGAGATTTTCCTATCTGCGTTGTGCCAATGATGTACCAGGACCTGGAGTGGCATGATGTTCCTTTCTGGAGTTACTTCTGTCAAATATCTGATTCTACTACATCTTATGGTTCTTACTCCGGCGCTGTTCCTAATGAAAAAATTACCTGGGGGAAACTGGATATTCATACACCAAAGTTTATTGTGGAGAGTGATGCAACAATTGTTGCGCCGTTAATATTTGCGTGGGTACTTGGCTGGTAGTATGTTTCGACAAGTTTATTAGGTTCGAACATATTCCGGATGTCCGGAATTTACCAGACGTCTGGTAAATCTTCTCCACCTTAAAAACAAAAAAAGTAAAACATGGTGACATCGGTCAAATGAATCTGTACCTGAACTATTTTAAGGAAGAAGAAAATACCGAAGGCGGCAATGCTCCAATAGATATCGTCTACGCATTGGATGGCAGGGAATTCAATGAACTTTCTGCCCGAACCACAGCCCAATAGGAGCCAAAAGGCTGATGGAATGCACGTCAGCCGTGCTATTGCCAATGCGAATGTGACCGCCTGCTTTGCTGTCCGTCCGAAGATGGCCAGCTTGAAATTTACCTACAATTTGTGCGAATTAGTTACGCATATTCAATGTCGGTGAACTCTGTTGTGGGTACATATCCAATTTTTTTATAGATGTTATTTGATGTCGGATTTGATTTGTCTGTAAACAGTCCGCAAGAGTTGAAACCACTTTGCAAAATATGTTCACTTAGTTTTTGAACGGAACTTGTTGCGTAACCTTTGCCTCTGAATTTGTCAGGAGTGTAAACAAGTCCTACGATACCAAAACTTTTTGTCTTGCGAACAATTGCAGCAATACTTACTGTTTTTCCACCGTCCACCCACTTGAAAATGTTACCAGTACCAATCATTCTCTGTGTGTTTCTCATAATTTCCTCACTGCTCTTCCTCGGAAATGTTTTTGCGTCCTCCTCAAAAAGTTTTGTCCACTCGGCAACTAAGTCAATATCCTTTTCGTTTGCGACTTCTAAACTACCTGCCGCCCAGGGCAAGTTATTTACTGAAGTCAGTTTGTGAACAATCATTGTCCTTTCAGCAACTTGTCGTTTACCGTAAAAGTTAGAAAACTCGGTTGAGTAAAAACTTTCACCGAATGCTCCTGTCAAGTTAATGCCATTGTCCAAGTAGTAATCTGCCAATACTTTTATGTCCTGAACATTTTTTGTCGTGCCCGCTACTACAGCTTTTGAGATTGTCTTGATGGAACTGGCTTGAATTTGATTGTCGGCAATAGAGTTTATAAAAACGCAAGTATTATACTCTCTAGTCTTGTCTGCAAAATCATTACAAAGTCCGAGAATGAGATTGTTCTCAAGCTCTTTTTGCTCAAGTATTTTCTCGGTGTCGTCCAAAAATCCTTGTGGTGTTTTATATGCAGTAATAGTTGTCATTTATGCCCTGTAAGTTTGATGTAATCACTGTCGTCAAAAGTTGCCAAGAACATCATTGCTGCCGATAAACATGAATATTTAGTTAAGTATGCAACAGGAGGATTATCAAATAAAATCTTTGTTTCGAAATACCAACTTTACCTGCCAGAAAGAAAATTATTGGAACAAAAGGTAAAAGAAATTATTGAAGGCGACTAAATTACTCGTGTAAGAAGTGTGACACAATTTCTTTTCCAACTCAATCATGTTTCCAAAAGTTCCATTTTCTATATAAATATCTCAGCAGCAAAGCAAGGCTTACAAGAAACCACGCATAAAATATGTAATTAGCCGTTGAGGGTTTTTCATCAAAGAATGCGTAGTTAAGGCCAATGCCAATCGTTGAGTTTATGAGCATCCACAGCAGCGTCATGGAAATCGAAGATAATATTTTCGCTAAGTAATTTCTTACTTCCGGTTCCATTTCGCTCATGCAATAAAATTACTTCTTATCAAAATAAAATCGTTTATCGGAGCAGCAGGTTTTGAAAGTCCAGGCTATCACCGGAGAAAACATTAAAGTCAACGGGAGCACTGATGCCATTTACCCGGCCTGCTTCGCTGTGCTGCCAGAAGGCCCATTTGTGCTCAAGCCTTGGCTTTTGTGGTTGAAGATAGTGAGCGATCCACACAGGATATTCTGAAAAACCTTCTTCAAGATAATTTTCATAAAAATCAATATTTGTATAGATGATCGGTTTCACACCATAATGTTTTTCTATGGCTTGCAACCAATCGCCAACTTCACTTTTTATATCTTTTATTTTTGCGCCAAAGGTTTTTTCTATGTCAAGCACAGGTGGTAGGTCTCCCTTTTTTAAATTGACAATTTCAATAAAATTAGCTGCCTGCTTTTTCCCACTCCGGCTTGCTATAAAAAAATGATAGGCTCCCTTCGGTATGTTTTGTTCTTCTGCCTGCAGCCAGTTTCGCCGGAACTGTGCATCCATACGCGTAATACCTTCGGTGGCTTTTATAAACACAAAGCCGATCTTAATATTTTTTTCCTCCATCTCTTTCACATTCTTCCAGTTGATAGTGCGCTGATAGCGGCTTACATCAATGCCATGTATGGCATAGCCTGGAGGAATAGTTATTTGAAAACCGGGATAAAATACATCTGCAGGAGTGATAAAAAAATTGACGGCGTAATACACGATAACAAATGCAAACGCAAGCCAAAACAATATCTTGAAGAAGATTAATCCAAATTTTGATCGTTTCTTTTTTCGCGCCACAGATTATAATAAGGATTGTAATACACATTGTAATTATGCATTGATTACATGCATTAAGAAGTTTACTGCTTCAATATTTTTTTTGCAAACTTAATCGAATCACCTGCTTCTATTTTTAAAATATATGCCCCTTTTGCAAATTGCCCGGTGCTTATTTTTGTAAAGATTGATCCGTTCGCTGTAAGAGATGTTTTATAAACTACCCTGCCTCTTGCATCAAATATTTTTACGTTGACAAGCGGCTCTGTCACATTTTGCAAATATATATTTATGAAGTCCGCAAATGGATTTGGAAATGCCTGAACAAGATTTTCTCCCTGTACACTTTCGTCTATTTTTTCTATGGTATTATTTCTCGTTATCAGCCAGTACTCCGGGTCTATAAATACACTATCGGCAACAAAACCAATGTTCTTAAAAAATAATTCACCGGTTGATTTGTTATCAACGATCACCGTTTTTTGCTGCGTAGCATTTTTAAAAAGTAACGGTACCGGCAACTCGAAAAAATTAACGGAGGGATGCGAAGTAGTTTGATTCATTTTAATTTTTACATATCCACCATCCAGTTGGGTCCACTGTAAATGGTAAGAAGGAAAGCCTTGCCCATAGAACCATTCATCAAAAAATTTAGTAAGATCAACGCCACCTGCTTTCTCAAGATTTCTTTTAAGATCGGCTGTTTTGGCAAAGCCAAAACTTATGGTTGAATCGGTAAAATATTGCCTGACTCCTTTTACGAAGATGCTATCGCCAAGTATCCAACGAAGCATATATAAGAGATGGGAGCCCTTGCGGTAACTTAGTCTTCCATCAAAAATGCGATTCGCACTGGTGGTATCGTCCACCCACACAGAGCCGCCCGGCAGCGAGGTGATATGATCAATTTCTTTTTTGCGGTTAGGAATCGTGGCAAAAGCATATTTACTTTCAATATACATGCTGGCAAGGTGCGTCGCAAAACCTTCATTGAGCCATATATCGCGCCAGCTTCCGCAAGTGATCTTGTCACCAAACCATTGATGACCGAGTTCATGCGCCATCAGGCTTTCATCCGGCGCAACAATGAAGGTGGATGTTTGATGCTCCTGCCCGCCACCAAAGCCAAATTGTACATGGCCATATTTTTCTTTTATGAAAGGATAGTCGCCAAATAAGTGACTGTAATATTGCATGGCATCCAGCACAAGCGAGGTATTTAATTGAAAAAGGGAAAGATCTTCAGGGTAACAAAATGTTTGCATGGGAAGATCAGTATTACCAATCATGACGCTGTTGTTAAACTCTGCATAATTAGTAACGGCCATGCATACCAGGTAAGTTGCTATAGGGTACCTGTGTTTCCAATGCGTAACATTTTCAATACCGTTTGTAGTTATGCTTTGTCTTAAGCCATTGGAAGCCGCTGTATATTGAGCAGGATTGGTAATAAAAACGTCAATCGAATCAGTCTTATCATCAAGCCCGTTTTTGCAGGGCCCCAATCGCGGCTGCCATACGGCTCACTCAATGTCCACATAACGGGCACGCCTGCATGTGTAGAAACCACAAAAGATCCAAAACCATTGGAAGGTGGAACGCCCTGGTAAAAAATTGTTACTGAGTCCGGCGAGCCGGCATTTTTTAGGGTGCCGAAATTTATATTGATAGTATTGTTTACATGTGTGAACGAAAGTAAATTATTTCGTTGCTTTATACTATCTACAATCAAATCATCCATCAAATCAAAAGAGATGTTATCTGTCGTGCTGGTTGTAATAAAGTAAGAAGTAACCTTACCCGATATATAACGTATTGCCGGGTCAACGGTCCACTCACACCTGTAATATTTTATATCAAAATTGTTTGAGGCAGCGGTAGCATTTTTAAGCGAAAGCCTTGAAGATGCACTGCCTTCTGCTAAAGCGATGTTATCAACTGACTTGTAATAATCCTTTGGCTGTTGCCCATAAGTTATTGAAAAGAAGCTAAGTGTAAAAAATATACAGGTTTTCATGAGCTTTTTCATTAACGGAGCATTAACTCCAAAGTTTGCTTCTTACATTTTCAGGCACTACTTTTGCACACCAACAAAAAAAATAAAGTTCATTCAAATAAGTCAATTTCAAAAGCCAATCCAATATTTTAAAAAATCTCTTATTAAATAATATTTGAAAATTAGTGGCTAAATGAATTTTCAAGTATAATCCAACAAAATATTTTTCTTAATTTGCCCCGGTGAGGGTTAAAAATTTATCATAAAAATCTGTCTAATGGCAGTCATACTTTTAGAAAGTTTTTAAAAGCATGATCATATTAAAACAATTTATTACGATGAACATAGTTCGATCAAAAAGTTTTTTAACCTTACTTATTATCTTATTCATAATCGGTTTCAGCACTTCAGCCAGAACAATTTTAATTAACGCTTCATACATTTCATTACTTCCGGAACCTGAATCCACGTTGCCAGGCGAAGTAAATCCGCTTTTCGTAGCTTACCCTGTTAGTTTAAAAGATCACAGGCTGCAAACAAAAACTTATATAAAGGCTTACAGTGAAAATAAACGTAATTATATCATTCATATTTTTAATAAGGGTAAAAAGTTTTTTCCAAAGGCTATAGCTATATTGGAAAAATATGGAGTGCCTGTAGAAATACAAATGTTGCCCGTGCTGGAATCACAGTTTAATGCAAATGCCGTGTCTAATGCAGGCGCAGTTGGCTACTGGCAATTTATGGGTGAACTGGCCCGGGAGTACGGCTTACATACAGGCGGAAAAAATGATGAAAGAAGAAATTTTACAAAGTCAACAATTGCCGCTGCAAAATTTTTTCGCGATCAATTGGATTATTTTAACGATGACATTCTTCTTGCTGTTTCAGCTTACAATTGTGGCCCTGGCCGTGTAAGATCATCAATGAAGAAAAGCGATAAGTCTGATCCTGACTATTGGGACATAAAAAGATACTTGCCTGCAGAAACAAGAAAATTTGTAATGAATTTTATTGCGCTTAATGTAATATCTGCGAACTATGCAAAGTTTGTGGATCGGAAACTTGACTTTAGCCAGGCACCTACCTTACAATTAGCATCCATTGATTCTTCCAAGGTCAAAGATTCTGTTTCATCAATCACTGCATTATAACGCTTCCTTTTTGCTAATCATTACATAGTATCTTTGTGTGATACATGCCTAAAATAAATTATAAAGACGGCCTTAATTTTTTAAGCAAGCTTACTGTGCGAAGGTTATGGAATGCCGGAAAAGTTTTCTCAAGTTTTTATATCAGCAAGCTGATAAAGAAGCCTGTGCAATGGGGACTTCCCATGTCAATTTCATTTGAGCCAACCACTTCATGTAACCTTCGCTGCCCTGAATGCCCCAGTGGGCTCAGGCAGTTTACACGGCCTACAGGCATGTTGAAAAAAGATTTCTTCACGCAAACAATTGATGATATTTATAAGGATATTCTTTATCTCATTTTTTATTTCCAGGGAGAACCGTTTCTGAATAAAGAATTTTTGCAAATGGTAAAATATGCTTCAGCAAAAGGAATTTATACAGCTACCTCTACCAATGCACATTACCTAACGGACGAGGTTGCACGAAAAACTGTTGAGAGCGGGCTTGACAGGCTGATCATTTCTATTGATGGCACTACACAAGATGTTTACAGGCAATATCGCATTGGTGGTAACATTGCTAAAGTGATTGAGGGGGCAAAAAATATTGTAAAATGGAAGAAAGAATTAAAAAGCAAAACACCTTTTGTCTTCTTCCAGTTTTTGGTAGTGAAGCCCAACGAACACCAGGTAGAAGATATAAAAAGGCTTGCCGCAGAAGTGGGTGTTGACGAAGTACGTTTTAAAACTGCCCAGGTGTATGATTATGAAAATGACCCTAATCAATTGATTCCGGTAAACGAAAAATTTAGCCGCTACAAAAAAAATAAAGAAGGCAAAATGGTTTCAAAAAATAAATTGGCCAATCATTGCTGGAAGCTATGGCAGGCGAATGTAATTACGTGGGATGGCCTGGTAGTGCCCTGTTGTTTTGATAAAGACGCCGCTCATCAATTGGGAAATCTTAAAATGCAATCTTTTAAAGAAATATGGCGCAACGATAATTATAAGCAGTTTCGCCGGGAGCTGATGACCAGCCGCAAGAATATTGATATATGCGCCAACTGCAGCGAAGGCACTTCCGTTTGGAAAGATTAAATGCCTTTTCAATCTCAAAAAAATTCTCCTATTTTTATCTAATGACGGGTTTCAATAATCATCTTCGCCAGGTTATTTTATTGTTGGTGATCGGGTTCATTGGGATATTAATGCTTCGGCATTTTTATCTTTTTGTACCGGGAGTATTAGGTGCTATTACTCTATACATTCTCAGCAGGAAGACTTATTTTACGTTAACTGACAAAAGAAAATGGTCACCGGGATGGACGGCTTTCTTATATATATTAGCGTTTGTCATTATTATATGCCTGCCTGTTTATATTGCTGCTTTATTAGTAACACCTAAGCTGGTGGCTCTTTTTAACAACCCGGTGCAGTTAACCATTGCGCTGCAAAGTTTCTCTGATAAAATTCAGCATGCTACAGGCATTGAGCTATTCAACAGCGACAGCTTAAAAAATGCTACGAGAAAATTAGCCGGTAACATTCCGATGCTACTTACCGGCACCGCTAATTTTTTAACCAACCTTGTCTTAATGTTTTTCATTTTATACTACATGCTTATTCATGGAAAAAAAATGGAAAAATACCTACACGACATGATACCATTAAAGGAAGCCAACCGGCATATTTTGGGCAATGAAACGGATATCATGATCAGGGCAAACGCGATAGGTATTCCCTTATTGGCAATTATACAAGGGCTTGTAGCTACACTGGGCTTCTGGATTTTTGGTGTAGGAGATTTTGGGCTTTGGGGTTTTCTTGCAGGGGTCGCCTCCCTTATACCCATTGTAGGAACAGGGCTTGTATGGGTACCGCTTACCGTATATCTGCTGGCTGTAAACCAGGTGTGGCAGGGTGTGGGCCTCGGCATTTATTCATTGATCGTTCTTACCAATATTGATTATGTAGCACGTATAACAGTGCTTCGCAAAATTGGCGATGTACATCCGCTTATTACCATCCTCGGTGTAATAATCGGCTTAAGTATGTTTGGTTTCCTGGGGTTGGTTTTCGGCCCATTGCTTATAAGTTATTTTATTGTGTTAGTTCGCATTTATCGTAATGAATTTAATGAGCAACCTATTAGCCCCTTACATACAGAAAAGGAAGAATAATCTATGGCTCTCTTCTATAACAACGCCCGACTGCCGTGAGCTAAGTTTAATATTTTGTAGATTTGCCGCCTTATAAAAAGTACCTCATGAAGAAATACCTCTGCCGTATTGTATTGCTTTTATCTTTTGGTTTTTGGAATCAACTTTCAGCCCAGCCTAAATATGAATTTCGTGGTGTATGGGTTGCCACGGTTGATAATATTGATTTTCCTTCTACAAAATTCTTAAGCTCTTTTGGGCAACGTGCGGAGTTCGTAAACCTGCTTGATATGCACAAAAGAAACGGGACGAATGCGGTTGTTGTGCAGATCCGCCCGGCCACAGATGCTTTTTATCCATCTCAATATGAGCCATGGAGCGAGTGGCTTACGGGCACGCAAGGCAAGCCTCCTTCACCCTATTATGACCCGCTTGAGTTTATGATAACGGAGACGCATAAACGCGGAATGGAATTTCATGCATGGATGAATCCTTATCGTGCGGTTTTTAATATTGGTAAATCTTCCATATCGCCAACGCATGTTACCAGGCTCCATCCAGAATGGTTTTTAGATTATGGCGGTAAAAGATATTTTGATCCGGGAAATAAAGACGGGCAGCAATTTGTAGCCAACGTAGTAAGAGATGTAGTGTACCGGTATAAAATAGATGCCATCCATTTTGATGATTACTTCTATCCCTACCGCATTGCCGGAAAAGAATTTGGCGACACTGAATCGTACAGAAAGTATGGGAATGGACTAGACAGAGAAACGTGGCGCAGAAGCAATGTTGACTCAATAATTGTAAAGCTCAGCCGTGTTATAAAGCAGGAAAATAAATACTGCAAATTTGGTATAAGCCCCTTTGGTGTATGGCGCAATATTGATAAAGACCCCGAGGGCAGTAACACAAAAGCGGGACAAACAAATTATGATGACCTGTATGCCGATATTCTTTTATGGTTAAAAAATAAATGGATTGATTATGTAGCGCCGCAATTGTACTGGGAAGTTGGGCACACAGTAGTGGGCTACGAAGTGCTTATTGACTGGTGGGCAAAGCATGCTTACGGCAGGCAAATGTATATCGGGCAGGGAATATACAGAGCCATGGAATCGAAATCTTATGCATGGAAAAATAAAAATGAATTGCCAAACCAAATAAAACGCCTAAGGGAATATCCGCAGATACAAGGCAGCATCTTTTTTAGCAGCGCATCCTTCAAAAGTAATCCTAATGGATGGAGCGACAGCCTTCGAAATAACTATTACGCTTACCCGGCGATTGTGCCGCCCATGCCGTGGATTGATTCGGTAAAACCTGCACAACCAATACTTCTTTTTGATAGTTCGAAAGTTGAAATTTATGACCATGTAATTAATCTCTATGTGCATGACGACTCGCTAATAAAAAATCTGAACCGCTATGTGATTTATAATTTCGTTGATACTGATGAAATAGATAAAAGTGACGTGCAGAATATCGCTGAAATAATTGTGTCAGGAAATAATCTTTACTCTTTTAATCTCGATGACATACCGGAGGACCAGGATAAAATTGTAATTGCTGCTACCGCATTAACAAGCACTAACAATGAAAGTGACCTAAGCCGGTATATTTACTTGGAAAGAAAATCCAATGGCTGGCACGTAGTTGCAGACAAAAAAAATCAATAAACAAAAAGCCCGGTTAGGCAGCGTTATTTTAGGCTGCTGATAATATTTTCTTTGTCAGAAATCTTCTGCCATATAAAGTTTATTTCGTCTGCCATATTACTCTTCCTGGTTAGGATAAGCTGCAGCGCCATATGCTTTTGCTCGTTAATGTCCTCCCGCGATTGCGAAGCATTACCGGTACGCGATGCTCCCTTATCATCACGCATGCTTAATACCATTTTCTTTAAATCTTCATCAGCATCTTTTGAGGCTTGCACTATTATCAATGTTGTTACGCCCGCAATGTTTTCATCGCTCATGCCTTTAAGGAGTGGATTATTATGAAGGGCGGTAAAAAGGCTGTCTGCATTTGCACGCCTGCTTTTTATAACTACAGCCGCCTGCACAATTAAATTCTTTAGAGAAGATTTTATAAGTGGCATAGCTTTGTCATAAAATACGTTTGCGTCGGGCGGCATTGCTGTATGAACCTGTGCCTGCGAGTAATGTGCAACAACAATGCAAAGAGAGAGTAGAAATTTTTTCATATCAGTTGTTTAGCATTGATAATAGCTTTTGCAGAAGTAAATTCATCTTACAACGAATTAATTCTTAAAAAATTGAGTGCCTGCAACTTTTTATTTATCAAGGCTTTTATTAATGATCTACAAACCGTTTGCGGTTGGCATAATATTCCTTTCATATCTTACCATTTAAATAAAAAAAAATTAAAGTGAATACAAATCCCAAATTAAAAGGCCAAAGTGCACTGGTAACGGGCGCTAACAGTGGCATAGGCCTGGCAGTCGCCATAGCAATGGGCAATGATGGCGCAAATGTAGTAGTGAATTATGTTACCCATCCTGAGGCGGCGGATGAGGTAGTGCAAACAATTAAAAACAACGGCGGTGAGGCAATTGCCATCAAGGCTGATGTAAGTAAAGAAGAGGAAGTTACCGTCATGTTTAAGCAAATGTTTGATAAATACGGCACTATTGATATATTAGTTAATAACGCCGGGCTTCAAAAAGATTCTTCCTTTGAAAACATGTCGCTTGCCGATTGGCAATTGGTGATTAATGTAAACCTTACCGGCCAGTTTCTTTGTGCACGGGAAGCTGTGAAGGAATTTTTAAGGCGGGGTGTTGTTGAAGAAAGAAGCCGTGCTGCGGGAAAAATAATTTGTATGAGCAGCGTACATGAAGTTATTCCCTGGGCAGGCCATGTGAATTATGCTGCAAGCAAAGGCGGTATAAATATGATGATGAAAAGCATGGCACAGGAACTGGCTCCGAAGAAAATACGCATTAATAGCATCGGGCCGGGCGCTATACAAACTCCCATCAACAAGCCTGCCTGGGAAACTCCGGAGGCGTTGCAAAAATTGCTTACATTAATCCCCTACCGGCGGATCGGGCAGCCGGAAGATATTGGCAAAGTAGCAGTATGGCTTGCGAGTGACGAGGCCGATTACATAACGGGAACTACCATTTTTGCAGATGGAGGAATGCTTCTGTATCCCGGATTTTCAACTAATGGTTAGCATTACAAAAATAACTTCGTGTAACCGTGCTATTTAGTATAGCCTAATATCAAATTGTACCATGAATACAGCAGAGCATAAAAGATTAAAACAGAATGCGGAGAAAGATGTGCCGCTTGAGCTATGGGGGCCGTACGTAAGTGAGCGGCAATGGGGTACGGTAAGAGAAGACTATAGCGAGAATGGAAATGCCTGGAAGTATTTTCCGCACGACCATGCAAGAAGCCGCGCCTACTTATGGGGAGAAGACGGGTTGGGTGCCATATCAGACTTATATCAAAACCTGTGTTTTGCTGTTGCCCTTTGGAATGGCAAAGATCCCATACTTAAAGAAAGGCTTTTTGGGCTGAGTAATGGTGAAGGAAATCATGGAGAAGATGTGAAAGAATTATATTATTACCTGGATAATATTCCCACCCATTATTATATGAAGTTTTTGTATAAATATCCACAGGCCGAATATCCTTACAGTGATCTCATTAATAAAAACGGCAACCTCGGTAAAGAAAGCCCTGAATATGAAATTTTAGACACGGGCATTTTTAATGAAAACAAATATTTTGATGTATTTGTGGAATATGCGAAAAACCATAGCGAAGACATTTATATAAAAATTGAAATCATTAACCGCGGGCCGGAAGCTGCTCCCATTACCGTTTTGCCCACTTTATGGCTTTATAATAAATGGCAATATGAAGGTGATTTCGAAAAACCTTCACTTGATTTGGTAAACAACCAATGTGTGCAGGCAGTTCAAAGAAGCTTAGGTAATTATTATTTTTATTTCCCCGCAACCGACGATCTTTTCTTTACTGAAAATGAAACAAATTTTCATAAGCTTTTTGGGCGGGAAAATAAAACAGTATTTGTAAAAGATGCTTTTCATGAAGCAGTTATAGAAGGAAAAAACAGGGATGCTTTAAAAAATAAAAAACAGGGAACCAAGTTTTCCCCCGTTTATCATTTTGAAATACCACCACAAGAATCAAAAATAATTTACTTGCGTCTTTGCAATGAGAAAACAGGGGATGCCTTTCCTGAAAATTTTGAAAAGTTATTTGAACGGCGGGTGAAGGAGGCTGACGAATTTTATGACACTCTATGCAGGCGCCATTGCAACGAAGATCAAACAAATATTCAGCGGCAGGCATTCGCCGGCCTCCTCTGGAGCAAGCAATATTATCACTACGATGTAGAACGCTGGCTTAATGAAAGTGACGGCATTATGCCTGTCACAGAGCAAAGAAAAAATGGGCGCAATCATTTATGGAAATATTTAAAAAACCAGGACGTAATGTCTATGCCGGATACCTGGGAATATCCCTGGTATGCGGTATGGGATACAGCGTTTCATTGTATTGCGCTTGCAGTAGTTGACCCGGTTTTTGCAAAGCACCAGCTACTCCTTTTAATGAGGGAGTGGTATATGAACCCCCAGGGGCAACTGCCGGCCTATGAATGGGATTTTAATGATGTAAACCCGCCCGTGCATGCCTTTGCAGCTTACCAGGTTTATCTTACAGAAATTAAAATTTATGGTAAAAATGATATTGAATTTTTAAAGAGAGCTTTTCAAAAACTGATCATAAATTTTACCTGGTGGATCAATCGTAAAGATGCCGATGGCAACAGCATTTTCGAAGGCGGCTTTTTGGGCCTTGATAATATCGGCTTGTTTAACCGGAGTATGGTGTTGCCCGGAAACATGCTGCTTGAGCAGGCCGATGGTACCAGTTGGATGGGCATGTATGCACTTGATATGATGGATATCGCCCTGGAAATTGCTAAGCACGATAAGTCTTTCCAGGATGCGGGCACTAAATTTTATGAGCATTTTGTAATTATAGCAGAAGCGCTGAACGAGCTCGGCCTTTGGAATGAACAAGACAAATTTTTTTATGATGTGCTCTCTGTAGATAAATCGGATGCATTCCCATTGAAGGTCCGTTCGGCGGTTGGGCTTATTCCCTTGTTCGCTGTGTCGATCATCGAAAAAGAAATGTTTGATAAGCTTGATGATTTTAAAAAAAGAGTGCAATGGTTTAGAAAATACCGCCTTGCCAATCACAAATATTTACCCAGCGAGGAACAGAGCGATGATGAGTGCTTTTTGGTTTCGTTAGTTCACAAAGACAGATTAAAAGCTCTGCTGGATAGGGTGTTCGACGAGTCAGAATTTTTATCTGCCGGAGGTGTACGGGCATTATCAAAATTTTATGAAAAAAATCCTTATACGCTCGAAAGCAATGGTACCATGTATTCCATTGAATATGACCCCGGCGACTCTACTTCTGATATGTTTGGCGGAAACTCTAACTGGCGGGGTCCTGTGTGGATGCCGCTAAATTTTATGTTCATAAATGCGTTAAAAATTTATGGTGATTTTTACAAGGATAAACTAAAAATTGAATTTCCTACCGGTTCGGGAAACTGTATTACCCTCTCAGAAGTTGCCCACGAATTGACCGGCAGGGTGCTTTCTGTTTTTGAAAAGAATGAACAGGGCGACAGAATGGTGTTTGGTTCTTATAACTGGTTTTACAAAAAAGAAGAAAATAAAAACCTCGTATTGTTTCATGAATATTTTCATGGCAACACTTTGACGGGCCTGGGAGCAAGCCACCAAACAGGATGGACCTCACTTGTTGTAAATTTGCTGTATGATTATCATGAAGAAGAAGAAAAGGACAAATAATCATAAAATTTTATCAATGATAATATGAGCCATCAGCATTCACACGACCATGCCGCTCATATTCCAGCTTTCACAACAAGCGGCAGTACCAGGCCATTTATCATTGGCATAGGCCTCAATGTTGCCTTTGTAATCATAGAAACCGTAGCAGGAATTATCAATAACTCCATATCGCTACTTACTGATGCCGGCCATAATCTTAGTGATGTGGCCAGCCTCATTTTATCCCTCGTGGCATTCAGGCTGGCTAGTAAAAGTTCTAATAAAACTTTTACTTATGGGTATAAAAAAACAACAATACTCGCTGCACTTTTTAATGCTGTGCTTTTACTGATAGCGATTGGCATTTTAGGTTTCGAATCTATACAACGTCTGGTACATCCTGCGCCGGTAGCGGGTAACATTATTGCCTGGGTGGCTGCCGCAGGAATTATTATAAATATCGTCACGGCATTTTTGTTTTTTAAAAACCGCAAAAACGATCTCAATATTAAAAGCGCTTACCTGCACATGCTCAGCGATGCATTAGTGTCAATAGGCGTAGTTGCGGGCGGAATTCTTATTTATTATACAGGCTGGAATTGGATTGACCCTATAATAGGGTTGGTTATAATGCTGGTAATTCTGGCTGGAACCTGGTCGTTACTTACTGAAAGCTTTAAACTGTCAGTAGATGCAGTACCGCAGGATATTGATATGGAAAAAATAAAAAAAGTTATCAGCGCCCACCCGGATGTTATTGAAGCACACCATATTCATATTTGGGCATTGAGCACCACAGAGAATGCGCTCACCGCTCACATTTGTATCAATGAAACGCTTGATTTTGACGAGAAGATGAAGTTGGTGCAAAATTTAAAACATGAATTAATGCACAACAAAATTCATCACAGCACGATAGAAATTGAAACGGCATTATCAGGTTGCGTACAGAAAGATTGTTAATACCAAGTGCGGTTTCAACATTATTCTTAAGTAACTTTATTACTCTTAAATATCTAATACTTAAAATAAAAATTATGGAAGAAAAATTAAAAAAACATACGTTTATTGAATTTGCCGAGCAGCAGCTTAAGGAGCATATTGCCGAATTAAACACACAATATCAAGGCAGGTCTATGGACTCTAATGAAGAAAAGAAAACGGCGATCGAGACACATTTTAATATGTTCACCGCCGAGCTGGAAGAAAAAAGTAAAGAGTTAGGGAATGAAGAAAACGATAAGCAAACAATAAAAGAGTATCAGGAAAAATTTAAAAAAGCGCTTCCATAATGCTCCAGAAATTATGGCCATCGTAAATACTATAGAAAGTTTCTTCTGGAGAATGTTTAAAGCAATATTTGTGAGGGAGAAAGATTGCTGAAAGTAAATTTGGCTGAAAGAAGAGCTGTAGAATGCAAACCAAATATGATACTTCTTACCGCAAAGAAATGAGTAAATGTATTTTACGCAGAGCCGGCTGATTTGTGCAATTCGAGCAAAAAAACTCGCATCCCTATCTCACAAAATTAAAAAGTGTTGCAGTAAATATTCCCCGTTCTCTCTTCTTAAATATCGCTTTCCAGTTTCCGGTATACCTTAATATAGAAGGCACAAGAAGATCTCCAACCTTTGTCATCTCGGTTTCCATTTCTACATTAAAATCATACACGCCCGCATCATAGCTTAGCGAATATTTGCGGGCAACTATTTCAAAAGTTTTTTCATTGAACCACGTGGTCATCTCGTCAATCACCACGCCATTTTTTTTTCCATCTTTTACCTTCATCGAAAACACATAGCAGCTTGTATTATTGAAATCGCGAAGGTCAATATTCATGTCATACTTGCCTGCCATCGCCGGGTCAAATATTTCCGTTTTACCACTTATAAATGGCAGGCCGTTTATTTTACCACCGGGATTGAAAAACAACATTTTCAATTGCTCTTTATGCTTTGCCATGCCGCTTAAGCCACTTGTTGAAAACTCATGTCCTTTTACAATATTATTTTCACCACATATAGAATCTCTTGTAAAAAACAGGCCCGCATACATCTCTGCAGTGTAATAATTAAAATTCCCGTTTTTATCATACATGTCGCCGGAATGCGTTTCTTCGAGCACCTGCATTGACCGGCAATTCCCCTTTCTTACCTGCCTGGTTTTGCTTCGCAATGAAGCTGCTATTTCTTCATTTTTGTCAAGCATTCTAATATCGTTTAAGGCAGTGTACCCTACAATGTGAAGGTTTTTAAATGCTTTATAAAATGTTGTATCATTTTTTACTCTTTCAATAAATGATTCAACATCGAGCTTGTTGTTTACAACAATTTCTGAAAGGGTAATATAATTTTCGTTCACCTTTACGAGCGTGTCATTTTTATTTTGGGCAAAAGAAAAATAGGAAAATTGCAAAAGGATAGTGATTGCAAAAAGTGTTTTTAGCATGCGCTAAATTAATGCTAAAAGTGTTGGAGGAAATATAAAATAGGGCTGATTATTTTGCGAAAGACATCCTGTAATCAACCGATATTTTTCCTTTGGAAATATCGGCAAGCTTACGTTTAAGCAAGCTCTTTTTTAACGGCTTCAGGTAATCAATAAAAAGCTTCCCATCTGTGTGATCATATTCATGTAGAATCACCCTTGCCGTAACACCGGAAAAAGCTTTGGTATGCTCTGCAAAATTCTCATCCAGGAAAGTAATATTAATGGTCTCTTTTCTCAAAATATCTTCCCTGATTTTAGGAATGCTGAGGCAGCCTTCATTGTAAGACCATTCTTCACCACCCACAGAATTTATTTTAGCGTTTATGAAAACACCTTTATATCCCTTGTCACCAGGATAATTATCTTTTTCATTTGCTTCAAGATTTTCTATTATCTGCACGCTATCAATCACGAAAAGCCTGATATCATGGTTGATCTGCGGAGCAGCCAAACCCACGCCCCTGCTATTGTACATAGTTTCCCACATGTCCGCAATCAGTTGTTCCAGTGCAGTATAATCCGGGGTAATCTCCCTGCCTACTTTTCTCAAAACAGGGCTGCCATAAGCGACGATTGGTAAAATCATGGACTATTTTATATCTGTGTACTAATAATATCTGTTGGGCAGCAAATTTAAGAGATTTCGTTTTGCTTTTATTCTGGCGGCTAATTATCTCTTAATGCGTATCGGCCCTCACGAAATAAAAATTACCTTTGTAAAAAAAATAATGACAGAGACCGCCGCCCACGAAGAAATGCTTAAATATTTTTCTAAATTAAATAAAGAAGAGCAACTAAGCGTAGTTGGTCTTTTGAAAACCTTCATAACCGGCCGCAAAACTTTTGAACGCCAAAGCCTGGAAGAATATAATGATGAATTAGAACAAGGTGCGGCTGAAATCGAAGCAGGGAACTACATCACTCATGAACAAGTGAAGGAAAGGCTTGCGAATAAAAACTTATGACATTAACCATTGTATAGACGCCCAAAGCTTTAAGTCAATTTGAAAACGCCATTTCATTTATGAAAGCTGATTCTGAAATTACTGCCGAAAAATTTGAAAAGGAAATTATAAAAAAGCTAAATGAGCTTTTAATACAACCTGAAAGGTATTCACCTGATAAATTTAAAAAAAATAATAACGGCAGTTTCCGTGCCTTTGAAAGTTTTAAATACCGTGTCTCATACCAGTATTTTTCAAATCAAATTCGAGTCATCCGGTTAAGGCACACCAGGATGAATCCTTTGCCATATTGAAGTTCATTTAAGATGAATTACTTTGCATGTATTCCTGCAACATTATCGTAGCAGCAATTTCGTCAACAGTTCTCTTATTGCGCCGATCCTTTTTTTTCATACCCATATCAATCATGGCTTGCTTTGCCATTTTTGAAGTATATCTTTCATCCACTGTTTTTATCGGCATTAGCGGAAATTCTTTTTCCATTTTTTTAATCGCCTGTTTTACAAGTGGAGTAGCGTGAGTGTCTGAATCGTCCAGATTTTTTGGCTCTCCAATAATTATTAATTCCACTACTTCCTGTTGAAAATAATTTTTAAGAAATGAAATTAATTGCGAAGAATCTACCGTTGTTAAGCCTGTAGCAATTATTTGTAAAGGATCAGTAACGGCAACGCCTGTACGCTTTAAACCATAATCAAGGCAAAGAATTCTTGGCATAATGAATTAAATTTTCACAAAGATGTCTGCTAAAACAAAAACGGCGAAAATAACCGAGGCTATGCCGTTTGAGGTAAAAAATGCTTTATCAACTTTGCTTAGATCTTTCGGCTTTACAAGTGTATGCTGGTACACGAGAAAGAAACCAAACGCGGCAATACCAGCCCAATAAAACCAGGAGAAATGCCCGGTTATACCAGCAACAAACAAGGAAAAAAATGATAGTATATGCAGGTACTCACTTACATGCAAGGCTCTGTTTATTCCAAGCCAGGAAGGAATAGACCGTAGATTATTAGCCCTGTCAAAATCTTCATCCTGCAAAGCATAAATAATATCGAAACCACTTACCCAAAACAATACCGATAAAGAAAACAATACAGGTACAATTGCAAATTTACCGGTGACAGCGATATAAGCACCAATAGGCGCAAGGCTGAGGCCGAGCCCCAGCACAAGATGGCAAAGCGGCGTAAATCTTTTTGTATAGCTATAAAATAAAATTACAAACAAGGCGACAGGCGCTAACACAAGGCAAAGAGCATTGATAAAATAAGTTGTGATCAAGAATGCAATGCAATTAAAAACTACAAAGGCCATCGCATTTTTTTTCGTAATAATTCCTGAAGGAATTTCGCGAATGGCCGTACGCACATTCAAGCGGTCAAATTCAGCATCAAGCCAGCGATTAAATGCCATGGCTGCGCTTCTTGCAAACACCATGCACAGAACAACCAATACTAAAAGCTCCCACCAGGGTTTGTATGTTTGATAATTCATCGCCCGCAACCCAAGAAAAAAACCGATTAATGCAAAGGGCATAGCAAAAACTGTGTGAGCAAATTTTATAAGTGAGAAATATTTTTGAATTCGCTGCATATTATGTGAGATAAAGTTTTAGTCTTTCTTTAATTTCTTTATCAGTGATGTTAGCTCTTTCCGACTTGTCGTAGATGCTGATAAGTATTAGTTCTTATCAACAATCTTCAAGTAAGATATTACTCTTGCGCCCCTACTTTTGCCCGTTCTTTTACTTGAAATTGACAAACTGATTTTGTAAATATTATTACCCAACGAAATTCCCTGCAAAGGATTTTGTTGCAAAGAATTCAAAAACAAAGAGTAATCTTTTTTAAGAGAGGGATATTTTTTCGCAAGCTTTTTTATTTCTTTCTCAAACTCTGGAGTAGTAAAAATCCTAAAGCTCATTCAATAATTCTTTAGCTTCTCTAAGACGAATTTTCCCATTAATATAAAGGCTTGTTTCCTTAGCTCCCTGCTCCATACTTTTTAGTATTTCTTTTTTAGAAGGCTCTTTGTAAACATTTGCCTTTACTTTAATTTGCTTTAAAAAATCAAGAATTGCTTTTGATTCAGATTTGCTTCTTGGCTCGGCTATTATCGTTTCCATTCTTTAAAATTAAATATTTTTATTCATTGTATTTCTCACCAACTCCCACAAAACTATTCCCGCTGCCACAGAAATATTTAACGAATGCTTCATGCCAAATTGTGGGATTTCAACACAGCCGTCACACAATGCAATCGTCTCTTGCTCAACGCCCGAAACTTCATTTCCAAAAATAAAAGCAACTTTATTCTCTTTAAGTTCGGAGAAATTCTCCAGCGATATGCTATTTGTTACCTGTTCTATGGCATATATTTTATAATTCCTTTCCTGCAAATCAGCAAGGGCAAGTTTGGCATTTTCAAAATATTTCCAGTCCACTGAATTCTGCGCATCCAACGCTGTTTTTGTGATTTCTTTATGAGGCGGCTTTGCTGTGTAGCCGCATATATAAATCGCTTCTATCAAAAATGCATCGGCAGTGCGAAACACACTACCCACGTTATATGCGCTACGAATGTTTTCCAAAATAACCACTACCGGAATTTTTTCTGCCCGCTTCACTTCATCAACTGTTTTACGGTTAAGCTCCTCCATTCCCAGTTTTCTCATCAAAAGACTATTAATTTGCAAAAATACCTCATCCCAACCCTTCTCCGAAGGAGAAGGACAAGATTTATTATAAGTATGTTATAATTAGGTTGTGGAGGAGAGTAGTAGATTCGTTTAGTTTTTTTAATAATCTTTTTAATGTTTAATCATGGCTTCAGTCACGGCCCTCTTCCCGTCCGAATGGCTTAGCCGGGCGGGCTTCGGAGAGGGGTTGGGGCAGGGCTGTTGCGTTCTAAAATAGAATAAATATCTTTAGCGATAATCATAAAAATATAATATGAGTGAAGTTAAAAGTATTATTGAATTTTTTGAGGAAATACCTGATCCCCGGAGAGAGGCAGGACAACGCCACGATCAAACCTTAGTGTTGGTGCTTGTTTTAATGAGTACTATGAGTGGCTATATAGGATACAGGGCCAATGGGGATTTTATCCAAAGAAATAAGGCATCCTTATTGGAACACTTGCGACCTAAAAAAAATAGATTACCTAGTTTTTATACCGTAAGACGCATCGTTCAGGGTATTGACTTTTCATTTGTTAGTAAACAGTTTCATCGTTGGGCATCTCAGTATGTTACTATTTCAAAGCAGGAATGGGTAAGCATTGACGGGAAAGTTATCGGCGGCACAGTTACTAATGCCAACAGTTCCAACCAGCAATTTGTGAGCCTTGTTAGTTTGTATTGTTCCAAACAGAAGTTAGTTATTGGCAATGAAAAAGTACTGCATAAAAAAGAAAACGAAATAACAATAGTGCAACAATTAATTGAAGCCTTAGATTTAGAGGGAGTAACATTTACTTTAGATGCACTTCATTGCCAAAAAAAACGACAGAAACCATTATTAACGGCAACAATGATTATGTAATAGGGGTAAAAAAGAACCAACCAACACTTTATAATCAAATAGAAATGATTATGGCAGATAAAATAAACAGGAGTAGCTGGTATGCTGAAATAGATATAAATAAGGGTCGAACAGAACTCAGATCTGTTTCTGTATGTGATAATCTTGAAGGCATCAGCGATCAATGGGTCGGATTACATCAACTTGTGAGTGTTCACAGAATAATAAACAGGAAAGGAAAAATGACAGAAGAAACCGCCTATTTCATAAGTAGTAAACAATCAAATGCTTTTGCTTACAACGAAGGAATCAGGCTACATTGGGCAATAGAAAACAGCCTTCATTATGTGAAGGATGTTACTTTAAAAGAAGATGCATCAAAAATAAGGACGGGTCATGCACCACAAAATATATCCACCATAAAAAATATATCAATGAATATTTTAAGAAACAATGAATATGATAATATGGCACAAGCAATGAGATTAGTAGCAAACGATATCCCATTAATCAAATCAATGATAAATTAGAACGCAACAGCCCTGGGGGTTGGGGTGAGGCTTCTGTTATGGCATCTGCAGATACACCTTTAATGAAACAGCACAACGCCATCAAGATGAAATATCCTGATGCGATATTGCTTTTTCGTGTAGGCGATTTTTACGAAACGTTCGGGCAGGATGCGATAACTACTTCGCGTGTTTTGGGTATTACCTTGACTAAACGCAGCAGCGCATCTGCAACTGCTGCAGAGCTCGCCGGCTTTCCGCATCATGCCTTAGATACTTACTTACACAAGCTGGTGAAAGCAGGCTATCGCGTTGCAATCTGCGACCAGCTTGAAGATCCTAAGGCTGCGAAAGGAATTGTAAAACGCGGTGTTACAGAACTGATAACACCGGGTGTCGCTACAAATGATAAATTACTCGAGCACAACAGCAATAACTTTTTGTGTGGCCTTCACCTGACTGAAAATAAAACAGGTATATCATTTCTTGATATTTCTACCGGTGAATTTTTTATCGCTGAGGGAGACAATGAATATGCTGATAAACTTCTGCAAAGCCTTAACCCGGCTGAAATAATTTTTCAACGAAACCGGCAAAAAGAATTTAAAAAAATATTCGGTAGTAAATTCTATACTTATTCACTTGATGAATGGATTTTTTCGGCGCAATATGCTAAAGAAAGTTTGTTGAAACATTTCGGCACACAAAGCCTGAAAGGTTTTGGTGTAGAGGATCTTGATGAAGGCATAATAGCGGCGGGCGCTGTATTGCATTATTTAAAAGATACAGAGCATCCCAACCTGCAACACATCACATCGTTGCAAAGAATTGATAAGGCCGATCACCTCTGGATGGACCGATTTACCATAAGAAATCTTGAATTGTTAGGAGGTGTTGAAGGAAATAATTCATTGTTAAAAGCGCTTGATAATACTGTTTCACCAATGGGCGCAAGATTGCTTAAACGCTGGATGGTATTGCCCCTTACAGAAATTAAAAAGATTGAGGAGAGGCAGGAGCTTGTGGAATATCTTATCAAATCTCCCGAAGAAAAAAATAATATAAGCCAATACATAAAGCAGGCCGGCGACATTGAGAGACTGGTGAGCAAAATACCTTTAAAGAAAATTAATCCGCGGGAAGTAGTGCAAATTGGAAGAGGCTTGAAACTGGTAACAGAGGTAAAACAAATTTGTGATGCTGCATCAAATGAATATTTAAAAAGATTGGGAGACTCGCTCAACCCCTGCAAATATATTTGTGAAAAGATTTTTAAAGAGATCGTAGAAAACCCGCCGGTTGCGGCTTCCAAAGGAAACATCATTGCAAAAGGCGTGGACGCCACCTTAGATGATCTTAAAAATATAGTAACTAACGGTAAACATCACCTGCTAAAACTTCAGCAAAAAGAAACAGAGATCACAGGTATATCTTCTTTGAAGATCGGCTTTAACAATGTGTTTGGATACTATCTTGAAGTAACGAATACACATAAAGAAAAAGTACCCGAAAGCTGGATAAGAAAGCAAACGCTTACCAATGCCGAACGGTACATAACGCCCGAGCTTAAAGAATATGAAGAAAAAATTACCGGCGCAGAAGATAAAATTTTACAAATAGAACAAAATATTTTTGAGCAGTTGCTAAACGAATTGCAGGATTACATTGCGCCCATGCAACTCAACGGCCATGTGCTGGCCGTGCTTGATTGCCTTGTTTGTTTTGCCAATAATGCCTTACAATTTAAATATAAAAAACCCCTCGTTCATAAGGATCATGAGCTTGATTTAAAACAAAGCCGGCACCCGGTGATAGAAAGAAACCTGCCGCAAGGCGAGAGCTATATCGCCAACGATATCTTTCTCGATCCTGCAACACAACAGATCATTATTTTAACAGGACCTAACATGAGTGGTAAGAGCGCCATACTGCGCCAAACCGCTTTGATCACCTTGATGGCACACATGGGAAGCTTTGTTCCTGCAGATGAAGCAAGGATTCCACTTACGGATAAGATCTTCACACGGGTAGGCGCAAATGATAATCTCAGCAGCGGCGAAAGCACCTTCATGGTAGAGATGAATGAAACGGCAAGCATCATCAACAACATTACCTCCCGCAGCCTTATTCTTTTGGATGAAATTGGGCGAGGCACTTCAACTTATGATGGTATTTCAATTGCCTGGAGTATTGTAGAGCATTTACATAAATCACCCAACGCTCCAAAAACTTTATTTGCGACGCACTATCATGAACTGAATGAGCTGGAAAATAAATTTGACCGGGTTAAAAATTTCCATATCACCAATAAAGAAGCAGGGAATAAAATAATTTTTTTAAGAAAACTTGCTCCCGGCGGAAGCGTTCACAGTTTTGGTATTCATGTGGCGAAGATGGCTGGTATGCCACCATCATTAATTGACAGGGCCAATGAAATTTTGAAACAACTGGAAGCTAAAAATGTAGATGATGATCTTACAAATGCAAAAGATAATGGCTCTGCAAAAACCAATAAAAGCATCAAAGAAAACCTGAAACAATTATCCGCGCCGCAATTACAATTAAGCATTTTTGATGCGCATTCACAGGCATTTGAAGACATCAGAAAAATATTGGAAGCGGTTGATATTAACCGGCTAACGCCAGTGGAAGCGCTATTGAAATTGCAGGAGATAAAGAGTATGGTGAAGTAGGGGCCTCCCTGCCCTCCTCCATAGGTTCATAGAACTCCTTTGGAGAGTCCATTCGGACAGAGGAGGGTTCAAAACACGCAAAATACTTTTGCCTTCATCATCTACTTCGAGCATAGCAAGCACCATTTTTATCATTTTTTCATCAGCATGATCTAAATATGCTTGGCTTGTTCTTTTAAAAAATTCACCTCATTTATAACAAATTAAATGATCATTATAAAGTGATCATTTTTCAAATCATTATTGCCGGCTATAGAAGATAGATTTTCTTTAAATTTGATCAAACAAAAATTATGCAAGGCATTAATTATTTAACTGATGAAGAGGGTAATAAAACTGCAGTCGTAATTAGCTTAAAAAATTACAAAGAAGAAATTGAAGATTTCCTGGATGGCCTGGAAGCACAAAACCGCCTGGAAGAACCTTCAATCGATTTTGAAAAATCCATTTCAAAAATTATAAAGAACAAATCTGCTAATGGCAAAATATCAGCTGAAAATAAAAAAAACGGCTGAAAAAGAAATTGCCAATCTTCCCCTGAACGCTATTTTATCAATAAGAGATGATATCCTGTTGCTAAGCGATAATCCTTATCCTACAGGCTTTAAAAAATTAAAGGGATTTAAAAACTTGTATCGGCTTCAAACTGGTATTTACCGAATAATCTATTCAGTACAACACAAAGAGCTCTTAATAGAAATTATAAAAGTTGCGCATCGAAAAGATGCCTATAATTAAATCATCGATGGGGGTCCCTTTTTAATTAAAAAATTATCAATCTTTATTTATAATCATACACCATATATCCCCACGGCTCCATACTGAACACATGTATATCATTCAATTTTTCTCTAGCACCCATAAAAACATTTAATGGATTACCATCAATTGATGGATCTTGTATAGTAAAGCTTTGCGGCTGTACCGATAAATTTAGCACAACAACAACTTTATGTTTTCCAACTTCTCTTACATAAGCAAATATTGCCTGGTCATTTGCTGTTATTAATTTTTTATAAGAAGCATTTGCAGCGAGGGCAGGATTTTTTTTACGCAGGTGAAGGAATGTGCTGTAGAAAGGGGCCATCTCATACTTGTCCCAAACAATGGGATCCTTTACAAAAAATTTCAATCTCCTTTTAAGTGGTATTTCCTGGCCATTATATATAAGCGGAACGCTTTGATACATAGTCTGCGAAAAAACGGCTAATGGCTTCCATGCATCACCGTACCTTTCAAATTCTGTGCCCTCCCAGCTATTCCAATCATGGTTGGTAGTAAAATACATTCGGTAAGCATTTTTAGGAAAGCGCTGAATGTCATAATTTATAATCGAATCCACCTGGGCGAGTGTTAGTTTACCAGCAACCATTTTTATAAATCCTTCCATCACCGTCCAGGCATAAGTTTCGTCAAAACCGGCATCATGCAGCGCCGGCGTTTCTGCTTCGGCGAGCATGAAAACATCTTTCATTTTTTTGAGTGAATCAATACATTGCTTCCAAAAATCCACCGGCGGCCCATCTGCCACATCGCAACGAAAACCATCAATATCACTTTCTCTTATCCAAAATTTCATTGCAGCAATCATGCTGTCTCTTAATTCACTGTTATCATAGTTTAGATTGCGGGTATCGTCCCAATCGGCAGTGTAAACCGTGTTGCCATCTTTATCTCTTTTATAAAAATCAGGATGTTCTTTCATCCAGTGATTGTCCGGCGAGCTGTGATTAGCCACCCAATCGGTGATCACTTTAAAGCCCATGCTGTGCGCATGTTTCACCAACTCCTTCCAATCATCCATCGTTCCAAATTCAGGATTAAGGGATGTATAATCACGCGAAGCATAATAACTCCCCAACTCTGAACTATTCGCTTTTCTGTTTTCAAAACCAATAGGCGTTATCGGCATAAACCATAAAATATCAGCACCCATAGACTTCAATCTCGGCAGGCTTTTTTCAAAGTCTTTTATTTTTGAAGATGCGGTATATTGCCGCAGGTTTACTTCATAGATATTACTTTGTTCGCTCCATGCCGGATGCGCATAACCACTTTTGGTATTCACCGTATTGATGACAGGAGAAATTTTAGGGCTGCACGAAAAAGAAAAAACACCAAAGAAAATAACAATAAAAAAGAAATTTTTTTTCATAGCAATCATTAAAATTTGAAATACGTACCGATAAATTTACAGTTTTACTATCATAAGCATTCGAAAATAAATCAGACTAATTTTGAATTATTCAAATCAATATTATGACGAAAGAAAAGTCAATGTATTATAATGATTACCTGCAGCTCAATAAAATTCTTGAAGCCCAGCATCCTGAAAGCTTTAAGAAAGACAATGAACCTGCGCATGATGAAATGCTTTTTATTATTATTCACCAGGCGTATGAACTATGGTTTAAGCAAATTTTATTTGAATTGGATTTTATTATGAATGTATTTAAGAAAGATAAGATTGATGATAATTCCGAAGACCTGAATCTTGTGAGGCACCGCCTGCATCGCGTGATAAAAATTCTTGAATTACTAAACCAGCAAATCACTTTGCTGGATACCATGACACCGCTTGATTTCCTGGAGTTCAGAAATTTACTTACGCCTGCCTCAGGTTTTCAAAGCGTTCAATTCCGGCTGCTGGAAGCAAGGCTCGGCCTCGAAATGGAAGAACGATATAAAAAAGATTATTATAAAAGAACCAATGAAGGCGGGTTTGATGATACTGATTTTAAAAAAATAAATGAAACCGAAAGCCATACGACGCTGCTGCAATTGATTAATAACTGGCTCGAAAGATTGCCATTTTTTGAGAATGAATTTTGGCGGGATTATCAAAATCAACTCAACTTAAATGAACACCTCCATCCATTCTGGAGCGATTATAGAAACATCTATAAAGAAGGACTAACCGAAAGAGAAGCAGGAAAAATTAATGATTTTGATTTCATTTTTTTTGAACGGGAACAAGCGGCTAACCATGACCGTGAGACTTCAATTAAAACTGGACTTTCAGCCAGGGCTATGCGGGCTGCATTGTTCATCATGCTATATCGTGATTTTCCTGTGTTCCAAACCTCGTATCAAATATTAGATGCACTGGTAGAAATTGATCACCAGATGGCGACCTGGCGGCACAAGCATATCGTAATGGTGAGAAGAATGATCGGACTGCGTATGGGCACCGGAAACACTAGCGGCCGGGGCTACCTTGAAGGGGCGCTAAACAGCCATTATATTTTTAGAGAGATAGCAAGCCTTTCCACGTTTTTAATCGAGCGAAAAAAATTACCAAAGTTGCCGGAAGAGTTGGTAAGGAAGCTGAGTTATGGTTAGTTTATTAGTTAATTGGTTTATTAGTTTATCCGTTTATTCGTTATTCGTTTATTCGTTTATTCGTTTTATTCGTTTTATTCGTTTTATTCGACTGTTTACTTTAACTTCCAAAACGATAAAATCACCCACCAATTAACCAATTAACCAATTAACCAATTAACCAATTAACCGATTAACCGATTAACCAATATCAATCATCCATCTCCTCCCTGATCTCCTCAGAAATTTTCACCAGCACTTTATCAATGCGCTTACCGTCCATGTCTATTATTTCGAAATCAAAGCCACGCCAGTCAAATTTGTCTCCCGTAGAGGGAATAGTTTTGAGCTCGTGCAAAATAAATCCCGCAAGTGTATCAAATGTATTTTCACCTTCGTTTATCCAGATCGTTTTATCAAACCTGGTAAGAAAATCGTAGAACTGAATTTGCGCATCAATAAGAAAAGACCCGTCTTCTCTTTCCACGATTTCATATTCATCATCCTCAGCTTCAGGCATCTCTCCTACTATGGCTTTTAGGATATCCTTTATCGTTATCATCCCTTCCATAGCGCCATATTCATCTACAATAAATGCATAGTGAAGCTTGGTTCTTTTAATTTTTTCAAGCACCTGGTAGGCAGAATTATTTTCAGGAATAAACAAGGCTTCCTTAACGAGGTCCGCCAGTGAAGCATCAGGCCGCAGGTAAATATCTTTTACAAATACGATGCCCTTGAGATCATCAATTGTCCCCTCACACACAGGATATACCGAATGCTGAAACTCTTTTATTTTTTCCCGCATCGAATTTTTATCTTCATTAATATCGAACCAAACAATATCCGTACGATGCGTCATCAATGAAGTGATGTTTCTATCGCCGAGGTGGAACACTCTTTCAATAATATCTTTTTCTTCTTCTTCAATAGCGCCCAATTCACTTCCTTCATTTATCATAGCTTTTATCTCTTCCTCTGTAACCTGGCTATCAGTATGTTTTTTTATATTAAATATTTTAAAAAAAGTGGTACTTAACATACTCAGCAACCATACTACCGGGTAAGAGAAACGGCTGAGAATGCGGATTGGTTTTGCTACGATCTTTGCGATTCTTTCCGGGCGTAATATGGCAAACCTTTTTGGTATAAGCTCCCCAAATAATATGGTTAAAAAAGTAACAAGTATTACTATTAAAGTGGTGGAAATCGTGTTAGCATAAGGCTCGAAAAATTGAATCTTTGCTACATAAGGCTCTAATGATTTTCCAAACTTTTCACCGGAATACACACCCGTTAAAATAGCCACCAAAGTAATGTATATCTGCGTAGTGGATAAAAACACATCGGGGGTTTGTTGCAGCTCAAGAGCGGCTTTCGCCCTGAGGTCGCCCTTGGCAGCAGCCATTTCCAGGCGGCTTTTCTTTGCGGATATCAATGCCAGCTCTGCCATTACCAACAACCCGTTAAACAATATCAACACTAATAAAATAACTATTTCTAACATACAAATTATTTCAGTTCAGGAGCGCTCAGCCCAATTTTATTTTCATAAATTTTACCGGTAATATATCCAAGAATTATTCCTGTAATTGCTCCGCAAAATACATCAAACGGAAAGTGTACGCCTACATACACCTGGGCGTAAGAAATAAAAAATGCCCACAAAAATAATAAGGCCCAATAATTACTTAGCGTTTTTCTGAAAGTAGTAAAGATATACATAGCTGCGGCAAAATGATTCACAGCATGTGAAGAAGTAAAACTTGAGCTTGACGGGCAATAGCTTACAAGAAATCTTATGGCGCCCACAAGTGAAGGATCGTGACAAGGCCTGGCGCGTATAAAATTTTCTTTTATAAGATCGCTGCTTACAAAATCGCTTACCATTACGTTTATTAAAAAAAATAATACCCAGAGCCACCCCTTCATTTTAAAATTAACCGTCGTAAATATTATAAGGAAAAAATAAAAAGGGATCCATAAATAAGATTCCCGGATGAAGGGAATTACCTCGTCGAGAAATGCTGTGTGCCATTCACCATTCAGCTTTGAAAACAAGTGATAATCTAATTGCTTTAATGCCTCGGGGATGTACATGGCATTATTCATACTGCTAAACTCATTAGCTGCAAAAATAGCCATTGCACATTTATAGAGGGTAAATATTTACATTTGTTCTGCTTCTGTATGCTTTATCAGCAGCACTTTATATAATTCTATAACCTACAATTAGCTGGATGAAAATCGCAACCTTTCCACGCCTTATAAAATGGATGTTTACAATTGGCCTTACACTGCTCGTGATGATGACGGTAATGCGTTTTATATTTTTCTTTAATTTTAAGCCGGCACAATATTTATTTTCCAATTGCATAAAGCCATTCTTATTAGGCCTGCGATACGATCTTAGAATAGTTTGCGCAATAGTGCTGATTCCCTTTCTTGCGGGCAGCATGTATGTAGATTATACAGAAAAACATCATCTTAGGAAAAGCAGTATTTTCAGGCTCGTTCTTATATTGATACTGCTGATTGTGATAATTTTTTTGCTAAAAAATAATCATGCCGGCATCTTTTCCATCATTGCTGTAAGCCTCGTATTTGCTCTTTATTTTCTTTGGACCTTTGCCACAAAAAACTGCAATCCTTTTATAAATAAAACTTCAAAAAATATATTTAAAATCTATTTCCTGATCATAAGTGTTTCTCTTGCATTTTTATATGCGATGGATTTTGAGCATTACGATTACTTACACCAACGGCTAAACGCCAGCGTGCTTAATTATGCAGAAGACGCATCCATTTCTATGAATATGATTTGGGAAACTTATCCTGTCTTTACGATCATTCTTCTGCTGATTGTAATCAGTGTTTTGTTATACTGGCTTATAAATATTTATTACCGGCGTTTCAAACAAGCCCGCTTTCATGGCCATGGTATTATAAGAATAGTGTTGGGTTTTGTTTTTACGTTTGTTCTTGCCCTTGGCATATTTGGAAGATTAAACCAATATCCTTTGCGGTGGAGCGATGCTTTTTCTTATGATGATGAATTCAAAGCCAACCTCGCTTTAAATCCGGTACAAAGTTTTTTGAGCACGCTGCAATTCAGAAGTTCGACGTACGATAAAAATAAGGTGAAAGAATATTATCCTTTAATGGCACAATACCTCGGCATTGCCAACGCCGATAGCTACACGCTGAATTTTAGAAGAACATTTACTCCTCCTGCTTCATCTTCTTCAACACCAAATGTAGTGGTGGTAATTTGCGAAAGCTTCAGCGCTTATAAAAGCAGCATGTGGGGAAACCCTTTAAACACGACACCTTTCTTTAATGAAATGTGTAAACAGGGAATATTTTTCGATCGTTGCTTTACGCCTTCTTACGGCACTGCCCGTGGCATCTGGGCTGTTGTTACCGGCATCCCGGATGTGGAATATCCAAATACCTCCAGCCGCAACCCGGCCTATGTGGACCAGCATTCGATCATAAACGATTATAAAGGCTATGAAAAATTATATTTTCTTGGCGGAAGCTCAAGCTGGGCTAACGTAAGAGGGCTGCTTACCAATAATATAACGGGCCTCCGTTTGTTTGAAGAAGATAGCTATAAAGCAAAATCAATAGATGTGTGGGGCATCAGCGATAAACAATTATTTCTTGAAGCAAATAATACCCTGAGTCAACAAACACATCCGTTCATTGCCGTTATTCAAACAGCGGATAACCACCGGCCATACACGATACCGGAAGAAGACAAAAATACGTTTACCAGGAAAATGTATCCTTCTGATTCACTAAAAAGATTTGGTTTCGAAAGCAATGATGAGTTGAATGCATTTCGCTATACAGATTTCAGCTTTGAAAAATTTATAGAAGCAGCGCAAAAAGAGAAATATTTTGATAACACAATTTTCGTTTTCGTCGGTGACCATGGCATACGCGGAGATGCCGGAAATATGTTTCCAAAGGCATGGTCGGTTGACGGGCTTACCACCCAGCACGTGCCCTTACTTTTTTATTCTCCCTCCCGCTTACAGCCGCAGCGCATTGATAAAACCTGTTCGCAAGTTGACCTGTTGCCCTCTGTAAGTGCACTGGCAGGAATACGGTACACCAACACCACCATGGGTAAAAATCTTTTTGATACCGCTCAAAATAATTCGTTGCCTTTAAAAACAATGCCTTTTTATACGACTATAATGTTAAGCAAATTGGAATGGTAACCGATGAATATGTGTATGTGCATAACCTGCTGAGCGGTACAGAAGATTTCAGGTCTTCAGTGAATGACGTACCACTAACAAAAAGCCCCACAGTTGAAGAAACTAAACAAGCGCTTCGCACGCTTTCGCAGGCCTGGTACGAAACAGCCAAGTATATGTTGCTGAATAATAAAAAGCAAAATATAGCCAAATGATTTTTGTGGCGTCCGGAATCTTATACATTTGTATGTTTTACGCTAAATGATTTTAAAAACGAAAATTCCTAAAACAGTTCCCTTAACCATACAGTGGCTGCTTGTACTTTGGCTGATCTATGTTTTAATTTTTACGCTGTTCCGGGTATCAACCGTCTTCCTATTCAAGCCCACAGGTGTTTCTATCTCTTCGCTGCTGCCCTCTTTCTGGCTGGGTTTCCGGTTTGATGTAAAATGGATTTCGATCATTTTATTACCTATTGCCATCCTTTCGGTTTATTATAAATTCTCACCATTTTTTTCTGAAAGAAATAAACGCTGGTGGTCTTATTATTTAGCGGTGATAACGTTGGTTGTATTATTTTTCTTCGGCGCAGATTTCGGAAACTTCAGCTACAACCACACCCGCATCAATGCAAGTGCGCTAAACTTTGCAGAAGATCCGGTAATTTCCTTTAAGATGCTTTGGCAGAGTTACCCGATAGTTTGGATTCTCACCGCGCTTTTTGTAACGGTTATATTGATGGCATCAGTATTTAAGAGAACGCATTTGCAAACGTTAAAAAGAAACATTGAAGAAAATATCATTTATAAAAAAAGATGGCATGCAGGAGCGATTATTTTTTTGTGCTGGTGCCTGTATGGTGTGTTTTCTTTTAAGCCGCTAAAATGGAAAGATGCCTTTGACCTGAATGATAATTTTAAATCTTATGTGGCCTTAAATCCTCTTCAGAATTTTTTTAGCACCTTACAATTTCGCAGGCCATCTTTTGATGATCAAAAAGCCAAAGAGTATTATCCTTTGATTGCCAATTTTCTACAACTAGATTCTTCCATCACAACCGGCAAGTATTACAGCAGGGAGGTATTGCCCAACAGTAAAGCCCTGGAAAGCAGGCCCAACGTTATTTTGGTGATTGCAGAGAGCTTTAGCATGTACAAGAGCAGCATGAGCGGCAACCCGCTTAATACCACGCCTTTCTTCAAATCGCTTTGCGATAGCGGGCTTTTTTTCAACAGGTGCTTTAGCCCTACGTTTGGCACGGCCCGCGGCGTATTTGCTGTGCTTACCGGCACGCCCGATGTGCAGCTCTCCAAATTTTCTACACGAAATCCTGAAGCCATACAACAGCATACTATCATCAATGATTTTGAAGATTATGACAAGTTTTATTTTCTTGGCGGCAGCGGCGAGTTTAATAATTTTGAAGGCCTTGTAAAAAATATTGAAGGCATTCATCTATACCAGGAAGGTTCGTTTAAATCAGCGCTGCTAAATGTGTGGGGCATTAGTGATAAAAATCTTTTTCTTGAAGCGGAAAATGTTTTATCACAAGAAAAAAAGCCCTTCTTTGGTATAATACAAACTGCCGACAACCACCGGCCATACAGCATACCTATTGAAGATTCTGATTTTGTAAAAAGGACGGAAAATGAAGATACCTTGAAGAAGTATGGCTTTGAGTCGTTGAAAGAATTTCAATCCTTTTGCTATACAGATTATTGTTTTAAAAAATTAATTGAAGAAGCGAAAAACCATGACTGGTTTTCTAATACCATTTTTGTTTTTGTAGGCGACCACGGCGTAGAAGGTGAAGCCTCTGCCATGTACCCGGAAGCATGGAACAATGGGCAGCTTACAGATGAACATGTGCCCATGCTTTTTTATGCGCCTGAGCTGATAACGCCCCGGCTTAGAAATGAAACGGTTTCGCAAATAGATGTGCTTCCTACACTTGCCGGCATGCTGCACCAGCCCTACACAAATACTACCCTTGGCAGAGACCTGTTGAATACAAAAAATAAAACGGATGCCGCTTTTATTATCCATCATGATGAAGGCAATATCGGCATCGTTACCAATGACTATTATTATGTAAAAAATTTGCGAATAACCAAGGATAAATTAATGCCACTGGCCGCAAATCCCTCACCGGTAAGCCAGGCGCAAAAAGACTCAATTAAAAAATCTCTTTCGCAGCTTACATCAGCCATGTATGAAACGGCCAAGTGGTTGCTGGTGAATAATAAGAAATAGGCTTGTTGATTAGTTTATGGGTTAATTGGTTGATTGGTTAGTTAGTTTACTGGTTAATTGGTTGATAAGTTGATTAGTTAACAACCGGCCAATAAGCAATTTTGATAATACTGACAGCGCCTTTCAAAAGAATTTAGGTAAAGCAGATGTGCATTTCCGTATTATTAACCCTGAAATAATTTGTAACTTTAATATGAAAGTAGCTGAAGCATTTAAAGCAAATTTATTTTGGGATGTAAACCCTGGAAAATTAGATTGGAATAAAAACAGGCGATTTGTTGTTGAGAGGGTTATGGTGAGAGGAGGAATGCAGGATGTAAGCATTCTTATGAAAATATACACAGAAGATCAGATTATAGAAGCACTAAAAAAAAAGCAAGGATCTTGACGCAGTAACACATAATTTTTGCTCACATTTATTTTAATATTCCAAAGGCAGACATGCATGCTCCATCTCAATACCATTGATGATATTGTTTTTGATCTTCTCACAAAGTTTACTTCTGCCGATTATCTAAATCAATTTGCATTAGCTGGAGATACATCCCTTGCGCTACAATTAGGACATAGAAAAAGTATTGATATTGACTTATTTGCTTTTGAAAATGTAAATATGATAGAAACAAGCTTGTTTCTTGAAAATGATTTCGAAAATATTATAATCCGCCGTACCAGTCCTGTATTTATTTTCTGCAATATTAATGGAGTAAAATGTGACTTTGTAAAACACGCTAATAATCGATTGGTAAAGCCATGTTTTATGCAGAATGGTATTCGGATGTTTTCATTAGAAGATATTGCCGCCATGAAATTAAATGCGATCTGCGGCAGAGGAAGCAAAAAAGATTTCTATGATCTTTACTATTTGTTACAGCTTTTCCGTTGAAAGAGCTATTAGGCTATTATGATTACAAGTTTCAATCTGATAATTAATGGATGGCCTTAAGAAGCATGCTGTATTTTGAAGACGCAGAAGAAGAAGCAACACCAGAACTTGTAGCATCATTTCCTTCCTTGGTAAGTATGAAAAGTTTTCTCATAAAGGCAGTCACAAATTTCAAATTCGAGACCGGTTAATCAAACCACCTTCTTCGCAATGATCACCATTCGCGGAGAATTTTTTACATGGTAATCACAGAAATTATAATCACCAAAAACTTCCTGTATCTGCAGCTTGTGATAGGCCAGCATTTCAGTGAAATCACCTAAGGAAAACTTGGCTACTCTTTCTCGGTACTCGATGGGCTTTTCAAGCGCTTCATCTTCTACAATTATTTTTTTATAAAAATGTGTTTCATCAAACCACTTGGTTAAAAAATAATTAACACCGTCTATTTCTATATCTGATGTGTGTACAAGATGGTCTTCCGCATAGTGAACATTGAGATAATCTATCACGAAAATTCCCCCCGGCTTTATTGATTGAGCAATCGTCCTGATCGAATTATCATGCTCACGCCTTGTATTGAAATAGCCAAAGCTGGTGAAGAAATTAAAAGCATAATTAAAATAATTTATCCAGAAAGGAAGACGCATATCGTGCACAAAAAATTCAAGATTTCCAGACTCATATTTTTTTGCCTCTTTAATACTATCTGTTGAGAGGTCTATGCCTGTGACGCTAAAACCTTTGGCAGCAAGCATGCGCGAATGACGGCCCTTTCCGCAGGCAATGTCAAGCATCAGCGAAGCCGGGGCTGGGTGCAGGTATTCTATTAATTTATTGATGAATATCGCTGCCTCACTATCATCCCTTTTAAAATATAATTGATGATAGTAAGGAGAATTGAACCAATCTTTAAACCAGGGTTTCGTATGTATCATACATTACTAATTGTAAGCAAATGTAACAGGTTATTAAATTACTTTACCGGATGCAAATGTTGAGGGCTTACATAGAAAGGGCTGCGAGCTTTGTGATTCTCTTATAAATTTTATAAATGCTTTATAACATAAGGAAAAGATTGCATGTATGAGTTTTTATTTAATTTGCAGCCTCATAAAATAAAAAAAGAAATTAGTGGCACTTATTAAAAGCATTTCCGGCATCAGGGGTACAATTGGAGGCAAACCGGGAAGCAACCTTTCACCATTGGATATTGTAAAGTTTAGCGCCGCCTATGCAGGGTGGCTGCAGGCAACAGGCAAAAGCGGCACGATCATAATCGGCCGGGATGGAAGGATGAGCGGAGAGATGGTAAATAATTTGTGCTGCAGTACCTTACTTGCCTGCGGCTTCGATGTAAAGGATCTCGGACTTACCACTACCCCCACCGTTGAAATTGCAGTTAAAAAAGAAAATGCTGCCGGAGGAATTATCATAACGGCAAGCCATAACCCAAAAGAATGGAATGCATTAAAACTTCTCAATAGTGAGGGTGAATTTATAAATGCAGCAGATGGCGCTAAAGTGCTGGAAATAGCTGAAGCAGAAGATTTCAGTTTTGCAACCGTAGATAAAACAGGCAAATATTCTTTGGATGATTCTTACCTGCAAAAGCACATTACCGATGTAATTAATTACCCTTTGGTGGATGTTGCCGCTATAAAAAAAGCAAAATTCAAAATTGTTGTTGACGCCATAAACAGCTCCGGCGCAATTTACATTCCGGCTTTGCTTAAAGAGCTTGGGGTGAAAGAAGTGACCGTTATTAATGCAGAAGTAAATGGAAAATTTGATCACAATCCGGAGCCATTACCCGAACATCTAACCACGTTAAGCAGTGAAGTAAGAAAGAAAAATGCCTCATTAGGCATTGCTGTAGATCCTGATGTGGACAGGCTTTGCTTTGTATGTGAAGACGGCAGCATGTTCGGAGAAGAATATACTTTGGTAGCAGTTGCCGATTACATATTGAGCAACAGAAAGGGAAACACGGTAAGCAACATGTCTTCTACCAAAGCGTTGAAGGAAGTTACTTTGAAACACGGGGGTGAATATTTTCCCTCGGCTGTTGGTGAGGTAAATGTGGTAAATAAAATGAAGGAAGTAAATGCAGTGATCGGCGGCGAAGGAAATGGCGGCATCATTGTTCCTGATTTTCATTATGGCCGCGATGCGTTGATCGGTATAGGATTATTTCTCAGCCATCTTGCGCATTCAGGTAAAAGCATTAAACAGTTCAGGGGTTTATTTCCTGATTATTTTATTTCAAAAAATAAAATTTCCGTCGAAACAAATGTTGATGTAAAAGCAGTTTTTAATAAAATAAAAGACAAATACAAAAACCATCCTATCAATACAGAAGATGGATTGAAGATCGAGTTCGACAAAGACTGGGTGCATCTTCGAACCAGCAATACAGAGCCTATCATAAGAATTTATTCTGAAAGTAATTTTGAAACAACCGCGGAGAATATCGCTAAAAAAATTATGAAAGATATTCGTGAAGCTATCTGATAAAGTTTTTTTATTACACGAATTAGTATGAATTTTTTTTTTACACGAATTAGTGCGAATTACACCAATTCAACTTCAATTGCAATAGACGTAGTTCGTGTAATCACACATAATTTGTGTCATCAGGAATTTAGGAATTGTTTTTTTATTATAAGAATTATTACGAATCCAAATTTTATGGTAAAAAGTAATTCGTGTAATTAGTTTCAATTCGTGTCATCAGGGATTTATTCAGAAAGGATAATTAATACAATATGGAAAGAATTTATTTTGATAATGCAGCAACAACAGCCCTCGATGCCGAAGTGCTTGATGCCATGATGCCTTATCTCACAGAAAAATTCGGCAATCCTTCTTCCATTTATTCATACGGGCGCGAAACACGGATGGCTATTGAAAACGCAAGGAAATCTGTGGCAAAGATTTTAAATGCTCATCCTGCAGAAATATTTTTTACGAGCGGCGGTACGGAAAGTACTAACACGGCTATCAACGGCGCTATTTATGATCTTGGCTGCAAGCATATAATAAGCTCACCCCTTGAGCACCATGCCACTTTGCACTGCGTGGAATATTTACATAAAAATGCCGGCATTAAATTAAACAATGTAAAAATATTACCGGATGGACATATTGATTTGGAAGACCTGGAAAAGCTGATGGTAGAAAGCGAGGACAAATGTTTGGTATCGCTGATGCATGCCAATAACGAAACAGGAAACATAACGGACATTGAAGCCGTTGGAAATCTTTGCAAAAAATACAGTGCTATTTTCCACTCGGATACGGTGCAAACTGTCGGTCATTATGCCTTTGATCTAAGAAAATCACCCGTGCATTTTATTACAGGCGCCAGTCATAAATTTCATGGGCCAAAGGGCGTGGGCATACTATACATAAATGAAAATATAAAGATTACTCCTTTTATACAAGGCGGCAGCCAGGAACGTAATATGCGGGCAGGCACAGAAAATATTTATGGCATCGTAGGGTTTGCGAAGGCGCTGGAGTTGGCTACCTCACACCACGATGAAGATAGCAGCCACATCGCTGAAGTAAAAAATTATATGAAAGAAAAGCTGCAGGAGCACATCCCCGGCATATACTTTAATGGCGACCAGGCCGGCTATAGCCTCTATACAGTTTTAAGTGTTGCTTTTCCTAAAACAGAAAAATCTGAAATGCTGCTCTTCAATCTTGACATAAATAATATATGCGCCAGCGGCGGCAGCGCCTGTACTTCAGGGGCTGATGCGGGCAGCCATGTAATACGAGCCATCAACAACAATCCAAATTATATCACGGTAAGGTTTTCTTTTAGCAAATACAATACAAAGGAAGAAGTAGATATAGTAGTGGAGAAATTAAAAGATATGATCTGAGTTGGTCCTATCACGGTTTGTGTGGTGATTAGTCCATTTTCAAGATATTTCTTTTTAAAATTGATGAGTTATTACCCGCTTATCAATTCACTTTTTTTAAATCCGCATCTTTTAAAAAAATAATGTACCCATACTATTCCTCATAGAAAAGTTGGCTGGCTGGTTTTTGTAATATTTACGGGAATCATTGGCGCGGTCATGTATAGATTTGCAGACAGGCAAAAAATAATTGAATAACCCCTCTCAAATTTTCAGCTTTAAAAAACTTATCAACTTTCTTTTTATCTGATCATTCCACCCGTTTTTGATGGATTGATTATTTTTGCACCCTTATGCCGGAAGGTAAATCAGTAGCATTACATACATTAGGCTGCAAGCTTAATTATTCTGAAACCTCCTCTATCGAAAGGTTGCTGGAGCAGGATGGATTTATAAAAAAAGATTTTACTGACGAAGCTGATGTGTATGTGATAAATACCTGCTCCGTAACTGATAATGCTGATAAAGAATGCAGGCAGCTTGTGCGGAGAATACAAAGGAGAGCGCCGGAGGCAATGGTAGTAATTACAGGTTGCTATGCGCAATTAAAACCAAAAGAAATTGCTGAAATACAGGGTGTGGACTTAGTGCTGGGCGCTGCGGAAAAATTCAATATCATACCCATCATCTTCAGCAGCTAACTAAAGGGAGATAGCCGCAAAAATATGCAGTTGTGATATCGAAGAAGTAAGTGGATTTAATTCTTCTTTTTCCCTTAACAACAGAACAAGAACTTTCCTCAAAGTACAAGATGGTTGTGATTACAATTGTTCCTTTTGCACAATACCAATGGCACGCGGACGAAGCAGGAGTAACACCATAAAAAATGTTTTAAGCGAGATAAAAAAAATTGCTGATGAAGGTGTAAGAGAAATTGTGCTTACAGGCATTAACCTGGGTGACTTTGGCAAGAATGGCGAAGGCGAAAAACAGGAAAAAATTTCTATGAACTATTGCAGGCATTGGAAATAAATGATGGTGTACAACGGTATCGCATTTCATCGATAGAACCTAATCTTTTGTCTGATGAAATAATAAGATTCGTTGCGCAAAGCAAAAAAATAATGCCGCATTTTCATATTCCTTTACAAAGCGGCAGCAATAAAATTCTTGGGCTGATGCGGCGGCGGTATAAAAAAGAATTGTATGCAGATAAGATTCTACTTATTAAAAATCTAATCCCCGAGTGCTGCATTGGTGTGGATGTGATAACCGGTTTTCCCGGTGAAACAGATGATGATTTTAAAGAAACTTTGGAGTTTTTAAAATCAATTGAAGCATCTTATTTTCATGTGTTCACTTATTCAGAAAGAACCGGCACACATGCCCTAAATATAGAGCCCATTGTGCCTATCTCCATCCGCAATGAGCGCACGAAAATATTACGTTCGTTGTCTTACAAAAAGTTACAGGAATTTAGCAGGCTACACGAAAACGAAATAAGGGAAGTGCTTTTTGAAGGCCGCAACAAAAATGGGATGATGGACGGCTATACAGATAACTACATAAAAATTACGGCGCCGTACAAAGCTGAATGGTCCAATGAAATTATTAAATGGAAAATTTGATGTTTTCGTCAAGCTATTATTGTTTATTCTTAAGAATTTTCGTTCACTATCTTTTGAAGTTGTGTCAGTAACCCAACCTGCATTGCATTTATTTTTTTTCTTCCCTCTTCTATAGTAAACCAGGCGGCTCTGTCAATTTCAGGGAACGGTTGCATTTTCCCGGAGTGTGGCGGCCATTCCATTTCGAAATGATTGCTGACTATGCCCGCAGCCTCTGCATCTTTTTCTATCGCCCAGGCAAAAACCGTTTTACCGCTTTTTAATTTTATCGGTTGCAACTCAATGAAATCACCTGATACTGAAATGCCCGTCTCTTCCTCCAATTCCCTTTTAGCTGCCGTTAAAGCATCTTCCTCATCCTCAAACTCGCCCTTGGGAACGCTCCACGCCCCTATTTCTTTCTTTGCCCAGAAAGGGCCACCAGGGTGAACGAGAAAAACTTCTAACTCATCTTTGTTCTTTCTATATAATAAAATTCCGGCGCTTTGCTTTTTAATCATGTATAAAGATCATTCATTTTCAATGTGTGGGTCGTATCACAGCGTGTATTGCTTTATGAAGTTGTACACAAAATGCCTTAAATTCGCTTATACCCATTCATAAATTTACAGCAAATCGTGTAAACATTTTTGGCATAAAATTTATAGCTTTTTCAATAAACTATTATGCATGAAAGATCTTAACCCCTTAGCTATCGTGACAATTTCGAAAAAAAATTTTTCCTTCTTAAGAATCCAGGACGGCATCTTCCCTTTTTTTGAAAAACCTTCAAATAAACATGATGATGAAGTGGAAACTTGTGAAGATAGGATGAATGCAATCGATTTATTTTCACACTTCACCGCAAACATTATTAAGGAGAAGGTGATTTTTACCCGTTAAGCGCTCTATTAGTTATGGAATGTAAGGCCATAACTTTCATCAGTTAGTATATCCTGCCATTGAGCAATTAAATGTTTATACGCTTCTCCTACCGGTGTTATATTTCTGTTCAGATCATATAGGCCTAATTCATTCACTATTCCATCATCATTGCGTAAAGCTGAATCCCAGTCCACCTGGTGCGTAAGGCTATACCAGGTAAATCCTAATATCGGTATCCCATCGTGTATAAGCCTGTGAACGTTTGCCCATTGTTTTATAAGCCATTCTTTAGATGCAGGCATTTTAATGTTCGTCTCGGTGTGCATAATCGGCAATTTGTACCGCCGGTAATATTGACTCGTTATTACGTAGTAACCGAATATCTCGCCAGCCGCCTGTGTAGAGCCATCAGGATGAACGATGTGCTCATTGGTTACGTAGTAATCGTTTCCCATAATACACCTTGCTTTCACCTGGTTTTCTGTAAACCATTTATATTCATCGCTTGTCATGCCATTGGCAAGCAGGTATTCATACATATTTACATTTAGCGGATAGCCGTAAGTAAGATCCAAAGAAAGAAAGCGCTTTTTATTAAGAAAGCGTGCCAGAGGCGAAGCTATCGGATCCATCGCATGAAAATATTCTGACGATTCACTTTGTATAAAAGTAGCTTCCGGCTGCACCTTTAGAATTTCATGCATCGCCATTACATTGGCTTTGCACAAATGTTTGAGAGCCGTTACAAAAGCCGTGTCTGATTGCAGGCATTCATTCCACCAACCGTATTGCGCTGAGAATGTTGCTGCAATAAATATTTCATTTATCGGCGTATATAATTTCAGGTGAGGAAAGCGGGTAGCAAAAGCGCCGGCATATTCGGCGAAAAAAGCCGGGAAGTCCGGGTTTTGAAAATCTCCCATCCAATCCGGTACACCAAAATGACAAAGATCAACAATCGGTGTTATTGACAATTCATCAAGCTTCCTAAAAGTTTCATCTGTGAAGTGCCAGTTATACTGGCCTGGCGCAACATGGTTGGTATAGTAGGGAGTTCCGTACCTTAAAAACTCAATGCCCAGTTCCTTCACCAGCATAAAATCATTTTCCCAATTTTCATAGTGGCGTGTTTTTTCCATTTCGTCCACCCGCTTGGTTTTACCATCGAGAAGTTTAATATTCGGATAGCTATTTTCTATGCCGGTCGCAAACATAAATTTTGTTCCTGCCATGATTCTATAACTGATTAGGTTTCAAAAAATTGTTGGTTATGAACTTTTTCATTTTATCTTTTTTTTCATTTTATCTTTAATATGCAAAATCGTAAAAAATAAATGCGATACGAAGTTAAATTTCAGCAAATTAGATTTTTTACAAAAACACCATTTACTTTTTAGTAATCTTGTTAAGTAATATTACTTTGTCATTTCGATTTAGAATTCTTTTTTAAATAAACGGGCCATTCAAAATAACAGTGAAAGAAAATGGTTCGCGACTTTTCTACACTTACCCTTTACTGAGGAATTATTTACACATTACAGGTTATTTGCATTAATGATTAAGCCCGTACGACATTAGCCTTTGATGTGGCATATTTATAGCAAAGGAAATTTCATCGTTCTAATATTTTCTTATCCTTTAAATCTTAACCATGGATCTAATTTGTTTTTGTCACATAAGATGGAAGTTCGTTTACCAAAGGCCGCAGCATTTAATGACCAGGTTCGCAAAGTATGAGCGGGTTTTCTTTATTGAGGAACCGGTATATGAGCCCGCGGGTAAATCGTTTCTTGAGGTAAAAAAGGATGGCGAAAATCTTTGGATAGTCACCTCGCACCTACCCGATAGTTATACGAAAGATGAAATTGTTTTTCAACAAAAAATATTATTATCAAAGTTATATACCGAACAAAATATTGAAAGTTATATTCACTGGTATTACACGCCGATGGCTCTAACCATCAGTAATCACTTGCAGCCGGCGCTTACTATATATGATTGTATGGATGAGCTCTCTAATTTTAAATTTGCTCCGCCAGATATAAAGCAAAAAGAAAAAGACCTGTTTAGAACAGCTGATCTTGTACTTACCGGCGGGTATAATCTCTACCAGGCAAAAAAAGATTTGCATACTAATATCTTTCCTTTTCCCAGCAGTATAGATAAAGAACATTTCATGCAGGCAAGAGTCCCCAAAGAGCTTCCTGCTGACCAGGTGCAGCTTAGTTACCCGGTGTTTGGTTTTTACGGAGTAATAGATGAAAGATTCGACCTAGAATTGTTATCTGAAGTATCCGCCCGCAAGCCTGAATGGAATTTTGTAATTATAGGCCCGGTTATTAAAATTGATCCTGCAACGCTGCCCGTATCGCCTAACATACATTACCTGGGGCCAAAGACTTATGAGGAATTACCAGCCTACCTCGCCGGCTGGAATGTAGCACTGATACCTTTTTTACTTAATGAATCTACAAAATATATAAGCCCTACAAAAACACCGGAGTACCTGGCTGCAGGCGTGCCTGTACTGTCTTCTGCGATTGTGGATGTTGTAAATCCGTATGAAATAAATAAGCTTGTTCAAATATTCAATGATGCAGATTCGTTTATTCTTGCCGGTGAAAACGAACTCGCAAAATCAAATGCAGAAAAGAGAAAGTGGTTGCAAGATGTTGATCTTTTTCTAAAGGAAATTTCATGGGATGAAACGTGGCGCCAGATAAGGCAACATATAAATTTAACTTTGAGAAATAAGAAGAATTCGACCGTTACTATAAAAAAAGAAGGAGCTTATGTTTGATTTTATGATTGTAGGAGCAGGCTTTGCAGGCAGTGTTCTTGCAGAAAGGCTGTCGAAATGTGGTAAAAAGATTTTACTTATAGATAAAAGAAATCATATTGGTGGCAATGCCTTTGATTTTTATAATGAGGATGGTATTCTCATTCATAAATACGGACCGCATATCTTTCATACCAATTCAAAAGAAGTTTTCGATTACCTTAGTATGTTTACCGCCTGGAGGCCTTATGAACACCGGGTTTTGGCCAGCGTTGATGGGCAGCTGTTGCCGATTCCTATCAACCTCACTACCATCAATAAAATGTATAATCTGAATTTAAACTCAGATGAGCTTGAACGTTTTTATGCTTCAAAAGCTGAACCGGTAAACCCGGTACGTACGTCAGAAGATGTAGTAGTAAGCAAGGTAGGCAGGGAGCTTTACGAAAAATTTTTCCGTGGCTATACGCGTAAGCAATGGGACCTTGATCCCTCGCAACTTGATGCATCGGTAACTTCGAGGGTACCCGTGAGAACCAACAAAGACGATCGCTATTTCTCTGATGCTTACCAGGCGATGCCCTTACATGGCTACACAAAAATGTTTGAGAAAATGATGAACCATCCTAATATTAAAGTGATGCTCAATACTGATTACAAAGAAATAAAAAATGATATTCCTTTTAAAAAAATGATCTATACGGGCCCTGTTGATTATTATTTTGACTATTGCTACGGCAAGCTTCCTTACCGTTCGCTCGAGTTTAAATTTCAAACAATCAACGCCGAAAAATTCCAGGAGACCGGAACGATAAACTATCCTAACGAGCAGGCTTACACGAGAATTACCGACTTCAAATATCTTACGGGGCAGGTACATCCGAAAACAAGCGTCGTTTACGAGTATCCGCAAGCGGAGGGCGATCCATATTATCCTGTACCACGGCCGGAAAATGCTGTTCTCTATAAAAAATACCAACAGCTTGCTTTATCCTCGCCCGGCACTTTTTTTGTGGGAAGGCTTGCCACCTATAAATATTATAATATGGACCAGGTGGTGGCACAGTCTTTAACCACTTTCAAAAAATTAATGCAAACCGAACCTCAAACTTATGCCGGCGGCGAAAACATACAGGCACTCCAGGCTTGAATATTGGGGCGGGATAGAGTGCACTATTAATCGCATTAACGACTCATATTTTGACCAATGCAAACTGTCGGGTCATTATGATCGTGAAGGTGACATACACTTAATTTCAAACCTTGGAATAAAAGCCTTGCGCTATCCCGTGCTATGGGAGAAACACCAGCCTTTCGCCGATCAACCTATCGACTGGACATTTACAAATCAACGATTAAATGACTTAGTTGCAGAGGGAATCTTACCTATTGTCGGCTTGCTGCATCATGGCAGCGGCCCGGCGTTTACAAATCTTTTAGATGATAACTTTCCAGCGTTGTTCGCCGGTTATGCAAAGCAGGTTGCAGAAAAATTTCCGTGGGTTCAGCTTTATACACCCATCAACGAACCATTGACCACGGCACGCTTTAGTGGACTTTACGGACTCTGGTATCCACACAAAAAAAATGATGTTTCCTTCGCAAAAATATTGCTTAACCAGGTAAAGGGAATAATCTTGGCAATGGAGGAAATAAAAAAAATAAATCCGGAAGCAATGCTTGTGCAAACGGAAGACCTTTCAAAAACCCACAGCACCGCATCATTAAGATACCAGGCATCATTTGAAAACGAAAGACGCTGGTGTACGTATGACTTACTTTGCGGCAAAATACGAAAAGGCCATCCGGTATGGGATTATTTCAGAAGGCTCGGCATCACGGAAAACGCACTTGAATTTTTTGCAGAACATGCCATGCCACCGGACATAATGGGGTTCAATTATTATATTACTTCAGAAAGATTTTTGGACGACAAGCTTACAAAATATCCACCGCATACGCATGGAGGCAACGAAATACAGGAGTATGCCGATGTAGAAGCGATCAGAGTGAATCACGGAAATCCTTATGGGTTGAAGCTATTACTTAATGAAGCCTGGGAGCGTTATCATTTGCCCATCGCGATTACAGAAGCTCATCTGAATGCCGGGCGGGAAGACCAGCTTCGATGGCTACATGAAATAATTGCCACCTGCCATGAAGCGCTGGACAACGGAGTGAATGTAAAAGCCGTTACTTTTTGGTCGCTGTTTGGCGCTTACGGGTGGAGCAAACTATTGACCAATGCAGAAATGGATTACGAACCCGGCGTTTTTGATTTGCGGGCTCCGACACCAAGGCCTACAGCCGTTGCCCGGCTGATAATGAATGTAAATAATGAACGGGATTTCCCGCACTCCCTTTCAGAGGAGCAGGGGTGGTGGCATCGTCCATCGCGCTTTTACCAAAAAGAAAATCGTCAAAGAAAGGCCGCAGGAAAATCGCAGCGCAGCAGGCCGCTGCTTATAACCGGTAAAACCGGCACGCTTGGGCAGGGAATGGCGAAAATTTGTTCTCACCGGAACATTCAATATATACTTACCGGCAGAGATGAGCTGGATATTGCAGATGAAAAAAATGTGCAGGCAATTCTGCAAGAGCATAACCCATGGGCTGTTATTAATACTGCCGGATACGTAAAAGTTGACGATGCAGAGCACGAGCCGGGCAAATGTTTTGTATCAAATACCGCAGGCCCTATCCTTCTCTCCCGCGAATGCAAAAGAAGAGATATTTCATTTGTTACTATTTCATCAGATCTTGTGTTTGATGGCTGTAAAACTCAACCATATTGCGAGGATGACCGGGTACATCCTTTAAACATTTATGGGGCTTCAAAAGCAAAAACAGAAGAAAATATTTTGCAGGATAATGAGGATGCTTTAATAATCAGGACGAGCGCTTTTTTTGGGCCATGGGATATTTATAATTTTGCTTTTAATGTTTTAAAGTCTTTATCAGCAGGCGATATTTTCAGTGCTGATGATGATGTGATAATGTCCCCCACTTATGTTCCCCATTTAGCGGAAGCGCTGCTTACCTTATTAATTGACAACGAAAAAGGTATTTGGCATCTTGCGAACATAGGAGCTGTTAGCTGGAAAGACTTTGCCATAAAGCTTGCGATCGCAGCCGGGTATGATCCGGCATTAATAAAAGGAGAATCGACACGGCTAAAAAGCAATAAAGTAATTGTGCCTTTATATTCTGTTTTAGCATCTCAAAAAGGTTTTTTAATGCCCTCTTTGGAGCAGGCAATAAGATGCTTTTTCAAAGAGTGTATTACTTTACCCACATCTGATTTTACACCGCAACATTGCCAAGACATATTTCACTAAAATAATTCTCACAAAAAGTTTTTTAAAAAAAATTAAAACACGGATATAATCCGGGTTATGGGGTTTGTTGCGGGAATTTTCACAGCTATTTCTTTATTGCCACAACGCATAAAATTCTTAAGGAAAAAAATTAGAAGAAATTTTTATTTGGATGTTGCTTATATTAATGATCGGGCTTGGATTATGAACTATTTACGGCTTTCTGAAAAAAGATTGGCCCATCATAATCATCAACTTTTTTTCATTGGTAGTAAATGTTATACCATGTTTTTACGCCATAATTTAAAGATCAACAGGCGTGATTTGTGATATGCTGATAATAACATTTACTTTATAGAACTGGCATGGTATTTATTTGTAATGTTTGATATAATTAACCAAATAAAAAATATTAAAGACATGAGTACATCAACTAAATCAAAATCAGGAAAAGGCTCAACAAGTAAGTCCTCCTCTTCAGGTAAGGGTGTGGCCGACACAATGTTGAAAGACTTCTTTATTGACGAACTAAAAGATATTTATTGGGCAGAAAAGCATTTGGTAAAAACGCTGCCAAAAATGAAAAAAGCCGCGACATCGACTGATCTACAGAATGCCTTTGCAGACCATCTTGAAACAACAAAGACCCAGGTAACCCGGCTTGAGCAAGCCTTTGAAATATTGGGGAAGAAAGCCCAGGGAAAAAAATGTGAGGCTATGGAAGGTATCACAAAAGAAGGCGAAAGTATTATTGAAGATACCGAGGCAGGCACCAATACCCGCGATGTAGGCTTAATACTGGCAGGACAAAAAGTAGAGCACTATGAAATATCTACTTATGGAGGCCTTGCCCAGTTGGCAACAACTCTAGGCCTCACAGAAGTTGCTGATCTACTTTATCAGACCCTTGCCGAAGAAAAGGAAGCCGATTCATTATTAACGGAAATTGCCGAGAACAATATTAATTATGAAGCTGCCGAAGAAGATGGAAATGAAGATGAAGATGAAGAGTAAGCAACTTAATCAAAATTTACATTTTAAAAACCTAATTAGCCGGAAACATTCCGGCTTTTTTATTCATAAAAACCAAGTAATGAAATTCCTGCTAAAAAATACTTTTGTTAGCCTGTAAACTAACATCCATTGACCGTTACATGAAATCTTAATCCTTATCTCTATCATGAAGTGGCAACATTCCTCTGAAAGACGATGCTACCACGAGTATCGACATAAAGCTAAATGGCAGCGGAAATATCGATGTGTAAATATTAATAGTAAAAATGTAGATGCCGAATTGAGCAGGCAGCGGTAATATAAAAGTATATGCTAATACAGCATTGGTAAAATAAGTGCCCGTGGAAATGTTATTACAAAGGCGACGCCCAAAACATAAACAGCAAAGTGATTGGAAGCGGGAAGGTTTTAAAAATGTAAGTTGCTGTAAAAAATCGACAGCATTGTTTACGGCATAATCAGTATGCTGTAGTGCAAAACACCGGACTATAGATAGATCATATATTACCCCTCTCCCTCCTCCGTCAGCTCCTTATTTATATACACACCGGCCTTTGCGCCTTCGGCGGCAGCTACTACTACAAAGTGCATGTCCTTTGAAAGATCGCCGGCAACATATAGCCCCGGGATATTTGTTTGCTGCGATTTGTTGGTGAGCGCCACATTATTTTTACCTACGTTGCATCCCAGGCTCTCTACGAGGTGGCATTGCACCTCATACCCATTGGAAAAAAATAACGCTTCGCAAAAAGATCTTTTGCCATTTTCAAAAACAATATGTTGCAGTTGCCTGCCACTACCTTCAAAGGAGGCAATGGAATCAAAGACAACCTCAATGTCATTTTTTGCAATTATTTCCCGGAACTTTGGGGTAAGGTATTTTTTGCCATCAGTATATAGTGTAATATTTTTACTCCAAGCTTTAAGGGTGAGCGCAACCTCAATCCCATCTTTACTGGTAGCATACACGCCGATTGATTTTCCTTTGTTTTCCCATCCGTCGCAATAAGGGCAATGATAAACGGAGGCTCCGTAAAACTTATCTATTCCCTTCACTTCGGGCAAGCGGTCAGTAAGGCCGGTAGCGAGAATTAATTTTTTTGAATAATAAATATTCTCATCACAATCCGTTACAACAAATATCTTATCCTCTTTTTTTGCATGCTTTATTTCTACCTGCTGCAGGTGTACGCCATACTTTTTTAATTCCTGCCGGCTCATCTTCAAAAATTCGCCGGGTGAAATATCATCGCGGGTGAGATAGTTGTGCATACCATGCGAATACCGGTTACGGTGCTGCCCATGATCGAATAACAAAACTTTGCGCATACACCTGCCCAGCACCACGGCAGCATTGAGGCCGGCCGGGCCGCCGCCGATAATGACCACATCATATACATCCATATATACATCCTTTTTTGTAAGTAAATAAAAAGAGCAAAAATACACGAATTGCCTGCCAATGGTTTCTTTTTGAAATTTATTGAAGCATCATCGGCTCTAAGTATTGCAACGTTGGAATAGAAAAATATTGGATCTTGTTTTTATCGAAAAAAGTTATCAGCACTTCCGCCTCTTTTAGTTTGGACGGCTTGTTGAAATTTTTATCGGGAGCAGAAAGTTTTTTGCCGACATTTATTTGCCAGTGGGAAAGTTTTTTGCCGGTTGCGCTGTCCTCACGGTGCAGGCTAAAGGAATCTGCGACGATTGTAAGGAGAATATCTTTTATTTTCTCAGCCGTAGCTGTATATGCAATGCCTTTTATCCAAACATTTTTCACCTGCGGGTTGGCAGAATCTTTTGTTTCCAAATAAATAAAATATTTTATCCACGGTTGATTTTGCTTTTTAGTCAAAGTCCCATCTTCATTGAGGCTAACTCCTTTTTTCACCCCCGGCATTACGTTTCTTGCGAAAGCATATCCCCTTGTAATTTTACTGGATTGTGAGCAACTATGTGCCGCCAATAAAATAAGACCTGCGAGTAAAATGGCGGTTGCTTTCATACAATATATTTTTCCTGAAACCCAATGGACTTATTAATATTTTACAAACTTCCGGGTGTATTTGTATTTGTTATCTGTGCTGGTAATTTTTAAAATATAAGCGCCTGCAGCAAACCGCGAAACGTCTATTTGTGTAGTGTTATATGCATTTGTACCTGAGTAAACCAGCTGCCCTGCCATATTATAAATCCGGATAGAGATTTGGTCTATACCGATAATATTTCCTGCCTTTAGAAACAGGTATTGGTGTGTAAGGGTAGGGTATAAACTTTGAATGAAAGTGTTATCTGTCACCGGAGGTTCTACGGGCACGCCGTTACCATTCGGAACGAAATTAGGTGTCCCGGTGTTGGCATAAAACATTCCATTGCCATGCGTGCCTACCAGCAACGTATTATCTTGCGGACGGTAATCCAGCGTGGTAGTAACTGCCATTCCCAACACAGCATCCCCTTCACGCTCCCAATTTATAGAGGCCACATTAATGTTTGTAGTACTGTATAAACCTACAGAGGTGCCCACATAATATTCAGTTGCGGCCTTGCCCGAGGCATCTTTTTTTACTATTATCATGCAGCTTCTTACTGAAGGAAGGGTTAAATTTCCTTCCGCATTTTTCCAGGTAGGCACAGCGCTTTTCGCATCTTTGGAATACCAGATATTGGTAGTGCCGTAGTTTGAAACTACCACCATTATTTCATTATCATCATTGGGGTTCACGGCAATATCCGCCACGTTGCCCTGCAGGCCGGGGGGAGTGATATCTACCGGTACTGCCGTCACAGGCGCATTTATTGGGTCATTCAGCCGGAACACGTGTCCGCCGGAAGTGCCAATGTATAATACGTGACTGGGAGTGTAAGACCCGCGGGTGAGCTCAAAGGCTCTTATAGAAATATCAGTGCCCAATGGGTTGGCTGCATTAATGGCCGAGGCCACGCCGGTTAGCTCTTCCCAAGTGGTAGGCGTAACGGTAGAAGCGCTTTTGGTACGGAACACTCGGTTATAATTTGCGTAGTACAGATCTTCTGTATTATCAAAATCCGTTTTAAAATAGGTAACAAAATCGCCGAAGCCAACTTCAGGATTTGCCGTGAGGCCCGCGGGAACAATAGAGGTAAAGGTGTTGGTTACATCCCGCGTAAGGCTGCCAAACTGAGAAGAAAAATAAATAGTAAATGCATTATTAGTAACAGATGCGATGGATACAGAGGCACCATCGCCGCCACCAATTTTAAATTGATCGTTGGGGTTAGCAATGCCATCTACCCTGAAATAACTTCCGTTATCCTGGGCTCCGCCGAAAAAATTATTTTGCCCCGCCGTGGGGTCTATGGCAACAAAATTATATTGTAAGGTTTGATAGTTGCTTACCATAGCCCAGGGCACAGGGTCGGGTTTGTCTGCTGCCATTATGCTATCCGTTTGCTGTATGCCGCCATCGTTTATCGCGTACGCATGTATCACATTTGAGGGATCGAAAAAGAGCCCGTGAAAATCAGCATGGCTGCCGGGATATTGCTCTGCCGTTGGGGGATTTAATTTACGGTATCCCCCAATCCATTCTGTTTTAGTTGCAGTAGTGAAGCCGTCTGTAGAGCGGTATAAATTAGTGCCTCCTACAAAAATGACTGTTGGGTCATCGGGCTTTATCGCAAGCGCCATGTCGTACCCGCCCTGCAAGGTTAGCGGATCTACGCCGTCTGTTTGCCCGGGAAAATCAGGCATGTTAGCAGAAAGATTTGCATAAGTATTAGCGCTTACATCCATTTTAAAAAGATCACCTTCGGGATGTGCACCTTTGGCAGCGGCTTGTGAAAGTCCGTTTTCATAAAAAGAAAAAAGGAGATTTTGGTTTGATGGCGCTAATGCCAAAATAATTCGTTTGGAACTTTCGTCGTAGGAATTTCCCCTCCAGGCTTTGAGTGAATCTACTCCAAGTGTTGAGCCCCCCGCCAGCCTGGTCCAGCTATTATAATCACCCGAGAGAGAAGACCATACACCGCGTATTTTTACATCAGGGTTACTACCGTTTACCGCTAAATATAATTTGCCGGCATCGCTGCATACCACATCCATTTGGCCGCCATCTGCAGTGGCCGGCGCATCGCCGGCAAAGACCACCCTAAAAGATTGGCCATTATCCGTAGATCGGACGAGCCTTCTGTGGCCGGCAATGTAAACATATCCATTTACCGGGCTTACCACTATCTTATGTACAATGTCGAAAACATTATCGAAAGCCTCCAACGTGCCGGAGCCAAGGGTTGAACCATCAACATTAGTAACTGTAAGCGTAAGCTTTGTCCAGGTGAGCCCGTTGTCGGTTGATTTTAATATTCCAAAACCGAGATAAAAAGCGCCGATGTCGGCAGCAGAATTACCAAAGGCCTCGCCGCCCCCTGCATACCAGGTGTCCTGAAAACCCGGCCGCGGGTCTTGTGCAATGGCGGTAACATTATGTATTTCCATTTGCGGTGTTACCTTGCTCCAGGATATGCCGCCATTTGCCGTGCGGTATATTCCACCGCTTACGCTGCCGGAAAGAATGACTTTGTTTCCACCGGTGCCAAAGCGCTTGTCAAAAGCAAATGCCCGTGTTCTGCCACCGATGTTATCAGGGCCGGCAAGGGCATAGCTATTAAGATTTTGCGGAGTAAACAAGCCGGCGGAGCGGCCATCTTTTACCGGCAGGGTTCTGGCAAAGGCCACTTCTTTTTCCCGGATGTCTTTTGGAATTTTACCGGTAACGGGGTTTTTTAAAATATCATATTCATACTGCAGGCGATCTTTTACAAACATTTCCCGCTCTTCTTCTTTGCCATATTCTGAAATGGTAAATTTATTTTTTTTGGATAAAAAATAAATGCTGCAGGAAAGAGCAGCAACAATCAATATTACAATAGGTATCTTTTTATTCATGGGTATTTTTTATATTTCGGATCAATAGGTAAAAGGTTAACGGGGTAAGGATAAGGAATTTCGATACAATTTACGAAAAATTAACAGGGAGGATTTATAGGCTATTAATATTTTGATGTGCTGGCAGTAGAACGTGCCCTTGATCTGGAATGAAATCAAAAGCCGCATCAAGACTGCTTTTTCAGTAGAATAAAATAGAAGATAAGATGCTGCAAGTGTAACAATGAATATTGAAAACATCAATTCTTCTTACTCATTAAAGATCGAACTTTCTTAACAAAGGCTTCTGGTACGCCTGCAAGGTTTGCAGTTTCAGACACGGTGAACTTTCTGGTGTTGATAAGATTTTGAACAATTTGTTCTTTGCCTTTTTCAATACCTTTTTCAAAGCCTTCTTTTCTGCCTTTTTCTATGTATATATCCAGTGTATTCATAACGTCTTTTTTTATCGGATCCGGTAACGAATTTAATACTTTTTCTCCTAATCTGCCCTGCTGTACAAGTAGATAGTGAAACCTTTTATTAATCCTTTGGGCCCTTCAGATGCCAGTACTAACAACCCTGCTGCATTTCGCGCTATCCAGTCCTTTTCCTGGCTATGCTTCAGCGCTAAAAATGATGCCGCAAGGAACTTGTTATTTAAGGCCTCAATCTCGCTGTCGCCCAATCTGCCCAGATCATTGTAAATATATTCAAACCTGCCTGCCGGTAGGCAGGGCCGGGTAAAAATTGCTCCTATTCCTTGTCAATGCCTTCAAAAAGTTGGGCCAAAGTGCGGTATTGCCATTTTACCCTGCCATGATATAGCAATACAGGAATCACCAGTGATAGCGATTCTTTATTTTGTATCTGTTTTTGAAGAGCAGAAAACCTGCCTGCCGGTAGGCAGGAATGTAACCACCAATCTGCACAGGCGTATATTTATCCGGATGACTCTTATGTTCTATCAACAGGCTAACCTTCACCGTAGCTTCCGTTCCTTTCAGCCTGCAGGAATACACAATGTCCGACATGGTGTTCTTTAAATCATCAGACAAATAGGTATCAGGCAACTGTATCAGTTCAGAAAAATCCAACCGTTCTCTTACAAAATCAGGCAGGTAATTTTTAAAATAATCCACGGCTATTTCCTTATTGGAAAGTATATTCCTGATGAAATCATCATGCGATGGAAGATTATCACGCATATTTGTAAAAATATGATTCTAACTCATCCAGCCGTCAAGTTACAAAAAACCCGGTAGCAATTTACCACGAATCAACATCAAAAAATTATACTCTCCAGCGCATCAAAATATTAATTAGCCATTAAGTTTTTTTATTCAAAAATATTTTTAAACACACCCGAAGAGAAAGGAAGAGCGGGGGTAGTGCGGAGTAAATTACTTCTCTGCGATAAAAGAAAAAGAATAGATAAACACAAATTCAAGCCTGAAATAATACTAAGCATTTCTCTCCCCAGCTTCATTCGCCGGATCATAATGTTCATGCAATGTTTTGAGCTTTTTCTTTCCGTAAGATACACGGGTGATCAACACAAATAACACAGGTACAATAAAAATCGCCAGCGTAGTAGCAGCCAGCATACCGCCAAACACCGTCCAGCCAATGGTTTTACGCGACTCCGCTGCTGCGCCGCTTGCAAATGCAAGCGGCAGCACACCTAATATGAAGGCAAGCGACGTCATAACGATGGGGCGTAGCCGCAATTTCACCGCAGCTATTGTTGCCGACACTACATGCATGCCCCTATCCACTCTTTCCTTCGCGAACTCTACAATCAATATTGCATTTTTTGCCGCCAATCCTATCAGCGTAATCAAACCGATTTGTGCATAAATATTATTGGTAAGAGCGGGCAAAAGAGAAAGAGTAATGATAGACCCCAATGCGCCAATCGGCACGGCAAAAAGTACAGAGAATGGAATAGACCAGCTCTCATATAATGCAGCAAGGAAAAGAAAAACGAAAACTATCGAGATCGCAAAAATGGTGGTGCTGCTGCTACCTGCTTTTATTTCTTCGCGGCTCATTCCTGAAAACTCGTAACCATAGCCCGTTGGCAAATATTTATCTGCGGTTTCTTTTAAAGCATCTATTGCCTGGCCGCTACTGTAGCCATCTTTGGACGTTCCGTTTATTTCGATAGACCTGTAAACATTATAATGTGAAATAAGTGTGGGCGTTTCTATTAATTTACTGGTAATTAAAGATCCCAATGGTATCATGTTTCCCTGCTTGTTACGCACATAAAATTTATTAAGATCAGCCAATGACGAGCGTGACGAACTATCTGCCTGGGCTACCACCCTGAAATTTCTTCCATATAAATTGAAGTCATTTACATAAGAGCTACCCAATAGCGTGGACAAAGTGGTATATACATCAGCCAAAGAAACGCCTAATTGTTTTACTTTTTCACGATCTGCATCCACCTGGTAACCGGGCGTGTGTGAGTTGAAAAATGTAAATGCACCGCCTATTTCAGGCCGTTTATTTAACTGGCCTAAAAAATTCCTGGCAACACTTTCAAATTGCTGTATGCTATCGGTGCTGGTTGTTTGCAACAGCTCAAAAGTAAACCCGGAAGTTGCGCCAAGGCCCGGGATTGCCGGCGGAGATATGGCTAAAATTCTCGCTTCTTTTATGTTTGCAGTTTTGGCTCTTATTTGCGCAACTACGCTTTGTGAGTTGTGGTCTTTTCCTTTCCGGTCGTCCCATGGTTTTAATAAAACAAACATGGTTCCTACATTGCTTTTGTTTGAAAAGCTGATGATGTTCAGCCCTGCAAGCCCGCCCAGGGTTCTTACTTCCGGAATGGAGCGCACACTATCCATCACCCGCTTTAGCATTTCTACGCTCCTGGTGGTGGAGGTGGCTTCAGGCAATTCATACGTTACATACAGCCTGCCCTCATCTTCTGTAGGTATAAAGCCTGTGGGTTTATTTTTAAAAAGAAAAAACAAACCAATAAAAATTATAAGCAACAATATCAACACATAGCGTGTGCCGCGTATCCATTTGCCAACGCCTCTTGTGTAAGAAGCCGTTACTCTGCCAAAGAAGCTATTAAAAGAAGCAAAGAACTTTTCCATAAAATTCTTTTTCTCTTTTTCTCCTTTTGAATGCCTAAGCATAAGGGTGCATAAAGCAGGTGTTAATGATAGAGCAACAAAGGCCGATATTACAACTGATACGGCAATGGTGATAGCAAACTGCTGGTAAAGCCTGCCGACAATGCCCGGTATAAATCCGACAGGAACGAATACTGCGGCCAGTATTAAAGCGATGGCGATAACAGGCCCCGATATATCTTTCATTGCTTTTCTCGTAGCGTCTGTTGGCGACATGTTTTCAAAATCAATATTGTGCTGCACAGCTTCTACCACTACAATGGCATCATCCACTACAATACCAATGGCCAGCACGAAGGCAAACATCGTAAGTGTATTAATAGTAAAGCCAAAGGGAATAAAAAATATAAATGTGCCTATCAGCGAAACAGGGATGGCTAACACAGGGATTAACGTTGCCCGCCAGTTTTGAAGAAATAAATACACCACTAATATTACGAGCGTCAACGCTTCCAAAAGTGTATAGACAACTTCCCTGATGGAAGTCTTTACTACCGACACTGTCTCCAGCGGAATCAGGTAATCGATATCATTGGGAAATGATTTCTTTAACTCAGCAAGCGTATTCGTTATTCGCTGATAAGTCTCCAATGCATTAGCGCCGGGCGCCTGGTAAAGCAATAAAAAAGTTCCGGGCTTTCCATTTACCAAAGCGTTATTGCCATAATCGAATTTGCCCAACTCCACCCGTGCAATGTCTTTCATGTAAATAATATTTCCGGTTGCGGGGTCGGAGCGCACAATAATATTATTAAACTGATCAACGGTATTGATGCGGCTATTAGTGATTACGCTGTATTCAAAACTTTGAACTTGAGGTTGCGGATTGCCTCCGATTGTGCCCGCAGCAATCTGTAAGTTTTGTTCTGTAATGGCTGCCGTTACATCACTCGTAGTGATACCAAGGGCTGCAAGCTTTTCAGGATTGAGCCATATCCGCATTCCAAAGTCATCGCCTCTTGAAACGATATCACCTACGCCATTCACCCGCTGCAAGGCATCTTTCATGTAAATATTTACATAGTTGCCGATAAACTTGGAATCGTGTGTGCCTTTGGGTGAGTAAAACGCCAGCGCCACCATAATGCTCGGATTGCGCTTACGAACGGTAATGCCTAAACGCTTTACCGCATCAGGTAAGGAAGGCTGCGCAATGCTTACCCTGTTTTGCACATCGAGGGAAGCTATATTCACGTCAGTGCCTACATCAAAAATTACGCTTATGCTGCTTTGTCCGCTGGAAGTGCTGTTGCTTGTAATATACGACATGCCGGGGGAGCCGTTGATCTGCGTCTCCATCGGCGTGGTGGTTGTTTGCTCCACGGTTTTAGCATCCGCACCTGTGAACGAGCCGGTGATGTTTACCGTCGGCGGAGTGATATCAGGATACTGCGCTATGGGCAGTGTGCTCATAGCAATAATTCCTACGAGTACTATTACGATGGAAATAACAATGGCGGTAACGGGCCGTCTTATAAAGGTTTCAGCGATCATTTATTAGGGATCAGTTATTAGTTATTAGTTATTAGTTATTAGTTATTAGTTATTAGGTGTGCATGAGATTGTTCATTTTTTATTTAATTTTTTTGAAATTATTTCTTTTGCTGTGCTGGTGCAGGTTTTGGCGGAGCGGTTGTTATCACCGAGCCTTCATGCAGATTCTGCACTCCTTCTACAACAATTTTTTCGCCTTCTTTCAATCCGTCTTTTATTATCACATTTGTGTCTATTTGCTGGCCAACCTGCACTTTGTGCTGGCTTACTTTAGAGCTATCGCCAACTACATACACAAAAAATTCACCCAACTGTTCTGTCACCGCTTTATAAGGTATGATGGTGGATTGTTGAGAGGCGGTATTCTTTACCCTGACCGTTGTGTTCATTCCCGGTTTCAACATTCCCTTATCATTTGGAAATTGCAATCTTACTTTAATAGTTCCCGTTTGCGGATCTACAGCGCGGTCAATCAATTTTATTTTACCGGAATAAGGATATATATCATTACCAAACGCAATGGTGAACAAAGAATCCTGCGGCTTATCAACTTCTTGCTGGATTTTTATAAAGCGATAAATTTCTTTTTGATCAACGGTAAAGTCTACAGCCATCGGGTTGTCAGTTGATACAGTATTTAAAACGGTTTGACCTGCAACAACTGCCGTACCTTTTTTTACCTGTGATATTCCGATTGTACCGGTAAGCGGCGCCGTAATACTTGCAAAATTTACGTTTGATCGTACACCCGCAACATTGGCTTTTGCGGCCGCAACCTGCTTTTGTGAAACCTGCAATGCAGCATCGGCATAGTCAACCTGTTGCTTTGCGATGGCATCATGTTTATCTAATTCATGATAACGTTCGGCATCCTTTTGCGATTTTACTAAATTAGCTTCCTGTACCTGCAGGTCAGCAACAGCCTGCTGATAATTTGCTTTGTAAACTTGCGCATCTATAGAATATAAAAGTTGCCCTTTGTGAACTTTTTGTCCATCTTTAAAATGTATGCCCGTTACGTAACCGTTCACCTGCGAGGTAAGGTTTATTTCGTCTAAGGCGGAAACGCTGCCGGGGTATTCATTATAATACACAGCATCCGTAGATCTAACCTGTGTCACAGTAACAGGAGTAGCCGGGGGCGGGCCCTGAGGCTGATCGCTCTTTTTATTTCCGCACGATGCAAAAAGTGCAAAGGCAAAAAACGGAAATATATAAAGCTGTTTACAATTCATGTTTTTTATTTTAATAATTTATTTCACCCAATGATTGCGCTACATCTACCTTGCTCGAAAGCAACTGGTACAGTGCATTGTAATAATTTATTTGCGCCGTGCGCAGGTCTGTTTCGGCGTTTATCACTTCGAGATAAGTTTTAATGCCGGCCTTATATTGCAGCGTGATCACATCATACACTTCATTGGCCAGCGAAAGATTTTCTTTAAGGCTATAAAAATTATATAGGTTGCTTTTGTAGGCTGATAGTGCCTGCGTGTATTGCGTATTAATATTATGTTGAAGGCTGGTGATTGAATTATCAACCTGGGTTATTTCCAGCTCAGCCTGCTTTATTTGCTGCAGCCTTTTACCACCCTGAAAAATGGGGATGGATAACAATATCCCTGCATAAGAATTTGGATAACTCTGGCTATAGATCTTGGTTAATTTATTATTCAGGTAATTGAGATTGTAATTGCCAAAGGCCGAAACCTCCGGCAAGAAACTCCACTTATAATATTGCAAATTATATTGCTGCAACTTTCTTTGTGTTTCCAGCAACTGAACTTCTATCCTGGAAGCATAATTTACACTTTGCAGCGTGTCTATCAGCACAACATCTTCCATCTTCGCGGTATCGTAAACAAGAACAAGCTCTTTTGAAAACGGGTATCCCATCAACTCTTTCAGGTAGGCCTTTTTGGCTAACAAAGACTCTTCGCCGAATTTTTTCTGGGCCTTTGCATTGTTTAGCGAGATGGTTGCTCTTTTATAATCTGTCTTGTCTGTAATGCCAGCCTGGTATTGATAGAAGGCATCTTTAAGGCTCACATTTATTCTTTCAATATCCTGCACGGTTACATTTATTTGTTGCCTGGTTAATATCACATCATAGAAGGCTTTGCTCACCAAAGCGGCAATATTGATGTTTTGCTCTTTTGTATTTTGCCGTGATTGCAGGCGCACATCTTTTGATGTTCGCGAAGCAAGCAACACATCACGGTTAAAAATATTTTGTGTTGCGCCGAATTGAATACCGGAAGTATTAACCGTGCCGGTGTGAACAAGCATGCCATTAAAATTCAGCGTTTGCAACTGAAAATTGTGTTGAAAATTATAGTTGAGATTTAATTGCGGAAACCAGTCAGCGAGCTTGCTTCTGATGGTAGCTTCTGTAATTTCTTCACTAAGCTTTGCATTTGCTAAATCAGGATTATGTTCCAATGCATATTGAATGCAATTCTCAATGGTAGCCTGTTGCAGGCTATCAGATTTTCTTTGCTGCGCATGAAGTATGGCAGGCAATAGTAAAACGATAAAAAGTATTTTACACCCTTTGCGATGCCTGCGATTGTCCTTTACATTCCAAATTTGCATAGTACTTTTTTAAACTCTTATCTCTATTACAGGCAATCGTTGTGCGAAAAATATTACAGTTAAATCAGCAAATGGTTTGCTTATTATTGAATTTTGATACCGTCCCACAAAATATTGGCGACCTTGCACAGGTCACTATCCTTAAATCCAAAGCGGCCGTGGATATGATGTTTTGCAGTAGCGATAATACATCCAAATACGGCAGATGATATCAACTTGTATTCCATTTTCTTTAAATAGCCCTCGTCCATCCCTTCCTGCAGAAATACATGGAACCGGTTTACTGAGCCTTTCAGTTTTTTTGCTGCGTTTATTTTTGCATAAGGGGAACTATTGAATTGCTCTATAAATATTAACGAGCCTGGGTTGCTGATAAAATATTTACAAAGATTAATCCATCCCTCAAAAAACTGTTGCCTGTATCCTTTGCTGCTATTAGCTTCGTTAAACATGGCATCCACCATTTCCTTTCTTACCTGGCAGTTAAGCTCCATGATAATGTCGTCTTTGCCGGGGAAATAATGATAAATGGTGCCTGAAGCTACGCCTGCATTTTTCGATATCATGCTTACAGTAGTTCCATGCAGGCCATATTCTTTTATAAGCTTTAGCGTACTGATTAAGATGGCCTTTTTCTTATCTGCTATTTCCGATTGAACGATCATTCGGCGGCGAAGGTAACGGGTAAAATGTTTGAAATTTATTTTTTATTTCAAATGGGAAAAGCTATGAGGCGATACATTTTTTATTAAAAATTTTTAAAAGCTATCATTAATCTTTTTTTGCCCAACAAAATAAAAAGAGATAAGCAACATTCCTATATATTTGGATGCGCCGTAGTACATTATTCTAACGGCTGTGAAGTACTTGGTATCCCGGCCAGGCAAACCCGCCGGACATTTAGTAATAAAAACGCACAGATAAATGACAATAACCATCATTATCATACTCTGCAGTCTGCTTCTGTTAGCGTATTTCTTTGACCTTACTTCTTCGCGTACCAAAATTCCCTCGGTAATTTTATTGTTGATCTTAGGGTGGGGCACACGGCAGCTATCGAGGCTTGCAGAATTCCAGGTACCTGACCTATCGCCCCTGCTTCCGTTGTTTGGCACTATAGGCCTGGTATTGATTGTGCTGGAAGGCTCGCTTGAGCTAGAACTCAATAAGTCGAAGCTGCCTCTATTGAAGAAATCATTTTTACTTGCATTTGTTTCTTTGTTCGCCCTTGCATTTTTAATAGCATTTGTCTTTATGGAGTACGGCCAGTATTCTTTAAAACATTCATTGGCCAATGTGATTCCGCTTTGCATCATCAGCAGTTCGGTGGCCATATCGAGTGTAAAAAATATCTCGGGCAGCGATAAAGAATTTGTGATTTATGAAAGCAGCATGTCTGATATTCTCGGTGTGTTGTTTTTCAACTTCATTGTATTAAATGAGGATATTACTTTCCCTTCATTTGGTAATTTTTTATTGGAAATAGTTATTATATGCATCGTTTCTTTCATCGCCACCATCGGCTTGTCTTTTTTATTAAGTAAAATTGACCACCCGATAAAATTTGTTCCCATCATGATTTTGGTGATACTGATCTATGCCATATCAGAAATATATCATCTACCTGCACTGATGTTCATTCTTTTTTTTGGACTATTCCTGGCCAACCTGAATGAGATGAAGCAATTAAAATGGATAAAAAAATTGCGCCCGCATGAACTTAATAAAGAGGTTACCAGGTTCAGGGAAATACTCACGGAAGGCACATTTTTAATAAGGGCGTTTTTTTTTACTCTCTTCGGCTATTCGTTTGAAACCAGTGAGATCATTAATGCTGAAACGCTGGGGCTTGCCGTGGGTATCACTTCCGGTATTTTCGGCATCAGGTGGGTGATCTTAAAAATATCCAAATTGCCCATCATGCCGCTGTTGTTTATTGCACCCCGCGGCCTTATAACCATTCTTCTTTTCTTTGCCATACCCTCGGCTGAGGTTATTTTTCTTGTAAATAAATCACTAGTGATACAGGTAATTATTTTAACCGCATTAGTTATGATGATTGGCCTGATGACTACCAGAACCAAATTGCCGAAGCCCCCAATGGTGCAGATGGCTAAAAGCGTTGTTGATTGATACCCAACAGTAAGATCGAATCATCTTTTGCTATCAGTTATTTTGTTGCCTCTCCTCCTTTGGTGGAGTTCCGCGAAAGGCATCTATTCTATCAATTTTTTCGAGCTCAACGATTTTACCCTCTCTTGCGGACTGATAAATCGCTTCAATTATTTTTTGATCCTGCAATCCTTCCTCACCCGGCGTGTAGGGTGTTTCATTGTTGATAATGCACAAGCTCATATGGTCAAGCTGAAGGGTGAATTGATTTTTTTCCTGCACAACTTCCTCTTCATTAGGTGCACCTTCCGATAATTGGATTTTTAAATCGTTGTACGGAAAAGCCGGATCCATTCCAAACCATACATTTTTACCGGGGAGGCAACGGTAGCGGCTGCTTGCATGCACCGAGTAGCTCGTGCCTGCATTGGCGATCACTCCGCTGGGAAAATGAAGTTGAAACATAATGCTTTCTTCTACTTCTTTGAAGCGGAGATCGCCCGGTGTGGAATAAGAAACAGCAAAAACGGATGCAGGTTCTTCGCCTAATAAAAAACGGAAAGTATTGATGCAATAAACGCCCACATCTACCAGCGGGCCGCCACCTGATAAAGATTTTTTTAATCGCCATTGCTCCGGCCCATCAATATTCATCCCGTTGAAACCTTCAAGCAATCTCACTCGCCCGTATTTTTCATTTCTCACCCAGCGCATCATGCGCCTGTTTTTCGGCTCGTATTGAATGCGGTAAGCAATCATTAATTTTCTATTCGCTCCCTTACAGGCATCAATCATTTCTTGTGCGTCTGCTGCGGAAGTAGCCATCGGCTTTTCGCATAATACATGTTTGCCCGCTTTTGCAGCCCTTACCGTAAATTCTTTATGCCGGCTGTTTGGCAATACTATATATACCGCATCGATTTCAGGGTTGTCTTTTATGTTATCAAAACTGTTGTAGGTATAAATATTTTTTTTGGCTAAGCCAAACTGCTTCGCAATCTCCGCGGCTTTTTCATTATCGCCGCTTACAAGGGCAATAAGTTTTGCGTATTTGCATAACTTAAATGCCGGCAATACTTCATCCATCACAAGCTTGCTTAAGCCCACTATTGCCCAGCCTGTTTTTTTATTCATATTTTTTTAGAGTTTATAGAATTTGAATCACATTGCTAATGCAAGGCAGGCTTAAAAACTTTAACCGGTAGTCAATCACAAAAAAAGCCCTTGTAAACAAAGACTTTAGTTTTTACTCGAATAAAATTAAACCTTTAAAACGATCAGGCGCGGTTGATTAATTTAAATATGATCATGATAACAGCTATTACAAGGAGGATGTGAATAATGCCGCCGGTAAAAAAGCCACCAAGAAATGAGATTGCCCAGATAATAATTAATATTACGGCAATTATGTACAAAATGTTTCCCATGTCTGAAATTGTTTTAAGTTAAAAATATCATAAGGTGATTAAAAACCTTGCCATATGCATAAACAACTTAGATAGCTCCTGCATTTAATAAAAGAACAAAAATTTTTCCCAATTACGGGCATTATCTCCACGATTTCTAAAATTGAAAGCTGGTAATAGTCGAGAATAGCCGTTAGCACGCGCCTTTTAAAAGTAAAAATCCCTTTTCCAATTCCTGTGAACACAAGAACGTGGAAAAGGGATTAGATAAGTTGTAAAAATTGTTTAGAAAGTATAAGCAAGTCTTAACTGTCCTGAGCCGATAGATTTTCCGCCGTAAGCTAAACTTGAATTGGTTTGGCCAATATTAACGTACTTAACCGAAGCATCAAAATTATTGCTAAAATAATAGCCTACACTTGGGGAGAAAGTGAAAGAGCCACCCCCATTTTTAGTGGTAGAGAAAGTATAGCCTGCCTGGCCATGCCCATAAAACTTATCAGAAAAGAAATACTTGATACCAGCTAATACAGGTATGAAGTTGGTGTTCCCTTCAGGAACCGTTACTGTTCCAACTGTTACAGTCTTATAAGAATAATTTTCGTAGCCTCCGCTTACCGTTCCAAAAAGTTTTTCAGCAAATGGAATGTCAACTTGTAAATCTGCACCAAAGGCAATTTTATACCCTGAAGTAACGGGAACACCAAGGTTGGCTCCAATACTTACCAAAGGTTTCTTACTGGAAGAAGGAGACATCATTTCGCTTTGTGCTTTTACTAAAGATGCCGTACACATAGTTACAGCCATAAAAAGAATAACTTTTTTCATTTTTGTTTGAGTTTGATTAAATAATAAACTTGCAATAAAACCCTCTGTTAGCAAGAACGTGTTACCACAAATTTGTGTGTGCAAAGGTTAGCTATTAATATAACCTGTAGAAATTCTGAAGATTACTATCACAATTTTTTAACAGGTGTAAAATATATTTCGACAGGCATTTAGATTCTTCCAAACCAGAAATCTTCTTGTTTAAAATATCTTTTAAATCGCCCTTTATTGATGTTGTCTCCTCTCATCCCTATTTTTTTCGAAAGATGAATTTATATTATTTGCGTTTCAAAAAAATTATTATTTGGACTTAAGCAAAAGCCTCAGCCCAAGACTATGATGATACACGCCCCATTATTTATGACCATACAACACAAAAGAATTTCAGCCATTTTGCTTACAGTATACACATCTTCTGAAACCGCTTTTCGAGACCTTATTAAGAGCATTTGGGATTAATACTTATCTGCAATTCCGCGAACCATAAATTTATCGAGAAATTTATTGCCTAAATCATGAGAAACCGAATCATACCGGTATAGAACGTCCTTGATGTCACCCCAGGATTTTTCAGAATAATGGATTTCATAAATTTTCATTTATGACTTATTTTCCCATTGAGCTTCTATCATTCCTTTTAATTGTGCTGAAGTATAGGATTTAGATTTGCCTTTATTAAGATCTTCCCACTTTTTTTTCGAGTAAAGTAATGGTTCCTCATCTTTTTCGGATATGCTGTTTACAGAATCTAAACTACTCCAGAGTTTTTCTGCAATTTTTTTCTGTCTGCGGAAGGTAAAATCAGCAAATTATTTATATCAATTGGCATAGCGATAATTTTACTAAAAAATATTGTTTAGGCTCAAAAAGCCAGAATTTCTAAGCACAAGTTGCTGCACAACATGTATCAAAACAAAAATGGATCACATTTCTGTGATCCATTTTTTGAGGTCCCGAGCGGATTCGAACCGCTGTGGAAGCTTTTGCAGAGCTTTGCCTAAGCCACTCGGCCACAGGACCTTTTTGCTCCGAAGGAGTTCATTCGAAAGCGCACAAAAGTAGTAATTTTTTTTTTACAATTTTTCATCAACAAAATGCGAAATTCGATGGTTCAAATTTCATCGTATCTACAAAAAATCTATTGCATTGCAATACTTTCACCTTCACTGTAATCAATAAAATATGAATTCAATTGCGGAGTCGGAATTAATAATAAACAGCCGTGGAGCTATTTATCACCTGGATGTAAAGCCGGAGGAAATTGCGCCAAACATTATTACTGTTGGTGACCCGGCAAGAGTAATAGAGATAAGTAAATATTTTGATTCCGTGGAAGTGGAAAGGCATCATCGCGAGTTTGTTACCCACACGGGCTATGTTGGTAAAACCAGAATTTCTGTTGTAAGTACGGGCATCGGCACAGATAATATAGATATTGTTTTAAATGAACTGGATGCGTTAGTAAACATTGATCTTACTTCACGCACAATAAATAAAGAGCTCAGGCAATTAAATATTATAAGGGTGGGTACTTCAGGTTCGCTGCAGGCTGATGTGCCGGTTGATAGTTTTGTGGCCAGCACACATGCTGTTGGCATAGATAATCTAATGAACTTTTACCTGCAGGAAAATAATGAGGAAGAAAAGCAATTGCTGCATGCGTTTGTTACGCAAACACAGCTTCATGGCAGGTTCAGCCAGCCATACATTGCCGGGGCTTCTATGGCTCTTATAAAACATTTTGTTGATGGCTATCACCAGGGCATCACCGTTACTTGCCCCGGATTTTACGGGCCGCAAGGCCGTATCCTGCGCCTGGGCCTCAGCCATCCGCAACTGAACGACCGGTTCACTGATTTTCAATTTGGCCAACACCGCATCACCAACTTTGAAATGGAGACCGCCGGCATATATGGGCTGGGCAATGCTTTGCATCATCACTGCCTTTCGCTGAGCGCTATTGTAGCCAATCGTATTCATAAAAACTTTAGTGCTGATGGGAATGCAACTATTGAAAAATTAATTAAAAAAACACTTGAAATAATTGTTGAAAATTTTTAAAAATGAAAATAGAATTTTATAAATACCAGGGAACAGGAAATGATTTTATAGTGCTTGACAACCGCGGGGGAATATATAGCGCTATCACTTCAAGACAGGTGCATCTCTTGTGCAACAGGCGCTTTGGAATCGGCGCCGATGGATTAATGTTGCTTAACAAAAAAGAAGGCGTTGATTTCGAAATGAAATATTTTAATAGTGATGGAAACGAAGGCTCAATGTGCGGCAATGGAAGCAGGTGCATAATAAAATTTGCTTCGCTGCTTGGCTTAAGAAAACAACAGTATAATTTTTCGGCAGTGGATGGCTTACATGAAGGAGAGATAGACCTCGACGGAACAATAAAACTTAAAATGCAGGATGTGAACGACGTGGTATATTCTTTAAATCACTATGTGCTTAATACCGGCTCGCCGCATTATATAAAAATTACCACCGATATATTGAATGAAGACGTGGTAAACGAAGGGCGCCTGATCCGCAACAGCAAAGAATTTGCGGAGGAAGGCATTAACGTAAATTTTGTAGAAGTGCTGGATGAAGACCAGATATACGTGCGCACTTATGAAAGAGGCGTGGAAGATGAAACCCTTAGTTGTGGCACCGGCGTTACGGCGGCTGCACTTATATCAGCGCATAATGATAAAGGCTTTAACCGCGTGGAGGTAAAAACAACCGGCGGCAAACTGAGCGTTGAATTTGATAAGGTAAGTGATACACAGTTTGAGAATATCTGGCTCTGTGGCCCGGCAGAAATGGTATATAGCGGTGAGGTAAATATAAAAGACTGAGCATGTTCAATATTCGCGTGTATGGTATTTTAATAAATGATAAAAAGCAGGTGCTGGTAAGCGATGAATTTATTCGCGAAAAATATTATACTAAGTTTCCGGGTGGAGGGCTCGAGTTAGGCGAGGGTACAAGAGATTGCCTTGTGCGGGAGTTTAAAGAAGAGATGGACCTGGCCATAGAAACAGGCGATCATATTTATACGACGGATTATTTTCAAATGAGTGCCTTCAATCCTGAGCACCAGATCATTTCCATCTATTATTTTGTAACAGCTCTGGAAGAAATAAAAGCTCCCTTGCGCAATAAGGAATTTGATTTTGATGAAGACCAGCTAAAGATTTACCAGGAGAAAAATGAAATAGAAACGTTTCGTTTTGTTGAATGGGATAATTTTTCTACCGAAAGTGTCACGCTGCCTATTGATAAAATAGTGGCAGGCATGATTAAAGAAATAGTTTAAACGAAACCTCACAGGTTTTAAAAATCTAGAAATAAATTTTTTAGGCCGAAACCTCACAGGTTTTTAAAACCTGTGAGGTTTGTAAGTAGCCACAACTTACTTCAAATAAACTGCTACGAACCTCGCCATGGGCGCCATTTTCGCTTTGCTGAGCGTGAGCGTATCCCCGGTTATATAATAATTGTCAACAGTATTGAGCACAGTAAATAATTCATTTTCGCTATTAAGCTCCGGGCAGGCCATCATGGTATGGAGCATATTGCTGAAATAAATATTAAAATTATTTTTCGTTGTGTACGTGCCGCCAAATCCATTGCAGCCTGCAAAGCCCTGAACCCTATTGCCTTCTTTTTTTAGTATGAGATGAATTTCTTTTTGATTAGCAGAATCCATGGTCACAGCTTTACCCATCAGCACGGTAAGTTTCCAGTAAGTTTCTGTAAGGCTTGCCTTAGGTGTACTTGAGTTCATCTCAGTGTTTTGTGTTGACGCAATTTTTTTAGTTTGGCTGCAACTAAGAAATACAATTACTAAACCGGTGATAAAAACTTTTACAATTGATTTCATACATTTTTTTTAAAAGGTTATTGATTGCAAAAAATGATCTTCTCATTTCAAAAAATATTTTCATGGCCGAAACCTCACAGGTTTTTAAAACCTGTGAGGTTTGCGTGCAGCTCACTCGTGCCTTTGCTCATGCATTCCCGGTGATATAGTTTGAGTAAGGATGAAGTATCCAAAATATTTTCATTGTTCAAGCCTTCTTTCTTCAATAATCGCCTCACTAAATGAACCTTTATATGCTGCTAAATTCTTTTGGCTTTTTAAAAACGAAAAATCAGACAACGCAAATACTTCTTCAGGCTGTGGGAGCACGTCTTCCAAAAACGTTACAATTACTTTTACAGGAACGTCCGATAAATATTCTTTGTCAAGTTTTACAACTTCATTTTGATATGTGCCAACAACAGCAGCCATGTTTTTTTATTTAATTATTCTGTCAAAGATAATTTAAATCATTAATCCGATTAAGTAAGATGAGTGCGAAAGCTTGCCTCATTCTTTGGTGCCTTCGGCAACCTGCTTAACCCGCCGCAGGTATATTCTCAAAATCCTTGCCTCTTCCCATAGCTGCCAGCTTCATTTGCATAGCGGTATCATGCCCTACATATTTTTCAATACGTTTTTCTACATAATAGATAACCGGTGTCAATACAAGCGCCATAAAAAATTTGTATAAGTAATTCATTATGCCTACGGCTAAAATAAGCTGCCACTCGAATATTCCACTAAAGGCAATGAATAAAACAATGTAGCTGTCAACAAGCTGCGATACCAACGTAGAGCCTGTTGCCCTCAACCACAAATGTTTATCGCCGGTCGCTTTTTTTATTTTGTGAAACACCGTTACATCCACTACCTGGCTCACTAAGAAAGCAACGATGCTCCCGACAATGATGCGCATATTTTGGCCAAAGACTGCATTGAATGAAGTCTGGATATTTTCCACACCCTGTGCCTTACTGCTATTCAGCCATACTTTCGCCGGTGGTAATGCAATCGCTAAAAAATACACAAGAAACGCATAAGTGATCAACAACACAGCCGTGAAAGAAATACGCCGTACGGCACGCGGGCCATAATACTCATTTATAATATCAGTAATCACAAACTCGAGCGGCCAAAGTATAACCCCACAGGTAAGCGTAAACGCTAATCCGCTTTCACCGAACAAGGTGAAATTGGCTGGCTTCAACCCAAGTAATCCTTCTAAAGAAAAAAGTTTTGTGCCAATGGCTTCTGCGATCAAGGCGTTGGCAACAAAAAAACAGGAGAAGGCAATAAACAATTTTGTTGGCCTGTCACTCAAAATTTTTTGGATCATTATAAATATGCTTGTCTGAAAAAGAAGTAAAATATTTGAAAAATAAAAAATAGAAAATTCACAATCACCAGCGACTTTGGCAGCAAACGTTGCCTGCCAAGTATAATCACTACTGCATACACAATGCACATTATTAGGTTTATTATTATTGCCAAAATGCCTAAGGTGATTATTAAATCTTTCAGAAATGGAACCGCGGCAACGGTATCTCTCGCGTGCGTGGCCTGCTTCTGCGCTTCAAGCCTGCTGAAGAAAATAAACAATACGAAGGCGATATTGCAGACCACCGCAAACCTTGAAAAAAAAGATAAAGCTTTCATGAAAAAATTCTCTTTGGCTATTACCGGTAAAATAATATTATTTTGGCAATATTAAAGTTTACTAATGGCAAATGTGCTGAGTTTCGTTCCCTACAAAATATTTCCTGCAAAATTCGGGGGGCAAAAATGTATCGCACATTTCAATGAATACTTTTCGGAATATCACTCCCTGTATTGCATCACCATTAAAGACAACAAACCTTCTTATGCATCTTACGAAGTAATAAATATACTTAGCAACAGCAGGCTGCGGTACATTGATATTTTTTATTTCTATAGCATAAAAAAAATTATAAGGCAAAATAATATCACGCACATTATTCTTGAGCACCCTTACTTTGGCTGGCTGGCGCTGCTGTTGAAATATTTTTGTAAAGTAAAGCTCATAATCCATTCGCATAATATTGAAGCGGAGCGATTTAAAACAGTGGGAAAATGGTGGTGGAAAATTTTGTGGCATTATGAAAGATATATCCATCGCCGGGCTGATTTTACTTTTTGCATTACAGAAGAAGACAAAAATTATTTCGTGAATGAATACAAATTATCTCCGCAAAAAATTGACCTTATTACGTATGGCATTTCATGGAGCACTCCTTTGCCACTAACGGATGAAGCAGAAGCAAAAGCGCATTTATTAAAAAAATATTCTTTGGAAAAAGGAACGCTCTTATATCTTTTTAATGGCGCCCTGAATTATAAGCCTAACCTTGATGCACTTAATAATATTCTTAAAAATATCAACCCGCTGATTGCTGCCTCCGGCATCGTTTATAAAATTATTATTTGTGGTAAAAACCTGCCGCCGGAAATGAATGAATTAAAAGAATACACAAAAGAAAATATTATCTACGCAGGCTTTGTAGATGATATAAGTATTTACTTTAAAGGTGCTGATATTTTTATAAATCCCGTAACGGACGGTGGCGGTATAAAAACAAAACTTGTGGAAGCGCTCGGCTACAACCTTACCGCAGTTTCCACAAAAAATGGCGCCCTGGGCATTGATGAAAAAATCTGTAACGGAAAATTGTTAGTGAGCGGAAACAATGACTGGCCGGCCTTTACAGCAAAGATGATTGAAGCTATCAACGTCACCCAGTCAATACCAAAAGAATTTTTTGATCATTTTTATTGGGACAACATTGCCAGGAAAGCTGCGGTGATTATTGAAGAGACGGAGGAGGGTTAGGATGAAGTTGATTAGTTGATTAGTTGATAGGGTTGAAACGGTTAAAAGGTTTTGAAAAAGTTGAAAGGTGTGTAAAACTTGTAAACCTTTAAACTAATAAACCAATTAACCAATAAACTCAATTCCTTCCCTTCAGCATAGGCACGAAAGAAAAAGCAGAGAAGGCCTCTTCATCATAACTGCCATTGGTATTTTTTGTGAGCCGCATCATTTTTTGCAAGCCTTCATCGTCAAGTGGCAACACCATTTTACCGCCGGGCTTTAGCTGCTCAAGTAACTTCGGTGGAATAACGGGAGCAGCCGCAGTTATAAGAATTTTATCAAAGGGCCCATACGTAGGCAATCCATCAAATCCATCGCCGTAAAAAAATTTGATGTTGGGATATTTAGGTTTAAAAATAAAATTTTTATTAAGCTCAAATAATTTCTTTTGGCGCTCGATAGTAAAAACCACCGCGCCCATCTCTGCCAGAACTGCAGCCTGGTAAGCGCTACCGGTGCCTATCTCCAATATTTTATCAAAAGGCTTTACTGCCAGCAACTGGGTTTGGTAGGCAACAGTATATGGCTGCGATATCGTTTGCCCTTCCCCGATAGGAAACGCCCTGTCCTCATAAGCAATGTGGTCAAGGGCTGTATCGAGAAAAACGTGCCTCGGTATATTCATCATGGCGGCAAGAACATCTTCATCCGTAATTCCTTTTTCTTTAATTGTTTCAATAAGCTTTTTTCTTAATCCTTTGTGCCTGTATGTATCTACGTATTCCCGCATGCGTGCAATTTAAAAAAAGAAGCCTTACTATTTCCTTTTGTTTTGGCAGTAAAAATGAAGGGGCATGTAATTTGTAATATGGGGCGCTATGAAAACTACATTTACTGTTACCCTCGCCTCTTTTCTTTTTCTTGCTTCCTGCAATAATGCTGATAAAAAGAATGGAAAGGATTCGGACATAAAATCTGAAAAAGAAAAAAAAGAAAAAAAATTAAGCAAGCGCGATTATAGTATCAGCAACGCAAATGCTTATAATAGCCTGTTTCTCGATAGCATGGCAATGGAGGATTATATATCAAAAAATAATTTCGATGAATCACTCTCACGGCGGATGCGCAGTTTTTACAATACCCGGAATTATGAGTTCGCCTGGTTTTCGCCGGATGGGCTTACACAACAGGCTTTTGGTTTTTGGAGCTTAAAAAATTATTCCGGGGATACTACTGCCAAAAGCAAAGATTTTCAAAATACAATGGAGAGCCTTATGGCAGATACCGGCCTCTCTGTAAAAAGCACAGACAAGTCAATAATAAATACTGAGCTGCACCTAACTCAATATCTTATTGATTATACGAAAAATAATTACGAAAAAGGGTATGTAAAAAGAAAAGAGGTGGAAAGATTTGTTCCCTTTAAAAAAGTTGACCCTATATCCGTTGCAGATTCTTTATTAAATAAAAAACACAACGACGATAAATATTTTGCTGATGTAAATACAGACTACGGTTTATTAAAAGATCAATTACAAAAATATTTGACAATTGCAAAACATGGCGGCTGGCCTGCATTTGAAAACGACCCAAAAAAATACCAGGCAGGTAAAAAATCCCCGGCAATTCTTAATATGAAAAAGATGCTTTTCATTACGGGCGATCTTCCACACACCGATACCACCTTTGTCTTTGATGATAATCTTAAAGAGGGTATTAAAAATTTCCAGAAAAGATTGGGCTACACGCCAGATGGAGTGGCGTCATCGTCATTGCTGCGGGAAATGAATGTGCCCGCCATTGACCGTGTAAAGCAAATATTAATAAATATGGATCGTATGCGCTGGATGCCGCAGGAGCCGGCCGGCAAATTGATACTGGTAAATATCCCTGAATTTATATTACATGTTTACGATGGTAAAAATAAAGTTTTTGATATGCCGGTAGTCGTTGGAAAAGATGGGCATAACACCACTATTTTTTCTGATAAGCTTACTACCATCGTGTTTAGCCCTTATTGGAATATTCCGGAAAGCATTGTAAAAAATGAAATACTGCCGGGTATGGCACGCAATGCGAGCTACCTGCAAAAACATAATATGGAACAGTACGGGGGTACAGGCGCTGCGCCTCTCATAAGGCAAAAGCCGGGTGAGGATAATTCATTAGGGAAAGTAAAATTTTTATTTCCCAATAGCTTCAATATTTATTTTCATGATACACCTGCCAAAAGCCTTTTTAGCCGCGATCAACGTGCTTACAGCCATGGATGCATACGCCTTTCAGACCCGGCAAAACTTGCTAACTATCTTTTGAAAGATGATGCAGAATGGACCCCCGAAAAAATAGATGAAGCGATGAACAGCGATGAGGAAAAATATGTGAGTGTAGGAAAGCCTGTATCTGTTTTTATAACTTACTATACCACATGGGTTGATAATAATGGAGTGCTCAACTTCAGGAACGACATTTATGGGCACGATAAAGAGATTGCAAATAAAATGTTTGATATATCATCATCAAATTATTTAGGTAAAAATTGATTTCTTGTTTACTTCTAATTTTACGGATAGATTGAATATGGAGATAATATGATGACTTCCGAAAACATGAAAAATTCTATTCCTTCAGCAGTTCAAAGGCTTCTACCTCAAGAGCATCAGCCAGTACATAAAGATGTGAAATACTTGTATTAATAATACCTCTTTCTATCCGGCTTACCTGGCTAAATTCCAAGCCTGCCATAAAAGCAAGGGCTTCTTGGGAAATACCTTTTGCCAGCCTTATTTTTTTTAACCGGCGGCCAATTTTTTTTATAACCTCCTCATGTCTTAAATATTTCACCAAAACAATGTGGGATGGTTAATGAAAAGAAATTAGAGCAAATTGGCTATATCTCAATTTAAATAATATACCTTTCTTTTTGTTTACAACATTTAATCAAATTATTCATCAAACTTAGCAATTATGAAAAAGACAAAAAGAATAATCAGGATTTCATTTCTATTATCTTTATTTACCATCTTCATTGTCTCCTGTAAAAAGAACAATACCGCTATTATTCCAAAGGATGATATTGAGACCAATGCTGTTAATGAGGATATGGAAAAATATAGTCCAGATCAGCTAAAAGTAATTGATAGGATGAACAGTAAGCTTGGGGAAATAGCAAAGAACTTAGCTTATTCTTTGAAAGAGCCTTCCTACAGACATTTGGTCAAAAATGAAGTAGGCAAAAAGTTTGATGATGATTACGATGTCTTATTATACCATTTAATGGATAGAAAATTACAAGGCGGTAAAACTCTCCGTGAATCATTTTCCAACACCGGTGCCAAAGTAAATGCAAATCAAAAAATATCAATTGCCGCTTTGTTTCAAAAAGCCATTGAAGAAATACCTTTAATTCAGGTGGCAATACCGGTAAAATTTAATCAGTGGGATGCGACTCAATTTATTCCTAAAGTCGCTGTTCTGCCGGTTGATTATGATGAGGCAACAACCAAAACTATTCCGGCATACGATTATATGGGAAATAAATATGAGATTGATGCGATTAATAAACCTAATGAACCTATAATAGTAATTAGTTTAAATGAAAGGGTAGATATGGATAAGAACGGTAGATACTATTATTCAGTAAGCAAAGAAGCAGTTCCTGAAAATATTTTGGATTTAAAAAAATATGAAATTGACATAGTAGCGCCATTGCCAGTTGATGTCGATCCTCCGACGCCACCATCACCGACACCACCCGGTAGTAACTCTCCTTGTGCGGGACCTAATCCATACCGGATTAATGGAAACAAGGCTTATTTAAAAAATATATGGATTGCCGGACATTTGGTGGGGAAAATTGAGGGTTGGCCTGCCGGAGATTTAGAATTAGATATTAGGGTGTTTGCTATAGATAAAACTATTAATTTTAACGCAATCACAGAAGTATATAGTGTCAGAAATGAAATCTTAAACAGGCATAATGTCCAATATACCTGGAATGTGTCAAAAAATTTAGGCATAGTTGACTGGGATAATACCAGATACGGGCAGACTTTGAATTTTTATTTCGTCGAGAATGATAGGGAAATTTTTGGAGAAAATTCGACAAAGGAAGTTACATTCGGAGGTAGTTATAAAATAGATGCAAATTCCTCGGTAACTGCAAGTATAAAATTTAATATAGGAAAAATGGATGAAGAAATAGGTGGAAGAACAGTTGACCAATTTCCGGTTCCCCCACAATTCCGTAATGGTAAATGTTTTTACGATGTCGGAAGTGAATTTGGCTTTGTTTTGGAATAACTAAAATATAAAGTAAACTGGATTTTACAACAAACTGATCTGTTCACTCCAGTTTATATTTAATAAATAACTTATGATACAAAAAATTTCATTGCTTGTTTTAATTTGTTTACTGGCAGTTAGCTGTAAAAAAACCAGGTTTTTAAAGCGCATTGATGGTAACTGGAAAATTAGTAAAATCGTCTATTCCGGTGGCAGCCTTTCTGCTGATTCGGTTGTAAATAACCCTTCCACTACATTGTTTTTTGAAAGTTGCAAGTTAAAAGAAAGCAGAAGTTTGAATAATTGCGTCGGTCGATATGGTGCGCCCGGCGATGAAGTGGAATTTACTTATTCCCCCCAGGACAATAATGGAATGAAATTGGGTATATATACATTGCCACCACCATCTTCTGATGTAAACAATTATAAAGCTATTATTACACACATAATCGGCACTTATGAAATTATTGAGCTTACGGCCTCATCGCTTAAAATTAAATCCATCTGTTGTACCAATTGGACTGCCGGCACCACCACCTATCGAACCAGGTATATAGAAGCCACGCAGTGAGCCATTATTGTTATTGCAGCTTTATGAAATGCTTTTTTACTCTTAGCGCATTTTTGCTGTGTTTAGTTTGTATAGCACAGCCTAAAAAAGTCTTACAGGGTTATGTAAAAGAAAAAAAAACGGGGGAAGTTTTGCCGGAGGCGTCCATTACCATTAATGAAGTAAGTTATACTACGAACAGCTATGGTTTTTTTTCCATTCATTTACCGGCAAAGGATACTTTTAAAATACTCGTAACTCATGCAGGGTATATTCCATTTGAAATTGCGATTAGTTCTAATGCCTTATTTGCAGATCCTCTTACTATTGAATTGTCTCCTGCTGAAGGCCTTTTAGATGAAATTATCATAGGTAAGCAACATAAAGTTAGCAATGAGATACAGATGAGTAAATTGCAAATCACGCCTCAGCAGATAAGAGATATACCTGCGTTATTGGGTGAGAAAGATGTGCTAAAGGTGTTTCAATTATTACCGGGAGTTCAAAAGCCAAGAGAAGGAAGCGCCGCTTTATATGTTCGGGGCGGAGGGGCAGATCAGAATTTAATAATTCTTGATGAAGCTCCTGTATATAACGCTTATCATCTTTTTGGTTTTTTCTCCGTTTTTAATAATGATGCCATAAACACGGTAGAACTTATAAAAGGTGGGTTTCCGGCAAGATATGGTGGTAGGCTGTCATCAGTATTGGATATACAAATGAAAGATGGCAGCAAAGAAAAAATTAAAGGCACTGCAGGCATTGGCCTGGTGTCATCAAATTTTACAATTGAAGGGCCGCTCAAAAAACAAAAATCTTCATTTATATTTTCAGGCCGCCGCACCTTCGCCGATTTATTTTTAACACCGTTGACGGGGCAGTCGGCTAATTTTTATGACTTAAATGGTAAAATGAATTTTGAATTAAATCCTAACAATAAAATATTTTTTAGTGTGTATGCCGGAAGGGATGGTTTCTCAACCAGGAACAAAAGCGGAACGGATATACAAAGACAAGGATTTAACTGGGCCAACCAAACAGGCACCTTCAGATGGAACCATATTTTTAAAAAAGGTATTTTTTTAAATACATCTTTAATTTACAGCAATTATCGTTTTTCAGTTTTTGATGAAGCAAGAAATAATGGAAATAAATATTTTTTGCGATATAATTCCTCTATACGAGATATTGGGTTAAAAAATAATGTGGATTTTTCATTAGGGAAAAAACACAGGATAAATGCGGGCACTGTTATTACAAATCATCTTTTTAATCCGAATGCGTTTGTATTTACTGACGAACAAATTGACTCAGTAAAAAAAGTAAAAAATAATATTAGTACGGTGGAAGGAGCTGCCTACATTGAGGATGTTGTAAAGTTTGGCGCTAAGTTTAGCTTAAATGCAGGAATGAGGCTTAGTAGTTTTTACACCAAAAAAAAATTATATGCCGGTGTTGAGCCACGCTTATCAATACTTTACAAAATGAAAAATAATCTTTCCTTAAAAGGTTCCTTTGCAAGTATGAACCAGTACATTCATTTATTAAGTAACTCTGGTGCAGGTTTGCCCACAGATTTGTGGGTGCCTGCAACAAATTTAATAAAGCCGCAGCAAAGTACGCAGTACGCAGTTGGTATAGCTAAAGACTTTCCAAATGAAAACTCCCTGACGATCGAAGGTTACTATAAAAATATGAACAATATTATTGCGTATAAAAACGGGGCTGATTTCCTGTTGCTTTCTACCAATAATGACAATGGCCAGGAACTAAGACCAGTAAATTGGGAAAACAATGTAACTACGGGTAAGGGGTGGTCTTATGGCACAGAAATATTATTTCAAAAAAAACAGGGAAGGCTTACCGGGTGGGTGGGCTATACCTTATCATGGACTTTTAATCAATTTAATTCCCTCAATAATGGAAAGAAGTTTTATGCACGGTACGACAGGCGGCATGACGCATCAATCGTAGGTATTTACAAGCTAAAAGCAAATAAAACATTATCGGTTAATTGGGTTTATGGCACAGGCAATGCCATCAACATACCTTTATACGAGTACTCTGGCAGCCTTTACAATCCATCCGGTACCGGCCTGGCATACCAGTTTGTTGTAAATGATTTTGGAGAAAGGAATTCTTTTAGGGCAGCATCCTATCACAGGCTGGACATATCTATGCAGTTTCATAAAAATAAAAAAAAGAACCGGCGTCGCACATGGGAGGTAGGATTGTACAATGCTTATAACAGGGCTAATCCTTTTTACTATTACACCAACAGGGCCGATGGCAGCAACTCCCGTAAATTATATTACAATACACTGTTTCCCGTTTTGCCTTCAGTTAAGTACCAATTAAATTTTTAGTATGCGGGTATTACTATTTTTATTTTGTTGTTTTACTATAGCATTGTTGTTTGGGTGCATCAGGAAGAAGGAAATTTTGCTGGGCAATGAAACGGTGCCGAAAAAATTGGTCATACAATCTTATATAAGCCCGCAGGATTCTGTTACCATTGTAACGGTGAGATTTTCAGAAGCACTTACTACATTTATTCCAGTAAATCAAGGTTATAACGATCTGGTTCCGGATGCCGATGTAGTCATATCCGGAAATGGGAACCAAAAGTTTAAATTATCTTTTGACAATTATCTCGGATATGTGAGCTTGCCAAATGAACTACATATAATGCCTGATAGCACTTATTCTTTATCTGTTATGACACCTGATGGTAACTATACCGAAAGCTCGTGCCGTGTGCCTTCGGATAAAGTAGATTCAAACAGCATTGCAATGAATTTACTCAGTAATGGGGCATTTGACATAAGCTGGAAAGATGTTGGGTCTGGTAAGGATTATTATTGCATTATTAATAACATTATCTATATAGAAGCGAATAACCCTCCCCGCATTCAAAACTCCAACAGATGGTATGGCATTACCGACAATGGTCTCGGCGGTAATATAATATTAAGAGACCTGCAAATCAGTACCAAAAATACTTTGAGCCCCGGCTATCTATCTGAATTATGGATATGCCATACAGACTTCAATTTTTACGAGTTTACCCGCACACTTCTTCAGCAAGACAGGGCTAATCAAAATCCTTTTGGTGAACCACTACCCGTTTATTCAAATATTAAAAATGGCTTTGGCGTATTCTCCGCTCTTAATAGAACTGTGATTTACCCGTGATCATTTCTAATCTTCCTTGCTAAAAATCCCATTCCTATATCCCATTCTTAATTTTAGATATTTATTTATGGCCACGATGAAAGATATCGCACAAGGATGTTTCAGAAATCAATCAATCAATAATCAACAATTAGCCAGAAGCCTTCGATAAAGTATCCATTTTATCAATCGCATCTTTGTGCCAGAGAATTCTTATCAATTGAATGATCGCCGTCAAAGCAAAAATTCCGCCGATTACATAGTTTAAAATGCTTTGGTTGGTGTTGAGTTTTTCTACAATATATTTTCCGCCAAAAATAAAAACGCAGTTACCCAGCAAGGTGCCAAGCCCAATGCCCACTATGTATAAATTGTAATAAGAATTTTTTGGCTGTAAAACATTTTTTGAAAACAGCACCGTGCTCCATCCAAACCAAAAAGGAATTTGCATTGGGCTGATAGCGCTTAGCATTATACCAAGAAGAAAGCGATGAATATTATTATTGAGCATTACATTTTTTGTATGATGCTCGTGTGTGGCGGCGATAAAGCTGCCTGCCGCAAGCGCAAGCACAATGCCCAGCGTGATCCATTCCATCCACTTTAGTAATTTTTTTTGCTTGCGTATCCAGTTGATACCAACAAGTGAAATGCGTACGTAAATCATTTCTGTAAGCAGGGAGCCTAATGAAAAATAAATGGCGTTCATTATATTTTCCTGCACACTTATTTGCATAGCCGCCACGTTCAAAGTGCCTAGCGGCAGCGAGCCTAAAAAACTTACCATCATACCCCAAAAAAAAACTTTAGCGAGGCCCATAAAATCTGTTAACCTTTTTTTGCTAACACTGATAAAGATACATTCACCGTGTTACTTAGCACAGCGCTTTTGTCGCCCACGCCATAGTCGAGCCTGTCTATAGTAAACTCGCCCGTGAACAGGTAAGCATCGTTTTGTTTTTCAATTTTAAAAGGAAAAGAAACGGGCTTAGTAACATCGCGAAGGGTAAGGGTGCCGGTGAAATAATAGTAACCGCCTTCGGTCTTATTGGTTTTCTCAATTTTGGTGGAAGCAATTGTAATCACAGGATATTTTTCTACGTCAAAATATGTACTTTCTTTCAAATGGCCGTCACGGCTGCTATTATCTGTATCAACTGTCGAGCTGTTTACAGTCACATTAAACTGGCATGCCGCCAGGTCTGTTGTAAAAAAAATTATTTCTCCTTTCAAGCCGGAAAGCTCGCCACCGGTGTTTATTCCAAAATTCCTGATCTTGAAATGTACTTTGCTTCCCTGGTCTGCAGGTATATATCTCTGGGCAGATACGCCAAAGGAAATAAAAAGCAAAAGAGAAAGAAAAATTTTCAACATAGGGATATTTTTTAAAATGTAGATGGCAAATACCTACCTGCCGTCAGGCAAGTTTACGGAATAATTTTATCTGCCGCCTTAATAATTTTGTAATGTTTTTTTGTCGCAGCTCTAAAACGAATGCCTTTCATCAGCGGCCAATAGTCTATTCCTTTTTTATAATTATACCTGCTGATTCTATAAAGAATTTTCCAGTGCTTTAATATTTCTTTCCAGGCATTAAGCAAAGTATAGCCCGTATCATAAAAGTGGTTGGGCTCTGCGCCACAGCCATTGTATTCTAATATTACAAAATTTTTACCTTGCTTTAATTCTTCTATGGAGTTGCACATTATGTCGTAGCGCCCATAAAAAAAATCAGTGGGATAACTTATCTCATCAAGCATCTTAGTAAGGGTTTCATTGATCTCATTTTTGAGGTCAATAAAGTGCGCCCCACGGTTATGGTTAGCCGCATAGCTGAGTATATAATTTTCACCGGCAGGTATTATTTTATCGAAATTTTTTCCATGCTTCATTTCCAGTTCATCCAGCCTTTTTTTGGATTTCTCATTCATTGAAATTAATTCCGCAAGTGTATGTTTACCATCGCCGGTAACCCGCATGGGAATCTTTTGTAAAAAGCCTGATATAGTTCCTTTTTGCTCAGCCGGATGCCGGTAATAAAAAAGGCTAACTTCTAAAGGATAAGAAATTAATTCCTGCACGAAATATTCCACGGCAACTTTTCCGTGATACACTTTTAGCTGTTCAGGCGAGTCAAGCTTTCTAAAAAGTATGCCCTGCCCGCCAACTTCAGGCTTCACAATCAAAGGAAACTGAATGTTTTTGGATTTTATATTTTTTAAAATATTTTCAAAAGGTTCCGCAGGCTTTACATTAAAAAAACGCGGGCATAAATGAGAAGGCAGCAGGTCGTGCATTTCTCTTTTGGGCTCACCCTCCATGCCGCCAAACGTAAGCCGTGGGTTACTTGGCGTGAAAAACCAGGCTGCCCGGGAACACAGCATGTACCAGGCCCAAACAGGAGTTATTGGAGCATATAAAATTTTGAACGGCCACTGTTCCCAGTTTTTAATTTTTTGCAGCAAATAATTCTTTTTCAAAAAGAGCCCCAAAAATAAGTGTTAAACTATTGACTGCCTGCACAATTCATCAGAAATGTTTGTTGTATTTTAGCTGGTTTAAAATAACAAAATATGCATGTACCCACCATGGCAGAAATGATGGCAGAGAATAAGCAGCCGGAAATATTATTCTGGGTGGGTTGCGCCGGCAGCTTCGATCAACGGGCACAAAAAATTACAAAGGCCTTTGCTACGATACTCGATAGGGTGGGTACGAGCTACGCCATTCTTGGTAAGGAGGAGATGTGTACGGGCGACCCTGCACGAAGAGCTGGTAACGAGTTTTTGTTTCAGATGATGGCTTACCAGAATATACAGTTGCTCGATGGATATGGTATAAAAAAAATCGTAACGGCTTGCCCGCATTGCTTTAATATTTTTAAAAATGAATACCCGGTGCTGGGTGGAAATTATGAGGTGATACATCATTCAGTTTTTTTACAACAATTGATAAATGATGGGAAAGTCGTGATGAAAGAGGAAGGAAATTTTAAAGGAAAAAAAATAACTTATCATGATAGCTGTTATCTCGGCAGAGCCAATAACATTTATGAAGCGCCAAGAAAAGTGTTGGAAGCGCTGGATATTGAGCTTACGGAAATGAAGCGATGTAAAAGCAATGGATTATGTTGTGGAGCCGGAGGAGCACAGATGTTTAAAGAAGAAGAAAAAGGATCGATAAGAATAAACAATGAAAGAACTAAAGAAGCATTAGAAACTGGCGCCGCAATTATTGCCGCGGCTTGTCCTTTTTGTAATACGATGCTCACGGACGGCGTTAAACTAAATGAAAAAGAAGAAGATGTTAGTGTATTGGATATAGCGGAAATTGTAGTTGAAGGGATGAGGTATCAGGTATGAGGTATCAGTTATTAGTTATTAGTTAGTAGTCATTAGTTATGAGGTATCTGTTATGAGTTATCAGTTACGACGTATCACTTGTCACTTATCACCCATCACCGATCACTCATCACTGATCTCTTGTCACTCATCACTTGTCACTCATCACCCATCACCCATCACCCATCACTTATCACCCATCACCCATCACTGATCACACTCATCACCCACACAAATGACTGAAGAAAAAAGCTTGAATTTTCTCGAGGAAATTGTAGCAGAAGATATAAGTAAAGGAAAGGTAGAAAACATTCTTACACGTTTTCCGCCCGAGCCGAACGGCTACCTGCACATTGGGCATGCAAAAAGCATTTGCCTGAACTTTGGCCTTGCACAAAAGTATAACGGCGCCACTAACTTGCGCTTCGACGACACGAACCCCGTGACAGAAGACACAGAATATGTCGATAGCATCAAGAACGATGTGCATTGGCTCGGCTTCAATTGGATCAACGAATTTTATGCCAGTGATTATTTTGATGAATTGTATAGCCTTGCGGTACAGTTGATACACAAAGGGCTGGCTTATGTGGATGACAGCAATGCTGAAAAAATTGCTGCTGAGAAAGGAACGCCCACAGAGCCCGGCCGTGAGAACGAATGCAGGAGCAGGAGCGTGGAAGAAAATATTTTGCTATTTGACCAGATGAAAAACGGCCAATTCAAAGACGGTGAAAAAGTGTTGCGGGCTAAAATTGATATGGCTGCGCAAAACATGCACCTGCGGGATCCGATAATGTATCGCATCAAACATGCGCACCACCACCGCACCGGTGATAAATGGTGCATTTACCCCATGTATGATTTTGCTCACGGACAGAGTGATAGCCTTGAGCACATTACGCACAGCATTTGTACGCTTGAGTTTGTTGCCCATCGGCCGCTATACGATTGGTATATTGATAGGCTAAACATTTTTCCATCTCATCAATATGAATTTGCGAGGCTTAATATGACCTATACGGTGATGAGTAAACGAAAGCTGTTGCAACTGGTGAATGAAGGTTATGTGTCAGGCTGGGACGATCCCCGGATGCCAACGCTCTCTGCGTTTAGGCGTAAAGGTTATACACCCTCCAGCATTAGAACCTTCTGCGATAAGATTGGCGTTGCCCGCCGCGATAACATGATTGATATAAGCCTGCTGGAGTTTTGCATAAGGGAAGAACTGAACGAAACGGCCCGCCGGGCAATGGCTGTGCTTCACCCGGTGAAATTAATAATTGATAGTTATGAAGAGGATGTAACGGAAGAAGTCTCAATCGAAAATCTTCCCGGCGATGCATCCAGTGTACGCTTAATGCCTTTTTCAAAAGAGCTTTGGATCGAGCAGGAAGATTTTATGGAAATACCTGTGAAGAAATGGTTCAGGCTTGCTCCCGGCGCAATGGTGCGATTGAAAAGCGCCTACATTATCAAGTGTGAAAGTTTTAGAAAAGATGAAGCTGGAAACATTATAGAAATCCATTGTTCACACATTTCCGAAAGCAAAAGCGGCAGCGACACGAGTGGCCTGAAAGTAAAAGGCACAATTCATTGGGTGAGCGCAAAGCACGCAGCAACTGCAGAAGTGAGGTTATATGAAAGATTATTTAAAGTAGAAAATCCTTCGGTGGAAGAAGGAGATTTTAAAGAATACATCAATCCTGATTCTTTAAAAATAATTGAGAAAGCTTTTATAGAACCCTTTCTTAAACATGCAGAGCCGGGAAATAATTTTCAGTTTATACGCAACGGGTATTTTTGTGTAGACAAAGATTCAACTACCGATGCGTTGGTATTTAACCGTACCGTTAGTTTGAAAGAAAGCTTCAAATAATTACTTTGCGGTTTTCTTCTTTATAAATTTTAATTTTTTTGTATGCCTGCTTATGTAATTGTTGAGGTAGATATCGAAGATCATTCTATTTACGAAGAATATAAAAAACTTACGCCTGCTGCTATTGTCGCTTATGATGGTAAGTTTATAGTAAGGGGGCCGCAAGTGGAATGCCTGGAAGGCGATTGGCATCCTGAAAGGCTTGTCGTGCTTGAGTTTTCCTCAGTTGAGCGTGCAAAACAATGGTGGTCGTCACCGGAATATAGCAAAGCAAAATCGTTGCGGCAGCAATCTGCAAAAACCAAAATGATTTTGGTAGAGGGAGTGGGGAGTTGAATAATAATAGTTATGGTGAAATAAATGTTTATGTGGTATATCAGCACTGACAAATGCATATTTATTTACAGTACATGAAGAAACTGCTTTCCTTTAAACATTGGCAACTATTCTTGCTGATTTTTATTTGTGGTGCATGAACATCGCCAAATCCTTTAAAAGAAATCATTAATGGTATTGCCGTAGCGACATTCACTTTTTGGATTTACACAACCGGCGTTTACGGACAAGACCATATTGCAGAATTAGGGCTAAACCCCATGAATCTTAAGTTGTTTAAAACGAATATAATTATCGTTGCCGCTTTTTTCTTAATGGACTTACGCTTTCAGCTGTTCAGGGAGAAATATATCAGAGAACAATAAATACGTTTGAATTTAAAACATCATCAATATAGTTGTTGGACTATAATCTAACTTTCGCAATTGTTCAACCAATAACTTTTGCTTGTAAGACAATTGCAAAACTTGACTACAAACGGGAAGTTTCTTTTGGTGATTATTTCAATCATCTGTTGCTTGTTTTGTTTTTCTTCATCAGAATATGGTTTTTACAGCCGAAAGTAAACAAACTGATTGCGACTAACGAAAAGTAACGTAATACAGAAGCCTCGTGAACAAGTTTGGGAGTTTTGCCAGATACAAAATAAGTAATTGAACAATTACAAATATTACTGTATGCAGAAGCGGCACAAATCATCTTACTGCTTTTGGTAAAATGGTCAAGAACAAACGAACTATTAAGAATTTTTACAGTTAAGGAATAAATAATATGGCTAAAAAAAATCAACCAGCGCAAAGCGGCCTTAATGAAATTTTACTTTACACTACTCCAATCCTTTCAGCAATGAATTCACGATGTCTTTTAGTGCAGGCAAAACGGAAAAGGCTACGCTTAAGTTGCAAAGCAGCACAGGACAAACCATTTTTATAAAAACAATTTCTGTAAACAATGGTAATAACTCAATAACCCGGGTATTTACTACATGACTGTTTCAAATGAGGAATTAAACTTCAGCAGCAAATTGCAAAAGCCGTAATATTTTTACGCCTAAAAAAAAAATAAAAAACCGCTTTAGGGTGACACCTAAACCGGTTTTATTATAAAAAGTTTCCCTGATCTTTTTTATCATTTCACCGGCGGCGCCTGGTCTTCACTTGGCGCTTCAGTGGCAAAACCGAGTATCGGGCAATTAACTATAAAAGTTGATGAGCTAAGCGGCGTACCATCAGGATTAGTAATAAGCCCGTTTTTTGCTAACTGCTGAATAGTAGTTCCATCTGTTTGTGCAAAATTTTTTCCCTTTGCTACTACCGCATCGCTCCATTTTGCAACATTCAAATCCCACAGTGGGCTATACAATCTGCGCTGCTTTTCATCTTTTATTGTTGTAAAGCTTCCAAGAATATTTCTTGCATCGCCTAACTGCCTGAATGTTTCAAACAAGGCGGGATTACTGTAACTAAACTCGCCTGGAGCATTATCAAGTATCACATGATTAAGCCCTTGTACATTTGGATCATTAAGCCCTAATTTTCCATTTGCAAATGCAAATATTTCACTCCGGGATGTGTTAGGATTATCATCCTGGTTAGGTGCAGGTATGCCCGCCATAGCCGGTACGTATGTACCTCTTTCAATAGTTGCGCTTACGTCTTCCGTTGCACCAAACGAGAAATAGAATATATCTTTTCCAAAGGCAAAAGCCCTTATGAATTGCAGGTCAACGGTCATGTTAACTGTATCAATTGCTACCACCCGGTCAAGTGTATTGGTATGAGATTGGCTAACATCAAAAGGCCCGCTGCCTGTCGCTACGATAGGAGCGTTATAAACTACATTAGACCCTTTTACACGAATAAGATCACTGTAGCCGAGGCCTGCCACAGAACCCGGAGTAACACTTAAAGGAGGAAAACCAGTTGGGCCCGGCATCAGTTGGCGCATCGGGCTAAAGTCAACAGTGCCTGCGAATATAACCGGCGCTTTGCCGGGTATAGGGTCGGAAGAAGTCACAGATTGAATGCAGGCGGGACATTCACGATCCGCATTTATAAGACGTGGAGCAAAATTAAGTCCCAGCTTATTTGCAAGGGGCCGATCAGATACATCTGTGCGTACATACCATACCACCTCATCTTCATAATATCCTTTATATAATGGAATTCTTGCAACGTCCCTGTCAAGATCTACCTGTATTGCGCTTTTCATCACAATCTTGCTTTTGTCTAATAAGCCATGTAAGGGGGGCACATTATTATTATTGGGCCTTGGCTCCTTGTAGTTGTCGCCATCGCCGGTTGGATATTTGTGGCAAGATGATAATGTAAATAAAAAAACAAGGAAGATAGACAGCGAATGTGTCGCAGTCTTCCATAACATTGATTTTGAAAATACAGATGTCGGATGTTTCATAATGAAAGTTTTAAATTGTTAATTGATTTTTTTATGTTTACTTACACCAGCTTTATTCTCTACAAAACCAAATCCATCTAAACCAATTATTTATCACTTATGTATGATTTTATCGTGATAGATTTTTGATATTTTAATAGCGCATTTGTTTGTCAGTAAAGCTTAATCTTGTAATAGATTTTTTATGTTAAAAAAAAATGATAGGCTGCAATAATGTGGTTGCGCCTAATAATTTTCTATGTATCGGGAACAATTCTAACACCTGCTAATACCTGAGTTTGAAAATGAAACATATCCTTTTAGTTGAAGATGATCCTGAAATAGCAAAATTGCTTGCGCTGCATTTTGACGTCAGCCTTTACACAATTACTTCCTGCTCAGTCGGAAAAGATGCTTTAGAAAAATTTATTTCAGGAGATTTTCATTTGGTGATCCTTGATATTACACTGCCAGATCTGAATGGAATGCAGATATGTAAAACGATAAGGGAAAAAGATGTTAATACTCCGATATTAATGCTTACCTGCCATGATGATGAAAGTGATAAAGTACTGGCGCTAGAGCTTGGCGCTGATGATTATGTCACCAAGCCTTTTGGCATATTGGAGTTATTGGCCCGTGTGAAGGCGCTGCTAAGGCGGGCTGAACAAAACCGGCTACATAGCCCGGCGCATAATAAAGAAATATTACACGGAAACATTCTTATAGAAAGCGATAAAAGAAAAGCCTCTGTAAACGGTAAAAGAATTGACCTTACACCGAAAGAATTTGACCTTCTCTTATTATTAGCCAGCAATCCCGGTAAAACGTTTAGCCGCCAGGAACTTTTGGAACAAGTTTGGGGGTATGTATTTTCCGGATATGAACATACGATTACATCTCATATAAACAGGCTTCGAATTAAAATTGAATCAGATTTAAATCATCCTCAATATATTTTAACCTCTTGGGGAACAGGATATAGATTTTCAGAATGAAAACAAAATTCAGCATATTTCAACGGATCACTATTTTGATCTTCGCCTTAATTACCGTACTCTGCATTTTGTTTATTTCTATTACTTATGTAGCTACCACTTATTTCTACCAGGCGAGTACCCAATTATTAAATAAAGATGTGGCATTGCACATTAAAGAATTTTCGTCGCCTTTTGAAAAAGACGGGATCAATAAAAGAAAGGCTGATTCAGTATTTAAAAATGCAATGGTATTAAGCCCAAGCGCAGAAGTTTATTTTTTGGATACTGCCGGTAAAGTGATTGCTTTTCATGCACCAAAAGATTCTATAAAGCTGTGGAATTTACCGCTTCGGAATATAAAGGCATATATAAAATCCAATGGTGAAAAATATATAAAAGGGCCCGATCCTAAAGATCCGGCAAACCCCAAAATATTTTCTGCTTCGGAGGTTATATTTAAAACCGGTAAGCTCGGTTACATTTATGTGATCCTTGGAAACAATGAATACCGCAATGTATCGCAAATGCTTTTCAGCAGCCATGTTGCCAAGCTTGCTCTCCTGGCTTTTTTTATTATTATAGCGTTTTCAATTGTGGTAAGCTTTGTTTATTTAAAAAATATGCAGCAAAGCTTCAATCGTATGCTGGTCGTATTGAGCAGGTTTGAAACGGGAGATTTTGAAGCGCGGTTTAAAATAAAAGAACAGCATGAGCTTGCTCCCATCACCAGGGGGTTTAATAAAATGGCCGACCTGCTTGTTTATAATATTAACCAGTTAAAAGAGTTTGAGCACGAGCGTAAAGACTTTATTGCACACATTTCTCACGACCTGCGAACCCCCTTGTCCATTGCCCGGGGCTACGCAGAAACATTACTTATAAAAAAGCAGGATGGCAACTTAACACAGCCGGAGATTGATAATTATATGCAAATGATACTGAACGGAATTTTGCATGTAGAACACCTGGTAACTATGCTGTTTGAGTTGTCTAAAATTGAATCATCTCAATTCAGGCTTAAAAAAGAACCCTTCGTACTCTCGGAAATTGTACAGGAAACAGTGAATACTTTTCAGCTGAGAGCGCAGGAAAAGACTATCAGCCTGAAATGTGCGCAATGCCAATATCATGTATGGGTAAACGCAGATGTAAGCATGACAGAAAGAGTAGTGCAAAACCTGGTAGACAATGCCGTTAAAAATACGCCGGCCGGCGGGGTTATTAATGTAGGCCTTAGCGTAGAAAATAATTACCTGATTTTTAATATTGAAAACACGGGCGAGCCTTTACCGGCAGAGTTAATTACCTGGATAAACAACCCCGCAAAAGAGGACGAGCGCATTAGCAAGCCTTCAAGATCAGGGCTGGGATTAGTCATTGTAAAAAAAATACTTTATTTGCATGGCTCACAGTTACAGGCAAACGTTATTAATAACACGGCTAATAGTTTTTCTTTCAGCCTGCCAATCATCAATCCGTTAACACGTTAAGCAAAATTTATTTCCTTTTTTTTAATCAATTTATTTTCCCGGTTTGAGGAATATATTTCTTATTTGCGCTCCACAGTTTTCTCAAAAAAAGCATGCTGTTTATTTATGCACAGAAATGTTATAATAGTGTGACATTTTCATTTGACTGCCTATAACAAAATTCTTTAAATCAAAGAAAATAGTGATTTACCTGGTGGATACTTTTCTCATCACCGTTAGTTTTTCATTGTAAGTGCAATTGTAAATCGTCGTTTTTATAAAGAATAAAAACGTGATAGCTCTGTGATAATTTTTTTCATAAAGGGAATATTTATTGATACAGCTTGTAGATAAAAAAAACAGCATGAGCGCGATGCCGTTAATAGAAATACTAATCGGCAAACCTTCAAAGGCTGGGCTCATTTCCTAAATAAATATGTTGTGACGGATAACGTATAAAAATCTGACTTTCAACTTTTAAACAAAATATAATAAAATGAAACTACTCACATTAGCAAATAACATAAGACCGCCAAATCTGCCTTGTAAAAAAACTGCCAGGCTTTTGAATCAGAAGCAGGCGGTGTAAAGTTTGGTAAGATTGAACAAATTTATTAATCAACAATGTTGAAAACTATAACAATATTGCTTAAAATTTAAAATGATGAAAAAGGTATTTTTTTTAATTGCAGCCTTCGTGTTAAGTGTAAGCGCTTATTCACAAACAACAGATAAGAAGATGGATAACATGAAAAGTGACAAAATGATGAAGCATAAAATGTCTGATGGCGTGATGATGAAAGACGGTAAAATGATGATGATGAAAGACGGTAAAAGCATGATGATGGATGAAGACATGACCATGAAAAACGGAACAATGGTGATGAAGGACGGTTCCGTGAAAATGAAAGATGGTAAAACTATAATGATGAAAGACGGGCAAATGATGTCGATGGATGGCAAAATGAGTAAGATGAAAATGGATAAGATGAATGACAAATAAAAGCGGAGAGTGTTGTAAAATTTAAATTTATCATCAGGCACTCCTTGGAAAAAAGTTTGTGGTTAAACATGTGATTATTGATTTGATCACCTATAAAGAGGCTGCCGGGAGGTGGCCTCTTTAAATTTTTATGCTAAACGAAGAAGACAGCGCAGGATAAATGATTTACAAATATTGGCCTCCTGGGATATAGGGTAATATTTTCTCCAATCTTTTTTATGCTCCACAACTTTTCAGTTTATTTTTTTTAAAACCGGCAGCTTTATATCCATTTTATTCCGGCATGTTTTTTATTCTGTGTTTAAAAATAAAAACTAAAACAATGGAAAAAATAATTGATCTCAGCGACTTGTTGAAACATGAAATACTGGACCTGTATTCAGCAGAAGAACAAATAATTGAGGGACTGCCGAAAATGATTGACAAGGCCAGCGACCCAGAGCTTAAAGATGCATTAAGCCATCACCTGCAGGTAACTATTATTCACAAAGAAAGGCTCGATGATATAAAAAAGTCTTTGATGGGCGAAGAGGCTGACACGCAGGATAATGGATTTTTCTCAAACCTTTTTGGAGGAGTAGATTCAGTTACGTGCAAAGGCACAGAAGGCTTAATTAAAGAAGCGGAAAAAATGATGGGAGAAGATATGACGACGGAAGTAATGGATGCAGCCATCATAGCGGCAGCGCAAAAAATTGAGCATTACGAAATATCCGGCTATGGCACCGCCCGGGCTTACGCACAGGAGTTGGAGCTGGATTATGTCGCTTCTCTATTAATGCAAACTTTAAACGAAGAATATGAAGCCGATGATGCCTTGACGGAATTGGCCGTTGGTCAGCTAAACATTGAAGCTGAATTTGCAGAGGAAGATGATGATGATGATGATGACGTCTAACATCTTTAGTTATAAACGGGCATAAGCATGGTTCCGGGAATTTTTCCGGAGCCATTTTTTTTATAGGAAGTTCGACTTTAGCGTTGTGATTTTGTTTTTGAAGCGTAAAAGGTGCAGGTGGTCTATAATAATTTATCAAGCGTTATAGGGAAATCTTTCACTCGTTTGCCGGTCGCGTGAAAGATAGCATTAGCAATTGCTGAAGCAACACCGATCACCCCAATTTCTCCGACACCTTTTACCCCAAGCGGGTTTATGATATTGTCTTCTTCTTCCACAAAAATCACTTCAATATCATGCATGTCTTTATTCACGGGAATATGGTATTCAGCAAAGTTGTGATTCATATACCTGCCAATATTTGTATCCATAATTGATTCTTCCTGCAGCGCCATTGATATTCCCCAAACGATGCCGCCCAACACCTGGCTGCGTGCAGTTTTAGGATTCAGAATTCTGCCGGCAGCCACGGCGCTCACCACACGCCTTACTGTTATAGTTCCTAAGTCTTCATCCACGGCTACTTCGGCAAACACGGCCGAGTGTGTATTTATCGCGTATTTTCTTTGCTTAAGCATATTGGGCATGGCCGCTGATTTTTCCTCTATTTTATCAGTGTCAGTTTTTGAAAAAATATCTTTTATAGAAATATATGTTGAAGAATCGGCCACTAAAATTATCCGGCCATCTTCAAATTTTACCTCTTCCGGTTTCGCATCTTCTAAAGGTGAATCATCAATAGACTGTGCAAGCTTCAAGAGTTTTTCCTGTATGCTTTCACACACCATTTGCACGGCCGTGCCTGTAGAGCCTGCCGTAGCTGAGCCTCCTTCAAGATAGGCATAAGGAAAATCCGAATCTCCCAATTTAAAATTGACGTCTTCCATGTTTAGCCCCAGCGTTTCCGCTGCAATCTGCGTCATAATGGTATAAGTGCCTGTGCCAATATCAGCCGTGGCGGTTTCTATTTCAAGCTTACCATTTGCGTACAATACCGCATTTGTTTTCGAAGGCATCTGCATAGCATCCCAAATGCCTGTGGCCATTCCCCAGCCTATTAAATGGTTGCCTTCTTTTGTTGAGCGGGGCTCAGGGCGGCGTGTTTGCCAGCCAAATTTTTCTGCGGCCTGGCGATAGCATTCGTTTAATGCCTTGCTGGAAAAAGGTTTCTTCTTTGAAGGATCTTCGTGTGTATAATTTTTTAGCCGCAGCTCCAGAGGATCCATGTTTAACTTATAGGCCAGCTCGTCCATCGCACATTCAAGAGCGAGCACGCCGGTTGCGGCGCCGGGAGCACGCATGTCCAATGGCGTATAAGTATTTAAGTTTACGAGCTGATAATCCACTTTTATGTTTTCACATTTATACGCAGTGCCGCCCCATATTACCACGTTCTCCATATAGTCTTCAAAGAAAGATGTTTCCGCGAAAGCCTCATGTTTCATCGCAAGCAATCGGCCGTTAATATCAGCGCCCAGCGCAAGGCGCTGCAATGTTGCTGGCCTGTGCCCGAAGGAAAACATCTGCTGGCGTGTAAGCGTTACCGTTATAGATCGCTTAAGTTGCAACGCGGCAAGCACCGTCATAAATAACTGGTACTGTGGACGAAGTCCGGAGCCAAAGCCTCCACCTACAAAGGGCGATAATACATGCACCTTTTTTTTAGATAAATTAAAAACACTTTTTACATAAGCCTGGCTATTGAGCACGCCCTGTGTTTTATCATAAATAGTAAGCTTGTCGTTTTTACCATAGAGAACCGTTGAAGCATGCATTTCCATTGGGTTGTGGTGCTCCGTTCCCAGGAAATATTCTGTTTCAATTTTTACCGGCGCCTTCGGAAATACTTTATCAAATTTGCCCGACGACTTTGGTTTTTTAAAACCTGTTTTCTTACCCTTTGGCTCGTGTGCATCTTTAATATTTTCTTTTAAATCAGCTACCGGTATTTCGCTTTCAAATTCAAAACGTACAAGCGTGGAAGCATAATTTGCAAGTTCAAAAGTTTCGGCAACCACCAATGCTATCGGTTGTTGGCTGAACATAATATCTGCAGAATGCAACGGCCTGAAATGCTTGCCTGGCGCTGAATCCTGGTCGGCATAGCTTGAATTGAAAAAAGCTAGGCCAGGAACGTTTTCATGAGAAAAAATATGAAACACGCCAGGCAAAGACATAGCCTCTTCTGTGTCAATACTGATAATTTTTCCTTTGGCGATTGGACTGGAAATCACAACGCCGTATGCAACTGCATCATTGCCAAATTCTGCTGCATATTTTGCGCTGCCTGTAACTTTTGCTTTTCCATCAACGCGGCTAATGGGTTTGCCTATGTATTTTGTAGCTATTATCATTTTTTGCCTTCTTTATTTTTAGCTTGTTCACATGCACGCACAACCGCACGCTTCGCTAATTCAATTTTAAAATTATTGTTTCCGAAGCCCTGTGCACCTTTCAGTATTATCTCTGCAGCGGCTTCAAATGTTGACCGGATAGCCGGTTGATTTTTCATTTGTTCTTCCGCTTCTTTTACACGCCATGGCTTATGTGCTACGCCGCCTAGGGCAAGGCGGGCATCTTTTATAATATTCCCATCAAGTTCCAGGCCTGCCGCCACTGACACCAGGGCAAAGGCATACGAAGCACGATCACGCAACTTGAGGTACATAAAATTTTCAGCAAAATTAGTTTTAGGAAGGTCAATACTAGTGATCAATTCGTCTGGCTGAAGATTGGTGTCTGTCTCTGGCGTATCGCCAGGCAAACGATGAAAATCCTGAAAAGGAATTTTTCGTTCTCCATTTTTGCCGGTGACATTTACGGTCGCATCGAGGGCCGCAAGCGCTACACACATATCGGAAGGATGTGTGGCAATACATTGATCACTCGTTCCTAAAATAGCATGTATGCGATTATAGCCTTTTATAGCGGAGCAGCCGGAGCCGGGCTCACGCTTGTTGCAAGGCGTAGCGGTATCATAAAAATAATAGCACCGGGTACGCTGCAGTAAGTTGCCGCCGTTGGTGGCCATGTTTCTAAGTTGAGCGGAAGCGCCGGCCAGTATTGCTTTTAATAACAGCGGATATCTTTCTTCTACCAGCGGATGCCAGGCCGTTGCAGCGTTCGTCATCATTGCGCCCAGCCGTATACCACCCTCTTCATTTTCTTCTATGCTATTAAAAGGTAGTTTAGAGACATTAATGAGGCGTTCGGGCTTCATCACATTCTCTTTCATCAGGTCGAGAAGGTTAGTACCGCCCGCAATAAATTTTTCAGCATTCTTTATTTCAGCTACTGCCTCTGCTGCATCCTGCGCCTTGAGATAGGTAAACTTATGCATGCTCACCTCCTTTCACTTCTATTATTGCATCTACAATGTTATTATAGGCGCCACACCGGCAAAGATTTCCACTCATCAATTCTCTTATCTCATCTTCAGTTGTTGCTTTGCCTTCATTCAATAAACCAACTGCAGAACATATTTGCCCTGGCGTACAATAGCCACATTGAAAGGCATCATGCTCAATAAATGCAGCCTGCAAAGGATGCAGTGTATCATTGTGCGCAATACCTTCAATAGTTGTGATTGTTTCACCCTCATTCATTACAGCAAGCGTCAGGCAGGAGTTAATGCGCTTACCATTTACTAAAACTGTGCATGCGCCGCATTGTCCATGGTCGCAGCCCTTTTTAGTACCGGTAAGCTGCAGGTAGTTGCGAAGCATGTCAAGCAGCGTAACCCATGGCGCCACTTCCACATGGTACTCTTTTTTATTAATAGTTATTTGAATAGGAATTTTTTCAGAAAGAATAGTATGCAAGGAATTATTATTCTCCTGGTTTGAAAAGTTAGGTAGATGGCTCATAAATTATTTGAGAATTGCGTTAGCGTTAAAGTCTCAAATTATATGCCTGAAAGATTGTGAATAGAATTAATATATTCTGAAACAACTAATTCATTATGAAAATTTTGTTTGCTGACATCTGAAAAACTGCAAAAGAAAACATTGCTGTTTATTAATTTACAGATACAGGTAGAAAATCTCTTACGTCATGCTCTCCGGAAAACTTTTTCCCATTTTTTTGACATGAATTTTTTTAATCATTTTAGTAAGCATTTCTTCGGCAATGACAAACTTATATTAAAACGCTGGTGTATAATTTTGAGTTAGCAAAGCAATCAATACGCATAATCCGGAAGAAGCAATGTGAAAGAAAACAGCAGTCTGTAAGAAGATAATTTTAGAAAATACACTAATTCAGGGTGTATTTTTTTAAACTATATTTTATAAGTTATTCATTTAAAAATTATTTTATTCCCTTTTTTATTTTGCGAACAAAGGCCTGGCTTACGTTTGCCAACGAAGCTATTTTAGAAAGTGTAAACTCAGTCTGAATAAGCAGGTTTCTCACAAATTCATAATTTTTCTTTTCAGCGCCTTCTTCAATTCCTTTCTCGATTCCCTTTTCGATTCCCTTTTCGATTCCTTTCTCGATTCCCTTTTCGATCCCTTTTTTAATTCCTTTTTTAATTCCCTCTTTAAGTCCTTTTTCCATTCCTTCTTCTATTGCTTTTTCTAACGCTAACTTACGGTCCTGTTCCTGAGTTTTTTTGATTGCATATTCATCCCAGGATGCCATTAAATCTTTTTCGTATTTCATATAATCTTCCTTTGTTAAGTTTGATACCGCTGCTATGCTAAAAAGTTTTGAAAAAATTTTTGTGTTTAAAATTGCGGGAATCTTTTGTAACCTGCTTAGGTTTTTCAATATAAAAAGCCACTTATCTATATCGGTTTTTAATTCCTTTTCCTTCATTGTAAATTTAGGTATTTCTATAAAAATAAAACCTAAATTTTCATAAAATTCTTTTCCTGTCTTTTCATAAGTCAGGTGTATATAGTGAATACAGTCTGCCGGGTCAGCATCTCCCAAAACAGAATCCATAATCCCGATAAAATAAACTTTTTTGAGTGAGTAATCCCAATTGCCGCCCCGTGGAGCTTGGTCATGTATTAATCTCGAAATATAATATATTGCCCTGTCTTTAAAATACTGCTGACGAATGCGCTGCACTTCAATAATAAATTGTTCACCATCCTGGCCGGTGCAGGTAAGATCAAAGATCATTTTACGGCTCATTGGCCTGGGGCCTGAGTGCTCGTTTTTATTGTAAATAAGATCTTTTATTATTCCTGATTTTTTATCTTTTAAAAGTTCATTCAAAAAATTAATTAATAATTCTTTGCTTGGCTCACTGCCAAATATATGCTTAAATCCAAAATCAGTAAGCGGATCTATAAAATTGCCTGGCTTGGGTATCGGCTGAGTATAATTTTTTTTCCGCATAGTGAAAGTATAAATGGTTGATTTCAAAAATACCCGGATAAATAATCCTGACGGGACAGACAAAAAGGTAGGGTTTAAATGAAATAATCAGGATTTCAATTTCTTTTTTAGATGTAACTGTTTTAAAAAAAGAATATAAGACTTTTAAACGTTGCCCTGATGAGAATACGTTGAAATAGTTTCATCTTTTTTTCTAAAATACTTTTCTTTGGCCAAAAGTCATTCCCTCAATATGAGTCCTGTTTTAATTCATGTAACAAAAGTTCCTAAAAGCTATTCTACAAATTCTTGCCAATATGACACTGTTATCAAACCTGATTTACGAGAAGAAAATTAACAGAGCCTCAATCAACCATCGGGTATAATTGTATGATCAGGGCGTGAATTTATCCAACAATCTAATAAATTTTTTTTAAGAAGTTTTCTGTTTCAATTTTATTATTGAAAATAAAAAAGATATGTGCCGCATCCTCCTATGCGCTTTTATAACAATATTATTCATACCGGTTTGCTTCTCACAAAACGTAGTTACCGGGACAGTTAAAGATAATGGAGATGCAAATGTTTCTTTTGCTACGCTTAAATTTTACTTAAAAGATTCTGCCGAAAAATCGGAAGCAGAAAAAATAGCTGATGATTCGGGAAGTTTTACAGTGCAGCTAAAAAATAAGGGGCAGTATTTTGTAATTGTTTCTGCAATCGGATATTTAGACACAACATTAAATTTTAATGTTGATTCTTCGCTCACATATGTAAATGTGTTTTTAAAAAAGAGCGACATTACTTTGGCAGGCGTTGTCATTACCGCAAATACCAGCCCGCCCATAATTGTGCGAAAGATAGACCGTATAGTGATGAATGTAAGTGATAATCCATTGGCAACCGGAAAATCATCCTTAGAATTAATGAACCTTGCTCCCGGCGTTTTTGTAAATGATGGCAAGATATCCATTAACGGTAACGGCGGCACACACGTAATGGTAAACGGAAGGCTACTGCAAATTACAGGACAGGACCTTACGAATTATTTATCTAATTTAAGAGCGGAAGATATTCAGTCAGTGGAAGTAATTGCGCATCCACCTGCCCAATATGATGCAGAAGGCACGGGTGGTTTGATCAATATAATTTTGAAAAGAAATAGAAAAACAGGACTAAGCGGTTCTCTCAACACTGCTTATACACGAGGAAAATATGCCAGTACCAGCGATGGCATAAGCTTAAATTTTAATAAGAAGAAACTTACATTGCTCGGCACTTATTCTTATAATAGATCAAAAAGTTTTGAAAATACATTCATTAGCAGAACTGGAAAAAATACTTTTCTAACAACGCAAACTAACAGAGTAAATAATAGTCCCGGCTACCAGACAAGGCTGGGCGGAACGTATGACATCAATACAAAACAATTTCTTGGTTTGGAATACAACCATTCTTATGGCAGTGGTGGATTTTCTTATAATTCTGTTACCAACGTTATCTATCCCAATCCTATACAGAATCAAAAAATAGTAGGAATGTTCCCTTTCTCCCACAATGGAAGCTATAACAATATTGGCTTTAATTATCATTGGAACACTGATACAGCAGGTTCTGAGTTTGTTTTCATCTCAGATTATACACAAAATAAACTGACGCCGATCAGTGGTGCGACAAGTACATTCTATGATTATCAAAATAACTTTTTGAGAGACACTTCTTATAAAAATGAAACGCCCAACAATGGAAAAATTTTTACAGCGGATGTGCATTATAAAAAAGTATTTTCAAAAACTACAAGCTTTAGTTTAGGTGTAAAACTGAGCAATACTAATATTGATAACCGCGCCTATTATCAATATGGCAAAGATAGTGGAGCAGTAGAAAATACGCCGCAGGATTTTAAATATGTATATCACGAAAATATTTATGCCGGATATGTGAACTATGATGGGAATGTATTGAAAACAGATTTCCAGATTGGCTTGCGTGGGGAATATACAGATCTTATAGGGACACTTACACAACTGAATAATAATGCAAGGAACCCCGATGATTATTTTAGTCTGTTTCCAAGCGTTTTCTTAAAGAAAAATTTGAATAAAAAAGAAGCTGATTTTTTTACTTTCAATTACAGCAGGAGAGTAGAGCGCCCCTCCTTCACAGACCTAAATCCCTATGAATTTTATGTGGATAACTACACGATTGCAAGAGGAAACCCGTATCTAATTCCATCATATATTAATTCCTATTCACTTGCTTATACTTTGCATAATACCTATACGGCCACTGCTTTTTTGTATCAGCAAAAAAATATGATTGGTGAATACATCCTTACAAGTCCTGATACTTTGTTAACTATAGACTTGCGCCAGAATTTTGGCAAGAGGTATAATTACGGGATTGAATTTTATGTGCCCGTAAAAATAGCCTCCTGGTGGCAAATGCAAAATGATGCAACTGCCCGCTATGAAAGTCTGGCTGCACAATTTTATACTATTAAAGCGCCTATTTTCGAAATAAATACAACTCAGGAATTTAAACTGCCTAAAAATTTCATGATCACTGTGAACGCATTTTATCTATCAAAACATATCTCTGGAAGCTTTTTATTCAAACCGATATACGAGGTAAATATCGGGCTTCAAAAGAAATTCTTTCATAATAAGTTTATTGCAAAAGCGGCAGCTAACGACATTTTCGATTTAAGAGAAATGCACGCTACGGGCTATTATTATGGCGGCACTCTGGATTTTAGAAGCCAGCGACAATGGCAAACATACAGCCTGTCGTTGATATATAATTTTGATTTAGGCAAAGCATTCAATACACATAATCTGGAAAGAAGTAATGTGGAAGAAAAGAGCAGACTGTGAAAGACATCAAAGCCTATACTAAAAAATGTAACTGATAGTTATACGATAGTAAGATTATCGTTATTAAACTTTAAGTATATATCCGGAAATATACCTGCTTGAAAAAGCCATCAAACAGCATTATGATGTAAAAAATATGCATTATTTTTTAACAATTAAAACAAATTCAAAATGAGCAACGAAAATTTAAAAAAAGCTATTGGAGAGCTTAAAGAAAATGCTAAGAAAGTAGCCGAAGAAGCAAAAAAAGAAAATATAAATCCTAAGGATTTATTAAACGAAGAAGAACTTAAGGAAATCGCGGGAGGAAAAACATCCTCTACCGACCCAAGTGATTGTATTGGATATGAATGTGGGGTTCATTGGTAGATCATAAAATTTTACCTAAAGTAATTGGGCGGGTTAAATCTATTTATTGATTACGCTCGCTCAATTATGATATTTTAAATTTAAATCTTGGAAAATGAATTTTAAGGTTTCGAAATATCTGCATGTATTAAAAAATAAAGAATTTCTTCCCCATTCAGCTATTCTTTATGGAACAAGAAGAGGTGTTGTTTTTGAGATTACTGAATTTCAGTTGAAAGCATTAGAAGAAGGTTACTTCTCATTATTACCTCTTGGAACTATTAAAAAATTAATTCAAGGTTCAATTATTGTTCCATCTGTAGAAAATGAATTATTAACTGTATTGGAAGAAAATAAAGCAAGTGCAAAAGATATGCAATCTTTAAATTTTACAATACAGCCTACAGCTAATTGCCAATTAGGATGCCATTATTGTGGGCAAGTCCATTCAAAAAAAACGATGAGTCTAAATGTTGCAGACCTTATGATAGAAAGAATAAAACAAAAGATAGCCTGTAATAAAATCAAAATAAAATCATTGAACATTACTTGGTATGGAGGTGAACCTTTAACAGGGCTAAGCAGCATTGAGTATTCATCTTTGATCTTGCAAGATATAGCAAAGGAAAATAATTTGCAGTATGAAGCTAAAATGGTAACCAACGGTCTTGCCCTCAAAGAGAAATTATTTCAACACCTTGTTACTGATCATAAAATAAATAGATTTCAAATTACGTTGGATGGAACAGCCGAGTTTCATGATAATAGAAGAATGCTTAAAAATGGGAATCCTTCTTTTGGTATAATTTTCAATAATATATGCGCAATTGCCTTATCCGATTTTTATGCTTATTCAAATAGCCTGATATCTATTAGATGTAATGTAAATGCAGAAAATAAAAAAAATGTTTTTGCATTGATGGATTTGATGAAGGAGAAGAAAATTCATGATAAAGTAAGTTTTGCTTTAGCAAGAGTTACAGATTGGGGCGATAATGGAGCGGGTACCGAAAAAATGGGAGGCATCAGTAAGGAAGATTTCGCTCAATTAGAGATAGATGTTATGCTGAAACAACTTGCCGACAATTTCAAATATTCGTCTAACATTATACCGAAAAGAGTTACCAGTGCGTGCATGGCAACAACGGAAACATCGGAAGTAATTGATGGTTATGGAAATATATCCACCTGTTGGGAAGTTCCTTATACACCTGCTTTTGATAATGCGCGATTTGTTGCAGGAAATTTAATAAAAGATTCAAATATAGATACAAGTAAAGTTGCAATGCGAAAATGGTATGATGAAATACCGACAAATGAAACATGGTGTAAGAATTGCAAATTTTTGCCAGTTTGTGGCGGCAGTTGCCCTAAAGAATGGTATCAGGGAACTCCGGCCTGTCCTTCTTTTAAATTTAATATTGATGAGCGGTTAATAATGGAAAAATTCAAAATCCTAAAATGACTTTATTATTATACAATCATTAATAATCTTTTATGGATAACTTTTATAACCAACTGAAAAACTTCATAGATAATTTCAGCATTCAGTCATCATATACCCCTTCAAAAACTAATAGAACAGTACATATCTACTTTGATATGGAAAAATTAGCCAGCAACAGCATCTCAATAAATGATAAAATGAAAATGTTCTATCTATTTTGTCAAAATGAAGCATGTCTTACATTTTATAGAAAAAGAAATATAAATGTTGCAGAGATCGCTTTTAATAAGCTAAATGAATTTGATATAAAAATTAATTCAATTATAGATAATGGGATGTTGTCATTGTATTTTGCCATGGCAGCGTACAGAGATTATGTTCATCTCAACTATTCAGAAGCAGAAATTAAATTAGACCGAGCTCTTCATTATTCTATTGAACAAAGTCAAACTTTACCTAGATTTTTAATTGCATTACAAGATCAATGGTTTAGTAAATTAAGGATATATGCTAGGATAAATGACTGCAATCAAACTAAAATAATCGATGAATCTATAGCCCTTTTTTTCTTTACCTATACTGGTATAATGAATAACAAAGATATTTCTATTAACTTTTATAAAAATAGTTTTCAAGACATTGCGGAAGGGATTAGTTATTTTTTTAACCAATTTATAAAGATTACAGATAATATGATTGGGCAAAAAAAAGTTGAAGATTTTTACTTTATAGCTTTAAATAAATTTAAGCAAATAATTTTTTTATACGATTCAGATTTGCGATTTGATATAAGCAGAATTATACTTTTATTAGCAAGCCATTATAATGGTGAAACATCTGCTTTTCTTAATGATATTAATGAGCATATTAGCCTGATCCAATCAGCTCCATACTTTATCAGAAAAAAAATAATAAACATTTTTCTTTCTATCGCAGCAGAATACAAAATAGACTTGTCAACACTTCCTAACTTCAATTCATTCTCGGAAAAAATAAAACAAGATCTGAATATAAATTATTATCCTAACGATGCAATAAAAAGTATTGAAAATGCAGCCTGATTGCTTTTCAACCTCCTTTTATATTTTCTAAATATTTAAATCACATACACATGAAAAAGCTATTTAAGTTTTCTAAAATAAAGCAATCTCCCAAGTTTGACCAATGCGCCCCTTTTCAAATAAAGAAAGAGGAATCAGACTTTCTCTATGGTGGTTACAAAGAAGACAAGCCACCTATTTATGAGCAGGAAGATATAAACGATTATTCGTTTGAGACAACCGATTTATTAGCAGATATAAATCAAAAAAAATAATCAAGCAGACTTGCTCCAAAAAGAAAAAAGCCCTAAAAGGGATTGAATAAATAACTGGTAGATTTTAAAAATCTAAAATCTTTAAAATTACCATAGTGGTACTCTTTCGAAAAAAATTCCGGTTTTATAAACAGTTAGATTACATGGATTGTGGTCCTGCTTGTATAAGAATGATCGCCGCATTTTATGGTAAAGACTATTCTTTAGACTTTTTAAGAGCAAATTCTTATATCACTAAAAACGGCGTTAGTTTGCTTGGCTTAAGTGAGGCTGCAGAAAAAATCGGGTTTAAAACACTAACAGCTAAGCTAACCTATAAGCAACTCTCCCAACAGGTTCCGCTTCCTTGCATACTTCACTGGAACCAGGACCATTTTGTTGTTATGTATGCTATTGAGAAAAAATCATTTTTCCGAGCGAAAGAAAAAATTGTAATTGCAGACCCGGGTCACAGTCTTGTAAGGGTAGAGAGAGATGTTTTTGAAAAATGCTGGATCAGTTCTGATGATAAAAAAGGAATTGTGCTATTGCTGGAACCTACCCCTGAGTTTTATAAAAATGAAGAGGGGATGCAAAAGGCAAAGAATGGGTTTGGATTTCTTTTAGGATATTTAAGGCCTTACAAACGTTATTTTATTCAGCTTGTGTTAGGAATGCTGTTGGGAAGCCTTATAAGCATGTGCTTTCCATTTCTTACGCAAAGCCTGGTTGATTTTGGCATTAACCGTAAGAACATTGGTTTCGTGAACCTGATTCTTCTCTCTCAGTTACTGTTATTTCTTGGAAGTATTGCGGTAGATCTTATCAGGAACTGGATATTGCTGCATATAAGCACCCGCATCAGCATCAGTATTATTTCAAATTTTCTGATCAAGTTAATGAAGTTGCCTATTAATTTTTTTGAGTCAAAAAACATTGGTGATATTACACAGCGTATTAATGATCATAAAAGAATTGAATCATTTCTTACAGGCTCCACATTAAATACTTTGTTCTCGGTAATTAATCTTTTGGTATTCTCTTTTATATTGTTTCTGTATAATATTCAGATATTGCTAGTGTTTGCTATTGGAAGCGCTTTTTCCATTTTGTGGGTCACTATTTTCTTAAAAAGAAGAAAAAATATTGACTATAACAGGTTTCAACGCTTAAGAGAAAATCAAAACAGCTTATATGAAATTATAACCGGCATGCAGGAAATTAAATTGTATAACAGTCAAAGAACCAGGAGATGGGAATGGGAACGTATTCAGGCTAAGTTGTTTAAGGTAAATATTAAAAGCCTTGCCTTGGAGCAACACCAGGAAATAGGCTCAACATTTTTTACACAACTAAAAAATATTTTCATCAGCTATCTGGCTGCTAAGTTGGTAATAAGGCAAGAAATATCTCTGGGCATGATGTTGAGCATATCATATATCATCGGGCAATTGAATAGCCCGTTAAATCAGATCATTTCATTTATAAAAAGTATTCAGGATGCCAGGATAAGCCTTGACAGGTTAAATGAAATTCATAATAAAAAAGAAGAAGAAACCAGTAAAGTTGGTTTAGATCATAATACTTATAATTTTCCTGAAGAATTAAAAAATAATTCAGATTCTTTATATCTGAATCATGAACATTTTGCAAAGAGCATGCGCAAAAATATCGGGGATGGAATTACGATTTCAGATCTTTCATTCAGGTATGGTTCTCCCAGAAGTCCTCTGGTTTTAAAAAATATAAACATGCATATTCCGAAAGGTAAAATTACAGCTATAGTGGGTGCAAGTGGAAGCGGCAAATCAACCTTATTAAAACTGTTATTGAAATTTTATCCTGTAACCGAAGGAGAAATTTTGATTGATGGGCATAACCTGAAAGATATTTCTGCACAGCTGTGGCGCAATAATGTAGGTACCGTTATGCAGGAGGGTTATATTTTTTCTGATTCTATAGCAAGGAATATTGCAATGAATGGAGAGCGAATACAGGCAGACAAATTATATGAATCAGTAAAAATAGCTAACCTGCATTCCTATATTGCAAAACTTCCTTTAGGGTTTAACACGAGGATCGGAAATAGTGGTTCAGGAATGAGCGGAGGACAAAAACAAAGATTATTTATAGCCCGGGCCGTGTATAAGGATGCGAAATATTTACTTTTTGATGAGGCAACAAGTGCGTTGGATGCCAATAACGAAAAAACAATTATGGAAAACTTAAACCGGTTTTATAAAGGGAAAACAGTTGTTGTAATTGCTCATCGCCTTAGCACAGTTAAAAATGCCGATCAAATCATTGTGATGAAGGACGGAAAAATTGTAGAAGAAGGCCACCACAATACTTTGACAAAAGAGAAGGGATATTATTTTGAGTTGGTTAAAAATCAATTAGAATTAGGTAATGCTTAAACTATATCAATATGCCTGTAAACAGCCACTCTTTAGAGTTAAGAAGCGCCGAAATGGACGAGCTTGTAGGGAATATTCCACCCTGGATTATAAGGTGGGGTATTACGGTTTTGTTTGCAGTGGGAATACTGGGCATTTCTATATCCTGCTTAATAAAATATCCTGATACCATAAGCGCAAAAGTTTTAATTCAGGCAGTTAATCAGCCGGCTAAAATAACAGTAAGCAGAAAGTCACCCGGAGAGGTATATAAATTTCTTATTAAAGAAGGAGATTCTGTTGTTGCAGGAGATACCCTAATGATTGAATCTAATAGAAATGCAGGTGAACGTTATCCAATAATTACTCCTGTAGCTGGAAAAGTATACACATCTAATTCAATAAATGTAAAAAATCCTTTAGATCAAATAATATGGGTGGTGCCAAAATCATCAAAAGTAGAAATCAAAATTAATTACAGCAACAAAGGAGCTGGCAATGTAAAAGTGGGGCAAATTGTTCAAATATCATTATCAGGCTTTCCGGCTAATGAATACGGCTTCATACAGGGGCGCATATATTCTATACTTCCCATACAGGTAAATGGAACCCATCAGGCATACGTTAAGTTGCAGGATAAAGGAATTATCACTTCAGAAAATGAGCAAATACCTATACGCCCATTGATGGAAGGAGATGGAGAAATCTTATTAAATGACAGGAGTATATTTCAAAGAATTTTTGGAAATATATTTCATTGATATTTTAATTAAGACATGCTTGAATTCTATTAGCACGCATTAAGCAAAACCGGTTTTACATTTCGAATTGTCTCCTTTTAAGAATACTTTTTTAGGTTTTGTTTTGTCAATATTAAATTGACCGTTCAGGCTTTAAAATATTATCGAAGATGGAGGCATCATCCTTTAAAGATTTTGGCAAAATTATTATTCGCAGGCCGCTATATTCATATCTGACCCTCTTTAACCAAGACAACGAAACGAAAAATTTAGAAGAGCTTGTTCATTGCCGCCTTAATGATCCTGTTTTTATGGAAGGGCTATATTGGAGCTCGCCTCAATTGTATAATGCTGTACTAAAATATAAAGAGGATAATTTTAAAAGTTCAAAGGCAAATAAGTTGATGAGTACTTTAAAAAAGTATCTCATCCGTGCAAGCACCAGATGTACTCCTTATGGCATTTATGCAGGAAGCGCTATAGCAAATATTGGAAACCATGAGTTGCTTTCAGGAGCAGGGATGGAACGCAAAGTGAGGATAGATGTTGGTTTATTACAACAAATAAAAAATACATTAGAAGTTGATCCTTTAGTATGGCCACATTTGCGTTATTCGGTTAACAACTCTTTATTTGTTATTCCGGGCCAATATCGTTTTATAGAATCTGTTATTGAAAATGGGAAAACCAGGTATCAAATTAGTTCCATTGATCAAGCTGAACATCTTGAAAAAATCATAACACTTGCTAAGAAAAGAACAATCTCTTTGATGGATATTTATTCTTTATTAAAAAATGAATTTGGATATAAAGAAGTAGAAGGATTTGTACAGGAACTGATAAAAAATCAGTTTTTAATTAGTGAGTTGCAATTGGGAGCAACAGTTGAAAATGATTTTGAAAGAATTAAAGAAATAGTGGAGAGATTAAAAGAAGAAGATGTAAAAGGGCTAAATAAATACATTGCGCTTTTTTCAGCCATTGATAATATTTTAAAAAAGTTTATCAAGCTCCCGATCGGGAAATTACCTGTAAAAGAAATAACTGATTTAGAGATATTATTGGATGAATGTGGTGTCGAGGACCGGGAGGAGCATATATTTCAGGCAGATTTAAAATAACCAATTCCCTCTGCATTTTATTTTTCAAAAGGCGAATTGAACGGTCTGGAAAGAGCGATAAGTATTCTCGGGAAACTAACGCAGGACACTTCGCCATCGGAAACCCTGCTTGAAAATTTCAAAAAAAGTTTTAGTGAAAAATATGAGACACAGGAAATTCCGCTTGCGGAAGCTTTGGACCCTGAATTTGGAATTGGATTTCCGGTAACAAAAAGTATGGGTAGCATACTTCATAATTCGCTCATTGAAAAAATAGAACTTGATTTAAAAAAAACAAAAAGGGAAACAACGGGTAATTGGTTAATAGAGAAAATTGAATCTTTTGATAATAAAATAAGAGGAGGAATTGAAATAAATGAAAATGACCTAAAAGATTTTGACGATAAGGTTGATCAATTACCTGATAATTTTTCGGTAATGGGCACCTTGCTTCCCGAAGGTAAAATTTTGATTCAAAGTGCAGGAGGCACCAATGCCAATTCATTATTGGGAAGGTTTGCGTATTTGGATAAAAACACGCAATCGCTGTGCAAGTTACTTTCTGGTGAAGAAAATCAAAACAATGAGAATATTGTTTTTGCGGAAATCATTCATTTCTCCGAAGGGAGAATCGGCAATATTGCAAGAAGGCCCGTTCTTTCAGAATATGAAATTCCTTTGCTTGCTGCAAGCGCCTTAGCAACGGAAAAACAGTTGCCAATAGAAGACCTTATGGTTTCAGTTCAGGAAAACGAAATAATTATTCGATCTAAAAAATTGAATAAGCGTATTATTCCCAGGCTCTCCAACGCACACAATTACACCAAAAGTACCATTCCTGCTTATAAATTTTTATGTGCCATTCAACACCAGGGAAAATCAGGCTTTGATATTAATTGGCAAAATGCATCCACAACCAAAAAACATTTTCTCCCGCGGGTGATTTTTAAAAATATCATTTTGCATCGTGCCTGCTGGTTCTTATATCAAAATGAAATCAATGTAATTTTAAATAGTAAAAATCAATGTGAAAAATTAAAATTACTTTTTGTAAGTTGGAGTATTCCGAAGTTTGTATGCCTTACCCAAGGCGATAATGAATTATTTATTGATACCACTAATGATGCTTATTTACAACTTTTGCTGGAAGAAATTAAAAAGGCCAAAGTTATAAAATTAGTGGAGTGGCTTCACTCCGACAATAAAAATTCAATGGATAGTCCAGATATTATTCAGTTTATTCTGCCTTTGTATAAAATGAACCCCAAAGCAGTTACTACTTTAGATAAACATAGTATATCGTTGAAGCCGGTGCAACGTACATTTGTACCGGGCAGCGAATGGCTTTATTTTAAGATTTATACTAGCGCAGGATTTTCTGATAAAATATTATTAAATATTGTAGCGCCTGCTATAAATACACTATTGAAAAACCGCATAATAAAAAAAGCATTTTTTATTCGTTATGCTGACCCGCATTATCATATCCGGTTTCGTTTACAATTGTGCGATTGCGCAGATAAGGAACAATTTGCTACGGCAATAAAATGTGTGTATGATTTACTGAATCCATATTGCACTGATCGCGTAGTTTGGAAAGTGCAGTTAGATACCTATCAAAGAGAAATTGAACGTTATGGTGAAGATTCAATCACAGCAAGTGAAGAAGCCTTTTTTCACGATTCTACGCTATATCTTAGCTGCTTGAGATATGCTGAATTTGCAAACAATGAACAAACCAGGTTTTTGGCATCTCTTAAAAATTTAGATTTATGGCTTTCTTATTTTGATATGTCATTGGAAGGGAAAGCCGGTTTTTGCACGCAGATGTCCAATGCTTTTGCCCTTGAAATGGACAGCAGTTTAAAAAAGCATTTTGATTTAAAATACAGGGTGATGAAAAACGAGGTAGATAGTTTTTTACAAAGCAATGAGTTTAATAATGAATTGAGTGAAAGAAATAAAAAACTAAATGGCAAGGCTTTGCCGGTTGAAAATGTTTCAAGCTATATCCATATAAGTATGAACAGGTGGTTTGCCACAGAACAGCGAAAGATGGAATATATGGCCTATATTTTTTGCGAAAAATATTATAACCGGCTATTGCACGAAATGAATTAATAATAACTCCACCCTCATTCATTTCAAAACAATTTGTATCTTAATTTTTTAAATTAGGATGTATTTACAAGTGCAAAAATATTTTTATTTGAAATTTAATCTTCAACGATATGATACTAAAAAAGACGTGGCTAAATCTCCGGTACCATTCCTTGAAAGGATTGCTTTAATTGATTTTGACAGAATATATACCAGAAAGGTCAGAATTTTTTGTCACTGCTTTATGTGGGTATTATTTACTTATCTAACCTTTATTAACTTAAGGTTTATTTTTAAATTCACTTTAACAAATGCTTTGATTTTTACTTTTCGCGATCTTATCGTTAACGCCATTTTTTTCTATTTATTTTTTTACCTGATTATACCAAATACATTGTTGAGGAAAAAAATAGTTATGGCAATGCTTTCATTATCTCTATTATTGGCATTGTGGGTTTTATTAAATCATTACTTCATCGTAATAATGGGAAGATATTTTAAGATAGATGACCCTTATTGGGAAAATTTGATAATTCAAAATTCAAATTCAAATTTATTTCATGTTTTATCTCCAAAGCATATTGCTTCTGTAGCAATAGAAGTAATTTATTCTATTTCTCCATTTTTTTTTACCAAGATTATTGTAGATATTTTTCGCTTTTATTCCAAATTATTTAAGACCGAAAGAAAAAATAATGAATTAGAAATAGATAAACAGCATCTTGAACGGGATTTTTTAAGAGCGCAGCTTAATCCTCATTTTTTATTCAATACCCTCAACAATTTGTATGGCCTTTCACTGCGAAAGGACAGCCAGACCCCACAAACCATTATGCAACTTTCCAATATGATGCGCTATACTTTATACGAGTGTAATATTGAGATGGTGCTGCTTTCCAAAGAAATCGAGTTTTTAAAAAATTATGTATTGCTCGAAAAAATGCGATACAAAGCCAATAAGAAAATTGTTTTCAGCATTAGCGATTCGCAGGTGAATAATCAGAAGATAGCGCCTTTGCTTACCTTTGCTTTCATAGAAAACGCCTTTAAATATGGCCTTAAATCTAAGAATGAAGGCTTTTTAATAATTGATATTTCCATTTTTAATAATATTTTCTGTTTTTCTATTGTCAACGATAAAGAAGAAAATATGAAGGAGAAAGAATTTGGGGGAATAGGAACTGCTAACATCAGTAAAAGGTTAGAATTGTTGTACCCGGATAAACATGAATTGAAAATAGAAGACAGGGGTAAAAGTTTTTATGTTGCGATGAAAATAAACCTGGAATAAAATGACCGGAAAAATAAAATGTATCATAATAGATGATGAGCCGATAGGCAGGGAGATCATTGAAAACTTTGTAAGCCAAATCAATTACCTGGAGCTGGCAGCATCATGCGAAAACGCTTTTGAAGCCATGGATATTTTACAGCAACAGCCAATCGGCCTGCTGTTAAGCGATATACAAATGCCCAAAATAAACGGGCTGGAACTGTTACGCTCCCTGCCATCGCCCCCAATGGTTATCTTTATTACCGCCCACGAAAAATTTGCAGTTGAAGGTTTTGATATCGGCGCTATTGACTATTTACTCAAACCCGTTTCTTTCGATCGTTTTTTAAAAGCGGTAAACAAAGCCAGACAGCAAATAGAATGGAGGGAAACAAACACATCTGCGCCACCCGAAAAAATTCCTGATTTTATTTTTATGAAGGTGGATAATAAGCTCATCAAAATTCAAAATAAAAATATCCTGTATATAGAAGCGGTAAAAGATTATATTAAAATATTTTTGGGAGAGGGCAAAGCGTTGTGTTATTTCACCATGAAGTCTATTGAAGAAAAACTGCCCGCTGATCAATTCCTTCGCATACACAATTCTTATATCATACGGTTGGATACCGTAAAATTGTTGATGGGAAATACAGTAGAGCTTAACAATGGAACCTCGCTGCCCGTTTCCAAAAGCCATAAAGAACAATTGTATGCCGCTCTCCACATCATCAACAAATAAGAAAATCGACCGGCTTTTTTCACTTATTCAAAATTATAATTCCGCAAAATGCGTTCCCTGAATCGTGGAATTCATCCAACTGTCTGATATTCTTTATCAACCATCGAAAAAATTTTTCATCGGTTTGTACTTGTACCAAATTTGAATGGCAAATATTTTTTTAAACATTCAAAATAAAAAACCATGTTACAAAACTCAATCAGCCCAGTTGAAAAAAAGCTGCTTATCAAAAAAAACTTAATTGTTAATCTTAATTATTTAAATGTAAAAAATATGAATATGGGTCAAACAGAAATAGCGAATATTAATCAGTTAAATGATACTTTCCCTACATCAGTTACATCTACTTCAATATCCCATTAATAATGTCTGTCAATTGCCTTATAATAGAAGATGAACCGCTAGCGGTAGAGATATTGGAGAACTATATTGATAAGGCTTTTCTGCAAAAATCTGTAAGCAAAATCCCCTGCCTCCAGGAAGCCATAGAAATGATATACATCGAAAAGCCCGATTTAATTTTTCTTGATATAAATATTAGGGGCATAGATAAATATTATATCCACAATCTTTCAACGGAAATACTTATCATATTCACTACCGCCTATCCAAAAGTGTATATTGAAGAAACCCTTCAGATTGATCTAACCTGGCTCGGCTATTTGCATAAGCCTATCAGTTATGAGGCTTTTATAAATGAGTTAGTACGGTTGATAAAATGATGGGCATAAAATGATGGGCGTCGAAATAAAGAGTTGATTCCGCTGCCACGGTTTACGTCCTACGAAACGATTCCATTCTGTGGTGCGTAATACACAAACCAATTCAGTAAAAGGAAATTATAACCCGTTACCATTAGGTAAATGTTCGTTTTGGATAAAAAACATTTGTATTAGAGTAACGTTTGTATTACCTTAAATGATGAAGGCTAAAGAAGTAATAAAAATAGTACAAAAAGATGGTTGGGTTTTGATAAATACTATATCAGGGAACTTACACAAAAGAAGATCATGCTGATATTCACCACCGCCTATCCAAAAACTTTTATTGAAGACACTTTGCAAATAGATTTATCGGGACCCGAATATTTACATAAGCCAATCAGTTACCTGTCTTTTCTTAAAGAAGTAATAAGAATGATCGAGAAATCTCCGGTTTAAGAAGTGATCTATAATGCGATAAGTAAAGACGGCCATCTCCCAAAGCCTTTTGAAAGAATTATTCAAAAGCATAGTGATTATTTTACTGCGGCCTCCCGGTCTCGCGTGGCTTTAAAACAATTATATTTTTTTCCCCAACATTTTAAAAAATCTTCTATTCAAAAAGGTAGATGAAAAAGTAAGCCCGGCTAAAAAACCAATCCACATACCGGCTGCGCCCATCGCAAATGTAAATGCCATCAGGCAGCCTAAGGGAATTCCTATCGCCCAATAGGAAGTAGCTATATACCATGTCGGTGTTTTCACATCTTTAATTCCCCTGAGGAGGCCTGCGCCAATCGCTTGTGTAGAATCGGAGATCTGGAAAAGGCCGGCATATAACATAAGACTGGCCGATAAGCTGAGCACGGCCGCATTACTGTTGAAGGCCCTTGGCAAAATATTTCGTAAGCATACAAAACAAACAGCGGTGAAAATGCCATAAAGTAATCCACTGATCAATGTGCTCTTGCCAATGTTTCCAATGTCTGTCCAGTTATTTCTGCCCCAGGCATTGCTTACGCGGATAGAGCCGCCTTGTGCAAGCCCCCAAGACACCATAAAAGTAACGGAGGCACAACTGATCGCAATTTGGTGGGCGGCAAGCGGTACGGCGCCGAGTGTGCCGATAATAATTGCAGACACTGCGAAAGCTCCTGCCTCCATAGCAACCTGCAAGCTGCTTGGTATGCCGATATATAATAATTCTTTTATCGTTTGCATATTTAATACCCATTGATTTTTTCTTACAGCAATATATCTGCTGAATATCGAATGCTTATTTATAACGATTATGAATACAATAAAGATGAGTATTCTTGTGAATAGAGTGCCGTAACCTGCACCCACTAATTCAAGCCGCGGAAATCCCCAGTTGCCATAAATTAAAAGCCAGTTGATGAAAATATTTACCGGCAATGCGGATAGAGAAAGTATCATCGCAGTTTGTGTTCTTTCAAGTCCGTCGGTAAATTGTTTTAAGGAAATAAACATGAGCATAGGAATCGTTGACCAACTCATGAGCTGCAAAAAAGGAACGGCTAATAAAGCAACCGTATGATCCTGGCCTAAATGAAATAAAACGTCTTTTCCAAAATTCAAAAAAAGCGCAATCATGATCGCAACAAAAGTGCACAGCAGAAAACCATTGTATAAATAATGAGAAACCTTCAACCCATCTTTGCGGCCATGTGCCATTGATACAGTTTGGGCGATTGACATGGTGATGCCGATGCCCAGTACAAACGGAATGTTCATTACACTGTTTACCAAAGCTGCGGCTGCAAGGTGTTTGTAGCTTATGGAGCCCACCATAATATTATCAATAATGCCCAAAGCCATTTGGGTGAGCTCACCCAAAATTATTGGCGTAGATAATTTCCACGTCTTCCATGCTTCGGTTCTCAAAATCATAAGGCGGCAAAGCTAATGAGAAACAATGAGCTGTGAGCTGTGAGCAGTTAGCAAAGCAATCAGTAATCAGCAATCAGCAATGGGCAATAAGCAATGGGCAATCAGCAATCAGCAATCAGCAATCAGCAATCAGCAATGGGCAATACATTTCTGCAACCTCAACCAATCTTTGCGGAGCATTTTGATTTGTGGTGCACGGGGAAATTGCAAGAGTTAGCGATGAAGCAAAGTTGGTTTGCTTTATGATGCAATTCATTTGCTTTTGCTATCATTGATTCTTCTGTAACTATCACTTCCGGGTGTAAGGTCACTTCGGTAAAATGGCCGCCACCATCAGGAGTTTGTTCCATTGTGCCGGTAGCATTGTCGCTGTATTCAACCACCACAATACCTGCTACGGCGCATAAATGCAAGTAAGAAAGCATGTGGCAGCCGGAGAGTGAGGCCACCAGCAATTCTTCGGGATTATATCGTGTATTATCGCCGCGAAAGGATGGATCGGAAGAACATAATAAATCCGGTTTGTTTTCTGCGGATACAGTATGGTTGCGATTGTAAGATCGATAATCCTTTGTTCCACTGCCTGCATTCCCGATCCAGGTAATTTTCAAATTGTATTTGTGTTGTCCTTTCATCTCTAATAAAATTAATTGAATGCTGAATTTCTTTCACAGGTTTTGCTGATCGAAAAAAAATATTTCTATATAAAATTATAGGATTAGGCGCTTACATAAAGCCTAAGTAAAAAAACCACGAACCTGGCCTGACGACAGACAGGTTGCATAGATTAGCACGAATTTTATTCATTGATTTTTTTTGAATTGACAATACGATCAAAACGCCTAATCCTATAAAATTATTAAAGATAAAAGATCAATAGCTAAAAGATAAAATACTTCTCTACCTGCGTGGTATTGTTATCTGAATCCCTGTCCGGGGATTACATCTTTAAGATAGGTTGTAAGATCTTTGACTACCGGCAATCCCACCGAGCGATCGAATAAGATAAGGCCCAATTTCTTATTTCGCTTTATAGCAGCGAATAGAATTCCGTCTGTCCGGCTAACTGATGCTGAGTAAAGATAAAAAGATGATGATATATTCTACTGCTAAATTTTTAATGTCAAGCTGATATGCAGCCCATCAGAATTACCACAGTTGAAACACGGCTTCCGTCAGTCTGCATTTTAGCAATAACCATGTTGTAGGTATACCCTTCGTCATGGTGGGTCGAACTGAAAGTATGTGTCCGAAGAAGCAGGGTGTGTCCCGGAAGCGTTGGAACAAGGCAGTCTCTTTTGCAAGGTTGGCTTTTATGTGTCGGCTTTGTGTGCCTTGCAAATGTGCCTGACTTGGTGCGTCGGATTCTTTGATATTATTTCAAGTATTCACTCAAGTTAATTTGGAAGTGGTCTCTCAATAAAGTCGGAAGATTGCAATGGTCAATGTTAAGAATAGTGCAAATCTCCGGTAACTTCTTGAAAAGCTTGTTGTCGTTCTCACTTCTCGTTTCTTCTGTTACCAATATCGGTTTATCTAACTCCAAAGAGTTTTTATCTTGCTCACAAAACAGAATCAATTTCGCATCGGCTGTCTCTAAAAATTTCTTTTGCTCAATTTCAAATTCTGTTGCGGTCAGTTTGTTTCGTTGAGCTCCGTAGCAGAGTTCGTTTTCAAGTCGCTTGAAAAATTTTTGTTCGGGAAGCAGTATTTCTGTCTTGATAATCTTCGGTGATTTTGCCAAAAATGTCAACTCTTTACTTACAATTCCTTTCGCTACAAATTTTGATTCTTCATAAACTTTATCCAACACAATCATTTCTCCCGAAGCGAATTTCTTTTCAAATAGTTTTTTCAGTTTGTCGGCTTTATCAAATGGCAGATAATAGCGAACAAATGAAACAAGTGATGTTGTGTCTATTACTGCTCTCATTTAAGATAATAGCCAATCCTTTCGGGTTTAATGTTTAATCTTCTGCAAAACTCCGCTTCGTTAATTACTCCTTCATAAAATGCCGATTGGATTGTATTTACATACAAAGGCGAAAGAAGCGGTTTGGCTGCTGCTCCGCCTGGCTTTCTTCCTTCTTCCAATGCTTTTAATCTTTCTATTTCATATTTGCGTTGCTCCTCCGCTTCTCTTGTTTTGATATTATCCGAAAGTTCTTTGCAAACCTTCCTGTAATTATTCAATGAAATCTTGTCATTGATAAGCAATCGTGTGTAAAGCGCAAACACACTCAGGTTGGTTTGTAATGCAATGGAATCTAAAATGTCGTGGTGATAATCGTTGTTGTCTGTTGCCGTTGCAAGTGCTGTTAAAATCTTATCCAACTCACCAACTAAAAAGTAATAAGCAAAGTCATTGCACCATCTTTCAACTTTGCTTAATGAATTGTAATCAGATGAATCTTCGTTGATGCGGTCATCAATTTCTTCTTCGTTCAGAAAGTAGTGTCCTAACTCGTGAATAAGTGTAAAGATTTCTCTACTGAAAGATTTTTGATTGCGTTTAAGTACAATCGTGTCAGGTTTCAGGTAAAAACCGTTGATGTTCACTTTCTCTTTCTTATTCCAGTTTTCTACAAACTCAAAAACAAGAATGTTGTGTTCGGCAAACTTTGCGATAAGAGATTTTAGGAACTCTCTTTTCCTGCTGTTGAATTCAGGATAAAGCTTCTCCCTGATTTTCGCCGCAACTTCTTTCGGTTTATCCTTTACAGTGAAAACAGGCAGCAATCTTTCGTGTTTTAAATCTGAAAGTTTGGATAGAGCAGAAAGAGAAATTTTTTCTTCTTCAAAATGATTAACAACTTTCTTTGCACTCAAATTCAGGTCGGCATTGAATTTATCTTTACGAAAAAAAATGCTTTCCTCTTTTGCTTCTCTCAGTTGTTTTGGGTCTATGTAGTAATTTAAGCCTTTGCCAAAAACATTATCTATCTTTTTCAGCAAACTGGTTTTGATTTCACTTTTAAACACTTCCTCTGCCGTAAACTTCTTTTTCAAACCCTTGCTTACAAGCAATAGAAATTCTTTCTTCTCCAGCTTGTAGAGTTTGAGAAGGTGATTTATCCGTTCAATATTTATGCTAATGGTTGTCAAGAAATCTTTTGTTTTGTGTTTGCAATTCTATTTATTTTCTCTCTGGTTCTGCCATTTAGGTTTGTAAATAAGTTAGAAAATACGAAATAAAGTTTAACAATGTAATAGTAGCTAAAGTGTTTTGATATTAATGATTTGAATTCAGTCAGCTTCCGCTTGGGTGAGTCCGTTGTGGTATTGATAACCTCGCAAATGTACCTGACTTGGTGCAATGAGTTACGTGCTGTTTTTCAGTGTTGTAAATAACTGAACGCTCTTTGAGCGCTGAATACGCTGTCCGGCGCATTATTCTTTACGACCGGTGGAGGCGTAGCTTTTTTTATAGATCGTATCGCGACAACAACGATCAGCCATAAAAATAAAATAGAGTACAGCTTGGCTGATGTTTTATTTAGCAAGAAAAAATAAATTTTATTTTTAATGATAATTGGGAAGGTGAATACAAAGGTTTCGAAAAATTGATGCAATAAGCAATCAATTCGGCGATTTTTTGCCTTGTAATAATTCTTTACTTTTACGAATAAAGATTTAAGTGCGCAAAAAAACATAAAATAATGAGTAATGCAAACGAGGCTGCAATACTAAATATCGACGGGCTTAATGTTTCCTACAATTCTTTCAGGGCGGTGATTGATGTTTCCTTTGAGGTAAAGGCAGGTGAAATTTTTGGTTTGCTGGGACCGAATGGCGCCGGCAAAACGAGTACACTAAGCGCTGTGGAAGGGCTGCTAAAAACGCAGAGTGGTATAATACATATATCAGGGTTTGATGCAAATAAACAACCACTCCATGCAAGAGCCAATCTCGGCGTACAATTGCAGGCTACAAGCTTTCAGCCGGAGCTAAAAGTGAGTGAAATAATAAAACTTTACGCCGGCATATATGGCGTGCCACTTACACAAGAAAAGCTAAATAGCATCTTGCAGGAAATAAAGCTGGAAGGGTCTGCGGGCAAGCGTTTCGGCCAACTATCAGGTGGGCAGCAACAGCGGGTTTCTTTGGTGATAGCCACCATTCATAACCCGGTGCTGGTGCTGCTGGACGAGCCTACTACCGGGCTTGATCCCCAATCGCGGCGGCAACTTTGGGAACGCATGGAAGGGATGCGCGAAAAAGGCCATGCCCTGTTGCTTACCACGCACTCAATGGAAGAAGCTGAATCAGTGTGTGACCGCATTGCGATAATGGATCACGGCAGGGTACTGACCGTTGACACGCCGCAGGCAATTATCGACCGTCACCGCAATGACCTGGAAGTAATAAGCGTTTCAAGAAAAGGAAAAATCACACTGGAAGATGTATTCATTGGCTTAACCGGGCGCACCGTACGTGCGTAAAAAATAAAATATGGAAACCATAGTACCTAAAACTTCGGCGGCACTGTTATCATTACTTCGTGCAGACTTTACTACGCAATGGCGCAATCGCCGGTCAAGCATTTTAATATTGCTGGTGCCGGTGCTCATTCTTATTTCGTGGAAGGGAATAATAGATACAATGGGCGGCGCATTTGCACTTTCCACCTGCATTACCCTCGGCCTCATTGCTGTAGGCTTAATGGGGTACTCAAATTCGATTGCCCGTGACCGTGATAAAGGCGTGTTCCAACGACTGCGGGTAACGCCCGTACCTACCTGGGCCATTATGATTAGTAGGCTGCTCGTGCAGCTTGCCATGATACTATTGCTAACGGCAGTCGTGTTTTTAGCCGGATTTTATTTTGATAAAATATCGCTAGCGCCGGTTGGCTATGCCCTTACTTTTTTTACTGCAATTGTGGGTGGCGCATTATACCTCGGCCTGGGGCAAATGATAGTAGGCCTGGTAAAGAATGCCGAAACAGTAAGCTCAACTACAAGGCTTGTGTATTTTGTATTTATAATGGTAGGTATCGTTGGCGACCTTGGCGCTCTCGGCGAACAATTTAAGAACGCTGTTCACTGGTCACCGTATGGCACAGTGAAAGCTATTTTGTCCGCAAGTATGGAACCGGCCTCCTGGAGCAGTCAAACTACAATGGCGCTTTTAGTAACCATTGCTTATGCAACTGTATTTGGTGCGTTAGGCATTAAAAAATTTAAGTGGAGCACGCAATGACCGATTGCTTCTAACCGGAATTTTCAATTCAACAAAAATTGAAACGAAAGAAGAAGTGGATCCTCCTTCCTTTCTTTGGAATAATTCTTTATGTATTGCTTTATATTATTGCTACTTTTTTTTATCCCGGGGGCAACCAGGCAGATGAAAATTTCAGAGGCTTTAGCTGGGCGCAAAATTATTGGTGTAATTTCCTGAACGAAAATGCGATCAATGGCAAACATAATCCTGCACGGCCTGTTGCCATAGCGGCCATGGCTGTTCTTGGCGCTTCCCTCGCATTTTTTTGGTGCATCTTTCCACGCCGGGCCGGGCTTAATAAAACTACAGGCACTATCATACAGCTCTCAGGATTTATCGCCGTGGCATTGTTGATTTTTCTTTCTACAGCTCAACACGATATCATTATAAATATGGCAACACTTGCCGGCCTGGTTGCCATCACCGGAACGTTTATAGGATTACGAAAACTAAAATGGAAAAAGTTGTTTTGGTTTGGGATAGGTAATGTTTTTCTTATTGCTGTCAATAATATTTTTTACTATGATGAAAAGCTGATCACATATTTGCCCATTGTTCAAAAAATTACATTCCTGTTGTTTTTGATTTGGTTTTGTGGGGTACAGATAAACTTGTATAGAAAGGGAGGCATTAAGAGCTGAGCTTTTTAAGCCCGGTTTTACAGGAATCAAAAAACTTATTTTTGTTTAACACTCACTTTTTTAAGATTTATTTTATGGGAAATGTACCAGGTGAAATGCAAAACAGGCCGGTGATAAATCACATTGCAGTGTATGTAATGAACTTGCCGGCGAGTACGCATTTTTACAAAGAGGTCATTGGGTTAGAAGAAATTCCCGAGCCTTTTCAAGATGGACGGCATACCTGGTTTTCCATCGGAGGCAGTGCTGCCCTGCATATTATAGAAGGCGCACCCGCAATGGAGCTTCATCATAAAGACTCGCATTTATGTTTTAGTGTTTCATCAGTGAAAAAATTTATTAAGCGCTTAAAGCAAAATGATGTTGCTTATGAAAGCGCCGTGGGGCAGCGAAATTCAGTTACGACAAGGCCTGACGGGGTAAAGCAAATTTATTTTACAGACCCTGATGGTTACTGGATTGAAATAAACAATGCCGGCAATGACCTATAAAAAAAACCGCCTCAAAACTAATTGAGGCGGCACAGTATTCATAAGAACGTCACTTTTTTACTTTGTCTTTTACTTCACCGTCTTTCCTATCTACCTTGTGCTTTGCAGTAACTCCGCTATGCGTATGTTTTACTTTATATCCTTTGTGTTTCTTATGCTTGCTAAAAGTGTTGTGTACTTTTTGCGGTACGGTGGAAGTTGCTTTTACTTTATCCTTATCCTGTGCATGAGCAAGAATGCCTACGCTCAAAGAGAGCATTAACATTAAAAAAAGTTTTTTCATTTTATTATTTTTTGTTTGATGAATGAAAGAGTGAAGTTACAAATTATATATCCTCATTTTTTTTAGGCAATCCACATTTCGTTATAATATTTATAAACTTTTATTGCCACCTGCTGTTAAAAGACTGCATCCTCTAAGGTCGCTTTGGTCCTGCCTTCCCAGCACTTCAAATGATCCGTTTTTATAAAGCCTTCCCACATCATCAGTAGCTATAAAACCGCAAGAGTAGAGATTGGCAAGATCAATAATATTAATCAGGCCGGTTGCGGCACTTGTGTTTTTTTTGTTGTTCGTTAAGGCCAGCGGATCATTATGTTCTCTTATAAGCACCTTCATCCACGGCGGGCAATAAAATAATCCTTTCTCTCTGGAATAAGCCTGCGATAGTAGCTCCGTCATTCCATATTCTGAGTGAACAGACTGTACGCCAAGCCCGGCTTTTAAAATTTTATGAATTTCTTCACGCGTCAATTCATCGCGCTTTCCCTTCATTCCGCCTGTCTCCATTAGGGTGGTGTATTTAAGGCTCATCTGATATTTTTCGGCAAAATTAAGCAGAGCATACGTGACGCCTATCAGCAACGTTGGTTGTTCAATAATTTCATTGTGCACAAGCGTTTTATACAGCTCCTCATGGTCGTGCAAATAAAATCCGCTGCAGGTTTTTCCTGACATGGCTATCAGTTCATTTACCATATATACCAGTGAAGAATTGTTTCTCTCAAGGTAGCCGGGTAAAAGCCCCATGATGCACCACTGTTGCGGGCTGTCATAAAAATGGGTAAATCCTTTCACGAAACTTTCCCTATACAAAGCATTACTTTTTACATAATGGCGGCTTGTATTTTCGCCGGTAGTTCCACTGCTTTCAAAGATATTTTCCGGCTCAAACGCAGTGGTCTTTATTTCCCTTGATTTGAAAAACTGTATGGGTAAAAAAGGAATTTTTTCAATGCGTGTTACCTCATGGGGAACTATACCCAGCGTATCAACGTATGTTTTATAAACTTCGTTGAATTGATATTGAATTCTGAACAGTTCCAGCGCCACTTCATCGAAATTGTAATAGGCGACATTGAAAATTTTATTTTTCCATTTAGATATTTCTAAAATGTTATTCAGGTTTTAATAATTAAATTTGAAGAATTAAACGTTCAGCTTTAAAACACAAAGATGCGATACCCTATATTAATTTCAATCTTCTTTTTCACCATGTTTACCGCTTGCAAGAAAGATAAGTTTTCAACTACGCCTTCATTAAAATTCAAAAGTGTAAACACCACCACGTTACGCACGGGCCAGCAAATACAGTTCACCTTATCTTTTACCGATGCAGAGGGCGATCTTACTAATAAGGTTTATGTGGATGAAATAGTGCCGAACTGTCCCGCGAGTAATAAACCCGACTCTTACCAGGTTCCCCCATTTCCCACCACAAAAAATCAAAAGGGCGATATAACGGTAACTTTTGGCTACAACAGTTCAAACCCGGGCCTCTCAAATATTTCACCACAATGCCAGAGAAATGATACCGCTGTTTTTCGCTTTGCACTTACCGATGCGGCGATGCACACAAGTGATACTGTTTCATCACCACCCATTATTCTTGTTTACTAAAAGTGCTCATAAAAAAGATCACCGAGTTTATACTCTTCAGCAGTATTTTCATTGCCTGCTGTGCTGTTGCACTTTCCATTGAAACCAGCCTGCTGCTGCGCACACCTTTAAACAACCTGAGCTTTTACTTTTTTGTATTTGGAGCCACTATCGTACAATACAATCTTCATTACCTGGTAAAGACTACCGCCGTAAAAAACTCCCGCAGGCTTGCCTGGTCTCTTCAAAATAAAAACATACACAAATTTTTTTTTGCTGCCGGTTGTGTTTTAATAATCATCAGCCTTTTCAGTTTTCGCCTGCAGCATTTTTTTATTTTATCGGTACTCGGCGCTATAGCGTTTCTCTACTCTTTTCCGGGACTACCGTTCGTGAAGGGAAAAAGGATAAAAGATTATGGCTTTCTTAAAATCATTACCCTAGCTCTTTTGTGGACGCTTGTTACAGTTTGGTTCCCGGTGAGCGACAGGGCAGTTAATACAACTCCATTTTTATTTATTTTTGGCAAGCGGTTCATATTCATGTTTGTACTTTGCCTGCTGTTTGATATGCGGGATATAGAAATTGACCGGCATGAAAATATAAAAACGCTGGCGATTATTTTGGGTAAAAAAAAATCATACCGCACCGCGTATGCAGGCATTTTACTCTTCATTCTGATGTCGGTTTTACAATATGTTTATTGGGCTGATACCGGGCTGTTTATTGCGATGATTATTTCCGCTATAGCCACTTTTTTTACGGTTGAGCTTACAAAAAAAACCAACAGCGATTTCGTTTATTTGGCTGGTATAGATGGTATGATGTTGCTGCAGGCTTTGCTTGTTTACCTTCTCGCGTTAAAACTTTAAATTTGCACACTCTAAATTAAAAAGATTAAACCTGCTATGGCTAAAAGTAAAAAAACGGACCAGATCATTACCGAAAAATCACTAAGCTTTCTTAAAAATTACATCAATACGCCTTCCCCTGTAGGGTTTGAAACTGGCGGCCAAAAGGTTTGGCTGAATTATATAAAAGACTATGTCGATACCACGTTTACAGATGCATATGGAACGGCAGTTGGTATAATTAATCCTGACAAAAGTTTTAAAGTAGTAATAGAAGCGCATGCTGATGAAATAAGTTGGTTTGTAAATTATATTTCGCCGGAAGGGCTTATTTATTTAAAAAGAAACGGGGGAGTTGATCACCAGGTTGCGCCATCGCAAAGGGTGCTTGTTCATGGAAAGAAAGGTCCGGTGAAAGCCGTGTTTGGCTGGCCCGCTATTCATACACGTTCGGGTGGCAGCGACAAAGAGCAACAGCCTAAAGTTGATAATTTATTTCTTGATTGCGGAGCACGTAATAAAAAAGAAGTGGAAGATGTGGGTATTCATATAGGCGCCGCCGTTACCTACGCTGATGGCTTTGATGAGGTATCTTATGGAAATTTTATTGCAAGGGCTTTTGATAACAGGATAGGCGGCTTTATGATAGCAGAAGTTGCGAGGTTATTGAAAGAAAATAAAAAAACTTTACCGTTTTCATTATATATCGTTAATGCCGTTCAGGAAGAAATAGGCCTTCGCGGAGCTGAGATGATCGCTAGAAGAATAAAGCCTGACGTAGCTATCATCACTGATGTTACACATGATTCCACCACGCCAATGATCAACAAATTGATTGAAGGTGATTGTGCTTGCGGTAAAGGTCCTGCCCTTGTGTATGGCCCGGCAGTACATAATAAATTATTAGCTATAATAGAAAAGGTTGCGGAGAAAAATAAAATTCCTTTACAATTAAGAGCGGTAAGCCGCAGCACCGGCACCGATACGGATTCTTTCGCCTATGCAAATGATGGATGCCCGTCAGCGTTAATTTCTATTCCTTTAAGATATATGCACACAACTGTTGAGATGCTGCATCGTGATGATATAAATAATACGATTAAGCTTATCTACGAAAGTGTGCTTGCTCTTACGCCGAAAACTAATTTGAGTTATTTTTAGGGATAGCTGATTGAGAGATATCCAGTTTGCCGCGAAGAAAGAGAACTTTAAAGTCTGGCGAAGTATGGGTTTGTAATCATACTTTTACTGTTGTTTTTCTCTAAGGTTTGAACTGATCGTTCTTCTTTTATCAAGGTCTTGCATTGTCAAATTTTGCTGTTGAGATTTTCATGTCATGTAATTGTTGACGCTTATCTTGTATTAAATTATCGAGCTGGATCCAATAGTTTTTGCTATTCTTCCAAAATGAAGTATCAATATCTAAAATGCTTGAAAGCAGGTCTCCTTCGTAGAAATCAGCTTCAATAAAAACGTTGTCTCGGAACTTTTCTAAAGCAATAGGAATCAAAAAAGATAAGCCAAACTTTTGCCCAATCATAAGTCTTAAATCACTTATATTGAAATTGTCAACAGAAATTTTGCTTAGTTGAATGCAACGTTTTACAAGATTATTTGGAGCATTTACAGTGTCACCCCATTTTTTGTTTTCCAAAATTTCAAGTGATTTGTGTCGCCAATTAATTTTAAGTTTCATAATTAATTTTAGGATACAGTCCGTTATCATGGCAATAAGAAACCAACTCCTTTATTTGATGCCCAACCAAGGACGATACTTTCCTGTTCATTTTTTGGAGTGTCAATAAGTTTGAGGCATTTCTTAAGCATAATTCACTGCCGGAAAACTAGCACGTACCTCGTCTTCAAGCTTTTGTCTTTCATCTTCGAGCCCATGGTCTGAAAGTAGCTTGTCAATTTCTTCCAGTATTTCTAAATGATTTTGCATTATTGTATTATTGCAATGTGTCGGATCGGATTGAACCCAACTCAAATATTATATCAAGCAGATAAGGCATTAGAATTTGATTTCTTTATTTCTAAACTTTCTGCTTGATTTAATTTCTTCTATAATTTTTTCTGCAGATTTGTCCGATGCAAAAGCACCAAATGATTTATAAAAATTACTTTCTTTGTTTTTCTTTTCAGTCTTTATTGATTTTGCAAGGCTTTCAATAAGCTCGGCTTTACCTTCTAAGCTTAATCCATCAAAAAGTCCCGAATAAGCTTCACATGTGTTTATCAGTATAAGTCATATACTTTTTTAAACTAAGTTACAAAGTTTGATTTGTACGAAGGTTGATAAATATTTCTAAAACAAAGTTGCATTAGTATTGCAAATAATGAATATCTCGTTTTTGCCCTTGGTTTGCTCAGTTTCATATCTCTCGAAAATTTGCGCAGCTTTTCTAACAGATAAGAAATAAATTTGTGCCCTTACATAAAAGATAACTATGGTAAGAAATAATTGGACAAAAGAAGAGATATCGGAGATTTATAATTCCCCTTTACTTGAGCTTATTTATAAAGCGGCTACGCTTCACCGTGAGTACCATGCTACCGGCGAAGTGCAGGTGTGTACTTTACTTTCTATAAAGACAGGGGGCTGTCCGGAAGATTGTGCGTATTGCCCGCAGGCTGCACGATACAATACAGGCGTTGATGTGCAGGCCTTAATGAAAAAAGAAGAAGTATTGGCTTACGCCGAAAAAGCTAAAAATGCAGGCTCAACAAGATTTTGCATGGGCGCTGCCTGGAGAGAAGTAAGAGATAACCGGGATTTTGACCAGGTATTGGAAATGGTGCAGGGTGTAAATGAATTAGGCATGGAAGTCTGCTGCACGATGGGCATGCTCACTGAGGAGCAAGCGAAAAAACTATACGATGCAGGCCTTTATGCATACAACCATAATGTAGATACTTCGGAAGATCACTACGCTGATATAATCACTACCCGTACTTATGATGATCGTTTAAAAACATTAGGCAACGTGCGCAAAGCGGGCATCAGCGTTTGCAGCGGCGGCATCATTGGTTTAGGCGAAACGCATGAAGACCGGATCGGGATGCTGCACACATTGGCAACTTTGCCAACACATCCGGGAAGCGTTCCTATTAATGCGCTGGTACGTGTGAAAGGCACGCCTTTGGAAGGCAACGAAAAAGTTGATATCTGGGATATGATAAAAATGATAGCCACTACAAGAATCATCATGCCGCAGGCTATGGTGAGGCTGAGCGCGGGCCGTGCAGAAATGTCAATAGCCGAACAGGCACTTTGCTTTATGGCGGGCGCTAATTCCATATTCTCGGGAGATAAATTACTTACAACACCTAACCCTGCATTTGACCAGGATCACGCAATGTTTCAACTGCTGGGATTAACGCCCAGGGAAGCTTTCAAAGATGAAAAGATTTTGCAATTGGCTGATTAGTTGATTTGCTGATTATGTAATTAAGATGATAGATAAAGAGATCCTTTTAAATGCCTTCAGGCTGATGTGCACAGCATATTCCATGACTGACATCTATGAAGCAAACCGGCAGGTTTGTAAATATGTTCATTCTACCTCCCGCGGCCACGAAGCTATCCAACTCGCTACTGCTTTTCAATTATTACCCTGCGATTATATTAGTCCTTATTACCGCGATGAAAGCATATTGCTGGGACTTGGCTTTTCACCTTATACATTAATGTTGCAATTGCTGGCCAAGGGCGATGATATCTTTACTGCGGGCAGGGAATATTATGCTCATCCTAATTATCGCGGTGATGATAAACCAACCATTATTCACCAGAGCAGTGCCACGGGTATGCAGGCTATACCCGCCACAGGCATTGCGCAGGGCCTGCAATATCTTGAAAGTATGGGTTCTCCTTTTTATAGAAATGGTGATGAGGGAGAGTCGCCTGTTGTAGTTTGTTCGTTAGGCGATGCGAGCTTAACGGAAGGAGAAGTAAGTGAAGCGCTGCAATTTGCTGTGTTAAAAAAGTTGCCCGTTATTTACCTCGTACAGGATAATAGCTGGGGCATAAGTGTATCCTCTGCAGAAGCCCGCACCATGGATGCATATAGATTTTCAAAAGGCTTTAAAGGGCTGCGGCGTGTAAGCATTGACGGTAGTGATTTTGTCGAAAGTTATAAGGCGATGAAAAAAGTGGTGGAAGAAGTGCGGCAAAATCAACGGCCTTTTTTAGTTCATGCTAAGGTTCCTTTGCTTGGCCATCATACAAGTGGTGTACGCAAAGAGTTTTACCGCACGGAAGAAAACCTGGCTAAACATGCAGAAGATGATCCCTTGCCGAAATTAAAAAAACGCCTGCTTCAGTCCGGCGTAGCCGAAAGTGACCTCGATGAAATAGCATCCATCGTAGCGGAAGCTGTATCGCAACAATTTGATGCAGCCTGCAAGGCACCTGGACCCCACCCCTCAACCGTTCAGGAACATATTTTTATAGATACACCCGTGAAAGAAGAACAGGGTGAACGTGCACCGGCTGGTAAAGAAAAAATAATGATGGTAGATGCCGCCTTATTTGCCATACGCGAAATAATGGAAGAATATCCTGAAGCGATTTTATACGGTCAGGACGTAGGACGAAGGCTGGGTGGAGTTTTCAGGGAGGCAGCAACTTTAGCCGAACAATTTGGAGACCATCGTGTGTTTAACACGGCTATACAGGAAGCATACATTATCGGTTCTACTGTCGGCCTTTCTGCGACTGGTGTGAAGCCTATTGTAGAAATCCAATTTGGAGATTATATCTTTCCCGGGTTAAACCAGCTCGCCACTGAAGTTGCCAAAAGTTGTTACCTGAGTGCCGGTAAATTTCCTGTGCAAACAGTTATCCGTGTACCGGTAGGCGCTTATGGTGGAGGAGGCCCTTATCACAGCACTTGTGTGGAAACTTTATTGCTTGCTATCAAAGGGATAAAAATTGCTTATCCATCGAATGCTGCGGATATGAAAGGCTTGATGAAAGCCGCTTTTCTTGATCCAAACCCGGTTGTGATGCTTGAGCATAAGGGGCTTTACTGGAGTAAAGTGCCCGGCACCGAGGAGGCAAAATGTGTTGAGCCTTCCGGCGATTACGTGTTACCGTTAGGTAAGGGAAAGATAGTGGTAGCCGCTCATGAAGAAAAAATAACTAAGGGGGAAACTTGCTGCATTATTACTTACGGCATGGGCGTGTATTGGGCAAAGCAGGTAGCAAAATCTTTTCCTGATAAGATTGGTATTATAGACCTGCGATCACTTTTTCCACTGGATGAAGAATTGATTTTTTCTACAGTGAATAAACATGGCAAATGCCTCGTACTTACTGAAGAGCAGCAAAATAATTCTTTTGCAGAAGCCCTTGCAGGGCGTATTTCCAAAGAATGTTTTAGATTTTTAGATGCTCCCGTAGAGGTGTTTGGCGCGCTTAATTTACCCGCAGTTCCCATGAACGTTGATCTTGAAAAGGCGATGCTTCCCAATGCAGAAAAAGTGGAAGCGGTTATGAAAAAGTTATTAAGCTATTGATCATTTAGTATTCATCTTTTAAGCTGGATAATTTTTCCCTACTGTGTTCATGCTAATACCGTACATACTTATAAAAACATCTTTTTGGAAAAGCAAAAATTAAAAACAGAGATTCAATTTCTTGAAGGCCCGCAAAGCCGTTGGAAAGATTTTAAATATATAGTAAGTGTGTTCTTTGAATTTATAAAAGGCTTCAGGGCGTTGCATTTTGTGGGCCCTTGTGTCACGGTATTTGGTTCAGCCCGCTTCAAAGAAGACCATCCATTTTATAAAGATGCAAGAAAGCTTTCAGGCGAAATTGCAAAGCTTGGCTTCACTATAATGACCGGTGGTGGCCCCGGCATAATGGAAGCAGCAAACCGCGGCGCTAAAGATGTTGGAGGCAAAAGCGTTGGCTGTAATATTATCCTTCCGCACGAGCAACACCACAATCCATACCTTGATAAATGGGTGGATATAAAATATTTTTTTCTGCGAAAAATGCTATTGATAAAATATTCTTATGCCTTTGTGGTAATGCCCGGCGGCTTCGGAACATTAGATGAATTTTATGAAGCGCTTACCCTGGTGCAAACAAAAAAAATTGATATGTTCCCTATCATTATTTGGGATAAAGAATTTTATAAGAACATTCTTTTTCACAATGAGCTAATGGCCAGGGAAGGAACGATTTCCATTACGGATGAGAACCTATACCTCGTTTCCGACTCCATTGAAGAAACTGTGGCTTATATTAAAGAAAAAAGCATCAGGACGTTTGGCTTAAAATATATGGAGCCGCGTAAACCTTTCAGGGGCTTTTTTGAAAAAGGGCTTAAAAAAATATTCTAGTATTATACCATATCGTTTAAAAGCATTTATTTTTTTTCCAATACCAAAACTATTTTATTAAAATCTGCTGAGGCGTTAATTACTTTTTTGAATGCTTCAAATTCAGCTAAAGGATATTTAAGTTTCCGGTATGTCTCCAACACAACTAATTTATTTGTTGGGGCTGTGAGCGATAGATACAATGGTCATCTGCAGTTCCGGCTATTCGCTGCAAGTCCTCGCCACAAAGCCGCCGCACGAATCTTCAGCTGCGGGCTTTCCGCTTCTATCCGGCAGCCCTTGAGCAGATGTTAGAAAATGGGCAAAAAAATAAAAGCATTCTTAAGCCGGCTCTTATTGGATTAGCGGGTAGCCCTTTCCGTTAGTTACAAGCAACTAAGTTGCACTTTGAAACGGTTGATAGATGAAGAGTTTGTGCCCATGATCGTGTTTAAATGTTTGTTGGAACTAACATTTTACAAGATTGGACACATTTTTTTGAGGAAACTTTTTCCATCCAGTTTGGTATTCACAAAAAAAAATAAAACAAAAAAAGGGTTGCAATTCTTATCTGTGCAAACCCTTGCCTAACATGGCTTTTGTTATTTTAATCAAAAGTTTTTAAGGAAGCTCCAATAAGTTCAATTGATTTGCAAAAAAAAGAGTTAATGGGGTTTTAGTTCTTCAACCAGCTTATGCTTGCTTATTAAAAGTTTTCTTTTGTGCATGTTACTTCCCGATACAAAACTTACTAAAAATATAATCCAGCGTATCCTCATTAGTGATCTCGCCGGTGATCTCACCAAGATAATGCAGGCAGCGCCGGAGGTCCGGGGCTAAAAGATCAGACGTTAAATTATTTTCAATACCCTTATGAAGATCATCGAGTGAAGATTTTACTTCTTTTAAAGAAGCAAAATGTCGGGCGTTTGTCACGACAATATTTTCTGTAAGCGCCGCATCTCCGGCTGTCATCGAGAATAATTTATCCTTTAACTCTTCAATGCCGTTTTTTAATTTAGCCGAAATAAAAATGCTGTCCCGGTATAATTCCTGCTTACGAAGTAACGTGGCGGTATCAGTATCGTCTGTCTTATTTATTACGGCGATCACATTAGAGTTTGCCTTTTTCACTGAGCTTACTACGGTATAAAAATCTTTATCATCCAAAAAATTTATATCAAACAGGTACAACACAATATCTGCCTGCTTTATTTTTTCTTTACTTTTTAAAACGCCAATGTTTTCGATTTCATCCTGCGAGTGTTCACGAATGCCTGCGGTGTCAATAAGCCTGAAAAGAATTCCGTTTATATTGATTACTTCCTCTATGGTATCCCGCGTGGTTCCTGCTATTTCGCTTACTATAGCCCGGTTTTCGTTAAGCAAGGTATTAAGCAAAGTGGATTTGCCGGCATTAGGGCTACCCACTATGGCTATGCTCACGCCGTTTTTTATTACATTCCCGAGTTTAAAAGAGTTAAGCAAACTATCTACCGTGGCTTCAAGCTCTTTTAAAAGCGCCTTGAATTTTTCGCGGTCGGCAAATTCAACATCTTCTTCGCTAAAGTCAAGCTCTAACTCCAGCAAAGCGGAAAATTGGATCAGCCTCTCCCGCATTTCTTTTAATATTTCAGAAAACCCTCCGCGCATATTTTTCAAGGCTACATTTTGGGAAGCAGACGTATTGCTGACAATTAAATCCGCTACAGCCTCTGCTTGTGTAAGATCTAATTTACCATTGAGAAATGCCCGCTGTGTAAATTCCCCTGCTTTAGCCAGCCTGGCCCCCTGGTGAATAATTGCATTAAGCACTTGTTGCTGTATATAAGGAGAACCATGGCAACTTACTTCAATAACATCTTCACCCGTATATGAAGCAGGGGCTTTGAACAATGAAACTACTACCTCGTCTAAGATATTTTCCCCCTCTTTTATAAAGCCTACATACAAGGTGTTGGCAGGTTGATTAGAAAGATTTTTTGAGGGAAAAAGCTCATTCATTATGTCAAATGCCTTTGCCCCGCTTATGCGAATTATTCCAATCGCTCCAATACCCGGCGGTGTCGCTACGGCAACAATGGTATCGTCCCAGCCCAAAAGTTTTCCATACATGCTGTAAAGATAAATCTCCCTGCTCTCCGGCGAAGGGATTAAAAAAAAAGAGATGCAAATTGCATCTCTTAATAAAAATAAATTATAAAGATTTATTACTTACTGATTAGGATCGGTGAGCGTAACCGGCTGTAAACGATATGCATTTACAAAACGGCCATTTTGTTGTGCAGGTGTCCATTTAGGTCCCTTCCTAATTGAATTTGTGGCTATTTCTGCCAGCTTGGAACCTTTCATGGTGGTTGCTTCTACATTACTGATAGACCCATCTTTACTTACGATAAATTTTACAACGCAAGTGCCATAATCACCGTCAGAAAATTCGTCAATGTTTGAAGTAATTGCTCTCGTAACATATTTCGTCCAGGCGGAGGCTCCGCCGGGAAATTGTGCCTCAATTTCCACCTTAGTAAAAACCTTATCCTCGTCTTCTTTCTTTTCAACCGGGGCGGCTACTACCTGTGTTCCCTTATCTTCAACCGGTGGAGCAACTATACCAAGATCTTTGGTTCCTTCTACGGTTTTTACATCCACTTTGGCTTCCTCTATTTGCTTTACCTCCGGTGGCGGCTTTATTACCTCTTCATCTTTTACTACTTTAGGAGGAGTAAAGGCGATAGTGGCAACAGGCGGGGGGGGCGGCAATTTCGGTGGCGGTGGCGGTGGGGGGGGTGGGGGTTCATTAGGTTGAATTTTTTCCAGCGTAAGATCTTTTACCTTCATTTCTATCGTGTTATCTTTCGCCGAAAGATTGTCCATTATAACAGACACTATAAAAATCAAAGCGATAATAACCACCGTCGTTACAAGGGCGATGGTGATACGCCGGTTATAGGTTTTGCGTAAATCATAAGCGCCATACTCCTTATTTTTCCCTTCGAAAATTATATCGAGCAGGTCGGCCTTTAAAATTTGATTAGCTTCCATTTTTAATTTTTTTTATTAGATACACAAATCTAAATTTTCCATAAAATTATTGAACGCCGCCCGCCTGTTCTGTTGCTTGTATTTTGCTGTACTCGTCAGGCGTAGGGTCAACCATCGCATACCGGCCTATATCGTTAATACTCATTTCATCTAACACATCTACCGCGTTTTTATATGTGGCATCTTTATCCGGCTTAATAATAATGAATAGATCGTCAGTGGGCGTTGATTTCTTTTTATCAAGGATAATTTTCCTCAAATCTTTATATCCGGTGGTTTGCATAGTGGCAGGATCGTTACCAAAATAATAGTAGATCATGTTTCCTTTGCCCAGCATAAGTGTTAATGAACCGGATTCTTTCACCTTATTTATCTCATCAGGCTTGTCTGTATCCTTTGGCATTGCCAAGTTCATAGATGTTGGTTGCGACATAGTAGTAGTGAATATAAAAAAAGTAATCAGCAAAAAACCCAGGTCCACCATAGGTGTAAGATCCACTCTTGTTGACGCCTTTTTAGCTTTCTTTACGCCGGGGCCTTTTTTATGGCCACTCTCTTTTACTTCCATCTCTGCCATAGTAATATAGTTTTAATTTTTTTTTAAAATAATTTCTTAATCCAGATCATTGATTCTGCTCTGCAATATTCTTTTTATACAGCTCGCTTCCCTCAGGCACATCTTCAGCATTGGTTACGAGGTTGTATTTATAAATATCATTCTTCTTAAAAGCTTCGATCACGTTTTTAAAAGCAGGGTATTTTGCCGCATTATCACCTTTAATATAAAAGTTGATCTTATTTCCCTGGTTAGCCGTTACTGCCGCACTTATCCATGCCTGCAGCTCATTATTAGTACTGTCGGTAGGAATACCGGTAAGCTTAATGGCTTTCATTTGCTCAGGATTAAGCCTTGTAAATTGGTTGAGCTGGCCTAACGGTACCCCAACAAACGATGCCTGTTTGAAATATTTTACATCATCCGGGCTGAAGTTGATATTTCTTTCCTTACCAAGCTCATCCAATACATTGCTTCTCATCTCATCGCTCATGTCAATAAATACCCTGCCCTCTTTATCGATAGAAACTTTGAAGGCATCTTTATCTGAAGCGGCTTTTGACGAAACCGAACTCGGCGGTGTTACTTCAATTGCTTCATCCGGCTTAAATTTGGTAGTAAATATGAAAAAAGATAACAAGAGAAATGCAACGTCGCACATTGCAGTCATGTCTACGTGTGTAGATCCGCGTTTTACTTTGCCTCTGCCCATTGTATTAAAATTTATATATTAGATTCGATTTTTATAAAATTCCATAAAGCTTATTTGTACATTGAAGCGAAGCTTTGCGTAAGCGTAAAGCCTGATTCATCAATACCATAAGTGATACCGTCAATCTTAGTGGTGAAAATATTGTAAGAAATAATTGCAAAGGCTGAGGTACCAATACCAAGTGCCGTATTGTACAGAGCTTCCGCAATACCTTTTGATAATTCTCTCGCTGCGGCACCACCACCTGATTCGCCCAGGTTACTAAATGCCCGGATCATACCGATCACTGTACCTAACAATCCAATCAATGTAGATACTGAAGCAAGTGTTGAAAGAAATACCAGATTTTTTTCAAGCATGGGTAATTCGAGAGCGGTTGCTTCTTCCACTTCTTTTTGAATAGCCAGCACTTTTTGCTCTGTATCAAGTTCATTATCTGTAATCATTGCTTTGTATTTGCGAAGGCCGGCCTTCATTACGTTTCCAACGGAACCTCTTTGTTTGTCGCACTCTGCAATGGCGGCATCCACCTTTTTATCAGCAAGATAAAATTGCACCCTTCTGATGAAGTCAGCATTAGAACCTTTGCCTCCTGCCCTGGCAACTGTTAACCATCTTTCTATTACAAAAGTGAATACGATAAGGAAGCAACCGATAAGAACCGGAACAATAATACCGCCTTCATACATTCTTGCAAGATCGCCCTTGGGGCCTTGCTGGTTAGGCCAGAAGCCGCCTTTAGGATCAGGAGAAGTAAAATTACCGTCGCCCCCGATAACATAACGCCAAATAACATACCCTGCTATAATACAAAGTACTGGAGCAAGTAAGGAGATAATATTGTTTGACTTTTTTGCCTGCACTGAAGTAGTGGCTTTTACTGTAGAGTTTGCAGGTGTATTAGTTTCTGCCATAACGATAGGTTTTTTAATGTTTAAGATGAAATGAAATTGGTTAAAAATTTTATATCACAATTCTAACGAAAAAAAATCTTTTAGACCCATTATGTTTAAAAAATTTTTAAGATTATCGAATAAGTTTTAAAAATAGCCTGCATGAATACAGAGATCATTTTAATAAAAGGGAAATTAAGTTTTTGGTTGTTATTCAATCGTCAAAAATCGCGGGCTGTGTATCCTGTTGAAAAGATACTGCAAGTTTTGCAAAATCAGCATTTATTTCACAAGATTCTTTTTTCTTAGAGAAAAGAAATCACACGCGAGATGAAATACAACTATAGAATATCCTGGTAAAGTGATAATCTCTTATTCATACCTAAGCGCAACTATCGGATCCAATTTTGCCGCCTTTACCGCGGGATATAGGCCGGCGAAAAGGCCTACAGCCGAGCATACGACTATTCCTATTATCACCCACATCCAGGGCACTACAAACCCGGTGTTCAAAAACATTCCTACAATATTTCCTACCAATACGCCCAAAATAATTCCAAAGATGGCGCCTATTAAACTTATCATCACTGACTCGAAAAGAAACTGGGTGCGGATACTTTTACGGGTACCGCCGATTGCTTTTATTAATCCTATTTCACGGGTACGCTCATTTACCGCCACCAGCATAATATTCATAAGGCCGATGGCCGCACCAATTAATGTGATTAATCCTATAAAGGCTGCGGCTGTTGTGATAGCGCCAAGGCTGCTCATAAATACTTCCGCAATGCTGTCGCTTTTATCAATATAAAAATTATTTTCTTCGCTCACCCCGAGGTTGCGTATGGGCCTGAAAGTTCCCTTGGCTTCGCCTATTGCTGCATCCATATCCCGCATGTTATTTACAGTAACGCCAATGTCGAAGGTGGTGCCATCCGTAGGAAAAATTCTGCGGATATTATTATAAGTAGTAAGCACAATATTATCTGCATTTAAAAAAGAGCTGGAGCCTTTATCTTTTAGCACACCGATGATCCTGTAACTTATACCGGCAACTTTTATAATTTTATCGAGAGCCCTTCCAACGTTTTCTCCGTAAAGTTTTTTTGCCACGCTATTTCCAAGTATGCAGATACTTCGACCGCTTTGTACATCAATAGCATTAAAATTTCTACCGCCCGCCAAGGTATATCCTTTCTGTATAAGATAGTTTTCATCTCCCCCCTGCATGGAAATGTTTGGGTTGGTTTTCACCTCATCATTATTAACAACTACATTACCTGGCCCACGGATGGAAATGCTTACCCTGGCAGGAAATGCATATCTTTCTTTAAAGAGTTTTGCCTGCTGATACGTAACAATTTTCCCTTCATTAGATTTCTTTTGTTTTAGAGAACTTACATTGGTTTTTTTTACATTATTTCTTCTCCCAATGTGAATCTGCCTGTCCTGGTAGCGTATGGCAAAGCCATTTGCCCCCATTGTGGAGAAGCTTTCCGCCAGACTTTGGTTCATGGATGCAATGGCCGTGATAATGCCTATCAGCGCCATAATACCAAAGGCGATGATAGCAACTGTAATGCCTGTACGAAGCTTATTACTTTTAACTGTTCTAAAGGCCAATGAAAGTGAATCCGTTAATTGCATGCGCTGTAAAAAATTTTCAAAGAAGTAAAAAACAGGAGTTATATAAAGATACTATATCAGAGTAAATATGAAAGACCGTTCAAATTAATAATATATCCAGTCTATTATAAGGCCGGGCAGTATGCCAAGAAGAATGATAATAGCAGCCGTTATGATAAGCAAAAATTTAAAGCCGGCCGTTACATTAATTTGGTTATTTACACCTTCAGCCGGTTCTTTGAAATACATGGCTTGTACTACTTTAAAATAATAGTAAGCGCTTATGGCAGCACATATCACGGCAAGAATAACCAGCCAAAGCTGATGCCCATTCCTTAAGGCAGCGAGCAGCATATAAAATTTAGCAGTAAAGCCTGCAGTTAACGGAATGCCGATGAGAGAAAGCAGAAATATAGTTCCCGTTAAAGCCATAACAGGTTGTCGTTTGCTGAGCCCATTAAAGCCCTCAATGGTGTAGTCGGCCATCTTTATAAGTATCGCAAACAGCCCGATAGAAGCAAGGCTATACGCAGCAGTATATAATAATAAGCCTTCTCTTGCAGTATCATTTAAGGCAAAGAGGGCAAACATCATAAAGCCGGCCTGGGCTATGCTTGAGTAGGCAAGCATGCGCTTTACGCTTTGTTGAAACACGGCGGTAAGGTTTCCGATAAGCAGCGTAGCAGCAGTAATTATTACAATAAGCGTTTGCCATTGCTGATGCATATTTCCGAATGAATATTGAAACAGGCGGATGAAGGCGATAAAGCCTGCACTCTTTACAATAGTCGCCATGAAAGACGTGAATACGGTTGGCGCCCCGTCATATACATCGGGCGTCCAAAAGTGAAAGGGCGCTGCAGAAACTTTAAAAGACATGGCCACCATAAGCAACACAAGGCCGGCGCCAATCATTACCGGAAGTTTACCAATGCCTAATTGTATTGAATCAATCTGAAAAGAACCCAATGAATTTCCTCCATAGACAAACACGATCCCCATGAGCATTATGCCGGTAGAGAACGCACCCATCAGGAAATATTTTAGAGAAGCTTCGTTACTTTTTAAATTGCGTTTATCGCTTCCCGTGAGTATATATAAAGGGATTGACATAATCTCTATTCCCAGGAAAAGTAACAGCAAAGTATTGAAAGAAGAAGAGAGGGCTACACCACAAAGCACAAAAAATATCAAGGCGAAATATTCAGAAATATTGTTACCGACCTTTTCTATATCCCGGGCATTTAAAAGAAAAAACAATAAGGTACAGGCGAAAGCGACCGTATTAAACTGTAGGCTGAAATTATCAAACTTCAACATCTGGTGAAGATCAATATTAAAAAAGCGGTACCCGGAAAACTCGAGAACATTTGCCAGTAACACAATGATGATTCCTGCAATAGCCCAATACTTAGGCGTTGTACTCTTTTTAAAAAATACACCGCCAAACATCATGACAACTCCCCAAAGTGCAGTAAATATAATTGCGTTCATAATTTTTTATTCCGTTTCCTTTTTCTTTTTCTTCGATTAATCTCCTGCTTATTTTACTCTCAACAAAATATCTTTTACTGTATCGTGTGTCAAATGAAATATAGGTTCAGGATATATGCCAAGTGCTAAAATAATAACTACAAGTAATGATAGAATAATCTTTTGCGCCAGGTCAATTGGCCTGGCATTTTCCGTAAGTGCATTCGATGGACCAAAAAATACTTTTTGCATCATGTTGAGCATGTACACGGCAGCCAGTATAATACCGATACAAGCAAAGGCTGCAAACCATTTATTAAATTGAAATAATCCATTGAACATTAAAAACTCACTAATAAAAGCATTGGTAAGTGGCAGCGCAATATTCGCCAGCACAATTATCAGGAAGAATATGGCAAGAGCCGGCGACTTTGCAGCGAGCCCACCCAACTCTGAAATTTTACGCACACCTGTTTTTTTATCAATAATATCTACAACTATCCAGAGCGCAATAATATTAATGCCGTGGTTAAACATTTCCAGCATCACACCCTGCAAACCTGAAGTAGTAAGGGAAAAGATGGCTGCACCCATCAACCCAATATGTGCAATTGAAGACCACGCCACCAATCGCTTCAGATCGTTTTGCACCATCGCAATGCAGCTTGCATAAATAATTCCTATCACAGAAAGTATGATAGCAACATTGCCGAATTTGTGTATAGCCAAAGGAAACAAAGGCAGCAACCAACGTATCATTGCAAATATCCCCATCTTAACCATGATGCCGCTCATCACCATCACTACGGGATAAGGCGCCTGCTCGTAGGTGTCAGGCTGCCACGTATGAAAAGGGAAGATCGGCATTTTGATAGCAAAGGCAATAAAAAATAAACAAAACAAACCTGCCTGCCGGTTAGGCGATAGAATCGTATTATAAAATGCCTGCAAAGAAAAAGAATGCTCTGCTGAGGCTGTGAGAGCCGGCGTATGCAGATACATATAAATGATGCCAACAAGCATTAACAAAGAGCCCGCAAATGTATAAATGAAGAATTTGAATGTTGCCTGTATGCGCCGTTCCCCACCCCACCTGCTGCAAAGAAAATAAACGGGGATAAGAGCAAGCTCCCAGAAAAAATAAAACACCAACATATCCATAGCGACAAACACGCCCATTAAGCCGGCTTGCGATAGCAGCATCAGGCCATAGAAAGAATTCGAATTTTTGAATTCACTTTTATAGGTTGCCGCAAAAATAATTGGAAGGGTAAATGCCGTTAAAAATGTAAGAAGAAAACCCATTCCATCCAGGCCTACTGCGAAACTGGAACCTAAGTATGGCAACCATACATAGCTTACATTGTTGTAAAGAAAATAACCGGGATGATTTACATAATCGCTATAGCATAAACTTAAAATTGAAACAATAAGCGTGGCGAGTGAGGAGAATAATGCAAAGGCTTTTACAGAAGATTCTTTCCTGATAAAGAAAGAAATAATTCCTGTGGCTAATGGTATCCAAAGCAACAGTTCAGTAAAAGTATAATACGTGCCCAGCATTAATTTTATTTTGTAAACATTTGAATAATAAACAGCACCAAAATTCCAATCACCATCAAAAGTATATAGGTGCCGGCCTGCCCGCTTTGCAACAATCGTATCTGCCTGCTGCTATAGTTTACACTTCTCCCTACACCATTTACAATGCCATCAATTCCTGATTTATCAATCACATTACTTAAAACTTTTGATAACGATTTAAGCGGTCGTACAATTACAGCATCATATAATTCATCAATATAAAATTTATGGCTGATGGCTTTTGCAAATGCACCTGCTTCTTTTATTTCATTAGAATAGTCTTTGTATTTATTCCAGGCCCATATACAAACGGCAACTATCAAGATCACTGAAACGCCTAATAAAATATATTCAGTTTGCAGTGAGACAGCATGTGCAGGAAGTATATGGGAAGACCTCTCAAATACCGGAGCTAAAAATTCGCCCAGCTTATGGCCATTATTCACAAACATTTCAGGTATGCCCACAAAGCCGCCAATGGTTGATAGCACTGCAAGAGTGATTAATGGAAAGGTAACAGCAGCGGGGCTTTCATGCACGTGATGCAATTGCTCTTCTGTACCACGGAACTTTCCCACGAAAGTGAGGGCTAATAAACGGAACATATAAAATGCCGTGAGCAATGCGCCACCCAGGCCAATTATATATAATATGGGGTTAGCTGCAAATGCCGCAGATAAGATTTCATCTTTTGAGAAAAAACCAGCAAAAGGCGGTATGCCGGAAATGGCGAGGCATGCAATAAAAAAAGTAATATAAGTGATGCGCATTTTTTTGCCAAGGCCGCCCATTTTATTAATATCCTGCTCGCCACCCATTGCATGAATTACCGAACCGGCACCAAGAAAAAGAAGGGCTTTAAAAAAAGCATGTGTCATTACATGAAACACCGCCGCGGTGTAAGCGCCTACGCCCAAGCCCAAAAACATATAACCCAACTGGCTAACGGTAGAGTATGCCAATACTTTTTTAATATCATTTTGCCTTAGCGCTATTACAGCCGCAAAAATTGCGGTAGCAAGCCCAACTATGGCAACCACAGTCATGGTTGTAGGCGCAAGTGAATACATTATATTACTGCGGGCAATCATATAAATGCCGGCAGTAACCATGGTTGCCGCGTGTATTAATGCTGACACAGGCGTTGGGCCTGCCATTGCATCCGGCAGCCAGGTATATAAAGGTATTTGTGCGCTTTTGCCCGTGGCGCCTACAAAAAAGAGCAAACTGATTGCCACAAGAGCCGGCGTGTTCATTTGTGAAACAGCAGTAATAAGTCCATTCTGCGAATTAAAAAGATCATGATAAGAGACAGTTCCAAAAGAAGAAAGCAGCCAGAATATTCCCAGGAGAAATCCGACATCGCCAATACGGTTCATAATAAAAGCTTTCTTTGCTGCATTGTTGTAGTCATTATTTTTAAACCAAAAACCTATGAGCAAATAAGAGCAAAGGCCCACGCCTTCCCAACCGATAAACATCACCACATAATTACCGCCCATAACTAATAAAAGCATGGAGAAAACAAAAAGATTGAGATAAGAAAAATATCTTCCATAACCAGATTGCGTTTCTTCATGCATATAAGAAGTTGAATAAACATGGATGAGAAAGCCGACGCCGGTAATTATCAGTAAGAAAAGTGAAGTGAGCTGATCTACCTGGAATTCAAAAGGAATATGAATTTTATCCAGGTTAATGAAAGGAAAATAATTGATGTTTTGTGAAACAAAGCCTTCTTTGCCGGCATTAATGAATACAATTATACTCAGGCAAAACGAAAGAAAAATAACGCCACTTCCAATAAAGCCAACCACTTTTTTTGAAAGAGATTTTCTACCAAGCCCGTTGATTAAAAATCCTAAAAACGGAAGTAACGGTATCCAGTAAACGAAATCAAATATTTTATCCATATAAAATTTGAAAAATAAAAAGCAAATTTTGTAACGGCATCATTTTAATAAACCATCAACACGGCAGTTATAGGTTCTACTTTTTAATTTTTTAGCCTGTTCAAAAAATTAATATCAATCGAGTGTGTATTTCTGTACATCATCACAATAATTGCCAGGCCCACACTTACTTCCGCCGCAGCAACTATCATTATAAAGAATACAAATATTTGAGCATTTGTAGCCACAGATGGATCTAAAGCACCGGCGCCTGCCATGTGCATTTTAGAAAAAGCTACCAGCAATAAATTCACCGAATTAAGCATTAGTTCAATGCACATAAAAACAATGATGGAATTACGTCTTGTAAGCGCACCCACGATGCCTATGCAGAACAATGCGACCGATAAAATAATGTACCATTTTATTTCCATGCTTATAATTTTACGTACAACCCGATACCCGCACTGTTTGATGCAGGTGCTACGGAAAAAATATCCCTGATTTTTTTTGCAGCGATTCCATTAAAAATATCAACTGCTTTATAGGAAGCACCTTTCGTAGCAAATTTCACGATCAATCCTGAGGCAATACTTCCCAGTCCTGAATATAATGCTCCCGAATAATTATCACTCTTTACAGAATTTCCAATCTTTCTTGCAACAGCATAAGCGGCAATTGCACCGCCGGCATACGCTGCTATTTTGTAAACAGTTCTTCCGGTACGGAATGTATTAAAGAGCTTATTCACGGTTTCATTTTTTTTAAGGCCGAGGATCTCAGCTACTTTATTGATTTGCTGAATTGGCGTTTTGCCTAAAGCAAATTTAGGCGCAAAGCCCTTGTCCACATGCATCACTTTTCCAATAATATCTTTGAGGTCTATATTGTTTAAATCTATTTGTGCAGATGATCTGTTCGATATAGATATTCCTGCAAAAATTAAAAATATACCTGCTATCTTTTTCATAGTTATACAGCCTGCGTGGCTTTTTCTTTTTTTCCGATTACGACAGCCCCTATCATGGCGCTTAAAAATAATACACTGCTTATTTCAAAAGGGATGACATAATCATTAAAAAGAGCCGTACCAAGATTTTTTATAAGCCCTACATCCGTTCCTGCCTGTAAAACTACATTAGTGTTTGTTGCACTTGAAAGCGCCGCAATGATTACAAGCATAAGGCAAAGCCCGGCGATCACGCCAGCTACTTTCAAATAAATATTTTTAGGGGGTTCTGCTGCTGCATTCAAATTCATGAGCATCACCACAAAAAGAAACAACACCATTATTGCTCCCGCATATACAATAATGTTTACAATAGCAAGAAACTGGGCATTCATTAAAATATAATGACCGGAGATGGAGAAGAATACTACTATAAGCCACAATACACTGTACACGGGATTTTTACTGGCGATGACACCGATAGCGGCCACAATTGCGAGCGCTGATAATAACCAAAATAAGATTTGTGTTATGGGCATTTAGTGGTTAAATAGTTAATTGGTTGATTGGTTGATTGGTTGATTGGTTAATTGGTTAATTGGTTAATTGGTTAATTGGTTAATTAGTTGATTGGTTGATTAGTTGATTATTTGATTGCTCAAAGTCAAAGTTTATCAATGTTCATTTCCATGCCCTTGCGGTTGCGTTGCTCTGTTACCTCTCGCTTTTGCAAACGCTTCAGGGTTTTCTTTTGGATGAGGGATTAATAAATCTGGTTTTCCATAAATAAATCCTTTACGCTGGTAATTTGACGGCGCAAAAGTTTCACTTAGATAAACAGCATCCTTCGGGCAAGCTTCTTCGCACAACCCGCAAAAAATACAACGCAACATATTTATCTCATACTTTGCTGCATATTTTTCCTCTCGATATAAATGTTCTTCTCCTGGTTTGCGTTCAGCAGCTTCCATGGTGATGGCTTCTGCCGGGCAGGCTACGGCACATAAGCCACACGCGGTACAATTTTCTCTTCCTTCTTCATCCCGGTTTAAAATTTGAAGTCCACGAAATACAGGGCTAAATGGCCTTTTCTGTTCAGGATAATTTATGGTAGGTTTCTTTTTAAAAATATGGCTGAAAGTGATGAGCATACCCTTAAATATTGCAGGCAAATACATGCGCTCCCATATCGTCATTGGTTTCCGGGAAACCGGCTTTACTCTGTTAGTTAATGCTTGCATTTATCTTCAATTCATTTATTTTCTAAAAATTAATTTTTTATTTTCAAGCCATTCTTTTTTAAATTGGCTATTTGTAAAAATACTTTCAGTAATTAGGGTAACTTTCCGTTGTAAAGTTTTCGTAAGTTGCTCCATCCATCCATATACTTCCCACCCTAACTTAGTGTCTTCTTGTAATCTAATATATAGATTCAAATCCTCTATCTCAGAATTCGGATTTTCGTATTGATATACTTCAGTTACTGGTTTGTCTTTAAAAAAAGCTGTAAGTTTTTCTTCGATTATATCACTCTTAAAATTCCATTTTTCAGAATAAATCGAATCTATATCTATTTTCTCACCCTCAAGAACTTTTTCTATCTTAATTTCCAATCCTGGTATTTCTTCACTCAAAACTTCCCAAAGTATATTGTAGTTTACCCTGTGATACTCGTGAATTAGCCGATTTCTCATTCCGGCAATTTTATGCCATTCTATAAATGAATATTTTTCTTTAAAGCCCTCACTTAATTTCGAAACAGCCTCTCCAATAATTTCTATCAATCTCTCAAATGCTAATTTTATAAACCTATCTTCAAAATAAATATCATAATCTATCTCGTTCATCTTTGATCTTATAATTCTTATTCTTTCGTAAATATCAATTACCCTTAAATGATCGTTTTGCTTTTCATTTCTCATAAAGCAATTCTTTTTCATTCGAAACAAAAGAATTAATAAAATCGTGCAATTCTTCTTGCGATGCCAGATGCACAGGCATCTTAATTATATCTGAAATTTCATCCTGCCACAAATAATAACCCCAGCTTATTTTTTTTGAATAATCTAACTCCACCAATAAATCCACATCACTTTGTTCATCAGCCTCTCCCCTTGCATAGCTTCCAAACAAATACACTTTGTTTACAGGCTTATCTTTGAAATAATCCCGGACTACCTGTTTAATATTTTCCTGTGATAAAATCATAGTGCCGCAAAAATATTGTTATGTTTTAGAAATGCCAGTGATTTTGTTTTAATAAAATTAAAGCACCTGTCACCAACATATTTGCAAGTGCTAATGGCAATAATATTTTCCAGCCAAGATTCATTAATTGGTCGTACCTGAATCTTGGGATCGTCCACCTTACCCACATAAATAAAAATATAAAGCAAACTATTTTTGCAAAGAAACACGCACCTTGCAAAACTGCCATCCAGTTCACCCCTATTTTATCTATGAATGTAAGATCGTTTACAAAAGGAATATCGTAACCGCCAAAATATAAGCTTACCATTACCGCACTGCTCAGGAACATATTAATGTATTCGGCGAATAGATAAAAGCCAAGTTTCATGGACGAGTACTCTGTGTGGTACCCGCCAACTAATTCATTTTCTGCTTCTGCCAGGTCAAATGGTGTACGATTTGTTTCTGCAAAGGCACAGATAAGAAATATTAAAAATCCTAAAGGTTGTTTAAAAATATTCCACCAATGATCGGTTTGCTGCTCTACCATTTCTTTGAGGCTTAGCGTTCCCGTTACCATTAGCAAGGCAATGATAGAAATTCCCATTGCGAGTTCGTAACTTATAATTTGCGAAGCAGCACGCATGGCGCCCATCAAAGAAAATTTATTATTGCTCGCCCATCCGCCGATCATTATTCCATACACGCCCAGGCTCACTACACCAAATACATATAAAATCCCGATGTTTACATCAGCGATCTGTAAAGAAATATCACGGTCGAAAATATGAATCTTATTTCCCCACGGAACCACTGCTCCTACCATCATAGCCGTAAGCATGGCCAGACATGGGCCAAGAATAAACAAAAATTTCGATGAGAATTTAGGAATGATTTCTTCCTTAAAAAATAATTTTAAACCATCTGCCAATGGCTGAAAAATGCCACCGGGGCCAGCCCGGTTTGGCCCTCTTCTATCCTGGAGAATTGCGGCAACCTTTCGTTCTGCGTAGGTTGAGTACATGGCAACGAGCAATGATCCGCTTACCACCGCAACGATTAAAATAAGTTTTTCAGTAAATACTGCCCAGTCTATCGCCAGTAATGTTGGAGTAAAATGCATGTCTTATTCTGATTCGTATTTAGGTAATTCCTTATGATCGTTAAACAGGATATTTTCTAATGGTGCATTTGCTATGTCTCTTGCTTCATCGTGTTCTATAAATGTTGTTGAGGTTGCCGGGCCGGGAATTAAACTCAAATCTATTTCCGGCCTGTTCACTTCGCTCTCTTCATGAATATCCAAAAGTAACAAGGGCTTGCGGCCATTCAACACTTTATTTAACGGGTCAGAAGGCTGCACCTTCACTTCATAGTGATTTGCAGAAATAACTGAATGCCTGCTGATCTTTGTGGGGTGCTCAATTACCCAATCAGAAGTTTTCTTTTTATCAAAACGGCAGGTATTACAAATCCATCCGGGCTTACCATCGTAGCTTTGTACTTCTCCCCACTGGTCTTTTCTTGCCGTTACCCGATACACTTCATCTCCTCGATTCCATAAGGTTACTTTGCCACAACACTTCTGCCCATCCGGCATCGTACTTTCACAATCACGGTGAGCGTCCATAGGCTTCAAAAACCAAACGCGATTTTTAAACCTGAACGTACGATCAGTGAGTGCACCAACAGGACATACATCAATCACATTCCCGCTAAAGTCGCTGTCAATCGCCTTTGAAATATAGGTGGAAATATCTGAATGATCGCCCCTGTCTAATATTCCATGAACACGATTATTTGTAAGCTGATCAGCAACATACACACAGCGGTAACAAAGAATACAGCGTGTCATGTGCAATTGTATGTAAGGGCCAATATCTTCCCTTACAAAAGTGCGCCTTTTAAATTCATAGCGTGTTTGCACCGCGCCATGTTCATAGCCCAGATCCTGCAAATAACATTCACCTGCCTGGTCGCATATCGGGCAATCCAAAGGATGATTTATCAATAAAAATTCTACCACACCTTTTCTTGCATCTATTACTTTTTCGCTGGTAATATTTTTTACCACCATGCCATCCATCACATTGGTGCGGCAGGAGGCTTGCAATTTGGGCATAGGCCGGGGGTCGGCTGTTGAACCTGCGGCAATTTCTACGAGGCACGTTCTGCATTTACCACCGCTTCCTTCCAACTTGCTGTAGTAGCACATGGCAGGAGGCGCTACTTCACCACCTATCATCCTTGCGGCATTGAGAACTGTTGTTCCTGCAAGCACATCAATGGTAATGTTGTCTATGGTTACTTTAAATTGTTTTTGTTCTTCAGGCATTTATTAAGTCGTTTATATCAACGGAGTAATTTTTTTCTTTTAGATATAGCAAAAATGATTTTAATTTTTTTACTGTTTTATAATCAGTTTTAATAATCGCATTTAATAGCTTGCTTAACTTTTCGTCGCCCTCGTTGTCTATATCTTCCTTTATTTCTCTTTTTAATTTTTTATAATTTCCTGAATAGCCAAAATCTTCAATCTTCAAGTTACTTTCATCTAATATTTCAATAATCCATTTCTCCAAAGGCGGATTGAGTTGAATTATAAAATGATTTTGTTTTTTGTGTTTCCATAAAATTAATCTGTCAGCATCATAAAGGCTTTCACATTCTTTTAAATAACTAAGTTCACTTTTATCTTTATCAATTATTGCTACGGCAAACAAAAATCTTCAAGCCTCTTACTTTCCAGGTCCCTCATCACATTATTGCAGCCCTTTCGATGCATTAACCTTTTATTAGTCTGCAAAATCTTTTTCAAAAGAACGGTATCAAAATAACACTCTGGCACAAAATACAACCACCAATTATTTTCAAACTTCGTCATGCTGTTCCTGGGATATGAATTTATCAATGTTCATAAAAAAATCATATCCAAATTGGTAAGCTTCGTGTATATCTTCTTCGCTCATCCTATTAATTAGCGTCTCCCCTGTCTCCTTCTTGTAGCAGACTATATAAATTGCTAATTCATCACTTTTTAAATTATCCATCAAATCGTTTAAAACAAATGGGCTATGTGTTGTTAGAAAAAATTGATTTTGATTTTCATCATGTACAATATCACTTGTAAACTTTGAAATATATGGGGGGAACATGTGTGCTTCCGGTTCTTCGAAAAGAAGTATGGAATTTTTATTAGAAGCTATTGCTGTTTTGTGAAAAATTAATCTTTGTAAGGTATCTGCAATCATTTGAAAGTCCAAAATAAAATGGGTTCCATCACCTAATCTCTTAAGAAGCTTGATACCTGAACTATCTTTCGAAATCGCAATAGACAATGAGAACTTTTCTAACAATTCGACAATTTCTTTTTTGACATTTGGTATTGAAAAAATTATTCTTGAGATATTATCTCCAAACGGAACACTTAAATAATTTAGAGACTTTGATATTTTATTAACATGATTTGAACTAAACAAATACCGCTTTATAGGTTTGATTTGCTTAGCCCAAATTTTATTGACCTTTGAATCTTGAAAAGAAGATTGCATCTCCGAAGCACTTACTAAAGTAGCTTTTAAAAGAATTAAATGATGTTTTTGATTTACATCTTCAGGCACTATAGGTGAAATTATCTCTTTTTCCTTTTCTGAGGAATAAATTTCAAATTCACAGCCGCTATCGAGATGAATGATTTGAGTATTAAAATAATTATTTATGTTGATCTCAATTTTTGATGTTATATCTTCATCTGTAAATAGTTGAGATAGTTCATTTATTCTTACTATTTCATTAAATGGAATATCCGGATTCTCTATTAAGCTAAATAACCCCAACGCTTCCAAAATATTACTCTTCCCCACATTCGGATAACCTATAAAAACATTAATTCTCTTACACCCTTCAATTTTTTGATGGCGGATTGATTTAAAGTTTTTTATTTCTATGGTATCTATCTTTTGCATTAATTTTTATCAGTTACAATTTTATCTTCGATTGAATATAATTTTTTATTTCCTCTGCTGACTTATATGCATCTCTTGCATCATCTTCCGAAATTGGTTCAAAATCATCCACGTAACGTGCGGAAATTGCATAAGGAGTAAGAACAGATGCCGCTACTATAAAAGAAGATAATTCCCCGTCGTAGTCAGTTAACCTTTTTATTAGGATTGCCAAATCATGTGTTTTAATTATATCCAAATCAAAATAAACTAAGTAGGCTTTAACATACTTTTCTGCTGATTGCTGACAATGAAAACAAATGCTTCGTGGATAAATGTTATCATGATTAAGCAATTCATTTGCAACTAACAAATCCTCAGTAGCAATTTTCATCCATTCTTTTACTAAATCATTTCTATTTTTCATATAGAACTTTAGATTCATTTGCCACAGTAGTTATAAAAGCTTGCCGGACATTTTTCCATTCTTCCACTTCCGATTTAGTTCTTATTAAAATATCTTTTGGAAAAGTATACCGGGTTCCCAACCAATTATATAATAGTATTTCTCTCTTTCTTTTCGGCAATTCAGAATTCTCAACAATAACTAACAGATCCAAATCACTATGTTCTTTTGCAGTTCCGTTTGCATAGCTACCAAATAGTAATATTTTTTGCGGATCCATGAATTCAACAATTCTATCTGTGATCTCCTGTATTTCTACATTTGTTATCATGACCAATCTTTTTCAATTATACAGCTACTTCTAACGAATCCGCATAATGCGCCAATCCATAATTTCTTTTTAAACATTCCTGCGGATTTAAGATGTGCCATTCAAACTCATCCCTGAAATGCCTGATGGCAGCGGCTACAGGCCATGCTGCAGCATCTCCCAAGGGACAAATCGTGTTTCCTTCTATCTTTCTTTGAATGTCCCAAAGCAAATCTATATCCTTCAATTCGCCTTTTCCATTTTCAATTTTATGTAAAATCTTTTCCATCCAGCCGGAACCTTCGCGGCAGGGAGAGCATTGGCCGCAGCTTTCATGATGATAAAATCTTGCCAGTGACAATGTGTGGCGAACGACGCATTGGTCTTCATCTAAAACTATAAATCCACCAGACCCCATCATACTGCCGGTTTCAAAGCCACCATCAGAAAGGCTTTCATAGTTCATGATCCTTGTTTGCCCTTTGGCTGTTTTTAATAAAAGATTTGCAGGGAGAATGGGCACCGAAGATCCTCCGGGAATACAAGCCTTCAATCTTTTCCCATTTGGAATACCGCCGCAATATTCATCACTGTAAATAAAATCTTCTACAGAGATGGTCATGTCTATTTCATACACGCCGGGCTTATTAATATTGCCACATGCTGAAATAAGTTTCGTACCTGTTGATTTTCCCACACCTATTTTTGAATAGGCTTCTCCGCCATTATTAATTATCGGCACAACCGCCGCAATCGTTTCCACATTATTCACCACGGTCGGACAACCCCAGACACCTTTTACCGCCGGAAATGGCGGTTTTATTCTTGGTAAGCCTCGTTTACCTTCAAGGCTTTCCAGCAAGGCAGTTTCCTCTCCACAGATGTAAGCGCCGGCGCCGCGATGCAAATAGATCTCACAATCAAAACCACTTTCTAAAATATTTTTCCCAAGAAAACCATTTTGTTTTGCTTCGTTGATAGCAACCTGCAAAATATCGGTAACCCAATCGTACTCGCCGCGAATGTAGATGTAAGAAACATTGCTTCCTAATGTATAAGATGAAACAATCATTCCTTCAATAAGCAGATGAGGGAGAAACTCCATGAGATAGCGATCCTTAAATGTGCCGGGTTCACTTTCATCTGCATTGCATACCAAATATCTTGCAACACCTTCAGGCTTGGCAAGAAAGCTCCATTTCAAACCAGTGGGAAAACCAGCACCCCCGCGACCACGCAAGCCACTCTTCTTTACTTCTTCAAGAACTTCCGAAGCCTGCATCTTTAAAGCTTTCTCCACGCTTTTATATCCGCCTTCCCGGCGATAGATATCAAAAGTGCAAATGCCTTCAATATGCGTTTTTTCTAATAATAATTTTTTCATGTTGTTCTCTAAACAATTATTTTAATGGCTCAATTTTGTTAAATAAACCATTTCCACTTTCGCTCAAATTTTTCCAATTCACCAATTCTTCTTTATGAATACTTGCCCATTCAACTACTAAGGCCAGTGCTTTAGGAGGAAGATGCCCTTCCAAAATTCCCAAATCATATATTGAGATCTGAGCAGAAAATTCAGCATACTGCGCATGAAAATGTGAAGGCGTGTGATCGCCAAATACATTTTAATGAGAATACCGTAAAAACTGCTGATCACCGGCATATTCAGAAAAAGTTTTATTAATCAATTCCAAATAAAATGCATCGGGATCCATATCTATATCTTCCACTGAATTTTTTTATCATCAGTTAATTGAACTAATTCGAAATTTTTATAATCGTTCCAATACTTAAACACGCCTTTGCCTTTCCATTTACTTAAATCAATAGTACCGTTTATGCCGTCTTCAAATTCAACTGCCAGCCTATATCCCGGCAATATATCAGCTTTTTTTAAGTAAGGAATAATCTTATTCATGTTCTTTTAAAATTTCTTCCCGGAATTCAATATTAATTTATCTATTAGTAATTTTTTGCCATTGAATGCAGCTCAGCTTTTTTTTATTTACGGCTTAATATTTCTTTTGTTTTTATAATAAATTCTTTTACCCTTTGTAAATATTCAGGGATTTCTTTTTCATCTATCAGAGCAAAATTTTCATAATCTGCTTCAAATCTTTTTGCCAATAAAGTATCATATAAAAAACCAAATTTCTTATCTATGGTTTCTTTTAAAATAAATTCTTTATGAAATAAACTTTTTGTGCCGCTATGGGTTTTAGGGTTTAATTCCATATTTATTAATAAAGCATTTACGGCGTAAAAAGCGGCATAATATATTTTAGAAAGGCAGTCTAACCAGAGGTCTTCTTTCAGTAATACTTCAGCGGCCTTTATGGCATCATCTGCTCTCTTTAATTTATAATCAATATAATCAGCCTTTACCGTCATACCAAAATTCCCTCTGCCTTTATACTTTCATAAATATTTGTAACTCCATAATCATCTTCCCATACTTTTTTATTGTGCCAGATGGTTTGTATTACTTCAAAAGTTTTCCATTCTATTTCTTCTAAAATATCTTTTCTTACATCATCCTTTAATTTTTCGCTTTCAGGTAAGGAACTTAATATTAAAAAATCCCAATCGCTTTCTTCGTCATAATCTCCCCTTGCACGACTACCAAAAAAAATAATCTCTGCACCAGCATCGTGGCGGTAAACAATTTCTTTTACTTTTTTTATTATGGTTTCATTATGATCCATAAATATCTTTATTGTCTAATAATTTTTTCATGCTCATAATAAAATGAAATTTATTTTAAATGGCTCAATCTTTTTGAACAAGACAAAATACATTTCAATGAGAATACCGTAAAAACTGCTTATCACCAGCATAATCGGAAAAGGTTTTATTTATTAACTCTAAATAAAATGCATCAGGATCCATGTCAATATCTTCATTCTACTGAATTTTTTTATCATCAGTTAATTGAAATAATTCGAAATTTTTATATTCATTCCAATATTCAAATACGCCTTGGCCTTTCCATTTCTTTAAATCTATAATACCGTTTATGCCGTCTTCAAATTCAACCTTTAGTCTAAACTCTGGTAATGCTTTAGGTTTTTAAGTAAGGAATAATTTTATTCATAATGAGAAACACTTAATTTACTTTTCCCTGGTATAAATCATCGACCGGAAAAATCATATCCCAATCTTTGCCCCAAACCACATTACCATTTTCGATTTTAAATCTTTTAAAATTTTCACTTTTTTTATACTTGTTGTATTGAGGATGGCTATGCGTACTGAGAAATTTTTCAAAGTCAACAAGGCGCGTTTTATTATCTAAAAAATAATTTCAAGTTTATAATCTTCAATATATTTAGCCTCTTTTACAGCGATTACCTTCATCTTATTAAAGTTATCGCTCTTATGTTTTTTTTACTATTCTTCATCAGTTCTTACGATTTGACCTCACATTTTTTTTAAATTAGCCAATAGCATTCGCATGGGATGTAATGTTCTTGTAAAGGGATTTAAGACTAAACCTAAAGCCTCCAAAGTGGTTGCTCCTAATAGAGGCGTGTCTCCGTCTTCACCATAAATTACCTGTGCCCCTCCACCTTCTTTTTCATATTCAAAATAAGCGGTGCTTATTTGTCTCTTGATAGTAGTTCCATCGGCCAAAGAAAAACTCATTTCTTTATAGGGCTCTATTCCTATTTTATCTAAAACTTTTCCCGGTACCAAACTATAAACTGCGCCACTGTCAATCAAAAATTCCACATCGGCAAATTCTTCTGCTTTGCGATGTTCCCTTACTCTTAATATAGCGGTTGTAATTCCCAATTATTCTAATTATTCGTCGCTGCACTTTTTATACATTCCTCTATTAGCCTATCAACTTTTTCTTTGGTTAAATGTTCACGATACGTTTTGCCCAACTGCATCATTGGAGCATACCCACATGCACCAAGGCATTCTACAACTTTCAAAGTAAATAAACCATCAACGGTCGTCTCACCAATGTCAATATTCAACTTGTTTTTTATGTATTGAATAATATTATCACTGCCATTCAACATGCAAGGCCCGGTTTGGCAAACTTCAAAAACATATTTTCCCACAGGCTTCATATTATACATGGAATAAAATGTAGCCACTTCATATACTTCAATTGGCTTTATACTTAGCAAGGACGCTACGTAATCCATCGTGCTCACATCGAGCCAGCCGCCAAATTCCTGCTGCGCCAAATGAAGTATTGGCAAGATGGCACTCTTTTGTTTGCCTTCAGGATAGTGAGAAATTAACTCATTTACCTTATCCAGTTTTTCTTTTGAAAATTCTGAAGTCACTTATTCTTGTTTTCTTTTTTTAAGTTTGTTTACATCCGCAAGGTCTTGTGGACGGCCTGCTTTTTCTTTTACAATTATAAGTTCATAATAGCCAATAAAATTTACAGGCACCTGTTCAATCTTAACTACTTTTTTATTATTCCATGCTTCCTCAAAACTTACTCCGTCAAGATCATTTAAGATATCAATTCTTAGCGGTGGAAAACCTAATTGGGTTATAAAATTTTTATTCAAAAAATCTTCTTTCTTTAAATTCAAAGATTCAAATCCAAAATCTTTTAAAACTTCTATCATTTTTGAGGCATTAATATCTGACATTTCAATACAAACATCGATATCTTTCGTTGACCTTGGATAACCGTGAATACTTACCGCATAACCTCCAATTACCAAATATTTTATCTTATGTTTATTACATAGATCAAGAAACTCCAGAATATCTTTTTCCAAATTAATTTTCTTCATGATAAATACTTCTTCTGGAAACTGTTTTTTTTATTTTCTGAGGTGAAGCGCCAAAAACTATTTTTCTCAGTTCAATTAATTCCTTCAATCTTTCTTCTATAGTTGCCTTCGCCCAGTATTTATCATCAGCTTCTTCTGCTGCTTCAAAAGAATATTTATTTACGACCAATGCTATCTTTCTTTTTTTATTCATAATTGCAAAATAAACAAACCCTAAATCCTGATTTTTAGATTTCCTTAGGCATCCAATTCACCTGCAATTAAATTCAAACTACTCATGGTAATGATCGCATCACTCAGCATTCCGCCTTTTGTTAATTCAGAATAGGCCTGGTAATAAATAAAACACGGCCTTCTGAAATGCAGGCGATATGGAGCACGTCCACCATCACTTATAAAATAAAAGCCCAGTTCTCCATTAGCGCCTTCCACCGGGGAATATACCTCTCCCACAGGCATTTCTATTTCGCCCATAATAATCTTAAAATGATAAATGAGCGCTTCCATTTTAGTATAGACATCTTTCTTATCTGGCAAATAATATTCAGGAACATCTGCATGAAATACCTCAGCTTCATCACCTTTAAATTCCTGTACTTTTTTATAAGCCTCTTTTATTAAATGCAGGCTTTGCCACATTTCCTGGTCTCGTACTAAAAATCTATCATAACAGTCGCCGGTAGAACCTACGGGAATTGTAAAATCAAAATCTTCATAACTGCTATAAGGAGTGTGAACTCTTACATCATAATCAACTCCTGCCGCTCTTAAATTCGGACCGGTAAATCCATAATTTAATGCACGCTCTGCAGATATAGGCCCCACGCCAATCGTACGCTCCATAAAGATGCGGTTACGCATAAATAAATTATCGAACTCAGCTAATACAACCGGCCATTCTTTAATGAATTTCTCCAGCTTTTCAAAAGCTGTATTGGTAAAATTTCGTTCGAAGCCACCTATACGTCCCATATTAGTAGTAAGCCTGCTGCCGCAAACTTCTTCATAGATTTCATAGATGAGCTCACGGTATTGCATCACGTATAAAAAGCCGGTGTACGCACCGGAATCTACTCCAACGATTGAATTACAAATAAGGTGATCTGATATGCGGGCAAGCTCCATCATAATGATCCGCAAATAATCAACACGCTTGGGTGTCTTTACGCCAAGCAGCCTTTCACAGGCAATATGCCAACCCATATTATTAATAGGGGATGAACAATAATTCATGCGGTCAGTAAGCGGCGTAATTTGGTATAGCGGACGATGCTCGGCTATCTTCTCAAACGCCCGATGGATATAGCCTACAGTTTGTGTAGCGCCGACAATTCTTTCTCCGTCAAGCTCAATTATATTTTGAAATACGCCGTGAGTGGCAGGATGCGTAGGCCCCAGGTTGAGTGTTGTTGTCTGCTTTTCAAGGCTTCCTTCCGGTAATTTTACATGTTCACTCATTCAAAAATATTTATTCAATTTTTGATTAATCCCTTCCAAACATTTCATCATCTTTATCCAGCCTTGTCTGGTCTTCTAATGGAAACTCTTTGCGCATTGGAAAATATTCCATGTCATCAACATTCAATATTCGTTTAAGGTTTGGATGGCCAACAAAATTCACTCCATAAAAATCATAAGTTTCTCTTTCCATCCAATTCGCTGCGGCATACAATGCAGTCGCACTAAACACATCTGGCTTATTAACGTCAGTATATACTTTAAAACGTATGCGGATATTATCAACAAGGTTGTGCAAATGATAAACAACTGCAAGTTCTTCTCCCTTACGCTCAGGGTAATGCACAGCACAGAGATCAGTTAAAAATCGAAATTGCAATTCAGGATCATCGTAAAGAAATTGGAGCACTTTCAGGTTATGGTCTTTGTGCGATGAGAACGTAAGCATTCCATAAGGCTCTTCCCATCCGGTGAGATCGTCACCAAATTTCTCTGAAAGCTTTTGCTTAATTATTTCGTTGGTCAAACTCATTTTTAAATCAATCTTAATAAGCTAACTTCTTGAATCTTGAATCTTACTACCTGCTACCTGATATCTACTAACTGCTACCTGCTACCTGCTACCTGCTACCTAATACCCGATACCTGCTACCTGATAACTTTTTACTGTATTCCATAACTCTTCATTAATTCTCTATAACGATCGCTATTTCTTCTACGCAGACTTTCTTTACCCACCAAATCCTGCACTTTCATAAAGCCATCTAACACAGCTTCTGGGCGTGGTGGACAACCAGGCACATATACATCCACAGGAATAATCTGATCTATGCCCTGCAATACAGAATAAGTATCGAAGATGCCGCCACTGCTGGCACAAGCACCCATTGCTAAAACCCAGCGTGGCTCAGCCATTTGAAGATAAACCTGCTTTACGATCGGCGCCATCTTTTTCGCAATAGTCCCCATCACCATTAAAAGATCGCACTGGCGCGGAGAGAAACTTACCCTTTCGGAACCGAACCGTGCAAGGTCATAATGCGAGCCCATCAAAGCCATAAATTCGATACCGCAGCAGCTTGTAGCAAAGGGTAATGGCCAGATAGAATTCTTCCTGGCAAGGCCGACTACATCACTTAATTTGGAAGCAAAAAAACCTTCACCAGTAAAACCTTCCGGGCCTTCAACGATTCCAACCGGTGTTTCAATTGGCTTTTCTGTTATGTTATATTGTACGGGGCGAGGCATACTATGTACGATTTACGATGTTTGATGTACGATGTCAAACACTAATTTTTTATGATTTATTTTTTTATAGAGCAATCAATTTTATTTCACAATTCTAATTTATAATGGCTCTGGATAGATGAAGCTCTATGCTCCTTCAGAGTTTGAAGCGACTTTATTCTTCCCAATTAAGTGCACCTTTTTTTATGATATACAAAAAGCCTGCAAGAAAAAAGCCTACAAACATAAGTACCGCTATAAACCCATGCCAGCCAAGCTCACGAAAATTAACTGCATAAGGATAAAAGAAAATTACTTCCACATCGAATAATACAAATAAGATAGCCACCAGAAAATATTTGATTGCCATTGGCTGCCTGGCATTGCCTTTCGATTCAATACCGCTTTCGAAATTTTGAAGTTTATCAGCCGTTTTTCTTTTAGGGCCTAAAGCATGCGTCCCATAGATCATTAAAGACAATAAGGCAACTGCAAAAATTAATTGTATTCCTATTGGAAAATAGTTCACAGTGCTATTAACATTAGGGGCAGCCTGTAAAAAAAATAGTTCCATTAAAATGAAAATTATTATTTGCAAAAATACTACAGCATTGGCAATATTCCATGTTTACTTTAGTTGAAATCAGGTGCTATCCTGCGTTATTTTTTTAAATATTTTACCAATAAAAAACCCGGTTCATCACCGGGATTTTTAATAAATTATTCTTTTTCCTTCGTTTTCTTTTTTCCATCTTCCCCCTTCACTTTGGTGGAGTCTGTTTTTGTTTTTTCCTTTTCTACATTCCCTTCATCATCTGTTTTTGTTTTTTGCTTTGCTCCGTTTGGATTTAGAGTGTCTGCCGTTTTCTTGGCGGTTTCATCATTTGGGTCTATTTCTAATATTTTATTATTATACTTAATGGCAGTCTCTTTATCTTTTTGAATATTATAACTGTAGGCCAGCATGTACCTGTAAGCAGGAATTATATAGTCTTTTGAAGTTGACTTATCTGTGGCCGTATCATAAATGTCTATAACTTTCTGGTAATAGGGTCTAGCAAGACCTTGCTCATTGGTAGTATCTATTCCTTCGGATGACCTTGCTCTCATGTATGCACCAAAGGCATCCTCGGGATATTTTGTCATATATAATCCAAACACAGAGTCTGCTCTTTGATAATCACCGGCTAAATAATCGCTATATCCTGCCCAATAAAGATCTACCTTACCATAATCAGGTTTAAGAGTAAGAATTTTTGTATAATAGTTACCAGCTTGTTTATAGCTTTTAGCTGAATATAAGCTCGATGCTGTTGACTTTACATAATCCAACTTATTATCCGGCACTGTATCAAGAGCGACTGCTTTATCAATATAGACCGAGGCAAGGGAATCATTCTTTACCGTTTCTAAAGAATCACTACCTCCCAATTTTAGTAGCACACGCCCATAAGTTGCATAATCATTAGGGCCAATTTTATCAGGATTTACTTTAGTAAAAAATTCTTCAAAATATTTTTTTGCATTTAGCGAATCCCCCAATTTATCATAAGAATAAGCTTTTAAGCCATACAAATTAGGAAAGGCTTTGTCGCCGGCTGCGGTAATACATTGGTCCGACTTATTTATCGCCTGCTGGTATCTCTGTGACACATATTCAAGTGAAGCTTCAAAATAACAATTCTTTGAATCCTTATCGGACACTGCAATATATTTAGTCAAATATTCTTTTGACTTATTTACATCGCGCTTATAGTAATAATTGTATAACCAATAGTAAACAGGAGCAAAGCTTGGATCTGCTGCTATTGCATCGGTATAGTTTTTCATGTAGATCGCTTCCTGGCCGTAACCCTGCGTTTCAAAAATTCTGCCGATCATAAAATCTGCCCTTGCATTTTTGGGATCAAGATTTAATGCGTTTTGATAAGCTGTGGTAGCGTTAGCGCCATCAATTAATTTTCTATAAGCGTCGCCCAGGGCAATTTGAATATCAGCATTCTTCTTGTCCATATCAGCCGCTTCATTCAATTTATCAATGGCATAATGTATATCTCCATTCCTGGCATCAATATTTGCCCGGCCTATTGGGAGAAGTATATCTTCACGATTCCTTTTTTTGGTTAGGCTTATTGCGGTTTCAAATTTGTTTCGGGCTTCGTCCTTTCTTCCTTCCATCAGGTCTATTTCTCCCATACCTACCAGCATAAGTGGCGCGTTAGGGTTTGCCTGCAAAGTTTTTTGGTACAGCGCTTTTGCGGCCAAAGAATCAGGATCATCTTGGTTTTGAAGATAAGTTTGACCCAACCAATAAGCTGCTTCGACATTGTTTGGATCGGCCGTAAGAAGCTTACTGAATATATCCTTTGCACTGGTATACCTCTCATAGTTTAAAAACTTTTTTCCCTCATCTATACTCTGCGCAAGCAACACGTTAACTAACATGATGAACGAAGCTAAAAGACTAAATTTTTTCATTTTTTCTAATTTTCTAATTTTAATTAATAAACAGTTTATCGTCAATTTAAAATGGCTTCCCTTATACTGAAATTTATTTTTGTAGGCGCCAGATATGCACGCCTGAATATCAGCTGCCCTTTTTCATCTTCAAGAAAATTAGCAAAGCCGGAACCAAGTCCATTGTAATTTTCTTTCAACACATAATACAAACCACGTACCAACGGATACCTTTTCCGCATAATATTAGCCTGGTAAGGCTTTATATAAGATTGCTCCGGGCACGTACATTGTATGGATGCTATTTTAACACTTTTCAAAAAACTCAATTGCATCGTATCCTCTTTATTGCCTATCCAGCTTACGCCCACGAACCCAATTACATTCTCGTGTTTTGAGATATAATCAATGACACTTTCACTATTTTTTTCAGCGAAAACTTTTTTAGGATCAAATGGCTTTCCTTTTAAAATAGAGTCAATCGCAAACCGCACCGTACTGGTTTCTTTTAAACCATCAAAAACAGCCAGTTGTTTATCTCCTGTTGATCCATCTAGTATGCCCTTTAGTTCACTCATGGAAAAAAGCGAGTCTTTCGCTTTATTATTTACAATTACTGCTATTGCATCATAAGCCACTTTGGACCATACGAGGTCAAAAGACAATGTATCTTTATAATATTTTTCCTCCTCCTCTGATAGTGCTCTTGTCACTATGATCATGCGAGTGCTGTCCTTTAAAATATCCTTAAAACATTCGGCTTCGGGCTTATACTCCGCGATTATTTTTGCTTGCGGATTTAGCGCTTCATACACCATTATTTCCGAATCAATTACCGGCTTAAAAGATTCGTCAACACTTATATGTATCGTTCCTTTTTCCGGCGTGTCAAGGTCTGTTCTTTCATTGCCGCCATGGCAGCCTGCAAAAGTGAAGGCTGTAAAAAAAACAATTACAGCCATTGCGAAAGAAACATGCGGCCTATTTTTTTTATAACTCATCGCTCTGTATAATAATCTTTTTTAATTGCCCTGTAGATTCTCCAGGCGCCATATATAATAACCAGGACGGCAAATATCTTAGCCGGTGTGCTGTCAGTAAAATTATTGTACAAATGAAATTCTTTGGAAAAAAATATGACCACGCCAATTCCTATATATATAAATCCCATACCGAAATCTAATATACTTTTCATTTGTATATATCTTTTCGTTTTCAGATCAGGTGTGTTTTCAAATTCTTCGAGACTCATACTTCTGTTATTATGTGATGTGGCAAGATAAAATAAAATAGAGAATTTATTTTTAAAAAAAAGCTCGCCGGCCAATTACCAAACCTTTTTTAAAATCCGGAGGTAAATTTCACCGGTAAACAATAAAATACGGAAACATTCTCTCCCCTGCTTTTCCCTGGTATCCATAAGGGCATTTTCTTCAACACTCTTATTACTTCATTATCAAAAAGATCACCGCCAGATCGTACCACTGAAAAACTTTCTATTTTGCCATCATAATTTATTACGAATTTTATTTTCACCGCGATTATTTCGCCTTCATCAACATCTGCCGGCGCTTTAATGTTTTTTTTAAGAAAAGCAAGCAAGGCGTTAATTCCGCCGGGATATTGGGGCATTACATCTGCATTCTCCAGAGGAATTGATCTGTCTTTTTTCACAGGTTCAGCCGCCGGCATTATCGCAGCATTTCCCCTTCCGGCAGCGCTCCCACTTTCTTCACCCAAATTATTTGTAGCAAAAGGAAAGTCTGAAATTCCCACTGATTTATTAGAGGGGAATTCGATTTTTTCCGTTGCCAGAGGCTTGTTAATATTTTTATCTTCTGTTATTGCCGGCGGTGCATCTGCCGGCACAACCATTTTTTTCGCAAGTAAAACATTGTTTCTTTTTTGCGGGGTATTTTTTAATTCCTGGTTGTAAGTATTAAGTTTCAAACCATCCATCTTAATAAACCTGCTCTCTTTTTCCAAAGCAGGTTTGAAAGCTGATTGAAACAAAAAGGTCAGCAGCACAAAAGTTACAATAGAAATAAATACCGCTGCCGTCAGGCGCTTGTTATAATTTTTTCGAAGCAGGTATGCGCCATAATCCTTGTTTTTATTTTCAAAAATTATATCAAGCAGGCTGCTTTGTAAAATGGCGTAAGATTTCATAATTATTTATTTTATTGAAATGGAATACATTTCGTTGTTAAAAACTTTAGAAATCCGGCACCGTTTGTCATAAGATGCACACAGCATTTTTATTCCATAATTTGTTTGATAATATTGCGCGGTTTTCAAATCTTTTGTGAAACAACTATTCTAACACTGAAATCATATTTTTGCCGCTCATCACGGATTTTAGAACAATGATTATGAAGCCATCAATACCACAAGGCACGAGAGATTTTGAAGCTACAACCTTGCGTAAAAGGAAATACATTCTTGATACCATAAAAAACGTTTTCGAGCTCTACGGCTTTGAGCCATTGGAAACACCTTCCATGGAGAACCTCGATACGCTGATGGGCAAGTATGGCGATGAAGGTGATAAACTTATTTTTAAAATATTAAACAACGGCCTTGACAATCCTGCAAAAACAGAAGAAGCACGAAAAGATTTTGAAAATATTTTAGCAGGGAAAAATGAAAAAAATATTACGCAGCGGGCTTTGAGGTATGATCTTACAATTCCCTTTGCCAGGTACGTAGCCATGAATTCCGGTAAGCTAACGATGCCGTATAAACGCTACCAGATGCAAAGTGTGTGGCGGGCAGACAGGCCACAGAAAGGAAGGTATCGCGAATTCTATCAATGTGACGCAGATGTTGCCGGCACCAGCTCGTTGATAAGCGATGTAGAGCTGGCAGAAATATATATAGCTGTTTTTAAGAAACTAAAGATTGAAGTAACTATCAAAATCAATAACCGGAAAATTTTAGCGGCACTCGCGGAAGTTTGCGGCCTACGTGATGTAAGTGCCATCACTGTTGCCATTGATAAACTCGATAAAATAGGTTTGCAAAAAGTGGAGGAAGATCTTCTTGGAAATGGACTAAACGAAAACCAAATTTCTACCATAAAAAATTATCTCTCTATTTCAGGAAACAACACAGAAAAGCTTTCAACGGCGAAATCATTATTAGGCCAAACTGAAATTGGAAAGAAAGGAATTGAAGAATTAGAATTTATACTTGGCTATTTAAATAAAGCGGATGGCAAAAACAAAAGTGATATTCAAATTGATCTGTCCCTTGCAAGAGGCTTAAATTATTATACCGGCGTAATCTATGAAGTAAAAGCCCGCAACGTTGAGATGGGCAGCATCGGTGGTGGCGGAAGATATGATGATCTTACCGGTCTGTTTGGCTTACCAAATCTTCCAGGCGCAGGCATAAGCTTTGGCGTAGATAGAATCTTTGATGTAATGGAGGAACTGAATCTTTTTCCTGCGGAAATAAATAAATCAACCACGGCTCTTTTTCTAAACCTTGGCGAACAAGAAAGCAGGTTTGCTTTTAATGAAATGCAAAAGCTCCGCGAAGCGGGCATTAGCTGTGAACTTTTTTATGAACAAACCAAACTTGATAAACAGTTTAAGTACGCTAATAAAAAAAATATCCCTTTTGCCATCATCATTGGGTCTAATGAAATTGAGCAGGAAGTGTGCGTGGTAAAAGACTTGCTTAAAGCCCAACAGCAAACGATACCGCTTATCAAACTTGCGGCCTTCTTTCAATAACAACGGCTACTTTTCCCGAAATTTGCCATTGATATTAAAATGAATTTATTTTGGTGGTCATCTTAACCGTGATAGCCAATTAAAATAATCAAAATCAAACCAATTAATTAATTATGAAATCTTTTTTTAGAAATATTCTTGTTGTATTTGCAGGAGCAATCATATTTTCTTCCTGCAGTAAAAAAAATGATGAAGGCAAAATGATTCCAAAGGATGCCATGTTTGTGGCATTTCTAAATACAAAATCACTTTTAGATAAAGTATCGTGGGAAGATGTAAAGCAAACAAGCTGGTACAAAAAATTGTATGCCGATACAAGTACAAAGCCCTGGGTTAAAAAAATGCTTGACAACCCTGAAAATAGTGGTATAGATGTAAAAGCCGGCATTGCTTTCTTTGTACAAAAAGGAACAGGAAATGATTATCATATTGTGCTTGAGGGCAAACTAAATGATGAGAAAAATTTTGAACAGTTCAATCAAAATTTTGCTGCACCCGTCACAGTAACTAAAGATGGCGATGTAAGTATGCTGATGCTGAGAGAACAGGGGGTGGTGGGATGGAGCGATAAGCATTTCGCTTATGTATCTAACAGCAGTTCGTTTGCAAATAAATATGCTTCACAATGGGACACTTTGGATAACCAGGCAAACATGGCGCCGGCCGCGGGAAACAGTGCAGGCCTTTCCGTCTATTGCAAAAGGCTTTTTTCAATTGCAAAAGACAGCAGCCTTAGTCAAAACGAAAAATTCAGTAATCTTCTTTCTGAAAAAGGCGATGTACATGCCTGGATAAACTCAGAAGAAATTATGCATAACGGAGCGGCGCTTGGTATGCTCGGCATGCTTAAGCTCGATATATTTTTTAAAGACAATATCAGCACCTACACAGTTGACTTTGATAATGGAAAGATCGTCGTTAATCAAAAGGCTTATGCCGGGAAAGAGTTTACAGATTTCTTAAAAAAATATAAAGGAGGAAATGTCAATACGAATATGATTGGCAATATTCCTTCGCAAAATATAATTGGTGTTCTGGCCATGAACTACAAGCCGGAAGCGATCAAAGAATTTATTAAGCTTTTGGGTATGGATGGAATGTTGAATAATTATACCAATGAAATGGGATTCAATATTGATGACTTTGTAAAAGCAAATAACGGCGATTTACTTCTTGCAGTTACTGACCTCCGAATGAAATCAGATTCATTTAATTACCAAGACGACCAGGGTAACAACTCTAGTGTATATTCCAGGCCCGATGTTAACTACCTGTTTTCTGTTGGTATTGGCGACAGGCAAAGTTTTCAAAAGCTGGTGGAAGCAGGAAAGAAATTGAACATAGGAAACAGTGGTGCCGGTAACAAAATGGCTTTTAATTTAAATGACAAAACCTTTGCCCTTGGCAATGAACAGCCATTCGTAAATCAATATCTCGCCGGCGGAAATAATAAATATGATTTTGTTGATAAAATAAATGGGAAGCCAATTGGATTGTTTGTTGACATTCAAAAAATACTTTCAACGCTAAATACCGACACAATAATGATAAAAGATGAAGACGCCAGGACGATTATTGCGGAAAGCCTTAAGATGTGGAATAAAGTGTATAGCATGGGCGGCGACTTTGATAATGATGCTATGGTTGGCCACACGGAAATAACTTTGATGGATCAATCCACTAACAGCCTGAAGCAATTGAATCATTATCTTGATGAAGTAGCTAAAGTAGTGATGGCAAAGATGGAAAAGGAAAAGACTCAGTGGAATCAAACAGATTCGCTAATGATGCCGCCGCCGATGGATACAATTGGCAAATAAAAGGCAAGTAAAATATAAGAATGCCTTATGCATATATACCTGCGTAATGTTTTACCGGATTTTATAGAAAAAGAAAAGCTCGCAGGATCGCAGGTATGGGGCCGCGATATTTTGATACAGGAAGGTGAGCATTTGCATATCGTAGCACCTTCCGGCAGCGGCAAAACTTCATTGATGCACTTCATCTATGGATTAAGAAAAGATTTTTCAGGAAATATTTGTTACGATAATATAGAAATAAAAAAGCTTTCTACGGAAAGCTTTTCTTCATTCAGGCAAAATAAGGTCAGTATCATCTTCCAGGATCTCAGGTTGTTTGCAGACCAAACCGTACGGCAAAATCTTGAAATAAAACGGATGCTCGATCCTTATCATCCGGCGACTATGATAGAAGAAATGGCTTCACGCCTCGGCATTGAATCCAGGCTTGATAAGCTTGCTAAAACATGCAGCTATGGCGAGCAGCAGCGTGTAGCCATTATACGTTCTCTTTTGCAGCCATTTAGCTTCCTGCTGCTCGACGAACCTTTCAGCCACCTCGATGATGTGAACAGGGCAAAAGCAATGAAACTGATTTATGAAGAGTGTGAAAAAAGAAAGGCAGCCATGGTTTTTGCTGATTTGAAAGAGATTGATTTTTTGAATGGAGAAAGGGTGCTGATGTTGTGATTGGTTTATTAGTTAATTGGTTAATTGGTTTATTCGTTAACAGGTTTATTTGTTAAGAGGTTTAAAGGTTTTTAACATCGTACATCAAACATCGTAAATCGTACATACAATAATTGGTTTATTGGTTTATTGGTTTATTGGTTAATTGGTTTATTGGTTTATTCGTTTATTCGTTTATTCATTAACAGGTTTATTTGTTAAGAGGTTAAAGGTTTTTAACATCGTACATCAAACATCGTAAATCGTACATACAATAATGCCTTCATCTTTTGAAAATATAAAGCCTCTTTTTATTACGGGAAAGAGTATTTTCTCCCGCTGGTTTGGATATATAGGGCTTGGCATTGGTGTATTGCTGCTGCTGGTTTCTATGCAAATGTTTATCAATATTCAACAACTCCTTAAAGAAGATAGTCCGCGAAAGAATGGCTATGATTTTATATCAATATCAAAAACCATTACGAATGAAAACATGGGCCGTGACAATACTTTTAGCGATTCAGATTTATTGAAGCTAAAAGATCAGCCAGGCATCCAGGACATCTCTCCTTTGATCGCCAACCAATTTAGGGTGACTGCAAGTGCGGGAGACATCATCCCTTTCAGCACTGATTTATTTTTGGAAACAATAGACAAAAACTTTATTGATACGGTGCCGCCTTCATTTACCTGGCAGCCCGGGCAGCTTACTGTTCCCATAATTTTTTCTTCTGATTTTTTAGAAATGTATAATGTATTTGCGCCTGCACAGGGGCTGCCGCAATTATCTGATAAAACCATTTCTTCAGTGAATATAATTCTCACTTGCTATGGCCCCGGCGGTTCACAAAATTTTAGTGGGAGCATAGTTGCATTGAGCGATAGAATAAATTCCGTTATTGTGCCGAAAGCTTTTCTTACCTGGAGCAATGAGCATTTTAGCGGAGTATCTAAAGTGCGTCCGTCCCGTGTTTTTATTAAAACCAAAGACGCGAACAATCCTCAATTGCTTACTTACCTCGACAGCCAAAATTATCATCTCAATAAAGACAAAACTAAATTCGGAAGGGTGAAAGGAATATTGCAAAATATTGTGAGCGCTCTGGCTGTTTTTGGCTTGCTCGTGATAGGATTGGCATTAATGCTGTTCTCTTTTTATCTCCAATTGATGATCGCAAAAAGTAAAGACAACCTGCAACTATTACTTACGCTTGGTTACTCGCCAAAGTGGCTAGGAAACAGTGTGGTTAAGGCCTGGCTGCCTGTATATATTTCCGTTATTGCAATAGCTGTTATAATTGCCTCAATATTACATTATCTTTTTGTGCATCTTGCTATAATAAATAATGCTGATCTCTCTGTATTTCTTCATTGGGCAGTTTGGCTTACAGCAATAATATTGTTGGCTTTAACTTTATATATCAATTCCAGCCTGGTAAAAAAAGAATTGAATAAGATTGTGTGAATAAAGTAATCGACTCATGACTTACTATATAGCATTATTAAACTTTAGGAATGAATGTCAAAAGCTACTGTTTGTTTTATCTAAATAACTTTTAACACCATAGCCCCCTCCAAATCCTGTTTTTGCAAAGCATTCTTTGTGGAGAGCTCATAGGTTCCTTTTACCCATAAATTTCAGTTATGGTTAATTTGGGTTTCCCGCAAACTAAATGGCTAAAGTTTCAAAAGCGGGCACATAATTTTTTGTAGTAAATATTTTAAACACCCATTGTCTGCGTGTGTGTATCCCTGCCTGTCCGGTCAGGCGGGCTTTTGGCCGTAAGCGTTACAAAGTATAGAATAAAATTTTTAAGCCTCATGGATTTGTTTACGAAATCTAAGACTCCTTCATATTTTGTTTTACATATTGAAACAAGATGTAGGCAATTGCCGTTGCATAGAGATAAATGGTATTCAATTGAAAATTATTAAGGGCAATTTATTCCAGGAAAATCATAAGCTAATTCTTTAAATTGGTGTTTGCCCTGGCAACCTCTTTGATCCGACGGCTATCGGATATAAAACTCAATTACATCAAAGGCTGTGGCTTGCATATTTGAAGTAACAATAGTGCTGTAGCGATAACCGTTATTGCCAAAAATAGTAGCTTGTTCATTACTTAAATTTCTTTTGTATGCTACAAAGTGAAGGAAGACACAAAGCAATCTTAGCGCCTTTGCTCCTTATCTTTCTTTTCGTGAAACCAGGATAAGAGCCCTTATTTATTAGAATATGTTATGAATTTAAAATACCGGGGAAAAATGGTGGAAGCTTTTTTTTAACCAAATCATTAACTAATTGTAAACCTATCTCCGTTTGTTAAAAAAATTATAGTCTTAATTTTACATCCCTAAAAAAAATTAAATTTTATAATGCTTTAAGGACATTATAAAAAAGATTTGATAAAGTAAATGAAAGCCTACTATATTTGTCGGGTAATTAGCAATGCAAAATTCCGTTATCATACCGCTACAATCTTTAGTGCCCACAATTATGAATATGTGCGGACGTTGTATGCCGTAAGGCATGCTATATTTTCATATCATCCTATCAAGGCTATGCCTTTATTTCCTCAGGAAAGGAACTTTTATTCTTCATCAATAAAAAAAATTTATGAGCACTCAACATTTCGAAACATTGCAACTTCATGCAGGGCAACAGATTGACCCAACTACAAACTCCCGGGCGGTTCCTATTTATCAAACCACTTCTTATGGCTTTAATAGTGCCGAGCACGCCGCTAATTTATTTGGGCTAAAAGAGTTTGGGAATATTTATACAAGAATAATGAATCCCACCACTGACGTTTTTGAGCAACGCATGGCAGCGCTTGAAGGCGGAGTGGCAGCATTGGCAACATCTTCAGGGCAAGCAGCGCAGTTCCTGGCGCTTAATAATATTATGCAATCGGGCGATAACTTTGTAACCACTACCTATTTATATGGAGGCACTTATAACCAGTTTAAAGTAGCATTAAAAAGGGTGGGTATTGAGGCACGCTTTGCGGATGGCGATAATGTAGAAAGTTTTGTAAAGCACATTGATAAAAATACAAAGGCTATCTATTTAGAAACAATCGGCAATCCAAGATTGAATATTCCGGATTTTAAAAAATTTGCAGACCTGGCAAAAGAATATGACCTGCCGTTAATTGTTGATAATACTTTTGGAGCAGGTGGGTATTTATTTCGTCCGTTGGAGCATGGAGCTAACGTAGTCGTAGAATCTGCCACTAAATGGATTGGTGGCCATGGCACATGCATAGGTGGCGTTATTGTTGATGGAGGAAATTATAATTGGGGTAATGGAAAATTTCCACAATTTACTGAGCCATCTGAAGGTTATCACGGACTGAAATTTTGGGACGTATTTGGTGAAGGAAATCCGCTTGGCTTACCGAATATTGCATTTGCTATTCGTGCCAGGGTAGAAGGTTTAAGGGATTTTGGTTCATCACAAAGCCCGTTTAATTCATTTTTATTATTACAAGGGTTAGAAACATTATCACTTCGCGTACAGCGTCATGTTGATAATGCGCTTGCACTTGCACAGTGGCTGGAAAAACATGACCTGGTTGAGTTCGTACAATATCCCGGCCTCGAAAGCAGCCCTTACAATGCATTGGCAAAAGAATATCTTGCAAACGGCTTTGGTGGCGTACTAAACTTTGGCGTAAAAGGTGGCAAAGAAAATGCCAGCAAGTTTATTGATGCACTAAAGCTGGTGAGTCATTTGGCAAATGTGGGCGATGCGAAAACGTTGGCCATTCATCCCGCATCTACCACACACGAGCAGCTGGATGAAGAAGCGCAGAAAGCTGCAGGCGTGGCTCCCAACCAGGTACGCATAAGCGTAGGTATTGAACACATTGACGATATAAAAGCAGATCTTGAGCAAGCATTCAATACAGTTTTTTCTAAAGAACTTGTGGGATAACCTCACCCCAAGGAGAGGGAACATAGACCGTTAAACAGATGTTTTCATAGAATGACAATATTTTAGCGTGGCAATATTAAAAATGAATAATGGCTGAAAACCTGGAGATCTTCAGATATGAGAACGAATTCCAATTAGAGTCTGGAAGGAAACTTCCAGGCTTTCATTTGGGATATACGACTTATGGAAACCTTAATGAAGCGAGGGATAATGTAGTCTGGATCTTTCATGCACTTACGGCAAATAGTGATGCCGGTGATTGGTGGGCAGGACTGGTAGGAGAAGGAAAATTATTTGCTCCTGAAAAATATTTTATCATTTGTGTAAACATGCCGGGGAGCTGCTATGGAAGTATCGGCCCGTTTGATGAAAACCCTTTAACAGGCAAGCCTTACTACCACGATTTTCCTTTTTTTACCCCAAGAGATATGATCCGGTCTTATCAATTTTTAAAAGAAGAACTTGGCATAAAAAAAATAAAAATTGGTATTGGCGGATCGATGGGCGGACAGCAATGTATAGAATGGGCAATAGAAGAACCGGAGCTTTTTGAATATATTTTTCCTCTTGCTACTAACGCCTTTCATTCAGCGTGGGGTATAGCTTTCAATGCTTCGCAGAGATTATCTATTGAATGCGATAAAAGCTGGGAAGAACAAAATGATAGAGCGGGCATAGAAGGAATGAAGGTTGCCCGGAGCATCGCGCTTATTTCTTACAGGCATTATGAAACCTACCATGCAAGCCAGTCAGAAGATGCTAACGGGCATATTGAAAATTTCAAGCCCGAATCGTACCAGCGCTACCAGGGAGAAAAATTAGCCAGGCGATTTAACGCATTCAGCTATTATTTTTTAAGCAAAGGAATGGATTCACATAATGTAGGGCGCGGCAGAAAAAGTATCGAACATGCCTTATCGTTAGTAAAGGCAAAAACATTGGCTATTGGTATCACAACAGATATTCTTTTTCCACTGAACGAACAACGATTCATCGCAGAAAATATACCGCGAGCCAGGTTCACAGCTATAGACTCGCTGTATGGCCATGATGGATTTTTATTAGAGTTTGAACAGATCCAAAAACTGATAAACGATTTTTTAATAGACCAACCGATATCAACCTTCAGCATTACAAATTAAAAGAATAATGACAACGCATAAACAATTAACAATCGGCTTATTTGGTTTTGGTGTAGTAGGCGAAGGGCTTTATAAAGTTTTGCAACAGACACCTTCTTTAAACGCAACTATAAAAAAAGTTTGTATAAAAGATGCCGCAAAGAAAAGAAACGCTCCTGCTCAATTATTTACTACCGATAAAGATGAACTATTAGATGATGAATCTATAAATGTAATAGTGGAAGTGATCAGTGAATCAGAAGCCGCGTTTCACATAATTTCGAAAGCTTTAAAAAGCGGCAAGGCTGTGGTAAGTGCCAGCAAAAAAATGATTGCGGAACACTTAGCTGAAATATTAATGATGCAAAGACAGACAGGCTCGCCATTTCTCTGTGAGCCATCCGCATGCGCTTCGATACCCGTTATCCGTAACCTGGAAGAATATTATGATAATGACCTGCTGCATTCACTGCGGGCCATTGTGAATGGATCAACTAATTATATTCTTACTAAAATGTTTGAAGACAAGCTTGATTTTAAAAATGCGTTAATGCAGGCCCAGCAGCTTGGTTTTGCGGAAGCCAATCCCACACTGGATGTGGATGGATGGGATGCGGTGCATAAGTGGGTGATCTTACTTTGCCATGCGTATGGAATCGTTACACCCATTGACAAGGTTTTATTCACGGGTATCCAAAATATAAATGGGGGAGATGCAAATTTCGGAAGAGAAAAAAATTATGAAATAAGGTTAGTGGCCCAGGCAAAAAAATTAGTGAATGGGAAAGTGGCGGCTTTTGTACTCCCGCAATTTGTAAAGCAAAATGATCATTTAGCATTTGTAAAAAATGAAAACAATGGCGTAGTTATAGAAAGTTCATTTGCCGACAAACAATTTTTTTATGGCAAAGGCGCCGGAAGCTTTCCCACAGCATCAGCTGTATTGAGCGATATATCTGCGCTGAGCTACGATTATAAATATGAATATAAAAAGCTTTATTACCATAAGCCGAACGAGCTTACCAATGATTTTTATGTGCGGTTTTATATCAGCTTCGATGACTGGCAATTTATTCCCCGCGATAAATTTGAATGGATAGAAGAATGGCATGCAGAAGAAGGCAGAAAATATTTAATTGCTGTTATTCATTTTGATCATTTGGCAAAAGATGATTGGTGGAAACAAAATAATACATCTATCGTTCTCACTCCCGATCCTATTATAGAGGATATGGAATTGAGAAAAGTAAAAAAGAGAAGTTTAGAATTGGCAGGGATTGTATAAAAGATATTCTTACTAACGGTAACCCATAGCCTGTAATTGAAACAGCTCGGCATATTGGCCGCCTTTTTCCAATAATTCTTCGTGGCTTCCTATTTCCAGTATCTCTCCTTTGTCGAGCACTAATATGCGGTTAGCCATGCGAACAGTGGAGAAGCGATGCGAAATCAACATAGCAGTTTTGTCTTGCGTTAACTCAGCAAACCGCTGAAACACTTCATACTCCGACCTTGCATCTAATGCTGCTGTAGGCTCGTCCAATATCATAAGCTGTGCATCACGCATATAGGCTCTTGCGAGCGCTACTTTCTGCCACTCTCCGCCCGACAGTTCAACTCCCTGGGCAAAATGACGGCCAAGTACCTGCTGGTATTTATTGGGCAATCTTTCTATTATGGGGCTGGCAAGGCTTTGCCTGGCAGATTTAATGATCAACTCCTGGTTATTTAGTTCTTTGATATTTCCGACCGCTATGTTTTCATTAGTCGTCATTTGGTAACGAAGAAAGTCCTGGAAAATAATTCCTACTTCCATTCTTAAATCAGTCAGGTTATACTCACGTAAATCGTGGCCATCCAAAAGAATACGCCCTTCTGTAGGATCGTACAACCTTACTAAAAGCTTTACCAGTGTTGTTTTGCCAGCTCCATTCTCACCGACCAATGCGAGCTTTTCTCCGGCATGCAGAGTGAAGTTAAGATTACGATTCGCCCAGCGGGTAGTATTTATGTATTTGAAACCTACGTTCTCAAAAGTAAAGCCATGCCTGATCGGCTTAGGAAAGGGCCGCGGATCTTTTGGCGCTTTCATTTTTGACTTGATCTCAAAAAAGTCGAAGAAATCGGTTAAGTAAAGGGCCCCTTGCGATACAGTGCTAAAGCGTTTAATAACACCCTGCAGGCTGCTTCCTAACTGCCGGATAGAACCTAAAAGAAAAGTTAAGCTACCAATAGAGAGGGCGCCGGCAATCACCTGCTTAATAATAAATATAAACGCAGCATAATAACCAATGGTGCCCAGCATGGTAAGGCTAATGCCCCAAAATGTACGCTTGGTTGCTAATCTTTTGCTATCACCATATAAATTTTTAAAAATAGAACGATAACGATTTATAAAAAAACCGGAAAGGTCGAACACCCTCACTTCTTTCGCAGTTTGATCGCTTGCCCCTACATAACTGATATATTCCAGTTCTCTGCGGCGGGCCATTTGGCTTCGGGCAAGAGAGTAGGTTTTACTATTGAAATAATATTCACCAATAAAAGAAGGAATAGTGGAAAACAAAAGTATAAACGTAAACCATGGGTTAAAAAGGATCAATCCCACACCGAGGAAACTCATGGTAATCAAGTCCTGCATTTGCGATAGCACCTGGGTTAAAAGTGTTGCACGCCCCGCGGACTGAACTCTTGCCCGCTCTAATTTGTCATAAAAAACAGAATCTTCGAATTGGTCAAGGTCAAGGGTGGCTGCGTGTGCCATTATTTTAATAGAGGTATGATTAGCAAACAAGTCGCCCAGCAGTGTATCAAGAAGCGTAACAACCTTGTTGGCAGCAGTCATAATCAGCACCATTGCAAATTCCAGAATGACATATTTCCATAAAACTGCATGGGATTCATTTATTCCCTGGCCATTTCGAAGATGATGCACCACCTGGTCAATGATCAACTTACCGATGTATAACATAACCAATGGCAGGAAAGCAAGACAAAGACGGATTACAAAATTAGATATTGTTAACCAGGGGTTCGTTTGATATACTAACTTTAAAAACCGGGGAACATTGGTCATTGCCGCCAGGCGCTTTTTTAGCGTGAGGCGTTCAACATTTTTTTTCGTATTGTTGTCATTTGGGTTAAATGCTGAGTCTGTCCAGAACTTCGTCTTCATATCTAAATAATTATATAAAAATTGACCAGTTAGCGTGCCGGCTATTAAAAAAAATTTCGTATTGGATAATAATTAAACTTTTTATAAATTCTCAAAAAATATTCAACTTTTACGCTACTGCCTTAGTTGCTATCTAAGTATCGCTGTAATGTATCGGCAAATCCCTTCGCATGCTCAGTTTCAAACATGGTTGAGTGATCTCCCTGGGTTTCATGAATCGTGAGTGACTTTGCATATTGCTTCCACAAATTTTTGGTGCGGTCGTCTAACACAACTTTTTTAAAGGCAACCTGTTGTTCTGCATCCGTAAAATAATAACGCTCTTTTGCATAAAAAACTACAAGTTCTCCCTCGTAAAAAAAACATTCATACTTTTTATGCGCTTCTGTATAAAGAACTTCAGAATATTTTAACGCCTCCAGGGCTTCCATTTCCTTATCCAAAACTTCATTATCTTTTTTGATTTTTTTGATTAAAGATCTTAAAGAATTTATTTTATACTGAATAGCTTTTTTCTTGTACTTCCTCAGCAGGAAAAATTCAAAATCAAATTTCAGCTTTGCTTTATAAACAAATCTTTTCAGATACATCAATAGTTGATTTAGGCCGAACGAATTTTTTGGCTTTTCTTTCTTTACCTTATTCGCTACCGTATCAAACATTGCTACTATGTGCACTTTTTTGCCCATTGCCTTTAACTGCCTTGCCATTTCAATAGCAACTAAACCGCCGGTGCAATGCCCCGAGAGTGAAAAGTGTCCTTTAGGATTTTGCTGAATCATCTCCTCTATAAATCTCGCGGCAATTTCTTCTATTGTTTTCGGGAAATGTTTTACGTCTGCATAATCCAGGGGAGGCTGCAGGGAATAAACGGGCTGATCATCGTCTAACAATTTAGCGAAGTTCATGAACTTTCGGGCAGTGCCCCCGCCGCCGGCAACTATGTAAAGCGGAACTTTTTTGCCACCGGTTTTTATAGGGATCAAATATTTATTATTCGCTGCCCGTATAGCCGGTGCATTGTATTTGCTAAAAGAGGTTCCTGTGTCAGGCGCCTCCTCCGGGTGAGCTGCTACAAGGCCGAGATCTTGCTGCAGGATACAATGATTAATCAGCAACTCAAGATTGCTTTGATAATTCTTTATTAATTCTGCTATAGACTCTTTGGTATAATTTGCCGTATTATATCTAAAAGTCATTGTTAACCGGCCGCCTTTTACGGAACCTGTAACGGTAAGGTGCTCGCTTAAAAGGTGTTCATTGCTTATGCTTTGCCCCGCTGATTCCCTGGCGCCCTTTAATCGCTTTCCTTTCTGCACTACAGAATCTAATTGCCCAAGATAATTGAATACAATATTAAATTGAGCTTTTGGAGACAGGGAATTTTCTTTGTTGATGTATTTTAAAACACCAAATCCAAGACCTTTATCAGGAATGCTGCGCAGCTGTTTTTTTACAGACTTTATTGTGCTGCCTGCTTCATCGTCCAAATTCATTTCAATCAGAACCGGGTAAAGATTGGTAAACCACCCTACTGTTCTGCTTGTATCGGCATCATTGGCAATGTCTTCCCTGCCGTGTCCTTCCAAACCAATGGTTACTTTATCCGTTTTGCCCCAGCTACTTAAAGCCATAGAAAGTGCGCAAAGCAGTATATCGTTTATTTCAGTATTGTACGTTTTCGGCGCCTCCTTTATTAACCGCGTTGTTTGCGTAGTTTCCAGCGTCATACCGGCGCCGCTGATTCTTGCTATCGTTCCCTTTTCAGCGCCGTCATTATAGGTAGTTAGAGGCCGGTAATTGTTTAAAACGGTTTCCCAATAACTAACCTGTGATAACACAAACCGGTTTTGTCCATAGTGTTTTAATGCCTCGTACCATTGCCGGTAAGAAGTGGTTTTGACACCAAGATCCAATGTTTGGTTGCTTTGGAATGCAGCAATCAAAAATTCAACATTTTCTATTAATATCCGCCACGACACTCCATCAACTGCCAGGTGATGGATTATTATCAACAACCTGTTTTGTTCTTCTGCCTCCGGAGTATGCATCCAAACCATGCGTGTTAAATCTCCATTTCCCATATCAAGGCTTCTTTGGTATATCTCCGCTTTTTGTGTGATGGCAGTTCCCAATTGATCCGGTGATATATCGCGTAAATCCTCGCTGATCAAACCGCTTGCATAAGTTCCATATTCCTGGGTCCATTCTCCATCGCTATTTTTAAAATACTTAAAGCGAAGTGCATCATGTTGCGATACTATTTGCTCAAGAACATTGGCGAGCAGATCCGGCGATATTGCTTTATCTATTTTCAGTAACACAGTTTGGTTAAAATGGGAAACTGTTTTCCAGGCATTTTCGAGATACCATTGCTGAATGGGCAGCAAGCCTGCGGTGCCGGTTAAGACTCCCTGTTCTCCCGATACCGCTGTGCTGGAATGCTGTGTAATTGCCAGTGCTAAATTTGCAATCGTCTGGTGCATGAAGAGATCCTTAGGCTTAAGATCATACCCTAACCGTCTTGCCCGGCTCATTACCTGGATGGTCAAAATTGAATCTCCTCCAATCTCAAAGAAGTTATCATTTCTACCAACACGCTCTATCCCTAATAATTCCTGCCAAATTTCAGCAAGCTGTCCTTCTATTTCATTAGCGGGGGCAATATACTCGTTACGTGCGGCTATGGAACCATCGGGTTCCGGCAAGGCCTTCTTATCTACTTTGCCATTTGGCGTCAGCGGAATTTTTTCCAGCGGTATCCAGATGGCAGGTATCATATAGGCCGGCAATTTATTGTGCAGGTACGCTGTAATGGCTGCTTTATCAAAATCAGCATTTGCCACTATATACGCTGCCAGGTTTTTGTGCCCTGCTTGGTTAGCGGGCGCTAACACCACGGCCTGCCTCACTAATTCACTTTGCATTAATACATTCTCTATCTCGCCTAATTCAATTCTATATCCACGGAGTTTTACCTGGTCATCTTTTCTTCCTAAATATTCGATATTTCCATCGCTGAGCCATCTGCCCAAATCTCCTGTTTTGTATATTCTTCCCGCGTGGCCTTTACTCAATGGATTTTCCCCAAAGGGGCTGGCAATAAACTTCTCCGCTGTCAGTGCCGGCTGATTCAAATATCCTCTTGCCAACCCGGCGCCGCCTAAAAATATTTCGCCAGGCACCCCTACCGGAACTAATTGCCCGGCTTCGTCCACTATATATGCAGTACGGTTTTCTAACGGACGCCCAATGGGTATGGAGACAGCATTTGCAAGCCTGCTGTCTTCGATACTATAGGTGAGTGAAAATGTGGTGTTTTCTGTAGGCCCATACCCGTTTATTATTTTGATATGGGGATACGCCTGGCGGATTTTCAGAATGTGCTGCTCCGACAATTTCTCACCGCCCGCCAAAATGGTTTGCAGGCTTGCAAAAATGGTTATGTCATTTTCTACCAGCTGGTTGAGCCAACTGGAAGTAAACCACATTTTGGTAACTTGCCTGTGCAATATTTCCGCTTTAAGCAAATCACTGTTGAGTAATTTTGCTTCTTCACATAATATCAATTGCCCGCCGTTAAGCAGCATTCCCCAGTATTCGAAGGTGGTGGCATCAAACGAAGATGAGCCCGTTGATAATAACCTGTCTTCACTGCCCAGTGAAACGTAGCTCGTTCCCTTTACGAGGCTTACTACATTGCCATGTTCCACTAGTACGCCTTTGGGCCTGCCCGTGGAACCGGATGTATAAATAACGTAAGCCAGATTGTGAGGAGTAAGGCTTATCTGCAAATTTGCGGCTGCTTCTTTACTTATTCTTTCCCAATCTGCATCAATAGTTATAATTTTTGCCTGGGCTCCGGCTGGTAATTTTCCTTTACCGGCAGCGCTGCTAACTATTACTCCGGCGCCTGTATCTTCCAGCATATAATTTATTCTATCGGCCGGGTATTCCGGGTCTATAGGTACATACGCGCCACCGGCTTTTAGTATGCCCAATATCCCTACTATCATTTCTATGCCCCGCTCTATGCATATTGGTACCAGCGTCTCCGCCTTTACGCCCTGCTCTCTTAAATAATGACCCAACCGGTTTGACCGCTCATTGAGCTCCCAAAAGGTTAATCGCTCCTGCTCAAATATTACTGCTGAGGCTTCCGGCGTCTTTAATGCCTGCTCCTCAAACAATTCTACAATTGTACTGCCATTTGGATATTCCGCTTCCGTATGATTAAACTCCTCTAACTGACGCCCCTCTCCCTTTGCAAGCATCGGTAATGAGGAGACCGCCTGACCCGGCTCCTGTATGATGGAACTAATCAATTGCAGGAAGTGGCTTACCATGCTACCTATCGTCTCCTTACTATATAAGTCAGTACAATACTGCACTGACCCCTTTACGCCACCACCCATCTCTGTAAGATTAAACGATAAATCGAACTTAGAGGTTCGCTGTACAAACACTTCCCTTGATAACTCCACCTCCCCCAATTCAAGCCTTGGTACCTCTGGAGTGTTCTGCAGCATAAACATTACCTGGAACAATGGACTCCTGCTTAAGTCTCTTTCCTGTACCATTGCTTCTACCACTTTCTCAAATGGCACCTCCTGGTGCTCGTAAGCCTCCAGCGTAGTCTTCTTTACCTGCTGAAGCAATTCCGTAAATGACCCGCTGCTATTTACTTCATCCCGCAATGCTAAGGTATTTACAAAAAATCCTATTAATCCCTCCAACTCCTGATGCTGGCGCCCGGCTATAGGAGTACCTATACAAATATCCTGCTGCCCACTGTAACGATACAACAACACCTTAAAGACAGACAGCAGCATCATAAACATTGTGACGCCTTGTTCACGGCTTATCATTTGCAATCCTTCAGTTACTTCTTTTTCTATACTAAACCGCTCAACCGTACCCCTCTTGCTCTGAACCAGAGGACGACGGAAGTCAGTCGGCAACTGCAGTGCCGCTACGCCTTCCAGCTTCGCTTTCCAGTAACCCATCTTCCGGTTCCATACTTCTCCCTGAAGATACTTTCGCTGCCAGATAGAATAATCTGCATACTGTATCGGCAATACTGATAACTTAGCCTCTGCTCCTGATAACTCCGACCGGTATAACTCCACCAGCTCTCTTACCAGCACGGACGTTGACCACCCATCCGATACTATATGATGAAACGTTACCACCAGTATGTGATCCCCCGCTTCCATCCCTATTAAATCGGCACGCAGTAAATCATCCTTAGATAAATCAAACGGTTTATTGATTGACGTATATATACACTTTTGTAAGGCCAATGCATCCTCCACATATTCACGCCCATCAAGTATCCCTAAGCACCACCCGCCTTTCTCCTTCACATACTGATAAGGCTCTCCTTCGTGATGAAGTATCACCGTTCGCAGTACCTCGTGACGATCAACTATACTTGCTAACGCCGCAGACAACGCTCCCACATCTAAGGTTCCCTTTAAACGCAGTATAGATGGTATATGATACTGCACACTTCCCTCTAACTGATCTATAAACCATAACCGCTCCTGGCTGAACGATAAAGGTATCCATTCAGGCCGTTCCTGTACTCCTATGGATGGTAACGCTAACCCTTTCACCTGGCCCTGCAAATACCCTGATAACTCTGCTACTGTAGGATATATAAATAGATCCTTAATCACTACCTCTATCTCTAATTCTCTCCGGATAGCCGATACTATCCTTGTAGCCATCAGGGAATGTCCTCCCAAATCAAAAAAGTTATCATGTATTCCTACTTGGTCTGCATTTAACATTCTTTGCCAGATAGATGCAAGAGATTGCTCTATTTCTGTTCTTGGCGGCTGGTACCCAAACTTATTTGTTGCAGCTTTGTCTTTTCTCCGGCTTAAAAATAGCCGGTCAATTTTTCCATTAATTGTAAGCGGCAGATGATCCAAAGCAATAAACTCTAATGGAACCATATAATCCGGAAGACTTTTTTGAAGAAAATTCCTGATATCTTTTTGCATTAAAAAGCTAACATCGGTAAACAAAGGAGTATTAGTATCCCATTGATTACTGCTAATAAAGTCTTTTCCACTGTAGGCTTGCCTGATGAAACCATTAGAAGGTGTTTGTTCTATAAAAAGATTCATCATAAAAGGATCTTCGTCAAGTAAAAGCCTGTATGCATAACCTTTTTCATTAGCTGCAGCAAGCAATTGGCCTGCTTCTACACTTTCCTCATCTTCTTCGTCTATCATCACATCCCCTATCGTAATTACTGACTTGTCGTTTAAAGCCCGGTTCAATAATTTTTCCTTCCACAAACGCGGGTTGGGAATATCTTTTAAGGCAACTGAAGAAATATTTTCTTCATAAATATTTTTGATAATTTCTTTTTTATCGGCATTCTCCCAGTTTTGCCATTTTGGTTCAATTACCTCTTTTTCAATTCCTACATAAATAATTACCGTATAGCGGTATAAGCTTAATTCATTTACATGCACTCCATGTTTCCATTGTATATCTATATGTGTAATTTGAGGATAAAGCGATTTTAACCGGTAAAAATAATCAGGAGCAAAACACAGTTCTTCTTCTTTGAGCACTTCCTGGTCTATCATCCATTTAAACTCATCTATGCTTATCCAATCCTGCAGCTTCTTCATGTTTAACCGGGCTTTAAATAATGAAAGCAGCCGATTATCACGAATATCTCCAATAATAATGCGCCCCTTTCCCTTTAAAAGCAATATGCTTTTCTCAATAACTTTACTCATGTAATCTTCCCCGGGGAAGTATTGAACCATAGAGTTAAGGATAATGGTATCAACTTGCTCATCTTCCCTTAGCGAAACATTATGTGCAGGGGATACCCATAGTTCTGTATCTCCATAATTTCTGTGGCCTTTGCTAATTCTGGCGTTAATCTGATTGATAGAGGAGCGGGAAAGGTCTATCCCGGTATATTTTTTTACTTTTCCTGCGAGCTGATAATATATTAGCCCGGTTCCACAACCTATCTCTAAAACACGCTCTGGATTTTCTGACATAATTACGCTTACTATATCATTCAGCCATTCCTGCATTTGCTCTCCCGGAATAGGCTTTCCGGTAAAACTATCGCCCCATCCGATAATATTAAATTCAGGGTCTATGTTTTCGTCATCTTCTGTTTGTTCATATTCTGTCTCATAAAGTTCTTTCCAGGTTGCTACCTGAATGGCATATAGTTCTCTTTCTTTTGCTTTTACTGCGTCCCTGTCTGGCACCACATACCCTGTCAACTGTTTATTCCCTTCTTTATCGTCTCTTGCCACTACCACCGCCTGGTTCACTGTTCCACTTTGCAGCAACACACTTTCTATCTCACCCAACTCTATCCGGTACCCTTTTATCTTTACCTGGTCGTCTTTCCTTCCTATATATTCTATGTTCCCATCAGCTAACCATCTCCCTATGTCTCCCGTCCGGTAAATCCTCGAACCACTCTGCTTATTGAGTGGATCAGCGATGCCAAAGGGATATGCAATAAACTTTTCGGCCGTTAACGCCGGCCGGTTTAAGTATCCCCTGGCTATACCCGCACCGCCAATACAAATTTCTCCTAACACACCCACCGGAACTAACTCATCACTCTTTCCTAATATATATATTGCTGCATTGTCTACCGGTTTACCAACAGATATTCCCTTCTTTATCTTTTCACTATCTCCGATCGGCCTGAAATACCAGGTAGTACATCCTACCGTAGCTTCAGTAGGCCCGTATTCATTTATCACCTCCACATCTATCCCTTTATCGACAAAATAAGTGAAATGGCCTGCCCGTAAAGCTTCGCCACCTATTACCAATTTATCTGTCAGCAGCTTACCACCGCTGTCTCTCATTACTCCCTCAAGTAACTCCAGGTGTGAAGGCGTTATTTTAAGAAAATCATAAGGCGCATATTTCCAAAGGTTGGCATCTTCAAACACTTCCACTCCCTGCTTCGACCCCACTATGATTGAATTACCCGACAGCAAAGGCATGAACAGCGCTGTAAGAGAGGCATCAAAGGTGTAGGACAAATGGATGAAACTTCCTGCATTGCTGCTTCCATCCACTATATATGCCGCCTTGCTGTTTAACAGATAGTTTACCAAACTTCCATGCTCCACCATTACCCCTTTGGGAGTACCCGTAGAGCCTGAGGTGTATATCACATACGCTAACTGATCCGCTTTTACTCCTGCCCGCAGGTTCTCTTTCAAATAACCCTTGTTCTCTAACCACTCCCCGTCTGTCTCTATTATTTCAACCCCCTCTCTCTCTGATAATTTTCCCCTGCTCTCCCGGTTGCTTACCACTATTGCGGCTCCTGTATCTTTAAGGATATAACTTATACGCTCTGCGGGGTACTCCGTATCTACCGGCACATAAGCTCCTCCCGATTTTAATATTCCCAGTATCCCCACTACCATCTCTATCCCGCGCTCTATACATATAGGCACCAACGCCTCCCCTCTCACTCCTTTCTCCTTTAGGTAATGGCCCAAACGGTTTGATCGCTCATTCAGCTGCCGGTAAGTCAATCGCTCCTCTTTAAAGATTAACGCAACTGCTTCCGGAGTTTTTACAACCTGCTCCTCAAACAAATCTATTATTGTTTTATCCTTCGGATATTCTGCTTCCGTGTTATTGAATTCTTCTAATAACTGAAGCTCCTCACCCTTTTCTAATATTTGTAAAGAACCGATCGCCTCATCCGGCTCAGCTACAACAGAACTGATTAATTGCGTGAAATGTCCTATCATTCTGTCTATCGTGTGCTTACTGTATAAATCAGTACAATACTCCACAGACCCTTGCAGCATATTCGCAACTTCTATTATGGTAAAAGTTATATCAAAACGCGCCGTATCATGTGCAAGGGAATCTCTTGATAACTGAGTTTCTCCTAAGTACAATTGGGGAACTTCAGGCGTATTCTGCAATACAAACATTACCTGAAAAAGGGGGTTTCTGCTTATATCTCTTTCTTTTACAACAATGTCCACCACCTTTTCAAATGGGACGTCCTGGTGTTCATATGCCTCCAGCGTAGTCCTTTTTACCTGGTGAAGCAGTTCCGTAAACGACCCGCTGCCATTTACCTCATCCCGCAACGCTAATGTATTTACAAAAAATCCTATTAACCCCTCTAACTCATGCTTCTGCCGCCCGGCTATTGGAGTACCTACACAAATGTCCTTTTGGCCACTATAACGATACAACAATACCTTAAAGACTGATAGTAGCGTCATAAACATTGTAGTGCCTTGCTGCCGGTTTAGCATCTGCAATCCCACACTTAACTTTTTATCTATGGCAAATTTTTCACGGGAGCCTTTCGTACTTTGAGCAGTAGGGCGCTTGTAGTCTAAAGGCAACTGCAGAGTTGACACTCCAACAAGCTTATCCTTCCAGTAACGGGTCTTCCTTTCCCATGTCTCGCCCTGAAGATAACTTCGCTGCCAAACTGAAAAATCCGCATATTGTATGGGTAATGAAGATAAACCTGCCTCAACACCTTTGGAATAAAAATTATATAATTTTACCAGCTCTGAAACAAGTATGGACCTTGACCACCCATCAGAAGCTATATGATGTAAAGTTAGCACCAGCAGGTGCTCCTTATTTACCAGTTCAATTAAAGAAGCACGTAGCATACTGTCTTTCGATAAGTCAAAAGGTTTATTAATCAGGTGCTGTACATACACATTTAAGTTATCCTCATTCGCTTCGTATATTGAACCATCCACAATATTCAATAACCACCCATCTTTTTTCTTTATACACTGATATGGATGGCCTTCTTTTGTAAGAATTACCGTCCTTAATACCTCATGACGGTTCAAGATATCCTGAAAAGACTGGTTTAACGCAGCCACATCTAATTCACCCTTGATACGTAATACATTCGATATATGATATTGTATGCTGCCCTCCAGTTGGTCTATAAACCACAACCGCTCCTGGCTAAACGATAAAGGGATATCCTTAATTTTACTTCTATCGAAAGGCCTGATCTGATTGTTATCAATTTTTTCAGATTTCAGGTTCTTCGTACTTAAAAATTCAATGATCAGTGGCTTGTGGTTTCTAATTTCCAGAAGCAATTTTTCATCAAAAGTTTTGTCCTCATGGATCTTTAGCTGTAACTGATCTTTATTTAATATAATATCTACGCCACTCTGTTTTGCTGAATAAAGCAGTTCAATGATTTTGCTATATTTATTCCCCTTACCTATAATAATATCATTATTATTTCTCACTATATTATATTTATATATTCATCATTTTATAAGATCCTTCATCATTATTTGCAGGTTCAACTTCCAATTGTAAATCTAAGTATTTACTTAGGGTATTAATAGTGGTAAACTCAAATATAATGTTGATAGGAATTGATATTGACAGGCTTCTTTCGATGTAATAAATCATTCTAACTGCCAGCAGTGAATGCCCGCCGAGTTCAAAGAAGTCGTCGTGGATGCTTACCTGTTCTACTTCCAGTATCTCCTGCCATATTTCCGCCAGCTTTTCTTCTGTTTCGTTGCGGGGAGCTTCGTAGTGTCCCTTCTGTTGCTGTTGCTCTGGCTCCGGTAAGGACTTGCGATCTACTTTTCCGTTGGCGGTTAATGGTAAACTTTCAAGCGCTACCCACATTTGCGGTATCATATACTCCGGCAGCTTGCCTGCTAAATAGCTTTCTATTGCTGCTTTATCAAACTCGTCTTCGGCCACTACATAACCTATCAACCGCTTGTTGCCCTGGCTGTCTTCTTTGGCCAGTACTACCGCATGCTTTACTGTTTCGCTTTGTTGTAATATGCTCTCTATTTCTCCAAGCTCTACACGGTAACCCCTGATCTTTACCTGGTCATCTGCACGGCCGATAAATTCTATATTCCCATCTTCCAGGTATTTTACCAGATCTCCTGTTACATACATCCTGGCATTTTCTTCTTCACTAAAAAGATCTTTTATAAACTTGCTCTCCGTTAAGGCTGCGTTATTCAGGTAGCCTCTTGCTACGCCATCCCCCGCTATGTATAGTTGGCCCGGTACGCCTGTGGGGCATATTTCCATTTCTTTACTCAACACATACACCCTTGTATTGGAAAATGGTTTGCCTATCGGGATCGTATTGCCATACTTTCTTCCTGCTTCTGTTACATGCAGCAGCTTACCTATCGTGGTCTCTGTAGGCCCGTAGTGGTTTACTACCTTACAGCTTCTGCCTGTGTTTTCTATTTGTTCCAGCACTTCCCGGTGAAGCGCTTCGCCGCCAAACACCAGCAGTTTTTGGGGTAATAATAATTCTTCTTCTTTACTTAAAGCTTTCCAGTGTGAGGGCACGATCTTTAAACAGTCTATTTGATGTTCGGTAAAATATTTATGCAACCCATATATATCGCTGACAGCTTCTTTGGTAAAGACGTGCAAAGCGCCGCCCGTTAATAGTGAACCGTATAATACTGTATTGCCAAGGTCGGTGGCTATGGTGCTTACCAGGGCAAAGCTTTTGCATTCTTCTATCTGCGTGGCTTCTTTTAAGCCATATACATAGTCTGTAAGGTTCCTGTGTGTGATCATCGCTCCCTTCGGCTGGCCCGTGGAGCCCGACGTATAGATGATATACGCCAGTTGTGAGGCTGTTACTTTGTTCTCAAGGTTCTCTTTATTGTCTTCGCCTTCTGTGCCTGCTTCGTCTATGGCTAGTATTTCTATTGATGCTATTTCTTCTATTTCTTCCAGCTTTCTTTTGCCTGCTTTACTGCTCACGATTATTTTTGCCTGCGTGTCTACCAGCATATAGCTGATACGGTTGGCCGGGAACTCAGTATCTATGGGAACATAAGCCCCGCCTGCTTTCATAATGCCCAGCATACCCACGATCATCTCTGCCGAACGTTCGATAAATAATGGTACCGACGTTTCTTCTGTTATTCCTTTGCTTCGCAGGTGGTGCGCAAGTTGGTTGGCTCTTTCGTTGAGTTCTTTATAAGTCAGCTCTTCGTCTTCAAACACTACGGCTATTGCTCCCGGGTTTATGGCTGCCTGTTCCTCAAACAGCGTCACCACACTTTTTTCTTTCGGATAGCTGATTGTTTTGTTATTATATGTTTTGGCCAGCGTTTGCTTTTCTTCTTCTGCCAGCATTTTCAGCTTCCCTATCTTTTCTTCCGGATCTTTTACCGCTGAGCGGGCCAGCTCGGTAAAGTGTGCCATCATCCGCGCTATCGTTTCGGCACTGTACAAATCCCGGCAATATTGCACTGAGCAGTTAAGCCCGTTGTTGGTTTCATTGATGAAGAACGTCAGCTCAAATTTTACCGTCGTATGCTCGTGCCCTTCGCCGGACAGCGTTACTTCTCCCAACTTCAGCTGAGGTACGTCCGGCGTGTTCTTTAGCACCAGCATCACCTGGAACAGCGGGCTGCGGCTCTTGTCACGCTCTTTGATCACTGTTTCCACTACTTTCTCAAACGGCACTTCCTGGTGCTCGTAGGCTTCCATAGTGGTGGTTCTTACCTGGCGCAAGAGTTCTTTAAAGCTTTGCTCGCCGCTTACTTCGTCTCTTAAGGCAAGGGTGTTTACAAAAAATCCGATCAGCCCTTCCAGTTGTTGCTGCTCTCTCCTTGCTATGGAGGTGCCCACACTTATATCGCTTTGCCCGCTATAGCGGTACAGCATTGCTTTGTACACCGCTTGCATAGTGATGAACAGTGTCGTCCCTTCTTTTTTGCTTAGGTCATATAGCTGGCCGGAAAGTTGTTTGTCTATCTTAAAGCCGGCAAAGGAGCCCCGCGTGCTTTGCACTGCCGGACGTTTATAGTCTGTGGGCATTTGCAAGGTGCTTACTCCCTCCAGCTTTTCTTTCCAGTAGCTTATCTTCTTTTCCAGTAGCTCACCCTGTAAATAACCCCGCTGCCAGATGGAATAATCTGCGTACTGCAGCGGCAGCTCCGGTAGGTTGGCCATTCTTTGCTCTGTATAGGAACTGTACAGCTCTGCCACTTCTTTTACCAATATGGAGGTTGACCAGGCGTCCGAGGCTATGTGGTGCATCGTCGCTACCATTACATGGTCTTCTTCTCCAAGGGCTATCAGTGTTACCCGAAGCATATTATCCCGGCTCAGATCAAATGGCGCTTTGGTCAGTTTTTGTATGTATTCCCCAAGGCCCTTTTTATCCTCGTTGTAACGACTGCCATCTATTATCTCCAGCTTGTTGCTATCTTTTTCTTTTATATACTGCCATGACTGCCCTTCCTGCTCACGGTAAACTGTTCTTAATACTTCGTGGCGGTTTACGATCTGCTGTAAGGAATGACTTAATGCCTCCCGGTTTAATTTTCCTTTTAACCGCAGCACTACCGGTAAATGATATTGTACGCTGCCTTCCAACTGGTCTATAAACCACAAACGCTCCTGGCTGAACGATAAGGGAATATGAATAGGACGTGCACTCACTTCGATCGTGGGTAATAAGGCCCGTGGATCTTCTGTAGCTATTCTTCCAGATAATAAGGATATAGTAGGATAGTCAAATACATCGCCTATTTTTACTTCTAAACCCAACTCTTTTCTGATCATTGATATTAGCCGGATAGCCAGCAGTGAATGCCCGCCGAGTTCAAAGAAGTCGTCGTGGATGCTTACCTGTTCTACTTCCAGTATCTCCTGCCATATTTCCGCCAGCTTTTCTTCTGTTTCGTTACGCGGAGCTTCGTAGTGTCCCTTCTGTTGCTGTTGCTCTGGCTCCGGTAAGGACTTGCGATCTACTTTTCCGTTGGCGGTTAATGGTAAACTTTCAAGCGCTACCCACATTTGCGGTATCATATACTCCGGCAGCTTGCCTGCTAAATAGCTTTCTATTGCTGCTTTATCAAACTCGTCTTCGGCCACTACATAACCTATCAACCGCTTGTTGCCCTGGCTGTCTTCTTTGGCCAGTACTACCGCATGCTTTACTGTTTCGCTTTGTTGTAATATGCTCTCTATTTCTCCAAGCTCTACACGGTAACCCCTGATCTTTACCTGGTCATCTGCACGGCCGATAAATTCTATATTCCCATCTTCCAGGTATTTTACCAGATCTCCTGTTACATACATCCTGGCATTTTCTTCTTCACTAAAAAGATCTTTTATAAACTTGCTCTCCGTTAAGGCTGCGTTATTCAGGTAGCCTCTTGCTACGCCATCCCCCGCTATGTATAGTTGGCCCGGTACGCCTGTGGGGCATATTTCCATTTCTTTACTCAACACATACACCCTTGTATTGGAAAATGGTTTGCCTATCGGGATCGTATTGCCATACTTTCTTCCTGCTTCTGTTACATGCAGCAGCTTACCTATCGTGGTCTCTGTAGGCCCGTAGTGGTTTACTACCTTACAGCTTCTGCCTGTGTTTTCTATTTGTTCCAGCACTTCCCGGTGAAGCGCTTCGCCGCCAAACACCAGCAGTTTTTGGGGTAATAATAATTCTTCTTCTTTACTTAAAGCTTTCCAGTGTGAGGGCACGATCTTTAAACAGTCTATTTGATGTTCGGTAAAATATTTATGCAACCCATATATATCGCTGACAGCTTCTTTGGTAAAGACGTGCAAAGCGCCGCCCGTTAATAGTGAACCGTATAATACTGTATTGCCAAGGTCGGTGGCTATGGTGCTTACCAGGGCAAAGCTTTTGCATTCTTCTATCTGCGTGGCTTCTTTTAAGCCATATACATAGTCTGTAAGGTTCCTGTGTGTGATCATCGCTCCCTTCGGCTGGCCCGTGGAGCCCGACGTATAGATGATATACGCCAGTTGTGAGGCTGTTACTTTGTTCTCAAGGTTCTCTTTATTGTCTTCGCCTTCTGTGCCTGCTTCGTCTATGGCTAGTATTTCTATTGATGCTATTTCTTCTATTTCTTCCAGCTTTCTTTTGCCTGCTTTACTGCTCACGATTATTTTTGCCTGCGTGTCTACCAGCATATAGCTGATACGGTTGGCCGGGAACTCAGTATCTATGGGAACATAAGCCCCGCCTGCTTTCATAATGCCCAGCATACCCACGATCATCTCTGCCGAACGTTCGATAAATAATGGTACCGACGTTTCTTCTGTTATTCCTTTGCTTCGCAGGTGGTGCGCAAGTTGGTTGGCTCTTTCGTTGAGTTCTTTATAAGTCAGCTCTTCGTCTTCAAACACTACGGCTATTGCTCCCGGGTTTATGGCTGCCTGTTCCTCAAACAGCGTCACCACACTTTTTTCTTTCGGATAGCTGATTGTTTTGTTATTATATGTTTTGGCCAGCGTTTGCTTTTCTTCTTCTGCCAGCATTTTCAGCTTCCCTATCTTTTCTTCCGGATCTTTTACCGCTGAGCGGGCCAGCTCGGTAAAGTGTGCCATCATCCGCGCTATCGTTTCGGCACTGTACAAATCCCGGCAATATTGCACTGAGCAGTTAAGCCCGTTGTTGGTTTCATTGATGAAGAACGTCAGCTCAAATTTTACCGTCGTATGCTCGTGCCCTTCGCCGGACAGCGTTACTTCTCCCAACTTCAGCTGAGGTACGTCCGGCGTGTTCTTTAGCACCAGCATCACCTGGAACAGCGGGCTGCGGCTCTTGTCACGCTCTTTGATCACTGTTTCCACTACTTTCTCAAACGGCACTTCCTGGTGCTCGTAGGCTTCCATAGTGGTGGTTCTTACCTGGCGCAAGAGTTCTTTAAAGCTTTGCTCGCCGCTTACTTCGTCTCTTAAGGCAAGGGTGTTTACAAAAAATCCGATCAGCCCTTCCAGTTGTTGCTGCTCTCTCCTTGCTATGGAGGTGCCCACACTTATATCGCTTTGCCCGCTATAGCGGTACAGCATTGCTTTGTACACCGCTTGCATAGTGATGAACAGTGTCGTCCCTTCTTTTTTGCTTAGGTCATATAGCTGGCCGGAAAGTTGTTTGTCTATCTTAAAGCCGGCAAAGGAGCCCCGCGTGCTTTGCACTGCCGGACGTTTATAGTCTGTGGGCATTTGCAAGGTGCTTACTCCCTCCAGCTTTTCTTTCCAGTAGCTTATCTTCTTTTCCAGTAGCTCACCCTGTAAATAACCCCGCTGCCAGATGGAATAATCTGCGTACTGCAGCGGCAGCTCCGGTAGGTTGGCCATTCTTTGCTCTGTATAGGAACTGTACAGCTCTGCCACTTCTTTTACCAATATGGAGGTTGACCAGGCGTCCGAGGCTATGTGGTGCATCGTCGCTACCATTACATGGTCTTCTTCTCCAAGGGCTATCAGTGTTACCCGAAGCATATTATCCCGGCTCAAATCAAATGGCGCTTTGGTTAGTTTTTGTATGTATTCCCCAAGGCCCTTTTTATCCTCGTTGTAACGACTGCCATCTATTATCTCCAGCTTGTTGCTATCTTTTTCTTTTATATACTGCCATGACTGCCCTTCCTGCTCACGGTAAACTGTTCTTAATACTTCGTGGCGGTTTACGATCTGCTGTAAGGAATGACTTAATGCCTCCCGGTGTAATTTTCCTTTTAACCGCAGCACTACCGGTAAATGATATTGCACGCTGCCTTCCAACTGGTCTATAAACCACAAACGCTCCTGGCTGAAGGATAATGGAATGTGAGCAGGACGTGCACTCACTTCGATATCCGGCAATAATGTCTCTTCTTCCAATCCTAATTGCGTTGATAATAAGGATATCGTCGGATAGAGAAATAAGTTTTTTACGGTCACTTCTACTTTCATCTGCCGCCTGATTGCTGATATCAATCGCATCGCCAATAATGAATGTCCTCCCAGCTCAAAGAAATTATCATGGATACCGATTCTTTCTATGCCCAGCAACTCCTGCCAGATTGCTGCAAGCCTGGTTTCGGTTTCACTCGTGGGTGCTGTGTAAACTCTGCTGCCAAGGCCACTCGTGTCCGGTTTGGGCAAGGCCTTCTTGTTTACTTTACCATTGCTTGTCAAGGGCATTTCTTCCAGCTCTGTCCACACTTGTGGTATCATATATTCCGGCAGCTTTCCTCTTAGCTGTTGTACGATGGTTTCTTTGCCTGTCTTGCCTCCTGATACTACATAGCCTGCCAGTTGCCTGTTGCCCTGCGTGTCTTCTATCACTGCAACGGCGCCTGCCTTTACGCCTGCTACCTGCGCCAGCACGTTCTCTATTTCACCAAGCTCTATCCGGTGGCCTCGTATCTTTACCTGCTCGTCTATCCTTCCTAAATATTCTATCTCCCCTTCTGCATTCCACCTCGCTTTGTCGCCTGTTTTATAAGCTTTATTGAATGGTGGTGTGGTAAGGGAATCCAGGTTCCCAAAAGAACTTGCGACCCCAAAGGGATCCAGGATAAACTTTTCTTTTGTTAGCTCCGGCTGGTTTAAATAACCTCTTGCCAGTCCTTCTCCGGCTATGTACAGTTCGCCTGATGCGCCTGTGGGTACCAACTGATTGTTTGCATCTACTATGTATAGTTTTGTGTTGGAAAATGGTTTGCCGATGGGCACGCCGCCTGTATAGGTCTTTTGCAGGTTTACTTCGTGGATCGTCTTGCCTATCGTGGCTTCTGTTGGGCCATAGTGGTTATACACTTTCCCCTGGTAGTTTGCTTTTTTAAGGTAGCCCGGTATCTTTCCTGAAAAGGCTTCTCCGCCAAAGATCATTACTTTTTCTGCCAGCACACGGTTGTCTTCCCCTGCATACGACAGCCATACTGAGGGTACTATTTTTATGCAATCCACCGGGTGCTCTTGTAAATAATTCGCCAGCTTTTCTCCATCTGTTATTTGTTCTTTGGAAAGTACATTCAGGGATGCTCCCTGCAGTAAGGATGAAAATATAATGGCATGCCCCGCATCAAACACTAAGGGTGCAAACAAGGCAAAACTTTTGCAGTCGTTTAGTGTTGCACTCTTTATTAATCCATAGCAATGATCCAGCATCGCCTGGTGTTCTATCATTACGCCTTTTGGCTTGCCCGTAGAGCCTGAGGTATAGATTACGTATGCCAGGTTGTGGGGCTTTATTGTTTTTTGCAGGTTCTCTTTTGATTGTTTGCTTACGGCTTCTGCGTCTGCTTCTATGACCTCTATCCCTGCTTTTATCAGGGTCTCTTTATTAGTCTCCCGGCTGCTGACGATTAGCTTTGCTCCTGTGTCTTCCACCATGTAACTGATACGCTCTGCAGGATATTCCGGGTCTATGGGCACATACGCTCCTCCGGCTTTTAGTATCCCCAGCACTGCTACGATCATCTCTGTACTCCGCTCTATGCACACAGGTACCAGTGTCTCTTCCTGTATGCCTTTGCTTACAAGGTAGTGGGCCAGTTGGTTGGCTCTTTCATTGAGTTCCTGATAGCTTAGCTTTTCTTCTTCATGCTCTATGGCTGTGGCGCCGGGAGTTTTTGCTGCCTGTTCTTCAAACATATCTATAATGCTCCTTTCCCGCGGATAAGTGACTGATGTATCATTTAAGTCCGCCAGCAAATACTGTTCTTCTTCTGCGCTCAGCATCTTTAATTTTCCTATCTCCCGGGTTGGGTCTTTTACAATGGATGCCAGCAGGCTTGCAAAATGAACGCACATCTGCTCTATAGTACCTGCTTTGTATAAGCTTGTATTGTATTGAACGGAGCCTTGCAGCCCGGACGCTGTTTCTGTAAGGGTAAAGGTGATCTCAAACTTCGATGCATTGGAAGGGGATGGCTCTCCTGATAACTGCAATTCTCCCAAAGCTACTTTAGCGGTTTCTGCTGCCAGGTTCTGCAATACCAGCATTACCTGGAACAGCGGGGTACGGCTAAGGTCTCTTTCTTTTACTACGGCATCCACTACTTTTTCAAACGGTACTTCCTGGTGCTCGTAGGCTTCCAGCATGCTGCCTCTTACCTGGTGCAGCAGTTCTTTAAAGCTTTTGCGGCCGCTTACTTCGTTCCTTAAGGCAAGGGTGTTTACAAAAAAGCCTACCAGCCCTTCTATCTCCTGCTGCCCACGGTTGGCTACCGGTGTGCCTACATTGATGTCTTCCTGCCCGCTATAGCGGTACAGCAATACGTTCAATCCTGCCAGCAAGGTCATGAACAGTGTCGTGCCTTCCCGGCGACTCAGTTCCTGTAGCTGGCTGCTCTGCTCTTTGGATATGGTAAACCTGGCAGTTGCACCCTCCATGCCCTGTACCAGGGGGCGTGGGTAGTCTAACGGCAACTCTAAAGGGCTCACGCCCGCAAGCTTCTGTTTCCAGTAGCTTAATTTATTTTCTAATACTTCTCCTTTTAAATAATTCCTTTGCCAGATGGCATAGTCTGCATACTGCAGACCTAAAGGCACAAGTTCTGAAGGCTTGTTTTCTGCATAGCTTTTATATAAAGATGCCACTTCTTTTACGATCACCGGCATGCTCCATCCATCGGAAGCTATATGATGCATCACTACCACCAGCACATGCTCTTGTTCGCCTTCTTCGATCAACGTCGCTCGCAACATATAGTCAACGCTCAGATCAAAGGGAAGGCGGATAAGCGTTGTGATGTAAGAGGATATTTGTTCCTTTTCAACTGCCGCTTCTTCTAAATCCCATCCACCTATTCCCTTTACAATTTGGAACGGAACGCCCTCTTCTTCTTTATAAACCGTCCTTAATACCTCATGCCGGTTTACTATCTCTTTCAATGCTTTTCGCATCGCTCTTTTATCCAAATTGCCTTTTAGCCTCAACACAGAAGGAATATGATATCCAACACTTCCTTCCAATTGATCTACAAACCATAAACGTTCCTGGCTAAAGGATAACGGAAGATGGTGCATAGAACTTCGATCACTTTTAGTAACCTTATTATATTTCTTATTGACTGTATTATTATCATTTAAAAAATCAATAATCAGTTCTTTATTTTCCTTAATCTCATCAAGCAAGTCCCTGTCGGCATTTTTTGGCGCCTTAAGTTGCAGCCGCCCTTCCTCCAACCGGATATCAATCCGGCTCTGTTTCGCCAAATACAGTAAATCAATTACACTATTACTCATCTTACTTTTTATTAAATACTATCCCTGTCACCAAATTATAAATCTATTAATTCAAATTCTTCGAGATCCTGCTCCTGGGGATCCGTGTCTAATTTTATCTCTAAATATTTGCTTAATTCATCAATCGTGGAAAATTGAAAAAGATCTTTGATCACAAGCACCTCAACTTCCAACTCTTTATGAATAGCAGTTAACAATCTCATTGCGAGAAGTGAGTGGCCTCCGAGCTCAAAAAAGTTGTCATATACTCCAATTTTTTGCACGTTTAGTAAGTCCTGCCAGATTTTAACCAGCTTTTCTTCCAGATCATTGCGAGGCCCTACGTACTCATTCTTTATAAGCTCTTTTACAGAAGGATCGGGTAAAGATTTCCTGTCTATTTTTCCACTGGGTGTTACCGGAAAATTTTCAAGCTTCAACCATACAGACGGAACCATATACTCGGGTAGTTTGGCCTTCAACCAGGAAGTAATTTTTTCATCACTGAACTCTTTATCATCTGAAATAATATATCCAACAAGGCGCTTACTTCCCTTTTCATATTCCCTGGCAAGCACAACCACCTGGCTCACCAATCCACTCTGTAAAAGCACACTTTCTATCTCTCCCAATTCTATACGATAGCCCCTTATTTTTACCTGGTCATCCAGCCGGCCTAAATACTCTATGTCCCCTCCCGGCAGCCACCGAGCCAGATCTCCGCTCCTGTACATCCTCGCATTTTTCTCTTTACTAAAAGGATTCTTGATCCCAAAGGGGTTCAAAATCCTAAAAGGATCTTCTATAAACTTTTGCGCGGTTAACTCCGGCAGGTTCAAGTAGCCTCGCGATACCTGCACACCGGCAAGGCACATTTCACCCGGCACGCCTGCAGGTTGTAAAGCTCCTGCTTTGTTTAAAATATACACCTGGGTATTTGAAACAGGCGTTCCTATAACAACCCTGTGATTATCTTTTATGGGATCATCTGTCAGGCTTGTACATACGGTATTTTCTGTAGGGCCATAAGCATTAATTACCCGTACACCTTTTGATTGAAAATGTTTACCCACTTCTTCATTCAACGGTTCCCCGGCAGAAACTATTGTGGTGATAGTTCCAAATGAATCTTTTATTACATGCTGAAAAGAAGAAGGAAGCACAGCCAATTCCACGTTGTGCCTGGTTACGATTTTCTCAAACAAGGAAGCGGATAAAAGGTCTTCCTTTTGGGGAAGCACCAGCGTGCCACCGCTTAAAAATGTATTAAATATTTCGTAGCAAGAGGCATCAAATCCAAATGAAGCAAATTGTAATGTCGCCATTTTTGGTTTCATCCTAAGCGCCGCAGCTTGGCTTAAGCTCAAATTGACCACGCTGCCATGTTCAATCATCACTCCTTTGGGCTTGCCCGTTGAACCGGAGGTATAAATAACATAAGCAAGATCACCAGGCACAATATTCGCATTTACATTTATTGCAGGACCGGCCAATATTTCATCGGCATTTTCATCTAAATCTATAATATCAATGTTGCTAAATTGAGAGAGCTTAGGGTGCGTAGCGCTGTTTGTAATGATAAACTTTGCTTCGATGTCTTTCAAAATGTAGTATATCCGCTCTTCAGGATATTCCGGGTCAATTGGTACATAGGCGGCTCCCGATTTTAATACTCCTAATATGCCGATGATCATTTCAAAACTACGATCAATGCAGATTGGAATAAACTCTTCTTTCTTTATTCCTTTTGCTAACAAGTAGGCTGCAACCTGGTTGGAACGCTGATTAAGCTGGTGGTATGTAAGCTGCTCGTCGTTAAATTTTAAGGCGATGTTTCCCGGAGTTTCCGCTACCCGCAGTTCAAATAAATCTATTACAGTTTTATTTTTTGGAAAATCTACCTGTGTACCATTATAGGTAAAAAGTATTTCATTCTCTTCTGAATCTGTCAGCAATTTAATATCGCTTATTGTACCAGTGTTATCTAATATGAATTGGTTTAATACATTTTCAAAATGGCCACGTATTTTTTGTACATATTCTTCCTGTAATAAAGCTGTGTTATAGCTGAAACGAATATTGACCTGATCCGCACTACTAATTATTATGCTCAGGGGATAATTTGTCTGTTCATTTACCGAAACACCCTCCACTTTCAGGCTCCACTCTTTTTCACCCAAAACTTTATTTACAGGGTAATTCTCAAATATTAATATGTTGTCGAAAATATCTCCGGGAATGCCCGCCCATCCTTTAATAGCAGCCAGCGATGAATACTGGTATTGTCGCGATGAAACCTGCTCATTTTGTAACTGTAGCAGCCAGTCCTGAATTGTGTCAGTCTCAGTAAAACCGGTGCGCAAAGGAAGCGTGTTTATATACATCCCGACGCGACGTTCCACGTTCGGCAAATCATCGGGCCGGCCTGACACTATCACTCCATACACCACATCATCGCTGCCGGTGTAAGCATGCAACAGATAAGCCCACACTCCCTGCATCAGCGTATTAATGGTAAGGTGATTGCCTTGCACGAAATTTTTTATTTGTTGTGCTTTGTCACCCTTGATATTCAGGAAAACTGAATCATAGCTGCCGGCACCTTTTGTAAGTGCGGAAGTTTTATCAATGAAAGGAAGTAGTGTTCCCGACTCGATATTTTTAAGATAATTTTTCCAGTATGCCCGCTCTTGGTTTTTATCGAGCCGCTCAATATAGCGGATGTAATCTTCGTAAGAGTCTATTTCCGGCAGATCAACCTTCTTTCCTCCGGAAAATGATTCATATACATTCAGAAATTCTTCCATCAATATTGCCATTGACCATCCATCTGAAATAATGTGGTGGTACGTCCATATCATTTTATAACGATCGTCCTGTAACCTGATCATGGCAAGACGCATTAAGGGAGCTGAGTTGAAATCAAGCCCGCGTTCCCGCTCCGCTTCTTTATAAGCTGCCAATGCCTGTCCCTGTCCGTCCTTATTCATCTTACTATAATCCAATATTTCTATGGGCAAGTCTGCTTTTTTATAAGCACATTGAACGGGTATATTAAACTTATCGTAGTAAAAAGCAGTTCGGAGGATCGTATGTTTTTGTATTATATACTCCCAGCTTTTTCTAAATATACCAAGGTCAACTCCCGTCAAATCACACTCAAACTGCTCTTTGTAAGCGCTCACTTTGCCATCGTAAAGACTATGAAACAACATTCCTTCCTGTAAGCCGCTTAAAAAATATATGCTTTCTATTTCGTCCCTCCTTGTTTCGTGGCCATTAACTTTTTCATCTAAAAATTCATCAAGGTCTTCGTAACTTATTTCACTACCCAAGCCATAATCCGAAGGTGTAAACGCTGTTCCTTTTTTCCGAACTTCCGCGCAATGTGCAATCAATACCTGTAAATTGGAGATATAATCCTCAAGCTTTTTTTTAATGGTATTTTCCTCGAAATGCTTAGTACTATATGTCCAGTTCACCACCAGTTCACCACCGCGAATAATACAGTTGATGGCCATTTTTTCATCCAATACCAATTCCCCGCTTCGCGTAGATCCTGCAGATTCTCCAGCGCCTGCAAACCATTTGCTTTCCCGAACCACATTGTCCACCTGGCCCAAATAATTAAATTGAACTTCCCATGGATCTCTGCCTTGAAGCGCCTCATCTTTATTTATGTATTTTAAAATACCATACCCAATTCCCTTGCCTGGCAGTTGGCGCAATTGTTCTTTCACTGATTTAATGACGTGACCGGGTCCTTGCTTAGCCCGGTTTAGCGTCATTAACACAGGATACAAACTTGTAAACCATCCAATGGTACGGCTAATATCAATATCATCCCCGATCTCTTCGCGGCCATGGCCTTCTAATCCTATTATTATTTTATCAGTTTTATCTTGATTGCAAAATGTAAGGCTTAGCGCACTTAGCAGTATATCATTGATATCAGTATTATAAGCACCTTGTAAGTCATACAATAACTTCTGTGTTTGATCCATGCCGAGTCGTTGGCTGCAATTGTCTGTATCTTTTACTTTCACGACGCCCTCATACTCTTTGTCAGTTACAAGGCGTTGGGTATTTGTGACGATATTTTGCCAATAGTTTGCCTGAGATAATAGCTTTTCACTTTGGCCGTATTTTTCAAGGGCTTCAAACCATTGACGATATGAACTACTCTTATAACCAAGGCCTTTATGTTTGCCGGCGATAATGTCATTTAATAGTTGTTCCAGGTCTTCTAATAATATTCTCCAGGATATGCCATCGACTACCAAATGATGCGCTACAATCAATAAGCGATTTTGCTGATCATCCCCGGATGTTTTCATTAAAACGATCCGGATAACATCCCCCTTTTCTATATCAAGGCTTTGCTGATATTTATTAGCTATATCCGTTACCCATGAATCATCCTGGTTAAAAGTCTCCTGGTCACGTGTTTCGATGATAAGCTTAGGTGTTGAATTACTATATTCCTGGTGCCATTTTTCTTCTTTATACGAATATCTGAAGCGTAAGGCGTCATGCTGATTGATTAGTACATCAAAAGCTTGCTGCAAAATTTCGCCAGTTGCTCCCTTGTCTATTTTAAGTAAAACACTTTGGTTAAAATGTGAAATATCTTGATGCTGGTTATATAAATACCTCGATTGTATGGGCAATAACCCGGAAGAACCATTCAATTTCTCCTGTTCTCCTGAAAAAATAGCTGTGGATCTTTCTTTGATTACATTAGCTAACTTATGTATAGCCTGGTGTAAAAATATATCCTTAGGATGCAACTCATAACCTAAGCGCCTTGCCCGGCTAACTACCTGGATGGTCAAAATAGAATCACCTCCCCGCTCAAAGAAATTATCGTGAATACCGATTCTTTTTATGCCCAGCAACTCCTGCCAGATTTCGGCAAGCCTGGTTTCGGTTTCGTTGGTGGGTGCGGTGTAAACACTGCTTCCGAGTCCGCTTGTGTCTGGTTTGGGTAGTGCTTTCTTGTTCACTTTGCCATTGCCGGTCAGTGGCATTTCTTCCATCTCTGTCCACACTTGTGGTATCATGTATTCCGGCAGCTTTCCTCGTAACTGTTGTACGATGGTTTCTTTGCCTGTCTTGCCTCCTGATACTACATAGCCTGCCAGTTGCCTGTTCCCCTGCGTGTCTTCGATCACTGTTATTGCTCCTGCCTTTACGCCTACTACCTGCGCCAGCACGTTCTCTATTTCACCAAGCTCTATCCGGTGGCCTCGTATCTTTACCTGCTCGTCTATCCTTCCTAAATATTCTATCTCCCCTTCTGCATTCCACCTCGCTTTGTCGCCTGTTTTATAAGCTTTATTGAATGGTGGTGTGGTAAGGGAATCCAGGTTCCCAAAAGAACTTGCGACCCCAAAGGGATCCAGGATAAACTTTTCTTTTGTTAGCTCCGGCTGGTTTAAATAACCTCTTGCCAGTCCTTCTCCGGCTATGTACAGTTCGCCTGATGCGCCTGTGGGTACCAACTGATTGTTTGCATCTACTATGTATAGTTTTGTGTTGGAAAATGGTTTGCCGATGGGCACGCCGCCTGTATAGGTCTTTTGCAGGTTTACTTCGTGGATCGTCTTGCCTATCGTGGCTTCTGTTGGGCCATAGTGGTTATACACTTTCCCCTGGTAGTTTGCTTTTTTAAGGTAGCCCGGTATCTTTCCTGAAAAGGCTTCTCCGCCAAAGATCATTACTTTTTCTGCCAGCACACGGTTGTCTTCCCCTGCATACGACAGCCATACTGAGGGTACTATTTTTATGCAATCCACCGGGTGCTCTTGTAAATAATTCGCCAGCTTTTCTCCATCTGTTATTTGTTCTTTGGAAAGTACATTCAGGGATGCTCCCTGCAGTAAGGATGAAAATATAATGGCATGCCCCGCATCAAACACTAAGGGTGCAAACAAGGCAAAACTTTTGCAGTCGTTTAGTGTTGCACTCTTTATTAATCCATAGCAATGATCCAGCATCGCCTGGTGTTCTATCATTACGCCTTTTGGCTTGCCCGTAGAGCCTGAGGTATAGATTACGTATGCCAGGTTGTGGGGCTTTATTGTTTTTTGCAGGTTCTCTTTTGATTGTTTGCTTACGGCTTCTGCGTCTGCTTCTATGACCTCTATCCCTGCTTTTATCAGGGTCTCTTTATTAGTCTCCCGGCTGCTGACGATTAGTTTTGCTCCTGTGTCTTCCACCATGTAACTGATACGCTCTGCAGGATATTCCGGGTCTATGGGCACATAAGCTCCGCCGGCTTTTAGTATCCCCAGCACTGCTACGATCATCTCTGTACTCCGCTCTATGCACACAGGTACTAGTGTCTCTTCCTGTATGCCTTTGCTTACAAGGTAGTGGGCCAGTTGGTTGGCTCTTTCATTGAGTTCCTGATAGCTTAGCTTTTCTTCTTCATGCTCTATGGCTGTGGCGCCGGGAGTTTTTGCTGCCTGTTCTTCAAACATATCTATAATGCTCCTTTCCCGCGGATAAGTGACTGATGTATCATTTAAGTCCGCCAGCAAATACTGTTCTTCTTCTGCGCTCAGCATCTTTAATTTTCCTATCTCCCGGGTTGGGTCTTTTACAATGGATGCCAGCAGGCTTGCAAAATGAACGCACATCTGCTCTATAGTACCTGCTTTGTATAAGCTTGTATTGTATTGAACGGAGCCTTGCAGCCCGGACGCTGTTTCTGTAAGGGTAAAGGTGATCTCAAACTTCGATGCATTGGAAGGGGATGGCTCTCCTGATAACTGCAATTCTCCCAAAGCTACTTTAGCGGTTTCTGCTGCCAGGTTCTGCAATACCAGCATTACCTGGAACAGCGGGGTACGGCTAAGGTCTCTTTCTTTTACTACGGCATCCACTACTTTTTCAAACGGTACTTCCTGGTGCTCGTAGGCTTCCAGCATGCTGCCTCTTACCTGGTGCAGCAGTTCTTTAAAGCTTTTGCGGCCGCTTACTTCGTTCCTTAAGGCAAGGGTGTTTACAAAAAAGCCTACCAGCCCTTCTATCTCCTGCTGCCCACGGTTGGCTACCGGTGTGCCTACATTGATGTCTTCCTGCCCGCTATAGCGGTACAGCAATACGTTCAATCCTGCCAGCAAGGTCATGAACAGTGTCGTGCCTTCCCGGCGACTCAGTTCCTGTAGCTGGCTGCTCTGCTCTTTGGATATGGTAAACCTGGCAGTTGCACCCTCCATGCCCTGTACCAGGGGGCGTGGGTAGTCTAACGGCAGCTCCAAAGGGCTCACGCCCGCAAGCTTCTGTTTCCAGTAGCTTAATTTATTTTCTAATACTTCTCCTTTTAAATAATTCCTTTGCCAGATGGCATAGTCTGCATACTGCAGACCTAAAGGCACAAGTTCTGAAGGCTTGTTTTCTGCATAGCTTTTATATAAAGATGCCACTTCTTTTACGATCACCGGCATGCTCCATCCATCGGAAGCTATATGATGCATCACTACCACCAGCACATGCTCTTGTTCGCCTTCTTCGATCAACGTCGCTCGCAACATATAGTCAACGCTCAGATCAAAGGGAAGGCGGATAAGCGTTGTGATAAAGGAAGATAAACTTGCTTTATCTGCTGGTGCCGTTGCCTGTTTAAGCTGCCACTCATCTATCGATTGTACCTGCTGGCGGGCTATACCTTTTTCCTCCACAAATATTGTTCTTAATACCTCATGCCTGTTTATTATCTCTCTTAGCGATTGTTCCAAAGCAATTTTATTCAACTTACCAGTAAGCCGTAATACTACAGGAATATGATATTGCAAGCTTCCCTCCAGCTGATCGATGAACCACAATCTTTCCTGGCTAAAGGATAAAGGAATTTTATCCGGCCGCTCACCGGCTTTTATTGCCGGCAAGGTGCTTTGTTTTCCATTGCCCTGCAAATGCAATGCAAGATTGCTAATCGTGGGATTTACAAATAAATCTTTAATCGCCATTTCGGTACCGAGTTGCCTGCGAACGGCCGAAACCAGGCGCATAGCCAGCAGGGAATGGCCGCCTAACTCAAAGAAATTATCATAAACGCCGACCTGTTCCAATCGAAATAGTTCCTTCCATATATCCGCTAATTGCTCTTCCAGCTTATAACGCGGCGCGACGTATTCGTTGCTTAGCATTTCTGCAGCTCCTGGCTCCGGCAAAGCTTTCTTATCTATTTTGCCATTTGAAGTCAGCTGGAAGTGCTCAACCTTTACCCATATTGCAGGCACCATGTATTCCGGTAATCGCTTTTGCAGGTAATTGATCATTGCCTCCTTATTCCATTCATCTTCAGCACCTACGTAGGCTGCTAAGTATTTGCTCCCTTCAGGATTTGTTCGTGCCATCACTACCGTTTCGTTAACGAGACCACTTTGAAGTATTACACTTTCTATCTCCCCGAGTTCTATGCGATATCCTCTAATTTTTACCTGGTCATCTATACGTCCCAAATATTCTAAATTACCATCCGGTAACAATCTCGCCAAATCACCGCTTTTATACATTCTTGCCTCTCCCTCTTTACTGAACGGATCTTCCCCAAAGGGGCTGGCGATAAACTTCTCTTGCGTTAAAGCGGGCAGATTTAAGTAACCCCTCGCTACGCCTGATCCACCGATGTATAACTCCCCCGGCACACCTATTGGCTGCATATCCTTGTCTTCATTCAATATATACAGTTGCACATTATTCATAGGTGTGCCTATGGGAATGTCTTCTTCTAAATGTTCATTCTTTTCTGCTGTATTAAAGTGATAAGTGCTGCAACCCACCGTGGTTTCTGTAGGGCCGTATTCATTTATAATTTCTACTGATAATCCCATCGCCGCATACTGCTTAAAGTGACTAAGGTGCAAAGCTTCTCCACCTAACACCAATTTACCGGTGAGCCAATTTTCTTTATTTCCCTTTTCTTCCAAAAGCCCGAGGTGCGACGGTGTTATTTTTATAAAATCATAGGGCGCATATTTTTCCAGGTTAATATCATCAAAAGGATTCAGCGATTGTCTTGAAGCAATCACTATTGATTTGCCCTTTATTAATGGCATAAATAAGCCGGTCAATGACCCATCAAACGTAAATGATAAATGAACAAAACTTCCTGCCCCGGTTGTATCGTCATTTATATATTTTGCTTTATTATTTAAAAGATAATGCAGGAAAGATTTATACTCAATCATGACGCCCTTTGGCTTACCTGTAGAGCCTGACGTGTAAATGACATAAGCCAGACTTTCGGGATTTATGACAACATGAAGATCATCCACGGATTCCTTGGCAAAAACATCCGGGTTTATTTCTATTATTTCAGCCTCTGTTTCTCCCACAAGCTTTTCACGGCTGTGGCGGCTGCATAGCACTGCCTTTGCCTGTGTATCTTCTACAATATATTTTATTCTTTCTGTTGGATATTCCGGATCTACCGGCACATAGGCTGCACCTGTTTTCAATATTGCCAGAATGCCTATCAGCATGTCCGGGCTCCTCTCTATACAGATCGGTACAAGTGTTTCAGCTTTTACTCCTTTAGATAGTAAATAATTTGCAAGCTGGTTGCTGCGATCGTTTAATTCACTATAAGTAAGCTCTTGTTGTTCGTATACTATTGCAAGATTGCCGGGAGCTTTTATTACCTGCTCTTCAAACAGGCTTATTATATTTTTATCGTAAGAATATTCTACTGCAGTGTTGTTGAACTTTTCTATAAAAATTTTCTCTTCACCAGAAAGAATTTTTATATCAGCCAAATGCGTTGCAACATTCTCCGTTATTTGGTATAAAACACTTTCGAAATGATTTCGGATGTTCTCTGCAAAAGTGGTTTCCAACAAATCTTCATTGTAGTGGAAATTGATATTTATTTGGGTATTGTTTCCGACTGTAATGGTCAGGGGATAATTGGTTTGCTCACGGGTGGCAACATTCTCCACTTTTAAGCTCCATTCTTTGGCGGCCATCACTTTGCTCACAGGGTAATTTTCAAACACCAGTATATTATCAAATAGTTCGCCTTTGATTTTTGCCAATTCCATGATCCTAAACAAGGGCGTATGCTGGTGCTGGCGCATCGTCACCTGCTCTGCTTGCAGGCCTGTTAGCCATTCATCTACCCGGCCGCTTTTGTTGATATGCGTATATAACGGTAATGTATTAATGTACATTCCCACTCTTTGCTCTACTCCCGGGAGATCTTCCGGCCGGCCGGAGACAATAATTCCAAATACGACATCATCTTTCCCTGAGTATTTTTGCAATAACAAAGACCATACACCCTGCATTAATGTGTTTACGGTAATGCGATTTTTTTGTGCGTAATTTCTTACCTGGGCTGATTTTTCCTCTGATACACTTAGCACAAGCGAGTTATATTTTCCCAAGCCTTTTGTTCGCTCTGCAGTTTTTTTGATAAAAGGAAGTAATGTTCCCAATTCTAATGTTTTTAGATAATTCACCCAATAAGACGCCTCCTGGTTTTTATCGCGACGCTCAACATAGCGTATATAGTCTTCGTAATAATCAGTTTCTTTGGGCTCGATCTTTTTCCCCGCCAGGAGCCGTTCATATATATTCAAAAACTCTTCTAACAATATCGGCATGGACCATCCATCCAAAATAATATGGTGATACGTCCAATGCATGTGATAACGCCTGTCGCTAAGGCGAATCAAGGCCAGGCGCATTAAAGGAGCCGATTCAAAATTGAAACCATTTTCCATTTCCTTTTTCCCGAAAAGCGCTATTGCTCCGGACTGTTCTTTTTCGGCCATCGAACTAAAATCCAAAATTTCTACAGGCAGCTTCACGTCTTTGAACACACACTGCACGGGCACTTTAAACTTATCGTAATAAAAAGCGCTGCGAAGAATGCTATGCGATTTAAGTATGTATTCCCAACTTTTTGTAAATACCTCTGCATTGGCGTCAATCAGATCGCAGCTGAATTGCTCAAGATAAGCGCCGGCTTTCTCATCGTATAGCCCATGAAACAACATCCCCAATTGCAGGCCGCTCAAAGGATATAATCCTTCAATCTGATCTTTTCTCATGCTTCCCGAAAGTGGTTCTGTCTGCACTTTATTCATTATAAAAACTTATTTAAGAACGTTCATTTAAAAACTGGTCAAGCTCTTCAAAGCTAATTTCTTCGCCAAGCCCATAATCTGACGGTGTATATGTTTCGCCTGCCTTTTGCTGCTGCAGGCAATGACTAATTAAAGCCTCCAGATTAGCAATATAAGTAGCGGCAATATTTTTTACTGTGTCTTCCTTAAAATGTTTTGTGCTGTACAACCAGGTCAGCACAAGTTCCCCGCCTCTTACAATACTATTTATAAACAATTTCTCAGTTATCACTAATTCACTACTCCGGCTTTCTCCGGCTGATTCTTCTGAACCGCTAAACCATTTACTTTCTCTTGCTACACTATCCACCTGCCCCAGGTAATTGAATATTATTTCGAAAGGCGCTGCTTGCTGAAACACTTCTTCTTTGTTTATGTATTTCAGTACTCCATAGCCTAATCCTTTATCAGGCACCTGCCGCACCTGTTCCTTCACTGATTTGATCAAAGTATCCAATCCCGCATCTGATGATTTTAAATCTAAAAGAAGCGGATACATACTGGTAAACCAACCCACCGTTTTGCTGATGTCAATATTATCATCTATTTCTTCACGGCCATGGCCTTCCATGCCGATAATTATTTTATTTTCGTCATTCCAGTCACAGAGGGTTTTTGCAAGGGCGCATAATAAAATGTCATTGATCTCTGTATGGTATGCCCGTGGCACTTCCTGCAATAGACGGCGGGTCTGTTCTGCGTCAAGCGTGATTTGCACGTTAGATACATCCTTTAATTTTACCGATCCTGAGTAATCCTTATCTACATTTAAGAGGTTTTGATACGCGGTTGGCTTCTGCCAATACTTTTTCTGGGATAGTAATCTTTCACTACGGCTATATCTTTCCAAGGCCTCATACCACTGGCGATAAGAACTGGTTTTGTATCCGAGATTGACCTTGTCCCCAGCAATCACGCCGTTCAGCAATTCTTCCATATCTTCTACCAACACTCTCCAGGATACTCCATCTATAACGAGGTGATGTATTACAATCAGCATGCGGTTGTGCGATGCTGAATCTGGCGTTTGCATTAAAGCTACACGAACTATATCGCCTTCTTCTATATTGAGGCTTTGCTGGTATGCATCGGAAAGCGCTGTAATGCGACTGGCAATATTAGCGGCAGAATCTCCATCGATATTTTCAACAACAACTTTAGGAAGTGCCATTCCATACTCCTGCTTCCATCCATTTTCTATACGGGAATATTTAAATCTTAAAGCGTCGTGGTGTGTGCTTAACTGCTCAATTACTTCGGTCAATAAAGACGGCGTTATGGCTTTATCTATTTTTAATAAAAGTTTCTGGTTGAAATGAGAAACATTGGATTGTTCAGTTTCCAAATACCATTGCTGAACGGGAAGCAATGCTGCTTCGCCAGTCAAAAAACCTTGTTCGCCTGAAGCAATCGCTTCCGACTTTTGTGCTACCGCTTGTGACAGTTTTTTTATAGTCTGGTGTATGAATATATCTCTCGGTTGAAGATTATACCCGAAACGTTTAGCCCGGCTAACTACCTGTATGGTTAAAATAGAATCTCCACCCAATTCAAAGAAGTTATCATTTATGCCTATTCGTTCTATTCCCAGCAACTGTTGCCAGATGCCTGCCAGCTTTTCTTCCACCTCATTGCGGGGGGCTACATATTCCTGGCTTACCAATGATGGCGCATCCGGTTCCGGCAGAGATCGCTTATCTATTTTACCGTTACTCGTTAGCGACATCTGTTCCAACACTACCCATATTGCCGGTATCATATATTCCGGTAACTTCTTTTGTAAATAACCCGTAAGAGCTTCCTTGTCAAACTGCCCTTCCGGTACGATGTAGCTTACCAGCCGCTTGTTGCCCTGCTGATCTTCTTTTGCCAGTACTACGGCCTGTTTTACTTTTTTGCTTTGCCCGATTACGCTTTCTATCTCCCCCAATTCTATACGGTAGCCTCTTATCTTTACCTGGTCATCAATTCTTCCGAGATACTCTACATTACCATCGGGTAACCACTTTCCCAGATCTCCCGTACGGTATAATTTTGCACCGGCTAACCGGCTAAACTCATCCTTTATAAATTTTTCTGCTGTAAGCTCCGGTTTTTTTAAATATCCTCTTCCCACCTGTACGCCACCAATATAAATTTCGCCGGCGATTCCTACGGGCTGAACAATATTTCCATTTCTTAAAATATAGATTTGAGTATTTGAAACAGGCTTGCCGATGGGTACAGTTTTGAATTCTTTACTTTGAACCGGCATACTCCAGCAGGTTACATCTATGGCCGTTTCCGTTGGGCCGTAAAGATTATGTAATTCCGCCCCTGGAAGCTTCTCTCTAAAAGTGTTTACCTGTACCGCATTCAAAGCTTCGCCGCTGCATAAAACTTTCTTGAGGCTTTTAGAGTCTCCCACATTTATATCAGGTAAAAAAACAGCTAGCATTGAGGGGACAAAATGAAGCATTGTTATTTGCTCTTTCTCAATTATCGCTTTTATATAACTATTATCTTTCTGCCCGTCCGGCTTTGCGAAAACCATTTTAGCTCCCGAAGTAATTGGCCATAATAGCTCCCAAACTGATACATCGAAACTGAAGGTTGTTTTTTGAAGTATTGTATCCTGCTCAGTTAATTTGAAATAATTTTGAGCCCAGGTTAACCGATTCGCTATTCCTCTGTGTTCATTCATCGCTCCTTTTGGCCTCCCGGTGGATCCTGATGTATAAATCACATAAGCCAGGCTACCCGCGTTGATTTTAAGTTCCAGGTTCTCCGATTCCTCCTTGCCAATTGCTACCCAGTCGTAAGCGTTTATTATTTCGATATCTTTTTTACCTTCCAGCTTTCCGCTGTGCGCCGCACTGCTGATGATTAGCCCGGCGCCTATATCTTCCAGCATATAATTAATCCGGTCTTCCGGGTATTCCGGATCTATTGGTACATAGGCGCCACCTGCTTTTAATATGCCAAGTATGCCGATTATCATTTCCATACTGCGTTCTACACAAATGGGTACTAATATCTCCTCATGCACTCCCTTCTTCCTTAGATAACGGGCCAGTTGGTTGGATCTTTTATTTAATTCTTCGTATGTCAGCTGTTGTTCTTCGAAAATCACTGCGATGCTATCAGGACTTTTTTCGACCTGTTCTTCGAATAAATCGACAACATTTTTATCGCTTAACCGAGGCACTTTTGTATTGTTGAATTCAAAAATCACCTGATCCTTTTCCCCATTCGATAGCATGGCGAGGTCACCCAGTTTTTCACCCGGCGCTTTCACAATGGACGATAGCAACTTATTGAAATGATAAATGATCTTGTGTATCGTTTGCTCTGTAAATAAATCTGTGCAATATTCAACAGTACCGGCAAAGCCCTGTGCCGCCTGGTTTATATTGAAGGTGAGATCAAACTTTGCCGTAGTATGGGTTGCCCCTTCACGTGTCAATTGCACTTCACCCAATTGCAATGCGGGAATTTCCGGCGTGTTCTGGAACACAAACATTACCTGGAAGATTGGTGTCCGGCTCAAGTCTCTTTCTTTGCCAATGCTTTCGACTACTTTTTCAAAAGGAAGCTCCTGGTTTTCGTAGGCTTCCATCGTGGTATCTTTTACCTGCTGTAAAAATGAGGTAAAAGGCATATCACTATTTGTCTCCGAACGCAAGGCAAGTGTATTAACAAAAAATCCTATCAGATCTTCCACCTCGGCCTGCAGGCGGTTGGCTATGGGCGTGCCCACACAAATATCTTCTTGCCCTGTATATCTGTGAAGCAATACCTTGAAGGCAGCCAATAAGGTCATAAACAATGTGGCGCCTTGCTTTTGGCTTAACACTGTTAGCTCGGAGACCAAATCTTTATTTATTAGAAAATTAATTTTTGCACCTTTCTGACTTTGAATCACCGGCCTTGGATGATCTGTCGGGAACTCCAATGGGGATACGCCGGAAAGCTTTTTATTCCAATAATGGATTTTACGCTCCAATACTTCTCCATCCAAATATTTCCTTTGCCAGATTGCATAATCCGCATACTGTACTTGCAGCGGAGATAATTTTGCGGGGCGCTTTTGCTGGTAAGCATTATACAACTCAACGACTTCTTTTACAATTACGGACATTGACCAGCCGTCTGAAGCAATGTGATGGGTAGTAACGACCAAAAGATGTTCATTAGTATCTAAATAAACCAGGCAAACACGCACCATGTGATCTTTTGCGAGATCAAAAGGCTCCAGTATCAACGCTTCTATTTGTTGCTTTAAGTCATCGGAATCATCTTTATATATTGAACCGTCAATAGTGGAAATTTTAAATTTATCTTCCGGCAATACTTCCTGGTAGGCAACTCCGTCCTTATCGTAAATAATGGTACGAAGTACTTCATGCCGGTTCACGATGGTTTGTATGGCATAAGCTAATGCCTCTTTATTTAAGTTTCCTTTTAACCGTAATACTACAGGGATATGGTAATGCTGGCTTCCTTGTAACTGATCTATAAACCAAAGCCGCTCCTGGCTAAATGAAAGAGGAATATTTTCAGGCCGCTGCTGCACTTCGATAGGTGGCAGCAGCAGACCCTTGGTTTGTGAAGCAAGGTATTCTACTAACTGTGCTACCGAAGCATACACGAAAATATCTTTGATGACTATTTCAACATTCAGTTTTTTACGAATGGCCGATACGGCACGGGTAGCTAATAACGAATGGCCTCCCAGCTCGAAGAAATTGTCGTTGATGCCAACCCTCTCCACACCAAGAAGATCCTGCCAGATGCCGGCAACAATCTCTTCTGTTTTATTCCGGGGCGCTACAAAAGTGAGCTTGTTTCCCTGGTTTTTTTCTTCCCTTTCGCTTAAAAATTGCCTGTCTGCTTTGCCGTTGTTGGTTAAGGGCAAATGAGCCAGTGCAATAAGTTCTGCCGGCACCATATAATCCGGCAGCGTTTGATGCAGCAGGTATTTAATATCTTTTTGAAGTATTAAATTGATGTCTGTAAATAAGGGGACGTTTGTAGCTGCAACACCGTTGCTGCCTAAGTTAGCGCTATAAGTTTGTTCAATAAGTTTGTAAGAATGTTGGGATTCTATTACAAGGCTAATTTTAAAAATATCTTCATCGAGTAATAAACGATAGCTGTAACCTTTTTCACGAACAGCGGCTAAAATATGATTTACCTCTACCGTTGCCTCATCTTCTTTATTTATTTTATTCAAAATATCGCCAACTGTCCGAAGGCCTTTATCCTGCATTGACTGGCTCAACAATTTTTCCTGCCATAACCTTGGATTGGGAACATTTTTTATTGCTACCAATTCACCTTTTTCCAAATCGTTAATTATTGATTGCTTATCCTTAATGTCGGTCCAGCTTTGCCATGTTGGTTTCAGCACTTCCGATTCAAAGCCGATGTGTAATATCACCGTAAAGCGATAGAGCGTGAGTTCATTAATATACGAACCCTTTTTCCATTTAATTTCTACGTGGGAGATTTGAGGATACAGCGATTTTAACCTGAAAAAATAATCTGGTGAAAAGCAAAGTTCTTCCTCCTTCAACACTTCTTGTTCTATTGCCCAGCTTAATTCTTTTATGCTTACTGATTCCTGCAGCTTTTTCACCTGCAGCCGGCCTTTGAAAAGATGTAGCATGCGGTTATCTCTTACATCCCCAATGATGATGCGGCCTTTGCCTTTAAGCAAGGAAATACTTTTATCTATCACGCCGGTCATATAAGCCTCACCAGGGAAATATTGAATGATGGAATTCAATACAATCGTATCAACCTGCTCTTCTTCCTTAAGCGAAACTTCATGTGCGGCACATACCTGCAATTCCGTATTACCATAATTTCTTAATGCTTTATTTATATGATCAGAAACCTGGTTTATAGATGACCTGGAAAAATCGGTGCCTATATATTTATCAAGCTTCCCGGCGAGCTGGTAATAAATCAAGCCCGTACCGGTTCCAATTTCCAGTACATTGCGGGGCTTCTCATACATGATCACCTCAGTAATATCCTGTAACCATTCCTTCATTTGCTCAGCAGGGATAGCCGAACCGGTGAAGGTGTCATTCCATCCAATAATATTAAATTCCGGGTCAACAGTTTCATCAACTTCCGTTTTAGCGTATTCAGTTTCATACAATTCTTTCCAGCTTGCTATGAGCCGCGAATACAATTCCTTTTCTTTCACTTTTACTGCTGCGCTATCAGGAATATAGTAAGCCACGAGCTTATTAGTACCATTAATTTCTTTTTTGAAAATCACGCAACTGTTGTTGACCTGCGCCAACTTATTCATCGAAGTTTCGATTTCGCCGAGTTCGATGCGGTAGCCTCTTACTTTTACCTGGTCATCTAACCTTTTAATGTAAGCGATGGTACCATTTGGCAACCATTTGCAGAGATCCCCCGTTTTGTAAAGTTTTAAAGCCGGGGTGTTATCCGATGGGTTTTCATTCCCAAAGGGATCTTCGACCCCAAAGGGGTTTTCAATAAACCTCTCTACCGTTAATTCAGGGCTATTCAAATACCCTCTTGCGAGACCTGCGCCACCCAGCAACAATTCTCCCGGCACGCCGACAGGATTTATTTGCCCGTATTCATTCACAATATATGCCGTGCGGTTCGTTAAAGGATAGCCGATAGGAATGGCACCGATAATATTTGTTTCTTTAATATTATAGGTCACAGAAAAAGTAGTATTCTCTGTAGGCCCATATCCATTGATAATTTCGAGATCCGGGTAAGTTTGCCGGAGTTTTTGAATGTGTTGTTCTGATAATTTTTCGCCACCAACAAGAATTGTTTTTAACGGTTCAAAAATAGATATATCATATTCCACCAGTTGATTAAACCAACTGGTGGTGAACCACATAATATTTACTTTTCTTTCTTCGATCTCTTTTTTCAATAGCTCATTGTCCAGCAATTGGTTTTCCGGGCAAAGCACCAAACGGCCACCGTTTAAAAGCATGCCCCAATATTCAAAAGTTGTGGCATCGAAAGAAGAAGAGCCTGTACATAATAAAACATCTTTTTCACCAAGAGAAACATAGTCCACACCTGTTACAAGACTCACCACGTTACCATGCTGCACCATTACTCCTTTAGGTTTACCGGTAGAGCCCGAGGTATAAATTATGTAAGCAAGATTTTGATCTGTTATGCCAACGGAGAGATTATCTGCGGGCTCATTATTTATATAATTCCAGCTTTCATCGATTGAAATAATTTCGACGTCTTGAATATCCGGCAAAGAAGGTTTAGTGTTTTTACTGCTAATAATTATACTAACGCCGGTGTCTTCCAGCATATATTTAATTCTTTCCAAAGGATAATCCGGGTCTATAGGTACATAAGCGCCGCCAGCTTTTAAAATGCCCAGGATAGACACCATCATTTCAACGCTGCGTTCGATACAAATGCCTATCAACATTTCGTCTGCCACCTCTTTTTGTTTAAGAAAATGCGCAAGCTTATTTGATTGCTCATTCAATTCCCGGTAAGTCAGCGATTCATCAGCAAATTGCAATGCGATAGCATTCGGTGTTTTATTAACCTGCTTTTCAAATAAGTGAGTGATGCTTTCAAATGATGTTTTGGTTTGCGAACCCTCGTATACTTTCAACTGATTTTCTTCGCCCTTCGTCAGCATTGGCAGTGCTCCAATTTTCTCTGCAGGCAAGGCCAATATAGAGTGTAGCAACTGCTGATAGTGGCCAGCCATACGTTCTATCGTCTCTGCAGTATATAAGTCTGTGCAATATTGTATCATTCCCTGCAGGCGATCTCCTTGTTCCCATAAGTTCAGGAATAAGTCGAATTTCGAAGTTTCATTAGCAAATTTTTCCGCAGAAAGCTCAACATTGTTCAATGAAAGTGTAGCAACGTCAGGCGTGTTTTGCAACGCAAACATTATTTGTACCAGCGGGTCTGTAGCTAAATCTCTATGGCCAATTACAGCATCAACCACTCTTTCAAAAGGGATGTCCTGGAACTCGTATGCTTTTAGTGTAGTAGCTTTTACTTGTTGCAAAAATTCCGGGAAAGTCTGGTTACCGTTTACCTCATTCCTAAGTGCTAATGTGTTTACAAAAAATCCGATCAAGCTTTCAAGCTCTTTTTGTTGCCGGCCGGCGACAGCAGTTCCCACACAAATATCCTGCTGATTGCTATACCTGTACAGCAGCACTTTGAAAGTGGCTAATAAGGTCATAAACAACGTGCACCCATTTTTCAAACTAAATTTCTGGAGCCGGCCAGATAAATCTTTATCAATAATAAAAGGGATCGAAGCTCCCGAAGTGCTTTGTATTGCCGGCCGCGGATAGTCAGTGGGCAACTGAAGCACTTTTACATTATACAGCTTTTCTTTCCAATAATTCAATCTCTGTGCAAGTGTTTCTTCATCCAGGTATTTCTTTTGCCAAATGGAGTAATCAGCATATTGGATTGGCAGCGGCGATAAATCAATTGGACGACCCTCTTCATAGGCACGATATATTTCCATTAACTCGCGAACGAGCACCGATTTTGACCAGCCGTCTGAGGCTATGTGGTGCATCGTCACTACTAATATGTTCTCTAAATTGCTTAAAGTAATGAGCGTAGCCCGCAGCATATAATCATTAGCCAAATCAAAAGGCCTCTTAATTAAGCCAATAACATGTTGCCTTAATAATGGAACATCATTATTATACACAACACCGTCAACTATCAACATTTCCCACTTATCACCATCTATAATATGCTGATATGGGTGACCGTCAATTTCATGAATTACAGTTCGAAGTATTTCATGCCTGTTTATAATTTCCTTTAAAGCATGTTTTAAAGCTTTGAGGTTTACATCGCCTTTTAATCGCAATACGGTAGGTACATGATATTGAAGGCTGCCTTCCAAACGATCAATGAACCACAGTCTTTCCTGATTAAATGATAAAGGAATATTTTTTGGTCTTTGCTCGATTGCCTCAATCGGAGAGAGTAAGGCATTGTCAGAATTTTTTGATAAGCGGGTCGCGAGTTGTTCCACTGTAGGGTAATCAAAAATATCACTGATGGGCATCTCAACCTTGAAAGCTTTCCTGATGGACGAGACTAATCTTACTGCTAAAAGTGAATGGCCGCCTAATTCAAAAAAATCGTTGGTTATGCCCACCTTGTCCACTTCAAGAACCTCTTGCCAAATTTCAGCTAAGGTCGCTTCCACATCATTACGGGGAGCTATGTATTGATCACTTAAAAGTTCGCTTGCGTCCGGATCTGGCAATGCATTTCTATCAACCTTACCATTTGGCGTCAATGGAAAATTTTCCATTTCCATGAACAGGGACGGTATCATGTACTCCGGTAGCTTTTCATGCAAGTAAGATATCATGCCTTCTTTGTCATATGAATTTTCAGCTACTATATAAGCTATTAATCTTTTATTTTCCTGTTTATCGTCCTTTGCTAAAACCACTGCCTGGCTTACCAGACCACATTTTTGTAAAACACTTTCGATCTCGCCTAACTCGATACGGTAGCCTCTTATTTTGACCTGGTTGTCTGCACGTCCAATAAAAGAAATATTTCCATCGGGTAGATATTTCACTAAGTCTCCCGTATTATACATTACCGAATGACCTTGTTTGGAAAATGGATTTTGAATAAACTTTTCTTTTGTGAGTTCAGGATTATTTAGATATCCCCGTGCTACTCCGTCCCCGGTGATATACAATTGGCCCGGAACGCCGATGGGACATAGTTTCAAATTTTGGGTCAACACCAATATTTTGGTGTTGGAAAATGGCTTACCAATTGGTACCGTAAATTCAAATTTCACATCTGGTTCTATAATGTATAATAATTTACCAATGGTGGTTTCAGTTGGGCCATAATGGTTGATGATGCGGCATTTTGTACCGGATTCCCTTATCTCTTCCACTACTTTTTCCTGCAATGCCTCACCGCCAAATATGATTAGTTTTTCAGGAATCAGCGGTTGGCCATCCAGGCTCAATACTTTCCAGTGAGAGGGAACTATCTTTAGGCAGTCTATTTTATTTTTAGAAAAATAATTATGCAGGTATTCAATGTTACTTACAGATTCCTTTTTAAAAACGTGAAGAGCACCACCCGTTACAAGTGATCCATAAATTACCGTATTACCCAGGTCAGTAGCTACGGTTGATACCAGGGCAAAGGTTTCGCATTCACTTATTGGCGTTTTTTGTATTAACCCTGAAACATAATCTACCAAATTTTTATGCTCCACCATTACGCCTTTCGGTGTACCGGTGGAACCTGATGTATAAATCACATACGCGAGATTCACAAGCAAAACTTTTGACTCTGGATTTTTTTTTGGCTGATTTAAAATGGAATCCATTTCGATACAATCAATTCCGTTATCTCTTTGAATAGTTGAACTGATCGACTTGCTGGTAACAATTAGCTTTGCTTGCGTGTCTTCCAGAATATAATTTATTCTTTCCGATGGAAAATCAGTGTCGATAGGCACATACGCTCCGCCCGATTTCATGATACCTAGCATGCCTATAATCATTTCAAGGCCTCTTTCCAAATAAAGTGGAACCAGTGTTTCTTGCTTAACCCCTTTGCTTTGAAGCAAGGTAGCAAGTTGGTTAGAACGTTCGTTCAACTCCAGATAAGAAAGTTGTTTACCCTCGAAAACGACAGCTGTATTACCAGGTGTTTTGATTACCTGCTCATGAAATAAATCTATAAAACTCTTTTCCATCATTACTGTTACATTAATTAAATTCCATCAATAACTGTTGTTCTTCTTCCTCTGTCAGCATTTGTAAAAAATCTATCTTTTCTTCCGGGTCTTTTACTACTGATTTCAGCAGTTCGGTAAAGTGATCCGTCATCCTTTTTATTGTCTCCGCAGTATACAACTCACTGCAATACTGCACCGAGCATTGAAGACCGCCCGCTGTTTCATTGACGAAGAACGTTATCTCAAACTTCACCGTCGTATGGTGATGCCCCTCGGCTGTAAGTATTACATCCCCCAGCTTCAGCTCCGGTACATCCGGGGTGTTCTTTAACACCAGCATTACCTGGAACAACGGACTGCGGCTCTTGTCTCTTTCCCTCACCACTACTTCCACTACTTTCTCAAACGGTACCTCCTGGTGTGCGTACGCTTCCATTGTCGTCGTTCGCACCTGCCGCAATAGTTCTTTAAAACTTTGCTCTCCGTTTACTTCGTCTCTTAAGGCAAGCGTGTTTACAAAAAAACCTATTAAGCCTTCCAATTGCTGTTGTTCTCTTCTCGCTATAGATGTCCCTATGCTTATATCGCTTTGGCCACTGTAGCGGTACAGCAGCGCTTTATATACAGCCTGCAAGGTGATGAACAACGTTGTCCCTTCTTTTTTGTTTAATGCGTTTAACTGCTCACTCAGCTCCTTTTCTATTTTAAATGTCGCTGTTGAGCCTTTGGTGCTTTGGGTGGATGGCCTTTTGTAATCAGTCGGTAATTGTAAAACTGCAACTTCTTTCATTTTTTCTTTCCAATAAGCGACTTTCTTTTCAAATGCTTCACCCTTCAGGTTATTACGTTGCCAGATGGAGTAATCTGCATATTGCAAGTCCATGGCGGGCAATTGTGGAGTACGATTTTCTATAAATGAATTATACAACTCCGCAACTTCCCTTACCATGATGGATGTTGACCAGGCATCAGAAGATATATGATGCATAACGGCTACGAGTACATGATCTTCCGGAGCCAGTTCAATAAGATACACTTTTAGCATATTGTCTTTAGACAAATCAAAAGGTGCTTTTACCAGTTGCTTTATAAAATCATATAGTTGTTCATTATTTTCTTTAAAATGATGACCCGCAATTTTTTGTAAAGTATTGCTACCGCTTTCTTTTATGTGCTGAAAAGGAACTCCACCTTCTTCTTTAAAGACAGTGCGAAGTACCTCGTGGCGCTTTACGATTTGTTCCAGGGAATAATTCAGTGCCTCCGTATTCAAGTCCCCCCAAAGCCGAAGAATCGTTGGCAAATGATATTGAGTACTTCCATCCAGCTGATCAATAAACCATAAACGTTCCTGGCTGAATGATAGCGGAATCCTTGCCGGCCTTTCTTTTACTTCTATGGTTGGCAGCAATGCGCGGTCTTCCTGGCCTGCTATTCGTTTTGATAATAATGCTATTGTTGGATAGTCAAACACGTCTCCAATTTTTACCTCCAACCCAAGCTCTTTACGGATCATAGATATGAGGCGGATCGCCAACAATGAATGTCCTCCTAACTCAAAAAAATTATCGTGAATACCTACAGGCTGTACTTCCAATATTTCCTGCCAGGTCTCCACCAGTTTTTCCTCAACCTCGTTGCCGGGAGCAGCATATACACCGTTCTGCACATCCTCGGATTCCGGATCAGGCAAGGCTTTGCGATCAACTTTTCCATTAGCTGTTAGTGGTAAAGCCTCTATTTCCATCATTACAGCCGGCAGCATGTACTCAGGCAACTTTCCTTTTAAATAATCATAAATGCCTTCCCGGTTAAATTCTTCCTTTGGCACTATGTAGGCCAATAACCTTTTATTGTTTTGCTTATCGTCTTTTGCAAGAACAACTGCCTGCCTCACCAAATCGCATTGCTGTAAAACATTTTCTATCTCACCCAACTCTATCCTGTAACCTCTTATTTTTACCTGATTATCTACACGGCCAATAAATTCTATATTTCCGCCAGGTAAATATTTTACGAGATCTCCTGTTACATACATTCTGGTAGCCTCCCTACCCTCCTCCAAAAGAGTCTCCATAGGAGTCCGTTGTGACCATTCGGACAAAGGAGGGTTCAAGGCCTCAAAAGGATTCTGGACAAATTTGCTTTCTGTCAACGCTTCATTGTTTAGGTATCCTCTTGCCACGCCATCTCCTGAGATGTATAATTGGCCCGGCACCCCTGTAGGGCATAGTTCCATGTCTTTACTTAGTACGTAGACTTTTGTATTTGAAAAAGGCTTGCCTATAGGAACTGTCTTACCATATTGCATTTCTTTTTGCACCACATGCAATAGTTTCCCAATCGTTGTTTCTGTAGGGCCATAGTGATTTACCACACAACAGCCGGGGTTCGCCTGATTTATTTGAGTCACTATTTCAGTATGCAAAGCTTCTCCGCCAAATACGAGAAGCTTTGTGGGCAACAGTAATTCTTCGTCTTTACTTAATGCTTTCCAGTGCGATGGCACTATTTTAATACACTCGATAGCATGTTCTTGGAAATATTGATGAAGCCCGTAAATGTTGGTAGTGGCTTCTTTGGTAAACACATGCAATGCCCCTCCGAAAATCAGTGAGCTAAACAATACAGTGTTACCAAGGTCTGTAGCAATGGTACTTACGAGGGCAAAAGATTTGCATTGATCTATACCGGTTGAATCTTTTAACCCATATAAATAGTCTATGAGGTTGCCATGCTCTACCATTACCCCTTTCGGATTGCCTGTAGATCCGGATGTATAAATTACATAAGCCAACTGCTCTGCTGTAATCGTTATCTCGGGATTTGTTTTAGGCTGGGGTTTTACCGGGCTAAACATATCGTCTATCGTTACTACTTCTATATTGCCTGTTTCACTAAGTTTCTCAGCACTGTCCTCACTGCTAACTACAATTTTCGCATTTGTATCTTCCAGCATAAAGCTAATACGCTCTGCAGGAAACTCTGTATCGATAGGTACATAAGCGGCACCGGCCTTTAGAATTCCCAACATCCCCGTTACCATGTAGGCGGAGCGTTCTACAAACAATGGCACCAGCGTTTCTGCTTTTACGCCTTTGCTTCCCAAGTAGTGCGCAAGTTGGTTGGCTCTTTCGTTGAGTTCTTTATAAGTCAGCTCTTCGTCTTCAAACACTACGGCTATTGCTCCCGGGTTTATGGCTGCCTGTTCCTCAAACAGCGTCACCACACTTTTTTCTTGAGGATAGTTGACGGTTTTGTTATTGTATGTTTTGGCCAGTGTTTGCTTTTCTTCTTCTCCCAGCATTTTCAGCTTCCCTATCTTTTCTTCCGGATCTTTTACCGCTGAGCGGGCCAGTTCGGTAAAGTGTGCCATCATCCGCGCTATCGTTTCGGCATTGTACAAATCCCGGCAATATTGCACTGAGCAGTTAAGCCCGTTGTTGGTTTCATTGATGAAGAACGTTAGCTCAAATTTTACCGTCGTATGCTCGTGCCCTTCGCCGGACAGCGTTACTTCTCCCAACTTCAGCTGAGGTACGTCCGGCGTGTTCTTTAGCACCAGCATCACCTGGAACAGCGGGCTGCGGCTCTTGTCACGCTCTTTTATCACTGTTTCCACTACTTTCTCAAACGGCACTTCCTGGTGCTCGTAGGCTTCCATAGTGGTGGTTCTTACCTGGCGCAAGAGTTCTTTAAAGCTTTGCTCGCCGCTTACTTCGTCTCTTAAGGCAAGGGTGTTTACAAAAAATCCGATCAGCCCTTCCAGTTGTTGCTGCTCTCTCCTTGCTATGGAGGTGCCCACACTTATATCGCTTTGCCCGCTATAGCGGTACAGCATTGCTTTGTACACCGCTTGCATAGTGATGAACAGTGTCGTCCCTTCTTTTTTGCTTAGGTCATATAGCTGGCCGGAAAGTTGTTTGTCTATCTTAAAGCCGGCAAAGGAGCCCCGCGTGCTTTGCACTGCCGGACGTTTATAGTCTGTGGGCATTTGCAAGGTGCTTACTCCCTCCAGCTTTTCTTTCCAGTAGCTTATCTTCTTTTCCAGTAGCTCACCCTGTAAATAACCCCGCTGCCAGATGGAATAATCTGCGTACTGCAGCGGCAGCTCCGGTAGGTTGGCCATTCTTTGCTCTGTATAGGAACTGTACAGCTCTGCCACTTCTTTTACCAATATGGAGGTTGACCAGGCGTCCGAGGCTATGTGGTGCATCGTCGCTACCATTACATGGTCTTCTTCTCCAAGGGCTATCAGTATTACCCGAAGCATATTATCCCGGCTCAAATCAAATGGCGCTTTGGTTAGTTTTTGTATGTATTCCCCAAGGCCCTTTTTATCCTCGTTGTAACGACTGCCATCTATTATCTCCAGCTTGTTGCTATCTTTTTCTTTTATATACTGCCATGACTTGCCTTCTTCTTCCCGGTAAACCGTCCTTAGCACTTCATGCCGGTTTACGATCTGCTGTAAGGAATGGCTTAATGCCTCCCGGTTTAATTTTCCTTTTAACCGCAGCACTACCGGTAAATGATATTGTACGCTGCCTTCCAACTGGTCTATAAACCACAAACGCTCCTGGCTGAACGATAGCGGGATATGAGACGGCCTTGCACTTACTTCGATCTCCGGCAGTAACTCCTCCCCCTCTCCAACTCCTATCCTGGACGATAATAATGATATCGTCGGATAGAGAAATAAGTTTTTTACGGTCACTTCTACTTTCATCTGCCGCCTGATTGCTGATATCAATCGCATCGCCAATAATGAATGTCCTCCCAGCTCAAAGAAATTACCATGGATACCGATTCTTTCTATGCCCAGCAACTCCTGCCAGATTGCTGCAAGCCTGGTTTCGGTTTCACTCGTGGGTGCTGTGTAAACACTGCTGCCAAGGCCACTCGTGTCCGGTTTGGGCAAGGCCTTCTTGTTTACTTTACCATTGCTTGTCAAGGGCATTTCTTCCAGCTCTGTCCACACTTGTGGTATCATATATTCCGGCAGCTTTCCTCTTAGCTGTTGTACGATGGTTTCTTTGCCTGTCTTGCCTCCTGATACTACATAGCCTGCCAGTTGCCTGTTGCCCTGCGTGTCTTCGATCACTGTTATTGCTCCTGCCTTTACGCCTGCTACCTGCACCAGCACGTTCTCTATTTCACCAAGCTCTATCCTATGGCCTCGTATCTTTACCTGCTCGTCTATCCTTCCTAAATATTCTATCTCCCCTTCTGCATTCCACCTCGCTTTGTCGCCTGTTTTATATAATCTCGATATTGTGGCCTCCCTGCCCTCCTCCAAAGGAGTCTCTATAGGAGTCCGTTGTGACCATTCGGACAAAGGAGGATTCAAAGACAAATTTCCCGTTTTAGCTTCAAAGGATTTGTCAATCCCAAATGGGTTCAAAATAAACTTTTCTTTTGTTAGCTCCCCCTGGTTTAAATAGCCTCTTGCCAACCCGTCTCCTGCTATACACAACTCGCCTGCTACCCCGGCAGGTACCAACCCGTTGTTTGCGTCAATTATGTACAGTTGAGTATTGGAAAATGGTTTTCCTATAGGGACGATCGCGTATTTCTTTTGTAAGTCTATAGTGTGGATCGTCTTGCCTATCGTGGCTTCGGTTGGGCCATAGTGGTTATACACTCTTCCCTGGAAGTCTGCTTTTTTCAGGTATTCCGGTATCTTCCCTGAAAAGGCTTCACCACCGAAGATCATTATTTTTTCCGCCAGCACACGGTTTCCATCGCCCGCATACGACAGCCATACCGATGGTACTATCTTTATGCAGTCCACCGGGTGCGCTTTCAGATATCCCGCCAGCTTCTCGCCGTCTGTTACCTGGTCTTTGGATATTACATTCAGTGAGGCGCCTAAAAACAGGCTTGAAAATATGATCGCATGCCCTGCATCAAATACCAATGGCGCAAACAACGCAAAGCTTTTGCATTCCTTCAGCCCTGCGCTCCCCATTAAGCCATAGCAATGATCCAGCACCGCCTGGTGTTCTATCATTACACCCTTTGGCCTCCCTGTTGACCCTGAGGTATAAATCACGTATGCCAGCTGGTTTGGTCTGATTTTAATTACCAGGTTTTCTGTCGATTCTTCACCTACTGATTCGCCGTCTACCTCTATCACCACTATCCCTGTTTTGGCTATCCCCTCTTTTCTGGTCTCTTTGCTGCTGACGATTAGTTTTGCTTCCGTGTCTTCCACCATATAGCTGATACGCTCTGCAGGATATTCCGGATCTACCGGCACATATGCCCCCCCGGCTTTTAATATCCCCAGCACCGATACGATCATCTCTATACTCCGGCCCATGCACAGCGGTACCAGTGTTTCTTCGCCTACGCCTCTTTTTCTTAGGTAATGCGCCAGTTGGTTACTCCTTTCGTTCAGCTCTTTATAGCTTATCGCCTCTTGTTCAAATATTATTGCTGTCGCCTCCGGCGTTGCCTTCACCTGTTGTTCAATTATGGCTGTTATACTACTATCCCGCGGATAAGAGACCGAGGTATTATTAAAATCTATTAATAAATGCTGTTCTTCTTCCTTACCCAGCATTCTTAATTTTCCTATCTCTTTGGTTGGTTCTTTTACAATGGACGCCAGCAAGGTTGTAAAATGGGTTGCCATCCGGGTTATCGTCTCTTCTTTATATAATTCTGTATTATACTGAACTGAGCATTGAAAGCCTTCCGATGTTTCTATAAGGGTAAATGTTAACTCAAACTTCGAGGTGTTTGATGGTGCAGGCTCTTCTGATAAATGCAATTCTTCCAACGCTAATTCCCCAGTTTCTGCAATATTTTGAAGTGCCAGCATTACCTGAAACAAAGGCGTACGGCTAAGATCTCTTTCTTTTACTACGGCATCCACTACTTTCTCAAAGGGTGCTTCCTGATGCTCGTAGGCTTCCAGCGTGCTCTCTCTCACCTGGCGCAGCAGTTCTTGAAAACTTTTGTTACCGCTGACATGGTTTCTTAAAGCCAGCGTGTTTACAAAAAAGCCTACCAGCCCTTCTATTTCCTGCTGCCCGCGGTTAGCTACCGGCGTGCCTATGCTTATGTCTTCCTGTCCGCTATAGCGATATAGTAATGCGTTCAGTCCGGCCAGCAAAGTCATGAAAAGTGTCGTCCCTTCCCGGCGGCTCAACTCCTGTAACTGACTAGCCCGCTCTTTGGGTATCGTAAACTTCACAGATGCGCCTTCCATGCCCTGCATTAGCGGCCGTGGGTAGTCTATAGGCAGCTCTAAAAAGCTCACACCTGACAGCTTTTGCTTCCAGTAACTTAATTTGTTTTCTAATAGTTCTCCTTTTAAATAATTCCTTTGCCAGATCGCATAGTCTGCATACTGCAACGTCAAAGGCGGTAGTTCTGAAGGCTTATTTTCTGCATAGCTTCTATATAATGAGGTTACTTCTTTTACGATCACCGGCATTGACCACCCGTCTGATGCTATATGGTGCATCGTTACCACCAACAGGTGTTCTTCTTTTGCCTGTTCTAACAATGTTGCCCTTAGCATGTGGTCTTTGCCAATATCGAAGGGTTGTTTTATCTTTTGTTCTATATATGCTGATAAATATTTTTTATTTCCCGGTTCTGCCTCTTCCAGTTGCCACTGATCTTTGGATTGTATCTTCTGGTAGGCTTCGCCTTCTTCTTCCACAAATATGGTTCGCAATACTTCGTGGCGGTTCACGATCTCTCTTAATGATTCTGCCAGCGCCTTTTTGTTTAGCTTGCCGGTTATTTTTATCATTGCAGGAATGTGATAATGAACACTACCCTCCATTTGATCGATAAACCACAATCTTTCCTGGCTGTAGGATAAGGGAATATGTTTCGGGCGGCTGGATTTTTCTACCGGCACACCATGAAATCCGCCGGGCTTTTTTTCCAATATCATCTTGTTCTGATCCACGAATACAGAGTGTAAGAAAACATCCGCTAACTCTATATTGACGGAAAACCGGCTGGAAATGCGTGACACAAGCTGAACAGCCTTTAAACTATTACCCCCTATCTGGAAAAAGTCATCAGCTTCTGAAAAATTTGAATGTCCCAGCAAATTTTTCCAAATAGCATGTAATTCCGCTGCATCTCCAAATGTATGGCCCTTGCCATTTCCGGAGGATTTTTGATTTTTATTTATTAATTCCAAAACGCCCTTACCAGTTCTTGCAGCAGCAGTTTTATTTATTTGATTATGCTTCATACTATACTTCAGAATAAAAACAGAATTTCACATTAAAAATCAGAGCACAATTACCGGGATATTAAAAAATTGGTCAATGGAAAAGAATTAAGATTGCGAGAAAATGTTCCAATTACCAAAAGAAACTATATAATTGATAGTCACACCTAGTCTCATGTCAACTTTAAAATGTCGGTTGCAAATACAATAGGCAATGGGCAATAGGCAAGACAATTTGCAAATTGCTTATTGCCCGTTGCCTATTTAAAAGCGCCAAAACATCATTGACAGAACACTATCATCTTTTAATTAATATTTTCAAGCACATCCCTCTTCACTTCAGATTGAAAGTACAATGATTTAAAAAATTTTAACTATTGACTTCAATTTGACAATATCCGGATTGAGAACGTAAAATCAGTTACAAATAATATATTTCTTTTATTTTTAGTTATTGTTTTCTATAAAGATGTTATCTATTACTCGCGCCCCATAAGTTAACCTAATGGTCTATAATATATATTGGAAAAATTTGCTCAAATATGAGCAGGGAATAGGTGCTTAGCGGAAGTATTTGCTATAGAGTAAACACTTTGATAATAAAACTTGTGAAACCTAAAAAAGTCAAATCGTTTAAAAATAATTTATTTCAGACTAAGAACAAATATATAAAATTTACAACATTTTGGAATTATTCCGGAGAATAAATTTAGAAAAAGTTTTTCGGCACGACCTGCAAAACTGCTTTTGAAAAAACCGGTTTGCTAAAATAACGGCTGCTAAATTTTCAGCTGATTTTTTATCTCAAGAGCAAGGTAATAATTGCTTGTTTCCAAATTTGATAACCAGCCCGTTCTCTCGATGAACTGCTGGAAAGGTTTGTTTTTTTGAGTGGGCTTAAAAAGTAATTTAATGGAATCCATTCCCTGTGTGCTACAAAAATTATGTATCTCTGCCAGAATTGTATCTTCTACCCCTCTTCCCAACACCCTGCAGCTTAGCAGAAACGTTTCCACGTTTAAATTATTGGCAATTTCTTTGGCCAATATCAGTCCTGCAATTCCGTAATCCCCAAAACGATCGCTGACCTTTACGATCCTGTTAAAGGAATTTTGTTCGCCGACAAGACTTGAAATCTCCTGCTGTGTTTTTCGAATTCCATTTAAGTTGAACTGGTTCGTTCTTAAACAAAGCTGTACCGCACGATCAATATTACTTTCTTTCAATGGGGCAAGCTCCACTTTTATGTTAAGAGATTTAATAAATTCTGTAACGGAAACATGCTTCTCCTGCTCTCTATTTCTATCTCTTTCGACATGATACATTTTGTTTCGTTGCATATCTTCTTCACTCACCCGAAAAGTATCAAAGGCCCAAATGTGATTGAAATATTCCGCAAAATCTTCCGTTTCCGGGGGCAAAGTAATTGAAAGCACATCCGGGCAGTTCATTGATACTTGCTCTATTTCAAATTCATTATCATCGATGAAGATAAAGCTATCAATACCCAGGTTTAACTCTTTTGCTATTGATGATAAGTTGCCCGATTTAACATCCCAGTTAATGCGATGAGCAATTATATGTTCCCTCGTCAGTTTCATTTGAGGATGATAATCAAAAACTTCCCATACATCTGCCTCATTATTTTTACTACATAACACCAGCAAAAAGCCTTCTTTATGTTTTTCCAAAAGAAACTCCTGCAAGCCCGAAAAATTATGGTCTATGATCACGTTCATCGCTCCTATTTCTCCGCACACGCCTTTCCAAAGCGTATTATCACAATCGAGTGCAATTACTTTGTAAGAATTTCCTTTATAAGCGCTGATCTTCCGGCATAAATAGGTGGCGAGGGCGGCATAATATTCCTGTGTAAAAGGAATATGCCCTACTTCATCAGATTTCAAATCATACAATTCGGTAACACCATAGAGATTTGCGATCTTATCAAGGCTCAACAAGTTCATGCGGGAAAGGCCGGCTATTACCAAAGCTAATTCACTGTTGAGTATTTCAATATGGCGAATAACTTCCGCAGTGAAAGATTCTTGTGAATAAACAGAAACAATCCCAATTAAAAAAGGAGCAAACGTATTTTTGTTAACTCTCTCCAGGGCGTCAGTTAATTCACGGTAAGTGGAATCCAAAAAAGCAATTTGCTCAGCAGAAGGAGATTTAGCTTTCTCCTTTAACCAATCTCCAATTCTTATGAAAAGCACATTCAGGCCTTTATTAGAATTTAATAAACTACCCGCGTACAGCAATTGCTGAAATACCTGATTATATGGCGCAAACGATACCTTGATATTCAGATCAAGCTCTTTATTCCAATACTCCATTGTCTCTTCCAGCGGCTCTGCCACAAAGGAAGCGCATATATTTACCGGCAACACAGCCGTTACAATGGGCGCAACGGACGTTGTAATTTTAAGGCCTTCTTTTTCAAAAGAGAGACTATCATACTGTGCTAATTTCATACCCGGCGCAGCCGTCGCCAACTCTAATAGCTTAATGAAATTGGCGAGAAACGTTTCCATTCTTTCTTTTATATAAAGCCGTGAATTATAACTTAGGTAAAATTCTAAAGCGTGAGCCGAAGGTTCAATATCAAGTTTAAAATCAAGTACTGACTGGTATAGTTCTTCCTCACCGGACTCGAAAGGTTTGAGAATTATTCCGGCATCCGGCACATTATTTTTAATAAAATTATTATTTGGTTTCATTCCATTTTCCGAATGAAAATTTACCATGGTATCAAAAAAAGGGTTGCGGGAAAAATCACGCTGTTTGATCATTTCATCCACCATCAGGTCGAATGGATAATCCTGGTGATTGTAAGCTTCGATTAAAGCCTTGTTACTATTTTCCAGAAATTGAGATAGTGTCAAATCCTCACGTGGTGAAATCTTTATGGGAAGAAAATTAATGAAAGCGCCAATTAAATTTTCAAGATATATGTGGCTTCTGCCGGAACTTAAAGAACCAATCACAACATCATCCTGATTGCTATATTCACTAACTAAAAGGCCATACAAAGAGAAAAGTAAATTATTCAATGACATTCCATGACTCGTTGCCAAGCTGTGCAGGCTCTGCGTTAACGATTCAGGCACGGTTGCATGCAACGACGCTCCCAAAAATGATATGACTCTCGGTCTTTCAAAATCAGTTGGAAAATCTAAAACAGGAATAGAATCGCGAAAAAGATCGCTCCAATATTTTTGTTGCTCTTTAATATGAGCAGTATGCCATGCAGCATAATCCTTATATTGAATGGGCAATTCGGGTAAATTATTTGCCTGCCCTGAAGAATATGCTTTATACCAATTCAACACTTCATTAATTAAAATCCCTTTGGACCATCCATCGCTTATAATATGATGGATACTGAATAGAAGCACATGCTGCTGATCAGAGAGCGTAAAAAGTGTAACGCGGAATAAGGGACCTGTCGTAAGATCGTACGAATGAGCCAATTCAAATTCCTTGGCTTCTGCTATTAGCTTTGCCGCATCCGGCTTGTCCTGCAGGTTTATTTCTTTTAACTGAAATAAAACTTCTTCCGGGAAAAGAATTTTTTGACGAGGTTCGCCATCGATCTCAATAAAAACAGTCCGCAGGATTTCATGCCTTTCAATAAGTTTTTCTATAGCTCTTTTGAAAGCATCTTTATTCAAATCTCCTTCAATAACATAAGCTCCCGAAAAATTATAAGCCTTCGATCCATCTTTGAAATGGCTTAGCACCCAAAATCTTTTTTGTGCATGAGAAAGATCATAGAACTCCTGCGGTGGCAATTGCTCAATGGCAGCGTAGTTGGTTTTATTTTCAGAAGCTAAGGCTGAGGCCAGATCTTTCACGGTAGGATTTGCAAAGATCTTTCCTATATCAATCTTGATATTTAAAAGCTTGTGCACCCTTGAAACGAGTTGCATAGCATTAAGGCTATGGCCGCCGAGCTCAAAGAAATTATCGGTTATGCCTACCTTCTTTATGGTTAAAATTTCTTCCCAAACCTGGGTCAGTGTTTTTTCTAAATCCGTTCCAGGCGCCACGTAGATATTATCAGTCAATCCATCTTCAGGATCACGCAATGCTTTTTTATCTACTTTGCCATTCGAGGTAACAGGCATTTCTTTCAACTCCACCCATATCGAAGGAATCATATAATCAGGCAACTTATTTCTCAAATAAGTTGTGATGGCCTGCTTATCAAATATTCCTAATGGAATTACGTATCCAACAAGCCTTTTATTTCCATTATATTCTTTTGCCAAAATAGCTACCTGGTGCATTAGCCCAGATTGCTGTAAAACACTTTCAATCTCTTCAAGCTCAATCCGATATCCCCGAATTTTCACCTGGCCATCCATTCGCCCCCGATATTCTATATTCCCATCAGGCAACCATCTTCCCAAATCTCCTGTGCGATAAAGCCTTGCATTTTGCTTATTGCTAAATGGATCTTTTATCCCAAAGGGATTTTCCCCATAGGGGCTGGCAATAAATTTTTCCTGTGTTAATTCAACGCGGCCTAAATAACCCCGGGCTACCTGTATGCCGCCAATATATATTTCACCTAAAATACTTATTGGAGAAATATCTCCTTTTCCATCTAAAATATAAACAGAAACATTTGATAATGGCTTACCTACAGGAAGTAAAATATTTGTATTCTCTCTATCCGGAGCATCACGATATTCAATAGCTGTAACGGTAGTTTCCGTCGGGCCATATTCATTATAAAAATCAACTTTTTCTTTCCACCTTTTTGCTAATTCATTTTTGCAAATATCTCCCCCTGCAATTACTCTTTTCAAAAACCTGGATTCAAGTGAAGGAAGATTTTCCAAAAAAGAAGGCGTAGCATGTACATGAGAAATTTCTTTTGTTAGCAAAAAGTCTGTAAAGTGTTCTAAGTTTAACTGAAGGCCTTCACGAAATAAAACGAGCGTAGCCCCATTGAGTAAAGCTAAAAATATTTGCTCCACTGACGCATCAAAACAATAATTAGAAAACTGTAAAATATTTTCATCCTTATTAATCTTAAACTCCCTGGTTTGGGAGTTGATAAGATTTACAACGCTGCAGTGTTCTATCATTACACCCTTCGGCTTTCCTGTAGAACCTGATGTATAGATAATATACGCCAGATTAAAAGGCGATACTTTTTCCAGGTTATCTTTCGCTTTATTATTGAATAAAGAATAATCGTCTATTTCAATTACCTCAACATTTTTTATGCTTTCTAAATTGCTCTTTGTTTCTTTATTTACTAATAAAATATTAGCGTTCGTATCATCCAACATATAATGTATCCTTTCCAATGGATACTCAGGATCGATGGGTACATAAGCGCCCCCCGCTTTCAGGATACCCACAATCGCTACTAACATTTCCGTACTTCTTGTTAAGCATAAAGGCACTAACACTTCTTCTTTTACTCCTTTGTTTCTTAAAAAACCGGCAAGCCGGTTTGATCTTTCGTTTAGTTCCCGGTACGTTAGCTTTTCATTTTCAAAAATCAATGCTGTTGCACCAGGAGCCTTATCAACCTGTGCTTCAAACAAATCAATTATGCTTTTATCTGAAGAAATATCCTCCTCTATATTGTTGAAAACTTCTATCAGGTTCTTTTCAGCAGGCGGAAGAATGCTAATACTTCCGATCTCATTAAACAGGGACTTCGAAAATTGCCCTAATATAAAAATGATGCGTTTTGCTAAAAGTTCAATTTCTTTTTTGGTAAAATATTCTGTAGAAAAATCAAGTTGTAATTGCAAAGGTTGTTGCTTTCCAAAATCCTGCCAGCACAATTGCAATGGGTTCTTCTGAAACTCATTGGCTAATTCACAAATGGTTGCATTTACATCTTCACCAAATGAAATTTCAAAGTTTAGAAGTTTGTAGTTAATAGTAAGATCAAACAAGTATCCTGAAGATGCACTTACTTTTAATGTTCTCGCCAGGTCGCCTACAAGATAAGCCTGGTGCCTATAATCCTGCTTTTGAGTTTCGGATATTTCCTTAAGCAGATCAGCGAGTTTAGTATGTTCCTGGTATGAACCTTTATAAGGCATAATTCCAGAAAACATGCCTACAACTTTTCTCGCTTCTTTCGACAATCTTTTATGAACCGGTATGCCAAAAACAAATTCAGACTCTTTGGAAGTTTTGCCAAAATAAATAAGTAAGGCCGCAATAGTTAAATGATGTAACCTTACTTTGGCACCAGCCTCAATCTCATCAAGAAGGTTCCGCTGATGTTCACTCAATTCAAGAAAGAAAGTGTCACTTTTTTTGAGAACGTCACTAAAGTATTTTCTTTGAAGAATTTTTTCAGGCTTTGCTGAAATTTTTTCTTTCCAATATTGTCCGCTAATATTATAGTCAGGCGATCTTTTATACTCAGAAGCTTTTATGGCTTCCGGAATGTAAGGAGGAAATTTAAAAGGAATGTCAGTGCCTTTTATGAGAGATTTATATTTTTGAGAAAGGTATTGCACCCAAATTACAAAGCCGTAACCATCTAGTATCAGGTGATGATATTTCCCAAAAAACCAATATTCATCTTCAGAAATTTTAATGAGGTATTGTTCATAAAGCAATGCATTCTTTTCAAATAAAAAAGGAGTGTTGAAATTATTTTGCATCCATTCTAAAGCTATACTTTCCGAATTTTCTTTATCACTAAAGTCAATATCTGACAACTCCAGTTTATCGCAATCCGCTTCGAGGAAAATTACAGGTTCAGGCAAATTCAAATCAAAACGCATTCTGAACACATCAAAAATTTGCGCACCGGAGCCTACAGTCTCGTAAAATAATTTTTTATCAAGGTGCCCTTTGAACTTTATATAGCCACCAATATTATAATGCGGGCTATTCCTGTCTAAAAGCTGGTCAGTATAAACATCCTCCTGTGCCGGGTGTAAAGGAAAGATCACTTCTTCTTGCATGTTAGTTCCAATAATATATTTAAAACGATTTGTAAATAAAGCTGCAAATTTTCAGCCCCTCTACATCCTTTAAATTTCGGAAGAGAGGGGCTGATGTTCCATGTATTTATTCGTTTTTACCTGAAAAATACCTGGTATAAATAAAATTGACTATTAGGATCAAGACTCAACCAACTCAGGAGCCTCAACCTCTTTAGCTTGTTTATCGTAAAGCAGTTCCTTTTCGCCATAAAGTCTTTCAGCAACGATGCCTCTTTCCCTGCAAATATTTACCAGCTTATTAGATTGTACAATCGGGTTTGATTCGTCAGTGTATTTTATACTGCTGATAAATTCGCACCAGGGTTCCTGTCCCATCGCATATACATAAATTTCCTTCGGCTTATAAATATCTACCAGGTGCATACCCTTCTTACAATCTGATCCTGCAAGTCTTCTGCTGCCATCCATATCTCTTGCGAGTTTCCTGGTAAGCAAAGGACCGTAAAGCCAGGTAAGAGGCGCACCGTCACATTCCATTCCGATAAACATCACATCTACATCACCAGTCTGGTCGTGAATGTGCTTGTATAATGCAGGCTCTACTATCCTGGAATCGGCAAGGAATAAAAGTTTGAACTGGCCAATCTTAACGAGGTAGCAAGACTTGGTCAATATGTTCAGATCAGAATGTTCACCGATGAAAGGTAAGCCCGTAATTATCGCATCTTCAAAATGGATAGTCTCCATTTCATCAACGGCAAAAACATTTTTAAATCCAACAGCTTGAAACATTAATTTAAGATCAGGATCCTCAAGGCGGCCGCTGTTAGTGCGGGGCACGATCAGGTTTTTAATCTTATGCCTTAAGGGTAAAAGTGTTTCGAACAAAATATGATCCTGGTGATTATGGGTAATCAAAACATAATCAATTTTATCAGGCAAATGCGAATCGGAGAAATGATTTACCGAGCACTCGTACCCATAATAACTTATCAACGGATCAACAAGGATGCTTATATCTTTTGTTTCTACCAATATACAGGCATGGCCGAAGTAGCGCATCCTGATCTTATCGCCTGTATATTTTTCATATACCGGTGCAGGATTTTCATCGAAGAAAGTTTCAAACAGCGCTTCTTGTTCCGGCGCAATACCCATTATCTCTTTTATATAACTCAAGGGCTGAGGCTCTCTCTTCATTTTGGCGAGGGCGTCAATGGCGCGGTGTTTAAAGGGAATTTCAAGATGCAGAACAGATGAGTCTTCTAATCTTGGTGTGCTCAATACAAACGGACGTTCATCATTTTCAGTAATCCAAAAGGCCATGCTTTGAGATCCTTCATTGTAAAAATCACTTTTATAGAGCAATGATTCAAAAAACCTGAAACCCGGATTGTTTTGACGGTCGTAAAATAATTCCACATAACCCTGGAGTATTGCAGGAACTTTTGGATAAAGGTCTTCGAGGCCAAAACCTTTGGCTTCAGTTGCCAGCATTTTATCCAGTTCTTTTATCGCTTTTGCAAGTTGAATTTGCTTATCATGTTTTTTTAAAGATTTCTTTTGCAAAGCTTCCACTTCCTCCAAACGGCCGCCGCCAAAATCCATAAACGGGCCACCCTTCATTTTGGGATTAAGGCAAGCCTCAGCATGTATGGAAGGCGCCATAAGGTAGGATTCAATTATTGATAAATGCCTATTGGCAATGTTCATAGCTGCTGTTGCAGGTGAAACCAGGTGACTCCACGCGTACCAATTGTCCACCAAAGGCTCCATTACGACATTAGGTTTCAGGTACATTAATTTTTCACTCATACTTAATAAACTTTTGTAGTTAACGTTATTTTATTTGATATTATTTGAATAATTGGCTGCACATTTTGGTAAATGAAAAAATGATTGCCGGGGAATTTTTTAAAATCCACGGGCAAGGTTGTTTCCTTTTGCCATAGGGCAATATCTGAATTTTCCATATCCTCTTCATTTCCGGTAATTACGGTAATGGGTATATCCAAAGGAGCGCATTCTTCATGAACATATTTTTCGCTTGCCATAAAATCTGAGCGAAGAATTGGCTCACAATATTCCAATAATTCATCACTTTGTAAAATTTCATCCGGCATACCTTTCAGGTCTTTTAGCTCCTGTATAAATTCTGCCTTTGGCAGTAAATGCCTTTTCTTCTCAATCCTCGATAAGGATGACGGCCCGGTAGTACCGGTAACAAATAAGTGCAATGGCGGCCTGTGCCCGTTTTCAATGAGCTTTCGCGTTAATAAATAGGTCATTAAACCACCGAGGCTGTGACCATAAATAATATAGTCATTATCGTCCACCTTATTTTCAATCTCTTTATACAGATCATTTGCCAAAGCGCCGGTGTTTGATAACAATGGCTCTTTTATTCTTCCTCCCCGCCCGGGATATTCCAGGCTGATAAAATTTAAAAATAAAGGAGCCCTGTTTTTAAATTCACGATAAGAATATTTGTTTCCTCCTGCAAAAGGCAGGCAAAAGATGTTCACTTTTGAGTTCATTAAATTTCCTTGTAATTAGTATTTTCAATTCCTTCCCCGATGTTGTATTACATACTAAATAGCCCTCCAACGAGATAATGTCAATTTAAATAAAATATTCGTAATATATTAAATCAACAAATCTTACTTATATCGGATTATCGGGCCATAGCATAAATTATTGGAAAAACAAGAAAGGTTTTAAACCGGGAGCAGAGTCCAAACACAAACACTATAAACGCTAAGCGCCAGGAAAACAAATATATAAATTAACGGTAAGAATTTATAATTTTTACCACCCAATCTCTCTAATAAGCAAGCGGACATTCAATTTGGATAAAATTCATGCGGGGTAATTTCGTGAATTTCAATACCGGCTTCAAAAACATTGGCACACAAACAGGCGCAATAATCTTTATTCAGGTTTAGTTCCGTTAAAAACCAATCATTTTCCTCCCATCTTATTTTATGATCTACTACCTGCACTTTATTAAGAGGAACATACAATCCTGTACCGATTGCCTTCAAGAAAGCTTCCTTTTTTGTCCATAATCCGTAAAACGAGCGCAGGCTATCCCCAGCATATAAAATATTTTTCATCTCATCACCAGAAAATTGATCTGCAAAGTCAGTAAGAGGAATGTCTTTGATTTCTTCTATATCAATACCAATTTTAGCTGAATCGCTAATGGCACAAACAACATATTCTCCTGAATGGGAAATATTAAAATCAATTGATTCATCAAAATACGGCCGTTTTAAATTTGTCAATTTTAGCTGATCAAGGGAGTAGTCGTTTAGTCCCAACATCTCCAGGCCTTTTATAAGCAGCAATTTACCTAAAACCCTATGCTGCCGGTCTTCCCAATTTCTAAACCTTACAATTTCATTTCGAAAAACGGCCGGGACTTGATTTAAAAAATAATTGTATGAATCATCGTCTAATTTCTCCGGTAAAATACAATAAAACACGTGAATCATCATCTGACTGAAGAGACTGTCTGGGGAGTAGATGTTGTAACTAAATTATTTGTATCCCGCATTAGAATTTGAATAAGTCCTGCTAATATTTCATGAATAGAGAGATTCTTTTCCGCATACTGTCTTGCATTAATTTCTATCTCGCTATGTTCGTTTGAAATGGCATATTTGATTGCCGAATCCAATGCAGATTGGCTTTCCGGCTCAATCAAAAGGCCCGCATTATGCGCATCAATAATGTTGAATAAGCTAGAGCCTGGCCTTGCTGTTACAATAGCCACGCCGCCCACTGCGAATATGGTGCTTAACTTCGAAGGCATCACCAGGTCGCTTGCTCCATCTTTCTGAAGCACTAAATGCACATCTGCAATATTGAGCAATGCATTAAGTTTCTCCAGGGGCTGGAGTGGCAAAAAGACCACGTTTTTTAAACCCATTTGGTTTTTTAAAGCCACGAGCTTTTCTTTATACGGCCCCGAGCCGCAAATAACAAATTTTAAATCCGCTATATCTTCCAAATGTTCTGCAGATTGAAGAATTGCTTCCAGCCCCTGCTTTTCGCCTATTGCGCCTGAGTACAACACGATTTTATCTTGCGCCTTAAAATTAAACTCCTTCTTTAATTCAGCTTTATTCGTAACAGAAAAAAACTTATCAATATCAACCCAATTTGGAAGAAACAGAATCTCCTTTTTAGCTTTGGCTTTCACTTTCTTAATCATGCCTTCCGAAATGGTACTTATATAATCAGCATTTTTGAAAATGCTCCTCTCCATGGAGTAAAGGCTTTTTAAAAGAAAATTATTTTTTATTATTTCGAGATTTTGAGCCGCCTCTATTTGCAGATCCTGGATGTGGTATAAAAACTTTGCACCTTTGATTTTTTTATAAAGTACGCCAAGGAAACCGAGAATAAAAGGAGGCGCAACTGTATAGACGAAATCATTTTTCTTTTTAAAAAACAGGCCTAAAATCACCAGTGAAGACGAAAGAAAAAAAGAAAAATCAGAAACCATGCGACTTGATCCCGTCGGTTTTTTAGGAATGTAATGCGGGCACCTTATCACGGTAATATTTGCCGAAGCGCCATTGCGGCATGGGATCTTTTCCTTTTTATACCAAAATGATCTTTTGTGATAGGGCGGTTGCACTTTCCACTGTGGGTAGTATGGAAACGTAGTAACTACCGTACATTCAAAATCTTTTTCCGCCAACCAATCAATCATTTCGCCGCTGTATTTTCCTATTCCTGTAGGTTCGGGAAAAAAATTACCACCAATAAATAATATTCGCTTTGACATATACTCAGGTACTTAGATAATTAGTTTAAAGGCTTCTAAAATTCAGCACAACGGCGGGGCCAATTGCCCTAACGCTATTTGAAAATAATTTATAAATGCAGGCTGCTGTAATTCTTTTATAGGATTAGGCGCCTACATACAATTTCGGGAATAAAGCCACAAACCTGCCTGACGGCAGACAGGTTGCTCATATTAACACCAATTTTTATTGCTTTTTAGAATTAGGTAGAACAATCGCAAGCGTAATACATTATGCAATAATGTAACAATTTTAATAAAACTAGCGGCGGAGATCTATCGGGATCTGAAACATCTTTCAATTACAAACTCTCTGCTCGAAAACTTTTCTCCAAAGGAGCAGGCGCAAGGACGTCTCGATTGTATTTGACATCTGCGAGTCGCTTCTATTCCGTTCTTAGCGAACATTCTACCTAATTCTATACTTTTTTTAGCAGGCCGCCGCTATAATTATCTTTTAAATCGACAATATGACCACACGTTTAATGCTCTTTTATAATACAAAGTTGCATTATATATGTTTAGATCAACGCGCCTTCAACATCTTTTTTGCAACAGTAATGTTTCCCACAACCACTTTATAAAAATAATTTCCCTGGGCTATATTAGCAGCATCCCAACGAACCCGGTAAACTCCAGGTTGCTTTATTTCATTTAATAGCGTGGCGACCCGCTTACCGGTTGAACTAAAAACGACGATTTTTACGGAGTTCCTTTGAGCTATCTCAAACTTGATAGTGGTAAACTTTGAGAATGGGTTAGGGAAATTTTGATAAATTAAATTCTTACGGGAATTTACTTCAAAACTTATGATATAAGAGTAAACAAACTTACCGTCTATATCAATAATTTTCAGGCGATAATAATTTGAGCCTATTACGGGGGAACTATCTGTAAAGGCATATTTATTACTCACTAATCCTCCATTAGTAGCCGGAATAAATCCAATTCTATTCCAGGTGTTCGCATTCATTCTTTCAATTTCAAAACCTAAAACATTCTTTTCGTTGGTTGTTTCCCAAAACAGATTTATGGCGTCGTTTCGAAGTTTTCCGGTGAAGGAAAGTAATTTCAATGGTAACGAAGAGGCGACGACCGTAAGCTGCATGGTATCCCTTCCTGTCATCCCATTATTATCTGTTACCTGCAATTCAAACTGATAATCGCCCCGGGTAAGATTGCTTACAAACGTGCCGGCCATATAGCGATTGGCTATTACCCCAGACGGGGGGCCCGCAATTTTTGTCCATAGATAACCTGCAACTGTTCCATCCGGATCACTACCTGAGGCGCTCAGCGCTGCTCTGTTTCCTGGTAATAAAATCATCTGGTCGGGGCCCGCATCTGCCGTAGGAGCAATATTTGGAACCGGGTTGACCGTAATTTGCACGGTATCCTTCGCTATTGCGCCACTATTATCCATTACTGTTAGTTCCAATATGTAAATCCCCGTTACCAGCCTAAAAACATCCGTCACAGGTGAAGATGGATTAACAAAGGTATAAGATGAGGGTCCGAAAATTTTTGCCCAGTAGTATGACACAATGTTGCCATCCGCATCTCCGCCGCTACCTGCCAAAGAAACCGTATTTACTGGTAAAGTAATAACCTGATCCAGGCCTGCATTAGCAACGGGTGGAATATTTGGAGGAGGATTTACAGTTATCTGCACGGTATCAACCCCAGTTGCACCAGCATTGTCAGTTACTGTAAGTTCGAACTTATAAGCCCCTTGCTTTAACCCTATGACGTTCGAGGTGGCTTTGGTTGAATTTATGATGATGCCGGATGAAGGACCTGATATTTTTGTCCATGAATATTTTGTGATAGTGCCATCTGTATCCGTTCCAACACCGGTAAGGGTTACACTATTTGGAGGAAGCGTAATCATCTGGTCTGAACCTGCATCTGCCACAGGTGGAATATTTAAAGCTGCATTTACGCTTACCTGCACTGTATCTAAACCACTTGTTCCTGAATTGTCAGTTACTTTTAGTTCAAACTTATACACGCCTTGAGTTAAACCGGAAATAGTTGTTGTAGCGATGTTTGAATTTGTTATTGTGCCTGATAAAGGACCTGATATTTTTGTCCATAAATAATTTGTAATAGTGCTGTCTGTATCCGTTCCAACACTGGTAAGGGTTACACTGTTTGAAGGAAGCGTAATTACCTGGTCTGAACCGGCATCGGCTATCGGTGGATTGTTAGGAGCCGGATTTACGGTTATCTGTACTATATCTATACCAGTTGCGCCCATGTTATCAGTTACCTTCAGTTCGAACCTGTACACCCCCTGTGTTAAACTTGTAACAGTTGTGGTCGCATTAGCAGCATTTGTAATGGCGGCTGACGAAGGACCTGATATTTTTGTCCATAAATAATTTGTAATAGTGCCATCTGTATCCGTTCCAACACCGGTAAGGGTTACACTATTTGGAGGAAGCGTAATCATCTGGTCTGAACCTGCATCTGCCACAGGTGGAATATTTAAAGCTGCATTTACGCTTACCTGCACTGTATCTAAACCACTTGTTCCTGAATTGTCAGTTACCTTCAATTCAAACTTATACACGCCTTGAGTTAAACCGGAAATAGTTGTTGTAGCGATGTTTGAATTTGTTATTGTGCCTGATAAAGGACCTGATATTTTTGTCCATAAATAATTTGTAATAGTGCCGTCTGTATCCGTTCCAACACCGGTAAGGATTACACTGTTTGAAGGAAGCGTAATTACCTGGTCTGAACCGGCATCAGCAACAGGCGGAATGTTTACAGCGGCATTCACCGTTATTTGTACTGTATCTACACTGGTTGCATCTGCATTGTCAGTTACTTTTAGTTCGAACTTGTACACCCCCTGTATTAAACCCGTCACAGTTGTGGTGGCGTTAGCAGAATTTGTGATTGCGCCGGATGAAGGGCCTGATATTTTTGTCCATAAATAATTTGTAATAGTGCCGTCTGTATCTGTTCCAACACTAGTAAGGATTACACTATTTGAAGGAAGCGTAATTACCTGGTCTGAACCGGCATCTGCCACAGGCGGAATGTTTACAGCGGCATTCACCGTTATTTGTACTGTATCTACACTGGTTGCATCTGCATTGTCAGTTACTTTTAGTTCGAACTTGTACACCCCCTGTATTAAACCCGTCACAGTTGTGGTGGCGTTAGCAGAATTTGTGATTGCGCCGGATGAAGGGCCTGATATTTTTGTCCATAAATAATTTGTAATAGTGCCGTCTGTATCCGTTCCAACACCGGTAAGGATTACACTGTTTGAAGGAAGCGTAATTACCTGGTCTGAACCGGCATCTGCCACAGGCGGAATGTTTACAGCGGCATTCACCGTTATTTGTACTGTATCTACATCGGTTGCATCTGCATTGTCAGTTACTTTTAGCTCAAACTTGTACACCCCCTGTGTTAAACCCGTCACAGTTGTGGTGGCGTTAGTAGAATTTGTAACTGCGCCGGATGAAGGGCCTGATATTTTTGTCCATAAATAGTTGATGATGTTACCATCTGCATCTATTCCGGTTCCTAGAAGGGTAACGTTATTTAAAGGAAGTTTTATTGATTGATCCAAACCTGCATCTGCAACGGGGGGAATATTTATAGCCTGACTGTAGTTTTCGTAAAACCTCATGTCCATAAAACCAATGTTTTTATTGTAGGCAGGAGTTCCTGCAGTAACAAAATATTGTCTTAAGGTCTTAGGGGTCGTCCAGCTTGCCGTCGGGTCAAAAATCGTTGTGGTAACCGTTGGCAAATTTGCATACGTAACCGATGCCTGGCCATTAACCAATTCTATTTTAAATGGCTGATATTTGGATAAAATGCTAATAAGGCTGGTTGAACTGGCGATGATAACGTTATTAAAATATATGGATATAACTTTCGTCTGGGAGTTGCCAACATAATAAAATCTGGTCAAAATTTTTCCGGAAGCGTCAAGCACATCCGCGTACGATGTAATATGACTACCTACAACAAAATCACTATTTTCAAAACTTAGCTGACCTGAAATCTTCCATGACTGTGTAACATTATTGCTTCCCAAATCCCTGCTCACGAAGGCTGTACCGGTACTCTGGCTGAATACCGTAAATACATCAGGAGAGCCATCGTCAACATATTTTTTCAAGCTGGTGCTTGAAGTTATCACTCCTGTTTTGTTCCATCCGGCGCTATTAGGTAAAGGAGATGCGAAAGGTAAGCCTGCGTGTAAATTAAGATAGCCTAATGCTATCCTGTTAGAAACAGAGGGGTAAGCAATACTTATATATTGCTCAGATATCGAGCTAAGATTGCTTACTTTCCATCTGTGAACACCGCCGTGATTGCTTTCATCGCCATGATATAAATAGAGATCACCGGTAATTGCTTTTACCAGGATGGGTGATAAAACGTTTCCTGCTTTCATCGCAGAGGAAGTACGTGGCGAAATATATCCATCCGTACCAAATTGACCTACAGCTAACCCATCATCAAGGTAATGGTTGAAATAATTTGTTTGGGAGTTTTTCCAAAATTCTCCATGATAACCAGTTATAATATTATTATCCACCACGTTTACATTACTGCCTGCATTTTGGTTCACCCCATTCCCTATTTCGAAATAATCGGCTTCCGGAAATGCGCCTGCATAATTAATATCATCCGACTTTTGGGTTTCCCAAAGCCATTTGTTACCACCTTTTTTGATAGCCCCTAAGTGATAGCCATTCCATAGTGTACTTGTGCCCCCAACATATTTAGACGGATTATAAAAAATCACCTTGTCAGTAGTCGTTACAAAATTGTAGGATACCGGTGAAACGTTCCCTGGAAAATTATTTGGGTGTTGCACGGTATTGACCGGTGTTGTAGCGAGCAGGATACCTTGCGCACTCCACACAGGGTTATTATAAGCATCAAATCCTTTTAATGGATATTTTGTATATGTTACATTACTTCCAACGTTGTAGGAACCCGAGAATTTCGTTAATGAGCCATCGGCGTTCATAATGCCATTGCCAATTGAAGCTCCCGTAATTCTTAATCCGGTTGGCGAAAGTTCAACTAATCCCGCCCCAGTGTTATAATCATAGCCATACGTATGCCCGTTACTCAAGGTAATTACGTTCAACAGCTTTTTAGTGCTATGAGGATTCGAAAACTGATCGCGGTTGTACCCCCAGTTTTTCACCAAGGTCCACCCCGTTGACCCTGATAGCGGCTGTGAATAATCAACAGCGAACTCAAGATAATTAGCGAAAATGCGATCTATATTATTGGGATCCACACAAGTGGAATAAGGTGTTCCAAGAGACATTATTGTCTCTACATACTCATTTTTAGCTGTAAAGTGCAATTCCCTGAAATTTCCGGGATCCCCCATCCAAAAGCCACCGTCTGGAGCATACGCTAAAAAAGAAAAGGTGTTCCCTCTGAAGTCGTTAAACATGAATTTAGTATTCGTAACATCCGGAGTCGCAGCATACCCTCCAGAAGTTCCTAAAATTCCGTAAGCTGCTCCCGTGGTGTTATTAAAAAATCTCACAACCTGGTTCATACCTTCATCAATGACGGCTAATGATACTCCACTTACTGCCAGGGCGCCGGGAGTAGCTACCCCCGAAACGAAAACAGTTGGCGATGATAGAGTTCCGTTTCCATTTACATGATATTTTGCAAGGGTATTTAATCCTGTTACCATCCACAAACTATTACCATCCGTCGCCAAATTTCTTGGATTATTATATAATAAATTTTGCACTAACGCACCTGTCGTTTTATTTAATACGTGAATTTGGCCCAACCCTCCGTGTGCGACAAAAAGATAATTACCAGACTGTTGAACAGCTAATCCGCTGGGTTTACTACGCGGTGTTAGAGAGGTATCAATCGCAGATATATAAGTTTTCGCATTAGCAAGTTTTGTCACTGTGTAAGCACTTCCGTTTGCACCAAAGCTCACTTTCGAATCATCACTCACTTTCGTGGCGTGCACAAAGGAGTTAGAAGGCTTATAAGCATTATATCCTGCCCAATACACATTAATTCCGTCGGTGGCAACAAAATCGGTATTCAATGTTGATATCCTTCCCGGGAAAATATCCAATCGTACCTGCGGATTGCTAAGGTCAAATTTGGCAATGCTTGAATAGTTCTCTGAATAGCCCTGACAAAAATATGCGGTTGTGCCTGTGATAGCCATTCCGGTCATTGATGTGTAATATCCCTTATGAACGGGGCTTCCCGTTTGCGCAGAGGAAGTGTTTCCAATATTGCCTTCCCATGTATATTTTACATTATTTGAAAGGATTTTTATATCATAATTTGCATCCGGTAAAGCAATAATATTTCCGTGATCATCGGTGCCGTCCCAATATTCGGTATAAGTTCCGGGCGGATATATTTTATTGGCCCACAATGTTTTTATGAGGGTGCTGTCTTTTTTATATACACCTGCACTCGTCCTTAAGGTATTAGATAATTTAAACGTAAATGCACCGGAATAATTTGTTTGTGAAGAAGATAGTTCCGGAAAAGTAATGCATAGGATCGCACATAGCAATCCTGTGAATTGATTCTTGCACATAGGATAAGGATATTGTTCTTACCCTACTAAACGGTGAACTATATTTTATTAGTATAATAAAAATAAAACATAGGGAAACCACTGTTTTTAAACATCAGTAATAATACCATGAGAAAGGCGATAGCCCGTTATATAAGAAAATTTCCATGTAGCTAATTTTCGGAATTAAGGCTGAAATAATCAAATTGTCGAAGTTTTTTATAAAGAAAAAAACCAATCAATGCACCCAAGGTATTCAAAATAACATCATCTATATCGGCTAATCCTATCTGAAAAAGATATTGGAGTGTTTCAATAGAAGTGCTGAATAAAATGGCTGAGATGATTATTACCCCTAATTTTTCTATTTTAAACACTGTAATCAATACAATTGGAAATGGTATGAATAAAATAATATTACCAAAAAGGTTTGTGTAAAAATTATACAATTCATTTTTAACATTTGGGTCCAATGCAAGAAAAGTATAAACTGAATTTCTTATTGGGAAAAAATTTATCCCATAATTATAGTGATGATTTCTTCTCCGTGGAGCAAAAAAAACTCCGTAGCCAAGAAGAACGAAATATGAGATTGAACAGATAATTTTAAATAATTTCATAACAAATATTAATTTGAAAGATTTTACTTTCGGGAATTTGGCTTTTAATTAATATAAATAGATGCCTTTACGAATAAAACATCTGGCAATATCAGAGTTAAAATAAACATCAATTCTTTATTTTCATTTTTCTACTTCGCAATATTTTTATCTCCCGCATTTTAATTTTAATAAGAAACTCGTAATAGGCCATATTAACGCAATAGTTGAAGCCGGGCGCACCTTCCAATAATCCCAGATTTAGTAGATAAGCCTGCATAAAACGCAGTAAGGGCCAGCCGGGCAATTTTATTAGCCATGCCTTTAAGGCCGGGTTGCGCATACTTTGATGCCTGGAAAATATATTGGTAAACGGAGGCACATTTTCAAGCCTGGCTATTGCCTCCAGGCCTGCGTACCGGTTGTGACGATCAAGCCAATGGCTCCATCCTTTTGAAAAGCCGAAATGCAAATAGGGCTCTTTTATATAACCAATTTTCCCATTTACTTCCGCTTCTTTTTGTCCATGTCCATAATCAGTAAACCTGGCCCTTCCTTTACGCATCAATCTAAATTGCCATTTTGGAAAATTATCACAACGTTTCAGCCACACATCTTCCAGTATCATTTTCCAGCAACAATAAAATCCTGCAAAGGAATCATCAGTTTTTTTAACAGCATCTGAGATTGCATTGAAAAAGTCAGGTGTAACCCTTTCGTCAGCATCGAGAAATAAAATCCATTCATGTTTAAAACTCATTTTATCCAAGGCAAAATTCCGCTGTTGTCCAAAACTTTCAAACTTACTGAAAACTACGTTTGCGCCTGCTGCCATAGCAATTTCTACGGTTCTATCTGAACTTCCTGAGTCCAGCACCTGGATGTCGCCACACCAATGAAGACTATCCAAACATTCAACAATGTCCAACTCTTCGTTTTTTGTAAGGATCAAAACGGAAATCATGCAAAGAATTTACTTAAGATAAAGAGGATTTTTAAATCTGTTTTCGACGTTATAAAAAATATGTGAATGTCCCTTTTAGTCAAAAAACATTAGCAGAACTTCTGAAACTTACAATGCTAGCTTTACATTTTCTTCCAAATGCTTTTCGTTGTACATTGAACAAAGAATTACAGATCGGGAATAATCAGCCAGGAGTCTTCTCAATTTTTCGGCCGGACTCATTATTTCGGTATCACCTCTAAGGGGAGAAAAGAAAACATTGGATTCATTTGATCGTTCCTCAACTATTTTTTGGTAGTTATTGTCCACTGGAGAGTTATTAAATTGTAATACATCAAACCGATCAAGATAGGATTCGTGAAGATATTTTTGATTTTTTGCATAAGCTAATCCCCAGGCCCTGATCTTTCCTTCCTTCTTTAGGCTAAGCGCAGTATTATAAAGCTCATCTATATTTTCTATAGTGGCCAAAGGTTCATGTACTAAAAAGTAATCCAGGTAATCTGTTTGCAGCGCTTTCAAACTTCTTTCAAGATTTTTTCGCATTTCGGTGGCATTTATTGCAATTCTATCATGAAAAATATCGGCAACTTTATTTTCGTTTTTATCAAAAGGCTTAGGTTCGCCCGTCTCAATTTTCCGGCTGCGTAAAAATCTTACAACCGGCTTTACAGGCTTGAAAAACTGAGCCTTCCAGTTAGCTACAATGCCGAACTTACTGGCAAATACAATTTTGTCCCGTTTTGCGCGAAATACTTTCCCTACAAAATTTTCTGCTTCGCCATATCCATAAGAGCGTGCCAGGTCGAAATGAGTTATGCCATTATCAAAAGCCGCTTCCAAAGCCCTGCGGCTGACACTTGCACTCTTCGACCCCAAAATTGGAGCACATCCAAAACCAAGTACAGAAGAATTAATTCCTTCAAAGAGTTCTACTTTTCTCATTTTATTTTGTTAGATATTTTGACAGCCTTGCAGCAAAGGCACCCAGCAAAAATGTAGGATTTGCCTGCCCTGAAGTAGGAAATACTGAGCTGCTGCAAACAAAAACATTACTGGTTCCCCAAACTTTTAAATTACTATCTACAACACCTTTCGCCGGAGAATCTGCAATTCTCGTGGTTCCTGATTGATGAATACCATCTTTGGACATTTGTTTTATCGCGTCATGAAGTTCATTTTCAGGATACCAATATTCGAGCTTTCCGCAACCACATTTTTGTAACCAACTATCAAGAGCCCGGTGAGTTTTTATTACAGAATTAATATCTTCTTTGCTCAACGAATAATCAATTACCAGGGATTCATTATCTTCTGACAAATACATTTGATTATTATATACCGGTAATTGTTCAGAATGGAAATGCAGCGCATAGGAATTATCAGGACTATAAAGGAAAACACCAGGAAGTTTTCTTTTGATTAAAAATCTTTTATAAAATATTTTTCCGGGCACCATTAATGAACCCGGTAATTGCCTGATGATATTCCATATATGTTTACGAATGCCTGTTATCTTTCCTTTTGTTATTGAGTGGGCAATGGCGGGCGGTGCCAGCTTTTTCCCAAGGATGGGCGTTATCATGGCAAGATACATAAAAGACATGGGACCGCTTTTGTGCTTTGGATTATGATAAAGCGGGTTATCCAGCCAAATAGCGATGTTTAAAAGATCATTTTCTTTTAGGAATTCTTTCGTGAATTGAAATCTTCTTCTGATATAAATTTTATCCTGATCTACCAAAAAGCCAAAATCTGTTTTAGCAGGATCTCCATAAAATTTAACCGTAGCTATTTTACCGGAAAGATGCCCCTGGTAATAATGCCCCAGGGATTCTGGAGGCGCCTGAAGATTCTTAAAGAGTTGCTTATTTCTTAAAAGAATTCTTGTAGTTTCCTGGGTACCCATGGCAAGTACAAAAACACCGGCCTTTATTTCAAATTTTTCATTGGTTAAAACTTTCCTGATGTTTATTGATGAAACAAATCCGGCGCCATCCGGTGATGTCAAGCTCCTTAATTCAAATCCTTCAATCAGCGTTATGTGCTGAGATTTTTCTATTTCATCAAGGTAACGCCTGCCAAAACGTGTGGGCATGCTCCATCTCTCTACCGCCGAATCTGTAATAATACCTTCTACAAAACCTTCAGCAATATGTGTATTTTGAAATTGCGGAATTTCATTTAAATTAAATTTCGGCTCTCCACATTCGAAATATGCTGCAGCCTGGGGAAGAAAATTATTAACATCTTTTAATAACTCAATATCCCAGGTGCATTCGTCGCCAAGAATATCCCTGTTAATAAAATCAATTTCATCATACATTACACATCTTCCGCCCCAGGTAGCAGATGTGCCCCCGAATCCTTTATTGGTACACTCGTAAGGTTCATGATGATTTTGCTTATTGATGATTTCAATTGAATCATCAAGTGAGTTACGGCTATTTTGTGCAGTGCCTCCATATTCAATTATCAGAATTTTTTTTCCCGGGTTTAGCCCGGAAAATTCGAGGGCTACAATAATACCTGCGGGGCCACTACCAACAATACAAACATCATAAATCAAATCAAACTGAGCGTTCACTTCCATTTGTTATAAGCAGGTTATTACGTTTCTTAATCAATTGAGCAGGATTTCCTGAATAAACCGTCCAAGGCTCAAGATCTTTAAAAGTAACTGAGCCGGCTCCTAATACACTTCCTTCCGCACAGTATACGCCCGGAAGCACAAGTGATCGTGCACAGATCCAGGCGTACGGCGCTATCGTAATCTTTTTACTCAAATAGGTAAAGTTTAAACTATTGTAATCGTGAGTGGCGCCACATAAAAAAGCATCCTGCGAAAGTATGGAGTGATGGCTAAGGTACACCCCACCCGGGTTATAAATCTCTACTCCACTTCCGATGGTCACTACATCTTCTGTTTCCAATAACCACGGAGCCCAGATTTTACAGGATGGGTATATAAAATTTGATTTTCCTATTTTAGCGCCAAAGCTTCGCAGAACGAAAACCCTCCAGCTATGAAAAGGAGCTGGCGTCCAGGAACAAAATAAAAGCCATACACCTTGCCAGGCGAGTCTTTTTATTTTGTTGGCAGTAGAGAACACCGGTCGCTTGTAAGCATCGGCGTCGTTTATATCATGTCCAATCATTTTCTAAAAGTTATAGCGTAATCAGTAGTTTCAAACGGTCTTAGCATAACTACACCATTTCTAAAAAATTTTCTTTAGTGCCTATCGCATCTATTAGTTGTTGCGAAACTACTGCCACATTAAAATATTTTTCATAAGTTATTCTTGCCTCTGCAGCCATTTTATTCTTTTCGCTAACAGTTAATAATTTAAAATCATTAAGCAAATTGATTGTTCCATCCAATGTATCATCGTGAACTATACCAGCATTTGAGGTAGAGATTTCTTTCCAGATGTTAACTTTATTACTGATCAAAACGGGTTTACCACAAGCCAGCGCTTCCACAACTGCTATCCCAAAATTTTCCTGGTGACTTGGTAATATGAATGCTTCACTGCCATAAAATGCACCCCATTTTGCATTTCCTGTAAGCATGCCAGGAAAAAAAACTGAGTGTTGCAAGGTTTTAGATTCCTGAACTAATGACTGCATTTTTTTTCCGTACCTTGTTTCAAGGCCCGGCCCGGCTATTACTAATTTTGGAAAAGATAATTGCAAGACCGCTGATTTATTATGTTCACCCTGCATTTTATTAGCTACCTTCTCATAAGCCCGAATAAGGTTTTCAATACCTTTTTTCTGATGAATCCTGCTTAGAAAAAGAAAATAAGAATCAAACCTCAGTTGAGGGCAAAGCTTTAAAAATTCCTGCTTCATTTTAAGAGCAAACAACGGTGGTTCTTTAATGCCATACCCTACATTGATTTCCTTTTTAGGGTGATAAGGGCGAAATGGTTCCCTGGCAAGCACCAGTTCTTCTTTGCAAGTGAATAATAATCCATCAGCCTTATTGACAACTTCACTTTCAATTAATTTCCAGTAAAACCAGTTGCGTAATGCCTTCATTTTACGGCTAAGGTCTGTTTGAAAGTATGGATCGAGCATACCATGCGGCATAACAAACACCTGAGGTATATGCAATCTTTTTTTTTCTTTTTTTGATTTATTATTTTTTAAAAGCTTTATTGCTTTGGTAGCGGCATGGCTAGGATATAACCAAAGTCCGTGTATGATGACCGCATCAAACCGGCGCAAATTTTCTAACAACCACGGTATGAGTTTGGGGCTATAGCACCATGGCCCTTTGCCGGCGCCAAGGGCGTGTATCTGAAAGGAATCTTCCTTTAAAAAAGATAAAGCAGGATCATCCAGGCACACTACTTCATTATTTATCCCTCTTTTTTTCAGTTCCGGAATCGAATTCCTGATTCCCTGGCAAGGGCCACCTGTGGCAGGATCCATTGTAGTTATGATACGAAGTATATTCAAAGTTTATTAAAAATTATTTCTTAAGAGAGATATTACTTAACATGAAAAAATAAAATGAACCAATACTCAGGCAGAGGTCTCGGGGTTTTTAAGTGCTGCAATTGCCAGCCCACCTCCTAACACACTAAAACCTAATACAGTCGGTTGCGCCCATTGTCCCTGCGGAATAGTTAATAGGACAAAGCTTAATAAAATCCATGGGAGAATATTGCCCGTTTTAAGTTTGCGAATGCTTGCGAGCCCTATAATAACACAAATTTTCAATCTAAAAAAAATGATAGCCAGCCCCATTATAGGGCCTAATTCGCCAATTAATCTTCCCCATTCACCTTCGGAAATTAAATAAGTGACTTTACCTTGTAACAACATACTGCCAACGTTAGTTCCCATACCCACACCATAGCCGAAAAAAGACGATTCTGAAGAGCTTTGAAGGGCTGCGATCATCCCGCCCAGATAACGATCAGCCAAGACATTTTGTAGCCCTCCCTCTACCTGGTTTGCATTTTCGAATCTGGTAGTGAAAGCTTGCATAGCCGTTTGAACAGTTTTTGTGTTACTTAAAGCAATAAAAATCACCACCATAACGATTGCTCCAAAAAATATTTTTCCAGCATATTTTGATTGTCGCGATACTGCAATTAATGTAAATAAAAATATAATCACTACCGATACCAACAATGTGCGGCTGATAGAAAGCGGAATGGCAATAAGAAGGCTTCCGGTTGCTGCATAAAGAACCAGGCTGTTTATCAATTTATTGTTTAACAGGAAATAAAATATAAAGCATGCAGAAAGACTAAAAAAAACAACGGTACCTGTTATAAATGAAAAAGTGCCGGGCGGACGAAAAAAGCCGAGGGCGCCACTAAACCCTGCGCCTTCAGTATCGCCACCCAACCCACGGTTTACCCATGCCGATTGAGGGCTATAAAACTGCAGAGTGATAAGAATTGCCATGGGTATTGATATCCATAACACCATTATGCCTAACTTCTTAACGTCCGCTAAGGTAAAGACACTACCAATAATGAATATCAGCGGAAAGTGGATTAAAAAAATGCGGGCGCCAAAAAGTGCTACAGCCAAATTTCCATGCCCAAAATACAACGCAGTAAAAATGCTAACCACCCCAATCGCTGCAACAATGATTAAAATTAAATTCGGCTTGATGATCCTGTGCCGGAGCGTGATAACTATAATATAGATGGCCACAGGATCTCTTATTACAAGTAACGGAGTGGATAAAAAAGGCAAGACCCACTTGCGTAAAGCTCCCTCAAAAATGAGCAAAAAGAAATAAACCCAAATAGCCACTTTTAAGTTCTTTATTGCATCTTCTTGTGACGATACCGGCTTTTTCTTCGTTGATTGCATCAGATGTTTTTCCTTTGAAGCGCGCGATTCATCTGCTATGTCCCAATATGTTTCTCCTATACTATTATTCATTGATCAATTGGTATTGTTTTCAAAGTTAGCTTGTCCATAAGGTTTATTCGTTACCTTTTTTACCGCATTTGCTAATTCAAGCCCATAAATTTCCCAGGGCCTGCTTGAGGCTTTTTCATAAGCTTTTTGCCCGGTCTCTCTTATCTTTTTTGGATTACAGAGAATGTATTCAATAGCATTTTGCAAAGAAATAGTAGAACCGGCGTTGATAAGCCAACCATCTTCCCCGTGAGTTATCAAATCCGGACCGGCGGTTCTTTCTGTTGTTATCACAGGCGTTCCCTGAGACATTGCTTCGCAAATTACCAATCCAAAACCTTCGAATAAAGAGGGAAAGATAAGCAGGTCTGCATCTCTCATAAGTTTTAGAATGTCATTATTCGGCAAGCTTGAAAAATATTTATGTTTCGCCAGGGCTGTATTTAAAGGCGCACAGTCATCTGTTACTTTTTTTCCGACAACCGTGAGCTCTACATATTTATCTAATGCGTTCGCTACGGCAAACAAGTCTGCAATGCCTTTACGCTGCGACAAGCTACCTACAAATAAAAGCTTTAGGCGGCGATTTCCCGGGCCAGTATCATATGCGCGCCTTTGGCCGACAGGCGGAAACCCATAAGGTATTACTTCTACAGGTGCAAGTTTGCCCGGAAAATCTCCAAGTGTACCAGCGGTAAAACTGCTGGCTACAAAAATCCTATCGGCCAGCTTTAATTCTTCGTCTTTACGGGAAAGTTTATCATCTGAATCTATTAAACCAGGCATTGTGTTTACCCAATCCGGCCATCGCTCTTTCTCTGTTTCTAAAAGTTTCCGGGCAGTTCGCCAATATCCTATGGGGAGATCGTATAAACATGGTAGCGCTAACTGCTTCGCTTTTCTGAACGTAAACACCGCTGAATCTTCATAGCAATAAACAGCATCTATAGCTATATTTTTAGAGGATAAACGTGCGGCCACATGCTTATCAAGGCTGCGATGTATTGCATCTACAGCAAAAGGGCCGCCATTGGCCTTTATTAGTTGCTTAAAACCGCTCTTTGAAGCCAGAAGTCTGCCTGCCTCAAGCCATGGCCAGGTGTGTATGAATGGTTTCACCATTGGATCGAAGCTACGGCGCCTAATTTCAGCAAAAGGGTTAATTCCTCCTATCCGATCAAGCAAGCTTCCGGGCAGAGAAGCAATGGTAACGTGAAATTCTTCCAGCATATTTGCTTTTATTAGCCCATAAGTTGCAGCTTTTACATTGGCATTTCCTTTTATGTGCGAAAGAAGAATTCCCATATTGAAGTACTAATTGTTACTGATTTTCTTGGGCTTTAAGGATTTAGTCATCGCCGCAGCTTCAATTACCGTTAAATATTTTTCAGATATTACTTCAGGATGATGTTTAGCGAGATGCTCATGTGCTTCGTGCCTAAGGTTGTCTTCAAGTGCCGGATTACTTATAACGTCTTTCATACATCCAACTAATGCATTGATATCTCCCCGCTTAAATGACAAGCCGGCATTTCCTATAGCATCTGTTAATCCTCCGCCGGCAGATACTATTGGTACGCAGCCACAGGCCATACCTTCAAGTGCTACGTTTCCGAAAGGTTCCTCCCATTTGGAGGGTATTAATATAAATCTATGTTGATTCAGGCAAGTTACCAGTGCTTCTCCTTTAAGCCATCCTTTAAAGCTGACACGAGACTCAATCTTTAAATCAACAGCTAATTTTTTCAACCGGCTCATTTCGGGGCCATCTCCAATTATAGTCAAACAAAAGTTATTGTTGACCCAATCAGCATGAGGGTTTTGCATCATCAGCCGGGCAATGGAGCTAATGGCCATATCTGCACCTTTATCCGAGACTAAGCGACCTAAAAAAACGAAATCATATATCTTTTTAACCTGCGGGTATATTTTAAATAATTCTTGGCGGTACGGGTTACCGATTACGACGGCGGACGCCAAGGTTTTTTTTCTAACAGAGTCACTAATTGCAATCACTGCGTCAGCTTTTTTTAAGCCGTAGATCTTCAACTTGTCTTGCCAGCTAATGGTTCCATCCATCCGGTTTATCCAGGTTCTTATAGCCACCACCAATGGCTTTTTCGAGAAAAAAGATGGCCAGGATAATCTAAGACTTGGATTGTTTTCAAATACTACTTCGGCCCAGTGATGCAGCTGTAAAAGCTTAAAAAATCCGGGATTTCTCGCAATGGTAAAAGGGTATTTCCTGTGAGTTTGATCAACAGTCCAGGTTACGAGTTTTACTTCGTGACCCGCATTGTGAAAAGCTAACGATAAGATTTCTGAATTGACTTCTATACCGCCAATTTCAGGATAAAACTTGTGAGTAATAAATAAGATTTTCATAAAAAGCGACACATGCCGGTTATTATTTTTCTATAAATACCGGGAATCAAATTCTGAGAATTCCCGTATTAACTTGTGCGCTATAAAAGGAAGCCGCTCGGCACACTTATTCTTTCCATGTAAATTACAGATATCAGTAAGATCATAATAACACAATTCTGGCTTATACTCAATATATTCAGTCACCGGCCGGCTATTTTGTAAGGGAAACCACAGGGGCAGTGCGTGTTCCAGCATCGAAATTGCTGAGCCACTTTTGCCGGCAAAAATTGGTGGCACACGGGATATGCCAAAATTACTTTCTAAAAATAATTTACTAAGAACGTGGGGCTCCAATTCTCCTACAGAGACAACATCACAATTAAATTCACCGCAAGCACGTTCTATAGCCTCAGTAAATTGCTGCCCGTGCCTGCCGGATCTGCCGCAAAATATAATCCCTACTTCCCCCTTATGGGTTTGGCAAAACGCTCTTAACTTTTGAGCAAATATTGTATGATATTTTAGCGCAGGTGCGGCCCCAAAATAAATACCTGTAAATTTTTTTTTTTCGAATAATTGCTTGTTTGGCCTAAGGGAATCCCGTGCAATAGGAATATTACCAAATAAACCCAAAAGGCTGCTTTTTATAGATATTTCACTTAACAGGCGCTGATATTCTTTTATGGATGTGTGAACAAGGGCAGGAGTAATAGATTTTATGATTAGCCTGAGGCTGATGTTTTGTAGCAAGCTTATTAATTTATTTTTCAAAGACTTTTGCTTTGCGAGATAAGGTTCATGTATCATAACATGCCATTTCCCTCTGTTATTTATTTTTTTGAGGAAGGTGGCCAGCCGGAAGGGGATTCCATTTCTTTGGTAGGCGTATGGCACATATTGAAGACTAACCCAATCCGGTGAATATAGCTTAATAATTCTTCTGACCGTTGCCAGCCGGGCACTCCACGACAGATTTGAGCTAAGCCGTAAGATCGGAAGCTTTACACCATTTACATATTCGATATATTTTTTCTCATTTTCCAGGTACTTGTCGTGTAACGCTATAGCCTGCACTACATGCCCCTCTATTATCAACTGCGCAGCGAGTCTTATTGTATAATCCCCTACTCCATCACAACCAGATTCAAGTGATCCGCAAATAAATATGATTTTCAATTAAGTGTCGTCTTACAAATTTTGCAATTGCAACTATTTATGCCGTAAATCAATTGGAGCCTCTTTTATTACATGCGTTTCTTCAGCATGCAGAATTTTTATAATATTAAATATCATCAGCATAAGAACTTCAACAGAAGTTACAATTATATTTAAGATAATGATGTTTTGTAACGAAGAAGTATCCATAAAAAAAATTGCACCAACGGTGGTGATTATACTTACACTAATAAATACCACAGGGTTGATTACCCACGATCTATAAGTACCCAGTAAAAACGCGGCCCCGTAAAGTAAGCTAAGGCAACTGCTAATAACCATTAGCACAAGCTCTTTATCTAACCCAAAATAATTGCTTCCCAATATCCATAAAATTTGAGAGGAAAAAAGCCAAACACCTAATGTGATGAATATACAAAGCAATACTAAGCCTGCCTGAATCTGCAAATAGCGAAAAAGAAGGGTTTTTGAGCTATTAGGGAGCCGTGCAAATCGAGGTGCTACGATATTAGCAAATAAAATACTAAAAAAGCCAAGCACTACGCTCAACCTGCTTAAAGCGCCCACCTGGGCAACAGCCGCGGTTACTCCAAAAACCGAAATTAGCCAAATAGTAATTTGGCCGGAAAGGCAATAATAAATGGCCTCAGGCAGAAGTTTTCGAACCATTTTTAAAATGTCTTTTTGCACTGCCGGGCTCATATCCTGTTTTAAATCGGCATAGTTCGAAGAAATCTTTTTATACCGGATATTTGTCCATAGCTGGGGAAGACTTGTAGCTAAAAGTGCCGTTACGGCCAAAGGGAAAGCGAATAAAGTGAGACTAAGCATGGCAAGCCTTCCAAGGCCGGCCCCCACCCTTACTTTTTGCAGTGAACTTATATCTTGTCTTAATTTAGGTGATATTTCCAAAATTCCTGAGTGAATCATCATAAAGAATGTTGGAATTATAGATAAAACTATTAAAATTGAAAATAGCCAGGTTGCTCCATGTATCCTGAGAAAATATAGTAATATGGCGGATGACAGAGGCAGGCTTATAATTGCGAACCTTCTTCTTAGTTGCATTCCTGTAACCAGCACTGACCCCAGCTTTTCATGCTCCATCCAAACTTTTCCACCTTGAGACATTACTGCCGAGGCTATACCGCCATCTGCCAGTACTACCATAGTACCGAGCATCGTATTCGCCAAAGTATATAATGCATATTCATGCGGAGGTAGCAGCCGGATTACCATAATGCCCGAGATAAGCGTAACTATCTGTATTAAAACCTGAGTGGATCCCATAAGGCTAATCACCCTACTCCATTCAGATATCTTTGAAAAATTAATACTTTCTAATCTTTTGCCAACTGCTTTCATTAGTGGAGTGGATCTTACGTGTAATTTTCAGGGAAAGTCTTTCGTGTATTATTAAGCAGGTAAGGGTTTTGGCCTTTTTCTTACATTTAACCTTGTTTTGGATTTCGTCTCCTGGCCATAATATTTACCATAACTCTTCCCGTGGCCGTAATAGCCGACTTTGCCGCCCCTTTTAACATCATTAAAGATAATTCCCACATCACGCAGCTTATTAGTAGAAACCAATTCGTTTATGAATTCGAACTGCTTTTTGTATGTAAAGCGTTGCCTTATTATGAATAATACCGTATCGGCATACTCACCAATCATTAGTCCGTCACTTACTAGTCCAACCGGGGGAGAATCCACAATAATGTAATCATATTTAGATCTTAGTTCAATGAACAGATCTGAAATTTTTTTGCTTAAAAACAAATCTCCGGCAAATTGTGGAATTGCGCCGGATGGGTATATATCAAGGGATGGAATTTCTTCATAGGGAATAGCTACTTCGGAAAGATTTTTGATCCGGCCATCAAAGTAATCACTTAAGCCTTTTGTAGCACTAAGTTCAAGCGCGGCAGCTATTGACGGCTTACGAAGATCTAATTCAACTAACGCAACTTTCTTCCCGGGAATTGCCAGCACTGCAGCGAGGTCTAAGCTTATTAATGATTTTCCCTCTCCTCCCACGCCCGATGTAATGAGAATCACCTGTTTGCTTTTTTTATCAAGGAGGAAATATAAGCTTGTTCTGATAAGCCTGAACTCCTCACCCACCATATTTCTTTCCATAACTGAAATTCCTTTAGATTGTTTTCTGGATAGATGGCTCACTTCGCCTACAATAGGAATATCCATTTTACCGGTGATGTCCTTTCGCGTCATTACTTTATCATTTAACATATCGCGGATATAGATTATACCAAATGGCAAAATCAATCCGAGCAGAAGACTGTATATCTTAATATTTGTGCGATTTGGCGACATAAGGCCTAAGCTCCTGGCAGGGTCTATTTGCTTGTAATTTGGAACGTTAGCAGCTGTGCTGGATACTGCAGCTTCTTCCCTCTTTTGCAAAAGGTATAAGTATAATCCTTCCGTGATGCTCTGTTTTCTTTTGATTTCTTGCATTGCCCTCTCGTTGCCGGGTAACGCAGATAAAAACTGCTTATACTGCCCGTTTTGTTGTTGTAAGCTATTTTCCCGTTGCCTCAAATTACTGTTTATGTTTTGCAGCGCTTCTAATATGCTTCCTTTAACTGCGTTCAATTGGCTATTCAAATCTTTCATAATTATACCGTTCTCAGAAAGCGACGGCGCCTCCTTTTGCTTTCTCAATTGTAAGTCGTTATAACTTGCTATCAGGTTTGCAAGAGTGGGATCATCTAAACCAAGCGTTGAGGGAACAAGTTTGTCCTGATCAGTCGGATTATTGAAATAGCTCATTATGCTTTTTGCCACCTGTTGCTTAATATTATTATCAGCTATTTCATTATTAAGGTTATTAGAGTTATTAAACGACTGTGAAGATTGGGTATTTACGTCTATCAGGCCCTTATTACCCTGGTAGCTTTCTAAATTTCCTTCCACTCCGCTTAAGTCGGCTGTTACTGAGCTTAGCCTGTCGTCAATAAATCGTATAGTATTTTGGGACACCACGTTTCTCTCGGCAATGTCGTTTTGATTATACTCAGCGGCAAGGCCGTTAAGTATGTCTTTTCCAAGGTCAATATTTTCAATTAAAATACCGAGAACTAAAATACTTGTTCTTTTGTCTAACACGCTTACGTCAATTTTATTGCCGAATTCTGCTGCGCTTTGGCTTACCGGGCTCCAGGTTGTGGTATAGTTTGCGTCTTTTGTGGGTATATCGCCGTGCTTAATCAAAGAAAATGAATTTAATCCCATGTTAAAGGGGGTATTCCATCTAAAAGACTTTTTAATTGTTTTGCCACCTTGAGACCCCTCGTTATCATCTGACATCACCATAGTTCCTCCATCATTATTAATATTTAAAAGCTTTAGCATTAGTGCACTTCCACTATCTCTTATTTCCTGAGGGATTAAGCGAAAAGGCGCATCAAGGTAAATATCAACGTCGCGGAGTTTTCCTATATGATAATATGAAATATTCAACCCGCGTTTGCTCACAACACGTTGCATCAGGCTGGTAGAATTTAGAAGCTGTACTTCGTTGTCTAATGGTGATCTTATCGGTTCTCCTGTTATTGCGGTTTTGATGAGGTCAGTTGAAGATTCAGTATTGTCCTTTTTAACAAAGAATAATGTTGTTACCCTATAATTTGGTACAGCATATCTTAAATATAATAGGCCGGAGCCTAAGCAAATCACCACAGATATAATAAAAAGAGGGTAGTAAGACAAGTACTTCTGTAAATATTCTTTTATGGTAAGACCACTACTGCTTCCACTAAATAATTCTTTATCTTCCATGTTATATTAATTTATTCTGTTAAAATATAAATTCAATAATGCGAAAAATACTGATAGTGCGGTGCCCACCGTTCTGAAAGTATTGCCGTTGTTATTTTTTCCTTTTAGCGCTTTTAGCTTATCCGCTGTAGGGCCTACGTATACAATATCATTGGGCTGTAACTGGTAACCCGGAGATTGGAAAAGAGATCCGCTGGTCAAATCCATTTGAATGTACAAGTTTCTTCCACCTTCTTGCCTTATAACTGTTACATCTTTTCTTTTTCCATCGTCAGTAAGGTCTCCCGACGTACCAATGGCATCAAGAATCGTTACCCTGTCAGTGGGAAAACTTTTGATACCGGGGCTTTTTACTTCACCCAACATATTTACATTAAATAGCAACGACCTGATGGTAACGGAAGGTTCCTTAATATAAGTGGTGAGCTTATTTACTAACGCTGTTTGTAGTTGTTGCCTGGTGAGGCCGGCAGCTTTCACGCTCCCTATTACAGGAAAATTAATATTCCCGTTCAGATCAACCACGTAGCCGGATGTGCTTTGCGCGGGATTTGTGCCTGCAGATTCGTTGATGCCGGCGGCAGGGTTATTAAACAAAGCGGCTTCCTGTTGATTCAAGGTTTTACTGACTACCTGTATATTAAGTATGTCATTTACCTGGATCACCCGTTCCTTCATTGGAATTATCCCGATATTGTCCCGCTCGGTTTGAAAGTATATATAATCTTTACCTATTTCTTTGGAAGAGTGACACGAACTCAATATTATAATACAGGCAATTATCTTGAGAAATGCTTTTACATTTTTCGCTGGAGAAATCATAAGCTAAACGTTTTTACTACAAACATGATAAGGTTTCGAAAGTTGAAGTAAGCCGGGTGCAAATATCTTTGAAGATATTCTAATTTGCAACGAAGATCACTACATTTATTTAAACAGAAATGGCAACTACTATATAATGTCAATTTCAAGTTTTGGTCTTATACAAATATATATTTTCAAAAATGATACCTGTTTTCGGCGGGTGCATTTCAAATGCCGCAAGGTTGTCAACCTTTCAACAAGTTAATTTCAGATTTAAAAACTCCATCTGGAAGGTTGACAACCTTTAACCCAGAGCGACATCCGATAGCCATCGGATTTGAAATGCACCTTTCCGGCTGCGTAAATTTTAGTTTACAAAAAACAATATTGTAAGGCTTCGCCTTCCTCGGTTACAGCTAACATTAACGAGGCAAAATCTTTGTTTACACATTTAGAGGCTTTATAACGATATTGCAATCGTTCTATTTTAACTCTATGTAAATAAATTATTCTCTCATTTAACTCAATATATTTTTTATTATATTGAAACAAGCTTTCTAAAAAAAATTGGAGATTTTCTATGGATAAAGTGGTATGACCGGGTATGCAAATGAAGGCGCGAAATTAATATCTAATATGCTTTCGTGCAACAAGTAATCATTAATTTATTTAATCTGTGGATAATAATGCGCTTCTTAGCTTCGAAAATTGCCAACATCGTGCCTTTTACCAATATTTTCAATAATTACATCGTGCAAAGATTTGAAAAAAATCTGTGGTAATTCTGTCGCAAATTTCTACTAAAGCCGGTACAAGGTAATAAGTATGGGTTTATTTTTCAAAAGACGAAAAATCAAACTCAAGGGCTTCTCTATCCCAATTCCCGACCTTAGCTGCGGCTTCGTAAGTTGATTGCAAAAATTGCATTAGTGTCTCTTCGGGATCGGGAGATTCTCTTACTACATTATATGTAAGCATAAACTCTCCCATTTCTTTGCTAAAAAATGCTTCCTTTGGCTCAACATGCTGTTCACCAAAATCAAAAGGCACTGGATAACAATAGGAATAGAAAACCGGCTGTGGAAACTGCTCATTGCCGGGCCAAAAGCCGCAACTGCTCACTTCATGGGAGTACGATTCCTGCATTACTTCCAGCGGTATATGCGGGACGCCTCCCGGATGCTTCGGCGCTGTTCTTCCTGAAAATCTTGTCACTGCCAGATCAAAAGCTCCCCAAAACAAATGTACCGGGCTGCATTTTCCGATAAACCTGGCCCTAAATCTCAAAAAAACATTGTGGACCAAAACAAGCGCCTGCCAAAAGATTTTCATTTGCACATGGTCGTAAGCATGATGTTGTTCATCATCTTTAAAAGGTATGGCGGGCTCTATTTCATTCGGCGATGCATAAATAACCACATCAATACCCATTGAAGCCAGCCGTTCAAAAAGTTCTGTATAAAAGCTTGCTACCGGCATTGGCCGTAAACTCATTTTTTCAACCTTGCCGGAACTCGCAGTGATTATCAAAAGATCGTTGATAAAATCGAAGTCAATCCGGAACATTCCGCCATTGTATGGAATGCTGCCTGTGCTAAAGCCGAGAGGTGAAATATCCAATGTCACGTGCCATGAATGATTGATCCAGGGAGTTTTTTTCAATCTTATTTTTCCAACAATCTGAATCCATAAATGAACTGTTGAAAGTGTGTCCTTCAGCTTTTCAAAAATCAATTCCGGCCATAACTCTTTATTATTAGTGCTCATATTTTTTTATTGCAATTATACATGTGATTTTTAATTTTAAAAATATTTTTCAAGTCCAGTATATTTCTATTCATCCCTCATGTATTGCTATATCTTTATTCCTAATAAAAATAAATGACATAATCGCTCCGGTAAAAGCCAGCAAGGAACATAGTTTCATGATTTTACCGTAAGCCGCAATAAATCCATCTTTATAAGCGCGTGATACAATTTCCCTATTCTTCATTTCCACATTTTCAGGAACTTTTGCATTTCCCAGCTCGGATGCCTGTGAGATAACAGACATTTTCGAATTTTTGTTTAATGGCAACTTTTCTATTTCTCTATTTAAAAATGCAGTGAAAAATAACACGGCTAAAGCGCCAAAAATTGCGTTGGCAAAAACGCTGGATATACGTGTCATTGCATTATTAATACCTGAGGCAGTACCGGCGAAATGATTAGGCAAGGCGCCCATAACCGTTGCAGTGAGCGGCGCCACGGTAAACGACATTCCTAATCCAAAGCAAACTATACCCGGAAAGAATGTTGTCCAATATTCACCGGGGCCTGAAGTTTGTTTTATAAAGGATAATAATAACAGCCCTGCTGCTGCAGTGGCGGGCCCTAAAATTAACAGCCATTTCGGCCCGTATTTATCGGTAAGGCTTCCTGAAAAACGGGCAATAAAGATCATCAATATAGTAAAAGGTAAAAGAGTAAGCCCTGCCTGAAGTTGGCTATAGCCCTGTATTTGCACCATATCTAATGTAAGAAATAATATGCCGGCGCCTAACCCGGCGTATAAAAAAAAAGTAAGCAGATTACTCCCGGTGAATGTCTTATTTGAAAATAAATTTAACGGCATCATTGGATGCTTACTTTTGTTTTCTATGAAAATAAAAAATGCGATTACGGCTGTACCGCCAGCCAAAGAAGTATATACCTGCCAGTTTTGAAAACCAACATTAGGAATACGCAAGAATCCAAATGTAAGCAGCGCCAGGCCAATAACTGTTGTGATTGCGCCGGGATAGTCAAGCCAATGATCTGCATCTTCATCGCGGCTTTCTTTTACCTTAAACCAAAGAATAAAAATTGATATAAGGCCAAGGGGAATATTGATAAAAAATATATAGCGCCACAATCCTGCATCGCCCAAAGCGCCCCCAATGATGGGGCCGCCAATGGTAACCATAGTAGTAAAAGCCGACCACGTGCCAATGGCTTTTCCTCTTTCTTTTGCGCTGAACGAGGCTGATATTAATGATAGACTTCCGGGAATCATCAGCGCCCCACCCAGTCCCTGTATCATTCTGAAGGCAATGAGCAAGTTTACATTCGAAGCAAAGCCACATGCAGCCGAACCTATAATAAATATAAATATCCCGGTAATAAACACCTTTTTTCTTCCAAGCTTATCTCCTAAAGATCCACCGAGAAGAATAAAGGAAGCCAGCATTAATAAATAAGCATTGAGTATCCAAAACAGGTCTGTGCCTTTTGCACGCAGACTTTCCTGTAGCGATGGTAAAACAACATTGAGTGCGGTGCTATCTATAAAAGCCATGGAGGAGGCTAATATGGAAGAAGCCATGATCCATCTGCCGTTAATACTTTTTAAGGTGACCGGAGCCATAGTGGTTATTTAGAAAGTGCCGCATAAAATTAGATTAAGTGATTGCCTTTTCCGGCGCTATCGTTTTCTAAACTTAACTCCTCAAAAGCCTAATAATTTACCGGGGCGACGCTAATGGATTTTCAATTTAGTAAAGTCACCCGGGTTGTAAAATTTACCTATGCCTTCAATTACATACAATCTAATTCTCTTTTTGTTGTAAGGAGGCCTTTTAGTTTTTGGATGAATAACCCATTTATTCCCCCGCCCCTTCAACTAATTTTTTCAAACTCATAAATGTATTATAAGGTGTCGAAGGAAGATTATACCAGCAAGCTTTTTCGGATATTGATTACAGAAATTATAAAGGGTATTAAAAAACCTAAAACCTCGGGCATCTCACCGCTTCCCGTGAAGAATTGTCCCTGTCTAAGTATTTCTGATAAGAAAGTGATGGCTCAAAGCCGCCACGGCCCTGGCTTGCCGTCTTTAGTTGCGATACGTTTACATCGTAGCTTAGGGCAAAGGCTAAGGATTTGACATCCATTTTTACCACGGGTATAAAAGCATCGTTCCATATTATGAACATACCGCCGGAAATTACATGCTGAGGTTCTGCCGGATCATCATCTAATTTTAAGCTGTAAAAGAGCGCCGCCTATTAGTTCTGTGCTCGTGCCTTGCTTCGAATAATCTGAGTGAAAAGTGAGGTATGAATAATCGGTTACGCTCATTTTTAAACCCGCGGAAACAATAACCTTAGGCACTAACGCAACACTGGCATCATCATAAAAAGATACTTTGGAAGACTTATTAAAATAATGGTAGGCTACACCAATAAACAGGTTATTGTCTTCATTTTCGCCAAGCTGTGAATAGAAGCTTAGCCCGGCGTTTCCGTCAAAATACATATAACTATTGTTGGAGAAATTTTCACCATCAGCGAGCGATGAGTTATACCCCCTTCGCCATCAAACTGTTGTTGGCGATAATTTTATATATTATTTTTTCCCGTAACGATTTTTTTTGGGGTTCATTCTTGTATCATATATATTGATAACTTCAATAGTAGTGTCTTTTAATCTGTAGTATAATCTATTATGTTTTGTTATTAATATTGAACGAACATTTTTGAAATATTCAGTCTCAGCGCCGGTAAACGGCTGTTTCGAAAGATTATCCAAACGCTTTTCTAATTTGTTTTCGAAACTGTCAGCAACTGCCTTGCCCCAACCTGCTTCCAAATAATAAAGTAGCTTTAGTAATTTAGCTGTAAACCGCTTCCTCACTATTATTTTGTACGCCATCTGCTAAGAGCCTTTTTAAAATCTTCATAGGATTCGGTTTCATGTCCGAAAGATTCTTTTAAAAGATTTTTTAATTCGTCCAGGTCATCCGGAGAAAGTTCATCTGCAATATCGGGCTTACCAATTCCGGTAAAATAATCATAGTCTTCTTTCATTAATTGCAAAAGATTTTCATCTTCAGTGGCAGATATTTTATCAATGAGTTCCTTCTTTAATATTGTTGACATAAAAATACTTTTTCCAAATTTAATAAAAACGGGCCACTTTATTTTGTGCATCCCAGCTGCCTGCATTGCCTTTGCATGAAATGTTAGACTTTTGAGTTGCCTGCCTCATACAGGTATTTTTTCTTTCTTCAGTCTTAGCGCAATCTCCCTGGCATTAGCAAATGGATGTGTGAAAGTTTTCCAGGCTTTTCTAAAATTCTTTTGTTATAAATATCAACAGTGTTAGTTCCAAGATTCAATTTTCTAACTACATCCTTGCTGGTAATATTTTCGCTGACAGCATAGCATTACAATACGTCAAATTCTCTTTTTAGAAAAATATTTTTCCTACATTAAGTTTTGCAATACCATTTTAAAACATGGCTTTCGAAATCATCTTTTTGATCGCCGTCTGTTTCATTACCCTTGGCTTAAGAGCCAGCCATCGAACAATTCAATCTTATTAAATTCATTTAGCTGGGCCAGCAGCCGGTTCTTTGCATCTTATTGGAAAACAGAATTAGTCTTTTTAAAAAGGATATACTCACCGTTATAATGTTTTAACGCAGCAAGACTAATATAGCGCTGTGTAGAAAAGCGGAGCTTAAATTTCCCCTGCAAAGCAGCTTATACATGCTGTGGGCAAGCATGTGGAACAATACCACATGGCCTGCGATAAATGCAGGTTAGCAAATTGAAGACGAAACAAAAATTTCCCCTGGGAATGCTTTCATTTAATATTTCAAATTGTTTAAGCTGCTGCTCCATGGGAACCTGTGAACTTTTTTAACCTGAAATAATTGTAATTATCAACCGGCATGGGCATTTTGCTTTTGCGCTGGAATGTTATTGATTACAAATTATAAAGGGTATTAAAAAACCTAAAACCTCGGGCACCTCACCGCCTCTCGTGAAGAATTATCCCGGTCTATATATTTTTGGTAAGAAAGCGATAGCTCAAATCCGCCACGGCCCTGGCTCGCGGTCTTTAGTTGCGATACGTTTACATCGTAGCTTAAGGCAAAGGCTAAGGATTTAATGTCCATTTTTACAACGGGTATAAAGGCGTCGCTCCATCTTATGAACATGCCGCCGGAAATTACATGCTGAGGCTCTTCGGGGTTGTCGTCTAATTTCAAGCTGTAAAGAGCGCCGCCTATTATTTCGGTGCTCGTGCCTTGCTCCGAATAATCTAAGTGAAAAGTGAGGTATGAATAATCGGTTACGCTCATTTTTAAACCAGCGGAAACGACAACTTTTGGCGCTACCGCTACGTTCGCGTCATTATAAAAAGATACTTTAGCTGACTTATTGAAATGATGATAAGCAACGCCAAAAAATATATTATTGTCTTCATTTTCGCCAAGCTGCGAATTGAAGCTTAACCCGGCATTTCCGTCAAAATACATATAACCATTTTTGGAAAAGTTTTCACCATCAGCAAGGGCGGAGTTATAAGCTTCACCATCAAACTGGCTATTGGTAGTAATTTTTGAGCGGTCAATTTTTCTCTGTACAACACCAGCAGAAAAGCCTGCAGATAAATACATATTCCTTTCTGTACTCAACGATTTATGATAGTTCAAAACCGGCAGTACATGCGTGGCCGTTAGTGCCACCGTGCCTGCTTTATCATAAAGTATTTCGCCACCGATGGTTAAAAAATCCTGGCCGTTGCCTACGTGCAGCTTATATTCAGCATTAAGCGAAGTGGTTTGGTAAGGTATTGTAACAGAATTCCATTGATTTCTATATACAGACTGCACCCGAAAATCACCGCTAAAAATGCCCGCCAATGCAGGGTTACGCAAAAGAGGTGCCTCAAAAAATTGCGAGAAATGAATATCCTGGGCGTTGATTTTTTTTCCATAAAAAAACAGCATAGCAACAATTAGTAAACTTCTGTAAAGATTTTTCATGAGCGGAATTTTGGATATTGTTTGATGTTGACCTTATAGGTATTACACACTTTAAGAAAGCGATTAATATTTAAAGGGAATTATTATTTTGTTTTATTTTGTTTTATTTTATCAGCGCTACGTTTCCTTTAAACATAAGCGATTCGTTATTTATACAAACTACCTCCAGCGCATACACGAAAACATCAGGCGGCAACTTTCTACCTTTAAAAGTACCATCCCATCCGGCGGAAGCATTGTTTGCAGTAAAATTTGCTCTTTGATATACCACTTCTCCCCAGCGGTTAAACACCGTGAAGTTTTTTACATTGATAACCCCGCTTCCCCTGGGATAAAAAATATCGTTTACGCCATCACCGTTAGGAGAAAAAGTATTTGGCACAAATACATTCGCGTTGTCGCACATTACATATACAGACACCTTATCGCTTGCAAAACATCCTCCTTCATTTTTTACAAGTATTGTGTATTCGGTTGTTTCAGCAGGCTTCACCGTTATGCCGGGATAATTTCTGCCAATGATACCGGTTGAAGGGCTCCATAAAACACCGGTAACATCTCCGGAGATCTTTGGCGTAATACCGGTTGTCTTACCGGCATTCAGCGTAACATCAAGCCCCGCCGTTACTATGGGCACAGGATACACTCTTACCGGAATATATGCAGTAGAGCTGAAACAATTTTTTGAATCCGAGCCGGTAACCTTATAAATCGTTGTAGTGTCAGGCGATGCCATCGGTGATGAGATAGCAGGATTATTTAAACCAATTGCAGGCGTCCAGGTATATTTTTCGGCGCCGGTAGCGATTAGCTGTACCGAGGAGCCACGGCAAAGAGTATCTGAGCCGCCCACTTTTACCGTGCCGGGCAATTTCACATCTATAAAAATTGAATCAATGGACACACATCCCTTATTACTTTTTCCCGTGACAAAATACCTGAGCGCTGAGTCGGGCAGTGATACAGGGCTTGCGCAATTTATACAGGAGAGGTATTTAGCCGGGCTCCAGGAATATGTTTGTGCATCGTGTGCTTTTAAGGTAACGGATGCGCCTTTGCACAAAGTTGTATCATCACCGGGTTTCAATATTGGTAATGCATAAGCCTGGGCAACTTTTGAGGCTGTATCACTGCACCCGCTGCTGTTTGTTGCAATAGCCTGAACAGTGTAGTTACCTGCATCCGGGTAATTTTGCGCCGGCGGATTTTGCTGCGCTGATGCATTACCGTTAGCAAAGTCCCATTTCCAGGCAAGCGCTGAAGTGTCCGGTACGGAAACCAGCCCTTTGAAGGTTAACAGCGCCGGCGCACACGCTGCGATATTGCCCCCAATATCTATCTTCGGGCTGCTCACTATTTTAAACGGATCTGCCATGGCTACGGAATCTTTACAACCGTTTGCCGAAGTGATAAAAAGCTTTGGCATGTAGACCCCCGTAACTGTATAACTATGCACAGGATTAGCAAGGCTTGAAGTTTTTCCATCGCCAAAGTCCCAGGCGTAATTCGCAATAACATCATTACCTGTGGAGGCGCCGGTAAAGCTAACCAAACCTGAATCGCACAACAGTTGTTTAGAGCTTGTAAAGGAAGCAACCACTTCAAAAACTTTTATGGAATCGGAACCAACGATAGGAATTTTACAGCCTGCTGTATCCACTAAAATCATTTTAGGCAAATAAGCGCCAGCCGTTTTATATTGATGCGAAACAATAGAATCGGGTGTTGCGGAAGTAGTGCCGTCATTAAAATCCCAGACAAAAGTTGTACTCTTTGTAGTAGTGGCTTTAAAATTTGTTTGCAGTGGATTGCAGCCAGAAATGTTGGTGTATCTGAATGACCCGGTAGGGCCTTTCACTTTTATAGCGACGCTCTTCCGGTCAGTACATCCACCGGGGCCATCAATAGTTAATACCGCTTTAAAGCTGCCGGGTGTTGAATAAAAATGAGATGGCGCAAAAGCTGATGAAGTGGTGCCATCACCAAAGTCCCAGGTACAGCTTAGGTAATTTGTTGAGGTATTATTAAAATTAACTACTAATGGAGCACAGCTCCCAAATGTATCGCTGGCAATAAAATCTGCTTTTGCATTTGCAATTCTTACAAAAGCCGGTTTGGAAATAAAATCAGTACACCCATAAAGATCACTAACGGAAAGGCTTACACTATAAACACCTTCGCTGTTATAGAGATGCACCGTATCTGTTTGCGTGGATGTTGAGCCATCTCCAAAATTCCATAGATATTTCAGTGAAGATCCGGTTGACAAGTTTTTGAATGAAATAATATTGGATGTGCAAGAAAGGGTATCTCCTTTGAACACCGCTACAGGCTTGGAGATCACGACAGTATTTACACGCCTTACGCTATCACTACATCCGTTATCATCCGTCACTTTTAGCGAAACTGAATAATTGGCCGGTGAAGTATAGGTATGTTGAAACACAGGGCCAGTCAAAGTCTCCGTGATGCCGTCGTCCCAATTCCACTGCCATTGCTGCACGGGATGCGTGCCATCGGCGTAAGAACTATCAATAAAGGTTACCACATTATCCTGGCAAGCGCCGGCATCTTTTGACCTAAAAACTGCGGTAGGCCCATCTGCTTTTAAAGCAAGAGGTTTTACTACGGTATCCTGGCAACCATTCCTTATATTCAGGATTAAAGTGACATCATAGCCGCCTGAGGTAGTATAAGTATGTGTTGCGGAACCTGTACTGCCTGAGATCGTCGTGTTATCACCAAACTTCCAAATGTAGGAAGCGATGTTTGCGGGGATGCTATTTATCGCATTAAACAGCACAGGCGTGTTCTTACAAACCGACGTAACATTAGAAGTAAAATCTGCCTTTTCTTTTAAAACATCTACAGTATCTATTTTCGTGTACTCGCAACCGGTAGTATTGTTTACAACTGTAAGCGCTACAGCATACAAACCAGACAGGGCATAGTCATGCACAGGATTTTGCGTGGTTGACGAAGCGCCATCGCCAAAGTCCCATCTCCACGAATCGGCGCCGATGGATTTATCAGTAAATACTACGTGGCCCGGAGTGGCGCAGGTATTATTGTAGTTAAACCTGGCAACCGGCGCTTTTATGTGTATGTAATCGGGCAGTACCAATGTATCAGCACATCCATAGTTAATGGCAATAAGTGTTATAGAAAAATAGCCTGTATCGTTGTAAAAATGATCAGGATTTTTAGTAGCAGAAGTAGAGCCATCGCCAAATTGCCACAGCCATTCATCAGGATTCCCTGTTGAAATATCTGTAAAGCTAATTTTGGTTCCTGCACACGTGTTTCTGGGGTTTGCAGAAAAACTTATGCCAGGCTTAGCCCCAACTAATATTCCCCTGATCACTTTCACCGAGTCGCTGCAACCTGCAGATGTGGTATAAAAAAGTGTAATGTCATAAGAGCCTGGTAAAGTATAAGTATGTGCCGGCGATGGTGATGATGAAGTGTTACCATCGCCAAAATCCCACATATAATTTGTTACCGGGTCTAATGAATTTACTTTCGGAGAAAAACTATGGGTAAGCGGGACGCAGCCTTTTTGAGGAAGATCATTAATTGACACTACAGGCGATTTAATTTTTATAAAATCCTCTTTTATTACACTGTCGCTGCATCCTGCTGCATTTGTAAAAATCAATTTCACCGGATAAAATCCTTCTTTTAAATAGGTGTGCGAAGGATTAGCCGCGTTGGAAGAAGCTCCGTCACCAAAGTCCCATAAATAACTGCCGCCCTCTGATGTATTGCTCGCAAAATTAACTGTCAGCGGCGCTTTACAGGAAACCACGGGACTGCCTGTAAAATCTACCGAAGGTGAAGCCAGCACCTCAATGGATTTGCTGACAGAATCTTTGCATGCATCAAAAGATGCCACCAGCTTTATATTATAATTCCCTGGTTTTGCGAATACCTTTGAGGGTTGTAATGAGCCTGAAAAAGTTCCATCGCCAAAGCTCCAGGCAGCGCCGGATGGAGTAGGGCTACTGGTATTTACAAAATTCACATCGCTTCCCTGGCAAACAGATACAGGAACCGAAAAATCCGCTTTTACATTGCCGAACGTAATGAGGTCTGTCTTGGTAAGCGTATCTGCGCATCCATTCGAATTGGTTACAATCAAGCTCACTGTATAGGTTCCCGCGCTATAGGTGTGGGAAGGATTTTCAATAGTTGAAGTACTGCCGTCACCAAATTGCCATTGATAAGAAACTATATCCGTATCGGAAGAGGTATTGGTGAATTTTACAGTTGCCGGCTGATTACATGTAGCAGGCACTGTATTGGTAAAGGCTGCTTTCACACTGGGATTTACTTTTATATAACGCGACTTAGTTAATGAAGACACGCATCCAAAACTATTAGTAACAAGCAAGGAAATATTGAAGCTGCCGCCGACAGTATAAATATGCTGCGGGTTTTGAGACGTGGAAATTTCACCATCACCAAAATCCCATTCCCAGGCGGCAATACTGCCGCTTCCCGCGGAACTTCCATCAGCAAAGTTTGTATTTAATGGCAAACATCCATTCTGCAGTGTACCCGAAAAATTAATCTGTGGCGATGCATACACGTTAATCAAATTCGGTTTTATAATGGAGTCGCCCCCTTGCGAATTTTTTACGGTAAGCTTAATGGTATATTGCCCGGGCACGAAGTAAGTAACAGATGGGTTTTGCAGAACTGAGTTGGTTCCATTTCCTAAATCCCATTTCCAGGAGGCCGGATTGCCGGAAGAAAAATCGGTGAAATGTACGACCAGAGGTGCACAACCTCCGGCAGGCGTTGCTGTAAAATCAGCATGAAGCTGGGCTTTAGAAAAAAGTGTTGAAAGTAATAGGACAAATACAAATGCAAGCTTTTTTTTAAAACATACCTGAAACAATATTATCGTTTGAAGATTGTTCAATTGGGGTGTAGATAATGGATCTTTAAAAGAATGCTTATTTGTTCAAAACATTTACAGTTAAGATTCTATTTGAAACGTTTTAATCGGGAGAATATTATTCATCTGGAAATCATTTTAGCGATATCTGCCTTTCCGTTGAAAGTATAAGCGTCGGCAATTCCTTTCTCCTTCTGGTTTCCTTTTAAAGAAATTGCTTAATGAACGAGCGTAATTATTAAAAAAATTACAGTCAAAAAGTGCAAATTCCGTTGGATGATAAGGCGCATCTTATTCACCTTTCATTAAATTTTCTTAGAAAAAAAATGCCTATAATGTTTGGATTCCCATTGACAAGCTGTTGATTTAAAATTAAATTTACGTAACGCTATTCCGGTATAAATATGAATGATAAACAGCAACCTCTTGTTTCGTGCATAATGCCAACGTATAACCGGCGTTGGTTTGTACCGCATGCGATACGGTATTTTTTACGACAGGACCATCCGAACAAAGAATTAATAATTGTGGATGATGGAGATGATAAAATTTCGGATTTGATTCCCGGTATAAAAAGTATCCGTTATTTCCAACTCGATAAAAAAATAACACTTGGTGCAAAGCTGAACATGGGATGTAAATATGCAAACGGCAGCATTTTGGCTAATTGGGATGATGATGACTGGTACGCATCAAGGCGTTTAAGCTACCAGGTTAGTGCAATCCAAAATGGTGGTTTAGATATCTGCGGTATAAATAAATTATTTTATTATGATTGGTTGAACAAATGCGGTTACCAATATACCTATCCACCGGATCACCGTACGTGGCTAATTGGAAGTTCCCTGTGTTACAAAAAAGAGTTTTGGATTGAAAACAATTTTGAAGATATTAATGTGGGAATGGATGCATTATTTGTTTGGCGTGCATCCCACCAGGGTGTTAAAGCACTTTCTGATTCCGGCATCTCGGTACATTTAATTCACCATAACAATGTAAGCCCTAAAAATACAAAAGGGAGTTGGTGGAATAATTATCCAATTGATGAGCTCCAAAAAATTATGGGCGAAGACTGGAAGTATTACCAGGATGGAAATTTTAAGGTGGGCCATACAAACCCGGCTCCTACCGGTAGAGATGTCATGCCTCCTAAAATCACCCAAGGCAAACAACTCAGAAATATTCACGCCTGCCTTGTTCATGAAAATGAAGACTGCATTATAGATCTTGTTCGTAACCTGCACTATCACGATCCTGCTTCAGTTATATTGTTATACAATGGTGGAGAGAATTCCCAATTATTTAAAAGTGATTTTCCTTATGAAAATTTCAATGCGGTTATACATCCAAATCCGGTTCCTGTAAAACATGGATACTTGCACGTCTTTGCTTTAAATTGTATGTGGTTCGCATTGCAAAACTTATCATTTGATTCTTTTACGGTTGTTGATTCAGATCAGCTTCAAATACGTTCCGGGTATTCTGAATATATGGGGCAATTTTTATCCTCGAAGAATAACGTTGGAATGCTTTCAAGCTTGCCCGAACGAATAACACCCAGCCATACAAATAGCGCTGTTTGGCCTGCAATTCAGGCTTTTAAAGAATATGATTTATGGAAGCCTTTTTTACAAAAATTCCAGAATGGGGAAAGCCAGTTTGTTCATTGGACTTTTTGGCCTTCTACCGTTTTTACATTAGGTGCGATTAAAGACATTGCCAACCTATTTGAAAAAGACAGGCTACTGCGGCAAATAATGAAAGAGTCAAAAATCTGGGCTTCAGAAGAAGTTGTATTGCCGACGCTGGTGAAACTGCTGGGCTATGACATTGTCTTAAACCCCTGCAGCTACGAATTTGTAAAGTATCAAAAATCATATAATCTCCAGCAATTAGATTTGGCGCTAAATAAAACCGATGCTTACTGGATACACCCGATAGAAAGGAAATATGAGAATGAACTGCGTAAACATACACGACAGCGATTTCACCATTATTCAATTAACAATAAAAACGCTTGTACGAACAAAATTTCAACTATGCTCACAACATTTTCTTTGATAAACAAAATAAAAAATATAGAAGGATGGCTAAGCGATGCGGAAGCTGATTTATTAATCAGCATTACTTTAAAAGCGTGTAAAGAAATATCATCACCGCAGCACATTGTTGAAATTGGAAGTTACCAGGGGAAATCAACTGTCCTTTTAGGAAGTGTTGTTAAGGAATATTTTCCGGAGGCAAAAGTCTATGCGATTGATCCGCACGAAGGTGCGGTGAGCTCTGGTGACCAAGCCGTATATGCTACTGCGCCAACGCTGGAGAAATTTACCAGGAATATAGCAAATGCCGGTTTATCGGAAATTGTTGAGTTAATAAAAAATTATTCCTATAATATTACATGGGATAAACCTATTTCATTATTGTTTATCGATGGCCTTCATGATTATCCCAATGTAGCCAGGGACTTCCGGCACTTTGGTGAGTGGGTAATGCCTGGCGCATATATTGCCTTTCATGATTATTCACATTATTATCCGGGAGTGCAGGCTTTTGTGGATGAACTTTTAGGAACAAAAGCATTTAATAAAATTAGTTGTGCCGACAGCATGATGATAATACAAAAATTATAATTTTTTTTTAATCATTGATAAATTATGCCGGGCAAAAAAAGACATTGTGCAGTTGTAACTATGGCGAAAAATGAATCCATATTTCTTCCGGTGTGGTGGCATTATTATTCGCAATTTTTTCAGCCGGAAGATATTTATATTTTAGATCATGAAACTACCGATGGCTCTACTTCCGGAGGCGGCTTTGTTCGTGTACCGGTGTCGCATCCAAAAGTAGATTGGGGATGGCATCGTGATATGCTGCAGAAGCAGCAACATAAGTTGATTGAAAAATATGATATAGTGCTTTGTACTGATGTGGATGAAATTGTAGCGCCCGATCCCAGAACAGGTACACTGGGCGATTATATGAACCGCTTCGAACACGATTTTGTAAACTGCCGGGGGTACGAGATTTTGCATATTAAAGAAACCGAAGAGCCGCTTAATTTCTCTTTACCAATTTTGCAGCAGCGCTTTCATTGGTTCTTTAATCCTTCTTATTCAAAGCCTTTATTGGCAAGGGTTCCAATGTTTTGGCATGGGGGTTTGCATGTTAGAACGGATGGACAAACCTTTGATGATCCGTCATTATACCTGCTGCATTTGCACCGTGCTGATTATGATATTTGTCTTAACCGCCACCGCCAGAGAACTTCGCAACCCTGGAACCAGCGTGATGTAGATGAGGGCTGGGGCTACCAGAACAGGATCACGGAAGCTGAACAGTTCAATCACTGGTTTTATGAAGATAGCAGCTCGGGTGTTCCCATTAATATTGAATCCATTCCGGATTATTGGAGAAATGTTATTTGATAAAATTAAAATTGTGTTGGAATATTATCATTTTAAAAAAATCTATTAGCCATTAAACACTCTCTCTTCCTTTTCATATTCCCTTTTGAAACCTTCAATAATATCGGCACCCGATATCACCGTGCTCTTCCTGCAAATTGTTTGAAGCGAAGCATAATGAATAACATTTACAATGGCAGAGCCGCTGAGCTCATACTTAGCAGCTATGGCCGTAAGGTCAATATCCTCATCCAGCGTAGCTTTCATGGGCATAGAAGCTTTCCATATTTTATATCTTTCCGTAGCATTAGGCATAGGAAAATGTATTATGGCATTAAAGCGCCTTACAAAAGCCTGGTCAATATTGCTTTTATAATTAGAAGCAAGAATTATTAACCCTGGAAAATCTTCAACACGCTGTAGGAGGTAACTCACTTCCTGGTTAGCATATTTATCATGTGCATTTTGCACATTACTGCGCTTGCCGAACAATGCATCTGCTTCATCAAAAAATAACAACCAGTTTTTATTTTCAGCTTTTCTAAAAATCTTTTCAAGATTTTTTTCTGTTTCGCCTATGTATTTGGAAACTACCTGGGAGAGGTCAATGCGGTAAACTTCTTTTTCAAATTGCTTACCAAGCAGCGCAACAGTCAATGTTTTTCCCGTACCCGGCGGCCCGTAAAATAATACCCTGAAGCCTGGCTTAATTCGTTTATCCATCCCCCAGTCCTGCAGGAGGGCATCATTATGATGCAACCATACTTTTATATCATTTATTTGCTGAGCCGTTTTGGCATTAAGCACGAGGTCGCTCCATTCCATTTTAGTAGTAACAAGCTTCGCAGGAAAATCCTGGCTGAAGGAAGGCTTTAATACAGTGCCGATGGTAAAGAGGTCAACATATTCCTGATGAATAACAATTTTACCACTTAGGGCCGGCTCCCCGTCTTTCACTAATTCCAGGTGAAGAAAGTTTTCTTTGGAAAAAAAGTGATCTGTTGTAAAATAATTTGCGGCGACTAATCTTTTTTCAATATCATTCCCGGCTAAAATAAACAAAGCTGTTTCTCCTGTTGGCAACATACCTCGGTGGCTGGATCCCTTTACACCACCCATTTCAGGAAAATCGCCTCCTTTGGGCAAGTACTGTTGAATAATTACATCAATAAAATTAGGCTGGATATGAGGCGCCAGTGCAAGCAGGAATATAATGTACTCATCATCCTTAAAGTTGTTTATAATAAAATTTTGGGGAGCTCCATCTTCATCCCATTTATTCCGTTCCGGAAACGGAGCCTGTTCCTTATCATTAGCAAAAAAAAATTGCAGTCTCCAGCTAATTGCCTTATGCAAAAAATCAAGTGATTGAATGATATTCTGATGATTGCTTTTCAAAAACTAAATTTTAAATGAATTGCCTATCAAATTTAATGATAACTACCTTCCATCTTACTAAATAAAAGCTGAATAAGCAATTCAGCATATTTTGTTTCAATTAAAGGCTTGAATAATTTCATTATCCCGGCATGCGCATTACCCGGTCAGCCATCGTATCTGCTTCCAGTTCGTACATATCATTGGGCTGATTGATGGTGAGCTTGGCTTGAAGAATCGGTTTAAAAAAAAGCATTCGTTTGTTTTATACTAAATAAGGCCGATGACTTTTCGTTAACCGGCTGCTTTTATATGGAAGATAGTTTTTGTATTCAATTATTTGCCGGCATAATTATTTTTCCAACCACTCTCAATATCATTTTTTATTCATTTATTTCAAATCATTTCTGAATATTAAAGTATCTTCTTTCCTGAATTTATCACCCATTCTGCCGGTAGCATCTGCATCTTCGTAGTACACATCAAGATCTGTTGGGTAAGGTTTGGCATAAGCGTCTTCCAAAGCCTTTTTATATAAAATCTTCAGCGCCTCCGGTTTTTTATCATTGGCTGCTTTATCATCGCTTAAACCTGTAGTTAAAATGCCTTTATTGTTGATGACATAATAGGTTTTGTCCTTACGTATCAGTGCAGCAGCATGTGCAGCACGGGCAGTGTCTGCACCTTTTGGTTTTATACCTAAATAACCTATCGGCTCAAATCCGGCATGGGTAAATAATCGCATAGCATAAGTGGCATATACATCACAATCCGCCGCCATCCTGCTTGCAGATGGTCCTACATATCTTTCCTTTTCTACTGTACCCGCTTTGTATTTTTCTTTTACCGGTTTCGCTTCTTTTAAATGACCTATACCACCCGACTGATCAGGGGATATATCTATAGAATGATCATCAGGATGATAAAAGAAAATATCGGCAATGTTTTTATAGATATCAATCACAGCATCAGGATCAGAAGGATACTTCAGTTTAGCAGCATCGCCTATTTTGTTTGTATTAATATCAAGCCATGCTTTTAACCCTGCAAAATCTATAGTTGCAGGCGCGGGCACAATTATGCTTTGTGAAGCCGCCAGGTCAATAAGATATTGCACATAATACTTTTGCTTGTATTTATATACAAATGGCATATCATTTTTATGCCTTGCAGCATCATAATCTTCGTTAGTTACATCCGGGGGAATAAGTGTGCCGATAAGTGCACCACCGGCGTAGCCCGGTTCAACAAAATATTTGTGTTTAAAGATCTTAAACAATAAGTCGGGGCTTCCAAAATCCTTTGCATACATGGCATTAGCCAAAGAAGCCCTTATAGCCGGGTTCATCATCATTAAGGTGGCAATAGCATCTACCAGCGTATCGCTGTTTGGAAATTTTGCCAGCAGCGCTTTAAGTATGGCTTTGGATTTATCTGCATTTAATTTATCAACAGGGTCTAAGTTAGTGTTGATGAGATTCTGTACCACTTCCATATTACCCGGATCGGTTTCGGCTGCAGCAATCGAAGTAGTAACAGTCTCCAACTCTGATGCAGAAGCGGCGTCAGGTCTTTTAAGTATATTTTCAAAAAGTGTTTTTTTATTGGAAGGATCAAGGCTTCCAGCCTGTGCAATTGCTTTGTTTATTAAATTCACCCGAACCATTGCATCCAGCACACCATTGGCACGGCTTTCAGCGGCGCTTTTAACAGCATCGCTGTTACCGGAAGCCTTTAATGCAAACAGCCATTTAGCTACTACTTCACCTATCTCCCAGCTATGCTGCCATATTTTTAATTTAGCAGCATCGGTTGGTTTCGATATCGGCATGTAAGTGGAACTATCATGGGTTAATGAGTAAACAAAATCCCATAGCAGGTGCGGGTAGTAATCATCATTTTTATCAATCTTTGTTTTTTTTGCATCTGCCCACTTATTTAATTCTGTCTCGGCCTCTGCATCACTTACTGTTCTTTGTATTAGTGTATTATTACCTTTTTGTTGTACCACGTGCGTCAGTTCATGGCTCAGCAATCTTTTGCCACTATCAGTTTCAGGAGAATATTTCGCGCTATTGAATACAATATTATTGCCGTAAGTATATGCTATTGCATTTACAGACTCCGCTGATTTTGCGGCATTATTATTCGTATGCACTCTCACACTGCTAAAGTCATAATTAAAACCTGATTCATAAAAGCTGCGTACTCCATCGGGCAATGATTGTCCGCCCGAAAGACTGCTAACGTAACTTTCCAGCCCCTCGCCTGCATTCACATTTTCCCTGTTCGTTTCTTTTCGTTGCATTTTCTTTTCCTGCTCTTCGACTTCGCATTCGGCACACCTTCTTTGTATGGGAGTAATTACGGGCTTGAAAAATGATTGTTGGATTTTTTCATTATCCGGCATGCGCATGACGCTATCAGCCATCGCATCTGCTTCCTGTTCATAAATGTCATGGGGTTGATTGATGGTGAGTTTAGGTTGGACAGCCGGTTTAAAAAATGATGATTTCCTGTCTTGTCTAACATTCGTGTTTGCTGCTTTGATATATTTAGTATGAAATAACATGAAATAAATTTAGATGCGCTAAGTTCAAACGTAGTGACCAGATTATTTAGAAATGCACTCTTAAAAACTACACCGGATTGTTATTTAATTTTATTTATAACTTTTCCAGTAATATACGCACAGTATCTTGCCCGGTATATTCCTTCCAGGAAAGGCCTAACAAGCTCGCTGCAACAAAATCTGCTTCGTTGGAAATAAGGTGATTTTTCTCAAGTATTGCACGATTTAAAATAACATTCGAAATACTAATAATAACATCATTAAAAACTTTTACTTCTGCCCAGTTATAAGACCCGCAGGTTGGGCATTGCCAGGGGTTTAAAAGCCTGACGGGCTCTTGTGATGACGGCACCTTCAACGTATAGTAACCATCGCAGGTATGCTCCGCTATTGACCTTAAATCTATATGAAGTTCATTGCCGGTTGTAAGAAACTCGGCATTGGCATGATCCCTAATGTAGGTATACATTTCAGTTGAATCATCGGCAGGTGAAACAGACCCGCACATAGGGCATTTTAATTCTTCCACAAAAAAATCATATGAATAGGCCATCTTAAAATTTTATTGATTTTTAATGCAATTTATCATTTCACACAATAATCATTTAAGCCCGATTGTTTATTTAACCGGAATCACTCTAAGTTTTTTACCGTTAATAACCACATCGAATCCATCGGGAAAAACATCAGCCAGTGATTTCCCCAGCTTCTTAAGTGCATTCGGATCTGTTTTATCGAGCATGTATAGCCTCTTGTAAATTCCCGCGTCATGCGTAACAAAAGATGGCGTTACTCCGGGATCCGTTTTAGCAAATAAAGCTTCTGTAATCAACCGGCGATCTTCAACTCCCTTTGTTGCACCAACTTTATTATCTTCAAGTAATTTAATTACGGTATCATATTCAGTGCTACCGGCTTTCGAAGTAGTGTCAATAATACTTAGATCGCTTGTATTCATCTTGCCCGCTACTTTATCATACAACTCTTCCGGCACTGCAAGTTTTGCATCGGGATTAGCTTTAAGATAATCCATCATACGCTTTTCACCTTCCTGTAGCGGAATTCCTCTGGCAACTTTATCACGTGCTATAAGCATATTTTCATCAAGAATAATTGATTTTCCGCTTAGAGGTGTTTGCTTTAGATACTTAATCAATTCTGCCTCGCTTGTAAATGCTTTACCTTCTTCATACGCTCTTTTCAATAATACCAGCTCATCTGCAGTAAAATCTGCCATCTTTGCTGCGGTACGTGCCTGCCTAACTTCCAAAGCAAATTGTTGAAAGGCAAGTCCGCCTTCTTTTATTTTATAAAAAGCAAGCTTTACTACATCTCTATATAAATCAGGATCAGCAAGCGGCCCAGGGAATGAATACGTTTTTGAGATAAGGGTATTTGAAAGGCTTTTGGCAGCTTCAGCAGCCTTAGTGCGGGCAAGTGCTGCCTGCTCTACATTGCGTGCAATTTTCGAATCAATTTCACCGGCTTTTTCCAGTGCTTTAATGCCTTCGTTAAATGCGATCAAATCTTTTGTGGCATCGAGTGTTTTCGCTAAAGGTGAAATTGCTTTAACGGCCTTAACGGCTTGTCCTAAATCTAGCGCAGCTCCTGCAATAGACACAATCAGCCATACCAGACTCGGATCATCAGAAAGTAATCCGGCGCCATAAGCTGCATGTTCAGATTCATATTTTTTAAATTCCTGGTAAGCAAGAATTGAACTTAGCCCAAAGGCTGTAACGGCAGCTCCTGCAGCAATAATACCTGTTCCAAAACTTAGAATTGTAAGAGCAATTGCAAATACAGCAACTAAAAAACCGATAATAATATCTGTTCTTTTTATAATTGAAATCTTGTCCTGAACGATTTGTCCGAAAATTGATGTCGGCTCTATGTTTTGTTGCTTTACAGAAGCTTCAAGAAGTTTATCGAGCGTGAAAATTTTATCAGGGTCAGACGTGATGGTGTCTTCAGTTTTTTTAATGTCTTCGCGCCTTGCTTCAATGTGTACTTTTAATAAAGCCATTAGCTGAGTAGTATCCGCCTTAGCCATGGCCGCTTTATCTAAGCGTCGGTCAAGCGGCAAATTGTCCTCTTTTAAAATGGGAAAAGTACCAGAAATGGCAATTACCGATTGGCGTTCTGCTTCCCTATGCTTTAAAGCTTCTTTACCCGCTAAATCGGCCGCGGCTTCACGTTCCTTTGATGGCCCCTCTATGCCACCATTTCCTGGAAGCCGTTTGCGTTCTTCATAATCTGCCTTTTCCTGTTGGAAATCATTATATTCCCGTGCATTTTTTTCAAACTGAGGATATTCGGCACGAAGCGGCGCAAGCTGCTGATATAATGCCCCCACTTCTGAAGGATTTTGGTACCTCAATCCTTCTTTATAAAGAACACTCTCGTAGCGCATAAGAATATCAAGGCCAATTTTTACAGTCTCTGTTCTGAAAGCATGTAGATAATCAGCAATAAATTTTTCAAATTCAAGTATGCCTCCCGGGAAATTATTTGCCTTTAACTCCTCATTTAAAGCTTGAGTTTCCGTAGGATCTGACCTATTCCATTTTTTGTATTTTTGGTAAAGTGCCTCAAGGCCATAAAGCTTTTGTATTAATTTATCCTGCGCTTCCGTGTCTTCCTTTCTTTGTTTTACTTCTTCAATGTAACGATCAATTGCACTTTCAAATGTGGACAGATCAGCAGCAGCAGCATTAATCTTATTTTTATAATCCTCCAGTTCGCCATAGCTTAGCTGAGAGAGTTTATAAGCAATCCGGGCAACGTCTTTATAATTATCTGGTGTTATCAGTAAAGGACCTTTGAATAATTCTTTTACAGCCGGAGGCATGTTATCAATAATCTGTTTTTCTTTTAAAACTTCTGTTTGAATCTGCTTCCAGAGAGCAATGTCATCTTTATCACCAGGTTGAATTTTATAACCCGGTTCCTTACCGCTTCTTTTATAAAATTCTTTATCAATTTCATCAACAATTTCCTTTTTCAGTTCAGGAGCTGTTGTTGAAAAATCTTCCTGTCTTTTTTTATCAGCGTCCTGCTCCTCGTTATTGTCTCGTGCGTTGTTAAATTCAGGATGCAGTTTTTGAACGTTTTGATCATACAAGCTTTGATCAATAGAAAACGTCAATTCCCGGCCGGCCAATGTGGCAAGCTTTTCATCTGAAGGCATACCTGTCCACGTTCCTTTTATAATTACTGAAGGGTCTGCTATTCCATACGCCTGCCTGTACATTGCAATAATCAATGGCTGCTGTGTTATCGAGGCAGGGACTTTTATATGAAAGGAATATTGTTTTTTTTCACCGGGTTTTAGTTGTATCTTTTTTAGGTTGACATTTTCATTTTGCTGAATAACATGTGTTAATTCGTGGGCAAGAAGTTGCTTGCCCTCAACAGAATGAGGGCGATAATAATCCTTACCAAACACAACATGATTTTGATGCGTGTAAGCTTTTGCATTAATACCGGCAGATGATCTATGTGCTGATGCATCATTATGAATTTGCACATTTTTAAAATCATAACCAAAACGTTCCTCCATAAATAAGCGTGTAGGCACGTCCATTTGAGCACCGCCAGACCGCAGTATCTGTTCTACATTGTTTGAAACCTCTTTTGAGTTTGTTGTTTCCGATTCCTTTGCCTGAAGTTTATTTTCTGTTTCAAATCCTTGCTGTTTGTTTTGAATAAGCTTTGTTTGCAAAAGCGTTTCTTCTATAAGTTCATCTTCTTCAGGCATTTCCTTGCGTTGCAGTTTTTCTTCCTCTTTGCAATTTGCACATTTGCTTTGTATTGTTGGGCGCGAAGGAATGATGTTTGGTACAGGTTGAATAACATGCACGGGCGAAACAGAATCGTCATTGGCTCCTTCTTTTCGCTGTGCTTGTTTTTCTTCTTCTTCGCAGTGCGCACATTTATGCTGTATTGTTGAAATGGCTGGTTTAAAAAATAAATTATCATTTGTTGCAGGATCAGGCATACGCATTACTTTCTCTGCCATAGCATCTGCTTCCTGTTCATAAATATCATTGGGCTGATTGATGGTAAGTTTGGGTTGAAAAAATATACGTTTGGTCTTTAACGAATTTGTAGCTTCATTCAAGGTTATATTATGAGAGGCTAATTTCAAGTTGTACATTTTAAGGTTTATTGCCGCTGAAGACACAGAGAATGGTTACTGACGTGTAATTAGTTTAAATATCAGCTACACTATGATATCCATTCGTTGACGTTTATCCTATATATTTTTGTAGGATTAGGCGCTTACATAAAACCTAAATAAAAAAGCCACGAACCTGCCTGACGGCAGATAGGTTGCACAGATTAGCACGAATTTTATTTATTGATTTTTAGATCGTCACTATTTCTTTTTTTTTTAATTGACAATACGATCAAAACGCCTAATCTTATATTTTTGTTTTCTTTTTAAACGGTTTACTTTTTTATCTATATTCTTTGCAGATTGGCTTGCGGCATCATCGGTATATTAACCGTGCACTACTAAAGTCATAACTCATCCATGGCTCGAAAAAGGTCTTTTCATTTTTGCTTAAAGCCCTTCCGCCGAAAGTGAATTTATATAAGCCTCCGTTGCAGCGGAAACCGGCGGTTCAATGCCGTTGTCTTTGCGTTGCATCTTCTTTTTCTCTTCTTCGCAGTGGTCACACTGCGTTGCACAGAAGGTATGGCCGGTTTGAAAAAGGTTGTTGCGTAGTTTCCATATCGGCCATGCGCATTACTCTTTCAGCCATCGCATCTGCTGCTTGCTTGTATTGATCGTGAGGCTGGTTGATCGTGAGCTTAGGCTGAAAAAAATGAGCTGGCCGGCTAATAAAACCTTCAGTTGACTTCTTAATATTTTCTGTGCCTGCGAACATATTCACCATGCATTTTGTGCTGTACCTAAAAATTACTTTTCGGCCTCTATACAAATAAGCATTTTCTTTCTGTTGTCACAATCATTTTTTAAATGCTTTTGATAATATCCATATAATTAAAATCAATAGCAATAAAAAGAGCAGCCATATAGTCCATCCCGGTAATCCAAGAGACTTTAACCAATCTTCTATTTTATCAATAAATGATCCTGAGTTACCTATTTTGGTGAGGTCTCCTTTATAAATTTCCTGTCCCATCAGTTGCAATGAAACAGGTTCGGTAATACTGCCTGAAAAAGTGATTACATAGCTCCCATCCTGGTTATCTACAATACTATTAATTTTAATATTAGGATTATCTACAGCGAAGCCCTTTTCTAATCCCGGCCCCACCTTCTTTTTGTTAAGTGCGAGAGGCGTGAACGTTAGCACTAATGTTTTGCCTTTTATTGTAGTAATAACGTTCGAAGCAGCCAGATCAATACCATTGAAGCTGGTATAGAAACTTTCTGTCGCAAAACGCTGATAAGCGCCGATCTCGGGCTTAGTGCCGGAAATACGGTAAACAATCTGGTAATTACCTGCAACTGTTAAGCCATCGAAGGTGCCTTCATATTTACCATCTGCTGTATGTGTTAATGTTATAACGTTTTCGTTATAGGCTAATCCATTGCGAAAAGCCGAATCAGCTGCCCATAGTGAATCATATTTTTGAGTTCCCGGCGTGGCGGCATCCAGGCTGTTGGAAACATTTACTTTAAGTGGATTGTCAGCGAGGAATTGTCCAAGGTCTTGCCCGGGGCGCAATATAGCTGCCTGCACAGTTGCATCTGTCACCGGCACTCCTAACCATGTTAAGGTCAAACTTGGTTTTAATGGAGTGTTTACTTTCGGCGAAGCACTGCCGTAGGTGAATGTATAATCCAGGCGATGGTCATCTGCAATTGAAGTAGCCTCACAAGTATTGACCCTTAGCCGGCCTACATTATTATTAATCTTTACGGCCCAACTACCTTCAGGAGCTAATGTTGTGTCCACTGAATCAAAGGCAAATGTTAACAAGAGAGTATTGGTATAGTTGCCGGCCCAGCTTGGCTTTGCCCTGTTAGTTACGTTTATGCCATCCTTCTCTATTGTAGTTGCTGCCAGCAATTGCACCAATTGGGGAATTTCAAATTTTCTATCAACAGTCAACTTTATTATCAATTTAGCTACCCCTTTATTTAAAGGAAAGGATTGAAGGGTGAAAGGGCCGGAGCCGCTGGCAACATTTGTTTTAGATTCCGCTATAAGCTGCGGGCTGGTAGAAGCAAGGGCATTGGCGAGCTGATCTGTAAACGCAACTGCCAGCGATCCATCATCAGTTCCAATATAATTGCCCCTGTTTTCTACCGCCAGGTTTTGAAGCGTTGTTAAATCCGGGCCACCGGGGCCGGCGATTCCTATAGTAAATACCTTTATACTTCCGGCACCTGCGGGATAGCTTGGGTTTAAGTTCGTACCATCAGAATATCCCCTCCCATTTGTATTTGCGGTTGGTAACGGCACATTTTGCGCTCCATCAGTAAACAGGATAAGGAAACGGCCTCTCGTTGCATCTGTTACTTTCCCCTGGGCATCCTTCATGCCTAAGCCCATTCCTGTACTTCCACCAGGATTCTGGGTATTAAGTTCTGTGCTCAAAGTATTAGCCACAGTTGCATTATTTACAGAAATTAAAGCTGTGGGAAAATTTGCAACGGATGGCTGCGTTACTGAGCTGTGAAAATAAGTAAGGCCCACACGATCCCCGCTTCTACCCAAGGCTGCCCATAATGCGGCAAAATTCGAAGTTGCGTCCTTCAAAGCCTCCCAGCGGGTAACTCCCGCAGATGTATTAGCTCCCATACTTCCAGAACGATCCATGACAAACACGATATCAGCCGGCTGGCCAACAATTACATTATACGTCCGGTTTCTTGTATTGGCACCCGGGTTACTTTCGTCTGAGACAGTCACTGTAAAGGAAAAAGAACCAGGAGCAATCGGAGATCCGGCTATACTTGCTGTTAAGGTGTTAGCCACAGAGCCACCGGAAGAATTGGGAATGGTTATGGTAAGTCCATTCTTGGTAAATGTAGTACTTGAAACCCCGGTAGCTCCCGGCGGTATTGATTGAAACTCCCAAAAAACATTTCCCCCGGCATTAAGAACGCCAATATTGGTGGCGGGTAACGGTGCTCCCACACTAAAATTAAAATCAAAAGCAGCATTAGGATTAGCGCCGGTAACATCCACATCCTGTGGTGCAGCATGCAGCCCTGCAAAAAAGAACGAACCCACTATAAATAGAAACAGACTTCTGACAGGATTTATCAGCAGATTAATACATTTTTTCATTACTGTAGATTTATTTGAGATGATATAAATTACTATTGTTTAATTCCATGTGACATATAAAATACCCGGCATCCATTTCAGCTTCACCATTGAAAACCCCCACGGCAGGCGGGTTAAAAGAATATCCTCTGTCCTGCTTTCGACCTCAAGCTCGAGGCCACGGCTCGTTTTAAAGATCTTGCCTTTCCTGCGAATGAAAGTTTCCTGCAATGCCTCTGCTGAGCTATTTCGCAAGGCTTTCCAGTGATCAACTACAGCGGTAAGAAGTTGCTGAGCCAGCTCCTTTTCTTCCTCAGTTAAAGGCAAAATTTCCGGCAGCACTATTTCCCACGCAATGGCGCAAAGCAATTTTGGAAGCAGCTTTCTGTATTCAGGTAAATCTTCTACGCCATGTGCGAGGTAAGCCAGGAGGTTTACTGCCTTCGCTGCAGATTCAATTGATTTGAATTCACCTTTATCCAGCAAATGACAAGACTGAAACAATTCATTAATAAAAGGGTGTAAAATCACAAGGCCCGCATCATCAACAAACACTTCTTCTTTAGTCGACAATTCTTTATTTGGAAAATTATTATTATTGAAAGTTTCGATTTTTTGCAATGCGGCCGGAATGTTTGTTTCTTTTTCAGAAGTCTCCATGCGTGTTTTCTCAATAGTTAATTTTAAGTCATTGTATGTCCCTGAATTATTTTCTTCTCGGGCAGACAATGCGTCTTGATCACTAAATCTTTTTTCACCTGGATGGTCTTTTGATAATTGATTTTTTACTTCCTTTTCTTTTTCAAGAATTTTTTGAAAAGATGCTTCAAGCCCCGGAGGTATCTCTTTTTCCTTTAATAATTCCTTTACAGCTAAAATAAATTCAGCGGTAATTTTTGGCGGAGCATTCCTGAATATCTTATAGAAAAAAACTTCTTCTGAGATGTTTTTAGGTAGTTTCAAAATGCTACCAATTGAGCTCATCCAGCAATAATCTCTTATTGCCGGCGAGGATGAAAGATTTTTCAATCGCTTATTTAACCATAATAAGTTTTCGGAAAACGATTGCCGGTTTTCGTAGTGTTGCAAAACGTCTATAATAAAAACGTCCGAAAACCGGGTTGCTAATCTTAAAAGAGCCTGATCTGATTTTAAGAGTATTTCTTTTAATGTTTTTTGTTGAAAAGGAATAAGTTTTTTTATCCAATCGCCTTCCAGCTCAACTTCTAATGGCACCCAGGCGGGCAACCTGCCTTTTTCAAGATAGCATATAAAAATTTCAAATTGGCCATGTATGTGTGAAGAGAAATTTTCTTTTTTGCCTGAAAATGTATTCAACGGATCATTAATATCGCCGTTCAATCTTAAAAAATGTGCACGTTGATTTGCCTGTGATTTCGCCTGGTGTAAAGCTTTTTTCAGCGCCACTGATAAACGCGGCCCTAATTCTTCATAAAGCATATCTTTTTTGAATATGCCTAAATTAATTTCAAGCTTTTCAATCACAAGATGCTCATTGGGTAATAATAAATCGTCAAAACATTTTTCGATCTCATTAGCAGTTATCGCACGCAGCAGCCCTTTAAAATTTTTTTCCACATTGCGTGCCTGCATCGTATTTCCTGTGTTGATTTCTAAAACCTCTTTATGAATTATATGGGATGGCTCAGCGAACATTAAATAAAAGTTTGCAGGTAAATATTATTTAGGATACTAACAAGATCTGCCCTCAGCACTTCTGAAACATTTTCGCCAAAAGGGTCGGTCAAATAAGCTGAGAGCCATGCCCTGTAACGTTGTTCAAACAGGTCAAAGCAAGGCGCATCGGCGGGGATCACCGACCCCGAAAGAGCACTATCTATCCAGCGTATCCTTGGTAAAATATGGGCGGGGCAAAATTTCCTGATCATTTTTTCAGCGTACCTCCTAAACTCTGCATCCCTAAAACGGGCAGGCTCAGAAGGCTGCGGTACGGAGGTAGAATCAGCAAAGTCGCGTTCATATCCTGAAGGAAACACAAAGGTCAACTGGAACGAATAAGGATCACCTTCCCATCCGGGAATTGTAAGCCCGGGGCCTAACGTATCGGGTGGAAATAAAAGAAAATTTTCAATAAGATAAAATCCTTCCCTGCTGAAAAAACGATATAGATGCTGTTGAATTTTTAGAATTTCCAATTGCGCTGATGCATTATCAGCAAATGTGGTGCTGGACCTGGCTGTAATACTTCCGTCTTCAACTCGAAGGGCGATCCCAAATACATTTGCAGAAATTTCCTCTACTAAAAAATTATAATTAAATATGCCGTTGCTTATAGCGCTTTCAATGGCATTCACGGCGCTTGCTGTGGCGGTTGCATCGTCAGCGCCAGGGTAATTGTCAACGCTTTCAAGAAGAATATTACCTGTATTTGCCGGCAGTTCCCAAAGCCGGAATCGCTTCGCGATAGCTGGCGCAACGTCCAGGTCGTCATAAATTTCAAAATAATCAGTTACCGGTGTAATAAGTTGTCTTCTCTGCCTGATCTGTATTCCAAGAAAATGATACAGCCTTCTTTCCAAAGGAATTAATGAAAATTCAAGCCATTTTAGTAGTAACGATTCACGGACGGAATCTGCTGCAGCCTGGGCTGCCGGTACCGTGCTAAACGTTTGTAAACTTTGAGCTAATATCTCACCGGTAGCTCCTTCCCGCAGATTTATAAATTGGCCGCCGCCTGACAAAGAAGCATCATAATTTATTGCCGCTGTTGATAATACCAGTGCAGTAGCGGCGGCTCTTTCTACATCATTTAAAGTTGCAAAGCTTGCGGCACTCTCCAAAATCGGAACTTGATCATAGTCGGAAATTTGCCAGCTATACCCGGCGGTGGTTTGAATAACATTGATAGCAGTATCCAATCGCCACAAAAGATTTCCAATCGCTTGCAGCCTGTCATGATTTAATAAAGGCAAATCATAATAAAAGGCTGACTTATCTCTTATCAATTGCTGCGAAGCATTCAGCCTGCGCTGTTGCTGCAAACTCAAGAGCGTAGCAAGATCCATAGTTGTGCTACCTGTTATTTTTAAAGCCTGCTGGTAGGCCATATCTGCAAATTCCTGCATGTCCTCTCCCTGCCTTGCAAGCAAATGGTCAAGAAACCGGTTACGACGATTTAAAAATGTCTCCCTGCTTTCGGCTGATCTCAATATCTGCTCATAATCATTATTACTATCGGATTGAAACGATTGCCAGGCTATAGCATTTTCATCAAAACCGAAAAGCGGCGAAACCTCTGGAAGATGGTAAAGCGGTTGGTGAAAGACGGTATTATTTAGCGCGGGGTCAGCAGAAAAAAGTGAATTAATATGTGAAAGCTGGGCTAACTGGCCGGCGAGTAATTGCTCATAAAAAAACAGATACCCTTTTAGCTGTTTTGCTTTTGCTTTACGCTCTGCTGAAGCATTTTCTGCCAGGCCGTATTTACCAACGCCATACACTACTGGCAGATCATTTTGCATTGGATAATAATTGGCAAGGGGCAAAATATTTCCTTTTGGTATTGAAATATCCTGTGAACCCGGTTCAAGTGTACTAAGAAAAGTTTTCTTAAGCTCTTTGAATATTTCAATTGCACGGGAAAAATCGTAAGTAATTTTCACATCATTTCTTACAATTACAACCTGGCACTTTGAAGGGCTGAGGCGGGGCACATGGCGTGTGGTATCAATTAGCTGAAGGCAGTCCCTGGCTCCTTTGGTTATTGCATGGTTGTCCAGCCAGTTAGAAAGCGTTAAGCTTTTTATAGCGATAATTCTCCTGTTTGTTTGGCTTTCGCGGCTTTGTATATCGGTATGTTCCGGATTCCTTTGCTGAAAAATGATTCTTAAGATATCTGAAGTAAACAATTTAGAAACTGGCTGTGCAGCCACAAGCGCGCTAGTTTTTACAAACCCGCTATCAGGCATTGGACCTTCAAATATCTCAGCAGTATCATCTCCTTCCGCCTGCAGTTCAGCCAGGCTTTTTAAAAAGATAGGGGGAGATACATATTGATCAATCGCAAATAAAATATTTGCAATCAGGGATTCAATATCTACACCGGCAGCTATTTCCAATATCACAGAAAACGCCACTTCCTGTAAACGGACGGCTTTAAATTCAGTAAAGTCTTCGCATAAGTTTCTGTAATCACGAATATATCTCTGCACAGAGCGCATAGTAGCATTAGCGGTAATAACCTGGTTGTTATAATCTTTAAAAACATTTTGATTTGGCAGTGTTTGAAGTAAATTTTGGGCTTCAAGAAGTATTGGCGGCAGTTCTACTACGGCGTTATTAAGTAACGATGTAACTTGTAGTATAACCCATAAATCCAGGTTGAGCGCCGGCCCGGTGGCAGGCTGAACCTGAAGTGTAATATTTGCATATTGTGCATTATCACTCGTGAGAGGTTGCCAGGGCGTATTGAAAGTGGCACTTAAAATTTGAACATCCTCCTGCAGCGCGCTAACCTCAGTTTCGTCCCAGAATGGAAATGCAACATCCACTAAATAATCAGCGCCTAAGGCCAGGGGCGTCACTGTTAAAGTAAATATGTTTGTGTTTAACGTTTCATCTGCAAATTCTAATAACACGCTAAGCTGGCCGTCCGGATCATTTGGGAGCGTACTCACCCAGCCAATTCTTACCAATGGATGATCAAGTAATACTTTTTGAAAATCAATTATAGAAACCGGCGCAACGGGTAAAACTTCTGCTGCAGTAAAAAATTCCTGGGCACCAAATTGTTCGCCACTTGTAAGCAGATCGGCCATATCCATACCGGTACGCAAACCCACGTCGGTAACTACATAGGCAAATGCTTCCAATAATGTAATACCGGGATCATGAATGTTATGATCTGTCCAGCTATCTGCGGCTGACTGGCGTATGATCTTCATACCTTCTTCCCGCAAGAATTTGTAATCCTGGCTTTTGTACGGCGGTGCGGAAGCGGTTATTTGAATCGGTTCGTCCATCTGTTTTTTTGAAACTATTTTATTTAATCAGCTTTTGGCTTTTGCTTTTGTAGACTTTCTTGGGGATGTTGGCGATGCTAATTGTTTCTCAAGCGCTTCAACCCGCGATGCCAGCTCCTTAGGATTTGTAACGTAATAAGTTGTACGTTTGTAAAAAAATAAAACGTATGCAACTCGATTTAATGTTGAAGAAAAAGTATGAAGAGATTCTTCCTGTTTTAAATGAAAAACAAACTCGTCTGGTATTAGCGGCAGAAGCAAAAAGTATGGGACGAGGTGGATTAAGCAAAGTGTCCGCACTTTCTGGTATGTCAAGAGTGACGTTGAACATCGGCATTAAAGAATTGGCTTCTGCAACAACTGAGAATGTGCCGGGGAATGCACGGGTGAGAAAACAAGGCGGTGGCCGTAAAAAGAAAACTGAAAAAAATAGTGAAATAGAAAAAGTTGTAGAAGAAATAGTTAATCCTCATACTTTGGGTGATCCTATGAAAACATTACTTTGGACTAGTAAAAGCTTACGCAATATTGCTGAGGAAGCTAAAAAAAGAGGTTGCGATATCAGTCATAAATTAGTGGGGGTAATCTTAAAAAATGAAGGGTATAGCTTGCAGGGTAATAGAAAAACAGATGAAGGCAGCAGCCATGAAGATAGAGATGCTCAATTTATTCATATTAATAACTTAGCAAATGATTTTTTGTCTTTAAATGACCCTGTAATATCAGTTGATTGCAAGAAAAAGGAGAACATAGGAAACTTCAAAAACGCAGGTACAGAATGGCTTCCGTCGAAAAATCCTACAAAAGTTAATGTGTATGATTTTATCAATAAAGACTTAGGTAAAGCTATTCCCTACGGCGTTTACGATATAGCCAATAATGAAGGATGGGTAAGTGTGGGAATCAATCACGATACAGCAAGTTTTGCGGTATCAACAATTCGCAGTTGGTGGAATGAAATGGGAGAAGAAAAATTCAACAAATCAAAACGAATACTTATTACAGCAGATGGAGGAGGGAGCAATAGTTCAAGAAATAGATTGTGGAAAACAGAGCTACAAGTATTAGCAGATGAAATTGGAAAAGAAATAAATGTATGTCATTTCCCTCCAGGCACTAGTAAATGGAATAAAATAGAACATCGGTTGTTCTCTCACATTACTATGAATTGGCGGGCGAGACCCTTAACGAGTATACAGTTAATAGTGGATTTGATAGCATCAACCAAAACGTCAAATGGATTAAAAGTAAAATCCAGGTTAGATTCAGTTGTGTATGAGAAGGGGATAAAAATATCGGATGAAGAGTTAGCAAAAGTTAATATGATTAAAGATGATTTTCACGGGGAATGGAATTATATAATCAAACCTAACATGTAAACCTTATTTCGTGACAACTCCTTAATAGCATTTACCATTACATAGGTCAATGCATTACTATTGAACACACGTAAATTTTCGGGAGTATCACTTTTGCTGTCCGCGGTTGACTCCTGTTTTGACACCATATAAGGGAAAATCTTTTCCAGTTCCTGGCCTATAATTCCAACTTCTTCCTCATCCGTATTTGTATTGAGTAGTCCATTGTAATGAAACTTAACAGGCTTTACTTTCATTAGTTTTTCAAGCCCATCATCAAAAGGTTGAATATCTTTTTTTAATCTTTCATCAGAAATAACCGCCCATGTGTTTCCACCAGCCGTTTTACCGGCTGATCCATTTACCTGGAAAAGATCTGCTGACAAAAGAGCATTGTTACCAATAATAACATTGCCATTTGGAGCAATAAAAACCCTGGTCTGCGTACGTGCCTGCGTAATGGAAACAGGTTGATTGAGCGGGGCATTAAGACTTACATCACCGGCCTGCCCCTGCCGCACGGCGTAATTATCATTACCATCGCTTTGTGCCTGGTTGCTAAACTGCGCATAAGCAGCCGAGGCGCCCTGCCCATTACTGATAACGCCGTTCCCAAAACGGACACGTTCCCCGGTACCGGTATTGGGATTCAGGTTAACTTCCAGGCGAAAAGTTGGCGGTACTGCAAAAGTTCCAATGCCCACATTTCCCCCGGCGAAAGCCACATCACCCGCAGCGCCAACCGGCGTGAAGGCTCCCGAGCTGCCGGACACAATAGGATTCCAGTTTACCCCATCGGAAATTTCTACACCACCCGTACCTGAATTATATCGCAGGGTGCCGGCCGGGCCGGCACTTGATCCACTTAGTGTTATACCATTCGGAATGTGTAAATTTCCATTGGTGTCGAGGTTGATACCATCGTCAAGGATATTTACAAAAGAATCCATGACGTCAGAAAAATCATCCCCGGTGGGGCTATCACCATTTTCAAATTGTCCCTTTAGATAAGTTCTGCTTTTTACTGACATAGTTTAATTTTTTTGTGTGTGAATTAAAGGGTGTTTACTTAACAATGAAATCAACCTTAATAATCATTTGTCCGATACCAATGCTTTTAATGCCACTGCATATAAAATCTTCGGACTGAATCGCCTTTATACGGTGAAAATCGTTTGAAACCAGGATTGAATCCGGCCTTGTGGCCTTTGCTACTTCAACAGGCTGGCCTACCACGAAATCAATCCCTATTGTAGCATCAGTTACGCCTATCGTTGGCCTGGGAGCGGTACTTATAATAAAATCTTCATTAATCGTCATTGCAGAAATCCCACCATCGGGCCGCCCTTTGTAACGATGGTAAACTCTGAAATCAACTACATAATCAACATAATACCTGCCTTCCACAAAGGCAAGCAATTCCGTGCGGTAAATTTTGCCGCCGAAAGTAATATCCATGCCTTCATCATACGCCCATGCACTCAGGAAGCGTTTTAATTCATCATTCAATTTTGCAGAATAATACCCTGCATCAAAGCCTTTGAGAAATGAAACTTTACAATCAATAAGCAAGGTTTCGTAAACCGGGTTAGCGGCAACCACTTTCACAAAAGGAGAAGTGAACCCGGCATTAATGTAATCTGATATTTCTCTAAGCAACGAGGCATTGCTGCTGGGCTGCAGTGGATTGCCGGCGGTAAGCTTCCTGAAATCCGGAACTATTACAATTTTAATATTCGCAGGCGTCACTTCGCTCTCTGAACTGGTATAAGGAAGGCACTTTACTTTGAAAACCTGGGGAAACTTGTCAAGAACCATGCGTTCATAGTCCCAACCTGATACTGAACGGTTACGGTGCCGCAGCCGCTCGCTCACCCGTTGATAATATACCTCATTCGTTTCTGGTGCAAGCCCTGCGAAAGAAGGATAATCCTGTATAACTTTTTTTATTCCTGATACTTTATGCACCGGTTTCGTAATAGTACTGGAGGGCAACGGCTTACTTAGGTGTTGTATAAAGGAATTAGCCGGATTTTTATCTAAAACCAATGTTGCAGATGCAGCCTGGGCCTGAATTGCCTGGAGAGAACCTGCTCCATCTGCGTGGTCATCTACTTCGGCGCGAAGCCAATGGAGGCCGTTGCCGATAACGGTGTTATCGTTTGTAGCATCCCCGCCAATATTCAGGCGTATAAGCCCAGGCTGCTGCAAGCCGTTTGTAGAGTTTTCCACAACCTCCTGCGCTGCAATCTGCTTCCACCTGTTTCCGGCTAAATAACTCCATTGCATTTCGCCGGAGGTCAATAAAGTATCTCCCGGAGCGCTGCCGCTGGACACCTGGAAAAGCAATGACAGTAGTAGCGGCAGCGAAGCATCCTGAAGCCCTATGTATAAAGCGCCATTCTCAGGAATTTCTGGTACAAGGCGGGCAATATCATAATCCACTAATTCCCGCGGGCCAAAGGCATCTATTTCAAAAAATTGGTCAACTCCGTTAGTTCTTGAGGGCTTGAAAGATCCACCTGCCGTATAATCTAGCGTAACTGATTTTAAAGTAGGAGTGTATGGTTGATTAGGAAGTGCCGGTGGCGTGCCGCCCCCCGTGAATTTACTCAATGCAATAGCTTTTTCTGTATATACCGTCGTAAATGATTTATGTCCAAACGCTTCAAAGGGTGCGCTGGAAGGCAAATTACCAAGTGCGATTGCTGTGGGGCCGGTAAGTACTAATTTAACGAAACCCTGGGATAGGCTTGTATTGTATTCACTAAAAACCGGCATGTCAGCCTTCCTGGAAAATCCTGAATTATTTAATTTGCTGTCCATTACTGAGGGAAGAAGCGTTAATAGCTGGGGCGAGGTTGCATCGAGCGAATTAAAAAGGCTTTGGTTAAAAAGCAGGCGTGTATTCCAGTTTTTTCCCGCAAGAAGGTATAAGTCGGTTGAAAAAACGGTATTGGTAATGTTTGGATTTCCATAAGCGCTATAATAATTACTGAAGTTAGCAGGCGGGTCTTGCCACTCGAGCTTTAGTGACAAACTTTTAATTGATTTATTAAATATTTCCGGGCTGCCAATATAAAAGTTTGAGCCAATTACCGGCTGGCTTCCAAATGGCATGGCCGGCTTGCCGGGAGCCTGTACGGACTGGTCATTTTGTACAACAAGGTTTGCTACTCCCAATGCTTCCACTAAAATATCAACGCTGCCTATCGTAAAAGAGGTCAGGGTTTCTAACTGAAAGTTATAAGGCAGGATTTCAAATTTAAGAACGGGAAATTTTGTTATAAATCCGCCTCCATGCAATGGTTCGTTGTACGAAACTATCGCATCAAAAGAAGCAGGTATTGAGGCTTGAAAAGTAATTTTTGAGGAGGAAAATTGAGGCACAGTTACGAAAGGCATTAGCCAACCCTTAACGCCGGTAACATAAACTTCAAATGCATGGGGCGGTGGTACTAGCGATGCTGCATCAAAATTAATGGAAATGGTAATTTTTCTATCACCTTCGGATAGCAGGAAATTTGGTGAAGCAATGGCAAAGCCAAGTTTGGCTTCTGTCATTGTTTTTGATTCAGGCGAGAGGCTTAATTGTGCTTTGCCAAAAGGCCTCCAATCTGAGGTGCCGGTATCGCGCTTTACTATTGTGGCATCATCCGCTTTAAAAACAATCCTGTTTCCTGAAGAATTTTTTTCGGTAAAGACCGACTTAACAGCGCTAACCAACGCATGAGTAACTACTATATCACTATTGAGCGCATAATTTATTTTGGATTTTCCATCGGGTGTTTTTCCGGCATCAAGTAAAGTATTGGCTGTAAGTAACGTAGAAGCGGCATTTTTAGCAAGTTCAAAAATTACGTGTACTTCATCGGGATTAGCAGGTTTTCTTTGTAATTGCAATACCTTTTCGTAGTAGTAAGTAAGATGCCTGCCGGTAAGTCCATTCATGTCCTGCTGAGAAATACCGCGGAGTTGAAGCAGGGCCAGCAAGAGGGCCTGGTGTGCCGGCCAGTCGCTTCTTGAAAGTTCTCCTCTTGCGTAGCTGATACCGGACACGCCAATTTCAGGAGCAATTGTTTCTTGTATGAATAATCTGCGGGAATGTTGCAGTCCATCAGTGGCCTCTACAATTTGAGAATCAAAATCCGCCTTTTGATCAGAAGTAATCAGGCGCTTCAATATAAAAGCAGAGGATGAACTTCCCTGCGTAACAGTGTACACCCCATTTTGAAGGGGGGCTTCTTGTTGCCATACCAATAATAAGTCTCCATTAATTAACGCCACCCCGTCTTGTGGAGGTAAAATGCCATTGATTTCTGATGTAAGTGTTGCATTTACACCCTTTGTTCCATTATTATAGCTTACAAAATTTAGCGCCCCGTCCGTAGCGGCTCTTACCAAAGCTGTGCTTATTTTGTCCGTAATATTAAAAAGCGGCGACCAGTTCCCCTGCACCTGGTTTTGAAGATTATAGAAAAGTATTTGATTGGATAACTTGGCGAGAAAATTAATAATGTCCGTTTTCTTTTGTTCATCCAGGCGTATGGAGTCGGGATCCAATGCCGGCAAGCTTCGTTGCAACTGATTTACGCCATCTGTGCTTCGCAAATATTGATATATGTGATCCAGTTCTTTCATTATTATTTTTCTGAGAGGTAAAAAGGAAATACAAGATTTGAGCGTGTATTAGTAGCCCTCACTGTATAATCCACGGAGATCAATATTTTACCATCTAATTCGCTTTGAGGAATTATTTCGATGTTGTTAATATCAATACGCGGCTCAAAATATAATATGCTTACCTCAACCCTGTTTTTTATCTCTGTAATAAGTGTGGTATCTAAAGTTTCAAAAACCATTTCATCGAGATTGCATCCAAACCTGGGTTGCATAACTCTCTCGCCCAAAATAGTGGCAAGCAGAATTTGCAGGCTGCTTTCAATATCGCCTTCTCCGGTAAGCATTTCAACCTGCCGGTCAACTATATCGAACGAAGGCGGAAAACTCCATCCTTTTCCCAGGAATGAATTATCTGTATTCATATTATCCTATTAAAACCGTGAAACAACCTAAAATAATTGTCCCTCCATGCGCAGTCTGGTCACCCAATCTTGCCGCGGGTTTACCTCCTATTAATACAGTTGCCGATCCCATTACTATAGAATCCGGGGGACCGGTACACGTAGCCATATCACCCACGCAAGCTGCAGGCAGCCCGCCAATTAAAACGGTGGGGCTGCCCGGTGGCAACACAGGCCCGCCTACATGTGGAACGGGCCCTGTTGACATAGGGCATATATGCATATCTGATACTCTGGCTGCGGGTGGCATATTGATTAATTTATTTGTACTAATGAACCTTTTAATTTTGCAACTGCACTGCTGGTAAGTTCTATGCCGGCAGTTCCATCGGCTTTGAAACTCGCTTGGGCAGTATGTTTGATATCTTTACCCTGCACTTCTATATCATCAGTGGTTTTAAGGGTTATCTTTTTTTTACTTTCTATTGTAATACCGTCGGAATTCATAGTGATCTTATTGCCATTTTCGTCTTCAAGTTTTATGATACCGGCATCCTCGTCCATCACCACACTTTTACCGGCTGGAGTTTCAATGGTTATTGATTTTTTGTCATCATTAAAAATCATTTTCATTTCACTACGGGACACATATCCCTTTTTATGATTTTCATCTGCCGGCGGCACAGGCGATGGCTTGCTGCTGCTATTTAGAGCGCCAAGCACGATTGGATATCTCGGATCATTATTCAAAAATCCCACTGCCACCTCATCTCCTATTTCCGGCCTGAAAAAACTGCCCCTGTTATTTCCTGCATCAAGGCAGGCAACCCGCGCCCATATTCCCTGCTCATCATTATTGATGATAGGAAGCTTCACTAATATCCGGTCTTCCCCATCGGGGTCATCTTTTAGTTGGGAAACAATTCCTATTTGCAAACCTTGTATGGCCGGCAACATACCTGCAGCAGGCAAGGCATTCACTTTAAATGTTTGTGTAAATAACTCGGGGGATAAGCCAAACTGAGCATCCGTTTTCCAGGTTCCGTTACCTATCTCATGACGAACTCCCACAACAAAAACATTACCGTTCATTCTATCGCCTAAACCTCCCAGTGATATAAGGCTACCGGGCTTTACATCAGCAAAACCTTCAAAACCTACCCGGCCCCTAGCCTTTGATAATTGCTTTTTTAAAAACTGAGCATCCGCCCATGCCTGTAATTCATCCTGGGGAATCGCTCCTGTATGGCTTAAGCCCAGGTAATCCAGGCCGATAACTGCGGACAGATCTGCGGGAGTTAAGTTGCCATTTCCATTTATCGCAGGATCTGTTGCATCTGCTTCAAGTATTGCCTGGCTTGATGGATCCCAGGAAAAAGCTTTTACCGCCTGGTATTGATCCCTTGCATCAATTGTTGCATCAAAATCAAGAATAGTTGCGCCATACAAAAGCTCCAGGGCTGGTTCCCCATCTAACGAGGGAGTTATTGTCGTTACTTTCCCATCATCTACTAAGCAAATTTTTCCATTAGCTTCTACCCTGCTAAGCATAAAATCCCAATCGGTAGCATCAAATTGTACAAGCCCCTTATGCTGAACGGATGTGGCTTCAATATCTTTATCCAAGCCGTAAGTATCTATAATTTCCTCTATTACTTCGCTATCTTTTTTATCAATAAAATATTTATTCTTTTGGCCCACGGTCATTTTTACCGTCTCGTCCCTGCATTCCAACAATAACATAGAACTGCCGCTTCTCTTGATTTTTATAGAATGCTTAATGATAATTCCTTTAAAAATTGCAGATTCTTCGGACTGATAGCCTGATGATATTTCAATCTCTTTGCCCGGTGCAAAAATGTCTGCATTGCTTGCCTCAAAATCTTCTTTAGAAGCACTGCCATCCTGGATAACAATAGTTGCAGCAGGGATTTTATTAATTTCTTTGGTTACTATTATTGATGCAACTCCGTAAGCACCGGATATAGCTTCCCCTTCTATTTTAATAGTAAAAGTCACCAGGCTCGTTCGCCTGTTCGTTGGCAAAACTCTGCTATCACCCATTTTTTACTTTTATAACCGGTGGAAAAATAATTGTATCGCCAGGTACGAGATCCCTGAAATTGGTTAAGTTGTTCACCCTGGCTACTTCCAGATAAAGAGAAGCATCTCCATAAATATTATACGCCATCAGCGGCAGCGTATCGCCACTCTTAATTTCGCGTATGTGTGTAAGATCAGGCGAACTGCTTTGTTCTTTAGCCAACCGCAGGTCATCTTCTATGGTGCCGGTAAAGGCTGCCGTTACCACTACTCTTATGGGTGTACCATCCGGTTGAAATAATTTGAAATTGAAATTCAAGCTGGTAAGCACTCCTTCAAAAAGCAACGTTCCCCAAAGCAATTGAACATTTCGTGGGGAATGGTCAGGGCCGTTATAGACGTACACAATTTTTTTGAATTTGTCTATCTCTTTCAGAATATCATATTTTTCTGCACCGGACAGCGCAGAAGCTATAGCGCCTGCTATCGGCACATTGCTAAGCGCACCCGCTATGCCACCAAGGGGCTTTGGCACCACCCCCGTACTATCGAAGAGAAAATCAAACTGAAGCGTGGGTGGCTGCGTTCTTACATATTGTTGTTCTTTTCCTGTTGTGCCGGCCGGGGGAGGGTCAGGGCTGTATTCTACCATGTTCCGGATGGTGTACGTTTCAGGATTAATTAGCGCATCGTACATAAGATCCGGGTTGGCGGTGGCCACTCCATTTTCAATGGCTTTGATCCTTAGTTTTTTTAACTCTGCGGACATACTACCGTTCTTTTTTTTCTTTGAGAATATTTGAAACCTGTTCAACACATTCAGCAACTATAGTATTTAGCTGGCTTTGAGAAACTGTAGCAGATTGATGCTCATTTTTAGCAGAATCATCCTGAACGGTCGCCTTGATATGCAACTCTTTAATTTCTACCGGCATAAAAAAATATTTTAAAATCCAATATTGATATTGGCTGAACCTGCAAGCGAGCCCGCTAAATCCATCGCGGCGCTGGCCGGATCATAGTATTTGAAATACTGATAATTTAAAGCCATTGTTTCTATCACTATTTCACTTTTTTCGGCGTTAAAGGCTGATACTTCAAGCCTTTTGGGAATGGCGTTTATTACGTACCAGTTAAACAAAGGCAAATGATCATCATTTAAAAGCGAGATCATAATATTTGTTGGCTTAAATTCAAAGTTTTCTATAGCATTCTTAAAAAACTGGTGAACAAAGGAACCTAAGAATACCCCCCTCTTTAATACAAGCTCGTTGTAGCTCGTGCGAACAGGTAATTGATGAATAAACCGGTTTTCCCCACCTTCTTTTAAGGGTTCCATTTCCATGCTCGCCGTTAAACCGGAAACTTCCTGGAACCTGAAATCATTAGGCACCTGCGGGAATAACTCGAATGTTACCAAAAAATGAAACCCCACCTGCGGATAAGAGAGATCCATATTAACCGCCGTTTTGAATTGTTAAGCCTTCATGTACCAGTTCCACACTTTCCAGTGCCACTTCATTACCGTCTGCCTTTAAATCAGTCGGCGTAATTTTAGTAGGCCAGGCCTGTTTCACTTTCCATACAATTACGGGCTCATGATTTTCATTGAGCAATGAAATGATAAGATCCCGCCGCTCGATTGTATTCAAGCTAACCGTATTAAACCATTCGTAAAACTGGTTATCGTTAGCGAAAGTGCCTCTCTTCAATGTAATGTTAGAGAACTTACGCTGGCCGGGCATTTTAATCTTTGAATATTCCGGGCTTGCGCCATCCCGGTATTCTATTACTTCCGTTGTAATATCGAGCCCGGTTACTTCTGTAAAACCTACTTTTGCACCGCCCCATTCAACCTGGAAGTGAAACTTGGGAAGAGGATATTCTGCCATAATATTTAAGTTTAAAAATTTATAAATTGAGAATTACAGTTAATCAGGATTCCTGCAGTTTGTGAGAAAATCTCAGGATAATAAATTCTGCAGGCCTTACAGCAGCCATGCCTATTTCAACAATTAATTTTCCGTCAAGTATATCCTGTGCTGTCATCGTTTGACCCAGCCCGCATTTCACAAAAAAGGCTTGTTCGGGTTTAGCTCCTGCCAAGGCGCCCTGGCGCCATAATAACGTCAGGTAGTTTTCAAGCATCGCTCTCACCTTTATCCAGGTATTTGCATTATTGGGTTCAAATACAAAAGTAAAAGTTGCCTTTTTTGCAGATTCTTCCACCATGATAAACAATCGGCGAACTGAAATATATTTCCATTCATTGCTGTTGCCCTCAAGTGTGCGTGCTCCCCAAACTAAAATGCCTTTGCCTGTGAAGGGCCGTAATGCATTGACAGATTTACCTGTATCCGGGTCAATATTCATGGTGTCCTGCTCGGCATCGGTAATAAAATCTGTAACGGCATATATTGAGTTTATCGAAACATTAGCCGGCGATTTCCATACACCTCTTGACCCATCTACCTTAGCATAAATACCTGCCATGGCAGCTGATGGCGGTAAGGTAGGGCTTAGCTGATTCCTGATCCTGTCAAGGCTTAAATTATAAATTGCGGTACCGCCGGATTTAAAAGTATCGAGAGTAGCCGGGGCAGCAGGAGTATCAGTAGGTGGCGTGGTCGTGGTATCATGATTAGTCACTATCACCTGTACGTTTTCCGGTTTATATTTGTAATCCAACGTGGTTTTTAAATTAGGATAATATGCCGCAGCATAATTAAGATCAGTTGTTCTGCCAAAGACCGTTCTGAAATTATTAATCGTATTGGTTGTATTTGGAATTATGGGACCTTGAGGAGGCGAAGCAGGCGGGAGTGGCAATGAATGATGTATGTCCACCAAAGTAAACCTATCCTGCAAAGTACTGCATTGATCAAGTGCATGGCTTATGACTATATTATAATAGGCAGCTTCTCCCAACGACTGCCCTTCCGGAAATAGAATAATTGTGGGCTCATCCGAGGCGGCGAGAATATCAATTCCTGCAACAAAATCATTGGGATCCAGGGAGGCAGGAGAGTTGCCAATTGACACAATGTAGCAAGGCCCGCCGCCATTGTCAAAATAAAGCCGCAGGCAATAATGCATGTTGTGCACTGATGGGCTATTTATAGTGGCATTGCCCGTCATAGCTACCGAAACGGTATCAATTTGTACATTTACAGTTATGCCGGTCTCATCTTCGGCAAATCCAAAATAAAGCTCATAGTCCTTTAGGGAAAATATCTTCGTTGGGACAAGATGAAGGGAAGCGCCCACCTCATCCTCAGCCTGGTGAGTGTATCCGATAAATGCCGGAACAGCAGTAGATACCTGGGCAACTGAAGGAGGCAGCGTCGGGATTTCTGTAGTGTAAACTCCCGGGGTTCGTATGGCAGTTTCATTTATTTGTGACATGTGATTTTGGTTTTATTTTATTAAATTTTTTTAGATTTTACTTTTAAATCTTATAGAATAAACAGGGCCTTTCATTTGCCTGTCAGGCCCGGAAATGAAAGATCGTTATTAACATATCAGATTGTTGTATGCCATAGCCACTATGTAAAAATTTCACTACAAATAATTCCTGGTACATGGTATTAATTACGGCCGCTTTGTTTAATACTTTTTACGTTTTTGAAAGTTGCAATTCTATTTCTTTTACAGGCGTCTCAAATTGATCAGTTACGCTATCTATGGTTATCATTCTTACTTTATACGCTACTGACGGATGATACTTACCACCTAACATCGACCAGAGTTGTTGCAACTGTTCCAGGTTAAGGCTTATCATTTCAAGTATCAGTTTTTCTATTCCGGGATCAAGATTTATTGTGTTAGAATGATTAAATACATACTTATTCTGAAAAAATTCCAGCACATGCTGAAGATCCTGCAATGCAAGACCATAACCGCTTTCAGGCCTTGCAGATGTAAATAATAAGGTTAGGTATAAATTAACGGCCGGGTTCTTCAACTGAAGTTCAGTTCCAGTTCTTCTAAAATTTTGCGGATCGCGGGAAACGCGATTCTCTTCAATGTTAATCAGCGAGATAACCATATTAGTATCTGCTCCATTGGTGTTGCCGGATAATATTTCTCCAATATTCCCGAGCTCTGCAGGAACTCCGTTGTTAACCAGTTCCGCCCGAATGATATCAATAGCAGGAAATATCATAGTGATGACATTAGTTATGCATTATAAACATTAATGGAATTAATACAGCGGAGGCGCTTAAAAAAGATTATTTGTTTCTAAGGGTTGGGAAGTTCTTTTAAAAAGAGAACGCAAAATAGAAAGTTTTTTTTAAATTTCAAGTACTTCTGTATCTTTTTAAATTTATGTCGATAACTTATTGCGATTACGCCAATGTTTGTGTTTTACAATTTTATGTAATAACATTTTTTGAAGATTCTTCTCAAATTGCCGATGATCCTGCATTACAGCTCAGGAATAATGACAATAAAAACATCATCATCTTAAAATCATTTTTCAAAACTTTTGAAAAAAAAAACATTTTGTTCCGGCTGTAAAATGCTATTAATAAAAAAAGGCTGCCCGGTCAGGAACAGCCTCTACGATAGATCGAATTAATCTTAATCATTTACACTTTTAAAGTCTCAGGAGTATTCACCTCGTTCCTGAAAACCACCACACCATCAAACACATCTACCAACACAGGATGAGATTTATCAATTGAGCCACTCAATAATTTTTTACTCAACTGGTTTACAATTTGCTTTTGTATAAGGCGCTTTAAAGGCCTTGCACCAAATTGCGGATCAAAACCGTTGTCAGCAAGATAATCCAAAGCGTATTCGCTGAATTCCAGGTTTACGCCATTCCTATATAACTGCTTTTTAAGATCATTTAATTGTATCCTTATGATCTCTTTTATCTCTTTCCGCAGCAAGGGCTGGAACATGATCACTTCATCAATCCTGTTCAAAAATTCGGGCCGGATCGTTTGACGTAAGAGATCAATCACTTCACGCTTTGTCTGCTCCACTACCTCCTCTCTATTATCCTCCGAAATGCTTTCAAGATTAGCCTGTATAATATGACTACCTATGTTGCTCGTCATTATGATGATGGTGTTTTTAAAATTCACCACACGTCCTTTATTATCGGTAAGCCTTCCATCATCAAGCACCTGCAGTAAAATGTTGAACACATCAGGATGCGCTTTTTCAATTTCGTCCAATAAAATCACACTGTAAGGTTTGCGCCTAACCGCTTCCGTTAGCTGCCCACCTTCATCATAACCAACATAGCCGGGAGGGGCGCCGACGAGCCTGCTCACAGAATGCTTTTCCTGGTATTCACTCATATCAATACGCGTCATCATGCTGTCATCATCAAAAAGATATTCTGCCAAAGCTTTAGCTAATTCTGTTTTACCGACACCGGTAGTTCCCAGGAAAATGAAAGAGCCAATTGGCTTTTTAGGATCGTGCAATCCTGCGCTGCTCCTGCGTATGGCATCTGCCACCGCTTCAATGGCTTCGTCCTGGCCAATAACGCGGTTGTGTAATTCATCTTCGAGATTCAATAATTTATCTTTCTCACTTTGCAGCATTTTATTTACCGGGATACCCGTGGCTTTAGCTACGCTTTCAGCAATATCTTCTGCATCTACTTCTTCTTTTAGCAATCTCTTCTCGTTTATTTCATCAAGCTGCGATGTATAATCGGTAATAATTTTTTCCTCTTCCTGGAGCTTACCGTAGCGTATTTCGGCAACCCTGCCATAGTCCCCTTCACGTTCTGCTTTTTCAGCTTCCATCTTTAAATTTTCAATTTCAGCCTTAGCATTTTGTATTTTTTCTACCAATTCTTTTTCCTGCTGCCATTTGGCTTTGAAGGTATCACGCTCAACGGAGAGGTTAGATATTTCTGTAGTAAGCTCTTTTAATTTGGCTTCGTCTTTTTCTCTTTTAATGGCTTCTCTTTCAATTTCAAGTTGCCTTATACTTCTCTCAAGCTTATCAAGTTCTTCAGGCATAGAGTTCATCTCCAGCCTGAGCTTGGCGGCGCTTTCATCAATAAGGTCAATAGCTTTATCCGGTAAAAAACGATCAGTAATATATCGATGCGATAATTCTACGGCGGCGATAATGGCTTCATCTTTTATGCGTACATGATGATGCGTTTCGTACTTATCTTTTATACCTCTTAAAATAGAAATTGCATCTTCAACACTGGGCTCATCTACCATTACTTTTTGAAATCTTCTTTCCAGCGCTTTATCTTTTTCAAAGAATTTCTGGTATTCATTTAATGTAGTTGCACCAATAGCACGAAGCTCGCCACGAGCTAATGCAGGCTTTAAAATATTGGCAGCATCCATTGCGCCATCGCCACCACCGGCGCCAACTAATGTATGTATTTCATCAATGAATAAAACAATTTCACCATCGCTGTCTCCCACTTCTTTTATCACTGATTTTAATCTTTCTTCAAACTCGCCTTTATACTTTGCGCCGGCGATCAACAAACCCATATCCAGTGCAAAAATTATTTTTGATTTTAAATTTTCAGGAACGTCACCATTTACAATACGATGCGCCAAACCTTCTGCTATGGCCGTTTTTCCCACGCCGGGCTCGCCGACCAATATGGGATTATTTTTAGTTCTTCTTGATAAGATGTGCAGCGTTCTCCTTATCTCTTCATCACGCCCAATAACAGGATCAAGCTTGTTGCTTCTGGCAAGCTCATTCAGGTTTTTAGCATATTTGTTTAAGGCATTGAACTGCGTCTCCGAAGTTTGAGAAGAAACGGTTGAACCTTTCTTTAATTCTTTAATGGCAGCAATCAAGCCCTTTTCGGTAAGGCCTGCATCTTTCAAAATTTTTGCAGCATTATCATTTCCCTGCACGATGGCAAGCAATAAATGCTCGACACTTACAAACTCATCATTGAAATTTTTTAAGTCGGCAGTTGCCCGTAAAAAAACATTATTCATATCCCTGCTAATCACCTGCGCAGGCTCGCCCTGGTCCATTTTCGGAAGCTTTTTCAGGCTTTCGTCAATCTTGCCTTCAACAAAATTTATATTGACATTATTTTTTTTCAGCAAATATTCAATAGGGCTATCATCATCATTGAGCAAAGCTTTTAGGATATGCTCGGTCTCAATATTTGGATTTTTTTCATTGAAAGCCAGTTGCTGCGCTTTCTGAAAAATCTCCTGCGATTTAATCGTTAAACTATTTGGATTCATATATATCTTATTATTCTTTAAAAAAATTTATTTATAGAACAACAAATTCTAAACCAAGAGTTTATTTTTAAATAATCAGTAATAATGTCCTGTAAACCAATTCAAACCTGCCGCAAATGCAGTCTCATAGCGTGTTTCATGCTTTTTTTACAGGCGTCGTACAGCCAATATAATTTTAATAAAGCTGATTGATTATTTGGAAACTTTCCCTGTGTGAATAACGAAAGGCAATATGCAGGCTTTTTTTTTGTTTTAATCTTAAACAAAAAGGAAGAAGAGAAAAATATATGGAATTGAAAAAAATTGATGACGAACGTCTAAATGGTCATCAATAGAAAATGTCAACGTGGAAAGATTTGTGGGATGAGATACAGGAAATTTGTAACAAAAGAAATGTTTTTTGGTAAGATCTACTTTTCATAATGACGCGAACTCAATGAACAATTTTTCCGAGGAGCCTAATGAAGTTTGGAATTAAATTCTCATCGGCACCGAAGCAATCTCCTTGAATATTGTTTACTCTAAGATTGCCACAAAGTTTTCCCTAATCTCTGTTCAATTCAAATCTTTATGCAGGAAAACTTTTCGCAAGGACGGCGCAGTTAGTACTCGTCCTTTGCAAGCCTGCCTGTCGGCAAACAGGGAGCCTTCACAAGGCAGTGAATTGAAAGTATTTTGCGACCAATAAAAGATGAGCTTATTCTACCTAATTCTAAAAATTTATTTACCATTTTGCAACAACCCCCGCTGAAAAAATCTGCCGAAAGAAAACAAATTTTCTATATTGTAAGTTGTGCCGGCTAAATCTTCAACGGTTTCTTTTATATCCTGGTTATTATACAGCAGAAGCCGTATGGTGGCGAGGTCAAAGTCTTTATTTTTAATAAACAATATCCTTTTGCTTCGCTTAAATATATAGTTAAACCAACCGGAGGTATTTCCTTCAAAAGAAATATCACCCTTGTCGTAAACAATTACCGCATTGGGTTAGAATCTATTAATGCATATTTAAAATCAAAGTCCTTAACCTTAACCTTACCAAATTTTACAGGCGCACTATCCTGGCAAAAGGCTATTGAATGAAGAAATAAAATTATTAAGATTAGTAAAAAACTATTTCTGGAAATTGCCACTTTACTCATGTGATTCAAACGATTTGTAGTGTGATTTATTTTATCTTTTTAAACACAATTTTTTTTTATTATAAACCATAGAAGTCCCGCAACGTTTGGTAATTATCGTTTGCAAAATTGGCTCTTTTAAAAAGCAATAATTTTGGTAACGGGAGCCTGGTTTGGTAAAAAGATGTTTATTTATAAATAATGGAAAAGTTACCAGTGGGACGTAAAGAAAACAAAAATTCTCAAATAATAAAACAGGCAGCGGCACAGTTAGGCTTCGACTATTGCGGAATCGCTGTAGCACAAAAGCTTGACGATGATGCACGGCGACTTGAAACCTGGCTGAATAAAGGTTTCCAGGGCACAATGAGCTACATGGAAAACTATTTTGACCTGAGAATTGATCCGGCAAAATTAGTTCCCGGCGCAAAATCTGTCATTACTTTATTATTAAATTATTTTCCGTCACAGGAGCAAAATGCCGGCGCTCCGCAAGTTTCCAAATATGCTTATGGAAAAGATTATCATGAAGTGATAAAAGCGAAATTGAAAATTTTTTTAGCGTTAATAAAAGAAAACATCGGTGATGTGCATGGAAGAGGATTTGCGGATAGCGCACCCGTGCTTGAAAAGAGCTGGGCGCAAAAAAGCGGCTTAGGGTGGGTAGGAAAAAACGGGAACCTGATTACCAAAAATGACGGATCATTTTTTTTTATTGCAACACTCATCACGGATCTTGAGCTGGAAGCAGACGATCCATTTGTAAAAGATTATTGCGGAACGTGCACACGGTGCATTGATACATGCCCCACAGAGGCCATACTTCCGGGTAAAGTAATTGATGGAAGCAAATGCATTTCATATTTCACGATTGAATTAAAAGACCTGTTGATACCATCTGACATGAAAGGCAAATTTGAAAATAAATTATTCGGTTGTGATATCTGCCAGGATGTGTGCCCCTGGAATCGCTTTTCGAAACCGCATCATGAAGAACAGTTGACCCCCATACCTGAAATTTTAAATTTTACAAAGAATGATTGGGAAGAACTTACGGAAGAATCTTTCAAAATAATTTTTAAAGATTCTCCACTGAAGCGGGCAAAGTTTGCGGGCATAAAAAGAAATTTGAAATTTTTAGGCTAACAAATAATCTGTCAGGAAACAAAAGCCTGGAGTCCTGACTAAATTAAAATTCCACACCTGCTTTTAATATTAATCTGCCGTATTTGAACTTGTAGTAACTATAATCAATGTAACAAGGCCCAATAAAAGGACAAATTGTTACTCCATATTTTCCCTGTACTTCCTTATAACTATGGCCCAGGCTGAATAATAAAGAACTGCTTTTAATAAACTTAGTTTTGACCCCTATTCCAAAATCGGTATAAAGGCCGCCTTTATAGCTGTAGGTATTCACGTAGCTGTAATCTTTACCGGGCTTGTTTTTTAAAGTAAAATCATAACCTGCTTCGCCATACACAAATCCCATTTTTCTTCTACCAAAAAACCTACGGGCATCGAAAAATAACGGGAGTGTTTTATATTGATAATAATCAACCCCAATGCCAACGCCTAAAAACCAATCGGAAAATTTTATGCCATTTATGCTTTGAAATACAGCGCCAGGCCGGCTTTCGTCTACCACAATGCCGCCGGTATTTACCGAATGGAATTTCATTTTATTGCTTTGTGCCTGCACGTGAGCCTGTGCCTGCGCCTGTGCTGAAAAACAAATGACACAGTAAAAAGCAAGGCCTTTAATCAAACATGTTTTCATCAGCATTATTTTGAAATAATAATTTTACTTAGCAGGCGAATATTATTTACGTCAGTATAATCATATTGATAAAGTCCATCAGTTGCTACCACCAAAGCAATTTTATTGTAGGCAATTACGTCATTTGTTTCGGCATCACTTACCTGTTTTATCAGCTTTAAATTATTGACATCTTTTGCGTCATAGATTTTTAAGCCACCTGGCCCATCGCAGATAAACAACAGGTTTCCATCCTTAGATAAACCTCGCGGATTTGTTAGACTGTAAGTTTTTATTAATTGAGGATCTATAAAATTATTCAATTTCAAAATGTCTAATTCGTTGGTAAATCCCTGGCACCTGCTTCCGGAACGAAGGGTTACATAAGCATAAGAATTGTCTGCGATCACGGGGTCACAGCTTTGCACATGGCCAAATTGCCCGTCAAGAGCGGGATGATCAGGATTCTTGATATTATAGACAAACATGCCACTTTGAGAACCGATGAATAGTTTATTTCCGAACGGGAAAATGGTTTCAATATTCCAGCTCGCAACATTTACAATATTAGAAAATGTGGTTTTGTTCAACACAGAAATATCAAACACATTAAGGTCTGAAGAAGAGACTGTGTATAGCCTGTTATTTACGATGGTAAACCTTGCTGTAGAGCCACCCTGCCCAATTGGCGAAGCTGAAATATTTTTGGAGCCCGAAGAATTTGCAGTTGCCTCAAAATAAACTAAACCACCACCATACCACGGATATCCGCTGCAGTCTTCAACTACAGTAGTGTCTCTTTTTTCCCAATCTACAAGTACTTTACTTGAATCAGCCACAAAGCCATTAGAATAAATGCGGTCTGGAAATACGCCGTCGTTGTATTGTTTTACCACAACGTTTGCCGGGTTACTAACATCAAGTGTTACAAGATCCGTGTATAAATCAGCATATAGCGTATTACCTTTTAAAGCCAAATCCTCATTGCCGGGAATGTCTATAAAAGCAATATTTTTTGGAGAAGTAGCATTTGAATTGTCAATTACATGAATTCCTTTATCAACTTCATTCATAAAAATATAATTACCGATAATAAATATTTTACCGGGGTTCTGTATTTCTCTCGGAGCGTTACTTTTAATATTCGCTCTTACCTCGGCAGTAGTTTTATACAAAGGCTTGTAAAAAGTATAAGAGTAAGGATGTTTGCAGCTCACATTATCCTTTACACAGCCACTGAATAATATGGAATAAATAAAAAGTAAAAAGATGTTTGCAGAAACGGGTATATACTTTTTCATAATAGGTAATTTTGCATTTTGACAACGGGTATAAAGAAATCGTTGCATTAAAGAAATTATTTTTTAAGATTAGGCAGAATGGGCGCAAAAGCCATACCCAAGGAGATTGCCACGGAAATATGCTTAGGTTCAAGATTTCAGAAGTGTCTCCCAAAGGAAACGTCGCTTATTCTACCTACTGCAATTATTTTTTATTAAAGACTATTTGTGTTTGCAGGCCAAAGAATACAAAATGCTTTTTGCTGTACAAGCCTTCATTGGCAAGCCTTGAGGCAGCATAATAAAAATAGGGCCCGGCTAAAATGGTGTTCTTTTTATTGGAAAATATTGATGCTGACAAAGCTGTATTTAAACCAAGCAACGTTTCATTAAAAAAAGAATTATCGGTGAAATAAGACTTTGCGAAGGGATCGCTGGAAGAGGTATATGGATCAAACTGCAGGGCGTTACTTTTTATCAATTGAGAGAGCGTAATGCCGCCACTCCAATACACCGGAAGCTTTTTATTGCTTCCTAATTGCACCTTCACTTTTAAAGGGAGCTCAATAAACTTAAAATTATTATTGTACCGCTTGTTGGCATTTACAGAGCTATAGGATAATACCGAATCAATCTTCTGCCCAACAAGATTTGAGGTATTGAATTCTTTGTAATTAATACCGATAGAAAAATTGGTTTTTGGTGACATAGCTTTTTCAAAAAATACGCCGGCAATAAAACCAAATGCATTTTTAACCTTAGAAGGAGTAGAGATTGAGCCGCCTTGTGATGAGCCGGGAGTGGCGTTCTGCAGGTAATCTGCACTTACATAGCCGAGCCCAAGAAATTGATTGCCAACGTGCGAGATACCACCTGCTAAAAGAAATCCAACACTCCATTTTTTAGAAATTTTCGTGGCTGGATTTTTAAATGGCTTTTGTGTTGTTGAGGTATCAATCTGTGTTTGTATTTGCTGCGCTAAATCCTGGCTTGAGGACGTATCAATAGTATTTTTATTATTTACAATGTTGCTTAAGCTGTCAATGTTATTTTCTGCTGTAACAGACGTCGGCATTGGTTCTACCGTATTCGATGAATCTTGTTTGTTGATTTTATTTAAATGAGATACTTCAGATTGTGGAGGTGTTGCAGTTATAATTACATTTCCATTTTCGTGTTCTTTTAATCCTGGTATTTTAATTTTCTGCTGGTCATTTTTTCTGTTTAAAATATCAACTTCTGTATTTGAATGATGTGAGTAATCATTGCTTTTTTTAAATTCAGAACCGGCAGAAATCTTTGAATGAGAATTTTTATTTTTAGAAGCATTTTGTTCTTTAGAAATCTTTTCTTCTTTAGAAACACGTTGTTTTTTTAAAACACTTTCTTGTGTAGGAATACTGCCTTTATTTATCGACAATGAATCTAAAGCCTTAATCGCCGCGTTATTTTTTGCCAATTTATTATTTAGTGAAGAATCATTTTTTACAGAAAAATAATACAAGCCGGATAGCAATGCTATACTTCCAAAAAGAAATATCAGCAGCAGCCACCTGCGGCTTTTTCTCTTTTCAATATTCATTTTTACGTGATCCCACACAGCCTCAGACGGTGTAAACTTTAGTTCATCCATTTTTTGCTGTACCTGTTTTTCAAAATTATTTTCTTCCATAGCTTTCCTGTTCTTGTGATGAATATTTTTTTATCCATTCGATAAGCAAGGCCCTGGCTCTTGCATATTGCGACCTCGATGTGCCATCGGTTATGCCCAGCATTGAGGCAATTTCCACGTGCGTATAACCTTCCACCGCATGGAGATTAAAGATGGTTTGATATCCTGTCGGAAGCTGCCTGATTAACTCCGATAATTCTTTAGCTTGTAATTGCAGCAGCGGGTTATCAGCCGAAACAGGATGCAGCGGCATTTCATTAAACACTAAATCATGCTGGTAGCGCTTATTGGTCTTGAGAAAATTTAAGGCAGTATTCACCATTATTTTTCTTATCCAGGCTCCCAACTCTCCTTCCGACCTGTAATGATGAAGATTTTTAAAAACTTTTATAAACCCTTCCTGCAACACTTCTTCCGCATCAATCGTAGCTTTGGTATATCTGAAACATACTCCCAACATCAGCGGCGCAAAATGCTCATATAGCAAACGCTGAGCCTCAGGCTTCAATTTCAGGGCCTCCCGTACCAGCTTTTTTTCATCCATATTTACTATTCAATTTCCTGACAACCGATTTTTACATAACGTTGCATTCAGCAAAAATTTCTCATCAAAATATATTTATGAATTTAATCGAAAAAGATAACCGCTATGTATGGCACCCTTACACGCATCAAAAAAACAGGTTGCCCGCTATCCCTGTTGTCAAAGGCAAAAAATCAAAATTGACAGATGAAGAGGGCAATACCTATATAGATGGCATTAGCAGTTGGTGGGTAAATATTCATGGGCATGGAAATAAATTCATTGCTAAAAAATTATATCAACAAGCAAAAAAACTACAGCAGGTGATCTTTGCAGGCTTTACCCATCAGCCTGCTGTTGAGCTCGCTGAGAAGCTAATAAAAATATTACCCGGAAATTTTGCAAAAGTATTTTATAGCGATAACGGCTCTACGGCCACGGAAGTTGCCATAAAGATGGCTTTGCAATATTGGGCAAATAAAGATGAAATGAACCGGAATAAAATTCTTGCGTTCCATCATTCTTATCATGGAGATACATTTGGCGCCATGAGCATTAGTGAGCGGGGAACTTACACTTTTGCTTTCAGGGATAAATTGTTTGAAGTAATTTTTATTGATGCGCCCACGCCAGAAAATATCGGAGCAACAAAAGAAATTATTGATCAGCATAAAAATGAAATTGCCTGCATTATTTACGAGCCTTTATTGCAAGGCGCAGGTGGCATGAAAATGTATGAATCCGAACCCTTAAATACGCTGTTATCGCTTTTAAAAAAAGAAGAAATAATTTGTATTGCAGATGAAGTGCTTACGGGATTTTACCGTACAGGAAAGTTTTTCGCCGGTGATTATTTATTGGAAAAAGCAGCTATTATTTGCCTGAGCAAAGCACTCACCGGCGGCACGATGGCGCTTGGAGTAACGGCATGTACACAAAAGATATACGATGCGTTCGTGAGCGACGATAAGACTAAAACGCTGTTCCATGGCCATTCTTTTACAGCCAACCCGTTGGCTTGCACTGCTTCGCTTGCAAGCCTGTCTTTATTACAGAAGAAAAATTATAAGGATAAAATTGACAGGATTGTCAGCAGGCAAAAGCAATTTTCAGAAAGGCTTGAAAAATATAAAGAGAAAGATATCATCAAAAACATTCGTCATTTGGGAACCATCATCGCCTTTGAAGTAAATACCAACGAAAGCGATGGCTACCTGCATAACATCACCAATGAGTTTACAAAATTTTGCCTGAAAAGAGGCGTATATTTACGGCCGCTGGGAAACACGATCTACGTGATGCCGCCTTATTGTACTAAGAAAAAAGAACTGGAGAAAATATATGAAGTGATAGAAGATTTCTTAAATAACGATATACATTTTTACACCAGTTAAAAATATTTTTTTAGAATTATACTTTATTTCATTTAGAAATAACCCAATAGAAAATACTTGAATGGTTATTATGTAAACGTCTTTATGGCCGTTTATTTTTTGCGATTTTTAAACTCAAAAACCTAATCGTTTTAACGTACTAATAATTGTGATGATGCGAATGTTGCTTTCTCTTATTCGATTGAAGAACAGCCTGTATAGCTCCTATTATAAAAAATATAGAAAATATAAACATTATTACCCTAAAAATGATTGAGAGAGTTGACATGGCAAATAGTTATGAATCGTTTTTATACAACAAATATTTACCCAAAATACAGTAAAATGCCGTAAATATTATGACAAAAGTATAAAATTTAGAAATGGTTGTAAATATCTTACCGTTTATATGTCCTAATATAGCAAGCAAATACAATACGCATATAAAAAATAATAGAATAAATGGCGATACATTGACTGCAAAAAAAGCGAACTTCCTAAATGATATTTTGCTTAATAAAATATCTATAATGACAGCACCCATTAGAGCGCAACATACAAAAAGTATTATACCACCACTAACTAATCTGTGAATTTCTGAAGTTGCATCACTTCTTTCTAAAAAGGGATTAAAAACTAATAGAAATAAAAGCGGCGCTAATCCAAAAGCACCATTGCATACAAACCAAAATACTGAATAGCTAAAGCACTCCAAATCATTTTTTCTCATTTAATAAAGTATAAATACGAAATTGAATATACAAAGTGTAAAGCAATAGAGTAACAATGATCTGCCATTTTTTTTTCAAATGTTTGTTTGCATTGGGAGAGTACTTAATAAAAACTTTAATGCAGCACCGGAGAAAGTGCATGGGAATTTTCTCTAAATACTTTCTACATTCTAACATTTCTTTTACCGATTTAGCTTTTAATATCCTTATAATTTATTTAATAAAATAATTAAATTCCTAAAGGACTATTTTGATGAAATAAATCAGCAAGTTGCCAATTTCCCGAATAAAAATTATTCTATCGATATCGATGCCGTATGACTTTCAGCCGCCCCTTTTAATTTCTGTAATGCCGTCATATACTGCTCGCCGGTAACTTTATCCAGTACAATTCCCTGCAACTTTTTCCACGGATACCAGCCTAAATCAGTAACGACATTCCAGGTGATATCAGTCGTCCCTGCATTAACGAGCATCAATATAAATTGATAGGTGGTCGTGCTTTTTTCTCGTACATAAAGTTCCACATTCACCTTATCCTTTGACACTACAAGCATCTTGAAAAGCATATTTCTTCCATAATTATCTCGCAACTCAGCAGAATGGTTTTGAAAAGATGAAATCGTAACAATCACATTGCTATCCCGAAAAGCAGGGAACCAATTTTTCCAATTATTAAAATTGCTTAATTGAGCCATCACCCTGGAGTCCGGCGCATTTATTCGTATGGATTTAGATACAGTAACTTTTGAAGGAAGGAATAAAGTAAAGGCAGTGAAAATAAGAAGGAGTAAGACAATGCCTGCTATAAAAAATTTAATTTGTCGCATTTATTTTCCTCACACCTGGAATTTTTAAAAACTCTTTTCTTGCTTTTTTTAATAGGTCAGCGTTGTATCAAAAATAACTTTCGCTTCTGCCTTTGCTTTCTTCTTAAAAAATCCTCTTAAAAGAAAATTGTGTTGCACGGCTTCAAGATCATCATTAAGTTTTTTAGTTCCGGATTGCAAATTTTGCAAAGTCACTTTTATGTTGGCTGCTGCCTGCTGATCGTGTAGTAACAAACCCACCGGTGTTTTAGTATCACTTAGAGAATTATTCAAATTATCTACACCCTTATTAAGGCTTACGCTCGTAGTTTTTAAATTATTCATTACACTGTCAGACGTGCTGGCCACTTGTTGCAGTTGCGTAATAGTTTGCCTTAGCGTGCTGAATATTACTGTGTCGGTTACGAGATCATTGGCGAGTGTGCCTTTATCGTTGAGGTGCGACGTGTATGCCGTCACGTTAGTAGATAGCCGGTCGAGGTTTTGAGAAGCTCTTTTTAAAATTGCAGTTGTTGCGTTTAGCTGGTCGTAAAGGCTTTCATCGTTTAATAATTTTCCTATTGATCCTTTTCCGCCGGCAATCTGGGCGCTTATTACCTTTAGATCATTGGTGATGGAATACAGGTTATCATTGTTTTTGGAAAGTGTATTCATCATCTCATCAGTGTTTAATAATTTGTCATTATTCAATACATCACCTGATTCTATCTGTGGTGTACCTGCTGTGCCTCCATAAATTTCTATTATTTTATTACCTATTAAACCGTCCGAACTAAGCTTCGCCTTCGCATCTTTTGGAATGTACTGCACCGATTGCTGTTCTATATTCATATCAACCTCTACTCTCCCATTTCCGCGAAGAGTTACCTTTTTTATAGTGCCCACTTTCACGCCGGAGAACCAGATGTTATTTCCTTTTTGCAACCCGTTCACATTGCCAAAAAATGCTTTAACCATTATGGATTTTTCAAAAGCTTTCTTTTGTGAACCGAGTGTGAGCACTGTTAATATTAATATAGCAAGGCCCAGGAAAATAAATATCCCAAGTATTACTGATCGTTGGTTACTGGAAACTTTCATTATTGATTTATAAAATTATAATTATAAAAATTTTTTATTCTTTCATCATCAGAAGAAAAAACTTCTTCAAATGTACCCTGCTTTATAAATTTTCCACCATACATCATCGCTACTTTATCTCCTGTACTTTTTGCGCAGGTGAGGTCGTGCGTAATGATGATAGAGGTAGTATTAAATTTATGCCGTACGTGATTGATAAGGTTGTTGATCTCAATGCTCGTAATCGGGTCCAGGCCTGAGGTGGGCTCATCATACAACATTATTTGCGGCCGCAAAATTAAGGTGCGTGCAATGCCTATTCTTTTTCTTTGGCCACCTGAAAGCTCGGAAGGCATCTGGTTTATTGTTTGTGCCAGCCCTACGTCTTCCAGCACTGATTCTATTTCATTGGTAACATCCTGCCGCGACAAATGTTTTGCATTTCTCACCAAAGGAAAGGCCAGGTTTTCGCGCACTGACATGCTATCATATAAAGCGCTGTTTTGAAAAGAAAAACCTACCTCCAGCCGCAGCTCCTGCAGTTCTTTATTATCCAGCTTATCTACTTCTTTCCCTAAAACATTTACCATACCGCTATCGGGCTTTAATAAACCACAAACAATTTTTATTAAAACAGATTTACCGGTACCTGACCTGCCAAGCACTACCACATTTTCTTTCCTTCGCACATCAAGGTTAATCCCCTCCAGCACATGATTCGTTCCAAAAGATTTGTACAAATCTTTTATGGAGATCACCAGTTCATTGTGGTTGTTATTTGTATTTGCCGTCTCCATACTACCTGATGCTGTTGGTGATTTGAACAATAAGAATTTCCTCAATAAATATCAGGAACATGGAAAGTACTACCGAAGCATTGGCGGCCTTGCCCACACCTTCTGTTCCATTAGATGCATTGAATCCCTTGTAACAACCAACAATGCCTATGGTAAATCCGTACGCAATGCTTTTAATTACAGAAGAAATAATATCCAAAAAAGAAATTCTTTCAAAGGCTGCCTGGAAGAAGGAAACAAAGCTCGTCATTTCATTTGTATGCACATTAATGTAAGCACCCAACATCGCCACGCCACCGGTATAGCACATCAGCAGCGGGATCATAAGGGTGGTAGCCAATACGCGGCTTACCACTAAAAATTTAAAGGGATTAACGGCAGAAACTTCCATGGCGTCTATCTGCTCCGTCACCTTCATGGAGCCCAATTCGGCGCCGATATTAGAACCTACTTTTCCTGCGGCAATCAAAGCGGTTACCAGTGGGGCCAATGCTCTTATGATGGCAATGGCAACCAGCGAAGGCAACCACGAGGCAGCGCCAAACTCTGCCAATGACGGACGTGACTGTTTAGTAAAAACGAGGCCCGTAATGAAACCCGTGAGCGTAATTAAGAAGAGAGATTTGTAACCCACTTCGTAGCATTGCTTTACTATTTCTTTAAACTCGTAAGGCGGCTTAAATACTTCTTTAAAAAATCTTATAATAAACTGGAATGCGCTATTCAGGCCAAGAAAAAAATCGTCAATCTTTGCGGTTATCAGGTGTTGCCTGGGGGTTTTTGAAATCATATTTAATCAATATGGAGAAAAAATTTTCTTCTAAAGATATTATAATTGATGGTGCAAAGATGGGCAAAGAAAAATGAACGGTTGAAAGTTTTTGGAATGCATCCAACTTTTTCTATTATTATTTAACCCGGGGTGCACCGGCGAAAACTTTGCTAAATGATAAGTAGAAAATATGCAACAGTATTAAAACAGTACGACAACACATTTGTTTAAATAAGCAATGCCACAATTGAAGGCATGTGTTTTGTTGCAGTATCTACAAAAAAATTAAATTATGCTACATAAACTTTTTTATTTTTTAGTAGGCTCCTCCTTTTTGGCAGCAGGTTGTAAGTCTACACGCATCAATAATATGAATGCCAATAATACCGATACAATAATAAAGACGGCTGTTAATAGTCTCGACCTGCCTGCGCCGTTTGCTACTCCCTCAGTTAGAAATAATTCGAAAGTAATCGGCTGGCCTGCCGGCAAGACTCCGATAGCACCCGGGGGTTTTACGGTGAGCACTTTTGCAGATGGACTTGACAATCCAAGGTGGATGTATGTGGCGCCGAATGGAGATATATTTGTGGCCGAAGCAAATACCGTAAGTGATGGGTTTGCAAAAACCACCGGTGATAAGGAAAGAACCAAAAGCCAAAACAGTATTTTATTATTTCGTGATGCTGACCATGATGGAGTTCCGGAATTAAAAAAAGTTTTTATGACAGGGCTGAACAGGCCTTTTGGGATGTTGATATTGAATCACCGGTTTTATGTGGCAAATACTGATGCGGTACTGGTATTTCCTTACGAAGAAGGGCAAACAGAAATTACAGTGCCGGGAAAAAAAATTCTCGATCTGCCGGCAGGAGGTTATAATAATCACTGGACAAGAAACCTGCTTGCAAGCCGGGATGATAAAAAAATATTTGTAACCGTTGGCTCAGGTAGCAATGTCGCCGAGCATGGCCCGGACAATGAAATTCGCCGGGCTGATATACTCGAAATAAACCCTGATGGAAGTGATGAAAAGGTTTATGCAAGCGGGCTAAGAAACCCGGTGGGATTGGGTTTCGCACCCGGAACCAACATACTGTGGACGGCAGTAAATGAAAGAGATGCTTTAGGTGATGATCTTGTACCTGACTACACAACCAGCGTGAAGGAAGGCGCCTTTTACGGATGGCCTTATGCCTATTTTGGGCAGAATGAAGATCCGCGTCGTAAAGGGGAACGGCCGGACTTGGTAGCAAAAGCGACAGTTCCCGATGTGCCATTAGGCGCACATACGGCTTCACTTGGGCTTGCTTTTAATGAAAAAAATTATTTTGATGGGAAATATAAAGGCGGTTTGTTTGTCGCTCAGCATGGCTCCTGGAACCGCAGTGTTCTTTCAGGATATAAAGTAGTTTTTGTTCCTTTTGAAAAGGGAAAACCTTCCGGGCCTATGCAGGATTTCTTAACAGGCTTCATTGCTGACGAAAGTAACAGCCGCGTGTATGGGAGACCGGTAGGCGTAGTATTTGCAAACGATGGATCAATGCTGGTAACAGATGATGCAAGCAACCGGATATGGCGGGTGATGGAAAATAAAAAATAATTTCCGGGATTGGGCGTTTTGACCACCTGTCAATTCAAATGGTGGTGTTATCTATATGCACAGATAGAAATTTCAAATTCTCGCAGCCACAGAACTATGGACAGGAAATGCACAAGCAGGTGAATTTCTACAGTGGTTGATCTAAATGATAACCATGAAGCAGATTATAAGAGCCGGATTTTATGGCGAGTTTTATAACGCAATTAATAGTTTCTCTCCGAATGCCGCAAGATTTTTAGGATGTTATACATTCATGGTAAAAGTGTAAAAGAAAATTGAACATGAATTGAACATGAATTGAACATGAATTGAACTTATCTCCAGGTACAGTTAAAACTTAAAAAGCAAGAGGTTTGGCTATATTTCGTATAAGGTTTGTGATGATTTTGATAATTCTTATCTGCCATGGATATCTTCAATTTCATCCGTCAATACGAAAAAATTTCTTACAGAGCGGTGATCACACAATTATAAAAGTTAAGAATGATAACTTATTCACATAATTAAAAATACCGTGAAAACACCCTTTTTGTAAAGCCACGGATGGTGTAGCTTAGCGTATGCTAACACCCACAAAAGAAAACCCCAATTCCTTCACTATTTATTTAGCGCATTATTCAAATTGGCAAAAGTTGGCGGTAGCATCATACAGTATGATAGTATCCAATTCAAATTTATTTTTATTTATCCGGGCAATAAGACATCCAAAATAACGGCCATGATTTTCCAAAATATTTAAAAATCCTTATTATGCCAACAACAAAATATGTTGACCGCTTTCGCCGTCTCGATTTTTTCTTGAGAACAAAATCTACCGGTAATTCAATTACCCTCGCTAAGAAATTGGGCCTTTCCCGCAGCACTACACTTGACCATTTAAAGGAAATGAAGGAACTGGGGTTTCCCATAAAATATTCATTTAGCCGGAAAACTTACTATTATACGGAAGATGGAGCCATGGTAAAAAATTTATTCGAAAAAGATACAAGTAAAAAAGATAAAGACGAGGAAGAATAAAATAGTTGTGCATTCCAAATTCCCCTGCTCAGAAAATGAATTGCCCGATGCATACAGAATTGATGATTTAAAATATTTTCTTGCATATATTTATCTCATTTTATCTAATAAGGCTTCAAACTTATTCATTTAAAATTTCTGAGAGAACTTTATTATCCATTTTCAATTTGAATAAAAGCATTAATAGGTTTAATTCATTCTGAGGTCTGATGTAATCTGGGAAAAGTTCTTTTACGTTTTCTTCACTTAAAATGTTTTTATATTTAATCGGCATATTTTTTATTAAAGAATCACGTAACCTATTAGGTAATTTCCAATCACCTGAAGATACTTTATTTACGTGCTTTACCTTAATGTTATCAACTATGGCTATTCTTTTATAATTTAATATTTTCGCCCATAATAAGTCTAAACCCCACCCACTATACGTAAAGTCAAAAGTGTCGATACATTTTATTAATGCATTTCTGCTAAATAAAGGACACATTATTTCTGCCCATTTAACATACCGAAGGGAACATTTAGGATCATTCAGGAAAAAATTGTAAGTATAGTAACTATCAATGCTTAAAGATGGATGTGCAATATTTATATTAAATTTCTTTGAGATACTTATAAAATTATTGACATCAGAAACCGTTGTTAAAATATCATAATCGCAAAACCAGAAATAATCATACTTGCCTATTAGATTAAAATTTTTAATCGCTTTATAGATGGTTGGAAATTTATATCCCTGTTCTTCAATTAAATATTCATAACATGCCCCTTTATAGCTAATCCTTTCTGGTTCATAATTAATTATAAACAGATCATATTGGCGATCTTTTGTAGACAAAATTTCTAGAAAGTTCTTATTGGATCCAGTAGTGTAAAAAACAATGCTTTTACTCTTATAGTTTGTCATTTAAAAATTTTAATGCGTAATAAAGCAAAAAAATTAAAAATAAAGCCTATAGGTCATATCGACAACGGTTCAGCTCTTAAAACTTGAAATTCTGTTATTTATTTTTTTAAGGAATTGAATTCCTATATAATAACCAGATATTATCGCATGGGTGCCTTACGCTGGATATGATAGTATTCCAATCAAATTTCTTTTTATTTATCTAGGCAATTAGACGTCCAAAATAACGGCTATGATTTTCAGAAATATTTAAAAATTCATGTTATGCTAATACTAAAATATGCTGACCGCTTACACCGTTTCGATTTTTTCTTGAGAACAAAATCTACCGGTAATTCAATTGCTCTTGCTAAGAAGCTAGACCTCTCCCGCAGCACTACACTTGAATGTTTAAAGGAAATGAAAGAACTGGGGTTTCCCATAAAATATTCATTTAGCAGGAAAACTTACTATTATACGGAAGATGGAGCTATGGTGAAAAATTTATTCGAAAAATATATAAATAAAAAAGATAAAGACGAGGAAGAATAAAATAGTTGTGCATTCCAAATTCCCCCGGCTCAGGAAGCAACAAAGCAGCATACAGCCGTATAGCCGGTCTGACCTTTGGTGACGGCCTGAACGAGCCGTCAGTACCGCAGGTCGGACGGCGGTGGCTCGTTAAATGATGGTGTATTTAATTGTCGCAAGATTGTCAACCTTTCAACAAGTTAATTTTAGATTTAAAAACTCCATCTTAAAGGTTGACAACCTTTAATCCAGAGCGACAGTTGGAATGCACTCAAATAGTTTATAATTTTTTAAAATTATTTTTTTTGTCCGAAAATACCGGACTGTTGCACCCGTACCTTTACAAAATAATTAACCCCTACTCTATGAACTTATAATAATTGAAAAATTATTGTTATCATGTTCATACAATACGACCCCAACGTAAAAGCCTCCATTTCCTTCCTCAACCGGTTAGGCGTAAAAGTGAATAATGCCACCGTAAATGACACATTGCAAAATCACCCTGACTGGCCTTCTTTACTGTGTATAACCGATTCTCTCAATAAATGGAATATTCCCAATGGTGCGGGTAAAACAGATCCTGAAAAAATTGATGAGTTGCCAACCCCATTTATTGCCTATACAAATGATAGGGAAAATCCCCTGGCTATTGTAAGTAAAGCGAATGGCAAAACCATAGAGACGTATCAAAAAAATTACAATAAACCGGCGATTGAAAACAAAGATGATTTTATAAAAAAATGGAATGGCGTTTACGTGATTGCTGAGCCAGGCAAACATTCCGGAGAAAATAATTACGAAGTAAACAAAAGAAAATTTTTACTTAATTCCTTAATTCCCGTTGCGGCTTTTGTTCTATTAATTATCCTCTCATTATTTTTTGTAAACAGAACAGTTAATGCTGCTCTTGCTTCCTCTTCTCTCAGTATAACCGGTATTTACCTGCAATATTTTATTTTACTGGCTGGGGTTATTGTTGCCTCTTTATTACTCTGGTACGAAATTGATAAGAGCAACCCGCTCTTGCAAAAAGTATGTACGGGTATTACGAAAGGCAATTGCAACGCTATTCTTACGGGTAAGCAATCAAAACTTTTTAGCTGGTTGAGCTGGAGTGAGGTGGGATTCTTTTATTTTACCGGGGGCTTGCTTACTTTATTATTTGCCGGAAATTCAATCACAAGTTCGATTACAATATTAGCCTGGTTAAACCTGCTGGCATTGCCTTATGTAGTATTTTCTATTTATTATCAATGGCGTGTGGCAAAGCAATGGTGTGTGCTTTGTCTTGCTGTGCAAGCCTTGTTGCTATTGGGAGGAATGAATGTAGTCATAAATAATTTTTTATTTCCTTTTCCGATTTTATCCGTTTCATTAATTACAATAATTATATTTTTTTATCTGTTAACAGTATTAACGTGGTATGCAGTGAAGCCCCTTGTACTAAAACTACAGGAATCAAAAAATACAAAACGGGAATACCTTCGCATAAAATTTAATAATGAAATTTTTGACACGCTGTTAAAAAAGCAAAAAGCAATAACCATATCTCCGGATGGTTTAGGCATTGACCTGGGTAATTCATCTGCAGCAAATACACTTGTAAAAGTTTGTAACCCTTACTGCGGCCCTTGTGGTAAAGCGCATCCTAAAATTGAAGAACTACTGGAAGAAAATGCTAATGTAAAAGCAAAGATAATTTTTACAACGTCAAATGATGAAGCAGACCGCGCTATAAAACCAACCCGCCATCTCATGGCGATTGCAGAAGATGGCAATAACGAAAAAATAAAACAATCTTTAGATGACTGGTATCTGGCTGACAAAAAGGATTATGAAGTTTTTGCAAGTAAATACCAGGAGAATGGTGAATTAGAAAAGCAGGGCGACAAAATTGAAGCGATGGACAAGTGGTGCCATTCAATGGATATACATGCGACACCTACTATTTTTTTAAACGGATACCAACTCCCTGATGCATATAGCATTGAGGACATAAGATATTTTCTCCTTTGAACTTCCCCTTCGGGGGATTAAGGGGGCCTGATATTTTCTTGCGGAGTAGTTCCCCGCAGGAAGATCGCCTGATGGAACTATGCTGGCCTGTGGCCACAGGCTAGCAGTTGGGCAGCCAAAGCCATCCTCGGATGGCAAGTCTTTGATGCTAAAAGCTAAGGCAGAAACAATTTTTATTAATTTTAAATTTTAAGAAATGAAAACAACAAAAATGAGCCTTGCAAACATGCAAGGCAAACTCAGCAGGACTGAGATGAAGAAAATAATGGCCGGTAGTGGTAGTGGTTGTAGTTACCATGGAGGAGCGTGCATTGGAAGCGTAGGTGAATGGGAGGGATCTTGCTGCATTCCACAGGATTGCCAGACTTATTGCCGTAGCGGCGCATGTATCTGTTATTCCTATTAATATTATTAAGGGGATGTTCCAGTCCCCTTTTTTTATTTTAGTAATAAATTGTCATCAAATGAGAAAGAAGATTGTATTTATATTATGTGCTCAATTATTTATTTTCAGCATTGGGTTGTGTCAAAGTAAATCTGTTGTTTGTGGTAAAATAAAGTCTTCTGAAGATTTTATAGTCCATATTTATGAACCAGTAAACGGCTTTTATAATATGGTTTTCTTTGACTCAACTAAAAAGAACAGCGTTTTAATAAATGGGAAGGATTCGATTTTCAAAGCTATAAATATAGATAAGCCGGCTTTTGTTACAGTTTATTTTACTACGGGTCAAAATGAATTCATAAGCAGAAGTGATATTTTACTCTTTCCGGGTGATTCCGTACACCTTTATTTTGATCTCGACTCCAATAACCAAAACTCCACCATTTACAGTGGAGATAACTGGTCCGGACAGAAATTATTTAATGAAATAAACTATTACCCCTATAATAAATTCATTCCTGTATTTGATGCATTGGATAAACTTCCGGAAAATAAAGAGACGCTTGTTAATGAGATTAAAGAAATCGCGTTGAAATTAAAATCAAGATTTGATTCCCTTCAAAGTAGAGATCTAATTACAGAAGGATTTGACACTTATATCGGTCTTTATTTTCGATCTTCGATTTATAATCAGGCGATCAACAGCTTACTGAGAAAAGCCCCAAAACAAAATATTTTAAGCAAAGGTAAAAAAGATTCAATTATTAGTGCACTTTTTACAATACAGCCTGCCACAGACAAGCGATTGAAAGGGCTAGGTGGAGATCTTTTGTATCTCTATGATTACTATGCTTTTCTTTCATATAAAAAGTTGAACTTAAAAACAATTAATGATTGGAAGGGCAAAACTCGGAATTTTCATGTTGATGGTATGGATTATTTAATTCAGGATGTTTTCATCCCGATTACTTATATCGAAAATAATCAGGATAGGCAGGATTTGTGGGCACTATGGATATTAGTTTATTTTGGTTATCCTGGAATGTATGATTTCTCCGTTGCGCGCCAATATGACTCAATTTTTCCCAATAATAAATGGAGCCCGTTGTTTGTGAAACAATACAAAGTGTCCAAATCTCCCACCAACATCGAATATAAATTACAATCACCTATTTCCTTTCTTGATACAAACAAAAGTACTACCTTAAAGGGCGTAATTGATAAATTACCCTCGGAGAATCCTGTTTTTATGGATATATGGGCTACATGGTGTTATCCCTGCATTGCCGGCTTCGGATACAATAAAGCATTAGATTCATTTTTGATAAATCAGGGTATTACCAGACTTTATATAAGCTTAGACTCAAAGGAAGATTCCCAAAAATGGCAGAAGGCGGTTAGTAAATATGCATTAGGAGGATACCATATTCTGGCCAGTCCGAAATTGAAAGAGGAAATTAAACATAAGATTTATAAAGTTAAAGGAAATGAAGGGATGGGTATTCCAAGATATGTACTTTTTTATAAGGGTAAAATTCTTATCGATAATGCAATTTCTCCATCAGAACTCGATTTGCTGAAGCAGCAGCTATCAGATGTTCTACAATTTTATCATTAATCCTGACGCATGGAAAAATGCAATAGAAAAGGATGGTGTAAATATTTGGTACAATGTTTTAAATGGAAGGAAAGTAGATAAAAAATGGAACAACAAATAATTCTGAATCGATTAACGATAAATATGGTATACAAATTCTTCCAACAAAAAATTTGATTGATAAAAATGGATTGATTATAGGAAGATACGAAGGAAGGAACTGAACTAGTGTATTGACAATTTAGTTTAGAAACATTATTTATATTTGTGTTCCTAAAACAAATCTAACATGTCAACACAAATAAAGCTAAGTAAAAAAGAACTTTTGTATTTGGAAGATCAAAAACGGTCTGGGAATGTGAGTTTACGCAAGTATAACCGGATAAATATATTGCTTTTGCTAAATAAAGGTAAGAAGAATGGCGATATAGAAGATTTTTTGGATGTGGATCGAATAACTATATGGCGAACTAAAAAACGGTATTTGGAATCAGGTATAGAAATGGCGTTAGAAGAACAGGAACGTTCAGGCCAACCGGTTAAATACACGACAGACCACGAAGCAGAATTAGCCGCTTTAGCCTGCAGTCCCAGCCCCGATGGAAGAAGGCGTTGGACAATACGGTTACTAACTAAGGAAATAAAATCGAAACCGGGATTTGAAACAGTAAACCGGGAATCGGTAAGATTGGCTTTAAAAAAAACGAATGTAAGCCTTGGTTAAAGAAAATGTGGTGTATACAGAAGATAACACCAGAGTATAGGAAGCGCATGTACCGCCTGTTAGATTTGTATAAAAAGGATTATGACCCTGCACATCCTTTGGTATGTATGGATGAGAAGAGTAAGCAACTTTTGGAAGACAACCGTCATCCGATAGCAGCCCGCCCGGGAAGCCTGGAGAAATACGATTATGAATACAAAAGAAAGGGGACGTGCAATATTTTTGTAGCCGTAGCGCCAAAAGCGGGTATGCGTTATACAAAAGTAACCGACACAAGAAAGAAGGCCGACTTTGCATACTTTGTTTTGGATTTAGTGGAAAATCATTTTTCCAAAGCGGAGTACATCCAACTGGTGATGGATAACCTAAACACCCATTTTGAAGGGTCGTTGTTTGAAACTTTTGGTGAAAAGAAAACCAGGAAACTAATGAAAAAACTAAGATTTATCTATACACCCAAACATGCGAGTTGGCTTAATGTGGCAGAAATAGAAATTAATATAATGGACAGGCAATGTACAGGTACAAGGATTGAAAGCAAGGAAAAGCTCTCTGCAACTTTAGAAAAATGGACTCAAGATAGAAATGAAGACAAATGCACGATAGAATGGAAATTCACCCGCCAACATGCGGATAAGAAATTATCAAAACACTATGTTTCATAATTAAATTGTCACCACACTAGGAATAACTTTAGACAATAAATTGAAAGAGATATTCAATAGATAGTTTACCTGCCAAGCTTTTTGATGCTAAAGGTCAAGGCGCAAACAATATTTTTCACTCAATTAAAATATACCAACTCCCCGATGCATACAGCATTGAGGATTTAAAATATTCTCTTGCAGAATAGTTCCCTGCGGGAGGGTCGCCTGATGGGACTATGTACCGAACTGCAGATCGGGATAGTTGGGCAGCCAAAAGCCTTTGATGCTGAAAGCTAAGGCAGAAACAATTTTAATAATTTTAAATTTTAAAAAATGAAAACACAAAAAATGAGCCTTGCTAACATACAGGGAAAGTTAAGCAGGGCAGAAATGAAAAAGATTATGGCGGGAAGTGGTGGGAATTGTCAGGCACATAATGAGAGTTGCAATTCCAATCTAACTTTAAATTGTTGCTCTGGTTTAATTTGTGCAGATTATAAATGTCAATACAAAACCGTATAACCCACTATCTGTCATGTATTTATGACCGTAAGGTTTGAAAGAACTACTTATTGCATGAATAATAAGTAGTTCTTTTTAAAAAATATTTCTCAATAAGTTCTAAAATAAATATTAGCGATATGAGATCTATCACTTTAGTATATTATCTGCTTATTAATACTTTTTTTCCTTCGTTTAGCCAGACAAATTTAAAAAACAATCAGTTCTACCTAAGAGGGAAAATAATTGGGCAGAATTTTCTCTCACATATTTTAGTAAAAAAGGCAAAAAAATTGTTGATAGCGTAACTTTAAAGAAGGGTGAATTCAATTTTACCGGATTTATTAGCGAACCAACTTTAGCTAATCTCAGAGGAAATGTAAATTCAATTGCTGACGACGATCCTAACGCCGGAAGTTTTTACATTGAACCGGGAAAAGCAATAACTGCATTAGTAGAAATTAACCGGTTTAAAAAAATAAAAATAACCGGGTCTAGAACTCAAAAGGAATATGAAGCACTTCAAAGAAAATATGAAATCGTTGATAATACATCAGATTCAGCATCTGAAAATTATTCTAAAATAAACTACGAATTCGTAACTGCCCATCCGGATTCCTATTTGAGCCCTTTTCTGTTGGAATTGTACAAGACAAGGTGGTCATTGGATTCTGTACGATTAATTTATCATCAACTAAGTCATCAAACGCAGGAGAGTTTCTATGGCATAAAAATAGCGAAATTTATTGACGACGTAGATGATAATGATGTGGGCAAAATTGCCGAGTTGTTTGGAGCTAATGATATTAAAGGGGATGAGATCAGCCTCTCAGAGTTCAAAGACAAATATATATTGATAGACTTTTGGGCGAGTTGGTGTGTGCCATGCAGGCAAGGAGCCACACATCTTCTGGAGTTGTATAGAAAATATCATGAAAAAGGATTGGAAATTATTGCCGTATCTGATGATGACGATATTGAAGCTTGGAAAATGGCTGTAAGAAAAGATAATATTGGAATTTGGTACAATATATTGAGTAGCGCTGACACGTCCGAAGAAGTAGGCCAATCATCCTCGATTAGTAAAAAATATGGAGTTCATGTGCTACCAACAAAATTTTTAGTTGACCGACATGGAATAATTATAGGAAGATATACAGGAACAGAAGAAGATCCGACATTGGATCAAAAACTAAGTGAAGTATTTGAGTAGATAGTGAGCCACTATATTGATTTAATTTCTTGCAATGCTGTAATTATCTTTTTAATAAAAGAAAAAATGATCCCTAAAATATTGCATCAAATCGTGGGGGCAAAAACGAACGATGTAATAGATGTTTGTTTATCATCCTGGCAGCTTTTGATGCCCAAGAAATTTATAATAAAGACATGGAATGATGATCTGTTAGGTAAGTTTATAGCGGAAGAATATCCTTTTGCTTTACAAGCATTTCTCAACTCCCGCAATCACGGCGAGGCTGCAGATATAGCAAGATATTTATTAATGTATCATACTGGTGGCTTTTATATGGATTGGGATGTGCAATTGTTAGATCTTTCAGAATTTATGAAACTAATAAAAAAGACACCAAATGGTTTTTTATTAATTGACCCTATAAATCAAACCCCTGCCCCTGAAGCGTTTTCAGCAAAAAAAAATGAAGACTATTTTATCAACCTTGTTAAAGAAATTGTTGGCCTTTATGAATGTAATCAAAGAAATACATTGGGTACTCCTCAATATTCCGGCCCTTTTAGAATGAGGGATGTATTAAAAAAATTTTCAACAGAGCAAGCGCTTATTCCTGTAAAAGAAGTGTTTGTATATGACTATTCTGAAATAAGGACAATGCCTGATGAGGAAACAGGCCAACCGTTAATACATTATTGGCTGCATTCATGGTTATAAAAAATTTAAAGGAAAATATTTGCATTCAATCAATCAATCATGAGTTATTTTGAAAAAGCCGGGATAAGAAATATTGGTTTCGATTTACAAAAAAGCGCTATAGATGAGTTTAAGGTTCTTTGGAAAAATTATACTAAAAAAATTAAGGCTTATCCGAAAAAATTTACCGGTAGGGGAATTGTTATTTGCGCCGGAGGAGTACGTTATTTTACCTGTGCCTGGGTTATGATTAAGGCTTTGAGAAAAAATGGATGTACACTGCCTATAGAGCTTTGGTATTTGGAAAACGAGCTTACAGATGAAGCGATAACTGAGATTTCAAAATATAATGTCGTATGTAAAAATATATTGGATTACGGGCCATGTTCTTTAACCGGGTATATGCTAAAACCGTTGGCAATTATTAAAAGTTCATTTAAAGAAATTTTATTTTTAGATGCAGATAATGTCTGTATAAAAAATCCGGAAGAGTTATTTGAGGCTGAAGAATACGCGAGATACGGAGCAATATTCTGGCCGGACTTTTGGAAAACTTCCCGTAAAAACCCTATATGGAAAATAATAAATAGTGTAGATACAAATACTAAAGAACAAGAAAGTGGTCAGATACTAATTAATAAGGAAAGATGCTGGAAGGAATTAAATCTTTGTTTGCATTTTAACCGGTTACATATTTACTATTACAAATTGTTGTTAGGCGATAAGGACACTTTTAGATTTGCATGGCTCGCTTTAAAAACTCCTTTCTATATGATTGATACGGAGCCAGCCGTTTGCGGTTATTTAGATGATACCAATATCTTTTGTGGGAATACAATGATACAGCATGATCTGAAAAAGGAGTTTTATTTTTTACACAGAAACCTTTTAAAATGGGATGTAACGAAATCTGAGAAAAGAGCCTGGAAAATCATAAAAAGATTTAACTCAAATGCACAACACAAGGAGTATTTTTTTACCTTTTCTAATGGGAGTTATTTTATGAATATACAAGGTGATATAGAAGAATTAAATTTTTGCGACTTTCTTCCTGGTTATGAAGGTGTGTGTATTGAGTTTTTGGAAGAATTAAGAACGTCGCAATTTTATCACCGGCTTGTAACATATTTGAGCTGAAACTTTTTGAATGATAAGTCATTCAAATAATATTTTAGTAAATTGAATTTATCAAAATTAAATATCTACAAAAAACATTTGGGAAAGAGGTACCAATCTTTTCAATACGTATTTGATAAACTTTTAAGCAAGAGGAAAAATAATATAGTTGAGCTTGGCACATCACGCAGTTTCGTACGTGGAGGTGCGCCGGGCTGCATGAGCGACGATATTAAATATTGGAACGAAGACGATATAAGCCGATGGGATTGGGGTGCTGGTATATTTACGAGAGTTTGCGCAGAGATTATAGATGGGACACAAAATGTATTATATACAGTTGATCCCTCTAAGTGTGCCATGAATATAAGTAAAACATTGACTTTGAAATTCAAGAATAATATCGAATACGTTCTGACAACTTCAACAAATTTTATAAAAAATACTCAAATCAAAATAGATGTTTTGTATATGGATCACCATGAAACTTGCGAAGAGGGGGCTTTACTTCATTTAGAAGATATCAAATTGATACTAAAAAAAAATCTTTTATCAGGAGATGCTGTAATACTTATTGATGATGTACATTTAAACCACACTTTACCCACACCGTTAGCATGTGATCCCGAAATTTCTTTTGATAAGTACGGAAAGGCCAAATACTCTATACCTTATCTTCTATCTAAAAAATTTCGAATCATTTTTGAAGGTTACCAGGCTATTCTGGCAAAATAATTTTTTAAAACAAAAAAAATAAGTGCGATAAAATTTATTTTCATAGTCTGTTTAAATCGCGTAATGCTGTTTTTTTATAGAATTATCTATGCAAAAATCAATTGCCATAATAATTTGCTACTTTGGAAATCTACCCTGGTACTTTAATTATTTTTTACACTCCTGTAAATATAATCCCGATGTCCATTTTTACATTATGACAGATAATGACCTTGTAGAAGAACAGGTGCCTGCAAATGTGTTCACAGTTCGAAAATCTTTGGAAGAAATAAAAAATATTGCTTCTCTTAGGCTGGGCCTTAAGGTGAAGTTGGAATCTCCATATAAATTTTGCGATATACGCCCATCTCTTGCTTATATATTTCCTGAATACATGGAAGGTTACGATTTTTGGGGCTATGGAGATATTGATGTGATCTTTGGAAATATTCGAAACTTCATTACATACGAAATTTTAGCGGAATATGATGTGATTAGCGTAAGGCACGATTTTTTGCCAGGTGCTTTTTCACTTTTTAAAAATTGCAAAAAAATTAATCAGCTGTTTAAAGAAAGTAAAGACTATGTGAAAGTGTTTACCGACCCCAGGCATTATTGTTTTGATGAAACCAACTTTACTTACGATGAATTTGCAGAAGGCATACCCGTTGAAGAAATTGAAAGTGAAATTGAGAGTATGACACATTTAGTAAAAAAATTACATAATCAGCAACGTATAAACGCATATTTTGATTTCCATGTAATAGAAGGTTTGCCGGGGAAAATGAAATGGCAAAATGGGATATTAACTTATAAAAACACGATGGAGGCGATTTTGTATCATTTGATAAAGTTGAAAAAAGTTTACGCACCAAAAAAACTTCCGAAAAAAATCCCTGACACATTTTACATAAGTCCCACAAGGATTTATTTCTAACATTTAATAAACATACTTTTGGCATTAAAACTTTTCTTCAATAAACAACCCGATGCAATGGTCCCGATAGCTAACGGGAGCCGCCCTACCTGCCTCCGTATGGCTGATGCGGCAGCATATTTTAATAAAAAGAACTTTGAAATTTACTTAATGAAAAGTTTAAAGAATCCTACCATGGCGCCCAATTGTGTAGCCCAAAAAACAAATGCCCATAGGATCAAACGGCTCTCTGTTTTTGCAATTTGTGTTTCCATTTGCGCAAGCTTCAATTCCAGTTTTGATTCTATTTGCGTGAGCTTTGTTTCCATTTGCGCCAACTTTATTCAATCTTATTAATGTCATTCCTTGAGGCGAAAAAATCTTTTTTTGCTTCTAAAGATCCATTCACTTCTTCCTTTATTAGAGCCACAAATTCTTCTGCTTCCTTTCGCCAAATTTAGCTTTCACCAAATTGAACAATTTTATATCAGTTATGGTGAGCGTTTCTGCATACATCAAATTTATGTCTTTAATCCCGATAATGATCGGGAGAAAAATGAAATCGTGTATGCACAGGCATTGCAAAAGAAAAATGCAACGCCATACTTACCGGTAAGTAAGCAAAGCTTTTTAGCTGGTTGAGTTGGAGAGAGTAATAAGAAAAAGTTTTAAAATTTACTTGATGAAAGTTTTAAAAAACCTACCATAGCTCCTAGGCAAAGTCCACTCCAATATTTTTTTTTATACAGCATCTTAATATCTGTAATGCTTAGTCATAGTGGCCTTTCAGGGAATGGATGATTATTTTTTTATCCAATATTTCATAAATTAATCTATGCTCCTGGTTGATGCGCCTCGACCAGTAGCCTTTCCATTCATATTTGAGCTGTTCGGGTTTACCGATACCATTAAAAGGAGTTTCTTGAATACTTTCGAGGAGTACGCGTAGTTTCTTTAGAATAATTGTATTACCAGATTTCTTCCAAAAATCAACATCTTCGTTTGCCTTGAGGGTAAATTCTATTTCCATATATCATCAAAGTTGATTTTAACCGTCTTCCCTTCTTTTGCTTGTTTACGGCTATCTTTCATTTTTGCCACAAACTCAGGATTATAAGAGCGTTTGGAGTTTTTTGCTTTTTCAAAAGGTACTTTTAACGTCTTTGCCAATTGCTCAAAAAGGCTTGCCTGTTCCTTGTTTTTAGGATGTATCGTAATTGATTCCATAACTTAATTATTCAGTAAATGCAAATATAAATATTAAAAAGCTCAGGAAACTTCGGAGGGTGTACGACAAATATCCCTCCTATGATTAAATTCCTAAATTTGCAGGAAATTAATTTTATGATAACCAAAACCAAAGAGGAGATAAAAGAAATGATGGTTGATAGATTTAGCCATTATATTGATAAGTTCCTGGATTCAACAGATATAAGAACTACAAATGGAAGTCTGTACGAAGAAAAATTTACTTCAATAATGCGGTTGATGGAGGATGAAATTTTTCAGTTGTCCGTTGGCGATATTCCCAAGGGGAAGAATTTAAAAAAAAACTCCTGACTACTAAAGGATATATGGTAGTAGATAAAAGATGGCCAATAGCACAAAGCGGTGGTAGTTTTGGCATATCGGCAAATATGCAGGAACTGCTTTGTTATTTAGGGCAGGAAAGAGTTTTTGAAGATGCTTCCAGGGTTTTAAAAAAACTTACTGGTATTGATGTTAACCCAAAACAAATTGAACGGGTTTGCCATTATTATGGGAAGGCATTAGAAGCCTATTTTGCCTCTGATAAATACAAGTCACCTTTATATGCAGAGATCGCCAGGCAGTCAGTAGTTAAAGACAAAAACAAGTTATACTATATATTAGTTGATGGTTCAATGGTCTTTACCCGGGAAGAACAATGGAAGGAAGTGAAGTTGGGGAGAATATTCCGAAGCGATAAAAGAGTTGATCGTGTAGGCGTAAACCGAAATATGATCACTTCTTCCCAATTCATTGCTCATCTGGGTAACAGTAATGATTTTTGGGATAAAATGGATACCCATATTGAAGTTATCCCTAAAAAAAGAAGAGCATTTTTATGTGATGGTGCCACCTGGATATGGAATAGGATAGAAGACAGTTATCCGGAAAGCATCCAAATAGTCGATTTTTTTCATGCCAAAGAACACTTGTCAACTGTAGTATCACCTATTTTCAAAAATAAAGAAAAGCGCAAAAAGGAATGGCTTTCCAGACAAGAGCAATTATTATTTGAAGATAATATTGAAGGAGTAAAAAGAGAATTAAAAAGATTAAAGAAACTTCATCCAGTTTTAAAAGACAATTTCGATCGGGAAATTAATTATTTTTCAACGCATGCACATAGAATGCAATACGGCACCTTTCGACAAAAAGAGTATTTAATCGGCTCCGGGCCAATTGAGAGTGCCAATCGAAAGGTTATTCAGCAAAGGCTTAAGTTGTCGGGACAACGTTGGACAATGGCCGGACTTCAAACAATTGTAACTTTGCGCACAGCATATTTAAGCGGGGAATGGGATAAAGTGTTTGATTTGATAAAGAATATTAGGTGAGGGATATTTGTCGTACACCCACTTTGACTATAAAGTTCTTGAAAAAGAAATTAGTTATATCTTTAAAAGGAATATTCATAATTACTTAACACTTCTTGTTCCCTATTTTCCTCCTCCCTCTATTAGCTCAACAAACTATGGTAAAGTTCAATCAGGTATAGTTTCATCAAAAATTTTACAAAACACTACCATATTTAATTTGGGTAAATTCTGGAAAACTCTTTATGATATTACTTACACTTATCTTAATTCCCCGGTAAGTCAAAATATAGAAATATTTCAAATAGGCAAGCCTACGCCACCTTCAGATAAATCAGATAAACAAATACATGAATTGCTAAGAAAATCATTGCTTGTTATACCGCATAAAGGTTCTGTTAAATTGCTAAAAAGGTGCTTGTCACATCTTAATATTGCTAAACACGTCCCTAGTATCAATTTATGTTTTGATGATAATAGTTACAAGAAAATTGATGTAAATAAATTTCCTAACTTAAAGCAGCTTAAGCAATTCCGAAATATTCCGGAAAATGTGGGACCGTATCTCCCTATACACTATTCCATCCTTGACACTAGCAAAGAATTTATATTTTTTCAAGACTCAGATGATATAGCTGTTGGAAGCCGGTTTTTTAAGCAACTAACTGAATTAAAAAGAAAAAATCTAGACATGATTGGCTCTCATGAATTACGGATCGACCAGTTTGCAAGAAGTCTAATTATTATCAGGTATCCTTTGGAAATTACCAAAACAGATAAAGCTCAATTGCTTTGTCCTTTATTTCACCCCACATCGATAATTACCAAAAAGGCTTATTTAAGAGCACAGGGATTTTCAACAGACAGACGCTTCGGATATGATTATCAATTTTTTCTTCGTTCATGTTTTACATTAAAAATGGGAAATATAGATGATTTTCTATATATACGGTTTAGAAGACCTAACTCTTTAACAACAAATTCAGTAACTAAAATGGGAAGTTCCATCAGGTCATTTCATAAATGGAGATGGATTGTCGATTATGGTTTGGTAAATGAGGATAAACTTGACCTTCGTGATTCCTCACTACGTGTTCAAAAACATACATTTAATTACCAATTGCTTGAGCTACTAACTGTTATTGAATAGGAAAATCAAGTAAAGATAAAAAAATGTTTAGAATTAGGTAGAACAATCGCAAGCGTAATACATTATGCAATAATGTAACAATTTTAATAAAACTAGCGGCGTCGCGGCAATCTACTTGGAATAGTTAGCATTATACCAAGGAGATTGCCACAAAGTTTTCTGAAACATCTTTCAATTACAAACTCTCTGCTCGAAAACTTTTCTCCAAAGCAGCAGGCGCAAAGACGTCTCGATTGTATTTGACATCTGCAAGTCGCTTCTATTCCGTTCTTAGCGAACATTCTACCTAATTCTAAAAATGTTATTCTCAAATACATTAAATATTCATCTTTAATGAAAAGCCATTTTGAATGCCCCGTATGCTCTGGAAATGAATGGCAAAAATGCCAAATTTTTAATTATGAAACAAACAACCATTTTAATCCAATAAATCTTAATAATCCTCGAGCTAAATATATTGCGCTGAGACAACATATTCTTTCTTATTTATGGTTTGCTGATAAGGATGAAATTAAGCTCACATCATTATTATGTAAAAAGTGCGGATTTATGTGCTATACACCACGTCCTACGGAATCTGATCTTAATACAAAATATAATTTTCTTAATGGAGTTGAGAAAATTGGAACAACGCATCATTTAGTTAAAAAGAGTTCTAGCATAACTCCAAATCGAGCGTTTCGCCTTTATTCGATAATTACAAAATATAAAAAAGGTCAAATTTTGAACGTATTAGATTATGGAGGTGGCGACGGAAGTTTATTAAAATTTTTTTTTGAAAAAAATATTAATTGTAATGTGGTAGATTTTAATATGCAACCGGTAAAGGGGGTAAAAAGGCTTGGATCAACAATTAACGACATTTCTTTCGATCTAAAGTTCGATGTTATTATTTGCAATCATGTTTTAGAGCATGTGGTTGATCCCGTTAAATTATTAATCAGGTTGCAACCATTTTTAAAGGAAGATGGTATAATATATATAGAGGTTCCGATGGAGATATGGAAAACAATCCCAATAGAATATGATCCCGTCACTCATATTAACTTTTTTACAAAACAAAGTCTCAAAATAGCTATAAACGAAAGTAATTATAAAATAGAAAAGATAAAATATAGCCATCAGCCATATGGAGCAAAATATAAGCGAGTTACTTGGTCCATTATTACCAAAAATAACCATCCTAAAGTTGTTGTTTATAAACCTGAAAAAACATTCAAGCTACTGAAACCGAAATTCTTTAGAAAAATAGCCAGGTCGTTGGAAAATATTTGGTTAAATCGATTTCTAAATTAATAGAAAATTTTTTAATGTAAAGAATACAAATATTGTCTTTAGTTATACGGTATACAAATTTTTAAAACTTTGTAGGGTGCCTAATTATAAAGCATGTAAATAAATACTTAAAGGAATGATGGCTTTTGTACAAATTTTGGTTTAATCGTGGCGAAAAATCTTTTTTTTGAATATAGATTAACTTCTTTTGTTTCTGCAATATATCGGAGTCATGTTATTAAGAATGAAAAATGAAATATTTCCCATTATATAAACAACTTGACGCTATGGACTGCGGCCCCACCTGCCTGCGTATGGTGGTAAAATACTACGGCCGTTCCATATCGCTCGATCATCTTCGCAATAAATCGCAATATGGTAAGCAAGAGCACTTGTTTTTGAAGTTTGCGATTCGTGGAGGATACGATTTTGAAATAGGATAAAATATAGAAAATATTAGGCAAAATAAATTCGGTAAAAAGTTCTTTGAAAAGAGTTTAATAAAAAAAGCAATTTAGTTTTAAAATAAATCACTGTGAGTGCCGGTACGGGTTAATTCAATTACCTTATTCTTGTCATCCTGCAGCCATATCAATAACCAGTCGCTTTGGATGTGGCACTCCCAAAAACCAGCATAGTTACCCCCAAGTTTGTGTGGCTTATTTTGTGCAGGGATTTTACCGGTTTCTTCCAATTGTATAAAAATGGCATTAAGCAGTTCCATTTTTAGTTTCCTTTTTTGGCATAACTTATAATCTTTGCTAAACTGCCTGGTAGTATTAAGTTTATACATATTTATTTATTCAAAAAGTCCACCAGTGATTTTGCATTTTTATGTTTAGTGGTTTTCCATTCTTTGGCATCTTTCATTGCCTTTAATGTAATCTCATTTGGAATATTATGGATTTTCGCAAAAGGGAGGGTTTCAACAAAGGCTAAAAAGCTTTCGGATTGCTTATTTTTTGTATCAACGCTTATATAAATCATGACATTAATTATTTACAAAGTAAAGATACAAAAGCACTATTAATTTTTTTTAAAGCATAATAATAAAAAAATCGCTTTGAAATCATTCCCACTTTATAAACAACTTGACGCAATGGATTGCGGCCCTACCTGCCTTCGCATGGTGGCAACATACTATGGCCGCTTCATATCACTTGATCACCTGCGCAATAAATCGCAATATGGTAAACAAGGCGTGTCTATTCCTGGGCTGGCAAATGTCGCAGAGATTATCAGGCCAAAGAGGGAGGTATGCAGGCTTAAGGTTGAAAAAGTAAATGAGCGAGAGCCCATCAATTCAAATCGCTATGTAGTGTCTGCAAGAAAACCCTTAAACCATCTACAGCTAAGGATTACAGAGGGAAAGTAGTTACGAACACATGTTGATAAGTGTTGATTTTGCTGGATTTCAGTATAGTTTTTGCTCATTATTGGCAGCTAAAACACTATCCGATGCGCCAACGTTTTGAACAACAAATGAACCTTCGTACCATAGCGATTTCCGATGTAAGATTTCCCTTAAAAAGCCGCGATGAACTACCACCTGTTTTAAAAGCATTACAATATATTTTTGTAACACCAGAACTAAACGGGAAAGTATTTTCATTGCTGGAAAATAAAATAGTTTCCGGCAAAAAGAAAACAGGGCGTCCGGGAATGGACCTTTGGCATATTCTTGTCCTGGCAGTTGTTCGCCACGCACTTAGTACCAACTGGGATCGCTTGGAATATTTAGCCAATTATGATGAATTATTAAGGAGAACAATGGGCGTACATGCCACAGCATTTATAGAAGAAGATAAAATCGAATTTGGTTATCAAACTATATTAGATAATGTGCAGTTAATTGATGAAGAATTGTTGCAACAAATTAACCAGCTTATTGTAGAAGCAGGGCATTCATTGCTTAAAAAAAAAGAAGAAGAACTTAGGCTTAAAACGGACAGTTATGTTTTAGAAACGAATGTGCATTTTCCCACCGATTTAAATTTGTTGTGGGACAGTTCACGAAAGTGCCTGGACATGATCAAAGTATTGAAAAAAGAAACCCAACTTGAAGGCTGGCGAAAAATTAAACATATTCGCAAAACCATCAAAAGTATTTTCCGGGCTACCTCGCAGCAGGTATTCAAGGGCAAAAAAGAAGCACTTAAAAAGCAAAGTGTAAAAAAATATTTGCAACATACTGAAGATCTGGTGCATCGCTGCCAGGCCATACTGGATAGTAATATTGTTGTAGATAGTACCGCTGCAACAGCGGCCCTGGCGGGGTTACAGCTTTATAAGAAATATGCTGTAAAAATGATAGATTTAGTGCGGCGCCGTTTAATAGAAGGCGAAGCAATACCGGCTGCCGATAAAATTTATTCCATCTTTGAGCCGCACACAGAATGGATTACTAAAGGCAAGCTGAACAAACGGGTAGAATTGGGGCACCTGCTGCTGATTACTACCGACCAGCTTCATTTTATTGTAGATTATAAAGTGATGGAGAGCCAGAAAGATCCCTCGCAGGTAGCGCCTCTAAAAGAGCGGCTGCAACAGAAATTTAAAGGCAAAAAAATATACAGTCATAGTTTTGATAAAGGCTTTTACAGTAAAGACAACTTGCAGGCCTTGCAACAGTCAGGCATAGACGAAGTGATCATGCCTAAAAAAGGTAAGCTCAATAAAGAAGAAAAACAAAGAGAGCATACAAAGGAATTTAAAAAATTACGCTATGCCCATTCAGCCGTAGAAAGCAATATCAACATGCTGGAGCATCATGGATTAAACCGTTGTGTTGACAAAGGATTACATGGCTTTAAAAGATATGCGGGGTTAAGTGTATTGGCATATAATTTACACATACTGGGTAACGGCCTTATAGAAAAGGAAAAACAAAAAGAAAACAAACGGCTTAAAAAACAGGCCGGACTTTATAGAAAGGCCGCCTGACCGGGCTCTGAAACAAGCGATGATTGGAAAATTATAAAAGAGTTATGCGCGGCCGTAAAAAAAAGCAAGGGGAAAGCAACTCAAAGACCTTCATAACACTAAAATATGGAAGATATTTTCCGATTAGCGGCTACTCAGCAGCAGGCGTTGCTGATTTTTATAAAATTGAATTTAATTTTTTAAAAAATAGGAGTTTTCTTGCAGACACTATGTAACAGATCACTTAATAAAAGATTTAATAATGGCAAGAATGCTTACTATAGACAAAATAGTACTGCTAAAAACAAAAACAAACATCCACTTGATTATTTCTGCCTTGCTTTCGGCAATATCGGCTTTTGTAGCAAAATTTTTATATAGATCGTCTCGCAGCACAGCAATATTGCGGGATATGATTTCTTGTCTTTTTTCAATCATTTTAGTAGTAAATTTAAAAATGGAAGCAGATGCTTGCAGAAAGTAATAAGAAAAAACTTTAAAAATTTACTTGATGAACAGTTTTAAAAATCCTACCATGGCGCCTAATTGTGTAGCCCAAAAAATAAATGCCCAAAGTATCAAACGGCTTTCTGTTTTTGCAATTAGTGTTTCCATTTGCGCCAGCTTTAATTCCAGCCTTGTTTCCATTTGCGCCAGCTTCAATTCAATTTTATTAATATCATCCTTCGTGGCTATCATTTTGTTATTTGCTTTTACAATTGTTTTGCAACAGCCTGTGAGAGGTTTGGGTTTGATCTTCTTTAATGACTTTACTTAATGAAAAATTTAATAATGGCAAGTATGCTCACAATTGATAAAATGGTACTGCTAAAAACAAAAACAAACATCCACTTGATTATTTCTGCCTTGCTTTCGGCAATATCGGCTTTGATTTCAGACTTTAAGGCAAAATTTTTATATAGTTCATCCCTTAAGACAGCAATGTCCCTGGTTATAATTTCTTGTCTTTTTTCAATTGTATTGTTTATTTCATCTTTAACCAATGATACAAACTCCTCTGCTTCTGCCATAAATCAAATTTATGCTTTTAAGACTAAAAAATGAAATCGTTCCCGCTATATAAACAACTTGATGCGATGGACTGTGGCCCCACCTGCCTGCGTATGGTAGCGAAATACTATGGCCGCTCCATATCACTTGATCACCTGCGCAATAAATCGCAATATGGTAAGCAGGGCGTATCTATGCTTGGATTGGCGGATGCAGCGGAAAGCATAGGTTTAAAATCAGTTGGAGCAAAAATATCATTCGAGCAATTGGTCAATGATGCACCTTTACCGGCAATCATTCATTGGGAGCAATATCATTTTGTAGTGCTTACGCCTGGCGCAAAAAAAATAGCTTAACTATTGCAGACCCTGCAAGAGGGTTGATTAAACTGAATAAAGAAGAATTTATTAAAAGCTGGGTTTCTATTCCTCCCCCTTCGGGCAATGTCATTTAGTTAAGGAATAAAAGAAGATAAAAAACCATTGAGTTTGAACCTGAATCAGGTTCTTTGTAATTAACTAAAAAACAAAACCCAATGGTTGAAGCAAATTTAAAGATAATAGAAGAACTAAAATATTTTTTAGATACAGTATCTAACCAATCAGATGTCAGAAAATTAGTTACTCAATCAGAGAGTGATTTTAGCCGGGATAGAAAATTGCCGATGAGCAGGCTTGTTGGACTTATCATTAATATGCCTAAACGTAGTTTGAGCATTGAGATACAAGAGTTCTTTGATAGTTTGGAAAAAGGTTTGGAAGCCAGCACTAAAGGAGCTTTTAGTTTACAAAGAACAAAACTTCAGGCATTGTTTTTTGAAGTATGGAATAAATGGCTGGTGGATTGTTTCTACTATTACTATGGAGATAAAGTAAAGCGTTGGCGTGGTTTTCGGATGCTGTCCGTAGATGGCTCTACAGCTTACCTGGTAAATAAAAAAGAAGTGATTGAATACTTTGGTACACAAGACAACCAGCATGTATCCATACCGATGGCAAGGGTGATGCAGATACAGGATATTCTGAATGATATAACGGTGTGGGGAGCTATTCATCCCATTAAAGAATCAGAACAGGCAATCATGGCTGGGCGGGTCAGGTATTTATTTGAAGACAGCCTCACACTTTTTGACCGGGGTTATCCCAGTTATGCGTTGATGTATCTGATGATGAATGAAGAAAGCCCACGCCATTTTGTAATGCGCTGTAAAGCAGGTTTCAATAAAGAAGTGAAACAATTTGTACGCAGTAGAAAAAGCAGTAAAATCATAGAACTGGCGCCAACAGCCACTGCAATGGCAACACTTCTGGAAAATGGCTATAAAGTGACATCCAAAACAACCATAAAAGTACGGATGGTAAAAGTAAAATTATCTACCGGTGAAATAGAAATATTGCTGACTGATTTGTATGATGAAAAACTATTCACCCTGGAAGATTTGAAATATTTATATGGGCTGCGATGGGGAATAGAAACTACTTATTACAAGCAAAAAAACCAGCTACAGATGGAACAGTTTAGCGGTCACCGGGTAATTTGTATCCAACAGGATTATGCAGCCGGCTTATTTGTTGCAAACCTGCAAAGCCTTATAGAAAAGCAATGTGAACCGTATTTACAAAAGATAAATGCAAAAAGAAAATATGATTACCGGGTAAACCGCAACGTAAGTTGGGCTTCGCTGAAACATAATGTAGTTAAATTATTTTTGCAAAATAAACCGGAGGAAATCTTATCGCAACTGCAAAAAGCATTTGAACGAAACATTGAACCAGTAAGGCCTGGCAGGCATAATCCGAGAGTAAAAAAGGCAAAACGGTTAAACGGGAAATACCAAACTTTTACAAACTATAAAAGAGCTATTTGATTACTAACTAAATGACATTGCCCATTAGGGGTAAAAGCATTGGGGATATATACGGGCCTTAATATTTTTATATTTACTACATCACTGCTGCTGCATTGCTGGCTATTGCTTACGGTAAGTATAAATTGCTGGCCGTTTTGTATAGTACCTGTGGGGTTAGCAAGTTGATTGTTGTTTAATAAAAATGCAGGTTGCCATAGATAAGTGGTACCACCACTGCCATTTAAGGTAAAGGGAGTGCCTGCAAACACCGCCGTATCATTGCCTGCATTGGCTTGTATGCTTATGATACTGATAGTTTTACTCATGCTGTCTGTACAACCTTTTGCTGTACTTGCAATAAGCTTTACGGTGTAATCGCCAAACAAACTATATTCATTTGATGGGCTAACTGAATTGCTTGTTTGGGTATTACCAAATTGCCAGGTATAATTATTAACTGTGCCAAAACCATTGGTTGTGTTATTGGTAAAGTAAACGGGCTGTTTTATGCAGGCCTGCGTGTTGCTAAACTCAACTATTGGAGTACTTTCAATAAAAAAAGACTGCTGTACCGTATCGCTTTTGCAGCCATTAGCCGTTTGCACAAAATGGCTTACGGTTTTATTACCGCCATTGCTGTAAGTAAAGCTGGCAGTGTTTCCGGCTGCACTATCAGCATTGCTGAAAAACCATTTGTATACACTAATACTGTCTGAAGCGGTAGCGGCGCTAATAAAATTTACAGGTACATTTATGCAACTGGCATTTGCAATGTTGAAGGCAGCAGTTGGCTTGGGCAATAACCGGATGGTTTTTGTAATGGTATCGCCTGCTACACAGCTAAGGGGGCTTTTTACAATCAGCGTAACCGGGTAGTTATTAAAAGCTGCATAATTAATAACGGGGTTTTGGAGGTTGCTTGTTTGCCCGTCGCCAAACTGCCAACTGTAGGTGATGGATGGATTGAAATTAAGCAAAGAAGAATCAGTAAACTGCACCTGCAGGCTATTGCAGTTTATTGCCGCAGCAAAATTTGCTGTGGGTTTGGGAGGCTTTACTATAACGGCTTTAGTGGCATTGCCCACACCACAAACGGTATCGCTGGTTACCATTAGTTTTACAAAAAAAGTATCTATACCCGGTGGAAAAAAGTGGGTGATGGAAGCGGTCGTAGTATCTCCTGTAACTGGTACATTTTGTATGGTGCTGTCGCCATCACGAAACAACCATTTAAAACTGAGGTTACTACCCCTTATATAAGTTTTACCGGTAAGGGTAACAGTGCGGCAGTCGTTAGCAACGGTATAGCTTACCTGCACATTGGGTTGCAAAAATAAAAATGTTGGGGCAAAGGGAAGCGTTCTCCCAATTTGTTTGCCCCCTAAATAAACCTGGTCAACCACATAGTTGCAACCTGGGCCATATACTTCCGGTGTATTAATTACATCTAAACTGTAATGGTAAGCATTTGCCACATACATTTTATTATCCGGCCCCATTTGTATATGACCATGGTCTCCAAATGCCAGTGCATCCTTATTGCTTATTACTATTTTAGAATTATTAATTGCAGCGGAGTTAAAGTTGCTTACATCCATTTGGTACACTTTAGTTGAATTAGTCGGTACTATCAAATCAGTTGCATACAACAATTTGCTGTTATTTGTAACTCAACTCCAAATGGATTTGTAATGCTGTCAATTGTTATCGGGGTTGATAAGATCCCGGTTAAATTATCAAAACGGTACAATTCCAAGGTTGGAGCAGTATAACCATTATTATATGCGGCTGCAATTATTTTTCCGTCAGGGGATACTTTTATCGCACCGTACGAATATACATTGCCCAAAGTATCCAGTATGGTATTAATACCAAGGATAGAAATCACTGGTACAGTGTCAATACCTGTACAAGTAATCTTATAAGTAAAAAAGGAATTACCGCGGTCTCTGGTTATAAGCCATGCATCTACGCCGTTACCGTGCTTTGCAATGCTAACTTTTTCTGAAGAATTGTGGCTGCCTAACCGAACATCTTTTTGTTCTACTTCGCCTAATCCTCCAAAGGAATCCATGTTTATAACATTATATGTAAAACCGTCAAATAGATATTCATTATATCCAACACTTGCAGAATTAAATAGGTAGTATTTATTACTTCCATCTAAAAACGGAAGTATAACAAGACCACCACTTTGATTTCCTTCATTCCGCAAGCTATCTCCATTATTCATCACGAGGTGCAGTTTATTATATACATTGAGCCCATCACTATAAAACAATAAGTTACCAGTTGCATCAGAAATCGTAGCCGCTGAACCATAAATGGCTTTGCCATCTAATAATGGAGACGAAGGGTTTGTATTAAAACTAATACCTGCATTTACTGGAAAATACCAGTTATTAAATTGCTGTGCAAAGCAACGATTTGTTAATAATATGGTAACGCTGATAATCGTTAAACGTGGACTTAGTGAAGTAAATTTATTAAGAAATCTTAGCTGGCTATTTTTCATAAGTACAATTTATAAACCAAACACTTCAAGGTCGTATTAAATTAAATTTTAACCAAAAAATTAAGATTATGAAAAAGTTATGTGTATCCTTGTTAATTCTTTTAATTTTCTTTTTGAGCAATAGTTCTTTTAGTCAATCGTCGATTACCAGAGTTAACGTACAAACAGTTGTTGGAACCACAACACAAGATCCAAGTATTGCAGCACAATTTTATATTACAAACAAGCTTTTTGCACATGTTCAGGATGGGGGCATTGGTGGCTTTAGTGCCGCCGACCAATGGTCTTCTTTAGGCCGTATTCAAGGCGCTTCCCAAACCCTTTATGGTTTCAGGGTGCAACGTGCAGGAAGGGCTTTAAGCATGGGTTTTAACGGAGCACTACAAACTGGCACCCCAACGCTCGGCACACCGTTTATTGAATGGGGTGGCAACAGTGGTATTTCAGTTACTCCCGGCGATTTGCAGTTCAGAAGTTTTACCAATCCTACAAGTGCAACGCCGGTTATACGCTATACCATCAGGGGAGCAGATGGAAGGGGGTTATTTGGTGCAACATCCAGCGGTGTTTTTGCTACGCCGTTTTTTGAAATAAATGGTGCCACTGCTACAGGGTTGGGAGTAAACAGCACTAATTTTCTGCTTCCTCTGTGTATGGTGTAAAATCATTTTGTGCCGGTACTACAGCAGCTTATGGCCTATATGGCAATGGTAATACTGCCAATAGTAGTTTTGGTGTGTACGGCCTGGCTGATAGCGATAATGATAACTATGGTGTGTATGGCGCCGTAGCAGGTGGTAACAGTAATATAGCAGGTTATTTTGCAGGGCCTGTCGTTACCACCACAGGTTTTTATAATATATCCGACCGGAAATTTAAGACTGAAATTAATGCAGAAGAGGGTATGCTTTCAAAACTCAAAAAATTAAACCCTGTCAATTACTTTTTTAATCAAGATGAAGCCTTTAGTCAATTTTCCTTAGATACAAAGTATCAGCATGGCTTTATAGCAGATGAAGTAGAAAAAATATTTCCTGAAATGATACAAACCGTAAAGCAACCAATATTTGAAAATGGCAATGTGGTTAGAAAAGATGAGTTTAAAAGTGTAAACTACACCATGCTGATTCCTATGCTTACAAAAGCAGTTCAGGAGTTGAGTGATAAAATAGATAGCCTGGAAAATCTTTTAGCTAATAAGCAGGCTGCCACAGTTGTTTTAAAAGAAACTTCATTAAATACTGTTGAAAAAAATGCACTGGAAAATAAGACCTATAGCCTTGAACAAAATGCGCCCAATCCTTTTTCTGCAGCAACAATTATTCGATATAGTATTCCTGAAAAGTCCGGTAACGCAGCAATTGCAGTTTTTGATTTGAATGGAAAACTTTTGCAGCAATATAATGGATTAAAGGGTACAGGAAAGGTAACTATCAACGGTAATACTTTACCTGCAGGCTTATACATTTATACATTACTTTGTGAGGGACAGGAAATTATAAGCAAACGCATGGTTCTAACAAAATAAATACTATTATAAAAGTCTTAAAATCTTTTTATAAAAATTTCAAAAAAGAACCTTAAATCATTTTGTAAAAACGGACGTAATGGATAAAAGAATGGTGTTTATTTTTGCGTAATGAACGGAACCAAAGTGTAGCTGAAAACATATGGGTATTCACATGCCAAAAGCCTGCTTACTATATTTGAGGGAGAGCATTTGCTCGGAGGTATTTCGGGATATGATGCAGCAGAGACAACCGATGAAGATCCTGAACGGGTTGCCTTTGTTCAGCAACTCACGATGGCTTATCTTCAATCAGCACTTTATGCCGGTAATTCCAATTGGCAGTTGGCAGGCAAGGCGCTGATAAAAAGTGAGCATCCGTTGGGTAAAATTATTATTAAATTATAGTAACCGCTTTTACAAACGGCAATTCATAACACGGAAAGCAGTCAATAACGATTTGTTGCAAAAGCTGGAAGAGTTGTTGGAAGATTATTTCAATAATGAAAAATCTTTAAGCGGAAGGAATACCGACCGTTCAATTTCTTTCCGAAAACTTAAATATATCTCCGGGTTATTTAAGTGATATGCTGCGTTCTCTTACCGGCCAAAACGCACAGCAGCACATTCATGAAAAGCTGATTGAAAAAGCCAAAGAAAAATTATCAACAACCAACTTATCCGTAAGCGAAGTTGCCTACGAGCTGGGCTTTGAGCATCCGCAATCTTTCAGTAAACTTTTTAAAACAAAAACGAATGTTTCGCCATTAGAGTTTAGGCAATCTTTTAATTGATGAAAACCAATGAATATAAGCGATTAACGCTAACAGCAGTTTTACTTTATACTTCATTGAATCCCTCACCATTGTTGGTCTTGTGACCAACAATCCAGTTAATATGTTTGTTAGTGAAAACACCAACAATGTCGGGAACCTATGACTGACAAACACACACCTCGCCATTTTGACTAAAACAAAGGGCGATTTAGCTAACTCTGTTTTTCAATTGTTGCTGACCTTTGCATAATTAAATAACAATTAAAGAAATTTAGTATGAAAATGAAAGCAATAAGAATTCATGAATTTGGCGGACCGGAAGTAATGAAATTAGAAGACATAGAACGCCCGGTTCCGGAAGCCGATGAAATTTTAGTGAAAGTATATGCCAGTGGCGTAAATCCTGTTGATTGGGTAGTTCGTAATGGCGGCAATGATTTTATAAAGCCATACTTAACCTTGCCTATGACATTAGGTTGGACGCAGCAGGTATTGTGGAAGAAACAGGCAGCGATGTAAAAGATTTTAATAAAGGTGATGCCGTATATGGCGTTCCTAATTTTCCCGGTAGCAATGGAAGTTATGCTGAATATTGTCCGGCAAAAGCAAGCCAGTTTGCGCTGAAACCAAAAAGCATTTCTTTCAATGAAGCAGCAGGTGTGCCTTTGGTTGGACTTGTGGCCTGGACAGGTATTTTTGAGTTAGGAAAGTTGCAGCGGGGGCAACGTATTCTTATTAACGGTGCGTCAGGCGGTGTAGGAAGTTTTGCGGTGCAGTTTGCGAAAGCTAAAGGTGCGTATGTGATTGGAACTGCTTCCGGCGGTAATCTCGATTTTTTGAAACAAATCGGTGCTGATGAAGTAATTGATTACAAAAAACAAAAGTTTGAAGATTTGTTGCAAGACATTGACGTTGTATTTGATGCTTCCCCGCTTCGGGATGATGATCAGCGAATGAAATGTGTTAGCGTGTTAAAGAACGGCGGAATTTTGGTGAGTTAAATGTTGACTTCCCATTCAGCGAAACAGTCTTGGAAGCGCTGAAAAAGAAAAATGCCAAAGGAGGGCTTGTTTATGCACAAATGAATCACCGGGAATGGTTAGATGAAATGGCACAATTGATCGATGAAGGCAAAGTAAAAGTTAACATCAGTAAAGTTTATCCTTTAGAACAGGTTACCGAAGCACACAAAGAAAGTGAAACATGGCACGTTCGTGGTAAATTGGTACTGGAAATAAGAAAAGAAAATTAAAATGTATGAAGCATTTTAAAACGATAAGCGAATTTCACGAGTTCAGGAATTTGCCTAAACCGCAACATCCCCTGATCAGTGTAATAAACGTCGAAACGGTTACGCATTTGCATAACGATGAACCCATTAATATGGCGATGGATTTTTACAGTATCGCCATAAAAAGAATGGCTAATGTAAATTTTAAATACGGGCAACAGCCTTTTGATTTTAATGAAGGCATCATGTCTTTCATGTCGCCCAACCAGATTTTTAGCCTTGCTATAAGTGATAAAGATGAAAAAATAAAACAATCAGGATGGGTGATCTACATTCATCCTGATTTCTTATGGAATACGCCTTTAGCCAAAACCATAAAGCAATACGATTTTTGGAGTTACTCTTTACATGAAGCTTTATTCCTTTCTGAGAAAGAAGAAGCTGTAATCAATAACATCATTCAAAATATTCAGCAGGAATATCATTCCAACATTGATAAGTTCAGCAAGCAAATTATCATTTCGCAAATTGAAAGTTTGCTCAGCTATGCGGACAGGTTTTACAATCGTCAATTCATTACGCGGGAAAAATCCAATCATCAAATACTTGACCGTTTGGAAAAATTAGTCACTGATTATTTTAACAGCGATGATTTAATAAACAGGGGGTTGCCAACCGTGCAATATATTGCAGAGCAACTACATCTTTCACCTAAGTATTTAAGTAGTTTATTAAAAGTATTAACAGGACAAAACACACAGCAATACATCCACGATAAACTTATAGAAAAAGCTAAAGAAAAATTATCAACAACTAACATGTCAGTTAGTGAAATTGCTTACGAATTGGGGTTTGAACATTTGCAATCTTTTAGTAAACTTTTTAAGTCAAAGACGAATGTTTCGCCATTGGAGTTTAGGCAATCTTTTAATTGATAGACAAAACAGGCTGACGAGAAAACCACTACCGCTCACCTGTTCCAAAGGTGCGTAATATTTAGTAATCGTTTTTCAATTTTTTTGAATGAAGTAACATTTAAAATCCTCAACACAACTTCTAAAACGAAATGCTTCTTTATTAAAAAAGTTTATCTGGCTCCCTCATTCTTACCCCTTAAATATGTGAATGATATAACCTTTTCGCAGAATTGTATAATATATGCTTGAACGAAGAAACTGACCTTTGTAAGGGTATCAAATGCCTTTTTTTTTATATTACAGCCTTTAGCGAAAAGAAATCCGCTAAACTATACCTGCCTCAACCGCAGGAAAGTTTGAAAATAAAAATAATGAACAGGTAGAAACATCGAAGAAAATTAAACCAATGAAAATATCTCCTTTAGCCGGTAAACCGGCAGAACAAAATATACTGGTCGACATTCCGCGACTTGTTGCTGCCTATTATACAGGAAAGCCTGATCCATCAGTTGCTGCTGAGAAAGTTTCGTTTGGAACGTCCGGCCATCGCGGTTCTTCATTCAAAAATTCTTTTAACGAAAATCATATTCTTGCCATTACCCAAGCTATTTGTCTCTATCGCAAAGAACAAAAAACAGAAGGGCCTCTTTATCTTGGTTTTGATACACATGCTTTATCGGCACCTTCTTACGCGACCACCATGGAAGTATTGGCGGCAAATAATGTTGACGTGATGATTGCTAACGGTGATGAATATACGCCAACCCCGGTAATTTCACATACTATTTTAAAATATAATAAGGGGCGTAAAACAGGTTTTGCAGATGGAATTGTTATTACACCTTCGCATAATCCGCCGGATGATGGCGGCTTTAAATACAACCCACCTAATGGAGGCCCTGCGGGAAATGATATTACTAAATGGATTGAAAAGAAGGCCAATGAGTTACTGCAGAACAACCTTCATGGAATAAAAAGAATTTCTTTTGACAAAGCAGTTAAAGCGTCTACCACACACCGTTATGATTTCCTGAATAACTATGTTAATGATCTTGGAAATATCATAGACATGGATGCGATTCGCAATGCGAAAATAAAAATGAGTGTTGATCCGTTGGGTGGTGCAGGCGTTCATTATTGGGAGCCTATTGCCGAACGTTATCAACTGGATTTAACGGTCACCAATAAAATTGTTGATTCCACTTTCAGTTTTATGACGGTTGATTGGGATGGACAAATCCGCATGGATCCTTCTTCTACTTATGCCATGCAGCGGCTGATAGCAATGAAAGATAATTTTGATATTTCGTTTGCCTGCGATACGGATCATGATAGGCATGGTATCGTAACGAAAAGTGCAGGACTATTAAATCCAAATCATTATTTATCGGTAGCTATTTTTTACCTGCTTCAAAATCGTCCGCAATGGGCAAAAACATCGGCAGTCGGCAAGACAATTGTTACCACGCAACTTATTGAACGCATAGCAGCGAAATTAAACAGGAAACTGTATGATGTTCCTGTTGGTTTCAAATGGTTCGTGGATGGCTTGCTTGATGGCTCACTTTGTTTTGGCGGCGAGGAAAGCGCAGGCGCTTCTTTTTCAAGATTAGATGGAAGCGTATGGACAACAGATAAGGATGGATTTATCCCCGCATTATTATCTGCAGAGATCACCGCTAAAACGGGAAACGATCCCGGTAAAATATATAACGATCTCACCAAAGAATATGGCGAGCCTTTTTATGACCGCATCGAAGCAAAAGCAACACCTGAACAAAAAGAAAAATTAAAAAACCTATCTTCCTCTGAGATAAAACACAAGGAACTGGCAGGTGAAAAAATTGACAGCATACTTATAAAAGCGCCGGGAAATAATGCTACCATAGGTGGCGTAAAAGTTGTGACAAAGAATGGGTGGTTTGCCGCACGGCCTTCAGGAACGGAAGATATTTATAAAATTTATGCTGAAAGTTTTTTGAGTAAAGATCATTTGAAAAAAATAATTAATGAAGCGCAAGCTATTGTCAACGCTGCATTATAGATGATTTAAACAAATTTATGAAATTAAAAATACTACCTGCAGCGCATGAACTCATATCTAATATGAGGGACTTTTTTCAAACGAGTGATAAAATCAGTTACTTAAATGAAGAACCGCTGAGGGCGGAGTTGTTTAGTTCAGAACAGTTGGAACGTTTTGGCAAATCACTTGCAGCAACCCACAAATTAAGTACTGAACCGGCGCAGGATCATCTACTCAAACGCCTTGCTGATAATGAAACCATTTTACAGGAAGTAAGAAAATTGCTCACAGATTCTATAAAAACAAAACGCCTGGTAACACCGGCAGGTGAATGGTTAATAGATAATTTCTACCTGATAGAAGAACACATCCGCATTGCCAAAACACATTTCCCCAAAAATTACAGTGAGACCCTGCCCCAGCTTTTAGATGGCGCATCCGCAGGTATGGCGCGTATTTATAATATCGTTCTCCAAATAATTTCTCACAGCGATGGAAGGATAGACATCGAGAGTGTGAGCAGTTTTGTGAAAGCATATCAAACAGTTACCAATCTGCAATTAGGAGAATTATGGGCAATACCCATTATGCTGCGGCTTGCCTTGATCGAAAATATTAGGCGCGTTTCTGCCAGGATCGCTATTGACAGCGTTGATAAAAATCTTGCGGATTATTGGGCAGGGGAAATGATCGATAAAATGGAGAAGGATCCAAAGAACCTGATATTGGTGGTCGCCGACATGGCCCGCTCATCTCCCCCGCTGGTGAGTGCATTTGTATCTGAACTGATACGCCAGTTGCGTGGAAAAGGCCCTGATCTTGAAATGCCGCTTAACTGGATTGAGTTGCAATTATCAGAAGGCGGGTTGACCAGTACTGAATTGGTGAATGCTGAAAATCAAAAGCAGGCGGCAGACCAGGTTTCTATAAGTAACAGCATCGGCAGCCTTCGGTTACTTAGTGCAATGGATTGGCGTGAGTTTGTTGAAGCAAATAGTGTAGTCGAGCAAACGCTGCGTAAAGACAATGAAGGAATTTATGGATCGATGGATTTTTCTACACGTGACAGATACCGGCACGCTGTGGAGCATATTGCCAAAAAAAGCAAACTAAGCGAGGATGAAATTGCCAGGATAGCCATACAATTGATGCAGGAAAATGCCCTCCAAGCAGACAATGACCCCCGCACTTCACATGTTGGTTATTACCTGGTAGGGAAAGGAATAAGTAAAACAAAAAAAATGGCGCAGTTACGAATGTCTTTTGGTGAAAAGACCAGGCAACTATTTCAAAGACACGCTTTCAAATTTTATCTAAGCTTCATTTTTTTAATTACCTTTTCAATAAGTGCAGCCATTTTAATTAATGCAAATTTCGAAACAGAAAACTTATGGCTGCTTATACCTATTGCATTGCTTTCGCTTCTTTGTGCAAGCCAGCTTGCTGTATCCCTGGTTAACTTTTTTTCTACTTTGCTGGTGAAGCCAAATTTATTGCCAAGGATGGATTTCTCAAAGGAGATTCCTGCCGGTTACAGCACACTGGTTGTTGTTCCTGCCATGCTTACAAATCCTGACGAAATAGAGGACTTGGTTGAGGCATTGGAGGTTCGCTTCCTTGCAAACAGGAACAACAATTTATATTTTGGTTTACTAACGGATTTCGTTGATGCCGCACACGAAAAGCTGCCGGAAGACCAAGCACTGTTAGATTTAGCACAAAAAAGAATTAAGGAGCTTAATAAAAAATATAAAAGAGAAAAGAGCGATTTGTTTTTTCTTTTTCATCGCCCCCGCAAATGGAACCCACAGGAAAATGTATGGATGGGCTATGAAAGAAAACGGGGGAAGCTTACGCAATTAAATTCCGCGTTGCGTGGAAATGCAAAGGATTTTTTTTCGGTTATCATAGGCGATCAATCCATCTTCCCAAAAATAAAATACGTGATCACCCTCGATGCGGATACGCAACTCCCTATGGGCTCGGCCTGGAAATTAATTGGGACGATGGCGCATCCTTTGAATCATTCATGGTACGATGAAAAAAAGAAACGCGTAACAAAAGGGTATGGCATACTGCAACCACGGGTTACCGTTAGTCTCCCGGATATAACCGGTTCCCTGTACGCACGTATGCATGGAAACGAGCCGGGTATTGATCCTTACACCCGTGCCTCTTCTGATGTGTACCAGGATTTATTTGCAGAAGGCTCTTTTATCGGCAAAGGAATTTATGAAGTGGACATCTTTAAAAAAGTATTAAAAGGGAAATTCGCTGAAAATACAATTCTGAGCCACGACCTGCTGGAAGGTTGTTATGTGCGATCAGGATTGCTGAGCGATGTACAACTATTTGAGAAATATCCGGCCAGCTATCATGCCGATATGAAAAGGCGCTCACGCTGGGTGAGGGGCGACTGGCAGATCTTCTCCTGGTTTTTGCCGGCTGTGGTGGATGCTAAAGGCCATTTGCATAAAAACCCGGTATCCGCATTATCCCGCTGGAAAATATTTGACAATATCAGGCGAAGCCTTGTTCCTCTTTCTCTTACTTCCCTGCTGTTATTGGACTGGCTTTTTTTACCCTTTTCCTTATATTGGACGCTTACCGTTTCCGCGATCATAGTGTTTCCTATTTTTATCACCTCTCTTTGGAACACCATCAGCAAGCCTAAGGATGTCATCCTAAAACACCACATTAAAAACTCGGCCCGCAACTTACAGGATATTATAGTAAATACTTTATTCACGCTTATTTGCCTGCCTTACGAAGCCTTCTTCAGTTTGATCGCAATTGTAAACACGCTATGGCGAATGCTGGTATCCAGGAAAAAATTATTAGAGTGGAACCCATCAAGTAGTACAGAAAATGCCCAACGGTCAGGCTTATCCGCATCTTATTATTCCATGTGGATTGAGCCTGTTCTTACCTTTTGCGTCTTCACCTGGTTAGTAATGTATTCACCCGCAAAATTATTAATAGCAGGACCTATTTTTTTTCTCTGGCTGATTGCGCCATTCGTCACATGGTATGCGAGTAAGCCTTTGAAAAAACAAGTTGCTGTACTTACCAATCAACAAAATATTTTTCTTCAAAAAATGGCGAGGAAAACCTGGAGTTTTTTCGAACGCTTTGTAGTGCTGGAAGACAACTGGTTACCGCCGGATAATTACCAGGAACAACCGGATAAACAAATAGCACACCGTACTTCGCCGACAAATATCGGGCTCTCATTGCTCGCCGGGCTAACTGCCCGCGACTTTGGCTTTATTACAACCGGGCAACTTATAGAACGGACTTTAAACACCATAAGTACCCTGGAGAACATGGAGAGATACAGGGGACACTTTTATAATTGGTACGATACAAGATCGCTGGAGCCATTACTTCCGAGGTATATATCTACGGTTGATAGCGGAAATCTTGCAGGGCATTTAATGGTATTAAAACAAGGTTTATTGCATATACCGCACAAAAGAATTCAAGGCATAAAATTATTTGAGGGCCTTCGCGAAACCCTGCGTGTGCTTACTGACACGCTAAAAGAAAATGACAGGGAATTGCTGGCACAGTTTACGATGGATTTGGAAGACGCTTGCAACGCAAGCCTGCATATAAGTAATAATTTAAAAACATCAGCCGAGTCATTACTGCAAAACTTTAATGTCATTTCTGATAAATTAAATAATGGTCCCGTAAGTGAAACGCGTTGGTGGATTGGGCTTCTCAAAAAACAATTAGAAGAAGTAAATAAACAATTACAAATATTTACACCCTGGTTTTTATTAACGACCGCTCCTGCCAAATTTTCAAATTTTGCGTTGCAGAATGGCGATTTTTCTTTTGTTGAATTAATAAAAATATTGAAGCAGCTACGGGTTGAGGCGACCGAGAAACAAAATGATAAAAACACACCTGAAGAAGAGGAATGGCTTCATCTTCTTAAAACTGCTATTACTTTTTCAATTCAAAGCGCGGAGTATATAATTAATTCGGCCGGGAATCTCGCCGAACGATGCATTGATTTGGTAGATATGGATTGGAATTTCCTCTTCGATAAATCGAGCAACCTGCTTGCCATTGGTTACAATATGCAGGAGCATCGCATTGATTCAAGTTATTATGACCTCCTTGCATCTGAAGCACGGTTAGGTAATTTCATTGCTATTGCGCAGGGAAAACTTCCCGAGGAGAGTTGGTTTGCACTGGGCCGGTTACTAACTAACGTTGGCGGCTATCCTATTCTTCTTTCGTGGAGTGGGTCTATGTTTGAATACCTGATGCCTCTTGTAGTGATGCCCACATTTGAAAATACATTACTGGATCAAACCTGCAACGCGGCGGTAGAATGGCAGATAGCTTATGGAAAACAAACAGGCCTGCCGTGGGGGATTTCAGAATCGGGGTATAATATGATAAACGCAAATTCCCAATACCAATACCGGGCATTTGGCGCTCCCGGCCTGGGGTTGAAACGGGGGCTGGAAGAAGATTCTGTTATTGCTCCTTATGCGTCTGCCCTCGCACTAATGGTAGCTCCCCAAAAAGCATGTAAAAACCTGGAGCTTCTTTCTAAAGAGGGATTTGAGGGACGGCATGGATTTTATGAAGCTATTGATTATACACCATCGCGTGTGCCGCGTGGCCAAACATGCGCCATCGTTTATTCATTCATGGCCCATCACCAGGGAATGAGCTTGCTGTCACTGGCTTATTTGCTGCTGGATAAACCGATGCAAAGACTATTTGAATCGGAACCGCAATTCAAGGCAACACTTTTATTGCTCCAGGAAAGAATTCCAAGGGCGTCTGCCTTCTTTGCTCACACCACAGATATTGCCGAGACCAATTATTTATCCGCCGGCCAGGAAACAAGAATAATTGTGACCCCCCACACAGCTATACCCTCAGTACAGCTACTCTCTAACGGAAGGTACCATGTAATGGTAACGAATGCCGGGGGAGGATATAGCCGCTGGAAAGATCTTGCGGTTACGCGTTGGCGTGAGGATGGCACTTGCGATAACCGGGGTACTTTTTTCTATATACGTGATTTACAAACCAAAACTTTCTGGTCGAATACTTACCAGCCGGCCCGTAAGGAGGCAGATAAATATGAAGCTGCTTTTTCCCAAGGCAGGGTTGACTATCACTCTGTGAATAATGAAATAGAAACACATACTGAAATTGTGGTATCTCCTGAAGACGATATAGAAATGCGGAGGATTATTATTATGAACCGTTCCGGTGTTGAAAAAACCATCGAGGTAACAAGCTATGCAGAAGTAGTGCTCGCTGCTCCCGCTTCAGATGCGATGCAGCCGGCGTTCAGTAATCTTTTCGTGCAAACAGAAATCATTCCGCACCAGCGTGCCATTATTTGCACACGCAGGCCACGTTCTGCTGAAGACCAATCGCCCTGGATGTTTCATTTGCTGGCAATGCAGGGAAAAAAGGCTGAGGAAATTTCTTATGAAACCGATCGTATGGAATTTTTAGGCCGGGGCAATTCGGCTGCTGATCCGCAAGCGATAAATAATTCCGGACCGCTCCCGGGAAGCCAAGGTTCAGTGCTTGATCCAATTGTGGCTATCCGGTATAAAATTACGCTTGCGCCTGATGAAAAGATAACGATCGATATGATCACCGGGATTGCTGAAACAAAGACTATTTGTGAAACCCTGGTGGGCAAGTACCAGGACAAGCATCATAAAGACCGTGTATTTGAAATGGCCTGGACACACAGCCAGGTTGTGCTCCGCCAAATAAATGCTACCGAAGCTGATGCGCAATTATATGGCAGGCTGGCAAGTTCTATACTATTTACCAATGCAGCATTTCGTGCTGACCCGGCTATTCTCATCAGCAACCTGCGTGGACAATCGGGCCTGTGGGGATACTCCATTTCCGGAGATTTACCTATTGTTCTTTTGAAAATTGAGAACCAGGGTAACATGAACCTGGTAAAGGAGTTGGTACAGGCGCATGCCTACTGGCGTTTGAAAGGGCTTGCGGTTGACCTCGTTATATGGAATGAAGAACATAATGTGTACAGGCAGTCTTTTCAAAATGATATCCAGTCGCTGATTCCGGCAGAATTAAGGGACAGGCCGGGAGGTATTTTTGTAAGGGCTTCAGACCAGATTTCAAATGAGGATCGCATTTTATTTCAAACGGTAGCCCGCGTTAATATTTCTGATAATGGCGGAACATTAGCGGATCACATTAAGCGCAAGTCACCTGTAAAACCGCCAATCCCATCGCTTGTGCCCTTACAGGATTACCAACCTTCTGTTTCAGATATTCCCTTACCAACAGACCTTATTTTTTATAATGGATTGGGTGGTTTCTCTGCTGATGGCAGCGAATATATTATGGCCATTCAACACAAAAAAAATACGCCGGCTCCCTGGGTAAATGTAATAGCGAATCCAAAATTCGGCACCATTATTTCAGAGAGTGGAACGGCTTACACGTGGACGGAAAATGCGCATGAATTAAGGCTTACGCCATGGAATAACGATCCCGTAAGCGACACGGGCGGTGAAGCATTTTACCTGCGGGATGAAGAAAGTGGCCACTACTGGTCAACGACCTTGCTACCCGCCGGGGGCGAATCAACGTACATAACAAGCCATGGTTTTGGGTATAGCAAATTCGAACATATAGAAGATGGAATTCATTCAGAAATGTTGGTGTATGTTGATCGGGAAGAGGCCATTAAATTCGTTGTATTAAAAATTCGTAATCAATCCGGCAGGCCGCGAAAGCTTTCTGCAACGGGATATACAGAGTGGGTGCTCGGAGACATAAGGGCTAAGACGGCTATGCATATTCATACCGAAGTAGATCCTGACAGCGGGGCGCTCGTTGCAAAAAATCAATACAATACAGAGTTTAATACAAGGGTAGCATTTTTTGATGTGGATTATTTGCAAAAAACGTTTACCGGTGACCGTGCTGAATTTATTGGCCGTAACGGCAACTTGCAAAATCCGGAGGCCATGTCACGCATAAAACTGTCCGGTAAAATTGGGCTTGCCTTAGATCCATGCGCTGCCATACAGGTTCCGTTCTTTGTGGCCGAAGGAGAAGTGCAGGAAATCATTTTCAGGTTAGGAGCAGGCAGAGATGCCAATGAAGCAAGCGCCATTGCCAAACAATTTCGTGGAAGTGCAGCGGCTGTTGCATCATTGGAAAAAGTAAAAAAATACTGGGCGAAGACCACAAGCGCTTTACAGGTAGAGACGCCGGATAAAGCCATTAATCTTATTACTAACGGTTGGCTAACGTATCAAACATTATCGTCGCGATTGTGGGGGCGCAGTGGATTTTACCAATCGGGAGGCGCTTTTGGGTTCAGGGATCAGTTACAGGATGTAATGTCGTTGCTTCATGCACACCCCGAGCTTGCCCGCGAACAGATTTTACTTTGCGCTTCACGGCAATTTAAAGAAGGCGATGTGCAGCATTGGTGGCATCCCCCCATAGGCCGTGGCGTTCGTACACGCATATCCGATGATTATCTCTGGCTGCCTTTGGTAACTTCTTATTATGTAAAAAATACCGGCGATGCCAGTGTGCTCGATGAAGTAAAAAATTTCCTGGAGGGCCGCCTGCTAAATGATGGTGAAGAATCTTATTTTGATCTTCCTGTTGTTTCCGCAACTACGGCTTCGCTTTATGAACATTGCGTCCGGGCCATAAAGCACGGGCTTAATTTTGGCGTACACGGGTTACCGTTAATTGGTACCGGCGATTGGAACGATGGCTTTGATAAAGTAGGCCAGCATGGCAAAGGAGAAAGTGTTTGGCTGGCATTCTTTCTGTATGAAATATTGATCCGGTTTGCCGACATCGCGGATTTACATAATGATACAGCCTTTGCAACTGAATGTAAAAACCAGGCGCAGCAATTAAAACAAAATATTGACAAGAGCGCCTGGGATGGTGAGTGGTACAAGCGTGCCTGGTTTGATGATGGAACGCCGCTTGGATCTAAAGGCAATGAAGAATGTAAGATTGATTCCATTTCTCAAAGCTGGTCCGTTTTATCAGGAGCAGGCCATGCCAGTTTAATAAATACAGCGATGGAATCTGCCTATAAAAATTTAGTGCAAAAAGACGTCGGCATCATTAAATTATTAGAACCGGCGTTCGATAAATCCGGGTTAAATCCCGGTTACATAAAAGGATATGTGCCCGGCGTAAGAGAGAATGGCGGGCAATATACACATGCGGCAGTATGGATGATCATGGCCTTTGCAAAGTTGGGTGATACCAAACGTGTATGGGAATTATTAAACATGATCAACCCGGTGAACCATGGTAAAACTGCGGAAGAAATTGCCACCTACAAAGTAGAGCCTTATGTGCTGGCGGCAGATGTATATTCACGTACACCGCACGCCGGCCGTGGCGGGTGGACCTGGTACACCGGCTCAGCAGGTTGGCTGTATCGTTTACTTACAGAATCTTTCCTGGGCCTGCACCAGGAAGGAAATAAACTGAGCATTGCTCCCTGTATTCCTATAGAATGGCCATCATTTAAAGTGCATTACCGCTATAAAACATCACTGTATCATATTGAAGTAATGCAAATAAATATTGGCGAAGAAATAAGAGTAGTAGTTGATGGCGCAGAGCAGAAAGATAAAATGATAACACTGGCAGATGATGGGAAAGAACACGACGTTCACGTGGCGAGTGTTGCATTGATTATGAATTGAGTGGAGGATTGGATCACGGTTTTAATTAATATCTATTTTGATATAGAATCTTTATACAAGAAAATAAAAAGTGCATGATTAAGCAACTTCAATCTAAACTTTAATCAACCGAAATATTTCAATGGGACGCGGTTAGAGACAGTGTAATTGTTGGCCGTTGGTCGAAGACAAGAACACGCCAGCTATCGTGAGTAACTTAAAAATGTAAGGACTTACAGGTTGCTATTCGGAGAATCCTTAAATAATAATAGAACTGCTGTCCTGAGTTTGCAACTCAGGACTTTGCCCCAGCTATCGTGAGTAACTTAAAAATGTAAGGACTTACAGGTTGCTATTCGGAGAATCCTTAAATAATAATAGAACTGCTGTCCTGAGTTTGCAACTCAGGACTTTGCACTACATTTATAAAAAACAAATTATGAGTAAAGGCGGCTATAAAATATTTGATCAGGGAGGTATGTATTATGTAAGCTTTGCAGTAATTGAATGGGTAGATGTTTTTACAAGAAAAGATTACAGAGATATGGTGATAGAAAGTTTGCAACATTGCCAGAAAGAAAAAGGTTTAGTAATTTATGGCTGGTGTATTATGAGCAATCATGCACATTTAATAATTTCGGCAAAAGAAAATAATGTAAGTGATGTATTGGGAGATTTTAAAAAATTTACCAGTAAAAAAATAATAAAAGTCATAAAAGACCATCCTGGCGAAAGCAGAAAAGAATGGATGCTTAAAATATTTGAGAAGCCGGAGAAAAAAATAGCAGGAATTCAGAATATCAATTTTGGCAACAAGACAATCAACCCAAAATAATCTACACGCCGGAATTTGCCGCACAGAAATTAGAATATATTCACAATAATCCTGTTGATGCGGGTATAGTTGAAAAGGCGGAAGAATATATTTACAGTAGTGCCAGGGATTACTATTATGGCAAGGAATGCGGGCTTTTAAAAATAGAATTCTTACTTTAATTTGAGGCCTGTATGTCCTGAGTTACAAACTCAGGACAGCAGCACTTTTTTAATTTTAAAGTTACTATGGATAGCAGGGGGAGGTTCAATCACGATTTTTGTGTCAAGGCAATATAGATATTCATATAAGAGCTTGCATGATGAAGCAACTTCATTCCAACCTTTAATCAAACGAATTAATTTCAATGGCACACGGTTAGAGACAGTGTAATGTTTGGTCGTTGGTCGAAGACCAGAAATCGGCGGCTCTTATGAATGGTTGACTCGGGCTTGAGAAAGAGGGAGGGCCCACGAAGGCTGAAGCTGAAGATAAACGAAGGAAACAAGTTGCTTCTCCTTAGAATTAGTTTAAAGCCTATAAAATAATATGCGTTTACACAAAATCAGCTTAAAATGATTGCATACAAATTTAGATCGGCAACGGAAATTGCCTTTGCTTTTGACATTATAATGAAAAAACGTTTACATTGTTCTGAATGGATAAATTTAAATGATCCAATGGAAGGTATGTTTGCTTATTCACGTGGCACTAAGCCGGGATTGATATTGCAAAAAGAGTAATGGGTATAACGGAAGCAAAACGAAAGTATAAGATTTGCTCATTAAGTGCCACTTATGACAGTCACCTACTTTGGGCACATTATGCAGGTGGTTTTGCCGGCGTGGCAATTGAAATTGAATTACCTGAAAATGACCCAAGAATAAAAAAGGTCGAAGCAAGAGGAGTTTTTGCATTTGTTGATTTAGAAAGTGCGCTGGATGAAGATGCAGTTGCTAAAACTATATTATTTTCCAAATATGAAGAATGGGCTTATGAAAAAGAGATTCGCATATTACATGATCAAACATTTTTTAAATTAAAGAAACCAATCAAACGAGTTATTGCCGGACATAGAATGCCAAAGGCTCTTTTTCAAGTATTAAATATTACATGTAATGGTTTAGGTATTACTTTTAACAAAATAGGGATTGGTGAAAGAGGACTTTATCTTGATCCAGTTCCACCACCAAAATCCGTGAAGAAAACTCTCTCATAACAAAAATCTTACTGCATTCGAAACTGAGCAATGGAACAACCTACTGCAAATCGCTTTCAGTAAGAAATTCGGCTCGACAAATAAGGCATGCAAAAAATATTAACTTCAACCTATAAAATTGAGTATCGGTTCTTACAGACCTTGTAAATATCCCAATAAAACATTGGCTATGATCTTATAATGTGCCAAAGGAACTACAGATAAAAACAAAGATTATGGACTTCTCATTCCATTTAGAGCAAGGGCAACTCCTGTTAGAAAAGCAGGATGCAGCATCAATCAAAAGAGCATTGGAGCATTTTAAGGAAGCCAATAAAATGACAGATGATAAACATGTAGGAAAACCAAAAATTCTTTATCATTTAGCACTTGGAAATTTAATGATAGGAAATATTGAACAATCCTATAAGATTGTGCATAAAGCCAAAAGAAATATTGACAAAGCAATTGAAAACAGTATTATTTCAACAAATAATATGCGGCAAATGCTTGGCGAAGGAGACATCGATACCTTAATAAATCACATTGAAGAAAACTATAAGGAGGTTGTATTATTTACTGATACTGAAAACATCGATTTTGATGAAAACGATTTAAACTTTTCTATTGCAACTAAGGTTTATCCGACAAGAGAAAAGCAAAATATTATACCTCAATTTTCAATTGACTCTTTGAACGATGAAGTAATAATGGCAACTTTTTTTGCACTTAGTAGAACAAATGATGGCTTGGTTTATTTTGACAAATTGAAAGGAGATGTATTAAATCATGTTGAAGGTTATTTCTCGTCATGTACAGGTGATCTAAGTATTGGTAACAGACAACTTTTTAATAGAATTATAAATGGCGAACCAAAAGACTTTGTTGATGAAGATAGATATTTATTAATTAGCCGACTTCGCTTGACTGACTTTTTAAAAGAATACAAGAAGCAAACTAAAGGCATAGAACCTTTTTCGTCTTTTGTGGATTATTTTTCAGTTGAAGTTCTTAAGGATTTCATATATGACAATGATTTAACCATTGGTGATTTAGCAAATAACAACGCAATGCATGAAAAGTTTCATGATCTTTTTAGCCATAAATATCAAAATAGATTTCTTGAACTAACAAATGATTATACAAACATTTTTAAAAACACTTGCAAATCATTAGCAATGAACTGGCTTAAAGAAAATATTTAAATCTAAATTCAGTTTTGCTATCTCATTAAAATAATCTTTTTATTTCAAACGTTTCCAATGTTCAGAATTTCTAATCTCATCAACTTTATTATTTGCCTCTTCCTCGTTTATATTAATTTTATCTAAAACATCTTTAATTTTTTCTTCCAATTCGTTTTCGGAGTTAATATTATTACCAATCCAAAGTTCGTCATGAATTTTTGTGTTCTCTATTTTAAATATTATTCCGCCAGTTGAATCTGGTTTTTTATTTGGTTTAATTAATTTTGAATATACCTGCCATAAAAATGAAAAGATTGTTATTACTGAACTAGTATTTGTAATTATTGTCCAATCAAATGCAGCTGAATGGTTTTCTCCTGATTTAAATTGTAGTTCATAAAATTCAATTTCTTTAATTTTCGTCTTTAAATTTTCTAATAATTGCTTATTTGAAATTTCATTAAAATTTGTAGAATTAGGTAGAACGGTCGCATAGCAAATATAGTATTTGTTTAAGACTAATTTAATTAGTAACTTTAGGCTAAAATTATTAGCCATGTTTATAGGAATGAATGTTATCGATTTTAGTAAAAAGTTTCCAGATAAAGAAAGCTGTTATCTATATCTGGAAGAATTAAAATGGGGGAAAGGTTTTCAGTGTAGCCGATGCAGCCACAGCCAATACTACAAGGGCAAGCATTGCTTTTCCAGAAGGTGTAAAGGTTGTGCTTACGAAGAAAGTGTAACAGCCAATACATTATTTCATGGTATGAAGATGTCTATCTTAAAGGCATTCCATTTGCTGTTTGCGTATTTCTGCTAAAAAGAAAGGCATGTCAACGGTGGAATTAGGCTACGAAGTAGGTATTCAGCAGAAATCTGCCTGGCTCTTCAAACGCAAGGCGCAGGTAAGTATGCAGTCAGATAAAAAGAAAAAAATTGACACAGCGGTACATGCAGATGAGTTTGTGGTGGGCGGCAAAGAAGAAGGCCAGCCGGGGCGCAGTTTATCAAAGAAAAAAGCGACGATGATACTGATGGAAAGAATAGATGAAGAAACAGTAGGCAGGATTTACCTGCAGCAAATAGAAGATTATCAGGCAGATACTTTAAAGTACGCAATTAAAGAGCATGTAAGTGATGCTGCTGAGATAACTGCCGATAAATATTCTTCTTATAAATCTTTGGAATCAACGATGCCTAATTTAAACACAATACTTTCCAACAAGGGGGAAAATTTTAAACAATTACATGAACAGATTATGCTATTCAAGATTTGGCTGAGAGGAATACATCACAAATGTTCCCTTCAGCATTACCAGGCTTACTTAGATGAGTATTGTTACAGGTTTAACAGACGAGGACACCGAAAGAGCATTTTTCATAATTTGATAGCAAGAATGATGAACCAAACACCGCATCCTTATCCTTTACTAAAAAAGCTTTACGACTGTTCTACCTAATTCTAAAAATTTGCAATTGCGCCTGAAATAATCATTTTCATAAAAAATTTAATTTAAAGTACCATCGAGATAAGTAATTAATTTATCGTGTAATTCCATACCCTTCTTTATCAAATCAACTTTTGTCATTGGAGTAAAATAAGTATCTATAAGTTCATCACATTCTTTTTTTTTCTGAACTAAAAAAGGATAACCATGATAAAAACATAATTTATTGTCAAAATCTGAAATTCTCATCATATATAGATAATCTTTAAGAAGATGCTTTACATAGATAGGTCGACTTAACATATCTACCTGGCTGATTTTAATTTTAAGAGCATCTTTTAATATATCGGGGAAAAAATCTTCGAAAGTAAATAACATTTGTAATCTGTATGTTACCGATTCATAATTATTAAAACCATTCGTTTGTATATTTTTGGAATTAAATAGATAAGCCATCTTGCAAATCAATTCAATATCATTTATATCTTCAGTAACATTTTGTTCGGCCATAAAAACAAATGCTTTTCCAATCAAACCAAATTTTTCTATTTTTTTAAAGACAACACAATTTCCTTTACTATATTCTAATAATTGCTTATAGTATTGTCTTGCCAGAAAATCTTGTCCGTTATAATCGCATTGTAGCGCCTCTTCTGCTATTTTTTCTATAATCTTATAGTCAATTATCCCCATCGTTGTTTTTATTTTTTGCTGGAAACTGCACAGTCAAATATCAGAATTTCTTTTTTAGTTTATATACAATGGTAACTAAAAGTAATTATATTTTGTTCTGAGAATCTGACTAATTTTAAATATGCAAACCATACATCTTAAAACCTCCAAATCTTTTATTGAGCGTGAAGATTTCAGCCAATCAAAAAAAGTAATTGAGAAATTTATTGAAAGCTGTTTACAGTTAGATATTTCAATCTTTGAACCTTACATGGATGAAGATGATGTATTTGAAGATAAAGAGAAATATATGTTCCTGGGAGATTTAAAAAGATCATTTGATAATATAAGAAATCTTGCTGAGAGTGACTTTAATATTACTATCGAAGATCGGAAATGTAATGGCTGCAGCCTGGGTAAAATGGTAAAACATTTCGAAGTATTTAATAATAAAGCCAACAGTTATATTGGAAGCTTTGGTTTTTTAATAGATGTGGAAAATGGGATACTAAAAAATATTTATCGTTGCCTGAGATACAGGGAAACTAAAGAAGTATTTGTAAAGCCAGAAGGGCTGCCCGGTATATTTATCAAAAGACATATAGAGCCGGACTTACTAAAATAATTTTCATGTCTTAGCCGGTTTCCCACCTCACCCTTCATTTGAGAAACATGCCAGGCAAGAATGTCGCAATGAAAAAAATAGGATTAAAAGAAGCGGTATCTATAGGCATTGGCGGAATGGTTGGCGGAGGAATATTTGCCGTTTTAGGATTGGCCGTTTCTTTATCCCGTGGTGGAACGCCGGTATCATTTTTAGTAGCCGGCATCATTGCACTTATAACCTGCAGTAGTTATATAAATCTTTCCCTTAATTATCCTGACAAAGGGGGAACGGTCACCTTTATTAATGAGGGCTTCGGTCAAGGCATATTCAGCGGGGCTTCAAATAATTTACTTTGGATGAGCTATGTCATTATGCTGGCACTTTATGCATCGGCCTTTGGCTCTTATGCTCCTAACCTGCTAACGCTTACGGGTAGTGGTAGAATTGACTATCATATATATGCAAGCGCCATTATTGTTTTCGCGACGTTCATTAATTATTATAATGTGAAAGTGGTTGGGAGAATTGAAGCGTATGTCGTCTTTATCAAATTAATTATTCTTATAGCTTTTATAATAATCGGGGCATACGGGCTTTTTGGAAATCCAAATGTTAGCCAGCTATCTGTTCATAATTGGGTATCTCCCATAAAAATAATAACAGGAGGTATGGTAATTTTAGCCATTTATGGTGCATAACCGTGGCTTTTCGAAATTCACTCAAAGATGCATCTGTCTTGGATAAAAGTTGTTGGTGGAAAATTAGAGATCCGGTATAGATATTCAGCAAAATAATGTTACAATAATTTCCCTTCCCTGGTGTTACACCCAAACAGAAGGAAAATCTAAATTTGTATGTGTTTGCAATTCCCGATGAAAGAGCAAAATATTCCGGAAAAGCGATGGCCGGCTTTATAACTCTGATACCATGCCAAAAGATTTAAAACAGGCATACTAAGAATTAGACAAATCAGTATAACAATGCTACCGTTTGCAGCCTTTTACATCTGATACCGAATGTTTGGAATATTTGTTTAAACTTTATGAGGAAATGAATAAGAAAGATACCTTGTTTGCCAGGCGAAAGAAAACACGAAAAAATAAATGATCGAACAGATACTTGATAATTTGTTAATCCTTTCTGCTGAGAATGAGATAGTAGAGTTTAAAGAAGCAAAACAATCTTATGCTAAAGATAAGTTAGATGAATACTTCTCTGCACTCAGCAACGAAGCCAATATAAATGGCCAACAACAGGCCTGGTTTGTGATGGGGGTAAAAAATGACAGGACCGTTATAGGCACAAATATATCTGACGAACAGATTAATGATTTTAAAGCAGAGATGGTTCAGCATACTTCACCCCGATGCAGTTTTGTACACGTACACAGGGTTGTAAAGGATGGTAAAACTGTATTATTGTTTGAAATTCCTCCTGCGCCTAAAGGGATGCCCATAAGTTGGAAAGGACATCGTTATGGACGTGATGGGGAAAGTATTGGCGCTCTCAGCGATATGGAATATGATACCATAAAAACACAGGCCAATGCTACCGACTGGAGCGCCCAGATAATTAACGAAGCTTCATTAGATGATTTATCGAAAGAGGCTATACAATTTGCAAGAATCCAGTATACTGAAAAGAATCAAAAACTAAAAGATGAAATAGCACAATGGACAGATGAAGTGTTTCTGAATAAAACCAAAATAACTGTAAAGAATAAAATTTCCCGTGCGGCCATTTTATTTTTAGGGAAACCGGAGTCAGAACATTTTATAAATCCGGCCACATCGAGAATAACATGGATACTTAAAGACGCCAACAATACAGAAAAAGATTATGAACATTTTGGCTGCCCATTGTTGCTGGCCGTAGAACAGGTGAGGAGCAAAATCAGGAATCTTAAATACCGCTATATAACAAGCGGAACATTGTTTCCCGATGAAGTTGATCAGTATGACGCATACACGATCCGGGAAGCATTAAACAACTGTATTGCACACCAGGACTATACTATGGGCGGCAAAATTTTGGTTGTAGAAAATGAAGCAGGCATGCTCACTTTCTTTAATGCAGGAAATTTTATACCAAAAAGTGTAGAGCAAGTGGTGACCTCCGAAGCCCCTGAACCTACTTACAGAAACAAGTTTCTATCAGAGGCTATGGTTAATCTCAATATGATAGACACTATTGGCAGCGGCATTAAGCGGATGTTTATTATACAGAAAAATAAGTTTTTCCCATTGCCGGAATACGATTTATCAAACAACAAAGTACAGTTAACCATTATTGGAAAAGTACTCGACATTAATTACGCACAAAAGTTAGCCGAAATGCCCAGCTTGTCTTTGCAGGAAATTATGTACCTGGATAAAGTAACAAAACATAAAACATTATCTGATGAAGAAATAAAGTTATTGAAACAAAAAGGTCTCGTAGAAGGCAGAAAACCTAATTTTCACATATCATCAAACGTAGCCGCAGTTACCGGAGAACAAACTGAGTATATGAGGCAAAGAGGAATTGATGACAATTATTGCCAAAAAATGATTGTAGAGTATTTAGGTAAGTTTAAAAGAGGTACCAGAAAAGACTTTGAAAATCTCCTTTTAGAAAAGCTACCAGACGTACTGGATGAGGACCAGAAAAAAAATAAGATTAAAAACAACCTTCAGTTACTAAGGAAGAATGGAGATATTGAAGTAAATGATAAAGTTTGGACTTTGTCTTCAAAAATTTAGACGTGGTTTAGACGAATTTAGACATGCTTTTAGACAATGTTCAGATGTATTTTATTGATTATCAATATTATATTGTTTTTTAAATAATTTTTTTTAGACGAGTTTTAGACGTGATAAACCCGAAAGATATGCCCGATTTAATACATGTAACATACAATCAAACAGGTAAAAGCAAAAAGACAAACGAGTTGGGGATGCGTAAAATGCAGGAGAAGGCGTATGCTGCCCGTACTGCTCAATACCTGCTGATTAAAGCTCCGCCAGCTTCAGGAAAATCGAGGGCTTTAATGTTTATTGCGTTGGAAACACTAACGCCGGCATAAATAATTCAAGATGAATGCATCTCTCTCAAATCAATCCATCTTTTCAAATCTGTTTTCAAAGGCAGAGAAGATGTGTTTGCGATTCGATGGGAAAAGGGAAGCAAAAGCGGATACATGCCTGCATATTTTTATGACCCCTATTTTTACAAGGCACATAAAATGAAAGGCGGCACTTTTCAGAATTATACCGACAAGTCCTATTTAAAACTTACCGACCAGGAAATCGCGAAACATTTAAACGGTGAACGACTGGTAGGTGTTTATCCGTTGCTTAAAGACAACACTTCATGTTTTTTAGTAGCAGATTTTGATGAGGAAAATTGGATTAGTGAATGTAGAATTTTCTTAAAAGCATGTGATGAAAAAAGAATTCCTGCATACCTGGAGCGTTCCCGTTCTGGTAATGGAGGACATGTTTGGGTATTTTTTGAACAACCATACCCTGCAATCAGGAGTAGAAAAATTTTCATCTCAATTCTTGAACAGTCGGGAGCATTTTCAGTATTTGATAAAAGTTCAAGTTTTGACCGCTTGTTTCCCAATCAGGATTTTCTCTCAGGAAAAGGCTTGGGAAACTTAATAGCATTACCACTATTCAAAAAGACTTGGGAGCAAGGAAACAGTTGTTTTATTGATGCTGAAATCCAACAACCTTTCACAGACCAATTTCAATTGCTAAGAAACATAAAGAAAATTTCTGTTTCGGAATTAGACAAGCTTTATCAATCCCTTTCTACAACTCCCAATTCAACTTTTCGAAAAGTTGGTGATGGAAAATTGATGATTGCATTGAACAATGAAGTGAAGATTAGCAGAGAGGGAATGCTAACAGCCTTGATAAACTTTTTGAAAGAAGAATTGAACTTCACAAATTCAGAATTTATCATCAAGAAGAAAATTGGCAGAAACACTTTCGGTACGGAACGATATTTTAAGTTTGTTGAAGAAACGGAAAATGAAGTTATCATTCCAAGGGGGTTTATTGGAAAGTTAATTCGGTTTTGCAGAGAAAATAAAATTAACCATGATTTCATTGATGAAAGAAAAAAACATAAAGCAATTCCCTTCCTATTCAATGCTCAACTCAGAGAACATCAGCAAGTAGTAATTGAATCTATTTCTAAAAAAGATTTGGGAGTGATTGTAGCTCCACCTGCTTCGGGCAAAACAATTGTTGCATTGAAAATAATTTCGGACAAACAGCAACCTGCTTTAATTATTGTTCACCGAAAACAATTGGTTGAGCAATGGACAGAAAGAATTGAAACCTTTCTTGGAATTCCGAAAAATGAAATCGGTAAAATCGGGCAAGGAAAAAATAAGGTTGGAAGGAAAATCACAATTGCAACTATTCAGAGTTTATCAAAAGAACTCGCTAAACCTGAAAATGATAATCTGAAAACTGCTTTCGGGACTGTAATAGTTGACGAGTGTCATCATATTCCTGCTGAGACATTCAGAAATACAATTGCAAAACTTCAAACATTTTATCTATATGGAGTAACGGCAACTCCCTTCAGAAAATACAATGACGGCAAATTAATTTTCATCCATTTAGGTGAAGTAATTTCCGAGATAAAATCAAGCGAGATTAGCACCGCACAACAAGCTAAAATTATTATCAGAAATACTGAACTTGATGTTCCTTTCAATTCAAAGACAGACCACTTTGAAACACTATCAAAGATTCTTAGTCATGATTCAGCTAGAAATAAATTGATTCTTCAAGATGTAATTATTGAATTGAAAGAAGGTAAAAAGGTTGTGATAATTACTGAAAGAAAAGAACATATTGATTCTCTATGCCAGTATCTGAAACACTCTTATGAAACAATTACGTTGAGCGGAGATGATTCTGAAACTAACCGAATTTCCAAATGGAAAATTCTTAAAGATGGAAGTTATCAAGTGTTGATTACAACAGGTCAATTCTTCGGAGAAGGGACTGATTTACAAAATGCGAATTGCTTATTTCTTGTTTATCCGTTTTCATTTGAAGGAAAGTTGATTCAATACATCGGTAGAGTTCAGCGTTCAGAAGTTACTCCAACTATTTATGATTATCGTGATATAAAAATTGACTATCTGAATAAGCTGTTTCTAAAACGAAATACTTATTACAGAAAAATTGATCAGCAAGCAACACTATTTGATGAGCCAACAGAAGAAATTGTTGAATCAAAAAAAATCATAACAATTGAGACGGAATTAAAAATTTCGATTGAACACCTTGAATTCCGTTTTGGAACTATTGCTTTCAAACACATCGTTCCTGAATTAAAAACAGAACTTGAATTTGAAATAGAAAACCTTGAGGTGAGACCAGAGTTTGAAGTTTTGAAACCATACTTTGCAAAAGTACTTAAATCAAAAAATGTAAAAATTGCTATTCATGTTGAGTTTGAAAATAATAAACTTGTTGCTCAATTGGCAACTTCAACCGATGTGGAGAAAATAAATCGTGAAGTAATTGAAGGAGTGAAGTTCACTTTTGTTTCGAAAAATATAATTGGAAGAACACTGCTTCAAAATGAAAACCTTTTAGACATCAATCAAATTCAGGGAGAGAAAAACAATTCGCTTTATAGTTCAGGTGAAGAATTACTTGAAGATATTTTGAAGCAGGAAAACTTTAAGCATCGCAAGCATTTACAGTTCTTATCACAACAACACGATAGAAGCACTTTAAAAATTCGTTTTATGCTAAGTCCCTTCTCTTTTGTTTTTTTATTGACAGGAAAGGAACAGTTTCATATTGTTTTAGAAACATTAGATACAGAAGAAGCCACTTATCTATGGCATTTCTCAAAGGACAAGCCGACACTTAAAATAGAGATAAAAGAAATTGACAAACAACTTGGCATTATTAGAAACAAGGGCAGACAAGTTTTCCTTGAAAACCAACCAAAACACTTTAGTCGCATTTTGCATGATTATTCAGATGATAAAAAAGGATTTATTTTATGGAAAAGTTTATTAGAAGAACAAATCGGTTGACCAACGTACAAGTAGGCACATTTGTAAGCATGAGTTTTTAATGTAAACGTGAGATAGAATCTTTGTGCAAGAAAATAAAAGCGCTTTGCAGGCGTTGGTCTTCATAAAACAATCACCATCACCGGAGAGCCACACGCTGCCGTTGTTGTGTGTTCCCCGAAAAAGCGGGGCAGGCTGTGCTGATGGTTTAGTAGCTTGGCAATCACCAACAACTTTTGGAGAGACATGAACTAAAGAAGAGCTAAACTTTTCATTTCTTTAATATCAGAACTCCTTACTTCATCGTTTAAATAAGATGTTTGTTCGCAAACTAAATTAGACTTTAATTTGAGGTATGCAATTAAAATTACCCCTATTCCCAACAGGCTGCACACTTATTTCTGATTGCCTTGGAGTGTATGAGAAAGATGATCTTGTACAATATATTGTAAATGGACTACCTGTGTACGCACATCCTTCAGGAGATTTAAAAGCCTTTCGTTATATCACGAGCAATTTTATTCATCAGGGTCTTTGCCGTAAAACGGAAGTTGAGAGATGCTTTCATGTGAGTGAAGACAGCGTGCAGCGTGCCTATAAAAAGTTTGTGGAAAAAGGCGAAGAAGGCTTTTTTGGCCATGATGCCCGCAAAGGAACAGCCTATAAAATCACTGGTGATTGCCGCTTGCGCATACAAAGCAAATTAGATAAAGGACAAAGTGTAAATAGCATTGCAAAACAGGAAGGCGTAAGAGAATCAGCCATTCGCTATGGCGTAAAACAAGGCTATTTAAAAAAAAGAGAAATCGGAGATAATTGACGGTTCCGGCACCACTTTAAACATGCGTAATGAGGCCGATCAGTCGGCGCCTCTTGGCATAGCCACCACCCGGTATGAAGACCGGATGGCCACTGCTATTTTAGGAACAGGCAACGCCTCCACCCGGTTTAATGCCCACGAGGCACTTTGTGGTGCAGGAGTATTATTCTTATTGCCGGCATTACTTGCACAGGGTTTATTAAAAACCAAAGATGTCTATAAAATACCCGGGAATCATTATTATGGATTGGAATCCATCGTCCTTACACTGGCCTTTATGGCGCTGGCCCGCATCAAAAATCCTGAACAACTCAAGCAATGTAAACCTGGGGAAATAGGTAAAATAATAGGGCTGGACCGTATCCCGGAAGTAAGATGCCTTCGCGATAAAATCAAACTTCTTACCAGCCAGAACCAGGCGCAAAAATTGAATCAACTTCTCATAGACCATTGGTACAGCGGGCCAACAGAGGAAACATCGTTTCTCTATATAGATGGTCATGTACGCATTTATTTTGGTCATCAGGCTAAACTTCCTTCCAGATTTATCTCCCGGCAAAAACTTTGCCTTAGCGCCACCACGGAATTCTGGGTCAATGATGCAACGGGTTTACCGGTAATGATGATTGCCGGTGAGCTTACCGAAAAACTTCAAAAAGCCATTGAAGATTATATCATCCCTGAGTTGCAAAAGACACTCTTACTTCCATCACCTTGCGAGCCACAAGAGGAATTTAAAAAAACAGAAAACATAACAGAAGTAGCAAACATAACAGAAGCAAACCGAAGTACAGGGGATGAAAAAGCAGACGATGAAAACGAAGTTCCCGATGACCAGCCGCCAGTGTGTACCCTGGTTTTTGACAGGGAAGCTTATGAACCTGCTTTCTTTAAACGCTTGTACCAAAAGTACCGCATCGCTGTATTAACCTATCGCAAAAATGTTAAGGATATGTGGGATGAACAAGGCTTTAAAGCAACAGAGGTAAAGGTTCTTGATCAAACAATTGCCATGCGATTGTGCGAACGGGAAACCGTACTTGGCGGTGTGTCAATGCGTGAAATCAGGAGGCTTACCGATGGTGGACACCAAACGGCAATCATTACCACCAACAGAGTTATAAGCACTGAGGTAGCAGCAGGCAGGATGTTTGGCCGATGGAGCCAGGAAAACTTTTTCCGTTATATGATAATGGATTATGACTTCGATAAGATAGTGGAATATGGTGTAGAAGCGATTGATGAAAACAAAGAAGTGGTGAATCCTGAGCATCGTAAATTAAATTACAGGCTTAAAAAGCAAAAAGAAAAAACGGCACGATTGAAAGCCAAATTATTCCCCCTTACAGAAGAAGCGATAGAAACCTCCTTAGACGATATGCCGGCTTTACTAAAAAAGCAAATGAAACTTGTGGGACAAATAGAAAACAATCAGCAAACAGAGGAGCAGTTAAAAGATGAACGCTCGAAAATACCGGCAAGAATAAAATTAAAAAACATGCCTCACCAGGCACGTTATAATAAACTCAAACCCGAAAGTAAAATGTTTATGAACATAATAAAAATGATTTGTTATCGGGCAGAAACGGCTGTAGCAAACGAACTTAGCAAGTTTCTTATTATAAATGTCAAAGAGGAAAAAAGAATGCTTGTAAAGCAAATTATTCAAAATAATGCAGACCTGATACCCGATTATGAAAACAAAACCTTAACCGTGATACTGCACTCCCTATCCGCGCCGAGGTTTAACCTGGCAGCCGAAAAACTTACTGAAGTATTGAACCAAACAGAAACTATTTTCCCAGGTACGGATCTAATGCTTAAATTTAAAACCTCCGCATTTTCTAACTGCGAGAGGTAAGGAGTTCTGAATATCTTAGCATCTTCTGCAAAATTTTACGAAAGTAGAAAGGATGATCAGATAGCTATCGGATTTGGTTTTCTAACACATTGGATGGAATAAAATAATTTAGTGTATTGGCACTAAACTGATGCTGGTGATTGCGTAGCTAAAAAACCATCCGTACAAACACGCAACATCGGCGGCCACTTTTTACTCATTGTAAGCGCTTTAAGTTTGGAAGAAGAAACACCAACATGGGCATGAAAACGGGGCACTGCAAAAAGTAATCACACCAGCATTATTATCTCTTTATCTTTTTTAGTTCCTTCAACCTCTTTTGCAATTTTCTTTATTCTGAATGTAATACTTTGGCATCGTCAATTGTTATATATAAAACTGGTTCACTTTATGGATGCTGCGCGGTTCAAGGCGGAGGTGTTTTGTTGGAAAGACTTGTTGTACAGGTTGGCCATGCGGCTGTTAAATAATCCATCCGAAGCTGAAGATGCGGTGCAGCATACGATGATAAAAATGTGGCAGAAAAAAGAGGAACTAAATGGGATAGAAAATTTGCGGGCATTCGTAATAAAGGCATTGCAAAATGATTGCTTCAACCGGCTAAAGAAAGAGCAAACAATCATCCGGCATCATGGGCAATTTGGGAAAACCCAATCTCTTTCTACTGAGCTTTCGCAGGGAAACCTGGTAGGCCTTATAAAGAGTGAGATAAATAAACTGCCGGAAAAACAAAGAATGACTATACATCTCTGCGACGTGGAAGGGTTTGATACGAAAGAAATAGCGGAATTATTAGCTATAGATGAAGGCGCAGTGAGGACAAACCTGAGCAGAGCCAGGCAAAAAATAAAAATGAAAATAATAAAACTACAAGAGTATGAAGAGCGGAAATTATAATGAGTTGTTGCATAAGTTTTATGCTGGCACTGTAAGTGCTGAAGAGATCAATTTGTTACAATTGGAAGGCTTAATAAACGAGCAGGATGCCTTGTATGCAGAAGTGCTCCATGCAGAAAGAGCGCAAAAGATGAACTGGGAGTTTGAAGATTTTATGAAAGATATTTCTGCTGAGAAGGTGGTAGCTTTTCCGGCTCGCAGAATATGGGTGAAAAGAATTTTAGCGGCGGCAGCTATGGTAGCGGCAATGGTAACTGCTTATACTTTTTGGCCGCAAACCTCAACGAATAAAATTGCCAATATACCCGCATCAAATAAATTGGTTGATAGTAATAAGGAGCTTATTGCAACCGCTATATTACCTGCTAATCAAATAAAAGAAACGGCAAGGGCAGTAGAAAAAACAGCAACAGCATCCAAAAAAAATAGAGACTATGCTGTGAATATGCATAAAAAAAGATGGATACAAAAAAGGATACAACGGGTAGATAAGAAAGACGTAAAAACGAATGCAGGCTTACAGGATTACCTCGTGATTGTAAATGGCAAACCCGTTACAAATGAAGCAGATGCAGTTGCCATAGCCCGTGAATCGCTGGGCATGATTTCCCGCAATCTTACCCTTACGGCAGATGAACTAAAGCCGATAAGCCGGATAAAAATAAAACTATAACACAAACAAAAATAGTATTCCCTGATCAGGAATAGTTTATCGAAGGGTGCATTCCAAATTGTCGCTGTCGGTTAAAGGTTGTCAACCTTCCAGATGGAGTTTTTAAATCTAGAATTAACTTGTTTAAAGGTTGACAACCTTGCGACAATTTGGAATGCACCCTTTATCGAATAATAAAACTGGTACCAGGAAAAAAACAACAAAGCCAACTTTAAAAGTTGATGCAACATTTCACATTAATTAAAAACTTTTAAAAAAATAAAAATGAAAAGGTTAATCATTATCATCACAGTCTTTTTCTTCAACGGCGCAGCTTTCGCTCAATTAGATGATCTCCACAAAATCTTTGAAAAATACCAGGAGATGGAAGGTATTACATCCATTAAAGTAGGAAAGCCAATGTTTAGTATCCTTAACAAACTAAACATACAAGACGAGAGTCTGCAGAAAATAAAACCAATATTGGGAAAAGTAAATTCTATAAATATCCTGATTACGGGTGGAGGAAAACTCCTCGACAGCCTTGTAGATTTGGGATCCTTTTCCATGAAACAAGGGCAGACCCCGCCCGGACTACAAAATGAAATAAACCTTGCCGTAAAAAAATTAAATCTTGAAGAACTTGTAACAATAAATTCCGGCGGAAGAAAAATAAAATTGCAGACCGAAGGATCTTCAGGCGACATACTGCACACTTTATTGTTGTCTGTCACGGGTAGCGATCAGAATGTTTTAATGTTGCTGGATGGGGATATCCCAATGACTGAATTGTCGAAATTTATTGCTGAGCAACAATAATTTTTAAAACCCATATTCTAAAGGATTATGAACAGCAGCATATTTCGAATGAAAGCCATTTTTATTTTTTTACTTGGCGCAGTAAGTTTTAGTTCGTGCCTTGTTTCGTCGCACAGTAATGTTGATGTCTTCAATAAAAATGATTACTCAGGCACAGTTTCGGTAAGGTCAATAAAAGTACCCATGCTTATTGGGAAGCCTTTTTTAAAAAAATATTTAAGGTTTGAGGAAGACGTACCAAAAGAAATTGTTGATTTAATTGGCGGGTTAAAAAAGATAAGAGTCACACTTGTACAAACCACCAATGAAAAATTGGTAAGCGAATTCCGGGCTTCGATAAATAAACTTTCCGGTGAAGAATGGCTGTCGGTACACAATGGTTCGCAGTGGATATATTTAAGAGGAGATCAAAATGAGCAGAACGTAATAAAAAGGATCACCGTTGCCATCTCCGCACCGGAAGCAAGTCAATTGGTTTATGTAAATATGAAATGCAGCCTTACGCCAAATCAACTGAGCAGGTTAATCATTTTTACAATGAATTCAAACGAAGGGAAAAAGTTTTTGAGGGAAGTAGTTAAGAATTAAAGAATATTTTCGGAAGGCATAAAGAAGGCGAGGTTTATTGAAAGCCTGGATTTGTGCAACACGCCTGCACCTATGCCTTCCCGTTATATCTATTTCCAGCTAACGTAGGGTGTGTCACGAATGGAGAGAATGGATAGTTCTTTTCAATGTTGTATAAAAGATGGTAGTAGGCCTACCGCATACGCTGTACAGACAGAGTATGCAAACCACCTGAAGGTGCTATATTCAAAAGATATGGTGCTGAACGTTCAGGCAAAAGGTTTCGTGTAACGAGATCAGGTGCGTGCAAAGAAGCTGAACGAAAGTAAACCGACCGAAGACATGTCGAAATGGCTCCTCGTTGTTAAAAGTATCGGTTCCCTACGATTGATACGACAGGCTGTAGCAGTCATCTGTTTACCGGCTACAGAACAACCGGCATTAAGGCGGCAGGAGCTTTGCACAGGCTTTTATACGAAACGTGAGAGGCTTACCTGTTGATGTGCTAATATGCTTTGCAGGAAGTTTTTTTTTATACCAAGGGCATCCCTTTGGGACAAAGCGACTGTTCGTCAAAAGACCTACAGTTCATACTGCAACTCAATCTTGCTTAAAGCAGGAGAAGCAACAGGCGAGCGTCGGACGAAGCCATAGTAGTGATGAAGTCCCGGTAATCGGGATGGAGCGAAGGGCTTCGGTTATCCAGTCAGAATTATTTTAAACAACACGGATGATTGAAGTTTAAGTTAGCAAGTAACTTATGCAGTTGTCAGTGGAAGATGAAGAAAGAAAATGACAAAATCATTACCTGTAAGTAAAAGGATGGTATGGGAAAGCTATCTGAAAGTTGTGTCAAAGAATGGCGGAGCAGGCATTGACCGTGAGAGCATTGAAAAGTTTAATGCAAACATGGCAGGCAACCTGTATAAGCTATGGAACCGCATGACATCGGGCAGTTATTTTCCATCGCCTGTACGGACGGTATTTATTCCAAAGAAGCAAGGCGGTGTAAGACCGTTGGGCATACCAACGGTAAGCGACCGCATAGCACAGGGTGTAGTAAAAGATTACTTGGAACCCGCAATGGAAGCCATCTTTCACAATAGCTCATTTGGATACAGACCGGGCAGAAGCGCACATGATGCACTTGTTCAATGCCAGGCAAACTGTATGCAGAAAGCATGGGTGTTAGATGTGGACATAAAAGGGTTCTTCGACAACATCAGTCACAGTACGATGATGGAACTGCTTGGGCAGCACACACAGGAAAAGTGGGTATTGATGTATGTGAAACGATGGTTGAAAGCAGGAGTAGAACAGGAAGACGGAAGCATAACAGCAAGAACGAAAGGCACCCCGCAAGGTGGTGTTATAGCTTTACGTACACACTCACAAACATTGAGTTTTTCAGGCGGGTGGAAATTAAAAGAGGTAAGTTTTAATATTTTCATAAAAAGTATTACATTTATGATAAATGGAAAGAGCACAGAACTCAGAATTGGCCAAACGCATCAACCAGGCGTTTACCTTGTTGCAAAACAACAAGCCTCAGCCGCATATAGCAGAAAAGCTGATGCAGAAGTATGGCGTATCTCAGGTACAGGCCTACCGTTATATACAGTTGGCCCGGGAGATCAACGAGAAAATGGCGATACCGGAAAGTTCTGTGGTGTTTACAGTAAAGCTTCCACCTACACTGATCAACCGGATAAAGAAACTATCGGGATCCAGAGGGCTATCGATCAGCAAAGTGGTTCATACTGCGCTGGAAGAATTTTTAGCAAAGAAGGGTCATGGCAAAAAAGGAGCAACAACTTAAGGTATCATTTACCTATGATCGTTTGTGGGAGCAAAAGCTCTCTCAGGTTTATCATCTCCTTGTTCCGGCCGGCCAACCAGTTGTTTTCACTGAGCAATCATCATATAAATTAATAGAACAAACTTCAGTATATGAAAACAGCAGCCATATACACCAGAGTGTCCTCGAACCAGCAGAAGGAGAATAAAACCATTGGCAGTCAGGTGGACGAACTCTTAAGTTTTGCAGAACAGCAAGGTTATGTTGTTCCGGATGAGTATGTGCTTAAAGATGAAGGGTATAGTGGTGCTATATTAGTTAGGCCTGGACTTGAAAGAGTAAGAGACCTGAGTGCCGAAGGTCAGATACAGGCGATATTAATTTATAGTCCTGACCGCCTGAGCCGCAATTATGCATATCAGGTAGTATTAATGGATGAATTTGCATCGTGTGGTACGGAAGTATTATTTATTAACTCACCAAAAGCAGATACTCCGGAAGAAGCGTTGTTATTACAGTTTCAGGGCATGATCTCAGAGTACGAACGGGCAATTATTAAGGAGCGGTGCCGCAGAGGGAAACGTTATAAAGCCAAATCAGGGGTGGTGAATGTATTATGTGGTGCGCCTTATGGCTATAGCTATATCAGGAAGACCGAGGATGCCGCAGCTTATTATCAAATCAATGAAAAGGAAGCTGAAGTGGTAAAGGAACTGTTCCGGATGTATACAGAAGATTTTTGTAGCATAGGCACCGTTGCCAGAAAGTTTACTGCTGAAAAAATACCGACAAGAAAAAATACAGGTAAATGGGAACGTTCTGTTATCTGGGCAATGCTTCGAAATCCTGCTTATTGTGGTAAAGCTTGTTATGGAAAAACAGAGCATGCAGAACGCCAAAGAATTACTAAACCATTAAGAGCAAAGGGCGGATTTGCAGTAAAGAATGGGTGTAACAGGGAAAAGCCAAGAGAAGAATGGATAGAAATCCCGGTGCCGGCTATAATCAGCCAGGATGTTTTTGATATCGCACAGGAAAGGTTAAAAAGCAATAAGCTCCATTCACAGCGGAATACAAAAGTAGAAACATTGCTGCAGGGTATGATGGTGTGCAGTGAATGCGGCTATTCTTTATACAGAACGTATACAGAAACATCAGCAAAAAAAAGGATTTATTATTACAGATGTTTTGGTTCAGATCCTTATCGCTTTGAAGGAGTAAGAAAGTGTAATTGCAAACCCCTCAGGCAAGACTACCTGGACAATGTTGTGTGGCAGCAGATAGCAGAGTTATTAGAAGACCCAATGCTGATCCAAAGAGAAGTCGAAAAAAGAGTGGAAGAAACAAGAAAGGCTAGTCCTGTATTAAAACAAAAAGAAGCCATGCTCAGGCAGCGTAATAAATTATCACAGTCAATGGATAAATTATTAGATGCTTACCAGGAGGGTCTTATCACTATAGGGCAATTAAGAACCCGAATGCCGGAATTACAAAGGCGGGTTAATACCACAGAGAAAGAGTTGGAGAATCTGAAAAATCATGAGCTGGCATTGGATCAACGGCTTCAATACCTGGATGCAGAAAGCTTTAAAAACCAGCTAGGCATTAATGTTCATCAACTGGATATAAAAGAAAAAAAGAAGATTTTAAGATTGCTGGTAAAGGAGGTTGTGGTTGGTGACAATAGTATAGATATCAGGCACTCCATACCCTTAAAGGAGAACAAAAATGAGCAAAATAAAAAAAATTACCAATTGTGTACGAGGAGTGATTAGTCCGTTGTTAGCTAACATATACCTGCATCATGCTTTTGACAAGTGGATGGATGAAGCACAACGGCAATGTCCTTTTGAGCGTTACGCTGATGACATCGTAATACATTGCAGCAGTAAAGAAGAAGCTGATCAGATGCTGGAAGAACTGAAAACAAGAATGCAGGAATTTGAATTAACACTGCATCCTGAAAAGACGAAGATTGTGTATTGCAAAAACTATCAGCGCTGTGAAAAGCACGATAATGAAAGCTTCACCTTTCTAAGTTATAGTTTTCAGCCGAGAACAGTGAAGGATAAGTTTGGCAGAGCAAAACGCTTATTAGTGTTTAGTGCAGCTATCTGCAATGCAGCCAAAACGAGTATCAGAACAGCTATCAAAGAAGTGTTGCGAACGCAGTGGAGTACACAGTCGTTAGAATGGTTTGCAGAGAAGCTAAATCCTAAAATACGTGGCTGGATCAATTACTACACAAGGTTCAACAGAGATGAAGCACATAGCGTATTTTATTATCTGAATGAACTAATCCGCAAGTGGATGAAGAACACATATAAGATACGAGGCAAGAACAGGTTGTACAAGAAGTATCAATTGATGCAAGCAGAAACCCCTTTGTTGTTTTATCATTGGAAGATTGGAATAAAAGCATGATTGGATAATACGAGCCGTATGAAGGGAGACTTTCACGTACGGTTCTTTGAGCGGCTTGGGCTGAAATGCCTTTGCCTACTCGACTGTTCGCGTTCTTTCGCGAGTCCAACCTATCCACACGTGAGAGCCGCCGTCTGGTCTCCTCCAAGGGAGTCCTTCGGACTGACCACCGGCAAAAATTAAAAACGCATTGATCCATGATTCCAGAATAGTATGTTTTTATGCCCAAATGATATAACAAAGATTAAATGCTCTCAGCCGGCATAAGACAACAAGCAGTCATATTTTATATACATTAGTAATGAATCCAGAATACACTATTCATGCAGCACAATATTTTACAGTTACAATTTATGAATGGCAACCTATTCTTACCGATGACAGAATATAATAATTCAATACTCCGGTAGGATTTTTAGAGCAAATTTTAAATTTATTTTTTGTATCATTTTGATAACCAGTGTGTATAGATTTAGAAATTATTATTCTCAAACTCAGCTTTTAGGCTGAGTTGCAAAAAAATAAATGTCGATTTTATGAATCCCTTACCCATATTGAGTTTCAGAACCTAAAAAATTACCGGAGTATTGATAATTGAAAGTTTCAATATTTAGCAAACGATAAAAGAATTGAATAGCTATCGGGATGAATAACCACATACATTTAACTTGCCTACCGGCAGGCAGGTATGGCAAGTGTTAGCAGGTGTAACACCACCAAATGCTTAGGCATCTTTTTTTCGCAGGCGTTGGTCTTCCTAAAACAATCACGCCACCACCAGAGAACCACACGCTGCCGTTGTTGTGTGTTCCCCGAAAAACGGGGCAGGCTGTGCTGATGGTTTAGTAGCCTGGCAACCACCAATGAAATCCATCCCTTTGGGACAACTTTTGGAGAGACATGAACTAAAGAAGAGCTAAACTTTCATTTCTTTAATATCTTAGCATCAATAAAATTTCATTACTATTACAGAATATCATCCTCAATATTTTACAGGTACCATCTTAGAATGCCCGCCCGGCTGAACCGTTCGGACGGGGAAGCATCTTTTAAAGCCGGATAAATATAAAGATGTAATAACAGGAAGTCTTAAAACCATGGTTACAAGAAAATGGGTAGAAGTAAATGCATTTGTTATTATGAGTAACCATATACATTTAACCTGCCTGCCGGCAAGACAGGTATGGCAAATTCAGGAAGGATATGAAAGAGATGCTGTTCAACGTAATTTTTTAAAGTTTGTATCACAAACAATTAAAAGAGATTTAGAAAAAAATCATCCTAAAGTTTTAGAAAGATTTCATGTGGGAGCAAAAGACAGGAAGTATCTCCCGATGCAAAGAGGGATCAGGAACGCAACCCATTAAGTATAGATTTATTTACAAAAGAAGTGTTTATACTCCGAAGGAGTCCATTCGGACAAAAGATGGAATACATCCCCGTCCGAATGGCTTCAGCCGGGCGGGCATTATAATCCTGTAGCGGCAGGCTTATGCGCTTATCCTGAAGATTATAAATATTCTTCTGCAAAATTTTACGAAAGTGGAAAGGATGAATTTGGTTTTCTAACGCATTGGATGGGAATAAAATAATTTACAGTAGTGTATTGGCACTAAACTGATGTTGGTGATTGCGTAGCTACAAAACCATCCGCACAGCCTGCCCCGCTTTTTCGGGGAACACGCAACATCGGCGGTCGCTTTTTACTCATTGTAAGCGCTTTAAGTTTGGAAGAAGGAACACCAACATGGTCATAAAAAGCAAGGAAAGATGATACATCCAAAATAATCAGTTGACATTATGTTTTGTATTTTCATTTAGCATGCATCAATTCAAAGCCGCTATAGAGATTATCGGGATAAACCCATTTGTATTTGTGCCTGGACCGATCTTAAAAAAGCTTTTTAGAAAAGCCGGAAAGGACAAAGGAAAAATTCCTGTGCGTGGCACAATAAATAACTTACCCTACAAACAAACATTGGTGAAATATAGCGGCGACTGGCGTCTTTATATTAATACATCAATGCTTAAACAATCGCCAAAAAGAATTGGTGAAACGATCGCAGTGACTATTGAATATGACCCGGCAGACAGAACAATTCCCATACACCCAAAGCTTATGAAGGCACTCCGTGCAAATAAGCAGGCAAAAGTAATTTTTGATGACCTCGCTCCGTCGTTGCAACATGAAATTATCCGGTATATAGCGAATCTCAAAACAGAAGCAAGTATTGAAAGGAACGTTATTAAAGCAATTGATTTTCTGTTGGGAAAAGGTAGATTTATTGGAAGAGATACGCCGTAATGCAATAAAAAGAACCATTTAGTTGTACCGCCGGCTTGTGAGATGGCCTCTTTTTACTCTGTGTAAATGCTTTAAGGTTTGGAAGAAGGAACACCAACACGGGCATAGAATACTAAATAAGATAAGTTTAAAATCCTGTTCCTTATATTCTTTATTCAATTCTTTTAAAACAGGTAATTCTTCTAAACATGGGTGACACCAGGATAGGCAGCAGCCTTAGATTTTTTATACTTGTCCGTAAATACTGTATTATAAATTTGCATAAGTGTATCTGGCTTCAATAAATCTAATTTTGCGATGTGTGTCTCAAACATCCCAAAAGCCAAAAGTACCTGGATATTGTTTTATAAATTTAATTTTCTTATAATTTTCTTAGAGGTTTATGAAAAGAAATTTTTGGATTGATTATTTACGTGCTTTTATAACCGTGCTGGTGGTAGCGCACCATGCATCGCTGGCTTATACTACGTTTGCTTATTTTGATACAACTGCTTACATTAATTCGACCGCCCCGGTTGTTGATAATCAAAGGTGGATTGTAATGGACATTTTTGAAAATTTTAATGACATTTTTTTTATGTCCTTAATGTTTTTAATAAGCGGGCTCTTTGTTTTTAAAAGCCTTCAAAGAAAGGGTAATAAAGTATTCCTCCTTGAAAGGTTGAAAAGACTGGGTATCCCTTTTATCATCGCCGTGTCCTCAATAATTCCTCTTGCTTATGTGCCCTCTTATTATATAAGCCATCATAACTTTCAGCTATCAGCTTTCCTTAAAGATTATTTATTCAATGAACAATGGCCTGTAGGCCCACCCTGGTTTATTTGGGAATTATTATTGTTCAATATTATTGCTGCATTCATCCCGCCAAAATTCTATATAACGGTATCTAATAAAATTTATAAACTAACTGAGAGACCGGTTGTGTTTTGGATAATATTTTTTGCAATATTGTGTATATCATTTATTCCTGTAAGCATTTGGATTGGGCAATATACCTGGACAGGTTTTGGCCCGTTTGATTTCCAGGTAAATCGCTTTTTTTTATATTTTGTTTTCTTTTTACTTGGTGTTTGTTCAGGTGCGGGTGATTGGGAAGATTATATTTTTACAGGTAATAAACTGTTGAATAAGAAATGGTGGTTCTGGGCATTGCTTTGTGTAATAAGCTATGCAATCATTGAATGGCTTACTTTTTATGCTCCTGTATTTATCAATCCTTATACTGCCAGCTCTAAAGCAGCCTGGTTAATTTTTGATTTATTTTTTGTTGCAAGCTGCATCAGCAGCAGTCTTGCTTTCCTTTCTTTTTTTAAAAAGAAAGGAAATGTTTTAAGCCATACCTGGAACAGCGTCTCTGCAAATGCCTACAGTATTTATCTTATCCACTATGTCTTTATAACCTGGTTTCAATTCCTGCTGATACAAATTTCGCTGCCGGTAATTGTCAAATTTTTAATTGTATTTGCTGGAGCCTTTTTGTTTAGCTGGATGATTACAAATTTTTTAAGAAAATTTAAAACAGTAGCTCAATTACTATAATGTCCAAAAAAAAACTTTGCCTATAAATTGTAGACCCACACGGAATTTTTATCTAATGGTAATTATTAAGATGCCACGCCGTGCGCTATCACTACTATTAATACCGTTATGGTATTAATATGGAAGCATCTTTTAAAGACGGATAAGTATAAAGATTTAATAACAGGCAGTCTTAAAACCATGTTTGCAAACAAAAGCGTTTAGTTCAATTCTTTTATCTTTTACCAAATATTGTAAACTATCTATTATTATATCCTTATGATTGTCATCTGCAAGAACGGCTTGCCATTCATAAATTGTAGCCGTGAAATATTCTGCTGCATGAATGCTGTAATCTGGATTCATTACACTAATGTATAAAAATTATGGTTGATTGTTATCTTACGCTGGCTGAGAGCATTTATTCTTGGTTATATCATTTTGGCCCAGGGACATACTAATATGGAATTATGCCTCAGTGCGTTTTAATTTGCTGCCGGTTGGTCAGGAGACCAGACGGCGGTTCTCACGTGTGGATGAATTGGGCTTACAAAAGAACGGGAAGACCTGCGTTGGATGAAATAATTGCATCCGGTATTACAGATGGCAATACTTTTAGTTATTAGCAATATTAGGTGATCAACTTCAATAATGCTGTTTTTCCGGCTATGTTTTTTTTAAAAATGTATTTATTGGCGGGGCAAAAAAGTTTTACTATTTCTTCGTAATCCAATCAAGATAATTTTCCTGGGTTATAAGATCAAAGGAGGCTTTGGGATATGCTTTGGCAAAAGCGGTGGGAATTTTTGCTTTCTTGTCTCTCCATTTACATTCAAGCGCCTGCAATTTTTGTTTATTATTTATTTCTATTAAATCAATTTCCTGCCCGTCATACGTTCGCCAAAAAAAATATTGCGGAAAATAATTGGTATAACTATTATATTTTATTCTTTCGCTCAAAAAATATTGCTCCCAAAGCTGGCCAATATCATTACGCTGGCTCAAAGGATTAAAATTTGCAATAAGCGCATTCCGGATTCCATTATCAAAGAAATACCATTTCTTACTTTTGCTCACTTCTTTTCGCAAATTATTGCTATAGCCGGATAAGGGATAAATGATAAAAACTTTCGATAAAAGATCAAGATAACGATCTACCGTTTGCCGGTTCAATTGCAGGCTGTTACCGAGTTCCACGGTGCTCACCTGGCTGCCAACCTGGAAGGCCAGCAGTTGTAACAGCTTATATAAAACGTCCGCGCCTTTGATGTTTTCTATCATCAAAAGATCTTTGAGCAAATAATTATTAACCAATTGTTTTAAATAATTTTCTCTTTCATCATTGTTTTCCAACTGCCATAATTCAGGATAGCTTCCATAAATTAAGCGCTCTTCCAAATCGTAAACTGTAGTAAGATGATCCTGTATTGCAGACAATTCCATTTGCGCAATCGGGTATAATTGATAAACGAGATTTCTTCCTACCAAAGGCTCTCCTGTTGAATTCTGCAAATCAAAACTGCTGCTGCCGGTAGCAATGATGGTGATATCTTTTACCGTATCAATCATCAGCTTTAATATTTTACCAATATCAGGCACCGACTGCGCCTCGTCAATAATTATTAGTTTCTTTCCCTTTGTTAAACGCTTATAGTTAACTACCGTTCTCTTTTGCAAAAGGGCGGCCACCTGCATATCTTCTCCCTGCAACATCAACGTGTCTTTTTCATTCTTTGCTACTATGTTTTCTATAATGGTAGATTTGCCCGTACGTCGTGTCCCATAAAGCAGGATTACTTTTTGCTTGCCGGATTGCTTTAAAATTTGTGTTTCAGTAATTCTTGGGATATCCATAACTATGGTCACTTTATCGCAATTTATGTAAATTAGTCCAGTCAAACAACCTAATTTATGTAAATTAGTCCAGTCAGGTGGACTAATTATCAAATTCGTCCGTTTAAATATCAAAGCCGGGCTGAGACATTTATCAGCCTGGGATACTTCCATTGCTACCTAATAAAATCGTATCGCCGGCCTTAAACTTTTCCCCTTACAAATTCTGGCTGGCGATAGTAGCGGTATCGGGTATTTCTTACTTCAGTTATTTACTTAAAAAATTTGTATTCTCCGATTCAGGAATTATTCTCACGGGCATATGGGGCGGCATGTACAGCAGCACGGCCACCACTATTATACTCGCCAAAAAAAGTAAAGAGTTGCCTGAAAATAATAAAGTGGCTGCGGCTATTATTCTTGCCACTACAATGATGTATGTACGATTGTTTTTACTGGCGCTGTTCTTTAATAAAAATATAGCGATGGCACTCGCGCCAGCCTTTGCTACTTTCGTGGTTTTGTCTTCGCTTGTTGCTTTGTACTTTTTAAAATTTCACCACAGCAAAAAACAACAACCCGATGTAAAAACATTACCACCACATACCAACCCACTTGAACTTAAAACTGCTTTGATCTTCGCGGCGCTCTTTATATTTTTTGCCGTCATTACAGAGTTTGTAACGAAACGTTACGGCAGCGGCGGCATAGATGTGTTATCATTTATTGTCGGCGTTACAGAAGTTGATCCCTTTATCCTCAATCTGTTTCAAAGCAAATTAAATATTGCAGATGCCGTAATTGTAATGGCTGTAGTGAATGCAGCAACAAGTAATAATTTATTAAAAATGATCTACGGAATTATTCTCTGCGACAAATCCCTGCGCAGGCCTTTGATTGTGGGTTTTAGTATATTTTAATTATTGCGGGATTGGTGGTGTCGTTTGGATTTTTGTGAGGAGGATGGAGCTCAGCATTCCATTTGCTGTTCCGTATTTCTGCTAAAAAGAAAGGCATGTCAACGGTGGAATTAGGCTACGAAGTAGGTATTCAGCAGAAATCTGCCTGGCTCTTCAAACGCAAGGCGCAGGTAGGTATGCAGTCGGATAAAAAAAAAGATTGACACAGCGGTTCACGTAGATCAGTTTGTGGTGGGAGGCAAAGAAGAAGGCAAGCCGGGACGCAGTTTATCAAAGAAAAAAAGCGACGATGATACTGATGGAAAGAATAGATGAAAAAACAATAGGCAGGATTTACCTGCAGCAAATAGAAGATTATCAGGCAGATACTTTAAAGTATGCAATTAAAGAGCATGTAAGTGATGCTGCTGAGATAACTGCTGATAAGTATTCCTCTTATAAATCTATGGAATCAACGCTGCCTAATTTAAACACAATACCTTCCAATAAAGGAAAAAATTTTAAACAATTACATGAACAGATCATGCTGTTCAAGATTTAATTTTAGGCGGTTTATATTTTATCTGGCAAAGGCCACTTTTTACCCATGTAAGGGCGGTAATTACGGCCACATTGCCGTTAATTATCCTCTCAACTTTCAGCAATATACTATAGGTTTTTTTTCACCCGGCCTAAGGTAATTGGGATGATAAACTTTCATCCTTCGATTACCTCAAAGATCCAGAAGTTTCTTTTCGACGTCAGGAGAAATTCAGCCATCATATAAAATCCATTCGCTTCTTCAAATAGACATAGCTTTTCGCTTGCAGGCACTCCCGGGTGCATTCCAAATTGTCGCACAGTCTTGATGCTTGTGGGCGGTGGAGACACCGCCCACGGCGAAGCGTCCCGGTTGGTGTCTCCACCAACCGGCGACAATTTGAAATGCACCCGGCACTCCCTTCGTCCTTCTCCCAAGAAAATTTTATAATTTAGTTCCCTCCACTATTTCTAAACATCTGTTGAATGGTAAGCGCAATCGTATTGGCTGCAGGATTATCTACACGTATGGGCAGCAAAAATAAAATGCTGCTTCCTTTTGCGGGCAAAACCGTTATTGAAAAAGTGGTCGACAATATTATCTCCTCCGGCATTGATGAACTCATCGTAGTAACAGGCCGTGATGCGTTGCTGGTGCACGATCTCCTGCAACATTCTCCTGTAAAATTTATCCATAACAATGACTTTGCAAAAGGCATGACTACTTCCATACAAAAGGGGGTTCACGCCGCTAACGGTAATGGCTACATGATCTGCCTTGGCGATATGCCATTTATTACATCGGAGGAATACAAAAGGTTAGGGAATTTTTTTGAAGAAAAAAAACTACTCGACGAAGCGTGCATTTGTATTGCCGGATACAAAAATCAAAGAGGCAACCCCGTAGTTTTTTCATCTTTTTATAGAACGGCAATATTAGCACATACAAATATGGAAGGCTGCAAAGAAATTGTGCAGTCCAGCGAGGAGCACGTTTACCCCGTACAAATGGGTTTAGGAAATGTATTAAGAGACATTGATACTTTAGCAGATTATGAAGATGCAGTTTTATAATCTTGATTTCAGATTATCTATTTTAAATTTGAACCGGAACTTTTAAACGATGGCAAAAAACATTTCCACTATAATTATTAAAGCGCCTCTTCAAAAAGTTTGGGATGCACTTACGAAACCGGAACTTTTAAAGCAATGGCAATATGGGAGTGACGTTATTACTGACTGGAAAGTTGGAAGCGATATAAGGTTCAGAACAGAATGGGAAGGAAAGATATTTGAACAATGGGGTAAAGTTTTAGAAATAATTCCACAGCAATTAATTAAGTACAGTCTCTTTTTCCCCCACCCCGGGCTTGAAGATAAACCGGAAAATTATTTTGTAATGAATTACCTATTGAGTGAGGAAGAGGACGGAGTAATGGTTAAGATTATTCAGGAAGACAACAGGGAGGGTGCTGTACAGGAAGAACCACAGGGAGAAGAAAATCCCATACTTAGCGGTTTGAAAAAATTAATTGAGAGTTAGGTTTATCAAACCGGTGTTTCAACAAAAATAAAATTTGCAAATAAATGAGAATAGCTACTTATAATGTGAACGGCGTAAATGGACGGCTGCCTGTATTACTTCGCTGGCTCGGTGAAACAGCTCCCGATGTGGCTTGCCTGCAGGAATTAAAAGCACCGCAGGAGAAATTTCCGGAGCAGGCTATAAAGGACGCCGGCTATGAAGCGATATGGCATGGACAAAAAAGCTGGAACGGTGTCGCCATACTTTCCCGGTTAGGAAAGCCGGAAGAAGTGCGGCGGGTGCTGCCTGGCGACCCGGAAGATTTGCATAGCCGCTACATTGAGGCAAAGGTGAACGGGATTATTATTGGTTGCCTGTACCTGCCAAATGGTAACCCGGCGCCGGGGCCAAAGTTGGAGTACAAAATGAAATGGTTTGAACGCTTGACAGCACATGCCGCTGATCTTCTTGCGGTAGATGTGCCTGTTGTGTTAACCGGCGACTATAATGTAATGCCAACGGAACTGGATGTTTATAAACCGGAGCGCTGGGTGGACGATGCCCTTTTCCGCCCGGAAGTTCGTTCAGCGTTTAAAACATTAGTAGCGCAGGGGTGGACCGATGCGTTAAGAAAATTATATCCTGACGAAGTCATTTATACTTTTTGGGATTACTTTCGCAATGCTTACGGGCGCAATGCAGGCCTGCGTATTGATCACTTTTTGCTAAGTGCTCATCTTTCAAAACGCCTCACCGCCGCCGGCGTAGATCGTAATGTCCGGGGCTGGGAAAAATCAAGCGATCACGCACCTGTATGGATAGAAATCAGCAGGGGGTAAAGAGGGTAAGAAATAATTTTACCCTTCTTCTTTAATTTTTTTTGGCTTATTTATCATCAAAATCTTCCGCGAGCCCATGTATCAGAGAGCACCCTTCCATGTGCTCCTGCGGGGTCAGGTGTGTGAAGCGTTTCGGGATCTGATTGCAGCATACCGCTTCCGCCTTCTTCTTCTAATTTTTTTGCTCTTGTTTTCTTGTCTTCCATGGGTTATTTTTTTCAGGTAAGTAACATTTTGGTAAGGAGCCCCGAGTTTGCAGGCAATCTTTTAAAAAAGCCTCAAATACTTTATAGAAAAGCATTTGAATAATGGCCCGAATTTAGCACCGGGTAAACCCTTATTTTTACTGCGCATTTATTATGGTTCACTCTACAAAAGGCATTGTGCTGCGCACGATAAAATATGGCGAGACGTCAGTTGTTGCCAGCATATTTACAGAACTTTTCGGGATACAATCTTACATAGTGAATGGCGTGCGAACGCAAAGCAAAAATCCCAAAGCGCAGTTTTTTCAACCTTCTTCCCTGCTGGAAATGCAGGTATATCATAATGACCTCAAAAACCTGCAGCGCATAAAAGAAATGAGATGGCTTTGCCTGTATAAAAATGTACTGAGCGATGTGCCCAAAAATGGGGTGGCGCTTTACATGGTTGAGCTTTTATATAAATGCCTTAAGCAACCCGAAGCCAATACGGACCTATTTAATTTTTGCGAAGATGCTTTTCTTGAGCTTGATATCTGTAAAAATGAAATAGCCGCTAATTTTCCTGTTTTCTTTGCTATGCAGCTTGCGCATTTTTTTGGCTTCGGCCTGTTAAATAATTATTCAACCAATAATAATATTTTCAATATCCGGGAGGGAAACTTTGCAAACATAGACGCGGCGCAGGATGATATAGTGAACGCAGAGGTAAGCAAGCATATCTCTGAAGTACTTAAAGGCCGCCTTCCATCTGAGCTTGCAGAAATAAAATTGAATAAAAATATCCGCCGGGTTATTTTATCTGTTATGGAAAAATACTATGCCTATCATATCCCGGAATTTGGAAAGATGAAAACATTACCCGTGCTGCAGGAAATATTAAGCTGAATGAAGTAAGTTTTATTTTATGCTATAATTATTTACCTGATTTTTACAACAATCTTCTCGAAGTTGAAGTGTTGTGGATGACTCCTTCTTTTACATTTTCAATAAGTACAATCCCCGGCTTTTTTCCCGGTTCAAAACTTCCGAGCGTATCATTCATTTGCAAAGCTTGAGCGCCATTCAATGTCGCCCAGGTTAATAAAGTTTCAGTTTTTATTGAAGGAAAGTTTTTCAAAATTGTTTTTATCTCTTCCAATATATTTAGCTGGTGATTTGAGGCAAGGCTGTCTGTGCCTAAAATTATATTTACTTTATTGTGCAGTAGAAGATCAACAGGTGGCAATGCATTTTCAATATACATATTTGCATTAAGGCATAAGCAGAATGATACGAGTTGTGGTGAGGGCTTTACCTTATTTATGAAGTCAATATCTTCTTGCTCTATAAAAGTATTGTGCACCAATATTACAGAGGATGCGGATGATAGTTTATCAAAATAAGAAGGCACACTACCTGTGCCGGGCGGCGTATAAAATGCATTATCAATTTTCATCATCTCATACATTTTAGCCAATCCGCCTGAGCCATTTAAAAAAAATTCATCTTCATTGATCGTTTCTTTATTGTGGATAGTCACTACTCTCTTCGAAAAATATGGGGTAATTTTTTCCCATAAATCCTCAGAAACAGAATAGGGCGCATGAGGAACTATTGAAACGTTTTTTTCTTTTTCAAAAAATTTGTCATAAATACTCCTGCTTCGTTCAAATCTCTCTGCCGCCATTTGTGGGTTCCAGCCACTTGCTTCAATAAAATTGTAATACTGAATTTCCTGCTTATCTTTTACCAAAGCAGACATTACATTATTGCAAATATCGCCCACAGCGACTATCCCGCTCTCAGCCATTTCATCCGCACCCATGCGCATTGCATCTAAAATTGTTTCCTCAGGAAAGTGGCGTTCAGTAACGACTTTGTAAACAAATTCAATAAGGCCGGTTTTCTCCGGAATTTTATTTTTTAAATGAGATAACTCAAGATGGCAGTGTGTGTTAACGAAACCGGGCGATAAAATCCCTTCTAAAATTTCGAACTCTTCGCCGGCTTCTTCTCCGTTCACCACAGCAATAATTTTTCCGGCGGTGTCAGTGATAAGCACAGCATTTTGCCGTAAATCCATTCCGTCGAACAAACGATCTGCTTTAAATTTTCGATATGCCATGTAAAAAGTTAATAAGTTAATTTTGCCAACCCTGCGAAGATATGCAGTGTTCATCCATTGAAAACGGAACCTAAAAGCGGATGAATAAATGGATGCAAAATAATAGAATATGCTTGACAAACTTGAAGCAATAAAAGCACGATTTGATGAATTGGGTGTAGCGCTTTCTAACCCTGAAATAGTAAACGACAACAACAAATATCGCCAGCTAAGCAAAGAATACCGCAGCCTTGAAAAAATAATGGATGCAAGGAACTTATATGCTAAAGCGCTTGATGATATTGATTTTAATAAAGAAATGCTTAATAGTGATGATGATGAAATGCGGGAATTGGCAAAGGAAGAATCACCCGCTTTGCTTGAAAAAAAAGATACGTATGAAAAGCATATACGCAATATGCTGATACCAAAAGATCCGCAGGATGAGAAGAATGCTATCATAGAAATAAGAGCCGGCACCGGTGGTGATGAAGCTTCTTTATTTGCAGGTGACCTGATGCGGATGTATTTAAAATTTTGTGAGCAGAAGGGATGGAAAACCGCTTTGCTAAGTGAAAGCGAAGGAACCGTGGGAGGTTATAAAGAAGTGCAGATAGAAGTAACCGGGGAGGATGTGTATGGCACACTCAAATTTGAAAGTGGCGTGCACCGCGTACAACGCGTGCCCGATACCGAAGGCAGCGGCAGGGTTCATACAAGTGCAGCCACGGTGGCAGTAATGCCCGAAGCAGAAGAGGTGGATGTAGAAGTAAAGGATAGTGATGTGAAGATGGAGACGGCACGAAGCGGTGGCGCAGGCGGTCAGAATGTAAATAAAGTGGAAACAAAAGTGATGCTCACCCATATTGCCACCGGGCTTGTGGTAGTATGCCAAACGGAAAGGAGCCAGCTTGGCAACCGGGAAAAAGCCATGCAAATGATCCGTACAAAATTGTATGAAGAAGAAGTGCGCAGGCAGGAGGAAGAAATATCGCGGCACCGCAAGAGCCTGGTAAGTACGGGCGACCGCTCTGCTAAAATAAGGACCTATAACTTTCCGCAGGGAAGAGTAACCGATCACCGTATCGGCCTTACGGTATATAACCTCGATAATGTACTGAATGGGGAATTACAGGAATTTATTGACGCACTTCAGTTTGCAGAAAACTCCGAAAAACTCACCAATCAATAGCGGCAAAAAATTATCTTAAAAGATATATATATCGAAGCAGCGTTATAACAAAATTGAAAGAGCTTCTTAAAACTTCCTTAACACAAAAAGTAATAATTTTGGCATGTGATTTGAAAGATCTATATCAATTAGATTTAAAAGTCAATTTTCTCATAAGCAGTTAGTTTTGGTAAACGGCCCCTGTTTCTACAGGGGCCTTTCTTTTGCACCTTGGCTAATGAACAAATAGAAAAGTTAAAGAAGAGGTACTGAATGATTGCTGGGTATAACTTTGCCAGAATTAAAATGAGAATGCTTCAGAATGACGGACGATAAACCTTCCCAGATATTTCAAACAAATAAGCCTACCCGTTGGAAAAGCGTACAGTGGACGTCCCGCATCCTGGCAATAGTTGGGGTCTTTTTTTTTGTGGTGTTGGGTATTGCTTTGTACAGTGGGTCGCTGCCTAATTTACCCAATATGGAGGCGAAGGCGAAAGAATTTAAAACAACGTTGGACCCATCTAATCCATTAGTTTTAAAGAACGCACAAAACACACGCTTCAAAGGATTTAAAGATTTTTTGTTTAAAAAACTAAAAACAGATTCACTAAAAAACGCAACAGTGAAGGGGGCTTCCAAAGCTAATTCACTTTCCTTGATACGTGCAGCATTTTATACGCCATGGACAGGTACTACCTCTTACCCTGATCTGCAAAAATATGCTTCTAAGCTCAATACTATATTTCCCGAATGGTTTTTTATTGATACGCTAACCTATCGTCTTCAAACGAGTATTGATAGCGCCGGGCTTGCGCTGATGAAACAAAAACAACTACGCATTATACCGATGCTTTCCAATTTCAGATCACAAGCTGCAGGCTTTGATGGAAAATTGCTGCACAAGATATTAAGCGATTCTATTATCGAAAATCATTTAATTCAACAGGTAACAGACACGCTTTCTTATTATAAATTAAATGGGATAAATATAGATTTTGAAGAGCTGATAGAAAAGACGAATGGACCGCTTACTGTTTTTCAGGAAAAGCTGTATGAAGCGCTTCATGCAAAAGGTTTGTTGGTAACTATGGATGTCGAGCCAAAGAATAACGATTACGATTATACGAAGTTATCAGCCTACAATGATTATATAGTTTTAATGGCTTATGACCAGTACAATAATTCCACCGGCCCCGGCCCAATAAGTGCGCAGAAATGGATAGAAGATGCGGTATCATGGACGGCGGAAAGAATTGATCCCTCAAAAATAATTCTTGGTCTTGGAAGTTTTGGGTACGATTGGGCAAATGGGAAATACGATGCAACCGACACTTATAACGATGCGATAAATAAAGCTAAATCCATTAATGCAAACATTATTTATGATAATGATTCTTACAATCTCCATTTTGATTATACTTCTGAAGAAAAGGATTCTTCCGGCAATATTGATAAAACACAACATGAAATATGGTTCACTGATGCAGCCACTACTTTTAATATTTTACGCTTGAGTGATGAATTTCCTACGGCTGGTACTGCCTTGTGGAGACTGGGCAGCGAAGATCAAAGAATGTGGACGTACTACAACCGGCCGTTAAATAACAGTTCTTTACAGAAAACACCTTTTGATTTTGATTTACTTAAAAACATTTCCGTCATACAAAACAATGTCGGCTTTGAAGGAGAAGGCGAGGTGCTGGATATTATATATTCACCGCAGCCGGGAAAAATAAACCTGGAGATTGATAGCTCAGAGCAGCTAATTGCGGAGCAGCATTATGCTCAGCTTCCATCGGGGTATGTGATACAGAAATTTGCTGAAGACACTGTCGAGGGAAAAGGGCATAAGCTGATTCTTACCTTTGATGATGGGCCAAGCGCAGCTTTTACCCCAAAAATTCTTGATATTTTAGAAAGGGAAAAAGTGCCTGCTACTTTTTTTGTTGTGGGAATACAGGCAGAGCAAAATATTCCGATTCTGCAAAGAATTTATAAAGACGGTTTTGAAATCGGAAACCATACTTTTACCCACCACAATATTGCTGACATGAGTATGCAGCGGGCGGCGCTTGAAATGAAACTTACCCGCCTGCTTATTGAAAGTATTACCGGTCACTCCACTATCTTATTCAGGGCGCCTTACAATGCCGATTCGCAGCCACAAACTTTTGAGGAACTGGCGCCGATTGAACGCAGCCGCAGCGAAAATTATTTAACCATTAATGAAAGCATTGATCCTAATGACTGGGCGCCGGGTGTAAGCGCTGATAGTATTGTGCAACGGGTAATAAGGCAGGAAGCAGAAGGCAACGCAAGTATTATTTTATTGCATGATGCCGGCGGAGAAACCCGGCAAGCCACTGTTGACGCCCTTCCGCAGATAATCGATTATTTTAAGAAACGCGGCTTTGTATTTACCACGGTTGCAGACCTGATGGGCAAAACGAAAGAGGAAGTAATGCCGAGGGTTGCCTCCTCCCGCGACAGGTGGACGCGGAAGTTTAATTTCTTCCTGGCTGAAGCCGGCTATTGGAGCGGACAGATCCTGTTTTCACTTTTCCTGATAGGAATTCTTTTATCAGTAGGGCGCATCATACTAATGGCAGCGCTTGCAAGTATTCAAAAAAATAAGGAAGGCAAAGCCGCCGCCTTGCAAGCGCTGCCGGCATTGTTAAGCGGCAGCAAAGCTACCTGGCCGTTAGTAAGCATAATTATACCCGCCTACAACGAAGAGGTAAATGCTGAACGCACAATAAACAGCTTGCTGGCGCAGGATTACCCTCAGCTGGAAATTATTTTTGTTGACGATGGCAGTAAAGATGATACTTATAAAAAAACTTTTTCGCACTTTTCATCTAATCCCAGGGTACAGGTATATACCAAAACAAATGGTGGCAAAGCCTCTGCTTTAAATTTTGGTATTCAAAAATGCAGCGCCGGCTTTGTAGTTTGTATTGATGCAGACACGCAACTTAAAACTGATGCCGTAACTGAATTAATGAAAAAGTTTGATAAAGAAAATGTAGCCGCCGTAGCCGGCAATGTAAAAGTAGGCAACCAGGTAAATATGATTACCCGCTGGCAAAGTATTGAGTACATCACTTCTCAAAACTTTGACAGGCGGGCATTTGACCTGCTGAATTGCATTACAGTTATACCGGGGGCTATCGGCGCCTTTAAGAAAGATGCCATACTTGTGTCTGGCGGATTCACTATGGATACACTAGCCGAAGACTGTGACCTTACCATGCGGATACATCGTAATGGATATGAGATAAGAAATTGTACAAATGCCATTTCTTATACCGAAGCGCCGGAAACTTTCAGGCAGTTTTTAAAGCAAAGATTCAGGTGGAGTTTTGGAGTAATGCAATGCTTTTGGAAACATCGTGATACTGTTTTCAATCCGCGGTATAAAAATTTTGGCATGGTAGCGATGCCGAATATTTTGATCTATCAAATGATTTTGCCCATACTGGCGCCTTTAGCAGACCTGATACTTGTAGTTAGTTTAATCGCAGCTTCCTTCGGCATCATCATGGCGAGCATATCACACATCATTTTCTACTATATTATTTTTAGCTTTATAGATATTGCCGGCGCAGCGCTTGCCTTTGCGTATGAGAAAGAAAATTACATGAAGCTTTTATGGATGATACCGCAGCGATTAATTTACCGGCAGCTTATGTATTATATCCTTATCAAGTCTTTCAATAAAGCTATAAAAGGTGAAATACAGGGCTGGGGCGCACTGAAGCGCACAGGCAGTGTGAAAGATATAGTAGCAGCAAGATAATTATATAAATGCCAGCTTGGCTGCGCTTTTAAATGCACCCAATGCTATGAACAATTTGATCATTGTTTTGTAATATTAACCGTTGCCGCAAATTCTGTTTATAAAAATCTATTATGAATTTTAAAAATAAAACCGTCTTTATTACCGGCGCTTCAAGGGGTATCGGAAAAGCTATAGCGCTCAGGCTGGCCGCAGATGGCGCCAATATTCTTATCGCCGCAAAGTCAATTGAAGAAAATCCAAAGCTGGGCGGTACCATTTTCAGCGCTGCTAAAGAAATAGAAGAGGCGGGCGGCAAGGCACTGCCGGTGCAATGCGATATTCGTTTCCCGGAGCAAATACAAAATGCCGTGGATAAATGCGTGGCTGAATTTAGCGGCATTGATATTCTTATAAACAATGCTTCTGCCATCTCTCTTTCCAAAACGGAACAGACAGAAAATAAAGCTTTTGCCCTAATGCACGATATAAATGTAAAAGGAACTTTTTTTGTAAGCAAGGCTTGCATCCCGCATTTAAAAAATGGTGACAATGCGCATATATTAAATCTCTCGCCACCAATCAATCTTGATAAAAAATGGTTTACTAACCATCTTGCTTACACGATGAGCAAATATGATATGACCATGATTGCCCTGGGGTTGGCCGGTGAGTTAAAGAAATATAAAATCGCCGCAAATACCTTGTGGCCGAAAACTACGATCGCTACTGCTGCTGTGAAAAATTTACTTGGCGGGGAAACGCTAATAAGTATGAGCCGGACGCCGGAAATAATTGCTGATGCCGCATACTATATATTAAGAAAACCTGCCAACGAATGCACCGGCAATTGCTTTATAGATGAGGAAGTATTGGCTGCGGAAGGAATTACAGATTTAGAAAAATATGCTGTAGTGCCCGGTGGTAAGCTTTACACTGATCTTTTTTTATGAGAGAAATTGTCTTTGGACTTTCGTTCGGTTTTCTAAACTTTTGGAAAACTTTTTTTGAAGTATCTAAAATTCTAAGGTATCTGCTAAGCTTTCCAAAAGTTCCTCATAATTTCTCTGCATTGATCATTTGCTCTAACCGCCGAAGCAAGCTTTGTATCCTTTCTTTTGTATAGACAAATACCGGTAACTCTTTCCCGGTAAAAACAATAAATACCACGAGACTTATTTGTTTTTCTTCTAGTATTTTTTGCAGAGAGTTTTTTTGAAGGCGATAAGCTTCCCGCATCAATCGCTTAATTCTATTTCTATCAACAGCCCGCTTAAAAGTTTTACTACTAACGGCGAAGCCTGCCTGTAAATAAGAGGCATTGCCTTCAGCAAAAAGATATATCATCCTAAAGGGAAACTCATTAAAAGATTTTCCTTCTTTAAAAACCCGGTCAATCAGCTTCCTGCTTTTGAGCTTTTCAAATGGCCGGAGTGTAAGTCTTTGCTGAATCATGAAAAAGGAAATGATGGGTTGAATTTAAAATTACAGGCTTCGGCTTTTTACTTGTATTTATCAAAAAAAGGAATTGCGATCTAAAAAAACATTTAAAAAATTCGTGTTAATCCATGCAACCTGTCTGCCCGACAGGCAGGTTCGTGGCTTTTATTTTGGTTTTGTAAGCACCTATCTTATAAAATTAAAAAAAATAGCCCCGTAAACGAGGCTATTATATAATTATATGATTGAAAGTTTATTTTTTACTTCCGTGCTCATCAGAAACTGAAAGCTTATGGCGCCCTTTTCTCCTGCGGCTTGCTAATACCTTACGGCCATTTGCTGTAGCCATGCGCTGTCTGAATCCATGAACGCTTTTGCGTCTGCGCTTGTGCGGCTGATATGTGCGTTTTTTACCTGGCATTGTATTATTTTTTTCCTTTTATAAAAATTATTTTTCAGTTCATCAGCCGGGCACCATCCCCGCTGTTTGTGAAAGGGCAGCAAAAGTAAGAAAAGAATTTTTATTTTCTACTATGAATTGAAATTCATAAGCCGGACAAGCCGGAGCCAAAAAGGAAAGTTAGTAATTTGCTTTTCTTATGAAACTACGCACACAAAGGTATTCGGAAAAAATAAACGGTATAATTAGCTGTTACGACCGTATAGTTATTACAGGCACCTTGCCGGTATTAAGTAACTCGGGCCATTTAATAGCGTACATGTATCAAAAATACCGCATATTTGACTATGCAAAATTGCCGGTCTTATAGGGAGGCCTTAAAACAGAATGCAGAAAAAATAGCCGTTGAATCAGGTATTGAAATTGAGTTTATCCGAAAAGGCAATGTAAGAAAGGAATGCTTTTGCAGAAAAATATTGCCCTGTACCCAAAGTGTTTAAGCAGCAATATCATTGGAGCATCATGTCCCGATAAGCTTTCGACGATAGCTATCGGGACGAAAACGCCATTAGAAGGAATAATTTGCTTTGTATATTTGTAAACTTTCTATATTTTTTCAAGCTTAAATGCCTCAGCAAGCAATTCGAAAGACCTGCGCCGGCTTGCTTCGCTATCTGTCATTGTAGCTACTATTATTTCATCAACGCCAAAATCATTTGCCAACTTAGTTAGTTGTTCCTTCGCGTCATCTTTTGTACCGGAAACCACCCGGCCACTGTTATGAGAAATTCGTGCAAGCTCCGAGTCAGAAAAAACGTAGTCTTTAATAGATTCAAAACTGCCGGGCTTATCAAAATTTCCTCTCTCAAATTGAAGCAAGCGATAGTCCATTAACTTTCGCATCTTCCTGGCTTCTTCTTCGGTTTCACCGCAAAGCACTGATATGGAAAGTATGGCTCTTGGCTGAAGAAATTGCTGTGAAGACTTGAAGTTTTTACGGTATGTTTCTACTATGCCAGGCATAGCATTGCCATTGATGAACCGGGCGATAGCCAGCCCCATTCCAAACTGTGCCGCTATATTGGCGCTTCCGCCGCTGCTGCTTAATATCCACTGCTCCGGTATGCTCTCTGCTTGTGGCACGGCAAGCAGGCCGCCATAGCTTGTGCCGGCAGTATCATTAAAAAAATGTTGCAGGTGTGCCAATTGCGTCAGGTAGCTATCTTCGCTAAAATCATTTGACGGATTTAATATTGCCGCTGTAATGCGATCGCTGCCAGGCGCCCGGCCCATTCCCAGATCAATGCGGCCCGGAAAAAGTGTTTCCAGCATTCTAAAATTTTCTGCGACTTTAAAGGCGCTGTGATTGGGCAGCATTATCCCGCCAGAGCCAATGCGTATCTTATGGGTAACGTCAGCCAGCTTCACCATTAATACCTCCGGCGTAGAGCCGGCAATGGAAGCGGCGTTGTGATGCTCGGATATCCAAAAGCGGCTGTAGCCTAATTCTTCCGCAAGCTTTACCGTTGCAATAGTTTCTTTTATAGCATCACTTGCTGTACTTCCCTGCCGCACAATTGACTGATCAAGTATTCCTAATTTTATTTTTTGATTCATGTTTTTTTCACGTTAAAATAAAGCAATTATCATATTGTATAAATTTATTCTTTCATTAAAAGAGCTTTCCCTTTTACTTTCAACAACATAATAAATACTTTTTTGTTTGCATTTTGAAGGCGCTCTAAATTCGTTCTATAAAAAATTGGTGCAGGCAAAATTGCGGTTTATAACGAAGAGTATGGGGAGGCTTATTACATTTTTTTGAAAGAAAAGAGAATTTGAAAAATGTGAATTGATGATGGGGAATAACTTATCAATTGAAAAAAGAGACACCGTAATACCGAACATCTGTTAAGCGAATTTATAGCGGCAGAATATCCTTTTGCTTTACAAGCGTTTCAACTTGCGCAAATCACGGCAAGGGAGCATATAAAAGCAAGATATTTATTAATTTATCATACAGGCGGATTTTACATGGATTGGGATGTGCAATTGTTAGATCTTTATTCGTTATTAAATCCAAATATTGCAACTCAATTTTGCGTAGCAAAATCAAAAGTTAGAATGAAAGTGGTGCCCTTTCCGGGAGAACTTTCCGCCGCAATCTTTGCATTGTGGCTTAGTATTATATTTTGTGTATTTGTGAGGCCAAGTCCATGGCCCTTTTCTTTAGTAGTAAAATAAGGCTCAAATAATTTATCTACATCTGCCTTTTTTATGCCAATACCTGTGTCACTAATTTTTGCTACGCAGCGATTATCTAAAGTCTCCGTTGAAAGTATCAGCGTGCCATGCTCTTCCATAGCCTCAATGGCATTTACAATAATGTTTAAGAAAGCGATATAAATTTTTTCATTATTTACCAACACGGGACAAATTTCCGTGTCATAGTTCTTTACCACTTTTATTTTTTTTAATTCAATTCTATCAATAGCAAATTCAAGGCTTGTGTCCAGCACATCATTTATTGAGGCTTTTACAAATTTTAATTCAGAAGTTCTGGTGGAATTCAGTAGATTACTTATCAATTGATTGATGCGATCTGTATTGCGCATGATCATATCAAACAACATATTTGTTTCTTCATTTTCTCCCACCTCCGATTTCAAGTGCTCCACGGCGAGGTTTATATTTGTAAGCGGATTGCGTACTTCATGCGCTATAGTCCGGGAAATTCTTCCTGTAACGGCAAATTTTTCTATATTCCGTAATTCAATGAGTTCAATGTTAAGCTTAGTGAGCTCTTCAAAGCGCTGCTCAAGCTGTTTACGGAAATCTTCTGCCTGCTGATCCGCCTTTAATTTTGCTTTATTTTCTTTATTGAAGGTGACGATAGAATAAATAGTAAGAAGTATTGCCAGTATGATTGAGATAATATTAATTATTTTTATTGTGCTGGAATACCTGGCTACGTTGGCAGTTCTTACACTTAACAAAGCTTTCTCCTGTCGTTCCATTTCAAGCACCTGGGCTTCAAGCTTTACCATTTGCATGATTTCCTCTTTACTCGATTCAAAGAAATTGTTTGAAATTTTATGTGTAGAATCAAAAAGTGAAATATCTTTATCGATCCAAAAAATTTTTTCGTCCATCATTGTCCGCAGGCTTTTCAGCTTCTCCTGTTGCGATGGGTTTTCTGTAGTAATTTTTTTCACTCTTTCAAAAGTGGAATCTGCATAAACGCGGCTCTGATAATAATCATTCAGCAGATTTTTGTTATTAGTAATTACATACCCACGGAAGGCTGATTCGCTTTTTGTAATAGCTGCCATTACATTATCCAAATCATGTATTACCTCATTTGTATGCGTTACCCAACCCGCCTGGTCTATTAATTTTTGGGTGGATGTGAACGTAAGTATATATGAAAGCAACAACAATAAAAATGCCGCCAAATATCCCATGCGGATGCGATCTGCAATCTTATCGACGAAATTTCTGATCATTTGTTTTTTTAAGGCTTTTATTCAAAAGTATTATAGTTAAGCATATATCATCATCTGCCTAATTACTTTAAAAGGGAAGTAAAGGTAGCCTCAAATAAAAAGTGCAAAGGTCTTTTTTGAATCTTGTAAACACATACTGCGTAAAAAGATTTTACTTATCTAAGCTATTTCTTTGCTTTATTGATTAGCCAAAAAATGATGGCAACTATAACTACGATAGCTATCACACCAAACCAAACACCAGCCTTAAATACGCCTGCAATAGCTGAACAACTGCTAAAGAAAATTACAATAACGGTTAACAAGAGAAGTATTTTCCCTGAGTTATACTTATTCATATTTATCTGTTTTATGTTTATTTTGAGATCTTTTCTTTTTTTCCTGGGCATTGTCCTGCGCTTCATCTAGTGAATGTGTTTTGAAAATTGTTTTCTCGTCTTTTGACATTTCCGCAAGATGGGAGTAAAACTTTTTGATTATTTCAAGCTCATTTTCTGTAAGGTCTTCAATACTTATGAGGCGATTACTGGCTTTACTGTTGGCAGCGATTAACTCGTTTAGTTTTAACTGAAGCGCAATGGTGTCTTTATTTTGAGAATGTTGAATGATAAAAACCATCAAAAATGTAATAATTGTTGTTCCGGTATTTATTACCAGTTGCCAAGTGTCAGAAAATCCAAATACAGGCCCAAGCAGCGCCCAGATAATTATGCAAAGTGTGGCTAATATGAACGCAGCAGGAGCGCCTGTAGCTTTTGTAACGGCTGTTGAAAACCGGTTGAAGAAGCCGGACAAGCCTTTTTTATTTTTTTGCATAAAATGATTTTGCACACAATAGTTTATCAAAAATTTGTTCAACCATATTTTTGAATAAAATTTTCACCAAAAATTATTGGCCGTTAGCCATTTAGCTACTTAAGATTATGCCAGAATAAAATTATATTAAGTGATCGGTTACTAATTGGGTTTGGCCGAAATAAAAAATCACTACGCTTAAATGTTTAAAATAAACTCCTCATAGTGGGAAAAATATTACTCAGAAAATACTAAATTTTGCTATTTGGTGACAGCAGGCAGTATGATAAAACCATTGACTATAGTGGGTTTTGCGTTTTTTTTTGCAGTGTATAGGTTATTGGCAGAATATTGTAGGTAAATAGCTGAACTATTAATAATTAAAACAACTTTAAAACTTAAAAATCATGGGCTCAGGAAAAGTATTAGCAAGCGTATTAGCGGGTGCCGCAGCAGGCGCCGTATTAGGAATATTATTTGCCCCCGATAAAGGCACAGAAACACGGAGAAAAATTGCTGAAAAAGGTTCCGACCTAGCCGATTCTGTTAAGGACAAATACAGTGAATATTCCGATGTAATATCTGAAAAATATGATGCTGCAAAGCAGAAATTATCAGGTCTTGTTGCCGAAGGTAAAGACATGGGAAACGATTTAGTAAACCAGGCAAAGGATAAAGCCAATGCTATGCAGGGCGATGTACGAAATACAATGAATAGCTAAAGATTATTTTCATTTATTTCATTTGCAAAAACAAACAAGTCCGATGATTAATGTTAATACAACCGTGGAAGATGGTCCTACAGGGCTGGAAGAACTTTTTACTAAATTAAAGGACTATGCAGAGACAAGAGTTGATTTAGTAAAGCTTATAGCTATCAATAAAGTCTCAGGTTTTATGTCCACTGTGATATCAATGATAATATTATTAATGATTTTATTCACAACAATATTATGTATCTCTATTGGCCTTGCCGTATGGATTGGTCAACTTTTGGGAGCCACCTATTACGGCTTTTTCATTGTTGCGGGATTATATCTTATTGTCGGACTTGTTCTGTATGTAAACCGCGGAAATATTCTTAAAGAACCTGTGAGCAACCGTCTCATTAAAGAAATGATGGACTAATTTCGATAGTAAAATCTATAGAATGAATATTGAAGATATAGCAGATAAAAAACTTGAAAAAGTCGCTAACACTACCGATTTGGATACCGCCATTAAGCGGCTAAGAAGAAGGGCAGAGCTTCAAGAAGCCGATATACAAGAGCAGGTACATACGATTCTTGTAAGCCTCAAACCCACAAATCTGCTTAAAACTACCATTCATGAGGTGCAGGAGTCTACTGAATTGAAACACAATTTATTCAAAGTTGCCTTAGGCTTAGGTGCGGGTTATTTTTCGCGTAAAATGGTGGTGGGCAAGTCTGCAGGGCTCGTGAAAAAAGCCATAGGAACAGCCTTACAGTATGGGGTTACTCAATTCATTTCAAAAAAAGGTGACGAGAATGGCAACATGCCCCGGGTAAAAAAGAAAAATATCTTTCAAAGAATTCTCTCCCTTTAATTTTCTAAATTTTCCAGGCATTTTTTTAAGTCAATTCCTTTTCCAAGCACGCCTTTGAAAATGTCTCCGGCTTTTTTTACTCTTTCCTTAATATTATGTATGGTAAATTGTTTGGGAGATAGCCCGCTTTTTACTTCGCTCCACAGTAGTGGCGTGGATACGGTGGCGCCGGCTTTTGGCCTTAAGCTATAAACCGAGGAGATGGTTTGTCCTTTCCGGTTTTGCAAATAGTCAAGGTATATATGCTTATTGCTTCTCTTTGTTAAGCTTCGCTCCAGTGTAGTGAAATTTTTCATTTGATTATTTGCAATAATGCAAATGAGGTAGGTAAAATCTTTTACCTGTTCATAAGTATATTTTTTACCAGTAGGCACATATATGTGCATACCCGAGGCACCCGAGGTTTTACAAAAACCCGGCGCTCCTGCTTTGTCGAGTATTTGTTTAATTACATTCGCCGCTTCTATTACCTGCTCGAAAGTGTTTTTATCAGAAGGGTCGATATCAATAATAAGATAGTCCGGCTTGTCAAGATCTTTTACTGTAGAATGCCAGGGATTTATTTCTATGCAGCCGAGATTATTTAAATAAGTAAGTGTCGCTTTATTATCACAAATAATATAATCGATGTTTTTTTTATTGGACTCTGAGAATACCAATTGCCGCGTCACGAAACCGGGCGCATTCTCTCCTGCATCTTTGTGAAAAAAACCTTTCTCATGAATACCATTTGGATTTCGGAGGAGTGATTCAGGCCTGCCTTTCAGGTAAGGAAGAATATAATCAGCCATAGAAATGTAGTACTCGATTACATCGCCTTTTGTTACCTCATCCTCCGGAAAATATATTTTATCCGGATGGCTAACTTGTATTTTATAGCTTCCAAAAATGAAGGTTTTGTCCTTCTTTTGTTTCTTCTTTTTTTCTGCTTTAGTCTTCTCCGGAGCAGCTTTTTTTTGAGCTGCTTTTTTTACAGGTTTCGTGCTTGCCATAGTCACTTCGTTTAAATTTTTATCTTCTCTTAAATGCATGAAAACCGGGTGCCGCAATTTACCATCAGAGGTCACCTCAGCATATTTTACTTCACAAATTAATTCAGGCCTGACCCATATTACCGGCATGTTTGTCTTAATCTTTTCTTCGAAAGGAGAATCTTCCTGCACAAGTGGCTGCAGCATTTCATACATTTCTTTTAATAATTTTTGATCAAAACCTGTTCCTGTATGGCCGATATAGGTGAGCTCGTCATTTATCATAGTGCCAAGAATCAAAGCCCCGAAGTATTTTCGTGCACCGCCCGGTTCTGTATATCCTGCTATGATGGCTTCCTGTGTTTTATGATTTTTTATTTTAAGCCACTCCGTTGTGCGTTTTCCAATGTAATATTTCGAATCAATTTTTTTTGCCATTATTCCCTCAAGATTCTTTTCGGTGGAAACCTGGAAAAATGATTTGCCATTTTCTAATATGTGATCGGAGTATTTGATCACTTCATTTTCCGGGATTATTTGTTGCAGTAATTCTTTCCGGTCGAGGAGTGTGAGCCCTGTAGTATCGTGGCCGTTTAGTTCAATCAAATCGAAAATATAATATTGTATAGATCTGTGTGTATTTTCAGAATAGTGTTGCAGCAGCTGGAAACTGGGGCGGCCCTCATTATCCAGCACGATCACTTCACCATCCAGAACCGCTTTTTCTTTTATCAGTTTTAGCTGCTCTACCACTATTGGATATGTGTATTCAAAAGTGATCCCATTTCTGGAATAAAGAGAGACACGCTGATTATTTATTTCCGCGATCGCTCTGTATCCATCCCACTTTATTTCGAAGAGCCAATCCTTACTATCGAAAGGTTTTTCAGTTTCCTTTGCCAACATCGGCTTAATAAAACTATTAAGCTTGCTGCCTTTCTTTATGGAGGTTGCTACGTACTTTTTTTTTTCGGCGAAGCCTTTTTCTTTTCGGCGAGAAACTTATTGATCGGCGATGATTTCGGTGTATCATCCTCACTGTTATATTCTTCGGCAACAGCATATTTATCATTATGCTTTATCAGCAGCCAGCTATTGTCTTCTTTGCTTTTTAATTTTACCAAAACAAATTCGCCTTTTAGCTTTTTGCCAAATAGTTGAAATTTAAAATCACCTGATTTCAACCCGGCTTTTAAATTTTTTTCAGCCGTTTTCTTGTCTGAATTATCAATGTCGGTATAGGTGCCACTATCCCATATCTCCACGATGCCAGCCCCATAATTTCCTTCAGGAATAATGCCTGCAAAATCTTTGTAATCGTAAGGATGATCCTCCACCATCATTGCTAATCGCTTATCTTTTGGATTCAATGAAGGGCCTTTTGGTACTGCCCAGCTTTTCAATGCACCATCCATTTCCAATCTGAAATCGTAATGAAGGCGGGAGGCTTTATGCCGCTGTACTACAAACGAAAGTTTTGCCTCCGACTTTTTCAATTTGCCGGCAGGTTCAGATGTTTCTTGAAAATTTCTTTTTTTATTATATTGGGATAGGGCCATCAGGATGCTTTTTTACGTTTAATGTCGAGGCTTGCTTTTAATTGTTCCATCAAGTCTTTTGTTTTGCTGTGAACAACTTTCATTTCAGGCACTTTCATTTTCTTACCACCTGCCTTTGCTTTAATTAATTTTAATAGCTCCTCGTTATAAGTGTCTTTATATTTTGAAATATCAAATTTTGCTGTGAGCTGATCAATAAGTGAAACGGCCATTTTTAATTCGGCGAGTTTCACATCTGTATTTTTAGGAAGGGTGAGCTCGTCGGTAGCTCTTATCTCTTCCTCAAACCTTATACGGTTCAAAACGATCACATCGTTATCGGGTCTTAATATCGCAAGGCTTTCTTTGCTGCGCATTACGAAGCTTGCTACGCCTACTTTTTTAGTTTTTAATAAAGCCTGTCTTAATAATTCATAAGGCCTCGTGCCGGATTTATCCGGCTCAAGATAATAGGGCGTTTCATAATAAAGACTGCTTATTTCTTCTTCTTTTACAAAGTCAGAAATTTCAATCGTCTTGGTTTTTTTAGCGCTTGCCGCTTCAAAGTCTTTGTCATCTAATATTACATACTCACCATCTAATTTGTAGCCTTTTACAATACTTCCCCACGCCACTTCTTTTCCCGACTTTTCATTGATGCGCTGGTACTTAATATTTGAATGATCCTTTTTATCCAGCATATCAAGATTGAGATTGCTTGATTGAGTAGCACTATACATTTTTACCGGGATGTTCACCAGCCCGAAACCGATTGCACCCGTCCATATTGGCCGCATAGTATTATTTTGTATGTTGAAATAATTATTATGAAAAGTTTATGCCTATTTGTAAAGCCGCTACCAGTAAGCATTGTAAGGCTTTTTAGCTTCTAATAGTAAAGTGATGAGGAATAAATTCCACAACGAATTATTTATATAGGCTTTTTTTATGAATGCTTTAAACAGAATTGAAATATTTATACCGTTCGATTTTTCTTTCCTGTAGCGAGCAACAATACAGGAAGCAATATCAGGTTGGTAAAGGTTGCAGTTAATAAAGTGACGGAAGTAAGCCAGCCGAGGGATTGTGTGCCGCCAAAACCACTAAAACAAAAAATAATAAATCCAGCTATCAATACTAATGACGTGTATAGAATGCTAAGGCCGGTATGCCTGATAGTTTCTGAAACTGTTGTTTGAATATCGAAATTATTAGCGGGTAATTCCTGTTTGTAGTTGACTAAAAATCTGATGGTAACGTCTATGGCTATCCCAAGAGCCACACTAAATATAAGAACGGTGGACGGCTTCAATCTTACGCCTGCCCAACCCATAATACCTGCTGTTACCACCAGCGGAATTATATTGGGAATAAGCGAACAAATGAGTATGCGAAAGGAGCGGAAGAGATAAAGCATGCATAATGAAATAAATAAAAATGCCCAAAGTATGCTTTGCTGTAAACCATTAATGATAAAATTACTTCCTTCTAAAAAAGTAATGGTAGCGCCGGTAAACACGATATTATATTTTGCCGTATCGAAAATTTCATCTGCCCTTGTTCCTATTCCTTTCAATATTATGGGCAATCTCTTCGTGCCCACATCGGCCATGTTGATGCTCATGCGGGTGCTCTGCCGGGCGGTATCTATAAAGCTTGTCAGCAACCTGGAGAGCCCGCTTTTTTCACCACTGTCTTTTGAAGGCTTGAGATATTCACCCACAAAAGCGGCATCAAAAGAATTGGGCAACGCATAGTTAGATGAATCGCCTTCATAAAAGCCCTGCTTCACAAACTTGATCCCTTCGGCTATGGAGAGCGGGCGGGACATTTCTTTTTGTGCCGTTATATAAGCCGATAATGAATCCATTTTTTCCAGCACGGGCAAGGCGCGGGCGCCTGCAAGCCCATATCTTTTTTTTGTGTCCACCACTATATCCAACGGCATCACACCATTAAAATTTTTCTCGAAAAACTTCAGGTCTGTATAAATCTTATCGGTTTTGGGAAGATCATCCACGATAAAACCTTCCGTTTTTAACTTAAAAATACCGGCTATGGAAAAAATAACAATGGCTAACGTGGTGGCGTAAACGATAGGTTTGTGATGAAGCACCCAGGTCTCAATTCGCAATAGCAGGTTGGTAAAAAATTTTGAATCCAGGTATTTGAGCTGGCTTTTACCTGGCACATCCATCATGCTCAGCGCCGAAGGAAGAAGTATAAAAGAGATCACAAAAATCAGCATAATGCTAAGGCCGGCCACCTCGCCAAATTCTTTTAAAATAGCACTTTGGGTTAAGGCAAACACCGCAAAACCAATGGCAGCGGTAAGATTACAGAAGAGCGTAACAACGCCCATTTTACTTACCATGTCAATAAGCGATTGATTTTTATCTCCTGTTTTTTTATAAGTAGAATGATATTTATTTAAAAAATAAATGCAATTCGGAATGCCGATCACCACTACAAGCGGCGGAATAAGCGCCGTGAGCAAAGTGATTTTATAACCAAAGAGATAGGTAATGCCGATGCTCCAGATCACGCCAATGATTACCACGAGGAGCGATAGCAAAGTTGTTTTAACGGAGCGGAACATCAGCAGCAGAATAAAGGCAGACAATATCAGCGAACCGATAATGAACCATTTCATTTCCCTGGCAAGCCTGTCTGCTATCTGCGTGCGGATAAGGGGCAAGCCGCTTATGTGAGTCTCAATATGTGTTTTTGCGGTATAATCATTTGTAAGCCTGATAATATTATTGATCACTTTGGTCCGGCCCGATGTGTTCAATATTTCTTTGTTGATGCTTACGGCAGAGAGATAAGCTTTTGTTGCCGGGTTATACAAAATGCCATTGTAAAAAGGAAGCGTGTAAAAAAGTTGCTTGCTGCTATCAAGCTGTTGTTGCGAATTAAGATGAGGAGGGAAAAGGGGAACAGCGTTTAGCTTCTGTGTAGAAGTATCTTTTAGAAGATCAATAGCATTTGACACACTGAGAACGTTTTCAATGTATGGAACATTTTTCAGGCTGTTATTTAATTCGCGGTAAGCAGCAAAATTCTGAAGGGTGAAAAAGTTATCTGTTTGTATGCCGATCACCAGTAGATTTCCATCGTCACCAAATTTTTCTTTAAAGGACATATAATCCCGGTACTTCGGATTATCAACAGGAATAGCTTTCGAAAATTCGTAGCTGAGTTTTATTTTGCTTGCGAAAAAAGCCATTGCGGCTGTGGCTAAAAATAAAACAATCAGCAGGAATATTTTATTATCCAATACAAACTTCGCAAGGCTTTTCCACATATTTTGAAAGGTTTGAACAAAGAAACTAAATTATTTCCTGAACAGGTTATAGGAAGGAAAAAGTGTTGTATTTATAAAAGACAGAAACTATGTTGGAGAAATGACAGGTGTCGAATTAGCTTTTATTCTTTCCACCATATAATATACTTGAAAGCTTCCTTTTTAAAATCATGAGTTACCTGGTTAAAGTTTACTATATCAACGTTAAAAGGCACGATCGAATCAGCTAACTTATCTTTCAAATTATACAATACCCGGCGATCAAAATCTCTACCCGGAATAATCCCTATATCCATATCAGAAAACCTGTGATTTTCTTTAGTTGCCCTGCTGCCAAATAAAAAAATTTTGCAATTGAAATTTTGCAATTCCCGCAATATAATTTTTTTTGCCACTGACTCAAAATCAGTTTTGAACGGCGTACGGTTCAAGGGCAGTGACAATATATCTAATGGCGTTTGCATAAGAATTAAGTTGCGGATAAATTATTTCAAACATTTCCATTTTATAGACATGGCTTAAGAGATTTCTGCTTTCTATAGCGTCAATTAAAATGAGATAATTGGTTTCGTCTATTATCTCTTCTGCAAAGCAACCCTTGATCACATCTTTCGGATATAAAAAAAATTTTTCTCTCTTTGTTTCAAAATACTTTTTAAGGGTTTTCCATAACAGTTCGATAGAATATTCAAATTTTTGTATTTGACCATTCTTAAGCACATCGCCTTCGAATTCGGTGAATTTATGCAAGTCAATATCCAGTGATTTTTCAAAAGATAAAATGGCAATAACCAAATCGCTGTATAGAAGTTGTAAACGGTTTCCATTTTGCATCACGCAAATTACTGATACTTTTTGTAAAAGATTTTCGGATATTCTTAAATCGCAAGTAGGAATTGCTGAAATAGAAATTACTTTTTGGAAAGTTTTTTCTAAAACTATTTAAGCTAAAAGGCAATTGCTACAACCATCTAAAATTGAAGGCTCTTTTCAAGTCTCAGTGTCTAACTTCTCCATCTCATCATTCACAAAATCCATGAGTGTTTTAATATTTTGCTCAGAAAAATCGAATAGCAATCCGGCGGCTTCATAGAGTTGCGGTAAGGTTTTGGTGCCGCCGAGTGCAAGCGCTTTCATATAATTTTCTAATGCCTGCTCTTTGTTATTTTTAAACTGCATCCACATACCTATCGCACCTAATTGGGCAATGCCATATTCAATGTAATAGAAAGGAACCTCAAAAAGATGCAATTGCTTTTGCCATCCAATCTCCCGGTATTTTTCAAGCCCGGCATAGTCTATCACCTCATCAGAAAAATCATTTAAAATTTCCATCCATTGATTGGTTCTCTCTTCCGTGGTGTGGTGTGGATTCTCGTAAAGCCAATGTTGAAATTTATCAATGATGGCGATCCAGGGAAAGATGGTAATGGTTCTTTCCAACTGGTGTTCTTTTGCTCTCTTCAGATCGTCTTTATTATCAAAAAAAACTTCCCAATGATCCATGCTAAATAGCTCCATGGCCATGCTGGCAACTTCTGCAATTTCCATGGGATAATCTTTAAATGCATTTAGCTCAAGATTATGCGTAAGAAAAGACTGAACAGCGTGGCCACCCTCATGAACCATGGTAGTTACATCCTGCATTTGCCCTGCCGCATTCATAAAAATAAAAGGAGCACCACTCTCTGCAAGCGGGCAGTTGTATCCGCCGGGAGCCTTTCCCTGCCTGCTTTCCAGGTCAAGATGTTTCATGGTATTCATTTGCCGCAGGCAATCTCCAAAGAAGGGGCGAACCCTTGTAAAACATTCTATTGATTTGTTTAAAAGCTCTGCGCCATTTTCAAAAGGAGTGAGCGCTTTTGTTCCCTCCGGCTCCGCTTCTAAATCCCATGGCCTTAAATCATCCAATTGTAACTTTTGTTTCTTCCTCGCGTAAATTTTATTTATCAAAGGCAATATATGCTTCTTCACCGAATCGTGAAAACGATAACAATCTTCCTTTGTATAATCAAACCGGCCAAGCTCTTTAAATTTATAATCCCGGTAGTTTTCAAAGCCGGCGTTTAGTGCTACCTGGTTTCTTTTTACTACCAGCTCTGTAAATAATCTATTCAACGCTTCTTTATCCTGCAATCTTCTTTCATTTATTTTACGGTAAACTTCTTCCCGTAAATTTCTATCGTGGCTTTCAAGAAACTTGGCAGCCTGCTGCAGCGTATATTCTTTACCGTTCACTTTTACCATCATTTTCCCGGTAATCACACCATAGTGCTGGGCAAGTACGGCAAGCTCCGCCTGTATAGGAATATTTTCCTCGCGAAAAAGATTAATACTTTTTTTTACAGAACGCAGGTAGGTAAAATATTTATCACGGTGAAGCGCTGCAGTAAAAGGCGAACCAATCAATTTTTTATTTAGCGCATCTGCATAAGGCTGTATTTTTGGATGTATCTCCATGCAGAAATAATTGAATGAATCTTCCAGCTTTTTATCGGTGGTATCGCAGGTCATTTTTATTTGCCGCCAGCTAAAGTCTTCATTTATTATGCCATCAAGCTCATTCATATCTGCCAGCCATTTCACCAACTCTTCTTTTGAAGAAATTTCTCGTTCCAGCAATTCTTTAAAATAAGGTTCCAGTGATTCCCAGTTTTCTACAATTAAATTTTGGGGAATATATTTTCTTTCGAGTTTTTTTATATCTGCGGATGCTTGCATTGAGTCGGGGATGAGGTGTGAGGTATTAGTGATCAGGTATTAGGTATTAGTGATCAGGTATGAGTGATAAGTGATCGGGTATAAGGATCAGGTTCGATGTTTATTTTTATCTCTTACTTTATATCTCAACTGTTTTTCAATCTATTTCACGCCGCGGCTTTCGATCTTGCGGGGAGCGGCCTTTTGAGGTTTCATATCTTTAACGTGAGCAGTTTCTTTGTGAGTTGGTTTTACTGGCTTAGCAGTTTCTCCTCCATCTTCCGTTTCTTCATCTGCTTTCACGGTAATCTCGATATTATTGTCTTGTAATATCTCAAACCATTTTACCATTTTCTTCATATCGCTTACATATACTCTTTCAAAATCCATATCAGGATATACTTTTTCGAAATACGCTTTTAAAGTTTTATTATCTGCCGTTGCTTCCGGAATTTTCTCTATGCTTTTCTTCATTGCCTCAAATAATTCGGCAAGGTTTGTATTATCTTTTGTAGTAAAAACTTCAATACTTTCAAGATGCGAAAAATTGTGCTGACGGCTGCTTACAAATTTTGTGCTTTTATCATCAAGCGAGCGAACTACAGCTCCATCAGATTTGGAAGAAAGGATTTCAAACAAACCCCTAAGCCCGGTTACAGATACAATCTTATTATATTCCATACTTTTTTTATTTTGGAACTGCAAGATAAATGAAATGGATTTGAGTATTGTTAATGAAATAAAAAACCGGCCTTTGTTTAGTAAAAACCTGCTCCAAAAAGTTTTGCTTTTAATTTCTTCCGCTAAATAATTTTTTGGCAAGCCGGGGTTTTCGTAATATTTAATTTGCCGGCGCAATGGTTTTAAATATTTATATCGTCATATCATTTGATTAAAAGAATGCTATGCGCAGAATTATACTGAGTTTTATCTTAATCGTTATTTTCTCCTCAATAATACATGCCCAAACTGTAACTGGTGTATTGCAGGATGCAGCAGAAAAAACCCCGATCTCCAATGGAACTGTTTTACTAAGCAGGGCGGATTCTACTAAAGGTTCATTCCCGGCTGTTACCGGCAACGATGGCCGTTTTTCTTTCACGCAGGTGCCCGCAGGAAACTATACCTTAACAGCAACTTCAGTTGGCTATGAAACGCTGGCTAAAATAATATCTGTTTCAGCAGGAAATAATAACCTGGGTGTGATAGGAATTTCAAAAGGAGCTAAAACACTGACGACCGTGGTGGTGGATGGTGCAGCGCCTCCGGTAAGGCAACGGGAAGATACGCTGGAATATTCGGCGAATCAATATAAAGTGAACCCCGATGCAAATGTGGAAGACCTGATAAAAAAGATGCCCGGCGTAACGGTTGATCAAAAAGGTGCAGTGACAGCCCAGGGCGAAACGGTAACAAAAGTTACGGTTGATGGCAGGGATTTTTTTGGGGATGATGCCACGGCTACGTTGCGCAATCTTCCTTCTGAAGTGGTGGATAAAATACAGGTATTTGATAAGCTGAGCGACCAGGCACAGTTAACTGGTTTTGATGATGGCAATACTACAAAGTCCATAAATATTGTAACAAAGAAGGACATGCGGAACGGTAACTTCGGCCGCGTATTCGCCGGGTATGGAACGGATGAGCGCTACAGTGCCGGCGGCAACGTTAGTTTCTTTAATAATGCACGGCGCATTTCTCTTGTCGGCCTGTTCAATAATGTAAACCAGCAAAACTTTTCCTCTCAGGATTTATTGGGTGTTACCAGCAGTAACAACCGTGGTGGCGGTGGCAGGAGAGGCGGCGGCGGTGGTGGCGGCTACAGAGGTGGTGGGAACACCGGCAATTTTTTGGTTGGGCAGCAAAATGGGATAAGTAAAACCAATGCCTTTGGTATTAACTATAGCGATGCATGGGGTAAAAAAGTGGATGTAACAGGAAGCTATTTTTTTAATAACAGCAATACATCAAATAATGAAACCATCAACCGGCAAAATTTTATCACCGCGGATTCCACGCAGCTATATGATGAGAATACTATTTCTAACTCGATCAACTATAACAATCGTTTAAACTTCAGGTTAAATTATAAAATTGATTCTGCGAACTCCTTACTCTTTACATCGAGTCTTAGTTTTCAAAATAATAAAGCGAACAGCGATGTTACCGGTGTTCAGTCTGTTGATCCGCAAAACATATTAAGCAAAACAGAGTACGATATAAATACCAATACCAGTGGCCATAATTTTAATAATGGAGTTCTGTTCAGGCATGCTTTTCCAAAAAGAGGCCGAAGCATATCTGTCAGTTTTAATCAAACGCTTTCTACCCGCGATGGAAAAAATTATTTGAATGCTTACAACACTTTTTATGACAAAATAAATTTGCCGCTGATAGATACTATTCAACAACTCTCCAACCAGCAAACAAACACTAACAGGTACAGCTTCAATCTCGTCTATACGGAACCGGTAGGAAAGAAAGCGATGTTACAATTAAATTATAATCCTTCTTTTCAAGACAACCATGCAGACCAGGAGACTTTTAATTTTGATAATTCTAATGCTAAATATTCTATCTTAGATACAAGTCTCAGCAACAAATTTGATAACACGTATAATACACAGAACACCGGTCTTACCTATCGCCTCGGCGATCGCGATAATATGATCTCTGCCGGGTTAGCTTATCAATACAGTGAACTAAAAAGCGACCAGGTGTTTCCGAAGGTTACTCAAATTGATAAATCGTTCAGCAACATTTTAGGAAACGCTTTTGCAAGAGTGAAACTTTCTTCCAAAAGCAATTTGAGGGTTATTTACAGGGCGTCTGTAAACCCACCTTCTGTGAACCAGCTGCAAAATGTAATTAATAACTCCAATCAATTTTATTATACCACCGGTAATCCTGACTTGCAACAACAATACACCAACAATTTTATTACGAGATATAACTACACCAACAGTGTGAAGGGTACGAGCTTTTTTGCTAATATATTTTTTCAAACTACACAAGACTATGTAGCCAATGCAGTGTACACAGCTTCAAAAGACTCTATGCTTACCCGCACGGTTACACTCTATAAGGGTTCACAAATTTCCAAGCCCGTAAATCTTGATGGATATGTAAGCGCAAGATCATTTTTTACTTTCGGGTTGCCGCTAAAATTCATAAAGTCCAATCTTAATTTTAATGCAGGCTTAGGCTATGCGAAGTTGCCTGGTTTGATCAATAATATGTCAAACATTTCTAACAGTTATAATTACAACCTGGGCGCTGTGCTTGCCAGTAACATTAGCGAGTACATTGATTTTACGCTTTCTTATTCTGGTAATATCAACAATGTAAAGAACACATTACAACCTACGCTCAACAATAATTATTTTACACAATCGGCCGGCATCGTTGCTAACTTTCTCACTAAAAAAGGACAGTTTTTTCAAAATGATCTTTCCAATCAATATTACCATGGCTTAACTGACGGCTTCAATCAAAATTATTGGTTGTGGAATATTGCCATCGGCCAAAAGTTTTTAAAGAACCAGGCAGGTGAATTAAAGCTATCAGTGTTTGATCTTTTAAAACAAAATAAAAGTATTGCACGCAATGTCACTGAGTCTTATGTGGAAGACGTAAGAAACCAGGTGCTTCAACAATATTTTATGCTAACGTTTTCCTACAAATTAAAGAACTTTGGAAACAGTAAAGCCAGTTCTCAAAGGCCAAACCCAATGGAAAGACGCGGAGATTTCAATGGGTTTTAATTTAGCATAAAAAATTTTATTTTGAATGAGCAGGAGTTAATAGAACTGGTAAAAAACAGGGACAGGATTGCTTTTAAAACGCTCGTTGATACGTGGCAGGATATGGTATATAATACTGCGCTGGGCATTCTTCAGAATGCGGAAGATGCGGAGGATGTTTCACAGGAAGTATTTATGAAAGTATATGATTCAATTGGCTCCTTCAAAGGAGAATCAAAATTTTCGACGTGGCTGTATCGTATTACTATTTCCAAAGCAACAGACCATATCAGAAAAAAGAAAAGAAAGAAACGATTTGCGTTTATTCAAAGCTTACATGGAAAAAATGATGAGAAAGATATAGACCCGCCAGATTTTTATCATCCCGGCATACAGTTGGAAAATAAAGAAAACGGCGCGGTACTTTTTGAGGCTGTTGAACAATTGCTTCCTAATCAAAAGACAGCTTTTGTATTAAATAAAATTGAAAATTTAAGCTATAAAGAAATAGGTGAAGTGATGGGCCTGAGCGAAGCTGCTGTAGATGCTTTGCTACAAAGGGCGAAAGATAAATTAAGAAAACTTTTGAGAAATTATTACCTTTTACGGGAGTAAATGGCAACTAATTATAAAAGGAATAGTAAATAATATTTGATAATTGTATTCGCAGGTTTTATTTTAAATGAACGTCTAAATACTTATTAAAATGGATGAAAAAAGCATAAATAAAAAAGTTAATGAGGCAATGCAAAGCATTGACGGCATCTCAAAGGCTTCCCCTGCACCTTTCTTTTTTACCAGGCTGGAAGCGCGGATGTCAATGGAAAAAAATGCGTGGTACCAGCTATCTTCATTTTTTGCCAGGCCTGCCGTAGCTTTTGCCTGTGTATGCCTGGTAATTATTCTCAATCTTGCTGTGATATTCAGAACAGTTGCGCCATCTGAAAGCTATACAAAACAGGGAAGCGATATTGCTGCAGTTGACGAATATAGCCAGGTGACGACAAGCCTGTACGAGCTTGATAAATAAAGTGTACGATGAATACCAATAGAAAAAATAAATCACTTATCTCTATTATCATTTTTTTGCTTATCACCAATATTGCGATGCTGATCTTTTTTGTGTTGCTTGATAAGCCACAACAAAGTAAAATAGAAAACCAGGAACAGGGGAGGTTCTCAACTGCCTTGCAAAATGATGTGGGGTTTACCAAAGAGCAATTTGATGAATACCAGGTTTTGCGAAAAGCCCATTTCGATAAATTGCGTCCACTCTTTAAAGACTTGCGGGACACTAAATTTCAATTTTATGATTTAGTGTATGCTTCCCCTATCTCGGATTCGTTGGTGGATGTTGCCGGAGATTCAATAGGTGAAAAGCAGAAGCAACTTGATATGCAAATGTTTCATTATTTTGAAAGCCTTCGCAAAGTTTGCCGCCCGGAGCAGTTGCCAAAGTTTGATACGGCAGTAAAACATTTAATTATAAGATTGACCGAGAGGCCCGGGAAAAGTGGCCACAGCCACCAATAACATGTTTCTTAAAAACCGTATCTTTTTAAAAATCTTTTAACAAAAAATAAACACTCACACAATGAAAACAAAAATCACCTTCGTAGTTGCGCTTATGTTGGCAGCTACCATCAGTACAAAAGCACAGCAACAGGGCTTTCAAAGAAAGACTGTTGAAGAAAGAGTGCAGGCGGCAATGCAAAAAATTTCTGATCCGTTAAAGCTCGATAAAGACGAGCAGGATAAAACAACCGCCGTGCTTACGGACTTCTACACACAGCAGGATAAAATGCGGCAGGACGCACGGGCAAGCGGTGTCAGGCCCGATCGCAGCGCTATGGGAAAAATGGCGAACGACCGTGATGAAAAATTAAAAGCAATTTTCACTGAGGACCAGTACAAAAAATTTAAAGACGAAGTTGAACCGTCTATGCGGCCGCAGCGCCAAATGAATGGTCAGGGTACAGGAAATAGTTAAGGTTTGGATGATTTAGGTTAAGAAAGAGGTTTGTCTTTCGGCAGGCCTCTTTTTTTTATACAAGCGATATAAAATTTCAAAATACTTTTTAGAACTTTAAGAAAAATTATTTTAAAAAAAGGTTCTACGGTAAGTTACCGGAATTCGGATATCCACAATGGGTATAATAAGTGATTGAACCTTAGTATTTCGATAGTTTAGAATGTATCTATCTTATTACCAAACAAATAAATAGAAATATGAGCCTGCCTGACAGACAGGGTCTTAGCTGAGATTTTAATTCGTGACGTGCTACTAAGGTTGACTGTTTGAAAGTGTAATCCACTCTTTTTACGAAGGGCATCTTTTAATAAAAATTGACTTTAAATTTTTCCATTAAATAAACTGAAGAACCAAAAAAAATCATCTCATGGTTTATAATGAAAAACTTGCTGACAGGGTAAGAGAAATAATTGCTGCGGCGGAAAAAAATATTGAGGAAAAGAAAATGTTTGGTGGCTTATGTTTTATGGTGAATGATAAGATGTGCGTGTGTGTTCAGCAAAATCATTTAATGCTTCGTATAGCTCCCGAAAAATTTGAGGAGTCTTTGGAAAAAGAAGGATGCAGGCCAATGAAATTCGGCGGCAGAACGATGACAGGTTTTGTGTATGTTGATGAATCAGTATTGAACACAAAAAAGGAATTAGAAACCTGGATGAAATTACCGCTTGAATACAATAAGGTGGCAAAGCCTTCGAAAAAGAAAAGGAAGAAACCGGCTAAGTAAATGGAGTGTCATGCTATGCTGAGTTCAAAAACTTATAAAGCTTCCTGCATCAGCAGCGTCTCAATTCTTTCTGCCAACGTTTCGTAATCAGTGTAGCCCCTTGCCACCATATTAAATTTTAATTCACCAGTTTGAATAAATACTGCCGGAAAACCTTCAACTTTTAATTGTTTGCACAAAGCGAATTCATAGCGCGCCTGCTCTTTATATTCTTCATCAATAAGTTTTTCAAAGAATTCTTCTGCCGGAATATTATACTTATCAAGAAGTAACCGGTAGGCTTCATCATCTGTAAGATCGCGGCCTTCGAAATGCAATGCATATTGTAAATCTGCGGCAAAACTTACCTGTTGATCGGGATAATAGTCTTTAAAAATGCACAAGGCAATTGCAGGTTTTTCTGAATTTGGGAACCAGTCGCTCTGTTCAGGATGACGTATGTGCCAGAGATAATCTTCCCCAAATTTTGCGCCCGTTATTTCTTCTACACGCTTGTAGGCGCCTTCTATATATTTTGCCGTAGCGCCTATCGACACGGGTTCTTCGGGTAAGACCATGCCACCGGACAACACTTCAAATTCAAGCCTGCTTTTGTATTCTGAATGAATTTTTTTCATCACTTCGCTGAAGCCATAGCACCAGCCGCAGTAAGCATCGTAGCAATATATAAGTGCTGGTATCATTATTAAGTATTAACTATTAAATTCAACTAATCTACTAACCAACTAATCTACTAATTAACCAATCAACTAATCAACTAATTAACTAACCAACTAATCTACTAACCAACTATCTACTAATTAACCAATCAACCAATTAACTAATCAACCAATCAACCAATCAACCAATCAACCAATCAACCAATCAACCAATTAACTAATCAACCAATCAACCAATCAACCAATCAACTAATTAACTAATCAACCATCTCACTGCCCTTCCTCATGATCTCTGCCTTTAATTTTTCCGGCCTGCCATTTTTCATTCAGCGCCTCAAATTCCTTACGATCGTTTTCTGTAAAAGATTGCTTTACTAAAGAGGAAAGGTCTGGCTGGCCTGCGTTTACCCATGCTGTGTACCAAAAGGAAGCAACAGCAAAAATAGACTGTCGCATTCTCCGCTCAACCATGCCACCCAGCATGTTATTAAAAGCAATGGTATAGGCAGAAGAATATTGACGGATAACAACGTTGTTTCTTTTTTCAAATGCATACTTTTTATCTCCGGGAAACTGCTGCGAAAGTTTCTTTTCAAAACTTAAAACGGAGTCAGCTTCATTACCGCTTTCTAATACGCGATCCCAAATAAATGCTCCGGGGTTTTTAATATACTGTGCTTTGCCTATAAAAAAATCAAACTGTTTATCAGCCAGCAATTCAGGCACGCGGCTTTCCCAAAAGCCATGTATGCCCCGTTGGTTGGTAAACTGCCCGTTATGATTGCTGCTTGCATGCAAGGGTACATGTGCATCTGCAATGTAATGGCCTATTTCAGCACTGTTCTTCATAATAGAGGAAAAGTTTCTTTCTTTAAAAGCATTTGTTAGCCTCGCTAACATATTTTGTACATGCCAGGGTACAATTCCATTAGCTTGCAATGTATCCTCACTATATTTTGCCACAGCATCTTTCCATCTATGCGGCAATTCAGTGTAAGGATATTTTCCGTAGTAATCAATATCAATATAATGCCTTGGTGCTTCGGTAGCCACTGCATACCTTCTTTTATCAGGATCTACTGCATGCTCACTTATGAATTCAATATTAGGTTTATACAAAACCAACATTTGCGGAGGTAATAAGAAAACAGCAAAATAATTTATTTTTTTATGACCAAAAAAGCCCCAGCAATAACTTTGAGACGTTATGCAAATGAGAGAAATAAAAAGCAGCAATTTTCTCAAGAAAGAATTATTTATTAATTGATTGAATCTTGTAACAACTCCTCCTGTAAATCTGTAGCAGTATCTGTAACACCGCCGCTCACTGCAAATTTCATAGACTGTGCAGCACTTATATTGACGATTGGTTTTATTCTTTCTTTCGGCACAATATACACATTGCCTGCTACGGAATACGCCATAGGCAGGTAAACGGCTACATAATTTTCCATACCAAAGCTGCTCATATCTTCCTGTGTGATAAACCCTACCCGCCATACATTGGTATCATCTACACAAGCCAGCACATTATTGGTAAACTTTTTTTTATTTCCTGCGAACGCTTCAAAAAAATCTCTTATAAAAGAATAGAAAAGCTTAACGCCGGGTGTGCGTTCAAGAAATTTATCTAAGATAGAAAGAAGGCGGCCCATTACGAAGAAAGAGCTTAAATAACCGGTTACGATAATGAAGGCGATAATAATAATAAAGCCAAGACCGGGAATATTAATTGCCGGCCGGAGGATGCTGTCTATCTTATCAAAAATGATATAGATAAAATAAATAGTAATAGAAACAGGCCCAAGAATTAATAAACCTTGTAAAAAATATTGAATTAATTTCTGGTAACGAACAGATGGTTGCATGAGGATAAATTAAGAATAAAGTTAAGTGATGTAACTTTTATGTCGCAACAATAACTACTAAAGAGTAAAATAAAACGAGAATGATTATGTTAGCAACATGTTCGATTTTTTTATTTGATCTAATTAAACTTTCAGTATTGCCTTAACCATTGAAAGGATCAAATGAAGGGATTAAAATTATAAAAAGAAGAGTGAATTTTCGTATCGTCGTGATGGTTTGGCTTTAAAGAAGGTGCAGGTAAAATGTTCGGATCAATAAATAAAAGTATATGTAATTAAATTTTTTACAGGTAAAAAATTATTAATTTGAATTTACATTTTCACAGGCGATAGTTTGGTTGTATATTAATCCTTCATCACTCTGGCAATGTATTTCCTCATCTGCATTATAAACATCAACTCTCCAAATATTTTTCAATTCTTCTTTCGCCTCCTTGTCTAATAAAGAAATAATATTTTTTATCTCATTGCTGCAAGAATATATTTGGTGTTCTGCCTTGATATTTAATACATATTGGCCTGAATAATACAGGCCGCCAAAATCAGCGTCGGTAAGCCAAACTTCTGAATACTTCTTTTCTGCCCTGTTCAAATTACAGAAAATTTCATTTAATTTTTTTATAAGTGCTTTTGTATCCATTTCATTATTTCCTTGATCGAAATTATAAAATTTTTTGCATCCTCGTCGGTTATTCCTGTTAAATACCTTGAGTTTTCATCCCATTTACTTACAATTGACCAATGCTCTTTTAACTCATTATCTGTAATCATATCATTTTGAAAATCCATATATACTCCTGATAAAATAACTAATTGTGATAGGTCGTGAACTTTATATGACTTGTATAAATTGTCTGGATTTTTAACCGATAACTTTGTTCTTTTGGGATTATTAAAATTAAAAAAATCCTCAATTCCTAAGTTTTTGCAAACTTTTGCCTTTAATAATAATTCTACGGCATACCCTGCCAGGTAATATGCCCCCTCATACTTTATTTGCAAAAAGACATTCCGCATCCTTCATTTTTTCACCTGCTAAAAGTTCTATATCTGCCTGGCATTTCATTGCTTTTTTGAAAGTTTGTAAGGTATAATAAATATTCTTAAAATCCTGTCTGAAGCCGATGGCACAAAGAAATCTTTTACACATCTCTCACTCCTTTTAAGAACAGTTGCTAAGCCTCCTACGAAATTTATTCCTCAGTGATTTGTAATTGGAGAAATTAAATTTAGTATAACTAACGGATTTGACTCTTTATGCAATCGTATTTATACGGTCACCCCACTACCATTCATCCCCAAAATCCCGCTCTTAATAAAAATTTAATATTGGAAACTTTGGTAACATTAAAAGTTTCCATAGTTTTGCGCCCTCATGGAGATTAAGGAAAGAATAAAACAAAAAGCTGATGAATTGTACCGCCGCTATGGTATAAAATCAGTAACAATGGATGAAATCGCTTCGCAGTTGGGTGTTTCAAAAAAAACTATATATCAGTCTTTTTCTGATAAGAATGAGTTGGTAGATGCCGTGATAGTTGATCTGCTCAACTATAATAAAGATTGTTGCAAAAAAGATAAAGCAACCGCTCAAAATGCCATAGAAGAAGTTTACCTCGCTATGGAAATGTTGGAGTCCATGTTCGAAAATATGAACCCCTCTATTTTGTTTGATATGGAAAGAAATCACCCCGCTACTTACGAAAAATTTAAAAAACACAAGTACAATTTTCTTTTTCACCTGGTAAAAGAAAATATTGAAAGAGGAAAACGGGAAGAGCTTTACCGGCCCGAAATAAACACCGATGTAGTGGCTACCGTGCGGCTGGAAACAATGATGATGCCTTTCAATGAAAATCTTTTTCCTAAAAGCAAATACAGTCTCGTGTTTCTTGAGCAACAATTAATAGAATATTATTTGTTTGGCCTGGTGAGCCTAAAAGGATATAAGCTTGTTGCCAAATACCAAAAAGAAAGAGCCGGTAATATTTAGATGAATAAAAAAAGTACAATGAAAACAAAAAAAATTACTGCTGTTATTTTTAGTTGCCTACTAAGCGGTATAAATTTTATTGCGGTTGCACAAACGGATACGGCTACACATATAAATGCTTTCACCGCAAAGCAAGCCGTTGATTATGCATTGCAAAATGCTACGCAGGTGAAAAATGCTTTAATAGATATCAAACTTCAGCGACAACAAAACAGGGAAGTAACTGCTTCCGCTTTCCCGCAAATTACAGGCAGTGGAAGCGCTAACTATAATCCTAATGTGGCAGTGCAGACCTTTCCTAACTTTATTGCTGCGGGTACTTATGGTGTGCTTGCTGCAAATAATGTAAAAGACGGAAGCGGAAACCCTATAGTTTCTCCTTCAGATTTTGGCGTAATAAACGCAGCCTTCGGGTCTAAATATTCTGTATCCGGAGGTGTTGATTTGAACCAGATTCTATTTGACGGGCAGGTTTTTGTAGGCTTGCTGGCAAGAAAGTCTTTGATTCAAAATGCTGAGTTAATAGCTGATGTTACTAAAGAGCGGATTAAAACGAACGTTTATAAAATATATTACCAGCTTGCAGTAGCAAAAAGACAAATTTCATCTATTGATACAAATATTGTGAACTATCAAAAATTGCTTCATGATACCAAAATAATTTTTCAAAATGGCTTCGCAGAAAAACTCGACGTTGATAAAGTACAGGTGCAGCTAAGTAACCTTCAAACGCAAAAGCTAAAAGCGCAAAGCCAGGTTGATGCCGGAACAGCTGGGCTCAAGTTTCTAATGAAGATGCCTCAAAAAGACATTTTAGTTCTTACAGATACTTTATCAGATGAAGAAATAAAATCAAATATTCTTGATGAAGATTATAACTATGAAGATAGAAAGGAATACCAGCTTGTTGATAATTTTATAGACCTGGGGAAGTATAATATAAAAAGATACCAGCTTAGTAAAATACCTACCCTTGCGCTGGCTGCCAATTATAGCAAAAGCGCACAAAGGCAGCAGTTTGATTTCTTTAAAGGCCCGTATTTTACTTCTTCATTCATAGCACTTAGGTTAAACGTGCCCATTTTTGATGGTGGTGCAAGAAATGCAAGAATTGCTTCTGCAAGGCTTAGCCTTTCAAAAACATATAATAATCGTGATAGCTTACAGGCTTCTATTGATAATGATGTCACTCAATCCAGAATCAATTTAAAAACTGCTTTATATACACTCGATAACCAAAAGCAAAATATTGAGCTTGCTCAGCAGGTTTATAACACAACCAAATTAAAATACGACCAGGGCCTGGGCAGTAACCAGGAAATCAATCAGGCACAAACAGACCTGGTAACGGCTCAAAATAATTATTACAGTTCTCTGTATGATGCGATAATTGCTAAAATTGATTTCTTAACAGCCGCCGGTAAACTTTAAAAAAAATCTCAATCATTTAATCTAAATACAATGCAAAAAATAACAAGACTTGGCCTGATGATACTTTTCCTGGTAATGGCTGCTTCATGCGGCAATACCGGCAAGAAAGAAAAAGATGGTGCATTGAACGACAAAAAAGCCGAGCTGCAAAAACTTAAAGTTGACAAGGATAAACTTGACGTGCAGATCACGAATCTTGAAAAAGAAATCGCGAAACTCGACACCGGCGCAACTGTGCAGGAAGATCCGAAACTTGTGGCACTTTCAACGTTGAAAACAGAAGACTTTAAGCATTACTTAGACTTACAGGGTACAGTGGATGCTAAAAATATTTCTTACATAACACCCAGCAACCAGGGTGGCCAGATAAAAGCTATTTATGTAAAACAAGGCGACCAGGTGCACAAAGGCCAACTGATATTAAGGCTTGATAATTCGGTTGCCACGGAAAATGTGAACGCAATCCGCGAGCAAACGGGCAGCCTGAAAGCGCAGCTTGATTTAGCTAAGTCAGTGTATGCAAGGCAAAAAAATCTTTGGGATCAGCACATAGGAACAGAGGTACAATTACTGCAGGCAAAAACACAAGTTGAATCATTGGAAAATCAATTGAAAGCTATTAATGCAAATGTGAATTCAGCCCAGGCTGTAGCAAATCAAAGTAACGTTTATAGTGATGTAAATGGAGTAGTGGACGAGGTAACTGCACATGTGGGCGAAACTTTTAATGGCAACCCTTCACAAGGTGGCTATATAAAAATTGTAAATAAAAGCGATCTGAAAATTACTGTCGTAGTCCCTGAAAATTATGCAGGCAAAATTTCAAAAGGTACCGCGGTGGAAATTCAAATACCCGATGTAAATAAATCTTTTAGCTCTACCATTTCATTTATCAGCCAATCTATAGGTACTAATTCAAGGGGATTTACTGCTGAAGCTAAAGTGCCGTCAGGTGTGGCTTTGCGGCCCAACCAAATTGCAATGGTAAAAATTCTTGACTACTCACAGCCAAATACCGTGGTAATAAATGTAAACACTTTACAAAATGATGAAGAAGGGAAATATGTGCTGGTTGCTGCGAAAGAAGGTGATAAGCTTGTGGCAAGAAAACGTAAAGTAGTTATTGGCCAATTATATGGCGATAAAATAGAAATAAAACAGGGCTTGAAGGAAGGCGATCAATTAATAACAGAAGGCTACCAATCAGTGTATGACGGGCAATTAATAACCACAACAAACGCATAACTATTCGAAGTTAATTTCGATAAAATATCAATGTAACTATTATGAGTTTACGGGAAAAATTTCAACCAAAAATAAAAGAATTTAAACCTACAAGCTGGGCAATCAGTAATAAAGCTTCTATCTATCTGCTGATAATTTTTGTATCGCTGGTAGGTATCAATAAGTTTGCTACGCTGCCTAAAGAGCAATTTCCTGATATAGTGATCCCTACTATTTTCGTACAAACGTTGTACGTGGGTAACTCTCCCCGCGACGTTGAAAACCTTGTAACACGGCCGATTGAGAAGCAATTAAAGGGAATTACCGGGGCAAAAATCAATAAGATCACCAGTACTTCTCTGCAGGACTTTTCTGCCATTACCGTAGAGTTTGAAACTGATGTAGCAAAAGAAGTAGCGCTGCAAAAAACAAAAGACGCTGTTGATAAAGCAAAAATAGATTTACCTACAGACCTTACTGAAGACCCGAAAGTGCAGGAAGTAAGTTTTAGTGAGCAGCCCATTATGTATGTGAATCTTAGCGGCGATTTCAATATGGTAAGCCTCAAAAAATTTGCAGATGATGCGCAGGATAAGTTGGAAGAATTGCCGCAGTTGACAAGAGTGGATATAGTGGGTGCGCCGGAAAGGGAGTTCCAGATAAACGTGGACAACTATAAAATGCAAAGCGCCAATGTAACCTTTGATGATATAGCAGGCGCGGTTCAAAGAGAAAACGCTGATATATCAGGTGGCCTTATCGATATGGGGAATATGAAAAGAACCTTGCAGGTGAAAGGCCAGTTCAAAAATATGTTTGATATAGAACAAATAATTGTGCGCAATACCGGCGGCCAGCCCATCTATTTAAAAGATATCGCAACCATAAAAGACACCGTTAAAAACAGTGAAAGCTACGCCCGGCTAAATGGGAAAAATGTGGTGACACTAAATATCATCAAGCGTTCAGGCGAAAACCTAATAGAGACCTCTGATGATGTGAAGAAAACGGTTGAGGAAATGCGGGGAAACCTCTTTCCTCCAAATTTAAAAGTAGTAATTACAGGTGATCAAAGCCGTGCTACACGAACTTCTTTCAATGATCTTGTAAACTCAATTGTTATAGGCTTTATTTTAGTGCTGCTCATCCTTATGTTCTTCATGGGCGTTACCAATGCATTCTTTGTAGCCTTATCCGTACCGCTGAGCATGTTTGTGGCGTTTATGTTTTTGCCGGCAGCGGCGTGGATTACCGGTGCAGATGTTACGTTGAATTTCATGGTGCTCTTCGCCCTGTTGTTTGGGCTGGGAATTATAGTGGACGATGCTATTGTGGTTATTGAAAATACTCACCGAATATTTACAGAAAACAAAGGCAAGCTATCGGCGATGGAATCAGCAAGAATGGCCGCGGGAGAGATTTTTGTGCCGGTGCTTTCGGGTACACTTACCACGCTTGCGCCTTTTGTCCCATTACTTTTCTGGCCTGGTATCATTGGTAAATTTATGATCTACCTGCCTACGATGCTCATATTTACCTTGACTGCATCGTTGATCGTGGCCTTCATTATGAACCCGGTATTTGCTGTTGACTTTATGAATCATCCGGAGGATGCCCATGTAAAAAGAAAGTCTGATGTCTTCAAGCGTCCTGCTTTTTGGATACCACTTGGCGCGGGCATTTTATTTGATCTCGCCGGCGTTCCTTTCTTAGGTAACATTCTTATCCTCTTTTCATTGCTGGTGGTAATGAACACGTACATATTCGATGGGTTGATCCATACTTTTCAAAACAAGGTGCTGCCTGCTATCATGGCCCGGTACGAAAAGCTGTTGAATTGGGCGCTTACCGGGTGGAAACCTGTTTGGCTTTTATTGGGAACTTTTGGCTTACTGATTTTTTCTGTTTTACTTTTTATGGTAAGGCAGGTGCCGGTTGTTTTCTTTCCAAAAGGAGATCCGAATTTTATTTATGTGTATTTAAAAATGCCTGTAGGTACGAGTGTTGATTATACTGATTCAATTACAAAGAACTTGGAAAACAGGGTGATGAAAGTGCTTGACGGCTCAGATGGTAGGCCGAACCCGATAGTGGAAAGTGTCATTTCAAACGTGGCCGTTGGTGCATCTGATCCCTCCAGTGGTGATCGCAGCACACAACCAAACCTTGGAAGGGTGCAGGTATCTTTTGTTGAATACGAAAAAAGAGAGGGGCACTCAACTGAACCGTATCTTGATTCTATAAGAAATGCCATGAGAGGAGTTCCCGGTGCACAGATATCCGTTGCGCAGGAGCAAAACGGGCCACCGACTGACCCGCCGATAAATATCGAGATACAAAGTGAAGACTTCGATAAGCTTACTTCAACGGCAAAGGCTTTGAAAAGATATTTGGACAGCATGAAGATACCAGGCGTGGAAGAATTGAAAATGGATGTTGACCTTACCAATCCGGAAATTAGTTTAAAGATCAACAGGGAGCGTGCGCAAATAGCGGGCGTATCAACAGCGCAGATAGGGCAGCAGTTGCGTACGGCTTTGTTTGGTAGAGAAGTGTCTAAAATAAAAGACGGCGAAGATGAATATAAGATACAGCTGCGCAACAATGAAGTGCAACGCCAGAGTTTGTCTGAATTATTGAATATGAAGGTGGTATTTCGTGACCAGGCAGCTGGGGGCGCCGTAAAACAAATTCCTATCAGCAGTTTGGTTGATGTGGATTATACAAGTACTTATGGAAGTATAAAAAGGAAAAATGTAAAGCGCGTAATAACATTATTTTCGAATGTGCTTACGGATTATACGCCTACTGCGGTAAATGAAAAGATCAAAGCAGCCATTGATAATTTTAATAATTTCGAGCCGGGTGTTACCATCAGTCAAACGGGTGAGGGAGCACAACAGGCCGAGACAGGGGCATTCCTCCTGCAGGCGCTTATTTATGCGCTTATGGGCATTCTCATCATATTAGTGTTGCAGTTCAATTCAGTAAGTAAGTCGGTAATCATCTTAACGGAGATCATCTTTAGTGTGATTGGTGTATTACTTGGTTTTGCGATCACCGGTATGGAAGTGTCTGTAGTAATGACTGGCCTCGGCGTAGTTGGGCTCGCCGGTATTGTAGTGAAGAATGGTATTTTGGTAATAGAATTTGCCGATGAATTGCGCAGCCGCGGAATGAAGACGAGAGAAGCCGTGATACAAGCCGGTAAAACAAGGATCATTCCTGTAATGCTAACGGCGCTTGCTGCTATACTTGCGTTAGTTCCCTTAGCGATCGGTTTCAACATTAATTTTGTTACTTTATTCTCAAAACTTAATCCCCACATATTTTTTGGTGGCGACAGTGCTCAGTTCTGGAAGCCGCTTTCATGGACGATCATATTCGGGCTTGCCTTTGCTTTTTTCATGACGCTTATAATGGTACCGAGCATGTACCTGATTGCTGAAAGGCTGAAACGCCCGATGCGCAGGCAGTACGGTGGCAAATGGATCTCCATGATGGGTATTCCGCCATTTACCTTTTTGTTCATGCCGTTGATGGCGGTTACAGCATTTATTCATCGTAAGCAAGCAGCAAGAAGAAGGAGAAAAATTAATAAGGATACGAATGAAAGGTGGGCAGGAAGCTGGTTTTAAGTAGTGGCTTAAGGCAAGTGAAATAGTAATTGCAATAGATAATATTCTTGATAATTTACGTTTCTCAAAAAACTGTACCCGCGGAAGAAGTAACACCGTTAATAAAATTGTGAAGGCGAAAGATATTAAAATATTTTGCGCAACATTGATAAATAAGCAGATAAAAAATAATTAGAAACTGAAATCCCAATTTTACATATAAAGAAAATTGGTTGCTTATTACCATAACAAGGGGCAAAAAAAACCTGCTGCAAGAGAGGCAACAGGGTTTAGCTTTTTTAAAATGGAAATAGAATAATAATGATAAATTTTATATCCAGCCTATAATATCTTCTTTAATGTTACCTCATTTTTTGCTGTATCCCTCCTATTAGTTCATCGTCTTTACCTTCTTCATATTAAATCATCATCACTAAAGTAAATTTAAATTTAAGATCGACATAGACCTTTTTTATTTTACCTTTTCTCTCATTCGACCACTTTTCAATTTTAATTCTTTCTTTCCATGAAAAAGTTATTTATGAAATCAATAATTAGTTAAGCCCGATTTATTACTTTCAATAATATCGCTATTATAGCAATAACCAGAAGTATATGAATAATGCCGCCGGTATAATAACCTCCCAGGAAGCTAATAGCCCAGATGATTACAAGAATTACTGCGATTACATACAAAAGATTTCCCATGATGTTTGATTTTTAAGTTAAAAAAAAATTAATACATGTACAATGATACTCAAAACTTTGCCAAATCCGAATTTATTATAAAAGTTCGCATCGTGGCTGCAAATACTTCATGTATTTAAGTAGCGCTAACAATGTCACGGGGAATTTGCTCTACGAAATGAGACTAACTCGCTATAGCAAATGCTATATTATCAAGCATACTTTTTATTGTGGAAGTATTAAAAGGCTTACTGATGAAGTAGTCGGCGCCCTTTACAAAAGCCTTCGTTACTTCTTTTGGTGAGTCGTGCGCCGTCATCATTATTATTTTAGTCAATGGATATAACTTTTTCACATGACCAATAAAATCCGCACCTGAGCCGTCGGGCAAATTATTATCAAGAAAAAGTATTTCAGGCTTAAATCTTTGGATGGTATGAGTTGCTTCTTCCAACGAATAGACACAGGATGGAATGAAGTTCTGCTTCTTTAAAATGTAGCTAAGCATTAAACACAGATCTTTCTCGTCTTCCACTATCATCACTTTTGCGAGTGTATTTTCACTTTTCATCCTAAGTTCATTAATTATGCCCTAATTCTCACAAAATAGTAAAAAGTAGTAAACCTTACACTTCAATTATCCGACCATTGTTTTATTCGGGTTTGTTGAGGAATTCAATAAACAATTTATGCCCAGGAGGTAGAAATAAAATTATCAACAGGATGTTACAAATGCATAACAATTTTTTAGTTGTTTAAAAACATACTAATCTTGCGTTTATGACAGGCAAACTATTTAATTATATTTTATAATTTTAAAAAAAGAGAGGATGAAGAAAAGATATACTTCAGTTTTCTCCTATGTGAAAATTGTATTTAAAGAATTTTCTTCAGATAACATATTGAAATATAGCGCTTCCCTTGCTTACTACACCGTGTTCTCAATAGCACCATTATTGGTAATTATCTCCACACTTGCAGGTGTTTTTTATGGCAGAGAAGCAGTACAAGGCCAGGTGTATGAACAATTGCAAGGTTTAGTTGGCAATGTGGCTGCGAACCAAATCCAGGAAATCATCAAACATATTCACCTGGTGGGTAACAATTTTTTTGCGAGCATTGTAAGTATAATAATTCTGTTGATCGGGGCTACTACTATATTTGGAGAGGTGCAGGATTCATTCAATAAAATTTGGGGCTTAAGGATAAAAACAAAAAAGACCTGGTGGAAATTGATATTAACAAGGCTTCTTTCTTTTTCTATTATTTTATGTATAGGATTTATAATGATAGTGTCGCTCATTTTAAATGCGCTCGTATCAGCCTTTGGTAAATTCCTGGGCAGGTATATTCATCATTTCAGCGTGTATTTTATAGAGATTACAGAGGCGCTATTATCATTTATCATTGCTGCCTTTTTATTTTCTCTCATGTTTAAAGTTTTGCCCGATGCTAAAATCAAATGGAAAGATGTGTTATTCGGAGGCCTTATTACAGCTATATTTTTCACTCTGGGTAAATTGGGCATCGGCTTTTATCTTGGAAAAAGCAACCTGACAACTTTATATGGCGCAGCCGCCTCTATTATCATTATTATGGTATGGGTGTATTACAGTTCCATTATTTTGTATCTCGGGGCAGAATTTACCAAAGTGCATGCGAAGTTTTTTGGTGGTAATATTCAGCCAAACGAATTTGCAGAATGGATAAAAATCGAAGAGAAACATGTTGCCGAACCAGAGCTTAAGAACAAAGAATTAAATTAACTTTGCATACTTTAACAGCCTAACACAATATGAAGAAAAAAATACTGATCATTGATGATGACCTTGATATGTGCTCCTTACTTAGCAGGTTTCTTAACAAAAAAGGGTTCGAAACGGAGGTCGCGCATAATGGCGCTAAAGGACTTGCCAAATTTACTGAGCAATATTTCGACATAGTTTTATGTGATTTCAGGCTCGGCGATAAAGATGGTAAAGATGTGTTGCTTAAAATAAAAGAAGCTAATCCGCAAACGATAGTAATTATTATTACAGGATATTCCGACATAAAAACTGCAGTGGATGTTATTAAATTGGGGGCTTTTGATTATATAACAAAACCGCTTATTCCGGATGAAGTGATCAACGTGATAGAAAAAGCCACGGCGGTGCCTTCTCCTGAAGCAATAATGCCTTCCGTACCTGCTCCCGCCCAAAAAAATAAAAGGACTTACACCATTTCTGCAAACAAGGAATTTCTTGTGGGGCAGGATGGAGAAACCGCCAGGGTATATAAGCAGATCGAGATTGTGGCCGGTACTAACTACAGCATTATTCTGTATGGAGAAAGCGGCACCGGCAAGGAGGTAATTGCTAAAACAATACATGAAACAAGCAACAGGCGGGGCCGGCCTTTTGTAGCGATGGACTGTGGTACACTTTCAAAGGAGCTTTCGGGAAGTGAATTATTCGGCCATGTAAAAGGAGCTTTTACCGGCGCTATTACTGATAAGGAAGGGCATTTCGAGTTGGCCAATGGAGGAACTTTGTTTCTTGACGAAGTAGTCAACCTCTCACCCGAGGTGCAAGCCGCCCTCTTACGCGTAATACAGGAAAGGAAATTTAAAAGAGTTGGGGGAACCAAAGAAATGGATGTGGATGTAAGAATAATAGTAGCTTCAAATGAAAACCTGCAGGAAGCTTATAAAAGAGGAAAATTTCGTGAAGATCTCTACCATCGTTTCAATGAATTTTCTATTAACCTTCCACCGCTACGTGAAAGAAAGGATGATATTCCTTTATTTGCAGATTTCTTCCTTGATAAAACAAACCTTGAACTTGGAAAGAATATAGAAGGCTACGAAAATAATGTACTTGATATGTTTATCAGTTACAACTGGCCGGGTAACCTGAGAGAATTCAGAAACGTAGTAAGAAGGGCAGTGCTTCTTACCCCCTCGGGGAAAATCAATTCAAAAGTATTGCCGTGGGAAATTACAAATGCAGATTTTCATGGGTATACGAATTTTCAAAATTCATCTTCTGCATTTGCAACTAAGAGCGATGGCGCTTTTGCAAAAGACATAGACCTTAAAGACGCAGCTGCCAAAGCTGAGTACGATGCCATTATGAATGTATTGAAAGAAGTAAATTTTAATAAAACAAGAGCGGCTGAAATTTTGAAAATAGATCGCAAAACACTTTATAATAAAATAAAAATTTACCAGTCACTGTAATTTTTACAAAAGCTGATCATCTTTTGGGGTTGAATAAGAAAGGTATGGAATTTGTCCCGAACTTATTTACTAAAAATATATTTTATGTCCGAAGAAAAAGAAGAAATGACAACGGTAACCTCCGTTTTAGAAAAGCTCAGGATAAAAAAACATGATAAGGAATTCCGCATGACGTCTGAGGGCTTCACCCCGGGAAATAATAAATATTACAATCCCGAAGATCTCAAGATTATCCGCACTTATCGTTTCGAAGGAGAATCCGACCCTTCTGACTCGTCTATAATTTATTTGTTGGAAGCTAACGATGGATTGATAGGCTACAGCCTCGATGCTTATGGCGTGTATAGCGATCATGCAGATGATGGCTATGATGATTTTATTAAAAAGATTCCTGTTGATGAGAGAGAAGAGCAACAAATTTTCGAGGATTGACTTGCGCTGCAGTGAATTGACCCGTGTTGATAAAAACTTCCAAACTTATACCTTGAAATCCGGAACTATTAGCCTTAGATCTTTTTACTGCATCTTTATGTTTTTCCATAATCACTTTTCTTTTCAGGCTTAGCATAGGTGCTATCTCTCCTGCTTCCACATTCCACTCGCGGAGAATCAATGCAAATTTTTTGATCTGTTCTATATGATTAAATTCTTGCGGTCGCGGGCATTGTGCTTTTTACGGTATATGCTTCGGCTTGCTTTTCTTTCATCTCTTCTTATATGCCTTCTCTCTGCGGGTGTCACCCTACCATCTGCCCGTGCCTCTTTTTTATCGTGGCGAATATCTTTTTGTTGCATTGCGAGGGTTTTTGTTTCTCTCCGGGTAATCTCGCCGCTTTTTACGCCTTGCTTAATGCGCTGCCGCTCATGGCGGGGAGTTTTTACAGTTTGTGCGTTTAAGCTGCCGAAGCCGAGGCAAAATAAAATAATAAGCAGCACTAAAAATTTTGTTTTCATAAAAGTATTTTAATAGTTAAGAATTGTTTCGTGGTGTATTGACGGCGTGGTAAACCTTTGGTTTAATTCATTCGTCCAAATAAAAGGAAAATTTTTTTCTCTGGAAATTGCTTATCCTAAAGTATCAAATATCTATACAGTTCAGCCGTGCGGCCAGTATATTAAAGCTTCTGCGATGGTATTTGCATAAGCCATGCTGTTCAATAGCGGCGCGGTGTTCGCGTGTGCCATAGCCCTTGTTGCTGTGCCAGGCATACACGGTGTGCTTTGTATGCAAATGCATCATATAGTCGTCGCGGTAAGTTTTTGCGAGCACACTTGCTGCCGCAATTGAGGTATATATTCCATCGCCTTTTACAATACAGTGATGCGGCATTTTCTTATAGGGCTTAAACCGGTTGCCATCTATCAATAAAATTTCCGGTTGCGATGTAAGCTTATTTAAAGCAAGATGCATGGCTTTATAAGATGCCTGCAGAATGTTTATGCGATCTATTTCATTATTACTTACGCTTGCAACGGCGCAGGCTATTGCTTCCCTTTCTATAACCGGCCTTAGCTCTTCGCGCTCATCTCTTGTGAGCTGCTTTGAATCGTTGAGGGATGGATGATAAAAATCTTTAGGTAAAATAACTGCGGCTGCAAATACAGGTCCGGCAAAGCATCCACGCCCTGCCTCATCAAGCCCTGCTTCGCAAAATCTATTATGAAAAAAAGGTAACAGCAAAAAAATGATTTCGTCAAAAATAAAATAGATGACATTTAAAACGATAATTAATTTTCAACACTGGTGTTTTAAAAATATTCTTGCAAAAATCTTATGCCTTACAAGGTTAACTTTACAGCTATCGATTAGAAAAATTAACCAAGAAAATTGTGTAGAAAAAGAAGTGACGTATGCAGCCTGTTATAATTAAAAGTAATTCTAAGAATGTTTCCCGTTGGCTTTTCGCAGGAGTAATAATGTTGATGATTCAAATATTACTTGGCGGTATTACCCGGCTTACTGAATCTGGCTTAAGCATTACCGAATGGAACCCTATTACAGGCATGCTGCCTCCATTAAACCTGAATAAATGGACCGAAGAGTTTAATAAATATAAAAACACTGACCAATTTCGTTTTATTCATGCTGATTTCTCTTTGAGCGATTTTAAATCTATTTTCTTTTGGGAATGGTTTCATCGTGTGTGGGCAAGGCTTATGGGCCTGGTTTTTTTAATTGGTTTTTTTTATTTTTTGATAAAAAAGCAATTCAGGCAAAACATGATCATTCCGTTCATTATATTATTTCTTTTGGGGGCAATGCAAGGCGCCATTGGGTGGATCATGGTAAAAAGCGGCCTTGTGCCTGAGCGATTGTTTGTTGGCCATATTCAACTGGCTACGCATTTTATGGCAGCATTATTATTACTATCCTACACACTATGGTTTGCGCTTAGTGTTGCCCTTCCAAAAAGTGTAATGACGGTAAATAGCAAGCTGAGAAAATTGAGTTTTGTCGTTGTTTTTATTCTCCTTCTTCAACTTTTATATGGGGCGTTTATGGCGGGGCTGCATGCAGCTACCGCCGCGCCAACCTGGCCGGATATTAATGGCCAGTGGCTGCCCGATAGCATGTTCAGTTTATCTCCCTTTTGGAAAAATTTTATTGATAATAAAATTACCGTGCAGTTTATACATCGCTGCGTTGCTTACCTGCTTTTAATAACCGTATCTGTGTGGGGCTACAAAGCAATAAGATCTAATGGAAAAGGATTATTTAAAAAAACAAGATTGATTCCTTTGATACTGATTTACCTGCAGGTAATATTAGGCATCACCACCGTGATACTTTCACCTTATGGCAATAACCTTGTGTGGCTTGGCGTTGCCCATCAGATGGTGGCCATACTCTTTCTTATGTCAATGGTTTTTATGTTATATATTATCAGGTCGTCGGCAAGGCAGGTGCATCAGGCATAAAGTAAACGGCAATTAATACGGATATGACAACTTTTTTTCGAAATTTATATTTCTCGTTTCCCATACAATTGCTGTTGCTTCATTTTAGAAAGTTCCAGGTGTTGCTGATTTTCTGGTTCATTCTTTTTCTCACGCTTACGGGTCACTTTCTCAAAATTTTTGGAGCCAATGCATTATTTCTTTCGCCCGAATATCTGGGAAACGTAAACGCCGGCGGTGCTGCTATTACCGGCATGGCGACTGCAGGCTTTATGATGAGCTGGAATATTACCACCTTCATTTTACACAGCAGCCGTTGCCGTTTTCTGGCTACTACTTCCAAGCCTTTTTTTAAATATTGCGTTAATAATGCAATCATTCCTTTCTGCTTTTTGCTTGTGTATTTTTTTGAAGCGTATACGTTCGAGCGAAGCAATGAGCTGCTTTCTGTTTGGCAATTTGTGGTGATCGCTGCAGGCTTCGCCGGCGGCTTTATTTTATTGATCGTAATATCTTTTATCTATTTCTTTAACGCGGATAAAAGAATTGTAAGAAAATTTAAACCAGACCTTGCCGACTTTGATGAAAATAAAAATTTTAAAAGCCACGAAAATGCTTTGGCTAACGACAATTTCGGCCTGCGGGTTGGCTATTATCTTACTACTTATTTTACGCTGAAAAAAGCCCGGAAGGTTGGCCACTATAGCAAGGACTTTTTGGATACAATCTTTAAGAGGCATCACCTGGCAGCGATGATCACCGTATTGCTTGCATTTATCTTTATGATCTTTATCGGTTTTTTTCTTGATAATAAAATTTTTCAGATACCGGCAGCGGCAAGCATTCTTTTACTTTTCGCCATATTAAATGCGGTGATCGGGGCGCTTACCTATTTCCTCAGAAGCTGGAGCGTGTTGTTTGTGATATTCCTTTTTATAGTTCTTAATCTTTTATACAAGTATGACATTATTGACCCGCGCAATAAAGCCTATGGCTTAAACTATAGTAATAGCCCCCGGCCTATGTATTCGTTGGATAAGCTAATGCAGCTTGCATCACCTGCACATGTTTACGAGGATAAAAAAAATATGATCAATATCCTGAACCGGTGGAAATCTAGACAGGATGAGGAAAAACCTTTGATGGTAGTTTTTAATTTTAGCGGCGGCGGCGTAAGGAGCGCAAGCTTTGCCATGAACATTTTGCAAAAGCTCGACAACCTCACGCAGGGCACAATTATGAAAAATACTTTTCTTATAAGCGGCGCTTCCGGCGGCATGTTCGGCGCAGCTTATTTCAGGGAATTACAAAGATTAAAACTGCAGGGGCAAAATATAAATATTGAGGATAGAAAATATGTGGATGATATCTCAAAAGATTTATTGAACCCGGTATTTTCTTCTATGATATCGCGTGACTTACTTTCACCGGCGCAAAAGTTTTCGGTTGGGCCTTACCGTTATGTTAAAGACCGGGGCTATGCTTTTGAACAAAAGCTCAATGAAAATACGCATGGATTGCTGAATAAAAATATCGGCTTTTACAAGACTGCGGAAAGCAATGCCGAGATACCGCTGATGATATTAAACTCTGTCATAACCCAGGATCTTAAAAAGCTAATGATATGTACACAGCCGTTGAGCTTTATGATGCAACCCGAATTTGTTGACAGCACTTCCTGCATGTCGGGGCCTGATGCTGTTGACTTTGCAGCATTGTTTAAAAATGAAGACCCTATGAACCTGCGCTTTGTTACAGCCTTGAGAATGAATGCCACTTACCCTTATGTACTACCGAATGTGTGGCTGCCTTCAAAACCAGTGATCGATGTAATGGACGCGGGGCTTAGAGATAATTACGGCCAGGAAACTACACTTAGATTTATAAACGTCTTTAAAGATTGGATCAATGAAAATACAAGAGGCGTGTTGGTAATACAGGTGCGAAGCAGGAAGAAGAGTTCATGGGATAACCCTGCAGAAGGCGGAGATATTACGGGAATTTTTACCAGACCCTTTACCATGTTGCAAACCAACTGGTTTATGCTGCAGGATTATTTTCAGGACGATGAAATTACCTACGCCAATAATATTTTGGACAGTAACTTAAGCCGCGTTTCATTTATGTATATCCCGGAGAAAAAAGAACATGGAGCAACACTAAACTTTCATTTAACAGCCAATGAAAAAAAAGAAGTAATGTCTTCATTGACCCGAAAAAATAACGTAGAAGCTTTTGAGCAAGTGAAGCAATTTTTGAAACGTTAAGGCTGAATAAGCCTGAATGCGTTTGGAATAATATTGATAATAAATTTGCCGGCTGTTTGTGCAGGATCTCCATCAATGTGTAATGGAGCCAGGCCTTCGTTATATATTTTAAGCGTCGCCGCTTGAAAATAAAGAACATTTTTATTTAAAAAATCTTTCTCTTCTTTATTGGTTAATGTACCGGTGCTCACCTGTTTTAAAACAGACCAAACTACATTGAGCTTTCCCATTTTTTTTACGATTATCACATCTACCAATCCATCGCTGAGGCTGGCTTTCGGGGCTATGGTAACATTGTTCCCAAACTGGTTACTATTGGCTACGCAAATAAAAAAAGCATCCGTATTTATGGAGGTATTATTTATTTCTATTTTGAAAGGATAGGCAGAGGCGGATACAAAATTTTTAAGCGATTGTATTATATAACTGCTTAAGCCGCGTTTTTTTTGCAGGGAAAAATCATACGCCACCTGTGCATCAAAACCTATACCGCAGAGCATACAACTCAGGCGCCCGTTGATAAGAAAGGCATCCACACAAGAAGCCTTGCCATTAAAAATTATATCGAAAGCTTTATTGGTTGATTTGGGAATTTTGGCAGCAAATGCAAGGCCGTTGCCGGAGCCCAGCGGAATAATTCCGAAATTGACGGGTATGTTTAATAAGGCCGCTACAATCGGGTTAAGGCTTCCATCGCCGCCACAAACCACAATGTCAGTGATATTCTCTTTTTTAATTTTCTCTCTCAAAAATGCATAATCGCCATCTTCGGCGGTCAACAACATTTCAAAAGCAATATTGTGTTCATAACACTTTCTGATAATCTTTCTTTCCAGCGAGAGCTTACTGCCGGTGCCGGAAATAGGATTTATAAAAAATAAAATTTTTCGCCTCATGGATTATTTTAAATGAATTTCCGCAAGCTGTATCATTCTTGAAGGCAGCATCATCTTATCGTTGGCGGGATTTTTCAGCAACATCAATTTAATGATTGTTTGAGATGATATTTTTTTGCAAACGGACGAAAGATCAATTTTATAAACTCCGGGCGTGCCCGATTCATCCGAAGCGTAAAGCCTGCCGCCGCTTGCGTCTGTTATTTCAATTGTTCTTTTATATGCTGCGGATGGATCTTGCTCAGCTATGATCACCTCAAAATTACAAATGCTTTTATACTTGCTTTTGTCAATATCAATCTTTACAGGCTCTTCTCCAATACGTTCCTTCGCAGTTTCCTTTCCTTTTATTTTTGCGCTTAGCATCATTTGAGCAAAAAGATTTTGTTGCAAAAAAAGCATTGATAGAATGCAGGTCAATATTTTTAATTTCTTCATTTTAAAATTACGTTTCGTTAAACACCGGCATAAAAAAACCTTGTCTTTTAATGTCAAAGATTTAGCCTTATTTCCGCCGGCGAAGGTGTGTTTTCATTGAGCGCTTTCCACAATACATCCTTTAATTCCACCAGCCCTTTATTTGTAATTGAGGAAATAAAAAGATGCGCGATATTTTTTGGTAATTCTTTTTCAATTGCTTCTTTCAATTCATCATCGAGCATATCGCTTTTGCTTATCGCGATTATAAATTTTTTATCAAGCAATTCAGGATTATATTCTTTCAATTCATTTTGCAAAATATTAAATTCTTCTGCGTGATCATTACTATCCGCAGGAATCACGAACAATAAAACAGGGTTTCGCTCAATGTGCCTTAAGAACCTGTAACCAAGTCCCTTTCCTTCAGCGGCACCTTCAATTATTCCAGGCAGATCTGCTACACAAAAACTTTTATCATCACGATAAGCAACCATACCAAGCTGCGGTGTTAGAGTGGTAAAAGCGTAATCAGCGATCTTTGGCGTGGCTGCTGTTATCACCGAAAGCAATGTTGATTTTCCCGCATTTGGGAAACCCACCAAACCTACGTCGGCCAATACTTTCAGCTCCATTATCTTCCATCCCTCTTCGCCCGGTTCACCGGGTTGCGCATGTGTCGGTGCCTGGTTTGTAGAAGTTGCAAAATGTGAATTACCCTGGCCACCCCGTCCGCCTTTCATTAAAATAATTTCCTGGCCGTCTTCTAAAATTTCTGCCTCCAGGTTTCCTGTGTCTTCATCTCTTGCGATGGTACCTAAAGGAACATCTATATAAATATCTTTGCCGTCTTTGCCGGTGCTATTATTCTTACTTCCGTTAGTTCCGTCTTCAGCAAGTATATTTTTAAAATACCGCAAGTGCAATAATGTCCAAAGGTTTTTATTACCCCGCATAATTATGTGAGCACCTCTGCCGCCATCACCACCATCCGGGCCGCCAAAGGCTGTAAGTTTATTACGCATAAAATGGCGGCTGCCTGCGCCTCCATGGCCGCTCCTGCAAAAGACCCTGATCAGGTCTATAAAATTTGTTCTTTCCATTGCGGTAAAGGTCGGTAAGTTTTTTTAGGAATTGTTTTTGCAAAGAGATACAAAAAGTTATGTTTAAAATAATAACGGCCATTCTTTTTATTCCATTGATGATGTCGTGTACTGCAAATAAAAAAATACAAACAGTAAATGAAGCCACTTCAGAAAATGCAGTGCCGGCGTGCCTTCGATCAATAATCAATAGTATGGCTGCCGAGCCCAATGGTTCACCACAATCTGTGTCCCGTTATAATTATAAGAATCAGACTGTATATTATTTAGTATCGCCTTGTTGCGATAAATATAATATTGTGTATGATAGCGCCTGCAATATTTTAGGCTATCCTGATGGGGGATTTACGGGAAAAGGCGATGGAAAAATGACGGACTTTACTAATGAAGCAAGTAATAAAAAAATAGTTTGGGGAAAACAATGACCCGTTTATTTTGCATTTCTTTTAGATTCATTCCAGGTGTTATAATTGATTTTATCAAGGGTCTTGTTGGTTTCAACCTGTTGCCGAAGCGGTTCGCAGGCTCTCCATTCTTTTTGCATATCTGCGGCAAGCTGCTGATATATTTTGTTCCTTCCATTTTCCATTTAATCACTTACTTCTTTAACAACTTTTGCAGGATTACCGGCAAGTAAATTTCGCGGAGCAATTTTTTACCTGCTTTCACAAAACTTAATGCTCCGGCAATGCACTCATCGCCCAATTCAACATCGCCCAATTCAACATCATCCATAACAACTGCATTCATTCCTACCAGGCAGTTTCTTCCAATAGTACTTTTGTGTATGACAGCGCCATGGCCAATATGCGCATTTTCTTTTAATAAAACTGTTACGCCGGGAAACATGTGTATCGTACAATTCTCCTGCACATTGCAGCCATTTTCAATAATTATTTTTCCAAAATCACCACGTATCGCTGCACCGGGGCCGATATAAACATTTTTTCCGATAACCACATTGCCGGTTTACTGCAGCCAAGGGATGAATGAACGATGATTCATGTACAACCGGTTTCGCTCCTTTAAATTCATAACACGCCATTCTTGAGAAATCAGATTTTGTAAATACACATTCCCAAACCACTATTAGCTTATACAACAAAAAGCAATATTATTAGCAGCAATGAATTAAATTTACCTCCTCAAAAAAGAAACTTTCTCTAACAATTTTCCAAGTTTTTATATTGAAAACGAAAGATTATGAAGATACTGAATGTAATAATTAAATACCGCCTGCTCTTAGGTGTTTTCTTTCTGCTGCTTGCTATAGTTGTAAATATTGAAACCAGTTTCTGGCCTTCTTTTATTTTATACCTTGTTGCTTTGGTTTTAATTGTCGGGCATTTTCTATTTGGCCCAATGCGGTTGATACAGGGCTACATGGAAGCCGGCGATATGGCAGGCGCTCAAAAAGTCATTGACTCTATCTGGTTTCCGGCTTTATTGATCAAGCCGGTTCGCTCAGTATATTTTACATTGAAAGGAAACCTCGCTATGGTAAATGAAGACTATGTGAATGCTGAGGCGCACATGAAAAAAAGCCTTAGCCTTGGTATGCCGATGAAGGAAGCGGAAGGTGCCAACCAACTTCAGTTAGGCATGCTTTCTATGCAAAAAGGAAATATAAGAGAAGCAGAAAAATATATTCGCCAGGCAATACGGTCAGGGCTACCCGATAAAGAAAACGAGGCGGCTGCCTATCTGCAGCTCTCTTCTATCATGATTAACAAAAGAGAGTTTCGTGCTGCTAAAGAATATTTCAGAAAAGTAAAAGCATGTAAGCCTACCACTCCGCAGATCGTTGACCAGGTAAAGCAAATGGAAAAATATATTACGAGAATGCCGGGGTAATCACGTTCTTAAGGAGGCGTATCCACAGAACTAATTTATAACCTTTAGACAATTCTTCTTTTCACGAGAAGAAGGAACTAATTAATCAATCAGGACAACTTTTCCGGATGCAAAAATGGAAATTATTTTTTGATATTGCAAAATGTTTTTGAAGAAATTTTCTAATTATTTTTTTGGAAGACTGTAAGGTCAGTAAAATCAATAATTTCAAGGAATAATTTTTTCCAGGAAGTTTAAAAAAAATGTACGAATAAACTTTATTAAAAATTAATAGAATTAGGTAGAACAATCGCAAGCGTAATACATTATGCAATAATTCTAAAAATTAATTCCTTCAATCTGCACATTTACTATTTCCCAAAAATCCCCATTGCAATTGAACTCCACTAACCAGTTGCCTTTCAGGGAAATTTCTTCCGCAGGTAATTTTGCTATGATGTCGTAAATGCCTTTTACTTCGCATACCTTTTCATCCATTGAAAAATCAGTATCATTTATTTCATTAACGACAATATCTTCATAAGCTTCTTTAAACCTGTTTATGATTGCTTTAAATTCTTTCTCTGTAAGCGGATAGTGATCATTAATGCGAAGATTTTCAGATGGCAAGAGTGGCATCCATTCAACCGGATCTTTACGAAGTATCATGCTGATGCAATCCTCTACCGCGTGCCTTGTATTATCGTATTTATGATCAGGATAGAATTCATCATAAGTAAAGCAATTCATCATCCCGGAAGATTCATATCATCCATTTCATGATCGAATAACTCTTCTGTCGTAAACCTGTATAATTCTCTCTTGCTAATGTTCGGGCTGCAAACGGATAATTGAATTCCATATTTTTGCAAATATTCATCCAGTTCATCCCAGGCGCCTTCTATTTCATCGTCAGGAATTTCATCCACCGGCTTGAAGTGATCCGGCCTTTCTATTTTGTCGAGGATCTTTATGATTTTATGTTCTTCAAATTGCTTTTCAAACTCAATAATATTTTTAAGGAACTGGTTTTCTACTTCACTTGGTAACTTGCCATCAATCTGCATACTTCCGAATTGTGCACCCTGCTCCAGCATTAGCTTCATTTTCAAAAATTCATTTTCATTTTTGAGTTTTTCGTCATCTTCTTCATCACCGGGTTTTTCAGAATTTTCATGCATAAAATTGAAAATTAATAGCATGAATTTAATAAAATTATTTTATACAGCATTGATCGTTATTCTTATAATTTCGGAAGGTACTTATAAAAAAATGTTTCTGTACTGCATATAATTATCCCTTCTTTGGTTTTATATTCATCCACATCCGGCACAACTATAAAATTCTTTTTTGTTTTGAGGTCTCCAATGCTCTGGTAAATGCCCTTACTGATGACTGGTGCATTATTTAATTACATCCAGCTTATTTTCAAGGTCAAGATATAATAATGGTTTTTTTTGTAAAGCGGCAATTTGTTTGACTAAGGTTGTTCTACCTATCTGCCTGGCGCCAAGGATGGCTACGGCAGGGAATTGCTTCAGCAGTGTAATTATTTCTTTCTGTAACAGCCTCTCTATCATTTGGCTAAGATAAGGATGACTGAAAATTATTTAAGGATTAATTTCATTAAAAAAATTATTGAAATGGCTTATTCTATTCTATTCTATTCTATTTTCTTTTAATGAAGTTTCTCTTATTTACTTGCACCTCGTTATTTTCTTATTTAATTCTCTAACGGTTTGATTTTCTATTTTCTCACTTCTTCTCTACCAAATACTTCCAATACCTTCTTGGCATGTGTTGTATATGCAGTTTCATATTTTTTCTGGCTTTGATATTTATACTTTGAAAATATTGCTGCCAGAGTGTTTGATACAATTCTTCTTTTTCATCAAAAATAGTTTCAAGTGTTTCTTTATTGTTTAAGTCAATTTCAAAATTGATGGAGACTTCTTTAACCTTTTTGAGGTCATAATATAAACCATACTTTCTGTGAATATCATATATTAGCCAACACTGGTCTGCGTAGCGCTTTTCAAAATGATTTCTTATCAATGGCAGCACATTATAATCGGGTTGAATAATGGCATAATACAGGTTATCTTTTGTGCATTGAAAACGTACAAAGGCTTCCATCCGATGCTTTTCGCGATGCACTTTTTTATCCGTTTGTTGTATTATCAATATATCGGGATGGCCTAAATTATTCTCGACAGGTTTCTTGTTGGCCAATACATATTGTACATAACGAAACATCACATTTTCTATATCTTTTATCTCAGATAAATAAGAATTGTATAATTTTGAGAAAGATTTTGCAGATAACTTTTCTTTTAATTTTTCCAACACACGCCTGCTTTTATTTTCATGAAATTCTGCATGATGAACGATGCCGAAAAGACTTGAAGCGGTATTGCCTTGCCGGCAAATAAATGGCTGCTGAATTTTATATTCATATACTTCAAAGAAGGCGGTAAGCAAGCCTTCGAAGCTGCCATCGTATAAGACTATGTTCATTTTTAAAACAAGCTTGCCTGGGATGAAAAATTTTTTTTGTATTTGCTATTGCCTTCTGATAAAATGAATTGCTTTATCTGCCACGGCTGCCAGTCTTTCTTTTCAAATACATTATTAGTATGAATAAAATATTTTGTGCGGTTCATGGCAATCCCAATTTTTTTGAGATACTCCCATGTTATGTTGCTAAATTTTCTTGCAGCACATATTTTATCCGCTGATAGAATACCTATGCCGGGTACCCGAACCAGCAATTGCCTGTCAACTTTATTTATGTCCAAAGGAAACAAATGCAAATTACGTAAAGCCCAACTCAATTTGGGATCTATGTCCATATCGAGTAAGGGATTTTCTCGGTCAACGATTTCATTTACTTTGAAACCGTAATTGCGCATCAGCCAATCAGCCTGGTACAACCGGTTCTCTCTTATCATTGGCACCGGCGTGCCAATAGCGGGGAGACGGTTATCATTACTTACGGGAACATAACCGGAATAGTAAACCCGCCGCATATTGAATTTTTTATAGAAGCCATTTGCCAGGTATAATATTTCAAGATCAGTTTCCGGCGTCGCGCCAATAACCATTTGTGTACTTTGCCCGGCAGGTGCAAACATGGGCGCTTTTTTAAATAATTTCTTTTCCTCGCGGTTAGCTATAATTGCAGTTTTCAGGTGGTGCATAGATTGCAGCATGGTTGATTGCTTTTTATCCGGCGCCAGCAAGGCCAAACTTTTTTCGGTGGGCATCTCCACATTTATGCTCAGCCTGTCTGCCCACAAGCCTGCTTCTTTTATCAACTCTTCACTGGCGCCGGGAATCGTTTTTAAATGTATGTATCCATGAAAATTTTCTTCAGTCCGTAATTTTTTGGCAACTTTAATTAAACGTTCCATGGTGTAATCAGGATTGGAAAAAATGCCCGAGCTTAAAAACAAACCTTCTATATAATTGCGGCGATAAAAATTGATGGTAAGGTCAACGACTTCCTGCACACTAAAGGCCGCACGCTTAACATCATTGCTTTTGCGGCTCACGCAATATGCACAATCGTAAATGCAATGATTGGTTAATAAAATTTTCAATAAAGAAACGCAGCGCCCGTCTTCTGTATAAGCGTGGCAAATACCATTACTTGCATTTCCCAGGCCCTTATTTTTATTAGCTCTTTTGCTTCCGCTGCTAGCGCAGCTTATATCGTACTTGGCAGCATCCGCAAGAATAGAAAGCTTTTCGGTGATTCGGTCAGCATACATAGATGTTAAAAAATTTAGTATAAAAATACTAAATATATTGGTAAACTAATTAATTTTTTGAACTTGTGGATTTAACTTGGCGAGATTATTAAGAGATTGTTTCGTGGACTGAATTAATAAAGAATTAATATGATAATTATTTTCTAAGAGGCTATATGGTGGCGCTATATGTTTTTTTAATGTTGGGTTGGTGCCACCCGCCAGGAAAAAGGAAAGTCATTTTTATTTCAGGAAAGAAGCTGCCCTTGTTGATTCGCTTTCAACAGCCGCTCCATATCATTTTTCATTCTTAAATTTTCATCCTTACATAGAGCAAGCAGGCTTTCAAGCTGCCATTGGTGCCTGAGAGCAGATTGGTGGTCAATATCTTTTTTATTCATCTCCACGCTTCTCATCATTAAATCGTCTGCTTCACTAAGCAATTGCGTATATTTTTGCTGAAGCAGTGAATACTTTTCACGCATAGTGATCTCTGTTAACAGCAATTGTTCAAGTTCTTTTTCGCGCTCAACAGAAGCCGCCAGCTCGCGTTGCAGACGGTCAACCTGGGCCTGTGAAGACTGCAGCTCAAGCAATGTTGATTCATAGTCAATGTGTGATTCGGTGAAGCCGGCTTTTTCACTATCTGCAAAGCTCAATTTATTTTCCGCTTCTTCCAGTGCCTGCCGTGTAAAGTCAAGCTCGTTTTCAAGCTTTTCTTTTATAGCATTTTCTTCATAAAACAACTCCTTCCAATCTTCCTCTTTGGTTTCTGCACTATCAATTACAGGAGTAGTTGTTTCTTTTGGAGACATGCCATATCTCTCTTCCATGTGTTGCAAACGATCCTGAAACTTTGAAAACTGTACCTGGTAAAAGCTGGTATTATTTTCTACATGCTGCACTTTGTTTCTTAAGATTTTTAGCGCATCTGTTTGTACCGGCGAATCGCGGCGAAGATTTGAATTTTTATTAAACCTGAATAGAAACCGTTTATCGCTAGGTAAAAATTCATAAGAGCTAACAATCATACGGTAAGCAAAGATTGAGCAGGAGATCAGAATGATCAGGGATAGTATCCACCATATCCACATAAGCCGTTACTTTTTTTATACAATGAAAAATTTGATAAATAAAATTTCTGAAAATAAAATTCGCAAAGATTTCAAGGGATATGTTCGTGGTTTCAACCAGGAGCAAGGATTAAAAAAATGTAAAATAGTAAATATTATCCGGTTACCAAAGTCCCTACTCTTTCGCCGGTAACAACTCTCAACAGATTGCCGGGTGTGCCCATATCAAATACGATAATGGGTAACTGATTTTCCATGCACAGGGTAAAAGCAGTCATGTCCATTACCCGTAGGTTACTCGTTAAACATTCTGAAAAAGTGATCGTATCAAATTTTTTTGCCAATGTGTCTTTTTCAGGATCGGCTGAGTAAATACCATCCACTCTTGTGCCTTTCAATATTACATCTGCTTTTATTTCTATAGCCCGCAGCGAGCCTGCCGTATCTGTAGTAAAATAGGGATTGCCTGTGCCTGCACCAAAAATAACCACCCTTCCTTTTTCCAGGTGCCTGATAGCTCGCCGGCGAATGTAAGGTTCGGCAATTTGCTCCATTTTTATAGCGCTTTGCAACCGTGTAAAAACACCTACTCTTTCAAGGCCGCTTTGCAGCGCCATGCCGTTTATTACAGTTGCGAGCATGCCCATATAATCTCCCTGTGCCCGCTCAATGCCTGTCTCCGCTTCGTTCATACCACGGTAGATGTTGCCGCCGCCAATTACTATGGCAACCTGCACTCCCATTTCAGTAATCAGTTTGATATCCTGCGCATATTTGGAAATAACCTGCGAATCGAGCCCAAAATTATTATTCCCCATTAAAGATTCGCCTGAAAGTTTGAGAAGAATTCGTTTAAACTTTGGAAGCATACGGCGGGTAAAGTTTGATTTAGCGGGGCGAAGATAACGGATAAGAATTATCTCTTAACCTATTTTTATTACGCTAATCAAATATGGCACAAGAAGTTTATTTCGAGGGCTTCAATCATAAACATTCTATCGCGGCTTTTACTTTATTATAAAAAAGTAGGCTATGAAAGAAATAGCGGTATTCTTAAAAATCATTTATTTGAAGATTGTGCTTTAGTAAGCTGCTGCTTAAAATTTCTTCAAAGCTTTTTCTTCAAATTTAAAAAGAAAGAGCCACCGGAAGGCAGCTCTTTATCATTTGAATCTTATGTAATTTATTATTCTGCTAATCTTATTTTATAAAAAATTTTAAAAAGGCGAACATAGCGACTAATTGAGACGCCCAAAAAATAAACATCCATTTAATCATATCAGATTTTACAATGGCTAAATCTTCTTTAGTGGCAAATATATTTTTAAAATCTATTAGGCGATCGTCAACCTGCTTTGGAGAAACTGACTCAGATTTGCTTGCTTCAAAAAATTCAAAAACTGTTTCAGCATCTCTTTCGCCAAATTTATTTTTAAAGACTTCGTATGCTTTTAATTCAGCTACTTTCATAGTTCAAATATAATAAACTTAAAATGGAAAGGCACAGTATAGAAGTCAATAAAATATTATAAAGCGTATCAACCCAATGCAACTCTTTTAAATTCAACTATTTTCAACTCTGGATCTATACTTTTCAAGTACTCTGAAACAGATTTATTGTTATCTTTTACAAAAGGCTGAGCGAGCAAGGTATTATCTTTAAAAAATTTATTGATTTTCCCTATGGCAATTTTCTCAGCCATTTCAGCGGGCTTGCCTTCTGCTTTTACCTGCTCTATTGCAATATCTTTTTCACGGGCTATCGTTTGTGCGGGAACTGAATCCTGGTCAATAGCTATCGGGTTCATTGCCGCTATTTGCATAGCGACATCTTTACCTGTTTCCTCTGACTTTTTATTTAAACCGACTAACACACCCATACGGTATGCTCCATGAATATATGCTGAAACGAAAGGCGCATCTACTCTCTCGAACCTTGATACACTTATTTTTTCACCTATCCGGGCTACCTGGTCATTCAGCTTGTCAGCAAGTGTTACATCATCCATTTTCACCTTGTCCAACTCTTCAGCCGATTTGATGTCTTCTTTTATAACGGCATCCATTATTGATTGGGCAAATGAAACATAGTCAGCATTTTTACTTACGAAGTCTGTTTCACAACTAACATTAATGATAAAACCGGTTTTGTTGTCTGAAGTCGTTTGCGCAATTACAACGCCTTCTTTAGCTTCCCTGTCTCCACGTAAGGCTGCTACCTTTTGTCCTTTTTTTCTTAGGTAATCTATTGCAGCTTCAAAATCTCCGTTTGATTCTGTTAATGCCTTCCGGCAATCCATCATGCCTGCGCCGGTTTGCTGGCGTAGCTTATTAATATCTGCTGCGGTTATTGTTGTTGTACTCATGTAAAATATTTTTGAAATTAAAATAAACCATACCCTTTTTAAAGAACATGATTTACCTATAATGAAATAATCTTGTTGGTAATTATATTACCTGCGTCCACCACCGGGGCCGCCTGGCCTGCTGCCACCGGGGCCGGCTCCGCTAACCCGGCGTTTTTGCGGACCTGCAGCTCCACGTCCCTTTCCACCCGCTGGTCCGCCACTGCCTCTCCGACGCTCCCTGTCTTCATCAGATCCTTCGTCGAATTTTACATGACTTGTATCGCGTTCCTCTGTTTCTTCCGTGTCGTCGTCTTTCTCAGCTTGTCTTTCGGCAAGTCCTTCTGCAATTGCAGCCACAATGTAATTTACCACAATAGCGATTGATTTTGTTGCATCATCATTTGCAGGAATAGAAAACTCAACTTTATTAGGATCACAGTTAGTATCAACCATTCCGAATGTTGTAATATTCAGGCGTTTCGCCTCTGAAAGTGCAATGTGCTCATGACCAATATCCACTAAGAACAATGCTGCGGGTACACGGCTGATCTGTGCAATACCGCCTAAAACTTTTTCCATCTTATCACGGTCGCGTGTGAGCGTCAATTTTTCCTTTTTAGTGATGCTATCCAAAGATCCATCGCCAAGCATCTTTTCGATGCTTTGCATCTTCTTCACGCTTTTACGAACGGTGTTGAAGTTAGTAAGCATACCACCCAGCCAGCGCTCAGTTACAAAAGGCATGTTTATTCTTTTGGCCGCCTCTGTTACTATTTCTTTCGCCTGCTTTTTGGTTGCCACAAACATTATTTTCTTACCGCTCTTGGCTATTGATTTTAATGCAGCAGCTGATTCCTGTAAACCTTCAACGGTTTTATTAAGGTCTATAATATGAATGCCTTTTTTCTCGGCAAAAATATAAGGCAGCATTTTAGGGTTCCACTTCTTTTTTAAATGCCCGAAGTGAACGCCTGATTCCAAAAGCTGCTGTTGTAAAGAAGTATTATTTTCCATGCAATGATGATTAAGTTATATTTAAAAAGTTGTTATGAGCTATGAGCTGTCAGCAATGAGCTATCAAAAAGCAAGTATCGGGTATCAAGTAGTTAGTAGTCGGAAGTGTGCTTTCTTGCTACTTGCTACCAACATCTTGCTACTATTATCTCTTACTAAACTGGAAGCTCTTCCTGGCTTTTTTCTTACCTGGTTTTTTACGCTCAACAGCACGTGGGTCACGGGTAAGTAATCCAGCTTCTTTCAGTGCGGGACGGTACTCAGGATTTACCTGGAGCAATGCTCTGGCAATACCAAGCTTAACCGCTTCGGCTTGGCCCTTTACACCACCACCACCTGCATTCACTATCACGTCAAATTTATCAGCAGCCTCAATGATTTTAAAGGGCGCTTCTACCTGGTTTTGAAGATACACGAGTGGAAAATAAGTTTTATAATCCTTTCCGTTTATCGTGATGTTACCTTCTCCTTTAGAAAGGAAAACCCGGGTAACTGCAGCTTTTCTACGGCCTACTGCATTTTTTTGTTTTTCCATTGTAATATATTTTATCCGTTTAGGGAGGGGTTTAGAAAGTTAAGGTTTGAGGTTTTTGTGCAGTATGCGGGTGTTCCGGACCTGCGTAAACGTATAATTTTTTATACATTTTACGTCCAAGCCTGTTTTTAGGTAACATACCTTTTACAGCTCTTTCGATAATTGCATCAGGCCGGCGCTTTAAAAGATCGCCTGCAGTCTCTTCTTTTTTACCTCCCGGATAACCACTGTAATTGATGTAAATTTTATCATCCAGTTTTTTGCCGGTAAATTTTACTTTATCGCAGTTGGTAACTACAATAAAATCCCCACAATCAACATGAGGTGTGTAATAAGGTTTGTTCTTACCACGGAGAACGGACGCTATTTTAGCGCACATACGACCAACGGTTTGATTAGTGCCGTCAACAACGTACCAGTTACGTTGCACGGTAGCCTCGTTCGCATGTTTAGTGGTGAAATGTAATTTGCTCATTTATTTTTTTTATGGTTTCAATATTTTGAAACCGGTTTGCTATGCCGCTATCCCGGCTTTTTTAAAGGAGTGCAAAGTTATGGGGAAACAGGGTAGGAAAGAGTCAATTTGTCAATAATTTTTTATAGCACCTTCATAAGTAATTGATAATCTATGATAATTTTGATCAAAAAAATTAATGCTAAGAATTTTTCAGCAACAATAAATCCAGGATAAAATTGGAATAAGATAATCAAGGTGCGTAGGCTGCTGCCTTTCCTTCTAAAAAAAGCTATGAATTGGAGTGGAAACTAAATATGTTTTAGAGTAGTATGTAATATATTTGTGCAAAATACATTTCAAATGAATGATACGCAATCGGTTGGCAAATACTGGCTGTTTTTCTTTATCTCCGCTATAATTATAATTTTATTGCTGGTTTTTATAAGGCCATATTTTTGGATGGCTCTGCCTTTTGTGCTGACCGCTTTTTGTAAGGCAATGAGAATTATTTAAAGGGTTTGCCACGGATTACACGGATTAGCACGGATTGAAATTTATGCAACAAATTTATCCGTAAGTAATGGGTAGGCGCTCTTAATTGAAACTGCTTTCAATTCGTTCTGTAATCAAAACCCCGAAATTCCGTTGCCATAATTTTTCCTTTTGAAGTCGAGTAATACATTATAAGAAATTCCTTTTAAACAAAGCGCGGCTTCGCTCTTTTATTATTAAGAGTATTCACTTATTTTTAGAGTCATTACATTGTCTTTTTATTTGGGTTTTGCCACGGATTACATGGATTAGCACGGATTGAAATTTGTGCAACAAAATTTATCCCGCGTAAAATAAATCTTCATTTAATTCAAAACTGTTTTCAATTTATTTTGTAAATCAGGACCGCGCAATTCGGTGGCTATTATTTTTCCTTTAGGGTCAAGTAACACGTTGTAAGGAATTCCCTCTACGTTATATAAAGCGGCTGCTTCACTGTTCCAATATTTAAGATCACTTACTTGTTTCCAGGCCAATCCGTCAGCGTTTATTGCTTTTAGCCATGAGCTTTTTTCTTTATCAAGTGAAACGCCAAGTATGGCAAAATTTTTATCTTTAAAAAGCTTGTAAGTGGCTACTACATTAGGGTTTTCCTCCCGGCAGGGGCCGCACCAGCTTGCCCAAAAATCAACAAGAACATATTTGCCACGCAACGAGCTTAACGTAAACGGTTTTCCATCAGTATCTGGTAAAGTAAAGTCAGGAGCCATTTGACCTACGGAAAGCTGCCCGGCTTGCGGTTGTTGTTGCGTTTGTGCAGCAGTCATTTGATCTATCTGCTTCACAACATCTGCCACCGGCGTGCTTTTCGGGAAACGTTTGGTTAACCCGGCAAGCATTTGCTTTACGGTATCCAATCCTAAATCCTGTGCATAGCTCAACGCGAATACGGCTACTATGGGGCTTTCGGTGGTATCAATATATTTATGAAGAAAAGTTTTATACCATTCATTGGTCTGGTCAAACCGGCTTTTAGCGAGCAAAGCGAGACTATCATTATTCTCAGTTTGAAGATCCCTTACATTTTGCGCTTCTCCCATCAATGTGGTGTGCAGTGAATCCAACAGAATGATGAATTTTGCCAGGGAAGAATTCGCCGGGGTATTAAATTTCGTGGATCGCAAAGTAGAATCGTTTGCATCTGCATCAAAACTAATTTCATCTTTATCATTAATGAAAAGATAACCCGGATTTTTTTCAAAGCGGATCCTGTATAAACCTTCTTCCGGCGCTACTGTTTTTACTTTGAATTTACCACCTTTCATTTCCGATGTATCTACTACACGCGGAGGTTGCTGGTTAAAAGATATTTGCTCTAAAAAGACTCTTTGATCCGGTGCGTTTTTTAGTTGTCCATTTACAACCAAATTGCCTTCTGTTACTTTTTCATGGCAAGAGAACAGTAAGAAGCTGCAAATAATAATGAGAATGTGTTTCATAGAATTTTGATTATTAATTTAATTTTTGATTGAGAAGCTTATTCACTGCCTGCATATCTGCTGTGCCTTTGCTTAATTTTTTTACTTCACCGGCAAACAATCCCACAAGGTTTTTCTTACCTTTTTTATATTCTGAAACTTTTTCAGGCATTTTCGCAAGCACTTCATCCACCCAACTGTTGAGCGTGTCATCATTTTTCTCCTGCAATACATTCATTTCTTTAGCCACCTGCCTAACATCTTTCGCGGGATCTTCCAGCAATACTGTAAATATTTTTGAGGAAGCGCTTCCAAAGCTCACTGCTCCTTCGTCCACGAGGCTGATCAGTTTTGCAATTACTATTGGCTCACCGCTAAAGTTTTCAATATTGATTTTATTGTCATTCAGGTAAGATTTTACCGGGCCTAACAGCCAATTAGCCGCAGCTTTATAATTGCCGGTATGCGCAATAATATTTTGAAAATAAACCGCCGTAGCCCGGTCATCACAAATGACTTTTGCATCGGCTGGTGATAAGGTATATTGCTCAATAAATTTCTTTTCAAGCGCACCGGAAAGCTCAGGCAACGATTGTTTTATTGAATTTATTTTTTCCTCTGAAATAAAGAATGGTGCAAGGTCAGGCTCGGGGAAATAGCGGTAGTCATTGGCTTCTTCTTTATTTCTTAAAGAAAAAGTAGTACTGTTAGTTGCATCAAAGCTTCTTGTTTCCTGGATAACAGGCTCTCCATTTTCAACTAAATCAATTAAGCGGTTTACCTCAAAATCTATCGCCTTTTTTACATTTTTTATAGAGTTCAGGTTCTTCACTTCCACCTTTGTACCAAGCTCTTTTTCACCCTTCAATCGTATGGAAACGTTGGCATCACAACGCAGGCTTCCTTCTTCCATATTCCCGTCACATATTTGCAGGTAGCGCACTACCTTTCTTATTTCTGTTACATAGGCATAGGCTTCTTCTGAGGTATGCATATCCGGCTCCGATACGATTTCGAGCAAAGGGGTGCCGGCACGATTGAGGTCTATACAAGTAAAATTTTCATCAGCATCATGAATGCTTTTGCCGGCGTCTTCTTCCAGGTGAATACGGTTTAATGATATATTTCGTTCCGTGCCATCAACACTTATCGTAACTAATCCGTTTTTGCAAATAGGGGTGGTGTGCTGAGACACCTGGTAGCCTTTAGGCAGATCAGGATAAAAATAATTTTTTCTTGCAAAATAATTATTGCGCACAATATCGCAATTGAAAGCAAGGCCAAGGCTTATTGCATAATCAATTGCCTTTTTATTCATCACGGGTAATGTGCCGGGGTGTGCAAGCGATACCGGGCTGATGTTTGTATTCGGGGGATTTCCAAACGTTGTACTGTCGCCGCAAAATAATTTACTGTCCATAAGTAACTGTGTATGTACTTCAAGCCCAATCACGGCTTCATATTTATCGCCTAAAAGCATGGCGCGAAGGTATGAAAAGACGCCTCCACTTTTACCGCGTAAAACCTAAACTAAACAAAAAGCTGCCCGAAGACAGCTTTTTTTATTTTCATAAAGTTTGAAATGGAAAATGAATTGTCGGCACTTTACGCATAAAGTCTCCCTAACGAATTACAGATCGGCGCTATTCACCGGCTTTGGAATTTTTACATCGAAATTCATCTCAGTATTATTTCGTTTTGCTTTTATAGTGAAGTTTTCTTTGTCATGATCGTCCATTAATACCGACCTCAGATCATTAACATTATTTACTTTTTCGCCGCTCATTTCGGTTATGATATCATCTTTTTTCAAGCCCGCTTTTTCTGCAGCAGAGCCTTCTTCTACATTTAATATTTTAGCTCCGCCGTTATCTTGTGTATCTTCAACCTTTACGCCAAGCTTCACCCTGTTGTCCATATTCCAGGTAAAATTTCTATTTCCGAATCCCTGCATTTTCGGCATTGGAGGCATTGCAAAATTGAAGCTTTTTCCATTTTTAAAATCTTTATCACTATTAAAAACAAACGTCCGGGCGCTCTCCTCGCTTTCGCCAAGTTTTAATTTCACATCAGTATTTTTATTTCCTCTTTTGTAATAGAGTTTCACTTCATCATTAGGTTTATGCGATCGTATGGCTTCCATTAGTTGATCGGGCGTGCTTATATCTTTGTTATCAACTTTCGTAATGATATCGCCGATTTTGAGGCCTGCTTTTTCTGCGCTGCTTTCTTTCATCACCTCGTTGATTTTTACACCAGCAGTTGATTTTTCTGTTACAACTCCTAAAAAAGTGTGTGGCTTTGCGTTTTCAGCATCTCTTTTGAAAACCTGCAAATCCATATTACCACCACCGGGAGCGTAAAGAAAATTGCCAGAACCCCTGTTCATACCATCGCGCTCTATAACGGTAACATCCCCGTCCTTATAATCGGATAGCGGCTTTCCGTTTACCGTTACATCGTCTCCATCAATCTCGATTTTCATTTTAGTATCCTTGTCACCATTCTTGCGAATGATAATTTCTTTGGAAACTTTCTTATCGGGCTTTTCTGTTTGAGCAATGCCTTTCATTGACACAAGGCTTATGCAGGCAACAATAAAACCCGGAATAATAATCTTTTTCATTGTATGTAATTTTAATGTACGAATAATTTAGTAGATCAAATGTAAGAACATTTTTGGAATTACGAAATCTTTCGCAAATGAATTGTTTATTCTAACAATTTTTTTAGAAATTCGATTGAAGGTGTTGATTGGGGGAAGGAGTAAAGAGTAGTTTAAAAATATAGATGAATACGGAATTACGCATACATAAGTTTTCCTTTTGGTTCAGGAATAATCCTGCCAAGAAGCTTCGCCGTTTCAATCCATTCAGAAATAATAACCTCAGCATTTTGCAATGCTTCAATATAGCTTTCCCCATCTGACTTGCATCCTGCAAGCTCAGGCACTTCAGAAATAAAGCATTCATCCTCTTTACTCCAGTAAATTATTATTTCGTATTTAGACTCCATATTTTAACCTCACCCCAACCCCTCTCCGAAGGAGAGTACCAAGGATTATTATCTATTTTTAAAGCAAAGATTTTACTTTTTCAATTACTTCAGCCAACCTGCTTGTATCCTGTCCGCCTGCAGTGGCCAATGTTTTTTGTCCGCCGCCGCCGCCTTTTATTAATGGTGCAATATACTGTTTAATAATTTTTGAGGCATCAAGGTCTTTAGACTTCATTAATGCTTCGTCAATGCCTAAGGCAACGAAGGATTTGTTGTCAATTACAGAAGTTAATAAACTGAGTACGGGGCTTTCTAAATTGTTCATTAATTCGAAGCAAAGTTTTTTTAACGCATCAGCATTTTTTACTTCAACTTGTTGACCAATAAAATTTATTTCATTAATTGTTTCCTTTTGTTTGATTAAATCCTGGACGAGTGATGTGATTTTTATTGCATCGGCTTTTTCCAATTGCTTTTTTAGTTCATTATTTTCTGTTAGCAGATTTTCGATTGTTTTGTTGAGGTCTTTCGGGTTCTTCAGTTTATCACGAATTACCCGAATTACCTCGAATTCTTTTTGTATAAAATCTTCAGCAGCTTTTCCGCTTAATGCCTCGATTCTTCTTAAGCCTGCGCCAACAGCTGTTTCGCCCGTTATTTTAAAAAAGCCCAACTCACCCGTTCTGCCTACATGCGTACCACCGCAAAGCTCGATGGAATATTCTTTATCCATTGTTACCACCCGGACCTTATCTCCATATTTTTCGCCGAACAACGCCATAGCCCCCGAAGCCATCGCTTCTTGTTTAGGCATTTCTTTTATGCTAACCGGAATGTCTGCTCTTATTTTTTCATTCACCAATGATTCAATCTTTTTTATTTCATCTTCGGTAAGTTTTGCAAAATGTGAAAAATCAAACCGCAGGTATTCATTATTAACCAAACTTCCTTTTTGCTGCACATGCGTTCCTAAAACTTTGCGCAGCGCTGCGTGCAATAAATGTGTAGCGCTATGATGAGCTGCAGTGTCTTTTCTTTTATTTGTATCAATGCTGGCAATAACGGTTGCATTAATGCTTGCCGGAAGCTTTTCTGTGAAATGAATTATGAGATCATTTTCTTTTTTGGTATTTACAACAGGAACTTTTTCCATGTCGAACATCAATATTCCTGTATCTCCCACCTGGCCGCCACTTTCAGCATAGAAAGGAGTCTTGTCTAAAACAATTTGATATAATTCTTTGCCCTGTGATTTTGTTTTACGGTATTTTAAAACTTTGCTTTCTGTTTCGAAAGAATTATAGCCAACAAACTTTGATCCTTCATCATTGCTTAGGGCTATCCAATCTTCTGTATCAATAATACTTGCTGCACGACTACGATTTTTTTGTTGAAGCATTTCTTTTTTGAAACCTTTTTCATCGACTTTTAAATTGTTTTCAGCAAAAATTAATCTTGTAAGATCTAAAGGGAATCCATAGGTATCATATAATTCAAACAAAGTGCTTCCTTCTATAACAACATTTGGATTTGTATTTTGAATTGAGCGAGGAACTGACGTTGCTGTGCTAATAGCCTGAGTTATTAATCCTAATCCCTTATCTAATGTTCTTAAAAAATTCTGTTCTTCTTCATGAACAACTTTTGTTACAAAATCTTTTTGCTTTTCCAACTCAGGAAATACATTTTTAAATTGTTCCGCAATCAAGGGAATCAATTTAAAGAGCATTGGTTCTTTTACATCTAAATGAGAAAAATAATACCGAACTGCTCTACGTAAAATCCTTCTTATCACATAACCGGGACCCGTATTCGAAGGCAATTGTCCATCAGCAATCGGAAAGGCAATAGCACGAATGTGATCTGCAATCACACGAAAAGCAACATCCTCTTTACTATCGGTGTTGGTATATTTTTTCCCGGATAATTTTTCCACCTCCGCAATTGTTCCACTAAAAATATCCGTATCGTAATTACTTTGTTTATTTTGTAAAACCCTTACAAGCCTTTCAAATCCCATTCCTGTATCTACATGTTTTGCGGGTAAGGGCTCGAGGCTTCCATCTTTTTTACGATTGTGTTGTATAAATACAACGTTCCATATTTCAATTACCTGCGGATGATCATTGTTTACCAGTTCTTTTCCGGGTATTGATTTTTTTTCTCCAGGAGTTCTGCAATCAACATGTATCTCTGTACACGGGCCACAGGGGCCGGTTTCACCCATTTCCCAGAAGTTATCCTTCTTATTGCCCATAATGATGCGATCTTCAATCTCCGGCTCAGAAAAACCAGAGCCGGACAAGCACTTTTTCCAATAAGAAATTGCTTCGTCATCTTTTGCTAGGCCTTCTTTTTCATCTCCCTCAAATACGGTTACGTATAAATTTTCCACCGGAATTTTATACACTTTGGTAAGCAGTTCCCAACTCCAGGCAATAGCGTCTTCTTTAAAATAAGGTGAAGGTTCGCCCGCAGCATTTCCAAAACTCCAATTGCCCAGCATTTCAAACATGGTATGATGGTAAGTGTCCACACCTACTTCTTCAAGATCGTTGTGCTTGCCACTTACCCGCAGGCATTTTTGTGTATCTGCCACGCGGGAATACGGTGCAGCCTTGTTTCCCAAAAAAAATTCTTTAAACTGGTTCATGCCGGCATTGGTGAAAAGCAATGTCGGGTCATCTTTGATCACTATGGGCGCCGAAGGAACAATTGTATGTTGTTTGGATTTGAAAAAATCAAAAAACTGCTGTCGTATCTCTGCACTTTGAATCATATTGTTAATGAATTTTTATAATATCCCCGGCAATATTGTATTATTGGCGTGGTGGCTATCTTTGCCCGCTATAATCAAATTTGAAAACGGCAAAGGTATTGGGTTTGGCTCCATTTACAAATAGCTTACATTCATGGAACTTTAGGGATAATACCGAACCGCATTCTTTCGGATGAAAAAAATTAAGTACTACTACAACACAAATACATTACGGTACGAAAAGCTTGTAACGCCTCTCCGCGTAAAGCTTTTGCGCTTTTTTGGGTTTATGGCGGCGGCAATGGTTACGGCTTTTATTCTTGTTTCCCTGGCATTTCGTTTTATTCCTTCCCCGCAGCTAAAGCTGGCTGAGGCACGGTATAATAAAATGAAGCAGAACTATGATATGCTCTCTTCGCAGGCAAAAACCCTGCAACAGGAAATGGCCATGCTTGAGCAAAGAGATAACCAGGTCTATCGCTCTATTTTTGAAGCAAACCCTTTACCAGACAGTGCAAGGGCAAAGCTCACGGAACAGAAAAATGAAGTGCGAAAAGTAGAAGCGATTAATGATGAGGAGCTTGGTAACGAGCTTGCCAAAACGCTGAATAATATTAATGCCAGGATCACGTATCAGTTCGCAAGCTATAATGGCATTGAGAAACTTATAAAAAACCAGGGCGAGAAATTGGCCAGCATTCCGGCTATACAGCCCGTTAGTAATCGTGATCTTGACAGGATAGCTTCTGGATTTGGCATGAGAATTGACCCTGTATACGGCACGCCGAAAATGCACAAGGGCCTTGACTTTACTGCACCCCAGGGTACGCCGGTATATGCGACCGGCAACGGAGTTGTAGCAGAAGCCGGCTTTTCAGAAGATGGCTATGGAAATAAAGTTGTGATCAACCACGGATATGGCTACCAGACTTTGTATGGACACATGATAAGGGTGAAGGCGAGAGCCGGCCAGAATGTAAAGCGTGGAGAAGTAATTGGTTGGGTGGGAAGCACGGGTAAAAGTACCGGCCCGCATTGCCACTACGAAGTGCATGTGAATGGGCAGGAGGTAGATCCGGTGTACTTTTTTTATAATGATCTTACGCCTGAGCAATTTGACAGGTTATTAAAAATAGCCTCAACAGGCAGCGCTAAAAGCCTTGATTAAAAAATGGCATTATCACAAATAACATTTCAGTTTGACGACTCGCCAGAGAAAGTGAAGGAGGAAAAAACTATGTTGGTAAGCCAGGAAAATCCAAAGCAAAAAAGAGGAAGAAAAAGCCTGAAAGAAATGGATGCCGAGGCAGGGCTTATAGAGATTCCTGAAGACGAGATCCTTTTTCAAAAACAATATTATTCCATTGGCGATGTGGCAACGATGTTTAAAGAAAATACATCGCTGATACGGTATTGGGAAAATGAATTTGATATTTTAAAGCCGAGGAAAAATAAAAAAGGCGACCGGTATTTCAGGCCTGAAGATGTGAAGAACCTGAAGATGATCTATCACCTGCTGCGTGAAAGAAAATATACAATAGAAGGCGCGAAAGAATTTTTAAAGAACAATAAAGCTGCCGGTGAAAAACACGAGATGATAGAATCTTTGCAAAAAATAAAATTATTTTTATTAGAATTAAAAAACAATTTATAACCGTATCATGAAAAACTTTTTAATAACAGCCTGCGCACTATTTATTTTTTCATTCGCTGCATCAGCGCAATCGCAATATGAAACACTTATTGATTCTACAAACAACAATGAAAAAATATTAAAGGGTGAGATCACTAAAAGCGACCTGGCAAATAATCCTGCTTACACGTGGTATGCTGAAAGCCAAAAGATCTATCCTGTACCTAATGCTGCCGCCGTAGAAGGAATGCGTAAAAATAAAGACAATGTGAACATTGTAATCTTTGGAGGCACATGGTGTGAGGATACGCATTTCGTACTGCCAAAATTTTTTATGATACAGGAAGCCAGTGGTTTTCCGGATGATCGTATTACTATTTATGCCGTTGATAGAAATAAGAAAACATTAGGTACTTATGCTGATGATTACCACATAACCAATGTGCCTACCATAATTGTAATGAAAGATGGAAAAGAGGTTGGGCGCGTGGTGGAGTATGGCAAAACAGGCAAGTGGGACCAGGAGTTTGCGGATATATTTAGTGAGTGAAAGAGCCAGCCCCCTGTCCCCCGAAGGGCAATGTCATTTAGTTAGTAATCAAATAGCTCTTTTATAGTTTGTAAAAGTTTGGTATTTCCCGTTTAACCGTTTTGCCTTTTTTACTCTCGGATTATGCCTGCCAGGCCTTACTGGTTCAATGTTTCGTTCAAATGCTTTTTGCAGTTGCGATAAGATTTCCTCCGGTTTATTTTGCAAAAATAATTTAACTACATTATGTTTCAGCGAAGCCCAACTTACGTTGCGGTTTACCCGGTAATCATATTTTCTTTTTGCATTTATCTTTTGTAAATACGGTTCACATTGCTTTTCTATAAGGCTTTGCAGGTTTGCAACAAATAAGCCGGCTGCATAATCCTGTTGGATACAAATTACCCGGTGACCGCTAAACTGTTCCATCTGTAGCTGGTTTTTTTGCTTGTAATAAGTAGTTTCTATTCCCCATCGCAGCCCATATAAATATTTCAAATCTTCCAGGGTGAATAGTTTTTCATCATACAAATCAGTCAGCAATATTTCTATTTCACCGGTAGATAATTTTACTTTTACCATCCGTACTTTTATGGTTGTTTTGGATGTCACTTTATAGCCATTTTCCAGAAGTGTTGCCATTGCAGTGGCTGTTGGCGCCAGTTCTATGATTTTACTGCTTTTTCTACTGCGTACAAATTGTTTCACTTCTTTATTGAAACCTGCTTTACAGCGCATTACAAAATGGCGTGGGCTTTCTTCATTCATCATCAGATACATCAACGCATAACTGGGATAACCCCGGTCAAAAAGTGTGAGGCTGTCTTCAAATAAATACCTGACCCGCCCAGCCATGATTGCCTGTTCTGATTCTTTAATGGGATGAATAGCTCCCCACACCGTTATATCATTCAGAATATCCTGTATCTGCATCACCCTTGCCATCGGTATGGATACATGCTGGTTGTCTTGTGTACCAAAGTATTCAATCACTTCTTTTTTATTTACCAGGTAAGCTGTAGAGCCATCTACGGACAGCATCCGAAAACCACGCCAACGCTTTACTTTATCTCCATAGTAATAGTAGAAACAATCCACCAGCCATTTATTCCATACTTCAAAAAACAATGCCTGAAGTTTTGTTCTTTGTAAACTAAAAGCTCCTTTAGTGCTGGCTTCCAAACCTTTTTCCAAACTATCAAAGAACTCTTGTATCTCAATGCTCAAACTACGTTTAGGCATATTAATGATAAGTCCAACAAGCCTGCTCATCGGCAATTTTCTATCCCGGCTAAAATCACTCTCTGATTGAGTAACTAATTTTCTGACATCTGATTGGTTAGATACTGTATCTAAAAAATATTTTAGTTCTTCTATTATCTTTAAATTTGCTTCAACCATTGGGTTTTGTTTTTTAGTTAATTACAAAGAACCTGATTCAGGTTCAAACTCAATGGTTTTTTATCTTCTTTTATTCCTTAACTAAATGACATTGCCCCGAAGGGGGAACCTAAATTCAAAGTTTTGTACTGGCGATAAAAGTTTCGGGAAAGGAAAAGTACATACTACATTAAATTCATTGCATCGAATAGATTTTGATCTTCGATCTTAGCCTTCTGTCGTAAAAAGGAAACTTTAAATTCAAATTATTTTACTGGGGATAAAAGTTTCGGGAAAGTAAATGCATTTATGCAATTGCATTTTATTGCATTGAATAAATTTCCAACTGTTGATCTTTGAGAATGTAAATCAGGTGGTTACTTACTTTGAGGGACGTATTGTTGCGCAAGGATGGAGGCAAAATGTATTTTTTTAAATCAGGCAGCGGTGGTGTATATCGGTATAAATTTCTTTCATCAAAACCATATATTGATTTATCAATTACCATTACATCTGTCCAGCCCGTAAAGGGCAATTTACTTTTGAAGCTGCCGTAATAGTCAAATATGTACAAGCCTTTTTCAGGATCGTACAAATAAACAAAACCATCAGCATCAATTATTTTTTTGGGTGAAGGCACCGAGTCAAACAATAGCCTGAAATCAACTGTTTCAAATAACTTAATGCCCGTATCATCAATTTTTTTCAATTTATTTTCCTGCTCATCATACAGCCAGATGTTGTTATCGTAAGCTAATGTCACGGCTCTCACTTTAAAAATACCCTGCTGCCGGAGGTTGATATTCGTAAGCACATTCAGGTACTTATCCAGCAGCACTATCGTTGAATAATTCTGGTAAAATAAAATGGCCTTCCACGGGTTCTGCGCTTCTACATAACTCAGCTTTCCATATTTCGTAACCTGGTTAAAAACACCCACCGAATCTCCTTTCTCATTGTATTTTTTCAATTGATTATCGGTGTTGATAAGATACAGCTCGCCCAGGTTATCTACCGTGAAAGAGGAGATAGGATATTCCATTTTTTTTAAAAAGCGGAAGAGGGAATCATCTTGCGCAAGTAAAATTTCATGAGAAGAAATAAATGCAAAGAACAGCAGGCAGCGAAAATATTTCCTTGATGAGATTTTCATGAGTCGTAATATTTCAGCACAGTTTTTTCTCCATCAAAAACCGCATAGCTGTTGTATTTTATCCAATCACCTAAGTTAATATAACTGCTGCTATCGCTCAATTTAAAATCCAGGGGCAAATGCCTGTGCCCGAAAATAAAATAGTCAATATGCTTTTTTTCAAGCATCTCTTTAGCATAAATGATTAGCCATTCTTTTTCTTCACCTAAAAAATGTTCATCGGTTTTTCCGGCGGCAGCCCGGCTTTTACGGCTCATGTAATGGGCAAGCCCGATACCGGAGTGCGGATGCAGTAAGCCAAAAAGCCATTGAGAAAATTTATTTCTAAAAACTTTTTTGATAAACTTATACCGGTGATCGCCCGGGCCTAACCCGTCGCCATGCCCGGTTAAGAATATTTTTCCATTGAATTCAAATTCATGCGGCTCATGAAAAACCTCTACACCAAGTTCTTCTTCAAAATAGCCACTCATCCACATATCATGATTTCCCACAAAAAATTTAATAATGATGCCATCATCACTAAGCTCAGCAAACTTGCCCAATATTCTTACAAAACCTTTTGGAACCACTTTTTTGTATTCGTACCAAAAATCAAAAAGATCGCCGAGGATAAAAATGTGTGAAGCGTCTTCTTTGATTTCATTCAAAAAAGTAACGAGCCGTTTTTCCCGCACAAGGCTTGCTGCATGATCGGGAGCGCCAAGGTGAAAATCAGAGAGAAAATATATTTTTTTACCCGGAGCTATTTGCATGATTTGTAAAACGAATTAGAATATTGGATGTGCTATTGCTTCTTTAGTTTTATTAAAATGACTTGCTATTTCAATTATTATTGATGATAGAATACAGAACTGTGTAGGATTAAGGCTTGGAATTGATGTGTCCTATGAAAGTCTTATGCAGAAATTACTTACTCCTTGACTATATGCAAACGTATTAAGCTCGGTTTTTTATCCTCATAAAATGGCAGTCAACTGCTTCTTCAATGTTTACTTTTATTTCCTCCAATGTTTCACCTTGAGTAAATATACTTTCACCTAAAGCCCTGGCATTATATCCACCCTCTACTGCTTCTTCTATTAAAAAAATAATTTCATTCATTTTAGGATTGTTGTTCCATTAAAGTTAAAACAAACTCACTTAAACATTTATTGTTTCACCGGTCTATCAATTAAAAAAAGATAAACCTCCTTGGGTCCATGTACGCCCACCACCAAAGTTTTCTCAATATCTGCAGTGCGGCTTGGGCCGGCAGCAAAAGTTATAAAGGAAGGGATGTTGTTATCGTATTTTGCCCTCAGGGCTTTAATTGCATCCCTTGTATCATACAAGAGCTGATCGGTATAGGCTATGCAAATATGAACAGGTGCATACACGCTCACGGTACGGCCACTTTGCTGCGCAGAACTCATAACGATAGCGCCTGTGCGTGCGATAAGAAATTCGCAGCTTGTGACTGAAGCATCACAATCTGCCAATGATGTGCCACTATCGAAGGCACCTTTGCCGCTAAATTTTTTTAGTAATTCGTCTTCTACGCAATAGAGCTTTTCCCATTTTTTTTCAGCTGCAAGCTTCATTAGCTGCAGTTTCATATCGGTTTCATTTACACAAAAAGCAAAGTTGCCCAGCAGTTTCGTGAATTCTTCGGCGAAAATAAATTCCAACTCATCCTTTTGCGGAGTAAATACAGAGTTTGTTCCTTCACTTTTTGGAAAAGGCAAAGGCACCGGGTTACTCAGTGCCTCTCTTATCTTTTTTAAAATTTTTTCCTTTGAAGATGAAACCTTCATTAGTTATTTATGCTTTGGTATCTACTACAATACTTTCCATTGGCGGGTCAATCACCGCTTCTTTAGGATTGTCAACAAAATCCAACGCTTTCTTTTCTTCATAAGGACGCTTGCCAATCAGAGCCTCCACATCACTTTGAAATAAAACCTCTCTTTTCAATAACTCTTTTGCCAAAATTTCTACTTCATTTTTTCTTTCCATCAGTAATTTCTTGGTGCGCTCAAATGCCTGGTCAATAAGTTTCCTCACTTCTTCATCTATCATTTTACCCGTTTCTTCACTAAAAGGTTTTATAAAAGTATTTTCCTGTTGCGGATCATGATAACTCACGTTTCCTACTTTTTCATTCATACCATAAACAGTAACCATAGCATAAGCCATTTTTGTAATTTGCTGAAGGTCGTTGCTGGCACCCGTTGATATTTTACCAAAGAAAATTGTTTCGGCAGCTCTGCCTCCAAGCGTCATACAAATCTGGTCAAGTAGCTGGTCAGTATTATATAAATATTGTTCTTTCGGTGTGTATTGTGCATAGCCAAGGGCTGCTGTTCCTCTTGGTACAATCGTAACCTTTAAGAGTGGATAAGCATGCTCCAGAAACCAGCCGCAAATTGCGTGGCCTGCTTCATGATAAGCAATGATCTCTTTTTCTTCAGGTAATATGATCTTGTTCTTTTTCTCGAGGCCACCAATCACCCTATCGATAGCGTCCTGAAAGTCTGACATATCAACTGCCTCTTTATTTTTACGGGCGGCTATAAGAGCGGCCTCGTTACATACATTGGCAATATCAGCGCCGGCAAAGCCAGGTGTTTGCTCTGCAAGCTTATGTACATCGAGTGTTTGAGAAATTTTTATTGGCAACAAGTGCACTTTAAAAATTGCTTCACGGCCCACAAGATCGGGGCGGTCGATAGTTATTTGCCTATCGAACCTGCCGGGTCTTAATAATGCATTATCCAATACATCAGGCCTGTTTGTCGCTGCCAAAATTATAATGCCAAGGTCGGTACCAAATCCATCCATTTCCACAAGCAATTGATTGAGCGTGTTTTCTCTTTCATCATTACTCATCATCATATTTTTTCCTCTTGCCCGTCCGATCGCATCTATCTCATCAATAAATATAATGCAGGGCGCTTTTTCTCTTGCCTGCTTGAAAAGATCACGCACACGGCTGGCGCCTACACCTACAAACATCTCCACAAAATCACTGCCGCTAAGACTAAAGAAAGGTACTTGTGCCTCGCCGGCCATCGCTTTAGCCAACAAAGTTTTACCGGTACCAGGAGGCCCGATCAACAGTGCACCTTTAGGTATTTTACCGCCTAAGGCTGTATATTTTTTCGGGGTTTTAAGAAAGTCAACGATTTCCATTACCTCCACTTTCGCCTCATCAAGGCCGGCAACATCCCCAAAATTAATATTGACCCTGGCGCCTTTATCAAAAAGGGTAGCCTTGGATTTTCCAATATTAAATATTCCTCCAGGGCCACCACCACCGCCACCAGCACCCACTTTGCGCATCATCATTATAAATAATAAGCCTATTAAAAGAATAGGTAAAAGTGTACTTACAATTTGTCCGAATAGTTCACCTTCATCGCCCGGCTTGTCTGCCACATGTTTTACATCAGGATTATCCTTATAAAACTGCATCAATTCAGTAGAAAATATTTCATCTTTTACAATAGGAAAATATGCCTGTGGGGGCGCCAATTTTTTCACAACGTCAATATCCTGGCCGAAGACATTGCTATAAAAAGCCGTATTATCCTCGAACGCTCTTTGGTTAATAAATACCCTTACAATTTTTTTGTTGCCCACAGTTTTAATCTGGTTAACATCGCCATGCTTCAGCATGGCATAAAATTGTGTGTTGTCTATTTCAACACCGCTTCCTGTTGTAGTTCTAAAAAGATTGTAACCGATTATTGCAGCCAATAGTAATCCATACACCCAATAAATACTAAGCCTGGGGCGTTTTTTTGGATCCTCATCGGAGCCGCCGGAAAGCCCATTGGGATTCAGTCGTTTTTGTAATGGAATTTTTTTCTTTTCTTCAGTTGCCATAAATGCTTGCCTTGCAATATTTTAAATTATTCATCCGTTTTTTTTTAACGGGTAAATATTGTTTTAATTGTTATCAGGTTTCATTTGTAAAATAATCAATAATCGCTTCTTACACGGTTAATGTTCCGTTATAGAACCATCACTCCACATTTCTTCAAGGCTATAAAATTTTCTTGGCTCGGGCAGCATTATGTGAACAACGATATTTACATAGTCAATCAATATCCATTGCTCTCCCTGCCTTCCTTCATGCTTATAAGGCGATTCACCGCATTTTTTTTTCACCTCCATCTCCACTGTATCTGCAATAGCTTTTAGCTGGATGTTGTTAGTTGCTTCGCAAATAATGAAAAAATCAGTTACCGCTTCAGGGATCTTTTTTATGTCAAGGCTAATTATTTTCTCCCCTTTTTTCTCCTGTATAGCATGTATGATAGTCTTAAAGATTTTGCTGTTCCGTGTTAACCTTGTAAGAGTGGATTTTTTCCTCGTGGATAGTAAGGTTAAATTATTCAAATGAATTCTTTTTAATCAACTTCTATATTATTTTTTAAACATAGAAAAATAAATTTTAATCAGGTAGATTGCAGATTTACGAGAAATCCGGTGCAAACTATTTTATCAAAAATACTAATTCTTTACTAATACATTTTGCAGGTGGCAGTCTCCAAAAAATTTATAATTCTTGAAAAGGTGGATAGTACCAACAACTATGCCATGGCAATGGTTCAAAATGGCCTCGGCAATAGTGGTGATGCGGTATTTGCACTTAATCAAACAGAGGGAAAAGGCCGCCGGAATAAGGTGTGGGAAAGCGTTGTAAGGCAAAGTATTTTATTGACGATAATTAAAGAAATGCAGTGGCTGCCTGTTCTTCACCAGTTTAGGCTAAGCGTGGCGGTAGCATTAGGCTGTCATGATTTTGTTTCAAGGTATATTAAGGAAAATGTAAAAATTAAATGGCCAAACGATATTTTTGTAAATGACAGGAAGGCAGGGGGCATCTTGATAGAGAACGTAATTAAAGGTAATTTATGGCAGTGGTCAATAATAGGAATCGGATTGAATGTGAACCAGCAAAATTTTGAAGGGCAACATTTGCAGGCTGCTTCTTTGAGGCAGTTGACAGGGCAGGTTTATGATGTGGTTGAACTAGGGAGGAAACTACATAAAGATGTTTTGGTTAGAATTACTCAATTGCAAAATGACGGGTATAACGAAATGCTGGGAGAGTATAATGCCAATTTATTTGCCAGGAATAAACAGATAAAGCTCAGGAAAGGAAATATAGTTTTTGAGACTACCGTTCAAAGCGTTTCACCTTTGGGAGAGCTGATCACAAAAGATGCGATTGAAAGAAGCTTTGGCTTTGATGAGGTGGAGTGGTTGCTGTAAATGGTTAAAAAAGTGATGAGTGATGGGTGATCAGTTTGTAAAGCACTTTAATTCTCAGTCCTAAGTCACCACGTTCACCATTCTCCCTTTTACAAAAATTAATTTCTTTACGGGTTTGTCTTCAATCCATTTTTTTACCACTTCGTTGTTCATTACGATTTGTTCAACTTCCGGTTGTTGAACATCCGTTGACATGATAATGGTTGTACGCATTTTTCCATTTATGGAAATGGGGTATTCTGTTTCCGATTCTACAAGATATTTATTCTCAAGCTTTGGATAATGAGCATCAATAATGCTGGTGGTGTTGCCCAACTGGTGATACAACTCTTCTGCAATGTGCGGCGCATACGGAGCCAACAAAATTAACAGCGGCTCGAGTATTTCTTTTTTATAGCATTTCAAATCGGTAAGTTCATTTACACAAACCATAAAGGCACTTACTGCGGTATTGTAAGAGAAGCGCTCTGTATCTTCTCCAATTTTTTTAATGGCTTTGTGCAGGACTTTTAATTCTTCCATAGAAACCTCACCCCCCGCCCTCTCCTCCAAAGGAGTCCATTCGGACGAAGGAGAGGGGGTCGTGGTAGTCCAAACCGGCCCTTTTACTTCATCAAAGAATAACCGCCATAGCTTTTTCAAGAAACGGTGAACGCCTTCAATGCCTTTTGTATCCCAGGGTTTGCTTTGCTCTATCGGCCCAAGAAACATTTCATACATGCGAAAAGTATCGGCTCCGTATTTATCTATTAGGTCATTTGGATTGACGGTGTTGTATTTGGATTTGGACATTTTTTCGGTTTCGACACCGCAGATGTATTTAGAGGAAACCTCACTTAAATTCTCTTTAGGGGAAAGGACTTTGCCGTCTTCAAGAATGAAAGCTGCATTTGCATACTCAGGCTTTGAGTTTTTAAAGGCAGCAATGTCCAATTCAACACCATCGACGACATTTACATCAACGTGAAAATGAATATGGTTACATTTCATAATTCGACCATCTCTACCTAACTGAATATTACAAGTCATTAGTATTTTTGCAATAGCAATTATTATTTCATCAGAAATATTATACCCATCATTTGTTAAGCCTTCAATCAAATTTTTGGATAAAAAAATAGTTGGTAACAACGAATTTGCTTCTCTTCCAGGAATTAAATCGAGAATAGGAATTAACCTATAAATAAACCTGCTGCTTCCCTGTATCATCCCTTGATTCACCAACTTCTTAAACGGCTCATCAAAACTTATAAAGCCTAAATCATATAAAACTTTTGTCCACATGCGGCTGTACAATAAATGGCCAACTGCATGTTCTGTACCGCCAACATAAACGTCAACCTGGTTCCAGTAATCAGTGGCTTTTTTATCGGCAAATTCTTCATTGTTATGTGGATCCATGTAGCGGAGGAAATACCAGGAGGAGCCGGCGTAACCGGGCATGGTATTGGTTTCGCGCTTCCATGCATGAACCTCACCCCTAACCCCTCTCCGAAGGAGAGGGGAACCGTTTTCAAGCTTGTTTCGGATTTCCTTTAATACCGATGAAATATTTTTGAGTACATGGTCGTTTGAAAATCTTATCTCACTAAATCCTTGCTCTGCCAAGTATTCCGTTCTTAAGTCATCATATTTTTTCTGTTCAGGGTCTTCATGATATTCTCCATCAATTTCTACAACGAGTTTTTTTTCGATACATACAAAATCAACTATAAAGCCCCCGATTGCATGTTGCCTGCGAAACTTATGATCAGCTATTTTTCTATTTCGGAGATTTTGCCATAGACGGTTTTCGGCCTGGGTTTTATTTTTCCTGTTATCCCTCGCTAAAGGTTTTAAGTTGTTCCATGTTTGCTTATCAGTCGTCATGTAGGACTGTGTCTCGTCCCCCCTCTCCTTCGGAGAGGGGCCGGGGGTGAGGTCTGAATGCGATAACAACATCTGTGCTTCATCTGCATTCAGGTTTACCCACTCTTCAATATTCGCCAGCGGTCCTTGTCCTTCCGGCCCTGGTTTATAATTTTCAACATGCGGCAACTCAACAGGTAATTCATCCACATCAACAGGATAAGCCACGCCGTTCTTATAAATAATCGGAAAAGGCTCGCCCCAATATCGCTGGCGGCTGAAGCCTGCATCACGCATTTTATAGTTTACTTTTCTTTTTCCTATCCCCGCTTCTTCAATTCTTTTCAAAACAATATCAATGGCATCTTCCATTTTTATTCCGTTCAAAAAACCCGAATTGGTAAGTATTGCTTCTTTCGTAGGATTAGCTTCTTCACCAGTATAATAATCGCCGATGATATTGGTGATTGGAATATTAAAGTGTTTGGCAAAAAGAAAATCACGCTGGTCGCCGCAGGGCACCCCCATGATAGCGCCGGTGCCATAGCCTGCCAACACATACTCGGAGATCCATACCGGTATTGGTTTTCCGTCAAAAGGGTTAATAGCATAGGCGCCGGTAAAGGCCCCGGTAATCTGTTTTACTTCGGCCATACGCTCCCTGTCGCTGCGGCTTTTTACATAAGTTAGATATTCGTCTATGGTTGATTGTTGGCCTACCGTCGTAATTTGATTTACCAATTCATGCTCGGGTGCAAGTACCATGAAGTCAACACCGAAAATGGTATCAGGGCGGGTAGTATAAACCCTCACCCCCGGCCCCTCTACACTTGTGGAGAGGGGTGGGGTGAGGTAAAATATCATCTCCGCGCCTTCACTTCTTCCAATCCAGTTGCGCTGCATTTCCTTCATAGCATCACTAAAATCAACTTTTTCCAACCCTTCCAACAGCCTTTCAGTATAATCGGTGATGCGCATATACCATTGCCGCATTTTCTTTTTTTCTACAGGATGGCCGCCACGCTCACTTACACCATTTACCACTTCATCATTTGCCAACACAGTTCCCAAAGCTTCGCACCAATTCACTTCGCCATAAGCTGAATAAGCCAGCCGGTAGTCCATTAAAATTTCTTCTTTCTTATCCTCAGAAAAATCTTTCCATTCATTGGCTGAAAATTTTATCTGCGTTTGCCGCTGGCCGTTATCCGCCATGTTTCCGGTTTGCTCAAAAATTTCTATAAGGTCTTCAATCCTTCTTGCCTTGTTTTCTTTTTTATCGAACCAGCTATTAAATATTTGAAGAAATATCCATTGCGTCCATTTATAATAAGATGGATCGCTGGTGCGAATCTCGCGGCTCCAGTCAAAGGAAAAACCAATATTTTCCAATTGCTGCCTAAAAGTTTCAATATTTTTTTCAGTAGTAACTGCGGGATGCTGGCCTGTTTCGAGCGCATATTGTTCCGCAGGCAACCCGAAACTATCGTAGCCCATTGGGTGAAGCACATTAAAACCTTTTAGCCTTTTATAGCGGGCATAAATATCGCTGGCGATATAACCAAGCGGATGGCCCACATGTAACCCTGCGCCACTTGGGTAAGGGAACATATCAAGCACATAGAACTTCGGTTTGGGAGAAGTATTTTCAACATGGTAAATGCCTGACTCTTTCCATGCCCGTTGCCATTTTTTTTCAAGTTTCCTGTAATTGTATTCCATTCTTTTCTCCCTCTTTTTTTTCCTGGATTAAAATGTTTTGAAGATATGCTTTTATGAGATCCTTCAAAGAAGATCCTTGCGGCTGCCCATCATCAGCATTTTATTTTTTTGTGAAAGAAATGTTATTCATTATTTATATCCTGCCCCAATGGATCATCTATTATACATTAGCATCCGAGGCGAAGGGGGCAAAAATACTAAACCTGTTTAAAAACATTTATTTTTGCCCACCACATAATTTATGTTTTACAAATATATTATTACTACTCATGGCTCAATTCGGTAAGGCATCTACGAAGCGTGGCAAACCATCTTATGTATATGCTATCATTGGTGTTTCTCTTGTTTTATTTCTTTTTGGCGTAGTTGGCTGGATTTTTTTAAATATCAAAAAAACAGGTGATTATTTTAAAGAGAGCATACAATTGCATGCTTACATCTATAGAACGGCGAGTAATAAGCAGATTGATTCCGTAACAAATTATATTAAAAAACTGCCTTATGCGGTGAACGTTGAATATACTACACGGGAAATGGCGCTTGCAAAGTATAACAAGGAAAATGATACACTTTGGAAAAAGATTGCCATAAGTAATCCTTTGCCTGAGAGCATAGACTTTTATGTAAAAGCAAATTATATTGATAAAGACAGCCTGGCGGTGCTGGAAAATAATTTGCTTACTACTTATCCAACAATCATTTCAGAATTTCAAACGCCCAAAGAAACGGTGGCAGGTGTGAGCCAATTTGTAAAAACAACTACGCTGGTTTTGCTGGTGGTTGCTATAATACTTTCTATCCTTGTAATTATTTCTATTGACAACACCATACGGCTTGCCATGTATAGCAACCGTTTTTTAATAAAGACAATGCAGATGGTAGGCGCTACGAGATGGTTTATTGCAAAGCCTCTTGACGGACGTGCCTTAGTAAATGGCCTGATTGCTTCAGGAATCGCCATCGGGTTAATGCTAGGCTTCATCGCACTTTCAGAGAAATTTGTTCCTTACTTACAGGTGCTGCACGATTCGAAAAATATGGTTTTGATTTGCTTGTGCATTATTATTTTAGGCTTATTTATCACGCTTTTCAGTACCCATCGCTCTGTATTAAAATATTTAAAAATGAAACTTGATGAGCTGTATTAGTGAAGGCTTATTTCGTTTTATTTCCTAACATTGCAAACTCAAATTTTAAAATGAAATCAACCCATACTAAAAAAGTTGTTACCGCTAACAAAGCGGCAATGGCAAAAACCTCTTCCACAGAAAACGTTCTTTTTACAAAAGAAAATTTTAAATGGATGGTCATAGGTTTGATAATAATGGCGCTGGGATTTTTTTTAATGGCCGGCGGCAAAAGCAGTAACCCGGAAGTGTTTGATGATAGCTCTGTTTATAGCCCAATGCGGATAACCGTCGCGCCTATATTGATTGTGGCAGGCCTTATCGTGGAAATTTTTGCTATAATGAAGAAACCGAAATAAACTTCATTTTAATATTCAGGGCGATGTAATGATCGCCTTTTTTATTTTTGCTATTTAAGTTAAAGATCTAGGTATGAATATTTTCCAGGTAATTATAATCGCAATTGTTGAAGGCCTCACAGAATTTATTCCTATATCTTCTACAGGGCACATGATCATTACAGAAAAATTGCTACACATAACTGAAACGGAGTTTGTAAAGGTGTTTACGGTGGCTATTCAATTGGGCGCCATACTGGCCGTGGTGGTTTTGTACTATAAAAAATTCTTCAACTTTAGTAAGTGGAAATTTTATTTAAAACTCATCATCGCCGTATTGCCGGCAATTGTACTTGGTTTTTTATTTTCAAAAAAAATAGATGCAATGCTGGAAAGTGCCGTTACAGTAGCGGTTTCTATGTTAGCCGGCGGCATTGTTTTGCTCTTTATAGATAATGTTTTTAATAAGCCTGTAATTGATTCCGAAGAAGAAGTTTCTTATAAAAAAGGATTCATCATTGGCGTGTGGCAATGTATCGCCATGATACCGGGCGTAAGCAGAAGCGCCGCTTCCATCATAGGTGGCATGCAGCAAAAGCTTACCAGAAGCGCTGCGGCAGAGTTTTCATTTTTTTTAGCTGTGCCTACTATGCTTGCTGCCACGGGATATAAATTGCTAAAATATTTTAAAGAAAGCGGCGGCTTTACTTCGCAAGAGGTTCAGCAGTTAGCGATTGGAAACCTGGTTGCTTTTGTGGTGGCCGTACTTGCTATTAAATTTTTTATTACCATGCTTAAAAAATATGGCTTTAGAATTTGGGGAGTCTATCGCGTAGTTGTGGGTATTGTATTATTGGTGATGATATACACGGGTTACCTTTCGCACTGATAATTTTTAGCAAACCTCACAGGTTTTCAAAACCTGTGAGGTTTACTGCATAAGGTTTTATAAAATAGGTTTTCAAAACCTGTGAGGTTTGGAACCATCCTTGCTTCGGCTGATTGAAAATTATATTTCAGGAAAACTTTCTTCCAATGAAAGTTTATTACTTTCAGTAATCATTTTAATAAACATGCAAACTGCTTCCAAAAAAGTAATAAACGGCTGGGCAATGTATGATTGGGCCAACTCCGTTTATAACCTTGTAATCACTACCACCTTCTTCCCGGTTTATTATACAGAAATGACGGGCGCTTCGCCGTTTAACGGGCAGGTTCATTTTTTTGGAAGAACTTATGTGAACACTGCTTTATATAGTTATGCCCTGGCATTTACTTATTTGCTCGTGGCAATTACGCTTCCCATTCTTTCATCAATCGCAGACTATAAAGGAAATAAGAAAAGGTTTATGCAATTCTTTTGCACGTTAGGTGCCTTATCCTGCAGTTGCCTTTATTTTTTTACGCCGGAATATTTTGGCTTCGGAATTATATGTATGATGGCAGCAGCTTTCGGCTTTTACAGCAGCCTTGTTTTTTACAATTCTTATTTGCCTGAAATTGCAGAAGAAAAAGACCGTGACCATGTGAGCGCTAAAGGTTTTACGTATGGCTACATCGGAAGCGTGATCATGCAATTAGTGGGTTTTGCCCTTGTATTGTTTTGGGATAAAATACCTTTTTTGCATAGCGCAGGAGAGGCTGTACGCTTAACGTTTTTGTTAGTAGGAATATGGTGGATAGGTTTTGCACAAATCACTTTTAGCCGCCTGCCGAAAGGCACACCTGCCGTAATTGATAATGATAGAAAAAATTTTATAACCGGCGGGTTTATTGAACTGAAAAAAGTGTTGATGCAATTAATAAAAATGCCTGTTTTAAAGCGGTTTCTTTTTGCATTTTTCTTTTACAATATGGGCGTGCAAACGGTGATGCTTGCCGCGGCAAATTTTGGAACCAAAATATTAAATCTGCCTTCCACAAACCTCATCATTACAATGGTGCTTATACAATTAGTGGCTATAGCGGGGGCTTACCTTATGTCCAGACTTTCGGGAATGTATGGAAATCTGCAGGTACTTATAGGCGTTGTAATTTTTTGGGTATGTATTTGTATAGCGGCTTATTACATGCAAACTGAAATTCATTTTTACATTTTAGCCGTTGCAGTGGGGCTGGTGATGGGCGGCATACAATCATTAAGCCGCTCCACCTATTCGAAGCTGATGCCGGTAACCAAAGACACCGCTTCCTTTTTTAGTTTCTATGACGTTACTGAAAAAGTTGCGATTGTAATCGGACTCTCCGCTTTTGGTATGATAGAAGAATATACAGGCAATATGCGTAATTCAGTGTTGTCGCTGATTATTTTTTTCACTATTGGGTTACTTGGTTTAATTTCTGCGTTGCATAAACAGAAAAAAGATAATTACGTTACAGCATGAAATTATATACAATAAATGCAGGTTATTTTAAATTAGACGGCGGCGCAATGTTTGGCGTTGTTCCAAAAAGCCTGTGGCAAAAATTAAATCCCCCCGATGAAAAAAATCTTTGCAACTGGGCAATGCGTTGCCTATTGATAGAGGAGGGTAATCGCTTAATACTTATTGATAATGGAATGGGAAATAAGCAGGATGAAAAATTTTTCGGTCATTATTGTTTGAATGGGGATGATACACTTGAAAAATCGCTTGCGAACTATGGCTTCGCAAAAGAAGACATCACGGATGTTTTTTTAACGCATTTGCATTTCGATCATTGCGGAGGATCAATTGAAAAAGTAAATGATGAACTTTTACCTGCATTTAAAAACGCAACTTACTGGAGTAATGAAAAGCACTGGAATTGGGCCACTAACCCCAACGATCGTGAGAAAGCAAGTTTCTTAAAAGAAAATATTTTACCTATAAAAAAAAGCGGGCAATTAAAATTTATCGAAACGCAGGAAGGGATTGAATTTGCAAATAACTTTACAATACGTTTCGTAAGTGGCCACACAGAATCTATGATGCTGCCACAAATTAATTACAAAGGAAAAATGATTATTTACATGGCGGATTTGCTTCCATCGGTTGCGCATATTCCGATACCTTATATTATGGCTTACGATACACGTCCTTTGGAAACTTTACAAGAAAAGAAATCCTTTCTGACCGAAGCGGAAAAAGGAAATTACATACTTTTTTTTGAGCACGACCCATTGGTTGAATGCTGTAACCTGCAACTAACAGATAGGGGCGTACGCAGTAAGGATGTTTTTTTATTAAGTGAGATTTAAAGCCCCGACTCCAAGCCCCGAAGGGGGAAACAGGACTGACTGATTATATTAAAGCCAATACTGAAGTTGATGGTGCTAATAAGTTAGTTCTCTTCCCTTCGGGAAGGGGTTGGGGATGGGCTGCTGGGATAGGCTTCTATCTAAAACTCACCAATGAACTAAGAGGATATCTTAAATTTCTATATCCCATCATATCAACTTTTATAGTGCCTACTGATATCGGGCTTTCCGCCCTCAGCAACAAATGATTCGCATCGTCACTTACCCATACATTCATTTTTTCGCCTCCTTCAAAAATGGTGCCTTTTATAAGTAAGGGCTTGAATTTTATTGCACGGAACTTCCCATACTTTGTTTTGATGGTCTCTTTTCCTTCATACTTTAAATAGAGATGATAAACCTCATCATCTAAAAACATATCGAAAGGAATTTTATCGCCTGGCTTGTATTTGCTGAAGTTGATATTTCTCGCATAGTACGTAGCGCTTATTACATCCTGTATGCAGGAACTTATTTTAAACACGCCATTGGTGCTTACGGCCGTACCAGCATTGTGGTTAAAGGTTACGTTGTTGTAAATCTTGTACCCACCTTCATCCACATTTCTTACAAACTTTATGGGGAGCATTGTTCCAGTATCTATGTAAGTTTCGTACTTATCCCGCACTTTAAAAAAATTATCAAAGAAACTATAAGTGGTGCCGGTGCCGATGCAGTGATAAACCATTTTACCATTAAATTTTTCCAGGCTGGTAGTAAATTTTGCCTCGCCGGCGCCGACATACATTCCTAAGGTGGTGTAGTAAACTTTCATGGTAACTTCTTCCCCGGCGTTGAAAGCGGTATTGCGCACGCCGCAGAATTCGTCGCCGGCTTTTGTTGTAAACGCAAAAAGCAAAATTAAAATCGTCGTAAGTGTTTTCAAACTATATCGAATTAGTCTTTAAAAATTTTTATACCTAAAATAAAAATGCTGCCCAATACAGCCGGAATAAACAAATTGATAAACCATATACCAAACGTTGTTCCGATTATACCTACGGTATTAGTGCTATAGAAATTTAAAAGCGCCGTACTGAACTTTCCTCTTATTCCCAGGTCAGCGATTGCAAATGAAGGTACAATAGCCATTATAAGAAAAAGGATACTGATAAGCCAGAAGCCGGTAATCCAAAAAATATCAACTTGCAATACCTGGAGCAGTAATATATACTGAATGACGAAAACAATATACCTGAAGAAGGAAAGTGAAAGTAACCTTAACAATAATTTGGGAGTAAACTTCTCCAGCACATTGATGTACTCTATGTATTTGGCGACTGCCGGAATTTTTTCAATAAGCTTTATCAACCATGATAAACGAAAGTAAAATAAACAGAGCATTGCGGTTGCGCATGTCGCCAAAAATAATAATGTCTTGATCCAAAAAACAGATAAGCCCATAACGTCGCCTGTCTTTTGAAAATAAATTATATACACCAATCCCATGCAACCAAGAATTAGCGTAATGATAAGCTGGCTGATGCTTCCGGCTATAGATAATGATACCGCCTTTATCCGGTTGCCTTCGCTTATGTATAAAATACGGCCGCCATATTCTCCTATCCGGTTAGGCGTGTTCAGAGAAAAGGCTACACCGCTTAGTACCGATTTATACGCGGTAAAAAAACTTATCGATTGCACATTTCGCAGAAGGAGTTGCCATTTTTTTGCCTCAAATGCCCAGTTAATAAAAGCAAGAGATATAACTATCCAAAATTTCCAGGCTTGTGTGCCAAAAGGCGCCTGCTTAATTAATTCAATTGATTCTCTTAAATGTGGCTGGCCTTTTATCTGCTTATATAATGAATAAAGAAGCCATGCGCTAAGCGCCGGGGCAATAATATACTTGAATATTATTTTGATATTTTTGTTTACACGGATCATGTAGCTTTAGCCAAGGTAAGGGTTCATTCTTAATTTAGATCGCGGCGCTTCTGTTAGTACCAACCAAAAATAATCTTCAAATTGTATAAAAATTCAAAAATCATTTTAGGAATTGATCCGGGCTCATTGATAATGGGCTTTGGTGTAATAAAGGTTTCGGGCAATGGTGTTTCTTTAATAATTATGGATGTGCTTAAGCTTTCTTCTAAAACAAATGCTTATGAGAGATTGCAAATAATTCATTCGAAAGTTTGCGAGTTGGTAAAACTTCACTCTCCACAGGCCCTGGCCATAGAAGCGCCTTTTTTTGGAAAGAATGTGCAAAGCATGCTGAAGCTTGGCAGGGCGCAGGGTGTTGCTATCGCCGCTGCAATGCAGGCTGGCGTTCCTGTTACAGAGTATTCTCCACGAAAAATAAAACAATCAATTACCGGCAATGGCAATGCTGATAAGCTGCAGGTATTAAAAATGCTGCAGCGTATTTTAAGCTTTGATGAAGATCCTCGATACCTCGATGCAACGGATGCGCTGGCGGTGGCTATGTGCCATCATTTCCAGGGGGATGCCGTTAGTGATAGCACATCAAAAAAAATAAATGGCTGGAAAGATTTTTTAGTGCAAAATCCGGGGAGAGTGAAGTAATACAGCTTCGCATATCTCATACCTTCATTGCATTCAAAATTTTATCCTGTGCAGCCTTCAACTCTTCTTGTGAAGGCTTCAATTTTCTTCTTGTGAAATTTAAATCATCAGCACCATTTAGCGGTACCAAATGCATGTGTGCATGCGGCACCTCAATGCCAATAACGCTTAAGCCGCAACGGTTGCAATCAAAAGCTCTTTCGATAGCTTTTGCAATTGGCTTTGAGAACAAAAATATTTCTTCGAGATAATCATCCGGCACATCAAAGAATTTATCAATCTCAAGTTTGGGAATTACCAGCGTATGGCCTTCTACCAACGGATTAATGTCAAGGAAAGCGAAAAACTTTTCATCTTCTGCAATCCGGTAAGAAGGAATTTCACCGGCGATTATTTTTGAAAAAATGGTCATTGAAATATTTTTTATTTAAGGAATATAATCCCCCAAAAGGCTGTTGAATATTATGCGGTAATGTTTTCGATCTTAAATTTTATCATGCCTGCAGGCACTTTTATTTCAGCGATTTCGCCTATTGTTTTTCCAAGCAAACCATTTCCTATTGGTGATGCGGCTGATATCTTTTGTAATTTCAGATCAGCTTCTTTTTCTGAAACGATCTGGTAAGTTACCTGCTTTTTTGTAGCCAGGTTGGTGAGGGTAACTTTGGTAAGAATAGAAACCTTACTGGTATCAATTTCAGTTTCGTCAACAATACGAGCGGTTGCTATTATTCCTTCAAGTTGTTTTATTTTAGCCTCAAGCATTCCTTGGGCTTCTTTTGCTGCATCATATTCAGCATTTTCTTTAAGGTCACCTTTTTCACGGGCTTCGCCAATAGCCTTTGAGGCTGCGGGGCGCTCAACACCTTTCATGTGTTGAAGTTCATTTTTCATTTGCTCAAACGTATCTTTCGTTACATAGTTGATCTGGCTCATACCTTATTTTTTTGTAGTTGATATTTTCAAAGGGATAACTAAAAAAAATACAACGCCCCATTATTTATGAAGCGTTGTATTATTACAAATATAATTAATTTTTAAAATTCTTATTCTAACCGAAGCTTTTTCAACAAAACTTTCGACATTTTGTAAAAAGCATCTACGCTGTAGCCGGCGATGTGCGGTGTTATGATTACATTGGGTTGGGATAATAACCAATTTAACCGCTGGTTCTCTTCTTTTGTATAAGTACCAATTTTTTCATTTTCCAACACATCCAGCCCTGCCCCCGCAATCTTTTTATTCTTTAATGCATTGATCAATGCGACAGTATCTGTAACCTTGCCCCTGCAGGTTGAAATAAAATAAGGAGTTCGCTCGAGCGAATTGAAGAATTTTTCATTCGCCAGGTATTCTGTTTCACTTGTAAGAGGCAAGTGCAAACTAACCACATCAGAATACCGGCAAACCTGTTCAAAATTAGCCTCTTTAATAAAGCCTGACCCAAACCCATATTTGTACTTATCGTAGGCAAGCACGGTAAGATTAAAGGATGATAATAAATTTGCCAGGGCAGAACCTGTATTACCAAAACCAATAATGCCAACGGTTTTTTCACTAAGTTCTATGCCACGATTAGCGTTACGTATCCATTTTTTATCCTTAACTTCTTCATAGCTGGCGCTTATTTTTTTTGTGAGATTTAATATTAAACCTAACGCATGCTCGCCTACAGCATTGCGATTCCCTTCCGGGCTACTGATGCATTCTATGCCTTTAGATGTTGCGTATTCAACATCTACTAATTCCATCCCGCTTCCTAATCGTCCAATCCATTTTAGCCGTGTGGCCTTATCAATAAGTGCCTTGTCAATTTTTAAGCGGCTAGTAATTACGATGCCTTCTGCCTGGCTTATTATTACGCTCAAATCTTCATAGGTGATATTCTCCGTATGCAGAATAGAGTAGCCTTTGTGCTGCAAAACGTCAATTAGGTGATTGTGTACGGTAGCTGTTATTATAACCTGGCTTTTCAAATTTTCTTTTTTTATTCTGAAGCAATCATGCTTATTTCTACATTCACATTCTTAGGCAATCCCTTCACAGCCACTGTTTCCCTTGCAGGAAAATCTGAGGTGAAAAACTTACCATAAACCTCATTCACCGGCGCAAACAGATCCATGTCTTTTAGAAAAATGGTTGTTTTAATAACGTTGGCAAATCCTAAGCCTGATACTTCAAGTATAGCTTTTATATTTTGCATCACTATTTCAGTCTCTTCCTGTATGTTGCCGGTTACAAGCGCTGAAGTACCCGGCTTAAGAGCTATTTGCCCCGAGATAAAGAGGAGGTTGCCTGCTTTTACTGCCTGGCTGTAAGGGCCTATCGGCGCGGGTGCATCAGCAGTATGTATGATCTGTTTGTTCATCTGTATATTTTATGAGGATAATAAAATTGCAAAACTTTCCATCAACTAACAAACCTATTTTTGCAAAAAATTTAATATGAAGGTCGTCATTATCGCAACGAATGAACAAAAAAAAGAAATTGGGATAAAGGATACGAGCGATAATATTTCATTAATTTTTATTAATAGTCTTTCAGAAATAGACCGCATTGAAGATTTTGATTTGATTCTTTTATTAACTGGTACTATTACCCAGGATGCTTTTAATACCCACGCGGATAAGCACGTGGTTATACATTCAGTAGTTGATACATTGGCTGATAAAAAATTACCTTTTAACTACAGCAGGATAAATGCCTGGCCCGGGTTTTTGAAAAGACCGGTTTGGGAAATAGCATCAAACGATGAAAAAGCGGTTGATCTGTTATTAAAAGAAATGGGCTGGAACGTGGTATTTGTGCACGATTCGCCAGGCCTCGTTGCAGCAAGAGTGATAAGCATGATCATTAACGAAGCGTATTTTGCCCTGGAAGAAAAAGTAAGTACAACAGAAGAAATTGACCTGGCAATGCAGCTTGGAACAAATTATCCGGCAGGGCCTTTTGAATGGAAAAATGCTATAGGCATACAAAACATTTATGCTTTGCTGCAGAAACTATCTGAAACGGATAAACGCTATATAATCGCACCCCTGCTTGAGGCAGAATTTAGAAAAACCCAGCGTCCATAATGCCTTATATTTTAAATATCCATACTGCTACCGAAACAGCAATCGTAAACCTTGCCAGGGATGGCAAAATATTGTATACAAAGTTTAACGATGATACAAGGGAACATGCGGCTTTTCTTCACCCTGCAGTTGAGTACCTGCTAAAAAGTGAAAACATCTCCATGAAGAACCTGGATGCCGTAGGTGTTACATCTGGTCCCGGCTCTTATACCGGAATAAGGGTAGGTCTTGCCGCAGCTAAGGGATTTTGTTATGCGCTGAGCATTCCACTTATTACTTGTAATACGCTTGAAGTAATGGCGCTATCAGCGGCGGCTTCACAAAAAGATAAAGAAGCTTTTTACTGCCCAATGATTGATGCAAGGCGTATGGAAGTATTTACGGCCTTATACTCTTACGACTTAAAAGAGATAGAGGCGCCATCAGCTAAAGTTCTGGATGAAAATTCTTTCAGAAAGTTCCAGGGTTTAAACAAAATAATTTTATCAGGAAGCGGTAGTAAAAAGTTTAATGAGTTGGTAAAATGCGATAATTTTTTTTTCATACAAACAAAGATTTCAACGGAATCGCTTGCGGAATTTTCCTGGCTAAAATTTAACAAATCTGAGTTTGATAATACGATTTTGGCTTCGCCACTATATATAAAAGATTTTTTTACCGGCTAAAATGAGAACGTTAGGGCAGTCTGCAAAAAAAGTTTATTAAATTTTTGCTTTAGAAACATAAAATTTATTATGGCGATATGTATCTTTGTAGTAAATGGTAATCAATACAGATTATCAAAAATCATTTTCTATGACCATTTCCGAGCCAATCAGACACATAGTAACTCAGGAAGAGAGTGCAGAAAATAACGCCTTACTTAACATAGATTACCATAATATTAAAAAGGCCGCAATGGTGCTTAGGTCTATCAACCATAAGTTGCGCCAGCAAATTATTAAAACTATTTATGACAATCAAAGAGTTACTGTTACTCAGCTTTACGTGAAGCTTCGGTTGGAGCAATCTGTAGCATCCCAGCACCTTGCCATATTAAGAAAAGCCGGCATTGTGGGAACGCAACGCGATGGCAAATTTATTTTCTACTCTATTAATTCTGCTCGTATTGAAGCCATCAATGATTTTGTAAAAAAATTGGTAGGCTGATAAAAGGCTAATCTATTCTTCCATTTCATCCACTTTTTGATTTATTTTATCTTTGCAAATACCTGAATTCATTAACCAATGTTATGATTGATATCATAACATAAGTAAGTTAGGAGGTTTTAAATTAAATATTTATATGCACATAGAGCAAATTTATACAGGCTGCTTGAGCGAAGCTGCCTATTTTATAGAAAGTAACGGAGAAGCTGTTATAATTGATCCTTTAAGAGATATTGACGCCTATTTAAAGCTTGCCAAAGAACATAACGCAGAAATTAAATTTATCCTGGAAACTCATTTTCATGCTGACTTTGTAAGTGGGCATATTGACCTTTCTAAAGAGACCGGCGCAACTATAGTGTACGGCCCCGGCACAGAGGCCAACTTCCCTTTTTATCTTGCTAAAGATGGAGAAGTTTTTAATGTGGGAAATATAACATTTGAAGTTATTCATACACCTGGCCATACACTCGAGTCAACCTGCTATCTTTTAAGAAATGAAGATGGCAATCCATATTGCTTATTTACAGGCGATACGCTTTTCGTGGGCGATGTGGGCCGTCCTGATTTAAGTAGTGGAAATATGACCAGCGAAGAACTTGCTTCAATAATGTACGACACCATACAGAACAAGCTGCTGCCATTACCCGATGATGTAATTGTTTACCCGGCACACGGCGCCGGCAGCAATTGCGGTAAAAATATAAGCAGTGAAACGCATAGTACCATAGGCATTCAAAAGAAAACGAATTATGCAATGCAGGCTCAAAGCCGCGAGGATTTTGTGAAAGCAGTAACAACAGGCTTAAATGACGCACCCCCATATTTTGCAGTAAATGCGAAAATCAATAAAGAAGGGTATTTCAGCCTTGAAGATGTGAAAACTAAAGCTCTTACTCCCATAACCGTGGAAGAGCTTAAAGAAAAAATAAAAGAAGATGTGATCGTGCTTGATACCAGGAAAGCGGAAGAGTTTAAAGATGCATTTATTCCCGGCTCTGTATTTATCGGGCTCGAAGGGCGCTTTGCGGAATGGGCAGGCAGTTTGCTTCCGTTTGATCAAAGAATTGTAATGGTGACACAAGAAGGCATGGAAGAAGAAACGATTGTAAGGCTTGCCCGCGTGGGTTTTGAAAATGTAGAAGGCTATCTGCAGGGTGGCATTGAGGCATGGAAGAAAGCCGGTGAAATAACAGATATGATCATTGATGTAGAGGTAGATGAACTGGCAATGGATATTCCTTTTGATGACAACCTAACGGTGCTGGATGTACGCAAACCGAATGAATTTACAGAAGGCCATGTGACAGACGCAGTGAATATAAATCTTGCCGATATGACTGACGTGGCATTGATTGCACAATTTGAAGAAAATCAAAACCTCTATGTTCATTGTGCAGGTGGCTACCGGAGCTTAATCGCCTGTTCTATTTTAAAAAGGCAGGGTTATCATAACCTGCGAAATGTAGCAGGCGGGTGGGCGAAAATTAAAGAACAAAAAAATATAAAGGTCGAGAAGGAAGCGAGTGTATTGAATTGATCTTTTATAAAACAATATTTTGCACGAGCTCATCTTTGTGCGGATAATCAGTATTAAAATGAAGCCCCCTGCTCTCGTGCCGCAACTGAGCTTCTTTTACAATCAGGTAACCAACAGTGATCAAATTTCTTACTTCACAAAGTTGCGGAGATACAGAAGTGGTTTGATACAACTGCTCAGTTTCTACATGCAAAAGATCAAGCCTTTTCATTGCTCTTTCGAGCCTTACATTCGTTCTCACAATACCTACATAATCCGTCATCAGCAATTGTATTTCTTTTAAAGACTGTGTAATAAGGATCATTTCTTTCGGGGCAATTGTTCCTTTGGCATTCCAGTCGGGTATTGCTTCATTAAACTCCAACAAATTAATTTTATTAATGGCATCGAGATAACATCTGTGAGCAAACACCATTGCTTCTAAAAGTGAATTACTGGCGAGCCTGTTTGCGCCATGAAGCCCGGTGCTGGCGCATTCGCCGCAGGCGTATAAATTTTTTATAGATGACCTTCCCCATTCATCCGTTTTTATTCCACCACAACTATAATGCGCTGCGGGAGCAACAGGTATATATTGTGTAGCCACGTCAATGCCAACAGACCTGCATTTTTCTGTAATGTTTGGAAAGTGATGAAGAAATTTTTCCATGTCCATCTGCGTACAATCCAGGAATACATTTTCTGTTCCGTTCATCTTCATTTCATTATCAATGGCGCGGGCAACTATGTCACGTGGCGCAAGATCTTTTCTTTCATCATAGTTTTCCATAAAAGCTTCCCCTTTGTGATTTCTTAAAATACCGCCATCGCCTCTCACGGCTTCTGTAATTAAAAACGCCTGACCGCTTACGCCAGCCTCGTATAGTGCCGTCGGATGAAATTGTATGAACTCCATATTTTCAATCCTTCCTTTCGCCCTGTACATCATTGCCACACCATCTCCTGTAGCAATGGACGGGTTAGTAGTAGTGCGATAAACCTGCCCATTTCCACCGGTGGCAAGCAACGTAATTTTAGAACGAATTTTTTCAATTTTATTGGAGACCATATTCAATACATACACGCCAAAACATTCTATATCCGGTGTTGATTTAGTTACCAAATAACCGAGGTGGTGCTGTGTAATAATATCAATAACAAAGCAATGACTAATAAGATTGATATTGGGTTTGCTTGCAATAGCTGCGAGCAATGTATTTTCTATTTCTTTTCCCGTAATGTCTTTATGATGAAGAATACGTGATTCACTGTGGCCGCCTTCTTTGCCAAGTGCGTATTCACCGGAATTTTCTTTATCAAAATGAGCGCCCCAGCTAATGATCTCACGAATTCGCTCTACGCCTTCTGTCACCACAATCTCAACGATCTTCGGATCACACAATCCATCACCGGCTATAAGTGTATCTTCAATATGCTTCGCAAAACTATCGTTATCAAAATCTGTAACTCCTGCCACGCCACCCTGGGCGTACTTTGTATTCGTTTCGTCACTTACTGTTTTGGTTAAAATAGTAATTGTTTTATCGGGGCAATCCTGTGCTACTTTCAATGAGTATGTTAAGCCCGCGATGCCACTGCCTATTACCAGGAAATCTGTTTTCATTTATCCAATGTTTATTGAAAAAATATATTGTTGAAATTGAAATTAGGCATAAATAATAAACCTCCTAATTTTTGAGATTTTAGGAGGTTTTTGGAACAAGAATATTTTAGGTAAAATCAAACTTCCACCCACGCCTCATTTTCTTTTAATAAATTTACCAGCTCATCAACAGCGACTTCGCTGGCAACATTTCTTTTCACTACATCCTTTCCTTTATACAAGGTGATCTTTCCCGGCCCACTTCCCACATAACCAAAGTCAGCATCAGCCATTTCACCAGGGCCATTTACAATACAACCCATTATAGCGATCTTAACACCTTTCAAATGATTGGTAACCGCCCTGATTTTTGCCGTTGTTTCCTGCAAATCAAATAAAGTTCTTCCGCAACTGGGGCAGCTTATATATTCCGTTTTTGAGATTCTTGTACGTGTTGCCTGCAGTATTCCAAAGGCTATGCTGTTTAGCAACGCAGGTTGTGGTGCAACATTTTTATTTCCGTAATGGTGGCCGAGGCAAATGCCGGATGAAAATCCATCGATTAGCAATGCGCCTGTTTCAACCGCATAGTGAATAAGGCTTTCATCTGTTGTTAAGTGATTGCTATCACAAATTACTATTGCCGGATTTTTTATTTCATTATTTAGCAGCTCAATAAACATTCTGCGAATGCTTTGCATACTATTTCTGTTTGTTGAGCTAAGGCAAAGCACGACGGTTTTATCGTCTTTAATTTTTGAAAAAAAAGTTTGATAACTTTCACTTGATTGGCCTTCGCTGTAACAATCAAGCATCACGAAATTCATTACAGGAGACAGTTCAGTTGCAGCATCTACATATTGCTGATCATCTAAAATGGGAAAGTATTTTTGTTTGTCCTTCGATTCCATCCACTGATCATGAGGCAGTATAACTTTTAAGGTGCCGGGCAATTCAAAGCTTAATTCTTTATTGCAAAAAATATAGTCGGCGGCGGCATCACCTATCAGCCATTTATCGGTTTGCGCATCGTAGGTGTAGCCAATAGAAACAATATCCACAGGTTGAATTAATTCCATTTTGCTAAAATCTGCTATAGCTACAGGAACATGCCCATCTCCAATATTACTTATCTCAAATGTTTCTTTTCTTTTAAACTCAAAAGGATCATATGGTAATTTGCTTATTGCAGGCAGAAGAATACCGGTCGCATGTTGCTTGTTGCCCGTTGCCTCCCGATAGCTATCGGGATGTGCATTTTCTTCATACCGCTTTACCAAATCTTTACAAACAGGTATTTCAAATTCAGGGTCTTCAGTTAATGAAACTCTTATAGTATCGCCAATACCATCTTCGAGTAACGTACCAATGCCTATTGCAGATTTTATTCTTCCATCTTCTCCGTCGCCTGCTTCTGTAACGCCCAAGTGTAAAGGATAGCATTCCTTAAATTCATTCATCATGTGATTTATCAGCAACCGGTAAGCTTCTATCATTACCTGCGGGTTACTGCTCTTCATGCTGAGTACAATGTTGTGATAGTCTTCACTGCGTGCGATACGCAAAAACTCCATCGCACTTTCCACCATGCCATTTGCCGTGTCGCCATAGCGGCTCATGATCCTGTCGCTAAGCGATCCGTGATTGGTACCAATGCGCATCGCCGTTCCATATTCTTTACAGATTTTGATCAGCGGCGTAAATCGCGTTCTTATTCTTTCAATCTCTTCGAGGTAATCTGCATTGGAATATTCTATCAGTTCAAACTTTTTCTTGTCAACATAATTGCCGGGGTTAACCCTTACTTTTTCTACAATGCGTGCAGCAATCTCCGCAGCATTTGGGGTAAAGTGAATATCGGCTACTAACGGTGTGGCGTAGCCTTTTTTGCGCAGTTCATTTTTTATATTGAAAAGATTTTCCGCTTCTCTTTTCGAAGGTGCGGTAATTCTTATCAATTCAGATCCGGCTTCTATGCAGCGGATACTTTGGGCAACGGTTGCCTTCGTATCCATCGTATCAGTCGTGGTCATCGTTTGTATCCTGATGGGATTAAAATTTCCCAGCAGCAAATCGCCCACTTTCACTTCACGTGTTGCCAATCTTTTGTACGCCGTTAAAGACTCAGCATAGAGTTCCATCGTATGAATTTAACGGCAAAAATACAATTAAATGAAAGGTGCAAAGGTTAAGCATAGGTTACTTATTGAAGTGAGAATATCATCTTTTTAAAAAATAAGTTCTTTATTTTTTTACGAGGTTTTGTCACCAATCTTTTTCGGGTGAATTGGTAGATTCAGCACCTTTGATTTTATGTAACTTATCCTGTAGTGCTTTTTCTTTTTCTAAAAGCGATTTTAATTTTTCTTCAGCATCCTGTTTTGAGATCTTTGAGGGTTGCGGTTTTGGCTCGGAATCTTTTTTTTGCTGATCTTTTTTCTGATCCTGCTTATTGTCTTTCTTTTGATCCTTCTTATCTTTTTTATTTTCCTTTTTCTTTTGTTCCGCCAAGGCCCGCTCAAGATTTTGCCTCGCATCTTCATCAGCCGGATTTAGTAGTAACGCATTCTTATAAGCAACTATACACTCCGGTAGTTTATTTGCTTTTTGATAAGCAACGCCTTTGTTATAAAAAGCCTTTTGTTTGATAGTGTTTTCCGTGCTGTTTTTAATGGTGTTGTTATAAGAGTTCACCGCCTCATCAAGATTTTCTTTCCGGTAAAGCGTGTTGCCGATATTATAACTTGCAGTGGTATTTTTATCATCAAGTTTCTGTGCCTCTTTATATAAACCTTCTGCTTTATCGTATTCATTGTTCTTGTAAGCTTCGTTGCCTTTGGCAATTTCATTCCTGGCATTTTGGGCAAATGAAGTACTGCACAATATGAATAATGAGAGGCCGGTAATGGTAGCTTTTTTGATCGTCTTCTTTTTCTCGGATATAAACATTTCAATAATTAAAAATAAAAATGCCAGGGCTAACACATATTGAAAAAACTGGCGCAGCGATTCAAACGATTTATCAGTGATGATTGTTTCACCAATACCCGATAATTTCCGTTTGATGTTTGCAGCTACTTCGTCGGTAGAGCTGTAGTGTTGGTAAATGCCATTTCCCTTTGCCGCGATATTGCTGAGCTCTTCTTCGTTTAATTTTGATATCACCATGTTTCCCTTTTCATCTGTTTTATAACTGTTTGTTTCCGGGTCCATTATCGGCGCACCCTCCGTGGAGCCAAAGCCAATTGTATTTACCATAATGCCATTACCCGAAAGGTCTTTTACTACCTTCAGCGCATCCTTATCATGGTCTTCTCCATCGCTTAAAAGCACAATCGCTTTGTAAGTTTTTTCTTTAAGGTTGAACGCTGCACCACACATTTTTAATGCCTGGCTGATAACGGTTCCTTGCGTCGGGATATCATCCGGAGAGGCAGAGGAGAGATACATCTTAGCGGCCGCATGATCTATCGTCATTGGCATTTGCAGGTATGCACGGCCGGCAAATACAATCAGGCCAATCCTGTCATCGGGCGAATTATTAATTATTCTTGTAATAACCTGTTTCGCACGCTCAAGCCGGTTTGGCTTAGTGTCTTGCGCCAGCATGCTTTTGCTTACATCCAACGCAAACATCAGGTCTATGCCGCGCCGGTTTATTTTTTGCGACCTATCCGGTATCACCAGGCCGGCAACTGCGATACCACAAAGCGCAAAGGCTGTAGTGAATAAAATAAATTTTAATAAAAATTTTTTAGAAGAAAAATTGATGGTTAACTGCTTTACCAGTTTTGGATCGCCAATTTTTTTCGCCGCATTTTTTTTCCAGCGAACTAAAAAATAATACAGCAATATAATCACGGGTATTGCTGCCAGTGCAAGAAGATATTCTATGTATTGAAAATGGAGCATTGATTAGCCGCTAAAATTATTAATGAATGATTATTGAAAAATGTTAAATGTAGAGACGCGATGCATCGCGTCTCTCTACAACGACGAACGTAATGTATCACGAGAAACGTGATGCATTACACGAGACGCGATGCATTACACGAGACGCGATGCATTACACGAGACGTGATGCATTATACGAGACGTGATGCATTACACGAGACGCGATGCATTACACCAGACGCGATGCATTACACCAGACGCGATGCATTACACCAGACGCGATGCATTACACCAGACGCGATGCATCGCGTCTCTACCGTTCACCTTTAAAAAATCCCATTTCTTTTAAAATTCCTTTTGTGATGTTCAGCCTTACCGTTTTTATATCAATATTTTTATCGGGCGATTTTATCAGGGTCACGATAAAATAGACATGGCGGTTCTCTTCGATCCAACCTACCAGCCAGCCAACGGAATGATCATTTTCATCGAATCCCCATCCGGTTTTATAGCTTAGTTTATAGAGGGTATTATCCTCCTGCAACATCACATCACGCACTATTTGTTGTGTTCTTTTTTCAAAAGGCAGCCTGTCGAAATATAATCGTTTTACCAGCCCAAGCTGCTCGTCAGGAGAAATTTTCAACCTATTATTCAGCCAGAAAGAATCAATCGGGCCGCTGATATTTTTGTTGCCGTATCCCAGCGTATCTATCCAACGCTGCATATTGTCCCTGCCTATGCGACGGGCAACTTCCTGGTAGTAAGGAACCGCCGAAACTTTAAAAGCTTCCTCCATCGTAAGATCTTTATTCCAATCCTCATTTGATCTTTGTACGCCGTCCCATTTTATTACCATTTTCTCATCCGTAATTTTTCCCGTTTCCAGACCAATAAGAGAGTTCACAATTTTAAATGTTGAAGCCGGCAGCACTCTTTCGGTGTCCAGCTTCATGTTGTAAACCGTAATCTCGCCGGAGGAATTATCCAATATAGCAAAGCAGCCGTCCACATGCGCTGAATCAAAATACTTTTTTAGGTTGTTATCAATTTTTGCCTTATTCACGGAGCAGGCAGAAATAAAGATGCATAAAAGCAACGCAAGGAAAGGGAAATTTTTTTTCATAAAGGGATTAAGAAGCAATCTGTGGTTAAAATATTTTCTGGCATGTCTAATCATTTTATTTTAATTCATTCAAACAGCTTCTAAGCTAATGACATTATTTCATTGAGCGGCGGTCTGCAACAGCGCACAGAGAATCATAAAACGCTGCACCATATTTTCTTATCAGTGCATCTTTTAAAAAAATATGTACGGGTACTTTAAGCTTTTTACCCAGTTTGCAAGCGGCTTTACAAAGATCTTCACGTGGTTCATAATTTACCAGATCTGCTTTTCCGGACTTGCTTTTTTTTATTTTTATAGGAAAAAGATGACAGCTTATGGGTTTCCGCCAGCTTACTCTTCCATCGTTGTAAGCCTGCTCTATACCGCATTTTACAATACCTGATTTATCTATTATTCCATAAGCGCACATACCTGATGAAATAACAGGAGTAACCCAACCAAACTCCTGGTCGTAGGTATATAATCCCTGCCGGTTCAATTCTTTTTTCGATTCTTCCGTAAGATAGGGCAGCACTGCATCGTAAGCTTTTGCAATTTCTTTTAGCTCATCATCCTCCAACGTCGCACCTGCGTCTCCATCTACACAACAGCCCCCTTTGCATTTCGCCAGGTCGCAAACAAATTGTTCTTCAATTACCTCGTCACTTATAAGAATGTCGTCTATCGCGATCATATTTGGCAAAGATAAGGTTGGTGGATTAGTTAATTGGTTGAATAGTTAATTGGTTGAATAGTTAATTGGTTGAATAGTTAATTGGTTGAATAGTTAATTGGTTAATTGGTTAATTGGTTGAATAGTTAATTGGTTGAATAGTTAATTGGTTAATTTGTTCAATGATTATTGTTGCAACTACCAGGCTCTTAGCATAATTACCGAACACGAATAAACTAATAAACTTATTAACCAATTAACCAATTAACCAATTAACTGATTAACTACGAAGATTACCTCCACTTCAGTGTATTGATCAGGTGCATCACATCTTCCTGCAGAAAAGCATTTACAGGACGAAGGGAATCTTCATTGGGCGTGGCATCGAAATATAAAGCGCCCCTTAAAAAATTATGCACCGAATCTGATAAAAAAAATTGCCTCGCTGTAGCCACACTTCCTGAAAGGCGAAAAAATATTCCGGTAATGTTATTTGGCGTATGCATTACACTGTCTTCGATGGAATAAGCCTTTATATCATTTTTATAAGTGAGATTGTAAGAATCATTCACCATATTCTCAAAAGTATTTTTGCCAATAGAATCCCTGTAGCCTGTGGGCGACTTCACTTTATAAACTGATGTACCGCCTATAACTTTATAGCTTATAAATATTTTTCCGTTGAACGTGGGGAAATTAATATTTATCCAATACGGATTTTGTAAGCTGCTGTCAAAATAAGTTGAATCCCTTACAACCTCAGCATACGCCGGGTATTCAAAAGAATAAGGAAAAGCGGGATTATCAAATTTTACATATTCTCTTTTAGGAAAATCAATTTTATAATATCCTTCTTTTTTTGACGTGTAAGTGGAATTACAACTCACGAAAGCAAGCAGGCATAAAAGCGATAAGGATAAAACAACTAAAAGTTTTTTTTTCAAATTAAACAGGTTGTTCGCCGGCAGCAGATTTTATAATAACCTTTACTCTTTCTATACGGTTTTTATTTATTTGCAGCGGCACAAAAGTATATGGCCCGGAAACAACCGGGGCATTAATTTGCGGAAATTCGCCGGCAATTTCAAGCACGAGCCCTGCCAGGGAATCGCTGTCTCCGCGGATCTTATCAAAAGTATCTACCGGCAATTTCATGGCTTTGCAAACGTCGTTTATCATTGTTTTGCCTTCAAAAATATAATTGAAATCGTCAAGCTTTTTATTAGCGCTCTGCTCATCATCAAATTCATCCTGTATATCACCTATTATTTCTTCCATTACATCTTCAAGCGTTATAATACCTGAAGTGCCGCCAAATTCATCAACCACCACGGCAAGATGAATGCGCTTATTTCTGAAATCCTGCAGAATGTCTTCAATCAGTTTTTGCTCATGCACATAAAACACAGGCCGCATAAGGCCGTGCCAGTCAAATGTTTCCTCATCAAGATGCGGTATTACATCTTTGGTGTGCAATATCCCGGTGATCTCGTCCAGGTTACTTTTATACACAGGAAACCTGGAATAGTGCATTTCTTCTACCTTCCTTTTTAAATCGGTAAAAGCTGTGCCCACTTCAATACCACTCACGTCAAGGCGTGTACGCATTGTTTGCTTCACGGTTGTGTTACCAAATTTTCTTATGCCTTTTAGTATTTGTTTTTCCTGCGTGGAGGCTTCATGCTCCGGTAATAAGTCTATCGCATAATCCAGTTGCTTATCATCCATGCGCGAAGAGCCTGCATTGAAGCTGCTTTCAATTCTATTACTAAGCTTTACAAGGCGGGTGCTTATTCTAAAGAACAGGCTGTTAAATACTTCGATAAGTAGTGAAGCGGTTGAAGCAAACCATATTTTATGGTGCGTGGCCCACACCTTCGGAAGTACTTCGCCAAACATAACTAGCAAAAAAGTAACAACCACTACTTTAATAAGAAACTCAACTATACCATGCACACCAAGTGCTCCAACCCAATTATCCATTAAAGTATTTGAGATAAGTATAATGCCAATGTTTACCAAACTATTGGCGATAAGCATGGAGGCAAGCAACGTTTTGGGCGTTTCCAGCAGCGTTACTATGCGCTTAAAAGAAGGCTGTTGCCGTGTTTTAAGCATATTGATATCTTTAAGCGTGAGAGAGAAAAAAGCTATCTCGGAACCCGCTACCAGGAAGGATATAAAGAACAGAATAACTATTGTAAAAAGAAGAATGGTAGTTGCCGCGGGAGTGATTGCCAGCAACTGAATAAAATGCCGGCCAAATAAGTGTACCGAATGGTAATCCAAAACAAAATTTTTTAGTTAGACTTGTGAGCGGAGATTTTTAATATCCCGTTCGTTGGTTTTTTAAAAGGGTAATTTATCTGAACCTTCATCTATTGGCGGAATTTCGCTTCCCATTTCATTTCCAGTTTCCAAACCTGCCTGCATATTGTCAGAGCGTTTATCCAGCATTATTAAATTGTCTGCGATTATTTCTGTGAGTACTTTTTTATTGTGCTCCCTATCTTCCCAATATCTTGTTTTTAACCGTCCCTCAATATACACAAGACTGCTTTTGTGAAGGTACTTTTGCGAAAGTTCAGCCAGACCCCGCCAAAGAACTATATTATGCCATTCTGTTTGAGAAATTAATTTCCCCATTTTATCCTTGTAAGTTTCTGTTGTAGCAAGGGAAAATTTTGCCACCGGAATGTTGCCTTCAAGATATTGTATTTCCGGATCTTTTCCCAGGTTACCAATCAAAACGACCCTGTTTACACCTCGCATAAAAAATCTTTCTGAATTAGGAAATCACTTTAAACGAATTTAAAGATACATTTTAATCTCTCAAATATGAAGCAATAAATTTAGGAAAAGGCAGTTGGTTTATTTCGCCTTTTGCCACCAAAATCAAATCATTTTTAAATTTTAGCGGCGTAGTTATTTTAACATGGAAAAATTTTCCGTTAATTGTTTGGTGGGTGAGCTGCTGCCTGTGGGCATTTGAGGTAGCCGTTATGGAATATTTTTTTTTATTAAAAAAAGAAGTAAATGTTTCTGTTGTCAATAATTCTTCGTCGGTTAATAGTTGCTCCGTTTCAAGTAAAATAAACTCATACAGGCCTTGCCAAATATCCTTATCAGTTCTTCGGCGTACATAAAATAAACCGGCATATTCCACTATTAAATAATTAAAGAAGCGCTCTGTTCGCTGGATGGTTTTTTCTTTAACTGGTAAAATATTTACAAGGTCTTTATTGAATGCAACACAATTTCGTTGCAATGGGCACGAGTAACATAGCGGCTGGGCAGGTTTACAAATTACTGCACCAAAATCCATAATGGCCTGGTTGTATATACCAGGATTCTTTTTATCCAGAAGCCCGGCCGCAAGAAGCGAATAAAGTTTCTTTCCGGCAGTTGTATCAACAGGTTCTGTTATGCCGAAAAATCTTGATAATACCCTGAAAACATTTCCATCCAATACGGCATACGGCTGGTTGAACGCAAAAGAGGCTATGGCAGATGCAGTGTAATCACCAACTCCTTTCAAGTCAAGAATATCCGGATAGCTTTCAGGGAATATGCCAGCTAACTCTCCGGCAATAAATTTTGCGGAAGCTATAAGATTGCGGCACCGCGAATAATAACCAAGTCCTTCCCAGAGCTTAAAAACCTTTTGCTCCGGCGCAGCAGCGAGGCACTTTACATTAGGGAAAGCATGGATAAATCTTTGATAATATGCAAGCCCTTGCTGCACCCGCGTTTGTTGCAGTATTATTTCGCTTATCCAAATCTTATAAGGATCTTTTTCCCCTTTCCACGGCATTTTTCTTTTGTTATCATTGTAGTTCCAGGCTAACAAAGCTTTGGTGAAAAACTTTTTATTGTTCATATAGAAGCCGCTACTGTTTGTTAGGGTGAAAAAAGTTAGAGATGAAATGTAAATTATTCAGAATGAATTTAAAATAAAGATTTATTAAATTTGTAACAACCGGGTTAAACATTTTAGCTTAGACTTTTTATTTATAATATTTTCAATACAGTAAAATGAGAAAAGCAGACCTTATTAATAAGATTGCAGACAAAACAGGTATTCCTAAAGTGGATGTGCTGGTAACGCTGGAAGCGTTATTTACCGAAGTGAAAGCATCGCTTGGCCAGGGAGAAAATATTTATATAAGAGGCTTTGGCAGCTTTATAACAAAAAAGCGTGCTGCCAAAATAGGGCGTAATATTAAAAAAAATGTAGCCGTAGATATACCTGAACATTATATACCGGCTTTTAAACCCGCTAAAGAGTTTGTTCAGGATATTAAAAACAACCCGCCGGCAAAATCTGAATAGTCTTACCTTCGCAGCCGGCAAAATATCCTTTAAAACTTTGATCAAAAGAATTTATTTAACTGTAGCAGGACTTATCTTATTATTTGTCCTTTTCTTTTTTGGCAAAATCGAAACCCAAAAAGCAGAAGCGCCGCACACTGCCCCGGCAACAGAGGCCTTCAACGTGCAGATATACATCGCAAAGGCAAAGCAAAAACTTCCTCCTTCGCAAGTAGCATACATATCAAACCTGGAAAACAATATTACACGCGGCGACCTAAAAAAACAGGAAGGAAATCAATATTATAACCTTGCAAATTTCTGGAAAGATTCCGCAAACAGTTTCGTTCCTTATGCCTACTACATTAGCGAAGCTGCCAAATTGGATAATTCGGAAAAAAGCTTCACCTTTGCTGCCCGCTTAATTTTAGAGAATATGCGGAGGGAGGATAATGTGGAGATAAAAGGGTGGGAAGCAGAGACGGCAGCGTCTCTATTTGAAAAGGCGTTACAGCAGGATCCTGACAATGACGACCTGAAAGTAGGCTTGGGAAGTTGTTATGTTTACGGGCAGGGAATGATTGGCGATCCGCAACAAACCATGAAAGGAATTCAGCAATTGCTGGAGGTTGTTCGTAAAGATTCCAACAATATGCAGGCACAAATGGTGCTGGGTATTGGCGCCGTAATATCAGGGCAGAATGATAAAGCAATTGACCGGTTGAAAAAAGTGGTTGGCTTCGATCCGCATAACCTTGAAGCTGTATCATGGCTTGCAGATGCTTATGCAGCCGAAGGAGATAAGCAGAACGCGGTAAAATGGTACGAGCAGAGCAAGCACCTCGTAAACAATCCTGCGTACAGCAAAGAAGTAGATGAAAGAATACGGGCATTAAATAATCCCTGAGTAGCGACGGGCGTAAAAATGTAACATTAAAAACGGGAATTTATTCTTGTTTGTAATTAATTATAAATTATTAAAAAAAATACTCATTATGCCTTGTGGTAAAAAAAGAAAGCGTCATAAAATCGCCACTCATAAGCGAAAGAAGCGCCTGAGAAAGAATCGTCATAAGAAGAAGTAATTTCCTGCTTCATTGCCCGTTTTTATACCGGTCCTGATATCTATCGGGATCATTTTTATTCCTTCTGCGTAATTAAGAAATTAATTTAAAGATTTTGAGTTGAATAAGGAACTTATTATAAACGCTGCCCCACAGGCGGTGGAAATAGCCTTACTTGAGGATAAAAAGCTTGTTGAATTGCACAACGAAAATGCAAACGCAAGCTTTGCAGTAGGAGATTTGTACCTGGGTAAAGTAAAAAAATTAATTCCGGGTTTAAATGCTGCATTCGTTGATGTAGGGTTTGAAAAAGATGCCTTCCTTCATTACACTGACCTGAGCCCTTATGTGCGCTCAATTCTCAAGTTTACCAATATTGCTATAAACGATAAGTCAGAAAAAGGATTTGATTTTTCTACTTCTACTATTGAACCGGAAATAGTAAAGACAGGCAAGATCACCGAAGTGCTTAGCGGTAAGCCCAATATTTTAGTACAAATATTAAAAGAGCCGATTGCGGCAAAAGGCCCACGCCTCAGTTGTGAGCTTTCATTGCCCGGCAGGTTTGTTGTGCTCACGCCATTTAATGACATCATCGCGGTTTCCCGTAAAATACATTCATCAGAAGAAAGAAAAAGGCTGCACAAAATTGTAGAAGCCATCAAACCAAAAAACTTTGGGGTAATTGTGCGCACAGCCGCAGAAGGCAAACATACCGCCGAGCTGCATGAAGACTTACTGGGCCTTATAAATACCTGGAGAAACATTCAGAAAAATTTGCAAAGTGCCGTGGCCCCCTGTAAAATTATGAGTGAAGAAGGAAAGACGAATAGCATTCTCCGCGATTTGCTAAGTGAAGATTTTAATAAGATCGTGGTAAACGACAAGAATATTTTCAACGATACCAAAACTTATTTGCAACGAATAGCGCCGGAGAAAAGCGATATACTTTCCCTGCATAACAACGGGGCACCTATTTTTGAAAGCTATGGCATTACCCGCCAGGTAAAAGCATCTTTTGGTAAAACGGTAAACCTGCCGAGTGGCGCTTACCTTATAATAGAACATACCGAAGCCCTGCATGTAATAGACGTGAACAGCGGCTATAAAAGCGTAGGCAATAACCAGGAGCAAAATGCCCTGGAAACCAACCTGGAAGCGGCTATTGAGATTTCACGCCAGCTTCGGTTGAGAGATATCGGCGGCATAATTGTCGTGGATTTCATAGACATGAAGCTGATGGAAAATAAGAAGCGGCTGGCGGAGCAAATGGATTATTATATGCGGCCAGACAGGGCAAAGCATGCCGTACTGCCTATCAGCAAATTTGGCCTGATGCAAATTACCCGGCAGCGCATGAAGCCGGAGATGAACATCAATACGCTTGAGGTTTGCCCAAGCTGCGATGGTACCGGGAAAATTTCTTCAACACTTGTGCTGGAAGATGAGATTGAAAAGAACCTGAGCTATCTTATTATGCAAAAGCACTCCGGCCTTACCATAGAAGTACACCCGATCTTAGATGCGTATCTCAAAAAAGGCTTCCCCTCCAAACGGTTAAAATGGAGCTGGAAATACAAGCAAAAAATAAAAGTAAAATCCAACAGCAATTACCACCTTACTGAGTTTCACTTTTATGATAAAAGTGATGAGGAGATAAAGTTATAAAGGCAATCATCTATTCTATTCTATTTCATTACCTGCTATTCGCTTTTTTTCTCAGGCTGCTTTTTATCATCCGGAGCAGTAAACTGGAACGGGCTCGAAGCATCATAAAATTTTAATTCCCTTATATCTGCCGGCAGGTTGAAGCCATTTTTCTCCAGGGCTACTTTTACATCTTTCATAAGATTGCCCCTTACTTGTAGCATGTTTCTCCTGAAGTCTTTTGTATGTACCCAAAAATAGGCTTTAAGATTTACGGTGCTTGCTGCCAGTTCATCTTCCACTACAAAGCTTACATGGTCATCATCATCCACTACATTCTCATGATTTTTGAAACATGCATTGATTACTTTTTTTGCTTCTTCAATATCATTTTCATAAGCTATGCCTACCACAAAGTCTGTCCTGAAAAAACCGTCTTCGGTGTAATTAAAAACCGGCTTGGTCAACACATCAGAATTAGGAATGTAAACGCTACGGCCATCAAAGGTTGTAATTTTTGTATAGCGAAATTCCATCGTTTTTACTTTGCCAAATACATCCTCAATCCGCACGGTATCGTCAATATGAAAAGGCCGGTTGAAGGCCAGGATGATGCCGGCCAAAAAATTTTCTGCAATGTCTTTAAAGGCGAAGCCGATAATAAATGCTGAAGCGCCTGCTGTTGCAAGCAATGCCCCTGCAATGCCGCTGAGCCCGGCAATATTTAACGTAAGCAGAAAAATGACAATGAATAAAACTAGCTTTATTGCTTTTCCCAGGAAGCCGCTCATTAATGGATCCTGTGAACTGGACTTTATTTTTTTTCTTATTATAGAAGTTATCCAGTTCGCAATAAGAATACCGATTATCAATACAATCAGCGCCATACCTAAGCGTGGAAGCATCTTCAGAAGAGAATGGTAATAATTATTCAGCTTGTCTAAAATATCATTCATAGGTGAGCATTAGATGAATTCATAAAAAAAATTTCTTTTGCAAAGAAAGATTAATAAATCCATCCAATTGTGAAGAATAAATTTAGCTCAGAGGTGATTTGATCAATCCCTGCTTCTTCCCTGGTAAATTAAAATATATTGAACCAACATCGCGATAGAAGCAAGCGCTGCAATTACATAAGTAAGGGCGGCCCATTTTAAAGCGTCCTTTGCTTTTTCATGTTCAGCAGGGCCCATCAGGAGAGTGCTGTTCAGCCACTTTAGCGCTCTTGCCGAAGCATCGAACTCAACGGGCAATGTAATTACAGAAAATAGGGTAGAAGCTGCAAATAAAATTATACCGATTAATAAAACAATTTGGTTGCCGCCACCGAAAGTGAAGAGCCCGAGACCTATTAAAATAACCCATTGTGAAAGACTGCTGCTGATTTTTACTATCGGTACCAACCCACTGCGCAATTTCAACATTGCGTAAGCTGTTTTATGTTGTACCGCATGACCACACTCATGCGCTGCAACTGCCGCTGCGGCTACGTTTCTACCGGCATACACATCAGGGCTAAGGTTTACTGTCTTTTTTGTAGGGTCGTAATGGTCGCTGAGAAAGCCTTGCACAGAAACTACACTAACATCATAAATGCCATTGTCATGCAACATCTTTTCTGCGATCTCTTTCCCACTTAATCCACTACCGGTAGGTACTTTACTGTATGCTGCAAATTTGCTTTTCAGCCTGGCCTGAACGGCCATGCCTATTACCATAAATAAAAGCGATATGACGATAATTCCTATTGGCATTCACAACATTTGCGGTTCAATCAAATGTACAAAATTGCCGGGAAAGTATTTACGGCGCAAAAGTTTGCACTACGGAAAGCTTATACCTTAAAGGTTTTTGAAACTCACCTTTGCCCCAAACCTCACAGGTTTTTAAAACCTGTGAGGTTTATTTAAACCCGCTTCAAAACTTACGAGGTGTATGCAAAAAAATTTATCAATAAAAAAAGGGAGAAAAAAATCTCCCCTGAATTTATTATGATGAAAAATATTCTATTTAAACTGCGGAATGATATTCTTTGCCATCGCTACCATTTTTTTAATACTGTCTTCAGGCAGATTTCCTTTTTTGAATTCTGCCAATAACTCAGGCATTTTATTTTCCATTTCTAATAAAAATTGCTCTTCAAAATCTTTTACATTTTTTACCGGCACGTCACTTATCAGGCCGTTTGTTCCGAGATAAATTATGGCAACCTGCTTCTCAACTGAGTACGGTGAAAATTGCGGTTGTTTTAATATCTCCACATTTCTTGCGCCTTTATCAAGCACTGATTTTGTTGCAGCATCGAGGTCGCCACCAAATTTTGAAAATGCTTCCAACTCGCGGTACAGCGCCTGGTCAAGCTTTAATGTACCTGCTACTTTCTTCATTGATTTTATCTGTGCATTACCACCCACGCGGCTTACAGAAATACCTACGTTAATTGCGGGGCGAATACCGGCATTGAACAAATTACCTTCCAAAAATATCTGCCCGTCTGTAATGGAAATAACATTTGTAGGAATATATGCAGAAACGTCGCCAGCTTGTGTTTCAATGATGGGCAAAGCCGTTAATGATCCGCCACCTTTTACAAGATGCTTAATGTTTTCCGGGAGGTCGTTCATCTTCTGGGCGATCTCATCTTTCTGAATAATTTTTGCTGCACGCTCCAATAAACGGCTATGCAGGTAAAACACATCGCCGGGATATGCTTCACGTCCCGGTGGCCTTCTGAGCAAAAGAGATACTTCGCGATAAGCCACGGCTTGCTTACTCAAATCGTCGAAAACAATTAATGCCGAGCGGCCGGTATCACGGAAAAACTCACCAATAGCAGCGCCGGCAAAAGGAGCGTAGAATTGCTGCGGCGCCGGGTCAGAAGCGGAAGCAGCCACAATGGTTGTATATTCCATAGCGCCGTTATCTTCGAGCACCTTCATTACGTTAGCAATGGTAGAAGCCTTTTGGCCGATGGCAACATATATACAATAAACAGGTTTGCCTGCTTTGTAGAACTCTTTCTGGTTAATGATGGTATCAATGCAGATGGCGCTCTTACCCGTCTGGCGATCGCCGATTACCAATTCACGCTGGCCACGCCCAATGGGTATCATCGCATCAATGGCTTTAATACCTGTTTGCAATGGCTGCTTTACCGGCTCACGAAAAATTACGCCGGGAGCCTTTCGCTCCAGGGGCATTTCATAAAGTTCACCTGTAATAGGGCCTCTGCCATCTATCGGCTCGCCGAGGGTATTTATCACACGCCCCGAAAGTCCATCGCCTACTTTTATAGAAGCGATCTTTCCGGTACGCCTTACGGTGCCACCTTCTTTAATGTCGCCGCTATCGCCCATCAGCACTACGCCCACGTTATCTTCTTCAAGGTTAAGGGCAATAGCTTTTACGCCGTTTTCAAATTCAACGAGTTCACCTGAGCCTACGTTTTTTAATCCATAGATGCGGGCAATACCATCGCCAATCTGCAATACAGTGCCTACTTCTTCAAGGTTAGCTTCCACATTAAAGTTAGTAAGTTGCTGGCGAAGAATAGCGGAAATCTCATCGGGTTTTATATCAACCATATTATTTATTTTTTTCGAGTTGCAAAAGTATGTTTCAAAGCCTCAGAGGCACAATGTAAGAATGTATTACCTGCTTATTCAACTAAAAAACCAGCGCATAAAATATTGAAAGCGGCTGGAATTTTTGTAAAAAAATTACCTCAGCTTATGTATGTAATCGTTATTGTCAAATTGCTTTTTCACATCGTTGAGATCTCTTAAAATACTGGCATCTACAAGCTTTCCATCCATTTCCAACACGAAGCCGCCAATTATTTTTTCATCGGTAATCGTTTCCATCTCTATGTTATTTATTGCCGATGAAGACTCAATCTTATTAATAAATGAATTTTTAATTTCATCACTTACCGGCGTAGCCGTAGTGAGCTTTACTTTATGTATGCCTTTCATTTTGTTGAATTGCTCAACGAAGGCTGTAATTATTTCGGGCAGGTTAGACTCCCTGTTTTTAGCCGCAAGTAATTTTATAAATGTCTGGGTAATTTTTGAAACCTTATTATCTGTAATAGCCTGGATAATCTTATACTTTTTATCTGCGGGTATTATCGGGCTATTGAGCATTACAACAAATTCCCGGCTTTTTTTACAAACAGAATTCAGCAACAAAATATCATCATGCACCGCATTGAGTTGATTCAATTCAGTAGCTATATCAATAAGGCTCTTGGCATAACGGGCAGCTAAGCGTGGGTTAGTCATAATAGAAAAATTAATTCAGCTCTACGTTCTCCGCCAATTGGTTAATATATTTTTCCTGCTCTTGTTTATTGCTTAATTCGCGGCGAAGAACTTTTTCGCTAACCTCTATCACCAACTTACCTACCTGGTTTTTGAGGTCAGTAATCGCAGCCATCTTTTGTTGATTGATGGTACTTTGCGCATCTGCTACAATTTTATTCGTTTCAGCTCGAGCCAGTTCTTTTGCTTCGTTGATAATATTGTCGCGGGTTTCTTTTGCCTCACGCATCATTATCGCTCTTTCTTCGCGGGCCTTTGCTAACAAGATTTCATTTTCATTTTTGAGTGCAGCCATCTCTGCCTTCACTCTTTCAGCAGAAGATATAGAATCAGCGATATTTTTTTCTCTTTCAAACAAAGAACCCAATATTGGTTTCCAGGCATATTTTTTTAAAATAAAAAACACTACCAAAAACGCAATAAGCGTCCAGATGATAAGGCCGAAAGATGGCGTAAGTAGATCCATATAAAAAGTTTAATTAATAAAAATAAAGCTGCACCCGCCGCCCTGTGCTTTGTGTGCAGCCTTGTAATTTACACAAACATGGCAAGGATACCGGCGATAACTCCAAACAGCGCAACACCTTCAATAAGCGCCGCTGCCAGAATCATGTTTGACCGGATATCGTTAACGGCTTCCGGCTGACGTGCAATTGCTTCCACTGCACCTTTACCAATCTGGCCGATACCAATACCGGCGCCTACGGCCGCAAGACCTGCGCCAATAGCTCCACCGGCATTTGCCCATGGTGTTGTACTTAAAATTGTAACTAAGTCCATAATTGTGTTTTATACTTGTTTAAAAAAAACGCTGATTTGTGATTTTACATTATACCATTACCGGATCCACGTGGCCATCTTCATGCACATCATGCGAGCCTTCCATAGCCTGGCCGATAAATACGGCGGTCAAATTGGTAAAAATAAATGCCTGGATAAAGGCAACTAATATTTCGATAAAATAAATAAAAATGGAAAATGCCAACGATATTGGCGCAAAGCCCCAGCCAACACCTTTGTTCAATGCGCCGAAAATGAAGATCATCGAAATAAGGCAAATGATGATGATGTGGCCTGCAAGCATATTGGCAAAAAGACGAATCATTAAGGCAACAGGCTTTGTAAAAATTCCCAGGATCTCAACCGGTATTAAAATGAATTTTATTAAAAAGGGTACATCCGGATTTATGATGTGCCCCCAATAATGTTTATTAGAACTGAATAATATAACAATAAAAGAAATGACGGCAAGCACCATGGTAAAGGCGATATTGCCGGTTACATTGGCCGAACCGGGGATAAGCCCAAAAAACGTATTAATAAGTATAAAGAAAAATATAGTAAGCAAGTAGGGCATGTATCGTTGATACTTCTCACCAAGATAGGGCTTAGCTACCTGCTCTATTATAAAGTCAATTACAATCTCTATCGCATTTTGCGCACCGGAAGGAGCGCTGGTAACGCCATAACCGTTTTTATATTTTTTTGCTATTGCCAGCATCAGTCCTACAAATAAAATAAGTGCGATGATCATTTGCACCACATTGCGGGTAAGTGAAATATCATACACCTTCACGCCGGCCTCGGTTGGAATAATTTTGCCTTCTTCCAATTTGTAACCATCAACGGTTTGATCGTGATGAAATGCAGAAGACATAAAAGCCGAAAAACCTTTTTGGGGAGAATATAGTATAACAGGTAAGGGAATTATTGCTTCGTGCTCTTCGCCATCGCTGCCCGTGTAGGAAAGAAAATGAAATTCATGTGCATCTTTCACGTGCCCGAAAATAACTTCGTTGGCATCAAAGGCATGTGGATCTTTTTCTTGGGCATTTTTGCCCTTTTCCTGCGAAAAACTATTTTGGGAGATTGACAACAAAAAAAGGCTGAAAACCGCTACCAATAAAGATTTCATCCATTTTGAATCCATACCTTCCTAAATTTTGCGCAAAGATAAGGCGTTTCACCGAGGATATAAAACCATTACGAAAGGAATTTTTATTCATTTTTTTATCTTGTTGCCGACCCATTTCATTAGCGTGTATTCTAACTTTATTTTTTGCCCAATGGCTTATCTTCACTATTTTTTTTGAAAGATAGTCTTAAGCAATCCCTTTTAGTAAATGAAGACATTAAAAGAAATATTTTCTTTTCCGTTTATAGCCATTATCAGGTTATACCAACTTGTTATTTCTCCCTGGCTCGGGCCTTCCTGCCGCTATACGCCTACCTGCTCGCAATATGGACTTGAAGCTTTTAGAAAATATGGCCCGATCAAAGGATTGTGGCTTACAATAAAGCGGGTGGCAAGCTGCAACCCGTGGGGCGGCCATGGTCACGATCCTGTTCCATAGATATTACTTCCCGTAAACCTCACAGGTTTTAAAAACCTGTGAGGTTTATCCAAAGCCTTGCGATTTTATCCAAAATAAAAAGCTCAGGTTTTAAAAACCTGTGAGGTTTATCCAAAGCCTTGCGATTTTATCCAAAATAAAAAGCTGCGACGATTCATGTTGCAGCTTTTTCTAATTTTTTATTGATTAATTACCTTCAGGCATTTTCGAAATGCTCACTAACTTTTTTCCAGTTCACTACATTCCAAAAAGCTTTCAAATAATCAGGCCTTTTATTCTGATATTTTAAATAATAAGAATGTTCCCATACGTCGCAGCCAAGGATGGGTGTGCATTTGCATTCTGCCACATCCATTAAAGGATTATCTTGGTTGGGCGTAGAGCAAATAGCAAGGCTGCCGTCTTTTACGCCAAGCCAGGCCCAGCCGCTCCCAAAGCGTGAAGCGCCGGCAGCATTAAATTTTTCTTTCATCTCGTCAAAAGAGCCGAAGGCTTTATCAATCGCTTCAGCTAATTTTCCGTCGGGATTGCCGCCGCCATTCGAAGATAATATTTCCCAAAAAAAACTGTGATTCCAATGGCCACCGCCATTATTGCGCACCGCAGGACTTATAGAGCCTGCATCTTTAAGTAGCTCTTCTAAAGATTTATTTTCATTTTCTGTACCTGCAATTGCTTTATTCAGATTGTCCACATATCCCTGGTGATGCTTGTCGTGGTGTATTTGCATTGTCTCTTTATCAATGTTTGGCTCAAGTGCATCGAAGCCGTAAGGCAGAGCCGGTAGTGTAAATGCCATAATAATTATATTTTTTAAAAATGAACGATATTGTATTGCAACAAATTTACTTAGTCTGTGCTACAAAAAGTTTAAGGGTATTTAATAATTCCTCTTTGCGAAAACCAAATGTGCTACCAGTGTCACAAACATTGCGCCATGATACTTGAAGGCTATAAGAGTAAAAATTCTCCCCGATCTGGTTTGATAGATTATCAATTATCTTTTGCTTTTGAAAAAATCTTTCAATAAAGCTGCACATTGTTCTGCATAAATGCCAGACGTAATGATTGTTTTAGGGTGCAAAGGATTTTTATTTTGGTTTAGATGATCTGGCGAAGAAGCAGAAAGGCCGCCATGTTTAGGATCGGCTGCACCATAAACAAGTCTTGCAATCCTGCTCCAATACAATGCTCCGCAACACATTGTGCAAGGCTCAATGGTTACATAAATTGTTGCCTCAGGAAGGTATTTTGCGCCGAGGTAATTAAATGCTGATGTAAGTGCAATGATCTCCGCATGCGCCGTGGAGTCATTAAGCGTTTCTACCTGGTTATATCCCCTTGCTATAATTTTATTTTGCATTACTATTACTGCGCCGATAGGAACTTCATCGGCATCAAAAGCTTTTTGCGCTTCTTTCATTGCCTGCAGCATACAGTGTTCATCCGTCATATCTAAGAAAGTAATTGGTGTGCGATTGCATTATTAATATTAAAAACATGCACTTATCCTGGAGAACAAATGTAGCAGTTATGAACGGTTTACATACTTCACTTAATAGCCTGCGTGACTATTATAATTCGGGCGCCACGCTATCTTATCAATTTAGAAAAAAGCAATTGAATGTTTTTGAGCAAGCGATAAAAAAATATGATGACGAAATAAATACAGCCTTGTATGCTGATCTTAAAAAAAAGCAAAGAAGAAACCTGGGCAACGGAAACAGGCTTACTTATGGCCGAAATAAAAAACGCCAATAAAATTTACACAAATGGATGAGGACGGAAAAGGTTTCATAGATAGTTGATTGTCTCCATTTAAAAACCAAATGAATGCATGCGTATCCAAAAGTAGTCCATCACATATAATCTTTAAAGTCCTCTAACGGTTCGCCAAAATCAGCATGCACTTTAAAAAAGCCTTTTGCAGCACCAAACTTTCGTTGATTGTTGAAATTTTGTTTTTTTGCCTTGGTTTTTAAAAACTCAATAAATCTTGAACCTCTTTTTGAGGTCGGTTGGGAGTGATGAAAATTCTGAATATAGTTGCAAATCAGTCATGATAAACTTACTTTAAGAGTAAAGATAAAAAAGGAACGCTATTTATGCGCAATGGCGCCGCTTAAGGGAATGGTTGCTATCTCCATGTTATCATGTGGATGGGCACCTAAGTTCTTTCATCCGGCAATAAGGTCATCATTTATAACACGCATGGCACCGAAATGCATTTTCGCGGGATCATGCCAATTGGCAAAACTAAACGAATGGTTTGCCCGAAGCCAGCCATGGTCTGCAAAGCCGCGTTCATCAGCACGCTGAATTTTTGTTTCCATATACTTAGTTTAAAGATGCATCTACTGTAGTTGCTTCGGGGGCGTCTTCTATGCGTTCTGTATTATATTCAATTATAAAATTATTAATGCCTCCGCCAAGCAGGATAAAAAAATATTTTTGCTGAATTAATTCAAGCATATTTAAGAAAAGAAAGATGGCGTGAATACGATTTTCAGATATGTCAAATATTTTTTCAAAAGACACGGTACTTTCTTTTTTTACCAGTTCCAGCATATAGTTTCTGCTGCCTTCCATGGTGTATTCGTACTGCACAACAGTATGCACAGGCTGGTGCCTTTTTTCCTGCAGCCGCTTCGCTACTTTTTCAAAAGCTTTCATCAGCTTGAATAGGGAGACGGTTTGAATTTCTGTTCCTTCGCCTGCTTCATCACCAATTTTGGAAAGCTCTTCCTGTATGTTGCCACGCTTTACCATCAGCATGCGTACGGCTTCCATTTCACTCATTTTAAGAGAAGCTTCTTTGAATCTTTTATATTCAAGTATTTTATCAATAAGTTCCCGGCGCGGATCTATTTCATTTCCTTCCAGGTCAAGCTCTTTGCGTGGGATAAGCATCTTTGCTTTTATACGCATAAGGGTGCTGATAAAAAGAATGAACTCGCTGCTTAACTCTATATTCAGCGACTCACTATTGTGAATATATTCAAGAAACTCATTGGTAATTTTAGTGATAGGAATATTATAAATATCCAGCTCGTCTCTTTCTATAAAAAATAATAAGAGGTCAAAAGGCCCTTCAAATTGTGGAAGGCTTATCTGGTATATTTCTTTATTCATAATAAATAGCGCGTATTGTTTTTCTTTTTAAAAATTAAGATTTTTCTTGGAACAATTATAAAAAAAATCCCGATGATGCGATCACCGGGAGAACAAATTTAGTATAATTTATTTTGCATTTTCTACAGTATTCTATACACTTTCTTTACTCTGTATGTCATGGCTTTTTCAACTCATCTCTTATTTCCATTAAGAGCTTATCTGTAGAGGTAGGGCCCGCAGCTATAATTTCTTCTTTCTTTTTTTCCAAAGAAGCTATTGACCTGATAAGGCCAAAAATAACGAGCGCAATTACAATAAACTTGATCACTGCCGCTAAAAAGTTGCCATATTTAACCTCGCCCCACTTAAGCTGTGCTATATTTTCTGCGCCTACAGCTTTAAGTGCCGGCGTCAATAATAACGGCGTGATAATATCGTCAACCAGCGACGAAATGATAGCGCCGAAAGCTGCTCCAATTATTACAGCAACAGCAAGGTCAATTACATTGCCTTTTACTGCAAAGGCCTTGAAGTCTTTAATAAAGCTCATGTTTTTAATTTTTATTGGTGAAGGGAAATTTACTTTTTTAAGCCGGGGTATTGCATATTGAGCGAGGCTAAAGTATCCTTAAGTTTCGAGGCAATCGTATATTCTTTAAACCAGTTTTGGTCGCTGGGTACAATGGTCCATGGCGGCAGATTGCAATTGTTGAAACAGTCTTCATACATCTGCATATAAATATTCCAAAGCTTTGCTTCCTGGAAATCGTTCTCATTATACTTCCACATTTTTGAAGGGTCTTTTACCCTTTCGCTTAGCCGCAACTGTTGCTCCTCCGGCGACACGTGAAGATAAAATTTAAGGATGTGTGTGTTATTTTGTTTTAATAATAATTGTTCCCAATCATTGATCGCCTTCATTCTTTCATGCGCTGTTTTTTCATCGCACCAGTTGTGCACTCTTGTTATAAGAATATCTTCATAATGGCTGCGATTGAAAATCTGCATCATGCCTTTAGCAGGTGCGTGCAAGTGTATTCGCCATAAAAAATCATGGCTTAATTCTTCCGGTGTGGGGGCCTTAAAACTCTTTACGGCTACCCCTTGCGGGTTCATGCTTGTAAACACATTTCTTATTGCCCCGTCTTTTCCGCTGGCATCCATCCCTTGAATTACTATAAGGATAGAATGTTTATTTTCTGCAAACAGCAGGTTCTGCAAATCATTTAGCTCCTCCAGTATCTTAGCAGTTTGGGCTTTCGTATCCTGCTTATCAAAATCTTTTCCGGCTCGTGTGCTTATGTTTTGAAGGCTTATCTTATCCATAAACTATTTCTTAAAATTTTTTTACGGTTCTTTAATTCGAAAAATAATATACAGAATAAAAATACATCTTTAGAAAGAAATACTGCGTTGAACAGTAAACGTGTCGTTACTAATAAGATCGCTGTCCTGGGATGAATTTTTTTCAGCATTTAGCAATTCTTTCCTTAGCTCACGGGCTGTCTTCGTGCTACCGTCGTGGCTCCAGCCCGGTGGCATTACCAGGTATTTCAGCTTAGTGGAAAGAGGTAATTTCATTTGAAGGTCAATGGATAAATTTTGCCATTCATGGAAAATTATTTTTGAAAGATGGTGTGGATTTTCCATACGCTTGGTAAGGCCATATTTTACCGGATCTCCCGCCACTTCTTCCTGGAAGGTTCCGAAAAGCTTATCCCAAATGATGAGCACCATGCCCATATTCTTATCGAGATAGCGAATGTTGCTGGCATGATGTACACGGTGATGGGATGGGCTTACAAATATCGCCTCAAACCAGGCAGGCATTTTATTGATGTATTGAGTGTGTACAAGTATGCCGTATATCTGCGTAAGCGAATACATAAACACAATATCAATGGGCTTGAAACCTAAAAGCACGAGCGGTAAAAAATAAACAAACCGATATAAGGGCTGCAATACTGATGACCTGAAACCGGTAGTTAAATTAAACTCTTCCGAAGAATGATGTGTTACATGCACTGCCCAAAAGAGCCGACAATAATGATCTACCCTATGCTCTGCATAAAAGGCGATATCTTCTAATAAAAAAAGTAACGACCAATATAGTAATGGACTAAATAAAAAACTTATTAGCTGAAAACCAAAAATATAGGAAAGTATTACAAGATAAACAGCCCTGAAAAGCAAATCAACCCCTCCATTGAGCGCACATAAATACACATTGATAAGTGTGTCTTTAAGGGTATAATATTTTCTTAAATGAATATGGCTTAGTATTATCTCAAAGCCGATTACCAGCAGGTATAAAGGAGTGGTTATTAATATAAGTAATTGTTCTTTTAGCATATACTTTAAAAGTTATACCGACATAATTTCCTTTTCCTTTGCAGCGAGATGCTTATCAATAAGAATTATATGTATGTCTGTTATTTCCTGCATTTCGTTCTCAGCATCTTTTTCAGCATCTTCGCTTATGCTGCCGTCTTTTTGCAATTTTTTAATATGCTCTATAGCATCACGGCGTATATTTCTTACTGCAATTTTTGCCTGCTCGCCTTCCCCATTACTTCGCTTCACCAGTTCTTTCCTTCTTTCTTCGGTAAGCGGAGGTAAAAAAAGCCGGATAATGTTACCATCGTTCTGCGGATTGATACCGATGTTTGCAGCAATAATTGCTCTTTCAATAAGCTGAAGCATGTTTTTTTCCCATGGTTGTATAGTGAGTGTTCTTGCATCCATTACACTTAGATTACCCACCTGGTTTATGGGAGTTGGGTTGCCATAATAATCCACTACAATACCGTCGAGCATATTAGGAGTAGCTTTGCCTGCTCTTATTTTCACTAATTCCGTTTCAAAATGATCAATCGCTTTACTCATTGTTAGCCTTCCTTCCTCCAAAATTCCGGCAAGATCGTCTGTCATGCAATTTATTTATTGATATGTAAAAATAATTAATCACCCAAAGGCGATTAATTAAAAGTGAACAAAATTAATGAAAACGCCTTATAAAAAAGTTAAGATGGTCTAATGGGTGCATTTCAAAATATGCTCTGGATTGAAGGTTGCCAACCTTTCGGATGGAGTTTTTAAATCTAAAATTATCTTGTTGAAAGGTTGACAGTATCTTGCGACATTATATATACACCATCGTTAAATGAATGAAAACTAACATTTTGCATTATGGTGTATACTGCTTTGTTGCTTCCAGAGCAGGAGGAATTTAAAATGCACCCGGCCTAATCCTGCTGTATCGATTCGCCTGCGAGTGTAAGTATTTTGCGAGATTTAATAATACTTTCCTCCTGGTTTTTTGATGTAAAAGCTACTGTTTTAAATTTTGGCCTGCTATAGTAGATAATAGTAACAATTAAAATAGACACAGCAGTGAGCGCCATTATCACTATAGTAGTGCCATAAGAGCGCAAAGCATAAGCGAGGCCAATAAATAAAATATTTGTTACCACACACACAAGTGAAATCATTTTATGGCTCAGGCCAAGGTCGAGTAGAAAATGATGGATATGATTTCTATCGGGGCTAAAAGGCGAACGACGGCTGATAATACGCAGACTTACAACCCTTAATGTATCGAACAGTGGAACAATAAGTATTGCAAAACCCAAGGCAGGCGCCGAATCCAGCTCAAAGCCAAAAGAAGCGTCTGAGGCAATCGCGATAAATTTTATTACAAATAATGAATTTAACAACCCGATCAATAAAGAGCCGGTATCGCCCATGAATATTTTAGCCGGCGAAAAATTATAGATCAAAAATGCAATGAGGCTGCCGCAAAGTGAAAACGCCATTACTGCATACATAACCTGCGAAGTGGCCCAGAAATAAGCGCCGAAAATTATGGAGGTAAGCAAGCCAAGCGAGCCGGCAAGGCCATCCACCCCATCTATTAGGTTGAAAGAATTAGTGATAACCACGATGGTAAAGAGAGTCAGCAAAACGCTTGCGGTGTGGGGTATTTCGTGCAAGCCAAGAAACCCATGCATGTCACTTATTTGTACACCGCCAAATTTTATGATAATGGCTGCGGCTACAAGTTGGCCTATAAACTTTTTCGTGGCTGAGAGAATTAATATATCATCTTTTATTCCAAGAAAAAAAATGACCATAATTGCCGCCATGAAGTATTGCAAAACACCGGCTGCACCCGGCGGAACACCTATTAAAGTAGAAACAATAAAGCCCGCAAATATGCCTAAGCCGCCAAGGGTGGGTATTACAGCTTTATGCACTTTTCTTTCGTCGGGCTCATCGAAAAATTTTTTTTCTTTCGCCACTTCTATTATCACGGGTATTGCGAAAAAGGTAATTAAAAATGCTAATCCGCCGCTAAGTAAGATGTTGTCCATTCCTCAGTATTAAATAAGCAATGATGTTACAAAAGTATAATTAAGTTACAAGCAAAAATTGAATTCAAAAATAAAATATTAAACTAAATATTAATAACTGAATTAAAAAAATATTAGTTTTTGCCAATGATTCCCCATTAGGATAATTAACGGGAAATTCATTAGTATTATTTCATAGTGGAACTTTGCTATTCTACTATTTTCTCATCTGCTCCACTTGCCACTACTGCCGCCCCCATTTTATTGATTGGATTTTTACGGTTTTCATCGAATGTTAGCTGTTTATTTAAAATGTCAATGCTGGTAAAAATAGCTGCTGTAAAAGAAGAAATATCTGCAAGGTTCTTACCAGCAATATCAAAAGCTGTTCCATGATCTGGGCTCGTACGAATAACCGGCAGCCCTGCCGTATAATTAATTCCTTCAGCCATTGAAAGTGATTTAAAAGGAATCAACCCCTGGTCGTGGTACATTGCCAGCACGGCATCAAACCTATGTTGATAGCCCCTGGCAAAAAATGCATCTGCGCTAAAAGAACCTGTTACCAACATATTATGCTGCTTTGCTTCTTTAATTGCGGGCTTTATTATTTCTTCTTCTTCATTGCCAATCAGTCCTTCGTCACCAGCATGGGGATTCAGCGCAAGTACAGCTATTTTAGGCCTTTCAATATCAAAATCTCTTTTAAGCGAGGCATGGAGAATATTCAATTTACTTACGATTCTTTCTTTGGTAATATACCCGGCCACATCTTTTAGAGGCACATGTTCCGTTACCAGACCCACCCTAAAGTCAGCAGAGGTCATCAACATCAGCACATCGTTGATGCCAAAAAAATCCTGTAAAAAAGGTGTATGGCCGCTATAAGTAAACTCAGCGCTTTGTACATTTTTCTTATGGATTGGCGCCGTTACAAGGGCATCAATATTGCCGTCTTTTAGCGCTTGCGTAGCCGCAAGCAGGCTTATTGCTGCATATTTACCACCGATTTCGTTTAGTATTCCCGGGTTTACGGCAATTTCTTCTTCCCAGCAATTGAAGATGTTTACCTGCCTGTTATTAAGCCGGGTAAAGTCTTTCACATTTGAAAAACTAAAGTTGATACCTGGAATACTTTTCCTGTAAAAATTGATTACTTTATTGCTGGCAAATACCACGGGTGTACAAAAGTCAAGAATCCTGTTATCAGACAAAGCTTTCAGAATTAATTCCGAACCGATGCCATTAATATCTCCGGAACTAAAACCAATTACCGGCTTATTTTTTAATGAAATGTTACTCAATAGGTTTTCTTTAAAATGAAGGGGATTAAAGATAATCAATTCTGTCCTTTCACAACAAAATGCACCCAATGTAATTACGTTTTTCAGGCAGAAAACACCTCCGCAACTATTCCTTAAGTTTTGCCCGATACATAGCTTTCAATGGGCATCCTATTTGAAATGCTGCGTGCAAGCGTCATCTCATCTGCATACTCAAGCTCTCCGCCAAAGGCAATGCCGCGGGCGATGGTCGTAATTTTTACCGGCAAATGATCAAGCTTGCGACTTATATAGTAAATAGTGGTATCGCCCTGTATATTCGGACTCAAGGCAAAAATCAGCTCATCATTTTTTTCGGCCTCCACTCTCTTTATAAGGGAATCAATCTGCAACTGGTCGGGCCCAATGCCATCTAATGGAGAAATGATACCGCCCAATACATGATAAATTCCATTGTATTGCTGTGTGCTTTCAATAGCAATAACATCACGTATGTTTTCGACAACACAAATCATGTTTTTAAGCCTGGCCCTGTCAAGGCAAATATTACACAGCTCTTTATCAGCAATATTGTGGCAACGCTTGCAAAAATTTATTTCCTCCCGCATTTTAAAAATTGCTTCGCTAAAGCCCTTTACATCCTCCACCTCTTTTTTTAGGAGATGCAATACAAGCCTCAATGCAGTTTTCTTTCCGATGCCGGGTAACCTGGCAAATTCATTAACGGCATTTTCTAAAAGAGTGGAAGAAAAGATCATGGTTCAAAGATAATGTACGATTTACGAAGTTTGTCCAAAGGACTCCTTCTATAGATATACGATGAGTGTGATCATTGTACTTGCCCATTGCCCATTGCCCATTGCTCATTGCCAATTGCCTATTGCTCATTGCCTATTGCTCATTGCCATTGCCTAAAGAGCAATATCTTTTTCGTTGTCCCAATTTGCACGGATGTTTATTTTCTGCGGAAAGCTATAGACTTTTTCAGGTTGTTTTTTCAATTCATAATTCCCGGTGTCCCAAATGCCGTTTTGGTTCGTATCATCAAGTATCCGCAGCTCGTAATCGCCAGGTTCGAAAAGAGGAATGCTCAATTTTGCAGATGATAATGGGTAGGAGTTAACCACTTCGTTATTGCTTACAAATTGCAAAACCGGGTGAGCAAATTTTTCAAGATTTGTAAAATTTAATTTGAGGCTTCCATAGTCTCCTTCCTTTTTTGTTTTAAATAAAATAGTGTCTGCTTTTAAGAGCGCAGTACCTACTGTATCTGTAGCGAAATCCACGGGAATAATTAGCTTATAAGCAGCGTTTTCTTCCCATTTATTTTCTATAGTAATTTTTTTACCGGTGCTGTCAAGGCTTATCATTGTTGGGTTGTAAGGCTTGTAAAGCGTGTCGGTCAATTTTATTTTGCTGCTATCGAATCCCTTGAGCTTGTTATTAAAAATGAGTATAAGCGGCGATAAAATATCTTGTTGTCCATTGTTTAGCGAGGAGGTGAGTTTTAAGGTTTTATCCAGGGCCGTTTTTGCGGAAGTGTTTGTTTTTACTGCTGTTTTTTCTTCCGCATAAGCGAATAAATTTATTGAGGCACTATCACTGCTTATGTGGACTGCACTGTCTGCGAAGGCAAATAACTCTGTTTTACTGTTATAATATTTTTGACCGCTTTCATCCTTTAAAGCAAATACATGATAAGTGCCGCCGGCAAGATTGTTGAATTTAAAATTTCCGTTCGCATCCATCCGTGCTATATACCTTGGCTTGTTTTTTAAAACGGCGGAATCGCTGAGGTCTTTATATAACAAGACAATTAAAGTGCTATCCGCTTTACCTGTTTCAGCAATCAATACATTCCCCGAAAATCTTAAAGAATCAATATAAGGGCCGGTGGAAAATACATAGGTAAAATTGCGGTACGGATTGTTTTCATTTATATCCTGTATCGAATTGGCAAGATCAATGCTATAAGTAGTGTTTGGCTCAAGCGTATCCCGTAATTTGATAGAGACTTCTTTTAATTTGTAGTTGATATTGGGGATAATTTTCGGGTTGGGAGACACGAGCAAATTTTGCTGCACATTTTGCAGTTGAATGTATTCATCGAAAGTAAGCGTGATGCGGTTGCCTTGAAAATTAGTTGAATGATTCGGCGGATCAGCATTTATTAGAATAGGTGGAAGAGTGTCTCGTGGGCCGCCGGTAGGAGCCCCTATTTGTGCACAACTGCTCCCAATAATTGACATGATATAAACCAGGCTGATTGCTCCGATAAAAACTATTATACTTTTTGCATTCATTTTGCGAAAAAAGCAAACATAATAGCTTTGGGCAGATAATAATTTTTATTCCTCCTAAAATACTTTTAAATCTCCTGTTCCGCTTCTTCCGGAATTTCGTGGAGGGCGATGGCCATATTATTGGTCTTTACAAACTCGCACCAATGGCAATCGGGCTTGCCGCAACCGGTATAAAAATCGTGCGCCTGTATTTTATCCCAAACTGTTTTTATTTGTTGTTTTACCGTCGTAATGTCTTCGGGCTGAATGTAAACTATTTCTTTGCGGTAATTTTTCTTTTTATCGGGTTCGATAAAGTCAAACTCACTGCTTACGGCGACCCAGTCGCGGGTATGATTGTCTAACAAAATTTTATAGAACACCGCCTGCCGCCAGTAATCACCGCCATTGGGAATTTTTTCCTGCGGTGGCTTCAGTTTATCTTTTGCTTTATCAATGTCGCCGGTTTTGTAGTCAACCACGTTTACTTCTTTGCCGGTAAATTCGAGCTTATCAAGTTTGCCTTTTAGCGGCACGCCATTCACCGCCACACCTTTTATATTTCTTTCCAGCGCAACAATTTTATTGAAACTGTAAATATAATTTTCATAATAATTGGTAAGTACTTCTCCGCCATATTCCAGCCTTCTGTCATACTGTTCTTTGGTAAAGCTTTCACGGTGGCGATGCATGTACCAGGTAAAGTCTTTTATAAATTCTTCTTTGGACGGAAAAACATTATTGTTCTCCTGCATTTTTTTGAACAATTGCTCAAGGGCAAAATGTACAGAAGAACCAAATTCCGTGGCTTCATTTTTTGGTGAAGGAATGCGGATAAGATTTTTAAAATAAAACTCCAGCGGGCATTTTAAATAATTGTTCAAGGCGGTTACATTCATCACAAATCTTTCCAACAACACTGTGATATATTCCCTTTCAATTTTCTCAATCTCCGGCTGATGATCGTTTTGCAATTGCAATAATTGAAACTCTGCCTCTGTTGCTTCATCAATAAAAACTTTTTCTGTCTGCAGTTCATGAATGTCTAATATCTCGGCGATAAACATAGATGGCTCCTGCTCTTTTCCATCATTTTTAAAACAACAATAAGAGATGAATAAATTTTGCTCTGCACGGGTAAGAGCGACATAAAAAAGGCGGCGTAGTTCTTCATCCGCAGCGCCGGCTCCCTCTCCAGCAGTGGGGAGGGAAGAAAAAATATTATCCGGAAATCTGTAACCTCCGGAAGGCTTGCGTTTCTTTTCCCATAAGCCTGAGTTGGCTCCTGCAAAAAAAACGTATTCGAATTCCAAACCTTTGGAACCATGTGCAGTTAATAGATTCACGCCTTTATCATTACCGCTTACTTCTATCAAAGGCAAAGAAAGTTTTTCACTTTGCATCAAATCAAACAACTCGATCAACTGCTTAAGATCAAGATTTGGATTGCGATGCGTTTCTTCTTTTATAAAATCAAAAAGCCCGGTGAGCACCTGCAACAACCAGAACTTTTCATCGTTTTTCATCACATAGCTTAACACACCCGCTTCACGAACTACACATTCAAACAAACCCTGCAAGGTCAGGTTCGGCACTTTTGAGATCAAACTTTCCATCGCTTCACTTGCTTTCTTCAAGCCTTCATTCATGCTTTGGGTAAAGAGGTCACGCACGGGTTGCCTGCTTCTTTCAACCAACAATTTTCTAATGGAAGTTTTATCTTTTGTAAAATGTTTGTCTGCCACTTCAATGCTTGTTCTCGCAATTTCTATCGGCGGAATATTGAACCAGTCGTAATGCAACATCTCGAAAAGCAATTCATCACCGCTGTAAGGAATGTCGTGCTCAAAAGAAAGATACCGTAAAATAGAAATGATCTTTTTTGCAAAAGGAATATTGAGAATGTTCAGGCTGCGTTTGCTATAGTAAGGGATGTTGCGAAGCTTAAAATATTGCGCCAGCTCTTCGCCGTATTTATTCTCTTTATAAATGACGCCTATCTTTTTAGGCTCGATGCCCTGCGCCAGAATCTCTTCCACTTTTTTTGTAATGCCAATCATCTCCTGCCGCTGCGTTTCATAATTATGAATGATGGGCTTATGGGTAAGGTGTTTTATTTTACCATTAGATGATAAAAGCTCTTTGCTTAAGCCTTCAATTTGATTTATTAAGCGGTCATTATTTTTATCAATAATTGTTTTTGAAACATCAAGCACAGATTGTACAGAACGATAATTATGGGTAAGCACCACCGTTAGTAAGTCGTTTTTATAACTGTTGGCAAAGCCCAGCATGTTCTCCACGTTCGCTCCCTGGAAACGATAAATACTCTGGTCGTCATCGCCTACAACAAATACATTGGGCTTGTCCCAATAGTTGATCAGCAATTCCACCAGCTTATTTTGTGTACCGCTCGTATCCTGGTATTCATCTACCAAAATGTATAAGAACTGTTCCTGGTAACGCAGCAACAAATTTGGGTTTTCTTGAAAAGCTTTTATCACCCAATTGATCATGTCATCAAAATCGTACAAATTGTTTTTGCGCATGAGCTGCTGAAAAGTATCAAATTCATTTACCGCAGCCCGCAGCTTTTCCATGCGTTCCGTTTCTTCTTCGATCTTATCGGTACGTACATCACCTTTCTTAAAATTAACTGTTGCCCGCTTCGCAATATATTCACTGCGCTCCGGCAAAGATTTTATGTAATCGTCAATACGTTCATTAATAAAAGCCGCCGACCAGGCTTCCCGCTTCATCGTGCTGAACAAAGATTGCAGGTTATTGATCTCGTAATACACATCGCCGCGATAGCGCTTTAGCGGATGATTTTTTGGAAACGAATCAATCAATTGCTTGAACAGATCTATGCGCTGCAGATCAGAAACGGGATCAAGCGCCGTCTTTTCAAACAGGCTTAAATTATCCTGTATCACATCATTACAAAAAGCATGAAAGGTGTAGATGTTTACCCTGTAGGCATCAGCGCCGATGAACTCCAAAATACGCTTACGCATGGCGATAACGCCGGCATCAGTATAGGTAAGACAAAGGATATTTTGCGGCTGTGTATCCGTATCCAGTAATATTTTCCCAATGCGGGCAGAAAGGATCTGTGTCTTCCCCGTGCCCGGCCCGGCAATAACCATCACAGGCCCTTCAATGGTGTCAACGGCTTTCTTTTGATGCTCGTTAAGTTGGTCGTATTCTTTGTTGAATTTTTCTAATTGGTAGTTGTTGCGGGGCATGGTGTAAAGGTAAATGATCAGGCAATGTTGTTAAGCCAACCAATCGCAAATGTTATTGACAATTTTTACTATGGAAAAAATAAAAAACTATTCGTCAAAAAAATTCCGGAAAGTGTCGTTGTTTTCGAGAAGTCTTGCTGAATGACGCACACTTATTATGTAAATAATTTCCGAAGCGATTCGGTATATGATCCTATATTTTTTAAAAAGAATTTCTCTACACTTTGATTGTGGTAATTCACGAAGCGGTTTTCCAATCTCAGGAAATTTTTCAAGTTTTGAGGTGGCGTTTATTAAATTTTGTATAACTCTTTACCATAGAATTCAGAATCCCTGCCGGTGAAATATGCGATGCTTTCAATATCCTGTAAAGCAGTTTCAAGTCCATATTATTGAAGCCATTTTGATAGTCGTTGTTTGGCCTCTTGTGTTGTGTAAACTTTACCTTCAGCAATATCTTTTTCAGCCTTTTCAATTTTGTTTAGGATCACTATTCGCTCAAGCAAAACATCTATATCATTAAATTTTTCTTCAGGCATTGCATTAATAGATTCGATAACCTGTTTTTTTGAAATTGCCATAAAAAATTATTTTATCAAATTTAATTTTGCTTTGAAGTTCAATTTTCTTATCGTTCGAATTGCTTCCTGACATTATTGTAAAATCGTTCCAGCAATCGCATATCTGATGTAATAATATCTCCCTGCGCTATCAGGCCGTCGCGGTACTGTAAAGTTTTTTTATAAGTAGTATTTAACCCGTTTGGCAAAATAACTTTTGCCAAATAACCACTATCTGTCGGTACAGGTTTTATATTGTCGATTATTCCAATCACTGATCCATATTGCACAGAGGGATAAGCCTGAAATTTGAGTAAAACTTTCTGATCCTTTTTTACTTTGCCGGAGTTGTATTGAGGGATCAGCATTTCAACAAAGTAGGAAGTATTTTCGGGCTGTATATAAAATAACACCTGCCCTGTTTTAACTTCCTGGTTTTCCTGAAAAAAACCGGTGAAGGAAATGTTACCGGAAACCGGAGCTCTCAATACATATTTATAATCCCAGGCCTGTACCTGGCTTTTGATGGTTTGCAATGCCTGTAAAAAAGTATTTTTTTGTACGGTAATTTGATTTTCCAACTCTGCTATTTCCTTTCTCTTTTCATTCTGCTGGCTCTCGTTGGAGATAATAGAAGCATTGATTTGCGGTAAGGATAACTGTTTTGAAATTAGTTTACTTTTTTCGTTGCGGTATTCCATCGCAGAAATTATTTTCTCCTTTACCAAAGTTTCGTTGGCATTAAAAGTTTCATTACTTAGTGAAAGATCCTGCTGGTATAACTCTTTCTGATTGGTCGCTATGTTATGCAGCTTTTGAATATTATGCATATCGGCCTGTAACATATTTTTTTTATGGAGAAAAAAACCACTGCTTAAAAAATCTCTAAATGCTATGAATGATTGAATAAAACTTTGATAAGATGTTTGCAACTCACCGAGATTACTCAATGATCTCTGGTCTTTATAATCCGGAAAAAAATGGATGATCTCATCGGTTTTGTTTTGGCCAATAAGATTGCTGATTGAGTCTATTTGCCGGCTGATATTCATGATGGATCGCGGATTGGCTATACTTTCCATAAAGCCTAATATTTGCCCGGAGTCAACTTTCGTATTTTCCTTTATTTCAATCTTAATCAATTTTCCATCAGTTCTTGTAATCACCTGCTGTGGTGCGTTTACACTGTTTAGTTTCGCGCTTGTCACCACTATATCAGGGTATTTTATAAACCAGCTTATTAAGCCGAGCGCCAGCAACAGCAGGAAAAAATAAACGGTACCCCAGCGTACGATATATGGTGGCTTATTGGAAATAATATCTTCAATCTCGTTGCCATGTTCGGCCCCTAAATCCCAATGTCATTTAGTTAAGGAATAAAAGAAGATAAAAAACCATTGAGTTTGAACCTGAATCAGGTTCTTTGTAATTAACTAAAAAACAAAACCCAATGGTTGAAGCAAATTTAAAGATAATAGAAGAACTAAAATATTTTTTAGATACAGTATCTAACCAATCAGATGTCAGAAAATTAGTTACTCAATCAGAGAGTGATTTTAGCCGGGATAGAAAATTGCCGATGAGCAGGCTTGTTGGACTTATCATTAATATGCCTAAACGTAGTTTGAGCATTGAGATACAAGAGTTCTTTGATAGTTTGGAAAAAGGTTTGGAAGCCAGCACTAAAGGAGCTTTTAGTTTACAAAGAACAAAACTTCAGGCATTGTTTTTTGAAGTATGGAATAAATGGCTGGTGGATTGTTTCTACTATTACTATGGAGATAAAGTAAAAGCGTTGGCGTGGTTTTCGGATGCTGTCCGTAGATGGCTCTACAGCTTACCTGGTAAATAAAAAAGAAGTGATTGAATACTTTGGTACACAAGACAACCAGCATGTATCCATACCGATGGCAAGGGTGATGCAGATACAGGATATTCTGAATGATATAACGGTGTGGGGAGCTATTCATCCCATTAAAGAATCAGAACAGGCAATCATGGCTGGGCGGGTCAGGTATTTATTTGAAGACAGCCTCACACTTTTTGACCGGGGTTATCCCAGTTATGCGTTGATGTATCTGATGATGAATGAAGAAAGCCCACGCCATTTTGTAATGCGCTGTAAAGCAGGTTTCAATAAAGAAGTGAAACAATTTGTACGCAGTAGAAAAAGCAGTAAAATCATAGAACTGGCGCCAACAGCCACTGCAATGGCAACACTTCTGGAAAATGGCTATAAAGTGACATCCAAAACAACCATAAAAGTACGGATGGTAAAAGTAAAATTATCTACCGGTGAAATAGAAATATTGCTGACTGATTTGTATGATGAAAAACTATTCACCCTGGAAGATTTGAAATATTTATATGGGCTGCGATGGGGAATAGAAACTACTTATTACAAGCAAAAAAACCAGCTACAGATGGAACAGTTTAGCGGTCACCGGGTAATTTGTATCCAACAGGATTATGCAGCCGGCTTATTTGTTGCAAACCTGCAAAGCCTTATAGAAAAGCAATGTGAACCGTATTTACAAAAGATAAATGCAAAAAGAAAATATGATTACCGGGTAAACCGCAACGTAAGTTGGGCTTCGCTGAAACATAATGTAGTTAAATTATTTTTGCAAAATAAACCGGAGGAAATCTTATCGCAACTGCAAAAAGCATTTGAACGAAACATTGAACCAGTAAGGCCTGGCAGGCATAATCCGAGAGTAAAAAAGGCAAAACGGTTAAACGGGAAATACCAAACTTTTACAAACTATAAAAGAGCTATTTGATTACTAACTAAATGACATTGCCCTTTAGGGATAGTAGGGGTGTACTCACTCACTAAATATATCCGCAAACTCCTGGTCCCACTTGCCTGTTTTGCCATACTCCACCACGCGCCCAACCTCTTTTCCATCTTTCATTACAATTATGGTAGGCACATTGGTTATGTGATAATCGTCAGCATAAGTGCCGAGTGTTTTTTTATTTCTATCAACAGCATAAATAGTAATACGATCATCCGGAAAACCACTGGCTTCCTGTATCTTAAAAAATTTTGGCAGTACGAAATGCGTATCCTCACACCATGTGCCTCCAAAGATTACAATGTTCACATTGTCTTTATTTTTACGCATTCCTTCTACGGCGGCAGCATTAGGTACAGGATAGATCTTTTGGCTTTCAGCATACCACGTGTAAGCAGGATTATTTGCCAGGTCGCTTTTAGTGATCTCACCCTTTAATATTTTTTCATTGTTGTTTGTAGAATCAATAAGTGTTTCATATTGCGATTGCGCTGATGCAGCGAATGAAAAAATAAATAGTGCGCAGGCTGTTATTAAAAAGTTTTTCATGATACGGTTATAAATTGTTTTTTAATTCTAATAAAAATAATTTTATTTTTTGCAAAGATTCTATCATCTCGTGTTTTTCACCGGCAGCTTTATTGTTCTTTAAAAATTCTTTCGCGCCTTCTATTGTATATTTTCTTTCACGCAGCAGGTGATAGATCATCTTCAGGTTCTTCACATCTTCAGGCCTGAAATACCGGTCGCCTTTTTTATTTTTCCTCGGCTTTAAAATATCAAATTCATTTTCCCAATACCGTATCAGCGATGTATTTTCTTTAAACATCGTTGCCACATCGCCAATGGAATAATATTGTTTTTGAAAAAGGATCTCGTCTTCAGGAATCTCTATAAGCCCTGCCTCTGCATCCATTTCTTTCAGGCTTTTTCTTCCTCTTTTTTGCTTTGGATTTTCCTGGCTTATCAACATAGTATTTTCCTCCTTCACTTTCTCTGGCGAGTCGTCAAACTGAAATGTTATTTGTGATAATGCCATTTTTTAATCGAGGCTTTTAGCGCTGCCTGTTGAGGCTATTTTTAATAACCTGTCAAATTGCTCAGGCGTAAGATCATTATAAAAAAAGTACACCGGATCTACCTCCTGCCCATTCACATGCACTTCGTAGTGGCAATGCGGGCCGGTACTTTTACCCGTGCTTCCCACCCAACCAATTACTTCTCCACGCTTTACTTTCTGGCCGGCTCTCGCCTTCACCCTTATCATGTGTCCATACAAAGTCTGGTAGCCATATCCGTGGTTGATCACAACTTTATTTCCATAGCCATCTTCTGAAAAGCCGGCTTCTGCTACAACTCCGTTGCCGGTCGCATATACCGGCGTACCCTGGGGTGCAGTAAAGTCAAGGCCCTTGTGCATTTTCGGCGTGCCGTATACAGGGTCAATTCTCATGCCAAATCCAGAAGCTATCCTGTCAAGATCACGATTACTAACGGGCTGTATAGCCGGAATGCTGGCCAATTTCTCGCCCTGGTTTTTTATAAGTTTCTCAATGCCATTATAGCTTGCGAACTGATACGTGATCCTGGCATTAATATTATTCAGCGTTTTGGCAAGCTCGTTACCAAGCTCCTCATCATTAATCGCTTCTACTTTTCGCACTTCATTTTTCTGTTCCGTGAGCTTTGCCCTTGCACTGTCTGGTAAAGGGTTTGCTTCAAAAATAGAGCGATAGACCTGGTTATCTCTTTGCTCAAGCATGGCCATTTCCTGTTGCAGGGTTTTTGCCTGCGAAGAGAGCATATCATAGTTCTGCTTCATTTTATTATACCGTGCCTCAGCCAGCTTTAGCTGCGGGGAAGGAATAAAACGAAATGCCAGGGAAACAAGAATAAAAGCCGTAACCATTGCCGCCGCCATAAACCCAAAAAAGCGCAAAAGCTTTACGCGGAGAGGCGTTACAAGCTTTTCGTACCGTAATGTATTTGTGTTGTAGTAGTACTTAATTTTTTTCATCCGAAAGAATGCGGTTCGGTATTATCCCTAAAGTTCCATGAATGTAAGCTATTTGTAAATGGAGCCAAACCCAATACCTTTGCCGTTTTCAAATTTGATTATAGCGGGCAAAGATAGCCACCACGCCAATAATACAATATTGCCGGGGATATTATAAAAATTCATTAACAATATGATTCAAAGTGCAGAGATACGACAGCAGTTTTTTGATTTTTTCAAATCCAAACAACATACAATTGTTCCTTCGGCGCCCATAGTGATCAAAGATGACCCGACATTGCTTTTCACCAATGCCGGCATGAACCAGTTTAAAGAATTTTTTTTGGGAAACAAGGCTGCACCGTATTCCCGCGTGGCAGATACACAAAAATGCCTGCGGGTAAGTGGCAAGCACAACGATCTTGAAGAAGTAGGTGTGGACACTTACCATCATACCATGTTTGAAATGCTGGGCAATTGGAGTTTTGGAAATGCTGCGGGCGAACCTTCACCTTATTTTAAAGAAGACGCTATTGCCTGGAGTTGGGAACTGCTTACCAAAGTGTATAAAATTCCGGTGGAAAATTTATACGTAACCGTATTTGAGGGAGATGAAAAAGAAGGCCTAGCAAAAGATGACGAAGCAATTTCTTATTGGAAAAAGTGCTTGTCCGGCTCTGGTTTTTCTGAGACGGAGATTGATCATCGCATCATTATGGGCAATAAGAAGGATAACTTCTGGGAAATGGGTGAAACCGGCCCCTGTGGCCCGTGTACAGAGATACATGTTGATTGCAGAACTCCTGGAGAAAAAAAATCAATACCCGGAAAAGAACTGGTAAACAATGATCATCCGCAGGTAATTGAAATATGGAACGTTGTATTTATACAACACAATCGTAAAAAAGATGGAAGCCTCGAGCCCTTACCCGCAAAACATGTAGATACAGGAATGGGATTTGAAAGGCTTGTAAGGGTTTTACAAAATAAACAAAGTAATTACGATACGGATATTTTTAGTGGAACAATTGCGGAGGTGGAAAAATTATCCGGGAAAAAATATACCAACACCGATAGTAAAGAGGATGTTGCTTTTCGTGTGATTGCAGATCACATTCGTGCTATTGCCTTTCCGATTGCTGATGGACAATTGCCTTCGAATACGGGTCCCGGTTATGTGATAAGAAGGATTTTACGTAGAGCAGTTCGGTATTATTTTTCTCATTTAGATGTAAAAGAACCAATGCTCTTTAAATTGATTCCCTTGATTGCGGAACAATTTAAAAATGTATTTCCTGAGTTGGAAAAGCAAAAAGATTTTGTAACAAAAGTTGTTCATGAAGAAGAACAGAATTTTTTAAGAACATTAGATAAGGGATTAGGATTAATAACTCAGGCTATTAGCACAGCAACGTCAGTTCCTCGCTCAATTCAAAATACAAATCCAAATGTTGTTATAGAAGGAAGCACTTTGTTTGAATTATATGATACCTATGGATTCCCTTTAGATCTTACAAGATTAATTTTTGCTGAAAACAATTTAAAAGTCGATGAAAAAGGTTTCAAAAAAGAAATGCTTCAACAAAAAAATCGTAGTCGTGCAGCAAGTATTATTGATACAGAAGATTGGATAGCCCTAAGCAATGATGAAGGATCAAAGTTTGTTGGCTATAATTCTTTCGAAACAGAAAGCAAAGTTTTAAAATACCGTAAAACAAAATCACAGGGCAAAGAATTATATCAAATTGTTTTAGACAAGACTCCTTTCTATGCTGAAAGTGGCGGCCAGGTGGGAGATACAGGAATATTGATGTTCGACATGGAAAAAGTTCCTGTTGTAAATACCAAAAAAGAAAATGATCTCATAATTCATTTCACAGAAAAGCTTCCGGCAAGCATTAATGCAACCGTTATTGCCAGCATTGATACAAATAAAAGAAAAGACACTGCAGCTCATCATAGCGCTACACATTTATTGCACGCAGCGCTGCGCAAAGTTTTAGGAACGCATGTGCAGCAAAAAGGAAGTTTGGTTAATAATGAATACCTGCGGTTTGATTTTTCACATTTTGCAAAACTTACCGAAGATGAAATAAAAAAGATTGAATCATTGGTGAATGAAAAAATAAGAGCAGACATTCCGGTTAGCATAAAAGAAATGCCTAAACAAGAAGCGATGGCTTCGGGGGCTATGGCGTTGTTCGGCGAAAAATATGGAGATAAGGTCCGGGTGGTAACAATGGATAAAGAATATTCCATCGAGCTTTGCGGTGGTACGCATGTAGGCAGAACGGGTGAGTTGGGCTTTTTTAAAATAACGGGCGAAACAGCTGTTGGCGCAGGCTTAAGAAGAATCGAGGCATTAAGCGGAAAAGCTGCTGAAGATTTTATACAAAAAGAATTCGAGGTAATTCGGGTAATTCGTGATAAACTGAAGAACCCGAAAGACCTCAACAAAACAATCGAAAATCTGCTAACAGAAAATAATGAACTAAAAAAGCAATTGGAAAAAGCCGATGCAATAAAAATCACATCACTCGTCCAGGATTTAATCAAACAAAAGGAAACAATTAATGAAATAAATTTTATTGGTCAACAAGTTGAAGTAAAAAATGCTGATGCGTTAAAAAAACTTTGCTTCGAATTAATGAACAATTTAGAAAGCCCCGTACTCAGTTTATTAACTTCTGTAATTGACAACAAATCCTTCGTTGCCTTAGGCATTGACGAAGCATTAATGAAGTCTAAAGACCTTGATGCCTCAAAAATTATTAAACAGTATATTGCACCATTAATAAAAGGCGGCGGCGGCGGACAAAAAACATTGGCCACTGCAGGCGGACAGGATACAAGCAGGTTGGCTGAAGTAATTGAAAAAGTAAAATCTTTGCTTTAAAAATAGATAATAATCCTTGGTACTCTCCTTCGGAGAGGGGTTGGGGTGAGGTTAAAATATGGAGTCTAAATACGAAATAATAATTTACTGGAGTAAAGAGGATGAATGCTTTATTTCTGAAGTGCCTGAGCTTGCAGGATGCAAGTCAGATGGGGAAAGCTATATTGAAGCATTGCAAAATGCTGAGGTTATTATTTCTGAATGGATTGAAACGGCGAAGCTTCTTGGCAGGATTATTCCTGAACCAAAAGGAAAACTTATGTATGCGTAATTCCGTATTCATCTATATTTTTAAACTACTCTTTACTCCTTCCCCCAATCAACACCTTCAATCGAATTTCTAAAAAAATTGTTAGAATAAACAATTCATTTGCGAAAGATTTCGTAATTCCAAAAATGTTCTTACATTTGATCTACTAAATTATTCGTACATTAAAATTACATACAATGAAAAAGATTATTATTCCGGGTTTTATTGTTGCCTGCATAAGCCTTGTGTCAATGAAAGGCATTGCTCAAACAGAAAAGCCCGATAAGAAAGTTTCCAAAGAAATTATCATTCGCAAGAATGGTGACAAGGATACTAAAATGAAAATCGAGATTGATGGAGACGATGTAACGGTAAACGGAAAGCCGCTATCCGATTATAAGGACGGGGATGTTACCGTTATAGAGCGCGATGGTATGAACAGGGGTTCTGGCAATTTTCTTTACGCTCCCGGTGGTGGTAATATGGATTTGCAGGTTTTCAAAAGAGATGCTGAAAACGCAAAGCCACACACTTTTTTAGGAGTTGTAACAGAAAAATCAACTGCTGGTGTAAAAATCAACGAGGTGATGAAAGAAAGCAGCGCAGAAAAAGCAGGCCTCAAAATCGGCGATATCATTACGAAAGTTGATAACAAAGATATAAGCACGCCCGATCAACTAATGGAAGCCATACGATCGCATAAACCTAATGATGAAGTGAAACTCTATTACAAAAGAGGAAATAAAAATACTGATGTGAAATTAAAACTTGGCGAAAGCGAGGAGAGCGCCCGGACGTTTGTTTTTAATAGTGATAAAGATTTTAAAAATGGAAAAAGCTTCAATTTTGCAATGCCTCCAATGCCGAAAATGCAGGGATTCGGAAATAGAAATTTTACCTGGAATATGGACAACAGGGTGAAGCTTGGCGTAAAGGTTGAAGATACACAAGATAACGGCGGAGCTAAAATATTAAATGTAGAAGAAGGCTCTGCTGCAGAAAAAGCGGGCTTGAAAAAAGATGATATCATAACCGAAATGAGCGGCGAAAAAGTAAATAATGTTAATGATCTGAGGTCGGTATTAATGGACGATCATGACAAAGAAAACTTCACTATAAAAGCAAAACGAAATAATACTGAGATGAATTTCGATGTAAAAATTCCAAAGCCGGTGAATAGCGCCGATCTGTAATTCGTTAGGGAGACTTTATGCGTAAAGTGCCGACAATTCATTTTCCATTTCAAACTTTATGAAAATCGAGTAGGAAGGTAGCCATTAATTGGCTACCTGTCCTCTCACACCACCGTACGTGCCGTTCGGCATACGGCGGTTTGTTAGAAAAGTTTTCTCTGATGTTCTGTTTTCCAATAGTAATAGTTAGTGAACCCAACATACCCTAAGCGTGTAAAATATTCGTTGTTTAACGCACGGCATAGTATGGGGCTGTGTGCTACCCGGCAATAACCTTTGCGACTGTTGCTCCACTCGTACGCCTTTTGTTTGGGGATACCTAATTTTATTAAGTGTATCCTTTTGGTCTTCGGCTTTTTCCATTGTTTCCATATCCCTGTTCGTAGCCTTGTCCTGACTAATTCATCTAATTCCTGCATCTTACTTTTGCCTTTGGCTATCGAAAAGTAATTAACCCATCCCCGGATTACTGCTTCCATTTTCTTTATCTTTTCTTTCGCAGGTGAAGGGTCGTTACGCTTCGTTTGCTCCTTCATCTTCTTCTTTATTCTGTCCAAAGATTTGGGAGCGATGCGCACCTGCCACCCTCCTTTGCTTCTATAAAAGGAAAATCCTAAAAGCGTGCTTTCCTGCGGGCGGCTTACCTTGCTCTTCGTACGGTTTACCTTTAATTTTAGCTTGCTCTCTATGTATCCTGCTATACTGTCCATCACCCGTTGGGCGGACTTCTCACTCTTTACATAGATGCTGCAATCATCGGCATAGCGTACAAAGCGATGGCCCCGGCTGAGCAGTTCCTTGTCCAGTTCATCTAAAACAATGTTTGATAAAAGCGGGCTTATCACTCCTCGTACACAATTGGTAATTTTTTTTATTTTGCTCATTTTTGTTCTCCTTTAAGGGTATGGAGTGCCTGATATCTATACTATTGTCACCAACCACAACCTCCTTTACCAGCAATCTTAAAATCTTCTTTTTTTCTTTTATATCCAGTTGATGAACATTAATGCCTAGCTGGTTTTTAAAGCTTTCTGCATCCAGGTATTGAAGCCGTTGATCCAATGCCAGCTCATGATTTTTCAGATTCTCCAACTCTTTCTCTGTGGTATTAACCCGCCTTTGTAATTCCGGCATTCGGGTTCTTAATTGCCCTATAGTGATAAGACCCTCCTGGTAAGCATCTAATAATTTATCCATTGACTGTGATAATTTATTACGCTGCCTGAGCATGGCTTCTTTTTGTTTTAATACAGGACTAGCCTTTCTTGTTTCTTCCACTCTTTTTTCGACTTCTCTTTGGATCAGCATTGGGTCTTCTAATAACTCTGCTATCTGCTGCCACACAACATTGTCCAGGTAGTCTTGCCTGAGGGGTTTGCAATTACACTTTCTTACTCCTTCAAAGCGATAAGGATCTGAACCAAAACATCTGTAATAATAAATCCTTTTTTTTGCTGATGTTTCTGTATACGTTCTGTATAAAGAATAGCCGCATTCACTGCACACCATCATACCCTGCAGCAATGTTTCTACTTTTGTATTCCGCTGTGAATGGAGCTTATTGCTTTTTAACCTTTCCTGTGCGATATCAAAAACATCCTGGCTGATTATAGCCGGCACCGGGATTTCTATCCATTCTTCTCTTGGCTTTTCCCTGTTACACCCATTCTTTACTGCAAATCCGCCCTTTGCTCTTAATGGTTTAGTAATTCTTTGGCGTTCTGCATGCTCTGTTTTTCCATAACAAGCTTTACCACAATAAGCAGGATTTCGAAGCATTGCCCAGATAACAGAACGTTCCCATTTACCTGTATTTTTTCTTGTCGGTATTTTTTCAGCAGTAAACTTTCTGGCAACGGTGCCTATGCTACAAAAATCTTCTGTATACATCCGGAACAGTTCCTTTACCACTTCAGCTTCCTTTTCATTGATTTGATAATAAGCTGCGGCATCCTCGGTCTTCCTGATATAGCTATAGCCATAAGGCGCACCACATAATACATTCACCACCCCTGATTTGGCTTTATAACGTTTCCCTCTGCGGCACCGCTCCTTAATAATTGCCCGTTCGTACTCTGAGATCATGCCCTGAAACTGTAATAACAACGCTTCTTCCGGAGTATCTGCTTTTGGTGAGTTAATAAATAATACTTCCGTACCACACGATGCAAATTCATCCATTAATACTACCTGATATGCATAATTGCGGCTCAGGCGGTCAGGACTATAAATTAATATCGCCTGTATCTGACCTTCGGCACTCAGGTCTCTTACTCTTTCAAGTCCAGGCCTAACTAATATAGCACCACTATACCCTTCATCTTTAAGCACATACTCATCCGGAACAACATAACCTTGCTGTTCTGCAAAACTTAAGAGTTCGTCCACCTGACTGCCAATGGTTTTATTCTCCTTCTGCTGGTTCGAGGACACTCTGGTGTATATGGCTGCTGTTTTCATATACTGAAGTTTGTTCTATTAATTTATATGATGATTGCTCAGTGAAAACAACTGGTTGGCCGGCCGGAACAAGGAGATGATAAACCTGAGAGAGCTTTTGCTCCCACAAACGATCATAGGTAAATGATACCTTAAGTTGTTGCTCCTTTTTTGCCATGACCCTTCTTTGCTAAAAATTCTTCCAGCGCAGTATGAACCACTTTGCTGATCGATAGCCCTCTGGATCCCGATAGTTTCTTTATCCGGTTGATCAGTGTAGGTGGAAGCTTTACTGTAAACACCACAGAACTTTCCGGTATCGCCATTTTCTCGTTGATCTCCCGGGCCAACTGTATATAACGGTAGGCCTGTACCTGAGATACGCCATACTTCTGCATCAGCTTTTCTGCTATATGCGGCTGAGGCTTGTTGTTTTGCAACAAGGTAAACGCCTGGTTGATGCGTTTGGCCAATTCTGAGTTCTGTGCTCTTTCCATTTATCATAAATGTAATACTTTTTATGAAAATATTAAAACTTACCTCTTTTAATTTCCACCCGCCTGAAAAACTCAATGTTTGTGAGTGTGTACGTAAAGCTAGCGGACTGCCTTGTGGCGTGCCTTCGGTACGAGGGCTTGCCACGCCTCCTTCCATGATGCCACTGGTAAGATACTTGCGGATGAGTTTTAGTGTACCCTTGTCCGTTATCTTATTTGCCAGTGTACTCATCAGGCGGTCGTGATGTACCTTGTCAAAGAACTTTTCCAGGTCAAGTTCTACTATCCATTCATATCCTTCATTTAGATTTTGCTGCGCCTGCAACACCGCCTGGTGCGCATTGCGCTTTTCTCTAAATCCATAACTGTGGCTGGAAAATCCTTCTTCGTACTTTGGGCTTAGCCATTGGGCAATCGCTTGCTGCAACAGTCTGTCAACTACTGTGGGTATGCCTAACATTCTTACGCCGCCTTGTGGCTTTGGTATTTCTACTTTGCGCACCGGCTGCGGCTTGTAACTGCCGTCCAAAACCGTTTTCCGTAATATTTGCCAGTGAGCATTCAGGTAGTCTCGAAGTTCATCGGTCTGCATACCGTCTATACCTCCGGCTCCCTTGTTGGCAGTTACCTGCTTTAAGGCTTTTGTAACATTTCGGATGTCTAAGATTTCTTCAAGCATATTATTACTAAAAAAAAAACTTCCCGGCCTGCGGCTGGCAGGCTTCCGGCGGTAGTCCTTATCGGCTGCGTGGCTTGGCTCAACTCCTCCCTTGTTTTACTTTCAGCTTCCGGCTTACTCGCCTACCGGCAGGCAGGTCCTCACATGGGTAGTTCTCTAAAGTGTTTCGGTTGTTGCAGCCTGCCTGTCGGCAGACAGGCTTTTGCCATAAGTTCCTTTAAGTTCCTCGCCTTTCTAACATTCAGTCCTTCGTCCTTTGTAAGACCTCCCCGGTTTGCCGGAGCTCGTTGCCGGCTTACTATGACCTCGGCTGACTTCTGGCGCTACCATGATGTTATTCTTTATTCTAACACCTGTTTCCACTTTGGCACTCTCTCGTACCTCTGTCGGATTAGCCCCAGATCTCTCAGGGTAAGTATATCCGCTTTCAGCCCATGCCACCTCTGCTTTTACGTTTGACTGTTTCCGTACAGTATTGGGTTTTTGCTTGTTATGCAGCATCACCCACAGCCTCCCGCCTCGTATGCAGTTTCTGTTCGTAGGTGCGGGCTTTTGCCGCCAGCTTCCTTCAGATTCGAAGTCGCCCACGACACCCTTGCTCTTGGCTAACACTTCCTACTGTAAAGCGTGTTCGGGACTTGCACCCTGTAGCTAATATACATGCCTGACGCACATAAAAAATCCGGCTGCTTATGTAGCCGGATTTTGTTTCATCCAATAAAAGGAAGTTACTGTAGAAGAATTTTTTTAAAATGAAACCATTAATTTCGCAATCTTTTTGGTCCCGTAGTTCAATGGATAGAATAGAAGTTTCCTAAACTTTAGATACAGGTTCGATTCCTGTCGGGACTACTGATACTATTAATAATCAATACATTATGGGGTTGCATGACGGTGTGATTGACAGTTTTGATAAATTTTCGAAGATAGTTTAGCGGTGGCTAATTCTGTTCCCTATTCACATTCAAATGCGTAGGGTTTGTCATTCGAATAAGGTAAAAATCTTCGATATTGACCAAATATTTCCGAGTTTAAAGTTGACGAAGCAAATATTAAGACAATGATCTTAAGATCTCATAAGTTGACTGAAGAAAAATATATCCGTAAAAAGATTTGAGTTCTAAAATTATTAGAATAATTCTGCCTTTAATATATTTTCAAAAAGCCATCTTCCATAATAAACATTCTTATATTTGGAAATCTAATTGCTTAAAATCAGGTTCATTTTCCTTTGATGCAAATAGCATCTACCCCTATAATTTTTTAGTAACATGTAGCCATCTGTTATTATCGATGGAGAGAAATATATTACGCCTAAGTGATCCTATAACTACGACGACAACCCTTAATAACTATGACCAATTTTATGCGCATAATATTCCTAAAGAAAAAAATATAAAGGTGTGTCAATGATTAAAATAGAATTTTCAAATTAATAAAATATGAGAATTATTCATACTGCAGATTGGCATATAGGCCAGATGTTTCATGAATACGACAGGACTTATGAGCACCAGCAATTTCTCAATTGGTTAGTTGCTACAATTAAAGAAAGGCAAATAGATGTCCTGCTTATAAGCGGCGATGTGTTTGATTTATCAAATCCATCGGCAGGCTCTGTAAAAATGTTTTATACTTTTCTGAATCAAGCCGTGAAAGTTAACCCAGACTTACAAATCATAATTACCGCCGGCAATCATGATTCCGCATCACGTTTGGAATCTCCAAAGCCGCTTTTGGAATCGTCTAATATTCACATTATAGGACTCGTGGAAAAAGATATTGATGGAGTGATAAATTATGATAAATTAATCATTCCCATTAAAGATAATGCAGGGCATATCGAGGCGTGGTGTATGGCTGTGCCTTTCCTTCGTATGGGTGATTATCCCGCTATTGCTGATTGCGATAATCCTTATGCATTTGGTGTTGCTAAATTATATGAAGATGTGTATCAGCATGCATTGGCTAAGAAGCAGGGTGGTCAGTCAATTATTTGCATGGGGCATTTGCATACGCAACAGGCGGAGGTAACAGATATGGATAAAGTCGAGAGGTTAATTATGGGAGGCGTTGAATGTATAGCAGCAGCTACCTTTCACCAGGATATCAAATATGTAGCATTAGGTCATATACACAAAGCCCAGCAAATTGGTGGTAAAGATCATATTCGCTATTGTGGCAGTCCCATACCAATGTCTTTTTCGGAGCTAAAATATAAACACCAGGTAATTGTTTTTGATCTTGACAATGAATCATTCAGCAACATACAGCATATAGAAGTTCCGATAACCGTTAAACTGCTAAGCATACCCTCCCAGCATAGTAAGGTGTCCGAGGTATTGTCTGCCTTAGAGCAATTACCAGCCAAGACTGCAAATCCTGAATTAGCGCCCTATTTGGAAGTACGTGTGTTATTGGATGGGCCCGAACCTGGCTTAAGACATAAAATTGAAACTGTATTAGCTGATAAGCATGTTCGTTTAGCAACTATCAAAACCAAATATCCGGATTCAGATGACAAAGGAAAAATGTCTGAATATATTTCAGAACTTAAACTTCATGAATTAAAGCCAGCGGATGTTTTCTTCAGGGTTTACCAATCGAAATTTAGAGGCCCCGTTCCGGAAATCATAGAACAATTGTTTAACCAGGTAACCGTAGAGGTATCTCAAACCGGAGCTGCATGAAGATATTAGCAATTCGCATAAAGAACTTGGCATCTCTTGAGGGAACCACTGAAATTGATTTTACCCTTGCTCCTTTATGCGCTGCTGGTATTTTTGCAATAACCGGCCCAACAGGTGCTGGCAAATCCACTATCCTAGATGCACTTTGCCTGGCCTTATATGCAAAAACTCCCAGGTATTTACAGGCAAAAGAAAGTGGTATTGATATCTATGATGTTCAGGGTAGCACAATCAGCCAAAGTGATATAAGGGGAATATTGCGTGATGGTACTGCGGAAGGCTTTGCAGAAGTAGATTTTGTAGCCGTGGATGATCAACATTATCGAGCCACCTGGAATATCAGGAGAGCAAGGAATAAGGCAGAGAATAGTTTACAGGCATATACTGTAACACTAAGAAATATCAACACGAATACGGACTTTCCCGGCAGAAAAACTGAATTACTGGCGGAAATAGAAAGGCTCGTGGGTTTGAATTTTGAACAGTTCACGCGATCAGTGTTATTGGCGCAGGGTGATTTTACCGCTTTTCTAAAAGCATCTAAAGATGAAAAATCCTCTTTACTCGAAAAGCTGACTGGCACACATATTTATTCTGAAATTTCAAAACGAATTTTCGAAAGGCACAGGGACGAAGCACAGGAACTGCGGGAGCTTAACCTGCAGAGGGAAGGAATTCTTACACTAACCCAGCAAGAACTGGATGCTTATACCCAACAAAAAGGAGAACTCGAAATAAGCTTAAAAGCCCAGGAAAAGCAGGTTGATCTTTTAAACCAGGAAATTGCATGGCACATACAATTCACATCATTACAATCCAATTTTGCAGCAGCCAACAATATACTCGAACAGGTAGTTGAAACAAAGAAAAATGCGGGTGCCAGGGAGCAGAAACTAAAACAAGTGGAACGGGTGCAGCCAGCAAGGCCGCACGTTGAAGGCCAACAACAAACTGAAAAACTTTTAACGGAGAGATCATCAGGCTTGCAGGAAATAGAAACTAAATTATACGTGCAACAAAAGCAAAAGGAAGAACTGGAAGTTTTGTTGCTGAATGCCAATCAAGATTTTATCGCAAAGACTAAACTGCGGGAAGATGCAAAGCCGCTATTAGAAGAGGCGAAAGTGCTGGACGTTCAGATAAGCGAAAGAAAAGCACAGGTAACAGAAGCGTTGAACGAACAGAATATTGCTTTAGAAAATAAAAAACAACAGGAATTGCAACGGAAAGAAAAACAGGAAGAATCCAATCGATTGCTTGCAAATATTGACATATTAACGAAATGGAAAGAAGAAAATAATGCCAGGCAGCCGGTTGCAGAAAATCAAAGCCTTATTGTATCAAAACTCGATGATGCCCGGAAGCAGTTAGATGCATTACTGGTTCTTACAACTAATATTACTACCACAACGAATAATGTTGAAAAGCGAAATGATGAAAAAGAAAAACTAACTGTAGCATCTATTGCCATCGGCCAGGGATTGAAGGCGGCGCAGCAAGTTTATGATAAATTGTCGGCAGCCTTGTCCGCTGTTGATATAACTGAATTAGAAAATGAGAAGACATCAATTGCCGGAATATTGGAGGATATTATACGGGCAGAAGCACATTGGAAAATATTATGTAGTAAGCTCACAGATTTCAGGTCTTTAAATCAAAAGCTTGTTACAAATAAAGACGAAGTTGGAAATAAGGAAATTTTGTCGAACGAGGCTACAGGCCATCTCAATAACATGCAGGTACAGCGGGATGCCTCTCTCCGTATGTTGGAGAATGCCCGTCTGGCCGCTGCTGAAAATGTTGAGATGCTGCGCCAGCAACTCGTACCCGGTGATCCGTGCCCGGTTTGCGGAAGTGAGGAACATCCCTATGCACATCATAATCCTCAGCTTGATCATGTATTATCAGAATTGGAAGCAGATCATAAAAAAAATGAATTAGCTTTTAGAGAAAGTCTAAAAAAACAAAGTAGTTTGGAGGAGATCTGCATTCAATTGAAAAAGACAATTGCCGGGCAGGAAACAGAGATGGTTGCAATAGAAGTTGAATTGAATCCTTTAAAAGCTGATTGGGCAAAGTTCCTGGTATATAAAGATTGTGTGGACTTACCCGATGAACAAAAAACAACCCGGATACAGGAACAGATACTTGCAAAGAGAGTGAGACAAAAGAGCATCCATGAAAAGAGCCAGGCTTATCATCACGATAAGCAACAGATGGATAAACAACAACAACTGATTGCAAAACTTGATGGGCAGCAAAACAAAAACACCAACGAAATAAAAGATGCAGGCCGGGCATTACAATCTTACCTGGAACAACTCGAACAATATAAAATAGCACAAGAAAAAGTAAATACAGAATTATCGGCAACAGAGAAAATGCTTGCTCAGTATTTTATTGCCAGGGATTGGTTTACCCAATGGAAAAAAGACCCTGAACAATTTATACAACGCATCAATGCCTTTGCTGTAAAATGGAAAACCAATATACAGAAATTGGATGAAGATTCCAGGCAGCATGATGTGTTGTCGGAAACACTAAAGGCGATGGAGGACCGATCAAAATCCTTGCAGGCTGAATTGGAAAATAAGGAAACCGCTCTGGTTGGATTAAATGACCAGGTTAATGGACTTAATAAAAAGCGGAAATTGATTTTTAATGGAGAAGCCGTATCAAAAATAGAAACCGGTTTTCAACAGGCTATCGATGCTGCTCAGCAGACATTGGATAAACATAAAGAAAACAGGGAAAAGCTGCAAACCTCCATTACACGACTTGATACCCAGGTAGAACAGACAGGAAAGGATATTTCAAAATTAGAGTTGCAGTTAAAAGATATTATTGAAAAAGTACAACAATGGCTTATTTCATTTAATACAAAAAATGCTTCCACACTGGATGAAGATGGATTAATGCAATTGCTTGCAATGGCACCAGAATGGATGGATACAGAACGGGCATTTTTAAGGGCATTGGATGATGCCATTACCGAGGCGCAATCTGTGTTGAAAGAAAGAAGGACATCTTTAAATGGGCATGAAAAGCAACGTATATCTGAGAGGCAACCGGATGAATTGACTTTATTGTTATCAGATGCTAAAGAGTTATTGAAAAATTCTTCAGAGAATAAAAGCCAGATCCAATTTAGATTAGAACAGGACGCAGCGAATAAAAAGACAATTGGCAGCCTCTTGGATACCATTAATGCCAAAGCATTAATTGTAGAAAACTGGGCTAAACTCAATGATATTATTGGTTCTGCCGACGGTAAAAAATTCCGGCAGATTGCGCAGGAATATACACTGGATGTGTTGCTTGGTTATGCTAACGTTCACCTGGAAATGCTAAGTAAAAGATACTTACTGCAACGCATACCCGATACGCTGGGCCTGCAAGTGTTGGATCAGGATATGGGTAATGAGATACGTACGGTTTTCTCTCTTTCTGGGGGAGAATCCTTTTTAGTATCACTTGCGCTTGCGTTGGGATTGGCTTCTCTTTCTTCCAGCCGCATGCAGGTAGAGTCTCTGTTTATTGATGAAGGCTTTGGGTCTTTAGATCCAACCACTTTAAACATCGCAATGGATGCGTTGGAACGCCTGCACAATCAGGGACGTAAGGTAGGTGTGATTTCACATGTGCAGGAAATGACTGAAAGGATACCGGTACAGATTAAATTGAGTAAACAGAATAGTGGAAGGAGTGTGGTGGAAATAATAGGAGTTTAAATCAAAAACAGTCTACATATTATGAAAATGAAATTTTTACCGGCGTTTAATGGTGATTGTATTTTGATCTCTTTTGAGTATGAAGGGATAAATAGAAATATTTTAATAGACGGAGGGATCCCGCGGACGTATCAACGTCATTTAAAACCAGAACTAGAAAAACTTGTTCAAAAAAAAAGAAAATGTTGATTTATTAATTGTAACACATATCGATGATGATCATATCGGAGGCATAAAAGAGTTATATCAAGACACTGGTTTTGGAAAAGATTTTATTAAAGAGGTTTGGTTCAATTCGGGGGATTTATTATCGGATTATTTTAATACTAAAAGAGATCCAGTAAGAGCAGTTGAAATCATAAAAAACGACCAAACTTCTATGAGTGTTGGTCAAGGCATTTCACTAGAGAAGGCTTTAAAAGAGGAAAGCAGTAATTGGATTCAGAAACTTATTCGTGTTTCTGAAAATAGGATAAATTTTCTCGGATTATCAATAACGATTTTGTCACCTAATGAAGACAAGCTGGAACGACTTCATAAACATTGGGAAACAGAAATTGATAAGAAAGTTAAAATGTCGGAAGAGCACGATGACTTTAATATTTCAATTTCTGAATTGATTAACCGTAAATTTAATGAGGATAGAACTATTCCGAATGGAAGCTCAATAGCTCTTTTATTAGAAAGGAATGAGAAGACTATACTTCTGCTTGGAGATGCACATCCTAGTGTAATTGCTGACTCTTTAGAAAAGTTAGAATTGGCGAGCGAAGAAAACAAGTTAAAATTGAATTTAGTAAAAGTTTCTCATCATTCTAGTAAAGGAAATACAAGTCCCCGCCTTTTATCTTTAATTGAATGTAACAAATTCGTTGTGTCAACTGATGGACGTAAACATGGATTACCAGATAAAGAAGCTATAGCTCGTATAATAGCTTCTCAACCAAATTCTAACCTTTACTTTAACTATGATGAAATTTCAAAAGAAATTTTCACTCAAGAGGATAAAGAAAGTTATTCTTTCAGTTGCTCGCTCCTTTCAAAAACCGATTATTCAATAGAACTATAGCTATGGCAACAATAGAAGATCAATTGAGATTTTACGCTGTAAAGGTGAATGAAGGAAGCGGATGTTTGTTTCAGCCGGACTCTAAAGAGTATACTTATGTGCTTACCGTAAAGCATAATCTTGAAATCGAAAATAGCGTAGGAGAAAAAGAGCTGATAGCACTGAATGATATTAAAATATATCGAGGGAATGTTGATGGAGAAAGAATATCGGATATAATAGCTTTCGAACTGCACGAAACATTAGATTTAGCATTGATTGTGATTCCATATATAGGCGATTCTGAAATGGTTTGACACATTCCTATCCTACAAAAGATGAATTGCTTTTTCTGTATGGATACCCATCAAGATTAAGCAAAATTGCAGGTGAAAAGCGGGAGGATGTTCGCTGCTTTTGTAATATGCAAAGAGAAGATGGATTTGGAATAGAAATAAGAACTGAACAAGGACAACACACGTGGGATATTAACACACAAAATGCCATGATAGGTTTTTCTGGATGTGGTGTTTTTGTAGATATCAATGGTGTTATAGTATTAAAGGGAATATTTCCGGAATTAAAAGATCCTACTGGAGCCAATAATAAATTGAATTCATTCTATATTTCTAACTTCAATTCCATCGCAGATAAGCTAGGCCGAAAACGTCTTCTTCCTTCGAATCTATTAAGTTTTCAATCATATGCAAATAAGGCTTTCAAAAGAGTTAACCCTGGATTAAAAGCACTTTTTAGTAATAACATTGAACAAGTTTCCAAAGGTGCTATTTCACCGATTGCTATTGCTGCACGGAATAAAGACAAACTAACCCTTCCTGTTTCAAAAAATTACTCAGATAATCTTTCTCAGTCGAGGCTTTGGGAAACATGGCTTGAGCTACTAACTATATTGAATATTGCGGCCCCAGAAAATCAAGATTTAGAATCTTGTTGTAGTAAGTTGCCTTTATATTTTTCCGCAAATGAGAATCATATCTATAGGTTGATTAAATTATTTCTTTCTGACAGCGCATTGAGAAGTGGTATTAAAAAGGATTCTCTTATTGCATTTTCAAGCTCTGAAACATCAGGAGGTAAGGAATATTTAAGTAAAGATGAAGTAGAGAAAATTGTAGCCGATTATACTCGTCCTGATTTTTTCAATGATAAGATGATGATTGGAAATGCTACACAAGTTCCTGCATTCTCATGTGTTCACATCGATCATTTTTCAACAAAAATAGATCAGATAGTTGTTGATGAGCTGGGATCAGAAGAAATCTTAGAATTAATAAAACAAGAAATTATCAACATCCTGAATTATGCTGCATAGAAAAGAATTGCCCAAGAATTTAGTTTTGAACGCTAAGAAACAATATGCTGACAGACAGCTTGAGTATTGGACTTATGAAGTAGATACCCAAGCTCGTTATTCGTGTCATCTGTTTACTATAGTATGCAATGGCAATGCTGCACTTAATGATTATTGGGAAGATCTCACCGAAAATATTGCTATTAATTTTCAAATAAACCTCGAAAGGGAAATAGAGCGATGGAATATTTACCTCATATTTCTATTAGAAAATGAAGTCCCAAAGGAGATAAAGTACAAAGTTGAACAGGATAAATATTGCTGTAGAAAGCTGGTAGAAGACTGTTTGAAAAAAAATGAATTTTCTGAAGTTTATATTCAACAATTAATTCAGGATAAAATATTCTCTGTTCGTCAAATCAACAATGATAAGATGATTGACCCTACTTCGATTAGTAAAAGCATAGAAACGATAATTCGAGCAACCGATGATAAAATATTGAGCGCCTTAGAAGGCTTTAAAAGCAATAAGCAAATAGGCCCATTTTATTCAAAATTTAAAGGAAATAACAATGGAGAATAACAATATTAAATTAAGCAGAATAGAATTAGAAGCTTTTAGAGGTTACAGGGACAAAGTAACTTTTGACTTTACTTTACCTGGAGAAAAAATCGCCGATATAATTGCTATATACGCACCGAATGGTTTTGGTAAGACTTCTTTTTTTGATGGTGTTGAATGGAGTACGAAGGGGAGTATCGAACGCTTTGAGGAAAATACAACAATCAGAAATGCAGCAAAAGAATTCGGGGGTTCTATTTTAAGAAATCGGGAATCATCTTTAGAACAAGGCCATGTTAGTGTATTTGATATTAATAATTTATTCTTCACGCGCCGCACTTCAAAAAAAGAAAGTAGCGATTTACTTGCAGGAACAATAGAAAGCAAGAGTAACTCCCCTATCAAAAGTATTGGAAAATATAAGGGATTTAAAAAAATAGAAATCCTTCCGCAATCAAGAATTGATTCTTTTTTGAGTTCCAATACACCGGAAGAAAAATATCAGGCGTTATTAGATTTCTGGGATGGGAATGATGAATCAGACTATTTTGTAGGGGTTTCAAAATTTTTTGAGGAAAGTGAAAAGGAAAAAGGAATTATAGTCAACCTGATTAAAAAACTTTCTGACAAAATAGTGGAATTAACGACTTCAGAAAGCAAAATTAGTTTCTTTAATAGTTTGGTAAAGGAGATAAATTCTAATAAAAATAACAGTTTCACTATTGAGGAGTTTACAGAAAAAACTTCGGACACAGAATTTGAAAATACAGTTAGGACAATAAACAACGGTACTGCATCAATTTCTTCTAAGCTACAGCTTGCAGAAGTAAGACAAGTGCATTTGATTGCTTTGCAAGAGGGCTTTGCTTCAAATATAAAAGATAGTGAGTTTGTTTTGAATTCAACAAATGAAATAAAAAAATTACAGTCTACATTAAACAATTTTTTGCAGCTGGAAATCAAACAGGCAGAAAGAAAAGAATTAGAAGTAAAACTTCAAAAGGATCGTATCGACTTAGACGAGATCAAATTAGTTTCCTCATCAAAAGATAGCTTTTCGGCAATAGTTGACGAGATCAAAGAATTGGCGGGCGAAAGAAATAATATAACACAAACTAAACCAACCCTTATACAGCAAAAAAACAATGCAGAAAGAGAGCTAAAAAATAAGACCAGTAGATTAAAAAATTTATTAGTTAATGAAATCAAATACAATGAAAATTTCGAGCATTTAGCAGATCTATTTAATGCTATCGAAGCAAACAAAAAAAGAATTTTATCATCAAATAGTCGTTTGGCGCTATGTAAAAGAATAAAAGAAATAAGAAGCAATCTAGCGTCAGCAATCAGAAAGGAAGTAAATGCCATTCAAGGTATCTTGTCTCTTAAACTGGAATCGTTTTGTAATACAGAATACACGTATAACGAATTCAAGGAACTGGCTTCTAAAATAAAGAAAGAATTTAAAGATATCGAATCATTAAACGAAACACTTAAAGAGCAGCGATTAGATTATAACAAAAAAGGAAACCTTAATGAAAATCTGCAAAAGATTATTGAGCTGGGACGAGATTTTATATCTCAAACAGAGACCAACACTTGCCCGCTATGTAACACTCCTCAATCCGACTTCCAAATTTTATTATCTCGTATTTCCAGCCAAAAAAAGGATGCTTTAAATCTTAATCAATCTTTTGAAAAAATACAAACACTCCAAACTGACATTGAAAAAAAGACGAACGACCTAGATACAAAATATGAAGCATTGTTAACAGTGCTGAAGCAAAAATTCTCAGAATTGGCAGATAAGCTTACTGCCATTAGTTCAAAAATATTGGGAACTGAAGCACTAATCAATTATTATTCAGGTATTGACACATTAGTTGAATCCGAGAATAGAAGGATTGGTTCGCAATACGAGTCTATTGAAACAGAAAATGACCTTCTGAAATTACAATTAGAAGATTTAGACAGTTTAAAAGAAAGTTTACCAAAAGCAATTACTGAAACTGAAAAGCAATATGAGGATTTAAAAGAAAAGATAACCGCTAGCAATTATCGGGTCGAGGAAATTGAGGCTAAAATAGACTTACTCCGTCGAAACTCACAGTATATAAAGATCAATTCATTCTTAGAAAAGAAAGTGATTCTACAGTCCGATTATTTGGAGGGCGGGTTAGAGAAAATGATACGTAGTACTGAGAAAGATATCAAAAAACTTATGGAACAAATTAAATTGTTACAGGTGCAGACAGATGAATTAACCAAAAGTACAGAGGATGAAAATAAAGATGATATACAAAAGGTTTTGAAAGAAAAAATAGCTGTGTTAAATGAAACCGAGGGGAAAATATCTCAATACAAAAGTCAGTATAAATCTATTACAGCAACGGACGAGTTTACTATTGAGATTATTACCCAAAACTTATCAGATAACAAAAATACTATTTGGGATTTAAAGGATGTGGATGTTAAACTTCGGGAACTTCAGGCCAATATTCGTGTCATACAGCAAAATATAGAACTTAATAAGCTTAAGACCGAACTTACGGAAAAGCAGGAACTATTGAAGGTTTTAGAAAAAACTATCGAAAAGCTGAGAACCTTAAAAGAAGAATTGTCTAATTTCCTTACAGAAAAGATTAACTCAGTATTAAATCAGGAAATAATAAATGACATCTATAAAAAAATTGATCCGCACCCTGATTTTAAAACGATAAAACTTGAACCCCAATTCGATGGAATAAAACCAAAGTTGTTTATAAAAGCTGTGAACGAAGAAAATAAAGATGTGATTGATCCTATTCTTTACCTAAGTTCTGCACAGGTAAATATTCTTTCTCTTAGTATATTCTTAGCGAAAGCACTTCAGAATAAAGACGTAATGATCAATACCATTTTTATGGATGATCCCATCCAATATTTGGACTCTATTAATGTGCTATCCTTTATCGATTTGCTCCGTAGTATTACTACCGATAAACTGATAGACAGACAGGTGGTTATTTCAACTCATGATGAGAATTTTTTTAACTTACTTAGAAAGAAATTTGACCCTGAATATTATAATTCCAAGTTTATAGAATTCGAGTCTTATGGGAAACTTAAAGCGGATTGACCATGCCTAAATCAAAACTGTAAGTTACCAATCTTGATGAAATTAGAATTTAATTAAAACCTGATTGATTAAGTAGATTTTGTAGAAACAATTTCGTATTCTAATTGAGCTCAAAAATTTCATCCTTTCTTATTATATCTACTGAATGCTGCAGCGTCACAGCAAATTCAGGATCTGCGCTGATCAAATAGATTTGGCAAGAACCGCTTCGCAAGGGGTCGCAGGGTTGAAAGCTTTTCTGGCCTATGCAGAAAAAGGCAAGGCAGCTTTACCCGGACGGTTAAGTTTTGCCAACAGCAGCAAATCTGCCTTTTCTAATATGCTTGCCACACAAATTCAACAACACGGATATAAGGTCCATTCCGATATTGGCTGTTCTTCTTACAAGATTGATATTGGCGTCATCAATCCTTCAAACACTAATGAATATTTGCTGGGAATTCTGTGTGATGGTGATAGTTATTTTAAAGCAAATACTACACGAGATAGGGAAATAACGCAACCACAAGTACTCAAAAGTTTAGGTTGGAATATTTATAAAGTCTGGTCGGCTGATTGGTGGGAAAACCCCGATAAGTGTATTAGCCAGCTTATTGAAGCTATCAAACAGGAGCAAAATGGAGAGGATAAAACAATGTCAGCGCCCGTTGTTGAAAGTCCGGCAGTATCTATCGCCTATGAAATTCCTTTACAACAAGCCGCAGCAACAGTTCAAATAAATCATTCTACTAAAGCTGAAAATCCATACGAAGCATGTAAACTGGACTTAGTACTGTGTAATTCATCGGAGGAATTTTTATTTTCATCCAATAGAGTAAAAATAATTGACCAAATAAATAAAGTGCTTGAAGTTGAAGCACCTGTCAGTAAAAATCTCTTATGCAAAAGAGTGTTATCAGCCTGGGGAATCAGCAGAAACGGATCAAGATTAAGCAGCTATTTCGAAAACTTCTTTTCGGATATGCATCTACGCCAGACTGAATATGGAAACAATGTTTTCTTTTGGAAACAGGAACAGGACCCATCTGCCTATACCATTTATCGGTCTGCTGATAGTGATATTAATAAAAGGAATGCAGATGATATACCGCCGGTAGAAATAGCCAATGCTGCAAAACAGATTTTAAAAGAACAGATTAGTTTATCCCATGAAGATTTAATAAGAGAAACAGCTAAACTGTTTTCATTTTCTAAGGTTGGAAGCATCGTTGACACTGCAATGAGACAAGGAATCCAATTGGCAGTCTCAAATGGATATGCGAAGGAGCAGAATGGTAGATTTGTGTGTGTTTGAATGTGAGTTTATTTCAATCTATTTTCTGACAATTTGCATTTCTCAAGTGGAAAATATTTGCTCAGAACAACTAATAACTGGAATAATTTCCTTAATGAAAGCAAGGCAATTTTTTTAATGGAAAAATTCTCAGATTAGTGTTAGTGCCCTAATGGAAATAATTTTCCATTTTCCCAATTTAAATGGAAAATATTCTCTAAATTAGCCTCTAACTCATATACTAATGGAAAATATTTTACCAATTCACCTTCAGGAGGTAGTATTTTCTTCCAGCGATGCCAAATTAAGCAAACAAATATCCAAGTTGGAAAAGGCCAATAAGCTGAGAAAGATTGCTCCCCGTATATACTCACCCAATTTTACTGATAGTCCTGAGGTCATTGTGAAGCGAAATCTTTTTGCTATCCTTGGCAAGTTGTATCCTGGTTCTTTGCTCAGCCACCGCTCGGCATTAGAGTTCAAGCCAACGGCTGCAGGGCATATATTTCTTATTTACTCCTACACAAAAAAAATAAATCTTCCAGGCATTACTATCCGGTTTATGCAGGGGCCCGGTAGATTGGATGGAGACAATCTGTTATCAGGTGAATTATATGTATCTCAACTCGAAAGGGCATTACTGGAAAATATGGAAGTGTCCCGGCAATTAGGCCCTGAATCAAAAACTATTACCATCCCCGAAATAGAAGACCGCCTCGAACAGGTGGTTAGGGTTAAAGGAGAAGCTGGATTAAATGAACTAAGAGATAAAGCGAGAGAGATCGCGGAGAAACTCAATTTGAAAACAGAGTTTGAGAAGTTGAATAAATTAATCAGCGCTTTGCTGAACACAAAACCTTCAAAAATATTGTCTTCTCCTCTTGCCATAGCAAGGGCATTTGGAAATCCTTATGACCCGGGGCGCTTGCCACTGTTCGAAAAACTTTTCATTGAATTAAAGCAGCAGGAATTTAAAGACCTGCCGGAAAAAAATACTACAAACAAGTCCTTTAAAAACTTTGCTTTTTTCGAAGCCTATTTTTCCAATTACATTGAGGGCACACAGTTCGAACTGGAAGATGCAAAAAAAATAATTGAAACAGCAGCTCCTATGCCTAACCGTGATGAAGATTCTCACGATGTGTTAGGAACATATAACTTAGTAAGCAACAGGGAAGAAATGAATATTACTTCGGCTACTTCGGGAGAAATGTTGGAGATATTATTGTACCGTCATAAAATATTACTGAATGCAAGAACTTCAAAAAATCCCGGCCATTTTAAGGACAGGAATAACAGGGCTGGCGAAACACATTTTGTAGACTACACCCTTGTAAAAGGAACACTTATAAAAGGCTTTGACTATTACCAGTCGCTAACGGATTCTTTTTCCAAAGCAGCCTTTATAATGTTTATGATAAGTGAAGTGCATCCTTTCCTTGATGGTAATGGAAGAATTGCCAGGGTAATGATGAATGCAGAACTCGTAAAACAAGGTCAGTCAAAAATAATTATCCCGACGGTTTACCGCGATGATTATATGCTTTCATTAAGACGATTAACCCGGCAGCAGGAACCATCGGCTTATATAAAGATGCTGTTGAGAGCCCAGGAATTTAGTTCAACCATTGTCGGCGATGATATGGATGATATGCAAAATCAACTGGAAGCATCCAACGCCTTTAAAGAACATGATAAGGCAAGATTGAAAATCATACAAAATGATGGAAAATGATTAGTAATACGAGGTCTTACCAATTTGGTTTTTTAATCTTTTTCTTTCGTTTTTTCTTTAATAATTCATGAGGAGTATAATTATTATTTTGCTCTTGTTTAAACAGTATGTCTATGGCATTTGATAAATTCTCTTCCTGACTTTTAATAATATCATATTTGTCGATTTGTTTTCCTGTTTTGCTCGTGGGATTTGAGTCAATGAGATTACTATTTGTTTGATGACTTTCTTTTTCCTGAAGGTTCGTTTGTACTGTGTTTACCTGATCTAATATTGCTTTAGCGCTAAACTCTTTACCCAAATCACTGCCATTAAACACACATTTATTTTTAAAATCAATATAGGTTAGCCCGTAAATATTGCCCTCTGTACTCTGCCTTGCCATTACGTTAATCCCCTCTCTTGCCAGGCTTTGAGTGAACTCGCTAAACGACATTTCTTTTTTCAACAGCACCCATTTTATTCTTGTCTGTAATTGCGTGGCATAAGCCTGCTTGTGTTTTTCGTTTTCCGCAAACTTCTCTTCCAGATTTTTCAAAGTTGGCTTGCTATAAAAATCACTAGCTTTAATGGGTACGCCAATCTTATTTCCTTTGTCATCTAACACCGAATACATTAGCCCTCTTCTTTCATACATTTTTGAATCTTTATTTCCCCTGTCGGCAATAACATTGTATAATTTTAAAACTGCATTTAATTCCGGAAGTGAAGCATATTTATAATGATTGATCACTTCTTCAAGAACATTAGTGATAGCTCTTTTGGTCAATGATTTTCCATACTGAATTTTCTTCGGTGTTATTTTTAGTTCATTATCTTGTTGCTGCTTCCTTCCTTCAGCTTTGATGAGTTTAAATTTTTCTTCTATATTTTTTCTTGCTTTTTCGGATTGATTTCTCCCGATATTTTGCATCTCAATCTTGCTGCCATCTCTTTGAATATTGGTACTTACAATATGAATATGCGGATGCGCTGCATCGTGATGCCGATAGACAAGGTAAGGCTGATTTTCAAAGCCGATTCCCTGCATATAAGTTTCTGCTATTGCATATAATTTTTCTTTGTTAAGCTGATCCGATTCATGAAAGTTTAAAGAGATGTGTACGCTGTTTGCTTTCACTCTTTCATTGAGTGCTGCCTGGTGTTCCAACCGGTGAAGTTTATCATAAAAATTGAGGGCTTCTAAATCCTTTGGATAATTAACCGCATGAATACATTCAGCAACTCCGGTTTGCACCTTTTTTTCATTGTAATTTAATGATCTCGAAAGGCTTTGTGTTCTCTTAATTCTGGCTACCATTTTTCTGCAAATTGGCTGATAAGATTTTTAATTTCTTCAATCATTTTTAAAAGCACTTTTTTCTCTTGTTCACTTTGTATAATCCAGGTTCTGAACTCCGGGATTCTATCCAGCAAATGCAGCCTATGAACTGCCTGGTTAAAATTATTACCAATACCATTGAGCTCTTTTCTTAATACAATCATTTCTGCCATAAAGTCGTCAAGCGATTGATTGCGGGTAAGCACCGTTACTTTTCCTAGCAACAACACATTTCTTAAATAATCGCTTTGTTTTCGGCAAATAGTCGACTTGAATTTTTTGTGTAATTGTTCGTACTCGTCTGTGGTCAGCCTTACCATAATAATTTTGGTTCGGTTTAATTTTTGTTTCTTCATCACGGATTCATTTTCCTCTTTACAAATTTTTCATTTTAGCACCTATACCAGTATTGCCTTCCACCTGCGAGTCCCGAGCAAAGGGTGGGTTGGTTTATATAGTTTGTAATACAAACGGACATCTTGCCAAGGGCACACGCACTTTTAGTTTTTCCTTCGGATGTTCTTCCCCAATATTTGCTGCTAAGATTTCATTCTATTCTTTCTGGTTACAAGTGCCTTCCCTTGGATTGCCGTAATATCATAGATTTTTGGGCTTTTCCAAAGCTGATGTGCCATTCATTTAAGTCTTTATACCCTGCGTATAATTTGCTTTCATCTACATATCGTTTGGATCTGCTTTGCGCAAATTCAAGCCACTTTTTTCCTGCTTTATCGTGATCTAAATACAGTTGAACAGCTTCATGTTTTTCCATCAAAAGAACACTTCTTTCAAAGAAAGAGAGCGAGTTTAGCACAAGAAAATTTGTCAGCTTTTCATCTTGGTTTTGATAAATAAATTGATAACTCAGGAAGTCAAAAAAGCCTTCGAAAACTGAAATATTTTTTGCTTTATTATCGACATAAGTAATGTATTTTGGAGAGCTGCTTCCTTTAAAATATTCATTCCTTAATTCATAACCCCCGGCATTATTTTTAAAGCCCACTGCCCGGTATATTTTTTCCTTTTCACCGACGGTAAAATGTACTTCATATGCATAGCTGTCAGCAATACTTTTTTTTATTCCTCTTTGTCTTACATAGCGGCAAAGCGCAAGGTCATTGATGGGTTGCTTTGCGGCTATGATCCTTATCCCTGTTTCTCTTGCATCTTTATGATTTTCTAAAGAGTTTTGGTGCAAGTGAAACAGGGGTCTTTGATAATTGTTATTTGAAGAAATTTGCGGCTGAAAAAAGGAAATTTTTTGCAGTGCTTCACTTGTTTCGCAACAATAAAATTCGATGATAAAATCAACCAGTCTTCCACCTCTTCCAAGCCCATGATCATACCATACATTTTTTTTTCGGTTGATCTTAAATGATGGCTCTTTTTCATTCCTGAAAGGAGAGTCATACCAGTAATCATCGCCTTTGATTTTTGTTGCCTTGAAACCTAAAGAATTTAAATAATCGACCATATCAATATGGTTCGCTTCTGCACAGTTCATTCGTCACACATTTAAAGTTTGAAAGGAAAATATTTACAACTTTACTTATTCGTTTGAAGTATCGCATCAATGTCCGCACGGTTGAAATATCTTCTCGATTTAACCTTAAAGCTTTTTAGTTTATTTTGTTTCAGCCATTCATAAAGAGTGGGCTTTGATACCTGGAAGATCTCGCAGACATCGGAAGCTTTGAGTAAAGCTTTTTCCGGCAGGAGAGGGTTTGTTTTAGAAAGATTTTGCTGGGATAATTTTTCAGATACTACTTCAATCAATGACAGTTCTGATTTGTTTCCAAAACTCGGATGGAGTTATAGGAAACAGCATGGGTGTTTCATTCATTCTTCTACATTTTCTTGTTCACAATTGAAATTCCAATAACAAAAGTAGTAAGGTTGATTATTAAAAACAAAGCATGACTAATCTGGTATTACTTGCTTTAACATTTTTATTTTCAGTTATCTGATTATGACATCCATATCGGTAAGGATGGATAAAGCTAAATTTAGTCTAAGACTTTTTGAGTTTGAAAATCCGATAATATTTAACACAATTAACCGGGGATATTCTGTAACTATCTAGTTAAAGTGATAATTAATATACAATTTAAGCGATGTTCTTATTTTACAGGTCTGCTGATTGGAAGGACTATAACTTACGCAGGTATGTCCGGCACAATGCGAATTATATTGCTATTAATTTAGACTCTCTCGTCTCCCATAAATACTTCATTTTTTCGGCGTGCTCTTTTGGAGTAACTTTTATATATTTTAAGAAAGCTTTCTCGGTTTTATGTCCGGTAATCGCCATAATTGTGATGGAAGGTGTTCCGTTTAAATATTCATTTGTAGCAAAAGAACGTCTTGCTGTGTGGCTTGATATCATCTCCCATTTTCTTAGGTTTAGTGTCACTTTCTTTCCGGCTTTTGTTATCACTTTGGGTACACTATCCTCAAAACCAGGAAGGCTTTTACAAATGTCTTTGAGGTATGAATTAAATTTTTGATTGGAAATAGCTGGTGGTAATCCATCACGTTTCTTAAGAATATCTTTTACTACTTTATGAACTGGTATCACAACGCTGTCATCCGTTTTCAATTGTTGAATACTGATATAACCATTGTCTACGTTATTTGGTGTAAGTCTTGAAAAATCTGAAAAGCGCAGGCCTGTATAGCAGCCAATTAAAAACAAGTCCCTTACATTGTCCAGAGAAATTCTGTTGGACAAATCGACAAGTTGAATCTGCTTAAGTTCCTGGTTTGATAAATATATGTTATCTGCTTCTTCAGCAGGTTTCGTGAAATATTTTCCCTTAAAGGCTATGTTGTTATGATACTTTAATTCCAAGGCACCAGCCATTACTGCTTTTAATTTTTTAATATTATCTCCTACTGTGTTTATGGAGAATCCTTTTTTATTTAGATAGGCTATAAAATCTTTATAAAATTCCAAGGTAATATCGTCAAAGTCTAAATGGCTTTTATATTCTTTCAGGATTTTCAGTGCTCTTTTGTAATACTTAGCAGCTTCCGGCCTGATGACTTTTCCCTTCGAATTTATCCTGTTACCTGCAATTGTATTATTAATAAATTCCTGATAGAAATCATAAAGTGAATACTTTTTAGAGTCATGCAGGATTTCATTTCTTATAAATTTTTCAATCGTTGGCTTGGAAGGAACTGTATGATCCCTATTTAAACAATCTAAATAGTGCTTATAAATTTTTGTTGCGACAGAATCAAGTCTGCAGTTAAATGCCATCGACTCAGAAAATGCAGGCGTATTTCTCGCACGGCAAGTTTTAAAATTCCAATATTTAGGATTAATACTTTCATTAATGCAGAATCGGATTCGGTTTTTATTAAAACTAACGGAACAAAGTATCCCGGTTGTAGCCTTAGTTTCTTTTCTTAACAAATAAAATTTTATCCTCACATTGTTATAATTTACGTGAATAAAATTACAAAAAAATCAATAGTTGATTGACACTGTGATTGACACTTTTTTTTAATTTAAATTAATTGTACTTTTTAAAAGTTGTAACGAGACCCAATGTCAGTATGCATTTCAGAGTAATGATAAATAAAATTGATGAAAGATATGTCAAGTATAAAGTTGTCATGTCGGGACTACCCTACCGGAAAGGTGCGAAATATCGTAAAGGAAGAAGCGACCTGCGAAAAGGAATGGAAATGGGAGCAGACGAATAATGCATCTCCACCATTAGTTTCCTCACCGTGTTTGGGCTAACGCTCGCGTCCACTTTAGTCCCGTAATCGGATCGCCGACAGTATCTTCTTCCAGTAATCGCTCAATTTGGCTTATTATTCCCGGAGTTTTTTTTATCTCCGGCCTGCCCTGCCCCAGGTTTTCTTGTACCCTCCCTGTAAAAATCCTCCTTAATTAATTCCTGTCTGCCCTTACTCACTGTTTCGGCATTTATCTGCAATAATTTCCCTATGAGTTTGTCACCGCCATGGCCGATTTTAATTGATTCTAATCCGGCATATAAGCGCCGTTGCTGTTCATTCAACATACTATAAAAAAGTACAATGACAGCTTTTAGCTCTTGCGTTATAACATCCACAGACAGGCTGCCAATTGAAAATACCTTATTGGAATTTTGCGCTTCCCGAAGCGCCATCTGTTGTTTTCGCTGCCTGTTGTGTACTGAAAAATACACCAACTCCCCGCCAAAGGAGCCCTGAATAGTCTTCCGGCATTAAATAAGTTTAGCGTGGATAGCCTTACCGATACATCCAGGACTTTGTCCAACCCCTTTACACTGTATCCAGAGACGGAGTTGCTTATAATCTACAGGCAGGTATTTACCAGCTTATTATATTTTAAAAATGAACCGAATGGTAAGTCCATAAATCCATATCGTTAAACAGGGGAATCGTTGCCAGTGTATAATATTTCCCCCGATGCGAGTAGCGGACAGATGAGACAGCTCATTCAATTTGCGTATAATGGTCATCATTTTATTAGTTTGCAGATAGGCCTTTATTTCATTAAGTGTCACAATTTTTTCTTAGAAATTAATCCGCTGATTTTTGTTTTTTAATGTCTTGCATGGGCCAAAAATGTTATAGTTATACATGAAATAATATACATAAACTATAACATTTTTATTATTACCCGGGTAAAGACTAATATAGCTCCCACAGCGAATTACAAGCTTAGTAAATTAGTGTACGCTCATAACCATCTTTTGTCCCATCTTCTAATCTGCCAATCCCATTTTTTCTAACCTGGTTTAAATTTTTAATAGTGATTGGCGGAGGGTAGCAATCATTGGAAACAAGCCATTATATCGAAATAAGATATTCATACAAATAAGCAATCGGCAGGATAGTTTCCCTGTAACAAAAATCTTATGCGAAGTTATGGATATGCATCGCCGTGCTTAATAGAATATAATGCGGTATTGATGGATTATCTTATGATTGATTTGGGTACACCAGTGATAAAAATTCTTTATTAGCGTAGCAATAAAATTTATAGGGGTACATTAAATTTCGCATTTGAGAAGAATTAAAGCCCCGGCAGAAAAATTAAAAATACGTGAGCCGGGAAATAGGAATAAAAAAATGAATTTAGTGAACTAAAGAATCATTATCGCAAGGTTGCTAACCTTCACAGGTTGCTTTCAAAGTTAAAAAACTCCGTCTGAAAGGTTGAAATCTTCAAGCAAGAGCTACACCCGATAGCCATGGGATTTGAAGTGCACTCTATACACAACTAACTCTAAAAAATTGATAATGCCAGTGTTGCCTACGTAAAATAATCCATCTGATTGGCTGATAAATCCATCTGTTATCAGCCTGTGGTGCTTATTATTGCATTTTACTTTTGGTTAGCTTGAGTGTACTTTTTTTCCACTCGCGAATATTTCAAATAAAAAAAAATGACTACTCCCCTTCACCAATTCAATGGCCGCTATATCATTGCCATATCTTTTATATCCGCATTGGGCGGCTATTTATTTGGATTTGATTTTGCAGTAATCGCCGGCGCTTTACCTTTTCTCCAGCAGCAATTTGGCCTCGATGCTTACTGGGAAGGTTTTGCAACGGGGAGCCTTGCATTGGGCGCCATTGTGGGTTGTATTGTTGCAGGAGCCGTGGCCGAAAAATATGGCCGCAAACCTGGATTGATCACTGCAGCAGGCATATTTACCGTTTCATGCCTGGCTATGGCGTTCGCACCGGGAAGGGATTTTTTTATAGGCGCCAGGTTTTGCGCCGGTATTGGTGTAGGCATGGCTTCAATGCTATCTCCCTTGTACATTGCAGAAATATCACCCGCCCATCTAAGAGGGCGCATGGTCGCTATTAATCAGCTTACGATTGTGCTGGGTATTTTAATTACCAACTTAGTTAATTATACTTTAAGGGATAAAGGGATAGATGCATGGCGCTGGATGTTTGGCCTGGGTGCTATTCCTTCCGGATTATTTTTGATTGGTGGCGCCATGCTACCCGAGAGCCCACGTTGGCTAGTGAAAGCAGGCCTTTCAGAAAAGGCTTCTAAAGTACTTCATAAAATTGGTGGCGATAGTTTCGTTAAAGAATCTTTGGCATCCATACAAAAATCGCTGCAGGGAAGCACGAAAATGAATTTCAAGTCTGCCTTTGGTAAAGCAGTTTTGCCTGCGGTAACCGTGGGTATTGTGCTGGCAGTTTTTCAGCAATTCTGTGGCATCAATGTGGTCTTCAACTACACACCAAAAATATTTGCCAGCATTGGCGCATCACAAGATGACCAGTTGTTGCAAACTGTTTTCATTGGTATCGTTAACCTTATGTTTACGTTCATTGCTATAGGGCTCGTGGACAGGCTGGGCCGAAAGCCTTTAATGCTGATCGGGTCCGGCGGATTAGCAATTATTTACATAGTAGTGGTACAAATGCTGGGCTCCGGTTCTACGCATGTTTCATGGTTTTTATTATCTGCTATTGGCGTGTATGCCATGTCGTTAGCGCCGGTTACCTGGGTATTGATCTCAGAAATATTCCCCAATAAAGTACGCGGCGTTGCAACCACTATAGCGGTATTAAGTTTATGGGCAGCATACTTTATTTTGGTGTTTACATTCCCTATTTTATTTGATAAATTAAAAGACAGCACCTTTTATATCTATGCAGTGGTGTGCGCCCTGGGGTTTCTTTTTATTCTCTTCAAAGTCAGAGAAACAAAAGGAAAAACATTGGAAGAAATGGAAGGTTTTTTCTCAGCACATTAAATGCCATTTCAATTAAGAAATATACAGTGAACAACCTTATTTATATGAATATTCAAATATGTGGGCAGGTGGGATAGATCTGACTTAAACGATTACCATTTTTACTTGGGAAGATTGAGTTTTACAAAACATGAAAAATCGAACAATGAACTTACATTTCTCCTGTTAATAATCAAGTTCGGAACACAACATGGATCACCGATATTTTGCAGATAAGAATCAATCATAAAGCGGAGTTGACAAAAGCTTTTAGGAACGAGAAGTGGGAAACCTATACGGTTAACGTCGATGGCATAAAAAAAGAAGATGCCCTCCGATAAAGTTTTTAGATTGAAATTTTAAATTTATAACAAGCATTTGGTTTTCTAAAAGTTCTTAACTCTGAGAAAATAAAATTATCTACCAATGAAGAAGTTTTTTTCCGTTTTGACCGCCTGTTTTATCAGTAATACACTTATTAGCCAATCTGTTAAAACATATGAAATCAATGCCGATGTTCCTGGAATAAAGATCGATTCAACCAAATTAAAATTAGGTGGAACGAACAATGAAGGCGATAAAATTTCGGTGAACAATTTTTATGTTTCCTTAAATAATAAGCCCTGGTTTCCTGTAACAGGTGAATTTCATTTTACCCGTTATCCCAATCAATACTGGGATGAAGCTATAAAGAAAATGAAAGCAGGCGGCATCAATATCATCGCCACTTATGTATTCTGGAATATTCATGAAGAAACAGAAGGCAAATTCAAATGGGATGGAGACAGGGATTTGAGAAAATTTATTGAGCTGTGTAAAAAGAATAACATCTATGTGATTGTTCGCCTCGGGCCTTTCGACCATGGCGAGATTAGAAATGGCGGCTTACCCGATTGGCTCATGGGAAAGCCCGTTATGATCCGATCCAACGACCCCGGCTATTTATTTTATGTCAAAAAATTATACGACGAAATCGGCAAGCAATTAAAAGGTTTGTATTTTAAAGATGGCGGTCCCGTAATAGGGGCTCAGATTGAAAACGAATACCAACATTCTGCCGCATCCTGGGGTTTGACTTATCCCGGCCAGCCTGCTGATTATACTTCAGCAGAGCGGGATTTATCAGAAACCCAGGCAGGAGTAGGCATCGCAAAATCAAAAACAACTTTTGCCGAATTGGGTAATGAGCACATGGAAACTTTAAAGTCGCTGGCTATTAAAGCCGGTATTGATGTGCCGATATACACCGCTACTGGCTGGGGTTACGCAGCTATTATTCCTGATGGATGCATTCCGGTTACTGCCGCTTATGCGTATCCTACCTGGACGAAGAAAAAAGAATTATCGCCTTTCTTTTTATATAAATACATGCACAAAAATCCTGACTATGCGCCGGTAAGATATAACCCCGAAGACTACCCTGTTTTCCCGGCGGAACTTGGTTCAGGTATTGCTTCCGTCTATTCACGGCGCCCGGTGGCAGTGCAAAAAAGTTTTGATGCAATGATAAACCGGTGCCTTGGCAGTGGCGCTAATGGGCTTGGTTATTATATGTATCATGGAGGTTCTACGCCAGTAGGCAGAGAGTATTTTTTCAGCGATGAAGCCGGCGGGTTGCCAAAAATTTCTTACGATTTCCAGGCGCCGATTGGAGAATTTGGCCAGGTGAGAGAAGGCTTTCACCGGTTAAAAATTATTCATTATTTCTTAAATGATTTTAGTTATTTGCTGGCGCCAATGGAAACAGTTCTTCCGGCAAACGCTTCAACGTTAACTCCGCAGGATATTTCTGATTTGCGCTATTCCGTCAGGATAAAAGATAACTCCGGATTTTTATTTCTCAACAATTTCCAGGATCATGCTACTACAACTGATAAAAAAAATATCCGCATAAAAATTAAAACAGCCAAAGGTGATGTGCTGATACCAGGATCAGGAGGTTTTAATTTGAAAAGTGAAGAGAATGCCATTTTCCCTTTTAACTTTAATTTGAATGGCGCTATGCTTAACTATGCAACAGCGCAGTTGATGACAAAGAGTGACGATGAAAAAGAGCCGTGGTATGTTTTCTTCAGCCCTGAAGGAATAAGCGCTGAATTTTCTTTCGCAAAAACAAATGGCTTATCTCTTCAAAAAAATGCAGGAATTGCTATTGACAAAAATTCAGAACGTATTTTAATAAATTGCAACGAACCTGTTTCTGAATTTACCTTAACTATAAAAGGAAGAAAAACAAAGGTGTTGGTGATTGACAAATCGCTGGCTTTGAAATCATACATCGTTTACATCAATGGGAAAAAACAGCTAATCTTTTCAGATGCCGTTGTATTGCAGGAGGGAAAATCGTTTACGCTTCTCAGTTATGAAGAGAATAGTTACGATGTATCCTTTTATCCCAAAATAAAAAACACACCAGTGATAGATAACGGATCAATCACAAACATTTCTGCGATTGAGGTTATGTCTTCATTTCATATTTCAATTCCGGAAGTAAAAATAAAAGTTGATACAAGCAGGGTAGGACAGAAGAAATTTATTGTAAAACTGCCTGCATCTCTTGAAAATCTTAATGATATCTTTTTACAAATAAATTTTACCGGCGACACCGGAATGGGATTTCTGGATGGAAAATTAGTGGCGGATAAATTTTACAACGGTATCCCCTGGGAAATAGGATTAAGGAAATTTTACCCGGACGCCGCTTCTAAAGAAATGGTGTTTTATTTTAGGCCGATGTATAAAAACGCTACTTATTTGCAAGATTTGAATGTGGAAGATGTACCTGATTTTACAAATAAAGAAAAGGTGCTTGAGATTCAAAAAGTGAGTTTTGTTCCGGAGTATAAAACTATGCTTCAGTTTAAATAATAAGGCGGAATTACCTAATCAACTTATCCCTTTTGTCCTGTATATTCCTGGGGATACACCAATTACTTTTGTGAACATCCTCGAAAAATAATAGGGGTCTTCTATGCCAAGTTTATCAGCAATTTCTTTTATCCTTAAATCTGTGAACAACAAATACTGGCAAGCCTGCTGTACTTTGAGATGATTAAAATATTCTATTGGAGTAAACCCTGTACTTTTTTTAAAAATAAAGCAGAAGTGCGATACCGATAAATTCACTGATGCCGCCATCTCTTGCAAAGAAAGCATTTCATCAAAATGTTGCTTCATGTAATTGATAGATTTGTTAATCTGATTTTTGCTCTGCTTTTTGGGCGACAGGTTGTAATTTTCTTTATAAATAAAGGAAGATAAGAAGTGGGGAAGACACATATTTGCATAACACAATCTATCATTACTATAGCCCATCTCAAGGTTGGAATACATCTCTTCAAACAGCCTGATCCTGCTTTCGAGGTATTCTACATAACCGAGATAACTTTCATTTTGTGCCAGAAAATTCTTTATAAGTGTATCAGTATTTATTCCTTTAAAATGTATCCAGTGAATGGTCCATGGCGAACGTTCGTCCGCAGCATATGTATGCGGTAAGCCGGTTGGTATTATGAAAAAGTTTCCAGGCTTTATTTTGTACTCCTCGTTCTTAATTTTTACCGTTCCTGTGCCCTCCTGGCAATAAATTAATATATCCTGGTCGCAGCCATGCAGCCTCTCCCGGTAATGATATTTTGCTTTGGGGTAATAACCTATGTCTGTAATATATGCACCTGCAATCAATGGATTCACACTGCAATACTTCGCCAGTATTTTTCTTGGCAACACTATGGCACGCTGCCCTTCGAAACCTTCTCTCTTTTTCAACATACCGCAATAATAAGAAAATCCATCATATCCAACAATTATTCCATTGCCCTGCAACACGATTAAAGTAACTTTCCCTTTTTAAACTAAAGCAATCAAACCAATGAAGGATGTTGTTGCCTGGGTAGAAAAAATTATCATTCCAACTTATGGAATGGGTAAACCGGAAAAGAATCCGATTTTTTTAGAGAAAAGAGTTTACCAGGGAAGCAGTGGGGTGGTGTATCCACATGCCGTTATTGAAAAAATTGAAGATGAAAAAATAGATAAAGAATATAATGCTGTTCTTATAGAGAATGAATTCCTGAAAATAATGATCCTGCCTGAATTAGGAGGCAGAGTTCAAAGAGCATTCGATAAAGTTAGGAACCGTGATTTTGTTTATTATAACCAGGTTATTAAACCTGCTCTGGTTGGCCTTACAGGCCCCTGGATCAGCGGTGGCATTGAATTTAACTGGCCACAGCACCACCGGCCTTCCACCTTTGATCCTATTGATTTTACCATCGAAGAACATAATGATGGCAGTAAAACAATTTGGATAAATGAAGTAGAAAAAATGTTCCGCACAAAAGGTATGGCAGGCTTTACCTTATACCCCGATAAAGCCTATCTCGAAATAAAAGTCCGGTTCTTTAACCGGACTCCATTTCCTCAGACCTTCCTGTGGTGGGCTAATCCTGCAGTAAAAGTGAATGACTTTTATCAATCTGTTTTCCCCCCGGATGTGCATGCCGTTTATGATCATGGTAAAAGAGACGTCAGCGATTTTCCCATTGCAACCGGTACTTATTACAAAGTGAATTATGCACCAGGCACCGATATTTCATGGTATAAAAATATCCCGGTTCCTACCTCCTACATGGCAGTACAATCAGGTTACGATTTTATAGGCTGTTATGAGCATGATACTAAAGGCGGAATGTTGCATGTCGCCAATCATCATGTATCTACCGGCAAAAAACAATGGACATGGGGCAATGGCGATTTTGGCAAAGCATGGGACAGGAATCTTACTGATGAAGATGGCCCTTACATTGAACTGATGTGCGGTGCTTTTACCGACAACCAGCCCGATTTTAGTTGGCTCAATCCAAATGAAGTAAAAAGTTTTGAAGAATATTTTATGCCTTATGCAGAAATTGGTGTGGTGAAAAATGCAACGAAAGAGGCAGCGATAAATGTTGAGTTTGATGAAAAGGAAATTGCCGTAAAAGTGTATGCGACTTCAATTTATGAAAATGCAACTATTCAAATTTTTAGAAATAATGATCTGATCAAAGAATATAAAACAGGTTTATCTCCCTATAAAATTTTTAATGAAACAGTTGGCACAAGCATTAAATTTCAAAAAGAAGAAATAAAGGTAATTGTAACGCATGGTGATAAAATATTGGTAAGCTATCGTTCGGAAACTAAAGCGGAGAAGGACATTCCGCCTCCCGCTAAAGCCGCAAAAAAACCGGAAGAAATTGAAAATAATGAATTGCTTTATTTAAACGGATTGCACCTTGAGCAATACCGCCATGCAACTTTCTCACCTTTGCCTTATTACCAGGAAGCAATAAAAAGAGATAAAGGGGATGAGAGAAATAACAATGCTTTGGGGCTATGGTTGTTAAGAAAAGGAAAATTTGATCTTGCCGGATCCCATTTTAAAAGAGCCATTAGCCGGCTTACCAAACGTAACCCAAATCCAATTAACGGCGAGCCCTTTTACAACCTGGGCTTGTGTAAAAAAATGCAGGGAGATGTTGAAGAAGCCTATAATAATTTTTATAAAGCTACCTGGAACGATGCCTGGCAACATGCGGCTTTTTTTCAATTGGCAAGAATTGCCTGCATTAAAAATGATTTTGCAGATGCACTTTATTTAATTGAAAAATCCATCATTCGAAATTTTCACAGTCATAGCGCAAGACACCTGAAAGCAGTCATTTTACGTAAATCGGGAAATGAAGATCTGGCAATTCAATTGATCAATGAATCATTGAAAATTGACCCTTTTAATTATGGATGTTTATATGAGCAATACCTGCTTTCTGCACAGGCGAAAGAAGGTTTGCAAAAGGATAAACCGCTTAGTGAATTCACGAACCTTATCCGCAATTCGTTTAACAACTACATAGAATATGCGTTGGATTATGCAAACGCCGGCATGTATGAAGAGGGGGTTAGTTTATTAAAAGTATATGAAGGTTTGGGAAATGTTGATACCCCGCTTTTATATTATTACTTAGGTTGTTTTTATATCAGCTTACATAATAAAGAAACTGCAAATAACTATTATAAGAAAGCCGCTTCATTTTCGCCTGATTATTGTTTCCCTTCCAAATTAGAAGATATGATGGCGCTGGCACAGGCTGTCAGCCTAAATCCTAAGGATTCCAAAGCTTTTTATTATTTGGGCAATTATTGGTATTCTAACCGGCAATATGATGATGCGATTTCCTGCTGGGAAAAATCTATTTCCCTTAATAATAAATATCCAACAGCGTTTAGAAACCTATCGCTTGCCTACTATAATAAGCTGCAAAAATATAAGGAGAGTATTTCGTTGCTGGAAAAAGCTTTTCAATTAGACGATACCGATAGCCGCGTTTTAATGGAGCTTGATCAATTGTATAAAATTCAAAATTACAGTCACGAACACAGGCTGGATCTGCTTGAAAAATATTTGCATTTGGTAGAGCAAAGAGACGACCTATACCTGGAAAGAATCACGCTTTATAATCAATCAGGCAATTATGAAAAAGCTGCATCCTTGATTGCCGCGAGAAAATTTCATCCCTGGGAAGGCGGCGAAGGCAAAGTAATTTACCAGTTTTTGCTTTGCCATATTGAGATGGCCAAAGCTGCCATTGCCGATGGCCGCAATGAACAGGCTTTGGAGTTCCTTGCTAACGTGGAAGAATACCCGGTAAACATGGGAGAAGGAAAACTGTACGGCACACAGGAAAATGATATCCTTTATTTACAGGGATGCGCTTATGAAGCCATGGGATTAAAGGAAAGCGCAAGCGACAAATTTATCCAAGCAACCAAAGGAATAAGCGAGCCGGTGCAAGCAATTTTTTATAACGACCCGCAGCCCGATAAAATATTTTACCAGGGACTGGCGTGGTTAAAACTTGGCGATGCAGCTAAAGCAAAAGAAATATTTGAAAAGCTGATCAGCTTTGCGGCACAGCATCTCCATGATAAAATTGAGATAGATTATTTTGCTGTATCGCTGCCTGATCTACTGGTTTTTGACCAGGTCCTTACGCTAAAAAATAAAGTGCATTGTGATTATTTAACCGGACTTGGATTAGTTGGTTTAAATAAACCTGAACAGGCAAAAATTCATTTTGAAAATGTGTTGGCAGTAAACAATAATCACCAGGGCGCCGAAGTGCATTTAAAGATGATTGAGTTTTTATCGAGGGTAAACAAAATTAGTTAGTGCGCAGGAAATACGTTCAGTATTATATAAAAGTAATATTCCGGTTTTCATAAATAATAAACAGAAATGAAACTGTTTGAATTATACATTTTTTCTCATAAGCAGTCGTTTAACGCGGGGGCAATTTCCATTGCCCTCTTTTTTTGATAATCATTTGAAGAGGTGTATAGATAATGAAATAAAAAATTGAACATGCCCTAACCAATGACATACCAGCTACCGGAGAAAGAAAATTTTATTACCAGTTGCAATGGCAAAGCAACAGCGTTGTATTATCTCAAAAAGAAAAATAATTTACAAGCTGCACTTACCAATTACGGCGCAAGAATAGTAAGCCTTTTGGTACCTGATAAAAATGGAAGCTTAACAGATATCAACTTGGGCTTTGATAATATTTTTGATTATATAAATGCTAAAGATCAATGCTACGGCGCTATAGTTGGCCGCTATGCAGGGAGAATTGCTGACGGAAAATTTAGGATTGATGGTGTACGCTACCAGTTGGCCGTAAACAATGGCAATAATGCAATACATGGTGGCAATACGGGTTTTCAAACGAGGGTTTGGGATGCGGAGCAAATCAGTAATCAATCGGTGAAGTTTGTTTATACCTCAGCCGATGGAGAAGAAGGGTATCCGGGTACGTTTACGATACAAACAATTTACACGCTTACTGATAATGATGAATTAAAAATTGAGTTGGAATATTCATCAGATAAAAAAACAATTGCCAATATTATCAATCATAATTTTTATAACCTGAATGGCGAAGGTGCCGGCGATATTAATAATCATTTACTCCAAATTAATACAGATAAGTTCAATGCAATAAATGAAGATTGCATCCCTACCGGCATTGCAAGCGTAAAAAATACTCCGTTTGATTTTATAGATTTTCATACTATCGGCGAAAGAATAAATGCCAATGATGTACAAATAAAAAATGGTACAGGGTACGATCATACTTATGCTTTTGATAAAGGCGTATCTGCCCTGCCTGTAAAAGTGGCAACTGCTATTGGCGATACATCGGGTATTGCCATGAAAGTTTATACTACCGAGCCGGGTGTTCATTTTTACACAGGTAATTTTATGCAAGGCTTACATACTTTTAAGTCCGGAGTACAAGATGATTCCCGAACCGCTTTTTGTCTCGAAACGCAGCATTATCCTAATTCACCGAATAACCCGGAAGCCCCTTCAACAATAAAAGATGCAGGAAAAAAATATACATCTGTTACCATTCATAAATTTTTTATTCATCAATAATATTCAAACAAAATATTTTTTATAATTATAATTAAGAAGCTGCTTGAGTTAATTAGATAAAATGGTTAAACATGCAAGAAAATATTTTAGCCACAGATTACACGCCTGAATGACACAGTCGGGCAGGCGTGTAATCTGTGGCAAACAAATAACTCAAACAGTTTCTATTTCTAAAACAATCAGGTAAATTATGAACAGCAGGAAAATAAATTTCTTTTTTATAATAACATTGTTTTTGATATGGAAGGAATTAATGCAGAACCGATAAGCGGTTATAAAATTTCTCAATAAAAAATCCGTCTTCGAAAAACTGATAGCATAGTAAACAAACCTGCCGGGCGGCCAGGCAGGCTTTAAAATCAAATTCTTATTTTAAAAAAACAATTTAATGAAAAGATTTTTTGCACTATTCTCGATAGTGTTATTTGTATCAATTGCATCTTCTGCCCAAAAAAAAGAAACAAAAGAAACTAATATTTCTCCGGGAAAAGAATGGTTGGATAATAATGGAAAGCATATCAATGCACACAGCGGAGGCATTTTATTTTTTAACGGCGTGTATTATTGGCATGGCGAATATAAAATCGAAGGTAAAGCCGAAGGCGCCGCTGATGGCGGTATCAGTTGCTACACTTCTACAGATTTAATTAACTGGAACGATGCAGGTGTGGTACTGTCTGTAGATTTTGACAATCCTAAAAGCGACATTGCTTATGGTTGTGTTTTGGAAAGGCCAAAAATTATTTTCAATAATAAAACCAAAAAGTTTGTGGCATTTTTTAAATTATACCTGAAAGGCGATGGATACAGAACGGCTTATGTTGGCGTAGCTACGGCCAGCAGCCCGCTTGGGCCATTTACATATAGTCATAAATTTTTAGCATGTGGTTCGGTAAATGGTTCCGGTGATTTTGCAATGTATAAAGATGATGATGGAAACCTGTATGATTTAGCCGTGCGGAAGCCGGATAAATATATGTGCATTGCCAGGATGAGCGATGACTATATGCTTCCTGCAACGGATTATACTCTTATGTCAAATATTACACGCAGCACCGAAGCGCCGGCTATTATTAAACAGAATGGCATTTATCATTTGATAGGTTCCGCGTCCACCGGCTGGGCGCCCAATGCGGCGAGGTATTTTACCAGCAAGAGTTTGAAAGGCGCCTGGACAAAAGAAGAAAATCCTTTACAAGGCACTAATCCCGTCAACGGTTTGGATAAAGAAAAAACATTCGGTGGGCAATCCACTTTTATCGTTCCGGTGCGGGACAAAAAAGATGCTTACATTATTATGTTTGATACCTGGAAGCCTGATAGCGCAAGTGAAGGTGGCTATATATGGCTACCGCTTATTTTTAATAATAATACGCTTTCTGTAAAGTGGATGGATAAATGGAATTTGGAGGTTTTTAAGAAGTAAATTTTGCTATTATTGAACAAGGCTATGCTCTACAAAAATAGTCATCCGGAATGAGCAAATGTGATTCAACAGTAAGGCAGTTTTTATTTTCTGCGAAAAACATAATTTATAAAACTATATCTAAGTATTAATTTCAATTGAACTTTATATACTAAAGGAATATCTGCGTTTTTAACAAATGGAGTACTTTTACGTAATACATTTGATATATTTTGTGCGTATATTGCGGTAAGGAAGACATAAAAATGTCTTTCTTACAGTCGAGAGGTCTTACCATTTTAGACCGTGAGAACTTGTTCTCCTTGACTGTTTTTTTATTTAATACCTTTCTTGATATGCATCTCCTGTATGTTGATGAATCTGGTTCCACTAAAGACCCAAAGCAAATTTTTTTTTGTGCTTGCCGGGGTAAGCATTCATGAAACACAGGGGCATTGGTTCAATACTGAATTAGATAAAATTGCATTAAGATTTAACCCAGCCGATCCATCTTCTATAGAATTACACGGAAGTCCAATGTATAAAGGGAGACGCTTCTGGAGGCAATTCCCAGTTTCTGAAAGAGTGAAAGCAATTAAAGATGCCCTTACAGTATTGGCAGATTCACATGGAGGCAATAGAGTGTTTGCTCGTATTTGCAGAAAGTCTGTTGTTTCTCCCCAAGACCCTGTTGAATTATCCTTTGAACAAATTGCAAGTCGTTTCGATTATTATTTAAACAGATTAAGAAATAGAAATAATCCATCAAGAGGTATTATTATTTTTGATAAATCAACATACGAAACTACTATACAAAGTTTAGCTACTGATTTTAAGAAGATCGGCCATAACTGGGGTGTCATTAGAAATTTAGCTGAGGTTCCATTGTTTATAGATTCCCGGGCATCCCGTTTAACTCAGCTTGCTGATTTAATTGCTTATTCTTTCTTTCAAAATTACGAACATACAAATGCGGAATTTCTTTCCATATTCTCACATAGAATAGACGCAGATGGAGGCAAGTACATGGGCTATGTGAGCGCATACGATCTACAGAATCCGCCTGAATTTAAGAGCTTATTTATTTTCTTTTTTAGGGAAAAGAGTATTCAAAGCCTTTTTTATAGCTTCTTTAAAAGCCATATCTAACTTTACGAAGTCTTCTTTTATTTTCTTTGATCTCTTTTGCAACAAAGGCATTTAAAATTGCCATCGTATTATAATCCATCATTTACATAAAATTGTCGCTTGTAAAAAGTAGGAGAAAATTAACTTGCTAAAGTTCTAAAAGCCTGTTATTCGATTGCGGTTTGGAATAAATTTTCTACAAGATTTATATAATTATTTAAAATGAAGAAACGCTTCTACCTGGTCCGGTTTTTTGCTCTGCTTGTTGTTATAAATTTATTGAATACACAATTGTTTGCGCAGCAAAACGCAAACACCTCAAACAAAATTAACCTTTCCGGGCAATGGGCTTTTCAAATGGATTCTTTGGATAAAGGAGTTGAAGCAAAATGGTTTACTAAAACCTGAATGATAAAATAGAACTTCCCGGTTCCATGCTTACCAATGGAAAAGGCAATGACATTACTGTAGATACTAAATGGACCGGCGGTATCTGGGACAGCCTTTGGTACACACAGCCTGCGTTTGCAAAATACAGGCAACCCGGTAATTTAAAAGTTTCTTTTTGGCTGCAACCGCTGAAGAATTATGTAGGCGTGGCATGGTATCAGAAAAAAATAAACATTCCTGCTAAATGGGATAAAAGGTTTTCCGAAATGTTTTTAGAACGCTGTCACTGGGAATCCACTGTTTGGATTGATGATCAAAAAGTGGGAATGCAAAATGCATTGAGCGCTCCGCATATTTATGATCTTAGCAAATACCTAACTCCTGGCGAACATACTATCACCATCCGGATGGATAACCGCATCAAAGACATTGACCCTGGCGCCGATGCACACAGCCTTACCGATAATACGCAAACCAACTGGAATGGTATTGTTGGAAAAATGTATGTAGAAAACAGGCCTGCTGTTTATATAAGCGATGTCGAATTATATCCTGATGTTGATAAGAAAATGGTGAAAGCAAAAATCATAATCAACAATTTATTAAATAAAGAAGTTGATGAAACCCTTCTTTTGTGTGCACATACAATTAATACCAAAACAACCAACCGGATAAAATCGCTTAGTAAGAAAATCCATCTCAATAAAGACACAACTGTCATTAACATTGAGTACCCAATGGGCGCTTCACCTTTGCTCTGGGATGAATTCAGCCCGAATACTTATTCAATGCAAACATCCATTTCAGGAGATGCAGGAAATGATAAAGTGAATACCGGTTTTGGTATGAAAAACTTTGCCATCGAAGGCACAAGATTTACGGTAAATGGGCGTCCTGTATTTTTGAGGGGGACGTTGGAATGTGCTATCTTTCCCAAAACAGGTTATCCTGAAACAGGCGTAAAATCGTGGGAACGTATTTTTAAAATATGTAAAGACTATGGATTGAACCACATTCGCTATCACTCCTGGTGCCCGCCGGAAGCGGCTTTCATTGCTGCTGATAAAGTGGGAATGTATCTTTCCATTGAATGCTCTGCCTGGGCAACCGTTGGCGATGGCAAACCTATTGATCAATATATTTATAATGAAAGTAACCGCATTGTAAAACAATTTGGTAATCATCCATCTTTTTGCATGATGCCTTATGGCAATGAAGCAAGTGGTAAAAATGATGCTGCCTATCTTACTAAATTTGTTCAATACTGGCAGGCAAAAGATACCCGGCATGTGTATACTTCCGCCTCAGGCTTTCCTGAAAGTAAAGCAAGCAATTATAACAGTACGCCAAAGCCAAGGATACAATGGTGGGCGGCGGGACTTAAAAGCCCGATCAATGCCAATCCCCCAACAACAGATTATGACTGGACACAATACATTTCAAAAACAAAACCTACTGTAAGCCATGAAATCGGCCAGTGGTGCGTTTACCCTGATTTTACGGAAATAGAAAAATATACCGGTGTATTAAAAGCAAAAAACTTTGAAATCTTCCGGGATTTTCTGGACGAGCATGGAATGAAAAACCTGGCGCATGATTTTTTGATGGCTTCGGGAAAACTGCAGGTGCTTTGTTATAAAGCAGATATTGAAGCTGCGTTGCGAACACCCGGTTTTGCAGGGTTTCAACTACTCAGCTTGCAGGATTTTCCAGGGCAGGGAACGGCTTTGGTGGGCGTAGTCAATCCATTTTGGGAAGATAAAGGTTATGCAACTGCAAAAGAGTACAGCCAATTCTGCAATGACGTGGTACCCTTATCAAGAATGAAAAAAATAATTTATGAAAACAATGAAGATTTTTTAGACACGATTCAAATAGCCAATTTCAGTGCGCAGCGTTTGCATGAACCCGTTGAGTGGAATATTAAAAATGAAGCAGGGAAATTGTTATGGAAAGGAACGCTTGCTAAAAGTGAAATCCCTGTTGGCAATTCATTTATTGCTGGTGAAATAGAACAATCCTTATCATCCCTTGCACAACCCGGAAGATTTATCTTAACCGTTAGTATAGGCAAATATGAAAACACCTGGGATTTTTTTGTGTACCCTTCCGTGAAGAAGAAAATCAGTCCGGATATATTGATCACACAGACATTTGATGCCAAAGCAAAACAAGTTTTGGAAAATGGCGGTAAGGTTTTGCTTACCATTAAAAAAGGAAGTATTAAAGCTGATAAAGGAGGCAACGTACAGATTGGTTTCTCCAGCATTTTTTGGAACACCGCGTGGACCAAAGGCCAACCACCAACCACGCTCGGCATTTTATGTGATCCTAATAATCCGGCGCTCAAAGAATTTCCTACGCAATACCACAGCAATTATCAATGGTGGGATGCAATGAGCCACAGTAACGCCATCCTTCTTGATTCAGTTGGTAAGAATATAAAACCGATCGTAAGGGTAATTGACGATTGGTATTCCGCAAAGCCACTGGGCTTAGTATTTGAATGCAAAGTGGGTAAAGGTAAATTGGTATTTTCCGGCATTGACCTTATCAGCGATAAAGAAAGCAGGCCGGAAGCAAAACAATTATTACAAAGCTTAACCACCTATATGGAAGGAAACGAATTTCGCCCAACCGAAACCGTTAGTATGGATAAAATTGAAAATTTATTTTAGCCGGAAGAATAACGCACAGACCTGCCAGGTTTTAAAACCTGGCAGGTCTTCCAATTAAATAACAAAATGAAAATCATATTTAGCTTATTTATTCTGTCTTTTTCTTGTGTCTCTCCAATCGCAAATGCGCAGGTCAAAAAAAATATAAAGCCGAATATTTTATGGATCACTATTGAAGATACTTCGCCGCAATTTATTGGAGCTTATGGCAATACCGATGCACGCACACCTAATATTGATAAATTGGCAAAAACAGGCATTCGCTTTACCAATGCTTTTTCTACCGGCACGGTTTGTTCGCCAAGCCGCTCCTGCATTATAAGCGGCGTAAAAACTTATAAGCTTGGCACCGGCGACCACCGAAGCAGCGTCCCCATTCCGGACTATATCAAAGGATTTCCTTACTATCTGAAACAGGCAGGCTATTATGTTACCAACAACCTGAAAACAGATTATAACATTGCCAACGCCAAAAGTTTTATAAATGAAGCATGGGATGAATGTTATGGAGCCGGGGGCTGGGGTACAGCTTATGATGCGAATAATTTTTCTTTCGAAGAAAATGAAAAGGAAGCCGGGTGGTGGCACCGTACACCCGGACAACCTTTTTTCTCCGTTTTCAATTTTATGGATTCGCATCAATCCAGAACAATGAGCTGGCCTTATGATGAATATAAAAAAGAAGTTCTTGATCGCCTGCCTGTAGATGAAATAATTGGCGACAATGATTTTAGAATGCCGCCGATATACCACGATTCACCGGAAATGCGCAAGCAGTTTGCCCGTGTATATAATTCATTAAAAAGAACGGATGTTGAGATAGGTAAATTGTTAGATCATTTAAAGCAAGATCATCTGATGGACAGCACCATCATATTTTTTTATGCAGATCATGGTGAAGGCATGCCACGTGGCAAAACCAATGGAATAAACTACGGCTACCGGGTTCCATTTGTAATTTGGTTTCCTTCCATGTACAGCTATCTTTCACCATGGGGTAAGGCCGGGAGTGTTACGGACGAATTAATAGATTTTGAAGATCTTGCGCCCACTATCATAAGCCTTGCTGGTGCTGATATTCCAGCTTATCTTAAAGGAAGAATTTTGATGGGAAATAAAAGATCAAAAACAACTAATGAAATATTTCTTTCAAACGACCGTGCAGATAACGGGCCCGACCTGGCAAGAACTGTAACCGATGGCAGGTTTCTCTATTCAAGAAATTTCATGGCCTTTGAGCCGGAGTTGCGGTACATACGTTATTTTGAAATTGGCGCTATAAAACAACAAATGCGTTCTGATCTGAAAGCCAACCGGCTGGACAGTTTTCAGCAAAGTTTGTTTTTGCCGCGTGCGCCTGAAATGCTTTTTGATATAAAAAATGATCCTTGGGAGATGCACAACCTTGCTGATGAAAAACAGTACCAGCAAAAGCTGGAAGATTTTCGCGAAGAGCTGAAAAGTAATATCATCAAAGACAGAGACATTTTATTATTGCCGGAATATGAAACCAACCAGGTTTCAAAAACGAAAACCTTATATGAATATCGCCAGAACGATAAAAATTTTCCGGTGAAAGAAATTTATGAAGCCGTTTCGCTTTCGGGCTTTAGAAATATGGCCACTGCAAAAAAACAATTGTCGCTATTAAAAGATAAAAATCCAATTATAAGGTACTGGGCAGTCATTGGGTTGCGTTGCCAGCCTTTGGAAATATTGCAAAAATTTAAAAAGGAAATTATTTCGGCTACTCTTGACCGTTATCCTCCCGTAACTTTTACTGCCGCTGCTATCGCTTACGATTGTTTTAATGATGAAAAGGCCGAATATATATTGAAGGATGCGTGTAAAAATACAAATATGGATGTGGCATTGTTAGCAGTGAATTATTTATTGTATGTAAAAAATCCAACATCATTTACAGATGTTATTACTGAAGTAAAAAATTCTACGGCTACTTACAATGTAAAAGCCGCGTGCAATGATTTCTTAGGTAAATTGGGCTTAATAAAAAATGACGCAAAACATGAAGAAAAATAGAATGTTGCTGCACATTAAAATATAAATGTCTTTGCTATGAATAAAAAAAATTTCAATAAAATAATATGCCCGATATTACTGCTGGGAATAACTTTTACCACCCAGGCCCAGGGGAGTCTTCGTAAAAGCAACCTTACCAATAAACCAAATGTTGTCTTCATTCTTCTTGATGATATGGGCTGGAAAGATTTAGGGGTTTATGGAAGCACATTTTATGAAACTCCCAATATTGATAAACTTGCTGCAGAAGGGATTCAATTTATGGACGCTTATGCCAGCAGCCCGGTTTGTTCGCCTTCGCGTTCGAGTATAATGACGGGACAATACCCTGTAAATACCGGCATTACCGATTGGATTCCCGGTGCGAACAGGTACAGGAAATCGCAACCTGATTTAAAACTGATTGAACAACCCTTTGTGAATGATTTACCCAAATCAAATATTAGCCTTGGGCAAGCTTTTAAAAATAACGGTTACGCCACCTGTTATTCAGGCAAATGGCACCTGGGCGAGTCGCAGGAATATTGGCCGGAAAACTTAGGGTTCGATTATAACTACGGCGGCTGGTCTGCCGGAAATCCAAGAGCCGGCGGCATGAAAGGATACTTCAGCCCTTATAATAATCCCAAACTTACAGATGGGCCAAAGGGCGAATTCCTGACAGATCGCTTAACGACTGAGGTAATCAATTTCATCAAAAAAGAAACAAAAGAAGGGAAACCTTTTTTTGCTGATCTGTCGTTTTATGCAGTGCATGAACCTGTGGAGGCAAAGGAAGAATACATCAGGAAATTTACAGAAAAGGCACACCGCCTGGGATTAGATACCATGCAACAATTCGTGAAAGATGCCGGCTGGATGCAAAGAGAACCAAGTTGGAAAGAAAGGATGGTGCAAGCTGACCCTGTGTATGCAGGGTTAATTTATACTGTGGATGAAAATGTTGGCCGCATCATGGCTACGCTCAAAGAACTTGGAATTGATAACAACACGATTGTGGTTTTTACTTCGGATAATGGAGGCCTGTCAACTGCTGAAAGATCGCCCACTGCCAATTATCCTTTGCGGTATGGCAAAGGATGGAATTACGAGGGCGGCACAAGAATACCTTTAATCATTAAATGGCCGGGGAATACGGCGCCGGGCACTGTTTGCGATTATCCTGTTGTAAATACTGATTTTTATCCTACATTTTTAGAAATGGCCGGGTTGCCGCAAATGCCGCAACAAACCAAAGACGGCGTTAGTATTGTGCCCTTGCTTAAGGGTGAAAAATCCTTTAGCCAAAAAGTAATCTATTGGCATTATCCTCATTATGGAAACCAGGGAGGGTCTCCGGCTTCATCTATACGCGAAGGCGATTGGAAGCTGATTCAATTTTACTTTGACAACCATGTGGAACTATATAACCTTCGAACTGATATTGAAGAACGCAGGGATTTGTCTAAAGCATTGCCGGAAAGAGCAGCTGCCTTGACAGAGCAGTTAAACTCATGGAAGCAATCAACCAATGCAAAGATTCCATTGATAAATCCTTATTATAATCCGGACTATGAATTATTAAAAAAGTGATGGGACTCTGGATTGAAGGTTGCCGACCTTTACGATGAAGTTTTTAAATTTGAAATTAACTTGTTAAAGGTTGGCAACCTTGCGAAATTTTGAAATGTACCCGGTGACAGAACTGTAAAAAACTAAGCAGCCTGCTTGTTTTATAAAAATTTATTTAATGAAAAGTTCAATGAAAAATAAAATTATCATTCTGATACTGATGCTGACGGGAATTTGTTGTGCTCAAATCTCTTTTGCGCAGGCCAATCCGGATAATTATCTCGACAGTATAAAGACTGAGCTGCAAAAAAAATGGCCCGATAATAGAATCATCAATCTCGTTTTTCACGGGCATAGTGTACCTGCCGGATATTTTAAAACACCGGCCATACATACTTTTCAAGCATACCCGATGCTGGTTTTAAAAAAAGTTACCGAGGCTTTTCCTACGGCCAGTGTTAACTGTATTCGCACAGCAATAGGCGGCGAAAATTCGGAGCAGGGAGCAAAGAGATTTGACAGCACCGTATTAAATCATCATCCTGATGTGCTCTTTATAGATTATGCGCTCAACGACAGGCCTATTGGTATTGAGCGTGCCCGGGTAGCCTGGGAAAGTATGATACAAAAAGCTTTGGCGCAAAATATAAAAGTGGTGTTGCTAACCCCGACACCTGATCTTCATGAAGATATTCTTAGTAATGATGCTCCCCTGGAAAAATTTTCAGAGATGATAAGAATGCTTGCTGAAAAATATCATGTAGCCCTGGTAGATAGTTATGATATTTTTAAAAAATTAGTTGCAAACGGGGGAGACTTAAAAAGCTATATGGCACAGCCTAATCATATCAATCAATTAGGACATCAGTTAGTTGCAACCGAAATAAGTAAATTATTTGGGTTAAATTGAAATGCACCCGTTATTATGTTACTATCCATTCCTTCGAAACTTTATCAAGTACCGGTGAATAATAGATATTCATTTTTCTCACTTTTTGGAATATCCCTGCTTCTACGCCTTTAGCGACGGCTGCTTTAAAATTGCTGATTTCAAGGCCATCAATATCAACACAAACAATGGGAGGGCGTTTATCTTCATTTGCGTATTGAACCCTTATGTTATCCAGATCAAGATTTTTTACGTGACGGGCATCGTATTTTTTTGTAAAAAACCGAGCTGCTTTTTTAAGCGAGTCCCGGGCTTTTGGATTGCTCAAATCCAGGCAGGCACTCCCCCTCCATGTGCCTGAATGATTTCCATTTTGGTCTGGCCACGCTTCTGCCGGAGAGATAAATTTTAATTTACCACCAGGCTGCGCATAAGACTTTGCCATCACCATAAATAGTAAAATAAAAATTAAATTTCTTTTACTCATAATCGTTATGTTATACATTCTAAACTGCGCTGTTACTATGAATGCGTTATTTAATTTGTGTTTGAAAAATACTTATGTATTTTTTTAAACAAAGTACTACTACAACGCAAACTAATTTATCAATGATAACTTAACTTTTGGAAAGTTATTAACGGCTCTTATGTAAAAAGAACTTCTAAAAAAGCTTTCCAAAAGTTCCCGGTTACTGCCGGATTGTAAGGGTCCGATGGGCATTAGATTTGTTTTTTTTATGTGGCCGCCAAGTTTGTCAAGCCGCCCGGGTGCCTTACAGATCCGGCAAATATTTATCCAAGGTTTGCCTGAATGTTAGCCGGCCTTGTAATATTGATTAAATAAAAAACATCCTATTGTGACAGTTTTATCATTAACGCGAAGAGCAATTTTACTTTTATCGATTTGTAGTTTGTAAAAATTTTTGTCAACCTTATATACACCTTTTACTTCAGTAACCTTATCCACCACTTTTAGTTGCTGATATGCCTTTCTAAATTGATTCTGAAATTCAACAGGACATGCTTGCAATTGAAGGATAAATAACCTTTCCAGCAATATCACCATCCCATAATTTTTTCAAATTCTTTGGAACTGATTACATTGCCGGAGAAACAGTTGTTAATTATAATTGCATCAAAATAATTAGATACGTGCTCGCTTTCTATTACTTTTACGATCTTCGCAACTTCATCATCCGACCAATTTCCCCGCTGTTTTTTTACCGCAAAATAATCCGGCCTCATACCTATTTTCTCAGCTATAAAGTTATTCCGGTAGCCAGACTTTTTAATTAAGTCATTAATCTGTTTTTTTAAAAGCAAATAGTTTTCAATTATTTCCAGCATATATACTATTTAAATTGTCTTTTTTGATATATAATATTGTGAAATTAATAAAATATTTTCTTATTTTTTGATTATTTTCTGTGTTCTCCGGCTCTAAGAATAGCGTTAACCGCCTTCGAAGAAGGCTATACCTTCCCGCTGCTTTTTCAATTGATAGTTTTAAGTCGCATTAATTTATCAGTCTCTTTATCTTTTCAATATCTAACTGCATTTTCGGTTTAAACTGCCCAGATGCCATGTATTTTTTCAAACTGAACAATAACTGTTTTGCTTCGGGTCTTTTATCCTGGTCTGATAAGAGGTCAATGCCTGAAACAACTAATTTTCCTTTGCCAACATTGCATTCAAAAACCAATCCGAGAGGCCGCACCGTAACCCAATCATCAATCACTCTTACAATTGGTTTGAGCCCGCTAGCTACGGAATCAAGTAGTATTACATCGGAATGATTCATAGCATCCCACCACTGCCAGTTACTATAATATTCTGTTGGAAAATATTGCAGAGCAGGGTGTTTCGGATTTACCAAAATTCCCAGGGTCGTTGGCGGTTGTCCATGCGTCCAGGCCGTATTCCAAAAGATACTGGAGAAACCTATTTTGACATCGCCCCCGTCCTGTGGCCTTACCGATCCTTTTTTTAAAGTCAACAATACCTTACCGCCATTGTTAAGTGTTTCGATTGCTTTCGCATCAAGGTTTTGGGTTGTGAGAATATTCTCAACTTTGGGTAACGATGCCGGATATACGAACAACTCCCATGAATTTTGAAAATTGCCAACCGTAACAGTTAGAAAAATTTGACTTGCTTTGGCAACGGAAGAAAGTGATTGTTTAATATCACCTAATTTAATCCCATTCCCCAACGGGATATTAGTTTTAGGAAAATTCCCTTTGAATAAAATCTTTCCAGAAGCATCTTTGATTATCCATGATGGAACCACATTTTCTAATGGGGCTTCGCCGAAATTCGCAATTTCAACAGGTACCATCAGGTCTTCATTATTCTGATAGATCATTTTAGATAGCCTGGCTAAAGGGACTATTGAATTGCAAAACTTGCTGTATTCTTTACCAGTGATATATCCTTTATCCTGCCAGAAAGCATTCAGTACTCCCACCAAAGCAGTGCCCTGCCCGGGAAAATCATAAAGGCCAAGCAATTGAAAACCCCCAAAACCCGGAGTGCGTAATGCGGCTTCAATATCTGCTTTATAACATAATGCCTGCAACTTGCCCGATGCCAATAAAAAGCTATCAGCCAATTTTCCCATGCCATTACTTTGAAGTTTGTCTTTGAAAATCTCAAAATTCTTTGCTTTGAGAATGCCGGAATACTTTGCGATTTCTTTAAAATCAGGATAGACACACCACTGGCCAATTTCATGACTTACGGTTGGATGCTGCCATTTGCTGATAATGCTTTGCCAGTCATAATCTGAAGATGGCGGCTGGCTGTTGATGATGCTTTTTAAACCTGTTCCCCAAAGTTGAATTCTTGGATCCGGTGTGCTGTTATAATCATTATCGTCAACTACCGGCCAGCCTGCAGCTGTGGTGTAAAGCCTGCGGGGATCTTTTTGTTTCCAGAAATTTACAAAGCCAGTAAGGTATTGCTTGTAATTTTTTCCGGCAGGTTCATTACCATAAGTCATCATGCAAAAGGAAGGATGGTTTCCATAATCTTTTACTATCCGCTCGCTTTCATCATAAATGTATTGGTCCAGCGGCTTGCCGTCACCGATAGTAGCTCCCTGGTTAGCCCACGAAGAACATTCAATTTGCAAATAAAACCCTGCTCTGTCAGCCGCTTCAAAAGCAGCTTCTGGCGGGCACCACGAGTGAAAGCGAAGATGATTGAGTCCATAAGACCTGCACTTTTTAAAAATTTTCATCCATGATTCCATATCAGTCGGTGGGTACCCGGTCAAAGGAAAAGCAG
>CBDCJQ010000001.1:2252500-3058721 GCA_965217965.1 Hanamia sp. | reverse complement strand
GACCTTGAGCCGATGGAAGGAAAGGTTTGGCGTACAGGCGCCAATGAAGCCACCGTATTTGAAACGGATAAAGATTTAACGATAGATGGTAAGACGTTACCAGCAGGTAAGTACGGCTTATTTACCATATTCAATGGTGATGCTGCCACCGTTATTTTCAATAAGATCTCGAAGCAATGGGGCGCTTTTAAATACAATGAAGCCGACGATGCCCTGCGTGTGAAAGCCAATGTGGAAACGGCTTCTGCCCCTTCAGAAAAGATGACCTTTACGATTAGCCCCGAAGGTAAAGTTGACCTTATGTGGGGTGATAAAAAGATGGAATTTTCTGTGGAATAAACTTTTTAATTATTTTTTTGAAAAAGAGGTTACTGACGCAGTAGCCTCTTTTTTATTTCGGTTAAGTTTGAAAAGATGATGCACTTCGAAAGTAAAATTTTACTAATTGTAAATTCATCTTGTGTTGGGAACTATTGCGCAAACAAGCCTATTTGCATGGATTGCTGTAATTGGTTAGTTTTAATTTTGCGGCAGTGGAAACGTTGTGTGCCATACTTCGACATCACAAAAAAATTTCAATCAACAAATTAAAAGATGACAAAATTCATATTTATATTTTTTTTAGTATTTCCTGCTTTTTCATTCGCACAAATTAAATACAAAGTATCTTCTAAAAAAGACACCTCGAAAGCATTGACGCAATTTGCTTATAAAGATTTAACTCAAGACTTTGATATTCTAAAGAATGCTTTTATTGAAACGCATGTTGGCTTATGGTACAATAGCTATGCACAATTTGATAGTTTGTGTACTGTTCAAAAAAATAAAATAACTAGCAAAATGAATGCATTAGCGTTTTACAAAATAGTAGCTCCAATGGTTGCTTATACAAAAGAAGGACACTGCTTTATTCACACCTCTGAAGAAATAAATGCATATATCAAACAGAAAGATACCTACCTACCATTCTTCGTAAAAATTTTAGAAGGTAAGGTTTATATCATAAATAATATAAACAAATCCGAAACAAAAGGCTTATTGATTTCTAAAATAAATGGCGAAAGTATTGATTCAATAATGAAAGTATTTTTAAGTATTGAGCCGGCAGATGGATATAATATTACAAGCAAATATCATTGGATTGAAAGCGCATTTTGGAGATACTATAGTTACTTTTTTCCTCAAGAAAAATCATTTAATATTGAATTGATAAATCCGGATTCAAAAAAGCACATTATCTTCAATAATATTCCATCTTGTACATTGCGGGAACTGCAAAAAATTCAGCAATCAGTTATTGAAAGTGTTCCAAATTATATTTATAAAGAACCTTCCGGCATTAAAATAGATTCTGCTTGGAGCATAGCTGCATTAACATTCAATACTTTTAAGAAAAATAAATATCAAGATGGAATTGACGGATTTAAAAAACTATTAGACCAATATTTCAATACTATTAAAGAACAAAAAATAAGACATATAATTATTGATATTAGGAAAAATGAAGGAGATTCACAGGGAATGGAAGACCATTTATTGTCACATTTAACAGACAAACCGTATTTAAAATATAAATATGTTGAAATTCCCTCATTTAATTATTCCTTTTTAAATTACACTGATGATACGAACGGTGATTTGTATAAAGACTTAGCAACAGATTTCTATCACACGAACGATGGAAGATACTTAAATATGAAAGGGCATTATGAAGGAGATAGTGTAAATCCCAACAATTTTAAAGGTGATATTTATATTTTAATAAGCGGGCTTACGTTTTCCGGCGGTTCAGAATTTGCTGCATTAGCGAAAAATCACACAAATGCCAAATTCGTAGGAGAAGAAACAGGAGGCGGTTATTATGGAAATACAAGTGGAAGCGATGTATTTTATACTTTACCACATACAAAATTAACGGGCAGAATTCCCTTATGCAAATTTGTGGTGCAAGTTAAAGATGACGGTATTCCATTTGGACGCGGAGTAATTCCTGATTATTATCTGCAACCAACAATTGCCGAATATTTAAAAGGGCAGGACGTTGAAATGGAATACACAAAGAAAATGATAGAACAAAAATAGCACAGCACACAACAAATAAGACTTCGTGGGGCACATAGTGCCAACGATGAAGTCCGGTGTATAACATTAGGTTTGCTAAAAGCAGGGCTGAAATGTATTCTGCTACTTTTTTTCTTTCACAAATGAACAAGTCCGGCAGTTTTCAAAAAATAGAATGAAGAAACACTTTACAGCCAAGTATTTTGAAATATTACAAGGCTATGATGAATTTGGGTATTATAAGGAAAATGACTTTTCAATTGAACTTGAAAGCAAAGAAAACTTTGAAGTTAAGTAACTATGAAATAGTTGTTTTAAATATGATAAAAGATAAAAGCTGCACTCACTATTAATTTTGAGGTATCGTTAATTAATCTTGGTATTCTATGAAATTGTTTTACAATGGCCGCCAACACCTAATTTAGTAAGCCCCTGATTTTTTATGCCCCACTCCCTTTTGAATTATTAAAATTTCACCGGAGTGGGGTGATTTCTTTTTCTCTCACAAGCTCGTAGTTATCCAGTTGTGAGAGTTGCATGTTCATCCTCTGGCAGCCTTTCTTTTAGCATGCTTCCGGCTTTTGTATAGCCACCGACGGAGCCATCAACAAAGTGAATATCCTGCAGATCCATATCATATCTCTTACTTAGCAACTCATCACCGCAGCATTATTGGCATGGAGACCAAAAATTATTATGACCATCTTCCCCTAATGATGTATGCGTCCCCATCAACATATTTTAATTCAACAATAAATAAAATAATTATGATAATCTAACAGTCAAAGGATTTAGCTGTTTAAAAAAATAGATTCAAAATGCTTTAGAGTATTTAGTGAGGTGCGGATATAGATGTTGGAAATGTAGTAAGAAGTGTCAAAGAAAAGAGCAATTAAAGAAATCGAAAGAAGTACCTAAACTTCACAACTGGCGCTGTCATATTTAGCTACAAAAAAAATTCTTAAAATTCCCTACAAATTAATTCTAATACCAGCCTGCGGAATAAGCATATCCGTGCGGGACGTGTTTTCGGTAAACGAAACTGAACCGTCACTTCTTATATATGGATTAGTAAGGTAAGTAGAATTTGACCCGATGATGTAAGCAACTTTTAATTCCAGCCCCAGGTTGTCCCTGCTGTTTAATGGAATATCTATGCCGCCGGCTGTGCCGTAAGAAAAAGCCCAATGCGCTTTGGTAGAGTTGGAATAAGACGCATTGTAATCGCTGTAATAAGTGAGCCGCTCCACAGTGACGGTGGAGAAAAATATATTCCATCCGGCTATCACATCTACAAAAGGCTTCACTTTGCGAAACTTGCCAGGCTGGATTCTTGCCAGGAACATTAGGGAAACGATGTTACTGGTAGCGCTCACTTTAAAATCGTCAAAAAAACCATTTATGTAACCTGAGAAATATTGTGTGGCACGTGCTTTTTCTTGCACGCCAAGTTCCACGCCAAGCTTTACCGGCAACAATTTGCCAGTTTGGTAAAATAGATTTGTTCTGAGGCCGTATCCCGCATCCGGGTTCACATCTTTATATTCGCCTTGAGGCACGGCAAGTTGTGCATCAGCAGACAAGCTAAACTTTTGACCATAACAAAAGGAGCTAACGGTAATTATTAAAAAAGTAAGTATATATTTCATAAATATTATTCTTGCTTCAAGATGTTGGCAAAGGTTTTTTTTATTTTATCCATTTTTGGCTTTATTACAAAATAACAATAAGGCTGACTGCCATGATTTTTATAATAATCCCGGTGATAATTTTCTGCAGGAAAATAATTGGTGAACGGCTCTATGGCTGTAACGATGGGCTTATCAAAGGCCTTGCTTTTATCGAGCTCTTCCTTATATTTTTCAGCTTTATTTTTTTGTTCATTATTATGATAAAAAATTACGCTTCTGTATTGCGGCCCTACATCATTGCCCTGCCTGTTCAAAGTAGTAGGGTCGTGTGTTGCCCAAAAAACTTCTAATAATTTATCGAAGCTTATTTTAGCAGGATCATAATCAATATTGATAACTTCTGCATGGCCGGTCTTTTTATCACACACCTGCTCGTAAGTTGGATCTTCCACATGGCCGCCGCTGTAGCCGCTCCTTACTTTTTCCACTCCCAGCAATTGCTGAAAAACAGCCTCTGTACACCAGAAACAGCCGTTGCCAAAAGTTGCCGTTTCTATATTTTTACTATCTGACATAGTTGAATTTTATTTATCTTCTTTGTAAAAAGATTTCTTGTTCTTCAAAGATAAGTTGCCCAAGTATTAATTTAAGAATTGGTTTTACATTTAACAAGATCATTCATTTTTCCTCCCGCTTATAAAATCTTCAATGTTGGTAAGCATTTGAGCCTTGTTGATAGGGTGTTTCTTTCCAATAATATTTGTCTTTACGTCCTGGTTAACATACTCCTGTAGGTTCAACTCCGGGTTGTAAGGTGGTAGAAAAAACACTTCAATCCCGTCTTTGTTTTCTGCCCACCATTCCTTCAGCATTTTTGTTTTGTGTGCCGGATGTCCATCGGTTATAAAGTATATTTTCTGTCTGCTGTATTTTATCATCTGTTGTAAAAATGTTTTAAATACCTCTCCATTTAAACCTTCCATCTAATACCATAAATTGTAAATACCCTTTGTTGCTTATGGCAGAAATTATGTTTAACAAAAACCCCTGTCTCGCCTTTTTTATCACTGGTGTTTTGCCGGCGAATATCAATTTGCAAACACCGAGTTATTGTAATTATTTCACCGGCACTATCATAAAGGAATATTTATAATCCTGGTAATTCATCCTGTATTTTTCCAAAGGCCATGTACCCCATGAGTTAATGCCTCCTACGCCTGTTTGATTAAGATCAATATTCAATACCGTCATATCCCTTTCCTTCAGTTCGCCGCTGTGTGCATTATGTTTTTCCAAACCTTCATCAAGGTCTTCGTCTAAAAAATGACGGGCGGAAATATTTAAAACCGTGTCGCCACTAATGCTTATTCCATTTCCGTTTTCATCGGTGAGTGTTACCCAGCGAACATCGGTTTTGTTCGCTGTTTCCTGGGGCCTTATATAGGCATGAAACTGGTCGCTGACACTCAGGTTATATAAGCCAATCAACGCCGCGTCTTTACAGTCAGTATAATTTTCAGTTGGCCCGCGGCCATACCATTCCATCCGGTCAAATGATTTGGGCAGCATCATTTGCATTCCAAATTTAAATAACATTGGCACCTTTCTGGAGGTATCAGCATGCATTGTTTCAGTCACTTTCATTACCCCATCCCCGTTTATCTCATAAAAAATATCCAGCGTGGCATATACATCCGGCAATGAATAATGCATATTCAATTTTATATTTTTATGATTTGTTGAATCCATATCAAACCCAAGCAATGAACAATTATGGCTGGCACGTTTCCAGTTTATTAAAGTTTTTTGCAGGCCGGCGCCATAATCATTATCAGTGGGAGGCCTCCAGAAATTTGGTTTTAGAGAAAAGCCTTCTTTTAGAAATTTGATCCCATCTATTGTATACTCACGCAACAAACCATCTTCACAGCTGAAAGCAAAATTTATGTTGTGGTTACTAACAATTATAAAACTATCAGTAAGGGATACCTGTAGATCAGGCGATGACGCAGGCATAGCAAGCTCGTTAGTATAGTGACTGTAAAGCGTTAACTGATCTTTGGCAATTTCCCAATTTGCAGGCAACATGCCTTCGCTGTTTTTTGTTTTATAATAAACATTCAGAAAGATTTCTCTGTAACCCACCTTCGGCAGCGGATAATGTAAATCAACTATTGCGGAATCCCGCGGGCCTACATTTAGCGATTCGTATTTACCTTTTTGAATGAGCTTTCCGTCGGCTATCAATTCCCAGTCAAAATAAATATCCCCCAGGTCTTTAAAAAAATTTTCGTTATACACCATTATTTTTCCCCTCATCAAATCCGCAGGTGACGTATGAATATTTTGATACTGTTTTTTTACTTCCAGCATGGATGGATGTAAGGTGCGATCAGGCGCCAGCAGGCCATTGCAATTAAAATTATCGTCGCTGGGCATATTGACACCATAGTCACCACCATAAGCCCAAATGGTATCACCACGATCCGTAATTTTCTGAAAACCCTGGTCAACAAAATCCCAGATATATCCTCCCTGCATGTGCGGGTAATACTTTCTAATAGTATCCCAATAGTCATTGAAATTCCCTTCAGTGTTTCCCATCGCATGGGCGTACTCCACCAGGATGAAAGGCTTGTTATTACTATTATTGTCGTACAATACGTGATGCACCATATTATCAGGAGAGGGATACATCGGGCAATAGATATCAGAAAAAGAAGTGGCACTTGCAGGCTCATATTCCACGGGGCGTGAGGGATCGTGATGCTTTATCCAATCGTAGCACTTTTCAAAATTGATACCCATACCTGCTTCGTTGCCCATTGACCAAATGATCACGCTTGGATGATTTTTATCTCTTTCTACTGACCGGGTATTGCGTTGGAAATGTTGTAAAAACCAATCTGGTTTCTTCGATAACGAATTAGCGCCAAAGCCCATGCCGTGCGATTCAAGGTTTGCTTCACCCACCACATACAAACCATATTTGTCACATAGCTCATACCAATAAGGGTCATTAGGATAATGGGAAGTGCGCACTGCATTAATGTTATTTTCCTTCATCAGGCGCACATCCTGCTCCATCCTCTCCCGGCTTACAACCTGGCCGGTAATGGGATCCATTTCATGCCGGTTGACGCCTTGTATTAAAATAGCTTTTCCATTTACATACAGAACGCTATTTATTATTTCAACTTTTCTGAAGCCGGCCTTTTGCGGAATTACTTCTATCGTGTTACCCTTACCGTTAGTTAAGGTAGTAATTACGCTATAGAGGTAGGGAGTTTCTGCTGTCCATTTATTTGGATTATTAATAGAGAAAACAATATTTTTAAAGTTCACTGAATCAGTAAGCGAAATGGTTTTTTTCTCAATAGATTTACCGGACGAGTCCATCAATTCAAAAGATGCTGTATAGTTGCGCAGCGCTTTATCATTATTATTTAAGAAGTCAAGACTAATATGTAACTGCCCATCTTTGTAGTTGTTTGTAAGATCAGGGATAATTTGTACATCCCGTATGTGTACCGGGTTGCGGGCATACATATTTACATCGCGGCATACACCGGCGAGGCGCCACATGTCCTGGTCTTCAACGTAACTGCCATCGCTCCACCGATATACCTGGAAAGCAATAAGATTCTTTTGACCCGTTTTTAAATACCTGGTAATATTAAACTCTGCGGGTAGCTTACTGTCTTCGCTATAGCCCACCCATTGCCCATTTACCCATACATAAAAGCAGGAGCGCACGGCGCCAAACTGTAGGTAAATGTCTTTCCCCTTCCAGCTCTTGTCAATCATTATTTCTTTGCGGTAAGAACCTACAGGATTGTATTGCTCCGGCACTTTGGGCGGATCTGGTTTCATAAGGTAGTCAAAATCGTAACGGATATTGGTATATATCGGGATGCCGTAGCCGTTCATTTCCCATTCCGCAGGCACGGGGAAATTTACCCAATGACTATCATCAAAATTCATTTTCCAAAAACCCAAAGGACGGTTAGCAGGCTTATCAACCCACTTGAATTTCCAGTTACCATCCAAAGATTGAAAGTATTGTGATTGCGAGGGATCATTCTGCAATGCGAGCACTTTACTTTCGTATGCAGAGTAACTTGCATGCATAGGTTCGCGGTTGTATTCGTTTTTGAATTCATCTTCCCAAAAGGCGGGTGGCTCCTGAGTTTGGGCAATCAAAATTCCGGCATATATTAGAAGGGCGATTGAGATAGATGTTTTTTTCACAGAAGATTTTGTTTATTATTTTTTATAAATGATATATACATTGGCGAAGCCTTCTCCATCATGGATGATTGCTACCCGGATTTAGATTTTGCTTAGCCCAATATAAAGATTTTCTGGTTTGAGTGTTCACGAATCCCGATGGTAGTTTAAACCTTTTGTTAACCTATGCCGGATCCAATTCATTGGGTTACGACAGGTACAACGGGGGCAATAGACGAGTATATACAGAGAGTGCATTGAATTATGATTCCTCTTTCGGTAACCATCGCGTAAGCGGTTTACTCCTGTATAATCAAAGTGAATACATTGATGCATTTGCCGATAACTTCACAAACTCTATTCCTTACCGCACCCGCGGGTTAGCAGGCAGGGCGACCTATTCTTATAATGATAAATATTTCGCTGAATTTAATTTCGGTTATAATGGGTCGGAAAACTTTGCTAAAAAAAGCAGGTATGGGTTCTTTCCTTCTTATGGCCTCGGCTGGGTGGCATCGAATGAAAAATTTTACAGGCCATTAAAAAATATAATTACATTCCTGAAATTCCGCTTCTCCTCCGGCTTAGTAGGTAATAGCCAGATTGGTAGCAACATCAATACTTTTAGGTTTGCTTATCTTGACCAGGTAAATACCGGTGCTAATGGCTATACTTTTGGAGATAACAGGGCTGGAACCGGGGGCTACCAGATAAGTAGTTATGCAGTGGACCTTACGTGGGAAAGCTCGCGTAAAACAAATATTGGAATGGAGATGACTTTGCTGCATGCTGCCACTTTGCAAGTTGATCTCTTTAAAGAGCATAGAACCGGCATATTTTTGCAACGCGGTACTGTACCTGAATTTGTGGGCTTAACCTCTGCGCCTTATGGCAACCTCGGCGTAGTTGATAATGCCGGTGTAGATATTTCGCTGCAACAAAATCATAAACAAATCGCCCGCAATTTGTACTTGAGCTTGCAGGGTAATTTCACCTACGCACGTAATAAAGTAATTTCCAATGATCAGCCTGATCAAAAATATCCCTGGCAAAACAGGACTGGGCAGGGTGTATTGGCAAGATATGGTTTAATAGCTGAAAGCTTGTTTAAAGACTCTGCAGAGATATTAAATTCTGCACAGCAAACATTTGGCGAAGTAAGGCCCGGTGATATAAAATTCAAAGACCTCAATGGTGATGGAAAAATAGATGCCTTCGACCAAACCGTGATCGGCACGGGCGATGTTCCCTTTATTTTATATGGTGCTGGTTTTGATCTTACCTATAAAAATTTCAGTATAGGCGCCTTCTTCCAGGGCCAGGCCCATGCAAATATTATATTAAGCGGCAACAGTATTCAGCCATTTTCGGGAGATGGTGGTGTAGGCAATGCCTACAGTATTATCACTGACAGGTGGACACCGGAAAACCCCGATCAGCATGCCTTTTACCCAAGGCTTGGTTTTGGTGGCCCAAAGAATAATAACAATAACCAACCAAGTACCTGGTGGCAAAAAGATGCCAGCTTCGTTAAGTTGAGGACGGTAAAATTTGCGTACACATTTCCCGAAGCAACCTTTACGAAATTTGGAATCAAAGGAACTTACCTTTATTTACTCGGTGAAAATGTACTCACGTTCAGCAAGTTTAAGCTTTGGGACGTGGAATTGAATACTTCTAACGGTGTGCGTTACCCGCAGGTGGCTGCTTACTCCGCAGGAATACATTTTGATTTTTAAAATTCAATAATTGAAAGAATATGAAAAAAATATTTATAACAGGCCTTGTTTCCTTTATGTTAGTATGCACATGGTCGTGCAAGAAAGGCTATCTTGACCAGGTACCGGCCGACAGGATAACGATCGAGCAGGTATTTGCCCATAAAAATACGGTTGATAATTTTTTGGCAAATGTATATTCCTATATAAGAGATGAAGCATCTCAAAGATATATAGGAGGCAGCACTTCGGGCGGCCCGTGGACAGGCGCTTCAGATGAAGCTGAATATGACTGGAGTTTTGTGTTTAGCAATTACATGAATGTTGGCGCATGGGGCCCCACTTCAGGAGTCGTAAATGATTTTTGGAAGAATTATTATATAGGTATCCGCTCCGCCACTTATTTTATGGCACATGTAGGTGAAACCAAAGAAATCACCAATCAGACTAACGGTGCACAATTATTAGCAAGATATATTGCCGAAGCAAGAGCATTGCGTGCTTATTATTATTTTCAACTGCTAAAAATATTTGGACCCGTGGTAATAATAGGAGATGATGTCGTAGCCCCTGATGCTCCGTTAGGTGATGTACAACTTGCCCGCAGCCCCTACGATTCTTGTGTTGATTATATTGCCGCAGAATTTGATAAAGCCGCCGCAGACCTCCCGGACGCAATATTTACGAGTGGGGATTATGGAAGAATGACCCGGGCGGTAGTAACTGCTTATAAGGCGCAGATGTTACTGATAGCGGCAAGCCCGCTTTATAATGGGAATAGCGACTATGCCTCCCTTAAAAATGCTAATGGAACTCAATTAATAAATCAGCAGTACGATGCCTCTAAATGGGCCAGGGCTGCTGCTGCATCGAAAGCTTTTATAGATACTTATGTGCCCGGCACTTACAGGCTTTATACGGCAACAGATGGCTCAGGCAATCTGGATCCTTATGTTTCCTGCAGGGATGTAGTGTTGAAAGATTGGAATGTGGAATGGATATTCGGTAAAGTTGGCGGCGATCCCGGCACGAGACAATATGAAGGAACACCTTATCATTCCGGTGCTGATGCTGCAATACGCGGCAGTGGCGGCCTGGGGCCAACACAGGAAATGGTGGATGCTTACTTTATGGATAATGGTTTATCTATTACCGATGCCGGCTCGGGTTATGTGGAAAATGGCTTTTCCAACACAGATGGAAAATATACCACAGCCGGCACCTATAACATGTACACCAACAGGGAGCCCCGCTTTTACGTGGGCATTACTTACAATGGCAGAATATGGTTAAATACTACTACCACTTCCGGTACTATTGTCACTCAGACCTACTATACTGGCAATTCGGGAAAAAAAGTGGGTAGCAACGATTACTCACCAACAGGATATATCATAAGAAAAGACATTGCCCAGAGTTATGGTAATAATGCCAGGTCATGGGTTATGCTAAGGCTGGCTCAGATTTACCTGGATTATGCCGAAGCATTAAATGAATCCGCTGCAGATAATCCCGATATAGCAAAATATGTGAACCTGATAAGAGAAAGAGCAGGCGTACCGGATCTGCCGGCCAACTTAACGCAAAGCGAAATGCGTATTGCTATCCGCAAAGAAAGAAGGGTAGAACTCGCCTTTGAAAATGCACGTTATTTTGATACCCGCCGCTGGAAAATAGCGGAGCAAACTGATGGAGGACCATTTTATGGTATGAATATAAATGCAGGAACAAGCGTAGATGATCCGGCTTTCTACCAAAGAACAGTGTTTGAAACCCGTGTTTTTAATAAAAGAGATTACCTGTGGCCAATACCTCAGCAGGAGCTCAATGTAGATAGAAACCTGGTGCAAAATACCGGGTGGTAAAAGGAAGCGAACAAGATTATTTTTAATCTTCAAAAAAATTAAGTCAATAAACTATTTTAAAATGAATAACCTGTTTAAAATTACCCGCTCATTTGCCGGCATTGTATTGCTTGCGTCGGTTATCAGTTCATGCAATAAACCTAATGTGGTTACCTACAGCAACGAAGGCAACATTTACATGCCGAGGGCCGCAAATGGCACGAGCAGCCTTTTACTATTGCTCGCCGATACGGCGCAGACAACTACGTTTGGCGCTTCGTATGGCGGATTGGGCTATCCCGGTAAAGATATAGATGTTACTTTCCAAGTTGATCCTTCTTTAATAAGCAACTATAATGCAACAAACGGTTCCTCCTATGTTTTATTGCCGGCATCCAGCTACAGCATTCCTTCCTTAATGGCTACCATAAAGGCAGGGGAAACAGGCTCTAATAATATACCATTGGGCATTATTACCACCAACCTTGATAAGGCTATAAAATATATTTTACCTATTACAATCACTACTACATCCTCTGGGTATATTGATAGTAGCCTGCGCACCACATACTTCACTGTTGATACAATAAGAAGATTAGAGAAAGATATTACTTCTATGGCTACAGTTTCGGTGAGTAAGGATAATGATGGCGGTGCCGATGCGGGAGAAGGTTCCAAAAAACTGGTGGATGGCGATTACAATTCTAAATTTTTAACTGGCGGGTTTCCTCAAGCATTTTGGTTTCAGCTCACCTTTCCATCAGCTCAGGTAATAGGCGCTTATACCATTACTTCCGGAAACGATGCGCCTGAAAGGGACATGAAAGACTGGGAATTTGTGGGCTCTAATGATGGAACTACCTGGACAGTACTCGATACCCGTATGGGCGAAACATTCTCCGGCCGCAACATGACGAATCGGTATGAAACTACTAACACCACTGCCTACACGCAGTACCGGATAAATTTGTTAGCCAATAACGGAAGTAACCTTCTACAGGTGAGTGAATGGAGATTGATTACTTATCCTTGATTATTGTATTACAAAATTAGTTTTGAATAAGCTTTAGCTTTTCGGCTTCCCGCAATTGGATGGGTTTGTTGTAATTATGCGGTGAATTAAAAAGCTACCGTCCTTTAACGAGTGGTTAATTTTTGCGTGATCTGCAAAGGGGTTCGAGGTAAAAGAACTAAGCATGTTTCCGTGGCAATCTCCTTGGGTATGCATACTTCGTCCCCAAGGTGATTGATGAGCTTGTTCTAACTAATTCTAAAAGTTTTTTTTTAAAAATTTATGATAAATAAAATTTATTCAGCCGGTTTAATGTTTACAATTGTGAGCATTTTACCTCGCAATCACTTTTCAATCTTGCCAGGCAATGCTCACATCCAGTCCCACACTTTTTTAATTCCGGCAAACTCTGAAGGCACTTTGCGAATTATTTACAATGAAGAGTGTGGCATAAAACCTAAAACAGAAGACGGCAGTGAGATATTAGAATTTCCAAATAACGGGATCCTGATTTTAAATACGAGACCCTTATGGCTGAAACAGGTAATGAAATACTTTTTAATTGATAATAACGGCAACAAAACAAAAGTATCAGAAATCCTGGACTCGAGCGAAATGGTAAAAAGAACGCCTGCGATCTTAGCAGGTACATTAACGGTGTCTGGTTATACCTATCATAATGATGAAGTTGAAAAAAAAGGTATAACCTATATTGACTTCATGCTGTATAGAAAGAGCAATGATGCGGTTGAAAATTTTGCTTCAATACAAAATATAGACTCTTTGTCAAATGCCGCCGTAAGCGCTTGCAGGGCAAATTAACTGCAGACAGATAAAATAAAAACATGTTTAAATTAATAGCAAACTTTAAATTTTTACCGGCAATTACATTTTTTTCTTTGCTGAATTCCCATGTGTTTTCGCAGAAAAAAATGACCAATTCTCTTCCCGATAAAACATCTTTCCAGGAAAGCGCACCCTGGAGCGCAGCTTACGATGTTCGTACAGATATAGCAATGGTGTATGGCATGGATAGCACATTCGAAAAGCGTGTAAAGGAATATCGAAAACATGGCTACAATGTGCAATTCATGACAGGCATAGCCTGGGGCAATTACCAGGATTATTTTACAGGGAAGCGGGATGGAAAACCGCATGAAGAAGAGGAAGGACAAGTGGAACGAAATGGAAGCCACATCGGCCATGGCAGGGGAATTCCGTACATAGTGCCTACAGACAATTACATCAAATATTTTAAAACGGTTATTAAAAAAGTAATTGGATGCCGGCATCACCACTATCTATTTGGAAGAGCCGGAGTTTTGGGCACGCGGCGGCTACAGTGAAGCTTTTAAAAATGAGTGGCAAAAATATTATGGCATATGCCTGGATGCCGCAACATGAATCTCCTGAGGCAACTTACTTATCTTCAAAACTTAAGTACCATCTCTATTTTCATGCGCTTAAAGAAGCCTTTCAATATGCAAAAAGCTATGGTGAAAGCAAGGGCATCAGGGTAAAAACTTTTGTGCCTACACATTCATTGCTCAATTATTCGTCCTGGTCTATCGTAAGCCCGGAGGCAAGCCTGGCAGCGCTTCCCGGCATGGACGGTTACATAGCGCAAGTGTGGACGGGCACGTCGCGTGAACCGGTTTTTTTTAATGGAATAAAAAAAGAAAGGGTGTTTGAAAATGCATTTCTGGAATATGGCTCCATGCTTTCTATGGTGGCGCCCACCGGCCGCAAAGTTTATTTTTTAACCGACCCGATAGAAGACAGGGCGCATACATGGGATGATTATAAAATAAATTATGAAGCTACCTATACAGCCGAATTACTCTATCCATCGGTTGACAACTATGAAGTAATGCCGTGGCCCCACCGGATTTATTTGGGAAAATTTAAAGTGGAAGGAAGTGATCAAAGGCAGCCCATTGCTCCTTCTTATGCTACGCAAATGCAGGTGATGGTAAATGCACTACAGCACATGCCGGTATCATCTAATAAAATAAACGGGTCGAAAGGTATAGGAGTATTGGTAGGCAATTCCATGATGTTCCAGCGCTTTCCCACACATAACGGTTACGATGACCCGCAGTTATCAAATTTTTATGGAATGATATTGCCTCTTGTAAAACGCGGCATCCCGGCGGAAACAGTGCACATGGAAAATCTTGGCTTTGCCAATACTTTAAAAAATATAAAAGTGTTGGTGATGTGTTATGCCAATATGAAGCCGCAATCAATACAGGTGAATGAACAATTGGCTGCATGGGTAAAGGAGGGCGGTGTGCTGTTGTATTATGGAAAAGATGATGATCCTTTTCAAAAAGTAAAGGAATGGTGGAATACGAATGGTAAAACTTATGCAGGCCCCTCGGAACATTTGTTTAAACTGATGAATATTTCGTCGTCTTCTCCCGCTAATTTTTATACTTATGGTAAAGGCAAAGTATTTATAGAGAAAGAAGATCCAAAAGAGCTTGTTCTTTCGCCAAATGCAGATGGAGATTTTATGGCCAAAATAAAACAGGCGTATGAAGTGGAAGCAAAGGCAGGAAAACTTATTACAAAAAATTATTTCTACTTAGAACGGGGGACTTATGATATTGCCTCGGTCATGGATGAAGGGGTAAGCGATGAACCCCTTACTATAAAAGGGCCGGTGATAGATCTCTTCGATCCTTTATTACCGGTACTTTCAGAGAAAATTGTAAAACCCGGCCAGCAAACTTTGCTGTATGATTTAAAAAGAATAAAAGAGAAAAACATCCCAAAAGTTTTATGTGCAGCATCCAGGGTTTACGACGAAAAGAAAAGCAGTAGTAGTAGTTATTCATTTATTACAAAGAGCCCTTCGAATACGCAAAATGTTATGCGCATTTTGTTACCGGCAAGGCCGGTAGCAGTCGTAGTGAAAGATAGTAGCGGAGAGGCTTTGGAAGATACCCACGCTTGGGATGAAACATCTAAAACATGCCTTCTCCAATTTATAAATTCATCCGACGGCATACATGTAGATATAAAATGGTAGTTTGAAATATTTTTAAAATAACTTAATAAGTATCTCGTCCCTCTCCTTCGGAGAGGAGTTGTCCGAATGGACTCCTTATAGAGGGGGTAAATCATAAAGTACATGAGAATAATATTTTTAGCAGTTTTCCTTTTTAGCAGCTTCATTGTTGCAGCGCAAAATGACAATACGGGTAACGATCCTGTTGATTATGTAAACCCGTTAATGGGTACTGATTCCAGGCCGCAGCTCTCTAACGGTAATACGTACCCTGCAATAGCGCTTCCCTGGGGCATGAACCTTTGGACGCCTCAAACCGGCAGGATGGGCGATGGATGGGCTTACCAATATGCAGCGGAAAAAATAAACGGCTTTAAACAAACGCACCAGCCTTCACCGTGGATGAATGACTACGGAGCGTTTGCGATCATGCCTGTTACCGGTAAAGTACGTTTCAGTGAAAAAGACAGGGCGAGTTGGTTCTCTCATAAAGCAGAAATTTCCAAACCATATTATTATAGCGTTTACCTGGCAGATGATGATGTAACTGCCGAACTCACGCCCACTGAACGTGCGGCTTCTTTTCGTTTTACTTTCCCTGAAGCGGACAGTTCCTCGGTGATCATTGATGCACTCGATAAGGGATCATATATTAAAATAATTCCTGCAGAAAATAAAATTATTGGTTATACAACCCGTAACAGCGGCGGCGTTGCGAAAAACTTTAAAAATTATTTTGTAATCATATTTAATAAGCCTTTCAATTACACCTACACTTTTCGCGATAGCCTTATTACAAAAGATGTAGAGCAAACATGCAATCATGCCGGCGCCATCATCGGGTTTAATAATACGCATAAGGGCGAAGTGATTTCTGCCAGGGTCGCTTCATCATACATCAGTTTTGACCAGGCGGAAATAAACCTCGGAGAAATTGGCAATGACAATTTTGAAACAACAAAAAGCAAAGCGAAGCAGGCATGGAATACTGTATTGGGTAAAGTAAAAGTATCGGGTGGAACAGTTGCACAGATGCGGACTTTTTATTCGTGTTTGTATCGCATGGTGTTCTTTCCTTTAAAATTTTATGAAAAAAATGCAGCAGGCGAGATCATTCATTACAGCCCATATACCGGCGAAATAAAGAGTGGCTATATGTTTGGCGGCACTGGCTTCTGGGATACTTTTCGTGCTTTGTATCCTTTTCTTAATTTGGTTTATCCATCTATAGTGAAAGAAATGCAGGAAGGTTTAGTAAATGATTATAAAGAAGGAGGCTGGCTTCCGGAATGGTCAGCGCCTGGCTACAGGAATGTGATGGTGGGAAACAATTCAGCCTCCATTGTTGCAGAAGCTTACCTGAAAGGATTGAGGGGCTACAATATTGAAACTTTGTATGAAGCATTGATACATGGCGCTAACAATGAAGGCCCTGAAGGTACAGGCCGCACCGGCGTAAAATTTTATAATGAATTAGGCTATGTGCCATACAATGTAAAGATCAATGAAAATGCTGCACGCACGCTGGAATATGCGTATGATGATTATTGCATTTACCAACTAGGCAAGGCCTTGGGCAAGCCGGAATCGGAGATTGCGATCTATAAAAAGCGGGCGATGAATTATAAAAATCTTTTTGATTCATCTCATTTCTTAATGCGGGGAAAAAATGAAGACGGCACTTTTCAATCGCCTTTTAATCCTTTCAAATGGGGTGATGCATTTACTGAAGGAAACAGTTGGCATTACAGTTGGTCGGTGTTCCAGGATATAAACGGGTTGATAAAACTAATGGGCGGCAAAGAAAAATTTGTGGAAATGCTCGATTCTGTTTTTAAAATGCCGCCAACATTTGATGATAGTTACTATGGCGGCGTGATTCACGAGATACGGGAAATGCAAATTGCAGACATGGGCCAGTATGCGCATGGCAATCAGCCTATTCAACACATGATCTATTTATACGACTACGCAGGTGAGCCATGGAAAACACAATACTGGGCGCGTGAAACTATGAACAAACTATACAAAGCAACGCCTGACGGATATTGTGGGGATGAAGATAATGGCCAAACATCTGCCTGGTATGTGTTTTCAGCTTTGGGATTTTATCCTGTAACGCCTGCCAGCACACAGTATGCAGCCGGAGCGCCCTTATTTAAACATGCAGAAATTAAATTTGAAAATGGCAATACACTTTCTATTAATGCGCCCAATAATACGGCCGGCACCCGTTTTGTTCAATCGATAACTTATAACGGTAAGGCCTACACTAAAAACTATTTCAATCATTTTGAGTTACAAAAAGGTGGAGTGATCAATATCGAAATGTCCCAGGAGCCTAACAAAGAAAGAGGAATACATAACTCAGACTTGCCGTATTCTTTATCGGCGCCGCACCGCGATTGGAACGAGACTTTTTCTAAGGAAGATATATCGCGGGATACCATTTCAAAAGGAGGATACACGCTTATTTTTATAAACAAAGACCCTGCATTAGACAATAATGTTAAGCAACACATGATCAATACTTTTTTTAGCGTTTATCCAAAAGAAGTAAAAGCTTACAACCACAACTCACTGAAGAAGGTGTTCATTATAATAGACCCTGAGTATAAAGGCGTGGCTGCAACTTCCGGGGCAGTTGTGCGGGTGAACCCCGAATGGATGCACAAGCATCCTGAAGACCTCGATGTAGTAACACACGAGGTAATGCACATCGTGCAATCGTATCCCGGCGGTGCAGGCCCCGGCTGGATTACAGAAGGCATAGCAGATTATGTGCGCAACAAAATGGGAGTGAATAATGAAGCGGGCGGCTGGCAATTGCCGGATTATAATTCCAGGCAAAACTATACCGATGCTTACCGGGTAACGGCACGTTTTTTACAATGGATAGAGAAAAAGTACAAAAAAGATTTGGTGCAAAAGCTGGATGCCGACATGCGAAATAAAAAATATACGCCCGCTTTTTGGAAAAAAGAAACGGGCAAGACTGTTGATGAATTGTGGGAGGAATATGCAGCGAACCCTGCGATATGATCAATAAAAAAGTGCTATTTCATTTTGCTTGATTTTGCGATAACAATTATTAATGAATATCCCAATATTCTCTAAATGAAAATGGTGAATACAGGTGATATTTTTCATATTAGAAGCGTTGGTGTAACAACTATTAGAAAGCTATATTAATAATCATATGGTGATTAACAAAATGAATATCTTTTGTGCTTGAATTTTTCCGGCTTCTAATAAGGCATTACCTCCTATCTGCTTTGGCATTTCGAGCGTCTTATATTACTTGTTTCCATATAATAACATTATATTTTCGTTATCCGAATAACTATAGTATTGATTTATCCATTCTATCCATTCAGGAATACTCTGTGTTTTAGGTGTTAAATTATATTTCTTTATTATATCCAAAAAATCAGTATCATCGAAATTGGTTTTTTCGAACACAAATAAATTTATTTGGTCATTATTAATCACCGTGTCATCTCGTGTTAATAATTCCTCCATATTAATTTCCTTAACATTTTCATCTGCATAAAACCGCTCCTCTAAAGGCACCAGGTACAGAGGGTTGTAAGGATTTGAATATGCAGCATAAATAAGATTAACAGGTTTGTCTTTGTAATGCCTATGGATGTAATACGTAATTGCCTTTGCACCGTTTCCCATGGGCCTTGAAGCCATTACGACAAGCCCTACGACATTTATCATTACTAAAAAGCTCAAAAAAATATAAATTGTTAACCTGAAAATCCTATTCCTGAAAATATTTTGATAATTGGCTCGTATTTCCTGCCATCCCAATACTATCAGTAATGGAATGAAGTTGACAATTGGAAATAGAAAACGGTCCTCTTTGTGTGGAATAATTGAATGCACTATTAAAAATGGAAGTATCACCCAAAGCAAAAGGAGTTTTGGTTTTTTGTAAATAACAATACAAAGACAAATCAAAAGTAAACTTCCTATTGGAACCGTAGGTGCTTTAAGTATAGTTCCCACGTAATAATTCCAGGGTAAGATTCCGAACTCAGAAGCCACACCCTTTAGAATATTAATATTAAAATAATTCCAGGGCGTAAATACTAACTTGTCATAAAACCACCCGTCAATAGCAAAGCCTGATAACAGCGCAACGCATGCAGCGCCGATTATTATGGAAATATTTTGTTTAGTTTCTTTGTGAATAATGAAAAGCCAAACCAAAAGGCCGATAATTAAAAGAGCGGATTGAAATCTGCATAAAAAACTTAAACCAAGCAATAGCCCTGCTAATGCGAAAAGCCTCTTACTTTTAGATAGATTTAACTGCAGGATAGCCATACCAAAAAGGAAAAATAACCCAGACCACGTTTCAGAAGAAAAACGCACATTTATAAATGGTAAAAACCACAACAGATAGGATAAAAGAATATAGAGTTTTTGAGTCTTTGATTCTACTAAGTGCAATGAGGAGCGAACAAACAGGCTTATTGCGGTTAAAGCAAGTAAAATGGTAAGAAGTCTCAGCGATAAGGCAAGCGTGTAGGCATCAGTGATGCCAACCAGGTAAAGCATTTTAAATACAATCACACAAATAGCAGGTTGAATGGCCGGCCGTATTTCTGCGTGGTATTCCCAGGCAAGGTCTGACGGTTCATTTACGTCTAACTTTAAATTGGCAAATTCGATAATCTGGTAATGTTCATCAAAGTGAAAATAGCCTTTGCTGTTGATAGCTGTAACCACGTAAACCATGAAAGCAACACCCAATACGATTTTATGAAACTTATTTATTGGCATTAAACTGGACTGCTTTACTAATAATTTAAGGTTTGAAAGACAAGTTACCAGCTACGTCATTAGCTATGATTGCCTTACGCGGACGAAAAGTAATAACACTATTGGCCGTAAAATTCCAAAAGAATACAAGCCCAATGGCTAAAGCTTTACTGATGTAAAAGGAAACTCCAAGCTTCTGGAAAAAATAAAGAAAAACAATGTTCAGCCCTAATCCTACAAACGAAATAATAAAAAACAGAACAAATTGCCGGCCCCGATTGGTGGAATCCGTTTTGAAAGTCCACCTGCTATTGATGTAATAATTGCTGGCTGCCGCAATTACAAAGCCACAGCCGCTGGCAAGATATCCGTTTACGAATAATACATCCCGTAATAGCCAGGTAATAGAAAAATCTATAATTAGACCAGTGGCGCCTACTATTGCAAACTTTACCAAAGAAGCAATAGTTTTATTTTTTAAAAAGATAGTAATAAGCTGCATAATTGTTAGTTTAAGTGATATATTAATATGTTCAGACAGTATTTAATAAAATTGCACATCAGACCCATATCTTCCTCACCCATTTTTACTTACCAAACTTTCTTGGAAAATAGGATAACGTCACCATAAAGTATTGCTGTAATGTATTTACGGTGCCTTGGGTAATTGAATTATTAAAGCCGTAATTAATAAGCCCGGTATTTTGGCGTAGAATATCAAGAGCGGAAAATTTTATCTCCGCGGTGTTGCCTTTGAACAACCGGTAATTTGCACTCATATTCCATATCGTGAAAACTTGTTGCAGAGCTCCATTATATTTATTTTCAGTATAAATAGCATTACTGTTTACGGATAATTTTTTAGTACAATTAATGCTGAGGCTGATCTCTGACCGGCTAACGAGACTGGTAAAAGCAAGACTGTTGGCTCCTTTTTGCCTGTATTGGCTGCGGCTTTGTTTTTGAGCGATATTAATTGCCAGCCAGTCTTTGTAAGTGTAATAAATAGCAGGGTTGTAAGACAGTGTTGAGTTATAGAAATAATTAAAAATGCCATTTATATAATTGGGAGACCTGTTAACAGATACGGCGGGAGAAAAGCTAAACTGTAATTGGCTGTTTTTTATTTTAAAGGCTTTTTTAATATCTGCTGATCCACCTGCAACGCGGTATCCATCTGCGTTTACTGTGGTATATACACTGCGGCCTAAGCTATCAAAGCTGCTGCTATTGGTAAAATAATTGTTTGTATAGCCGGCATTTAAATTGAATGACCAGGTCAGTATATTTTTACTTTTTTCACTTGAATGGCTATAGCTAAAAAATAGCTCACGGGTATCCTGTTCTTTTAAATTGGGATTACCTGTTTGTATAAAATTCAGGTTGGCACTATCCACCAGGGGTGCTAATTGCTGAATTATTGGGTATTGAGATGAAGCAGTTATTTGCAAATAACCACTGTTTGTAAATTCCCCAAACTGTTTGTTTGTATAACTGACGGTAGCGGCGGGGACAAACTTTTGGTAGGCCCTTGAGAAATGCTGAAATGCTTTTTCAGACATACTGTTTTGATTATATAATTGTGCTCCTATGTTCACCTCTGCAGTAAAACTTTTCGAGTACCTGTTGGACAAACTTTTATAAATACTCTTGGTAAAAGTTAAAGCCGGCTTTATATTAAGAATAATTTCCCGCCTGCTGTTGGTAAGGTAGGAGTTGTCTTTATATTCTTTCGTGAATGTATCCATATCCATGACATGGCTATTTACTTTATCAGTGGTTATTTCTACCGCATTTTGCAGGCCCGTTCTAATATTCGCGACCGGATGTTTTTTAAAAAATACAGAGCCAAAGTTGGGTAATTTAAAAAAAAGATTGTGGAATAGTTTAGTTGAGCCGGTATTATACAACCGGGCAAGGTTCCTGTTTTCATTTTGGTTGCCGGCAGTGATATAATCTGATTTATAATCCTGGTCATTTTTGGTATCAGCCAGGTTTAGTTTGTAACTAAGCTCATAAACCGACCACAAAGAATTGCTCTCGTTTTGGGCATTATGCCTGTAAGCGGTTGTAAGGCTAAAGTCGTTTACAGTTATAGCAGTCTTATTAAAAATATTGTTGGTACTCAGCAGGTGTTGGTTTTCATCAAGCGAAACATCCTGATATTCTATATTGTTTTTAGCTGCCTCATTTTTAAAACTTCCATCAATAGAAAATCTGTTACCGGCTTTGATTTTTTCATAAGTGGCGCTGGCATTGTGGCTCAGTTGTGTGTTACTGCTTTCCTGTTTATTTTGCTGGGTAAAATATTTTGTATCATTTAAAGCGGTAATCGTCTGCGTATTTTTTATTAGATCCTGCTTATTATTTCTAAAAAAAAACAGAGCAGTGAGCCGGTCGTTATTATCATAATCAGCCACCGGTATAAAGTCGTGTTGAAATAATATACCTCCGGCTTTATAATTATTAATCCCTTCAATTGTGTAATTAGATTGATATTCCACGTTGGCTCCTGCACCTTTAAATGTATTATTACGCAAAATAAAATTGATATCATTGGCAACTTTGTTTACATTATTGCCGGTAGCTGCGATGCCTAACTGAGATCTTCCGTTAAAAATATTTATGCTGCCATCGCTCTCATAATGCCTGCCTGTTCCGTATCCTCCACTTAATTTCCCGAAATACCCAACTTCTTTTCCTTTTTTTAGCTTGATGTTTATTTCAGTTATAGAATCTATCACCGCTTTTGTAGGGTCTCTGTCTTTTTGATATACCTGTATTTTATCAACCGCATTTTTAGGAATATTTTGTGTTGCCACCCGGGCATCACCCCCGAAAAATGGCTTCCCGTTTACAAGCACACTGCTTACCTGCCTCCCATTGATTGTAATTGTGCCATCAGCCCATATTGTGATGCCTGGTAATTTGCGCAACAAGTCTTCCGTCTGCGCATTAGGGTCGAGCTTAAAGGCATCCGCGCTAAATTCAAGCGTATCGCCCTTCATACGCACTGGGGGCGGGTTGGCGGTTACAATTACTTCACTTAGTTCACGGGCATCAACCGTTAAGCTCATATGCCCTATATCCAATTCATTTTTTGAAGATGGAATGCTAAATTTTTTCTCCCTGCTTCTATATCCGACAAAACTGGCCACTATTTTTAGCCCGATACCTGTGGGCAATTCCTTAAAAGAAAACTCGCCATAATTATTTGATAGAATGTACGCAATAAGCGCTGAATCTTTTACTTTGTAAACCGCTATAGTAGCTGAACGTAACATCGCGTTATGTGCTGAATCCCACACAATGCCATTTAAAACCCCTGTCCATGTAGAATCTTTATTTTGGCTGAAAGACTTACTTACTGATAAAATTGCAAAACTAAAAAACAGCAAATAAAATATTTTTCTTTTCACTTACAGCGTTGGTTTAAAATGTATTTGCACCAGCACAGGATTGCCTTTTTTATTTTTGGGATCGCTGAAATATTTTAAAAGTTCAGGTGGGTAATTGATATGTTTATTTCTAGTGGCATCCCTTTGATTAAAAAGTACCAATGATGAATAGGATGAATAAAAATTGGTACCGTCAAAATGGAAAAGCCCGTAATTAGTAAAATCTAATAGACCAACCTCCGCATCTGTAACAGGGAGAAAGTACGTAGTAGAGTCAGATACTATTTTATCTATAGAAATTAATTTTTGAGATTGGGTATTATAAGCATAAGATTGATGCAAACTGGCATTGCCAGCTGCTAATTTAAAAAACACTGTATTTTTGATCTTATAAAAGTTAGCCAACCTAAAAATAACATTTGGATTTTGATTAACATATAACATCCTCTTTTTATTTAAAGCAGTGTCTGTGGCAAAATTTTTTGGAAGGCTGTTTTGCAAAGGAAATATAAACTGATATGGAATTAGCAGAGCATTAGATGTAAGCTTGTATACATTATAATTGTAAGCTCGTAAATAATATACTGCTTTATCACTTCCTTCTTCATCCGGGTAAAAGTTAAAATGATTGGAACTTAAAATATCCTGAGATTGGATGGGTGCATATTTTACATTATACGGTAAATATTGTTTTACTACTTTTTCTTTTTTGATCACTGTCAATTCATAAGCAATTGAGTCTTTAGGCGAACGTCGGTCTACGTTGTAATTATAATAAGCAAGCGTTTCATTATCAAGGTCACCCTGTATGCCTAACCATACCTTAACGGTGGATTTTTTCAACAACTTCCCATTCATGTCAAAATAAAAGATATTAGGGCCGAAAGGAATTTTAATAAGATTTAGTTTTTTATCAATATAAAAAATAAACAGACTATAATTTTTACCAAGGCTCTTCGATTCTATCTTTGCATTAAATTTTCCTTGTTTTGTAAAAATTAAAATTGCCTGTGTTTCGCTATCAAGAATTATAAAGTATTTGTCGCTAACTTCCAGTTGACTGATACTGCCAAAAGCGCTTTTTGGAGAGGATTCAAGATTGATGAAATTAATTTTATCTATATATTGCCCGGCAGGCCCGCCTATAGCTGAAGATGGATCAATCCTGAGTTTTTTGAGAAATGAACTATCCTGCGCAAAGGAGGATTGTAAATTTGTACATAAAAACAGTATCGAAAAACATCCAACAATCTTTTTTTGTTTTCGATGTAAAAAAATTAATGCGTTTTTCATAGACAAGTCTAATTATTTTTAAAATTTAATTAATTTATAAAACGCAAGAATGGGATTGTCATTTAACAGTGTTGTACGTTTTAAATATGAAATTTTTGAACTGCTTAGATAATTGAAATTAACGAACTCTGAAGCTGATAAAATACTTACAAAATAATCATTAAAAGTTGTAATCGGGTATCGATAAACGGGCAACATCGCAGAATCTTTAAAAGATAATGTAGTACTTATACTTCCGCCTAAAATCTTATTTGTCTTTTCTGAAAAAAAATAGCCCATCGCTTCTGTTTTATAACTCATTATATAGTACACTGAATCAGCATTACACAAAATTTCGCCTTTGAAATAATAATACAAGTGAGTATTATAAAGATCAGTAATTCTGGAAACGCTTACAATAGAAGATCCTCTAATTTGAGATACCACATTTTCTCCTGGATACTTAATTACAAGTTTTGGGTACACATTTACTGGGTTTCCATCTACTTGATAAATAGTGTCAGAAAGGGCCGGTGTGAAAAATAGCTTTTCATTACTGTTGGAGGAAGAAAATACATTATCGTCTGCTAAATGATTTATCAATTTAAATCTTTGAATTGCGTTAGGTGCTATAAATTCAATATTTGTATTTTTTTCCCCTAAAAAAATATCTGTTATTAAGTTAAAAGGTATGTGAGCATTGTCATGAAGCAGGTTTAGGAATACGAAATATTTTGTATTTTTTATATTAGCAAATCTGTAAAAAGATATATATTCCTTGGATGCTATCTTGAATTTACCATCTACATCAAAAAAATATGATTTATGATGTTTATCATCGTGTAAGATGATCTCTTTAGCACCATAATCATAAGCAACATCCACAAAATCATATATATCACTCTCTACATTTTTTTCGGTTTTACTTGCGACTATTTTGCTTATAAATCGACCAGTTATATCAAAAATGAAAACAGATTTAACCATCCCAAGGTCAACAATAATAATTCTTTGGTCAGTAATAAATATCTTGCTAATCTTCAAGATTTTAGATCGTTTCGTTGTTTCCAGCTTTACAAAATAAATATCTTTCAGTTTCTTATAATAATCAAAATTGATTGCTCTTTCTTGTGGAACATTTATCTCTACTATTGGAATATTATTTTTAGTTCCTACAGATTTTACTTTGTTAATATCTATGACACTTTCAAAACCTTTGAATGGATTTTTACGCTGGTCAGTATTACACCCAATAAAAGTTAGTAATAGTATACATGAAATCAACCAATGTATGTACCTCATTTTTTATTATTGAATAATTAATTAGTTATTGGTTAAAGGGGTAAAGTCATTATACATTTCTGAGAGTTCTGGTAATGCCTTTTCAGGAATATAAACCCGGCTGACATTTAGCAAAGAATCGACAGACAATATATATGGGGTATTGATTTTTCCAATTTTGGTATTTTCAAGAGCTGAAGGGTCAATATTATAAATTGAAATCCCGCTTAAATCAAACCTCTTTAGATTCAAAAATAAATCTTTATAATTTTTATAAGAGCCTATAATTATTACTTTATTTTTACCAATTTTTTTAGACAATTTCTTTACAAATCCAAGATATTGCTCAACACAAGTAAAACAATTTGTCTCGTCAAAATGGTATATATATTTACGTGTAGAGATTAAATCAATAATTTTTATCTGTTTACCACTACTGTCATTAACGATCATATTAGATTTAAGTGGTATATTAATATATTCCCCATACAAAAAAATCAGATTTTTAAGACCATCCATTTTTGTTGAATCTGTTGCAAACCTTTCTTCATAATCCTGAAATGTACTTTTGAATTGTTGTCTCTGCATAAAGATGACGGTAAATGAGGCAAACAATAAAATCACACATATATACAAATAAGGTGTTTTCATTAAAAAACTATTAAAATTTTATCTTAGATCGAATAAATTTTTATTAAACGTACTTACTACACCCTTTAAATTTTAGTTAAAATTTAAAAAGAGTCCATTTTGTTAAAAGCAGACTCTTTTTAAATGTAACTTATAAGTCAGAAGTTAATTGCATGCGTCTACAGCAGATTTATATGTGCAAAAACCACTCCAGCCAGGACAACTAGAAATGTAATTCACACTTCGAGCATTAATAGTACCTGATGTTTGTGTGCTACTAGAATAATTTCCGGTGAATGAAGTTTTTACTATCCCACCTTCGATATAAGTAGTGCCAACTATACTGCCAGACGCACCGTAAAAAACTGTTCTAGACCATGTAACTGTACCACATGAGACTGTAGAATATACAGGAGATCCGAAGGTCGATGTACCATAACTTGAAGAGCCTCCACTCCCTCCGGTGCTTCCTCCACCGGAAGTAGTGCCACTTGTAGTAGCGAGTGAGGCTGCCCATACTGCTCCTTCGAGGTTGTTGGTTTTAATACCATAGTAGTTAAAGATTGCCGAGTGCAAATTTGCTACAAGAGCAAAAACGATCAATCCGATTGCAGAAATTTTTAATACTTTTTTCATAATTCGTTTTTTTATTAATTAAAGGTAATAATGCATAATAGATGTTTAATAATCAATATTTTTTGGCTTGAGAAGCCTTACCAATGTTGTAAATAAAATTTCATAATGTATCTGTTTATATGTTTAATAAAAAATCATTCTGGTATGCTATTTTTCTTTATCCATTCATTATAATCACTTCTGCTTTCTATTGTTTGTTTCAGCTCTTTTTTTAGCGTATCAGAATTGTGCCATACTGTACAGCGTTGCCTTGCGTAAGTACCTAAGCATATAAAATATACGAGGCTGCAACCCAACAATAAATACCTAAATTTATTTTTCTTTTGCAAGGCGGAATCTAAAACGTAGGCTATCAAAAAGAAAATACCAATTGATGGCAGGTACACGTAACGATCAGCAACAATTGCAAATCGGGAGGTGGGAATAACATTGGATACGATACTTATTTGAATAAGGAAAAAGACTATTCCAAAAAATATCCATGGTTTACTCCAAAATTTCCAAAAGCCCACAGTTACAAATAGTAATACAACAGGATAGAGCCACAGGTAAAAAGGCAAAGGCTCACCGGGAAGATTAGGAAAAGGATAAATATAACTTAGCCTTATTGGTAAAATACATTTTATAATATATTCCGTTACGGTATAAGTGGCAAAAACCAGGTTTTGATATAATGGATAATGAGGCTGAGAGGAAAGTATGCCTTCACCATTTTGTGCCTGGGAATAAAAAGTTATAATGGCAAAGCAAATGGATAAGCAAAAAAATGGAAGCTTTTCAAACCACACTTTGCTGCTTTGCATGTCGCGTTTTAATATAAAATCAAAAAGCAATAAACATACAGGCATAGTTACTGCCTGCTCTTTTGCCCCAAAAGAGATAATAAAAAACACGAATGTAAGCCCATAATACCAAAGATTTTTGCTCGTTATATAATTCAGGTAAAAGTGCAGGGCTAACAAATAAAAGAAAGCAAACAAAATACATTTAGAAGCCGCCATCCATGAAACCGGCTCCACCAGGAACGGGTGAATCGCCATTAACAGAGAAGCAATAAAAGCTATACGCGATATGGAAGCTGCTTCAAATTGTGCGCTCCTCCTAAGTAGTTTCTTTAATAAAAAGTAAAGTAGCAAAACGTTGGATATATGGATAATCAGGCTTGCACTATGAAACCAAAATGCACTATACCCAAACAGATTATACAATACCAGGTAGAAAAATTCATTAACAGGTGCATACTGGCCATGATAAAACTCTGTTAGTATTGCGGCAATATTTTCTTTGTAAAAGCCACCTTCTGTATAATCGTTCATCACTACCCATTGATCGTCCCATGCAAATTGAAAATTATGGGAGAAAACCGGCCAATAAACTAAAATACATGCAGCGATAAGACAAATTACATGGTAATAAGTTTTTGAGGTATTACTAATCGGAAGATTATTCTTAAGCGAAAGATTCAGAGGAAACGTTAGATTTTCCAGTTGTAATGTATTTTGATCTTCTAAAAACATAAGCAGGAAAATCGTTTTTTTTAAGTGTTTCAATTAACACATAAATTATTTGTTAAACATAGGGGATTATTTAGTTTGACATATAAAATATATAAAGCACATACAAAAGGTGGTATAGCCAAGATCGTTACTGGTATTGCATTACAATGCTTAGTAAGTATAAAAATTAAGCCCAAAAATAGGGTACAAATACTCTGTTATACCGTATTTTCCACATTTGATTTGGTGTTTTTTATAGAGTGAGAATTCATTTAAAATAAAAAAGTTTTGTTCAATCAATTAAATAAATAGTGCATTACAAATAATGAATTCTTTGATGTACAACTTAATATTACATTATGCTCAAAACTTTTTTATCAGCGATCATAATTTTTTTTGGCTTTTCCTCCCAGTCACAAAAAAGACAAAACCTTGTTCCCTACGTAAAGCCCATCATCGGCTCACAGCACATGGGACATACTTCCTGAAGTTAATCGTCTTGCCTTAGAAAAATATAATGGCGAAATTAATTCCGCAGCTAAATCGCTCTTTAAAAGAGCATGATCTGTGAAATCAAAACACAGTATCAAAGAATATTAAACTAAATTTATTCAGTACCCGCAATTCCACTTTAAAGAAATGTGGTGTCCTTCTATCATCGGACTTCTTTGATAAAATGATACAACTATGTACGGGAAAAATCATCGATTGTAAAGGCTATGTTGTCATTATAAAAAAGGGCAACATATACAACCTTTGAATATAAAAATTTATGGATACAAATAATGTAATTACCGTAACAGATGATAATTTTGAAACGGTACTGCAAAATGAAAAATTAGTATTGATTGACTTTGGCGCTGAGTGGTGCGGCCCTTGCAAGGCTTTAAAACCTGTGGTAGCGGGGATTGCAGAGGAATACAAAAATACTTTAGCGGTTGGCGCATTGGATATTGATGAAAACCCCAACACCGCGGTTCAGTTTGGTGTGACAAGTATTCCCACTTTGTTATTTTTTAAAGAAGGTGAACTAATAGACCGGCTAATAGGAGCACAGCCCAAAGGAAAAATTAGCGCTAAAATCGACCTGCAAAGAAATTAATGCGGGAATCTTTTTGCTTTCCGTTTTCTTAGAGTTCATTTTTATACAACGGAAATTTATGCGACAACAGTTTTTAAATAAATCTACTGGCGGAGAGTTTCTGCTAATTCAGGAGGAAGAAAATTTCGATCGCTTTTATTATGGTCGCGATCATCAAAACCTTTACTACACTTTCACCTGGAATAGAGGCCCCGGCCAGGAAATTTTGATTGATGAAGTGCCTTATACTTTTCCTGCAAACACACTATTGCCGCTGATGATACATCAGTCTTTCCGCTTCGAAAATGCGAAAGATATTGTGGCATGGCAATTCAACCGTGAGTTTTACTGCATCGTTGATCATGATAAAGAGGTAGGTTGCGTAGGCTTCTTATTTTATGGCAATGCTAAAATTCCCTTTCTTCTACTTGATGAAGAAGAACAAAAAAAGTTTGAAAATCTTTTGGGCGTTTTTAAAGAAGAATTGGAAGTGAATGATTTAATACAAGGTGACATGCTGCAAATGCTGGTGAAACGCCTTATCATAAAGGCTACGCGGCTGGCCAAAGAACAATATTTAGACCAGGGGCTGGAGGCCAATACAAAGCTTGATATCATTCGCAACTTCAACCTGCTGGTTGAACTGCATTACCGCAAAAAGCACAGCGTGCAATTTTATGCTGCTGAAATGAACAAGTCTCCTAAAACGCTTTCCAATCTGTTCGCAATCTATAATCATAAATCCCCGCTGGAAGTTATACAGGATCGTATAATATTGGAAGCCAAGTGCCTTTTTTATTACATTGATAGATCGGCTAAAGAAATAGAGTGTGAATTAGGCTTCGATGACCCCGGCCACTTCAGCCGTTTCTTTAAAAATGGAACCGGTATGTCTCCTTCAGAATTCAAAAAGATTTCAAAGTTATTTGATATTAAATATTTTCTATAAAATTTAAGAGCCTCTTGTTTGCCATTTTGGTTCTATAATGGACAGTATAGGTAATATAAAATAATGTAATAAGGTTAGTACTAAAGAATCAGGCAGAGCCCTTTTACTAAAAGTTATAAAATATCTTTTGAACTTCTTTTTTCACATTATTCTAATTCCTATAAGCCAAGACAAAAAAGAATTCAGGCAAAGCCCACAGACTCAATGAAAACCGGCTTGAGCAATACAGTTGCAGAAGGCATATTAAATAAATAGTATTATTCAATTACAAAGTTTCAAGAGCAAGTGATTTCAGAAATGTGAATAATTTTATCAGCATGCTTTATATGGAAAGTATTTAAAAAAGTGAACCTTTAGCGACCCGAACACTGAAGCTTCCCGCTGGAAAAACCGGCCTGAAGGCATTTACGGGATTAGAAGAATTGTGGGATACTGCGGCTTTTATTTAAGAAGTAAGGCTAATTCACTATACCCCAAAAGAACTTCCGCAACCGCACGTGGTGCTTGCATTAGGATTTTTAAAAGTGAAGCCGCGTGAGTTGAGGCCGCCCTCCCGGTCTATTTCCATATCTAAAAGATAAATGCTATGGGCAGGATTTATAATGCAGGGAATGCCGTCAATTTCAAAGACTTCATCTTTATCAGTGCGGGTGTCAAATTCAAGAATGTACGTCATACCGGAACAGCCGCCACCTTTCACACCTACACGCAAATATTTACCTGCGTCAAAGCCTTCTTCAGTCATCAGTCTTTTGATTTCACTTACGGCTCCGGCAGCAAAGGTTACCGGCGTTTTATTTATTGTTTCCATAATTATTTATTTAAATAAGGTATGATATACGCTTGCTGAGCGTAAATCATTTCAACAAAATATTACATCTTTTCGCCTGCAAATTTACAAAGCTTTGCTAAGGGAATAAGTATTTTTGCTTTAAATTATCACAATGTCAATATTTGAGACCGTATTTGTTATCCTTATGGGGGTGCTGTTTTTAGCAACCATTTGGATGATCACAGAATTCACTTCAATAAAAAAAGATATAAAAGAAAGAACCGGCATTAACCCTGAAACGCTGAAGCTGCGCCTGCAGGCTTATGAAAGGCTTACCCTTCTTGCCGAAAGAATTTCTCTCCAAAATTTAATATCGCGAACGCCCAATTCAGGGCTTTCCAGCCGCCAGATGCAACTTTCTTTAGTTGATGCGATAAAGCAGGAATACGATTATAATATCAGCCAGCAGGTGTATGTGTCCACCGAGCTATGGAAGGCAGTGAATAATCTAAAAGAGCAAAATATATATGTGGTAAATCAGCTTGCCTCTACCCTTCCCTTCAAAGCATCCGGTATGGATCTTAACAAGCAGATCATTGATTTTCTTATTAACAATCCGAAAGCTTCTCTTCATAACATCGTATTGGATGCCCTTAATTTTGAGGCAAAGAAAATCATGTGACGGCAAAATATATTATACCTTAATGCCGTACTTGCGGCAGATATTATGCCGCAAGTACGGTTGTCAGATTCTAATACAATTGAATTGTTATACAAGTACATCCGTTATGATTTTTTTTGCGCAATATTTAACTCTTTTCAATGAAAAAAATTTACACAGATTCAGGTATCGAGATCAAAAAATTGTATTTGCCGGCTGATGTTTCCGAAAAAAAAATTGCAGAAGAGTTGCCCGGAGAATTTCCATTTACCCGTGGCGTACAGCCTGATATGTACCGCGGCCGGCTTTGGACGATGCGCCAATATTCCGGCTTTAGCACCGCTGAAGAAAGTAATAAGCGATACCATTACCTACTATCGCAAGGCGTAAGCGGCTTAAGTGTTGCCTTTGATCTTCCTACGCAGATAGGCTACGACAGTGATCATCCGCTGTCAGAAGGCGAAGTGGGAAAAGTAGGCGTGGCTATAGATTCCCTTGAAGATATGGAAGCGTTGTTCAAGGATATCCGCCTGCAGGATGTTTCCACTTCTATGACGATTAATGCAACAGGCTTTATATTGCTGGCGTTGTATGTCGCCCTGGCAAAGAAGCAAGGTGCAGATTTAATGCAGCTATCGGGTACGATACAAAATGATATACTGAAAGAATATGCGGCACGCGGCACTTACATCTATCCCCCAAAGCCTTCAATGCGCATCATCACCGATATATTCGAATGGTGCAGCAAACAACTTCCCAAGTGGAATACGATCTCTATTTCCGGCTATCATATTCGCGAAGCGGGCAGCACTGCCGTGCAGGAAATTGCTTTTACTTTAAGCAATGGCAAATCTTATTTACAGGCGGCCTTGCAAAAGGGATTGGATATAAATATTTTTGGAAAGAGATTATCTTTTTTCTTCAATGCGCATAACAACCTTTTTGAAGAAGTAGCAAAGTTCAGGGCGGCCCGAAGAATGTGGGCGAAGATTATGAAAGACGCAGGCGCCACAGACCCAAAGGCAATGATGATGCGGTTTCACACACAGACCGGCGGAAGTACCTTAACCGCCCAACAACCGTTGAATAACATTACCAGGGTTACCGTGCAAACACTTGCGGCTGTATTGGGCGGTACCCAAAGCCTGCATACTAACGGTTACGATGAAGCGCTTAATCTACCTACAGAAGCCGCCGCGGCAACTGCCTTAAAAACACAACAAATAGCGGCGTGGGAAAGCGGCATTGCCGATACGGTGGATCCGCTGGCCGGTAGCTATTTTGTGGAAAAACTAACGGATGAAGTGGAAGCCGGCGCCTGGAAGATTATAGAAGAAATAGATAACATGGGTGGCAGCGTAAATGCAATAGAGCAGGGCTTCATACAAAATGAAATTGCAAAAAGTGCGTATGTGTATCAACAACGGATTGAATCGGGAGATAAAATAATAGTGGGTGTTAATGCGTTTACAGGCGGAGAAGAGATCGCACCACCTTCATTCAAGATAAACGAAACGATACGAGATGTGCAGACAGGTAAGCTAAAAAGCTTAAAGCAAAAAAGAGACAATGTAAAAGCGGCTGCATGCCTGGAAAAAATTAAAGAATATGCAACTAATAATAATAATTTAATGCCTATAGTCGTGGAAGCTGTGGAGAGTTATTGTACCCTTGGGGAAATTTCAGATGTGCTTCGCGAAGTTTTTGGAGAATACAAGCAAACTTAACTATTACTATATGAAATGTATTTTACTTTTTATTTTCACCCTGATTTTCATTAATGTCAATGCCCAGAAGTATGCATTGCTTGATAAAAGCCTTGCTACGCCTATCACCTATACTGATCATGTAACTTCGGCAGATAAGTTTAAGAAATTTTTTCCTATAGAAAAAAAATATTTGCCCGAGTTCATCAAAACCCTGAAAGAAATTTCCAAGAAGCTGGAAGCAAAAGGATCAAAGAGCACAGCGAAGCAATACCAGGTGGGTTGCGTACATTTTACAGGCCTCACGGTTTCTTTGGCAAGTGGCGACAGGCTTGATTATGTGCTAACTGCTAATTGTGATGATCTCAAAGTTTCAATGCACCTCTCCGATGCAAAATTCAGCAATGCAAATAATGTTTTCTTCATCAATACGTTTACAAAGTATGTAGAAGATTCTGTTGCTAAATAGTGTTTACACCGCAGAAGGGCAAGGCAATTGCCATACCGGTTGATCTTCGTGATGATAAGCTTTTACAAAAAGCCGGTAAAGCAAGCCTGCAAGGCCCTCCGTAGGAGAGAATTTATATACCGTTATTCTTTTTTAAATAAGGCGAACCATTGATTGCTATCGTTATCGAAATATTCGATGGCAGTAGTGCCTATTTTCAGCTTATAATCAAACATTGAATAGCCTGGTACAATATAGCCCGGATAGAAGTATTTGAAATTTTCTTTTTTACAATAAAGCATTTTTTCAAAGATTATATACTTTCCCATGCTGTATTTTTTATAATCCGGATCGTACACGGAACAAATGCCTGCGGCACTTGCACTGCCAAGGTCAAAAACGCCGGTGCCGATTAACTGAGGTCCATCATACACATCAATCATATAAGTATTATAAACATCCAATGAGCTATTGCCATACAAAAGCGCATGCAAAGAAGAGGCAGTATCAAAAGAAATGGCTTCTTTATAAGAATGATATAAAACCTCATGTGCCGGTGTAAGAATTGTTTTTTTTATTTCTGTTTTGAACCGGCTATTTTTATTATGCAGTGCCCGGCATTTTTTATCGGGCTGAAATTTTTGCAAGTCAACCCGCAGCCAGAGAGCTTTATAAAGTTGCCCATAAAAATGTAATATCTCCGTTGTAAATATAGTCTGTTGCATTCTAAACCATCCTAACGCCAGGAAAGAGTCCAGCTCTTCGGGTTCAATTTTTAAAAGCTCAATTGATTGCACCTCCACACCGTAAGGTTTTAATAGTAAATATAGGCTAATGGCTGGTGATGTGATGTGAGGTAAGTATTCATAGACATATTTTCAATTTTATAAGCGATAAGAAGAAATCTTAGGTACAATTGTTGAACGATAGAACTTTAAAGCTATATTAATACTTCGTATTTAATAATTAAATTTAACGACTTAAAATTTTTTTACATGGACATTTTACAAAATGAAAATCTTAGCGGGGTTAACCAGGAAGGAAAATATCCTAACATGCCCTTAAAATATTTAGCCGCCACATCCATCATTGGTGACAAGGTTCACAATTCACAGGATGAGCATTTGGGCAAGATAGCGGATATCATGGTAGATATTACCTCGGGAAAAATAGAATATGTGGTGATAGAATTTGGCGGATTTCTCACCATCGGCGAGAAGTATTTTGCAATACCTTTTAGCTTGTTGCGGGTTGATCCGGCTAATAAAGCATTTATACTTAATCAAGCAAAAGAAAAACTAGAGAAAGCTCCCGGCTTTGATATGAATCATTGGCCTGAAACAAATTTTCATGCGGAAGAAACGTATTGGAGTTTTATCTGATGTGCGGTTACTTTGCCCACATCTTCTCCCGGAAAATTTTTCATTAGGCTTTTTACAGGCTTCTCTTTTGTTTGCCATTTTACCGGAGTATAACTGAAAGTGCATGCTCTCAGTCAAGCCATTCAAAGGGAAAAACTAATGCCGGCTTATTTTTAATTTGAGAATGTGAAGTATTTGATGATATACTACCAACATAACATAATACGACCCTTTAAATTTTATAATCTATAAAAGTAAATTATGAAAACAAAAATTTTCTTTCGACCTGCTGCTTTTCGCCTTTTTTTCTTGCAAAAAAAATGATAACAACAATGGTATTGCAATAAGACGATGGCTTCCATAGCAGGTACTTACCCAATTGTAAAATTTGAAACCGGCTTTAATATTCTCTTCCAGGATTTTTGCACACCAATTGGATGCCTGAGAACCGGATGGTAAATATCTTTAAAGACGGATGGCACAACGACTATACAAGACGCCGGCATTATATGTTCTCCGCCCAGGAATGCTACCGGCACCTGGAGTGTTTCATCAAACGGGATAATCACGATCAATGACAATAACAGGAGCCAACTAATATTTCTACCGCTGACATCCACTTCTTTCAATTGTTCTACATTGGTGCTTACGGAGACTGATACCAGCGCAGCTTCAAGCCAGTTCAGCTTGACTTTAAAAAAATAAGAGTATTCGCATTTAAAAATACAATTTTAGTATAGTTCTGTATTTGCGTTTCGCTGTATAAAAGTTTATCTGGTCTTGCCTCATGCCTGCTTTGCAGGGCACAGAACAGATAAAAATCCTATCTGTGAGGCTGACAATTATATACATACGCACTTATTTTTAGCTTTTTAATTACTCTTAGAAGCTGTCTATAAATGATTATATAAATTTTTTATCCTGCTAAAGTGGGCGGTGGAGACATCGACCACGGTGGCCCGCCGCCATTCGTGTCTCACAAACGGCTTAAATGGTAAACAAAATTTCTATTTCTGGGCAGCTTCTTAAGTTGCTAATTTTCACAACATTTCACCTTTTGCCAATCACTGGTTTCTTATTTGCTTCGCTGTGAATAAATATGCTTTGTAGTTCGCGGGCTTTCTAGCTGCTTAGGGCGGCGATAAAATATTTATCAGGGTAATCATAAGAATATTGAGGTAGTTTGCAAAAAAGTGTTATTATAAATTGCCGGATTCCGATATCCCGTTAAAATAATATAATGTCCATTGTTAAAATAATATAATGTCCATTAGAGAGAAATTACACGTTATTGTTTTTGGAACAAGAACCAAAGCAGGAAGGCAATTTGACGTTGTGCTGCTTTGGATCATTTTATTGAGCGTAATAGCGGTAATGCTGGAGAGCGTGCCGGAATTTGGAAATCTCTACATAAAAGTTTTTTTTGTTATTGAATGGTTTATGACGATCCTGTTCACGATTGAATATCTTTTAAGAATTTGGATTAGTCCCAGGCCTTTCAAATACCTGCTAAGCTTTTGGGGCATTATAGATTTACTATCTATAATTCCTACCTATTTAAGCCTTTTTATAATTGGGTATCATTATTTTATTGTCGTGAGAATTTTCAGATTGTTGCGCGTGTTTCGTATTATGAAATTAGCGAGATTTAATACCGAAGCAGGTGCATTATTAGCGGCGCTCAAAAGCAGCTTGCATAAGATAAGCATCTTCCTGTTGGCAGTCGTGTCTATCGTTGTATTTCTCGGTACTATAATGTACGTAATTGAAGGCGGCGAAAAAGGCTTTACAAGCATCCCTCAAAGTATTTACTGGGCTATTGTAACTGTAACCACAGTTGGGTATGGAGACATGGTTCCGCATACAGTTTTAGGAAAGTTTATTTCTTCCATAGCAATGATAATTGGTTACGGTATTATTGCCGTGCCTACGGGCATCATAACGGTAGAGATGTCACGGTCTGCTTTAAAAAATATTAAATGTGCCCGCTGCAATCATCAAAACGATTCAACCGCTTTGTATTGCAATAAGTGTGGAAGCGTACTTAAGAAAGCCGGTTAACAGATTTCTGAATATTTTTACCTGCAATAACAATGATGGCTGGCTGTTAATTATTTTTTTGGAAAATACACCGTATTACAAATATTCGTCTTTTACGTTTTTGTTAATCCACTTGAGGCAGTCCTTTAAATTTGTAAATACCTGGCTTAATGGAATAAGATCGGGAATAATTTTTATCCTTTCAAGCATATATCTTGGCTGGCTCGCAATGCTTACCAACAGCACTTTTTTGTGCCTCTGCACCAGGTCGGCAAATGCATCTTCCAGGGCATATAAACCCGATTGATCAACATAGCTCATGTTATCCATCCGTATAATAATTGCCGATGCAGTAGGAGGAATCTGTTTAATAAGCGTACTGAAATCGCTCGTTGATCCAAAAAATAAAGGGCCATTTATGTGCTTAATAAAGACTTCCTCTTTTAGGTTTTCCGGAAAATCAAATTCATCTTCCCAGGCAGTTTCTTTTTTTAGAGGCTCTACCAGCGAATCTTTTGCCGTAAGGTCCCCGATTTTTTTCATGAACATCATAGAGGCGATAATCAAGCCAATCCCTACGGCATATACGAGGTTCCATACGGATGATAATACCAGCACAATCATCATTATCACAATTTCTGAACGGGGCATGGACGGTATTGCTTTCAATCCTTTATAGTCAATCACCCCAATTCCCACGGTTATCAATATTCCCGAGAGCACGGCAGCCGGTACCTTTGAGGCCAATGGGCCAAGGGCCAGTAATACAAACGTGATGAAAATGGCTGCCATTATACCTGAGAGTCGGGTTTTGCCGCCTGCATTTATATTTACTACGGTTCTTATAGTAGCTCCTGCACCGGGAATACCACCGAACAACGCTGCTGCACCATTTCCAATTCCCTGGCCTATTAATTCTTTATTGGGATTGTGTCTTGTTTTCGTCATATTATCTGCTACTACCGAGGTGAGCAAAGAATCAATACAACCTAAAAGTGCCAATGATAAAGCGCTGAAAATAAATGGCGATATATCGGCGAATTTAAACTGAGAGAAAATTTCCAGATGAGGCAGCGGAAGACCCGACGGAATAGTATCTATCGGAATATAATTCAAACCGGAATACCAGGCTACAGCGCTTACAACAACGAGTGCTACCAGGGCGCTCGGAATTTTGGTGGTTATCTTTTTGAAGCCATAAATTATAAAAACAGTACAGCAGGTAAGCAACACTTCAATCCAATTAATATTTCGTAAAGCTCTTGGCAATATTTTAATAGAACCTAAAACGCCCGAGGATTCTTTAGCAGCGAGCGTCTCCGACTCCTGCGCAATTTCTTCCTGCGTAATTTTCTCTGCCCTTTCTACCGTTTGTTTATAATCTTCAATAACGAATATATTTTCATCAGCCTCTTCCTTCAAAATATTTTGAACGATAGCCGCTTCGGCATGTTGCTTAAACTGGCTTACATAATTTATATCTTTTTTAGGGTTATAGCCCAACGAGGGAATAATCTGGGTTATAATTATTATGACTCCTATGGCTGTCATAAATCCGGAGACTACCGGGTAGGGGATATACTTTATGTATTTCCCCAGGCCGATGAGGCCAAGAATGATCTGAAATATCCCTACCATTAAAAACACCCCTAAAATAGCCGGCAATGCTTTAGCAACATTACCGTCGTTAGAAGCGACAATGCCGGCGATTATTACCATACTTATAGCGGTCATCGGCGCTGTCGGCCCGGAAATTTGAGTATCAGTTCCTCCAAAGAGAGCTGCAAAAAATCCGATGAAAATTGCTCCATATAAACCTGCGCTTGCGCCTAATCCTGAACTTACACCGAACGCAAGAGCTAATGGCAACGCAACAATACCGGCAGTAATACCGCCAAAAAAATCTCCTTTAATATGTTTGAACATTGATGCTAATCATTTAATACAATGAGGTGATATCAACTAAATTATGTCAAAATTATGATGCTTGAAGAAATGAATATACCAGGCGTTATTACTTATCCCAACAAGTAGGTATTATAAAAGACTTACAGGATATTTACTATGCGAAGGATAGCTTGCTTTTTACTTTTTTGTCCAAACTATTGCTTTACATTTTTGAATGTGTTGAGTAAAGCTATAGCTTTAAATTATGAGTAAAATACTTTACAACTCCAGCAGTTAAATAATAAAATGATATCCTTTGAAAGTGATATCTTTTGCCTTCGTGTAAAAAAATCGTGAAGCCCAACTAGTTGGCTAAAAGCAATTCGATTTACTCCCGGTATGTCTTCGCAGTATTATCTAACAACTTAAAGCTTAGCCAAAAGTGGCAAGAGCTATACGGTTGTATAATGTCTTCATCTACCTTATAATCATGATCTTTCTTTTATTAATCTTCTGCCATCCTGACGCAATTTTTAATTTGTTATCTTTGCCATCCAATTAAAAATGAGGACATCTATGGTGGATATTTCCATTGATAAGGGACATGTGGAAGCGAGGCAGGGCGAAGCTTTGAGAGCTTTGTCAATATCAAATAATCCTGCTTCAAAAAAATTTTACATAGAAAGTTATGGGTGTGCAATGAACTTTGCTGACAGCGAAGTGGTTGCTTCAATTTTGCGGGAGAATGGCTTTGGTATTACCCGGCATTTCCAGGAAGCAGACATGATATTTATAAACACCTGCTCCATTCGGGAAAAGGCAGAACTGACCGTAAGAAAGAGGCTTTCAGAATTCAGGAAAGTAAAAAAGTATAACCCCGGCCTTTTAGTCGGCGTGCTTGGCTGCATGGCGGAACGGCTGAAATCTAAATTTCTTGAAGAAGAAAAATTGGTAGATATCGTGGTGGGGCCTGATGCTTACAGAACGCTGCCGGGTTTGATTGAGGAAGCAGAGAGCGGCCAGAAAGGAGTAAATGTATTATTAAGCCGCGAAGAAACTTACGGGGATATTTCTCCCGTAAGGTTAAATAGTAATGGCGTTACTGCTTTTGTAAGCATCATGCGTGGCTGCAACAACATGTGTTCATTTTGCGTAGTTCCGTTTACGCGTGGCCGTGAGCGAAGCCGCGATCCCGAATCAATCGTGAATGAATGTCATCAACTCTTTGAAGAAGGATACAGGGAAGTTACCTTACTTGGCCAAAATGTAGATAGCTATGCCTGGCAAGTCTCCCCTATCGGCGGATATCTATCCAGCGGGATTCCTTTGTCCGAATGGACTCCTTTGGAGGAAGTGGGGGCCGTCACGTTCGCCAACTTGCTGGAAAAAGTTGCGCTTGTTTCTCCTTTGTTAAGGGTGCGTTTCTCCACTTCACATCCAAAAGATATTACAGACGAAGTGCTTTTTACAATGGCGAAGTATAAAAATATTTGCAAGTACATTCACCTGCCGGTGCAAAGCGGAAGTAGCAGGATACTGCGGTTAATGAACCGCACTTATACACGTGAATGGTATATACAAAAGGTTGACAGGATACGGGAAGTGTTACCCGGTTGCGGAATCTCAAGTGATATGATTAGCGGATTTTGTACAGAAACAGAAGAAGACCATCAGCAAACATTGAGCCTGATGGAATATTGCGAATATGAACTTGCCTATATGTATTACTATTCCGAACGGCCCGGAACCCTTGCTGAGAGGCGCTTTGAAGATGACGTGCCATTGGAAATAAAAAAAAGAAGATTACAGGAAGTGGTTGATCTGCATCGCACGCATTCATTAAAAGGAATGCAAAAAGAAATTGGCAAAGTACATAAAGTATTGATAGAAGGAAATTCCAAAAAGAGTGATGAGCACTGGGCAGGCAGAAGTGACAATAATAAAGTGGTGATCTTTCCAAAGAGTGGAAACCTGACTAAAGGAGATTATGCAGATGTAATAATTGAGAGTTGTACCGCGGGAACATTGATAGGAAAAATAAAATAAAAATTGTATGAATTATTTAATTCAAAAGTCGTTAGGGGAGATTGTTAAAGCGTGCCAAAAACATTCCTTAAAATCACTGGAAATATTTGGCTCTGCCACACGTAGTGACTTTAATGAAAAAAGTGATGTAGACTTTCTTTATGAATTTGATAATGATAAAATAGATGAACTCGGATACGCAGATAACTACTTTGAATTTCTTTTTTCACTCGAAGATATTTTAGGCAGAAAAATTGATTTGCTGCCAAAGAAAAAATCAAGAAATCCTTATTTGGCTAAAAGAATTAATTCAGAAAAAATTAAGATTTATGGCTAAGGATGATAAAGCATATTTGAGTGATATTGTCAGTTCAATAAATCTTATCGAACATCATATAAGTGATATTAAAAATAGTAAAGAGTTTGAAAAAAATTTTACTGTGTCTGATGCTGTTTTAAGGAGATTATCCATAATCGGAGAAGCGCTGGCGAAAGCTGTAAAATTAAATTCAAAAATTCAGGTTTCTTATCAAAAGAAAATAATTGCGCTAAGACATATTATAGTGCATGATTATGATAAAGTTGATCAAAGTGTGATCTGGCCCATACTGAAAATTTATTTGCCTGTCTTAAAAACAGAAATTGAAAAATTTATAATCGAAGAAGACTAATGGATCAGCAAGCTATAAAAAACAGGTTTGGAATTATCGGCAGCTCCCCTGCCCTTGTGCATGCACTGGATGTTGCTATACAGGTTTCGAACACTGACCTCAGCGTCTTAATCAACGGAGAAAGCGGCGTGGGTAAAGAAGTATTCTCTCATATCATCCATTCGCTGTCTGCAAGAAAACACAATCCTTTTATTGCCGTTAACTGCGGCGCTATTCCGGAAGGAACTATTGACTCAGAACTTTTTGGCCATGAGAAAGGTTCGTTCACCGGCGCAGTTGATAGCCGCAAGGGATATTTTGAAACAGTGAATGGCGGAACTATTTTTCTTGATGAAATAGGCGAAATGCCTTTAGGCACACAGGCACGCCTGTTGCGTGTATTGGAGGCGGGAGAATACATTCGTGTGGGTTCGTCAAAAGTTCAAAAAACGGATGTGCGTGTGATCGCTGCTTCCAATAAAGACCTGCTGGAATTTACACATGCAGGAAAGTTTCGGGAAGATCTTTATTATCGTTTAAACACAGTTCCCATAAGGGTTCCGGCGCTTCGCGACCGTAAGGAAGACATTCCTCTACTTTTTAGAAAATTTGCCGCCGACTTTGCTGACCGTTATAAATCGCCGGCGGTGCAACTTGATGATGAGGCAAAAAATATTTTGGTGAATTATCCGTGGCCTGGTAATGTAAGGCAATTAAAAAATATTGCCGAACAGATATCCGTATTAGCGAAAGAAAAAAATGTAACTGGTGATGAAATGCGGAATTTTTTACCTGAAACAAATTTTACCAGGCTGCCTGTGCTGTCAACCGCCGCCGGCAACCAGGGAGGAACAAATCAAAAAGAATTCAGCAACGAGAGAGAGATACTTTATAAATTATTCTTCGATGTAAAGAAAGACGTGACCGAATTAAAAAGAATGTTTTATGATATGCTGCAAAACCCTGCCGCGATGAATGGAAACGGAAACCATACTTATCAAAGCGATAAGCTGCTGGAAGATTATAATGGAGATCAAAATAAACCGGCGCTTTCTTCAGGCCAGCCGGTAGTATTATCAAAAGATGCCATACATAATCACCAGGAAGTGGAAGAATCATTGAGCATTATGGATGCTGAAAAAGACCTGATAGTAAAAGCGCTCAAAAAGCATCGTGGAAAACGCAGGGATGCGTCCTCCGATTTGGGCATCAGCGAAAGAACACTTTATAGAAAGTTAAAAGAGTATAATATTACTGAATAGTGTTGATTGGTTGATTGGTTGATTGGTTAATTGGTTAATTGGTTGATTGGTTATTGGTTGATTGGTTGATTGGTGATTGGTTGAAAGTTGATTGGTTGATTGGTTGATTGGTTGATTGGTGATTGGTTGATTGGTTGATTGGTTAATTGGTTAATTGGTTGATTGGTTGATTGGTTGATTGGTTTAAAGGTTGATCAGCTTGAATAGTTCGTTTCTTTCTTAATTCGTGTAACTCGTTCTTTCTTAATTCGTGCAATTCGTTTTAATTCGCGTAATTAGTGTTTAATAATTCGTGTTATATATGAAATCATCACAAATAAAATTTTTTGCAGTATTAAGCTTCTTGCTTTGCACCATGAGCTTTGCTACTTGTAAATATTCTACTAAAGATACCGCTCCTATTCCGCCGGAGATAAAAACATTCAGGGTAAATTATTTTGAAAACAAGGCTCGCTATGTAAACCCGCAGCTTACACCGCAGATCACGGAAAAATTAAAGCAAAAAATAATTGGCCAAACGAGATTACGGCAAACAAATAATGATGATGCGCATTACGATATAAGCGGCTATCTTACTGATTACAGTGTAACAACAACGGGTATCTCCAATCAAAATGCAAGTACCAACAGGCTGAACGTAACGTTTCATTTGATTTTTAAAAACTCACTTGATGCCAAAAAAGATTTTGAAAGTGATGTGACCAGTAATTATGATTTCTCTGCGCAGCTTACTTTGCCGCAGGCGGAGGCGCAGTTGGGAGACGAGATTGTAAAGAACGTTACCGATGCTATTTTTAATAAAATATTTTCTAACTGGTAGTGCTCGTTTAAAACTAATTGATGAATGTAAAAATGAACACGGCTGATTCTTTTTTCATTGATTCAGCAATGGATATAGATACGCTTGAAAAAAATACGGAAGCATTTCCTTATAGCGCTTATGTGAAATATTTATTGCTGTTACATTACAAAAAAAATGGGCATAGTGATTTTGAAAAGACGGCAAAAAAAACAGCGCTCTATTTTACTAACGCTCAATGGCTGCAGTTTCAATTGTCACAATCCGAAAATGGCGATGACAAAGACACTTACGACAGCGATACGGATATCAATCACTCTGCGGCGCTATCCGAAGATCAAATTGAAGGCGCAACCAACGTTGAGGTAAAAACTAATAATAAGCATGAAGATTTTTTAGCGGGAACCGAAACACAACAAGAAGTAACTCCTGCTTTAGAAAATATTACAGAAAATAATAATGAGAATATTTTTGATGGTGCGGATGAAAATGAGGAAATGATTTCTGCCGAAGTATTGCAGCCTGAAGCTGACATTGCAGAAGGACAACTCGGGGCTATCAAAGTCAATACAAATATAAATGACGAAGAAAATCCGGACGTTGATTCGGAAATGATAGCGATCGATACACAAAATATAAATGAAGAAGCGGCTCAAAATACTGATGAAACTTTTGAAGAGATGGATGTCAATGATGACAAAAAACTATTCACAGAAATCGCGGAACCGGCAAGCCACCCACAGCAAGAGAAATATGAAGAAGACGAACTTATTGCCGCTACTGAGCCGCTCATAGTTCCTCTTACAGCGTCACCGGCAAATGTGCAGGGCGCTGAAGAGGTGATTGCGTTTGAACCTTTATATACCGTTGATTATTTTGCATCGCAGGGAATAAAAATAACCGATGAAGTATTTACTAACGATAAACTCGGCACGCAAATGAAGAGCTTTACCGAATGGCTGAGAAGCATGAAGAAGCTGCCAAATGCGAATTTGCCGCAGCAAAGCTCATTGGCGGAAAACATAATTCAAAGCGCTGCCGAATCGTCTAACATTAATACGGAAGTGCTTACGGAAGCTATGGCAGAAGTGCTTATAAAGCAGGATAAGCGGGAAAAAGCGATTGAAATGTATAACAAATTAAGTTTGATTAATCCTGCCAAAAGCGCTTACTTTGCAGCCAAAATTGAAAGTATAAAATCAACCTGACATGTTAGTAGTTTTCGGAATCATTATTATTATTGCCTCCATTATTTTGGGGCTTATCATACTTATTCAAAACCCGAAAGGCGGTGGCCTTTCTTCATCTTTTGGCGGGCTCGGAAACCAGCTTATGGGCGTAAAGCAAACAACCGATGTGCTTGAAAAAGGCACCTGGCTTTTTGCTGCGATCATTGGTGTGTTATGCATCACGTCCGCACTTTTTATTCCTAAAACCGGGGGGAACTCCAGCCGCGATAATTTGATAAATGAAGCGCCCGTAGGTTCACCGGTACAGCCACAAAATAGCACGCAAATGCCGGGAACTGTACAGCCGCAAACGCCTCCTTCTTCTAAATAATTTTATATAAATAAGTTGCCTTTACCGGCCTACAATTATTAAAACCCTGTCTCAAAAAGCCAGGGTTTTATATTTTTTAAATTGAGCTGAATTGTAATCTGGAAAACAGCATTCATTATCATTTTCGCACAAGATAAAATATCATTCAGGCTGTTAAAGAAAAAATTATGAAAACTAAAAAAATTATACTGCTCCTGTTTGGTATTGCGATAGTAATCGCCGGCTATTGTGCCTGGCAATTATTCGGCCCCACCGTATCTTCTCCTGAAAACAATTTCTTTTATATACATACAGGCGCCGGCTACTTACAGGTAAAAAATGATCTTAAAAAAGAAAATATAATCGGAAGCGATTTCTGGCTAAATAAAGTGGCTAAATATGCCGGTTACGATAGGAATGTTAAACCCGGCAAATACAGGGTAAGCAAAGGCACAAGCATTGTTAATCTTGTAAGAATGTTACGTGCGGGCAGGCAGGAGCCGGTAAACCTAATAATAACTAAATTAAGAACCAAAGAAGACCTGGCAAGAAAAATTGGAAACGGTTTTGAAACAGATTCCATGCAGGTGATCAGGTTTTTAAACAACAACGATTCGTTGCTGCAGTTTGATATAGATACCAACAGCATGATGACTATCGTAATTCCAAATACCTACACGTTTACCTGGAACACAAGCCTTGAAAAGATTTTGAAAACATTATATACGGAAGAAAAAAAATTCTGGAATAATGAACGTGTACAGGAAGCGCAAAAGACCGGCCTGTCTCCTAAAGAAGTTTATACCCTGGCATCTATAGTGGAGGAAGAAACCAACAAACTGGCCGATAAAGGAAAAATTGCCAGCGTGTATCTTAACAGAAAGCGTAAAGGCATGCGGCTTGCTGCAGACCCGACGATAAAGTTTGCCATGAAGAATTTTGAATTGAAAAGGATCTATCACAAATACCTTTCTTATCCATCGCCATACAATACCTATTTGAATGCGGGCTTGCCACCGGGGCCAATATGCACACCTTCTATTAAAACGATTGATGCTGTGCTGAACATGCCCGAAACCGATTATTTATTTTTTGTTGCCCGCTCTGATTTTTCCGGCTATTCTGACTTTGCAACAACATACCAGGAACATTTGATTTATGCAAAAGCTTACCAACAGGCATTGGATAGTTTACTAAGGGCAAGAGAAGAAAATCAGTAGATTTATGAATAGCTTTTTTATCTATTAAATGGATTTTTGTAAATCTTTTCAAACAATTGAGCCTTGATAAAAGTTGCACGAATATTTTCAAACATTCATCCAATTGATTACTTAAAAAGAAAAAGTAAACATTGGTCGCCGCCCGGCTTTCATGATTTTTCAGTGTATGAGGTGGTGAAAAGTTTTGCAAAAGCGTTTAGCATTCCTCACCTTACCGAAAGAGCCGCCGCCATTTCGTATAACTTTATTATGTCGGTGCCGCCTACCTGCCTGTTTCTTTTTACGCTTATTCCAAATCTTCCATTCATTTCCAAACGGTCGCTAAAAAATCAATTGCACAGTTTGATAATGGATATTATACCCTCACATACTTACAATAAAAGTGTGGTACAGTTTGTTGATGAAATTATCAACGGCTCTAAGATCGGGTTGATCTCTTTCACTTTTTTATTGTCACTGTTTTTTGCTTCCAATGCGGTCATCGGGTTAATGCGGTCGTTCAACAAAGATTATATCGGCTTTAAAACAATAAAGGGACTTAAAAAAAGATGGAATGCCATCAAGCTGACAATGCTGCTTTTTAGTTTGCTGTTGGTCTTTCTTATATTGTTACTTATACAAAATAATATTTTGGGGTTGCTCGGTATAAAAAATGAAACCACGCTGCAGCTTATACTTTATGCGAAATGGATTTTTATCGTTGCCCTTATATTTTACACTTATGGGTTCATTTATAAATATGCGCCTTCCACTACGAAAAGATGGAAGCTTGTTTCCCCCGGCGCTGTGATTGCGACCTGCCTCAGCATCATTGCCACAATCGGCTTTTCTGCTTTTGTAAATAGCTTTGGCCGCTACAATATATTGTACGGTTCTATCGGTACCATCATGGTAATCATGATCATGATATTTATAAATTCGCTTGCCGTGCTGATAGGTTTTGAATTTAACCTCAGCATTAATACCCTGAAAACTATTGAAGAAAGTGATGGAGAAAATAAAAAAGAGTTGAAAGAAAAAGCAGAAAAAAAAATTTGACCCTCCCACCCTTTTCAACGTGACGACTGTAGGGTCAGAAAGGTCAAATTTCAACAGATAAGCGAATTATCTTTTTGCCACCAATCCCTGCTTCGTCATATCGGCCACAATTTTGTTGCTGTAATCGCCGGCTAATCTCGATATGGAAGATGGGTCAAAACTTTCTGACTGTGCTGAATACAAAAGCTTATCAGGAGACAGGTCATACAAATTACTTTCCCAATAAAATTTGGTTGCAGAAGAATAATAGCCGGGTTCATATACTCTTCCATAAACGGTAGAATAATAGCCGAACCAGTTACGATAAAACCCTACTGGTGCAAACCTCGAAGTGCCGGGAGTGTATCTTCTTTCTTTGTTTTTATCCAGCAGCACAACGGTTAATACGCCATCAACGCCTGCGGCATGCATTTTATCAATTGCCCTTTCTTCGTTTCGCGGAAAATATTTTGGGCCATATTGTTCGTAGGCGGAAACAGCGCTAATGCCTTTGGAGGTAAGGTCGTCAACCATCTGCTTTTCCATGGTTTTTTGAAGCTCTCTCTGTCCCTCAGGTAGCAGCGCTACTACCATTATTTTTTTTACTGAAAGGTTTACTGCGCTTGCCTCGGGTGATTTCCAACTGGATGTTACATGGGTGGATGAGCAGGCGGCAAACAAACCGGCCATCAACGCAAATAACATTAATGATTTTATTTTTTTCATGATTTTTGTTTTTTAAATATATACGATATACTTATCAAAACGTATTCCCGCAGACGTAGTGGCAGAAGCCTTTTATAAATATTTTATATAAAGTTTTCATAACAAGGCTTTCTTTAATTTTTTCCAAAATATCCTGAAAGATTTTTAAGCTGATTTAGAACGATCAACGCCGTTTTTGCGCTTTGCCCATTTCAAAGTAATTTCGCAACGCTTTTTTATAAAAAAAATTACTGAAAATATGGCGTACGACTTAATAGTATTAGGCAGCGGCCCGGGGGGCTATCCGGCTGCAATCAGGGCATCGCAATTAGGCAAAAAGGTTGCAATAGTAGAGCGTGAAAGCTTGGGTGGCATTTGCCTTAACTGGGGCTGTATCCCCACAAAAGCTTTATTGAAAAGCGCACAGGTTTATGAGTATGCCAAACATGCAGCAGACTATGGCATAGAAATAAATGATCCAAAACAAAACTTTGGAAATGTAATAAAGAGAAGCCGTGGCGTAGCTGATAAAATGAATAAAGGTGTTACTTTTTTAATGAAGAAGAATAATATAGACGTGGTAATGGGTAATGGAAAATTAATTGCCCCCGGCAAACTTGAAGTGACTGATAAGAACGGCCAAAAGCAGGTATTAGAAGCAAAAAATATTGTGATTGCAACAGGGGCAAGAGCAAGAGAATTACCGACCTTAAAAATTGATGGCAAAAAAATAGTTGGCTACAGAGATGCCATGAATTTACCAACGCAGCCCAAAACCATGATAGTAGTTGGCTCCGGCGCTATCGGTACGGAGTTCGCCTACTTTTACAACAGTATGGGCACCAAGGTAACGATAGTGGAGTTTCTGCCGAGAATAGTTCCTGTTGAAGATGAAGAAATTTCAAAAGAGCTTGAAAAGAATTTTAAAAAGCAAGGCATCGCTATTATGGTGAACAGTGAAGTGATGAGTGTGGATACAAATGGCGATGGCGTAAAAGCAAAAATAAAAACAGCGGATGGTGAGGTAACACTTGAGGCGGATATCCTGTTGAGTGCGGTAGGCATCACGGCTAATTTAGAAAATATAGGCCTGGAAGAATTAGGGATTAAAACTGATAAAGGAAGAATAGCGGTAAATGCGAACCAGCAGACAAACGTGCCGGGCATTTACGCCATTGGCGATTGTACGCCTAACCAGGCTTTGGCGCACAAGGCTACGAAAGAAGGAATTAATGCGGCGGAACATCTTGCGGGAGAAAAGCCGGCGCCGATAGATTATTTAAACGTTCCGGGATGTACGTATTGCTCACCGGAAATAGCTTCAGTCGGCTTTACTGAAAAAGCGGCTAAGGATGCGGGTTATGAAATAAAAGTGGGGAAATTTCCTTTCATAGCCAGTGGTAAAGCTACAGCCGCCGGAAGCACCGAGGGTTTTGTGAAAATTATTTATGACGCTAAATACGGCGAGCTTTTAGGCTGCCACATGATCGGCAATAACGTAACAGAAATGATCGCGGAAATTGTTACCGCCCGCAAGCTGGAAACAACAGGCCATGAAATTCTTAATGCTATTCATCCTCACCCAACTATGAGTGAAGCTGTAAAAGAGGCTACAGCAGTGGCTTATGGGGAGGCAACGGATATATAAGAAGCCCCCTGTCCCCCGAAGGGGGAACTTAGATCATAACTTTATTTTGTATTCGTTAACTTTTAGAAAGGATGACGGAACCGGAGGAAATAACTTTGACAATAAGCCATAAATTTTTATAAAGTCTTTTGCAATGGTTCGTGTCGCACGAACCATTTCTTTTTAATGCAACTGTTTTTGCCATGGTTCGTGTCTCACGAACCATTTCTTTTAACCGGCGTTTGCTTATTGATTCGCAGCCACGGCTTCTTCTCCATACATTTGATCTTTAAATTTTAAAGAAGGGGAAGAAATGAATTCTCCCAGCCCAAGGCTGTTCCATTTTTTTGCCATGGTTCGTGTCGCACGAACCATTTCTTTTAACTGGCCGTTTGCTTATTGATTCGCAGCCACGGCTTCTTCTCCATACATTTGATCTTTAAATTTTAAAGAAGGGGAAGGAATGAATTCTCCAAGCCCAAGGCTGTTCCATTTCTCATCAATGGATTTAATTGTTTTATCATCTGCAACAATAATGTTTGGCCAGTCACGATAAAAATCATCAAATTCTTTTGTCTTGTTAGTGCCGTCAAATCTCTTTGCCATGGTTCGTGTCTCACGAACCATTTCTTTTAACCGGCGTTTGCTTATTGATTCGCAGCCACGGCTTCTTCTCCATACATCTGGTCTTTAAATTTTAAAGAAGGGGAAGAAATGAATTCTCCCAGCCCAAGGCTGTTCCATTTCTCATCAATGGATTTAATTGTTTTATCATCTGCAACAATAATGTTTGGCCAGTCACGATAAAAATCATCAAATTCTTTTGTCTTGTTAGTGCCGTCAAATCCTATGCAGGCTGTGTATTTTTTATCATCAACATCTGATTTTTTCTTTTTAATAAAATGATCGCGGCGGGGATCCAGGTTATTGCAAAAGCGCCACAGCGAAGTGGTAAGGTCATTTGCATTTACCGCATGCTCAACATACAATATCATTTTAACTGCGGCAATTTCATCTATTTCGCAAACAGCGCTGTGCAGTTCCTTCACATGATTTTTCCGGTTTTTTTTAACGGCAATTATCAGGCATGGTATTTCTTTTTTTAACAGCGAAATATTTACGCCGTCAATCTCCGGGAAATTCTGCAGAAGAGTTTCTTTGATCAATTGTGGAATATGCTTTATGCCTCTCCCATAGTTTGTTGCCCGCCGATAATTTTCGTCTATCTCTTCCGCATATTTGAAAGTGCCGTCAATGCACATTTTCCCTCCGAAGCCCATTTTACTGCAACTATGATCAAGTACATCCATTGGCCCTTGTGAAAAATAAATATCAGTTGCGGGATTTAAATTTTTAAAGACATCTTTTGCCAGGTTTTCATAATCCGTAATTTCGAAAAGTTCCGGCTCCTTCCCCTTCGGGGAAGGCTGGGATGTGGCCGTCAACACCAGTATTTTATTAAACATCATTTGCCCGGCGCCCCACATGGCATTCATTACTTTTTGTCCCTGTCCTGCATAGTCCTTCTCAATCTTTGCGATCACAAGATTATGAAAAACTCCTTCTACCGGCATTTCCATATCGAGTATTTCAGGCACCATTGTCATTTTCATGGGTGCTAAAAAAATTCTCTCCGTAGCCTTCCCAAGCCACGCATCTTCCTGCGGTGGTATGCCTACTATCGTTGCCGGGTACACGGCGTTTTTTTTATGAGTGATTGCTGTAATGTGAAACCTGGGATACCAGTCTGGCAAAGAATAATAGCCCGTATGATCACCAAAAGGCCCTTCCCAAATCATTTCATCATTGGGATCAACATAGCCTTCGATTACAAAGTCTGCATCGGCAGGAACTTCAATATCAGGCTGTGAAATACATTTTACCAATTCAACTTTTTTCTTCCGCAAAAAACCGGCGAGCATATACTCATCCACGTTTTCCGGTAAAGGAGCGGTTGCAGCGTACGCATAAGCCGGATCACCACCAAGACTAACGGCTACGGGCATACGTTTATTTAGCTTCTTGTATTCGTTAAAGTGTTTTGCTGATACTTTATGCTTATGCCAGTGCATCCCTGTGAGCTTTGGTCCAAATACCTGCATGCGGTACATGCCTACATTTCTTATACTATTATTTGGATCTTTTGTATGAATAACGGGAAGTGTGACGAAAGGGCCGCCATCCTTCGGCCAGCACGTGATCACCGGCAATTTAGTAATATCAGGATCGTCCATAATTACCTGCCGGCACTCCCCTCTCCTGTTCACTACCTTAGGCATCCAACTGGCAAACTGGCCAAGCTTCGGCAACATTTTTAGTTTGTCTATTATGCTTTCTTTCGGCGAAGAGAGAAGCTGGAACAGATTCTCAATATCCTGCGCCACTTCATCAAGCTTCTTTACACCAAGCGCAAGGCACATTCTTTTTTCGCTCCCATAAGCGTTCATTAATACAGGAAAATCGTAGCCGGTATTTTCAAAAAGCAAGGCCTTGCCACCATTGTCATGCTTGCTTATCCTGTCGGTTACCTCTGCAATTTCAAGATGAGGATTTACATAATTTTTTATTCTTATTAATTCCCCTTCACTTTCCAAAACATTTATAAAGTCCTGTAAATTATTATACGCCATAAGAGAGCAAAGGTAGGCCGTGTTGCTGATAATTTAAGGTGAAGGAGTGAAGTAAGCCGGCAAAATGATTTTCTAATTTTTGAGCATATCAATTCACATTAGCAGGGCAGCCATATTTTGTATGTCTTCCACCAGCACCAACACCTATTCCTCCATTGCCAAGGGTAAACGAAGCAGTAACCCCAGTGAAATAATACCAGTCTTTATTTTTCGGGCCACCGCGAACTGTATTGGCTACAGGGTAAGGGGCGCCGTTTTTTAATTCATTACTGCGGTAGGCAAGTTCCACTGCTTTGGCACCCCGATTAGCGAAGAGCAATGCCTGGTCCACATAAGGCCCACCTACATCATCAAGGTAATCTGTAAATAACTTTCTTAAGCCAAATTCTATCCCAACGCTTAGGTTATCGCTCAACGATAATTTTATACCTCCGCCAAAAGGTATGGCGAATTGCGTAAGCTTATAATTTTTCACGCCATCAATAAACCCCTCTCCCTCGGTGCTCAAAGGTTGCAGGTAATACCTAGCTCCAGATGTATCATAAGTATATGGATTGAAATGATATACCGCTAAACCTGCAAAAATATAGGGTGTCAGTGCATGAGCGCCCAAAGGCGTAAGGTGGTATTGCAACCCAAGGTTTACTTCGCTGAGGTTTGAAGTAAAATTTAAATTTCTAACCTGATTTCTTACTCCATACTTATCATCTCCTGAAACCCTTGCCAGCATAAGGCCTGAGCGTACGGACAACCTGTCCGAAAGATCATACGACAACCCAACGCCCCCTGCAAAATGCGACTGGGAAAAAGTAAATCTTTTTTCCTGCAGATCGCCCTGGTAATTGGATGTACCGGCAAACAGGTTTACATGAAAATTTTGAGCGCAGGAAATGTAGGACGCGAAGCAGGCTGCAATGGTTATGAAAACTTTCATTAATATTTTTTTATAGGACAATGATTTAATACAATTAATACTTAAGGAATATGATATTGACAAAAATGATACCATTGAAATTGAATGATGCGTTAATTGTTTAGTCAATACTTTCATAAACGGATTTATAGGTTTCCGCAACAATTGGTTGTGGCAAATGTTGCATCAAAATTATTTGATGTACCTACCTCAAACAAACTATACTTTTACGTATATCGAATACCGTTTGAGTTGGCTACATTGCCGGTAAGATTATTTTGAGCCTTGGCAGTAAAGCCCTATTATTATGAAACTGAACAGGGGTTTTGTTATGGCACCGGTTATAATACCGTCAATTGAATAAAATTGCCATTGAAATATTGATAGCGATTGGCTATAAAATTATGGCTGCCACTGCTGCTAATGGTATTGCCTTAAGTACAAAGAGTCGCTCCGATTCTGGGAATGCTTAGGAACGTTTAAACATTTGAGCAATATTGCGGAGATTTGAGCTTTTTAGGTATTCATAAACTTATGCTTCTTAGATATATGAAAGATAAAGCTAGTTATATAAACCACTTTTTTATTACATTATTCGTGAACACTCAAACCAGAAAATCTTTATATTGGGCTAAGCAAAATCTAAATCCGGGTAGCAATCATCCATGATGGAGAAGGCTTCGCCAATGTATATATCATTTATAAAAAATAATAAACAAAATCTTCTGTGAAAAAAACATCTATCTCAATCGCCCTTCTAATATATGCCGGAATTTTGATTGCCCAAACTCAGGAGCCACCCGCCTTTTGGGAAGATGAATTCAAAAACGAATACAACCGCGAACCTATGCATGCAAGTTACTCTGCATACGAAAGTAAAGTGCTCGCATTGCAGAATGATCCCTCGCAATCACAATACTTTCAATCTTTGGATGGTAACTGGAAATTCAAGTGGGTTGATAAGCCTGCTAACCGTCCTTTGGGTTTTTGGAAAATGAATTTTGATGATAGTCATTGGGTAAATTTCCCCGTGCCTGCGGAATGGGAAATGAACGGCTACGGCATCCCGATATATACCAATATCCGTTACGATTTTGACTACCTTATGAAACCAGATCCGCCCAAAGTGCCGGAGCAATACAATCCTGTAGGTTCTTACCGCAAAGAAATAATGATTGACAAGAGCTGGAAGGGGAAAGACATTTACCTACAGTTTGGCGCCGTGCGCTCCTGCTTTTATGTATGGGTAAATGGGCAATGGGTGGGCTATAGCGAAGACAGTAAGCTACCCGCAGAGTTTAATATTACCAGGTATTTAAAAACGGGTCAAAAGAATCTTATTGCTTTCCAGGTATATCGGTGGAGCGATGGCAGTTACGTTGAAGACCAGGACATGTGGCGCCTCGCCGGTGTATGCCGCGATGTAAATATGTATGCCCGCAACCCGGTACACATACGGGATGTACAAATTATCCCTGATCTTACAAACAACTACAAAGATGGGCAGTTACATATTAGTCTTGACTTCTTAAATAATAATGATAAAGCGCTGCGCAACTATACAGCATCTTTTGAATTGATGGACTCGTCCGGTAAATCTATTGAGAAAAAAACCATTTCGCTTACTGATTCAGTGAACTTTAAAAATATTGTTTTCTCTATTAATAATCCAAATAAATGGACAGCAGAAACTCCCTACCTCTATAGCGTAATTACTACCTTAACTAACGGTAAGGGTAACACGATAGAAGTAATTCCGCAAAAGGCCGGCTTCAGAAAAGTTGAAATAATAAATAGCGTTCTGTATGTAAATGGAAAAGCTATTTTAATACAAGGCGTCAACCGGCATGAAATGGATCCCATTACCGGCCAGGTTGTAAGCCGGGAGAGGATGGAGCAGGATGTGCGCCTGATGAAGGAAAATAACATTAATGCAGTGCGCACTTCCCATTATCCTAATGACCCTTATTGGTATGAGCTATGTGACAAATATGGTTTGTATGTGGTGGGTGAAGCAAACCTTGAATCGCACGGCATGGGCTTTGGCGCTAATTCGTTATCGAAGAAACCAGATTGGTTTTTACAACATTTCCAACGCAATACCCGGTCAGTAGAAAGAGATAAAAATCATCCAAGCGTGATCATTTGGTCAATGGGCAACGAAGCAGGTATGGGTATCAATTTTGAAAAGTGCTACGATTGGATAAAGCATCACGATCCCTCACGCCCCGTGGAATATGAGCCTGCAAGTGCCACTTCTTTTTCTGATATCTATTGCCCGATGTATCCCTCTCCTGATAATATGGTGCATCACGTATTGTACGACAATAATAGTAATAACAAGCCTTTCATCCTGGTGGAGTACGCCCATGCGATGGGAAACACTGAAGGGAATTTCAATGACTATTGGGATACTATTAGAAAGTATTACCCGCACATGCAGGGAGGATATATCTGGGATTTTGTTGACCAGGGTTTTCAGAAAATTACGGATCGTGGTGATACCATTTGGGCTTATGGTGGTGACTATGGTGTCAATATGCCCAGCGACGATAATTTTAATTGCAATGGCCTGCTGGCGCCTGATCGCACCTTACATCCATCCATGCTGGAAGTAAAAAAACAGTATCAAAATATTCATACGTCACCTGCGGATTTGATGAGGGGAAAAATAATGGTGTATAACGAAAATTTTTTTAAAGACCTGGGGGATATTTATTTTGACTGGGAATTGATAGCCGACGGAAAGCTCATTCAAAAAGGTAAATACGAATCGCTAAATGTAGGCCCGCGGGATTCCGCAATAGTTGATTTACATTATCCGCTGCCGAAGGTGGGTTACAGAGAAATCTTTCTGAATGTTTATTATAAAACAAAAAACAGCGAAGGCATGTTGCCTGCAAATTGGGAAATTGCCAAAGATCAGTTAACGCTTTACAGTCACTATACTAACGAGCTTGCTATGCCTGCGTCATCGCCTGATCTACAGGTATCCCTTACTGATAGTTTTATAATTGTTAGTAACCACAACATAAATTTTGCTTTCAGCTGTGAAGATGGTTTGTTGCGTGAGTATACAATAGATGGGATCAAATTTCTAAAAGAAGGCTTTTCTCTAAAACCAAATTTCTGGAGGCCTCCCACTGATAATGATTATGGCGCCGGCCTGCAAAAAACTTTAATAAACTGGAAACGTGCCAGCCATAATTGTTCATTGCTTGGGTTTGATATGGATTCAACAAATCATAAAAATATAAAATTGAATATGCATTATTCATTGCCGGATGTATATGCCACGCTGGATATTTTTTATGAGATAAACGGGGATGGGGTAATGAAAGTGACTGAAACAATGCATGCTGATACCTCCAGAAAGGTGCCAATGTTATTTAAATTTGGAATGCAAATGATGCTGCCCAAATCATTTGACCGGATGGAATGGTATGGCCGCGGGCCAACTGAAAATTATACTGACTGTAAAGACGCGGCGTTGATTGGCTTATATAACCTGAGTGTCAGCGACCAGTTTCATGCCTATATAAGGCCCCAGGAAACAGCGAACAAAACCGATGTTCGCTGGGTAACACTCACCGATGAAAACGGAAATGGAATAAGCATTAGTGGCGACACGGTTTTAAATATTTCCGCCCGTCATTTTTTAGACGAAGACCTTGATGAAGGTTTGGAAAAACATAATGCACACAGCGGCGAACTGAAGGAAAGGGATATGACGGTATTGAATATTGATCTTAATCAAACAGGCGTAGGAGGCATTAACTCATGGGGTACATGGCCTTTGGAAAAATACAGGATGAATTACCAGGATTATAAATATTCCTTTATGATAGTGCCGGTGAAATAATTACAATAACTCGGTGTTTGCAAATTGATATTCGCCGGCAAAACACCAGTGATAAAAAAGGCGAGACAGGGGTTTTTGTTAAACATAATTTCTGCCATAAGCAACAAAGGGTATTTACAATTTATGGTATTAGATGGAAGGTTTAAATGGAGAGGTATTTAAAACATTTTTACAACAGATGATAAAATACAGCAGACAGAAAATATACTTTATAACCGATGGACATCCGGCACACAAAACAAAAATGCTGAAGGAATGGTGGGCAGAAAACAAAGACGGGATTGAAGTGTTTTTTCTACCACCTTACAACCCGGAGTTGAACCTACAGGAGTATGTTAACCAGGACGTAAAGACAAATATTATTGGAAAGAAACACCCTATCAACAAGGCTCAAATGCTTACCAACATTGAAGATTTTATAAGCGGGAGGAAAAATGAATGATCTTGTTAAATGTAAAACCAATTCTTAAATTAATACTTGGGCAACTTATCTTTGAAGAACAAGAAATCTTTTTACAAAGAAGATAAATAAAATTCAACTATGTCAGATAGTAAAAATATAGAAACGGCAACTTTTGGCAACGGCTGTTTCTGGTGTACAGAGGCTGTTTTTCAGCAATTGCTGGGAGTGGAAAAAGTAAGGAGCGGCTACAGCGGCGGCCATGTGGAAGATCCAACTTACGAGCAGGTGTGTGATAAAAAGACCGGCCATGCAGAAGTTATCAATATTGATTATGATCCTGCTAAAATAAGCTTCGATAAATTATTAGAAGTTTTTTGGGCAACACACGACCCTACTACTTTGAACAGGCAGGGCAATGATGTAGGGCCGCAATACAGAAGCGTAATTTTTTATCATAATAATGAACAAAAAAATAAAGCTGAAAAATATAAGGAAGAGCTCGATAAAAGCAAGGCCTTTGATAAGCCCATCGTTACAGCCATAGAGCCGTTCACCAATTATTTTCCTGCAGAAAATTATCACCGGGATTATTATAAAAATCATGGCAGTCAGCCTTATTGTTATTTTGTAATAAAGCCAAAAATGGATAAAATAAAAAAAACCTTTGCCAACATCTTGAAGCAAGAATAATATTTATGAAATATATACTTACTTTTTTAATAATTACCGTTAGCTCCTTTTGTTATGGTCAAAAGTTTAGCTTGTCTGCTGATGCACAACTTGCCGTGCCTCAAGGCGAATATAAAGATGTGAACCCGGATGCGGGATACGGCCTCAGAACAAATCTATTTTACCAAACTGGCAAATTGTTGCCGGTAAAGCTTGGCGTGGAACTTGGCGTGCAAGAAAAAGCACGTGCCACACAATATTTCTCAGGTTACATAAATGGTTTTTTTGACGATTTTAAAGTGAGCGCTACCAGTAACATCGTTTCCCTAATGTTCCTGGCAAGAATCCAGCCTGGCAAGTTTCGCAAAGTGAAGCCTTTTGTAGATGTGATAGCCGGATGGAATATATTTTTCTCCACCGTCACTGTGGAGCGGCTCACTTATTACAGCGATTACAATGCGTCTTATTCCAACTCTACCAAAGCGCATTGGGCTTTTTCTTACGGCACAGCCGGCGGCATAGATATTCCATTAAACAGCAGGGACAACCTGGGGCTGGAATTAAAAGTTGCTTACATCATCGGGTCAAATTCTACTTACCTTACTAATCCATATATAAGAAGTGACGGTTCAGTTTCGTTTACCGAAAACACGTCCCGCACGGATATGCTTATTCCGCAGGCTGGTATTAGAATTAATTTGTAGGGAATTTTAAGAATTTTTTTTGTAGCTAAATATGACAGCGCCAGTTGTGAAGTTTAGGTACTTCTTTCGATTTCTTTAATTGCTCTTTTCTTTGACACTTCTTACTACATTTCCAACATCTATATCCGCACCTCACTAAATACTCTAAAGCATTTTGAATCTATTTTTTTAAACAGCTAAATCCTTTGACTGTTAGATTATCATAATTATTTTATTTATTGTTGAATTAAAATATGTTGATGGGGACGCATACATCATTAGGGGAAGATGGTCATAATAATTTTTGGTCTCCATGCCAATAATGCTGCGGTGATGAGTTGCTAAGTAAGAGATATGATATGGATCTGCAGGATATTCACTTTGTTGATGGCTCCGTCGGTGGCTATACAAAAGCCGGAAGCATGCTAAAAGAAAGGCTGCCAGAGGATGAACATGCAACTCTCACAACTGGATAACTACGAGCTTGTGAGAGAAAAAGAAATCACCCCACTCCGGTGAAATTTTAATAATTCAAAAGGGAGTGGGGCATAAAAAATCAGGGGCTTACTAAATTAGGTGTTGGCGGCCATTGTAAAACAATTTCATAGAATACCAAGATTAATTAACGATACCTCAAAATTAATAGTGAGTGCAGCTTTTATCTTTTATCATATTTAAAACAACTATTTCATAGTTACTTAACTTCAAAGTTTTCTTTGCTTTCAAGTTCAATTGAAAAGTCATTTTCCTTATAATACCCAAATTCATCATAGCCTTGTAATATTTCAAAATACTTGGCTGTAAAGTGTTTCTTCATTCTATTTTTTGAAAACTGCCGGACTTGTTCATTTGTGAAAGAAAAAAAGTAGCAGAATACATTTCAGCCCTGCTTTTAGCAAACCTAATGTTATACACCGGACTTCATCGTTGGCACTATGTGCCCCACGAAGTCTTATTTGTTGTGTGCTGTGCTATTTTTGTTCTATCATTTTCTTTGTGTATTCCATTTCAACGTCCTGCCCTTTTAAATATTCGGCAATTGTTGGTTGCAGATAATAATCAGGAATTACTCCGCGTCCAAATGGAATACCGTCATCTTTAACTTGCACCACAAATTTGCATAAGGGAATTCTGCCCGTTAATTTTGTATGTGGTAAAGTATAAAATACATCGCTTCCACTTGTATTTCCATAATAACCGCCTCCTGTTTCTTCTCCTACGAATTTGGCATTTGTGTGATTTTTCGCTAATGCAGCAAATTCTGAACCGCCGGAAAACGTAAGCCCGCTTATTAAAATATAAATATCACCTTTAAAATTGTTGGGATTTACACTATCTCCTTCATAATGCCCTTTCATATTTAAGTATCTTCCATCGTTCGTGTGATAGAAATCTGTTGCTAAGTCTTTATACAAATCACCGTTCGTATCATCAGTGTAATTTAAAAAGGAATAATTAAATGAGGGAATTTCAACATATTTATATTTTAAATACGGTTTGTCTGTTAAATGTGACAATAAATGGTCTTCCATTCCCTGTGAACCTCCTTCATTTTTCCTAATATCAATAATTATATGTCTTATTTTTTGTTCTTTAATAGTATTGAAATATTGGTCTAATAGTTTTTTAAATCCGTCAATTCCATCTTGATATTTATTTTTCTTAAAAGTATTGAATGTTAATGCAGCTATGCTCCAAGCAGAATCTATTTTAATGCCGGAAGGTTCTTTATAAATATAATTTGGAACACTTTCAATAACTGATTGCTGAATTTTTTGCAGTTCCCGCAATGTACAAGATGGAATATTATTGAAGATAATGTGCTTTTTTGAATCCGGATTTATCAATTCAATATTAAATGATTTTTCTTGAGGAAAAAAGTAACTATAGTATCTCCAAAATGCGCTTTCAATCCAATGATATTTGCTTGTAATATTATATCCATCTGCCGGCTCAATACTTAAAAATACTTTCATTATTGAATCAATACTTTCGCCATTTATTTTAGAAATCAATAAGCCTTTTGTTTCGGATTTGTTTATATTATTTATGATATAAACCTTACCTTCTAAAATTTTTACGAAGAATGGTAGGTAGGTATCTTTCTGTTTGATATATGCATTTATTTCTTCAGAGGTGTGAATAAAGCAGTGTCCTTCTTTTGTATAAGCAACCATTGGAGCTACTATTTTGTAAAACGCTAATGCATTCATTTTGCTAGTTATTTTATTTTTTTGAACAGTACACAAACTATCAAATTGTGCATAGCTATTGTACCATAAGCCAACATGCGTTTCAATAAAAGCATTCTTTAGAATATCAAAGTCTTGAGTTAAATCTTTATAAGCAAATTGCGTCAATGCTTTCGAGGTGTCTTTTTTAGAAGATACTTTGTATTTAATTTGTGCGAATGAAAAAGCAGGAAATACTAAAAAAAATATAAATATGAATTTTGTCATCTTTTAATTTGTTGATTGAAATTTTTTTGTGATGTCGAAGTATGGCACACAACGTTTCCACTGCCGCAAAATTAAAACTAACCAATTACAGCAATCCATGCAAATAGGCTTGTTTGCGCAATAGTTCCCAACACAAGATGAATTTACAATTAGTAAAATTTTACTTTCGAAGTGCATCATCTTTTCAAACTTAACCGAAATAAAAAAGAGGCTACTGCGTCAGTAACCTCTTTTTCAAAAAAATAATTAAAAAGTTTATTCCACAGAAAATTCCATCTTTTTATCACCCCACATAAGGTCAACTTTACCTTCGGGGCTAATCGTAAAGGTCATCTTTTCTGAAGGGGCAGAAGCCGTTTCCACATTGGCTTTCACACGCAGGGCATCGTCGGCTTCATTGTATTTAAAAGCGCCCCATTGCTTCGAGATCTTATTGAAAATAACGGTGGCAGCATCACCATTGAATATGGTAAATAAGCCGTACTTACCTGCTGGTAACGTCTTACCATCTATCGTTAAATCTTTATCCGTTTCAAATACGGTGGCTTCATTGGCGCCTGTACGCCAAACCTTTCCTTCCATCGGCTCAAGGTCTTTCCCGATCGTTCTTCCTTTTACTGAAGGCTGGCTGTAGTCAATGCTAACGGTGGCGCCGCTTGTTATCTTTTGACTCACCTGTGCCGGCGGGCTGGGCCTTTTACTTTTATCTTCAGTATCCTGTGCCTTTAGGGAAGTGCTTGCTATCATTGCTGATACAAGCAATGCAATGCTCATTAATTTTTTCATAATATTTTTTTTAAAGTATTATTTATAAAAGTTTTATCTGAATATTCAAAAATAAGACCAGATTTAGCGGAGCCGGATTTATTATGTATAACCGGTAACTGTATGCTGATAAATTTTTTTAAATACCTTAACGTGGTTTATAAAATCTCTTTTCAGCGATATGATATTAACGCCCGTAAAAAATAAAAATGTACTTTACCGGGCATAAAAATAAAAATGCTGCAGGTCAATTTCACACCTTTTCCCGAAATATATACAGAGCGGCTTCTGCTGCGAAGAATTCGTAAAGAAGATATAATGCAATTGTTAGCGCTGCGCTCAAATGATACCGTGATGAAATATATTGGTAAAGAATATGCCGGCTCTTTAGCCGAGGCACAGGAGTTTTACAAAAGGATGGACGATAGTATTGAGAAAAATGAAGGCATCGTTTGGGCAATAACAACCAGGGAAAATCCGGGCGTTCTTATAGGCTACATCGGCTTTTGGCGATTGATGAAAGAACATTACCGGGCCGAGACGGGCTATATGCTGTTGCCCGCATTCTGGAAACAAGGCATCATGAAGGAAGCCATGGAAAAAAACACTGGAGTACGGCTTTACCACCATGAAATTACACAGCGTAGAAGGCCGCATTAATCCTGAAAACAAAGCATCAGCCGCCTTACTAAAATCAACGGGCTTTATAAAAGAAGCATATTTTAAAGAAGACTTTTTCTTTAAAGGAAAGTTTGGAGATACAGAAGTTTACTCCCGGTTAAAAAACACATCCTTCTAAAACAAAAGCATGGATTTAATGCCCATGCCACTTTTATTTCAACAAATAAGATTGCGAATAATTTTGTCGCTTATTCTTTTTTATGAAGTTTTTACGGCAAGCAATTTCACTTTTTCTATTACCGGTGGTTTGGCCAGTAATTCATCGGCGTGTTCCATAAGTGCTGCGGCTATTTTACCGGAGAGATGCGCTTCCCGTCCCTCTTCATCATTGAAGGTGTCAAAAATTCCAAAAGTAGAGGAACCTATTTTAAGGGCAAACCATTCAATGGTATCCTTTTCATCTTCTGCAAGCGGCAGCGCACTTTTCAAAAAATCCTCAACTGCTTGTTCTTTACCGGGCTTCGCTTCTACACGGGCTAATAATGCATACTTTACCATAATTTATTTTTTATTAGTTAGAAAAAGAAATCAACAAGAATTAGCGGAGCTGTTTAAAGGGGTGACAAATGTAATGAGTATAAAGCAGTATTGAAAAGAAAATTTAAATGATTGCTTTCCACTTTTCGGATCACTATAAAATAAATACTGCGCCGGTTAGTAATAAAATTTCTTATAAAAATCCTGCTATTTTTTTGCATCCAGGCCATTCAAAATTTTAATGGTAACGTGCAGTTGGCCAACATGCCGCATGGTATGTTCGGCTGCATGCACATATAAGCCAATTAAGGTGGTAGGGATCTCTTTACGGCCAATAGTTCTTGCATCTGTGAGTGTTGATTCATCTACGCTGCTTAGCCCGGCAATGGAAAGCTCTACCTGGCGGTTGAATAATTCCACCAGCTCTATAGTGTTTAAATTCGTTTGAGCCTGGTCTCCCTCAATGGCCAAAGCATGCAGTTGTTGCTCAGTGAGAGGCTGCCTCTTTGCATAAGTAAACAAACGATCCAATACACCGGTTAAATGCTGTAAGTGAAAAGCAGGGGATGCAACATTAGCGGGCCGCTCCCATAGCAAATGATCGGGGAAATCATTTGTAAGCTCCTGCACTTCTTCCGCAGCTTGTAATAAAGCATGAGCCACAGGTTGCAATAGAGGAGGAATACTTTGTAATGGCCCGCGTTGCCATACTTCTGGTTTTTCCTGCACAATAAATTATTTGGAATTTAAAAAAACAAATGCTTAGTTTATTTATCTCCAGGAACCGTTGCTCTTACTGGTTTTGGGGCCGGGAGATTCTTTTGCCTGGGTTACTACAAGCGGTTTTTTGCCGAGGGAAATATCTTTTAGGTTTTCAATTGCAGCTTTACCTTCAGCATCATTAAGCATTTCAACAAAGGCAAATCCTTTGCTTTTCCCGGTTTCTCTATCCATGGCAACCCTTGCTGATGAAACGGTCCCGAATTTTTCGAATATCTCTTCCAATTCAGCATCATCAAGATCGTAAGGCAGGCCGGCAACAAATAATTTCATAAAATATTTTTGGTAAATGTAAATAAGTAAAATTAAACTTGCTAATGGTTTTTCGGGTGGGTGCATTTCGAATCCGATGGTTATCGGATGTCGCGGTTGCCAATCTTTAACAAGCTAATTTCAGATTTAAAAGCTCCATCCGAAAGGTTGGCAACCTTCTATCCAGAGCGACATTCCGGAATGTATCCTTTGCGGTAAGGATAAGAAATAAAGTTGCAATTTAAATGAGCCTTAAGATGCACTGGCTGATGGCTTTTGCAAAAAGTAAAATTTTATGTATTGGAAAGTTGAAGCTTTTTGACCATACTTTTTTTTAAATAAAAAGAAAGATAAACCAGGTAGCGTTGAAAGAAAAGTCTTCGTCAAATCAACCGCGACATAATTATTAAGCCATGAGATAACCACCACATTAATTACTTCTACCTTTTATTCTCTATTCAAAGAAACTATCTTTATTTTTAATTGAGGGCACACCCGGGAGGGAAACAATTCAGACGATGCTTTCAATCTTATATTCTGTATCATTAAATTGAAACTTTGCGCCTTTTTTTAGCCCCGCCATTGATTGGTAAATGGGCGCATTAGTTGAGATGCCATAAATATCTTCCCCTTCCACTTCTATTTTTTCAGTTGAAACCCCAATAAAAAAATTCATCCCATCCGTTAGCACCAAGGCTCCTGGTTCTACTATTGTATTTGCAACAGATGCATCTAAAGACTTTAGATACTCCATTTCACGCCGGGCAAAAACCAGCTGGGTTTTATAAGTATTCATCATGTCGACTTTTACTGCGGTACGGTCTTCTGATTGGCTTGCAGACTGGTTTTGGCCATACACGTCAGACTTCATCGTATTTACTCTTCCTTCAAAACTTTCTACCAGTTCTTCCTGCTTTTGCAAACAAGCGTCAAGTACCATCTTCTTTGTAATATTTTTTTTCATGCTGATTTCATTTTTCTAAATGTATAAAAGGGATTAAAGGTATTGCTTACAAATTTTATAGCCATGCATCTTTTTATGTTTCTCTTCACAAACCTCACCCCAACCCCTCTCCGAAGGAGAGGGAACTAACTTATAAAAAACTCTTCAAGTGGATGTTTATACATCTTTCCTTGTCACCTCTTACGGGCGTCTCCCCAACCCCTCTCCGGATGTTTTACCCGTCTTTCCTTGTCCCCCCCTGTAGGTCAATGTCATTTAGTTAAGGAATAAAAGAAGATAAAAAACCATTGAGTTTGAACCTGAATCAGGTTCTTTGTAATTAACTAAAAAACAAAACCCAATGGTTGAAGCAAATTTAAAGATAATAGAAGAACTAAAATATTTTTTAGATACAGTATCTAACCAATCAGATGTCAGAAAATTAGTTACTCAATCAGAGAGTGATTTTAGCCGGGATAGAAAATTGCCGATGAGCAGGCTTGTTGGACTTATCATTAATATGCCTAAACGTAGTTTGAGCATTGAGATACAAGAGTTCTTTGATAGTTTGGAAAAAGGTTTGGAAGCCAGCACTAAAGGAGCTTTTAGTTTACAAAGAACAAAACTTCAGGCATTGTTTTTTGAAGTATGGAATAAATGGCTGGTGGATTGTTTCTACTATTACTATGGAGATAAAGTAAAGCGTTGGCGTGGTTTTCGGATGCTGTCCGTAGATGGCTCTACAGCTTACCTGGTAAATAAAAAAGAAGTGATTGAATACTTTGGTACACAAGACAACCAGCATGTATCCATACCGATGGCAAGGGTGATGCAGATACAGGATATTCTGAATGATATAACGGTGTGGGGAGCTATTCATCCCATTAAAGAATCAGAACAGGCAATCATGGCTGGGCGGGTCAGGTATTTATTTGAAGACAGCCTCACACTTTTTGACCGGGGTTATCCCAGTTATGCGTTGATGTATCTGATGATGAATGAAGAAAGCCCACGCCATTTTGTAATGCGCTGTAAAGCAGGTTTCAATAAAGAAGTGAAACAATTTGTACGCAGTAGAAAAAGCAGTAAAATCATAGAACTGGCGCCAACAGCCACTGCAATGGCAACACTTCTGGAAAATGGCTATAAAGTGACATCCAAAACAACCATAAAAGTACGGATGGTAAAAGTAAAATTATCTACCGGTGAAATAGAAATATTGCTGACTGATTTGTATGATGAAAAACTATTCACCCTGGAAGATTTGAAATATTTATATGGGCTGCGATGGGGAATAGAAACTACTTATTACAAGCAAAAAAACCAGCTACAGATGGAACAGTTTAGCGGTCACCGGGTAATTTGTATCCAACAGGATTATGCAGCCGGCTTATTTGTTGCAAACCTGCAAAGCCTTATAGAAAAGCAATGTGAACCGTATTTACAAAAGATAAATGCAAAAAGAAAATATGATTACCGGGTAAACCGCAACGTAAGTTGGGCTTCGCTGAAACATAATGTAGTTAAATTATTTTTGCAAAATAAACCGGAGGAAATCTTATCGCAACTGCAAAAAGCATTTGAACGAAACATTGAACCAGTAAGGCCTGGCAGGCATAATCCGAGAGTAAAAAAGGCAAAACGGTTAAACGGGAAATACCAAACTTTTACAAACTATAAAAGAGCTATTTGATTACTAACTAAATGACATTGCCCATTAGGGGTTAGGGATCAGAGGTTAGGGTTTTACAAATTCGGGCTTTGAAATCCCAACTGCTTCATGCCTCTTTTTATTTCAGCGCAACTCATAAATAAATTCCATAATAAACCGGTCCGGTAATTTTCAATCATTACAATTTGCGGGCCCTGGTCAATAGCTAAAAACGAATCTGCAAACCAGAGATCATTCAAATTGAATGCATCAATAAAGCCATAATCTTTCCATAATTTATCACCTAATGTGTAATAGAAAAACTTTATAGCATTCATCGATTTCGTGGGTGTATAAACCAATGATGATATAGCGGCAGTTGGCGTAATTACGCCATCATCATTATCTGGTGCATGGGCTTTATAGCCGGAGATATTATCGTCACTGGCGGTAAGGCCCCAGTTCGTAGTGCTGTAACCGTAAAAATTTTTCGGATTAGCAACACAATAGGTATAATTTATAAGAGCGTGCGCTGTGTTTTGGGTAAAATAGTTTGCATAAATATCTGTAAGATTATTAGGATTGATGCCAAGAAAAGAATAATGGGCAAAGAACAATGGGCCGCCAAGATTCGGGCCCAGCGGCAATTGTACGCCGTAATAGGTTGCGCCGTTTTTAATACCTCCGTTAGCAGCCCATCCGTTGTGATAAACAATTGCCGGGATAGAATCGGTGTTTGAAGAAGCTGCAAGCGCATAAACAATTAGCGCTTCGTTCCATCCCTTCACCTGTTGGTTTATTTGAAAACCATAGTTAGGACTCCAGTGCCAGTATAATACATTTTGATTTCCCTGCCGGTACCAGTTCCATTCAATACCATCCCATATAACGTTGATGCCTGCACGAAGTGAAGCTTCATTTGGATCAGCGGTATTAAAGTATTGCCTTGCACACAAAAGCCCTTGCATCAAAAGCGATGTTTCCACAAGGTCGCCCCCATCATCATTTGCGCTGAAGGGAATAGTGGCGCCGGTAGTGCCGTTGATCCAATGAGAAAAGGCGCCGTGATATCTTGTACATTTATTTGTAAGAAAATCTACAATCGTATTTATTCTCTGCAAGCCTTGCGCTCTTGTTATAAAATTTCGGTTTACTTCGGCAATGATGCTCATAATACCAAAGCCCGTACCGCCGGTTGTTACAGTTTCTCCTGAAGTATTTCTTTCTCTTGCCATACCAGAAATGGGGTGGCCAAAATCCCAAAAATATTTGAAGGTTTGTTGTTGCACAAGGTCGAGCAAGGCACTGTCTGTTATGCGTGGAAATTTATCTGCTGAGTCAATACCGGTTGACAGCGTAATATTGACAGCGCTTTTTAAATGAACATCCTGGGCCGATGATAACGATGTGCCGATGGAGAGATTGTATTTTGTAAGATATTTTAGGGATGCAGAAGGTTTGACAATAATACTGCTGTCACCATTGGCAAGTTGCGTGGTGACTGAAAAAGATGCGCCTCCGATTTCATTAATTAAAATCCCGGAAGCGATGGTTGCATTTTTAACCGGTCCATCAAATAACAAAGTGATGGTGGTTGCCGGGTTTATACCTCTGTAAATATTTGATGAGATGGAAGTATTACCAACAGACGAACTTTTAAAACTGAAATCTTTTGGCGGAGGCGGTGGCGGCGGAGACGACATATCCCCGCTTTTCTTACTGCACGAAAAAAATAGAAATAAGATTGAGAAAATATAAGCGTGTTTCACAGGTAAAATGTATTAAGTAAAGATAGCAGAATGCAGGTGATGAATGTTATAGAAATCAAGAAAAATAAATACTTCCCCCAAGCATTTATGAATTATAACTTTAAAGTTATATTTGTAAAAATCAAATAAAGCCTTCCGGTCATGAAATTTTCTGAATTGTACAAAAAATTAGAAAGAGCCGGCTGGTACAAAGAAAGGACTAAAAAGCATCACATATATGTTCATCCTGAAAGAGAAGTAATAAAAATTCCGGTAGGAAAACATACTTCCCACGAAGAGCCTACCGGAACACTAAAATCCATTTTAAAACAAGCCGGGCTTTAATAACCGGCCAATAAACACTTAAAAAGTTTATAAAAAATGAAAAAGAAAATAATAACCGCAGTAATAGAAGCATCCCAAACAGGGTTTGGGATTTATTCAGACGATTTACCTGGCATTACAGGGTATGGAAAATCTATTGAACTTGCTAAAGCAGATTTGCAATCCGCCATTGACGAAGTGATAGATGCCTTTAAAGATGAAAGCATTAAATCAATGAAGGAATTAAATAACGGGAATTTAGAATTTGTTTATAAGTATGATATAGAAAGTTTGTTCAAATATTTTGGTATGTTGGACGCGACTAATTTGGCAAGAAAAATAGGATTGAATCCTTCTTTATTGAGACAATATAAAACAGGCGCTACCTTAGCGGGGCCTAAGCAAAAAGAAAAAATTGAAAAAGGATTGCACGCATTAGGGCGTGAACTTTTGAATGTAAGGCTGTAGGGTTTAATCTTCGCTAAGCAAAGTGCTTCAAAGCACTTCCTTCAGACATGTATAATACTTTTTTCTACAAATGGGAGATATTGTGGTTTAATGCCTTTACGTGATACCAGGCCTATTTTATGCCGGAAAGAATCTTCTAATTCATGCGTAATTCTTATGTAATCAAATCCATCTATTCTTTCATTAAAGTCTACTAATATATCTATATCGCTATATTCATTATGATCGCCTCTTGCATAAGAACCAAATAGCGCAAGTTCAGAGATTGGATTTTTTTTTGCAACTCTTGTTTTTTATTACTGAGAATATTTATTGCCTCATTATCATTAGTATTATACATTGAATAAATTTAGTGATATAAAACCTAAAGTTATTAAAGCAGGTTTCTAATTCACTAGATGAAGTGTTATAAGTATTCAAGGATGAAAACATCACACTAATCACAGAGTTAAACAATTGATATTTAAATTAGATATTTTTATAAGTATGACGTACTTCTTACAGTAAATAAAATAAACAATCCAAATTTATTGCATCATTATTGCAAAAAGAATGTTGCAGACCAGCCAGAATAATTACCAAACCCGCTTCCACAATTTACGCGTACCCTATATTTTATATACCACCCTGTACCTGTTAAATAACCATAATATGGGCCAGCAAGGGGACTTGAATCAGTAATTGTACCTGTTGGCAAAGATTGTCCTGTGGATGTATTAAACACATTATATTCTACTCCATATTGAGTAGCCCCTGTTATCGAAGGCCAGCTCAGATTTGTATAAGGACAATTGCCAGAATTACCACATCCTCTTGACTGTTGTAATGTTGAAGGTAAAGGCCCTGATGAACATGTTGCGATTGGCGGAAGTAATGGATTAGACCAATTTGAAAAATTAAAACCACCGCAGGACATAGTTGCTGCAAGCCTATATTTATAAGTATGGCCATTAGTAAAATAATAATAAAAATAACCATTGTAAATTGAAGAATACGTATTTAGCAGAGAATTGGTAGTAATATCAAACCATTCCATATAATAATTTGTGACATTTGGGATAGGGGAAAAATATAAATAATAACCATAATAATTTGAGGATGGCCATGATAAAGTAGCTGTTAAGTTCGTTGGCACCGCCGCATTAAAACTTGGCTGTCTTTGAATTTTATTAATTTCATCAATAGCAAAATTTCCCATCGCGGGCGTTATATAAACATGTTCTAGGTTTACGGTAGAACCATAATAAGTATCAAAAGGTGTTTCGGCACAACTCACAAGATTTCTGCTATATAAATTCTCGGCAAAATCAGCATTTGAACCTTTAAATGCAAGGGCACTTTTGGTTGGAATAAAACAATGTGAATCATGATAAAGTGTAATTTTTGTATCAGTGCCTGATAACCCTATTATTGGATAATTTGGACCTATGAGTTGACCTAAGAATCCGAAACTGCTAAATGATGGCCCATCTTTAAAATCTTTAAATGTTGAAGTAAAGCTTCCCGGCGTTATATCGTAATTTATGGTGTTTGAAGGGGCATATCCAAAATAATCATTGCTACTATTAAATATTTGACTCCCCATAAAAACTTTGCAATTATTTCCATAACTGCCAGCTGTAAAAATATCCGCCTGAGCGACTCTAAATAAACGAACTTTAAAAATAAAAAGAATTCTCTTTGCCAGATAAACTTTCACATTTAAAGCCTGTGTACACGCTGGTAAATTAGGTTGAAGAGTTCCATCTAAACTACCATCAACAAGCGCGACTTTTCTTAAATTTTGAGGAAAGCCATTTGAGCCGGGTAATCCATTAGTCGTAAGAGCTTGCACAAATCTATCTCTAAACCCAGGTGCTCCTGCTGCAAGATAGCTTCCGGAATTTATATGGTGCAGCAGCAATTGCTTTGCAGCAGGATTTCTTAATTTTTTTTCTAATTTATCTTTCGCATCTTTGCTACCATTATCTGCATAATATTTTAGAAATGCCTGAACGCCTATAGAAATATTCGCGCCATTATTCGGTGAATCAAAGCTTATCCACAAACGTGTATTGGTCGAAGCGTTAATTTTCTCCATATAGGCAAGAGCATACCTGCTTATTAAGCCTCCCATACTTGGTCCTACTATTACTAATTTCTCAGGACTTCCATTAGCTATTAATTCGGCATTTAATTTATTTATTAAGGTGACTAAGACAAAAGCATTTCTTTCAATATAGTCGGCTCCGCCATCAACTTTTTGATTCAACTCATTTGTATAATTTGGAAAATTTAAAACTACGATATCATAGCCCTGGCTTCTTAATTGATCAGCGAAAACGTACCTTGACGAATTATTTAAATATGTGTCATATAATTGATCAATTTTTCTCTCATCCCCAGGATCAAATCCATCCAAAACAATTATCGGTTTTTTTACTTTTCCATTACATGTAGTATTTGTTGCAAAATAGTAATGTATGTTTCCTTGCCCTTTGAAAGTTTTATTGTCATAATCAGTAAATGGAATTGTCGAAATCACTACATCATCTTTATCGCATGGCGTAGCAGTTGCAGGAGTTGTTAGCTGGTTAGACTGAACTACTTTAAAAGATGCATAAGTAGTTATTTGCGTATTATCAGTATATTTAACTATAAATTTTATAACCTTTATTCCATAGGTAGAATAATTAACGGTAAGGGAATTATTAGCTCCAACATTGATTAATCCTGCGCCGTTATTAAAGTCTGCCTGTAAGGTAGAAATAATATGTCCTGTGTTTTGCAAATAAAGCCCCGAAGATGTTTGAAATTTGACTTGAAGACCAAATGAGCTATCCATTAAGGGACTAACAATACTTACTTGTTTTAACCAGTATGGGCTAGAAGGGCGACCACTGACATCATAAAATAGCCCATTAATTTGAGTGATGAGATTTTTAACGATAGCGTTTGTATCAATTTGATTAAAATTATAATTTAAAATTCCGATTGGAATATATCCAGAAGTAAGAGTTTGAGCTATTTTACTATCAACTGTATCTGGAATAACAAAGGTTGCGCTATTATAAGCACAATTATACAATTCATAATAGGCCTGCGTAAAGTGGTCAGAGTTACTGGTGTCAGATTCTGAAGTGTTGAACATATTAAGATAAGCAATTGGAAATATCCTGTCATATAAAATTCCAGTGGTTATATAGCTTTTGTTCAAATTCACAAACATGCTGTCTACCGATTTTGTGAAAGGAAGAATTGTTTGTGAGAAAGAACTTAGACTGCTAATTAATAAAGAAAAAAAAGTAGGTAAAAATTTCTTAAGCATAAAAATGTTTTAAATTTTAAAGAGGATATTTTACATCGAATCGTCCATTCGTAATGTTTATAATTTCATAAGTCGCAGATGTTGGAGCAGAAACAACTTTCAAACTAAAAGTTCCTGAGATTATTTTTGCAGAAGTGTCCAAACGATTTATAGAAAGATAACCACCTATGCTGTCAGTTGTATTATACCACCGGCTCAACAACTCGAAGTCTGTTGAGATCACAAGCTGTACAAAATTTTGACTGTTTAGATTATTTTGCCCGGTTTTTAAGCCATGAATTTTAAAAGTGATTGATCGCCTAATTCCTTGTTTCTTTTTTTCATAGCATAGAATTTCAAGATATCCACTATCAGGATTATAATAAACAGATAAACCTTGTGTAGTAGGAAAACCTATGACATCCTGTGGTACAAAACTTTTTCCATCTATTAAACATCCGAAAGTATTTTTTCCTTCGGTGGTTTTTCGTGGTAGCCGTTCTTTTTGGCAACTGGAAAAAAACAATAAAGACGCAGTAAAAAGTGAGAGATACAGCCTCATACTTTAGAATAGGGGTCAAAAATTAAATCCTACTGTAATTTAAGATTATTAATTTGATAATATTTATCTAAACTTTACAAATGAAGACATTTTTATAGCATACGGAAAATAAAAAAAAGGCCGCCTTGTGAGCAGCCTTGAAATTACATTAAACCAATTATCTTCCCTGTTTTTCTAATTGAAAAAGCGTGAATACTTCTTGCCCTGTTAATGCCCGGTCATATATTCTAAACTCATCTAATTTTCCTGCAAAATTGCTGGCCCATGTTTGAGCGCCGGCGGCAGCGGTTAAGCTTGGAGTTGTTTGAAACTGAAAAGATCCGAATGCTGCTTTAGTAGCATTAATAAAGTTTAAATTACCATAAGGTGTAACCGGAGGTGCGTTGGGGTCGCTGCCATTTAAAGTCGGGGCCACTTTACCACCTGGGTTTCCTGCTGTATTAATTCCTAACGCTGCTCCATTTTGATAAATGTTAAATATAGAAGTAGCAGCATCGTAAGTAATAGCAATATGTTGCCAACTATTAAAATCCACTTTAGTGTCTGTAAATTGACCAGCCCACGGAACCGCAGAATTGTACATGTGAACTTTAAAAACAGCTTTACCGTTGGAACCACCATTATCCTGGTAAATATCCAGGCTTCCCCAAAAATCGTCCGTTCTGGCAAGAGTAAAAATTCCGATAGCACCGGTATTTACGGGAGAATTGATCCAGAATGCAATCGAATAACTCTTTAATGTTTGAAGTTTTGGGCTTGGATCAAATGTGGCATAAGCTGTACTGCTGCCTTGGTAAGCTTCTCCTTTTTTACCTGGAGTAAATGTGACACCCTGATTTGTTGGAGCTGTGCCACTCACGCTATCTATCAAACTTCCATTAAATGCCCAATAGCCCACCAGATTGGATGTCGCAATTTCACTTGAGTTTACATACCCTCCCGCAAGGGGTGGTGGATCGCCTTTGGTAACATTATCACCGTAATCGGCTTTCGTACATGCTGAGAAACTGACAGCGGAGATTAGCGCCAAGTTTAATACGAGATTGTGTGTTTTCATTATTAATATTTTAGAATTATTTACGAAAATTAATAACCCGGGTTTTGCGTAAGCTTGCCGCCGCTCAGGTCGATTTGCGCTTGAGGAATAGGAAATACTTCATTCTTTCCATCTACGAAAGGCTTGCCTGCAGCACGCAATACCTGCCCTGCCCTGCCCTGTCTAACAAGATCAAAAAACCTATCCTGCTCCATTGCCAGTTCCACACGCCTTTCGTGCCATATATCCAATATAGTAACAGACATCAAAGAAGGAAGGCCGGCCCTGTTTCTTACTTTGTTAACCATAGTAAGCGCTTCCGCCGTTTTTCCTAAATTAAAAGCCGCTTCTGCATTCATTAATAAAATTTCAGCATAGCGCATAAGCCTTATATTCTTCGGCTTGGTATCCTTGCTGCCGGATATTTGCGGTGATTCTGCAGTTGCACTTGCATAGCCCTTATAGTTGTAGCGTGGGTTAACTACTGAGTCCTGGGTGGGAATTCTAAAGCCATCCCAAAGGATTGTTCCCACGTTTCCCGGACCGCCGGGGTTAACTGTCGGGTGAATAAATATTATTGTGCCTGCTTCACGTGTATCACCAGGCTCATACGCATTTACAAGATCAGCAGAAGGATTATTCCAGCCAAAGCCAAGATCATTCCATCCTCCCTTACCTCTTGGGCCCTGGCCATTGCTGTACAATGGGCTTACTGCGTTTTCACCTACATTCGCCCCTGTCTGCACTTCAAATACTGACTCTGAATTGTTGTTACCCCCTGCTCCGCCGGTTGGCTTTTGCCTGAAAATAGCATTATAATCTGTCAGCGTGTCTCCCTTATCTTTCACTAGAGAATATAACCCCGAATTAATAACATCCGTCGTCAGGTCATACACTTTTTGCCAGTTCTTTTGATACATATACACTTTGGCGAGTAAACCTTCGGCAGCACCTTTGTTTGCGCGGCCAACTTCTGTATTCGGGTCGCCTTTTGTTGGAAGATTATCAACTGCATATTGAAGATCACTTATTACCTGGGCATAAATCTCTCCGCTGGAAACCCTGGTTACCAGTGAGTCAGAATTAAAATCTTCAACACCAGGCACAGTCGTTATTTTAGGAACCCCGCCAAATAACCTCACGAGGTTAAAATAATACAAGCCACGCAGGTAGCTCACTTCGCCTTTGAGGCGGGCAACAGTAGTCGCATCGAAAGTGGCTTTATTAAGAATATCTATCGCTTTGTTTGCCTCATTAATGCCGGTGTAATGTCCTTTCCACAGATTGTCGAAAAAGAAAATGTTGGGGTTAATATTAAAAGTATCTATTTTTTCTCCACTGGAATTATCACCCGGAACACTACCAGGATCTGCATCGTCAGAAGCTTCATCTACTGCTGTAAAATACTGAAAACCTACCGTGGTAATACCAAATCCACCAAGGTAAAGTGAATTGTAAACACCCGTTACCAGGTTTTTTGCAGCGCCGGGATCGGAAAGGACCGCGGCTTCATCAATCTGGCCCTGGGCCGGTACATCAAGAAAACTTTTTTTACAACTTTCTGCGGCAAGAAGCAGCGAAGTAACAGAGATAAAAAATAATATTTTGTATTTCATAATTGTTTAATTAGAATGATAAGTTAACACCAAAAGCAAAGGTTCTTGTTGATGGATATGAATTTAATTCGATACCTGAATTCAATGCGCTTCCTGCCGGATGGTTTGAATCACCGGGGTTAAAAAGCTCCGGTGTAAATCCCGAGTAGCCTGTGATCGTTGCAAGATTTTGAGCGGTTACATACACCCTTAGTTTTGAAATTTTATATTTTGATAAAATATTATCGGGGAGCGTGTAACCTATAGTAAGGTTATTAATTCTGAAAAAATCCCCACTCTCAAGAAAATAGGTGGAGTTAGGCAATTGACTTAAGTGTGCTCTTGGTACACCTGTATTCGGATTATTTGGTGTCCACCTGTCATTCGCAATTTTCGTTTCGATGTTATCTCGTGAATCTGCGCCTCTTGATTGCTTTTTACCATTATAAATTTTAGAGCCACTTGTGCCATAGCCTCCAAAGTTTAAATCGAAATTCATATAGCTTATTCCACCATTAATTCCATAAGTTACTTTAGGTTGGTATGAGCCGGAATAGGCCCTGTCATTATCATCTATCTTACCATCTGACTTGCCGTCCGGGCCGCTTATATCTTTATACCGGAGATCACCGGGTTGAGCATCCTTCTGCGCCGAAGCCGCAATCTCATCAGCATTTTGAAAAATGCCATCAGCTTGCAATAAATAAAAACTTCCAATGGGTTGGCCATTATCAGTCCTTGTGACAAATCCCTGGCTGTTTCCTGCATCGGGTATGTATTGACCTCCATTTAATCCAATTACTTTATTTCGATTGAAGGATGCGTTGCCGCCTATGTTGTAACTAAGTTTCTCACTAACATTATCTCTCCAATTAAGGGAAGCTTCCACACCTTTATTTTCAAAGCTTGCTGCATTGGTTAGGTATTTGGCATCAGCATCCGGTAACGTACCAGGGATAGGAATGTTTATCAATGCATCATTCACTTTTTTACTATAATAATCAACATCCGCTGAAAGCCTGTTTTTCAAAATTGTAAATTCCAATCCAAGATCATATTCCTTGGTGGTTTCCCACTTTACATTAGGATCAGGTAATTGGGTAAATGTGATACCAAAATTTTGTGTTGAAGGAGAGCCGAAAAAATATGGAGCGTTGATGGTAGCAATATTCAAATAAGCATTAGATCCTATTTGGTCATTACCTACTTGACCATAACTCCCCCTGATTTTTAAATTATCAAATATTTTTTGAGACGACATGAAAGATTCTTTATAGATATTCCAGCCCACCCCTATCGAAGGAAAGTAGCCCCAGTGATTTCCCGGTCCAAACTTGGAAGTGCCATCTGCCCTGAAGGTGCCGGTAAGCAAATACCTGTCATTATAATTATAAGTCAATCTCGACAAGTAAGAGTTACGGTGAAATTTATCACCAGTGTTATCGTTGTTTACGCTTGAAGAAGTACCAGTGCCGAGGAACCATTCATTTTTATCTTCTGGCACATCATTCCGGCTTCCGGTGAGTGAATTAAAAACAAGTTCTTCTGAAGTAGTTCCTACCAACAAAGAAAAATTGTGTTGCCCAAAAGATTTTACTGCCGTTAAAGTATTGTCCCAAACCCAACGTGTTGAATTATTCCTGGCAATATTTAAGGAACTTTTTTGTCTTACCTGGTTACCACCTTTTTCAATAAACACACTATTATCACCGACGTTATCAAACTTGTAAGCATAGGCCAAATTATTATAGAAATCAAGGTCGCTTCCGAAACTTGATTTAAAAGTGAGCCACTTAAAAGGCTTAATGTCAATTGAGACGGTACTTTGCAAGCGGTTGTCAAGGCCTTGGCTGTAATTTTTATCTAAGTTTAATAAAGGATTACTAAGGTTGTTCGAGAGAGAAGTATTTCCATATAGATCGCCTTGCTTTGCCGCAACATAAGGCGCCGCCCGGTACGCGGTATTGAACACATTTAAATCCACATCTCTTAAATTGGTGCGGCTATATGAAATAAGCGTAGATACTTTTATGGCGTTTGACAGCTTGTATTCGTTATTTGATCTTAAAGTAAATCTTGAAAATTTATTTGTTACCACAATTCCTTCTTCACCGATATAACCGGCGCTAAGAAAATAATTTATTTTTTCACTGCCGCCTGATAAAGAAACATTGTGATTTTGCCAGAAGCCTCTGCGTAATATTACATCAAACCAATCAGTGTTACTTCCGGCAGCAAGTTTGGAAGCCGTGATAAGGCTATCACCGGCGCCATAATAAATGTTCGCTTCATTTAAATAATTAGCATACTGATTTGGCCCGGCCATATCTACAAGATGGCTGGCTTCTTTAATACCTGCGCTGGCATCATAGCTAATAATTAATTTACCTACCCTGCCTTTTTTTGTGGTAATAATGAGTACACCGTTTGCAGCCCGCATTCCATAGATGGCGGTCGCAGAGGCATCTTTTAATACATCTAGGCTTACAATATCAGCAGAGTTGATATTTCTTATATCATCGGTGATTACTCCATCCACTACATATAAAGGGTTAGCGCCTGCGAGAGCGGAACCCGTACCTCTCACTCTTACAGTAGGCAAAGAGTTTGGTTGTCCGGAACTAATAATTTGTACACCGGCAACCTTACCTTGTAAAGCCTGTGTTGCCGTTTGCACGGGTTGCTTTTGTAATTCAGCGCCTGAAACAGATGCAACCGACCCGGTAAGATCTTTCTTCTTTTGGGTGCCGTAACCCACCACCACTATCTGCTCAAGCTCTTTCACCGCAGCGCCTTGCATCGAAATTGCAACAGTGGTGCGGCCAGCCAAAGCGACTGTCTGTGACTGATAGCCTAAAGAGGAAACAATCAGCGAAGCATTAGCGCTGCTTACACTTAATGAAAAATTACCGGAGGCATCAGTCGCCGTTCCTTTGGTTGTGCCCTTTTCCTGCACCGTCACGCCGGCAATGCCTGCTCCATCGGAGCCGGTAACAGAGCCGGAAACAGTAACAGCCTGGGCAAAACCAATCAAAGGAAACGAAGAGACAATTAAAAACATAAGAGGCAAAAGCAAATAAGCAAATCTTTTTGCAGACTGGGTAGTCGTTTTAGCAATCATAAATAATGGTTTAAAAAAAGATGTTGAAATAGATAATGAGGCCAACTTTCTAAAGACAAGTAAAAGTAGAGAATTGATGCATAGAGCTAATATAATTCCAAAATATTTCATTGATTTTTAGCCTGTGGTGATTAAATTATCATCAGCACAATATGCCTTCATGCACAGAGGAAGTTACCTCTTAGAAAATGTTTTCAATTATTTTTTCAGAAGAAGAATCAATATAGATTGTTTCATTTGGCTTAAACCGGATGGATACGTAAAGCGGTTGCTCGAATGAGCCGGCTTTGTAATGCATTAGCGTATCTAAAATTATTAGGCCTGAAGCAATAATGGAAGGCCTTGCTTATGGGAGTTTTGGGCGATGACTATAAGCGAATCAACTTTTCCAACGCGCAATGATCTTCACTCGAGCAAAAAGAAAAACTATTGAGGATAATTTGTTGGAAGAAATATCTAAAGCTTTAAAAGTGCCTGTCTCTGCAATAAAAAACTTTGATGAAGAAAAAGTGATAAATATTATTAACAACATCGGGATGTTCATTCACCTGCTTGCCGGCAGGTCTGGCAAGTCTTACAGAGTTTTACGCCAGCACAAATCCGATAGCTATCGAATCAGGCTTCTTTTATGAAGTTCACTGCGCGGCAATTATTATTTTCCTGCTTGAAGATGATAAGATTTTCATGTGTTCCTATAGACACAAATATAACTTTTGATGAACGTGTGAACCAGTTGAGAAAATAAGTGATGCTGGGTGCATTCCAAATTGTCGCAAGGTTGTCAACCTTTCAACAAGTTAATTTTAGATTTAAAAACTCCATCTGGAAGGTTGACAACCTTTAACCCAGGGCGACAATTTGGAATGCACCCGTGATGCTTTAAATCATTCTTATTAATTGTACTTTTGTTAGTATGAAAACATATCATTTACCCGTTGTGGTGGAAGTAGACGAAGACAACGTCTTTATTGTTTCCTGTCCTGCATTTAAAGGTTGTCATACCTATGGAAAAACCATTGACGAGGCATTGGCTAATCTTAAGGAAGTTGTTGAAATGTGTATTGAAGAACAACCTTCTGGATCCTCAAATAAATTTGTAGGTATAAGAGAAATGGAATTTCAAATACCTGCATCTGCATGAGTGAAAAGTTACCCGTTATAACCGGAAAAGAATTTATTAAATTGCTTGAAAAATTAGGTTTCTCTGTCACTCGCATCAACGGATCGCACCCACAGATTGAAACATCCCGACGGCCGTATAACACCGTACCAGTACATAAAAACGATTCCCTTCCCAAAGGCTTACTTCGCAAAATTCTCAGAGAAGATATTAAGTTAACTATCGAAGAACTTAAAGAATATTTGCATTAAGGTGCCATCATCTCCTTAGTAAAAAAAACCAACAGAGAAAAACAGTTTCCCAAATGAACAAGCAACTATTATTTATCCAGGAAGGAGGCAAAGGAGGTTACAAAGCTGATGCGGAGTTAGTAGCTTCTCTGCAAAAAACCTTAGGAAAAGGATATGGTATAAACTATCCTGAAATAAAGCCTGACGAATCTGCACCTGATATTGGATGGACGCAACAAATAGGCAAGAAAATTTCCGAAACCGGGAGTAATATTATTTTAGTTGCACATTCATTCGGTGCGTCAATGATATTAAAATATCTTTCAGAAAATTTTGTAAACAAAAAGATTGCGGGAATTTTTCTTATTGCTACACCATTTTGGAACGGTAATGAAGATTGGCAAACAGGCCTGAAACTTCAGGAAAATTTTGCTGATCATTTACCTCTTAAGGAAATCCCAATTTTCTTTTATCATTGCCGGGACGATGAAGAGATACCGTTTTCTCACCTGGACCATTACCGGCAAAAACTTGCACAAGCAACTTTTCTTGAAATAAAAAAAGGCGGGCATCAACTCAATAACGATCTAACAATAAGTAGACGTGCAGGAGCCGGGACTTGCAGCTATTCCCGTAGCTGCGATAGCAGAGAGATTGATGAAAGTCTCTTCTTTTAAAGTCATATAAAAAAGGAGATCGTGATGACAATTCAAATAAGCCTATATCTAATAAATTATCTTTGACAAAAACCCTAATTGAAGAAGTCAAAGTATCAATATAAATCGGAAGAAAATTTTGAGTTTTTTGAATTCTATAGTGAGGGGCCGAAGGCACAATTAAAAAAGTTGTTGAATATCAAAAAACCATTAACAAAAACGTTTACAATCTCGCATTTGGCGACTATGATGACAAAACAAATAGCATAAACGATTTAACAGTTACAAATAACGGTGACAGCTTAAAAGTGTTAGCGACCGTCGCTTCAACAGTTTATGCTTTTACACAGAAGCACCCTAATGCTTTAATAGTTGCAACTGGTAGTACCTCAATTAGGACACGACTTTATAGAATGGGAATTACAAATAATTTAGACGAAACTTCTGAAGACTTTATTATTTTTGGATACACCACAGATGAACGCTGGGTTGCATTTGAAATTGGCGAAGATTACGAAGCATTTTTAGTAATAAAAAAGAAAATAAATTTTAGTATGACAATTATCGAAAAATTAAACAAGTCAAAAATTCCTATCATCCCAATTGATAAAAGACTTGAAAAATATAGAGGAAAGGTTTTATTTCCAGAAAAACTTGCAAAAGCAAATGAAATAATTGCGAAATCTGGAATTCCTAAACAAAAAAAATAAATATTGTAGGAAAAGGATATGATATAAACTATCCTGAAATAAAGCCTGATGAATCTGCACCTGATTTTGGATGGATGCAACAAACAGGCAAGAAAAATTTCTGAAACCGGGAGTGATATTATTTTAGTTGGACATTCATTCGGTGCGTCAATGATATTAAAATATCTTTCAGAAAATTCTGTAAACAAAAAGATTGCGGGAATTTTTCTTATTGCTACACCATTTTGGAACGGTAATGAAGATTTGCAAAAAGGCCTGAAACTTCAGGAAAATTTTGCTGACAGGCTTTAACGTTCGGAACTTATATATTCCCGGTAAGCAGCAAGCCCCCTATCAATAACCTACGCTTAACAATATAAAAAGCATCCTATGCACGAAGCAGCAATACCAAATCCAGCGCTACAGCCATTTGCCGGGTTGATTGGTGAAAAGGAGCGCTGCCGTACTCTATTCTGGTGCAAGCAAAAAGAATTCTTATAACTTTTGTTGTTAACTTTCCCAAAGGAATGCATTGGCACATTTGCTAATTATAATTAAATCACCCGTATCTGCAGAACTTTCCATGATAACATGCGTTTCAGTGCTGCCTCCCGGAAGTATTTAATTAGAAGTTGTTTCCTTAAAGAAAATAAAATGAATATTCGCAGAGTTGGTTCTATCGTTTTAGTATTAGTATGTTTTTTATTTGTGGGATGTTCTAAAACTCAAGTGATCTTTGAAAAACCAAAGCTGTTTATTACACTGAAAGATGCCTTAGGAAACGGCGTTGATAGTGCCACTGTCAGGTTATATAAAAATGCACAGGATTCCGGCATTTCTCAACTCTCTGACACAAGCGGAGTTGTAATATTCAGCAATTTAGAGCCTGTACTATATTACTGGTTTGCAGAAAAAGGATGTGCGACGAATCGCATTAGCAAAAACACAGTGAACAGGCCTTTAATTGAGGGCGCTATTCTTTATGGGTATTCAGTAATGTATGAAACAGGAACATTGAAAATCACCAATACTTCTGCAGAGCCGTATAAGGTATCTGATTCATTCTTTGACATAACATTACCTGGCGATACAACTTATATAGTATATCCTATAGCCGGCTCACGCACTATTCATAGTGAAAAAGTAAGTACTCCAGGGATAGGTAAAGACACACTAATTAAAACGCAATGCGGAAATACAAATATTATAATGATACCATATTAAATAAGTTCTCCCCGCCATCCTTATCAACCTCAAACTTCAATAATTCACATTACTGTCTCAGCGGGGTCTCCCACTAACAAATCTTTAAGCTAAAAAAAAGTTTCCGGGAACCCCGATGCCGAAGGAACTTGCACACATTCGAAGCCTGGCTTTCCTTTCGTTCAAGCTTCGGGTGGTATTAGGGAAGGTGTGTTGCTAGGCTTTTGGTACGGCAATCAATTGAATGATGTTGACCGTTACCTTACCCATGGAACCAACAAACAAATTTTTTATAGAATCTACAAATCTCCGGAAGAAATTGATGAGGCGGCCATCAAGAAATTATTAAAAGAAGCTCTGAGAATTGATAAAGGAAAATCGCCGGTTGTTTTCAAAAGAAAGTTAGTTCGATAGCAATTAATCTTCAACAAAAGATCTAACTAACGTATAAGGATAGACGTTCCTTTTTGAAAAACCTTTTTGCCCGTATCATGATTTGTATATCTCAGCATCCATACATACACGCCGGTATCCTGCGGTTCGCCTTTTATTCTTCCATCCCATTTAGCCGTCCACTCGGTACTGTGAAATACCAAATTTCCCCGGCGGTCATATACCCTGAAATCAAGACCATCTGCTTTAAACGCATTAAGCGGATACAAGTAATCATTAAGGCCATCACCATTAGGAGTAAACGCAGTGGGAACGGCTATGTAGCAAGACTTCAGCACTTTTAAATTATTATAGGCCGTATCAAAACAACCAATATTGTTTTGTACCACGAGGCGAAGGTTATATATTTTTTCCGCGAACAATACCGGGTAATGCTCCGCCAACGGGGTGTTTAAATTACTTAAGGTTCCATCGCCCAAATCCCAAGTGTAAGAAACTATATTTCCAATACTTTTATTCGTAAACATAGCCGCATCCTCGGGGCACAATATGTTCGTGACTTCAAAGGCAGCCTTCAATTCATTATCCAAAGTAATAGTTTGTGAGGCAGTGTCTGAGCAAAGGCCATTGGACACTGATAACGAAATGGTTTTTGGTGTAAACGTATTGTATATTGCCACCGGATTTTGATGGGTGTCTTTGCCTGCATAGTCAAGATTCCACAGCCAGCTATTAACGCCATTTATACCATCATGAAAAAAAGAAATGGTATCGGCAGTGCATCCCTCGGAGACGCGATAAGTAAACGATGCAGACACGGTATCTTTCAGCGTAAAATTTATAAAAGACCCGGCAGGCGTTTGCCGGGAGCATTCATTAATGATGGTATTGCCATCGCTGCCGCTCACTAACTGAAGTTGGTAATTTCCACCCACCACTACCGGGCCTGCTAAATTTAAGGTGATCTCCGTGCTCACTCCGTTTACACAATTGCCCGCAGCGCTATTCACTTTTATTAGCGAAGGGCCGGTAATTATAAAATCGCTTCCATCAGCTGCTATGGATGAGCATAAAATATTTTTCTTAAAAACAAGGTGCATAGATTGCGGCGCACAGGCCGGTGTTGTGAGGCTATCCATAGCGGTTGGCTGCGTTGCCAACACCTGGAACTGCACTTTATTGCCGGGCACAATATTCCGGTCACAATTATCCAGCAGCGTATTGTTATCAGAGCCATTTACAATCGTCAAAGTATAATTGCCCGGCGCTAAGGATTTGTTCAGCTTAAGTTGTAGCGTGTCCATATCAAAGTTTGTCCGGCAACTATTGCTTGCTGCTGAGAGGATGGCAGAGCCTCCGGACAAAGTAAAGTCACTGCCATTGGCAGCAAGGCCGGCACATTTCATTCTCTTATTAAGCGACACCGTTATTACAGTGCCGTCACAGGAAGCGCTTGCTGCTTTCATGTCTGGCAACAAAGAATCCGTTATCACGGCAGTACCGCCGCCAAAAGATAAAGTGTATCCCTTTTGCGACGGAGTGAAAGTAGTAAAATGGCTCACCAGCAAAATATAATTATGCCCGGATTTTAAAGCAGGCATCTTACTAAAAGTAGGATAGGACGTTCCCGCACAATCCTGTAAGGAACTGCCTGAACTGTTAGTGCCGGTAGTGCCGGTATTCCCCGACCAGTTGCAGGCTACAAACAATGAAGCGTCAGTGTAAACATCATTTGGGTCGTGGCCGGTGATGTCAAATATCTGCCAGTCATAATCGTCATTAAGGTCGAAGGGCGTTATATTAAATCCTAACGTACCCGGCGTGTAACAAGTGAACTTATACCAGAAGGGATTTAAGTCTTGAAGCCCATCGCTGCTGCAGGGGCCAGGTATTAATTTGCCTCCGCAATATGGCACGGTATCCTGCGTGAAAGTACCAGTGCCGCAAACAGGAAAAGCTGAGTAAGGATTTTGGCCTAACGCCGTGCATGTCTGTGCCTGCAGTTGCTGACCGGCAAATATTATATTTAAAATAAAAATTGCAGTTTTTAATCTCATACGCCTTAATGACCCTCAAACATATTCAATCGCTGCAAATATTCATGTTTAATTTAATTAAGATTTCAATAAAATTACGGCCGGTAAATCAAGCAAATAATTTTCTTTCGATACAGCGGATGTCATTCTCATCATAAAATTTATCAACCCATTTACCCGTACTATCCAATGTGATGGGTTTTTTTTCCGCCTCCTTTTCTTCCTTATCTTTTAATGAACGGAAATTATAATGGTCGGTTAACCGTATTGCTTCAATGGCAAAGGCGGTGGCCACATCTGTATCTTTTATGCATAACAGATTATCGCCATTATCTTTTTCGCCCCCGAGCGCAAGATTGGAAGAACCGCAATAAACCTTTGCATCGCTTTTATTAAAATTAAGCACGACAAACTTATGGTGTATAGCGTGTGCAAGGCCGAGCGAATGCTCTTTATTAAACGGCGGTGGAAGTTCACGATTGGCGGCCTTCGCATTTATCAGCAAGCCCGTTTTTTTTCCCGGCTTATACAATGATATTTCATCGCCACCGCTGTCCATTACTCCATAAGTATAGATGGAATCATTTTTATGCAACTGCCTCAAGGCCGGTATCAGGCTACCAGTGCTGGTTACGCCTAATTCCATCACAGAAAACAACACAGACTTTGTGCTTTTATCTAATACATTTTTCGTGATCGCATCAATAAGCTGCGTGGCATATTCCGGCGTGTGCGGAGAAAAATTAACTTCCGTTGTCGGCACACCGGGCCAGTAAAATTTCCTGGGATGTAAAGCAAAATCTGTTTTGCGAAAGGCAGGTGCTTTACCGTTTTTCCAACAGGCATTAAAAACGGTACTATAATATTCGGCTACATTTTTACTGTCAAAAACCAGCACATGATTTGCATTTATATAAAGGCCGGTATAAGAAAAATTCGTAGAGCCGGTCAGCACTTTATACGGGTTATTTTTTTTCTTTACAATAATTATTTTACAATGCGAATAGCGGGCAAAATGACACCGGAATATTTCCGCCCAACCTGTCGCCACTAACGCAAACCTTTGTGTAAAATCCTCTTCCTCGGCTTTGTCGCCTTTATGTAATGATGCATTGTCAATGATCATTCTTATGCTTCCTCTCACCGCAAGGTCCAGGCATAGTTTAGCAATCACCGGGTCGTTGTAATCATACGCATACATCTCCACGGATGCGTCGGCGTCATTCAATGCTTCTTTTAAAAGATCATACGTTTTTTTTCTTGCAGAAAAACCAAGCCACGCATACATGTTTTCATACGTAAAATCCTGGTTGTGAAAATTGCCCGCCTTTATGCCTGTATCAAAGACCCACTCACCAGTTGGTATCAGCTTCTGCGAAGCGCCATAGCGATTTGCGAATGCCTGTGATTTTAAGAAAGCCCTGGTGAATCCCATGCTGAACCCAGCCTTGGTAAAATCATCTACGATTATTTTTACAGAGACTGTTTTTGTTTTGTCTGCATGCAATAACTTTTTATTGCCATCAAGAAAGCGTGGTGTTGCCATGTAGATGTACTCACCTGTAAGGATACCCGTTTGCTGGTAAGAGCCCGGAAAATGCACCCACCGGAACAATTGAATAGGCGACGTATTCGAGCTGGTTACGTTATTAATCCCTTCGAAATTGAGCAGGTTTTGTATAAAATATTTTTTTCCTCTCGGATTGATGTACGCCAGCGTAAAGCCCGCGAAAGTGCTATCGGCAGGCTTCTCAGCCATATTCATCGCAAGCATTGTCATGGTAGAACCTTGCCAGGCTTTTAATGAAAAGCCATCCTTTGATGCTGTAGTAAACATATCAATAGTATTAAGTAAGAAATGGGGCGCAATCCGGGCGGGCAATTTTAATAGTAATGATCGATCAATAAAATTTCTAAAAAGATAAAGTGTTACTAAAGTAAAAAGAATAGTTGATGAGGGGAAGGGTTTGAGGAAAATTTTAAATCTTAATTGCAGAAATTGAAATTGTATTTGCGGTATTTCAGGACAACCGCGCAGTTTTTGCATTGGATTTAGATGAAATAGATAGGTCAATTTTTTTTATAGAATGGAGTAGCGTATTTTACATAAATACAAATGTTAGCAGCAAGCAAAAATTGAAATTCCGTTTTGAAAGAGAAAATAGAAAAAATAGTTTTTGATTTTTTTGTTAGTTCAAGAGACTTTAATGGTATTCCACTAAGAAAAATATCAGCTCAATTAAAAATTGGATATAAGAATTCCATTGATCTGATTATAGCTTTAGTGACTGAAGATAAAGTATCGATTCAATCAAGCACTAATCCACATATAATCGGTTTTCAGCATTATCCAATAGACATTCAGATTAAAATACTTGAAGAAGCGAAAAATCTTAAAGAATCTCGTGAAAAAATTGGAGCTATTACGTTTGTTTCGGAAAACTCGCAATTCCCTATTTGCCTATATCCTTCAAAAAATTATCTTGAGACCAAAAGGGATCTTACTAAGTTCAACAATTTAGAATATACTCGTCGACTAGCTTTAGGTGAACCTCATTTAAAAGCAGCATTTTTCGAAATAGAAGTTTTAGAAAGATACTATACTGACCCAAGATTCAATTTCAAATTCGACGATTACTCTGGACGAATTTCATGTAAGTCTGATGAAAATGGAAATCCTATTTTAAAAGAAGAAGACCAAATATTCATAGACACTTTTGGACTGGGCTTTGATAATGAAAACAACAGATTAGCTGTGGTTTATTTAAGATACTTAACAGGGTTAACAAGCGAGCATCAAACATTTTGGAAAAGCAAAGAAATAAAAGGAGAATGCAAAATTTTGGAAGAATACTACCAAAATACCATTCTTGGTAATTGGGCTTTTTCTCATTCGGTTTTTTCAGCTTTTATTGGGGAGTTGAATCGTTTGAACCTACTATCTGAAAAAATTTTTAAAGAAAAACTTTTCTTACAGACCTTTGAGAACAATAACAGACCGAAGGAATTTACTTTCTTTTTTGTTCCTACTTCAAAAAATTACGATGAATTTATTCTCCTTTTAGATAAGATGATTTCTGACAATATCAACAAGGGCTTTTTCAGTGGCAAGGTTGAACTTTACGATATTGAAAAACTTTCCGATAATACGTTTGAAAGAAAACCTAAGGGCACTCTAAGACTTCTCGAAGAATGGCTAGTTTCTAAATTTAATTCACCTGATCCAAAACTTTTTGATAATATATTCAAACCGCTACGAAGCATTAGAAAAGAGCGCCAAAATCCTGCACATAGAATTAGTAAAAACGTATATAATAGGGAATTTACTAAAATGCAAAAGGAAACACTTGATAAGGCATATATTTCAATTAAATCTCTTAGAACCATATCTCAAAAGCATCCGGAAGGAAAAATATTGAAATACCTAAATGGTTAGACAATGGAAAAATAATAGCATTCTAGTGTTATGTTAAGCGTTAAGTGACGGATAATGTTTTTTTAATTTCATTCTGCCTTCCTTATTTGTGAATTTTCAGCCGATGTTGGTGTTTCGTGCCGATGGTTTCGCGGCGAAGCATCACCAACATCAGTTTGAATATTTGTGGCTAAGTCTTTTATTTTTCCAGCGGAATTTTCATTTCCTTTCTTAAATAAACTGACAATTGATAAGGGCTCCGGGAATTTTCCTTTCTTAAATTTTTTTATCTTAGCACTATGCCTGTAAAACATAAACACTCCGATAGCTACTCTTTATATTTCCGCCTTCACATGTTATAAGGTTGATACATCTTTTTTCAATCACCAAAGAGATGCCTTTGGCACAGCAAGTTATTTTCCTGAAATAAATAAATCCTAAAAATCCTAATTTAGACACATGGAAAACAAACTAACAAATCCAAACCAAACTGTTTTTGAACAAATCAAAGAAGTTGACGAAAATGGAAATGAATTTTGGGGAGCAAGAAAGCTTTCTAAAATTTTGGAATACACCGACTTTAGAAATTTTCTAACTGTAATAAGCAAAGCAAAAGAAGCTTGCAAAAACAGTGGACAGCCGGTAGAAGACCATATCGTTGATGTCAACGAGATGGTTCCTATTGGTTCAGGTGCTGAACGCAAAATGGAAAGTTATAAGCTCTCCCGTTATGCCTGTTACCTGATTGTACAGAATGCTGATCCTTCAAAAGAAATTGTTGCTTTAGGACAAACCTACTTTGCCGTGCAAACCCGTTTGCAGGAGGTACAGCAAATGGAAGCTTACCGGCAATTAAAAACTGAAGAAGAAAAGCGGATGTTCCTTCGCAAAGAAATGTTTGAACACAACCAAACAGTTGGCTGCGGCTGCAAAAAATGCAGGTGTAATAGAACCTGTTGACTATGCTATTTTTCAAAATCACGGTTACATGGGCTTGTATGGTGGATTAGATGCAAAAGGAATACATCTCAAAAAAGGATTGAAGAAAAGTGAAAACATTTTAGATCACATGGGCAGCACAGAGTTGGCAGCAAATCTTTTCCGTGCTACACAAACCGAAGAAAAGCTCAAAAGAGAAAATATAAAAGGAAAACAAAAAGCTAATCGAACACATTTTGAAGTTGGTAAAAAGGTTCGCAAAACAATTCAGGAAATTGGAGGAACTATGCCTGAACATTTACCAGTTGCAGACAGCATAAAAAAATTGGCAACGAAAGACGAACCGAAAAAATTGAAAAGAAATGAGTAAAGAAAATAATCAACAGAGTTCTTTGACCATAGAAGAATTAGGGCCCGGAGATTATGCTGGGAAAACTGCGATGGGATGGGCTTTGCTTTTATTCCCGTTGATTTTTTTATTTTGATTTGCAGATTTAATTTACTAACCTCTAAGCATATTATTTTACAAAAGCAGCATGCATCTTTTATTTAAGGCATTTAAAATGTACCGGCAAGGGTGGCTCGTCTTCCGGTAAATCCAACACCGCATTCTCCGGGCCGGCCATTCGATTGCCATCCAGGGAAAGAGTTAAGTTCATGTGCGACTGGTGGCTGCCGGAGGGCATCGCAAACACATCAATCTCTACCGATCTTCCCTTGAGGGTCGCTTAGTTAGTAAGCGCATACATTTGATATTTATGCTCATGCTTTAATTTGCGAAGTATCTCAACCGTTGCATCAATCGGGCCGCCAAGCATTTCTTCCCATCTTCCATAGTAAGCCCTTACTTCATGCTCATACTCCGGATGTTTGGCAACAAGCTCCTCCGTTGCTTCCTGCAAAGAGCGGCCCGCATCCTGCTTTTCATTCCAGTCACTCGTGCAGATGTTTTCAAAAAACCAATTAATCTTTTCTTCATTTTCAAAAATCTGGCGATAAACGTAACGGGGGTTCCAGTCAATAAGCACGCCGCCCAAATCGAAAATGATCGTCTTTATTTTTGTCTCCATATTTATAAATTGTTATGGTCAAAATAAGAAACCATTTTGTTCAGGCGGACAAAATTTAAACAGGCTGATTGATTCAAAATAAATTATTTCACTGAAGTGATCCACCAGGTATTGCCAAAGGGATCTTCCACTCCCCCACTCCGGCCATAAGGCTGATCCGACATTTCAGTTATTACTTTTGAGCCATTATCAATGGCCTTTTTATAAGTATCATCTGCGTTATCAACGTACACGAAAAGGCCGGTGGTGCATGGCTGAAATTGATCAGTGCTATCGGCAAACATGATTGTGCTATCGCCAATCATTACTTCACTATGCATAATTATTGTTTCATCACGCAAGTGCCTGTGCGACGTATTCTCCACAGCGCCGAATACTTTCTTTGTGAATTCAATAAATTTTTGGGCACCTTTTACTATAAGGTAAGGAATCACTGTTTGATAACCTTCGGGAATTTTTGAAGTCTCGCTCATAGAATTATATTTTTTATATGAATAAATATCAGCAATATGAATGAACGCGAATTAGGATTATTCAAAAGTGCCTGGTACAAATTTAATAACACTTTGTTGAAATTGCGGATGATAAATAGTTGCTTTTTTTTGATGATTGTCAAACTCTTAAACTCTTATAACTACAAGTGCAACCGTCCGTTGGACGACAATGACACTAATCCCTAAAAAGAGAATCAACTAATGCTACTAATATTTTTAACCTTTTCCAACACCTTACTCTTAAGAAATTTTGCATACCAGTTACCGGAAGATTTTACAATTCGCTTTTGAGTTGCGAAGTCAACATACACCAGGCCGAAGCGCGGATAATAACCTTCGGCCCATTCGAAATTATCGAGGAAGGTCCAGATGAAATAGCCGGTAACATTCACTCCTTCTTGCCTGGCGCGTAACACCTGTGCAATATTATCTTTCAAAAATTTTATTCTTTTAGGATCATCCACCTGGCCGTCAATAACAGCATCTTTAAAAGCAGCGCCATTCTCTGTAACCATCAGTGGCGGCATATTACGATAGGCGTTATATTTTTTTAAAATATTGTAAATTGATTCCGGATATATCTCCCAGTTCATAAGCGTCGTTTCCACCTTACGTGTATTTGCCTTTATGATCCTTGCCTTTATAAACGGCATAAAAGTAGTGTGGCTAACCATTTCACGTGTATAATTTTGCACGCCGATAAAATCCATATTGAAAGCCATATTTTTTTCATCCTCTTGCTTCACAAATTTTTCAATACGGTGTAATATTTTCAAATCATCGGCAGGATATCCCAAGCCAAGCAGGGGCTCAACGAAAAGGCGGTTGAGCAAAGCATCTACTTTTTTTGCAGCAACCATATCTTTTTCAGTATTGCGAAAAGGCTCTACATGTGAGCATGAAAAGGTAGTACCTGCATTACTTTCAGGCTGCAACGATTTTATTATTCTACCACCATGCGCCTGGCAAAGTGCTGCATGATGTGCGGCCGCCAAAAAATTATTCAAACCTTTTTTGCCCGGCGCATGCACGCCTAAGAAATAGCCGGCGCCTGTGAATACCATTGGCTCATTTAATACAATCCAGTTCTTTACACGATCACCAAAATTTTTGACACATATATTTACAAACTCTTCGAACCACGCAATCACATCCCTGTTTACCCAGCCACCTTTTTTTTGCAGCTCGTGCGGAAGATCCCAATGATACAGCGTAATCCACGGCGTAATCTCAAGCTCAAGGCAAAAATCCATCACACGATTATAAAAATCAATACCGGCAGTGTTTACAGCACCAATGCCATTAGGAAGAATGCGGCTCCAGGAAATTGAGAAACGATAATGGGGAATATTAAGATCAGCCATCAGGCTTATATCTCTTGCATAACGATTATAGAAATCGCAGGCCACGTCCGCATGGTGGTTCTTAAAAATTTTATTCCGGCGTTTTACATACACATCCCAAATAGACATGCCTTTACCGTGCGTGTTGCAGCCGCCTTCCACCTGATAGGCGGCGGTAGAAACTCCCCAAATAAATTCACTTCCAAAGTCTTCTCTTTGCAACAACATACTATCCCGTAATTTGATGGAGAACGTTTCCTAAACTAATTCTTTTAATTTTTTTTTCTGAATAAGGCGCCTTGCCCGCGATTGCATAAGGCTTTTGAATAGTGTAAGAATGGTTGTCAAAAACCTGGTCAATCACCTGTTCAGTTATATCCGGATAATCTACAGTAATTATGCGATCGCTTTTTACCCACTCTTTTATATCATCAAGCTTTGAAAGCTTTAATTTTTTCAAAACAGGTACACTCATTTCTTTTAAAGCAGCTGCATTACACTGCTGCTCGTATTGCCCTTTCATCGGTATAACCATTAATTTTTTTTGCAGGAACAATGCTTCTGCAGGTGTTTCGAAACCCGCGCCACAAAAGACTCCTGTGCTTGTAACAAGGCTTTTTATAAAAGCATCATTGTTTATAGGATTTAGTTTGATATTCTTTTTGCTATAAGATTTCTTTGAATGTTTTGAAAATACCTGCCACTCTACGTTGCTTATTTCTTTCAACACTTTTATAATTCTTTCATCATTGTATGCAGGCAGGTAAACGGTGTAGTGATTTAATTTTTGCGGAAGCGAACTTCTTATTTCATCCCGTATTACAGGCGTAAATATTTTTTTATCATAAGCCTTAAAATGAAACCCATATTTATCAGTAACAGGTGCATATTGGTTCAACACAGACTTTCCAACAAAATCAGAATCTTTGGGCCGCGGGCTTTTTTTATTTAGTACAGCAGCCTGGTGGCTTAGGCCGATACATTCTTTGTGTTTTAGTTTACAGGCCCAGGCACTCACCGGCTCAAAATCATTTATCACAATATCATATTCTTCAACAGGAAGATTTTTTATCTCCTTATAAAATCTTTTGATCTTTGCTTTTTTATAAGTTTCAAATAGATCAACTCCGCCTCTTTTGCCAAAAATAAAACTCATGCCTTTAAGCTTATACTTAACAGTAAAGCCCACTTCCACATCAGCTTGCGTGCCGCTTACAAGTATATCAACCTGCCCTTTCTTTTGCAGCAACGGAATGATGTCGCGTGCCCTGCTGATGTGGCCGTTACCTGTTCCCTGTATGGCATAAAGTATTTTCATTGTATGTTCATTAAATTGAATTCCTGCAGCATGTTATCGAACAGTTGTGTGTTGCTAAGTTCTGTATCGCTGTCATTATCAACCGGAGATTTTTCTATTTCACTTTCTTCATATTTATAAATTGTCCACTCATCGTTATTGTATTCAAGTGCGGTAAGATTTTCTATCCAGTCACCGGAATTCAAATACATGATCGAGCCATGTTGATTTTTAATCTCCCGCATTTCCGGTTGGTGAATATGGCCACATACTACATAATCGTACTTGTTTGAAATGCCTATATCTGCTGCGGTTGCTTCGAAATTATTTACAAACTTCACAGCGCTCTTTACACTGTTCTTGATCTTTTTCGAAAGAGAAAGTTTTCCCTGCTTAAATATTTTTTCAGAAATAAAGTTGGCAAAGCGATTTATTAAAATCAACGTATCATAACCTTTGGCGCCAAGCCGGGCGAGCCATTTGGAATGTTGCATCGTTACATCAAATACATCACCATGAAAAAACCAGGCCGTCTTATCATTAGCAAGAGGCAGTACCACTTTATTTACAATTCTTAAAGAGCCCATTTTAAATCCAACGAACTTTCGCAGCATCTCATCATGATTGCCTGTAACATAATAGATCTTAGTTCTGTTGCCCATCCAGGTCATAATATGTTTCACCACTTTCATGTGGCTTTTGGGCCAGTATCTTTTACTGAATTGCCAGATGTCAATGATGTCGCCGTTTAGAATAACGGTTTTTGGCTTGATGCTTTTAAGATAATACAATAGCTCCTTTGCATGACATCCATACGTTCCTAAATGTACATCGCTCAAAACAAGAATTTCAACCTTGCGTTTTTTTTGCTCCATTACAATTGAACTTTGTAAAACTTAAGAGGAGAATAGAAGGCAGACAAGCGTTGAAGGAAAACCCTGATGATAATTTTTTGAAAGAAATATGAGATTGCTTTCATGACATGGAATTTAATGGTTAGAAATAAGGTAAGTACAGCACCTCTTTTGAAAACAGTAATCTGAACGAAACAAAGTAACAAAGTGAATGTGGCCTTAACTTTAAGCAAGTATTATGAGAACATTAATTATTGGCGGTTTATTAAAACAATTTTTTTGGCTTTGTGGCAATCCTAAGGTAAGGTTTGGGATGACTTTTGGTAAACAATAATTAAAGAGGTTGCTTTTCCGAAGATAGCTCGGGACAGGCTGCGCCCTAGGACATGTTCAATTCAATTTCCTGTTAAGCTCCTCGCAAAGGACGAGAACTAACTGCGCCGTCCTTTGCGAGAAGTTTTCCGGCCGAGAGACTCGAATTGAAGTGTGTTACGGAAAACTTCGTGGCAATCTTATGGTAAACAATACCCAAGGAGATTGCTTTTCCGAAGATAGCTCAGGACGGGCTGCGCCCTAGGACATGTTCAATTCAATTCCCTGTTAAGCTCCTCGCAAAGGAAGTGAACTAACTGCGCCGTCTTTGCGAGAAGCTTTCCGGCAGAGAGACTTGAATTGAAGAATGTTACGGAAAACTTCGTGGCAATCTTATGGTAAACAATACCCAAGGAGATTGCTTCGCCGCGGGAACATTATTCAATTCAGAAACTTTATGCGGCGGCTCGCAAAGGACGTGACCTGGGGCTTCCGAATTTTGGGAAAGTTAGATCCTATGCTAATGGGAAAGCCATTGGAAGTATAACATTTTTCTTCGAAGACAAGCTTACCGGAAATTTTGTGGCAACCTTCTAAAACAATACCCAAGGAGATTGCTTCAGGCCGGATGATGTGTTTAATTCTTTTGTCTAAAAAGACCCTTCGCAAAGGACGGAATTAGTGAGTTTGTATAATTATGAAAAGTTTTGTACTTGAGAAGCCTTACTTCCATTCCGGCATTTGCTAAAAGCGTTTTCCCTTCGCATCCTTAGAAAAACTAAGCATTTGCATTCTTAACTTTTATAATTTCAGCACCAACGCTTACAGCTATTTCTTCCGGTGTCTGGCTCTTGATTTGGATACCAACAGGCGCATGAATTTTTTGTAAAATATTTTTGTCAAATCCTTCTAACATATATTGATCAAACATCTTTTCTATTTTCTTTTCGCTGCCCAATATACCGAGGTATTTAAAATTTTTATTGAAGATAGATCGCAGTGCTTCATCATCTGTCCTGTATCCGAAGGTCATAATCACTACATAATTATTTTGGCCGGAAGGAATATGTTTGGCAAGAGCAGTGTAATTTTTAAGGTATTTTTTTTCATGAACAACTTTATTCTTTTGCAGTGTGTTCAGGTCTCTCCTGTTATCAAAAAGATGAATGTAAAAATTTAAGTTGTTCATTAATTTGGAAAGCGCTAAAGCGCAATGCCCGCCACCAACGATGTACAGGTGATTTTTATAACCAATGTTCTCTGTGTAATACCATTTATCCTCCCCAATAAATTTGTAAGAAAAATTTTCAGGCGTATGAATTCCTTTAGAAAATTCGAGACCGTTATAAGAAATTTTTAAAAGCCCTATTTTATTATTCTTTAATGATTTGATAATTTCCCTAATCGCTTCGGCATCTTTTTTTTGAACGATGTATAATAAAATAGTCTGCTCACCAGAACAGATCATACCGCTTTTATTTATCCCTCCATTTTTATTATGCACTTGTTTTTTTACAAGTGTTTCTTTGGAATGATGTTTAAGTCTTTGCTTCGCCAACTCCACAAACTTATACTCCATAATACCACCACCTACAGAACCTTCCATTTGACCATCAGCATTTACCGCCATACAGAAACCTTGTCTTCCCGGGCTGCTGCCGTAACTTTCCAACACATATAAAAGCATGACAGGAATTTTTTCCTTTACACTTTTACTTATTAAATTCCATATTGCTAATTGCTTTTTCATTTGCAGTATTGGTATATTCCGGGGCTTTGGAATATAATGAGCATAAAACTTTTTCAGGAGTCATGGGCGCAGAAAATGCAGGGAAAGCATTTGGATTAAATTCCCGGATGGCATTGCGCAGCGCGAAGAAAGTTCCGATGCCATACATCAGCGGAGGCTCTCCTACTGCCTTTGAACGAAATATGGCCAGGTTATCATTTTGTGTTTCCAGGAAATGAACATCAATATTTTTCGGCACAGAATAAATGTCGGGCACCTTGTAAGTTGACAAAGCATTAGAGCGAAGCCTTCCCTCCTTATCATAAATAATTTCCTCCATGGTCATCCAGCCAATGCCATGAACGAGGCCACCTTCAATTTGCCCGAGGTCAACCATCTTATTCATGCTTGCACCAAAGTCATGCACAATTTTTACCGCATCCACTTCATATATTCCTCTTAAGCAATCAACAGTAACTGTTGTTACCGCGGTTCCATAAACATGGTAAGCAAAAGGATGGCCCTTTTCAATTGTTGCATCATATTTAATATCCGGCGTGGCATAATGCGCATGTTCCGCTAAGCTAACGCGTTTAATGAATGCCGTTAGTACGAGGTCATTCCATGAAAGAGTAGTTTGCTCTCCATCTGCCCAAACCATTTCATCTTTCAATTCAATACCTGAAGGCTCGGTTTTGAAACTCTCTGCAGCTACTTCTTTAAGCCTTGTTAGGATAGCGTTGCAAGCCATCTGTACAGCTTTGCCATTCAAGTCCGCCGTAGCGCTGGCAGCGGAAGGTGAAGTATTAGAAATACGGAATGTATTGGTAGAATGAATTTTTATTCTTGATGGCTCAACAGAAAAAACTTTTGCAGCCACTTGTAACATTTTTGTATTGACGCCCTGCCCCATTTCCACAGCGCCGGTGCTTATGCCAATGCTGCCATCAGTATATACATGCACCAGCGCTCTTGCCTGGTTCATCATTGTTTTAGTAAACGAAATGCCAAAGCAAACCGGCATCAATGAAATTCCTTTTTTAAATAATTTATTTGATTCGTTGAAGGCTTTAATTTCTTTTCGAAGATTAAACACATCATACATTTCAACTGCTTTGTTCCAGCATTCGTTCGCTTCACTTTTTGCAAGTTGCCCGTAAGGAAATTCATTGCCGGTTACCAGGAGATTTTTTTCCTGTATTTGCGAAGCAGGTATGCCCAATTCATCAGCCGCTTTATTAATGGCAGATTCAATTACGAACATTCCCTGGGGGCCGCCGAAGCCGCGGAAAGCGGTGTTGGGAGGGAGATTCGTTCTGCAACTGTAGGCTGTAGCTGTTACATTGGGAATAAAATATGAATTGGTGCAATGAAACAAAGTGCGTTCCAAAACCGCAGGTGAAAGATCGGCAGCCGCACCGGCATTTTGATAAAAGATAGCCTCATAACAAATGATCTGAAGATTTTCATCCAGCCCTATTTTGAAATCGGAAGTATATGGATTTCGCTTGCCCGTCATTCGCATGTCTTCCAGGCGGTGAAGGGCATACTTTACAGGCTTTTTTAAATGATAGGTTGCCAGGGCGCACAATATTGCCCACATAGATGCCTGGTCTTCTTTTCCGCCAAAGCCTCCGCCAATGCGGGTTACATCAATCTCCAAACGATGCATGGGAATGCCGAGCACATCTGCCGTATGGCGCTGAACTGCGGTAGGCCCTTGCGTAGATGAATAAATTTTTATACAATTATTTTCAACAGGAATGGCATAGGCGCCTTGCGTTTCAATGTACAGGTGTTCCTGCCCGTTAGTATCTGCAGTACCTTCAAATATGTGTGCACAATTTTTCCATTGAGCTTCCGTGTCACCCAGTTTAAAAGTTCTTGGCGGAACAATCAATTCACCCTTTTCTTTCGCTTCCCGCGGATCGGCGATAACAGGTAACGGATCTATTTCGATATGAATTTTTTTTACTGCTGCCTGTGCGATTTCTAAAGATTCAGCAACGACGAAGGCTACAGGCATGCCGATAAAATGAACATGATCTTCCGCCAGCAAAGTTTCATCCGCAACGATACCACCAATTTGATTTTTGCCGGGTATATCTTTTGAAGTGAATATTCTTACCACACCATTCATTTTCTCAGCGGCCGACAAATCAAGATGCACGATTTTCCCATGGCCTAAAGGTGAACCAAAGGCAGCGCCATACAGCGTTCCGGCAAGCACAGGAATATCATCTAAGTAAATGGATTCGCCCCTTACGTGTGTGAAGGTGTCTATATTCGTCATTTAATGAATCATCAATTTTTCTACACTTAAAACAGGAAACAACGAAAGAAAATGCGCCTTTATTAATTGTCCTAACAATAATGTTTTATATTCTTTACTTCCTCTCGCATCACTGATGGGTGAAATTTCCTGTTTAGCAATTTCTATTGTTTCAAATATTATTTCTTCGCTTAAAATTTTCCCTTTCAAAAATTCAGACGTAGCTGAAAGATATAGCGGCGTGGGGCCAACGCCGCCGGCAGATATAGATGCGTTGACTATTTCGTCTTCATTCATCGTTATTGAAATGGCAGTGTTCACGCTCGCAATATCGAGGTGTGTACGCTTGCTTACTTTCTCGAAATTGAAAAAAGTATTTTGGGAAGGAAGCTCCAAATAAATTTGCTGTATAAATTCCTCTTTCTTTTTATCGAGAACCTTATAACCTTTATATAATTTTCTCAACGGAATCGACCTTTCATTTTCTCCATCACTTAATACTAACTGTGCATTAAGGGCGAGAAAGAAAATGGTAAAATCTCCTATCGGCGAAGCATTTATAAAATTACCGGCAAGGGTTGCCATATTCCTTATCGGCGTAGAAGAAACTAATTTTATAAATCCCGGTAATCCCGGAAAATAATTCCGAAAAATTTGCGAATCTATAATATCTGTAACTGTTGCAGAAGGGCCAAGGTAGCACGTAGTACCCACTTTTTTTATTCCTTTTAAATGTCTTTGATCATACAAAAAACCAATATCTGCATTTACCATATTTTCCGGTTGCTGCACATACAGGTCAGTGCCGCCACCCAGTAATTTATAATTGTTCTGCGTTTGCAGTACACCGTTAGTTTTCCCTTTTAATGCAATCAGCCGTTGCTTTATTTCTTTAAAATAGTTTGGAAGAATTTTTCTTGCTGTAACGAAATCAATCACATCTCCGTCTTCTTTTTCTTTTAATAATTCCGTGAGCCGCAGCGCTGCCCGCTCAATTGATTTATAGCCGGTGCAGCGGCATATATTTCCATCAATTGAGGCGATGGCATTATTATAAGAAACAGGCTTATTACTCAAACAAAACCCGGCAAGAGAAACAACGAAACCCGGTGTACAAAAACCACATTGCGATGCGCCTTCATCGCTCATACATTGCTGTACAGGGTTTAGCTGCTCCATATTTATTCCTTCTATGGTTACAATATGCTTATGATGTACATTACCAAGCGGCAACAAGCAGGAGGTCATGGAACGATATACTATTTCATCATCAACCAACTCGCCTACCAGAATAGTGCAGGCGCCGCAATCCCCTTCCCGGCAACCGATTTTTGTACCCATTAAATTTTGATGATAACGCACAAAATCCAGCACCAGCATACCCGGAGGCAAAGCTGTATTTATTTCTTTACAGGATTAGGCGGTTAAGTCGTGAATTACTGCAAAATGGTTTAAGCAAATTTATAATCAAACATTATCAAAGCCATATTGGGCTCGATTCCCAAATCATTTGATAGTTTTTATATACGATGTAAACGCCTAATTCTATTTCTTTATTATTTAAAATAAATTGTAGCAAAGTAATTTTTATTGACCTTAAAGTTACAGTAATGAATTTAGAAATTCAGCGCCACGCTGCGCACAATGGATTCAGTAATATTCAGGACTTTACTTTATTGGTATAGAAGCACTGTTGTCCGACTAACTAAATGAAAACCGCGCTGGTATTGACCTCACCTCCTTTGATTTTATCGGGACTGGCTCTTTCCTCCAGAGAGTCCATCCGGACGGGAGAGGGACTGTGAAACTTAATGCCAACAAATGTTTCATGGAAATTGACAATTTTTAGCCGGACAATAGTGGTATAGAAGATGCACGAGGATACTTACGACACCACATCAAAGCAATACAGTAGATGTTCATGTTTTGCAAATAAGTTTATTCAATACAAAATCTTCTTAACTATTTTGCGTCTATCCGGTCGCATTATCTCAAGATTGTATGTGCCGTGAGTCATCTCTTTATCATTAACAGAAATGCTTTCAATGGCCGTGCCTGCGACATGGCTAATTTCTTTTCTCAATAAAACCTGCCCAAGCTTATTAATTAATGTAAGGCGGTAGATACCTGTGGGCTGATTTACAAACTGAAAATGTATAATACCATCCTTCACCGGGTTAGGGAATGCAGTGATTGAGGATGGCCTTTCCGGCATCAGCACTTTCACTATTTTACTAAATTTTACCTGGCCATCGGCATGTATTATTTTAAGCCGATAATTGTTGTATCCGCTTAAAGCGTTTTCATCAAGCCACGTATAAATATTATAGGGAGCGTTATGTGCCGTAATGGTAGCGTTATATACAAACAAATTTCCGTCCGCAGATTTTTCTACATCGTATTGTTTTACTTCAATTTCATTGGCCGTTTGCCATTCTACGGAAACATTTTCGTTTTTCTTGTACGCTTTCACGTTAGTAAGTGTTACCGGCAAAGGACCTGCCTCAGAGGCGTTAAACACAATACGAAAACGATCCGCTGCTGCTGACTGAATATTGGGATCAATAGCAAAATCCGTGAGCGTAGTTCCGTTCAAATTTAATGAATCTCGTTTATTGAGGTAAGTATCCTCCAAATAGGCCGTGAAGCCGGCCTGGTCAAGATTATCTCCTACTAGTTCGAAGCGGTATTGCTTAAGCTGTGTACCGGCAAGATTTAAGAAAATAGTGTCGCCTGTAAGCGCCAGAGGTTTTCTTTCAACAGTTAATAATGCGTTATGGCTGTTGAGCGATAAATTTTCTCCAAAATTAGTAAGCTTTTTTGCATCCATGCCATCAATATTATTGCTGTAATTATTTGCAAAAGCGGCTAATACCCCATCGGATAGCGTAGTCGTTGCATCACTGTTTAGAGTATATAAATTTATACGCAACTGCATTGAAGCGGTAGCCGGCACAAAAGGAATAATGACAGGTACGGTACTTGCTTTGGCGCTTTCTGTTATTTGTATGGCAGTATCTATACCCAGCGTAGATACAAAAAAGGCCTGCCCGCTTTCAATAAAATTATTTGGAAGGCCATAGCTCCCGCCGCCCGGCACTACATCATACGTGATGCCGTTCCAGGAAAACGTTTGAAAAGCCCCCAGCCCGAAGTTGCCTCCACGATTTGGATCCCAGACATAATAAAAAATGTTGTAAGACGATGACAGTTTTCTAAGATCTAACGGAGACGCATAAGGGTTGTTTACAGGTATGATTTTACCTGACAATACATTAATAACCGATTGGTTGCCTATAAATAAATTACCGGTGGTTCTTAATACTGTATTTGTGACCGGAGCTCCAAAATAGGTTGCTGTACGATCACCGCCTATAAAGGTCATATATCCGCCGAGGGCAACATCAAACGGATTTAAAGTTGATGCTACGGGCTTGTAGGTGTCGGTCGTGTAATCGTAAGTTTTTATAGATGGCCCGTTTATAGATTGCGCATCAAATCCGTTAGCCAGCCAGTTAGCATTATTGGTTAAGAGCTGAGTGCCGTAACCAGGCTTAGGATTGGAAGAGACATTGACCGCTCCTTCCTGCCAGGCATTTTTTATGGATTGCGCAGGTAAAGTGGCAACTGCTAAGAACCGCCACGCCCGTTTTGCAGAAATAAAACGCTCTACGGTAAACATGCTGGTATTTGTTATTGAGCCACTAACCTCAGCAACCCGGCCGGTTTTCATGCCATCGGAATGGATAATAATTGTATCCGGAGCGCTTACGTTGAGCGTAGTAGCTGCATTTACTTTTATGCTGTCAAGAATGGTGCTGCTGCCTAAGGTAATTTTATTTCCATTAGTTAACATTAAATTATTGTAGGTAAGCCCGGCAAAGTTTTGGGCTGTTGTTCCGTTCAGTAAAACTGTACCTCCATTAGGAACAAATACACTCGTGCCGGATTTAGTTAAGTTGCCCTGGACGGTTAGTATACCGGAAGGTGCGGTTTTATTGCCGGAACCCGCGATTGACAAATGAAAATACGGCAGGCCTGCCTGGTTTGTAATTGCCTGATTCGCTCCGCTGTATTCAACAGTACTTCCATCCTCCAAAATAACTGTAGGCGAATTAGTATTATCAATAGCGGTTGAAACTCCACCGGTAAATCCGCTTGAATTATGCAGCTTGAAAATACCTCTATTTTTAACGGTAAATGTGCCTCCGGGCTTAAATTTAATTCCCGTGATAGCGGAGCTATTTGAAACATCTGTTCCGCTTATTTCAATGTTAGCATAGAATAACGGAGACAATCCCAAACGAATAATTACACCAGATGAATTTGTAAATTCGATGGTAGTATTATTTCCAAGTGTATAGGCACCCTGGGCATCTGGTTTTGTGGTAGACCCGCCATTTATATATCTTGAAGTTCCGGTCATTGTAAGTTTTGTTGCTACCGTGCCAAACGTAAAATTTTGGGCGTCAAAAATAGCAGCACCTGAAACAGTAATGATGCCTGTAGGATTATTATTACTTTGTAAAGTTTTAGTTCCGCTACCTGAGAATGTAACATTATAGTAGGACGGTAATGCTGCTCCCTGAACTGATTGGTCTCCACTTCTATTATATTCTATGGTAGAATTAGGGTTTAAAATAACCGCGCCATTTGCCACAATGGAATTACTTGTACCGTAAAGTCCTTTGCTGCCAGATGTTTTTAAGATTCCGTTTACAGTAAGGCTTCCATTGGAATTTAAAATATTTGTCGAGTCCATATCCGCTATCCCATCTACTAAAAAAATACCATTAGTTCCCTTAACTATATTTTTAGGGTAAGTACCCATTATATGAACCGAAGCACCTGGCGGAATAGTAACGCCTGTATTTAGGTGAATATCCTGAAGAAGTTTCAGCGTTAAACTGCCGCCTATTATGGCCGTAGGTGCCATGAGGGTATAGCTTCCCGCTCCGGTTAATGTCAACGTAGCATTTCCCGAAAGGCCGTTCTTGAAGGTCGTTGCGCCGCTGGTCGAACTCAATGTCAAATCAGTATTTACAACAAATAAACCATTAATAGACGCTGTTGTAACATTGAGGGGGGTCGTGGTACTTGAGACTAAAAAGTTTGGTATTTCTGAAACCGCATTTGGAAAATATTTAACGTTGCCATTTAGAGGAAAAAGCGTGGTAGAGTTCCATTCAAAGGTAGAAGCGTCCTGCCATTTATTATTAGTATTTGTAGCAAATGTTTCATAGCCACTACCTACTGCCGTTCCATTACCTATTTCAATTTTCCCGCCTGTCGCGATATTGATGCCGGCTAATGACGCAGGTAAAATCGCTGAACTGTAATTATCGGCGGTCAATATTTGTAAAACTCCATTGTTGCTAATTATTATATCATCACCTGCACCGTTATTTATATTTAACACGCCGCCGGGTAAAACCTGCACGATGCCGCCAATAGTTGTTTCATCCAGTGAGATGGAAGTGGAAACAGTTACAATATGTGTGGGCCGGATAGATATTTCGTAATCACTCGCGGCAGGTGATAAAGTGGCATTATTCCAGGTGATATTATCTACTGAAGATTCCCAATTGGCATTATTATTCCATGCCCCGGAATTCTTTGTACGATAATATTTCGGTGTAGCCTGAGCTTGCACCTGGGGGGCCCAAAATAATCCTAGCAGAATTACAATCAGAAACTTTTTACGCAGTAAATTTTTAACCATAACACTATTTAAAAAATCTCGTCATTTTTATAAATGATCACGAAGTATTTACGATCAAAGAAACGAGTGTCTGTTCCTTAACCCGTAACAAGCGGTAAATGGTTTTGTGTAGAGTAGGAATGTTAGTTTTAACCTAAGGCTAAGAAAGTGTGATAAGGAATGTTCAATGCAATTTACTTGAATTGCATCATAGGCGCAAAAAAACATAATCTTATCATTATTATCTACGACTATACAGCACAGCACACGGCACCTGGCGCTAAGATAATCCCAGTTCAATAATATTGAATTGCCCCAGGGATTATTAATCTTTTCTGCTTTCGCTGTCATGGTGAAATGGAAGTCGTGGAAGTTTTAGGTAAATCATTGATCATTTGCAAAGCGAATGAATCAGATGTATGCATATAAAAACAATTGTCCGGTTTGTGGTTTACCTTTAAACACCGGGAGATTAGAAGAAAATATAATCAGTTGTAAGATTGGCCACGCTTATGATGTGCAGCAAGTGAGCAAATGCATGAATGATGATGATTTGCATCTTGATCTTTTTCCATTGTTGCAGGAGCAGGGTGTTGTAAAAGTGGCTGTGAGTTAAAATAATAAACTAAGTGGACGGATAAAGGTTTCAAATTATATTCAGATGCGACCTTAGCTCCAACCTCTCCTCCAAAGGAGCCCATTCGGACAAAGGAGAGGAGCCATGAAGTTTATTAAACAATTGGTTTGAAAGAATTCAATATTTTTATTTAGTAACAACGAATAACGTTGGCATTATAAACACTTTAAAAACGAAGATCCAGTTCCCTCTCCCCGTCCGAACCGGCACGAAATCATTCTGGCGGGGGGCGGGGCTCCGGAGAGGGGTTGTCCGAATGGACTCCTATGGAGGGGCGAGGTAATTATGCACGAAGTTTCAATAGCTCAAAGTATTGTAGATACAATGGAGGCAGCACTTGAAGAAGATCAGTTTAAAGATGTTCGTGAAGTTCATGTCAAAATAGGCGTATTGTCAAGCGTAGAGCATAAACTTTTAGAGCACGTATTTCAATTTGTAATTGACGGAAGCCCTTTTTCAAATTGCAATTTATATACGAAATTGGTGGAAGTATTGGTGGAATGTGAACAATGCAATAAAAATTTTACAATAGATAATTATCTCTTTATATGTCCCGATTGTAACACGCCTTCATCAAAAATTATTGAAGGAAATGAATTAACGATTTATAAAATTATTATGGAGGAACCATCTTATGCAGAAGCTGACAAATAAAGCAGTCGGAACACTGAGAGTTCACGACGTATCATTAAACTTGTTAAAGGCAAATGATTATATCGCCGATATGATAAGGGATGATATGAAAAGAAAAAATATTCTTTTACTGAATTTAGTGTCTTCGCCCGGCAGTGGTAAAACATCGTTGCTGGAAGAAACCATTAAGCGATTAAAAGACAAGGTAAATATTGCCGTGCTGGAAGGAGACCTTGAAACAGAGCGTGATGCTGACAGAATAAGAAAGCAAGGTGTGCAGGCATTGCAAATTGTTACGCAAGGTATTTGCCATTTGGAAGCGCAGATGATTCAGCAGGCAATGCCAAATATGAATTTTGAAGGCGTTGATATTCTTTTTATAGAAAATGTTGGGAACCTTGTCTGTCCTGCATCCTACGACCTTGGTGAAGACATTCGGGTCACATTAGTCTCCACTACCGAAGGCGATGATAAACCGAAAAAATATCCGAGCATGTTTCTTACTACCGATGTAATGGTTGTAACAAAAACTGATTTGCTACCTTATGTTCCATTTTCAGTGGATGCAGTTATTAAGGATGCCAAAGAAGTAAATGATAAAATAAAAACGTTTACCCTTTCCAGTTACAAAGGAGACGGTATGAATGAATGGTGTGATTTCTTAATGAAGAAGCTTGAAGAAAAGAAAGAAAAAAATATGGCAGATGAAATGACAACTTAATTTTATAAAATAAAAATTATGTGCTTAGCAATACCCGGTAAAATTCTATCGATACAAACAGAGCCGGGCAGTGGTGTTTAAACTGCCAGGGTCTCCTTTGGCGGAATTGTACCCGAAGCCAGCCTGGAAATTGTACCCGAAGCCAAAGTAGATGATTATGTACTAATGCATTTAGGTGTAGCCATAAGCAAAGTGAATGTGGAAGAAGCAGAAAATGTTTACCAGTTTCTGCATGACATGGGAGACCTGAATGAGCTGCAGGAAAATTATTTTCATAAATAAACTCTCCGGTCATTTTCCCCGGTTCAATGTTAATTATAATTATACAGGCTTCAAAAAGAATTTCGCATTACAGCAATAGCAAATAATTTTTTTAAAAAGTATTATTAGCTTCTTATCAATATAATTTCTTTCCCGCGAAATTGCATTCAGCACAATTGCCGGTCAGGTAAAATTCGCTGCTTGCTTATAAAAGCGAAGAGTAAAGTAATGGCACTGTATTGACTGCTATCTCTGTAATTTATTATTTTTGACAGCCATGGCAAACATACAAATGAATGCAATCAAGTCTGCCGCCCTTGATAACGCAAGCGAAGGCATAACCATAAGCGATGCACGCCTGCCTGATAACCCGTTGATTTTTGTAAATAAAGGTTTTACAGCTATGACCGGCTATAGTGCTGAAGAAGTGATGGGCAAAAATTGCCGTTTTTTACAGGGATCGATGCGTCAGCAGGATGGCGTAAAAAAGATCAGGCATGCAATAGCAAATAAGAAAAGCATCAGGCAGGAGATTATTAATTATAAAAAGGACGGCGCCATGTTTTGGAACAGGTTGTCCATCACGCCTGTTTTTGATAAAGATGGCAGCCTTACGCACTTCATCGGAGTGCAATATGATATTTCGCTTCAGAAAGAAAAGGAGGCACTTGAGCATAAGCTTTCCTACCAGGCTATGGTAAATGAAATTACCGCCTCGGCAGAAAACAAGCAGCGAAAAGAAATTGGCGAAGAGCTGCACGACAATATTAATCAACTCCTTGCGGTGTCAAAACTTTATGTAGCTATCGGATTGAGGCAAGAGGATCAAAGATTTGACATGCTGAAAAAAACCGGAGATATATTATCAACCGCTATGGTGGAAATTCAAAAATTGTCAAGAAATCTTGTGGGGCCGGATAGTAAGGAAACGCTGAAAACTTCTTTGTCGGAGTTAGTGCAGTCTGTAAAGTTTGGAGTGAAATTCGCCATTAATCTTTCAATTGACGAGGCTGTGGAGAAGCTAATATCGCCAGGCAGGAAATTGCTGATGTACCGGGTAGTACAGGAGCAGTTGAACAACATCATTAAGTATGCGGAAGCGTCCGCCGTTAACGTGCATATTTTTGAAAACGAAAATTCTATAAATCTTTCTATAAAAGACAATGGCAAAGGCTTTGACCCGAAAGCGGTAAACGAAGGTATCGGCCTGCAAAACATGCGGAATCGCTGCGAGCTGGAGAACGGCAATTTCGCTGTAATTACGGCTGGGGGATTGGGATGTGAAATACGTATAACCCTGCCGTTAGTCTCCTAAAAAATGAACGCAATCCTTAGAAGATAATATTAGACCTTTCTTACCGTAAATAAAAATATTATAAAATCCCGGATAATAAAATATTTGAATTTGGTATCCATAAGTTTTTAGTATTTTCAATAACAAGATCTGCAGGTTACCCTACTTAATTAGCTTGAAGCGAAACGTTGATAATGGCTTTCTATTAAAAATTATACCTAAATAAAAAAAATCACATATGAAATATCTAATCCTTCTTGCCGGTTCCTTTATTCTTCTTCCTTCTTTTTTATCGGCGCAAGACTGGCCGAACCTTGCCCGTTACAAAGATGAAAATTCCAAAGTAACTGCCCTATCTGCCAACGAGAACCGGGTGGTGTTTATGGGAAATTCAATTACAGACGCATGGATAAAGTCTGTGCCTGATTTTTTTTCCGGCAAGGCTTATTTAGATCGTGGCATTAGCGGGCAGACCACTCCGCAAATGCTGATCAGGTTTCAGCAGGATGTAATTGCCCTGAAACCAAAAGTGGTAGTGATACTCGCCGGTACCAATGATATTGCCGGAAACACAGGCCCATCCACACTTGAAATGATTGAGGATAATCTTGCGTCAATGACCGCTCTTGCAAAAGAAGCGGGTATAGAAGTGGTGCTTTCATCAGTACTTCCTGTATATGATTACCCCTGGAAACCTGGGCTGCAACCCGCTGAAAAAATTATTACGCTAAACAAATGGATAAAAGATTATGCGCTAATGCATGATTGTTTTTACCTCGATTATTTTTCTTCCGTGGTGGATGACCGCAAGGGAATGAAAGCTGAATATTCAGAGGATGGCGTACACCCCAATGTGGCCGGTTACAAAGTAATGGGAGAGCTCGCAGACAAAACGATTGCTATTGCGCTACAGAAAAGTAATGCTATGGCTGCCTCACAGTCGCCGGTAGTTGATCACATCACCGTGTATGTGGTGGATCTAAATAAAAGCACGGAGTTTTATAAGAATGTAATGCAACTGACACAAATACCGGAGCCTTTTAATGATGGAAGACACAACTGGTTTAGAATTGGCGCTCATAGCCAGCTTCACGTAGTTGGCGGTGCAGCTGCTGTAATGCCACACGATATAAATGTTCATCTCGCTTTTAAAGTAGCGTCCTTAGCTGATTTCACAAAACATCTTGATCAGCTTCTTATAAAATACGGCAACTGGCAAGGCAATAAGAAAATTCAGATGCGTCCGGATGGCGTTGGCCAAATTTATTTGCAAGATCCTGATGGCTATTGGATCGAAGTGAACGACAGTAAATTTTAAATCATTAAGCTTGCTGTGAAGTTGCATCATTACATGCAATGCCTGGCTAATTAATATTTTGATGTGCTGAAGATCAGAACTCCTTACTTCATCGTTTAAATAAGATGTTTGTTCGCAAACTAAATTAGTCTTTAATTTGGGTATGCAATTAAAATTACCCCTATTCCCCAGAGGCTGCACCCTTATTTCTGATTGCCTTGGCGTGTATGAGAAAGATGGCCTGGTACAATATATTGTAAATGGACTACCTGTGTACGCACATCCTTCAGGAGATTTAAAAGCGTTTCGTTATATCATGAGCAATTTTATTCATCAGGGCCTCTGCCGTAAAACGGAAGTTGAGAGATGCTTTCATGTAAGTGAAGACAGCGTGCAGCGTGCCTATAAAAAGTTTGTGGAAAAAGGCGAAGAAGGCTTTTTTGGCCATGATGCCCGCAAAGGAACAGCCTATAAAATCACTGGTGATTGCCGCTTGCGCATACAAAGCAAATTAGATAAAGGGCAAAGCGTAAACAGCATTGCAAAACAGGAAGGGGTAAGAGAATCAGCCATTCGCTATGGCGTAAAACAAGGCTATTTAAAAAAAAGAGAAATCGGAGATAATTGACGGTTCCGGCACCACTTTAAACATGCGTAATGAGGCCGATCAGTCGGCGCCTCTTGGCATAGCCACCACCCGGTATGAAGACCGGATGGCCACTGCTATTTTAGGAACAGGCAACGCCTCCACCCGGTTTAATGCCCACGAGGCACTTTGTGGTGCAGGAGTATTATTCTTATTACCGGCATTGCTTGCACAGGGTTTATTAAAAACCAAAGATGTCTATAAAATACCCGGGAATCATTATTATGGATTGGAATCCATCGTCCTTACACTGGCCTTTATGGCGCTGGCCCGCATCAAAAATCCTGAACAACTCAAGCAATGTAAACCTGGGGAAATAGGTAAAATAATAGGGCTGGACCGTATCCCGGAAGTAAGATGCCTTCGCGATAAAATCAAACTTCTTACCAGCCAGAACCAGGCGCAAAAATTGAATCAACTTCTCATAGACCATTGGTACAGCGGGCCAACAGAGGAAACATCGTTTCTCTATATAGATGGTCATGTACGCATTTATTTTGGTCATCAGGCTAAACTTCCTTCCAGATTTATCTCCCGGCAAAAACTTTGCCTTAGCGCCACCACGGAATTCTGGGTCAATGATGCAACGGGTTTACCGGTAATGATGATTGCCGGTGAGCTTACCGAAAAACTTCAAAAAGCCATTGAAGATTATATCATCCCTGAGTTGCAAAAGACACTCTTACTTCCATCACCTTGCGAGCCACAAGAGGAATTTAAAAAAACAGAAAACATAACAGAAGTAGCAAAAATAACAGAAGCAAACCGAAGTACAGGCGATGAAAAAGCAGACAATGAAAACGAAGTTCCCGATGACCAGCCGCCAGTGTGTACCCTGGTTTTTGACAGGGAAGCTTATGAACCTGCTTTCTTTAAACGCTTGTACCAAAAGTACCGCATCGCTGTATTAACCTATCGCAAAAATGTTAAGGATATGTGGGATGAACAAGGCTTTAAAGCAACAGAGGTAAAGGTTCTTGATCAAACAATTGCCATGCGATTGTGCGAACGGGAAACCGTACTTGGCGGTGTGTCAATGCGTGAAATCAGGAGGCTTACCGATGGTGGACACCAAACGGCAATCATTACCACCAACAGAGTTATAAGCACTGAGGTAGCAGCAGGCAGGATGTTTGGCCGATGGAGCCAGGAAAACTTTTTCCGTTATATGATAATGGATTATGACTTCGATAAGATAGTGGAATATGGTGTAGAAGCGATTGATGAAAACAAAGAAGTGGTGAATCCTGAGCATCGTAAATTAAATTACAGGCTTAAAAAGCAAAAAGAAAAAACGGCACGATTGAAAGCCAAATTATTCCCCCTTACAGAAGAAGCGATAGAAACCTCCTTAGACGATATGCCGGCTTTACTAAAAAAGCAAATGAAACTTGTGGAACAAATAGAAAAGAATCAGCAAACGGAGGAGCAGTTAAAAGATGAACGCTCGAAAATACCGGCAAGAATAAAATTAAAAAACATGCCTCACCAGGCACGTTATAATAAACTCAAACCCGAAAGTAAAATGTTTATGAACATAATAAAAATGATTTGTTATCGGGCAGAAACGGCTGTAGCAAACGAACTTAGCAAGTTTCTTATTATAAATGTCAAAGAGGAAAAAAGAATGCTTGTAAAGCAAATTATTCAAAATAATGCAGACCTGATACCCGATTATGAAAACAAAACCTTAACCGTGATACTGCACTCCCTATCCGCGCCGAGGTTTAACCTGGCAGCCGAAAAACTTACTGAAGTATTGAACCAAACAGAAACTATTTTCCCAGGTACAGATCTAATGCTTAAATTTAAAACCTCCGCATTTTCTAACTGCGAGAGGTAAGGAGTTCTGAAGATATGAAAGTTATATTTTTATTGAACAAATGGCTATAGTGTAACCCTGAAAGGGTGTTATGATTATAGCCAAAGATAGAAACAATCTAAGGGCAAACCCCAAAGGGGTGACATTATGGACAACTTGCTAATCGTACCATTCAAGCAAATATTTCTCATCATATTTAACCTCGAACTTTTTTAAAAATTCAAGATATTCCTGTTTGAAGGTTTTCTTTTTGTGATGATTTTCCTGGTTAAGAATGGACTGATAGACGTTATCTATATGAGAATGAGAATATGAAAATGCTCCATAGCCATCTTGCCATGCAAATTTTCTTTTCACCCAATCGTGATGGTTAATAAAATTAGATGAGTTGTTTTTAATATCTCTTACCATGTCAGATATAGCCATAGCCGGGCGTAACCCAATAAATGCATGTATATGGTTAGGCATGCCCTTTACAATTATGGACTTTTGGTCTTTTCCTTTAATAATACCTGCAATATATTTATGTAATTCCTTGTTCCATTTATGAAGCATAGCCAAATTTGTAAATGGAAAAGTAATAAGTACAATATCTTCCTTAATCACTAATAAGCTTCTTTTAAGTCAGTCAATGAATAAATTTCTTCTTCATTATTTAAAAAGTCAAATGCCTGGCAAACGCATCTATTATCCCGCCTGCACAAAGCTATACCTTAAGTTTATCTTTTTAAAAACCTGTTCTGCATTAGTTTTTCCATCACCACAGTTTTGATGCTTCTGCTCACCGGAAGCGATTGATTGAGTACATTCACATGGCCGGCTTCAAGGCTGTCAACTTTTGATACGGCCACTATAAAGGACTTGTGAATTTTTAGGAATTTGTCCGCTGGTAAATATTCTTCCAAAGATTTAAAAGTGAGATAGGTGATGTATTTTTTTTCTTTCGTGTGTATGCAAATGTAATTTTGCAAAGCTTCCGCATAATAGATATCTTCCAGTAATATTTTCTCGATTTTATTATTTGCTTTTACATAAAAAAAATCAGCTTCTGCATTTAGTTTATCAGGGTGGCTTTTACGAATTTCAAAATACTCTCTGGCCTTGAGGGCAGCCTTTACGAACCTGTCGAATGAAATTGGTTTTATAAGGTAGTCGAGTGCATTTACATTAAAACCCTGCAAGGCGTATTGAGGATAAGCCGTGGTAAAGATCACTTGCGGCGGATGTTGCAACGACTGGTAAAAACCCATGCCCGAAAGGCCGGGCATTTCTATATCAAGGAAAATAAGATCAATAGCATCGGTTAGCGAAATATTCATCGCCTTCAGGGCGCTGTCGAATATTCCGTGCAGGTGAAGAAAATCTATTTCATCAATATATTCTTTAAGCCCTTTGCAGGCCAATGGCTCATCGTCAATAATTATGCAATTAATTTTCATCGTTATTTATTTCCCGATTTGTATTTTTAAATTTACTTTATACCAGCCGTCATCTTCGGCTATTTCAAGCCGGTGCTTTCCGGGATATAATAACTCAAGTCTTCGCCTAACATTTGCAAGGCCAATACCTTTGTTGCGGTTTTCATTATTTCCTTCAGGGCTTACCGTGTTGGCAACTTTTACATACAGCCAATTATTTTCTCTTGCCACCTCAATTTTTACCTGGTTTCTTTCTTTATCAAAATGAGATAAATGTTTAAATGAATTTTCTATAAAAGGAATCAGCAACAGAGGTTCTATAAGAAAGTTGTTGATGTTTTCCGAATGATTAAATGTTACCTGGTAATTTTCATTTTTTCTCAACTGTTGTAAACTTACATAGTCTTTAAGGTAATCCATTTCCTTTTCAACCGGTATCCTTTCACCATTAAATTCATACAACTGGTATCGCAGCATTTCAGAGAAGCGATGCAAGGCATGTCTTGCCTCTTCATTTTTTTTATCAATAAGAAAGTAAACGGAGTTAAGTGAATTAAAAAGAAAATGCGGGTTGATCTGTTGCTTTAAAAAATTCAATTCTGCTTCTGCTTTTTCTTTGCCCATCTCCACCATGCGCCTTTGTGCCTTTGCATAATCAGTTAGGAGTTTAATAGCAGCACCGGTACTTACCAGCAAAATATGCGGAATAAAATTATCGTAAACACGGGTTTTAAAATTATCCCAGATATTAAAATCCTGGTGCATCAGAAGGTGGCCGATAATATTTATTTTCCAAAAGCTCGACGCCGCAATCATCGCAATATAAATAAGTGAAAATGTTACATATTTTCTCTTGTATAAAAATTTCGGAATAAGGAAAAGATTGGTGATATATACCAGCAAGGCAAGATCAAATATTTTAATCGCCGTAATTTTTAGCGCAAGCGCACGTGTTGAAAAATCCTGGTAGCGCAGGTAATACCACAGCCAAAACAACACCAGCCAAAAAAGAAAGTGGTGAAGCTTGTAGCGAATAAAAAAAGCATTTTGCATTAGCAAATAAAGTTAGTGATTACTGCTTTTGCAAATTCTTTACATCAACTGTGGTATATAAAGGATGAAATGCATATCTATAATAAACTGCTTTTTGTAAGTGATTTTTAGCGCTTCGCGTAAAATATTCTTTCCTTACCCACAGGAAATAAATCTTTGTCATTAAAATGTGTTCAATTATGAAAGCAATATTATCATTCCTGCTAGTTACCTTAATTATTTCACTCCAAAGTTGCGGGCAAACGAATTCTCTCAAAAAATTATATGCTGATAAAAATGACGTAGTAGTCGGCGGCAGTTGTGAAGGCTGCGAGGCGGTGTATGAAAGCCCTGTTCCTTTTAACGATTTAAAAAATGTTGCCACCTTACCGGATTACAATGAGGCCGGTCCGAAAATGCAGCTCAGCGGAATTATTTATAAAGCCGATGGTAAAACTCCTGCCCCGGATGTCATCTTATATGTATATCACACAGACCAGACGGGCCATTACACCACAAAGGAAAATGCCAGGGGCTGGGGCAAAAGGCATGGCTATATAAGAGGCTGGCTGAAGACAAATGCAAAAGGTGAATACAAAATTTATACGCTGCGGCCTGCGCCCTATCCCCTAAGAAATGCAGCGGCTCACATACATGCGACTATAAAAGAGCCCGGTAAAAGTGCCTATTGGCTTGATGAGTTTATGTTTGATGATGACCCATTGATAACTGCTGACGTGAAAGCAAAAGTAACTAAGCGTGGAGGAATGGGTATCGTAAAACTTTATAATGAAGATGGAATTCTTGTAGGCCGGCGTAATATTATTCTTGGGCTAAACATTCCGGATTACCCCAAAGAAAATGTTTCTGCTTATTTTTCAGGACTGGAGATCGGCAGCGATTGTCCTGCATTTGACCCCTTACACATTTCAGGCGCTGATGCCGGCACAAAGGCTTGCCCGATGTGCAAGTATGGCAAAGGACAAGGGATGATGATCTGGATAAATGATCCATCTCTCCCTGCCGTAAGTTCTTTTATTACTATGCTGGATAATGAGGTACAGAAAAAAGGAATTAATAATTTCCGCGTATTTCTTATGTATATGAAACCGGCATCGGAAGAAAAAGATGCAGCCATAAAAAAATTAATTTCGTGGACAACGCAAATGAATATAAGAAATGTGGCGGTTACATTAGTACCTTCTGCTACAGATGCCACTACAGCACAGGCTTACAACATTAATTCTTCATTAAATATTTACAATACCGTCTTTATATATAAGAAGCGAATGGTTACCAACAAGTTTATAAACATTGATTATAGTCAATCATCTTTCAATAAAATAATGAAAGAGTTTTGATATAAATATCCATCTCACCTGTAAGTTAGGTTGCGGCGCGAAGCTTAAGTAAGTTTTTTTCTTCAAAAATTGATGTAAAAAATAATCGTTCATTTTTTTAAATATTGCAGCAAATGTTGAAATCATCCACAGCAAACGTTTGAAAAATAAAACTTACATTCTTATATTTGTTTATCTATAGCCCGATCGTATAATGGTAGTACGTTAGATTCTGATTCTAATTGTCCTGGTTCGAATCCGGGTCGGGTGACTATCAAAAAATATTGATTTTTTTCTACGGGCACAAGCATAATTTTTTCTTTTAAATATACTTGCGTCCTTGTTGCCTACCCTACTCTACCTGTATTCAATAAAAATAAATTCTCTTTTCTGAGGAGCGCCTGATGTAAGAAGACCGGTTTGCAAATAAAAATCTTAGCTGTCTTCTACTCCGGCTGTACCGATCCGCTACCTGACGTATGTATTTCCGGCGAACTGGGATTACCGCGATAATATACATCTCCACTGCCGCTTGCCCGTGCATGGAGGCTTACACTTGCAAACACGTGGGCTTTGCCGCTGCCTGACACACTCACTGTGGTATTTTCACTTTGCAAATCGCCACATTTAAGGTCGCCACTGCCACTCACTTTGCCCTCAAAATCTTTTGTACGTCCGCTGAGGCTCATATTGCCGGAGCCGCCGATAGAGGCATTAATAGCAGGAGCATCTACCCTGCCTTTGATATCTCCGGAACCGGAAACCGCAATTTCTATTTTCCTGGTATTTTTTACAACATCAGTGATGGTGATACCGGCTGAGCCGGATGAAATTATTTTATCAAGAGAGGGCGCCTTTATGTAAACTTTTGCGTGATCGTCGCTAATGGAGGTATTATTTTTATAATGAATATTCAACGTACCGCCCTCTACTTCGGTAACAATTGCAGGCAATATATTTTCATCATCTTCTACTGATACGGAATAGGCATCACCTTCACTTATCTCTATATCGATCGAACCCGATGTCTTTACGGCATTAAAGTTACCCACCTTCCTGGTTTCTGTTTTCACATTGCCATTGCCCGAAAGCGAATCCCCATTGAAGCTAACATTACACGAAACAAAAAAGAAAGCTGCATAAATAATAGCTATAAAATTTTTCATTATAAAACTTTTATGATTAAAGAAAATGCAATTTATGCCAAAGGCATTATACAATTTTATATGTAATTTATTTCATTCACCTAGTATAACAAACCTTGGGTGCATTTTAAAATGTCACTCTGGGTTAAAGGTTGTCAACCTTCCAGATACAGTTTTTAAATCTAAATTAATTTGTTGAAAGGTTGACAACTTTGCGACATTTTGAAATGCATCCCAAACTTTCGATAAACTTTTTACCTTCGCAGCAAATGACAGAAAAAATTCTGATTCTCGACTTTGGCTCACAATACACACAACTGATTGCCAGGGGCGTTCGGGAGGCAAATGTTTATTGCGAAATTATTCCATTTAATAAAGAAGTTGTTTTTACTGAAGACCTAAGAGGCATCATTCTTTCGGGTTCACCCTTCTCGGTAAATGAAGAAAACGCGCCGTCTGTTGATGTACTATCTTTGGCAGAAAGACTGCCGGTATTGGGCATTTGCTATGGCGCTCAACTCACCGCAAAGCTGTATGGCGGCCTTGTTGAAAAAAGTGACAAGCGCGAATATGGTAGAGCAAAGCTGCAGGTGCAAAAGGCTGACGAGCTATTGATGAATGTAAAAAATGACACAGATGTATGGATGAGCCACAGCGATACGATCACCAGACTTCCAGAAAATTTTTCTATCACTGCGCTCACACATTCCATACCAGTCGCGGCTTTCAGAAGCGAAAATGGTTTAGGTAAAATATATGGACTCCAGTTTCATCCCGAAGTGTATCATTCTGCCGAAGGCAAAAAAATAATTAAAAACTTTTTAGTAACTGTTTGCGGGTGCCAACAGGATTGGACACCGGCGCACTTTATCACCGACACGATTGCAGAAATAAAAAAAATAATTGGAGATAAAAAAGTAGTGATGGGCTTAAGCGGTGGCGTTGACTCTACCGTTGCAGCCACGCTTATTCACCGTGCTATTGGTAAAAATCTTTTTGGAATTTTTGTAGATAATGGTGTGCTGCGGAAAAATGAATTTGAGCAAGTGCTTGAGTCCTGCAAAAGTATAGGGCTGAACATAAAAGGTGTTGACGCTAAAGATCATTTTTATGCAAAGCTTGCCGGGAAGCCGGAGCCGGAAGAAAAAAGAAAAGCTATTGGCAAATGTTTTATTGAAATTTTTGACCAGGAAGCGCACAAGATTGTTCATGGAACTCCTGAGGGAGAAGACATCCATTTTTTGGGCCAGGGTACTATTTATCCAGATGTTATTGAATCGGTTTCTGTGCACGGCCCTTCTGTTACTATCAAATCTCATCACAATGTTGGCGGGCTTCCTGCACACATGAACCTAAAACTTATTGAGCCGCTTCGTTCTTTATTCAAAGATGAAGTGAGAAAAGTCGGCGCTGAATTGGGAATTCCGGCAACGATTCTCAACAGGCATCCATTTCCCGGCCCGGGATTAGCCATAAGGATTTTAGGAGAAGTAACCGAAGAAAAGGTACAATTGTTGCAACAGGCAGATGCGATTTACACAGAGGCTTTGGTAAAGTACAATTTGTATGCAACCGTTTGGCAGGCAGGCGCCATCTTGCTACCTGTAAAAAGTGTGGGTGTGATGGGTGATGAAAGGACTTATGAATTTACCATTGCATTGCGGGCGGTAACCTCGGTAGATGGCATGACGGCTGACTGGGCGCACCTTCCCTACGATTTTCTTGCTTATGTTTCCAACGAAATCATAAATAATGTAAAAGGAATAAACCGGGTAGTATATGATATAAGCAGCAAGCCACCCGCAACTATCGAATGGGAGTAGCTTTTAAAACTTGAATATTGATTGTTGAATATTGAATGTTCTTGGTAATAAGTTTTTTAAAAAAAAATAATAACCAATAATCAACAATCAATAATCAACACTCAAGTGAAGAAGAAAAAACAAAATTGCACATTCAATAATCCATGTCAAAAAATTTGTGCAACAAATTTCAATCCGTGTAATCCGTGTAATCCGTGGCAAAAACCTTTTGAGCTAAGCTCAAAACATCTCCACACCCTACAACATAAGTTTAATAAATGAAAAAAAACATCCGCATTCTGGCTTTATTAATTCTGCTTGCACAAACGAACATTTCTTTTGCACAAAGTGCATATACGTCCGCGGATACAAAGGTCTATAAGGTTGCTGTGTTTGCTCCAATGTACCTCGATTCAGTGTTCGACAACACTGATGTTTCAGCAGGTAATTCTATTCCTAAATTCATTATGCCTGCCGTGGAATTTGTGCAGGGAGCGCAAGTAGCTTTTGATACATTATTACTCAATGGCAAAAAAGCAGAAGCATTTATTTTTGATTCAAAATCTTTTAAAAGGCCAATATCGTGGCTTATAACAAACAAGCTGCTGGATAGTATGGATCTTATTATCGGCAGTGTGAAAGAACCCGATTACCAGGAGCTTGCAAATTATTCCCTGAAGAAGGGAATACCATTTGTTTCTGCCACCTATCCTAACGATGGAGGCGTAACCGATAACCCTGATCTATTAATTGTCAATTCTACTTTAAAAGCCCATTGCGAAGGCATCTTCAGTTACTTGCTACAAAAGCATGGCACGGACAAAGTATATCTTATCAAAAAAAAGGGTGACGACAGGATCGAGAATTATTTTAAGGAAATAAATAATGTAGATGGTAAACCCATCATTAATATAAAAACAATTGCGCTCGATAGTTCCATCTCGTCTTATGCCTTGCTGCGCAGAATAGATACATTCGCAACCACGGTGATCATTGGTGCAAGCCTGAATGAAACGTTTGCAAAAAAACTGGCAGATGCGTGCTATCCTATACAAAAAAAACATCCGTTGTATTTGATGGGAATGCCTAATTGGGATGGTTTTAAGAGCTTCGCAAAAAAAGATGCCTATCCGGATTTTCCTATTCTTTATACTACTCCCCATTTTGATGCTGAGTTGAATTCCTTTAACGATATCCTCGTGCAAAAATATTTTAAATTGTACCGGGCTAAACCATCAGACATGGCGTACAAAGGATTTGAAATGGCTTACTATTTTTTAAACATCCTTTTGCATCATCCCCAAAACTTTATGGCGAACATTAATGACAGCAATTATTCGGTATTTCACGACTTCCACTTTATGCCGGTTTTTCTTGATAAAAACAAAGAGGCGCCCGATTATTATGAAAATAAACATCTCTTCATCATGCACATCTTGAATGGCGAAGTGCAAAGGGAATGGTGAGTTAAGGATTTACCGGATTGTAAAATTGAATGAATAATTCTGTTTGCTTTTACTTATAATAAGTATTCCCAATCTTGTCCCTCTACTTTGGAGAGGGGTTGGGGCGAGGTTTTTTACTTTAGATTTACAACTTTATTTAAACAGTATAACTAAAAGATGGATAGTGTAAGAGTACAAGCCTTTAGCGACGGCGTGCTGGCGATCATCATTACTATTATGGTGTTGGAGCTTAGGGTTCCGCACGACGACCAGCTTAGTTCACTAAAGCCTTTGCTGCCGGTGTTCATGAGTTATATACTCAGTTTTATTTACATTGGAATTTATTGGAACAATCACCACCACATGTTTACAGCCGTAAATCATGTAAATGGGAAAGTGCTGTGGGCCAATAGCCACCTGCTTTTCTGGCTTTCGCTTATACCTTTCGCCTCTGCGTGGATGGGGGAAAATAATTTTTCAAAGTGGCCGGTATTAGTGTATGGGTTTATATTGATGATGAATAGCATTGCTTATTACATCCTGGCCCAAACGCTCATAAAAATCCATGGTAAAGATTCAACCCTGGCAATAGCGATAGGCAGGGATAAAAAGGGAGTAATATCTTTGGTGATATACGTCATTGGAATTGTGTTGTGTTTTATAGACTCACGGGTAAGCCTGGGCCTGTATGCGCTCGTTGCCTGTATGTGGCTTGTACCAGATAAAAGAATTGAGAAGAAATTAATTTCAGAGCTAAAATAATCCTTTAGTTTTTAAACGACCTGTAGTAACCCGTATTTGATGAATTGAAAATATTTGTGCTGCGACTCTTGCTTATTATTGTAAAAAAAATTGACTTTATGCAAAGAAGAAAATTTCTCCAAAGTTCAGCGCTAACATTTGGAGCATTCACTATCAATCGCCAAATTATTCTTAAAGCCTTTGTTGATGAGCCATGGAAGATTACCATGCTTACCGATGATATAGGAATCTTTACTGAAAAGGGCGGCACCATTGCTTTTCATTTTTCAAAAGACGGCACCACGGTAGTGGATGCACAATTTCCTGACACGGCCCCCCATCTTATCAACGAATTAAAAAAGAGAAAAGATCAGCCCATCCGTTTATTAATAAATACACATCATCACGGCGATCATACCTCGGGGAACATTGCTTTCAAAGATGTTACCTCGCGTGTATTGGCTCACAAAAATTCTTTAGCCAACCAAAAGAATGTGGCGATGGCGCAAAAAACAGAAGACAAGCAATATTATCCTAACCAGACGTTTGGAACCCTATGGGAAGAAAAAGCAGGCAAAGAAAAAATCGCTTTGCATTATTACGGTGCAGGCCATACAAACGGCGATGCCCTTATTCATTTTCAATATGCAGATGTGGTGCATACCGGCGATCTTGTTTTTAATCGCCGCCATCCCTTTGTAGATCGAAGCGCCGGAGCCAATATGCAAAGCTGGATGCTTGTGCTGGCTGAAGCCATGAAAAAGTTTAGTGGCAAAACCAAATATGTGTTTGGCCATGCAGGCACGGGCTATGATGTAACAGGCTCCCGGGCAGACTTGCAGGCATTTCATGATTACCTCAGCAACGTTTTGAAATATGTGGGAGATGAAATGAAAGCCGGCAAATCAAAAGAAGAAATCTTAAAGGCTACTACAATTCCCGGCTCACCTGAATGGACGGGCGATGGAATAGAACGACCGCTGGGAGCAGCTTACGAGGAGCTGAGTGTTTGATGATGTTTAGGAATGAATTAGTTCTATTTATTAAAATAGTTTAATTAAAAGCTGATTGGTTTAAATTAGTTTTACACATTTGATCGCGATATTGATATATTTTAGGCTTCAACTTTTGGAAAGTTTTAAACTTTCCAAAAGTTACCATCAGTTACAGTTTAGCACGTTGGGGAAAGCTATGTCTATATACCACAGATGCTATGCTGCAGATAGATAATAATCCTCTGTGGAAAATGCGATTCGCCCGGTGGCCATTGGCCGCAAGAATTATGTGTTTGCCGGAAGCCATGAGGCAGCCCAGCGTGCAGCCATGGTATATTTCCTGCTGGCTACCTGCCGCCTGCATCAAATAAATCCTTATGAATGGTTGAAGGATGTACTGGAACGCATGCACTTCTATACTACTGCCAACATCCATGAACTACTGCCGCAATGCTGGAAAAAAATTACAGCATATAGTTTTTTTTATTTACCGAGATGGGTTGGTCGTTGGCCAGCGATTCAGTGAGTAAATATATTTATCCTTTTTCAAAGCTGCGTTAAAGTTACGGCATGGTTTAACCTGTCAGCCTTGTAGGCTGTTTGTGTATTTTCCTATTTTCTTTTTTTAAGTATTTTCTTTTTTAGATCGTTTTTAAAATCCCTGTTTACAGGTGCAGGCTTATCACCCGAAGCTACTGACTGGCTTCCGGTTGTTTGTTTAGCCGGAGAATAATCTTACCTGGTGCTTTTTATTGTTGATAGCAGTGAGGGTTTGTATGCAGAGCGGCTGGCATTTCATGGCACAAAGTAATTGTTGCCACAGATATTTGATTGAGATTTTTTTAAAGCATCGCAGCAGGTCCTGTATTTTGCATGTATGCTCCAGCAGTTGATTAATCAGGTGTGCGATCAGTAGGCACTGGTAGTAGTTTTGTTGGGCATTGAAGGAGGTTCTGCTGTATAAATGCTGCATGTTGTAGCCATTATTTTTCTCTTCATTAAACCCTTCATTTTCTATTTTCCATCTTAACCTTCCGGCTTTGCTTAAGGCTTTTACGGTGGATCTTTCAACCGGCAGATTGGTGATGCGGACAAAGTTGGTTGTGGACGATTGGTTGGTTACCTGATTGCTAATAGTTTCTTTGCACTGGAGGTAGTGCAGGGTGTGTTTCTTATGAAGTAAATCTTCCACCCAATAAAACTCCTGTGTGATGCTGTTATTTTTTACCCTGCATTCCGGCTGATGAATAAAACTGTTGTGCTTTGTGGGTGGATCATCTTTGAGGCAATCCTGCAAAGCAGGCAGGCTGCCGTCCTGCAGGGTGATGATGTATTTCCAGTCGTTGTTTTCGCAAATATCCATCACCGGGTTGCTGGCATAAAGCGCATCTGCCAGTATGCAGACAGGCAGCCGGGGAAAAGCCTGTTTTAATTTTTTTGACAGGCGTTTAAAAGCGTTCTGTTCACAATCCTGTTTGTCGTAAGGTTTATTGTTGTCATTGATTATCCATTCTGTGGCCAGCGATATACAAAAACCATTTTCGGTCACCAGCTTTGCTTCCAGCACAGGATACAGGTAAGTTGTTTTGCCATTTTTAGATTCCTTTTTTAATCCGCATCCAAACCTGTCTTCATCGCAGCTTACCATACCACTGGCATCTACAGCTACCATGTAATGTCCAAATATTTTATGTTTATAAAAGACCTTGTTTTCTATCAGCCGGCTAATCAGTTTTACTTTCAGGTCTTCCAGTTCGGTTGGCGGCAATACTTTAAAATAATCTTGTACTGCATCCAGATGGGGCAGATCGGCCTGGAAAAGTTTTTTGAAGTTGGCCTTAAATTCACCGCTGTGCCTGCGGTCGTTATTGACTGCATTGCGGCTTTGCGACTTGAAGATAAACATGGCCAGTGCTGCCCTTAACAGTTCGTCACAACGATAGTCTTTTCGTTTGCGGTGATCGGCTACGTCCGTAAGGTTTTTGCTCCAATCCGGAAAATAGCTCCTGATAATTTTGCGTAGTTCGTAGGCGATGTCTGCACCGTTAATTGTTTGGTCTTTTACCTCAGCTTTCTTTGCTGCGGAGGTAGAATTGTGTTTGTTACCCAATATAAAACCCCTACCTTTACGGCAACAAAAAAGCCCGCCTACAAATCAGTAACAACGGGCTTTTTAATGAAAATATGGGTAACAAATATACTTTAATTTAAAGTATCACCAGCCCGCAAGGGCTTTTTATCCCCCATAACTCTCCCTAACTCAAACAGCCCGAAAAATATTTTTAATTACACTAATGAAACTCAGAATGCATAAGGGTTCTATTTACTCGCTGAATCGCTGTCGTTGGCTTACGTTGCTAACAGTATTTTTCTATTCGTTTGGTGCCTAGGCACTAACCTCTCTAAATGGAAACCAACTTCGTGAAATACCCATTTTAGCGATTCGTTATTCTTCTCGTCATACTGTTTAAGTGGGTATAATTATGTAATGCCCAACTTCTATCATTACATTGTCAAAGGTGAAATAGAACCCAAAACTGTCTCTTATTTTTCTCGGTTCTTGTCCAACTGCAACGCCACCATTTTTTAATTTTTTATATGCTTCTGTTACAGCGTTTGTGTCTGCTAACATAAAGCCTATGTGAAAAGCGTCAGGATAAATCACTTGTCCGTCTTTATTTTTCATTATAACAAGTGTAAAGTCGTCTGCACCTTTTAAAACAGCAACAATGTTGTCTCCCTTTATCTCGGTGCATTTGAAATCGAAATATGTTTCAAAAATATTTGTTGCATCTGCAACATTTGAAACAACTAAATTGATGTGATTAAGCTTCATTGTCTGTTATCTGATATTGTTCTTATTTTTTTTCTATTCGATTATTGTCTTGCTGTTTTTACAATGCCTGCTGTTAGCAGTTCGTCATTCTTGAGATGTTAATTTTTCTCTTACAAGTAAAGAATACTCTTTTAAAAGAAATGCAACTTCTGTTTTCCAATCCTCAATTGGAGTGACGGCTGGTTCTGTCAAATAAATTTCCGCTCTGCAACCCCATACGACACCAGCATCTGTCTTACTTTCATCAAGAACCAAATTATTTGATTTTGCATAACTTTCTAAATACGAGTGAGCGTTGTTTAAATTTTTATAGTCACCTATGTGAATTACGCTAAGATATTTGCCTGCCGGAAAGGAACTGAATTCCATATTATCGAATTTTGAATCCGTTTTTTCAATAGGAAAGCCGACTTCTACAGCCATTTGTCCCCCGGTTGTGCATGATAGGGTATCTAAAAAAACAATCGCCTTTTATTTTGATATTTCCCGCGTGCAGCAAATTCGTAACAATTCCGATTAAAGGAGGGATTTTATTTGGAATTTCTTGTTGAGTTACCGTTCTGCGTAGTGCTGCATAAGGTATTTCCACATTCCTTTTTATTATCGCCTGATAATTTTTCATTCTTTAATAGTTTATCATTAGGTTGAATAATTTCGTTCTACAATAACCATTAACGGTTTGTTGTTTTGTCTGCTATTTGTTATTTGGCCTAATTTGGCCTGCAAGTTTTTTTGGTGCAACTTCACAATAAGCAGTTGTTAATACGTCAATAAATAAATCGTAATTCACTTTGTTCATTTCCATTAATGTCCAACCCTGTTTGCCCCACTTGTTGTCAACTGCATAGATAATTGTTTTGTCAGCAGACGAAAAAACATCTTGGTCAATTTCAGATAGTTTGATACAAGCTCTTTTGTTTTTGTCGTCATAGGTAGCAAAGATTTTCTTTTTCACTCTGAATGAAATTTTTTCAAAGTGCGGTTCTTCTGTTGTTTCAGGGAACGATAATGCTAATTTCCGTAATGTTTCAAGTGTTATCATTTGTCGCACTATTTTTTTACAGGCGTTAAATGTGTAAGGACACAAAGCCATTTCTCATTTTCTCGTTTGTAGACGTCTGTAATCCATTCGTCCGCTTCCATAGGTTTTCCTTGCCACGTTCCAGTGTTTTGTCCACGACCTGTTACAAGTGCTATGTCGCCATATACTTTAACCCTTAAAATTTCCTTCGTCATTGTTGAATGGGAAAGTAAGCCCTGTTCGAGAACTTTGAAAAAACCTTCTTGTGGAATAATCCCACCTTGGCTGTCGACAAGAACCCAATCTTCGGTAATACATTTTTTTATTTCTGTAATGTCGTTTGTAATAACAGCCTTGTTAAAGCTGTCTTCGATCTGTTGGAACTTTTGTTTTAATTTTCCTTCCATAATTTTTTTTGTCTTTAATGTCTGTTTATAATGATTTCTAATGTTTTGCAGCTACAAGGGAGTTAGTGATTTCGGAGACTAAAACTGACAGCCCGTATTGAATCCCGCATGTGCGGGATACAAAGTTTAATTTAACCACTGAAACGCCAATTCTTTGTAGGTTTTGTGGTGGTTCATTGTTTTTTCCTGTCAAAGCATTTCGATAATTTGAATATTGTTTCCGCAAGTATCATTGAAAACAGCAATTTTTACTGTTCCCATTTCAGTCGGCTTTACACTAAATTCAACCCCAAGACATAGAAGTCGCTCATATTCTTGTTGAGTGTTGTCAACATCGAATTGTGTGTAAGGAATGCCCGCGGCTAAAAGTGCTTTTTGATAAACTTTTGCTGGTTCAAAATGCTTTGGCGAAGGTTCCAACAACACTTCCGGTCCATCTTGTTCTTCTTTGCTCACCACGGTTAGCCATCTGCTATCGTCGCTTATTGGTACGTCTACTTTTTTCACAAAGTTCAATTTCTCGGTATAAAATTTTAGTGCTTTTTCTTGGTCCTGTACCGGAATACTAATTACCTTTACTTTCATTTTTTAAAAATTTTAAGATTAAGATGCAAAGTTTCAAAATCAGAATTAGTCCGACTTTGTGAAAATTGCTCTTTTTTGAAATCCGGTTGGTGTCAGTCCGACACGAGATTTAAACAATGTACAAAACGAGCTGGGGCTTTCATAACCTATGTCAAAACAGGTTTCAGTTACGCTTATATCTTGTGTAAGAAGTTGCTTTGCTTTTTCAATTCGTTTGTTTGTAAGATACTGTTTTGGGGTAACGCCGTAGTATCGTTTAAAAAGCCGAAGTAGATGAAATTTTGAAGTAAATCGGATATGCGAAAGCAAGTCTAAATTAAGTTCTTTGTCAAAGTTATTGTTTATGTAATGGCGCGTTCCAATTACGGTTTCAACCTGTCCTTTATTGGAATAGCAGATACTTCCTATTCGAGTTATTTCCCGGTGATAATATGTCATATTCTGTGTCGTCATAATATTACCGCTGTTAGTGGTTCGGCGTTCTTTCTTTCACCATTAGATTTTTAATTTAAATATCAAAAAGTTGTTGCCATCGGCGTTATTTTTTTTAAAGTTAAGCTTCTCCAAAAGTCTTGTTGAACATCGGTTTTCAGAATGCGTATATGCCTCTATAGAATGTAATCCTATTTGTTGAAACCCAAAGTTAATTACTTTTGAAAGCGCTTCCTGCATTATACCTTTTCCCTGAAAGTCGGGTAATAACTCATATCCAATTTCCGCCTTTAAATTGTCATCTGAAAAGTTAAATAAACAAATTGTTCCAATTAGTTTGTTGGTATCGCTCAGTGTAATTGCCCAATAAATTGAATTGTTCTTTTGGATGTTTTCATTAATTGTCTGAATGAAAACCTTTGCATCATCAATTGTTTTACTAGGCGGTCTGTCAAGATATTTGTTTACTAAAGCGTTAGAACGGAGAAGAAATATTTCCTGAACATCGCTGACAGATAATTGTCTGATAATCAATCTTTCAGTTGCCAATATAGGAAAGGTTTTCAATTTTCTATGTTTCATTATGTCATATAATATTTGTGTCTGATTTCGTTCCTGGCTTGACCGCTAATGGTTTGCTTAGAGCCTTTTTATACCCCGGCGCAAACCTATCCTGACAGAAGATGATTTTGGAATCTGCATTCCGAAGTTTCTGGATTTCAATGAAGGATTAAGCAAGGCTCAGCTTCTATACTAAATAAATACTTCGTTATTTCTCTTCAATTAAATCTGTTCCTACTTAGGATCGAATTCTACAATCCATTCAATTCCATATTTATCTCTAAACATACCCGCGTATGAACCCCAAGGACTTTCGCCTATTTGCCCTTCAATGTTTCCACCTGCGGATAGTCCTTTAAATATCTTGTCTGCTTCTTCACGACTTTCTGCACCCACTACTATCTTAGACCTGTTTTCGTTCTCGTTTGTTCGCCCCATACTTTCGGGAACGTCATTTGCGATCAACACATTGTTTTTGCCAACAGGCAAAGCAATGCGCATTATCTTATCTGCTTCATTTTCCGCTACCGGAAATTCAGCGCTTGATATGTCTTTAAAACGAATAATCTTTTCGAATTTTCCGCCAAAAACTGATTTGTAAAATGTAAATGCTTCTTCGGCATTTCCATTGAAGTTAATCCATGGATTTATTGTTTTCATGATTTTTATTTGATAGTGTTCATATTTTATTTTTCCGCATGTTATAAGTTTATTTCAACCAATCAAAGGCAAATATTTCTTCCTGTTTTCAACCATTATCCAAATTAAAATACCCCATAAAACCAATACGATTGGCAGGCCGCTACTGTCTTGAAAAATATTGGTAAGCATTATTCCAACCATGACAGGAAAAATTATCAAAGCACCAAGCGCCCTCGTTTTTGGGATAATTATCAAAAATCCGCTGATGATTTCAGCAAGCCCCACAAGCGGCAAAAGCCAACCGATTTCCATGAACGCCGTCATTGCCTTTACCATTTTCCCGGGCATTTTCTCCGGCATGGGCATATAATTAAGAAATTTATTCAGTCCCGCATTGATAAACATTAACCCAAACAAGAGGGCTGCAACAAACAAGATTTTGGTTTTGATGGAATTTTTCATTTTCTGTTTTTCTTTTAGCACTTATAAAATTGTTCTATTGTCCGTGGTTACTGATTTCTTTTGGAAACTTGTCACCAATTAAGTTCAGATTGATATTATGTTCTAAATATGCTTTTAGTCCGTCTAAAACTGTTGTAAAACCACCCGTGTTATCTTTAATTGCTTGAATTAATTCACCTCCTGTCAAGTTGAATCCATAGTTTTTAATAACAACATAGGTTGTGTCGTCTGTTAATGCGGTAAATTCATAGTCAACATTCGTCACAGGGTCGCCCCACTCGGTTGAAATTTTTTTATTCGGAACTATGTCCTTTACCAATACCTTTTTAGAAACGCCATACATTTCCCACTCCCAAGTTATTGTCTTACCGACTTCTAATTGTCCACTTGACTTTGTGAACCAAAAGTTGGTCGTGATTTTTGGGTCAACGAATGCCTGAAAAACTGCAGAGGCGGGTTTTCTGATTAGCATTTGTGTCTCTACTATGGGAATTTTTTTTTCTGTCATTTTATTAATTTTAAAATTTCCGTTTATCTGTTTCGTTGTTGGGTGTTATTTGGATATTACTATTTTTTACCGTTTTGAAAGTATGGCTTTTACTTTTTTCAAGGTTTTGTCAGAAACATACGCTTCGTATTCAGAGGTTTCTACTCCATAAATTGCAATCTTTCCATTACTGTCAAAATGGACTCCGAAGCCGTATATTTTGGTTAAAGGCGATGCTCTTAAACAGGCTTGTCCTTTTGAGAAAAACTGCTCTCTCGCTTGTTCAAGTTCAGATTTGGTCAAACCATTTCTGTTAGCAAATACTTGGAACAATATATCGTCGGATGTATATTCGTATGGATATTTTACAATTAATTCATATTGCATTTCTGCAACAGTCTGCTTTTCTTTGACCAGTGGTTTTGTGCCGCAATCTACTTTTGTATCTTCCGCCGCTTCTATAAAAGTGTCAAAGTAATTTGTAGTATGTACTTTCATTATCTTAAGTTATAAATATAATTTCTTAAATAATTTCGCCGTTTCCTGATTTCGCTGTTTTTTATCATCAGGCCAATTCCATTGAGTAACTTCTCTTAGGATTGCCAATACAGGAGGTTATCATATCATCGTATCAATTTATCCACTAAAAGCCATGTGGACTTTTAGCATTCTCATTTTATTTAAACTTTTCCTTTACTTTACTTTACTTTAATCCTCTTGCGCTTTCATATATCGGTAACCTAGGGTTCCACTAGTTACTTTAGTTTTCTCTTTGAAGTATTAAAAGAAGATTACAGCCATATATCTTTTATTTTATACGAGTGTATGTTAGATCCAAATCTTTCTCCCAGGTCTTTCCGTTTTTAGATAACTCTCCCTTACCAATCATAGTATTGCCGTTGTTTGTGATTGTCCAAGTGTACCTTTGCGAAAACCCAGGCGTATTTCTCCACCATTTCAAAACATTGTCCTGAAAAGACACCTCGTATTTTCTTGAAACTTTTCGCTCATCAAAGTAGAGCATAAAATATTGCCCGGTAGAATTATCGCTTCCAAAAATCGCAATGCCTGTGGGAAAGTCTTTGTGATCAATCTCCGAATTCCACATCAGAAAAGCACCGCCCTCCATCCATTTGAATGAAGAATAACCCTGTAACCTGGTGTTTGGAACAAGGGGATGGATGCCAACGGTTTCCCATTCCCCAATTAATATTTTCAGAGAATCTAGTGCGGGATTCGGTATTGCTGCTTTGTGCTTTGAGTTTTTCATTTTATTTTTTTCTTGCATACATATATTCGTGGTAAGCGTTCTCCGGGGGAGATAACGCCACATTAACTGTAGCGAAAGAGAATTTGCTAGTTCTTGAAAAATAGCTCTTTACGTTAATAGTTAGGTTTGTAATTAAGCAATATTGTTCCGCAAGGAAAAGGTATACACTTTAAGAACGTAAAGGTTTCAACGCCTTCCTTTTGTTTAAATATTGTCACCCCTTTACCCAAACAAAAAGGGTTTAGCAGGAAATAAAACTCGTCAATCAAATTGTTTTGAATTAAGGCAGAAGCAAAAGAGGCACCACCATAAACCAAAATATCTTTACCTGTTGATTTTTTGATGTTAAGTATCTCATCTTTGAAGTTACCATTAAGCACAGCAGTATTTTTCCAATGAGGATGAGTTATGGAATTTGAAAATACAAGCTTTGGAATTTCTGAAATTCGTTTCCCTATGGCAAAATCTTGATGACTTGGATTTGTAGCTACCTTGTCCCAGAACGGTATAAGTTCTTCTGCGGTTTTTCGTCCAAGCAAAATGATGTCTACATTTTCAAGATTATCAACGCAGAACTTTATTACTTTATCGTCCCATTTAAAGTTTGCCCCACCCTGCTCCATGTTTACATAATTGTCTAATGACAAGTGCATCTGTAATTTTAATTTTCTCATTGTTTCTATGTTTAGTTTCTAAAAAATAGTTTATGCTCTTGTATAATTAAGATGTAGGTAGTGCTGCATTGAGGTCTTTTCAGGCATCGGGAATCTCGGGCTCAACCAGTTTCTTCAGTTTTTCCAAGGATTCCTGCCATCCCAAATAGCACATTTCTACCGGAATGGCAGCAGGGATTCCCTCCTGCACAATATGCAGTTCTGTACCGCATAAGACTTTGGTCAACCGCACTGTAGTGATCATCTCTCCGGGCAAATTCGGGTCATCAAACCGGTCGGTATATTTGATCAGCTCATTGGGTTTGATTTCTAAGAATTCACCTCCGAAGGAATGGGAATTGCCCGTAGAGAAATTGAGAAAAAACATTTTGTAGCTTCCTTCCACACGAAACTCCATATGATGCACCTTACAGACAAATCCGTAAGGCGGAAGCCAGGAGCAATAGGCATCTGCGTTAGAAAAAGCCCTGAATACTTTCTCGGGCGAGGTGGCCAGCACCCGGTGTAATGTTACTGTATTGTTCATGACGATTTAATTTTAAATGGATAATTGATGATAAGGGTTTTAGAGGAAAAATAAAAAAGTCAACTTTTAGTTTTTCATCCTTTTTGGTTCTGGCTTGTCCAGGTTAGGTGTATAAGCATCTAAATATTAATTAATGATTTCACCTTTGCTATTCGCTAACTTTTCACGCCATTTTTCGAGTTCCTTGGGTGTTTGTCGCACCCAATCCGTCACTTTACCAACGATTTTCAATGGTGCTTTGGTGCGATATGAACGTGTCGGATTGCCCGGAAATTTTTTGTCTGTAACGTTCGGGTCATTTTCAAAGCTCCCTGTCGGTTCAACTATATAAACATGTTCACGTCCATCACCTTTTGCTAATGCAGCAGCAAGTCCAGCACCATTAACCAAGGCTGTGAAATAAATGTGATTCATTGTGAGTTCTGACTTGTAATTAGACCTGTTCCCTGCTGTCAGAAAATCGCTAACCTGCAAATCTGCTTTCGTACCGTGGTAAAAAGGACCGTTGTCGGAAGGTTTGTCTATGAACGAACTTGCTAATTCATAGTTCCTTTTTGAGTTCTCCAGGTCTTTTAAGTCCTCGTAGCATTTAGCAATGCTTATATATAGAGAAGCAAAAGCTTCTTTAACCGAGTCGTTATTTATTTTTAATGCAAGCTGTAAAGCTATTTCGAGCCATTTTAATTTGTCGGAAACTTTTTCTTGATGTCGAGCCACATAATAGGCAGCAGTAAATTTTTCAAAGTCCTTTGTCGCTTCATTCCAGGCTTGAAGAAATATTCTGCTTGCTTCTTCAGGCTTGCTTTTTCCTTCCAACTCCATACCTTGAAGACAGAGTTTAACGATACTGTTCTTTGGGTCGAATTCCATTTTTTAATTATTTTTGTCTCCTTTATTATTGAGTTCTTCTGCTAGTCCAATCAAAAGTCCTTCGGTTCCTCTAATGTAGCACAGTCGATACGAGTTTTCGTACTGGACCACTTCTCCAACCAGTTGAGCACCATGCTTCATGAGCCTTGCTACCATTTCGTCAATATCTTCAACAGTGAACATGACACGTAGATAACCAAGAGCGTTCACAGGTGCAGTCCGGTGATCTGATATAGTGGAGGGTGTGTTGAATTTAGAAAGTTCGAGCCGGCTGTGACCATCCGGAGTAACCATCATAGCCATCTCTACCTGTTGAGCATCCAGTCCGGTAACCCGACCGGCCCATTCTCCTTCGATTGTGGCCCGCCCTTCGAGCTTTAGACCTATTTCAGTGAAAAATGAGATGGCATTGTCTAAGGATTCTACAACAATGCCCATATTGTCCATTCTTAATAATTTGTTTTTAGCCATTATTTTATCTGTTTATAAAGTTTCGTATTAGCACCATTATTGAAGTTTACTCGTAAGCTCCCAATTGCTGCAATACCTTATTAAATGTTCATTGTTTATTTTCTTGAGCTATCAATTTTTATCGGTTCGTAGTAAAGCGTTACTGCACCAGAACCAAAGATTTTTGTTTTTATGAGTTTAAGAATAGTCCTGTCATTTATATCTTCAAATAATGGCAAACCATTTCCTATTATAACAGGGTGAACACAAAGTTGATACTCATCAATCAAATTAAGTTTCATTAGCTGTATAATTAAGCTCCGACTACCGACTAAAATGTTTTTACTCCCGCTATTGCGGGATTGCTTGAGTTCCAAAACTTCTTCATTTAAATCACGCTTTGCAAGTGTTGTACTTTTCCATTCAACATCGTTCAGCGTATGGGAAAAAACAATTTTTGGAATCTTGTCTATCGCCATAGCAAAGTCATTCATTGATTTTTCTTCTGAAGGATTTTTTAAAAATGTTCGCCAAAACTCCATAAGTTGGTATGTTGTTCTGCCATATAGAATTACGCCTCCTTGGCCTAATAATTTTGTGTAATGTTGATGTATTTCCTTATCGGGTATTCCGGCCGTATGGTCGCAAAATCCGTCAAGTGTCATATTTATTGCTGCAATTACTCTTCTCATATTTTTTCCCTTTTCCCCAGTCTGTGCCCACACAAACCATGGAGTTGGTTAATCCGTTCAATTCCGTTTTCAATACCTTTTCTTATCATATTCCCATATCCATCAGCCGGTAGGTAATCAAAATAAGATTTACCTGAAACATAGTTAGTTTTGGCATTATCAAAATCATCCAAATCTTCATAACACTTTCCAATATTCAGGTACAAGGATGGTAAAGTTCCTTTTATTGTTTTATCATTAATTTTAAGAGCGAACTGTAATGCTGCTTTGTCCCATTTTAGTTTTTCTGCAACTGATTTTTGGTGCCGGGCTAAGTAATGAGCCGAAGTCAATTTTTCAAAATCATTTTGTGATAAATGCCATGCCTCTTCAAATTTTTTGGCCGCCTTTCCTTTCTCGCCTTTTCCTTCAAATTCCATTCCTTCGGCACAAAGTTTTACAATTCGATTTTCTGGATTAAATTCCATTTCTATTTATGCTGATTTAAAGCATGTCAAACCTCTTTTGTATCGTATAAATAAATCTGAACATCTTCATTTCCCGGGGCTAAAATCTTTCTGTCAGCAGCACACTTTTGCCCAACCTCTGAAGCAAAAGCATTCTTAATTGCTTCTATGGAGTGAAAATATAGGTTGGCTATGCGATAAGATGAATGCCCTGTTGTTGATGCTACTGTACTGTCGCTTATTTCATATTTTATCAGGCCCGGCAACTGCTTTGCTAATGGAATATGTATCTCAGAGTAGTGTTTTTCAAAAGATTCAATGTCTTTTGGTGTTTGGTAAATCACGGTCATTTTTGCCATATCACGTATCGTTTAAATTATTTTGAGTTTATGTTGTTCCGCTAATTGTTATTTGATTTATAACTCAACACAGTTTTACCACCAGGATAGAGCTTCGATTGTATGGGGGTAAATTTCTTTATGCTGCCAAGAGAATTAAAAATAGTCATTCCCTTGCCCATAGCTGTTGGATTTACGATAAGATGATACTCGTCAATAAGCCCTTCTTTTGTGAGCGATGAAACAAGACCTGCCCCGCCAAAAACAAGGATGTCTTTACCGGGGTGTTTTTTTAAGTTGGCCATCTCTTCTACCAAATTTCCTTTTGCCAAGGTGGTGGTGTTCCAGGTTGATTGGTCAAGTGTTTTGGTGAAAACAACTTTTGGGATATCCACTATTTTTTTCGCAAATGGATGAGCGGGGTTCTTCTCCGCTGTATCCTCCCAATATGGAATAATACCTTCTGCCGTTTTCCGTCCCAATAAAAGGGTGTCGGAAGAATCGATAAGTGAATTGAGAAATGCTAAAAATTCGTCATCAGGGTTCCAGGTCATCCAGTCGTTTTCTCCATTTGGCCCTGCAACATATCCGTTAATGGTCATTTGCATTTGTAATTTTACCTTTCTCATGCTGTTTGTTATTTTAGTTCAACTGTGTCTAATTAAATATCCCGCTCTGCACTATTTGTAAAGTTTTGCTATTAGCGGTTCATTGTTATTGACCGTCCACTAAGTAATTCAGTTCAGTTACGCCGCAAGTAAATTGCCGGGTAGTCAATAGTTTTAGTTTTATTTTGTCTTTGATGTTTGCAAACAATGGAATGCCTTGGCCAAGAATAATAGGGTTAACAAATAGCCGGTAGCCGTCAATTAAGTTCTGTTGCATCAATGAATGTGTTGCTGTTGGGCTACCAAAAAGCAAGATGTCTTTACTCCCGCTCCCGCCTGATGCGGGACGGGATTGTTTGAGTTCATTTATGCTGTCCGAAAGGTTGTCGCTAATAATTTTTGTGTTAGTCGAACCTGCCTGTCCGGCAGGCAGGCCTGCGCCTTTCATTGTTTTTGATAAAACAACTTTGTGAACTTTGTTGTACCACTTTGAATGTTCCATGTCATGCTTGCTCGCTGTCGGTTCGTCTCCGGCGGTAGGCCAGTAATTTTCCATCATCTGATACGTTATCCGCCCATATAATGCAGTATCGCCTTCGCTTATCCGCTTACCGACATGATCAAAAATTTCTTCATCAACTTTAATCCAGTTCATTTCTCCGTTAGGCCCTGCTACAAAACCGTCAAGCGATAGGTGCATAAATGAAATTATTTTTCTCATTTTTCTATTTTTTATTGTTCTGGAATAAAGGCTGCTTTCCTAAAGCAAATTAAGCCTGGGTTCTACTTGGGCAAATCGTAATTGACCATCCAGTTGATGCCGAATTTATCCGTCCACATGCCAAAATAGGCGTTCCAAAAAGTCATAGCCAAAGGCATTGTCACTTTTCCGCCTGCCGATAGCGCGTTAAATAATTTATCGGCCTCTTCTTTAGAATCTACACCTATTGCAATCGAAAAATTATCGCCGATGTTAAAACTATCGCCCATCCCCGGCATAATATCGCTGCCCATTAAAAGTGTTTCTGCACTAATGGGCAAGCTCATGTTCATAATCTTGTTTTTCATGTCATCGGCAAGAGGTGGCATCCCTTCCTGCGGAGGCATTTCTCCAAATCGGTTTAAGTTGCTAAATTCTCCGCCAAAGGCAGATCTATAAAAGTTGAAAGCTGCTTCGCAGTTTCCATCGAAATTCAAATAAGCATTTACAGTTGCCATAATTCTTTTTTTTGATTGTTTAATTTATAATTTTATTGGTTTTCTAATTTTCAATATTTCAGATTTTCGTCTACATCATAATTCATTCCTTTTAAGCCAAGCAGTTTTCGCATCAGGTCTATCTGGCCCAAAAGATAATCTTCCCTACCGATGTACTTCCCGGCTAGTATAAAAATAGTAGTCGATAGCAGGCTTTATCCCTGTCAAATTGTACAAAAGCTGAAGCGGGTTCAACGCTTGATTTCACTACTGTATCGGCTATAATTTTATACATTGTTGGCGGTTCTTTTTTCATATCTTTTCAGCCCATATATATCCTCGTTTGCTTTTGTATTCTATGTTTTCATATGGCAATCGTTCTAATGCGTCTATTATTCCAAATCCCACATCATTAAGCAATTCAATTATCTTGTCGGTTTGAAAAAAATATAAATTAATATCTACGTTTACATTACCAGCCTTATCAAAATGCACAATGTTATTTCCTACGTGAAATGAAAATAAAAACCGGCCATTCTTTTTTAACACCCTATTTATTTCTTTGATTGCTATTTTGACTTGGTCATAATTAAAATGTACTATTGAATAGAATGCCAATGCACTTTCAAAAGAGTTCTCTTTATATGATAGGCTTAGAAGATTTCCACTTTCAAAATTGATTTTCGGAAAAAGCTTTTGAGCGTTTTTAATCATTTCTGTAGATATATCAATTCCAATGATATTCACAAGTCCCTCATCGTACAAAAATTTTGTTGTATGACCTGGTCCACAACCAAAGTCAGCACAATGACCTTTGTTTTTATTGGTTGATGCAAACTCTTTCAATAGTAAACTATCTAGATGTTTTTTGTAAATCTCATCAATCCGCTCTTTCGCATAACTGTCTGCTGTAGCGTCAAAACATTTTATTATTTTTTCCTTTGGCTGCATTGTAAACGTATTCTTATAACGACTCAATATCTTTGGCAACTATTGATAAATCATCATTAAATTGATGTCCTCCTGTTTTTAGCTCACGGAAAGTTGCCCAGGGAAGTTTTTGTTTATATGATCTAAATTGTTCAAATGGTACCTCCTCATCATCCCGGCATTGATAGAAGAAAATAGGAATATTTTTCGGTAACTTTTCAGCAAAATCTTCTTGTAGTTTCAGTCCTTGTACCCAATCTTCACTACCGCCCCAAAAGGGTGTAGCGATTAGAAAAATGCCGGAGATCTTTTTTTTGACTTTATACTCGGAAAGATATTTCAACAGCATTGAAGCGCCCAAAGAGTGTCCCACCAAAATGACCTCACTCTGGACTGCGGCAATTTTTTTGTCAACTTGTTCAATCCACCCAAAATCAGATGCTGATTCGTCAGATTCTAGTTCGGGATATTCTATGTCGTAATCCCGCCCTATTTCTTTCTTCAATGATGCTACTAAGGATTTGTCAGCCTTATAGCCTCCATCGCCTCCTCCTCCTTGTATAAATAATATTTGTTTCTTCATTCTCACAATTGATTTAAAATAGATGTTATTTTCCGGCGTGCATAAACACAAAGTTTATACATCAACCCTTATGCTTGCAGCTAATTCATCGGTTGCCGTAGCTAATTTTTGAAAAACTTTTTTTGATATGAACTACAAAAACTTTTCTTTAAACCTTTTTATCTGGGATAGTATGGGCTTTGTCCAATGCAGTGCCTTCTTAAGGCAAAGCAGATTATGAAACTACCGTCATCCAAATATGTCGTTGGTGTTATCATCTATGCTTTTAATTCCGCATCTTGTGTAAGTCCCTCCAAAAAATTCTTACCACTTTGCAAATTTATCTGGCAAGCCGTAATTTATGATCTTAATTTTTTTGAGGTTTCTGTGCCTATAACATTTTTTAAGGTTTTAATAGGCAATTTTTTCATCAACATCATAACTCATTCCTTTTAGGCCAAGCAGTTTGCGCATCAAACCTATTTGACCCAAAAGATAATCTTCCCTGCCAATGCACATGCCGACCATGTTCAGGACATTCTCGGGAACAAAAGGAATGTTCATGCCGAATGAAAAGGCTTTATCCAAATCCTCATCTGTTGCCGAAAGTAATTTTTGATATACTGTTGGCGATATGTCTTTGAAGTTCTTCTTTAATGCTTCCAATGTAGGATAGTTAAGGCTTTCGTCCAGTGCCCTGCCTTCTTTGAACAAATCCTCGTTTGGGTCTTTATCTTCTACACCTAATAAGTTACCAATCCAATAACGGCAGTTAACTAAGTTTCCCACCATCCACACCACGTGATTGGTCTTATTGTCAATTCGTTTCAATCCTGCTTCCTCGGTAATTCCGTCTAAAGCATTTTTAAAACTTTGCGAATGCATCCGGTAAGCCGGGATGATGATGTCTAATTTTTTTGAGGTTGCTGTATCCATGATATTATCTGTTTTATGAGTTACTAATTTTGTTCTGAAAGTTGTTTTACAAGGGCCAATGCCTTGGGAAAAGTTTTATTGAAGTACGCTTCCATATCCAGCGTGATATCCATAATAACCTGCAGTTCGGTACCCGTATCGAGGTCTTTTTTCAGGTAGTAAATTTCCTTTGCGCCTTCCCATGTCGAATCGGTTTCCACACCATTTTTTAATTCCTTTTGATGGGCAAAAACCATTTGCTCGTTTTCGACCAGTTTTTCAACCAGCGAGCTCATGCCGCCCCCGTCTTTCCCCAAAAATTGTATTTTGCCGCCTTGCTTCAGCTCGCCTTTGTAATGGCTACCCTCGGTAAACACACTCGACCATTTTTCGTAGGTTGTAGGATTCCAGAGTACACTCCAAATTTTTTCTCTATTCGATTCGATGTAGATTGAGAAGGAAATGGTTTTTAAATTTTTCATTTCTTATTTGATTTACTTTATCAAAAGTAGAAACTGAAATTAAAAAACCACTTTACATAGGTCAAGAAATGTTAGGAAGAAACCAGCTCTTTACGGATGCGGCTCAGGGAGGTATCTGCAATGCCCAAATAAGAGGCTATCTGCTTGAGCGGCGCTTGTTGAACAATCTGTGGCCTATGTTCCATCAGCTGCAAATAGCGGGAAGAGGCAGATTGAGTGATCATTTCTATAGAGCGCTGTTGGCTATGGAAGAGCTGTGCCGACATCCACTCTCTTCCCCATTCCCTTACCGACTCCAGGGTGTGATATAAATGTTGAAAATCATTAAAGTCGATTCTCCAGACTACAGCATCTGTTATTGCTTGGATGTTTTGTATAGACGGAATACGTTGAAAAAGAGAGGATGCTTCATTGACAATTTCATTTTCGCAAATAAACTGCGTGGTGATCTCATTGCCGTTATAATCGTGTACATAAAAGCGGATCAAGCCTTTTTCTATAAGATAATAGGCATTGGATGTTTTCCCTTCTTTGAGTAGAAATTCGTTTTTAGACACAGTTATCTTTTTATGCAAAGAAACAATCTCTTGCATATCGCTTGGGGTAAAAAGCGGGTGCTGGTAAACCATGTTAAAAAGGTTTGGCGCCATAACTTTGATTTCAAGTAAAAATACAAATTGTCAGGTTGAAAAGTGAAACATAGGCTGGCCGTTTTTCGAACAAGAGGCATTGGTAATGAGCCATTTTATCACTTTCAAAAAACATTGCCTTAAAAAAATTAATTTTTTGGTGAGCATTTACTATTTCATCTAACTGACCTCTTTTTATTTGACGGGTGATTATAGAGAGTACATTTCAAAATGTCGTAAGGTTGTCAACCTTTCAACAAGTTAATTTTAGATCTAAAAACTCCATCTGGAAAGTTGACAACCTTCAACCCAGAGCGATATTTGAAATGCACTCATTACAGAGAATTCCGGTTATTTTTTCGGCAGGTTTTTAAATGGAAGAAGTCGTTCACTGATCACCTTTAAAGTAAGCCGGCACCGGGACCTAAGACTATCGCCAGGATTAAAATCAAATATAAAAAAGCGCCGTCAGTCATATTTATAATCCGATTTTTAAACCAATCGAAGACCCGAAAAACATAGGGAATGATTTTACAATCGCATTTTTATTGATCGGATTTAAAGCAAGCCGCATTGTAGGCGCAAAGGCTAAAAAAGTTTTTTTAGTTAGTTTATAATCAATGCCCGCTCCAGCCAAGCCGGAAAAATATACTTTTTTTAACCCCTGGATGTTATTAACCGTTTCGGTGGAATTATCAAAACCTTTTTCGACAGTAGTCTCTATCTTTTTATTCGTTAAAAAATTTATGGATAGACCCGCCATAACGCTAAAGATAAGTTTGCCTTTAGCAAGGCCATAGGTCGCAGCTATAGGGATACCAATGTATTGTAATGAATGTGTAGAAGTAAATGCATAAAGACTATCGCCGATTGCAGGATTAGCGCTGTAGGGTGGTAAAATAAATCCATAACCGGAAGAAGTGTTTATCCGGTACTTTACATTACCTATGTTATCCGGTTGAGCATAAATCGTTTGGGGCTCTGTATTAATATTAGTATTAGATAGAGTTAAACCGGATTGCAAGCCCCAATGATTATTTATTTTATAATCCATCAATACGCCGTACGTCGATGAAAACTCATGTTTCTCTTCCGCTTCTATTTCATTTGCATTACCTGATTGATTATTAATATCATCGTCTTGTAAGCGGTACCATGTAATATCCGGGGAGAAGAATGGAGTAATTGCAAGGCGCGATAACCTTTCCCTTCTTTTCTTTCTGTTACTTACAACATTTTTTATGCGTGTATCAAAAGCTTTTATTGCTGAGGCCCATAATGGCGGCGAAGATTTTTTTACATCAATTGAATCCCCTGATTTCAAAATCATGTTTTGGATTGGTATATTTTTCAAGCTTTCTGGAAAAGGAATTTGATAAACGGCCGGTTCACCATTAGCTTGCGCAGTTGATTGTTGGCCCTCTGCTGTAGTTGCATTTTTAATTTTTATTTTATAAAAAGGTTTAGAGGTAAACTTTTTTTTTGATGACTTAGAAATCATCTCAACTTTTGAAAAATTATTTTGTGCATTTATTGTCGCGATTGTGTTTTGATTTTGTGAAAGTGGATTAATAGATATCACTTCTTTCGCCTTCATAATTAACTTTTCACTTTTATTAGCTGCAGCGTCAGGCTGCTTATTACCTTTAAGCATATTAGCCTTATTACGTGGTTCAACTGCTATCCCGGAAATATTTCCTGGTTTGGCATCATGTGCTTTGTCAATGCTCCGGTTGAAACCTTGTTGATTCCGGCGGTCTGTCCTACCGTTCTTTGCGAGATTACGGTCGTTGTCAATTCTATCCATTTCATAAATGGAGATGCCAAGCAAAAGCAATAAAAGAATTGCAATTTTTTTTAGATTGGTATATTTCTTCTTTATACTTGCGATGCTGTCTTTATCAAGCCGCCGCTCCACTCCATCCCAAACATTTTGTGAAGGGGTTTCTTCATTATCATCGAGCGCCGAATAAAATAAGTGTTCTATATTATGTAGATCTTCATTCATATATTAATAATTTTTGGCGATTTTTAAACTGTTGGTAACTGCCTTCTGCAATATTTGCTTTGCGTCAAAGAAGTTAGATTTTGATGTGCCTTCCGATACACCTAATTCGGCTGCAATTTCCCGGTGTTTCATTCCTTCAAAAACGTAAAGATTAAAAACCATCCTGTAGGCCGGCGGTAAAGCCTGAACCATTTGCAGCAATTCCTTTTTCTGTATCCTGGCTAAAATATCTTCTTTGCATATTTGCTGCGTTTGTATTGTTTCTATGTCCACAACAGGATGCATTTTAGATTTAGAACGATAATGTTGTATGGCACAATGCACCATGATTTTTCTTACCCAACCTTCAAATGAACCGGCATATTTAAAGCCGCGCAATGATTTAAAAACCTGCACAAACCCCTCCTGCATTATATCTTCCGCTTCTTCCCTGTTTTTTGAATACCGCATACACACGGCAAACATTTTTGGAGCAAACCGTTCGTACAGCCTGCTTTGGGAATGCCTATCCCCATTAATACAGGCTTGTATCAATTCTTTTAGTTGTTCCAATAAAACGGTTGAGTTTACATTAGTAGTTGCGGAATACATTTAAAATGGTTGGGTTGGGAAAATGGCGAACTGAAAAAAAAAAGCTCACATTACAAAACTCAAACTTCATTCTGAAGCAACTTTGTGTATTTCCTTTATGGTGAGAATTGGGTGCATTTTTAAAATGCCGCAAGGTTGTCAACCTTTCAACAAGTTAATTTTAGATTTAAACTCCATCTGGAAGGTTGACAACCTTTAACCTAAAGCGACATCCGATAGCCATCGGATTTGAAAAATCCCCTGATAATTTTAATATCTCTTAATTAAAAATCTTATGCTTATTAAGTTAGTACTCACCCAACTATTTATTGAATTGATGCAACTGGAAATAGAGATTCTCTTGAATATTTCACTGTCCGAAGTATTCAGCTACTGAATTTTTGAGCTTTTAGGTGAAGACTTCATTATTTAGAAAAACTTAATAATTTCCTTTATGAAAGTAGTGAGCTTTGGTTTTTATACTGCAAACAAAAAATTGATTAGAAAATTCTTTTATGGGAAATGATAAACTATACAAACAAATTGAAGGCTATGTAACAAATCTTTTCAAATGGATACTGCATCCTACGCTTATATTTCACACCCTGGCGCATACTCAAAATGTAGTAAAACGTTCCAAAGAAATTTCAGGCCATTATAATCTTTCAGAAAATGAAAAGCTAGTATTACTTTCTGCTGCCTGGTTTCACGATTGCGGCCACCTGTTTACAAGTCCTGAAAACCATGAACCGATGAGTTGTAGGATCATGAGACAATTCATGAAAGAATATATAAAGGATCAGGTAATACTTACAAAAATAGAAGAGTGCATAATGGCCACTAAGTTTCCCAGATACCCTAAAAATTTATTGCAAGAAATAATTTGCGATGCAGATACCTTTCATTTGGGCACACAGCAATTCAAAGAGATGAATAAACGAATGCTGGAGGAGACTAAATTGAAAAAAGGCAATTTAGCAATTAAAAACTTCAACGAGCAAACAATTAGGATACTCACGGCGCACAAATTCTATACTGCCTATTGTAAAGAGTTATTAGATAAAAAGAAATTGAAAAACCTTAAAGAATTGATGACATAATTTTTGCCGGGTAAATTGGGTTAATATAAAACAACTGTTACCTTATCACCGGAAATAATCCTTTAGCATACTCACTGCATCAATGCAAATCCCCGTTAGAAATTTATTGATCTGAGTTTGCCTTTAGGCAGGTTGCGATTGCTTTTCTTTTTCTTTTTTATTAGAATAAAACATAATTGCGAATAATAAAGCTGCTGCTATCAAAGCAGCAATTCCTCTCCCGAAATGCAGGCCGCCTTTTGAAGTAGATTTTGTCATTAAGTCTCCAAAGGTTGCTCCAAAGGGGCGTGTAAATATGAACGCGATCCAGAAAAGTAATATCCGGTTGATTTTTGTATAATAGTGCAATAATAAAACAACGACGATCACTCCTGCTGTAACCGCAGCGCCCGTTTTGAATTCATTTTTAAATATTTATAAGCCAGGAATATTATTCCGATTGCTCCTGCAAAAAGAAGCGTTGCATAGAAATATCCAAGCCCGGAGCTTTCAGATATAAGATCTCCGGCAGAAGTGCCTAAGGAAAATGTGAATAGAATGGCAGCCCAGTAAAAAAATTCTCTCCTGGTAGTATTGATTTTATGAACAGACAGTGTTCTCTCACTTAAATACCACCAAACAAAAACTACTAAACTTCAATATAAAAGGTGTCAGCCTGAGCTTGTCGAAGGCGGTGCTATTCGAAAAAAGGCAGGGCTTACTAAAACCTACCCGCCTTCGACAAGCTCAGGCTGACAATATCCCAATTTGACCATTGAATTAATATTTTTGTTATAGCTCGGCTATTATTGACTTTGCGAACTAAATACATAATTCTAAAATTTAAATAGTGATGAATACAATAAAAGATAAATCAAAAACAAATACATTTCGGATGATCCTGAAAATTTTAAAGAAAATCTTCAAGGGCAAACGAGAGTTACTTGTGTGGATATGGTATCCGCTTGAATCACGAAGAATTGACGCAGTGGGCTCTATTAGTCCGAGGCGTGGCTTACAAATCACTTCATCATCTTTAAATTCCTTTTTGATGTTTATCTAAAGAAACAACCGGATTTAACTCTTAAAAATACCTGAATGCAAACAAAGGAATTCAAAATAGTTAAAGAATAAAAATCAACATTTTTCAATATCGCTAAGTATATTATGAACTGTCGTTACGGGTTGCTGCCAACAAATTATCCAATGCGATGAATTCGTTTTTTTATTTGTAAAAATAGAAAAGTATTTGCCCAACCTTTTTTTAAAAAATTTCTACTATAATGATTAATAACCTGCTTCCATAAAATATGCTTTATTTATTGAGTTGTTCCAGATGTGTTTTATTAACCTTGTTCTTTGCTACTAATCCATTGCTTGAAAAAATAACAAGCCTAACGAAAGATGACACTTGCAACACCGCTTCAGCATGCCAGATCAGTAAAGAAGATGCAATAATTGGTAAATGGGTAACGGTCGAAAAAAGTGTTGCAGTGGAGGTATATAAAAAGAATGGTAATTACCATGCAAAAGTTATATGGTTTAAGATTGAGGACACTACCAGGCCAATGAACACGAGAACAGATGAAAAAAATCCGGACCCGGCGCTGCGCAACAGAAAATGGCTCGGCATGGAAGTGTTGCGTGGCCTTAAGTACAATGCAAGGGACGATGAATGGCAGGATGGAATTATATATGATGCAAAGCATGGAAGAGAGTGGGATTCCATCGCCTGGATCAATAAAAAAGGTTTATTGAAAGTAAAAGGATATTGGGTTTTTAAATTTATAAGTGAAACGCTCACTTTTGAAAGACTGCAGGCATAATGATCTAAGAATGCTAAATTCATATAGCAATAAAATTATGCCGGTTTGAGCCATCAAATCTGCTTTAGAATTTAGACTATGCTTTATGAGCAACCTCGCCAATGCAGAAAAAAAAGCTTTGCAACAATCCAACTTTTAAAAAATTAAATCCGCGCTGTATTTATTTCAATGAGTGGCCAATTGCATTTTCAACTCATAAAGATCTTGATTTGAGTTTCCTTTAAGGCATTATGTACGTCAGGAGCACATCATGCATGAAGCTCATAAAAAATGTTGAACAATTTCTTCCCATTCTTTTTCTAAAGCAACCTCAGGCCTTTTCTTACCGGCACGTGCGTACCAATAATCAGCGTTGGAGGTATCGCCTTCTTTGCGATGGAGATAGGCATGGATCCACGCGGCGTTTTTATCGTTCACATCTTGTATAAGCACATGCGCCTTCTCCCAGGCTTTTTTGGCATCGTACCATAACGCTTTCAGGTAGATTGATAAATTTTGTGACGGCTCTTCTAAAGAGAGGCTTTCTTTGAATGAGGTAAAGTCCATTGTAAAAAAATTTTTTTGAATAAGAAAATTACTTTTTAAATCTAACAAAAATAAAATGTGTAATGCTTATATAGAATTAGGTAGAACAGTCGTAAAGCTTTTTTAGTAAAGGATAAGGATGCGGTGTTTGGTTCATCATTCTTGCTATCAAATTATGAAAAATGCTCTTTCGGTGTCCTCGTCTGTTAAACCTGTAACAATACTCATCTAAGTAAGCCTGGTAATGCTGAAGGGAACATTTGTGATGTATTCCTCTCAGCCAAATCTTGAATAGCATAATCTGTTCATGTAATTGTTTAAAATTTTCCCCCTTGTTGGAAAGTATTGTGTTTAAATTAGGCATCGTTGATTCCAAAGATTTATAAGAAGAATATTTATCGGCAGTTATCTCAGCAGCATCACTTACATGCTCTTTAATTGCATACTTTAAAGTATCTGCCTGATAATCTTCTATTTGCTGCAGGTAAATCCTGCCTACTGTTTCTTCATCTATTCTTTCCATCAGTATCATCGTCGCTTTTTTCTTTGATAAACTGCGCCCCGGCTGGCCTTCTTCTTTGCCGCCCACCACAAACTCATCTGCATGTACCGCTGTGTCAATTTTTTTCTTTTTATCTGACTGCATACTTACCTGCGCCTTGCGTTTGAAGAGCCAGGCAGATTTCTGCTGAATACCTACTTCGTAGCCTAATTCCACCGTTGACATGCCTTTCTTTTTAGCAGAAATACGCAAACAGCAAATGGAATGCCTTTAAGATAGACATCTTCATACCATGAAATAATGTATTGGCTGTTACACTTTCTTCGTAAGCACAACCTTTACACCTTCTGGAAAAGCAATGCTTGCCCTTGTAGTATTGGCTGTGGCTGCATCGGCTACACTGAAAACCTTTCCCCCATTTTAATTCTTCCAGATATAGATAACAGCTTTCTTTATCTGGAAACTTTTTACTAAAATCGATAACATTCATTCCTATAAACATGGCTAATAATTTTAGCCTAAAGTTACTAATTAAATTAGTCTTAAACAAATACTATATTTGCTATGCGACCGTTCTACCTAATTCTATGCTTATATTCTGTGAACCATTTTTACTCTGTCATAATCCATCCTTGCAAATTATTTTCTCTTACAAGAATGAAATTTTTATAAGTGCCCATTACTTCAATAGTATGATTGGACGCGATGGTTGTTTTTGAAGGCGCCGCCATATTTGGCACCTCCAGTAACTTTATTGGAGTCTTGATATTTTCTTCACGAAGTTTTTTATCAGTTACCATATTGCTGTTAATAAAACCTTCAAGGCCGCCCGGTGATTCAATTTTGTAATAATCCCCCGTTGCGGCTATTACCCGGAGAGCCTCACCCTTTAAGACTTTGCTTGTAATATTAGATTTGGCGTCTGCCGTTTTATAAATATTTGCAACGGCAACAGAACGTTGCCACGTATTGAATTTTTTTATAGAAGCTCTCACGGCTTGCGGCTCTTTAATATACGGATCAATAAATGCGATAGGGTCTATAGCGCCTCCTATGGTATAAACGCCAAAATGCAGGTGAGGAATTGTATGTTGCGCATTGCCCGTTTTACCTACAAGGCCTATCACATCGCCCGTCTTTACACGTTGGCCGTTATGCGCTATTTGCGAATCGAGATGGGCATAATATAAACTATAGCCAGTATTGTCATCTGTTAAAAACACCACCTTACCACCAAGGCTATTTTCGCTCACCCGTGTGATTCCGTCTGCGGCTGCAAGGGCCGGGGTTCTAAAATTTGCCGAAATATCTACACCTTCATGCTTGCGTGTACCATTATCCCTGCCGGCTCCCCAAAAGCTTATAATCTTTGGGTTGCCTGAGTTAGCTACCGGAAAAGCCAGCGAAGGAGATTTATTAATAACGATAGTATATTCTATGCTTCGCAAAAGTTGGGGCTGAATTCTTACAATAAACTGTCCGTCTTTTTTTACAGTGTATGTTAGAAGATTATTAAGTGTATCCGTCACCGTTAGAAAGGTGGGTTTACCGGAAGAAGGCCGCCACAGTTCCACAAAAAATAAAGCGCTGTCGGCAGGTTTGGTTACCATGCTTACCATGATATTTTCTCCACGCTTAGCATCGAAGATGTAACCGGCAGCAGAGGGGCTTTCTGCAGGAAAATACCCGGTCTCTTTATAAGGAAATGATACAAGCTGTGGCTGTGTTAGCGCCTTATCAGCGGCTGCAAACCATAAGATGCCGAGCTGCGTTTTCCTTAAGCCCGCTTCGGTAATGGCATCAGCATATTTTTCGTGCGGGGAACGTTTTCCGGAGAAAGGATTTTTTAATGTATTGCAGGAATCAAACGCCATTAAAATAAAAACCGACATAGATAACCACAGACGAATTTTCATAATTATTTTTACATATAAATTATACAAATGATACGCCGGAATAAAATTGAATAGAAATTTGTTCCGGGGGATGACGTAAATCCTTACAAATGGCTCACCGATGTGCTTACTAAAATAAATGACTGGCCGATAAACAGGATACATGAACTTTTACCTCACCATTGGAAACTTGCCAACAGCCACAAAAATATCCGCCGGGCAAAAGCTCTATACATCAAATAACTGACTTTTAAAGAACGTGGGTATCTCAGGCGTTAACGAATTTTATAACAGGCTTTACTATAGGGATGTCAGGGTGATTTTTGCGCCGGGCTTTTTGATATAGCTTGATGCAACATTTAAGAGGTTTGTGTTGTATGTTTCCGCAACTTTGTTTCTCTTTCGGGAGATGATTTGAATACAAAGCTACCCTCTGAAAACCTACTATCATTACGTTTTGAAAAAAGTTCAAATTTTTTTTACCCGCCAAACTTCTAATCTATCCATACCCAGGCCACATCACTTCCCTACCGAAGTAGCCTTCACAATATTATAATAAAGTCTTTCCAGCAACCGCATGTTTTTTGTGATTACCAGGGCTTGTGCTTTAAGCCCGTTTTTGTATTGGATATTATTTTTCAAATTTGTTTCGAGGCCATTGTCTAATTGAATGTTTGCCAGGAAACCACTGTCAGTAGCCACTTTGGAAATATAATCGAGCTTGCCTTTTACAAAGCCAACTTCCTGGTAGGGATAGGCATCAAAGCGAAGCTGCACCTGCATGCCGGTATCTATTTTTCCAAGATTGTTTTGAGGAAGATAGGCTTCTACAAAAAATTTGCTATCGGGTGGATTGATATACCCCAACAGCCTTCCCTGCTCAATGAATTTATTTTGTTGCAGGGGCAAAGTAAAAAATACAGTTCCATCTATCGGCGTTTGAATGGTGTATTTATGTATCCAATCATCCGTGTTGCTTTTTAAAGTTTGCAGCGCCTGTTCAAAAATCATTTTTTGCTGCAGTACATCATGTTCTAATTGCTCCAGTTCTTTTAGCTTATCGCGTTGTAGATTTTGATTAGATAAAATATTTGCATTCAATTGCGGAATAGACATTTGCTTGTTTACATACTTGCTTTTTTGTGTGCGAAACTCTTCGGCAGAAATCACTTTTTGGTCGAAGAGTATTTTGTTCATCTCTAATGTTTTTTGAGCAAGCTCATCATCCTCGTTCGTCAGGCTTTTTTGTTTTTGAATAGAGGCATTCATTTGCCCGAGCGAACTCATATCCCGTAAAAGCATTTCTTTTTTGCGGGTATAAAAACCATTTACGAGGTAATCGTTATACTGTTGCAGGGCTGCATTAAAAAGCTGGTAAGACGCCTGTAGTTCGCCCAGTTTTTGAAAGCGTTCATCAAATAGATTGGAAACGTTTTCTGATTGTCCTTTAGCCAGTAAAAGTAAACTACTATCTAACATGGCTGACAGGCGCAGCACTTCCTTTGTATCGGCAGTGCTTTCAAGCCAGGTGATCATATCACCCTTTTTTACTTTTGATCCGTTTTTTACAAAAAGTTTTGTGATATGGCCACTTTGGAAAGCCATGATTTCTTTTGGCGCATTATCAGCCGTAAGGTTTCCTCGAGCCTCTATAATATCAGGATAACGAATAAACCAGGTACCTGCCAGCAATAAAAGTAAAATAATCATGAAAATCAAAAGCGCCCATTTTTCTACAAAGCCAGGCCGCCTGCCGATGATTTCCTGCGCAGCATCAGATCGGTTCCGGAAGTCTCTCTCTAATCCAGATTCATCAGAATGATTTTTCTTAACGTCAGTCGACAATGAACCGGTTTTTGCCAGGTTTAAATTCTCTTCATCATTTATTGCCTCCATATGTATTTACTTTTAACTTATTTATGTCCCTAACTCCAATTGATTCTTACCAGCTCATAATATTTTCCTTTTATTGAAGTGAGATACGCATGCGTTCCTTCTTCAGCAATTTTTCCTTGCTCAAGCACTACTATCTTATCAGCATTCTTCACAGTGCTTAAGCGATGTGCCACTACGATTACCGTTTTATTTTCAAAAAAAGCAGCTAAATTTTCTACAATCTCTTTTTCATTATTCGCATCTAATGAATTGGTTGCTTCATCAAAAAAAAGATACTCCGGATCTTTATAAACAGCCCGGGCAATTAGCAATCGTTGCTTTTGCCCCATACTTAATCCCGCACCTTCTGCGCCTAACTCTGTATAGAAGCCATTAGGGAGGCTTTCGATAAAAGATAAAATGTTGGCCGTTTCACAACTGCTCAATAAGCGGCTATACTGAATGCTTTCTTCACCTACAGCAATGTTCCTGGCTATGGTATCATTAAAAATAAATCCTTCCTGCATTACGGCACCGCATATTTGCCGCCAGTAGGACGGGCTTATGTGTTGAAAGCGCAAACCCTCTTTACGTGCGTCACTGCGAGCTTCGTGAGCGCCATTGCGAGAAATTTTTCGGTAAGCACTATCTTCCGCTAAACTACCTCCAGAAAATTTCGTGGCAATCTCATTACTACTTGCTCCGATTCTTATTTCGCCCTCATATTTGTCATACACTTTCAACAGTAATTTCAGCAAGGTGGTTTTGCTGCTGCCACTCACCCCTACTATTGCAGTAACTTTTCCCTGGGGTATATACAAATTAATGTCTTTGATTACGGGATCATTGCCGGTGCCGGGGTAAGCAAAAGATAAATTTTGCAATAGAATACTTTTATCATCCGGAAGGTGATTATTATATACTTTTTCTTTATCTTCCTCATCATCCAATTGGTGTATTTCATTCAGCCGTTCCATACTTATTTTAGCATCCTGGGCGCTTTGTACAAAACCCACCCATTGATTAATGGGACCGCTTAGTTGACCGATGATATATTGAACCGCGAGCATAGCGCCTAACGTGAGCTGCCCGTCTATTACCAGCTTTGCTACTATAAAGCTAATGGCTATATCCTGCACCTGGTTTATTAATGTAGCGCCCGCCTGCTGCCATTGGTTATAATTAAGGTTTTTGAAATTCAGCTTAAAAACGGATGCCTGTATATTTTCCCAATCCCAACGTTTTTGTTTCTCTGCATTATTAAGCCGTATCTCTTGCATACCCTGTATCAGCTGCAGCGTAGCATTGTTTTCTTTTGCAGAGAGATAAAATGTTTGATAATTGATCTTGCGCCTGATCCTCAAAAAAAACATGATCCAGGCGAAGTAAATAATGCTGCCGGTACAAAAAATAAAAAAAAGTTGCACATTATAAATGACCAACACTATGGCATACACGACAAAATTAAACACGGAGAACAGCGTGTTCAATGCAGAGCCTGTAAGAAAGTTTTGTATCTGCCGGTGGTCGCCAATTCGCTGCAGTGTATCCCCGGTATGGTGCACATCAAAGTAAGAAAGAGGAAGCCTGGTAAGCTTTATCCAAAAGTCAGAAAGTATTTGCAGGTTTAACACATTGGAAATCCTCAGCAACAGCCTGCTGCGGATAAAATCAACAACTGTCCTGCTGAAAGTAAGCGTTAGTTGCGCAATTAAAACGATCACCACATACTGCAGGTTCTGCGCATTGATGCCGGTGTCAACCATGCTTTGTGTAAGGAAAGGAAAGATGAGTTGTATGATCGAAGTAATGATCAATGCTGCGAAAACCTGGGTGACCTGCCATTTGCTTTGTTTCAAATATTGCAATACCAATTTCCAGCTAAGCTTATGTTCTTTCTCTCCTTCTTCTTCATAAAATGACGGTGTAGGTTCTAAGAGTAAAGTAATACCGGTTTGTTCACTATCTACTGACTCTGAAGAAATCCAGTGATTAAGAAATTCGTTTTGTGAATAAGTGATAATTCCTTTTGCCGGATCTGCGACCTTAACTCTCCTATGGGAGAGAGCGAGAAGAACCACAAAGTGATTTTGATCCCAATGTAAAATACAGGGCAGCGGCGCTTCCTTTAATTGCTCTAATGTTAGCTTTACGCCTCTTGACCTGAAACCAATTTTTTCTGCTGTTTCGCTTATGCCTAATAAAGAAACCCCGCCTTTACTAAATCCTGCTTTTTGGCGGAGTGTATCTGCATTGTAATGCCGGCCATGATACTTGGCTATCATGCGCAAGGCTGTGGGCCCGCAATCCATTGCATTTAGTTGCTTGTAAAAAGAAAAGCTCATTTGTTTTGAAGATGGCTTTTTTAAATGTTAGCAAATGGGGGTTGTAGAAATTTGAATATAAATATACAAAAGATAAAGCGGCGCTATAGGTTTTTTAATAAATTTTCAAACTGTAATTATAGTAGAGTTTGCGGTGGTAACTTTGCATTAGAAAGCAATTTCTAACAATATTTCTTGCAAGAAAACAGGTAAAAGAATTGTGTACCTGCAAAAAGCACAATCAATTTTTAATTCCTAAATTTATTATTATGAAAAAGATGAAACTTCAGATGCTCGGCTTGAGCGTCAATGATCTTCTCTCAAGAGAACAAATGAAAAAGGTAATGGGTGGAAGCGGTAGTGGTAGTGGTGGCAGTGGGGATCAAAGTCTTTGTTCGATTACTACTCAAGCCCCCGGTGGCAACGGATCTTATATTTCTTACGTTGCTTATGATTCTTCAACGCCTTGTGCCACACAAAGTCAAAACGCTAGCGTAGCGGCAGCAAGTCAACAACAACAACAATATGGAGGAGGAGGAACAACTCACTATGATTGTGGATGCGATGGATGGGGGCATTAAACTTTTTAAATAACCGTAAATATTATGCCCGTGTCAATTCAATAAATTGACCACATATCGGCTTTGTGCTATAATAGAATTTTAGGATTATGCATTCATCCTAACAAGCACTTAACGTTCTTAAATTGATCTATGCATAATTCTTAAATTTTTTACACAGCTTCTGCTATATTTAATTGAAAAGATTTGTTACTATATTTTTACAATTTTCTGAAGGTATGGTATTCAGTTAATTTTTTCATGGCTTATGTGCGATTAAATGTTTAATCTCGTTTTACTTGATTTAAATCATATCTTATGTTTAAACTTATGAAGTTGTTACTTTTGCTCCTCACTTTTTATACTTTTGCAAACTGTTCTTCTCCGACAGCAAAAAAGATCAATATAATTCCTAAAGCATCATCTGATAAGCATGCAGTATTGTCTGTACTTTTAGAATTACACCACAGAATTATTTTTAACACACCGAGTGATCCTCTTGATTTTAATAATTATACTTCGAAAGATTCAATGCTAACTAAAATTATTGAAATTGATAAACCTGAGCACATCTTCTATTCCTTTTTTACAGAAAAAAACGTACATAAAGTCGGTAACATTCTTCTATTACCTGGTGATAGCATTGTCTTGAGAGATAATGGTTTCACGGTAGCCTACTCCACCGGTTTTCAAAAATACATTAACAACTTTATAACAGTTCCTGAAAAAGCACTTCCTACAATTAACTTTAATATGATGCTGGTTAACGCTAAAAGTATTTTTGATAAAAATAAAAATGCTATCGCTAATTTACCTATGGATGAAAAAATGAAAGATATTCTAAGAAATTTCAATCACCTGATAAAAGCCTATCAAATAATTGGTTTTCGTTTTGAGAAAGAAAAGTATAATAAATTGATGTTAGATAGCCTTTACAATGATTTGCTTTCTCAAGTTTTTATTATTGAGTCACTCAATTCCCCTTTTTCTTCCGAAGTTTATTACAATATTATACGTTACAATGCTTTTAAAAAAGATATAGCTATCAATGATTTCTGGACTTATTTTGATAAAGTAGATAGTACTATTTCGCATAGCAGTTTCTATAACCCTTATATGATCAGTTGTATTAAGGGCAATTACAGAAATAATTATCAAGCGTTGCTTGGAATTGCAGCAAAATTAAAGCGGATTGAAAGTCCCTCAAAGCTTGTCGATACTCTATCTGCATTAACCAATATACTTTTAAAAACTAAAACGGATTATGCCGAGGCTAAAAAGGAACTTAACCAATATGCCGGTGGAAAGTTTTCGTCTTTTATGGAGGAAACGGATATTTCACACAATCAGCAGCGGGCAATACAATCCCTTGCGCCTGATACACTTTTAGATGTTAACAATAAAAAATCTTCATTACAGGAAGCCATATTCAGTGGCAATGCAAATATTATTGTGCTTGATTTTTGGGCAAGCTGGTGTGTGCCTTGTATTGCAGATTACCCTTATCTAGAGAAAACAGAAGAATTATTGAAAGACGAACCGATTAAATTTTTAAATATAAGTATAGATAATGAAGAAGATTCCGGTAAATGGATAAGCAGGATGAAACAATTAAAAATTTACAAGGCTCCCAATCAATATCGTCTTGCCAATAAAAAAAACTCACCGCTCAAAGATTTTTTTAATATGTCAACAATCCCGCGATATATTGTAATAGATAAGACAGGAAAAATTTTAAATGAAAATTTTGATCGCCCCAATGAATCTTCGTTTCAAAGAAAGTTGGAGGCTTACCTTAGTGAATTTAAAAAATGAAAAGTTTCAAGCGAATAAATTTTGAATATAAATGTAAAAAATACTGGAAAGGGTATATCTGTTATAATGCCAACCTATAACCAAGGCCATTTCATATCCCGATCAATACAAAGTTTACTTTTGCAATCTTTTAAAAACTGGGAGTTGATAATAATAAATGATGGCTCCAGCGATTATACCGAAGATGTAATAAAAGAATTTACATTTGATAGCCGCATAAAATATTTTAAAAACAAAAAAAACAAAGGCCTTGGTTATGCAATAAATAAAGGCTTGCAAAATGCTTCCTGCTACTTAATAGCTTACCTGCCATCTGATGATATTTATTTTGAAGATCATTTACAGAAGTTATATGACACGATGGTTTCTGATAATAACTGTGTTTTAGCCTATTCAGGAATGGTTTACAGTTACACAAACAGTAACTTTTCTCACTTTTCACAGGAAACACTTTCTATTGTACATGGCTGGTATCAGTTAGTGCAGGTAATGCACAAAAAAACGGATGATGAATGGATGGGCCGCGATACCCTTGTCACAGATAGCTTGAATGTAATGTATTGGGATAAACTATTACAAAAAGGCAAAGCCCTGCCTACTCAACAAATAACTTGCGAATGGGTAAGCCATCCTGAACAAAGGCATAAATTAATTAAAGAAACTTCCTCGGGGGGCATTTTTACTTATAAGCTTTTCTATAAAGTTAGCGAGCCCATTAGGTTCCATTCCACAGCCGGAAATTATATTGATGAAGTGGCACTTTATGAAAGATTCAGACAACCAAACAAAACAACAAAAGATACCAAATCTTCAAAGCCCTTAAAAATTCTTATAGTGGGTGAACTGGCTTACAATCCGGAAAGGATATGTGCGTTGGAAGAGTATGGCCATAAGTTGTATGGCCTCTGGATATTGAACCCTGAATTTTATAATACTATCGGCCCGTTGCCTTTCGGTAATGTCGAAGATATTTCTTTGGACAACTGGAAAGAAAAAATAGAAGAAATAAAACCTGATATAATTTATGCGTTATTAAATTTCCAGGTAATTCCTCTGGCGCATTATATAATGACAAGCAATCCCGGAGTGCCTTTGGTGTGGCATTTTAAAGAAGGGCCTTTTTATGCCCGCCAAAGTGGGTTGTGGAAGCAATTATTAGAACTCTACACTAATTCTGACGGGCAGATTTTTATAAACCCGGAAAGCAAAGAATGGTATTCACAGTTTTTATCTCTTGAAACCCCGGCCATGATATTAGATGGTGATTTGCCAAAGAAAGAATGGTTTGCTAAAGAGAAAAGCAAATTGTTGTCTGATGCTGATAGTGAAGTGCATACGCTAGTGCCAGGCCGTCCATTCGGCATCAATGCTAATGAATTGGCTTTATTTAAAAAGCAAAAAATACACCTGCATTTTTATGGAGAATTTTTTCATACAACATGGAGAGGATGGATTGAGAATGCCAAAGAAGTAGCAGCCGGATACATACACATTCATCCTAATTGTTCTGCTGATAAGTGGGCGACTGAGTTTTCCAAATATGATGCAGGCTGGCTGCATACGTTTGACAGCAATAATTATGGACAGCTAATGAAAGTTACCTGGAACGATTTGAATTATCCTGCAAGAATGAGCACACTGGCGGCCGCCGGCTTGCCAATGATTTTAAAATCTAACCCTGAACATATAGTTGCAATAGAAAATCTAATTAAGCGCCTGGATATTGGAATACTTTTTAAAGATTTCAATAATCTGGGTGAATGTTTTAGCGATGCGAAGAGAAGACAGGAAATAAGAGAAAATGCATGGAAGCACCGGTTTCTATTTTCGTTTGATTATCATGTACCGGAATTGACGGATTTTTTTCACGAGGTGATAGAAAGTTATAAATCTAAAACTCACTTGAAACAAAAAGAACTTCAGGTGTAACGGAATTTATTTAAACCCCCTATGATCAAACCATATCTTTTTGCGCATCACAGAAACGATACCAACTTATATAATTAATTTACCGGAACGGATAGACCGCCTAAAACATATTTTAAATGAATACAAAGACCGGCCGGAATTTGATGTAACAGTTATAGAAGCGTGCAGGCATGAAGTAGGGGCTGTGGGTCTTTGGAATAGTATTTTAAAAGTGATTGATATAGCCACTGAAAGAAATGAAGATGTCATCATTATTTGCGAAGACGATCATGAATTTACAAAGCACTATACAAAAGATTATTTATTTGAAAATTTCAAAGAAGCATTTGAAAAAGGAGTGGAGATTTTTTTAGGAGGCATAGGCGGTTGCACTTATGCTGTGCCTGTATCAAAAAACAGGTTTTGGATCGAACGCTTCATCTGCACTCAATTTACGATTTTACACAAAGATTTTCTTCCCATAATCAAAAATGACTTGTTTAAAATAGATGATGCAACTGATGAAAAGTTCTCTTCACTGACAATAAATAAAATGGTTATTTTTCCTTTTATATCTACTCAAAAAGAATTCGGATATTCAGATATTTCAAAAGACAGTAACAGGCAGCCTGTAAATACAATTTTTGAGTTTAGCTCAACATTCCTGGAAAAGATTCAGCAGGTTTATTCTTTTTATACCAGTTGAAAATCTTAAAAAAATCAAATGGAATATTCATTATCAGAATCATCAATAATCCTTATACATTTATTATTGTTTAAATTTTTTAATTTCAAGATAACCAGTTCAAAAAAGTTATCATAGTTGTTTTTTATATCATCCGGGTTAAAACATAATTTTAATTGTTCCAGCAAATGTTCTAAAGTTGCAGCATCTTCCAATACTGTGAAAATGTAATAATCAAGATCTTCTAATAAAATTTGCTTATAATGAGAATAAAAAATTTCCGGTACAATAGCAATGAATACCAAAGCATCTTGTTTAATTTTTAAATCACTCGTATCGGGGATTTCATCTTTATAAAATTTAGTCCAGTCATATACAGTTTCAATTATCTTCACCAATGAATCTTGTTGTAAATTTCTTTTTAACTGGATTTCCCTGGGCTGATAAAAAAAATTAAAATGCCTGGTTGAACTTACATCACGGGCAATTAAATATTTACAAGATATGTTATTGAATTCTTTTAAAATTTCGCCAAGCGTTGCTTCATATTTTGAGGCTTCGCTCAGTATAACGTCTTTTTCTGTGTGGATTTCTGACTGAGATGAAGTATTACCGAAATTATTTGAATTCAATTTTAGATAATTCGCTACAGATTTTTGAATAGTAAGTCCGGGAATCTTACCTATCACTTCTTCATTCGAAGTTTCAATTTTTGAAAGCTGGTTTTTAGTATATTTTAATTCCCAATCTTCCAGGTTTATATTTTTTTGATTTTGCAAATAATACTTGCTGAAAGGCGCTTCAAACAAAAATGCCACCTTAAAAAAATATTCGGGATGATCCCTTAATAATACACTGCTCATTAAATCACATGCCCTCTTATTGCGTTTGATGGGGCCTATGAAATGAAGGAAAGTATTAAGAAAAGGAATGGTTGTAAAGTCTCCAAGATCATCATATTTATAACCATTATCCTCAAACACTTTATCAAATAGACAGGTAACCTCTTTTCCTTCTTTGCGGGATAAATTATAAAAGAATATTTGCTCAAAAAGGATATTAAAATTTACAAGGGAGTGTGAAGGAAGATGAGCAGGGCCGAAGATATTTTTATTTACAAAATCAAAAACTTCACAAGAATATTTTTTAAAGAATTCCACATCGTTTCCACCGATGATACCGGCATTGAAAGAGCATATTGGATTATTGGTAAATTCAATATCAATAAACCCGGGCAAATACGTCAAATGGTTTTTAACATCCGAAAACTTAGACTGGTAATATATGGTCGCTTTTTCAGGATTTTGAGCAACAAGTTGGGAATTGTGTAGGCGCTCTTCAAATTTTGAATAGATAAAAACATCGCCATCTATATGAATGAATGGTTCGCTTTGTTTTGAATACGCCTTTATTTTTGCCAAAGCCCATAGCTCTTTTGGATACATTTCCAACTCATCTAAAATAACATGTACTTTGCTATATGGCAGGTTTAACTGCTCAATAAGAATTTGATAACCCAGCCGATCTGTGTAAAGCTCAACATCGTCATAAAATTTTTGTAACTATTCAGGTTGAAAAAGTTATTCACAAATTTCGTTTATTTGCATATTGAAAGTTGAAGAACAAATATTATTGCTTATAGCGGAGAATGAACAACTCCGTAAAGAAAATACAGAATTAAAAAAGCTGTTACAGGAAGCCTTAGACAAATTAAATAAGAATAGTAATAACAGCAGTAAACCACCATCTACAGATATATCCCGCACAAAAAGTTTACGCATCAGCACTGGTAAAAAACCAGGTGGCCAAAAAGGTCATGCAGGCACCATGTTAGCATTGAGTGAAATGCCAGACAATATAATTGAACACCGGGCAAAGCAATGCATAGGGTGTGGTAAAGATATAAGTGGGATTGGCAGCATGCGTTTTGAACGTCGCCAGGTATATGATATACCTCCGATAAGGATGAGGATAACCGAACATCGTAGCGAGAAAAAATGCTGCCCGCATTGTCAGACAGAAAACAAAGGTGTTTTTCCTGAAGATGTCTCAAGTTGTACTCAATACGGTTTGAACCTGAAAAAATTGAGTGTATATCTTACTCAGTACCAATTACTGCCCTTTCAGCGTAGCGCCCAACTTATAGAAGAAATAACCGGTCATCATATCAGTGTAGGAACTTTAGTGGGAAATAGTAATCATTGTAAAGAGCAACTTTCCGGTTTTGTAGAAGCCTTAAAAGACCACCTGAAAAATGCACCGCTGATACACAGTGATGAAACAGGTTTTTATTATGAAGGCAAACGCAAATGGCTTCATACAGCCACCACGCAGGATTGCACTTATTATTACGCCCACGACAAGCGGGGAAAAACAGCTATGGATGACATGGGCATTCTGCCTGGATATTCGGGAACAGTAATGCACGATTACTGGAAAAGCTACCTTGACTATGATTGTACCCATGCTCTTTGCAATGTTCATCATTTGCGGGATTTGACCTTCTGCCACGAACAGGAACAAAGCCAGTGGGCAGCAGATATGAAAGCATTGCTCTTGGAAATAAAACAAGAAACTGATAATTGCAAAGCAAAGGGTCTGCAAAACTTAAATGAACAGGAGCAACAATTATTGACACAAAAATATGATTTGCTGATACAGCAAGGCTATGGGCAACATCCGATGCCGGAAAAGCAAGTAGGAAAAAGAGGGTCGCCTAAGAAAACCAAGACCCAAAACATGTTACTACGCTTTGATAGCCACAAAGAGGATATTCTTCGTTTTATGAGCAATTTTAGTATCCCCTTTGATAATAACCTGGCAGAACAAGCAATAAGAATGATGAAGGTGAAACAAAAAATATCCGGCTGCTTTAGAAGCAAAGACGGGGCAAGTAGTTTTGCAATCATTCGAAGTTACATTGATACTATGCGCAAAAACTGCTACTCTATCATGGATGCCATCGGTTTAGCTATGGCTGGAAAACCTATCATCCCTTTCCATCCTGATTTGCAAGGTTATCCACATTCTTATTGACCTGAATAGTTACAAATTTTTTAATATTCAGGCTACTGAGCGCCCATGCCATTAAGTGGGCTTGTGGTGAATGCCATCCAAAATTATCGTGAAGCATATTCCTTCCACCTGTCCAAAAAGATTGAATAATTTTCATAAGTGGAATATTTTTGTAAGACAGCGTTGGCCTCACTAAGGATATTGCGACGCAGTGCCAAATTCCCAGTTATCAATTTCACCTTTATTTACAATCCTGGATCCTTCCAACCTGCTATAGTTTCATAGCAAATTAACTCGTCGTTTAATATTATTGGCAAATTAATATCTTGCCATTCTTTATCTTGAATTATTATACCATAAACAAATTCAATATAATTCACTGTTTAATAAAGGATAAACTGTTTTTAGAATATAATCAATTGCATCACTTTCTGTGGTCTCTCCTCCCGATTTCCAATACTTTATTTTTCCTTCTTTATTCACTATTGAGTTCACGGGACAGCCAAAGCCCTTATTTAATTTTGTAAATTCCTGATATGGTACAGATATTATTTCAAACTTTAGGTTGTATTTTCTCCTAACATCTTTGATAGCTTCCTGATTTTCAAATGTAAAACTGATCAATTGAAAGTCCTTCTCTTTGCCTAGTTTGTCATATAAGAGATTCAATCCCTTAAACTCCAAAAGACATGGTCTGCAGGACTCAAACCAGAAATTTACTAAAGAGACTTTATTTAAAAACATCTCATTTGAAATTTTCCTTTCACCTGACATGAGCATAAAAGATGGAAATGATTTCCCACTGAGAGATGAACCCCTTTTCTCCAATTCATTCAGGAATTGCTGAACATTAACGTTGGTTGAATCTTGCCCACTGGAAAAAAATGGGATTAAGGAAATTATCATAATCAAGATAGCTCTAAGCAACATTAAGCATTTTTTATTGGAAGCATGTTTAGGGCAAACCACATGGAGAAACTGGACAAGGTACGTCACAATATATTGGTTGATAAGTAGAGGTATCACAAAAGTCGCAATAGCATTGGCCATTGTAATACCTTGTACCGCACAAGTATGCATTTCCCCCCACTGCCACTACCACTGCCGCCCATTACTTTTTTCATTTGTTCTCGTGAGAGAAGATCATTGATGCTCAAGCCGAGCATCTGAAGTTTCATCTTTTTCATAATAAAAAATTTAGAAATTAAAAATTGATTGCGCTTTTTTCAGGTACACAATTCTTTTATCTGTTTTCTTGCAAGAAATATTTTTTAAAAATTTGTTTCCCTATACAAATTTGCCATCTCAAACTCTACTATAATTATCGTCTTAAAAAATTTGAAAATTCTAAACTCGTTGTATCTACATGAATAAATGGTTCGCTTTGTTTAGAATATGCTTTTATTTTTGTCAATGCCCGAAACTAACCGCCTACACCATTATATGAGCTTGTGGTTAACGCCAGCCAAAATTATCATGCGGCATATTCCTTTATTCCTTCCACCTGACCAAAAAGATTGAATAATTTTCATAAGTGGAATACTTTTGTAAGACAGCGTTGGTCTCAAAAGCCTGCTATATCAATTCCACATTATTTAAGAAATTATATAATTTGTCTTTGGTAAATGTGATATCGTCCGTTAACTTTTGCCATTGATCTTGAATAGCGTTTTCAAATTGTTCCTTCAGCTGAATCCTATCTTCTATAAAATTTTCGTCGTTAAAATATTCACTCAATGATTTGCAGATTGGCGTGATTAAATCAGCATTAATAATGCGATGGTTATTGTAAAACAGGTGCAGAAAGGGTTGATTCATAACAGCCCATTTCTGCTTATTATTTTCATAACAATATTTATGAATTATTTTCTCATCTAGCCTGGATGCGTAACGTTCTTCATCAAGAGCCATCCAAAAACTTTTTTCAGCAAATATGCACCCAATTGAATAGTAGGTTTCAGAAGGAATAAGTTTGCAATTTAAATTTTTAGTTTTTTGAATGAATTCCTCGATCCTTAGCGATGTCCATTCGTGTATCCATCTGCCTATATAAGGATATTGCCACGCAGTGCCAAATTCCCCGTCATCAATTTCACCTTTATTTACAATCCTGGAGCCTTCCCAACCTGCTATAGTTTCATAGCAATGGATGTGTCTATATTCTTCCATTTTGTTATAAAGGGAAACAAGCTCCTTAAAACCCCAGCAGTTATTATTGATTAGTCCGGTTACAAAACCAACTTCTGAATTTTTGGAAAGATTCATGTAATGATTTTGCAGGATCCCGAGCCAGTCTTTTTTTAGGGGAATAATATCGTCATCAATTTTGCAAATGAATTTTGCTTCTTTAAAATGTTCACTCTTATTAATTACTTCTTTGATAGCTATGAAAGGTTCTGCGGGAGAAGATAAAGGCTTTATAACAAACCTTAATGAAGGTTTTTTTTTACTCCATTTCCAGGCTACGTATTCAACTATCCGTGAGTTTAAAGAATGGTTGCCATTTAAAATTATAATTACTTTCTCCTTATTCATTAATGTGTGATCCAGGCTTTTCAAGGTAATCTGTAATGATTCATAATCATAAGATGCAAGTACTATAAGGATGGAGGAAGGCATAATAATTTATATTCTAAAAAAAATTCCAATAATTGGTTACTATTAAGAAGTGCCAACCGATGCTGAAATACCGTGCACAGGATTGAATAAAGTGATAGTTTGATTAAAAAGAAATCTATAAAAACAGTTGGTTGAGATACTCTCAAAGCCTAAGTCACTTAATTCTGCCAACTTTCAACCCACTTTCAAACACACTCAACTTACTAACATTTACAAATTTTTATCGATCAATTCTTTTAACTTAGGATCGCTGGGACGTGGTGTATCATCGTTTATTAATTCCCCTACTTTATTTATTAGTATGTAACGTGGAATAGTATAGATATTATATTGCTTTGCAAATAACGATCTATCAAAGTTTAATAGTAAAAAGCTATTATCATTTTCCATAGATTCTTCTTTAACAGCCCTTAACCAATCGTCTACGCTTCTATCAGAGGAAATAGTCAGGAAAGCTATTTGTTTATTCTCGTATTGCTTCCTAAGCAAATCAAAAAAAGGCATTTCTGCACGGCAGGGAAAGCACCAACTAGCCCAAAAATCCAATAAAATTATTTTGCCCTTGAATTTGGAAATAACCTTTTGTATGTTCTGGTTTGTTTTGCCATCAGCAAATAGCAATATGTCATTTCCCGCAATATATCTATCCGCGTTCTTTTGATTCAGCTTTTGCAAAATTATTTTTCTATATCCTTCATTTTTACATAGTGTATTAAATGTATCCAGGTATTTATTGGCAATATCCAGCGTATTACTATAAGCTTTGTATATGGTATTAGCTAATAAGAATTCTCTTGTAAGTCCGGAAAAATTTTTATCTGAAAAATTAAATACTGTTATAAAATCCCTATCACTATCAATTGTGGCGTAAGTACTATTGGTTGTAATTACAGAAAGAAAAGTGATGCAAGCTCTGTAATATATTTGATATGGCTCAAATCTGATATTTTTAAAGGTTGTCAATTTTTTAGAGAGTAATTTTTTGTAAATATTCAGCTTATTTAGCAACTCTTGGCTATTGTAATAAAGTAGAATCGAATCATTAAATGCTTTACTATTGATGCTGTTAGAAGCTATTTCAATAAAACTATTACTAATGGGAAATTTTGTAGCGTAAATCTTCAAAAAATTTAATCGATCGTTTTTTATAGCATTAATTAATTTTTCAGCGGATTCCAATGCAGTTAATGTGTTTACTTTTTTTAGGTAAGGAACAGGCTTGAAACCATAATAGATATTTCCTGTTTTTTGAACTAATCTTTTGAAAAAATCAAGTTCGTTTGTTCTTTGCTGACTATCCTCTACATACATTTTTAGAGAATCACTTCCGGCATACTTAATGATAATATTTTCACCCGGAAAAATTAAAAAAGGAGTTTGGCTGGCGTTTGCTTCAAATAGCAATGTTGGAGCAATTAAAGATAATTTTGACTCTGTTCCGGCAATCGCAACAGGGCGCCCAAACGATAGAGAATCATGGTAATAAAAACTCAGTGCAGTTTTTTTGTAATCAACAGCCGTGGCGGAATCAATTGTAAAGAAAACAAAGCCTTTAGCTGAATCACCTCCTTTATTGACTAAAATCTTGCAATCATAATTATGATTATAGGTTAAAGCAAGTCCCACTATCGTTATTATTGCAAAGCCAATTGTAATTTTAACCATGCCTAAAAAGTTTTCTTGAATGTTGAAATTTTTAAAAAATGGCTGCTAATGGATAAAGTTTCCGCAGCCATTTTTAAATGCGCCACCGTTATCTATTTAATTTAATGAGCAGGGCAATCGCAACAGTAAAAGGCCCTCACATGATTAGCAGTAGCATACGCGGATGCTGCGTTCTGGGCTTCTGTAGAATCTGCGTAACCACATTGGGAGTCTGTCCAACCTTCGGTGTGTGCACAACAGTTACCACCACCACTACCCCCACTTCCAGAACCACTTCCACCCATTACTTTTTTCATTTGTTCTCGTGAGAGAAGATCATTGACACTCAAGCCGAGCATCTGAAGTTTCATCTTTTTCATAATAATTTTTTTTAAATGAATAGAATAAATTTCAACTCTTTTTTTAGCAGGTTCGTATAATTTCCTGCATCTTTTTGCGCAAAAAAATATTTTTACTTTTAAATTTTTAAATGTTTTGAATATCAGATCAGCAACAAAAAATTATTTACAACTCCGTTGCAACCTTCTATCGAGTGTTCATAATAAACAGCATTACTCACAGGTGAATCATCTTTACAATTACCGCTTTAATACATCACTTTTTAATCTGTTCTCTTGAGAGAAGATCATTGACGCTCAATCTGAGCATCTGAAGTTTCATTTTTTTCATAATAATTTTTTTTAAATGATTAATAAATCTCAACTCTTTTTTAAACAGGTTCGTATCATCTCCTGCATTTTTATGGGCACAGTTAGGTACCTTTTTTAAATAATTTGTCAATTAATATTTTAAGTTCGGGATCCATGGGTTGAGGAGTATCATAATTCATGATGTTGCCATCCTTACCAATTAAAATATACCGAGGGATACTGGTTACTACTTTACAATATACTGGCAGTATTCCATCAAATCCGTATAAATCAGAAAGCTGCCAGCCCTGCAGATGATGCTTTTTTATTGCATTCTTCCACGTGTCACTATTGGTATCTAATGACACGGCAATAAATTGAATGGGGTTAGATTTATACTTCTCTATTAGCTTTTCCATAAATGGAAAATTCTGTATGCAAGGCTTGCACCAACTTGCCCAAAAATCGATTAATAAATATCGCCCTTTGAATGTTTTAAGACTTACTTTGTTTCCGGCTGTGTCTATTAAACTTAAATCATAGACGGATTTTATTTCATTCAATCTTTTATTATACTCGGACCCATGTATTGGATTTTTATTCCGAAAGCCAACATCATCGGTTAATGGGTATATATACTCAATTACTTTTTTGCCTTCGCTGCTAGCTTTAACTTCGTTGCTTAATAAATTGTAATACATCTGTAATGTATCAATAGGCAGCTTGCGTTTATATGACGAAAGGAGGAACCCGCTGAGGTAAGAATTTTTATGCTGTCTTATATATGCCAAGTCAATTGATTCTTCCTGTTGTTGATTTTTGAGAATATGCAATGCGGATTTCTCTTTATTAAAATTTTCCTTCTCCAACTGCGATTTTGAGCCTGTTATCGTGGCATTGCCTTTACTGTAAGTAAGAAAAATATTACCAGGTTCTAACAAAAAACGAACTACAGACGAGTCACTAAAATTGTGATTAGTTGTGTCAGTCCATAAATGAGCATCGGAAACTCTATTAACTTTTCCTGCAAATTTGAATTCGCCATTTTTTAAAGTTGCTGAATCAATGTAATTTCCTATTTCAGGATCCGTATAATACAAAACAACAAAACCAGTATCACGATCAAAAATTTTTCCTGTTACAGTGAATTTATTGCTATTTGCAGATTGGCTAAAAACGATATTCGTTATGAGTAGGGCAAATGAAAGATTTACAAAATTGGTTAAACACATCTCTTTTTTCGTGTTAGAAAATTAAGTAACTATTGATTTCCGATTAATTTACTTTCTCACAAATACCCCCGATGAAATAAATAGATCGAATTAATATGATCTGAACTATTTTGAATAAATTGCATAGAGAATAAATAGTTTACTTAATCATTTTAAAATTTAAGTACTAAGGGCAACCACATACTCCCTGGTATGTATCACCTGGTTTTCCACCACAACCATTCATACATTTCTCATTCCATGTAGTACAGTCATCTGCGCTATTACAGTTACAAGTGACACCTCCGCTTCCACTCCCACTGCCACCCATTACTTTTTTCATTTGTTCTCGTGAGAGAAGATCATTGATACTCATTCCGGGCATCTGAAGTTTCATCTTTTTCATAATAATAAATTTTAGAAATTAAAAATTGATTGTGCTTTTTGCAGGTACACAATTCTTTTACCCTTTCTTGCAAGAAAATATTTTTATAAAATGTATCTTAATTCTTCAATCTTATAATCTCCCGGAAGCCTGTGGCCATTAATAAATAACGTAGGCGTCCCCGTTATGTTTGCCTCTTTACACCAAGCGCTCATTTTTTCTATGTGGATCTCTTGTCTTACCAACTCTCCGTTCATTGGATATTTCGCTGCAAAATCTTCATACACGTTTTTATCGGATAAATACCAATCATCCAGAGCTTCTTTTAATAACGCCTCATCGTTTTTTTCAGCGATCGCTAAAAAATGTTTAACTGGCTTCGATGTTATATCCCCTTTATTCTGAGAGACATTAAATAGAATCTGAAGTTGAATATCCTGATTATTATGTAGCAATCCATCCAGAAATTTGTGTGCTTTAGAACAATGCCCGCAATATGGGTTACAAACTTTAATGATTTTAGTTTTTGCATTGGGATTGCCAAGAAAAATCCCCAAATGCCTGTACCCTTCAGGCGCGCTTGCCTGTTGTTTTAAAAGATTATTAAACGTATCAGGATTATACAAAAGCCTTTTGTAAGCGGCATTATAAACGGGTTGATCTTTAGCTTTCAAGATCAATGGTTTTAGAACATACCATAATACAATGGGCAACGAAATGCAGAAGACAATTGGCAATATGCAATAAGCAATGGACAAAAAAGCAATAGGCAAACGCAGCCGGAAATTTGTAATAGCCCAAATAAATTCCATTAATAAAATGGCTTGTACAGTCAAACATAGCGGGCACCATTGTTTTATCACCCTCCATTGATAATACACACTAAAGAAAATGTAAGGAGCGGCGAGAGCATTTGCAATAGATAATACGAAAATCTTTGTTGCAAAATTTATCGCCGGAAACAATAAAAATAGAAAGGTAGAAGCAAAATAAAAAAATCCAACCTCGCTCCAGCTCATCCCCAAAATTTTGGATGCTTTGCTTTGTAATACTGCTCCGCAATTGGTTTGTTTACCTGCTGTGCAAATACTTTTTACAAAAACATTTGATTTATCTGTTTCATAGATCAATAATAAAACGGTAGCCGCTATCCCAAAAATTTTAATAGCTAACAATGCAACAGCGCTCATCAAAAAACTTCCCTGCAAAGAATGTAAAAACAAATAAACGGCAGAAAGGAAAATTAAAATTGCCCCGGTAGTAAGCGCATAAGTTTTATTAGTTGCAGCAATTTCTTTTTTGCGATTTGATTCATAATCCTTTTCACCGCTATTTTCATCCGGTTCTGCCAGCAATACAATATTTTCCCAGCTTTTTAGAAAATCTTTCTTGGTAACTTTTTTTACCTTTTTGCTTTCAGCAATATAGTGTACTTCATCCTGAGTGATAGATGTAACTAAAGCAAAATCTTTTCCTGTATTTTGATTATTCAAATAGGCAATGAAAGGGGCTGGAACCTGGCCTGCTTTTTCTTTATCTATTTTAAAAGCCTGGTGTGGAACATTAAATCTTTCAAAAACATTGCTGATAGAATAAAGGCTGGGAAAGTATGGATTTTCAGTAAGGTTTTTTTGTAAGGCAGAATCTGTAACCGGTATCCTGAGATGCTTAATGTAAGAGGATGCTACATTTACAAGATTAGTATTATAACTCTCAGCCATAAAAAATAAATTTTCTGGTGATAATTAAAATACAAAGTTACCGGCTCAAACTCTACTATAAGTATAGTCTGCAAAAAACTGAAAATAACTTTTACCACCGTTAATCTTTTTCATTTCGTCATTCTCGATTTCAGTCTTAAATAATTTTTCCACCATTTTTCCGTCCTCGGTGTAGTAGTAAGTTTTCCTTTTTTTGGAATAACTGATAGGAAATCCTAATTCTTTCATTTCCCTAATGAATTTATAAATTGCGGCGGGGGATAAATCAAATCTTCTCGCAAGGGTGGCGGCATTTCCCGTGCCTTTTTTACGAATTAAATGATCAATTCTTTTTAATCTTTTAAAGGGGTTGTTCAGAGACATAGTTGATATTTTTATTAGGTTTAAGAAACAAGCAATTTTCTAATATGCTACAGTAATCGTAAAAAGCTGATTACAAAAAAGAATTAGCCTTCAAAAAAAAAGCTAAATAAACGTAGAAATTCAAATAGAGGAAATAAAATTAGCAATTATATTTAATACAAATATTAAGTTTTTTAAAATATCGTGTTCCCATAGCTCATTTATCACAGTATTATAAGGGCTATTATGGTATAAGTCTACCCATATATTTTGTATATTTAACTAATGGAAGTAAGAGAACCCGCCGTTGCATACAGCAAACAAAAAATTTCTATCGAAGAATATCTTGAGATGGAAAATGCTGCAACGGAAAAACATGAATATTACCAGGGAGAGATATTTGCAATGTCCGGCGCAAAAGTGCCGCATAATGTTGTTTGTAAAAATTTATCCGGTATTTTATTCGGTAAGCTAAGAGGGAAAAAATGTCAACCCTATGGTAGCGATCAGCGCATCCATATTTCGTCAAATACTTTATTTACCTATCCTGATATTTCCATTATTTGCGGAGAGATCATCACGCTCAATAATGATGATTATAATGTTTTGAATCCTGCTATAATCATTGAAGTACTTTCCAAATCAACAAAAAATTATGACCGCGGTGAGAAGTTTAAACTGTACCGGCACATACCCACTTTGAAAGAATACATACTTGCAGATTCTGAAAGCCTGCATATAGAAGTGTTTAGATTGAATGCAAATGGGCATTGGGAACTGGAAGAATACAATTCGCCCGAAGACCATCTTTACATTAAAGTGATCAATGAAAAAATTTTGCTCTCAGAAATTTATGAGGGTGTGTGAATGCAGAACCATCATCTAACAAACAGTAACCTTAATCTCGGGCTTTTGTACAGAAAACAGACCAAGATCATAAAGAGACATTAAGCCTGATCATTAGGCCAAAAATCTTGAATCAGTATTTCGATCGCCTAAGCGCATGAACTACTCACGATCATAATGAGTTTAAATGAACATTTTGGTCAGTCTCTAAGAACAAAAAAGCCCGCAAACAGGCGATCTCTTTGCGGAGCACCTATCGATTTTGTCACAACTTTGATCTGGTGTATGTTAGTGTGGAGGAGTTTAAAAGAGGGGGATACAGGCTAATCTGAAAAAGTTATCGATGCATAATGTGTAATATATTACTCAAAAAACCTACATTTGTGTAAAATACTACAACTTATGGAAAAGGCGAAGCTTCTTCCTTCTATTCAAAAAGTATTGATAGAATTCGGAGAAAATATCAAATTAGCTCGTTTACGCAGAAAATTCAGCGCAGACCAGGTTGCTGAAAGAGCAAATATCAGCCGCAAAACTTTATGGGCCGTGGAGAATGGATCTTCGGGTGTTGCCATTGGTACTTACGCCAGCGTCCTTTTTGTATTGGGGCTGGAAAAAGATTTATTAAAAGTTGCCGAAGATGATATCCTGGGAAGAAAGCTTAGGGATGCAGAATTGATCGTGAAAGAAAGGTCACCAAAAAAATAAAGTAATGGCAACAGCTAAAAAAGAGGTGCTGGTATATGCAGATTGGCAGGGCCTCGCCATGCCAAACAAAATGGGTATTCTTTCTGCAATCCCCGCAAAGGGCAAAGAAACTTTTTCATTTGAATATACGGATGAATGGTTGAAGTCAGGATTTTCTCAAATGCTTGATCCCGACCTGCAATTATATTCCGGTGTTTATTACCCAAGAGATGAAAAAGTAAACTTCGGAATTTTTCTTGATTCATGTCCTGACCGATGGGGACGTGTATTAATGCAAAGAAGGGAAGCTATAATTGCTAAGACCGAAGACCGGAAAACAAAAACACTTTTAGAATCCGATTTTTTACTCGGTGTTTTTGACAGGCATAGAATGGGAGCACTGCGATTCAAACTGGATGAATATAGCCCGTTTCTCAATGATAATAAAGATATGGCAACTCCCCCCTGGGCTTTATTAAGGGAGTTGGAACAGGCAAGTTTAAAATTTGAAGAAGATAATACAGATGATCCCGAATATTTAAAATGGATAAACATCCTGTTAGCTCCGGGCTCTTCATTAGGCGGGGCAAGGCCAAAGGCAAGTGTTTTGGATCCGGCTAATAATTTGTGGATTGCAAAATTTCCGAGTAAGAATGACGAAAAAAATGTAGCTGCATGGGAAATGGTGGTAAATGAATTAGCAAGACAGGCAGGGATAGACGTAGCCGAAGGCAAAATCCAACAGTTTAGAAACAAGTACGACACCTATCTCACAAAGCGATTCGATAGAAATGAAAAGGGCGAAAGAATTCATTTTGCTTCTGCAATGACATTGTTAGGACATAAGGACGGCGAGGATTCGGCCGGGGCAAGTTATTTGGAATTGGCAGAGTTTATAACAAGACACGGCGCTTCAGTAGATAAAGATCTTGAAGAATTATGGCGCAGGATTGTCTTTAGTATTTGCGTCAAAAACACGGATGATCATTTGAGAAATCATGGTTTTCTTCTTACGGAAAGTGGATGGATGCTTTCTCCGGCTTATGACATTAACCCGAACGAATACGGCCAGGAATTGAACGTAAATATATCGCTTGAAGACAATTCACTCGATATAGGACTGGCCATGGAAGTAGCCGGTTATTTTCGCCTCGATGATCAAAAAGCAAATCAGATCGTTGCACATATTAAAACTACCATAAGTACCTGGAGAAACGTAGCAACAAAATATAAGATACCAAAAGCGGAGCAGGATAAAATGTCTAGTGCATTTTCATCCGAATATTAAATGATACGAGCCACGATTATCATAATTTATTTTCTAATCACACAAAAGCGACTCGGTCAGATCTTCTTTTGGGTGACAGCCGATCGCACGAATTACTCACGATTACTATATGCTTAAAAGAACATTTTAATTAATCTCCAAAAATCGAGTAGGAAGGTAGCCATTAATTGGCTACCTGTCCTCTCACACCACCGTACGTGCCGTTCGGCATACGGCGGTTTGTTAGAAAAGTTTTCTCTGATGTTCTGTTTTCCAATAGTAATAGTTAGTGAACCCAACATACCCTAAGCGTGTAAAATATTCGTTGTTTAACGCACGGCATAGTATGGGGCTGTGTGCTACCCGGCAATAACCTTTGCGACTGTTGCTCCACTCGTATGCCTTTTGCTTTGGGATACCTAATTTTATTAAGTGTATCCTTTTGGTTTTCGGCTTTTTCCATTGTTTCCATATCCCTGTTCGTAGCCTTGTCCTGACTAATTCATCTAATTCCTGCATCTTACTTTTGCCTTTGGCTATCGAAAAGTAATTAACCCATCCCCGGATTACTGCTTCCATTTTCTTTATCTTTTCTTTCGCAGGTGAAGGGTCGTTACGCTTCGTCTTCTCCTTCATCTTTTTCTTTATTCTCTCCAAAGATTTGGGAGCGATGCGTACCTGCCACCCTTCCTTGCTTCTGTAAAAGGAAAATCCTAAAAGCGTGCTTTCCTGCGGGCGGCTTACCTTGCTCTTCGTACGGTTTACCTTTAATTTTAGCTTGCTCTCTATGTATCCTGCTATACTGTCCATCACCCGTTGGGCGGACTTCTCACTCTTTACATAGATGCTGCAATCGTCGGCATAGCGTACAAAGCGATGGCCCCGGCCAAGTAGTTCCTTGTCCAGTTCATCTAAAACAATGTTTGATAAAAGCGGGCTTAGCACTCCTCGTACACAATTGGTAATTTTTTTTATTTTGCTCATTTTTGTTCTCCTTTAAGGGTATGGAGTGCCTGATATCTATACTATTGTCACCAACCACAACCTCCTTTACCAGCAATCTTAAAATCTTCTTTTTTTCTTTTATATCCAGTTGATGAACATTAATGCCTAGCTGGTTTTTAAAGCTTTCTGCATCCAGGTATTGAAGCCGTTGATCCAATGCCAGCTCATGATTTTTCAGATTCTCCAACTCTTTCTCTGTGGTATTAACCCGCCTTTGTAATTCCGGCATTCGGGTTCTTAATTGCCCTATAGTGATAAGACCCTCCTGGTAAGCATCTAATAATTTATCCATTGACTGTGATAATTTATTACGCTGCCTGAGCATGGCTTCTTTTTGTTTTAATACAGGACTAGCCTTTCTTGTTTCTTCCACTCTTTTTTCGACTTCTCTTTGGATCAGCATTGGGTCTTCTAATAACTCTGCTATCTGCTGCCACACAACATTGTCCAGGTAGTCTTGCCTGAGGGGTTTGCAATTACACTTTCTTACTCCTTCAAAGCGATAAGGATCTGAACCAAAACATCTGTAATAATAAATCCTTTTTTTTGCTGATGTTTCTGTATACGTTCTGTATAAAGAATAGCCGCATTCACTGCACACCATCATACCCTGCAGCAATGTTTCTACTTTTGTATTCCGCTGTGAATGGAGCTTATTGCTTTTTAACCTTTCCTGTGCGATATCAAAAACATCCTGGCTGATTATAGCCGGCACCGGGATTTCTATCCATTCTTCTCTTGGCTTTTCCCTGTTACACCCATTCTTTACTGCAAATCCGCCCTTTGCTCTTAATGGTTTAGTAATTCTTTGGCGTTCTGCATGCTCTGTTTTTCCATAACAAGCTTTACCACAATAAGCAGGATTTCGAAGCATTGCCCAGATAACAGAACGTTCCCATTTACCTGTATTTTTTCTTGTCGGTATTTTTTCAGCAGTAAACTTTCTGGCAACGGTGCCTATGCTACAAAAATCTTCTGTATACATCCGGAACAGTTCCTTTACCACTTCAGCTTCCTTTTCATTGATTTGATAATAAGCTGCGGCATCCTCGGTCTTCCTGATATAGCTATAGCCATAAGGCGCACCACATAATACATTCACCACCCCTGATTTGGCTTTATAACGTTTCCCTCTGCGGCACCGCTCCTTAATAATTGCCCGTTCGTACTCTGAGATCATGCCCTGAAACTGTAATAACAACGCTTCTTCCGGAGTATCTGCTTTTGGTGAGTTAATAAATAATACTTCCGTACCACACGATGCAAATTCATCCATTAATACTACCTGATATGCATAATTGCGGCTCAGGCGGTCAGGACTATAAATTAATATCGCCTGTATCTGACCTTCGGCACTCAGGTCTCTTACTCTTTCAAGTCCAGGCCTAACTAATATAGCACCACTATACCCTTCATCTTTAAGCACATACTCATCCGGAACAACATAACCTTGCTGTTCTGCAAAACTTAAGAGTTCGTCCACCTGACTGCCAATGGTTTTATTCTCCTTCTGCTGGTTCGAGGACACTCTGGTGTATATGGCTGCTGTTTTCATATACTGAAGTTTGTTCTATTAATTTATATGATGATTGCTCAGTGAAAACAACTGGTTGGCCGGCCGGAACAAGGAGATGATAAACCTGAGAGAGCTTTTGCTCCCACAAACGATCATAGGTAAATGATACCTTAAGTTGTTGCTCCTTTTTTGCCATGACCCTTCTTTGCTAAAAATTCTTCCAGCGCAGTATGAACCACTTTGCTGATCGATAGCCCTCTGGATCCCGATAGTTTCTTTATCCGGTTGATCAGTGTAGGTGGAAGCTTTACTGTAAACACCACAGAACTTTCCGGTATCGCCATTTTCTCGTTGATCTCCCGGGCCAACTGTATATAACGGTAGGCCTGTACCTGAGATACGCCATACTTCTGCATCAGCTTTTCTGCTATATGCGGCTGAGGCTTGTTGTTTTGCAACAAGGTAAACGCCTGGTTGATGCGTTTGGCCAATTCTGAGTTCTGTGCTCTTTCCATTTATCATAAATGTAATACTTTTTATGAAAATATTAAAACTTACCTCTTTTAATTTCCACCCGCCTGAAAAACTCAATGTTTGTGAGTGTGTACGTAAAGCTAGCGGACTGCCTTGTGGCGTGCCTTCGGTACGAGGGCTTGCCACGCCTCCTTCCATGATGCCACTGGTAAGATACTTGCGGATGAGTTTTAGTGTACCCTTGTCCGTTATCTTATTTGCCAGTGTACTCATCAGGCGGTCGTGATGTACCTTGTCAAAGAACTTTTCCAGGTCAAGTTCTACTATCCATTCATATCCTTCATTTAGATTTTGCTGCGCCTGCAACACCGCCTGGTGCGCATTGCGCTTTTCTCTAAATCCATAACTGTGGCTGGAAAATCCTTCTTCGTACTTTGGGCTTAGCCATTGGGCAATCGCTTGCTGCAACAGTCTGTCAACTACTGTGGGTATGCCTAACATTCTTACGCCGCCTTGTGGCTTTGGTATTTCTACTTTGCGCACCGGCTGCGGCTTGTAACTGCCTTCTAAAATATCCATCCTTAGCGCTTGCCAGTTGGCGTTGAGGTAGTCGCGAAGTTCATCGGTCTGCATACCATCTATACCTCCGGCTCCCTTGTTGGCAGTTACCTGCTTCAAGGCTTTCGTAACGTTTCGGATGTCTAAGATTTCTTCAAGCATATTACTAAAAAAAAAAAACTTCTTACCGGCGACAGTCCTTATCGGCTGTGTGGCTTGGCTCAACACCTCCCATGTTTTACTTTCAGTTTCCGGCTTACTCGCCTACCGGCAGGCAGGTCCTCACGTGGGTAGTTCTCTAAAGTGTTTCGGTTGTTGCAGCCTGCCTGTCGGCAGACAGGCTTTTGCCATAAGTTCCTTTAAGTTCCTCGCCTTTCTAACATTCAGTCCTTCGTCCTTTGTGAGACCTTCCCCGCTTTGTCGGAGCTCGTTTCCGGCTTACTATGACCTCGGCTGACTTCTGGTGCTACCATGATGTTATTGTTTATTCCAACACCTGTTTCCACTTCGGTACTCGCTCGTACCTCTGTCGGATTAGTACCAGATCTCTCAGGGTAAGTATATCCGCTTTCAGCCCATGCCACCTCTGCTTTTACGTTTGACTGTTTCCGTACAGTATTGGGCTTTTGCTTGTTATGCAGCATCACCCACAGCCTCCCGCCTCGTATGCAGTTTCTGTTCGTAGGTGCGGGCTTTTGCCGCCAGCTTCCTTCAGATTCGCAGTCGCCCACGACACCCTTGCTCTTGGCTAACACTTCCTACTGTAAAGCGTGTTCGGGACTTGCACCCTATAGCTAATATACATGCCTGACGCACATAAAAAAGCCCTGATCTATTGGAGACCGGGGCTTTTTGCTGGTACGATGTTCAGCGACACCGCCAGCAAAGACACCGCTACACTTGTAAGTTGTTTTGTATCGGTTTTGAGATAATGGCTAAATAAATATACACGTGGCTTTTACCTTGCCAGGTTATACTCAGCAGCCGGTTATGCATACTATCCCTTACCCAAAAACAAAGTTTGTTTTTAGAACTATAAAAATTACCAATAAGGTTATGTAGCTTTTTCATGGATAACTTTTTTGCTTTTTATTTTTGGTGAACCCCGGTTGCGCAACTGCGCCGCATCTACCAGGCAGCCATGATGATAAATAAATGTTTTTACTAATTCCATCTTTCCCTTTTTGCATACAGGACACACGGTAATATCTTTTCCGGTTTGTAACAGCAGTCGCAAAGCCACCGGTGTATGCACTCTTTGCATGGGCGCAGGCAACTTTAATTGTTTGCATACCGATGCTATTCTTTGCATCTTATCTCTTGCATGCAGGTAACCGGCATGACGGATCTTTACAAAACTTTTGGGTAAAATATGTTGTTCAAAGCGCCGTAAAAATTCTGCATGTTCCAGCATCATTATTTTCTGCTTGTTGCCATCAGCATAGTCTTTGTATTTAAAACTGATCGTTTCATTATTGATCTGCAATATCCTATGAGCGGTTATAGCCACCTTGTGTGTATAACGTCCCAGGTATTCTATGATCTGTGCCGGGCCACCAAAGGGCGCTTTGGCATATACATTCCATTTCTTTTTACTGACCGTGGAAAGTATATTTTCCACTGCCGCCAGCTCTGCATATTGCAATGTTCCATCGGCTATATATTTTCTTACCTGTTCTAAAAAATAGCCTTTGTATATTTTTTCCATCGCCCGGCGTGGGAATAAAAATCGCCCATTGCTTCTCTTTTCTCTTATCCACTTTCCCCCGGCGTTTATGCCACCGCCACTTACTATATTGTGTATATGCGGATGAAAATTCAGATCCTGTCCATTGGTATGTAGTATGCTTATAATGCCCGGTGCAGCGCCGATATATTTTTCATCTTTAGATAGTGTGAGAATGGTATGCTGTGCAGATTTAAAAAGCAAACCGAACAGCAGTTTCCGGTTGCCCATGCATAAACTTCTTAGTTCCTGTGGCAGCGTAAATACCAAATGAAAATAAGTAGTGGGCAACAGCTCTCCCAGGCGGTCTTCTACCCATTGATCACGCTTCAGGCCGCCGCAACAAGGACAGTGCCTGTTGCCACAGTTGTGGTACTGGTAATGCATATACCTGCACCCTTCATTGTTGCACCGGTAATGATGCACCCCTATGGCTGCTGTATGGCAACGACTCAACCGGCTTAATACTGCCTGGCTGTAAGGATTAAAACCGGCGGCAGAAGAGTGAGCAAAGATTTTTGTTTGGAGCAGTTGCCGGCGTTCATTTAACGGCTGCTCCATATACTACTGCATCTAAGGGCGACACGATACCGGCTTGCGTATGTTTTTGCTCCACAGGAGTCCTATGGACAAATGCAGATACACCATCGTTGTTTCTAATTTACTATGGCCCAGCAAAGTTTTTATTACATGGATATTGTTGCCCTGGTTAAGCATATGTGTAGCAAAGCTGTGCCGCAGCGTATGGGCGGTGAAAGGCTTTTCTTTAAATCCTGCTTTTTGCATAGCGCTGTTTACCACTACTTGCATACTGCGTACATGCATAGCCCTTTTGGTTTGTTTGCTGGTAAATAAATATTCTTTGGGCCGCCCTTCCTGCAAATAAAATTGACGTAGTTGCTGCAACAGTTTTTCGGGCAGTAGTGTATATCTGTCTTTAGCGCCTTTACCCTGGTAAACCTTTAGCCGTTTGTTATGGCTTTCTATATCCTGCAGGCGCAGTTGACCTACTTCGCCTATACGCAATCCGCACCCATACAGCAACCCGATTACAACATATTCTTTGAGGCTAAGCGGCGTTGCAAAGAGTTGCGCCACTTCCTCTTCCGACATAATGTTAGGAAGAATAAATTGTTTTTTGGGATAAAGATTGGAAGGCACAATGTAAGGGGCAGGCCTGTGCTACGCTGCGGCACTTGGCCCGCCCTACCTTATGCACTTCTTTTATGTATTGCAGATACTTTTCTATATCTGCCTGCCTGATGTCTGCAACCGCTTTATGGTTGTAGTATTTAAAGAGCAGCGTCATCTCCTGGCAGTAGTTGCGTACGCTGCCTTTACCATACTCTTTTATTACCATCGTTTGATGCAGCTTTGTAAGCCACTCCACCGCATCTGTCCTTAGTTCTTTTACTGAAATTTCATTCCCTTTCATTTTATTTATTTTTGATGAAAGGCGAAGGTGGGATAACTGTTATAACGGGGACACTCACCGAAGGTGTTGCTTGAACAGCAGGTTTGGCAATAGGCTGGCAGACGGAAGTACAATCGGCTGTAGTTCGCTATCAGCAGTAGTTCCGGGCTTGACTTTCATTATTGAGCTTTAGTTGTTATCTTCATCTTTAGTAATTCTATTCGGCTGCGGTTCCGGGCTGGACGTTTTTCAAATACCGCCACATCGCCAAGCCGTGTCCGTAATGAGCTAAACTTTCTGAATTTGTTTTGGAATGTTTTGTAATCTATGTCAAGGGTTTACAGATTTGTATGTATGTGGCAACCGGATATTTCTTTTTTTGCACCTCGAAATACAACAGGTCTAAGTAAAGAATCATCTGGATAATCCCATACTTCGTGGCTTCCTTCTATTCTTTTATATTCAAGTCCTAAAACAAATGCTGGTGGGGTGACGTATTACATTAGGCTATCGGGAGGTTTTGGAGTTCCAGGTGGAAATGTAAGTACTTTAAGTGTGGCAATTTCTGTAATGTCTTGCGCGATGGCTTTTGTATGATGACCGCCATCATAATATAGATGGTTGCTTTGCTAAATCTTTCACGTAATCTTCCTCATTTAAAGTTCCATACGTTTGGGGATTGAATCAAACAGGTGAGGTATAATACGTATAGCTAAGTCTAGCAAAAACCTTACGGACGTTCACCGCAAACGAAAAGACTATTTACTGTCACACTATCCGGAATCCGGAAGGATTTAAGGCAATTCCCAGGCCGAAGGTTTCCCTAAGACCGGCCCTGTTGTGATCATTTCTGCAACCCCAAAACAACTTACCTGTATCTGTGCGCAAAGCTGGTGACCGAAAATGGTTTTTGTATATCGCTGGCCACAGAATGGATAATCAATGACAACAATGACAAACAGGATTGTGAACAGAACGCTTTTAAACGCCTGTCAAAAAAATTAAAACAGGCTTTTCCCCGGCTGCCTGTCTGCATACTGGCAGATGCGCTTTATGCCAGCAACCCGGTGATGGATATTTGCGAAAACAACGACTGGAAATACATCATCACCCTGCAGGACGGCAGCCTGCCTGCTTTGCAGGATTGCCTCAAAGATGATCCACCCACAAAGCACAACAGTTTTATTCATCAGCCGGAATGCAGGGTAAAAAATAACAGCATCACACAGGAGTTTTATTGGGTGGAAGATTTACTTCATAAGAAACACACCCTGCACTACCTCCAGTGCAAAGAAACTATTAGCAATCAGGTAACCAACCAATCGTCCACAACCAACTTTGTCCGCATCACCAATCTGCCGGTTGAAAGATCCACCGTAAAAGCCTTAAGCAAAGCCGGAAGGTTAAGATGGAAAATAGAAAATGAAGGGTTTAATGAAGAGAAAAATAATGGCTACAACATGCAGCATTTATACAGCAGAACCTCCTTCAATGCCCAACAAAACTACTACCAGTGCCTACTGATCGCACACCTGATTAATCAACTGCTGGAGCATACATGCAAAATACAGGACCTGCTGCGATGCTTTAAAAAAATCTCAATCAAATATCTGTGGCAACAATTACTTTGTGCCATGAAATGCCAGCCGCTCTGCATACAAACCCTCACTGCTATCAACAATAAAAAGCACCAGGTAAGATTATTCTCCGGCTAAACAAACAACCGGAAGCCAGTCAGTAGCTTCGGGTGATAAGCCTGCACCTGTAAACAGGGATTTTAAAAACGATCTAAAAAAGAAAATACTTAAAAAAAGAAAATAGGAAAATACACAAACAGCCTACAAGGCTGACAGGTTAAACCATGCCGTAACTTTAACGCAGCTTTGAAAAAGGATAAATATATTTACTCACTGAATCGCTGCACGTAATCTTCCTCATTTAAATTCCATACGTTTGGGGATTGAATCCAGGTTATAATACGTATAGCTAAGTCTATTTTTATTTACTGTCACTATCCGGAATCCGGAAGGATCAATTCCCAAAGGTTTCCCTACCGGCCCTGTTGTGATCATTTCCAACCCCTTGTACTCGCCAAATGAATTCTTGTGAAGATGGCCTGCAAACACATACTTTACTCCATACTTGCGCAATAAATCCAGATAAGGAACTCTCCGTTCCAACGGTATATTGAAATACCCGTTCTTTTCATTGGCCTCGTTTAGGAACCATGGAATATGCTGAAAAACAACGATGTTAATGTCTTTTAATTTTTCTGTGCTTTTTAGTGTTGAATCGAGCCAGTAATCCTGTGCGGAAGCTTCGCCGGGCACAATGGCCGGATCAAAGAAGAGAGATGAATTAAGCACTATGGAAAACAGGTTCTGATAACGAAATGTATAATAGTCCTTTCCAAAATTTTTCCGGTAATGGTCCAAGGCCTTAGGTGTAGGCTGAGGAGTTCCTACGTCATGGTTTCCTGGAACATTATACAGGGGTATAGAAGGATCAAGCATTCCTGCAATTCGTTTATATTCGTCCATCTCCGCTTCATTTACAAACTGGTTTACCAAATCTCCGCAGACTATTACAAAGGCAGGATGCAAACGATTTGCTGCCGCAATGGCTTTAGTGAAATTGATCGTTTCTTTTTTGAAATTAGAATCGTTCGCAAACATTCCAAATTGCGGATCTGCCATTTGAAAGAAAAAAAATGGTTTTTCACCACCAGTCATTCTTTTCGATGAACAACCGGACAAAATCCAGAGTAGGATTAACAGCGACACCGAACATCTTTTCAATAAATTCATGGGATTGCCAGTTTATAATATCAGTTAATAATCTTCAACGCATATCTTCAGCTACCAGCCGGGGTTTTGTGTTAATTTGGGATTGGCATCAATTTCACTTTGCGGAATTGGCCATAACAAATATTGCTCATCGAAAATCACTCCGCTTTCGTTTCTATAGCTTAAGGCATCTACAAAAGTGTCGGCTGCTAAATTATAAGCCTTGTGCGTTCGCTGTATATCAAAGTATGCTTTATTTTCATAAGCAAGTTCATGGTAGCGCTCCTTCCAGATTGCCTCACGAAATTCACTTTGTGTTAAGCCTGCTAACGTAGAAAGTCCGGCCCTTTTCCTGATAAGATCGACCTGGTCGTAAGCCAGTTGTGTAGGCCCGGTGATTTCGTTAGATGCTTCGGCAAAAACTAATATGACTTCTGGCAAACGAAGCAAGGTCCAATTTTCATCGGAATTACGATCTCCATTTGTACCTGCAGCTTCTACCAACCAAAATTTATATAAAGCATAGCCTCCAAAATCGATTATCGTTCCATTGCCGGATGCGGCCGGATATTTTGAAAAAAAGAATTCCTTTTCCTCCTTTCTTTTATCTGTGGCACTATAAGAATTGACGAATTCCCTTCTTGGCATTAAGGCTCCTATTTCACTTGCCAGTTTTGATATCCCGATTTTATCAGGCGTAACAAATTCGGTAATATTATTTGTCGCTATTCCACTTTGATATTGTACTTGAAATATAAGCTCGCCTGAGTTTTTGTGAGCCCTATCATGCAAATAGGCATAATCAGCAAATAAAGTATACCAATTTGCATCAATAACCTCCTTTGCCTTATCTGTAGCAAGTTGATAATATTCGGTTCCTTTATTCAGAGGATACCCAGCCATTGTTAAATAAACGCCCGCCAATAATGATTTTACTGCCCCTAAAGATACTCTACCTGTTTTATCAGTATTTGGTAAGCCGGATTCTTCGGCCTTTTTCAAATCACTAACGATTGAGTTATATACCTCCTCCTTTGGAGTACGTTCCGGATAAAGATCAGCACTCGAAAAGTCTATAGGTTTTGTAATTAGAGGTACATCACCATAGACTCGTACCAGATAGTAATAATAAAAAGCCCTTAAAAAATAAGCTTCACCTAAAAGAGATTTTTTATTAGCATCATCCATGTCAATAGAAGGAATTCTTTCAATGGCAACATTGGCATTGGCAATACCATTATAAAACCCGACCCAAAAAACCTTAAAAACCGGTTCAATCGGTGAATTGTCATGTTTTATTAAACCATTATTGTACAAGCTTTGTCCTAGTGTAGATGCCTGGCCAACGATCATTTCCAACGAAACAAACGGAGCCTCTCCATAATTGAGCCCGGCATTTGTCTGCAATGTTTGCAGCATAGGGTATATTCCATTAACAGCAGATTGAGCCTGCGTGGCATTGGTGAAATATGTTTCCTGTGTTATAGACGACTTGTTTTCTTCGACAAGTGGTTTCTTACAACTACTTATCACTTGCACGATTAAAATAATTCCTAAAAATCTATTTACCGTATTTAAATTATGTTTCATAACTGTAGAAAAATTTAGAGTATTAAAAACTTACATTTAGTCCAAACGTTATGGTCCTGGCCTTGGGATAAGAAGCATAGTTTACTCCCTGGGAAAAGACGTCGCCGTCATAATTTGAAACTTCAGGATCATATCCTGAATATTTTGTAATTAAAAACAGGTTTTGAGATGAAGCGTAAAATCTTAAATTACTGAGTCCTAATTTTGAAATTCCGGATATAGGAACCGAATATCCCAATAACAAATTTTTACCACGTATAAACGAGCCATCCTGTAATTTTCTGGTATCCATGTAATAGGCGTATCCGGCTCCGGTAGGACGAACCTGTTCAAGTATAGCATCTTCGTTTGATGGGCTCCAGGCATTCAAGACGCTGGCATAACTGTTAGCAATACCCTGTCTGGCTTCTCCGGAGTTTCTGGAATTATCAAAAACATCGTTACCCTGAGAATATTGAAGCTCAAGAATCAGGTCAAAATTGTTGTAAGTAAATTTATTGGAAAGTGTGCCGTAAAAATCAGGAATACCCTTTCCAATTATAGTTTGATCCTGCCCATTAATAACACCATCATTATTCAAATCAAGTATTCGCAAGTCACCTGGAAGTTTTCCATAATCTGCTGCCTGCTGCTTTTGATTTGTTCCCCATATTCCTTCGCGGACATAGCCATAAAATGAACCGGCACTCTGCCCTACCCTCAAGATTAATAAATTTTTAAATCCATAAATTATATCTTCATTTTTCTCACCCAGGGCAGTAATCCTGTTTCGTAAGCTGGAAAAATTAAAAGTACTTGACCAGGAAAAATTACGTGTATCAATATTTATTGTATTCAGCGTAATTTCAAGACCTTGGTTTGTCATACTGCCAACATTTCTTGTAACAACAGTATATCCACTGGTTGCCGGAACGGGGGCATTTAATAATAAGTCATGTGTATTTTTTTGATAATAATCAGCTTCGAGGGATATCCGGTTATTCCACAGCCCTAAGTCAACACCAATATCGAGTTGCCCTGTTTTCTCCCATCTCAAATCCGGATTAGCGAGCAGGCCAATTGCGGTGCCCGAAACCCTGGTGCCGTTAAAAGGATAGGCGTTTGTTATTAAATTGGCCTGGGATCTGTATGAGCCTATTTCAGAGTTTCCCGTAAGACCATAAGTTGCCCTTAGTTTTAGATTTGTAACAGCTCCGCTATTTCTCAAAAAATCTTCCTGGGATATTCTCCAGGCAATAGCAGCAGAAGGGAAAAAAGCAAATTTATTATTTAAACCAAATCTTGACGATCCATCAATACGACCCGTAGCTGTGAATAAATATTTATTTTTAAAATTATAATTTAACCTGGTGAAGTAAGATTGCATCTGATAAGAAGTAGAAGAAGATTGGGGAGCCAATGGACTGGATCCTGCCCCCAGATTATACCATTGATAATAATTATCAGACAAGTTTTCTGTACTGGCAACCCAATTTAGATAATTGTATCCTTGTAATTCAATCCCGGCTAAAATATTAATTTTTTGATCATCATTTATTTGTTTATCGTAATTTAACCGGTTAGACCATTCCCAAAAATTAGATACACTGCTATTGATATTAGCCTGGCTACGGTTACTTACCAATTTGGAGCTTCTAAAATAAGGGTTATAATTATTTGAAAGATTTACCCCCAGCGTAGAAGTAAATTCTAAGGCTTTTAGCAATTTAAAATTGAGGTAAGTGTTACCTTCAAAAACACTTGTATTATAATTTCTCGTTATTTCTTTTATTTGAGCCAGGGGATTATCAACCCGTTCCAAACCTTGGTAATTACCGGAATTTCCGTAAGTACCATCCTCATATTTAAAAGGTATGAATGGTACAAATTCCAACATATACCGAATTACATCGTACGAACCATTATTATCATTAACCCCGCCTTGTTTCATTTTCGAATAACTGAATGTTCCTCCAACCTTAAGCCAATCTTTAACCTGCCTGTCTAACACGGCACGAACATTATATCTTGTAGCATAACTCTCCTGTATAATACCGTTATCATTAATATACCCTAAGAATAAACCATAATTAGTCAGCTTGTCACCACCCGTTATAGATAAATTGTGACTATTGCTGAGAGATGTTCTTGTCGACTGGCCCTGCCAGTCTACATCATATATTGGCTGTGGAATATTATTATCATCTAATTTAAAAAGTTCTCTGTTTCCGAGAGTATTGCCAATTAAATATTTCATTCTTTTTGCTAATGGATCAAGATATTTCCCATTTGCAAATCCTGCTGAATCAAATTTGGCAGCATTTTGATATTGTTGTTGTTCTATGTCCAGAAATTCCTTTGAATTAAGAGCTTTGAGTTTCCTGTTATCCGGAAGCCAGTTAACGCTTACATATGTGTCATAAGCTATTTGCGTTTTGCCTTCTTTTCCTCTTTTGGTAGTAACTATAATTACTCCGTTTGCACCCCGTGTTCCATAAATTGCAGTTGAAGAAGCATCCTTCAACACATTTATCGATTCTATATTATTTGGATCTATATTCTCAACTCCGTTGGGAGAAACAATACCATCTACAACATAGAGAGGATCATTGGTTGCGTTAATTGAACTAAATCCGCGAATTGAGACGCGTGTACGTCCGCCCGGCCTGCCGGAATTTGAAGCCACATTTACACCGGCAATTTTCCCAGCTAATGCCTGTTCTGCATTGATAGCAGGTCTCTCCATTAATTCCTTATTATTTACGCTTCCAACTGAACCGGTTAAGTCAGATTTTTTCTGTTTTCCATAACCAATTACCACTACTTCATTCAATCCGGAAATCTCTACTTCTAACCTTATATTTATTTCAGTTTGCTTTCCAACTTTCACCCTTTGAGTTTGAAACCCAACATTGGAAATTTCAAGTACAGCAATTTTATCGTCAGCAATAGTCAAGGTAAACCGTCCATCACCATCTGTAGTAGTACCGGTTTTAGTGCCCTGAATAACTATCGACACATTTTGTAAAGGCTTTCCATTCAGGTCAACTACTCTTCCATGAATTTCAACAGGCGGCGGATCTGTTGCAATATTCATTACGACAACGTGGGTCGGAGATATAAGGAGTTTGCGGGCCTGAATGACAATTGTATTTTTTACAATAGTATAAGTTAGCTGCTGGTCTTTTATGCACGCCGATAAAGCTTCTTCAAGCGACGCATCCTTTATTGATATATTGATCGGTGCGATTTTTTGTATAAGGTCTTTATCATAAAAAAACATATAGCCTGTTTGCTTCTCAATGGCTTTGAATACTTCCGACAGGGGAACCTGTTTTTTGTCAATTGAGATCCTTTGCGAATAGCCTTTTGCGCAAACCTGGAAAGTAAAAAACAACATTAATGCAATTGTTAGTTTCATAATCTTCCATGCTTTGGCTTTTAATAACGCGATGTCGGTTTTGTTTTGGCACCCTACAGTTAAAGTCATAGTTTTGGTTTTGGTTTAAAAATTTGTTTCACTGACATTTTTGACCATTTTCAGCCGGCAATGCTTCGAACATTGCTGGTTTTTTATTGACAAAAAAATATTAGCTGGAGTGCAATCGTAATTATTTCACACCGGACTAGCTGGTTAAATACCCACTTAGTGATATTTATTTAAAAGCATCCATATCTACTGTACAATAATATTATTACCTACCATTTTAAATTTTACATTACTTAGTTCTAATATTTGCAACACGTCAGACAGTCGTGCACTCCTGCTAATCTTACCTTCAAAATGTCGCGTGGAAACTTTCCCTTCGTACACGATCTCTACATTGTACCACCGGCCTATTTCCCGCATGATGCTGGTAATATCGGCTCCATCAAACTGGAATAATCCATTCTTCCAGGCCATTACTTCGTCTAAGTTTGCATTAGCTATTACTATTCCGGATTCTTTATTATTCAGCACAGCTTGTTGGCCTGGCTTTAAAATACCTCCGCTATTTCCGGTAGTTATTCTTACACTGCCTTCCAATAAACTTGTTCTAATCCCGCTTTCATCAGGATATGCATTGATATTAAAATGAGTACCCAATACATTTACCTTCATGTCCGCAGCTCTTACCTGGAAAGATTTTTCTTTATTTTTTGCCACTTCAAAATAAGCTTCCCCGGTTAGTTCCACCACCCGCTCCCTGCCATGAAAAGCTGAAGGGAAACGTAGGGAAGAAGCTGCATTCAACCAAACCTTGCTCCCATCTGAAAGTATTACCTGGTACTGACCACCTTTTGGAGTTGAGAGTGTATTGTAAATAACAGCAGCATCCGGATTGGAAGACGAAAGATTATAGATAAGCATTCCTCCCTGCTTGCTTATTTTGGCAGCACCTTTATTTGCAATAGTTCCGTTTTGAATACTGTCCAGCAAAATGGTGCTACCATCTGATGTTGTAAGAACAGCCCTATTTCCTCCCGGCAAAATGGCATCAAGTTTTTTATTTTGTGCTATAGCTTTCTGCTTACCATCATTCTTATTTAAGACCCAATAAGCAGATGCTGCTCCTATAAAAAGAATTATCACCGCAGCAACACGTATCCATATCTTAAAATTGACACTTCTTTTATTAATTGGTACTACGGGTCTTTTATTTTCCTGCCCCACCTGCAAAATATTTTGCAAAATTGCATTTGCTGCCTGGTCGGACATGCTGATCTCTGATCCGGTATCTTCTATAAACCGATCTATTAATTTTTGAACTACGATCTTATTTTCAGGTTGAGCAATTAGTTCCATTAGCTCTTCATCTTCCTGCACGCCGGCCGAATTATTTACATAACAATTAAATAAGTATTCCAACCGTGAACCAGGCATAAATTAATTTAAAATAATTGACTCATTAAAGACCTCCAATATATAAGAGTACTTTTAAGAGGGCGATGGGTGGGTGGAGCAGAAAATTTTTTAATTATCTGAATAAACGGGAAAAAAATATTATAAATCCTATAAATATTCCTATGTGCAGCAAGCAAAATGCCCGTATGTTTTTCATAGCCTGGGCTAAATGAAACTTAACTGTTTCGGGTTGAATTTTAAGTTGTCGGGCAACTTCTTCACGTTTGAATCCGTGGTGCTTTACAAGAAAGTAAACCTGCTTTTGTTGATTAGGCAGCCTGTCAATTGCATTTTGTAATAAAAGGTTGTATTCCTTTTCCATTAAATGATCAACTGTATCACTATTCGCTAAAGCCGGGTCGTCCTCCGGGAGTATAGCAAGCTTATAATCGCGGGCGATTCCTTTTAAAACTTTATATACATCGTTTCTGGCTACGACAAAAAGATAAGCTTGAAAATGCTGAATAGCCTCCAGGTCAGCTCTTTTCAACCAGATCTTTAAAAAGACATCCTGAACAATTTCTTCCGCTATAATATGTGATCTTGTAAGTTTAAATGCAATGCTATAAATTCTGTTTCGGTAATGATTGAATAATTTGGCGAAGGCAGATTCATCTCCTTGCGCTGTTGATTTCAGCAATTCCCTTTCGTTATGTAAATTAATATTTAACACCAAGCAGTCGATTGAAGAGAGTGTAAACAAACTTAGTCAATTTATAAATAGGGTCTCCCTGAAATTGTAAAAAATAATTTGAATTTCTGATGGCGAGAAGGACATTGCTGCCATCAATTTTACTTTCCGGGACTTGATTTTATTTTTTCATAATTTTTTAGCTGTTTTATTTTCGACTGGAGACATTACTCCCACGATATTTTTTTTTATTTCTTTTTAGGCTACCAGTTTTAACTGCTGTCCGGTAGGCTCTTCTGATCTAGCTTGCATACGCCTGGTTATTTGCATAGCATTGCAGGCCAGCAGGCTAAAAAACCTGCCTGCCGGTAGGCAAGTATCCAGGCCTTTTCATTGGCCTCTGTCTTCGCTTTTATTTTATTCATCTGGTAATGATTTTTCTCGTTACCAAAACTTCCTTCCATAACCGTGCTTCTGACTTTACCAAGAATGGAGCGCATCTGGCTTTTTTGTTCTTTAGTTTTTCCTTCGTTACCTTTGGCTATAAACGAAGTGGCTATTTTGTTTTCAGTGCAATACTTTCTGTTGGCATTGGTCGCATAGATAGCATCAGCTCCTATTTGATGGCACGCCCCAAAAATATCTTTCCTGCAGATGGATGGTGCTTTGCAGGCGGGTACCTTCATTAAAATTATCATAATTGAGGTGTTCTATAAAACTAATACCATCTACCTGAAGCATATTTACTTTTGCACCGAACCTGCCTGCCGGTAGGCAAGCTCCACCGGCTTTACTTCTTTGCCCCTGATAATGGGGCGTACATAAGGCTTATGCAGCGATACAATTCTGTCCGGTACTTTTGCTTGCTTGCCAAAGTGCAGTTGCCATTGCTGCTCTTTTAATTTATTGATGATGCTTAGCCGGTTGATCTGATAAGCACTTAATAATATGATATGTTTTTGCAGGAGTTGGTCTAACTGCTCTATCAAACGCTGCGGATATTTAAGCAGCCACTTACATGTTTTCCGGCTGAGCCGTTTACCTTTTTTTCTGCGTTTGGCAAAAGAGAGATACTTTAATTTGCGCTTTTCATGATTGATGCGGCTCTCCCTGAGCTTTCCTTTTTTCCTCAATAGTTTTATCATCTGAAATACATCGCAGCAACTTTTCCACAACAGTTTGGCATCGGTAGGATATTCGATATAACTTTCGTAAACAGTTACATCGCAAAAGCCCACATGGGTATGCTGCATAAATGGCTTCCAGTGCTGCACACAACTGATCTGCATTTTATCTACATCAAGGTATCGCCCCAGGTAGCCGCGCCATCTGCCTACAATATCTTCATCTTTTATTTGTTCATTAGGCAGTAATTGTATGCCACAAAACATCTGCATTTGCCAGTTGCCATTTATCTGCTCAACCAGCAATGCATCACTGCAGCGGAAATAAGATTTTAATATTTGCAACCCTATACCTCCTCTTACATCAAACCAGGGCTTGCAGCCTTTTCCACTTACAGCACGTTTAGGTTTAGGAATGTGTTTGCTTAAATCATCAAAAGGGATGGCTTGATAAAGTTCTCCAAGAGGTGTGTTATAAAATGCTTGCAATTGAACATCAACAGGCTGCTGAAATAATAAATTTTGGTACATTTGGGAAGACTTAGTTATACCCCGTTTCGTGCATATTTTATGCCGTTACGGGGTTTTTAGTACAACAAATTATTCCCAAAACCAAGGCCAGTGTGGATTACGAAATTTTAGGACGACCCTAATTAATTTCTGCCGGTTAGTTCGCAGACATTGACGGCGGAGCCGCGTCTGCCTGGCTACCCCATTTTTCATTTGGCTTATCTCCCATTACTAATATTAGTTTGCCTCCTTTAACCAATTCATCATGGTAAAACCACGGCTTGTTAAGCGCTTTACCATTTAAAGTTGCAGATTGGATGTAACGATTTTTATCGGAAACATTTTTGGCTTCAATGCTAAATGTTTTGCCGGGATAGTATTTAGGATCCAGGTGAATAGTAACGTTATTAAACACGGGGCTACCAATCTCATAAAATGGTTTTACGGAGGCACCGCCATCGGTTTCAAATAACCCCATCGCACTCATCACAAACCATGCACCCATCTGGCCTTCATCTTCATCACCCAACCAGGCATTATACGGATCGGATCCGTAATACCTGTTTTGTATTTCCCGAACCCACTTTTGCGTAAGCCATGGCTTACCGGAATAATTAAATAAATAAGCGGCCTGCATGTTCGGTTGGTTTCCGTGGTTGATATAATAGTCTTCCATCCTGTCGCCTGTTGCATTGAAATTTGCATTCACCGATTTTTCAAATCCTTTATTCAGGCGATTATTAAATTCAACCTTACCCATCAGTTCTATCAGGCCTTTTACATTGTGCGGCACAAAGAAGCTGTATTGCCATGAATTGCCTTCCACATATCCGGGTGAACTCATTTCATTAAAATTTTTCTCCCATTCACCATTCACATGTTTGGGCCGCATGAATTTTGTTTGCGGGTCAAAAATATTTTGATAATTTTTCGCTCTCTTCGTGAAGGCGTCGTAATCTGCGGTTCTTCCTAACGCCTTTGCAAATTGCGATACGCACCAATCGTCGTAAGCGTACTCGAGTGTGTTTGAAGTGGCACCAGAATCTTCAGGCATATAACCCAGCTTTATATAAGTAGTTAATTGCTCGTTTCCTGCAAAACCACCGCAAGGATATCGTATGCCCTGCACTGTTTGTTGATGTATTATTGCTTTATAAGCAAGGTCAACATCATAGTTCCGGATGCCTTTTTGATAAGCACTCACCATAAGAGGAATCTCGTGGGAAGCAACCATAATACCGGAGTATTCAATACCCGCCGCTCCTCTGGACAACCATCCTCCATGCTTATACATTTCAAGTTCCGATCTTACCCATTGATTCGCAAAACGAGGATTCACTAACGTCCACAGCTGGTTGAGATTCCAGAACGTATTCCAGAAAGCATCACTGCCAAGCATAGGTGATGAAGGATCATCTAACTTTTGTACATTCTCGCAGGGATCAAGATATTCACCATTCACATCGCTCCAGGTAGTACGTGCACAATAAGAGCGATAGAGATTCGTATAGAATTTTTTTTTGTTTACTTCAGTTCCGCCCTGCACCTCCAGCTTACCTAAAAGCGTGTTCCAGGTATTGCGTGCATTTTTACTGACTGCATCAAAATTCCAACCCAAGGATTTCATTTCCGTCTGCATGTTCAGCCTCGCATTATTGATGCTCACCAATGAAATGGCTGTCTGCAGCAAAACCTGTTCTCCTCCTTTTGTATTAAAAGTAACATAAGCGCCGACATCATCTTTACCCGTTAATTCTTTAACATCATTCTTCATGTCTTTGCCTTCCCAGCCGCCGAATGTTTTAAATGCTTTGTTGAAGCGGGCAACAAAATAAACAGTGTAATCGTTGAAGCCGGCGCTCGTTTGTTTTGAATATCCTTCAATCTCTGTGTCACTCACTTTGGTTATTTGGGCATCTAATACTGTAAAAGGATATTCAGAAGGAAAGAGGAGATTGAACAGAACATTTGATTGGCCTGATTCCGGATAAGTAAGGCGGAAAAAACCACAACGGGTGGTGCTGGTGAGTTCTGTCTTTATTTTATAATTCATTAGCTCGACGGAATAATAACCCGGGCTTGCCTTTTCGGTACGCTTATCTATACGCGAACGGTGAAACGCAGTTGACCCGGTGGTAGTAGGCTCACTTGCCGGGTAAATTTTTGGATTGATGAGGCCAACGGTAGGCATTACCGACAGGCCTGCCATTGTCCAGGAATGAATATGACTGAAACCGGATATGCTTGCTATGTTATATTCATAGCCGCTTTTCCACCCGTTATCCCAATGTCATTTAGTTAGTAATCAAATAGCTCTTTTATAGTTTGTAAAAGTTTGGTATTTCCCGTTTAACCGTTTTGCCTTTTTTACTCTCGGATTATGCCTGCCAGGCCTTACTGGTTCAATGTTTCGTTCAAATGCTTTTTGCAGTTGCGATAAGATTTCCTCCGGTTTATTTTGCAAAAATAATTTAACTACATTATGTTTCAGCGAAGCCCAACTTACGTTGCGGTTTACCCGGTAATCATATTTTCTTTTTGCATTTATCTTTTGTAAATACGGTTCACATTGCTTTTCTATAAGGCTTTGCAGGTTTGCAACAAATAAGCCGGCTGCATAATCCTGTTGGATACAAATTACCCGGTGACCGCTAAACTGTTCCATCTGTAGCTGGTTTTTTTGCTTGTAATAAGTAGTTTCTATTCCCCATCGCAGCCCATATAAATATTTCAAATCTTCCAGGGTGAATAGTTTTTCATCATACAAATCAGTCAGCAATATTTCTATTTCACCGGTAGATAATTTTACTTTTACCATCCGTACTTTTATGGTTGTTTTGGATGTCACTTTATAGCCATTTTCCAGAAGTGTTGCCATTGCAGTGGCTGTTGGCGCCAGTTCTATGATTTTACTGCTTTTTCTACTGCGTACAAATTGTTTCACTTCTTTATTGAAACCTGCTTTACAGCGCATTACAAAATGGCGTGGGCTTTCTTCATTCATCATCAGATACATCAACGCATAACTGGGATAACCCCGGTCAAAAAGTGTGAGGCTGTCTTCAAATAAATACCTGACCCGCCCAGCCATGATTGCCTGTTCTGATTCTTTAATGGGATGAATAGCTCCCCACACCGTTATATCATTCAGAATATCCTGTATCTGCATCACCCTTGCCATCGGTATGGATACATGCTGGTTGTCTTGTGTACCAAAGTATTCAATCACTTCTTTTTTATTTACCAGGTAAGCTGTAGAGCCATCTACGGACAGCATCCGAAAACCACGCCAACGCTTTACTTTATCTCCATAGTAATAGTAGAAACAATCCACCAGCCATTTATTCCATACTTCAAAAAACAATGCCTGAAGTTTTGTTCTTTGTAAACTAAAAGCTCCTTTAGTGCTGGCTTCCAAACCTTTTTCCAAACTATCAAAGAACTCTTGTATCTCAATGCTCAAACTACGTTTAGGCATATTAATGATAAGTCCAACAAGCCTGCTCATCGGCAATTTTCTATCCCGGCTAAAATCACTCTCTGATTGAGTAACTAATTTTCTGACATCTGATTGGTTAGATACTGTATCTAAAAAATATTTTAGTTCTTCTATTATCTTTAAATTTGCTTCAACCATTGGGTTTTGTTTTTTAGTTAATTACAAAGAACCTGATTCAGGTTCAAACTCAATGGTTTTTTATCTTCTTTTATTCCTTAACTAAATGACATTGCCCGTTATCCTGGTTGTCAGGGGCCAGTTGCACCATACCAAACGGCATGTTAACTCCCGGGGTAAGCATCCATCGCGACTCCGAAGTACCCATCAGGGGATCGGCATAATCTACCGGTTCCTTTTTTTGGGCGCATACTGAAAATACCAGGTTAGCAAATAAGAGCGTAACCACAATCTTTTTTATTTCAATCATAAGAATGTATTTGATTTAAAAAATTCATTAAAAAAAATGGGCAAGCACATTGAATTGAATCTGATTACCCAGGCAATTATTTTAAGCAGGCAACCTAACATCTCAATTAAAAGTAACTTGTCCAAATGTATGAACATATTTAGAAAGAAGCTTTATTTTTCCCACAAAAAAAATTATTTGGCCGGGCTGTATTAAAATTTAAAATGAAAAATTCCGCCACCTATATTCACGGTCAAAAATTCCATAGCTGGAATTACAAGATTATTCGCGATCATATTGCACTTCACTATTGAATCAATTTTATCTTAGAGCTACCTTGTCAACTTAAAAAATAAAAAGATAAATTTCAGCTTTCAGCAGCCAGCATTTTACTGTCCGGCTATTCCCCATTTTATATTAGGCTTCGGCCCCATTTTTAAAACAAGCGACCCACCCTTCAACAGCTCAGCAGCAGGAAATTTAAATGAGTTTAAGACATGGCCATTGAGGGTTGCGTGCTGTATATACATATTTTTACGAGACGCACCTTCAGCGATGATCGTAAATTTTTTCCCACGACCAAATCGTTCTCCTAAATCAATTTCTATTTTTTCAAAAAGAGGGCTACCTATCTCATATACAGGATTGGCCCGGCTGCCGCCATCAGTCTGAAACAAGCCTATGGATACCATAATCAACCAGGCACTCATTTGCCCCTGGTCTTCATCTCCCAAATATGCATTTGCAACATGGTAACCATAAAAACGATCGAGTATGGAGCGGCTCCATTTTTGAGTTGACCATGGCTTACCTGCCCAGTTGAAAAGAAAAGCAAAATGCATTGACTGCTGGTTTCCCTGCACCACCGGGTAGTCCCAATATTGGTCATTCATTCCATTGTAACGCCAGGGCTCGCTTTCTTTAAAACCCCATTCCAGCCTGTCAATAAATTTCTTTTTGCCGATCTTATTAATCAACGCCGGCACATCCTGCGGCACAAAATATGTTAGCTGCCATGCATTGCCTTCAACATATTCTTCGTTGGCACCACTTCTAAAAGGATCGAAATCTTTTGTCCATTCTCCATTGCTCAATTTCATGTGGCTGTAGCCGTTAGTATCTATCGTATTTTTCCACCAATTACCCCGGTCATTGAATTTTTTGTAGATACTCATTTTGCCGATGGACTTTGCCAATTGGCCGACCGTCCAGTCATCAAAAGAGTATTCCATTGTGTTGGAAAAACGGCCTTTATCGGATGGTACATATTTATGCTTTTCGTATTCAACAAGATCCCGGTTTCCGGCGAAGCCGGTAAAAACTTTTTGAGCAGGAGTGGTTTGCATTTTTACCGCGGCATCTAATACTTTATTTGCATCAAAGCCATGAATGCCCATTTGGTAGGCGGAAACCATTAGAGGAATTTCATGCTCACCAACCATTACAGGAATAAAATTCATCCCCGCAGGGCCTTTCGCCAGCCAGCCATACGCATCATACATTGCCAATTGCGAATTCACCCAACGATTACTCCATTCTGGTGTTACAAGGTTCCACACCTGGTTCAGGTTCCAGAAGGTATTCCAGAAAGCATCACATCCTAAGGCGACATCATCTTTGTTTTTTAACTGGTGTACTGTTCCGTCCGTACCGCGCCATTCTCCATTAGTATCGCTCCAGGTATTGCGGCTGCAAATTGAGCGATACATCGAATTATAAAAACGAACTTTTTCTAACCTGTTTGTCGAGGTGATCTTAACCCGGTTAAAGATATCGTTCCAGGCATTCAACTGGTTCTGCCGGACTGCTTCAAAATCCCAACTGAAAGGATCGGTGATTTCTGTTTTTAAATTTGCGCTTGCATTTTCAATGCTCACCAGCGAGATGCCCGAACGCACCTGCACAACAGCATTGCTTTTAGTATCAAACTCCACAAACAAGCCGGCATTTTTAATATCCGCTGCCTGCAAACTATCCCCGTATTGAATTTTATCATCAATCCAGCTACCGATGTTTTTTATAGGCTGATCAAATTCTATAACAAAATGAAGCGTATAATCCTGCGATGCATCATGGCTCCAAACGCCTGGAGACAGATGATGACTGAACCCTTCAATTCTATAGTCACTTACTTTTTTTACAGTTGCACCCTTCAATTGATAATCGTATTCTGCCGGCACATGCAAGTCAATTAAAATGCGGGAGCTATCGCGATTACCCGGAAAAGTAAAGCGCTCAAATCCGCAACGTGTAGTGGCAGTCACCTCTCCCTTGATATCATAATCGGTAAGCTGCACTTTATAATAACCAATGGGCGCCTCTTCTGTTTGCTTGTCTATACGTGAGCGATAGCCGGTGGCGGCATGATGTTCGTCGCCTATTTGTGTTTGCAATTTTCCATTGGATGCGAAAATTCCAAGCCCTGCCATTGTCCATTCGTGTATATGGCTGAATGTTCCTACACTCTCAAACGTCGGCTGATAGCCGGCCTGCCAGCCTGCATTTTGATTATCGGGACTCATCTTTACCATGCTGAAGGGCATCCAGGGGCCCGGGGCAATCATCCAGCGTGAGTGAGCTGTGCCCAAACGGGTATCAACATAATCAGCCAGGGTTTGCAACTTTTGTCTTGATCTTTGTACGACACCTTCTTCAATCACTTTTCCATTTTCCAAGATCTTGTACTTGCTTTGTACAGCATTTGTAACAGCAGGCATTAAAGCCTCAAATTCATAATGACCTTGTTCCAGCGTTTCATTAAAAATAACCTTTCCATCAAGCTCTACACTGAGTTTGGGAGCGCCTCCCAGGTATTCGGCATTAATTAATAAAGGCTGCGAATTAACACCATTAGTTGCTAATTCATAATTAGCAGGCTTAACATCACGGACAAACATCTGACGGGGTTTGTCTAAAATCACTCCTGCCGGTCCCGTTAAACTTATTTCATCAAACATAATCCAGCTGCCTTCAACCACTGTTATGGTTACATGGTTTCCTCCATTTCTATTAACACCCTGTTTTATGAGAATTTCAATTGTTTCCGGCGTAGCTGATGACAGGTCGCCGGTTATTGAGGCAGTGTCACCAATTGGTTCATTCAATCGCGGGTATGCCTGCTTGTTAATATCATAAGTCGCCGATCCCATTTGAATCATTTCATCCTGGCTATTGATGCTTACTTTGATAAGAGGAAGGAATTTCTTCGCATAATCCAACACTTTAAGCACCAGCTTATATTCTCCGTTTGCCGGCACATTACCAAGCCCAAATAAAATATTCACCTGGTTAGTTCTCCATCCTGCTGTGGGCCAGGTGCCACCCCATGTATCAGCCGGGCCCGGGATCACATAAGGAAAATCTTTTTTCTCTTTCGAATATCCAACCAGAAAATATTTGTCTTCATAACCAAAATCTTTCCCGACAAAACTTTTAAATCCGTTTGGAGCGAGGGCAAATTCAGACACTGATTTGTCAGCCTTTCCTACCTGCCAGATGGTGACGGGTACAGTTTGCGAAATGCAGCAAGACGTTATTGCGACGGCAAATAAATAAGTTATTAAAATTTTCTTTTTCATTTAAATTGATTTGCTAACCCGTCTTGAATTTTTTTGAAATCGTATATTTCCAAAATCCGGGTCTTAAAAAGATCCTGCTGAAATGGAGCAGCTTTTAAAATACTCAACAATCTTTGTTTGAATGTTCGAACATAATAATAGTTCATTTAAATTAATTTTTTGAATCTGTTGTTCACGCTCTCGTTTTATCAACCTTTAAAAAATCGCGTTTCTAAAAGCTTATACAATACTTATCCTTCAGGCTAAATTAAATCCCATAACGAGGGAGCTAAAAAATGTCACTAACAAACAAATCTAAAAATTAAAAAAAGAAAATGCCGAAATTATATTGTTCGAATGTATGAACATTTGAAAGATTGCTATACATTTATGCTTCCTAAAATATTTTTTAGACCTATTTTCACCTAAAATGTGGTATCGTTATATTAGCCGGAAATTTTCCGAATCCGCATGAAGGTCACGATTGTATACATAAATCCCGTAAAATATAAATGCGTTAAATTTTTAAAACACCGGCAATTCATCGAAAGCATATTATCACAAGTAAATGACCCAATTGAAAAAATCAAATTTTGACAAATTTCCTTCTATAGAAATTACAGGCCACACTTGCATCGGGGGATGGACAAATATTTCTGATAAACTGCAACACATTATTGATGGAAAACACGTTAACAAAATAACCATAGCTATCGAATGTTATCATGGCGTATATGCCGGCGAAATAGCTGCACAGCTTCAAGAGAATTTTCCATCGGCAATATTATTTGACGCCGTTACCGCTATGCAAACTGCTAAAGAAATTGAAAAAATGGTTTATCCATTTGTCACTGATGATCCTGTTTTCGGGTACATGGCACCACTAAACCTTGTGGATTTTTTTGATGCGCAAAAAATAGCCTCTTTACAAAATAGAGTTGAAGAAATTGAAGAGGGTATTTGTATCGTTTACGGCATTGGTGCGACTCTTCTTTTAACCAGGCCGGATATATTTTTATATGCGGATATGCCTCGTTGGGAAATTCAACTCCGGTTTAGAAATAATAGCATTAGTAACATGGGCGCTGAAAATCCCGATGCCGAATTTTCTTACCAGTATAAGCGGAGTTTTTTTGTTGACTGGAGAGTTTGCGACCGGCACAAAAAAGCTACCATGGATAAGTGGGATTATGTACTTGATACCACGATTGTTGAAGATCCAAAATTGATTTCAGGCAGCGCGTTAAAAGATGCTTTATCAGAAACCATAACCCGGCCCTTCCGCGTAGTTCCTTTTTTCGATCCCGGTCCCTGGGGAGGCCAGTGGCTAAAGGAAGTGTGTGACCTTGACAGGGAGCAACAAAACTTTGCCTGGGGTTTCGATTGTGTGCCGGAAGAGAACAGCCTGTTGTTTTCTTTTAACGATGTCCTGTTTGAAACACCGGCCATTAATCTTGTTTTTGCAAAACCGGAGAAGCTTTTAGGAAAAAAAGTCTTTGAAGCTTTTGGCACCGAATTTCCAATCCGCTTTGATTTTCTTGATACGATGGAAGGCGGCAACCTTAGCCTTCAGGTTCATCCTCTAAAAGAATATATCCGGGAAAAATTCGGGATGGCTTATACGCAGGATGAAAGCTATTATATTTTGGATGCGAAAGATGGAGCATTCGTCTATCTCGGCCTCCGGGAAGAAATCGTACCTGAAAAAATGGTGCATGAATTGGAAAAAGTTCAGGACAATGGAGGTGATTTTGACGCGGAAAAATATGTGGAGAAATGGCCGGTAAAAAAGCATGATCACATCCTCATACCTGCCGGCACTATCCACTGTTCCGGTGCGGATACAGTAGTGCTTGAAATAAGCGCGACGCCATACATTTTTACCTTCAAGCTTTGGGACTGGGGAAGAATGGGACTTGATGGAAAGCCGCGTCCCATTTCACTCGATCATGGTAAGCAAGTGATACAGTGGGACAGAATAGCAAGCTGGACAGAAGAAAATATTATAAACAGGTTTGAGCAAATAAGCGAAGGTGAGGGATGGCATGAGGAACGAACAGGCCTTGATAAAACATCTTTTATAGAGACACGCAGGCATTGGTTCAAAGAAAAAGTAGTACATAATACAAACGGAATTTTTAATGTGCTCAACCTTATAGAGGGAAGAGAAGCGATTGTAGAAAGCCCGGGCAATTTATTCGCGCCTTTTATTATTCACTATGCTGAAACTTTTATAGTTCCCGCGGCCGTGGGTGAATACTCCGTTCGCCCGTATGGAGAAAGCGAAGGCTGTGAATGCGCCACCATTAAAGCGTACGTAAGAACTCAAAACCTGATTGATTACCGCATTAATTAAATAAAATGAACAACACAGTTAATAAGTGGTATGTATATAAAGCAACGATCGTTGCTGCGGTGGGCGGCCTTTTGTTTGGTTACGACACGGCTGTGGTCGCCGGCGCCATTGGCTTTATACAAAAAAAATATGACCTGTCATCAGCAATGGTTGGCTGGGTTGCTTCGTGTGCGCTTATAGGTTGTATTGTAGGTGCCATGTTCGCGGGTAAATTAAGTGACGGAATCGGTCGAAAAAAAGTATTGATTTTATCTGCCATACTCTTTGCTGTTTCATCTCTGGGGATTGCCATGCCGATGAGCCTTAACTGGTTCGTATTTTTTCGCTTGATCGGCGGCCTTGGTATCGGCATTGCCTCCATGCTGGCACCCATGTATATTTCTGAAATTGCTCCTGCCAAAATAAGAGGCCGGTTGGTTTCGATAAATCAATTTGGAATTGTAACCGGCATCTTACTCATTTATTTTGTGAATGCTGCCATAGCCGGTTGGTATGATGAAGCCTGGAATATTTCAACAGGCTGGAGATGGATGTTTGGCTCCGGCGTATTTCCTTCACTTATTTTTTTGATACTGCTGTTCTTTGTTCCTGAAAGTCCGCGCTGGCTTGCACAAAAAGAACGCTGGGATGAAGCTGAGTTAATTCTATCAAAAGTAAATGGTGCACAAAAAGCCAAAAGTGAATTGGAAGAAATTAAAGCAGCATTGAATATTGAAAAAAGTTCTTTCTCAGATATCCTGAAACCAGGTATTCGGAGAGCCTTAATGATAGGAATAATCCTGTGCATTTTTTCACAGGTTACCGGCATTAATGCCATCATGTATTACGCTCCCGAAATATTTAAATCAACCGGCGATGGTTCAGGGTCTGCTTTAATGCAAACCGTATTAGTGGGTGTGATCAATGTTTTGTTTACGCTGGTTGCCATAAAATATGTTGACAAATGGGGAAGAAGAACGCTACTGTTATTGGGGGCTTCGGGTATGGCCATTTGTCTTGCTATTGTCGGCAGCGCTTTTTACTTTGGCTTTGCCCAGGGATATCTCGTTCTCATTGCTATTCTCGCCTATATTGCCTGCTTCGCAATTTCGCTCGGGCCACTTGCATTCGTAGTTATCTCGGAAATTTTTTCTAACCGTAACAGGGGAATGGCCATGTCAGTATGCATCTTTTTTTTATGGGCATCTGTTTACCTGGTTTCCCAAACATTTCCGATGTTGCTCGATTCAATCGGCAGCGCATTTACTTTTTGGATCTACATGATCATGTCGATCATCGCGTTTTTATTTGTATATAAAATGATACCTGAAACAAAAGGAAAATCGCTGGAGGAGATAGAATTATATTGGCTGCCACCAGGTATCGCAAAAAATGTTAAGACCACCCCGGTTGTACAAATGAAGTAATAGTTATAACCGGAAGCCTTTCTATCGTTTAAAGGGAAGGTTCACATTTAGGGCGTACAATAATTATTTTTGTTTCATGAATTGAACAGGGCTTGTTGAAACGTTGCTCTTTTAATTATTCAAGAGCTTTTTCACTTCCATCTTTACCTGGTAATAATTATCTACGACCTGTAGTTGCGTAACATTCGAGACAACCGGAGCTTCCAGATGGAGTTTTTAAATCTAAAATTAACTTGTTGAAAGGTTGACAACCTTTCAACTTTTGAAATGCACCCTCCTCGCCTGTTTGATTAAATTAATCATTAACTTTATTACCTTTAAGTAAGTATTTTTCTTCCTTGAAAAATTGCCATTACGATAACGCTTTATATTTTTTTCAGCTTGTTCAATTGGAAAATACATGTAAGCAATTACTATCAAAGATGATAGCTTCAAAAAAGCAGGTAGGAAAAGATAAAAGGTGCGGTTTGCCTTAAATTTTGAATAAAAATGATTTCTTCGGATGAAAATTGACGTTACCATAATTAAGCAATTGCAAAGAAACATTCAGGAAAGTAACCAAAAAGCTTTTGAAGATTTGTATCGTATATTTTTTCCGCACTTACTTCAATTTGCAATGTTGTATGTACATAAGCGTGAAATTGCTGAAGAGCTCGTGAATGATGTAATGGTTAAAATTTGGGAAAAGCGCAGCACACTCAACAACATCGATAATGTAGAAACATATCTGTTTGTATCGGTGCGCAATCATTCACTTAACTACCTTAGGAAATATTCGCAGCTTCATGTGACCGTTGAAATTGAAACAGGCAAAAACGAGATAATTAACATCAATAGTCCTGAAAAAGAATTAGAATGGAAAGAAATTAATTATAAGCTAACCATGGCTGTAAAAGAACTACCCGAACAATGCCGCATGGTTTTCATTCTTATTAAAGAACAAGGCTTAAGATATAAACAGGTAGCAGAATTATTAGAAATATCTCCACGTACAGTGGAAACACAACTCTTCAGAGCTATAAAGAAGTTGGGCGGCGTTATAGACACTTTCATTGAAAAGCCACCCTCAAAAAAAAGCGGCCAACGACATATTTTTTCCTGGCTCTTTTTATGATTACTTCATTATTTTTTTTTGTTGTAAGTAATTTCCCATAATCTATTGTCTTTACGATAGAACCCTCCTTAATATTTTACGGTGAACGATAGCGAGTTTTATTTATTGGTGACAAAAAAGTTTTCCGGCGCAGCAAATGATATTGAAATAAATGCACTGGAGGATGCTTTAAAAAACAATACACGTTTTTCCAGGCAATACAAGTTGCTTGAACGATATTGGAACGAGCATCCCAATACTAATCATGACCTGGTAGAAAATGCATTGAGGGATGTATTGCGTCGTTTGGATTTACAAGCTGAAGTTCCGGAAAACCTTTCGCTGAAAGCAAATAATAAAAAGCCGCTATATCGTTTTGTTTCGATTACTGCAGTAGCGGCGAGCATTGCTGCCTTAATTCTATTATCTGTTTTTTTTCAAGAAAGATATAGCGGTAAAAAAACTACTGCAGATATTTCGAAGATCGAAAGAAAGCAAAATTCAAAAGGCATTAAAAGTATTATTGAGCTTTCTGACGGCAGTAAAGTTTGGTTAAATGCTGATAGTAAAATGCAGTATCCACAGTCGTTTTCAGGTAACACGAGAGAAGTATACTTAGATGGTGAGGCTTTTTTTAATGTCGCAAAAAATCCGCAAAAGCCTTTTATTATTCACCTGGCCAATGGTACTGTAAAAGTAGTTGGCACCTCTTTCAATGTGAGAGCATACAATAATGAAAGAGTGGTGGAAACTGCCGTGGCTACAGGAAAAGTTGCTTTTATTCCAAAATACAAAACGGATAATAAAAAACAGGATACAGTCTTCATTACGCCCAACAACAAGGTGCGCTACTTAGTGATGGCAGAAAAAATATCGGTAGTGCCGACACTTATATCCCAGGATATGGGCTGGACTGAAGGGAAGCTGATATTTAACTCGATGAGGCTGGAAGATATAGCGACTGAACTTGAACGAAACTTCGGAAAGAAAATAGTATTTGTAGATGCGGAAGCAAAAGATTTCATTTTTACCGGTTCGTTTCAAAATAATTCACTTGCTGAGATTATGTATTATCTGTCGCTTTCAAAGCCAAAAAAAATTTATTATAAAATAACAAATAACGAATTGCTTATTGCTACAAATGCCGAAAAGCTTTAAAAGTATTTTCAAAAGAGTTTAGCGGCATTTAATTCATTCAAACCAACAAATACAAACGATTGCATATGAAAAAAAATAGATTATTGCTCTATTGCTTATTGCTTCAAAAAAGTATTATCCCCTGGTCTCTTGCATTCCTGATGACGTTCAATATATTTCCGGTTGAAGCGCAAATAGCTTTTGCAGCCCCAAAAAACACATTACAAATACAGCAACCCTCCAAAGAGAAACTTGTCTCCCTGGATGTAAAAAATGAAACATTACTGTCGATAATAGAAAAAATACAACGACAAACGGGTTTAATATTCGTCTATTCGAATGATGAAATAAATGTTAAACAAAAAACTTCAATATCCGTAAGTAATTATAAAGTTGCAGACGTAATAAGGGAGGTATTTCAACCGCTCGGCATTAGTTTTTTATTGCTGAATGATAAAATCGTTTTACAATCTGGGCAAAATAAAAATACTTCAGCTTCATCTAATAGCGAAACTGCGAATAATATTTTCAACCGGGAGCTTACTGCCGGTGAAAAAAATAATATCACAGTAACTGGAAAAGTGACTAACGAAAACGGAAATCCTATTGGGTATGTAAATGTTTTATTGAAAGGAACCGGGCTCGGCACTACAACAGATGCAAACGGAAATTTCACGCTCAATATTCCTGATGATCAGGCAAACGGAACATTGGTTTTTTCTTATGTAGGCTTTGTGTCGCAGGAAGTATCACTTGCCGGGCAATCTACGGTAAACGTAACACTGGTGCAACAAAGCACTGAATTGACGGATGTGGTGGTGGTAGGTTATGGCACGCAGAAAAAAACGTCTGTAACCGGCGCCGTGGATGCCATTGGCAAGAAAGCTATCGAAGGCAGGCCTGTAACTAATCTGTCAACTGCCTTACAGGGAACATCCCCTAACCTCATCATACAGCAGAGAAATTTTGAACCCGGGCAGGGAGTAAATATTAATATTCGCGGCCTCGGTACATTGGGGGATAATACACCGTTGGTAGTTATTGACGGGATTATTGGTGGCGATATCAATCTGCTAAATCCTAATGATATTGAAAGTGTATCTATTCTGAAAGATGCCGGCTCTGCAGCTATTTACGGCTCACGCAGTGCCAATGGTGTTATTTTAATCACTACAAAAAAAGGCAAAAAAAACTCAAAGCCCAGGCTTACTTACAATGGTATTTATGGCTTGCAGATTCCCCGCGTAACTTACAAGCCTGTTCATGCCTGGGAAAATGCTTACTATAAAAATGAATCACTGGTCAATTCGGGTTTAGCACCTGCTTTTACGCCAGAGCAGATCCAGGATTTCAAAACAAGGGGCGATGGAGACTGGAGAACGGAGAATCTTTTAAAAGATGCGGCACAGCAAACACATAACCTTACCTTAAGTGGCGGTGGCGCTAATAACACCTACCTCGTATCATTAGGTTATTTAGACCAGGAGAATAATTTTATTGGGCCTAATTATGGTTATAAAAGATATAACATCAGGATAAACCAAACAACAGAGTACGGCAGGCTAAAGTTTAATTCCATTTTAAGCTATGTGAAAGTGCAAGGCAAAGACCATTCGTCGAGCTCCGGCACTTTGCTGGTGGATGCGGCAAGAACACCGCTCTATTATTCATTTCAGGATACAGCAGGTAACTATTTAACAAACCCTACCTCTGCTGAATTAAATCCGAAAGCTATTCTGGAAAATGGAGGTTACCGGAAAAGTAACGATGATGAAGTATTTGGCAACCTCAATGCTGAGCTCACTATTACAAAAGACCTCAAATTAAAAGGTGTTTTTGGAGGCACAGTGCGCTCCAATAGTACCGCCGGCAGAAGGTTTGAATTAGATTTTAATCCCGGCGGAGCTTATGGAAAAGATAGGGAAGTATCTGATAACAATTCAAAATCTTTATTTACAAATCTTCAATTGCTTGCAGAATATAATAAAGAGATTAAAGAACATTTAATAAATGTATTGTTGGGCGCTTCCAATGAATCCTTCAAATCACAAGCCAGCAGTGTAGTGCAAACATTGACTGACCCGCTTCTTGGCGTGCCTACCACGGGTACTGTTTACAATACGTCAAGCACCTCTTTGCAGGGAACGTCTGAAACAAGTATCAATTCTTTATTTGGCCGTGTAAGTTATTCGTACAGCGATAAATATTTTTTAGAATTTAATGGCAGGTATGACGGTTCTTCAAAATTTGCAAAGAATAACCGGTGGGGCTTTTTTCCTTCAGGATCTGTAGCGTGGAGAGTTACCAAAGAATCTTTTATGGAGGGAATAACTGATAAAATTAATGAGCTCAAGTTACGGGCTTCTTATGGCCTGCTCGGCAACCAGAATGTAAACGCTTACCAGTACCAAACTACTTATTTTAATTATGCAAACGCTTACGCTTTTAATAATCAAATAGTAGGTGGCGCCGGTTTTTTATTAGGCAATTCTGATTTAACCTGGGAAAAAGCAGCGACTTTTAATGCAGGCATAGATGTTACGGTACTTAATCGCCGGCTTGATTTATCATTTGACTATTTCGATAAAACCACGAGCGATATTCTTTATCAAAGAAGTGATGTGCCCCAGTTGTTTGGTGCAGGCTTTCCCGATTATAACGTGGCTAAGGTAAAAAATCGCGGATGGGAATTTAAAGCCACTTACCGGCAGTCCGGCAGAAACTTCAATCATACTTTTTCAGTAAACCTTGCGGATAATCTGAATGAACTATTGGCGTTGACCTCCGGGGCAACACAACAATTAGTGCAAAAAGAAGAATTTCAATTACTGCGTCGTGTAGGCCAGCCCATCACAGTGTATTATGGATATAAAACAAATGGGTTCTATCAAAACTTAGATGATATAAATAAATATCCAAAGTTTGCCGGAAGCACGGTAACGGCAGGCGATTTAAAGTTTGTTGACCGGGACGGGAATGGCGTAATTGATGATAACGACAAAACTATTTTAGGCAATCCTTTTCCGCGCTACACTTTCGGCTTTACGTATAATGTAACGTTCAAAGGTTTTGATTTCAGCGCTTTTATACAAGGTGTCGGCAAAAGAGATGCAATGATTCGCGGTGAGCAGGTAGAACCATTTCATGTAGGATATGGTGGTACCATGTACCGGCATCAAACAGATTACTGGACGCCTACAAATCCTAATGCAAGGTTTCCGCGCCTGGCAGAAAGTGGTTCCGCATCCAATGCCAACAATTATCGCGTAGGGTCAGATGTTTTTTTGTTTGATGCTTCTTACGCAAGGCTTAAGAATGTTCAGTTAGGGTACTCGCTGCCTGCAAACATTTCTAAAAAAGCATACATTCAAAACATCCGTTTATATTTTACCGCACAAAACATAATTACCCTCACAAAGCTTCAGTTTATTGACCCTGAGATTACGGAGTTTGATAGTAATACGAGCCTTGGCTCCGGCGCTAACAGTGCCAGGGCCTACTTTTTACCGGTCTTTTACGGCGGTGGTATTGAAATTACTTTTTAATAAAAAGAAAAATATAACTAATGATACTTAGAAAAATATTTGTTTCCATTGCAGCTGTCATTCTGCTTTCTTTCATTTTTAGCTGCAAAAAACTCGACCTCGCTCCTACGGATAGATTCTCGGAGCTAACGTTTTGGCAAAGTGACCAAAATGTATATACGGCCCTTAATAATATTTATGGCAGCATTTATAATAGTGCCCGGGTTTTTAATAATGATGGCCTCAGCGATAATGCGTATGCAAAGCCAGGCGGCATTGATGTGAACGCTATCTCCAGCGGAAATTTTACACCGAGCTTATCCAGGTTTCAATCGGATTGGGCTTTTTACTACGGGGGCATTAAATCCTGCAATATCTTTTTAGAAAATGTTGATCAGAACACTACGATTGATAATAATCTTAAAGAGCGCATGAAGGCTGAGGCAAGATTTGTAAGAGCATGGCATCATTTTAATTTGACGAAATGGTGGGGCGACGTGCCATTACTGTCAAAGGATATCTCCGGCGACGAAGCTAAAACAATTGCCCGTTCTCCAAAGGCAGATGTGGTGGCATTTGTGCTTTCCGAACTCGATGCCGCCGCCGCAGTACTGCCCGTTAAAGAGGATTATGCTGCTGCCGACAATGGCCGTATTACTAAGGGGGCTGCCTTAGCATTAAAAGCAAGGGTTCTATTATACCAGGGAAACCGTATGGATGAAGTAGTGGCCACATGTGAGCAATTAATGAGCAGTACGGCAAATGGAAATTACTCGCTGGTTAGCAATTACACCGATTTATTCAGCGATGCAAACATTAATAAAAATAATTCAGAATCTATTCTTGCTCTGCAATATGTTCCCGTGTTAAGGACATGGGGAGATTATTTTGATTTTGCTCCCATATCGGCCGGGGCAAGAACGAGCGGGCTTTCACCCTCCCAGGAATTAGTGGACTCCTATATTATGCTGAATGGGAAAAAAATCAGTGACGCCGGCTCAGGCTATGATGAAAATGATCTATCAGCAAACAGGGATCTGCGGTTGACAGCCACTGTTGTTTATGACCGATACAAATGGGTAAACCCTGACAACAGCACACAAATTATTTATATAAAGCCGGGCTCTACGCCCGCAGGTGCATCCGCATCAAACGAATATAGCAACGCAGGCCAGGGCTCTGCTACCGGCTATTACTGGCGTAAATATTTCGATCCGAAATATTCGGGGAGCTTAAATGCAGGCACTAACATTTACCTGATACGGTATGCGGAAGTATTGCTGGATTACGCAGAGGCGAAACAGTCCCTTGGGCAAATGACACAGGATGTGTGGGATAAAACTATAAAATTAATCAGGCAGAGAGCAGGCTTTACAGATCCGGCCGCACTGGATTTTCCGGGCACTACAGCAGCCCTTACGGAAATTATCCGTAATGAAAGAAGAAGTGAATTTGCTATGGAAGGCATACGCATTGATGATATACGCCGCTGGAAAATTGCGGAGATGGTTATGAACGGCTGGCTGCACGGCGCCAAATACGGTGATCCTTCAATAGATAATGGCTACCTGCGGGTTCAGCTTCGCTCGTTCGATCCTAACAAACATTATTTGTGGCCCATACCTCCCTCTGAAATAGCGCTCGACCCGAACCTTACGCAAAATCCCAATTACTAAAACTAAATTTTTTAAAATAACGATTATGAAAAATATAATTCTAACATGCCTGGTAGTTCTCTTTGGTACTGCCTTGTTTTTTGCAGGTTGTAAAAAATCGGAGCGCAGTATAAATCTTAATCTTACAGAAGTGCCTGGCTTGTTTGCTCCTGCTGACAATACCTATATAAAGCTGAAGCCCGCCACTAATCAGACGGTGGTGTTTGAATGGGACCAGGCGAAAGCAGAAGACGGCTCTCTTGTTTTATACGAAGTGGCTTTTGACCAGGCAGATGGTGATTTTTCAAAACCCTTTTATACCGTCGTATCCGACAACCGGGGCGTTGATAACAAGCTTACGGTTACCCATGGCGACCTTAGCAAAATTGCCGCCCTGGGTGGCGCTAATTTTTTTGAAAGAAAAAAATTCAAGTGGACAGTGCTTTCTTCCAAAGGCACCAATGTGAAAAAAGCGGCGGTATCTAATATTATTGATTTGGAAAGGCCCGGGGGCTTTGCGGTGTTACCAGGCACACTGTACATAACCGGCACTGCTACCGAGGGCGGCGCTGCTTTAAGCGGTGCCTTGCAGATGTTGCAGGTATCTTCGGGCGTGTTTGAAATCTTTACAAAGCTTACAGCAGGCACTTATCAATTTGTAGATGGCAAAACCGGAACCCCTGCAAAGTACTATGTGTATAACGACAACGGCATAAACGCTATTGGAGTAGATAGCGTAACCACCTTTACCGGCCCTGATAAGATCGAGCGCATTGTATTGGATTTTAATAATATAAACGCGACTTATGCCGAGGTGAAATCTGTCCAGCTTTGGTATTGTTTCGGCAACGCATTCTGGTTTACGTTGCCATATACGAGCAACGGAGAGTGGCGGTACGATGGGTTTAGCGTTGTTCTTCAAGTAGCGCCATGGGGTGCATTGGAAGAAAGATATAAATATAAGATGGTGATAGACCAAGGAAGTGGCGACGAAGATTTGTGGCTTAATTCCAACTTTAATGATCCACCCGGCCAGGACGGCCAATATCCCAGTACCATTGATTACCGTACTATTAATCTTACGCAAAACGATGGTAGCCAGTTTAACTGGAGCTGGAAATTTGACCGGCCTTATATACAAAATCAGGTAGTAGATTTTTGGGTATCGTTGAGGGGTAGTGATGGGGTATATACGCAGAATTATATCAAACACTAAAGGAGTATAAAGGCGCTAATTTGTTTTACAGACAACAAATGCAGTTTGTTAAGTGGTGTGTTAAGCGAGATTAGTTTTAATTCAAATTGATAACGCTGGCAATTTTGCCGGCGTTTGTCTCTTAAAGAAAAAATTATTTTAATTGCAGTTCTATAATGTTCAAAAGACCATTATGCTATATTAACTTTTTTTTTCTATTGATATTTTTCTTTTCCTGTAAGGAAAAAAAATTATTATTCACACCACTGACTGGTGAGGCAACCGGTATAGAAGAGACTAAGATGGAGAAACAAACCGATTCATTCAATATTATTACCTATCCTTATTTTGCTTGTGGTTCTGGTATTGCCGTTGGCGATATTAATAATGATAAATTAGAAGATATTTTTTTTACAGGCAGACAAAAAGGAGGAAATAAATTGTATATTAACAAAGGAAATTTTTCATTTCAAAACATTACAGAAAGTAGCGGAATAAAAGGGCAATCTGATTTATGTACCGGGGTTACGATGGTGGATATCAATGCTGATGGCTGGCTGGATATTTATGTAAGTACGGTATCAATTTCCGGGCAATTAAACAGCAGCAATGAATTATACATCAACAATAAGAATGGAACTTTTACAGAATCGGCGGTTGAATATGGATTGGATTTTAAAGGCCATACCACCCAGGCTGCTTTTTTTGATTATGATAATGATGGCGATCTGGATTGTTTTTTATTGAACCATGCGATTAAATATACCGATGATTTTGCGGACATCTCTTCAAGAAAAAATATTGACCCTGAGTCCGGTGACAAATTATTTAAAAATAACGATGGAAAATTTACAGACATTACTGAAGAAGCCGGCATTTATAGCAGTAATAATTGTTACGGACTAGGCATTGCCATTGGCGACTTAAATAATGACGGCTGGCCCGATATTTACGTAAGCAATGATTTTAAAGAAAATGATTACTGTTATATAAATAATGGGAATGGTACATTCAGTGAAAAATGTAACAACCTGTTTGGCCACACCAGCCGTTTTTCTATGGGTAACGATATGGCCGATTACAACAATGATGGTTGGCTCGATGTAATAAGCCTGGACATGCTTTCTCCGGATGAAAAAATATTAAAAGCCTCCGTTGCTGATGATGATTTAGGTATTTATAATTACAAACATGGTTTTGGTTTTCACTTTCAAAATTCAAAAAACTGTTTACAACAAAATGTAGATGGGCAATATTTCTCAGATGTGAGTTTGCAAAATAACGTGGCAGCCACCGACTGGAGCTGGGCTCCCCTATTTGCTGATTTTGATAATGACGGTTTTAAGGATTTATACATAAGTAACGGCTATAAGTACAGGCCAAACACGCTGGATTATATCAACTTCTTTAGTGAATCAGTTTCGGGCAAAATTCAGAAAAATGAAATCGTAAGTAACCAGGAACTTATCAGTAAAATCCCGGATGGCGCAATAGCTGATTATTTTTATTTGAATAAAAAAGACGGATTTACAAATGTTTCAGCAGCCGCAGGGTTTACTGCTGCAACTTTAAGCAATGGCGCCGCTTATGCGGACTTAGATAATGATGGCAGGCTTGATTTGATTGTAAACAGGGTGGGCGAACCGGCCGTTATTTACAAAAATAATATGCCGGTAAAAAATTATTTAAATGTTGCATTAAAAGGTAATAATAAAAACACTTTCGGCATCGGCGCTTCCATTTATGTTTATACAAAAGGCGGCTTTCAATTATACCAGCAATCTTTGTCAAGGGGCTTTATGTCTTCGGTATCGCCAATCATTCATATTGGCCTGGGAGATAATAAAACGATTGACAGTTTGATAGTGTTGTGGCCCGGTGGCAGCGGACAAAAATTATCAAACCTTAAGGCCAATTCCACCATGGGATTGCTGCAACAAAATGCCACGGCAAATTTTACAAGGCCTGTTATTAAAAAAAGTATTGACAGTAGCTGGAAAGACATTACAACACCGGCAGGAATAAATTTCATACATAAAGAAGATGCCTTTGACGACCTTGATGTGCAGCCTTTATTACCACACAGCCTTGCTTCGCAAGGCCCCGGCATAGCCGTGGCAGATGTAAATGGCGATGGGCTTGAAGATTTTTTTGTCTGTGGCGCCAAAGGACAAGCGGGGCAATTGTGGCTTCAAACTCCGCAATCAACTTTTATACAATCATCACAAAATTGTTTCAGTGCAGATTCAATGTATGAAGAAAACAACGCATTGTTCTTTGATGCAAACGGCGATAAATTTCCAGACCTGTATGTCGTGAGTGGTGGCAATGAATTTTTTGGAAGCAATCCTTTATTGAACGACAGGTTGTACATCAATAATGGTAGCGGCGGATTTGTTGTAAGCAATAGCCTGCCTGCCTTATTCGAAAATAAAAGTTGCGTGGCTGCGTGCGATTTCGATAAAGACGGCGACATGGATTTATTTGTGGGCGGAAGGGCCAACGCAAGAATGTATGGCTACAACCCGGCCAGCGTATTGCTTGTAAATGATGGTAAGGCCCGCCTGAATCCCGCCCGGATGACTCGGTCGGACGGGGACAAAGCCGGGCAGGGCAATTTCAAAGAAGCTACAGAAAAATTTAGCACAGGCCTGGAACACATTGGCATGGTTACAAGCGCCTGCTGGAGCGATATAGATGGAGATGGATGGCAGGATTTAATTGTAGCGGGTGAATGGATGCCCATCACTGTTTTTAAAAATAACAAGGGAAAGCTGGAAAAACAGGAGCAGCCTGCCTTGCAGAAGAGCAGTGGCTGGTGGAATTGCATCTGCAAAGCTGACCTGGATGGAGATGGTGATGAAGATTTCCTGGTTGGTAATTGGGGTACTAATTGCAAGCTAACGGCAAGCGAGGCAAATCCATTGAAGATGTACCTCTCGGATTGGGATAATAATAATAACGCTGACCCCATACTTGCTGTTTATAAAAACGGCGGCTATTACAGTTTTCTTGGTAAAGCAGATCTAGAAAAAAGGTTGCCTTATTTAAAGAAAAAATTCTTACATTATAGTGATATCGCAGGTAAAACAGCAGAAGAATTATTTGGCAAAGAGGCCATCGGCAAAGCAAAAGAGCTTTCAGCTTATACTTTAGAATCATCCATACTTTGGAACAATAACGGGCAGTTGAGCTTGCAATCTTTGCCCTCTTTTTTACAGGTGTCTCCGATTTTTTCTTTCGCTTCTTTCAGTAATTCAAAAGGTGAAAAGAATTATATAGCAGGTGGTAATTTTTATGATGTACTGCCTTATGAAGGAAGGTACGATGCCATGCTGCCAACTCTTTTTTCAGTTCAAAAAAATAAAACAATCAGCAACGCCGGATATATCATGAAGAAAGGCGCTGTAAGAAATATAACGGAAATAAAAATTAAAAATCAGCCGGCATTACTGCTTGCAAAAAATAATGAACGGCTAGTATTAGTATCAAAAAAATAAAACGGATAAATATGAAAACACTTATCAAATATTTAGCAATCTGCATTTTAACCGGCATATTTTTACCCGCGTGCCTGAAAACAAAAAAGGATGTAGTAAATCCGCCACCGCCTCCGCCACCCACGATTGTATATAACTGGGCAGCCATTGCAGACTCGGCGCAGACATCGGTGAATTTATTCTGGAATGCTTCGGGTAATTATTTTACTAGTGATAACAATACCGGCAACTGGACGCAATACTGGCCCACTGCCCACGCATTGGATGTGCTGGTTGACCTCTATTTGCGGACTCCGACAGCTTCTACCAAAACAAGAATGGATAACCTGATCACAGGAGTGAAAGCCAAAAATAACAACACTTATATCAACTATTATTACGATGATATGGAATGGATGGCGCTGGCTTGCCTCAGGGCTTACAATGCTACCAACGATGTACAATATAAAGACATCACCTTCTTGCTATGGAGCGATATCAAAGGCGGATGGAGTACAGATTTAGGAGGCGGAATATGGTGGCGCAAAGACAATCAATCCAAGAATGCACCGTCCAATTTACCGGCGTCAATTTTAGCATCCAGGTTATACAATCAATTTAAAGACCCTGCTGATTTAGATTGGGCAAAGAAAATATTCGAATGGCAGAAGGCCACCTTATACGAGCCAACGACAGGGCTTGTATATGATAACATTGATATCAGTGGCAACAAAAATACTACCTGGAAATTTACTTATAACCAGGGAACTTTTATAGGCGCTGCATTAGAATTATATGGTATTACCAAGGCGGCTTCCTATTTAGACGATGCATTAAAGGCTGCAGATTATACAGTAATTAGCGGGCAACTTACAAGTGGTGGTATTTTAAAAGATGAAGGCGGCGGAGATGGCGGATTATTTAAAGGGATTTTTGTAAGATACTTTACCCTGCTTATTATTGATGGAAGTCTTACTTCCGGCAAGAAAACTCAATACATTGATTTCTTAAAAACAAATGCTCAAACATTGTGGAGTAAAGGAACTAATAAATCGCAGGTACTTTTTGGAAATGCCTGGGATAAACCGCCCGGCTCCACCACTGACTTTACCACGCAGCTTAGCGGTGTTATGTTGTTTGAAGCAATGGCTGAATTAAAAAAGTTGAATTTGGTAAATTAAAAACAGGATGTAAATAATGCCTGGCAATGACTATACAATTGTTTTTGCAAGAAGGTTTTTTGACCTTTCTTTCTCAGCAGGGAAATTAAAATAAGTCATCTTCTCACAGAAAGAATATTACAATTGTGATATTATGCTGTGGCTAAAAGACCTCTTCAGGGAGAAAGCCAGATAGCAAGTACATTTCTTGCTAAAGGAATTTTACGAAGATGGGACTGCGATGTATTTCATACCAAAGCATATAAAGATTTATAGATTGGCTTTGCAATAGTTTAATGTGAAAGCACGCATCGGGGTTTTTCCATAGGAGTTCTTTGAACACGTAAAGGTATTACAGCCGCGAGGTTATGCTGTAAAACCTGCGATAGGAAGGCCCCTAAACTTTTCTGCCGGGAGAGTAATAAGATGAGAAGCGATAAATTCTTATTTTAGCGCATGCCTTTGTTTCAGCAATCTGTTCTTAAAAAATATATCAGCGATCTTGATAAAATACTCCTGCAAGCTGCCTGGCAATTATTTCAGCAACACTTTTTTAATGCGAGCATACAGCAAAACATAAGAAATGCTAAAGAAGAAGAATACCAGGAAGGTTTTATAAGAGACCTTTTTGTAAACGTATTAGGCTATACCTTAAATCCCCAGCCCAATTACAATTTTGTATTAGAAAAGAAAAGCGTTACCGATGCTACCAAAAGCGATGGCGCTATTTTATTGAACGGCGAAGTGTTAAGTGTTGTCGAATTAAAAGACACGGGCACACCAGACCTTGATAAAGTAAGTAACCAGGCCTTTGGCTATAAGCACAAACACAAGAACTGCACGTATGTAATCACCAGCAATTTTGAAAAGCTGCGCTTTTATATAAATGATTCTACTGACTACGAAGAGTTCGACCTGTTTGCACTTACCCGCGAAAAGTTTGCTTTCCTATATCTCTGCCTGCAAAAGCAAAACCTGTTAGCCAATATTCCGCTGCAAATAAAACAGGCATCTTTAGTGCAGGAAGAGAATGTAACCAAAGAACTCTATGCAGACTATTCGCTGTTTAAAAGAAAACTTGTTCAAAATATAGCAGAGCAAAATACGCAATATGATAAGCTGCTGTTGTTTAAAAAAACACAAAAGCTCTTAGACCGTTTCTTGTTTATTCTTTTTGCTGAAGACAGGTTGCTGCTTCCTCCAAACTCTGTAAGAGACATATTAGCGCAATGGGAGCAATTGAAAGAACTGGATAACTATGTCCCCTTGTACAGCCGGTTTAAAAAGTATTTCGGTTACCTGAATGTTGGGCACCATGGTAAGCAGCATGAAATATTTGCTTACAATGGTGGCTTGTTTTTGCCCGATGATATTTTAGATACAATTGTTATTGATGACAACATTTTATATGAAGGAACCAACACACTTAGCGGTTATGATTTTGAAACAGATATAGACGTAAATATTCTCGGGCACATATTTGAGCACAGCCTTACCGAGATAGAAGAACTGCAACAGGAGCTTGAAGGCAAGGCCATAGAAAAGAACAAGACGAAGCGAAAAAAAGAAGGCGTGTTTTATACGCCCCGCTACATTACTAAATACATTGTTGAAAATACTGTGGGCGCCCTTTGCACGCAAAAGAAAGAAGAGCTGCAGATAAATGAAGAAACTTTTGCTCCTAAAAAAAGAAAAGACCACCGGAAGGCATTACTCGATACAATTGAAGTTTACCGCAACTGGCTTTTGCAACTGACCATTTGTGACCCTGCCTGCGGAAGCGGTGCGTTTTTAAATGCAGCACTTGAATACTTAAAAGCCGAACATAGAACGGCTGATGAATTAACTGCAAGAATGCTTGATGTGCCTATTGTATTTACTGACCTGGACAATAGTATTTTAGAAAACAACTTATATGGTGTAGATATAAATGAAGATGCCATAGAAATTGCAAAACTAAGCCTGTGGCTGCATACAGCTAAGAAGGGAAAAAAGCTAAGCAACCTCAGCGACAACATTAAATGCGGCAACAGCTTAATAGATGATGTAAGCGTAGCTGGTGATAAAGCTTTTAAGTGGAAGGAAGAATTTAAAACTGTTTTTGATAATGGAGGCTTTGATGTGGTGATTGGGAATCCGCCTTATGGAGCAAAATTTAATGAAACTGAAATATTTTTTTACAGAAAAGAATTTAAGGTAGTAACTGGTCATGCCGAGGCTTATTATTTATTCTTTGAACAAGGAAATAGAATTTTAAAGCAACATGGATATTTAGGTTTCATAATTCCTAACGCCTGGTTTAATAATAAATATGCAATTGAAGTAAGGCGATTGCTTTTAACCCAATTGGAGATAAAACAAATAATAAATTTAATAAGAAAATAATTTTTGAAGAAGCTAATGTAGAAGCGTCAATTTACATAGGAAATAAGTCACTCAAAATTGCGTCAGAATGCTATGTTGGTTCAGACGTAGATAAACTTTTTGTTTATGATATTAAGGAATGGCGTAAGCATCCGAATATGATGATTTCCTTCAACGATAACTATATAATTAATTCAATTATAGAAAAAGTAAACAATACAAATACTGTTTTAAGTGAGATGCTTGATATTTCAAATGGCTTCAAACCTTATCAAGTTGGATATGGAATCAACTCAAATGGATTAGCACTGAAAGATGAAGATGTAAAACGAAAAATTTATCACAGTGAAAAAAGGTTAGATGATAATTATAAAAAAGAGCTGAAGGGTAAGGGAGTTAAACGTTATTCGTTACAATGGCAAGAAAACTATATTAAGTGGGGAAGCTGGCTAATGTCACCAAAAGATGAAAGGTATTTTGAAAATCCAAAAATTTTAATACGTCAAATCATATCAGATTATTTTTTTGCAACGATAGATACAGAAAAGTATTATGCGGATCAAAGTTTATATGTATGCATTAACTACCCTAATGACAAAACTAATAATCTTTTATATTATCTAGCAATCCTGAACAGTACTTTATATGGATTTTTCTTTAGAAAGTTTTATTCACAGGAGGATGATTTATTTCCAAAAGTTAAAGTGAATGAATTAAAATCATTATCAGTTAAAAAGTTGTCTGTTAATGAACAGCAACCCTTTATCAATAAAGCAGATATAATGCTTTCAAAGAATAAAGTATCAAATCAATTACTGCAACAATTCACCCAATTACTGCAATCAAAATTTGCAACAATTAATATCAATAATAAATTACAGAATTGGGCTAACTTAACCTCAAATGAATTCTTTAAAGAACTTACAAAACAAAAAATAAAACTCCCTCTCTCCGAACAACAGGAATGGCTGCAATATTTTGAAGCAGAAAAGATAAACGCAAATAGTATTCAGCAAACAGATGATGAAATTGATAAGATGGTGTATGAGCTGTATGGGTTGAGTGAGGAGGAAGTGGGGATTGTGGAACAGAAGTAAATAAATTTAAGATGCATTCTCTAAAACTTGAATCAATATTTTTTGAGGCTCTAAATTATCCGGAATATGCCAGGCCTAACTTTTTTGTTATAAAACAACGCCAAAGTCAATGGCATAAGGGCGTTTATCTAAATACGCTAGCCGAAGTCTATCATAAATGTTTTAGTTGGGTAGACATGCATTATCGAGCACAAAAGAATAAAAACTCAGCATTAAAACTTGAGGACATCGAAATACAAATTAAAGATATCACCAAGGGAGATGAAATTGGAACATTCAACAAAGAAAAACTTGATCAATTATTTTTAGCAGTAGAAGCAGCATTCTTATTTGACAATATTGAAATAGAATATTCAGATATTGAAATTTTATCTTTTGTAGAATACGCACTATGGTTTATCAGAAATGAATTCAAAATTCAGACTAGAGAAATTAGAGCACATTTTCGTCCCCAAACCAAATCTTATTTTATCTATGAAATAATCAAAGGAGACTTATTTTTTAATTTTCCAAGATTTAAACATGCAGTTCGTGAGCTATTTTTATTTGCTCCTAATAAGGATAATCTCAAGGAGATGCTGAGAAAATATTATACAGCTTCAAGGGAAATAGTTGATTTATGGAATAATAAAATTTTTTTAATTGAAGAAAAAGCAAACAGGAACGAGAAGAAGATGTCTCCTGAAATGGTTAGGGTTGAATTTAAAGCAGAAGAATTAAAACACACCTGGTGGAATGATACAGAACTTTTTAATGTCCATTCTCCTACACTTTTTCGAAATCAGGACTTTGCAAGTTATGCGGTCAAAATCACTAATTTGTTGTCCACCGAAATCTTAGATCTTAAAAGTAAAAATAATTCAGAAGCAAAAAAACACACCAATCTGGAAGATTTGTTTATTGATAAAAAGGAATTCGAAGTATATGTTGAAATATTAAGAAAAATAAATCCCGTAGCAATATCCCCTAAGAATGAATTTTTATTAGGTCCTAGAAACAAAGGAGTATTTGTTGCATGGATTGATGCTTTAAAAGAAAAAGGTAAAATATATCCAACAAATAGGAAAATTTTATCGACACTAATTAGCAATTACTTTAAAGGTGTAGATTTTGGAAAAGACGGGAAAAACATTTAGTAATAATAATACATCTCCTTACAAAAAAAATTACAAAAAAATATTAGAATTATTACAATAAATTCTTTTGACAGGCTTTGGTAATTAATGGTAATTAAATAATTGTGTATTTGTATTCTAATTAGAAAATCAAATTAGTTAGAATACAAAATGGCAAAAAATAATAAAACATTTAAAGTTTATATTTTGGGGTTGATAAAATTAGAAGTTGAAAATTTTGATATTGGAGAGATAGTGTTTCTTTTATCTGTAGTAACAATTGTTTGTCTCCTATTAATATTTTCTTACTTCCTTATCGCGGTTTTCCTTTCTTAATAGCCTAACAATAATAGGATGCAGGAAATGAAACCCGATGGTTGAACGCTCTGCAAAATTAAAAACAAGTCATCTTCTTATCTAACCATTATGCCTTTAAATACAACCGCGCATTATTTACGGTGATGGAATTGCGAGAGAATATCATTCCAAAGCATTGTAAAGATTTATAGATTTGCTTTTCAATAATTCAATGTGTAGGTACGCATCGGGGTTTTATGTAAAAAATATTATAGCCTGAAGATTATGCTGTGAAAACCCCCGGTAGGTAGGAAAAAGAATTTATATTACAATTGGATTTATCAATTTATTCTAATTTAAAATACTATAATGGTCCATAAAGTTGACATTCAAAATTTTAAATCAATTGAAAACTTATCTATTGAGTTGTCGAGATTTAATGTTTTTATTGGCGAGAACGGAAGTGGAAAAAGTAATATTTTAGAAGCTATTGCTTTTGCTTCCTGTGCGTTAACAGGAAAATTAAATCCGGTAGAATCTATAAATAACAGAGCTGGTTTTGAAGAATATGTAACGAGAAGTAATTTGGAATTAAAGGGAGTACGGCTTACTGAACCTAAATATTATAGAAGTGGTTTTGACACAAGTAAAACGAATGAACAAATAAATATTAATCTTTTTGCCAGTGATAATTACGAAATAAAATTTGAGATTAATCACTCCAATGAACCCTTTGCAAAATGGGAATCTTTTATTCCAATACCGATAAATGGGCGCACAGAATTTTCAGTTGATAATTTTCCTAATGATAATCTTAAAATTGGTGATGCTGTAAAAACTTCAAAAAGCAAGATAAATTCTCTTAACCTGCAAGACTTCATTATTTATTCTCCCGAAAATTATTTTGTTAGAACATACAATTCAAATGAATCATCTTACAATGAACCGATTGGATACAGAGGCGAAGGCTTTCTAAAATTATTCAGGCTTATAGCAACCGAGAAGAAAGAACAGTTTGATGAAATCGCCAACTATCTGAAACTCTTTGATTGGTTTGAATCAATTGAATTATCAACAGATAAACTTTTAAATGAAACAGAATTTATTTTAAAAGACCGGTACCTTGACGAAAGGTTTCAATCTTTTGGCTTAATTAATACTAATGAAGGCTTTTATTTTTTACTGTTTTATCTTACTTTATTTGTAAGTGATTTTACGCCTAAGTTTTTTGCAATTGATAATATTGATACAGCTTTAAATCCCAAACTTTGCAGTAAAGTGATCTCTCTACTATTTGATCTGGCCGTAAAATATAATAAGCAGGTTATTTGCACAACGCATAATCCATCAATATTAGATGGTTTGAATTTAAATAATCCTGAGCAAAGATTATATGCTATATCAAGAAATAAGCTGGGTTATACAAAAGCAAACCGCATAGAAAAAAAATCGCCTTTAGAAGGTGTTGAACCGCTTAAATTATCAGAGCAATTTTTAAGGGGAAATATAGGTGCACTTCCAAAAAATTTTTAATGACAACATTTGGTATTATTTCAGAGGGGCCAACCGACCAAATAGTTCTGGAAAATATCTTATGCGGATATTTTAGTAATGCCGATTTGAATGATAACATTCGTTTTATTCAGCCTTTTAGAGATAACACAGATAAATATGGCGCAGCCGATAGTGGCGGATGGACCAATGTTTTTGAATATTGCAGATCAAAGAAACTTCTTGAAATTTTTGAACAAAATGATTATATAATTATACAAATTGATACTGATCGTTCTGAAGAAAAAAACTATGATGTTAAAAAAACTAACAATGAAGGAATTAAATATTCTCCGGAAGAATTAATAGATAAAGTGATAGAAAAATTCCAGCAAATTTTCTCTAACACTTTTGAAAACAACTTTGCTTCTTTTAGTGGTAGAATTATTTATGCCATTTGTGTTGAAGAGATCGAGTGTTGGTTATTGCCTTTATATTATGATGATAAAATTAAGCAAGCCACAAACAATTGTATATATCATTTGAATCGTAAGATTGACCATAAATTCGGCTTTTATATTGATAAAAAAAACAAAAGCGATATGGGCAAAGAGTATAATAAATTATCGAAAGATTATTTAAAAAATAAAAAGCTACGGTCGTGTTATAAAGATAATCCGAGCCTTAGGGTATTCATAGAATCACTTGATTTATTAAATTTTAATTTTTAGCAGCAATATTTTTATTATAGCATTAAAATTTTAGAGGAGTTTACAAGCTTATGAATTGCGGCATTTTAAATATCGCTCCTCCGGAGCTCACATAAATAATGGATACGTTTTTCTACCAAAATGATGCCTTCTGAGGCAATAAGAATTACTTCCGCCGGCGCTTGTATTATTAAATGTTCGTGCGAGCCGCCGTCCTCTCGCCTACTTATTTTCTCAGCGGGGTTTTCATTTCCTTTCTTAAATAGACTTACAAAATAGGAAAGCAGGAAATGTCCAACGGCCCTTACGGAGAAACCCGATGTCTGAACGCTCGTCAAATTAAAAACAAGCCATCTTCTTATCTTAGCCTTAAGTCTGTAAAATATAAACATCCCGATGTTTACTGCTTGTATTTCTGCTGTTCAGCCACACTAAGAAAGAAGAGAATTTAAAATATATAATTTTGATTTATGGCAGGTATGACCTTTAATGTTTCTAATCAGACTTACCGGCAACTTATGGGGAATGGATTGATTTATACAATTCCCAGGTTTCAGAGAGATTATAGCTGGATTGATACTGAATGGGATGATCTATGGATGGATATGGCAGATGTATTGGAAAATGCATCTGAAACATCGCACTACATGGGTTATCTCGTTTTGCAATCAAAAGATAATAAAAACTTCGATGTTATAGATGGCCAGCAACGCCTGACAACACTTAGCATTTTACTGTTAGCAGTGTTATCTAATTTGAAAAAATTAATTGAGGATAATATAGAGCCTGGTAGAAATCAGCAACGACAAGATCAACTGAGAAATTCATTTATTGGTTATTTAGATCCTGTAACACTTATCCCAAAATCAAAACTTACTTTAAACAGAAATAATAATCATTTATACCAAACATACCTGGTGCCTCTTCTTCCGGCTCCCCGAAGAAATTTAAAAGCAACAGAACATCTTTTGAGGAAATCATCAGACTGGTTCAATTCAAAAGTATTAGAGAAATATGGCAGATTAAGAGATGGCTCAGTTTTAGCAAAATTTATTGATGACTTATCAGACCGTCTTTTTTTTACAGTGATTACCGTAAGTGATGAACTTAATGCATATAAAGTTTTTGAAACATTGAATGCAAAAGGCGTAAAACTTTCATCAACCGATTTATTAAAAAATTATTTGTTCTCAGTCGTACATGGTCAAAGCGGAGATGAAAGAGAATTACAGGAATTGGAAAATAGATGGGAAATACTTGTTGGCAAAATGGGTAGTGAGAGTTTTCCTGATTTCCTGAGAACACATTGGAACAGCCGGAACAAATTTGTAAGACATTCGGAATTATTCAAAAGACTCAGAGATCAAATCAGGGACAGGGAAGCAGTTTTTAAACTTCTTAGAAATATGGAAGCAGATGCCGATACGTATGCTGCTATATCAAATCCTGAAGATATTTTGTGGAACCATGATCAGAAACAATATGTTTATGAACTAAAAATGTTTAGTGTAAGCCAATTATTTCCTTTGCTTTTAGCTGCTCACCGGAGATTTAATGAAAATGATTTTACTACTTTATTAAAAGTATGCAGTGTAATATCTTTCCGCTATAATGTAATTGGTGGCCTTGCGACTAATGAACAGGAAAGAGTTTATAATGCGGTTGCTGAAAAAATTGCTAATGAAACATTACAAACGTTGCCATCAATCATACAGGAATTACGAAGCATTTATATAAATGATGACCAGTTCAAAGCTGCTTTTTCAGAAAAACAAATGAAAACCACACAAGCGAGAAATAAAAGAATTGTCAGGTATATCTTTTTTAAAATTGAAAAACAAATTTCCGGAAATGATTTCGATTATGAAAGTGATCTCTATAATATAGAACATGTGATACCTGAAAATCCAGGTGACAGTTGGGAGCAAATAAGTGATAGAGAACATGAACAGTTAGTTTACCGGCTGGGAAATATGACCGTAATGAATGCTGCTCAAAATAGGGAATTAGGAAATAGTTCATTCGAAATGAAAAAAGCAATGTTCGCTCAAAGTCAATTCCAGGTAACACAAAAAATTGCACAGGAAAATACTCTTTGGAATGCCGAACGTATAGCGATGCGTCAACGTTGGCTGGCTGTTCAGGCTACCAGTATTTGGAAAGTATCTCAATTGTAACATTCTTTCACAACGGGGTTTTTAATAGAGTATTATAGCTATTATACCTCAACATAAAAAGAAACGTTATGCAATTCTTTTGTGATATTCCGGATAGCATCTTCCAGTTTTTTAGCCTGCTCTGCTGAGGGATATTTTTTGCCGGTAGCATATTGACGCACTAACGATTCATTCATATTCGCATGGCGGGCGATTGCCGATGCGTTTAAAAAATCGTGTTCATTAAAAAATGCCTGTACGTCATAGACTATCGCAAATTGTAATGTTTCGGTATTTAATTTTAACCAAAAGCTATCGCCATTTTTTTCATGTTTTTGGTAGTCCTTTATTAATTTTCTAAGGTTTTGTAATACTTCTTTTTTAGAATTGCCAAAGGTAACAGGCAGATAACTTTTACGGCCTTCGATTCTGCCATAGAGCCCTTCATCTGCTTTTTCAATTATTACTTGCAATGGTTTCATTTTGTATTTATTCAAGTTTTTTTTTATTTTTTTGCACAAAAGAAAGTGATCTTATTTTAAACCTGCTTGTTTTAAAATTGACTTCAGCGTTCCTATTCTTAAATCCTCTTTCCCGTGATCAGGAATTACGACAATGCCTTTTTTGGTTGCATGTTTGAATATTTTGTGGCTACCTGCCTGCCTTTCAAAAGCCAACCATTTTTTTCAATCAGCTTTATTACTTCTTTTGCTTTCATCATGCAAGGTAACGTTTACGTTACTCCAAAATAAGTCTTTTTTTATTTTTTTCTCTAAAATAAACAAGTGTTACCTACAAATATTGATTACTTTGCCTAAAGCAGTTTCTTTCATTCATATTAAAATTTACCCGACAAAACATTTCAGAAATATAATAGCCAAATTTAAAAACATTTCTATTTTATTATTCATCATATTTTGCCTGCAGAAGCTGCGTCCAGGATAATTCTTACAAGCTCATTAGGCTGCTCTTTAAATTTTCCTTTTTATGTTATAATATTTAACGGCGTGTAATTCTATTAAGTTTTATCCAAAGAAATTACTTTTAAATTCTACAGCTTGTTAAGAAAATAATAAGATAAAAATAGCAGCTAAATTTTAACTGTCATAAGCTTTGAATGGCATTATTTTTTCAATAGTGAGCTCATACTATTAATTAAAAATTAAAAAAATTATCGTAACCATGAAACAATTAATTTTATTTCTCAGGCGCAATATATTGCCTGTCGCAGCTTTTGTAGCCGTTTCCTTTTTATTTACTGCGTGTAAAAAAACGGTTGATAAACCCGCCCAAACCCCGGCCGCAGGGTTGATGGCATTTAATCTTACTACTGATCAGCCCTCAATTGGCGTGGCGCTTTCTAACAATAGTCTTACCAATTCGCCACTTGCTTATACAAGTTTTACCGGCGGCTACCTTCCCGTATATATTGGCAGCAGGGAGGTAACTTCTTATGACTTTTATTCCGGAAGTACGCTGGCCACAGGCAATCAGGTTTTTAATGACAGCGCATACTATTCATTATTTGTAGTCGGTTCTAATGGGAGTTATAGAAATGTATTTGTGAAAGACAATCTTGACAGCCTTCCCACTACTACAGGAAATTCATTTGTACGTTATGTAAATGCTATTACAGATTCAACAACACAACCGCTGGTGACTATTTCTTCAAATGGCACAGATGTGTTTAATAATAATGCAGCCTTTGCAAGTGTTTCAGATTTTAAACAAATTACTCCCGGCAGTGTCTCGATTAATGTAAAAGATGAATCGACTATTGATTCAACAAGAAGCATAACAGTAGAGGCAGGAAAAGTATATACTATTTTGTTTACGGGCATTCCAAACACAACTGATGTAAACAAAGCAGTGCAGATAAAATATATTCAAAATGGTGTTGTAACTCCATAAATGATTTGTGATTTTTTCCAACAAAAGCCCGGAATCTATTATATTGATTTCGGGCTTTTTATACGTTATGATATTGTTATCTTCAATCAAAACAAATTTCACGATTGATACTCCCATCAATATTTTTTATGAGAAAGATTTTTATTCTTACCCAATTATTATTTATAACATCAATATTGAGTGCGCAGGTGTTTAGTGATGATGTGCCGCCCCGCATAAAAATTGCTAATGGTGTCCTCGAAGGAATCAATGAATCAGGCGTCCGCGTTTTTAAGGGGGTTCCTTTTGCACAACCTCCCGTAGGAGATTTAAGATGGAAAGAACCGCAACCTACTAAGAATTGGGAAGGAATTTTAAAAGCAGATAAATTTGGGCCGCGGGCAATGCAAAGGCCAATATTCAGCGACATGAATTTTCGCTCCAACGGCGTTAGCGAAGATTGTCTTTATCTTAACGTGTGGACACCGGCAAAATCTGCCAATGATCATCTTCCTGTACTTGTGTATTTCTATGGTGGTGGATTTATAGCGGGTGATGGTTCGGAATATCGCTATGATGGTGAAAGCCTTGCCCGGAGAGGAATTGTAACGGTTACGATAAATTACAGGCTTAGTGTATTTGGTTTTCTTGCACATCCTGAGCTTACTAAAGAATCACCGCATCATGCTTCTGGTAATTACGGTTTGCTTGATCAAAACGCAGCATTGAAATGGGTGCAAAAAAATATTGCTGCCTTTGGGGGCGATGCGAATAAAATTACCATTGCAGGAGAATCCGCAGGCTCATTTTCTGTAAGTGCTCAAATGGCTTCCCCCCTTTCAAAAAATATCATCGCAGGGGCAATTGGAGAAAGTGGTTCTCTTCTCGGCAAGCAATCAACTGTTTCTCTATCTGAAGCTGAAAAGGCCGGCGTAGCATTCGCAAAAAGTGTGAGCGCCGGATCTCTGACTGCTCTTCGCGCCATACCGGCAGAGCAGTTATTAGAAGCCACCGCTAAACCCGGTAACGCAAGATTTCCTGTAGATGTTGACGGATATTTTTTCCCTAAGCCTCCTTTGCAAATTTATACAGAAGGTTTACAGGCGCATGTGCCTTTGTTAGTGGGGTGGAACTCTGAAGAGAGTGGCTATGGTGCAATAACCGGCAACCAAAATCCAACAAAGGAAGATTATATAAAAGCAGTACAAAAAATGTATGGTGAAAATGCTGAGGCAATATTGAAAGTATATAACGCATCCGGCGATGATGCTGTAAAGGCAGTAGCCACAGGGCTTGCCGGCGACCGTTTTATAGGATTCTCCACCTGGAAATGGTCGGATATACAAAGCGCGACTGGAGGAAAACCAGTGTATCGTTATATGTACGCCCGTCCTCGTCCCGCTATGAGATCAGATACAGGAGATATTACCGGGTCGGCAGCTCACGGAGCTTCACATTCTTCAGAGATTGAATATGCCTTGGGCAATTTGCCGACTAACCGTGTGTACGATTGGCAACCGGAAGATTATAAAGTCTCAGAAATTTTGCAGGCTTACTTTGCCAATTTTGTTAAAACAGGAAATCCAAACGGGACTGGCGTACCCACATGGCCGGCGGTTAAAAGCGGCGGCCCCGCCCGACTTATGTATATAGATGCAAATACTGAGGCGGAGACAGAAAAAACGCGGAACAGGTATTTGCTTCTTGATAAAATTTCCACGAAATAGCATACCTCGTAAATTATTGATCACCATTTTCTTTCAAGTCAACGAAACTTTTCTGCAGGTATTTACGTCTGATATTTATTGCTTATAAAAAACCGTAATAATTAACTCTTCCGCTTCTAAGAATAACGCTATCCTTTTGCTTTTTGTGTAACACTTAGCAGCAGGTTATTTCCTTATTTTTACTATTCACATTAAAGCCTGATGACATCGTTCAAACAATACTTATTGGCTTTATTATTTACAGGCAGCTTTTGCTCAGGTACGTTTACAATTTTAGCCCAGGAAGATAGTTCGCGAAGGAAAACGCTGGAAGATTATATGAGGGATAGAAAGGGTTTGCTCGTAAATGTGGTTAAGGGCTTCATGAAAAATTCCGAAGAGGATCCAAATACAAAAGGTATTGAACGAAACGATGAACCCTTTCTTGAATACCAGGGAAACATTATAAGAAATATTATGATTGTCAGGTTACCTTTTGGTACGCCGATTGCCGATTCTGCAAAGAAAGTTGTGACCACATTAACTAAGCTGGCGAATACTTTGCATCATATCACGAGAAATTCGGTAATCGAAAACAATCTTTTTTTTAATAAAAATGATACAATAAAGCCTTATCTGCTGGCGGATAATGTTCGCTTTATCAGGCAACTGCCTTACATACAAGATGCAAGTTTCATAATAGTTCCCGTTATCGGCAGCGCTGATTCAGTAGATGTATTGGTAAAGGTAAAAGACCTCTTTTCCATAAGCGGGGCTATTGGCTCCATAGGTTTACAGCGATCAGATATAGAAGTAAGGGAAGATAATCTTGGCGGATATGGAAATGCCATGGCATTTCAAACGCTTTTCGATAATCAACGGGCAAAGAACTTTGGCTTTGGCTTCGGATACACGCAGCGCAATATTGGCGGTAGTTTTATAAACGGCGATATTGGCTACAAAAGCTTTTATACTTCTATCACCGGGCCAAAGCAGGAAAATTATTATTACCTCAACTTATTAAAGCCGCTTGCAAACAGGTATATGCGCTGGACTTACGAATTCAATTCATCCTATCATTCTACAAGAAATATGTACGGGCGTGATTCTGTATACTACACCGATAGCCGCTACCGGTATTATAATTTTGAAGCATGGGCCGGATACAACATAAATGCAAAGGGATACACCATAGAAAAGGAAGATCATGAGCTTCGAAAATTGATAGGCCTTCGGATCATAGACCGCAAATTCCAGGATATACCAACGAAATATATTTCTAATTATTACTGGAGATATGCAGACCTTACCGGCATTCTTGCTTCCTTAACTTTCTATCGTCAAAACTTTTATAAAGCTCAATACATATATGGCTTTGGGCGAAATGAAGATATACCTGAAGGGCTTAATCTTACTTTGACTGCCGGCTATACCAAAAAGCAAAATGTGCTGAGATCGTTTCTCGGCTTCAATTACCAGCGTTCTTTTTTTAATGACAAAAAAAATTATGTAAGCTATACAATACGTGCAGAAGGAAATTTGAGAGGCAAGTCCATTGAAGACATAAACTTTTTAGGTAGTATCGCCTATTTCGATCACCTTAAAAATCTGGGGCAAAAATGGAAGCAGCGCTTTTTTCTAAATCTGGACGTTGCCCAACAGGTAAACACTGTTTTCAATGAGCAGCTTTTGCTTGAAAGTAATTTTGGCTTGCCTGAATATGGCCATAGCCAAATAGGCGGCACTTTACGGGCTACTATCAAAGCCGAGTCTGTTTTTTTTAGCCCGTTATCAGTCGCCTCGTTCAGGTTTGCACCTTTCGTATTTGCTAATGCCAGCTTATTCTCCCCCTATCTTTCTGATGCACGCATTTATTCTTCTGTAGGTGGTGGAATAAGGTCGCGAAACGAAAGTCTTGTGTTCGGCACATTTGAGCTTAAAGGATATTTCTTTCCCGGAAAAAACTATTACCATGAAAGTTTCCGTTTCGATATCTCAACCGATCTTCGCTTTAAATATAATGCTCAATTAATAAAGAAACCGGACTTTATACAAATTAATTAGAAGGGAAAATATTTTTGAAGAAAGCATAAAAAAAGCAAATAACCGGGAGGGTTATAAACAAAAAAAGCATCAAGTCTGTTTGGATACTCCTTTCAATTGCTTGAAGATTGTACTACTTACTAACCCGATGCTCCTTACGCTTAAAGAGTGCCGTGAATTTAATCACTTTCACTCCTCAATTGTACAGCAAAGATAGTATGGCCAATGGCTGTTTTGCAAGTTTTTCAGCAAGTCGTTTTTCACCCGTTTTTCACAAAGTTTTGCACAAGCATACGGCGCATATTAGTAGTTAATTTACAGGTAAGCTGTTGATAAATCAACAAATTTGTTGGCGGAGAGATCTTTATTCACAAACTTCAAAAAAAAAAATTTATTTGCCGGCGGGTTTCTTTAACAAAAAAATTGCTGTTCAGATATTGCAAACCACGGTAATGATGGCTGGCTTAAAAGCTACCGTGTTTTTGAAGGAGTGCAAACGTTTGTAACTAACAAAGTTTTTGTATCAAATGCAATCTGGTTCTTATAAGCTATTTCTCCAATATCTTTAAGTTTAGCATTTGTATTGTCAAAATGTGCCGTTTTAATAGCCTACTTTTGATGCTCGATAACCGCCATTCAAAACTCTCCAAAACTCATTTCTTTTTCCCCGAAAAAAATCGGAGCACTTTGCTGATAATTTTATCATTCGCCCCAAGCCTTCCTTTAATTTCTGTGTAAGCAGCAACCATTGCATTATCAATTTTTACCCTTAATTTTTTATCGCTTTCGCCGGGGCGTGCCTGGTAATAAGTGGCCCTGCGAAACGGTTTATCTTCTACAGAATAATAATATAAAGCTATTGACCTTCTGAAAACACCTTCGGGACATTCCATCGGTTCCGGATGGCCGTGATAAGAATCTGCATCTGTATTAAAAATTACGCAGCGATTAAAAACCGGCATAACTTTTACTTCACATGCCTGCATTTGCGTATCCCACAATTCCAACTTTCCGCCCCAATCTTCTTTCCAATTTTTATTTAAGTAAACAAGCACATTTACCCTTCGTTGCCAGTTGCGGTGATGCGGATGCACCGTGAAATCCGCATGGATATTCAGGTAGCCACCTTTGGTAGATTGATGTATGCCGCCCCCTTCGAGGTGATCATCTTTTTGCAGATCATTTATACCGGTAAGCGTGCTGAGAAATTTTAAAAACTCCGGTGAGTTTAGTTCATTGATCGTTCCCTTTATTGCTTCGGGCAACACATCGAGCTTATTCAGGCCTTTCTTTTTTTCATTGTAATGCGCATAATTTATCCAGCCATCGGCTTCATTTAGTTTATTAAACTCCGCAATGCATTCATCAAGCGTCTCGGGATTTAAAAAATTTTCCAGCACAATATGCGGATAAGGACTTGCGGATTGGTATTGCCTGCTCAATTCAGGAAGCTCCTTATTCCACCTGGTGTAATCTAAAATTTGTGTTGCTGTTTGCAAATTAAATGGTTTAAGACGCAAAGATAATTTATTGTGATTTTAAGAAATAGTGGCCACGTAAATTTGGCACGAATTTTCACGAATTTTCACGAATTGAAATGGTTGCACAAATTTATCCAACGTTTTAGTTAACAAATCAACCAATCAACCAATCAATCAACCAATTAACCAATCAACCAATAAACCAATCAACCAATCAACCTATCAACCAATTAACCAATCAACCAATTAACCAATCAACTTATCAACCCATTAACAAATCAACCATGCTTCCATTAAGCCATTGACTTAACTTTGAGCGAAATCTTTAAAAACTGTATGTTGAAGAAAGTAAACGAGGCCGTTGATACTATCAAATCAAAATACAAAACAAAACCCTCTGTAGGTATAGTGCTCGGGAGTGGCCTTGGAAGCTTTATCTCTGAAATAAAAGTAGAATACAAAATTAATTATGCTGACATTCCTAACTTTCCCGTCAGCACCGTAGAAGGCCATAGTGGTGAACTGATTTTTGGAGAGATTGGCGGCAAGAAAGTCGTTGCCATGGCCGGGCGCTTTCATTATTACGAAGGTTATTCCACACAGGAAGTCGTTTTCCCCATACGTGTTTTAAAATTTTTAGGGATTGAAACATTATTGATAAGTAACGCCGCCGGTGGCACTAATCTTTCCTTTCGTGTTGGCGACCTTATGATTATCAGGGATCACATAAGCATGCTTACCCTTAATCCATTATTGGGTAAAAATGAGGATAATTTTGGCCCGCGGTTTCCTGACATGAGCGAGCCTTACAAAAAATATCTCATAGCATCAGCAAAAAAAATTGGTGCACAAAATAATATTGAGTTGAGAGAAGGCGTGTATGTCGGCGTAACCGGGCCTACTTTTGAAACAAGGGCAGAATACAAAATGCTTAACCTCCTTGGCGGAGATGCTGTCGGCATGAGCACCGTGCAGGAAGTGATAGCGGCGGTGCATCTTGGCTTACCGGTTTTTGCTATAAGCGTGATAACAGATATTGGTATAAGAGATGAAGAAAATAAGATCACGCACGAAGAAGTATTGCAGGCAGCCAAAGATGCAGAACCGAAGCTCACACTTATTTTTAAAGAAATGATCGGCGCCCTTTAAGAAAACTGAATGAGGCAAATAAGAGAAATACATTTGTTCAAAACTATCCGGAAATTATCGCTGTTTCTATTGTTGGCTGGTATGGTTACCGCTGCACATTCACAGGTTCCCGGAATTTTGAAAAGAAGGCCGGGCAGTGCTAACCCGCAAGGAACTAATATTAACAATGGTCAACAAAATTCACAGCAGAAAGGCGATACGCTCGGCTTCAAGCATCGCGATGACCTTGCCGATTCAATCACTATTTCTTTCAAATACCCCGATTCTTTAAAGAGCCAAACTCTTGATTCTTCATTAGATGATTTTGATGAATATTATACGGTACATGCAAATTATGTTACACTTGGAAATAATGGTAGCGCAGCCTTCCCGGTTTTGTTTACGCCCGTGCTGAAAGCGGGATGGGATGCTGGTTTTCATGCCTATGATTCTTATATGTACACGCTTGAGAATACCCGCTTCTTTAAAACTACACGTCCCTTTACGAAGTTAACTTACCTGCTTGCTTCTGCTAAGGAGCAAGTGATAGGTGTATTGCATACGCAGAATATAAAACCCAATTGGAATGCCGGTATTGAATACCGGCTTATTTCATCGCCGGGATTTTTTCAAACACAAAATACCAACCACAACAATTATCGCTTTTTCAGTAACTATCAGGGCATTAAAAAAAGATATGCCGCTTATCTTGTGCTGCTGGGAAATAAATTGAGCGCTTCAGAAAATGGCGGCATTCAAAATGATTCTTTTCTCACAGACCCAACCAGGAAAAAGCGTTTCTCCGTTCCCGTTAATCTTGGGGGAGATGTGGAACAATCGTTCAATGTGTTTTCTACCAAAGTAAGCACGGGAAATAATTACAATAATTTTACAGCCTTCTTCAGGCAAAGCTATGACTTTGGAATTAAAGATTCTATCATCATTAACGACAGTACAAAAGACTATTTATTCTATCCAAAATTTCGTCTCCAGCATACACTCAATTTTAGCAGCTATACTTATTTATTTAAAGATAAACTTACCAGTGTCGAATTTGCGAAGCGGGATTCAACACTTTACAATCAATGGTATGGCCTAAAGCTGGACCCATCCTCGGGCTTAAACTTCGAGGTGCAGGACAGGTGGAAATTTGTATCAAATGACTTTGCAATAAAGCAATTTCCTGAAACAAAAAATCCGGCGCAGTTTATCGAGGCAGGCATCCGACTGGAAAATTTTACAGGGATCTTCACCTCCCCTTTGCAGCCTACTTTCCCGATCCAGATTTATCCGCCGCCTCCCGTTAGTAAAAATTTTTACAACATAGTACTGCATGGGGAATACAGAAACAAGACGAGAAATAAAAAGTGGGATGCGCTTTTGAAAGGCGAGTTTTATACCACCGGCCTTAATGCTGCGGATTACAGCGCTTATGCATCGCTTACCCGTTTTTTAAATAGCAAGTTGGGTGATGTGCAGGTGATTTTTCAAAATGTAAACCGTTTGCCATCTTATATTTTTGAAGGAAACTCTGCGTTTAATTTTAAAAATAATTTAGATACAAAAAAAGAAAACATCACCTTGATTTCTGCTGAAGCCAATAATCCAAGGTTCAGGCTGCTTGCCCGTAACATATCCATCACCAACTATACTTATTTTACCGATTATTCCAAAGCAGATCAGTTTAACGGGCTGCTGAACATTACCCAATTTGTTGCTTCTACTAAAAATAAAGTAGTAGGCCATCTCAGCCTCTACAGCGATTTTACAGTACAACAAACCACGGGAAGCAACCCTGTGCGTGTGCCGCTTTTTTATACACGCCAGCGGCTTGCTTTTGAAGGTGTGTTTTTTAAAAATCTTAACCTCAGTACGGGTTTAGATGTGCAATATAACACCCCTTATAAAGCCAATAATTATTCACCGGTAGAAGGACAATTCTTTCCGCAGGACTCCATCAGTATCAGCAATCTTCCTGAAGTAAGTGCGTTTTTTAATTTCAGGATTAAGTCTTTTACGGCTTTGGTAAAATTAGAAAACCTGAATACCGTTTCGTTTGCGGATGGATTTGGTTTCACCAATAATAATTTTGCAGCGCCTCTCTATCCGACCCCCGGTTATATTTTTCGAATAGGGGTGGTTTGGAATTTTGTGAATTAAATATTGACGAATATTTTCCATAGGGATTAATTATATACCAAGCTACCTGTAAACGATTTTATCTTCTTCTCCCTTCGCAAAAAAATTTCTTCCCTTCGCAAAGGTTTCCCACTTCTCGTCCTTGCAAAAAGTTTTCCAGCATACAGATTTGAATTGAACAGTGGTTACGGAAAACTTTGTGGCAATCTCAGGGTAAACAATATTCAAGGACGTTGCTTCGGAGCCGGAAGATACTTCAATTCACTGCTTTGTGAAGGCTCCTCGCAAAGGACGAGTACTAAGTGCGCTCGTCTTTACAGCGTAAGGATGATAAAAGATTTATAATGATGCCTCACTTACAAGCTCAACTTCTGCAACTGGGCTAAAAAGAAACAATCTTCCCGAAAGATTTTCTTTACACAAGAATCTTTTTCTCACCTTGTTTCCTTTGGTGAAAGTACGGCCACCCTTTACCCTGAACATACTTTGCGGAGGTAATTCTTCCAGCAGAAATACGCCGGGCTTGTGTACATCATATTTCCTGAGAATTCTCAATAAAGCATCTTCAGCGCAGGAACTCGCAGCTGGGTTTTTTAAGCTTTTCATAAGCTCATGTTTTATATCCTCCGGAAATATTTTTTTTGAAATAAACGTTGCCAGTATTTTCCCAAATTCATTTTTCCATTCTGCCCCATGCGCCTGTATCCGATTGCCGAATTTTTCATACGCCACCAGGTGGCCGAGCTCGTGCAACAACGTTATAAGGAAAGAAAATTTATTCAGATTTCCATTTACACTTATGCGATGGTTTTTCCCCGGAAGGCGGTTGCGGTAATCGCCTAAGACACTCCGGCGTTCACGGGTGATCGTTAGATGCACTTTAAATTCGGTAAGGTAGGCCGTCACCGGTTCAAACGAACCTTCCGGCAGGTAGGGGCTTAATTGCTGAAGCGGTGATTCCTGTTTAGGCATTGGTTTTCTTACGGGCTATTTTCATTAGTTGTACTACTTCTACAAAGGTATAAACAAGGTACAAAGCCATCGAGGTAAATAATGACGGCTTATTTATTTTGCCATGCGTAAGAAAGACATACGCAAACACGGCTATCAATACTATAAATATTTTCACTAACAGGGAACCATACACGCCACGGATGAAAGCGTTGTTATTTGCAGAACGCAATCCCCTTAGTTGCAATAAAAATCCTAAAAAGCTTAAGACAAATAAAATAAGATTGGCAATATAGAGAAATGAAATATCAAAGCCTGCTGCCTGTAAGGCCGATCTGAAAATAAATACGACGGCTACTATACATACGAACAACAACAAGAGAGGCATATATTTTTTTGTGCTCATGAAATTATTTCCGTGAAGAAGTGTCCCTGATAAAAAAGTATAGCATGCCGGATATAATCAGCAACGGCAGCAGCCACACAAAAAGCGGAAATGAAATGCCTGTCCATTGATCAAATTTTAACCCCATAAACACGCCAAGCCCAATACTCACCAGGAATTGCATGGCCATGCCGGCGTAGCGATACAGTTGCTTATTACCTTGGTTTCCTGGGTCCATTTTTTTTAATTTAAAAATGCTCCTTAATCGCGGCTTTTTTCTACATTTTTTAACTTTAGCCGCGCCGTATCAAGAGGAACAATATTTCCCTTCAGCACTTTTTCAATATTATTAATATACTGTTGTTTTGTCAACAAGGCCTGTTCGATAGAATCGGCTTTTACCTTCAGCGTTTCGTATTCCTTCGCTTTTTGCGCTTCACCGTAGCCCGGTATATAAAGCTTCAGCGGCGTAAACATGATCAAGGCTACCGTAAGGCCTACCAACATTACAAATAATGTACAGAGCCCAATATACACACTTACCCTGTTTATCTTAAATGCCACCACTTCTTCAAAAGTATCTTCATTAAGAACAACAAGACGGTAACGGTTACGAAGCCGTTTTAAAGATGTATTGCCTGCGGGCAAAGCCATACTAATTTTTTAGGTTGTTAAAAATACAGTACGCTACTCACTATTAAAGATAATAAGGGTAAAATAACCGTATTTTTAAAATATTTTTGTGGATTAGAAGTTAATAGAGATATGCTCTTATTAGACCACAATACTTCTGTAAAATTCGTTAAATTGATGAACAGCCGGATGGTAAAGTTTTTTTATATTTTGTTTTTTTCGTTTTTCTTTCTGCCTCAGCTTCATGCCCAATTGGGCAAAATTACAGTTGATCTTGAAAAAGATAAGCCTGAAAAATTTAAAACTAAAACACTTAAGTCGGAAAAAACCGGCCAAAAGAAATTTACGCTTCCCCGGAGATTCATACAAAATACGGTAAGCCATTATAATTATTATTTTAATGCCAATAATAAAATAAACGAGGTTATTGAAAGAGCACGTTTATCAAATAAAGATGATTACGCTAAGCTGCTGCCTTTTTACAGCTACTCACTTATCGGCACGGCTGCGCAAAATACCGAGCTTGATTCTGTAATTTATAAGGCCACCGCAGGCATTTTGCTACACGACCTCAGGAGCGATTGGGTTGACAATCTTTATCTCTTAATCGGAAAAGCATATTATCTGCGGCAGGACTTTGATTCTGCTGCCATGACTTTTCAATTCATAAATTATAATTTATTTCCAAGAAAAAAGAAAGACGATGATCAGTTGATTGTCGGCTCAAATGATAATGGAAATAATGCGCTGAGCATTGCCAGCAAGGAAGACCGTAATATTATTGATAAGGTTACTTCCAGGCCACCCAGCCGCAATGATGCATTGATATGGCAAATAAAGACACTGATAGAAATGCATGAGTATGCGGATGCTGCGGGGCTGATAAATACGTTGGTAAACGATCCTGTATTTCCTGGAAGGCTGCAGCCGGCTTTGGAAGAAACAAGAGCCTATTGGTTTTACAACCAACAAATGTATGACAGCGCCATTGGCCACCTGGAAAATGCCCTGCCAAACGCAATTGATATAGAAGACAGGGCAAGGCGCGAATACCTGCTTGCGCAACTGAATGAAATAAATGACCGCCAGGAAGAAGCCTCTGATTATTATGATAGAGCGATCCGCCACACCACTGATCCTCTGATGGATATTTATGCCAATCTTAATAAAGCAAAAATGCTGAAGAGCAAGGACCCATCAGAGATTGATAAAAGCATAATTGCTCTTGTACGCATGGCGAAAAAAGATAAGTACGACCTTTACCGCGATATCATTTATTTCTCCGCAGGAGATCTTGCCATGGAAAAGCCCGATACGGCTGCTGCCATTTATTATTTTAAAAAAAGTATTTTTTATAATGAATTGAATGTTTCTTACAAGAACAGGGCGTTTCTCAACTTAGCGGAGATAAATTATCAAAACAAAAATTACAAAGCAGCCTTTGCTTTTTATGACAGCCTGCAAACAGGCGATACTACACTTGGCGATCTTACACAGATACGTGACCGGAGAAATGCGCTGGAAAAGATCGTAGAAAACCTCAATGTAATCGAACGGGAAGATAGCCTGCAATCTATTGCTGCCATGTCGCCGGCAGATCGCGATGCATTTATAAAAAAGTTATCCAAAAGCTTAAGGAAAGCCCGCGGCATCTCAGATGCTGACAGCGCTTTTTCAAATTCTGCAGCTGATTTCTTTGATACAAAAAATGCAGTGCCTGATCTTTTTTCTTCCGCAGCAGACAGCAAAGGTGATTGGTATTTTTATAGCGCATCGCTGAAGTCAAAAGGCTTTGCAGAGTTTAAACGTGTGTGGGGCAAGCGGGAAAATATTGACAACTGGAGGCGTATTTCTTCAAATAATGTTTCCGCGGGAAATCAAAATTTCACGTCTAAAACTCCTGTTAATGGTGTATCGGGAGATCCTTTGGGTAACCCTGATGTTGACCAGGTGATAACGGCAGATGCAGCCGGCAACCCGATTACAAGCAACGGTTCTTCACAGTCGCCCGATGCTTTGATACAGACTGATATTTCTTTGGAGGGGCTTATGGCAAATGTTCCGCTAACGAAAGAATTGTTAGACGCCTCTAATACAAAAGTATCCAACTCCTTATTTCATTTGGGTAAAAATTACCAGGAGTTACTTGAAGATTATCCAGCCGCAATAGATGCCTACGAACAGTCGCTTAAAAGGTTTCCTGACAGCCTTTATGACGGCGAATTATATATGAATCTTTCTTATTGCTACAATAAAATTGGTGATCTGCAAAAAGCAAATTATTATAAAAATCTTGTACTGAATAAATTTAGCCAAAGCAAGTTTGCGCAATACATCACCCATCCTGAAGCTTTAAATCCTTCTAAGAAAGATACCGCGGCAACCCGGCGCTACGAGGATGTTTATAAATTATTTATTGAAGGAAATTTTGAAGAGGCCACGAAGCAAAAAGAACAGGCAGACAGTATATATGGAATAAATTATTGGAGCCCGCAATTGCTTTACATACAATCTATGTATTACGTCCGCCAGCGGCAGGATTCCGTAGCGATCAGCATACTGGAAAACGTGGTTAAGCAATACCCGAATTCGCCATTAAAAGAAAAAGCCGAAACGCTGATAGATGTGCTGGGCCGCAGAAGTGAGATAGAAAATTACTTAACTGATCTCAATGTAGAAAGAGCGAAGGAAGACCCGCGGATAATAGTGTATGACTCAGCGAAGATCAGTAAGAATGTGGTGGCCGGTGTAAATAAGCCGGTTGAAAACATTCAGCCGCAGAAGCAACTGGTAACAGCAGAAAAAGCCGTGATCAATCCGGATAAAAAATTAGCGCCGCCAGTAAGCAATGGCACCTTCATCTTCGACCCGCTTACGCCGCAATATGTAGTGATGATGCTTACGAAGGTTGATCCTATTTATAGCAGTGAGGCCAAGAATGCCTTCAACCGCTATGATCTTGAAAAGTTTCGCTTACTTAATTTGCAGATAACAAAAGACACGCTGGATAAGGACAGGACTTTACTGGTGTTTACCCAATTTGAAACTGCAGATGAGGCAATGAAATATTTAGACCGCATTAAGAAGGATGCTCCTAACGAAGTGTCGTGGCTGCCGACAGATAAATATTCATTCTTCATTATTTCCAATACAAATCTTGAGCTGCTGAAACAAAATAAAGAACTTCAGAGCTATTTTGATTTGTTGAATAAAAAATATCCCGGCAAGTTTTAGTTTGGTATGATATTTACCTTTATAATTTTTTATCAGAAGCAGAAAAGAAAATACAATGCGAAACAGCAAACAAAAACCGCAAAACAAAAAACGAGGTAAGGAGCAAAGAGTACGGCCAAGCGTGAAGATATTATGGGCTATGGTTTTCATTGGCCTGCTGATGGTAATGCTGGTTTTTACTGCGGTGAACTTTGGCCTGTTTGGAAAACTACCTTCGTTACAGGAACTGGAAAATCCACAGGCAAATCTCGCTTCTGAAATTTATGCAAATGACGGCACTACTTTAATGGGTAAAATTTATGCGGAGAACCGCGTGTCTGTTGACTATAAAGATATTTCCCCGCATGTAATTGATGCGCTTATATCTACAGAAGATATAAGATTTTATGATCACTCCGGCATAGATATGATCGCGATAGGCCGGGCAGTTAAAGGCTTAGGACAGGAAGGCGGTGGTAGTACCATTACGCAGCAATTAGCAAAAAACATATTAGGGCAAGGCCGGGGCAATGCATTAAAGAGAGGTACAGATAAATTAAAGGAATGGATCGTTGCCCTTAAGCTTGAAAAGAATTTTACCAAGCAGGAAATAATTGCTTTATACCTTAACCGCGTTTCATGGGGAAATATTTTTGGTATTCGGAATGCTGCCCGTGTCTTTTTTCAAAAAGAACCGAAAGACCTTACTATTGATGAAGCAGCGCTTCTTGTCGGTATGTTGAGTGGCCCGGGACAATATGATCCTGTGAGACATCCCGCCGCTGCAACAGACAGGAGAAATCTTGTGATTGAACGGATGGTTACCAATAATGTTATTCCGCAGGCGCAATCTGCTTCACTTAAGAAAGAACCGCTGGGAATAAAATATAAGAAGCTGGATGAGAGCTTGGGTATCGCTCCATATTTCAGGGCTGTACTTAGTAAAACCCTTGACGAATGGTCAAAAACACATAAGGATGCTGTGACCGGCAACAATTATGATATGTATCGCGATGGTTTAAAAATCTATACAACCATTGATCCTAAAATGCAGTTGTATGCAGAGGAAGCGATGATAAAGCACATGGTGAACATGCAGAAAAAATTCAATAGCCAGCTATCAAAAAATGTGTGGAAAGGGCACGAGGATATATTAAACAGGGCGATGCATGAAAGTGAGCGATGGAAGAGTTTAAAAGAAGAAGGGTTGAAAGACGAGGAAATTAAAAAGACTTTTTATGAGCCGGTGAAAATGAAAGTTTTTGCCTGGAATACAAATCGTTCAACCGACACCGTTATGACGCCAATTGATTCCATAAAATATAGCAAGCAAATGATGCAAACTGCTTTTGCAGCAATGGATCCTGTAACTGGTGAAATAAAAGCATGGGTTGGCGGGATAGATTTCAACTGGTTTAAATACGATCATGTAACAACTAACAGGCAGGTGGGCTCTACGTTTAAGCCCTTGCTCTATACACTGGCACTTACTGATGCAGGGCTTAACCCCGAAAGCTACATCGGCGGAAGATCCATCACGCTTGCCAATAAAACAATCTCCGGCGGTGGCGGCACGATGGCCTATTGTCTTGCTAAATCCATAAACGTTGCCGCATGGGATCTTATGAGCCGCATCGGCGCTAAAAAAACCGCCGAGTTTGCACACCTCTGCGGCATTAAAAGCAAGATACCTGTAGTGCCATCCATTGCGCTTGGCTCTGCCGACATTCAATTGATAGAAATGATGAGAGCGTATACCATGTTCCCCAACAGGGGCTTCAACACTGAGCCGATTTTTATAAGCCGGATAGAAGATAAAAACGGTAACACATTGGAAAGTTTTCAATCAGAATCGAAACAGATTATAAGCGAAGCCGATGCCTATACTATGTATAAAATGATGCAGGGCGTGGTGGACTTTGGTACGGGCCATGCTATGCGTGACAGGTATGGAATCAAGTCTGACATGGGCGGAAAGACGGGCACGACAAATGACAACACCGATGGATGGTTTATGGGTTATACACCGCAACTTCTTGCCGGCGCCTGGGTGGGCTGTGATGATCCTTTTTTACGGGTTTCTCATACCGGTGGTGGTAACGAATTGGCTATGCCGGAATGGGCTTTTTTCATGCAGAAAGTATATGCCGATAAAAAACTTGGAATAGACCCCAAAGCAGAATTTCAAAAGCCTGCTGAGCTAAACAACAACCCGATTTATGCAGATCAAAACTTTTCGGCTATTGTAAAACAAGGCGAAGGAAATGATTTTACGGAAGACCAGGGTAATGGTGATGCCGGTGATTATTCAGAACCTAATGTGCCGGTAGAATCTGAATTTGGTAAAGATCAAAATGATAAGAGTACTAAAAAAGAACCTGTTTTTGTTGAAAAGAAAATCATCGGACCCGTAAATATAACAGAGGACTTTAAGAAAGACGCAGCAACAAAAGAGCCACCGGCAAAGGGTGCAGAAGATAAGCAACCTAAGGCTGTAATGCCTAAAACGATTGATAAAAAAACAGGAAAGCCTGTTGTTGTTGATGATAAATCTAAAAAAGCAGCTAATAAGCCGGAGAAGTCACCGAATGATTATTAGCCGTTGCCAGGAAGTTTGCAGGAGATTATAAATTATAAAATTTAATTGCTGTTTGTCCGAAGAAGGCTTCCTGTTCGCTTTGGGAAAAATTTGCAAAGTAATCGTCAACTATCTCTTTCATTTTTTTATAAGAAGCCGCAACAAGGCATACCGGCCAGTCGGAGCCAAACATAATTCTTTCGGTGCCAAAGGCATTTACTATCACATCAAGATAAGGTTTGAAATCATCGTTGATCCATCTTTTCCAATCTGCTTCAGTGACCATTCCTGAAATTTTACAGTAAACATTTTCGTGCGCAGCAAGAGCTGCAATATCATTTCGCCAGTCATTTATCTCTTTATCTTTAATATGAGGCTTGGCAATATGATCTAACACAAAATATTGCTGCGGAAAATTAGCAGCCAGTTGCGTTGCATATTTCAATTGATCCGGAAGAATGAGAAGATCATAAGTAAAACCATATTTATGAAGCAAGCCAATACCTCTTTGGAAGTTAGGTTGCAGCATATAATCTCTTTGCGGCTCCCCTTGTAGCACATGCCTGAATCCTTTCAATTTTTTAAACTGCCGGTAATGAGCCAGCTTTGCTTCTATGTCTTCTGCCTGCAAGTCTATCCAGCCGACAACGCCTTTTATAAAATCATTATTTGCTGCGTTGTTTAGTTGAAATTCATTTTCACTTTCCGATTGATCGGATTGAACCACGATAGAACCATCAATTCCATTTTCTTTAAGGATGACTTCAAGATCATGCGGCAAGAAATCCTTTTGAATGGCTTTCATAGTATCGTCTATCCAACTATCTCTTACCGGATCAAATTTCCAAAAATGTTGATGGGAGTCAATAACTTTCATAGATGATATTTTAAACACTAATTACTTTTCTTTGATAACACGAATTTTTTACTAATTACACGAATTCTGTACTCACAAAAAAACGTAAAGTAATCAGTGTCTCAAAAGAAATCGTTTAATTAATTTAATAACTAACGCCCGCCTGCTTTAGCACTTCATCCATAATTTTACTAATAGATAAGGTAAAGTCATGCGGCATCTCCGGGCTTTGTAATAAGCCCTTATCCAGGCAATGCATTACCGCTCTTATTTCATGTTCAAAGCCATTCGATTCATGCGGTAGCGAAAAATCCTGTGGCACTGCATCTTTAGTGTAGAGTGTAAATTCGGTGGCTTTATACCAGGGGTTTTTGATTTTTATCCTGCCTTTTGTTCCGACAATTTCTGCCTCGAGTGAAGTATTAAAAATGATAGAAGTCAACAAGTGCGCCGTTTCACCGCCGGGGTATTGCAATATCATATTTGCATATTCATCTACACCTGTTGCTGAAAGATTTGATACTGATTTAACGCACGAAGGCTCGCCGAATACGAGGGTGGCCAAAAAGATAGCATACACACCAATGTCCAGCACAGAGCCGCCGCCGAGGGATTTATTGAAAAGCCTTCCTTCAATATCATAAGGTGCGGTAAAGCCGAAATCAACAGATAAATATTGTGGTTTCCCAATAGTATCTTCTTTTATCAATGAGAGAATTTTTTCAACAGAAGGCATAAACCTCGACCACATTCCCTCCATTAAAAATAATTTTTTCTCTGTAGCTGCCTCAATCATTTTTGATGATTGTTCATAAGAAAGCGACAACGGCTTTTCGCAGAGTACTGCTTTACCATTATTCAAACAAAGCATCGCCTGCTCGTAATGAAAAGTATGCGGCGTAGCGATATAAACAATATCAACGTTTGCATCTTTTACCAAATCCTCATAAGAATCATAAAACTTTTCAGCATTAAATTTTTCAGCATATTCCTTTGCTTTCGCTAAATCGCGGGAAGCCACGGCATATACTTGCGAACCTTCCACAACAGACATTGCCGTGCAAAATTTTTCAGCAATTCTTCCGGCACCGAGGATGCCCCAACGATAAGTTTTTTTCATGATAAAATTTTACCCGGGTGATAAAGTTGTAAGTTATAAAACCAACAGCTAACGTACCTGCTAAAAATTAATTTACTTCCAATTTATCTTTTGAAGGCAACACCGGAAAAGGAGCATGTGGCTCTCTTCGATACCAATAAGCCACCGTTATTATATCCGAATTTTGAGGGAGATAGCGGCCGCCATCGTGCCAGCCGAGATCTTGTATAGTTACTTTTAGATCATTATCAAACATGTTCATTCCAGGCCATGCCAAAGAATGCGCCCACGGGAGCTTCTATCGAAGGCGTAGTTTCATCATCCCAATAAAACGAAAAATAAAAAACTGCCGGTTGCCCGTCGGTGTCATCCATATTTGCTGAATGGGCCCAGGCCCTTCCATTTCCGCGATGGTAATAGTTTCACCGGAATTAATAATTATAAAAGGATTTATCTTCCAGCCTTTGCCAAGATCTCTTGCTTCTTCAGCAGCATTTGCAACGTTTCGTTTTCCTTTGTCTTTTACCGGGTCGGCCATGCCACCTTTACCTTTTTCTCCTGTAAAATTCTCAGAAGCTGTATAGAAATGATTATATAAAATTTTTATACTGCTAAAAGTGGTCGGTGATGACACCGACCACGGCGGCCCGCCGCCGTTCGTGTCCCACGAACGGCTTAAATGGTGAACATTTATTATAAATGTATTACGCAACAAAAGGTATGAAAAATGGCTTATCAAAGCAACCCGCAATAATATTTGCATGAATCTTTTTGAACCGGTACAGGAATATTTTTCATAGATTAATCAGTACTAACTGTTATGCGTAGCCGACATATAATAAACAAGCTTTCCTCCTTTCATTATCTCTTCATGGGTAAGATATAAGCGGTCAAGAAGCTTACCATTCAACTCAATTTTTTGAATAAAAACATTTTTATCACTTTGATTTTTTGCTTCTATTGAAAAAGTGTTTTCATTCTCTAAATGCAGCGTGGCGCTATTTATAGCCGGACTACCTATTTGATAAATATCAGAGCCGGGAGCGACGGGATAAAAACCAAGGGAACTAAAAATATACCAGGCGCTCATTTGCCCGGTATCATCATTGCCGCCCAAGCCGTCCGGGCCGGTGTGGTATTGATCATTTAAAATCATGCGAACGGTTTGCTGTGTTTTCCAAGGTTCATCTGTCCAGTTATATAAATACACCACATGATGCGACGGCTCGTTACCATGAACGTAGCCACCTATAATCCCATCCCGCGTAATGTCTTCCGTTTCTGCAAAAAATTTATCAGGAAGATGCATGGTGAAAAGTGTATCAAGGTAGTGAGTGAACTTTTTCTTACCACCCATTAGTTGAATCAACGAAGCAGGATCTTGCGGCACAAACAAACTGTAGTTCCATGAATTACCTTCAATGAAACCTTGACCTGACGTGCTTAGCGGATCAAAATCTTTTTTAAATGAACCATCGCTCAGGCGTGGCCGCATAAAGCCCGTTGATGAATCAAAAACATTTTTATAGTTTTTGGAACGCTTAATAAATTCGTTATAAATATTTGTCCTGCCCAGCTTTTTTGCCATCTGCGCTATCGCCCAATCATCATACGCATATTCAAGTGTGGTGGAAGTACCGGTACTGTTTTTATCTACGGGAATAAAATCCATATCCTCGTACAAGCCAATGCCTTCGTAACTTCTGTGATGCGCAGTAGCTACGCAAGCATCAAGCGCCTTGTTTGCATCAAAGGGAGTATTACCCTTCATCACGGCATCAGCGATCACAGCAACTGAATGATAACCTGACATACACCAGTTTTCATTAGCCGAGTTAGACCAGATGGGAAGCATGTGCAGCGTACTTTGATCGTAATGCGCCAGCATTGATCTAATCATATCTCCATTGCGCTTCGGCTGAATAATATTAAACAATGGATGCAAGGCACGGTAAGTATCCCACAATGAAAAAGTAGTGTAATTAGTAAATCCTTTTGCCTGGTGAATATTTTGATCAAGCCCCCGGTAGTTCCCACCATCATCCATGTAAATAGTAGGATTAATAAAGGCATGATACATGGCGGTATAAAAATTTTCCTTCTCTTCCTTTCCCGCATCAATCACTATTTTATTCAACTCCTTATTCCACAAATCCTGGCCTTGTTTCTTCACGGCTTCAAAGTCCCAGCCGGATATTTCTATCCGCATATTATTCAACGCCCCTGCAGTGCTAACCGGAGAAAGCGCAAATTTTATTTTTATCTTTTCTCCTTCATTGGTTTTGAAATTAAAATACAACCGAAGTTGTCTTGCTGCCAGCTCCGGAAAATTTTTTGACTGATTGAACTTGCCCCAGAAGCCATGATACACTTCCTTTGGTGAAAAATTTTTACTTCCATATTCTGTAAACGGTTTCGAAAATTGCATGGCGAAATATAATGTGCGGGTGCGTGCCCAACCGGAAGTTTCGCGATAGCCGGTGATAGTAGAATCATTTTCTATGCGAACAAAAGTCCATACATTTTTATCAGGGTAATTATAGATGCCGTTCATCAGGTCCAAAATAATATGTGCACTGTCAGATTTTGGAAAAGTATATTGATGTAAGCCAACACGGGTAGTAGTTGTAAGCTCAGCGAGAATATTATAGTCATCCAGTTTTACTTTATAATAATCAGCCTCCGCCACTTCGGTGTTGTGAGAAAAAGAAGAACGAAAACCACTTTGAGGATCATCTGCAGTGCCGGGATTTAATTTTAATTCACCAACCGTTGGCATTATTAAAAAATCGCCGAGATCGGAATGGCCGGTGCCGCTGAAATGTGTATGGCTGAAACCAACGATTGTTTTATCATCATACTGGTAGCCTGCACAATATTTATAAACATCGGGATTGTAATGGCCATTCGTTTCATAAGATATTGTATCGGTATCAGGGCTTAACTGTACCATACCAAACGGAACCGTAGCACCGGGATAAGTATGTCCCATGCGCTGTGTACCAATGATAGGCTTTACGTAGGGAACTAAATACTCTTTGGTTTGTGATTGAGAGGGAAAACCAAAGAAAATTATAAGCGCTGATAAAAAAGTTTTGAGCATAATGTAAAGTACTTGAAAAAAAAGTAGTAAAAAGGGAGCAAGATGCTCCCGTATGTTGTCATACTTTTCTTACCACAGAAAAAACAACAACATAAACAAAACTACCACATTTGTCGCACAGCTCATTTTCTTGATGCATTTAAAAATGTCGCAAGATTGCCAACCTTTAACAAGTTAAATTTTCAGATTTAAAAACTCCATCCGAAAGGTTGGCAACCTTCAATACAGAGCGACATCCGATAGCCACCGGATTCGAAATGCATTCCATTTTATCTCAAATATTTCTTGTCCACCAAAAACGGCTTGTCTATCTGTTTATATCCATTGGCTCCCCGGTTAAATAATTACTGCTCTATCTTTTTATCAAGCGCCTGCTTACCAAATTTAATCCGGTCGCCGGGTTCCAAAAATCCTACGGTACCTGACACAGATTTCCCTGAAGAGTGGAAAATAATCATGGCAGGATACGCCTGCACTTGCCATAATGCAGCCAAACCAGCCCCCTCCCCTTTTTCCATATCTATAGAAAGGTTGAGAAAATTTTCATTAAAAAAGGTAGCTGCTTCTTTATTTTGAAAGGTGGTTGCTTTTAATAATTTACAAGGGCCGCACCATGATGCGTATGCATCTACAAAAATATATTTATGATTTTTCGCGGCAGTTTTTACCGCATCTTCCCAGGAAATATTCGTAAACACAATTTCACTTTTTTTAGCGCTCTCCTTTTTTTTGGAAGATGCTTTTCCTTGCCGGTTTGAGCGTATAAAATTGTATTAAAGAAAAGTGCAAGAAACAAGAAAACCGGGCGGTGTATTGGAACACATTTTTACAGACGCGAACTTGCACATTGTCCCCCACTATTGCAAATACTTTTATTATGCGCATTTTGAACTTTGCATTGAAGTCGTCGTCAATGTTAAGTCCTTATATTTTTTATTAAAAAATTGCTGCTTTTTTATTTGCAAGCTTGTGGCGCTAACGTAAAAGACGTAAAATAAACAGGTAAATATTTTTTATTGTTTACAAAACCTTGCAAAGCAAACAAGCCAATATATTTTGGGTGAAAATTTGAATTGAGCGTAGATGCATCTTTAAACGCAAAATTTTTTGCCTGGCTGCATGAATATAATAACCTGATATTTTCGCCTGATTTTTCAATACGCAAGCCTGAATATGTTAGATTATTTTTTACTAAATTTTCATTGCTTGAGTACAACGTAAAAACAGAAACATGCGCAATTTCCTCCGGATGCGACAAACCATTACCTGGTGAGGTAACAGCCTGTATAATAATTTCTTGTGATTTTTTAAATCCACCGAAAAAATCATTATAGGCTAATGATAAACGAAGTGTTTTAGAATTATAATTTGTGTCTTCCATTAACAAAATTCCTGCCTGTTGCCATTCCTGTTGCGGAAAAAAATTTTGCAAATGCACCTCTGCTATAAAACAATCAGCATTAATTTTTCTAAGCAATAAGTTTTTTATTTGTGGTTGATTAACTGAATCCAGCCAGTTATCACCAGTTAAAGTAAATAAAGAAAGCTATCCGGTTTTTTCTGCACGTTTATTCCAAAATACTTCATCTTTATCTTTTATAAACCATCCATCATGAAATAATGAATCTTCATTTACTGAATGGAAATCAGTAGAGAACTTTTTTGATGTTAAACCATTGAAAAAATAAAAACAAGCTATTATTATCAGCATAAGAAATATAACAGCGAAAATTAAAAAAGACCTTTTCGTTTTTGGTTTTTCAACTGCCGTTTTATTATTTGAAAGATGTTCTTCTTTGTATTTGAACCAATAAGGGAAATGGTTTTCATTGTTTTTACGTTCTGTTTCTGTTGTGTACGGAGCATTTAAAACATACCGTGCCAGCGTGTCTAAAGTTGCAATGGATGGATTTTCTTCCTTACCATTTTCATTCAATACGAATAATGAATAATTTTTTAAACTTTTCCAGCCAATTACTAAACCGGTTGCATCAAAAATCTGATTATATAATTGCTTGCTTTCCGTTTCGGCTAATGCTTGCTGCAAAGGATGTCCAAAGCATTTGATCGTTGTCTTTTTAAATAACACGAAAAATGCTTTTTTACTACCGTCATCCATAATTATTTGAGATTTATGCTGTTTTCGCTGAAATTACGCAATGCTTATGTTGTAATTCCGCAATACGAAATTACATAAAAGCAATTTTGTGTTTCATAACAACTAACAATGAAGAAGTATGAAATATATAATTGCCTTTTTTCTTTGCTTTTACTTTGTACCGGCTTTTTCGCAACAACTGCAATTGCATTATGATGCACGCCATACGATCGACCCAAAGCATAACTCAAAAAATTTCGTAACACTCTATTTTGAATATTTCAAAAATCAAGACTCGGGCAAAGCATTTTTTAAGCCAGGTTCTTTTTTATTAAAAATGCAGGCAGATTTTTTAGGTGAGCGGAATAATATGGGGAAATTTTACATGCAGGTTTCACAGTCTTTTCGTTGCTGGCAGCCGAAGATTTTTTTAAATGTTCAGTATAGTGGCGGACTTGGTATAACAGAACCAAGAGAGTATAGTTTTTATATCAATAATACATTCTCACTTGGTTTATCGTACCCATTCAAATGGAAAGATGCCTATCTCAGCAGTCAATTGAATTTTAAATTTGTTCCATACAAAAAACCAAGTTCAGATTTTTTATACACGTTATATTGGTGGAAGGGCTTAAATAATTATAACGCAGAATTTGCAGGTGATTTTTCTATATGGACAGAAAATAAAAATCATGGTGATGATTTTACAAATACAATGCGCGGAAAGCGTTTCTCGTTTTTTGCAGAGCCTCAATATTGGTATAATATTTCAAAACAATTTTTAGTTGGAACAAAAATGACTATGTTTTATCATGTTAATATAACTGATGATATTTTTCAGGTTTATCCAACTATTGCTGTAAGATGTAAGCTGTAACTATTTGAATTGAATAACGAAAATGTGAACTTATCCTTTTTGGAATTTAAACTTGTCACACGTTACAATTGGCTATAACGTTTACGCATTGGCGATGGCAGGGAATTCATGAACTTTCTGCCCGAACCGTCAGCCGATTAAAGAACTAAAAGTAAAGAATATGTACAAAAGTTCATCAAAGAATTTTCAGCCCGGACTACAGCCCAACAGCGAATAAAAAGCTGATAAGATAGCACGTCAGCCCTGCTATTGCCAATGCGAATGTTTAGCTGTTCGTGCCGTTGTTAAGCAGGTTGTTTTTCATTACGTTTAGTACGTAAAGTTTTACGCTGTTTTCTCAATTTATGTTTAGCTTTAGATGCTTTTATGTATTCGCTTATAGCAAGAAATTCTTCTTTTGTCGGGGCAGGTCCACCACCGATAAAGTCAACATCAAGTTCTAATTTCTTTTTCGTTGTTCTTGGGTTCTTTTTCATTGTTCTTGATTTTTAAAGTATTTATCAATAAGTCGCAATGCAGCTGGCGTGTCAATAATCATGATGTGTCCGCCAAAGTGCATTGCTCCTAAAGTTTTTGTGTAATGGTCAATCAATTGTGTCTTGGAAACGAATGAAACATTTCCTTCAAATCCACGTTGAAATGAAAGTCGGCAAGCAAAAGCTACAAGGTTTCCAGGAACTCCTGCATAAACTTTGGATTTTCCTTTATTGAATGGTGCACTTTCAACCAAGTGCATATAAACGTGGTCTGACCTTATCTCAAGGCTAATCAGTCCTTGAATTACTGATATTGCAATAGGAATTGTTAGCTTGTAAGCTTCTCTTTCAGGTTGCTTAAACTCAAATCTCCAGTCAAACTGCCAACCACTTTTCTTTGTCACCGATTTAAGGTCTGCCGATGTTAGCAAAGTAATGTTGGTGGGGAAAATGTCTCCAGTTAAAACATTTTCAATAGAATTGGTGAGTTTATCAACAATGAAGTCAAGTTCTATTGGGTTACTTTTTTTCACTCTGCCAAGTTAAGAAATATTGAGCGTAACCGGTTGTCTCTGTAGTTTGCTCTGGCATGACCGCTAACGATACGGCTTGGCGATGTTGGGGGATTGAAAATCGTCAAGCCGACAAACTGATGCCCAATATTTTTTTAAAATTGAGTTAAGAACCAAAGCTAAATTAATAACGGGTCGAGTAGGCAAGGGCATTTCAGCCCAAGCCTCTCACACATCCGTGCTTGAGATTCTCACCTCACACGGCTTTTCTTATTCAGCGTAAGAAGATTCTTACACATAATTGAACTAAACTTGATCGTCCATGGATAGTCCATGTTGTCCTTCTTAGTGCAAACGAATAAGCTGAACCCTTCGCTCCATCTCCATTACAGAAACTTCTTCACTACTACGATTCAGTCCGCCACTTCATTACGCTTCGGCTTCCTTTGGAATACCTTAATCCTGTTTCAAACAGGAGGCTTATTGCACATCGTAATGATAGTTTCTCACGTTCCCTATAAAAGCCTGTGTTAGATTCCTGCCGCCTCAATCCCGGTTGACCTGTAACCCCCGCCTGAATGACGCAGTCGGGCAGGAGTAAACGGATCTTCCATTACAGCCTTTCCTATCAGAGCTTGAAGCCAATAGTTTTGTCAACGACTTAGTTCCTTTCGAGACGTCATCGAACGGTTTACTTTCGTTCAGCTCTCTTACACTCACCTGACACCTTTATGATGCCTTTTCTTCCTCGCTCAATACCATAACTTTTGATTACAGCACCATGAAGCGGTTTTATATACTCCTTCCGTAAGGCGTATATGAGGGGCCTACCCCCATCTTTTATACAGCATTGAAAAGAACTTCGTTCTTCTCATTCGTGACACACTCAAGCTGGATATGCAGCTAAATTAAAGAACAAAAGATGAAAGACGTATTCCGTCAGCCTGCATTTTGGCAATACCATGTTAGCAGCATACCCTTCTTAGGGTCTGTCCTTTAAAGCATGTGTCCATCAGTAGTGCTGACTGCAACCGTAGGAGAAAAGCACACGCTTTTGCAAGTTGGCTTTGTGTCTTGCCTTGTGGGCTTGCAAATGTGTGTGCTTTTGTGTGTCGGCTTACGTGTTTATCTTAAATCTATACTCTTATTCTCTGAATTCGTACTGCATTCAAGATAGCTAAAAAAGCTACTCCTATATCTGCTAACACTGCTTCCCAAAGATTGGCAATACCACTTGCACCTAATGTAAGCACAATAATTTTTATACCCATCGCCAAGAAAATATTTTGCCAAACAATGCTTTTTGTAATCTTACCCACTTTAATTGCTGATACAATTTTTGAAGGCTGGTCATTCTGAATTACTATGTCTGCTGTTTCAATTGTTGCATCACTTCCTAAGCCACCCATTGCTATACCTGCATCTGCTAAAGCAACTACCGGAGCATCGTTTACACCATCACCAGCAAAAGCAATTTTTCTACCCTCATTCTTTAGTTGCTGTACTTTTTCAACTTTACCTTCTGGCAGCAAATCACCATAAGCATTATCAATGCCGATACTCATTGCGACTTTATCTACTACGCTTTGTTTATCACCTGAAAGCATCACTGTTTTGATATTCAGCTTATGCATTGCTTCAATCGCTTGTATCGCATCTTCCTTTATTTCATCTGCAATTGTGATGTGACCTGCATACTTGTTATTAACTGCTACTACTACGATTGTATCGACAACCTGCTCTAACTCTTTTGGATATTCAATATTGAATTTTTTTAACAACTTTAAATTTCCTGCTAAAACCTCTTTGCCCTCAATCTGACCTTTTAAACCATGACCTGCAATTTCTTCTGCGCCTTCAATTTTAATATCGTGATTTTCATTACCTGCATATTCTGTTACTGCTTTGGCAATCGGATGTGTTGAGTTTTGTTCTATTGCTGAAGTAAGTTTAATCAGTTCCTCTTTGCTTATGTTGTTTGGTACTACCTGTTGAACTTTGAAAACACCTTTGGTTAGTGTGCCGGTTTTATCCATTACAACTGTATTTATTTTGGTCATAACATCTAAGAAGTTACCGCCTTTAAACAATATTCCATTTCTTGATGCTAAACCAATGCCTCCAAAATATCCTAATGGAATTGAAACAACTAATGCACACGGACAACTTATAACTAAGAATACTAATGCTCTGTAAAACCATGTATTGAAAACATAATCATCAACAATGAAATAAGGAACTAAACATACTGCAAGTGCTAAGAAAAATACAATGGGTGTGTAGACTTTTGCAAATCGCGCAATGAATAATTGTGTCTGTGATTTTCTTGCTGTTGCATCCTGAACCATTTCTAAAATCCTGCTTAGCTTACTATCCTTGAACAGTGCATTTACTTTTACTTCTGATACTGTATTCAGGTTTATCATTCCTGCATAAATAGCTTCCCCTTTATGTTTTGTATCTGGTTTACTTTCCCCTGTTAATGCTGCTGTATTGAATGATGAACTTTCTGAAATTAACTCTCCATCCAATGCAACTTTTTCTCCTGGCTTTATTTGTATGCTTTCTCCTAATTGTACACTTGCAGGGTTAGTTACTTCTGTCTTTCCATTTCTTAAAACTGTTACTTCATCTGGTCTTAAGTCTAAAAGTGCTTTAATATTTTTCTTTGCATTTTTAACTGCTGCTTCCTGAAACCAATCACCAATAGTATAGAATACCATCACTGCAACTCCTTCTTCGTACTCACCTAAAATAAAAGCTCCAATAGTTGCTACACTCATTAAAACAAACTCATTAAAAAAGTCACCTCTCATTGATTTCCTGAATGCTAAGTCTAATACTTTTCTTCCTGCAAGAAACCATGCTGTAAGATTGATAGTAAGCAAAGGAATACGAGGCAGTGTGATTTCGAAGGCATATTCTAATACTAACAAAACAATTAGTATAGTTAATGCTAAAACCAGTTCCCAATGCTCTTTCCACCCTTCTTTGTTTTCTGCTACAACATTCATTATTCGTTCGTTAGCCGGCACTGTATTGGTTGATATACTTGTTTGCTTTTTTGGAACTTCCTTATTGCAACAACCATCACTTTCCATATTCGTTATAATCTTTTCTTCTGCCATTGTGTAAATTATTTTAGCAGCTATTTGCTACTTTGAAAAATGAAAAAACCGGACTGCTTTGTTAATAACCCTGTTTATGAAATCATATTAAAGCCTGATTTTAATTCCGCCGTTTACAACAAAGCCATCTACAGGTGCATAGATGTCTCTAAATGTGGGGTTGCTGATTGAGCCTGTGTAAATGGTATCAAATTTGGTTTGTCTTGTGTCTGTAAAGTTTTCAAAGTTGATAAAGATTGAGAAGTGTTCCCAAACCTTTTCACCCATTAAACCAAAGGTCCAATAAGACTTACCAATTGCTCCATCACTTAATTTTTGAGGACTGAAATAATATGCTTCTAATCCAATCTTTAGCTTCTCATCTTTCTCAAACATCAATACATTATTAAGCCTGTGCCTGGCTGTTAATGGAAACCAGCTTTTCATGTTATTAAAATGAGTATTTACATCAGCATAAGTATAGCCTACAAACAATTTAAAATCACTGTAAGTAAACCGAAGATTAGTTTCCATCCCCTTGGTATCAATGTTACCATTGCCATTTACAAATTGAGAATTGCCGCTGCCTGCTGTTGTCAATACCAGCGGTCTGTTTAATCGTGTGTAGAAAAATAACTGGTTCAATGCGAAGCCTACCTCACCTATTTTCGTACGATAGTTTATATCAAAATTTCCACCTGCTGAACGTTCAATTTGTGTAATGCTTTGATTGATCGGCAATATATTCCGGAACTGTGTTTTCTCTGCTTCTTCATTAAATACTGTTGGTGTTTTATAACCTAATCCTCCTCCTAACCTTGCAGTAAGTTTTGGACTTACTTTTAGCATAGCAGATATTCTTGGTAACAATTCAAAACCAAACTGCTCAACATAGTCACCTCTTAAACCTGTTTCTAAAGTGAACTTAGGGGACGGTGACCAGGTGTTTTGAATGAACGCACCGAATGTATTATAGTGGTAGTTTCTTAAAGCATTATTGCTCTGCCTGTTTTCTTTGAAATCATCCGTTAGATAATTAGCTCCTATCACCCAATCTGCTTTCTCGCCATTAGTGCTATAAGTAGCTTCTGTAAATGTTGATTGTTGTAATCCTTTAAAAGCATAGGTAGGAATTTGTATAAACCTGTCAAACCTGCTGTAACTGTTTTTAAAGTTTAGCTGTGACTTGTCATTAATCCTATGTGTTAGCTGGGCTTGTGTTGTAACCCGGTCTGTATTGTTCTTTTCAAAAAAGCCTGCCGTACCGCTTTTAATAAATGCCATGCTGCCACCTATACGGTCTTCTGTGATATAGCTGATGCCTACATTGGCTGTTGTTTTATTGCCATAAAGAAATAGCCTTGGATTAATCGTGTAACGCTCAAATTTTGGAATAGCTGTTAAGCCAATATCGGCTGGGTCGTATGCCCGTCCTGTATTTCTTGAACCAAATACTGTTACTCCTACTTTATTAAACTTCTGGCTGTAAAAACCACTTAGGTCAAGACCACCTGCTGATGTTCCATTGCCTATAAAACTTAATTCCCTTTTGGTAGTTGGTGTTTTAGTCACAAGGTTTACCAAACCTGCTATTGCACCACCACCGTATAATGTTGATGATGAGCCTTTGATTACTTCAATCTGTTTGAGGTCAAGCGGTGCTACTTGCATTAAACTTAATCCTCCTGAAAAGCCTGAATACAAGGGAAAGCCGTCTCTTATTATTTGTGTGTACCTGCCATCTAAACCTTGTATTCTTATACTGGAATTGTAGGATGTAGCAGAAGTTTGTTGTGTTTGAATACCTGTGCTTTCATTTAACAACATTCTTATGTCACCAGGTTTCATGTTTCCTTTCTCTGTAAGTTCTTCGCCTGATATTGTTTCTACCCTTGTTGGTATGTCGCTAATATTCCGGCTGCTTCTTGTAGTGGTTACAATAACTTCTTCTTCGTGTTCCTCACCTTCTTCTAAAAGAACTTCTAAAGCTGCACTGTCTGACGGTGGTACTTGAACTGTTACTTCCTGTTCTTCTAATCCTACATAAGAAATTTTGATTTGGTATGTACCTGCTGCAATGTTTGCAAAGGTTGCAATGCCTACACTATCAGCAACGGTTGTTTTGTTTAACGAAACTATGGTAGCTGTAGCACCTGCAAGGGGTGTTTTGTCTTCGTTATTTTTGATTGATAATGTTACGTTATGTTGAGCATAAGTAGTAAAAGCGCAAAGCACTACTATGCATAGCAATAGTGTTTTCTTCATTTGATGTAATAAATGTTTTGATTAATAAATCTTGTCCGCCTGAAATGTATTAACCTACTCTTGGGGGCTGGAAGAGAGTGGAATAATACTCCGATTTTGAAGAGAAATAATAACTACTGTATTGTAGTTTGCTGTAGACGATTATTGGTGATACAGGTGAAACTGCTTGACTTATTGTAAAGCCGGGACAGGTGGCACAAACTGAAAATGGTGAACAAGCACTACAGTCTTTATTGTGGTCCGACCTCGAAGTTTGCGTTGTTAGTACTTCATCCTCACATTTGTCAAAAACAGTGCAAGGCACTAAGGTGCAGAACAAAACGTAAAAGGCTAATATGTAGGCTATAAAAGTTTTCACCGGGCGCAAAGGTAGTCAAACAGATGAATGAAGTTGTGTGTCGGCAAAATTTTGGGTCTTTTGCAAGTCGGCTCTGTGTCAAGATTTGTGAGCTTGCAAATGTGCCAAAATGTGCGGTGGGTTGTTAAGGTTTTGAATTGTCCGACCAACAGTGGAATGTCGCCGGTAGGGTTGCTGCTTACGTTCGAGGTTTTGTGCAGTTGGGGAATTGACCAACTGGTCGAGTAGGCCGAAGCATTTCAGCTTCAGCCGCTCATAGGTAGGGTCGAGCAGTGGCGCATTAGATTGTTTTCCATGTTTCCACCACCCGCCTCGTCAAACGCAGCATGCGCATTTAACGCACTGCGCTTTCCTAATGATTTCGCATCTGGTTTATTACCTAATCATGTTGGAACAACTTTCCGTGGGGCTACTTTAAAATCGCTATAAATGTTATAAATAGCATATAGCCCTTTTGTACTCCATTGCTTCCAACCGAAGCCTCGCTTTCCTTTGGCTTTCATAAGATGCCTTCGGATTTTCCTGGTTAACCAATCTTTTACATATCCAAACACTTTGCTTGAGTTACCAATCCTAAAGTATTGTACCCAGCCTCTCAATATCGGATTGATGATGTCTCTTACCCTTGTCAGCGGCTGTGATTCGTGTCGCTTAAACACATCTTTGATTTTATCTATCACTTTTATTCTGGCTTGCATCTTAGGTTGATAGTTCACCCTCCATTTACCTGTCTTTGTCTTTAGTCTCCTGAAGTCAAAGCCCAGAAAGCCGAAGCTTTCCCCTTTAGCCAAGTCCAGCTGTTTTGTCTTTTCTTCATTGATGTGTACCTGTAGTTTATCCAGTTCTTCCCTGAGCCTCCTGTTGACACCTTTCCATAGCCAGTCCCATTTGCAATGCCCATCAACTAATATTACATAGGAGTTGTCACGAAATAAGGTTTACATGTTAGGTTTGATTATATAATTCCATTCCCCGTGAAAATCATCTTTAATCATATTAACTTTTGCTAACTCTTCATCCGATATTTTTATCCCCTTCTCATACACAACTGAATCTAACCTGGATTTTACTTTTAATCCATTTGACGTTTTGGTTGATGCTATCAAATCCACTATTAACTGTATACTCGTTAAGGGTCTCGCCCGCCAATTCATAGTAATGTGAGAGAACAACCGATGTTCTATTTTATTCCATTTACTAGTGCCTGGAGGGAAATGACATACATTTATTTCTTTTCCAATTTCATCTGCTAATACTTGTAGCTCTGTTTTCCACAATCTATTTCTTGAACTATTGCTCCCTCCTCCATCTGCTGTAATAAGTATTCGTTTTGATTTGTTGAATTTTTCTTCTCCCATTTCATTCCACCAACTGCGAATTGTTGATACCGCAAAACTTGCTGTATCGTGATTGATTCCCACACTTACCCATCCTTCATTATTGGCTATATCGTAAACGCCGTAGGGAATAGCTTTACCTAAGTCTTTATTGATAAAATCATACACATTAACTTTTGTAGGATTTTTCGACGGAAGCCATTCTGTACCTGCGTTTTTGAAGTTTCCTATGTTCTCCTTTTTCTTGCAATCAACTGATATTACAGGGTCATTTAAAGACAAAAAATCATTTGCTAAGTTATTAATATGAATAAATTGAGCATCTCTATCTTCATGGCTGCTGCCTTCATCTGTTTTTCTATTACCCTGCAAGCTATACCCTTCATTTTTTAAGATTACCCCCACTAATTTATGACTGATATCGCAACCTCTTTTTTTAGCTTCCTCAGCAATATTGCGTAAGCTTTTACTAGTCCAAAGTAATGTTTTCATAGGATCACCCAAAGTATGAGGATTAACTATTTCTTCTACAACTTTTTCTATTTCACTATTTTTTTCAGTTTTCTTTTTACGGCCACCGCCTTGTTTTCTCACCCGTGCATTCCCCGGCACATTCTCAGTTGTTGCAGAAGCCAATTCTTTAATGCCGATGTTCAACGTCACTCTTGACATACCAGAAAGTGCGGACACTTTGCTTAATCCACCTCGTCCCATACTTTTTGCTTCTGCCGCTAATACCAGACGAGTTTGTTTTTCATTTAAAACAGGAAGAATCTCTTCATACTTTTTCTTCAACATTAAATCGAGTTGCATACGTTTTATTTTTTTACAAACGTACAACTTATTACGTTACAAATCCATAGTCATCGGTAAAACGTGCATATTCGACATGGGTGTATTTTCCTTCACGAGTTGTTTCTTTCGCCTTCTCCAACATCTTGTCTATTTCATTTAGATAGATGTTACTTAGTAAGGGTGATATCACTCCTCGTACACAATTGGTAATTTTTTTTATTTTGCTCATTTTTGTTCTCCTTTAAGGGTATGGAGTGCCTGATATCTATACTATTGTCACCAACCACAACCTCCTTTACCAGCAATCTTAAAATCTTCTTTTTTTCTTTTATATCCAGTTGATGAACATTAATGCCTAGCTGGTTTTTAAAGCTTTCTGCATCCAGGTATTGAAGCCGTTGATCCAATGCCAGCTCATGATTTTTCAGATTCTCCAACTCTTTCTCTGTGGTATTAACCCGCCTTTGTAATTCCGGCATTCGGGTTCTTAATTGCCCTATAGTGATAAGACCCTCCTGGTAAGCATCTAATAATTTATCCATTGACTGTGATAATTTATTACGCTGCCTGAGCATGGCTTCTTTTTGTTTTAATACAGGACTAGCCTTTCTTGTTTCTTCCACTCTTTTTTCGACTTCTCTTTGGATCAGCATTGGGTCTTCTAATAACTCTGCTATCTGCTGCCACACAACATTGTCCAGGTAGTCTTGCCTGAGGGGTTTGCAATTACACTTTCTTACTCCTTCAAAGCGATAAGGATCTGAACCAAAACATCTGTAATAATAAATCCTTTTTTTTGCTGATGTTTCTGTATACGTTCTGTATAAAGAATAGCCGCATTCACTGCACACCATCATACCCTGCAGCAATGTTTCTACTTTTGTATTCCGCTGTGAATGGAGCTTATTGCTTTTTAACCTTTCCTGTGCGATATCAAAAACATCCTGGCTGATTATAGCCGGCACCGGGATTTCTATCCATTCTTCTCTTGGCTTTTCCCTGTTACACCCATTCTTTACTGCAAATCCGCCCTTTGCTCTTAATGGTTTAGTAATTCTTTGGCGTTCTGCATGCTCTGTTTTTCCATAACAAGCTTTACCACAATAAGCAGGATTTCGAAGCATTGCCCAGATAACAGAACGTTCCCATTTACCTGTATTTTTTCTTGTCGGTATTTTTTCAGCAGTAAACTTTCTGGCAACGGTGCCTATGCTACAAAAATCTTCTGTATACATCCGGAACAGTTCCTTTACCACTTCAGCTTCCTTTTCATTGATTTGATAATAAGCTGCGGCATCCTCGGTCTTCCTGATATAGCTATAGCCATAAGGCGCACCACATAATACATTCACCACCCCTGATTTGGCTTTATAACGTTTCCCTCTGCGGCACCGCTCCTTAATAATTGCCCGTTCGTACTCTGAGATCATGCCCTGAAACTGTAATAACAACGCTTCTTCCGGAGTATCTGCTTTTGGTGAGTTAATAAATAATACTTCCGTACCACACGATGCAAATTCATCCATTAATACTACCTGATATGCATAATTGCGGCTCAGGCGGTCAGGACTATAAATTAATATCGCCTGTATCTGACCTTCGGCACTCAGGTCTCTTACTCTTTCAAGTCCAGGCCTAACTAATATAGCACCACTATACCCTTCATCTTTAAGCACATACTCATCCGGAACAACATAACCTTGCTGTTCTGCAAAACTTAAGAGTTCGTCCACCTGACTGCCAATGGTTTTATTCTCCTTCTGCTGGTTCGAGGACACTCTGGTGTATATGGCTGCTGTTTTCATATACTGAAGTTTGTTCTATTAATTTATATGATGATTGCTCAGTGAAAACAACTGGTTGGCCGGCCGGAACAAGGAGATGATAAACCTGAGAGAGCTTTTGCTCCCACAAACGATCATAGGTAAATGATACCTTAAGTTGTTGCTCCTTTTTTGCCATGACCCTTCTTTGCTAAAAATTCTTCCAGCGCAGTATGAACCACTTTGCTGATCGATAGCCCTCTGGATCCCGATAGTTTCTTTATCCGGTTGATCAGTGTAGGTGGAAGCTTTACTGTAAACACCACAGAACTTTCCGGTATCGCCATTTTCTCGTTGATCTCCCGGGCCAACTGTATATAACGGTAGGCCTGTACCTGAGATACGCCATACTTCTGCATCAGCTTTTCTGCTATATGCGGCTGAGGCTTGTTGTTTTGCAACAAGGTAAACGCCTGGTTGATGCGTTTGGCCAATTCTGAGTTCTGTGCTCTTTCCATTTATCATAAATGTAATACTTTTTATGAAAATATTAAAACTTACCTCTTTTAATTTCCACCCGCCTGAAAAACTCAATGTTTGTGAGTGTGTACGTAAAGCTATAACTCCTCCTTGTGGTACACCTTCCTTGCCTCCTGCTTTCAGCATTTGCTTTAGCAGTCGCATGATTTTATCATCTGATATACGCTTTGCTACTTTATCCAATAGTATGTGATGCTTCACTGTATCAAAGTAAGATTTCAGGTCTAAGTCTATTACCCTCGTCTTTTCTTTTACTACAGCATCTGCTACTCTCTCTATTACCTGATGGGCTGTTTTCTTTGGCCGGTATCCATAAGAACCTTCCTGAAAGTCCGATTCAAATACAGGTTCAATAATCAGCTTCACTGCCCCTTGTACTACCCGATCCCTTATTGTAGGTATGCCCAGCTTACGGGTTTTGCCGTTTGCTTTGGGTATCTCTTTAATCCGGTTGCGGGTAGGTTGGTAAGAACCATTGATTAGCTGCTCCTGTATGCCTCGTAAGAAGTTTTCTACTCCTGCCTGTTCAATATCTTCGAAGGTCATGCCATCTATACCTGGTGCCCCATTGTTTCTTTTGACCATCTGATAGGCTTCCTCAAGAGTGCTTTGCTTACATACATGTACATACAATCCCCAGAAACGGTGGGCTTTATCAGCCTTCGCCCTGATGTATATCTTCCTTCTCAGTTCCTGCAATGTGATAGACGTTTTTATCATTGTCGTTTTTGCCTCCCATTTTTGTTAGAAGATTACCATTAGTAAGGATACTTCGCTCCATTCCTGTTAGAGAACTTCACAGCTACTATTCTCCTATCCGACTCCCTCTCATCTTCAGTTCATTTCTCCCGCCCTGCGGGATTATAGAACTTACCTTGCTCCGGTCCTTTCTTCCCGGGATGAGGAGGGTATCTCCAGTTGTGTTACCTATCCTTGTTATCATGCTGTTGCTACCACCCCGCCAGCCGTGTCGTTTCCCGTTTCAGTCAATTTCGGAGAGACATGCTGCCTTCGCTATACGGTCAATAGCTCGGCCTGCCGGATTTAATCACTTTCGAGGCTACCTGTGCATTTACTTTCGTTACGGCCTGATAACTCGCTTGACCTGCTTTACAGATCACTTGTCAATGAGCTTCATGAGCTTCATTTCTTCCACCCATGTCATTTAGCTACAGAACTTTGACTTATTTCGTCATCTTTTACGGGGTTAAAAACAAATCATCATAAGTTGGATGTAAAGTAACGTTACCATTAAAACTGAAGTATAGTTGTCCAAAGTTTTCATGATACCCTGCCTGAAATTCAATACCCTTGCTATCCATTTTCCCGATATTTTCATCCGGAAGCACCAGCCCGGTATAGTGTATAGTCGGGAATGGATGCTTGCCTTTTGCCGAATATATTTGATGGTTTACTTTGATACACATCTACCTCGAAAGTGATTTTATTATTTAAAAATCCAGCTTCCAACCGGCTTCCGCCGGCCTTTTATTTTAACTACCAACCACCAGGTGGTTGATGGAAATCCAAAAGTATAGATGTGCAGGTATAAACAACCATTCGTTATAAAACCTTTGCTGCGGGTAGGCCTTACCGTTAGATACTGTCATTTGTTTGGAAAAAGAATAATGAGAAATGCATTATTTTTTAGAGCCGTAATAAATCGAGAGGCTCAAAAACTGTTCTGTGAGGTGCGGAGGTGAATCCCCTGTTCCCTTTCTTACCGGCTATCAGCCGTGTTTCTTTATTCTCGTGGCGATAAAGTTGTCAATAGATTTTCTAAGTAGTTCAATGTCATAGTAAATCCTCCCTGGAATCCCATTTGAATAATTTTTTCTAAGTCGGCAAGGGTTCTATGTTTTATGATAATCTTCACTGTAGTTGTCCCATTGTGTTCGCTAAAATTCAAGTCCCAATCAGCGCTTGGTAATTCCTTGTTTATGTTTTCGTCTTTGTCTGTAAAAGCGTCAACGTATTTGAAATTGGTTGTCGGGCTGATTGATGTAAAATCTTGAATAGACCAATGCTCCTCTCCTTCGGGGCTTACCATTGCATAAAATCTTCGTCCACCCACTTTAAAGTTCATAAATTTTGTTCTTGATTCCCACGGCTTTGGTGCCCACCATTGGTCAAGAATTTCTTGTTTTGTAAATGCGTCCCAAACCAAAGGCAGTTCGGCTGCAAATTCTCTGTTAACGAATACAGTATTATTTGTTCTGTCAATCGTAAAATCAAATAGCAAATCATTTTTCATTTTTTTTGTTTTTTAATTGTTGATAAAACATTATCGAGTTGATTAAATCGGGTTTCCCAGATCTTTCTGAATTGGTTTAACCATTTCTCTATCTCTTTCATTTTTTCAATTTCAAGAGAGTAGTAAATTTCTCTGCCTTGCTGTTCTTGTTTCACCAATTCACATTCTGTCAAAATACGAAGGTGTTTTGAAACAGCTTGTCTCGTAGTGTTGAAGTTTTCAGCAATGGCGTTTGGCGTCATTGCCTGTAGTGCAATTAAGACGATTATAGCCCGTCTGGTAGGGTCTGCTATTGCTTGAAAAATATCTCTTCTCATAAGTAGTTGGGTTTATAGCAAAGCATTATAGTTCCACAAGGAAAAGGCATAGATTTCACAAGGGTGAATACCAGAATGTCTTTGTTTGGTTTAAATATTGTCAACCCTTTGCCCAAACAAAAAGGGTTTAAGAGGAAATAAAACTCGTCCACGAAGTTGTTTTGAATTAACGAAGAAGCAAGTGATGCACCGCCGTAGATTAAAATATCTTTTCCTTTTAATTTTTTAAGTTTAATTATTTCATCGGTTATATTGCCATTGATTATAGCAGTATTTTTCCAATCATGATGGGTGATAGTATTTGAAAAGACAACTTTTGGAATTTCCGAAATTCGTTTTCCAAGGGCAAAATCACGATGACTTGTATTTGTAGCTACCTCGTCCCAGAATGATATAAACTCCTGTGCGGTATTTCGCCCAAGTAAAAGGGTGTCTACATTTTCGAGATTATTAACGCAGAATTTTATCACTTCATCGTCCCATTTGAAATTTGTTCCGGCCTGCTCCATGTTTACGTAGTTGTCTAATGACAAATGCATTTGAAGCTTTAGCTTTCTCATTTTCTGTTTTTTGGATTAAGAAACTGATTGGTTGCAAATATACGTGCAACTTTTCGGTTTCGCAATTCTTTTTTAGATTGTTGAGAAAGTGAGTTGTAGTTTTCTGCTTGTCACGCCTTAGGCGGTTTCAAATTTTTAATGCAGCGTTCCAATAAAAATAAAGTTTTTAGAACTTGAGTTGATTAAATAATTTTTTCGTTATAATATCCGCTGAACGTGCGCAGGCGCTGCTTTTTAACATCAGTTAGGCTCCGTTTAATTTGCAGGCAAGCCTTTTTGCTCATTGAAGCGTATGCGGGGCTTACTAATTGCCAACACATGTTGAAGAGTTATGTGAATCGAGAGAGGTTCACAGCTTGTTCCGATAGTGAACATATCGGGGTGAGGTTGCGTGAGTAGTAGGGGTGAAATCCCCCTTGCTTCCTCGACTGTGCGTACATTCAGTCATGCTTCTTTTCTATTTCTTTTCTCAGGAATGGTTTTAATTCTTCGATTGAATTAACAACTTTTATGATTTTGCCAGTTTTTCAATAAGTAAATGTGTAGGTATTTTGCCCTAAAATCGGTTGACCATTTTTTATTATTAAATATTGTTTCAATTTATTCAATTTTACCCGGAACGTTGATAAAATGGATTTACGCAAAGCAAACAAACAACCCAAAGCATACATAAATATTGAATCGCTGAAGCCGGGACAGTCCCGCACAACGGGAGAGGTCTGGCTCGAAGAGTTAGATTTGCCGCTGTTGCTCACAAAGCAAGTATTCAAAAACGAGGAATGATACAGTCGGCAGGTTGTACTTGGCATGCAGTGATTTGAGTTTATCGTATGACCCAATACTACATCCGATAGCTATAAACAGATCGGATCACCTACAAAAAATATCAAGAGACAAACCAATCATTTTATCTTATCTATTGTGGCTTATGTAAAATTGGAATGGTTAAAGCAAGGGACAGGAACCAATCATTTTGCAATGAAAAACAAAATTTATCTGGCTGCCCAACAGGCAGCCTATAGAGAACTTAAAAACTTATCAACACCCAAAGCAGCTTAAAGCATTTTTTTTTGATTGCTATAGTTTGCGTAAAGTGAATAATAAACTGATTAACTAACCAGGTATCAACTATTCACATTTGTGTATAAGTTTTTCTACTACTAATTGTTCATCATATCAATTTTAGAATAATTTAGATATATAAATAAAGTATATCGTATATGAACCATGCAGCGCATTCACTTGCCCATTTAGCCACATTAACTCACTGTGGGTTTGCAACGATTTGTGAGAATATTGTTACCAGGGAAAAATCTTTACACGCTACGGCTGCTTATAGTGTAAATGATGTTGTATCTACCTTTGATGCACTTGAAAAAATATGCCGCCCAAGTAAATATACAGTGCAGGTAAGTGATGATTTGCATATAATGCTTCACCCGAAATTTTTACAATATATAAATCATAGCTGCAATCCGAATATCTTTTTCGATACAACAAAAATGGAATTAAGCTGTCTTCGTGAAATTGCAGCCGGCGATGAATTTACTTTTTTTTATCCCTCTACCGAATGGGCGATGGCTGCGCCTTTCAAATGTTTTTGTGGCGCCAACAATTGTCTCCACCAAATACAGGGAGCTTCTTTTTTACCGCAGGAAACTTTAGCTGATTATAAATTTACTGATTTCATTATGCAAAAATTAAACAACACATTTCTGCAAAAGGTTTGAGGATAAATGCCCATTAAATTATTTCTATGCCTAATCTTCCGGATGGCCTTTTCATTTGGGTGCTGGCGCCGTTTGTAGAAACTGATGACGTAAACCTTGAGTATTACTACGATTTTACGCAAAGTATTGAAGAATACAGCATGGTTTTTAAAGAACTCGGTATTCCCTGGAAATGGCAGCAGGTAACTAACACAGATTATAAGCAGGTAATCGACTGCATCATTGCAAGCTCCCCGGCAGAAAATAACGTTGTTATTAATTTATGCGATGGCGATGAAATCAATAAAGCTCCCGGCATTAATGTGATCAGGCATCTTAAAAAAAGTGGCTTGTGCTTTACGGGCGCCGACGAATATTTCTACCGGCTTACTACTTCCAAAATTTCAATGAAAGAAATGTTTGACCTAAAGGGTATTTCCACCGCGCCCTGGCAAATAATCTCTGAAGAAAATAAAAATGATATTTCCATTTTTGAAACCCTGGGCAGTCCCGTAATTGTAAAGCCGGCCGTGTCTGGCGGAAGCCTTGGTGTTGGTATAAATTCGGTAGTGAACAGTGCGGAAAATTTAGAAATGCAATACAATAAATTACAGGAAGGCTATCATGGCTGGAACCTGGCAAACGGCGGTATTCTTGCAGAAAAATTTATTGATGGCCCGGAGTTTACCACGCTAATTGTTGGTAATTCTGCTTACGTGAAAGATTGCAAAGTGTTTCTGCCGGTGGAAAGAGTTTTTAATAAATCGCTACCATCTGTAGAAAAATTTTTATCGTTCGACAGGCTGTGGGAAATGTACGAAGAAGAATCGCCTGTAAAAAACGATGAGGATTTTTATAACTATCATCCGCCGGATCTTTTGCTTTTGAACAGCATCTGCAAGCTAAGCCTCGATGCTTATAAAGCTGTAAGGGGAAAAGGATATTGCCGTGTGGATATACGTATGGACAGTGCTACGGGGAAGCTGTATGTGCTTGAGGTAAATTCGCAATGCGGCTTATCTGATGATGAAAATTTCACGTCCATCGGCGCAATATTGCGTTTGTCAGGTAATTCGTTTGGCTCATTGATTGCAGACATAATTAAAGAAGCCTTAAGCCGTAAACAATCTCTTAAAGTAAAACGCGTGACGCAGTTAGCCCTGATTTGACACTAAAAATAACTCCCATGAAAATTTGTGTGTTGCAGCCTGATTATTCTACTACGGAAGTAGATTACAAATATTATGATCCACCAAGAAACTTATCTTCCCTGTTACCTGGCCACGAAGTAGATCATGTGTTTCTAAATAAACTTCATACTTATAAGCAGCTTAAGGAACTTAAAAAAAAGAAGTACGACATTTTTATAAATCTGTGTGAAGGCTACCTCGATTGGTCGGTGCCTTCTATAGACGTGATATACTCCCTGGATTTACTCGATCTTCCCTATACCGGCCCAAATGCGATACTGTACGATCCGCCAAAAGACCTGATGAAATATGTAGCTTTTACCTGTGGCGTTGCCTCGCCGGAGTATATTGTTGTGCGTGACGTTACAGAGATTACTTTAGACGTTGATCATCCCGGCTTTCCGCTTTTTGTAAAACCCGCAAAAGCGGGTGACAGCCTTGGCATTGATGAAAATTCTCTGGTGCATAATGTTGAAGATCTGAGAAAAAAAGCAGAAGCTTTGTTACAAGAATATGATGAAATATTGGTAGAAGAATATATTGAAGGGCGTGAGTTCACTGTGCTGATTGCGGCAAACGCGGGAGCGAAAAATGATTGTACGGTTTATACACCGTTAGAATTTATTTTTCCGGCAGAAAAAAAATTTAAAACATACACGCTTAAAACTTCGGAGCTGCACAAAGAATGTAATATACCATGTACCAATGAGGCTCTTGCCACAAAGCTCCGGCTGGCCGCTTCACGGATATTCAAAGCATTTACGGGTGTAGGTTATGCCCGTCTCGATTTCAGGGTAAAGGAGGATGGAAGTATTTTCTTTCTTGAGATAAATTTTACATGCTCGGTATTTTATGAAAATGGATATGAAGGCTCGGCGGATTATGTTTTGCTGAATGAACCTGCTGGTAAGCGGGCATTTTTACACACCATTATAGAAGAAGGAATATATCGCCATAGGCAAAAGAAAAAGAAATATTTTGTAAAAGGAAATTCCCTCGCAGGCTATGGCGTTTATGCTACGAAAGACATTAACGCGGGAGAAACAATTTTTAGCTGCGAAGAAAAACCGCACAGGCTGGTAACAAGAAAATTTGTGGAACAAAACTGGACTGCAGGCGAGATAAGCAATTTTAAAAGATACGCCTGGCCTATAAGCGACGAGATATATATTCTATGGGATATTGAGCCCGCACATTGGGCGCCGCAAAACCATTCCTGTAATCCTAACACCCAGTATGCGGGATTGAATGTTGTTGCCTCGGCAGCCATAAAAAAAGGAGAAGAACTTACACTTGATTATACTTCTTTTTTGAATAACGAAATGGAAAGCTTTATTTGTAATTGCGGCGCTGTCAATTGTAAAAAAATTATCCAGGGAAAGCAGGAGAATTCAATCACCATGCTGGAGAAAAATCATCACTTATAGAGTTTATCAAAAACAAATTTACTATCCATGTTTTTATTCGGAATGGAAGCTTATAATAATAAGCGTTAGGCAGTACCTTTATCTGTATGACAAGGGAAGAAAAATTTATGATGGAAGCGATTAGGCTGTCACAACAAGGAATGGATAATAATGAAGGCGGTCCGTTTGGCTGTATAGTCGTAAAAGGCAATAATATAATCGGGAGAGGGAACAACAGGGTAATATGCAATACAGACCCTACCGCTCATGCCGAGGTAGTAGCTATCAGGGAGGCATGCACGCACCTAGGCACTTTTCAGCTTGATGGATGCGAAATCTATGCATCCTGCGAGCCGTGCCCAATGTGCCTTGGCGCTATATATTGGGCGAGACCTTCCATTGTATATTTTGCCAATAGCCGTGAAGATGCAGCTTCCATAGGCTTTGACGATTCAATGATCTATTCGGAAATATGTATGCAACATGCCGACAGAAAAATACCCATCATAAATTTGAACCTTAATGAAGCATTAAAAGTGTTTGAAAATTGGACAAAAAAAAATGACAAATTTCTATATTGACAAAGCAGCAATGCACTTGTCTTGCCCAAAATATTTATAAAAAGATAAACAACGGGAATAAAATTCTACAAACAAATTAAAAAAGGTTCGCGGCATAATAGAATCGATTTACGAAGACTATAAAACTTATGACTTGATAAATTGAAGGTGGAGAAATTGATAACTTCACAAAAAAATGATCATTTATTTTTGCATCTCGTATCGGTGTTTTAAACAATACTTTTTATTAAAATAATTTTTATTACATGTCAAGCTGTAGTTTCTCTATTCCTTTTTCCGGCGATATATCAGCAGTACTTGCCCAGGTGCAGTCTGCTATAGAAAGCCAAAACGGAATGTTTAATGGAAATAATTCTTCCGGAAATTTTGATGTAAACGTGATGGCTAATACTATTGCGGGAGCTTACGTGGTAAGTGGGCAAGTTATAAATATCACCATCAGTAAAAAACCTTTTTTTCTCCCCTGCAATACAATTGAAAGTTTTTTGAAAAGCAAATTAACCTGACCTGTGCGGTAACTTATACAGACTGACTGCGATGGGATAGAATTCCATGAACCTTTACAATAAGGTCATTTAATTCAAAAGGCTTGGCAATAAAATCGTCAGCACCATATTCAAAAATCGCCGCTTCTGCAACACGGGGATAAGCCGAAAATATAAGAATCGGAATATGCCGCGTTCTTGAATCTGCTTTTAATTTTTGACATACATCTAATCCATCAATGCCGGAAAGAAAAACGTCCAACAAAATCAATTGCGGCTGATACTTTCCCAATGCAACATTTGCTATTTCCCAGTCAGAATATGTGGAAACGTCAAAACCCTTCTTCAATAGTAAAGATTTCACGACCTTCAACAAGTCTTTATCATCGTCTATAACAAATATTTTAGGCATATAACAACCATATAAAAAAATATTGTACAAATAGTGTGCAAATTATTGGACATATTAAACAATACCGAAATGAATAGGGGTAAATTTATATAAATATAAAAATTTTTAAATAATTACCGGGCTTTGTTAAATGATATAAAAATAAATGGGATCAACTAATCGTAAAACTACTTTGTACGGCGGCAGCAAAACTTTTCTAAAAAAATTGCTCCTAACTTTTGGCCCCATAGCATATTTCAAAAAGAGAATAACAACATGAATCGTTTAAGGATTGGCGCTGGGCTGGAATTCAATGTACTTTTCGCCCGAACGTCAGCCTATTAAAAAACTAAAGCCGAAGATAAATACAAAAAGCCGATATTTGTTCGTCTGCTGGAACTACTGCTGATAGCGAACTACAGCCAATTATTATTCCTTCAGCCAGCCTATTGCCAAACCTTTTGTTGTACACAGGCGGTCAATTCTGCAAACGTATTTTTTTGTCTTTCAAGTATGCTTTAATTTGTTTTAAGTTCATGTTTACAATGTCTTTTGAAATCTTTTCCTTTATGGCTCTGAAAGTTTTAACAGTGTCAAAATCTTTCTCTTTTTTTGTTTCTGTTTTAGTTTTCATAACTGATAATATCTTTAGGTGAACGTATTTCTAATGTTTGATAACCACAACTCAAATTTACAGAATTGTAACCACGGATTCTATAAATATTCACAATATGTTTGAAATTCCAACTTACCAGAATGTCAACCTTGTGAATGGTTGCAAGCGCAATATGGACACAATCGTCAAAACTTGTTTCACCTACAACCTTTTCGGCAATGTACTTTCTGGCAAGGTTTACCGCTTCATCATTTACTGAGACAATTTCTATATGTTTCTTTTTTCAAATCCCCGAAAAAGGTTCTCACTTTTTCCGGCGCTTCAAATAATTCCCCTTCAGTCAGGTCGGAATAAACGCAAATTATTTGTCCCAGTTTTACCTTCTCAAAAAGTTGAATTGAATCTTCTTCAAACTCAATATCAAATACACCACCAAAGACGGATGTGTCAAAATAAAAGCGTTGTCTCACCATTCAATGAAATTACAGATTTTCTTTGAGATATTTAGCTGTGAATATGTCCGAGTAGCTTGTGTACAACACCAAGATTATTCGCAGCGTACAGCTTTTTTTTGAAAACGGGAAACCTGTGATCATACATTTACTATCCCGTTTCTAATGGCGTACATCACAAGGCCAATCCTTGTTTTTACATTTAGCTTTTGAAAAAGATCATCGCGATATCCATCAATTGTCCTCGGGCTTAAAAACATTTTTTCCGCAATTTCTTTATAGGTCAATTCGGTGCAAACTAATTTTAAAAAACTGATTTCGCGTTCAATTAGCTGTACTACATTTTTAACCCCACCTCCCTCTTCATCCATGGAATTAATACAATGAATAAGCTTTCCCGTCACCATTTCAGTATAATAAAAACCTTTAGTAATAAGCGAATGCAGGGCAGTCTTTAATTCTACCGGGTCGCAGTCTTTTAAAATATATCCTTTTGCACCTGCTTTGAACATTCTTATCACCGCGCCTTCATTATCATACATGGATAAAGCGAGCACTTTTATTTCAGGACGATTATTTTTAAGCCAAAGGCAAGTTTCATAGCCATCCATTTCCGGCATATTTATATCCATCAATACCGCCTGCGGCGAGGGCTGTAATTTTAATTTATTAATAAAATCATTGCCATTGTCAGCTTCAAATAAAATATTGTATTCCCCAAAACTTTCTATAAGGCCGGCAAGCCCATTTCTTAATAAACCATGATCATCTACTAATACTACATCTGTTTTTTGAGGCATATCCAGTTATTTGTGAGGTAAAGTAATTATTACGCCGGCGCCTTTCCCTTCTTCACTATCGATTTTACAAGCCGCCCCAATGACGCCTGCCCGGTTCCTTATATTGCGAATACCTGAGGAAGGCCTTGGCTTTTCAGAAGTGAACGAAGCATTAAAACCAATTCCATTGTCATAGATATGCATAATAAAATTAGCTGAATTATAAGTTAAGCTCATATTTATTTCAGATGCTTTGGAATGCTTGATCACATTATTTATAGTCTCCTGGAAAATGCGAAAAAGCACTAGCTCCTGTTTTTGGGTAAGTGTGTAAGGATTTCCTTCGAGCATTAATTTTGTATCGAACTTGCCGGTTTTTTTAATAAGTTCCAATTCAAACTCTATTGATTTTATTAAGCCCATGGCGAGAATAGAATCCGCATTGAGGCTTCGCGATAAATTCCGAAGATCATTAATTGCCTTGCCGATTAATTCGCTGGAGGCAACAGTTTTTTGCCGCAGGGCATCACTGTCCTTACAATCAATAGTATTAATCGTAATTTTTGCGAGGCTCAAAATCTGGCCTATATTATCATGAATTTCCTGCGAAATATTTTTAAAAGTTTGTTCTTGTATATCCAGTTTACCTTCTAATATTTCTTTATCAAATTGTACTTTCAACTGCTTTTTCTCCGCAAGGTATTGTAAGCGTTTTTTTTGATAAACCAATACCAGAAACACTATACCTGTAGCTACGATCAAAAGGAATATAGTGGAAATAACGATGGCTGTGAACTCCGGGCTTATCACTGCCGGGTGCGATATTTTACCCATAGGTTTCCGGTTAATGCTATAATAGCGCTGGTAAAAAGAATTGTATTTTGAAATGCCCAAACTACGCCCCGTAATCCGGTTGGCATTTCCGGGTAAAATAAAATAATAAAAAATGAACCGAGGAAATAAAGTAAATAGCCGGATATAAGCCTAAATAGCCGGATATAAGCCAAAAATTAAACTCGTGTAAAATATTAAGCTCATTTACATTTTTTAAAATTTGATAGAAATATAAAAGTGAATAGACTACGATGCTCAAAAAGCAGGTAGCCGTTACATAATTGTTGTAAGTGCCGGCAAATTTCCTGCTCACTATATCGTAGAAAATAAATAATGTAAGATTGATGAGTAATAAAAAAAGAGCGATCATTTTTCTTATTCTGGCTGTAAAAAGATTGTAGAAGTAATAAGAAAAAACACAGGCTGTAATGAGAAAAAATAAATTGTATAAATAATTATTGTCTCCCTGGGTTTTAGTAAAGCTTAAATAGTTCGCATAATAAGTAAGAAATAAAGCTACAAGGTAATAAACGAAAAGAACCTTTTTTGTAACAGGACTTCGCTTGTCTATTGACATAAGCAATAGAAACACGTAAACCAGGTAAGCCAGTGGTTCCAAAAAATTTTTTAAAAATATCATCAAACCAATTAAATTTTTTATCGGGATGTTGAGCATATTAGGGTAAAAACAATAACATTGAACATCCACCAAATACATTAAAGCACGTCATAGGTTTTAATATCTAAGGCTAACCGGTGAGTTAACTACCAGGTTGTCGTAAATTTTAATCTATTCTCAAATTACTAAAACTTTACTCTTGTTTATATAGCGGTGTAATCTGCATTTAGCACGTGCTCAAAAAAAATTACTTAAACGCTTTACTAATAAGCTTTTTAGAAAGTACCTGCCGGAATTTTACCGTGTTTTTCCCGGCAAAAAAGGTAAAAACACCCCCGGTGTTTTTATGCCTTTCAGTAAAAAATATTGCGGCAGGGCTTCCTAAAACGACACCATTTCTACCCTTATTGCAGGCGAATGAAACCCTCAATATTGTGGTAGAAAACGGAGCGTTGAGCAAAGTAAAAAGGAGAAAATGTTGGTGAGAGGTAAGCGCGACAAATAATTATTGAATAGTTTTCGAAGTGCTGCATGGCATGGGGCACGGCACCTTTATATCATTACCCACAGTCGCTACAGAACGCAGTAGGGACGTGCCCTGGGAGCTTTCGTTGGTGTTCACGCCTTCCGCTTTAAACTCAGGTTTTCCATCTCTCATATGGGCGGTAATTTTTATATCTGTTGCGCCTTTATCAATTAAGTCTTGTATATCCGTACTCAAAAAGTAAACTGTGAAATCGGTTTGCTTAGCCATAATAAAAAATTTAATAATGATAATTAAAATGTCGTTTTAAATCTACAACAAAAATTAGATTATCAAAATAATGGGAATATTCATTTGCTAAGTCAACTCTTTTTATCTTGTATATCATAAACCATTAGCATGATCCCTATAAGCGATGACGACTCTGACAGAACGGGCACGCCGTACATAAACTATATCTTCATTGCCATCAATATTTTTGTTTTTATTTATTACCAGCAATTGGGCCACAACATTGATTTTACTTATAGCTATGCTACGGTACCGGCTGAAATAATGAGTGGGCACGATATAATGACCGCTGCTATAAATGTGCACGACCCAATAAGTGGCCAAGATGTAACCATACCAGGCCTTGGCCTCACTACTATACCTGTATGGCTCACGCTTGTTACCTCCATGTTTATGCACGGCGGTATTGCCCACATAGCAGGCAACATGCTTTACCTATGGATATTTGGCGACAACCTGGAAGGCAAGATGGGGCATGTGCGCTATTTTTTCTTTTACATGCTGTGTGGCATTTTTGCTTCGCTTGCTCACGTATTTTCGGTGTACCTGTTTAATGAAGATCATTTAATTCCAAGCCTCGGCGCTTCCGGCGCTATATCGGGTGTGATGGGTGGTTACCTGCTACTCTTTCCTACAAAAAAGGTAACTGTACTTTTTATAATTTTCTTTGTGCGTGTGCCGGCTTTTATTGTGTTGGGATTGTGGATAGGGCTGCAGGTAGCGGCAGGCACCGGTTATTTGGGCGGAGGAAGCGAAGCCGGCAGTATAGCTTACGCAGCCCACATCAGCGGATTTTTTGTGGGAATGTTTTTAGTAAAGAAATTTATTACGGTACAAAAGCCGGTATCAATAAGAAGAAGATAAATTTTTATACCAGCTACCATTTACAATCATCTTTTGAAAAGAAACAATTAGATTTATTTTTTTAAAAAACACATAGTATGAAAGTCTTTGTTTTTTGCTTCGCTTTTTTTTTACCTATCTGTTCCATTGCCCAAATGGACACTGCATTTATTGCAAAGCTCAAAAGCCTTGATACGGCTAACATTTTAAAATTGGATACTGCGGCGGTACCTAACGATGCGCTTACTGCAAAGATTAAAAAGCTGCGGAGTGAAAAGAAAGGGCTCACGCTCGAAACGATTTTAAAAATGAAACTTACGGAAGAGCAACAAAAAGATACCGTTCACTCCAAAGCTTACTACGATGCATTAACGGCTGATATAACAAAAGGAACAACAAGCAAGCTTATTGAAAACAGCCTTATAAATTTATACAGAAGTAATTTTACTGAGCGGGAAATTGATGACCTGATAAAATTCTATCAAACTTCTGCCGGCAAAAAAATGGATAAAGAATATATTCTTCTGATGATCGAATCTATAAAGGATGCGGAGCAACTTATTAAATTAGCCGCTAAAAAAGTAAAAGAAAAGTAATGGCCTTTCTGTTGCGCTATTTTACTTATTAAAAAAAAGTGTTTTCACCCTTTAGATTATCAAAACACTTTCTTTACTTTGTTATATCCAATCTTTTAAAAAACTCCTAAGCCTTCCTTTCAAAAATTTCCTGGCTCGCTTTATATTATTGAGCTGCCGTGTAATCGGTTAGGCTCCGTATCATAAAATCCCGGCTTCATATTCGCTAATCAAAGTAATACCTGTTGCATAATTTTTTTTAACTGTGTAATCCAAAAAAATATTATGAGTAGCTTACCGATTCTTGACCTGGTAGTGGGAATAATATTTGTCTATTTTCTGCTAAGCATTATTACCAGCTCTGCTGGTAGAGCTGGGGTTTTCTATGCTCAAAACACAGGCACGGCGCAGGTTCTAAGCCTGTATCAGCCAGCGATGCGAATACTAAAAGCTTGTAAATCTATCTCAAATAAATCTATAAAAAGAACCGAATAAAAAAAATTACCGTAAAAAAATTTATATGAAAAAGATGAATCCTTCTGAAATAACATTAAACAAGAAAAGAAAGATGCCATTAAGACAAATGCGGTTTCTATGTGTAGGAATACTTTTCCTCTTTGCAAACTGCACCGTTAGTTTAGCTCCTAAATTTGACCAAGGTATTATTGACAATTTATCAACAGCATCTGCGCAAGTCTTTCAGCTTCTTGCGGAAGTTTCTTCCGGCACTCTGCCGGCAGAGTTTCCCTTACGGGCTGAAAAATACAATAGCCTTATCGGTACACTCGAAGCCCTGAAGCTGCAGGTAAATGCGAGGCCTGTACCTCAAAATAAAGCTGTTGACAAGATAATAGCCAAAGCTAATGAAAGGCTTGCCCAGCGTGGAGCAATCACGTTAATTTCAGCAGGAGATTTAGCGCCAAGCGGCACAGCCCTGGAGCAGATTATTTCCAACATCACCAAGATGAAGGACACAGATCAAAAGCAAGGCTTACGGCCTTTAGAGGTGCAAGCTTTTAAAGGTAATATTCAATTATACTTAGACCAGGCGCTGACGTATGAAAAGTTCCTGAATCAATAACATTCATTACATTTTAAATTAAATACAATGACTTTAGACGTAAATGGACTAGTAACCGAAATAAAAGATACGGCCTCCGGGATAATTCAAAAAGACATTACAGAAGTGGGCGGCTTTTCTCATCGCCAGTTGATGGGAATCGCAACGCAGGCATCTTTAATAGCTTCCGGCATTGCCTCAGGAGAGATCACAGATGAAACACGGGATTTTTTCCTTGATCAGTTGGTTGAATTAGCTCATAATTTTGTGCGAACCCTGGTGGGATTGGTAATAGCAACAATCGAACGGCTATGGAATACCATTGTAAATATCATTTGGGAAGCCATCTCCAAAGCGACCGGGTTTCAATTACCCGTGTTCACACCAAAGTGATAAATGATAGTGCTCATTGGTTAATTGATTTTTCATGAGAAGGAAAGTGTAATCAATGTAATGAATTAGCTGCTCTTTAACCGGCAACCTTATGATAATTAATTTTTAAAACATAAACATTTAAAACCTGCAAGTTATGGGATCTTTTGTACCAAGATTTATTCGCGGCAGCAGGTCTATACTGAGCAACCATTCTTTTGGAACAGCCTTCGACATTAATGTTCCCTGTAACCCACTCGGGGGCAATACCTGCACTTGTTGGTCAAAAGGGCTCTGTAAGAGAATTAGTAAAGATCGCAAACGATAATGGTTTCTACTGGGGAGGACATTTTACCAGGCTTGACGGAATGCATTTTGAAATTGCCAAATTAATTCAGAAGTGAATTTCAAATAGTGAATGATAAATGTATCGCATATTGCATAACTCATAACTCATCACTATTAACTCACTGCCCTTAATCGCTCAACCCAGCCATAATATTTATTGTAAGTGCAATCATTACCGTGTTGAAAAAAAATGAAAGAATACTATGCAGCAGAGACAGCCGCCTGAGCCTTTTTGAAGTAATATCTACATCCGATACCTGGAAGGTCATGCCAAGCACGAATGAGTAATATGCAAAGTCTATGTAATCAGGTTTTTTATCACCGGGAAAGTCAAGGCCGCCAGCATGTGTATCAGGCTTATCTTCGTCATCGCCATAAAAAATATGTGCATAGCGAAATGTAAAAATAGTGTGTACAAGAAACCATGCGAACAACATTCCGCCAATGGCAACTACCAGATGTAATGCCTCCGTATCTTTAAAATCTTTCTTCGAAATTATAAGCAACAGGACAGCAAGGAAGCCGGCAAAAGTAGATACCAATACCGTTATGAATATGAGCATCCTGCTTGAGTCCTGTACCCTTGCCTGGCTTCTTATTTGCTCAGATGTTGTTACGGAGAAAGTAATCCAACTCATGATGATCATACACAAACTAAAAATATCCCACGAGATCATAATGTGTGTAAGCCAATCAATGTGCTTAATATTTACAATGAAATATACAGCTGCGGCTATTATAATGCAGATGAATAATTTATGTGCAGAATGCAACCTCTCAAATAAAGGCTCCTTGGATTCGCTTTTTTTGCCCGGCATACATGCGTATATAATTATTGATAAAGCTGTAAGTTAAAACATGAGGCGGCAACAAAATTTATTTGTCAATGTTTATATTTCATCAACTTTTTAAATTCGTTCAATCCGCCTAATTAGTGTAATCAGTGTATAAAAATTCATGTTATTTCTTATGCATCTTAGTATCTCCAAACTGATAGAAAATCCCGAGTTGAAAAACATTGCCTTGAATGGTAGGTCCATCTTCATTGTCATTGATGTTACTCAAGCCAAAAACGTACCTGGCATCAAATCCAACGCCGGTAGCTGTTAAGTAACCAACGCCTAAAGGAATAGAAAAAGCCGTGGATTTAAAGTTCTTATTATCCACGCTTACGTCTCCCACTTTTCTTTTTGCTTTTATTAGAAACCCAATCTGCGGGCCGCCTTCAAGCCTAAAACCATTATGAACAAAGTATTGCAGCAATACAGGCACATTTATGTAACTCAAATTTTCAGTATACTTACTATTTCCAACCAAAATTTCTTTAGCGCCTTCCAGTGAGTAGATAACTTCCGGCTGAATAGCCCATTGGTTAGATGCATGAATGTGGGCAAGACCTCCTAAGTGAAATCCTACTTTGCTGTCGCCCGAAGTATTATCATCGAAGTGAAGAGAGGATACATTGATGCCGCCCTTCACTCCGAAGTAGGTCAATTGTGCCGAAGCTGTAAATATTAAGAAGATCGATGAAATAAAGATTACTGTTGTTTTCATAATTGTTTTTTGTACTGATTAAAATGGGCTTAAATATTGTCTGCCGTTTGACAAAAGTCATACCTGTTTTTTTATAACTGCCTAAGTGTCTATCTTTACCGGCGAAATTTGTTCACCCTGCAAGTGTCCTTCCCCGAAAGATCCGGGAGAAAATTTCATAATCTATGGCAGTATTACATAACAGAATTTCTCAAAAGGAATTAAAAGAAAAACTATACCGGGAAACTGAGCCACGCACTACTTTATCATTTTACAGGTATTTGCATATTGATAATCCTCCCGCCTTTCGCGACGAGCTTTATAAGAAATTTCATGAGCTAAAAGTTTTTGGCCGCATCTATGTTGCGCAGGAGGGGATCAATGCGCAGCTAAGCGTTCCCTCATTCAACTTTGAATCTTTTAAAAATCTTTTAAACAAAACACCGGGTTTAGAAGACTTACGGCTGAATATAGCCGTGGATGACGATGCCCACCCTAACGACTCAGTCGGGCAGGGCAAAAGCTTTTGGGTGTTGAAAATAAAAGTGAGGGAAAAAATCGTGGCCGATGGCCTTACCGATAGGTCTTTTGATATGAGCAAAAAAGGAAATTATGTAGACGCCGCTTCTTTCAACTCGCTCACCGCCGACCCGAAAACAATAGTGGTAGATATGCGGAACCACTACGAGTATGAAGTTGGCCATTTTGAGAAGGCGCTGGAGATCCCCTCCGATACTTTTCGTGAGCAGCTACCTATGGTCGTTAGCATGCTTGAAGATGAAAAAGATAAGAATATAATCATGTACTGCACGGGCGGCATACGGTGCGAAAAAGCTAGCGCCTGGATGCTGCACAATGGTTTTAAAAATGTATTTCACCTGGAAGGCGGCATTATTCAATATGCTAATAAAGTGAAAGAAGCGCAACTTGAAAACAAATTTCTTGGAAAAAATTTTGTATTTGACGGAAGACTGGGAGAGAAAATTGGCGAGGAAATAATCAGCCGCTGCCATCAATGCGGAGAGCTTTGCGATACACATACCAATTGCGCCAATGAAGCTTGCCATCTGCTGTTTATTCAATGTGAGAAATGCAGGTCCGCTTTTGATGGCTGCTGCTCCAAAGAATGTAAAACCATTTATAATTTACCTGAAGAAGAACAGAAAGAAAAACGCAAGGGCGCAAAAAACGGCATAATGATCTTTAATAAATCAAGGCAGAGAATGAAAAGGCTTTCCGGTCAAGATAAATTGGGCTAGCACCATTGCCGAACGTAAGTACTGGCTTATTTTAAGATAACGCTAAAATTTACTCAGAGAGTTTTCGGGTAATTGGAATATTTATTTAATATTGTTCCTACTTAACAATTAATTTATTTTCAAAAAAAATTATGAGAAAAAAATTTTCATTCGTACTCGCATTAGTTATCGCTGCATCGCTGCAGGGCTTTTCACAATTTGAAGGAGCAAAGCAAACCTACTCCTCCCCAAACATGAAAGATGAAATAAGCAAGCATAAAAGTGTAGCCATCCTTCCATTTGATGTTGCCATTACCTATAAGCGCCCTCCTAAAAATTATGATTCTTCCGCTAATAAAAATGAAGAAATAAATATTGCCAAGAACCTGCAGCAATCAATGTACACCTACTTGCTGCGCAAATCTGATAAATACTCAGTAACCTTTCAGGATGTGGATCGCACAAACGCCTTATTAAAATCCAGTGGCGTTTATGGCCGGATAGATGAGATAACGCAGGACTCAATTTGTAAAATTCTTAAAGTAGATGCTGTTATAAAATGCAGATATGCTTATGAGAAAACTGCTTCAGAAGCTGGCGCAGTTGCCAAGACGATATTGCTCGGAAGCATGGGAAGCAAAACGGGAAGCGGCGCTCTAACTATGCAAATTTACAGCGGCTCAGATGGTAATTTGTTGTGGAGATTTTACAAGGCCATGAACGATAGCGTGCTCGGCTCAACAGACGAACTGATGGAAAGGATGATGCGGAAAGTAGCAAGGAATTTTCCTTATGAAAAATAATTTTAGAAGGCTATTTTAATTTTTCCTTCGTTAAGCATTTGCAATGGCAAAGCATTAAAGTACGTTTGTTCGTACAAAGGCTTATTAAAAATAATAGAAAAATAAGAACAAAGCTAAATTACTAACGTCGCGGTGGAACTTTGCTGGCAGTGAGCTGTAGGCGGGATCTATTACCTGCTACCATTAAAAATGCAACAGTTGACTGTGGGGTTTATTTAAGTTGATATTCTACAAGTTCCCAATAAGAGTTATCTAAATATCCGAAACTATATTCTTTCCTTGTCTTGGTCAGCATACCAATATTCGGACAAAACCACTCAACTCTTCTAAGATAATAATTAAAGCCATAAGCATTTTCGTTGAGTAAAAACGAATTGCCAAAATTCATTTTATTTAAGATAAAGGTTTCTTGTTGCTTTACTTGAATACTATCGAACAAAAAAGAATTTTCCCATTTGTTATTTATTGAAAGAGGAATTACATACGTATCAACAATCTCCAAATAAACATTAAGAAATCTTATTGTGTCATCAATTTGATAAACATAATTAGTAATAACATTGCCTGCAAATTTAAATAGCCAAACTTTGGCAGCTTGTCCGTTTGGAAGTGTTTTACTATCGACAATATTTACCTCAACAAATGAAGTAGAATTGTTAAGGCTATCAAAGTATTTATATTTCCAATAATCGCCTACTGCATTTGGAAAATATTCTGATCCGTTTATGTTTTCAATTTGATTATTTTTCTTATTGCAGCCAATGAAAACTGTAGAGAAAATTAGCATTAAAAAAATATAGCGCATAAAAATCTTTACAATGTTGACACCTGAAAGTTAAGGAGCGTTGCATTAGCCTTGCATCTTTAGATATTTACTATTAATGATAGCGGCTGTTCCCCAGGTATTGTTAAAATAGATCCAGGCTTCTTGTGGTTTAATTTTTTTTATTTCCTTTATTTTTTGATCTAAAAAACTTTCTGCGTAAGCAGACTTATAAAGTACAGGCACGCCATGGAACCGGTAATATAATGCTGGCGTAGTCTTGATCACTTCATCAGGAAGCTTTGGGAAGCTTGCGCCGCTAAAGACAATATTCTTTTGATTCAGTTGTAAAAAAACATTTTCATTCCACCAGCTTGCATCGCGAAATTCGATCACATTAGTGAAAGAAGGGTCAAGCATTTCTGTCAACATCATCAGCATTTCATCAGAATATTTTATTTGTGGTGGCAGCTGAAACAACACACAGCCAAGCTTTTCCTGTAGCCCTTCGTAAATGGAACCATAAAAATCGCCGAGGTAACTTTCACACTCAGAAAATTTTTTAAAATGAGTAATAAGCCTCGGCGCTTTTACAGAAAATTTAAAATCATCAGGACTGCTGCTATACCATTTTTGTAAAGACTTAATAGTAGGGAACCGGTAAAAGGTGACATTTAATTCGAGCGTATTAAATTGCTCACAATAAAATTGAAACCATTTCGATTGCGGCAATCCTTCCGGGTAAAACACATCTTTCCATTCTTTATAATGAAAGCCTGAGCAGCCGATATAAATTGTAGAACTCATTTTGCCTTTGCTAATTTTATTTTTCTTGCCAAATGTCTTTTGCCCCATTCCGTCATTACCGTCATTATTGGTTCCAGCGTGGTGCCATGTTCGGTAAGTGAATATTCTACTTTTGGCGGAATGGTCGGAAATTGTTCCCGGCGAATGATGTCGCTTTGCTCCAGTGATTTTAATTCTTTGATAAGCATACGCGGTGTAATGCCTTCTACCTGGCGCTCCAATTCTTTAAACCGGTATTTATCTTTTTTTAATAGTTCATAGATGATCGCAAATTTCCATTTGCCTTCCAGCGTATCCAAAGTTTGCCTGAAAGGGCATTCTTTTGAGGAAGTAGAAATATTTTTTTGATTTATTTTCATGCTAAAATCTTTACTGGGTACAAAAGTTACCTAAAGTATAGTACTATACATGCGGGTAACTACATGCAAAAGTATAGCAAGTCAGCTTATATTTGCATTTTAACTTAAAAAATAATTTTATGGCAAAATGGACAGTAGATCCGGCACATTCGGAAGTGCACTTTAAAATCAAACACCTTGTTATATCAACAGTTACAGGTGCTTTCAAAAAATTTGATGGAAGTTTTGAATCGACAAAACCCGATTTTTCTGATGCACAAATAAGCTTCACGGTAGATGCGTCAAGTATTGATACCAATAATGAACAGCGAGACGGACATTTAAAGTCGCCTGATTTTTTCGACGCGGAAAAATACCCTGAATTAAAATTTGTTTCTACCTCAATAAACAAAAAAGAGGATGATGAATTTGTGCTCACCGGCGACCTCACCATAAGAGATGTAACAAAACCTGTTGAATTGAAAGTGGAATATGGCGGCCAAACGCAGGACATGTATGGCCAAACAAAAGCAGGTTTTGATGTAACCGGAAAAATTGACCGCCGGGAATTTGGGCTCAAGTGGTCAGGGGTTACTGAAGCCGGCGGCCTTGTATTAAGTAATGATGTAAAGCTTGCTATAAGCCTGCAGTTTACACAGCAACCGTAGTATTTTACTTTTGCAGATAAATTTTAAACCACTTACTTTAGGTGGTTTTTTTATTTTCAATATTGTCCTAAAAATTTATATGCCATTAAGTGCCCGCAAAGAAGTCGCTGCTTTCGTACACCGGAAATTATTATTCAGGTTACGGCGGCTTGCGCTATTCTTTGTTATTGTGACAGCTATTCTTATGTATGAAATTTCAAAAAATTACATAGCAGGCTTTCTTGCTTTAGCAGGTTTTTTTATTGGCTTTATCATTGGTTATATTGTTGGTAAAAGAATGCATAAAATTACCTGGGATAATGAGGCGTCTAAAGTTGTTGGGAAAATGGATACTATAGGAATAATAATCCTGGTGATCTACTTGGCATTCGCTATTACAAGAAGATGGATTTTTTCGCATTGGCTGGAAGACCACACCCTTGGCGCTTTCGTACTGTCAATAAGCTGCGGCGCCATTATAAGCAGGCTATGGTTTATACGTAAAAAAATTCGTGAAGTGCTGAAGGAAGCGGGGAGATTGCATCCGGTGAAAGTGGATGATTAGTTTCAATATGTATTTTCATAAACGGTATATACAGGGAGATTTTTAGAAAGCTGAAACTTTTAGAAACCTGAAAGAAAGAGCGAACAACTTTGATAAGCTGAATAAACAAAATTTCCAAATAATCAATGCAATAAATGGCGAATACTGCGGGCAGGGCGGGCAGCAGTTTGCGCCGGGTAAGGACTCCCTTGCCGCCGAATATGGTTATCAATGCCGGAAGCGGAGCTTTTTTTTCGTTCATTTAGGTTGGCTTAAAATTAAAATGGTGCAGGCTATGTAAGTATTGAATTGCGGGGATAAATAAAGATCAAAACTATAACAAATTCCTTTATTGATTGATTGATTGATTGATTGATTCATTGATCAGCGATTCAGTGAGTAAATATATTTATCCTTTTTCAAAGCTGCGTTAAAGTTACGGCATGGTTTAACCTGTCAGCCTTGTAGGCTGTTTGTGTATTTTCCTATTTTCTTTTTTTAAGTATTTTCTTTTTTAGATCGTTTTTAAAATCCCTGTTTACAGGTGCAGGCTTATCACCCGAAGCTACTGACTGGCTTCCGGTTGTTTGTTTAGCCGGAGAATAATCTTACCTGGTGCTTTTTATTGTTGATAGCAGTGAGGGTTTGTATGCAGAGCGGCTGGCATTTCATGGCACAAAGTAATTGTTGCCACAGATATTTGATTGAGATTTTTTTAAAGCATCGCAGCAGGTCCTGTATTTTGCATGTATGCTCCAGCAGTTGATTAATCAGGTGTGCGATCAGTAGGCACTGGTAGTAGTTTTGTTGGGCATTGAAGGAGGTTCTGCTGTATAAATGCTGCATGTTGTAGCCATTATTTTTCTCTTCATTAAACCCTTCATTTTCTATTTTCCATCTTAACCTTCCGGCTTTGCTTAAGGCTTTTACGGTGGATCTTTCAACCGGCAGATTGGTGATGCGGACAAAGTTGGTTGTGGACGATTGGTTGGTTACCTGATTGCTAATAGTTTCTTTGCACTGGAGGTAGTGCAGGGTGTGTTTCTTATGAAGTAAATCTTCCACCCAATAAAACTCCTGTGTGATGCTGTTATTTTTTACCCTGCATTCCGGCTGATGAATAAAACTGTTGTGCTTTGTGGGTGGATCATCTTTGAGGCAATCCTGCAAAGCAGGCAGGCTGCCGTCCTGCAGGGTGATGATGTATTTCCAGTCGTTGTTTTCGCAAATATCCATCACCGGGTTGCTGGCATAAAGCGCATCTGCCAGTATGCAGACAGGCAGCCGGGGAAAAGCCTGTTTTAATTTTTTTGACAGGCGTTTAAAAGCGTTCTGTTCACAATCCTGTTTGTCGTAAGGTTTATTGTTGTCATTGATTATCCATTCTGTGGCCAGCGATATACAAAAACCATTTTCGGTCACCAGCTTTGCTTCCAGCACAGGATACAGGTAAGTTGTTTTGCCATTTTTAGATTCCTTTTTTAATCCGCATCCAAACCTGTCTTCATCGCAGCTTACCATACCACTGGCATCTACAGCTACCATGTAATGTCCAAATATTTTATGTTTATAAAAGACCTTGTTTTCTATCAGCCGGCTAATCAGTTTTACTTTCAGGTCTTCCAGTTCGGTTGGCGGCAATACTTTAAAATAATCTTGTACTGCATCCAGATGGGGCAGATCGGCCTGGAAAAGTTTTTTGAAGTTGGCCTTAAATTCACCGCTGTGCCTGCGGTCGTTATTGACTGCATTGCGGCTTTGCGACTTGAAGATAAACATGGCCAGTGCTGCCCTTAACAGTTCGTCACAACGATAGTCTTTTCGTTTGCGGTGATCGGCTACGTCCGTAAGGTTTTTGCTCCAATCCGGAAAATAGCTCCTGATAATTTTGCGTAGTTCGTAGGCGATGTCTGCACCGTTAATTGTTTGGTCTTTTACCTCAGCTTTCTTTGCTGCGGAGGTAGAATTGTGTTTGTTACCCAATATAAAACCCCTACCTTTACGGCAACAAAAAAGCCCGCCTACAAATCAGTAACAACGGGCTTTTTAATGAAAATATGGGTAACAAATATACTTTAATTTAAAGTATCACCAGCCCGCAAGGGCTTTTTATCCCCATAACTCTCCCTAACTCAAACAGCCCGAAAAATATTTTTAATTACACTAATGAAACTCAGAATGCATAAGGGTTCTATTTACTCGCTGAATCGCTGTCATTGATAGGGCGTAAGGCAGGCGAAAGATATAATTAGTTATACCATGTGTTTTTTTGAACTTAAAGAAATCGGTAATTTGCTTTCTAAATAAATAATAATGGATAATACATATATAGCTTTTGATGAACTTAAAAAAATGTATCCGGATGAATGGGCACTCTTAGGCAACCCAAAACTCAAAAACACATCCGTTTTAGGTGGCGTTGTTTTATATCATAGCAAAGACAAAAAAGAAGTTTGTTATATTGGCAGAGACAAGACGGATGATTTTGACACTGTAACAATTGCGTTTGCAGGCGATCTTAAACAACATCGAAAAATTGGAATGCTGAAAAGGATATGAACATTTTCAATTTTGATCTTCCAACAGACGAAGACGTAATTATCATAAATGCTTCAATCGAAGGAAAATGTAAGTTTCGGCTTGCAATTGACACTGCTGCGACACATACAACTATTGACAGCAAAGTGCTTTATTTTTCAGGCTATGAATTGAAAGACAGTAAAGGCGAACAGGAAATTGAAACTTCAAACGGGATTATTATTGTTGAAACCTACGATGTAGAACAATTGGAATCTTTGGGAATTATAAAACAAAGAACATAAATTCTGCATTAACATTGCAAAAGGTGAAATAAGCATTGATTTATAGTAGCGTAAAAAATAGCTATGCTGCATTAGCATAGCATTATATCAAAAAAAATGAAATAAATTTCAGCGCTTATTAAAATTTAAAACGCGTAAAATGTTTTGCCAATAACCGTAAAAGGGATTTGATTTTCTTATAGCCGTATTTTAAGCCAACGCCGTGCGATATATGCAAGAATCATGATCGTTATTATTGTTCCAATAACCTGAACACTTCCCGGCAAAGGATTAAATCTAAGACGGGCAATATCATTTATAGTACTTACTCTCGCTTTATCAGGAATGCCAAGAATTAGAAACGTAAAAGCGGAAATTAATATCGCCGCGACAACAATAATTAAAAATCTTTTTATGTTTTTAATAACCGTCGGTACGATCAGCAAACTATTCGTATCTCTTTTGTTTAAAACGGATACCCGTTTTTTAAAGTAAAAAAGAATTCTTTGCCAATTCATAGCAATGTGAAGACTTACTATAATGACAAGGCCCACAGAAGACTGATTGTGCAAAGCACGCCATTCCCAATCATTAAAAGTATTTAGACCAAATAAAGGAATCAAGGATTGAGAAATCATAACTCCAGACATAAGTTCCATTACCACCAAAACAAACAGCGATGTATTAAGAATTAAGTTTAGTTTATATCGCCGGTCAGCGTGAGTTAGAGCACGTCCTGGGCTTTGTTTGATCCAAAGCCATGAAAACAAAAGATGCGTAATAAAAGGAAAAACAAAAATAAGTCCTAATAATTCATGCAAAGCAAGGCCGGTAATTAACGGGGAAAAAAGTAAAATAATAATTACAAGTGACAATACATCAATGGCAGCCATCCATCTTCTTCGTTTCATAATAAAAGTTTTGCAATAAAGTATTAAGGATGGATTACCAGAAGTGCATTGCCAACAATCTAAATTTGAGTTTTTTAAAAACTTAGATACAACCTCAGAAAAATTCCATAAACATTTTTAGAATTAGGTAGAACGGTCGCATAGCAAATATAGTATTTGTTTAAGACTAATTTAATTAGTAACTTTAGGCTAAAATTATTAGCCATGTTTATAGGAATGAATGTTATCGATTTTAGTAAAAAGTTTCCAGATAAAGAAAGCTGTTATCTATATCTGGAAGAATTAAAATGGGGGAAAGGTTTTCAGTGTAGCCGATGCAGCCACAGCCAATACTACAAGGGCAAGCATTGCTTTTCCAGAAGGTGTAAAGGTTGTGCTTACGAAGAAAGTGTAACAGCCAATACATTATTTCATGGTATGAAGATGTCTATCTTAAAGGCATTCCATTTGCTGTTTGCGTATTTCTGCTAAAAAGAAAGGCATGTCAACGGTGGAATTAGGCTACGAAGTAGGTATTCAGCAGAAATCTGCCTGGCTCTTCAAACGCAAGGCGCAGGTAAGTATGCAGTCAGATAAAAAGAAAAAAATTGACACAGCGGTACATGCAGATGAGTTTGTGGTGGGCGGCAAAGAAGAAGGCCAGCCGGGGCGCAGTTTATCAAAGAAAAAAGCGACGATGATACTGATGGAAAGAATAGATGAAGAAACAGTAGGCAGGATTTACCTGCAGCAAATAGAAGATTATCAGGCAGATACTTTAAAGTACGCAATTAAAGAGCATGTAAGTGATGCTGCTGAGATAACTGCCGATAAATATTCTTCTTATAAATCTTTGGAATCAACGATGCCTAATTTAAACACAATACTTTCCAACAAGGGGGAAAATTTTAAACAATTACATGAACAGATTATGCTATTCAAGATTTGGCTGAGAGGAATACATCACAAATGTTCCCTTCAGCATTACCAGGCTTACTTAGATGAGTATTGTTACAGGTTTAACAGACGAGGACACCGAAAGAGCATTTTTCATAATTTGATAGCAAGAATGATGAACCAAACACCGCATCCTTATCCTTTACTAAAAAAGCTTTACGACTGTTCTACCTAATTCTAAACATTTTTAATAATTAGCTTTATGAAAAAAAATAACTATTGTCGGACTAACCCAATTAAAACTGCTCTGGTATTGGCCTCACCATGGACAACCCTCTCTATCTCCAAAGAAGAGGGGCCGTGAAACCCATGCAGATGTGCTACTTTTCCTATCGTAAGTATTCCCGTTCTTTCGCAAGCCCACCCATCCGCTGGTGATAGCCGCCGTTTGGTCTGACCAACGGCAACAAATTAAAAAGCACTGAGTCAGATTCAGCCAGCATTCGGCAACAATGCCGTCGCCCCGGTTAAGGAACAGGAAGGTTGAGAATGATAGAAAAAATATGAGCGTTTTTTAAAAAACTTATCAATGTTCCGGCTAAATGAAATAAATTGAATCGATATTAATCACCAAAAATGGTCACTTATTCAGGGTAGAAAAATGATAAAAAAAACGCTTTGGATTACAAATCTTTTATACTGCATCTTATCCGGCGCAGCTACTGGGCAGGCGCCATTGCAAAAATTGTATCTGAATCCAAAGAGCACCGCCATCATTTCGCAGTCGCAAATCATAGATTCTATCCGTTTTATACCTTTGCAGCAGGAAGGGTTTGAGCTTAGCATGTACAACAATGTGCAGGTAACGAAAGACTATTTTCTGATCATCGACTTCCCGCGTAAATCTATTCTCCTCTACAAAAAAGATGGAAAGTTTGTAAAAAATATCCCTTACAAAAAGCTGGGTGAAAACCTGTATCCTTCTTACCAGGAGCAAAGCAACCAGCTTGTATTTTTCGGCAGTAATAAAAATTATAGCCTGACCGCAAAAGACCAAATCGAAATTTCGCTGGATTGGAATAATCCGCGGAATAAAAAGTATTTCAAAAAATTTACCATTAACCTGGATGATACGACTTTTGCTTTGCAAAAAGACGTGGTGAATGAACGCGATATATTAGGAGCTACCCCTTACGAAGAAAATGCATACTGGAGCGGAAAGATTACGACCAGTCCGCTTTACAAAGACAGTATGGATTATGAATTGAAGATTTACAGGAACAATGAACTGATCAAAGGTTTTTTTCCTTACAATCATAATAATGAAGCGAGATTTTTGTATGCGAAAGAAAATGTCGCTCTTAGCAAAACACAAGCTCCCGGCACGTACCTGGTTACAAGGCCTTTTTGCGACACGGTATATAAAATGATCAATGACAGCATCTATCCTTATTACCACCTGGTACTTCCCCTGGAAAATACAATACCATCTTCATTTCTTACCGCACCTTTTAAAAATAAAACCGAACGTGAAAATTTTATGAGGAATAATGGCTGGATGTTTAAGCAGTTTTACGTCATGTACGAAACTTCGTCTTTCCTTTACTTCGGCGTTAGCTACGTCTATAATTTTGAAACCTTTGTATATGATAAACAGGCGGATATTACCTACAAAACGGGCAACATAAAACCTGATGCGAGCCAATACAACCTGAAGCTGCTTAGCGATTTTGGTGCAGCAAACAGCGGCAACAAATTTTATAAAGTAGTAAAGGCCGGCGATTTAATTGCTTTCTTTGACCAATACAAGCAGACGTTGATACCCCAAGAGCTGGGAAACTTTTTAAAGGCTCAACCGAAAAACGATGCACCTTTAGTGGTAGAATTTACCCTTAAAAACTGATCTGTGAAAGGCATTCTTCTGTTTTTTTTTCTTATTTATTGCACCCAGGGTTTTTCGCAGGATGGTAAGCTGCGGGGATCGGTACAGGATGCGGAAACAAAAATTCAGCTTGACCGGGCAACAGTAAGCATTCTTAGTGCTGACTCAACACTTATAAATTACCAGTTGAGTGACGGGCAGGGTAAATTTAATTTTGATAAACTGCCTTTGAAAAAGAAACTACTTCTCAGGGTTACTTATTCCGGCTACCTCCCGTATTTTTCTTCTTTTATATTGGGTGAAAATAAAAAAACAGATACGCTTGCCGTACTCCTTGCCGCAAACCTGCATACAGACACAGTCGTGGTGACGGCTGCGGTGCCAATCCGCATGAACGGTGATACACTGGAGATCAATCCTGCCGCCTTTAAAATGAAAGAAGATGCTGTGGTGGAAGAGCTGTTGAACCAGGTGCCGGGCATTACTATTTGGTCGGATGGATCCATCACTGTAAATGGTAAACCGGTGAAAAGCCTCCTGGTGGATGGAAAGCCTTTTCTTGGCTCTACAGATACACGGGTGGCTACACAGAACTTACCTAAAACAGCCATTGATAAAATACAGTTGTACCAGGAATATGACAGGAGTAAAATTGGCCGCCAAACCCAGCCTACGGATTCGCTGCTGACAATGAACATAAAGCTGAAAGAAAGTAGTAAAAAGGGATACTTTGGCAAAGCCGGTGCAGGATTAGGAACCGGTAGCCGGTTTGAATCTGATCTGACCTTTCAGGCCTACACAAAAAAGAGCAGCGCGGGCATAGGCGGCGGCTTTAATAATATCAACAAAAACATTGCAAACCTGCAGGAGCTTTTTCAGAACAATACTTACAGAAACTTCAACCCCAATCTGTACAATGTGGGCCGGTTTAACGCCCAGGGTATCAATAAAAATTATGCAATTGGTGGAGTGTACACGCACAACTTTATTGAAACGACAAACAGCCGGCAAAACAACAGGGTCTCTATTAATTATAATGCCTCCGGCACGAATAGTTATCTGACGGACCTGAGCCTGCAAGACAGAACCACCCTTAGTATTTCGCAAAACATACGCGACGAAGGAATACAAAACAACCGCAATAACAAGCAAGACCTTGGGGTTAGTTATATAAAAACCAATAGTTACAACGATAACTTGTCGGTGAATGGTGCAGCAAATACAAACAGCGGAAGTGGAAGCGAAAGCCGCCTGAGTGAAGTGAGAGACGGTGCCGGGCTGTTGCAAAGCACCAACAATACCAACACGCAGGGTACCAGCCGGTCCGACAATCAATCGCTAAGTGCTGGTTTTGCAAAGTCCGACGCCGATTACCCGCTCCGTAGTTTCAATCTTAATTTTAATGCAGCGCGGGGCGGATCAAGTACTGAAACGCATGTACTCAGCCGCTTTGAGTCGATTACTGATGCATCAAAAAATGCCAGTTTCAACCGTCTTTATACCAACAACAACCAATCGTTGAGCCTTGGCGGTACACTCGATTACTCCGGCTTCAAGCGCCTGCTTCTTGGGCGTTACAATTTATTCGGCATCAACCTTAATTTTATCCAAACTTTTAATTACAACAAAAATTCCGACAACGCTGTAGTGGGCGATTTTGACAGCACTGCAAAACGGTACATCACAAACGGCACCCTTACAAATAGCAACCGGCGGGAGCTTTTCGAATATATGCCCTCGCTATCCTTTGCTAAGTCTTTTTTTAAATGGAACGGAGCTTACTACCGCAACGCTAACCTGCAGTTCCGCATGATGGAGGATATTAAAACGGAGAAAAATCAGTCATCATTTGCCAGGAGAAACCTTGACCGGGCTTTTAGGTTTTTTCGATTTGATGGTAGTGTGAATTACTTCTATCAAAAACAACAGAAATACTTATACAACCTCAGGCTGAGTTATGAAAAAAACTACGATTACCCGAGTGTTAACCAGCTTTACACAATAGTGGACGATATTAACGCTTACGATATCCGGATAGGTAATCCGCGTTTGCAAAATACCACCCGGCACCAGTTTAACGTTGGTGCAAATTTCAACACGCAAAATCCAAAATCGCCGTATGCTGTCAATGGCTCCGTTAATGGCGGGTATAGCTTGTTTTTAAACACCGTAACCGACAGTATTCTCAATGATGCCTCGGGTAAACGGATATCTTATTACATTAATGCAGATCGCAGCAACAATATAAACCTGAATTACAATCTGAATTTGTCAAGAAGATTTAAGAAGAACAACCTGCAGCTTATGTACGATGGAAGCATTAATTCCGGTAAAATGCCCAACTACCTCGATCGTATTGCCAATACAAGCCAAACCATTAATACCCGGCAGCAACTGAGGCTGCAGTTTTCGCTTGGTTCGCTGGTGATTGTGAATGTGGCAAAATCGCTGCAGCAGGTCAAAGCAAAACAAACAGTCGCCGGGCTACAGGAATTTGTGAATACCAATCATATTACAAAGCTTGGCCTGGTGCTGAACTATCCAAATAATTTTACCTTCAGCAGTACGCTGGATAACATTGACAATTCAAATTTGGAAAAGCCCACCATGCTTTGGAATGCTTTTGCCACCTGGCGTTTTTTGAAGCAGCAGGTCGAATTGAAATTTTCTGCCATGGACCTGCTGAAGCAATATAAGAATATAACGAACTATGCAACGGCGTACGGAACTGTTACCCATGTAACAAATGGTTTGCAGCAATTCTTTTTACTAACCTTTTCTTACTATCCCCGGAAATTTGGTAAAACGGAGATCAAAAAACAGGCGGTGAAGAAATTTGAGTATTGATATGTGATAAAAGGGGAAGATGCTTTTGAGAAGGTAGCCAATATGATTAACGGGATGTCATAAAATTTAAATGAAAATTTGAAAAGAGTTTATGTACATAGTAACATTAAAAGAAACAAGTTTTGGTGAATTCGGCGTGGGTCTGTAATCCCATTTGTCGGACCAGATGGGGGCTTTGCGGGTTTTAAGACTTGTATTAAATTGAAAAACAAACAACTACAAAAGCTCAAGTATATTATTCAGTAACTTAGCTATATAAGGCCATATTGAACATTTATTCATGAAAATAGTAGAGAAAATATTAATTCAGATTCAGGACTGTATTGAGAACGATTATTTTGAAGGCGTTGAAACAGAGAAAATTGAATTAAAAGATCTTTCATCTGGAGACGAATGGAAAGAATTATACAAAACAATTTGCGCATTCCTCAACACGAGTGGAGGAATCGTTATTATTGGAATTAAGGAAAATAATGATAAGTCAAAGTATATTTTCAAAGGTTTCAATGCAGATAATGAAAACAAACTAAAAGAAATACCGAAGCAATTTACCACTGATACCGGATTACAAATTAATCTCACCGAATACATAAGGCCAGACTTGTTTGAGATTGTTGACTTTATGAATGGCAGAGTTTGTGTCTTATATGTTGAAAAACTACCGGAAGACAAAAAGTACATAATGTATAGCGGTTATGCATACGAACGTAAACTTACAGGCGATCATAAAATTTTAAAAGCAGAGGTTGATAAACAAAAGGAATTAAGAATTGAACTTGAGTTAGCAAGAGAATTACGCCTGGTTCAAAATACCAGCCTGGAAAACTTAGATGTTGATAGATTAAATGACTATATACAAAGATTAAATCAGGGAATGAAAGTTGAAACACTTAAAGCTGATATTCCTTCGGCTTTATCTTTTCTTGAGCGAAAAAAATTTGTATTTGCTGGCCAACCAACATTACTTGGCATGTTGGTATGCGGCACTACGCTTTATGATTTTATTCAGGGGCGTTGTCAGGTGGACGGCTATGTAGAAAGCCCAATTGATATTGCAGCAAATAAAAAAGTGTATAAGGACAATATTATTCCATTACTTGAAAGTAGTATAGGATTTATATTTACAAATATATCAACAGGAATCAGTGCTGCAAAAGGTGGCAAGACCACTTTTGAGTACCCTGAAAGACTAATTCGTGAAACTGTAAATAATGCATTAGCTCACAGAGATTATAGTGTAAATAAATTTGTCAATATTACTATTGACCCTGGAAAACATATTGAAATTAGAAATCCCGGCAAATTTAGAAATGAACAAATTTTAAGGCTTGATGTGGAAATACCTGTAAGGAGAATTATACCAATCCCTAAAGCACAAAATCCACGACTGGCAGATGTTCTAAAATCTTTTGATCGCTGGGAAGGAAAAGGTTGGGGAATGTCTTCTCTAACTAATTTGGCTTTAGAAAATGAAGTTGATATATCATATTATATCGTATATGCAGAACAGGACATAGGATTATTTATTCCCAAGGGAAAGGTTTTAGATGATGAGGCTGAGTGGTGGTTAAGAAGCTTTGGAGGGTATATTTTCAGGCAGACTAACGGCAGAGAATTAACCTTGGAACAACAGACTGTTTTAGCCTATTTCTTTAAGTCCGAAAGATTAAATCAAATTGAAAGATATACCATAGCGCTTACGCCTGATAACAATCATTTCGCTGTAATTTCAGAGTTAGAAAAGTGGAAACTAATATATAAACATCCTCAGAGTCCCGAGTTGTATCCAGTCTATTTGGTTGATAGGATATTAACAAAATTTGAGTTTATTGATGAACTAAGAGAAATTTATGGAGGTGCGTATGACAATCTTGGAATTGACTATAAAGACGTTTTAAATGTAATTTTTCATTTCAATGAATTTGGAAAAAATATCCGGGATATAAATGCTGCCCAGGTTGGTGATTTTCTCTTTTTTAGAAAACATCAAAAAGTATTCGATGTCAAAAAGTATAATGAATACAAACGCAAAGTCCGGAGGATTATCGTAGCGCTGACAAAGCAAGATTACTTGCTAAAGGCAATTGAAAGCCGGCCTAATTACATTATCAATAAGGAGTTCGAACGAGCCCCATCCTTATTTGATAAATAATACTTCACTTTTCGTGCAAGCAATATCCTAACTATTATTTGGTTTGTGCAACAGGCACATCCGCGTGTGATATGTGATAGGAATTAAAGGGGGCGCTATTAAACTATTAAATAATCTAAAATGTATCAAGCCTAATATTTTTTCTTAATTTAAAAGCGTTTACCGTTCCCTGTTAGTTTTACTTTCACTTAGCGGCAACTGAAACAATTCGGTAGTGCAAGACTTTATTAAACGAAGCGCTTCTTTTGGTCCCCAGGTACCGGCTTTATAGAAATGCAATTGTTTCAACGGCTGTTTTTTCCAGGCATCTAAAATGGGCATCACTACTTTCCAGGCATTTTCTACCTGGTCGGCACGCATGAACAAGGTAGGGTCGCCCTCCAATACATCCAGCAACAAAGCCTCGTAAGCTTCGGGCACGCTTTCAGTATATACATCCTGGTAAGAGAAATCCATATCAACTGATTTCAGCTTCATCTCCAGTCCCGGCACTTTGCTTTCAAAAAGCAAACTTATTTCCAGCTTCGGTTGTATGCTTATAACTAACCGGTTCGATTCTATATCATCTTTAAATATCTTATTTGGGGAATCTTTAAACTGCACTGCAATAACAGATGCCTGCCGCGGCAAAGATTTGGCAGTCGTTAAAAAGAAGGGCACACCCTGCCAGCGTTTATTATCTACAAAAAATTTGGCGGCTACAAAAGTTTCGGTAGATGATTCAGGCGCTACCTGTTCTTCCTGCCTGTAACCCTCCCTTGGTTCATTGTTGACAGTGCCGGCAGTATATTGAGCACGAATTACATTTTTAAACACTTCGTTGCCGGAATAGCGCCTTATATGTTTCAGCACATTCACTTTAGCATTCCGTATTACTTCTGCTTTATATGCTGCAGGGCATTCCATAGCTACGATGCACATCAATTGCAACAGGTGATTTTGTATCATATCTCTCAAAGCCCCGCTGCTGTCGTAATAGCCGCCGCGGTTGCCTACGCCTACCTCTTCCGCTACACTTATTTGTACATAGTCAATAAATTTATTATTCCATAATGGTTCAAAAACATAATTGGCAAAACGAAATGCCATTATGTTTTGTACGGCTTCTTTACCCAGATAATGATCTATGCGATACACCTGCCTTTCAGCAAATCGGTTGCTTAAAAAAAGATTTAATTTTTTTGCAGAAGCAAGATCAGTACCGAAGGGTTTCTCTATTATGATACGATGCAGCGTTGCCAGGTTACAGATCTTATTTTTGTACAATCCTTCAGAAATTATTTCAATAAAACGCGGGGCCGTGGCAAAATAAAACAGCCGGGTGCCTTTCCGGTTGTTCAGTTTATCAAAGTTGTCAGCTCTTTCTTTCAGGTTTCTAAAAGTTTCAGCTTTCTGAAAATCTCCCTGTATATAAAAGATCTTCGCTGAGAACTCCTTCCATTGCTTTGGTTGTGCAACGCCATTGCGGCTGAACGCATTGATGCCGGCCAGCAGCTCTTCTTTAAATATATTTTCATCACTTGGCAAATAATCAATGCAATAAATGGCGAACACTGCCGGCAGGTGATCAGTGGTAAATAAATTATACAGGGCGGGCACCAGTTTGCGCCGGGTAAGGTCTCCTTTGCCGCCGAATATGGTTATCAATGCGGGAAGCGGAGCTTTTTTTTCGTTCATACAGGGTTAGCTTAAAATTGAAATTGTGTGGGAAATACTAGTATTGAATTACGAGGATAAATAAAGACCAAAACTATAACAAATTCTTTCCTTTCCCAGCGGGGTTTTCATTTCCTTTCTTAAAATAAGCTAACAATTAATAAGAAGGCAGGAAATGTACAACGGTCACGAAGGTAACGAAGGACTCCTGTGGAGACTCCTATGGAGACGCCTTACGGAGAAACCCCGATGCCTGAACGTTCTTCGAATTGAAGAGAAGCCATCTTCTTATGGCAAAATATTATAGCCGGAAATTATAATGAGAAAATTCGATCGGAAGTCATCTTATATCACACCATTATAAAGATTTATGGATTGGCTTTCCGAGAATTCAATGTTTAATCATACATCGGGGTTTTTCAAGGAGTCCTTTGGACACGGAAAGAATTTTTATAGTTTAGAGATTGTGCTGTGAAAACCCCACTGGGAAGAACAAAACAAACTCTTTATTGACGGATTCATGTATCTTTTTTAAACTTACAGAAATCGGTAAATTTGCTTTCTAAATAAGTAATAATGGATAATACATATATAGCTTTTGATGAACTTAAAAAAATGTATCCGGATGAATGGATACTCTTAGGCAATCCAAAACTAAAAAACACATCCGTTTTAGGTGGTGTTGTTTTATATCATAGCAAAGACAAAAAAGAAGTTTGTTACATAGGCAAAGACAAGACAGGTGAATTTGAAACCGTAACAATTGCATTTGCAGGCGATCTTAAACAACATCGAAAAATTGGAATGCTGAAAAGAATATGAACATCTTCAATTTTGACCTTCCAACAGACGAAGATGTAATTATCGTGAATGCGTCAATCGAAGGAAAATATAAGTTCCGGCTTGCACTTGATACTGCTGCGACGCATACAACTATTGACGGTAACATTCTTTATTTGTCAGGCTATGAATTGAAAGACAGCAAGGGCGAACAGGAAATTGAAACTTCAAACGGGATTATTGTTGTTGAAACCTACGAGGTAGAACAATTGGAATCTTTGGGAATTATAAAAAATAATTTTGAAGTCCAGGTTTACGATTTTTTAGCTCATGGTATCACGTCAGATTATGATGGTGTAATTGGATTGAACTTCTTCAAAGAACATAAATTCTGCATTGACATTGCGAAAGGTGAAATAAGCGTTGCGCTATAATAGCGTAAAAAAATCCACTACACAGCATTAGTATAGCATTATATCAAAAAAATGAAATAAATTTCAGAGCTTATAAAAATTAAAACGCGTATAGTCATTTTCAATTCTATAACTTAAATCAATGTCCAATTTTATTGATCGCATTAGTATTGAAAATTTCAAGTCTATTAAATACTGCGAAATTCAAGATTGTAAAAGAATCAACTTATTTATAGGCAGGCCTAATGTTGGAAAATCCAACATTTTGGAAGCTTTATCTCTTTTTACCATTCCTTATCTAAGAGAAAATACGTCAAAAAAACTTTCTACACTTATCAGGTTAGAGAACGAGGCAGAACTATTTTATTATGGAAATATACACGCCGAGGCATCTGTCAAAACTGATATTGGTAATTGTACGCTTGGGTTTCATCCAAAGGAAGGATTAAAAGCTATTGTTGATTTTCATGGTAATTCATGGCATAATATAAAAATTGATGACAAACTAAATGTAACAGGAATTGGTAAACATAAATGGTTTGAGCCACCCGTAAAGAGATATAACTATAAACCTAATGTTATCTACAAAAAATCTCACGCTAAATATCTTATACCCCCATTTGGATATAATCTTTTATCAATAATTGAAAATTATGATGAACTAAAACAAGAAGTCATTTCACTTTTTAAAGAATATAACCTGGATATTGCTTTTGATAAAGGGAGCCAGACTATTAAAATAATACAATCCAACAAGGGAGAAATATTTTTAATACCGTATAACTCCATCGCTGATACTTTGCAACGAATTATTTTCTATAAATCGGCAATAGCTTCTAATAATGACAGTATATTATTGTTTGAGGAACCTGAAGCCCATGCATTTCCACCTTATATGTCGCTAATGACGCAGCAAATGATTAGTAAAAAAGACAATCAGTATTTTGTAGCAACTCACAGTCCGTTTATTTTAAATGACTTACTGGAAAATGGATTAGAAGAACTTGCTGTTTTTACCGTTCATTATGAATTAAATAAAACTAAAGTGAGAAGCCTTGACGGGGATGAATTACATCAAATCTTCCAAAACGGTGTTGATCTTTTTACAAACAGTGAAAGTTTTGTGTAATGGATCAAGCGTTTATACCTGAATGTTATGTTGATACAAATCTCGTTGAAACACTTGTCCCTCCTGGCACACAATACAATCATCAAAAAGGTTGCGGAACTGTAGCGAAGGTTATGAGAGAAAGATTTTCAGACCGTTTTGCGGTAGGCATTATTGACAAAGACAAACGTCGTATTGATTATTTGAAAGAGTTTGAAGAAGTATCCCACAAAGAATCACTGATATTACATAAACATAAAACAAAGCACCATTACATCATTCAGATATGCCCGGCTATGGAACGCTTTCTTCTTTTAAATGCAAAACTATGCGAAGTGTCAATGGAAGATTTTGATCTTCCATCCGATTTTGAAAAATTAAAAGATATTGCTAAAACGTTGAGAAGTAAAAATGATATAAGATTTAAGCGCTTATTCAAAGCATTGTATGAAAGCGGGTCTTCAGATATTCAAAGGATGAGCAGGTGGATCACATATTTAAAAGAAACTAACTACCATGCTGAAATGCACAAGTTGAAAGAATTATAGATTTGATCATTGTATATTTTAGTGGCATTGACTGAGACGCGGATATATACTTCCAATAATCATTAAAGCCCATTGCAATAAAAACATTCTCCTATAACTTCCCCAAACTCCCTTCAATCCTCGCCCTCGTTTCCTCCTCGCCCAACTCCACCGGCTTAAATTTTTCACCAATCAGTTTTTCATACAGTTCAATATAACGGTTACGGATAGTTGCTATCCATTCGTCACTCATATCAGGGACTTGCTGCCTTTCCTTTCCCATAAAATTATTTTTGATAAGCCATTCCCTTACAAATTCTTTACTAAGTTGTTTTTGTTTTTCACCCCTCATTTGTCTTTCATCAAAGCCATCAGCGTAAAAATACCTGGAGCTATCGGGCGTATGTATTTCATCTATTAAAATAATTCGATCACCGAGCTTACCAAATTCATATTTTGTATCAACTAATATCAATCCTCTTTTTGCTGCAATTTCTTTACCTCTTGCGAAAAGCTGCAATGAATATTTTTCCAGAAAATTATAGTCTTCTTCTGAAACTATTTTTCTCTCAATTATTTCTTCCCTGCTTATGTCTTCGTCATGCCCTTCTTCGGCTTTTGTAGATGGCGTAATAATGGGCTGAGGGAAATAATCATTTTCGTGTAGCCCTTCGGGTAAGGGTACGCCGCACAATATTCTTTTACCTGCCGCATAAGTTCGCCACGCATGCCCCGTAAGGTTTCCACGCACCACCATTTCCACTTTAAAGGGCTCACACTTCACGCCAACAGAAACATTGGGCGCCGGCGTATCCAGCAGCCAGTTTGCACAAATATCTTTTGTTGCCTTGAGCATATAAGCAGCTACCTGGTTTAGCACCTGCCCCTTAAATGGTATCGGTTTTGGAAGAATAACATCAAATGCGGAGATGCGGTTACTCGCAACCATCACAAGCCATTTATCTTTAATGGCATAAACGTCTCTTACTTTTCCGCTATAAAAATTTGTTTGCCCGGGTAGTGAATATTTTACCATATCGCTCAAAATTAAATTTGAATTTAATGTATACAAACTTCAACCTTTTTAAGATATAAACATCCAGCGCATTGATTGTATAAGAATATTTTCCTAATGAAGTTCACAATGCTTATTTTGCTCCCAAATTCTAAACCTAAAAACATTGCTATGAGGAAAAACTTTAGATTTCTTACTCTTTTGATTTTAGCAAATATATTTTCAATAGTTGCTCTTGCTCAAACCAAAACAATTTCCGGAAATGTAAAAAACAGTAATTCAGGAGATGCTGTGCCTGCCGTATCTGTTACCATTAAAAATGGTACTGCCGGAACGTACACTGATGACAAAGGTAATTTCAAACTAACGGCTGATGTTTCAGGTCCAATCACTTTGCTTGTTTCTTCTATCGGTTACGAATTGAAAGAAGTGCCTGTGTCAAATAGTTCTGAATTTGTGAATATATCGCTCACCCCGGCGAGTACCCTCGGGCAGGAAGTGGTTGTCTCTGCGACACGCACTCCTTCCCGGATATTAGAGTCTCCCGTAACAATTGAAAGAATAAGCGCTGCTAACATTCGCAACACGGCAGCGGTATCTTATTATGATATGGTAGGTAAATTAAAAGGTGTTGATGTGGTTTCTTCTTCGCTTACTTTTTCTACACCAAGCACAAGAGGTTTTAATGGAAGTGGTAATCTTCGCTTTAACCAGATTGTAGATGGCATGGATAACCAGGCCCCCGGCCTGAATTTTTCTGTAGGAAGCATTATAGGCTTAACAGAGCTTGATGTAGAAAGCGTAGAACTCTTGCCTGGCGCTTCTTCCGCCCTGTATGGGCCCGGCGGGCAAAACGGCGCCTTAATCATAAATAGTAAAGACCCTTTTAAATACCAGGGCCTTTCTTTCCAGGTAAAAACCGGCATCATGCATGTTGATTCAAGAGAGCGAAAGCCTTCACCATATTATAACTGGTCTTTACGCTGGGCCGAAAAAGTAAGCGACAAATTTGCATTTAAAGTTGGCGGAGAATTGATACAAGCCAAAGATTGGCTCGCGGATGATTACAGAAATTACGGCCGCCTTGGTACTACAGGCGCCGTTATTCCCGGCACAAGAGATACTGATCCTAATTATGATGGCATCAATGTTTACGGAGATGAAACTACTGTTGATATAAAGTCAAACGTATTAAATCCTTTGGGGCGACAAGCTCCTTTTTATGCTCCTTACGTAAATGCTTTACCGGCATCTATACCGGTTTCGAGGACAGGATATATAGAAAAAGAAATTGTAAATCCAAATACCGTGAATGCCAAGCTATCAGGTGAAGTGAGTTATAAGCTTACCCCGAAGTTATCGCTAAATGCCGAAGGGTATTGGGGCACAGGAAATACCGTTTATACAGGAAGTGACAGGTATTCGCTGCTGAATTTAAAAGTGGGTCAATATAAAGTAGAGCTTGTTCACACAAATTGGTTTTTAAGAGCATACACCACACAGGAAAATGCGGGAGAATCTTACAATGCTACCGTTACGGCAAGGTTGTTCAATGAAGCGTGGAAACCAAGCGGTGGCACTACGGGCTGGTATTACCAATACTCTCTTGCATTCTTAAGCGCTAAGCTTGCAGGTCAATCAGACATTGCCGCACATAATGCTGCCCGCGCTGTTGCAGACCAGGGAAGGCCGGTAGCAGGCTCTCCTGAGTTTAACCGGATTCTTGACAAAGTTAGGAGCATTCCTATTTCGCAGGGCGGTGGTTTATTTGTTGATAAAACAAATTTATATAATGTAGAGGGTCAATATGATCTTTCACCATACACTTCCAATTTTGCAAACATTCTTATAGGCGCTAATTACAAAAGATATGTTTTGAATTCCGAAGGCACTTTATTTGCCGACTCAACCGGTAAGATCGGTATCAACGAAGTAGGCGCTTACATACAAGCTTCGAAACGTTTTATCAATAATAAGCTGAACATTATTGCATCAGCGAGGTATGATAAAAATGAAAATTTTGATGGCAGGTTTACACCACGTGTTTCTGCGGTAATCACTGTTGCAGAAGATAATAATATTCGCCTGACGTACCAGCAGGCCTATCGCTTTGGCTCTACGCAACAACAATATATCAACTTGCGTGTAGGTGGTGGTACTGCGCTTATTGGTGGTGTTCAAAGTTTCAGGACTTTTTATAAATTCAATACTAATCCCGTGTATGCCATTGATGATAATTTGTTCGCAGGCAATCCGACAGTTGCAAATCTTCCAAAGTTCAAAGCAGAGACGGTGAACTCCTTTGAGGCCGGATATAAAGGCCTTTTATTTAATAAGAAATTGCTTGTTGACTTATATGGTTTCTATGGCATTTACAACGATTTTATTGCACGCACTCTCGTAGCTCAATCGGTGAATGGCGATGCGAGTGTATTCAGCGATCCGGCAACCGTAAAAGCAAACCTGAATAACCCGGCAATCGCTACCACGTATTCTGTTCCTACCAACGTAAACTCTGATGTAACCACTTATGGCTTTGGGATAGGCCTTACGTATTCATTGCCGGCCAATTTTGTATTAGGCGCCAATGTTACCTCAGACCATCTTGATAAAGTGCCTGCAAATTTTATTGCGGCTTTCAACGCCCCGGAGTACAGGGTAGGAGCGAGTTTCAGTAATACAGGGTTTGGTTATCAAAAAAGGCTTGGCTTCAATTTTACGTATCGCTGGCAGGATGATGTAAATTACCAGGGAGATTTTGCCAACGGTTTAGTGCCGGCTTATCAAACCCTCGATGGACAGATCAGCTTTAAATTTCCTGCTCAGAGCGTATTGCTGAAGGTGGGCGCTACCAACCTCTTAAATGAATACTATCGAAATGGATTTGGTAACGCCACCATCGGCGGTTTATATTATGTGAGCATTGGTTACAATATATTTTAACCAATCAATTTTTATCATTTATTAAAATAATTATATGAATAACCTACTTTCCACACATAGACACCTGCCCGGATTTTTTACCGCAATTACCTTCGTCATAATTTTTGCGTCATGCAATAAAGAGATTCCGGGGCCCATTCCTATTCCTTATCTCCCGGTAAATAACAGTGCAACGAGTATTGGCGCAGAGATTAGTTCCAATCCTTCCTATAGCATCTTCAAAGCCGCAGCCACAAGGGTTGGCGCATTGGCCATGCTGAGTGATTCATCAAAGGTATTTACCGTTTTTTTGCCGGACGATAATGCGTTTATAGCCTCTGGTATTCCATCTGCCGCCGTAATTGCCGCCTTGCCGATTACGACCGTGGGTGGCATTGTAAACTATGCTATCATTCCCGGCATCCAATTAACATCCGCCACTACTTCCACTGTTTTTCCTAATGAACAATTACCAACTTATATAACAATCGGCCAGTTACCCGGCACACCTATTCCCTTAAACCTTAGTACTTTTCCCTCTAAAAGAAGCAATGGCTTTTGGGATAATAATATTCCGGTTGTAACGCCGGATATAAAATTCAGCAATGGAACGATACATGTGGTTGCCGGTATTGTTGCGCCACCAAGCGCGGTTTTAAAAACTGCCATAGCCGGCAATGCAAACCTCAGTTATTTCAGGGCTGCGGTTGCAAGAGCGGATAGCGGGCAGCCGGCTGGGCTGACAAGATTTGACTCTTTACTAAATTATGCTGTTACTAATATGACAGTGCTGGCGCCGAACGATGCCGCTTTTCAAACCCTGATCTTTGGCCTTGCATTTCAGGGTTATTTGTCAACACGTCCTCAGCCTTATACCGCCACGGATAGTGCTATTGCCTTCGCAACAGGCAATGGAGCTGTTACATCTGGTCCGGCTTTTTTGAATACCAACAATGTAACTACCATGCAGATTAGGGGAATTATTGCCTATCATATTTTAGCAACACCCAATCCGGTTTCAGGTGTATACGAGCCGAATATAAGAGTGTTTTCTGTAAACTTTTCACCAACTCCTTCTTTTGTAACAACGTTGGTAAATAATTCATTTGCGCCGCATCCCGGTATTATGGTTAGCCCTACTTTTACCACTGTAGCTCCAAACATTACTATTGTAACTTCTTTAAAATTTACAGGCCTTGGAACATTTCCTCCGGGGGGTGCTCCGTATAGCGGTGCTTCTGCTACTGCTGTGTCGCTGGATAATCATGCAGTAAACGGAGTGTACTATGTAATTGATAAAGTATTACTGCCTCAATAAAAAATATAATCAAAAAGATTGCCGGGGTGATAATGTTCTGTCAATGATATTTTGGCGCTTTTAAATAGGCAATGCCTATTGCCCATTGCCTATTATATTTGCAACCGACATTTTAAAGTTGGCATAACACCAGAGGATTTATCAACCCCGATTTGTTTTTTTAATAAAATACTTTTATTTAAATTTCTCTACTGAAAAGAATCTTTATTGTCCGGCTATAAATTGTCAATTTAATAAAACCTTTTCTGGCGTTAAGTTTCCCGGCCTCTCTCCCCGTCCGGACCGGCAAGGGTTGGCTTCGGTATTGAGGCCAATATCAGCGCGATTTTCATTGACTTAGCCGCACAATAGTGGAAAAGAATCAAAAAAAAATAATTATTCTATCGCTTTGCTATGGTAACCATCTCGCAGTTTAAAAAATTAGCTTTATCGTTTCCAGAAACGCAGGAATTGCCTCATTTGACAACACCTCTTTTAGACTTGGAAAAAAATAATTTTGCCACTCTCGATAAAAAAAACAACAGGGCTTCTTTTAAGTTAAGTGAGATTGACCAGGACGTTTTTTCTTCTTTTGATAAATCAATAATCTACCCCGTGCCTAATAAATGGGATAAACAAGGCTGGTCTTTTATTGAGATAAGCAAGGTAAAAAAAGAGATGATTGTTGATGCGTTGACCATCGCATTTTACAAAGTAGCTCCAAAACGAATCGGCAAATTATATGAAAAAAATTAATGGATGGAAATCCTGGTGTACAGGTAGTTTAATTTCCCAACAAACTTTTGGAAAGTTTAAAACTTTCCAAAAGTTTTTATACCCGTTTCATGATCATTTTACGCACTAATTTTCTAATCGGTTCATTTCGATCCATCTGTTATATATTGAATGATGTATATTAGCGTATGCTTCAAAAGTGCTTCGATATATGAGAAACTTAAATATCCTGCAACTTGCTGTTACGAATTTTGAAAAAAGAATCTACGCGGGAATTCTATCTTCTCAAATAATGAATGTACTCTCACTTTTACTTCACTGTGTCTTTTTACTGCATTGTGTCTTTGCTCTCTCAATCAACAATTATAAAAAATATTTCAAATGAATTCACGTAGAAAATTTTTACTAAACTCGGCCTCTCTTGTTGGCGGCAGCATGCTTGTATCGGCAACAAATAATAATGCTTTCGCCATTTTTAAAAATAAAATTTATCCCAGCGATCAGTTGAATATTGGAGCAATTGGCATTAACGGAATGGGCTTTGCAGACCTTACTGCTGCTTTAAAAGTACCAGGTGTGAATGTGGTGGCTGTATGCGATGTAGATAAAAATGTTATTGGCAGCCGCATGAAAGATTTGCAAAAATTAAATGTTGATACATCAAAAGTGAAGATATACGATGACTACAGAAAGCTGTTGGAAAATAAAGATGTGGACGCCGTTATCATCGGCACGCCCGATCATTGGCATGCATTGATAATGATGGATGCCTGTGCGGCAGGCAAAGATGTGTATTGCGAAAAACCTGTTGGCAATTCTATCGGCGAATGCAGGGCGATGGTAGCTGCGCAAAAAAAATATAATAAGGTAGTGCAGGCAGGCCAATGGCAGCGTAGCCAGCAACATTTTAAAGATGCTGTGGACTATGTACAAAGTGGTGTGCTGGGGAATATACGCACGGTTAAAGTCTGGTGCTACCAGGGCTGGATGAAGCCAGGCCCGGTCGTTCCGGATACAGCGCCACCTAACGGTGTGGACTATGCGATGTGGCTTGGGCCGGCGCCAACACGGCCTTTCAACTCCAGCCGCTTTCATTTTAATTTTCGCTGGTTCTGGGATTATGCCGGAGGCCTTATGACGGACTGGGGCGTGCATCTGTTAGACTACGGCTTGCTTGGGATGAAGTCGCCGGTCCCCAAATCAATCTCTGCTCTCGGCGGACGTTTTGCCTATCCTGATCTGTATGAAGAAACACCCGATACACTCACTACGCTCTACGAGTTTGACGGCTTCAATATGGTATGGGATTCCGCTATGGGTATTGACAATGGGCCGTATAACCGCGACCATGGCATTGCCTATATCGGCAACAATGGTACATTAATTTTAAACCGTGGTGGCTGGGAAGTGATAGAAGAAAAACAAAGTAAAAGCAAAGTGAGTAAGCCGTTCGTTGCTTCTTCAGATAATGGCCTGGATAAGCATTGGGAAAATTTTATCAGCGTGGTAAAATCCCGTAAGATGGAAGACCTGCATTGCCCTATACAAGCCGGCGCACATGTTGCTACGGTAGCACAGATGGGGAACATTGCTTATCGCAGCGGAAAAAAACTTGAGTGGGATGCAGCAAAGGAACGCTTCAGTGATGAGGAGATAAATAAAAAATATATGATGAAGGAATACCACAACGGATATAAATTACCTAAAGTATAATCATACACTTTAAACAAAATACATACATGAAAAACGCTATTTTATTTTTGGGAGCTATTTTATTTTCTTTTGCAGGTTCGGCCCAATTACATAATGATTCTCTCACAAAAATAACGCAACCTAAACCGGTACAGATGACGCCTGAAGAAACTGAATTTTACACACCTGTGCCTCCAATAGTTACGCCTGGGGCCCATTACGCCGAGCCTCCGTCAGATGCTATTGTTTTATTTGATGGAAAAAATCTTAACGAATGGGTTTCTACAAATGATACTACTGCACCGGCAAAATGGGATGTAAATGATAATATAATAACCGTGAATAAAAAAGCCGGTGATATTGAAACCAAAAGAAAATTCCTCGACTATCAATTGCATATTGAGTTTCGTATTCCAACAAATATTACAGGATCGGGACAGGCGAGGGGCAATAGTGGTATCTTTTTAGCAGCGGCTCATGGAGGTAGTGAATATGAACTGCAGGTGCTCGACAATTACAACAACACCACTTATGTAAACGGGCAGGTGGGCAGCATTTACAAACAATCCATTCCACTTGCAAATCCTTCACGCAAGCCTGGTGAGTGGCAGATGTACGATATAGTATGGACTGCGCCGCGTTTCTATGATAATGGTACTTTGGAATCACCGGCGAGGGTAACTGTTTTTCTTAATAATGTATTGGTACAAAATAATTTCGCATTGCGAGGAGGCACCCCTTACATTGGGCTTCCCCAATACAAACGTCATGGAGCGGCCCCCATAAAGCTGCAGGCGCATGGTGATAAGAGTGAGCCAGTCAGTTACCGGAATATTTGGGTAAGGCCATTGTAGAAAGTAAAGGTTTCACGCAAAGAAAAATAAGAAGCAAAGGCGCAAAGTAAAAGACTCTGCGCCTTTTTCTCTCTGCGCCTTCGCGTGAAAAATGGAGTTATACTTTCACCTTCTTCCATTTTCCTCTCTTAAACAAGATCATACTCGAGATAGCGATGCATGCCTCCGTTACCACTATGGCAATGAATACACCTTTCGGCCCCCAATGCAAAACTATAGCAGCGAGGTATGCCGTTGGTATTTGAAATATCCAAAACCAGAAAAGATTTACCCATGTCGGTGTCTTGCTATCGCCGGCGCCATTGAAAGCATTCATCATTACCATACCCACGCCATAAAAAATATAACCCAGGCTTACTATGCGCAAAGCCAGCACAGCTATGGAAACCACCGCGGGCTCTGTAGTGATGATGCGTACCAAAAATTCAGCGCAAAAAAGAAATAAAGCAGAAACGATAGCCATGAAGATGGCATTATATTTTGCTGTTTTCCATACAGATTGTTCAGCACGCAAGGGTTGCCCTGCGCCAAGATTTTGGCCTACGAAAGTTGCCGCTGCATTGCTTAGGCCAAAGGCAGGTAAAATAAAAAATATGATCCATCGTATAGCAATGGTATAACCCGCTACCGCCTCACTGCCAAAGTCTGTCATAATTCTTGCCATGGCAATCCAGCTTGCCGAGCCGATTATAAATTGCAAAGCGCTGCTGTAGAAGCAACATTCAAAAGATTCTTCATCACTTCCTTATTAGGTAAAAAATGATGCAGATTTATTTTAATAATTCCTTTGCCTTTCAGCAGGTTCCAAAGCTGGTAACACACGCCTATGCTGCGCCCGGTAGTGGTTGCCATTGCCGCGCCATTCAAGCCATAGAAGTGAATGAGTACCGGGCATAAAATAATATTGCAGATGTTCGCCAGCCATAAACTACGCATAGCAATAGACGCGTTACCAGCTCCGCGAAAAATACCATTCAGTAAAAAAAGTAACATGATCACTACATTGCCGGTAAGCATTATTCTTGTAAATGTGTAGCCAGTTTCAACTATTTCGGGTGTTGCCCCCATTAGCCTCAGCACATTCTTTGGAAAAAAAATTCCTACAATGATTATAAAAGCGGCAATGATTATTGCAAGCAATATCGCCTGTGCAGCAGCCCTGGCTGCACCGTCTTTATTTTTTTCGCCTACCCGCCTTGCCACTACAGCCGTAGCGCCCATGCTTAAGCCAAAGGCCAGGGAGTAAACTATTGCAAGCACGGATTCTGTGAGGCCGACTGAAGCGGTAGCATTAGAGCCTAATTTGCCGACGAAGAAAATATCTACTACCGCAAACACGCTCTCCATGCACATCTCCAATATCATTGGAATCGCCAGCAGAAAAATTGCCCGGCGAATACTGCCGGAAGTATAGTCGTGTTGTTTGTTAGACAGCGCCTCCTTTATAAAACTTAATATTCCCCGGGCACGCCTATTATTAGTATAAGTTGTAATCATTATTGATAGTAAAAATGAAAATATTGCCTGCACATTTGCAGGCACTTGTAAATGCTGCAGATAAAAAAAGAGGAGGGGCTTGGCCCAAAAGAATGCTAAGCCCGGCTTAGATCTTCATAAAAAATAATTTTATACTAATAATTTATTTGAAAGGCGTTTCAAACAGAAGGCGAAAGTAGAAATATTTTTAAAATAAAAGAATGGCTAAAAAAATAATCCTTAAAAATTTGCGTAACTAAAAGGTTTCATTTAATTTTGAAACCGATTGGTTACATAAATAGATAATTAATGAGAAGAGATGTGTTCCAGGCGATAGCCGACCCTACCCGCAGAGAGATAATAAATATGATCACCCGCGAATCATTAAATCTGAATGCTGTTGCTGAAAACTTTGATATCAGCCGGCCGGCAATTTCCAAGCATATTAAAATCCTGGCCGAGTGCGGTCTGCTTGTTATCAGGCAACAGGGCAGAGAAAGAATTTGCGAAGCAAATTTAAGATCGCTTAACGAGGTATCGGAATGGGTGGAGCAGTACCGTGAATTCTGGACAAGTAAGTTAGATGCGCTTGGCGCCTTTCTCAAAAAAGAAGCTACTTCAAAAGCAAAAACCAGGGTAAAAAAATCTATAACAAAAACAATAAAAAAATCAAAAACAAAATGAAACAGGAACCATTTGTAATCGAACGCACTTACAACGCAAAGGTTGATAAGGTATGGAAAGCCATCACGGACAAAGAACAAATGAAAGAGTGGTATTTTAAGCTTGACTCCTTCGAGCCGGAAGTCGGTTTTGAATTTAAGTTTGAAGCGGGATCAGATGCTAAGAAATACCTGCATGTATGCAAGATAACCGATGTCGAGCCAAATAAAATGCTTAGGTATAGCTGGCGCTACGATGGCTACGAAGGAATTTCATTTGTGATTTTTGAGCTGTTTCCTGAAGGCGATTCCACACGTGTAAGGCTCACACATGAAGGGATCGAATCATTCCCAACCGATAATCCTGATTTTAAAAAGGAAAGCTTCATGAAAGGCTGGACGCATATCCTGGGAAAATCTCTAAAAGAATATTTGGAAAAATAATGTAAGGGCTGATATAGAGTCCTTAATTATTCAAATTTATTTAAATAGCTGCTCTAAAGTGCGGCCTTTTTTTTGGTAAGTATTACTTCTTTTACATCGTGTAGAAATTTCTTAGATAGTATGCAATATGTAAAAAATAGTTTAAAACTATCTGCGATATTTATTTCTATTCTTCCTACATTTATCATCTGCGATTGCTTTTTTTTAAACTACCGAAATCTAATACATGCATCTAACACCAAGAGAAAGTGAAAAGCTTTTATTATTTCTTGCCGGCGAACTGGCAGAAAAAAGAAGATCCCGCGGATTAAAATTGAACTACCCGGAATCTATAGCCCTGATAAGTAGTCACCTGCAGGAAGCCGCAAGGGATGGAAAAACGGTAGCTGAACTTATGCATTACGGCGCAACAATCCTCTCGCGGGAAGAGGTAATGGAAGGCGTTCCCGAAATGATAAGCGAAGTGCAGATAGAAGCGACATTCCCAGATGGAACAAAACTGGTGACAGTGCATAACCCGATCAGGTAAATTAAAATTTAAAATCAAAAAATTATGATACCGGGGGAATACTTTGTTGGAACAAACAATATAGAATGTAACGTAGGGCGTGCGACCGTTACCGTTAGTGTAGCCAACACCGGTGACCGGCCTGTACAAGTTGGTTCACATTTTCATTTCTTTGAAGTAAACCGCAAAATGGAATTTGATCGCAGCAGCGCTTTTGGAATGCGGCTTAATATTGCTGCCGGTACAGCAGTGCGCTTTGAGCCGGGCGAGGAAAAGGAAGTGGAACTCGTTGCCTTTGGAGGGAAACAAAATGTTTTTGGTATTAATAACCTTGTAAATGGAAACACCGGCAGCAATGACAACGAAGAAGAAGCTTTGAAAAAAGCAGGTTCGCTGAATTTCAAAAATAAAAAGCTATGAGCCTTCACATTAATAGAATAAAATATGCTAACATGTATGGCCCCACTGTTGGCGATAAAGTGCGGATGGGTGATACTGATCTCATTATTGAGGTGGAAAAAGATCATACCGTTTATGGTGAAGAAAATAAATTTGGCGGTGGCAAAACGATACGTGATGGAATGGCACAATCTTCTACAGCCAGAAGAGATGATGGTGTATTGGATTTGGTAATTACGAGTGCATTGATCATAGATCATTGGGGAATCGTAAAAGCGGATATCGGCATTAAAGATGGAAAGATCATTGGCATAGGTAAAGCAGGAAATCCGGATATTATGGACGGAGTGGATGACAACATGATTATCGGTGCTTCTACTGAAGTTCATGGTGGCGCAGGATTGATTGTAACTGCCGGTGGCATTGATTCGCATATACATTTTATTTGCCCGCAGTTGATCGATCATGCTTTATTCAGCGGCATCACTACGATGCTTGGTGGCGGCACAGGCCCTGCAGATGGCACCAATGCAACAACAGTAACACCGGGCGCCTGGAATATTCAAAAAATGTTAGAATCGGCTGATGCATTCCCTATGAACCTCGGTTTTCTCGGAAAGGGTAATTGCGGCTCTGCGGCACCGTTAGTTGAGCAGGTGGAAGCCGGTGCTATTGGCCTTAAGATACATGAAGACTGGGGCTCAACACCGGCAGTGATTGATGCTGCCTTACAGGTAGCGGATGCGCTTGATGTGCAGGTAGCTATTCATACCGATACCTTAAACGAAGCCGGATTTTTAGAAGATACCATCAATGCAATCAATGGAAGAACAATACATACTTATCATACGGAAGGTGCTGGGGGTGGCCACGCGCCGGATATAATAAAGGCGGCGATGTATGAGAATATTTTGCCATCAAGCACCAACCCTACACGGCCTTATACCATTAATACTATTGACGAACATTTGGATATGCTGATGGTTTGTCATCACCTCGATAAGTCTGTGCCGGAAGATGTGGCCTTTGCTGATAGCCGTATTCGCCCCGAAACAATTGCCGCAGAAGACATCCTGCATGATATGGGTGTGTTCAGCATGATGAGCTCTGATAGCCAGGCGATGGGACGAGTGGCGGAAGTAATAACCCGTACCTGGCAAACTGCCGACAAGATGAAAAAGCAAAGAGGCTTTTTACCGGAAGATAAAAAGAATGATAATGATAATTTCAGGGTGAAAAGATATGTGGCAAAGTATACGATCAACCCGGCAATCACACATGGCATTTCGAAGTATGTTGGTTCGGTGGAGGCCGGTAAATTTGCTGATCTTGTGCTTTGGAAGCCGGCGCTGTTCGGGGCTAAGCCGGAGATGATCATCAAAGGCGGAATGATCATCGCCGGCAAAATGGGTGATCCGAATGCATCTATCCCAACACCGCAACCTGTAATCTACCGGCACATGTTTGGCGCTTATGGCAAAGCGTTGTTCAATACATGCTTCACATTTGTTTCACAGATCTCTATTGATAATGGCATTGTTCCTTCTTATAATTTGAGCAAACAAATATTGCCGGTAAAGAATTGCAGGAACATCAGCAAAAAAGATTTGATCCACAATGATAAAACGCCGCAGATTGATGTGAACCCTGAGACGTATGAAGTAAGAGTAGATGGGGAACATATTACCTGTGAGCCCCTGGCAGAAGTTGCTTTGGCGCAACGATATTTTTTATTTTAAAAAAAAGAAAACATGCTCCTGCAGCAAAAGCTTGGAAACATATCTACTTTATCAATAAATAATCTTGTCATAGATAAGTTATCAATAGAATGGTATGAAACCAATAAGCGTATTCTGCATGCAGAAACGAATGGGAGCATACGCGTAACATTAAAATTTTTGGATAAAAATCCTGATCTTAAAGATGGAGATATTTTGTGGCAGGATGCGAATACAATAATAGTAGTAGAAATAAAACCATGCGAATGTATAGTAATCATACCCCTGAATGTTTTAGAAGCATCATCTATTTGTTATGAAATTGGCAACAGGCACCTGCCACTTTTTTATGAAGAAAACGAATTGCTTGTTCCTTATGAGTCGCCTTTATACAGTCTGTTAAAGAGAGGAGGCTATCAGTTAAAAATAGAAGAAAGAAAATTAAGCAGCCGTTTCAAAACAACCGTATTTCCACATGTTCAGGTAGCCGCCACCGTTAATTCGCTGAGCCGGATAAGTAAACTTTCAACCATTAAATAATGTATACCCTCAGCTTACTGCATTTGCTTCACCTGTGCGATTCAACCTTGCCGATCGGTGCATTCGCACACTCAGCGGGCCTGGAAACTTACGTACAGAAAGGAGTTATCATTAATAAAAGCGATGCTAAAAGATTTGTTGAAGCACAACTCTCTCAAAATATTTTTTACACAGATGCCACACTTGTTTCACTTGCTTACGATGCCGCATACAATAATGATCTTGATAAGATTTTATCTCTTGATGAGATATGCACCGCCGTAAAGTTGCCCATGGAGATAAGGGAAGCAAGTAACAAACTGGGCATACGTTTATTAAAAATCTTTGAAAAAAATGAAGAATTTATTTTACCAATAAGATATAGATACAGTATTGCCGGCAACCGTGCGCTTGGGCATTTCTGCATTGCCTTTGGTTTATTGGCACATGCAATGAAGATCAATAAAGAAGAATCTTTATCAGGTTTTTATTACAATGCAGCAACCGGATTTGTAACCAACGCTGTAAAGCTCGTTCCTTTGGGGCAGCAGGATGGCCAGCAAATGCTGATGTCTTTGTTTCCCCTGATTAAAGAACTTACGCAACAAAGTTTGGCGCCGGATAAAGACTTGATTGGCTATTCTTGTACAGGTTTTGATATTCGTTGTATGCAGCATGAACAATTATATTCACGTTTGTATATGTCGTAAGACCTCACCCTACCCCTCTCCGAAGGAGAGGGACATGGACACGTAATAGGCGACTACTATTAAATTATTAAGTTAAAGACCAGACTCTACTCAATTATAATATATACTTATGTTCTCCGAAGTTAACGCTGACAGCAATTCTGTTCCCTCTCCCCTGTCCGAATGGACTCCTTTGGAGGAGAGAGGGTTGTTCACAAGACTCCCTATGGAAGGGGTGAGGCAATACATAAAAATTGGCGTTGCAGGCCCTGTCGGCTCCGGCAAAACTGCTTTAATAGAAAGGCTCTCGAGAGAGATGTGTAAAGATTATAGCCTCGGTGTTATCACTAATGACATTTATACAAAAGAAGATGCTGAGTTTCTTACAAAGAACAGCCTCCTTTCTGCTGATAGAATAACCGGTGTAGAAACCGGCGGATGCCCGCATACCGCTATTCGCGAAGATGCCAGCATGAACCTGGAAGCCGTGGAAGAAATGGCGAAGCGTATTCCGGATATGCAAATAATTTTTATTGAAAGCGGCGGCGACAATCTCTCCGCTACATTCAGCCCCGACTTGGCCGATATTACTATTTTTATAATTGATGTAGCAGAAGGTGATAAAATTCCACGCAAAGGAGGTCCGGGTATTACCCGCAGCGATCTTCTAATAATAAATAAAATTGACCTTGCGCCTTATGTGCATGCTGATCTCAATGTAATGCATGACGATGCACGAAAAATGCGCAAAGGCAAGCCATTTGTTTTTACTGACCTCATGCTGGGTGTGGGCCTCGATTGCGTGATTAATTGGATAAAAAAATATGCATTACTGGAAGAGACAGATGAACCGGAGCTATGCAATTAAATACACACTTACATATTGTTGCAGCACATAAAAATGATAAGTCTTTTTTAAGAAGTGCATACTATAAGCAGCCATTTAAATTAGCGAATGTTACAGAAGATAAATCCCGCGACGGGTTGCATTTGATGATTACAAGTTCATCGCCCGGAGTGCTCGACAACGATGAATACTTTATAGAAATAGCAGTGGAAGAAAACGCCCGCCTGTACTTGTCCACACAGGGCTACCAACGCATTTTCACTATGCACAACAAGGCAAGCCAATGTATGGATATACAGGTGGATAAAAATGCCTCCTTCTATTTTTTACCACATCCAACTGCGCCGCATGCCTTCTCCAATTTTACAGCAATAAATAATATTCACTTACACCCACAACATAATTTAGTTTGGAGTGAGATCATTACCTGCGGCAGGAAATTAAGCGGTGAGAAATTTCAGTTCACAAAGTATCATAACCTTACAAACATTTATATAAACGACAAGCTTGTTGTAAGAGAAAACATCTTGCTGGAGCCAGCCAACATAATGGCAACAGCCTTAGGACAATTGGAAGGATATACGCACCAGGCAACACTTTTATTCCTGAACCAGCATTATGATATGGGAGAAATTATGAAGAAAGCCACTGAGCTGTTATCACAAACAGAGGATATCATATTTGGAATTTCCTTGTTGCCCGTTAATGGTTTAATTTTTCGACAGCTTGGATATAAAGCGGAGCAATTATTCAACAATAATAAAAGAATAGCACAGCTTATAGAACAACATTTGGCGAGACATGACACGAGTCTAACTTTACCTGCGCATACATCCTTATAATAAAGTGTGATTTACTTTTAATCACGTTACGTGGTTGTATTAACTCCCTGCTGATGATTTCCATCCAATTAAAATGATTGAAAAAAAGAAGCGTTTCTTAATAATCTGCGAAGGGCAACAGAAGAATTATATTTTAAATCCTTTCCGGTATTCTACAAGTAAGGCGTATGAATGCCTTTAGACCTGCTCACAAATCCTTTGTAGCTTTTAAATGCAAACGACAAGCCGGGTAAAGTCGTATCGGCCAACGGAGCCGGGTGGTCAAGTGTCAATGCATCAATGGCGCTGTCTTCCCATTTTAAATGGCGGCTTACCTGTTAAGGGCCTCCCTTTCGGCACCTGTACAGTTCTTGCTGTAAGCGGATCGTTATGCAAGTGAGTCCTGAAGTTTAGCGAGCCTTCCATACAACGAACAATGGCGATAAAGTAGCACGGCACATTTGTCTTCGCAGCTACTACATCGTATGTTCACTTATTGGCCGTCATTTTTGAAGTCACTTTATCTGCTTCGGAAAGCTTGTCATCGTTTATAATACAGATGATGACGCAAATAAGCTAAATGCCGTTTTCCAAAAGTCATCCCTTGACGAACATGGACATGATCTAAATTCGATCTTCTCTATACGAACCCTTAGGGCGGGTACAGAAGGTAATTTATCTTTTTTTATTTTAATTCTGAACCTCAACCAAATTCATTATATTATGCTGAAACAAAAAGAATATTATATGGAAAATGCATCAATACAAGTAAGGCTATTAACGATAAATGATTATAAAGAATTAAAAGAGGCAATGATAAAAGCGTATGCCAGCATGGGCGGCCAATACTGGAAAGAAGATTCTTTAAGTAAGTTGATCACGATGTTTCCTGATGGCCAGATCGCTATTATCGTTGACGGTAAAGTCGCGGGATGCGCTCTCTCGCTGAGGCTTAACTATGATGACTTTGGCGATAAGCATACCTACAAAGAAATTACGGGTAATTACACTTTCGATACCTATGATGCTGAGGGTGATATTTTATACGGCATCGAAGTATTTATAGATCCAATGTTTCGCGGTATGCGCCTTGCCCGCCGCTTATATGAGGCAAGAAAAAATCTTTGCCGTCAAATGAATCTCAAGGCTATTGTTGCGGGTGGCCGTATTCCAACATATCATTTGTATGCTGAAAAGATGTCTCCAAAAGAATTTATAGAAAATGTAAAGAAGCGGGAAATACACGATCCGACATTAAGTTTTCAATTGGCAAATGATTTCCAGGTAAAGCTTGTAAGCAAAAATTATTTACCTGAAGACAAAGAATCAATGGGCTTTGCCACCTTGCTTATCTGGCACAATATATATTATGAGCTTGAGCAAAATTCTCTTCTTACAGCAAAACCTGTCGTACGTATTGGCTGCGTTCAATGGCAGGTACGCCCTTATAACAAGATGGAAGACCTGTTGCAAAGCGTAGAGTATTTTGTAGATGCAGTAAGCGATTACGGCTCAGATTTTATTTTATTCCCGGAGCTTTTCAATACGCCGTTACTAGGTTCGTTTAATCATCTGCCCACCGTGCAGGCCATAAGGGAGCTGGCAACGTTTACACCGAAGCTGGTAGAGGAGTTTTCACGGTTAGCCATATCCTATAATGTAAATATCGTGGGAGGAAGCATGCCAATGCTTGAAGATGATAAGCTTTACAACACCGCTTATTTTTTTCATAGAAATGGTAAAATAGATTATTCGCATAAAATTCATATCACTCCCTCAGAAGAGTATGAATGGGCGATCTCCGGTGGCGACAAGGTCGCCGTTATACAAACTGATGTCGCCAAAATCGGCATACTCATTTGCTACGATGTGGAGTTTCCCGAGCTCTCAAGAATTATGGCTGACCAGGGTATGCAAATTTTATTTGTTCCATTTTTAACCGATACACAAAATGCTTATAACCGTGTTCGCTTTTGTGCACAGGCGCGTGCAGTGGAGAATGAATGCTACGTGGCTATTGCCGGTAACGTAGGCAACCTGCCGAAGGTAACTAATATGGATCTCCAGTTTGCCCAGGCGGCAGTGCTTACTCCGTCAGATTTTGCTTTCCCGGTAAATGGAATAAAAGCAGAAGCAACGCCAAACACCGAAATGATCATTATTTCAGATGTAGATCTTTTATCATTAAAGGCATTGCATAATCATGGAAGTGTACAAAACTTAAAAGACCGCCGGCACGATCTTTATGAAGTAGTACTCAAGCAAAAAAAGCACGATATAAAAGCAGAATTGAAAGAAGCATTGGCGGTAAAAATATAGTAGTATCAGGCTTTACGCTGTCTATTTCTAAATATTGTTTTCAACTAATTTGGCCTTTCAATATTGACTTAATGGTTGTCAGAGTGCATTTCAATATCGCTTTGGATTAAGGTTGCCAACCTTTGAGACGGAGTTTTTTATCTGAAAATAGCTTGCTGAAGGTTGCAACCTTGCGATATTTTCAAATGCACCCAGGTTAGCATCGCATCATTTCATTTCTGCATAAGTTAATTATTTTTACCAAAAAATAGTTATGGCAAACTACGACACTGTTTCCCTTGCGCTCAACAGTTTAAAGGAGCGGGGATTTACCACTGATTTCAATATAGCATTTGATAAATTAATTTGCAATGAAACAAAAGCCTGCCTTAATCCGAATGAATTTGAAATTACCGAGGTATATAGGTTTGAGGGCGAATCAAATCCTTCCGATGAAGCAGTGGTTTATGCGGTAGAGTCGAAAGATGGTAAAATGAAAGGCGCCATTGTTAGTGCGTATGGCATGTACGCGGAGCCTATATCTAATGAAATGATTAAGAAGCTTTCAATACGTAGAAACTAATTCTGTAATCAAAAGAAACACCACAAATAAATATGCTTAACAGAAGAAAATTTATCCAGCTCTCCACCTTAACCGCTCCTGTATTAACGCTTAAAAAAACGCTGCCTAACGGTAGGGGCCAAACGAAACCCATTGTAGTATCCACGTGGGATAGCGGTATGCCGGTAAATGCGGAAGCCTGGAAAATATTATCCGCTAATGGCAGGGCGCTCGATGCCGTGGAAGCAGGTGCGAGATGGATAGAAGGCACGATTAACTGCTGTGTGGGCCTCGGCGGATATCCGGACAGGGATGGGATTGTAACCCTTGATTCCTGCATAATGGATGAACACGCAAACTGCGGCGGCGTTGGTGGCCTTGAGCAGATCTTGCACCCCGTATCTGTAGCGAGAAAAATTATGGAAACTACACCACATGTATTACTGGTGGGTGAAGGAGCGCAACAATTTGCACTGGCAAATGGCTTTAAAAAAGAGCCGCAGGCATTATCCGAAGATGCTAAAAAAGCTTATGCAGACTGGCTTAAAAAAAATGATTACAAACCTCAAATAAATATTGAAAACCTGCCTAACGGACAGGCAGGCAAAAAAAGAAACGGCCCATTCGCACCAAATTTTTTTGATGATGGTTCTCCTAATCACGATACGATGGGATTGATTGCCATAGATGCATCCGGCAATATGAGTGGCGCCGTAACTACCAGCGGCATGGCTTTTAAAATTCACGGGCGTGTGGGCGATTCTCCTCTTATCGGCGCCGGCCTTTTCGTAGATAACGAAGTTGGCGCTGCCACCTCGAGTGGTGTTGGCGAAGAGGTAATTCGCATTTGCGGCACACACCTCGTGGTAGAATTTATGCGGCAGGGAAACTCCCCTGAAAGTGCCTGCCGTAAGGCGATTGATCGCATTGTAAACCGCGATATGAAAAGAGCCAGAGACTTGCAGGTAGGTTTTTTAGCCCTGAATAAAAATGGGGATTATGGCGCTTATGCTGTTCAAAAAGGCTTTGTATTCTCTGTAAAAAGCAATGGCGAAGAAAAAATTATTCCGGCGAAATATGTATTTGGGTAAAGCCTCCCCTAGCCCCTCCTCCAAAGGTTCATAGAACTCCTTTGGAGAGTCTCCACGGGAGTCCTTTGTGACCATGCGGACAGAAAGGGGGAAAAAGACCCGAAGTATTCAACTATTTTATTACTTATAAAAATTCAAAGCTGATTCACTTATGAAACTTGAAATTATAGGTTTTAATATCGAAAGCTGTATAGTAGCGCAGAAGGCCGGATCAGACCGTATAGAGTTGTGCGATAATCCCGGCGAAGGCGGCACAACGCCATCTTATGGATTTATAAAGGCCGCGAGAAAAGACCTGCATATTGATCTTTATGTAATGATTCGGCCACGCGGTGGCGACTTTTTATATAGTGATGAAGAATTTCAAATAATGAAAGATGATATAGCTGCCTGCAAAGATCTGGGATGCGATGGAATTGTTTTGGGAATACTTACACAAGAAGGAAATATTGATAAAGTAAGATGCGGGAAACTTGTCGGCTATGCCTACCCGTTAGAAGTTACTTTTCACCGTGCATTTGACAGAGCAATTGATCCTTTTACTGCATTGGAAAATATAATTGATATCGGCTGTGAAAGAATATTAACGTCAGGGCAGCAACCCAAAGCAGCAGATGGAATCCCATTAATAAAGGAACTTGTAGAAAAAGCCGGTGATAAAATTATCATAATGCCGGGATCGGGAATCACTTCACAAAATATTATTTCTCTTGCAGAAGGTACCGGCGCCCAAGAGTTTCACAGCTCTGCAAGCATAAAAAAACAAAGCGCTATGCATTATGAAAATTCGGCAATGAACGAAGGATTAATGCATATCGTTGTCAACAAAGAAGAAGTTCACAAAATGCGGGAGCGGCTACGATTATATTCACAAAGTTAAAGCTATAAAAATCATCTTATGAATTTGCGTGAGACAATTTTGAGCGAACATTCAAAAAACAATTGTGATAAAATTGTTGCATGGGTAGGAAATAATAAAAAGAGATTTAATGAATTATTTGATTTATTTCTAAATAATGAATACCGTGTAACGCAACGAGCCGCATGGCCTTTGAGCTGTAGTGCAATTGTTCATTCTGGCTTAATGAAAAATAATTTTGAAAAATTAATCAATAATCTCAATCAGCCAAACCTGCATGATGCTGTAAAACGCAATACGGTAAGGCTTTTACAGCAAATAGAAATTCCGGAAAAATATGAAGGTGAGGTGATGAATATATGTTTTCAATACGTTGAATCTCCTAAAGAAGCCGTTGCTATTAAAGCATTTTCGCTAACGATTCTCAGCAAGCTTGCAAAAAAATTCCCTGAAATATTGCCGGAGATAAAACTTTTAATTGAAGAACAAGCCGGGCAACAGAGCGCTGCTTTCAAATCGAGAAGCAAACAGCTTTTGAAAGAGCATTTGCTACTGTAAAGTTTTCTTATGAAATATTTTTACCTCGGAGCCCTTTGCCATAAATACAGATAAGGGTTTAGCATCTTTTAGAAAAGAAAACTCATCTCCATATAAGCCGCTGAAATCACAATCAATAATATAATCGCTCACCGGAAATATTTCCCATCGCGGATGCTGCACTTCGTATTCGTAAGTTTTTGTATGGCTTATTTTTGAGAATCCCCAACTTTGATCTGCAATAAATTCTTCCTCGCTATTGATGCGCATTGGCAAAGATTTCTTGCCAGATACAGCGCTGATGATGTTCCATTTATTTTTGAATTTCCATTCATAGCCTGTTTCAATCGCTCCTCCTTTATCATTTTGATAATGGCGCATCTTCATAGTAACATATTTTTCTTTGTAAATTCTGTTTGCGATCAGTGCAATTGCCGGCTTTGGCACTATCTCTTTTATAAATGCCACACCTCTTCTCCACATACCGTTGGCATTGCTTTTTACATAAAAACGCAGGTTCACCTCTTCAAAGTTGTCATGGTAAGGCACGGTGAACCCAAGCATCTTCGTATTCATAAACATAAAGCCGACAAGGCTCACATAAGTTTTTCCTTCAAAAGAATCAAGCACGGTATTGTGCGGAACAAAAGGCAAAAGTATATCAGGGGGCACCGCATAATTTGCCATGATAAGATTGTTCCAGGCAGCATTTAAAAAATATGATTTCATGTCGCTAAGTTTTAGGCCTGTAAAAAGGGCGAAAGATTAGTCGCAAATTTTGGTCGTAGGTAATATAATTATATATCCAATTGCTAAAAACAGACAGCCGGTTTTTCACACCCAGCAATAAAAACAAATGAAGCCCCATCCATATCATCCAGGCGAAAAAACCTTTGAAGTGCAATTTAGGTTTCGGTATATCAACTACCGCAAGATTGCGGCCCACAGTGGCCATAGAGCCTTTGTCATGGTACTCAAATTCTTCCATCGCCTTATCTTTCTTAATCAATGTCCGCAGGTTACTTCCTAACTTTTCACCCTGCGCTATGGCGACCGAAGCAACCTGCGGATGGCCATGCGGATATTTCTCCGTCTCCATATAGGCTACATCGCCTATGGCATAAATATTTTCAAAGCCGTTTACTTTATTGAACCTGTCAACCTTTATACGGTTACCTTTTACAATTAAATTTTTACCTATTCCTTCCGGCACATTTCCTTTGATACCCGCAGCCCAAATCACCAATGAAGAATTAATGTTTTCCCCGTCTTGAGTCGAAACAATTTTACCATCATAATTTTTTACGACGGTTTTTGTTTTTAAGATCACACCAAGCTTTTTTAAATATCCGGAAGAGTCTTCACTCGATTTATCTGACATGGCACCTAATGTATCCGGGCTGCCCTCAAGCAGGTAAATTTTCATTTTATTGAAGTCTAATTCCGGATAATCTTTTGGCAACACAAACCTGCGCATGTCTGCGATAGCGCCGCTCATTTCTACGCCGGTAGGGCCGCCGCCAACTATTACAACGGTGAGCAGGCTTTGGAGTTCATCTTCTGTTTTTGCATACAATGCATCTTCCATATTTTGCAGCAATCTGTATTTTATCTGCAGCGCTTCCACCGTACTTTTCATTGGGAAGGTGTGATCAATTAATTCCTGGTTGCCAAAAAAGTTGGTATCAGCGCCGGTTGCCAGCACAAGAATATCAAATGAATATTCCTCTTCATTAGTGATCACCTTCTTATTATTTGTGTCGATGGAAGTAACGACGGCCATCCGGAAATGAATGTTATCTTCTTTATGAAATGCCTTGCGTAAAGGAAAAGAAATATCACTGGCATCAAGCCCTGCCGTGGCTACTTGGTAAAACAATGGCTGAAACTGGTGATAGTTAAAACGGTCTATAAGTGTAATGTCAAATTCCTTTTTCCCTGTCAGCTTGCGGGCAAGCTTTAATCCTCCAAACCCACCTCCTATAATTACTATTTTCATAGTACAAAGATACAAGGATGCAAAGATTCACTGGTGCAAAGATTCACGGATAGAAGGATACAAGGATACAAGAATGTAAGAAGCGGGATGCTGTTTAACGGCATAATTTCAAATCCCCACCATCTTCCATTAATCTCATACTCATCAATTTCATACGAACACCAGTTGCGCCATGGCTTAATTGTTTGGCAATGTCTTTAATAGGATGCCTTTATCAAAAAAGTTTCCCTGGGTGATCTTCCTCATCATCTGTTTAGCGCTTACCGTGGTTGGTTGATTTTGTATAGCCGCCTGCTAAATAATTATTTACATTTCCAAAGAAGATAAATAATATAACAACCAGCAATCCTACAAACATCCGTGATTCTACAATAGATTGCCAGGTCTATCGTAAATTTGCCATTATTCATAATAATTCAATGAAGGCAAAGTATATCAACCCTTTTACTGATTACGGGTTTAAAAAAATCTTTGGTGAAGAAGCAAGCAAGCCGCTTTTGATTGACTTCCTGAATGCGCTTTTGCCACAGCAAAATAAAATAGTTGGTCTTTCTTTTAAAAACACCGAGCAGTTAGGGTTAACCGATATGGACAGAAAAGCCGTTTATGACATTTATTGTGAAAATGAAAATGGCGAAAAATTTATTGTAGAACTGCAAAAAGCTAAGCAGAACTATTTTATAGAAAGAACCATTTATGTATTCCACCTTCCCAATAAGAGAGCAGGCTGAAAAAGGCCAATGGAACTACAATCTGAAAGCAGTTTACTGTGTGGGCATACTTGATTTTACTTTTGACGATTATGACAGTGAACCTGAAAAAAGTGAAGTGGTACACACGATCAAATTAAAAAACCAACACTGTAAAGTTTTTTACGATAAGCTAACCTACATTTATTTGGAAATGCCGAATTTCAATAAATCCATAGCAGAATTAGAAACACGCCTGGACCAATGGTTATATTTTATCAAGCATTTGGAAGATTTTCAAACGATACCGTCAATCTTTAGAGACAAAGTATTCTCGCAGGCTTTTGCCAAAGCAGAACTTGCTAAATTTAATCAGGCTGAATTAGACAGGTACGAGTATAGCTTAAAAATTTTCAGGGATAATAAGGCTGTGTTTGATTACGCTAAAGAGAGTGCTTATGACGAAGGAATTAAAGAAGGAATTAAAGAAGGAATTAAAGAAGGAATTAAAGAAGGAAAAATAGTAGTTGCCCGGGCGCTGAAACAAAGTGGTGTAGCCATTAACATTATCATAAAATCAACCGGGCTTTCAAAAAAAGAAATAGAAAAATTATAAAAGGAATAAGAAGCAGGGATGCATTGTTTAGGCTTAAATGAGCCTGCCTTTTTTAAAAATAATAGAGCTTAATCACGAGTTTATCTGCATCTCTGTATTCCTGCTAATACAACATCCTCACTTTAATCGTTTCTTTTACTTCTTTAAGCAGTTCCAGTGCATCCCTGGAGAGATTTTTATTTACATCCAGCACTACATATCCTATCTCATCATTGGTCTTGAGATATTGTCCCAGTATGTTTATTTTATGCTGTGAAAGTTTGGTATTGATTTCTGACAATACACCCGGCACATTGTTGTGCACATGAAGTATGCGATGTGTACCTTCCTGCGGAGGAAGGTTTAAAGCGGGGATGGTATGCGAGCCGGTGGTAATTCCTTTTTCAAGAAAATTAAAAAGTTTAGCGCTTACATCCTCTCCTATATTTTGCTGCGCTTCTTCTGTAGAGCCTCCTATGTGGGGCGTTAAGATCACATTGCTTAACCCTTGCAAAGCCGTCGAAAATTTATCGCCGTTTTTCTCAGGTTCCTCCGGATAAACATCTATTGCTGCACCGGCAAGCTCATTATTTACCAAAGCTTTTTGCAGCGCATCAATATCTACCACAGTGCCCCTTGAATAATTTAAAAGGATCGCATCTTTCTTAAAATATTTTATGGTCGTCTTGTTTATAATATTTTTTGTAGAAGGCAAATCCGGAACATGCAGGGTTACAATATCAGCATTTTTTAAAAGCTCTTTCAGCGACTTTTTATCTTCAGCATTACCCAAAGGCATTTTAGTTTCTACATCATAAAAAGAAACTTTCATGCCAAGCGACTCTGCGAGTACGCTTACCTGTGAGCCAATGTTTCCATAGCCGATTATGCCCAACGTTTTGCCACGCAACTCGTGACTGCCCTTCGAATCCTTCAGCCAGATACCTTCATGCGCCGCTTTATTTTTATCAGGAATTTTTCTTATCAGCATAATGGAGGCAGCAATCACAAGTTCGGCAACAGAACGTGTATTAGAGTAGGGAGCATTGAAAACGGTGATGCCTTTTTTAGTGGCAGCGGAAAGATCAACCTGGTTTACGCCGATGCAAAAACATCCTATTGCCTGCAGCCGTGAGGCATTGCCGAGAACTTCCTGTGTTATTTTTGATTTCGAACGTATGCCGAGCAAATGGACATCTTTTATTTCTTCTATTAAATCTTGTTCGCTTAAGGCCCCGGGCAATTGCTTAACCGAAGTATAACCGGCTTCAATAAATTTTTGTGTGGCTGCTTTGCTAATATTTTCGAGAAATAATATTTTAATTTTTTCTTTGGGATAACTTGTTGTTTTTTTGTCTGCCATATAAAGTTTTGTCGCGTAATATTGCAAATATAGTCCCATAATCTATGAATATTTGACATGAGTGTTTCCAGATTTTTTTTTATAATTTCTATTTTCTCTGTTTTTTTCGCAGCCTGTAAATCACGTTCAGGTGATAAAGGAAGAACTGCCAATATAGACTCCCTGGGCTATGTTCCACCAAAACCGGGAGATATTCCAAAGGAAGAGTTTGACAGGTATTATAATGCTGTAAAAACTTTTTATAATAATGATTTAGTTGCAAAAGGTTTTAATGGCGGCATGCTCGTTGCAAAAAAAGGAAAGATCATTTACGAAGATTATCACGGTTATTTTAACCTTCAAAAAAAAGATTCCCTTACCCCGCACAGCGCTTTTCACCTCGCATCAATCTCAAAGACATTTACAGCAATGGCTGTTTTAAAGCTTGCCGAACTTGGAAAACTCAATCTTAATGATGATGTAAAGAAATATTTTCCTGCATTCCCTTATGACGGTGTGACGATAAAACTTTTGCTCAGCCATCGCAGCGGTTTACCTAATTATATTTATTTCATGCAACAGCTGGGGTGGAATACTAAGCAGTATTGCTCTAACATGGATATGCTGAATTATATGATACAGTATAAGCCGCCGGTGCAAAGCGCACCTGATACACACTTCACGTATTGCAATACCAACTACGCATTGTTAGGGCTAATAATTGAAAAAGCCTCCGGAAAAAGTTATTCCCTAGTGTTGCAGGAATTGTTTTTTACGCCGCTTCACATGGATGATACTTATGTATTCACCATGGCCGACAGTGCTGCCGCCATGCCTTCGTATGATTGGCGAGGCAGGCAGGAACGCCTTACTTTTTTAGACACAGGCTTTGGCGATAAAAATATTTACAGTACGCCCGAAGATCTGCTGAAGTGGGACCAGGCATTATATACCAATGAAATTCTTGGTAAAAAAACATTGGAAGAAGCCTACACCGCCTATAGCCATGAAAAGCCTGGCATAAGAAATTACGGGTATGGCTGGAGAATGAATGTATATCCCAACGGACAAAAAATAATTTATCACAATGGCTGGTGGCATGGAAATAATACCGTGTTCATAAGAATGATCGAAGATTCAGTCACCATTATCGTTCTTGGAAATAAATACAACCGCGCTATTTATGATGCAAAAAAAATGGCCGCGGTTTTTCAACCCTCTGTAGAGATAGATGATGAAGAAAAACATACAAGCGCTAATGAAAAATTAATGATGAACCTGGAAATTGATTCGACAAAATAAATTTAACTCCTGCCATCCTTTGCGGTTTTTTGCGCTTAACCGCGAATTAAAATAAAATAAAATTGCGTTTTTTGCGGATTTTACTTAGCTTCGGTTAACAATTCTTTAACTAATTGCTAAAAGCTGAACGACATAATTTCATTCTCCACCAGGTTAATCTTCATAACAAAGTATTATCCGCAGACCTAAGTATGCAGATAGATGTATCAGACGATACCATCCGCCGCGACTTACAGCAATTATCAGAAAATGGAAGAATCGTGAAAGTGCATGGAGGCGCTATGTCCCTGTCTTTTCATAATGGCAACCATACTTCCAGGGAAGTTTATGGCTATTCTCAAAAAAAAATAATAGCCCAAAAGGCGGTATCGTTGATAAAAGACGGCATGTTTGTGTTGACCGGCGGCGGCACTACAATTATTGAATTGGCCCGGACACTCCCTCCTGCTTTGAAGGCTACATTTATTTCCGGAAGCATCCCCGTTCTGTTTGAATACACCAATCATCCCAACATTGAAGTAATTGCTATTGGAGATAAAATTTCAAAAAACTCAAAGATCTCCGTCGGCTCAGAAGCTATGGCTAAAATAAAAGAGCTGAATGTGGACTTATGTTTTTTAGGGATAAATGCGATCAACCTGGAAAATGGAGTATCAGACAATGACTGGGATATTGTGCAAATAAAAAAGGCAATGATAGCGGCTTCAAAAAAAACTGTTTGCCTTACTATCGCGGAAAAAATCAACACACAGCAACCATTGCAGATATGTAACAGCAGCAAGATCCACACACTTATCACTGAATTATCACCGGACGATCCTTTATTAAAAAAATACGTAAATGCAGGAATCGTTGTTTTATAAAAAATAAACTAAAAAAAATGTTCACTATAGACATAACTGGGAAACCTGAGAGATAGCGTGGCATTGGCTTTCACATTCCTAATGGGAGGAACTTTATAAATCAATCTTTAATCAAGGCAGCTTAATAATATTTTTCATTGTCATAAACTTTATCAAACTAAACTAAATAACCTTTAAAAATTGCTATGAAAAAATTTGTAACAGGTATTTTGACATTACTTTTCTTACAGTTATGTCACACAACTTTTGCTCAGCAGAAAAAAATTTCCGGTACGGTATTATCTTCCGATGATACGCCGGTGGCTGCTGCAACAGTCCTTATTAAAGGAGAAAAAACAGGTACACAAACCGATGCCAACGGGCATTTTACCATTAATGCTTCACCAGGAAATACACTGGTCATAAGCGCCATAGATTTTTCTACACAGGAAATCAGGGTCGGAAATTCTTCAACTTTTTCAATTACTCTTCAGAGAGGAACAGGAGAACTTGAAGAAGTAGTGGTTACGGCGTTGGGTATTAAAAAGGAACGAAAGGCCCTGGGATATGCGGTTTCCGACTTAAATGCGAAGGAATTAATGAAAAATAAGAATACCAATGTCATTAATTCTTTGGTAGGTAAGGTTCCCGGCGTGAACATTACACAATTTGGTGGCTCTGCCGGAGCCGGAGCATCTATAACTATTCGTGGTGGTAATTCTACATCTGAAGGAAGACAAAATCAACCGTTATTTGTTGTTGACGGCATTATATATGATAACTCGACTACGGTTACTGGCAACACGGGTACCGATGGCCTTTCCCGCAGTAATACAACTTACTCAAATCGTGTCATGGATATTAACCCGGAAGACATAGAAAGCTTGTCGGTTCTAAAAGGCGCTGCAGCGGCTGCCCTGTACGGATCACGTGCGGCTGACGGTGTTATTATAATTACCACTAAGAAAGGGGCGGAAGGCAGAGTAACAGTTAGCGCTACCAGTAAAATAAGCACATCCTGGGCTAATAAGTTCCCCGAAGTTCAAAAGGAGTTTGGTCCAGGTATATATGCCAGTAACGGCACTTTAACTGAGGATACCTACAGCTCATGGGGACCAAAAATTCCGGCTGGGACTCCGATATATGACAATATTAGTAATTTCTTTCAAAATGGGATCGTATATGACAATAATGTAAACGTATCCGGCGGTACAAAAAATGGTACTTTCTTTTTATCGGGATCTAACTTTAATCAAACAGGTATTATACCCGGTACAAATTATGACAAAACTACCTTTCGGTTTAATGGTGAACAAAAGTATGGGCGTTTAACGTTGAATGCGAACGCGGCCTACTCTATTGCCAACACTGATAGAACGTTAACTACTTCAGGCTTGTATGCCGGCGGCGGCAATGGTATCATGGGGGCAGTATATAGCTGGCCCCAAACATTAGATATGGAAAATTATAAAAATCCGGATGGAACTCAGTATCGTCCATACGCCGGAACGGTTAAATTGGAGGACGATATAGACAATCCATACTGGATTATAAATGAAGATAATCTAACCTCAAAAACCAGGCGGTTCACCGGCGGAATAAACGGCAATTTTAAGATTGCAAGTTGGTGGGATATTACCGCACGTTTTGGATATGACCAATACACTACTAACGATTATACCTACATCGCTCCCGGTTCTGCCGTCATTCCCTTATATCAAACCGGCCGTTTGAGCAAAAACGGGCTTGATTATTCTTACCTCTCAACAACGGTAATAAGTAATTTTCATAAAACATTTGGAGATTTTGATGCGCACCTTCTGTTGGGAACTACTTCGGAAAGTACTGAATGGCTAAATCAAAATCACTGGGGATACAACTTTATTACCGCTGGTACTATCAGCTTTAATAATTTTTCCACCGATAATAAATTTTTTACGGACGCAACCACTAAAAAGCGCCTGGTAGGAGCCTATGGAGAATTCGGTGTATCTTATAAGGATCTCATCTATCTCACAGCAACGGGTCGCAATGATTGGTCGTCCACACTGCCTATACAGAACAGGTCTTATTTTTATCCTTCTATAAGCGGCTCTTTTGTTTTCACTCAATTGTTACCTGCAAACAATATTCTTTCTTTCGGTAAAATTCGCGGAAGTTGGGCGCAGGTGGGTAAGGATGCCAATGCTTATGCAACGAATACTTATGTAAATTCCCCGATCACCATTGGCTCCCTTAATGGGGTGGGTAATCAGTACTATGCCGGTAATCCTATATTGAAACCCGAAATTCAAAATTCCTGGGAAATTGGAGGAGAGTTTAGATTTTTGAAGGGCCGTATTGGTTTGGATTATACATATTATCATAGTCAGACAAAGAACCAAATTGCGCAGCCACGTTTAGCCCAATCAGGCGGGTTTATTTTCAGTTCCCTCAATACGGGTTCTGTCATTAACAAGGGTATGGAAATAGCGATTACGGGTAAACCGGTAGTGAGCAAGGATTTCTCATGGGATGTAGTGTTGAACTTTTCTTACAACGAAGGCAGGTTAGGTGCTTTCCTTCCCGGCATAGCCTATTTTTACCCTACAGATGCTCAATTCGGAACTGTGAAAGCGGCATCTATTCCTAACGGCGGATATTTCCTTGGCTTGACCGGTCAGACATATTTGCGTGAAGCCGATGCCGATGGGAAAGAGATTGCCAATGGGCGCTTCCTGGTAGATCCTACAACCGGATTTTATAAACTTAACAATACTAATCCGGTGGTGGGTAATCGTGAACCGGATTTCCTCGGTGGTATTAATAACACTCTTCGGTACAAGAAATTGACGTTATCGTTTCTACTCGACCTTCGCAAGGGAGGAGATGTATTTAATGGAACAGAGTATGCTATGGTCGTAAACGGCCTAAGTAAGCAGACAACGTTGAATGACCGCCAATCAGTAACCGTAACAGGTGTCAATAGCCAGACAGGAGCTGATTTTAGCCAGACCTACAATGCAAATGAGTCATATACCATTGGCAGTACAACGTATGCCGGTACGGATAGGATTCATCAGTATTGGCTAAACTACGCAGCCAACTCTTACAATTTTATTACTTCGGTAAATTGGGTGAAACTACGCTCTGCATCGTTAACTTATGATTTCACTGGTTTGTTGAAGAATCAAAAAGTTATCAAAGGAATTTCAGCAACAGCAGTGGGCACCAATTTAATCACATTGACAAACTACAAAGGATTGGATCCTGAAGTGAGCGCAGCAGGAGGAACAGGAGGCTCGGGTTCAACAGGTATTGATTATTTGGGAGTGCCTGCAGTAGCAAGTCTCACATTCGGGATAAATCTTACATTTTAACTACGGAAAAAATATAAATTATGAAAAATATAAAATATATAATACTAGGTTGTATCGTACTGTTTGGCTCAGCTTCGTGTAAAAAGTATCTGGATGTTAACACGGATCCGGATAATCCAAACAATCAAAGTGTTTTAATTCAAAACCGGTTGCCCTGGATCGAACACTTTTACCAGTACACATCTGGTGTTACTAACTATCGTACTGCGTTACAGGCCGGAGTTTATTATACCACCAGCGGATCCGGTAATACATTTAGCACCACATGGCAATGCTCTACCGGCAACGTTACTACTCCCTATCAAACGTGGTTTATTGAAGTATCTTCTAACGTGGTCGATTTGTATAATTCCGCTGAGAAAAAAGGCGCCTATCATTATATGGCAATGGCTGATGTATTCCATGCTTTGGGTTTTATGGAAATGCTGGATTTGTATGGTGAAATGCCTTATACAGAGGCGGCAACCGGCAATCCGAGTCCCAAACCTGATGACGGTAAAACTATTTACAACGGATGTATGGCAAAATTGAATGAAGCGATCAGCCTGTTAAATAAACCACAGGAGGCCGCAGCACCTGCACTTGCTGCCGGAGATTTGTGGAATAATGGCGATGTCAACAAATGGATAAAACTATGCTGGGGATTAAAAGCCAGGTACATGCTGAAAGTGTCAAAAAAATCAGACCTGTACAATGCTGATTCTATTTTATACTGTTTGTCACAGGGACCACAGTCTAATGCCGACAACACAGTTGGGCCGGGCTATAACAACAGTACCGTAACCGATTATTTATACGGTGACCCGGTTGTAACCAATGGTAATTTTGATTATGCGGCTTACGGTAGCGGTCAACGTATATCTCAATATTATTACAACTTATTAACGAATATGCGAGGTTCCGGTGTTGCAGATCCCCGAATGACGAAAATTGTACCTGCTATCATGTCCAATATTCAACTTGATGGCAGCGGCAAAGTGATATCTTATACCTGGAATCGTTCGAAAGGAGTTGATTCTTATGGCCCGTCAACCCGGTTGCAGAAAGGGGGGCCTACATCTATTGCAACAACTAGTTACGCCACTACGAGTACTGATAAAACATATACCATTGCTGACGGAACCGATCTCGCCAACTTTATTGCAGACCAGGCAGCGGCAGGCCGTGCTTACAAAGTAAATGGCAATGCCGTAACAGTAACCTATCCGGCCGGCTCAATGTATATAAACAGCACCAACTACTTGCAGGCCGGGGATACTGCTTATGTAAATCTGCGCAGTTTTGCGCTTGCAACCGGCGGCGTAGATCCATTGGATGTTGACTGGTATCCATCAACAGGCGCACTAACGGCTGGGGCGGTTGGTTCTACAGGCTCGTTCCAGGTTCGTCCTGTTTCTGACCAGGAGATTTTAACTTACCATGAAATGTGCTTTATTAAAGCTGAGGTCTATATGAGAAAAGCCGATAATGCGAATGCTTTCACGGCATATATGGCAGGCATACAGGCGCACCTCAACATGATGCAAGCAAAGCTAACCGAATGGAAAGCCGGGGGTTATGCAAAAACTAATCCGGATATGGCGCCTATGGATCAAACTATTATCGACACATATCTTACGAGCAGTGCAGTTGCTCAAGGCCCAGGAACTTTGACAATGTCAGATATTATGTTGCAAAAATATGTGGCCATGGGTTGCAGTATCGAAAACTGGAACGATATGCGCCGGTTTAACTTTAGCGCCAGCAATGTAGGTAGTTTTGGCGTTGTTTATCCCGGTTATCAACGAGGCCCATTATTTACAGGCCAGGCCCAGTTGACAGGTGGCTCACCAACAGATCCCAGGTATTGGATGCGCCGTTGGTATTTGCCTCCCACCTATGAAATAAATTACAACTCGGTGAATACGCTTGCCTTAAACCCCCATGCCGCTGATCCAAATATTTGGAGTATGCCTATTTGGTGGGATACTGCAACAGATGAAGAATACTACGGATACCTGAAATAAATATATCAGAATATAAAAATGGGCTGTCTTAAAGTAGATTTAAGACAGCTTCTTTTATTTATTTTAGCTTGTTGCTGTTATCCGGTATAAAAAAAACCAAAAAGAATAGCCTTGTCAGGCCTTTTTCCTTAGCATTTATTTTAATACTACAAACTACTCCCAAAAAATAAATACGCTAAAAATATCGCCGTAATAATCCCCACCAAATCGGCCAGTAGCATAGCCCCAATGGAATACCGGGTGTTTTTTATGTTTACTGAACCGAAATAAACAGCCACAACATAAAAGGTAGTGTCAGATGCTCCCTGGAAAATTCCTGATAGCCTGCTGGCAAAAGAATCCGGGCCATAAGTTGTCATGGTGCTTACCATCATTCCTCTTGCTGCACCGCCGCTAAGTGGCCTTATCAAGGCAGTTGGCAATCCATCTACAAAACGGGTATTAGCACCAAGCATTGCAAAGAAATTTTTCATTCCGTTGATAATAGCATCAAATGTACCGCTTGTTCTAAGCATACTAACGGCTACGAGTATCCCAAGGATGTAAGGGATAATGCGAATGGCCACTTCAAAGCCATCTTTTGCACCCTCCACAAAAACAGAAAAGAGGTCTATCTTTTTATACAAACCTCCTACAATGATCAACAGGAAAACGACTAATATGAGGCCGTTGCCAAGCTGCCCGGAAAATAATTGTATGCCTGCGGCATTTAGCCTGGTCACGTAAAAAACCAGCGCAGCAATTATTGCGGATAAAGCCAGTATCCACGCAATTATTACCGGCTGAAACAGGTTTATCTTTTGCTTAAAAGAAACGATGATCATTGCCGTCATGGTGCCGGCAAATGTTACGATCATACAGGGCAGAAATACATCCGTAGGATCGGAGGCATTTTGTGCAGCCCTTACCGCTATTACACTCACGGGAATTAAATTGAGCCCGGCAGCGTGCAGGCAGAGAAACATTATCTGCGAATTGGAAGCCACGTCTTTACTGGGGTTTAGCTCCTGCAGGCTTTCCATTGCTTTTAGCCCGAAGGGCGTAGCTGCATTATCGAGGCCGAGTAAGTTAGCGGAAAAATTCATGATCATGTGCCCCATTGAAGGGTGGCCTTTGGGAATTTCAGGGAAAAGCTTAGAAAAAAAAGGGCCGACGATGCGGCTCAAAAGCCTTATGCCGCCTGCCTTTTCAGCAATATTCATGAAGCCGATAAACAAAGCAAGTATGCCGATAAGCTTTAAGCAAATTTCTACGGCTACCCAGCATGTCTCGATAACACCGTCAAGCTTAAGCGGGTTCGCCGGGTCTGCAGCTTTACCTACGACCATCCATTGAAAAATTTGTGAATCGCCTAAGAAAAAACATTTAATGCCGGCGACTGTAATAGCTACAATAATAAACGCCGCCCATATTCTGCTTAACGCCATAAATTTTTTGATTGATAAAAACTAAGATAGGGAATTGGGGGGAATTGGGTGATGGGTTATTAGTTATGAGTTATTAGTTATGAGTTATGAGTTACGGGTTATGAGTTATGAGTTGTTGACGACAAATCACGGATCAACTAATCACTGCTCACTGATCACTGCTCACTGATCACTGATCACTCATCACTAACCCCTGACCATCCAAACTTTATTTGAGCCCTTTACCATAAAACTTTTACTTTGCTTTTTCTACAAAAAAACTCGTAATGAAGAATTTTGATTTCAAAAAAATACTGCCGCATATAATTGCTGTTGCTATCTTTCTAATTGTTGCTGTGGTGTATTGCAAGCCTGCGTTGCAAGGCAAGGTGGTGTCGCAACATGATACACAGGGGTGGCGAGGAATGAGCCAGCAATCGGTGGAGTTCAATGAGAAAAACGGTTATCATCCCCTCTGGACGAACAGCATGTTTAGCGGTATGCCGGCGTATCAAATTTTTCTTGATGCACGCACGCATGTGTTGGTGGCCTATTTCGGTAATGTAATCACGCTGGGGCTGCCGAAGCCGATAAACTTTTTCTTTCTTGCCTGTATTTGTTTTTACTTTTTGTGCGTGGTGGCAGGTGCAAGCCCGTGGTTGGGTATCATGGGTGGCCTCACGTACGCCTACTCTACTTTTGACCCGATTATAGTCGTCGTGGGCCATGATACGCAAATGATTTCCATTGGTTACCTGCCTGCTGTGCTTGCAGGTTTATTTTTATTATTTCAAAGAAAATACTGGACGGGCTTTGCAGTGACTGCCCTGGCGGCAGCGCTGTTGATCGGGCAAAACCATTTGCAAATAGTCTATTATACTTTAATAATTGCTGTAATTATTTGTATTGTTTTTATAATAAAAAGTTACAAAGAAAATCAAATAGCCGCAGCGCTGAAAGGTGCGGGCCTGGCGCTGATTGCTGCAATACTTGGGCTTGCATGCAGCGCCGTGACAATGATGCCGACTTATGAATATGCGAAGGAAAGTATGCGTGGCGGAAGATCGGAACTGACGGCCCCGGGTGAGAGTGCGAATAAAACGAAAGGCGGGTTGGATAAAGATTATGCTTTTAATTATAGCCTGGGCTTAGGCGAAACATTCACTTTTATGGTGCCGGGATTATATGGAGGCAGCAATGGCGGTGATGAATATAATTCTTCTTCAAAATTTGTTGAAGCATTTTCTGAAATGGGTGTGCCGGAGGAAAGCGCTTTGCAATATGCGAACGGCTATTCCTATTGGGGTGATCAGCCGCTTACGTCAGGGCCGGTTTATCTTGGTGCGGTTGTGTGCTTGCTTTTCATCTTCGGCGCCGTCTATATAAAGTCGTGGAAAAAATGGTGGCTGATCGCTGCAAGCCTTTTAGGAATTATTCTTGCGTGGGGAGCAAATTTCAAAGGGTTCAATTATTTTCTATTTGATTACCTCCCTTTTTATAATAAGTTCCGGGCGCTTACAATGGGCCTGGTGATACCGCAGTTGTGTTTTCCATTAATGGCGGTGCTGGGCGTAAATAAATTATTGATGCCCGGTCTTGATATTTCGGAAGCGTGGAAAAAATTAAAGCTCACAGGTATTATAACAGGCGTGATCTTAGTGCTGCTTGCAGGGTTTTATTTTAGTGCATCATTCAGCGGTAAAAATGATAAAACATTAAAAGATAATTTCAGGCAAAGTGTGTTGCAGCAAGTTCCCCGCGGCCAGCAGCCCTCACCACAAGTAGAGCAGCAGGCAGATGAAGTAAGCCGCAACCTTATAAGCGCTTTGCATACGGACAGAAAAAATTTAATGGGCGGAGACTTGCTTCGTTCCATAATCCTGATCGCACTTGCATTGGTAATGCTTGGTTTATTTTTAAAAAAGAAAATTTCTCCTACCCTGCTTATTGTATCACTGATTGTGCTTTCAGGATATGACCTGCTGGGGGTAGATACCCGGTATTTGAATTCAAATAGTTTTGTAGAGGATACAGATTTTGAAGCTGCGTTTACGCCAACTGATGCAGACCTGCAAATAATGAAAGACCCTGACCATGCAAACTTCAGGGTGTTCAATTCTTCGCTTGATGCCTTTAACGATGCATCAACTTCTTATCACCATAACTCTGTAGGAGGTTACCATCCTGCAAAACTTGGGCTGTACAATGATATAATCACCAACCAGCTTGCTAAAGGAAACATGCAGGTGTTCGATATGTTGAATACAAAATATTTTATAGTCCAAAACCCGCAAACCGGAAAGCCTGTAGCGCAGTTAAACCCCGATGCTTATGGCAATGCGTGGCTGGTAAAAGGAATAAAATATGTGGAAAATGCTAATGAAGAGATGCAGGCGCTTGACAGCACAAATCTTAGAGATGTTGCCGTAGTAGAAAAAAAATATGCTGCACAAATAAAGCAAATGCCTGCGCCCGATTCTTCAGCATATATTAAATTGAAACAAAATCTTAATGATAAGATTGATTATACTTATCATAGTACTACGCCCCAGTTCGCAGTACTAAGTGAAGTTTACTATCCGCTTGGCTGGAACGCTTTTATTGACGGGCAAAAAGCGGATTATGTAAAAACGGATTATGTACTACGTGGCATATCCGTGCCGGCTGGTGATCACGAAATTGAATTCAGGTTTGAGCCAACGTCTTACAATACCGGAAGAACAATAACTATTATCGCAAACAGCCTTGTTTTTATTGCGATCATCATTGCGTTTGTGATGTATTTTAGAAAGAGGAAACCGGATGCGCATGTGTTGTAATGAAGACCATCATATTTTAGCAGTCATCATAGGAGTTTTTGGAGGCAGTCGAAAAATCCATCTCATTACTCGCCAACTCGTAAACTTGGGTAGCGAATCTTGTACCGTCACTCATTCTATCTCTATAATTTCAAGCCCATCTATACGATCAAAATGATTTTTGTTAATTGTAGCAATTGGTAAATTATGCGCTAATGCAGTTGCACCGATAAATAAGTCCGCAATGCCTATTTGTTTTCACTTTCGTTTTAAGGTTGCATTCACTTCAACAGCTATATTTACACATACTTCATCAAAGGCAATGATCTCAATTGCCTGCAACACATTATCCCAAAAATCGAATTGGCTTTTTGTGGCGCCTGAATAAATTTCATATTTTGTTACTGCTGAAATGGAAAAATTATATCCTTGTCGCACTAACCTAACCCAAACAGAATTAGCCTTATCTGTTTTACGATAGTAATTAATCAGGATGGAAGTGTCAACCAAAGTTATTTTGTCCGCCATTGGTTGAGAGCTTTTCTGTTTTTTTCTATTGTTTCCAATTACTTTTTTGTCGCTACAGGTCCATTTAAAAGCAGATCTTCCAGGTCAATTGATTTTTGAGTTTTACTTTCTTTTTCGATCTCTGATTTCAGCTGCCTTAATTGTACTGAAGGCAAGTTCTTCACGATTTCAAGTAACTGATCAAAGGGTATATCTATTTGAACTTGCATACAATCAAAATTAAGAAGTTTTGCCGATCCTTAAGCAATTAAGAGAATGGAAGCAAAACATCCCGGTAACTTTTTTCAAATACTTCTGCATTGAAATTTTTATAGGCGTAGTCAATTGCATTTTGAGAAAGCTGCTTTAATAAAGTCCTGTTTTTGCAGAGTTCTTCAATGGCCTTTGCACCTTCTTCAACAATTTTTGTTTCATCCTCTTCACTTATCAATAGACCGTTGTAGCCATTAGTAATATGATCAACAATGCCGTCAACGGCAGTAGTGACGGACACTACGCCCCTGCTCATAGCTTCCATAATTATTAAGGGAAAGCCTTCGAATAAAGAAGTCATCAAAAGAATATCTTTATCAACAATAAAATCGTTCATTTCATTTCGTACTAAAATTCCGTGATAGATTATTGTTGATGGAAGCTTCTCCGGTAGTTCGTCTCTGAAATCTCCTGCAAAATGAAATTCAACCGGTGCATTGGATTCAATAAGCCGGCCCGCAATTTTTACCATCAACCAAATTCTTTTTTGATAGCCTCCTCTTCCGGCATAAAATATTTTTAGTGTGCCAATTTTCGCTTCCGCACCGGGCTCTTTTTCCGGCAGATCAATTTTATTGTTGATCAAAATTATTTTTTGTGCATACTTCTCCGGCACGCCCAATCTTTTGTACAAATTCTTAAATTCTGCTATCACATTTTTAGTGACCATGATTCTCGCCTGGTAAAATTTTACGAAAGGGATCGTGATAAAATTAAAGGGCGAAACATTCATGTGAATCAGCTCAACCTGGCGGATATTTTTATTTATCCATGGCGAAAGCTTATAGGCGAAATTGCATTGGCCATTAAAAACTACCGGGGGGGTTGCCTGCGAATTTATTATTGATGAACAGATGCCCCGCCAGGTAAAGCTTTGCCAGTATTTTTTTTTATTATCGGTCCATCGGCTTATGTCGTGCCACTCAGTATTTGCGAGGGTAAAGTGGTCCAACATCTTATCATTAGCTGATTTTTTTGTAAAAAAAATACAAATTTGTTTATCGGGAAAGCTGGCAATAACATCCGCATTTACTATTTCAGCGCCGCCGATGCCATAGCCGGGAAAGAAAAAGAAAAGATCAAAATCCCTGGAAGAAAATTCTTGCGGAATATGATTTCTGCCAAATAAAATAAACGGATACATGAGCGCCTGCTCTATCCATCTTTTAAGCGTAAATAAAAAAAATATCATTCTTTATTTTAAAAATATACCATTTATGCCTCTGCCGCGTTTCAGCAATAAATAAATTATTAATTTCGCCACCTGTTTTACAGGCAATGTGCCAGCAAATTTGCACTAATTTTTAATCTTATCTTATTTTAATGAAGACAGCACTAATTACAGGAATTACAGGACAGGACGGCTCTTACCTTGCAGAACTTTTACTGAACAAAGGTTATAATGTTCATGGTATTAAACGCAGGAGCTCTTCCATCAATAGTGATAGGATAGATCATTTGTTTTTTGATGAGTCTATACAGAAAAGGTTTCATTTACATTACGGTGATCTAAATGATGCGTCTAACCTTTTGCATATTATACAAAAGACAAAGCCCGATGAAATTTATAACCTGGCGGCGCAAAGCCACGTACAGGTAAGCTTTGAAACACCGGAGTACACGGCCAACTCTGATGGTGTCGGCGTATTGAGAATCCTGGAAGCTATAAGAATATTAGGGCTTGAGAAGAAAACAAAATTTTACCAGGCTTCTACCTCAGAAATGTTTGGCCTTGTGCAGGAAATACCGCAGAAAGAAACAACTCCCTTTTACCCAAGGTCACCTTATGGTGTTGCAAAATTGTACGGCTACTGGATCACCATAAACTATCGCGAAGCGTATAATATGTTTGCCATAAATGGTATCCTGTTCAATCATGAAAGCCCGGTGAGAGGAGAAAACTTCGTGACAAGAAAAATTACGATCGGTGTTGCGCAGCTTGCCTTAGGTTCCGATAGCGTCTTGCTGCTTGGTAATCTTGATGCAAAAAGAGATTGGGGGCATGCAAAGGATTATGTAGAAGGCATGTGGCAAATGATGCAGTATGAAAAGCCTGAAGATTTTGTGCTGGCAACAGGCATCACCACTTCTGTAAGAGATTTTGTAAAAATGTCTTTCGATTGTATTGGTGTAGAATTAGAATTTACCGGTGAAGGCATAGATGAAAAAGCTATAGTTACCAAATGTAATAATCCGCTTTATCAATTGACGCAAGGGCAACAGGTAGTGGGCATCAACGAAAAATATTTTCGCCCAACAGAAGTTGACCTGCTGATAGGTGATGCAACCAAAGCAGAAAAATTATTAGGCTGGAAACCAAAATATTCTCTACAAATGCTGGTAGAAGAAATGATGGAAAAGGAATTGAAGCTCGAGAAGAAGAAGATGTTGTTTGCAAAAGATTAAGGGTGAAGTATGAATACATTTTATAGAAAAAACATTTTTTTTACCAGTGTATTACTTGGTTTTTATTTCAATTCCTTAATCATTGCTTTCAGTTCTTTATCGGAGATATTGTCCTGTTCTGATTTATCGTAAATAGTAAGTAAGAAAACCGTAGTGTCTTCAACTATTAAGTAAGTAATTATTCTGGCTCCGCCGCTTTTACCTTTATTTTTAGAAGCAACTGCAAGTCGTATTTTATAACAATCATTTCCTAAAGAAGTACCAAATGCAGGGTTTGTTTTGAGCTTAATAATAAGGGTTGCGTATTCATTTTTCAGCGACGGAAATTTTTTATCAGTCGCTTTCCTTCTCAAACTTATTTGTAGGTATTATGTTATAGCTCACTTAGTAATTGTTCAGCAGTTTTTAATTTTATTTTACCCTGCCGGTGCAATTTTACTTCGTTCATAGCTTCTTGTAAATCCTGCATGATTTTCTCGTTTTTATCGGAGAGCGGTTTTGCTTTAATGTAAGGCTGGCTACCCAAAAACTCCATAATAATAAGGCACCTTAGCCTCGTTCCTAATATCTACTAATACTTTCATACAAATTTTTTAAATGTTCTTTGGTATGTTCATTAATGTACAATATGTTCATTAATGTACAAAAATAACAACAAAAATTATGTTTATTGGCTTGCTGGCAGCGATTCAGTGAGTAAATATATTTATCCTTTTTCAAAGCTGCGTTAAAGTTACGGCATGGTTTAACCTGTCAGCCTTGTAGGCTGTTTGTGTATTTTCCTATTTTCTTTTTTTAAGTATTTTCTTTTTTAGATCGTTTTTAAAATCCCTGTTTACAGGTGCAGGCTTATCACCCGAAGCTACTGACTGGCTTCCGGTTGTTTGTTTAGCCGGAGAATAATCTTACCTGGTGCTTTTTATTGTTGATAGCAGTGAGGGTTTGTATGCAGAGCGGCTGGCATTTCATGGCACAAAGTAATTGTTGCCACAGATATTTGATTGAGATTTTTTTAAAGCATCGCAGCAGGTCCTGTATTTTGCATGTATGCTCCAGCAGTTGATTAATCAGGTGTGCGATCAGTAGGCACTGGTAGTAGTTTTGTTGGGCATTGAAGGAGGTTCTGCTGTATAAATGCTGCATGTTGTAGCCATTATTTTTCTCTTCATTAAACCCTTCATTTTCTATTTTCCATCTTAACCTTCCGGCTTTGCTTAAGGCTTTTACGGTGGATCTTTCAACCGGCAGATTGGTGATGCGGACAAAGTTGGTTGTGGACGATTGGTTGGTTACCTGATTGCTAATAGTTTCTTTGCACTGGAGGTAGTGCAGGGTGTGTTTCTTATGAAGTAAATCTTCCACCCAATAAAACTCCTGTGTGATGCTGTTATTTTTTACCCTGCATTCCGGCTGATGAATAAAACTGTTGTGCTTTGTGGGTGGATCATCTTTGAGGCAATCCTGCAAAGCAGGCAGGCTGCCGTCCTGCAGGGTGATGATGTATTTCCAGTCGTTGTTTTCGCAAATATCCATCACCGGGTTGCTGGCATAAAGCGCATCTGCCAGTATGCAGACAGGCAGCCGGGGAAAAGCCTGTTTTAATTTTTTTGACAGGCGTTTAAAAGCGTTCTGTTCACAATCCTGTTTGTCGTAAGGTTTATTGTTGTCATTGATTATCCATTCTGTGGCCAGCGATATACAAAAACCATTTTCGGTCACCAGCTTTGCTTCCAGCACAGGATACAGGTAAGTTGTTTTGCCATTTTTAGATTCCTTTTTTAATCCGCATCCAAACCTGTCTTCATCGCAGCTTACCATACCACTGGCATCTACAGCTACCATGTAATGTCCAAATATTTTATGTTTATAAAAGACCTTGTTTTCTATCAGCCGGCTAATCAGTTTTACTTTCAGGTCTTCCAGTTCGGTTGGCGGCAATACTTTAAAATAATCTTGTACTGCATCCAGATGGGGCAGATCGGCCTGGAAAAGTTTTTTGAAGTTGGCCTTAAATTCACCGCTGTGCCTGCGGTCGTTATTGACTGCATTGCGGCTTTGCGACTTGAAGATAAACATGGCCAGTGCTGCCCTTAACAGTTCGTCACAACGATAGTCTTTTCGTTTGCGGTGATCGGCTACGTCCGTAAGGTTTTTGCTCCAATCCGGAAAATAGCTCCTGATAATTTTGCGTAGTTCGTAGGCGATGTCTGCACCGTTAATTGTTTGGTCTTTTACCTCAGCTTTCTTTGCTGCGGAGGTAGAATTGTGTTTGTTACCCAATATAAAACCCCTACCTTTACGGCAACAAAAAAGCCCGCCTACAAATCAGTAACAACGGGCTTTTTAATGAAAATATGGGTAACAAATATACTTTAATTTAAAGTATCACCAGCCCGCAAGGGCTTTTTATCCCCATAACTCTCCCTAACTCAAACAGCCCGAAAAATATTTTTAATTACACTAATGAAACTCAGAATGCATAAGGGTTCTATTTACTCGCTGAATCGCTGCTTGCTGGCTAATTAATATTTTGATGCGTGACGAGTATAATTTTTTGATGTTGATTCATGGTAAATTGCTACCGGGATTCTTGTAACTTGACGGCTGGGTGAGTTAAAATCATACTTTTACCAATATGAGTGACAATCTTCCATCGCATGATGACTTCATCAGGAATATACTTTCCAATAAGGAAATAGCCGTGGATTATTTTAAAAATTACCTGCCGGATTTTGTAAGAGAACGGTTGGATTTTTCTGAACTGACACAGTTGCCTGATACCTATTTGTCTGATGATCTAAAGAAGACCATGTCGGACATTGTGTATTCCTGCAGGCTGAAAGAAACGGAAGCTACGGTGAAGGTTAGCCTGTTGATAGAACATAAGAGTCATCCGGATAAATATACGCCTGTGCAAATTGGTGGTTACATTCCTGCCTACCGGCAGGCAGGTTTTCTGCTCTTCAAAAACAGATACAAAATAAAGAACCGCTATCACTGGTGATTCCTGTATTGCTATATCATGGCAGGGTAAAATGGAAATACCGCACTTTGGCCCATCTTTTTGAAGGCATTGACAAGGAATGGGAGCAGTTTCTACCCGGGTTTGAGTATGTTTACAATGATTTGGGCAGATTAGACGACAGCGAGATTGAGACCTTAAATAATAAGTTCCTTGCAGCATCATTTTTAGCGCTGAAACATAGCCAGGAAAAGGAGTGGATAGCACGAAATGCAGCGGGGTTGCTGGTACTGGCATCTGAAGGGCCAAAAGGATTAATAAAAGGTTTTACTATCTACTTGTACAGCAGGGGCAGATTAGGAGAAAAAGTATTAAATTCGTTACCGGATCCGATAAAAAAAGACGTTATGAATACACTGGATATATACATAGAAAAAGGAAGAAAAGAAGGCTTTAAAAAAGGTATTGAAAAAGGTATTGAAAAAGGTATTGAAAAAGGTAGAATAGAAGGTATTGAAAAAGGTATTGAAAAAGGTATTGAAAAAGGCAAAGAACAAATTGTTCAAAATCTTATCAACACCAGAAAGTTCACCGTGTCTGAAACTGCAAACCTTGCAGGCGTACCGGAAGCCTTTGTCAGGAAAGTCCGGTCTTTAATGAGTAAGAAGAATTGATGTTCTCAATATTCATTGTTACGCTTCCATCATCTTATCTTTTATTTTATCTGACTGAAAAAGCAGTCTTAATGCGGCTTTTGATTTCATTCCAGATTAAGGGTACAGTTATACTGTCAGCACATTAAAATATTAATTAGCCGGCTTGCTCAATTTGCTTTCATTTCATTGTTAACTGCTGCTGGCACGGAGGCATTGTGGAATTAAGGAAATATTTTCTTAAAAAATAAAAATGTATTTCTCCCTGCCGCTGTGTTGTCTAATATTCTTGCTACCTTAATCTTAATTTTTTTTAAAGGATTGAAATCCTGGCCAGGAATTATTAATGCAGCATACTTATTACATTTTTCGATGAACTCGCTTACTATAATCTTCCTCTGATTTCGCGGTGTTTTGAGCAACCTGTGCGAAAGGCTTTCGCAATAATATAGCAGCATTGTTTTGCCATATCTCTCAGTGATCATGTGGATGTTATCATTAGTTTTTGCGCGGTCAATTACGAGTTGTAAAAATTTTTCAAAGGCTTGCTGATATTGTTAAGCAAATCCGGCCTTTCTAATTTTATAAAGTAATTTTCTCTGTCATTAATCTTATTCTCTTTTGCGAAGGATTAAAAAGCTTTAAAGAATTATTCTATGGGCCTAAAAAGACTGATCAAATAATTTGCCGACATAAAAGCTTTAGAGATAATTCCTATTGAAAGAATGCGAGCCGGAATTTTCTTTTGAAAGTTAATCATCTGTTTTAAAAGGGGATGTAGCGCGTAATCAGAATATTCTCTTACAGCAATTTCACTTCTAATATTTAAATTTCTATAAAAGCGCCAGTAGTAATCATAAACGAAAATGTTTCTCAGAATATTGAATCCAAATTTCTGAATCATTAATTGATTTTCCGGAATTTCAACTTTGTGTACGCGGAATGCTGATTTTGTAACCTGGTCTTTATTTATGCTAATATTTATCAATACGGAATCTATGTAGTAAAAGTTTTTTGTTTGTCTTAAGCACCTGATGAAATACTCAAAATCTACCACCCATTTGAAGCCTGCATCGTAAAATTGCTTCATGTCTCTCCTTATTAAAGTACAACTGGGGTTACCGATAAAGTTTGTTTTAAACAGATTCAATGGGCTTAACGATAATAGCCAACGAGATATAGCACCCAGCAAAACGGTCTTTTCGACCTTTGTATCTTCCTGTATATTTTTATAAGCTGAAAAGAAAAATGAGCAAGTAGGATTTTTAATAGTTTCTTCAGCAAATAATTGCAAGCAATTTTCATTTGCGAACCAATCATCATCATGCATTAATTTTATCCATTTTCCTGTTGCTTTCCTTATTGCTTCATTCCAATTTTCAGGCGTACCCAGCGGCGTTTGATTTTTATGATAATTTATATTTTTAATCGTCTGATAATTATTAGTAAATTCTTCGACCTTATTGTCAGGGCTATCATCTGTTATTATTATTTCATAATTTTTGAATGTTTGAATTGCAATAGAATCCAGAAGCGTTTTCAAATAATCAATACGCTTATATGCCGGAATACAAATCGATATTAATGGAAATTCGTTGGCCATTACCCGCTTTAATTTTTATTTTTTTTTAAATTCGATTTAGAAGTCATTGTTTGCAATTTCTATTCTCGTATATAATTACCCAAATTACTCCTGTTTTTAACCTCTGCCGCCTGGTAACAAAACAAATACTGCCTTATTAGTTATTTACTTTTATTTTATTGGTTAATCTAATACATAAATTATCATAATTTAGACACCTAATATTTAATTCATGAAGAAAAATAATTATATAAATATATCAACAAAAGCTATTGCAAGACGAGCGCAAGCTTTGCTAAGGAAAAACCCTGAAAGATTTCTTAAAAAAATTAATGGCGTGATTCACGTTGGTGCAAATACGGGTCAGGAAATAGAATTGTATAAACAGTATGGATTGTCAGTACTTTGGATTGAACCAATTCCAGAAGTATTTGAGGCTCTAAAATCTAATCTTATAAACGTCCCTGATCAAATTGCTATTAAAGGGCTTGTTACCGATATAGACGATGCCGAATATTATTTTCACATTGCTAATAATGATGGAGCCTCCTCCTCAATTCTGGAACTCAACCTGCATCAGGATATTTGGCCCGATGTTAAGTACAAAAAGACAATTAAATTATATAGCACAACTCTATCTTCTTTATTAAAAGAAAACAATATTAATATCTCTCAATATGATATGTTGATTATGGATACACAAGGCTCGGAATTATTAGTATTAAAAGGAGCATTATCGATTTTGCAAAATTTTACTTATATAAAAACTGAAGTTCCGGACTTCGAATCTTATAAAGGTTGTTGCCAGCTTAAGGATATTCAATTATTTCTATCTCAGAATGGATATAAAGAATTTTCCCGTAATAAGTTTGCCACACATCCTCAGGGTGGAAGTTATTATGATATTATTTATAAAAAAATTCTAATAGTTAACTAATCAGAATGCATCTTAATCCCTAAAAGCAAATATGTTGAGTAGCATATCATACTCACCTATTTTGCTTTTATCCCAAAATGGTTTTGAATAAACAATATTGCCCTCTTTAATATAATATTTAAATTTGTTCTTAGTCAGGATTTCTAAAATTTCATTGAGCTTAAACATTTCTTCGTATTTACCATGGTATTCAACGAAAAGATTTTTTACGTTTTGTAAATCATCTGAGCAATCTTTTAATACTGCATACTCAGCCCCTTCAATATCAATTTTTAGAAAATCAATTTCTTCGTTTAAAAGATCTTTTAATCTGACACATTCGACACTTTGTTTATCATCGCCTTCTTTTACATTTTCAACTTCAATTTTACTTGACATATTACCTGCGGAAGTAAAAGAAATATTTCCATTATCAACCCAGATTGCGGCATTGATTACCTCTGTATCGGAAAAATTCCAACTATCAAGATTTGTCTTTAAGAGTAAATAGTTTTCTTTATCAGGCTCAAATGCGGTCAATATTGCATTTGGATAATGAACTTTAAAATAGAGAACACTTGTACCGATATATGATCCGCAGTCGATTATTCGTGGACTATCTTTATTTGTTTTGAATTTATAAAATTCAGCTATAAATAATTCATTTATCGACATTAAAAATGTAGGACCATCTTTAAAAGCCACTTTATACTTATTTTTATATAAATGATATTTTAAGGTGCTGATATTAGTTTGATGCTTTAAAATTTTTTCTTTTGCCCAACCGATATCAAATGTACCGAAGGGCCGATAGAACATCTTTTTAACTCTGTGAGAAATCCCCTTACCAAGACTCTTTAATACATTAGACATGAAGTTTTTTTTTAAACCAAATGTATAGTCGTTTGCTTTTAAAAAAAAATCAAAAAAATACCGATTTATATAATACACAGATACGCTTTTAAGTATTCAATATCTATTAATTCAGCAATATCATTTATTGTATAGTAACATTCTTAAATTTGCTCACGCAATCAAGTTTAAAAGATTACTATTAGTTTGTTTATGGATGTAGTTATGGTTTTTAATGGGCTGGGAAATCAAATGTCGCAATACGCATTTTATTTAAACAAGAAAAGAATAGCTAAATCGACCAGATTTATATTTTCAAAAAAATCAGATAAAATTCACAATGGTTATGAGTTGGAAAATGTTTTTGGGATTAAATATTATGATTCTTTAATCAATAAGATCCTTTTTTTTATTTTCAAAATGATGACTTATAAAAAGTTTACCGTTGTTTCAAAGCCAATTATTGGAATATTTAATTTTTTGGGAATAGCAGTGATAAATGAAAATGATGATTATAATTTCAAGCAACAATATTTACAACCGTCTAAAGGCATAAAATTTTATGTCGGGGGATGGCACTCTGAAAAATACTTTGTTGATATAAAAGATATTATTCTAAACACCTTTCAATTTAATTTGGAACAAATAGGAAAAGAAAATTTGAGAGTTTTAAAGAAAATAAAAAATTCCACGAGCGTATCTGTGCATGTAAGAAGAGGCGATTTTTTAGATGCTAACAACTACAGCAAGTTTGGAGCAGTCTGCACATTAAATTATTTTCTATTTGCAATTGAAAAAATGAAGACAATGGTTGAAAATTCTCATTTCTTTTTTTTTACAAATGATAATTCCTGGGTTACAAATAATTTCAATGCGCCCGATTTTACTGTGATAAATATAAATACCTTAGGAGATAGCTGGAAAGACATGTTTCTCATTTCAAACTGTTCACACCATATTAACTCCAATGGTTCATTTAGTTGGTGGTCCGCGTGGCTTAGCAAGAATAAAAGTAAGATAGTTATGGTTCCAAAAAATTTTATGGTTAATAAATATTTTAAAGATGTTTATCCTCAAACCTGGATTCAGTTGACAGAAAGATAATTCAGGATGAACCTAAGTTGCAAAATATAATTTTCCTTAAAACATATTTAAGGATAAGAATTCATTTTTGAAGTGACTATTGCCGCTTGTAGTTGAATAATGTGAGCAATTATTGTTTAAATTTTTACCATTTCTCTAAAAGGTCAATTGCTTGTTTGTGCTTAAAATTCATGATTTCCCAAATCCATCATAACCTGCTTCGCCGGCAATTTGTCGAGAAATAATTGCAAGCCTGCCTGCTTTCTTTTATCAAGAACATAACTGATGTATTTGGTGTAATAATCATGTAAGCTGAAAACCGGATAGAAATTATTACTTACTATTTGTTCTATTTTATCGAGGCCGAATGATGTAGCCTTATTGAAAGACTCGATAAAATCATCATCCAGCTTTTTATTGCTTATCCACGCAGCAAAGACAAAGGGGAGACCCGTAAAGTTTTGCCACTCAAGCCCAAGGTCATAAATGTAAGTAGAGATTTTTGTTTGCGCAAGCGCCCGGTCACCAATCACAAGCGCAGCGGTAGTGCTATTAATTTGTGATTGATAATTACCGGAAGTTTCTTCAAAAACAGGATCAATTTTCCAGTGATCTTTTACAAGAATTTTTAAAAGCTCTACCGAAGTGCGGCTTTGGTAATCAAGAAGAATTTTTTCTATTTTATCCAAAGGTACTTCACTAAAAAGGCAAACACTTGCCACCGCTCCATCGCACCCAATGCAATAATCCGAAATAATATGATGTTCCTTCATTTCAGGGAGTATCGCTACCGGCACGAGGCCGATGTCAATTTTATCATCCAATAACATAGACGCGATATTTGAAGGAAAATTTATTTTTAGCTCAACGCTTTCAGCCATCAATCCATTTTCAAATCCATATATCAGGGGTTTCGTATTGAGGTAACTTACTGCGCCAACCCTTATTTTTGTTTGCAAACCTATTACTTTAATTTTGGCGCAAATTTAATGCAATGGCAATGATCAGGCCATCAATTTTTAGGCATTAACTTAATCTTCCGACATGCAAACTTCAGCGCTTACAGCAATCTCTCCTATTGATGGCCGGTATCATAGCCGGCTTCAGCATTTAAGTGAATATTTTTCCGAGTTTGCATTGATCAGGAACAGGGTAAAAGTTGAGGTAGAATACTTTCTGTTCTTATCAGAAAATAAATTCTTTAAGATTACTTCTTCCTTAAAAAAGGAATTGCAAAAAATACCAGAAAATTTTTCAATAGAAGATGCGGAGCAAATAAAGAAAACCGAGCGTGTTACCAATCATGATGTGAAAGCTGTTGAATATTTTCTAAAAGAAAAACTAAAAGCTATCGGTGCGGGAAGCCTGCAGGAATGGATTCATTTTGGATTGACCTCGCAGGATATTAATAATACTGCCTTTCCTCTCTTATGGAAAAGTGCCGTGGAGCATGAATACCTTCCCGCAATTATTAATCTGCAAAATGATTTACAGGCGCTGGCAACAAGCTGGAAGAGTATTCCGATGCTGGCCCGGACGCACGGCCAGCCTGCATCTCCAACAATGCTGGGAAAAGAAATAATGGTTTTTGTTGAGCGTATTGAAAATCAAATTCAACAATTCAGCTACATTCCTTTTACAGGAAAATTTGGTGGAGCAACCGGCAACTTTAATGCTCACTACGCCGCCTACCCGAAAACAGACTGGGCCTTATTTGCTGATAAATTTCTTGAAGATAAATTAGGCCTTCAGCGCCAGCAATACACAACGCAGATAGAGCATTACGATTTGTTGGCAGCACATTTTGATAACATAAAGCGCATCAACAATATTCTCATTGACCTCTGCAGGGATGTTTGGGCTTACATAAGTATGGATTACTTTAAGCAACAAATAAAAAAAGGGGAAGTGGGCAGCAGTGCTATGCCGCACAAAGTAAACCCGATAGATTTTGAAAATGCAGAAGGGAACCTTGGCATGGCAAACGCTATCCTTGAACATCTTTCCGGCAAATTACCCATATCGAGGCTGCAGCGTGACCTCACGGATTCAACGGTTTTGAGAAATATTGGCGTCCCCGTTGCACATACCATTCTTGCGATTAAGTCGTTAGAGAAAGGATTAAAAAAACTTATTCTGAATGAGCAAAAAATAAACACTGACCTTGAAGATAATTGGGCTGTCGTAGCGGAGGCCATTCAAACCATTTTACGAAGAGAGAATTACCCAAAACCTTATGAAGCTTTGAAGGAATTGACAAGAAGTAATGAAAAAATAACCAGGAAAAGCTTAGTTAGCTTTATTGATTCATTAAAAATCAATGCCTCTTTAAAAAAAGAATTGAAATCTATCACGCCGTTTAATTATACAGGTAAATAGCATCTATTTTTAGACCTATCAAATAGCTTTTTCTTCCGAATGTGCAGGCGACAAGTTCCAACGATATCACCTGCTCTATTGGTTCCAGCCAGCTAAATGCAACAGGAGACTCAACCTATATTTGGTCGCCGGCAACCGGTCTGAACAATGCCGACATACCAAACCCCGTTGCAAAACTGTTAACTACTATAGTATTCACTGTTAACCGAAAAGATGTGAATGGATGTTTCAATGCCGACACGGTGATTGTGAAAACCGATTTTGTAAAGAACGCTTTGTATCTGATACCAAATTCGTTTACGCTAAACAACAGATGCAGCGGCCTGTTGGGACGGTAAGTATAAACAACAACGCAAGACGCGAATGTTTTTGTTTACATCATCCAAAGCGAAAACGGTGTGTGAAATCATTGATAGAAAGGGAGTAGTGGCATTAATTAAGCAGATCCGGATATTATGAAAAATATAGCTAAACTGCTGAGACATCTTCTCTTTGCAGACCAAACAGATGCTTCTCTTCGCCGCTTTCTGTAAAATTCTTTTTAGGCAAAAAGCCGCATTTTAAAAGCACTTTTTTTGATCTCTCATTTTCGGGAGAGGTAATGGCATACATAGCATCAAAACCTTTTGATTCGAAAAGCCACCGAACACTTTCTTTTACCACTTCTGTGGCATACCCTTTTTTCCACTGGTTCTTCTTTAAAGAATAGCCAATCTCTACATCATTATTACTGTATCTTTTTATAAGAAGAAGGCCGATAAATTTGTTAGTTAATTTTTCTACGATAAAGTATCGCCCAGACGGACATTGAGTATTGTAGCCGGCAATTTGATCTTCGAAAATAAAGCTTGTTTCCTCAATCGTCGGGTTTGGCGCAATGGTTTCTTTTATCGCCTCGTCATTATACAGCGCATGCAACTCTTCAATATCGCCGCGTTTCCATTTAGCAACATACAATCTCTCTGTTTCAAATATCATCTATAGTTATTTATGAATTTCGCTCGTGAAATGAAATTCGATATCCGGGTTATTGGTGCGCTCCGTATTGAGAAACCATTCACTTTGGGCAAGATATACAACGTGCCCATCTTTATCTTCGGCGATATTGCCTGACTTGAATTTTATAAAATCCTGCAATTTTTTCGGATCTTTTGAAGTAAGCCAGCACGCTTTATAGTATGGCAACGAGTTTAACTGAACAGAAGCGCTGTATTCATTCAGTAGCCTGTATTGTATTACTTCAAACTGGAGCTCACCGACGCACCCGATAATTTTTTTGTTGCCGCCAAATTGCGTAAATAATTGTGCTACGCCTTCATCCGTTAGTTGCAATAATCCTTTTTCAAGCTGCTTTGTTTTCATTGGATCTTTGTTGACAACTTCTTTAAAAATCTCCGGAGAAAATGAAGGAATACCAGTAAAGTAAAAATCCTCCCCCTCGGTAAGTGTGTCGCCTATCTTAAAACTTCCTGTATCAAATAAACCAATTACATCACCGGGAAATGCCGATTCTATAACATCCTTTTCTCTTGCCAAAAAACTATAAGGGTTGCTGAACCTAACGTTCTTGCTTAAACGCACATGATGAAAATATTTATTGCGCTCAAATTTTCCGGCACACACCCGCAGGAAAGCAATCCTGTCCCGGTGGCGCGGATCGAGATTCGCATGAATCTTAAAAATGAAGCCGCTGAATTTATTTTCTTCAGGTTCTACCACCCTGGTGGTTACTTCCCTGTGCTGCGGCAGTGGCGCGATCTGTATAAAAGTTTCGAGCAATTCTTTCACGCCAAAATTATTGATAGCGCTTCCGAAAAACACCGGCGCAATTTTTCCCGCGAGGTAGGGCGGCCTGTCAAACTCCCCATACACGCCGTCGAGCAACTCCACATCTTCGCGAAGCTGGTTTGCATCCTTCTCCCCTATTTTTGTTTTTAAAATATCATCATCGAGATTTTCCAGCGGTAAATAATCCTCTTCCGTAGCTTTTTGGTTTGGGTTGAAAAGCAGGAGGCTCTTATCATATAAATTATAAACGCCTTTAAAATCCCTGCCCATATTTATTGGCCAGCTAAGCGGATGCAATTGTATTTTTAATTCTGATTCTATTTCATCAAGCAAGTCAAAAGGATTTTTACCATCGCGGTCAAGCTTGTTTACAAACACAATTACCGGTGTATCACGCATGCGGCAAACTTCCATTAGTCGTTTCGTTTGTTCCTCCACTCCTTTCACACAATCAATCACGAGTACCACGCTATCTACTGCAGTAAGCGTACGGTAAGTATCTTCCGCGAAGTCTTTATGGCCGGGCGTATCCAGCAAGTTTACCAGCGTGTTCTTGTATTCAAAACTCATTACAGAAGTAGCAACAGAAATTCCGCGTTGCCTTTCTATCTCCATGAAATCGCTGGTTGCATGCTTCTTGATCTTATTGCTTTTCACAGCACCTGCAGTTTGGATGGCGCCACCAAAAAGAAGAAATTTTTCTGTGAGGGTTGTCTTGCCCGCATCCGGGTGAGAAATGATTGCAAATGTGCGCCGCTTCTTTATTTCATTAATTTGTCTCGAGCTTACTTCAGGCTGCATAATTATTTTTACCCTTTACAATTTTTGGCTGCGAAGTTAAGGTTATTGGCTGATTGGGCGGTTGGTTATTAGTTAATTAGTTAACTGGTTAATTAGTTGACTGGTTAATTGGTTAATCAGTTTTATAAGTTTAGTGATGAAGCTATTTCATTATAAAGAAGTTGAGCAAAGATGCCCAAAGTATCAACTGCACAAGTGAGTGTCCATAGGACTCCTCTGGAGACACAACTGATCGCTATGTCCGGATGTCACGAAGGATTCCTTTGGAAGACTCCTTTGGAGGAAAACTATCGCTGGCTAACGAATAAATCTTTAGAAAAGGCAGTTTGTTAAAACCTCTTTGAAAGATCAAAAAGGATTTTTTTCAGGATTGCTTCTTGTGTCAATGATTATGAGTAATTCAATGGTTGTACTGGTAATTCTGTAGTACAATCTATTTTGCTTTGTAAGTAATATACTTCTTACACCCGGATATTTTTCTGACTTAATTCCTGTCAATGGCCACAATGATAAAATTTCTATTTTTTCATTTACTATTTCTTCAAAATTCAAAGCAACTGATACGGACCATGTAGAAACCAGGTATTCAATTATGGAATGATAATCTTCTAAGGCAATGTCTGACCAACTTATTTTGTAAGCCATTGCTTTGATAATTTAATAACATCTTCATGAGGAGTAAGCTTTCCTTCATCTGACTGCTGTATAGATTGCGCTAATCGCTTCAATTGCTCAGGAGGCAAATAATCAATAACATCAGGTTGTTTTCGTGCAGCATATACTTCAGCAGCATCGTGAAGCATTTCAAGCTGTGCTTCATCTTCAATCATATCGATATAGTTATGGAGCTGTTCTTTTATATCAGGTTTCAACATGTTTTTTTATTTTCTTAAAGTTAATAAGAATATCAATGGCATAAACAATGGACGTAAAAGTAAAGACATTAAAAGATGTATAGTGCAGATGCCAAAAGTATCCCCTCCACAAGTGAGTGTCCATAGGCCTCCCTTAGAAACACAACTGGGTCGCCATCTCCAAAGGACTCCTTTGAAGAAAAACTATCGCTGGTTAACAAATAAAACTTCAGGCTAATCGTTTAATAACAATATTGCAGAAGCCGGTTTTCTCAAACTAAAATTTCTTAAATGTACTTTTGCCATTAAATTAAGAATATGGAATTCAAACTTACCGAAGAACAATTGATGATAAGACAGGCCGCACGCGATTTTGCTGTAAATGAATGCCTTCCCGGTGTTATTGAACGAGACGAGCTACAAAAATTTCCGCGTGAACAAGTGATGAAGCTTGCCGAGCTGGGCTTTATGGGAATGATGATAAGCCCTGACTATGGCGGCTCTGGCCTTGACGCAATAAGCTATGTGCTTGCCATGGAAGAAATAAGTAAGGTGGATGCAAGTACGAGTGTTTGCATGAGTGTGAACAACAGTTTGGTTTGTTTCGGTATTGAGGCTTTTGGCTCTGAAGAACAAAAGAAAAAATACCTGACACCACTTGCGCAAGGAAAAAAGGATGGTGAATTATATATTGGTGCATTTTTACTAAGCGAGCCGGAAGCCGGTAGTGACGCCACTTCCCAAAGAACGACAGCAGAAGAAAAAGCTGATCACTACCTAATTAATGGCGTGAAGAATTGGATCACCAATGGTAATTCTGCTTCCTGCTATCTTGTTTTTGCACAAACAGATATTGATAAGGGAAGCCGGGGTATCAATGTTTTTATAGTAGAAAAAAACTGGCCGGGCGTGACGGTTGGCGCAAAAGAAAATAAATTAGGCATTCGTGGAAGCGATACGCACAGCGTTTCATTCACTGATGTAAAAGTGCCTAAAGAAAACCGCATCGGCGCTGATGGTTTTGGGTTTAAGTTTGCGATGATGACACTTTCAGGCGGCCGCATTGGTATTGCCTCACAGGCCTTAGGTTTGGCAGCGGGGGCGTATGAGAGATCTGTTGCATACTCTAAAGAAAGAAAAGCATTTGGTAAAGAAATAAGTGATCACCAGATCATTCAGTTTAAACTATCGGACATGGCTACACGAATTGAAGCGGCGAGATTACTTTGCTTCAGAGCAGCCTGGCAAAAAGATAAAGGGGAAGACTATACAGAAAGTGCCGCAATGGCAAAAGTATTTTCCAGCGAAACCGCTATGTGGGCAACAACAGAAGCTGTGCAAATACACGGTGGCTACGGCTTTGTAAAGGAATACCATGTAGAAAGAATGATGCGTGATGCGAAGATCACCCAGATATATGAAGGCACCAGCGAGATACAAAGAATTGTAATTAGTAGGGGCATTTTAAGGTGATTAATGTGAACCTCACAGTAAAACCTCACAGGTTTTAAAAACCTGTGAAGTTTGTTGGAGCAGTGAGGTTTGATGATAACATTTTTATTTAAAAAAATTAGCGCCGTGGTTCGTGTCTAACGAATCGGAAAAAGGGTGGTTCGTGAGACACGAACCACGGCAGCTATAGGAAAAAATACTTCGTTCAATGCCCGTTGATTTAGATTCTTACAATAAAATAAAATAAAATAAAATAAAAAACCTTATAGAAACCTCAACACTTTTTAAAGTAAACGCGAAACCTCCCAGGTTTTAAAAACCTGTGAGGTTTCATGGACAAAAGGTTTGATGATAACATTTTTATCTAAAAAAATTTTAAACAGAAGAAAATATTTCGTTCAATGCCTGTTGATACAGCATCTTACAAAAAAATAAAAGCCTTTCTCGAAAGTAAAAAAGTTACACTAATTGCTGTTTCCAAAACCAAGCCTGCAGAAGATATAAAAGAGTTGTATAATTTAGGACAAAAAGAGTTTGGCGAGAACTATGTGCAGGAATTAGCTGAGAAATACAAACTGCTTCCAAAAGATATTCAATGGCATTTTATCGGCCACCTTCAGTCAAATAAAGTAAAATATATTTCTCCTTTTATAACGCTGATACAAAGTGTTGATAGCTTTAAATTATTAAAAGAAATCAACAAGCTGGCAAAAAAAAATAACCGTGTTATTAATTGTTTGCTACAGGTTCATATTGCAAAAGAAGAAACGAAATTTGGTTTGGATGAAGTTGAATTAAATGAAATAATGAACACACTTTCAGCTAATGACACTGGTTTAAAAAATATAAAAGTCACAGGCTTAATGGGCATGGCTTCTTTCAGCAATGATTTAGAAATAGTGACATCAGAATTTCGCATACTCAAAAATTTATTCGCCAAATACGCGACACAGCAAACCCAAAACTGTGACTTCAAAACGCTGTCCATGGGTATGAGCGGCGATTATAAAACGGCCATTGAAGAAGGCAGCAATATGGTAAGGATCGGGAGCTTGCTTTTTGGTGAGAGGCAGCGTTAGTTTATCTCTCAGCCTTTTTCTTACAACATTTCTAAACATCTGGTACTGATTTCCCTGTGGAAGACATCTCTCCTATCAAAACTTTTTATGCAGCAGTTTTTAGAAAGGATGCCAAAGGCTGGCCTGCGAAGAGTTTTCAGCCGGAAAATGCTTTAAGCCGTGAAGACGCAATTCGCGGTATGACGATATGGGCAGCTAAAAGTAATTTTGAAGAAAACGAAAAGGGAAGCTTTGAAAAAGGAAAGTTTGCTGATTTTGTTTTGCTCGATACTGATCTAATGAAGGTAGATGAAAAATTTATTTTGAAAATAAAAGTGCTGATGACGTTTGTAAATGGTGAAAAAGTTTTCTCAGTAAATTGATCTTGTGATTACTCTTTATCTTCCTTAATTATTTGCAAGCCTTTAGTCCATCGGATAATTTGTTTCAACATATTCTCCGCGGCTTTAAGCGACACTTCATTTGCTTCAAACTCTTCTTCATCATTTATATTTTTTGTAAAGAAGGGAAAATTCACAGCTTCCGTAAGCGCCACCATTTTAAAAGTTGCCAAATCATTTTTTAAATTATTTGCTGCTCTTGTACCGGCTGAAATACCGCCATAACTAACGATGCCGGCTGCTTTATAGCTCCATTCGTGAAATAAATATTCGAGAGCATTTCGTAACGGTGCCGGGTAGTTGTAGTCGTATTCTGCCGTTACAAAAATAAACGCATCGGCTTCGGCGATTGTAGCGCTCCACTGTTTGGTGTGATCGTGCAGATACTTTTGCAAAGACGGATGATTGGGCTCGTCCATCATCGGGAAATTTATTTCTCCAAGATCAAGCGTTTCAACATTAAAGTTTCCATTTTCTTTTGCAATGCCCGCTATCCAATTCATGATTAGCGGCCCTTTCCTGCCGGGGCGGACTGTTGATGATATAATTTTCAGGTTATACATAATTTAATTTGCATGGTAAATAAGCCGCTAAGATAAATCATCCGGTGTACTCAAAACAAGCTTGTAGAAATAGGGGCATTCGAAAAAATTAATCATAAGATTGACATCTGCAGGTAAAAAAGCATTCAATAAATTTTGCTTGTAAATCTTCGCAGGTTCCTTTGCGATGGCTTGTTACTAATAATTACCGTAGTTTCGCGGCAAAAGAAGATGTTCTTGTTTTACACCCGGCACTTACGCTAAATTATTACTGACATTTATCCTTTGTTTCAAAGGGCTTTTACTTACTATATATTTTTAAAAAAAATTAAACTTCATCGGCATGAAGGCTGTCCTAAATTTATTTGATTTTCAACAAAAGGTGGATTATAAAAATGAGCTATTATCAGGCTTAACTGTCGCGCTAGCTTTAATACCGGAAGCCGTTGCCTTTTCTTTAATTGCAGGCCTGTCTCCACTTACGGGATTGTATGCGGCTTTTACCATGGGCCTAATCACATCCATTTTTGGAGGGCGTCCCGGTATGATCTCAGGAGCAACGGGCGCCGTAGCAGTTGTGATAGTAAGCCTTGTAAAATCGCACGGCGTTGAATACATATTTGCGGCCGTTGTTCTTGCAGGCATCATACAAATGGCGGCAGGTTTTTTTCGATTGGGTAAATTCATTCGCCTGGTGCCACAGCCGGTAATGTTTGGTTTTGTAAACGGCCTGGCGATAATAATTTTTATGTCGCAGCTCACGCAGTTTAAAATAGAAGATGCTAACGGCGTGCTTCACTGGATGACGGGCAATAAGCTGTACATGATGCTTGGCTTTGTGCTGCTGACGATGGCTATCATTTGGGGATTACCAAAATTCACAAAAAAAATCCCCGCGGCACTTACAGCAATTCTAATCGTTTCCGCAATTATCATTGGCTTTAGTATAGATACAAAAACGGTGGGCGATATTGCATCAATTCAGGGTGGCTTTCCACCGTTTCATATTCCTGACCTTCCCTTTTCTTTTCAGACTATAGAAATCATTTTTCCTTATGCATTGATTATTGCAGGCGTTGGCCTTACGGAAAGCTTGTTAACGCTAAACTTGATCGACGAAATAACGGAAACAAGAGGAAGTGGAAACAAAGAAGCGGTGGCGCAGGGTGCAGCGAATTTTATTACCGGCTTATTTTCAGGAATGGGTGGGTGTGCTATGATAGGGCAGAGTTTAATAAATATTTCTTCCGGCGCAAGAGCAAGATTGTCCGGCATTGTTGCAGCGATTATGCTTTTGGTATTCATTATGTTTGGCTCCGGCCTCATTGAGAAAGTGCCTATGGCAGCGCTCACCGGTGTAATGATAATGGTCGCTATCGGCACGTTTGAGTGGGCGAGCATCAGGATGATTGGAAAGATGCCTCGTCATGATATTTTTGTTGGTATGCTGGTAGCGGCGATCACAATATTGCTGCATAACCTGGCATTGGCTGTGTTGATTGGCGTTGTTATTTCCGCATTGGTCTTTGCGTGGGAAAATGCCAAACGGATCCGGGCGAGAAAATACGTTGATGAAAATGGCATAAAGCATTATGAAATTTTCGGCCCATTATTCTTTGGCTCCGTTAGTGACTTTAATGAAAAGTTTGATGTACCAAACGATCCTAAAGAAGTGATTATTGATTTCAGGGAAAGCCGTGTTGCAGATATGTCCGGCATCGATGCATTGAATAAACTAACGGAACGCTACCACAATGCGGGAAAGGCTTTGCACCTGCGGCATCTTAGCAAAGATTGCCGGCTGCTTCTGCAAAATGCCGACGATATAATTGACGTAAATATTATGGAAGACCCGGAGTATATGGTGCTCACAGACAAGCGCAATAAATAAAGAACTGCTCTTTTATACCTTCAATATCATTATTGTCCGACTAAAAATTGTCAATTTTAATGAAACACTTGCTGGTATTAAGTTTCACGGGGTTGGGGGTGAGGTCAATACCAGCGCGGTTTTCATTGAGTTAGTCGGACAATAGTGCTTTAATATCAATAAACCTTTTTATTATATACCATGCTTGCAGCTTTCAAACTGAAGTCTTAACCCATATAAACAAGCTTACTTTTGCAGACATGAAAAAGAAAAAATATTTTTTGGAAAATATACTTTCCAATTTTAAAATAGATGCGGTGAACCAGATGCAATTAGGCTCTATTGAGGCGAATAAAAAAGAAGCAGATGTCATTTTACTTTCTGCAACAGGCTCGGGAAAAACGCTGGCATTTTTATTACCCATATTGGATTTGCTTGATGAGGAGAATAAAAATACTCAGGCATTAATTGTGGTTCCTTCACGTGAGCTGGCCATGCAAATCGAGCAGGTTTTTAAAACTATGGGTACCGGGTATAAAGTAACTTGTTGCTATGGCGGCCACAAAAGAGAAACGGAAGAAAATAATCTGGTAGAGCCACCGGCCCTTATTATAGGAACTCCCGGAAGATTGTCCGACCATATCCGCAGGGGCAATATCACCGTGGATTCAATCGAAGTATTGGTATTAGACGAATTTGATAAAACACTGGAACTGGGTTTTCTTAAAGAAGTTTCTTTTATCATCAATTCGCTAAAGCATTTGAAAAAAAGAATGCTTACTTCTGCTACGGAAGCGGTAGAGATACCGGAATTTCTTGGCTTAAAAAACCCGGTACGGCTCAATTTTTTAAATGAAGGAGAAGATGATACCGGCCTTGCCATTAAAAGTGTTATTTCTAATGAAAAAGATAAATTAGTTACCCTGTTTAAATTGATATGCTACCTGGGCAACCGGTCAACTATTATTTTTTGCAACCATCGCGAATCAGTAGAGCGCATCAGTAACCTACTCAAAGAGAAAGGAATCAATAACGAATTTTATCATGGTGGTATGGAGCAACAGGAAAGAGATAGCGCCTTATGTAAATTTCGCAATGGTACTACCAATGTATTGGTAACAACGGATCTTGCCTCACGCGGACTTGACATTCCAAACATCAGGTACATCATTCATTATCATCTTCCGCATACAGAAGATGCCTTCACACATCGCAATGGAAGAACGGCAAGAATGGACGCCAGTGGCACAGCCATTTTAATTTTAAATGAAGAAGAAACAGCACCCGCCTATATTGAAAGTGATATCGAGCAAATACAACTTCCGGAGATTGATGTGATACCGGAGAAACCTAAGTGGTCAACGCTTTTCATAGCCGCGGGAAAAAAAGATAAAGTAAATAAAGTAGATATCGTTGGGTTCTTATCTCACAAGGCAGAATTAAAGAAAGAAGATATTGGCCTGATAGAAGTAAAAGATTTCTTTTCTTTTGTAGCAGTACGCAAAACCAAAATGGGCCATACCCTCCAGCTCATCAAAAATGAAAAGATCAAGAATAAAAAAGTGAAGATAGAAATCGCAAAATAGGTTTTTGCTTTATAATATCTTTAAAGCTCCACAGCTAATAATTCAGCTCCTAAATTATGAAGTGCAGTTTCTATTCTTTTGATCTGGGTAGGACGTGGCTTTTTGAGGCCGGTGGAATAGTGCTGTATTTGCTTTTGATTTATCCCGGTTATTCTCTCAAGAGCAGCTTTGCTAAATATTCCATTATAATAATTTAATAAACTTTCTGTATCAAACTTGAATATAAGTTCATAATCGCCTTTCAATATCTTCGGAATATTATTATCCTTATTATATTTTTTTAATAATTCGATAGCTTCGAAGATTGATTGTTTGGCTTCTGCTACAGTATTTCCAGCGCCATATATTCCTTCAACATTCTGCGCATAAGCACTATAATGGTCTTTGCTTCGTTCAATGATAATTTTTATTTTTTTCATCATTTTTATTTTAAAAATTTATTTCATCAACTCCATTTCTTTTATAATTTTTTTTCTCAATCCTTCACCTATTTCTTTTGCGCCATGAAAAGGAACCGGATAATTCCTTCCACCTTTTTCGTATATGTAATGGCTGCCTTCTGCTTTTATAAATCGCCATCCATTTTTTTTAATCACACGATGAATTCTGACGATTTCATGATTTTTTTTTGATTTGTAAAGGTAGTAATTTTTCTACCTTAAAATAATTGTAAAAATTAAAAAAATGAATTACTATTAAATAACAGTACTAGCACTGAAATAATATCTTCGGCTAATGAATTTAAAAAACTTACAAATGAAACGTCTGCTTCATTGCCTTAAGCATTCCCGGTGTTGACCATTGGCCCGGCACAATCATCCTGCGCACGGTGTATAATGGCTCGGTAGAATCTCTTTTTGTAGATAAAATAAAAGCCATCTTGTATCCCCGGCTTTTTATTTCGGGAATAGCAGCCTGGTTCCACAAGCCAAAAGGATAGGCAAAATATTCAACTCTTTTTCCTGTTATCTCCTCAATTTTCTTTTTGGGTTTTACCAACTGTGTGTCCCAATCTGCGCCCTGGTATTTTGTTACCATGTGATGGTCCCATGTATGGCCTTCAATAGTATTTCCTTTGTCAGAAAGTTCTTTCAGCTGTTCCCTACTCATATAACGGGGACGGTTAATCGAAATGGTCATAACAAAATAAACCCCTTTGAAACCGTATTTCCCCATATCAGCAGCACCAATACTGTATTGCTCTTCATCAGTATCATCAAAAGTTAGCATCACCGGTTTTGCAGGTAGCTTGCCGCTATATACAAGATAATTGTAAAGCTGATCGGGTAAAATAGTTTCATAACCACTGTCTTTGAGCGCTTTCATTTGTTCAGCAAATTGCACAGGTGATACAGAATAACTTTTCATGCTTTCGCTTTGTTCCGCCTTTGCTTCCCGGATGTGATGATAGCATAAAACCGGTACTTCCTTTTTGGCAAGAATGGCTGCAACATCTGCTGCAGGTTGGTGATACACGCTATCAACATCGATACCGGCAGCAGTATTAGTTGCTTTTTTTTGAGCTTTTGAATTATTAGAATTGGAAGAACATGCAGCTAAAAAAATTACTGCGAACAGAATTGAAAAGCAATTTGTTTTCATTAAAAGGCGAATGCGCTAATTTAAAATTATTGGTATTGAATGTAGATTGGCTTTGGAACAAACCTTAATAATTCCTGCGGTGTGTATAATTGATCAGCCCCTGTTTTAGTATCGTTCTTATAAAATAACTTAAAGCCGGTAAACTGCACAGGCTCTTTATAAATATACCTGAGATAAGTAGATCTCTTTAAAATCTTGTCTCCCCATCCGTCCATGTCCATCACCACCTGCACTTCGGGTACTCTCTTTATATCCTGGTACCCTCTCACCATGCCCTGCGTAAAGCGATGAACGATCAATATTTTAGGAGCAAGGTTATTTTTCCTTACAACGTCGGCTAAAAAATCAATCGCGGCATTAATATCTTCCGCATTGAAGGTGCCGATCTTAGTGCCGGGGACTTCGCCATTCTTTAAAGAAAATTCAGGATCAATACCAAGATTAACCCCTGGTAATTTCAGGTAACTTTCTAACTGTGGTACTTCGTCTTTCACAAAACTGTGCCCTACTTGTATATCAAGAAAAACCAAAGCATTTATTTCTTTCGCCCAATTCATTATCGTATCTATTTGACTAAAAGGCATGCGGGCACGATATTTCGCATCTTTACCGGGTGCGCCTTGCGCTGTTACGGCTACATAATGCAAAGCAGGAATTACAGGGATTGTAGTATCGGCAGCTTGCCATTCAGCAACCTCCCCTTGCAATTTTTTTAGCATCTCGTCTTTTGGCAATTCACCTAAAATTCCCATTTTTTTTGAATACAAATTTCCATAGAAGGCAACAATCCTGTGATAAGGCAGTACCGCACCTGGCAAGGGATACAAATTCTTTGCCGGCCAAAAGCCTGTAGTATCATTGTTTCCGAGCTCCTTCATCAGCCGGTCGTACTCAGCCGTATCAATTGGCGTTTTTTGATCAAAAGCACCTTTTTTTTCTGCATCCATGTTTGCTGTAGAGTCAGTGGCGCTGTAGGCAACTTCGGTAACGCTGCTGCCACAACTTATGAAAAGAGAACTAATAACGAGAGAGCAAATAGTGTAAACTACCGGGAGAGATTTTAGTTTCATAGCGTGCGAAGTTATTAGAAATTTTTACACTTCAGGTTTAACCTTTATTATTTAATAAAATTGTTGAAATCGATGGCAGATAATAAAATATCGCTTCAGAATATTTACATCACCCAGCCATTCAGTAAACGCTTCGGCGGAGGTTTTATTTCAAAAAAAATAAGGAAAATAAATAACGGCAAGTGTTTATCTGCAGATGGTTTTTAAAAACGGGCGGTCATTCTGAAATTGTAAGCCGCTTAAGTTCTTAAAGCCGGCGGTGTCTCCATGCATCATTGTATCTCCGAAGCCCTCTACCAAAGTATCGTTGTTCCTCTTAAAAACGACCTGTCTTACTGAAGTTATTCCCTCGGATTGGAAAGTGTAAGTGTAGTCAGCAACTATCAGGTTATCACGCACCGAACCTGTTATGATACCGGAATTATTATCTTTTTCAAATAAGTGATACGAAAGCTCACCGGTGACTTTAGTGCCTGAAATATTAAGTTTCAATAAGGCCGAATCCTTTTTAAGGTTTGATGCATAACAGCCGGAAAAATCAGCTGTAACCGCATCCCCATTTTCATTTACAGAACTACTATCAACATTAGCCGGCGTTGCAGAATTTTTCGAATTATTTTCTGAATTGCAACCAACGGCAAATAGAAGAAAAAGAAGAAAAATTTTATTTATTAATATATTCATTGGGCTTTTCCCCCCTGAATTAAAATGCTTTTAAGAATTAATATAATCATCAAGGTGACTGATCATCTGCTGTTGTTTTAAAATTGTTTCTTTCACCACGTCTGTGATGGAAATAATTCCTTTGAGCTCATCCTTTACGAAAACAGGCAGGTAGCGGATCTTACTGTTTGTCATCAGCTCCATACAATGTTCAACGGTGTCATCAGGATTTATGTGCGGCAAGTCTGAGGTCATAATCTCTTTGACCTTCGTGTCGGTAGAATTTTTCCCTTTTAAAATCACCTTCCTGGAATAATCTCTTTCTGTTATAAGGCCCATGTACTTGTTATTTTCCATTACTAACACAGACCCGATATTATTATCTGCCATCACCTTTAGGGCTTCAAGAACGGCGGTATCGGGCAGTACAGAAATTGCATTGCTGCCTTTTCTTTTAAGAATGTCTGAAACGTGATTCATAATAAATAATTTTAAAGCGGTAAAAAAATCAAGATACATATGTAAACAGCTGTATGCGTTTTATTACAAGATAATATAAAATTATTCACCTAAACACATATTAGGCATCGAAGTGAATTTTTAAGTAACCGGAATTAGTTCCCAGGCAACTTTTAAGCATACTCATCTTTTCCAAATATTTGCTTTTTCTCTGATAAATTGTTAATTTCGCGGCATTAAAATAGCGTCAATAATCCCCTCTCCTTAAACTACTAAAGCTTCTTTTCCAATTTCTTTGGAAATACTTTATTTAAATATTTTACTAATTTTAAACTGTAAGTATGAAAAAAATTTACAAAACAGAAGTTACCGACACACTGGTAGCCATTGGTATTATTACAGGCTTCTATGGGTTGATGGCTATCATTGCTTTACTTTTTGGAATGTAATAATTAATTATTACACCTTGGATTTTATTAAAACGGCATAGATTTTCTATGCCGTTTTTTTACGCTGATACTTTCAGGACTAAGTTAGTACCACCTTTTCCATTACATCTCCCCCGGTTATTTTATCCAACACTTCAAGCCCTTCGGTTATCCGTCCAAAGCATGTGTGCACTCCATCGAGATGTTTTGTATTAGAGCGATTGTGGCAAATAAAAAATTGAGAGCCGCCTGTATTTGGTCCCCTGTGCGCCATCGACATCACGCCCCTGTCATGCACTTGCTTCTCTCCTTTGGTCTCGCAATTGATGGTATAGCCCGGGCCACCGGCGCCTGTTCCCTCGGGGCAACCTCCCTGCACCATAAAATCGGGTATCACGCGGTGGAAGGTTAATCCGTTATAAAAGCCTTCGTTGATCAGCTTTTTGAAGTTAGCGACCGTACCTGGCGCAGCATCGTCATAAAGCTCAAATTTCAATACGCCTTTCTTCGTTTGTATTTCACCGGCAGATAATTTTGAATCACTCATTTTATTTAATTTTTTGTTGAGGTTTTATTTGCGAATGTAGCATTTAGATATGATTGACAAGGTTCGCTTTGTGGGTTACATTTTAAAAATATCAGTACACTTCTTTTATAGTGAGTTGTTTCTTATTTAATTCAAATGTATCGCCGGCCTGCTTACCCGATAGCACTAAGGCAATGGGCGCATTAGGAGATACCAGGAACACCGTTTCGTTTTCAAATGATAGCTTACCCAGGCCGGCTGCAATAAAGTAGGAAGTTTTATCACAGTTCACAAAACTCCCTTTTTGTACCTCGTGGAAAATTGTGTTACAATCAACGAGCATAAGGTTTTCCAGCTCCCTGAGGCTTGCCGACAGCCGCGACGCCTGCATATCTTTTTCCAAATGATTCATTGCCCTTGAAGTTTCGTACTTATCCCCCGCGCTGCTTTTCTCTTCATTGTTAGCGGCGGCCTGTGCTTCATGTATTGCAAATCTTATAGAATCAATTCTCTCTTCGAGTATGGCGATACATTTTTTCTGCAACGCTATTTTGTAATTAATTTTTTTAGAGAGAGTCATATAAGATTATAATAAATCATTTTAAAAAATTATGAACGCTGTTTCATTTATTGTGGTTATAATTATTCCAGGCAAGTTCAGGAAACAATTTTACTTTTCCTCAACCCGCCAAACTAAATAGCTAAATTGATGGAGCGACAATTCTTTTTTTTTCCAATTAAATATTAGTTTGATTAGAGTGTATATTTAATCCAAATTATATTCTCCAGATTTTATAACCATTTATTTTATGAAAAATATTACTGCTCCGCAAAGAAACCTTTCATTAGATGTCTTTCGTGGTATGACTATTTGCTTTATGATTATTGTGAACACACCGGGCAACGGTGCCACTACTTTTTCGCCGCTGCTGCATGCGCACTGGCATGGCTTTACTCCTACTGATCTTGTGTTTCCGTCCTTTCTTTTTGCTGTAGGTAATGCTATGAGCTTTGGAACGCATAAATGGGAATTGCATTCACAATGGCAGGTAGTACTAAGAATTTTAAAACGAACTGCACTTATATTTTTGTTGGGTTACCTTATGTATTGGTTTCCTTTTTTCAAACTGGATAAAGATCATAATATCATTTCATTCCCAATTAGCCAAACAAGAATAATGGGCGTTTTGCAACGAATAGCTTTATGCTATGGCATTGCATCGCTTATGCTTTATTATTTAAAAACAAGGACTACAGTTATTATAAGTATAGCGCTTTTATTTCTTTACTGGATGATACTTTACCAGTTTGGCGATGTGGGCGACCCGCTAAGCCTGGAAGGAAATGCCGGTATAAAATTAGATAAATGGCTGATGGGTGAGCCGCACATGTACCACGGAGAAGGGGTGGCTTTTGACCCGGAAGGCTGGCTGAGCACACTGCCTGCAATTGGCAATGTGGTTGGCGGGTTTGTAGTTGGCAAATGGATACAGCAAAAAGGAAATACTTACGAAGGATTGACAAAGCTATTGCTCATAGGCTTTGCATTATTAGTGTGTGGCTATTTCTGGGATTTATTATTGCCCATAAACAAAAAACTCTGGACAAGCAGCTTCGTCGTTTACACGGCCGGGTTAGACTGCATCATTTTGGCAACGCTCACTTACATTACCCAATTTGAACAAAAAGTTTCATGGACAAATTTCTTCCAGATCTTCGGAAAAAATCCTTTGTCAATTTATCTGTTATCCGAATTATTGGTTACCGTGCTTTACATGATACCGATCACCCCGAAATACAGTTTATATGGTTGGCTGTATCACAACGTATTTATCTATGCGGGAGATTACTTCGGCTCACTGCTGTTTGCCATTGCTTATATGTTGCTTTGCTGGAGCGTTGGCTATTGGATGAATAAAAAAAGAATTTACATCAGGGTGTAGGTGGGTTTATTGGTTTATTGGTTTATTGGTTGATTGGTTGATTGGTTTATTGGTTTATTGATTTATTGGTTTATTGGTTTATTGGTTGATTGGTTGATTGGTTTATTGGTTTATTGATTTATTGGTTTATTGGTTAACTCACCGGTTGCATAACTGATTAACTGATTAACTGATTAACTGATTAACTGATTAACTGATTAACTGACTTTAATTGATGTGGTAATCTGTAGAATTTTTTCAGCGCAATGTTTATACATCATTTCAAAAGCGTTTGCGGTTGCCAGTTAGATTTTGGATTAAAATATTTCCAAACGATTGCTGATATCTTTCTTGTAAGCACCCAGGCCTCATTGTTAGTAACCCAGCTTTTGTCTTGATTGTTTTTAGAAAAGATGGAAAGAATATAAGGATGCTTGCCATTGACATACATGATCTCATTTCTGCTTTCGTCAACAGCGCCGGTTTTATCTGCTACAAAAATATCCGGGGGGATTTGTGAAAGCGCTTCTTCATCCCAGAACTGCCTCCCCAGTAGTCGCAACATTTTTTCACTTATTTGAGCATTGATAATCTTTTTGTCAACGATCATTTTCATAAGCTTCGCCATCTCACGGGGTGTTGTTTGCCCCCATCCATATTGTCCGCGGTTACTTTCTCTTCCGGATGTTCTGCTGTTCACTCTTGTATATTGCAAGCCAAGGCTGTCGAGGTAGTTATTAATTAATGTGCCCGTACCGCTAAGGCCTTGCAGCCAAAGGCTTGCAGTGTTATCGCTGGTAGTGATCATAAGCATCAGCAACTTTGCAATTGAGATTTTTTCACCACTTTTAAAGGAAGCAAGAATATCTTCTCCTTCTGAGTAAAATAAGGAATCAGTGTACGTCATTACCTGGTGGTATTGTAATTCACCGTTGTTTATTTTATGCATCGCGCCAATAAGAATCGGAATTTTTACTATGCTGGCCGTAGGATAAATAGTATCTGCATTGATAGCCGCTATTTTGTTTTTGGTAAGATCATATACATATACACCCATGTTGCCATGAAAGCCATTTAAAGCATTGCTGATCTCATCCTGTAATTTATTATCGGTCTTTTGTGCTACTACATTAAAAGAAGCAATTAATAAAAAACATGCCGCCAATAATTTCATACTATGTTATTTAAAAATTAATACAGATAATTGTGAATGCAAAATAATCGAAAAGCAATAGAACGCTGATAATGGATAATAATGCGTTTCAAATTCCTCCTGCTAAGAAAGCAACAAAGCAGCATACACCTTTATTGCCGGTCTGACCTTCCTACCTGAGCAAGCCGACCTCATGAATTGTAAATCATTACGTGGAGCCCGGAAGTATTTATTGCACTAATAAGCTACCCTGGATTATCAATTTTTTACCAGGATTCACCATAAGCCCGGCATCTGATGACAGCGTGTATGGAATATCCAAAATGCAGGCGCCCCCGGCAACGGGGTCAATAATGATTTCGCTTCCGGCGGTAATAGTTGACGGTGGTATTTTATTGTTAAGCCAGTTCGCAGATGTATCCCAGTTTCCGCTGCCGATAAACTTATAAACGGTAGAAGCAACCGGAGAAATAAAAGGCTTGATATCAAATGATCTTAATTTCTGATTGACTGTTAGAGTAAAGCCTGCAATTGTCCGCACAAACTTTTCATTGCTAATATAGCCGTAGGTACTATCCTTGAAAGTAAGTCCCTCGCTTTGCCCCATTACAGTTGCATCGGGCAAATTTATTTTTCTTTTATTACCATTGAAATAATAGCCATCTGTATAGCTTGTAAGCAATTCCATAAAGTGGCTTCCCAAACCGGAATTCTGATAACCAAGCAAGGCTATGGTGCCATGCCCCGGCGCCTTATCTGCGGCTGTCACTAAAAAACCGGCCGGAAGCGTTTCCACCGGATCAAGCACATAATTTCCCGGTAGGGTTGTATTAATTATGTAATGCGTTGTCGCAAGGCTAAGCCATTGTTTTGTAAACAGGTGAATTTTACCACCATCAACTACCATGGCCTCGCAATCAAAATCTGTATTATTTGCCGGAGCCGGCACCAGTGGCTGAGGCTGGTTGCCATAAGAGAAGACTATAGTTTCAATTTGTGCTGAAGGAATTGTCGTAACCGGGTCGCCCGTAAAATCAGGTATAGCGCTAAAAGGGAATTTATATATCTTCAAATCTGTTCTTGCCCCATCGGCATTGTTACCAAAGTCACCAACATAAAAGTAGGTTCCATCGAAGGCAATATCTTCCCAATCAACATTGGCAGTTCCTGAGAGATTAACGGTTTGTAGTATTGTATTTGTAAGCGTATCAATTCTATAAATGGCTGCCGCTCCGCCGCCGTCATTAAAGCTCCACAAATAATTTCCCACCATTTGCAAGCCGCTGCTTTCAACCAAAATGCTGCTGATAGGATCAACTTTTATAATGGGTGTATAACTGGTAGCGTTGTAGGTGCATGCACCATCATTTACCGTGGCAGAAGAATTATAATTATTTGCCAGCGGATCGGTACAACCCTGCACCTGGCCTTCAGCCTTGCCTGCATTAAGAAGAATAAAGAACAAAAGAGAAAGCCAATAAGCGGGTTTTGGGCAATTATTCAGCGTCATTTATTTTTATCAATTATAAATTCACCGCAAATTTAATTATAAATAAAAGCAGTAGCTATCATAACAAAAATAGGGTGCATTTCAAATCCGATGGCTATCGGATGTCGCTCTGGGTTAAAAGTTGTCAACCTTCCAGATGGAGTTTTTAAATCTAAAAGTAACTTGTTGAAAGGTTGACAACTTTGCGACATTTGGAAATGCACCCCAAAAATATGCTGTAGTTATTGTAAGGAGTAAATATTTAAATAGGATTAGGCGCTTACTTAAAAACCTAAGTATAAAAAGCCACGAACCTGCCTGACGGCAAAGGTTGCAGAGATTAGCACGAATTTTTTTAATTGCTTTTTTGAATTGACAATAAGCTCAAAACGCCCAATTCTATATTTAAATTATCTTTCGATAAAAAACTAATCGCTGCAATAAGTGCTGATAAGGTAAATCCTCAATTGAAAAAAATCATACAATCATCTTCGTTCTTTCAATTGTTTCACTTTTAGTCGCAATTACTACAGGCTCTGCAACTTTCAAAGCTATCAGCCGGATAATTTTTAAACGATTCATAACTTTCATAATAAGAAAAGTTGAATCAAATTCATACCATTTCTTTGCGAAGTTTGGATCGAATTTTTTAAAATGATGATTATTTTGAAATAACTCTCCCATCATCATGATGCCCCAGGGCGTGGTATTGCGGGAATGGTCGCCATTATTAAAATTTGAATAACCGAGTTTATGTCCAAACCAGTTAACGATGGCGCCCTGTATAGGACCCATAATAAAATGTACCGGCAGTAAAAGAAACCACCACATATTAGGAGCGAAGATTACATAAAAACCTGTGTATAGTGCGCCGAATAAAATTCTTGTAACCGTATGATGCCCTAACTTATCAAGCTTGTCCCACATCGGGATATACTCTTTAGTGAACTGCGGGTCAGGCAAATTTTTACCGGTATGAAAACCCCTGAAGATAACTACAGTGTGAAGCATCATGTGCCAGATATCTTTGAAAAAGTGCGGTGAATGCGGATCTTTCTCAGTATCGCTGTAGGCATGATGCATGCGGTGCATCACTGCATAGGCACGCGGAACGAGATAAGAAGAACCCTGTGTAAGCCAGGTCATTATATAAAATACCTTCTCCCATCTTTTTGATGTAGTATACATTTGGTGTGAGGCAAAGCGATGAAGGAAAAAAGAATGAAAAAACAACGAAAAGAACCAGTGGCAAAAAAAGAAGGTGAGGATAGCAAACATTATAATATTTTAAAAACGTAGGTGAATGTCGAAAGCTACGCTTTAATAATGGTAACGGATTCGATTACACGAAGTTTAACTTATGAGGTTAATTAGTCATCTATCTTAACTCTTCTTAGCTCAAGAAGATTAAGACTATTAGGTTTAAAATTTTTTATGTATGGCTGCACAAGCCTTATTACCATGTCATACCACAAAGGCACTACAGGGGCATCATTTATCATCACCTGATCAGCTCGCTGATAAATTTTATATCGAAGTGAATCATTTTTTTCCGCCAGGGCTGCTTCATACAATTTATTGAACGCAGGATTTTTATAACGGGTATAATTTGGAGGCGCAGGATTTTTTCCATAAAAAACACTTAGATAGTTTTCGGCATCGGGATAGTCTGCTATCCAACTCCCACGAAAAAACAAAGCCTCAGATTTTGCTGTCTGTTCCAGCAACAAACTTTTCTGTACGGTCTCCACTTGTATCTTAATGCCCACCTGCTGTAATTCATTAGCGATGTAGCTTGCAAGATCAGCATAGATGGGAATGGTAAGCAGTGGTATTACGGGTAGCCCGGCCCCGTTAGGATAACCGGCTTCTTTTAATAAAGACAGCGCTTTAGCCGGATCATAACGGTAACCCCTAACCGCAGACGAATCGAATGAAGGAAGCCCTGCCGGTACAAAGCCGCTTTCCGCCGGAATGCCAATTGAATTCCGTATGTACAGCATCATTTTTCGCCGGTTAAATCCATAGTTAATAGCCTGCCTTACTTTTAAATTACGAAGGGGAGAATTTTTTACAACGTCCTTTGAAGTATCCTGTAAAATACCCAGGTATTCTATATTGAGGTAAGGGTGCTTCTCTAAAATAATTTTTTCTTTCCAATCATTTCGCAACTCACCTTTTTTAGTTAGCACTTCATCTTTAAAAGATGCGTCTATGTCATTAATGAAATCCAGCCGGTGTTGTTGAAATTCCAGAAACTCAGTTGCCTTATTTTCAAAGAAAGAAATCTTTATCCCATTAAGATAAGGAAGCGTTGCTCCGGTGCTATCCCGCTCAAAATAACTTGGATTCTTTCTCATAATTAAAGTCTGCCCTTCTTCCCATGCCACAAATTGAAAAGGGCCGGTGCCGCAAGGATGGCTGCGAAAATCTTTGCCATATTTCTCCACCGCTTCGTGCGGCACGATGGAGCAGTATTGCATGCTCAATATGCCGAGTATAGGGTGAAAGGACGAAGCAAGTTTAAGTTGAAAGGTCGTATCATCAATAGCAATGAAAGGATGTAATGAATCTACCCTGCCATTGAAAATCCATGCGCCGCTGCTGGCCGTATTTTTATCCATGATACGCGAAAGGCTATACACCACATCTCCGGCAACCATCCTTCTTCCTTTGCCATTTGGAAAAGCAGCATCATCATGAAAAAAAACATCGCTTCGCAAATGAAAAATAAATCGCAGATTATCATCAGACTCTTCCCAACTCTTAGCCAGCGAGGGAACAATATTAAGACTGTCATCTGTTTGAATTAAGGTATTATAAAGCTGGTGAACCGCCCACATGATGGATTGATTTTTTGCAAAAGCAGGATCAAGCGTTGCAATGCCCGTTTGCTCATTGTAGCGAAAAATATTTTTTATCTCTTTGTGATTGCCACAAGATGAAAAAAATAGCATTATCAAAATTCCGACAAAGGAAAAAATATAGTGATACTTCGATTTTATGGGCGGGGGTGCATTCCAAATTGTCGCCGGTTGGTGGTGACACCAACCGGGGCAACTCGCCGTGGGCGGTGTCTCCACCGCCCCCAAGGATCGCGGTATGGGCATTTGATTATTTAACTTCATCTTTGACTTAGAAAAAATAAATTTAGTAAATGAAAAAGATAACAGCCGCGATTTGTTTCATGTTTGGCTGCCTTACCTCAATGGAGCAAGTTTTTACGCACGCTGATACATTGCGTGGAAGTAACGGCCCGGGCAGATCTTGGTGGGATGCGACGAAATATGATCTGCATGTAAAATTTAATCTTGCAGATAGTACGATATCAGGTTACAATATTATTAGCTATAAAGAAATTGAAAACAGGCATGCGGATTATTTTCAAATTGACCTGCAGGAGCCAATGATCATCGACTCGATAATTTTAGATAACGGCGTTCAAAGCCGGGAGAGAAATATAGGCGGCACCATAAGAAAAACTTATTCCAATACACGCAGAAATCTTTCTTACAAAAGAGATGGCAATGCCTGGTTTATAAGCCTGCAAAATAAGCAGCCTGCAACTAACGATGGGGCTGCTACAAATAGCCTTCGTATGGGAGAGCCTGTTGTAGCGCCTCCAGCTTTAAATAAAATGAGCAACGAAAAAACCTTAACTGTTTATTATCACGGTAAACCAAAAATTGCAAAACATGCACCTTGGGATGGAGGACTGATTTGGACAAAAGATAAAGACGGCAAACCATGGATAACTATTGCCTGCCAGGGCCTTGGCGCAAGTGTTTGGTATCCGTGCAAAGACATACAAAGCGATGAACCGGATAGTGCAGAAATTTATATCACGTCGCCATCAGAGCTGGTAGCCGTAAGCAATGGAAGATTGAGAAATAAAATAGATAATGATGACGGCACTACCACTACTTCCTGGGCGGTTGTAAACCCGATCAACAATTATGATCTGATTCCCTACATAGGCAAGTATGTGCATTTTGGAGAAATTTATAAAGGAGAAAAGGGCGATCTGACGATGGATTATTGGGTGATAGATTCAAATCTTGTAAGGGCAAAAAAACAATTCGAAGATGCTCCACGTATGATGAAGGCATTTGAATATTGGTTTGGCCCCTACCCTTTTTACGAGGACGGATACAAGCTTATAGATGCACCACACCTCGGCATGGAACACCAAAGCGCCATTGCTTACGGCAACGGCTATATGAACGGGTATCATGGCACAGACCTTTCCGGCAGCGGCTGGGGCATGAAGTGGGATTTCATCATCGTACATGAAAGCGGGCACGAATGGTTTGGCAATAACATTACCTCAAAAGATATTGCTGATATGTGGATACACGAAGGATTTACCAATTACAGCGAAACACTTTTTACTGAATATTATTATGGTAAAAAAGCAGCAGATGAATATGTGATCGGAATAAGAAAAAACATTGAAAACAAAGAGCCAATTATCTCTGCTTATGGAGTGAATAGCGAAGGCCCGATTGACATGTATTACAAAGCAAGTAACATGATTCATACGATCCGCCAGGTAATAAATAACGATTCAACTTTCAGGAATATTTTAAGAGGATTAAACAAAGCATTTTATCACCAAACGGTGACCACCAAACAGGTAGAGGATTATATCAGCCAACAGTCGCATCATGATTTTTCGAAAGTTTTTGACCAGTATTTAAGAACAATAAAAATTCCCACGCTTGAATACAGCATCAATAACGGTGGGCTTACATATCGCTGGACGAATATTGTTCCTGGCTTTAACATGCCTGTGAAAATTTTAGATGAAAAGGGTGAATACGTTTTCATTTATCCAAAAGAGAGCTATCAGCAAATGAAGACCGGTATGAAGGAATTAAAGATTGATGACAATTTTTATGTATACGTTAGCGAAATCAAATAAAATTAGCGGCTGAGTATTGCACCGGAAGAATCTTACCGAGATTAATATTTTTAGAAGCATCCATTATTTCGATGCCCACAATTTTATCGTCCGGCCCGATATCCAACACAATGCCTTCCGAAACTCTTTTATTTATTAGAGTAACCGGTAATAAAGCAAACCGCAAATAAAGCAAATCGCTTTTTGAATCGTATTGTATATTCATAGCTCAAATTTACCGAAGAAAACATATACTGTTTACTGTAATTATTTCGTTTTTTTCAATTATATACGAAACTTCTAATTTTTTTTGTTCATAAAATATTCCGTTTCTTGATTCATTAAAATCAAAAACACAGGCTTTCGCGTTCCTATTTGATTTTGCTTTTATTGATGCTCCGTTAGTAATAGTTTCAATTATCTCATTCTCTGATGTTCCTCTTTCAATTGCTCTAAGCAAAGTGTGTGGCTCTATCCGAATATGCATTTTTAAAACTACTAAATAACAGCAAGAAAATATTTACCGTTAATTTAGCCATTCAATTTTATCTATGTCGCAGATACGAAGGCAAAGTATCATATCAACTGGTTTTGTTTATTTCGGTTTTCTTTTGGGCTTTATAAATACTTATTTATTTACCAGGCAGGGCTCGCCATTCACCACATCACAGTATGGATTAACGGGGATTTTTATTGCCGTCGGCAATCTGATGTTTGCCTTCGCCAATCTCGGTATGCTTTCTACGGTTTATAAATTTTATCCTTATTACAATGACAATCTTCCGAAGAAAAAAAATGACCTGATGACATGGGCTTTAATGGTAAGCCTTGTAGGCTTTTGTTTTGTAGTGCTTGCAGGAATAATTTTTAAAGATCTCGTCATAAGAAAATTCGGAGCAAATTCTCCTGAATTTGTCCGTTACTATTTCTGGGTTTTCCCATTTGGCTTTTCGCTTTTATTATTTTCCATATTGGAAGTATTTGCCTGGAATATTCGCAAATCTATCTTCACTATATTTTTAAGGGAAGTTCTTTTTCGCGGGCTCACTACTATTCTCATTTTTATTTTAAGTTTTAAATTGATCAGGAGCTTCGACGCTTTTATCAAACTATACGCTTTTACTTATGGCATCGTAGCCGTGGTGCTGCTTACTTATCTTTTATGGAAAAAAGAATTACACCTTGTTTTTACCATCAGCCGGGTCACTAAAAAGTTCTATAAAAAAATAGTGTCCCTGGCTACACTTATCTATTTCGGCGGCACCATCCTTATGATAGCGCAATTTATCGACACACTTGTTATCATGTCGGTTTTGGGTACGGGACCGGCAGGAATTTTTGCCCTGGGAAGCGTGGTAGCCGGATTAGTGCAGGCACCGCAAAGAGGTGCCGTTGCTGCATCTATACCCATACTTTCTAAAGCATGGAAAGATAAAGATTACGACAAGATCAACTTGATTTACCAGCGATCAGGCATCAACCTTTTGATAGCATCGCTGGGTATATTTATCGTGATCTGGCTAAATTATAAAGATGCGGTAATCACTTTCAATCTTAAGCATGAGTATCTTCAATCGCAATGGATTTTTTTCTTTTTAGGCATGGCTCGCGTAATAGATCTTGGTACAGGCGTAAATGCACAAATAATCGGCACGTCGGTTTTCTGGCGATTCGAGCTGCTAAGCGGCATCATTTTATTTTTGCTTATTACACCGTTGAGCTACATTTTAGTGAAGCAATTTGGCATCGTCGGGGCCGGTTATTCTAACGTGATTTCTTTTACCATTTACAACCTTATCCGTATCGTTTTTTTACAAAGAAAATTTAAGATGCATCCTTTTAGTAATAAAACATTGTATGCAATCTTGATTGCCATTGTATGTGGTGCATTATGTTACTATACATTTCAAAACTTTCATGGCTTCTTCGGTATGCTGCTGAAAAGCAGCGTTTTCATTTCCCTATATGCCGGAGTTGTTATCTATTTCGATCTTTCTCCTGATGTATTGCCTGTGCTTGGCAGCATAAGAAACAGGACGCGGAGAAAAGGAAAAGATTGAAAACTTATTTTTATAAATTATGCAAGGCACATAATCTATGCATCCTTTTAAAAAAAAAATCAATATGAAAAATACAATCGTAACAACGGCTTTAATTTTTACATTCATAACGGGCATATCGCAAACGAAGAATTTTATTGATCAGCCATATCTTGAAGTAAATGGAAATGCAGATACATTGGTAATTCCTGATGAAATTTATATCCGTATAATGATTTCTGAAAATGACACAAAAAATAGAATTTCTGTTGAAGAGCTGGAAACCAAAATGGTAAATGTTTTAAAATCGTTGGGCATAGATATAGAAAAAGATCTTGCAACTAATGACATTTCCAGCAGCTTCAGGTATTATCTTTTTAAAAGTAAAAATATTTTAAAATCGAAGCAATACGTGCTTAAAGTAAAGAATGCTTTAACTGCTACCAAAGTAGCTATCGCTTTAGAGGATGCAGGAATTTCCAATACCTCTATTGACAGGGTTGACTATTCAGAAAAGGAAAATATTAAAAATCTTATGCTTACAAAAGCTATTGAAAATGCCAAGGCCCGGGCAAATGCAATGGTAAAGCCTTTGAATCAAACGACAGGCGCAGTAATATATATTGCAGACAGTAAAAATTTTAATGACAGTAATAATAATTTGTTTACTGAATCTTTGCAAGAAATAAAAGCAACAGGTTATAGTTTTAAAAATAGATTGAATCAGGATAAATCACCTGCTATTGAATTTGATAAAATAAAAATTGCTGCGGATATCAATATGAAATTTATCCTTAAGTAAAAGTGATAATTTATAGCAGAATTACATACTTGGTTTTAAAATTTAAAAATGGATATTAAAGTAATAGCGTTTGATGCAGATGATACACTCTGGATAAACGAACCTTACTTCCAGGAAACGGAAAAAAAATTTTGTGAGCTATTGGAAGATTATTTACCACAGCATACTGCAGCGCAGGAACTTTTTAAAACCGAAATACAAAATCTTGCGCTGTATGGCTATGGGGTAAAGGGTTTCATGCTTAGCATGGTTGAGACAGCACTCAGGGTCACAAATAATACGCTGAATACTGTGGTTATAGAAAAAGCTATTGAGTTTGGTAAAGAGCTTTTAGACAAGCCGATCGAATTGCTCGGCGGCGTTGAAGATGTGCTGCAGTCTCTCTCAGGCCATTACCGCCTTGTGGTTGCTACTAAAGGTGATTTGCTTGACCAGGAAAGAAAATTAAAAAAATCCGGTCTTGAACATTATTTCCACCATACGGAAATCATGAGTGATAAAAAAGAAAGCGATTATTTAAAACTCATCAGACATCTCGATATTCAGCCTTCACAATTTATGATGATAGGCAATTCAATAAAATCTGATATAATGCCTGTATTGGCTATTGGCGGTCATGCGGTGCATGTGCCGTATCACGTTACGTGGGCGCACGAGCACGTAGAGCACAATGTAGAGCATGAAAATTTTAAACAAATAAATTCCATCTCCAAAATAATACAGCATTTAATGCATGAACCGGATCAAATCATTGCCGAAAATTGAACTGCATCCTCATCTTGATTGCTCGCTCAGTTACGAGGTTGTATCAAAAATAAATCCCGCAATCACAGAGCAGGAATATTTGCCGGGACTTATTGCTACCGCGATATGTACCAACCCGGCGGATTTTTTTTATAAGAAGCTTATAAAATGATTGACTGGAACACGCAGCAACTTATTAGTTAAGGCTTCCTGAACTTTTGGAAAGTTTAGCAGATTTTTTATAAATTAGAGACTTCGAAATAACTTTCCAAAAGTTAATTCATCCTCCCTGAACTTCTGGAAAAGTTCAGCAAATTCTAGTTAAAAACCACTATAACATCAAGGCTCTTATAGATTGCAATAAAATGAAGTATTGTGCCGGCCAGTACGAACAAATGCCAAATATTATGCGCATGCTTCCTGTTTTCCAGCACATAAAAAATCACGCCGACAGTATAAGAAACTCCGCCGGCGATAATCCAATAAAATATTGTGGACGGCATTGTAGCACTTAAAGGCTTTATCACAAATACAAGCATCCACCCCAGGCAAACATAGAGGGTGACAGATAGCCACTCGTACCGGCCGGTGTAAAAAAGCTTGAGCACCACTCCCGCAAAAATTATTGACCATTGTATAGTTAAAAATATGGCAGCGGTGTTCTCAGCAAGATAATGCAGGATCATGGGCGTATAGGTGCCGCCGATAAGAAAAAAGATACTGATGTGATCAATAATATTGGCCCTTCTTTTCAGGCGTGGGTTTGTGATAGCGTGATATATAGTAGAGGAAAGATATACTGCCAGCATGCCAAAAGAAAATATGCTTACGCCCCATATCATAAGAGAATCCTGCTGCTGCGTAGCTTTCATTATTAAAAAAGGCATGGCAACCAGTACAAGCAATATGCCGATACCATGGGAAATAGCATTTAATTTCTCTTCTAAACTGGTCTGAACCCTGTAGGCCATGTAAAAATTTTAGGCAACGGATTAATAATATAAAGCCGGATTGCACTGCATTTGCATATTACGTACCATATTTCTTCAAATACAAAAGAAAAAAACATTTTACAGAAATTTTATATTCACATATATTTTTTTCCCTTTTCAATTGTTTTTTAATAAAATCGTATGCAGCACATTTGATAACAACGTGCTAAAAAACGGCTTCCGATTTTTTAAATCTTTAATTAATTTTAGAAGCAGGCAACCTTTGACGTTTGGTATCCGATTACATTTTGTAAAGCTTTTCAATTTGCTGAATTCAGAAGAATTAATACAACATATAGAAGGCTGTAGCCTCAATAACCGGCAAAGTCAAAAAAAAATTTATTGCGCTTTTTATGGTTATGCTATTTCAACATGCTCCCGTTACACTAACCGGCAGGAAGATGCTGTAGAGATATTGAATGACGGCTTCCTGAAGATATTTAAGGAGATACACCGGTTCACCCCCGCTTATGCTGATGTTACCGGTTCTTTTAAAGGATGGCTGTCAAAAATTATGGTATATACGGCAATAGACTACAACCGCAAATATCATCACCAGGATTTGATGACATTTTTAAATGGCAAAGTAATGGATTTTTGCCGTATCACTATTAACCGGGGCCGGCATTTTATTTTTTATGCATCCGTGGAGCAGCAAGGATAATATAAAGCAGGTTGCAAACATCGAACAAAACATTTCCGCCGCTGAGAATAAAAGCAATAATCCAAACAAACAAACCCCTTTAATTAAAAATACAAATCAAATAAAAAAAGCTCTTTCAGGTAAGTTAAACCCGCAGCTTATGCCATCTGCAAATGCTGTTGGCAACACGCTAAAAAATAAGTCATCCGCAATAATAAATCCATCATATCTGCATGCAGCTTACAACGGCCGCAATGTAGCAGCAGGCAATGAAAAGAATGCCGATATTATTGAAACTGCCAAGCTTCATTTACAACCGGTTGCAGGTGGGCTTGTTTATCAAATAATTGACAATGCAACTATGCATGCAGGAAAATTCTTTGCAGGCGATCTATTATTCAACAAAACCATTTTACCATACATTGCTACCCCCGGCATTGCTGAAAAAACAAAACCTTCAGGAAGCAATAAATTCAACGATCTATTTTCTATAAATTTTTCTGCCGGGCCTGATGTAAGCGCCGTTAACTTTAGTAATATCGGTACGCTCAAGCTTTTGTACGGTGCAGGCATGGGTTATAGCTTCGCAAAAAATGGAAGGTAATAGCGGGTATTTACTCAGTTAAAAAAGTGTATGAAGCCGCGCCTTCGGATTATCATCCGCCTGCTAATTTTTGGAATTACTATGCCCAACTTGAAACAGTAAATGCAAATTGCAAAGTGATAGAAGTGCCGTTGATTGCGAATTATACATTCAGACGGAACACAAGATACGCGTGGTTTGCATCTGCCGGCTTATCTTCTTATTTTATGAAAAAAGAAACCTATCTCTATCATTCAAAAATAGCGCCCGGGCAGTACCAGGATAAAAGTTATACCCTAAAAAATAAAAACAACCATTACCTCTCATCTCTGCGGCTATCTGCCGGATATGAACAAACGCTTAACAGAAATATTTCTCTAAGCGCTGAACCGTATCTTAATCTTCCGCTGAGTGGTATAGGCTTCGGCAAAATAAAGCTCAATAGCGCGGGCTTATTATTTTCTGTAAGCGTAAAGCCATTTGTAAAAAAATAAAAAAAAATCGTCGCCAGTCAAGCAACACGCTAAGCGTTCATGCTATTATTTATAAAACAAATTATTGCAGTAAAGGCTTCCTGAAATTAAATGATTGTATGTGGTTGTATTGCAAACTTTTCCACGTACTCTCTAATTTTTTTTTTACATTGGTCGCCTAATACTTTCTATTTATGGAAAAAGGCAAGGTTCCAATTGAACTTATATTTTAATTTTAAAAAAAATATGGGATTAGGCGTTTTTGATCGTATTGTCAATTCAAAAAAATAAAAATAGTAGCGATCTAAAAAACAAAAAAATCGTGTTAATCTGTGCAACCTGTCCGTCGTCCGGCAGGTTCGTGGTTTTTACTTAGGTTTTATGTAAGCGCTAATCCTAAAAAAATAATGAATGAATGAGAACGAAATAATTTCAACAACGATACAATTTGTAAAAAAAGAACTGGAAGGCGCTGAAGGAGGCCACGATTGGTGGCACATTGAGCGGGTATTAAAAAATGCCCAGGCAATTGCGAGGGAAGAAAATGCAAACAATTTAATTGTAGCGCTAAGCGCTTTACTGCATGATATCGCAGACGCAAAATTTTATAATGGAGATGAGAGCATTGGGCCGGAGAAAGCCAAAGTTTTTTTACAAAGCTTATACCTGGATGAAGAAACAATTGACCATGTGGAAAATATTATCAAAAATATTTCATTCAAAGGGGGCAACTTTCAATCATCTTTTTATTCAATTGAGTTGGCAATTGTACAGGATGCGGATCGCCTCGATGCACTGGGCGCAATCGGTATTGCCAGGGCCTTTAACTATGGAGGTTTTAAAAACCAGGAAATATACAATCCCGATATTCTTCCTGATATGCAAATGACAAAGGAGATGTATAAGAAAAGCACTGCACCGACTATCAATCATTTTTATGAAAAGCTATTGCTGCTAAAAAACAGGATGAATACCGCAGCAGGAAAAAGATTGGCGGAAGAGCGGCATAAATTTATGGAAGTATATCTTGAGGAATTTTATAAAGAGTGGAGTGGCAAAAGTTGAAGTTAAAAGACTTCGTTGTAAATTTTCATGTATGGATAACCGCTATATCAATAGTGAACTGATTTCTTCCCAACGGCTTACTCTTTTATGATGTTTAGGATCGGCCAATTTATTATGCGGCTGGGTAAATAAAATAGTTTCCCCGGAAAAATAATCGAGGTTTTTAAAATGGTCATCAATCATTATATCACAATTGATAATTTCCTTTGAACCACAAAAAACCATTTGTTGCCAGGTGATAAACGGAAAGTGCTCATTAAGCCACAGTTGCTTTTCTGTTAAGCTTGCCGGAAATTCCATCGCGGCCGACACAATAAATATTTTATATTTTTCATTGAGCAGCCTGACGGCCTCGTGGCACCCTGCGATTAAAGGTGCATTGCGAAAAAAGCCTTTGGAATTTACATGTTTTAAAAGATGAGGGAAAGCTTCTGATTCTGTCTTCCCTTCTAAATCTGCCAGTATAAGCTGCTCTCCCGTTTCCTCTTTGTGCATACGCAAAAACCGGCTATATACATCAGCCAATACTCCATCCATATCTATTGCAAGTCTTTTCATACTAAGTGAGTTTGCCGTTTTCAAAAAACGAATTTAGAAAATAACCCTTCTCATTTATATTTTCAAAACACTATTGTCCGACTAAAAATCGTCAATTTTAATGAAACACTTGCCGGTATTAAGTTTCACGGCCCTTCTCCTTTGGAGAGGGGGTTGGGGGTGAGGTCAATACCAGCGCGGTTTTCATTGAGTTAGCCGGACAATAGTGTTTTCAAAATAACATTTATACCTGAAATTCCTATAACCGTAAGATGTTTCTTTAACGACAGCAAGAACGCCTCCAACGTAAAGTATGAAACGCGAGGTGATAAAGAAAAAAAATGTGATTAAGATTGCTATGAAAGGTGAAGATTTATTTTCTCCACAAGAGCCGCGATATCAAATGGCTTGGCTATGAAATCATCTGCATTGCACACCTGCAGAATATCCTGCATATTAGCATGGGCTGAAAACATTACGACAGGAATATCTTTGGTGAGGGGGTTATTCTTTAAAATGTTGCAAATATCTCTTCCATCGGTACCAGCCAGAAAAACGTCTAATAAAACGAGTTGAGGAGCATAGGTAACAGATTTGGCAAGGGCCTCCTCCCCGTTTGGTGTTACCGCTACTTCAAAACCGTTCATTTTTAAGACGATCTTTAAAATATTCAAGATATCCTTGTCATCATCTATTACCAGGATTCGTTTCATATTATTTTTCGCTGCAATAACCAAACCATGTTATATAATTATACTACGTACTAATTGTTTGCCTTCTTAATGTATAAACTTTGTTAATCGGCTAAGGCTCACTATCTGCAGCACTATGAAGTGCGATGTGTCATTTTTAAAATTAGTTATTGGCAAATATTAATGTGCATCAAAGCAACGTAATGACTTCTTTTGAATAACTAAAAAGTAGTGATTATTTCTCCACCTTTTTCAAGCACATCTGCACGCAAAGCCTTATAGATAGCCCGCTTGCCGGTTAGTAACACGATAAAGCTTAGCAAAGCGCAAGCAGCCATTACACCGCTCATAGGCAGTGCAGTATCATTATGAAGAAAGCTTACAAGCGCCGAGGTGAATGCCCCGATGCCTAATTGTATAGCGCCCATTAGCGCAGAAGCTCTGCCCGCGTTTTTAGTAAACGGCGCCATAGAAAGGGCTGAGGAGTTGGGGAAAGTAAAACCCTGGCAGCTTAAAAAAATGAATATCAAAAATATGGTGGAAAATAAACCCAGCAGGTGAAAAACGTTGCCGATAAATAACAGGCAGCCGGCAACGCTTTGGCAAAGCAGGGCAACCCATATAATCTGCTCACTCGAATATTTTCTTAAGACAACCGTGTTTGCCTGGCTAGCCAGAATAAGGCCACCGGCGATTATCGCGAAGATCCAGCCGAACTGCCGCCCGGTAACATGATACAACTCCATGAAAACATGGGGGGAACCTGCAATGTAAGCGTAAAGCCCCGCAGCAGCTATAGAGCCTGTAAACGCATAGGTATAGAACTGTGGCACCTTTACAATCTGCAAAAAACTTCTTATGATAGGGGCAGGCAACAAAGAAACTGTTGCATCAGCTTTTCTGCTTTCCGGCAAAGTAAAATATACGGCAGCTAATGTGACTGCACCTATAGAAGCGAGAATAATAAAAATAGATTGCCAGCCAAATAACGCTGTAACATACCCGCCGGTGGTGGGAGCTACGATTGGAGAAACAGCGATCACCAGCATTAGCAAAGAAAATATCTTCGCATTTTCCTCCACAGGAAAAATGTCACGCACCATAGCTCTTGAAGCTACCATGCCTGCACAGCCGCCCAGCGCCTGTAATAATCTTATGGCAATAAGCGCATCAGCGGATTTACATAAGGCGCAGCCAATAGACGCCGCTATGTATATACTAAGGCCGAAATAAAGCGGGTTCTTACGACCGTACCTGTCCAGCAACGGACCATATAATAATTGCCCCAGGGATATGCCAATAAAAAAACTCGATAACGAAAGAGAAATATAAGCGGTAGTTGTATGCAAATCTGCAGCGATAGCAGTAAACCCGGGAAGATACATGTCAATAGAAAACGGACCGATTGCAGAAAGCAAACCCAAAATAAGTACGATAAAAAATTTCTTTTTTCCCTTCATAAAAGTAAGCCGTCAAAGCATTTTCATTTAGTTGAAATAAAAAGGATTATGAAAATACGACTATTGCTATTCAAAAATTTATTCATCACAATTTTATAACCACGCAGCAGCAATTTTACAATCAGTAAGTTTGCGAAATTCAGGCAAAGAAGAATATAGTTTTATGAGAAAGATTTTTCTGGATATACTAAACATCAGAGATAATACTGATTTTGAAAAAACAAAGTCAACTATTAATGATGGTATCTACATGCGTGGATATAATTTTTGGATCCTGATCTGCTCTACCGTTCTTTCTGATATTGGCCTGGATGTAAATTCTGCCGCCGTTATTATAGGCGCTATGCTTATATCGCCGCTCATGTCTCCTATATTAGGCGTCGGCTTTTCATTAGCTATACACGATAAACAGGTACTGCTCCAATCGCTTAAAAACCTTACAACCGCTGTGTTGATAAGCCTGGGAGTGTCTGTTGTTTATTTTTATTTATCACCACTGGGCCAGCCAACCCCGGAGCTACAGGCCCGCACCTTCCCTACTTTGCTGGATGTATTGATTGCCTTGTTTGGCGGTATTGCCGGCATCGTTTCCATTTCGCGGCAACAGCAAACAAATGCTATTCCCGGTGTAGCAATTGCAACGGCTTTAATGCCACCGCTGTGTACCGCAGGCTTTGGCATCGGCACTTATAACTGGAATTATTTTTTTGGCGCCTTTTATTTATTTTTTATCAACGCTGTTTTTATCAGCATGGCCACTTACCTTATCACACGGTACCTGCGCTTTCCGGAGGAAAAATTTATTAACCGAAAAATAGCAGTACAATACCGTACCTGGTTTATAATAATAAGTATGATTGCTTTAACGCCGAGTATCTATTTTCTCTATTCCGTTTACAAAAAAGAATTGATTAAAACAGATATAAATGACCTGGTAATAAATCGTATAAAAAAAGAAGGCAATGAAATACTCAAGTGGGAAGTGACCGAAGGCGACACAGCTACATTCATCAAGGCATATTATTCCGGAAGACAATTGAGCGATAGCTTATTAAAAAATATTGACAGCACCTTGCATATTCATAAAATGAATGCTTATTACTTGCTACCATTGAGGGTAAATCTTACCAAGGCTGAGGTGAGCCAGCTAAGTGCAGATATGACAAGAAAAATTATTGACGAAATGCATTTGCAGGAAATAAAGGAGCAGCTCAGAATTTTAAATCCGGGAGATACTTTAACTTTTACCCAAATTTTTAAAGAAACTAAAATTGCCTTTCCCTTTATTGACACTATTTCAAATGGCTGGATGATGTATCCCGATACGGCCCGGGCAATTGATACTTTTCCTATTGTTTTTTATAACACCATTTCTACTGTAAATAAAGAAAAGACCGATCAGCTATACAATTATTTGCGGGAAAGATTTGCTCGGGATACTGTTGTTCTCATAAAAGAGAAGCGGTTTAACGGTAAACGATAAAAAAACGGCTTCAGGAATATTTTGTCACTAAATTTCACCTACACGTATAATTATCTTCAATTTCTAATGCTTGAATCTTTTTTTAATTGTCCGGATTTATATACACCGTAATATTGTTTCACCAAAACAACTTCAATATTTTTTAAACAACTTGAAATGAATGATAAAATAAATATTTTAAAAACTGAATTGCTTTCTAATAGCCATTACACACTTAAGAAAATTACGTACAAATACTTAGATCGTAAAGATGAATGGCAAACACAAAGCAACGAGGTATTTGACAGGGGAAATGGGGTTGCGATACTTCTTTATAACCTCACTAAAAAAACCGTAATCCTTACAAAACAATTTCGCCTGCCATCTTTTGTAAATGGCAACAGCAATGGTATGTTGGTAGAGGTGTGTGCAGGATTATTGGATGATGAAAGCCCCGAAGAAGGCATAAAACGTGAGACAGAAGAAGAGACCGGCTACAAAATAAACAACGTGCAAAGGGTATTTAAGGCACACATGTCACCCGGCGCGATGACAGAGATTTTATACTTTTTTATTGCAGAATATGCTGACGATATGAAGGTAAGTGAGGGTGGCGGGCTTGCACACGAACATGAAAACATTGAGGTGATGGAGAAGCCCATTGACGAGGCAATAAATATGATTGACAATGGAGAAATTATTGACGCTAAAACGATAATGCTGCTGCAATATGTAAAGCTGCATGGTATAATTTAGCAGGCAAGTGGTTACACATCAAGAAAGATAATAGCGTATTATCAAAAAGCTTTTACGTCCACGCCAATGCCATTCAGAGTGGTGTAAATAACCTTTCCGTTTTCGAATTTTATGCCCTCACCCGCATCTTCTGAAAGCAATAATGGCCCATCCATATCCACATAATCCAGCAACGGCAGTAGCTGTGCGATCGCCGAGGAGCCAATAGAACTTTCATTCATACAGCCAACCATCACTTTCATATTTAGTTCACGTGCTTTGCTGATCATGCGCAAGGCAGGCGTAATGCCACTGCATTTGGTAAGCTTTATATTAATACCGTGAAAATACCCTTCGCATTTTTCAACATCGCTTTCAGCGACACAACTTTCATCGGCAATAAGAGGCAGAGGTGAATTTTCAAACAAAAACTTCATGCCTTGCCAATCATCTTTTGCAAGGGGCTGTTCTATAAATTCTACAGTAAGGTCTTTGAAAACATTTATTTTTTCAAGGGCTTCATTAGCTTTCCACGCAGCGTTTGCATCAATTCTAAATACTGACGAAGTATGTTTTCGCAATGCAGAAACAATTGCAACATCATCCTGCGTCCCAAGCTTGATTTTATAAACCGGCCATGGCTTTTCCTTCATCTTCGCAATCATCTTTTCGATTGTATCGATACCAATGGTAAAGTCAGTCAGGGGATTTTTATCTATGGAAAGATTCCATAATTTATATAACTGTTTGCCGTTTATTTTACCATACAAATCCCAGCCGGCCATGTCAAGAGCACATACGAGGAAGGGATTGTTGGGAAAGAGATGATGCAGATAATGCCAGAATCTTTCAGGATTTGTGAAGGCAAATTTTTCGAGGAAAGTTTTTTTACGTTCAATATCCTCAATCATTTTATCAACTGTGATGTCGTAGTGAGCAATTGCCGGCGCTTCGCCATATCCTTTTTTACCAAAGTATTCAAGCTCCACCACCAATGCAGGTTGATGCGTTTTTGTTCCTTTCGAAATAGTGAAAGGGTGACGGAAAGTGAGATTGATGGATTTGTACGAAAGATGCATAACCCCTGAAGACCCTCTGAAGGAGGGACCTAAGATCCAACCTTCACAAGGTTTTTTGTTGATTTTTTAAAATTTGAGCGTAAGTGTAAATTTAGTCATTCTAATAAATTTTGGATAAAATTACTTTGGTGCATTCCAAATTGTCGCACAGTCTTGATGCTTGTGGGCGGTGGAGACACCGACCACGGCGAGGCGCCCCGGTTGGTGTCCACCAACCGGCGACAATTATATATACACCATCATTTAACGAGCCACCGCCGTCCGACCTGCGGTACTGACGGCTCGTTCAGGTCGGCACCAAAGGTCAGACCGGCTATACGGCTGTATGCTGCTTTGTTGCTTCCTGAGCAGGATGAATTTGGAACGCACCGGCTAATGAACTTTCAATTCATCATAAGCACATTTACACTTCTTTGCAAAATATTAAAAGCAATTTCGGCCATCAGGTTTTCCTTATCTAATGTAGGATTTACTTCTGTTATTTCGAAACAGCATATCTTCCTGTTCTGCATAAATTTACTTACAAGATCTTCCGCTTCTCTTTCTTTAAGGCCATTCGTTACCGGGGTGCCCGTGCCGCGTGTTATAGATGAATCGAGGCAATCAACATCAAAGCTTACATATATGTCGGAGCATTCACTTAAATAGCGAAGCGCCGATCGCACTACATTCTCCGGCCCTTTCCGGCGGAGTTCTGCTGTAGTGATCACCTTCATGCCATACTTGTCTATCAGGTATTTTTCTTCTTTTTCATAATCCCGCAGGGAAATAAATACAATGTCTTCCGGTAAAACCTTGGGAGTAATTTTTCCAAAATGTTTTAGCTGCTCCCATTGCTTTTTTGTTTTTTCATCAGGCTCGTGCACCATGCTTTCTTCATTATTTTCTGCTATGGAAACGGTGATGGGCATGCCATGCATATTGCCTGAAGGCGTAGTGTAGGGTGTATGAAGGTCAGCGTGTGCATCTATCCAGATAATGCCGAGCCGGCTTGCAGGCTTGGCTGCTTTCAAACCTGCGATAGTACCGCCGGCAATGCTGTGGTCGCCGCTTAACACCACCGGGAAAAAATTATTATTGATAGCATCCTTTACGGCTTTAGCTGTTCGCTCATACATTGTCATTACGCCATTTATTCTTTTGGCATAAGGAGATTGTATGGGTTCAAAAAGCAGGTGATTTTCGGTCTCAATTTTTTCTGAGGGAAAGTGTACAAAGAAGTTACTCATAAAATCCAGCGCCGCAATTTTTATTGCATCCACCCCAAGGCTCGCTCCTCTTGTGCCTGCCCCAATTTCACTGGGCACTTCAATCAATTTAATATTCTTCATATCATCAATTTACCTGATGGTGAATAGGCAATGGTGAATTGGCAATGGTGAATTGGCAACGGGGAATAGGCAATGGTGAACTAATAACTAATGACCCATTCCCTTTGATTACTGATTGCTCATTGCTCATTGCTGATTGCTCATTGCTGATAGCCCATTGCTCTTTGCTGATAGCCCATTGCTCTTTGCCCATTCAACTAATGTATCGCAATCGTTGGTACATGGCTGTGATAGGCTAGTTTTTTGGTATGGCTGGTTTTAAAAAGCTGGCTTAAATAGCCATGCCTGCGGGGAACGGTGATAATTGCATCAACTCCTTTTGTTTCCACAAAGCGGTTTATGCCTTCAAGAAAATCGTAAGCCCGCAAGAATGAAAATTCCGGATTGTAGCTTCCTAACTTATCATCCATGCATTCTCTTTCAATTTTAAATTCGTCAGTAAGCTCTATGTAATGCTCACTGTCAACGTTAAGGATTTCGAGAGAAGGCTTAAATGTATCCATTATATTTTTCAGTGCCGGAAAAGGTGTGGTGCGTGCTACGTCTTTGAAGTCTGAGGTAAAAACAACTTTTTTCAGGCCGGCAAATTTTGCATCGGGTGGTACGATCATCACCGGCGTATTTACGTTCCGGATCACATTCAATGTATTAGTGCCCATAAAAACCTGTTTAATGCGGGAGCTTCCGGTGATGCCCATTATCACCATATCCACATTATTGCCCAACACATAGCGTTGTATATTTTCTATAAACGAACCCTCTTCAGATTCAAAGGTGATATTTGCATTGCCTTTTGTCAACAAGCCTGTCCTCAAATCATTTAGTTCCAGGTCGGTAATCTTTTTGCGGGAACCTTCATCTTTTTCAGTGAGTACCGCATAGCTTATCCTGCTATATACATTATAAAGAATAACATTTGCACCGGCAATGTCATTGCTAAGCGCCATTGCATATTCTGCTGCGTTTACTGATGTATCAGAAAAATCTACAGGAACTAAAAAGGATTTCATGTTAAATTTTTTTGCAAAAATAAAGAAAAACGATTGGGAATGTAGGGGGTTGAAGAAACCATACCACTTTTGTTTACAATTAAAACAAAAAAGTGTGTATCGGAAAAATCAAATGCAATAAGCTAAAGGGACATCAGCGATATTGATCTATCAGCTATTTTCAATCGGCAAAAATCACCAGCCCAAGCCCGAAGTCTCATTTGCCGGTTGGCTTGCTATTGTCAATATCGGCTGCTTTTACTTTCACAACTTTACCATTTTCTGAAATAATTACATAAGAATTTTCTTTGCGCTTTTTTTCCAAAAGCCGGTCTATTGCTAATTCAGTTCCTTTCAAAATTTTATCTCTTATTTCGTTTTCCATAATCATTATAATTTTATTTATTGTTTCCCACTTTGCAGCCAGAAGTATGTAAGATTAATTGTGTAACCTAATTTTTTTGCTTTAGTTATATGTTCGCCAAAACTGAGTGTTGAAAGTGTAGTTTCAAATCCAAAGTCACGCTTTTGGAGCATTAACTCTTTAATTCTTCGAAGCATAATTTTACCTGCTTCAATAGCAACTTTTTCCGGTTGAAACGGTGAAAGTCCTCTTGCAATTTCATCTGCATTTACAAATTCTTTTACTTGCAATAGCTCCGGTAAAAACGTATAAGATGCAGTGGTTTTACCGGCACCATTGCAACCTGAAATGATGAATAGACTCGGCAAATTTTTTGTCGCAAGTTAATACATTAAACCTGCTCTGCGAATTTATGCGATGTTCTTATCAGAATATTGGTGAAGGCAATTTATCAAATACAAGCACAACTAATGCATCATAATCTCTGATTATTTTCCAACAAAAAATTTACTGTGATAAACCTGTGCATAATTTGACCACATCAAAGGCGCCCCCCAAATCTTTCTTTCTGCCAGAACTAATATATTTGCCCGCTTGCCCCAAAAAACAATGGTGGCCTTATAAATAAAGAAACGTGAGATTAAAAAGCCTGGAAATAAAAGGATTCAAAAGTTTTGCCGATAAAACGATACTTAATTTTGACGAGGGAATTACCGGCGTAATCGGCCCGAACGGATGTGGTAAAAGCAATATTGTTGACAGCATCCGCTGGGTAATCGGCGAACAAAAGATAAGCCAGCTCCGCAGCGAAAACCTGGAGAGCCTTGTGTTCAATGGGTCCAAAAGCCGCAGTGCCAGCGGCCTTGCAGAAGTAAGCCTCACTTTTGAAAACACCCGCAACTTATTGCCTACGGAGTTTAATACGGTGACGGTTACCCGAAAATATTATAAGAACGGTGAGAGCGAGTACCGCCTGAATGATGTAAGCTGCCGCCTGAAGGATATTCATAATCTCTTTATGGATACCGGCGTAAGCACCGATAGCTATGCGATCATTGAGCTGGGCATGGTAGATGATATTATAAGAGATAAAGATTACAGCCGCCGCCGGATGCTGGAACAAGCTGCCGGTATATCTATTTATAAAACAAGAAAGCGCGAAGCCAAACTGAAGCTGGACGCCACTGAACAGGATATTGCCCGCATTGAAGACCTTCTCTTTGAAATAAATAACCAGCTAAAAACGCTCGAGAGCCAGGCTAAAAAGGCAGAGAAATATTACGAAATAAAAAAGGAATACCGCGAAGTAAGCATTGAGCTGGCAAAGGCCGCATTAGAAGGCTTCAACATTAGCTATCGGGAATTAAACGAGCAACAAAGATCAGGTGCAGATAAAAGAATAGAACTGGAGGCGCAGATTGCTACAGAGGAAGCCGCTATTGAAAAAGAGAAAGCAGGGTTTATTGAAAAAGAGAAAGTGCTGCATGAGCAACAGCAGGCATTTAACGAGCTTACGAATACAGTTCGTGGAAAAGAGAATGAAAAAAATCTCAGCGCACAACGATTACAGTATTTGAATGAAAGAGAGAGCAGCCTGAAAGAATTTTTACTAAAAGCCGAAGGACAATTAAAAGGCATTGGCGAAAGCATTGAATTTACAAAGCTGCAGATAACAGATGAAGACCAGAAACTCGAAGAGTTAAAGCAACAACTTGAGCTGCTCAAAGAAAATGCAGGAGAAAAAAGAAAAGTATTTGATGAGAAAAGGGCCGCGGCCGATCAATTGCGCCAGTCACAGGTTTCACTGCAACGCAATCATTTTGATGCCGAAAAGAAGGTAGCAGTAGCGGACACCAATATTCATAACCTGCAAAGGTCTATCACGCAAATAGAGGAAGAACAAAGGCAACGTGCAGAAATGCTTGAGCGTTTGGAAGATGAAAGAAAACAAAAAGAAAAAGAGCTTGAAGATAAAAGGGCATCGCTTGAGCAACTGAAAGAGCAGAACGCTTTCACCAAAGAACAAATACTGGAAACGCAATCGGAGTTAGAAAAGCTGCGTGCTGAGCTTGCTGCTGAAAACCGAATGCTTGATGCGAAGCAAAATGAATACGACCTGCTGAAAAGCCTGATAGACAAAATGGAAGGCTATCCTGAAAGTGTAAAATTTCTTCACAACAATAAGGCATGGAACTATACGGCGCCTCTGCTTTCTGACATAATCTATGTAAAAGAAGAATACCGGGCCGCTGTAGAAAATGTGCTGGAGCCTTACCTTAATTATTATGTAGTTGAAAACCTTAGCGAAGGCCTTACAGCCGTACACCTGTTGGATGATAACAAAAAAGGAAAGGCAAATTTCTTTCTATTAGATAAATTAAATTCATTTGAAACAAGCGTTGAAAGCACGAATATAGACGGTACTATTCCGGCACTCAGCGTTATTGAAATAGATGATAAATACAAACACCTTGCAGGCTATCTTTTAGGCAATGTATTAATTGCAGAGAATGAAGAATTATTGCAAAATAATTCTTCCGATGACTATCGGGATCATCGGGAGGCTGTGATACTGGAAAAGCACGGAAAATATGTGAAAGGAAAATATGCGCTTACCGGTGGCAGTGTTGGATTGTTTGAAGGGAAAAAAATAGGCCGGGCAAAGAACCTGGAAAAGCTTGCGGAACAAATAACCGTGCAGCAAGGAAAAGTAAATGAGTTAAAAAATATTATTTCTAAAAAATCAAATGAAGTAATTTCTTTTAATGAGCAGCTAAAAGAAAATGCAATTCAGCAAACACAGCAGATAATAAATGACCTGGTGAATACTTCTTATTCTATAAAAAATAAAATAGAAAATGTAAGCCAGCAACAGCATACAGCCCTGAACAGGCTTGAAGAGCTAAGTAGCCAGTTGAAGCAAAATCATGAAGCCGTTGAAGAGACGCGATCATTACTTGCCACGCTGAGTGCGGATGTACAGGAACTGGATAACAAATTGAAAATTGCCTCAGAGGAATTTGCAAGTGCAGAAATTGAATTCAACCAGGTGAATGGGCTTTACAATGAAAACAACCTGCAGCTTGCAAGGCAGCAGAGCAAGGTCAATTCACTAAAGCAGGAGCTTGATTTTAAAACAAACCAGTTCAATGACCTCGGTAAACAAAGGGAAACAAGTGATGTACAATTAAAAGATGCGTCTGCAAATATTGCCAACACGGCAAGTGAGTTAACCTTATTTGAAGAGCAGGTAATTTCTTTGCTAAAAAATAAAGATATAGAGGAAAGGAAACTTAATGAAGCCGACCAGGCTTATTATAACTTAAGAAATGCGCTTGCTGAAAAGGACAGCGAATTGCGCACTAAACAAAAAGCTAAAGAACAAACAGATCATTTACTGAATGAAATAAAAGACCGGCTGAATGAATTGAAGCTGCAGGTAGCGGGCATGAAAGAGAGATTGCATGTAGAATTTAAGATTGACCTTGATGCAATTCTCGATGAAGAAAGAACGTCAGCAGCGTCGCTTGAAGACTTACAGGAAAAAAGTGATCGCATGAAAAAACGGCTGGATAATATGGGTGAGATAAACCCAACAGCCATAGAAGCTTACACAGAAATGAAAAAGCGTTATGACTTTATCATGGAGCAAAAAACCGATTTGGTTACGGCCAAACAATCTTTGCTGCAAACAATAGAAGAAGTAGAAACAACGGCCAATCAAAAGTTTCTGGACACCTTTAATAAAGTGCGGGATAATTTTCAAAATGTTTTCCAGGCCTTGTTTACAGAAGACGATACGGCAGATATGGTGCTTGATAATCCTGATAATCTTGCGGAGACAGGGATTGATATTATTGCCAAGCCAAAAGGGAAACGCCCGACAAGCATTACGCAATTAAGTGGCGGGGAAAAAACACTTACGGCTACAGCTTTACTATTCGCTATCTATCTTATAAAGCCCGCGCCCTTTTGTATTCTTGATGAAGTGGATGCGCCGCTGGATGATGCCAACGTGGGTAAGTTCACACAAATGATCCGGAAGTTTAGTAAAGAATCTCAATTCATTATCGTAACCCACAACAAAATGACGATGGCCTCCGTAGATGTTATTTATGGGGTTACCATGCAGGAAGCAGGTGTAAGCAGGTTGGTGCCCGTGGATTTCAGGGGGTTGGAGCATGAGCTGGTAAATTGATTGACTTAAAATTTCCGCTGTTAATATTTTTTTAATATGGCACCAAAATCTTTTTACGAATTAGACTATATAATTGAGTTAAATAAGAAAAGGCTCGAACAATATACTTTAGCTTATCAAAAAGTATTAGAAAGGTTGACTAATATAATTTTGATTTATTCAGCCATCACCATTTTTCTATTACCAATTGTGCAAGATATATTTCTACCTGGAATTACGCATTGGCTATTATACATTTGCTTTTTAATCTTCGCAATTTTGTTCCTGATTTCTATTGGTTTTACAATAAGGCTTGTAATTCCTATTGAAGTGGCTTATTTAGAAATGCCCAAAAAATATTATGAAGAATATAGACTCGTTTATGAGGCTGAGATAGAGGACAAGGAAAAAATCAAGGAACTTCTTAAAGCATCGTACATAAATGAACTTGAGAAAGCATTAGAAAATAATTTTAGAGTTTTCCGTAGAAAAAGCTCCTTTTTCTACAATGCTCTCATGTATGCTCTCCTTTCGGTGATACCATATTTGATCTGCTTGGGATTTCACATTTCTAAAAGGGAAGACAAAATTCAAAAAGTACGTGTAGTCAGCTCAGAAATAAATAGTAATTTGCAGTATAATATAAACGTTATGTCAAAAGTCTTAATACAAAATCACTTAGCTACTTCAGATAAAGTTCACACTAATAGCAATTCAAATACTGCCACTACGACACAATTGCCTGGTGTGAATAACAGCCAGGTTATTTCTTCTTCTCCAAAATTGATAAAGGAAAATTCTCAATATACTTCTGAAAAAAAATGATGATTTATCGTTCCCTTTCCTGCCCTCAGAATTGGGAAAAAGAAATGGTTCAAGGGACATGAACCACGGTAGCAACCATCAAAATAAAGACCCCATCTCAGCAATCCCAAAAATCACAGTTCGCTCATTTTTCCAATATTCCCCTTCCCACCCGCTAAAAAAACACTTTCCCCGTTCTTTGCTTTCCGGCATACATGAAAGCTTTCGCTCGAAATGGAAATCCACGTGTACCCATCGTCGTTAGACAGATCCACGCCGGTAAGGCCGCAGGTGATCCATTTATTTTTTTCAAGATATTCCACACAGCTTCTGTAGCCATTGGGTGGCGTGGCGGGAGCGCTCCAGCTTTTGCCGGCATCTTTTGTTGTGAAGCAATTTTTATCAGATAAGGCCGGCGTATTGAAATCACCCCCAACCACAATAAATGTTTTCTTATTTTTTATGGCGATAGAGTTGGCGCCTGTCGTTTCTTTTCCTTGTACAATGGGAAGATCAATTTTTTTATCTTTTATAAACAACCTTGAGCGAAGGCCGCCGGTAACAAAGCAGGCAGCATCATTTCCGGTTTTTCTTATGTTCGTTCCGCTTGATGCAAAACAGGCTTCGCCACTGTCTGCCACCGGGTAATTTTTTTTAGGGATCGTGCGCCACGAATTGCCCCCATCAAAAGTGCGTCCTATAAAAAACTTTCCATCGATAGGATCACCGAGTACGATACCACTTTGTATATTCCAAAACTCCATAGCATCAAGAAACATTCCCTTCGTTTTATTTTCATAAACTATTTTCCAATTCTCTCCGCCATCAATTGTCCTTAAGATATACGCCGGTTCGCTGATGCCCATTATCACCGCCTGGGTTTCATCAAAAGCTTCTATATCGCGAAAATCAGTTTTCTCAAATCCTTTTACCTGTATCCAATTCCAGGTATTGCCGCTATCGAGAGAGCGGCCGATCATGCCATTGCTGCCGCTTACCCATACTACACGATCGTTCACCACGCTTAAGCCGCGGATAGAAGTGTTTGTTCCCGTGTTCAGGATTTTAATTTGTTGCGCCCGGGCACTTCCGCAATACAGCAGTAAAACAAATAAAATATTTTTCATAAGGAACGATCATTTTTTGAATAGATATATAAAGGGTGACTAAAGGTAAACGATGGCGTTGAATAGCAACTACAGGTATAAGACCGGTACGAAAGGCAGGCAGCGCTCACTTCTTTTTCTTATCCTTTTTATCTTTTTTACCATGAAGGATCCGGCCGATAAATGAACGTTCCTTTGGTTTGGTTTCATCTATCGTAGCAATATTTATCTTATTGTCTATGGCCGGCACAAGCGCCCTTATAAAAGCGTTTTTCAGTAATTCCCAGATGGCCTCCAGTGTATTCGTTTGCGACTTACCGAACTCGCCTTGCATGGGTATTTTCGTTGCGATCTGGTCTTCCTTATGGTTTTCAAGTATCACGCCTGCTGTCCCTACCAGGCCCTCGTATATTTTATGAAAGAACCCATCTTTCTTATCTTCCGGCCCCAGCACATCCAGGTCTTTTATCACGGGTTTCAAGTAACCTTCATATTTTCCGTCTTTTGCTGCGAACTCGGTATATAAACTGAAAATTCCTTTGTTTACATCGAAGTTGCCATAGGCTTTTAAAAAATTATTCAGCTTTACAAGGTTCGTATTCTTCACTTCTGCATTCAGGTCAAAAGTGGAGTGTTCAGCCAACACATTTATTTTCATATTCAGCGAAGCCTTCCCTTCATAAGCTGTGGCATGGGCGGTGACTGTTGAGGGCAGCAAAGCATTTTTGTCCTCCACATTCCGCAGGTTGGTAGCCAACACATAAGTATTTTGAAGTGAAATATCAACGGCAGGGCTTACAGAATTATCAACGTAATGAATGCTGCCGTTATGCACCTCACAACGATTTACGTCCAGCGGCATAAAATCTTTTAATACTTTACGAAAGTCATTCGTGTCTTTTTTAACATCGCTTATTTCCGTTTTGTTTTTGGTGAAAATGAGTTCCGGTGAGTCAAAGACCAATTCACCAACCAATCTGCCATGAAACAGCGCTCTCCATTGTACCGAAAGATCAATATTTTTTGCCCTGAAGAAATGTGTTTGCTTAGAAGTTTTTTCATCCACCTTGTTCAGGTATATGTCGTTGATCTGGTAGGCGCCCCGGTATATTGAAAGGTCAATGTCGTCAATATGCCCGTAATAGCCCTTCAGATGCGCCAGTTCTTTATTGGCATAATGTAAGAGGATGATGGGCAGGAATAATCGCAGTATGATCAGCGCCAGTACAATAATGAGTGTTATTCTTACGCGCCGGCTTCTCCAAAACTTTCCTTTAAAAAATTCCATGCAACATTCTTTGCTTAAAGATATAAATTAATGCAAAGTATGTGCTGCTAAAAGTTTCCCGCACATCAAGTATACATCATTAAAGATTTATAGATTGGCTTTAATGAATGCCCGGGCGGCCTTCCATCCTAAACAGGCCAACTGATCTAAGAATGATGTAAATAAACTATAGGCAACCCATGCTATCCTCAGATTGGTCAGAAAGAACAAAGATTCAGATGGGATTGATGCCCTATTACGACGTACTTATTTATCATGCTTATGAAAATGAAATCTATGCGTTGAGAAAAATAAAGAACGAAGTTTATCTAATTAAATTTTTTTATAAATGATTAAAGAGCCTAAGTTTAGGTAGCAAGGCAAGTTGAACTTGGCCCGATATTGTTGATGATAAAAAACCGCTGGTTACCGGTAATATTGCAGTATGCTAAAGGATCAGATAAACTACACTATAATAGAACCTGGTAAGCCATTGCAGGATTATGTAAAATTTTTCTGGCATCTTACCAATCACACCAACACAGATAAAAAAGTTATCATTCTGCCTGACGGTTATTTTGATATTATTTTCTTTTCTGCAGGCTCTTCGCCCTTTAAAACTTTATTGGCCGGCCTGTCTGCAAACCCTCAGGAATATATTATTCCTGCGCACTCGGTAACGTTTGCAATTAGTTTTAAACTTATGGCGGCAGAATATATACTGAATAGAAAAATCGGGGATTTGATTAATACACAAATTTATTTACCAAATTTTTTTTGGGATATTGAGCCGGAGAAGCTATCTGGTTTTAAAAATTTTGCCGATGCTGTTTCGCACAAAATAAATACGTTGATCAATGGCAAGGTTGATGATAGAAAAAAAAAGCTTTTTGATATAGTATATACTACCAATGGGCTGGCAAGCGTACAGCAAATATCTGATACCGTTTACTGGAGCCCCCGTCAAATTAATCGCTACTTCACCGGATGGTTTGGCCTTACGCTAAAAAAATATTGTAATATTTTACGTTACCGTGCCTCTTTCAAAAATCTTAAAGAAGCAAGCTTTTCCCTGAAGAAAACTTTACGGACCAGGCTCACTTTATAAAAGAAATAAAAAAATTTTCGGGTGTTACGCCAAAGGAATTATCTAAAAATGAAAACGACCGATTTATACAATTATTTACTTTGGTTAATCAATAATTTTGCTTCAATAATTTTCGGTCTGTAAAAAAGTATTACAAGTTCCTGCTTCTACAGCAAATTAATTTATTGATCTATCTAAAATATGAAGTATAAAGTCATTGGTTTTTCCGGAAGTATAAGAAAAGAATCCTTCAATACAAAGCTAATTAAAGCCTTCCAGGATATGGCTCCAAAAAATGTTGAGTTCGGGTTAATAGATATCAGCAACCTCCCGTTTATTAATGAAGATTTGGAAGAAGAATTGCCTGCCCCTGGCAGGGACCTGCATAAAACTATAGAACAGTGCGACGCGGTAGTATTTGCCACGCCGGAATACAATCGTTCTTATTCACCCATCTTAAAAAATGCCATTGACTGGGGTTCCCGGCTGGAAGGCAAAAATAAATGGAAACGAAAACCGGTGGCAGTAGTGGGTTGTACACCTTATTCATTAGGCGCCTTTGGCGCTCAAAATCATTTGAGGCAGGTGATTATGTATGTGGATATGCTGCCCCTGCAACAGCCCGAGTTTTACCTGGCAGACGCAGCAGATAAGTTTGACAAGAATGGGAAATTAAAAGACAAAGAAACGAAAGAGAAAATAAGTGAAGTTTGGCAGGCACTTATTGAACTGGTTAAAATAAGTAAAAAATAAAATACTAATTATGTTACAAAAAATGAATGCAGACACGAATGCTGTTAACTGGTTTGACATACCCGTTACCAACCTTGAGCGGTCAAAAAAGTTTTATGAAACTATTTTTGACATTACAATGGAAACTGCCGGTAAGGAAGGCGAGGAGATGGCTTTTTTCCCCAGGAAACCAAATACCATCATGGGCTTGTCGGGTATTTTATCGGGTTCCCTTTTAAAGAAAAAAGATTTTAAGCCCGGAAAAAACGGCCCTGTCATATATTTAAATGCAAGCCCGAAATTGCAACCTGTATTAGACCGGGTAGAAAAAGCCGGGGGAAAAATTGTAATGGACAAAACAAAAATACCTGCGGGCTTTGTAGCAAGTTGTATTGATACGGAAGGTAACAGGATAGGTTTGCATGCAGCTAAATAGGTTTACAAAAAAAGGGTGGCTAATAAATCGAAGAAATTTTTCACTCAGTCCATTTCCCTGGCTAAAAAAGTTTGCCGGAGCTGTACCAACGATTTTATTAAATTCTTTATGCTAATGTGATTGGCCAGTAAATTCTAATGCCATAAATATTTTAAACAGCAAACCCTTGAAGCATTGTAGCGGCGAGTAATTTTTTTTTAGCATGAGTTTTCTGTTCGGCTATTCTACGCACCTTTCAAATATGCAAAGTCAAAACCCGGTGCATGCACATGTCCTTATTTTTTTTGAAGCCAAAGTCTATCGTATATTAAGAACACCTGCGTCTTCATTTCAACGCACGCAGCTTTTCTTTTAGCATGCTTCCGGCTTTTGTATATCCACCATCAGCGCCATCCACAAAGTGAATATGTTTTAGATCCATGTCTCTTACATAACAACTCATCACCGCAGCATTACTTGCATGAAGGCCAAAAATTATCATTTGATCCTCTTCCATTTTTTGTAACTTTTCCTGCAAAAGCCTGCGTTGCTTTATAGTGCCGGAAATAACGGTATTTATTTTTCCATCCAGCACCAGGTCATCTGTTAATTGAACAAGTGCGTTAAGATATTTCTTTCCTCTGGCCGATTTAAAATAATATTTCCCTATAATAGTTTTAAGCCATTCTGTTAAGCTGTTGATCAGTAACATCTTTTTCATTTGGCTTTGTACCTCTTTTTTAATGCGGTTTAAAGAAGGTACCAACTTTAACTTGGAAACTGTGACAGGCTTGCGGTTTGATACATTACCGTAAATTTCATCCAGCAAACCAATCACTTTGCTGAAGGCATCCGATTGCAAAACTTCGCTTTGTGCTAATACGAGCAGGCTTACCACTTCTTCATGGTCTTCAGGCGGCTCTATTTTATCCCAGCGGCATTGCATTCCCTGCAGATCAACTTCGGCAGTTAATCTTTCAAAGTCAGAAAGCAAGTAATCAGCACCCTTAATTTTCTTTTCGGCATATATAATTCCGTCCCCTAATATTACCGGGATACTTAGCAGCATTGACTTACGGGCTTTTGCAACGAATAACCGGCAACCCTTTTCTTTTACTTCAGCTGCCGTTACATGGCCTACTCTTAAAACAAGTTTGAAGTGTTTTAATACATTTTCGCTGTGTACTTTCAGCGCATGTATCACTTCGCCGAGCATGCTTCCCGGTAAAATAAAAGTTGCTCCATCGCCCCCAAAGAAAAAAGGAATGTCCAGCCCGTTTTTATAAATGATATTCAGTACCGCTACAATACTTTCTGTGGCGATCATATTAATATCATGATGCCGTCCCTGGGAAATAGCCACGGTACTGTTTTCTATATCAGTAATAATTACATGCCAATCAGTGGGCAGGGTATGAAATAAATGAGGCCTGGCAAAGAGCTTGCTCAAGCCAATTTCATTTATAGGTAACTCTGTATAAAACTTTGGATTCGCGTTTTGCAAAATACTTTCTTTTGTTTCAGGAAAGTTAGTGTAAAGAAAGCTGAATGGCAAGAGGCTTAGGGGCTACTTTCTCAGCGGAGTTTCCATTTCTTCCTTTATTTAAAGCTGCCGACAAATAGCAACCATGGAAATGAACCCCCCAATGCGTGCACAGTCAGGCACAAATTTATAATGAAGAGGGGTTGCCCATTCGATTTATTCGTCTTAACCATTTGCTGACGGCAATACAAGCAGCCGGCAGATTCAGAGACCTTAATGATATACACCGGCTTACTAAAGAATGATGTATTAATAACAAAAGGAATTTATTTACCATTTAATTTTATTTTTTTATCAATGCTTTCCACGCTGCCCATTTTTGAAGAAAATCTTCAGAAGATAAAGGGGCAAAGGAACTGTTTACATCAAGCTGCTGCCCCGCTACCAATGATGAATAATTGCGGATGTCATTTGCAGAAAGTGAACGTATAGTGAAAGTATTTGCCTTTGATTGATCGAGCCTTTTTTTATTTATTACAGAGTCAACCTTATTATCCCCGGTTGATAAATAGTCCTTTAACGGCGCACTTAACGGCTCACCTGTATTAGCCTCCCAGATCCAGTAAGTGTCATTGTCTGCTGTAATAATTTTCTTACCATCACTGCTAAACCTTGCCGTTGACTGATCCACATACGATGCTCTTGAAAGATGTTTTATATAAGGTGTCACACCTTTGCCCGTGGCCGCATCCCAAACCCTGCACGTATAGTCTGAGAAAGAAGTAAGTATTTTTTTACTGTCCGGGCTAAAACTAATAGACTGCAGTGCCGCATTTTTTTTCAATGAAAAATTATACAACTTTTCATGCGTTGCTCCCTTCCACACACAAGCTTCATTTAATGCCGCTGTGGCGATATAGTTACCATCATCACTTCGTATGGCAGTGTACACTTCACCGTTATGTTTTAGTGGTTTCCCAATTTGCTTACCTGTTTTTGTATCGTAAACAACAGCAAGCGACGAATCAACATGGGCCGTACCTGAACCGGATATATTGCCATAACCAACATTCCATTTTATTGCCGTATCCGTGTTTTCCTTTTCCTGCATATCATCAAACAAAGGGAGCGGTATAAAATCATCTGCCGGAATTTTCCAAAGCTTCACTACATTCCCCCAGCCGCAAGTAATCAGGTATTTATTATTCTGGCTAAAAAGAGATTTCACTTCTACATCACCATCATGCAATATCCAAAGCTTCGCAGATGCAGCACTGCCGCCCGGTTCAGCCACCTGCCATATCTCCGTGCTTCCGTCGCGGCAGGTGATGGCAATTTTTTTACCCGAGCTATCAAAACATAGTTCTACCTCCTGCGGAAATTTTATCCAGCCACTTAGCGGATTGCCGTTAAGTGCATCCCAAATTCTTGTGCCATCATCGGCACTTCCGCCTTCTGAAGTGTGGCTGCTGTTAATACCCAATACATGTTGATGCTCATCAAACTCAATCTTTAAACCTTGCGTTGTGTTGTCTTCATTTTTTGTAAATAAAGGCTCCTGCATATTCTGCAGATCTGCATAAGCCATTGTTTCAACACCGGATGGGCCATATCCTTCAAAATGCTTATTCGCTTTTGATCCCAGCAAAACAATATGCTTGTAATCCGGGCTTAATTTAAAAGTTGACACATTATCATAATAAGGCAAGGTCACCGGCAATGCTTTTTTTGCAGCTTCATTCCAGGTATATAATTTTTCCCCGTTCAAAAAAATTATATCATTTCCATCTTCTAAAAAGGCGGGATTATTTCCGGCAAAAGTATTTGTAAGATTGCCCTTACTTACTTCGTAAATGCTTATGCTATCATTTACCTCAAAAAGGATTTTTTTATTTTCATTATCAAAATCAAGCTTCGAATAAAATACATCTTTAGTTAAGGAAATTCCTAATTTTTGTTGCCAAAGCAATTTTCCATCCTGCAAATTCCACAACCTTAAAATATTCTGAATACTCAGCGATGCAAACAGCGTTTTATCATGACTGATAGTAAAGCTTCTTATGCCATCATTTATTTCAATCGGTTTAATAAGTTGATTACCCGTTTCTATATTCAGCATCTTTAATGTTGCACGGCAGCTTCCGTTATTTTGAAGACATTCATATTCACCCGTCCACCAATTTTCTTTATCGCCGCTCAATAACAAAACGGTATTGCTGTCGCGGAATGCCGTGGCCAATATGGGCAGCTCTTCATGCCAAACCTGCGTGAGCACAGGTATTTGGTTAAAAAGATTTTCAATACGATACGCATCTAATTGTTTTTTATCATCATCTCTTTCATTTTGCCAGGCTTCGATAAACCACGGCAGAGCCATTGCATAATCCCCACTCTTTACTAGTTCAGTGCCGTTGTTGTTATATGTTTTTATAAGCCTGTCCTGCGAAGTGTGCATATTTTTTATGGCAAACAATGTTGCTATTATAAGGAACAAGGCAAGCAGGCTCAGTCCCGTCATAGTGAGCAGCCTGAAGCGTTTGGCTTTGCGATGTTCTTCTACATCTTTACCAATCAGCGTGTCCTTATCAATGCCGCGAAGTGTGGAAGAGAGGTTGGCTACAGCATCAAGAAACCTTGGATCCCTGACAGACAATTGTTCTTTCCTTATCCAGCGCATATCGATCCATACAGGTTCGTGCGTAAATATTTCTTCATCAAATTTTGGGATCGCATTGGTAAGCTGCCAGTTGAAATCCGTTACAGTATCATCCCATGCGATTTCGCCATCGGTTAATACAATGATCATTTTATCAACACCTGTTGTCTTGTGAAAAAAGCTGATCTCTTTTCTTACCCATTTTGATTGCGCCGCCTGTGGTGAAGCGAGGTAAATAAAGTATTCGCTGGTGCCAAGATTTTTTTCTATGGATAACCACAGGTCGGGGTTTGCGGTAAGGTTTGTCTGATCGCAAAAAACCTGTATTGCTCTTAATGCATACCATGGCTTTGCGAAGCCCTGCAATGCAGATTTTAGTGCGGGTGCCAGTTGCGCATCTGCAGCGCGGCTGTAAGAAATAAATGATTTGTATTTATACAATGGGAGTTGTTTAAAACAAATTTATTTGTATTCAGTGATTTTTGAGATATCATTTTCTGTAGCATTTTATCCTGGCACCTGGTAACATTTGGTTTATCTGCGGCAGAGAAAAATGCAGAATGGCTAAATGTTTTCGATGGTCACTTTGTTTTCTTAGCGAATTCTCCACAGGAGTAATTGGTGGTTTTTGTACATGAACCCTTATCAGAAGTAAAAGAAAATTTTATAGGGCAGCATTTAATTATTTACCAGCTTACGGAAAGTAATTATTACAAATTCCCCATCAGTAAGCCTTTTTTTCCAACGCATATAATTTTTGTAAAACCTTAGCCGGCAACCACTTTGTACTCTGCGGCAATATGCCGGCAACAACCACTTTTGCAAAAGTTCTTATTATTTTCGCTATCCTGAGTTAGATGCAGCCCTCAAATAGTTCGGGGTTGGCAAACTCAGGATAGCGAAAAACAGCTTTGTAGCCTACAATACAGCAAATTAGTCGTGCCCTTCAAGCTTAACTATTTTATTATATACACCTAATAAAAGAAAAGGCGCAGCCCATTGGCCTACAAACAAAGCGTTGTGCCTATTGCCGGTAAGCTTCAATGTGAGAGAAGCGGCCATTGAGCCTAAAGCTGCCCATAAAAAAATATCTGATGGAAGTTTTGCAGTTTGTTCTTCAATGGCCTTGGCTGTCTGTCCTTCTTTGTGTTCCGGATTGTTAAGTGGATTCATAAATTTTTTATTTAGATGATTAATGATTGATAAAACACGAATTGATACAAATTGTTCGCTGCAAAAAAATTAAAGAAGAATTAAGTGTTCTTTTATTAATGGAATAAGGCAAAACACGAATTTGAGAAGCGAAAGCTCTCGTAGCTTCTTGCTGTTCTTAACATGATCAGAATAAAAAAGTATCGCTGTTCCGAACTTGTTCCAATGAACTCTTCAAAGGAAGTCATTTGACCTTTGGAGAAACTCAGGACAAAGAACTGCTCCGTGGAGAGGTATCTTTCTCAGCTGGGTTTCCATTTCCTTTCTTACATAAGCTGACAATAAACAGGAATCCAGGAAATGTCCAACGGTCACGAAGGACTCCTATGGAGACTTCCTACGGAGAAACCCCGATGCCTGGACGCTCTTCAAGCTTAAAGAAGCCAACTTCTTTATCTTAAAATTATGTCTGTGAAATATAAGTGCTCCAAGTTTACTCTTTCTATTTTTCTGCACATTGATCATGCATCAAAAATATTTATAGGTTGGGTTTATAATTAATCAAGTTTTAAGCGAACATCGGGGTTTTAGGGAATAATTTTTTAGATGTAAAGTTATGCTGTGGAAAACTCAATGGGAAGTGAAGCAGAAGAATATATTTATAGCAATGCGGGAAAATATTATTAAAACATCATTTAACTACGCTTATTACACACTTACTTATTTTTCATACTTTAGTTCTAAGGAACTCATCAAATTTTACTGATAATTATGAAAAACAAACAGTTGGCGTTTTTTGCATTTTTTGTTCTGCTTTGTATTGGTTGCAATACCAATTCTGACAACGATGAAAAAGCTGTAAAGGATGAAAATTCAAGCCCAGTTAAAACAGGCGATTCTTTAGTTTTTCAACTCGACAAGGTGACTGATAGCCTCTATGGTCCTGTGGCTTTGGAAAATGCGCATGACGGCTCAGGGCGAATTTTTATTGGCCAGCAAGCCGGCAGAATTATGATTTTGAAAAATGGTAAATTATTAAAAGAACCATTTTTAGATATAAATTCCCTGCTGGTACCGATGGAAAATAAATATATGGATGTGGGCTTGCTGGGTTTTGCATTTCACCCGGATTATAAAAACAATGGGCGCTTTTTTGTTCATTACAGCGCTCCTTCTAAAAAAGGTTCCAATAACAAATCAGTATTGGCAGAATTCAAAGTAGATCCCAACGACCCCGATAAAGCAAGCCCTCAAAAAAAAATCCTACTCGAGGTAGAACAGCCGGAAGAAAATCATAATGGTGGCAATATGGTATTTGATAAAAAAGGCTACCTGTACATTGGCTTCGGCGATGGAGGAGGACAGGGAGATGCCCATGGCAATCCGGGAAACGGGCAGAACCTGCACCAATTACTAAGCAAAATAATACGCATTGATGTTGATCATGGGGATCCATATACAATTCCAAAAGACAATCCTTTTGTAGGTAAAGACGGAAGGGACGAAATCTGGTGCTATGGTATGCGCATGCCCTGGCGGCTTTCTTTTGATGAAAAAACCGGGGAACTTTTTTGTGGTGATGTAGGCCAAGATCATTATGAAGAAGTAGACATAATTGAAAAAGGCAAAAACTATGGCTGGCGCGCTATGGAAGGCTTCCATATTTATGACAGTGCTCTATATGCCAGGGGCGGCGATTTTGTTCCGCCTTTGATTGAATACCCACACACTGAGGGAGTAAGTGTTATAGGTGGCTACATTTACAGAGGCAGTCAATACGCGGCTATGGAAGGCAAATATATATTTGGCGACTGGGCTTCCCGTATTTTTTATATGGACAAAAATGAAAAACAACAATGGGTGAAGCATAACTGTAAATTTGAGGGGAGAGCGGATACGGCACAGTTTGATTTTACCATCAATAGTTTTGGTACTGATGAGAAAGGTGAGATATACATGGTGACCCAAAATAAAGTTGGCGCTATCAGCCCAACAGGAGTAATTTATAAAATTGGCTTAGCCGGCAAAAAAGAAAAATAATGCTGCAGGTATTAGTCTTTGAACGAATAAAATTTAGAACAAATATTTATACATAGCTAACATATAAGAAATTCACCGATGGCAAAACACCAAAAGTTAGGCTTGATAATCGTATTTAAAAACTCTAAGTATTTGAAAGGTTCAGCTAAAGAAATCTGGCAGAAGGCTCAATTATTTTTTTTAGGGATTATAATAATTGGATTAGCATTTTGTTTTTATACAATTTTTAAAAATCCAATTTATGTATATCTTAATGGCTTTTTAGACGCTTTTTTTATCATTTTAATTAGCACGTTAACATCTCTGCTCGCGTCATCCTTATTCTCAACATTTCAAGAACTTTTACATATTAGTAGAGACCAAGAAATTTGCAGAAAAAAAAAATTTCAACATTTTTTTTAATGCGAAGTAAATAATGATGACGATAATAAAAAAAATGATAAAGTAACGATAGTTCTGCCGAGTTATAGATATATAGATTATCTCAACTCTAGTGAGATTAAGAATTTAACATATGCTGAGAAGGAACACTTAATTAAAAATCATATTAAAGAGTCGGGAGGTGAGGAGAGGTACTTTTTGAATTCAATAAAAATCTTTTTTGATTCGGCTGCAGTATCGTTTTCGCAGTCAGATGCAATTGCTGCAGCAAATATTGTAGCTCTTTTTTCCAAGATGAGCATGAGGTTACCGACAATTCGTACTGACCTGCAAAGCTTAAGCAAAATCTTCCAGTATAACGAAGAAGATATCTTTTTAGATGAAAATGGCACCTTCAATAAAATTCATAGATACTTGGATAAAACGAAATTAGAAAAAGTGGTAACAGATGAAGAAATGAAGAAAATTATTCACAAAAGAGCAAATGACACTAATGAAAGGAAGTATAGTACTTATATATCAATCGGTATGTTTTCAAACATACTGTTAATGGATTTATTAAATCACAATCTTTTGAACGAAGTAAAAAAGCATTTTACTTGTGTCACCTTTATTAATGACAATGAACGAGTAGTACGGTTTATAAAAATAAATAGACATGGGCATGAGGATGATAAAACGCCCGAGTTGCTTTTGGCCGAAAATGAAATAACTACAGACTATGCATTGATTGCAAGATCAATATTTTTCAATAAAATCTTTTTTGTTTGTGCTGGAATAACTGTTGTTGCAACAGAAGCAGCAGCTCGCTTCCTAAGTTTTCATTGGGAAGACCTTCACAATTCGGAAGAATCAACATTTGCTATTGTTATACCGATACCTACAAACGAACATAAATATATCTTTAAGCCAAAAAAGAACACAGAATGGTGGGCCTATCCCGAGACACTTAAAGAAAAACTGTATCCTACAACATAACATTTTTAGATATAACCGCTTGCTACATTCTAAGTTGACGCGTCCGTGTCTATCACACAAAAGATAATTCATATCCAAGCAACTGCCGTCTACCTTACAAAAATTAGAATTAGAATTGTCGAGCCTTGTTTTTAATGATCTCTGCTTAATAGCCGAAGAATTTCTTAAGCCAATTATGGTATAATATTCACATGCTATGTAAGCGATGTAAAAAACCTCCCTCCACACAACCGCACACCACCGTATCAAAATCGAACACCTCACCATTACCATCAACTCATAAATCCCTCATTCCCAAAAACTTAAACCACGGCAAGGTTTTCGATCATAAATGAAATATGCAAAGCTTTTCATCATTCCCCAAAGGGGTCATTCGGCAATATTTTAAAATAGCACGCCATGATTAAAAACTATCTCAAAGTCGCCTGGCGCAATCTCGTTCGTAACAAAGCATTTTCAGCCATCAATATACTCGGCCTATCGTTGGGGCTTACCTGCAGTATGCTCATAATTCTGTGGATACAGGACGAACGCAGCGTGGATGCTTTTCATAAAAACGGCAAGCAACTATACCAGGTGTACGAGCGCTGGATATCTAATGGTAAAACTGATGCAAGCTATCCTACTCAAGGGCTGCTTGCAGATGAATTGAAAAAAGTAATTCCGGAAATTGAATATACCGCCGCTACAGACTATGCGGCTGCACCGGGCACACAAAGCACTTTCGAGGCAAATAATAAAGTAAATAAAAACAACGGTAGGTTTGCCGGCCTCGATTTTTTTCGCATGTTCAGCTACCCGCTTTTGCAGGGCAATGCGGCTACTGTTTTAAATGAACCCAATAGCATTGCGATCTCCCGCAACATGGCGGATAATTTTTTCGGCAGCCCGGCTAACGCCATCGGGCAAACGCTGCGCTTCGAAAATAAAGAAGACCTGCAGGTAACCGGCGTGTTTGAAAATATTCCGGCAAACTCTTCTCAGCAGTTTGATTTTATAAGAAGCTGGATAGATTATGTAAAGCAAAATGATTGGGTACACAATTGGGGCAATACCAGCCCGGAGACTTTTGTAATGCTTCGTGCAGATGCAAATCCTGCGGCTGTGGAGGCAAAGATCAAAGATTTTCTTTACCGCTATGCTGACAAAGACCCCGCTGTGGTAATGGAGCTGGCGTTGCAGCCTTTCCCGGAGAAGTACCTGCATTCCAATTTTACTAATGGCAAGGTAGATGGCGGCCGTATCGAATATGTAAATCTGTTTACGCTCGTGGCCATCTTCATCATGCTTATCGCCTGCATCAATTTCATGAACCTTGCTACGGCACGGGCCTCAAAGCGTGCAAAAGAAGTGGGCCTGCGCAAAGTGATTGGCGCCAGGCGTTCTTCACTGATCGGGCAGTTTATTGGCGAGGCGATGTTGCTTACATTGCTCTCAGTTATCATCGCCGTCTTTACCACAGCCTTGTTGCTGCCGGCCTTCAATGGCCTTACAGAAAAGCAGCTAGCCTTACCCGTTAGTCAGCCAATTTTCTGGCTGGCTTTGGCTGGTTTATTTATTATCACTGGCCTTGTTGCAGGAAGCTACCCTGCATTTTTCCTTTCTTCATTGAAGCCGGTAAAGGTTTTGAAAGGCACGCTGAAGTTTAGCCATGCCGCCACTTTCTTCAGGCAGGGGCTCGTGGTTTTCCAGTTTGCCCTTTCCATCATTCTTATTGTAGGCATGATCGTGATCTACCGGCAAATGAATTTTATTCAAAAGAAAAACATTGGCTACGACAGGGAAAACCTTATTTACATCCCTATAGAAGGCGAGCTGATCAAAAAGTATAACGTGCTCAAAGATGAAGTGAGCAAAATGCCGTCAATCTTAAACGTCTCAAAGATGCGGAATTCACCCACGATCATTGAACATCATACCAATAGTATAAGTTGGCCTGGAAAAGATCCCAACAGCAATGTATTCTTCGCCGATGGGGTAGTAGGCTATGATTTTGTAAAGACGATGAAGCTGCAATTGAAAGAAGGCCGCGATTTTTCCAAAGATTATGCTGACTCAACAAGCTATATTTTAAATGAAACCGCCGTAAATAAAATCGGTTATACGGATCCTGTCGGTAAACAAGTTACCTGGGGAAATCATCCCGGCACCATCGTGGGTGTTATTAAAGATTTTCATTTTAGTTCTATGCACGACCCTATTGATCCGCTTATAGTAAGGCTTGATGAGAAGTGGCCATGGGGCACGATCCTGGTTCGCAGCCGTGCGGGCAAAGCGAAAAATGCGATAGCAGGTTTGCAAACGATCTGTAAAACATTGAATCCTAAATTTCCATTCACGTACCAGTTTTCTGATCTTGAATTTGCGAATCTTTATAAAAGCGAACAGGTCGTAAGCAAGCTATCTGATTATTTTGCAATCCTCGCCATTTTGATATCATGTCTTGGATTGTTTGGTCTCGCAACATTTGTAGCGGCGCAACGTGTAAAGGAAATTGGTGTGCGCAAAGTGTTGGGTGCATCTGTGGGTGATATCGTTACCCTGTTCTCAGGTAATTTTTTAAAGCTTGTCGGCATAGCCATACTCGTTGCATTTCCTATTGCATGGTGGGCTATGAACAATTGGCTGCAAAACTTTGCTTATAAAATAGATATTGAATGGTGGATGTTTGCTTTGGCGGGCATAACCACTATTTTCATTGCGTTGCTCACTGTGAGTTATCAAAGTATAAAAGCTGCGCTGAGTAACCCGGTGAAATCCCTTCGCACAGAATGAGTATCACACTTCCCATCAGGTCCTTTGCGAGCCTGCTGTTCAGCAAACAGGTAGCCGGAACGATCTCTAAATTATAATAATTTTCCGGCCCGATTGACTTCGGGAAAGCAATCTCCTTGGTTTAGCATCACCATACGATTACCAAAATCCTGATAGTCACCGGGAGGGACCCGAAGCATGCTTTCAATCACCCCTCATAACAGGAAATCTTTCGCAACAACATGCAGACAGTTGTTTAAGCTTCCCGTCCAAAAAACGAACACTATCGTATCAAAATCGTACACCTCGCCAACCACTAGAAAACATAAAAGACTAATAATCAAAACATAAGTTCACGGCAATGTTTTGGAGATATAATTCACTAATATTATCTGACACCAATCCGCCTGTTTTTTATGTTTAAGAAATCCGGTGAAAAGTTGAGAACAGAGTAAACTACAGGAAATCCCGCTTGTTACAGAATAATTACAGGCACCGGCACAAGTAAAAGAATTGCAATAACATTTAAACAGATTAAAAATCATTCTGATCAATTAAATAAACTACAAATGAAAAAAATTATTTTAGGTACATTTTTTTGTTGGGCATCTGTAATGTTGGTGCACGCCCAAAACGATGAAGTTTCTTATTCAAAAGAAAACAACACATTCACTTTAAAAGTTAAGAGCCGTGCTAACGCGCTAAGCCTTACTGTTAAAGGCGAAGTAACGCTTGGTGATGATGATAAAAGTATTACGCAACTCTCACGGGCTGGTTCAATAATATACCGAAAAGAAAAGGAGTCGCTTGAAATTGAACATGACGGGCAAGGCAACCTTGTATATACCATTAATGGCTATAAAAAAACAACCTTAAATGAAAATGATAAAGCGCTGATTGAAGATTGTGTGCAATTGATGATTAGCTATGGCATAGATGCAGATAACCGCGTAAAAAGAATATTTGCGCAAAAAGGCACACCAGGCGTTTTACATGAAGTGGAACGTTTTAAAAGCGATTATGTAAAAGAGATATATCTATCGTATTTGTTAAACGGCCAAAAGCTTTTAAAGGATGAAATGATCGCATTGCTGAATAAAATCAATCAATACCTCAGCAGCGATTATTATAAAGCTCAATTGCTGGATGGTGTTATGGCTTCATTTATTGCTGATGAAGCTACATCCGGTGCTTACCTGAATGTGGTGAATAATATTACCTCGGATTACTATCAAAGCACCACCCTGCAAAAAATATTGGGTACGGCGCTAAACGAAAAACAGTTTACGCAGGTATTGGGTATTGTAAGTAGTATGAAATCTGATTATTACCAGGCTAAAGTGCTGGAGATGCTTTTAAATAATAACAATATTGCTGATGCCAGGTTTTCAGCTATAATGAAGGTGGTTGCAACCATGAAAAGCGATTATTATAAAGCTGAGCTCAGCAGCACTTTATTAAAAAATAAATCGCTTAATAAAGACCAGTTTGCGCAAACTATGATTGGCGTACAAAATATGAAAAGCAGTTATTATCAATACACAATGCTGGCGGGCCTTATTGATGAAAATATGAAAGATGAAGCTGCATGGAGCAGCCTGATCCTGTATGCCGGCAAAATTGATTCTGATTATTACCAGGCCGAAATGCTAAAGAAGATTGCAGGTACAATGCCGGCAAGCGAAACGCTTAGTAAAGAGCTTACAGCGGCTGCTAAAAATATAAAATCAGATTATTATTACGGAAAGGTGATGCGCTCTATGGATACGAGAGAGTAGAATGGACGTCGAAAGTTGAAATAACTGACCTGATGCCCCGAAAAAATTTAATGCTTAATTTAAAAATGTGGCAGTTTGAAAATGAACAAGTGAACCGATTTGATAAAGGCTTAGTAGCCAGCAGCCAAACAAATCAGATATAAACAAATTATACATCAGAAATCCCAACTTTTATGTTTAAAAATTATATAAAAACAGCTTTGCGGAGTTTATGGAAGAATAAGTTTTATTCAATTATCAATATTCTAGGCCTTTCTGTTGGATTAGCAACGGCTATCTTGCTATTATTATGGATACAGGATGAAAAAAGCTTTGATAAATTCAATAAAGACTACAACAGAATTTATAACCTGAGCTCGCATTTTGATATCAATGGAAAAGAACAGATTTGGACAGGCGTTCCCGGGCCTTTGTATAAATATGCAAAATCATTATCGCAGGTACAAGCTGTTGCAAGAATAAGTGATGATTGGGAAGTAACGCTTCATCAACCCAATAATAAACAACTTATCTCTGGTTTGCATACGGCTTATGTTGACAGCAGCTTTTTTTCAATTTTCAGTTTTACTACCACTAAAGGCACTGCACAAAATTTGTTTAACAGCACCAGCAATGTTTTACTTACTGAAGAAACTGCGAAAAAAATTTTCGGAACGGATGATGTGATTGGAAAAGTGATTATGCAGGACACAAGCAGTTTTATTGTTACAGGCGTTATGCACAATTTTCCTCAAAACTCATCCCTTCGCTTTGATGCTTTATTTCCTATGAGCCTGTATGCAAAAATGTTCACCGCATGGGGCGGAAATGGCGACTGGAAAACGATTGATGAAGACCTTGGAAATTATGCTTATAACACCTATGTAAGGCTGCAGCCGCACACTCATATCGTCACCATAGAAAATGCGCTGACAAAAGCATACAAAGATGCACGTAACGGCGACAGCCAAACAAAGTTTATGCTGCAGGCACTTGCTGATAAACATTTGATATCTGCAGATGGTAATAAATCTGCACTGCGGATGGTGCAGGTGTTTACCATTATTACTGTTTTATTGCTTGCCATTGCTGCGGTTAATTATGTAAACCTGTCAACAGCAAAGTCAATGTCAAGAGCTAAGGAAGTAAGCATGCGCAAAATAGTTGGCGCCAATAAGTGGCAGTTGTTTACTCAATTCGTCGTAGAAACAATAATCATTTTTGTAGTTGCAACTGTTTTAGCGCTTGTATTTGCAGCACTGTTAATTCCTGCTTACAATAGCATAACCGGTAAATCACTGGAGTTTTCTTTAAGCAATCCTTCAGTATGGATGTTGGTTGGCGTTGCTGTTTTAGGCACTTTAATTTTAGCTGGTGTGTATCCTGCTATACATTTGTCTTCATTCAATCCTATCACTTCCCTCAAAGGAAAATTAAATCAAAGCATCAGCAACATTTTGTTGAGGAAAATGCTGGTTGTTTTTCAGTTTTCAATTTCTGTAATACTTATTATTTGCACGTTAGTTATTGGACGGCAGATGAAGTATATAAGCCAAATGAATTTAGGTTATGATAAGGAATATGTTTTTACTGTTCAGCTTGATGAAGATGCCGTAAACCATATTGATGCAATTAAAGATGAATTAAAAAAAGCGCCGGGAATATCGGCAACATCTTTATCAAGTGTGTACAACATTGTAAATTATGGAAGTGCAACAGGTGACATTGATTGGCCTGGCAAATCTAAAAACAATAATATGCTCGTTAACCGGGCAGGCATTGATAAAGACTTTATTCCTTTAATGAATTTTCAATTTATTGAAGGAAGCAATTTTACCGGAACGCCATCAGATACATCAAAATATATTATAAACGAAACAATGGCTAAGCAAATGGGGTTAAAGCCGCCATATATTGGCAAACAAATGAGTTTACACGAAAATCCGGGTGTAATAACTGGTGTGCTGAAAGATTTTCATTTTCGATCATTGAAAGATAAAATAGAGCCGTTTGTTTTCTGGACGCATCGCTGGAAAAGTATATTGTATGTTAAAACAACTGCGGCTACGGCGCAACAGGCTATAAAAGCTGTTGAAAATGTTTATAAACGTTACGCGGAAAACAATCCTTTTAGCTACAGCTTTGTTGATACCAAATTTGATGAATTATATAAAACTGATAACAGGACCAAACTGTTGTTTAACATTTTTGCAGGTATTGCCATTTTTATTTCGTGCTTAGGCTTATTGGCTTTGGCAACTTATTCTGCACAATTACGCACAAAAGAAATTGGCATACGAAAAGTATTAGGTGCCAGTGTTGCAAACATTATAAGTCTTTTGGGAAGAGATTTTATTGTGCTGGTTATAGTAGCCATCATCATTGCTGTTCCTGTTGCCAATTATCTCATGAGCAAGTGGTTGGAAAACTTCGCGTATAAAACAGATATCAGTTTCTGGCTCTTTTTTATTGCCAGCTTTATTGCTGTTGGTATAGCAGTTTCAACCATCAGTTTCCAGGCAATTAAAGCAGCTATAGCAAACCCTGTAAAGAGTTTGAGAACGGAGTGAAGAACGTGAAACTTGAATCGTGAAAAAATGAAACAGTTTAAATTATAATCAAACCAAAAAATCCTTCTCGCCTAAGGCGGAGAGCCTGCCTGGCGGCAGACAAGGATTTAGGAGAGGCTTTATGTTCAATAATTATTTCCCTGTACGACACTTCGTGAAAACGGCATTCAGAAGTTTGATCCGTAACAGGAATTACACTATTATCAACATAGCCGGATTGGCTGTGGGTATTGCCGTTTGCATGATGATATTTATTATTATACAATATCAAACAAGCTTTGATGATTTTCACCCAAAGAAAGACCGCATCTATCGTGTGTTAACCGAATCTCACCATGCAGATGCAGGAAATATTACTTACGCAAAGAATGTTCCTTTTCCATTGCCTGCAAATTTAAAAACGGCTTTTCCTCAACTGGAACAAGTTGCTCCGGTGTATGTAAGCCACAACGATGAGTTGCAGGTGCCGGATAATAACGGAACGCCTGTAAAAAATTTTAAAGAACAGAGCGGTGTGTTTTATACATCGCCGTCATTCTTTAACATGTTTAATTTTCCGCTGCTCGCAGGTTCGTACCAATCATTAAAAGACCCAAATAATGTATTGCTTACAAAAGAGGTTGCAGAAACTTATTTCGGCGACTGGAAAACAGCGATGGGTAAAAACATTAAAATAACAGGATACTATAGCATGGGTGCAGGTTTGTTTCAGTTTCCACCGGTGGGGCTGAAAGTATCCGGCATTCTTGCAACCATACCGGCAAATACAGACTTTCAATTGAAATTGGTAGTTGCTTACGGAACAGATTTTACCGGTGATGCGCAATACGGATTTCAACAACCACAGTGGAATCAATCAGCACCTGATTTTGGATGCTATGTTTTGCTTCCGCCGAATATTTCTGTTGACAATTTTAATCAACAATTAAGCGCTTATGCACGAAAAGTGCAACCTGCCGGTAATAAGGATAGCTATATCATTCAACCATTAAGCGCTGTGCATTACGATGCAGCAGCAGGCAATTACAGCAACAAAATAATCAGCCACGAACTCATCAATGTATTGTGGCTTATTGCAGCATTCATACTGTTAATTGCCTGCGTAAACTTTATCAATTTATCCACTGCACAAGCTGTTAACCGGGCAAAGGAAATTGGTGTAAGAAAAGTGTTGGGCAGTAATAAATCTCAATTGCGAATCCAGTTTATCGTTGAAACATTTTTAATAGTTACAATTGCTGTACTGCTTGCGGCAGGCATTACATTGCTTGTATTGCCTTATATAAATCAATTGTTAGAGCTTTCGCTTTCATTCAAAATATTCATTAATCCCTCAATTATTTTATTTCTTCTCGCTGTAACAATTGTTGTAACTGCGCTTGCCGGTTTTTATCCTTCAATTGTTTTGTCACGTTTCAATCCTGTTACTGCTTTAAAGAGTAAAATTTCAGCAAATACTGCAAAGGGAATTTCATTAAGAAGAGGATTGGTAGTGTTTCAATTTATCATTGCACAGGCGCTCATTATCGGCACACTCATCATTGTACAGCAAATGAATTATTTTATGAATCAACCGCTGGGCTTTGATAAAGATGCTATCGTAAATGTTCCTTACCGACCGGACAGCACCGGCGACAAGCAAACAGATTACTTAAAGCAGCAGTTATTATCAAACGGGGCGCAGGCAGTAAGCTTCAATTCCAACTCCCCGATGGAAGACAATAATAATATGTTTACCACTTTCAAATTTAACCATGCATTAAAGGATGCAGATTTTGAGGCTATCAGCAAATTCGTGGACAATGACTATGTGCCCACTTATAAATTACAACTAATAGCTGGAAAAAATTTGAAGCCTTCCGGTTATACACAGGAATTTTTGGTGAATGAATCATTCGTGAAAAGCTTAGGGTTAAAAAAACCGGAAGATATAATTGGCAAAGAAATAAGCATGTTGAATGGTTTAATAAAATGCCCTGTTGTAGGCGTAGTGAAAGATTTTAATGACCGGTCTTTACGCCAGCGCCTGGCACCATTGCTTATTGCCACAAACAGCACCATGTACCGTCAGGCTTCCATAAAACTTTCCACCACCAACATGGCGACTTCCATGCAATCCATCAAAAAAATATGGCAGCAAACAATTCCAAATGCTGTGTATGAATACAGGTTTTTAGATGATAAAATTGAAAGCTTTTACCAACAGGAAAACCAGTTAGCGCAGTTGTATAAAATTTTTGCAGCCATCGCTATATTCCTTAGCTGTCTTGGGTTGTACGGACTCGCATCCTTCATGGCAGTACAGCGTATAAAAGAAGTGGGTATTCGTAAAGTGCTGGGTGCTACTGCAGGCAGTATCGTTTATTTATTTTCAAAAGAATTTATCATACTTATTTCGATCGCATTTGTAATTGCAGCGCCTGTCGCATGGTATTTTATGAATAAATGGTTACAGGATTATGTTTATCGCATTGATATTAGCTGGTGGTTATTTGCAGCAGGCGGCGCGGCTTCAATAATTATTGCACTTGCAACGATAAGTTTCCAGGCAATTAAAGCAGCGGTGGCAAACCCGGTAAAATCATTGCGAACAGAGTAATTAATCTATTACAGTTATCAAGGGACGGTAAAGTGAAAACTTTTCGTCAACTGAAATAACAGGTATTGTTCTGATAATGCGGTGGCTAATAAAAACCTGTCAAATGGATCACGGTGGTTTTCATAAAACGGAATTTGTTGATAAGAAAAAATATGGTTATTAGAAACTTGTAAAATTTCAAATCCATCTGATAAAAGTTGAGATGTTATGAATTCGATAGTTACAATAAATTCCGGGAGTTTGCCCAGTTTCAATTTGATAGAAATTTCCATCAGGCTGAATTGGCTTACGAATATTCTATGTGCAGGGTTTTCAATTAAGGTACGTAAAGATGCTTTGAGTTTTGGATTGTCTTCCAAAGACCAAATGAGTATTTGAGTATCTAACAAATAGCGCATCAATACATGTAGTCTTTCAGGTCGTCAAGCGGTTCGTTAAAATTATCAGGAATACCGATTTTGCCTTTTAAACTACCGAAGGGGCGTTTTTGAAGAGAGGGAGATTCGATTTCTTCCAAAAAAGTAACTACGACTTTGGATTTGTTTTTAGCAGATGGAATTTCATCTAAAATAATTTGCCCATTGTCGTATGTGCCTTTAATCGTTGTTAACATTTTAAACGGAATTGTATTCAAAATTAGAAACTAAAACCATGTTTAAAAATTATTTCAAAACTTCATTGCGCCATCTGTGGCGGCATCGCCTGTTTACCGCGTTGAATATTTTCGGGCTTGGCGTAAGTATTAGCGCCTGCTGGATCATTTACCGGATCGTAAGCTATGAATTCAGCTACGACCATTCAGTACCTGACAAAGAAAATACGTATAAAGTAATTACCGCGTTTAATTCGCCAGACAGGCAAAATTCTAAAATGGGCGGCGTAGCTGCACCAATGTATCAGGGGATAAGAGCGGAAATTCCGGGTGTAGCCAATGTAGTTCCCGTATTTAAAAAAAGTGTAAATACTATCGAGATAAATAATCGGGGTAAAATTTTCACCAGGGAAGACCCGGATAATATTATTGCAACCGACGTGTCGTATTTTAATATGCTGCCTTATCAATGGATTGCGGGCAGCAAAACAAGTGCATTAAGCTGCCCCGATAATGTGGTGCTTACGCAAAGCAGGGCACGTGAATATTTTCCTGATCAAACACCCGGTAAGATTCTCAATAAAACGATTGTTTATTATGAATGGTCGGATACGGTTACCAGGACGGTTACGGGTATTGTTGCCGATTATGAAACTCCTTCACAGTTTACTTATAAAGAATTTGTATCACTGCCACGAAAAGGCTTTCAACCGGCTGCATGGACTAATACCAACGGCAGCGATCAATTGTATATACAAATAGCCAATACGGCCAAAGCATCTGTAGTACTTCAGCAGATCAACGCACTATCTGCAAGGAAATGGACGGAATTTGCAGCAGTTGATGGAAGAGCTTCAGCAAAAGCATTTAAGGACATGAAAATGTCGAAAAGCTATGAATTACTGCCGGTGCAGGATGTGCATTTCGCTACAAATGTGGAAGAATACGGCGTTACCAAAACCAGCAGGCCGGTACTTTACGGATTAATGGGTATCGGGTTTTTCCTGTTGCTGCTGGCATGTATTAATTATATTAACATGAGCGCTGCGCAGATACCGCAGCGAGGTAAAGAGATCGGTGTGCGAAAAACATTGGGAAGCAGCCGGTGGCAATTGATCAGGGAATTTCTTTCTGAAACATTTGTAACTACCCTCCTTGCATGTGGGCTATCACTCTTATTAAGTCAGGTCGGATTTTGGGTTTTAAAAGATATCATTCCCGCAGGTGTAACGCTGTATGGCTCCTTGCTGGAAGCTTTGTTGTTCATGCTGGTGCTTGCTTTTGTCATTACAATCCTGGCTGGCCTCTATCCTGGCTGGCTGATCACTAAACTCAAAGCGATCAATGTATTTAAAAACTTTTCGGCGGCAAATAATTCCCGCCGGAAATTCAGCCTGCAAAAGGCGCTTATTGTATTTCAATTTTTTATTGCATTGGTCTTCATTACCAGTTCCATCATCGTAGGTTCTCAATTGCGATATACGCTGAACGCCGACATGGGTTTTAATAAAGACGCCGTGGTACTGGTAAGCGTTCCCTGGAAATATACGCTGGACGAAAGATATAAGGGGAAACAATTTACGTTGCAGAACCAGTTACAAAAAGTTCCGGGTATTGAAAAGGTAGCACTTGGCACAGCGCCTTTGTCATCCGGCTATTCCTCAAGCCCTTTTGTATATGAAGCTGATGGAAAGACTCCTGTACAAATACAGACATACAAAAAGTGGAGCGATACTTCTTACCTTAATTTATACCAGATAAAATTACTGGCGGGCAGCAATCTTCATGCCTCGGATACGGTAAGTGAATATCTTATAAATGAGTCGGCGGCAAAAGCTTTTGGTTTTGCCAATCCGCGTGATGCAGTCGGCAAAATGATTGCGCAGTTAGGCAACCCTAAAGTATCGGTAGTTGGTGTGGTAAAAGATTTCAACACACAGGATTTTTATACTAAAATGGAACCTCTTGCTATTTCAATGGAGAAGGATAACCTCTCTACTTTTAATATCAGGCTCAGCAGCCACAATCCTTCGCAATGGCAGGGTACGCTGAAAGCGATTGAAAAGCAGTGGAATTATTTTTACCCTGCAGAAAGTTTTCACTATAGTTTTTATGATGTAACGCTGGAACAAATGTACACGCAGGAAAGGCAGATAGGCAAGCTGGTTGATCTTGCTACCATCATTACTATATTAATCAGTTGCCTCGGCTTATTTGGGCTGGCGGCTCTTACTGCTTTTCAACGCACCAAAGAAATAGGAATAAGGAAAGTGTTGGGTGCTTCTGTTTCATCTATCATTTCTATGTTCTCAAAAGAATATATCGCCTTAATATTAGTGGCAATGCTTGTTTCCACGCCTGTAGTATGGTGGGCTATGAACAAATGGCTGCGGGATTTTGCTTATAAAATTGACATACACTGGTGGATGTTTGCTTTAGCAGGCTTGGCAGCGATTGTAATTGCGCTTTTAACCGTAAGTTTTCAGGCGATAAAAGCAGCAACGGCAAACCCGGTGAAGAGTTTGAGAACGGAGTAACCCTCACCCCTAACCCTTCTCCACGAGTGAAGAAGGGAAGAAGCCATCACAAATCAACTGTCAAAAAATATCTTTGTATGTTTAAAAATTATTTCACTACCGCATTCAGAAATTTTTGGCGCAACAAATCTTTCTCTGTAATTAATGTGCTGAGCTTATCAATTGGCATAAGTGCCTCACTAATTATTTTTTCAATTGTGTATTATGAATTCAACTATGACAAATTTGAAAAAGACAGTGATAGGATTTACCGGGTAGTGCTCGATGCAAAATTTGGTGGTGTTGATGGCCACAGTGCAGCGGTGCAGGCTCCATTAGCCGGCGCCATTCATAATGAAGTTACAGGTGTGGAGCTTACCGTTCCGGTGATGCAGTTCCCGGGCAATGCAACTGCGAAGGTTACCACAAAGCAAACCGATCAACCCGCTATATTTAAAAACCAACCGGGTATTGTTTTTACCAATGCTCAATATTTTTATTTGCTGCCCTATAAATGGATTGCAGGTGCACCAAATACTTCTCTGAAAAATTCTTTTAACGTTGTGTTGACCGAAAGCAGAGCGCATGAATATTTTCCCTCACTTCCTGCAATTGATATTATCGGCAAACAAATAAATTATAATAATGATATTACAGTAACTGTTTCAGGAATTGTAAAAGATTTGAATAAAGAAACATTATTTAATGGAGCTGAATTTATATCATACACAACCATTTCACAAACCCGTTTGCAGAACCAGTTTATGATGAATGTGTGGAATGATTGGATGTCTTATTCGCAATTGTATATAAAGCTTTCTGCAGGCAGTAAAGCCCCTCAAATTGAAACGCAGTTAAAAGCGCTTCTTGCAAAATATGATAAGGACGCAAACAAGGATGCTGCCAACACATTGAGCTTTCATTTACAGCCTTTAAATGATGTGCACTTTAATCATCTGTATGCAAGTGTTGGCGGAAGAACAGCGCATTTGCCAACAGTGTACGGCTTACTTGCAATAGCGGCTTTTCTTTTATTGTTGGGCTGTATCAATTTCATCAACCTCACAACAGCTAATGCAACACAAAGAGCAAAAGAAATCGGCATACGCAAAACAATGGGCAGTTCAAAAAACCAATTGGTGTTTCAATTTTTAGGCGAAACGTTTCTAATAACGCTTATCGCTACTATAATATCAATTTGCATAACACCATTGCTGTTTGATGTGTTTAAAAATTTTATACCGCCCGGTTTGAATGTAAGCATCCTGGGGCAGCCATCAATCTTTTTGTTCCTTTTCCTTCTTACAATATTTGTAAGTTTTATTTCAGGCATATATCCTGCAATAATATTATCAGGGTATAAACCTGTACTGGTTTTAAAAAATCAATCTTTTGCAAACAGCAGCCAAACAAGGCATGCATGGATAAGAAAAGCCCTGACTGTTTCGCAATTTGTAATAGCGCAATTTTTTATCATCGCTACTATAATGGTTGGTAAACAAATTAATTATTCGCTGAACACTGATCTGGGTTTTAATAAAGATGGCATCATCACATTTGATATACCGCATGATACAGTTACCGCTCACACGCAGGAACTTTTAAATAATATCAATGCAATTTCTGAAGTGCAGGTTGCAAGTTCAGGTTTTCTTTCTCCTGCAGATGTTGGGGTTGCCTTTACAAATGTACCCTATCCGCCAAAGAAAGATGTGCAGGCGCAGATTCAATTCAGGTGGGGTAATCCTGCATACATTGATGTGTACAAATTAAAATTGTTAGCCGGAAGAAACGTTGCTCCAAGTGATACGTTTAAAGAATTTCTCATTAACGATGGATATGCAAAATTGCTGGGCTTTCAAAAACCAAATGATGCGCTTGGAAAATATTTAAGCTTTAATGGAAAGCAAATGCCGATTGTTGGTGTGATGCAGGATTTTCATGACCAGTCAACGCATGCACCTATATTTCCGCTTGTATTTGCAGATGGCAATGGCACCACTTTTCATGTTCGCCTGAAACCAGATAATGCAGGTGGTTTTGCATGGCACAACGCTATCATTAAGATGCAGAAAGCGTATAAGGAAATGTATCCTGATGAAGATTTTAATTATAAGTTTTATGATGATACGATAGCAAAGATGTATGAACAGGAGCAGCAAACGGCAAGCTTGTTATCATGGGCAACAGGGCTTGCCGTATTTATCAGTTGTTTGGGTTTGTTAGGCCTTGTTATATATACTATCAATACCCGCAGAAAGGAAATCGGCATCCGTAAAATATTGGGTGCAACTGTTACAAATATTGTATTTGTTTTGTCAACTGGCTTTATAAAATTAGTATGCCTGGCATTTTTAATTGCTGCACCCTTAGCATGGTGGGCAATATATAAATGGCTGCAGGATTATGCATACAAAACTGCTATGAGCTGGTGGATATTCGTATCAGCAGGCTTAGGCATGTTACTAATTGCTTTGATAACACTGAGCTTCCAGGCGATAAAAGCAGCCATTGCAAACCCGGTGAAGAGTTTAAGAACGGAGTAAAATTTCAGACCTGTTAGGTTTTTAAAACCTGACAGGTCTTGTAGAAAAAAAGTTCCTTCATGATCTAAACGTACAAGTGAGTGTCTATAGCACTCCTCTGCAGACACCCGTCCGAAACGGATATTCAGCCGGGCGGGCAACGAAGATGCTAAAAGAACAAAAGCTGGTAAATAAAAAAAAGTATAACGTAAAACTTCTTCTATGTTTAAAAATTATTTCAAAACCGCATGGCGTAACTTAAAGCGCAACAAAGCTTTTTCTATCATCAATATTACAGGCCTGGCTATTGGTATGGCAGCGGCTTTACTCATTGGCATTTGGGTGCAAAATGAATTTAGTTATGATCAGTTTCATACAAATAAAAACAATTTATATAAAGTTTACAACCGGCAAACCGGAACTGGCGGCGCTGTTTACGCGTTTGATATAACAGCGGGCCCGGTTGGAAACGCGTTGCAAAAAGATTTTCCTGAAGTAAAGAATACGGCAAGAATCTACTGGAGCATTGAACGATTATTTAATTATGGCGACAAAAGCATTAAAGCAAAAGGCAATGATGTTGACAAGCCATTCTTAACCATGTTCAGCTTTCCGCTATTGGAAGGTGATGTAAACCATGCGCTGGATGATGTAAACAGCATTGTGATAACGCAAGACCTTGCAAAGCGCTTATTTGGTAGTGATGATGCGATGGGCAAAGTAATAACGCTTGACAATAAAGGCAGCTACAAAGTAACAGGCATTCTTAAAAACCTGACGGGCAATACAGCGTTTGATTTTAATTATCTTATTTCATTGCAGGCGAATGAAAACAATTATGGAAATGCCTGGGATAACAATACTTATTATACTTATGTGCAACTAAAGCCGGGTGTATCTATTGATGCGTTTAATAACAAAATAAAGCATGAAGTAAATAAGTACGCCCCCGACACGAAAGATGAAGTTTTTCTTTACTCTATTATTGAACAACATCTGTATTCAAATTTTGAGAATGGCAAACCGGCTGGTGGAAGAATAGATACCGTTCATTTATTAATTATTATCGGTTTGCTTATAGTATTGATCGCCTGTATCAATTTTATGAATTTGAGTACCGCGCAAAGTCAGAAGCGTGCAAAAGAAGTGGGCGTAAGAAAAGTGGTTGGCGCAGGCAAATTTAAACTCATTATCCAGTTTTTATGCGAGTCAATTCTTATCACTTCAATAGCCGGAATTCTTTCTTTACTGTTTGTAGCATTAACGTTGCCGGCGTTTAACCGGCTTATCGGTGAATCGTTATCTCTTAATTTTAAAAACCCTGTTTTATGGTTAAGCCTTTTTGCCTTTATCCTTTTCACGGGTTTGCTGGCTGGCAGCTATCCGGCGTTTTTTCTTTCTGCATTTAAGCCGGTGAAAGTTTTAAAAGGTTCGGTTATATCGGTTAAAGGCGCATTTAGTCCGCGAAAGATTTTAGTGGTAACACAATTTTCCATTGCAATCGTTTTAATCATTTCTACATTAATTGTTTACCGTGAGCTAAAGCATGTTCAAAACCGTGATACCGGTTATAATATAAACAATCTTGCTGAGGTACCCGTTGAAGGAGACGTGAGGAAAAACTATGATATTATTAAATCAGAACTTATTAATAAAGGGGCGGTAACTGCTATGTGCAAAAATAGTTTGGGGGTTACGGTTGATGGCGCCACTTCAAGCGTTTATTCATGGGAAGGCTCTGTGGATGAAGACAAGAATATAAATTTTTCAAGGGTTGGAGCTGATGGTGATTTTATAAAAACAACAGGTTTAACATTACTTGCAGGTCGCGATATAAATCTGAAAACATATCCGTACGATACTGCATCTGTTCTGCTGAATGAAGCCGCAGTAAAAGCGATGCGTATAAAAAATCCTGTTGGCAAATACGTCAATACCGGCAATGGAAAGCGAACAATTGCAGGTGTGTTTAAAAATTTTATCATCGGCTCTCCTTACGATAACGTAAAACCAATGGTGGTACTCGGTACAAATTACTGGACATATAATATCATCATGCGTTTTAACCCTGCAAATAACATGGCAACCAACCTGCGTATTGCTGCAGAAGTTTTCAAAAAATATAACCCGGCGTATCCCTTCACCTATCATTTTGTTGATGAAGAATATGCGCAGAAGTTCGCCAGTGAACAACAAACCGGAATACTGGCGGCATTGTTCGCAGGTTTAACAATTTTCATTTCCTGCCTCGGATTATTTGGTCTTGCAACCTATATTGCAGAAAACCGTATTAAAGAAATCGGCATAAGAAAAGTTTTAGGAGCGAGTGTTGCGAACATTACAAATATGCTTGCCAAAGAGTTTGTACTGCTTGTTATTATTTCTATTACTATAGCAACACCAATCGGTTGGTTTGCTATGAATAAATGGTTGCAGAATTATACGTACCGCATAGATATTCAGTGGTGGATGTTTGCTATACCAGGATTGGCGGCTGTTTTAATTGCTGTATTAACCGTAAGCTCCCAGGCAATAAAAGCAGCGGTGGCAAACCCGGTGAAGAGCTTAAGGAGTGAGTAAAATTATTGGCTAATGTTTGATAATTAGCCGATATGCTAATGCTGAAAAAGATGAATATTGAGTATTTGTTGATTTACTAACGCCAAAGGTTAAACGAAAAAAAATTAGGTGAAAAAAAATTATTCCAAAGCCTGAATATTCAGGTGTCATCCGCCGGCTATGAGTTAGGAGCCACAAGAAATAGATATCAAAGCTCAGGCTCATTGATAAAAAATAAATTATGAAAAAAAAATTAGTCCTCTTTGCCATATTGTGTTTGGCATCAGTAGCCCTCCTTTATGCACAGAAAAATGAGATTTCTTTACAAGAGAAAACAATGTTTTCCGCGTAAATGTGAAAAATGATTCTGCAAAAATCAGCCTCAATGTTAAGGGTGATGTTATGCTGGGAGATGATGACAAAAGTATTGTAGAAATATCTCCGGACGGTCATGTGGAATTCCATAGCAAAAAACAATCCCTGAAGGTAAGCCCTGCGGCAAATGGCAACCTTAACTATACCATTAATGGTGTTAAAAAAAATACTCCCGGTACAGAAGATAAGGTGCTTATAGAAGAATGTGTAAAAACCATGATCGAATACGGTGTAGATGCGACGAACCGGGTAAAAAGAATATTTGCAAAAGGCGGAACATCAGCCGTACTGAATGAAGTAAGCCGTTTTAAAAGCGATTATGTAAAAGAGATCTACCTCTCCTGGATTTTAAAAAACCAGCAATTGAGCAAAAGTGAATGGATCGCTTTATTGAACAAAACTGATCAGTATTTGGGCAGCGATTATTATAAATCAGAACTATTAAATGGAGTAATGCCTTCTTTTTTAAACGATGAGGCAACATCCAATGCTTATCTCAATGCAGTTGCAAATATAAAATCTGATTATTATCAATATACTTCCATACAAAACTTATTAAAATCATCATTAAATGAAAAACAATATGACGGAGTATTATTGATAGTTGGCGGTATGAAATCGGATTATTATCAGGCGAAGTTTTGAAAAGCCTTTTAAAGAATACTTCCATTTCTGATGGTAAATTTTCAGGACTAATGCATATTACTGCAAAGATGAAAAGTGATTATTATCAATCCGAAATTTTAAAAGAACTCATTAACCAAAATGTGAAAGACGAATCTGATTGGAGTAAGCTGATCGAATATGCAGGAAATATTAATTCAGATTACTACCAATCTGAGGTGCTGTTAAAAATAGCTGCTAAAATGCCTGACAGTGAATCGCTAAAAAAGCAATTAAAAGAAGCAGCAAAAAAAATAAAATCGGATTACTATTATGGAAAAGTAGCAAGAGAAATAGGAAGATGAAAAACTTCTGTTTATATATACCTGAATTTTTAAAATATACCAAGTGATGATCAAAAATTTTCTAACCACCCTTACAAGACAACTCTGGCGCAATCGCCTCTTTACCATTTTAAACATCATTGGCCTTAGCGTTTGTATCTGCGTGGCATGGATCATCTTTCTTATGGTGAGCTTTGAATACAGCTATGATAAAAAAATTCCTGATGCAGAAAATATCTACCAGGTAATATCCAAAGGTAAAGATGGTGGAAACAACAAGGAAAATGGTTTTGCCGGAGTGGCCAAACCGGTTTTAAATGCTTTAGCCAATGATATAACAGATACCCAAATGGTAGTGCCTATGTTTTATAAATACCCCCATCGTGCCGTCATTAACGATGGAGCAGGAAAGCCCACACGGCGATTTGAAAAAGGAGAAAATGACCTGCAATTAGTTTCAACTAATACGGATTATTTTAAAATGTTAGGTTATAAATGGCTTGCAGGCAATCCTGTCGCCGCACTGGATGCAACGGATAAAGTGGTGCTTACAGATACAAAGGCGAATGAATATTTCCCATCATTAAATCCGCAGGAAATAATTGGTAAAACAATTGTGTATGATGATACTGTTTTTCGCCGGGTTTCGGCTGTGGTGGCTCAACTAAATTTTCCTAATAGCTTCAGCAATGATAACAATGAGTTCATTCCTATTGATAAAGAAGATATTGCAGATAATAACTGGGGCGGAATGAGTTCTAATGATCTCCTGTTTATTAAGCTTTCCCAAAGCGTGAATCCCGGCAAAATAATGGCGCAACTCAACGCGATCAATCTGAAGTATAACAAAGAAAATTTTGAAAAATACAATTACAAATCATGGTATGATGTGTTGCCTTTGAGTACAAAACATTTTGAAGGGCAATTTGGCGTGCAAACCCGTACAGCCAGTAAAAAAGTGTTGAATGGGTTAATGATAGTTGGTGCATTTTTACTGTTGCTCGCCTGTATCAATTATATTAATCTTAGCACAGCACAACTTCCTAAACGTGCAAAAGAAATAGGCATACGCAAAACATTGGGCAGCTCATCGCGGCAACTTATTTATCGATTTACCGGCGAAACATTTATCGTAACCTCACTGGCGGCAATATTTTCATTTATCCTTACTGCCTTTGCTGTAAAATTATTTGCCGGTTTTCTTCCCGAAGGCCTGTTTACTTATATGAATTACGGGAGAATGATTGGGTTTATGCTCGCTTTGATTATAGCGATTTCCTTACTTTCCGGCATTTACCCCGCATGGATTTCCGCCAAAGTGAAAACCGTAAATGTGTTGAAAGGAGTAACTGAAAAAGTAGTTGGAAGAAACCGATTTTCCCTCCGAAAGGGTTTGATCGTTTTTCAGTTTCTGATAGCACAGATATTCATCATCGGCAGTATCATCATTTATCAGCAACTGGGCTTTGCGATGAGTATGGACATGGGGTTTAATAAGAACGGCATTGTAACAGTAGAAGTTCCTTCTTACATCAAAAATGATCCTACATACAAAGACAGACAATTTGTTTTAAAAAATGAATTGTTGAGGAACGCTAATATTGAAGGAGTATCATTGGGCAGCCGGCCCATGGACAATTCTATGATGGGAAACATGCTTACTTATTATAAAGATACCACGGAAAACCAGCAGCAGATCAATATGAAGTTTGGTGATGCGGATTACCTGAAATTATATGGATTTCATTTATTAGCCGGTAGAAATTTTGTAGCCTCCGACACTATGAATGAAATAGTCATTAATGAAAAAGCGGTACAGGCTTATGGTTTTCAATCTCCGCAAGATGCGACAGGCAAAGTATTATCACCATCAGGAGATAAGTCCAGGTCTTTTCCTATCGTAGGAGTAGTGAGCGATTTTCATCAATTTGGTATCCGGTCCAAAATTGATCCGGTGCTGATTACTACCGAAAAAAGTCAAAGTTCCATACTCAATATCAAGTTGCCGAATGATGCTTCCAAATGGAGCGGATCCTTAAAAGTAATAGAGCAGGAATGGAAAAAACTGTATGCAGGCGTTCCGTTTAAATACAGGTTTTATGATGATACAATAAAGAAAATTTATCAGGAGGAAGAACGTACACAAACATTAATGAACGCAGCTACAGCCATCGCCATATTGATCAGTTGCCTTGGATTATTTGGCCTGGCAACCCTTACGGCTTTTCAGCGTACCAAAGAAGTGGGCATCCGCAAAGTGCTGGGCGCATCGGTATCAGGTATTGTGCGTTTACTTTCAAAAGAATTTTTATCATTGGTGCTTGTGTCTGCAGTTATTGCCACACCCATTGCCTGGTGGATGATGAATGAATGGTTGAAAGATTTTGCGTACAGAGTGGAAATACACTGGTGGTTATTTCTTATTGCAGCCGTAGCAGGGATCGTTATTGCCTTGCTAACCGTAAGCTTCCAGGCGGTAAAAGCAGCGGTGGCCAACCCGGTGAAAAGTTTGAGAATGGAGTGATAATGTGAATGGTGAACGTGCTGAATATCTTAAGCAATTTTATGAGGCAGGTTTAATAATTACAAAGCAATAAAGTAACAAGAATTATCAGACAGTTTCTTTATACAAATCCTGATCTTTTATATAATCAATGCCATGATGCTTTAAATATTTTATGCCCCATTCACTTAAGTAATCAACCAGCGGCACCAGTGCTTCACCTTTGGAGGTAAGGGAATATTTTACGCTTAAAGGCTTTTTCTGTAAAATAGTTTTTTTAATAATTCCATTTGTTTCCAACAGGCTTAATTGCTCAACCAAAACTTTTTCCGATATGCGCGGCAAATTCTTTTTTATCTCATGATAGCGGTGTGCCGTTCCATAATACAGGTAGCTTATGATAAGTATTTTCCACTTGCCGCTGATGAAATGCAACGCCACATCAATAGGACAGGTATAGGTTTTATTATTCAGCTTTATCATCTTAAATTGTTTTGCAGGGCAGCTTACCTTTTGGTAAGTTCTTTTTATTACAAATGTTTTAAATCAATTTCGAATAATTAAAAATTAGCTATGAAGATAATAACATTCGATAGATTTAAACCTGGTGTGACTATGGAAACCATAAAACCACTTTTGTCTGAAGAAGCGGCAAATGCATGGCGGTTATGGAAAGCCGGTGTTATAAGAGAGAATTATGCAAGAGCAGATATTTCAGGTGTTGTAATTGTTTTTGAATGCACCGATGCGGCTGAAGCAAAAAAATACCTCGACGATTTTCCGATGACGAAAGCCGGGTATATTGAATGGGAGATAATTCCGGTATCTGCTCCGTTACCGCTGGAAAGCCTTTTCAGCACAGCGGTTGATGTGAACGAGCCGTTTGACAGAACAAAAAATTAATTCGTTATTTTACTATCATGAGTAACACACCTGAATTTATAAACGCAAACGGCTTACAGGTACCTTTCAGTTTAAAAGCTGCCTGTAATCCGAAGCATACGGCTTTACTGGTATATGATGTGCAGGAAGGTATAATCAGCCAGATAAAAAATAAAGAAAGCATTATTGCCGCAATGGTTAAGGTGGTTGATGCAGCACGCAAAGCAGGCTTTAAAATATTTTTTTCCCGTCATTTATCATTGCCAAAAAAACTGATGGGAATTTCGCAAATACGCCTTGCTATGCAATGGCAGAAAACAAATTCATTTGAAAAAATTTCACCCTGGTTTTTAAGAGATACTCAAGCGGTTAATATTATTCCGCAAATAAAACCCTTGCCTGATGAAGCTGTTTTCGATAAAATAACTATGTCTGCATTTGAAGGCACTTACCTGAATATTGCTTTACGGGATTTGAATATACATACATTGATTATTATCGGCGCTGCAATTGAAGTAGGTATTGAACCAACTGCAAAACATGCTGCAGACCTGGGATACATACCTGTACTAATTGAAGATGCCTGCGGCTGTGGTAATGAAGCCGCTGCCAAGCAATCGTTGGCGGGCTTAGCTTTTGCAGGATATACGTTTACTGCAAATATTGAAACAATATGTTCTGTATTCACAGAATTTTCCAATGCAGAAACTGTCTGAATTATTTCTCACGTTACTGCCATAAGTTTTTCATACCAATGCCTGCTGGTTCTGCATCGCACCGATGCATAATACCGTACATCACCTGTTCGTTTTCGTACAGTTTTATTGTTATAATTCGTTAACCCAAGTTGCAGTTAACCTGACAAAAATCGTGTAATGACACGGGTTTCATTTTTTTTCAGTGGCGTTTTGTGTACTACAAATTTAATTTGTTTGAATGGTTTTGGTTTTTGTCCTTTTAGGGCATCATATATCTTCTTCAGGTCTTCTGATGGTTCAGTGCATCTTTTTATTTGTATGATTTTATCATAGCTGTTTTGTGCTGTTGTCAGTACTGATTTTTGGGTGGATGCTTTTCGCTTTATCTCCTGCCAATCATCCTTGATACCTGATTGCTTCAGTTGGTGACGAATGGTATTTACAAGCCAGTAGGCTAGCAGGCCCAAATGCAAATGTGCCATTGTTGAGTCATCCTTTTTATGATAGATCGGACGTAGATCCAAATCTGTTTTTAATACTCTGAATGTTGACTCTATTTCTCTTATTGTATTATATATCATCCATTCCAGGGCTTCATCTGTTCCTTCTAAATTGGTTCTTAGAAAATAAACGCCCAGTTTGTTGTTTGCTTCTTCGGCTTTCGCAATATCCTTTTGCCAATATAAATTTTTTACTGTTTGGGTGTCTTGGTCAATATCAAGATGGATATTATAAAGGTGATGAATAGAAGGATACTTTTGTTTTGCTCTTCCTATTCTTTGTTGCACTTTGTCTAACTTTTTTATACCTCTTGGTTTGAATAAACTTTGTTGTATGAGGTGCAATTGTTGTTCGTATTCCTGCTCTAATCTATTTTTTATGCCTTGCTCTTTTAAGCCTTTGGCTTCACTTTCTACTTTTAGAAAACTATCGGTATGTTTTTCACTTATGACTTGTGTTAGCCGGATTATCTTTTTTGATTTGGTAAGTAAATAAGTTTCTTTGCCTTCCTGTACAGCCCGGTGGTCTTTTATTTTTGTTCTGCTCACTACTACGTATTTGTATCCTTGTAGCGTTAGTATTTTTAAATTTTTTTCTGTAGCTATCCCTGCATCCATTACCACTATTGGTTTTACAGTGCTGGTGGGTAGTTTTTTAAGAAGTGGATTGATGTCGGAAGTATCTACATAGTTGCCTTCATGGATAGATGAATATTTTATGAAGCCCTCTATATTAATAACCATGGCCAGCACCACCAGTTTTGCATCGTTGCGCTTTTCTTTGCTTCTGCCATATTTAGCCAACCGGCTCTTTTTCTTACTGCCCTCAAAATAAGTATTGGTAAGGTCGTAGAGCATAATTCTATCTTGCAAGTCAAAGAGTTCATTGGTTTTTGTAGATAAATGTTTTTCGATGGTGTCTTTGCACTTATATAAATCCAGGGCGTTCTGGTAAAGTTTGTCTTTGGAAATTTTATGAATATCATATCCGGTGATATCGCAGATGGCAGAGTTGTCTCTTATCCATTTGCTGGTGGCTAATTCAGAGACAGGATATACTGCCCGGCTAATGACTTGCGTCATGCATAATTGAACCTTTTCATCCGGCCATCCAAGCCCTTCAAATAGTTCGGTGAGTTTAAGATTATTCCAGGTAGTGGCGCATATCCACTCGGTGCCTATTTCCCTTGCTTCTTTGTGTTTTATGCTTTCTACTTTTACCAGCCTGTGACTTTCCTCCATTGCCTGGCGATCTATGGTTTTCTTCTTAATCATTTCATTCCAAAAACGATTGACCCATTTAAGTACTTGCTGATCTGATTCTTCAAAAAGGCATAATTTATTTTTATATCTGCTATTGAGATAATCCACGACCTTATCTTTTTGTTCTCTGGTAGCCTCAGCCCAAAAGCCAATGTTTAAAAGCGTTCTATGACACACCCTATCATTTTCGTTGCGATAACTCTCTACCAAGCGGTAGTAAGCCGCAATATCCGCAATGTTAGGATTGTATCTGAAGGAGGCTTTTAAATACATAAGCCGCAAAGCTATAAATCAGTATCAGAAACCGAACACCCCCCTGTGTACTACAAACCAATCTTAAAAACAAAAACCTTTACCAGCAACTATTTCAGGATTTTGTTACTTAAAAAAAGCCCAAAAATTAATGAAAATAGATGTTTTTGCTGCAATGTGGGTTAAGATGCTTGTTGCATAAGCGGTTCAACATCGGCATAAGCGTTGACGCAATCGAGGTAAAATTTGTTTGCAGCATCAAACAAAAGAAACCGGGATATGCAAAGTACATGGCACAAGTATGCAGGATATTGTGCACATGCCACCTAAAAATTTTTGAAAGCTCATTGCCATTGCAGTTGTTATTGCTGCACTACTTGCGTGGTAAGTAATGCATACCTGGCTTGAGATTTTGCATACCGCATAAATATTAATTGGTGGGTATTTGTTTTGGCAGGATTTGTTGCGATTATTATTGCTGTGCCAACAATAAGCTTCCAGGCAATAAAAGCAGCAATGGCAAACCCGGTGAAGAGTTTGAGAACGGAATGAAAAATGTGAATAGGTTATTGCAAAAAATTACTATCGTAAATACTTATTAACCTTTAAGCTTATAAATTTTTTTACTTTATTCCATGTTTGCTTTTTAAAGCTTATAGGATCTTCGCTTTCTTCCGCATCATTAAAATAAGTGATGGCCTGTGGTACAGTAATCAATAAATTTTGCGTCGTATATTTTTCTTTATGAAATTGAATAAAATCCGCTATACTATAATGATGCAACAGTTCCGCTATGTCCCAAAAATCTTTCTTTTTGCCTCGGCCCAATATTGCCTGTACTTTCATAGCAAGATATCTTCGGTGGAGAACATCCTGATTTCATCAATCGTTAGCAAAGGTCTTATTAAAGGAGGGGATGCCGGATAAGATCAATTTTTACACCTTCTGCATAACAAAAGATTCCAAAACGGGCTTGCTTTTCTTCAGCAATAAATTCCTCTTTAAATTCTGTTTTTAACGCAGCAGTGATTACTGAATTATCGAAAGGTTTATTTGAAAAAAAGATCGAGATCAACAGACATGCGGTGGCCATACAAAAGAGATAAAGCAGTGCCGCCAACTAATGAAAAATCTGTTAGCTCCGGCATTTGGAGCAGTTGCTTTAATACGGAAAAAGTGTGGGGTTCAACTGCCTTAGTCTGTAGCATCTGAAATCTTTTAGCGGTCTGTTAATTACAGCACTTGCAAGATACATTCTTGTTTCAGGTAAAAATTTAGCATTCAATAAAGCTTCCGTAACTTTTTCATCACCGTAATAGCGGCGGCAATTGCGTATATCATTCACATCGCCGCGCTCAAATACCCGTTCAATAACAAAATTTGCTTTAGTATCGTAGTTGATCTTTTCAAAATCAACATCCCAAAAGATGCGCTTATGAAATATGGGTTTTGCTTTTTGCGGCATGAGGTAAAGATATAAATAATTAATTTTTTTGTTGCTCGTTAATATTCAATCCAATACTATAAGTTGTCTTAACTGTCCGTTTATTGTGTAATAGTGTTCGATTACGAACACTTACTGCTAAATTATGTTTATAGTAAATTGTTCTTTATCAATAAAATATAATATTGGTATATTGGTTGAAATGAAGAAGCAAAGGCTTCTATGTTTAAAAATTATTTAAAAACCGCATGGCGCAATATTACCCGCAATAAGACAACAACGCTGATTAATTTGCTTGGGCTTTCTGTAGCATTAGTGGCATTTATTTTTATTGCCCTTTGGGTACAGAACGAATTGAGCTTTGACGACTATCACAAAAATGCAAAAAATATTTACCTGGTTCGGATGACATCTGGTACAGGCGATGAAGGAAGCCCGATAACTCCCCTGCCTCTCGCAGATGTACTTAAAAAAAACCGGGATGTGGTGTATGTAGCAAGAATGGGTTGGTGGTCTGGAACATTAAATGTGAATGGCAATTTATTTGATGAAAAAACAGGAGTGGCTGTTGACAGTGATTGGTTTAAAATTTTTGATTACGATGTTGTAAGTGGAAACATCCATTCATTTAACAATAATCCTTTCTCACTCATCTTCACCCAGTCAAAAGCAAAACAACTTTTTGGAAACAAAAATCCCATCGGGCAAATTGTAAAATTAGATACCACTTTGTACCAGGTACAAGCTATTGTAAAAGACAACCCTGTTAATTCAAGTTTACAATTTAATATGCTTGTACCCATGGCAGCACGGCTTGCTAACAAGCATGGAGATTATAATAATTGGGGCAATGCAAGCTACCGAACCTTTATTAAGATTTGCCCGAATACAAACATTGCCTCATTCACTAAAAGCGCAACGGCGCTTTCGCGGAAAGCATCGGCAACAACAGATTTTTCATTAGCATTACAGCCTTTATCCGAACTGCATTTCGATACAAAATCAATTGACCCCTTATTTCGCCGCGGCAGCCATACAGCCGTCTTTGTATTTAGCGTGTTGGCAATATTACTTTTAATTACCGCAAGCATCAATTATGTAAATCTTACCATTGCAAAGGCCAACGCCCGCAGCAAAGAAATAAGTATTCGAAAAATTATCGGTGGTACCCGCCCCCAAATATTTCTCCAGTTTTTAACGGAGTCGTTTTTGTTATGCCTGATTGCTTTATTTGTTTCATTTGTTATTATGTGGCTTACGCTGCCCTTGTTTAACAAGCTCACTGAAACGAATTTTCAGTTATCGGTCAGCTCCGGAATTTTATGGAGTGTTTTATGCGGCACATTATTTTTCACCGCATTATTGAATGGTATTTTTCCTGCATTAACGATGTCATTTTTTAAACCGTTACATTATTTACATGGTGATACGGTTTTAAAGTTTAAGAACGTGTTGGTTCGTAAAGCATTGGTCGTTTTTCAGTTTGTTACAGGCGTGGTTTTCATGAGTGTATTGTTGTCAATAACAAATACATTATTCTTCATTCAGCAATTGTTGAAGTATTTCTTCTGTAAGTCCATTCCTCGCAGCCTCATCACTTGCCTTATCAAGAAGAGATTCAAAATGAGCTACTTTAATTTCATGAGAAATTATTTCGATGAGGCTTTGAAAGTTCTTTGCCAGGCCGTTTTTTGTTTCAGAAGAAACATCCCGCCATTTTTTAGCGGTCGCATCATCTACTTCAATTACTATCTGTTCCATAATTTTAGTTTTACTACCCTTAAAAATACAAAAAATAGGTTGTCAAAATGATAAACGATATTCAAAGAGTGCATTACAAATAAATACGAACCATTAAGATGCCACTTCAAAAATTATTTATAAAACCAACAGCGTTTAAAATGGGAACTATCAGAAATCTTTTCGGAAACCTCTTTCTTGAATTTAGCAGGTACAAGACTCCATTTTTTTCCTGTGGCATCATCCACTTCAATTACTATCCGTTCCATAATTTTTCATTTTATTCTTCTCGAAAATACGTAAAATAAACCTTTTAAATAACCGGAGCAATGTTCAAAAATTATTTTAAAACCGCCTGGCGCAATCTCAAGCGCAATAAGACTTTCAGCATTTTAAATATTGCCGGCCTGGCAATTGGTATTGTCTGTGCTTCCCTCATTTTTTTGTGGGTAGAATATTCTTTTGAATACAATACTGCCTTAAAAAATTCAGATAAGATTTTTATTGTAAAAAATAACCAGACTTACGGCAGTGATATTTATACAATGAGTGCTACCTGCGGGCCTTTGGCGCCTATGATGAAACAGGAAATACCGGGCTTTAAAAATGCGGTGCGTACTTTGGATGATCAATCCATTTTTACGGTTGGTGATAAATCATTATCAGAAAGCGGTATTTATGCAGACAGTAATTTTTTTAAAGTTTTTCAATTCCCTATTGATGAAAAAACGAGTGATAACATTTTGTCAAACACCTACAACATTGCTATCTCCCAAAAAATGGCGAAAGCTTTTTTTGGTAACGAAAATGCTTTAGGCAAAAATATCCGGTACAATAAAAAACAGGATTTTGTAGTGGCGGCAGTGTATGATATACCTTCCGCTAATATGTCTATGCAGCCTGATTGGGTAATGCCTTTGGCTTATAAATTTCTGGATTCGGGCTTCACAAAGCAATGGGCGCAATGGGGAAATTGTGGTATAAGAACCTACGCCACCCTGCAGGACAATGCATCCGTAAAAAAAATAAATAACCGGCTGAAAGGTTATATTCTTTCTAAATCGGGTGGTAATGTAAACCAATCGGTTTTCCTCTATCCTTTTACCAAACTGGGTTTATATAATAGCTTCAGCAATGGAAAAGAAACGCCTTCGCAGGGAAGCATTAAGTATATAAAAATGTTTTCACTGGTAGCCTGTATCATTTTGCTGATAGCCTGTATCAACTTTATGAACCTTTCAACAGCGAGAAGTGAAAAAAGAGCAAGGGAAATAGGATTGAAAAAAGTAGTGGGCGTAACCCGCGGGCAACTCATTTTTCAATTTATAACAGAGAGCGTGCTGGTGGCTTTGCTTGCCGTTTTATTCTCAATAATTATTTTGGCTATATGTGTGCCTCCTTTCGGAGATCTTATTAACACACCGTTGCACTTGGATCTGCTGAAACCGGTACATATTTTTTCCCTGTTGCTGATCGGGATTCTTTGCGGCATCGTTGCCGGCAGTTACCCCGCCTTCTATCTTTCTTCTTTTAACCCCATACGTGCATTGAAAAAACAAACTGCTAAAACAGCGGGACGGGCCAACGTTTTACGGAAAGGCTTGGTAGTGGTTTAGTTCGCCGTTTCTGTTATAATGATTATTGCAACGATTGTGGTTTTTAATCAAATTAATTATACAAAGAACAGGGAGCTGGGTTTTAGTAAAGACAACGTTATGGTGGTACATAGTTCCGAAGAGCTTAATAAAAAATATGAAGTGCTAAAGCAAAATATATTGTCAACAGGTTTGGTAAATGATGTGGCGATGTCGTGGTCATCTATGTTTAATATGTACAGCAACGGCGGCGGTTTTAAATGGAGTGGTTACAATAATAAAAATGACGCATTGATAACTATGAATGGAATCTCGCCCAATTATTTAAAAATGATGGGCGTGCATTTATCTTCGGGCAGGTATTTTTATGACCATTCAAAAGCCGACAGCAACAGTGTTATCATTAATCCCGCATTTGCAAAACTAATGGGAAAGGAAGGCCATGTGGGTGGAAGGATTTACCAGAGCGATGATGGAAGCGGTGCGATGACTATAGTTGGTATTACAGGCAATTTTGTCTATAACAATATATACGGCAATCCGCAACCGATGTTTTTTATGCCGATAACCGATCTGTCTTACGGCACTTTATTTATTAAGCTGAAACCCGGGCAGGATGAGGCCAAACAAATTACAGCCATTCAAACTGCATTTAAAAACACGGACAGTGAGTTCCCTTTTAATTATAATTTTTTGGATGATAGTTTTAACCAATTGTTCAAAGGCACTTTATTTATCGGCAAGCTGGCGCTGTTGTTTGGGGGATTGGGCATTTTCATTTCTTGTTTGGGATTGTTTGGCTTGTCAGCTTTTATGGCGGAACAAAGAACGAAAGAAGTGGGCGTAAGAAAAGTATTGGGCGCATCCGTTTTTTCAATCACACAATTGTTGAACAACGATTTTTTAAAACTGGTTGGCCTTGCCTGCCTTATTTCATTTCCTGTTGCGTGGTGGGTAATGAACAATTGGCTCAAGGATTATGAATACCGCATCACCATTCATTGGTGGCTTTTTGGCCTGGCAGCGCTAATATCGCTTGTGATCACAATTGTTACGATAAGTTTCCAGTCTATTAAAGCTGCAAATGCAAACCCGGTTAAGAGTTTGAGAACGGAATGACCCCCTAACCCCTATCCAAAGGTTTTCTATGGAAAAGGGGAATAATCAGGTCCCGCTCCGTGCTTGACGAATCTAAAAAAGAAGACTTTTATAAATCAAAAGAACCAGAGAATTAATCATAGAAATCCCTGTCTGCCGAAAGACAGGATTTAATCTCCAGAGAAGTCTCCAAAGGAGTCATTTGACCTTTGGACAGACAATGCTTCAAAAATTATTTATAAAATCAACAGCGTTTAAAATGGGAATATTACGAAACGGATGGAGTATCAATAAATCTTTATCGCCGGTAATGATGCACGAAGCACTTGCTGATACTGCTAATTCCAGGAATTTATTGTCTTTAAGATCGCGACTTGCTGTAACTAATATTCCAACCTCCATTAAGCACCTCTTGCCTCGAACTCTCTTATAACAGACATTCGTTTATCAAGTGATAAATATCATTCAAATTTTGATCGGATAAATGTATTTGTAAATTCATCAAATGTTGCAGCAGAATATATAAGCACACCTTTATCAAGGGCTTTACTATATGCTTTTCTACTCTCAGATTTATCAAGAAGATGTGCGCTTATTAGCGCATTAGTGTCAAATACAAAGCGATTAATCATTAGCCTTCAGCAAGTCGTTAAGGATATCCTCCGTAAGCCCGTTTTTTTGCGCCTCATCGCTAATTTCATCCAGAAAATTTTTGTAGGATTCGTCTGTAGCATCGTTGATTATTTTTTTCAACGCAATGGCCACTGTTTCACTAAATCTGCTCCTGGTTTCAGCGCTAAATTTCTTGAATTTTTCGGCTGTTGGATTGTCAATTTCTATAACTATCTTTTCCATAAAAAAAATTTAAAAGTATATTTTGGGGCATTTCCATTAACAAATAAGTTATTCTTCATTCAGCAATTGTTTAAGAATTTCTTCTGTGAGTCCGTTTTTTGCTGCTTCTTGCATTGCCTTTTTCAACAGTTCTTCAAATTGCGCTTCCTGATCGCCTTGAGAAACTATATCAATTTGTTTTTCAAAACTTTGCTCAAGCCGACTTTTATTTTTAGGAGAAACATTTCGCCATTTTTTTATTCTCAAAAATACAAAATCTTAAATCTTTCAAAACAATAGGCAATGCTTAAAAATTATTTTAAAATCGCAGTGCGGCATATCACAAGGCATAAATTTTTTTCTGCAATTAATATTTTCTGTCTCGCCATTGGTATTACATTTTCGTTGATTATTGGCGTGTATGTATTCAACCGGTTCAATATAAACAAATCGCTTAAAAATGTAAATAATCAATACATTCTCAAGAGCGCTTGGAAGGTGAAGGAGATGGGTCTTGATATTACCACTTTCGGGCCACTGGCTAAAACACTCAAAGAAGACTATCCATCGTTGGTAGCTAACTATTATCGCTACAATCCAGTGACCAACGTTGTTTCAGCAGGTGATAAACATTTCAAAGAAGATATTGCTATCGGCGATACCACTTTTATTTCTATGTACGGCCTTCCGGTGTTGTATGGAAATAAACACCAGGCTTTTAGGGATAACAACTCAGCCGTTATTACAGAAACAATGGCTAAAAAACTTTTTGGCAAGGCTGACGTTGTTGGCCAAGTGATCAGTGTGCTTGCATTGAACAACGAAGAAGAATTTTACAAAGTGTCTGCTGTTATAAAAGATATCCCTTTTAATTCTGTTACCAATTTAGTGGGCGATACTTACAATGTATTTGTACCTACAATTGGCAACCGTTACTACAGCGGCGGCGACCCTGCCGAAGGATGGAACAGCCCTTATGAAGTAGGGATGATTGAATTAAAGCAAGGTGTTTCAGCAAAGGACCTTGCCACACCTGTTAAACACACACTGGAAAAATATACACCGGAAAATATCCGGGAAAATTTGAGTATTCAACTGGCGCCCGTAAAAGATCATTATCTGAAAGATCATGATGGCGCTGTGATGAGAATGATCATCACACTCTCCTTAGCAGCAATTTTTATCCTGCTGATGGCGATCATTAATTTTGTAAATATCAATATCGGAACATCAACTTACAGGCTTAAAGAAATTGGCTTGCGCAAAGTTTTTGGTGGTGAAAAAAAGCAGTTGATTCTTCAGTTTATAACAGAAGCAACGATACTTACTGCTATTGCTGCTGTTATATCGCTGGTGTTGTATGAGGCATTGCGTTCTCTTTTCAGCCAGGTGCTGAATACAAATTTTGAATCGCTGTTATACTTTAATGCCTCCATCATTTTATATTTCATTGCGTTAATTTTAATAACGGGTTTTATTGCGGGCATTTATCCTGCTTTTGTATTGAGCTCATTAAAAGTTGTAAATGCAGTAAAGGGAAAAGTTGATACAAGGAAGGGTGGATTATTATTGAGAAAAAGTATGCTGATAATACAGTTTGCGTTGGCAATAATAGTGCTGGTATGTGCGCTTACAGTTTCAAAACAGGTGTCGTATATTTTTTCAAAAGACATTGGTTATAACAAAGACCAGGTGCTGGTGATAAGCGCTTTTCCAAAACAGTGGGATTTTGTTGGCGTAAATAGGATGATGAATATGAGAAATGCAATGATGGAAATTCCTGCGGTTAAAAGTGCATCGGTTTCTTTTGAGATACCAGACCGGAAACCGCCTAACAGCATAGACATGCAACCCGTAAACGGTGATGGAAAAACGGTATTGGTAACGTCATTCACCGCAGACGAAAATTATGCAGCTGCTTTTGGTTTAAAATTATTAAGCGGAAATTTCTTTGCAAATACAGGAGGTTTTATACCCAATCAGATCGTGCTGAATGAGTCTGCTGTAAAAGCATTAGGTTTTACCCGGGAGTCTGCTGTAAATGCCCGGGTAAGAATTCCATCTTCGCCTGGCACCATTTTAACGATAGCCGGTGTAATTAAAGATTATAATTATTCAAGCCTGCAGAACCATATTGATCCGGTTGCATTTGTTAGTGTAAGAGATTGGCAATCGTACCGCTATCTTTCTCTAAAATTAAATACCGGCGATATTGGGCAAACAATGGATGCCATTACAAATAAATGGAAAGCATTATTGCCAAATGCACCATTTGAATTTACGTTCATGGATCAGAAGTTTAAGGCGCTTTATCAAACAGAACTGCAATTAAAGAAAGCATCTTACACGGCCACTGCACTTGCATTGATCATTGTGCTGCTGGGTATAATCGGGCTCATAGCTTTAAGCATTCAGAAGCGTGTAAAAGAAATAGCCATCCGAAAAGTATTAGGATCATCAGTTGCCGGTATTGTTACCTTATTTATAAAAGAATTTGTAACCGTGGTTGTAATCGGAGGTTTGATTGCATGCCCATTAGCCTACATCATTATGCATAGTTGGTTGCAGGGTTATGCTTACAGGATTAATATAACAGCCATGCCTTTTATTATTTCAATTATTTGTTTAGGATTGATAACGGCTTTACTGATTTGCGTGCAAACGATAAAAGCCGCGATAGCCAACCCGGTGAAAAGTTTGAGAACGGAATAAAGCTTTCAGCAGTCGTGTGTAGTTTGTACTGCTCCGCCTCATCTTTATTTTAATACATCATACTGCTGCATTGCTGTATTTTGACTTCGCTTTAATTGCTTGATGCTTTATGCTACAGGGCAACATAATGCATTTGTTCCTATTCCCGCATTACGCCACACTGTACGTTTTTTCATGCAAACTGTTCATATTCGAACAGTCGGAATTCTTTTAATTTCTCTTACCAATTCTTTACCAACACTTTAGCGCATTGGTACGGAGGTTGAAAATACTGGGAGGTCATACATCCTGTTTGTACGAAAGTCGATTCAAATAAATAACATGTTTAGAATTAGGTAAATAGTCGCAGAGTAAATATGGTATTTGGCTAAGACTAATTTTGTTAGTAATTTTACGCTAAAATTATTAGCTATGTTTACAGGAATGAATATTATCGATTTTAGTAAAAAATTTCCAGATAAAGAAAGCTATTAATTTATATCTGGAAGAATTAAAATGGGGGAAAGGTTTTCAGTGTAGCCGATGCAGCCACAACTAATACTACAAGGGCAAGCATTGCTTTTCCAGAAGGTGTAAAGGTTGTGCTTACGAAGAAAGTGTAACAGCCAATACATTATTTCATGGTATGAAGATGTCTATCTTAAAGGCATTCCATTTGCTGTTTGCGTATTTCTGCTAAAAAGAAAGGCATGTCAACGGTGGAATTAGGCTACGAAGTAGGTATTCAGCAGAAATCTGCCTGGCTCTTCAAACGCAAGGCCCAGGTAGGTATGCAGTCAGATAAAAAGAAAAAAATTGACACAGCGGTACATGCAGATGAGTTTGTGGTGGGCGGTAAAGAAGAAGGCCAGCCTGGGCGCAGTTTATCAAAGAAAAAAGCGACGATGATACTGATGGAAAGAATAGATGAAAAAACAATAGGCAGGATTTACCTGCAGCAAATAGAAGATTATCAGGCAGATACTTTAAAGTATGCAATTAAAGAGCATGTAAGTGAGGCTGCTGAGATAACTGCCGATAAGTATTCTTCTTATAAATCTTTGGAATCAACGATGCCTAATTTAAACACAATACCTTCCAACAAAGGGAAAAATTTTAAACAATTACATGAACAGATTATGTTGTTACAGGTTTAACAGGCGAGGACACCGAAAGGGCATTTTCCATAATTTGATAGCAAGAATGATGAACCAAACACCGTATCCTTATCCTTCAACAAAAAAGCTTTGCGACTATTCTACCTAATTCTAAAAATTTATTGCTTAATGACTTTTAATGAAATCATCTTACCGTTTGATGCTATTTTTAAAAAATATATTCCTGCGGGAAATGAACTGATATCAAAGTTGAGTTCGATACCGCTTTTTCTGCCGCTTTGAATTACTTTCCCGTTCTCATCCATCAGGGAAACAGTTTCATTATTTAACACCTTTGCGAGCCGCACAGTAAACTTTCCCGAAGTAGGATTGGGCATTAGTGCATTAATCTTTACAATATCTTCCGAAGCAGAATCCTTCTGATAAATATTATTTTCTGTTGATGCCTTGCTCATGACACCTCCGGTATTGTTACAAATAAACTCTCTTTTTATTAAGCTCCCGGTAGCGTCATAAGTAAACAGGATACCGCATTCGCCAGGTTGAAGCTGGGCTTTTAGATCGGGAATCTGCGAAAACATACAGATTACAAGAATGAAAATTAATTTTTTCATAATAGAGCGTTTGAATTATTAATAATTTTATTGGTTGTTTTAAAACTCCGGTGTTCCCGTATCCGCATTTACTTTTACCGCTTCGCCATTTAGCGCCTTGTCATGATAATTGGTTAACGTCAGCATATTAGCATTGTCAAAAATATTAGTGTATTTCCCTGATAGCCTGTCACCCACGGTCATGCTCCAGAATGAACCGTTATTCTTTCTTGTATCGGGGTCAATAAATTTGCTAAATACCAGGTTATTGCCCACGGCCTCTACAGGGTACAACTTATTGCCGCGGTATAAATATAATTCGTTATTTACTGCTACCGCCCAGGGCGTTACAGGTCTCAATGTACTGTCCGTTTCGCTAAATGAATTTACCTGTATTGTTTTGGCTGTCGTATCTGTTTTTAGGAAGAACTGTCCAAAGGAAGGCTTGTTTGTTTTGAATTCTTCATAGCTCATATAAATGCCGGCAGGGTTGATGCCGTTACTGATAAAAGTATATTTTTCTTTCTCCTGCCGGATTACTTCTGCCCGGTTGAGTGCCTTACCGGATGGTTGAACTATCCAGGTTTTTAAAAAATTAGCCGTAGCGCTGATGGCTTGATTAATTAAATCGCTTATGCTGCTGATATCTTTAGCTTTATCTGTCACCAGCGTATCCAACATCTTCAGCAGGGTATATCCGGAAACTCCATTTTCATATACCGTGGCTTTTAGCCGTACAAAGTTGCCAGGGCCGGTTCTACCCACGCTGATATCATTTATTATATAAAGAATTGCATTGGTACGGCCTGCAAAGAATGACCCGGCATTTGCAGATGTAATCGCTTTTAACCACTCGCTTTTTGCCACAGGGGTAACTATGGCTTGGCGTTCATTATCTCCTGCCTTTACTGCCAGGTAACCTAACAACAAACTATCGCCGGTTAAGTCCACCAACTCGAACTTGCCCGTTGGCGTGGTAAGTGGTGAAGACTGGATGCCCGCTGATTGACCTGCATCCGCAGGTAGCGGCAAAACTAATTGCCGCTGCTGCGCGGATAAAATATTACTTACAAGAAGCGTAAGAATCAAAAAATTTAAAGATGCATATCTCATAATTATATAATTTTAAATTAATTGGTGTTAAAAGAATACAGAAACCCCGAGGTTCGAAGTGTCAGTTAAAGATTTTATTGAAAAGTCCAAATTGTCAGTTAGAACAAAATGTAAAGGTGTTTGAATTGATATATTACCATTAATAACTACGTATGTCGCTGTTAAACATCTGATTTCAGGATGTTGCGAAGCCACATAAAAGCAATAAATAACACTTCCCATAGTATCAGCATATTTATTATGTTCCCATTATTCTGGATACAAAAAATTTAGAGTTTTTTGATGTTAGTTTATTTATGTTTTTGAAAATTGTTCTTTCAAAAAATTAATTTGAGATGCATTCCATTTGAAAACTGGCCCCCAGTGATAAACATATTCATCAAACGATTTATAAAAAAAATCCATTACTTTTTTCTGTTTTTCTTCCATAGATAATTGTAATTCTCCATTAGTGATGGTAATCGTGCTGTTCTTTATTATATTGATTTCAAATAATGGCACTTTCTTTTGCTTTATTTTTTCTATATTACAATCCACTTTAATTCCAATTACAATTATTTCTCCGTTAAATAATGCATAAACGCCAATTGTGTCTTGTAATTCCATCCAAAATTGATCAACTAAGAAAATAAAATGACTTTTTAATTCTCCGTGAAAAAAGGATAAGAAATATTTATACAATTCATCTAAAGAAGCTTTTTTTAATTGCTTTTTTATTTCCCACACTCTGGATTCTCCTAAATAATTTCTGTATTCAGATTGAATTGTAAAGGGAATCAATAAGTCCCAACTTTTATTATTCTGTTGCCCACACTTTTCTAATTCTTTTAAAATTTCGAAAAAATATTTCTCGGCTTCTAAGGAAGTAGCAAGGAGTGCACTGTCCAAAAACAAATAATTTTCATATTTTTTTTCGAAACAAAAGTTTGGAAAAGAAAAATCTTTTGGACATAATTGTATTTTTTTCATATAATTTTAATAAGGGAATCTAAATTTAACTACTTGTATACGGTCAATGCTCATATAGATACTTGGTAGTCCTGTACTACTAGCGTTTGAATTATAAAAAAAACTTTGGCCATTTATTGTGGGAACTGGCCCGGCTTTTACAACTCCTAATATATTGCCGCCTTGGTTATTGGTAAGTATGTCCCATGCTTGCTTTTTATCTAGTCCCCAAACGTCATAGTTAGTTATACTGTTTCTTCCTGCTGTTATATCCTTTAGCCAGACAGTCTGAGACGACACTGGAGTTCCATCGGCATTGTATCCAACGAAGGACGATTTTACGTAACCTGATTTAGGAGTTGGAGTATTATTAAAGGTAAAAGCTGATCTACCGGGAGCAACAGATTTTCCTGTCCAAAAATTTTCATTATTTTTATATGCTTGATATCCCTGAGCTGTTCCACCTATTGCGCTTCCATAAGCGGCCCCAGTTCCGGCAGAACTAAAGCCAGCCTTCAAACTATTGGAAAAATTTAAACCGCTAATTTCACCATTTCCAAATCCACTTGTAAATCCTCCTACTGCACCACCTACTGCACCGGAAATTGCTCCATTTACAAAACCACCTACCCCGATATTTGTAAGTGCATTGCTTACTTGTTTTCCTGCGGCTCCGCCTAAGTAAAATGAACCCGCTCCTACTACTCCTTGTAACACTGCGGTTTGAAAATTAGACCCACTTACTAATGAATTTCCAAAGCCCGAAATTGCACCAGCAGCTAATGGACCTCCATATTCAAATGCCACTCCACTGGCAAAGCCAACGCCAAAATAGCCGAAGGCCTGACCTATGCTCATATGCTGGCCAGAAAGCAAAGCACCACCCAAATTAATTATGCCCCCTACAATTCCTGAAATTAAGTCATCAATACCAAACCATTCTCCATCAGGATCAGTGAACTTAAGCGGATTTCCATTTGCATATCCATACCTATTATACCCGCCCGGACTCCAGGGCATGGGTACGTAATTATCCGGCGACATCATCATGCCCGTCATGGGGTCGTACATGCGGCCGTTCATGTTAATGAGATTGAGGGCCACCAAATGCTCATGGCCGGTAAAGCCGCGGTACAGCCAGTCGGGCCTTGCCGGTATTCCTGTATAGGTCCAGTTGGCCGGGTTGCGGTATCTGCCCCAGGCATCAAAGTTCTGTTCGGCCACTATTGTACTTGTTTCATTTGTAACCGCTACAATGCTTCCCAAGTGGTCAGTATAGGTATAGTATATGCTTATGGTACCGTTTTGCTTAACGATAATATTGTTTAGTCCATTTCCGCCTGCTATATAATATATCTCATAGGTATTAGAGCCTTTAGTCAGTTTCTCCATATTGCCCCAATATATCTTTGTTTCTACCACCGTAGCATTTTGCTTCAGCTCACTGGTCAGCCGTTGTTTGTCTGATCCGTAACTATATGTTAGCAGGTAATTATTCTCTGATATTGAAGCCGTTTTTAAGAACGGGGTGTAAGTAATATACCGCATGTTAGTGCCTATTACGGTCACTGGATCCGTACCGCCGCTGATGGGGGTGAGGTATTTTAGCTGGTGTATCTTCTGTGCATCATATCTGTAATTACCAATATCCGTCTTCTGTAATATTTTTCCTTGAGCGCCTGCATCATAGCTCATCGCAAACTGCTGCACTGCGTTTACTTTGGCGCTGGTCAGCCGGTCATATGTATCATAAGTAAAGGTTTCAGTTAGGTTCCTGATGGCATCATTCCGGCTTAGCAGGTTCCTGGTGCTGGCTTCATAAACTAAGTTTAAGTCCTGTACACCTGCTGTATAGTACCTTGTGGCTGCTTCCTTGCTGAAGTCGTACGTTACTAACTTTGTCTTTCCATTACCGGTATTATAGCCTGTATAAATTCCCCGGCTGTTCATGGCAGTGGCGGTAAATAGGTTCTTTACCGTTGCGCCCTGCTCGTACCGGGTTTGCGTTAGAATGTCGTTATTGTTATCATATACATTCCTGATAAGGAACCCGGCCGGATAGGTTGTAGTGGCCAGGTTGCCATGGGCGTCATAAGTGTAGCTTTTGTTCAGAGGAGTGCCACCCGAAATAGTCATGCTTTCTGAACTTAACCGTTGCAGGTTGTCATATTGGTAACTTCTTACGTCCCCGCTGAACCCGGTTATTTGCGTTACGTTATCATTACTTTTTTGCGTGGAAGGATTGTAATAATAAGTGTAGGTGGTGGTTCCCTGCGGTCCACCTGTATTGGCTACTCTGCCAAACACATCGTAAGCCGTTGTTTGTATTTGTCCTTTAGCATCTGTCTGTTGGGTGAGTTGGCCTAATGAGTTATATTGATACGCTATTGTTCCCACATTTACATCCGTTGTACTTTGGTTTCTGCCATAGCTGTCATAGACGTTGGTAACAAAAGTCTGTCCGTTGCTGGCTGCGGTAAGCTGTTTTCCCCAACTGTTGTAGGTAAAGGCCATGTTGACACCGTTATCGCTGCTGGCTGTCACCTTACCGCTGGCATCCGTCGTTTTGCTCGTCCATTGCCCGGCAATTGATGTTTTTACTGTGTAGCTTGTACCGCCTGTATTAGTGAAGGTTGTACTAATAGTGCCGGTTGGTTTACTGATCGAATATGGCCTGCCGTAACCGTCATAATAATAGTAAGTATAATTTATAGTTTCTGTTGGATAATAAGGTGCTGATTCAAAAATTAACTGCTCGTATGAGTTATATCCTTTGGTTGTGGTTATCCATTGATTATTAAATCCCCGTTCTTCTGTTTTGATCTCCCTTCCCAATACATCAATATATCTTTTTACAGGGTTGCTGCCATCGGTTCTTTGCGTGAGAATATTGTAGCGTGTAATACCACTGGTTTCCCAGCTTTTTGTGGATATTACAGCGTTGCCATCCGCAAAGTTGGTCTGTTTTAAATCTCCAAAATTATCATACTGATAAGTCGTGGTTAGGCCATCGGTTGAGGTTTTGCTGAGTGGCGCCTGCCACTTGTCATCATAAATGGCGGTCTCTTTTTTAGTGATGCCGCCACCTGTTACTTGCTTTTCAAGTAAAAACCTGCCGTTCGCATCATATACATAATTCACAACCGGTGTGGTTACGCCCGGGGCATTAGTCGTGGTTTGCGTTGGAAGGCCAAACCCATTATACGTATTGTTAACAGTAGTTGCGATGGCAGTACCCACATTGTCAGTAACCGTTTGTAGTAGGCCTTGTGTTGTGTAGGTATAACTGGAGGTCTTGCTTACTTGGGGCTGACCGGTGCGTGTTTTGGCCGAGGTCGTGGATGTTGGGAAGCCTGGATAAGGAGCTCCCGCATAGGTACCGTACGCATTTGTGGTGGTAGCCGTTTCTATAGTGCCGGTTAGATTAAAATCATCGGAGACACCGGCTTTTACAACACGCTGTGTTACATTCCCATAATCATCATAAGTATTCAGGGCTTCACTGCTCTCGTTCGTTAACCAGTTATGAGTAAATAACCGGTCTTGCTTTATAAAGAACCGGCGATCCAAATAGGAACTAACGGACACTTGCTTAAAACTTGTTGTAAACCTTGAACGGGTTAGTAAACCTCCACTGTTTAAATACGTTTGTATTACATCCGGAAGCAGCATGGAATAGGGTAAGTTCACGGTATTCCACGATGTGTTTACAAGGTCCATGTCATTAGTTACATCCGTTTTCTTAAATCCTAAAAATCCACGGCCTGAGCTGTGTATCACAAGATCCTGATAACTATAATTTTCATTAGACTGGGAACCTATTCCATTTGGCCGCTTTATTTTTGACAAAACATACATAGGTGGTGCGGGTACGATATAATCAGGGAAATGTGGAGCAGAAGCACCCCCATCATTATAACTATATTAGCCCTTCCGTACGAGAATATATAGCCGGTATACTGTTATCCTTACCATTTAATAGTGCATAATCAAAACTGCTCAGGTATCCGAGATTACTAACCCCGACTAATAAATTTTGCTCTTTAAATGGTTTTTCCAGTAAAAATTTTACCGGAAAAGAAGTAGTGCTGGCATTACGCACCTTTAACAGATCCGGCTTCCCATCCCCGTTAAAATCGCCGCCCGAATACATAGACTCTGTATTAGTACTCTGACTTAATCCATTTATCTCATAAGTAAAGGAATTGCCGTTAAAATAATAAATAACATGATTGGAGGAAGAAGTCGTTATATCCAGAGAATGAAGAATATCACTTTTGCCATCTCCATCATAATCTCCTATCAATAACATGTGGCCATTAGAATAACCATCCCCTGGCAAAATTATACGATTGGCCGGAGTAAAAGCACTTTGTGTAAAGGCCTTTCCCGTGCTAAGAAAAATCTTCCACGGCGTATATGAATTATCTTTTGAAGCCCTGATAAGTAAATCCGTATTACCATCGCCATTAAAATCCCCGGGGAATATTTTATAATCGGTTTTAATGTCGGGTGTAAAATATAAAACAGAAGACGCGTAATTATATCCTGATGAAGCGGGAACAGGAAATACTGATACTACATAGCTGCCCTCATTCCTCACCACTAATAACTCCGTCTTACCATCCCCATCAAAATTTACCGGGATAATTGCTTTGGACTCCGCAATGGCATTTGCCGCAAAGTCGCCGCTAGCCCCATTTACACCCACTCCAAAACCTGCTATCTCCTGGTTAACAATATTCTTTGATGGCGAGGATAAAAAGGCCTTATAGGCATTGGTGTAGCCATTTATTCCCAATATCAGTATATAATCGAGATGCCCGTCCCCATCAAAATCTCCACTGGCAAAAAAGCTGCCGCCAGATTTCCATAAGGTATGTTGGCCATACAAGGAACCAGGCAAGTTATCATACGCTACCTTCTTATACGTGATATTAGAACCATAGTTCATCCGCGTATAATTGATATTGATACCTTTCAGCGTATAACTGTTCGTATTAAATTTAGCCAGAAGAACATCTTCCTTTCCATCGCCGTCAAAATCACTTACTGCAAATGGATTTTGAGCGGCATCTTTTCCCATTACCTTTATATCAGTATTAGGAATATCCGTTTCCATACTATAAGTGTATTTTCCGCCTATGGTTCCTGCATTATAATCATATATCTGATACCACTTATACCATGTCTCCCCATTACCAGTGTTTATGCGGTAAGCATAAGTTTGTATGTCTGTGCGCCCATCCCCATCAAAATCCCCTGTATAATTTCGATCTGTTGCATAGCCATACTCTGAAGAAAGTGTCACATCTGCGGCTGATATGTTTTCTCCATAAGTAAATGTAATCGGGTTTAAAGTCGTGCCATCTGAACCCGCCTCTGTTACACTATTTAAAAAGTATTTTTTCTGGCGATACTGGTATGCAAAAGCATAACTTCTGATTTGTGTACCATCTGCCTTCTTTACGTCTATCCTGTCTAATATCCTGGCGCTGTAAACGCTTGAGCCGGACACATATAATGGACAGCTTTGATAATCTGTTTTGGCGCTATAAGTAAATATTACCTGGTAAGAGGGTTGAGTACTTGTATTGCTGTTGCCGGTATAGGTGATGCTGCTTAAACTGTAATACCTGTTTATATTATCTATGCTATAATTATACAACATATAATTACCGCTTGCATCCTTCACCCTTCTTAGCATCCAGAAAATGACATTGTTACCGTCATTGGTCTTTAGCGTGCTATTGTCTGAGCCATATTCCAGCACTGTCCCGTCTTTAGTGGTTACCTTAAACCAATCAGGCGAGTTGCCATTACCGCCCGTTGCCTCTATTTTACTAAAACTCTCCTGCTCTGTACCATACACTGAACCTGCAGCACCGTTTGAGCCACTGATCAACATTAAACGTTGGCCATCCATTACAAAAGCATCATTGGATCCTGTATAACTTACAGGGGTAGCTATCCCATTATGAAATACATCCTTGCCTGCCCTGGTAATCATGGATAGGGGCGACAACATCCAGCCATGGCCGCTAAATCCATTGCCGGTCCCCTGAGAAATATAGTTTACGCTCACCTGGGGCTGAACTCCTTTTACGCCGGAGGGGATATCTATGGGGATACTATATGTCGCGCCGCCCACTCCATTACTCCCGGCTTCTCCTGCGGTCATACCTACAGGTCGCGATAAATCTATCGCCGTTTGGCTGTAGCCCGGTATAAAATAAAAAAAAAATAAAATAGCCGTGGCGGTACTGGCAAACCTGCATATCAGGTTATAAACCGGTTTAAATAGTATTCTTATTAAAAAGAACAAACTAAGGCAAATCTGATGTAAAAGACTGTACTTTTTGAGGGTTTCCATAAGTGTGATTGTTTTGGTAAGCTTTTTAAGCTTGCACAAATTTAAAAATCATTTTCAAAAAATCAAATATTGGATGACTAATCTTTCCACAGCAAGAAGTGAAAAAAGAGTAAAGGAAGTGGGGGATTCGAAAAACAGTTGGTTCCGTTCGCAGCCAGATAATCGGCCAATTTTTAAGCGAATCCGTTTTAGTGTCCTTAGTGTCTTTTGTATTTTCTATTCTTTTGATAATTGTATTGATGCCGCTGTTTAATAGGCTTGCCGGTACAAATATGGAGCTGCCCTGGAGCAGCGCCCTGTTTTGGCTGATAGCCTCAGCTTTTACATTTATCACCAGCTTAGTTTCCGGCAGTTATCCTGCATTCTATCTTTCAAAATTTGAACCCATAAAAGTATTGAAAGGAACATTTTGTGTTGGCAGGTTTGCCTCATTGCCACGCAAGATTTTAGTGATGGTACAATTTACTTTTTCCATTGCTTTAATTACTGGAACCATCATCGTTTTTAAACAAATTCAGTTTGCTAAAAACAGACCGGTAAATTATAGAAATGAAGGGCTGATTACCATCAATATGTCAACGCCGGATTTGTATGGCCACTACGATGCGCTGCAGACAGACCTCCTTGCAACCGGCGTGGTTGATAACATGGCAGAATCTTCAAGCTCTACAACAGAAGTGTATTCAAACCGAATCGGCTTTAACTGGCAGGGAAAGGACCGCAACACTTTACCTGCGTTTGGAACCTTTTGGGTAACCACAGACTTTGGAAAACCAATCGGCTGGAAAATAAAAGAAGGCAGGGATTTTTCTAAAGATTTTGCAACCGATAGCCTGGCAATGATTTTAAATGAAGCCGCTGTTAAGTTAGTTGGAATGAAGCAGGATATTGTTGGGCAAACCATACAGTTCAACGATAAAAATTATAAAGTGATCGGTGTTATAAAAGACATGATAATGCAATCTCCTTACGAGTGATTAATTTTTGCGTTTCGCAAAAGTTCTTTGAAAATGACACGTAAAAGAGTGAATTTACAACTCAAAAAAGGTAACTTATAGCAGCGTGGCAGTTGACTTCGCTTTAATTGCTTAACGCTTTATGTTACAGGGCAACATAATGCATTTGTTCCTATTCCCGCATTACGCCACACTGTACGTTTTTTCATGCAAACTGTTCATATTCGAACAGTCGGAATTCTTTTGATTTCTCTTACCAATTCTTTACCAACACTTTAGCGCATTGGTATGGAGGTTGAAAATACTGGAGAGGTCATACATCCTGTTTGTACGAAAGTCGATTCAAATAAATAACATGTTTAGAAACTACTTCATTTCGGCCTTGCGAAATATCACAAAGAACAAAATTTTTTCCCTGATAAATATCGCAGGACTTGCCCTTGGTATTGCAGCCTGCCTGATGATACTGCAATATGTGAGTTTTCAATTGAGCTTTGACCAGTTTAACAGCAATGCGAAAAACCTCTATCGTGTCGTGAACGACCGGTATCAAAATGGAAAACTCATTCAACATGGCACCATCACCTATTCCGCTATTGGCAAAGCCTTGCAGGATGATTATGCCGAAGTGATCAACCATGCACGCGTGATGCCTTATGGTAAAACGATTATTACTTATGAAAACAAGCGCAAAAGCGAAGAAGATATTATAGCTGTAGATAATTCTTTCTTAACCATGTTTTCATACCCATTACTGGTAGGCGATGCGAAAACTGCATTGACACAGCCAGGGACGGTCGTTATTTCCGAAACGTCGGCGCGACGAATATTTAATGTTGTAAAGAATGATTTTTCGCCTTGCCTTGATAAGTTGATCCAGATGGCGAATGATTCCGCTACTTACAAGGTTACCGGTGTATTCAGGGACGTTCCGGAAAATTCTCATTTGTCATTTGATATGCTTGCCTCGTACACAAGCCTGCTTTCCGGTTCCAGCCCATATGCCCAGGCAGACCATAACGATCAGCTTCCAGGCGATAAAAGCAGCAGTGGCGAATCCGGTGAAGAGTTTGAGAACGGAGTGAATATTCAGACCTCACAGGTTTTAAAAACCTGTGAGGTCTCATGCTCCACTTCGTGTCACGAATCGGAAAAAAGAAATGGTTCGTGAGGCACGAACGATGGCAGCAAAAAAATATGCAGCATTGAAAAATTAAAAATTTAAAAAAAACAACATGCTTAAAAATTATTTCAAAACTGCCTGGCGCAATCTTGTAAGAAATAGATTTTATGCAAGCATTAATATTGCCGGCCTGGCCGTAGGCCTGGCTGGTTTCATTGTCATTTTACTGTACATGAACTATGAATTAAGTTATGATACCTGGAATGAGTCTTTAAAACGTGTATATAAAATATCTGAACAAAAAGACCAGGATATATTACCACAAACACCGGCCCCCTTAGCAGACTTGTTAAAAGACAAATTGCCTGAAATAGAAGCTGCAACTACCATGCAGCCCGGCGGCGATTACGAAGTGTTGTTAAGTGCAAACGACAAAAAAATTTATCAGAAAGGAAGTGTGGAAGCAGATTCTTCTTTCTTTAAAGTTTTTCCTTATAAAATTATCCGGGGCGATGCAGCCACCATATTAGATAAACCCAATGCCATTGTAATAAGCAAAGAAGTTGCACAAAAGCTTTTTGGAAATGAAGACCCCATTGGAAAGAACATAAAAATTTTCAATGCATTTGATCGTGAAGTAACGGGCATTATGCAATTGCCTGAACAACCATCGCAGCTAAATGTACAGTTTGTTCACCGGTCGCCTTATGAAAAGCAAAATCGTTTCTGGGAAAATTATTCGTACAACACTTATGTAAAAACAAAAGTTGCTCTAACAGTTGCCCGGCTCGAAAGTGATATCAACCAAATCTATTATACCGAACGGGTAAAAAAAGACAATCAGTCATTGGCCGATTTTCGCAAAGCGGGTAACCAGTCTGGTTTGTTTGCAGATGCGGTTGGCAAGCTGCATAATTTTCCCAAACATGGCAATAGCAATTTCACAACTGTTTCCGTGTTGTTATTACTCGCTGCATTATTGTTATTGGCAGGTGCTATAAACTTCAGCAACCTTTCTATTGCCGCCTCGATGCGCCGTGCAAAAGAAATTGGTGTAAGAAAAGTTTTAGGCTCGGGGCGTAAACAACTAATAGCACAGATCATTGGCGAGGTCGCGTTACAATGTCTTATCAGCCTGTGTTTGGGAGTATTGCTTGTTTATGTCATCCTCCCTTATTTCAATGCTACATTCAATATTAAGCTTAGTATTTTTGGTTCCGGATATACCGCATCTTTGGCAATACAGATCCTGCTATGTCTCCTCGTTGTAATTGCGCTATCAGGTTTGTATCCCGCCTTTTTCCTTTCAAACTACAACATTACAAAAGTTTTAAAAGGTGATTATTCTACGGGTAAAAAAGGAATTGCCTTTCGCAATGCATTGATCGTGGTGCAGTTTACTGTATCGGCATTTTTTATCGTGAGCATTTTTGTTATCAGTAAGCAGATGAATTATATGCAAACAAAAGACAAAGGCTTTTCCGCCGAACAGGTAATGCGTTTGGAAACACCACAAAAAATAAGAGATGCAAACTTTGATGTCACCAGGAATACATTACTTGCAATATCGGGTGTGCAATCTGTTTCTAAAACAACTACCGTGCCCGGAGATGCTGGTGCGGATACTTCTACTATCGCTTATAAATATAATGGCAAAGAATACAGAATGTCTTCGGTAAAAGTTAGTGATGATTATTTCAAAACGTTGAACATTGAATTGCTTAACGGAAGATTATTTGATGGCAGCTTTGCAGATGAACATACACGCAATGCAGTAATCAATGAATCTGCTGCAAAAAAACTAGACCTTCAAAACCCAATTGGGGCAGTAATTACATTTCCTTATTGCGATACGGTTCCCGTAAAGATAATTGGCGTGGTAAAAAACTTCAATGTCTCCGGCTTTGAAAATGCAGTGCAGCCGGTTATGTTCACTGTTGGCAACAATGCATGCCGGTTTCAATCAGGTGGTGGCATATTGATAAAGATCAGCAGTGGAAATATTTCTAAAACGGTTGTTGCAATTGAATCGGCCTGGAAAAAAATTGACCCCGATTTTCCCATACGCTATTCATTCATTGATGATAATTTTCAAAAACTTTTTACCTCCTATATAAGGTTACAGTCAATCATCAGTTTATTTGCTTTTACTGCCATTTTTATTTCGCTTACGGGTTTATTTGCATTAACGGCATTTTCGATAGGGCGCAGAACAAAAGAAATAGGCATACGAAAAATATTAGGTGCAGGTAGCGCAGATCTTGGTTTACTGCTCGGAAAAGATTTTCTGCGCCTTGTATTTATCGCCATAGTTATTGCAATACCGCTTAGCTGGTGGGCTGCAAATATCTGGTTGCGGAGTTTTGCTTATCGTGTTACGGTAAGCTGGGTAACTTTTTTAATTGCAGCAATTATCATCATTCTTATTTCAATAGTTACAATGAGCATACAAACAATAAAAGCGGCAGTGGCAAACCCGGTGAAGAGTTTGAGGTCGGAATGAATGTTCAGGCCTCACAGGTTTTTAAAACCTGTGAGGTTTCTCACCACGCCCCGGTTCGTGTCTCACGAATCGGAAAAAAGAAATGGTTCGTGAAGCACGAACCGGGCATAGATGCCGGAAGATAAAATAATAAGGAAACGTGCTGCGTGAAAGGTGAAAAAAACAATTAATTACAAATCAGACATCAAAAACAATGCTTAAAAACTATTTTAAAACCGCCTGGCGTTCCCTCACCAAAAGCAGGGTTTATTCCTTCATCAATATTCTTGGGTTAACGATTGGCTTGTGGGCCTGCATGATTGTGGCGACGGTAGTAATAAATGATCTGTCGTACGACAGGCAATGGAGCAAGGGAAATAATTTATACAGAATTATAACTGTAAATAAAATGGGCGACGGCTTGTACGATAGGTTTGCATCTTCATTTGCCGGTTTGGGTACTGCTTTAAAAAATGATTACCCTGAAGTTGAAGCCGTCGCTGAAATGTCGGCTTTTAAACAAAGGTTGAAATTAGATGATAAAGATCCGAATGGCGTGGAAGTAACTGCTTTAAGAGCAGATACAGCTTTCTGGAAAATGCTGGATGTTGCAGTGCTTCACGGCAATCCCCGGAAATATGTAGAAGGCACCGGCAACATCATCATATCGGAAAGTTTCCGGAAAAAATTTTTCCCGGATGAAAACCCTGTAGGTAAAATTATTTATGATGTGCCTACCTATTCGGAAAAAGCAAAGCCTTTTTTAATTACAGGAGTTATAAAAGATATTCCGTCCAATACAGTGTTTCATGCGGAAGTTATTATGTTACAAAAAAGCCGCACCGAAATTTTAAACAAGCAACAATACGGTACATTTTCTCAAAATTATATTTTGTTGAAACCAGGTAGCGGCATATCTCAGCTTTCAAAAAAAATAAACAAATGGTATGCAGGGTTTGTACAGGTTGAAAAGCCTTACCAGTTCGAGTTTCAGCCTGTGAAAGATATTTACCTGCATTCTGATTTTGAAGCATCCCAGAAAGTAAAAGGCAGCTATACCAATATCTACATTCTTTCAGGCGTAGCCCTATTGTTGCTGATCATCGCCTGTGTCAATTTTATTAATCTTACTACGGCAAGAGCTATTCAACGACTGCGCGAAACCGGTGTAAGAAAAATTTTAGGCGCAGGCCGCAGGCAACTTATATTTCAGTTTCTTACAGAATCTTTTTTATTTTTTATTGTTGCTGCATTGCTTGCAACAGTGATCTACCGGTTTTCCCTGCATACCGTTGAGAATTACTTAGGCCATGAATTAGCGGTGACTTTTGTTTCCAGGTTTTATCTTTTTGTTTGTGCTTACGGAGGCATATTATTGACCAGCCTTGTAACCGGAATCTATCCGGCATGGATCATGTCCGGCTTCAAACCCGCGGCCACATTGAAGGGGAAGCTATATACAAATAGTTTTTCGGGACAAAATTTTGTAAGAAAAAGCCTGGTCGTTTTACAATTTTCTCTTTCCATTATAGTGCTGGTTGCATTAATTGTTGTGCAGCAGCAAACATCTTTTATAAAAAATAAAGATATTGGTTTCAACAAAAATAATTTATTAAGTATCGGCGCAATCTCATGGGATGGCAAAGGGGGGCCATTTAAAAATGAATTGATGAAGGAGCCGGGAATTGAAGGTGCAAGCATTACGTCCTGGATACCCACACAAGGAGCAGGATACATGTCAAGGAAATTGATGATCCTGACCGGCCTGGAAATAAAATAACCGTATGGTATATTAATGGTGATGCCGGCCTTGCAACTACGCTGGGATTGCATTTAAAAAACGGAAGGCTTCTGAATAAAAACTTCTCTGCTGATGTGGTAAGCCAGGATTCTCTGATGCAAATGGACTCAGCAAAATACCAGCAGGCGGCAGCCCAACAATCTTCCCTTATTACTTCTTATGCTGCAAAGGAGTTGCATGTAAGTACTTTAAACGAAACAATAAAAAACGCCAAAACCACGCCTGTAGGCGTTGTAGCAGATTTTAACAACGAATCTTTAAAAGACCCTATGAAACCAACGATTATCATTGCGGAAAATTCACCCAAATACGGAGGCATGTTGATCAGGATAAAGCCTGGTGCCGATCAAAAAGTTACAGCCTCGTTAGATAAACTTTGGAGACAATTTTATCCAAACAAATTCCTGGACATAAAATGGGTGGATGATATGCTTACAAACCAATATAAGGCAGAAAGTAGATTACAAGAATTATTTACTTTCTTCAGCGGGTTGAGTATGTTTCTTGCGGCATTGGGCATCTTCGGGTTAATGGTGCAAAGCACTGCACAGCGCACAAAAGAAATTGGCATCAGAAAGGTACTGGGCGCTTCCGTCAATTCTATTGTGCGTTTATTTTCAATCGACTTTTTAAGATTGATTTTTATTGCAATAGTTATCGCCTCCCCGGTAGCCTGGTGGTTAATGCATAACTGGCTGCAGAATTTTGCCTACAGAATTAATATCAGCTGGTGGATGTTTGGTGTGGCAGGTTGCATGGCTGTTTTCATAGCACTGTTTACAGTAAGTTTTCAGGCAATAAAAGCGGCGGTGGCGAATCCAATTAAGAGTTTGAGAACGGAATAAATTGGTTAGCCCAAAATTTATTCATGCTAAATAAAAGATATCTGTGTTAAAAAATTATATAAAGACAACATATCGTTATTTAAAGGGGCACAAGCTTTTTACTTTTATCAATCTGCTTGGTTTGGCAACTGCCTTGTGTGCTGCTTATTTTGCAATACTATATGTCAATTTTGAATTAAGCTATGATAGGTTCAATGTAAATGAAGATCGCATTTATCGTGTTAGTACTGATGTGATGGCACCGGTGGGAATAAATAAAGAAACCAGTGCCGGGCCGCTTGGCAATGCCCTTGAAACAAATTTTCCTGAAGTAGAAAGGTCTGCCCGCATATTTTTAGATTACTATATTGTACAGAAGGATGATGAGCCCGCCGGTGAAGAAATGCTGGCCTATGCAGATCCTGCTGTTTTTTCTATTTTTTCTTTTCCTCTTCTAAAAGGTAATGCAACTAAGGTGTTTGATGCTCCTTATACTATGGTATTGTCGGAGACGGCAGCCAGGAAATATTTTGGAAATACAGATTGCGTCGGTAAAACACTCACATTAGATGGGCATATTACTGCCACTGTTACCGGCGTGATGAAAGATATTCCGCGTAACTCCCATTTCAGGACGGACATTCTTTTATCAATGTCTTCCCTTATACAAGAAGGATCCAGTTGGATGAGCAACTGGGGGCGTTTTGGTTTTTCTACTTATATTTTATTAAAAAAACATGCAGGCATTGAACAACTAAAACAAAAATTTCCAGCCTTCGTAAAGGCTCATCCTTTAAAAGAGAATACTGCTTACCGCCTGGTTGCTGAATCGCTATCCGGCTTATACCTGCATGGTAGTCAGCGAGGCAACAAAGCGGGCGCCACTGTAAGCGGCAATGAAAAGAATATTTATATTTTTTCTATTGTCGCAGTATTCGTTTTGCTGATTGCCTGTTTTAATTTTATTAACCTGGCGACTGCATTTTCATTAAAGCGGGCAAAGGAAATTGGCGTTAGAAAAGTAACGGGAGCTTCCAGGAAGCAATTGATCGCTCAGTTCCTCGTGGATTCCGTGGCCTTATCTTTATTGGCATTTTTTGTTTCCTTATTACTTTGTGCAATCCTGCTTCCATGGTTTAATATACTTGCAGGAAAATTTATTAGCACAGGAATCCGGGAGCATATTGATTATATGGTAAAGTTTTTTTTGCTAACGATTGGGATAGGATTGTTATCAGGATTTTACCCCGCCATCTTCCTTTCTTCTTTCCAACCTGCTATAAGCCTTAAGGGAAATTTTACCAAAAGCAGTCAGGGTGCATTTCTGCGAAAGAGCCTCGTGGTTGTTCAGTTCACTATTTCTATTGTTTTGATTATTGCTACAGTAATTGTTTTCAAGCAATTAAATTTTATGCAAAATGAAGCACTGGGTTTTAGTAAAGAACATAACCTCGTGATTGATTATCATTATGATAAAAGAATTACTAATCATGCGGAAACTGTAAAGGCACAACTGATGCAAGTGCCGGGTATATCTTCAGCCAGCCTTGCATCATGTATTCCGGGCAGGCCCAATAAAACATTCTCAACTACTTTCGAAACAGCGGATAACAGCACGACGGACCTACAGGCGGATGGATGGTATGCAGATGATGCTTTCCTGGATCAATATGGTATTAAAGTTATTGCCGGCAGAGGCTTTTCAAAAAACTATACTGATTCATTTGGAAACATAGTACTCAATGAAGCGGCGGTAAAGAAACTCGGATACAGCAATCCGCAGGAAGCGATTGGCAAACATACCTTGCGCAATGGAAGGACAGGTGTTATTATCGGTGTTGTAAAAGATTTTCATTTTCATTCTGCGCATGAAGCCATTCAACCATTAACGGTACAGGCAGGTGCTGGTTTCTTTACCTTTCTTACACTTACTATTAAGAATGCACATCCATTTGCAACGATCAAGCAATTAGAAGAGAAGTGGAAACAAATTGCTCCCGGCCTTCCAATGATTTACTATTTCGCTGATGAAACTTACAATGCACAGTATGCAGCGGAAAAAAGATTTGGCCGGTTGTTTATCTGTTTTGCATTTCTTGCTATTATCATTTCCTGCCTGGGATTGCTTGGGCTGGTTTCTTTTAATACAGCACAACGTACAAAGGAAATAGGCATTCGAAAAGTATTAGGTGCAAGTGTTCCCGGGATAGTGCAATTACTTTCTAAAGATTTTCTAAAGCTGATCTTGATTGCGTTTGTTATTGCAATTCCTGTGGCATCTTATTTTATGCAAAGATGGCTTGAGGGTTTTGCGTATCGTGTGTATATGAGTTGGTGGATATTTATAATGGGAGGAATAATAGCATTTTTAATTGCAATTATAACTATCAGCTTCCAGGCAATAAAAGCTGCGGTAGCGAATCCTGTGAAGAGTTTAAGGACGGAGTAAAGAACATCTGAACCATGATTAATCTGTACAAAGGACCCCTGTGGGGATTTACAAGATTAGCATGATTCAGAAAAAATAAAAATTATTTAATCATAAAAATCATAGTTCAGACGATGTTTAAAAATTATTTAAAAACTGCCCTTCGTAATCTTCGGAAAAACAAATTATACTCTGCCATCAATATTTTTGGATTAACAATGGGTCTGGCAGCATGCCTGTTGATCGGCGTTTATATTAATCATGAGCTGAGCTATGATAAATTCAATGTAAATACCGATCGCATAGTTCGTGCTACTATGGAATATGGAAAGGCCGGAACGGTGAATACGACTGCAACTACAGGAACGAAAGTGGGGCCACAGTTTAAGAGAACCTTTCCCTCAGTGCAGGAGTATGTACGCACTTTTATAAATCACAACGTTGTAAAAAGTGGTGATAAAATTTTTGATGAGCCTCGAATACTTTATGCAGATGACGCCTTCTTTAAAATATTTTCTTTTAAGCTGCTTGCCGGCAATGCCACCACAGCCCTGGATGCGCCGGATAAGATGGTGATCTCCCGTTCAATGGCAAAAAAATATTTTGGAACAAGCGATGAGCACTTTACCGATGCAATTAATAAAACACTTACCAGCGGCGGAAAAGATTTTAAAGTATCTGCCGTTATGGAAGATGTGCCCCAAAACTCGCAGCTCAAATTTGATTTTGCTACGCAATTTCTCAATCTTGGAAATGGCGTAAACGAAGAAACGTGGTGGACCGCAAACTGGGTAACCTATTTTTTATTGCGCAATAAAAATGATATTGCCCAATTGCAAAAGCAAATAAATGCTTACATGCAATCACCCTCAGTAAAAAAAGAGGCAGGCCTTGATGGAAATGCATACCTCACTTACCATTTGGAACCACTCACAAAAGTGCATTTGTATTCTTCGCTTTCAGGGTTTGAGCCAAATGGCAGCATCACCTATATCTATATGTTTTTGATGATTGCCTTATTGATCTTAATTATTGCCTGCGCTAATTATACCAATCTCGCCACTGCGCAATCTTCGGGCCGCAGCGCAGAAATTGGGATGCGTAAAGTAATGGGCTCATCAAAGACAAGTGTGTTCATGCAGTTTATCGGCGAGTCTTCTATCATTACTTTTATTGCGGCGGCCCTTGCCATGTTATTGGCCGTTTTATTAATTCCCTATTTCAATACTATTACCGGAAGGCATTTTAGTGCGGCGGCCTTATTGCAACCTGCACCCGTTATTGCATTGATTTTATTTTCTTTGATAGTAAGTTTTTTCGCTGGCCTATACCCTGCGTTGGTACTATCAGGTACGCAAGTTATGGGTGTGCTAAAAAAGGGCTTTTCCTTCACCGGTGGTAATAATATACTGCGCAAAGCGTTGATCGTTGCTCAGTTTGGCATCTCTGTATTTCTCATTATTTATACCATTATCATTTTACAGCAAATGCATTATATGCAAACCAAAAACCTTGGCTATGATAAAGAGCATATAGTAGTGCTGCCAATTGGCGGAAACATGCTGAATAATTTCCAAAATTTAAAAGATGCTTTCAAACAAGTCCCGGGTGTGGAGGGTGTTACCGCTTCTTATGAAACTCCCGAATTTGTAGAATGGGGAGACGGGATTAATGCGATTGACGAAAAGGGCAAACACGAGATATCGCTGAATGCGATGCCGGTTGATCTTGACTTTATTAAAACATTGAAGATGCAAATGGTGGCTGGCAGGGATTTTCAGCAATCTGATTTTGCGATAATGGATACCTCAAATAACAATGCAAATTTTCATCAGCCTTATATCATTAATGAAACCCTTGCAAAACGAATTGGGTGGACACCCCAACAATCTCTCGGAAGAACAATTGAAAAAAGCGTTACGGGGCCTGTGGTAGGAGTTGTAAAAGATTTTAATTTCAGCAGCCTGCATGAACCAATTGGGCCGTTGCTTATTTTCCTTGGCCGTGATTATTCCCGCACATTTATGCTGCGTATAGGCGGCACCGATATGCAGGCAGCTCTTAGCAGGCTGGAAGCCGTATGGAAGCAACGTATTCTCGACAGGCCATTTGCTTATCATTTTCTTGATGAGGATTATAATAAACTCTATGAGGCTGAGCAACGCTCTTCGGCGCTCTTCGGTATTGCATCGGGCCTTGCCATTATTCTTGCATGCCTCGGGCTTTTCGGGCTGGCGGCTTTTTCCACTGTACAACGCACAAAGGAAATAGGTATAAGAAGAGTATTGGGAGCAAACATCAGTAGCATAACCATGCTTATTGCAAAAAACTTTTTGCAACTAATAACGATAGCGATAGTTATAGCTGTTCCTCTTGCATGGTGGGCGGGAAACCGGTGGCTGCAGGGTTTTGCTTTTCGTATTCCGATACATATATACGTGTTTCTTATAACCGCATTGGTGACCGTATTAATTGCGTTGTGCACAGTTGGCTATCACTCTGTAAAAGCAGCTTTGATGAATCCGGTGAAGAGTTTAAGAACGGAATAAGAAAAAATCATTTAGTGTTCAAGGAAGTCCCTGAACAAAAATTATACTTCAAACAATGTTCAAAAATTATTTCAAAATCGCGTGGCGAAACCTGGTTAAGAATAAAATATTTTCACTCATAAATATTACCGGCCTGGCCCTTAGTCTTGCTGCCTTCTGGTTTATCGCACTTTTTATTGCGCAGGAACTCAGTTACGATCGATATCATAAAAATGCAGATCGTATTTATCGGCTTGCATCGCATGGAAACTGGGAGGCAGATAAGTTTGATGTTATGGGAACTTCAGGCCTCACAGCCAAAGCGCTGAAAAATGAATATCCTGAGGTAGAAGAAACCGTTCGCATTGACCCGGAAGGTGGAGGCATTATCGGTTACAAGGAAAAGCGTTTTAAAGAGGATGCCGTTTATTTTACCGATCCAACTTTTTTTAAAATTTTTACCTACCATTTCCTGGCTGGCGATCGGGTGAATGCATTGGCAAAACCAGGCGCTGTTGTGATCACTAAAACACTTTGCGATAAACTATTTGCAGATCCGGAGGCCGCCATTAACAAGACCATTTATTTTGATAATAACTCGCCTAACGTTGTTAGTGGCGTTATCGAAGATGTACCGGAGAATTCTCATTTTACTTTCCAGGCGTTGCGTACGATGCCAGCAGATTATACCGGCGATTGGGGCAACTTTAGCATTTACACTTATGTACTTCTGAAGAAAAATGCAGATGTAAATTCTCTTCGTGCTAAGATGCCTGCTTTTATAAAAAAATATTTTACTGCTAACAGCCTGGATATATCTTATTCAATAGAATTTCAGCCGCTAACCTCTATCCATTTGCATTCGCATTTAAGTTATGAATTGGGAGACAACAGGAATATCAATTATCTATACGTGCTTTCAATTGTAGGCTTACTTATATTGATCATTGCTTTCATTAACTACACGAATATTACCACGGCAAGGGCTGCTGTGCGCCTGCGTGAAGTTGCGGTAAGAAAAATCATCGGCTCCACCCGTAAAAATCTTGTTTCGTTATTTCTTTCGGAATCAATAATGGTTATTCTAATTGCAGCGGCGGTAAGCGTCTTCCTCGTTATTTTGACAATGCCATTATTTAACGGGCTTACAGGAAAGCATTTATCACCGTGGTATTTTGGAGGAATAAACAGTGTGGCCTGCCTGCTTATTTTTTCAATAATCGGCGGCCTTATCGGCGGATTGTATCCGGCTTTATTTTTATCCGGCTTTAAAACTATTCCTGCTTTAAAAAACCAGGTGGGCAACCTAAGTTCGCAGATATTGTTTCGCAAGTCGCTGGTCGTTTTCCAATTTACCGTGACGGTGGTTATGATCACTGCTTCCATAATTATTTATAGCCAGCTTCGTTTTGTATCGCAAAAAGACCTTGGCTTTAATAAGAAGCAGGTCCTTACATTTCATCTTGATTCGCGGCCTTTAAGAAAACAGTTTGCTGCCCTGCGTTCTGACCTGTTGCAGCATCCGCAGATAGAGGCTGTAGCCTCCGCCGGTAACCCTATTGGAAATAATAACATCGGGATGATGGATTATAGTGTTGAAAAAAATGGAGTATTAGATCCGCATGAAAATTTAGCTTTTGCACTTACGATAGATGAAAATTTTATTCCCGCTATGCAAATAAAAATGATGGAAGGGCGAAACTTTTTGAACAACATGCGCTCTGACAGCAATAGTGTGATCGTGAATGAAACATTTCTAAAAAAGCAGGGCTGGGCTAACGGTGTGGGTAAACGCATTCAAACCGGCTTAGATTCTACAGGCACTGTATTGTATTCACATATTGTTGGTGTCATCCATGACTTTCACATTTATTCCTTGCAGCATAAGATTGAACCTATGATTCTGCAAATGCCTCATTCTGCGAATGACAGGGACAATGTATATGTGCGTTTGAGCGCCAATAATATCCCGCAAACATTAAAATTCCTGCAGCAAACTTTCAGAAAATTTGACCACGAATCTCCTTTTGAATATCATTTTTTAGATAAGAATTTTGCCGCTCAATATGCTGCAGAAGAAAAGCAGGGAGAGTTATTACTTTCCTTTACCATACTTACTATTTGCATTGCCTGCCTTGGATTGTTTGGCCTTATTACTTTCACCACGGAGCAGCGTGTAAAAGAAATAGGGATAAGAAAAGTGCTTGGAGCAAGTGTGCAAAACCTGGTTGCTATGCTGAGCGGCGGATTGCTAAAACTCGTTTTGTTATCAATGCTTATTGCAATACCGGTCGGCTGGCTGGTAATGAATAAATGGTTGCAGGACTTTGCATACCGCATCAATATTCAATGGTGGATGTTTTTATTGGCCGGATCTACCGCTCTATTTATAGCACTGGCTACTTTAAGTTTTCAATCCATAAAAGCGGCGATAGCGAACCCGGTGAAGAGTTTAAGAACGGAATAGCAGTCGGTACAGCGATAGCTGTCAGACTGCGGTTAAATAAAACAAGAACAAATGCTAAAAAATTATTTCTAAACAGCATTTTGGATGTGCCCCTTTTTTGTCTCGCGAGTCAGAAAGAAATGGTTTGTGAGACCGTGGTGAAGAATTAAAATCATAAAAAAAGTCAAGTTTAAAATCATGATAAAAAACTATATAAAGATGGCGTGGAGGAGCCTTATTAAAAATAAAATTTCCTCTTTTATTAATATTGGTGGTTTATCAATAGGCCTGGCAACCGCCATAATCATTATGCTTGTGATTGTAAATGAAGTAAGCTATGATACATTCAATACAAATCTTGCAGATATACGCCTGTTGATGAAAAACCAGGATATGAATGGAGATATTATTACAGGCAGACAAACTCCAGGCCCGCTTGCAGCAGGCGTTCGTGCTGAAATTCCGGAAGTGAAATTCGCCGCAAGGTCCAGCCAAATGAGTAGTGAACTTTTGCGCAACGGGGATAAGTCAATCTACTTAAATGGTATTTATGCCGATCCTAATTTTTCTAATATGATGACCTTCCCGGCACTTGAAGGAAACCCGGTAACTGCACTGAATGAGCCCGGTTCAATTATTATAACAGAGAGCACTGCAAAAAAATTATTTGGTGATGAAGAGGCGATGGGAAAAATGATAGTACACAATAATCTTCATGCTTTAAAAGTTGCCGCAGTTATTCGTGATGTTCCGGCTAATAGTACAAACAAATTCGAGATTGTATTACCATTTCGTTTGCTGGAAAAAGAAAATGACTGGGTAGCTAAATGGGATAATAACAGGATACAGACCTGGGTGCAAGTACAACCGAATACAAATACTGTGGCCTTTAATAAGAAACTTACCAGGCTCTTTGTGGAAAAACAGGACGAAAAGAATACGACCTTATTTGCTTACCCGTTTTCAGACTTGCGCCTGTTTGGAAATTTCAAGAACGGGAAACCTAATGGAGGTGTTATTTATATTATTGTGATGCTGAGCCTCGTTGGTTTGTTTGTCTTGCTGATCGCTTGTGTCAATTTTATGAATCTTGCAACGGCACGCTCGGAACAAAGAGCGAGAGAAGTAGGTGTAAGAAAAGTAATGGGAGCTTCGAGGAAGCTTATAATTTTTCAATTCATGAGCGAAGCGATACTTATGTCTTTCCTGGCGCTTTTGATTGGTATTGGTTTATCTTATATCGCATTGCCTGGCTTCATGCAGGTTTCGGGAAATCACTTCATTCCTGATTATTTCAATTTGAAGATATGGGGTTTGCTGATTGCGCTTGGGTTAATTACCGGTGTGATTGCAGGAAGTTATCCTGCTTTTTATTTAAGCCGGTTTCAGCCGGTAAAGGTGCTCAAGGGTATCGTGGTAAAAGGCAAACGAAGTGGCATGCTCAGAAAAGGACTGGTAACATTTCAGTTCATAATTTCTATTTTTCTCATTGTTGCTACTATCGTTTTTTTTAAACAAGTAGATCACATGGAACGCAGGCCTATCGGTTACAATGCCGATAATCTTATTGAAATACCGGCTCGCGGCGATATGGCCGATAAATTCAGTATTGTGAAAAATGAATTGCTACAAATTCCAGGGGTAAAAAATATATCTGCGGGTAATGATGATCTTATTCATTTTGGAGGAGCGTTCAATGGACTGGAATGGCCGGGCAAAACTGATGACCAGGATTTTTACATTACCTCTACTGGTGTTCAATATGATTGGATAAAAACGGCAGGCCTCACATTGGCAGAAGGACGTGACTTCAGTACTGAATATGGCGCTGATTCTATGTCATGCTTAATTAACGAAGCCGCTGCGAGGAGAATGGGGCTTAAAGAGCCGATAACAGGAATTAAACTGGGGAATAATACAGTCATTGGTGTGGTAAAGGATTTTGTTTACAACAATTCATCTTCCGACGTTCAACCTATGATCATTTACCTGAACACTGGAAGCTTAAGTCATTTTTTTGTACGTATAGCCAATAACGATAGATGGAAGGACTGTGTGGCAAAAATTGAAGCAGCGGTAAAAAAGATCAATCCGAATATTCCGTTTGATTTTCACTTCACTAAAGAAGAATACCAGGCCAATCTCAGGCAAATACGTTCCGTAGGCCAGATGGCAAATATATTTGGGGGCATGGCTATTGCAATTTCATGCCTTGGACTTTTCGGCCTTTCTATTTTCTTAGCGGAGCGCCGCAGTAAAGAATTGAGTGTAAGAAAAGTGCTGGGTGCCAGCGTACAAAGTATCTGGTTCACGCTATCAAAAGATTTTTTAAAACCCGTTTTTATCGCCTTCATTATTGCCGCTCCGCTGGCAGGTTTGGTATTGCATAAAGCACTTTCGCTAATGGACTATCATATTCAGCTTGCGTGGTGGATGTTTGTGTTGGCTGGCGTATTGGCAATTTTAATCGCACTGATTACGGTAAGTTTTAACGGCATTAAAGCATCGCTGGAAACCCGATCAAAAAGCTGAAAACTGAATAAAAAAAAATCCCTGAGTAATCTGTCAAAACAATTCATTTAATTTTTTAAAAAATCATACTTTAGGCCATGATAAAAAATTATTTCAAAACTGCATGGAGAAATTTATTGAAGAATAAATTTTCGACCCTGCTTAATGTCGGCGGCCTTTCTGTTGGGATGGCTGTAGCTATTCTTATCGGTCTTTGGCTTTGGAATGAAATTTCTTTTAATACTTACCATAAACATTATGAAAACATCGCCAAAATAAGGCAAAATATAAACGTAAATGGCAATATTCAAACTGGGAAAACAGTACCACTGCCTTTAGCTGAAGAGTTACGCACGCACTATGGAAATTTTTTCAAATATGTAGTAATGTCTTCTCACCGAGGACAACATGTATTAAGCTACAGCGATAAAAACTTAATAAGACAAGGTGTTTTCTTTGAACCCCAGGCACCAGAAATGCTAACCTTGAATATGCTGAAAGGAACCCGGAATGGTTTGGAAGACCCTTCGTCTATACTGATATCTCAATCATTAGCGAAGGCCGGCTTTGGAGATACCGAACAGGTAAATAAAATAATTAAAATAGATAACAAACTGGAAGTAAAAGTAACAGGCGTGTATGAAGATCTTCCTTCTAATTCCACTTTTTCCAATTTGGCTTTTATCGCACCTTTTCAGTTATACCTCTCTAATGAAACCTGGCTAACACCTATACGGGAGCAATGGAATAAAAGCCCCATCCAGGAATATGTGCAAATAGCTGATCACGCTGATATGGATAAAGTTTCGGAAATGATAAGTGATGTAAAATTAAACAAACTCAGCGCAGAAGAAAAGAGACTTAAACCACAGCTTTTCCTGGAGCCAATGAGTAAATGGCATTTGTATGCAGAATACGATAATGGTATAAATAGCGGTGGTAAAATTCAATATGTTTGGATGTTCGCTATTATTGGCTTTTTTGTGCTGCTACTTGCCTGTATTAACTTTATGAACTTAAGTACAGCCCGCTCCCAAAGACGTTCAAAAGAAGTGGGCATTAGAAAAGCAATTGGTTCTTTGCGTAGCCAATTGGTGAAACAATTCTTTGTTGAATCTTTTCTAATTGTTGTTTTTGCTTTTTGTTTTTCATTGTTTTTGGTGCAGCTGATTCTTCCATTTTTTAACGGATTAGCCTATACGAAAATATTTGTGCCCTGGGGAAATCCTTTTTTCTGGTTGTTAAATATTGGGTTTATTCTCATTACCGCAATAATTGCGGGAAGCTATCCGGCATTTTATTTATCTTCTTTTCAGCCGGTAAAGGTTTTAAAAGGTGTTTTCAACCCGGGCCGTTTTGCCGCTGTTCCAAGAAAAATTTTAGTAGTACTACAGTTTAGTGTATCGGTTGTGTTGATCATCTGCACCATTGTTGTTTTTAGGCAAATACAATTTGCAGAGAACAGGCCAATTGGCTATAATACTGATGGATTGTTGCTTGTGCCCATGTTTACAGATGCTATTCCCAGCCATTTTGATACTTTTAAAGATGAGCTGTTAAAAACCGGGGCTATAAAGAATATAGCACTTTCAGAAGGAACTATAACGGATGTATGGGGTACTGATAATGACCTGGATTGGCAAGGAAAAGATCCGGGACAAACAGTAGATTTTCCTAACACGGGTGTATCTGCTGATTATGGAAAAACGGTTGGCTGGAAATTTATGAATGGGAGAGATTTCTCAACAGCGTTTCCTTCGGATTCATCTGCATTTATACTTACCGAATCGGCCGTTAAATTTATGGGATTAAAAAATCCGATAGGCGCAATTATCAAGTGGAAAGGGAAGCCGTTTACTGTTATTGGTGTTATTGAAGATGTAATTACTGAATCGCCTTATGATCCTGTAAGACCGTCCATTTTCTGCATGGCACGCAGCCATGATAATTTTGTAGTGATAAGATTAAATCCTAAGATGAATGCGCAGACATCTTTGATGGCCATTGCAAGCATGGTTAAAAAATTCGATGTTTCACAACCATTCGATTATAAATTCATCGATGCAGAATATGCTAATAAATTTTCGGATGAACAACGTGCCGGAAGCCTGGCAACCTTCTTTGCAATTCTTGCTATTTTCATTAGCTGCCTTGGACTTTTTGGAATGGCATCCTTTATGGCTGAACAACGTACGAAAGAAATCGGTGTACGTAAAATATTGGGTGCTTCTGTATTTAGCCTGTGGAAGCTGCTTTCTAAAGAGTTTGTGTTGCTTATATGCTTTTCATTATTAATCGCTTTTCCTGTTGCCTATTATTGTATGCATAACTGGTTGCAGAATTATAATTACCGATCTGATATGTCGTGGTGGATATTTGCTGCCGCAGGCATTGGCTCATTTGTAATTACGTTACTAACGGTAAGCTTTCAGTCAATAAAAGCAGGAATGGCTAATCCTATAAAGAGCTTAAGAACGGAGTGAAATGAATGAATTCAAAGTAAAAGTAAAAGACGGAAGTCAAAATCAAAAACTAAAACGTTTTGTAACACTCAATTCCCAACTATTAATTTTTATTATTTATTGCCTTTGTAATAGCCACGCCGCTTGCATGGCTTACCGTATCAAATTGGCTGCGGGGTTATGCTTTTCGTATTGATGTCCATTGGATGTATTTCCTTCTTCCTTTTATTTTCATGATTGCTATCGCATTGATTAACGGTAAGCTTTCAATCAATAAAAGCAGCAATTGCAAACCCTGTAAAGAGTTTGAGAACGGAATAAAGAAATTTACCGATTAGTAATAACAAGATCGGGGCCTCTCCCTACTTAAACTTCTTCAAAGCTCCACCTGAAATAATAATTGCAGAACTATCTGCTATGGATAATTGTAGAGAATCTATCTGTGCATGGCCAAGATCCAGTAATGAATAGCCCTGTATATTCGCTTTTACTGATTTTATAGACATGGCCTCCGGGCTTTCTATTTGGTTTGCAGACGACATATCTAAAGGTGCGCTGCCAATAGTAATGTTAACAGACTTGTCTTCCTCTGTGGACTTCACCGGTTTGTAATCAGGAGACATTTCAAAAACCACTTCAGAAGAATCTCTTTGAAAAACAGTTATAGAATCCAGAGAACGAAGCATACTTTCTATTTCAAAACTCGATCTGCCGGTTAAGTTCACGTTCATCCTTTTTTGTTTCAGCTTATACATTTCGAAATTAGTATTGATGCCTTCAAATGATAAAAGTTCAGGAGAAAAAATTCGTATGGTAGTTGTATTTTTTATATAAAAAAAATCATAGGGAGTTGGCGGAACGTAATCAAAATTGATATAAAGAGTATCATTCATTACCTCCGCTTTTATCCCACCGCCATGATACCGTTCCCATTCCTGTAAAATTCTCACAGAATAGTGTTGGCTTTGCTCAAAAGCAATCCTGGTGCCGTTTCCCCCCGTTATCTTCAGGTACTTAAATGGCCGCTCCAAGATCTTGTGGTAGTTCCAGTAGATGTCAGATTTATCTATTTTATCATATTCTTTTTTTAAAATGATATTAGACGATAGCAAAGCGCCGATTAATATAACCACCAGTGCCAGTAAAGCCTTTGAAGTAAATTTCATAACTTATTTTTTAAAATTGTCTTTTACAAATTGGTCAAACATTATTTTTATTTCTTTAAAATCCATATTTAAAAGATAAATGTTGCGCATAAAAACAGGCAGCTCATTTTCTATAAATTGTTCCCGCCGAAAACTCAATATGCGTTCCATTGCGTCATCTTCAGTAAAATATCCCACACCTCTTTTATTGGTGATGATATCCCGCTGCTGTAAAAAATCATAAGCCCTTTGTACCGTGTTGGGGTTTACTTCCATGTTCACTGCAAGGTCTCTTATACTGATAATTTTTTCACCCAGCTTCCATTTTTTTAATAAAATCTGCTCGCAGACGTATTCTGCTATTTGTATATAAATCGCCGGGTTCTCTTTAAAATCCATTCATATAATTTAAAATTCTTTTTCACGTAAACGGGTAAACGCTAACAGCCAAAGTAGGGGTGGGAGCACATACCATATAAGGTTATTAATAACGTCTACAAAGCCAGTAGGCAACTCCATATACCCTTCCTCTTTTCCCACAGGTATGGTTACACTGTTGAAGAGAGCGGCATTGCTGATATGTCCAAAGAGCAGCGTAGCTATCAGCCAGTTTATTCCTACCATGCCAAGGATAAGTATGCTTATGCCAATGGCGGTTTTTATGAAAGCCACTTTATTAAAATACAATGAACCTACCAACATAGACCCGGCTAAAAATGCATACATTGGGTACACCTTCCACGCAAGAAAGCCATTAAAATCGAAAATATAAACGGACTGATATAGCTGCTTATAAAAAGGCCCGGCGGGATCTAACCCGTGATGATATATGCCGACAAAGCTGCTATCAATCAACCTGAAAAACAACAGGAAGATAACCGGATAAAAAACACCCGCGATCAGCACACCGCAAAGCCACTTTTCAAAATTGGATGCAGGCAATGTAAGAAAGGTGGAACCCATAGCATTCGAAGAAAAATAGCCAAATATAAAGGAAGCCAAAAAGAAGCCGCCACCTGAGAGACCCCAAATAAAGGTGAGGTTCTGCGCCGGGTTAAATCCGCCGAAAGACTTCATAACCGAATACAAAATCAAACTTAATAACAGAAGTAATCCTATCAGCCCAAATGTTTGCATAGGCCTTTCCATCAAGGTCTTCTTCATAAGCAGCCTGAATCTTTTTGTATTGAATGTATTCTTCATTGAATCGTATTTTTAAAAATCATTTATACAATGTTTAGAATTCCTTCTCACGTAAACGGGTAAACGAAAGTATCCAGAAGGTTGCGGGCATCACAAAGAAAAAAACGTACTCACATATTTTGGCGATGCCGGCCGGCAATTCGATAGAGCCGACATCATTGCCCACCAATAACGCTACGCCATGAAAAGGTGATGCATCATTAACGTTACCAAAAAACAAAATGGCAAATAACCAGTTTGTTCCAAAGATCACCAGGCAGATGATACACAATGCAATGGCTGTTTTTATAACGGATACTTTATTAAAATACAACGATCCAAGCAGCATGGCGCCCGTATAAATAAAGAACATGATATACACATTGCCGGCAATAATGCCATTCAGATCAAACGTATATACTGATGCGTAGGCTTGCTTATAAAAAGGCGAGGCGGGGTCAAGGCTGTTATGATAAAGAGCCACAAAAGCTTTATCTACACCATAATAAAAAGCTAAAAAGGCGATGGGATAAAAAACACCGGCAATTAATACGCCACACAGCCATTTTTCAAAATGAGAAGCAGGCATTGACAGAAAAGAAGATCCGCGTGCGTTTGATGAAAAGTATCCAAATACAAACGAACCCAGGAAAAAACCGCCACCAACAAGCCCAACAAAAAACGATATCCTTTGAGCCATATCAAATCCGCTTAATGCTTTTATCAGGACATATAATATTAGCACTACCGTTAGTACAAGGCCTGGAAATACGATCATTTGCGTTTTCTTTTCAAGAAATGTTTTCTTAAGGATTAGCCTAAATCTTTTTATGTTGAAAGTATTGTTCAAACTGATATTTTAATTATTAAAAATTGATTTGGCAACCATAGCATTTTCAGTAACGGCATTAAATAAGTGCTCAAGGTTTATCTTGGAATCTTCATGTTCGGTATTCTCCATTACTATTGCATGTCCTTTCAACGAATCTTCCGCATACAAAACTTTTGCTTTTTCAGGAAGGTCTGACACATTCTTAAAACAAAGCTTATCTGCTATTTCAGCTAACGATGCATTTAAAAGCAACTCGCCATTGTCTACAATTATTACGCGATCTATTAAATTATCCAGGTCGCGTATCTGGTGGGTGGAAATAAAAATAATCTTGTCATCAGTAAAAACCGAGGCTATTAATTTTCTGAATTTTATTTTAGAAGGAATATCAAGACCGTTCGTGGGTTCATCCAATAATAAAACCCTCGTATTACAGGCAAGCGCAAACGCAATAATGAATTTCTTTTGCTGTCCAAAAGACAATGTGTTCAGTTTTCCTTTATCATGTACATCTAATTGCTCCAGGTAATTATGAAATTGTTCTTCATTGAATAAAGGATAAAAAGGTGCAAATAATTTTTTATATCCTTCAATGGTTAAAGCGGGCACATACACTTCTTCCGGGATAAAGTAAATGGTTTCTAAAAAAGAAGGCCATCTTTTTTTAGGTGTATAGCCATTCACAGAAATACTTCCGCCTTTAGGAATAACAAACCAATAAAGTTTTTCAACAACGTTGATTTGCCGGCGCCATTCTTACCAAGCAAGCCATATATGCTGCCCACTTCAAGTTTGAGACTTAGATTTTTGTAAAGGAGCTTTCTTTTTTTGTAACCAAAAGATAAGTTTTGAACTTCTATCATTAGTGTATTAGTTAAGTAGTACACTGTAAAGATAATTTTTTATATATCATCACCAAATATTATTTCTATGCGAATAGTTTGTCCGCTTTATTGATACAGATGTCCGAATACGGACAGTTTTAAATTCAATTTTTTTTCTTCCGCGTTAGCTATCAATATTATATATAATTGGTATGATGGTTGAAAATAATTACCCGGTAATCATTGTTCTCTATTTTCAATCCGATTTAATAAACATTATGTTTAAAAATTATTTAAAAACAGCATGGCGCAATATTATCAGAACCATTGGCTACAGCACCTTAAATGTTGTTGGCTTAGCCATAGGAATGGCGGTTGCATTATTGATTGGCCTTTGGGTTTACAATCAATATTCGTATGACAAATTTCTTCCCGAATATCAATCTGCGTATCGGGTGCAGCGCAACTTTGACAGCAATGGCGATACGCTTACATTTCGAAGTACTTCTTTAAAATTAGTGGAAGCATTACGCAACCAGGTGCCGGAAATAGAATATGTTGCCGAAGGCGCATTGTATGCACAGTATGGCTTATTGGCCGGTGAAAAAAAATTGTTTCCTGTAGGTGCCATTGCCGGCACTGATTTTTTAAAAATACTTCAATACCCTTTTGTTGAAGGTGATGTGAATACAGCGTTTACGGATGCATATTCAATTGTAATTACGCAAACAACAGCAAAGGCTTTGTTCGGCAATGATGACCCTATGAATAAAATAGTGCGTTTTAATAATGCAGATAATCTTAAAGTAACCGGCGTATTAAAAGACATCCCGGCAAACGCGACCATTAATTTTAATTTCGTAGTACCGTCAACTTACATCTATCAAAAAAGTCCGCAAAATAAAGCAGATGGCGAAAGTAGTTTCGGTAATAATAATCTTGAAACATTTGTTAAGCTAAAGCCGGAAATTACTTACGCACAGGTAGCCCCAAAGATCAGAAACATTGAACATACCGAAAAAGGCAGCATTAACGCAATGAGCTCTTATGTAACGCTTCAGCCTGTGGAGCGCTGGCATTTATATTCCAACTATGTTAACGGACAAGACACTGCAGGATTTCTGGCCTATATAAATATGTTTTCTATTATCGGGCTGCTTGTATTGATTATCGCAGGCATCAACTTCATAAATCTTACAACGGCACGATCAGAAAAAAGAGCGAAAGAAGTTGGGGTAAGAAAGGCGATCGGTTCACAACGAAAAGACCTTATCATTCAATTTCTTTCAGAAGCATTTTTACTTACCATCATTGCCTTTGTTTTCTCATTGTTGTTTGTACAATTGGCGCTGCCTGCTTTTAATACACTTACAGAAACGCACATCAGCATACCTTTTTCAAACGGATATTTTTGGTTATTGATGGTTGGGTGCGTTCTGCTTACTGCTTTACTTGCGGGCAGCAGGCCGGCGTTTTATCTTTCTTCTTTCAATGCTGTAAAAGTTTTAAAAGGCACGATGCAAACAGGAAGGTCTTCTTCGCTTTCAAGAAGAGTATTGGTAGTAATACAATTCAGTTGTTCCATTGCATTAATAATAAGTACGGTGATTATTTATCAGCAGGTAAATTATGCTAAGGACAGGCCGGCAGGTTATGATTTAAACAGGCTGATGTCAACATACATGAATGATGATCTTAGCAAAAATTATACAGCAATTAAGAATGAATTGATACAAGAGGGTATCGTGGAATCTGTAACAACAGCAACGAGCCCGGCAACTGATATATGGTGGCACACAGATGTGGACGCCTGGCCTGGTAAGACGGCTGGGGAAACGGTAGAAATGGGAAATATTTTCGTAAGTGAAGATTATTTTAAAACGGTGGGCATGAATATAAAAGAAGGAAGAAATTTTTCTGGCAGTTACGATTCCACAAGTGTAATATTTAATGAAGCTGCTATCAAAACATTACGTATCAAAAATCCGGTTGGCCAAAAAATAACTTACGGAGATAAGCAGTACACTATTGCCGGTGTTGTAAAAGATGCATTAATGATATCACCCTTCAGCACTGCCGATCCTACTATGTTTTATTGCTTTCCCGGTACACAAAATGTGATGTTGTATAAATTGTCGCCTAACATAAAAACGCAGGATGCCATCACTCAGTTGACTGCCATCTTTAATAAATATGAACCTGCTTATCCTTACGATTATTCTTTTGCTGATGCTAATTATGCTTCAAAATTTAAGCTGGAAACGCTGATCGGGAAATTAGCAGGACTATTTGCAGGCCTGGCAATTTTTATTTCTTGCCTCGGCCTCTTTGGATTAGCGGCTTATGTAGCCGAGCGACGTACAAAAGAAATTGGTATTCACAAAGTATTGGGTGCATCGGTTTCACAAGTTTGGATGTTGTTGTCAAAAGATTTTATTGTATTGGTTTTTCTAAGTTGTGTTATTGCATCGCCTGTTGCGTATTACTTTTTATACGAGTGGTTGCAGAAATATGATTACCGGATTAATATCGGCGCTGGCGTTTTTATTATTTCAGCAGTTATAGCGATTGTAATTACAATATTAACTGTAAGTTTCCAGGCAATAAAAGCAGCGGTGGCAAACCCGGTGAAGAGTTTGAGAACAGAATAGCCTCCCCTTCGCAAGGACGCCTTTGGATAATCCTCCAGAGGAGGAGCTTACGAAACGTTTATAACCGGTAAATTCAAGAGTAATCATGAAAACCTGCCTGACGGTAGGCAGGTCAATTAATCACATAAACCTGCCTGTCGGCAGACAGGTCAAAGTTCACACAATGTTTAAAAATTATTTCAAGACTGCTTTAAGAAACCTGTGGAGACATAAGACTTTTTCTTTCATCAACATTATGGGATTGGCTGTAGGGATGACAGCATGTTTCCTGATATTTTTATATGTAAGTTTTGAAACGAGCTACGATAATTTCAATACGAAAGCCGATCGCATTTATCGGGTTGTTACTGATACAAAAACGCCATCTGAAACAATTAAGCAGGGCATAACCTCGGCACCTCTTGCTGTCAATCTTAAAAAAGATTTTCCTGAAGTGGAAGATGCTGTCCGGTTAAGCCAGGATGAGTTACTGGTTCATAAGGGTGATGTTAAGTTCCAGGAAAAAGAGTCAGTATTTGCCGATTCTACTCTGTTTAATGTCTTTGACTTTCCGCTTATTGCAGGAGACAAAAAAACAGCGCTTAAAGAGCCGATGAGCATTGTGCTATCGCAGTCTGCCGCTAAAAAATATTTTGGAAATACAAATTCTTTGGGGCAGCAAGTGCAACTTACCGGTGCTTCGATCAATGCAACGATTACCGGTATAATGAAAGATATTCCGGCGAACTCTCAGGTTCAGGCTGACATGTTTGTATCTATGTCATCTTATAAACAAGTGTACGGTAATCCAACTTCAGACAGCGAGTGGACTAATCACGAATACTATACTTATGTGCTACTAAAACCGCATGCTGACGCGAAAGTCTTAGAAGCCAAATTCCCGGCATTCATGGAATTTCACCATGGTAAACAGGCCAAAGAGTTGCAGATGCAGGATTATTTAAGTTTGGAACCTTTACGTGACGTTTATTTAAAATCAAAACGCGGCGGATTTGTAACCGGCAATATTAATAACGTATATATCTTTTCCATAGTTGCCATTTTTATTTTGTTGATAGCCTGCATCAATTTTATCAACCTCACAACAGCGAGGAGTGCAGAGCGGGCGAAGGAAGTGGGCATTCGCAAAGTAGTTGGTGCTGCACGTTTTCAACTTGCGAGACAATTTATCGCCGAGTCTGTTATCATCTGTATTATTGCTTTTGTTTTATCAGTTTTATTGTGCGTACTCACACTGCCACTCTTCAACCACCTCGCAGGGAAAGAAATCAGTGATAGTATTTTTAATAACCCGTCGAAAATTGTTTTCCTGTTCTTGTTATCAATTGCGGTTGGTGTTATTGCTGGTTTTTATCCTGCATTGGTGCTATCGTCGTACAAGCCTGTAAGTATATTAAAGGGCCGTTTCTCAACCGGGACAAAAGGATTGATTTTAAGAAAAGGCCTGGTAGTATTTCAATTCATTGTTTCCATTGCTTTAATTACCGCGACCATCGTCGTTTACACGCAGTTGAATTATATGCGCACCCGCGACCTTGGTTTTAATAAAGACCAGGAAATAATTATCAATACAAATTTTGATAAAAATAAAGATGCTTTTAAGCAATCGTTGGCGTCTGTTCCCGGCGTAATATCAACCAGTTATTCATCATCCGTTCCGGGAGGCGATCATGCTTCTGCTTATTCGCAATTTGAAAATGCGAAAGGTGAAACACAAAAAACAAACATTAATCTCTTTTTTGTTGACTATGATTATGTTGATCAGTATAAATTGAAACTTATAGCCGGCAGGACATTTTCAAAAGATTTTGGAACAGACAGCACGCAGGCAATGGTGATAAATGAAAGTGCAGCAAAAATGCTGGGCTATAACACACCCGCAGCTGCAGTGGGCAGGGACTTCGATCAATGGGGAAGGAAAGGAAAAATTATCGGCGTGCTTAAAGATTTTAATTACGCATCGTTGCAGCAAAAAATAGAACCATTAGCCATGCGTATTGAGACATGGGCTTATGGAATGCTGTCAATAAAAGTGTCATCAAAAAATTTACCGGTAACGGTAAAAGCGATTGCCGGTAAATGGAATCAAATAATACCTAACCGGCCTTTTGACTATTCCTTTTTAGATGAATCTTTTAACCAGCTATATCATGCGGAGGATAATTTCGGTAACCTGTTTTTCCATTTTGCGATACTGGCGATTTTTATTTCCTGTCTTGGTTTATTAGGACTGGCGTCTTATAGCACGATTCAGCGCACGAAAGAAATTGGGGTAAGGAAAGTATTAGGCGCAAGTGTTTCCAATATTGTAAATCTATTGTCGGTTGAATTTATAAAATTGGTATTAATCGCGTTTATTGTCGCTGCGCCACTTGCGTGGTTTGGTATGCATAAGTGGCTGGAGGATTTTGCTTACCGGGCAAATATAAGTTGGTGGATTTTTGCTGTTGCAGGATTGTCTGCCACGTTGATTGCATTCCTTACCATCAGCTTCCAGGCTATAAAAGCGGCGGTGGCAAACCCGGTGAAAAGTTTGCGGACGGAGTAAAAATGGAAATGGGGAGAGGTGGGTAGTGAGTCATGAACAAGGGTGTAAACAACAAATCATCATATGGGAGAATTTTTGTAAGAATAAAATTTTTCTATGTACCGGGTTCGTGTCTCATGAATCAAAAAGAAAAGGCTCGTGAAACACAATCCATAGCAAAAACCTCAGAAATTTTTTATGAAGTCAGCCGCATTTAAAATGGGAATATTCCGAAACGGATTTAGAATAAGCAGGTCTTTATCGCCACTGATAATGCAAGAAGCATTTACGGAAACAGCCAATTCAAGAAACTTGTTGTCTTTAGGGTCCTGGCATTCGGTTATTGTTTCCGATATTTCACTGAAGATTGCCAGTTCTTTGAACTGCTTTAACGCCAATAATTTTTCTTTGTGGGAGATATACTTGTCAAATTTAGACCGTAATAAAACTTCGTTTAATTCAGTATACGTTTCCGTGCTTTCGAAGACTTTTCCATGTTTTACGGCCATTTCGAACGCTTTTCTTGGATTAGAATATTTGAAGATAAAAGCACTAATTAATGTATTGGTATCTATAACAAATAAATTAATCGTCATTCAGCAGTTTTTCAAGGATTTCTTCTGTCATGCCATTTTTCACTGCCTCATCACTGATTTTGTCGAGCAGGGCAAAGAATTCATCCTCTTGCACACCACGCGAAAGAATTTCTATTTGTTTTTCAAAATTTTTTTTAAGCTGGCCTTTCGTTTCAGAAGAAACCTCCTGCCATTTTTTGGCGGTAGCATCATCCACTTCAATTACTATCCTTTCCATAATTTTTCATTTTTAATATTCTTAAAAATACAAAAAAGTAGTCGTCAAAATAATAAGCTATGCTTAAAAATTATTTCAAAATCGCTTGGCGAAATATCGCCAAAAGCCAATTTTATTCAGCAGTAAATATCATCGGCTTATCAACCGGCATCGCCTTTACGTTATTGATTGGCGCTTATGTGTGGAGTGAATTGCAGGTAAATAATGATTTGAAAAATGCAGACAGGCAATACATCATTCAAAGCAAATAGAAAGATCCAAACCAGGGACTTGACCTAACAACGATGGGGCCGCTGGCAAAGGCTTTAAGAGAACAGTATCCCGGCCTGGTGGCAAATTATTATCGCTGGGACGGTATTACTTCCAATGTTTCCAAAGGTGATAAAAGTTTCAGGGAACCCTTACAAATATGCGACAGCACGATGCTCGGCATGTATGGATTCTCATTACTCCATGGAGATCCGAAGACCGCTTTTGAGAGACCTTTTTCTTTGGTGATCACCGGCGAAAGAGCCAAAAAATATTTTGGCAAAACAGATGTTGTAGGCCAAACACTTTCCATCGAAAGCTTCTCCGGCTCTAAACATGATTTTATGATTACAGGGGTGCTAAAAAATCCATTGAAAAATTCCGTTACTTATCTTAACGATGATAATAATAATCAGTTTTATATTTCCGCAAATAACATAAGTTATTTCGGCAGAAACATGGACTGGCCTAATCAATACATCGTAGGCTATGTAGAACTGCAAAAAGGCGCAAAGCCGGCAGATCTTGAAAAACCTATGCAATACCTTATGAAGCAAAATGCGCCTCCGCAGGTCGCTACGAACATGACGCCTTATCTTGTTCCTTTAAAAGATTATTATCTCTCGGCAAATAATGGCCTGGTAAAAAAAATGCTGTATGCTTTATCGGCCATAGCCATTTTTATTTTGATGATGGCGGTCATCAATTTTATCAATATGTCTGTAAGCCGCTCTGCTACGCGTATGCGGGAGATTGGAATACGCAAAGTATTGGGAGGATTGAAGAAACAATTAATTGCACAGTTTCTTATTGAATCCATCATTTTAGTATTTTTTGCTACATGTTTTGCAATGGTCATTTATATTTTGTCAGGAAAAATGTTCAGCAATATTCTTGGAAAAGAAATTCCTTCGCTGGGTGATTTTCCACTTTACTTCATTGCATTTCCGTTGCTGCTTATTTTAATCATAGGGTTTATCGCAGGTATTTATCCCGCATTCGTTTTGTCTTCATTAAAATCAGTAGATTCATTAAAAGAAAAACTTTCTTCCATAAAAGAAAATATATGGCTTCGTAAATCACTTGTCGCATTTCAATTTGGTACGGCAACTATAGCCTTCATTGGCGCCATAATTATTTCTTCGCAGATAAATCTTTTTTTCAGCAAAGGCCTTGGTTTTGATAAAGATTATATCTTGTCGGCGCAATTGCCGCGGGACTGGACGCCGCAAGGCGTTATAAAAACAGAAAATATGCGAACGCAATTTGCTGCAATGCCGCAGGTTACTAATGCTGCACTTTCTTTTACTATACCCGATGGTAACAGTTCCGGCAGCGCTTCACTTTACAAAGCCGGTGCGGATTCAACAACAGCAGTTGCTTCAGAACAAATAGTTACCGATGAATACTACGCATCTGTATTTAGCATTCCAATGGCCGCAGGAAAATTTTTCAGTGCACCCGGCGTCTTCACTGATTCTTTTACACTGGTAATAAACGAGGTACAGGCAAAAGCATTAGGATGGAAAAACGCTCAGGATGCAATCGGCAAACAAGTAAAGTTCCGGGGTGGAGGTGGACAGGTGTTTGCCATAGCGGGTGTTACAAAAAATTTTCATTTTGGTTCTATGCAAAAGCCGATGCAGCCCATCACATTCGTACATGTAAGCCTTGCAAATATTTACAGGATCTTTTCATTCAAAATAAAACCCGGTGATATTGGAAATTCAATTGCTGCCTTGCAAAAAAAATGGTCAACGCTAATGCCGGGCGTTCCTTTTGAATATTCATTTATGGATGATGCACTGGCCAAACTTTATAAATCAGAAATGCAATTAAAGAAGGCTTCTTATACCGCAACCATCCTGGCTTTAATAATTGTATTGTTAGGTGTGCTTGGATTAATTTCTTTGAGCATTCAAAAGCGCACCAAAGAAATTGGAATAAGAAAAGTGCTGGGTTCTTCTGTTGCAGCTATCATCACTTTATTTATAAAAGAATTTTTACTGGTGATTTTTATTGGTGGATTGATCGCCTGCCCGCTGGCTTACATCATCATGCATCAATGGTTGCAGGGTTATGCTTACAGGATTAACATAACAGCTCAGCCATTCATTATTTCAATAATCAGTTTGGGATTGATAACGGCAATGCTTATTTGCATGCAAACGCTTAAGCTGGCGCTGGCAAGCCCTGTAAAGAACCTGAGAACGGAATGATAACTGGTAACGCCCCGGTTCGTGTCTCACGAATCGGAAAAGGGAATGGTTCGTAAGACACGAACCAACACAGAGAATTATTTTTGGATGACGGTTTTTTAAAACGGTATAGCATTTTTATTTAACGCTTGTTGTAACAGAACCGGCGCCATTATTATTTTTCTTCCAGGTATCATAGGCCTGGGTGCTGCTTCCCAGGCGGGTATCGTAAGGTGTTGTAGAGGACGGCCTGGGTTGAACTACTTTCTGTGCAGGAACCAGGGTGGTAGTACTAACCGGCGTATTTGACGCTGCTACCTTGGTCACGGTTGAGGATGGTATTGTTTCTGCCACTATTTTAGTCTCCGGCTGTGGAATGCTTTCAGGGATTGTTTTGGCGATAACAAGCGTGTCTTGTATCATCGTGCCGGATGCGATTTTCTGTCCGGGTAAAGGGGCAGTGGTGATCGGTGCATTGACGGTTGTAGTAATTATGGGTGCAGGTGTGGCAGGAGATGGCAATGCCGGACTTACTACGGGTGGTTGTACAAATTGCGGCGTCGGTTTTGGTGCAGTAGTCACGTTTGCACCGGTATCTTTTTCCGCACGCGGATAATATTTATCCAGCAGCGGATGATTAGATTCTTTCTTAGTTTGCGAATGACCCTGCAATGAAAAAAATGCAATGAATATGAAAAACAATGTGAGTTTTTTACTTTGCATAAATGCTGTTTTTCTAAAGTTATTTAATATAAAAACACCAAATGGCTTTTGAAAAAAATTTATTGAAATTTTAATCTTCGCTTGTATGTATTTAACCTGTTGAAAAATGCTGATGAGATGTACGCTTTATAAGTAAAAAGGGTTCGTCAAAAAAATATTATGGAAAAGTATAACCGCTCTGGCGATTTACACTTACGCTCAAATTTTAAAAATCAACAAAAAACCTTGTGAAGGTTGGATCTTAGGTTCCCCCTTCGGGGTAAAGCCAACTCCCTAATTGCCAATCAAAAGTAATTGGGTGCATTTCAAATTGTCGCCGGTTGGTGGAGGACACCAACTGTTTCATACCAGGATTTTTTTTAAAGGGTACAGTCTTTCAAATAAATACTACACCTGCTTACTTTAATACTAAAGCTCCTAATGGAGGTAAGTACAGGTTTATTTCATATTGCTTGCTTTTTTTGTCCACCAACACTGTTTCTATAGTATGGTGTTCGCTTTGCCCCGTGCCCCAAAACCGGCTATCATCGCTGCAAAAAATAATCTCCCATTTACTTTTTCCATAAGCGGTTATCTTCCAGCTTTCCCGTGGCACCGGTGTCATATTAAAGACGACTAAAACGTCATCTTTCTTTTTCAACCCTTTGCGCCGGTAAACCATTACGCATTCGTCCCGGTGATCGAGATCGATCCACTCAAACCCATTTTGATCAAATTGCAATTCGTGTAAGGCGGGTTCTGAGGTGTATAAATTGTTTAGTGCCGCCACACAATCCTGCATCTTTTGGTGAGATTCATGCTGCAACAGGAACCAGTCAAGCTCGGTATGATAGTTCCATTCTGAAGTTTGTGCAAATTCATTTCCCATAAAAAGCAATTTGCTCCCGGGATGCGTGTACATGTAGGTGTAGAGCAATCTAAGATTAGCAAATTGTTGCCAGCTATCTCCCGGCATTTTATAGATCATTGGCGACTTGCCATGCACTACCTCATCATGGCTTAAGGGCAACATAAAATTTTCATCATAAAAATATGCCATGCTAAATGTAAACTTATCTTGTGCATCTTTCCTGTATAAAGGATCAAGCTTAAAATAATCAATGGTGTCATGCATCCATCCCATCATCCATTTCATACCGAAGCCTAAGCCATCATTTACAGTGAGTCCGGTAATTTTTGGCCAGTCAGTGGATTCTTCAGCTATCATCTGTACGTCAGGAAAATCGCGATATACCATTTCGTTCAGTTTTTTTATAAATGAAATCGCTTCAAGATTTCCATTACCGCCAAATTCATTCGGCTCCCACTCCCCCTCTGCCCGCGAATAATCCAGGCGCAGCAAAGAACTTACGGCATCCACGCGAATGCCATCAATGTGAAATTTATCAAACCAAAACCTTGCGCTGCTGATAAGAAATGATCTTACTTCCCCACGCTTATAATTAAAGATGTAAGAGTTCCAATCAGGATGAAAACCTTTTCGCATATCAGCATATTCATACGTATGCGTGCCATCAAACATATATAAGCCGTGTGCATCGTACGGGAAATGAGACGGAACCCAATCCAATATAACGCCAATACCTTCGTTGTGCAGGGCTTCTATCATCTGCATAAAATCTGCGGGTATGCCAAACCGTGAGGTAGCGGCAAAATAGCCTGCGCCCTGGTAGCCCCAACTGCCATCGAAAGGAAACTCCATTACAGGCATGAACTCCACATGTGTAAAGCCCATTTTTTTTAAGTAAGGCACAAGAAGCTTTGTAGTTTCTGCATAGGAGTTTAATGAATCTTCAGTGTAAGGATATGGACGCATCCAACTTGCAAGGTGAACTTCATATACGCTCCACGGAGCATTCAGCGAATTATTCTTACTTCTTTTTTTCATCCAGCTACCATCATCCCATATATGCGCCAGGTCAATTGTTTTTGAGGCGGTACCTGGCCTCAGTTCCCAATGGTTTGCGTACGGATCTCCTTTGCAGAGTTTTGCACCTTCGTAACCATCTATATAATATTTATAGCCGGCATACTCCTGCACACCCGGTATAAACCCCTCCCATATACCTGATCTTTCCAACCGGACAAAGAGCGGATGTGCACCATTGTCCCAATTATTGAAATCGCCTATAATGCTGACCGCTATTGCATTTGGCGCCCATACGGCAAAATAATACCCATTGCTCCCTAATACATTCAACGGGTGAGACCCAAATTTTTCGTAGAGTGTGTAATGCGTGCCATTTTTAAAATTTTCAATATCCTCATCAGAAAATAACGAATAATTCCACACCGGCTTTGTACTGTCTACAAAATTTACCTCTTCGTATCTTAAGGAAGCAGTGGTTTTTTCCGGTTGTCTGTTTTTTATTGCCATTTATGTAAATTGATATTAGCGTAAGTATTATAGACTGCACATTTGCCTGCACATTTGCCTGCACTTTGCTTTAACTTAAAATTAAGATTAACATATAAATTAAGATAATTATTTTAATCACTTTTGTTTCAAGAAGTTTTTCAGCAGATTTTTATACCCTCCCTCCCCAAAACTAAAATTTTGTTTATGAAAATTACCCTTCTTCTTTTCATAGCCTTTCTTCTTTTTTCATTTTCTTCCTTTGGGCAAGAAGTAAAAATAACAGGCTCAATAAATGACGCCGGTGAAAAAAAACCTGTAAAGAACGGGGTGATAGCATTGCTATTTCCTAAAGATTCTATACTCTATAAATTTACCCGCAGCAATGATGAGGGTAAATATTTATTAAAAGATGTAAAGCCGGGAAATTACATTCTAATGACTACACATCCTTATTATGCTGATGTGTTGGAAGATGTAGAAATAAAAGGAGATACAGAATTTCCGCCGTACGCGTTGATATCAAAAGCAAAATTGTTACAGGAAGTAATTATAAAATCAGGTTCCGGATTCAGGATTAAGGGAGATACTACTGTTTATACCGCTGATAGCTTTAAGGTAAGCGCCAACGCAAACGTGGGGGAACTATTAAAAAAACTGCCGGGCATACAGGTAGATAAAGATGGTAAAATAACAGCAATGGGAGAAACTGTACAGAAAGTTTTGGTAGATGGCGAAGAATTTTTTGGCGATGATCCCGGCATGGCCGTAAAAAATTTAAGAGCAGATGCTGTAAAAGAAGTGCAGGTATTTGATAAAAAAAGTGATCAATCAGAATTTACGGGAATAGATGACGGGAAAACGCAAAAGACCATTAACCTTCAATTAAAGGAAAATAGTAAGCATGGATATTTTGGAAAAGCAGATGTAGCAGGTGGCACACAACAAAATAAAGAAAACCGCTTCAATGAAAATTTGTTGTTCAGTTCGTTTAAAGGAAAAAGAAAGTTGTCAGCTTTTGTGCTAAGTGGTAATACAGGGCAAGATGGGCTTAGCTGGCAGGATGAACGAAAATACGGCGGAGGTGATGATAACTTTAATGTAAACCTCGATGATGATGGAAATGTTAATTTTCAATGGACAGGAAATAATGATGACGAAGCTTATGTTGATCCGCAAAATGGCTTTATCACCAATGTAAATGCCGGTGTTCAATACAGTAATAAATGGAATGATAAGTACAACGTTAACCTTTCTCCGAAGTATAACAGCCAGCAATACACGAACAACAGGCAGACATTTACCCAGACGCAGGTAGGAGATTCTGTTTTAAATACAAACTCAAATGAGGTAAATGATGTGAACAGGCATAATTTTAAGATAAAAGGAATATTGGATATGAAATTAGATTCTGTGAATTCATTAAAAATAACAGCCAATACCAACTTTTATCATACAGAAAGCGGAAGCCTTTTAAATTCTGTAAGTACCGGTAATACAGGAACTTTAAAAAATACAAGTGCAAGAAACCTGCAAACCAATAACGACAAAAGCGCTGTATCAGGAGATCTTATTTTCCGGCATAAATTTCAGAAAAGCAGGAGAACACTATCTTTTTCAGGAAACTGGAATGTATTAAATAACCAAGGCAGCAATTTTTTAAAGTCTTTTAACCAGTCATATTTTGACGGCGCCCAGGCGAGCAGCCAGAACCTTGACCAGATGAAGGATTATAATACGACAACATCGAACCTTTCAGGAAAAATAATTTATACAGAACCATTAGCCAAAGAATATTCATTGGAATTAGCTTATCAACTCGCTTATAACTACGGCACCAATAACCAGGTCACTTATAACTATACGCCATTTTCGGGAAAGTATGAATCTGTTGTTGATTCTTTATCTAATCAATTCAAGCAAAGCATAGTTCAAAATATACCATCTACCAGGTTAAATTTTGCCAATAAAAAATGGAAGATAAATATCGGGTCAGGCTTTGGCTTCACTAACTTCAATTTAAAAGACCTCACTTTTGATAAAGATTATACCCGTAATTATGTTAACTTTTACCCTTCAGCAAATATTAATTATACTTATAAACCAAATCACAATATCAGGCTGTATTATAACGGCAATACGTCTCAACCATCCATTAACCAGTTACAGCCGCTGAGAAACAACAATGATTATTTTAATCAATACACCGGCAACCCTGATTTAAAGCCGTCTTTTACCAATTCATTTAACATACAGCATAGCAGTTACAATTTTTTAAAAGATTTTCAGTTGTGGCAATCGATATATATAAGATCAACAAGCAATGCAATAACGAATAATCGTATTATAAATGTTGACTCCGGGAAAACCGTTACGCAACCTATCAATACCAATGGCAACATATCATTAAACTTCAATGGCGGCGTTGGTTTTAAGCTTAAAAAAATTGATTTACGGGTTTATGTCGGGCCACGTATCAGCTACAATAAATATGCTGATATCATAAACAATCAGAAAAGTTTTTCAAAAACAATTACTCCGGGCGCTTATGTTTCTTTATACAAATCAAAAGAAAAGAAATACGATTTTTCTGTCAGCGATCAGTTTAGTTATAACTCGAATACCACTTCACAAAACGATACAAAAATTCATTATAACACGAATACGCTATCTGTAAATGCTACGGTGTATTATAAAAAAGTATGGTCAATTCTTACTGATCTTAATTGGAGCACCCGGCAAAAAACGCTGCAGTTTACCAGTAACCTGAATTCAACCCAATGGGGCGCCAGGCTGCAACGCACCTTTCATAGTAATGAGTTCACGGCGTATATTTCCGTTCATGATATTTTGAATCAAAACATAGGTATAGATAGAAACTTCTACAGCAATACCTACACGGAAACAATAAATACCCGGCTTAAAAGATATTTTTTAATTGGTTTTGAATGGGACTTCAAAAACAAAACATCAAAAGCAAAATAGAATCTTAAAAAAAATATTATGAAAATCAAGGCATCCATTTTATTAATAATTGTTTGCTCACAGCTACATGTAAACGCACAACAATTTATTACCAAAGCAGTAATTGAATATGAAGTAACGGCAAATGTAAAAAAGACAATGGGTAATGGTATGTTTGAAGATATGCTGAAAGACCAGATGCCGCAATTTAAGACAGGCTACTACGATTTTACCTTTGCCGACAATAAGAGCATTTACAAATTTGATCATTGGGCTGAAGAATCAAAAAAAGTTCCCCAATGGTATAGGAAAAGTGATGAAGAAAACGTTTGGTTTTGCAACTATAACACCGGTAAATTGAACATGCAAAAAAATGTATATGGCAGTGATATTAATGTAGAAGATTCTATCCGGAAGCTGGAGTGGAAAATTACTAATGATACACGGGTTATAGCTGGATTCAGTTGCCGGAAAGCAGTTGCCATAATGTTTGACAGTGTATATGTATTTGCATTTTATACTGATGAAATTGTGATCTCAGGCGGACCTTGTTCTATAAACGGATTACCCGGAATGATACTGGGAGTGACCATACCAAGATTATTTACATCATGGATTGCTACAAAAGTTATGCTGACGGGTGTGGACGAAAAAATCATAAAGCCCATTGAAGCCAGGAAGTATTATGATTTAAATGCTTTAAAAACTACAATAATTGACCGCACCAAAGACTGGTACAGCGATGACGCCGATGAAAAGAAAGAAATAGAACAACAAAAAGCGAGGACTATTTGGGGAACATTATTGTAAGCATAAAGATCGCTACTGCAAATCATTGCTGCACTTCCGGAATACTCAAAACATCTTTCATAAATTTTTCAATCTCCTTTTGCACGCCTCTGGCGTCATTCGATTTATAAGGCGAGCCAATTACATGATCGCCCGTATTCGGCATTGCAACCTCACGCTTACGGTTAGCCGCGGTTCCTAATTCATCAAACATTTTTAACATGGCAGATACTTTAACAGGCAGGCGTTACTGATCAAACACTTCGGGCCACGGGTAAAATTCCGTAACTTTCATCATACAGAATTTAAAGGTATTCAGCAGCAATTTTCACCATTAAAAATAAATTGCAATGAGCTTGAAAGAATTGCAAGAAAACATAGATTCCCAGACAGTAAAACGCTTCCAAAAGCCATTAAATAAAAAAGGGAACAGGCTTTTGGATGATGAAAATTTACTTAAAGAATTATTTAGTTAAAATATTCCATATCAAAAATTGAAGATATAGCTATTCAAGCCAGATCAACAGCCGCTGGTGGTGAATTATCAAACATGACTGAAGAAGAAAGAAGAATGCTCTCCATAGCTCCAGATGAAAAAGAATTTTTTATTGAATACAAAATTAAAAATCCTGATAATCCATGGGCCTATTTCAAAGCATATCAAAAAGAAGCTGGAGAAGAGTATAAAGAGAAAAATAAAAAATAATCAGATCCTTTACAGCTTTTCCATAAAGCAGCGCAGGTTTTCAAACGGGACACTAATTCAGCATTCGGTGCTTGATCAGAACTCTTAGGCAAAATTAATTATTTCATTAATTCCCATACGCCGGTCTCACTTACATCAAGTGAAAAATCTTTCAAATTGCTTACTTCACCGGTGATTACATTTTTCATTTTTGAAAAGCCTTTCGTTCTTTCCAAATAATTTATGGGAGAAATTGTTTTTTTCTCTTTAGATGTATTCATAGCAACCATTATGGTTTGCTTATCATCATATCGAAAATAAAAGTACGCGCCATCTTGCGGTACATACTGCATTAGCTTTCCCGTGGTAATAGCGGAAGATGATTTTCTGAAATTGGCAAGCCTCGCAATATATTTCCATATATTTTCTTCCTGTGCATTGCGGGCTTGCATAGTAAACTTGTTGAGAGAATCGGAAGGCCAGCCGCCGGGAAAATCCTGCCGTACATGGCCGTCATTGGGATAAGTAAAGCCTGTAAGCCCTAATTCATCGCCATAATAAAGTTGTGGGATACCCCTGCACGTTAGCAGCCACGCAATGGCCGATTTATATTTTACCACATCTTCATTTACCACTGAAAAGAAACGGGCCATATCATGGTTATCAAGAAAGATCACTTCACGCATAGGATCTTTGTAAACAAAATCCTGCGCCAGGGTTGTGTATAATTCATTCACACCATCCGTCCAGCCAAAATCCTTCGTCATAGCATCTGTAATTCCCCAGAGCGTTTGAAAATCCGTGGAGGCCTGCAGGTTACTTTTAAAAGGGATAGCATAATTATTTTGTACCATATAGCTTTGATTGGGCACACCATGTACCCACGTTTCACCAAACATGGTGAGCCGGGGATATTCATCCATCAAAGCTTTATTGCAACGATTCATAAAATTAAGATCGTTATATGCGTAGGTGTCAATTCTCCAGCCATCAATACCGAACTGCTCAACGGTCCACAAGGCATGTTGAATTAAAAAGTTCGCAACATATTCATTGCTTTGATTCAGATCCGGCATCTCTTTCGTGAACCATCCATCTTCCATAATTTTTTTGTCAAGCATACTTCCATGCGGATCAAATACAGTTTGGTCTTTATAGCTGGTGTTTGTGTAAACCGGCCATTCATGCAGCCAACTCTTCATTGGCATATCAATAACTGTAAGATGATTTATTCCCACATGATTATAAACAGCATCCTGTATTATTTTAATATGTTTGTTGTGAGCAGCTTCCACCAATGCTTCATAACCTTTATCACCACCAATTCTTGGGTCAACCGTATAATGATCTGTAAACGCATAGCCATGTTCGGTACGAGTCGGTATATCATTTACTATTACCGTGTTAAGCCACAAAGTAGTTACGCCCAATGACTGTAGATAATCCAGGTGATTTTGAATACCTTTCAAATCTCCGCCATACCTTTCAAAGACCGAGTCGCGGTTGAGGCTTTGATCTTTCATGCCGGGTACGCGGTCGTTCGACGGGTCACCATTGCTAAACCTGTCGGGCATTATTAAATACATAAAATCTTTTGAAGTAACGCCCTGCGCATAGGCCGTACCGTTACCTTGCCTTCGTTTTTTTAGTTCATAGTCAATCTTTATATCTTTTAAAAAAGGAAAAGAAAATTTACCAGCCTGTGCCGTTGCATCAATTACCAGATCAAGAAAAACATAATTGGGATTTTCAACATGGTTTATCTTTACGAGACGTACTCCGGTAGCCAGTTTAACTCCGTCAGGCCCCATTTTTATCATCGGGAACTTCTCTGCAATTTTATCGCCATGTACCATTATTTGCAGCTTGTTCCATTTCATATTACCCACCAGTTGGTGGGATAACATTTAATATTTTGAGATTGAGAAAAAAGGACAATAAAAAATGAGAAACTAAAAATTAGCGAAAGAAATAATTTTTTCATATTAAATTATTAAGACACTTTAAGCAATTTTTTTTTTATTTTGTGTTCATTTCACGCCGTTGTTGGTCTTGTGACCAACAACTTCTTTGTCAACTTCTTTGTCATTCATTATAATGAGTTATACTCCGCAAGGGATAAAACCGTGAGTTTTTAAATTAAAAAAAGAGGGGCAAATTTCACGCCGTTGTTGGTCTTGTGACCAACAACTTCTTTGTCAACTTCTTTGTCATTCATTATAATGAGTTAACAATCCAAACTCATCAACCCCGGTTTCGTAAAACCTTGCTGAAGAATATTTATAATCTTCAGGATACTGAACAAGATTCCATGGATCTTTTAAAGGATTATTATGAATGTAAATAAGCTTTTGGATAAAAAATGCTTCAGTCCATAGATCAAAACTTAATGGATTTCTTTCCCAGAATTGATACTCCCTATCTCTTGCACCTACGAAAAATTTTTCAAGCAACTTGTTATTGGTGTCAATTAATTTAAACTTCATCTGTTGTGCTGTATATTTTAAAAAACGCATTTGTATTTTTTCTTGTTTATATCCATCTTGTATTTGCCATATAAGATGAATGTGGTTAGGCATTATAACAAATGCATTCACTACAATACTACCTTCCTTTTTTAAAAACAGTAAGCTTTCAACAATGATGTGTTTGTATTCATCAGGCTTCAATAAATGTTTCCATTCTAAAATAGTTGCTGTAAAAAATTGTGGATGATGATCGAAATTGATTGAAGACATAAAATAAAAATACTGAAATTAAAAAGATGCCTTAGTTCATATCTGGTTGTTGGTCACAAGACCAACAACGGCGTGTAAAAACAGTAAGCTTTCAACAATGATGTGTTTGTATTCATCAGGCTTTAATAAATGTTTCCATTCTAAAATAGTCGCTGTAAAAAATTGTGGATGATGATCGAAATTGATTGAAGACATAAAATAAAAATACTGAAATTAAAAAGATGCCTTAGTTCATATCTGGTTGTTGGTCACAAGACCAACAACGGCGTGTAAATTTTACCTAATAAGAATATTGAATAACAAGTTTCCCTTTAACGGGTTTGTGTTCATATAAGTTAATGCAGAACATTCGCGTTTTCGGCCAATACTTATCATCTAATTCTGGATCAATTGCCGCATCGACTCTTTCATCTACACGTAAATAAAAAAATTCACCTACATATCTTGGAGGTAGAATAACAAACCCCAAACTAATAGTGTCTGTTAATGTATTTTCCACTATTCTTATTTTTCTAAATGCTTCAATAATTTCATTTGTTTTGTCGTTACGCAAATAATAGCAACTATCATTTTCAGGAAATATCTTTAATGTCGATGTATTTTGCGATTTACTATTGCAAGAGCAAATCAAATAAACTGCGAAGAAAATTATTATAAATTTCACACTTTTATTTTACTTATTGATTGGTAGGAGTTAATACGGTTGCCGACATTATCCCATTTAAACAAGTCAGACAATCTTGAATATGATCTCGGTTTGCATCATAAAGACCAGAAATATTAAAATTTAGTGGTTTTAAATATTTTAACTGTCCGGTCGATAACTTCTGATAAAGATCAGTCGCAACCGTTGCATCAGAATTGAATAAAGGGAATATATACGCTGAGGCAACAGTAATTCCCACACTGTTATTAAATAAATCCATATCCTTTTCCAAATGCAAAACTGATGGAGTCTCAGATTCATGTGCAACGCCAAATTTGTAGGCAATACTCTCGAAATTTCTATTTTCCCCACAATCTCTTTCATTCATAGCCATCCAATAGGCATGTCTAAAAGCATCACCCTTATCATTTAAGAGACCGGTATTTGGAAATCTAATTTGCGCTTCATGTATTGCTTTGGTAGCATTCTTTCCAATAGCATATCCTTCGATAGGATAAAGATTTACTAAATCTTTTTCTGCTTGAGTCAACTCATCATATTGATTGTTTGATGCATCTACATCAAGATTGAAATTATTGGGATTGGATAACCAAGTATTATCTTCCCACCACATCATGGTATTACGCCCCAAATAATGAACTCTATATGTTTGAACAAAAGTATTATAGCCTACATCTACCATAAGTTTTTGTAAATGCTTTTTGGCTATATCTAATCGCTCATAAGTGAAATGCCCATACAAATAATTAAATAGTTCATTAGAAGCCGCTTCATTATTAAGTAACCAATTTTTACTATTAGTATCTAAGGTCAATTGATCAGAAAGGTAGGTACGTTTTTCTAAAAAGGTAAAGGTGATTGGCGTATATGGAGGGTTGCCACCTGCGCCTCCTGTTAACCCTCCCAGGTTGGGTATTGTATAAGAATTGCCCGAGCCTCCAGCCGGCCCTGTACCTCCTATTATTGTAATTATAAGTGGCATAGTTCCGCCTCCACCACAATTTCCAGCATAATACCATTCACCTGTATAATATTCATTACCACTACAATCACATGCATCAGCCTTTCCGTCCGGATCATACCAAACTTCTATGATATCGCATGGATTGTCGTTCTTAAGAGCAATAATATTTAAGTTATTAGTATTTACAATCACAACTTTTTGTTTTAAAATAATAGTTTCAGCGGTACTAAATAAAGTAGTATCATTAAGCTGGAATTTATTATAACCAAAGACGACAGCATCCAATTGCATCATCGCCTTCACATAATCTCTTTTGCTATTATTGAATGATTGATAATCTTTTAATAATTTAACATCATATCTGTTAGATCTCCAATAGTAGCAATTATAACCCCTGTAATAAAAGTATTATCAGTTGATACTATCGGAATTAAACAAATAGTATCAGCGTCTGTTGATTGTAAATTTGCAGCAATATAATTGTTACTAATATTTGATTGATTGCTATAAATAATTGTTTTATCCCACCTCGGAAAGCCGGCAATATTTACAAGCTTCGATACAAATTCAGTTTTTGAGTTTTCATTTTTTAGTTGCTGATTAACTTTTAAAATGATAGCGCTTTCACTTCCTGCTGTAGCAAAAAACTTTTGCGTATAATCAGTTTCATTTGAAATGTATGAAGAAAAAGTATCGGCTTTCTTACAGGAGTAACAAAAGCTTAATGCAAAAATTAGTGATAAAGTAAATTTCGATTTGAATGATTGAAGGTTTAGCACGTTTTTTAGATTTAAGAGCAAATATAAGGTTACTGAATACTGTATTAAAAATTCAAATTAAGATCAGCTTAATAAAAAAAATTAAAAAGTTTGGCAAAAAAATATAAAATTATCTTATTAATTCCCATACACCCGTATTGCCTGCATCAACAGAAAAGTCTTTAACGTCACTTACCTCACCAGTAACTACGTTTTTCATTTTTGAAAAGCCTTTGGTTTTTTCCAAATAATTTATAGGTGAAATAGTTTTTTCTTCTTTGGAGGTATTCATCACTACCATCACGGTTTGCTTATCATCATACCGGAAGTAAACATACACACCATCTGTCGGCACGTACTGCATAAGTTTTCCCGTGATAATGGCCGAAGATGACCTTCTGAAATTGGCCAGCTTTGCAATGTATCTCCATATCCCTTCTTCCTGTGCATTGCGGTCTGCGATTGTAAATTTATTAAGTGAATCTGTTGGCCAGCCACCCGGAAAATCCTGGCGCACATGCCCATCGTTCGGAGAAGTAAATCCTGTAAGCCCAATCTCAGCACCATAATAAATTTGTGGGATACCCCTGCACGTTAGCAGCCACGCAATCGCCGATTTATATTTTACCACATCTTCATTCACCACCGAAAAGAAACGGGCCATATCATGATTATCGAGAAAGATCACTTCACGCATTGGATCTTTATAAACAAAATCCTGGGCAAGGGTTGTATATAAAACGTTCACGCCTTCGGTCCAGCCAAAATCCTTCGTCATAGCATCTGTAATTCCCCAAAGCGTTTGAAAATCCGTTGTTGCCTGAAGGTTGCTTTTAAAGGGAATGTCATAATTGTTTTGTGCAAAATAACTTTGATTAATTACGCCATGCACCCACGTTTCGCCAAACATGGTGAGCTTTGGGTATTCATCCATCAGCGCTTTATTGCAGCGATTCATAAAATTAAGATCGTTGTAAGAATAGGTATCAATTCTCCAGCCATCAATGGCAAACTGCTCAACAGTCCATAGCGCATGTTGAATTAAAAAATTTGCCACATAAGGATTCTCCTGGTTGAGATCCGGCATGGAAGGAACAAACCAGCCATCGGTCATTTTCTTTTTATCAATAAGGCTTACATGCGGGTCAAAGATGGTCTGGTCTTTATAGGTTGTATTGGTATAAACCGGCCATTCATGCAGCCAGCTCTTCATCGGCATATCAACGACGGTAAGATGATGTATGCCCACATGATTGTACACAGCATCCTGTATTATTTTAATGTGCTTGCTGTGAGCAGCTTCCACCAATGCTTCATAAGCTTTATCACCGCCAATTCTTGGGTCAATCGTATAATGATCTGTAAACGCATAGCCATGTTCGGTGCGATTAGGCATATCGTTTACAATTACCGGATTAAGCCACAAAGTAGTTACGCCCAATGATTGCAAATAATCTAAATGATTTTGAATACCCTTCAAGTCTCCCCCGTGCCTCTCAAAGACTGAGTCGCGATTGAGGCTTTGATCTTTCATGCCCGGTACGCGATCATTCGCCGGGTCACCATTACTAAACCGGTCAGGCATTATCAGATACATAAAATCTTTTGAAGTAACGCCCTGCGAATATGCCGTACCGTTACCTTGCCTTCGCTTTTTTAGTTCATAGTCAATCTTTATATCTTTTAAAAAAGGAAAAGAAAATTTGCCAGGCTGTGCGGTTGCATCAATTACTAAATCAAGAAAAACATAATTGGGATTTTCTACGCGATTTATTTTTATAAGGTGAACTCCGGGTGCAAGTTTAACACCGCCAGGTCCCATTTTTATCATTGGAAATTTCTCTGCAACGTTATCGCCATGAACCATTATTTGAAGCTTGTTCCATTTCATGCTTACCCACCAGTTAGTGGGATAGCACTTTATATTTTCTGATTGAGAAAATAGAAAAATTGAAAATGAAAAATTAAAAATCAGAGAAAGAAATAATTTTTTCATATTAAATTATTAAGACACTTTAAGCAGTTTACTTTTTTTTATTTTGTGTTCATTTCACGCCGTTGTTGGGTGCGTGACCAACAACTTCTTTGTCATTCATTATAACGAGTTTTCACGCCGTTGTTGGGTGTGTCACGAATCAAAGATCAGGATAGTTCTTTGAATGCTGAATAAAAGATGGTAGTAGGTCTACCGCATACGCTGTGCAGGCAGAGTATGCAAACCACCTGAAGGTGCTGCAATCAAAAGTTGTGGTGCTGAACGTTCAGGTAAAGATGCTGTGTAAACAGCATCAGGTAAGTGTAAAGAAGCTGAACATCATTGAACCGCTGACGAAGTATAGAAACTGCTCCTCGTCCTGCAAAAGCCAAAGTTTCCACGACTAAGGCGATATAACTGTAACGGATAGCCGCATACTGGTTACAGGCAGACCGGCATTAAGGCGGCAGGAGCTTTACACAGAGCCGTTGTTGGTCTTGTGACCAACAACTTCTTTGCTTCATTCACGCCGTTGTTGGTCTTGTGACCAACAACTTCTTTGTCATTCATTATAATGAGTTAACAATCCAAACTCATCAACCCCGGTTTCGTAAAACCTTGCTGAAGAATATTTATAATCTTCAGGATACTGCACAAGATTCCATGGATCTTTTAAAGGATTATTATGAATGTAAATAAGCTTTTGGATAAAAAATGCTTCAGTCCATAGATCAAAACTTAATGGATTTCTTTCCCAGAATTGATACTCCCTATCTCTTGCACCTACGAAAAACTTTTCAAGCAACTTGTTATTGGTGTCAATTAATTTAAACTTCATCTGTTGTGCTGTATATTTTAAAAAACGCATTTGTATTTTTTCTTGTTTATATCCATCTTGTATTTGCCATATAAGATGAATGTGGTTAGGCATTATAACAAATGCATTCACTACGATACTACCTCCCTTTTTTAAAAACAGTAAGCTTTCAACAATGATGTGTTTGTATTCATCAGGCTTCAATAAATGTTTCCATTCTAAAATAGTCGCTGTAAAAAATTGTGGATGATGATCGAAATTGATTGAAGACATAAAATAAAAATACTGAAATTAAAAAGATGCCTTAGTTTATATCTGGTTGTTGGTCACAAGACCAACAACGGCGTGAATATTGTGGATGATGATCGAAATTGATTGAAGACATAAAAAAAAATACTGAAATTAAAAAGATGTCTTAGTTCATATCTGGTTGTTGGTCACAAGACCAACAACGGCGTGAAATTTCTAAACCCTTTCATAAAAAATCATTCTCATAAATTAATAAAAAAGGAAAACTGAAATCTTCATTCAGGTTTCTCCCTAATGAAAATGGAATAATGCCTATCCTTCTACCAATTCATATTTAAGCACCTCAGGTGTGGCAACTGCATCGTTATCTTTCACAATAAAATTTAGCAGGCCTGCAATTATCATAGAGGCGCCGCCGATAACGAGTGCATATATCCCTTGATCATTAAAAAAATGTTTAACAAAAAAGCCAAGTACGGCAGCGGCAACTATTTGAGGTATTACAATAAAAAAATTGAAAACACCCATGTAGAATCCCATTTTATTAGCAGGCAGCGCACCGGAAAGAATTGCGTAAGGCATAGTAAGTGTTGATGACCAGGCAAGCCCAACACCAACCATAGGTACAAGTAATAAATTTTGTTCTTTGATAAAGAACATTGATACAAGGGAAATGCCGCCAATAACGAGACAGAGCATGTGCGTATATTTCCGGCTGATATGCTTTGCCAGGGCAGGTAATAAAAATGCCGTGATGGCTGAGACGCCGTTATAAACCATAAACATCACGCCCACCCAATCACCCGCATCCTGGAAAACTTTTGAGGTGGTATCGGTGGTACCAAAAGTATTTTGAGCAATACCTGCGGTGGTGTAGATCCACATGGCAAAGAAAGCCAGCCAGGTAAAAAATTGCACAATCGCTAATTGCAGCATGGTTGGTGGCATGCTAAATATCCCCCTGGTGATTTCAACGATGCCTTTAAAAATTCCTTTCGTCGCCAATTTTTCTTGCTCCCATTTTGCAATATTTTCCGGGGGAAATTCATCTGTTGTAAGCACCGTCCATAGCACGGCGGAAAGAAAAACAACCGCTCCTATATAGAAAGAATATTTTACTGAATCGCCAACAACACCCGGCGCCGCGGTATTACTTATACCAAAAACATTCGTAAAAATATAAGGTAGCAGAGAAGCGATAACGGCGCCCAAACCAATAAAAAACGTCTGCGTTGCAAAACCTGTTGTTCTTTGGGCCGAAGGCAACTTATCACCAACAAAGGCACGGAATGGCTCCATGGAAATATTTATAGAAGCATCCAGTACCCATAAGAGTGAGGCTGCCATCCAAAGCACCGTTGACTGTGGCATTAAGAAAAGTGCAAACGCTGAAAGCACAGCGCCGATAAAAAAGAATGGCCTTCTGCGGCCCCACCGCGGGTGCCATGTTCTGTCGCTTAAATAACCGATAATAGGCTGAACCAGCAAGCCCGTGATGGGAGCGGCTATCCAGAGAAATCCTATATTATCTATATCTGCGCCGAGTGTTTGAAAGATGCGGGATACATTGGCATTTTGTAAAGCAAACCCAAATTGGATCCCAAAAAACCCAAAACTCATGTTAACAATTTGCCCAAAAGTGAGGGGCTGCCCAGGCAGAAGTTTTGATGACATAGCAATCGTTTAAAAAATAGTTGTGTAAAATTTACACTAACGTAAAAATACATTTAAATGCATAAAAGGAAGGATGGAAAGTTGTCAAGCTTTTAAACGAATTTTTTTACTTTGAAATTAATTTGTGAAGTTTGGAACCTTGCGACATTTGAAATGCCTCGATAAATTATGATCAAATGGTAAATCCATCGGGAACTACAGCGCCTTTCTTTATAACAACGATGCCATCTTTCACGGTATAAAGGTCATGGTCGCCATTGGCAAGATGGCTGCCGCCTACTATCCTAACGTTATTGCCTATACGAGCATTTTTATCAACAATTGCATTTTTAATATAGCAGTTATCGCCAATGCCCACTTTGGGCAAGCCACGTTCCGCAGCAGCGGCCATCTCTTCGAGGGTTTCATAAAAATCACTTCCCATCAGGTAGCAATGGTCTATGTGAGAGCCATAGCCAATGCGTGTTCTTATGCCGATCACGGAATATTCTACCCTGTCTGCTAAAAGAATACATCCATCTCCGGCAATAGTATAATGCAGCGTACCGGTAATTTTTGCCGGGGGCAGCATCCGCGCCCGGCTATAAACTTTTTTAGCATTATCAAAAAAGTTGAAGTCCGGTACATCTTTAGTTAATGCAAGATTGGCTTCAAAAAAGGAAGCTATATTTCCAATGTCTGTCCAATAGCCATCGTATTGATAACTTAGAACTTTATGATTATTGATAGACGAAGGGATAATTTCTTTACCGAAGTCAGTGGCTTCTTTATTTTTTCCCTGCAGCATTTCAAAAAGTATTTCCCTTTTAAAAAGATAAATACCCATAGAAGCAAGATAATTTCTTCCCAGGCCCTGCATGGTTCCACCCGTGTCGCTGATCCAATCAGGCAGCAGATCAAGTCCCGGCTTTTCTATAAATGAGGTAATATTATGTTCTTCATCTGATTTTAAAATTCCAAATTCCGTTGCTTCCTTTTCGGTAACGGGTATGGTAGCAATGGTGATATCTGCGCCGTTCTTTTCATGGGTACGAAACATACTTCCAAAATCCATTTGATAAAGCTGGTCGCCGGAGAGGATCAATACATGATCGAAATCATTATTCTCTAAATGCCGGAGACATTGCCGTACGGCATCAGCCGTACCCTGAAACCATTGCGGGTTGTCGGGCGTTTGCTCCGCCGCCATTATATCTACAAAGCCGCTACTGAAGGCGCTAAACTGGTAGGTATTTTTAATGTGCTTGTTCAGCGACGCCGAGTTGTACTGTGTCAGCACATATATCCTGTTGATGTTAGAGTTGATACAGTTGGAAATTGGAATATCTACCAACCTGTATTTGCCTGCAATTGGTACAGCGGGCTTGCTTCTGTTAGCAGTAAGGGGATATAAACGGGTGCCCGCACCACCGCCAAGTACTACGGCTATTAATGATTTGCTTATCCACATAGTTTTAGGTTTATTGGGTTATGGTTAGTTGGTTAATTAGTTGATTGGTTTATTGGATTGGTTGATTGGTTGATTGGTTGATTGGTTGATTGGTTGATTGGTTGATTGGTTGATTGGTTGATTGGTTGATTGGTTGATTGGTTGATTGGTTGATTGGTTGATTGGTTTATTGGTTTATTGGTTTATTGGTTTATTGGTTTATTGGTTTATTGGTTGATTGGTTTATTGGTTTATTGGTTTATTGGTTTATTGGTTGATTGGGTTGATTAAAAAAATATTCATTATCATTCTAACTCAACTCATATCTCATCATACCTGATCACTCATACCTCATACCTGATCACTCATACCTTATACCTGATCACTCATACCTCATACCTGATCACTCATAGCTGATAACTCATAACTCACACCTGATCACCCATCACTCATCACCTACAAATTATACAATTCAACGTACGTCTCGGCGCTTTTTTCCCAGCTGTTATTTATTTCCATGATCTGCTTGCGTATTTCGTGTAGCCGTGCAGGTTGGTCATACAATTGCAGCGCACGATAGATTGAAAAACATATATCACCCACTGAGGCTGTATTAAAGCAAATTCCATATCCGCCTTCCTCGCCATAATCTTTTACGGTGTCTTTGAGGCCGCCTGTATTTCTTACAATGGGAACAGTGCCATACCGCAAGGCATACATCTGGTTTAGCCCGCATGGCTCTACCCTGCTGGGCATCAAAAGAAAATCTCCACCCGCATACATTTGATGGCTGAGCTTTTCATTGTAGCCGATGCGTGCATTATAGTATCCGAAGAGTGGCCCTTTTAAATTTTCCAGTTCATATTCTATATGAGGCTCTCCACTTCCCAAAATCAAAAAGTTCATTCTGCCTTCCATGTGATAGATAGAATCGCTGATGGCCGCCGGTAAAAGATCTGCGGCTTTTTCGCCGACGAGCCTCCCGATAAAAACGATCAATGGTTTACGCTCGTCGAGATTAAATTGATCGCAGAGAAATTTTTTATTGGCGGCTTTCCCCTCTTTGTAGCTTTCTATAGCAAAGTTTTCATCAAGGTAACTATCTGTTGCAGGGTTCCACACGTCTGCGTCTATACCATTTAAAATACCATAGCATTTACCTTTTTCATATTCAAATAAACTCTCAAGGCCATTGGCATCATACCTGAGCTCTTCCAAATAACCCGGGCTTACGGTATTTACTTTTGATGCACATTTTATTCCGCAGGCAAGCGGATTAATTTCTTTATCCCACTCAAGTAAACCCCATTTATACGGATCCCATTCCGGGAGATAAGCCGATTGGTGCCATCCCATCCAGCCCTGGTACTGTGCATTGTGAATGGTAAGAATTGTTTTTATGTAAGCAAGGTGACGGTAAGCAAAGCAATTTTGCATCATGAAAGGAACGAGGGCGGCATGATAGTCATGCACGTGCACTACATCCGGGTGATGGTTCCATTTACTTACCCAATCAACTACAGCAATCTGGAAAGCCACAAAGCGCATAGTATCGTCATCATACCCATAAATTTTTTCCCTGTCGAGCAAGCCGTAAATATCCACGAGATAAAGATCGAAGCCCAACTTATTAGTTGACTCTCTTATAATAGTATAATCAAACCAATAATTAGATAAGCCGAAAGCGCCTTTATGTACGACCTCGAAACTATGTTCATACAAGAATTTTGTGCGGTACATCGGCATCACCACCTTGGCAATATGCCCCAGCTTGTTTTGATATTTTGGCAAAGCGCCTACCACATCGCCCAATCCCCCTGCTTTCGCAACAGGATAGCATTCCGCACTTACATGTAATACTTCCATATTTTCAAACAAAAGTTGAATTCAAATTAAGCATCATTTTCCTATTAAAAAATTAATAATGAAAATTGATACCTTGAAAAAATAAAACTACTTTCAATTTTTATTAGAAAATTAATTTCATTTTTAAAAACGATTGTAAATGACTCAAAAGACAAAGTGGTCGCAATTCGGTATTTTAATTACCGTGTTTTTTTTCTGGGGATTTGTTGCAGCCAGTAATGATATCCTCATCCCGGTTTTTAAAGAAAAATTGCATCTTGAGCAATGGCAATCGCAAATGATTTCCTTTGCATTTTATTTTGCTTACACCGTTGGCGCCATACTTTATTATTTTATCTCAAAAGCTACAAAAGGCGGAGATATATTAAATAAGATCGGCTACAAAAACGGCATCGCCCTTGGCCTCGTTATTTCCGCTCTCGGCGCTTTGCTTTTTTATCCCGCTGCGCAAACAGCTTCGTTTCCTTTATTAATCTCAGGCTTATTTATAATTGGATTAGGATATTCCCTGCAGCAAACTGCGGCCAACCCATTAGCGATTTCAATGGGCGATCCAAAAACGGGTTCACAAAGACTTAGCATGGCTGGTGGAGTTAATAATTTCGGCACTACTATCGGCCCGGTGATTGTAAGCTTTGCAATTTTTGGCAAACTAGCCTTGGATGGAGCTCCAAATGTTGCAAGCATCGGGGCTGTTAAAACTCCCTACCTTATATTGGGTGTGTTGTTCCTGGCAGTGGCGCTTATTTTCAAATTTTCAAATCTGCCGAACAAGATAGAAACACACGAGGATGATGACAGCATAGTTGCCACGCCAACTGATATTCCGCAAAACTATAAAGTGCCGCAGGCCGATAGAAAGAACGCCGTAAGCTACGGGCAACTTGCCCTTGGAATGCTGGCCATTTTTATTTATGTAGGCGTAGAAGTTTCTACGGCAAGTAACCTGCCGGAATTTATGAAAGAGCATTTACTGTTGCTGAATAATGATATTGTAACGAATACCCAGAGTGCCATTGCTGCCGGAGGCATTGCATTTCCAACTGAAAATATAGCGCCTTTTGTATCCCTGTATTGGGCAAGCCTTATGATTGGAAGATGGACCAGTTCCGTGGGAGCTTTTGATATAAAAATGGGCACACAAAAAATGCTGCGCTTTGTAATGCCTTACCTGGCGTTTATTGTTTTTCTTATAATCAATAAAGTTGCTAATCACGATATCACGCCGTTTTACATTTATGCGCTGATAATAGTAGTGTTGATAGTGGCAGATATTTTAAGTAAAGGAAATCCTGCAAGGCAACTGTTGCTTTTCTCCTGCCTGGGAATTACTGCGCTTATAATTGGAATGCTGGCTGATGGCCTCACAAGCGTTTACGCTTTCATAAGTGTAGGATTGTTTTGCTCTACACTATGGCCATGTATTTTTACGCTGGCTGTAGCAGGCCTGGGCAGGCACACAAGTGAGGGTTCAAATTTTTTAATTATGATGATTATGGGAGGTGGTGTTATCAGTGTATTGCAGGGGTATATTGCTTCGCCCGATATCATAGGAATTCAGTTTTCTTATATTGTTGGAGTAGCTTGTTTCCTGTATTTGGCATTTTATGCCATAAGGGCAAAATCAATATTAAAAAGCCAGGGAATTGATTACGATACCTTAGAAAGTGAAGGCGGCCATTAAGCTTATACTGTTGAAGTAAATCAAGCCGGAGTTTTCTCACGGTCATCATTATACGCTGAAATAAATTTATTTTAATGAAAGAGATAAGAGCAAGGGATGCAGATGCTCCATTAGAATATGCCCTCGGTATAGATATAGGCGGAACGTCTGCAAAATTCGGTATCGTAAATCATCGCGGTATTATTTCAAACCGCGGAGATATTGCTACCAACAAATATCATGATGTAGAAAAGTTCATTGATGAATTGTATGAAAAGATAATGCCCGCTATTGAAGAAAATGGTGGAGGAGATTTAATAAGAGGAATTGGAGTTGGGGCGCCAAACGGAAACTATTATAGCGGCACCATTGAATATGCGCCTAATCTTTTATGGAAAGGCATTATTCCTCTTGCAAAGCTAATTACTAAAAAATTCAAAAAACCTTGTTCACTTACCAATGATGCAAATGCAGCTGCAATAGGCGAAATGATGTACGGCGCAGCACGCGGAATGAAAGATTTTATAATGATAACGCTGGGAACAGGCGTAGGCAGCGGCATCGTTGCTAATGGGCATCTTATCTTAGGACATGATGGTTTTGCCGGCGAGCTTGGCCACACTTTTATACGCCCCGGCGGCCGTTTACACACAGGCACAGGTATGAGAGGCAGCGTTGAAACGTACGCATCGGCCACAGGAATATCGTTTACCGCAAAGGAAATGCTGGAAGAAAGAGTAAACGAAGAAAGTCTTTTAAGAAAGTTTTTACCGAATGATATTACCTCAAAAAAAATATACGAAGCGGCGCTGAAAGGCGACAATATTGCAAGAGAAGTATTTAAATATACCGGTGAAATATTGGGAGAAGCCCTGGCAAATTTTGTAATGTTTTCCTCTCCCGAAGCGATCATCTTGTTTGGCGGCGTAATAAAAGCCGGTAAGTTTTTGATGGACCCGGTAAAGGAAAGCATGGAAAGAAACCTGCTTCCTATTTTTCAAAATAAAGTGAAATTATTATTTAGCGAACTGAAGGAATCTGATGCAGCCATACTCGGCGCCAGTGCTTTGGTATGGGAGATAAAAGAAGAAGGGAAATAATTAGGAGAGGCTTGCCTGCCCGCTAAACACCATTTTTTAGAATGCCATTTACCTTTCGCTTTTTCAGGTAAATACAAAATTCATTGATACATTTTACTACATCAAACTTTGCGATATGCATCCATATCTGCCTCCTTTATTAAACGATATTTTTTTAGCGCACCGCGACGAAATACCTGAAACGGCTTTGCCAGATAAAATTTCCTTTGAAGAAGAAATGGAGGAAATAGAGAGATGGATTATGCATGAAGAACCTGAGCATACCTTCGGCTTATTGCGGGCTTAATGCCATTAACTTCCTCCATCTTCGCAGCTTACTAAAAAGGACATGCAACTTGTAATAAAGGCATTTAAGCAAACTATGTTTACCTGGAATTCCGGCGTTAACTTTCCGGAAAAATTTCCTGTTGCATTAAAATATTCTTTTCTGGTGAACACCTTAGATGAAAAACCACCATTGTAAATACGGGCTTTATAACGTTCGACTTTTGCAACGGCTACCCACCGGACTGTGCGTTTAAAGAATATTGCCCCTGCCTGAAGTTTTATAATGAATACGATGCAAGCGAAATGGATGATCTTTCCCTGAACGACCGGATGCTTTGCCTTTCTGAAGGCTGACCAGGTACGAGTACAATTGAGAATTATTTTATTTCGCCCGTCTTATGTCATACTTTGATGAGACGATGTCCCGAAGGGTTGCAATTATTATAATAGAAGCAAATGGTACTCAGAACCCCGAAGGGAAGATAATTTTAACCTTCTTAAATTAACTTTCATGCCCATTGCACTATTTATATTCAAGTTGTTTTTGCTGTTAAAGGCAGGGGGAATTTGATTAGCGATAAATGGAACAAAGAATTACATAAATATATTGCAGGTATTATTAAAGGAAAAAACCAAAAGTCCATAATTGTAAATGGCATGCCTGACCATATACATGCATTTATTGGGTTACGACCGGCTATGGCTGTATCTGACATGGTAAGAGATATTAAAAACAACTCATCTAATTAAATTAACGATCACGATTGGGTGAAAAGAAAATTTGCATGGCAAGATGGCTATGGAGCGTTTTCATATTCTCATTCTCATATAGATAACGTCTATCAGTACATTCTTAACCAGGAAAATCATCACAAAAACGAAACGTTCAGACAGGAATATATTGAATTTTTAAAAAAGTTCGAGGTTAAATATGACGAGAAATATTTGTTTGATTGGTACGATTAGCAAGATGCCAATAATGTTACCCCTTCGGGGTTTGTTATTAGGTCGTTTCTATCTTTGGCTATAATCATAACACCCTTTCAGGGTTAAGCCATAGCTGTTTGTGCAATAAAATATAGCTTTCATATCCTTCAGCACATCAAAATATTAATTAGTCTGTTATTTCTCCGGCTTATTTATTTCCTTCGAAATAATTTAATTTCGCCTACCAAACTTTTTTTTGAAAAAGATTACTGCTTTATTTTTATTTTTTGTGATGATCGTTTGCAGCAGCGGGTTGTACATCTCATACCAGTTCAACTTATACAGCATACGCCAGCACCAGAAAGAAATTATCCTGCATTCAGATGGCCTTAAAAGCAGGTTAGTCACCTTTTCATTTCCAGCTAATTTTAGTGAGCATAAAAATATTGATCTTCGTTTTGTGGAAGAAGACGAGATGATGTTTGATGGAAAAATGTATGACATCGTAAGTCAACACAGTTCAGGCGACAGCATCATTATTAAATGTATCGCCGATAACATAGAAGACGATATAAGAAGCGAGGCAGGCAAGCAAATAAATAGTACGCAAGGCTCAACCACACAAAGAAACCTCTCAGCATTTAAGTTCACTTCTGAGCCTTTTACTGTAGAAGCCGGCTCTTTTAAATTCTATCGTATTTTAAATTCTTCCTCTAAAATATTTTTATCAATAAAAAATAAAAAGGCCATCGATTGTTATCCCAATGTGCCCTCCCCTCCTCCATGGCCCTGCGTGTAAAGCTCTTTTGATTTTACAAATATTCTCCGACTAAGAAGCGGGAAAATCATTATTGAGCATGCTCTATATTTTTTACACAATACTTATTAATTGTGATCAAACAACTGTCTGCCGGCGAAGCCTATGTGCAGGTTTGCTTACAAATATTTAAACCAAATAAAATGAAAACTTTATTTTTCATTGTTGCAATGCTGTTATCCATTCCATTGTTTTCTCAAATGATAAAGGGAAAGGTTACTGATGAGCAAACGAATGAACCCATATATGGCGCCACTGTGAAATTCACCGGCAAAGGTGGAACCACTACTGATAAGGACGGAACTTTTTATGTGAATTGTGCGGTAAACTCAGAAATTACTATATCTTTTGTAGGATATAACAGTAAACGTTACACGATAAAAAACTGCAGCGACGATATTAATATTTCTCTGGATCAATCAGATAATAAATTAAATGAAGTAGAAATTACCGCCACTTCTAATTTTAATAAAGCACTGTTATACCAGCCTTCTTCTATTACCAAACTTGAACCTACCGAGCTAAAACGCGGTACAGGCCTGTTTCTTGATGATGCGATAAATGGCAATGTACCCGGTGTAACCATGAACAGGCGGGCGGTTTCTTCCGGGCAACAATTCAATATAAGAGGCTATGGCAATGGCTCAAGAGGTACACGGGGCATCAGCAGCAATTTTGATGGGCAGGGTTACAAAGTTTACCTGAATGGTATTCCTGTTACAGATGCAGAAGGCATCACCACGTTAGATGATATTGACTACGGCTCTATAGGAAATGTGGAAGTAACAAAGGGACCTTCAGGAACTTTATATGGCCTGGCGATTGCGGGTGTTGTAAATCTCAGCACCATTAAACCGGAGAAGGGTAAAACTTCGATAGGACAGGAAGTGCTTATCGGGAATTATGGGTTGCAACGCTACACCACACAGTTTCAAAAAGGCGGCGAGCATTCTTCTCTTTTAGTGAATTATGGCCACCAAAAGTCTGATGGCTTTACTATTCATAATTCTTCTCACAAAGACTTTGTAAACTTTGTGGGAGACTTTCAGCCCAATGAAAAAGAAAATGTGAGCACCTACTTTGGATACAGCAACAGCTACGACCAAAGAAGCGGCGAGCTGACAATTGATCAATACAACACTAATGATTTTTCCGGCAATATTGAGTACATAAAAAGAGATGCACACAGCCGGGTATATACCTTCAGGGCGGGTGTAAGCCATAGTTATAATTTTAAGGAGCATCTATCAAACACGACTACCTTGTTTGGCACGGGCTTCAACAGTAATGCGAGTTCTGCCGGTGGCTGGAGTGATAAGGCTGCATTGAATTTTGGGCTCCGTTCTACATTCGATACAAAGTTTTCATTGGGAAATAACATAAACCTTAGCGGTATTACGGGCGTGGAAACGCAACGCCAGAATGCTACCACTATTGGTTATGGCATGATAGATCCTTTAGGCGCTTCGCATGTTTGGAAGTATGGTGATCCTTATTTTATTATTGGAAGTTACACTCCAGGTAATAATGGAACTAACTCCAACGTATATACGACGACGGCTACAACCTCTGTTTTTACAGAATGGACTTTAGCTTTACCGCATGATGTTTCCATTACCGGTGGTGTGGGATTGAGCAACATGAAAATTTCGTTGGATGACAGAATTTATGCTCCAAACAAACCAACGCATTTCGCCACAACCTATAATAATTTATTTTCTCCGCACGTAGCCATCAATAAGGTTTTCAGCCGGCAACTCTCGGTGTATGCGTCCTACACAAGTGCATACAAAGCGCCGGTTAGCTCTTATTTTTACATTCCCTATTCTTCCGTGGGAGGCCATGAAACTGGCATAGTGAACAACAAACTAAAAGCAGAAAAGGGCGATCAATATGAAGTGGGTACAAAAGGCGCATTGCTCAATGGAAAGCTAACCTATCAACTTGCATTTTTTGATGCCATATTTTCTGATAAGTTTACAACAGTAGCCGTGCCTTTTAATAATACAACCACCCTTTACAGTTATGTGGTGAATGGCGGCAGGCAAGATGATAAAGGAATAGAAGCCCTAATAAAATTTACGGTGTATGAATCAGCGGATGGTTTCTTTAAAAATATCACGCCATTTGCAAACTTTACCTACTCCGATTTTGAATATGAAAATTATCCTTTTCACATCATAAAGGGCACGCAGGATTCCATTGTGAATTATAGTGGTAAGGATGTTGCAGGCGTAGCAAAGACGGTGTTTAATCTTGGGTTTGATCTCACCACAAAACCCGGTATTTACGCAAACATGACATATATGTACAAAGACAAATTACCCATTACTTCTGATGGATTAAACATGGCACCTTCTTACAATTTGCTGAATGCCAAGCTGGGCTTTCGCCGCAGCCTTTCAACCCATTTTGATCTCGATTTGTATGCAGGTGTAAACAATATCACGAATACCAAATACCCCATAATGGTTTTTGTAAATCAAGTACCTGACGCCTATATCGTAGGTCCTCGCTTTGCAAATTTTTATGGTGGTGTAAATTTGAAATATAATTTTTGATCATTATAAAGGGCAGCAAAAAATTTACTGCCCTTTATTCTAAAAACTAAACATGAAAAAGATATTGGCTTTGAGTTTCCTCACCTTTATCCTTTTTAGTTGCGGCAGGTTTGGCAACAAAGAAGAAGACAAGGCAACAGATATGCGTATCGTTTGTCTTTCAAAGCATTTAACCGAAATGGTTTTTGCTTTGGGCAAAGGGCATGATCTTGTAGCGGTAGATCTTTCAAGTACCTACCCTGACAGCGCAAAACTATTGCCTACAGTTGGCTACCACAGGGCATTAAATCCTGAAGGAATAATTTCTATGAATCCCGATCTCGTGATCCATAGCAATGATGTGGGGCCGGCCAACGTAATGCCGCAGGTAGAAAAGGCCGGCCTGAAAGTAAAAGTTTTTGGCAGTGCTAATACTTTTGATAGCGCCAAAATGTTGTTGCGTGATTTGGGTAAATTTTTTAATGAAGAGAAAAAAGCAGATTCTATCTGCAATAAAATGGATGCCGATATGGCCAAGGCAACGGCGGCATTGATGGATATGAAAATAAAAGACACCCCAAGTGTTATGATCATTCATTTTGGAAGGGCAAATAATATTTATTTTATCATGAGTGGCCGCAATGGTGTGGGTGATAAAATGATTGCACTGGCAGGCGGCAAAACCGCGAATTACGATGCGAAAGGCGCACGGCAGCTAAGCGCAGAAGCGGTAGCAACCGCCAACCCGGATATAATTATTGCCACAGATTATGGCTATGATAAAATGGGAAGCATGGATAAATTTATCTCGGAGATACCAGGCGTGGCGCTCACCAATGCAGGCAAGAACAAACTTATTGTTCGTTTTGAAGAACATGACCTTATTTATTTTGGCCCGCGTACAGGAGAAAACGTTATCAAATTAATGCACCTAATCCATCCACCCGCAGATGTTCAGACAAAGTAAATTTTTCTTCCCGGTAACCATCATTTTATTAGTCATTGTAGTTTTATGTGCCATCGCTTTCGGCGCCGTTTCCATCACGGTGCATGATATGTTCTCCGGCATTGTACATGCTTTGCAAAATAAGAAGCCGGACAATATTTATGAAGCTGTATTCTTACAAATAAGATTGCCGAGAGTAGTGTTGTGTGCGGTTACGGGCGCCATTCTTTCTGTATCGGGCGTATTATTGCAAGGCCTTTTTCGCAATCCAATAGTAGAACCCGGGTTAATAGGAACCAGTGCCGGCGCTGCTTTTGGCGCATCATTAGTTTTTGTATTTGCTGTACAAATGAGTAAAGAAATACAAAGCATCGCCGGGCCCTTGTTAGTTCCCTTGTTTGCATTTGGCGGCGGCTTGCTGGCCACATTTCTTGTATATTCCATTTCAAGATCACAAAAAAAAATCTCCATCACTTCCCTGTTACTCGTAGGCATCGCCATCAATGCCATAGGCCTTAGCGGCACAGGGTTCATGAGCTACATCGCAAGAGACCCGCAGGCGAGAAGCATTACCTTTTGGAACCTCGGCACATTTTCCGGCGCTACCTGGTTGCAGGTTGGCATTACCTCAACAGTTGCCTTGATTGTTTTTATTGTATCGCTTCGTTACTCCAAACAATTAAATGCTCTGATACTCGGTGAAGAAGAGGCTTCTTACCTTGGCGTAGAACCGGAAAAATTAAAAAGGCGGATACTGATACTTACCACGGCAATGGTGTCCGTGGCCACCGCATTCGTTGGTGTAATAAGTTTTCTCGGATTGATAGTGCCGCACATCCTGCGCCTATTGATTGGCAGCGATAATAAAAAATTAATTCCCGCTTCAATGATCATGGGTGCTATTATTTTGATTGTTGCGGACATGGGCGCACGCTTGCTATTGGCGCCTGCTGAAATCCCAATCGGCATCATCACTTCCATCACCGGAGCGCCGGTATTTATTTTCCTTCTTAAAAAATTTAATGTATTGCAGGAAAAAGGAGGTTCTTATGCTTGAGATAAAAGACGGCGGATTTTCTGTTGGTAATAAATGGCTTCTCCAAAATATTTCCTACAAGTTCCTGCCGGGAAATTGCTACATGATCTGCGGGCCTAATGGCGCCGGAAAGTCAACGCTGATGAAGCTTCTAAGCCTTGTTGCCATGCCGGATACGGGAGAAGTTATTTATAATAATACTAAAATTAATTACCGGAAAAAAGAGGTATATGCAAAGTACCGGGCAGTATTGTCGCAACAGGTTGATATAAGTTTTCCTTTGGAAGTATCGGAAGTAGTAATGATGGGCCGGTATCCGCACTTCAACGTAAACCCTACAAAACAGGATATTGAAATATGCAACGAAGTGATGGAATTACAGAATTTACAATCATTCAGGCATCGGAATTTTTTAACCTTATCCGGTGGTGAAAAACAACGGGTACAGTTTGCACGAGTGCTTGCGCAAATCTGGCAAATGCCTGAAGAAGATTCAAGAATTTTATTATTGGATGAGCCCATTTCATCGCTTGATATAAAATACCAGTTTGATTTTTTACACCATGTGCAACAATTTTTAAATGAAAAAACAATTGTAATCGCCGTCTTGCATGACCTCAATCTTGCCTTAAATTATGCTGATGAAATATTGCTTTTAAAAGAAGGGAAATTGTTTGCAAGCGGCAAGCCCGCTGATGTGTTATCGCCTGGTAATATCAGCGAAGTTTTCCAGTTGGAGTTTGAATTGTATCATCCGGGAGATGTGAACTTGCTTTGGCCTGCCAAGCATTAATAAACAGATTATGCATTTAGTTCTCACCTGCCTTCTGCTACTTGTTATTAATAACAACATTGAATTTAGGTAATGCAAAAACTTCAATATAAAAGCTTGTCAGCCTGAGCTTGTCGAAGGCGGTGCTATAGTTCTACTATTATTGCCTTTGCGAAATAATACATAATCCTATTAATAAATTTTATCGATTTAATAGAAGCGCCATCGGCTAAAACCTTCCGTCGGCCTAGTTTCATTCACCCTTAAGTTTTGCATTCACCTTTCGCCCGTGCTTCACAATTATTTCAATAGTCTCCATTATATCTTTCTTTGAAGTCCTGAAATTTACGATACAGGCTCTTAAACAATACTTGCCTGCAACAACTGCATTAGATAAAAATACTTCGCCACTTTGCTGCAATTCGTTCAATAGATTTTCATTCAACCTGTTTAAATAATTCTCATCTGAAGTATGCTCCTCAGTATCGTCAGGAACATAGCGAAGCGTGGTAATGCTCAGGTTCTGCGTTACTGCTTCAAGCTCAGGATGCTTCTGCGCTTCATCAAATAACAATTGCGAAAGTTCTATGTCTTCACTGATCATTTTTATAAACCATTCTTCCCAACCTGTTGCAAAGCCATCCAAACTTTTAATGCCCTGAACCCTCTTGAATTTTGCAAGCCGTATTCATAAAAGTTCAGTGTAGGCTCATCAATACTGCTATCAAAATTATAATAAACAGGATGTGCACTATAAGTATCAATTAAATGTTGCGGATTCTTTACCAGCGTACAACCCGCTTCCAGCGGCGGATACAGCCACTTGTGCGGATCAAGCGCAATGGAATCAGCCTCCTTTATTCCATCAAACAAATCTTTGTATTGCGATACTACCGCAGCCGGAATTCGATACGCTCCATCAATATGAAACCAAAGATCATACTCTTTGCAAACAGCCGCTATTTCAGAAAGATTATCAACCACACCCGTACTCACATCGCCGGCATTTCCGATTACAAGGAAGGGCTTTTTTCCATTCTTTATATCGTCATTAATTGTTTGTGACAAAGCAGCAACATCCATTGTATTGTCCTGGTTAGTTGGTATCCAACTTATAGCATCGGAACCATGCCCAAATAAAACTGCGGCCTTCTCAATCCAGGTATGTGTTGCTTTCGAACAATAAAAAATCATCTCAGCCGCATTACTTTTCAAGCCCTCTTCTTTAATGCTTTTTGGAGCTTTCGCAGTTCTCGCGGCTAAAAAAACTGTAAGGTTTGCCATGTTGCCACCACTTACTAATATGCCACCATAGCCAGTATCAACACCAATAAATTCTGCCAGCCATTTTACTGTTTGTTTCTCAATAGCCGTCGCCATCGGGCTTAAAATATTTGCACCTACATTAGGGTTAACAGCAGCCGCCAGCAAATCAGCCAAGGCACCAATGGGCGTTGGAGAAGAAGTGATGTATCCAAAGAATTTCGGATGGCCGTTTAGCAATGAATGATTAATCAGTAAATCGGAGGTGGCAGAAAATAATTCTGAAACAGGCATTCCATTTTCCGGCAAGGATGCATTGCCTAAAATATTTTGTATTTGTTTTGGCGTTTCGCCAGTGGTAACCGGCTTACCGGGAATGGTTTCATAGAAATCAGCGATGGCATCTATTAAATGATAGCCAACTTTTTTAAATTCATCTATACTGATCGTGACTGGTGATAAGCGCTCGTCTGCATTGGCCATAGCTGAGATTTTTGCGGAATTATTTTATTTAGTATAAGACGTCAATGCGAAGCAGAGATAATTTTATAGGGTTTATGAACGCTGAGGCTTCAAGAATCAGGAATTGCTTCCTCTCTTAATATTTGTCAACTTAGCGCTTCTACCAGTAATCTTTCGCATGCAACATTACTCAATACTTCCGCCTGTCTTTTGCCATAACTTACTACTATTGATTTATCAAACTGTTCTATGGACTTTATTTTCATTTTTAAACCCAGGTGCATATCACGATTATTAAGAAATTTTAAAAAATCAGTGGAAGTATTTATTACGGCGGCTAATTTAACGGTATCACCTGCCTTACAATCGCTTAGCTTATTGTATTCTTTCCAAACTATTTTCCCGCTTTTATCCGGTATGGGTGAACCGTGGGGATCGATTTTGGGATAATCAAGCAATTCATCCATCTTCTCAAAAAAAACGGTGGACTGTATATGTTCAATTTGTTCAGCAATATCATGAACATGCTCCCACCCGAAGTTCATTTTATTTACCAAAAACATTTCTGTGAGCCGGTGTTTGCGAATAACCAGCCCAGCTTCCTTCTTGCCTTTTTCTGTCAGGCGCAATGGCTTGTAGCTTTCATAATGTACCAGCTTTTTTTCTGAAAGCTTCTTCATCATACTCGTGACCGTAGGCATTTTTATGCCAAGCTGTTTGGACAGCTCTGTCACATTCACGTCCCCACTATCCCCGGCCATATTAAACAATGCTTTTAAATAGTTTTCTTCTGTGAGTGAATTCATATTACAAATCTAACAAAACTTGCTGTTGAACGAATTCAATTGCTTCGCATTCAAAATAAATTTTGTTAGATTAGTCTAACAATATACTTTTGTAAACTAAATTAAAAAATTATACTCACTGAATGAAAATCAAAATGCTATGGCCAGATTTCAGAATATTCCTGAAAAAGTGGCAATCTCCATTGTTTATGGTAATAGCCGCAATTTTTTCTACAAATCTCGTTTACGGCCAAAAAGCGATACTCAATATTGACACAAGCATTAAAAGTCATAACCTCCTTCATCCCATTCCTAAAAATGAAATGAAAGAAATGGAAACAGACCGGCCAGATGTTACTGAAAGTGCCTATACCGTAGAACCGGGTCATTTCCAGGTTGAAACAGACCTATATAAATATGCAAGAAGTAAAGATGGCAGTGACAGAAATTCGACCCATATTTTTAATTTAGGAAATTATAAGTTTGGTCTAAACAAAAGAACGGATGTTCAATTTGTCATTCCAACTTATAGTAGCCATGCCGTACGAGACCATAACACGGGCAAAATAACCGGCAAGACTTCAGGGTTTGATGATATAACTCTTCGTTTTAAATATAATATCTGGGGCTATTCCGGAGGAAAGACGGCATTTGCAGCACTTCCATTTATATCTTTTCCTACCTCTTCATTTTCCCATAACGGCATTCAGGGCGGAATCGTTTTTCCTTTTGCCGTAAAAATCAACGGGGAACTTGATTTTGGCACACAGGCAGAAGTAGATATTATAAAACAAAATGATAATAATTATCATCCTGATCTCTCCTACTCCTTCACATTTGGTAAATCTGTTTCTCCGAAAGTAAGTGCTTTCGGAGAAACAGTTACTGCCTATAGCACTTATTTCAAAACTTTGGATTTCTATATAAATGGAGGCATTATATATTCTTTTAGCGAGAATTGTAATGTAGATGCAGGGTTTAATTATGGCGTTACAAAAAGATCAGATAAAATATTTTTCACAGGCCTTTCATTCAGGTTATAAAAGACAGTACACTTATATGTTACCTCAAGTAGAAGCACAAGAAAAAACCAGGACAGAAAAAGGCTGGAGAAAAATAAATCGTACCCAATCCTTACCCGAAGTCCATTCTTCAATACCTGTACCGGAAAATGCCGGTTTTTGGAGAACATTGCTTGCCTTTACCGGGCCGGGATTAATGGTGGCCGTAGGTTACATGGATCCCGGAAACTGGGCAACCGATATCGCCGGTGGTGCGCATTTCGGTTACACGTTACTCTCCGTTATTCTAATTTCAAATTTCTTTGCAATGATATTACAACACCTTGCATTGAAATTAGGCATTGTATCAGGCCGGGATTTGGCCCAGGCTTGTCGTGATCATTACTCACCGGCCGTAAGTTTTATGTTGTGGGTACTTTGCGAAATTGCCATCGCTGCCTGCGATATCGCTGAGGTGATTGGCTCCGCTATTGCGCTGAATATCCTTTTTCATATTCCGCTAACCTGGGGCGTATTGCTTACTGCAATGGATGTGTTGGTCATTTTATTTTTTCAGTATAAAGGGTTCCGGTACATTGAGAGCATTGTAGCAGGTTTGATTTTTATAATTCTCATTTGTTTTGGTTTTGAAATTATACGTTCCAAACCGGAAATTTTTCCTATGCTCAGTGGATTGATACCAAGGGCTGAAGTGGTAACCAATCCTGCTATGCTATACATTGCCATCGGTATTTTAGGCGCCACCGTAATGCCGCATAATCTTTACCTGCACAGCAGCATTGTTCAAACACGCAATTATCCACGAACAACGCAAGGCAAGAAAAAAGCTATAAAGTTTGCAACAATCGACAGCACAGCCTCGCTATTAATTGCCTTCTTTATTAATGCTGCAATTTTAATTGTTTCGGCAGCGGCTTTTCATACCAGCGGGCACCAGGGAGTGGCTGATATTATGGATGCCCATAAACTTCTGACACCTTTGTTAGGAACAACATTAGCCAGTACTTTATTTGCCGTTGCATTATTAGCCTCCGGTCAAAACTCGACCTTAACAGGAACACTTGCAGGACAAATTGTAATGGAAGGATTTTTGCACATTCGCCTGAAACCCTGGCTGCGCAGGCTTATCACACGCTTGATTGCTATTATACCTGCCTTTATTGTAACCCTCCTATATGGTGAGAACGGAACATCGTCATTACTGGTGTTAAGCCAGGTCATTCTTTCCATGCAATTGAGCTTTGCAGTAATTCCACTTGTGTTATTTACAAACAGCAAAGCTAAAATGGGTGAATTTGCCAATAAGCCTTTTTTAAAAGTGTTAGTCTGGATAACTACTGTTGTTATATTAGTGTTGAACCTGTATCTATTAGTTGAGACTTTTCTTTAGTCAATCTCTTATCTGTTTAGGAATCAATTGGAGCTAATCAATAAAAAAGTTGAAAAAATATACTTATGGTGACAGAAAACAAAAGGTGGAAATCATACTGGCAGGAGGAGGTAGATGCTGCATTTCTATACAATGTATTATCATCAAAAATAATAAACACAAAACAACGGGAAGCTTTTCTAAGGCTTTCGGATATTGAAGAGCAGCATGCAGCAGCCTGGAAGAAATTATTGGAGGATAAAGGGACCAAACTTCCGGTAGCACAACCTTCCTTCAAAGCCAAAATTATGGCCTTCACTCAAAAATACCTGGGTAATAAATTATTGCTGAACTGGATGAAGAAAGAAGAAAGTACAGAGGTAAAGTCTTATCTAAACCTATACAAATCTTCCTTAGATGGTAATGTAAAAACCCTGGCATTAGAACTGGCACGCGATAGCGCATTGCATGCCGGCGAGTTGGGCACAATGACAAATACAACTTCAGAGCCTTGGCACCGAACAGCATCCGGCGGTATGCTGCGGAATGTAGTGTATGGCTTTAATGACGGGCTTACGGCAAACTTCGGATTGATTGCCGGCGTAATTGGCGCCGGCGCCGAGGCTCATATTATCTTGTTGAGTGGGCTTGCAGGCGCGTTGGCTGATGCATTATCAATGGCATCTTCCGGATACCTGGCTGCTAAAAGCGAAAAGGAAGTGTATGAAAAGGAACGCCGTATGGAAGCGGATGAAATATTGCTGATGCCGGAGTTGGAAACAGCAGAGCTAGCTGCCGTATATGAAAGCAAAGGTATTGACAGCCACAAGGCATTGGGCATGGCAAAAGAAATTATGCAAAATCCTGGGCTTGCATTGGAAGAACAAGTGAGAGAAGAATTAGGCATCAGTATTTCCGAAATAAGTCCCTTTAAAGAAGCGTGGGTTACCGGACTTGCTACTGCCATTGGCGCCATCATACCCGTAATTCCTTTTTTATTTTCCAGTGGAAAACCAGCCATCTGGTTGTCGTTTACGTTCGCAATGCTTACACACTTTGGCGTGGGTGCTGCACGCAGTCTTTTTACAGGAAAGGGTCTGTGGAAGAGCGGTTGGGAAATGTTGATAGTAGGGTTTGGAGTTGCGGGCGCAGGCTATGCATTGGGAGAATTATTGATAAAAGTGTTTTAGAAAGTATTTACAAAAAATCATTTTGATCTTCCGGAAAGTATTTAATAAGTTTTAAATTAAACCAAAAATTCGGCAAGCTGAAATTAAACGCCCGGTTTGATTTCTTTCACTACTTCTCCCCAGAATCACTTGTTCCTGTAAAAGCCTGTTCTAACAAGGCATATAATTCCGGATGTTTTTCCTGCATCTTTTCCGGTTGTTCAAAAAAATATTCCGCAGCAACGGCTAAAAACTCTGCTTCATTCGTTGCACCATACACATTGATATCAGAACGCCCGGCGTTGATCTGCTGCATTTCTTCGTGTATGCGTTTCAGAAAAGGCAATACGTATTTATGCGGTAACAATGTTTCAGGAATACCGTCGGTGCTTCCATCCGTCTTGTCTATAAGATGTACGAATTCATGAATAGCCGTATTGGATGTATCCGTATGGTTTAAAAAACCTGTCCGCAGATCCTGTTGAGAAAGCAACATTACGTTTTGCATCGGGCCCGTACCTACCATGCCTAATGTGTTACGGCCTTCACCTTCAAGATTATATTCATGGTTGAAGGAACCGGGGTAAAGTAATACTTCGTGAATGTTCCTGTACCGCCAGCTCCTGAAAGCAAAGATGGGAATCACAGCGGCCGTGGCGACAAAAACACGATCACTATCTTCCACTACAGTCTTGATTCCCGTTATCCTTACATCAGCCAGGAAAGTTTTAACCGCTTCTTCAAATCGTATCTTTTCTTTCGGCGGCAACCGTTGATAAAACAATACATGCTGTTGTAATATTTCTTTTTCTACGTCGGTACGTGGCTGTGTAAGCTTTGTCTTTTTTCTCAGGGCCGTAAATAAGAAGCCACCGATAATAAGAATACTGATGATAAAAATAGTTAGCTGCATAAAGATTATTCAATCCGGTGAAAAATTATTTCGGCTACCGGTGACCGTTAGATATAAAGATTCAAGCCAATATTGCTTTTCTTTTAAAAAATAAAACTGTAAATATCCGTGTCAATTACCCGATTTCAATCTCCGCTGTTTATAAAGCGGTAACCGATGCCTGATTCAGTAACTATATATTCCGGGCGGTTGGCATCAGTTTCAATTTTTTTTCTAAGCTGTGCGACAAATACTCTCAGGTATTGTGATTGATTGATATAGCCCGGGCCCCATACTTCACGCAGGAGATATTGATGAGTAAGCACCTTTCCTTCGTTTTTTGCAAGCAGCGAAAGCAGGCGGTATTCCGTAGCGGTAAGCTTTATAGATTCCTCGTTCTTTTTTATAGTCCTCGCTTCAAGGTCTATTTCTATCTGGCCACATAATATTTTTTGATCACCTTCTTCAGAGGCTGCATTGCGCAGGGCGGAGCGTATGCGGGCCAATAGCTCACCCGTACGAAAAGGCTTTACGAGGTAGTCGTTTGCGCCATTATCCAAAGCATTGATAATGTCATCTTCATTATTTTTTACCGAAAGTATCAATATCGGATTCGTGTACCACTCCCGTAATTTTTTTAACACCGTTTGCCCGTCTTCATCCGGCAAGCCAAGATCGAGAAGGATCATATCCGGCGGATGGTTTTCAGCGATCACAAGACCTGTTTTTGCATTGACCGCCTGGTTCACAGTGTAGCTGTTGCTTTGCAAGGTTATTTCCAGCAGCTTGCGAATCTGCACTTCGTCATCTATTATTAATATTTCCGCCTTATTCATGTTGCAGGGTTTTTAAGCTGGAAGTTTGTGCAACGATACTAATGGTAAATTTTGCCCCGCCATTTTTTATGTTTTGTAAACGGACTGTTCCTCCCATCGCTTCGGTAAAGCCTTTCACTATTGAAAGGCCAAGGCCTGTGCCGCCGGTTTTCGTATTTTTTAAGCGGTAAAATTTATTAAACATATTGTGTAATTCTTCCTCCGGAAATCCCGGCCCGTTATCTTCCACTATCAGCTCAAGCACATCAGCATGGCAATGAGCTATTATATCAATCCTGCTATCTTCATTTGTATATTGAACGGCATTGTTTACGAGGTTATATATTATTTGCTCCATCATTATTTTATCAATCTTAAAAAAAGGAATGTCGGGGCTTACATTCACCAAAATTTTTTGAGAAATATTTGTTTCTTCAATCCTTTTTATAGAGTCATAGATCACCTCGATAATATCGCACCAGTCCTTTTTAGGCTGAATAAAACCTGACTCCAGTCGCGACATGCTCAAGAGATTTTCAACCTGCTGATTAAGGCGGAAAGAGGCTTTGGATATCTCCGTAACCAGGTCCTCTTTATTTCCTGCCGTGAGATTCCTGTTGTTTGACTGCAGGTTATCTGTTGCCCCAATAATAGTAGCAATCGGGGTTCGCAACTCATGCGAAAGCGAATTCAGCAATGTATTGTACAGCTTTATTGCATTGGCTTTTTCTTCCCTGGCATGCCCAAGCTTTTCTATCTGCCTTATTTTAAAAGTAAGCACCGCATTCACGAGGGCTATTACAAAATACATTAGCAATAAGATGGAATCTTCAGTAGAATTTACATGAAATGTATAGTAAGGCGGTATGAAAAGATAATCCCATATTAAAGCGCTGAGCACCGCCGCGGCGAATACGGGAATAATATCAAAGAGAACAGCGATGATAGAAACAGTAAGCAATAAAATAAAAGCAACCACTTTATAATCCAGGTACTTGGAAAAGGAAAAGGAAAGGGCTGAAACAAGGCAAACCGTCACTGTACTTATCAATAACTGGCGCGGCTTACTTATTTTATTTATAAAAAGCTCCATATCTGATGCGCAAAAATAGGCAGCTATTTGTAAGTGAATTATAAAAGGAGCCGTATAACATATAAGGATTTTATAAAGATTTGGATTAGGTGTTGATTCTCTCTTGATACGGGGCGAAATTTGCCAAACTTTTTATGCTTTGTTATAGAACCGGCATAAGATTTTAAAAATATAATTTGAAAAAAAATCTCAATAAAGTAAGCAGTGCAGGTTTACTTATTGCCCTCGGAATAATTTACGGAGATATTGGAACCTCTCCGCTGTACGTTTTAAATGCAATAATAAGAGACAAGGTAATTACCGGCGAGCTTATACTGGGTGGTTTGTCTTGCATCATCTGGACGCTGACTTTGCAAACCACCGTGAAGTATGTGATCCTTACGCTCAAAGCTGATAATCGCGGTGAAGGCGGAATATTTTCTTTATATGCTCTTGTAAGGAGGCAAAAAAAATGGCTTGTATATCCTGCCGTGATCGGTGGCGCATCGCTGCTCGCAGATGGAATGATCACGCCGCCCATTTCGGTAACATCTGCGGTAGAAGGCCTGAAGCAGATAGATTTTTTCAGTCATATACATGAAAGCTCTGTGGTATTTATCGTTCTTAGCATTTTGGTGCTTCTTTTTTTCTTTCAGCAATTCGGTACAGCTTCTATCGGCAATGCCTTTGGGCCAATCATGTGTACCTGGTTCCTGATGCTGGCTTTATTAGGCTTTCGCCATTTATTTGATGCGCCATTTATTTTTAAGGCTTTCAACCCCTATTATGCCATTAACTTATTAGTAAATTATCCAAGGGGATTTTGGCTGCTGGGCGCTGTATTTCTATGTACCACAGGCGCCGAAGCACTCTATAGTGACCTTGGCCATTGCGGCCGCGGCAATATTCGTATGTCGTGGATCTTTGTAAAGTCAGCACTTATTATTAATTATCTCGGCCAGGGCGCCTGGTTGCTGGCTAATCACACGGGGCAGGTTTTTACAAAAGATATTATTGATAATGGATTCAATCCCTTTTATGGCATTATGCCGGCGTGGTTTAAAATAATGGGGATAATTATAGCAACCGTTGCGGCTATCATTGCGAGCCAGGCATTGATAAGCGGCTCCTTCACCCTTATCAGTGAAAGCATGCGGCTGAACCTGTGGCCTAAAATGAAAATTAATTATCCAACGGAAGAGAGAGGGCAACTATTTATTCCGGCTATAAATACCATGCTTTTTATCGGGTGTGTCGGCATCACGCTGTACTTCCGCACGTCATCAAACATGGAGGCAGCTTACGGCCTTGCCATCACCTTGTGCATGCTGGCTACGTCTATATTATTTTCAAACTTTCTTGTTTCAAGAAGAGTAAAAAGGCCCTGGATTTATCTATACCTCCTTGTTTACCTTAGCCTTGAAATGAGTTTCTTAATTGCAAACCTCAATAAGTTTCCGCATGGTGGTTTTGTGACGCTCATAGTTGGCGGCGCATTATTTGCAGTAATGTATATATGGTACAAAGCGAAAAAAATAAAGAACCGGTACGTGGGATTTGTCCGGCTTGATCACTATATACCGTTGCTGCAGGAACTTAGCAATGATACATCCATCCCTAAATATTCTACTCACCTCATTTACCTTACCAGCGGCAGCAACCCTAAAGAGATAGAGCAAAAAGTTATTTATTCTATTTTAAAAAGGAAACCAAAGCGTGCGGATATTTATTGGTTTGTGCATATTGACACTTTGGACGATCCCTATACTTCTGATTACACCGTACAAACAATTATACCTAATGAAATTATCCGCATAGATTTCAGGCTTGGTTTCCGGTTGGAGCCGCGTATAAACCTGATGTTTAAAAATGTAGTATGTAACATGATTGAAAATAAAGAAGTGAGCATTGTAAGCAAATACGAAACTGCTCAACGCGAAAATGCGTTGGGCGACTTTCAATTCATTGTAATGGAGCAATTTCTTTCGCAAAATAATGAACTTCCATTTTTTGAAAAGCTGATATTGAAAATGCATTTTTTGATTAAAAATATAAGCCTTGGCGAAGAAAGAGGCTTTGGGCTGGAGCCGACAAATATTGAGATTGAAAAGTTTCCGCTTATTGTTACGCCGGTAAGTAAACTTAAACTGACAAGGATATATCCGGAAGAAGATGAAGAAAATTTTTATCCAAAAAAAATAATTGAAACGCGTGAACCTATGGAACGAAAGACGGGTTATTCTTTCAAACATTCTTAATTAATTTTTTATTCTTAATAATTTGATAGGGCATCCATTAAAAAAGATCAGGCAATTCGTAGAAATTTTAATCCGCCACGCATGTATTTCTGTTCCAGGGTGAATAGCTTTTTTATGGCAAATAAATTTTTTGAAGGGCGTTTTAAAAATAATGATAAAAAATACCTCGGCATCTTTAAAAAACCAACAAGGATTAATGGAAAATATCCATTTTTATCAGCTAACATTTCCGATTTACAAATGGTCCATTAAGATCCATCCTGCATTTGTCTTGCAGAATAACGAGTAAGCGATAAATAGATTTTTTTTTGAAATAATGACCGCTTTTAAATCAACAACGAAGGGTGCATTCAAATCCGACAGCTATACAGCTATCGGATGCCGCTCTGGGTTAAAGGTTGTCAACCTTCCAGATGGAGTTTTTAAATCTAAAGTTATTTTATTGAAAGGTTGACAACCTTGCGGCATTTTGAAATGCACCCACAACGAAACCCCAATCTTTTATAACTTTAAAAATTGTACATTGTAAAACTATTTGCTTGTTGTAAGCAAATTGATAAACATAAAGCGTAACTTTAACAAACAGTTATTTTCAAATTGTTAAATCCATCCTTGTAAAATTTCCGTAACTCTTTAATACTCTCTCTTTAGCTCTTAACATTGTTTCGCAATTATTTGTATATCCATTCCTGTGTAAAATTTCTTTAGCCCTAAAATAATTTTGCAGACGTCTAAGCCCGGCGCTTGTAATCACGTTTACATACCTTTTTTAACCAGAATTGAATAGGCCCTACTTCTATGAGTAACTGTTTGCACATGATTTCTAAACAATTAAATTTAAAAAAAATGAAAAAAAGCTTTACAATTAGTAAGCTGAAAATCGGTATTGCTGCTGCAGCCGTTACTGTATTTTCGGCGGTACTAATGTCTTCGAGCCATCGCGAAGCACCAATGATCTCTAATGATCCCCTGGCAGACAATACGGATCTTTATGCTTTCAAAAGCCCTAATGATCCCAACAAAATTGTCATTATTGCTAATTACATCCCGGGCCAGTTACCTAACGGCGGGCCAAATTATTATTCTTTCGGCGAGAACGTTCGTTATGAAATTCACGTTGATAACGACGCAACCACTCCCGGTGATGACATTACCTACCGCTTTACCTTCTTTAAAGAAAACCAGGATCCAACTACCTTCTTTAATATCAGGTTAGGTAAAGAAAATTTACATACCACTTACACTTTGGAAAGAAGTACTGACGGCGGCAAAACTTTCAAAAAGATTGTGAACCGTGAGAGAGGTATTGTACCTGCGTACAACATCGGGCCACGCTCAATCAGCTCACCCGTTGGATTAAATGCACCTGACTACAATTCCTTAATCACTAAAGCCACAGCTACGGCCCTTACCGGTGAGAAAGTGTTTGCCGGTACTGCTGATGATCCTTTCTTTGTGGATCTCGGAGGCATCTTTGACCTTGGAAACGCTCCGCGTCAGGGACCGAGCCGTCCTGAAGATGCGCTGAAATGCAAAAACGTTTCTACTATCGTAATGGAAGTGGACGTTAAGACCCTTGCAAAAATCCATAAAGCGGTTAATGACGCGAAAACTATTCTTGATCCTAACTATGTAATCGGTGTATGGGCTTCTGCAAGCAGGCAAAAGATCAGGACGCTGAATGGTGACGGTACCGAATCTAACTCAGGCCCTTGGGTACAAGTTTCCCGCCTGGGAATGCCGCTTACCAACGAGGCCGTTATACCTATCGGTTATAAAGATTACTGGAACAGCTTAACGCCATACCAGGATCTTTCCAAGCTAAGCACCTTTGGCAACTTCTTTTATAATCCTGAATTAGCGTTGTACATGGATGACGATCAATTCGGAGGAGCCATTCCCGCTTTTGCTCCATTGAGAATCCAGAAAAAATCTTTGGGTACTTATGATTTCAGCAATGGAAATGATGGCTTATATGGCCTCAAAGGAAACCCTGCCTTAGATGGCACTGCATTGAGTGAAGCCAATTTTGGCGGCTTACTTTTACCTGCCGCAAAGTCTCCAAGGTCTGTTGACATTTGGCCAATATTCCACACGGGTGTGCCTAACCTGCAACCTTATCAACTTGCCACAGGCAAAATGGGTAATCCACTTGCAGCAGGTAAGCCGTTCATTAATAACTTTTTGCCAAACGGTGGCGATATGCTTCGTTTAAATATGGCTGTTCCTGCTACAGACCGTCACTCTGCTGACTTCAGTTCAGAAGGGTTGTTACAGGCAGCTGTTTTAGGCTTAACAGATCCAAGGTACAATGGTGATGCATCCCTTCAGTTTATTCCAAATATGGATGGTTTTCCTAATGGCAGAAGGCTTGAAGATGATGTAACACGCATTGAGCTGCAGGCAGTAAGCGGCGTTGTATTAGCGGCTATAGGCCTTTTCTACGATGACTATGTACCTGGCGGAAGCGCCGTTACACCTCAACTGGTGAACGTGTTAACTTACAATACCGGTGTAAATGCAAATGATACTTCGTTCAAAGCAAGTTTCCCATTCGTACAAACTCCATGGTCGGGTGATCACAATTGCGATTGTGCTCCACCGCCGCAAGCTCCGATTATTGAAATGAAAACAAATGGTCCTGCTACCTCACAAGGACTCGGCCTTGCCTCACCTGGCATTGAAATAGCGAACACGCCTAATCCCTGTTGGCAATGGTACTAACACTTTACGCTATCATGTTGCTGAGCGCTCACGCGTAAGCATTATGCTGTATGATGCTTCAGGCAAACCATTGAAAACTTTAGTAAATAAAATGGTTGAGGCGGGCACTTACACTACACAGTGGAATGCAAGCGGAATGAGCAAAGGGTCTTATTTTATTTCAGGAAAGAAAGACAGTGGGACTAACAAAACACTAACAATAGTAAAAGAATAATTATTATTAATAAAGCCCGTGGCATGTGCCACGGGCTTTATTCTCTTAAACTCTTAGACCCTACAAGAATTCGTTATGAAAAAAAAATTTATATATATATTATTAATTGTTTTCTTCTTTAGTGTTTCTGCGTTTGTGGTAATACGTTATAACCTTCATAAGTCGGAATTGAATAATAAAACTTACCCGCTTATCGAGAGAGAAGATGCAGCTAACTCTGCCGAATGGCAGAAAACAAAAGCAGCCTCAGAACAACTTATTAAACAGATTGAATACAATCCCAACGATACTAAAACTGCTATAGCGCTTGCTACGCTATATATTCAGGAAGCAAGAGTAACTGCTAACTTTATGTATTATGATGCGGCAGCGATGAAATATATTAACCGCATACTTGAAAACGAGCCTGGAAATTTTGAGGCTTTAACGCTTAAAGCGTTGCTGTATATGTCCCAACATCACTTTGCTGATGGATTGGCAATAGCTGAAAAAGCACAAAAAATAAACCCGTATAATGGGTTGATATATGGGCTGCTGGTAGATGGAAATGTGGAGATGGGGTACTACAAAACGGCGGTTGAAAATTCTGATAAAATGGTATCCATCCGGCCTGACATCCGCTCTTACTCCCGTATTTCTTATCTACGCGAAATTTACGGTGATTATCCCGGCGCTATTGATGCAATGAAAATGGCAGTAGGCGCAGGCGGCGCAGGCGATGAGCCAACAGAATGGACACGCATACAACTGGCACGGTTATACGAAAACACTGGAGACTCTTTAACGGCAAAAATGCACTATACCATTGCCCTCGACGAACGTCCCGGATATGCCTATGCAATAGCAGGGCTCGGGCACATAGCTATGGTAAGTAAGGATTATAAAAAAGCAATTTCTTATTACGAGCAAGCTTCAGCTTTGATAAATGATTATGCTATAAAACAGCAATTATCACAATTGTACCGCATGAACGGCGAGACAAAAAAGGCAGATGATCTTTTGCAAACTATTATTAATGGAATGAATAACGACAGTAAAAAAGGAGACCAGGACGAAAGTATCGGGCACTATGCTGACCGTGAACTGGCTTATGCTTATCTATTAAAAAATGATAACGATGATGCCCTGAAGCATGCGCTGCTGGAGTATGACAGAAGGCCTGAAAATATTGATGTGAATGAAACTGTTGGCTGGGTTTATTATGAAAAAGGAGATTTTCAAAAGGCAAAAGCTTATATTGACACAGCATTAAAAACAAATTGTAAAAATCCTGTGCTGCTTTGCCATGCGGGGCTCATTTATGCAAAAAGCGGGCACAAAGAGAAAGCAAAACTCATACTTACTGAAGCTTTAAAAAATAATCCGGGCATTGATATTGAATTAAAGGAAGAAAGCGCAGCTTTGCTGAAAGAATTATAGCTGATGAACCTGCAGAAAAATACGGTAAATTATAAATGGCTCTTCGCCTTTTTACTGATTGCCCTTCCCTTATCGTCGTTTGCACACACAATAAATTATACGCTGGAAAAGGCGCCCACCGGGGATGTAGTGTGGTATTACTTTGTGCTGGGCGTTAATCACATCGTGCCTTACGGCCTGGATCATATATTGTTTGTCGTAAGTTTATGTTTACTCAATACGAAATTTAAAACCATTCTCTGGCAGGCAACGGCCTTCACGGTTGCCCATACCATTACTCTTGCCTTGAGCATGAAGGGAATTATAAAGCTTCCCGCAGATATTGTTGAGCCTTTGATCGCATTATCCATCGCTTTTGTTGCTATTGAAAATATATTATTAAGTGAGTTGAAAGTTTGGCGCATCGCCATAATATTTATGTTCGGCCTTGTACACGGCATGGGCTTTGCCAGCGCTCTTAATGAAATAGGCTTGCCGAGAAATAAATTTTTTACTTCAATTTTTTCTTTCAATGTGGGTGTTGAAATAGGGCAAATAAGCGTGATAACGCTCGTTTACTTTTTACTGATTCTTCCCTTTGGAAAAAAGGAATGGTATAAAAAAGTTATTGTTTACCCGCTATCAGGTTTGATCGCTTTGATCGCATTATTCTGGACATTCCAAAGAATGGCATAAAGAATGAAGTAACAAGTTGTCGACTCATTCAGCTTTATTTGATTTCACAAAATCTTCGACACTTATCGCTTCTTCAAGGCTAAACTCGCCGATACGGGTGCGGCATAAACTGCTGAGATAACCACCGCAACCGAGCGCTTCTCCAAAATCATTTGCAAGGCTGCGTATATACGTTCCCGTGGTACACACCACTTTAAAATAAACTTTAGGCATTTCTATTTTTGTTATTTGGAAACTGTGAATGGTTATAGTTCTTGGTTGCAAAATTACTTCCACTCCTTTGCGGGCCAGTAAATAGACAGGTTTCCCTTTTTGCTTTATGGCTGAATGTATAGGAGGTACCTGCTGTATCTCTCCTTCAAATTTTTTTGCAGTCGCCTGAATAATTTCTTCAGTAATATTATCAACAGGCTTGAAATTTTCCGGCGCACTTTCAAGATCGTAAGTGGGTGTGGTGGCGCCCAATGTTATTGATCCTGTATATTCTTTTTCCTGCGCCATGTACTCGTTTATTTTTTTTGTAAACTTTCCTGTACAAACAATTAAAAGCCCTGTTGCCAAAGGATCAAGCGTACCCGCATGTCCCACTTTTTTTATCCTTAGCGTATTTCGGATTTTTCTTACCACGTCAAAAGACGTCCATTCCAGCGGTTTATTTATTAGTAACACCCGGCCTTCTGTACCCCCGGCCCCTAAAGAGGAAGAGAAAGCTTTTGAGATATTTTTTTCATCTTGATTTAGATTATTCACAATAAAATAGGTTTAAATTTTAATAACACAATTGCTTTTGTCTTCTCCCCTTCAGGCGCCGGGGGTTAACTGGCCTGCCGGGTCTTTAGCTCAAGGTATTTATTAATAGTATTTACTGTAAGGTTTTGCGGGGAACTCAGCACCGATAATATTCCATATTTCAACAATTCTTTCGCAATAAGCCTTTTTTCAAAAGAAAATTTTTCGGCTATAGTCTTTATGTAAACTTCTTCAAGATTTGTTGCCTTCGCGGCAGTTAGCTTTTTTAATTCTGTATTTTCAAAAAAAACAACCAGCAATAAATGATATTTTGCAAGTGACCGTAAATAGTCCAATTGCCGCTCAAGCCCTGAAAGAGATTCAAAGTTTGTAAATAAAATCAGCAGGCTGCGATGCCTGATCCTGTTGCGTACCTGCATGTATAGCATCTCAAAATCGCTTTCAAGAAAATCTGTTTTTTGATTATACAGTAACTCAAGTATGTGTTGTTTCTGCACTGGCTTGCGATCGGCCGCCAGCACGCTGCCAATATAATTTGAAAATGTAATCACGCCTACTCTGTCCTGTTTTTTCAGGCAAACATTACTCAACACGAGGCAACTGTTTATTGCATGATCGAGCAGGGTTAAGCCGTCAAACGGCATTTTCATAAGCCTCCCTTTATCTATAATACAGTAAACCTGTTGCGATCTTTCCTCCATGAAATTATTAACCATTAAGCCTCCACGCCTGGCTGAAGCTTTCCAGTTAAGGGTGCGTATATCGTCTCCGCTAACGTATTCTTTTATTTGCTCAAACTCCATGCTGCGGCCAATCTTACGCATACGGCTGCTGCCGCTTTCGTGTTGTAAGGTGGCATTGGATAGTAGTTCATATTTATGAAGTTGCACAAAGGATGGATACACCGGAATGGTTTCCTCCGCTTCAATAGTAATTCTTCTTCTTACTAATTGCAACGGCGAGCTAATAAACAAATGAATGTTACCAAAGTGGTATTCTCCTCTTTGCAAAGGGCGTAAATAGCAATGAATTTTTTTTTGCTGATGGCTTTTTAGACCGACATATTTAACCCAATTTCTCTCTTGGAATTGTTCAGGCAATTCATCTATTATTTTTGCATGCAGCGCAAAAGGAAAATTATTTTTTACAACAAGCTCAATTTTATTTTCATCGCCATTACTCAACCTGCCTGTAGTAATCCGTTTCGCATTGATTGTTCTTTTTGTAATGAATAGAATGCTATAATCGGCAATGGATAAAATAATAAAAAGCAATAACAAGGCAGTAACTACCGCCTCTAAAACCGGGATGTAAAATGCAATTATAAATAAAGTGATAAAAGCCCCAAGGCTTATGAAGAAGTGAGCCGTAACAAAAAGATCACCAAGGTATTTTTTTAGCAAAGCGAAATAATTTTTACTTTCAGAATTTTAATTACTTTATTTCTTAGCGTTTACCATAATGAACCCACAGTAAAAAATAGTTACCGCGGCACTTCGAGGCTGCCGGTAATGTTGTCTATCAATTCATCCGGCGATACGCCCTCCATCTCTTTCTCCGGCGTAAGTATTATCCTGTGCCGCATCACCGGCGCTGCCATTTCTATTATATCTTCCGGCTTTACAAAGTCCCTGCCCCTGATCGCAGCATTTGCTTTTGATGCTTTTAAAATGGCCAGTGATGCACGGGGAGAAGCACCTAAAAATAGAGATGAATTATTTCTTGTTGCATGCACAATTTTTGCAATAAACTCCACCAACTTAGGATCGATCAAAACTTCGTGTATGGTTTGCCGGTAGGCCAAAATTTTATCTGCAGAAATTACCTTATTCACATCTTGCAATAATAAGTTTTGCGAAACGCCCTGTTGATTCAAAAGAATATTTATCTCTTCCGCGAGCGTAGGATATTTTACATCTATCTTAAATAAAAACCTGTCTAATTGTGCCTCCGGCAGCCGGTAGGTACCTTCCTGTTCTATGGGATTTTGTGTGGCTAATACTAAAAAGGGAAAGCCCATAAGGTAGGTAGTTCCATCAATAGTTACCTGCCTTTCTTCCATTACTTCAAACAGGGCGGCCTGGGTTTTGGCCGGCGCCCGGTTTATCTCATCTATCAAAATAATATTACTAAAGATGGGGCCTTTTTTAAATTGGAAGTCGGCTTCTTTCGGGTTAAAAACAGAAGTACCCAATACGTCACTCGGCATTAGGTCAGGCGTAAATTGTATGCGTGAAAAATCCGCATCAATGATCTTCGCCATAAGCCTGGCCGTTAATGTTTTCGCAATGCCCGGCACTCCTTCAATAAGAATATGACCGTCACACAACAGGCCGATCATAAGCATATCAACCATCTCGTGCTGGCCTACAATTACTTTTCCTATCTCGTTTCTTATGTCAGCTATGGTGGCATTTAAGCCACTCAGGTCAATCCTTTGCTCAAAGACAGTTTCTTCCATCAGATTTTATTTTGTATAAAATTTTCTATTCCGGTATTCAATTGCAGCAGCTCCGCGTCACCTGTTCGTTCTGCCACCTGTATTTCTTTTATCAAAAAAAATAATTGTTGCGTTTGGTCTTTTGATACGCCACTCTTACCTGCCAGTGATGTAATGAATTCATCATTGATATCTGCGGTGCTGATAAAATATTTATTGCGAATATGCTCGTAAAAGTAAGTGATCATCTTTTCTGTAATGTGCTTGTTGTCCCTTTTCTGCAAATAAAGACGGCCAACGGTTTCGGTAAAAGTAACCGATGTATTTACATTTGGCTTTACCACGGGTATAATTTTTTGCTTTCTTTTTACATTAAAAAAAACAAATAACAACATACCCGCTACCCCCAGCCAAAACGCCCAGAGCAATGATGAATGCTGCCGGATAACGTTCAGCGTAGAAAAATCATCATCTCCCTTGGTGTTATTATTTCTGCGGCGTGACGACCCTGAACTTTTATAATATTCGTCCCAATAGATATTTTTAGGATCGGCACGCAGGTAAGAAATTATATTATCAAAATACTTATAATTGTTATTGGTAAGTAAAAAATAATTTCCAAAAATGCGGGGCGCCACATGCAGGTAAATTCTTCCTTTGCCTTCAAACAGAACGACATAATTCGGCTTGTTAATTTCATTCGTGCCTAACACTTTTGTAAAGGCTGTATCATACTCCGTCAATTCATTAAGGAAAGGAAAATAATAATAGCCATAGGCAGGCGAATGAAAGTTATCACCGAAATACATGCTCACATGCGTATCGTGCATTTTGCCTTTTAGCTCGTTCAATATTTCTCCCTGCCTGTAGGTGTTGCAGTTTATATTTTCGAGCAGCCGGTTATCAATATAATCTGCAGAAATAAAGAGATCGTTACCGGCTTTTACATAATCAGTAAGCGCCTTCGCCTCTGAATAATTCAGCACCAGGTTTTTAGTTATAAGAAAATAAAGCGAATACTTTTTGCCGGTAGAATACGATTTTATCCTGCTCCAAACATCGTCAAAAGGCTCAGTTACACTTTCAACATAGCGGTCGCCAAAAAGATGTTTGAAATTATTGTAGGCAATGAACGTCCCGAAAGGTTCTTTGTCCGTCTTTCGGTAATTTTCATTCAGCGAAGGGATTTTATTTTTGTTGCAGGAAAGAACAGCGCATAAAACGAAGGCTAAAAGAAATTGATATCTCGGACAAAATTTCAACCCGGTTACATTTTTTTATTAAATGAAATAAATTCTTCTTTCAATTGCCCGTAGTGATTTTCAGCGATTATAAATTTTCCATACCAAACATATTCATAATTCAGCGTAAGCGATGCAAACGCCTGCTGATAAGGTTTTCCGGATAATTCTTTTACATATCCATAATTAGTTTTACCCTTGGAAAAGCTGATCAGCTCCCGGTCTGCAAGCCTTCGCAGTGTTTGCAAATAAACATAGCGAACGGATAAATTGAAATCTTTTCTTTGCTCGGCTTCCATAATCAAAGAATTATATGCTGAATATTCATTTAATACTGAAGGCGCCTCCTCTATTTGCTCACCGGCAACCTTTGCATTTGATTTTGCGAAAAAGCCAGCCGTAAAGAATAATTTATAAATGAGAAAACCGATAAATAAAATCGCCATTGCCCAGAAGAATATTTTTACGGGAAAGCTGTTCAGCAAACTATTTGAATTAGTTGCTGTGGCGGCGGAAGCAGCTCTTTTTTTACCGGTATTCTTATCAATGCTTACCGTATCTGCTTTTAATCCAATTCCCTTTCTAAGCAGGCTATCAAGATTTTTTATATAAACAAAGTCTGCGCTATTTTTCCATTTCTGCGTTGAGTCTTTACCGTTAGCAATGGCATTTTTAGTAACTGATGTATCAGGCACAATGTCTTCAACTATATCTGAAGAATTTTCCCCATCATAAATCATAGTTGAATCGTCTTCCATTTCATGCGATTGCTGCGCCTGCAAGGGTAAACCGACGGTCAGCGATAACATGGCAACAATAAAGAATTTGGAGAACTTATAATTCATAAACGGTTCCGTTCTTTACAATTTTTCCATTAGCAAGCACCACTCCCTGCCGGTGCAGGCGAATAGGATATAGTACGAAATACCATAGTACAAAAAAGAAAGAACCTGCAAGAATCATCACGCTTACCGGAACGGGAAGCCCGATATCACGCGAATCTTTTTGAAAAGTATTGCTCATAAGATGTGTTACATAGCTCTCAAAAAAAGCGGCTATTATGAAAAGCGGTACCAGGCTTACGCAAATTTTCATCGCATCCTTTGCGGCTCTAAGGAACGCATGCCGGCGTGTATGTGTGCCGGGGAACAGCCAGCCAAACCCCAGGATAAGGCCTGCACAACTTGCAATAACGATGGAAGAAATCTCGATAGTACCATGTATCCATATCACCATCACCGATTGCCAGCCCAGCCCCTGCGAGAAAAATATATATTGAAAACAGCCGAGCATTATACCATTTGACCACATAAGCATAATGGTACCAATACCGAATAAAATACCAAACACTACGGCTTTAAAAGCGATGCTGATATTGTTGTAGGCAATACGCACCAGCATTGAAAATGGATTATCATCTTTATACACACCGAAGGGATCGCCTTGCTGAATACGTGAAATTGTTTCATCATAATATCCTTGCTGCACTTTATGATTAAAAAAATCAGGCGCATAATCCGGATCGGTAGTAGATGAAATAACACCGATGGCAACGAACGAGCTAAATAAGATAACGGTGAAAAGAAATACTTTATGATAACGCCGGAATAACAAGGGCAATTCATATTTCCAAAACAATATTAATCTTGAATAATTTTGTTTCCTGTTCTGGTAGATACTTTGATAAATACCTGCCGCAATGCCATTGATCCAGCGGGTTACCTTGCTCTGTGGATAAAATGTTTTCGCGTAAGAAAGATCGTCGAGCAGGGTTATAAACCTGTCCGCCATTTCATCAGGGTCTTTGGTTTCCTCTTGCTGATATTTATTCCATTTATCAACGTTCCTTTTTATAAATCTCGCTTCACGCATTGTATAAAATTAATCCATTCCAGTAAAACGTTTTTGGTTGAAATTCCTTAAAAAAATCGAGCCGTATTGTATGTTGGCAGACGGGATAATTTAAGATGTTTTTATAATTTTAATGAAGGCATTTAATTCTTTATCAGAAATGTCACCTTGTTCTGACTTATCATAAATAGATAAAAGAAAAATAGTGGTTTGCGACACAACAATGTATGTAATAATTCTTGCGCCGCCGCTTTTACCTTTCCCTTTGGAGGCAATAGATAATCGTATTTTATAAGAATGGTTTCCTAAATAATCCCCTTGATCAGGATTTTGCCCAAGGGAAGCTATCAATTGAGCAATCTCATTTTTTAAAGAGGGATATTTCTTTACTAAACGCTTTAACTGTTTTTCAAAAACAGCCAGCATTCGAACCTTATAATTCTGCGAGGACATCTTCTGCATTGCGGGCTTTTTTCTTTCCTGCAGTAATCTGGTTCATTTCATCAACTGCTTCTTTTAATTCTGATAATAACCGCGCTTTGGCAGGTATAATTGTTTTTGTTTTTACAAACTTTAGTTCTTTTAAAATTTCTATTAGGGCTGGCGCCTTTTTATCTTCTATATCCAGAATTAATTTCATTGATATTAATTTGAGCTAAAATTAAGAAATGTCAGGCACAAATAACTTGTCGCTATTTGTGGATAATCTCAAAAAGTAATTTCTGTTTTAAATTATAATTTGCCCTATGCCGGTGATACAAATAGCCACACCCTTTAATATTGACCTGGAATTCGAAATTGCCGAGTTTCACAAAAGGCTATTCGCCTACCTCATAGATTTTACCCTGTTGCTTTTGTTTTTTATCAGCATGAAATATTTTTATTATGGCGGGTTCAACATGGTAAGCAGTTACGAATTAAAGAGCCATGCGGGCCTTGACATACTTACCATTTCTATCCCTATGCTCCTGTACTCACTCGTTAGCGAGGTGCTGATGCATGGCCAAACAGTGGGGAAAAAATTAATGAACATAAGAGTGATCAGCCTTGATGGAGGAGAGCCACAACTAAGCCAGTTTATTGTGCGCTGGATGTTTAAAGCTTATGAGTGGCCTTTCTTTTTTGGATATACAGTTCTTACGCGGGAAAGCCTGCTGGTGTATATTATGGTCACGGGGTTTTTGGGAATAATCGTTGTGATAATTATTGCCGTCACAAAAAAAAATCAACGATTGGGTGACCTTGCGGCAAACACAGTTGTGGTAAATACAGGTTCTGTTTTCTCCGTGCATGATACGGTGTTTATGGATATTCAACCGGAAAATTATGTTGTGAAATACCATGAAGTGTTGCGGCTGAGCGACAGGGATATAAATACGATTAAAAATGTGATAAGCCTTTTTTACAAGAACCATAATCCGCAAACCTGCACCCGCGTTGCTTATAAAGTACAGGAAGTATTGAAAATAACTACAGACTTATACCCGATTGATTTTTTAGAAAAGTTGCTGGCTGATTATAATTATCTGGCGACGCGATGAGCGTATCGCTGCCTTTAAACTTTTGGAAAGTTTTTTTGAGGTGTCTAAACTTTTGGAAAATTTTTTCAAAAGTTCTACACTTATGTTGTATCTGCTAAACTTTCCAAAAGTTCCGCGAACACCGCTCTTATCTAATAGCTGTGCCTATTACTCCTACAATAAAAGCCAATGCATAAAATGAAAGAATGATGATAGTAAACACCCCATAAAATTTAAACATTGATTTCAGGTTCATTAATGATTCATCAAAGTTTTCCTGGCTAATTCCCCTAACTGCTGATTGCATTTTGGCTGAAAACTTATACAAGTAGAAGCAAGGAAAAAAGAATAGTACTGAGAAAAATAAATATAAAGCGGTCATGCCTATTTTCATCCCCGAAGTTAATTGCGATGACATAGTGCTATAAGGCGGCACGCTCGTAATTAAAGCCGGGATAAAAAATGACAAGAGTAACATTATGCCACAGAGAATGAAACCCATTATCGCCAGGAACTTTCCCCATTTGGCGCACTCGGTTAAATAATTCTGCGCCTGTGGCGATACTTGCAAATCGTTGCTAAGGAGATCAATATTTTCCATCTTTAATTTTTTTTAACTTTTGGAAAGCTTTTTTGAGCTTCCAAATTTATCAAGTATTTGCCAGGCTTTCCAAAAGTTCCGGCGAGCTTTCAATTTCTCGAACTTTTAGATTTATTATATATTGAAAGCATATACTTTAATAAGCTCTGGCAAACAACACTCTTTCTTTACTTGGTGAGCCGGTTAAAATACACTGTCCTTCCTCCTTTGCATTGTTCAAGGGAATACAACGAATGGTAGCTTTGGATTTTTCTTTGATGGCTTCTTCTGTTTCTGCCGTGCCATCCCAATGGGCAGATATAAAGCCGCCTTCATTATCAAGAAGCTTTATAAATTCATCCCATGTATCTGCTTTCCTGATGCTATGATCGCGGAAGTCTTTTGCTTTGTTGTAAATTTTCTCCTGCACATCATTTAGCAATACGGCAATGGTGTTGGCAAGGCCATCCACAGACACTATGCTCTTTTCTTTGGTATCCCTCCTGGCAACTTCCACAGCATTTTTTTCCAAATCTCGTGCGCCAATAGCAATTCGCACGGGCACACCTTTCATTTCGTATTCGGCGAATTTCCAACCCGTGCGCCGGCTGTCATCATCATCATATTTCACGCGGATGTTCAAAGCTTTAAAATCTTCCATAAAAGATTTTACTTTATCATCTATTAATTTCTTTTGATCGTCTCCTCTAAAAATAGGAACGATCACCACCTGCACCGGGGCAAGTTTTGGCGGCAGTACAAGGCCATCATCATCACTATGCGCCATTACCAAAGCGCCGATTAATCGTGTACTCACGCCCCAGCTTGTTGCCCATACATAATCGAGCTTATTTTCTTTATCGGTAAACTGCACATCAAAAGCTTTCGCAAAATTTTGTCCCAAAAAATGCGAAGTGCCTGCCTGCAGCGCCTTACCATCCTGCATCAGCGCTTCTATGCAATAAGTGTCTTCCGCTCCGGCAAATCTTTCATTGGGGCTTTTTACTCCCTTTATCACCGGCATAGCCATCCACTCTTCGGCAAACGTCGCATACACATTCAGCATTTGTAAAGTTTCGTCTATAGCTTCCTGTGAGGTGGCATGTGCCGTGTGACCTTCCTGCCACAAAAATTCCGTAGTTCGTAAAAAAAGCCTTGTACGCATCTCCCACCGTACCACGTTCGCCCATTGGTTTACCAACACAGGAAGGTCGCGGTAAGATTGTATCCAGGTTTTATAAGTGTTCCAGATAATTGTTTCAGAGGTTGGCCTTACTATCAATTCTTCTTCGAGCTTTGCTGAAGGGTCCACCACAATGCCATCACCATTCGGGTCGTTCATCAGCCTGTAATGCGTTACCACGGCACATTCCTTTGCAAAACCTTCCACATGTGCAGCCTCCTTACTCAAAAAACTTTTTGGAATGAACAAAGGAAAATATGCATTCTGATGCCCCGTGCCTTTAAACATTTTATCAAGCTGGTCACGCATGTTTTCCCAAAGGGCAAAACCATAAGGCTTTATCACCATGCAACCACGCACGGCGCTGTAATCGGCAAGGCCTGATTTTATAATAAGATCATTATACCATTGCGAATAATCTTTTTCCCTGCTTGTAATTTCTTTGCTCATTATTTTTTTTGATCTGTTTATAATTTTTGACAGGCAACAATTTCTTCATTAAAAAACACTATTGTCCAACTAACCTCAATGAAAACCGCGCTGGCATTAACCTCACCCCATCGGGTTGATACTTCCCAATCTCAAAGAAGAACAATGAAAACCGCGCTGGTATTAACCTCACCCCCAACCCCCTCTCCAAAGGAGAGGGGCCGTGAAACTTAATGCCAGCGAGTGTTTCATTAAAATTGACAATTCTTTGTCTGACAATTATGATTAAAAACACCTTATCCTAATTAAGAATTCAGGCATTTTTTAAAAGCCAAATCTGTTGAAATTTTGAACCTGGGCAATAAAGCAAATTGCCGTTTGTTGTTGGCTATTTTTTAACAGCTAAACTTTTATTCATTCGTTATACAATTGTTCTTTTTGCTTAAATTTACAAAGCCAAGGCGCAAAAGTAATAACTTCATTTTTTAAATCCTTCTAAACACACGATCATGAAAACAAAATATATATTTCTTTTAGGGTTAGTAGTAGCATTTAGCAGTTGTAGCACAGCCTACAAGTCCGGGCAAACACCTGATGATGTGTATTATTCGCCGGCGCCGCCGCAGGATACTTATGTAAGGACCGACAACCAGGATGAAAGAGAAAGCTATTCTTATAACAATACGACTAACCGCGAAGATCTGCAGATAAGGCGTGGGATAAGGGATTCGCGGTATCGTGATAACAATGCGATCGTTGAGTTCGGGTATGGAGGGTACGCTCCTTATAGTTATGATCCTTATAGTTTTAATTCGTATGGATATAATCCGTATGCTTATAATTCTTATGGATATGGCCATGGATACGGATACAACAGTTTATATTATAACCCGTACAACATTTATAATAACAGTTTGTATGTTTCCCCATATAACAATTATTATTATGCTCCGCAGGTTTACGTATATCCTTCACATGGAAGTGTTCGTGGCCCGGTTGCGCCAAGAAGATACAATCTCGGCGCTTATGATAACCGCGTAACAACAATCCGAAATCAAAATAACAGTGATCGTGTAAATCCCAATTCGGCCCCGGTAAGAACCTTCTCAACGCGGTCGCAAAATAATGGAACCGGCGCTGGTAATTTAATAAGAAGAGTATTTACACCGGACAATAATAATAGCAGTACAAGGTCGTTCAACAATAACAATAGCAATAACAATAATAATTACAACAATACAAATTCAACCCCAGTAAGGTCAACTCCTCCACCAAGCAATAACAGTTCTTCTTCCGGAAGCAGCAGTGCACCCGTTAGAACTTTTAAAAGATAATTTTAGCAGCAAGCAGCAATGACTTGCGCATTGATATTCCAGAAAATTTTTTGGATGAAAAGTTCTTTTTTGGGCTTATAAAAATCTTGTACAATGAAATCACTATACATAACAGCAATTAGCCTGTTAGTTATTACTGCAACGTATGCGCAGGAGCCTGCAGACGCATTAAGATATTCCTTCCTCACGCAAAATGGTACGGCACGCAACCAGGCGATAGGCGGAGCAGGCGCTTCTTTAGGTGGTGAATTTTCTTCTCTTTTTATAAACCCTGCAGGCCTTGGTTTTTACAAAACAAATGAATTTGTATTCACGCCGGGTTATTCACTTAAAAACGATAAATCAGTTTATCTCGGTAATGATGCTTCGAGTAAGTATGACAATTTTAATCTTGGTGCAAGCGGTTTACTTTTTTCGTCGCCTTCCGAAGGCAGGCCGGTAAAAAATATAACGTTTGCTATTGGCGTAAATAAAATTGCAGACTTTAATAACCACGTTTATTACAAAGGCCAGAACAATAATTCCAGCTATTCGGAAAAATATTTAGAAGAGCTTATTAATAGTAATGAAACAAACGCGGATAGTGCGGCTAAATATTATTCTGATGGCCCAAGCCAGGCTATTAACACATATCTTATTGATCCTATTTTGGATTCCAATGGCGTCGCGACAGGATACACCAGCATTGCTGATCCTTCATTCGGCCTGTTACAGGAAAACACCATTAATACCAGCGGCGGAATTACTGACATCTCTTTAGGCACAGGTCTTAACCTCCGGGAAAAATGGTTCTTCGGCGCTTCGCTTGCTTTTCCTTTTTTAAATTATAACCGCAATACTACATTCAGGGAAAGTGATCTGTCCGGTGATCTAAATAATAATTTCAATTACTTTGAAGCCAACGAAACGCTGCAAACAAAGGGCGTTGGTGTGAATGCGAAGTTGGGTATTATTTATAAGCCGGCAGAAGATGTAAGACTTGGCCTGGCGATACATACGCCTACAGTTTATAATCTTACTGATAAATATACAACGGAAGTAGTTACCGACCTCGAAGGTTATGGTGGCGCAGGTGTTAAGCACCAGAGCTCTACTGACTTAAGTAGCTATGGCGCCCCGCAAGAATCAAAATACACTTTGGTAACTCCTCTGAGGGTTATGGCCAGCGGTTCTTATGTTTTTCATGAAGTGGCAGATGTAACACACCAGAAAGGATTTATCACGGCAGACATTGAGTATGTGGACTACAAGGCAGCATCCTTTTCTGCAGTAAATAACACCGATGCCTCCGCCGGTGATTATTATTCTTTGCTAAACAAAACGATAGATAATCTTTATAAAAATGCCTTCAATGTAAGGGTAGGTGGTGAAGTAAAATTTAATACAATTATGGCAAGGCTAGGCGGTGCATACTACGGCAATCCTTATAAAGATCAAAAGGCTGACCTCGTAAAGCTGAGTGGTGGACTGGGTTACAGAAATAAAGGAATTTTTATTGACCTTACGTATGTTTATTCTTTGAACAAAGATGTAAGCTACCCTTATCTTTTACAGGATAAACCCAACATGCCGGCAACCATTAAAAATAACGGTGGTAATATTATCGCCACTATAGGATTTAAAATTTAGGACCCTCCCCTAACCCCTTCAGGGCAATGTCATTTAGTTAGTAATCAAATAGCTCTTTTATAGTTTGTAAAAGTTTGGTATTTCCCGTTTAACCGTTTTGCCTTTTTTACTCTCGGATTATGCCTGCCAGGCCTTACTGGTTCAATGTTTCGTTCAAATGCTTTTTGCAGTTGCGATAAGATTTCCTCCGGTTTATTTTGCAAAAATAATTTAACTACATTATGTTTCAGCGAAGCCCAACTTACGTTGCGGTTTACCCGGTAATCATATTTTCTTTTTGCATTTATCTTTTGTAAATACGGTTCACATTGCTTTTCTATAAGGCTTTGCAGGTTTGCAACAAATAAGCCGGCTGCATAATCCTGTTGGATACAAATTACCCGGTGACCGCTAAACTGTTCCATCTGTAGCTGGTTTTTTTGCTTGTAATAAGTAGTTTCTATTCCCCATCGCAGCCCATATAAATATTTCAAATCTTCCAGGGTGAATAGTTTTTCATCATACAAATCAGTCAGCAATATTTCTATTTCACCGGTAGATAATTTTACTTTTACCATCCGTACTTTTATGGTTGTTTTGGATGTCACTTTATAGCCATTTTCCAGAAGTGTTGCCATTGCAGTGGCTGTTGGCGCCAGTTCTATGATTTTACTGCTTTTTCTACTGCGTACAAATTGTTTCACTTCTTTATTGAAACCTGCTTTACAGCGCATTACAAAATGGCGTGGGCTTTCTTCATTCATCATCAGATACATCAACGCATAACTGGGATAACCCCGGTCAAAAAGTGTGAGGCTGTCTTCAAATAAATACCTGACCCGCCCAGCCATGATTGCCTGTTCTGATTCTTTAATGGGATGAATAGCTCCCCACACCGTTATATCATTCAGAATATCCTGTATCTGCATCACCCTTGCCATCGGTATGGATACATGCTGGTTGTCTTGTGTACCAAAGTATTCAATCACTTCTTTTTTATTTACCAGGTAAGCTGTAGAGCCATCTACGGACAGCATCCGAAAACCACGCCAACGCTTTACTTTATCTCCATAGTAATAGTAGAAACAATCCACCAGCCATTTATTCCATACTTCAAAAAACAATGCCTGAAGTTTTGTTCTTTGTAAACTAAAAGCTCCTTTAGTGCTGGCTTCCAAACCTTTTTCCAAACTATCAAAGAACTCTTGTATCTCAATGCTCAAACTACGTTTAGGCATATTAATGATAAGTCCAACAAGCCTGCTCATCGGCAATTTTCTATCCCGGCTAAAATCACTCTCTGATTGAGTAACTAATTTTCTGACATCTGATTGGTTAGATACTGTATCTAAAAAATATTTTAGTTCTTCTATTATCTTTAAATTTGCTTCAACCATTGGGTTTTGTTTTTTAGTTAATTACAAAGAACCTGATTCAGGTTCAAACTCAATGGTTTTTTATCTTCTTTTATTCCTTAACTAAATGACATTGCCCTTCAGGGGGAATAGAACATAATATTTTCAAATGCTTGATAATTATAAAAAAAATTTCGCAAGGCTTTCGTTCCTAAGTAGCTAGTTATAAAATGCGTCTGAACTATTGTCGCTATTCATATAAGCACCCACAACTTCTTCACCCTCTGTTTCTACAATTATTTTTTCATCGAGGCCGGTGGATACTGAAAGGCCTACATAGTCTGGGGCAACAGGGAACTGCTTATGACTGCGGGCTACCAATACAAGCGTTTGTATTTTTTTGGGATAAAAATTGAGGAAAGGCTTCAACGCATACAATAATGTGCTACCGGTGTTAGATACATCATCTGTCACGATAATTACTTTATCATCAAAATTTATTTCCGCAGGTATTGAAATTGTTTTGGGATTTTTTTTGTCAAGGGTTATTTCAATCACCATTATTTCTCCCCTAAAAATGTTTTGCAAAAAGCTTTTTATTTTATGCGCTATAATTAAGCCGCTCTCTTTTATCCCGGCTAAAATGATTTGCTTCTCGCCTATGTTGTGCTCTGTTATCTCATAAGCCATACGCTGCATTTTCTTTGCTGATGATTCTGCGGAGAGAATTATATTGTTTGATAACATTTTTATATTTTTTATGAATATAATTACTAACCGGCAATTTGAACAATTGCATCGTCCAAAACATTATCTTAGCAGCCTCTTTTTTATGCAAATTATCCAGCAAATACTTTTTATACTGCTTACAGGCGGCGCCATTTTTTTGTTTAGCAAAAAGGCAAAACAGATTTACTGCAATATTAATCTCGGGCGTGATGAAGCTATTTCTGACAACCCCGGCGAGCGTTGGAAAAATGTATTACTCCTTGCTCTCGGGCAAAAAAAAATGTTCCGTTATCCGCTCGTGGGCATCATGCATTTTTTCATTTATGCAGGGTTTATTATCATCAATATTGAAGTATTGGAGATAGTGCTCGATGGCATTTTTGGTACCCATAGAATGTTCGCAAATACAATGGGCGGATTTTATACTTTTCTTATAGATTTTTTTGAAGTGCTTGCTATCACAGTGTTAGCGGCTTGTGTTATTTTTTTAATAAGAAGAAATATTTTAAAAATAAGCAGGTTTAGAAAACGTGAACTGGCTGGCTGGCCAAAAACAGATGCCAACCTCATCCTCATTATCGAGATCATTCTTATGGGTTTATTTTTAACGATGAACTCCGCAGACAGGGCACTTCAGCTACAAGGAAGTGAGCATTACCTTGATCATGGAAATTTTCTTTTCTCGGGACTTTTTGCACCTTCGTTACAAACCCTGCCTACCGCTACTTTAATAGCAATAGAACGCACCTGCTGGTGGCTGCATATCGCCGGCATATTTGCTTTTCTCAATTACCTGCCCTACAGTAAACATTTTCATATTTTACTGGCTTTCCCAAACACTTATTATAAACCTCTTGAGCCAAAAGGTAAAATGGAAAATATGGAAAGCGTGGAGAAAGAGGTTCAATATATGTTTAAGCCGGAGCTTGCACCAACTAACGGAGACGCAGAGCCGCAAAATCCGACAGCGATCGGGTTTGGAGCAAAAGATATTTTTGACTTAAGCTGGAAAAGTTTACTGGATGCTTATACCTGCACAGAATGTGGAAGATGCACGGCAGCGTGCCCTGCAAACCTTACGGGTAAACTTTTGAACCCAAGAAAAATAATGATGGATACGCGTGACAGGACGGAAGAGGTGGGCAGGAATATTCAACTAAACAAAACTTTTGCAGATGATGGCAAAACATTGTTGCATAACTATATTACCACGGAAGAATTGAGAGCTTGCACCACCTGCAATGCCTGCGTGGAAGAGTGTCCCGTAAGTATAAATCCATTGAGCATTATTCTTGAGCTACGCCGCTCCCTTGTAATGGAAGAGAGCAACGCACCCGCCGAATGGAACGGCATGTTCAGCAACATTGAAAATAATTTCGCGCCCTGGAAATTCAGTCCTGAGGAACGGGATAAGTGGGCGGAGGAAATGTGAATTCGATGTACGAAGTACGATGTTTGTCCAAAGGACTCCTTCGGAGATGTACGATGTTTTTTACGGAACGCTTTTACAAAGTCAATTTATCAAATACTAGTTTATGGAGTCAAATGATATGATCAAACACACAAAGCAATTTGCTGTTGATTGCGGACACTTAATATTATCATTGGAGCGCAATATTATTAATAATGCTTACAGTTCTCAACTGATTCGCTCCAGTAGCTCAGTTGGCGCAAACTACAGAGCCACAAGAAGGGCAAAATCGAACGATGATTTTATTAATAAATTCAAAATTTTTAAAGAAGAACTTGATGAATCACTTTTCTTTCTGGAAATGATTGTAGAATTCAATAAAACTAAAAGGGATAAAATAGCTATTATTTATAAAGAAGGTGAAGAGCTTTTGAAAATAATTGTGGCTTCATTAAAGGCACTGAGAAAAAAATGAATGTCGGTATTCTTACTCATCGTACATTACAGATTTCACATCCTACATCTTTTCACATCGTACATCTAACATCGTACTTCGTACATTTCTATATGCTTCTTTTAGAATCAAAATTCTCCAACTCCTTCGCAACTGCATTTAAAAAAGTAGAGCCCAAAGCGCCATCAATAATTCGGTGATCATAACTCAGGGAAATGTACATGATATGACGGATAGCAATACTATCGCCTTGTCCGGTTTCAATTACCATGGGGCGCTTCTTAATAGCACCTACAGCCATGATAGCCACTTGCGGCTGGTTGATAATAGGCGTTCCCATGATACTTCCAAAAGTGCCAACGTTAGTAAGGGTGAAAGTGCCGCCGGCTGTATCATCGGGCTGAAGCTTATTGTTACGTGCGGCTTCTGCGAGATGGTTTACCTGCCGTGCAAGCCCTGTAAGATTAAGCTGGCCTGCACTTCTTATTACAGGCACAATTAAATTACCATTGGCCAAAGCTGTTGCCATGCCAATATTTATGTCTTTTTTTATAATGATGCGTTCACCTTCTACGCTGCTGTTTATGAGCGGGTATTTTTTAATACATTTTACAATCGCCTCTATAAACAACGGAGTGAACGTAATTTTTTCGCCTTCCTGTTTTTCAAAATCCTTTTTCACTTTTTCACGCCATAAAACGAGATTGGTAACATCGCACTCCGCAAAACTGGTAACATGAGCGCTGATGTTTTGGCTATCAATCATGTGTTTGGCAATCATCTTGCGCATACGGTCCATCTCGATTATTTCAACATTGCCTGAAAAAGTCGCGGGTGTATTGTACTCTTGCGCCGGCTGTCTTTGCTGTACACGCTGCGGCACTTCGTGTGCTTTCGTTTCTTGCACAGGTTCCTGCACTGGTGGAGCAGGTTGTTCTTCCGGTGCATTCTTCCGGCTTTCGAGATAGGCCATTATATCCTTTTTACTCACTCGCCCGTCCTGGCCGGTGCCTTCCATCTCTTCCAATTCACTCATGGAAATACCTTCGCTTGCAGCGATATTTAAAACCAAGGGAGAATAAAAACGGATAGCAGTGTTTGTATTCGCTACGGTCGTTTTTTCAGCAGCCTGATAAGGAACATCTTCAACGAGATTAGCTTCTTCATATTGCTCTTCTTTTTGCGGTACAGAAAAATCTTTTGACTGCATTGAATTATTCATGCCCGGATTACCATTACCGGTATTTATTCTTGCAATTACCTCTCCTATCCCCACCACATCATTTTCGTTATAAAGTATTTCAGCTATCGTTCCTTCTGCTGTTGACGGCACTTCACTATCTACTTTATCGGTCGCTATTTCCAGCACAGTTTCATCATGCTCTACTTTGTCTCCCGGCTTTTTATGCCATTTAAGAATAGTAGCTTCCATGATGCTTTCCCCTAACTTGGGCATTATTAAATCTACTACACTCATAAGATTATTTTAAATTTTCATCTGCATCCGATAGCTATCGGATCAATACCGCCAAAATTAAGTAAAATCAATAAGTTTAATCCAGGTCATGAAACGTGCAATTGATTATAACCTGCAGCCGGTCATCAAAATGTTATGTCAAAAAAATATTTTATTACTTTAATATATTTAAAAAAGAACGGCTTCATATTTTCCGAACGCGACACCAATTTTCAACTATAAATTTTCTAAGCAGGTTAAGCGCCATCATGCCGGTAACTTCTATATTTCTTTCGCGGTTAAAACGGAGTTTTATTTTTTGGCAATTACTCTTCTTATTATTGCCTACTGCTATCCAAACTGTGCCAACAGGCTTTTCAACAGTGCCGCCGCCCGGGCCCATGATGCCGGAAACAGCAACGCCATAATCAGTCCCAAGCTTTTCGAGTAAGCCGCTTAACATCTCTTCAACTGTTTCTTTACTTACGGCTCCGTAATTTTCCAACGTACTTTTTTTTACGCTTAATAATTTTTCTTTGATGCCATACGAATAACTAATAATACTTCCTTCATAATATGCGGATGAACCCTCGATAGAAGTGATCAGGTGTGCAATGTATCCACCCGTGCAGCTTTCAGCGGTTGATACAGTTTTGCCCTGCGCTTTTAAGAGTTTCCCTACAATAACCGGCATAGAATCATCAACGTCTGTTACGATATAATCCTTCACCAGGGTTTTTAATTCCCGGAAATATGAATCAAGTGTTTCCGCCACTTTTTCTTTTTCAAAACCTGAGGTTGATAATCTCAATCGCACCATTCCGTAGTTGGGTAAATAAGCCAATTTTATTTCGAACGGCAATGCTAATTCAAAATCCTTGATAACTTCTGCCAGAGCCGATTCGCCAATACCGGCAGTAAGTATTGTCTTGTGCGAGATCGCCGGCAGCATGTATTTTTCTTTTAACAAAGGAATTACACTATCCACCACCATACCTTTCATTTCGTAAGGCACGCCCGGCATGCTTATAAAGATTACATTGTTTTTATAAAAGATCATCCCGGGCGCTGAACCTCTTTTATTTTGTATCACTTCACACACATCCGGCACCTCTGCCTGTCGTAAATTCACCCCACTTACAGGACGTTTAAATATTTTTTCAAATAAATATTTTACGTTCCTGAGCGCATCTTCATTCACAATCATTTTTCCACCGAAGTATTCACAAAGCACCGGTTTGGTTATATCATCTGAAGTGGGGCCGAGGCCGCCGGTGAGCAATATAATGTCTGTATCCCTGCTTTCAATTTCCAGGGCGTTACTTATTTCGGCGGCACTATCGCCAACGGCTACACGCTTTTTTAGCGCAATGCCATTTTGATTAAGCTGTTGTGCAATCCACGCACTGTTCGTATCAATCACCTGCCCTATAAGTAATTCATCTCCTATGGTAATAATAGTAGCGTACACATTTTTCATGAAGCGAAATTATGTGTAAAAACTTTTTATATTCTAATTTATTCCCTGGGCATTTTTACTTTACCGGAATTAATCTTTTAGTTTTGATGAATAAAATTTGTCTTTTGAAAAAGCTGTTCTTACTTCTTACGCTGCTCCAATTTTTTCAAACAGAAGCACAAACTATTACAACAGCTTTCAATGCTGCCTTCGATAAATTTCAACGAGACCCGTCTTTCAAACATGCCACGATAGGATTATATGTAATCAATACTTCAACCGGCGAAGTGATAACGAATAAAAACCTGCAGATGGGGATGGCGCCTGCAAGTTGTCAAAAGGTTATCACAGCCTCTGCTGCATTTGGATTGCTTGGCCACAACTTTACTTACAAAACTTCTCTTGCATATAACGGTAAAATAGAAGACGGTGTGTTGAAAGGTGACATAATAATAAAAGGAAGCGGTGACCCTACATTAGGCAGTTGGCGCTACGATGGTACAAGGGAAGAAAATATTATTTCGTTATTTAAAAACGCAATCTCACAGCAAGGCATACATGAAATTACCGGCCACGTGTATGCTGATGAAAGCTTATGGAAAGGCGAGGTAACGCCTGATGGCTGGATATGGCAGGATATAGGAAGTTATTATGGCGCAGGAGCCAGGGCTATAAACTGGCGCGAAAATCAATATGATCTTTTTTTAAAGTCAGGGAATAATATTGGTGACAGTGTTGAGATTACCGGCACCAAACCTATATTCATTGAGGAGCTTCAACTTAAATCAATGGCAACCGCTGCTAAGAAAGAAAGTGGTGATAATGCTTACATTTATTTCCCTCTTGATAAAAAATACGGTTATGTAAGAGGAACCATCCCGGTTAATGAAAATAAATTTAGCATATCGGGCGCTATGCCTCATCCTGCCAGGCAATTAGCATTAACATTGGAGGCCGCATTTAAGAACATGCCGATTGAAGTTATTGCAAAAGAAAATGAAGTTGCAAATATGCCTGATTCAATTCATATTTTTTACACTTATGCTTCTCCGCCACTTGACAGTATTGTTTATTGGTTTTTGAAACGAAGTATCAATCTTTATGGGGAAGCTTTGATAAAAACATTGGGCTTTGAAAAAACAAGCACAGGTACGACTGACAGCGGTGTAAGCGTGATAAAAAACTTTTGGAAAGATAAAGGCATTGAGCCATCGGCATTAAATATTATGGATGGAAGCGGCCTTTCACCCGGCAACCGGGTTACTCCTGCCTCATTAGTAACCGCACTCGAATATGCCAAAAAGCAAAAATGGTTTTCATCTTTTTATAATGCCTTACCGGAGATCAACGGCATCAAAATGAAAAGTGGTTCTATCGGGGGCGTTGTATCTTACACGGGATATATAAAAGGCAAAAAAGGAGACGAATATACTTTTGCTTTTATCATAAATAACTTTGATGGCGCCGGAAGTGAAGTGAGAAAAAAAATGTGGAAGCTGCTCGATATTTTAAAATAAAAAAATAATTTTCATTCTAATTTCTCTTTTTTTTACCTTAAAATAATTTTATGCCGGAACAAAACTATAAAAATCATTCACGCATGGTACCATTGTATCATTATGGCTTGTCTATAATATTATTTGCCTGTCTCGTATGTTCTGTGTGGAATGCATATCGCGCTTACGAGCATCATTCCGGAAGATTAGTAGCAGCCACTCTTTTCGGGCTATGTATTGCATCATTGCTTATCGAGTGGTATGTACGGGCCTTCCCAATAGCAGCGCAGGACAGGGCTATACGGGCAGAAGAAAACCTCCGGCATTTTGCGCTCACAGGAAAACTTCTTGATCCCCGGTTAACGATGCCACAGGTAGTTGCCTTGCGCTTTGCGGAAGACACTGAATTTGTTTTGTTATCAGAAAAAGCAGCCAATGAAAACATGAAATCAGATGAAATCAAAAAGGCTATTGTAAATTGGAGAGCTGATCATCATCGGGTTTAGGCACTGTAAATCGAACCTTGATCTTCGACTAAGCGGCAGGGTTAGAAACTTTTTTATCAAGTTTATGCAACACCCAAATCGAGATCATTAACCAAATCATGCTCAAACAAAACCCTGCAATTACATCGCTTGGATAATGTACCCGCAGATAGACGCGGCTGAATGCTATAGATGTCGCAACAAGGAAAAGTATTACCGTTGCGAATATTTTCCAGGCGGTTTGCAATTGAGTTTGCCATATAAGATAAGCTATCATTCCAAAAAAAGTAAAAGAAGAAAAGGAGTGGCCGCTGGGGAAACTAAACCCTGTCACATTCCTTATCAACGGGTCTAACGGGCGGTGGCGCTTGAAAACACTTTTAAGTAAATATAAAAGTGCAGTGCTTGTGATACCTATCGCTGCTACATCAATGGCTGGTTTCCACCTTCTTCTGAAAAGATAATATACGATCAAAACAGCGTAAGCCGGAAATAGGAAGGAAGATGAACCAAAGAAAGTAATCGTCTCAAATATTTTTGTTGCCAGCGGAGATTCCAAAGATAAAATTGCGTTGGCGATTGACGAATCAAAGCCGCTTTCGTGCTCCAGTACAATTTCATCTGCAATGGCGACAAATACAAACAGCGTAGTGAGGAATAACACCACGGCGACTACTAAACGTAGGGTTATCCATTTCGCCAGTTCTTTTTTAAATCCTGAATAGCTCAGCAGAAAAGATTTATTGGTGTTTATAATTTATTGTACAACAAGAACGGAAAACGATCCCGGCTTTATTTTTCTTCTTTGATTTTCTGCCGCCCCTTTTTCTGCCGGTTCAAATTGTGCTGAAGGCAAATATAGTGTATGCGTAGTGGGGTCTATCGTGATTGTTCGTGCACTTTCTTTTGTTTGAATCGTTTCCACGAGCATGAATTTGTCTTCATCTTTTTCTTTTATCGCGGTAACATTTCCTTCGCCATTTGATGTATAGATCATTTTTTCATCTTTATCAAACACCACTCCATCGCAACCATCGCCGATGGGCAATGATGTTACAACTTTTCCATTATTTGAATTGATGACCATCAATAATTTATTATCACAGCCGGCAAAAAGCCTGTTGGTTTTTGTATCAATTGCCAGGCCCGTTGCACTTTCGCCAGGGGTAATGGACCAGCGGTTGAGCACTTTGAAAGTTTTCATATCTACAACGGCAATCTGGTTTTGGTCTTCGAGGTTTACATATAACTTTCCACTGCCATCGCTTGCTGCTTCTTCCGGCTTGCCATTCAGCTCAATGGTTGCCACCAGCGAATCTCTTTCAGGATCAATGATTGAAAGAGATTTTCCACGACCATTGCAGGTTATAATTTTTTTAGAGAACGGTTCCAGCATTATCGCATCGGGGTTCGCGCCGGTAGTAATTTCTTTTAAGACCTTGTTTGTGTTAAGATCAAATACAAATACATTATTCAGCCGCCCATTGCTTGTAAAACCTTTATTGAGGCCGTTGTCAAACGCAATACCATGCACACCTGTTGTTCCTTCGATAATGCCAAGTGAATCGCCGGAGTTTTCATCAATAATATTCACGCATGTGCTGTGTGAAACATAAAGCTTATGATCGTTTAAAGCTATATAATCCCATCCGCCTTCACCGCCAATCTTAAAGGTTTTGACCACACGTTTATTTTGAGAGAAGCAACTGGAAGCAATAAATATCACTGCGATAAACAGGAGCCTGAAATAAGAAAACATAATTTTTAAATTTATCACGCAATGTAAAACAAAGAATGCGCCATTCAATCATTCTGAAGAAAAGTAAAAGTGTTACTAAAAAGAATTTGAAGATTTTTTTTTATACAAAACCGCATGCCTTATTTTTGCGCCGGAGAGTTGGCAGAGCGGTCGAGTTGCGGCAGTCTTGAAAACTGTTGAGGTGCAAGCCTCCTGGGGTTCGAATCCCTAACTCTCCGCTGGAAATTTTCATACCAGGGCTGTGTTTTACACAGCCCTTTTTATATAAAATAAGTTCGACCTTTATTAACTTAAGATCGATAAAAATAAAAAGATAAACATGTTCAATTTATATATTGATGAAAGTTGCCATTTAGAAAAAGATGGATTTCCGGTGATGTGTATTGGTTATACGAAGATCAGCAATATGAATTATCGCGAATTCAAAACAGAGTTGAAGGCTATCAAGTCCAAATTTAAAAGTCATGCAGAAATAAAATGGAGGAATGTTTCGCCTTCCCGATTGCCTTTATACAAAGAGTTTATAGACTTTTTCTTCAATAACAGCATAGACTTTAGGTGTATTTTGGTTAAATATAAAGACAACCTGGATCACTCACAATTCAATCAAGGTAGTCATGATAATTTTTATTATAAGCTAATATTTTATTTGTTACGGGCTGCGGTTAATCCGCCGAATTCTCACTATAAAGTATATTTAGACATAAAAGACACCCGGGGGAAAGAGAAGTTGGAAAAAATTAAAAAGATACTGGGTAATACGTATAATCAAAACTCCCCCTTTACATATTTTCAACACATACATTCACATGATTCACAATTTCTTCAATTAACGGATTTATTTATTGGGGCTATAACATATAAAAATAGGCAAGAGCACAAAAAAGAATTTGCAAGCTCATCAAAAATTGAACTGCTCCATTATATTGAAACACAATCAGGCTACTCTTTAGATATTGGAACTGAGCCATGGGAATCTAAATTCAACATTTTTGACCATCAACCAAAGAAGGTTGCCAATGATTAATATTGAGGACTTAAAGCCTATGTTCAGTGATGAAGAATTGGAGGCAAACATAAATCATAAACAACTCAAAATTTTTTTTGAGCGATTTGTGTAAGATTTTATTACATACCCATGCGAAGTAAATAAAAAAAGAATTCGGATAGATATCAAAAAGCCTAAGCCCAAAGAATTTGAAAATTATAATGAATTATTTTTTCATATTGTTACAAGAGAGACAAAATTTTATAATGATCGTTTATTTGAATGTCAAAGGGCGAATCGGCTTCATTGGATAAAACCAATTTTAGAAAGCCATCCTTGCAAAGATATTTTATACTATAGATGGCGAGATGCACGAGGAATTTGTAAAGATCACTTTTGGGTAATGTCAAAAAACTACATGGTAATTTTAAAAGAAATTTCTTCAGAATTACAAATTGTTACAGCGTTCTGTGTAGATGCCGATCAGAAGCTAAAATTCTTTGAACGATTTGCTGATTTTAGAGATGGTAAAAGTGACTGCTAAAAAAAACGCACCCCGTGAGTGCGTAGTGCAAATAAGGCTTTGCAGGGCCATCTCCTTCATCCTGTGGACAATGAGAACACAAATTTACGATGTAGCAGCATATTACACAAGCCAAGTACAAAATTTCGAAAGCATATAAGATTGTTCGAAAAATTTAAATGATTACGTAATTTAAACTTAAATCACTGCTATATTTTATATTATTCCTTTAACATTCTATGGACAAGATTGAAACTTATTTTTAAATTACACCCTAATTCGCCCACTATTGCATTGTCATTAATGAAAAACAAATTTAATTCATCAATTAAAAAATGCCCCCAGTCAATGATAACCGGGTAGGAAGTGTAACCAAAAAAAAACCGCTGACGTTTGTACATCAGCGGCGATAATGATTTGTTTGTTTTAAGATAATTCTTTCTATTTTGTTAAAATCAGAGAGGGCTTGTATTGCTCGGGGATGTTGATAAAGTTGTAGCCTTCTTTTTAGGATACGCCACATAGCCACCGCCTTTTGTTCTGCCTTCTATTATTTCCACATCATCATCTTTACATGGCAACGGAAATTTTTTTTCAGGCCAGGCCACAAAACCTTTTTTTATATTAAGTTTAGAATCGCTATCATTAGTCTCTGACACTATTGAGCGCACAGGATAATTCTTCATTTCTCCAGGCCCGTCTTTATTGTGTTTGTTGTTTTCAAATTTGTGTTTCATAAAATTTCTTTTTATAGTTTAAATAAATTATTTATTGTTTAGTTTGCCGGAGAGGATGGTGGTACCAAATCCTAACAAGGCAATAAGCGCAAATGACCAACGCAAATTAATAGCTTGTGAAAGAAAGCCAATCAAGGGCGGCCCTACCAAAAACCCAAGAAAGCCGATCGTTGAAACGGCTGCCAGCGCTGTACTTGCGGGCATTGTTTTAGATTTTCCTGCTAAGCCATATACAATAGGCACTACAGAAGAAACCCCAAAACCAACGAGGAAAAATCCTGCTGTTGCCGTCAGCAGGTACGGAAATATTACTGCTATTAATAAGCCGGTTGTTATCATTATTCCGCTCATCTGTAACATTCGCTTCACTCCAAATTTTGTAACCAGCCAATCGCCGAGAAAACGGCCCAAAGCCATTGTGGAAGTAAAAGCAACATAGCCAAGTGTAATGAATGCCTCGGGTGTCTGTACAATTTTTTTAAAGTAAACACCGCTCCAATCCGCCATTGCACCTTCGCACAATAAACTGCAAAAACCAATCAGCCCTAACAGTAAAATTTTCTTATCTGGCCTCACAAATAATTTTTGCGTTTGCCCGTCTCCATTATCATGCGGCAGCGTGAATTTATAAGTCGCAATAACGAGCGAGATGGCCGCCAGGCATACAATGGAAAAATGAAAAAATGGCGATAGTCCTGCGGAAACAAAAAAGGTTCCAACGAGCGCCCCTGTAAAACCGGCAAGGCTCCAAAGGCCATGAAAAGAGGCCATGATAGATCTTCCATATAATTTCTCCACACCTACTGCCTGTGTATTCATGGCTATATTGATCAAATTGCCAAGCATACCAAATAAAAACAAGGCAGCGGAAAGGTGTAAGATTGATGAAGCCGTTGCCAGCAACAATAATATTAATGGATAAGTGAGAGCCGCAATAATCACTATCCGGCGGCTACCATATCTTGAAACTACCCATCCGGAAATAGGAAGGCTCAACATTAAACCAACAGGCAATGCAAATAATACTCCGCCAAGGCCTGCATCACTCAATTGTAATTTGTGCTGAATGTCTGGTATGCGGCTTGCCCATGTGGCAAACGTTAACCCGGCAATAAAGAAAAATACGCTTGTAGCGATCCTATACATTCGCAAAAGCGAAGTTCTTTTAAAAGCCTGGCCAATCATATCATCCGTCATCTCGTAGCTGCTACTTACAAACGCGGCCTTCTTAACTATATTTATATTCTTTGTATCCATTTAAGCTTGAATTTGATCACATCGCTCATTTCAAGCAATTACGCAAAAGTAAATAGCCCGGCAGTGCCATTCAACACAACTTATGCTGTTTTTGCTAATCTTAATCCTGTGAAATAATTGTGAAAGCCCTTTGTTGGTGCATGTTTCAGCAAAAGTATTTGTGATGTCCAAAAGAGAAAACTTGCGTCTTTAAAACATCAGATGCTAAATATTTCTACTTTATAGAGTAGGTAAGTCACTACTTGAATAAAATATAATTACAACCTTGTTTTTGTAACTTTTGACAAAAGATTACTTTAGCAAAACAAATTAATTCAGTCTAACCTTTCTCAAGTAATTAAAGGCAAGCTTGATTTTTTATAAATAATTTTTAAAAATAAGACAGTTTTAAACCTCCCAATCAACTATCATGAAGTATATCATACAAGTTTTATTATCATGCGTATTAACCTGCTTTAATTTAACAACAGCATTTTGCCAGCAAAAAGAAATAGTAAAGATTGTAAAAGCAGATCAAAGTAAAATTGATGTGTTCATTGGTGATAAAATATTCACTACGTTTCTTTATCGTGATAGTTTAGAAAAGCCGGTATTGTATCCTGTGCATGCTGCGGATGGAGCAATTGTTACACGAGGATTTCCGCTTAACCCACAGCCCGGCGACCCTACTGATCATCCACACCATCTCGGTATATGGTTCAACTTTGAAAATGTGAATGGACTGGATTTTTGGAATAATTCTTACGCTATTCCAAAAGAAAAGAAACACCAATACGGATGGATAAGAACCGATAAAATTTTGGAAACATCTGATGGAGAAAAAGGTGTTATTTCATATCATGCAAACTGGACCAACCAGCAAAAAAAAGTATTATTAGAAGAGACAACACAGTTGGAATTTAGCGGCACAGCACATCAAAGAATTATAGACAGGGTAACCGTTTTAAAAGCAGATACCACCGTTCTTTTCACGGATGCTAAAGATGGCATGTATGGAATAAGGCTTGCACATGCATTACAGCTACCTGATAAAAAAGACCAGGAATTTAAAGATGACAAAGGCAATGCAACTATGGTGAAAGCAAGCGCTGATAACATAGCCAACGGCAATTATATAACGAGTGAAGGAAAGCAGGGAGACGATGCCTGGAGCACGAGAGGCAGATGGTGCAAAGTTTACGGAAAAATGGGGAGTGATTCAATCAGTGTAATAATGATTGACCATCCTAAGAATCCCAACTACCCTACGTTCTGGCATGCACGTGGCTATGGATTATTTGCCGCAAATCCTCTTGGAGAAAAGATATTCACCAATGGCAAATCTTTCAAGAATTTAAAATTAAAAAAAGGCGAGTCGGTAACATTTCGTTTCAGGATCGTAATAGATGATGGGAGCAAAACAATTTCAACAAAAAAAATAAATGAGTTGGCAGATGATTTTGCGAAGAATGAATAAAAGTATTAGCCATTGAAATAATTATAACATCATTATTTCATCCCACACTTTTTTTAAAACAGGAATTCCACTTTCAAGATTTTTCTTTCTCGTAAATAAGACTCTCTCCCCGGGATAGACAATTTTTTTTGCTTCATCAATAGGTATTGATTGATGATAGTCTTTTAAAATCTCTTGAATGGTTTTTGAAATGAGAGATTGATTACCAAGCTTTGAAATATCAATAACAATAAACACTTGTGATAAGCTGTATTCTATTTCCCGCTTGCTTATTTCATAAGTTGAAAGGCCACCAGACAATACAGTCGCAAGCAAATCCAGTAACAACGCCATTCCCGCCCCTTTCCAGTAACCAATAGGCAAAGGGCGGCCTGTTTCAAGAATTGCAGCCGGATCTTTTGTTAATTTATTATTTATATCAAAACCTCCGTGCACTGCAAGTGTTTCATTTTTCATCGCCGATAATTCCAATGCTCCATAAGAGTATTGTGACATGGCCATATCCAGCACAATAGCTTCGTCGTTATATGGTAAAGCCATCACCAGCGGATTGTTTCCGAGCCGTCCGTCTTTCGCGCCCCATGCAGGTAAGTTTGCAATTGTATTGGTCCAGGCAATAAAAACAAAACCTTTCTTAGCAGCTTCCCATCCATAAGTTCCACCACGCATCCAGTGGTTCGTATTTCTCAGGGCTACACAGCCGATGCCGTGTTGTTTCGCAAGACCAATAGCAGTTCCGGTCGCAAATTGTGCATTTAATATTCCAGGTCCGAGGTTACCATTCCACTGCTCTATTCCACCGAATTTATTTTCCAAAAATGGCACTGCATCCGCTTTTATAAAACCTTGCTTTATATATTCCACAAATCTTGGAAAACGATTCACTCCGTGTGTATAAATTCCATCAACACTTTTTTCGGTAAAAATTTGCGCACAGCGCAAGGCTTTCTCTTGCGTAAAACCTTCTCTTATTAGGATGCTTTTAAATAAAGCAATCATTTCATCTGCAGATATTAATATAATTGATGGATTTTGAATTTCCATGTTTTGCATTTACAAGTGGGGAAATAAAACTAATAAGCAGTATTTATTAAGTAAGATGCTCAAGTGAAAAGCAACAATGGTCTCATGAAGTGCCGGCTCCAATAAATTATTCTTTCAGAGAAAAGGAAATTTTATTCAACGACATCTCCTTCCAGGTCATAATCAAAGGCGTTCTTAATTTCTACATTCACAAAATCGCCGGGGTGCAATTTTTTCTCAGCGTTTACGATCACTTCATTATCCACTTCCACGCTATCAAATTCTGTGCGGCCTATATATCTTCCTGCTTCCTTCCTGCCTACCGGACAGGCAGGTTTATCAATGATCACTTCGAAGGTTTTGCCAATCTTTTCTTCATTCTTTTTAAGAGAAATCTCCTGCTGCACGCCCATAATTTCCTGCGCTCGTTGTTCTTTTGCTTCTTCAGTTATATTATCAGCCAATTCGTATGCAGTTGTATTTTCTTCATGAGAATAGGTAAAGATTCCAACACGATCAAACTCAATTTTTCTTAAGAAATTCTTTAACTCTTCCACATCATTTTGTGTCTCGCCGGGGAAGCCGGTAATAAGCGTAGTTCGCAGGCAAATGCCTGGAATTTTATTTTTTATGTCGCCAATAATATCTTCCATTTCTTCCCGCGTGATTTGCCTTTTCATAGCCTTCAACATTTTATTGCTGGCATGTTGCAAAGGCATATCAAGATAATTGCAAATATTTTCACGCTCCCGCATTGCATCAATAATATCCATCGGAAATTTAGAAGGATAAGCATAGTGAAGCCTTATCCAATGAAGTCCTTCAATGTCAGCCAAGGCATGCAGCAACCGCGGAAGTTCTCTCTTCTTATAAATATCAAGGCCATAGTAAGTAAGCTCCTGGGCGATAAGCATTATTTCCTTTACGCCGCCTGCTACTAATTTTTTTGCTTCATCCACCAATGAGTCTATTGTGCGACTTATATGTTTTCCACGCATTAAAGGAATAGCGCAAAATGCACAGGTGCGATTGCAGCCTTCACTTATTTTCAGGTAGGCGTAGTGGTTAGGTGTGCTCAATAGTCTTTCACCCAGCAATTCTGCCTTGTAATCAATATCAAATTTTTTGAGAAGAAAAGGCAATTCCATCGTGCCAAAAAAAGCATCCACTTCGGGGATCTCATCCTCAAGATTTTGTTTGTAGCGCTCACTAAGGCAGCCTGTAACATAGACCTTATCAAGCATTCCGCGCTTCTTCAATTCTACTTGCTCGAGAATGGTGTTGATGCTTTCTTCTTTTGCTTTATCAATAAATCCGCAGGTATTTACTACGACGATATTATGGTTACCCTTTTTACTTTCATGCATTACATCTACCTCAGCCGCAGCGAGCTGCCCGCTCAACACTTCACTATCCACCAGGTTTTTACTGCAACCCAGCGTGATGATGTTTACTTTATCTTTTTTAAGTTTTGTTCTCACGAATTACTTTTTGCCACTAATTACACGAATTGACACGAATGAAAAATTATACCTGAACTTTTGAACTAATCAACAAATTAACTAATCAACAAATTAACTAATCAACCAACCAAATCGCTTCCTTCAAAAAGAGAATCCACAAATTCTTTTTTATCAAATACCAGAAGATCGGTAGCCTTCTCTCCCACTCCTATAAATTTTACCGGAATTTTAAACTGATCTGCGATTGCCAGCACGACGCCGCCTTTTGCGGTTCCATCCAATTTGGTGATGGCGAGTGCAGTAACTTCTGTTGCGGCAGTAAAATGTTTTGCCTGCTCAAGCGCATTCTGGCCGGTGCTTCCATCAAGCACTAATAATACTTCGTGCGGTGCATCCGGCAATACCTTGCTAATGGAACGCTTTATTTTATTTAGCTCATCCATCAGGTGAATTTTGTTATGAAGACGGCCTGCCGTGTCTATAATTACTACATCTGAATTTTTTGCAATCCCACTTTGCACCGTATCAAAAGCAACAGCGCTGGGATCTGCGCCCATCGCATGTTTAACGATGGGGACTTTCGCTCTTTCGCTCCATATATTGAGTTGATCTACGGCTGCCGCCCGAAAGGTATCTGCCGCACCTAGTAAAACCGATTTGCCGGCTAAAGTAAAATTATGCGCAAGCTTGCCGATGGTCGTCGTTTTTCCGGCACCGTTTACGCCAACAACTAATATCACGTGAGGCTTCTGCTTTGGAAGTTCATAATCTTTATAAGAGGTATCGCCGGGAGAATCTACAAGGACATCCTGTATCTCCTGCTTTAGAATTTTATTCAGTTCTGCAGTATTGATATATTTATCTTTGGCAACTCTCTTTTCTATTCCATCAATAATTTTTATAGTTGTATCTACACCGACGTCTGCACTTACCAAGGCGTTTTCAAGATCATCCAACACTTCTTCATCTACCGTACTTTTGCCGGCAATTACTTTAGTGATCTTGTCAAGAAATCCCTGCTTAGTTTTTTCAAGGCCTTTATCAAGGCTTTCCTTCTGTTCCTTTTTTCCGAATATTTTATCAAAAATTCCCATTTTGAATATTTAATAAAGGGTAAAAATAAATAAAGCTATCCGCAACATAATGCAGGATAGCCTTATCTAAATAATGTTGGTATTAAATTAGCCCGCCAAAAAATCTTTGATCTTATCCTTGTGAACAATGGATTCCTTAAAAGTATAAGAGCCGGATTTAGGGCTGCGGATTACGCGAACTACCTTAGTCCAGTTTTTTGCTTCTGCAAGGGACTTTTGATCTTTTGTCTTGATCGCGGTTTTAGCTGATTTTGCCATTTTTTACAAAGTTAATTAGTTAATTAGTTAATAGGTTTATTAGTGTATTCAACTTCTACCTATCAACTTTACTTTATTTCTTTATGAAGGGTTACCTTTTTCATTATTGGGTTGAACTTCTTCAGCTCCAATCTTTCAGGAGTGTTCTTTTTATTCTTCTTTGTAATATAACGGCTCGTACCAGGCAGGCCGGATGTCTTATGCTCCGTGCATTCTAATATTACCTGTACCCTGTTTCCTTTTTTTGCCATAAAAAATTTTTAAATAGTATTTATCAGATCTTGGCTCCGTTGGCTCTCATTTCTTTTACAACATGTAAAAGGCCATTTTTATTAATCGTGCGAATGGCTTCAGTAGATAATTTCAAGGTTATCCATTTGTCTTCTTCAGCAAGAAAATATCTCTTCTTTTGAAGATTGGGCAAAAAACGCCTCCGTGTTTTAATATTTGAATGCGAAACAGTATTACCTGTTATCGGCCTTTTTCCTGTAACCTGACAAACTCTAGCCATAATGAACTTTTTTTCGGACGGCAAAGGTAATGAAGAAATAATTGTTTGGAAAATAAATAAACGTCTTTTTTGCCGATACTTGAAACCTCGCTGACATTTTGTGGTGATTATGCATCAAATTTATGAAGGGCATGCTTTATGTATAAAAATAAAAAACAATTTTTATGGAGACATTTAATAAAGTAATCAACGATGAGAAGCCGGTTTTAGTGGATTTTCATGCGGAATGGTGTGGCCCCTGCAAAATGATGGCGCCCGAGTTACAAAGGTTCGCACAAAATAGCAAAGATGCCGTACGTGTTATAAAAGTTGATATAGATAAAAACCAGCCGACCGCCAATCATTACCAGATCCAGGGTGTTCCCACATTAATACTTTTCAAAAAAGGTAAAATACTCTGGAGGCAGTCCGGCGCTATGAATGCCCAACAAATATCACAGGCAGTGACTTCGAAATTATAGGTCAATCACGCTTGGGAGGCTGCAAGCGGCTTGTTCTACACTCTCCTGATTTTTACTTTTTTCCATTCACGCATCATCTGGAGCGTTACTGCAAGTAAAATGAACATGAGGCCAAGGTAAAATCCTTTCCCCAAAAATTTATTTTCATTGAAAAGTATGAAGGCAAGAATTATAGAATAGACAGGTTCGAGGTTGTAAGTAAGGTTTGAGGTAAACGGCGATAATACTTTCAAGGCATTTAACTGTAGTATGAAACTAATGACAGTGCAAACTATAGCAAGCACTAATAACCACATCCAATCGGAAAAAGTTGGAAAAAAATAAGCAGCCGGAAAAAACTGTAAATAGGCCGGTACAATTATACAAAGTGACAGAAACCCACCCGTCATTTCATACAGCGTTATAGTTTTAGCTGAAAAATTTTTTAAAAGCTCTTTATTAAGTATGGGAAATATGCTGGCGAACATTGCCGATATAATTCCGAAAATAATTCCTGTTTTGTATTCCGGGTAAAAATTAAAAATGAGGTAGATGCCCACTATAGCTAAAAGACCAAGAGCAACTTCGGCTATATCCACTCTACGTTTCATAATCAAAGGCTCAAAAAAAGAAGTAAAAAAACCAATAGCCGAAAGGCAGGTAACAGATACTGAGACATTAGAATATTTAATGCTGCCATAAAATGTAACCCAATGCAGAGCTACAATAATTCCAACGCCAAAAATCTGAAGAAGCTTTTTGGGAGGCACCTTCACCAACTCTTTTCTTATTACTAAAATAATGAAGAGTACTAACGCACTCAATAACATTCGATAAAGCACCAGCATTCCTTCATTCAATACAATAAGCTTCCCTAATATGGCAGTAAACCCTGCAAACAAGATGGCAATATGAAGCTGCAGAAAAGCCTTTTTCATAAGGAGCAAATGTAGCTGAGAAACAAGAATGAAAAATTGCCGCCATAATTTTTACAGCAAGTCCATTCCATCGCTGATTATGCCGCGTGAATTATCTCCGAAAAATATCAGCAATCGCAATAAAATAAAATGTATAATTCATCACTGAAAACATGCATAACTACTTTAACATTCCTTTGTATAAAAAGTATGCGGCCAAAGAAAATGTAGCATGCATAGTTTTATATTTGCCGCTGTCTATTAAAACGATACTATGAGCTTTAAACGGATCAATAATATTACGGGATGGATCATTTGCATTATTGCCTGTATGGTTTACCTGCTAACTATGGAAGCGACCGGCAGTTTTTGGGATTGCGGTGAGTTTGTTTCCAGTGCTTATAAATTACAAATTCCGCATCCGCCCGGAGCTCCTTTATTCGTTTTACTTGGCAGAATTTTCAGTATCCCTTTTGGCCCGCATGAGGCGGCCCGCGGCGTTAATACTATGAGTGCGCTTGCAAGCGGCTTCACTATTTTATTTTTATTCTGGACGATCACGCACGTAGCAAGAAAGATATTTCAAAAAACAAACGCAGCGCTCACATCAAACCAAATATTTACCATTATGGCAGCCGGCGTTGTAGGCGCTTTGGCCTATACTTTTTCAGATTCTTTTTGGTACAGCGCTGTTGAAGGTGAAGTATATGCAATGTCTTCTTTTTTTACAGCCATTGTGTTTTGGGCCGTACTTAAATGGGAGCAGGAAGTTACCGTTGAGCAGGCAAATGGAATTAAAGGAAATTTTACCCGTGCCGACCGTTGGTTAATATTGATATTTTACCTGATCGGGTTGGCCGTTGGAGTCCATCTTTTGAACATACTTACCATTCCCGCAATTGTAATGGTTTATTATTTTAAAAGATATAATGTTACCAAATGGGGCACGTTTTGGGCTTTCATAATCGGTTGTCTCATAACAGGGATTGTACAGGTTCCCATGATACAATGGTCCATTAAGCTGGCAGGCCAGTTTGATATATTATTTGTAAATAGTTTTGGCCTTCCATTCTTTTCAGGCTTTAGTTTCTTTTTTGTTTTTATGGCGGTGATAATTTATTACATGCTAAGGCTTGCCAAAAAGAAAAACTGGAACTTCTTAAAACTCGCCATGTGGAGCTTTGCTTTTGTATTACTTGGCTTCTCCACTTACTATACTACACTTATCCGCTCGAGCGCAGATCCGGCAGTGGATATGTTTAATGTAGATAACCCTGTGAGCCTGGTGGGTTATCTTAGCCGTGAGCAGTACGGTGACTGGCCAGTGCTTTATGGCCAGGATTTTACAGCGCAAGCCACTTCGCAAGATCCGGTGGATACTTATGTAAAAGGAAAAACCAGATACGAGAAAAAAGGAAGAAAATATATAACGGAATATGCACCTGAAGATAAGCATCTATTTCCCAGAATGTGGGACAACAGCAACGACCAGGGACACGCAGATTATTATGCAAGTTTTGCCGGCATTGGCAAAGATCAAAAAACCGGTGCATATTACGATAAGCCAACGATGGCCGATAACCTTAGCTTCTTTATAAGCTACCAGTTTAACTGGATGTACTTCAGGTATTTCATGTGGAATTTTGCAGGTAAGCAAAATGATATACAGGGTGTTGACATGGGCAATGTGCGTGATGGCAACTGGCTTACCGGTATTCCGTTTTGGGATAATGCACGGTTAGGCGATCAAAGCAAAATGCCTGATAGTATAAAACATAGTAAAGCAAACAATAAACTGTTTGCGCTCCCCCTTATACTTGGCATACTGGGCTTTATTTATCAATATAAAAAAGATAAAAAAGATACCCTTGTCATAAGCTTGCTGTTTTTCTTTACAGGCTTTGCCATCATCATTTACCTGAACCAGGCTGGCAACCAGCCGAGGGAACGTGACTATGCGTATGTGGGGTCTTTTTATGCCTTTGCTATATGGATAGGGCTTGGTGTAATGTATGTAAAAGAGCTGTTCGAAAAATTCACTAACGCTAAGATGGCTAACTATGGCTCCGCAGCTCTTTGCCTGCTTGCAGTGCCTGTATTAATGGGCGCCCAGGAGTGGAACGATCATAACCGCAGCCGTAAAGTGCTGGCGAGAGATCTTGCTATCGATTACCTGCAAAGTTGCGCACCAAATGCAATACTGATCACCTTTGGCGATAATGATACTTATCCCCTGTGGTATGCGCAGGAAGTGGAAGGCATACGAAGGGATATAAGGGTTATTAACTCAAGTCTTTTAGGAACTGACTGGTATATAAATCAATTACGGTATAAAGTAAATAAGAGTGAACCCATTGATGTGCTGTGGACGCCTGATGAAATAATGGGGAGCAAAAGAGATGCTATCTATTATTATCCCGATGCCCCGGGGGCAAAGGTTAACCAGGCGCAGCCCATGGACTTATATGCCATGATGAAAGATTATGCGGGCAGTGATGACCCCGCCCGCATGGCGCAAAATGGCGATGATTATTTGAATATTTATCCAACAAAAAAAGTAAAAGTTCCGGTTGATATAAATGTTGTAAAACAAAATGGAACAGTAAATGCTAAAGACAGTGTGGTGAGTGAGTTGGATTTTGATATTCCGAAAAGCGCTTTGGGTAAAAATGAAACGGCGATATTAAATATTATCGCGGCTAATAAATGGAAACGCCCGATCTATTTTACCTCACTATACGATGAACTGGGCTTTCAAAAATATTTAAGAACCGATGGGCTCACCTACAGGTTGGTGCCGGTGCTAAATGGTGACGTAGACCGCGACTGGGCTTACAATGTAATGATGAACAAGTTTGTTTTTGGAAATGGAGATAAAAAAGGTGTTTATTTTGATGAAGAAAACCGGAGGCATTTGAATACCATCAGGATGCAGTATGCACAAGTAGCTAACAGCCTTGCCGACCATGACAGAAAGGACGATGCAAAGCGTATGTTGGAAAAGTGCGACAAGATGATGCTGCAGGAAAACTTTCCTTATGGCCTTGTATCCCGCCGCCAGCAACAGGACCAAATATCAGGGCAATTTCTGCTGGCTGCGTATAAAGCCGGTGATTCCGTATTGGCAAAAAAGGTTTCGAATGCGTTGCGAAAAGACCTGGAGCAGCAGGTTACTTATTTCAACAGCCTTGATGAAAATAAACAAGCGTCTCTTGCTTACGAAAATCAAATTGTGCAACAGTTGTTACAACAACTGCAGCAGATGGAACAATATTTTAAATCTCCAATGATGATAAATCCTGAATCCGATAAGCCGGTAATCAACAACGGTCCTGCGTTAAACGATACGCAGGTCCATGATAAAACACAATAGTAATCTATTAATAAAAACCGAATCCCGCTCTTACCCCGCGGGATTTCTTTATTTAACACCCGAACTAATCCTGAGATATGATTGTTTAGTAATTTGCGAATAAGAATCTAATAACTAATAACTAATAACTAATAACTAAAAAATGCGTGGACATAATTTTTCAAAATTTGATCCTAACGAAAATAAAAAGTCTTCTTTCGAGAAGTTGCTGGATATTTTTATGCAGTTGCTTACTTACACAAGTGGCGATGTAGGTGAGGCATTGAGCTGGCTTACAGAACTGGATAAAGAGTATAAGCTTAGTGATGACGACTATGGCACAGGCGACTTTATAGAAGATTTAAAAAACAAAGGATACATAGATGAGAATAAAGTAAATGGTGAAATAAAAATTACTTCTAAAACAGAACAGGGAATAAGAAAACGGAGCCTTGAAGAAATTTTTGGAAAGCTTAAGAAAACAAAGCAGGGTAATCACAACACATTCAAGCCTGGTGGAGGCGACGAAATAAATCCGGAAACAAGGCCCTTTCAATTTGGCGATACCATAGAGCAAATTGATTTTACGGAATCCATTCGCAACGCACAAATCAATCATGGTGTGGAGAGCTTTAGCATGCATGAAGATGACCTGCAGATTCGCGAAACAGATTTCAAAGCGCAAACATCTACTGTACTCATGATCGATATTTCGCACAGTATGATCTTGTATGGAGAAGACAGGATAACGCCTGCAAAAAAAGTTGCTATGGCTTTGAGTGAGCTAATAGTTACCAAGTATCCAAAAGATACCTTAGATATTGTAGTGTTTGGAAATGATGCCTGGACGGTTGAGATAAAAGACCTTCCTTATTTACAGGTAGGCCCTTATCACACAAATACTGTGGCTGGGTTGGAGTTGGCCATGGATTTACTACGGAGAAGGAAAAATCCGAATAAGCAAATCTTTATGATCACGGACGGTAAGCCAACGTGCCTTAAAATTGGCGGACGCTACTATAAGAATAGCTTTGGAGTTGATAGAAGAATTTTAAGCCGCTGCCTTAACCTTGCAGCACAGTGTAAAAAAATAAAAATTCCAATCACCACATTTATGATTGCCAGCGATCCTTACCTGCAAAGATTTGTAACAGAATTTACTGAAACAAATAATGGCAAAGCTTTCTTTGCATCCCTGGATAGGCTGGGTGCATTTATTTTTAAAGACTTTGAAAGTGGAAAGAGAAAGACGGTTTATTAAGAAGCCCCTAACCCCGAAGGGGAATATAACCCCTACGAAGTAAATGTAAAATATCATTAAGCCAAATTTGTAATTTTAATAAAAAAGAAATGAAAGAATATATCGTAAAGATCCCGGAAGCTGAGGTGGAAACTATTTCAAATGTTTTAGAAAAATTTGGAGCTGAAATGGTTCCTGTTGAAATAAAAAAAGAAAAGAAAAAGGCAACTAAGCCGGTTAAGAAAGTGAAGAAAGAAAAAATTGATCATACTTACTTATTTGGCAAGTGGAAAAACCTCGATATTGATGCAAAAAAAATACGTAACGAAGCATGGGACAGAAGCCACAAATTTTAGTGGATACATATATTTGATTAAAGTTTACAGGGAAATAAGCTTCATTCAGCTAAGTTTTTAATTTTAATAAAGAAGAAATGAAAGAATATATTGTAAAGATTCCGGAAGCTGAGGTGGAAACTATTTCAAATGTTTTAGAAAAATTTGGAGCTGAAATGGTTCCTGTTGAAATAAAAAAAGAAAAAAGAAAGGTGACTAAACCGGCAAAAAAATTGAAGAAAGAAAAGATTGATCATACCTACTTGTTTGGAAAGTGGAAGGATTTTGATATTGATGTAAAAAAAATAAGAGATGAATTATGGAGGAACATATAAAAGTAATTGTGGATTCAGATATTTTAATAAAAGCTTACAGGGGAGATTCTATAAAAATTAAAAACCTTAAGTCACTGAAAAATTCTTACTGCATTTCTGTATTGTCCGCAATTGAATTAATTGCCGGCGCTAAGAATCCAAAACAATTTGCAGAATTAAATAAAATAATTAAAGTCTATAAGATTTTACATTTAAATGAAGCAGTCTCTAAAAGAGCTTTTCAAATCTATAAGAGTTATTTTCTATCTCATCATCCGAAATTGTTTGATTGCCTCATTGCATCTACTGCTTTAGAAAGCAAGATTCTTGTTTATACCGATAACAAAAAGGATTTCAATTTCATTGATGGCATTAAATTTTACAACGAAAAATAAAAATGGACATACAAAAAACAAAAACCTTAGGCGAATTAAAAGAGAGCAATTATAAACCGAGGTCAATCAAAGAAGAAATACGGGATAATCTCATAAAAAAAATCAGCAAAAAGGAAATCACTTTTCCCGGTATCATCGGGTATGAAGATTCAGTGATTCCGGATACAGAAAGAGCGTTATTGTCGAGACATAACATTCTTTTTTTGGGACTTCGCGGACAGGCAAAAACACGCATGGCCCGGCAAATGACCGAGCTGCTGGATGAATACGTTCCTGTAGTTGAAGGCAGCGAAGTAAACGACGATCCTTTCAAACCCCTGAGTAAATATGCAAGAGACTTGGTTACTGCTAAAGGAGATGACACTCCTATTGCATGGCTACACCGCAGTATGCGCTATGGTGAAAAGCTTGCTACACCTGATGTAAGTGTTGCCGACCTTATCGGTGATATAGATCCCATAAAAGCAGCGAATTTAAAATTGAGCTATGCCGACGAAGGAGTTATACATTATGGCATTATCCCAAGAAGCAACAGGGGCATATTTGTAATAAATGAATTGCCTGATCTGCAGGCACGCATACAGGTTTCCTTGTTTAATATTCTTGAAGAAGGCGACTTGCAGATAAGAGGTTTTAAATTAAGATTGCCGCTGGACATTATGTTTGTGTTCACAGCTAACCCTGAAGACTACACGAACCGCGGAGCAATTGTTACGCCACTTAAAGACAGGATAGAAAGCCAAATACTTACCCACTACCCTACAAGCATTGAAACGGCATTATCAATTACGGAACAGGAAGCAGGCGTGCATGAAGACCAGTTGAAAAAAATAAAGATCAGTGACCTGGTAAAAAGATTAATAGAACAAGTTTCTTTCGAGGCAAGAGGAAGCGAATATGTAGATAAGAAAAGTGGTGTCTCTGCAAGGCTTACCATTGCTGCTTATGAGAACGCAGTGAGTGCTGCAGAGAGGCGTGCCGTTATGAATAAAGAAAAAGAAACACAGGTTTGGATAAGCGATCTTACCGGCATCATCCCTTCCATTACCGGTAAAATTGAGTTGGTATATGAGGGTGAGCAGGAAGGGCCTTACCAGGTGGCATACAATCTTATGGAAAAAGCGATTCGCACCCAGTTTGCAAAATACTTTCCCAACCCGGAGACCTTTAAAAAGAAAAGGGGAAAAGACTCCGCAGCCGAGGAAAATCCTTACCGGGCAATCATCCGCTGGTTTGATACGGGAAATCATTTGAATCTTTTCTTTGGTGTAAAAGATGAAGATAAAATTCAGATGCTATATAAAGTAGATGGCTTATATGGCATTGTAAAAAAACATTTTCCTAATTCTAATGCGAAAGAAAATGCATTGCTTATGGAATTCGTGTTGCATGGCTTATCAACCTATTCGCTTATTAGCAAAAAAGTGGTAGAGGGGAAAATAGAATTCAAAGACCTGATGGGCAGTATGCTAAACATGAGTACACAACCTTTCAGCGATGAGGAGTTAGATGATGAGGATCTTAAATAAATATTTTTTATTCTTATTAAAAAAAAGATGCCGCAACCGGGCATCTTTTTTTGTTTCGTAGTTCTTTGACTCAAATTATATTTACCTCTCTCTCTAAAGTAATTCCAAATTTTTTCATTACAGAAGCTATTATCTTTTCGCTTAAAGCGAAAATTTCTTTGCCCGAGGCATTCCCATAATTCACTAAAACCAGCGCCTGCTTATTATAGCAGCCCGCATCACCTTTCCGAAAGCCTTTCCATCCACATCGCTCGATCAACCAGCCGGCGGGTATTTTAAATCTTTCTTCATCTATTTTATAAAAAGGAATCTCTGGTTCAATCCGTGTCAATCTGTGTAATCCGTGGCTATTAATTTCAGGATTTTTAAAAAAGCTTCCCGCATTTCCTACAATGGCGGGATCAGGCAACTTCGATTGCCGGATGCTAATAACCGCGTCGGATATAGCTTTGATGCTTAGCTCGTGAACATTCATCTTGTCAAGCTCATTACTTACAGCGCCGTAAGATATATTAAACAGCGGCCTTTTGCGAAGCCTGAATGTAACCGACAAAATAACAAACTGCCCTTTGTACTTTTTTTTGAAAGCGCTTTCCCGGTACCCAAATTCGCAATCAGCATTATTAAATTTTCGGATATTGTTTGCTGCAAGATTCCAGGCTTCAAGCTCATAAAAAACATCTTTTACTTCTACGCCGTACGCTCCTATATTTTGCATTGGCGATGCGCCAATCTTTCCCGGTATCAGCGATAAATTTTCAACGCCACCAAAATTATTATTCACACAATGCATTACAAATTGATGCCAGCTAACACCTGCACCAGCCTTTATATACACGAATTCTTCATCTTCATTAATAATATTAATCCCAGGTATATTATTTTTTAAAATGATACCATCAAAATTTTTTGTAAAAAGAATATTACTTCCCCCACCCAAGATCATTTGTTGATGCCCCTGAAACTTTTCTAAAATTTCTGCAAGATCATCAACCGAAGAAAATTCGTTGAAATATTTTGCAAAGACATTTATGCCAAAAGTATTGTAGCTCTTTAATGAAAAATTCTCTTTTATATGTATCATTCGTTTAAAATAAAAGTAAAAATGAAACGCAAAAAAAATCGTAGGGCTTTCAAGTAAGGCTAAACAGGATCTACGTCGGGAAGAACTACAACGCTGCGAAATCTTTTTTCCGCCCGCAGTAGATCTATGGTATTGGCGATTACTTTTTTCTGCACCGCAATTTGTTTTGCATCTTTAGTAAGCTTAATAAGAATTTCCATGATAAACATATTTCTTACCCTGTTGATCACCGGCGCCGCGGGGCCAACTAAATTATGAAAATCTTTTTTCAAAAAATTAGCTAATACTTCCGAGGCTTCATATACAGTTTCCTTCATTTTATGTTTTAAAGTAATGCGGATAAGGCGGCTGAAAGGAGGATAAAAAAATTGCTTTCGCGTAATGATTTCATGCTCGTAAAATTTCCGGTAATCATGTTGCTGTACAAATAACAGAACAGGATGATTAATCTTCGATGCCTGTATCATGACAAGACCCTTTTCCTTTTTCCGGCCTGCTCTCCCACTCACCTGCTCCATCAATTGAAAGGCTCTTTCATTCACCCGGAAATCAGCAAAACTTAGCAAACCATCTGCATCTAAAATGCCCACAAGGCTTACCTTTTCAAAATCCAACCCCTTCACTACCATTTGCGTGCCCGCCAATATATCAATGCGATGCTGCTCAAATAATTTGATCAAAGCATCATGCGCATTCTTCCCTTTTACCGAATCAACATCCATGCGTGCAATTTTGTTTTTTGGAAAATCTTCTATAAGCTCTTCTTCAATTTTTTCAGTTCCAAAATTCTTCTCGATCCAGTTTACACTGCCGCACGCAGGGCACGAAACTAATTTTGGATAGGTGTTACCACAATAATGACAATGAAGTTTGTTTGAAAATTTATGCAACGTTAAAGTAACTGCACAGTTCTTACACTGCGGAATAAAGCCGCACGTGCCGCAAATAAGAAATGGAGAATAGCCACGGCGATTTTGAAAAAGTATTACCTGCCTGTCATTGCCCAAGGCAGTTTCCATCGCGGCTTTCAACTGCGGAGAGATCATAACTTTTCCTTTTTTTGAAGCCGCCACGGTACGTGTATCTATAATTTGCATATCGGGTAATTCAACGCCACCATACCTTTCGCTGATAGTGACCAGCGCATACTTTCCCTTTAAAGCATTGTAAAAACTTTCGACAGAAGGCGTGGCTGTGCCCATTAAAATCTTCGCACTAAAAAGTGATGCGTAGAAAACAGCCGCGTCCCGTGCATTGTACCGTGGCGCAGGCTCCTGTTGCTTAAATGATGAATCGTGTTCCTCATCAATTATTATAAAGCCGAGGTTTTTAAAGGGCAGGAATAAAGCACTTCTTGCACCTATGATAATTTTTAATTCACCGGTTTTTATTTTATTCCAAAGCTCCACTCTTTCATTGTTATTGAATTTAGAATGGTAGATGGCAATGTTACCACCGAAGTTTATTTGCAATCTTCGTATAATCTGCGCCGTTAGTGTTATCTCCGGCAACAGGTAAAGAACCTGTTTACCTTCCTGTATAAATTTTTCTATCTGCTTAATGTAGATCTGTGTTTTGCCGCTGCTGGTAATGCCATGCAAAAGACAAACATCTTTCGATTGGAACGCCTCATCAATTTCTTTTAAAGCCTTTTGCTGCGCTTCGTTTAGCTCAAAGCTCATCTCCATTTTTTTAGGCAGGCTTTTCAGGCGGTCAATATTTCTTCTTTGGACTAAAAGAATACTTTTATCGGTGAGTCCCTTTAGCTGCGCAGCCGTTGCACCCGATTTTTTTAATAACTCTTTTTGAGATACTTCTCCTTCGGTTTTTAAAAGGTGTAAAAAGCTTAACAGCAACTCCATTTGTTTTGGCGCTTTATTAAAATTATTTACGAGCTCACTTAACTTCTCGTCATTTTCATATTCGGGATTAAGTATCACAAAACTTTCTTTCTTCTCTTTATACTTATCTGTAAAAAATTCCCATACAAAGCAAACTTTTTTTTCTATAAGCCTTTTTATCAAAGGATACACATGTATGATGTCTGCAACCTGTTGTACCTCTGTGATCTTTAATTCTTTTTTAATTAATAAAGCTTCGGCTACCAGGTATTCTTCATTATCAAGATCGGAAAAATCTTCGCCATATTCTTCATTGTAAATCAAGATCGCTTCACTGCTCAGCTTCAGATGCGTGGGCAAAGCCGCTGCCATTACTTCTCCTTCCGTACACATATAATAGCTGCTTATCCAGCTCCATAGTGCTAATTGCTGCGGATACACGATAGGCTCGTCATCAATTACATTTAAAATTTCTTTCGTTTCGTAAGCCGGCCGTGTTTTAAATATTGATTTTATAATGCCCGCATATTTTTTATTCTTGCCAAACACAACTTCTGCCCTGCAACCAATTTTAATTTTATTAGCAAATATTTCCGGGACTGAGTAGGTGTAAGTTTTTGGAATGGCAAGAGGAAGAATTACCTCTATCCATTGATTGGAGACACGCGGAATAGTATCAAACAGATTTATTTCTTCTGAAACGGAATTAATCATTCAGGCAAAGATATTGAGAAGTGCAGCAAGGGAATAAATTGCTTACCTACTGGGTGCATTTCAAGATGTCGCAAGATTGTCAACCTTTCAACAAGTTAATTTTAGATTTTAAAAGCTCCATCTCGAAGGTTGACAACCTTTAACACAGAGCGACAATTGGAATGCACCCTACTTACTTTCACAGCTTTCTTCTTCAACCCAACTTGCTTTATATCTTATCAACGCCTCTTCCATTTGCTTATATACTTTTTCTTTAAGCGATGCCACGTCCTGTAATGTTAATCCCGTGGTTGAAGTCTCTGCTAAAAAAACTGCACGGCACCTGCCGGGATTAAAGGAAAAAACAGAGTTGTAGTTAAGCCTGTCGTACGTGTCTAAAAATAAAATCGGGCGAATTGGATTTTGCGTTTCAATGGCGATTTGAAATGCGCCATTATAAAAACTCTTTAGCGGGCAATGGGTCATATTAAATGTTCCCTCAGGGCAAATGAAAACGGAGATATGCAACTTCAGAAAAGCAATAAGATGCTTAATGCTATTTTTTCTTTGAATCGCATTTTCACGGTCCACTACTACCACTGCTTTTTTATATATCATTCCAAAAACCGGAATGGTGGTCATTTCAACCTTTCCCAATATTCTTATATGCTGCCGCCTTATCACTTTCATCATCATGGGAATATCGAGATAAGAAATATGATTGCTTACAAAAATGTATTCCTTCAAAAGGTCATGTTCCTCTTCATAAATATTTGTATGCCTTACAGCGGTAAGCACAAAAAAGATGTCAGCCCAAACACGGCATATATTATATAAGACATTTCCTCCTTTGACGCCGCGCCGTAAAAACGAGTAGATGAATAGAGGAAATAACAGCAACATAAGCAGCAGAAACAGGAAAAATCCATAAAGGCTAAATAAAAACCGGACTATTTTCCGCAAATCATTGGGTTTTAAAAGTTAGGATACAAAATACGAAATCGGGCAACACCACTACAAATCAACCTGTGGAGCAGGGATCCCCTTGAATAAATTCGGGTTAAAATCAAAGATTCGACAATTTTTAATAGCGCTCAAAGTAATTATATTTACAAAAGCCTTACATTTGCAATCCAAAAAATTTGGCATTTATGTTTGCAGTAGTTACAATCGCAGGTCAGCAGTTCAGGGTTCAGCCCGGTCAAAATTTATATGTTCCTCATATCTCCGGCAAAGCCGGGGACCAAATTGAATTTTCAGATGTGCTGTTACACCATAATGAAGATAAACTTTCAATGGGTGACGATGCTAAAGTTACTGTGAAAGCCGAGATAATGAATGGCCTGGTGAAGGGTGAAAAGGTGATTGCTTTTAAAATGAAAAGAAGGAAAGGATTTAGAAAAAAGCATGGCCATCGTACGCAATACACTCATATAAAAGTAACAGACATTGCATAAAAACAATGCAATAAAAATGAAATGAAAAGTATTTTTATTTCAATTTTTTTTATCAGTTTTAATTTTTTAATTCTTAATAATATGGCTCATAAAAAAGGCGAAGGTTCAGTAAAAAATGGCCGTGATTCACAAAGCAAAAGATTGGGTGTAAAAATCTTTGGCGGCCAGGCGGCAATTGCCGGGAACATAATTATTCGTCAGCGTGGAACTTCTTATCACCCCGGAAAAAATGTTGGCCTTGGAAAAGACTTTACCATTTTTGCAACAGCCGATGGTGTTGTTGAGTTTAGAAAAACTAAAGGTGATAAAACTTTTGTTTCCGTAAATCCGATCGAAGCTTCTGCATAAAGCAAATTTTTCGTTTGCAAATTTTCATTAAATAATTTTTGGCAGTTAAAAAAATGTTTTTATTTTTAATTATTATTTACTAACAATTAAATTCTAAAAACATGGCTATGGCAAAAAAAGCTGCTCCCAAAAAAGCGGCTGCAAAGAAAGCTGCTCCCAAAAAAGCGGTTGCAAAGAAAGCTGCTCCTAAAAAAGCAGCTGCTAAAGCGGCTCCTAAAAAAGCAGCAATGGCAAAAAAAGTGGCTCCTAAAAAGGCTGCTGCAAAAAAGAAGTAATAATGCGGCTTTAAAGCATGATATTTCTAAAGTCCCGAAAATTCCGGGACTTTTTTTTATGTGATAAACTTTTCATAAGCTGCAAGCCACTGCCATGGCGGCTTACAAGACCCAGGGACTGCAAAGATATAAAGTGCCCAGATTTATACAGCTACGTTTTTTTATTTTTGAACGATGGACAATCACGCAATAGCAAAGCATTTTTCTTTTCTTTCCAGGCTAATGGAAGTACATGGATTAAACAGCTTCAAAGCAAAGACTTATTCCATCGCTGCATATAAAATTGAGCAACTAACGGTAGCGCTACAAACGCTTTCAAAACAAAAATTTTTTTCTATAAAAGGAGTCGGCGATGCCATAGGCAGTAAAATAATTGAACTGATTGAGACAGGAAAAATGCAGGCGCTTGAAGAATTAATTTCAAAAACACCTGAAGGAATTCTCGAGATGATGAAAATAAAAGGCCTCGGCCCAAAAAAGATTTCTATCATTTGGAAAGAAATGGAAGTGGAAAATGCCGGCGAACTTTTATATGCCTGCCATGAAAATCGTTTATCGCTGATGAAAGGCTTCGGTAAAAAAACACAGCAAAATGTAATTGAGTCAATTGAGTTTTATCAGAAGCAACAAGGCAATTACTTGTATGCACAGGTTGAGCAATTAGCAACAGAAATAGAAATCCTTTTACATAAAATTTTTGATACCGATCAAATCGCTATCACCGGTTCCTTTGCACGCCAATCTGAAACTGTGGAAGAGCTTGAGTATGTGATTGCGCTTTCTTTAAAAAATATCGCAGATAAAATTTCGGCTATTCCTGAATTTGAAAATATTGAACAAACCAATACGTATGTTTTGTATAAATATGATAACGGAATAAAAATAAAAATTTACACTGCTGAAAAAGATTCCTTTGCGTGGCTGTGCCTTGAAAAAGCGGCACACAAACTTTTATTGATGCATTGAATGCACACATTCAAAATGCCTCCTTGGAGATAAAGGGATTGAGATCCGGTGAAGAAATATTTAATAAACTCGGCCTGCAATTTATCCCGGCATCTCTTCGTGAAAATGGTCCGGTAATAGACATTGCCGGGAAAAATAATTTACCCGAGTTAATAAAGAATGAAGATATAAAAGGGATCATTCATTGTCATAGTAACTGGAGCGATGGTTCCAACACACTGGAAGAACTTGCCAAAGCGTGTATCAGCAAAGGGTATGAATACCTTGTACTAAGCGATCACAGTAAAGCAGCTTCTTATGCGCAGGGTCTTAAGGAAGATCAGATAAAAGCACAGCATATACTGGCAGATGAGCTTAATGATAAGCTAAAACCATTTAAAATATTCAAAAGCATTGAGAGCGATATTTTAAATGATGGCAGCCTCGACTATAGCAATAGTGTCCTTTCCACTTTCGACCTGGTAATTACTTCCGTACACTCTAACCTGAAGATGAATGAAGAAAAAGCGATGGCTCGTCTTCTTGGAGCAATTGAAAACCCATACACAACCATCCTTGGCCATTTAACCGGGCGTTTATTGCTTAGCCGCAAGGGGTATCCAATTGATCACAAAAAAATCATTGATGCCTGCGCTGCTAACGATGTAGTGATTGAAATAAATGCACATCCAAGGCGGCTGGACATGAGTTGGCAATGGCTGGAGTATGCGCTGTCAAAAAATGTTTTGGTATCTATCGATCCGGATGCCCACGCAATAGCAGAATTCGGCAATACAAAGTATGGCGTGCTGGTTGCGCAGAAAGGAATGGTAACTGCCAAAAATAATCTCAGCAGTTTTTCATTGATCGAGTTTGAACAGTTTTTACAAAACAGGAAGAAGAAATGATCTTATGTATGTTATTGCATTAGATTAGATTAGCGGCTTCATGGTTTGGATTATGGTCGAATATATTCACAGGTTAAACATCGTACAACCCACATCGTTATATCGTACATTCAACTAAGCTTCCGCTACCGGAAGCTCCACAAAAAAGGTAGTTGATTTTTCCTCCTGCGTTTCAAACCAGATTCTTCCATTCATCTTTTCAACAATCCCTTTACACATAGCAAGGCCAAGGCCAGTGCCCGACGTTTTTGTAGTAAAGTTGGGCATAAATATTTTATTGTACTTATCACGCGGAATGCCTATCCCATTATCTTTTATGGATACGATCGCCTTATTATCCCTTAAAGTGCTCGCTATCTCTATCACCGGGTTCCTGCTCTCAGGCACCGATTGTACTGCGTTTTGCAGCAAGTTTGTGAACAGCCGGTTGATCTGCGTTTTATCGCCTTCAATTAGTAATTCGTAAGGATACAAATTTTTAATGGTTTGTAATTTTCCATTTGTTGAGTACAGCGTTCCTACATTTTCTAATGTGCGATTCACATCAAAAAGTTGGTTTCTTGCGTTTCCAATATTTGCGAATTGAGCAAAGTCGCTGGCGATTTGTGAGAGATGATCTATTTGCTCCAGCAACACATTAGCCACGTACAGAGAGATACTTTGTACCTCAGGCGAATTATTATCAATAGCTCGTTGCAGATATTGCAGGTTCAACTTCATCGGCGTGAGGGGATTTTTTATTTCATGTGCAACCTGTCGGGCCATTTCGCGCCATGCGCCTTCACGCTCACTCTTGGCAAGCATTTGCGCACTTATATCAAGCTTCTTTACCATATTATTATATTCATTTACCAGCTCGCCTATCTCATCCTGCCTGTTCCATACAATCTCTTCATTTCGCTTTTCAAGGTTTACCTCTTTCATTTTATCGCTTATAAGAGAGAACGAACGGGTAATGCGATTGGTAATAAAGAGCGCAATAATGCCTGCCACTAAAAAGATAAAAGCATTGAGATTGATGATTGTTACAAGAAAATTTGAAATTTCATCTTCCAGCTTGTTTTGCGATTCAAAGTATGGAATGTTTATATAAGCATATTCCTTACCGCTCTCATCTCTCACCGGCACATAATTGCTTAAATATTCGAGGTCTCCTATTTTTTGTTCCTGGAAAAATTGTACGTCTTTTAATTTATGCAAATGATAAAATGCGATCGGATCCATTTTCTCACTTACAATGCCTTTATCGTAAGGGAGCGGCAAGGATGATACCTGCAGGTTTCCATTGAGGTCGTAGAGATTAATATCTGCAGCGTGTATGGCCGAAACGTTATTAATAGTTACTTCAAGCTGGTTGTTCATCTGCTCGCCCATGCTCAGTAAATTTCTTTGCAAAGCGGGTATGGTGTCAATGGAATTACGTACTTCTGTCTCCATAACATGTATCGTGCGGCTAAGCTTTTCACGGTTGTTACTATGATACCGGCTTACAAAAAATAAGATAGTCGTAACGCCAATTATAAGAAAAGAAAAGATGCTGATAGATATAATAGTACCGTGTACCTGGTTACGAATAGTGAATTGCCAGAATGATTTGTAATTACCCGTAAATATTTTTTCCGACAATAAATGATTGAGCAGATTAAAAATAACCGTGATCAATAAAAATGAACAGAAAAGATAAGCGAATAAGGTAATGGATTCTATGAAGAAATTATCCTGCCGCGCTATTACTATTATTTTGTCGGCATTGGCTCTGTACCAAAGCTCTTCATAACCATTATTATGCACTATGCGAAATTCATTGTAAGTGAATTGTGAAGAATCAATAGTGGTGGGAAAAGGATAATCATTGTAACTCGTGCCGAGCTGGTTTTTTTTGTAAACCGCAAAAGCATACACTGAAGAGCTTTCAATGGAGTTGGCGTTTCCTTTTGAAAAAAGCTCAGGGTATAGGGCATCACTTTTATACCGCTTTGGTTTTGATACAATAAAAATATATCCCTGAGTTGCGCCGCCCGTATCGGTAACCACTTTTTTGCTGATATAATTAAATCGGTCATACGACACATCATAATAGTACAGGCCCGGAATTTCTGTAGGTTTTCCCTGCGTTTGCACGATGGTGTTTAAAGCATTGTAATTAGTTGAATCATCATTGTACAATGGCAATTCATCCGGCCCAAAGATGTAAATTTTTGTATCATACTTATTCAGATAACCGGAAAAATTTTCATTTACGAGGCTATCTTTTAATTTTTTATTTTGCTCAGGATTTTCAAACCTTATAAAAATTTCGGAAAGAAACGGATTACTGAAATCTGTAAGTACAATGTTCATCATTACCTCTCCCGAGGGGTCTGCTTTGTTGGCAAGATTTTCTGCGAAATGCTTTCTTTGCTCGATCTCCTTCTTCCTGTTGTGCAATACTATCACCGCTGTGATGGAAACAGAGAAGAAAAATAACCAAAAAATAAAATGTGAAGAAATAAGATCAAACGCATGCAGTGAAAGAAAATTTACATTGAGCAGATAAATAAAAATCAACAGCCAGCTAAGTAAACCGAGATCGAAAGTTACATAGGCAGACTGAAGCCTGAGTGTAAGAAAAACAAGCCCCAGGATTGCAATAGCAAAATACAGATCGTACCTCTCAGGCGTTATTTCATTCTTCACCGGTTGCAACAAAATTTGTATCAGGAAAAAATAACCGGTAGCAACGCAGCACAGAACAATAAAGCCAATAACAGAATATATATTTAAAGTGAAGAAATTAATCACATCAAAAGAAATTTGCGAATCTGAAACAAGGCTTCTTACAATGTTGCCGCAGATAAGCGTAAAACCGATCATAAGAGCAGCGAGGATAAATATGGCCACGTGTTTTTTCAGGTTCGAATTAAAGCGAATTCCGGTGGTTGCATTTCGAAAATGAAATCTTATAAAGAGCACTATCCAAATAAACAGCACTGAGTTAATGAGTAAATCGCCGAGTGAGCTAAGCACCATATTGGAGCCGTAGATAGAGGGATCGAATAATTCTAACTGGTGGAAGTTAAGCGGTATTGGTAAAAAATAACTTGTGATTCTTAACGCAAGTACACAGGATATAAGTATAGAAAGGCCAACCCAAAAACCTTTTCTTTCCACATAAAATTTTGCAAGCTTGTGAACAAATGATAAAACAAGAATAGCCGCAAATATTCTCAGCCATAGAGATATTGTATTTTCCGGCGGAACAGATACCTTCTCCACCTGCTTTAGATAAAATAATACCCGGCCTTTTGCATCTTTTATTTTCAGTTTAGTTGGAGAAAGGCTGATGGAATAAGCCTTATCAACTTTTTTTACGGCTTCAAAAGAATTATGTAAATACTTATTTTCTACATAATAACTCCACTTGACGGGTATAAGCGTAACCATCTCAAATTCTGCCCTGCCGGGAGATTGGTATCTCCTTTTATCAATAACATACCATCCGTTTATAAGCTTTTGAAAAAAAATACCCTCCGGCACTTCCAGCAGGGTAGAATCCGGTTCAATTACCTGGGTATTCCAAAAAACAGGAAGCTTTTCATTTAGGGATGTAAGCCGGTAAATGAAAATGAAAAATTTTTTTTCTACCAGATCTTCAAGTTCCTTTTTATGGTAACGTCCGTCGGTGATTTTATTTATTAACGCTGAATCTTTATAAAACTCCTCAATATTTTTTTGGGTCTTTACAATATTCTTCTGTATCACTTTTTGTACAGATGTGTTAGAAGCGCTTCCGCTCCAGTAATTATCTATAATAAATGAAATGGTGAGCAACCATGCGGCTATCACCAGTAAAAATCCATTTCTTCCAAAAAAAGAATTTGTGTTTTTAAAATTCAACTTACTTTATTTTGTTTCTTAATCTCATTCCACATGGCATCCATTTGGTGCAAGGTCATGTTGGTTAAATTATTACCCCTCTCTTTTGCCAGCTTTTCCATTTGAGTAAAGCGGCTTATAAATTTTTTATTGGTTATCTCCAGCGCATTTTCTGCATCTATCTGCAAAAACCGGACATAGTTAATTACGGAGAAGAAAAGATCGCCGGCCTCTTCTTCAATGTGGACTAAGTCTCCTGTGTTAACGGCTTCCAGCAACTCGCTTTTTTCCTCTTCAATCTTATCCCAAACCTGCTCTTTGTTTTCCCATTCAAAACCAACCTGCCTCGCCTTCTCCTGCAAGCGCATTGCTTTTACCATAGCAGGCAATGATTTTGGCACACCGCCCAACACTGATTCTTTTCCTTCTTTTCCCAAAGTGACTCTTTCGAGTAATTTGATTTGTTCCCAGTTCCTTTTTACTTCCTCCTCGTCAGCAACGGATACATCGCCATAGATGTGCGGGTGCCTGGTAATCAGTTTATCACAAACCGCATGGATAACCTCCTGCAGGGTAAATTGATTTTGCTCTTCGCCGATTTTCGCATAAAAAACAATATGCAGCAACAGGTCGCCGAGTTCTTCTTTTATTCCCTGCCAGTCCTTCTCTGTAATAGCATCTGCGAGTTCGTAAGTTTCTTCTATAGTCTGCTGGCGCAAAGTATGGATTGTTTGCTTTTTATCCCACGGGCATTTCTCACGCAGTTCATTCATAATAGCCACCAATTTGCCGAGCCCCTTATCTTGTTTTGACATAATAAAATTTGTATTGAAAAATAAGAAGAAACAGCATGGAAGCGGTAATTACCGTGATTTGATTTTTATAAATTGTGGTTAAAAATACCAAACAAAATCTGCTTACATAATTAATAAGGTATTTTACACGTTCAATAAAGCAACAGCAATAAAATCAAATTTCCGTTGAAATGGCAATGAAACTATTCCACTTTTATATCCCTGTATTTCTTTTTCTTTTCACCATCATTTCGCCGGCGAAGGCCCAGTATTTTTATAAGGATATTTGGAACAACCAACAGCTTTCCAAAGAATTTTCTATCTTAAAAAATGAAAATTTAAAGACTGTAAAAATTCATAGTTATGAAGATGATGGCGAGCCAAGTGAAGGCTTTTTTTGCGAGAAAAAAATTAATAAAAATTATTCGCAGTCAGAGATGATCTCAAAGTCTTACATCACAGGCCAGTCTCTATTAGTATCTGACTATAATAGCGATGGCCGGATAATAAAAACAATGGATGAAACGCCTACGACGAATAGTGTAACCGACTATGAATACGGTGATAACGGCAATCCTGCTTTGGTACGGATTGTTACAACAGGCGACAGAGAAAATGATTCAATTACCGAAACTCACGAATACTCTTATGACGCTAAGGGAAACCCTGTAAAGATGGAAAGAAGAAAAAATAAGGTTCTTGTATCCACCATTAATTTTGTAACTGATGAAAACGGAAGAGTGATTGAAGAAAATGTAGAAAAAACAAATACTACTGATAAAAAATATTTCTATTATTACAATGATAAGAATCAGCTTACCGACGTGGTCCATTTCAATGAAAGAGCGGGCAGGCTTTTGCCCGATTACATGTACGAATATAATTCAGCCGGCCAACCGGCACAAATGGTTTCCACGGCAGTGGGCGGAGATAATTATTTTATCTGGAGATATACTTATAATGATAAAAAACTGCGCGAAACAGAAAAATGTTTTTCCAAAGAAAAAAGAATGCTGGGTAAAATTGAATACGAATACAAATAGCACTACACAAGTTGGTAGATATCAAATAATAAAATAAACATTGCCACCAGCACCGTAAGCATCATTAATATTCTTACGGAAAGCAACCGCTTTCTAAAGCTTCTTGCCGCAAAAACGGTGGCAAGTAAACAGCACACGATAGAGATAATATGAATGGCGTTAAAGTTTTGCAGCCCTGCAGGAAATTTATTTAAGTAGGCGCTTATTTTTTCTGCAGCATTAAGGCCGCTCCCCTGCAGCCCGATGGACGACCACATTATAAAAAGTATTAATGGCGGCAATAAAAAAACCATTGCAATAATGGCTGTAACTTTGGAAGGCACGTGTGATCTTGTTGTCATAACCAGGAAGAATTAGTGTTTAACTTTATAAAAAAACTTTCTATACAAAAAGATAAAAAGATAATATTGTTTACGAAAGTAACTAAATTAAGAATCAGACAAACGCATAAGCACAGGCAGGGATCTTAAATTGATCAAGGCACTTTATTTCAACAATTTTAAATAAAAAAATAAAATGATCAACAAAATAGAAATGGAAAGAACCAGCGGCGACTATGGTTTTGAGGTGAAAGATCAAAACAATCATGTACTTAAAACAGATACCAGCGATGAATCCGGTGGTGCTGATTTTGGTTTTCGCCCGATGCAACTTTTACTATCGGGGCTGGGTACATGTAGCGCCATTGATATGATCGCCATTTTAAAAAAACAAAAACAAAAGATAGAACAATTCAAAATAACCGTGGAGGGAGAAAGGGAAAAAAATAAAATACCGTCTTTGTGGGAAGCAATAAAAGTTACGTTTTCCTTAAAAGGTGTAGAACAGGACAAGGCGGAAAAAGCAGCCGCCTTATCAATGAATAAATATTGTTCGGTAGCAGAAACCCTTCGCCGGGGCGGCACAAGGTTAAGTTGGGAGATTGCGATTATCGATTAATATTGTAAGCATCAGACTGCAAGATCATCAGCTTAATTTTAAAAAATGAAAACAGCATTTTTCAACGAAATTTTCAGTCGGCAACAAAAGAAAGAAATTGTGCCGTCAAATGACGTCATCGCCGCATGGGCTTTGCATTTGATCAACCTGCTATTTCCTGAACAATCAATATGCGCCTATTCTTCTGTGGCAGAAATAGAAAATGAATACAGGAAACTGCAAGCAGACCTTGTACACATTTTAAACGCCACACGTGCCTGCAGAGATTGTAATAACGAACAGATAGCATACGAATATTTTGAACAGTTACCTGAACTGTACCGGGTTTTAAAAACAGATATCTATTCCCTCATTCATGGAGATCCTGCAGCGCGGGTGGAATTTGAAGTGATCCGTGCCTACCCTGGTTTTTATGCATTGTGTTTTTATCGCCTTGCTCACCAATTATTAAAGTTCGAAGTACCGTTGCTTCCACGCATACTTACCGAACATGCACATTCAAAAACGGGTATTGACATACATCCCGGGGCACAGATCGGCGAACATTTTTTTATAGACCACGGTACCGGCATCGTGATTGGGGAAACAGCCCAAATAGGTGATTATGTAAAGCTTTACCAGGGTGTAACCTTAGGCGCATTAAGCGTTGATAAGCTAATGGCATCAACCAAGCGCCATCCAACCGTGGAAGATCACGTGGTAATTTATTCGGGCGCTACCATTTTAGGTGGAGATACCGTGGTTGGCCACCATAGCATAATAGGTGGAAATGTATGGTTAACGAAAAGTGTTCTACCGGGTACGTTAGTCTATCATAAACCTGAACTTACTGTGCTCGAAGGAAAAATTGTAACCGCTTAAATTAACTAAATGGCAACGATACTGGATACTGTAGGCAATACACCTTTAGTAGAAATTCAACATATATATAAAAATGAAAAGATAAAGGTGTATGCAAAACTTGAGGGCAACAATCCCGGCGGCAGTGTGAAAGATAGGCCAGCCTTGAATATGATACGAAGTGCCCTGGAGCGTGGCGACATCAACAAACAAACTAAGCTGATTGAAGCTACTAGCGGTAATACCGGAATAGCCATGGCGCTGATGGCAAAAATTTTTGGCTTGCAGATTGAACTTGCCATGCCCTCTTCTTCTACGCGTGAAAGAGTGCTGACCATGGAAGCTTTTGGGGCAACAGTGACCTTGCTTGAAAGCATAGAAGCCTGCAGGGATTATGCTGATGAAAAGGGCGCTGCCGGTGAATATTATTTGCTTAATCAATTTGCAAATCCTGATAACTATGCCGCACACTACAAAACCACCGGCCCGGAAATATGGCAGGACACGAATAAATCGGTTACGCACTTTGTAAGCTCAATGGGCACTACCGGTACTATTATGGGTTGCAGCCGTTACCTGAAAGAGCAAAATAATTCGATACAGATTGTTGGATGCCAGCCTGCAGAAGATGCCTCCATACCTGGTATAAGAAGATGGCCGGTTGAATATCTTCCTAAAATTTTTGATCCAACACGTGTTGACAGGATAATAGATGTTACCGAACAGGACGCAATAAACTATACCCGCAGGCTTGCAAAAGAAGAAGGGATTTTTGCAGGTATGAGCAGTGGCGGTGCAGCTTCAGCGGCGATACGGCTTGCTGCGGAACTTACTGAAGGTGTAATTGTTTTCATAGCGTGCGATCGCGGAGACAGATATCTTAGCAGTGATTTGTTTGGTTGACATTTTCCATATTAAATTATATTACCGGTACTGCTGCCAATTTTTTTTTTAATTAATTTCGCAGGAGTAATTGAAAAAACCTAAACTTTTAACGGCCCATTCCCCAAAGAACATATACAGAATGGCCGGTAACAGCAGCTACAAATATCGATTGCTGATTTATAGCAAAAACACCTTCAATAATAATTGTGATCGCTGAAATAATGAGCGCAACTTTTTATTGCTTAAAAAGAATGCCCTCAAATGCCCGGCTGGTTTGAAGCCTGCTACTTACCAGCACGGGTGTATTAAAAAAAAGGACTAAAAACTAAACTTATTTTATACACATATTTTTAAGGATGAAAAATATTTTATTGGTTGATGATCATGTGATAATACGGGCAGGCTTGAAGATTTTTATAGAGGGCCTTATCCCCTTTTCCGTAATTGATGAGGCGGCAGACGGAGATACAGCTTTTGAAAAAATAAAACAAAATAAATACGACCTTCTTATACTTGATGTGAATATGCCGGGCACTGATTCATTTGGATTGGTGAGTAACATAATGGCTGTAAAACCTGATTCAAAAATTTTAATGCTCAGTATGAATGCTGAAGAGATCTATGCAAAAAAATACCTCGTGCTTGGGGCGCAAGGTTACGTAGGTAAAGACGCCCCCGAATCAGAAATAAAAAAGGCCATAGAAACTATACTTGAGGATAAAAGATACCTGAGCACCTCTTTAAGCCGGTCGCTTACAGAAGAAGCGTTGGGCAAAAAATCGTTCAATCCCTTTGACAGGTTGTCCCCACAGGAGTTCAAGATCATTCAATATATCATCAAAGGTGAATCCGTAAGCGAGATCAGCGAGAAGCTTAGCCTTCATACATCGACCATCGGCACGCATAAAGCGCGAATATTTAAGAAACTAAACTGCAAGAACATTGTTGATATTAGCGCACTTGCCAAAATCCATAACCTCATTCCTCCCGGAATATAACTATAGAAAATTTTCTACAACAAATTCCCTGAATTATTACGGAGTTCTGCGGCGGAAAAGCGGAATTTCGCTTTGTACCGATTTTTATATTTAATGAAAAATTCAATATTCTGATCACTTCAATATCTCTGAAAACATCCACACTCTTGAAAAACTAATATAGTTTTTGAAAAGCTATCTCAAGGATTTTATATTTTGACATCCTTTTAAAAAAAATTAAGATCCGACCTATGAAAATTACTTTAACCCGGGCAAACTGTTACAATTGATATCGTTTGATAATTGTTTGTTCCGCTTTAATGTCCATTATAAAAATCATCCCGCTACCTTATTCTATAAATGATACGGGTGTTGAGCCCGTATCATTTATTCTCCTGTTATAAATCTGATATCAATAAGATCGGCATTATCGCTTCTATCTCATTGTCAATATTCTCACTTTTCAGGCTTCCACCATTTAAGTGGAAATTTTATATCTTTTACTGAGCCCACTACAAGATCAGGTTTAAATGCATAATTATTTAATTCCTCTTTTTTTGTAATTCCCGAAAGCACGAGTATTGTTTTGTATCCCATTTGCACGCCGCCTTGTATATCTGTATCCATAGTATCACCAATCACAGTGGTATCTGAAGTTTCGAGGTCAATGGTCTTCCGTGCCGAGCGCATCATTACCGGGCTGGGCTTGCCTGTACTGAAGGCTTTGATGCCGGAGGCTTCCTCAATCATAGCCGTAGTGGCGGCAATACCCAGGTTATTCCAACCGGGCTTTTTAGGCGAAGGATCACGATTGGTTGTAATGAATTTTGCGCCGCCAAGAATCATATCCACCGCACGCTGCACCATTTCAAGGGTAAAATTTCTACCTTCCCCCAATACCACGAAATCCGGTTCCGTTTCCACCAGGGTTAATCCGTTTTCATGCAGGCTTGTAAGCAATCCGCCCTCCCCCAATACATAAGCTGTGCCCTTAGGCGCTTGGTCTGCAAGAAATTTTCCGGTAGCCATTGCGCTCGTATATACATGATCTTCTGTAACATTAATCCCAAGCTTCTTTAGCTTGCGAACCACTTCAAGTTTAGTGCGCTGGCTGTTATTTGTCATAAAAAGAAAAGGAATATTATTCTTCAGCAGGTAAGAAATAAACTCAGCCGCTCCGTTTATTAGTTCATCCCCACCATAAATAACTCCATCCATATCTATTAGTAAACCCTGTTTCATTTTTTTTATTTTAAATGATTATTTTCTTTGCCTTAAGAACACATTCTATAAAAGTAACCTATCATATTCCTTTCTCTAAAAATATTCATGCACTTATTTATAATGGCCAACGAAAAAGTATTGCAAAACAAAATCTTCATTTTGCTAATTCGTCATACACATTTTCACCAGACGCCGCATGGCCGGCATAAGTCCAGTTTACAAGGTGGTGCGACCAGGAAATGCTTACTCTATTCTGTTTATAAATAGCACCCGTATTTACCCGCCTCACCTTTATCTTCCAATAAGTATGGATCAATCATTCTACCCATTTCTTTTTCTGAGACACAAGACCCTTTTACTTTTAATAATTCCGGCTTGCTAAAATTTTATAAACCTTTGCTTCGCATAGTAAGCAGGCGTGCATTAGTTGTCCACCAGACTTAATAAATCTTGGTAAAGCACTTTAGTGATAATTCTATTTTTTACTAAATTTTATCAGACTATTCCCGTCAAGGTATATCTTTACTTCATATCTATTTTGTAAAGCTTTAGCCTGGCATTCAATAAAATTTTGACAAGATCTATCATTACGTTTGTCAAGATATACACTTTACACTATGGGAAAAAAATCATTACAACTACAACAACTAAACGGCAAAATGCAGGAGTTCGCTTATTGCAGAAAGTTGCTATACCGCCAACCGGATGGGTTGAAGCCATTCGTATTGCACTTAATATGTCATCAGAACAATTCGGCAAAAAATGGATTTGTAACGTAATAAGTTGTACGTTTGTAAAAAAATAAAACGTATGCAACTCGATTTAATGTTGAAGAAAAAGTATGAAGAGATTCTTCCTGTTTTAAATGAAAAACAAACTCGTCTGGTATTAGCGGCAGAAGCAAAAAGTATGGGACGAGGTGGATTAAGCAAAGTGTCCGCACTTTCTGGTATGTCAAGAGTGACGTTGAACATCGGCATTAAAGAATTGGCTTCTGCAACAACTGAGAATGTGCCGGGGAATGCACGGGTGAGAAAACAAGGCGGTGGCCGTAAAAAGAAAACTGAAAAAAATAGTGAAATAGAAAAAGTTGTAGAAGAAATAGTTAATCCTCATACTTTGGGTGATCCTATGAAAACATTACTTTGGACTAGTAAAAGCTTACGCAATATTGCTGAGGAAGCTAAAAAAAGAGGTTGCGATATCAGTCATAAATTAGTGGGGGTAATCTTAAAAAATGAAGGGTATAGCTTGCAGGGTAATAGAAAAACAGATGAAGGCAGCAGCCATGAAGATAGAGATGCTCAATTTATTCATATTAATAACTTAGCAAATGATTTTTTGTCTTTAAATGACCCTGTAATATCAGTTGATTGCAAGAAAAAGGAGAACATAGGAAACTTCAAAAACGCAGGTACAGAATGGCTTCCGTCGAAAAATCCTACAAAAGTTAATGTGTATGATTTTATCAATAAAGACTTAGGTAAAGCTATTCCCTACGGCGTTTACGATATAGCCAATAATGAAGGATGGGTAAGTGTGGGAATCAATCACGATACAGCAAGTTTTGCGGTATCAACAATTCGCAGTTGGTGGAATGAAATGGGAGAAGAAAAATTCAACAAATCAAAACGAATACTTATTACAGCAGATGGAGGAGGGAGCAATAGTTCAAGAAATAGATTGTGGAAAACAGAGCTACAAGTATTAGCAGATGAAATTGGAAAAGAAATAAATGTATGTCATTTCCCTCCAGGCACTAGTAAATGGAATAAAATAGAACATCGGTTGTTCTCTCACATTACTATGAATTGGCGGGCGAGACCCTTAACGAGTATACAGTTAATAGTGGATTTGATAGCATCAACCAAAACGTCAAATGGATTAAAAGTAAAATCCAGGTTAGATTCAGTTGTGTATGAGAAGGGGATAAAAATATCGGATGAAGAGTTAGCAAAAGTTAATATGATTAAAGATGATTTTCACGGGGAATGGAATTATATAATCAAACCTAACATGTAAACCTTATTTCGTGACAACTCCTATGACGACACAGGGAGTACATGAGTACTCGTCTTTGGGCTTATATTCTGTCGCTCATCTATACACCTCGCTCTTGTTGAGCAAAATAAGCAAATTCTTCACCAGCGAGTAACTGTATTGTTTTAATCCTCCGCCGGTTTAATATCATTTTGTTTTTCCAATTCCTTTTGAACTTTTACACTTTTCTCCCGGAATACAGGAAAATTCATCGGGCTTTTTCCGGGTCGCTCATCGCCGAGCAGCACACCCCATTGCTTAAGGTTTTCAGTACGGTCAAAAATTATTTTGAGAACTGCAATAATTGGTAAAGAGAGAAACATACCGGAGATGCCTGCTAGCGAGCCTGCTATGATCACGCCGACGATAGTAGCCAGTGCATTGATTTTTACCTTGCTTCCAACAATACGGGGCATTAGAATATTATTGTCTAAGAATTGAACAAATGCAATAGAGCCCAGAACGGTCACGACAGGCCATAAATCTTGTGAAGAGGAAACCGTGAGCAATACACCAATAAGATTTCCGATGAGGGCGCCCACATAAGGAATCAGGTTGAGCACTGCAAAAATGGCTCCTATAAGAATGGCGTGCTTGATACCGAAGAGCAATAAAATTCCACCCAGTAAAATAGTGATGTAACTGATCTGGATAAGCAAACCAATCAGGTAACTTTTAATGATTGATTCAGATTCGTGGATGACTTCTTCCACTTTTTCTTGTGTTTCCGGAGGAAACCAGAGAAAGACAAAGCGCAGCAACAAATTTTTATAAAACAGCAGCAGATAAATATAGATAGGCAGCAGTCCAATAAAAATCAGCACGCCGGTTACCGACGAAGCTGCGCCTGACAGGAAGTTGCTTGCATAGTTCATCAGTTTATCATTTTGCTCGCTGATGAGCTTCACCTGTTGCTGGGTAGAAAAGCCCCATTTGTTGCCAATCCAATTTGAGAGTGCGTTTAAATGTTTGGAAACGTTCTTTTTTATTTGCGGGAAATCAGAAACAAGGTTACTGATCTGGGATGAAAAAAACCATACCAAAAGGCCGATAAAAATTGCGACGCTAAGGATGCATAAAAAAATAGCCAGCCCTTCCGGAATTTTCATTCTCCGGAAAAACCGGAGAACCGGCAACAGCATAATGGAAATAAAAAATGCCATAAAAAGTGGCGTGATCACGTCTTTGCCCACCACGATCAAAGTGCCGAGCACAAATAAGCCAACCAGTTCTATAGATCTGCGGACGGTGAGAGGAAGCTGCGGCATAGGTTTATTTAAAAAATAAATTTTATAAGGCGCCTAAGATATTGAATGATCTACGATCTGTGAATTTTATTATGCGGAGCCCGATATAATACCGTATTTTTTTCAAAATCGTAAAAGAGCTACCGCCCTGAGTTTATTCCACAGTAATTATTTCGGTGCAACCCAGACCTTTCGGAAATTTTTTTCGGCAAAAACACGTTACAATAATCTAAAGCTAACATATGGCATTCTATAAAAAGTTTTTGTTTGCAGCCTTGCTTCTGTGTTCTTTCAAAAGCACTAAGGAGCTATCCCTTATACCCCTGTTAGCCGGCTTCAGGTACACACTCGACCAGAGCGGGAGTGGGTTCTACATCGAGCCTAATGCGGGCTTCGCGTTTGGCTCTTCAGATTTAAATCAGCCGGACGGTGCCGCTGCCGGTATGGGTGCAGGCTATCTTGTTGATCTTGGTAATGTTCCTTTCAATTTTGGCGTGCGATACGAACATGTTTTTGGCAATCCATCTACCAATGTTTTCTCTTTACGAATTACTCATTCACTTCAGCTTAGAAAGCGTGAAAGCGACTACTAAAAATTTTGAACAGGTGTTTCCCAACTATCCTTGGTATCTATTAGCAGATAATGATTTTAAGGTTTTTGAAGAAGCCAACCTTCTTATTGCCAATATTCCTGATGTTATAAAATTAGCTCAACTTTCCCGTTTCCTGGATTTTAAAAAGATGTTTAGAGAAGAATTTCGCGGCTCATTATTTCATGAAAATGGAGCTCATTGTATGATCCAATCACTTATAAACATAATAATTCGCGATCCAAATCACTTTTAATTATGTAATTAAGCGATTACAATCACTTCTTATTATGTACTTTAGAGATTCAAATCATTTATTATGATACAACGGGCTATCGTAGCAGCTATAAAAAAAAGACTATTTAAAGGTAAAGCTATACTTATTTTTGGCCCCCGGCAATCAGGAAAATCAACCCTGGTTGAAAATTTGCTCCAGGAAACCGGTGAAAGTTTTCTCTATATGAATGGCGATGAGGCGGATGTAAGAGAAATACTTACGAATACAACCTCTGCAAAATTAAAAGTATTGGCGGGTGCAAATAAAATTGTTTTTATTGATGAGGCTCAGCGTATTTCCAACATTGGGCTTACGCTAAAATTATTTACTGATCAATTAAAAAATATCCAGGTAATAGCTTCCGGCTCCTCCACCTTTGAACTGGCCAGCCAGGTAAATGAACCGCTTACCGGCCGCAAATATGAGTTTATGCTCTACCCTTTAAGCTTTGGCGAAATGGTGCAGCAAAATGGATTGCTGGAAGAAAAACGATTGTTAGAACACCGGCTGGTCTTTGGCTATTATCCTGAAATCGTTACGCATGCAGGCGAAGAAACAGAGCTATTAAAATTATTAACCAGTAGTTATTTGTACAAAGATCTGCTGCTACTTGATCAAATAAAGAAACCGATTTTACTGGAAAAATTGTTGAAAGCCTTAGCCTTGCAACTCGGCCATGAAGTTAATTATAGTGAACTGGCGCAAATGATTGAGGCAGATAAAGGGACAGTTGAAAAGTATATTGATCTGCTGGAAAAAGCCTTTGTAGTATTTCGCTTACCCGCACTGAATCGCAATGTGAGGAATGAAATTAAGAAAGGAAAAAAAATATATTTTTTTGATTGTGGCATTAGAAATGCGATCATCAACAATTTTCACGCGGTAAAGAACAGGACAGATACCGGCGCCTTGTGGGAAAATTTTTTTATTTCTGAAAGAGTAAAATATCTGCGATATAAGAATATCGACGCTACCCATTTTTTTTGGCGTACTACACAACAGCAAGAGATTGATGTGATCGAAGAAACGAATGAAAAGATGCTGGCCTTTGAGTGTAAATGGAATCCAAAAGCAAGAGTGAGGTTTCCACAAACATTTACAGACAACTACCCCGGTTCGATAAGCCATGTTATCACGCTTCAAAATTTTGAAGTTTTCTTAATGTAACAGCTTAATAAAAGCCTAAGTCTTTACATCACCATCTAAAATATTCCTTCGCATTATGATAACAAATGTCCTGGACAATTTTTCCTGTCAGCTTTATATCTTTTGGCAATTCACCTTTCTCAATTTCATTTCCAAATAAATTGCATACAATTCTGCGGAAATATTCGTGGCGCGGAAATGAAAGAAAGCTTCTTGAATCGGTGATCATGCCTACGAACCGGCTTATCAATCCCATGTTTGATAGGGCATTCATTTGCTTCGTCATACCATCTTTCTGGTCGAGAAACCACCACGCTGAGCCGAATTGGATTTTACCTGCGATAGTGCCATCGTTGTAATTTCCCACCATCGTAGCAAACAATTCGTTGTCGGAAGGATTCAAATTATACAAAATAGTTTTCGCTAACTGGTTGGTGGAATCAAGCAGGTTAAAAAATTTTGACAACGCTCTTCCATGTTGAAAATCACCGATAGAATCCCAGCCGGTATCGGGTCCGGACATGCCCAACATCCGCTGGTTATTATTTCTCAAAGCACCGAGGTGATATTGCTGCACCCAGCCTTTTTCATGATCCCATATCGCAAAGAAATAAAGCATGGCTGATTTAAACTTCAGCTTTTCCTTTGCCGAAAGTTCCATGCCGGTCCGGATCTTATCAAACATCGAGCTGATCTCCTCATCAGTATAATGCTCTGCATAAATATATTCGAGCCCGTGATCAGAAACGGAGCAACCCATTGAGGCAAAAAAATCATGGCGTTGCTTCAAAGCATGCAAATAAGACTGAAAAGAATTTACAGCAATGCCGCTTACGGCTTCTAATTTTTTTACATAAGCATTGAAGTGATTCGTATCATCAACATCCATTGCCTTGTCAGGGCGAAAAGCAGGCAGTACCTTTATTTCAAAACCCTGCCCACCCGGCAGGCGGGCATCCTCTTTTATTTTTTTATGGTATTCCAACGTATCAATAGGATCATCTGTAGTGCATACAATTTCCACATTCATTTTGCGCAGCAGGTTTCTTACGGAATATTTTTTTTTCTGTAATTTTTTACTGCATTTGTTATAGATCTTCTTAGCGCTTTTTGGATTTAGTATTTCATCTATACCAAAATATCTTTGCAGTTCCAGGTGTGTCCAGTGATAGAGCGGGTTTCGCAAAGTATAAGGAACTGTCTCTGCCCACTTCTCAAATTTTTCATAATCACTTTTATTGCCGGTGATGTAGCTTTCATCTATACCATTAGCACGCATCGCCCGCCATTTATAATGATCGCCATACAGCCATATTTGTGTAAGGTTTTCAAAATTGATATCATCCGCAATTTGCTGCACCGGCAGGTGGCAGTGATAATCAATCACCGGCATTTTCTTAGCAAAGTCATGGTATAATATCTTTGCTGTTTTGGTCTCTAACAAAAAATTCCTGTCTAAAAACTTCTTCATAAAATTGTTGCTATGGTTACTGAATATTGATTGCTGATTGCTGATTGCTGATTGCTGATTGCTGATTGCTGATTGCCTTACATCAAAGGCTCACTCCCCTCTTCCAGGGAATAAAATCATTTTGCAAATGCCTTACTGCACTCACCTCAGTCTCTCCGCTTGCTACTTTAATAATATATTCAAGAATTCTTTCTCCGGCCTGCTCAATAGTTTCGGCACCTTCTATAATGGTGCCGGTATTGATATCAATAATATCGTGCATTTTATTATACAACACTGTATTACTTGAAATCTTTATCACTGGTGTAATTGGGTTTCCTGTCGGCGTACCAAGCCCTGTTGTAAACAAAACAATATTTGCACCTGAGGCAACTTCTGCCGTTGTGCTTTCCACATCATTGCCCGGTGTGCAAAGCAGGTTCAGTCCCGGTTTCGTAACCATCTCCGGATAATCGAGTACATCTGTAACTGGCGATGTTCCACCTTTTTTCGCAGCGCCTGCAGATTTTATCGCATCTGTTATTAAGCCATCTTTTATATTTCCTGGAGAAGGATTCATATCGAAACCGGAGCCGGCTGATTTTGCACGATCATTATAAGTCCGCATTAAATCTCCAAATCGTTTAGCCGTGTCCGTTGTAACGCAGCGATCGCTTAAATTTTGCTCAACACCACACAGCTCAGGAAACTCTGCAAGAATAACAGAGCCACCCAACGCCACCAATAGATCAGAGGTGTAACCAATGGCCGGGTTTGCAGATATACCACTAAATCCGTCGGACCCGCCACATTCAAGACCAATAGTTATTTTACTTAGTGGTGCAGGCTTTCTCTCGATAGAATTAGCAAACACCAGTCCTGCAAAAGTTTGCCTGATCGCCTGCGATATCAGATCATTTTCACTTCCTATTTTTTGTTGTTCTAACACATAGAGTGGTTTCGAAAAATCAGCATCTCGCTTTTTTATTTCTTCCTGTAAAATTTCAACCTGTGCATTCTGGCAACCAAGGCTTAGGATAGTGGCTCCGGCTACATTTGAATGCGTAACATATCCGGCAAGCAATCCGCACAATGCCTGAGCATCCTGCCTGGTGCCGCCACACCCACCTTCATGTGTCAAAAATTTTATACCATCTACATTTGAAAAAACCCTCTGCTTCCTCGCTTCTTCTTTTTCAACAGAAATATCTGCATTCAAAATTTCATCAATATTTTTACCGCTCTTGTAAATATCAATCAGCTTTGAAACTTCTACTTTTTTATTTTGATTTCGTCCATAACCCAATTCGTTTACCAATGCTTCGCGCAGCACTTCAAGGTTGCGGTTCTCGCAAAAAACCATGGGGATCACGAGCCAGTAATTAGCAGTGCCCACCTTCCCGTCCGGGCGATGAAAGCCTATAAAAGTTTTATTGAGAAATTTAGAAACATCCGGCTTATGCCAATCCAGCTTCCTCTCACCAACTCCAAAACTATTTGCTGCATGCTTTACATTGGAAGTGGTGATAGCTGATCCGCGTGGAATAAAACTTTGTGCTTTGCCAACGAGCACACCATACATAAATAATACATCACCGGGATGAACATCTATTGTAACAAATTTATGCTTGGCAGCAACCTTTCCTATTATCGTGTAAACCTCACCGTTATAGGTTACTTCATTACCTTCTTCCAGGTTGGTCAGGGCAACTAACACATTATCTCCCGGATGTACTTTGGTCACCTGGTGGTTCATTATACATAAGTTTTTTTGGAATGAACAGTTTGAAGTGTAGCCTTCATTCCATTTTCAACGATGGCGTTTAATTTCTCAGTTACCGATTGCTGAAATTCCGGAAGCAGCGTGAGATCGTTACCCCAAAAAGAAATATTTTTTAAAACATTCTTTACAATGGCTGCTGGCTCACCATTCTGCCACAGCTCATAAAATTTTGAGGCCATATCATCTTCTATCAGGTAATCTTCACCATCAAATTCACCATAATATTCTTTACCTTTTTTCTTCACAGCTTTCATAAAATAAAGATAAGCCGCAAAACCCAGAGCAAACAACTCGGGCACTTCCTCGTTTTGTTCATGATATTTAAAGAGTAACGGCAAGCATCGCATCCTGATCTTATAACTATAATTCAGCGTTATATTTTTCCATTGATGATTGATGTGCGGATTACGAAACCTGTCTAAAACTTTTGCAATAAAGATATTTACTGCTTCGGCATCTATCTTATATGGGATAGCCGGGCCTATTTCATTCTTCATCAAACCGGTAATATATCCCTCCATCATTTCATCATCCATCGCTTCTTTCACCGTATCAATGCCTGCAAGGAATGCTATACCACAACTTAGTGTATGCGTTCCATTTAGTACACGCAATTTCAATTCCCGGTACAGATCAATGTCGGGCTCTATCACCATTCCTTTATCAGCATCTGCAAATGATAATATTTTTTTTATGTGATCATCTCCCTCAATCGCCCACAGCCTGTAAACTTCGCACATAGTAAGCAGATCATCAGCATAGCCAAGATTTTTTTCAATCTCCTTTCTTATTTCCCGATTGGGCATGCCGGTAACAATTCTATCTACGAGCGAATTGCAAAAATAATTACACGATTCAAGCCAGTCAATAAAATCATCATCTAGTCCATTCAGGTGAGCAAGCTCGAGAACAATTGATTCTAATTTCTTTCCATTATCCGGGATTAACTCTGTAGGAACGATCACAAAACCACTTTGCTTACTACCATTAAAGGCGATAAATCTTTCATGCAAAAACGCCAGCAATTTACCTGGATAAGAATGCGGTGGATGCCGTCTTATATCGTCGTTTTCCAGTTTTATTCCAACTTCCGTCGTGTTGGAAATAATTACCTGCAGGCTTTGGTTGTGTGCGCATTCTAAAATTTGTTCCCATTCCTTATCAGCAATCAACACACGGCTAATGGATGAATTAATAATATTCTCTTCCACCTTCTCACCATTTTCTACGCCACGCACACACAAAGTATATAACCCATCCTGCTTTTCAAATGCCGTGGCATCGCCCCTTGACGTAGTTTTTATAATCACAATTCTTCCATTGAAAATGCCTTGCCTGTTTGCCTTGTCGATAAAATAATCCGGCAACCCGCGAAGCAACATGCCTGTTCCAAATTGCAAAACCTTTTCGGGCAATTCCAAAATTTCTTCACCGGGAATCACCACCTTTTCAGGCGATATATTTTTTAGTGTGTAAGCTGATAACTTCATAGCTTAATTTTTTAATTAGGTCAATTTATGTGCATTAATTCAAAAGCTTTTTTAAAGGATCCCATCTTTTTCCGAAAACCCAATTTGCATTTATTGCAACGGCATCGGGAGATCCCGTAGCTTCATTTAAATTATTTTTAAACCAGGCATAATCACCACCCTCTTTATGGCAATTAAAATAATAAACTCTGCGTCCCCATTGAATGACGTTAGTGGTTGGCACCAGGTAAATATCTTTATCAGCCATGCGTTTTGAAAACGTACAATCAATTAAATAAAATTGCGCATCCTTATGATACCTTCCCAGATCAAAACCTTCAAAGCCATCAAAGGAACAATTCTTCAAAACGGTTTTTGAATCTTTGAATTTCGAACCATCATGCCAAATGCTTGCCGGGCCTGTGTTTGCAAAGAACTTGCAATCTTCTGCATACGCCCATCCACGCGGACAATAAAAATCAACGCCGCCTTCCATCACACAATCTTTAAAATAAAACATACCATCATCAACATTCCAGGGGCTTACGGTATCGCCGGCAAAAGCTTTGAAATGTACATTGATCGCTTTTAAGCGTGTAGCCCGCATCGTTCGTAAAGCCATCTGGTGGCCGAAATGGGTAATTGTTTTTGTATGTGTGATAGAATCTGCCGCACAATCAACAATGCGGTTTTGTAAAGAATCAAAACCGTAACCATTTATGATGGTAAGATTTTCCAGTGTAATATCATTTCCATTAATGTTCATCGTTGCAACACCCCAATCATCAGGATGTGAGCAACGCCATTCATCGCGAGCTATATCTTGTTTAATAATAGTCTTATCGCGGTCTTCCCCTTTGAAAACAATATTGTGTTTTGCAATGAAAATCTTTTCGTTGTATGTTCCATCCTTAATAAAAATAATTCGTGGCTGGGCTGAAGAATCAGGCAGGCTGTTGATGGCACTTTGTATAGATGTAAAATTTCCTTTACCGTTTATATCAACAGTAATTGTTTTTTGCTGCGCAACTAATTTTGTATTTGAAAACATCAACGCACTCATAATTGCCAGGACAGAAATAAAACGATATGTAAATTTTATCCTCATGAATTTCTTTTGAGCCATTCCGGGTAATCTTTTTCCAATAATTTTTGGGGCCAGGTGCCATACCAGACATAACCGGTTCGCCTTTCGTTTTCAATCTCAGCAACCGACCATTTCTTTTGGCTGTCCCTTCCTGAAAAGAAAGGCTTGTTAGTTGGTATATCATAAAATCTTGCCCAGATCACCGAGTTTGCTTCAGGAACTATAACACGATCACGGCCATTTGGTTGCGTCGGATCTTTTATGTCCACATATTTATATCCTTTGATCTTTGATTTCTCAAACCATTGCACAGCGCTGTTTACAGCGCTTTTTATTTCTGCAGAAGGACTTTTAACCTTCATTAAAAACTCAACGATGTCAACACTTTCATCGCCGCTTAGCGACACTAGTTCGAACGCTCTTGCTTTTGCGGGTTGCAATGTTTTATGATCGTATTGCGCACACCAGGCGGTCAGTTTTCCATCTACTTTTATTTGTGTTTCGAGAATGCAATCAATTCCTTTTTGAATGGCCGCTTTCGCCGGCTCTTTTAAAGACGGGGTAACCATATCAAAATTATTTTCCCCATACGCAACATCCCAAAGCACCTTCATGGCATTGATCATTGCGTTGTCATTAAAGGTGATTTCGCTCCGGTACAAACTTGAATCAGGATAAAATTGCGGCCAGCCGCCGGCGTTATCCTGCATTTTTATTAGATACCTTATTCCATTTTCAGCAGCAGAAAGATATTTTTTTTCGCCACTTTTTTTATATGCTTTTACGAGATAACGGATTTCTTTTGTTGTGGCATTGTTATCAATAGTAGCATCATTCATAGAGCCATCATCAGCAAGATTTGCTTTCTCTGCCGGTGATAGTTGTTTGGTGTAATCAATTTTTTCGTTGCCAATATGCTTGGGCCAGCCACCTATATTTCTTTGATACAGCAACATGTTATCAGCAACAACATCCTGCGCCTTTACATTCCCTGAAAAGAGAAAAGAAAATAAAGCAATCAAAAAAAATAAAAACTTCATTGGTTATTTTGTTTGCTGAATGGCCCATTTTACGAGGCCTTCAGCAGCTTTATAATTTTCAAGTTCCATGGGAATTTTCCTTCCGTCTGCATATTCATTATAAAACCAAGGATCACCTACGGCGAATACCATTCCCTTTCCAATCTTAGCATTGGCTGCTACAACGTTATCACCATTAACCAGCACCGGTTTTGCGGGTGATTGAATTGCAAGAGAAGAATATTCTTTTATGTAAACTTTCTTCGCACCTGAAAAAATAATGTTATCCGAAGCAACAGGAATCGTTCCCATTTCAAACTGGTTACCTATCACTTTATTTTTACTATCATAATTAAATTGAATTCCAAATTTTGCCGCGAGTCTATTGAAATGTGTGAATTCAACATTGCCGGAATCATTACTGAATAATAAAAGCACACCTCCGCCTTTCACCCAATCATAAATTGTCTTAACATCTTTCTCTTCTATATAATTTGGATAATCACTTTCCTTTTCTGTATCAGGGTCAACGATAATATAGATGTCCGCATTTTTCAAATTCCCGTGTGAAGGCGCTTCCGCCAGGCTTTTTGTTTTCACGCCATACTTCTGAAAAATATTACCGAACATTGAGTAGCCGCCATTATCCTGTTCATCCCACACATAATGCCACTGCACTGTTTTATCGGTTAGATCTTTTTTTATTTCATGGTTAAAATAATAATCTAATAAAACTGTTTTGCCTCTGCCATCAGAAAGCGTTGGCAGCATTTCCATTTCATTTGCTGCCAGCAGAAAAGCACCAACCCCTTTGGGATCATTCATCACCACTTTTTCACTTGTGTAATATTCGAAACTTCCGTCCCTGTAAGGCTTGCCGCCAAGGCCGGAGACACTGACCGTGCCATACAAATTCGTTTGCCCATGATCATCTTTTATGAAATTCTTTATGATGCCGGCATAGCCTTTTTTTGCAGGAGCTAGAAATGATTGCGGTAATAAACCCAACCGAACACCTTTCGCCAAGGCATACACGAACATGCAGGAGGCAGATGCTTCCAAATAATTTTTTCCCATACCCGGCTTATCAAGTACATCCCACCACAAGCCTGCTTTAGTATCCTGTACCCTTGTAATTGCTGCTGCAAAGCGATTTAGCATACTGATCAATTCTTTCCGTTGCGGATGATTTTCAGGAAAATTTTCCAGCACGTCCACCAGGCCCATTCCATACCAACCCATAGCCCGTGCCCAAAAATTCGGCGAGAGCCCGGTTTGCTTATTCGCCCATTTTTCTTTGCGTGATTCATCATAGCCGTGATATAACAATCCAGTATTTGAATCACGTGCTTTTTTCTCCATCAGAATAAACTGTTGCGCTATATCACTATAGTTATTATCCCCGTGAAATATATTGGCATATTCAGTATAAAACGGCTCGGCCATATACAAACCATCAAGCCACATCTGGTTCGGATAAATCTTTTTATGCCAGAATCCTTTTTCGTTTGTACGTGGTTGTGAGTCAAGTTGTTTTCTTAAGGTACGTACAGCATTGAGGTATTTCTTTTTGCCGGTTACATTATATAAGAGCAACAGATCCCTGCCCGGCGCAATGTTATCGAGCGTTAGGTTATCATACTTATACGTACGTATCTCACCACTTTCATCAAGAAAGAAATCCATACTCTTTTGGATGTAATCAAAATACTTACCATCACCAGTGGCCTTCCACAAGCCTTGTATGCCTTGTAAGATCACATCCTGGTCGTAAGTCCATTTTGCAGGCTTGCCTTCAGCTGAGAGAGAATCTCCCCAAATCTTCATGACGGTATTTGCCATCTTCTGCGCATACGAAGGCCCGCTTTGCGCATTTGTCAAAACAGGAATAGTTATTACAAGAAAAAGGCTAAAGAAAATTCTCATCCGTACATAAATTATTTGTTTAGATAAATTGGTTTTTGTTTGGATCTTATAGCGGGTTCTAATTAATTTTTAATGATGTTTCTTTTGCTTCAAATTCAAATTGAACTTTTTGTTTTGCAGCATCAGTTGCTGAATTAACCATAGAAATATTGGCCGTTCTTTCTCCACCAATCCTGAACAATAATTCTGTAGGCGCCGGAAAAATGAACTTGTCAAAAGACACATCGCTGCTGTTTAAAATATCAGCGACAGGATCAGTATCATTGGTTATTAACTTCACATTTTTAAAATGCACGCCCGTTGCTTCACTGATGTCAATCCCCTTATCAGCCTTTATAGATAGGTTGCTTAGATAAATATTTGCGATATGCATTTCGGGCAAACCTCTTATAAACACTGCTTTCGCAGCGCCATCGCATACTATATTTTTTACATAAAAATTTTTGAACTGAGGCGTCTCTTCTGTCACCGGTTTCATTTCTACTTTAGGCGCTACTCTCTTTTCTCCGGCCAAAGCAACAGGATCCTGTGCGGCATAATACATGTCAAAAAGAATCGCATCACTCGCGATACCTTTCATGTTTACATTCTTTACAAAAACATTTTCAACGATGCCGCCTCTGCCACGTGTAGTTTTAAAGCGAAGGCCTATATCGGTACCTATAAAAGTGCAATCTTGAACGTATAAATTTTTTGCACCACCGCTCATCTCGCTGCCGATAACAAAGCCTCCGTGCGCATGATAAACGGTACAATTTTTTACTAAAACATTTTCAGTTGGCATGCCTCTTTTTCTTCCTGCTTCATCCCTGCCTGACTTTATACAAATGCCATCATCCCCCACATCGAAGGTGCTGTTTTCAATCAATACATTTTTACAGCTCTCCACATCAATACCATCGCCATTTTGCGCATACCAGGGATTTTTTGCATATATATTTCTTACCGTAAGATCTTCACACATCAGCGGATGCAAATTCCAGGCAGGTGAATTTTGAAAGGTTACGCCTTCCAGTAAAATTTTTTTGCAACGCGTAAGAAGAATCATATTCGGACGCAAAAAATCTTTTGCATCATCATAATACAACGAATCTTTTTCGGGAGAAATAACACCGGGGTTTTTTAATTGTGATCCTTTAAAAGATCTCTCCGAAGGATACCATGTTTTTTTATTATCGCTAAGCAGGCCACCTGATGACACCAAATCCCTCCATTGTGTTTCGTTTAGTTTATCTTTTTTCACCATACGCCATGCGCCCCCATTTCCATCAATAATCCCAAAGCCGGTAATGGCGATATTTGTTGCGCCGGTAGCACTCACCGGCGATTGGTTGCGCATTTGCGGAAGCCCTTCCCAATTACCTTCTATTAACTTATATTGATTAAAATCTTTTGTGAATTGCAGCAATGCATTTTTTTGCAGGTGTAGGTTTATATTACTTTTTAAAACGATGGGGCCGGTAAGAAAAATGCCGGAAGGAATCACAACAACACCTCCGCCTTTTTTATTGCATGCATTGATGGCAGCATTTATGGATTGTGTATTTAGCGTAACGCCATTCGCCTTCGCTCCATACTTTACTATATTGAAAGTATCTTTTTTGAAAGAAGGGCATTGAACTTTGGGCAACTCATTGGTTTGCGCAATAGTTTCTAAAAGCCCGGCAATACATAAACAAAAAGATAAAATCAGCTTTTTACGGTCCATAATATATGGTTACAATTTAACAATTGTAGCCCCATATTTGGTAAATGCAAACCCATTTCATGTATTTATTTACGCAAACGTTACCGAAAACGATGCCGGTCACTTTTTAAAGAGAAATATAATAGATTATCTATAGAAAGAGGTAGAAAAAAATGAAATTTTATTGATAAATGAAGAAAATTCTATGATTTATAATTCCTTAATCAATTGTCAATTGCAAAGGCTCTACTCTAAACCAATCAAAATCTGCATAGCCGGAATCATTGCTTAATATTTTCCGTTTACCCAATCACCAATGATGTTTTTAATGGTATATTTTTTTTCTTCTTCATCAGTAAATTGCTTCGCCCATGAAACACGATTTTCTTTTACAGCGCCAGGCCCATAATTTTCATACTCAGCATATCGTGCAGTTTTATAACTATCAGTTTGGTTCCAATTGCTCCAACCTTCCGGCTTTATATGTTGACCGATATAACAATGTATATAAGTAACAGATGCATAAGGCCTCCAGGGCCTGCCGAGTGAAACATTGTGCAGGCTTGTATCTCCTGTCAGCACACAATCATAGAACACATATCCATACTGATGATCCTGTGGTGTGGAAGCAGCCGTGACGTGCGAGTTTTTCTTGCTGTGAATATGGCAATGCTGAAACCATACTGTTGAAGAACCGAAAATAAAATCTGTTGTTCCTTCGATATAACAGTCTTTATAATATTGCCTGCTATCTGGATTATTTGTAAATAATATATCCTGGTTGCCAACAATCCTGCAATTATAATATTGCTCTTTATCGCCGTCAGATTCCAGGCCGACCGCTTGTCCGGCAGTAAAGCCGGCATCATTCTGAAAGGTTATATTTTTTGCGGTGAAGTTATTTGCCTTGATAAGAAAGCTTGCAGAAGTTCTTGTATTAATCGTATCTCCATTTCGTGTAACCTTTCCCGTATGATCATCATAAGTAAGAATGGTTTTAAACTTATCATCTCCAATAATGGTTACAAAATTCTTTGACGAATCAAGATGCAGCTTCTCTTTATAAATTCCATTCTTTATATAAATAGTAACCGGCTTTGTATTATTCAACGGGATTTTATTTAATGCTTCCTGCACCGTTGAATATTTACCACTTCCATCTTTTGCTACAATAATTTTTGTTTGTGTAAATGCATTGGAGAAGTTTATACATACAAGAAATATCAAAAAAGATTTTTTCATTTATATCATTTTTTGAAAGAAATAAAACCCATTTCTTTCAGCCACATTTCGCAAAGCTGCGTCCATAAAGTGGTGGAGCCGGGATTGTTATTTACATTAATAGCATGGCCACCCTGCGGAAATACGTGAAAGCTTGTTGAAACTTTATTATCAAGCAATGTCTTATAGAATAGCAAACTGTTTATTGGCGGCACAGTTTTATCGTTAAAAGCATCCGCGATAAAACAAGGCGGCGTTAAAGAATCTATATTATTCTGCGGCGAATATTTTTCAATTAATTCTGCTGATGGATTGGGACCAAGTAAGCTCTCACGGCTACCCTTATGCGCATATTTGCCCATATCAATTACAGGAGAAACCAAGACCATAAAATCCGGTTTAAAAGAAAAAGTATCTGTGCTATCCTTCACAGTAACATTATTTTTTTCCGTGCCCACCAATGCAGCGAGGTGGCCACCCGCAGAAGTTCCCAACACGCCAACCTTATCTTTTTGAATATTCCATTTTGATGCGTTGGCTCTTACAATTTGCAAGGCTCTTTCTGCATCCTGCAAAGGCCCAAGTTCTCTTTGAACCAGGTCAGGTGAATTGGGCAAACGATATTCAACAACAAAAGCGCTCATGCCAATCGTATTGAACCATTTGGCTAATTGAAAACCGCCAAGATTCATTGCAAGATGCGTGTAACCGCCACCTGGAAATATAACTACCGCCGCACCGCAGTTATCATCTTTTGAAGGGAAAAATGCATACATGCGTGGAGCGGCTACACGATATACTCTTTCATTGGAGGTACTGTCTTTTAATTGTACCCCTTTTGAATTAGGTATTTTGCCTTCCGGCCACAGCGGAATAAATTTCTGTGCCTTTACCGAAAAAATTCCTGTAAAAAGTATCAGTATAACGGTATAGGCTACATGTATTTTCATTGATTATTTAATCTTAATAAATTTTGTTTTGCTTTTTCTTCAAAGAAATATTTGGCTTATTATTTAAATTCAATTTTAAAAGCAATCACAGAAACATCTGACGGCTTTAGTTCAAAATTTATCCAGATTACCAAAGCACCGCTTTCCTGCTTCCAGTGCAGTTTTGCATCATTTCCGAGCATTGTAACCGATGCTATTTTCTCACCGGATATTTTTGAATTTTTACCCAAGGACTCAATATGAATATCGCCTGTTGGTGCACCTAAACAAAAAGCATAGAGAACATTATCTTTAATAGTGAACCGAATATCGGTTGACTGGAAGCCACGTGTATCACTTAAGCCACCAAACTGACCTTTCTTTTGCGTTGATTTAATCGTTGACGGGCCTTCGCCATATATTTTCCAGGGACGTGTGCCATAGATTCCGTCGCCATTTACGCTTGTCCAATCGGCGATTCCTTCTACTATTTTAAGCACATCCGGTTCAAGGTCTCCTTCCGGTGTTTGCACTATGTTCAACAACAGGTTTCCATTTTTACTTACGATATCTACCAGCAATTTTATAACATCATCGGCACTCTTATATTTTTGTCCCGTTCTATAAAACCAATCGCCAATTGATGTATCAGTTTGCCAGGGAAAAGGATTTATCGAATCCTGCACACCACGCTCCAAATCCTGCACCCACATGCCGTCAGAAGGTTCTTTGCATGTATAAACGGCTTCAAGATTTCCGTTATTCTTTTCCATATCCTGGTTATAAAAATGGGCAAGCATATTTTCTCCATATTCACCAAAAGGCAATTGGCTATCGGAGTAAAGCAGGTCAGGATGATAATTGTCGATAAGTTCTTTAATACTAAAAAGCCATTCCCGTTGCCATTCCTTGTTGGTACTTAACCAGCCATGATCGGTTGAATCCGGTTTAGCATGATACAAATCCTGGTACATTGGATTGGCGCCATCGTAAGGAACACCTGCAAGTGCGCCGGATGTATCTGCAAGATGACTGGCACGAAACCAGGTAAAGCTTGCAGCCAAATGTTCGGATACGCCAAACCGTAAGCCTTCATTTTTTGCAGCCGTCTGCCATATTCCCACCACATCTTTTTTTGGCCCATAATTCACGGCGTTCCATTTATGAATTTTGGAGTTCCAAAGAAAGAAATCATCATGATGCGTTCCCATGCTAACAAAATATTTTGCGCCTGCTTTTTTATAAAGAACCATCAACTTTTCAGGATCCCAACGTTCCGCTTTCCATAATGGAATGATGTCTTTGTATCCAAACTTTGAAGGATGCCCATAGTGCGCAACATGATATTTATAATCATCACTTCCTTCTTCATACATTTTTCTTGCATACCAATCGCCCTGCCGGGGAACGGCCTGCGGCCCCCAGTGCGCCCATATACCAAACTTTGCATCACGAAACCATTGAGGATATTTGTATTGATGAAAAGATTGTCTATTTGGTTTGAATAGATTGTCTTTTCCGTCAATTTTTTCATTTTGCGCAAATGAAAAAAGATGCATCGTTCCGGTAAGAATCACCGTTAAACCAAATTGCTTTAGTAATTTAATTTTCATATCTGATCGTTAAGGAATTAATAATAACAAGTTAACACTTATCAATTCTTTTAATAAAAGGCTACTAAATTTCGTATCGCATTAATTAATATGAAGTATCCATTTTATTCTTGCCTCGAAAATATTTTCCCAAGTATATTACAAATAGGTTCATTACAAGTTTAATTTTTAAAAACTTTTTTTAAAAAATCATCAATGAATTTTACTGTCGGATCAAACCAGGGATCGAATAAACAAAACGAATGCGGTGCTCCTTCAAACGTATGCACTTCTGAATAGATACGATTGTGGTAAATGTATTTGAAAAAACAGCGTTTGTAAGCTTGAAATAGTTACGTAATCGTTCCCGTAAAATGATTTAAAATTATCAAGCATAATCTTTGCTTATTGATTTAATATGTTCACATTCTATTATTTTTACCCATACATTTCTCATGTTGAAAATCGGTTTAACAGGCGGTATCGGTAGTGGCAAAAGTGTTGTTGCCCAAATGTTTGCCGTCTTAGGCATACCTGTATATTATGCTGATAAGGCTTCTAAAAGATTGATGGTTGAAGACGAACAATTAAAATCTGCGATCAAGCATCATTTTGGCGAGAGCGCTTATGTTGGCGGCGTTCTTAACCGGAAATTTCTTGCAGAGCTCGTGTTTAAAGATGCCGAAAAACTTACGCTGCTTAATTCGCTGGTCCATCCCGCTACTCTCACAGACGCATCAACCTGGATGCAAAAGCAGCACGCACCCTACATCATAAAAGAAGCAGCTCTGATTTTTGAAAGCGGTTCAAATAAATCGCTTGACTATGTAATTGGCGTTGACACTCCGGAAGAAGTACGCATAAAAAGAGTGATGGCTCGAGACAATGTACCGGCAAGCCAGGTAAAAGAGCGGATGAATAAGCAAATGGATGAACGGGAAAAACTGCGGCTATGCGACTACGTTATAGTGAATAATGAACACCAATTAATCATTCCACAGGTACTGGCATTGCATGAAAAATTTTTGGAAATGGCACGGATGAATAACGAATAAGCTTTTGCAAAGGTGATGCTACTCTTACAAATTTATCATTGCAGTTTTGCCAGGCCCTCCTGTATCCGCATAAAACCTTTCTCAATATTTTCCATATTATTAGCAAAAGAAATTCTTATACAATCCGGGTTGCCGAAAGCGTCGCCGGTTACGGTTGATACATGGGCAACATTTAAAAGATACATGCAAAGCTCGCTGGCATTATTAATAACTTCGTTGCCGGATTTTTTACCAAAATAACTTTTTACTTCCGGGAAAATATAAAAGGCGCCATCGGGCTCTGCATATTTTAATTGCGGCATCTCCGTTAAAAGCTGCATCACACGGGCTTTGCGTTCTTTAAATTTTTTCACCATTTCATTTGTTGCATCCAACGGGGAATCCAATGCCGTAATGGCTGCACGCTGCGCAATTGAATTCGTGCCGCTTGTAAATTGTCCCTGGATCTTTTCACAGGCTTTCGCTACCTCAAGGTTTGCGGCTATATACCCAAGTCTCCAACCTGTCATAGCAAAGCCTTTGCTCAGGCCATTCAACACTATCACCTGGTTTTTAATAGCATCGAATTGTGCAATACTTTGATGGCCACCGCCACCGTCTGACGCATAATTTATATACTCATATATCTCATCGCTGATGATGAAAATCTCCGGGTGTTTTTCAAACACTTTCGCCAATGCTTCCAGCTCATCTTTTGTATATACGGCTCCGCTGGGGTTGCAGGGAGAAGAAAATATAAACAGTTTTGTTTTAGGCGTAATAGCTTCTTCCAGTTGCTGAGGCGTTATCTTAAGCCCTGCCTTTTGCGTTGTGTGAATAAAAACAACTTTCCCTCTTGCAAATCTTACAATCTCCGAATAAGTAACCCAATATGGCGTGGGAATAATTACCTCATCATCATCGCTAACGATACTTAGGACTGCGTTTGCCAGGCTTTGTTTTGCACCGGTACTTACCACGACTTGTTGCGGCGTGTATTCAAGACCGTTATCCCGTTTAAGCTTGCGGCAAATTGCTTCCCGCAACTCAAGATAGCCCGGCACCGGTGTATAATGGCTCCAGTTTTCATCAATGGCTTTTTTAGCCGCATCTTTTATATGCTCAGGCGTATTAAAGTCGGGCTCGCCAAGGCTCAGGTCCACTACATCTATGCCACTCGCTCTTAGCTCGCGGCCTAATTTCGCCATTTTTATAGTTTCCGGTTCATTAAATCTTGATAAAAGAGAAGAGAGTTGCATGAAATTTTTTATTTGAAACGGTGCAAAAGTAAGTGATAAAGCAAAGCAGGAAAAATGCTATTTATCATAAATTATTTTGAAAGAAGAAAGATCAGGCTGGTGCTTCCGTTTTCTTTTTAATTCATAATCATATATTACCTGCCCAAGATTTTTCATAAAAGGAAAGCCCAACGTATCGTAAGCATAATTGTCATCATTAATAATATTATTCGTGTTGCAATTTATCGCGGCTGATAAAAAAAATTCAATGTTGTTATCAAAATCAACCACATAAGCAATGTCCAAAAGCTCCCCATAAGCATCGCCTTCTTTATTGAATATTCTTAGGCTCTTAGGCAGCGGCTCCTTTCTTGCCCCATACAACAGGAACTTTCCATAAGCATCCGGATAACCAGTTGAATCATACGCAGGAAAAATGCTCTCACTAGGAAACTCCGACATGTACTTTCGCACAAAAGCATAATCACTTTCGGTAAGATGAAATCTTTTATCCGGCGAAACACTTTCAGGAAAAATTACACTCCGCAGTATATAATGAAGATCAGAAAGGCATATCCTGTTTTTATAGGAAAAATACATGGGTGCATTGACCAGTTTTCCTCCACTGAAATGCGCCTGGCCAAGTGAATCATTTCTTGCGGCATATTTCTGCTGATTATATACCAATGGCTGGCTGTACAGTATATTATTATTGCTGTCTAAAAATTTTATCGGATTTGTATGGCGATTCTCATCGTCGGATAAAAAAATATCCAGCCGGTGAAGAATTTGTGCATCCTTGTATCCTTTATTATGCAGCTCTTTATTGATATATTCCCGGCCCAAAAATTCGTACAGCCTGTTGAACGCCTCATTATCGCTCACCAAAAAAATCCGCTTGATATAACTTTCTACAGACGGCCTTCCATCTTCAGTTTGCGGATCGTTATATGTTTCAGTTTGCCCGCTATACCCGGCTTCGGTAATCATGGTGGTGTTCTTATTAATACCTGTTTCTTTTAATTCATTTAATCTTTGTAATGCAAGCAGCGCTACGGGCAGCTTTACGGTAGAAGCCGGATAAAAATATTCGGTTGAGTCTATGTTGAAATAATGGTCGGTGAAGTGCGGCAAATTTTTTTCGTCCCTGTTAATTTGTGTATAAATTATTTGCACATTCCAGGCTTTCCTTTTTTTTAAAAGATCAGCAAAATACCGCGGATACCGCTCAAGCAGACTTTCCATAAATGTATCTGAAATCGCATTGTCATTTTTCAGAGGTTTGCTCATTATCAATGTATCGTGCATTATTTGTGGTGAAAAAGGCTGGAGCTTTTTTGTAGAATGACAAGAGCATGATAACAGCGTTATATAAAAAACAACCAGTGGCGCTTGTAGTTTCATTAATAAATTATTCTGCCAAAAGTAAAAAAATACATTATTGTCCGACTAAGATTTTATCATTCTGCTGAAACTCCGTCCAGTTAGGGATTCTGTGAAAGTTAATGCCAGCAAATGTTTCATGGAAATTGACAATTTTTAGTCGGACAAAAGTGGTTTCAATACTTTAAGCGGACAAACAATGAAAAAATACATAAGCAAAGCCGGATTTAAATGCGGGATTATATCTTGCAAAGCCTCTCAATCATTGACATTTTCAACTTCAAAACCTTATCTTTGCCAACTTCTAAAAATTAAGATATGAAACTGAAAGGTTTGGTGTGGTTTTTTGCCATTACACTTATACTGATATCCCTTTACCAGCTTTCTTTTACGTGGGTGGTTAATAGCCACGAAAAAGATATGAAGCTTAAGGCCGAGAAAATGGTAAAAATGAAAAATCCCGGTATTTCAGGAGATGAAAAAGATAACCTGGTAACTGCACAATTTGCCCACCTGCTTGATAGCACAAGAGACACAAAAATTTACCCGTTGCTCGGCACCACTTATCAAAAGTGTAAAGAAAATGAACTAAACCTTGGGCTGGATTTGCAGGGCGGAATGAACGTTACATTAAATGTAAGCCTCGAAGGGCTTTTAAAATCATTAAGCAATAATCCGAAAGATCCACAGCTGATTAATGCATTAAATAAAACCAACCAGGAAAAAGTTACCAGCGACCTTGATTATATTACTCTCTTTGGACAAGTGTTTAAGCAACAAAATCCTTCGGCTAATCTTTCATCATTATTTGCCGGCGCCGGTAAAACAATTAAAATAGGCGATAATGATAATGCTGTTTTGGATCAGTTAAAAACTACGTCTAAAGGCGCTATTAACCAGACCTACAAAATTCTACTAAAACGTATCGACCAGTTCGGCGTTGCGCAGCCTAACATTAATCTTGATGAAAATAAAGGCATTATCACCGTGGAGCTTGCAGGCGTGCAGGATGCAACAAGGGTAAGAAACCTATTACAGGCATCAGCGCATTTGCAATTCTGGGAAGTATATAACATCGGAGAGATCGGTAAAAATATTGAAGATGCCGATAAAGCATTGGGCGATTATTTAAGTGGTATAAATGCTGATTCTACAAAAAATTTGAGCGATACAGCCAAAGCTGCGGTGGACTCAGCGAAGTTGTTAGCCAATCAACATCCTTTGGCAAATGCTGTCCATTTTATAGGGCCGCAACAAGACAAGAGCGGCAAGCCTCAATATTTTTCAGCGATTGCTAATATAGAATTGAAAGATACCGCAAAGGCAAATGAATATTTGAATATGGATATTGTAAAAAACAATTTTCCATCCAATATGAAATTCTTATATGGCCTGGAGCAAAAAGATGAAAAATCCAATCGTAAATATTTTGAGCTATATGCTATAAAAACTGTTCCCGGAACCGACAAAGCTAAATTAGAAGGCGAAGGTGTTGAAGACTCACGGGCTGACTATGATGAGCGTGGAAGGCCTGCTATAAAAATGCAGATGACTCCTTCAGGAAGCAGGACGTGGGCAAAGATGACAACCGATAATGTAAACAAGCCCATCGCAATTTCATTGGACGATATTGTGTATAGCGCGCCAAATGTGAATGGCCCGATCGAAGGCGGTAATTCGGAGATAAGCGGCAACTTTAGCGTGGAAGAAGCACAAGACCTTGCAAACATTCTTAAGATTGGTAAAATAGATGCACCGGCAAAAATAGTACAGGAACAAATAGTGGGGCCAACGCTTGGGCAGGACGCTGTAAACGGCGGCGCAAAAGCCTTCGCTATTTCATTCCTTATCATCTTCGCTTTGATGTTGCTTTATTATAATACAGCAGGCTGGGTAGCAAATATTGCCTTGATATTAAACCTTCTTTTCACTATTGGAATTTTAAGCGCTTTGGGCGCAACGCTTACCGCTGCCGGTATTGCAGGCCTTGTGCTTACAATAGGTATGGCGGTAGATACTAACGTAATTATTTTTGAAAGAATAAAAGAAGAGCTTACGCGGGGTAAAAATTACCAGCAGGCAGTGAACGATGGTTACAGGCGATCACTTGCGCCGGTAATTGATGCTCACGTAACTACCTTTTTAACAGCAGCGATTCTATTTTATTTCGGTCTTGGCCCTGTGTTAGGCTTCGCTACCACGCAGATGCTGGGTATATCTCTTTCATTGTTCTGTGGTATTTTATTGAGCAGGCTGATAACCGATGTATGGACAAACAAGCAAAGACATTTTAAATATTTCACCACCATTTCAAAAAAGATTTTTAAGCACGCTAATTTTAAATTTATTGAGTATAGAAAGATTGCTTACGGTATTTCATTCGTGGTATTGATTCTTGGTGTCGCTGCTTTCTTCAATGGATTTAAGCAGGGTGTGGAGTTTAAAGGCGGAAGAAGCTATACAGTTGAATTTAACCATCCGGTAAATAACGAAGAAGTGCGCAACTCACTAAGAGACGCACTGGGCGGAGAATATCCTGAAATAAAAACTGTTGGTGACAGCAAGCATTTGAACATTACCACTTCTTACCTGATAGGCCAGGAAAATGCAGACAGCGTGGTGCAGACTAAAATGTTCCAGGGCTTACAAAGGCAATTACCGGCAGGCCTTACTTACGAGAAATTTGTAAAGAGTAATATCCAAAGCTCACAAGTGGTGCAGCCTATCATTTCAAAAGACCTAAGAAATGGTGCTATCAAAGCAACCATCTTTGCCTTGATGGCGATTATCTTATACATATTTATTCGCTTTCGTGATTGGCGATATTCTTTGGGAACCATTGTGGCTTTGCTGCATGATGTGTTTGTAGCCTTGGCAGTGTTTTCTTTCTTTAAGAATATTGTACCGTTCCCGTTGGAGATAGACCAGCATTTTATTGCGGCGATACTTACGGTAATCGGTTTCTCAATGAACGATACCGTAATTGTGTTTGACCGTATCAGGGAGTACAGCGGTAACATGAAAGGCGCGGATAAACCGACAATTATAAACCGGGCAATCAACGATACTTTGAGCCGCACTATTATGACCTCGGCCACAGTGTTCATCACATTGCTGGTGCTATTTATTTTTGGCGGTGAAGTAACGAGAGGATTTTCTTTTGCAATGCTTATCGGTGTAATTACCGGTACGTACTCTTCTATCTTTGTGGCAGCGCCTATATTGGTTGACTTTGCTAAAGACAAACCATTGGGTGCGGCAGATTTGGCTACAGAGAATGTAAAAAGGACCGCAACAAAGAAAGGGCTCGCGAAGATGAAATAATGTTTAAATAATAATATTTTTTAGGCCGATGCAGTTGTATCGGCCTTTTTATGCCAATTAAATTTGAATAAGCTTTCTATAAATTGAAGGCTACGCCAATTAAAAGATTAAAAAATAAATTTGTGAAAACAAGAATTCTATGGCAAATGTATTAGAACAGGAATGGAGCAGTTATTTTGTACAGTTGAATGAAGTAGAAAGAAAATCTGTACTGCTGATGCTAAAAAAAAATTTAAACCGGCGCATTGAAAATGCTAGCCGGATCAGCATCGAGCAATACAACAAGGAAATAGATGAGGCACTGGCAGAAGCAGAAGGTGGTAATTATATTACCCAGTATGAGATGGAAAAAAATGCCGCTAAATGGTAAGGGAGGTAAGATGGCCGGCCACCCCAGGCACAACATCAACTTGAAAAAGCATACCGGTATATTTTATTAGACTCTTATCAAAATGCAGAAAAAGTAAAGACTGATATTTTAGCATCTACCCGTAAGCTTGCTGCTAATGCGGAAATCTATTCTCCGGACAAATACAAAAAAGACAATGATGGAAGTTTTAGAGCTTATGAGTTACATCGCTACAGGATCGCTTACCGGATTACAGAAAGAGACATTATTATTACGAGGGTTAGGCACACAAGCATGGAACCAAAACAATATTGATGTCGGCCGATGGTGGCAATTTAATTGAAAGCTTTGCTAATTCTATCTTCGCCATTATATTTCACCCAATAAATTTACAGGGAAACTCGGTCCGAACAATAGTGAAATGGAAGATATAGCATCTCAATTTATATCGTTTTGAAAAAATACTTTTATACCTGTTTCATACCCAGGTGGTTCGTGAATTTGTGATAAAGGCCTATTCAGTAATTATGCCATTTAGCTCGCCGGTATCATGAAAGCACTTTCCTGCAATTAGTACCAAAGTATTGCAAGCTGTTTGTACGAAAAGTGTATGAACACCCGGCATAAATAAATGCAAAGTAAAATTTTTCATAAAACCAATTTCAGCGTTGATAATTATAGTGCAATAATATTATGTAACTTAATATTTATAGATCATAATTAAAATTTAAAGATTTATCGCAAAACTTTGTAACAATGACCTTTACCGCCGAAAATATTTTGCTTGTTGGTTCTGTTCTTTTATTGGTAAGTGTTTTTACCAGTAAAACATCTGCCCGCATCGGTATTCCAACCCTTATTCTTTTTATTGGCGTAGGTATGCTCGCCGGTTCGGAAGGGCCCGGCGGCATTTATTTCTATGATCCGAAGCTGGCGCAGATACTGGGTGTAATTGCCCTGAACTTTATCTTATTTTCCGGCGGCCTGGATACTAAATTTGAAAGCATAAGGCCGGTGTTATGGCGCGGCGTTTCTTTGTCAACTGTCGGCGTACTTCTTACGGCTGCTACGGTTGGCATTTTCGTTCATCTTGTTGCTGATTTTACTTTAATAGAGGGATTGCTGTTAGGTTCTATTGTTTCTTCTACAGATGCTGCCGCAGTTTTTTCTATTTTAAGATCAAAAAATATCGGGCTCAAAGGGTATATACGGCCTACGCTTGAGCTTGAGAGCGGCAGCAATGATCCTTTCGCTTTCGGCTTAACGATTGCCTTAACTTCTTTAATAGCCTCTGGAGAATCTCCGGGCATAGGCTTACTGTTTCATTTTCTGAAAGAAATAGTTTTTGGTGCAGTTATAGGTTTGGTATTGGGCAGAATAGTATTGTTTATTTTGAATAAAGTGACACTTGATATTGAAGGATTGTACCCGGTTTTTTTAATGGCTTTTGTATTCTTTACTTTTTCGTTTACGGGTATGTTAGGTGGTAATGGATTTCTTGCCACGTACATTGCCGGGCTCGTGTTAGGTAATAAAAATTTTATCCATAAAAAAAGTATCCTCAGATTTTATGATGGTATGGCGTGGCTTATGCAGATCATCATGTTTCTCAGCCTTGGCCTCCTGGTTTTTCCTTCTCACATTTTGCCGGTCATGGGGCTGGGCGTTGCAATTTCATTCATACTCATTTTTGTTGCCAGGCCAATAGGCGTTTTTGTAAGCCTTTCTTTTTTTAAAAGAATAAAAATTCGTGAGAAAGCATTTATCTCCTGGGTTGGGCTGCGGGGCGCCGTGCCCATTGTATTTGCTACGTATCCGCTAATAGCCAATGTTGGCAAATCGCACATTATTTTTAATCTTGTATTTTTTATTTCGACGATTTCCGTGTTGCTGCAAGGCACTACTTTGCCTATTGTCGCACGCTGGCTTAAGGTAATCGTGCCGCAAAAAGTGAAACGCAAATTCGCACTCGATCTTGAAATGTCTGATTCGCCGGATTCTGAAATGATGGAAATACAATTGCCGGACACAAGCCCTGCCATCGGTAATTCGTTAGTAAACCTCGATTTCCCTAAAAAAGCTTTTATTGTAATGATCCAAAGAAACGGTAAATACATTCGTCCCGGCGGCTCAACGGTTCTTGAAAAAGGTGATAAGCTTTTAGTGCTTGCCTCCGGCACAAAAGTGATTGAAGATGTTTTTCATAATCTTGGATATGAGGAAGAATAGGTTTTTTTAAACTCGTAGTCTTTTGCCTTTCAACTCTTAGAACTTTTATCTTCCTTCTAATCATTCATCCTGCTTATTTCTTTTACCGCTTTCATGTTTCTTTTGACATTTCCGTCAAAAATATCAGGCCTATGCATTCAAAATTAGCGCTGCCTGAAGTCGAAAGAATACCTGAGAGCTCTATCCCGGTTTTAACCCGATAAATCCACAATCTTGTTTACGCTTTATTAATTTTGAAAGAAGCTGGAAAAATGTAATTCCAAAATTTCATTTAAAGTTTTTGGAATAAAAACAAAAAATAAATAAACCTATATGCCTCTCCTCAAAAACGCTGATCTGGAAAAGCAATTTGTAAATGATGTAGGCAGGCTCATTGAGGAAAGCAGGCAACATGTTGCACAAACTGTAAATAGAACGCTCACATTATTGTATTGGGAAATAGGAAGGCGAATTAATACACAATTATTGCAAAACAAGCGTGCGGGCTATGGACAACAAATTGTCGTATCATTGTCACGAGAATTAGTATTGCAGCATGACAGGGGATTTGAAGAAAAAAATATTCGCAGAAGGATGCAATTTGCGGAAGTTTTTCCCGATGAAAAGTTTGTCGTAGCGCTGATACGACAATTAAGCTGGACGCGCATTATAACATTGATAATTCTTGAAGATGTTCTACAGCGTTAGAAAATTTAATGAAGCTTGCCTATAATTTTAGCAATAAAAAAATCCCTCTAATTTATATGACCCAAAATCACATTGGCGATCTCATCCGTATCTCCATCAAAATGATGGCCGCCGGGCAGCACTTCGTGCGTATATTTTTTTAAAGAAATTTTATTTACGGCCAGTTCATGTTCATCACTGCCGTTGATGATGACGATGTTTTCATCACTCAGTTTATTGATCTCTGATACTACGTCCATGTCCCTTTTTGTATTGCCGCCAAAGATGTCAGACCAATGAATTTCAAAATCAGTGCTACCGGAAGAACCCATGATAAAGGACACGGGCACATCCAACATATCTTTTGGCAGCCTGGTAAGGATAAAAGGCAATACATCGGCGCCGAAAGAATACCCGATAAGAACGACCTGTTTATTTTTCCGGCCGGCTAATTTTTTACTTAAATAATTCTTCACATCATTGGTAGTTTGCCCGGGTGTTTTTTTATCATCAAAATATGACCGTGCGTTTAAGGCATACACGTCATACCCTTTTTTATTTAGTGATTGACAAAGCGCAGTCGAGAATTTATTAAAGCCGCCATCTCCCGAAATATAAAAGATAACAGGCTTATCATGCGTGGAAGCTGCCCATTCTTTTACGGGCAGGTTTTGCCCAACTATTTTTGATGATAACAAGAGCGGTGAAAGCAGGAAGAAGAGCAATGTTTGTTTATTCATAAAAGGCATTTACGGTTGCATAACTTTATTTAAAGCCGCCGGCAATTGCAGCAGGTCATAATCAGTTTCATACACGAGAAATTTATCTTCCCATATTGTAGCATACTTCTCTTTAAAATCACGTAGGCCATGGTAATGCCGGAAGCGTTTTAATTTCTCTGCAGCATATTTTATCAACTGCTCGGCCGGGCTCTGCGGATCTGTAATACCCGTCATAGGCACCAGGCCAAGATTTATATACCGGCAATGATGTTCCCTCGCATATTCAATCATTTTAATGATCAGCGCATCCATGCATCCACCGGGCGCTTCAGCAGTTTTTCTTATAAGATCATACGTACATTCATCAGGAGAATAATCCGGAATAATGTTCAGGAAGGCGGCAATCTTTCCCTCTGCATCCGCAATTGTTATTACATCCTGTTGCATTATTTCCTTAGCATCAAACATACCCTGCGAAAAAATTTGTTCTTCTTTGTCAAAAGCATGTAGCCATTCGTCTGATATTTCTTTCAGCTCTGCAATAAGATCACTTGCCAAAGGTGCGGTATAAATTGTTGCGGTATATCCTTTTTTCTGCAGGCTGTTCAGGCCATTTCGCAAAGATTTTTTGTCCTTACCTTCCAGTTTAAAATTTGCTGCATCGAGGATGGCCTCCTGCCCTATGATCAACTTTTGTTTTCTTAATTGATTAAACCATAAAATGCTGTTTTCATCAACGCGGTAGAAAGCAATTCTTAAGCCCATCTTACTACACTGCCTGTAAAATTCTGCTAATACTTCCACCTTATGTTCTTCAGCACACACGGGCTCTTCCAGCACTATTGCGAAGCCATTGGCAATCCGATAGGAGACGAAGGCATCATGAAAATCAGAAAAGAAAAATAATTTATCCCTGTATATTTTAAAATAATCTACTGATGAATTACCATATTGGCTCAGCAAATACTTCGCCCTTTCACGCCCCGATTCAGTGCCGGGTTCTACTTTTAAAAACGGCTTAATAAGGGTAAACAAGAGGAAGCCCCAGCTTAAAAAGCCGAGCAAATGAATGAGAAATATAAACTGGCGTCCGAAGGACGTAAGCGGGTGCAGATTTTCTCCACCTAATAAAAAAATATTCATGGTATTGACGAGCGATTGCTTCCAGGTAAAATCAATACCAAAATGCTTTACATCAATAAAATAATAGCTTACATAGCCAAACACCAGCACTGCTAAAAATATGATAGCCACCGATAAAAGGCCGAGGCGTATCCACTTCACACTGCTTCTTATCCTGTACTGACTGCTGCTGATGAGCAGCAATAAAATTATCACTCCCGCAAAAATAGCTTCTTCATAATCAAAAGCCTTAGTAAGATTTCCTATCAGCGACAGCACAGAAAGTAATAACGCCAGGCGCCAGGCATTCTTCAATCCCTTGAACATAAATGCCGATGTGATCAGCAAGGCCAGGCCTATAAAAAGTACCAAAATGTTTGATGCATTTATAGCTTCCAGCGGAAGAAATTCGCGGATAAGCTTCAAGCGTATGCGCAGCGGTGGCGTAACTACAGAAATAATATTTATTAAGCCAAGAAGGAAGATAAGCAGGGCCGGCACTATCCTTACAAACAGGTGGCGGCCTCTCCACGCAAAGGCAAGAATGCCGAAAACCATAGGAAGCCAAAATTCGAATACGCGATATAGAACAGTAATGGACAAAGCCTGCACCGTTGGGTAACCATAGAGTTCTAAAATATATACCAGCGATAATTCTACTGCACCCAGTCCACGCAGAAAAGGCGAAGTGATCATCAATAAAACCGAAACCATATAGGCTATTGCCGCCACAGGAAACGAAGCGGTAAAACCCAAAGCCAGCATGGCGATATAGATGTGGAACATGCCGGTGAGTTCAACACCTGTTGAAAATAAAATGCTGCCGGCGTATTTTTTATTATTGACATTGGCTGCAAAGAGTTCATCTATCAGCGGAGCCACGCTGGGGATTTTCTTTTCAATGTAGTTATAAATCTTTCCCTTTTGCCTGAGCGACCTTGCAAGCCATACGATACCGGCCAATATAAAAATTACAAGTACCAACCCTATCCAGGCGCTCTTTAAATGTTGGTTGGAGGATATGGCAAATAAGATCACCACCGGGAAACCCACAAGAAAAACGGTGAACAAACCCGCGAACGCATACAAGCCGCTTGCCTGGTGTATTTGCGTTTTATTAAATCCTCTTTTTCTTAATTGTGATGGCGTGTAGGCTAAAGCGCTTACACCACCAGCCGGTAAAAAAATGCTTAAAAAATTTCTTTTCAAAAAAAGCTCAATAGAATCAACCCACTTTAGCGACAGACCTATAGAAGCAAAGCTGCTTACATACATGCCGCTTTGAAAAAGTATATACAGCAAAGTAGTAATGACCCCGGCCAGCAACCAGCGTCCGTCAGCATTTTCTATTTGTGGAATGATCTGTTGCAGCTCTTTTCGTTCGCTTCCAAAAAAAATAAAAGCCAGCAGTATCATCAGCGTGGCAAGTATTTCTCTCCAGTAAAGTTTAGGTGAAAAGGATTTTAGCTTCTTATATATCGGTGGAAAATTCAGCGGTTTTCTTGTAAAGATATGTGATGAAGTTTATCGCTTTATAAGACTGTTAGCTCCTTTTGATTTTTTTGTATTTGCGGTAATCGCCTCAAATGGTTGAAACTGTTGATGACATTACTCTTCAGCCGATTGTTCTTTGCCAGCGTATTCCCAAACCTGCCGTTGACTGTGGTTTAGCTTGCTATGTTAAACTTTGCATTAGGTAATTCAATTTGAAGTTTCACTTTGGCTTTTAATGCAGTAAACACTTTCATTAAAGTGTCAATAGTTACATTGCTTGCATTACTTTCAAGTCTTGATATTTGTGCTTTTTGCACACCAACTAATTTACCTAATTCTTCCTGCGTTAATTTTCTTTTTGGCGACTTTCTTTTATAGCTTGTCCAATTAAATCCATCTGAAGTTCATATTCAAATCTGTCTCTGTTTTGCGTGCCTTTCTTCCCAACTATTTTGTCCTGAACTTCATCTAATGTGTATGTTTTCATTTTTACTTTTTTGCTTTGCTTTGTCTTGAAAATATTTTTTACGTTGAAATTCTGCTTTTGCAATTTCATTATCAGGAACTTTGCTTTGCTTTTTAACAAAACCGTGTGTAGATATGACTAACGTTTCCGTTGATTTGGTTTTATTCCAAAACGCTAAAAGCCTGTATTGAAGTCCTTGTTACAAAGTCCTGAATTCCCAAATTTCGCCAGTAAGTTTCTTGAACAATTCAGGATCGTGTGTTGATTGAGCTTTTCTAATATTGTAAAGAATTTTATTTAAATGTTTTAAATCTAACTATTGTAAATACTCAAACGCTTCTTTCAAAAAAATGATTTCAAAATGTCTGTCCATTTGCGTTTAGTCTGGCAGATGTAATATAAGAAAGTTTCGTTAACATGAAACTTTTGATCTTTTGAAAATTGTCTTAAAAAATCATAGCCGGCAATTCTTATCTTCAAAAAAATTTTTGCCGGCAAATAACAACGGCAATTACATTACCGGCTACTTTTAAGTGTTAATAAAGATTCAATTATAGTTACAGATATATTGATAATAGAGACCTTACGAATCATTACCTGTAATTACCGCTACTATAAATAACATGTCCTATTACAAAGTTGTTAATGCCAGCGGCAAACAAATCTTCACTGACGTGAACCTTCACCCAGGAGAAATTTTACACATGGAATTATCTGCAAGAAATATAAAGAAGTATAAATTTGCTGAATCTTTAGGAATGAAGCCCGGGCATTTTAGCGAATTGCTACATGGCAAACGACACGTAGGTGCAGCCATTGCGCTTAAGCTTCAAAAGCTGTTGGATATTCCTGCGGAGTACTGGATGAGAGCCCAGGTTTATCATGATTTGTTTATAGAAAGAAATAAAGACCTGGAAGCTGCTTAGTAATATGAATACATATTCGGTAACAAATCCAATGATATTATAACCCGGATCAATAAAATATTTTTCATTTATAACTCATAACCAATTTCTAATATTTCAAATGCTTAAAGTCTCTTTCCAAAATATAATGCTATCTGTATTTCTGTTAAGCTCATCAGTTGCAGTAAATGCACAAGAAGTAACAGAGCCTAAAACAAAGCCGGAGTGGTCGCAACCATATCAGCCATTCCGGATAGCAGATAATTTGTATTACGTTGGCACCTACGATCTCGCCTGCTATCTTATCACAACCAACAAAGGAATTATTTTGATCAACACAGGGCTGGCCGCTTCTGCAGCACAGATAAAAAAGAACATCGAGGCTCTGGGCTTTAAATTTGCCGAAATTAAAATTCTCCTCACTTCACAGGCGCATTATGATCATGTAGGCGCTATGGCCGAAATTAAAAAAATAACCGGTGCAAAACTTATGGCGGATAAAGAAGATGCGGCGGTATTGGCAAGCGGCGGCAGGGCCGATTATGAATTGGGGCAATATGGAATCACGTTCAAACCCGTAACCGCAGATCGTTTGCTGCAGGATGGCGATACCATTTCCCTCGGCGATATGCAACTGGTGGTGCTGCATCATCCAGGCCATACAAAAGGTTCCTGTAGTTTTTTGTTTACGGTAAAAGATGATCAAAGGTCTTACAAAGTGCTTATTGCCAACATGCCGACTATCATAAGTGAACGCCCTTTTGCAGCCATTACGGCTTACCCAGGCATTGCTAATGACTATGCTTACACGTTGCAGACTATGAAAAATATATCTTTCGATATTTGGCTTGCAGCACACGCCAGTCAATTCGGCCTGCATGAAAAACACAAGCCCGGTGATGCTTACCATCCTGCAGCATTTATTGACCAGGCCGGGTATGATGCTGAATTAAAAGATTTGCAAAAACAATATGATGAGAAGATGCAGCAGAAGACTGGGATACAGTGAGCGAGGTGTTGAAATAAACCCCCTTGTTAAATTTTTTCCAACAACTCTTTTTTTACAAACTGGTATGCATTTTCGATATTGTATGTTAGGCCGGGCCGCAGTAAACCTTCCATATCACTTAAGAAATCCTGATCCAACATTTTCTTTTCCATATTTTCGAGAAATTCTTTTTTCGTGACACGATTACCTTCTTCTTTCATGTAAAAGTTCTATGCTTTAAGAACCTTAGCTCTATTCACATACTCTGCGTTAAGGCAAACCATATATCAAAAAGATCCCTTCCTTTTCGCCTTTGATATAGTGCTCGCATTTTTGTCCCTAACAATTCAGCTAAATCATAGGTAGCTATTAAAACTTCATCAGTATGCCACTCAGATTGCATATCATATTTTACATCTTGAATCCCAAAAATGGTATGATGCTCCCGGCAATTAACTTCAACTTTTAATCTCAATGGAATTCCTCCTTCTGAATCGAAGCGGTAAATCAAGGTGTTATTATGTTGTTTTTGTTTGCGAATTGGTTTGTCTCCTAAAAAAGATAACACTAAGCGGAGTTGATCCATAATTGGCCCGAAAGGCTCTGCTGTAATTTGTACTAAATCTATGTCTTCAGAATATCTTGTCGAAGGGGATAGATACAATTTGTGCAAAGCAGTTCCGCCTCTAAAAGCTAATCTTTCTCTTAAATATTGATCACTATATATTGCCATTAAAGCCCGATGAATTACCAGATCCTGTTCTACCTGGAAGTCCTCCTGCCAGGGAGCTTTCTTACGCCATGCTGTTATATATGCTTGTGGAATCAAAAATCTGTTTCTATTTCTAAATTTTGCACAACCTTCCAGGCATTGCCCGTTATCATCTCCGATTTTTCTTTTTGTGGCCTTAATAACGCCGGGAAATAATTCACTGTTTTTAAGTAAGCCTTTATTGGATCGCTTAATTCCCGCATGTTCAAAATATCTTCAAGTAAGAAGCCTAAGCGCTGTACCGAAGTTATGGGCGAATACCGTTTTGCAAGATCGAGTAGCTTATTAGCCTTCATGCTTTCACCGAGTTCTGCTATTACAGTAGAAACCCTGTTTAGTCCACCAGCCTGGTCAACATAATTTACCAGATCAAGTGCCGTTAATTCCGGCGACGAAACATTTATATATCCTGTATCAATCTTCTTTTGTACTATATCATTATCAGCCCATTCCTTTTTTATGTAAAAGTTTATTTTCAGGTTGTCGTTCTTAATATTCCTTAGACTTGGTTTCACTGTTATTACTGAGAATGATTGTGGTTGCTGATGGGCGGCTCCATAATAAGAAGCTGCATTTAATAGACCCACATAATAATCTTTTCCTAAAAATTTCATCAGGTCTGCAACAAATAATGATGGAGGAAGGATGCCTTTACTTTGATATTCCGGTGTGATTATTACATAGAATTCGTTCCTTATCAAAGCAATCTCTTCTTTTTTCTTTAGTCTTTGGATTGCCTTCTTAATGGCTTCATCTGATTGTTCAAACCGGTTTCGTACTTCCGGTAGAGAAAATGCATACCTTCCACTCGAACGCAGTTCTTTTATAAACCCTTCTAAATAACTATATTGGCCCGGCATTAAGTCTTTGTTTGAGCAAGGGGACACTCTTTGTCCCTTTTTGCAAATATAAACTTATAGTGCCTGTACGTATTCGTTATATTGCCGCCATGGGTGCATTTCAAATTGTCGCACAGTCTTGATGCTTGTGGGCGGTGGAGACACCGCCCACGGCAAGGCGCCCCGGTTGGTGTCTCCACCAACCGGCGACAATTTGAAATGCACCCGCCGCCATCATTAACTAAGGTTAAAAAATTAAATATCTTTAATTGCAAATAAAGGTGCTCAATAACGCACAGCCGGTATCCACAAATGCCCATTCAACAAAACAATTGCATGAAAAAAATACTTGTAATTACTTTTCTCTTGAGCTGCTATACTCTTACTGCGCAAAAACAAAAGCCTGTCCCTATTATTTTCGATACGGATATAGCGCCCGACTATGATGATGTGGGCGCCATGGCCTTGTTGCATGCCTTTGCAGATATGGGTGAAGCAAAAATTCTTGCGACCATTTCGTGCAATGCATTTGAAACAACAGTGCCAACTTTAAGTGTGCTGAATACTTACTTCAACAGGCCGGGTATCCCCATTGGGATAACCAAAACTGCCCTGCCCAATAAAGATTGCTCACAGCAATGGGCTCAGGCAATTGTGGCAAAGTACCCACATGCGTTGCAATCGAATGATGAAGCCATGGATGCAGTAAAATTGTACAGGAAAATACTGGCAGCGCAACCGGATAAAAGTGTAACCGTTGTAAGCGTGGGCTTCTTTACCAACTTAGCCGGCCTGCTTAATTCTGTTGCTGATGAATATTCAAAACTCAGTGGCCCGGCCCTGGTAAAAAAGAAAGTAAAGCAGTTGGTGTCTATGGCTGCACGGATAGATAAAGATGGAAAAAGCGGTTATGAATTCAACGTGATGGTTGATGCTGAGGCTTCGCAAAAAGTGTTTAGGGACTGGCCAACGCCTATTACCATCAGTGGCTTTGAAATAGGTGAAAAAATATTAACGGGCATTCGGCTTATAAATAATGACGCCATCCAAAACAGCCCCGTGAAAGATGCTTTTGCAATCGCTTTGGCAAAAGACAACAATACCCTTGGCCGTAACAGCTGGGATGAAACGGCTGTACTGGTTGCTGTGCGTGGCTTAGCGCCGTGGTTTGGTTTCCGTAAGATAAATTTTGAAATAGAAGACGATGGCAAAGACATATTGATCCCGGGTGAAAAATTTACTTACTTAACTTTTAAAGAGACACCGGAAAAAATCGGAAAGGTGATTGAAGATTTGATGATGCATGAGGCGGAAAGTAGGAAAGGGGATAAGCTCTAATTAAAGATTTGCTTCCCTAAATAAAAGTAATAGAACCCACATGATTAGTAATTAGTCGATAGCTTTCATGAACAGTTTTGTGTACTTAGGGGAAAGTAATATCCACGACGCGAAGAATGAACGATCACTATTTTTCGTATCACTCAAAGTAATTCCTAATGTGTTCTTCATAAAATCAAATGCTGTATGCACGATTTCAAGAGGTCTCCCGAATTTATACAGCAAGAATTTCCGGAGATGCCTCCTCTCGTCGGCATGAACGTCTCGGGGTATCAATCCAGCACCAACTCGCCCGGCTCCTTTACCACCGTAATCTTATCTATAATCTTGTAGTATAAAAACTGCTCCTTTTCCATGGCTTCAAGGTGCAAAATCAAATGATTATAAAAGCCTGCGGAATTTAAAATAATTATTTTCTTATCGTGAATATTGAGCTGGTTCCAGGTGAGTATTTCAAACAGTTCATCCATAGTGCCATAGCCGCCGGGAAGAATAATAGCAGCGTCGCATCTCTCATACAACATACGCTTACGGGCATGCATATCCGCTACTTCGTGCATCTCGGTGAGGCTTGCATGCTGATGCTCCCATTCGCTAAGCAGCTTCGGAATTATGCCGATTACTTTTCCCTGTTTTTCAAGAACGGCATTGGCGATGGCGCCCATTATTCCTTTGTTGCCGCCTCCATATATTAATGTAATATTTTTTTCTGCAAGCAAATATCCTAACTGCCTGGCGTGCTCCACAAACAATGTATTAACGCCGGGTTTAGAACCGCAGAAAACAGCAATGGATTTAATTGACATTTTTTTATTTATCTTGAATAAATTTCAAATTAATATCTTTCAAATCCTAATTTTCATTATTAATTAAATACTAACTGCCTGCATTATTTGCAAGGTGAAAATCCAAAATTGTATGTCGCCTTCCGTTTTGCTTTCTTTTATTATAGGTTACTTTTTAATGCTGATATTTATCTCTTATGTTACCTCGAGAAAGTCGTCAGACAATGCGACATTTTTTATTGCCAACAGGTCTTCAAAGTGGTACCTCGTTGCCTTCGGGATGATTGGTACGGCGCTAAGCGGCGTTACTTTTATCTCGGTGCCGGGCGAGGTAGGAAATGCTGCAGGCTCGCAGTTCAGGTACTTTCAATTTGTGCTGGGTAATGCAGTTGGCTATTTCATTGTCGCGGGCATACTGCTCCCGCTTTATTATAAAATGCACCTCACTTCTATCTACGAAGTGATAGAACGCACGCTTGGTAAAGTAAGCCACAAAACAGCCGCAGCTATTTTCCTGCTATCAAGAACTATCGGCTCGGCCTTCAGGCTTTACCTCGTGGCCATCGTGTTACAAAAATTTATTTTTAATTCAATGGGTGTTCCCTTTTGGCTTACGATCGTAATATGCTTGCTGCTTATTTGGGGTTACACTTATAGAGGCGGCTTAAAAACGATCATCATTACCGATAGTCTTCAAACAGTCTTCCTGGTCACCTCTGTTGTTCTTTCTATTTATTTTATTTGCAGCAGCCTGCATCTCGATATTACCGGAGCGTTTAAAACCATTAAGGAAAGCAACTATTCTAAAATATTTTTTACTGATAATTTCGTCAGCAATAAGTTTCATTTCAGCAAACAATTCATTGGAGGGATTTTTGTAACGATCGGCATGTTTGGCCTCGATCAGGATTTGATGCAAAAGAATTTAAGCTGCAAAAATTTATGGGACTCGCAGAAGAATATGCTCACTTTTACTTTTGTATTTGTAATTATTAATTTGTTCTTTTTAAGCGTCGGCGCCTTACTTTATATTTATGCAAATAAAAACGGTATAGCTGTACCGCTGGATGCGGCAACCGGGCAGCCGCGTACAGATTATCTTTTTCCGGAAATTGCGCTGGATCATTTTAAAGGCATACCTGCGATTGTGTTTATGCTGGGGCTAACGGCTGCAACTTTTGCCACCACTGATTCAGGGCTTACGGCACTTACTACTTCCTTTTGTGTTGATTTTTTAAATTTTGATAAAAAGACAGATAAAAGCTCTCAGCAAATGGTTAAGAAGCGGCACTTTGTACATGTCGGTTTTTCAATTCTTATATTACTTGTTATCCTTTTATTTAATGCCGTAAACGATGCCTCGGTAGTGAGCGCCATTTTTAAAGTGGCTACATTTACCTATGGGCCGCTTATTGGTCTGTTTGCATTTTCTCTCTATGCAAAAAAAAGGAACGTGCTTGATAAGGCTACGCCGGTTATTTGTATTGTTGCGCCATTGCTTTGTTTTTTTATTGATAAATATTCTAAAGAATTATTTGGCGGCTATGTGTTTGCTGAAGAGTTAATAGTGGTAAATGGATTATTGACCTTTTTGGGATTGTTGCTGGTGTCGTCGAGGAGAATTCACCCTTCGGACAACCTCCCGATGTGAGATCGGGATAGGCTCTCTCCTTTGGAGATAGCCATTAAAGGTTAACGCGAAGAAATGGCATTGATCATGACGATTAAGACTATCGATAAAAATTTACGATTGAGAATTTATTCCGGACGGTTGGTAAGCCTAACCCAAATTTTTCTCAATAGAAATAGAATAAAGCCATTAACTGTTAGCTAAAGGGGTTCGTATTAAACACACATCACCTAAAGAAAATAAATAAAAACCTATAATGGAAATAATAAATAGTAAGGCAGAAAATTATGCAGCCTCTTTCACCACGCCAACGGATGAATTACTAATGGAGATTGAGGCATACACTATGAGCAATCATCCGCAATCAAACATGCTTAGCGGCCCGGTGCAGGGAAAGCTACTGGAGCTGATAAGCCGCACAGCATGCCCATTAAAAATATTGGAGATAGGAACTTTTATGGGCTACAGCGCACTATGTCTTGCAAAGGGCCTAACAGCCAATGGTGAATTACATACCATTGAGCTAAGAGAAGAAGACGCTGACATTGCGCAGAATTATTTTACAAAATCTTCACATGGCGATCAGATAATTTTACATAGGGGCGATGCATTAGAGATCATTCCTGCCCTCGGCATAGAATGGGATCTTGTTTTTATTGATGCTGATAAAGTGAACTATATTAATTATTACGAACTAACTTTGCCGCGTTTAAAACAAGGAGGAATGATACTTGCAGACAATGTGCTTTTTCATGGCGAGGTGCTGGAAGAAAAAATAGAAGGTAAAAATGCAATTGCAATAAACGCCTTCAATAAATATGTGGCTAAAGATGAAAGAACACAGCAGGTAATCCTAACCGTTAGAGACGGCCTTATGCTTATAATAAAAAATTGAAAACTATTTTACTTCATATAATTACTGACACCCATTATTAATTTCTATGAAAAAAATATTATCTCTTCTCCTGGCAAATTTTATTTTTTCATTTGCGCTTTTTGCCCAATACATCACTGCCGAAGAATATATAGCCGGACACAAGGATATGGCCATTCGCGAAATGAAGCGCATGGGTGTGCCTGCAGCCATCACGCTTGCGCAGGGCTTATTGGAAACCGAAAATGGCAATAGTGACCTTGTAAAAAAATCAAACAACCACTTTGGTATAAAATGTAAAAGCTCGTGGACTGCCGGTGGCGTAAGCCATGATGATGATGCACCGGGCGAATGTTTCCGGATGTATAAAGACGCCGATGAATCTTACCGCGACCATTCCAATTACCTGCGGGGGAATGACAGGTATGCATCTTTATTCAGGCTTGACCCGCGTGATTATAAAGGCTGGGCTTATGGTTTACGCAAGGCGGGCTATGCAACCAATCCGAAATATTCTGACATTCTTATAAAAAATATTGAGAACAATAACCTGGAGCAATACACTTTGATGGCAGTAAACGACTTGCCCATATTTGACGCATCAAAATATAAAGACGACCCTGAAGATAAAAGTATCAACGATGTGCTGCAATCAACCGGGCAGAATGTAACACCGGAAAATAGTGATGCTTCACCGGTTGCAAACCTCACTGTCAATAGTAAAAAAGCTTTATTCGTGAACAAAGGAACTTCCTTGCTGGCCATCGCGACAGCGTATGATATTAACCTGGGGAAATTGCTTGAGTATAATGATCTGAATAAAGATGGCCTGCTCAATAAAGACCAGATTATTTTTTTGGAGAAAAAACAAAAAGAAGGAAACAGGGATTATTATATTGCCGGCGATGGTGAAACGCTTTATGATGTAGCACAAAAAAACGGTGTTCTTTTGCAAAGCCTCTGCGAGTATAATCATCTTTCTATTGCTGATAATATTTATGCCGGCACTAAAATCCTTCTTACTCCGTCAGGCAACAATTACCAGGTATCCAGTGTAAAATATGTTGAGCCGCCTGCCACATCAAAGTCTTCCGGTATGCAACCTGCTTATCACGAAGTACAAGCCAGGGAAGGATTGTACAGTATCGCAAAAAAATACGGCGCTACAGTAGCCCAGTTAAAAGAATGGAATAATTTATCAAAAGACGACTTACAAATTGGCCAACAGCTTATCATTTCAAAATAAATTATGCGTTCTATTAAAGTACACGACAAAGAATTTATACCTTATTTAGACTCCTTTCAAATTGCACAGGAAGTGTCCAGGATTGCCGGTGAAATTAATAAAGACTATGAAGGGAAAAGGCCGTTATTTATCGCGATACTCAATGGGGCATTTATGTTTGCTGCCGATCTTTTTAAAGAGATAAACGCAGACGCCGAAATATGTTTTATAAAGTTGGCATCATACAAAGGTGTAAAGTCAACAGGGAAGGTGATCACGGCCATAGGGCTCGATGCTGATCTCTGGCACAGGGATGTAATAATTGTAGAAGATATCGTGGATACCGGCAAAACACTTTTCCAGTTTTTACCGCAACTGCAGCACCACCACCCTGCCTCTCTAAAGATTGCTTCCCTGCTGCATAAACCGGACGCTATGGTACATCCTATAGATATTGATTACCTGGGATTCACCATTCCTAATAAATTTGTGGTAGGCTATGGATTGGATTACGATGGGCTTGGAAGAAATATTAAGGAAATTTACCAATTGGTGTAAAGCTTGCGAGCCGGCCTTAAAAAAAATCTTGCTAAAACATCTCTTGAGATATATTGATTGCTTATTCATTCCGCATAAAACAGAGAGAAGAACATAAACCAAAATTGATTGTTTTATTTCAAAATAAACCCTTGCAAAAAGCGCTTTTTATTGTATGCTTATTTATGCTGATGTTGCATGCACAAGGGCAATACTATATACGGGGAGAAATAAAAGACGAAAAAAATCAGCCGTTGCAGAACGTGAAAATCTACATGCCGGCAACCCATCAATTATTTTACAGCGGCATTACGGGCGGCTTTGGCATCCCCTCCTCCACTCTCTACGATTCGCTGGTGATAAGCAGCGATGGCTATGAAACAAAAGCTGTAAAAGTAAAGAGTGATGTATATCAGCAAATAATATTGAAAATGCTTTTAACGAATATGAGCATAAAAAAACCGAAGCTCATTTCGATAACTACAGGTGCGCAAGGCAACATTTATCCCACGGCTTATTTCCGAGATGAAAGCTATAGCAATCTTATAGAAAATGATTTTATAAAAAGTAACGTTGACAACACCACGGGCTTCGCTATGCGGATAGATAAAGCCTCATACAGTAATGTGCGCCGGTTTATTAACCAAGGTAGCAAAGTGCCGCCGGATGCGGTAAGGGTTGATGAAATGCTCAATTATTTTAATTTTAATTATAAAGAGCCTGATTCCGTAAATGTTTTTAGAATCGAATCACAATTAACACAATGCCCGTGGAATAAAAATAATCAGCTACTATATATCAGTCTTTCCGGAAAAAAATTAAATCTTACTAAGGTTCCTCCGTCAAATTTTGTATTTCTTATAGATGTATCAGGCAGTATGGATTTACCTAACAGGTTGCCGCTTCTCAAAGAATCTTTTCAACTGCTTGTAAAAAATTTAAGAGACATTGACACCGTGTCGATTGTAGTGTATGGAGGAAGTATTGGAATATGGCTGCCACCCACGAGCGGCAATGAAAAACAAAAAATTACAAAAGCTATTGAAGAACTCACCGCTGCAGGTGATACACCGGGCGAAGCCGGTATACGAAGCGCTTACAAGCTTGCTGAAAGCACATTTATAAAAGGTGGCAACAACCGGATAATAATCGCCACTGATGGAGATTTTAACGTAGGCATCCATACAGAAAAAGAATTGGAAGAATTGATTACGAAAGAAAGGCAATCGGGTGTGTACCTGTCGTGCCTGGGCGTGGGAATGGGTAACTATAAAGATTCGAAAATAGAGGTGCTTGCAAAAAAAGGAAACGGCAACTTTGCCTATATAGATGATATAAGAGAGGCTGAAAAAATATTGGTTACGGAGTTTACGCAAACATTGTATTCAATTGCAAGCGATGTTTACATGACGCTTCAATTCAATCCTGCGCTGGTGAAGGAGTACAGGTTGATAGGCTATGACAATAAAAAAAATGTACTTGCTGAAAAAGGCGAAGAGCTTGAGGGCGGGGAAATAGGCGCCGGCACAGGTAACACAGCCGTATTTGAAATTGTTTCTAAAACTGCAGATGCATTACATAACGAAGCAAATAGTATTGCACACCTCACATTGCATTACAAGCTTCCGCCTGATAGCACAGAAAAGAAGCTGTTATATACTTGCCCCGATAATTTTACAGCTTTTAAAGACATTGATAAGAGCCTTCGGTTTGCCTCAGCAATATGTATGTTTGGGCTTAAGCTTCGCCAATCAAAATTTCTTTCGCAGGAAATAAACTGGAGCGATATAAAAAAAATTACGGCAGATGCCGCCTTGAAAAATGACTATTTACAAAACGAGTTTATAACCCTGCTGGATAAAACAGAAACCATTTATAATGAAAAAAAGAAAAAGAAAAAGAGATGAGTAAACGACCTCAATCGAAGCAATTAGCCGGCAATTAAAATCTCTCTGCAGGAAACTTTCATAACTTTGAGAAAATTTTTTTTATGTCAAAACATTACCCGCTTAAATTTAACCTGGAAGATGGAGTACACGTTGAGGTAGATAAAACCGGCGTCAATACTTATGATTTCATATTAACTACTGAAGATGGCCCTCAGCGTCGCTTTGAATATATAGAGCAAATACCAAGAGACAAAGCCATCGAGACATTGGATTTTGATCAGCTAAATGCAGTTCGCAGATTTTGGCTGGAGCAGGAAGAAATGGATTGATTTTCTAACGCAAAAGCCTGCAATTATTCCGGCAACTGTTTTTCGAAACATACACTGTTTTTAACATTCAGGTACTGCCCGAAGCTCGGAATGATCTTATAATTATTTTTTGTATAAAAAACTATTGCTTCGGGCTGTTTTTTACCGGTTTCTAAAACACATTTTTTGTATTTTAATTCCCGTGACCATGTTTCCAATTCTTTCAATATCGCAGCAGCAACGCCCTGGCCGCGTTTCGCCGGTAGCACATACATTCTCTTTACTTCCATCGCCTTCGGAGAAAACTCCCTGATGGCACCGCATCCCACGGGCTCATCTCCCTCGTAGGCAACAACTGCATTTTTTATTGTATCAATTTTATTGAATTGATTATAAAATAAATGTTCCTCACCATCGCGTATCATTAAGTCGTTGTCTAATTCTTTTACAAGATTCTGAAAATCTTTATCCCCTGAATTTGTTCTTTTTATACTGATCATAATTTGCCTTTTTATTGGTACATAAATTTCATAAATACTTATTGAAAAAGAACCGGTAAGGCAAAAATTTTTATATACGGCTAACCGTTACCGTTATATATAGCAAAATGAAAATATTTGGAGTGTGATCTTACAGTTGTAGTCAGGGATTTACGGCTTTGTTAATATCTACAATGCCTACCTAAACCCTCCGGCCACTTTGCATCTATAGCTCCCACCGGGCTTCCATACCGGATCATTTGAAATGATCAATAAGCTTACTGTTTTGTAAAGAGGTGGGAATTCATAATAATTAGTAGAGGTACACAACGTGGTGCAGGGCTGCAAATTAATAAGATTACAGGCTATTTAGAAAGTTTTTTCTATTGCCATATTTTCCTCAAAGAAATTCTAATGATAGCGTTGGGAGTGTCAGGCTTTTATATTAAAACCTGAAATTTTTACTTTTTGTGAAGCAAATTTGTAAAAGCAGAAAACTAAAATAATCAACAAGATAAATACCCATAGGTTTACAAGAATAATGATAAAAGACAAAAAATACTGCCATCCATCATTTAGCGAATTAGATAATCGCTTGCCAAAGGGCAGTTGGTAATCGGCAATTAGATAGTTAGCGATAATTTCTTTTTTTACTAAAGAATTTTGTGTGAGAGTGATATGAACCATGCTATAACTTGCGTTGGCATCAATTACTCTATCAGCGATTTGCCTGTTCGTAACTTCATCTTTCACCCCGATGGTTTGAAGGTCTGTTAGTGGTTTGGCCATAGCGGCGGCGGGCGATGACAATATCTCTTTCCTGTTTTTTTGTTTTAAAATATTTTCCAAATACTCAATACTTTTATCATCAATATCAAGCGTGTGGCTTGCTGTAAAATAACCAAGGTCTGCCACGCCGTACATAAACTCTTCAAGATTCTCAGCCGGCACCCGCACCGTAATATCAGATTGCGGGGTGTAAGTATTTATGACCATCAAAGAGTCTGTGGAAATTTTAAGTTCGTTTCTACCGGTTTCGGCAGCTTCATAAGATTGGTTAAAAAGCATGCCGCCGAATTTACTGGCCATCGCGGATATGCTTCTTGCCGATTGCTCTACATTTTTTACTCTAAGATTTATGCCGGCGGTCTTTACAAATTTCACGGAATCACCGGTGAGGCCTGAGGGAGATAAGGAATCATTCAACACTGCAAATTTCTCTTTTGTGTCAGATTGATTGCAGCTAAAAAAATACAAAGAGAATACCAGGGATAGAATAATAAATAAAAGTTTCATATCAGCATGTTTGCTATTTATTACGTTTTCTTAAAAAGGTAACCTTAACAGTATCCTAAATTATTCAAAATGGTGAAGGCCTGTAGCGCATCCCATCATCAGATAGTATCGTTATCGTCATCAATTTTGACCCTCGAAATTTTAAGCAACGCTCTTTACTAAAATTTATAATTATATCCCACCCTTATTACCTGCGTCTCATAATAATCACTGCTAACATATTGGAAATCTTTCCCCGTGATTTCTTTTTTTACGACCATGGTGTTTAAAATATCGGTGGCATTAAAAAACACTTCTCCATTTCCATTTTGTATTGTCTTCTTTACACCTGCGTCTAGGGAGAAGCGGGCGCCAATTGTTCCTTGCGGAATAATATCTTTTGCCAGGTATATCGCGGTTATTTGTGCAGATGTATTTTTAGGCAACCGGATGGTATTGTTCAGCTTTACATTCCCGGAAAATATTTTTTGCCTGTCAGCAGTAAAAGTATTTGCAACGGGGTATTTATTTTGAACCGTAAAGGCATCTATTTGATTTCGATAAGCATTTACTGCCAGGTTAAATGAATAGCTCTTCGATACATCCTGGGAAAGCACCGCTTCTACTCCTGTATTATAACTGCGATCAGCATTTTGAAAGATGGCATATATTAAATTACTTCCCGGAACAGAACTTGCGATGCGGGTAATAGTGCCATTTGCAAACCGGTGATAAATGGCGGAATAGAGGTAACCTTTACTCAAGTTTGTTTTATACCCCGCCTCTAATAAATTAGTGAACTGTGGCCGCAGCGCAGGGTTCCCTACTTTTATAATTTCTGCATCGTCGTACTTTGGAAAGATGCGGATATCCACTTCATTCGGCCGGTCAACTCTCCGGTTGTAAAAAAATGATATTTTATTATGGTCGTTGATCTTATATGCGAGGCGAACATTAGGAAATGGTTGCGTATAATTATAGCCATCGCTTTTGTAAGTATTATGATCTGGGTTTACATCGTATTGCAGATGTACATACTCAACTCTCAATCCAATTTCAGCTTCATATTTTTCATTTTCAAAAACATAATTTCCATATAAAGCCGGAATCGTTTCTTTATATGTTGCTTTACCACCGGCGCTACTATCGATGGGAGAATTTAGTCCCGGGAAAAATTGCATATTTGTAGGTATCCACCTCCGGCGAAATTTGAAGCCTCCTTCTATGCGCCCATACTTTAAAGGCCGCACATAGTCCACATTGAAATCTGCCACGTTCTCATCCGATAAAAGTTTGAATGCATCTTTCCCGGTGTAGGCGGGTAGAATATTAGTAAAAAAATATTGCTCATCTTCCCGGTGAAAAGTATAACTAAAACCGGCATTTAATAAATGCCCCGGCTGCTTAAACTTATGATGATAAGTAGCGGTGGCCATCACTGTTGTTTTAATCTCATCTTCCAGGAATTGCCAAAGGCGATACCGCTCTTTAAAATCATTTTCAAAAAAAGGCTCGTCCCCACGATCAATGATTTTTTCACTGCCGTATAAACCGGATATCGTAAGTGAATTGTAGGCATTCATATTATAATCTATTCCGGCTTTAGTGGTAAGAAATCCTGTGTTCCGGTTCCTCTTCGTTTGCTGGTTGATAATGGTACCATCATCATACTTACGTTCTACAAACTCATTTTTATTGAGTGTCTGCGTATATAAATAATCGCCCTGAAAAAAAACGTTCACTTTTTCTTTCCTGTAATTAAGCGATAGCGACGGATTTATTTTTGGCGTGAATTGATATTGCGGCCTGATTGTAGGAAGGTTTTCTTTTTTCACCCACAAAGCGCCGGCGCCCGTAGCAAAGCCAGCCTTACCATTAAAGCCTTCTTTTTTATTTTTTTTGTAAATGATATTAATGATCCCTGCATTTCCGTTCGCATCATACTTTGCGGAAGGATTATTTATTATTTCAATTTTCTCAATGGCGGAAGAAGGTATGTTATCCAGGCCGGCCTGGTTACCAAAACCTGTTAAAGCAGTTTGCTTGCCATCAACTAAAACGGTTACACGATCATTCCCGCGCAGTTGCACTTTACCATCCTGCACGGTGACGCCGGGCAGGTTTTGCATAGCCTGTAAAACCGAACCCCCGGTTTGGCTGATGTTGTCTGCAAGCGAAAATGTTTTCTTATCCATTTTTGCATTCACTTCGTCCTGCTTGGCCAACACGATTACTTCATTCAATGTTTCCGCATCTTCCTCAAGTTCTATGGTGGTTACATCAAGAAAATCAGTAAGGATCCCCACGTAGAGAGGTTCCGTTTTATTTGTATAACCCACAAAGGAAATCTCAAGCAAATAATTACCGGATTTAATATTAGAAAGAGAAAACCTGCCTTCCTCGTTCGTAACTGTTCCTGTTATAAACTCTTTGCTGTCGCCTTGTTTCAAGACCACATTTACATAAGGCAGAGCGGTTTTGCCGGTTTTACTTTTCACTATCCCTGAAACCGTAATATTGTTACCCTGTGGGAAACAAATAGTGCATGATAAAATAGAAAATAAAAAGAGTAGAGTAATTTTTGTTCGCATAAGCTTCCTGTTTTTTTATAATATACGACCCATCATTTTTCATAAAAAAAAGGAGGCCATTCCGGTAATTTAAAATAGGTCTCTATGATTTGCCTGTGCGCTGTTCGTCTTTTAAACCGCCTTTATTAAATACCCGGTTTATTATAAATTCACAGAGCCTCATGCGAATGAATATCGGTAAAGAGTTACAAATATTATGTTAAGGTAATAGAGAATATTTTGCTGCGCCGTGCGAGACGATGCGAATTAATAATATTGATCTATGTAGAAAAGTAATGCCAAGCATTAAAACTGTCTTTATATTAGATCGGCTTTTGCATGTAATAAAATCATGGGCAGAATAGACTGTATGCATTAGTAAACACATGCTACATATTAGCCGCTTGGTACTTATTACTTTTCTTAGAAAATAAATTTAACCATAATAAAATATTTAAAACATAGAATGTATTAATTACATGCGGGCACTTAGGGGCATCTTTCTTCTCATCAATTTCGTAGGACTGATAGCTTGTATGTCAAACTGAAGAATACTTTTAAAAATTACCTTGTCATTTTCATCATTTAATCTAAAACCCGCACCCACGCTCCAAACAATACTGCCTGTGAGATTAAAGTCAATGGTAGGAAATATAGTAGGATTTTTATCAGTAAAATTTTCATAGAACTCAATACCAGGTTGCATCAAGGTACCGCGGCGGTAATACATTCCGGCGCTAAAGGTGGGTTGAATATCTTTATTTTCATCGCCGCTTACATACTTACTAAAACCAGGATTTAATACAAGCCTGAAATCGTTTAAATCTTTATCTAAAATTATTTTTCCTTCAATCTCGTTAGAATTGGAATAGGCATGATCGGGCAAAATATATTCAAAGTATAATGCTGTATTTATAAAATGATCAAACCGCTCACCAAACCGATACCTGGCTTCGATGCGGGCTCCAGTATAATTGAAATTTTGTCCCTTTGGATCCTCGAAATCCGCATAACCTGCCACAACTAAGTGATCGCCAAATCCATATTCTGCTTCAATAGAGTGAGCAAAGAGATGATTTCTTAATGCAGTTTTTCCAAAATAGTCTTCTGCTTTGTCACTGTTATGAATGAACGTTGTCCAATTGGTTAATTCAAGATGACCTTTTAATGGCGTTTCAAATTGATACACCCTGTAAAAAGATTCTTGTGAAAATCCACTCAATGAACGAAGGAGGCAAAGCGTGGCGAATAAATAATATAATTTCTTTTTCATCTTATTTCTGTCCTGTTTTAATCATTATGTTTTTAAAGTCCATATCAATAGGTTGGGTAAATTGGTTGCCCAGGTTTTTCCCATAACGGTGATAAGGGGGTGGGTCGATGTGTATATGCAGTTCATAATCTCCTGCATTAGGCACCCTCCAGTTTTCTCCATAGTGATACAACCATGGATGCCACATAAACATTTCCTGGTGAGTGCCAATGCTATCTCCATTTGGCTGTTTAACAGTTGCTACTACATTGAGATCGTGCAGAAATCTCCCTGTCTGTCTATCTCTTGCTACCACTTCAATATGTGAGTTATGTTTAGCGCTTTGTTCATTCTTATTCTCATATACAAACTTACTTGCTTTGCTATACCAGTATCCTTCAGAATATTCAATTGCATAAGCCAAAAAATAATCACCGGTTAAAGTATCACGCCCATCATTTGCCTGGCTGTACATGATCTTTAAGGTATTGCTGTAAGCGTCTCCCGCATTTTTAGCGAGCTGTTGATTTTTTTCCATTGCATCACTTAGCAAAGGCAGCCCTGTATAATCATTTGATAAAAGTGGGATAATCGCTACAGTTGCGTTTGTAAACCTATCTCCATTGTAGGGATCATGCCTGCGATAAAGCGGTGCTGCAATCTTAATTACCAATGACGAAGCCTTACCAGCCGGAATATCAAAATTGTTTCCGTAACCATTAATCAGTGGTATCCAGGCAAAAGGCATGGCCTTTTTTGCAATCTCGTGCTTACTTTGGTCCATAAGAGATGCCCGGATTTGTAAAGGTGGCACAACGCGACCATCAGCTCCGTCCAATATAAAGAGCCACAAATGCGCGTTAGCATTTTCAGCAGCCCTCCATTTTACATTATTATTGCTATACTCATACCATCCCTCGGGGGCGGAAAGTGCATAAACAATTTTGTATTCTCCCGCCCTTAACTCCCCGCTTGTAGCTGGCGTTTGTTGTTTTAGCCAATCAAGCGCTTTCGCCACCGCGTCGCCCTCAGCTTTAGCCGAAGCCAATTGACTGGGTAGTGATTCGTTACTTTTAACGGCCAGCGGCATCATTGGCTTACTTGAAGTCATCATATCCATATTATCCATTTGGGAGTATGATTTGCTATGTAGCAAAGAGAGGCAGGTCAATAAAAAAAGATAAATTATTTGGTTTCCTGTAGAGAAATTCATTTGAAAAATGTTTGTTAAATGCAAACATTAAATATGCCAGAAAAGTCTTGTTTAAAAAAAAGAGAGATGAACGCGGCGCAAATGAACAAGAAACAAAAAATAAACTTAGACCAAGTTTAATCCGCAAAATTCAACAAATTTGAAGATACAAATATTCCACAAAAGATTGAACAATACGGCCATAAGCTGTGATGATCCGCTGTTAGTTTGCAATGCCAATGCTATTACATAGTTATCTTTTACATCTTGAGGGATATAATTTTTTATTGGATATTTTATTGTAAAAATGTGTTGTGATTTCTTTAAGGAGATCAACGGGCCTTGGGATGTTTACTTTGTACTTTTGTATATGTTCATACTTTAAAACAGCAGTAAATTCTGCAATCAACTCATCACAAGAAAATATTATTAACCTATTTCTATTAATAATATCCATAATTTTTTGTTGCCTGTTAGTGATAAAATAGCTTACCCAGATATTGTTGTCTAAAACATACCTATTAATCCTCATAATTTCTCCCTTGCTTCATGTTTCCATTTATCAATTTGTTTCATAGTAGGTGCTTTCAAATTTTTTGGAGGACTGGCAACAGTGCCTGTTCCTTTTTCGCTTAGCCTCTTTACTCTTAGTCTGGTCAAAATAATCTGCTGCTCCAGTGGGTCTAACTGTTCTACTTCTTTTACAATTTGCTCTATTACTGTTTTTTCATCTGCTATCATGGAAAATTATTTTATCAAATTTAATTAAAAAATGTATCAGGTATTTGATCCTTTCTCTTTTCAATTTTTAGTATTGAATTTGTGAAAAAACGAACTCTTCACCAACAAAACAGATTGCTAAAGCCTTACTTTAATCTTCATAATTTACTTCTATTATAAATATCTTTCATTGGCAACTTCACTTTGAGTGCTTCTATAAAAATCTCTTCATGGATTTTATTATATTCTTTCAATTGCAAAAGTCCAGGGGTGCAAAGCCATCATGGAAACCCCATATTAATTATTGTAACTTTATTATCTATAATGTTTGGAAGCATGAATGAAAAAAAGCGGCAAAAAAATGAAATGGAATTTGAATCGTGGGTTGAAAACAAAGATGGAAGTCGCATTTATTCTTTTGAAATAGTTGGTAAATTGGGCTGGAAGGCAAAATATTTAAAAGAAGTGGACGCTGAAGAAGTAACCATAAAATTCTGGCAGGAAGTATATGACGAAAACGATATTTTGAGAGAAATACACGAAAAGTATCCGGTTGACACCGGGCATAAAAAAATATAAATGATCACAAAAAAAATAATAGCCGATAATTTGCTGGCCTATCTGCAACATCATTTGTCTTTGGAAGATCTTGTAAACTGGGCCGAGGAGTCGCTTGTAGCCTCTTCTTATGAAGATGATAGTGCCCACACTATAAGGAATACGCTGGCTCAGCTCGGATTAGCTGATGTAAAAGCTTTTGGCCTCGAATGGAAAGATTGCGAAGCTATAATGGAAACCCTTGGCTTTAAATTAGAAGTGAATGCTTTAGCACTGGCTTAGTTTAATCTTGCAGCCTCCAATATCAACAGGCAGAAAGCATCTTATGCCGGCCTATATTTTCCTTTTTATAATTTGCATGAAAATCAAAGTGTGCGCAACTCCCGGTAATTTACTACAGCATGAGGTTTTACATCATCAATGCCTGATTCATTAACTATAATCACTTTTAGAGTATCTCCATTGTTATCAAATATTTCAAGACAATAGCCGGTTTGGTTTTTGTGTTCGATAATTTCTACAATAGTGGCGACATCACCTTTTTGCAAATGATCTTCTGGTAATGCTTTAGACAAGATCACCTGTTGATACAATTCAAATTTTTTATTCATCATTATCAGGATATAAGGTTATAAATCTGTAAACATCATGATTTATATGTTGAAGCCAGATAGTAATAATCTTTTTATGCTTTAATTTACCTCTGACTGAATACAGGTTTCCATAGTTGCTTTCTTTCTGTAAATTAATTCATTATTTATAGCAAGATATTTAATATCATACAAAAGTTCCTTCCAGTTTTCTAACGAATATCCTAATCCAAATAAAAATTTAGATTTATCATTTTTTTCTTTCAACTAATAAATACTTTGTTATTTTTTCAATGGAAATTTGTATCTGGTCAGCCTTTATTTTCATATTTAAGTATTATTCTTGCCTCCAAAGTATTCCAACTTATAATTTATAAAAACCTTCAATATCAAGATCATTCTCTGCATCTTCAAAATACAAAATGTTGCGCCATTAAAAAAAGTATTGTTTAGTTTAATTACGTTTGCAGACTATATCTTACCATGACACCCCACTGAAATCGAAATAAACATTTTACCTAACTCTTATACTAACTTATCCGGTGTAATCGGCAACTCACGTACACGCTTACCCGTAGCATGAAAAACAGCGTTGGCAACTGCTGCAGGAAAGCCCACCATAGATACTTCACCAAGGCCTTTAGAGCCTATCGGGTTCACTATCGGGTCGGGTTTGTTTACAAACAAGGCTTCTATGTGCGGTACATCTTTATTTACGGGCACGTGATAGTCTGCGAAATTATTGTTCACCCACCTGCCATAGCGATGGTCAACTACACCTTCCTCCATCAGCGCCATTCCGATACCGCCGATCACGCCACCAATAATCTGGCTTCTCGCCGTTTTTTCATTCACGATGGTTCCCGCATCAATAGCAGATACAACCTTGCTTACCGTGACAACGCCGGTCTCAGGATTCACCAATACTTTTACAAAATGCGCAGAATAGGAATAGCTGGTATATCCGCCACCATCAAAGCCTTCAGACTTTTCCACTAACTCAAGCTGTGGCACATTGCCATATTTCAATACTTCTGTATAGCTGATCTTTCTTTCCGGCTCTGATGAAAGCATCATGTAGCCATTTTCGAAAATGAGGTCTTTTAAATCAACCTCGTGAATCTTTTCTGTATGAAAAACAGAAGTTTGTTTTATGATGTCAACTAATTTCTGTTTAAGCGTAATAGCCGCATTATTCACCGTAGTTCCCAAAGAAGACATAGTGCCTGAGCCGCCCTGAAAAATCCCCGGTGCAAGGTTAGAATCGCCCATTACAAATTTTATCTTGTCAGGAGAAATGCCAAATTTTTGCGAAGCTAAGCTTGTCATGGCCGTAGCAGTACCCGGCCCCATGTCGGTAACTGCTGTTGAAAGAATTAGTGTACCATCACTCAAAAATTTTACACCAACAGATGCGCCGCCTCTCCAGGCAATGAACACACCTGTACCCATGCCGTAGCCTGCCAGCAAGTTTCCTTCCTTCGTGGAACGCGGTTGCGAGCTTCTGTTTTTCCAGCCTATTCCATCGGCGCCCATTTGAAAAGCTTCTTTTAAAAATTTACTTGAGTGGGGCCTGTTATGTTCAGGATCATTTTCAGCATAGTTCAATAGCCGGAAGGCAAGCGGATCCATGTTTACCGCATACGCCATCTCATCTATCGCACATTCGAGCGCATAAGTACCTGTAGTTTCGCCGGGGCCACGCATCCACGTCGGCACACTAAAGTCTAAGGGATATACCTTATAACTGGTATTTACATTCGGGCATGCATACAGTGAGCGTGAAATATTTACAATGCCTTCTGTAAATGTTTGATAAGTCGCCGTCATTGCATCGGCTTCATGCGTGATACCTACAAGTGTTCCATCTTCGTTTGCGCCGATGCTAACTTTCTGTATTGCCTCCGGCCTGTAGCCAACCAGTGTAAACATCTGGTTTCGGCTCAGCGTAAGTTTAAGTGGCTTTCCAATTTTTTTTCCACCAATCACAGCGGCAGCAGTATGCGGCCAGAAATTAAAAGCAGAACCAAAAGCGCCACCGAGGTATTTGCAAATGATATGTACATTTTCTTTCGGCACAGCATACAAGTCCATGATATTTTTCTGAGCATCCATCAGCGACTGCGTCTTATCATAAACAGTAACCTTATCTCCTTCCCACACAACCGTTACGGCATGCATTTCCATTGGGTTGTGCACCTCCAGCGGTGTCGTATATTCAGCTTCAATTTTAACCGGCGCATTTTTATAGGCATCTGCTTTACCACGTACATACTCTTTGGAATCTTCGCCGGTATCTGCCGGCTTACCGTTTTTTATTGCTTCATTAATATCAGTATGGGAAGTTTCTTTTTTGTATTCAGCCTTTACAAGCGACGCGGCGTAAGTTGCTCTCTCAAAAGTGTCAGCAATAACTAACGCTATAGGCTGCCCGTTAAAACGAATGAGGTTATCTGCGAATACTTTATAATCTTTTACCGGGGTAGGCGGATTTTTATTTTCGGGCTTAGGCTTGTAGCCGGGAGGTGTTGGCAAATTAAGATGTGTGATCACCGTTAATACCCCCGGAGCCTGCTCCGCTTTTTTGGTATCTATTGTAGTAATGCTTCCTTTTGCAATGGTACTGCATGCAAGCACGCCATAAGCAAGATTTGGTAAATCGTATTCGGCGGCGTAAGTAGCCGTGCCCGTAACTTTTGCTCTGCCATCAACCCTGTCTAAATCTTTCATTGTTTATTAATTGTCTGAATTTGGATTTGTTAGATTTTAGGATTTTGGGATTGATTTACGGGGATGGTATTTGCCATTTTGTTTTTGGGATGGCGCAACCTTTTTACTTCAATACTTTTTGCGCCAAAATTTATCAATAATCCTTTATCAAGTTTATAGGCTACCAGGTAATTTAAACCCTGTGCCAAATGAACATCCTCTAAACTTGTTAATGCCTTTAACTCTATCATTACTTCATTTTCAACTAAAAAATCTACTCTCCTCGTTCCAATGTTTTCTCCATCATAAAAAATTGGTACTTCTAATTCTCTTGAAAATAATAATTCCTTTTTTCTCATCTCTATCGCCAGGGCTCTTTGATAAATGACTTCCTGTGCCAAATGCATCCCTTTGGGAAAAACCGTTTCCAAGTGTAGCATGCACTTTCATAGCGCAGCCAATTATTTTATAGGTCAAATCATCATCAATTTTTTCCTTTTCCATAAATGAAATCCTTTAATCATTTACTCTCCAAAGAAGAGTTTCTGTCTGAATTTAAATTTGTTAGATTTTAGGGCTTTGAGATGATGTAAATAATTTTTTCACGCTAAAATCCTTTAATCTTTTACTCCAAAAAATCCCAATTCAGACAAACTTATCCGGCGTTATCGGTAACTCACGTACACGCTTACCCGTAGCATTATACACTGCGTTGGCAACTGCTGCAGCAAACCCTATCAAAGCAATTTCACCCATACCTTTTGCGCCAATGGGATTTAAAAGATAATCAGGCTTATTCACAAACAAGGCATCAATGTGCGGTACATCGGCCTGTATGGGCACATGGTAATCAGCAAGGTTATTATTCATCCAGCGGCCATAGCGGTTATCAATAACGCCTTCTTCCATCAAAGCCATGCCCATGCCCCCGATGGCGCCACCAATCATCTGGCTTTCGGCTGTTTTTAAACTAATAATTTTACCGGCATCTCCGGCAATTGCCACCTGCTTTATCCGTACCATTCCATTCAACGCATGCACGGCTACTTTTACAAAATGTGCCGAGTAAGAGTAGGCAACATAATCCTTCATTTTATCATTTGGTGAAGATTCTATTGTGACTTCTACCTGCTTTACATTATTATCTTTTAATAGATCAATCAATAAAATCTTCTTTGTTTTATCCGCCGTCAAAACCATATAGCCATTTTCAAAAAAGAGGTCTTCCGGTTTTACGTTATGAATCTCAGTAGTATGGAAAATGGAATTTTCTTTTGCCATGTCAGCCATTTTTCCTTTCAGCGATTCGCATACATCATGCACGGCAGAGCCAAGCGTAGCCGTTGTAGAAGAGCCACCTTGTGTAGGGCCTGGCGGCATGGAAGAATCGCCCAATTCAAAATTTATTTTTTCAGCAGACATGCCCATTGCATCTGCAGCAATCTTTACCATGGCAGTTGCAGTGCCGGGGCCACTATCGCTTACCGAACTTTGTATAACTAATGTACCGTCCACAAGAAATCTTGCCAGGGCTTTAGCAGTGCCGCGGTGGGCGCCGAAAACGCCTGTTGCCATTCCATAGCCGATCATCCAATCGCCATCTTTTACAGAGCCCGGTTTTGGGTTACGGTCTTTCCAGCCGATTTTATCTGCCGCTAACTGGTATGCTTCTTTTAAAAATTTACTTGAATATGGTTTACCGCTATCAGGGTCAGTTTCTGCATAATTAATTAAGCGCAACTCTAAAGGATCAATATTTAAGGCATAAGAAAGTTCGTCGAGCGCACTCTCTAAAGCATACGCACCTGTTGCCTCACCGGGGCCACGCATCCATGTTGGCGTACTTACATTGAAAGGATAAACCCTGTATTGCGTTACCACGTTCGGGCATGCATACATGATGCGGGATACATTTACAGAGCGCTCATTAAATTCTTCATACATGGAAGTAATGGAATCCGACCGGTGGGACATGCCGGTAAGTTTTCCATCAGCAATTGCACTTAAGCCAATTCTCTGCACAGTATATGGGCGATAGCCAACCATCAGGAACATCTGTGGGCGGGTCAACACCAGCTTTATCGGCCTGCCTGTTTTCTTTGCGCCAAGCAAGGCTGCAATTTCGTGTGGCCATGTACGTAATGCGCTTCCAAAACCTCCGCCAACAAAAGGCGCATACACCTGCACATCTTCTTCTTTTAATTTGAAAGCATTCATAATGCTTCGCTGGGTTGATTCCACGCCTTGCGTTTTATCATACACCGTCACTTTATTATCACCATTCCACACAGCAGTAATGCCATGCAGTTCCATCGGGTTATGCACTTCGTTGGGCAACAAGTATTCAGCTTCAATCTTTACCGGGCCATTCTTCCAGGCGCCGGCATCGCCTCTTACATAATCTTTATAACGCTGGCCTTCCAAAGCTTTTACTGTTTTTCCGGCATCGCTGAAGTCGGTTTCAGGTTTATTTTTTTCATATTGCGCTTTTACCAAAGAAGCACCATAGGTTGCCCTTTCGAAAGTATCAGCGATTACTAACGCTATCGGCTGCCCATTAAAATAAATGTATGGGCCGTCAAATATTTGTAAACCCTTTCCTCCTGTTGGGCCTTTTACAGGGTTAGCGCCTGCATCATAATCATACGATGGAACCTTTGGAGAATTAAGGTAAGTGATCACAGAAAGCACGCCAGGCGCTTTTTCTGCGGCTTTGGTATCCAACGCCATAATTTTTCCATTGGCAATATTACTTCCCACCAATACACCATAGGTGATATTGTCAAGCTCATGCTCTGATGCATATTTGGCGGCACCGGTTACAACGGCTTTGCCGGTGACACGATCAACCTCACCCCAACCCCTCTCCGAAGCCCGCCCGGCCAAGCCATTCGGACGGGGAGAGGGGACACGACCTGGAGAGCCGGGAGTGCGGAAAAAATCTTTAATAATTTTTGTAGAATCCATTGCTTTTATTATTTTAATTTCGAGACCTCATCCCCTCGGAGGGAGTCTTCACAGGAGTCCTTCGTGACCATTCGGACAACCCAGTCTCCGAAGCCCGCCCGGCCAAGCCATTCGGATGGGAAAAAGGGACAATCTCTGGAGAGAGTTCATCTTAATTTCTCTCTCGCTAATGTTTTTACGCCAAACCTGAAACTGTCCTTAATGTTTGAACAATTGTGTTGGGAGCCATTTTTAGTTTAAAATTATTTTGTCCATAGCCTTTTGCATCTTTCATTGCGATAGTCGCTGCCTGTTTAAAATTTGCTTCTGATGCTGCTTTGCCTTTCAGGAAATTTTCTGCTGATGTTAATCTCCACGGCTTGTGTGCTACGCCGCCCATTACCAGCCTTGCTTCTTTTATTGTGTTCCCATCTATATCGAGTGCGGCTGCAACAGATACTAAAGCAAAAGCGTACGAGGCACGATCGCGAACTTTTATGTACAACGAATTTTTTGCCAGCGAATCGTTGATGGGAATTTCCACTGATGTTATCAATTCACCTTTCATCAGGTAATTTTCCAGGTGTGGAGTAGTTCCGGGTAAGCGCTGGAAATCTGACAAAAAAGTTCTGCGTTCCCCAGACTTATTGCTAATGACAACTTTGGCATTTAAGGCAACAAGCGCCACACACATGTCGCTGGGATGTACTGCAATGCAACTTTCCGAAGCGCCAAAAATCGCGTGCATCCGGTTGTACCCTTTTAATGCGCCACAGCCTGTACTGGGCTGTCTCTTATTACAAGGCATTGTTGTATCATAAAAATAAGGACAACGAGTTCGTTGCAAAATGTTGCCGCCCGTCGTTGCCATGTTGCGCAACTGCGGTGAGGCACCGGCTTTCAATGCAAGAGAGAGCAAAGGGAGCTTCAGCATGATGAGTTCATCTTCTGCCACTACACTATTCGGCACTAAAGCGCCAATACGAATGATGCCATTATCTTCTTCAATTTTGTTTAAAGGAAGACTGGTTATATCCACCAATTTTTCCGGTGCCTCCACTCCCCTTTTCATCAAATCAACAAGATTGGTTCCACCGGCAATAAACTTTGCTGCTGCATCTTTATTGATGGCATCTATTGCCGATTTTGACGAAGAAACTTTTACATAATCGAAGTTGATCATATTGTACCTCCTTTTTCTTTTACTTCTTTAATAGCATCCACAATATTGGGATACGCACCGCAGCGGCAAATATTCCCGCTCATGTATTCACGAATGTTATCATCACTATCGGCATGACCCTCACGCACACACGCAACTGCCGACATGATCTGCCCAGGCGTGCAATAGCCACATTGAAAGCCATCATGTTTTATAAATGCTTCCTGCATCGGATGCAGTTTATCGCCATCAGCTAAGCCTTCAATGGTCGTAACTTTTTTTCCATTTTGCATGATCGCAAGGCTAAGGCACGATAAGACTCGTTTACCATCAACGTGCACGGTGCATGCGCCGCATTGGCCATAGTCACAGCCTTTCTTAGTGCCGGTAAGGTGTATTTGCTCACGCAAAAGATCAAGCAAAGTAACACGCGGTTCCACACTTAGCTCGTGCGCTACCCCGTTTATTTCCAGCTTCAGCGACTGCTGTTCGAAATACTGTGAAAACTTCTCATCTAAATTTTTATCGGCGGCCTTAAGCAATGCAGGCGGCGCTATTGCAAGTGCAGTTAGAAGAGATGATTGTTTGAGAAAATTTCTCCGGGCATTATGCAGTGCGGCTTTTTGATTGGGTGGGTTGTTATTGTCTTTAGCCATTATCCTGTTTTTTTCTGATAATAAATGTAAGGATTATTGATTTGGTATGGGCAGAATAAAATGGCTTTTTAAGAATAACGAATCATACGCCCTTTGAAATGCAGCACTGATAAGCGTTTGAACGGCAAAATAATTAAGCTGTGTTTAAAAGAACATGCCGCCCGCAGAAGATGATATTAAACGGTACCGTTACTGTTAAAGACTTGTTTAGAAAACTACAGCAGCACCATCCTAAAATTCTAAATCTTTATGTTTGTTTATTTTTGCGCATCAATTTTTTTTCCTGAAAAAATTTTATAAAATATTCCTCAAATGCCTGCTGGTATTCTTTGTGCTCGTGGGTGTATTATGGGTGCTGCTGCAAACTACTTTTTTTCAAAATTTTATTATACATCAGGTTGCAAAGCGTTTATCCCACAACCTCAACACGACCGTATCCATTAAGAGTGTTGACTTTGCGCTTTTTGATAAAATGCTTTTACAAAAAACCCTGGTGCTCGATCATAAGAAGGATACACTTTTATATGCCGGCGAAGTAAAGGTGAATATCACGGATTGGTTTTTCTGGAAAGATAATATTACGCTAAAATATGTGGGACTTAGCGATGCGTTGATAAAACTCAACCGAAAAGATTCTGTGTGGAATTACCAGTTTCTTGTTGATTATTTTTCCGGGCCAAAATCTACAACTACAAAGGATACTTCAGCTTCTATACAATTAAATCTTGATGCGGTAGAATTGAATCGGGTAAAAATTTACCAAAAGGACGAATGGCGTGGAGAAGATCAGCTCATTTCACTAAATAAATTTGATCTGAAGGCGGATAAATTTGATTTAAATAAAAACATAATAAACATCCGTTCTATCAACCTGGACCACCCTGTATTTTCACAATACGAATACGACGGCAACCGGCCGGGAGACACTACTTCTTCTCCACCAAATATTACAAACGACGTGGCGGGCGGCTTGCAATGGAATACGGATGACTGGCACCTTTTTATAAAAAATATAAATATAAAAAATGGCGCTTTCGCTTTGGAAAAACAATCAGACCGCCCTGCACTTACCGACAGGTTTGATAATGAACATCTTGTTCTTTCTGAATTAAACGGCACCATAAAAAACTTCACTTTCCTGCAGGACACCCTTATGGCAAAAGTGTATGTTTCCGGGCAAGAAAGAACTGGATTTGCAATTAAAAGCTTAACGACCGATTTCAAGTTTACGCCGCATTTGATGGAGTTTAAAAACCTTGATCTCTACACTAACAAGAGCCATCTCACCAACTATTATGCAATGCGCTATAATAGTTTCAGGGACGACATGGGTGATTTTGTTCACACCGTAAACGTGGAAGGCCATTTTGAAAAGAGCGAGCTAAACAGCGATGACCTTGCATTTTTTGCACCCGAAGCAAAAACCTGGAAGCAAGTATTTCATTTAGATGGAAACGCAAAAGGAACGATAGATAATTTTACTGCCAGAAAAATGATTATAAGTGCCGGCGACAAAAATTATCTTGATGGTGACATTAGCTTACGCGGCCTTCCTGATATTGGTGATGCATTTATTGATTTCAGGTCAAGAGAAATGCGCACTACTTATGGCGAGCTTGCGAAATTGATTCCTACACTCAGAACCATTGATAACCCGCGACTGAGTGCATTTGGGAATATTAATTTTATCGGAAGCTATACAGGTTTCATTCGCGACTTTGTTGCCTACGGCACGCTTGTTACGAACATTGGTACGCTTCAACTGGACCTTCACATGCAGGTTCCCCAAAATACAAAACCTTTATATGATGGGAAGATTTCTACCACAAATTTTCAATTAGGCAAATTTATTGATAACAGCAAGATCGGCTCAATCACTTTCAGCGGGCATATCAATGGAAAAGGGTTCAGTACAAATGATGTGAATGTAGGCATTGATGGAAATATCGGCCGCGTTGTATTTAACGGTTATGCGTATTCGAATATTATTGCTCATGGTAACTTTGTAAAAAAACTTTTTTCCGGAACGGCCAGCATCAATGATCCAAACATTATAATAGATACGCTTGCCGGCTCAATAAATTTCAGCAAGTCTGATCCGCAGTTGAACCTGGAAGCAAACGTGTCACGCTTAAATCTTAAAAAATTAGGTTTTACCAACGACAGCATTTCACTCACAGGCAAATTCAACCTCGATTTTACAGGGAATAATATTGATAATTTTTTAGGCTCGGCAAAATTATACAATGCTGTGCTGCTGGATAACGATCAGCATTTGTCGTTCGATTCGCTTACGATAAATTCAAGTTTTGCTGATGGCAAAAAATATTTAAGCCTAAATACAAATGAAATGGAAGCCACGCTCAGCGGCCATTTCAGCATATTAGAGCTACCCGATGCATTTCAATTATTTCTTTACCAATATTATCCTGCTTACATTAATCCACCGAAGCGAAAAATACAAAACCAGGATTTTACATTTTTAGTAAAAACAAAAGAAGTAAGCGACTACATTAACCTGGTAAATAAAGACATTAGCGGCCTCGATAATTCCACATTTACCGGGAACATAAATGTGTCTGAAAATATATTGAACCTGCAGGCCAATATTCCCCAATTTAGTTATAGCAATATCAAATTCAATAATATAGATTTTACGGGACGGGGCACCCGCGATACGCTTACGTTTAACGGTGATATTGACGATGTAATAATTAATGACAGCCTTCATTCGCCCGGAACAAAATTACAGGTGGTTGCCGCCGATGATATTTCTGATGTAACCATTAACACGTCGGCAAACAAAACACTTAATGCAGCCGATCTTTCTTTGCGCATACTTACCAACAAAAATGGTTTTAAAGTGCTGTTTAACCCGTCAACTTTTACCATAAATCAAAAGAAATGGACGATAGAAAAAGGCGGAGAGCTGGAACTAATAAGGGATATGCTTATCGCTAATAATATAAAATTTACAGAAGACGGGCAGGAAGTTTACGTTTCCACCGAACCTTCCGGCACCGGCTCAAGCAACGATGTGATCATTGGCTTAAAAAATTTGGATATCGGTGCCATCGCACCCTTGTTTACGCGGCAAATAAATGCCGGTGGATTTATGACGGGCATTATCCGCGTGAATGATCCCTTTGGAAAGCTTGCGGTAGAGTTCAATACAAAAACCGACCAGTTTCAGTTTGAAGGTGATTCCATTGGGGTATTAGTTACCACGGGAGAATATTTTTCCAAGCCCGGCACCTTAATTCTTAATTCGATTTCTGATAATGACCTTTATAATTTTGCCGCCAACTTCCGTTACAATGCCAATGACTCCACCGGTAATCAACTCAATGGTTCGCTTGTTCTTAATAATTCCGGCATACATGTTTTAAATAAATATCTCGGCGGTATATTTAGTGATATCCAGGGAAGGGCTTCAGGAAAATTAGATATATCGGGCGCTTCATCTGACCCGAAGCTTACCGGCAAAGTGAGGCTTGACAGTACCTCCATGGTTATTGACTATACACGCTGCCGCTATATTTTTGACAATAATACGATCATCACTTTTAACCCTGATGAGATTGACTTTGGAACCATTAAAATAAGAGATACGCTTAATAATACGGCTACTGTAAGCGGTAAATTATACCATAGCTTTTTTGATAATTTTTTCTTCAATGAGCTTCATTTAAGAACTGACCGGCGTGGCGACCAGCCGGGAAAATTTGTTCTGCTCAATACTACACAAAGAGACAACAAACAATTTTATGGAAATATGATTGGCGATGCGGAACTGTCGCTTAATGGATTTATTACAGATATGCGGATGAACATAAAAGGTGAGCCAACTGACAGCAGTCATATTTATTTGCCTACCGGCGAAACCGCAGAAACGGGCACACTTGATTATATAGAATTCACAAAGTTTGGCCGCGAAATGAAAGCAGATATTTCTGCCCGCACCGATGCCAGCATAAAAGTGGACATGGAAATAACAGCCAATCCCTTTGCAAAAATTGATGTAATACTTGATGAAACTACGGGCGATATAATAAAAGCGCAGGGCAGCGGAAAATTGAATATCAGTGCCGGCACAAAAGATCCGCTCACTATCCGCGGCCGGTACGATGTGCAGGAGGGCGAATACACTTTTAATTTTCAGACTTTTCTTAAAACGCCGTTTACCCTGCAATCCGGCTTTATAGAGTGGCAGGGCGATCCCTATCTTGCGAACCTCAATATTGACGCGATTTACAAGGCCCGGCAGGTGTCATTAAATAATATACCAACCAGCTCAGGGTTTACAAATGCCAAGGGAGATGTTGACATCATCTTCAAACTACGTGGCACGCTGAAGGAGCCGCGGCCGGAATTCGAATTCCAGTTTCCTTTTGATAATCCTTTAAAATCTGACCCGATAGCCAATGAATATTTAAAGACGAGGTTCGAGTCTGATAAAAATGAGCTCAACAAGCAGGTAACCTCACTCCTTCTCTTCAATACTTTTATGAGTGATGATCAAAGATTATTGAGCAGCAACAACACGGGAAATTTTGTTACAAGAAGTGTGGGACAATTGCTGTCGGCAACTTTATCTTCTTCACTTAACCAGTGGCTGCAAAAATTATTACATACCAAAGATGTAAATCTCTACACTAACATAAACACGGCGGATTTTAATTTCGGCGTAACACAAAAGGAACTTCAAAACATTGGCAACTTTGGTGTGCGGACCACTTTTTTTAATAATAAGCTATTAGTAAATGTTGGAGGCAATGTTGACTACAAGATCGGGCAGGCTGCCAGTAATTCAAATTCAAACTTCCTGTTTACTCCGGATGTTTCCTTTGAATACCTCATCTCCCCAGATGGAAGATTTAGGGTGATAGGTTTCAACCGCAGCGATGCAGACCTTGGCGATATATCCGGCATTACCCGCCGCAACCGTACAGGTGTGCAGCTTTCTTACCGGAAAAACTTTGATACGTTTACCGAGTTTTTTACGAATGATAAGAAACGGAAAAAAATAATTTCCGATACAAGTGCGGTATCATCAACAGGAAATTGATCAGGTAAAAATGGCCTCAAACCCTTCTTTTGGGGTAAAAATTTAATATACTATTTTTGCTTTAAATTAAAATATTGACGTCAGAAACAGAGATTATAAATTTGGCAAATAACAAACTTAAAGTTGCTGAATTTTTGTTAAGTAATGGTTTTTATGATGACGCATATTATTTAGGCGGCTATTCACTTGAACTTTTTTTAGAGGCAAAAATTTGTAAAACGTTACTTATACCTGATTTTTTTGATTTTGATAACTCGAAAAATAGAAAAATACCTATTGCAAAAACAAGAAGAGGTGAAAAAGAAAATCTTTATAAGCCATATAAAGTTCACGATTATGAACAGCTAATAATTTTGTCTGGCTTGTATTCAGTTTTTTCAAATGAGCTCTCTGATTTAAGTTTTAGTGCTGATTGGTCTGTTGTCAGCAAATGGGATGAAAATTTCCGATATTCAAATACGATCACCTCAAAAGATGCAAAATCATTTATTGAGTCACTTAAAAACATAATAAAATGGTTGTCACAATATCTATAGACGAATTAAAGAAAAAACTTAAAGATATTTTTTGTAAAGAAAATAGAAATACAAATAAATATTCAACGGTTTGGTTATCAGATGCAGATTTCGGCGGTCTTTATCAAAGTGATAAATTTGTTGTTAACGTAAAGGCTGAGCATGAAATTGACTCATGTAATGAAGAAATAAAATACATAGTTACTAACCTCTTTAAACAGTTGTCGAAGGAAGAATTGTCTGCTATCTGGCGTGTGGATGTATATAATTCATTTGAAGAAATACATTGTCAAAGTGATGATATTTTGGTTTACTCTGGCGTTGACGCCTGTCTTCCTTAGCATAACTTATAAACCTCAAAGTTTTTGCTCCAAACATCGTACATCCCACATCGCAAATCGTACATTGGAATTATTTCGCCAAAATCTTATGCCCCATTTTATCCCGCTTTGTCTTTAGGTATTTCACTGGCCTCACAGATTTTGGAAAGCTCATAAGCAGCGTAACACCTTACAAGTTGTGAAATCCTGATATTGAAACCTCAGAAGGAACATACAACCTCACAGGTTTCAAAAAAACCTGTGAGGTTTGGTCATCATTGAAGTTTAGATACTTTTGAGATTTGGACAACATACAAGGCTTGGAAGAAATTACATTAATAATTGATTTTTATGTAACTTAAAATTTAAAAGAACCAAAAATGGATATGCTTTCGCTTCAACCTGGCTGCTATTATCACATTTACAATAGAGGTAATAATAAAGAGAATCTTTTTAAAGAACAGCGCAATTACATATACTTTCTTTCGCTTTGGAAAAAACACATAGAACCCGTCGCACACACATTCGCTTATAGCTTGCAGCCTAACCATTTTCATTTTCTTGTATTTATTAAAGAAGATCTCCCAGAAAAGAAAATAAGCAATGGATTTAGCAATTGCTTTAATGCATATTCTAAAAGCATTAACAAAGCATATAACAGAACAGGAAGCTTATTTCAGGAAAGGTTTGGAAGGAAGTACATAAGTAATGAAAAATATTTCAACGAAGTTATTTTCTACATACATACAAATTCTCAAAACCATGGCATCGCAGATGATTTTTCATCTTATCCTTATTCATCTTATTTAAGCCTGTTAAGCGATAAACCAACACTACTACAAAGAGTAGAGGTAATGGATTGGTTTGGTAACAAGACGGAATTCATAAATTTCCATAAAAGTAATATGGAAAATAAAATCAAATATTCAAAGGAGAATGAGTATCTAAAAGAACTGGAAAGATTAAATATGTAGATTTCCTAAACTTCAAATTCTATAAATTCCCCAAACCTCACAGGTTTTCAAAACCTGTGAGGTTTCTAACCAAGTCTAAAACATCGCGCATTTGAAACCTTACATAGCAATTATAGGAACTGTATCAACTATTTCTAAGCCATAGCCAAGAAGGCCGGCTCTTTTTTTAGGGTTATTGCTTATCAGCCGTATTTTAGAAGCATTCAGCTTGCGAAGTATTTGCGCTCCAATGCCCTAGTCTCGTCCATCTCCAATCAAACCTCACAGGCTTTCAAAACCTGTGAGGTTTCTAACCAAGTCTAAAACATCGCGCATTTGAAACCTTACATAGCAATTATGGGAACTGTATCAACTATTTCTAAGCCATAGCCAAGAAGGGCGGCTCTTTTTTAGGGTTATTGCTTATCAGCCGTATTTTAGAAGCATTCAGCTTGCGAAGTATTTGCGCTCCAATGCCCTAGTCTCGTCCATCTCCAATCAAACCTCACAGGTTTTAAAAACCTGTGAGGTTTCTAACCAAGTCTAAAACATCGCGCATTTGAAACCTTACATAGCAATTATGGGAACTGTATCAACTATTTCTAAGCCATAGCCAAGAAGGCCGGCTCTTTTTTAGGGTTATTGCTTATGAGGCACATTTAGAAATATTCAGACTACGAAGTATTTGCGCTCCAATGCCCTAGTCTCGTCCATCTCCAATCAAACCTCACAGGTTTTCAAAACCTGTGAGGTTTCTAACCAAGTCTAAAACATCGCGCATTTGAATCAACCACAAACTATGAACTACCAACCACAATCTTATGCCCCATTTTATCCCGCTTTGTCTTTAGGTATTTTTCGTTGTGCGAGTTTGATTTTACTTCTATAGGAACCGTATCTACTATTTCTAAGCCGTATCCAAGAAGCCCGGCTCTTTTTTTAGGGTTATTACTTATCAGCCGTATTTTAGAAACATTCAGCTCACGAAGTATTTGCGCGCCAACGCCATAGTCTCTTTCATCCATAGCAAAGCCAAGCTCGAGATTTGCCTCTACCGTATCCCGGCCTTCCTCCTGCAGCTTATAAGCCCGTAATTTATTGAGTAACCCTATGCCCCGCCCTTCCTGGTTCATATAAAGTATAAGCCCCTTCCCTTCAGCCTCCACCATTTGCATAGCGGCATGCAGTTGCTCGCCACAGTCGCATCTTAAGGATCCCAATATATCGCCCGTCATACAGCTTGAATGCACTCTTACCAAAATGGCTTCATCCTCTTTCCAGTCACCTTTCTTTAAGGCGAGATGCTCTTCACCGGTATTTATTTGTTTAAAAGCAATCAACTCAAACGTGCCGAATTTCGTAGGCATCTGTACCCGCACGTCTTCTTTAATGAGTGTTTCTTTTTTAAGGCGATAAGCAATTAGGTCTTTAATGGAAATCAGTTTTAAGTTATGCCTGGAAGCGATTTCACGCAGTTGGGGCAACCTTGCCATTGTGCCGTCTTCATTCATTATCTCCACTAATACACCTGCTTCGCCATGGCCGGCGAGCTTTGCCAGGTCAGTAGTGGCTTCCGTGTGGCCGGTACGCCGGAGCACGCCACCGGCTTTTGCACGCAAAGGAAAAATATGCCCGGGCCTTCCTAATTGTTCGGGCGTTGTATCCGGATCAATCAATGCCTGCACAGTTTTCGCCCTGTCGTGAGCAGATATGCCGGTGGTACATCCATTATCAAGCAGGTCAACGCTTACGGTGAAAGGGGTTCCATGCAACGCTGTATTCTTGTTCACCATCAGCTCAAGCTGTAGCTCTTCGCATCTTACTTCGGAAATGGGTGCGCAGATAAGCCCACGTCCATGCCTGCTCATAAAATTTATTATTTCCGGGGTCACATTTTTTGCTGAAGTAATAAAATCCCCTTCGTTCTCACGGTCCTCATCATCCACCACTATCACGAGCTTGCCATTCCTAATATCTTCAATAGCCGCTTCAATAGAATCTAACATATAAATTATTTATGCACAAAGATACTTCAATGTGAAAACGAGATAACGTGAAAGTTTTTAAATTACTTATCTCGCAAATGAATGATTCTGAATACTAATACATAAGAAACATTGATGTAAAGATTTCAAAGGCTTATACAGCTTTTAACGATAATGTGTTGAAGAGCTCAATCATGATTCTTAAAGTTTACATAACATTGAAATGCAGCGAAAGCTGCGCATGTATTGCCTTGTGCTTGTTAATAATTGTTAAAGTACAATTGAGTATTATTTGTTTCCTTTGCCACGAAAAAATTAAAATCATCATGAATTTGAAAAAAATTATCCCTTTGTTATTTGCATTGATTGCTCTTCCCTTTTTTATGAAGGCCCAGGTTACTACGAGTAGTATTAGTGGCTTTGTGAAAGCTGCTGATGGCGCTCCTCTTGAAGGCGCAACTATTACTGCGATTCACATTCCCACAGGAACATCGTACACTACAGTATCGAAGAAAAGTGGAGCTTATACAATCTCCAACATGCGGCCAGGAAGCCCATACACTGTAACTGTAAGTTTTGTTGGTTATAATCCTATTACTCAATCTGACATCGCTTTAAGCCTGGGAGAAACTGAATCCCAAGATTTTGAATTACAGAATAAACAGTCTGAACTTGCTACAGTTGTTGTAACCACATCCCGCTCTGCAGGGAATACAGGCAAGGGTGGCACAGAAACCACTATTGGCCGCGATAAGATGGCCAACCTTCCTACTGTAGGAAGAAACCTGGCTGATTACTTACGTTACGTACCCCAGGCGAAGATTACCTCTGATGGTGGCATTTCATTAGCTGGGCAAAACAATAGATATAATTCATTCTATATTGATGGAGCCGTCAATAACGATGTTTTCGGACTTGCATCCTCAGGTACTAACGGAGGGCAGTCTGGTATCGCTCCTATCTCAATTGATGCGATTGACCAATTTCAGGTGGTAATATCCCCTTATGATCCATCCTTAGGAAACTTCACTGGTGGTGGCATAAATGCAATTACCCGCAGTGGAACCAATACTTTCCAGGGTTCAGTTTATTATTTTTTTAAAAACCAGGATCTTTCCGGTAAAACGCCTGGTGTACCCAAAAACGACGCAACCAAGCTTGCACCTTTCACAAATAAAACAACCGGTTTCCGAATTGGCGGGCCAATCATAAAAAATAAATTGTTCTTTTTTCTAAATGGCGAGATACAACGTGATAAGCGGCCACAACCAGCAGTATTTAAAGATTACAATGGCAAATCAACTCAGGCTGACATTCAGAACCTTGTAAGTTACCTGAAGAGCACTTACAACTACGATCCGGGGAGCTACCTTGATAATCCTGAGACAGTAGAAGCCAATAGGATAGCTGCAAAATTAGATTGGAACGTTAACGAGAACAATAAAGTGAGTCTTAGTTATCGCTATAATGACGGGTTTAGAAATAATACATCACGCACCAGCAACTCAACAATCAACTTTCTGAATAATGGGTATGCATTTCCTACCACTACTCATTCGGGATCCTTCGAATTGAACAGCCGGTTTAAATCTGATATCAGCAATAAGCTCCTTGCAACATTCACGCAAGTAACTGATGACCGCGGCCCGATTGGCAGCGCTTTTCCAAGGGTAACCATCAGGGATAGTACAAGTTCTATTATTTTCGGTACGGAAGAATTTTCTACCGGAAACTATTTGAAGCAATCAAATATTGCTCTTTTTGATGTGTTGAAAATTACAAAAAACAAGCATACGTTCTCTCTTGGTACAGATAACGAGATCAATAAGGCTACAAACATCTTTATTCGTCAAAACTACGGATCTTACCAATTTGCTGACCTGGCCACTTTCCTTTCAGGTGGAACAGCTCTTCAATACGATAGAACTTATTCCCTATTAGATCCGGGAAAAACCGGCGACCAGTCAATCAATGCGGCCGCCAAATTCACAACGCTCCGGCTGGGTTTCTTCGTTGGTGATGAGATAAAACTGAATAGCAATTTTAACCTGACGCTTGGCGTGCGTGCAGATAATACTAACTTTCTTACCACCCCAAAAACGGATCAATTTTTCAATGATTCCGCGCTTTCCAAGCTTTCAGCATATTATGATATGAAAGGCGCCCGTTCTGGCCAGATTTCAAATCCGAAATGGTCAATCAATCCTCGTATTGGTTTTGTTTATAAAATACCTGACGAAGGGGTTACACTCCGCGGAGGTGTAGGAATGTTCACAGGCCGTATCCCGCTAGTTTGGCCAGGTGGTGTTTATAACAATAATGGTATTAGCTTAGCCGGTATTCGTTCAAGCAATGTAGCATTCAGATCAGACCCAACCGGGCAATACACAGCTGCTGATTTTGGAATTAATGTTCCAATTCCTTCCGGTCAGGTTGACCTGATAGCAAAAGATTTTAAACTGAATAAAATATGGAGAACGTCCTTAGGAGCAGACAAAATGCTGGGTGGCAGGTGGAAGATGACTGTGGAAGGATTTTTTAGTAAGAACATCAACGAGATTAATTACACCCGTGCAGACATTCTTCCGCCTACTGCAAAAACGGTTGGTGTTGGTTCCAGGAATGTATATGACTTGTCAGGAAGTAATGCAAAACAAATTCCATTAAGGTCTGATGGCAGCAACCCTTATACTGGTATTTATTTGCTCAGTAATTATGCTGGTAAAAATGGATTCTCTTACAACTTTACATTTACAATTGACAAGGCATGGGCTAATAATTGGGCTTTTAATGCTAATTATTCTTATGGAAATTCAGTTGTTATAAATGAAGGTACCAGCTCTCAGAATAATTCACAATGGCGTTTTATGGAAACGGTTAATGGACGTAATTTTATCGGACGTTCCACAAGCGACTTTGATCTGGGACACAGAATTAATGTATATGCCGCGAAGAAATTCACTTATGCAAAAGGCTTTATGGCAACAACAGTATCACTTGTTTACAACGGGCAAAGTGGTACTCCTTTTAGTTATGTCATCAATCGGGGACAGGTTCGTGACTATGATAACTTCGAGACGAACGATCTTATGTATATCCCAACTACCGCTGACTTGGGAAATATGATTTTTACTGATAACTCAACCACTACTTCTGCAGAGCAAAAAGCAGCCTTCGATTCATATATTGCAGGTGACAAATACCTCAGTAAACATCGTGGTGAATTTGCTGAGCGTAACGGTGCCAGGCTTCCTTTCACCAACATCCTGGACTTGAAGTTGCAACAAGACTTCAACTTGAAACTTGGCGGTAAAACCTATCAGTTACAATTATCTTATGATATCTTCAACTTTACCAACTTCCTTAACAGGGATTGGGGTAAGCAGTATTTTATAAGCAATGATCAATTTACCCTGCTAAATTTCACCGGGTTTGTATCTTCCACTGATCTAACACCTAAATATCAATTTACAGCGCCAAGTAATGGAAAACCTTATGTGATATCTGACGGCGTTTTCAATAGTGCCAGATGGACAAGTCAATTAGGTGTGAGAATCAGTTTCTAATTTTTAGTATTTAATAGCACGATATAGGATATGCAGCCCGGTGTGAGATATTTATTTTTAATATTTGATTTTTTATCAACTAAAGAACGCCCTGAATTTTCGGGGCGTTTTTTTTGCTTTGCTGATAAATTTAATCGCGGAGTATTTGAATAAAAAATAATAGAATTAGGTAGAACAATCGCAAGCGTAATACATTATGCAATAATGTAACAATTTTAATAAAACTAGCGGCGTCGCGGCAATCTACTTGGAATAGTTAGCATTATACCAAGGAGATTGCCACAAAGTTTTCTGAAACATCTTTCAATTACAAACTCTCTGCTCGAAAACTTTTCTCCAAAGCAGCAGGCGCAAAGACGTCTCGATTGTATTTGACATCTGCAAGTCGCTTCTATTCCGTTCTTAGCGAACATTCTACCTAATTCTAAAAAATAATTTGTTTTTTATTGAAAAGTATTTTCATTATGCAACGTTCTCTACTTTCCAAATGTCAACCCATAATGAAAAATATATTTCTCTGCATCATCGGTATCGCAATTTTATATTCCTGTAAAAAGGATAACGTAATTCAAAATGATATTATCGGAACATGGGAATATGTAAGTTTTGTGGGTTATCCTTTCAATACTGATCCATTGCCTCCAGGCAACGGGAACATTATCGTAATTAGAAGCAATGGCGTTTTTGAAAGAAGAAGTCATGACACAACAATCTTTAAAGGAACATATTCTATAGAGAACCGAAACGACTGCCAGGGAGACGCGAAGGAACCTTTCTTTAAAACGACCGATCCTAATTTCGTTGAAAATGTTATTTCTGTAACCCACGATAGCCTATTGTTAAGTTCTTCACGTTGTCTGGCTGATGGCGGCACAGTCATTTATAGAAGGAAGTAATTAAAGGGAATGCAATATGGGCAAAGGGCAAATAAATTGAAAAAAAATTTTTAATAAATTACTTTTCAAAAAACTGCCTGCTTGCAAAATCTAATTCCACTGCCTGTTTCTTTATCTCCTGTACGAATAAATTTTCTTCATGTTCATTTATGTAAAGATGTAATTCCCCCCGTGGAAAAACGGATAATATGTATTTATTATTATTTTTGTCTAAAAGAAGTTATGCCGGAATTATTCAGAATGTTTGGAATGAGATTTTTCTTTTACATGAATGATCATTTGCCTATTCACATCCATGTAAGAAACGGAGATGGAGAGGCCAGGTTTGGAGTAGAAAATGTAAAGCTTATCGAAAGCAGGGGGATCAAACCGAAAGATCTCGTATTGGCAGAAGCTTTAATAGAAGAAAGAAAAGAAGAAATTATAAAAAAATGGACGGAGATACATGGGTGATAAATATATTTTAAATATTTAATTATGAAAATTATAAAGGTTTGGTTTGATGCTGAAAATATCTATATCAAAACAGATGTAGGACACATCCTTGGCAATCCCTTGTCATGGTTTCCTAGCCTATTAAACGCTACTATGGAACAACGTCATAATTTTGAAGTAAGCCTTTTTGGAATACATTGGCCCGATATTGATGAAGATTTAAGCCTCGATGGCTTTTTTGATTATAAAAGAGAACCTATGTATGCGAAGGAGATTAGCTTCAATGAAATGGATAGATAATGCAAACCGGAAGTTTTTTTGAAAGGCTAAATTTTTAAGGCTAAGTTAAATCCACCGCATGCTTCTTTATCTCCTGCACAAATAAATTTTCTTCATATTCATTTACCGGATACAAATGAAGTTGCATCTGGGGCAATCGTTTGGTAGGTTGTATAGCTTTAATGTTCTCAAAAGGATTTTCAACAAACTGCGGCGAAAAAACAGCCAGGTCTATATCGCTGTATGGGTGGGGATTACCTTTAGCGTAGCTGCCAAATAATAATATTTTCTCAATAGTTATATTAGTTTCATTGGCACTTGCTACGAACTCTTCCACGGCTTTTATAATATCCTGTCTTGTAAGCATTTTCGTAAATTTTTTGCGTGATTCAGTAATTCATCGGTATAAGCCAAAGTTGTATAACCATAAATAAGTTTCTGGTAATCGGGGTATCGTCCTTCTATCTGATATTTCTGAAGGTTGTCAATAAACAGGCTTTGATCTGGATTGGGCACAAAGGAAGTGTCGGCCAAAAGATATTTCACTTCATGGATGCGGGGAGGATGATTATTATTTGGGTTTTCTTTTACCCATAATGCTTTGCTCAACTTTTCCATACATAAATGAACGCAAAAAAGACAGAACACATAATCCTTTTTCTCATACATAAACATTGCCCGTTCCCAATCCTGCTCGGCAGAAGTCAACCAATAACTTACATGATCTTTTTTAGAAAGCATTTTACAAAGTTATATTTTTTGCAGAAGCATAGATATGTACGCTGGAAACTTTTGATTCATAAAGGAAAGCTGGAAACAATTATACTATTTTAAATTTTTAAATAAAGCTTCTGGTAAAACGTTCATAAAAAAATCCCTCTGCATTTCTGCAAAGGGATTTTGTATTTTATAAGAATGGTAGTCACATCGTACATCACACATCGTACATAGAATTATTAATATCCCATGTCGCCCATTCCACCACCGCCCATTGGAGGCATTGATGGCTTATCTTTTTCAGGCCTGTCAGAAATTACACATTCGGTAGTTAACAACATTCCTGCAATGGAAGCGGCGTTCTCTAAAGCAATACGGGTCACTTTAGTTGGATCGATAACACCGGCAGCAAGTAAATTTTCATAAACTTCTGTACGGGCGTTAAAGCCAAAATCACCTGAACCTTCTTTTATTTTTTGTACAACGATGCTGCCTTCAATACCACTGTTGATCACGATCTGGCGAAGGGGCTCTTCTACCGCACGCTTTACAATCTGGATCCCGGTAGTTTCATCTTCGTTTGAACCTTTCAATGTCTCGAGGCTTTCGATAGCGCGGATGTAAGCAACACCGCCACCGGCAACGATGCCTTCTTCTACAGCAGCTCTTGTTGCGTGAAGTGCATCATCTACACGATCTTTCTTTTCTTTCATTTCTACTTCAGTAGCAGCACCTACATAAAGAACCGCAACACCACCGCTTAATTTAGCAAGGCGCTCCTGTAATTTTTCTTTATCGTAATCTGATGTTGTGCTTTCAATTTGAGCTTTGATCTGGTTTACCCTTGCAACAATATCTTCTTTAGCACCTTTACCATCAACAACGGTTGTGTTGTCTTTATCAATAGTTACAGAAGAAGCTTCACCCAAGTAAGTAAGGTCAGCGTTCTCTAATTTGTACCCTTGCTCTTCGCTGATTACAATACCTTTTGTAAGTACAGCAATATCCTGCAACATTTCCTTTCTGCGATCACCAAAGCCGGGAGCTTTAACTGCAGCCACTTTCAAAGTGCCACGCAATTTATTTACCACTAAAGTGGCCAGGGCTTCACCTTCCAGGTCTTCAGCAATGATTAATAATGGACGCCCGCTTTGAGCAACTTTCTCCAATATGTGAAGAATGTCTTTCATGGAAGAAATTTTCTTATCATAAATAAGAATGTATGGATTCTCCAATTCAGCTTCCATCTTTTCGCTGTTGGTTACAAAGTAGGGAGAAATATATCCCCTGTCGAACTGCATTCCTTCCACTACTTCTACAGTAGTGTCAGTTCCTTTTGCTTCTTCAACAGTGATCACACCTTCTTTACCAACTTTCGTCATCGCCTGTGCGATAAGCTTACCGATTGATTCGTCGTTGTTTGCAGAAATTGAAGCAACCTGCTCGATCTTATCGTTGTTATCTCCAACTGATTCAGACTGGCTTTTCAAATGCTCAACAACAGCTATAACAGCTTTATCAATACCACGCTTCAAATCCATTGGATTGGCGCCGGCAGCAACGTTCTTCAAACCTTCGCTGATGATTGATTGTGCAAGCACAGTAGCGGTAGTAGTACCGTCACCTGCAATATCGGCAGTTTTAGAAGCTACTTCTTTTACCATTTGAGCGCCCATATTTTCAATTGGGTCTTCCAGTTCAATTTCCTTTGCAACCGTTACACCATCTTTAGTAATACCAGGTGCACCGAATTTTTTTTCAATTACCACGTTACGTCCCTTTGGTCCAAGGGTTACTTTAACGGCATTCGCCAAAGTATCAACGCCCTTCTTCATCTTATTGCGGGCCTCGATTTCAAAAAATATTTGTTTAGACATATTATTATTATTTATTAATTTTTAAAAAAATGGTTAGTTCACTTTCATTAATATATCAGACGCTCTCATTATTAAATAATCCTCGCCTTCAATAGTAATTTCAGTGCCGCCATATTTACCATACATAATGGTATCACCTGCCTTCAGTTGCATAGGTATTAAGTTACCCGTTTGCTCAGCGTACTTTCCCTTTCCTACTGCCACTACTTTTCCTTTTTGTGGCTTTTCTTTTGCCGTATCAGGAATTATAATACCACCCGCAGATTTTTCTTCAGCCGCATTTGGTTTAACCAGAACCCTGTCATCAAAGAGTTCAAATGATTCTTTTGCCATAATTTTTTAATTTTTTTATTTGAAAATTGTCCCGGAGTTTGTAGCGTTCCTTTTGGAGACTTCCCCAGGGGGTTGCAAATGTACACGAATAATTATACCAAAGCCGTCAATCAGTTTTGTTGTCAGCGTTTAGGTTTATGATGGCAGACAGGCAGACGTTAAGTCGGTCAAAATTTCACAATCCTGCAACAACCCTTCTTAGTAATGTAGTTATTGAATGTTCCATTGATCCCGAAGCTGGATCATTTTAGCGTTTGCCATGCGTGATTCGTTATAGTGGCCTTTCGCCTTTTTTTGCCTGAATGCTTCGTAAAGAGTAATGGCGCAGGCCACGGAAATATTGAGAGATTTGATGATTCCAACCTGGGGAATAATAAAATTTCCATTAGAATATTTTTGTATTTCTTCACTCACGCCAAAGGTTTCATTTCCGAACACGAGGGCGATTGACCCGGTTAAATCAAGGTCATAAATTTCTACGGAGTCATCAGCCAGGTGAGTGGTATAAATATTTTTATACTTCTTCCTGATTTCTGCAAAGCAACTTTCGGCCTCCGTGTATTGATGAACATTCAGCCATTTATTAGCCGTGGAAGAACTCCTGTAGCCCCATTTTTTATGAGGAGGGATACGGTTATTTAAAATATAAACATCCTGTATTCCGACAGCATCGCAGGTGCGCATAACAGCCGATACATTGTGCGGATCAAAAACATTTTCCAATACTACAGTAAGATCGGGTTGCCTTTTATTAAGAACAGCGGTAAGGCGATTGTGGCGTTCCGGGGTCATGTTTTAAAGATACGGGGCAATAGGCAATAGGCAATGGGCAATAGGCAATAGTCAATAAAACCAACTTCATTTAATAATTCTTAATTCTCCAAAACTTATTGACCCAATGATTGACTATTAAATGCTTGATTTATTTCGCAGTAACCGGTGGCTTTCCACCTTCAGGCACAAATATCAATGCATCTGAATCGAGGCAATAACGCTTGCCGGTTGGAGCGGGGCCATCATCAAATACATGGCCGAGGTGTGAACCACTTTTTGAATCAACAACTTCCCACCGCATTGAGCCCATACTTTCATCTTTCACCAGTTTTACTGCGTCTTTACTGATTGGCGCGTAAAAACTTGGCCAGCCTGTACCTGAATCAAATTTAGTTTCCGAACTAAAAACCGGCTGCAAGGTTGCAGCAGAATAGTAAGTGCCTTTTTTATAAAAGTGGTTTAGCTTGCCGCTGAAAGGCCGCTCTGTTCCTTCCTGGCGTAATATATAATATTGCTCCGGCGTAAGTTTTTGCTTCCACTCCTGCTCAGAATATTTTATAGGAAAGCTGGTATTTTTTGATACTTTATCCGGCTCAGGATATTTTGTTTTAGTCGTCTGCGATTGTGTGCAGTTAGTAAGTAATAGGGAAAAAAGAAGGGTTGAGAGATAAATTATTTTTTTCATTTCGTTTATTTTTATTCAATTACGAAACAAAATTAGCCCGAAGTTCATTAAGACTTGTTAAGGGGTGTACGACAAATATCCCTCCTATGATTAAATTCCTAAATTTGCAGGAAATTAATTTTATGATAACCAAAACCAAAGAGGAGATAAAAGAAATGATGGTTGATAGATTTAGCCATTATATTGATAAGTTCCTGGATTCAACAGATATAAGAACTACAAATGGAAGTCTGTACGAAGAAAAATTTACTTCAATAATGCGGTTGATGGAGGATGAAATTTTTCAGTTGTCCGTTGGCGATATTCCCAAGGGGAAGAATTTAAAAAAAAACTCCTGACTACTAAAGGATATATGGTAGTAGATAAAAGATGGCCAATAGCACAAAGCGGTGGTAGTTTTGGCATATCGGCAAATATGCAGGAACTGCTTTGTTATTTAGGGCAGGAAAGAGTTTTTGAAGATGCTTCCAGGGTTTTAAAAAAACTTACTGGTATTGATGTTAACCCAAAACAAATTGAACGGGTTTGCCATTATTATGGGAAGGCATTAGAAGCCTATTTTGCCTCTGATAATTACAAGTCACCTTTATATGCAGAGATCGCCAGGCAGTCAGTAGTTAAAGACAAAAACAAGTTATACTATATATTAGTTGATGGTTCAATGGTCTTTACCCGGGAAGAACAATGGAAGGAAGTGAAATTGGGGAGAATATTCCGAAGCGATAAAAGAGTTGATCGTGTAGGCGTAAACCGCAATATGATCACTTCTTCCCAATTCATTGCTCATCTGGGTAACAGTAATGATTTTTGGGATAAAATGGATACCCATATTGAAGTTATCCCTAAAAAAAGAAGAGCATTTTTATGTGATGGTGCCACCTGGATATGGAATAGGATAGAAGACAGTTATCCGGAAAGCATCCAAATAGTCGATTTTTTTCATGCCAAAGAACACTTGTCAACTGTAGTATCACCTATTTTCAAAAATAAAGAAAAGCGCAAAAAGGAATGGCTTTCCAGACAAGAGCAATTATTATTTGAAGATAATATTGAAGGAGTAAAAAGAGAATTAAAAAGATTAAAGAAACTTCATCCAGTTTTAAAAGACAATTTCGATCGGGAAATTAATTATTTTTCAACGCATGCTCAGAGAATGCAATACGGCACCTTTCGACAAAAAGAGTATTTAATCGGCTCCGGGCCAATTGAGAGTGCCAATCGAAAGGTTATTCAGCAAAGGCTTAAGTTGTCGGGACAACGTTGGACAATGGCCGGACTTCAAACAATTGTAACTTTGCGCACAGCATATTTAAGCGGGGAATGGGATAAAGTGTTTGATTTGATAAAGAATATTAGGTGAGGGATATTTGTCGTACACCCCTTGTTAAGAATGGCAAAATTGACATTTACTATTCCTGCATTCAGCTACCGGCGCCCACACTCATCAACGAAAGCTTTGCTTTATCAATTTATACACAGCGGGCTTTTTAGGCCGTAAATTTTAAAAAAATAAACCCCGGCAGGAATTTGATACACAGGAATTACCGTTGTTTGAGATTGTAATATTTGCACGACATAAATTTTACCTATGATGTCGTAGAGTTTTATTTTTCTACCCACCCATAAAAATTTATAAAGGAGTTAACACGCAAGCAAACGCCGTTTACTACATTTACATTTTTTAAAAAAAGCAATTTTGAATAAAATTTACCTGGCCTTTCTTTTCGCCATACTGCTGTCCTGCAATAACAATCCTACTCCCGAATATGATCCTAATTTACCGATGCCGGCGGTGAATAATATTCCGCCGCCGCAGCCTATTACTTTTAGCGTGGAAAAAGTATATCCTCATGATCCCCATGCTTACACGCAGGGATTGGAATTCCACAATGGCAAGCTTTACGAAGGCACCGGGGAATTCAAAGAATCACGTTTGCGCATACTCAATATCGAAACCGGGAAGCCTGAGAAGGAATATCTTATTCCCGACCCGCTTGTTTTTGGCGAAGGCATTACCGTTTTTAAAAATAAGATCTACCAGCTCACCTGGCAAAATCATAAAATTTTCGTGTACAATTTTAAAGATATAATGCATCCTGTCGCTACCTACAACTGGAGCAGCGAAGGCTGGGGCATTACCAATGATGGCAATGACCTGATAATAAGCGACGGCTCTTCAAAGTTATATTTTGTGCAACCGGACGAAGCGAGAAAGGAAATGAAAACAATCAAAGTGATTACGGTAGCGGATAATCATGGTGAGCTGGACAGCCTTAACGAATTAGAATACATTAGTGGTTATGTGTTTGCCAACAGGTGGTACACTAATAATATCATTAAAATTGATACTGCAAACGGGCATGCGGTAGGTGTACTAAATTTTACGGGATTGTTACAACAATACGATCCTAACGATGAAGTAAAAGAAGATGCTGTGCTAAACGGCATTGCTTACGATAGCGCCGAAAATAGGCTTTATATTACCGGCAAGAACTGGCCAAAAATGTTTAAGATAAAGTTGAACTAATTTACCCCTGGTGTCAGGTAATCTAAAATTGCGGGATAAAGCTTTTTTAAGTCTATTCTTTCATCTTTGTGCATACATAAAACTGCCAATTGATTTTGCATTTTTCTTATTTCGATGTGTTTGCCTGGCGGACACTTCTTTTATTGTCTGAAGACCTCTATCAGCTTTGGTTTGGCAAGAGGTTAATAGTTTAGCTTTAGTTCATATTGTCAACTTTTAATAGAAGATTTGGCTTAAGTTGTCAGCAGATGTTTTTTCAAATTTCCCAACAACGCCAAGCCCTGTTCGTTAGCAGCAACCTAGCCGCCATAACAATTGTACAAAATATCGTAAGTTTGACAAAACGAAAAATATGAACTCTTCCACTCAAAATACAAGTTATGCTGATTATTATTTCGGTGTTCTCAAGAACCTAAATGCCGATAGCAAACTTGACCTTATTTCCCAACTTTCTCTATCCTTGAAAGCAGACAAGTCTGATAATACGTCTTTGGAATCTCTATTTGGAGCTTATAAATCCGAAGAAACTGCAGATGAAATCATTGCAGAGCTTCGTTCATCAAGAGTTTCTAACCGCAATATTGAACCACTTTGAAAAACTATCTTTTAGACACAAACATATGTATCTATTTCATTAAGGGTCTTTTTGAACTTAATAAGAAAATTACCCTCTTAAGAACCAATGTGGGAGGATAATGTTGGAAAAAATTAGGAATAGTAAAATCAAAAATAAAAGGTTGATCTTTAAGCCTTAAAAATTACCAATTAATACTTTTATAAATCAATTAGACTTGAAAAATATCACTGTACAGCAAACCAAGCAATTGACAGAATTTCAAGCGAAGGCAATATCAAATTTTGAAACACGATTCATTCTTAGTACTATTAGCTTTTTGTTACTTTGCCTGACACCTTTTTTTTTGACAAGAATAAAAGAACCAGGTAAATAATAACTGCATCAAGAAAATCACAGCAGCCAACATTATGCGTATTGAAGAAAGCCCCCCAACTTTAAAGTGATTGTCCGAGGGACTCCCGTGGAGAAGGAAAATAAAATAGCCCTGATCTATTAGAGACCGGGGCTCCCGATTAAACCCGTACAAGTTTTGCAATACGATGTTCAGCAACACCGCCAGCAAAGACATTGCTACACTTGTAAGTTCTTTTGTATCGGTTTTGAGATGATGGTTAAATAAATTGTACACCTGAATTTTATCCTGCCAGGTTATACTCAGCGGCCAGCTATATATAGTAATCCCTTTATCCAAAAACAACGAATGTTTTTATAACAATAAAAATTATCAATAAGTTTCGGGCTACCCGCCTGCGTACCACACATTATTTAATTGACACATTGCAGGTAAAACTTCCTTTCCAGTCACTTTTCTTTATTAAACTTTCACCAACAATAAGTTTATAGTTTCCCTTTACCGTAATTGGATAAATTAATTTTTTTGTGAATGGCCCGGCGTATTTCCCTTTTTTACCAACTGGAATAAAAACCTGCTTAAATATTATATTGGCAGTGTCATCATCAGGAATAACTTCAGCTTTAATACTGTCGCCACTACTAACGGGAACAATAAACGTAACATGCCTTCCGATACCACTTAAGTATGCACGCACGCTGGCTTTATTATTATTTAAATCAACAGTAAGCATAGTGTCCCTTTTTACGAGTAATGTATTTACCTGTTTGGATGTATCAATCTTATAAGCAAGATCCTCCTTTGTTACAGTGGTATCACTATCATAAGTCTCTTTATTTTCTGCTGATTGGCAAGCCGTCAAAATCAGCAGCAACAAAAACCAGGGTAATTTTTTTTGTTTCATAACATTAGGATGAAGTTATTAAATATGCAGAATGAAATTAATAAAGCTTGGATTAAGTTACGGAAGAAAACTTTTTTTTCATAACTAATTTTTGTATCAATTTTTTTTATGGAAGACGCGTGTAGTACCAATGAAGATTAAGTCGGCAATAAGAATTCTCCAAATAGCGAAGCGCGGATTGTTTCATTTTTCTTTGTCATTCACGCTAACTCAAATCTTTATTATTCACCTGCTCCTGCAACGTTGGGTTCATTTGATAGGTAAGTATTTTACCATCCTTAAATACTTCGACTATGCGTTTTACCAGGGTGTATCTCAATGATTTCAAATCTGTGAAATCCATTAAAGCCTGTTAAATCAAACCGGAATGTTATAGAGTTGTCTTGCTGATAATCTGTTACAAAATATTTAATGGGTCCGTGTCCGTCTTTCGAGCCAACTTGCAAACCTTTGTCTAATTTCATTGGCGACCATTTATCTGTCGCCAGCATCATATCGTTTTCTGAAGCCAATGTTTTAAATAATTTGGCAACCTCGCTTGTAGGTTGATTTATTTCCTTGCTATGAATATTAATCACTTTCATTTTCCAATTAAGATGTTGTATTCTTCCGGAATTTGAACTCCCCTAAAATGATTTGTCAGGCCATAAAATATTAGCAGTGTCAAAAGAAGCCCAAATATAAGGATTGCTTTTGCCTGCTGTTTTGGCGCCAGGTTTAAAATACTTGACTTCATTTTCTTGTTATGAACCGAAGCAATGTGGCCGAAAAATGAAAATATTGCAAGCCCGTAGTATGGAATAAAAAATAAGTTCAAAGGAAAAGAACTAAGCCCTGCAGCTCCGAAATAAAAATTAGTGTCAAGGTGCAAAATATACCGCCCGCTTAAAATTACACTCACATGAATTACAAGGAAAATTGCTAAATAAAATCCCTTCCAAATATGGAGTTTTTCAAAGCTTGTCACGGCTATTTTTCTATTTGCTTTAAAAGTCTTAGCCCTGAAATAATTTGAATAACTACCGCAGCTAATAGAATTGTCTCGATAAAAATGTTACGATAAAAATGTCGTAGCACATTCATTATTTCTATGTGTTTGGCAATACTGAATATCTGCAAAAGTGATTGAACAAGTGCAGCCCGATAAACACTGTAATTGTTAGCCCTGATATAAAATGAATTCTCTTAATTGTCATATTTTTTTTCTGCTGCGAGTTCTCTCCAAAATTACGCACAATGATAAGTATTGCTGAGGGCTGGATATTCCATCTTTTGACCACACTTAGTCAGGCTTTGATAAAGCCATTAAACCTGCTGAAGACATCGCAGGCAATGGACTAAATATTTTTCCTTTTAGCAATGTACAGGCAACGTTTAAAGTCTCACATTATTCAAAATTCAGTACTGTTGATACCTTCAATAAAAGTAAAATTAATCAAATTAGGGGCACTTTTTACTGAGAATGCCGGGCACGCATTTGAGGTTCTGAAAAACTAAAAACTATTACATTTCAAAACAAATCCAATCCTTTAAAGCATACAAGGGTATTTGCTGTGGCTTCGTAAATCAAATAATACTAATAATGAATTTTAATAGTTCGGAAAAATATTATTCTTTATTTCCCAAAAACTTTTTCGTATGGGATGCAACATAAATTACCGAGCTGCATTTTTTTATACTCATTAATGCTTTAGTATTAGAAACAATTCCGTTTAAAAAAGCCAGCGCAGGATTAGCTTTTCCCGTTTTATATTTTTCACTCAATAGGCTTACATAAACGCTGTCATACCACATAGGTTTTATAGTATCAACGGCCAGGCCATGCAATTCTAAAAGCTCCTGCATTGCCTTTGGTGAAAAGTGATACAGGTGGCGGGGTACATCGTAAGCGGCCCAATATTCTTTATACACTTCTTCATCGTAAGAAGTGTAGTTTGGCACGGCGATAAAAATTTTACCACCCGGTTTCAGCACAGTATTTATTTGATTGATATACCCATGCAAATCATGCACATGCTCAAGCACATGCCATAAAGTAATTGCGTCGAAGCTACCGGCCGGCAGTGAATACAATTGTTCAGAGAGATTGAGGTGCAAATCATAAAGCTTAAGCGCCCTATCCCTCGCCGCTGTATCAGGTTCAAGGCCGGTTACGTTCCAGCCCGCAAGTTGCATCGTATGCAGGAAGGCGCCGGTGCCACTTCCTATATCAAGAATAGTTCCCCTACTTTTCCCGGTCATTTTCCCCACCAGGCTTTTCTTTTTCAGAAGCGTTCTCCTGCGCACACGATGATACATTTTGTTGATGAATCCTTCATTGGTATCGCTGTGCGATATATAATTTTCCGATTGATAATAACGTGCGATGTCCTTCGCTTCAGGAATAGACTGAGTAAAGCGGAGCGTGCAATGTTTGCATTCCCACACTTCAAAATCTTCCAGGGACACAGTGTGGTCCTTTACAGTAAGTACAGGCAGAATATTTTTGCTTCGGCATACCGGGCATGAATCGTACACAATCATTGTTAGCGGCTTCGTGCAAAGAAAAGCAAAATCTTCAATTAGCTGATTGCTGCTTTGAAATGGGATGTATTTCAAAAGGTCGCAAGGTTGCCAACCTTTAACAAGCTGATCTGAGATTTAAAAACTCCATCTGAAAGGTGGCAACCTTTAATCCAGAGCGACATCCAATAGCCATCGGATTTGAAATGCGCCTTTGAAATGTATTCCGGAAAACCTCACCGGATTTTAGTTTTTATTTATATTTAATTTGAAGCAATTTTACCGGCGAATGAACATCGCAATTATAAAAGAAAAAATAAAACGTGCCGGTATATTCATACCTGTGAGGCTTCACCTGGTATTGTTAATTGCAGCATTAGCCTGGTCGGCAAAATGGCTGCGGGAAAACAATGCGTTACCTGAAACGTCACGCACAGCAATTATTGATCTCTTCATTACAGTTACTTTTTGGTTTGCGCTGGCCATTCTTATCGTTTCATTTCTCAGCGCCTTTATCCCCTGGATGTTATTTCTATTAAACAAAAAAAATAACAGAAGCAGCCTGAAAATAAAGGTGGCCCAAAGAGATAACAGGCCTGATGATAAACAACTGGTGCAAATTGAAATTACCAATGTCATAAAGCCTTTGTTTGGTTACATACGCTTGCGGCTTTTTTATGATGATAAAAATATTTCTTCAAAATTTTCACCCATTCCTGCGGAAACAAAAAAGAGATTTTTTTCGACGAGTGTAAAAGGAGTATATAACTGGCCGTTGAGACACATAAAGGAATATGACATCCATAACAGCATTATTTATTTCGAAGATTTTTTCCAGTTCTTTTCATTTGCATTGCAATTCCCCGTAAGCAGTAACTTTTTCGCTGAGCCACCACATCTTGAAACAAATAACTTTATAGCACGTCCTAAAAAAACAGAAGATACCAACGTCAGGATCGAAGAGATGAGAAAGGTAGAAGACGAATTTCTAAATTATAAAAACTTTGAAAACAATGATGATGTAAGAAGAATTGTCTGGAAGATTTATGCAAAAAATAAAGAGCTTGTTGTACGTGTTCCGGAAACCAATGATCCTTATGCATCGCACATTTACTTCTATGCATCCTTTCACAATGCACTAAGCAATAATGTTTACGAAGAATTTAATACCCTATTCCTGAATTATTTTAAAACCGTTACCTGGAACAGTTATGAACAATTAAGCAGGCAAAATTCATTTATAAAATTTATTCCTGACCAACAAACGAAGACTTACTATTCAGATGATCCACTGCAAAAAATAAAATATTTTATCAGCACAGCGCATTGGCAAAAACAAAATGACCTACTGCAATATTTTAATAATTTGAATGCATCGGTACTTTGTATTTCATCATTCAGCAATGCGGATCAGTTGAATGAGATACTTGAAAAAGCCGGCAGGGAACTGGTAATAGTTTTTGTGCAGTTGACAAATAGCTTTGAAAAAATAAAGATCAATAACTGGCTGCAATGGCTTTTTATAAAACCTGAAAAAAACAGCACAGATAAACTAAAACTGGCCTTCAATCTTTCTCCTTTAAAAAGAAAGATGCTCGACAATGAAAAAAAAATCAAGGATTTATTGAATAAAAGTGAATGTGAAGTTTTGATCATTTGAAATGATGGAGGTTAGGTGTTGGTTAGGTGTCAGGCCACTGCAGTGGCCTGATACCTTCGAGCAGCTAACGAAATTTTAAAAGCGATAAATAAAAAAAGAGAACAAGTAATTGAAACAAGTTAAAAACGATAACGTCCCTCTCCACTTGTGGAGAGGGGTTGTCCGAATGGTCACGAAGGACTCCTTTGGAGACTCCCGTGGAGGGGCGAGGACCTTCTTGCTTTCACTCCCCTCCATTATTATCGGCGCCTACATCCTATGGCACCTCAATGAATATTATTCCGTCCTCGAAAATCAATGGATAACGGAAACTATTTTTTTAGCAACCGGTCTTATTGCCGGAACTATTTTTTACAATTTCCGCTTCAGGTTTATCACCACCATATTGCCGTTGCTCTTGCTTTTATTTATCATCAGTAAAATAGTAAGCAATACTTTCACCGGCGAGTTCACCGCATTTTATGCAATCACTAAGTTTTACATTTTCTCTTTTTTATTTTTAATTGGATGGCTTGCCGGTTGGGGCTTTGCAAGGTTGCGATGGTTTCCTATCGTCCTTTCTGCTTTGCTGATACTTGTACAAATAATTGTTGTAAGTAATACCACAGATATTACTTCACGTAAATTAATTGCCGCTTTTGCACCGGTGCTTTTATTTGCCTTCTACATTATTTACACTGCCGAGCTTGTAAGAAATATGAATAAGGATGAACCAAACTTTACGTGGTTCATATCCAAAAAATTAATTGGATTTGGCCTTGTTGCAGGCCTTGTTCTCTTGCTGATATTTTCATTTTTCAAAAAAGATTTTAAAGCAATAGAAAAACAATATGGCGGTGGCGCACCCAAGCAGGAAGGCAATGCGGAGAGCCTTACTAAAAAAAATAAGGACGGCACCGTTAGTAATAAAAAGGAAATGGGCCTTAGCGGCGGAAGGAAATCTACCAAAGAACTTGTCTTCATTGCGAAGCTGGATAATTATTTCCCTAACTCTGAAATGCCCAACCCGCTTTACTTTACGTATGATTATTATACAAGGTTTGATACGCTTACACAAACGTTAGAAGTTGATAGCCTGATGCCTTCAAATGATTTATTTCAACCTGATCCCTCAAAAATTCCATTGTATTTTACGCAAACAGATTCTTCGGTAATTGATAGTGCAAAAGGCTTTTTGAAAAGAAAAGTAGTAAGCACTGAAGTATATAAAGCATTGCTTTCACCCAAAGAATTTTTAGCGCCAAGCACGGCATTTTTTTGCCAGCCTATTGCCGTTGAGAAAGAATACAAGCAACAATTTAAAAGTGCCTATCGTGCAAAAATGTATGTGAGCGATCTCAACAGCGCCTATTTTGTCTACAATCCTGCGGGCAATAAAGAACTCGAAGATTTTCAGAAATCGCGCTTTGATGAATTAAGAAAAGTCAGTAGCTGGAGTAATGAAGATTCGGCCTTCATGCGCTATTATACCTTCATTCCAAAAGGGGAAGATTTCGATTCTGTAAGAAGGCTTGCGAACGAGATTACAAAAAACGCCTATACTCCGATAGATAAAATAATCGCGGTAAGAAATTATTTTTTAAGCAAAGATGAAACAGGCCAGCCGCTTTTTAAATACACCGATAATCCCGGAGTGCCCGGCTTGCCAAGCGCCGGCAAGCTCAACTATTTCTTATTTGAAAATCACAAAGGCTATTGCGCCTATTATGCAGGAGCTACATTATTTTTATTAAGAGCCTTGGGGTTACCCACAAGAGTAGCCACCGGTTTTTTAACGGTTGACAGAAGTGATAAAAACAAGGGCTGGTATTGGTTTTACGATGACCAGGCACATGCCTGGACACAGGTTTACTTTCCCGGTTATGGATGGATTGATTTTGATACCACCATACCCAGCACAGACCAGCAACAGTCCCCAGCCCCCGATGGTACACCGCCGGTAATGGTGCAAACTGCTTTGTTTGTAACCAATGGAAAAGTAACAGCAGTTGATACCATACGAAAGCGTGTAGCGATGTCCGTTAGTCAAATGATTTACCACGATAAAACATTTGAACTAAAACAGCCGGTTGACCTGGATATGGACGTTTCATTGGCAACAATCAGCAGGGACAGTGGGCAGGTTTCTTTAAGTGATCTAAAAAAAGGAAATCAAATCACTGCTCTATCTTTTTCGGATCAGTTTAAAAATATTTCGCTTAAAGACAGTAACGATTACAAAGAGATATTTACAAAGGTCCCGAAACCTGCCCCGATAGATGAAATAAAAATCATAGATACCACACAGGAAAAGAAGGCGGCCAAACCAATGCAAAAAACAAAGCCATTAAGCATTTCAAGAATACTATGGATTGGCACGAGTGTCGTCATTCTATTGCTTTTACTCATCTTCAGTGTACCATGGCTTATTTTTAAGTGGCTTGATTTCAAAGCGAAAACTTCAAAAGTATTTAAACAAAAAGCTTACTATAGTTATATGGCATCCACCTATTTCCTCAATCAAATGGGCTTTGCAAGAGATGAGATGCCGCCTGCAAAATATGCGAGAGAAAAAATTGATCCTCGCTTTGGAACTAACTTTTTCACTTTCATGAATGTGTATCTTAAAACAAAATATTCTAATGAACCTTTAGCAACATCGGAGCAAAATGTTGTTCAATCATTCTATAAACCATTCTATAAACAAGTAAGAGAACAAATTGCTTTTAAAGAGCGCTTTTCAAAATTTTTAAACTTTTACAGGACGATAAATTTTTATTCAAAACCAAAAATATAATTGATGGAAACGGTGAACACTGAAACAGCCTTACAAAATATAGAGCGGCTTATTGATAACATTGAGACGGTGATAAAAGGCAAGCGTAACCAGATAAAATTTGTGCTGACTGCTTTGCTTGCCAAAGGGCATATTCTCATGGAAGACAACCCCGGCACAGGCAAGACGGTAATGGCAAAGACGCTTGCACAAAGCATTTCAGGAGAAAGAGGAAGCGATGCTGTTAATTTTAAGCGCATACAATTTACGCCGGACCTGTTGCCGATGGACCTGATCGGCTCTCATATTTTTGATGATATACAAAAGGAATTTATTTTCAAAAAAGGGCCGCTCTTTTGCAATGTATTGTTGGCGGATGAGATCAACCGTGCTTCACCAAAAGTGCAATCCGCATTGCTGGAATGCATGGCGGAGAACCAGATAACGATGGGAGAAATCACTTATAAGCTGAGTGATCTTTTCTTTACGATCGCAACCCAAAATCCTGTGGAAATGGAAGGCACCTATCCCCTACCCGCTGCACAGCTCGACAGGTTTTTTATTAAGATAGTTTTTGGTTATGTAGATGAAGAAACCGAATTGGAAATTTATAAAAATTATTTAGGCATCAATAATAGCCTGCTGCATATAAAGCAGGTGCTGGGCATTGATGAACTATTGCACCTGCAGCAGCAAAGTGAAGATGTATTTGTGCATGAAGAAATAATTAAGTCTGTACGCAACATTGTGTGGGCAACCCGCAAACATCCCGACATTGTATTGGCGGCTTCAACAAGAAGCGGTATCATATTTTTAAAATGCCTCAAGGCTTATGCATTGGTAAATGGCCGCACCTACGTGATAGAAGATGATGTGAATGATCTTGCACAACCCGTATTGAATCACCGCCTCATTTATAGGAACAGGGATGCAAAGGCGAATACGCTCAACGGTATTATGCTTGCTGAAATGGACAGGCTCTCGAAATTGAAAGTAGGACTTCTTTGAACAAAATTAATTTGAGTTTTAATGTCGCCTTTTCTGAAATACATTTTCGTTTTTACTGCATTCGGTTTTGGCAAAAACCTTGTAGCGCAAAACAGTACCGTCCGCTATGAGATAGATGCAAAGCGGGTTGGCGTAAATTATTATGATAAGGATGCTTTGCCGCTAAGCCGTGAATTTATAAGGCTTGACAGCACTTACTATGTTGGCTGGTACTACGGCGGCATGTATAAATTTGAAAGGGCTGCTGACTATTTGGGTTATAAAAATTGCATTGGCTCTTTAAGAAAATCACTTTCGCTTTTTGAAAGAAATTATAAAAACAATTTCAAGGAAATCTTTGCACCAGGTGGTTACAACATGGCGCAGGTAGATGCCATACAAATGTGCAATGCCTTATACGATTCCTATTCAAATATTGAGCAACCTGATTCGGCAATGTGGTTATTGGAAAAAGTAAGAAGCTGGAATACCGGAAACGATTTTATGGAATACCATATCAAGGTAGCATGGACTATACATCGCAACCGCTTTTATTTACATAAATATTCTTTCCTGAAAAAATCTGTAGCCGCAAATGAACAGCTTGCTTTGAATCATTTGTATGAGGCTATGGCGCAAGGTGACGGCACAGCTATTTTTTATCTTGCCATCATTCACAATTATTTATTGAATATTGATTCAACTGCTTTTTATTATAATATTCTAAAACAGGCAGGTGGCTTCTCTTATAATAACTATGCGCATTTTGAAAACACCATAGGAAATTTTGCTGAGGCTATAAGTAATTTTGAAAACGAAAAATATACCTTTGATAAAAGGCTTATCGAGTCTTATTATTTTCTGCCTACTTTGTATATCAACAGCGGAAAAAGTAAAAAAGCAATAGATGAAACAAATGGCATTATTGCGCAAATGGGCTCCACGCCCGGCTTTGGTTGGTACAATATTGCCCTGGCAAGAAGTTACTTATATAACGGCCAACTGGATAGTTGTGAAAAAGCCATTAATAAAGCGGCACAGTTTAAAGAGCTGCACATAGGCACCACATTAGGACAGGCGCAATATAATTTTGCCGTGAATGTAATAAAATTATTATTGGCTAAAAACAAGATAGCACGAATTAAATTTCTCAATAAAGGATGGTGGTATTCATTGACTGATCTCTCATCAATCGGTACGCTCACCGGCGAAGCATTCCTTTTAAAATTTGCATTGGTAAACGAGATTTCGGAAAATCCTGAGAGGCAACAGGTGATCTATAATTTATTTACGAGTGAAAATGTTATTGGCTTTGATGAAATATTAAACCTGATGAAAAACATAAGCCCGCAGTATTTTGAAACTGTTTATAAGGAAAAAGCGGTAAGTGAAAAACGGCCTAACATTGTGCGCTACATGCAGCTCTTTGCCGGTGAGTTTGAATACGAAGATGGAAAGCAGGCACAAAGCAAACGAACTTTTGAAAATATTTTATACAATACGATTCTTGATACCGCACACGAAAAATTATTTCTGGCACGCTTGTATGAAAGCCTTGCCAGAAGCTACGCTTACGATGATGAAACTGATAAGGCGCAGGCGATGGTATATAGTTACTTCAAAGAATACCCGCAATTAATTCCTTTCAGTGGCTTTAAAATGAAAATGTACCTCAACACACCCAATGCTGAAAATGCAACGACAAAAAAAATAATTAATGAACTAAAGAGTTGTGATATCAATTGGGCTGATGAGCCCGACATTATGACCGCAAGAGTGTATTTAAGTTTCAGCGCCACTAAAAATAAGTATTCAGTTGACTACTCTGTTGTGGATGCCGGTGGCAAAACAATTGTTGCTCCGCAAAAAATGTATTTTAAAAAACCAAATGGAGTTGGAAAGGAATTGGGGTTGAAGATATTTGGGGTTGGTGGCGCGGTGGAGATGGAATGATAGGAAATACTTAGTCCTTAAAAGGTTTCATTTAAGTTGAGTTCTTTCATAAAATCTTCGAGTAGTTCTAATTTATCAGGATGGTTTTTTACAAAAGCAAGGCGCTTGTCAATAATTTTTTTTTGCTACCCTGGAAGGTTTTCCAGGTTGCTATATTTTCGGTAAACTTTTTCCATTCTTCAATGGGAACAACAACCGCCGTTGTATTGCCATTATCGTCTTGCAAATATTGTAAGCTCATATTTTTCTTTTTTTTCCAATAAAATGAATCATTAATAAAAGAATTTGAACTTTAAAAATATCTTCCAACGATTCCTTTTAATTTTCTTTAAATTTATTTGACCAGATTGCCATCACCTGACAGGCAATGGAATACTATAAAACAAAAAATGGAAGACAATAATCAGGAAATATTGGAATACAAAAAATTGCAACAAGAATTTCCGGCGCAGTATTCATCAGTTTTTCCGAACAGGATGGCGTCAAAGACTGTAGTGATAATTCCCAGTCTTACACTTGACCAGGAGATACTGGCAAAAATTGACGGAGTGAATCATTATGAAGAAAGATTGCTTTGCCTGCTGATGCTGCTAAGGATGCCGAATACCCATGTAATCTATCTTAGCAGCATGCCCATCCATAATATTATAATGGATTATTACCTCCATCTTTTACCCGGCATTACCAACTACCATGCACGCCGGCGCCTGACGACATTGAGTTGCTTCGATGCTTCGGCAAAATCGCTCACGCAAAAAATTCTTGAAAGGCCGAGGCTGATAGAGAGAATCCGGCAGGCTATTCCGCAAGGCCAAGTTGCCCATATTGCCTGCTTTAATGTAACAGAAGCCGAGCGGTCGCTTGCGGTAAAACTTGGTATGCCTATCTTCGGCTGCGATCCCGATCTACTTTATATCGGCACAAAAAGTTTTAGCAGAAAAATTTTTAAAGAATGTAATATTCCTGCACCGGAAGGCTATGAAGACCTTACCACTGAAGAAGATTTAATACAGGCGTTGACAAATCTTAAAACAAGATTTCCGGTAATAACCAAAGCGGTCGTAAAACTAAATGATGGTTTTTCCGGGGAGGGCAATGCAATATATTCTTTCGATAATGCTCCGGCAGGCGAGCCATTAAAGGGATGGATAAAAGAGCAATTACCCGGGCGGCTAAAAATTGTAGCCCGTGATTTAACTTATGAAACTTTCATAAAAAAATTGCAGAGCGTGGGCAGTATCGCGGAAGCTTTTGTTGAGGGAACTTTTAAAGCGGCTCCTTCCGTACAGTGCCGCATTAGCCCTATAGGCGAGATAGAAATTTCTTCAACACACGACCAGGTGCTCGGCGGTGAAAGCGCACAGGTTTTCCTGGGAGCACATTTTCCGGCAAACGAAGAGTATGCGGTTACCATTGGTACATTAGGGAAGTGCATTGCGGAAAAACTAAACAAGCTTGGTGTGCTTGGCAGGTTTTCGGTAGATTTTATTTCGGTAAAGGAAGATGAGGGATGGAAGCACCACGCGATAGAGATCAATCTTCGCAAAGGAGGCACCACGCATCCATACTTAATGTTGCAGTATTTAACTGACGGTTATTATGCTGAAAAAAATGCCGTGTATCTTACTGCCAACGGCCAGCAGCGTTATTATTTTTTTTCTGACAATCTTCAAAGCGAGCATTACATAGGCCTCACGCCACACGATCTTATTGAAATAGCCACAGCCAATAATTTACTCTACGATGGCAGCATACAGCAGGGAATAATGTTTCATATGATTGGTGCCTTATCTCAATACGGTAAACTTGGCGTATTATGCATAGGCGATACGCACGAAAAGTCTATGCAATTATATAACCAGATTGTAGAAGTGCTTAATAAAGAAAAGATGAATTAAAAGAAACATAGACTAAATATAATATAAACAACAACAAGTAAAGTCATTCGTAAAAGCATAGCTTGCCCGGCAACTACAAACATATTCGGCCAACCGTTCTCAAAATAAAATGATGTTAAAACATTTATTTAAAAGTATCGTTTAAAAAAATATGAAGTCAAATAGATAAATTAGATTTATACAATTAAAAAGTACCGCTATGAAATCTTTATCAGAAACCTGGTTCGCAGAAGGCTACATTGATTTCGAACTTAAGAAATACACCTTGCTCGCTTACCTGCAACATGTAAATGGATATTTCAATCAAAACAAGCTTTATCCCGAGCTTGCCGACATTATTTTTCATTATAACAATATTGTATCGTTCCGGGAAAACAGGCGCTTCCTGGAAGACCATTTTCCCAGGCAACTCACGGAGATAAATTTAAAAAAGCTGCAGGTGGACTATGAAAAGATCATTGAAGATAGCGACCTGATGAAAGAGCTTGAGGACATCGTACATTACTCTGCGCAAAAAATAAAAACCACTATACAAAATGGTACCGAGATTTACGAGTTTGTAGAGGAAAAATTAGATATAGAGCCGGTGGGCCTTCTGCCGCTTGATACTAATGAAGGGTATCTGCTTATATGCGATGGGCGCTTTAATACAACCGTCGCTTATCAATATCACCTAACCATTTATGAAAAGCACGATGAAAAATACCGTGGCATACGAACAGATTTTATAAACCAGTGGGTACGCTCCGTAAGTAATTCATCAGAAAATATAAAAGCAGAGCTGATAAGAAGCCACCCGCAATTACCTAACCCCGCAGTGTATAACATCAAAACAGAATTAGCTTATCCGATGGAAGAAACTTTATTGCCAATAGCAAAGAGAACGTTTGTAAAATATATTAGCGGGTGATCTAGCAGATGACGTTCGGGCTTATCTTCGGCTATGCCTAACTGTTATCAACAGGTGCGCTCAGGCTGTCATTTATTCTTTCCCTGGGTTTTCTAAATTCCAGCTTACCAAATTTCCAGGTAAAATTGATACCGATAGACCTAAAGGGAATGCTGCGTTTACCATTGATAGTAAAGTTGGGGCCAAAAATTCTGGTAACCTGGTCTATATTCTTGTGAAACGGATTAGCAACGGTCAAAGCAACACTGCCCTTTTTGTTCCATAGCTGCTGCCGTACCGCAACGCTATAGGTAGTGAAAGATGGATAGGTTCCCTGCGCCTCGTGGCGGGCAGAACTAAAATTTCCAAAAAACTCGGCTGCTAATGCAGAAGAGAATTGATACGAAGCATTCAAGTTGGCGCGGTAGTTAAAACTGTTATAATCGTATCCTTTATCAATTACGTTGATCGTATGACGGTAAAAGAAAAAGACGTTCGTTCTCAGCTCGAGCTTCGGAATAAAATTTATGTTCCCAAAAAAGTTGACACCTATATTATTTTCCCTTCCTATGTTTTCACGCTTGCTTACCGCAACATTGGTATAGACGGTATCGCCCACCTGGTAGGCAGGATAGAAAGTTATAAACGGCTGAATATCCTGTTCATTAATTCTATAAAATAAATTCGCATTTATTGAGCCGAAATTCTTGATATCGTTGCTATACCCTAATTCAAACCTCTTCCCAATTTCCGGCTTCAGGCCAGGATTTCCGGTAGAAAGATTTTTGGGATCATTGGTGTTTATATAGGGATTCAAATCCCTGTAATCGGGCCTTTCAATTCTTTTGGAGTAGCTCAGCTTTAAAAGGGAATTTTCAGTTAATTTTCTTAAAAAAAATAATGAAGGAACAAAGGTATTATAGCCCGGTGTGGCGGTTCTTTGTGCATTGGAGTAAAATGCATCTATTTCTGTGCGTTCATATCGCTCGCCTATTTTTGCATCAAACAATTTAAAAAAAGAAAAACTTAATTCAGCATACACCGCATACACTTTTTGATGATAGGTAAGGCTGTTCGACAAAAAATCATCTTCATGATATCTCCCCGAGGCAGAATCGAATTTGCTCACATTGTAATTGCTGGAAATATCATAAAAATTCACTTTGCTTCCTACGCCAAGCAGCACATCTTTTTTCAAAGGCTGCGTATAATCGGCTGTTATTTGCGCTTCATCTTCATTGCCGGGGTTTATGCCACGCATACTATAAAATAAAGTTTTTGCGGGCAAAGAAAACTGGTAAATGTTATTGAAGGATCTTATATTTCCCGGGCTTAGACTGGCAGATATATCCAATTCCTGTTCTTCTTTTTTGAATGTTCTTTTATAGTTAAGAGCAGCATCGAAATTGTGTACATGCAAAGCGTAGTCCGCATTTAGGAGCGTTTGAATATCCGAAATAATATTTCCATTGGCAGTATGTGTATCCTGCACCTGGTTAGTTACACTGTTGGCCGTATTGCTGAAATTATTATAAGAGAATGAACCGGAAATATTATTGTTGTCATTAACGTCCCAATTAAAATTAATTCCCGTTTGAACACCACCCCGTACAAACTGACTGAAGCCATCCTGGTGCAGCAAAATACTGTTATTGTAAAAAGTATCTACCGTCACCCGGTCAGATCGAAATGGTATTGTGGATTTCAACCTTGTATTAGCGCTTACAAAAGCGTTGATACCAAATTTTCCTTTTCTCGCATTAAAATTGAAGGAGCCGTTCTCATACCTCGTTCCACCGATAAGTGACAAATTCCCGTTCACCCCCTGCGAATTATTTTTTTTCAAAATAATATTTATAATGCCTCCTATGCCCTGTGCATCGTACTTTGCACCGGGGTTGGTAATTACCTCTATACTTTTTATTTGACTTGCCGGTATAGATTGTAATACATCCGCAATATTACTTCCAAACATTGCCGAAGGTTTTCCGTTAACTAAAAAACGCACGCTTGAACTGCCGGATAATTGTACATTGCCATCCACATCCACCGACACCTGCGGCACTTTTTTTAATACGTCAGTAGCTACGCCGGTTTGCGAAGTGAGGTCTCTCTCCGCATTAAAAACCATTTTGTCAATTTTGTTTTCGATAATGTTGCCCTGCCCGGCAATGTTAATAGCCTGCAGCGTTGTAGTTTTTGACGCCAAAAAGATAATACCCGTTTCGCTTACGGGATGTTCTTTATTTACCTGCAATTCAGTTAGCGCAAAGGATCTATAGCCAATGAACTCAGCAATAAGTGTATAGGTACCCGGTTTTAAATTGTCCATCACAAATTTTCCTGCAGTATCAGTAACGGCGCCATTTACGGGAGTTTTAACACCTTTTAAAAAGAGAGAAATTGTAGCATAATCCAGTGGCCTCGCGGAAGACGAATCAAACAGCCTTCCTTTGATTTGAAAGCCTGTACCATTATGCGCCTGCTGGGCAAAAGTTGAATGGCTTATCACAAAAACAAGTGCCGCAATGAAATAGATGTTTTTCACACTGATCTTTGAATGAATCTTAAAACTACCGCCAAATTTTGTATCAATTTGGAAGTTTTCTCTTAGAAGCTGTATAGAATTAGAAATTTTGTTCGCCATTTAAGCCATTCGTGTCCTTCCATCGACCACTTTTAGCAGGATAAAAAATTTATATAATCATTTTTAGACAGCTTCTTAGTGAAGGAAGGTAATAAAAAGTGTATGCAAGGGTGTAGATTTTTTATGGCTATTACTTTCTCTTTTGCAGGAGTTTCGTAATGCCGGTGATGGGGGGCATCACCACGTATCTTGGACAGTAAGAAATCGTCTCTTACTTTATGTCGGCGACGGGTAGCATCTCAGGAAATTTTGGAAAGTAAGAAATTCGGGAGGCCTCTCCTATCGTCGAGGTAACGGACTAATTTATAAAAGAGGCATGTTATATCAGCACGGTGACGGCTTAAATGATAATATATTCCTGAAACCTGAACATCAAATGTTCATTTTCTTCAGCTCTCTCACAGCATAGTCGCAGGCCCTTGCAGTAAGTGCCATAAAGGTTAACGAAGGATTGACGCATGAGGATGAGGTCATACAAGACCCATCGGAAATAAATACATTGGGCACTTCATGCATTTGGTTAAAGCCATTTAATACAGAAGTTTTGGGGTCGCGTCCCATGCGTGCAATACCCATTTCATGATTAGCATTTCCGGGGAATGAAATGCTTGCCTGTACGTTAATATTTTTGTACCCGGTCGCTTCCAGCATTTCCTTCGCCTGCTCCACCATATCTTTATGCATCGCTTTTTCGTTGTCCTTAAATTCGCAATCAATAGCAATCAGCGGCCTTCCCCATTGGTCTTTTTTATCGTTGTTTAAAGTAATACGGTTTTCCTGGTAAGGCAGGCATTCGCCAAAGGCATATATTCCTAATTGCCATTCGCCAGGCTCTGTCATCGCTTCTTTCAATTCAGCGCCTATAGCTACGTCGGCTTGCTGCGAAGGTCGCAGAGCGTATACGCCAAGGTTATACCCCCGCAAAAAAGCGGGCGTTTGATCAGTCACGTTTCTGAAACGTGGAATGTACGCTGGCGTTGGCCTGCGCCCATAATAGTAACTGTCAAGAAAACCTTCAACAGGGCATGATATTGAAATCCCCTTGTGATGATCCATCAGGTTTCGGCCTACCTGTTCGCTTCCATTACCCAATCCATTTGGAAAACGGTTTGATGTAGAATTTAGTAAAATAAAAGCTGTAGCAACTGTTGCAGCATTCAGAAAAATTAGCCGTGCATGAAATGTTTCTACATGCATGTTTTCCGTATCAATAATTTCAACACCTGTCGCTTTTGCTTTTTGCTCATCATACATTACTTTGTTTACCAGCGAGTACGGCCTTACCGTTAGGTTGCCGGTAGCGTAAGCAGCCGGAATGGTACTTGCATTCGTACTGAAGTATGCGCCAAACGGGCATCCGCGATGGCATAAGTTGCGAGCCTGGCATTGGCCTCGGCCCTGCACAGGTTGGGTAAGGTTAGCCGTTCTTCCCATGATCACTTTGCGCCCAGCATATTTTGCTTCCACTCTTTTTTTAAAATCTTTTTCCACGCAATTCATTTCAAAAGGGGGCTGAAATATTCCATCGGGCAATTGAGGAATGCCTTCAACCGAGCCGCTCACGCCAATAAAAGATTCTGCGTGATCGTACCAGGGCGCAATGTCTTTGTAGCGGATCGGCCAGTCAATTCCATAACCATCTTTCATGTTAGCTTCGAAATCAAGATCGCTCCAGCGGTAGCAGGCACGTGCCCATAACAATGAACGGCCACCAACAGTATCGCCCCTTATCCAGTCAAAACGCTTTGTTTCTTCATAAGGATTTTGCTGATCGTTTATATAAAAATGTTTATTGTCTTCCCGATAAGAATAGTGCCGGCTCTGCACATAGTTTTGCTTTATGTCTGCCTGGGTTAAATTCAGGCGATGTGTAAAATCCCACGGATCTTTTATGGCGGTCGGGTAATTTGGATGAACAACGTTTCGCCCGCGATCGAGCAATAAAACTTTCAATCCTTTTTCGCACAATTCCTTCGCAGCCCAGCCACCACTGATCCCTGAGCCCACTACAATGGCATCGTAAGTGTTTTGTGTTTTTGCTTTGTTGTTTAAATAGGTTGAATCCGGCATTGCTTTGTTAGGCTTAAAAATTTATACTTTGCTGATTGAACTAATGCTAATAGTTTATAGAAATTAAAAATTGGTAGTTATATAGCAGTTGGGACAACTCCATTTCTCATCACGCCAATTTTATTAAATTCTATTACTTTTTTAAAGTTTGCATCCCAAATAAATAGTTCATTTTGTGTCAACTCTTTTTTAATTCTTTCTAATACAGTATTTATAAAGAAAATCCTGTTTTAATTTTTCAGGCTTAAAAATAAATTTCTCTTGTATAACATACACAACAATGATTGCCATTGCATACCCGGCGATACGGGGAATTGTGAATGGGCAATGAGCAATGGTGAATGGGCAATGGATCAATGCCAACGTCAATACATTTAAACCAATAAACCAATAAACCAATAAACCAATAAACCAATAAACTAATAAACCAATCAACAATAAACCCTATTCCTCCTCCGGAAATATTCTTGTCAATTTTAACTGGCTTACCGGGGCAACTATCAACGGAAATTTTTCAACCGTCACATTACTTTGTTCAAGGCCAAATCCCCGCTCTTCGCTCAGGCTTACTTCCTTCACCCAAAAATGAAGCTTCATAATAAGCTTTTCAAAAAATGGCAGTTCATTATCGCGTGATAAAAATTTTTCCATTACGATAAATTGAAAATCACCGACTACATTATTTCTTTGCAGGCTTTCATAGCGGCTGGTGATATTCACCTCCATATTGGATACCATATTTTCTACCACATGCCGGAACATGAGATTGATGTGCGGCTCCATGCGAAAACCCAGACGAAATTCAACACGAATAATTTCATTGGGTATGATGGCATCCACCGAATATTCTAAAGTGAATGGATCATCCAAAGTGTCCACATGCACGAACCAGTAAATGTCCGCACGCTTGGGTTTCCTGTTCAGGATCGAATAAATGATCTTATGTTCGATCTCTTTTGGGTTATTAGCGCTGGTGAGATACACAAGGTGTGTAGCATATTTTGCAATAGAATTATCATTGCTTAATTCCTGCAGCATAGGCAGGTATTGTTCCAGCCTCACAAATTCTACATACCTGTTCTTGATTTTTCTTGCCCTGTACCAGAGATACATTACAGAAAACATAACGCATCCGATAAGGGTGGTAAAATATCCGCCATGCGTAAATTTCAATAGCAGCGCAACCAGGAAGGTAATCTCAATAATGCCATAGACTATTAAGAAAACGTAGATGAGCCACGACTTTACCCGGTGCACCACCATGTAATTAGCATAAAGCATAGTGGTCGCAATCATGGTTATTATAATCGCCAATCCGTAAGCAGCTTCCATACGCGAAGACGTTTGAAAGTAAAGGACTACGCCTACGCAACCGATAAAGATCATGGTGTTGACTGCGGGAATAAATAATTGCCCTCTTTCATCAGAAGGATATTTTATTTTAAGCTTTGGCCAGAGATTCAATCGCATCGCCTCACTGATAAGCGTAAACGAACCCGACACCATTGCCTGGCTGGCAATGATGGCGGCGATAGTAGCAATACATACACCGGCCAAAACAAACCAATCCGGCATAAGATCGTAAAAAGCATTTATGTGCAGGCTGGCTTTTACATCATCCGTTATGGTTAATCCTTTTCTATGTGCCAGCAAGTAAGCGCCTTGCCCGATGTAGTTCAGCAGCAGGCATGATTTTACATATATCCACGAAATTCGAATGTTGCCGCGTCCGCAATGGCCGAGATCACTGTACAATGCTTCAGCGCCGGTAGTACATAAAAATACGGCCCCTAAAAGCCAGAAGCCCGAAGGATAATTAGCTAAAAAATTAATGGCATAATAAGGATTGAAGGCCTTGAAAATTGTAAGATCGTCCAGCACGTGAAAAGCGCCAAGCACTGCCAGCATTGTAAACCAGATAAACATTACCGGCCCAAACATTTTACCGATAGACGCGGTGCCAAATTGTTGCAGAAAGAAAAACATGACAATAATGATCAGCACAATGATCATAATAGTATTGGGCTGGATGGCGTGTAATATAGGCAACTGGCGCAAACCTTCAATGGCAGATGTTATAGATATCGGAGGCGTAATGATGCCATCCGCAATTAATGCGGCACCGCCGATCATGGCAGGATACACGAGCCATTTATATCTTCGCCTTACAAGGGCATATAATGCAAAAGTTCCTCCTTCGCCTTTGTTATCTGCACGCAAGATCATGATCACATACTTCACGGTGGTCTGCAATGTAATCGTCCATATAATGCAGGAAAGGCTTCCGATAATAAGCGTATCTGTAATTAATTTATTATAAATAATTGCATTGAAAACATATAAAGGCGATGTTCCGATGTCTCCGTAAATAATTCCTAACGCTATAAGCAGACCTGCAGGTGTTACAGAATTGAGATTTTTTCTCACGCCAAAAATTTAGATGAATTTACGACCGGCTTAATTTTTTTGGATGGTGCTGTCATTGTAAAAATAACTGCAAATGTAGAGTGAATCATTAAAAGTGCAACTAATTCCTGTCAATTAAACACAATTGATACTTGAGCTTACATTCAGGAATACTTATATTTATAATTTTATAATAAACTTCTGAAATGCCCAAAAGGAAAAAAGTTTTCGTGTGGATATTGTTTTGCATAATGCTGCTAATAGCCATGTCTGACGGTATCCGCTACCTCCGGCCTGATGGGAAAAAGGAAAAGATTGAAAGTGTGAAAAATAATTTTCCTGCTTATAGCAATCAAAAAATAATTTTTATATATAATGCCTGGGGAGGCATTGTGCCGGGCACCATCGGGTTTCTGCACAAGCTTTTCAGGCCTTCTACCTATCCATGTAACCTTTGCCTGTTGTCTCATAGCGCTTTTGGAATGAAGAAAGAGTGGAAACATTTTCTTGATTCACTCCCTTTACCGAAAGTGTATTTTGATAAGGATGAAGGAAGAAAAAAATACCTTCCGGATGATTTGCCTTTGCCTGCCATTTTATTGAGTGATAGCCTGCACACCACGATGCTGGTAAATGCGGATGAGATTAATAGTATTCATACACTGAACAATTTAATCATTCTTGTTCGTAACAAATTAGCAGTAACCGAGGCTAAGAATAACTGAATGCTATTGCACAAAAAAAATCCCCTTCAAATATTTTTGAAGGGGATCACCAGAAAAAATTCTTTATAAAATTTTATAAAGCAATTTGCTTTTCTGTAACCATTTTTCTTAAGTTAATAAGTCCATACCGCATGCGGCCGAGAGCAGTATTGATGCTGCAATCAGTAAGCTTTGCTATTTCTTTAAAACTAAGATCGGCATAATGCCTCATTACAATTACTTCCCTTTGATCTCCGGGCAGAAGATCAAGCAATTTTCTTACCCTGTCGTGGCTTTGTAACTGAATCATTTTTTCTTCAGCATCAGGCTCTCCAAAGTTGATTACGTCGAAAATATCGCGGTCGTCATTTGTTTTAATTGAAGGGCTACGCTTGATTTTTCTAAAATGATCAACACATAGGTTATGCGCTATGCGCATTACCCACGGTAAAAATTTTCCTTCATCGGTGTAGCGACCACCGTTGATAGTATCGATTACTTTTATAAAAGCATCCTGGAAAATATCTTCGGCGAGATATTTGTCTTTTACAAGTAAGTAAATCGATGTGTAAATTTTGTCTTTGTAGCGATGTACAATGCTTGACAGGGCTTCAGAGTCACCATCAAGATAAAGGTGGATCAATTGCTGATCGGAAAGCGTGTTCATGGTTTTCATAAACTGTTACGATTTTTAGTTTAGGATAATTGTGCAAGTCAACCAATTTAAGAGAAAACAACGGAGAGAGTTTATTGCAAGGCGCAGAAAGACCTTCATTCTTTCAGGAAAATTGGAATAGCTAAATTAGACGTTTAAATCAATCTGACAAGTAATTTGCGTGCTTATTTTATGAATTCTTAAAAATAGAGGGATAACACTCATGAGAGTGTGTAGTAAAATTACGATTCGTTATTTTTGCAATGAAAGATGAAGACAACTAAACCCAAACCCAGGCCAGAATTGGCTAAGAGCAGTATTCAGCACAAGAATAATATTTTTATAAAAGGCGCCAGGGTTCACAACCTTAAGAATGTATCTGTAGAAATACCACGGAATAAATTCATTGTAGTTACGGGTGTTTCCGGTTCTGGCAAATCATCATTAACGATTGATACCTTATTCGCCGAAGGCCAACGCAGGTATGCCGAAAGCCTTAGCGCTTATGCCCGGCAATTTATGGCCCGCATGAATAAGCCTGATGTTGATTATATCAAAGGGCTCTGCCCTGCCATTGCCATTGAACAAAAAGTAATAACACGTACCCCGCGGTCTACCGTAGGAAGCATGACGGAAATTTACGACTACCTGCGATTGTTGTTTGCACGTGTGGGAAAAACGATTTCACCCGTTTCCGGAAGAGAAGTAAAGAAGGATGATGTAGGCGATGTAATAAATGCCATCAAGCAATGCAAAAAAGGCGATAAGATTTTATTGTCGGTTGCCTTTAAACAACATCATAACAGGAATGTAAAAGAAGAATTAAATATCCTCATGCAAAAAGGCTTTTCAAGAGTTTATCTTGATAAAGAGATCTTGCGAATCGAAGATATCCAGGAGGAGAAAAACCTTTCTTCTTTATTTACACATAAAACACCTTATGTGTTGGTTGATCGCCTGGTTGCAAAAGGCCCTGTGGCCATCGGGTTTGACGAAGATGATGATCATCGTATATCCGACTCCATTACCACTGCTTTTTATGAAGGTGAAGGCGAAGTGACGTTGGAAATTAATGGAACAGAAATCCTGCATTTTTCCAACAAGTTTGAGCTTGATGGAATAAAATTTGAAGAACCGGTACCTAATTTATTTTCATTTAATAATCCTTATGGTGCTTGCCCTGTTTGCGGCGGCTTCTCGCTGGTACTTGGTATTGATCCTGATCTTGTAATGCCTGATAAAAGATTAAGCGTATATGAAAATGGTGTTGCCCCGTGGCGCGGTGAAAAATTGGGACAATGGAAAGAAAGCCTTATTCGCGTTGCACGAAGATTTGATTTTCCGGTACACAAGCCGATAATGGATCTTACTACTGCGCAATACAATTTACTTTGGACCGGCAATGAATACTTCTCAGGCCTCAATGATTTTTTTAAAGAAGTAGAACAGAATTTATACAAAGTGCAATACCGTGTGTTGCTTAGCAGGTACCGCGGCCGCACACTTTGCCCTGAGTGTAATGGCTATCGCCTTCGTAAGGAAGCATTATATGTAAAAGTGAATCATAATAATATTGGCGAGCTCTGCGAAATGCCTGTAAAAGATCTGCATAAATGGTTTGCTGAAATTGATTTGTCTGATTATGATCTTACGGTTGCGAAGCGTATTTTGATTGAAATAAATAACCGCCTGCAAACCCTGATGGATGTGGGCCTTGGATATCTTACGCTCAACCGGCTTGCTAACTCTTTGAGTGGCGGCGAAAGCCAGCGCATACAACTTACCCGCAGCCTTGGCAGCAACCTTACCAATTCATTGTATATTTTAGATGAGCCTTCTATTGGCCTGCATTCACGAGATACCGAAAGGCTTATTTCCGTGTTGAAAAATTTGCGGGATATGGGCAATACGGTGGTGGTGGTGGAGCATGATGAAAGTATGATGCGGCACGCAGACCACATAATTGATATGGGGCCGTTTGCCAGTCACCTGGGGGGAGAAGTAGTTGCAGAGGGAGATTACGATGCAATCATCAATCATCCGGCAAGCCTTACCGGCAAATATTTAAAAGGCGAATTATCTATCGAGCCGCCGAAGCACGTGCGTAAATGGAACCGTTCAATAACTGTTCATGGTGCAAGGCAAAATAATTTGCAGGATATTGATGTAGTATTTCCCTTGAATGTGTTGTGTGTGATAAGCGGCGTAAGTGGCAGTGGCAAAACCACTTTGGTAAAGCAAATTTTATATCCTGCATTAAAAAAGATAAAGGGAGAGTTCGCAGAAAAAGTAGGGGTAAACAAAGGCCTTACCGGCGACATAGATTATATATCGCAGGTAGAAATGATTGACCAAAATCCTATAGGAAAATCTTCCCGCAGCAACCCGGTTACTTACATAAAAGCTTATGATGAAATAAGAGATCTTTTTAGTAAGCAGCCTTTAAGTAAAATTCGTGGCTACCAGCCGAAGCATTTCTCGTTTAATGTAGATGGTGGAAGATGTGATGCTTGCAAAGGCGAAGGAGAACAAGTGGTAGAAATGCAGTTCCTCGCGGATGTGCATTTGGTATGTGATGTATGCGGTGGTAAAAGATTTAAGCAGGAAGTGCTGGAAGTAACTTATCGCGAAAAAAATATTTATGATGTGCTTGATATGAGCGTGGATGATGCCATTGAATTTTTTGGCGTGGAAGAAGAGAGTGGTAAAAAAAGTGAGGCTAAAGGCGCAGATGTTGCCAAAAAAATTCAGCCATTGAGCGATGTTGGCCTGGGATATATTAAGCTTGGCCAATCATCTGATACATTAAGCGGGGGAGAAGCGCAACGGGTAAAGTTGGCTTCCTTCTTAGGTAAGGGCAGCGGCCAGGGAAACCTACTATTTATTTTTGACGAGCCAACTACCGGCCTTCATTTTCATGATATAAAAAAATTACTCACTTCCTTTAAAGCGCTGATCGAGCAGGGACATTCTATTCTTGTTATTGAGCATAATACCGATGTTTTAAAATCTGCCGATTGGATAATTGACCTTGGGCCCGAAGCAGGCGATGGTGGCGGAAACCTTGTATATGCAGGTATTCCGGCAGAGTTAAAGAATGTGAAAGAAAGTTATACGGGAAAATATTTGAATACTCTACCTTCTGCATAAACTAAGACTTCGAAACCTCACAGGTTTTTTAAAACCTGTGAGGTTTAGGTGAATGAAAGCTCGCGTGACTTTATTGGTCGGAGAGTTGAGAAGTTTTTAATTCGCTTTTTATTGAACACGGGAACTATATTACCCTATTCAAATTCCGCTTTAGTAAGAATTTTAAGCTTTTTATATTTTGATTCGAGATAGGATTTTTGAGATAAGATGTGCTTATCCCCACTGTTTATAAATCCTGAATTGGTTTGAAGCGCAAGTGCAATGATATAATTTCATTTTTGTCTTCCGGGATATAGGACTTTATCGGCTGAGCCAGCCTGAAATCCACACCTATTTGTTTTATAAAAAACACAGCATAAGCAACATTAATATGATGTTTTTCAAGATGGGGGTAATGAGCACACGTTTTATTTCCAATATTAATTCATGTGCAATAGTAAAATGTTATCTTATGATCAGTAACAATATTTGCGAGGGTTTGCTCCTTGTTGGTAATGAGATAGCTCACCCAAATATTTGCATCCAGAACATATCTATTTACCCGCATGTTACTTTCTTGCCAGGTGCTTTATTTTATCTATCTGAGCCATGGTAAGTGGTTTTACATCTTTTTCCGGTTGGGCAATCGATTTCCTTTTTTTTCTCTTTAAATTAAGTGTACGTGCATAGGCCAATACCGATTCTTTTTCTAATGGCTCCAGCTTATCTACTTCCTCAAGTAATTATTCGATAGTTTTATTTAAATTAATTATAAGGGCCATGATATAATTTTTGCTAACTCAAACTTACGATTTTTTATCTGCGAAAATGTCTATGCATTTTGAGAATACAGGCATATAAGTAAGTATAATACTCCGATTTAAAAACGATTAAATTTAGTACAGATCAGTTGGCGATGGTAGAGGAAACCGTGTGCATTCAGGCATTCCATCTGGCTTGAAGAATGTGAAGGAAAGTTATACGGGGAGGTATTTGTAAGCAATCATTATTTATCACCTTCTTTCTTCATTCCTTTAAATAACGCAAACAACGCCATTGCATGGCCATGACCTAACTCGTAATCTTCTTTAAGCCACTTTACTATTTCACCGGCTTTTACACCATCAGCCAGCTTGCCGTTTTTAAGAAAGCCTTTTGCTCAGCCTGCTTTTTAAATTCAGCAGGGTCTTTGCCGGTCTTGGCTTGTATGTTGTCTATGTACGCCTGGAATGACATGATCTTTTTATTTTATCTTTTTAGAAGCACTTCTTTCAGTTTTAAAATCAAGCTTCTTTTCTTTTAATGCTTGTTGCAATATAGGGATGGCAGTTTTCCCAATCCCGTGAAACTTCATGACTTCACTTATGCTATATTTTGATAATTGAGGTAAAGTTTTTATATCATTATTTTCCAATGCACGCCTTGCCGGCGCACTCAGTGATGAAAGAAAATTTTTTGCCTTTTCTGCATTTCCTTCTGTCCTGAATTTTACAATCCTTGTTATCAAATCAAGAGGCATCGGCTCATTCAATGGAAATTGTACGGAGCCTTTGCCCTGCTTGTACTTAGACAATTCTTTTTCAAATGCTTTATGTCCGGACAGAGTTGCATACAGTCCAATATGATTTTCATATCCTGCAAAATAAACAAGCGGCTTGCCATTCAACTTATAAGCAGGCATGGTATAGCTTATACTTTCTTCAGATGAAGGTGCGGCATTTTTAATAGTTTGCCGCACCTGCTCTAAAATCTTTTGAACCTCTTTTGGAAAAGCCTGAATGTATTCATCCACATTGATGGCTTTAGCAATTTTCATAAACAAATATTTTGAAATGAAAAGGTCTGAACTAAAAAGTTTTTTAATGTAATTAAATAATTACTACACGTGCCTTATCCGTGAAAATCCGTGTAATCCGTGGCAAACGAAAAATCAAAACTTTCTAAGCCTCCTCCAGTTTTTTTATATCAAATTTTTTCATTTTCATAAAAGCATCCATAACCTTCTGCCTTCTTGCAGGGTCGCTCATAAGCTTGCCCAGCATAGAGGGAACAATCTGCCACGACACGCCAAATTTATCTTTTAGCCACCCGCATTGCGATTCCTGCCCGCCTTCCGTAAGCTTGTTCCAGTAATAATCTATTTCATCCTGGTTTTCGCAAGGCACTACTATTGACACGCCTTCGTTGAAGGCGAAACCATGCGGCCCGGAACTATCCATAGCGGCAAACAATTGCTTATTTAAGGTGAACTGCGCATGTTTAATATAGCCCTCTACATCATGCTCGCCTTTTTCATAGCGGCTTATAAGTTTCACTTCCGCATCTTTTGGTGATCCATTTTTCTGTGAGAAAATACTTGTATAAAAATTGATAGCTTCTTCGGCTTTGCCGCTTTGCTGTTGTGTAAACATTAATGCCGGCACTATTTTTTGTTCATCTTTATTGCCCATCATAAGTTGCCAGTTCACACCAAATTTATCCTGGCACCATCCATATTTTTCACTCCAAGGATATTTATCAAGCGCCATCATTACGCTGCCATTAGCCGAAAGGTGCTCCCATTTTTTATCAATATCTTCAGTGCTATCACAATAAACAAAAAATGAAATTGAAGGATTTATTTTGAACATAGGGCCGCCGTTTAGGCCCATAAACTGCATGCCTTCTAATTCAAACATAACTACCAATGGATTTTCAGAAGTGATGGATGCATTCTCAAAAACGGAACAGTAATAATCAGCTGCTTCTTTGGCATTTCCATCAAACCACAAGCAGGGATACATTTTATTTTTCATTGCTTTTTAATTTTGTTTAGGAATATAAAAGTAATACCGAAGATTTTATTTATAGCGTGTGTTTATGACATTGTAAAGGGTGGATTGCGACTTTTTAAAGAACAAATCTTATCAGATATCTGGCGTTTGTACCTCATTTCCTTTTATACTTATCATAATTAATAATAAATACACTTAGCAAGATGATTGCTAAAGCTATTGTTTGCAGCAAATTGATTGTTTCGCCACCAAACAATACCCCTAACAACACGGCGACTACGGGATTTACATAAGAGTTGGTACTCACCTGTGTTGCCGGCCTTACCTGCAGCAGCCAAATGTAGGCGCTGTAGCCCGCCAGCGAACCCATAGTAACGAGGTATATAACGGACAACCATGCACGTAGATGAACCTGGGAAAAATGAAATTGATTCACTTCACCCGTACAAAAAGACAATACCATAAATGACACTGCCGCGAAGATCATCTGCCAGGCCGCTCCTACCATAGTATTGCCACCACTACCTTTATATTTTGAATACAAAGAACCTATTGCCCAGCTAATGCTGCCTGCGATGGTTATCATTAGGGCAGTCATTTGCAGCGTACCGGTTGCGGGAGAAAACCTGGAAAATAATTTTTCACCGAATAAAAGGACAACCCCTAAGAAGCCTGTGATGATGCCGGTAATGATATACTTGTTATTAAAATTTGCTTTCCTGTTTCTGCTGTCAAATAGTACAAACCAAATTGGCGCCGCTGAAACCAATACGGCTACAAACGAGCTGGGAAGGGTTATTTCAGCCCATATAATGGCGCCGTTACCAATAAACAACAAGAGGTTGCCGACGATGAACGATGTTTTTATTTGCGGAAGATATATAAGCGGATACTTCTTGAATGCGCACCAGGCAAGTAAAAGAAAGCCCGAGGCAAAGAAGCGCACCGCTCCTAAAAGAAATGGTGGAAAATCTCTTTCTGAGGCCTGGATAAAAAAGTAAGTAGAACCCCAAACAATATACACAATTGCAAAGGCAATTACTACAGTTACTAATGGTGCATGTTTTTGGGAATCATCTTGCATAAGCGTGCAAAGATGCCGCGGCAGTATTTATTCACAAAAAAGGTTTTAGAATTTATTTATAATGTAAAAGGATACTTACCCGGTCTAGAATAATGCAAATATTCTTTCAAATAATTATCTGGGTAGTTGTTTGAGTAATCGTCTTGATGTCGCATTTTGCGACTTCAGGTTTTCGTATTCCTTTACAGCAGGTGTAAACATAAAGACTTTACAGCATCTGTTTGCATGTTTTGATTTTTTTAAAGCTGCTGGTATTTGCGTTATTTCTTTAGGGTACTCCTAAATACTTTTCGTGTGGTATCACATTTTGTGTTATCGCCGTTTCTATTTCTTCTCCCGTTACTTCAAACATACAAACCCCTGGAAAACGGACTTGACGATTTAGCGTAATAACATTGAACAGATGACCAGAAAGAAGATCAACGCAGCCTGTTACTTTCTTTTATAAGCTTCGAATCTTTATAAACGCCCCTTGCAGAAAAAATGAGAAAGAGAATGATGAACAAATGCATAGCAGCCCACAAACTGAAATTACCGTTAGAAAATTTTCTGATCTCCCTTATGTAAAGAAAGATAATTAAACACTCGGCTAAAAGGCCAAACATGATTATGCGGAATTGAACACTGCGATGTTTGAACAAAAAGATATTTATCAAAACTCCGGCACCCAAAGCGCTGGTAAGTATCAGCAGGAAAAAATTATCGCTTGCTATCACCGCATGGTAGCTGTTATCAGCAGCTAGCGTGCCACTATAAAAAGAAAACTTCAGTGTCAGAAAAACAGCAATTACCGCCAGTATCATCCATAATGTTTGTACACGTTGTATCATGAAAATATTTTTAAACGAGTTAAATTAATAAAATTTTTCAGCATATTCTTTTGCATTACTTAGAACGGAAATAAGGACCGGAGCATGTCTGAAAACAAAGAGAAACATTTCTTTTATATCCAACGATTCATATTCATGGGCTATAATATTGCGGACATTTCTTATTTCCAAAATGGTGTCTGCATCGCTAACTATTCCTTTTTTTTCCGCCTGCAAAATCCGATCTCTTATTGTACCGGGAGCGCTTGCATCAAGCTGTTCTATTGTTTTAAAGATTTTCTGTATTAGCAGATCGCTTACTCTTGCAAATCTCGCTGTTAATGCTTCCAGTTCTATTAATTGCTCTTCAGTAAAATCTGTATTATTAATAAAACCTTTGCATCTTTCAAAAGAAATATTCAAATGGTTTGCAGCCTCATTCGCTTGCTTAAAATTTTCTTCTAAGTATTGAAGCGTTTTTTTTAGAGGCATAATAAATCAGGTTCTATCATTTGAACAAATACATCGCTGAAATCTTTTTTAACTATCAGGTCAAGCTTTTGTTCCTCGATCTCTTTAAATATGCCTGTTCTTATTTTTACCTTTTCAGTGAAGTTTATTTTATCTGAAATTATAAGAATATCAATATCTCCGCCCTTTGCGGAATCGTTCACTCTTGATCCGAATAAATAAATTTTTGCCTCCGGGTCAAAGTGCAAAACATTTTTCTTTATTGCTGATATTTCTTTTACAGTAAGCCGCATTACAAGCTGCAAGTTATTCTATATTAATAAAAAAATTATTTTTACCACTTACAATCCGGCGTATAAAGGAAATCCTTTCATCAATTCAATAACTTCGTTCTTTACAGATAAAATTATTTTTTCGTCATCCGTATTCATCAATACTTTGTCAACAAGGTTCACGACTTCTGCCATATTGCTTTCCTTCATTCCTCTTGTAGTAATTGCGGGTACACCTGCCCGTATGCCGGAGGTAACGAACGGGCTTTTATCATCAAACGGAACTGAGTTTTTATTTAGCGTAATGCTTGCCCTATCCAGCGTTTCCTGTGCTTTTTTGCCCGTAATATTTTTATTCCGAAGGTCAATCAGCATCAAATGATTATCAGTGCCGTCGCTTATCAGGTCGTAGCCTTTTGCATTAAATGCTTTTGCCATAGCCTGCGCATTCACCTGTATTTGCTTTGCATATTCCGTAAACTCATCGGTTAATATTTCACCAAACGCAACCGCCTTGGCCGCAATCACGTGCTCCAGCGGGCCGCCCTGTGTTCCGGGGAAAACGCCCATATCCAGCAGGTGGCTCATCATTCTTACATTTCCCTTATTGTCTTTCACTCCAAACGGATTTTCAAAATCTTTTTTCATTAAAATGATACCGCCACGCGGGCCACGTAAAGTTTTATGTGTGGTAGATGTTACAAAGTGGCAATGGTCAAATGGGGACTTCAAAAGCCCCTTGGCAATAAGGCCTGCAGGATGCGCCATGTCGCAATAAACAAAAGCGCCAATTTCATCCGCAACTTTTCTTATACGCTCATAATCCCAATCGCGGCTATAGGCCGAGGCGCCACAAATGATCAGCTTTGGTTTTTCTTGTCTTGCCTTTTGTTCCAGCATTTCATAATCCACCAATCCCGTTTCTTTTTTTACACCATAGAAATGCGCTTCATATAATTTGCCGGAGAAGTTTACGGGTGAGCCGTGTGTAAGGTGGCCTCCCATGCTAAGGTCAAGTCCTAAAATTTTATCCCCCGGTTGAAGAATTGCCAGCATCAGGGCAGCATTGGCCTGGGCGCCGCTGTGGGGTTGTACATTGGCATATTCACAATTAAAAATCTCTTTCACGCGGTCAATGGCAAGTTGCTCTGTTTCATCTACAAATTCGCAACCACCATAATATCTTTTACCCGGATAACCCTCAGCATATTTATTGGTGAGCACGGTTCCCATGGCCTGTATTACCTGTAGCGAAGCAAAATTTTCGGAAGCAATTAATTCAATCCCTTCTCTTTGCCTGTTCAGTTCTTTATTAATAATATCAAACACCAATGTATCCCTTTGCATAAAGTGAAATTTGCCGCAAATATATATACAATGTACGATGTACGAGGTATGTGATTTGCAATTAACAACCCAGCATCTGAAACGTAATTATTATGTAATTTTATTTTAATAAAATTTAAACAAAATGGCAAAAAGATCAAATCATGTGGTGCCATCATCTCCAGGATGGGCTGTTAAGAAATCAGGTTCCGAAAAAGCATCAAGAGTCTTTAGAACAAAGGAAAAAGCTGTTGACTATGGTCGCGAATTAAGTATGAATGAAAAAACGGAACTTTATATACATAAAAAAAATGGAATGATTCAAAATAAAGACTCCTATGGCAATGACCCAAATCCACCAAAAGATAAAAAATAATGAGTTTCGAAAAGGGTATTTTTATAAATTGTCCTTTTGACACTATATATATCAATGACATACTTAAACCAATGATGTATGTCGTAATTAGAAATGGATTTAATCCACGACTCTCTTTAGAGGTTTCTGATTCCGGCCAAGTTAGGTTGGAAAAAATTACTGATATTATTAAAAGCTGCAAGTATAGTATTCATGATCTGTCAATTGTAAACTCGAAGAAGGCAAATGAATTCGCCAGAATGAATATGCCTTTTGAGTTGGGAATAGATTACGGTCTTAGAAAAAGCGGAATTGACCTTTTAAGTACTAAACGATTTCTGATTCTGGAAGCAATGAAGTATGATTATATGAAAGCCATCTCAGATATTAACGGCTTTGACATCAAAGTGCATAATAATAATACTGAAAAATTGTTTGATTGTATTTACTCGTGGATTAGTGAAACCTTAAAAATAAATAAGCAAGAACCTCCACTTAAATTGTTCTATGATTTTATAGATTTCAATGCAAGTTTATTTGAAGAAAAATTAAGAGAGTATGGCATAGAAGAGTTGGCAAAAAACTATATAGATAAAATAAGCATTCCTGAATACATTCAAGAAATACGTGAAAGAATATAACTACCAACCAACGAAAAGTATCGCCAAATGCAGGATAACATAAAACGTATTCACCTTATCTATACTTCAGACTTAACAAAAGATTTTTTCCTATATTCACTTTCCTTTTGAGGAAGCGATTTTAAACAATGAATAAATGAAGGCGATAATACCGGTTGCAGGTGCGGGAACTAAACTGCGTCCCCATACATATACACAACCTAAGGCACTTATTCCCCTGGCGGGAAAAACAATTTTGAGCATAAATGTGGATCAGCTTCACGAGGCAGGTATCAATGATTTTATTTTTATAGTGGGCTATTTGGGTGAAAAAATACAGGATTATATAAAGTCAAAATACCCGCAGCTTAACTGTCATTTTATTTTTCAGAATGAAAGAAAAGGCACGGCACATGCCATTGACCTTGCAAAGCAATTTGTCGGTGATGACGAAGTGTTTATTGCATTGGGCGATACTATTTGCGAATATAATATTGAGGAAGTGCTTGCCTCTTCCGAATCAATGCTGGGTATAAAAAAAGTAGATGACCCGCGCAACTTTGGCGTAGCGGATGTAGATGAAAAGGGGTATATAACAAAAGTGGTAGAAAAGCCGTCAATACCAAAATCCAATATGGCGTTGGTAGGGCTTTATAAAATAAAAAACAGCAAAGTGCTTTTTGCCTGCCTTGATAAGATCATTACCAATAACATTAAAAGCCACAACGAATTTAATCTTACCGATGCGCTTGAATGCATGATCGAGCAGGGGGAAAAGTTCTCAACGTTCAAAGTAGAAAACTGGTTTGATTGTGGCAAGAAAGAAACGTTGCTCCAGTCAAATGCTATCCTGCTGCAGAAATTCGGCGGCAACATTGCAGAGTCAAATAAATTTGAAAATACTATTTTCATTCCTCCTGTGAGTATTGCTGAAGGCTGCGATATTAAGAACTCCATCATCGGCCCACACGTAGCCGTAGGCGAGAATACGATCGTGCAATACTCTATAGTAAAAGCTTCTATCATCGGCTCTTTCTCCAAGCTATACGATGTGGTGCTTGACGATTCGCTTATTGGCAGTGACACTGAAATAAGAGGTGAAACAAGATCGTTGAATATTGGTGACAATACCGAAATAGACCTTGGATATTAATTAGCTAATCCCGTAATTGAAGCCGTTAATTTACAAACCGGTTCTTTATGTTTTCCAACCGCGTAACTTCTCTTTTAAATATTCAATTTCCCATTATACAGGCTGGTATGGTGTGGGCAAGCGGCTGGCGTTTAGCCAGCGCCGTTAGTAATGCAGGAGCGCTGGGTGTAATTGGCGCAGGCAGCATGTACCCGGCGTTATTGGAGGAGCATCTATTAAAATGCAAGGCGGTAACCGAGCAACCTTTCGCAGTAAACCTGCCATTACTTTATCCTGAAATTGAAAAGCATCTTGAAGTAATTATCAAACAAAATGTAAAAATTGTAATCACATCTGCCGGCAGCCCTTCCAAATTTACCGGCCTGCTAAAGCAAAATGGAATAACGGTGATATATGTAGTGAGCAGTAGCCGGTTTGCATTGAAAGCCGAGCAAGCAGGCTGCGATGCAGTAATCGCTGAAGGTTTTGAAGCAGGCGGCCATAACGGAAGAGAAGAGACAACGTCTATGGTATTGATTCCGCTTGTGGCAAAAGCCGTAACGATACCGGTGATTGCTGCCGGTGGCATAGCAACCGGCAGGCAAATGCTCGCCGCCATGGTGTTAGGTGCAGAAGGCGTGCAGGTTGGGAGCCGGTTTGTGGCCTCAGAGGAAGCTTCATCTCACATTAATTTTAAAAATTTATTGCTTAAGGCGGAAGAAGGAGATACCATTCTTACATTGAAAGAACTCGCTCCTGTACGAATGCTGAAAAATGCTTTTTATAAAAAAATAGAAGAAGCATATAGCCACGAGGCAACAGCGGCTCAACTGCAGGAGCTTCTTGGAAAGGGAAGAGCAAAAAAAGGAATGTTTAACGGAGACCTGGATGAAGGCGAATTAGAAATAGGACAGGTAAGCGCCTTGATACATGAGATAAAACCGGCGGCTGAAATTTTGAAAGAAATATGGCTGCAATTTCTTGATGCACTGGAGAAGCCAGTATAATAAAAATCACCTCCTTTTGCGTTTATAGTAATTTTCATAAAGCTTACCTAACGATTGCAGGATAGTTTCTTGTACTGGTATGCATGCTGCTTTTACTTGCCGTTCTTTCGCCCTATGTTTAGTACAAGACCAATTACGCTGCTATTTGGCGAAGCCAATAATAAACGCTTAAACATATCGTTGCCTCTTCATTATGATTTTCTAAAGAGCCATTTCCCCATCTCTTTAAAGGTTACTTTTTTACCATAAAGCAGAATACCTGTCCGGTATATTTTTGCAGCAAGCATTGTTGTCAATATAAATCCCGCGACTAATGAGACCATTGAAACTGCAATTTGCCACGGTGGTACGGTGCCAGATGGTATTCTTGCCATCATTACAATCGGCGATGAAAAAGGAATCATGCTGCCCCATACTGAAACGGGTGCGTCAGGCCTGCCCGCAGCCGTTGTCATAATAATGAATGATAGTATAATGGGCATGGTTATCGGCAACATTAATGATTGAGCTTCCTGCGGATCTTCATTTACTACGCTGCCCACGGCGGCAAATAACGAAGCATAAAAAAGATAGCCTCCTATAAAATAAAAAAGGAAGCATGGAATTATCAGCGCCCAATTTGCGCTGAGAAATGTATTTTTTGCCGTTAAGAATTTAATAGCAGCTGAGTTGCCGCCGGATCCAATCGAAGCATTCATATTCTGGGCTTGCGCTAAAGCATCGTGAGGGATAAAAGAACTTGCGATAGTTGATAAGCCAACGATCAATACAATCCAGATTAACAGTTGAGTTAGGCCAACAGCGGCAATCCCAAGAATTTTGCCCATCATCAATTGAAAAGGCTTTACAGAACTAATGATTACTTCAGCAATCCTGTTCATTTTTTCTTCCATCACGCCACGCATTACTGCAGCGCCATAAATGAATAAGGTCATGTAAATTAATATACCACTTCCAAAGCCAATGCCATAAGAAAGCCCGGAATTTGATTGCGCGGTTTTATCACCTTGCTTTATTACGGGTCTAAATTTATACAGGCTTGCTTCATCAATTTTATTAATGGAGTCAAGCACTTTTTTATCTATATTATTTTGAAGAAATGCCCTATTGCGAATCGCGTTGTCTATTTGGTCTTTTACTTTTTCCTCAGCTTCCACACCCAGTTGCTTATCAGAAACGAGAGAAATAGAATCTTCTTTTGATTCATAATTTTTAGGGATATTAAGATAAGCTGTATAGCCCTTGTCCTTAAAATTTTTACTGTTTACGCCCGACGGAAATTCATAGGTAATAACTTTATCGCTTTGGAAACTATTTTGAAAAATGCCATTTCCATCTACGACGGCTATACGTTGCTTCTCTACACTCTTAATAGAAAAATATGCGGAGGCAAAAATAAACCCGATGAAAAATAAGGGCAGTAAAATGGTGGAAAGTATAAATGTTTTGTTTCTTACTCTTGTGAGGTATTCTCTTTTTATAACAAGCCAAATTTTGCTCATAGTTTATAGGTTAATTAGTTTATTAGTTTATTAGTTTATTGGTTTACTGGATCATTGATGTACAATTAGCGTATTTCAAATTAGCACATCAGCACATTATCACATTACTTTTTCAAACTGCCTTGCCAGCTTGGTGTCTTCTACTTTCTTAATAAAAATGTCGTTGAGGCTTGGCAATATTTCATTGAATGAAATAATGCTTGCACGATGATCTAAAAATTCTTTGAGCACACCGGCGGGTTTATACCCTTCATTGATCTTTACGGTTAAAAAATTATCTTTTGTATTTACAATTTGGAACGCATTGTTTTCAAAAGGTTCCGGCAATTGATCGAAGCCTACTTTAAAAATATTTTCTTTACAATCCTGTTTCACTTGTTTTACACTGCCTTCAAGAATCTTTGTACCTTTATTTACAAGAATAATTTCGTCGCATATCTCTTCTACCTGCTCCATGCGGTGTGTGCTGAAAATAATCGTCGTTCCTTTCTTTGCCAATTTATAGATCTCATCTTTTATAAGATTACTGTTTACCGGATCAAGGCCGCTAAAAGGCTCGTCAAGTATAAGCAATCGCGGCTCATGCAATACAGTGGTGACAAACTGCAGCTTTTGGCTCATGCCTTTACTGAGGTCATCTACTTTTTTATTCCACCAGGTTTCCATTTCAAATTTCACAAACCATTCTTTTATTTTTTTCATGGCCACCTGCTTGTCCAGCCCCTTTAGCCTGGCTAAGTACAGCGCCTGCTCTCCAATTTTCATTTTTTTATACAGGCCTCTTTCTTCAGGCATGTAGCCAATTTTGGCGATATCTTTAATGGGGTCAAACTTCTTTCCTTCAAATAAAATATTCCCGCTATCCGGATAAAATATTCCCGTGATCATGCGCAGCAAAGTGGTTTTGCCGGCGCCATTTGGCCCGAGCAAGCCAAAAATGCTACCCTGCGAAATAGAAAAACTTATGTCATCCACCGCCTTTTGCGTAGCGTAGTATTTTTTAAGATTTTGTAATTCTAATATATTCATTTGTAAATTTTAGCTTTATAAATCCGGGATAGTAAGTAGTATTGAATGCGAAGGTATTGTTCTTAGCCTTCCTTCGGAAACATTTTGCAAATGTAATACACAGGTCTTTTTATTAAAAAGGAAAATTATAAATGGTAATTATAATTATGTTACGCTAATAGAAGCAATGGCGAGGGCAACTCTTTCGCCATCCATAGCGGCGCTAACGATACCACCTGCATAGCCGGCGCCTTCCCCACAGGGAAATAGATTTTCCAATTGCGGATGATGTAACAATTTTTCATCGCGTGGAATTCTCACTGGTGATGATGTGCGGCTTTCTGTGGCTACAAGTACTGCCTCGTTAGTATAATACCCGCTGCACCCACCTCTTGATGGTAATCTTTTTACAAACAACTTCATCGCGGCTACCAATCGTTCATTAATAAAAGGCGGTAAAACACTTTTAAGCTCAACGGATTTTATTCCGGGTATATAAGAACATTTTGGAAGGGAAGATGAGAATTTATTTTCTGTAAAATCTATCATGCGTTGCGCCGGCGCTACAAAATTTCCGCCACCTGCAGCAAATGCATGCTGCTCCACCATCTGCTGAAAATAAAACATCAATAAAGGTGAATTATCATTCTCAGATATTTCATTTTTACCTTCACTTGCCATATATTTTATTGCATCTTCCACCTCTACTTGTACCACTATGCCACTGTTTGCATAAGGGTTATTCCGTTTAGAAGGGCTCCAGCCATTTGTAACAACCTCACCATCGTTGGTAGCTGCCGGAGCGATGATGCCGCCCGGGCACATGCAAAAGGAAAAAACACCCCGCCCCTCAACCTGCTCAACTACCTGGTAGGAAGCAGGCGGCAACATTGCTTCACCCAGCCTGTTGCCAATTGGTTTATTGTTTTGTGAATATTGTATGTTATTGATTATCTCCTGCGGATGCTCTATCCTTACACCCAGGGCAAACGGCTTTGCAATAATCAACAACTTTTTATAATGCAGCAATAAAAAAATATCCCTGGCTGAATGGCCGGTGGCAAGTATAAAATTATTAGCTTCAAAAATATCTTCATCAGAAGTTTTAAGCCATTTTATTTTATTTTTTTCGATGGAAAAATCAATAACTTTTTTATTGAAATGAAATTCTCCACCGCAATGAATAATGCGTTTACGCATTGCCGTTATGATCTGCGGAAGCTTGTTGGTTCCTATGTGTGGATGGGCTTCGTACAATATGTTTTCGCTGGCGCCAAAATGTACAAACAACTGTAAAATCTTTTCGATATTTCCACGCTTCGAGCTGCGGGTATATAATTTTCCATCGCTATAAGTTCCTGCTCCGCCTTCGCCAAAGCAATAATTACTTTCCGGGTTAATGATACCTTCTTTATTAAGCAAAGCAATATCCCTTCTTCTTTCACGTACATCTTTTCCACGTTCCAAAATTATTGGCTTTATACCCTTTTCTAAAAGCTGCAAGGCAGCGAACAATCCGGCTGGGCCTCCGCCAATTATTACCACTTTTTTATTAGCTGTTGAAACATCCTTAAAAACAAATTGATAATTGGCCCTTTCCTGGTAAGGCTCATTTATAAAAGCATTCACTGTCAGGTTTATCCAAACGGTTTTACTTCTCGCATCAATAGATTTTTTTAAAATATTATAGCCGAAAATTTCATATAAATTTTTACCGGTTACTTTAGCAATATGTTCTTGTATAGCAATATCACTAACTGCTTCATGCGGTAAAAGTTTAAGGGAAATTTTTTGTTGCATAAAATATAACCCCATAGCAGTCTCCAAAGAGTCCTTCGTGACCATTCGGGCAAACCTTTAAAGGGGCTTTAGTCCAAACATATTCATTGTAATTTATTAAACCACCTTTAAGCTAAATGCTTCCAAGCCAGTCCTGCTAAGCATTTCATGGTAAGCCCCTTTAGGGGTTAGGGTGTTAAAAAGGTAAATCATCAATAGCATCCTGCGATGAAGAAGTAAAGGTATCTAAGGGTTCAAGATGATCATCATCGGAAGAGGCTTCTTTACCTGTGTGCAAAATTTGTTCAATGCGCCATGCATCGAGGTTACTGAAATAGGAAATGCGCCCGTCTTTTTCCCACTTCGTTCCTTTTATATTAAAATAGACTTTTACTTCATCTCCGATATTAATATTATCTACAATATTAGTGCGATCCTGCACGCATTGAAATTTTATAAAATTAGTAATTGTCTTTCCGTTAATGTCTTCTGTTTTGCTGATAACAAATTCGCGAACTTTGAATGTTTCTGTTCTCTGTATTGCTGCAAATTTTTCTAAAAGTTTACCGGTTAATTCGTAACTCATATTTCGTATTTTAGTTTTAAAGGTAAATGCATTTCACTAATAATGTTTTTAATAATTCTTCGCTTAAATCTCTTTTGCACATTTCATTTTTATTTACGTGATAATTTTTTGCCTGAAAAACTTTTTTTTAAAAATGAGAAAAAAGTCGAAAAAAAAACCGCACTGTCCCTATAAATCAGTGTGGACGTAACTCTAATTTTTTTTTAAAAATCAAAAATAAATCCACCGGTTTTTTTAAAATAACCAACTGTATAAATGATGAGAAAAACAATGAATAAAAAATTTTTTTTTCAACAAATTATTTTGATATTCGCTGTCTTACTGAAAGAATTCTTTACAAATACTTTTGTTCAAGTTTTTTTATGTAATGCCCACGGAAAGGAGTTTTAATCTACTAAATAGCTTACTGAAAAAAATGAATAAAGCTTGCGAAACAGTTTGGCAAAATTGTCTCAATATAATAAAAGATATAGTTGAGTGGCAGCATTACAAAACATGGTTTGAACCGATTACTCCTGTTTTATTGGAAGATGGAGTTTTAACTATACAGGTACCCAGCCAATTTTTTTATGAGTATATTGAAGAGCATTATGTAAACCTTCTTGCCAAAACTTTGAAAAGAGAATTAGGAAATGAAGCAAGACTTGAATACCGCATAATGGTAGATGGGGGCAACGATACTAATAAACCGCTGATGATGGACATTCCGGGGCATGGTTACAAATCATATTTAAACAATGAAATGGATTTTACATTACTTATAAATAATCCTGTTAAGAATCCGTTTGTAATACCGGGCCTTAAGAAAATGCAGATAGATCCACAGTTAAATCCTGTGAATGTATTTGACTCATATATAGAAGGAGATTGTAACCGTGTAGCAAGGCGTGCAGGAAAAACAGTTGCAGAAAAGCCAGGTTCCACTTCTTTCAACCCTTTGGTGATTTATGGCGGCGTTGGCTTAGGTAAAACACATCTTGCACAGGCTATAGGCAATGAAGTAAAAAGGCTTCATAATAATAAGGTGGTTTTATATGTAAGCTCCGAAAAGTTCATTAATCAATTTGTTGACCATAGCCGCAATAATGCGATAAATGATTTTATTCATTTCTACCAATTGATAGATGTGTTGATTATTGATGACGTTCAATTTTTCATCCGGGCAGAAAAATCGCAGGATGCATTATTTGCCATATTCAATCACCTGCATCAAAGTGGTAAGCAACTAATTCTTACATCAGATAAGCCGCCCAAAGATCTAGAAGGGGTTCAAGAAAGATTGCTTAGTCGTTTCAGATGGGGCTTAAGTGCAGACCTGCAAATACCTGATTATGATACGAAGATTGAAATATTAGAGCAGAAGATGAAGAATGATGGGCTTGAGATGCCGAAAGAAGTGGTAAAATATATTGCCTATAATATCCAAAATAATATACGTGAGCTTGAGGGCGCTCTAATATCTCTCTTGGCACAATCTTCGCTTAATAAGCGTGAAATTGATTTAGAATTAGCTAAGAAAGTTTTGAGAAATTTTATAAAATCATCATCGAAGGAAATTACTATCCATACCATTCAAAAAATGGTGTGTGATTATTTTGATGTGCCTTATGAAAAGCTTTTGCAAAAGACACGTAAGAGAGAGATTGTGCAGGCGAGGCAGATCAGCATGTTTCTGGCAAAAGCATTTACAAAAAACTCTTTAAAAACAATAGGTGAGCACTTTGGCGGACGTGATCACACAACGGTAATTCACAGTTGCCAAACAGTAAAGGACCTTATGGATACCGATACTTTATTTAAAGAAAGCGTAATTGAGCTGCAACAAAAAGTACAGCTTGCTGCTATGTAAGGCCTGATATCTTATTCACTTAAATCACCAATTATTATTTTCGTTTTTGAATTGCAAATGCTACTTTTGCAACCCTTAATTACTTTGAGTAGGAGAAGTGCCTGTCCAAGGGTCGCAAAGGACTTCTTTGGAGACTTGATGGATACAGGTGGTTGAAAGAAAATAAAATAACTTAGGAGAGGTGCCTGAGTGGCCGAAAGGAACGGTTTGCTAAATCGTCGTACGGGTTAAACTGTACCGTGGGTTCGAATCCCACCCTCTCCGCTTGCAATTGTTTATTTAAAAGGTGAGTAAAGAAAGGCCGCAAATACAGGCCTTTAGCAATATTCACTTTGGCAAGATGTTGAATGACATTATCCCAGTTAAAATTACGTTTAAACCCATTTGTTCCCGCCAAAATCCGGGCCTGATTTAGCCCCACCTCCAAGTAGGCAAGGTCAAAAACATCATCCTTGGTCATCCACAATTCACTTGAAGGGATTACAGGATCAAGATTATTGCTACCGGTTTGTTTGTTAGGAAACATTTTATAGTAAACAAAGAAAAAAGAGAGAAATTCTTTGTTGATCATAGGACTATTTTATCATAAAAAATTCTTTTTATTTCTGGTTTATTGATCGGCTTCTGCAATTGCCGGCAAATGATTATTAAACATCAAAACCTGTTGCGCACTCGAATTATACTAAATAAAAATTCAAGTTCAATTTCCTCTTTCAATTATTTAGCATCATTCATGCTTTGCCATATACACCGATAGTTAAATCTCCTATTCGGAGCACTGTCTCCGCTGGTGCAGAGTAATATCGGGCTTTCAAGGTTGGTGGGGTTATCAGCCCAATGGAAATCAAAAGTGATACGATTTCCTTCTAAACCTATGAGTTTACGGGGAACTGCGATTTCAATTTTATTATCCTTATACCGATAATTTACTAAAGCAACTTCAACCCAACTATGGGTAACTGAATCATATTGCATCAACGAGGTATTTCTATCATTCATCACTTTTTTATTTATTAGAAAGTCATAGCCGTACCATCCTGTTTTAAAGTTATGATCGGCATCAATCAAAAGAAGCATCCAGTTGTTACCAATGTTAGAAGTAAGTTTTTCATGGGTTTGCGCATAGTAGTAGATATTATCATTATCTACAGAAACTTTGCAGGTGACAATATCATTACGGCCTGTGTTATCTTTGTAATGAAGGCCGCCATAACCATTATAATTCCGATGAAACACATCACCTTTTGTATCGCGATATTCAAGGGTTATTTTATTCCAGTCGTTAAAGTCTCCATCTATTTTTATTTTTTTATACCCTTTTAATATGGGGATAGGGCGAACACCTTTGTATTTACGGATATTCTCTGCCATTTGCATGTAGTAATTATCAGCATACCCATCTTTCATGGGCTGTATAGCACGATTAAACTCGGCGTTGTATTGATCTACAAAAAAGTAAGGGCTATTTCGCCGCATGAACTTAACTGTTTTACCATCTTTAGGTTGGTATTTTCCGGCTGTCCATTCGTTCCAGTCGTTTATATAGAGAAATTGCGGGTCGCCTTTGAGAGCCTCATTCCATCTCTGTTGAAAATAAATACCGTATCCTTCAGGCTGCATTACTGTTTTACCTAACCATGGCACGTAAGCAGAATCCGGAAGATCATGTTGGTTTAATTGCGGTTCTCCGTTTTCTCGAGTCCACGATTTTCCTACCAGGCTGGATGGATGTTGTGCAGGCGTTACAGCGGCTTCTTCCTTTTTACCTTTATGAGTTGACAGCAGGTCGTCAGGGTTCATTGCCTTTACTTTTTCACTGCCCATATCGTAGCCAAAACTCCAGTTATCTTCTGTACCAACAAAGCGCTTTCCTGCCCATTCATAATAACCCCACCACATGTTTCTGCGAGTGAAGAAATCCTTTACCTCCCTGGTGTAATCCTTGTAAAATTTTTCAGTGTAGTCAGCATTTCCGTAATGTGGATTATTCTTATCGGTACTGGCCGCACTGTCATAATGCGGATTGATATTTTCCACTCCTTTTCCATTTGCATCCACACTTGTATTTCCATTGTACAACAACAATGGCTTGCCGTCCCAGTAAAACCAAAGGTCTTTGTATTTATTTTCTTTGTAAATTTTGTCGTACAAATCCTGTACTACTGAAATAACAGGGCCGTTGAATGCCCAGAAGCAAAACCTCGGTACTTTATTTCCTTCAGCCTTCATCTTTTCCATTACCGCGAAGATTACATTCCATTCATCCCAATAGCGTACAGCGTTAGTAACATCCATTATCAATACATCTACGCCTGCATCGGCGAGCATAGACATATCTTTTCGGATAACATATTCATCTTTGCTTAAAAAATAGCCCATTTCAGGCTCGCCCCAGTGATATGAATCATACTTCCAAAGTGGATTATTTGCATCCAATCGTGCATTAGGGTCTTCTGCCAGTATTTTACTTACATCGGCTGTATAAGGGCTTTTTAAATTGGCCAATTCATCACGGTGCCAGGTAATATAAAAAATACCCACCACCCTGCGGTGATCCTTTTTAACCGGTCCCGCTGTTTTAAAATCCGGCATCGTTCTTCCGAGGGCATCAGTTGCTACCCAGGTGTCTGGATATAAGTCACGGTAATGATGGTCATTTGAAGTGGTCAAAAGCATTTGTAACAAAGGCTTTTTTTGCTGTGCCCGAATATTGACTGATAATAAAATGGGGATAATAAAAAGAAAGTGTTTCATTATCTTATGGTTTAGTCCTTAATTTTTAAATACGAAAGCGGTGCTATTGCCCTAACTATTTATTGAACATTTAATACTTTAATGTAAAACTGCCCGCAAAAGGTAATTAAGTTTTACCTGCTAATGTCACCTCAAAATCGATCTTAAAAAATTCCATAGCAGAAAAAAAAGTTATCAGCAATTGCTATTTTTTATTACGGTTACTCAAGTTCCCATTTTAAGCCTTTATACTCAATAGGAGATTCACCCCCTAATGGTGGTTGCGTCTTCTCCTTCCAAAGAAATTGTTTTCATTTTATTTCCATATTTTAAGGAGGTGGTACCAGCGTGCCGGACGAGAATGGTGCAAGTTTGCAACAGATGATTTTTTCATTGCATGCTCACTACAAAACCACCTCTTGCACAGATACCTTTTACCAAACCTTCCTGCCACGCATCGGGCGAAGCCGGAAGCATTTGTATTACATTTTCATCTGATTGAATCAGCATTTCCGCACAAATCCTGCTTACTTTCTTTTTATGGCAATAAAATATCCTTTACCCGGTACGGAACCAATCACGCCCAGGGATTTAAGATACCGTAATGCTTTTTCTGCGGTGTCTCTTGATAATTCCAACTCGTAGCTCAAATCGTTTATAGATGGCAATAAGTAATCTTTCGTTATGGCATTTATGTCCACAGCGTGCAGGATGGCATTGGCAATTTGTAAATATTTTGGCGTTATAGATTGCTCCTCTATATGCAGGAAATTTATATATATTTTCTGCGTTCATATATGGGTAAAAGTAAAAGAATATTGAATGCAACAGGATTCTTAATATTCCGCAATAGATAGGATCATGACAGTACATGACAGTTAATGAGAATTGTAATTTGTCTTGTCCCAAATATTATCAACACAGAAAAACTTTACGAGTACAAATCATCCCCGGAATCATTTCCCATTTCATTGGCGGCGCTACCTCCGGTAGTTTTTATAAGCTTGCCTAAAAGTGCCTTGAAGATTCGTCGTAACGTTAGTCTGGATTGGCGTTGTTAAATTAAAATCTTTTAAGATTTCATAAAATTATGAATGAAGGGAAATTTATCTTATTTCATTTTACTTATCTTTGATCCCCGTTATAAAAACGATTAATAGTAAAGATGCGGGATTAAGTCGTAGGGATAAGTTTTAAGCGATTGATTTTCGGAGGTTTAAATTCTGGATTCGAATCCCGCCCTCTCCGTATCGTTGCTGTAAATAGAAGGGATTAGCTCGGGGCGTAGCGTAGCCCGGTTATCGCGCCACATTTGGGATGTGGAGGTCGCAAGTTCGAATCTTGCCGCCCCGACAAAGAAAGTTGGAGGTCGTCCCGTTTAAAACGGGACCTCCCCAATAAAAAGCCACACAATTATGTGTGGTTTTTTAATGAGCTAATCGCGTCCGGATGGAGATCATAAAGGTCTAAGTTTGAATCTTCCGTTCGATAAGAACCAGCAGGTGATCCCCTAAAAAAATTCGGCTGCCTTAACAAAAGAAAGGCCAAAGACTTCCTTTAAAAAAGGAGAGTGCCACTACGAAATGATTTTTTTTAAAACTAAAAGCCCCTTAAAAATTAGTCTTTATGGACTTTTTGATTTACCCGATTAGTTGTCCAGTCAGAACTTGTGGAGTGGTAAAATCGCATTCGATCCCAGGTCAGAAATTTACGTATCAGCTTAATGATCTAATGGAAAGTAAGACCTCCATGCTGTTGGCGTTGCTTATATTTTTAGTTACTGTAGTCCCTCGCCAATTGCTGTAAGTGTAATTTCGCCAGGCTCACCTATTGATTTTATATAATTACCTGTGCTCACCCGGTAAATAATTTTTGCTTTCACGTGGCTGCCGGTGCTATTATCTGCAATAAGTCGGCATCCATATTTACATTGTTCCATTCATGTTGTTTAAGTAAAGGCGAAGCAATAATCACAATGCTGTTTTTACCTCTATGAAGCATTGATTTATTTATTGCGGAGGCGTTTTTTGCTATAGATTTGTAAGCCGTCCGCGATCAATTCTCCATTGATGTAAAAATAGGAATACAAGAAGTAAAATAATTTCGTGAATACCGTATTGAATTTTGCTCTGGTAATAATGTTGTTTCGGAACTTCGTTTACTACTTTTTTTAATTAAAGTAACTCCGCTGAAACTAAAAACATAAGATATTAATTATGGGTGGAGGAAGTGGTATTGGGCTTGGGCTCGTAAAAAGGTTTATTAAGAAAATAATATCGTTATTATTTGTGGACAGCGAAAAAACTTTAAAGGAAGTTGCTGATCATATTGATCCCAATGGAAGACTTTGCAGCGCTTATGTTAACGATTGTATGAACGCAATATTTCGAAAACCAATTGAATGAAGGAAAACTGAACTTACGTTCGGATTTAGTGAGGCAATGTCCAACGCAAATCCGGATGAACTAAAAAATGCATTCAACCGATTGAACCCGGCTTGATCAAACAACAGTAAAATTAAAAAACCCTGCAGACACAGGGTTTTAAAAAAATTGAGAATTGTATTTTACCTTAAAAAAAGCATCTCACGATATTTGGGCAGTTCCCAATATTCGTCATCAACGAGTAATTCGAGCTTATCTACGTGATACCTTATTTCATCAAAATAGCTTTTTATCGTATCACAATAAGCAATAGCTTTTTCTCTTGAATCGGTTTTTTCGTTAGCTACTTTCCTTGCTTCTATCATAGATTCAACCCTGGTACTTATGTAAGAGATATGCTCGGATATTTTTGCAGCTATCTGCATTTGGCTCGCATAGCTGTTTTCATCAAGACCAATTTCCTTTAATCCCCTTATATTTTTTATCAATACATTCTGATACTTAATGGCAGCAGGAAGAATGTACGTGCTTGCCAGGTCGCCAATCATTCTTGCTTCTATTTGCACTTTCTTTATATAATTCTCCAGCAATATTTCGTGCCTGGCCTCAAGCTCGCTGTGTGTATAAATGTTATGATGCTCAAATAATTTTTTTGCTTTATCGCTTACCAAAGCATCAAGAGCGAGCGGCGTGGTTTTTACATTGGGCAACCCTCTCTTTTCTGCTTCAGCGGCCCACTCTTCGCTATAGCCGTCTCCTTCAAACAGCACCGCCTTGCTTTCTACAATATATTTTTGAATTACCTGCATCAGGGCAATTTCTTTCTTTTCGCCACCGTCAATTATTGCATCAACATCTGTTTTAAATTGGGAAAGTGTTTCTCCCATAATAGCGTTCAGAACCGTCATTGCCGTTGCGCAATTAGCAGCAGAGCCCACAGCCCTGAATTCAAATTTATTACCGGTGAAAGCAAAAGGCGAAGTCCGGTTTCTGTCAGTGTTATCCAACATCAATTCCGGGATGGTCTTGTGAATATCCAGTTTGAGAATGGCTTCATCCTGTTCATCGAATTTATCGCCTACTCTTTTTTCAATTTGGTTTAAAACATCGGTTAAATATTTTCCTATGAAAATTGAAATAATTGCAGGAGGAGCTTCGTTAGCGCCTAGCCTGTGGTCATTTCCGGCGCTTGCTATTGAGGCTCTTAAAATGTCTGAATAATCATGCACCGCTTTAATTGTGTTTACAAAAAAAGCAAGAAACATCAGGTTTGTTTTTGGCGTTTTGCCAGGTGCCAGAAGGTTTACGCCGGTGTTGGTGGCCATACTCCAGTTATTATGCTTGCCACTTCCGTTGATGCCGGCAAATGGTTTTTCATGAAGCAATACCATCAGGCCGTGTTTCTTAGCCACCCGTGTCATCACATCCATTAATAAAGTATTGTGATCAACTGCAAGATTCACTTCTTCAAAAATCGGAGCACACTCAAACTGAGACGGAGCTACTTCATTGTGCCTTGTGCGCAACGGAATGCCCAGTTTATAAGCCTCTTCCTCATAGTCTCGCATGAAGGCGTATATTCTTTCTGGTATTGAACCAAAATAGTGGTCTTCCAACTGCTGGCCCTTTGCCGGCGGGTGGCCAAACACGGTTCTGCCCGTCATTACAATATCAGGGCGGGCATTTGCCATAGCGGCATCCACTACAAAATATTCCTGTTCCCAGCCCAGTGTCGGTGTTACGGAAGTTATATTTTTATCAAAATACTGGCATACATCAATGGCTGCTTTATCGAGCGCAACAAGCGCTTTTAAAAGAGGCGTTTTTGCATCAAGTGATTCACCTGTATAAGAAACAAATATGGTAGGGATACAGAGTGTTTTACCATTTCCTATTTCCATAATGAATGGAGGAGACGAAGGATCCCAGGCGGTATATCCTCTCGCTTCAAAAGTGGCTCTCAGCCCTCCGCTCGGAAACGACGAAGCATCAGGCTCCTGCTGTATAAGTGCAGCTCCGTCAAATTCTTCTAATTCAGTGCCATCTCCTTTCAGGGTAAAAAATGAATCATGCTTTTCTGCCGTGGCCTCGGTGAGCGGTTGAAACCAGTGTGTAAAGTGAGTTACATTTTTTGTTTCTGCCCACGCCTTAAGGCCCGAAGCAATCTGATCACCCATGCGGCGATCAATTTTACTTTGCGTTTTTATGGAAGAAAGCAAGCTTTTGTAAGCTTCATCGCTTAAGAATTTGCGTGCTTTTTTTAGATTGAAAACATTCTCACCAAAAATTCCGGTAATTTTCTGAGACTTTGGCCCGTGGTGGATATAGGTATTAGAAAATAAATTCTGAAGAGCAGTTTGTCTTAAAGATTGCATTTTTAGTAAATTTAGATGGCAAAAAAAGCACTAATACTTTATAAAAACAAAGATTTTTTTTGGAATGTGATTAAAAAAGATCGGTTAGGTGAAAATAAATTTTACATATTTTTTTTATTTATATAACGCAACTTTAAAACTTTTTGCCAGTCGGTTAGGCAAATTAATGGTATAACCAGGAAAGGGAAGTAAATGCTTCTATACCGGGTAATGGCGCCAATTATTGGTATGGTGTACCCAATCAGCAGAAACATACTCAAGCTGAAAAAAATGCAGAAATAAACAAAAGGACCTCCACGGTTATTTCTTTTAAAGAAGACAAATAACAAAAACAGAATTTCGTAAACGAAAATTTCCAGCGCTACCGGAAAATACAGCAATGTGAACTTTTCAGTTAAATACGGGCGCATGAGGCTATGATTCAATGCCTGCGGGGCATTGTTAAGAAAACTTTTGAAGTTGGGATACAATGGATTTATATTGATGGCAGAAGCCCCCCATTTAGAAATTTTAATAAATGCTACTTGCCTGCTCGAAACATCTGCAGGTAAGTCAAACCGTGGAGATATGGTACTCGAAATAAAAAAAAAGCACGCCATCAGAACATATAAACTGATAAAAGTTATTAGGGAATAGCGTGGAAAACGCGTAGCTATAATCCAGGCCACCAGCGCCGGAACTAAAGTGATAAAAACAAAATTCCTCAGTAAAAGAATAAAGCATAAACAAAGTATCACACCGAGAGCTTTTTTCCAGGGAAAGGTTTTTCTTTCCACCATATAATATACATTGTAAATAACCATAGAAAGAGATAGATAGATAAAACCATCGCGGTGTATGCCGCTTGTGAAAAAAATCACAGACGGTAAAAGAAATACGCAGGCAATGATTGCCTTCTTATAAGAAGGAAAGATTTTAATAAAAACACGGTAAAAATATATTGCTCCAAAGAACATCAAAAAATTAAAAAAAAGGGTGTTGATAAAAAAATTCCTGTGGCTGAACACATTAAAAATGGAAAGTATTTTAGCAATCATATTCGAACGCAGATCGTTCCAAAAAGAATTAGTGGTTTCTAAAAAGCCTGAGTAAGTGGGGTAGCTATTGTGGAAAATATTGGTTAGGTATTCCCGGGGATTGTGAATAAGAAGATAGTATTCCGCTATGCCTTCTTTATGAAATTCCGTAACATCTGAGACGGAATAATGGTAAAGATTTATGTAACTATTGATAAAGCCTGAAGCTATTCTTATTAAAAAAAGAATGATCAATACATTACTCGCTATGCCGCTATTTTTAAAAAAGTTCAACCGGGTAATCACCCAGCAAAAGAGCAGGAGATAAAGAATGAACAGCAAATAATCCATCAACAGTTTTTTAATTGTGGGAAGATAGTTAAAATATTTATACTCCTTTTTGCAGATACAATTCAGGAGATTGTAAGTTTGCGCCATACTATTATTATGGAAATTACATTTGAATTTGCAGAGAAGCTCGGGTTAAAAAAAGATGAGTTTGATAAAATAATTACCATACTCGGGCGTACGCCCAACTTTACGGAATTGAGCGCTTATTCCGTAATGTGGAGCGAACACTGCAGCTATAAAAATTCTATAAAATGGCTCAAGACCTTGCCGCGTGAAGGCTCAAAACTTTTGATAGCGGCCGGTGAGGAAAATGCAGGCCTTATGGATATTGGCGATGGGCTTGGCGTTGTCTTTAAAATTGAAAGTCACAATCATCCCTCAGCTATTGAGCCTTTCCAGGGCGCCGCGACAGGCGTGGGCGGTATTCATCGCGATATTTTTACAATGGGCGCCCGCCCGGTGGCCACATTAAATTCCTTGCGCTTTGGAAACCTCGATAATCATAAAACACAGCATTTGCTAAGTGGGGTTGTGCATGGCATTGCCCTCTATGGCAATTGCTTTGGCGTTCCTACGGTTGGGGGAGAAATTTATTTTGAAGATTGCTATCATACCAACCCTTTGGTAAATGCAATGAGTGCAGGCGTTGTTCGTTTAGGCGATACAGTTAGTGCGACGGCGGCTGGCATAGGTAATCCGGTATTTATTGCCGGCAGCGCCACTGGTAAAGATGGAATGGGAGGCGCAGCCTTTGCTTCGGCAGATATTACAGACAGTAGCACGGAAGACCTACCTGCGGTGCAGGTAGGTGATCCTTTCCAGGAAAAAAAATTACTCGAAGCCTGCCTGCAAGCGCTTGCTACAGGTGCGATAATAGGTATGCAGGATATGGGCGCTGCCGGCATTATATGCTCTACTGCCGAAACCAGCGCCAAAGGCGAAGTAGGCATGCGCATTAACCTTGATAAGGTGCCAACGCGTCAAAAGAACCTGCCTGCCGGGCAGGCAGGTATGAAGGCGTGGGAATTACTGTTAAGCGAAAGCCAGGAAAGAATGTTGCTCATCATTGAAAAAGGAAGGGAAAAAGAAGTAATAGAAATATTTGAAAAATGGGATCTTCCCTGCTCGCAGATTGGAGAAGTGACAGGTGATAAAACACTGCAATTTTATATGAACGATACATTGGAAGCAGTGTTGCCTGCCGAAAGCCTAGTACTTGGTGGCGACGCTCCTGTGTATGATCGGGAATATAAACAGCCAGCCTATTTTGAAAAGATCAAGAAATTTGATCTAAATAAAATTCCTTTGCCGGAAGATTATAAAGCGACCGCGGAAAAAATTATTATTCTTCCCAATGTCGCATCTAAAAAGTGGGTCTATGAGCAATATGACAGTATGGTGGGAACGGCAAATCTTAATACGAATGCCCCTTCCGATGCATGTGTGGTTGCCGTAACCGGCACAGCAAAAGCGTTGGCGCTTACCACCGATTGTAACAGCCGTTATGTTTTTGCCGATCCTTATATTGGTTGCCTGATTGCCGTAAGTGAAGCGGCGCGTAATATCGTGTGCAGCGGTGGAGAGCCATTAGGGGTTACCAATTGCCTCAATTTCGGCAATCCTTACGACCCGGAAGTGTATTATCAATTTGTAGAAAGTGTGAAGGGGATGACGGAAGCTTGTAAAAAATTTGATACACCCGTCACAGGGGGAAATGTAAGTTTTTATAATCAATCCCCGTCAGGCCCGGTTTATCCTACACCGGTGATTGGCATGGTCGGTATTTTGGAAAAGGCTGAAAGCAAGATGACACTTGATTTTAAAAGCAAAGGCGATGTAATTTATTTGCTGGGAGAAAGTAAGAGTGATATCAACTGTTCAGAATATTTGCACAAAATATGCGGCGAAGAATTTTCTCCGGCGCCTTACTTCAATCTGGAGGAAGAATTTCGGCTACACGAAACCGTTAGTGAGCTTATAAAAAAGAAGCTGATTAAATCCGCACATGATATAAGTGAAGGCGGCCTGTTTGTAACGCTTGCTGAGAGTGGGTTTAACAGGATGCTTGGTTTTGATATTACGCTTGCGAATGATAGTATCCGCAAAGATGCTTTCCTCTTTGGTGAAGCGCAGGGAAGAGTGATAGTGACTATTGATAAAGAAAAAATTGAAACCTTTGAATCTTTTTTATCTATCCCTTTTCAAAAGTTGGGCAATGTTACCGGCGGTAATATTTATATAGACGGTGAAGATTGGGGAGATATAAATGAATGGAGTAAAAAATACAATAATGCCATCGGGAATTATTTTAAAAATTACCTTCCTGAATAATGGATAAGCAATCGCACATAGTGATAACGGGTGCCGCCGGCTTTATAGGAAGTTGCCTTGTGGGTTTTCTTAACAGCCAGGGCTACACAAATCTTGTTCTTGTAGATGATTTTTCATCGACTGATAAAGAAGCAAATCTCGCAGGAAAAAAATTTTTATTAAAAATAGAAAGAGAAAGTTTTTTTGATTGGCTGCAGCAGGGTACCTCTTCTCTAAAATTTATTTTTCACATAGGCGCAAGAACTGATACAACTGAATTTGACTACGCAGTGCACGAACATTTGAATGTGGAATATTCTAAAAACATCTGGAAGTATTGCGCTGAACATAAGGTGCCGGTAGTATATGCATCTTCCGCTGCAACTTATGGCCTGGGTGAGCTGGGGTTTCAGGATAGCCATGAAGTGGTTGAGGATTTAAAACCATTGAACCCTTATGGAATTTCAAAGAATGAGTTTGATAAATGGGCGCTCCGGCAGGTAAAGGGCGAAAAATCTTCAGTAAGTTCAAACTCACCTCCGGCATGGGTTGGCCTGAAATTTTTTAATGTTTACGGCCCTAATGAATACCATAAAGGAAGAATGGCGAGCGTGATTTTTCATTCCTATAATCAAATAATGAAAAACGGGTTTGTTAAGTTATTCAAGTCGCATAAAAAGGAATATCAAGATGGAGAACAACTAAGAGATTTTATCTATGTAAAAGATGTTCTTAAAGTATGCTATTGGTTCATGGAGCAGTGGGTAGACCACGGCGCTTTTCCGTCCGGGATATATAATCTTGGCACGGGCGAAGCCAGGAGCTTTAATGATTTGGTGAGGTCCACATTTTCCGGTCTTGACCGTAAACCTGAAATCAGGTACATAGATATGCCGGAAGATATTCGTGATACTTACCAGTATTATACACAGGCTGATATGAAAAAATTAAAATCGGCAGGTTACGTGCAAAAAATGTTTTCGCTGGAGGAAGGCGTAACAGATTATGTAAGAAATTATCTTTATAAGAACACCTATTATTAATTGCACGGGGCGCTTTAGTTTTAATTATAGCTGTTTTGACAAGTTATCACCGTCAATCCGGTGTTTTTCCACAACACATAATCTTTACTTTTTGCCAACAAATAATAGCTGTATGTTTGCATGACCTCCCGGATAATTCAATTTCAATTTTCTTCCGCCGGTCAATTTTCTGATGGCATTTATTCAAATTGATTTTAAATAAGCATTCAATTTTATTTGTTTTAATTAAATAGGCAAAATTGAGCATGTATTGTATATATATTTTTTTAAAGAAAATAATAAAAAAATGGCCAAGTATATATTTGTTACGGGGGGAGTTTCTTCATCCTTAGGAAAAGGAATTATTGCAGCATCTCTCGCAAAACTTTTGCAGGCGAGAGGCTTGAAAACGACTATACAAAAGTTTGATCCCTACATTAATGTTGACCCAGGCACACTAAACCCTTATGAGCATGGAGAGTGTTATGTAACAGAAGATGGCGCTGAGACTGACCTTGACCTCGGGCACTACGAACGCTTTTTAAATATCCACACTTCCCAGGCAAATAATGTAACAACCGGCCGTATTTATCAAACAGTAATTAATAAAGAAAGAGAGGGTGACTATTTGGGTAAAACCGTACAGGTAGTACCGCATATAACGGACGAGATCAAACGAAGAATGCTTTTGCTGGGAGAGAAAAATGAATACGATGTAATACTTACAGAAATAGGAGGCACCGTAGGAGACATAGAAAGCCTTCCCTTTATTGAAGCTGTAAGACAACTACAGTGGGAGATGCCGGAGGAAGATTGCCTCGTAATGCACCTTACCCTGATCCCTTACCTTACGGCGGCCAAAGAATTAAAGACAAAGCCAACGCAACACAGTGTAAAATTAATGAGTGAGAACGGCGTTCATCCGGACATACTTATTTGCCGGACAGAGCGGCCATTGAATGAAGAAATAAAGAGGAAAATTGCCCTTTTTTGCAACGTAAAAGAAAACGCAGTTATAGAAGCTGCTGATGCTTCTACCATATATGAAGTGCCTATCGCGATGCTGCGTGAAAAACTTGACCTGATCGTTTTAAAAAAATTACAAATTACCAAATACAACGAACCGGAATTAGGTAAGTGGAAAGCGTTTTTGGAAAAATTAAAACATCCGCACCATAAAGTAACCATCGGCCTTATTGGAAAATACATAGAGCTGCAGGATGCCTATAAATCCATATTGGAGTCTTTTATACACGCAGGTGCAATGAACGATTGCAAAGTGCAAGTGGTAAATGTTCATAGTGAATATATTACTGATGAAAATGTGAGTGAAAAACTAAATGGCCTTGACGGGCTGTTGGTGGCGCCCGGCTTTGGCTTTCGCGGAGTAGATGGTAAAATTTCAGCCGTAAAATATGCCAGGGAGAATCGCCTGCCTTTTTTTGGAATTTGCCTCGGTATGCAAATGGCCGCTATTGAGTTTGCCCGCAATGTGCTGGGGATAAAAGATGCAGATTCAACAGAGATGCAATCAGAAACCTTGAACCCCGTAATAGATATGATGGAAGAGCAAAAGAAAATATCTATGAAGGGCGGCACCATGCGCCTGGGATCTTTTCCCTGTGAAATAAAAGAGAAGACGCTTGCTTACCGGATATATGAAACCCCGTTAATAGAAGAACGCCATCGTCATCGTTGGGAATTTAATAATAAATATCTATCGCGATTCGAAGATGCCGGAATGATTGCGAGTGGCGTAAACCCTCAAACCGGTCTTGTTGAGATTATTGAATTGCCTTCACATCCTTTCTTTATTGGTGTTCAATATCATCCCGAGCTAAAAAGCTCCGTGGAAACGCCTCACCCTATTTTTGTAAACTTCATTAAAGCGGCAAAAGAGTTTTCAAAATTAAACGCAACAGTTAGCCAGCCGAAAATGCAGGAAGAGTTGATAAGTTGATGAATTGGTTCCGGTTTTCAAGTAATTAACATTAACATTTTAGCGAAATATCTCGTTAAACCAATAGCATTGAACCTGCGTCTATTACGTATCTTTGCGCCACGCAAAAAGGCATTTACTTAAATAGATATCATGATTAAAAAACTACTATCAGGCATTCTCTTTTTTTCAGCATTTACCTCTTTCTCTCAAACCCCTTATATAGGCAAAAGTGATCCGGCCGCGAAAAAAATATTAGACCAGGTTAGTGCGAAATTCAAAACTTACCAATCTGTTGTTGCCCGTTTTAGTCTTAAAATTGAAAATGCTGACGGCAAAGTGTTAGGAAGCAAATCAGGCGTGGTAAATATGAAAGGTTCTAAATATAGAGTGAGTATATCCGGCCAGGAGATTTACAGCGATGGAAATAATATATGGACATACGATAATTCCGCCAACGAGGTGCAGGTAACAAAATTTGACGGCTCCGCAAACATGATAACACCGCAAAAAATGTTCACTAACTTTTACGATAAAGATTTTTTATACAAGCTGAATGGCGAATCGAAGCAGGGAAAAAGAACCATACAGGAAATTGAATTAACTCCTGTGGATAAAACGAAAACATTCTTCAAAGTGCTCGTGGGTATTGATAAAGCAACCCAATCAATTGTAAGTACCAGGGTTTTTGAAAAAAATGGTAATAAATACACCTATACGATTACAAGTATGAAAACGAACACTTCTCTGCCTGAATCATTATTTGTTTTTGATGCAGCGAAATATCCCAAAGTAGAGGTGGTAGATTTGAGATAATAAGAGATCAGAATTTTTTATAGAAGAAAGCGCTTGTTGATCAGGCGTTTTTTATTTGCCCCAGCGGTAAGTGTCAATTTTTAAACCTGCAAGGTCAATCACTCTATCAACAACGGTAGCAGCAGCTTCCTCTATCGTTTTAGGGTTGCTATAGAAGGAGGGCGTGGCCGGGCATATAATGCCACCTGCCAAAGTGATAGCTTCCATATTGCGAAGATGAATAAGATTATAAGGTGTTTCCCTTACCACGCAGATAAGCTTTCGTCTTTCTTTTAGTACAACGTCCGCAGCCCTTGAAATTAAATCGCCTGAAATACCCGTAGCTATCCGCCCCAGAGTGCCCATGCTGCAGGGTACCACAATCATAATATTATAATCGCCGGAGCCCGAAGCGAAAGGCGCCATAAAATCCGATTTAGAATAAAATTGAAAATCATAATTTTTATAGTCTTCATTTTGCAATTCGGTCTTCCAAACTAATTTGGCATTATCTGTGATTACAACCCCAACGTTGGACCATTGATCCTTAACAGACAGGAGCTTATTAAGCAAAAGCTGCGCATAGATAGAACCGCTTGCGCCGGTGATCGCAACAATAATTTTGTTCATTGATGAAATAATTACGCATTAAGAATTTAAACAAGAAATATTTTTCTAAAACCCAATAAATATCATTTCCGTACGTTTTATAAACCAATAACGAAAAATGAAAATCATTTTAGCTGCCTTTATGTTTTTTTGGGGTTCAGTCAAAGTTAATCCAACTCATCGTGAAAAGATTAATTGGATGGATATGAATGAACTTACAGCCCAGTTGGAAACACAATCCAAACCGGTTTTAATAGATTTATACACTAACTGGTGTTATTGGTGTAAAGTAATGGATAAAAAAACGTATACTAATACTAAGGTGATCGAATATATACGCGATCATTTTTACCCGGTAAAGTTGAACGCCGAATCAAGGGACATAATTACCTGGAAAGAAAAACAATATAATTATAATGACAATTATAAAATAAACGATTTTGCGTTTTATGCCACGTCGGGGCAACCTGGTTTTCCAACAACGATTATAATTCCTGATGAGCATGCAGAACCAATTTCTATTCCCGGCTTTTTGGAACCTAAAGAAATTGAACCCATTTTAAAATATTTTGGAGAAGGGAAATATAAAACACAAAGCTATACTGTATTCAAGTCAACATTCAAATCAACATGGTGAGAGCCATTATAAATAATTAAGAAGATTGCGCAGGCAGTTTTCAAACTCGGTTTTTCATAGGATATTGGATTATAACAGGGGTGGATTTCCATCCGGCCCCTTTTTTTTAAATCTTCTTATCAGCAATTTTTCTTTAATGCAACTTTAGTTTTAAATATTACGACTAAAGTTTTTAAGATAGCATTATCGCAATCTATTTTTCAAAATAAAAAAATGGCTTTGGCCATTTAAAATATAAAGAAGCTGTTAACAGCAGTTTCAAACTCGGTTTTTCATAGGATATTGGATTATAACAGGGGTGGATTTTTATCCGGCCCCTTTTTTATTTCTCTAATATCCTAATGGTAATAAAAAATCAACTCAGCTCATAAACAAGCTTTACACAAGAGTTGAAAGCGGTAAATGTTAAAGTAATATAAATGATGCAGGTACTGGCAACTTAATAGAAAAAACTGCAGACTATGATAATAGATTCTTGTCTTAAGATTAAATGGTTAAGATTTTTTGATTATCCCGGGCTTCTTTTTAGTTGCCCGGTTTTTTTTACATCTCACCTTTTTGACCCATTCCCGTATCAGCCATATCCGGAATGTTTTCTGCCTGGTAAACACCGGCGTCTAATTTCTTCTTCGTTTCTTCAAAGGCTTTAAGCGTAAGTTCAGTGTCTTCATCAGTATGCGCTGCAGTCGGTATAAGCCTAAAAATAATTTGTCCTTTTGGGATGACGGGAAACACGACCACCGAGCAAAAAATATTATAATTTTCCCGGATGTCCATTACCATCCCTGTTGCTTCCGGCAGGTCTCCTTTCATGAATACAGGGGTTACCGGGCTGTTAGTCGTTCCTATATCAAATCCTTTATTTCGCAATCCATTTTGTAACGCATTTACATTGTGCCATAGTTTGGCCCGCAGTTCGGGCATGGTCTTCACCATCTCCATTCTTTTCAGCATTCCTTCTACTATGATGAGGGGTAAGCTTTTTGCAAAAATCTGCGAACGCACATTATAGCGCAGGTAAGTCATAATATCTTTGCGGCCACTTATAAATGCGCCGATGCTTCCCATGCTTTTTACAAAAGTGCTGAAGTAAAGATCAACCTCGTTTTGGCAACCTTGCTCTTCATCAGCGCCGGCGCCGGTTGGCCCCATAGATCCAAAGCCATGCGCATCATCAATAAGTATTCTGAAATTATATTTTTTCTTGAGAGCAACTATTTCTTTGATCTTTCCCTGGTTGCCGCTCATTCCAAAAACGCCTTCGGTGATCAGGAGTATGCCGCCACCATTTTTTTTGGCCATCTTCTCCGCCCGTTGAAGTTGCTTCTCACAATCTTCCACATCATTGTGCTTGTATTTGTAACTAAAGCCAATATGCAAGCGAACGCCATCTACGAGGCAGGCGTGTGATTCTCCATCATAAACTATTACATCGCGGCGGTTTATCAGCGCATCTATACAACTCATAATTCCCTGGTAGCCGAAGTTGAGCAGCATTGCATCTTCCCGGCTTACAAAATCAGCGAGCACTTTTTCCAGTTCTTCATGCATAGTCGTGTTACCACTCATCATACGTGCGCCCATCGGGTTTCCCATACCCCATTTTGCTGCAGCTTCGGCATCAACTCTTCTTGTTGCAGGATGATTCACCAGTCCTAGATAATTGTTCAGGCTCCAGACAATTTTTTCCTCCCCCCTAAAAAGCATTCTGCTACCCAATTCACCTTCAAGTTTCGGGAAGGCAAAATATCCATGAGCACGCTCAACATGCTGTCCCAAGGGACCGGCGTCATTAATCAATTTTTCAAAAACATCTTTCATCCAATTATCTTTTCGTTAAGAATGAGCGCAAAAATACGGGATTACGCATATAAAAATATTGACGCTTTTACCGTTTGTAATAAAAAATTGATAGATAAATTTCACCTTCAAAAATTCTGATTTAATTCAACGGCTTGCACAAAAATTGAATAAGTTTTAGTTGCGCAGAGTAAGGCTGTAGATAAATACACATGTATAACGGGAAGGATTACACTAAAACTTGCTGAAAGTTGTGTAAAAAAATTACATCATGATATTTTTGAAAATTCTAATGGTTGGATAATCTTTCGCGGCGCCGTTTTAACCTTGCTTTGGCAAGCTTTAAAAACTTTCCTTTTTCGGCAGATGTTATATCATCACCAAGTATTTCGCCCCACGGCTTTAAGGGCTCAATGCGATCAAAGATCGCTTTAAAAATTGCTAAGACGGGTATTGATAAAAACATTCCTGAAATACCTGCCACTGCTCCCCCGACTAACACGCCGAAGATGGTGATAAGCGCATTGATCTTTACTTTAGAACTAACTACCTTCGGCATAATAATATTATTGTCAAAAAATTGAACTACGGTAAGTACCACCAGCACTAATATAATATCAGTAAGATTGGAAGAAGTGGTAAGTGTTACCAGCATACAAATAATTGAAGCAATGATCATCCCGATATAGGGTATGAGGTTCAGCACAGCCGAAAGAAACGCGAGAAAAAATGCATACTCTATTCCGATGATTAAAAAACCAGCATAGTTAATAAGGGCAATAATTCCCATTTCTATAAGAAGGCCGGTGAGGTAGCCCTGCACTATTATCTTTGATTCTTTTATTACTTCTGTTACATGATGCCGGTGATGATCAGAAAAAACACTTACAAGAAATTTGCGTATCATATACCTGTAATACAAAATCAAAAATGTATAAATAGGCAGCAGGATTAAAAAGATGATAGAATTAGTAATGGTAATAAGCGTCTGTCCTATAAAGCCGCCACCATCTTTTCCCTGTATTTGAATGGTTGCCTTGTCTATATATTCTTTTTGTTCGGTGCTGGTGAGGTGAAACTGGCGGTAGCCCCATGTTTGCAACGTTCTCAAGTGGTGATTCAATTGCCGTTTAATGGTAGGCAGGTCATCAACAAAGGCTGCTATTTTAATGGTGAAAAAATAAATTAGGGCGCTAAGTATAATCAGGGAGATCAACAATGATAAAGAGATGGCCCATACCTTGCCCATTTTATTTTCGAAAAAATTAGTGAGCGGCAATAGCAATATTGCAAGTAGAGTGGAAAACGCTATGGGCACAATTATGTCTTGGCCGATCCAGATAAGAAAACCAATCGCCAAAAGGCAAAATAACACGAGGTATAAAGTGACAAGGAAAGGCGGTTTTTTATAGATGTCCATCTTGATGGTGTAAATAACTTAAAAGAAACCGGAGAGCTATGCGGCTCTTCATTCATAAACGTAAATAATCTTTATTGAAATATAAAACAGCCGCGCATGATACAAAAGCAATAAGCCTGCACCAGGCTTTAAAATAATATTAGCTCAACAACTAAACGAAAATCAAACTCATTTATTACCCTATAGCTCTGCAAAGTATTTATGAAAATAGGGAATTGTCTCTATGCCCTTATAAAAATTTTTTATTCCATATTTTTCATTTGGTGAATGAAGGTTATCACTGTCAAGTCCAAAACCCATGAACACGATTTTTACACCCAGTTCTTTTTCCAAAATGGAGCAAATGGGAATGCTTCCGCCACCGCGAACAGGAATAGGAATTTTTCCAAATGTTTGCTCTACGGCTTTTGCAGCGGCTTTATAGCCTTTGCTCTCTATTGGCGTCATGTAAGGTTCTCCACCGTGGTGTTCAAAAGCTTTTACAGTGACGCCTGGAGGCGCAATTTTTTTAAAATAATCCAGCAAGCGTTTAGTCATCTTAACCGAAGATTGATTGGGCACCAGCCTGGCAGAAATTTTGGCTGTGGCTTTAGAAGGCAACACTGTCTTTGCACCTTCACCCATATAGCCTCCCCAAATTCCGTTTACTTCAAGCGTGGGACGTATGCCGGTTCGCTCGTTGGTTGTATAACCTTTCTCTCCCCATAGTTCTTTTACCCCAAGTTCTTTTTTATATTCATTTTCATCGAAAGGCGCTTTGTTCATTAACGACCGCTCGTCAGCAGAGGCTTCCACCACATCATCATAAAAGCCGGGTATGGTAACATGATTGTTTTCATCATGGCAGGAGGCAATCATTTGTGCCAGTATCGTGATGGGATTAGCTACCGCACCTCCATACGTACCACTATGCAGGTCACGATCTGCGCCTGTTACTTCTACCTCAATGTAGGACAGGCCACGCACACCAATATCCAGCGAAGGCGTTTCCATACTTAGCATAGAGCTATCGCTAATAAGTATTACATCTGCCTTCAATAGTTCTTTATTTTCAGAAACAAACTTTCCAAGATTCGGTGAGCCCACTTCCTCTTCCCCTTCAATTAAAAATTTAATATTGGTGGTCATAGTATCAGTCTTCACAAGTGTTTCAAATGCTTTTACGTGCATATAAAATTGTCCTTTATCATCAGCAGAGCCACGGGCATATACTTTTCCATCTTTTATTACCGGCTCAAAAGGGCCGCTGTGCCATAGCTCTAAAGGCTCTGCCGGTTGCACATCATAATGTCCATATACCAATACGGTCGGCTTTGCTTTATCAATTATCTTCTCTCCATATACCACGGGGAAACCATCGGTTTGCAATATCTCCGCTTTGTCTGCACCGGAAGACAGTAGGCTGGCCTTTACCGCTTCTGCACATTGCTGCATATCTTTCTTATGCTCACTTTTTGCACTTACTGAGGGTATGCGCAGCAGCTCCAGCATCTCGTTTAAAAACCTGTCTTTATTTTTTTCCTGGTATTCTTTCCATGTTTCCATTGCAATATTTTTTTGGGAGAAACGAATATATAACTTTTGAGGAAGATGTATTGGGGTGTCAGGATGTGTTTCCGAATTCATCCTGCTCAGAAAGCAACAAGCGACATACACTTCTATAACTTAACCGGATGAAATCTTTGGCATTTTAATCAAAAAAAGCACCATCCCAACTGATCGACAAAGTGATACATAAGAAGTTTGATCCAAAATTCTGGTAGGTTTGCTATTGAATGGCCTTTATATTGGCCTTATGCAAAAACAAAGATTGATGAACTAGACTGCAATAAGTGAGGAAAACATACCGCATATATATTTCTAATTGCTGTGCAACCTGTTGTCGGCTGAGGCCCTTTTCGGTTGGAACTAAAATCAAAGTTTACGAATCCTATTAGATTAATAAAAGCAAATACACTATTAGGAATATACAATGCTATATGTCACCTGCTTTAACATCCTTTAATATAGTTTACATAGCAAGCTTACAACCGTAAAAATACGAGCCAATAAAGCGGTAAAAAATGCCTTTGTTAGAGATAGCAAATTAGAAGTCTAAATCAAAAGATTTATTTATCGATTCAATCTGTAATTATGAAAAAGCTAGTCTTCATTTTTTCAATGTTTATGTTTTTAGCAGGCTCGGGGGTGCAGGCACAGGGCTTGCAACCTGGCGAGTGCGGTATTATGTTGATATGGAGGATTTCGTGTCCTATAATGGATTTTAGAAAGTCTTCAAGTGTAATTTCATGCTGCCAACCCTTTATGTTCAATTGACTTTCAGATAATGATTCTATAAAACTAATCGTTGCTTTCCTTACATTTATACAGTCAGCCAAAAGTTGAGGAAATGTTAGCTTTTCAAATCGGCTGTTATTTACTAATAAGTTTTGGTCATATCCCCATAATTCTACTTTATCTTTTCTGCTCAATAAAAAACTCGAAATATTTTTATTTTTCGTGGTCAGTGATATATGTCCAACTATTCGCTTTATGCTCCATTTATCAGTTTTGTAACGGTAAAGTGCTTTTTTTTCGCTGATTGAATTTAAAAAAGTAAGATTCCATTCAGAAGCAAAAAGTGACAGGCAGTCCGAATTTTTTACAAAGTTCAAATAATACGGAAAGCCATCTTTAGGCATATATTTCATATTTGATTTTCGCATAAGAAAATCATATTTGATGCTCTGTTGTGAGTTACTCCCTGCAATAACAGCTAAGATTTTCGCGATTCAAAAAAATTAACACATAAATATGAAGCTATTCTTCTTTCGGCCAATCCCATTTCGGCACTTCTCTTAATGGATGTAATTCATCATCATTTTTGGCATTGGAATTTTGTTTGGCCACGTGCGAGCCGAATACGATGTGCGATTTCAATGCTTCCCGGAAAGGTTTATCGTCAGGCAGCCCGGCATCATCGGCAGACTGTAAAAATAGTTGAGCAAACCGCTCCCGTTGTGCTTCAGTGATGTTATATCCACGATGGGCATCTATCAAATGTTTAAACCCACCCATTTCCTTACTAAATGTATTGGGGCCGCCAAAGGTTTCGGCTGTAAAGGCAGTGAACTTTTCAACATGGCCTGGTTGTTCATGTCCGAATAGTGGTTGAAGTAAATCATCTTTAAGGCATTTGTGATAAAAAATATCACTCAACCGGAATAAGGCATCCCAGCCTCCTGCATGTTCATAAAGTGTTTCCATATACTTAGGTTTATTTAGCTCAAGTTAGAAGAAATAAATAAAAATCAAGTTTTGAAATCTTGCTTTTCTTTTGATGTCGCTGTAATTCCGGCCAATTGAATAATTAAAGTATAAGTAGATCTAATTAGTGACAGATAGAATACAAAATAGGAGAAACCCTTACCCTATTCAGCACTGAATTCCAGCCAGCATATTCCACTGTTATCCTAATTATGATTTATCGTCTAATCAATATGAAGTAGATTTTAAATATAGTGTCAGTAGCAAAACAGAAACTATTATTGATAAAAATGAAGAGCAATTAAATCAGTCCTTCATCCGCAAAAGGATAATATCCTTCACTGGTAACGATTATGTGATCAAATAATCTAATATCCAGCAATTATCCGGCTTATATAGATAAATTATAATTGAGGAATGTCCGGTGACATCCGCCAGGAAAGATGCGAAAAACGGGTATATAACTTTTGAGGAAGATGCATCGGATCAATTGCCGGGATTGCTGCAAAAGATTAACAGCCCTCAATAAAAATAACTCATAATTTATTTGGAAAACATTCAACAGAATTTATACATTTGCACCAGATTGCTTTTCAATACATCAGCCTTTGTGGTAGTTCATTTCAGTAAAGAAATGCTTCTATGCAAAGGCTGAGTCTATTATAGGATATTCGTTCCTACCACTAGTTATGTAACGCGAGTTTTTGGTAAATAAAATTGAATAAATAACACTGATGAAATGAATGTGGAAATACAACTGTACAAAACTTATAAGCAGCGCATTGAAGTTTGCGATTTACAAATTGTAAAGCAATTGCAACAATATGAAGCCAGCCGTAATAATGAAATTATAGAAACCATCAATGATAAAAAAGATGAACCAGCGATAAGAAAAAAACAAAACGAAAGCTAAGAATCATCCTAAGTTTGATGTAAGAGGATATTTGGAAAGAATATATGGAGTTATGTCCTGGCAATTTTTGGTTTGAGTAAGATAGGTGGCTCGGAACTATTTGGAGAAATAGGCACAGATTTAAGCAAATGGGAAACTCAAGATGCCGATTGCTTAGTTGTATAGAAGAAACATACCTGCCATAAGTAAACCTATTACCTCTTTGTTTAATAACCTTACCTTAAAAAAATAACAAGGTAAAATGCGTAACATTTATTTTCATCTAAGGTAAGCACTTACCCGAACCGGCTTTAAGTAATAATAAAAAGAGACCATTGCAGTCTTTTTTTATTTTAAATGCGGTAAAAAATAACTATTACTTTTTCTCCTGGAACATCCCGATAAACTTCTTTTCAAAAAGTTTGCTGTTCAGTGGTTCATATTGTTTTTGCGCACTTAGCATAAGCTTATTTTGCACATCAATATTGTTATTAAAAACCCTGCCATTAAAAGAACCGGTTGTAATATAGCTCAACACAGACGCCAGCGAAGGTTCGGCCGGGTCTCCCCAGTTTTTATTAATTCCGTCCGGAGTTAATTTATCGGGAGCAAAGCCATCATAATAATCAGCACTTCCTGCACTATTCACTGTTTTAAATGATATGGGATAAATAGCATAATCGAATATCGGTATTGGGAAAAAGCCAACCGGCTTACCATAGGTTGTATCGCCCACCAGCTTTACATCAAGGTAAGGGCGAAGGTTATTAATAAGAAGTTCGCTTGCTGAGGCGGTTTCACTACTTACGATAAAAAATACCCTTGACAAATTAAGGCTACCCGTTTTTTGTACATTAACGGTATTATTTGCTGGCTTAAATGATGAAGGTGATAAGCTATACTTTTGGCTTAATAAAGGAAATTTGCCTGCCTGTAGTGAGTCATTATAAATATAGGTGTACATCGTTTTGCCGTTGGCAGAAGGCGGAGCTATAAGATTAGCCAATGCATCCTGCGTCTCTGTAGAGCCGCCATGATTGTACCTAAGATCCACCACAAGTTCATTAATGCCCTGTGCGGCAAAATCACTAAAGGCATTGGCTAATTCAGTCCGGGATACATCACCAAAAAACTGGTTGAAAACAATGTAGCCGGTTTTACTTGCCCCGTTTTTAAAAACATTTGTATATAAAACAGAATTAGCGGTGTACGCACTTTTACTAAGATTTAGGTTTACTGTAGAGCCATCACTTTTAGTAAATTCAAAACTGGCTGTGGTTCCTGTGCCGAAGAAAACATCGTTTAATATATTGACACTTGCATTATCATAACCGATATTGGTGTTATTTATTTTACTGATATACCAGCCTCTTTGCACACCGCCCACGCCGGAGGGCGAGCTTTTATAAACATACTCAACATACCAGTACACAGAATCATAAGGCAAAGCTTTATCGATAGATCCGGCTTTAATAAAAAATCCGTAATCATTGTCTTCACCCGTTTGTATAGCATCAGACCCGGCGGTAGTAGTTACAAAACTATAATCGTGCCTGCTATCTTCGGGTTGCAATGCTCTTATAGCTGCCATTTCATTTTGTGCGGCTTGCAGTTCAGTAGCGCCTGTATATTGCCTTGGGTTAAAGGCAACATAAGATGGAAGAACCTCATGCCATAAATAAACTTCCTTAGTGTACAGGTAAATAGAATCCCTGAGAAGATCAATTTTCGAGGCAGTTGGAATAGTATCAATAGGCGGCGTTGGTGAACCCATGCCATCTTTCTTTTTGCATGATTGTGTAAAAAGGATAGTAATGCAGGTAGAGACAATTAGCAGATTTTTTATCATAAAATTTTTTATAAGATGAAGATATAAATATACGTTTTTGATAGAACAGATAGATTTACCTCTCTTTTGTTAAGATAGTGTTTAAATGATTTTTAACAATGTTTGTTGGATAAAGTTATACAATGGCGGGTTCCCTCTGCACATTTCTCCTAAATAAAAAAATTTTTTGATAAGGCGGAAAACGAAAAAGTTATTCTATAATTTAATATTGGGAAATGATATGCAATTCAAAATCTTTTCAAATAACATGAATATTAAATTGAAAATGGGAAAGGAGCGTATTCCTTTTGCAAATAACTTTCTCCGTCACCCAAATGGTTCACTGATAGACTTGGCAGTTTGTGAAAACCATTCCGGCCCTTGTTCAGTCATGTAAGCACAATCTTCCAGCCGCACGCCAAACTCACCGGGAATAGATATGGTGGGCTCAATACTAAAGCACATACCCGGCTGTAACGGTTGCTTGTTACCTTTTACCATATTGCCCCATTCATGCCCGTCCATGCCGATGCCATGCCCTGTGCGGTGTGGCAGCCCCGGCAATTTATACCCGGGGCCGAAACCTGCATCTGTCAATACTTTTCGGGCAGCAGCGTCCACATTTTCGCAAGCGGCGCCAATTTTTGCGGCATTGAATCCTGCATGCTGTGCCTGCTTCTCAAGGTTCCATATTTCTAATTGGCGTTTGGTGGGTTCGGCACCAAAGACGACTGTTCTTGTTATATCAGATGTATAGCCCTCAACAGTGCATCCGCAATCCATTAATACAATATCACCCTTCTTCAATGTTTGTGGTTTCACGCTGCCATGCGGAAAAGCAGACGATGTACCAAAGAGAACCAAGGCATCAGTGTTTGCGCCGCCAAGTTTTTGCTGCCCTTCTGCAATGATGTCCGATAGCTCGCCTTGCGTCATGCCCTCTTTCAATTGGCTGATGCCAAATTTTATCCCGGCAGATGTTATGTCATTTGCTTTTTGCATTAGCGCTATTTCCGCAGGTGACTTTATCATGCGGCAGGGCGCGGTGATGGGAGTACCGCTTACATACTCCAGGTGCGGCGCTTCTTTTCTAATGCCATCGAAAATAAAAAAGCGAAGTCTTTCTTCCATACCGATTTTACCGGAAACAACACCCGCATCTTTTAATGCCACAGTGATCAGTTTGTAAGGGTTTTCATCTTCCTGCCAGGCATATACGTCTTTCCCTATTTTTATGAGCTCACGAAAACGCGATTCTTCAAAGCCCGGGCAAACATATTTTGACTCACCTTTCGCAGGAATAATAGCCACCATCGTTCTTTCACTTGGCCACCAGCCAATACCCGTAAAATATTTCATGGAGGTGCCCGCATCCAATATCAAAGCTTCTATTTTTTGTTCCTTCATTAACCGTTGTGCCTTTGTTATCCGGGCTTCTCTTTCTTCTATTGTGATTGGCGACACATCATTTATTATTGATTGCAGGCCATCCATTGCAGGCCGCTTTTCTTTCGCCTGTGCTTTGGAAGTGTACAGCCCAACGCTTGTTACTAAGCCGGCGGCTGCTGCAATTGCGGAAAGATTGATAAACTCTTTTCTTTTTAATGTCATACAAAATGATTAAAGCGAAATATTTTTATGGTAGCTTGAAGATAGGATTATTATTGTGCAGGCGATTGATTGGGCTTCGCATTTTACCAATAAGTTTTTGTTGGCCGCTCAAATAGTAGATAAAACTTTTCACTGTTGCCAACATGTATATTTGAAGAGAAACTAAGAATGGTTTTGCTTTATGTGTCAGATTAACAATAAATCCCGATTTTTTTTATTTATTTCAAAATAATAAATGAATATTTGTTTTCTGATTGTAAAATCTTTTATATAATTTTTCTTCGGCAACAAGAAGGCGAGGCGAAAAATAAAAATTGATATCAAAAAAAATCTAACCAAAAAACTTTAAACAACGATTGCGCATGAACAAAAATCTTGCAACCACAGATTACATCGTTTTTATTATCTATTTCATTATTGTAGCCGGCTATGGCTACACCATTTATCACCGGCGAAAAAGAAACGAACATGATGCCAAGGCGTTTTTTCTTGCAGAGGGAACCCTTACCTGGTGGGCGATTGGCGCATCGCTTATAGCTTCTAATATTTCTGCTGAGCAGTTTATTGGTATGAGCGGCGAAGGGTTTTTCCTGGGCATTGCCGTAGCGGCGTATGAGTGGATAGCGGCTATTGCGCTGATCATCGTTGCTGTTTGGTTTATACCTGTTTATCTGAAAAATAAGATTTATACCATGCCTCAGTTTTTAAAAACGAGGTATAATGAATCGGTAGCGCTTATCATGGCGATCTTCTGGCTGTTCCTGTATGTGTTTGTAAATCTTACTTCTATTTTGTACCTCGGCGCCGTGGCAATCAATGGCCTCGTGGGTGGCGAATACCTGCATGTGATAATGATAGGGCTGGCCATTTTTGCCCTGATAATTTCATTGGGTGGCATGAAGGTGATTGGATATACCGATGTGATACAAGTGGCAGTTTTAATAGTTGGCGGCCTGGTTACCACCTACATTGCCTTAACTGTTGTGGGTGAAAAGTTTGGCGTAGGAAGTAGCGCTATAGCAGGTTTCAAAGCATTGCTTCACAATGCCCCTGAACATTTTAAAATGATTATACCAAAGCCTACCTCCGCTTCTACACAAATTGAAGTGGATAAATACATCACCTTTCCGGGCGTGGCTTCATACCTCGCGGGTATCTGGATCATCAATCTAAATTATTGGGGATGCAATCAATACATTACACAACGGGCGCTGGGCGCTGATTTGCAAACGGCACGCACCGGAATTCTGTTTGCAGGCTTTTTGAAATTATTAATGCCGGTGATAGTAATGTTGCCCGGTATCGCCGCTTTCGTTTTATATTCCAAAGGATATTTGCCGCAATTGGTTGGTGGTAAAGATGGTGCCTACTCTGCAGTGCTTACCTTTCTGCCTACAGGCCTGAAAGGTTTGTCTGTCGCTGCATTAACGGCTGCAATTGTTGCATCGCTTGCGGGCAAGGTTAATAGTATTTCGACAATCTATACGCTTGATATTCATAAGAAATATATTGGTAAACAAATAGATGAAAGAAAGCAGGTGATCGTGGGGAGGATAACAGTTTTTGTAGCCATGATACTGGCGGTTCTTTTTACCTGGAACGACCTGTTGGGTATAGGCGGTGTGGGAGGATTTACTTACATTCAAAAATATACCGGCTTTATAAGCCCAGGGGTTTTCGCAATGTTTTTCCTGGGAATGTTTTGGAAGCGCACTACGGGCCTTGCAGCTATAGTTGGCGTGATAGCGGGTTTCCTGTTGTCTGTTTTCTTTAATGAACTTGCGCCGGGTATATTGGGCAATGAAACATTTTTATATACAGCATATAATAATGGTAAAGGCGGTTACGAAATTCCGTTTCATATTTGCATGGGTCTTTCATTTGTCATTACCATGCTTATTATGATTGCTATAAGCCTTGGCGGTCCTAAAATAAATCCCAAAGCGTTTGAACTTGATAAAGCGATGTTCAAATTAAGACCGCAGACAATTATATTGATCATTCTTACCCTTTTGGTGATATCTGCTTTATATGTCAAATTTTGGTAAGTAAATTTGCCTTACTTTTTTAAAAATAAAATCTAAGAAAGATAATTATGTCTGCGAGTGACATTGCTGAATACCGGGATCACGACAGGATGCTTATTGCAGTGGATTGTATCATCTTCGGCTTTGACGGCAAAAATTTAAAAGCGTTACTTATTAAAAGGGGCTTTGAGCCGCAATTGGGCAATTGGTCGCTGATGGGAGGATTTGTAAAAAAAGACGAAGCTGTTGAGCAAGCTGCGTTTCGCATCCTGGAAGCGCTCACAGGATTAAGCAATCTTTACCTGGAACAATTGTCCACCTTTGGAGAGGTAAACCGCGACCCGGGTGGAAGAGTAGTATCCGTTGCTTATTTTGCTTTGATAAAAATTAACGATTACCCGCAGGAGCAAATGAAGGGGCACAATGCCAAATGGTTTGATATCGGGCAAATTCCCAGGATGATATTCGACCATAGAAAAATGATATTGCTGGCAAAAGAACGCCTGCGGCAAAAGGTGGCCAACCACCCAATTGGTTTTGAATTGCTTTCCGAAAAATTTACCCTGCCTCAATTGCAGAATCTTTATGAAGCGATCTACGAAACCACGTTTGACAAGCGAAACTTTTCCCGTAAAATTTTATCACTGCACATCCTTGAAAAATTAAAAGAAAAAGAAAAGCTAAGCTCCAGGCGCGGGGCTTTTTATTATATGTTCGATCATGATAAGTATAAAAAACTTGAGCAGGAAGGCTTGAAGTTTATTTAGGCTTACTTTTCTTTCATAGCAAAAGCTCCCATCTCCGCCTAATTGAGAATTGGTAATAAAATTTTTTTCTCTATCGATCTTAATGAAAAATATTATCCTTGCGAGCCTACTTTGTAGCAATTCCTACAACATTCTGTGGGTAAGTATCAGGGTAAATGATGATATCGAATACAGAGACGGGGAGATCTTTTTTTGCAATATCCAAAGCGCTTATTGTATTCTTATCAAACAATGCATCCGTGTTGCACCCTTTGCAGGTGAGCAGCAGGGCGGTTTTTTTAAAATCTATATTTCCATTATCGGCAGGCGCTACCATAAAGGCCAGCTCGGAACTATTGCCATAGATTGAAAAGTCATTCTCATTCAGCCTGAGCAATTCTTTTATGCCTGTTCCATGATGGATGCCGCTTTTAAGCTTCCACTCGTTCGTGTTTAAAACTTTATCGGTCTTTGCACCGCCTTCAGTAGGCATTTCAGTACTTATCAATATGTACTCTATGACTGATAAATTTATTTCATCTTTCCACATAAAAATTGCTTGGCGGTTGCTGCCGCCAAACAACACGGAACATTTTTTCAATTCTTTTTCTGAAAAATAATACATGTCTTTGCTGACATTATTCTCTCCAAAAAAGCTCGTCAAAAATTCATGCGAAGTAAACTGCAAAAGATCTTCCGCATTGCGAATGTTCGATATGTCGGGCATTTCTTTTTGCTTCAATATAAAAGTATAACCGGCAACGTCATCCTTTGTTTCGGTAACTGCTTCTATGGTAATATTTCTTTTTTGATAAAACACAGAGGGCTCTTTCGCAAAATTTTTACCGGTATCATACACAAAGCCATCTTTTATTAGCCGTGTTTGCCCGTTGAGGTACTCGGCCCTTGATGAAGTGTGCAACACATAACATCTTGCACCATCAGTTTTATATAGAAGTATGCTGCGCTCCGGTTCGTCGCCTCTTTTGCAGTTCTTTATTTTTTTGAGGAAAATAGTTGATGGTAAAGTGTTTTCGGTTTCGCTGTTAGCCGGCGAAAAATTCTTTTTACATAAGAAGCGCTCTATATTTTTTTTTGGCATAGAAGTAAGAGCAAGAAGATCATCCACATTAAAGGACTGGCTGTTTGCAATGCCCAAGACAAAACTTTGGAGGCTGAGTATAAGTAATATTCTGTTCATAAATTTTCATGTTAATCAGAATAAGGGTATAGTCTTCGAGAGGATGTGGGAAAAGAGGTATCAGGCGTGCCGGTGGGCGACGGCTGTTGATAAGACCGCTAAAGTATAGAACATTTTTAAAAAGTCAAAATATCTGAAAAATAAAATTATCCGTAAGCATTGACGGCGACTGTATCAACGTATTTCGCTTTGGATTAGCTGCCGGCTGGCGTTTCAAAAATCTTGTTGTAAAAAAGTTCATGCATTCTGATGCCTTTCATTTAATCTAACTATTTTACCTTTATCTACATAAACAATAACTGCGGAATAATTATGTTCTGTACAATGTGGTAGATTTTTATGGATTGCTGATATAAGAATAGTATAGTAAACAATACTAAAAATTATATGTGATCCAAATAAAATAAAATGACAGCAGAACATCAGCGCCTTTTAAATAATTTACCGAAACGGGTTCCCTTAGAGCAATGGGGCCCTTACCTGAGTGAACGCCAATGGGGCACAGTGCGTGAAGATTACGGCCACCTCGGCGACGCCTGGAATTATTTTCCTTTCGATCAGGCGCACTACCGGGCGTACCTTTGGGGCGAAGATGGTATCGCCGGCATATCGGACCTGTTTCAAAATCTTTGTTTTGCCATTACTTTATGGAACCGGAAAGATCCCATATTAAAAGAGCGTCTTTTTGGCCTTGGAAATACAAGTGGCAACCATGGTGAAGATGTAAAGGAGTTATATTATTACCTGGATAATATTCCTACACATTACTACATGGAATATTTGTATAAGTATCCGCAAAGGGAATTTCCGTACGAACAGATCAAAAGAGAAAATAAGCAACGATCAAAGAACGACCCTGAATATGAAATACTGGATACGGGTGTTTTCGCTAACAATCAATATTTCGATGTAACTGTTACTTATGCGAAACAGGATTCACAGGATATTTTTATCAAAATAAACATACATAATAGGTATGCAGAAAGCGCCGGTATAACGGTGCTGCCTACCCTATGGTTTTATAACCGCCTAAGCAATACGAGGCTGGCAGAAAAGCCCGTCATTCGCGATTATAATAAAACAACGGTGAAAGCTACCCACCAGCGGTTGGGCACCTACTATTTATATTTCCCTAAAACGCGGGCTACCTTTTATACAGAAAATATAACGAACACAGAAAAGGTGTTAGGCATACCTAATGAAACTCCTTTTGTAAAGGATGCATTTAACGAAGGCATTGTACGGAAGAAAAATGTAAAGTCTTTGCGGGTAAGTACCTCAGGTACTAAATTTGCGCCCATATATGATCTGACTATTGGCGGCGGCGAATCTGTAACCCTTTACCTGCGCCTTACCAACAAAGAGCTAAGCAATGGTTTTGAAGAAGGTTTCGAAAATATTTTTGCTGCCCGCAAAGCCGAAGCAGATGAATTCTACAAATCTATATTGCCGAAAAATATAAGTGAAGAGCTTTACACAGTACAGCGGCAAGCCCTTGCAGGATTGTTATGGAGCAAGCAATTTTATCACTACGATGTGGAGAGATGGCTTAGTACCAGTGATGGCATTAGACCCGTAAATACCGGCAAGCTCACCGGTCGCAATCGCGAATGGAAACACCTGAAAAACCAAGACATAATTTTAATGCCGGATAAGTGGGAATATCCGTGGTATGCCGCCTGGGACCTGGCTTTCCATTGCATACCAATGGCAATGCTCGACCCTGGTTTTGCCAAGCACCAATTATTGTTAATAATGCGTGAATGGTATATGAAGCCGGATGGCCAGTTGCCTGCCTACGAATGGCATTTTAGCGATGTGAACCCGCCGGTACAGGCCTGGTCTGCCTTGCAGGTGTATCGCATAGAAAAATCTATGACAGGCAATGGTGATATTAAATTTTTGAAAAGAATATTTCATAAGCTGATAATAAATTTTACCTGGTGGATAAACCGGAAAGATGCAAGTGGCCACAATCTTTTCCAGGGCGGGTTCCTTGGGCTTGATAATATAGGGGTATTTAACCGCAGCATTGAAACGCCTGGAAATCACCAACTGGAGCAGGCAGACGGCACGGGCTGGATGGGCATGTATGCCCTGAATATGATGGATATGGCGCTGGAAATCGCTATGGAGGATGAAGCCTTTCAAGACACAGCCACTAAATTTTTTGAGCATTTTGTATTGATTGCAGAGGCCCTGAACCAGCATGGTTTATGGAACGAGGAAGATAAGTTTTTCTATGATATCCTGTCGAAACCCGGCGCCAGCACTGTTCATTTACGCATACAATCAATTGTAGGTATTACTACCTTATTTGCCGTTTCCATTATTGAAAAAAGAGTACTTGATCAACTTGCCGATTTTAAAAAAAGAAGCACCTGGTTTGGAAATTACAGGAAGAAACATAATCTTTTTTGGCCTAATGAAGAAACTGCCGGGGGCGAAAAGCTTTTGCTTTCTTTGGTACCGAGAGATAAGCTAAAAGACATATTGCGGCGCCTGCTTAATGAAGATGAGTTTCTTTCCCCCGGCGGCATCAGGGCGCTCTCCAAATATCATGAAGCACATCCTTATTCAGTGCATATAGAAAATGTGGAGTACGCAATAAAGTACGATCCGGGAGATTCCACCTCCAGTTTTTTTGGCGGCAATTCCAATTGGCGCGGGCCGGTGTGGATACCTATTAACTATATTCTTATTCAGTCTATTCGCAAGTATGGCGAATTTTATGGAGACGGCCTTAAAGTGGAATGCCCTACAGGCTCAGGTGTTGAAATGAACCTTCGCGAAGTGGCTGATGAATTATCAAGAAGGGTAATTAGCTTATTTGAAAAAGATGAAGAAGGCAACCGCAACATCTATGGTAAAGACAATTGGTTTTATAAACACCCCGGCAATGAACATCTTATTTTATTCTACGAATATTTTCATGGCGATAACGGTAATGGCTTGGGGGCAAATCATCAAACAGGATGGACATCGCTGGTGGCACGGTTGATCAGTGAGATGAATACGAACAATTGATAAATTTCCAATTATTATTTTTTGAAATTATGTTTGCCGGATTTACTAAGTTACTTTTATAAGCAGAAATTCTAATGCGTGAGCTGCAAAGGGTTTGGAGGTAAAAAAAACTAAGTATGTTTCCGTGGCAATTTACTTGGGTATCCATACTTCACCTTCAGGGAGATTGCTTTCCCCAAAGATAGCCGGGGACAAGCGTTGCCGCAAGATTTATAATGAATAAAGTTTATTCGGCTGTCCGACAGGCAGGCTCACAAAGGACGAGCCTTTCGACCAAAAAAAGATTTAGCTTATTCTACCTAATTCTAAAATCACTATTATGAAAAAGATCATTTACACAATTATTTTAGTCTTCGTATTTAGTGCTTTGTTTTCTCAAAGTAAGAATGAAAAACGCTTCGAAGTAAAAACAAATCTGTTGAACCTAGCCGCTGCCGGCCCTTCTGCAGGAGTGGAATACAGTCTGAAAAATAATAACTCTTTTATGATCTCATTGGCTTCGGGCCAAATTGACTATGGAGACTTTGGGGGCATAACAAGATATAAAACGGCAACAGTTGAATACAGGAAATATTTTTTAGATAATGTATTATTCTTTGGGCTTTATATTAAAAATATTCAGAAAAAAGTAGAGTGGCGGAAGTATGTTATAGCCGGAGTAATTCCAATTGGAAGGGATAGAGATTTCACCGGAAATGGTATTTCAGCAGGGCTGTCCACAGGTATTAAGGTTCAGGTTTATCGCCGGATAGAACTTGAGTTTAATACACAATTAGGCTATGGCCGCTACTATCAAATGGCAGATGGCTACAATAACTTTCCGACCGGGAATTATCTTGATACAAGAATAGGCCTATGGCTGGGCTTTAAGCTTTGATAAAAAGACACTTTAAATTATTTATTTCCTCCAAACATTATCTTCCGGTGTATAGTCCATAAAGATGCCACCATCTATTTCGATAGAACTGATACCTTTTTTTGCTGAAATTTTAAGCATTTGTTTTTGCTGATTTTTCTGCCATGTCGCTGGTGTTTCATGCATTAAAGAAGTGCTGTCATCATCATAAGTAATTTTTACATCAAAGGGAATGGCAAAACCACCAATGTTCTCAACGGTCAAATCATAAGATCCATTTTGCTTTTTTACATTATCAATTTTAAGATCAATATAATTATTGGTAAAGAACCAGTTGGTAAAAAACCAGTTTAAGTTTTGGCCGGAACCCGTACTCATGGCATTAAAATAATCCCAGGGAATCGGATGCTTTCCATGCCAGGCATTCATATAAAAATGCAATGCTTTTTTAAAAAGTTCATCGCCCAGCATATTCTTCAAAGCGAGATAGCTTAAGGATGCTTTACCATAAGAATTATTACCATAGCCGGCGCCGCTTACTTGCGTTGACATAGAAATGATGGGCTGGTCTTCTTCGGCAGAAGCATCGCTTATATAACGGTCTATGCGAAACTTTTTATAGAAAGCATCAGCGCCCTGCTTACCTTGTTCTTCCTGCCCGATCAGGTATTCAAAAGTAGTAGCCCAGCCCTCATCCATATATGCATAGCGGGTTTCATTTATGCCCATATAAAAGGGAAAATATGTGTGGGCTATTTCATGGTCTGCCACCAACTGCGCAAACTTAAAATCTTTTGTGGTTGCATCATTTATCATCATCGGGTATTCCATATCAGCGTATCCCTGGAAAGAAGTCATTTTAGAAAAAGGATAGGGCACGCCAGGCCATTCGGTAGAAAAATATTTTAGTGAATGCTGCGTCCATTTTGTATAACTGTGAAAATCATTGGAGGTATCGTTGTAGGCAGCCTGCACACTTGCCCGGCGATTATTTTTTGCATCCACCAACACACTTGCGCCATCCCATACATAATTTTTACTGGTTGCAAAGCATACATCGGTAATGTGGTCTGCAGAAAATTTCCACGTGTTCCAATCATTTTGATTGGTTACTTTATGTTGTTGCATCTCATCATTATCAGCAATGTGAATTACGTCATCAGCAGTGTAAGACTTTTTTAAACGGCTCGCGATCTCAGGTTGTAATACTTCATCAGGGTTTAATAGATCACCCGTTGCCCACACCACGTAATCTTTCGGAACTTTTATGGCTAATTTGTAATCATTAAAGTCATTATAAAATTCCTGCCGGCCGGTATGCGGAATCATGTCCCAGCCATTATAATCATCATATACCGATACACGCGGATAAGAATAAGCTACATAAAATGTAGTGCTGTCTATTTGGCCTTCCCGGCCGCTTTGCTTTGATAGCGGGTAACTCCATGCAATATCCAGCGTGATCGACGTGTGTGGCAGCAAGGGCTTTTTCATTCTTACCGGCGCCACCGTGCCCCAGTCTTTGCTATTGATTTTATAATCTTCACCATCAACAAAAAATGATTGAATGTCCAGGCCCGATGTGATGATATCCGGGCTTGCATAGCCGCCCCTTGGCGCCAGTGGCTTGTGAAAATTATTTACAAACCGTATGGCAATCATTTTTAAAGTATCGGGACTATTATTAGTGTAAACAATTTTTTCTGTGCCGGACACAATCTTTGTTTCCGGCGTTACCATTACATTAATATCATATTTTCCTTCGTTCTGCCAATAGTTTTTACCGGGCGTTCCGTCCATAGAGCGGGTGCCGTTTGTATATGTTTCTGCGATATTGCGCGGGATGTATAATTTCTGCGCCTGCAAATAGTTTTCATTTATACAAAAAAAGGCGAGGAACAGGATCGTATTTTTCATTGAAATATTTTTTTTGATTTTTTCAAATTTAGGAAACGATGATGAAGAAGCGGGTTTCATTATTTGAATGGTGATTCATGAACAATGATTGGGTATATAAGATTGTCATAAATAAGTTGTTTCGTATTTTTATTCAACAATAACAATACGATTACCATGTATCATTTTAGCCGGAGAAAATTTTTGAAATCATCTGCTGTTTTATTAAGCGCTTCATTGGCAGCGTCGCTATTTGATTTTAAAAAAGAAAAGCCGTTGTTATCCTTCTCCACTTTAGGCTGCCCCGATTGGGATTTTCAGAAGATCACGGATTTTGCCAGAAAACATCATTATAAAGGCATTGAGTTGCGGGGCATACAACACGAGATGGACTTAACCAGGTGTAAAGAATTCAACAGCGCTGAAAATATAAAGAATACACTCGCAATAATGAGCGACAAAGATTTGCAATTTATTGATCTTGGGTCGTCCTGCAATCTGCATTTCGCCGATGCTGCAGAAAGAAATAAAAACTTAGATGAAGCAAAGCGCTTTATAGATTTGGCGCAAAAAATAAATTGTCCTTATGTAAGAGTGTTTCCTAATAAAATTCCGAAAGACCAGGAGAAAGAAGAAACGATGCATCTTATTACACGAGGGTTAATTGAACTCGGCGCCTATGCGATGGATAGCAATGTGAGTGTGTTGATGGAGACACATGGCGATGTAGTAAAAAGTGTTGACATACTCCACATAATGGATGCAGTGAAGAATGACCATACAGGCATCGTATGGGATATCACCAATATGTGGTCTGTTACTAAAGAGCCGCCGGAAGAAGCGTATCCAAAATTGAAAAAATATATTCGCCATACACATATCAAAGATTTAAAAATAATTGATGGAAAAGAGCGCTATACTTTTTTAGGAAAGGGCGAGGTGCCTATATTTACTGCCATTGATCTTTTAGCAAAAGGAGGATACAGAGGTTACTATAGTTTTGAATGGGAAAAACTTTGGCACCCTGAAATTGAAGAACCGGAAATTGCTATCGCGGATTATTCCAAAGTAATGTCGCAGCATTTCAAGAAAATGAATTAATATTTTGGATTCGCACTTACAGTGTGATGTGCCGTTCAGGGAATTGTTTTTTGATGTAGAGCCGGGTGTAAGAATTAATGGATTGCATTTTCATGTAGAAAATCCATCAGGTCTCATTTTATATTTTCATGGAAATACAAGAAGCATAAAAGGATGGTCTAAATATGCAAAAGATTTTTATCGCTATAAGTACGATGTGGTACTTGTTGACCTTCGTGGCTTTGGCAAAAGCACCGGCACGCGTGGCGAGAAAGTAATGTACACGGATATGCAGATAGTGTATAATAAGCTAAAAGTACGGTACAGGGAAAATGATATTATTATATATAGAAGAAGCCTTGGCAGCGCCTTTGCAGCAAAACTTGCCAGTGATAATTTGTCGAGATATTTAATACTCGATGCTCCGTATTACAGTTTCAGAAAAGCTGTGCATCGCTTTTTTCCTATATTGCCGATGAAGTATATTTTGCACTATCACATTCTTACAAATAAATGGATAATGCAGGTTAATTACCATACTTATATTTTACATGGCACCAAAGATTGGATGATCCCGATAAACAAAGTGAGCAACTACAACAATTAAACCCAAATAAAATTACGCTGATACAGATTCATGGTGGTGGCCATATTAACCTGCCCACCTTTCCGGAATACCATAATTTTATCAGGCATATTTTAAAAAATTAAGTAATCATCTCAATGGCCATACATGAAGAAAAACCGGGCACTACAAGCGTGAGAAGAAAAATATTCCGCTGGGGCAAAGTGGTCATCATTGTCTATTGCGGTGTTGGCATCGCGCTATATTACCTGCAGGAAAAATTAATGTTTCACCCGGAGTCGTTACCATACAATTACGTCTTCAAATTTGATACGCCTTTTAAAGAAGTCAATATCGCGATGAACGCAAATGACAATCTTAATCTCGTGCAATTTTTTCCTTCAGCAATGCAAACAAAAGGAGTGGCTTTATACTTTCATGGTAATCGCGGAAATATAAACCGCTATGCAAAGTATGTCGCTAACTTTACAAAAAATGGTTACGAAGTTTGGATGCCCGATTATCCAGGCTATGGAAAAACAACCGGTAAATTATCGGAGGAAAACTTTTATAAGCAGGCCAACGAAGTATATAAACTTGCTAATTCAAAATATAAAGAAGACAGTATTATCATCTATGGAAAATCGCTGGGGTCAGGCATTGCAGCGTGGATAGCTTCGAAAAAAAAATGTAAAAGATTGATCCTTGAAACGCCGTATTATAGTATGGCCGATCTGTTAGGCCATTACGCACCCATCTATCCAACCAACTCAATGGCGCATTTCAAACTTCCAACCTTTCAATACCTGCAGGAGATACAGGAACCCATAACCATTTTTCATGGAACTGATGATCGCGTAGTGCCCTACAGCAATGGTAAAAAGCTAACAAAGTTTTTTAAACAGGGAGATGAATTTATTACGATAGAAAACGGCAAGCATAATAATCTTAATGATTTTCCTTTATATTATCAAAAGCTGGATTCATTGCTGAGATAAGCCTGAGATCGTACGTCTCCAAAAGAGACCTTTAAACAAACATCATACATCGTACATCGTACATCATACATCATACATCGTACATTTCCGGATAAAAGTGGTTTTAAGAAAGCGGATGATTGTAAAATGCATGCGGCAAATATACCTTTCTAAAATTCTTCTAATTGCACGGAAGTCGCCGAAACAGTAAGCTCATATTTTACACCAATCTTTAAGGCATAATTTTCTTTTTCATGGCTTACCGGAAATCCAAAACAAATTGGGTAATCATATTCATTGAAGATATCCCTTATTATTTCCTCCGTAGTTTGGCCAAAAGGAATTGTGGTATCGTTCATATCAGTAAATTTTCCAACAATTAAACCAGCAAGATCATCGAACCGGCCGCAACGTTTTAACTGGTACAGCATGCGGTCAACATTATAAATATATTCACCCACATCTTCAATAAATAAAATTTTATCTTTTGTAACAATATCAGACGAAGTACCGATAAGATGCGCAAGCAACGAAAGATTACCACCCACCAATACACCTGATGCTTTGCCCTTTTGGTTAAATTGATTTCCGGGACAGCTATAGGTCGCAGACCGCCCCAGCAACGCATCGTGCAGGCTTTGTATAAATGCATTTTTATTTTCACCATCATTAAACGCAGCGGCCATGGGTGCATGAAGCGAGGCAATTCGATAATTGGTAAGCAGGTGGCTTTGCAAGACTGTTATGTCACTAAATCCAACAATCCATTTTGGATTTCTTTTGAATTTTTTAAAAGATATTTTATCAATAATTCTACCCATGCCATAGCCCCCCCTTGCACAGAGTATCGCGTTAATGCTATTATCATCCATCATTTGTTGCAGGTCGACAAGCCGCTCGGCATCACTCCCGGAAAAATAATTGTATTGATGCCCTAACGTTTTCCCAACAACTACTTTGAATCCCCACTCTTTCAAAGTTTCAATAGCAGCAGCAGCTTTTTCCGCAGGCATGTAACCGGCAGGGCATACAATACCGATGGTGTCGCCGGGCTTTAAATATGGAGGAATTTTAATCATCGGCTTTTGTTTTACACCATTGGATATTTATTAAACAATTCTATATTTCTGTTAACTCAACTCCGGTTTCATTAATGAACAATCTATGTTTTACGCCACACTTCAACGCATAATTTTCTTTCTGGTGTCCCACAGGAAAATTAAAACAAACGGGATAATTAAATTCTTTTACTTTTTCCAAAACCATTTGATACAAGTTCATTCCAAATTCTTCTCCCACGTCATCAGGTTTCATTTTAAAACCGCAAATTATCAATCCCTTTAACTTTTGAAATTTGCCGCTTCGTTTTAGATTCCAAAGCATGCGGTCAATATTATAAGGATACTCTCCTACTTCTTCAAGAAATAAAATCTTCCCATCAGTATCGATGTCGGACTTTGACGCCGAAAGATTTTGCAAAATAGAAAGGTTGCCGCCAACCAATGTCCCTTCTCTGTTTCCAAAGCGGTTATTCATATTAGGCGGCGCCAAATATTTTATTCTCTCTCCGGTAAGGCATTTTCTTATTGATTCGATTGAGTCAATTTGTGTTTGCTCTGCCGGCGGCCAATCATCGGGAAAGCTGTTACACATTTTAGAATGGATAGAGGCAATACCAAAATTGGCATTGAGGTGTGAGTGAATAACGGTTGCATCGCTAAAGCCAATTATCCATTTTGGATTGGAAGAAAATTTTTCAAAATCAATATCATCAATTATGCGAATCGCTCCATACCCGCCACGGCCAAGCATTATGGCATTTATAGCCGGATCATCCAGCATCATTTGAAAATCGCTTTTCCTTTCTTCGTCTGTTCCGGCAAATGTATAATCACGCTCTCCAACGGTCTTGCCTACACGCACTTCAAATCCCCACTCCTGCATTTTTTTTACTGCCGGTTGTATTTCTTCCATGGTGATAAAGCCGGAAGGGCAAGTAATGCCGATCGTATCTCCTTTGCGGAGATAAGGGGGAATTTTTTTTCTATGCGCTGTTTCCAAAAAAGGAATATTTCCTTTTATAGCGGATGTAACAGAAGCTAAGGGAATGATGGAAGAAAGAAAATTTTTACGATTCATTTTAATGTTTAAACCTAAGTAGATTATTTAATCCAAGCCTTTCCCGACTTTTAAGGCTTTCTAATATTTACACATGCCAAACTTATAATAAAAAGGCTCTTATCTGAAAGGAAAGTGATTTTTGTCTAAATATTTTTTTAAAACTATCTTTCGCCAGAAGCTTTTCTTTTGGGAATAAGCCAGTTGCCGGTTGCACTTATTTGGCTAAATTTGGAAACAAATTATAGTATGAAGGCAAACTTACAACTTACCGCAGTTTTCGAAGAAGTAGAAGAAGGAGGATACGTAGCTTTTTTTGAAGAATTGCCTGGCGTGAACACACAGGGTGAAACTCTAAGCGAAACAAAGGCGAACTTATTGGATGCACTTCATTTGGTAATGGATACACAACGTATGCTAAGTGAAAAAATATTGGAGAAAGAAAAGTGATTAAAGAATCCCTTGTTTTCGCTTCATGAAAACAAAAAACTTTGTAAAATTCCTAATTACAAATGATTGCCTGCTAATCCGTGAAGGCGCAAACCATTCTGTTTTTCAAAATCAAAAAAACCATAAAATAAGTTCTGTTCCAAGGCATAGAGAGGTTAAAAATAATCTTGTAAGAAAGATATGTAGAGATCTGGAAATCCCGCCTCCTGAAAGTTTTCAATAAAGTAAATCTACCTGCAAGATCTAATGTAATCTTTGGGCAATGCAGCTCTTTAAGGTATTTTTGCAAGCCTAAAATATTTGGGAACTGAAGAATTATGAAAGAATTCAAACGATACTTAATAACAGCAGCGCTGCCTTATGCCAACGGCCCCGTGCACATAGGCCATCTTGCAGGTTGCTATCTTCCTGCAGATATTTATGTGCGTTACCTGCGGGCAAAAAAGCTGGATGTAAAATTTGTAAGCGGTACTGATGAGCATGGCGTGCCCATCACTATCAGGGCAATGAAAGAAAATATTACGCCGCAGGAAGTTGTAGATAAGTACCATAAAATTATCAAAGATAGTTTTAAAGAGATGGGTGTATCGTTCGATATTTTTTCAAGAACTTCTCATCCTATTCATCATAAAACAGCCTCAGATTTTTTTTTAAATCTTTATGAGAAAGGTTTATTTGAAGAAAAGGAAACAGAACAATTTTATGATGAAGAGAAAAAAACATTTTTAGCTGATAGGTATATTACGGGTACTTGCCCCGTGTGCGGCTACCCAAAGGCGTATGGCGACCAGTGTGAGAACTGTGGCTCGTCGCTAAGCCCGGAACAATTAATAAATCCGAAGAGTACCTTAAGTGATGCAGTACCTGTAATGAAGAAAACAACGCATTGGTATTTTCCGTTACAGGATTACGAAGCCTTCTTACGGCAATACATACTCGAAGATCATAAGGAATGGAAGAACAATGTGTATGGCCAATGCAAAAGTTGGCTGGATAAAGGTTTGCAGCCACGTGCCATGACCCGCGACAGCAATTGGGGGATCAAGGTTCCAAGCCCCCCGGCTCCCGAAGATGGAGGCGGCAAAGTATTATACGTATGGTTTGATGCGCCTATCGGTTACATTTCTGCAACAAAAGAATTGCTTGCTAACTGGGAAGATTATTGGCATAAAGAGGACCTGCCTGCCGGACAGGCAGGTACCAAACTTGTTCATTTTATTGGCAAGGATAATATCGTTTTCCATTGCATCATATTTCCGGCGATGCTAAAAGCGCATGGCAATTTTGTATTGCCAGATAATGTTCCTGCAAATGAGTTCCTGAATATTGAAGGACAAAAAGTTTCTACAAGCCGCAACTGGGCTATATGGATTGATGAGTATTTGATAGATTTTCCCGGACAACAAGATGTACTGCGGTATGTACTTTGCGCCAATGCTCCTGAAACAAAAGACAATGATTTTACCTGGAAAGATTTCCAGGACAGGAATAACAGTGAATTGGTTGCGATTTTCGGCAACTATGTTAACAGGACTTTTGTGCTTATGTATAAGCTATGCAAAGGAAAAGTTCCTCCATTGCATAATGAGGTAATAGATGATACAGACAAGCAACTGGTACAGGAAATTGTAAACACAAAATCAAAAATTGAAAACCTGCTTGAGCAATTCAAATTTCGTGATGCATTATTTGAAGTGATTGATCTTGCTCGCAAGGGAAATAAATATATGCAGGATAAGCAGCCGTGGATTCTTGCGAAGCAAACAAATGATGCTGGTGAAATAACAACCGATGCTCAAAATAAGATTGACAACTGCCTCCACATTTGTTTACAGCTTTGTGCAAACCTCGCCGTTTTCATCAATCCCTTTCTTCCTTTTACAGCAAAGAAAATGATATACATGATGAAGGTGGTAAATAAAATGCTGGAATGGGAAAATGGCGGAAGCATGAAATTATTAAGTGTCGGCTATAACCTCAGGGCGCCCGAATTGTTGTTTAGAAAAATTGAAGATGCAGAGATCGCTGCGCAAATAGAAAAACTGCATCAGCCGGTAGCAGTCAGCAATGAGCAATCAGCAATCAGCAGTCAGCAATCAGCAGTCAGCAATGAGCAATCAGCAGTCAGCAATGAGCAATCAGCAATCAGTGATCAACAATCAGCGACAAATAATGTATCAAATAGCAATGAAGAAATGGAAGAAACAAAAGAAGATAGTAAAAATATAAAGCCGGAAATAGTATTTGATGATTTTGCAAAAATTGACCTCAAGATCGGGATTATTCTTTCCGCAGAAAAAGTTCCGAAAGCAGATAAACTTTTAAACCTTCAGATAGATCTCGGTTTTGAGAAAAGGACTATTCTTTCCGGCATCGCCGAACATTTTTCACCGGAAGAAATCATAAACAAGCAAGTGGTAGTAGTGGCCAATCTTGCGCCAAGAAAAATGCGTGGCATTGAAAGCAACGGTATGATTTTAATGGCAGAAGACAAAGAGGGAAAATTATATTTTGTAAGCCCTGCGGATGCGGTTAACCCCGGCGCTTCTGTTACCTGATTTATCATTACTTAAAATAATTTTATGGAACAAACCTTAGGTTTCATCGGTCTCGGCAGCCTTGGAACACCCAATTGCAATGAACCTGCTGGAGAGTGGTCATGCATTGTATGCTTACAACCGCACTGCAGCAAAAGCAAAACCTTTAGGCGATAAAGATGTTGTAGTTTGTGAGAGTGTTGCAGCGCTTGCAAAAAAATGCTCCATTTTATTCACTATCGTTTCTGATGATGCAGCATTAAAAAATATTTGCGAAGGAGATGATGGCTTGTTAAACAATCTTGAAAAGGAAAGCCTGCATATTTCCATGAGTACCATTCTTCCCAAAACTGTTTCAGAACTTACTTCGCTTCACCAACAACATAGCCAGCATTACCTTGCTGCTCCTGTATTTGGCAGGCCGGATGCTGCAGCAGCGAAAAAATTAAATTATGTAATAAAGGGTGAAGAAAAATTTCGCCGGCAGGCAGAGCCTTTGCTTAAAAGTTCAGGTGGTGCAAACGTTTTTGATTTTGGAGAAACAATTACTGCAGCAAATACGGTAAAGCTGTGCGGCAACTTTCTCATTGCATCGGCGCTTGAGGCAATAGGTGAAAGCATTAACCTTGCAGAAAAAAGTGGCGTGGATGCCAAACAAATGTGGAATATGTTTTCACAGACTTTATTTAATACACCGCTGTATGCTAACTATAGCAATATTATCCTGCAACAAAAATTTGAACCTGCCGCCTTCACCATGAGGCTTGGATTAAAAGATATGAACCTTGTGATGGAACAGGCTGCAAGCTTCGCCCCGCTCTTATTATTTCAAATGACATTATTAATAACACCGGAGATTATCTTCTCATGCAGATCACTACAAGATTAATTAGGTAAATTCTCAATTGATGATAATGGCGAAATATCTACCGGGATGAATTACAGCCGTGATCACAACGCTAACATTACGAAATATTTTCTTCAACCGTCCTTTAATTTCAGGCCACTAAAAAATTTCCGCCTATCACTTATTTTAAAGAATTCTTTTGTTCACTATGGAAACATTAAAACTTCATATACCGAAACCGAATTACAATATTTTAATTTGGATAAACTAACCAACAAAACAATATTTTTTATTGAGCCCGCATTGAACGTACAGCTTGGCTTAAACAGGTATCCCTGGCTGAAATTAGACGGGACTGTTGCCGGTGTTTCCAATAATAATGCATACACTGAAAATAATGTGAGGCAAAATAATATTTCCATCGGGTTAAGTTTTGATTTCAGCAAAATGGTTAAAAAAATTGATAATTAGCGGTGAGATAATACTCCACTTTCGCAGGCCTCATGACTTTTGATCCTCCATCACTATCTTTCATCTTTGTTAAAAAATGCTAATAAACTTTCCTTTCTATTTTTATTCAAGAAGCAATAAATATACAATTGATGATAAGAAGGCGATTATTTGGTTTCGTCTTTGGTAGCAGATTGAATAGATATATTTAACCATCCGTATTCACAGGCGTTGTTTAATTTACGAGGATGCTGTGATTTATCCACGTCATTAAATTTACCTAATTTCACATCTAATAGTTGTTTAACTAACTAATAATATGATACAAAAAAGAAACATTAATAAAGTAGCGGTGTTAGGAAGCGGTGTTATGGGTAGCCGCATTGCCTGTCACTTTGCAGGCATTGGTTTGCAGGTGTTATTATTGGACATTCCGGCCCCCTCCGACTCCCCCGAAGGGGGAGAAAAAAAAACTTCCCGAAATAAAATCGTAAACGAAGCGCTAAATGCAGCAATCAAATCAAATCCTTCTCCTGTTTTTACAAAAGATGTTACAAAAAATATAACCACCGGAAATTTTGAAGATAACATGAAAGATATTGCCGGTTGCGACTGGACGATTGAAGTGGTTGTTGAAAGATTGGATATAAAAAAACTTGTTTTTGATGAGGTAGAAAAATATCGCAAGCCCGGAACGTTGATTACATCCAACACTTCCGGCATTCCTATTCACATGATGACAGAAGGAAGAAGCGAAGATTTTAAAAAGCATTTTTGCGGTACGCATTTCTTTAATCCTCCAAGGTATTTAAGGCTGCTGGAAATTATTCCAACGCCTTTTACAGATCAAAGTGTTATTGATTTCTTAATGCATTATGGTGACCTATACCTGGGCAAAACGACGGTGCTTTGTAAAGACACGCCTGCCTTTATCGCCAATCGCGTCGGGGTTTTCAGTATAATGTCCATCTTTCACATCATGGAAAAACTGGGATTGGGCATTGATGAAGTGGAAGCGCTCACGGGCCCTGTAATCGGCCGCCCGAAATCTGCTACGTTCCGAACGGCAGATGTAGTGGGCATTGATACACTCGTAAAGGTGGCCATTGGCGTAAAAGAAAATTGCCCCGAAGATGAAGCAAAGGAAATATTTACCATCCCTGCATGGTTACAAAAAATGGTAGATAATAAATGGCTGGGTGATAAAACAGGGCAGGGATTTTTTAAAAAAATGCCGCCAAATGAGAAGGGTGAGAAAGAAATTAAGACACTGAATTTATCAACGTTTGAATACGAGGCGAGGCAACGGCCAAAGTTTGCCACGCTGGAAGCCGCAAAACCAATTGATGACCTTAAGCAAAAGCTTAAAATTTTAATTGCAGGAAAAGATAAAGCCGGCGAATTCTACCGTGCATTTCATTATAGCCTGTTCTCTTATATTTCACACCGCATATCGGAAATAAGTGATGAATTATATAGAATAGATGATGCCATGAAAGCTGGCTTTGGCTGGGAGATTGGCGCCTTCGAAACGTGGGATGTGCTGGGCGTAAAAGAAACCACAGAAGCGATGAAGGCTGCAGGTTATGATGTAGCACCATGGGTTAATGATTTCATTGCTGTAGGCAATACAAGTTTTTATAAAGTTCAAAATGGAAAGCGTTTGTACTATGACGTTAGTTCAAAAGATTACAAGCCTCTACCCGGTGGAGAATCATTTATTATATTAAGTGACCTAAAAGAAAAAACAGTATGGAGCAATAGTGCCTGCAACTTGTACGACATGGGCGATGATGTAGTTGGTTTGCAGTGGAACACAAAGATGGGCAGCATAGGCAGTGAAGTGCTGGAAGCTTTAAACAAATCTATTTCGATTGCTGAAGAAAAATATAAAGGGCTGGTAATTGCCAATGAAGGCCCGCAATTCAGCGCCGGTGCTAATGTAGGCATGATCTTCATGTATGCAGCTGAGCAGGAATACGAAGAGTTGGATCTTGCCATCCGCATGTTTCAAAACACTATGATGCGAGTGAGGTATTCATCAATACCCGTAGTAGTCGCGCCGCATAGTTTAACCCTTGGTGGCGCTTGTGAAATGTGCCTGCATAGCGATAAAGTGCAGGCCGCAGCAGAAAGCTATATCGGCCTTGTGGAACTTGGTGTAGGATTAATACCCGGCGGCGGCGGCACTAAAGAATTTACCTTACGTGCGGCAGATGAAATGCATGAAAACGAACCGGAAACAATTACCCTGCAAAGCCGCTTTCTTACAATAGGTACGGCAAAGGTTTCTACCTCGGCCTTCGAAGCCTATAGCATCGGCATCTTACGTAAGGGCATAGACGAAGTAAGTATGAACCAGTCAAGAAGAATTGCTGATGCTAAAAAAAGTGTGCTTGATATGTATGATAGTGGCTATACAAAACCTATACAAAGAACAGATATAAAAGTATTGGGCCGCTCCGGTCTTGGAATGCTCTATGCTGGGATCAACGGAATGTTTCGCGGAAATTATATAACAGAGTACGATGTAAAAATTGCACAAAAGCTGGCGTATGTAATGTGTGGCGGCGATCTCAGCGAACCAACATTAGTAAGCGAACAATATTTATTGAATCTTGAACGGGAAGCCTTCTTAAGTCTTTGCGGTGAAAAGAAAACGCTTGAAAGAATACAAAGTGTATTGAAAACGGGTAAGCCTGTGAGGAATTAAGCTTTCATATATTTTTTATCCGAGGACTATTTTTTTACCGCAGAGAAAGGAGTAAATGGAGTTTGCGCAGAAAGGGATTATTTTTCCTATGCGGAACCACTGCTTCTCTTGTTCTCTGCGGTTGCGCTTTCAGCATTTTTTCATTCTATCCTATCTTTAAGAAAAAAAGAGAAATGAAAAATTGTTGCTTTCTGTTGTTATTATTTTTTTCTACAAAATTACTTTCCCAAACAATTATTAATCGTGATCCGGAAATTGAAAAAATGGCGAATGAAGTTTCGCCGGATTCTTTACAATCTTACATCAATACATTGGTTGCCTTCGGCACAAGAAACACCTTAAGCACACAGACAGATGCAAAGCGAGGAATTGGCGCAGCAAGGAGTTGGGTGTTGAAAAAATTCAATGACTTTGCAAAAAATTCACATGGCAGATTGACCGTAATAATTGACACGACTACCTTACAACCGAATGGCAAAAGAGTGGATGCGCCTTTGGTGCTCGGCAACGTGATGGCTACATTAAAAGGAACAGACCTCAACGATAATAGAATTTTTATCATCAGCGGCCATCTTGATAATATGCGCACCAACGTAATGGACAGAACCGGCGATGCGCCCGGAGCTGATGATGACGGAAGCGGCACCTCGGCGGTGCTGGAGTGCGCCAGGATTATGAGCAAACATTCTTTTCCGGCCACCATAATATTTGTGGCAGTGAGCGGTGAGGAGCAAGGTTTATTAGGCTCCACTTACATGGCCGATAAAGCAAAAAAAGAAGGCTGGAATATCGAAGCGGTATTGAATAACGACATTATGGGAAGCAACAATAGCAGCGAAACAAACATTATTAATAACAGCCGGGTACGTGTGTTTAGTGAAGGCTTGCCTGCTTATGAAACAGAAAAGACAGCGGCAAGGATTCGTGCATTGGGTTTGGAGAATGATGGAAAATCGCGTCAGCTTGCCCGTTATGTAAAGGAAATTGGTGAGCGATATGTTGACCATCTCGATGTGGTAATGATCTACAGAAACGATCGCTTTTTAAGAGGTGGTGACCACACACCGTATGTAGAGAACGGATTCGCGGCTGTAAGAATAACAGAGATGAACGAAAATTATACACGCCAGCACCAGGATGTAAGAACCGAAAATGGCATCAATTATGGCGACCTGCCGGCACACATAGACTATGAATATTTGAGGAAAAATACAGCAATGAATTTATCCAATCTTGCGAACCTTGCCAAGGCACCAGCCATGCCGGAAAATGTAAAAATCGAAGTAAAAAAATTAACCAATAACACTGTCCTTTCATGGAATGCGCCAAAGACCGGAAAGGTAAAAGGCTATTATGTTTTAATAAGAGAAACCACCAGCCCTGTGTGGCAAAAGAAAATGTTTATTGAATACACCAACATCACGTTGCCTTACTCAAAAGATAATTTCTTCTTTGGTGTACAATCAGTAAGTGATATGGGTAATGAAAGTTTGGCGGTTGTGCCCGGTCTATAGATCTTGCTTTAGTTTAAAACAACAAGCAATCTTCTTCTTCAAAAAATTTATTCCACCGTCAAAGAAAATGTCATCATTTTTGAATTGATCTTATCAATTACATTGGAGTAGCGAAGGTCGGGATCGCGGCTATGTAAATTGGACAAGCCGCTGCTAAGCTTTATCTCCGGCGATAATACGAAGAAGGGAAAATAAATATGAAACCCCATACCCACTTCAAGGCTTAAGTCAGAGCGCTTTAATTTAATAAGATCTTCTGCCTTTCTTGCGCCGGCATTGCTTGCAAGGTCATAGTCAAATTTTGCACCCGCGATTGTGTAAACTTTAAAGTTTCTTATACGATCGCTGCTGAATTTAACATGCACCGGAAAGCTCAACGTAATGGATTGAACTTTTTTTGTAACGACTGTATCGGGCGTATAATTTTCTGTATATAAAAAAGCTTTTTCAGAAAACGTAAGGTCAAGCGGGTGCAGGCGAAGATCGAAATGATCACTCATGCGAAAGCTTACCAGCCAGGCAAGATTGATACCGGTACTGTTGATGCTCTCCACATCCATGATGGTATCCCGCTCCAAAAACTCCGGGTGATGGGTAAATGAAAAGTGCGACTTGTTATAGCCAAGGTTTATACCAAAATGATAAGGCTTATCATCATGCTCTTCCTGATTGATCACGTGCTCAATCTGTGCTATAGACGCAGTAGAACAAAACACGAATGATAGTACCAGTAAAATTATTTTTCGCCGCAATAAATGGTGCATATTCCTAAAGTCAATGTTTTGTAGAAAGCTTGTCTATAGCCTAATTGGTTTAGTAGGTGAGTGAATGTTTTTTTCTCTGGAAATTGTTGCACAGAATTGTTCAAATATTGATAAGCGTCTTTATTTTTCGATATTAGTTTTCCCACTTTTGGCGTTACATAATTCAAATAAAAGTTATACAGATTTTTTATCACCGGCAGAGATGGCCTGGAACATTCCAGCACTATTAGTCTACCGCCCGGTTTTAAAACCCTGTAAATTTCTGATAGCCCCTTTTCAAGATCCTCAAAATTTCGTACACCGAAAGCTACGGTTACAGCATCAAACGAGTTCGCCTCATAAAAAATTGCTTCGCTATCCCCGTTTAACAGCTCTATCTTTTTTGAAAGCTTTAACTTTTCTATTTTTTTTCTTCCTATATCCAGCATGCCATCGCTAATATCAATGCCCGTAATTTTCTCCGGCGTTAAGATGTTATAACTCGTAATGGCAAAATCACCGGTGCCTGTTGCTACATCCAGGATAGTTTTTGGCTGTAATGACACCAGTTGCCTGATCGCTTTTTTTCTCCAGCCTTTATCAATGCCGGCACTTAAAAAGCGGTTGAGAAAATCATAGCGAAAGGCAATTTTATCGAACATGTTTTGCACTTGCTTTTTTTTACTTTCCGGCGAATCGCGAAAAGGCACTACTGCATCATGGCTATACGTGTTCATTAAACCAAAGATAGTTTTTTGCACTAACAAGATATTGCGTTAACCATTCTTTCACTTTTATTTTGGATTTAATTTAAACCGGGTGCAGCTAAAATTTTTGCAAGGTTGCCAACCTACAATATGTTTATTACATTTTAAAATCCCGAATTTCAAAGGTTGGCAACCTTTAGTCCAAATCATCAAAGGCATTTTCTTATCGTATATTGCAAATCGCATGCACATAAAAAAAGCAGAATATATTATCAGCAGTCCATCTTTCGAGAAATGCCCTGCGCCGGATAAGCCCGAGTATGCCTTCATCGGCAGGAGCAATGTGGGTAAATCTTCTTTGATAAACATGCTTTGCAACAATGATGAACTTGCCAAAACATCTAACTCCCCCGGCAAAACGCAAATGATCAATCACTTTGAAATAACAAGTGTGCGTGTGCCCGGCGAATACAAAGAAACCAAATGGTATCTGGTAGATCTGCCGGGCTATGGCTTTGCAAAAATATCACAGAGCAGCAGGCGACGGTGGGAACAAATGATTGAAAATTATCTTCGCAAAAGAGAAAACCTTATCAATGTTTTTGTATTAATAGATTCCCGCCATTCACCACAGAAAATAGATATAGAGTTTATACAAAAACTTGCTTCGTGGGAAATTCCAATCACGCTTGTCTTCACAAAATCTGATAAGGAAAATCAACGAGTGGTAAATAAGAACATAAAATCATTCCTGGAAAAGCTCCGCGAAACGCATCAATTTCTACCACAACATTTTGTAACAAGCGCTGTAAAGAAAACAGGAAGAGAAAACATATTACTCCTGGTAGGAGAAATGAACAAGGATTACTTTGAAGATAAATTGGTTTACTGATTTAAAGTTTTTAAATATACTATGCTTATTAATAATTTTAGAACTATTGTATGTAATCCTTCAAACTATTAAGTTCCCTATTGATATTCGTTCTCCATTCAATTTGCTTTTGCTCATTCAATCCATAGTTCGTTTCTTCTTCATATAATTCCTGCCTTTCTAAATATAAAGCATATATATTTTTAAAAATTACATCTGCCTCTTTGTTTATATTGTAAGCAGTCATTCTTCGTTCTGTAAATTCTTTTCTCAGCATCCTTGTGTAAATTTCACATAAATCGAAATGGCCCTGTTCGTGTTCTAATAAATCTGACCTGTTCTTTTGGTCTGGCCTTACCCAGCTTAAATTACATGTGAAAAAATTTCTTGCAAAAATCTTTGCTGTTGAAAACATGGTTACATAATTACTTTGAACAGCAAACCCACAGTAAGTTTGGGCCGCGGCATTTGGATTTGTAAATGATTTAGGGCTTCCTTTAAAATCTTCCCATATTAATTTTCTTTTCGATGCCCATTCAATTTCTTTTTCATGTTTTCGAAAATCCGGCACTTTGTAAATGTTTGCCCTAAGTCTTCCGCAACTACTAAATGCATCAGGGTTTTTAAGTTCTGTTATCTTGATAACGTTCGCCCCGCTTTGCCTTGCAAGCTTTCTTAGCTTATCAATCACTTCGTAATATGTGCAGTTTATTGAAAGTCCATTGTCGCCCGATTTTATGGAGCCAATTGCAATTCCATCATTTATAAAGTTATCTTCCTTTTGTAAAACTAAAACAAATGACGTGTCAGCGAGTGCCGGTTGTTTTGAATTTATTTGTGAGCCAATTTTTGCTGAGCAGGCACTTAATAAATCTATCAGAAGAAAGAAATAAAAAAGTCTTTTCATGTTTACTTGGGCAGATAAGCCGGACAACATTTTAATTCACCATCTTGTTTGCACAACTGCTGCTGGCAAAGGCTTCCGGCTTGGCTTTGAAGGCAAAACCCATTCCCAGGATATAACCCATGGCTTCACGCAAAGCTTCATTGCTTTTAAAATGCGGATTGGTATTGATGTCGGCATGTACCTCCATGTCCACATCATACAATGTAAACAGGTCGCATAGTTCGTAGGCGATCTCGATACTTTTTGCCACTTCCACCAGCATTCTTTCTTTGATGCTGTACTGGTGTTTTGTTTTATCATTGTGAATAAACATGAAGCCTCCGCGGCCTTCACGCAGAAAAACAATCACCGTGGCAAATTCGGTATCGCTGCCTTTTACTTGGCTGTCAGTACCTATGCAAACTTTTAATTTGAAGCCGGCGGCAGTTTCTTTTTGAATGGCTTTTTCAACTGCGCTTTTAATGGGAAGGTCAATAGCATCGCCGTTAAATTTTCTCCACAACATAAATTAAGGTTTTTTAAAATTACCGAAATTATGGATAGATAGATCACCTGGTTTATTAAATAATTATTATTTAAGCAGTGTTGATTGGGACTAAAAGAGAGAATTATAAAAACAAAAAAGGGCCAGCCCCTAACGCTGACCCTTAACTTACACATGAATCTACCTTACAATCTTACAATTCGTTCTGTGGTTCTTTGATTATTGCTTATTATCTGTATGAAATAGATCCCGTTAGGGTGGTTGTTAATATTAATAGTATTGGTACCTGGTTTCCCTTTGCCGCTAATGATAATGCGGCCACTTACATCTGCCAGTTTGTATTCAAAATTTTCCTTTGCATTTATAGTGATGTTATCATGAACCAACGAAGTAACTGTGAACTTTCTAACTTCATCATCATTTGATTTTAAAGAAATAGTATTAGAATATACAGTTTGACCGGTGGTAGAATTTACTTTAAGCCTATAGAAAATATTTCCTTTGTCAGTTGGTGAATACTCGTATCCTTTTGAGTCCGGGAAAAACGTTGCTACGATTGAAAAAATTGTACCGTTAGCAGAACTTTCAAGAATTAAATTATTCACAGGCTCATCAGCAATTACATTCCAGGAAAAGTTGTGCATGCCTTTATCTACTTTACCACTTAGCAATACCTGGCGTATAGGCGTAATAGTTAGCGGCGTTGTTATGCCCGAAATTGTATAAGAGCCGAGGCTTCCATAGTTTGAAGCATTCGCATTTCCTGAGCCTTCCACTACTACATAATAATTACCGGGGCTCAGCGACGTGTCAACAACAGCATTCAATGCAGCCGGCTGATCATATACGCCGATCACCTGCATGGTCGCATCTAAAATGGTGACCATTACATCCAGGTCGGCGCCATCATTATTGGGGCCAACGGAGTACGGAACAACATCCAGGTGAAGGGCCGAACTTTTTGGTACATTAATTTTAAAAACATCCTTATCGCTATTCGTTGTGATGATACCGGAGTTAGAAAATTTATTATTATTCATCAACAATGCCGTAGGGTTTACATTTGGATCATCACTGTGATCATCTATCCTGTAAGTAAACCCATTGTAGCTTGAGGCAATGATAGACAAGTTGTCTTGGTCTGCCGTACATCCGCTCGGCGTAGGGCCATTGTTCCACCCTGATAAATTTTTGTAATAGCTATTGCCCATTACCGGCGCCCACCCTATTTCTCCCGAGCCCTGCCCGGCATTGTAAGTAGCCACCAGGATGCAGGTGCCGCTATATTTTGATTGATGCGACAGGCCAAGCGTATGACCGCTTTCATGGCTGCAGCATTCTGCAACAAGCTTCGGGCTAAAGCCAAGCTTATCGGCAAAAACAAAACCGGGAGTATCATCGCCCCACCGGAAAGAACCTGTATAAGAAACACCGCCCACACCAGGATACCAGCTACTGGTAGGGGTAACGATCATTCTTATCCTTTGCACAAGAGGCGCTGCTAAAAATACGGTTGAGTCCGTAGTGATGTTTATATCGAAAGGCCTGAAATCTTCTGACACGCGATTGAAAATTTCTGTGATTTGCACATCAGTCATTTGAGATGGCGCACAATTCAAGGGCTGGCCGCCATTCCACGATGATGCATATACAGATTGCCCGTCAAAATCAAGAAATATTGTTGCTTTTGCGCCAGGCAGACTGCTTAGCGCAGGCACGGCATTCGCAATAAGCGAAAGAAATATTAGCGGCAGCAAAAAGAGTGTAAATAATTTTATCATTGAATTGGATTTAGGGTTCCGTGGTGTAGGTATGGTAAGGGTCGGATTCTTTAATAATCCTGTAACAAGTCTTCAGATTTTATTTTAAGGAACGAGTAAGTTCCGTCAGTATTTTTATTTAATTCATATCCATCAGCATACGCTCCATTCAATATCCTGCCTATGTAGGTCACCGTATTATCATCATTTATTCTTTTGGAAAGCGACAACAACGTGTTATTTAAGGCTGGAGACTTCACAATAATGCTCGAAAGTTTTCCATAGCGCTCTACCGATGATATTATATTGCCGGTAAAAACAAGGTTGGAAAACCGGAGTTGAACCGGGCTTCCTTCCTTTGCAAGAAATGCTTTATCCAACTCAGATATGTTGGCCTTGAACGAGGCAGGAACATTTGTAAATAAAGAAGCTTTATTTGAGGAAGAAATTTGTGCATTAGTGGTAAACGAATAACACACAATTGTGCAAAGTAATAACCCTCTTGTATAGATTTTCATGGTAAGGAATTTTTATTTTTCAATGTATCGGACAAACACAAAACGACACACCAGTAAAAAAATTATACTGAACTTGAAAAAAAATCCTTAAGGAACATAAATATGCGAAGAAGTACTTATTCAACCAGTATTAATACTGCCCGGTACTTAGTAAAACCAACGTACACGCCTCTTGCGTAAGAATACCGGCTGTAGCTGCGAGTTCTGCTAATTCATCATTTTCAGCCCCGGGATTAAAGATTATTCTTTTAGGCTTTTGAGAAATGATGTAGTCGTAATAAGCTTTTTGGTTAGAAGCATTCAGGTACAGAGTGACGGTATCAAGATTGGTAACTGCTTTTTTTTCTGTAGTTATTTCTATGTGATCTATATTACCCGGCCGGCGGCCTATCGCTATTACATCATGCCCTTTTGAGACAAGGTTATGCACAGCGAGGTTGCTATAACGGGAAGGGTTAGCCGAAGCGCCCAGTACTAATGTTTTTTTATTTGACATAAGATATTTCGTTTAAAAATTTGGAACGTAGTTCAGCAGTCGGCATCATACATTCATCTTTTTTACCAAACCATTTGTACCGGTTTTCAGCAACCCATTTATACACGCCATCCCTTATAAAGGAGGGAATAATGATGAGCCCATATAACAACGGCCATAGGCTTTTTAAATGTTTGCAAACTTTCAAGGCCGCTGTTGATTGCGCGTAAGCTTTTCCATTTTCTATAAATATGAATGACTTCATTTCGGGAGATGAAATATTATAATCAGCTAACAATTGATGTGCCGCTTCTGATTGCAATGGCGCGAAGCGGATCGAATTCCCTCTATCTCTCTTTATCACAAAAATTACTGCACTGTTACACAGATTACAAACACCATCAAATAATATAATTGGCGGCTTAGTCATGCTTTCACAAAATTACTAAAACTCTTTTCCGTGAGTGGACTTTATGATTCTATTAATTATAAATGGAAAATATTTAATTGTACTTATGAAAAAATTAGTTGCTTTTTCTTTTCCAAATAACATTTGTATTGCCCGCCCGGCCTTTAGCCTTCCGGCAAAATGTTTTTCCCATTGTTTGTTGTACCTGTTTTCCATTTCCTCTCTTGAAATATTTTTTGCCAAAAAAGAATCTATTGCTTCAAAAGCAATCTTAGCAGAATGGAACGCCATGCTCATTCCGTTTCCGCACAGCGGCGTTATCATGCCGGCGGAATCGCCCGTCATTAAAACATGATCTTCGATCGTTGTTTTTTTATCAAAACTTATTTGTGAAATAGTAACAGGCGCTGCAAAAAGAAATTCAGCAGTTTGAAATATTGTTTTTAGAAATGGATTTTTATACAAAACATTCTTTTCCATTTCTTTTATGGAGTTATTATTCTCTTTAAGATGTTGCGCAGTGGTGAGGTAGCATAAGCAATATTTATCTTCTTCTACTTTTGATAAGCCGCAATAGCCATCTTTAAAATTGTGCAAGGCAATTGTATCATCAGGAAAAGCTGTTTTGATATGATACTTCACCCCGATATAATTATTCAGCTTACCCGGCTTTTGCTTTATAAATTCTCTTGACCATTTCACATCGAGGTTGCTTCGCTTGCCATAGCTGCCAACGGCCACTTTACTGTTTATTTCTCCACCATTGTAAAAAATTCTAAACGCATCGTCTTTAAATATTACCTCATTCACTTTTGTTTCTTCATATAATGTAACACCGTTTTCCAGAGCAATTTTCTTTAGCTCGTTATCAATAAAAAAGCGGCTTATGCCGAAACCACCGAGGCCAAGCTTGCTTTGTATAAAATCACCATTGGGAGAAGAAACAATTAGCTTCTTTATAATTGGTAAATCAAGCGACGGAAGATCGAGGCCAAATCGATTGATAAAATTCCAACTTTCCAGGCTTATGTATTCGCCGCATACACGATGAAAAGGATATTTATCTTTTTCAAATAAAGCAACCTTATGCCCCGCTTTAGCGAGTAAAATTGAAAGGGAAAGCCCCGCCAATCCCCCACCGATAATAGCCGCCCCAAACCCCTCCTCCAAAGGAGTCCATTCGGACAGCGGAAGGGCTTTTGCAATACTTACATCTTTGTTGAGATTTTCAATCATATGATAAGGTCAGGTTAGGGGGGTAACTATCAAATACCGAAACGCCCATTTCCACTCAATAGAATAATCATCAATGCCCGCTTTTTCAAAAATATTTTCCCATTCATTTTTATGAAATCCCCTGAGCACTGATAGTGGTGCATCATTTTTTACAAGGTATGATTTTGAAAAAAGCCTTGATGCATATTTTATAAAATTGTAAGAAAGGGAATTTCTTTGCAAGTCATTAATAAAAAACCCAATTGTCGAATTTCGTTTTATCCATTGCAACATTGCAACAAGTTCTTCATCAGTAAAGTGATGGCAAAAAAGAGAAGAGAAAATAATACCGGGCCTGTTATTGTTGAAGGCAACATCCCGGTAATCAGCAACAGTAAAATTTATTTCCGCAGGCGAATTTTTTTTTGCAAAAGCAATGCAATCAGGATTGATATCTATGCCGCGAAAGGTTGCATTGATATTTTTCTTCTTACAAAAATTGTAAATGGCTTTGAGGTTGTCACCGCCACCACAGCCTATTTCACAAATTGAAATTTCTTTTTTTTTACCCAATAGTTTTTTGAATCCGCTAAGCGTAATGGAATGGCCGCCAAGATGTTTATTGATAAAATCAAGCTCCTCCATGTTCCTCGCAATATCCGCGAATGGAATATCATTTCTGTCAAGAACCTCCTTCTTGATTGAACGTCGTGTATAATCAATCATTTGATAAAATGAATGTCTCCATGGTAAGGCCCGGGCCAAAGGCCGCTCCGAAAATTTTTTTCCCCTTTTCTTTTTTTGCTGCTAAAGCATCCATGATTTCTTTCAGCACAAATAATATTGTTGGGGAAGACATGTTTCCGTAGTTTTTTAAAATGCTATAAGATTCCTGCAGATCATCAGAACAAACACCTATACTTTTTTCAATGGAACTTAGGATTCTTTTACCACCCGGATGAATGCACCAATAAGAAATTTCTTCTTTGCACATACCGGCATTTGCCAGGGCATTATTTAAAAGTATATTAAAATCCTGCTCTATAAGATCCGGCACGTACCCTGAAAGTGTCATTAAAAAGCCGGAAGAGGAAAGTTCCCAGCTCATATCTTTTTTGCCTTTGAAGGCGACCTCGCTGTAAAAGTTTTTTATGCAAAGCCCTTTTGTTTTATGCTTATCACTGGTAACCAACACTGCTGCGCATCCATCTCCAAAGAGCAGACTGGAGGCAATATTATCTATCGTGTTTTCTCTTTGAAAATGAAGCGTGCAAAGTTCGGTGCATACTATTAATACCTTAGCTTTTTTATCGCTATTACAAATTGCATCGGCCATCTTCAGGCCATGTATAGCCGCATAACAGCCCATAAAATTTATAGAAGTGCGGTAGATAGTTGATGACAGGCTCATAGCTTCCATTATCTGCAAATCGAGGCCGGGAGCGCTCATGCCGGTGCAACTAACGGTAATAAGGTGCGTGATTTCTTCTTTTGAAATTTTATTTTCAATGCACTTTTCAATTGCGTTTACCGAGAGTGGCGCAGCCGTTTTATTGTACCATTTCATTCTGTGCTCCAAGCTGGGGAAGGGATCAAGATTTTCTGCAGCAGGATAAAACTGCCATTCATCTGCATTGAGGCTGTAATCGGGCACTACGGAATATCTTTCATCAATGGCGCTTTGATGGTATAAAAACTTAAGCTTGCGCTTATCGACTTCGCTCATGGCATATACACGCTGCATAAACGAAAGTATGTCTTGCTGCCTGTGCCTATGGGCAGGCACTGATGTTGATATAGAAATAATTTTACTCAAAACAAGTGTAATATTAAAAGAGTGATAAAGCCGAGGTTAGTGCATACTGATGCTAACAAATTCATGCGCATTGTGTTCTTAAAGTTAGCTTCTTTTTTATTTTTCAGCACTTTACCGAACCATATAAAAAAATATACGAGCACCGGCAGCATAAAGGTTTGTAAAATGAAGAACCTTACCCCCTCAAGATTTAAAAAAAATTGTAAGCCAAGCATGCAAAATGCCAATGCATAAACAATACCGGTAAAAATGAAAGTGCCTTTGTATCCGAGTTTGTAGCTTATTGTGTACACTCCATCTTTCACATCTTCTTCATGCTGGTAAATTTGTGTGAGCGGGTAAAAACCCCCGATTAATAGGCTTGACGCAACCATTGCTATTACAGGAACGTGAATTGTATGCTGCTGGTTGCTTCCATGATACACCAAAAAAAATGTAACGGCGCCCTGAAAAATTATTACCGTGAGATAACCGATGACCGGGAATTTCTTAAGACGGATTTTTCGATAGCTATAAGCCCGCGAGGCAAGAATGTACAGCAGTATGCCCAGCGCAAACAGGCCGGATATTAATAGACTTAACAGCACAGATAAAATATCAAGCACGATGGTGACATAGAATAATTGCCTTGTTGGTTGCAAAGGTTTTTCCAGGCCGCCAATGGGTGAAGTGTCACGATCCATATAACTGTTGTAGCCATTGCTCGCCGGGTACACCAGCAAATGCAGGATAATAAAAATCAACAGTGCATCTGTCCAATTAATAAAAGGAACCTGGCTTAAAGCAAACCAATAAACCGGCATCAGGAAAAATGAAAAATGAAAGCGGAGCAATTGCAGGGTAGAACGAATTGTATTATTCACTATTAAAAGTAGTTGAATTTGTGAAAAGAAGGAAGGGGTTAGAGGGTGCGTTTCAAAATGTCGCTCTGGGTTAAAGGTTGTCAACCTTCCAGATGGAGTTTTTAAATTTAAAATTAACTTGTGGAAAGGTTGACAACCTTGCAACATTTTGAATCGCACCCGAGGTTAGATGCTACTGCATAATGAAAAACTTGATTAGCATGAAAGGCTATAAATTCAGTCTTTCCACAAAAAAGGAAATAGTACAACCGCCAACGCAATTACCATTACATCAAATCCGGTTAATAAAAAGGAAATCTGCAATAATGCCCCATCCCTGAAAACTTCCCCAAAGGCAGATTTTGAAAGTTTCATCAACAGCAATATCTGTGGGATAATCAGGGGAAACCCTAATATGGCCATGACGGCCGCATTTTGCTGCGCCTTTGCAGCGATCGCCGCCATTAACGTAAATACAAGGCTCAGGCTAAGGCCTCCTAACAAAGCGATTCCTGCAAAACGCAATTTGTATATAACCGGGCCGCCCAATAATATTCTGAAAAGAAGAAGGCTCAACACAATCATAACGAACATAACGAGGGCGTTGTAGATAAGTTTTGAAATTATAAAACTTACCGGGCTGGCGATGGAATAAAAATATAGCATGCGGCCTTTGTTTTCCTGCAAAAAGCTTTTAGCAACTGCATTTACACATACAAATAATTGTATCATCCAAAAAAGCCCGTTATACACGCCGCTCTCCGGCTGCCCCATCGCGAGGTATAATACAAAAATGGTAGAAGCAACATATAATAGGATGCCGTAAAACGTATGCTGCTGCCTTAATTCCAGCAGAAGATCTTTTTTAAATAAAATATAAATACCTCGCATTATTGCAAGCTTAATATTAAATATTCAATATTCCTTTTTAAAGCATTTTATATCATACCCGATAAATTTCTGTGGTGTAGGCAATGAATAGCTTAAAATATATATTTAGCAGCACTGAGAAAGTTTCAATTTATTTACTATTTTGGCTTTCTCTTAACATTTAAAACTTCACACATGCGGAAATTTTTTTTTCTCCTAATTACCATTTCTACATTTTATATCGCAAATGCCCAGGAAGCGGCTATAGCCAGAAACCCCGAGGTAATTATCGGTAAACTTATAAAAGTTACCAAAGCGCTGAGAGATTTTACCATTGCCGACAAATCAATTCCCGATGTAATAGTGAGAGATGAGGATGGCATCATCGGTAAAGATGAAGAATTTGAAGAAGGAAGCGATCCTATTCTTTACCCGACGAAAATTTTTGCAGAAGATCCTGCGTTACAAAAAGTGTATCCATCTAATCCGCACAAGCAGTCTGCTATTGACAGAGCGATAGTCACCAACTTTTTAGGAATGCCTTATCAACCGCTTAACCCGCCTGACCCCGCTATGTGCGCCGGGCCTAATCATATAATTCAAATGATCAACGGCGCCTCGGGAGCCTTGTTTAAAGTTTACAATAAAACCGGCGGCCAAATAGTTGCCCAAACCTACCTGGATGCAATTACCGGCAAGGGTGGCCTCGGTGATCCTATCGCCCAATACGATCAACTGGCAGACCGGTTTATGCTGACTGAATTTGCCAATAAACCGGAGACAGGATCGGAAGGTTTAATCGTTGCCATCACAAAGACAAATGACCCTGCAGGACAATGGTATGTTTACTTTTTTAGCACAGGAAATACTTTTCCTGATTATCCTAAATTCTCCGTATGGCCCGATGCTTATTATGGAACAACCAATGATTTTGCCAATGGTTCCTCTTATTCCGGTTCGAGTGTGTATGCATTTGACAGGGCAAAAATGATTGCCGGAAATGCAACCGCAACCATGCAAAAATTTACTTTAGGCACTACAAATAAACACTTCTCTATGTGTCCCGTAGGACTTGAGGGGAGATCTCTCCCACCTTCCGGTACAGGCGGGTTAATTGCATATATGGCGGACGATGCATGGACTGCCACAACTTCTGACGTGGATAGTATTGGGATATTTGAGTTTAAGGTTGATTTTATTACCCCATCTAATACCCGTATAGCAACGAAAGCTTCCCTTGCTACGCTGCCATTTAAGTCAGATATCTGTACAACCACGCGGGGCCAATGCATTACGCAACCAGGTTCTTCTATCAAGCTTGAGGCATTGCATCAAAAAATAATGAACCAACCGATTTATAGAAACTTTGCAGGATATGAAGGCATTGTAATGTCGCATGTGGTAGATAAAGGCTCAAATATATCGGGCATACGCTGGTATGAGCTGCATAAAACCACCGGCAACTGGAGTATCTATCAGCAAAGTACTTATGCTCCTGATAATACACATCGCTGGCTGCCGGGCATTTGTTATGATGCTAATGGTAATATTGGTTTGGCATATAACGTTTCATCATCCGCTACGGGAGTTTTTGCCGGCGCACGCTACACCGGCAGAAGGCAATGTGACCCTTTAAATACAATGACCTATAGTGAAGATGTGATAGTAGCCGGAGCCACTGCAAATGGCAGCACCCGCTATGGAGATTATAACCAATTGGTGTGCGATCCGGATGGCGTTACTTTTTGGCTTACGTGCGAATTCAACGCTACATCAAGGTGGAGTACTCAAATAGCATCTTTTACCCTTGACCCATGCAATGTTACTTGTGGCTACCCAACAGGCTTAACCTCATCCGCAATCACCAGCACCAGCGCAACCGTTAGCTGGGTAGCAGTGCCGGGCGCCGCGAGCTATGATGTAGATTATAAACTAACCACCACCTCCACCTGGACCAATGCAGCCACTGCTATTAGCGCCACATCCAAAACCATTTCGGGTCTTACGCAAGGCACTACGTACGACTGGCAGGTACGGGCAAACTGCTCCGGCGGAAGTAGCAATTATATAAGTGCGCAGTTCACTACCACCATACCTTGTAATGCACCGGCAGGGCTTACTACCTCTTCAATCACCAGCAACAGTGCAAACATTTCGTGGAGCAGCGCTACCGGGGCAAATAGCTACGATGTAGAGTACAAGGCAACCAGCTCTTCCACGTGGATAAGCGTTGCATCGGGAACCACGTCAACTTCGGCCAGCCTTAGCGGCCTGGCAGCTTCCACATCTTACGACTGGAGAGTGCGGTCAAATTGCTCAGCCGGAAGCAGCTCATTTACAGCTACTACATTCAGCACTTTGGCGCCACCCGTATGTAATGTACCGGCAGGGCTTACTACTTCTTCTATTACCACCGGCAGTGCTAACCTTTCATGGGGCAGCGCTACCGGAGCAAATAGCTATGATGTAGAATATAAGGCAACCAGTTCTTCCACCTGGATAAGCGTTGTATCGGGAACTACTTCTACTTCCACCAGCCTTACCGGATTAGCAGCTTCCACATCTTACGACTGGAGGGTACGATCAAATTGCTCAGCCGGAAGCAGCTCATTTACTGCTACTACATTCAGCACTTTGGCGCCACCCGCATGTAATGCGCCGGCAGGGCTTACTACTTCTTCTATTACCACCAGTAGCGCTAATATTTCGTGGAGCAGTGCTACCGGTGCAAACAGCTATGATGTAGAATACAAAGCAATCAGCTCTTCTACCTGGATAAGCGTGGTCTCAGGAACTACCTCAACATCAGCCAGCCTTAGTGGATTGGCCGCGGCTACCTCTTATGATTGGAGAGTGAGATCAAATTGCTCATCAGACAGCAGCAGCTTCAGCAGCACTCAGTTTACAACGGCAACTGCGGGAGGTTGCACTGATCCCACCGGTCTCATGGCTTCTTCTATAACGGCTACTTCTGCGGATGTTTCGTGGAACCCTGTGGGTGGAGCAATAGATTACAACGTATTCTATAAGGATAACAATGTTCATGGCTGGAGCCTTGGCGCCAGGAACATAACAGGCACTGTATTTACCCTATCCGGTTTATCTCCATCCACCGATTATACCTGGAGAGTAAAGGCAAACTGCGCCTCGGGAGGTAGCTCCTTTATCTTTGCCGGATTTACAACAACGGCAGGCGGCACTTGTAATGCGCCGGCAGGGCTTACCACTTCATCTATTACCTCAACAGGGGCAATCATTTCGTGGAGTAGTGTAAGCGGGGCCAACAATTACGATGCAGATTATAAATTGACAACTTCCTCTACGTGGATCAGTGCAGCAACTGCAACTTCTGCTACCTCTCTAAGCTTGCAAGGCCTTAGCCCGGCTACTTCTTACGATTGGAGAGTAAGAGCTAACTGTACATCTGGAAGCAGCGCCTACAGCAGCGCCCAGTTTACTACGCTTGCTTCTAATGGTTGTCCCGAGCAGTTTGAGCCAAATGACTCTTATGCAGTTGCGGCTGACGTGAATACGGGTATAGATATATTTGCCCAGATAAGCCACAGCGGAGACGAAGATTTCTATCGTTTCAGCAATTCACCAAGTCAAAGCAAAATTAAAGTTACACTTACGAACCTTCCTGCCGACTACGACTTGCAGCTCTACACAAAAACCGGCTTCGTAACCCGCACCTCACAAAACCCAGGAACCGTGGACGAGTCAGTTATTCTAAACACCATTAACAATGGAAGCTATGTAGTGCGTGTGTATAGCGCTTCCGGCGCATTCAACAGCAGTCAATGCTATACGCTTAACATTCAGATAGGCGCTGCAGACTTTACCGGATTTGACCCTGCTGCGCCTGCAACTGCTAAGGCAACGGCTACGCTAAGAGGCGGCCTGAAAGTATATCCCGTACCTGCATCTTCATCATTAACGGTTTCCTTTGATGCTTACAAAAGAGGCACGGCTGACATTATCATTACCAACCGCCTCGGACAGCAGCTACTGCGTAAAAATGTAGGAGTGAATGATGGAATAAATACAACCAATTTGGATGTGAGTAAGATAACTCCCGGCATGTACTTCTTAAAAGTGATTAACGGCAAAGAAGTGCCAATGAAAAAAGTGATGATCGGAAGATAATTGGGTAGAATATTTTGAATAGAATGTTTAAAGAGCGGGCTTGTAAAGCCCGCTTTTTTTTATTTATCAGCCTAATGCTGCACAATGGCGGCACCTTGGCTCATAAATATCTTTTTCTCCAAGCAGCACCTGCCCTACTGCAGCAGTTTTACGGTAACTTATATTAGCGATGTTTCCACATATCATGCAAATAGCGTGAAGCTTTGTGATGTAGTCAGCGATAGCAAGCAGATTTGGCATTTGGCCAAAGGGCTTACCGCGGTAATCCATATCAAGCCCGGCTACAATTACACGAATGCCTTTTAGCACAAGCTGCTCGCAAACAAAAGTGATCTGGTCATCAAAAAACTGCGCTTCATCAATGCCCACCACATCTACACCTTGTGCAAGTAATAATATCGTTTGAGAATTATCGACTGGTGTGGATTGAATCGTATTTTCATCGTGGCTCACAATTTTTATTTCATCGTAGCGTATATCAATTGACGGCTTAAAAATTTCAGCTTTCAGGTTGGCAATTTTTACCCGCTTCAACCTTCTTATCAGTTCTTCAGTTTTGCCGCTAAACATACTTCCGCAGATAACTTCGATCCAGCCGCGGTTTGCACCTTTTAAATTAGGCTCTATGAACATTTTTTATATTTCATTTTAATTTCAATTTGTAACTTAGCTTCGATTGCAAGGTTAAATGATTTAGCGTTAATTCAAAACAAACATTTTTCCTGCTCTTTTTGAAAAACTTTATTCAACATTATTCATGGAAAGAGTGTCCACACTCATCAATAAGTTACAAAAGCAATTGGATGAAAAAATACCTGCTGATTCAATGCTAAATACTGCTCAAATGCTCGTGGCGGAGTTGTTAGGCAAAGCCGAAAACACGAAAGAAACAAAGCAGGATAAGGTTTCAGTGCTGATGCCTCTGTTTTGTATAAAAATGGCCGGCAGCCATAACAATTATTCCGGAGAAAAAATTGTGGAAGTATTGAAGGTTGATGAAAAAGAAATAGAAGAGGAACTGGAACAAATAAAAAAAAATGCGGCTCTCGTAAATGCCATGGCAGCAAACACAAGACCCGGCTTTGTGTATGACCCTATAGAAGACATGCCCACCCTGGCCCATCAAACTCCCCTTGAAAAAAAGCAACCGGCAAAAAACGAAATTCCGTTTGAATATCCCGAGTCATTAAATGATCGCCTTAAAGAAGTAAAAATTGAGCTTTCTGAGAGGCTCACCGAAATGCCCATCAAGGATTTAAAAAAAGCTATTGGTATAAATGACCGGTACCTTTTTCTAAATGAATTGTTCAGGGGAGATGAAGCGATGTACGAGAGAAGCATTAAAACCATTCAGAACTTTTCCATATTTGCCGAGGCAGAATACTGGATCAAAAGAGAGCTAAAAGTAAAATTGGGTTGGATAGACAGCGACCCTACTGTAAAGCAGTTCGACAGCCTTGTCAAAAGAAGGTTTTCCGGAATTTGATAAGCAATATACCTTTTTTAGTAAAGATTACAGGCTTCTCATTTCAGATACCCCTTACTTTTTATATAAGCTATAATTTTTTCAGAAGCGCCGGCATTTTTATATACATATTCTTTTGCGGCCTTTCCTCTTGATAAAATTTGCTGTTCGTTAGCCAATAAATTATTTACTGCTTTTTCCAGCTCCAGTGCACTTTCGATACTGATAGCGCCTGAGCAATCTATTAATTCTTGTGCTTCAAAGTTCTTTTCATATTCTGGACCAAAAATTACGGGCTTGCCATACACAGCAGCCTCAAGAATATTGTGAAGACCATCATCACCAAACCCGCCACCAATATAAGTAAGCGTCGCATATTTATAAATCCGCGACAACATCCCGATGTTATCAATGATCAGGCAATTGCGAGGGTACTTTTGTCCTGATACCTGATACCTAATACCTGATCTCTCATAACCAATACCCGATACCTCCTCATCCATCCATTCCGAATAAGTGATCGAACCTGCAAACTCCTTTTGCACATCAGCGATATTTTGACGGTCTATTTCATGTGGCGCGATGATAAATTTTATGTCTCCATGCTCTCTTACAAAATGTATCCATTCCGCCTCATCATCTTCCCAGGTACTGCCGGCAACTATTACTTTATTATCTCCGCAAAAGGCTGCAATGCCCGGCACGTCTGTAAAATTAGAAGCGATATTAATTACCCGGTCACACCTTGTATCTCCTGATACCGTTATTTTTTCCTCATACACTATCGTACTTAGGCGTTCTTTCGACAAATCATTCTGAACAAAAAAATGTTCAAAAGCCTCAAGCATTTTTCTCCAAAATCCGCCATACCATTTAAAGAAGGGTTGGCTGTTACTAAAAACTCCCGACACAAGTAAAACAGGAATATTTTTATTTTTTAATTCTTTTAAATAATAATGCCAGTATTCATATTTGATCCACAACACCAGATCAGGCTTTAGCGCCGCAATAAGGCGCTTTGCATTTAAGGCAGAATCCATTGGCAGGTAATAAACCTGCTCGAACTCTTTGTTGTTTTTTATGATGTCGTACCCTGAAGGAGAAAAAAATGTAATAACCAGGGACGCATGCGGAAAATCTTCTTTTATTTTTTTTAGCAAGGGGCGTCCTTGTTCAAACTCTCCAAGGCTTGCACAGTGCATCCATACAACCGGTTGAGTCTTGTTGGGATAAGTTTGCTTAAATTTTTTAAAAAAATTTTTTCTTCCATTCACCCATGATCTGGCTTTGCTGTTCCAAAAAGAAGCAGCATGGATACCTGCAGAATAAATTGCCAGGAAGAGGTGGTATAAAATGATCAAAAAATTTCCCTTTTATAAACAAATCTAATTTCTTCTTTGGGAAAAGCATGGCTTATAATTTCTAATTTTCATTTACTTTTTCAAATACTATCTTTGCACCTTTTAAAAAAAAACTGCATGCGTCCTTTGCAAATGGTAGATTTAAAACAACAATACCTCAACATAAAAAATGAGGTAGATGCGGTAGTGGCTGAGGTGCTGAGCAGTTCAATTTTTATTGGCGGCCCGCAGGTAAAAAGTTTTTCTTCGGCACTTGCCGGCTACCTCGGTGTAAAGCATGTGATACCTTGTGCCAATGGTACCGATGCCTTGCAGATCGCGATGATGGCGCTTGGCCTTCAGCCGGGCGACGAGATAATAACTCCTTCTTTTACTTATATCGCAACTACGGAAGTAATTGCACTCTTGGGGTTAAAACCTGTATTCGTTGAGGTAGATCCCACTACTTTTTGTATTGATCCCGAAGCAATAAAAAAAGCAATAACCCCTGCTACCAAAGTGATTGTTCCTGTGCATTTATATGGCCACGCTGCTAATATGGAGGCTATAATGGCGATTGCTAATGAGCATAATTTATTTGTAATTGAGGACAATGCCCAGGCGATCGGTAGCGACTATTATTACAAGGACGGCACGGCAAAAAAAACAGGAAGTATTGGTACAGTCGGGTGTACTTCATTTTTCCCCAGTAAAAATTTAGGCTGCTATGGTGATGGTGGCGCTATGTGCACCAATGACGATGCCCTGGCTGAAAAGCTGAAGATGATTGCAAACCATGGCCAGCAAACAAGGTATTATCATGAAATGGTTGGCTGTAATTCGAGGCTTGATGCATTGCAGGCCGCAATATTAAATATAAAACTGCCGTTATTAGACGGCTATATAAATGCAAGAATTACCGTGGCAGATTATTATGATAAAGCTTTTGCGGAAAACGATAAAATAACCACACCGTATCGTGCGGATTATTGTAAGCATGTATTTCATCAATATACGCTTATTCTTAAAGATGAGGAGAATCCGGCAGCTTACAGGGATGGACTTGTAAATTATTTAGCCGAAAATAATGTTCCATCCACGGTCTATTATCCCGTGCCGGCGCACAGGCAAAAAATGTTTGCTGCATTTGGCGGCGCAGATTATCAGCTGAATAAAACGGACTGGCTTACGCATAGAGTGATCTCTTTGCCAATACATACAGAAATGGATGAAGAACAACAAGAATACATTGTAACAAAAGTATTAGAATATATAAATAATTAAAAAATGAACATTGCAGTTATAGGAACAGGATACGTAGGATTAGTAACAGGCACCTGCTTTTCAGAAACCGGTAACAACGTTACCTGCGTGGATATTGATGAGCAAAAAGTAAAAAAATTATCCTCAGGAAAAGTAACCATTTACGAGCCGGGGCTTGAAAAGATTTTTTTAAGAAATGAAAAAGAAGGGCGCCTGCATTTTACCACTTCTATTAAGGAAGCTATCAAAGATGCAAGGATCATCTTTCTTGCCTTACCTACACCACCCGATGGTGATGGAAGCGCCGATCTTAAATACGTTTTGAAGGTGGCTGACGACATTGGAAAGCTTCTAGATAAAGATGATTATAAAGTGATCATTAATAAAAGCACCGTGCCCGTTGGTACTGCAGATAAAGTAAAAGCAGCCATTTTAAAAAGCGCAAAGGAAGCCGGCAATGATGATATAGAAAGCGCATTTGATGTGGTAAGTAATCCCGAGTTCTTACGGGAAGGCGTAGCTGTAGATGATTTTATGAAACCTGACCGTGTAGTTATCGGCACATCATCCGAACGGTCAAAGAAATTACTCGGCGAGTTATATGCGCCTTTTGTACGCCAGGGAAATCCCATTCTTTATATGGATGAAAAATCTGCAGAGCTTACCAAATACGCCGCCAATTCTTTTCTGGCTACAAAAATTTCATTCATGAATGAAATTGGGCAACTCTGCGAAAAAATGGGCGCCGATGTAGATATGGTAAGGCGCGGAATTGGAAGCGATGAACGGATCGGAAGAAGATTTTTGTTTCCCGGTATTGGTTATGGCGGAAGCTGTTTTCCTAAAGACGTACAGGCGCTTGCAAAATCATCTCACCAGTATTCTTATAACTTTAAGATTCTTGAAGCCGTAATGGAGGTGAATGAAATTCAAAAGCTACATCTTTTACCTAAGATAAAATCTTATTTTAATAATGATATAAGCGGCAAAGCAATAGCCTTATGGGGCTTAGCTTTCAAGCCCAACACAGATGATATAAGAGAGGCGCCTGCCTTGACGATGATTGAAGAATTGACTGCCGGTGGCGCCACTGTTTGCGCTTATGACCCGGAGGCGATGCCGAATGTAAAAAATCAAATCGGCGATAAAATATCTTATGCCGAAAACCAATACGATGCGCTAAAAGATGCTGACGCACTTTTAATCGCGACTGAGTGGAGTGAATTCAGAACGCCCGATTTTAATAAAATGAAAGAAATGATGAAGGGTAATGTGATTTTTGACGGAAGAAATCTTTTTGATCTGGCCCGTATTGGTGAATGTGGTTTCTATTATGAAAGTATAGGGAGGAAAGTAGTAACGCCGCACTAACCCCTGCCCCACCCCTAAAAAGAGGGCCAAGACCTAAAGGGATTAAAAATTTAAACTTCAATGCCAACAAATAACACCACAGAATTGGAAAGCCTTAACTCTCCCTTTTCCGAATGGAGTACTTTGAACAGGAGGCTACGGGGTTCTCATGTCCTCATCACCGGCGCCGCGGGATTTTTAGGCTCACATCTTTGCGATAGGTTTATCAAAGAAGGGATGCACGTTATCGGTATGGATAATCTTATCACCGGCGATCTTAAAAATATTGAGCATCTTTTCAAATTAAAAGAATTCGAATTTTATAATTGTGATGTTTCAAAGTTTATTCATATTCCTGGTAAGTTGGACTATATTCTTCATTTTGCTTCACCGGCAAGCCCAATAGATTATTTAAAAATTCCCATTCAAACTTTAAAAGTAGGATCGCTGGGAACGCACAACTGCCTTGGATTAGCGCTATCAAAAAAAGCAAGGATATTAGTTGCCTCTACCAGCGAAGTATATGGCGATCCATTGGTGCATCCGCAAAGTGAAGATTATTGGGGCAATGTAAATCCTATCGGCCCTCGCGGTGTGTATGATGAAGCGAAGCGTTTCCAGGAAGCCATTACAACCGCTTACCATACTTTTCATGGGCTTGAAACAAGAATTGTAAGGATCTTCAATACTTACGGCCCCCGTATGCGGCTCAATGATGGCAGGGCTTTACCGGCTTTTATTGGCCAGGCGTTGCGTGGAGAAGATTTAACGGTGTTTGGAAATGGCAGCCAGACAAGAAGCTTTTGTTATGTTTCTGATCTTGTTGAAGGGATTTTTCGCCTCTTGTTAAGCGATTATTCCATGCCGGTAAATATCGGCAATCCCGACCAGATCACTTTAAAAGAATTTGCAGAAGAGATCATTGCGTTGACAGGAACGAAACAAAAAATAGCCTATCATCCATTGCCGCAGGATGACCCCAAACAAAGGCAGCCGGATATTACCAAAGCCAAAGAATTATTGAATTGGACGCCAAAAGTAAAGAGGGCAGAAGGCCTTAAAATTACCTACGATTATTTTAAATCATTATCAAAAGATGATTTGTATAAATTGCCCAAGGAGTTTGTAAGTAAGAATTCTGCCGGAGAAAATAAAAGCTAATTTCAACGTGATTTTGGCTAATCAAAACTTTTTAAAAAACATTATCCTTTTATAAATAGCAGAAAAGCAGAAGTGATAAAGGCGCAAAACAGTGAATAAAATTTATGTACGAAGGGTTAATTCATAAAGAAAAAAAACTCGCAGTGATAGGTCTCGGCTATGTCGGCTTGCCCATTGCGTTGGAATTTGCAAAAAAGATTTCGGTTATTGGCTTTGACATCAATGCTGAAAGAGTGGCGATGATGAAGCAGGGCATTGATCCAAGCAAGGAACTGGAAAAAGAATCTTTTAATAATTGCGATATAGAATTTACTAATAGCCTTGACACATTGCGTGAGGCAAATTTTTTTATTGTTGCAGTACCCACGCCGGTTGATAAAAGCAATGTGCCCGACCTTACACCCGTGCAAAGGGCAAGTGAAACGATTGGAAAAGTGGTGAAGAAGGGTGATTATGTAGTCTTTGAAAGCACGGTATATCCGGGTTGTACAGAGGAAGATTGCCTGCCGGTGATAGAAAAGTTATCCGGTTTAAAAAATATTGTTGACTTTAAATTAGGTTATTCGCCCGAGCGAATCAACCCTGGAGATAAAGAACATACCCTGGCAAATATTATAAAAGTAGTAAGTGGCTGTGATGAAGAAAGCCTTGATATCATTGCGAAAGTTTATGAGTTGGTGGTGGAGGCCGGTGTACATAAAGCGTCCTCAATAAAAGTGGCAGAGGCCGCTAAAATTATCGAGAATACTCAAAGAGATTTGAATATTGCCCTGATGAATGAGCTGTCTATTATTTTTGATAAAATGAATATCAATACTTATGAAGTGCTTGAGGCGGCAGGAACAAAATGGAATTTCCTGAAATTTCAGCCGGGCCTGGTGGGAGGGCATTGCATAGGCGTAGATCCATACTACCTTACTTTTAAATCGCGGAAGCTTGGCTATAATTCGCAGGTGATACTGGCCGGGCGTTCCATTAATGATGGAATGGCTGGCTATATTGCGAAAAAAATATTGCAACATATTATTCAGAATAATGGAAGTTTGAAAGAAGCGAAAGTGCTGGTGATGGGAGCCACCTTCAAAGAAAATGTAAGTGATATCAGGAACTCAAAAGTTGCTGATATTGTAAAAGAGCTGCAATCATACTCCCTGCAGGTACATGTTACAGACCCGCACGCAAGCAGTGACGAACTGCATCATGAATATGGATTTGAACTTACAAAGGAACTGGCAAGAGATTATGAAGCAGTGATTGTAACTGTGCCCCATAAGGCTTATATGAGTATGGATGACCAGGCATTTGCCGAAATAACAACCTCACACGCAATGATCGCGGATATTAAAGGTATTTTCCGGGATAAAATATTGAGCCGGCATTATTGGAGCCTTTAATAAACTCTTTTACATCATTAAAAAAAATTACATGGTGGACAATAAATTTCACGATGTTGATATAAGTACATCTTCCTTTCTTGTAACAGGGGGCGCCGGTTTCATTGGCAGCCATATTGCAGAATATCTACTTACAAATGGAGCGGGAAAAGTGAGGGTGCTTGATAATTTGTCCAACGGTTTTGAATCTAATCTTAAAATTTTACGGAATTATAGCGCCTTCGAATTTATGGAAGGCGATATCCGCAATATTGAAACCTGCAGGAAAGCATGTGATGGCATCAGCCATATCAGTCACCAGGCGGCGCTCGGCTCGGTGCCTCGATCTGTAAAGGAACCTGCCAATACTAACGATGTAAATGTTGGTGGCTTTGTAAACATTTTAAAAGCTGCGGTTGATAATAATATTAAAAGGGTGGTGTATGCTTCTTCCTCGTCAGTATATGGAGACGATCCCACGCTGCCAAAAAAAGAAGATATTACCGGCAACTGTTTGTCGCCGTATGCGGTAAGCAAAAAAGTAAATGAATTGTATGCGGCTGTTTTCGCAAAAGCATACAACATCTCCTTAATCGGTTTCCGGTATTTTAATATATTCGGCCCAAGGCAGGATCCCGATGGCGACTATGCAGCGGTGATCCCTTTATTTGTGAAAGCCGCTTTGAATAATTTGCCGGCTAATATCAATGGCGACGGCAATCAAACCCGCGATTTTACCTACGTAGATAATGCAGTACAAATAAATATAAAAGGAATGCTTTCCGCCAATGAAGAAGCGCTTAATAAAGTGTATAATGTAGCGATCGGAGAAAATTATTCGATCAATTATTTGAATAATATCGTGCAGCAATATTTAAATGTTGACGTGAAAGCGGTTCACCAGGAAGCAAGAGTTGGCGATGTAAGAAATTCTTTAGCGGATATTTCATTGGCAAAAAATTTACTTCAATATCAGCCCACCATGAAATTTGATGAAGGGCTTAAAAAAACAATCGAATATTTTACAGCGTTTTATTCATAAATTTCTTCCGTATTATTTTTATTAGAAATTCGCTTTGTAAAACTTAAATAATGGCTTTTGAAAAAACTGAATTTCCCGGGTTGATAGTTTACACGCCGCGTGTATTCGAAGATAAGAGAGGTTATTTTTTTGAAAGTTATAATGAGCAAAGTTTTGCTTCATCTGGTGTTGAGATTGTTTTTATACAGGACAATCAGGCCAGCTCTGCTTTCGGGGTTATTCGCGGGCTGCATTACCAATTAAATCCGCATGCACAATCAAAACTCATCAGGGTTTTATCAGGAAAAATAATTGACGCAGTGGTTGACATACGCAAGAATTCCCCGGCTTACGGTAAGGCATACACGATCCAGCTTTCAGCAGAAAATAAAAAGCAGTTATTAATCCCTAAAGGCTTTGCCCACGGTTATTCTGTAATAAGTGAAACAGCGGAAGTTTTTTATAAATGCGATGAATTTTATAACAAAGAAAGCGAAGGCGGCATCGCCTGGAACGATGCCTCCTTAAATATTGATTGGCAAATACCTGCCGGCAGCGAAATTATTTCTGAGAAAGATGCACTATATCCTTTGTTAGCAAACAGCGGTACTAATTTTATTTTTAAGGGATGAAAGATTGAGCACAATGGATAGCATAGCATTTAAAAAAACAATATTGGTTACGGGTGCACACGGCCAGCTTGCCAGTGAAATAAAATTTATTTCAGCAAAATTTCCTTCATATAATTTTTTATTTACCAGCCGCCAACAATTGCCTGTTGATGATAAAGAATCTGTCGTAAATTTTTTTGAAAAACAACAGGTTCACTACTGCATCAATTGCGCAGCTTATACTGCCGTAGATGATGCCGAAAAAAATGCAGAAGAAGCTTTTAGAATAAATGCAGATGCGGCCGGTAATTTGGCTTCGGTGTGCAGCGATCATCAAACTAAGCTTATTCATATCTCTACCGATTATGTGTACAATGGCAGCAAGCCAGTGGCGCTAAAAGAAGATGATGCGGTTGCGCCGTTAAATGTTTATGGGTTGTCAAAACTTCGTGGCGAAGAATTTATTTTGAACCGTTATCCCTCCGCGCTTATTATCAGAACATCGTGGGTGTATTCTTCTTATGGAAAAAATTTTGTAAAAACAATTCTCCGGTTGTGCCGGGAAAGAGACAAGCTGAATGTGATCAACGATCAATCCGGTTGTCCCACTTATGCCGCAGACCTTGCAGCCATAATTATGAAATTTATTGAAGAGGCTGAAAACGATAAAGCTTATGCAGGTATCGTTAATTATTGCAATGCCGGCATCACCACCTGGTTTGATTTTGCTATAGCTATAAAAAAATATAGTAACAGCCAATGCGAAATACTTCCCATAGCTTCCTCTCAATACAAAACAGCAGCCCAACGCCCTGCGCATTCTATATTGGATACTTCTAAAATAAAAGAAATGCTCAATGTAGAAATACCGGCATGGGAAGATAGCCTTAAGAAATGCCTCGCTATTTTGCAGGAGTGAAGTGGCTTTTAACTTTCCAAAAGTTTAAATAAAGAATTGGCGTTAGTGTTATAATACTAACTTTTGGAAAGGTTCAGTACTTAGTGATGCCTGAATCTAAATGTAAAAAAATTACACAATGAATGCAGAGGATCTTAGAGAATATGCATTGTCACTCGAAAATGTTTCTGAAGGTTTTCCTTTTGGCGAGGACACGCTCGTTATGAAAATTTATAATAAAATATTTTTATTAGTTTCTCTCTCGTCACCTGTTCTGCAATTCAATGTAAAATGCAATCCAGAATATGCAGAAGAACTCCGTGAAAAATATCCGGCTGTACTACCCGGCTATCACATGAACAAAAAACACTGGAACACGGTGATAGTGGATGGTACAATACCTGCCTCCCTTCTCAGGCAATTTGTACATGACTCTTACAAGCTGGTACGGGGCAAAAAATAATTTCGTTTTTGATTGGCTAATTAATATTTTGATGTGCTGACAGTATAACGTGCCCTTACTCTGGAATGAAATCAAAGCCGCATAAAGACTGCTTTTTTCAGCCGAATAAAATAAAAGGTAAGATGCTGCAAGCGTAACAATGAATATTGAAAACATCAATTCTTCTTACTTATTAAAGACCGGACTCTCTTAACAAAGGCTTCCGGCACACCTGCAAGGTTTGCAATTTCAGACCCAGTGAACTTTCTGGTGTTGATAAGATTTTGAACAATTTGTTCTTTGCCTTTTTCAATGCCTTCTATTCTGCCTTTTTCAATACCCTTTTCAATACCCTTTTCAATACCTTTTTCAATACCTTTTTCAAAGCCTTCTTTTCTGCCTTTTTCTATGTATATATCCAGTGTATTCATAATGTCTTTTTTTATTGGACCCGGTAACGAATTTAATATTTTTTCTTCAAACTTTCCCCTGCTATATAAATAAATGATAAAACCTCTTTTTAACCCCTTTGGCCCCTGGGATGCTAATGTCAACAATACGCCAGCATTTCGCTCTATCCATTCTTTTTCCTGGATATGCTTTAGCGCTAAAAATGATGCCGCAAGAAACTTGTTGTTTAAAGCCTCAATCTCACTATCGCTCAGCCTGCCCAAATCATTATACACATACTCAAAGCCAGGTAAAAACTGCTCCCATTCCTTGTCAATACCTTCAAAAAGATTGGCTAATGTCCGGTATTGCCATTTTACCCTGCCATGATATAGCAATACTGGAATTACCAGTGATAGCGGTTCTTTATTTTGTATTTGTTTTTGAAGAGAAGAAAACCTGCCTGCCGGTAGGCAGGAATGTAACCGCCGATTTGCACAGGCGTATATTTATCCGGATGACTTTTATGTTCTATCAGCAGGCTAACCTTCACCGTAGCTTCCGTTTCTTTCAGCCTGCAAGAATACACAATGTCCGACATGGTCTTCTTTAAATCATCAGACAAATAGGTATCAGGCAACTGTATCAGTTCAGAAAAATCCAACCGTTTTCTTACAAAATCCGGCAGATAATTTTTAAAATAATCCACAGCTATTTCCTTATTGGAAAGTATATTCCTAATGAAATCATCATGCGATGGAAGATTGTCACTCATATTTGTAAACGTATGATTTTAACTTATCCAGCCGTTAAGTTACAAGAACCCCGGTAGCAATTTACCACGAATCAACATCAAAAAATTATATTCCTCCAACACATCAAAATATTAATTACCCATTTAACAGCACCTTCGGCATACAGGTTACTTTTTCAATTACATTTGATGAATTTCAATTTTTGGCGGCGGTATGAAAATCCTGGACTGGTATATATTAAAAAAGTTTTTCACTACATTTTTCTTTTGCCTTATAGCGCTTACCGTAATCGTTATCATTATTGACCTTAGTGAGCGTACCGACGATTTTGCTAAAACCAAGCTTCCCGTATCGGCAATCATAACTCAATATTATTTTGGTTTTGTGCCGCGAATTGATGCAATGCTCTTCCCGCTTTTCATTTTTATTGCCGTAATATTTTTCACTTCTAAAATGGCTAACCGCTCAGAGATTGTGGCCATCTTAAGCAGCGGTATTAGCTTTCGGCGTTTCTTACGGCCTTATATTTTTGGAGGGTTTTTATTCACAGCATTTTTGTGGTGGTGCAATCAGTATGTGCTTCCGCCGGCCAATCAAAAATGGGCAAACTTCAATACAAAATATATTGACTTTAATTATGCTGCTTACGAGAACACTTCCACCATCAGCAATAAATATTTTAAGCTTGATTCATTTTCTTATGCCGGTGTACGGTTTTACGATACCGTTAGCAGGACGGGCAACAACTTTTTCATACAAAGATTCCAGGGCACAAATCTCGTTTACAATTTAAGAGCGCAAACCATACGCTGGGATACCGCTACCAGAAAATGGAAGCTTGAGAATGTGACAGAGCGCAGCATTCAGGGCATAAAGTCTGAGGTAAAAAAAGAAGAATCCATGCAAATGAATTTTAATTTTAAGCCAAGAGACTTGCAACGCGATGACTACATGAAGGATAAACTTACTACGCCTGATCTCGATCAATATATAAAACTTGAAAAAATAAGAGGCTCCGAAAATGTAAATACATTGCTGTTGGAAAAATATAACCGCAGCGCCAACCCTGTATCGGTTTTTATTTTAACTCTTATAGGCGCTTCCATGGCTTCCCGTAAAATTCGCGGTGGCAGCGGGTTTCATCTCGCCATCGGCGTTCTCATTTGCGTATTATATATTTTGGTCGGAAGGTTTTCTTCTGTTTTTTCTATGAAGGGAAACTTCAATCCCTTCATTGCCGCGTGGTTGCCGAATATTGTATTTGCTTTGCTGGCTTATTACCTGTACCGGCGCAGTTCCCGCTAAGGCTCATTTATTTTTTGTCCTTATTAAGGTTATTAATAATTTCATTTGTTTGGCGTTGGGTGTAACGTTAACTTTAGGGCTATACGATTTGCTTTTGCAAGCATACATAATTTTTTAAAAAATTTACTATATGGGTGTAGTTCAAGACAGGTTTAAAGAAAAAGCTGACAACTTATCAGCAGAAATAAAAGAAATATTACATGAACACGGTGACCGTGTAATAGGGGAAGTAAAGCTTTCCCAGATTTACCAGGGCATGCGTGGAATCACAGGCCTTGTCACTGAAACCTCTCTCCTCGATTCGCAGGATGGCATTAGGTTCCGCGGCTATTCCATACCTGAGTTGCAGGAGAAATTACCGAAAGCCGAAGGAGGTAGTGAACCGTTACCAGAAGGGTTATTTTATTTAATGCTTGTAGGTGAATTACCTACAGAAGAAGATGCACAGCATGTAAGCAATGTATGGCAGCGACGCAGCCATGTGCCGAGCCATGTATTTTCCACCATAGAAGCCTTGCCATTAACTACTCACCCAATGACGCAGTTTGTCGTGGGCATCATGGCATTACAAACTGAAAGTCGCTTTGCAAAAAAATATGCGGAGGGCATGAATAAGAAAGATTATTGGGCCGCCACTTTTGAAGATTGTATGGATCTGATAGCGAGACTGCCGCGTGTAGCAGCGTATATCTATCGCCGTAAGTATAAATTCGGTAACCACATTCAGCCGGATGGTTTATTAGATTGGGCTGGTAATTTCGCCCACATGCTCGGCTTTGAAGACGAAAGTTTCAGGGAACTTATGCGGTTGTATATGACCATACATTGCGACCATGAAGGCGGCAATGTATCTGCCCATGCGACACACCTCGTGGGCTCTGCTCTTAGCGATCCATACCTTTCTTTTGCTGCCGGAATGAATGGCCTGGCGGGCCCATTGCATGGGCTGGCAAACCAGGAAGTGATCAAGTGGATTTATGAAATGCGGGAGCAACTTAAAACCGATTTACCCACAAACGAGGAGATAGCGCAATACGTTGAGAAAACACTTTCTGAGGGCAAAGTAGTACCGGGATATGGCCATGCTGTATTAAGAAAAACAGATCCACGCTTCGAAGCGCAAATGACCTTTGGCAAAAAACATCTACCGGATGATCCGTTAGTGAATACGGTATGGAATATTTATGAAACCGTCCCGCCAATTCTCCAATCGCTGGGCAAAGTAAAAAATCCATGGCCCAATGTAGATGCGCATAGCGGCGCCTTGTTAGTGCATTACGGTTTGGTTGAGTATGAATTTTACACTGTGCTGTTTGGAGTTTCAAGGTCGCTTGGTGTGCTTGCGAGCCTTTGCTGGGACAGGGCGCTGGGCTTTCCATTGGAGCGTCCCAAGTCAGTATCGAACAGGCTTGTTAAGCTTTGGCTTGAAGGGAAAGAAGAAATTTGGGGAGATTAGGGTAGGAGGTATCAGGTAGCAGTGATGAGGTATTAGTTATGAGGTTTTAGTTATGCGTAGCAAGTATCAGGTAAAATATAAAATCTATTTTTATATTTGCAGTCTTTATAAAATTGTTTCAAAATAATGGGGAATTAGCTCAGTTGGCTAGAGCGCTTGCATGGCATGCACGAGGTCACCGGTTCGAGCCCGGTATTCTCCACATTATTATGTACTCAGGTGGTAAAACTTTACAATGGCAAATTATTTAAACAACATTTCTTATACTTTTTACCACTGCCGCAGGGGCATGGCTCATTTCTTCCGGTTTTAGAAGACGTGACAGGCAACTGAATTTCATCATCTTCAAAATAGTCATCTTCAAAATAGGTATCTTCAGAAAAATCTTCCTCTTCATTATAGCCGGCCCAAGTGTTTAAGACGGTTGTGTACGAGCTAAAAATATTTTCAATCTTACGCATGTTATTCTCTAACGGTTTATGAAAATAACTTTCAGCTTCCTCATAGTTTCCGTTGATCATTAAGCCTACATATCCTTTATCATACAATTGCTTAATAAGCGGTAACGTTTCTTTAAAACCGGCATCAATCATATCGCCGATAAGTAAGCCTAATAAATCACTGTCAACAACGTTATCGTTTAAAGTTGCATTGTTGAAATAAATAAAAATATTTTTATAGATAGACAATATGTCGTTTCTCCCGGCTGGTGTGTGCTCTGCCGTTTGAATCAGGGCGTTAGAGACTGTTGCTTTTGGGGAGGCATTTATTCCCGGTTCCAAAATAAATTCATATAGGGCGCCCAGGTTATTTTGAGCCAGTAAATAGATGGGGAGCCAAAGTGTGGAGTTGAGGTGGTCACCAAACCAAAACTCAAGGACTTCCTCCTCATTTTTTAAAAAATCTAAAACAACCGCTAAACTATTTTCGGCTTTTAATTCACCTAATAAAAAAATCGCATGCAGGGGAAAATTATGGGAATCTTCCTCCCATTCGGCATCCTTAAAATACTGGTATCGTGTAATGGCGTCGGACAATACTTTTTCCAGGTCTTCAATAAGTGAGGTACGGGGCAGTGCCAATACACTTTCTAAAATTTCACGAGGAATTGCTAACCCATATTTGTATAAATTATTTATTTCGGTGTGTGTAAAAGCGGGTGGTTGGGTTTCTCTTGACGTCGGTACAGGCTTTAAACAATTTACGCTAATTCTTAATGCTTCTTCTTCCTTCCATCGCTGGAAATTTCTTTCCATTCTTCCGGGGAATAAAAAAATTTCTGCTGCCTCGGTATCGGGATGGTCCGGGGCAATGTTGTTTAGAATTTCAAACCGGTTCTCTGCAAGTTCCCAATTTTTTATCGCTGCAAAATACCGGATGGCCACCCGGTAAAAGCCGGTAACTTCGGCTAAATGAAACAAATTTCTTTCCGGGTATAAGTCTTTTATTTCCATAGCTTCACCCAATATTTCAGGAACTTTTATCGCCAGCCCAGCCTCGATGTACTTATGCGCTTCATTTATTTTTGCGAATAGATAATCCGGATGTTCAGCCATTATCCGGTTATTAACTTCCAATGCTTTTTTATAGTTACCTTGGGAATGGTATGCCACCGATAAAAAGTTTTTCAACTGCGGCGACTGAGGATATTTTGCAATTAAGGCAGTGAGCCTGCCGATAATTTTTTTGTTTTTTCTCTCCTTGCTTGCAATAAACAGCTCGCCGAATTGTTCAATCAATTCGTCTTCGTTTCCGTAAAATTCATTTTGAAATTCAGGATCAGTAGTTATGTTATATCCTGACACTTTATATTGGGAATACATTGCTTAAAATTTGGAACGCGAATTTACAAATTATCTGTGTGAGGAAATTGCCAAGGTAAAATAATTCTGGCTTCCACACTTATTATTTTCAATTTTTTGAGAACCTCCTATGGAAAGCATTTAAATGCAGGATCTTTGAAAATTATGCTGTGCCGCAATGATGCAGCATTTATAAGAAGATCCAAAATTTACATAATACTTGCTGGATTAAAACTTTTCAGGTCTTCAATAAAAACAAAAAAAAACCCTCTCAGAACTAACTGAAAGGGCTTAAATAAATATGGCAGCTACCTACTCTCCCACATTGTTGTGTAGTACCATCGGCCATGAGGGGCTTAACTGCTCTGTTCGGTATGGGAAGAGGTGAACACCCTCGGCAAAACCACCATAAAGAGTTGAGCTGTCAGCCGTCAGCCGTCAGCCATCAGGTCTTCTGATGGCTGACAGCTCACTGCTGATAGCTTCTAATAAATTAACATAAAGGGAAAGTTGTAATATAAAGTAAATTGTTGCCTTTATCCCCCTTTGGGGTTAGGTGCAAAAAAAAGATAAAGCTTACGGGCAATTAGTACTACTCGGCTTTGATGTTACCACCTTTATACCTGTAGCCTATCAACGTCATAGTCTTTGACGACCCTTAAAAGAAAACTCATCTTGAGGTTGGTTTCACGCTTAGATGCTTTCAGCGTTTATCCTATCCGTACATAGCTACTCTGCATTGCACCTGGCGGCACAACAGATACACCAGCGGTACGTACGACCCGGTCCTCTCGTACTAAGGTCATGTCCTCTCAATTTTCTTGCGCCCATCACAGATAGGGACCGAACTGTCTTGCGACGTTCTGAACCCAGTTCACGTGCCACTTTAATCGGCGAACAGCCGAACCCTTGGGACCTTCTCCAGCCCCAGGATGTGACGAACCGACATCGAGGTGCCAAACCTCACCGTCGATATGAGCTCTTGGGTGAGATCAGCCTGTTATCCCCAGAGTACCTTTTATCCTTTGAGCGATGGCCCTTCCATACAGAACCACCGGATCACTTTAGCCGACTTTCGTCCCTGCTCGACTTGTAAGTCTCACAGTCAAGCTCCCTTATACTAATACGCTCTATGTACGATTACCAACCGTACTGAGGGAACCTTTGCAAGCCTCCGTTACTTTTTAGGAGGCGACCACCCCAGTCAAACTACCCACCATGCACTGTTTCCCGTTAGGGATTAGATTCTAAATGTTTAAAGGTTGGTATTTCAACGATGACTCCACAATGCCTGGCGACACTGCTTCGTAGTCTCCCAACTATCCTACACATCAAAAATTCAAAATCAATGCAAAGTTGTAGTGAAGGTTCATGGGGTCTTTCCGTCCCGTGACGGGTAACCGGCATCTTCACCGATACTACAATTTCACCGGGCTCTTGGAGGAGACAGTGTACAACTCATTAGACCATTCGTGCAGGTCGGAACTTACCCGACAAGGAATTTCGCTCACTTTGTTACATCATCCCGATAATATCGGGAGAAGGGTTGGTCATTTCTGCCAACCTCTACATGTCGCCATGCAGTTCGGACTCTATCTTCATCCCGCAAAGGCGGGATGCCTGGCATATAGTCTCTGAGGATTTTCCGATTTTTTCAAACCGGAATCTTTCCTGCTGATTGTCTGCACCTACACATTGTCACTCGCAAATAATTGCGGAGTAGTGCAGGATACTCAGATGTTCCAGCATTTAGCCAAGTTTTACTAAGGCAACAAAATTTCACCTTAGGACCGTTATAGTTACGGCCGCCGTTTACTGGGGCTTCAGTCAGAAGCTTTGGCTTGCGCCGAACATCCTTCCTTAACCTTCCAGCACCGGGCAGGTATCAGGCTCTATACGTCATCTTACGATTTTGCAGGGCCCTGTGTTTTTGCTAAACAGTTGGTTGTACCATTTTACTGAGACCGTCCGAAGACGGTACGCTTTATCCCGAAGTTACAGCGTCAATTTGCCTAGTTCCTTCTCCAAGGCTCACCCGAGCGCCTTAGAATACTCATCCCGTCCACCTGTGTCGGATTACGGTACGGGCCGCTTTAACCTAGCCTTAGAGGTTTTTCTTGGAGGTATGATTAGAGACACTATCAGCGCTGCCGAAGCTTTGCTGTACTATCAGGTTCGCCATTCTCTGCGGATTTACCAACAAAAAATATAACTACACCCTTTAAGGTACTATTCCGTCAGTACCCGGTCTTTTCACTACCCCGTCACCCCATCGAAATTAAAGCAGGTGTTGGAATATTAACCAACTTGCCATCAGCTACCCCTTTCGGGTTCGCCTAAGGACCCGACTAACCCTGATCTGATTAACATTGATCAGGAAACCTTGGACTTACGGCGATAATGTTTTTCACATTATTTATCGTTACTTATGCCTACATTTTCTTTTCTAACCGCTTCAGCATGCATCGCCACACACCTTCAACGCTGGTTAGAATGCTCCCCTACCGATGTACCAATTTAATGGCAATCTTACAGCTTCGGTTGATAGTTTGATGCCCGATTATTTTCCGCGCGGAGCCTCTCGACCAGTGAGCTGTTACGCACTCTTTAAATGAATGGCTGCTTCCAAGCCAACATCCTGGCTGTTATAGAAACTCCACCTCGTTTGATCAACTTAACTATCTATTAGGGACCTTAGCTGGTAATCTGGGTTATTTCCCTCTCGGCCATGGACCTTAGCGCCCACAGCCTCACTGCCGCAGATATATCATAGCATTCGGAGTTTGTCAGGGTTTGGTAGGCGGTGAAGCCCCCTAGCCCAATCAGTAGCTCTACCTCTATGATACTTCTTAAATGCGACGCTGTTCCTAAAAACATTTCGGGGAGAACGAGCTATCTCTCAGTTTGATTGGCCTTTCACCCCTATCCACAGGTCATCTCAGAGCTTTTCAACGCTCATGAGTTCGGCCCTCCAGTGTGTGTTACCACACCTTCAGCCTGCCCATGGATAGATCACAAAGTTTCGCGTCTACCCCCACTGACTAAACGCCCTGTTTGGACTCGCTTTCGCTACGGCTCCGTTATTAAAGAACTTAACCTTGCCAGTGAGGAGTAACTCGTAGGCTCATTATGCAAAAGGCACGCCGTCACGCCCCCTTAACATAGGGAGATGCTGCTCCGACCGCTTGTAGGCGTACGGTTTCAGGTACTATTTCACTCCCCTGTTTGGGGTACTTTTCACCTTTCCCTTACGGTACTGGTTCACTATCGGTCTCTAAGGAGTATTTAGCCTTACCGGATGGTGCCGGCAGATTCAGGCAGGATTTCTCCGGTCCCGCCTTACTCAGGATACTGCTCGTCCTCAATCATTTACATTTACGCGGCTTTCACGCTCTATGGCTCAACTTTCCAGATGATTCTATTTGAGATTGACTTCTAAATGCAGTCCTACAACCCCAATCCTGCACGCAAGACTGGTTTGGGCTTTTCCCTTTTCGCTCGCCACTACTTGGGGAATCATTATTATTTTATTTTCCTCCTCCTACTTAGATGTTTCAGTTCGGAGGGTTGGCTCCCGCCTTGCGGCGGGTGATACACCTTCAGTGTACCAGGTTGTCCCATTCGGAAACCTACGGATAT
>CBDCJQ010000001.1:0-2247500 GCA_965217965.1 Hanamia sp. | reverse complement strand
CCAAAAATTGGATTCATTTAACAATTAACCAATTTACTTTTGCGCACATTTTAAAATAAAATATGAAAAAAATTCTGTTAGGATTATTGCTTGCAGGCACAGCATTTATCGGGAAGGCACAGCAAGATGAAACGCAGGCTGATACCGCATGGAAACATGCATACAGGGCAACTGCCACACGCATAAACGACCTGGTACACACCAAGCTTGAAGTGAGCTTTGATTATGACAAAGCCTGGATGTATGGTAAAGAATGGGTGACACTTCATCCGCATTTTTACCCTACAGATTCATTAACGCTTGATGCAAAGGGAATGGAAATAAAAGAAGTTTCCTTAATGAAGGGCAGTTCAAAAACTCCCTTAAAGTATTCTTATGACGATAGCATGCAGCTGAAAATAAATCTTGGAAGAGTTTATAAAGAAGGAGAGAATTATACTATTTACATTAATTATGTGTCAAGGCCAAATGAACTAAAGGAACAGGGAAGCGCTGCAATAACGGACGCTAAGGGTTTATATTTTATTAACCCAAAAGGAGAAGAGAAAGATAAGCCAACGCAAATATGGACGCAGGGTGAAACCGAATCGAACAGCGCCTGGTTCCCTACTATAGATAAGCCCAACCAGAAGACTACGGAAGAAATTATAATGACAGTACCATCGAAGTATGTAACATTGAGCAATGGCCTTCTCGTGAGCCAAAAGAAAAATGCTGATGGTACAAGAACAGATTATTGGAAAATGGATTTGCCACATGCTCCCTATTTATTTTTTATGGGCGTGGGTGATTATGTTATTATAAAAGATCACCACGGCAAATTACCGGTTGATTATTATGTTGAAAAAGAATATGCACCGGTTGCAAAAAAAATATTTGGCGAAACACCGGCTATGATTGGCCTCTATGAAAGATTAACCGGTGTGCCTTTTGCCTGGCCAAAGTATGATCAGATAGTTGGGAGAGATTATGTAAGTGGCGCTATGGAAAATACCACGGCTACCCTGCACCAGGAAAGCGCTTATCAAAATGCAAGGCAATTAGTGGATGGCAACGCCTGGGAAGAAGTGATAGCGCATGAATTGTTCCACCAGTGGTTTGGTGATTTGGTAACGACTGAAAGCTGGAGCAACATTACCCTAAATGAATCATTTGCGGACTACAGTGAAACACTTTGGGATACGTATCGCCATGGGAAAGATGCCGGTGATGAGCATATAGAAGAGAACAGGCAAACTTATCTTTCAAACCCGGGCAATGCTTCAAAAGATTTAGTAAGATTTTATTACAAAGACAAAGAAGATGTTTTTGATGGTGTGTCTTATCCTAAAGGCGGTGCAATACTACACATGCTCAGAAACTTTGTGGGAGATAGCGCTTTCTTTAAAGCTTTGAATCTTTATCTCACTACGAATAAATTTAAAAGCGCCGAAGCACAACAACTACGCCTTGCCTTTGAGCAGGTCACGGGTAGAGATTTGAATTGGTTTTTTAATGAATGGTATTATGGGAGTGGCCAGCCAAACCTTACGATTAATTATGATTACAGCGGCCAAAAATCACGTGTGATAATCAATCAAACACAAAGCGGGCAGATATTCAAGCTGCCAGTGGCTATAGATGTTTACAGCGAAGGCGCCAATAAAAAAAGATATAATGTATGGGTAGAAAACAAGGCTGACACTTTTTATTTCCCCGGAAACAAAAAACCATCCTGGATAAATGTAGATGCTGATAAAGTATTGCTTGCTAAAAAGACAGACAATAAATCTGCGGAAGAGTTTCAACAGCAATTTAAGTATGCAGGTAATTACATGGATCGTAAAGAAGCGTTAGCCTATTTTGCAAAAAATAATATGAGTGACTTAGTGAACGGCCTTACTGATAAATATTGGGGCCTTAGGCTTTTTACTTTGGAAGGGATTGACAAAAATAAAAGCTATACCGTGCCTTCTGTATTGAACGGCATTGAGCAAATAGCAGAGAAAGAATCGAATAAAAAAGTACAGGCCAAAGCCATTGAAATTTTAGGAAAACTAAATGACAAAAAGTATGAGCCATTGTTTACAAAATACGCAAGCGATTCTTCGTATTCTGTATCAGGTGCGGCACTGGAAGGACTTACTGCGCTTGAACCTGCACAGTCGTACGAGCTTGCAAAACAATATAGCGGTGATGCAAAAGGTAAATTAGGGGCGGTTATTTCAACAATCATTATGCAGAACGCTGGTGAAGAAGACTTCGATTATATAGTTAAGAATTACGAAGATGCTCCTTTAAACCAGGAAAAAGTGGAGGGAACCATAAATTTCGCAAATTATCTGGCGAAAGTAAAAAATGCTGATAACGTAAAAAAAGGAATAAATGCGATCCTGCATTTTCGTAATTTAATTCCGGAGCAATACAGGAAATATGTTGATCCGACATTTAAGCAGGCATTTGCTAAAGTAAGCGCTGCAAAGAAAGCTGAGGGCAATACGGAACTGGCAAATTATATTGACGGGTTGTTGAAATAAATTCAAAGATCCCTGGTAATTCTTTTAAAATCCATCTTCACCAGCCAGGGATGGATTTTATTTTAAAGACATGATGTGCTACTTCATTGCCCGGCTTTTCGAAACGATGCCTCGCTACTCATCGTCATTTATTTTTACTAATCAATTGAACTCAATTTTTTGGATGCAATTGCCGCTCATATATCCAAACTAATCTAAACACGCAATTCATTATTTTTGCCAAATGTTATTAAAAAGTATTCTTCTGATTTCTCTTTGTTTTGTTACAGCGTTATCTCATGCGCAGGAAAAATGGACGTTGCAAAAGTGTGTGCAATACGCTCTTGATAATAACATTTCTATAAAGCAACAGGCAATACAGGCAGACCTTTCAACGATTACTTACAAGCAAAGTAAGCTCTCTCAAATACCCAGTGCCAACTTCAGTAACAATGATGGCTATCGGTTTGGTAAGTCTCAAAATCCATCAACAGGAATATTGGAGAGTCAAAATTTTTTCCAGGTAGGTCTAAACTTTCAATCAAGTGTTGACATCTTCAACTGGTTCTCTAAGAAAAATACAATCCTCGCCAACGAATGGTCACTGCAGGCTGCAAAGGCATCTGTTGATAAACTAAAAAATGATATTGCCCTCACCGTTGCCAATTCTTATTTGCAGGTGTTGCTGGCAAGGGAGCAGCAGGAAATTGCGGATGTGCAAATAAAGCAATCAACATCGCAACTGGATATTGTAAATAAACAAGTAAAGGCAGGCACTTTGCCTGAGCTAAATGCGGTGGAGCTAGAGGCGCAACTTGCCAATGACAGCGCCACTTATATTTCTTCGAAAGGGAATGTCGAACAGGCGAAATATGTGTTGAAAGCTTACATGAACCTCGATGCTGCGGCTCCCTTCGAAATAGATGAGCCATCCGCTGATGAGATACCGCTCGAACCGATAGCAGACCTGCAGCCCGAAAGCGTTTATGCCCTGGCGTTAGCCAATCTGCCGCAGCAAAAGGTAAACGATTTTAATATAAAAGCAGCGGAGAAAAATTCCTTAGCGGCAAAAGGGGCTTTGTATCCCACTATATCTGCGTATGGAAGCCTGGGCACCAATTATGGCTACTTTCGCTCACCGGTGTATCAGCAAATTCAAAGCGGATATGGCTCAAGTGGTTTGGTAATAAGTGACGGCATGGGCGGGTTTATTGACGTGCAGCGGCCTCTATTTACAAACGGTGGCAAAACCGGATACATCACATCTGACCCGCTTGGTACACAGTTTAGCAACAACTTTGGCCAAGCAATAGGAATAAGTCTTTCAGTCCCAATCTTCAACGGCTGGCAGGCAAAGGCAAATTACGAAAGATCGAAACTCAATATAAAGACGCTCGAATATCAAAAAGATCTCGATAACCAAACCTTGAAACAGGATATTTACCAGGCGTACAATGCAGCAATCGTAGCGCTGGAAAAATTTAATTCATCGGCTAAATCTGTGGATGCTGCGCAGCGTACTTATGACTTTGCTTTAAAAAGATTTGATATTGGAATGTTAGGCACATTTGAATTGGTAACCGACCAGAACAATTTATTTCGGGCGAAGCTGCAATATGTGCTCAACCAATTTGATTATGTTTTTAAAATGAAAGTGCTGGAATTTTATAAGGGACGGGGGATAAAATTAGCCCCTTAAATCCCCCGAAGGGGACTTCAGTGAAGTCTTTATTTAATAGTGAATTTGAATAGATTTATAAGTATTATTTTGGAACAGGAATAAAAATGCATTCTGCAAACAATTAAAAACTGCAAAAGCCCCTCCCCTGGAGGGGCTTGGGGAGGCCTCAATTATGAATAAAAAATTAAAGTGGATAATAATATCATTAATTGCACTCATCGTGCTGTTGGTTATTTTGAAAAAGACTGGTGTGCTTGGCAAAGATGAAGGCACGAAGGTGACTGCTGAAAAAGTAATGCGCCGAACCATAACAGAAACGGTGAATGCCAGCGGAAAAATTTATCCCGAGATAGAAGTAAAAATGAGCCCGGATATCTCCGGTGAAATTGTGGAGTTAAATGTACAAGAAGGCGACAGCGTAAAAAAAGGGCAAGTGCTTGCCCGCATCTACGGCGATATTTATGCAACGCAACGTGACCAGGCTGCAGCTATCGTGAGCCAGCAACAGGCGCAGGTTGCCAATGTATCGGCCTCTATTGGAGCCATGCAAGCGAACCTTGACCAGTCAAAAAAATCTTACGATATGCAAAAAGAATTGTATGACGAGAAAGTAATTTCTAAAAATGAATTCAACACTGCTGACGCTGCTTATAAATCAGCTTTGGCAAATTATAATGCAGCTAAAGAAGGAATTATTGGCAGCCAGGCCGGTGTGCAAAGTGCGCGAGCTGCATTGGCTAAAGCGAATAAAGATATAAGCAGGGCCACGCTGGAAGCGCCGATGGACGGCGTCATTTCTTTATTAAGCGTTAAAAAAGGAGAGCGGGTTGTAGGTAGCTCGATGATGGCCGGCACGGAAATGATGCGCATTGCCGACATGAGTAAAATTGAAATAAGGGTAGATGTTGGTGAGAATGATATTCCCAAAGTGCATTTGGGTGATAGTGCAACTATTGAAGTAGATGCCTACAATGATAAAAAATTTACCGGCGTGGTTACACAGATCGCCAGCAGTAATAACGGTGCTGCCACTCAATCTGCGCTATCTTCAACAAGCACAGATGTTACCAACTACAAAGTTTACATCAGGCTTTCGCCGGATTCTTATAAAGATCTTATGGATCCATCAAGGCCAAAAAGTTTTCCTTTCAGGCCGGGAATGAGTGCCAGCGCCGATATACAAACGAAGACGCATAAAGATGTATTGGCCGTGCCTATAAATGCTGTGACCACGCGGGATAAAAATGATTCAACAGGCAGTATGGCCGCTGCAAATCCGGCTGCTGATAAAGATAATGTTGCGGTTTCCAACAACAACGATAATAGTACCGCCAATGAAATTGAAGAGGTAGTTTTTTTATTGCAGCCCAATGGCACAGTAAAAAAACAAAAAGTAAAATCTTCCATACAGGACATTAATGATATTGAAATCACTGAAGGTTTAAAGGAGGGAGATCAGGTGATTACCGGACCTTACGATGTAGTTTCAAAAACTTTAAAAAACAAGGATAAGGTGAAAGTGGTTCCGAAGAGTGAGTTATTTGATGCAAAGAAATAGGGATTACATCATGAATAAGAATACCTTAGTTAAAATTATTTTATGTCAACGATAACTTTGCATTTACCTGAAGAGATAGATCGGCAACTTTCAACATTAAATGTGAAAAAAGAAGAATTTTTATTAGAAGCTTTGAAAGAGAAAATTAATGCGGAAACTAATTCTCATCTCGAACCTTTACTGATAGAAGGATACCAGGAAAGGGTATCTGAAAATCAGATTCTTTCAAAAGAATTTTTTCACATTGATATGGAAAATTGGAATGAATATTAAACGCGATAATGTTTTTTTAGCAGCCCTTGACCCGGCTATAGGTAATGAAATCAATAAAACACGTCCTGTAATAATAATCTCAAACGATATCAATAATACATATAGTAATACTGTAACTATAATTCCCCTTACATCAAACACGATTAAAATTTACCCTTTTGAAATTTTTATTAAATCCGGAGTGGCAAACCTTCCGAAAGATTCAAAAGCAAGAACAGATCAAATAAGAACAATAGATAAGAGCCGGCTGGTAAAAGAAATTGGAAACCTTCCGGCTACGATGCTTTCAAATCTTGAAAATGCAATAAAAATCCACTTAGGTTTGAAGTAGTTTTCGATTTTTACAGTTAGCATAATTATAAATGCCTGCACACTGATTAATTTATCCTCCAATAATTTTTGCTGTTGAACTTTGACTGTGCCCCAAAGTTTTTAATGCCTCAATTTGATACCTTTGAACCAGGGTGAGCTGGAAATAGTTTTTTGTCATTGCAACACAAATTTCGGTTTTCAGTTTCATCCTCTCTGGCGGGGTACCCCGCCAGAGAGGATGAACACCTTGTGTTGCACTTATTACTTGAACTTACAATATGGAAAGAACACTAAGGAGGACACTTTTTACCAGGTGTATCATCTCCATCTTTAATGCTTCCGGATATTGCCATGCAATAAAGATCCATTTAGCTTTGAAGTAGTTTGGGATTTTTACGGATAAGCTCTTTCCTACATCAACTAAACAATCCTTCCGCCTTCGCTATGCTCTCCGGCTTTCCGACATCAATAAATTTTGAGTTGCTATGGTCAAATGCAGTAATGGCTTGTGTATTAGCGAGCCCCAGGTAAAGATCTACTATTGAGAATTTACCGCCCATATTTATCAATGGAAAAATCTTTGGTGAAATAATATGAATGCCGCTAAAAGCTTTCTGTATAAATTTAGAGGCTTCCCTGCTTATTTTTTGCTCACCGGTTTTTTCATTTTTCCATCCGCAAAGCCGATCCATTTCATCGAATAAGAAATAGCGGGATGTATAGCGATTGGTAACTGCAAGGGTTGCCAGTGATTTAAGTTTTTTATGCTTTTCGATCATTTTTTTTAGGTTCATACCGGTGAGCACGTCCACATTCATCAGTACAAAAGGTTCAGCCTCGTCTTTAAAAAACCAACCTGCTTTTTTTAAACCACCGCCTGTTTCCAACACCTCATTGCTTTCGTCGGAAATGGTGATCTTACTTTCAAAGTCAGTATTATTTTTTAGGAGTTCTATGATTTGATCTGAGAAATGATGAACGTTTATAATAATCTCGTCTATACCATACCGTGAGAGATATTCAATATTCCGCTGCAGCAGTGTTTTACCATTTACCTCAACCAGAGCCTTGGGATGGTTATCTGTAAAGGGTTTCAGGCGGCTGCCCAATCCCGCGGCAAGTATCATAGCTTTCATAATAGTTGAGTTTCAAATTTTTTATGTTCACGTATGTTCTGCTCAATATGGTTGAGATCAATGGCTACCCTGAATTTATTTCTAAGATGCCTTGCAAGTGCATCTGCGGCATATACGCTCCGGTGCTGACCACCGGTGCAGCCAAAACTTATCATTAAAGAAGAGAAGCCTCTTTTGATATAATCTTCCACAGCAATGTCTACGATATTGCAAACTCCGTTTAAAAATTCAGGCATCCTTGTTTGCTGCTCTATAAAATCCATGACGCGTTTATTTCTTCCATTGATGAATTTGAATTCTTCAAAGCGCCCCGGGTTAAGTAATCCCCGGCAATCAAAAACAAAGCCACCACCATGCGAGCTTTTATCTTTTGGATATCCTGATTTTAAAAAGGAAAAACTATTAATCGTCACTATCAACGGCGTGGAGGTATTCGCCTGTACCGGCCTGAATTTCTCCACTACTTTATCCTGGATAATTATTTGAAGCACCCGTTCAAATTCAGGCAATGCAATTCCGGTATTTTTGTTTTCAAGAAACCATTTAAGGTTGGTAAGTGCCAGTGGAATGCTTATTAAAAAATGCGCTTTTCTTTCGAACAAACCGCGAAAGCCATAAGCGCCTAACACCTGCAGCAGTCGTATAAGCACGTAGCCATTGTACTGGCTTACGAAGCTTACTCTGTCTATGTCTTCATCCAAAATTTCACCCACGCAATCCATGTAATATTCCAGCAAAGAATTTTTCCACTCATCCGGGAGGTTTGCCTTTGCCTGCCACAGTAAAGAAGCTACATCATACTGCAGGGCGCCACGCATGCCGCCCTGGTAATCTATAAAATGTACTTCGCCATTTTGTATAAATATATTCCTGCTTTGAAAGTCGCGAAACATAAAATATTTATAGGGCACATGGGTAAGATAATTGCTCAACGCTTCAAAATCTTCCATAAGCGTTTCTTTATCATAAGCGATTTTCAGCGGATCAAGAAAATAATATTTAAAATATAAAAGATCACTTATGATTGCTTGCTTGCCAAACTCTTGTGAGGTAATACACCAACTGTAATTAAGATTTTTGTCAGCATTTATTTGCAGGCCGGCAAGCTTCTTAAGGCTTTGTTGAAATAAGCTATAGACATAATCATTGAAGCCATTCTCTTCCAGCTCGTTTAGCAAAGACACATCACCAAAATCCTGCTGTAGATAAATGGTTTGCTCATCATTCACAGTATAAATATCAGGTACGGGGTTATCGGTTTGTTTAAAGTGCCTGCTGAAGTTGAAAAAGGTTTGATTCTCTTTTATGTTCTGGTTGAACGTAGCAATATAAGAACCAGCCGTGGTAAATATCCTGAAATATATACGGTCACTGCCAGACTGCGGTAGCTTGTCAATACTCTTTACTTCAGCAGCGCAATACTCTTTAAAAAGATTTTTTATCTCATCTACAATCGTTTGCATTAATATCTTTTGATGTCTGTAAAAATAAATGATTTTAATTCCAAAAATTAATTACCGGCGTGTGCTGCTTCCTTTGTAAAAAGGCACAGAAAACAAATTCTGGAGACCAATTAAACATTGATTTAATTTAGGAAGAAAACGCAACTGTCCTTTCATAAAACAGTGAAGCCTTGCAGAGGCGTTTCACATTGGCATCGGCAGCGAATGGAGTGTGGAAGTGGAAACTTGAAATGAAATAATGGAGTTGACCGGCTGTGTTATAATATGTTTACATGGTGATTTTGATATATATAAAATACCTGCCAATAGCTGCCCGGTTTTAAATTTTACGAAATTCTCCGGATCAAAAAATTCTTTTTAAAAGAAAAAAAAACTTTCAAGGTTCATTCAGAGGGCAATTTCTTTGCAGGAATCTTCGCATTGCTGATACGGCGCTTATATCATTCCTCAGGCTTTGTAGATTGGCTTTCGATTTCCCCTTCACCCATCACAAGATTGGCGCCGCCATCCCGCATTATCTCTTCCATATTACGGTCATTATCTACAATACCTTTTTCCTCCAGCATTCTCATATCTTTTGCATCGCGTAAAAACTCGGAGGCAAAAATGAATTGATTCAATTTTTTATTGTTATTGAAGATGATCTCTTTGTTAGTGCCTTCCCATTCTTTCTCCCCAAAATACAGGTAGATGATATTTTCACCGATTTCCATTACGCTATTCATATCGTGGGTATTGATAATGGTGGTAATATCGTTTTCTTTTGTGATATCGCGAATCAATAAATCAATAACGAGAGATGTTTGCGGATCTAGGCCGGAGTTAGGCTCGTCACAAAATAAATATTTGGGACTTAAAACTATTGATCGTGCAATGCCCACTCGCTTCATCATACCGCCACTTATTTCGGCGGGATATTTTTTGTTGGTATCTTTTAAATTAACGCGATCAAGTACATCGTTTACCCGCGCAATTTTTTTTGAATTGCTCCATTTGGTAAACATATCCAGCGGAAATTTTATATTTTGTTCTACGGTCTTACTATCAAAGAGTGCAGAACCCTGGAAGAGCATTCCTATCTGCTGGCGCAATTCTTTTCTCTCATCCTGATGCATAGTCGCGAGGTCTTTGCCGTCAAATAAAATACCACCGCTGTCCACCTCAAACAGGCCAACCATGCATTTTTGTAAAACAGTTTTACCACTGCCGCTTGTGCCGATAATAAGATTTGTTTTACCGGTTTCCATTACGGCATTTATCCCTTTGAGAATTTCCTTTTCTCCAAAAGCTTTTTTTACATCTTTAAGTTCTATCATTCGTAATAGTTATAGCGTAATGTATGTTGCAATTTGGCTGAAAAAATATATCATGCTAACCCAATAATATTGATGAGAGAATAAAATCAGCGATCAAAATTAAGATACAACTTGTAATAACAGCCGTGGTGCTGGCACGGCCAATTTCAAGCGAACCTCCTTTTACATTATACCCGTAAAAGGCGGAAACGCTGCTTATGATAAAAGCGAAGGTATAAGCCTTAGCAATTGCAAACCATACATTTTTCTGTATAAAATTTAAAAGAAGTCCGGTATCATACGTATCTGTTGAAATAATACCTGCAAGGCTTCCTGCTAATCTTCCTCCATAGATGCCTAAGGCAGCGGCAAGAACTACAAGCAAGGGAATAGTAATAAGCGCCCCGAGAATTTTTGGCATTATCAGGTAAGCTTTCGTATTTATTCCCATAATTTCCAGGGCATCTATTTGTTCACTTACCCGCATATTACCCAGCTCACCCGCGATCTTGCTGCCTACAACGCCTGCAAGCACTATGCATACAAGTGTGGGGGCAAATTCCAATATCACCGTATCCCGCACAATTTGGGCAATGGTTTCCCGCGGCACTAAGGGGCTTGTGAGCTGGTAAGCAGTTTGCACAGCGCTTACTGCACCCATGAAAATGGAAATGATGGAAACGATCCATAAAGATCCAATACCAATCTCCACAGACTGGTGCATGAGCTCTTTCCAATACATTTTAAAATTCTCGGGCTTTGTAAACATCCCCTTAAGCATCAGCAGGTAGCTGCCTATAGAAGAAAATAATTTCATTGAGGGTTATTAATTTTAATGCAGTGTAATTTATTACATTTTAGATTTCAAATATTTTAGCAAGCCATTTAAATCCCAAGGTTTTTTACTTCAAAGGAAATTTATACCATGCTAAACATTCACTTTTTTTGACCTCCTCCACTTGCCGGACAATATAACTTCAGATTCTTTATTGTTATTGCATTTCATCTGAGCATCTATCACCGATATTAGTACCATGTTGTAAATGCTCCTTACCTGGCTGCCCAATTGCAGAATATGTACAGGCTTGCTCAAGCCCAATAAAATCGGGCCTATCGCTTCAGCTTCTCCAAGCTCCTGCAAAAGATTGTACGCCACGTTGCCGGCAGCGAGGTTTGGAAAAATGAGCACGTTCACGTCTTTATTTACCAATTCGCTAAAGGGATAATTTTCTTTTATCATTTCTTTGTTGAACGCTACATTTGCCTGCACTTCGCCATCTACAACAAGTATGGGTTCTTTTAGTTTTACAATTTCTCTTGCCTTTGCCACCAGCTTTGCCTCCGGTGAATTACTGCTTCCAAAATTGGAATAACTAAGCATGGCGATACAGGGCTTGATACCAAAATTTCTAACCTCGCGGCCAACCATTAACGTTATATCCGCCAGCTCTTCTGCCGTGGGATTAAAATTGACGGTCGTATCTGCTAAAAATATAGGGCCCTTTTTGGTCATCATTATATACATACCCGCTACCCTATTTGTACCTTTTTCCAACCCAATGATCTGCAGGGCAGGACGTATTGTATCAGGGTAATTTTTAGAAAGCCCGGAGATCATAGCATCTGCTTCGCCTGTTTCCACCATCATGCATCCGAAATACAGCCTGTCCCGCATTATCTTTTTTGCTTCATAATAATTAAACCCCCTGCGCTGGCGCTTTGCAAAAAACAATTCACCGTAACGGGCTCTCCTTTCCCGGGATTCATCGCCCTTGGGATCAATAATTACCATACCCTCCAGGTCGATTCCACTTTCCGCAGCAATGGATTGAATTGTTTTTGGATCACCTAACAGTATCGGGTAGGCAAGGCCCTCGTCCTGCACAAGCTGGGCTGTTTTTAATATTTTTTGATTTTCAGCTTCGGCAAAAACAACCCGTTTAGGATTTTTCCTGGCTTTATTGCCAATTACCCTTAATAGTTGGTTATCAATTCCGAGCCGTTCATTCAACTCTACGGTATATTTATCCCAATCCATAATAGTGTTGCGGGCAACACCGCTTTCTATTGCAGCCTTTGCTACAGCCGGCGCCACCGTTGTAAGCAGGCGGTTATCTAATGGTTTAGGAATTATATAGTTTGGCCCGAAAAGAATATTTTTTTCATTATAAGCCATCACCACAATATCGGGTACGGGCAGCTTCGCCAGCTCTGCCAGGGCCTTTACCGCGGCGAGCTTCATTGCTTCGTTTATTTGTGTTGCACGCACATCAAGCGCTCCGCGGAATATATAAGGAAAGCCTAAAACATTGTTCACCTGATTAGGATAATCGCTTCGGCCTGTAGCCATAATCACATCTTTCCTTGCCCCAATAGCTTTATCATACGTTATCTCAGGATCGGGATTGGCCATTGCAAAAACAATGGGATTTCTTGCCATGCTTTTTACCATCTCCGGAGTTATTACATTGCCTACACTTAGCCCAATAAATACATCGGCATCTTTCATAGCATCTTCCAATGTTTGGCTGGAGTTGGTTGTTTGGGCAAACCGTCTTTTTGTTTCATCCATTTCTGTGCGGCCGGCATGAATTACACCCTTCCTGTCGAACAAAATAAAATTCGAAGCCTTAGCGCCAACGGCTTCATAAAGTTGTATGCAGGCCATAGCGGCGGCGCCGGCGCCGTTTACTACAAATTTTACGCGGTCAATTTTTTTCTTTTGAATTTCCAGGGCATTTAATAAAGCCGCTGCACTTATGATGGCAGTGCCATGCTGGTCGTCGTGCATCACCGGAATTTTGAGGCGTTCCCGTAAAGCTTTTTCAATATAAAAGCATTCAGGCGCTTTTATATCTTCTAAGTTTATGCCGCCAAAAGTTGGTTCCAGTGCAGCAACAATCTCCACAAATTTTTCCGGATCTTTTTCCCTTATCTCGATATCGAAAACATCTATATCGGCAAATATTTTAAACAACACACCTTTGCCTTCCATCACAGGCTTTCCTGCCTCCGGGCCTATATCACCCAGGCCCAATACGGCTGTGCCGTTACTGATAACGCCGACGAGGTTTCCCTTTGCAGTATATTGATAAACAGCCTCAGGGTTTTCCTCTATTTCCAGGCAGGGCACCGCTACACCCGGTGAGTAAGCGAGAGAAAGATCTCTTTGTGTTTTTGTAGCTTTTGTGGGAATCACTTCTATTTTTCCTGGTCTTCCTTTAAAATGATAGTCAAGCGCCTCTTGCTTTCGAAGATTTTTTTGCATATAGTCTATTGAACACTTTGCGTATGAAACAGGCTTGTGTATTTCGTTTTATTAAAAGTAAAGATAGTTAAAGTGGCTAACTCATATATTTGATGTAGAAGCGCCCAGCCAGGCCATAATGCCCATGCCATTTGCAATGGCTGCTTCATCAATATTAAAGAGAGGCGTATGTACACCCGAAGTAATATTTTTTTCTTTATTACCTACGCCCAGCCTGAAAAAACAGGCAGGCATTTTATGGGAGTAAAATGCAAAATCTTCCGCACCCATGCGCATCTCGGTTTCTTCTACATTTTCTTTGCCGGCGTATTCAGCAGCGCTGCGTTTAGCCATCGCAGTTAGCTGCTCATTATTTGTTACAAAGGGATAACCCACGTCAATATTTATATCAATTTCTGCGCCCGTCATTGCCGCTGTATTTTTGCAAACCGTTTTTATAATATCATGCGCATTAAACCGCCATTCTTCATTCATAGCCCTGAAGGTGCCGATCAGCTTAACTTCTGCCGGTATTACATTGGTGGTATTGCCACCTTGTATAGAGGTTATAGATAATACCGATGGGTTAAATGGGTCGTTGCGCCTGCTGATTATTTGCTGAAGGTTTATCACCAGGTGCGAAGCTGTAAGTATAGTATCTGCTGTAAGATGTGGTGCTGCTGCATGTCCGCCTTTACCTTTTATTGTAATATAAATTTCATCGGCACTTGCCATTACCATACCTGTACGAAAACTTAATTTTCCCACTTCTAAACCGGGGTGAACGTGCAACGCAAAGATTGCCCCGGGCTTTGGATTTTCAAGCACACCTTCTTTTATAAGAAGGCTCGCACCGCCGGGGTTTTTTTCTTCACCCGGTTGAAAAATTAATTTGATCGTGCCCTCCCACTCGTCTTTTAATTCATTTAAAATTTTAGCTGCACCCAGCAAACAGGCAGAGTGTACATCGTGCCCGCAGGCATGCATAATGCCTTCATTTTTTGAACGATACTCCACATCATTTTTCTCGCTGATAGGCAACGCATCCATATCTGCACGAAGCGCTATGATTTTATTACCGGGATTTTTACCCTTTATCATGCCAATGACTCCTGTGGTAGCCATTTGTTGGAACTCCATCCCCCACCCTGTTAGTTTATCCTGGATGTATTTTGAAGTCTCAAACTCTTTAAAGCTCAACTCCGGGTGTGCATGCAGGTGATGGCGAATATTGATAAATTCGTCTGAATATTTTGCCGCTAAGTCTTTGATTTTTTCTTTCAACATAGATTATTCCTGAAGGGGCAAATGTAACATAGAGTTGCACAGGTACAATTTCTTAATTTCAAGTTGGGAAAAAACAAAAACAATTTTTAATGTTTCAGTAATTTATTTTCCATTTTATTCATAAATGCTTCTTTGTAGGTATTCCCAATAGGTATTTTTTCTTTCCTGTTTTTTAAAGTAATGTCGCCATGGTCTATAGCCGCTATCTGCAGCACGGCTACTATAAAAGATTTATGAACACGCATAAATTGTTCTGCCGGAAGGCGTTCTTCTAATTCCCGGAGCGTTAAATACACCAGCGTTTTTTGCTGGCCCCGGTGTATGATTATGTAGTTGCTCACTGCCTCTAAAAAATCTATATCATCTAAATCAATTTTCAGCATTTTACCTTTTTGCTCTGTTTTTACGAAAATATAATCGTTAACTATAGGGCTTAGCATTTTATTCGGCTGAGAGTCAATGATGTTAGACACGCGCTGTACGGCCTTGGCGAAGCGTGTAAAAGGAATAGGCTTTATTAAATAATCCACAGCTTCTAAATCGTAGCTTGCTACAGCAAACTCTGAGTAGGCCGTACAAAAAATCACCTTCGTTTCAGGACTGATTATTCGCATTACATCTATCCCATTCATTTCAGTCATTTGTATATCTAAAAAAACAACGTCTGCTTTATGTTGTTTTATCAATTCAATTCCTATAATCGGGTTTGTAGCTGCCCCTGCCAACTGGAGATTCGGCATTTTTTGTATGTAGCTTTCTATTACATTGATCGCAGGTTTTTCATCATCTATTATTACACATTTCAGCATGGCGCTCAGTTATTAATAGTTAGCTCAAAAGTATAGAATTCTTCTTCGTCTGTCACCTTCATCTCATACTTATTTTTAAAAATATCATTCAAACGCTTGCCTAAGTTTGTAATGCCAATATTATGGGAAGATATTTCAATATTATTTTTTCTTTTTTTATTCTTGCAATAAAAATAGATCTGGTTCGGCTTTAGCACAAGATTAATAAGCAGCGGATTTGCGGGATCTTTTAAATCTCCATATTTTAAAGCGTTTTCTAAAATGGTAATGATCGAAAGTGGCGGCAGCAATTGCCCTTCCGCCTTGCCGCTTACATTGTATTTGATAACACTCGAGTCAGAGAACCGGATGTTATGTATGTCTATAAGCGTTTGCATGTGTTCAATTTCTTTCTGAATAGAAACTTTGCCACTCTTATATTCCAGGCTTTCCAGGGAATAGCGCATCATATTACTTAGCTTTAGAATATTGTCGGCAAGATTTTGAGAATATGGGAGCGCCTGTGAGAATAGAACATTTAATGTATTATAGAGAAAATGAGGATTTACCTGCGCACGCAGAAATGCATATTCGTATTGTAATTTTTCCTGTTCGTTCTGTAATTCCTGTTGCTTCAGCAAGATATTTTCGAGATCCTTTTCTTTCTTTTGTTTCTCCAGCAGAAATTTTTGTTCCTGTAATTTTCTAAGCTCACGCTCATTTTCAAAGGAGTTATCTATAAAGAAGAAAAGCAAAGCATAGATAAAAAATTTTACATACCCTGAAATAGCAGCCTGCAAAAAAGTTGAGACTTCAAAGTGCCCGTCGTATAGCTTTATTTGCAACGAGGGAAGAAATCTGTAGATATACAAATATCCCAGTAACGACAGTGATAGAAAAAAGGAAAAAAAAAGTATTAACGCCGGTAAAAACCGTTTTTTTTTAAATAACCTTAAAACGTAGAGGCTTGTATAAAAGACCAGTATAAAGGGCAGTTCAAAAATAATGATACTAAGGAAACTTAACCTTGGGTTGGTTATAAAGTTAATTGCATAAATATAAAATGTATAAAGAATCCACGCGAATGCGTGCCGGTAAAAAGAAGAGATTTTATTTTTTTTTAAAAAAAAAGTATTCATACCTGGAACATAAAAATAATTGATTTATACCTGCTGTAGAGCCTGGCGGTGGATGCATTTCAAAATATCCGAAGGTTGCCAACCTTAACAAGTTAATTTCTGATTTAAAAACTTCATCCGAAAGGTTGGCAACCTTCAATCCCGAGCGACATTTTGAAATGCATCCCTGACAGTAAAAAATGTTTATCCTTTGAAAATGTAGCTGCTAAAGTTATATCCGGCTCAATCATTTTATTTTGATCAATTAAAACAGCTTAATCATCATAAATCAAATTATACCGGTTTTTCATTCATGATTTAAAAAAGTATCTCCCGCAAATTAATTGTTCAATCATGATGAGCTTGCCTGCTGAAATGGAATTAAAACCTTATTCGCAAACAACTGCTCAAAAATATTTTCATTGGATATTTGATTTTTTTCAATAAAGTTATCTGCAGACTTTAGCAATACATCATAGACTGAAAATTCAAGAGGATACGTTGAATAAGAAAACTTGTTAAAAATAAACGTGTCGTCTTTAATCTTAAAAAGTCCGTATTGTGTAGGGTTAAAGGCAAACTTTTCAACAGTAGAAGCATCCGCTTCCGGCACAGCATTTTGGCCCATCAAGCAAGGCGCATCGTTACAATCAATTTGTTTATGAAGGTACAGCCAGGATTCCCATTGGCCGGGATATTTTTTTAAGAATGGGCTAAATAAATTATAGATATGCTGCGTTGCTTCGTGTGCGAAATTTTCGCCGTTTTTAGCCTCGTCAGGAAACACCGGGTCAAAGAAATGAAGCCTTATATCGTCCGGGCTCTTTCTATAAGATATGGCTGTTATTAGTGGCGCCTTCGCTGCCTTTGCAAGATAGGTAACGCCTTTTTTCGTAAAGATTGACTGGCCTAGAAAATTTATTTTATCCTCGTTATTGTTCCGGTTAATATTTTTATTAGTGTCACCGCCTGTCCTGTAGCCATCAAAGTAAATGAATATGCTTCTGCCGCTTTTTAATTCGCGTAGTATTTTTAAGCCCAGGGCGGGAGATTCTACCTCTATAAATTTAGAATCGTCCTTTAAATTTCCATTTGCATAAATCTTTCTAAGTGTGTCTCCTTCTCTCTCAAGAATGTCTTTTGGAATTACAATGGTGTATGGAATTTCATTTTTAATTAAAAAGGTATTGAATAATCTATAGGAGCCAAAATGAAAAGTTGACAAAACGCACGGCCTTTCCCGCAGCAATTTAAAATATGCCGGGGTGAGATTTTCACAGGTTACGTAGTCAAATGTTTCCATATAAAGTTGCTCAAAATGGCTTAACCTGTTATGCAGCACTATCTCGTTGAAAGTTTGCCGGTGTTGATCGAAGCTCAGTTCAGGCAGGAATTTGAATAGATTGGCACTCACCAAATTAAACTGGTGGTTATGCATTGCATTGTTAAGCTTCTGCCCGTGTAAGAAAGAATTAAAAATATCATCTCTCCCTTGTGTGTATGCTGATTTATTTGACATGATTATTATATTTTAAAAATTTAATAAAAAAATTAATAGTTAATGTAAAAAACCACATAGAAAACAAAAAGCAGGCAAGTATTATTGATAGTGATTCGCCTGAAAAAAAATTTGCAGCGCCTAAAGAGGAAACCAACTTTGGAACGTTGGCAAATAAATATTTTACTATCGAAAAGTAAACCCAAAGCCAAAAGGCAACATTTAAAAAGGAATAGATGATAATTGCCGGTAATGTTTTTCCTGCGGCGTTAGTATTTTTCTTCTTTGTAAAACGGAAGATGTTTGTCATTAGTTTTGTTGACTTTTCTCTTAAGTTTGGCGTATTAAAAAGGTCGCTGAATATCCAATACCCGTCATACCTGAAAAAAGGGTTTAGCGAAACAAGAATACTCAAGCTGTTTGAAATTATCAGAATGAAAATAAGATCATTAAAAAAATTGAGCTGCAATATTATGATCAGGATGACATTTACGAGAAGTTGAAAATATATTCCACCGGTGTTAACCATTATTCTGCGCCTGTTGCTCAAAGCCCAAATATTAGTAACGTTTGTGTATAACACGGGAAAAATGAAATACAAACCCGCACCTATTTCTTTAGGCCTTATACCATATTTGAATGAAGCAGATGCGTGGCCAAGCTCGTGTATTAATATAATTGCTATAAAAAGCAGGTAGGAAATAACTGCGTTCGTTACCGATAACGAATGGGTTATTTTAGCGTAGAGGAAATGCAAATTAGTATAGCCGGTTCTATAAAAGAAGAGGAAACTTATTGCGATTGAAAGAGGAAGCGCTATGTCAAAAATATATTGATTGAATAAAAGCCCTAAGCATTGATACAGCCTGGAAGATTTGCCTTCTCTTATTATCGGTATCTTATTTCTTATATAATTTTTTTTGGGGGTTACAGTTTTTTTGCCGGCGCCTATTATCTCCTGTGCTTTTTTAATGCTGTTTTCCACTAGGCCAGGTGTGATCAACATTTCTTTATTGCGGGCGTTGATGTTGTTGCATATTTCAGCATAAACATCGCTCGTTTTGTATTCTGCGAGAATTTCATAAAGCAACTTGCTGATGGCGTAATAATTTTCATTATAATCACATAAAATGTACCGGTCGTTAGCATTCTCTTTGATTATTTTTAAAGTATATTCCATACGTCTATTTTTAATGTGATAAATGCTGTAAAATTGGTTTTGATTTTATGGGGCCGGACGTGGCAGGCTAATTATTTCTTAAACCCCGGCTTAGTTTATCACGTTCGGCATTCCGTTTTAAAAAAATTAAAAGGCCGGGAAATAAATATCTCCCAGCCCTTTAAAAACATTAAGCAATGATAATTACGCAGGTTACGTCTGCAACATTTGCCATTTCGAGCCTTTCTTCTAATTTTTCAATGTTGATACCATTGTCAAATAGATTTTGATTGTTCATGATAATAAAATTTAATAATGAAAAAGATTTTTCCTACTCTATTATAAAGGTTTTCGGATACCCCTTTTATTCTTTTGGCCAAAGAATATGTTTAATTACATTGATGTTGGTTTTCTGTACTTGCCGGCACTTTTAATGGATAGTAAAGCGGTTATTCTATAAATTGTCCTCCTGTTTTTTTTAGAAGGCATACATCACGGGATAGATGCCAGCCAGGAAAATTTCAATGACGGCGAATACTTTTAGCTTAATATGGGTAGGAAAGCGATGCTGAAACGACAGAGCTTGCAAACATCTTGAAATGAACCGTAATTACCCACCCGCCGGGATAATGAGGCAACACAGATTCCCGATATTTGCCAACTCGAGCCTCTCCTCCAGCTTATCAATGGTAATACAATTCCAGAATAGATTTTGAGTGTTCATGATGTAAGATTTTAATGATTAAGATTTTTTTTACTTTTTGCAGTAGCCTTCAACCAGGCTTTAATTTTTAGATAACGTATTATGTGTTGCCGTTTCCACGGGTTTTACGGTATAGCCGTCTCTTTGTAAAAGCTCTGCCATAGACCCGCCATTCGTTAAAAAGTAGCCGGCATCTACGGTAATAAAAGCCGGTTGCGTTTTGATTATGTTTTCAATTTTTGATAAAGCCGCCTGCACATGTTCTTTTATCACAGGAGAATTATATTTTATTTTATAATAATTATTTGAAGAGAACAGGCTTTTCAAACCTTCGCTGTTTTGTGAAGCATATAAATTATTTTTATTTTGAAGATCAAGCTTTACCTGGTCTGAGTTGTTATAGAGGTACATAATATTTTGTTGCCAATATTGAGGTGATCCCGCATCGTATTCTGTTACAATTTCTTCAGGTGTAAATATTTCTTTGTATTTAATGTTGTTCTTTTTCGCAAAGTCATTCAATACATCTTCTACCCTTTCATTATTTGCCGACTCACAGGGGTTCGCATTTCGCAAGAGAAAAGCATTTATATAGAAGGGCTTAAACTGGTTAAGAATTAATTCATTCATCCCATATTTTTCTTTTGCCGTTGACAGCAGTTGGTTATAGGCTGACAAAGGCAATATATTTTTAATTCTCTGCGAGTCATTTGTTACTGTGATCAGATTGGGTAGCTTGGGAGCATTTTCTTTAGAGTTAAGGTTGCTTTCTACTGCAATCACTTTTACCTGCCGCAATGCCTTTTCCGCATTTTCGCTTAGCGCTGTTTTAGTATCGCACAAGGCAGTGGTAAGATAGATATACGAATCATTGGATAATCCATTTCCGCTTATTTTCCACAGCGTGGTGGATGGCAATTTACCGGGTACTTGTGCATAAGAAAATTTTAATCCTGCGGCAAATACACAAATTAACAGGGCTGTTTTTAAGAGTTTCATGATGATGTTTATTTAGATGTGTAAAAAAATAATTATTGTGTCATCCTGTTTTCTACTTCCTCAATTTTTGAAGTGCGCTCTTTTTTTGATCTTACATTTTTGTTACCTATTCTATAAGTAATATTCAGGCGGATAAATCTTGATTCCTCCTTTCTTTGTTGTTCCATTACCACCCCCTGGTAGTCAATATTTATCATTTTGCTTTGTGTATTGAAGAGGTCGGTAATGGATAATTTTATCGCTGCCTTGTCTTTTAATATTTGCTTGCTGATACCCATACTGGAGCTCAATATGCCTCCAAGTTTATAAATGCCCGAAGCCAGCGGCCCCTGGTAAGAAGCATTGAAATCACCGGCCCAGCCTTTCTTTAGTATAAGCGTATTATTGGTTTGGAATAAGTAAGACCAGGTGGAATTGTTGCTTTGCTGAATACTTGTGCTGGTTGCCGTATTGTACCTGTAAAATCCAAATCCTCCTATAAGAATGGTGATTAGCCTTTTTATAAATTGCTTTCTGTAATAGCTGTATATATAAAACAGGTCGGCGCTTTTAAAATTGGTATAGGAAGATATAGTTGAATTGCTGCCGCTTTTTAAATACACAGGGCCCAGCGCATTCAAGGAGTGTGTTTCACTCAGGCCAAAAACAAGAGATTGCTTATAGGCAAAAGAAAATTCTATATTATGATTTATTTGTGGCGCTATATCTGGGTTGCCCCGGTAGAATGAATATTGGCTCTGGTATTTTATAAATGGATTTACAATATCGAATCCGAACCGGTCTATACTTTTTCTATAGCTGAAACTAAATATGTTGTTGAGGTTTTTTAAATACTGCACACTTACATTCGGGAAGAAATTGATATAATTTTTTTTATTTATTTCACCGGAATTGATCAATGTTCCGGTAGAGTTGGTTTGCTCTGCTCTTATTCCCAGGTTTAATTCCCAGTTTTGCTTAAAAGCTTTTTCAAAAGTTAGATACGCAGCATTTATATTTTCTTTATAAACGAAATGATTTGTTTTGGAAGAATCATTTATCCAATCGCCATTGGTTTGTGATTGCCATTGAATATTATTATCGGTGATCGTAAATACTGTTTTGATGCCCGCCTCAAAATTCCCAACCTTTGACGGATAGCTATAGTCCATACTCAATGATTTTATAGAATTATGTGACGGGGAATTATCTCTTAAAAATGTAGTTTGTTTATATTTTAAATTGTCTTGGTCAAAATAATTGGTGAGAAAATTATCTTCCCATTTTTTGTTGTAAGTAAAATAGTCGGCGTTTACAGATAACTCTCTGCCCAAAGAATCGAGTACAGCTTTGTAATATAAATTAACAGAAGGATTAAATATTACCGAGTTGCCATTAGTAATAACCGACGATGATGTGTCACTTGCAGTAATGCCGTTAGTAAGTACAGAATGGTTATCAATGTATCGTTTTTGAAAATCAGTATGTCCATTGAATTCAATGCCAATAAGGTTGTTCTTATTAATATCATAATCTATTCCCGCACGGTAAGCATTATTTTTTTTAATGTTAATCCCATATTCATCCTGCACAATATGAGAAGAAAAATTTAAAGTACGGTCGGAGTGATTGCTGCTGTATTGCTTGTTATATTCGTAATAATAATTGCTGAAAATATTAATCTTCTTATTTCTGTAATTCAGGTTTAGCCCGGAATTATAGTTAGCAAACCGCCCGGTACCAATTCCGGCAAGTATAGTGCCGCTGGTACCAAAATTTTTATTTTTCGCCAGCTTTATGTTAATTACACTTCCGCCGTCTGCGCCATATTTCGCCGACGGGTTAGGGACAATTTCAATCTTGTCAATATTGCTGCCCGGCATAGAGCTGAGCATGTTTTTTAAATCTTCACCTCTTAAGTTTGTAAGTTTTCCATCAATCAAAATGCTTACTGATCGTGCCCTGAATCTTAAAGTATTGTCCTGCTCCATTACACCGGGCGCCTGCAGTAAAATATCATAAGCATTGTTGATGGAGGCAACAGGGTTTTGAGCGACATTCAGGGTTATTTTATTAGCGGAGAGTGATATAAGTGGTTTTTCGATGGAAGAGGCAATGGTGACATTCTGCAACACATTTTGCTGAGGAGATAAAAAAACCTCAGAAAGTAAAAAGGCTTCCATGTTGCCCGCCAGGTTAATGTCATCTTTTATAAATGCCTTGTATCCCGTGTAAGTGATTTTTAATTGATAGTTGCCGGGATGAATATTTTTTATAGTAAAATTTCCACTGTTATCAGAGACAGCGTTTGTGGTTTCGGAGGTAGCAATATTGATGATATTCACCGAAGCATCAGCTAAAGGTGTTTTTGTTGCGGAATCTTTTATAGCACCGGAGAGAGTAATGTTTTTCTGCTGCGCATTGGCACTCATAAAAAAAAGTAAGCCTGTGCTAATGAAAATTATTAAAGTGCCGATTTTTTTCATATTCTTTTTTATAAACCAAACTTCTAAAAACTTTCATCAATAAAAAACATTATTACGCGAACTCGCATTTGGTCTATGTGAACGTTGTTTTTACTGCAAAAAGAAATATTGGTCAAAGAAATAAAGCGCCGGCAGACGGAGATTGTTGGGATCTTAAGAAAAAAATTATTGGAGAATGAATTGATAAAGCCTGGGGTTAAATTGCTGAGCTAAGTATTGGATAAGCAAATAATATTAGACCTAATTTTTCATAAAGAAGGCCGATAATTTTTAATATACTGGAGAAATGGAATTATTTTTCTACTTACCGATGGGCTCTGGCAGAACCCTGAAAGGGTGTTATGACTACAGCCAAAGATATAAACAGCTAAGAGCAAACCCCCGAAGGTCCTAACCGGTTATACGGGCGGACCTTCGGAGTTCTGAAAGTACAATTTACTTCTATCTATAATAATTTCAACCCCCTTGTCCGTCCGGCCAGGCGGCCTTCGGGTATTTCTCCGGCATATCAAAGTATTAATTACCCACAAAGAAACAAAAGGCATTGAATGAAAATGTTAGCAGATGAAAACAAAAATTCAGCTTAAAAAAGGCAAGCAGAATGAGCAACCGTGTTTTAATACCAAATCATTTAATATCATCAGGATTAAAATCTTTATCAGGCTTCACTTCAATTGTTTCTGAAAGCAGGTAAATAGAAGCGCCGTCCAGCATGCGGCTGATCTGGCCTTTGTAATCTTCTGCTTCTTCTTTTGTGCGAAAATTACCAAACTTCAGTTTGATGTAGGGGTTAGCATACCACATATACGGCTTTTGCTCAGGAAATTTTTGAAGCAATTCAGAACGTACTTTTAAGGCGTAATCGCGGTCGTAAGTATTGAGCACCATCAGCCGGTATCCCTGGGCTGTCCTGGCTTGCGCTTTTAAAATAGCCGTATTTATTTCTGATTCTTTTCTCGCAAGAATCTCAAGCCTGTAATCGCTGTGAACAAGTACCCGGTTAGTCGGAACACTATCAGTATTTTGAGAATAAGAATTAAGGGAGAGAGAAATAAGGAGGAAAAAAAATAACTGTTTCATATTTTGCGGGTAGCATAAGTCAAAAATAATACCATGATCGTACTTCATCAACTCACACTTGATCTTGAGGCTGATAATTAAACAGATAATAATTCAAACGTAAAGGTTGCTTAAAGGAGAGTGTGAAATCTTGATTATCTAAAACTAATCAGGCGAATCAGTTAATCCGAAAAATCAAGATTCTGATAATTATTAATGTGAATGATCGTGCCCCATTGCCAACAGTTCCTCAGGTGAAGTTATTTTTTCTTCCGGTGTCACCTGGCTTTCAAGCCAGCTAAACATTTTTTCAGTTAGTATTCTTCTATAGCTGCTATCCACCTGCTTTTCCTCTTTCATCATACGGTCAATATAGCTATCAATCCACGGCGTGTCTTGTCCTAAATTCATTTGGCCAAAATAGCCCCTAATTTCCTGCCGCATAAAATTCCTCAGCTCTTCTTCTGTTACATCGATATTATTTTCATTGATAATCTTATCGCTGATCAATGTCCATTTCAGTTGATTGGAAAAAGATGGATATTCGGCTTCCACTTCTTCGGGCGCTTTCTTTTTTTCTCCGCCTACCGCTATCCAGCGCTTTAAAAATTCGTCGGGAAACTTTATAGGAGTATCTATTAAAATATGATATAGCTGATCCTGCATTTGCCCGCGGCTGGCTGCGTCCCATTGTGCCTGTATTTCGTCTTTCAATGCCTGGCGAAACTCAGCTTCTGTTTTGATTCCTTTACCGGGAAAAACAATGTTAAATAGTTCTTCATTCAATTCACTCTTTTCAAGCAACTCAATTTTTAAAATCATCATCCTGAAATATTTTTCAAGGGAGACTTCATCATTTTTATCAAGGCCAAGGTCAGCTAATATCCACTCTCTTTCTTTTTCAGCGAAAGCATTTTTTAATTGCAATACAACAAAATCATCTTTCTTTTTTCCGTATAAGCGTGGGCGAAAATCTTCCGCAAAATATTCTACAAGAATAGAATTATCCTTTGTGAGAGCCTCTGGCAGCGGATTTCCTTCTGCATCGCTTTCCTGGAAGGTAACATTCAACACATTTTCCGGCACACTTACCTCTTCAGCATCATCTTTCATTTCCCCATGTTTGGTCATTAGCTTTTCTACTTCTTCATTCACCATTTCATCCGTCACATGTACCTTATGAAAAACAGGCTTTACAGCAGTCAGCTCATCTAAAGAAATCGCCGGCTTTGTACCCATTTCAAAAGGGAAATCATAGTCTAAAGGATTGGACATATCAAGGTTACGAAGATCACTTTCCATGGGTAATGGCTGCGCAAAAATTTCTGGCTTTTCCTTTGCAAGATATTCGTTTAATTCTTTCTCAACAGCTTTAATCACTTCATCATAAAATATAGAAGCGCCATACATTTTCTTCACTACGCCAGCCGGTACCATTCCCTTTCTAAAGCCCGGGATATTTGCTTTTTTGCTATACTCTTTTATTGATTTTTCGAAGGAAGGGAAATAATCTTCTTTAGAAACCTTTACTATTAATTTATCGTGAAGATCTCCGATGTTTTCTTTTGTAACACTTGCCATTAATCAAAGTTTATCTTACTGCTACGGGAACAGAAGGTTATAATTTCTTTGCAGAAAAGTTTTGAGTGTGCGCATGGAGGGACTTGAACCCCCACACCTTGCGGCATCAGATCCTAAGTCTGACGTGTCTACCAATTTCACCACATGCGCTTTTGGGGCGGCAAAAGTAGTGGATTTGGATTAAAAAAAACGCCTGAACTATTTATTTTATCGTTTCCATTTTTTTGAGCAATATCAAAAGATAGCATGGGAGTTAATCTCCTTTAAAAAAAAATTAAAAAAATAATATTATCGTCCTTATTTAATTGAATTAAGAATTACTATAAATCTATTCAGCACATTTCTCTGTAAATTCGTATAGATGGAAACCATATTAGATATACCCAAGTATGTATTAAACGAGGATGAAGAAAAAAAAGAAATTCTTCGTCATTACCGTGCCCTTTTACGGGTGCTAAAGCCAAAGTTAAAACCCGGAGATAAAGAACTGGTAAGGGCCGCTTTTCAAATAGCAGTGGAGGCGCACAAAACTATGCGGCGTAAAAGTGGCGAGCCTTACATACTTCACCCTATTGCCGTGGCCATGATCTGCGTAGAAGAAATCGGCCTCGGCGTGCGCAGCACTATTTGCGCCTTAATGCACGATACCGTTGAAGATACTGATATCACGCTGGAAGATGTGCAACGGGAATTTGGCAGCGAGATCGCTAAAATAGTGGATGGGCTTACCAAGATATCCACGGTGCTTGACGCAAATTCGTCGCAGCAGGCCGAAAATTTTAAAAAGATCTTACTTACGCTTACTGACGATCCGCGGGTGATCTTGATAAAGCTTGCCGACCGGCTCCACAACATGCGTACAATGGATAGCATGAAGCGGGAAAAGCAGTTAAAAATTTCTTCTGAAACGGTGTATGTATATGCGCCCCTTGCGCACCGCATGGGCCTGTACAATATAAAAACAGAAATGGAAGACCTCTCCATGAAATACATGGAGCCCGATAGCTACCGGTACATAGCGCAAAAACTCGATAACACAAAGAGAGAACGCACCCGGTATATCAATGATTTTATAAGGCCGATAAAAGAAAAGCTGCAACAGGCGAATCTCGATTTTGACATTTATGGCAGGCCGAAAAGCATTCATTCTATCTGGAATAAGATGAGGAAAAAAGGCATTTCTTTTGAAGAAGTGTATGATCTTTTTGCCATTCGGGTAATTTTGAATTCGCCGCCGGAGCGTGAAAAAGAAGACTGCTGGAAAGTATATAGCGTGGTTACAAATGAGTACTCGCCTGCTCCCGAGCGGCTGCGTGACTGGCTGAGCAATCCTAAAAATAATGGATACGAAGCGCTGCACACCACTGTAATGGGCGGCCAGGGCAAGTGGGTGGAAGTGCAGATACGAACGAAACGAATGAATGATATTGCAGAGAAGGGATTGGCGGCACATTGGAAATACAAAGAAGGCGCTAATGAAGAAAACCGCTTTGATAAATGGTTTCACCAGATAAGGGATATGCTGGCTAACCAGGACACCAACTCAATAGATTTTTTGCAGGATTTTAAGGTGTCGTTTTTAGCCGAAGAAATTTATGTGTACACACCAAAGGGCGATGTAAAGATGCTGCCGATAGGCGCTTCCACGCTTGATTTTGCTTTTGCCGTACACACAGCGGTAGGAGAAAAATGTATAGGCGCAAAAGTGAATCATAAACTGGTTCCGCTTGGGCATAAGCTCAGGAGCGGCGACCAGGTAGAAATAATTACCTCCGGCAAACAAAAGCCCAGCCGGGAGTGGCTAAAGTTTGTTGTGACCACCAAGGCAAAAACCAAAATAAAAGATTCTCTTAAAGAGGAAAAGAGAGCCATTGCAGAAGATGGCAAAATTATTTTGCAACGGAAGCTGGATCATATAGGCGCAGCAATGAATCAAACTAATATAGATGAACTTACAGCGCATTATAAGCTCCCTTCCTCACTGGATTTGCTGTACGAAATTGCCATAAAGAAAATTGATTTGCAGGATCTGAAAGAGTTTACTGTACTCGGTGATAAGATTCATCCTCCAAAGGCTATTAAACCGGTAATTGAAGAGAAACAAGAAAGTGAGCAAAAGCATGCTAAAAAAGACACAGAGCTTATCATCTTTGGCGAGAGCAGCGATAAGATAATGTACACGCTTGCCAACTGTTGCAAGCCCATTCCCGGCGATGACGTCTTCGGATTCATAACGCAAGGTGAAGGTTTGAAAATTCACCGTACAAATTGTCCCAATGCGGCACGGCTTTTATCGCACTACGGGCACCGTGTGGTAAAAACAAAGTGGGTTAAAAATAAAGAGATCTCTTTTTTAACAGGAGTGAAAATCATTGGCCTTGATGATGTGGGTGTCATAAATAAAATTACCAACCTGATCAGTGGCGATTTGCGAATTAATATCAATGCACTTACCGTGGAAGCGAAGGATGGTCTATTCGAAGGAAATATTAAAGTATATGTGCACGATAAAGATGAACTCGAAGACCTGGTAACAGAGTTGAAAAAATTACCCGGCATTGAAAGTGTCGACAGGTATGATACTGAGTGAGATTATCTTCTGGATTTAGGTGATCGTCATTAAGTCATTTGTCATTGGGTCAATATTGATACCATTTACCTGCTGTTTGATAAACGAAGCGGTGGCGGTTGCGATTTACAAAACACCTTCCAGATTTTAAAAACCTGGAAGGTGTGGCAGTTTCTGACCATTGGCCTATTGACGCCATTGACCATTGACCTATTAACCAATCAACCAATTAACCAATTAACTAATCAACTAATCAACCAATTAACTAATCAACGTATTAACCAATCACCCAATTAATCAATTAACCAATTTATCTTCGCCGCCGAAATGTATAAGGTGCTGCGCAATTTTTTATTTCTTTTTGGGCCGGAAGGTGTGCATTATTTTTCAATGGATCTTCTAAAAAAATTTTGCAGATCATCATTTATAAAAAATTCAATTCAAAAAAAGTTTATACCGAAGGGAAACAATCTTCAAAGAAGTTTTTTTGGACTTGAATTTTCTAACCCTGTTGGCCTTGCCGCCGGCTTTGATAAGAATGCAAAGTACCTTCGGGAGCTTGCTGCACTGGGCTTTGGCTTTGTAGAAATAGGAACGGTAACGCCCCTGCCGCAAACCGGAAATCGCCGGCCAAGATTATTTAGAATACCAAAAGATAAGGCCCTTATCAACAGGATGGGCTTTAATAATGACGGCGTTGAAAAAGTTGCTGAACGATTAACAGAATTTCGTAAAAAAAATTCAAACCAAATCAGGCCGGATAATCCACTACTTATTATTGGTGGTAATATTGGAAAAAATAAAAACACGCTCAATGAAGATGCCTGGAAAGACTATGAAATATCATTTAATGCATTGCACGATCTTATAGACTATTTTGTAGTAAATGTGAGCTCGCCTAATACACCCGGCCTGCGGGACTTGCAACGAAAAGATGCTTTGAGAAAAATACTTTCACATTTGCAGGAATTGAATAAACAAAAAGCCGTTCAAAGGCCGTTACTCTTAAAAATATCGCCGGACCTTGCAAAACCCGATCTCGATGATATTATTGATCTGGCAATGGAAATAAATCTGGACGGGTTAGTAGCAGCTAACACAACCATCAACCGCGATAATTTGCAAACGTCTGCAGCAGAAATAGAAAAAAAAGGTGCCGGTGGATTGAGTGGCCTGCCATTAAAAAATGTTTCCACCAATATCACAAAATATATTTTTGAAAAATCCGGTGGTAAAGTTCCCGTGATCGCGAGTGGCGGTATTTTTTCCGGAGAAGATGCCGTTGAAAAATTTAATAACGGCGCCTACCTGGTGCAGGTGTGGACAGGCTTTATTTATGAAGGTCCGTCTATTGTAAAAAATATTTGTAAATCATTATTGTAAATTTAAGCCCTTAATATATTTATTGATGAGCCATTTATTTACCACCGATAGCATTATTAGTTTTTTTATTCTTGTTCTGCTGGAAGTTGTGCTGGGCATAGATAATGTAATATTTGTCAGTATTATCATTAACAGGCTGCCGGAGAAAGAGCACAAAAAAGCAAGGTTGTTTTGGATAATACAAGGAATGATCGTACGCAGCATCATGTTGCTCGGCCTTGGCTGGCTGTTATCTCAAAAGGGCAAGCCTTTATTCACCGTTTTCGAAAAAGGATTTGATTTAGCCAGCCTTGTAATGCTTGCCGGCGGGCTCTTTCTTATTTACAAATCCGTGCATGAAATTCATCAAAAGCTTGAAGGAGAAGACCCGAATGCGATGAAGCAAAACGTAAAATCTTTTAGCTTCTCACAGGCGGCCTTTCAAATTATGCTCATAGATATGGTGTTTTCATTTGATAGTATTATCACTGCGGGCGGTACGGCAAAGTATGTTGAAATTATGATTGCGGCGGTTGTGATTGCACTGATAGTGATGTTTGTCTTCAGTCCAAAAATTGCAGCCTTTATTCATAAACACCCCACGTTTAAAATGCTTGCGCTTTCCTTTCTTGTTATGATCGGCCTTAGCCTGGTGATAGAAGGCTGGAATGCTGAAAAAGCTGAAAGCCTTAACTTAAAAAATTACATTTATTTCGGTATGGCCTTTTCATTTATAGTTGAGCTGCTTAATATGAACGTAAGAACAAAAGAAACTAAAAGAGTGGTTGCACTTAATGAACCTCGTCTTAAGAAAGAAGAAAAAAACGAAAGCGACCAGGCAAAATAATTATTCAATAACAAAAAATGGATGAGACAAAACTTATTAATGGCTACCCGTTTATTCTCCATCACCAACAAAAAGTTTCGGAAGAACAATCACTCAATAATTCACAGCAGTTTTTAAACACTATGCTGAAACGCAGGAGTGTGAGGGACTTCAGCAGTGAGCCGATATCAAAAGAAGTAATAGAAACCATACTTGCAGCAGCCAACACAGCGCCCTCCGGCGCCAATAAACAACCGTGGCCATTTGCGTGGTGCAGGATGCTGCTGTGAAAAACAAATACGGGAAGCCGCAGAGGCAGAAGAGCAATTAAGCTATAATGGACGTATGCCGTCGGAATGGCTGAAGGATCTTGCTCCCTTACAAACTGATTGGAAAAAACCTTTCCTGGAAATTGCGCCCTGGCTTATTGTTGTTTTCAAAAGATCTTATGACATAGATAATGATGGTAACAAAAAGAATAATTATTATGTTTTAGAAAGTACTGGTATTGCCACCGGCTTTTTAATTGCCGCCATCCACACTGCAGGACTTGTAACACTCACGCATACCCCAAGCCCGATGAATTTTCTGTCAAAGCTTTTGAAGCGCCCTGAAAATGAAAAGCCATTTTTACTTTTGCCTGTCGGCTATGCTGCTAAAGAATGCTGGGTACCGCAATTAAAAAAGAAGGCGCTTGAAGAGGTGGCTTCTTTTTATTGATGGATGAATAAAATTTATGTTTTAGTAATACGAAATGGGTTAAATTTCTTATTGAAACCAACCATTATTGTGCAACTCCAATTCACAAAACTCCTTTGGTGATACTATCCTCGTTCGCTTATATTCTTTTATTTTGAAATCGTTGGTATTACCGGTTATAAGATATTCGGCGGCACAGATTTCTGCAAGTTCAAGAAATTTATTATCTGATTGATCACTAAGGATGCTGAGTTTATTGGCAGGATAATATTTAGTGGCATGCTCCTGAATATTAGCAAACAAATTTTTTGCATTTGAAATAAAATCCGGGTATTTGAAAAATTTTTTTCTGTTTAAAACATCTGAATACTCTTCAAACACATCATTAGAAATACAAAGCTGAATTTGCCTGTCCAAGAATAGAGCATCAACTATCAGAAATGGATAACTTTTTTGGATTAACGAAGAAACTAAAACATTTGTGTCAATTATTATTTTTAGCATTTTTCCTGACAGCTTTAACTTCTTTATTTATCTCCTCTATTGTCATTTCAGAAAGGCCATATTTTTCAGCAAGTTCAACAGACTTCCTGAGATTCTGTCTTGCGATTTCCCTGGATATAATATCAACTAAGTCTGAAAAAGTCAGTTTATTATTTTTTAACCCAAACTTATTAAACTCCACTTCGGAGATAGATACATTTATCGTACGCATGTTTTGAGCTTTTGTTGATCAAATTTAATTAATTTAGCTATATATACCTGCCCGAGAAGCGTTTCAGTCATCCGCGGTATGTCTGATTCTGAGTTTGCCATTTTGATATACACAAAAATTATTTTTTAGTTGAAATTCATTAGTTGAAAATATATTCTGAATTGCTGATAACTTTTCTTCAGCAACTGCATCTTCCAACCTTAATAATAAAATTCCTTTATGTAAGGAGTGGATTCTAAATACTAAGAAGCTGTTTGAGTTAATTAAAATAAAATGATTAGATATGCAATAAAATATTTTAGCCACCGATTACACAGATACTTAGCTTTGCGAAGTACACAGATTTATCTGTGAAAATCCCCGCCTGAATGACACAGTCGGGAAGGCGTATAATCTGTGGCAAATAAATAATTCGAACAGCTTCTAATTCACCAAAATCTTTATCCATGGTTATTATAATTGCATCCTCAGCATGCGCCAATTCTATTATGTCAGCATCAGGCATTTCCGAATTTACTTTCGAGATTTGCAATAACATTAAATCCTTCTTGAGCCAGCCATTCCTCAATTATTCTACCTACGCCAACATCAATTATGATTTTTAATTTTGATGTATTTATCATACCATTCTTCAAGAGAAATTTTATTAGCGGCATATACAAGGCATGCTTTGTATCATCTATTTCAAGCATGGGAAATTCCTTAATAATATCATCATTGGAAATCCCCCTGGCTAACATTTTTAAAATTTGTTCTACCGAAATGCGCATTCCTCTAATAACAGGCTTCCCCGTTAATATTGACGGATTATTGGTAATTCTATTTAATAAAGTTGCTTCCATTTCCCGATATTTCTATAAAGTTATTAAATCAAAAATTATCTTCTTTTATTTCAATACTCCCAACTCCTTCCCAACTTTCACAAAAGCTTCGATCGCTTTATCCAAATGTTTTTGCTCGTGGGCCGCACTTAATTGCACTCTTATACGGGCTTGCCCTTTCGCTACTACCGGGAAGAAAAAGCCGATTACATAAATTCCCTCTTCCAATAATTTTGCTGCAAACTTTTGCGCAAGCTCTGCCTCGTACAACATGATGGGAACGATCGGATGCTCACCGGGCTTTATATCAAAACCGGCTTCTGTCATTTTAGTACGGAAATATTTGGCGTTGCTCTCGAGCTTATCACGCAAGTCAGTCGTTTCGCTAAGCATATCCAAAACTGCAATAGATGCACCTACGATGCTGGGAGCAACAGTATTACTAAAAAGGTAAGGACGGCTGCGCTGGCGAAGCATTTCAATAATTTCTTTTTTGCCCGAAGTAAAGCCGCCACTGGCGCCGCCAAGCGCTTTGCCCAGCGTTCCTGTGATTATATCAATCCTGCCCATCACACCGCGGTACTCATGCGTGCCCCTGCCCGTTTTGCCTAAGAAGCCTGTGGAGTGACATTCATCTATCATTACGATCGCATCATACTTATTCGCCAGGTCACATATTTTATCAAGCTGGGCAATAGTGCCATCCATACTGAAAGAGCCGTCGGTTACAATAATCCTGCTTCTGAGGTTTTGTGAATCCTTCAATTTACTTTCAAGATTATCCATGTTATTATGTTCATACCGGTAGCGTTGCGCTTTGCACAGCCGTACGCCATCAATAATGCTTGCATGGTTTAGCGTATCAGAAATGATTGCATCTTCTTCACCAAACAAAGGTTCAAACACACCGCCGTTAGCATCAAAGCAGGCGGCATATAAAATGGTATCTTCAGTTCCTAAAAAATCAGCAATCTTCTTTTCAAGCTCTTTATGTATATCCTGCGTGCCGCAAATAAAACGTACGCTGCTGAGGCCATAGCCGCGTTCGTCAATATATTTTTTTGCAGCCTCTATTACTTTTGGATGCGCCGAAAGACCAAGATAATTGTTAGCACAAAAATTTAAAACCTCTTTGCCGCCTACTTCTATTTCTGCTCCCTGGTCACTGGTGATCACTCGTTCATTTTTATACAAACCGGCAGCTTTTATTTCATCAAGCTCTTTGCCTACGCGGTTTACGAAATTATCATTCATTTGAATTATTTTTGATTTACACAAACCTAATCAAATCATTAATTTTTCAGCAAGGAAGATGTATAAATAAAATTTAAGGCACTTCTGTAACTTTTTATTGCTGAGCGCGTATCACTACAAATCAAAGGATACAGAAAATTTTAAAACTGCCTGTTACTGTATGAATGAGAAAGAATATAATGAATGTGTAAATCTAAATGCGGATGGTGTTTACAGGTTCATTTTAAAAAATCTAAGGCACGAAGAAGATGCAAAAGATGTGGTACAATCTGCATTTGAAAAATTGTGGGTTAACCGGGAGGCTGTGGAAAACGAGCGGAGCAAATCATATTTATTTACCGTGGCTTATCACCAGATGATTGATCACATAAGAAAGAATAAGAGGATAAGCTTGAAAGATGATTTTTCAAAAGAAAACACGCCGACAAAAGAACCGCAACATCATATAAAAAAGATATTAAATGAAGCACTGTACCGGTTGAGTGAAACACAAAGAAGCCTTGTGTTGCTGAAGGATTATGAGGGATACAGCTATGATGAGATAGCGCAGATTACATCGCTGAGCATAAGCCAGGTAAAGGTTTACCTGCACCGGGCGAGGATACAGCTAAAAAATTTTTTGGTGAAACCTGAAAACGTTATTTAAAGATGAACATCAACAGAGATAATTACGAAGAGTACTTTTTACTTTATGCGGATAATGAATTAACCGATTACGAGAAAGGTGAAGTATTAAGATTTATCAGGGAAAATAAAGACCTGGAAAAAGAATTTAAAATGATACAGGATACTATCTGTAAGCCGGAGGCTGATATTAACCTGCAGGATAAATCATTTTTACTAAAGGATGCTGAAAGCGATTTCATTACCGAAAAAAATTACGAAACCGTTTTTGTTTTATATCACGATAATGAATTAACCAATGGACAAAAAACTAAGACCGATTTGTTTTTAATTAAACATCCTCAATTAAAAAGTGAATTTGAGCTCTTTGGCAAATCGAAGCTTTCGGCTGATAATTCTATATTATTTCCTGAAAAGAAAAAATTACATAGGAAAGAAAAAACCGGAAAGATTATTCCACTGATCATCTGGAGAGCAATGGCAGCAGCAGTTTTCATTGGCTTCGGCTTTTGGATTGCGCAGAAATATACAACACAAAAACAGATTCAACCACCGGTGGCTGTACATATAATACCGGTAAAGAAAAATGCAGCTCAACAAAAAACAACTCCTTCATTGCTAAACAAAAAAGATAATGAAGTAGCCAATACTGAGAAGCCAAAAGAAAAAAATTCAATCAATGAAAAGAATGTTGAGCCAAAAAATGTATCAAAAGGAAAAAAGGAAAACAAGAATATAGTCGCGGCTTCTTTGGTAAAAACTTTTATAAAAAATAAAAAGACTGCGGCCGAAAAACAGGTTCTAAATATTCCGCAGGAAAAAATAAATAGTGATGTGGCTATTGCTCCCTCCCGCATTAAGGAGACGCCACAGGTAATTGCAGCAACGAAAATAGAAGAACCTTTTAAAGAAGGAGATGCAGAGCAAAAGATTTTGAGCAACGGAAGTGATCAACCTGCAATGCAGGTGCACGCTGCCTCTTATGTAAATGACGAGGCCGGTAAAAATGAAAACTATGTATTCTACAATATAACCACTGAAGAATTCAGGAAATCAAAAGTTGGAGGATTTCTTAAAAAGGTAAAGCGCATCGTGGAAAGGAACAACCCGGTAGCGCATCTTTTCTCAGGGGATGATAAACAAGTCGCATCCAACTAAAATTTACAAAAAATAAATCACTCATCGCACAATTAAACAAAATGAAAAAGACAGCACTGGCTTTTATGGCAATCCTATTCTCTATCCACTCCTTCGCCCAGGAAGATTCAATAGTAGTACACAAGCAAAATGATACCATACGCATCGGGGGAATGATCATCTTAAAAAAAGGAGACACATCGCACACAAAACGGGTAACCGTAACACTTGGCAATAGGCACAGGCAAACGAATTCCAACATAAGTACAGCCTCATTTATAGTGGATCTGGGCTTTGCCAACTGGACAGATAAAACGAATTATGCAAATGCTACATCAGATGGATATATCGTAAACCGCCCCGGCAGTGCACCTTTGGGTGAAAATGATTTTAAATTGAAAACAATAAAGTCAGTGAATGTGAATATCTGGTTTTTTATGCAAAGGCTTAACCTGATAAAGCACTATGTAAATTTAAAATACGGGCTGGGCATTGAGCTGAACAATTACCGGTTTAAATCTGCAGTGAGTTTAAATGAAGGAGGCGCCAATCCTTACAACGCCGCTCAAAATATTCCACATCCATTTATTTTTAAAGACTCAATAGATTTTTCAAAAAATAAGCTTGCAGCCGATTATGTTACTATTCCGTTTATGCTAAATTTCCGCACCAATCCCAACTCTTCTTCCAAAGGAATAAGTCTGAGTGCCGGCGTAAGTGCAGGCTATCTCTACAGCAGCAGGAACAAGCAGAAGAGTGATGAGCGGGGCAAGCAAAAAAACCGCGGCGATTATGATCTGGAAAAATGGAAATTTTCTTACATAGCAGAGCTTGGCCTTGGCCCTGCACATTTGTATGGTTCATACAGCCCCAACTCTATTTTCAAAAATGGCCTTAACTACATGCCGTATAACATTGGGATAAGGCTAAGCAACTGGTAATTTTTCAGTATTTATTGTGAGGGTAAATACAGCCCGCCTTGAAAAGAGCGGGCTTTTTTTATTGATAAAAATTAACCCATTCAATTGAGCTTAAATAAAAAAATACATAAAACCTGCTTTAAGTAAATTCGTGTTCTAAACATTAAGAACATCTAAATGAAAAAATTTTTTTTATCCTTCGCCTGCTCTTTATTTATCATTCTTTCATTTGCACAAAAGAAAAATACAGCAATTGGTAATTCCAACATAACAGATAGCATGCTGTTGTCGAAAACAAAATACAGGCTGGTTGGCCCTTTCCGCGGTGGAAGAAGCGGCGGTGTAGCCGGCGACTACAAAGATAAAAACACGTTTTATTTTGCTGCCACAGGTGGTGGCGTGTGGAAAACAAAAGATGGCGGCAGCAATTGGAAAAATGTTTCCGATAAATATTTTGGTGGCTCTATAGGAAGCGTGGCAGTTGCGCCTTCCAACTCATCTATCGTGTATGCGGGTGAAGGCGAAACAACGTTACGCGGCAACGTTAGTGAAGGCCATGGTATGTGGCGCAGCGATGACGAAGGGCGTAGCTGGAAGCACATTGGCCTTGATAATTCGAGACACATCATGCGCATTGTTGTTCATCCAAGCAAACCTGACATAGTGTGGGTTGCCGCTCTTGGCCATTTGTTTGGCCCTTCTGATGAAAGGGGCATTTATAAAACCATGGATGGCGGCAAAAACTGGAAACGCGTTTTGTTTAGCAACGATATGAGCGGCGGCTCCGAATTAGTGATGGAGCCTGATAATCCTTCTGTTTTTTATGCATCCACGTGGACGGTTAAACGCACGCCCTACAGCCTGGAGAGCGGCGGAAAGGGAAGCGCACTTTGGAAAAGCACGGATGCCGGTGAGAATTGGGTAAAGCTGAATGATAAGAAAGGGTTTCCGGGTAAAACCATTATTGGCAATATTGGTATTGCCGTATCAAAAGTAAATCCTGAAAGAGTGTTTGCTTTGGTAGAGTCTGAGAAAGGTGGCTTACTGCGAAGTGATGATGGAGGAGAGACATGGACGAATGTAAGTACAGACCCTAATATACGGCAACGTGCCTGGTACTTTAGCAAAATATATTGTGACCCAAAAAATGCTGATATGGTGTATGCCTTAAATGTAAACATGTATCGCAGTGGAGATGGCGGAAAAACTTTTAAAGAAATTAATACGCCGCATGGTGATCACCACGACTTATGGATTGACCCGGAAGATGCTAATCGTATGATCGTAGCAGACGATGGTGGTGGACAGGTAAGCTTTGATGCGGGAGAAAACTGGAGCACTTATCAAAATCAACCCACTGCCCAGTTCTACCGTGTGTCAACAGACAATCATTTTCCTTACAGGTTGTTGGCAGCGCAACAGGATAATTCAACCGTTCGCATTTTATCCAGAACAGAAGGGAACGACATTGACCAAAGCGATTGGACACCTACCGCGGGTTTTGAAAGTGGCTATGTAGTTGCCGACCCAACAAATCCTGATATTGTTTACGGTGGAAACTATGGCGGCTTCATCTCACGTTTTGACCATAAGACCGGGGAAAACCGCGCCGTGAGCGTGTGGCCGGTGTACGATTTAGGTAATGGCGCTGATATTTCCAAATACCGTTTCCAATGGAACTTTCCTATTTTCTTTTCACCAAATGATCCCAAAAAATTATATGCCGGTGGAAACGTATTATTCGCCACAGAAAATGAAGGAGCCACCTGGACGGCTTTAAGTCCTGATCTTACTACTAATGATAAGAGTAAACAAAAATCGAGCGGTGGCCCTATCACGCAAGACAATACCGGCGTGGAAGTCTATTGCACCATTTTTACCGCCATGGAATCTCCTCTTGAGAAAGACTTATTGTGGACCGGCAGCGACGATGGCCTTATTAACATAAGTAAAGATGGTGGCGCTCACTGGGATAATGTGACGCCTGCTGCAGCAGGTAAGTGGATGCTTTGGAACTGCGTGGAAGCCGATCCGTTCAAAAAAGGCACTGCATATTTTGTAGGGACTAAATATAAAAGCGACGATTATACACCTTATATTTTTGTAACAAATGACTACGGAAAAAGCTGGAATAAAATAACTAACGGTATAGCGCCCACGCACTTTGTACGTTGCCTGCGGGCAGATAAAAAAAGGGCCGGCCTCTTGTATTGCGGCACGGAGTATGGCATGTATATTAGCTATGACTACGGTCAAAACTGGAAGCCCTTTCAACTGAACCTGCCTATTGTGCCTATTACTGATCTCACTCTGAAAAATAATGACCTGGTGGTTGCCACACAGGGGCGTGCCTTTTGGATATTAGATGACCTAAATGTGGTGCAGAATATTGATAAAGACGTTACGCAAAATCCTATTTACATTTTTCCGGCAGATGATGCATGGAGAATGAGAGGCTCGCAAAACCTCAATGTAAAGAATGCCGGCATCAATCCGCCAAATGGTATTGTTATCAATTATTTTTTAAAAGATGTTGCAGACAGTGCCCTTGTGAAAATTTTAGTATTGGATGATAATAAAAAAGTGATTAGTACTTACAGCACAAAGCCCTCAGGCGACACAGCTAAGATAGAAGTTGCCAAAGGCATGAATCAATTTGTATGGAATACGGATTATGCACCTGCTGAAAAAATAGAAGGCATGATTTTATGGAACGGCCCGGTGCCTGGCCCGAAGGCTATTCCCGGAAAATACTATATACGCATAATTGAAAACAATAAGGACAGCGCTGAAGTGGAAGCGAATATAAAAGCCAACCCTAACTATAAAGAAACGCAGCAGGAATATGAAGACCAGTTTGCCTTTTTACTGCAGGTAAGAGATAAGTTTTCTGAAATTCAAAAAGGAATAAAAAATATAAGGGAGATACGAAAGCAAATAAACGACTTCATGGCTCGACAAGGAAGTGATACAGCAGGAGCCGTAAAAATAATGGCAGACTCAATAAATAGCCACATGACGAAGATTGAAGAGGCGCTGTACCAGACCAAAGCAAAGAGTGGCCAGGACGTACTGAACTACCCAATAAGATTGAATGACCAGATAGGGGGATTATATGATTATGCCGCCTCCGGAAATTACCCGCCTACCCAACAGGTAAAGGATGCATACACATTTTTATCAGTAAAAGCAGATGCTGAGTTAAATAAATTAAAGACCATAATGGAGGCAGATGTTCCCAAATTCAATGCCTTGATAAGGGAAAAGCAGCTGCCCGTTATCGGAGTGAAGAAGGAATAATTTTGTAATTTTAGATACATGACAAACACATTAATACATCCGCCGAGAACAATGCTGGAAGTGTGGGAGAGCCTGCCGGAAGGAACTTTGTGCCAGCTTATAAATGATAAATTAGTTATGAGCCCAGCGCCAATCATTGTTCATCAAATAATATTGAACAAAATAAATATTGCGTTGTCAATGTTTTTGATAAAGAACCCGCTGGGAGAGGTACTGATCGCACCTGTGGATGTTCGTTTTTCCAAACAAAATATTTTACAGCCTGATATACTTTTCATTAAAAATGAAAACCTTGATAGAATAAAGAAGAGCAACGTTTTCGGCGCTCCGGATATTGTTATTGAAATTTTATCTCCTTCCAATTCCTATTACGACCTGGAAGAAAAAAAATTAGTTTACGAAAGGTATGGGGTACAAGAATATTTTATCGTAGAGCCAAATGTAAAATCCGTTATCACTTATTTTTTAAAAGAAGGTATATATGAACAGCAGAAAAGCAGGAATGGTAGAATTAAATCTGCGATATTAAGCACCCCCATTTTATTTTAAAGCACGTGTCATCAAAAAACTTTTATGAATGACTAATACATTAATTCATCCGCCACGCACAATGCTGGAAGTGTGGCAGAGCCTTCCTGAAGGAACATATGCCAAATTATTAATGACAAATTAGTACTAAGCCCTTCTCCATTTAATATTCACCAGGTTATTTTTGGCGAACTAAGCGTTAATATTTCATTACACCTTAGAAAGAATAATATTGGCCGTATAATAATCGGGCCATTTGATGTTCATTTTTCAAAACATAATATTTTTGAGCCAGATATTATTTTTGTAAAAAATGAGAACTTAAAAAACATCCGGGAAAATGGTTTGTTTGGCGTTCCGGATTTTGTTGTTGAAATTTTATCGCCTGCTACTTCTAACTTTGATTTGGAAGAAAAAAAGATTATTTACGAAATATATGGCGTGTCCGAATATTTTGTGGTAGAGCCCAATTCTAAATTTGTTACGTCTTTTTATTTGAAGAATGGTGAATATGAAGAGCAGGAAAATATGAAAGGAAAAATTAAATCGGGGATATTAAATGCCGAAATTAAATTTTAAAAATTAGTTGTCAGCCGTTCCTCCCAATAAATCCGGCCTTTTTTCTTTAGTGAGTTTGATAGACTCTTCATGCCGCCATTCCTCAATTTTAGAATGATTACCGCTTAATAAAACATCAGGCACTTTCCATCCGCGAAATTCTTCCGGCCTTGTATAAACAGGTGGCGCTAACAAATTATCCTGGAAAGAGTCTGTTAAAGCAGAAGTTTCATCATTTAATACTCCGGGCAATAATCTGCCAATAGCATCCACAAGTACGGCTGCGCCTAACTCTCCTCCGCTTAACACATAATCTCCTATAGAAATTTCTTTTGTAATAAAATGATCACGCACACGCTGATCAATGCCTTTATAATGCCCGCATAGTAGCAATAAATTTTTTTTTAATGATAAGGCATTGGCGGTTCTTTGTTCAAACTTTTCTCCATCAGGAGTGAGAAAAATTACTTCGTCGTATTGCGTTTCTTTTTGCAAAGATTCAATGGTATTTACCAAAGGCTCTGCCATCATCACGAGGCCGGCGCCTCCACCAAACTGGTAATCATCTACCTGGCCATGTTTGTAATTTGTATAATCGCGCAGATTAAAAATATTGACCTCCAGCAGATCTTTTTCTTTGGCACGTTTTAAAATTGAATGCGCAAAAAAACTTTCCATTAATTGGGGCACCACGGAGATGATATCAATCTTCATTTTGCAAACTTATGGTAATGCTCTTGATGGGATATTAAAATACCTTACAGGTTTTAATATACCTCACAGGTTTTAATATACCTCACAGGTTTTAAAAACCTGTGAGGTATAAACCTCCTTATAAAGACTTAAAATCATCCAGGTCTCTCTTCTCTTTTTTGGTAGGCCGGCCTTGTTTACTTTTTCTTTTACCTGTATTAAAAACAAAAGCCGTTGACTGAATCTTTTCAATATTTTCTTCCGGAGTTTGGTCTATGTAATTTTTTATCGCCTCCGCATATTGCACCCGTGTATGCAGTAAACCTTTTACCTGTATGACCCATTTTTTAGCTTCTGTTTTTACTTCATATTGCTCCCCAATGTTCACAGGTTTAGCTGCTTTTACATTTATTCCATTGCACTTCACTTTTCCATTATTGCAAGCCTCTGCAGACAGGCTCCTTGTTTTGAAAAGCCTGATCGCCCACAGGTATTTATCTATTCTTAATTTTTCTTTTTCTGCCATAATCAAATTTATGAAACGATTGGGTAAATGGTAGTAAGCCGGTAATGATGTTTGTGTACATTTACGCCCAAAAAAATTGAAGATGCTAAAAGTTTACAGATTCCTTATTTTGATAGTTGTTGCTTTTAATTCATTGCCGGGTTTTTCACAATTCAGGGCAAAGGAAATTGACTGGACGCCTGACGGTACCGCCTACCTGAAAATAACCAATGGAGGTATTGTAAAAACTGATGTGATTACAAATAGTGAAACAGTAATTGTAAAGAAAGAACAATTGATACCTGCGGGTTCCCAGGCGCCTTTAGCTTTCAACATCTACAGCTTTACCCCGGATAACAAAAAGCTGCTCGTGTTTACAAACACAGCAAAGGTTTGGCGCTATCATACCCGCGGCGATTATTGGCTGCTGGATGTTGTATCCGGCCAACTTATTCAATTAGGTAAAGGCCTGCCGGCGCAATCGTTGATGTATGCAAAGATTTCTCCTGATGGAAAAATAGCGGCATACGTAAGTGGGCATAATATATACGCAGAAAATTTGGATTCCCATACAATAAGCCAGCTAACGGCGGACGGTACACGAAAATTAATCAATGGCACTTTTGATTGGGTTTACGAAGAAGAGTTTGGATGCCGGGATGGTTTTCGCTGGAGCCCTGACAGTAAAAAAATTGCTTTCTGGCAGGTAGATGCTACAAAAGTTCGCGATTATTATATGCTCAATACCACAGACTCAGTCTATTCACAAATTATTCCTGTTGAATATCCAAAAGTAGGCCAGCCGCCCTCCCCCGTACGCATAGGTGTAATTACCATTAATGATGATGATATTAAATGGATGAACATCCCCGGAGATCCTCAGCAGCACTATATTCCAAGAATGGAATGGGCGAATAATTCGGATGAATTAGTACTGCAGCAATTGAACAGGAAGCAGAATGAAAGCAAGCTTTTTTATTGCAATACTGCAACAGGCGCTTCCAATAATTTTTACACAGAAAATGATAAAGCTTTTATCGATATCAAATCAAGATGGAATGATGATGACCCTACCGGCTGGGAATGGCTTAATAGTGGAAAAAACTTTTTATGGGTTAGCGAAAAAGACGGATGGAGGCATATTTTTTTGATAGACCGCGATGGCAAAAAGGAAACCTTAATTACGAAAGGCGATTACGATATTGACAATATTAAATGCATTGATGATAAAAATAATTATGTCTATTTCATGGCATCGCCCAATAGTGCAACACAGCTTTACTTATATCGTGTAAAGATGGATGGAAAAGGAAAATTGGAATTGGTGTCGCCGGCGGAAATGAAGGGAACACACGATTATAACATTTCACCCGGTGCAAAGTATGCTATGCATAGCTTTTCTAACTACAAAACTTTTCCTGCACGTGAGTGGATTTCCTTACCTGCACATAAGCCCTTAAACCCGGAAAAAAGCATAGCGAATAATATGAAGGTGAATGAAGATTCCAACATTGAATATTTCAAGGTAACAACAGATGATAATATTACGGTTGATGGTTGGATGGTGAAGCCTGCAGGATTTGATAGCACAAAAAAATACCCGGTTGTATTTTATGTTTACGGCGAGCCAGCATCTTCCACAGTAGGCGACAGCTATGGCGCTCAGCGTAATTTTCTTTTTAATGGTGATATGAGTATTGAAGGCTACATACAGGTATCGGTTGATAATCGCGGAACGCCGTCTTTGCGGGGAGCGGAATGGCGCAAATCAATCTACGGGCAATTAGGAAGATTGAATATTCGCGACCAGGCGATGGCGGCAAAAAAGCTGATGGAAAAATCTTATTTTGATACATCAAGAGTTGCCGTGTGGGGATGGAGCGGGGGCGGCTCATCTACCTTAAATTTAATGTTTCAATATCCTGAAATTTATAAAACAGGAATTTCTATTGCTGCTGTTGACAATCTTTTGTTTTATGATAATATTTATGAGGAAAGATACATGGGCTTGCCACAGGAAAATATGGATAACTACGTGAAAGGTTCGCCGATTTATTATGCAAAAAATCTGAAAGGAAATTTATTATTCATACATGGCACCGGTGATGATAACGTACAATACGATAATGCCGAAGCAATGCTAAACGAGTTAATTAAATACAATAAAACTTTCCAGTTTATGCCTTACCCCAACAGGACGCACAGCATATCTGAGGGAGAAGGTACGCGTAAGCATTTGACAACTCTATATTCGGATTTTTTGAGAAAAAATTGTCCCCCGGGAGCCAGGTAATTTGTTGATTATATTTGTAACTAAATATGGTGATATGAAACCCTGTCTATCTCTTATTAAGTTATTTGCCTGTTTGATACTTATCACGTCATGCCAAAAAAAATTTGAAAACCCTGAAATAACAAGAGGTAACGCAACAGATACTTTTAAAATAGTTGTAAATGGAATTCTATTTCCTGTTTATGACATCTCGGTTAAAAAGATTTTGAATGACGTTAATGTCATCGCCAGGGATATTACGGGCTTTAGAAGATTATCGTTAACGATTCCTGCGGATGTCGCCCCGGGTTCATACCCGCTAGATTTTTCTGCTATAACATATTTCGGAACTTATAATCCGGATACCTCTACCTTGTTAGTTTCAGATAATGGAACATTAATGATTATTGAAAACAATTTAATCTCAAAAAGGATGAGAGCTATTTTTGATTTCAACGCAAGGTACACTGCAGGGAGTACTACATTCGCACAGTTAAGTGATGGATATTTTTCGATAAAATATCCATAAAAAAAGCCGCATAGTTTAATGCAGCTTTTAAAATTAATTTTGAGAAAACTTATTTATACATACTTTTTAATTCAGCTTTTAAGTTTGCAACTCCCGCTGAATTATTTTCATTAGCATTTGAAAATAATTCTTTTGCATCCATATTATTTCCATAGAATGCCTCATTCCCTTTTTCATCTATATCTATAGCCATACCGTTAAGGCTTATTCCTGCGAACAAACCTTTGCTTCTTGAATAAGAATACACTTCCGCTTCTAACTTATAATCGGTACTTGCTGAAGAACTACGGCCAACCGGTCCCGCTGCCACTGAGATATCCCCCCCAAGAGTAAAGCTGCCTTTGCCAATATTTTCCAGGGTATTTCTATTTTTAAACACTAATACGAGGTCTATGGATTGTAAACCTGCCTGCAAGCCAACGCCGCCGCCAGTAAGTGTTACAAATACCGGGTTGCTCCATGTACCATCTTCTAACTTTACCATCGCAAGGCCTTTTCCTCTTTTCCCGGAAAGAACAAAACCTGCATTTATTAATTTCGGAACAATAATTATTCCCTGGGTAATCTCGAGTAATTCAGATGGGATACTTTCTTTCATTTTACTAAAATCCGCAAGTACTTGCGTAGCAGCCTGCACCTTATCTATTTGTTTTTCCTGGCTCTTAGCTGGCGTAAAAAATGCACACACTGATATAATCATCAGCGTGCCTCCTAAAATTTTAATTATTTTCATTTTTGTAAGTTTTTGTTTAAAAGGGGTATTATGGTGAAAATTATCAAGTTTAATGCCATTGTAGTTTTCGACTTTGTAAAGAACTTATAATTGTTTATAGATGCAGATTATAAAACCTATTTAGTTTTGAAATGAAAACGGCTAAAATGCAAAAAAAGCCGCCTCAAAATGAGACAGCTTTTTAGAGCTATGTGCTATGTAATATATTATTCTGCGGAATCAGTAGCCTCTTTCGAGGTCGTGGTCGTAGTTTCTTTAGCGCTTTCAGTTACTGGTTCATCTGCCTTAGCTGCTTCGGGAGCTTTGGCTACGGGAGCTTCAGAACTTTTAGGAGCTACTGTAGAAGGAGCAGCACCAGTTCTTCGTGCAACCGGACCACGGCTGGAAGTTTTGCTTTTCTTATGCGATTCCTGTCTTTTTGCAAATTCAGAATCATGTTCGGTACTCCATTTTGTGAACTTTTCCATTGCCGCAGCTTCATCGAATAAGCCGAGCGTAACCCCACGAAGCAAATGCTTGAGGTACAACACGCCTTTAAAGCTTAGAATACGGCGAACGGTATCAGTAGGTTGAGCGCCTTTATGTAACCATTCCAATGCTTTCTGCCGGTCAATCTGAATACTGGCAGGAACAGTTAAAGGATTATAGGAGCCTAATTTTTGGATGAATTTTCCATCACGGGGACTACGGGCATCTGCAACTACTATAAAGTAAAATGGTCTCTTCTTTGAGCCATGGCGTTGCAATCTCATTTTTACAGCCATAAAAAATAGAAATTTTTTTGGGTTGTTATTAAATTTAGTTTCTAAAGGAGTGCGAAGATAAGAGGTGTAAATACAAAATCCAAATTATTTAAATCCAGGTTAAATTTTTTTATATTTGTGTCATTTATTATGGCCTCTACAATTAATATCACAGACATACAGCTTTTTAATACACTTAAAAAAAAATTAGGTGAGCAGGAAGCAGAAGAGCTTGTAGGATTTGTAAAAGCCTCTATCAAAGAACAGGTAGCCGAACAGGTTCCTAATATAGCTACCAAGGATTTTGTTGAAAAAAAAATTGCTGAAGTTGAATCCAAAATATCCGAAGCTAAATTTCAATTAATTGTGTGGGCATTCGTTTTCTGGGTTACTCAGCTTAGTGCTATTTTTGCCTTTTTAAAATTTCTTAAATAAGAAATTTCTAACTCAATAAAATAATCAATTCGATTATTTTTTACCTAAGCCTGCAAGTTTCCCCATCGGCATCTTGTTCATCATTTTCATCATATTCTTCATTTGCTCAAATTGCTTGATAAACTGGTTTAACTCACTTATATCTTTTCCGCTTCCTGCGGCTATGCGTTGCTTGCGGCTGGGATTAATAATATCCGGATTGCGACGTTCTTCTAACGTCATAGAATTGATCATTGCTTCAATGCCTTTAAAAGCATCGTCGTTAATATCAACATCCTTTAATTGTTTGCCCACGCCCGGTATCATCCCCATTAAATCTTTTAAATTTCCCATCTTCTTTATCTGCTGCAGCTGGATTTTAAAGTCTTCGAAGTCAAACTGGTTTTTTCTTATTCTTTTTTCAAGCTTTGCTGCCTGTACTTCATCAAATTGTTCCTGTGCTTTTTCTACCAGGCTTACAATATCTCCCATCCCGATTATCCGCTGTGCCATCCTTTCAGGATAGAACACATTAAGCGTATCCATTTTCTCGCCGCTGCTTACAAATTTGATCGGCTTATTAACTGTGTATTTAATAGAAATGGCGGCGCCACCACGTGTGTCACCATCCAGCTTGGTAAGCACAACGCCCGTATAATTAAGCCGTTGGTTAAAGGCTGCAGCGGTGTTCACTGCATCCTGGCCGGTCATGCTGTCAACCACAAATAAAATCTCTTTTGGGTCAACTGCACTCTTTATGTTAGCCACTTCTGTCATCATCACCTCATCAATGGCGAGGCGGCCGGCAGTGTCAATTATTACTACATTCTTATTTTTTGTTTTAGCTTCTTTGATCGCATTTTGTACAATAGAAACAACATTCTTACCTGCCTGCCCGGCGGGCAGGTTTTCCGGCTCACTGTAAACATCCACGTTTATCTGGCCTCCAAGAATTTTTAGTTGCTCTATTGCCGCGGGGCGATAGATATCGGCAGCCACCAGCAGGGGAGATTTACCTTTTTTAGTTTTAAGATAATTGGCAAGCTTTCCGCTGAAAGTTGTTTTACCGCTACCCTGCAAGCCTGCTATTAAGATAATGGCCGGATTACCGGAAAGATTGAGCTCAGTTTCAACACCGCCCATCAATTCGGTAAGCTCATCCTTTACTATTTTTACCATAAGCTGTCCCGGGCTTACGGCGTTTATCACCTTTTCACCGGTTGCTTTATCCTTGATGCTGTCTGTAAATTCTTTGGCAATTTTATAGTTTACGTCGGCATCTACCAATGCACGCCGTATGTCTTTAACTGTGGAGGCAATATTAAGTTCAGTAATTCTTCCCTGGCCTTTTAAATTTTTAAACGCCGTATCTAAGTGGTCACTTAACGATTCAAACATAATCCGGTTATTTTATTTTATAATTTTCAGAATTTATTCAAAAACGAACAGGAATTAAAACCAATCCTGCACGCCTTTTCAATTGTTTCAAGAGTAATGACATAAGCTTTGTCATCGGCATCTTTCTTCAAAATTAAGAAAGTTATGGCTATTAATGCATTGGATGATTTAGATGAATAAGTAATATAAAGGAGGGATGATGGCAATATTGTATGCTCAATTTTTTTCAACACTTGCCAAAAACTTTTTTCCTGTATCTGTAACATAGATACACAGTTGCTTTTTTTTATCTAATAATTCCATTCTCGTTTGGATCAATCCTCTTTTATATAAGCCTGCCAGGGACGATTTCATTTCTTCCGGCAAGCACGGAATGGTGCCTTTATTTTTATTCTCCTTTTCAAGACAATCTTTCAGCTTTGCGATCATTCGTGGTGTAGGTGGGCGGTTAGAAATTTGCATAACTTGTTTTTTCCAGGATATACAAATTAAGACATAATTAATACTAAAGCGAGAAAACATTGATAGCAATCAATTTAGATTGGATACAAATAAAAAAAGTCACAAATTATAGCTATAATAAATGTGGCTTCAGTTGTCCCACGAGGATTCGAACCTCGACAAACAGAATCAAAATCTGTCGTACTACCTTTATACTATGGGACAATGGGAGTGCAAAAGTAAGGGTATGCCTCAAAATTTCAAAAAGTGATATTGGGGTTTTATCAGTTTGAAGAAGCTTCGGCTTCCTTATCTTCCTCTTCCTTTAGCTTTTTTATGTAGTCGAGTGCATCAGGTATTACATCGCACATAATAGTAATAATTGCTCCGGGTTTTACATTATCATACGCATATTGTATCGCCTCTTTTTCTCTTTGTAAAATAGTAACGGGCACATCCTTCGTTTTACCTTCATCTATTCCCTCCACCAAAAGATTAATTATTTCTTCGGCAGTGCGTCCCCGTAAATGCTTATCCTGCCTTATAATTATTTCATCAAAATTTTGACCTGATATTTTTCCTATTTCCCGTATATCATCATCCCTTCTATCTCCTGTTCCACTGATGATGCCTACTTTATAAGTGCTATCCAGCCTGTTTACAAAATCACATAGTAGGCTTAATCCTGCCGGGTTATGGGCAAAGTCTGCCAGGAATTTAAAATTTTTAAATTGAAACAAATTCAACCTTCCGGGAGTTTGCGTAATTGAGGGAATAAAAGTGTGCAGCGCCTGCCGAATGTCTTCCACTTTGATATTTCTGAAAAGGTAACAGGCAAGTATAGACGGCAATGTGTTCATAATATTATGCATGGCCTTTCCGCCAAAAGTTATCGGTATTTCAGAAACCTTTTCCACACGTATTTTCCAATTGCCTTTTAGTATGGTGACATATTCATTTTCAAACACTGCTGCCAAACCGCCTTTGCGGCAATGTTTCTTAATGCGCGGATTATTTTCATCCATGCTAAATAAAGCAACGTTGCAATTAAGGTCTTTCCGCATTTCATATACCAGGTCATCATCAGCATTTAAGATGGCAAATCCTTTCCTGAACACCGTCTCGGGTAGCACCTGTTTCACTTGTGCCATTTGCTTAAGTGTTTCTATGCCACCAAGCCCAATGTGATCGGCAGTTACGTTGGTTACAATAGCTATATCACAATACCTGAAAGCGAGGCCGCTGCGCAGGATGCCGCCTCTTGCACACTCAAGCACGGCAAAGTCAACAGTAGGATCTTTTAATACAAATTCAGCGCTTTTCGGGCCGGTGCAATCACCCTTCATCATTAGCTGATTTTGTATATAAACGCCATCAGAAGTGGTGAAGCCAACTTTATAACCGGCAGCCTTACATATATGTGCGGTTAGCCTGCTGGTAGTGGTTTTGCCATTTGTACCGGTAACAGCAATAATAGGTATTCTGCCATCTGCACCTTTGGGGTAAAGCATTTCCACTACAGGCTCGGCAGCATTTCTTGCAATACCTTCTGATGGCTCTACGTGCATTCTAAACCCCGGGGCTGCGTTTACTTCCAACACAGCGCCGCCGGTTTCATGAAGGGGTATCTTCAAATCAGCAGCCATAATATCAATGCCGCAAATATCAAGTCCGATAATTTTTGCAATACGCTCCGCTAAGAAAATGTTTACGGGATGCACTTCGTCAGTAACGTCTTTAGAAGTGCCCCCGGTTGATAGATTTGCCGTGGGCTTTACCAGCACCAATTCATCTTTTGCCGGAACCGTATCTAAGCTGTAGCCTTTTTCATCTAACATTTTTTGAGTGAAAGAATCAATTTTTATTTGCGTTAATACTTTTTCATGCCCATATCCACGCCTTGGGTCTTTGTTAGTTTCATCTATTAACCATTGAATAGTATGTTCGCCATCGCCTCTAACGGAGGCGGGTGTACGCAGCGCTGCACATATAAATTTAAAATTGACTACCAACACCCGGAAGTCAACACCGGTTATATATTTTTCACAGATAACGGTACGTGAATATTTTCTCGCCGCTTCCAGCGCTTTTTCAGCCTGCTCAAAAGTGGTAATATTTGTAGTAGCTCCCTTGCCATGGTTTCCGTCTATAGGTTTAATTACAAATGGATAACCTACGGCATCAATGGCCCGCTGTACATTTTCATCACTATAAAGAAGTATTCCTTTTGGTACAGGCACCTCGGCTGCACTGAGGAGGTTTTTTGTTTCCTCTTTATCGCCGGCAATATCTACGGCTATGCTGGAGGTAGTACCGGCAATAGTAGCCCTTATTCTTTGCTGATGTATTCCATACCCGAGCTGCACAAGGCTGTGTTTGTTCAGGCGTATATAAGGAATGCCGCGCCTCACTGCTTCTTCCACTATACTGCCTGTGGATGGGCCAAGTCTTGTATTCTCTCTTATTTCCCGCATGGTTTGTACTTCTTCATCCAGGTCATATACAGCATTATCGATCAGCGCTTGGATAAGGTTAAAAGCTGACCTGGCTGCATACACTCCCACCTGTTCTTCCATATAATCAAATACAACAAAATATTCTCCATGCTTTCCGGTGGCTCTTGTTCTTCCAAAACCCATATCCATACCCGCAAGGGTTTGCAGCTCAAGAGCAACATGCTCAATCACATGCCCCATCCAGGTGCCTTCTTCTATGCGCGACAGAAAACCGCCGGGCACTCCTTCGCTGCACCTGTGTTCATAGAGGCCGGGCAACAATTTTTCCAGTTTTTCTTTAAAGCCATCAATTTTATTGGTGGGCAGTTCCTCCATCTCTTCAAGGTCAAGCTTCATTTGTATCAGCTTTGAGCGGCGTATGCTCCAGTAGTTAGGGCCGCGAAGCACTTTAATTTCGATGATTTTCATAAAAGAAAGAAAGGTTGATTTTTATTAAGTGGTTGCGATACTAATTTGTAATATAGGTAAATATCAGTGTTCAAAATAAAAATACGACCATATCAGCACAATGTGTTTATTTCAATTCCGTTACATTTGTAAGAGTATTTATTTTGACATTGCTTGTATTGGGAAATAATGATCGTAACAAAGAAGAACAATGTTTTATCAAAACTGAATGCATGCAAAATCCGTTGGGGAAACTTTTTGCCATAGGTGGCGCAGAAGATAAAGGCGTTGATCTTGAGAAAGGCGAAATGGTAAGAAATAATCTTAATTTTTTTGAGCTGGGAATTCTTCGCCGGATTGTAGAAGAAGCCGGCGAGCCCGGAATCAGGATAGAAGTAATTACTACAGCTTCTATGATCCCCAATGAAGTTGGGGAAAATTACCTTGATGCTTTTGGAAAAATCGGTTGCACTAATATTGGCCTGATACCGATACGTAACCGAGCCGATGCGATGGACCGGGAATACATTGACCGGATAAAAGACTGTGATGTGGTAATGATCAGCGGGGGTAATCAACTAAGGCTTTCGGCGACTTTCGGGGGTACCGACTTTCTTGATATTATTTTAAAAAGATATAACGAAGAGAAAAATTTTATAGTTGCAGGAACCTCTGCCGGGGCAATGGCCATGAGCAACACTATGATATATGAGGGCAATGCAACAACAGCCCACCTGAAAGGTGAAGTAAAAATAACTACCGGCCTCGGCTTTATGGACGATGTAATTTTTGATAGCCATTTCGAAAAACGCGGAAGGTTCGGAAGGCTCGCCCAGGCAATAGCGAGCAACCCCGCCGCTATAGGAATAGGGCTTGGTGAAGATACCGGCATGCTGATAACGAATGGGAATAAAATGGAAGCTATTGGAAGCGGCCTTGTAATGATCATAGACGGGCACGACATACGGCATAGCAACATAGCCGATATACCCGACGGCAACCCCATCAGTATTGAAAATATTAAAGTTCACTTTTGTGAAAAAGGCAATGGCTATCTGCTGAAAGAAAGAAGATTCATTGCCGACATTGAAGACTATAGCCGGCAAAGTACTATAAGCCAGGGTAAGCTTAAGAAAGCGGTTTAAAAAGTTTCTCTTTGCACATCGTCGTTCAAGTTCCAATCGAAATGCTTTCGGCTTAAGTGCTTTGAAAACCTTCAAATCATTTTAATATTAATTGCAAACTATCCGAAATTATTGAGGCAACTTTCTCTGCACCGGCATTGGTATAATGCATAAAGTCATAATAATATTTTGAATTTTTAGGCATTGCGCACGCAATGGCAATGTATTTCTATCTGCAAAAATGGTTGATAGATTAGTTATTGAAGAGATGCTAAATTTTCGAGGTGCCGCCTAAGCTCAAACGACTTTAAGCAGGTAGTAATTCTTTTTCCCTTTTTGAATAAGCAGGTATTTGCCATTGAGAAATTTTTCGATGTTAACTGCTTCATCAACCGAAGTAACCTTTTCTTTATTGATGGAAACACCTCCACCCGAAATCATTTTTCTTGCTTCACCTTTGCTGGAAAATATTTTAGAGTAAGCTAAGATCGAAGCCAGGTCATTGTTTTCACTCATTTCATTTTTTGTTAGTTCAATCGCGGGCACACCTTCCATCACCTGCAGCAATTGATCTTCAGTAAGCTCTTTCAGCGTTTGAGCGGTATCGCTACTAAACAAAATTGAAGAGGCTTTTACAGCAAATTCATACTCTTTTTCCGAATGCACAAAAATGGTAAGTTCTTTTGCCAATCTTTTTTGAAGAAGGCGTTCATGTTCTTTTCCTTTATTTTCTGCGGCCAGTTGTTCTATTTCTTCTTTTGATAAGAAAGTAAATATTTTCAAAAATCTTTCTGCATCAGCATCTGCAGTATTGAGCCAAAACTGGTAAAAGCTGTAGGGTGAAGTTTTATCAGCATCCAGCCAAATATTTCCCTTTTCACTTTTGCCAAACTTTCCTCCATCGGCTTTTGTAAGAAGCGGGCAGGTGAAAGCAAAGGCCTCGCCACCACATTTTCGCCTTATTAATTCGGTACCTGTAACAATGTTGCCCCATTGGTCGCTTCCGCCAAACTGGAGCCGGCATTGTTTGTTTTGATAGAGCCAATAAAAATCGTACCCCTGCACAAGCTGGTAAGTAAACTCGGTGAAGCTCATGCCATTTTCTCCCTCCAGCCGCTTGCGAACACTTTCTTTAGCCATCATATAATTTATCGAAATGTGCTTGCCGGTATCCCTTATAAAATCCAGGAAGGTTATGTTTTTGAACCAATCATAATTATTGACCATTTCGGCGGCATTCGGCTTTTCTTCCCTAAAATCAAGGAAGCCTGCCAGTTGCTTTTTCACCGCCTCGAGATTATGACTCAGCACATCCGCACTTAAAAGATTTCTCTCTTCACTTTTACCGGAGGGGTCGCCCACCATTCCCGTTGCTCCGCCGATTAGCGCAATGGGTTTGTGACCGGCTTTTTGCAAATGAACAAGTAATACAATGGGTATAAGGCTGCCGATATGCAGGCTATCTGAAGTGGGATCGAACCCAACATAAGCACTAGTACATTCCTTTATAAGCTGCTCAGCGGTGCCGGGTATTATGTCCTGTACTAATCCACGCCATTTCAATTCAGCAATTACATCTTCCATACAAAATTTCAAAAAAAATGAAGCAAACTTCTGCGATGCAGAGAGGTTCAAAAATAGTTCACAAAAGCAAATAACAGTCAAAGGATTTAATTAATCTGCCTCCCGATAACTTTTATCTCTCTCTTAAAAGTTTAATACAAACAGTTATTTATTCATTATTTTTATAGAGAAAAGAGAGTGCTATCCGTAAGCAAGTATGGTGTACTTTAAATTGCACAACTATTGCTAACATTTTTGCAAAAAAAGCAGGCACGAAAAGAACTTTTTTAACAATTGCAACTCTTGTGCGTATTCACCTGATAAATGTGTTGGATGTATACAAGCTTTTAAAAAATATTAGTCAAGCTGGATAGAGTAAAAAAAGTAATAAACTTGCAGTAGCTTTAAGCCTCTTTACTACCTGATTTTGAAAATCAGGAAAGTATTGCATGATTACGAAATCTTGATGATAACGTAAGTAAATTTACCTTAAATGCCCAAAGTAAAACCGCTGAAAATGATAATACAGAATTAAAAAAAATTTGGGAGATTGCTCCAAATAGCCTTCAACTTCAAATAAGATCTGGAAAGTACGGAATAAAAGGCTGGGTATAGAAATAAAGAGTTTTAAAAATAAAGATGCAGTAATTTTGCAAAAGAAAAATATGTTGAAGAAAAGTTGCGGGAGGGATTTAAGATCAATAGCGGATAACTCAAAATTTCTTAATGAAATATAAAAAATTACCAGAAGATATTTGCGAAGCATTGTTGACTGAATTATTTCATTCAATACCTCAGCTGTTGCAAACAATTGCGCCGGGCGGTTTTGAAAACTCGCCTCTTTTCTTAATATCTCACCCAACTCCTGAGCAACAGTACAAAGAATACTGCGAGATGAAGGAGGGCATGAAAAGCTTACGAGAAATTATGAAGAAAAAAACAGACAATAAGCCGTTACGAAGCTTTGAAAAATTTATAAAAGATATTATAACTAATCCCGTTGATGCGCAGTATGAGATGGTTTCAATTTTTGGTGATTGCATCTGGAATATTTTTTCTAATAATCACACAGTGTTTACTACAAATTCAGAAAGCTACAATTTAGGTTCGTGGAAAGGAACAAGTGGCTTCATTGCAGATGTAATCAATAAGCTGCAGTTAGTGTCCGATAAATCTTTTGATTACACGGATTTTTATATGGGCGGCATTTTTACAAATGAAAGGGCTGACCTTACACCGGTGTATGAATTTATTTTCAAAAAACTTAAAGCAAAGCATTTAGACTGGGAATATTCTTTTTCCCGGATGGGTTTATTAAATTTTAAGAAAGATGAAAACGAAAAAGATGATATTGAAAATTATAGTCCTTCAGAAGCGTTAAAAAAACAATTGGAAAACGAGAAACAGCAAAATGAAACTGATAAACTGCAACAACAACTTGTTGATATATACAATTTAGAATATGAAGAAGCACACTATAAAAATCCAACACCGGAAGTGATGGCTTATTACAATGTTTACCGTCATTATCCAAAAGGACATCCACTGGCTGAAACTGATTAGTATCCGCTCTTTTTTGATTCATTTTAAAAAAAAGAATTTTAATCTTATGAATGCTGATATTTATTTTTCAGCTCAAAGGTTTCCGGATGGACGCGGAAAGCCCGCAGCGTAACGAAGTGCAACGAGAACCAACTTGCAGCAGACTTGCCAGCGGCAGGCAGGTATCCGGAACTATAGCCGATAGGTACTGCAGATGACAGCCACCAAATCACTCTTTTTTTTCTGAGCTTTACAACAAAATAGATTGAGCCTTTCAGCAAACGATCTGTGTATGGTTATGTTGACCTTTGTGTGAAATAAAAATTATGAAAAAGATTGTATTAATAACCGGCGCTACAACAGGCATCGGTAAAGAAACAGCCATCTTCCTGGCTAAAAAAGGTTATATAGTTTATGGTGCGGGAAGAAGGGAAGATAAACTAAAAGAGCTGGAGGCATCCAATATAAAAAGCATTAAAATGGATGTGACGGATGATGGCTCGATGGTGCAGGGCGTTAAGCAAATTATAAATAACGAAGGCAGGATCGATGTGCTGGTAAACAATGCAGGCTTTGGCAGCTATGGCGCTGTAGAAGATGTGCCGCTGAGCGATGCCCGCTACCAGCTTGAAGTAAACGTGTTTGGCGCTGCAAGATTGATGCAATTGGTGTTGCCCTACATGCGCCGGCAAAAGTCAGGAAAGATTGTAAACATTTCTTCTATCGGCGGCAAGCTGGCAACACCTTTTGGTGGCTGGTACCATGCGAGTAAGTTTGCGCTGGAAGGGTTGAGCGATAGCCTGCGCAATGAAGTGAGGCAGTTTGGTATCGATGTAATTTTGATTGAGCCGGGCGGTGTCGAATCAGAATGGGCTGAAATTGCAAATGATAACCTGGTAAAAAATTCTTCGGGTACGGCTTACAGTGAGATGGCAGAAAAGTTCATTAAAGGTCTGCGTAAAACAGTTGATAAAAATGCCAAGGCTATTGTAATTGCCAGGCTAATTGAGAAAGCGATTACAGCCGGTAAACCAAAGGCGAGGTATTCCGCAGGTTACATGGCCAGGCCGGCATTGATTGCGAAAAAATTATTGAGCGATGGTATGTTCGATAAAATAATGATAAGCCAGCTAAAATAAATTGTATGAATGAAGCCATTGCCGATACCATCTTATACTCGTGCTCTGCAAAGCAGTATCGTGGCAGCGAACAGTTTGTTAGCGAACATTCGCTCGGCTATATTATCGCCGGTGAAATGCATTTGTTCCTTAACGGGAGAACAATTGTTTGCAAAGAAGGAACGATAGGATTAACGAGAAAAAATCAACTGCTGAAATCGGTAAAGATGCCGCCTCCGAAGGGTGAGTTTAAATCCATAAGTATTTATCTTACGCAGGAAATGTTGAGGCAGTATAGTAATGAACACGGTATTATTGCCGCCGGCATACATGATAAAACGCCCGCTGTACAATTGCCTGCTGATAATCCTTTTTTAAAAGGCTACTTTCAATCGTTGCTGCCTTATTGCGTGGCCAATGAAAAACTTTCTCCATCGCTTGGAAAGTTAAAAGCAAAAGAGGCTGTTGAGATACTACTGAAGATACAGCCGGGTTTAAGAGATATGTTGTTTGATTTTAGTGAGCCGCACAAAATAGACCTCGAAGCTTTTATGAACCGGAACTTTACCTACAATGTTCCCCTCACCAATTTTGCAAAACTTTCGGGGAGAAGCCTGGCAGGATTTAAAAGAGATTTTGAAAAAATATTTAATACTTCACCGGGAACATGGCTGCAGCAAAAGCGTTTGAAAGAAGCCTATTTTTTAATTAAGGAGAAACGAAAAAAGCCTTCGGATGTTTATCTGGATGTGGGCTTTGAAAATTTGTCGCACTTTTCTTATGCTTTTAAAAAGGCTTATGGGCAGGCGCCTTCTATGGTGTGATGGATTGAGATAATTAAGAAAATAAACTCCATTCGCATTTTTGAAATTTTATGCACAGTTTAAAAGTTCGCGGAAGGAATTTTATTTCATTGCATACAATTAGCCATACTGCTCTTCCATTAAATGTCTCTATATAATCTTTCCTAAAATTTTCTGATTAGCTTTGATCATGCAAAAACCTGATATTTCAAACAAAGCATTTTGGGACGTCCGTTTTTCCGAAATTGACTTTGAAGAAAAATCATTGCATGTAATGGAAAAAGTATTCAATTATGGAACGTGGAAAGACCAGGTAGCTATTATGAAATTCTACGGATTGGACCGCATACGAAAAGAAATTGTAAAAGCAGGTTATCTACGCAAGCCTGTCCTTAGCTTTTTATGTGCTATCCTGAATTTGCAAAAAAATGATTTTAAATGTTACATCAAAATGCAGTTGCATCCACTACCCTGGAATTATTAAAATCGATTTGCTCTATAGATGCACTGAAATCATTTGGGTTAGGCGGTGGAACTAACCTGGCTTTAAAAATGGGATACAGACTTTCAATAGATTTAGATTTCTTTATTAACACTCACTTCGACACCGGGTTAGTTTTTCAAATTATAACCAAAAAATTTCCTTCAGCAGAATTATTGTTTGAACAAAATCAAACGATGATGTTCAGCATCAATAATGTGAAAGTCGATTTTATTTTATATCCTTTTACGTGGCTGCAGCCTTTTGAAATTATTGAAGGAACCAGATTAATAAGCATTGAAGATATTATTCCCATGAAGTTGCAGGCTGCCAGTAACCGCAATGCGAAAAAAGATTATTGGGATATTGCCGCGCTGTTAAAAAACTTTTCTCTCGATCAAATGCTGCAAATATTTAATTCCAAATTTCCACGGGTTGATATTGGATTTATCATTCACAGTTTAACCGATTTTGAAAAAGCTGATACGGAGCTTGATCCTGATACATTCAACGGTACTAAATGGAACGAAATCAAAAAAGAATTAATAATTGCTGTGAGACAATACGCCGAAAGACTGATTTAGATAGGGTCTAAGAACTTACAAAAAAAATCCCCACTTATCTTCGCAATCATTTTTTCAAATGATGTTTACCACTTCTTTAAACATTTGCGGAAGAAGTATGGTAGGTTCCAACAAAATCTTATCAATCAAAACAATGCCATTTGCTTCTGCTTCGCATCTAACTCACCTTTATTAAAAAAATAAATACGGCCATATTCGCCATCGTAGCCGGCGGTAAAATACTTTTGATTGTTTCGCAACCGCTCTATGGCTATAGACAGGTTTGGATGATAACGATAAATATCTTCCAGGGGCGCATGGTGCAGGATGTCAAACTCGTTACCAAAGAAGGATATAGCTTTTGAATAAATGTCCCTTACAATTTTTGTGTCTAAAGGTTTTTGTGCTCTAATTCCTTTTATCTCTGCAAATACTTCCGGTAAAGGCAACATATATTGAAACGGCTGAACCGTTTCTTCAGCATTGGTCATGGTTTTATTTGCCAATTGTTCAATGCGGTGTGCAACGCCAATAGTTAAAGGCTTGCCGCACATAGGGCAAATGTTATTGCTTACTTCGTCAATACTTAAAGATATTTTACAATTACGATGACCGTCATTGTAGCATTTACCTTTTTGCGGGAAATATTCATACGTACCGAGAAAACCTTGTTTTGTTTTAAAGGCGGTGAACATGTCTTCGTAGCTCACTTCTGTGTTCAATAAATTTACTTCACGGCCAAGATTATGAGATGAATGTGCATCGGAATTAGAGAGGAGTGTAAGTGTATCCAATGCATCATAACGGCGGCACATTAATGGATCTGCTGAAAGACTTGTTTCAACAGCAAACAATTCTGGCGTTACATCTTTAAAACAATCCTGCAAACTATTATGCCCTTCCATTGCACCAAGTGATGAACACCAGGGTGTCCACACATGGGCAGGCACAAAGTAAGCATGTGGAATACCTAATATAACCTTGAATAATTCATGTGATTGCAGATGAAGTGAAGGCCTGCCGTCCGCAGCCAGGTCACCATACTTTGATAAAATTTTATTAATGCGATGTGCTGTTTCAAAATCCCTTGCATAAATCAATTGATGGGTTCTATACTTTATACCTTTTACAACATACTCGCAGCTTACTTCAACAGATAAACAGAAATAAATTCTTCTTCCTTTTGTTTTAACACCAGGCAACACATTTATTTCGGGCAATTGTTTTAAAGTATAAAAGCCATTGTTTTCAGGTTGTAATTTTTCTTCTAATTCTTTCATCCATACGGGGTGTGTAAAATCGCCGGTGCTCACCACGTCAATGCCTTTTATTAACGCAAACTGATATAGAGTTTCTAAACAAAGATTAGGGCTTGTAGCCCCTGCAAAATGGGAATGTGTGTGAAGATCAGCAATGAAAAACATAAGGCTAAAATTTACTAAAGTAATTAGTATAAATTTACTAAATTTTACGGAATATATTTCATAAAAACAATTCTCATTCATCTTCGCAATCATCTTTTTCAATGATGCCACCATTGTTTAAAGAATTTTAGGATGTGTCTATTTCATTATACATAATCAGCAGGTATTGTTCTTCCATTAAATAGCATTATAAACTTTCCTACATTTTCTGATGAGCTTTGTTCATGCAAGAGTCAAATATTTAGCAGAAAGCCTTTTGGGATGTTCGTTTTCCCGGAATTAACTTTAAAGAGCAATCACAGCATGTGATGGAGAAGGTGTTCAACTATGGTTTCTTGAAAGATAAGGTGACTATTATGAAATTTTACAGATTGCAACGCATAACGAAAAGAAATTTTTTACTGAATTATATAAATCAAATAAATTTGTATAAATTTATACCTGAATCTATAAAAAATTACACTATGCCGGTAAAAAAGAAAAATATTAAAAAGCCATATAAACATATTGCTGAATCAAATTTGGAGGTTAATGAACCGGTTGAAGTGTATGGAAATACTGTATATGCAAGTAGTAGAGAATATCAAAATAATGGCGGCAGAAATAATAATATCTTGCTTATTGGTGCAGCCCTCAAGCCTGAAAACCAAATGACAGCGCTTGAAAAAATGAAGATAATACACTCAGGCCTTAGTAAAAAAGATTTAGAAAGCCTGAAAATAAAAACAAGATTGGATTATGGTAAGCTGGCGAAGGCATTATCCGTGACACGGGCCACATTAATTAATAAAAAAAAGCAACAAAAATTCAGCGCTGTTTTAAGTGAGCGCATCATGAGCCTGGCTGATATTTACTCTTATGGATATGAAGTTTTTGAGGATCAAGACCGCTTCAATAGTTGGATGTTCCACCCTAACCAGGCATTAAATGGCCAGGCCCCATACGAGCTAATGGATAACCAATTTGGCCGGGAAGAGGTAAAAGATATTATTGGAAGAATTGCTTATGGCGTTTATTCCTAAATCTTATTACATGATTGTATTCAGACTTGGAATAACAAAATTTGCCGCAAATATCGCAGGCGAAGGAGCCCGGCTGAATGGCGGCCGTTGGAATCATAAACTTACTCCGTGTATTTATACTTCTGAAAGCCGTGCGTTGGCATTACTGGAATACACAGTTAATGTAAGCATAGATGAAATTCCCAGAACTTTAAGTTTTACGACTTTTGAAATACCAGATGCCGGAATTCATGAAGTAACAGAAGAGGAGCTGCCCGGTAACTGGAAAGATGTACCCGCACCCTCCTCCACAAAAAATTTTGGAACTGCTCTTTTAAAAGCAGGGAAAGCGCCTGTCTTAAAAATACCCTCGATAGTAATTGTACAGGCATATAATTATATACTTAGCCCACTACATGCGGATAGCAGAAATTTCAAAATACTCGATATAAAAGATTTTGTTTTTGATGTAAGGCTTAAGTTGAATTGATACTTTATGAAACTTAGTATGTGTTTAACCGATTTAACTCTTTATAAAAACAAACCCCACTCATCTTCGCAGTCATCTTTTTTAAATGTCGCTACCCATTGTTTAAATAATTCGCGGAAGTTGTCTATTTCACTTCGTATGATAAGGCGGTATTGCTCTTCCATTAAATCATCTTCAATAAATCCATTGGTGGAGATTTTTATAAATTGCGCATTTTTTCTTATGATGGCTGCATTCTCCATTCTTATAATATATAAACCGGCTTCGGAACTTCTTATTTTAGCAGCCACCTGGTATGCATCAGCAAGCATCATTGCTTTATGGTCTTCTATATAACCTTTGGGATATAACCTATTATCGCCCGGTTCTTGCATGCTATCGAAGGCCGCTTTTAGAACAATCATTACCTGGTTCCATTGTTCGTACATCGCTTTACATAAATCCCGCGTTGGGTTGGGTTTCCACCCTTCTCCTTCTTCTTCTTCTTCCTGAAATTCATCCTCATCCCATTCCGGTAATTCATTAAGGTCATCTATTTCCATATAATAAATGTATTGATTTATTCCGTTGTCCCGGTTAATAATTGCTTTTCATTCTGGCGGCTTTAATAATCTGTCTGTAATTATTTTATCAGGAGGAGAAAAACCTAATTAGCCACCCGATATTTATTATAACCATATTGCCTTTTATTTGTTAATAGCAATTATGAGCAAAGTTTATAGTTTAAAGAAAGTTCAATTCCTTCCAATAAAAATTGAAGAAGCATGGGAATTTTTTTCTTCGCCGGCCAATTTAAAAAAAATAACGCCGCCGGAACTTGGGTTTGATATTATTTCTGAAGACAATGGTGATGAAATGTATGCAGGGCAATTGATTGAATACACGGTAAAGCCTTTGCTGGGCATCCCCGTTTATTGGATGACGGAAATAACGCATGTTGACCCAATGAAATATTTTATTGATGAGCAACGCTTCGGGCCTTATTCATTCTGGCATCACCAGCATCATTTTAAAGAAATGGATGGCGGCGTGGAGATGACGGATATTGTACATTACAAAATTCCTTTTTGGTTTTTTGGTGATATAGCCAATTCTCTTTTTGTAAAAAAACAATTGGAAAAGATATTTGCCTTCAGAGAACAGGTAGTGAAGGATTATAAGTTCTAAGCCTTCGACAGGCTCAGGCTGACAAACTAGTATGTTCGTATAAAATGAAGACGATAAAATAAAGTTTATTTGGAATTATATTTCCTTATAAATTCCCTGGTTTTTATTCCTGATTCTTTTAAATCTTTTGTTTGCCAATTGCCCGATGAATTAGCAGTGGGAAGCAGCACAGAGCAAGTTTCATTTTTATCAGCAACGGACCAGGTAACCCAGCTTATCTTATTTTTTTCTGCCCAGCTAATCCATTTATTCCATTCTTCAAAATGAATAGGACCATCGCCTGTTGCCTCCATTCCCGCAGATTCTGAAATGAAGATCGGAATGCCTTTCTTAATCGCATAATCACATTTATCCCGCAATTCCTGCTTGTGCGTTGCAGCATAAAAATGCATCGTGTACATAATATTGGTAACATCCTTTAAAGGATCATCGGCCACAAGATTAATATCCTGATCCCAATGAGGGCTGCCGACAAGTATAATATTATTGCTATCGTGTTTTCTTATAGCCGAAATAATTTCTTTGGAATATACTTTTACCTCGTTCCAGCTTTGATACTCGGGCTCATTAAAAATCTCGTAAATTATATTTGGATACGCATTGTAGGTAGCAGCCAGTTGGGTAAAAAATTCTTTTGCTTCATTGAGCCGTATGTTATGGCTGTGCCAGTCAATAATAACATAAATACCTTCTTGTATGGCCGCATCAACTACTGCTTTAATTTTTTTAACCGACCACGCCGGCCTGTCAATGTAAGCACCTTTGGGCTCGACTCCCATGGCTGCTCTTACTACCGAGCAATGCCAATCTTTATACAGCCATTGTACCGCCCCGGCATTATAAAATCTTGGCCACCAATTATGCCATCCAAAGCTCATACCATGTAATACAACATTATTTCCTTGTGCATCTTTCAGGTAAGTTCCCTCCACGTGCAGGTGGCCATGTACTTTTACAGGTTGTGAATTTGCCATGACACTTATCATTAAAAATATAAGTAAAGGGAAGATCTTGAGTAATTTCAATTTAAAAAAATTTTTTAAAGAATTATTGATTTATTGTATTAACCTTATTTCAATCGTCTGTACGAAATGTGTTTACAGGCAAACCATCCTTACTGAATAGGTTTGGCATCGCATCATTTGTGAAGCCAAAGCGCACAGCAACCGGGTTCTTTATTTCTTTGTTCCACAAAATTATACTGTTACCATTTATTTTTGCATTAGCAGGCCAGCTATAGCTCATTTCCATATTGCTTTGGCCGCTGCACAACCAAGAGTTGCTTTTCGATTTTAAAATTTCATTGTTGCTTAGAAATGTTGAATGACGGATATTTCGTAAGCCCGGAGGGCTGAAACTTTGGTGGCAACAGCAAAAATATAAAGAATACGCAGAGCCCCGGAGGGGCGGCATTTTAAAGCGCTAATCATAAAATTCAAAAAGATACTGATCCTCGTAATCTACATTAAAATCTGAAAGCATTTTTAAATATTCCTCCTTGAATGATTTTGTTTTATGATGTTCTTCCTGTTTCATAATATATTTTATTACAACATCACGCTGGCTTTTAGAATACGAAAAAGCACCATAGCCCGACTGCCATTGAAATTTATTTTTCAAAAATTTTTGTTCGTTGATCCACTTACTGCTATTCGATTTCACGGCGCCGATAAAATCTGATATAGATGTTGTAAGCGGCATCCCAAATAAAATATGAACATGGTCTTTCCATCCACCTACGGCTAATGATTTACCACCTTTTCCATTTATGGTTCCAGCAATGTATTTATGCAATTCATCCCGCCATTCTTTAGTGATAAAATTTTCACGGTATTTTACGGCGAAGACGGAATGAATAGTGATTTGAGAATAAGTATCTCCCATCTAGTTGAAATTTTTATATTTAAGATTTTTTTGCGGATAACAAAGGTATCAGTAATGACAACCATAATACCTCACAAAATATCGCCCATCGGGGCTTTACATTGTAAACATTGCTTTGTGCTATCACTACCAAAATTTTGCCCCGCTGGGGCCTAGCTCTGTAAACGATGTTATTATGTTTCCACCGAAATGCCGCCCTTCCAGGGCTCGCTACATCACCGTTAATGTTCTTTGCTGCTACCAAACTGTTGCCCCTCCGGGGCTTAATATCAATCATACTTTTATTTTCATTATATGACAAGGTATCAAAAAAATATTTCTTTGTTCCTTGCAAAACCCGTAGAAAATTTAGCAGCTAAAATTACAACGTTCAAAAATGTCCCGCTTAATGGATTACCCCAGCTATTGCTTTCGTCTGCATTAAGTGAAAAGAGATTAAAAAAATATTGTTTGTTCGTTTCAAAAACCTATAGAAAATTCAGCAGCTAAAATTACAACGTTCAAAAATATCCCCCCTTAATGGATTACCCCAACCATTGCTTTCGTCTGCATTAAATGAAAAGAGATTAAAAAAATATTCTTTGTTCGTTTAAAAAACCTATAGAAAATTCAGCAGCTAAAATTACAACGTTCAAAAATATCCCCCCTTAATGGATTACCCCAACCATTGCTTTCGTCTGCATTAAATGAAAAGAGATTAAAAAAATATTGTTTGTTCGTTTCAAAAACCTATAGAAAATTCAGCAGCTAAAATTACAACGTTCAAAAATATCCCCCCTTAATAGATTACCCCAACCATTGCTTTCGTCTGCATTAAATGAAAAGAGATTAAAAAAATATTCTTTGTTCGTTTAAAAAACCTATAGAAAATTCAGCAGCTAAAATTACAATGTTCAAAAATATCCCCCCTTAATGGATTACCCCAGCCATTGCTTTCGTCTGCATTAAATGAAAAGAGATTAAAAAAATATTCTTTGTTCGTTTAAAAAACCTATAGAAAATTCAGCAGCTAAAATTACAATGTTCAAAAATATCCCCCCTTAATGGATTACCCCAGCCATTGCTTTCGTCTGCATTAAATGAAAAGAGATTAAAAAAATATTCTTTGTTCGTTTAAAAAACCTATAGAAAATTCAGCAGCTAAAATTACAATGTTCAAAAATATCCCCCCTTAATGGATTACCCCAGCCATTGCTTTCGTCTGCATTAAATGAAAAGAGATTAAAAAAATATTCTTTGTTCGTTTAAAAAACCTATAGAAAATTCAGCAGCTAAAATTACAATGTTCAAAAATATCCCCCCTTAATGGATTACCCCAGCCATTGCTTTCGTCTGCATTAAATGAAAAGAGATTAAAAAAATATTCTTTGTTCGTTTAAAAAACCTATAGAAAATTCAGCAGCTAAAATTACAATGTTCAAAAATATCCCCCCTTAATGGATTACCCCAGCCATTGCTTTCGTCTGCATTAAATGAAAAGAGATTAAAAAAATTCTTTGTTCGTTTAAAAGCCCGGAGGGCTGATATTTTGGTAGCAAAATAAATTTCCTCCGAAAAAATGCCAGCCCCGGAGGGGCGACATTTTGTTGCACTTAATCACATTAAAAAACAACATCATTCTCTCTCACTCAACTCCAGCCAGCGCATTTCTTTTTTATCCAGCAATACAATTATTTCATTCACTCGCTGCGCCGCTTCCTGTAGCTTTTCATAATCCATGTTACCATTGTTCATTCTTACCTCCAGCAATTTCTTTTCCTTCTCAAGGGCAGAAATTTCTTTTTCTAAATTTTCAAATTCTGTTCTCTCTTTAAATGAAAACTTTTGCTTTGGAGCTCCATTCAATTTTTCGCCACCTTTCGGAGCCGGCTGTTGCTTTACATCAGATTGTTTTGATGCGGCCTGTGGCTTATTCTCTCCCAACTGCTTCCAAAGCCGATACTGCGTATAATTTCCGGGGAAATCCTTAATTTCTCCATTACCTTCAAACGCAAAAAGATGATCAACCAGGCGATCCATAAAATACCGGTCGTGGCTCACGATTAAAATACAACCCGGAAAATCCTGGAGAAATTCTTCCAGTGTTCTTAGCGTTTGCAGGTCGAGGTCGTTGGTTGGCTCATCAAGTACCAGGAAGTTTGGGTTTTTAAATAAGATACTTAATAAATGTAACCTTCTTTTTTCCCCGCCACTAAGCTTGCTCAAGGGAGTGAATTGCTGCTGTGCCGGAAAGCCAAACTTCTCCATAAACTGCGTTGCACTGATCTTGCTTCCATCAGCCAGAGGAAAAAATTCGGCAAAATCTTTTACATATTCAATCGCTCTTTTATCTTCCTTGTATTGCAAACCTTCTTGCGCAAAGTTTCCAAATACGACCGTATCGCCATGATTTATTTTTCCGCTATCGGGCGGAACGATGTCCAAAGCAATTTTTAAAAAAGTTGATTTACCGGTTCCATTTTTTCCAACAATGCCAATGCGTTCCCCTCTTTTGAAAGTGTAATCAAACCCTTGCATGATTACTTTGTCGCCATAAGATTTATACACTTTTTTCATTTCTACTACTTTGCCACCGAGCCTTGTCATTTTTACCTGCAGCGATACTTCCGCTACTTCTTTTTTCTGGCTCACTCTTTCTTCCACTTCCGCAAATGCATCCTGCCTGCTTTTTGATTTTGTAGTGCGTGCCTTGGGCTGCTTACGCATCCATTCAAGCTCTTTGCGGAAAATATTTTTATCTTTTTGAAGTTCACTTTGCTGTACTTCGAGCCGTAAAGATTTTTGTTCGAGGAAATAATCATAATCTCCTTTATACATATACAACTTTTCATCATCAAGCTCAATTATTTCATTGCAAACCGTATCAAGAAAATAACGGTCGTGCGTCACTAATAAAAGCGTGCTTTTGTTGGTGGCCAAAAAATTCTCCAACCATTCAATCATGTCAACATCCAGGTGGTTGGTAGGTTCATCAAGAATTAAAAGGCATTTGCCTTCATGCAATTGAGCTTCTATCAAAGCCTGTGCAAGCGCCACTCTTTTGCGCTGGCCTCCACTCAGATTCTTTACCGGTTCATTAAGATGATGAAGATTTAGCTTTCCAAGAATTTGTTTCAGGTCACTTTCAAAACTCCAGGCGTTGGCTTCCGTAAGCTCCGTAACAAGATGGCTTATACGTTCTTCGTCATGTACTTCTTCCTCCAGCAGCATTTCATATTCCTTCACAATACGCACCACCGGGTTGTCAATATTTAAAATATTATCCCAGATAGATTTGTCATTTTCAAAGGCAGTATCCTGCTGCAGCATAATCACTTTTACATCTTTATGTATCCATGTAGTTCCTTCATCGGCAGTGTCGAGGCCGGCAATAATCCTGAGTAGTGTTGACTTTCCGCTGCCATTTCGGGCCACGAAAGCAATTTTATCTCCCTCTTCCACGTGAAAGCTTATTCCACTAAAAAGTTTCCTTATCCCGAAGGATTTACTTAAATTTTCGATTGAAGCGTAATGCATAACCGCAAAGTTATACCAAATGGTTTTCAGCATTAAAAGCTAATTTCGCAAACTCTAATTTTAATAAAACCAAAAGCTATTTTGATTATGGAAAGTAAAAATTTTATTCACGAAACCGCAGTGGTCGATGAGGGAGCGCAGATTGGCGAAGGCACCAATGTCTGGCACTTCTCCCACATAATGTCCGGAGCAAAAATTGGAAGCAATTGTAAGCTCGGGCAAAATACTTTTGTAGATAACAATGTGGTGATTGGCAATGGTGTAAAAATTCAAAATAACGTTTCAGTTTATAACAGTGTGACGGTAGAAGATGATGTGTTCATCGGCCCTTCGGTTACTTTTACAAATGTGATCAACCCAAGGGCTTTTGTGGAAAGAAAGCATGAATTCAAAAAGACATTAATAAGAAAGGGAGCGTCCATCGGGGCGAATGCTACCATTATGTGCGGCATTGAAATAGGCGAATATTCTATGGTGGGCGCAGGAGCCGTTATTACTAAAAATGTTCCTCCTTGTATGCTTGTACTCGGCAATCCGGGTCGTGTAATTAGTAAGGTTTCGAAGGATGGGATAATTGATGATAATCCGGCTAAAGGATTGTAAATGCGAGGGATCAGCGATCAGGTATCAGGTATTAGAAATTTATCAATTTCAAATAATTGTAAATAATACATCAGCTTGTAATTAAAATAGAATCGCCTGATAGAAATTGATATTTTCGCAGCCTTTAAAAAAGAAATAAATGGATCATAAAATATTAATTACCGGCGGCGCAGGTTTTATCGGCTCTCATCTTACACGGCTATTTGTAAATAAGTATCCCGGATATAAAATTGTAAATCTCGATAAGCTTACCTACGCAGGTAATCTCGAAAACTTAACAGATATCGAACATGCCTCTAACTACACTTTCATAAAAGGTGATATTGAAGATGCAGCGCTTTTAAAAGATATTTTTCAAAAATATCAATTTACAGGCGTGCTTCATTGTGCTGCTGAAAGCCATGTTGACCGCTCTATCACTGATCCGCTGGCCTTTGTGAAAACAAATGTATTTGGCACCGTAATCTTACTACAGGCTGCAAAAGATTTGTGGAAAGATGATTACTCCGGAAAACTTTTTTACCATATTTCTACTGATGAAGTGTATGGCAGCCTTGGTGAGGAAGGTTTTTTTACAGAAGAAACTGCTTATGATCCGCGCAGCCCTTACTCTGCATCAAAAGCTTCATCGGATCATTTTGTGAGCGCATATCATCATACTTATAATTTACCGGTAATTATATCAAATTGCTCTAATAATTATGGGCCGTATCATTTTCCTGAAAAATTAATTCCTCTTTGTATTAATAATATTATCAACAGCAAACCTTTGCCGATCTATGGCAAAGGCGAAAATGTGCGTGACTGGCTGTTTGTAGAAGATCATGTAAGAGCAATTGATACGATTTTTCATAATGGTAAGCCCGGTGAAACTTATAACATCGGCGGACACAATGAATGGAAAAATATTGACATCATAAAAGAGTTGTGCCGGCAAATGGATGAAAAACTCGGACGTGAAAAAGGCACATCAGAAAAGCTTATCACTTTTGTAAAAGACCGTGCCGGCCATGACTTGCGCTATGCGATAGATGCAACCAAACTAAAAAAGGAATTGGGCTGGCAACCCTCGCTTCAGTTTGAAGAGGGCTTATCAAAAACAATAGACTGGTATTTGAATAATAGTGACTGGCTCAATGATGTTACAAGCGGCGCATATAGGAGCTATTATGATGAACAATATAGTGGTGAATAGCTAATTTTAAAAACAACCATTACTAATACGAAATTATTTACATGAAAGGAATTGTATTGGCAGGCGGCAGCGGCACAAGATTATACCCGATTACGATGGGAATAAGTAAGCAGCTAATGCCCATTTATGATAAGCCGATGATATATTATCCACTGAGCACGTTAATGCTTGCCGGAATAAAGGAGATACTCATAATTACAACTCCTGAAGACCAGGCACAGTTTAAACGCCTGCTCGGAGATGGCAAACAATGGGGATGCAGCTTGCAATATGCGGTGCAGGAAAAACCCAACGGGCTGGCGCAGGCATTTGTAATAGGCGAAAAATTTATCGGGAAAGATGCAGTGGCGTTGGTTTTAGGAGATAATATTTTTTATGGAAGCGGTTTTTCTCATTTGCTTCAAAAATCTGCTAACCCTGATGGCGCAGTTATTTTTGCGTATCCCGTGAGTGACCCGGAAAGATATGGCGTAGTCGAGTTTGATAAAGATAACACTGCTGTAAGTATTGAAGAGAAGCCCCAAGAGCCCAAATCAAATTATGCGGTCCCTGGTTTGTATTTTTATGATAATATGGTGGTTGAGATTGCAAAAAACATTGCGCCGTCCCCCCGCGGCGAGTACGAAATAACGGATGTGAACCGCCAATATCTTTCAGATAAAAAATTAAAAGTTGCCGTGCTCAACCGTGGCTTCGCCTGGTTGGATACAGGCACTTTTGAATCCCTCCATGATGCCTCAGAGTTTGTAAGAGTAATTGAAAAGCGCCAGGGGTTTAAAATCGGTTGCCTTGAAGAAATTGCGTACAGGATGAGTTTTATCGATAAGGAGCAATTAAATTCTCTTGCTGAAAAATTTGAGAAGAGTGGATATGGGGAATATTTGAAAGGGATTGATTGAGGGAAAAAATATGAGATATTCTTAATTATTAATTTACATAAGCAACGGATGTTTTACCATTAATTTCTTTTGCAATTATTATTAAATTTCCATTACCACTGTATTTACTATTAAGAGATCAAAGCCTATAACTTTTATTTTTGAAAAGGCCAATGCTTTTGAAACATATTTAATATTTTTCACAATTTTAGTCCAGCTTTCATCGTCAAGCCAGTGAGCCCCTGAAAGACCGGCACCTCTAACAAACAAAAAATTATCTGTGAATTTTCCATTGAACTTTAGATGAATCATCGTATTGAAATTTTGAGTAAGGATGTTGAACTGTATCAAATGCGTTATATATGTCAAAATCAAATGAGAATACAACCCCATCAAAAGGCATCTTTTCCATTTTGACTATGTTAGCTTTTAGAAAGCTAATATTGGGATAATCCCAGCCAAATTCTATGGGCTTTTTTTCATTTGATGATGGCTGTGCCCATAAATAAACGGTGAAAAAAATAAAATAAAAAAGAATAGTTTTTTATCATCAATATAGCTTGTTTTTTATAGTAGAATTTGTGATCCCGGTGGTTGCAAAAGATTTTTGCTTGTACTTATAAACTTTAATGAAGATATTTTGCCTAAAAAATGACTGGTCTTCCCAAAGGTAGCATAAGCAAAATATTATTACCTTCGCAGCCAATTTTTTAAACTCTCTGCCCACCTCTACCGGGAAAACTTTAAATAAGTGAATTCATGAAAATAGCCAAAACGATGTTATTCGTGTTGTTTACATCGCTTTTTTGTTCAACCCAACTATACGCACAAAATAACTTACTCGACCTTAAAGATTTGAGCAATGTAAATATTAACAATTACAGTGATGAAGACCTTGTGGCATTTTACAACAGAGCAGTGGAATCCGGAATATCTGAATCTCAATTATATAAAATTGCCGCCGGCAGGGGCTTGCCGGATTCAGAGATTGAAAAACTTAGGCAAAGGCTCCAGCTTATTAACGCTTATAAAAAAGCTGATAAGAAAACTGATTTAACTCAAAGTGGCGATACTCTTTCGCCTGGCAGGTATGATTCTTCTAATCAAAAAATACCCTTACAGAAATTTAAAAATGATGAAACCATATTTGGCTCTGAACTTTTTACAACCAACAGTTTGGTTTTTGAACCCAATTTACGAATCCCTGCTCCGGCTGGATACATTTTAGGTCCAGATGATGAAATAGTTGTTTCTGTTTATGGATATAGCGAAACAAAATACAATCTAACTGTAAATGAATCGGGGGAAATTTATATACCTAATGTAGGTCCCATCTATGTGTCAGGTTTAAGCATTGAGGAAGCAAGTAATAAAATACGCTCGAAGCTTGCATCTACTATCTACCGCGCTATAAATACCGGCCGTACAAAAGTACAAGTATCACTAGGGAAAATACGAAGCATTCGGGTAACTGTTATTGGACAGGCAAAAAAACCCGGCACCTACACAGTATCTTCTTTAACGACCCTTTATAATATTTTATACTTGTGTGGTGGGCCTACTTCTATGGGCAGTTATCGTGCTATTGGGGTTATTCGGGGAAATAACCTGAAAACAACCGCAGACCTGTACGATTTTTTAGTAGATGGGAATCAAAAAGGAAATATACTGCTTCAGGAAGGCGATGTAATAAGAATACCTTACTATAAAAACCGTGTTACTATTTCAGGCAATGTAAAGAGAGAAGGTAAGTTTGAAATGCTGGACAATGAAACCTTTGCTGACCTTCTGAAATATAGCGGTGGCTTTACTGATAATGCTTATCGCGGCGCCGTTACTGTAGTAAGAATTACTGATACGGAAAGAAAGATTATTGATGTGAATTCAGATCAATACAATTCATTTAAGGCTAATGGAAGTGATGAATATGTTGTAGGCAAATTACAGGAAGAATTCGGGAATCGAATTGTAATTTCAGGCTCTGTATTAAGGCCCGGGCAGTATGAACTTGTTTCCGGCACTACCATTAGATCTTTAATAGAAAAAGCGGGGGGGCTTACGAGGGACGCTTACTCCAAAAGAATCTCAATTTTCAGGTATCTTAATAATAAGATGCCTGCAATAGTTTCTGTCGATCTGGATTCGGTTATGCAATTTGGCAGTGATATTAGTTTAATAAAAGATGATTCTGTCGCGGTGCATTCTATTTTTGATTTTAAGGATAATAGTTATGTTTCTATCGAAGGCAATGTGAGAAAGTCAGGAAATATAACCTGGAGAGAAAACCTTTCTCTTCGTGATCTTTTACTTGCTGCAGGAGGAATTTCGGAGTTCGGAGATTCTTCCAACATTGAGATCTCAAGAAGGATCAGAAATGCTAATGTTGGTAAAGCGGATCATAGTGAAAGCGAGATATTTAATATAAATTTATCCATTAATGACAGGTACTCGAAAAATGTTTTGTTACAACCTTATGATATAATAATAGTAAAGACTTTGCCTGGTTATAGTACACAACGTACTGTATTGGTATTAGGTGAAGTAAAGAGCCCTGGAAAGTATGGTTTGGAAAAGAGCGGAGACAGAATAAGCGACATAATTGATAGAACAGGCGGATTTAAAGCCTCTGCAGATAGTTCATCTATCACAATTCGCAGAAGTGTAAAAACAAACCTGACTGTTGCAGAAAGAGAAAAGCTCTTCCAGAGAATCTTAAATATTGATCCCGACAGCCTTTCAAAGTATCCCCGGCTTAAAGATGAATTATATAGAAGTTATGATCTTATAAGCGTTGATCTCAGCAGTGCTTTATCCGATCAAGGCAATTCAGAAAACCTGACACTCGAAAATGGAGATATATTAACCATTGACAGAACGACCAACCTTGTGAAAATATCCGGAGAAGTTTACTATCCAACAATTGTTCCTTATAAGAAAAATAAAAACCTTAAACATTATATTGAACAAGCCGGTGGCTTTACGCCGTTTGCCAGAAAAACCGGTGCTGTAGTTATTCAACCCGATGGAAAAGCAGCTTCCATAAAACATTTTTTGTGGTTTAAGTCGTATCCATCTGTATCGCCTCGTTCAGAGATTTTTGTTCCCCAAAAAGCTAAAAACAATAGGGCAAAGCTTGGTACAGGTGAATTGGCACTTATAGTATCGGCATTAGGAATATTGGCAAATGTGATTATTAATCTGACTAAATAAAGTTTATTAATTTTTAGCACAATGGATGAAGAAGATAACATTGACTATTCGCATGAAAAGAAACTTGCTGCCGTAGCAACCCTTCATAGAATAATAAAATTTATTTTAAAACGATGGTTATTGTTTTTAATAATAGGTTTTTTGGGAGGAGTTGCCGGCTTTATTTATGCAACCATGGAAACGCCGACTTACAAAAGCCGTTTAACTTTTGCTTTAGATGATCATGCTGGCGGGGGCGGCGGTATTGGAAATCTTTTTAATTTGGCATCTCAGTTTGGATTCAATGTAGGGGGTAGTGGTAACGATTTATTTTCGGGAGATAATATTCTTGAAATAATGAAAAGCCGAAGAATGGTCGAAAAAGTTTTTTTATCTATTGATACTTTCAATAGCAAACCGTACACGCTTATTGAATATTATTTAGAAATTACCGGAAAGTTTAAGGGTAACCCTGCAGAAAGGCAAATTCATTTTCCGGTTGGCCAACTTCGGGTTGCCTTATCTTACCGGCAGGACAGTCTTCTTTATAAAGTATATCAGAATTTTTCAGATAATAACATTTTAGCCCAAAGGCCAGACCGTAAATTGAGTATTTATGAGGTAAATGTAACCAGCCCTAATGAAAAATTCACGAAAGACTTTACCGGCAGGCTCGTTTCTGTAACTAATGAATTTTATGTTGAAATACGTACGAAAAAGGCAAAACAAACTCTTGACGTACTGGAGCAAAGAGTTGCAGGGATGAAAGGCAATTTAAATTCCAGTATTACGAATAAAGCGGCCATTCAGGATATCAATGTTAATCCTGCCTTTTCCGAAGCGCAGGTGCCGGTACAAAAACAGCAGACTAATATCCAAGTGTATGGCCAAGCCTACGCAGAGATGTTTAAAAATCTTGAATTGGCACGCTTTCAATATTTAGATGAAATTCCACTAATGCAGATTATAGATGCTGCCAATTATCCGATGGAAAAAATAAAATTGGGGAAGTTAAAAATGGCAATTCTGTTTGCAGTTTTTGCGAACCTACTCTTCTTATTCTGTCTTATATTAAAGCACCTTTTTAAAAGCAATTAAGAACAAAATTCCCCCCTCAAAATATTTTACGGCTGATTTTATAATATGGAATTACTTACCAAATTTAAAAAGGACTATTTTAATTATCTTATTAGTATAATCTTGCCGGCACTTATATCAGGCCTCTCTATTCCTGTTTTCAAAAAATTACTTGGAGCCGAAGGATATGGCCGGTTTTCAATCTGGTTTAATTCAATTTTAATAATTACCGCTATTTTAACAGGTTGGATCACTCAAAGCATTATCCGTTTTTTCCCTGCCAGTTCGAATAAACATTTATTCTCTACAAAAGCCCTTATTTTATCTTTAAAAACCCAATCTATTTTTTTTGTACCGGTTTTTTTTGTAGCATGGTTTATTGGTCATGATTTAATTCTTGCAATTCTGTGTCCTTTAGTATTATTAGCTACATCCATTCAGTTCACCATTTTACCTATAATTCAATCTAGCTTTTTATCAAAAAAAATAATTTTCTCTGAAACTATCAGAATCGTTTCCTATGTAGGAATCGCCATTTTATTACTTAATCTTTTAGGAATTGAATATTTAGTTTCTTTGTTTATTGCTGTTTTTGTATCATATCTTATTTCATTATTTTACTTAATAAAGCAAGCGCAGCAATTTTTTAAACAGCAAGAGAATATCAAAAACCATCAAAAGGAAACGTTTCAATTATTTAAAAGTTTCTTTAAATATGGTGCTCCTATGTCACTCTGGTTTGTATTTTCTTATCTGCTTTCTTATGTTGATAAATTATTTATGCTTCATTATTTTGGTGGTGAAACTCAGGGAAATTATCAGGCCATCTTCGATTTATTGTATAGAGGTATCACATTGATCATTTCACCGATGGTAACTTCTTTGTTTCCAATATTAACGGCTGCTTATATAAAAGGGGATAAAACAGAAATAAGAATATTTTTAAAGAAGATAATAATGTATGAGCTAAGTGGTTTTCTGCTAGCAAGTATTTTTTATTGGTGGTTTGGAGCTAAACTGCTAATATATATTTTAAAAATTCCCGATACATTTATCTATAAGATGATGGGGTTTATTGTAATATGTGGAGCCTTTATTTTTCAATTGGCTATACTGGCTCAAAAACGTTATGAATTAAATTTGAAAAGCAGAAAACTATTAGTAACGGTAATAGTTGCATTTTTTTTTCAAATAATCTTTTATGTCATTTTCCGCAATATTAATAACCCATTGCTATATCCGATAGGTTTCCTATTGGCGACAATTATATATCTTTCTCTATTATCTGCATCTGAATTAAATTCATTTTGGAAACGAATATCTAAAAAGGCAAACAAAATTTTAAGTAAAAAAGTAGTGCCTATTTCTGTTTTTTAAAAGACAAGAAGCTTATTATCTTTAAACTGTTGATGATATTCTAACATACCGTTTGTATTCTGGCTCCAGATACACGTTAATATAGGCGAGTAGCTCTATATAAAAAATAATTTGTAACCATACTGAAGTACCAGATAAATAAAGATCATCAAAAAAACTTATTAATAAAGGAAATAGCATTACAGAATAATAAACCGTGTATTTTAAGTTTTTTGTAAAAACAGCCTTATTGTACAAATAAGTATGAATAAATCCAAATAAAAAAACCATCGCCCAGGCATAAAATTTACCGAAGTCTTTTATATATTTATCGTACAAAGTATACACATTAGTAGGGTAAGGAATAAGCACAAATGGTTGAAACAAGCCTGGGATTATCGGATTAGAAATGAGGCCTAATTGCTCGAAGACTTTATTAAAAAACCGAAAAGTATAAGTTCCCTTATAATTTATTTCAAACTGGTTATTTAAATCATAATCCAAGGCATTTAACGGACTTACTATATAAATACTCGTAACTTCTGCTGCTGGTTGCAAGTTTTCTTTTACACTTGACTCAGTACTGCCGCCTTTACCATAAATCCAGCCAATGGCAATAAAGAGAACCATAAAAATTGCGATGAGCCTTGATATTTTTTTTATAGAAAAATTTTTATTTTGCAGAAAAGAGACACCTACATAGATTGAAAAGATCATCAAAAAAAAGGTACGGCTCGTGGAGAGTACAGCATATATTATTGTAAATAATAAAGAAACAGTCAGGAATATAGAATTAATTTTATTTCTCTCTTTATAAAAGGCACAAAGATTTAGTGCGAAAACAACGAATGAAAGGGACCCTGTATATTTTAACGGGCCTATCTTCTCATCCCCATAGACTAATTCGGTTTGTAATCCAATAAAAAAATTGTCAATATTAGAAGCCAGGTACAATCTATATGCTGCCTGAATATAGAATGGCATGGCTATCAAAATAATAATTATCAAAATATAGCGCAGTAATAGGCTTATGTGAATGTTTGCGGAAAGCAATTGTTGCTTTATCTTCAAAGCAGATTCATTTTTTTGCCAAATTATAGTTTGCAAAAAGGAACCAAAGCTAAAAGCTATTACTCCTATAAATAAAATAATAAAAGTAGAAGTATGTAATGGCGGCAATTCATCTAAAATCGTAAAACTGAAAATAAAATGAGCAAATAAGATACCGAACCATAAAAAAGAAAACAATACAGCAGGCTGCATCATTTTCCTTTTCATAATTCCATAGTTTAAAACAAAAACAAGAAAATGAAGAATAACAAAAATCAGTTCAATTAATATATTTGGCAGCGTATGCATGGATAATTATGGAAAATAGTTAAAGATAACACTGTTTAATTTTTGTTATGTCATCTTTGAAATAGGATATTTTTAAGCATGAAATGGAGAAAAGAATTCAGTACACTAACAAATAGCCCAAAAACTTATTTCTCAATTTTTTTTTTATTTAAGAGTGTTTTAATATATAAATAATAGGCTCTGCTAATTTTTTTTAACTGTACTTTTTTCTCTTTTATAAGACAATCAGCTATTCTTAAAAACGGCTCTATTATAATTGAAATAAAAGTAAGAAAAATGGTTTTCGTTTTTCCCAAATTTTTTTTCCAATATACACTTCTCGATGTTAACGAATAAAAGAGCCTTTGGATTTTCATCTTTTCGCCCGAACCTCCCCCTTCGTGAAAAATTGAACATTCGTGATTATAAAATGTTTTAAATCCCTCCTCTGCAATTCGCTTGCTTAAATCAATATCTTCATAATAAGTAAAATACGATTCATCCATAAATCCAATCTTTTCTATGATTGATTTTCTAATCAACATATAACTACCCATAACATGGTCCACAGCCCGGCTTTCTGAATGATTCCAATCAGTCATTATGGGAGCGGGCAAAAAATATTGTGGGAAAATTTTCGACAATCCCATTAATTCAAAAAAAGCCGTTCTGAAAGAAGGAAACCGGCCACAACTATATAATACATTTCCTTTTTTATCAACCTGTTTTGGCCCTGTTACCCCGTATTCAGGGTTATTATTAAGGAAATTAACCAGTCTTTCAAGAACCTGCGGATTTGAAATCGTGTCCGGATTGAGTAAAAGAATGTATTGACATGTACTTGAAATTACTTTGTACGCCTGGTTACATGCTTTTCCGAATCCCTCATTTTTAGTATTATAGATTACTTTTTCAACCTTATCAGTAAAAAGAGCTTTGGAATTATCTGTAGATGCATTGTCCACAACGATGACACTACATTTAATTTTTGGCGTATGATAATTAAGATATGGCTCAATAGCCCTCATAGTAAGCAACCCTGAATTCCAGTTTATAACAATAATATCAACTTTTACCTGCATGATAATTTTACAAAGAAACCCGGGAATTTTTGAAAACTATCTCAAATATTTCAAGGGTTAAAGATAAGTTTTATAAAGAGCGTTTTATTTGCAATTTGTATTGCAGCAAAGAGGTTCGGAAATAATAATTAGTGATAAAATTATATCCTATTAATAATGATCCTTTTTTCTTAACATCAAAGTAATGCCTGTTACATATTTTAAAAAGAAAAAATAAAAAGTGTTCTTAAAGCTTTTAAGATCTTTTATTTTATAAACTTCTATGGGCGTCAATTTAAGAATAGAACGCAATTTTTGCTTGTAGTATAAATAGGTGAAATCAAAGGAAGGCCTTAGCCTGCTGGCCTTGACAGTTTTTGTAATTTCCAATGCAGTCTGATAATTTACCTGGTAGGCCAAATAATCTGCATGCCTTTCTGAAAAATGTTCAATGGAAGTGCATAGTTTTTCTTTTTTATGAAGTTTGTATTTGCCTATTCCAAGATAGCTGGCTCCTTTGATCCAGTGATAAGTACTTGTCCAGCTTTTAAATTTATGCACAAACGGGATTATTAAATGCCCTTCGTATATATAATGTCTTAAGGGAAAAAGATGAAAGGAATATCCATCTTTTTGCATGGTTCTATTTATTTCTTTAAAAAAAAGTGCCTGGTTAAAAACGTGCTCCAATACCTGGTTAGAATAGATGATATCAAAAAAATTATCATCAAAGGGCCAAAGGCTTTCTGATTGGATAAGTTTTAAGTTTTTTTGCCATTCTACAGAAGAATCTTTTTGGTATAATAGCAAAAGGGTTTTTTTAAAGTAATCTTTTTCCTGCACACTGGAATCATCTACGTCCAAACCATAAAATTCTATTTTTAATTCAGGATACCTTTTTGGTAGTTCAATTAAAAGCGTGCTAAGCAATAATCCGTTGCCACATCCAACATCAAGAATTCTTATAGTTTTGCTTCCATTTATCTTTAACTGGTAAGTAATAATAGTATTTATAATCGCGTAAATATGCAGATGAGTGATACTTGAAAAACGTTTAGAGGGCATGGTTATCTTTCTAAATAATTTATACTATAGCTTCGGGCCTTTTGAAAAGTTTGAAAAAACAAATTGTAAATAATTTCTGAATTGATCCTTTCTGCCACGGACTTCTATTTTTTATGTCTTATTAAAATGTGCGGGATTTTAAAGCTCTAAATTTATTATTTGGCAACAACTAAAACAAATTAAAATACTTTTTTTAGAATTTTCAGATCTAAGTTAGTTATCAAAAGTTTTTTATTATTCATCAGTGGAATCTCAATTTTTCAAGGAAGTTTTTCAAAAAATATTTTTCCATGTTACATCAATAGCCTCATTCGAAAAATTTTGGTTTGCAAACGATAGATTTTTTATCGCAGTTTCCTTTCTTTCTTCTTTTGTCAACTTCATAATCCATTTTAATTTAGAAACCCATTCCATCAAGATTTGAATAATATAAATAAGAATCGGCATTATTCATTAGTTCACTGTAAGCGGTTGTGCCTGAAACTAAGGTAGGAAGTCCGAAAAGCAGAATGATATTAATTTGTTGGCCGGTTTATACAATCAGTTCCCTGCATCCTCAGAAGATTTTATGATCATTCCTTCAGATGGGAAATAAGTATTAAAAAGGCTACGGTTTTTTATTTCATTTTCAAAAATTTGAATACTTTCTTTGATAAAAAGGTTTCGGTCAAAATCTGCCCTTTGTGCAAGGGCATTGGCCGAGAATTCTTGCAACCGGGCGGGGTTTGAATAAAGATCTACTATCGCTCTGGCTATTGTTTTGTGATCAGAATGGATATCCAAAAGTTTCCCGTTAAAATTTTCGTGAATGATATCCTTACACCCTCTGGAATTAAAAACAATTACCGGAACTCCCATCGAAATGGATTCCATAATACTCACCGGCATACCTTCTTTATTGCTTGGAAAAACAAATAAGTCAGAAATGGATAAATATTGATCCACATCCCCCGTAAAACCTGTATTTATAATATTTTTCGCATTGACCAGATAATTTTCCTCTTCCGTATTTAAGCCTGTTTTATGAATTTCATCTTTTCCTCCCGCCAAAATCAATTTAATATTTTTTATTAAACCTTTCTCTTCAATATATTTAAAGGCTTTTACAACAAGCCCAAACCCCTTGAAAAAGGTAAATCTACCTGTGTACATCAAAACAAAATCCCGGGGACGAATATTTAATTTTTCTCTTAATTTAAACTTGTCACTTTCAGAAAATTTTTCCGGATCAAACTTAACTAAATCGCATCCAACACCAAACGTATGATATTTATAAGCTTTTTGTGGAAATGATTTTTTGACAATTTTATAATCCATTTCATTAATCAAAAGGATTTTGTCCAACTTCCGGCAACAAAAAAACTCTACTCGTTTAAAAGCAAACTTTCTGAATGGCGAAGCAATAACAGGAAATCCAATTCCATGAAAAACACCAACAGTTGGATATTTAATTTTACCACTTAAAAAAGTAATAAACATTGATGTGGTAAAATGCAGGTTCACCAGGTCGGGGTCAATATTTTTGATGATCTTTTTTATCCTGAATGAAGTTCTTAGCCAGGAAGAAACCCGGAAAATTCTTAAAAAATCCATAAAATAAAAATGAATTCCTAAATTTTTATAATTGTATTTGTCGGGATAATCAATTGTTTTATCATCTTGACAAATCACATGAACCTCATGGCGTTGCATAACCATTTCTTTGGCCAACTCACCCAAAAAATTATTAAAACTCCCGTAATCTGTAATAATAAAAACAATTTTCATTCTTTTAATTTACCTTTTTTGGGGCAACCTCATAACATTAGCTTTGAAAGAATGTAAAAGTAAATGCATATTTTATTAGTTAGTGTAGATTATAACAAAAAAAAGAGACATAATTAGTTAGTGTAGATTATAACAAAAAAAAGAGACATAGGGTAACATTTTGCAAAATTAAATCCTATTGTCTGCTGAAAGGAAGTTGATAGTCAGTTAAAAGAGGAAAATTAAATTCAAGTTTATTAGTGGCTTTACTACCTTTATCTTTCAAAAGAATTGATGGCTTATTTCTGAAATGAATCAAATAAGCCGTCCCACTGTTTATAAATATTTGATGGATTTAACTAGAATAAAGATCGGTTACGTACCTTATTTAAATGACATCACTCAACCTGCTAATCGCCGCAGATTTCTCTATTTTGCCAAAAGAAAAAACGTTCCTTTCGAAATTGCTGATCCTCAAAAAAATTATGATATTTTATTAGTAACGGCGCAGGGAAATTTAAGTGAATGGCTTATTTACAAGAAAAAACATCCTGATACAAAGATCATTTTTGAAATGACTGACAGTGTAATTTTTTCTGCGGATATATTTCGTACCCTTTTCAAGGGTGTCGGCCGTTATTTATTAAAGCGGGAAAAATCACTATACCTAAACTATAAAACTCCCGTCAGAAAATGGTTGAAATTGGCTGATGTAGTTATATGTTCCAGCAATGAAGTAAGTAAAAAGATCAGCCAACTGAACAGAAATATTATTATCAGCCTGGATTATCTTGAAAGCGAATATCGTTTCTTAAAAAAAGAATACCATGTAGGCGAGAAATTAAAATTGGTTTGGGAAGGATTAGGAGTAAGTCTTCATCACTTATTAAGTTTTAAAGAGGTTTTTAAAAAAATCAACCCATTTTGTGAGCTGCATATTATTACTTCGAAAGAATTTCCTGGCTGGGGAAATATAAACAAAGTGCATGTAAATTCAGTATTGAAAAATCTTCCTATTGAAACGATTTTTCATCCCTGGGAAATTAGTACAAAAGATGAGCTATTAAGCAAATGCGACCTGGGGATTATTCCCCTTAATAAAAAGAATCTTTTTGCGTGGCATAAGCCTGCCAACAAATTAATCTCATTTTGGTTTACTGGCCTTCCGGTATTGGTTTCCGATACACCTGCATATTTAGATATGATGAATGCCGCCAGCGAAAATTATTATTGTAAAGATGCTAAAGATTGGGTTTCTAAAATCAACCGGTTCAAAGAACTTTCTGATATAGAAAGAAAAAAAATTGCTGAAAAAAATTACACGTATGTTAAAAAACACTGTTCGGATGAAGCGCTTGACAAAGTATGGCTTGAAATTTTTTCGAAGGTTCTTTAAAATCATCTTTCTATATTCTGTATAAAGTTGATTAGATAAAAAAACAAAGTACAGGAATTTAAATTTTGGTCACTTTTATTTAGTTGAAAAGAAACCTTAAATTATTTTTATTTGTAATTAAACATGGTATTTCTTCCATAGTCTTACAAACACTTTATTATTTTTGCCGGCGACAAATAAATTATGAACCTTCCTCAGAATGATCAGGAACTTTTAGAAAGTTTCAAAAACCCTGTAACTAAAGAACAGGCTTTCACCGGTATTATTAAAAATACCAGGAGAAATTATATTGGCATATCAGGAGAACGGTAGTTTCTCACGACGACGCAGATGATGTACTTCAGAATATGTTTATCAAAGTATGGAAAAGGTTGGAAAATTTTAGGGAAGACAGCCGGCTTTATACATGGCTTTATAGAATAGCTACCAATGAATCACTTACCTTTTGGCAAAAGCTAAAAAAAGAAATTCAATTTTATTAAGCAATGATGAAAATGGATTGATAAAGGCGTGATAAATTACCTCGGCGAAAAAAAAGACGTTAGAAAATATATTGCCGAAGCAAATTGCATTGTACTTCCATCTTACAGGGAAGGCACTTCCAATACTTTGCTGGAAGCGGCAAGCATGGAAAAGCTTTCAATTACCAGTGACACCACGGGTTGCCGGGAAATTGTTGATGATAACATAACAGGATTTCTTTGCAAGGTGAAAGACCACGCTGACCTGGCTGAAAAACGGAAAAAATGATCTTATTGCAGCCGGAAGAACGGGACGAAATGGAAAGACAAGCAAGGCTGAAAATTATAAAGGAATACGATAAGCAAATAGTTGAGGCGTATGCAACTGCCATTAGAGAAGTTATCCAGTGAAATAGATCAATATAAAAGTAGCGGCGATTTTAAACAACTTACTCAATAAGTTGTAATAGATAAATAAAAATTATGCTGTTTACTATACGTGATATCGAAAATCTTTCAGGCATTAAGGCACATACCATACGTATATGGGAGCAGCGTTATTCGTTTTTAAAACCCCAACGTTCCGATACTAACATCCGGTATTACACCAATGAAGATCTCAAAACCATTTTAAATATTGCGCTTCTTAATAAGTACGGCTTCAAAGTTTCTCACATAGATAAAATGAGTCCGGAAAAAATTGCAGAAAACGTGCTTTCGCTTTCTGATTCCGGCGCAAAAGACCATTTAACCATAAACAGGCTTTTAGAATGCATGGTTGATTTTGAAGTGGAAGATTTTGAAATTATTCTAAATGAAAGGCTGGAAGCAACCGGCATGGAAAAAACGGTGGTGAGGATAATCTTACCTTTCTTAGAGAAGGTAGGCGCACTGTGGGTAACGAACCATATAAATCCGGCACAGGAGCATCTTGTAAGCAATGTTATCAGGCAAAAAATGATTGTAGGAATAGATTCATTGCCATTAAAAAAAACATCTTTAAAAAAAATTTGTTTGTTTTTGCCCGCGGGGGAGTACCACGAAATAGCCTTGCTCTTAGTGGCTTATTTGCTTAAAAAAAAGGGCGTAAAAATAATCTACCTTGGTGCACATACACCTTTCACCGAACTGGAGATAGTTGTACAACGTCACAGTCCAAATTATATTTATACGCATATCACCTCTTTCTCAAAGAATTTTAATTTTGAAAACTTCGTGGCTACTCTCGGGAAAAAATTTAAAAATTGCCAGGCAATAGTTTCCGGCAGATTTACGGAAGGGTATAAAAAAAAGCTCCCGCCGAACGTTAGTTTTAAACACTCTTTTGCAGAGGTGAAAGATTTTATCGCCGGCATTTGATGCCTCTTTCACCCAATTTATGTTATTCTTCCAAAATTCTGTGGTACAAAAATGTTTAATATTTTTATTAAAATATTTAAACAAAATACTCTCATCATACTATATTTTTGTTTAACTTTGACATACAAAGATTAAACAAGATATTATGTCATCAGTTGAATTTGACCAGCTTTTGTTAATAAGTTCAGATTTTCTCACACCCTTTGCCATCAATCTTACACGGGATAATGAAACCGCGAAAGATCTTATACAGGAAACGATGTACAGGGCCGTTGCTAACCGGGAGAAATATAATTTCGGCACTAATATTAAGGCTTGGCTTTACACGATCATGCGTAATATTTTTATAAATAATTATCGCAGAAAAGCAAAGCAAAACGTAATTCTCGACGCTACGCCCAATGATTTTTATTTGGATCATAACCAGTCGGCAATTGCAAACCTGGCTGAAAGCGGGATGAAATTAAAAGAGATCCAAAAGGAAGTGTATAACCTGCCATCCATTTTTAAAAATCCTTTTTTATTATATTTTGAAGGCTACAAGTATCATGAGATTGCTGAATTGTTGAATGAACCTCTCGGCACTATTAAGAGCCGGATTCATTTTGCGCGAAAGCTTTTGAAAGAAAAGTTTACCATGTTTTAAAGAATGTTATACTTCATGCCCGATAATCTTTTCTGTTAACTTTAGCGCATAATTGAAAAAAGCAATCATAATAGGAAGTGGATTTTCAGGTTTATCTGCCGCGTCATTTTTAGCAAAAAAAGGCTGGAAGGTTACCATTATTGAAAAGCATGCGATCCCCGGCGGGCGGGCAAGGAAGCTCGAAGCGGATGGTTTTATATTTGACATGGGCCCAAGTTGGTATTGGATGCCCGATGTGTTTGACAGGTATTTTGAAAGCTTTGGAAAAAAAAGAAAAGATTATTATACACTTAAAAGGCTTGATCCTTCGTACCGTATTTATTGGCCTAATGGGATAATGGATGTGCCCGCTAAGTACGAAGAATTAAAAAAGGTATTTGAAAAGTATGAGCCGGGAAGTGGCAAAAAGCTTGATGCATTTCTAAAGCAAGCACAATATAAATACAAAGTTGGCATTAATAAATTGGTACAAAAGCCTGGCCGTTCATGGTTGGAGTTCTTTGATTGGGATTTGTTTAAAAGGATTTGGAAACTCGATGTTTTTATTTCGATAAAAAAACACGTCGGCAGGTTTTTCAAAAATCCTAAGCTCAGGCAATTACTTGAGTTCCCCATCTTATTTTTAGGAGCATTACCAAAGAATACTCCTGCTCTGTATAGCCTTATGAATTACGCAGATATAAAAGGTGGCACGTGGTATCCTGAAAGTGGAATGTACAGTGTGGTGGAGGGAATGTATAAGCTTGCTGTAGAATTAGGTGTTGTGTTTAAATTTAATGAAGATGTTTCTTCAATAAATTTTTTCGGAAAAGTTGCCACTGGTGTTACTGTTAAAAAGCGAAATGTGGAAGAGCTATCATCAGCAAAATATGATGGCGATGTGGTAATTGCAACAGCAGATTATCACTTTGTAGAAACCGACCTACTTCCGGAAAATTTGAGAAGTTATAGTAAAGCATATTGGAAAAGCAGGGTAATGGCGCCGGGATGTTTACTTTATTATATCGGGCTAAACAAAAAGCTTGCAGATATTACACATCATTCATTATTTTTTGATGTTGATTTTGAAAACCATAGTGAGCAAATTTATGTTACTAAGGAGTGGCCGGATAATCCCTTGTTTTACGTAAGCGCAACTTCGGTTACTGACAATAAAGCTGCACCGGCAGGTAGTGAAAATTTATTTTTTTTAATTCCTGTGGCAGCAGGCTTAACGGGTGACGATGAGGAATTAAGAGAAAAATATTTTGAACAAATAATAACAAGGTTTGAAAATAAAATTGGCCAGCAGGTAAAAAAATATATAATTTATAAAAAATCTTTTGGCCCTTCGGATTTCGTAACTGAATACAATGCATACAAGGGAAATGCTTACGGTCTTGCAAACACGTTATTGCAAACAGCGATATTAAAACCTGCATGTCGCAGTAAAAAAGTAAAAAATCTTTTTTATGCGGGGCAGTTAACCGTTCCAGGGCCTGGTGTTCCTCCTTCGCTTATAAGTGGTGAAGTGGTGGCGAGGGAGGTTATGAAACATTTTAATGGTAAAAATGTATTTTTATAAACAGTTTTAGTAAAAATAATTTATTCTTTATGATGCAATTATTTCACGATGTCAGCATGCAGTGCAGTAAGCTTACGACACAGAAATATAGCACTTCATTTAGCAGCGCTATAAAGCTGTTGCACAAAGATCTGCGAACGCCGATATATAATATATATGGGTTCGTTCGCTTTGCTGATGAGATCGTAGATACTTTTCATGAACATAATAAAGTTGAATTGCTTGAAGAGTTTAAAAAAGAAACCTATAAGGCCATTGAAAGAAAAATAAGCCTCAACCCGATTCTTCAAAGTTTTCAATTAACCATAAATAAATATGCTATTGACATAAGCCTCATTGATGCTTTTTTTAGAAGTATGGAATACGATCTTAAAAGGTCTGCGTATGATGCTGCAGCTTACCAGGATTATATTTACGGCAGCGCTGAAGTAGTAGGCCTAATGTGTCTTACCATATTTTGCGAGAATGATTATGTGCAATATAAAAAGCTAAAACCTTGTGCTCAATCATTGGGAGCCGCATTTCAAAAGGTAAATTTTTTGAGAGATATTAAGTCTGATTTTCAAATATTAGAGCGCACTTATTTCCCTAATGTTGATTTCACAAATTTTACTTCCGACTCAAAGAAAAATATAGAAGACGAGATAATGGCCGACTTTGCAAATGCTTATAAAGGAATCATTGAATTGCCGTTGAAAGCGAGGTTTGGCGTATATGTAGCTTACAAATATTATTTCTCTCTTTTCAGAAAAATAAAAAAAGTGCAGCCGGCAAAGATCCTTGAGCAGCGCATAAGAATTCCCGCTTACTCAAAGGCGCTTATACTTGCAAGGGCCGGTGTAAAGAATCAGCTTAATTTAATTTAGAAACTTAATAGTATATATTTTGACTGAGGTTATATTGGTGAATGAAATGGATGAGCAAACCGGAACAATGGAAAAAATGGAAGCTCACGTGAAAGGCTTGCTGCATCGGGCATTCAGCGTTTTTATATTTAATAGTAAAGGCGAATTATTGCTGCAACAGCGGGCTGCCGGTAAATATCATAATGGCGGCTTGTGGACAAATACATGTTGCAGCCATCCATTACCTGGTGAAAAAGTTTTGCTTGCTGCCGAAAGAAGATTGGCAGAGGAAATGGGATTTGTTACTGAACTCATCCCGGCATTTAATTTCACCTATAAAGCTACTTTCAGTAACGGGTTAACAGAGTATGAATTTGATCACGTTTTTATGGGCTTATATGATGGTGAAATTAAAGTTGATAAAAATGAGGTGAGTGATTATTGCTTCAAATCAATTGACGAGATAGAGGCATCGTTAGAAACACATCCGCAGAAATATACTGAATGGTTTAAGATTGCCTTACCGACGGTAAAAGCATTCCACCTTGGCCAGCTTGCTGCCATATAATAATTCTTAACAGAAGTGTTAAGTTGAGCTTTTTATAAAATCTTATTTTTGTACTGTTATGCAAATTGTTTTTTTTATTGGGATAACGTTAGGGGTATTTTTCACCATGGAAGGTATTACATGGCTTACACATAAATATGTAATGCATGGTTTTCTATGGTATCTCCACGAAGATCATCATAAAAAAGGCCCCGGCTTTTTTGAAAAAAATGATGCTTTCTTTCTTATCTTTTCCATCCCAAGTATTTGGTGCATTTTGTTCGGCACCTTTGGTGACAAATTTTGGCTGGCCGCAATAGGCGCGGGTATTGCGATGTATGGCCTGGCTTATTTTATAGTGCATGACGTAATTATTCATCAGCGGATAAAATTATTTACACGCTCGAACAACGTGTATGTAAGAAGTATAAGATGGGCCCACAAGATGCATCACAAGCATTTGGAAAAAATAGATGGCGAAAGTTTTGGGATGCTGATGGTGGCCAAAAAATATTGGGACAAAGTAAAGGCCGATAAGAAAAGGCTAACGGAAAATAAAATTACATCTGCACCTGTTTTGACCACGGAAAATTGACAAGCATTTCGTGTTTAATAAATCCCGGTACAAAACTTCTTCCTTTCTCTTTATTAATACAAAAAATTTATCTTCAATTGATAAGGTAATTCAACAATGGGTGCACTTCAAAATGTCGCAAGGTTGTCAACCTTTCAACAAGTTAATTTTAGATTTAAAAACTCCATCTGGAAGGTTGACAACCTTTAACCCAGAGGGACATTTTGAAATGCACCCTTCAACAATTGCAGCTTACATGCAGGCTAAACAGTACGATTATATTTTTCTCGGTACAGGTTGCGCTACCCTCAGTATTGTTATGCGTATGATTGCTTCCAAACAATTTTGCAATAAAAAAATATTGCTGATTGATAAAGACGATAAAAAGAAGAATGACCGTACGTGGTGCTTTTGGGAAAATGGGGAAGGCTTTTTTGAAAAAATAGTTTACCATAAATGGGATCATCTTTTTTTTAAAAATGAAGGTGAAAATATTCCCCTGGATATAAGCCCTTATCAATATAAAATGATAAGAGGAATTGACCTCTATCATCATTGTTTTTCAGTAATAAATACACAGGCAAATATTGATGTTACCTATGGCAATCTTTCATTTCAGGAAGTCAACACCTCTTCTATAATTCTCTTAAACGGTGAACCTTTATTATTTAAGAATACAGCTTATATTTTTAATTCAGTCTATCTTCCGGGAAAGCCACAGCAAGGAAAATTCTATTTATTACAGCATTTTAAAGGATGGATAATCGAAACACCGGGAGATTTTTTCGACGCTGATAGGGCAACGCTTATGGATTTCCGGGCAGGACAGCAGAATGGCACTACTTTCGTGTACGTGTTACCGTTATCAGCTAAAAAAGCGCTTGTTGAATATACTTTATTTACAAAAGAGTTACTTGCACAAAACGAATATGATATTGCATTAAGGGATTATATAAGTACGTTTTTGAAACTTAAAAATTATAAAATTACCGATGAAGAATATGGAGTTATTCCAATGACAAACGCTGCATTTCCAAGCTATGAAAACGGAATGTACTATATAGGTACAGCGGGTGGAAATACCAAAGCATCCACAGGGTATACATTCAGATTTATTCAAAAGCAGGCGGATACAATTTTACATAAATTAGTAAAAAATAAGGATTCGATAAAATTGAAAGGGGCAAGCAGGCGCTTTTATTTTTATGATAGTACTCTCTTACATATTCTTTCTAAAAAAATATTAGGTGGCAAAGAAATTTTTTCTATACTATTTAAAAAAAATCGTGCTTCAACCGTGCTCAAATTTTTAGATAATGAAACTTCACTTTTAGAAGAAATAAAATTGCTTAACACTCTTCCGAAAAAGATTTTTGCAAAGGCCGGTTTCAAAGAATTAATTAAAATGTGGACCAGGTAGCAAAGATGTAAAGATTAAATTTAGTATAAATAGCCACGTCTTACTTTAGGTTTTTCTATTTTTGTTGCTGACACAAAATGAAATATGACCCACGCGGATGATCAGGAACTCTTATTAGGTTTTAAAGACCCTTCTACAAAGGAACAGGCATTTACGTCTATCATAAAAAAATACCAGGAAAAATTGTATTGGCACGTAAGAAGAATGGTAATAGACCATGAAGATGCTAACGATGTTTTGCAAAACATGTTCATTAAAGTATGGAAAGGCCTGGAAAACTTTAGGGAAGACAGCCAGCTTTACACTTGGCTGTACCGCATCGCCACGAACGAATGCCTGACTTTTATTGCACAGCAAAAGAAACGAAGTGCTATTTCTATTAGCGATGACGACAACGGGCTGAGCAATAAACTTAAAAGCGATTCACATTTTGACGCCAATAAGCTGGAATGGAAACTTCAGCTTGGCATACAGCAATTGCCGGAAAAGCAAAGGCTTGTATTTAACCTGCGATATTATGATGAGATGCCCTACGAGGAAATGAGCAGGGTATTGGATACCAGTGAGGGAGCGCTCAAAGCAAGTTATCATCATGCGGCAAAAAAAATAGAGGATTTTATATTAAATCATTAAACTTTTTGACTGGCAAAGAGTCAGATAAACCGTAATGAAGAATTCCACTGAAATATTAAATGAACTTAAGGCTATCTCTCCCTTTCTTGCTGGTTTGGAGAAAGTAAATGTTTACGAAGTGCCTGAAGGTTATTTTAATAAGTTGGAAGAGCGGATAACAAACTTTGCTATGGCTAACAGCAGCAGTGATTTCTTACTTAATAAGACAAATGTTCAGCAGGTGCCTGAGGGTTATTTTGAATCCTTAAGTACCAATATTTTAACTAAAATCAAAAAAATATATTCTGAGACAGCAGGCGAGGAATTACAAAATGTATCGCCAATACTTCTTTCCTTGAAAAAGAAAAATGTTTTAAAAGTGCCTGCAAGCTATTTTGAATCTTTAAGTACCAATATTTTAGCTAAAATAAAAGGTTTATATCCTGACACGGCAGACGAGGAATTGCAAAATATTTCGCCGGTACTTTTTTCCCTGAAAAAGGAGAACGTTTTTAAAGTGCCGGAAGGATATTTCGAACAATTTGCAGGTAGGGTTATAAGCAAATTAAAACTTTCTACGGCAAAGGTAATTGTAATGAAACCACGCAGCTCATGGATGAAAATTGCTGCTGCTGCCGTGGTTACCGGTGCAATCGCCATTAGTTCTCTAAATATATTTAACCGGCCATCTAACCAGGATGATCCCCAATCGGTTGCAGTAGCGTCCACCGCTGCGCCTTCTTATGTAAAGAAATCATTTCAATTTAAAACAGAGCAGGATGTAGATGCCGGTATTGCCAAACTAAGTGATGATGATATAATCAAATACCTGGAGAAAAACGGCAATGTAATGGACAATGATCTTCTTATGAAAAATACAGATGTAAGCGAGCTTCCTTCACAGGCCGATTACCTTTTAGATGAAAACACTTTAAACTCATATCTTGATAAAATTGATGCAAAAAGCAAGACTAATTAAATAAGCCCCATGAAAAAATTTGTACTCATATTCTCCTTTATATTCTCAACTTTTACCGTGCTTCATGCCCAGGATGATAATCCGCGTGGTGAAAGAGTAGAAGCTTTAAAAATTGCATTCATTACCCAAAAGCTGGATCTCACAACTGACGAAGCCCAAAAGTTTTGGCCGGTGTATAATCAGTACGAGCAGGAGATCCGCAATATTAAAGGAGGAGAAGTTATTGAAAATGAAGAGCAGTTACTCAACATCAGAAAAAAATATAAGCCCTCATTTGAAAGAATATTAGGGTCGCAAAAACTTAATAGTCTTTTTAATGCAGAACGGGATTTTCGTACCGTTTTAATCCGCCGCCTTAAAAATCGTGCGCCCCAAAGACTAAATGGAATAAGGCGTTAACTAAATACATATATTGTTTTAATGGTATTAAGCAAGAGAAAAGTTGTGGAAAGTAAAATTTCTATTACTTTTGTGCTTAGGTGTTTTTCATAGGTTAGCAACGGCCGGCCCTTTTTAGGGCAGGCCTTTTTTATGGTTGGAATTTATAAGTGGGGTTGTTTATATCATGATAAAACAGGAAGGTCCAATTTTCTTCCTGTCCCTGTTTCCACCATTGTTGCCGGAGTTCCATTGCTTTTGCACCATCATAATCGTATTTTGCTTTAAACTTGTTTTTCATTTGTTGCAGTTGGGGCGCTACATCTCCACCAAAGAAAACTGTTTCTTCATTCTCTGTTAATTTGAAAACCTGGTGAAACGGGCTGTGTGCACCCGTTATTTGATAATGTATATACTCATCAATATTACCATCTCCGTTTGTTAAATGCAATTGATTGCTATCTTTAAGTGCCTCATAGTCACTTGTGATGTAAGAAGGATAACCTTTTTCAAAAGCATGATCCCACTCCTGCTGATTAATGTAATACTCAGCGTTTTCAAAGCTCAAAATATTTTTATCTTTCATGGCAATACCTCCAGAATGGTCTTTGTGAAGGTGCGAAAGCAGCACCTTGCTGACATCTGAAGAACTTATCCCATTCAACGCAAGATTTTTATGAATTTGCAACTGCTGGTTTTCGCTAACAAAACCTAACCCCGTGTCTAACAGGAGAATATCTTTTGATGTAATAACTAAGAAGGGCTGAATTTCCACAAGCAAGCTTCCCTTTGACCGCTGCTGCAGATCGTCCATATCACTTACAAATGGAATAAATTGTTTTGATTGATCTACCGTAAATGATCCTTCGCTGAGTGGAAATACTTTCATGTACCTGATCCGCCAGAGGCGGAGAATTTAATTAATTAAAAATTGTATGTTATATATATAATATTAAGTAGAACGAAATTAGGAGAAACATTCTAACATCTAAGCCCTTTCCAAGCCCCCTTCAGGGAGTTGGGGTTATCGCAGCACCATTTGCCGGTCAGCATCAAGACGGACTAAAATAAAGATGAGAATGGTGAACGTTAATAAAGAAGAGCCCCCATAGCTCATCAGGGGCAGAGTAATTCCTATTACCGGAGCAAGGCCAATGGTCATACAGATATTGATAGAAATATGGAAAAAGAAAATGGCTGCCAAACTATATGCATATACCCGGCTGAAAACGCTTCGTTGTCTTTCTGCCAGGAAAACAATTCGAAATAATAAAAGCATATAAAGTATAATAACCAGCGAACTTCCCCAAAACCCAAAGTTTTCACCGACCGAGGTAAAAATAAAATCAGTATGCTGCTCCGGCACAAAATCTCCTTGTGTTTGTGTTCCTTTTAAAAATCCCTTGCCTATAAGGCCTCCTGAGCCAATGGCTATTTTAGACTGTTTGACATTGTAATTCTCTTTCGCTTTTTTCAATTTCTTTGTGTTCTCCAATTCTTTAGCTTCCTGCTTATCAAGCTTCGCAGCAGCGGCCTCATCGCCCGGTATATAATCTACGCCAAAGGTGTTTAAGATTCTTTCTACCTGGTAGGGTTGCAGCACGTGCTCAAAAATATAGGGAACAGCAAATCTTTGTATGCCTACGCACAAAAGCCAGACGCCAACTATTACGATCAAAAGGCTTTTATCTCTTTTAACTGTTCTTCGCATTAGGTACACAACAAGCATCGCAATAGCAGTGAGAACAATCGCCAAGGTATTTTTTTCAACCAGGATAGTAGCGATTACCAAAACCGCAAAAGAAAAACCGATGATAAGGTAAACGGCAGGCAATCCTTCCCGGTACATAGGAATGAGAAAAGCAAAATAAACCAAGGCCAGCCCCGTTTCATTTTGTAAAATAGAAAAGACGGCCGGTGTTAATGCAATGGCAGCGGCAACCAATTGCGACCGTGGCTTTTCAAAATTTGTTTCAGGGCGGGATAAATATTTTGCGAGTGCAAGAGCGGCAAATATTTTACAGGTTTCAACCGGTTGGAGATTGAAAAAGCCCAATGGAATCCATGATCTTGATCCATTAATATCTTTGCCTAATACAAAAGTTGCCAGCATAAGAAAAATGCCCAACACATAACTTATGTTAGCGGTCGCTGTAAAAAATTTGCTATCGGTAAGCAATATTAGAACAGCAACTACGCCGGAAATAGCCATGAATAATAATTGCCTGGAATAATTTTTTTTGAGCCCTGTTATGTTTTGAATTATGTCTTCATTGTTATGGTATTCTACTGAAAAAATGCATAGCACACCTATGCTTACCAAAATGATATACATATATATCAAAACCCAATCCACTCCCTTTGTTAGTACCGCCTCGTTTCGCATTAAATAGTTTACTATTTTATTTTATTGAATCAGCAGCATTCGCTCTTTTCTGTTCATCAGGCAAGATGCCTTCGGTTGCCCGCTTCTGTCCAGATTCATTTTTACCGGGGGGCAGGCTGTCTGTAATCGCTTTATCTTTTTGCTTTGACTTTTTTAATTTCTCTAAAGCCTCCGTTTCATCATCGTTCTCAAGGCCCATGCTATCTTTCAATATTTTAATGTATCCTTTTTCAATTAAATACGAAGTATCCCTGGAATGAATCAATGAATCCCTATACCTGATTTCTTTATAAATGCGGGCGGGCATAAGATTCAATTTTGACAGTGCTTCTACTTTGGCTTTTCTTTCAGGCCCTTCAATAGAATCTTTTAAATATTTTTCTATCATCAGGCTCGCGATTGGCGCTGCAGAACTTGCCCCAAAGCCTGCATTTTCACATATAACGGCAATGGCTATACGCGGATTTTCCCTGGGTGCAAAAGCCGCAAAAAATGCATGGGATTTTTGCTTTACACTCTTATAATAATTTTCAACAGTTCCTGTTTTTCCGCACACAACTATGCCGGGAACTTTCGCTGCTGCACCCGTTCCTCTTTCCATTACACCCTGCATACCATCATGCACCGCGTTAAAGATGGTATCCGGTATGGTAAGTGCCCTGTGCTTTACTTTAAATGAATCGAGCATTCCAAATGTATCTCCCCCATCAATAGAATCAACCAGATGCGGCGTTATATACCAACCTTTATTGGCGAGATAAGCCATTTCGTTGGCCACTTGTATGGGCGTTACATTTACTTCGCCCTGGCCTATGCTTACCGAGCGGAACGTGCAAAAATTCCAGTGTCCCTTACCATATATATTGTCATAAGTTTTTGGCGTAGGGATCAGCCCCGATTTTTCCGAAGGAATATCAACTCCTAATTTATGGCCAAGCCCAAAGGCGTACATGTAGCTATCCCAAACTTTGAGGCTGCTATCAACAGAACCATATATAGGATTATTAATCGTTCGCTGCATCACATTGGCAAAATAAGTATTGCACGAAACAGTGATGCCTTCTTTTAAATTAAAATAGCCGGGATCGAGACAACCCATAGGTCTTCCGCAACCATAGAAAGCGCCGGTACAAAGAAACCGGGTTGAAGTGGTGATCACCCCTTCCTGTAAGCCAATGAGTGCCTGCAAGGTTTTAAAAGTGGAGCCGGGCGAATAATAGGCATTCACGGTACGGTTGATCATCGGGTTTCGGGGATCAAGAAATAGTTCACCAAAATGTTTTCTTCTTTCAGCACCTGCTAATAGAGCGGGATTATACGTGGGGCTGCTCACCATTGCCAGCACCCCACCTGTTTTGGGATCTAATGCTACGATGGCGCCAATTTTATTTTCCATCAAGTGCTCGCCCAGTTTTTGCAACTCAATATCCAACGCTACATGCATATTTTCGCCGGCAATCGCTGCGGTGTCATACTTCCCTTTTTCAAGCCTCTCTGTAAGCCGGTTCTTATTATCTCTTTTCCAAAATTCTATTCCCCGCTGGCCCATCAGTACTTTTTCATAGCTGCGCTCAAGGCCTGTCTTTCCTGCATAATCTCCCATTTGATATCCTTCTCCTTCATGTCTTTTTAAAAATGAAGAATCTACTTCTGAGAGATACCCCAAAATATTGCCGGCAGCATTGTAAGGATAATCCCTTACAGGCCTTTCCTGGAGATAAAATGCAGGTACAAACTTATACATGCTTTCATTGAGCCGGGCGATTTTTTCCAATGAAAGTGATGACTCAAAGACTGACACACGGTAACTCCTGTTCCTGATTATGGCTGTAAGAATTCTTTTTTTGAACTCGGCAGTATCGATACCAAGGATGCGACAAAGAGCAAAAGTATCAAGGTTCAGGCCCCTTATTTTGCCGGGTGTAACCATCAGGTCATAAATGACCGTATTGCGTAAAATGGCCCGGCCTTTTCTATCAAATAAAATACCCCTGTCAGGATAGACAACTTTTCTAAATTTGCCCTGTTCATCCGCCATTATCGAATATTTGGTATTGAGAATTTGTAAATTGAAAAGCTGCGCAATAATGATAATGCCCATGAGCAGGAACATTAGCATGATTACATTTTTACGGGATTGATTGAAAACAGGCACAGAATTTAAAGTGATTTAGCTCGATGAGAAGTAAAAACGGAAATTGATACAAAAATAATATGTCTAAACTGTATTCGTTCTAAATCTTTGCTTGCGCACAAACAATAGTTCAGTTAAAAAAATAAGTACAAGGCTTACGGCTGCAGAGAGGAGCATCTTTATTAAAAAATATAAGTAGCCACCCATTTGTAGCGCCTGCAAAAAAAATAATAATGAATGATGCACCACTGTGAGAATAGCGATGTAAGTGAAGTATGGAGTGAAGCCCATGCTTTTAGCAGAGGGCTCGTTATAGTTACTTTCTACACCTTCCTGTGAAATAAGAAGATTTATTAAGAACGGGCGTAAATAGGCTATAAGCACACAAGGCGCCGCATGCAGACCATAAGTTTTTGTAAAGCAATCAAGCGCAAAGCCAAGCAGGAAAGCGAGGATCATCACGCTCTTCCGTCCCATTTTAAAAGGAAGCCAAAGAATAAAGAGGTAATATAAATAAGGCGTAACAAGATGGTGCAATGGAGGAACATTATTGAGCACAAAAACCTGTATCAATATAAAAAAACAAAAGCGGATAATATTTTTTACCAGGTTACTCATTTTTTTTCTGCACTTTATTTAAGAGTTGCCGGGCTTCGTCTTTTTGAAGATTGTTTATAATATATACATATTGAAGGTTATAGAAATTTGCCGCGGTCTTCACTTTCAAGGTAAAAGTGCTTACAGATTTATCATTAATAATTTCTGATATTGTGCCTATTAAAAGGCCATAAGGAAATTTATCAGAAAAGCCGCTGGTAATAACGGTATCACCTTTGGCAACCTTCGCTGCTTTAGAAATATCCTTTAGCGTAACAATATTTGTTTCTTTTGCATTCCAAACAACGCTTCCGGTTTCCCCGCTTTTTTTAAGCTTTGCGCTGATATTGCTTTGCTCGTTTAGCAAGCTCATAATCACCGCATAATTTTCACTTACTTCCATCACTATGCCCACTACATTGTTATTTATATCAATTACGCCGAGGTCAGCGTTTACCTCCTCTGCAGAGCCACGATGCACTTGTATATAATTGTTTTGCCGGCTTACAGAATTACCCACAACTTTTGCGGGCATGTATAAATACTTTCTTTGTTTTACAAGTGAATCTACTTGTATGCTGTCTATGGCGAGCCGGGAAGTGGTATCCGGTAGGTCAAAATCTCCTTTCAACTTGTTATAGAGTGCTGCATTGGCTTTCACCAAAGAATCATTGGTTCTTTTTAGCTGAAAATAATATTCAACATTATTGACCTGCTTGCTTATTCTTCCGGTAACTTCATTAGCAACACCAGAGTAAACCGCGTGATGATAACGGTTGTAGCTGAAGAGCATATAGAGAGATATTCCCAGCAATACAAGGAAGAAAATAAAATTGAAATAGATACGGATAAAAATAAAAATGTTACGCATATATACTTCTCTATTCCCGGGTTATGCGGGAAGATTAAAAAGTTGATTTAAAATATACATAAATTCTTATTGAAAATGGAGGCAACTTACCCCTAAAGGAGAATTATCTCATCACAAACGGATAGCGATCGTAATGTTTTAACGCAAGGCCGGTACCGCGTACCACGCTTTTCAGCGGGTCGTCAGCTATGTGTACAGGCAGCTTAATTTTTGCTGCCAGTCTTTTATCAAGGCCTCGTAGTAAAGCGCCGCCACCGGTTAAATACATTCCACGGCGATAAATATCTGAGGCAAGCTCCGGCGGAGTTGTTTCCAGCGCTTTTAAAATACCTTCTTCTATTTTAAAAATTGATTTATCAAGCGCCTCGGCAATTTCCTGGTAGCTCACCATTATTTGTTTTGGAATTCCAGTTACGAGATCTCGTCCGTTTACGGGCATATCTTCAGGAGGGTTGTCTATGTCTTTCATTGCAGCGCCGATTTGTATTTTGATTTGCTCTGCGGTACGCTCACCAATTAAAAGACTATGGTACCGGCGCAAGGCCTCCATTATATCTCCGGTAAATTCGTCACCGGCAATCCGTATTGATTGATCGCACACTATGCCCGCAAGCGCTATCACAGTGATGCCGGTAGTACCGCCGCCAATATCAATGATCATGTTACCAACCGGCTCTTCCACATCTATACCAATACCCAGGGCCGCTGCCATTGGCTCGTGCAAAAGGTAAACTTCTTTAGCGCCCGCCTGCTCTGCACTGTCTCTTACGGCACGCTTTTCTACTTCTGTAATGCTGCTCGGTATGCAAATCATCATGCGCCAACTTGGAGGAAACCAGGGTTTTTTTGGATATATCTTTTTGATCATTTCCCTTATCATAAGCTCGGCAGCGTTAAAATCAGCTATCACGCCATCTTTCAATGGCCGTACTGTTCGTATGCTTTCGTGGGTTTTTTCGTGCATCATCAATGCTTTTTTACCCACTGCTAATATATTTTTTGGATTATTTCTATCTAAAGCTACAATTGAAGGTTCGTTTACTACAACTACATCATTATGAATTATAAGGGTGTTTGCGGTGCCAAGATCAATAGCTATTTCCTGTGTAAAAAAATTAAAAAGGCCCATCTTAAAAACTGTGATATTGAAAAATTAATAATGGATGCAAAGTTGTAGGAAATAATTCGAATTAACAACCGCAATGAATCCACTTTTATAAGTTGTTATTTCGTGTGAAATCGCCCCAATTTTTTCAATCCTTTTATTTCATTTATTAATGAAATTCCGCGGCGTATTTATACTCAACTCATTCCATAAGCCTTTACATTTTTGCAAGAGAGAGAATTATTTGAGGGTTGAGCTGTTAAGCTTTTAGTCAATAAATTCGTAGCCAATATCGCCACGGTAATACATATTTTCGAAATGAATTTGTTCCAATATTTCTTTAGAAAGCGCAATTGCTTTTGGCAATGATGCCGCCAAAGCAGAAACGGCGAGTACCCTTCCCCCGTTAGTTATTATTTCACCTTTTACATTTTTAGTGCCTGCATGAAAAACCATTACACCTCCTTTCTCATCTATTTGTTTTGATGCGTTGGGGTTTGAGAGATATCCAAAGTCTATGGGAAATCCTTTTTCGAATTCAAGCGGATAACCTCCGCTTACAACAACAATGGTTGCCGCCGCCATATCATCAATAATAATTTTTTCAGCATGTAACTCCTGCTTACTTACTGCGACAAGAAGTTTCAATAAATCGTTTTTCATTCTTAGCAGCACTACTTCTGTTTCGGGATCTCCCATGCGGCAATTGTATTCAATTACAACCGGCTCGTCATTTACTTTTATCAATCCAAAAAAGATAAAACCTTTGTAATCTATATTTTCAGCCTGTAGCCCTTTTATAGTTGGTTCTATTATTTTTTCAGCCACTTTTTTCATAAAACCTTCCGTTGCAAAAGGCACAGGGCTTACGGCACCCATGCCTCCTGTATTAAGCCCTTTATCACCCTCCATTATTTTTTTATAATCTTTAGCTTCCGGAAAAAGCAAGTAACCTTTACCGTCAGTAAGTACAAAAACACTAAGCTCTATTCCATCCAAAAACTCTTCTACTATCATTTTTTTTCCGGCTTCGCCAAATTTGCTTTTTTGTGTCATCAGCTCATATTCGCTCAAAGATTCTATGTGGCTGTTACAAATTAAAACGCCTTTACCTCCCGCAAGGCATCTGCTTTTAATACCACCGGAAGCGCATGGTCTTTTATGTAAGAAAGGCCTTCCTCATAATTGTCAGCGGAAAACTCCTTATACGAAGCCGTAGGGATGTTGTGCTTTTTCATAAAGGCTTTTGCAAAAGCTTTGCTTCCTTCGAGCTGTGCACCCTGCTTTGAAGGGCCTGTTATAATGATGTTCTTAAGCTTTGAATCATTTTTAAAATAGTCGTAAATGCCCAGTACAAGCGGTTCTTCAGGGCCCACGAGCACAAGCTCTATTCGTTTATGGATGCAAAACTTTTTTATAGTATCGAAATCGGAAATATCTATATTGATGTTGTCGCCATATTGCGCTGTACCGGTATTGCCCGGGGCAATGTATATTTTTTCGCAAAGTTCGCTTTGGCTGATTTTCCAGCAAAAAGCATGAGCCCTGCCGCCGGAGCCGAGGATTAAAATTTTCAAGAGATATACTTTAGATTATAAGAAAAAGAAGTTGCAAGGTAGCGTTTTAGAAATTCAATTTATCCCAATGGGCAGGCCCGGCCATTTAATTTTTTTATAATGAAGTTTGTCCATTGAAATTTATCTGTACTTTACAATTTATTAAAATTGCTTTTTAATTATTTAAAATTGAAACTATGCAAGACAAGGTTATCCCCGTTACCGATGCCACTGATCTAAAACATGGCAAGCATCCACGCGGCCTATACATATTGTTCTTTACGGAAATGTGGGAGCGCTTTGGCTATTACCTGATGATAGGTATTTTCTTGTTGTACCTCACTGATACCACAGGCAATGGTGGTCGTGGTCTCGATACAGTAGCTGCGGTAAGTATTGTGGGGACCTACGTCGCACTTATCTATTTAACACCATTTATCGGCGGCCTTATTGCCGACCGGTATATCGGTTATACTAAATCCATTTTCCTGGGGGGAAGTTTACTGGCACTTGGCTATTTTATCATTGCGCTGAATGGGAGTAATCTTGTAATGTACACGGGACTTTTCTGTGCAATAATGGGCAATGGTTTTTTTAAACCGAATATCAGCACGCTGTTAGGAAACATTTATAACAGGCCTGATCTAAGGCCAAAAAAAGATGTGGCCTATAACATCTTTTATATGGGTATAAATATTGGCGCCTTTATATGCAATTTTGTGGCTGCATTCCTGCGCAATAATTATACATGGGGATGGGCTTTTGCTGCCGCCGGCTTTGGAATGATGCTGGCATTGATTTGGTTTGCGATTGGATTAAAACACGTAAAATATGCCGACGTCGTAAAGCCTGTTCAAAAAGAAGATATGCCCATTTCAAAAATTGGCCTGTATGTTTTTTTACCCGCAATAATTGCCGGCGCAATTGGCTGGATTATCCCCGGAAATATTATGGGGTCCGATTCTAACGATGCTTTCATTTTCGCCTGTGTGCCTATCATCTTTTTTTATTTTAGCTTATGGTACAATGCAAAAGGTTTTGATAAAAAACGTATCAGCACTTTGCTGATCCTGTTTGGCGTTTCAATTATTTTCTGGAATATATATAACCAAAACTCAACGGCATTAACGCTTTGGGCTCAAACTTACACAGATCGCGAAGCGCCAAAAGCCATTCAACCGGCTTTAAAGCCATTTAATTTTTTAGAAACGGTAAATACCAAACCCACGGAAGTGCCTGTGGTGGACAACCAATTCCGTGCGTTGGCCGATGCTAACGGTAAAGTACAAACGAAACAGGGAACTGATTTATATTTTCAGAATTTACAAAAAGATAAATATCCTCCACCGGGGCAGGATCTAAAATTAATCTCAACAGAAATATATCAATCAATAAACCCATTTTGGATAATTGTTTTAACTCCTTTAGTCGTCGGCTTTTTCGGATTTCTGAAAGCCCGGGGTAAAGAACTATCAACGCCCAGTAAATTTGCCTGGGGAACAATCATCGCAGGCCTTTCTTCACTTGTGATGGTGTTTGCTTGTCTCTCAACGGACATTTATCAAAACAAAGTTTCAAGCTGGTGGATATTTTCAAGCTATGGCGTTTTCACCATAAGTGAATTATTTGTGAGTCCGGTAGGGTTATCGCTTACGTCGAAAGTAGCGCCGCGAAGATTGACAGCGCTTATGATGGGCGGCTGGTTTATAACCACCTCTTTAGGCGGAAAAATATCGGGCATACTTGCAGGCTTCTGGGATCAGTTTGATAACAAAGCTGTTTTTTTTGCGATAAGTGTAATAGCCGCTTTCATTGCCGGCATTTTATTATTTCCGCTTACCAAAAAATTAAATAAAGTAGTGGAAGAAGCGACGGCGTTGGAAGATTAGCCTTTTGAAATTTTATCTCGTGTTCTCTTTTATCTTTGTGAAAGCATTAGCAGAAATTAAAATGTCTATCGAATTTATGAGCTTTTAAAAAGGGCCAAAAAAATTTAATCCAGATAAAACAAGATTTCTGAGCTTGGTTTATAGTGAAATTCAATTATCATATTGTCAGGAAGCTCCGGGGTATTCATAGCTTCTTTTTAATTAAATAAAATCCATATACTCATATTGCTTTCCAAGAATTTCTTTGTCATCAGCGCCAAGCCATTTATGTAACATCGTCGCATACACGTTTTTAAAATCAACTGTATGTTTTAAATCGCCTTCATTCAAATCACTAAGGTCTGGCAGTGCATTAATAATTCCTTTTTGTTTTAAACCTCCACCAATAAAAAACATATTATTAGCTGTGCCATGATCGGTGCCACCGCTCGCATTTTGTGACACCCTTCTGCCAAATTCGCTAAAGGTCATAAGCATTACATCCTGAAAACGGTTATTGTCTTTAAGGTCTTTTACAAATGCGCTGATGGCATCATTCAATTCAGTAAACAATCTTTTCTGTTGATTTTCCTGGTTTACATGCGTATCAAAACTTCCAAGGCTCAAGTAATAAACTTTAGTGTTGATATCGCTCATTATAAGCGAAGCAATCGTTTTTAAGTTTTTACCCGTTACTGTTGCAGGATAATTTTTCGTAGAAGGATGGAGCTTACTTTGTTCAAAAATATAATCCGCGCTGCTAAGCGTTTCACTCAAGGTCTTATATAAGTAATCAACCGTTTCCTCTTCGGGATGATGGGCCGCATTTATATCTTTAAAATATTTTTCGTGGCTGGTGTTATAGAGACGCTTTGGATCTTTTACAGCAAGCCCTTTATTTGTTTCACCTTTCAATGCAAGGCTCAATACATCATCTACTTCGAGCGCCTGCGTTGGCTTTGCACAGCCACTGCATTGCGCATCAAGGTAACGGCCAAGCCAACCCGTAGAAATATATTTGTTACTATCACTTGCACTTTGCCATATATCCATGCTACGAAAATGCGAGCGATCTGGGTTAGGATAGCCAACGCTGTTCAAAATACCGAGGCTGCCATCATCATACAGATCTTTGAATGCTGTGAGTGCAGGATTTATCCCCGCTTCCTCCGTAAGTGACAGGGCTTTATCTTTTTCAATACCCAACTTCGGCCTTGATTTATAATAAATATCATTTCTTACAGGGATCACTGTATTCAACCCATCGTTTCCCCCGCTGAATTGTAACACCACCAGCACTTTATTGCCGGGAGGCGCGATCACTTTTCCATCAAAGGCTTTTAAAAATTTGGGCAGCATCATAGATGCTGTGGCTAATGAGCCTATCTGTAAAAATTCTCTGCGTTTGAATAACATATTTTATATTTTTTGAAGTTCATCTTTATTTGTATTAGCTGAAAAAGCTGCTAAGGATAGTGGGCTAACATAATTGGTATTCCGGTGTGCTCATCAATTCAACTACTGTTGTTTTGATGTATACGTCTCTCCCCTGCTTGTCAATATATTTATCAAGAATATTAGGACTGATTCCCCTTTTTGCCTGCAGCACCACATCGCTTATTTTTTCCATCAGGTTTTCTTTATTTACTTCATCAAAAATCGTTGTAACCGCATTCCAATCTACTTTTACATTTACCTGCCTGGCTTTGTCTTTCGTATCCACACCTTCCATCCCCATCATCGTATCATCATCGTCTTTGGGCTTTACTACAAAATCATCGGCATCAGTAAGTATTTGCGGGATCCGCATTCTTAGCATCAGGGCACTGCTGTCTATCCAGCTTTTTCCACCGGGCCAACCGGCCACGTTAGGCGGATAAAATAAAATTTGGCCAAGCGCCCGCTCAAATAATAATTGTAGTTCCGGCTTTTTTAATTGCATCGGAATCAGCCTGCGAATTCCTACCAGTAATTCCACCGGTGATTTTATTCTGTTGCCAATATTTTTTTCATTGTAAAACCAATCGCTTGTATAAATATCATTCAGCAAACTTTTTATATCGTAATTGCTTTGGTAAAACCGATCCGCAAGCCAATCAACTTTTTGTGCATCTTGTTTATCGTTTACAAAATATTTATAAATTTTTTGCGTGATGAATTTTGCTGTTTGCTTTTGTTCCAATAAAATATCTATGATATCATCTCCATTAAAATTTCCTTTTTTCCCCAAAAAGGTTTTGCTTCCTGCATCATGAAAAAAAGGCTTTTCAACAAACTCGCCTTTTATATTAAACCCCCAACCCGTAAAGGCCCGGGCGCCTTCTTTAATATCAGTTTCAGAATAGTTGCCGCGACCCATGGTAAAAAGTTCCATTACTTCACGGGCAAAATTTTCATTAGGATGTTGCTTTTTATTTTGCTGGTTGTTAAGAAAAGAAAGCATAGCCGGGCTCTTACTCACTTCACGAAGCAAGTCACCAAAATTTCCCAAAGCATTTTCACGAACAATATTCAAAAGCTGCTGCTGGAAATAAATATTTACAACCCGGCAGGCGAAATGTCCATGCCAGAATAAACTTATTTTTTCTCTAAGTTGTGCTTCGCTGTTTATCATTTCGCCGAGCCAGGTAAGGTTTAAGTTTTTGATATCTTCCACGGATTGTTTGCGCAGCATTTTCTTTTGATCCTTATCAAGCTTTTGCATTTGCCCTAAATCTTGCACACCTTTTACTAACCCATCCATCAGGTTAGTAGCGACGTTAAATTGCTCAGTTTTTTTAGATGAAGTTTTTACAAGAAGTTGATGAAGGCCCTGTTGAGAAATTTCCCAAAGCTGATTTGCGTTTTCAGCCATAGGGCCAAATGCTGCTCTCCAAAGGAGATGTTGATTTTTCAATTGATTAGATACTGCCATTGGTTTTTTTTAAGAAAGAGCTTATACGAATTGGTGTGAGACCTCAAAAACAAAGTGTGGTTTAATTGATCTAAGGAATTTCATTAAAAAAATACACGCACCGATATTGAGCTACGGAAAGTTGATATTGAGCTACGGAAAGTTTTTTTAACGATAAATTAAATAGGAAATCAGTAAAGAATTAATCTATTTTTTCCCCGCCAAAATAAGAATGAAGAACCGCAGGTAATTTTATTCCATTTTCATCCTGCTTATTTTCCAACAATGCGGCCACTATTCGTGGCAAGGCAAGTGAAGAACCGTTTAAGGTGTGTACGAATTGCGTTTTACCTGCTGCATTCCTGCCCGCCGGCAAGGCAGGTTTAAATCGGATTTTCATCCTGTTACTTTGGTAATTTTCAAAGTTGCTTACAGAACTTACCTCCAGCCATTTTTGCTGGGCAGCGCTATACACTTCAAAGTCGTACGTAAGCGCAGAAGTAAAGCTCATGTCGCCGCCACAGAGGCGTAGAATGCGATAGGGCAACTCTAAATTTTGTAAAAGCTTTTCGATGTGCAGCGTCATCTGTTCAATTACTTCATAGCTTTTATCCGGGTGAACGAGTTGAACAATTTCGACCTTATCAAACTGGTGCACGCGGTTCAACCCACGCACATCTTTTCCATAGCTTCCTGCCTCACGCCGGAAGCAGGGCGTGTAAGCTGTCAACTTTATTGGCAGATCATTTTCTTTTATTATTTCATCCCTGTAAATATTGGTAACAGGAACCTCAGCAGTTGGTATTAGAAATAATTTGTCTTCATTTACAAAATACATCTGGCCTTCTTTATCAGGCAGCTGTCCCGTGCCATAAGCGCTTGCTTCATTCACCATAAGCGGTGGCTGGTATTCCGTATAACCTGCTTCCACATTATAATCCAGGAAATATTGAATGAGTGCTCTCTGCAGTTTTGCTCCTTTATTTTTATAAAAAGGAAATCCGCTGCCGGTCACTTTATTACCGAGGTCAAAGTTGATAAGATCATATTTTTTTGCCAGGTCCCAGTGCGGTAAAGCGCCGTCATATAGATTTCGCTTGTTGCCCCCTTCCCGCACAATTTCATTTTCTTCCGGAGTTTTCCCCTTGGGCACGCTGCTATGCGGAAGGTTTGGAAGACTTATAATATTTGCCTGTAAATCTTTCTCAGTAGCCGCGAGCTTTTCACTTAACGGTGGCAGAAGCGTTTTGAATTTTGCAACTTCAGATTTTTTTTCTTCTGCAAGTTTTTTATCGCCTTTCGCCATTAGCTGCCCTATTGCACGGGATGCCGCGTTAATTTTTGCCAGCATTTCATCGTATTCAAATTGCAAAGACTTTTTTTCAGTGTCAAGATTAATTATGCGATCAATTAAAGCAACATCAGTAAAGTTTTTTACTGCTAATCTTTCAATTACTTCGTCACGATTACTTTTTATAAAATTTACCTGCAACATAATAGCTAACTCTAAAGTTTTATTGAGCCTGCAAATATAACATTGTAAAAAGTACCCAACGCAGACTTGTTAAGCGGTGTGTATGGTTTTGAAAGAGGGTTGGGTTTAATTCCTACGCAATATCCAACCTTTCTCTTTCCTTTTTTATGTGCGTCAGCAAATCATCCACAGGCTCTTTTATTTCTTCCGTCATTTTTAAATACTCATCTGCAAATTCGGTTTTCATTTCGTGCATCAAGGCAAAATAAATAGGTTTAAAACGATCATTTAATGAATCATATTTTTTTGAAAAAAGAGCATGTAAAAATTGTTTTTGTTTAAAAATAAGCAAACAGATCAGCATGTCGGATATTGCTTCAGCTGCATCTATTTCTTTCAAAAAAGTTTCTAATAATTGTTCAGATACAATATAGGCTTCTTTTATTTTTTCATTCCAAAGTAATATTTCGATTTTAGTAGTTAAAAAATTTGGATTCTTATAAGATTCTATCTCGTTGATAAGTTGTAATGCAGCTAGTTTTTTGCTTAAATTATTATTATTGAAATAAAAATTTGCAAGATTGTTTAGAGCTACTTGATTATCTTTTTTTACTGCCATCATAAAAAATTGCTCAGCCTTGTCATCTTGTCTTACTTCCTGATATAACAATCCAAGATTACACATTGAATTGTCATCTCCTTTTTTTGCAGCCATAAGGTAATATTCTTCCGCCTTGTCGTAGTCATTTCTAATTTCTTTATAAAACAGTCCGAGATTAAACATAGAATTTTTATCACCTTCTTCCACAGCCATAAGGTAATATTGTTCTGCCTTGTCATAATAATGGCTGACTTGCTGATACAACACTCCGAGATTAAACATGGAAATTACATGTCCCTTTTTAGCTGCCCTCAGATAACATTGTTCTGCTTTCTCGTAATCTAATTGATTAGAATATATTAGCCCCATTCCAAAATAAGCTTGCGCTTCGTCAACGGATTTAAACTTCTCTAACCTTTCTAAAGCAGTTTTGTCGTTTTTAGCTTGAATAACGTTACCAATTTCTTCATTAATTATGGCTATTTTATCTTCACTTATCTTACTGTAGCTTACTGCCGGCTCATTTACTTGTGGCACTGTTTCAAATAAATCTTTTGAAGTATCAACAATTAATTGATCTCGTAGCTGCCAACTTAATTTTTTGCTTTCACTCAATGCCTGTGCTATTAAAAATCTGTTTGCTGGCTTTTCTTTTTTTAAGCTGTTATTACAATAAGATATATAATCTTCTAATTCGCTGCTATCATAAAACGTATCGAGCCAACGAGTAAGCCATATAACTCTTTTGACATCATGCGCCGAAGATTCGCTCATCAAAAGCCAGATGTTAAAAAAGCGCTCATCAATTTCATACAAATGATTTCTTTTGGTTGTTGTAATCTTATTAATATAGCCTCTATCTTCCAATTGTATCAATTGAGCGGATATGCTTTTACTGGGTATTCGTGTTTTTTTGGCCAAATCTTTTGCTGGCGTACGATCCCAGCTTATAGCCAGGTAATGCATTATTTCCTGCTGTTGAGAAGAAAGCGCTTTCATTCTATCCTGGTATAATGGTGTTACCTGCTCCAGCATTTCAATAAGATAATCAATAGCATCTCCCGTATTTCTTTTTGATAAAATATTTAAGAGAATAACCAATGTACGTGGCACCCCGCCGCTTAAAATACGTAACGTTTCTATTTTCCCTTTTTCCTTCTTAAAAATCTTTTCAAAGGTTTTAATGCCTTCATTCCTGGCCAATTGTTTTATAAATTCTTCACTTTCTCCTTTATCCAGTTTTTGCAGATGCACGGGCTTAAAAAAATCAAAAAAGGGTTTATCGTATTTAAAAAAATGTTCATTATAAAAAACGGTATTGCCTATTATTTGTATCGGGTACTGAATTAATATCTCTCTGAATAAGTGCTGTTCTTTAGGTATTAATTTATCTACAAACTGATCAAAATTATCAATAAGCAAAAGGAGCGTTTTATTTTGTTCGTTGATGTAATCGACTATAATCTGGATAACATGCTCTTCATAATGCCTTTCTTCAGAAAGTTGGTTACGCTTGTGTTCAAGAGTTACATCTTCTAATGAAAGGTGTTTTATTACTTCTTCCCAAAGCTTGTACAACTTGCTTAGTTTATATTGCTCTGAGCCTAATCTTACTGCAATAATTTTATCACTCAACGGTTCTTCTTTCGCTTCTATATATATTCTTCTAAGTAAAGTTGACTTTCCCATGCCCCTTTTGCCAGTAATAAGAAAATGCTGTAAAGGCTTTTGCTTTTGCTTTTTCAGGTTGTCTATAATTGCGTTAAATTCCTTTGCCCTTATAGTAAAATTTTCTTTGAATGTTTTTGCATCAATTTTATCGGGATGATAAATTGCTTTAACTGCTTCCACTGTACAAAATTTTATTTATATGACAATATTGGATAGCCACCACGATTGTAGCAGTGGCGAATTAAATCTATATTTTGCGGGAGATTCTTCTTTGATTATGTATCCGTCATGCAATAATGTATTTATGATCACGGCTGAATCCTCAACGTTATACTTTGCAATAATATCCTGCAGTTCATAATGATCAATGCTGTCTTTCTTTGCGGCGGTATTTAAAATTTCTTTGGCGCAGCTAAAGTTATTTCCTTTAAATATGCTTCGCAATCTTACAAGCCAGTGTTCAAAATAACTACGGTTGTGCAAAGCATTTTTGAATGCATTGTCAATTATTTCTTTTTCGATTTTGTTACTATTTGTTGCAAGGCATATATTTTCAACTTCACTCATTATAACCTGGATATAGTATGGTAACAGCCACTTTAATTTATTCAGAAAATATTTCCGCTCTTCGTTGGGAAATTCATAATCTTCCCGATCAATTATTTGATCAATCAAATCATTTGCTTCATTTTCTGCAAGTGGGGGAATAATAAAATTTCCCAGGTCTGATATAGAGCGCGGTTCACCAATTGACAATACCAGGTTTTCCAAACCAATAGAGCCTGTATATACAAAATTGATTCTTGACCGGATCTCTGGATCTTGCCTTAGTTCCCGGCATTGATGAAGAAAATTTCCTGCGGCTTCTTTGCCTACATCGGTAATAATATTTTCAACCGTTTGAGAGAATTCGTCAATTAATAACACAATTTTCTCGGGGAAGCCTTTTAATTCTTTACAGAGAAAAAGTATTTCATTAAAATAGTCGATCTCTGCTTTCCCAAACTCTATTTCTGATACGGATATCTTTTTAATCTCCAGCCTTGAAAACAAACTTTCAGTAAAGTTTTTAAATTTTCCAACTATGTTCAACCGTGTTATAATTACTTTATAAACTTTCTTGAAAAATTCTTTGGGATTATTTACTGATTCTGTAATAAGATATAGGCATTTGAAATCTTTCTCCGTTTCATTCAGCATATTCATCATGAAAGAAGTTTTTCCCACTCTTCTCGGTGCCACAATTGAAACATTATGGCTTTCACGCATTTTCTTCCAAAATAATTTGTTCAAATAAGGGCGGTCAAAATAAAACTCTCCTTCTGCGACAGGTCCAATTATTGTTTTCATTCTTTTTATTTTCACAAAAATACTAACTATAAATTTATAGTCAAATTTTTTAACTACATATTTATAGCTATTTTTATAAGAATGTAGTGTATTGTATAAATCTGATTGATTTATTTTTGCTCAATGCTACAAGCCAAAGATGATCTGCAAACCCGGTGGTGGAAACTGGAAGAAAAATTCATGAAGCGTTTTGAGAAAAAACCTGACGTAGAGGCTATTCTTTTTTTAATCGGGATACAGGAAATAGGGACTTTCAAGAAGAAGTTTTCAAAAGAGCAAAAGCAGGATCTGATGCACGTAGCCGTGTGCTCTCTTCTTGCACAAAGCGGCTATTATAAATCCGAAGGAACTGATGAAGAAGGCTGGCCTCACTTTGCGCAGCTAAAAGCCCTGCCTGAATATAATATGATAGAGCAGGAAAATTTTCTCAAAGACCATATATTGCTTTACTTTGAAAATATTGGCGAACCATTCAATGATTTTTAGAACCTGATGAAAAACCTCATCTATCTTTTTGTGCTTTGTTGCTTCTTTTCTTGTTCTGCTTCGCGGCAGGCTGCTCAAAAAATTAAAAGCCGGCTGAGATAAAACTTACCACAAATTCCGGGATAATTATTTTAAGGTTATACGATAAAACTCCTTTGCACAAAAGCAATTTTATAAAGCTTATAAAAGAGAAATTTTACGACGGGCTTTTATTTCACCGCGAGATAAATAATTTCATGATACAGGGCGGCGATCCTGACAGCAAAAATGCCAAAGAGGGAGTACTGCTTGGCGAGGGCTCTTTAAAATATACAATTCCCGCTGAGTTTGACACTACACTATTTCATAAGCGCGGCGCACTTGCTGCAGCAAGGGAGTCCGATGCGCATAACCCTACAAAGGCCAGCAGCTCCACCCAATTTTATATTGTTAATGGGCAAACTTATACCAATAGCCAATTAGATATGATTGAAAAAAATACCACATAAACATTCCCCAAAACCACCGGGAGTTTTATAAAAAGATTGGGGGCGACCCTTTTCTCGATATGAATTATACCGTATTTGGAGAAGTTGTAACTGGCATGGAGGTGGTGGAAAAAATAGCCAATACGCCGAAAGATGAAAACAACCGGCCATTGCATGACATCAAAATGAAAATGGAGATATTGAGATGAGGATAATGAAATACAATATAAATTTGCAGGTAACGTTTAAAAAAACTAATAATTATATATGAATATTCCGGAAAATCTCAGATACACTAAGGACCATGAATGGGTATCTATTGAGGGCAATGTGGCAACAATCGGCATTACTGATTTTGCCCAGCATGAGCTCGGCGACATCGTGTATATTGAAATAGAAACCAAGGGCAAAGCTCTGGAGGCGGAAACTGTATTTGGAACGGTAGAGGCGGTAAAAACAGTGAGTGATCTTTTTTTGCCCGTTAGTGGCACCATTACAGAAGTAAATCCACTGTTGGATACGGAGCCGGAAAAAGTAAACACAGATCCTTATGGAGATGGATGGATGATAAAAATGAAGGTAGATAGCGCAGAAGATGTACATAACCTGATGGATGCAGAGGCTTATCAAAAGGAGATTGCGTAAAGGCATTTTGAGATGAAAAAAATTCCTTTTAAAAAATTCCTGCCAGGCATTGCCTGGTTTTTTATTGTGTTGGTGCTTACCTGCCTTCCCGGAAATGATATACCAAAAATCGGCTGGCTGGAGAACCTTAATTTTGATAAATGGGTACATGCCGGCATGTTCGGCGGCCTTACTTTTTTATTCAGCTTCCCGTTTTTTAAATCTGGTTTTTCCAACATTGAGCGCTTGCATTATTTCATCCGCATTGCTATTGCTGCCAGTATTTGGGGGCTTACTATTGAATTTATTCAGAAATACTTAGTAATCAACCGCGACTTCGATCTGCTGGATTGGGCAGCCGATAGTGCCGGGGCACTGATGGCATTTTGGTTCTGCCGTTACTGGAACAATAAACATTCACAAAAGGCGGAGGTTTGAGACTATATGGTTAAATTATATGCGCCTTTTTGCGCCCTAACTTTTAAAATAATACATTTGCCGTATGGAAAACGTTGAGAACATGGAATACAATACCACCCGTAATCATCTTGAGATAAGAGAATATGGACGACACATTCAGAAAATGGTTGAATATGTTTTAACCCTTGAAGACAGGGAGAAGCGGCAAAAGAATGCGTATGCATTAATAGAATTGATGGGATTTCTAAATCCACACTTAAAAAATGTTGAAGATTTTCGTCATAAATTATGGGACCATCTTTTTTTAATAAGTGATTTCAAGCTGGATGTGGACAGCCCATACCCGATACCAACAAGGGAATCGCTTAAAGCAAAGCCTGATCCGCTGACTTATCCAAAGCGCTATCCAAAATACAATCATCTTGGTAAGAACATAGAAATTGTAATAGACAAAGCCCTGCAGGAAGAAGACAGCGAGAAGCGCCAGGGATTTGCCAATGCCATTGCTTATTATATGAAGCTCACCTACAGTAATTGGCATAAAGAACTTGTGCACGATGATAATATTCAAACCGAGCTTGCTTCTATTACAAAAGGAGAACTGGAATTCAACAACAGGCCTTTTGTAAAACACAGGGTGGAAAATGTTCGCGAAGAGTTCAGTGGGGGGAAATATCGTAAAAATTTTGGTCCGAGAAACAACAGGAATAACAACAATAATAATAACAGGAACAACAACCGCAACAAGTATTCAAAAAAAAGATATTAAAGAGCAATCTTATACATTTAATTTTAGCCCCGGCCTGTTATATATAGCCGGGTTTTTTTTATTTTGAATAATTTGAAATTCTTTTACAATGGGATCATTTGTAGTAAATGGCGGGAAAAAACTTAAAGGAGAGATCACACCCCAGGGCGCCAAAAATGAAGCGCTGCAGGTGATTTCAGCCGTCTTGCTTACCAGTGAAAAAGTAACCATTAATAACATCCCTGATATCACCGATGTGAACCTGCAGATAGAACTACTCCAAGACCTTGGTGTACGTGTGGAAAGAACTGACAGGCAAAGTTGCATTTTCCGGGCAGATAATATAAATGTTGATTACCTCGCCTCCTCTTCTTTTAGAAAAAAAACCGGGCGTTTACGCGGAAGCGTTATGCTTGCCGGCCCATTGCTTGCGAGGTTTAAGAAAGCTTATATACCCAAACCTGGCGGCGATAAAATTGGCAGGCGCAGGCTGGATACACACATTACAGGCTTTCAAAAGTTGGGAGTTACATTTGACTATGATGCAGATGAATCGTTTTTTGAGTTGCATGCTTCCCAGCTTAGCGGCGCAAATATACTGCTTGATGAGCCGAGTGTTACCGGTACAGCTAACGTTTTAATGGCAGCGGTATTGGCAAAGGGAACTACCACTATTTATAATGCAGCCTGTGAACCCTACATCCAACAGCTTTGCAAAATGCTCAATGCCATGGGCGCAAAAATATCTGGCGTGAGCAGTAACCTGCTTGTTGTAGAAGGTGTGTCAGCGCTGTCCGGTACGGCACATACCATTCTGCCGGATATGATAGAAGTGGGCTCCTTCATCGGACTTGCAGCAATGACGCAAAGCGACATCCTTATAAAAAATGTGGGTCTAAAACATTTAGGCATTATCCCTGAAAGGTTTGAGCAGATGGGCATAAGAATAAATTTTAATGGGGATGATATACACATACCGGCACAGGATCTTTATGAGATACAAACTTTTTTAGATGGTACCATGCTTACCATCACTGATCATCCGTGGCCCGGCCTTACACCTGACCTCTTAAGCGTAATACTGGTAGTGGCTACACAGGCAAGAGGAAGCGTATTGATACATCAAAAAATGTTTGAAAGCCGTTTATTTTTTATAGATAAATTAATTGAAATGGGCGCACGTATTGTATTGTGTGATCCGCATAGGGCCGTAGTTGTGGGGCTTGAAAGGCAACATGCCCTGCGGGGAATAGAGATGAGCAGCCCGGATATAAGAGCCGGCGTAGCTTTATTAATCGCAGCCTTAAGTGCGGAGGGAGAAAGTGTTATTCAAAACATTGAGCAAATAGACAGGGGATACCAGAATATCGATAAGCGGCTTCATGTATTGGGTGCAGATATTGTAAGAAATTAATGAGCAATAAAGAATGGGCAAGCAGTATAATAAAATAATTCTTGTTACGGCGCCATCGGGCGCCGGTAAAACCTCTATTATTCGCTATCTCATGAAAAAGTTTCCGCAAATGGCCTTCTCTGTTTCAGCCACCACAAGAAAGCCCCGGGAAAACGAAAAAAACGGCGAGGATTATTATTTTATTTCTGAAAATGAATTCAAAGAAAAAATTCATCATAAAGAATTTCTTGAATGGGAAATGGTATATGAGGGCAAATATTATGGCACTTTAAAAGAAGAAATAGAAAGGATCTGGGCGCAGAATAAAGTGCCGGTGCTGGATATAGATGTGCAGGGCGCCATTCATGTGCAACAGCAATACCCGGTAAATACTTTCTCTGTTTTTATACAACCGCCTTCTGTGGAAGAATTAAAAAGCAGGTTGCTTATGCGTGGGTCGGAGACCAAAGAGTCTCTGCAGGCAAGGGTAAACAAGGCCTCCTTTGAAATGACTTTTAAATCTTATTTTGAAAATGTGGTAATAAATAACGATTTTGATGAGGCATGTAAGCAGGCGGAAAAAATCGTCTCAACATTTTTAAATAACGGTTGATGCAATTCACTCTATAATTTTGTAACATGGACTGGAATTCGATCATTGCTATTGTCGCTTCATTATTTCTTATCGGGTTTTTTGCGGGTATAGAAATCGCGTTCGTATCCGTAAGCAAACTTTCAGTAGAATTAAAAAGGAAACAGGGAAGCTATACCGGCAAGGTTTGGTCAGAGTTTATGGAAGAGCCAACCCGTTTTATCGGCACAACACTTGTCGCCTTAAATATTTTACTGGTTGTATATGGGCTGCTGTGGAGCGAGATCCTTAACGGGTTTTGGAAATACTGGAACATAGAAGATACTTACATTAAGCTCGCCGCAGAAACAATCATCTCCACCTTTCTCTTATTAATTTTTGAATTCATTTTTAAAGCTTTCTTCCGGGCAAAGGGAAATGCAGTAATTAGCAGCGTGATCATCACTTTCATCGTTAGTTTTTTTTATTCATTATTAGCGTGGGTTGCTACCTTCTTTGTAAGTGTAACAGAGTGGATGCTTAAATATATTTTTAATGTTAAGCTTCAAAACAAAACGGAGGTGTTTACCAAGATAGACCTTGAGCATTTTATACAACAGCATAAACAGCACGATGCCGATGATAATGATGAAATGAACCAGGAATTATTTGAAAATGTATTGTCGTTGTCTGATGTAAAAATAAGAGAGTGCCTTATACCGAGAAAGGAAATAGAAGCGATCAATGTAGATGCGCCGATAAGTGAAGTTAAAAATAAGTTCATCGAAACAAAGCTCAGTAAGATCGTGGTGTATGAGGGGAATATTGATAACATTCAGGGATACATTCACCAGCTTGATATGTTTAAAAATCCGGCGAACTTGCGTTCTATTCTGCTGCCTATTCCCACCATACCGGAAAGTATGAACGCTACTGATCTTATCAATAAATTCAGCAGGGAAAGAAAAAGCATAGCCTGGGTGATAGATGAGTTTGGCGGTACGGCCGGTATAGTAACTATGGAAGATTTGCTGGAAGAAATATTCGGAGATATAAAGGATGAATACGATGTAGTCGAAGAATTTGTAGATAAACAAATTTCAGCAAACGAGTATCTTTTCAGTGGAAGGCTGGAGCTGGATTATCTCCGGAATAAGTATGAATTGGTTTTTAGAAAAGATGAAGATACAGGAACCTTGTCGGGATACATCATTAACCAGCATGAATCAATTCCGCGGCAAAAAGACCGTATTATCATTGATGATTACCAGTTTGATATACTAAGCGTTAGCGAAACACGCATTGAAACAGTAAAGCTGAAAATCCTCCGCTAAATGCTGCCTCATGCTAATAACGAAGATTGAATGTTTCAATATTTTATCTTGAAAAAAATGCCATTTAAAACTTATAAGCTGAAATGAATATTGCAGTTGACGCAAGATGTTTTATAAGAGATGGGCAAGATGAATCAGCTAATTTTATATTCTCAATTTTTTCAAAAATAATAGCGCTACACAAACAGCATACATTCATTTTCATTTTTGATAAGCCCTTTCATCCATCATTAGTTTTCGTAGAAAACGTTGTTCCGGTTGTACAAAAACCAATAGTGGATTCTCTTGCAAAATTTCATATCTGGTATAACATTAAAATTCCCTTGCTGCTGAAAAAATACAAGGCTGATGTATTTGTATGTACGGACGGATTTTGCTCGCTGACTACCAAAGTGCCGCAGTGCCTGGTGTTAAACGATTTTAGCTTTTTAGAGTTTCCTTTATTTACACACAGAAAAAGGCTGGGGATTTCAAAAAGATTTACAAGACGGTTTGTGAAAAACGCCAAAACTTTAATTATTAGTTCAGATTATTTAAAAAACAAAATCATTAATAATTATAATATTCCAGGTGATAAAATACAGATCATATATCCGGCTAACGAAGAAGATATCAAACCTCTATCTTTTGAAGACAGAGAAAGAATCAAAGGAAAATTTGCGAACGGTAATGAGTATTTTGTTTACGCCGGCCTTATACATCCTTCCAAAAATTTAATGAATTTATTGAAGGCATTTTCTGCTTTTAAAAAAAGACAAAAGAGCAGCATGCGGTTGATAATCGTAAGCGCTTTTTCGCAGCAATATAACGAGCTTATTGTTAGCTTACAATTGTTTAAATTTAAAGATGATGTAACATTACTTACAGGCCAACTTGCGAACGAAGTGACACAAATATTAGCAGCAGCTTACGCAATAGTTTATGTTCCTTTTGTTGAGAATACGCCGGTAGTTTTACTTACAGCAATGAAAGCCGGAATACCACTAATTACCTCATCTATAGGAGCACTACCGGAGATTTGCGAAGATGCTGCTTTGTATGCTCATCCCGAAAACTTTAAAGAAATAGCCATTAAAATGATGTATCTTTTCAAAGATGAAAACTTAAGAAAAAAATTAATTGAAAAAGGAAAGGAACAGAAGAAAAAAATTACCCTGAAAAAAGCAGTTGAACTTTTTTGGCAAACCATAGTGAAAACTGCCGGTGCTGCATAAGTAGCAGGAGCAATTTAAAAATTGAATGTATAGTTGTTTCTAAAATTTGCACTATCAAAGAGGATGCAAGTGTTTTAAGCAGAAGTAACATCGGGCTGCAAGAAATTGAGGAGAAACTATACAGGAACTTAAGAAATAGTGTATAAGAAGCCGTTCTCTCCGTAACCCTTTGCTTTATGCGGGAATATATTTTAGCAGTTCGTCAATTTCTCCATTAGTAAGATTTTCCTGTTAGGATTTATCGTAAATGGAAAGCAGGTAAACCGTGGCCTCGGTAACTATAAAATTGGTGACGACTCTTGCACCACCACTCTTGCCTTTTCCTTTTGAAGCAACGGCAATACGAACTTTAAAGCAATTTTTGCCTATAGCCGTGCCGAGTCAGGATTTTCTTTGAGTTCCTTTACCAGCTCAAAGTTCCCTTTTCAGCGAAGCATATTTTTTTATAAGTCTTTTAGCCTGCTTCTCAAATACAGCAATGGATTTTACATTATAGCTCATTCAAAAACTCTTCGGTGTTACGGGCTTTTTTCTTGCCTGCACTAATCAGTTTCATTTCTTCAACGGCTTCCCTTAATTCTTCCATTAGCAAGGCTTTGGCATCGGTAAGTAGCTTCGCTTTCACGTAAGAGATGCTTTTTAATATGTCCATTAATGAAGATGCTTTATTGTCAGGTATATCTAGTAAAATTTTCATTGCAAAAAATTATTTAACTGTTTTTAAATTCCCTGCAGCTCAGCAAAACTATAGTACTTTCTATATGTAAAAAGTATTTGAAGCAAATTTAGACAAAAGATTTTGCAGCAGAAATGATAAACTGTTTTTATTGCGCAAACCATAGAATGCCGTAAAGAAGTTAGATATACTTCCTTACATGTATTTTGTTTTTCGGGTGTGCAATGTTATCCATTAATAATAATTTTTACCGTTTAGAAAATTATCATGCGCTTTTTTAATTACCTTTTTATAATCTTAATTTCGTTCAAAAAAAAAAATGACAAGCTCAAATATAAATATAGATGTGCTGTTGGATGATGATAAAGTGCCGCAGGAAATAACCTGGAATGCAACTGGCAGTACAGTGCAATATCCGCAAAAAGCAAAGGCTATGCTGGTAGCGTTTTGGGATACCCTTGATAAAACTACCCTGCGCATTGATCTCTGGACAAAAGATATGATGGTAGATGAAATGGCTGATTTCTATTACCAGGTATTCACCACCATGGCGGATACTTTTAAAAGAGCTACGCAAAATGATGTGCTCGTAGATGATATCAAAAACTTTGCGACAGATTTTCATAAGAAGTTTCTTGAGATAGAAAAGGCGAAAGCAATCAGCGATCAGCAATGAGCAATCAGCAATGAGCAATGAGTAATGAGTAATGAGCAATCAAATTTTACTAAAATAAAAAACTAATAAAATGAACCTCGAGGAAAAAGTAATGACCGATCTTAAAGCAGCGATGCTGGCCAAAGATGAAAAATCCCTGCGATCGCTGCGGGCTATTAAAGCGGCCATCATCAATGTAAAAACTGCCGAAGGCTTTAGCGGCGAAATAAAAGATGATGATGAATTAAAACTTTTGCAGAAGCTGGTAAAGCAGCGCAAAGATTCTCTGGAGATTTATGAAAAACAAAATCGTGAAGACCTTGCTGTAAAAGAACGCGAAGAAATTGAAGTGATCGAAAAGTTTTTGCCCAAGCAAATGGATGAAGCTGAACTAAGAAAGGAGATCGAAGGCATTATCAATGAAAGTGGCGCTGCTTCCCCGGCAGATATGGGCAAAGTAATGGGCCTTGCAAATAAAAAGCTCGCCGGTAAGGCAGACGGCAAAGCCATAGCAGCAATTGTAAAAGACATACTTGCAAAGAAATAGTTTTATTGTACATCGTCATCTCACATTGCACATTAAATGGCTAATGATAATTGATCTTGCTTTCCTGCTCACGATGCTTGTTGCCGTTTTCAAGGGCATACGCAAGGGATTTATAATCGGCATCTTCTCCTTGCTGGCATTTATAATTGGCCTTGCGGCAGCGCTAAAGTTATCGGCATTAGTAGCAAAATATTTGGAGCAACATGTAACGACAGCAACGAAGTGGTTGCCTGTCTTATCTTTTTTCCTGGTATTTATTGTGGTCGTGCTGCTCGTTGGTATTGGCGCACGACTTATAAAAAAAACTTTTGATCTGGCAATGCTTGGCTGGCTTGACAGGTTGCTTGGTATATTCTTGTATGTAATTTTATATACTATTATATTTAGCGTGATTTTATTTTTTGCAGAGAAAATGCTATTGCTTAAAGCAGAGGTAATTTTATCCTCAAATACCCATAATTACATTGCGCCATGGGGGCCAAAAGTGATTGATAATCTGGGAAGCATCGTCCCGTTTTTTAAAGACATGTTTGCGCAGCTACAAAGCTTTTTTGAAAATCTTGCTAAAAAACATGGATGATTGCCGTCGATCAAATATTATTTAGCCATTTTTTTGAATAGAAACATTTATTTTAGCGTTAATTACCCACACATAGCATATTAAAGCCAGCGGCCAAAAATGGAATATCAAATTCAACAGGAAGGCAAATTTAAATTTATAGAAGCCGGTGCCGGAGAACCGCTCCTGCTGCTGCATGGTCTTTTTGGTGCATTGAGCAATTTCGGACATCTTATTGAACGGTTTAAAAAAACAAATACGGTTATTGTGCCGATGCTTCCACTCTTTGAGCTTGACCTGCTGCATACTTCAGTGGGCGGTTTGCAAAAGTTTGTTCATCGTTTTATCGAGTTCAAAAATTATACAGATATACACTTGCTAGGCAATTCTCTTGGTGGCCACGTGGCGCTGGTATATACCTTAAAGCACCCAGAAAAAATAAAGTCGCTTATTCTTACCGGAAGCTCCGGCCTCTTCGAAAATGGAATGGGAGACTCTTATCCCAAGCGGGGCGATAAAGAATACATTCGAAAAAAAACCCAGCTCACTTTTTACGATCCGGCAATGGCCACGGAAGAATTGGTGAACGAATGTTTTGAGATAACCAATAACAGGATCAAAGTAATAAAGATAATAGCCCTCGCAAAGTCTGCTATAAGAAACAACCTGGGCGATGAGCTTAACCAGATAAAACAGCCTACTTGCCTGATCTGGGGAAATAACGATACCATTACACCGCCATTTGTTGCACGCGAATTCAATAAGCTTATTCCTAATAGCGAACTGCATTTTATAGATAAATGCGGGCATGCCCCCATGATGGAAGTGCCGGAAGAGTTTAATAAAATATTAAGCGGTTTCCTTTCAAAATTAAGTGTGTCTGCTGCAACAGTTCTATAGTTTTTTTGGTCTTATTTGCAGTATTTTTTTTCTTACTCTAATTGATCCACCGCCATGTTAGCTTACGAACTTACAAATAATGTCATTCCTCAACTACGCCTTTCTGATACGGTAGCGAAAGCCTTGCAGCTTATGAGCGATTTTAAGATCACCCATCTCCCCGTTGTTTCTGAGGAAATATTTTTAGGCCTCATCAGCGAAGATGATCTTTTGGATGAAGAAAATAAAAAAACGCAAATCAATTCTCTTCAACATCAATTTGTACCGGCTTACATTAATGCTAACAAACATTTTTTAGATGCGGTGAACATCAGTAATCTTTATCAAACAAATGTTATTCCTGTAATAAATGAAGACAATACTTTAGCCGGCACAATCGCTTCCCAGGCTTTACTTGCGGCCATTGGCGGGTTTTCAGGCACCAATGAAACAGGCGCCGTGATTGAATTGCTGATAGAACGAAGCAATTTTAGTATTGGGGAAATCAACAGGATTGTGGAAAGTGATGGCGCCGTTATATTACACCTTAATGTAACCACCCTGGCTGAAACAAATCAATTGCAGGTGACGATACACCTGAATAAAAGAGAAGTTTCTACCCTTATTGCAGCCTTCGAAAGATATAACTACGCAATCACCTGGTACTCTGGGGATGAAATATTTGAAAACGATATTGATACAAATTATCGCCACCTGATGAACTACCTGGATATTTAATGGCGGCAATTTCTCCATCTCAAATAAGTAGCTTTCTTCGCGACTTTATCAATTTTACAAATTATCTTTTTTGCCTAGATAAAAAAAAGCCTTTACTGTCTTATATTTTCAAAGGCACCCTTTTTCTTTTTTTTACTACAGCTTGTTTTTTTACAAATGCCCAGGAATTGGATAAAGAATTTTCCCAAAGATCAGCTGCCCCGGAGGCCAAATTATATTTGAGAAATATTTTCATCACCGGCAACCGGCAAACAAAATCATACATCATTTTAAGAGAGATGAAAGTAAAGAAGGGAGATTCAATACCTGCATCGCAAATACCTGCAGCCCTTGAAGCATCACGCAGCTTTATATACAACACTACTTTATTTGTAGAAGTAAAAGTTACCCCTGTTATTATTGATTCAGCCGGCTTTAATGTAATAGTGGAAGTAAAAGAGCGATGGTATATTTTCCCCATCCCGGTATTTCAACTGGCAGACAGGTCATTTAATGAATGGATTAAAAAATATGATGCCGAATTAAACAGGGTAAGCTACGGCATAAAGTTTTATCACCTTAATGTGAGCGGCAGAAAAGATCAATTTAATTTCACAATAATAAATGGCTTCACCCGGAACATTTCGTTTGATTATAAAGCGCCCTATTCAAATCCCGCCTTGAGTGAAGGCGTTACGTTTGGCGCAGGCTTTGTGCAAACAAGATCAATCCCATTTGAAACTGATAATAAAAACAATATAATTTTTTTTAAAAATGACGATTTTGTAAAGAATGAATGGAATATAAATGCCGGCTATATTTCGCGGAAAGGTCTTAAGAAAAAGGAAACATTTTCGATAGCATATCATCATATAAAAGTGGATGATTCTATAATTACGCAAGCGTACAATCCCGGTTTTTTCAATAGCAAGTCTGCAGTTAAAAACTTTCCGGAGCTTGAATACAAGCTGCAGTTTACAGATGTTGATAATATCATTTATCCGCTAAAAGGTTATGCGGCCACATTTATAGCAAACAAACGCGGGCTGCAGGTAAATGGCGGTATCAACAAGCTTAACCTTGCAGCACGCTACAATGCATACTTTACATATCGGCATAGCTGGTATTCCAGCGTAAGACTTTCCGGCGAAATAAAACTTCCGTTAAAGCAGCCATATTTTAACCGGCGCTCACTCGGCTACGGCGATGCTTATTTACGCGGCGATGAATATTATGTGATTGACGGGGCAGCAAGCTTGCTGGCAAAATTTGATGTGAAAAAGAAACTAATAAAGTTTAGCGTACCTACTTTTTTAAAATCAGACACCTACAACAAAATTCCGTTTACTGTGTACGCAAAAACCTTTATTGATGTGGGCTACGCCTATATTCAGCAGGCGTTTGATACCCGGTTAAATAACAGGTTTCTTTATACCGGTGGCTTCGGCCTTGACGTTGTCACGCTTTACGATTTCAAATTAAGCATCGAGTTCGGTTTTAATCAATTAGGGCAAAAGGGTTTATTTTTACACAATTAAGCTTTACTATTTTAAACGTTTTGAAATAATAGGCCGCTGACATTTTATTGAAATAGCGTTGCGGTAATTTAATTGAAAATCATTATGCGCATTGCTATTTACAGCCGTGGCCTTGAGACTGAAGTTCAGGAAGGATTGAAATTATTATTTGCCGAGCTAATGCTTTATAAAATTGAGCCCGTCTTTTACCAGGATTTCTTCAACCAGTTTTATTCCTCGATTAATATCACTGAAAAATATTCCACCTTCAACTCTCCCGACGATCTTGAAGATATCGACTTTATAATAAGCCTTGGTGGTGATGGAACGCTTCTGGATGCCGTGACTTTCGTAGGCGATAAGGGAATCCCTGTGTTGGGCATCAATTATGGAAGGCTTGGATTTTTGGCAAGTATTGGTAAGCACGAATTGCATACCGCGGTGAAAGCCCTGGTGCAACGCACTTTTATGCTGGATAAAAGAACAGTGCTTCATCTCGACGCCAATATGCCTTTGTTCAACGGCGTGAGCTATGCTCTTAATGAATTTACGATACATAAAAAGGATACTTCGCCAATGATAAAAATTCATACCTATCTCAATGGCGAATTTTTAAATACTTATTGGGCAGATGGATTGATAGTATCCACGCCCACCGGCTCTACGGGCTATTCTTTAAGCTGTAATGGCCCCGTTGTTTTTCCTGAGTCTGCAAGTTTTGTAATTACACCGGTGGCGCCGCATAACTTGAATATCCGGCCGCTAATTGTACCGGATAGTTCCATTATTTCTTTTGAAGTAGAAGGCAGAACCGATGGCTTTTTATGTACGCTGGACAGCCGCAGGGAAATTGTTACCAGGGAAGTGTTGCTCGCCATACGCAAAGAAACTTTCGACATTAGCCTGGTGAGGCTGAATGAAAATAATTTTTTACAAACTATCAGAAATAAATTGTCGTGGGGCCTGGATAAGAGAAATTAGCCGGCAGATCTTTTACTTAGCTATAGTTTTTTTTATGAATTTTATCAAAATAAAGAGCTGGTAAAATATTGTTTTCAAGGATTTTATTCACTATTCTCCCCCACTAAATTATCAATTTCCATGAAACACTTGCTGGCATTAAGTTTCACGGCCCCTCTCTTTTGGAGAGAGGGTTGTCCAAAGGACTCCTATGGAGGGGGTGAGGATTAATACCAGCGCGGTTTTCATTAGTTAGTCGGACAAGAGTGGATTTTAATAATAATTAATTTTTGAAGTTTTAACTTTCCCAAATAATTAAAACAACGTTTCTTCGTTCTTATAAATGTTTTCTATTTTGCATCCTGTTATGAAAAAACTTTCTTTCTTTCTAATAATAACTTTGTGTTTACAGTATAATGCCAATGCGCAGTATGAATATGTGCAGGAGGGAGAGGTTGGCGTTACAGCCGGAGTAGCACATTATTTTGGCGATATAAATAACCGTGCAGCTTTTAACCGCCCTAAAATTGCATTCGGCGTATTTCTCAGGAAACAATTTGGCAACTATACGGCTTTGCGCCTTGCGGCTCACTATGCGCAGCTGGGCTATAGCGATCAATATAGTGAAAATGAATACCAGCGCAGCAGGAATTTAAGTTTTAATACCAATATTTTTGAATTTGCCGTAAGGGGTGATTTTAATTTTTTTAAATTTATTCCTACCGATCCCGATCATGCGTTTACTCCTTATGCCACAGTAGGCGTAGGTATTTTCAATTATGATCCTTACGCATATTATAATGGAGAGAAATATTATTTGCGTCCTTTAAATACAGAAGGCGAAACTTTTTATAAGGGCAGGAAAGCTTACGGCAGCATAGCGGTTAGTGTTCCTATTGGTTTCGGCGTAAAGTATGCCGTTACAGATAAAATAAATGTTTCTTTTGAAATTGCTCATCGGTTTACTACCACGGATTATATTGATGATGTAAGTAAAACCTATATTGGCATAGATAAATTCGCTACGCAAAATTCCCCATCTATTGCATCAATACTTCAGGATCGTTCTTATGAGCTTGGCAATCCTATCGGGGTTGAAGGCCGCCAGCGTGGTTTTAGCAAGCAAAAAGATCAATACGCCATCGCAGAAATCGGTATATCATTTAACCTGACCTCGTATCGTTGCCCGTCTGCACGGTAGGCAAGCAATGGGCAATAGTCAATGGGCAATCGTACATCCCACATCGTACATCGTACATCACTTGGCACATCGTAAATCGTACATTATTTGACTAACAGGCAAATCTTTTTGAACCACATCGGGCAAACATCGCCTGCACCTTTGGCCCTTGAAATCGTAAAAGCTGAAGGGTGCAAACTATACGACATTAATAACAAAGAATACATTGATCTTATCGGCGGCATAAGCGTTTGTAATATTGGCCACGGAAATAAAAAAGTGATCGGGGCGATCAACAGGCAAATAAACGACTACCTGCATGTGATGGTAAATGGCGAGCTTGTTTTATCTCCGCAAACGCGGTATGCTAAATTGCTTACCGATAATTTACCTGCATCGCTCAATTCCGTTTTCTTTACCGCCTCCGGCACAGAAGCTACAGAAGGCGCCATGAAGCTGGCCAAAAGGTTTACAGGACGTACGGAAATTGCGGCTTTCAAAAATAGTTACCATGGAAGCACGCAGGGGGCATTGAGCATAATGGGCGATGAATACTGGCGTAATGCTTTCAGGCCTTTATTGCCGGGCATATTACATCTTGATTTTAATTCTTTCGAAAGTCTCGAAGGAATAACCGAACAAACGGCTTGTGTGATTGCAGAAACCATACAAGCCGAAGCAGGCGTAATTGTTCCGGATATAGAATGGATACAAGCTTTAAAAAAAAAATGTGATGACACAGGCGCTTTGCTTGTGCTTGATGAAATTCAATGTGGCTTTGGAAGAAACGGCACGCTTTGGGCGTTTGAGCAATTTGACGTAGTACCTGATGTACTGCTTCTCGGCAAAGCTCTAGGTGGAGGAATGCCTATGGGTGCCTTTATCGCCGACAAGAAAATAATGCATTCCCTAACTAACAACCCGGTATTGGGACACATCAATACATTCGGCGGCCATCCTGTTTGCTGTGCTGCCGGGCATGCTGCTATGCAAATTTTGCTGCAGGAAAAATTAATAGAAACTGTTTTTGAAAAAGAAAAACTTTGGCTGGAAAATTTAAAATCCTCAAAAATAAAAAGTATACGAAGCAAGGGCCTAATGATAGCCCTTGAGTTTGAAAACTTTGATGTAAATAAAAAAATAATTGATGCGCTTATTGCCAATGGCATATTCACCGATTGGTTTTTGTTTGCTCCGCAATGCTTAAGAATAGTGCCCCCGCTTACGATTAGCAATGGAGAAATTTTACTTGCTTGTGAAGTAATTAGAAATGTTTTAGATCGCTTGTAATTATTTTATCCAATGGCTAAAGATAGTTATTAAATAAACCAATGCGAAAAAACGTCTTCACAGATGGCAAACATTTTTATAAGAATTTGTTTACAATTATTCCGCAATAATAATTTTACGAAACTAAATCTCTCCAGTAGCTGCTATACAAATTTTTTGATGATAAAAGTTGGTTATGGTTTCCATGATTTATGATCGTTCCGTTTTCCACTATATAAATTTTGTCGCAAAAAGATTTAAGCACGTGAAGTCGGTGAGTAATAAAAATAATACCCATTTCATTTTTTAAATGTTGCAGCAATTGTAATACAAATTGCTCCGACTGCCTGTCCATAGCGGCAGTGGCTTCATCAAGAATTAAAAGTTGTGGCTTATGGTATAAAGCCCTTGCCAGCGCAATCATTTGTTTTTGGCCGCCTGATAAGTTAATTCCTTCCTCACCAACTAATGTCATCAATGATTGCGGCAAACTATCTATAAAAGGTGCAAAGCCCATCTGTTGTAAAAATAAAATTACTTCCTGCGCTTTCTTTTGTACATCATCAAATGCAATGTTGTCTAAAACGGTGCCGTTAAAAATGTGAATGTTTTGAGGCACTACGCCCACGAGCCTTCTCCATTCTGTTGCAGAAACTTCACTTAAAAATATTTCGCTGTTTAAAATTATTTTACCTGCTTCTGGTTCATAATGTTTTTGAAGAATTTGTACCAGCGTGCTTTTTCCACAACCGTTTTCGCCCATGATGGCGATAACCTCGCCTTTATTTACTTCGAAAGAAATATTTTTTATTATAGGGCTCCTGCCTGCAAATCGGAATGAAAGATTTTGCACCTGCATGCTTTCAAAATTTTCAATTGCATTTTCATTGTTATCTTTTTCCGGCTCTATGTCGGTGAATTCAAACATGCGGTCGAAAGCAATTTTTGCTTCATTTATCGGGATGGTGATTAAGGCAAGATTAGCGATGCTTGGAAGCAATGAACCACACATGCCTATTATCGCAATAAGCTCACCCGTTTTTAAATGATTATGCAAAACCTGGTAACTCGTAAATGTAAGCACAGCCATCAAAAAAATTACGCCAAATGCATTGGCGAGAAAAGAAAGCCTGATCTGAATTTTACCCAATGAAAATATGTTCGATTGAAACCTTTCATAAATATTTTTATTGGAGATAGAAAACAGTTCCTGTTTGTTGTAATTTTTTATAGGCTCAATACCTTGTAAGGTTGAAATATAATTGCCTTCCGCCATGGCATAGCTCACCATAATACTCCGCTGCCCTTCTATAATTTTTTTATTGTGCCAGTAAATTATCAGAAAAAACACCGGCATGGCAACTAAGCAGCCAACACCTGCCTGCCACGAATAGATGAAAATAAAAACAGTGGAGACTATTGCCATCAATATATCAATAGCCGTATTGCCTGCCAATTGGCTGATGACTTTTTGTATCCTGCTCGTATCATTGAGCCTTGCAGTAAACTCGCCTATTTTGCGTGTATCAAAAAAAGGCTTGGGCAATTGCAGGACGTGGTGAAAGAAGAAGTCAATAATGCGGATATTAAAATCTTTTCCCTGGCGAATTAAAAAATATTGACGGAGAACAGATAAGCCTTCTTTTATTAGTAGCAGCAGGAATACTAAAGAGATGCCAACGTATAGTTTTGTAAATTCTTTTTTGGGCAGTAACTCATCAATAAGCCGCTGTGAAAATATAGCCATTACCAAACTCAAAGCAGCTATTACTACGCCCAATGCCGCTGCGATCGCAAGTATTGGATAGTCATTTTTAATTAAATCAATGATCCATTTTCTTTTGTTGCGATTAACATCAGCGGCTTTTTTAAAATTTTCATTGGGCCGTAAAACAAGGCAGGTTTTAGATTTCCATATTTCTTCCAATTCCGTTTCGGTAAGATAAATGATTCCTTTAGCGGGGTCGCCAATGATAAACCTGAGTTCCCTTTTATACACAATAGTGCCAAAGCAAACTATATAATGCTGCAGGTTGTTTTCAATTACTACATGAAGTATGCAAGGCACTTTGTGATCTACTAAACCTTGCATATCGGATGTACAACCTTCTGCGGTAAAGCCGGTTTGCATTGCTGCCTGGTAAAGTCCGAGTAATGTTGTGCCGGTTACATTAGTGCCGCTGAGTTTGCGTAGGTTTTCTAATGTGTTAGAGCCATTATAGTATTTAATGATAGTAAGTAAACACGATATCCCGCAATCACTTTGACCAAATTGTCTGATGATTATTTTTTTAAAAAATTGACGAGAAAATATTCTTTTATTTATTTGCATATTTGACAAAGGACTCAACTTTCACTTCTCCTTCAATTTTTTTAATAAGCTTCTTATTTTTATTATAAAAAAGAAAGGAAGGTATACTCCGGGATTTGAACAGATTGTAACAATTATCATTTTTTGATTTTAAGAACTTAACGAAGGGAAGACTGTCTAAATGATATTTTAGTCTAAATTCTCTAATTTGGTGGTAATCTTCTTCGGACACAAATAAGATTTGTGTTTGATCAAGACGTTTTGAATATGAATATAGTTGATTAGCAAATGCTTGGCAATGTTCGCAGGTCGTATTGAAATGAATAATGATGGTGGGTTTATTGATTTCTAATTCATTGAATGAAAATTTACTATTATCAGTTTCAAAAAAAATAAATGAAGGCATGTTGTTATTTGCCTGAATCTCGTGTTTGATGTTACTAAAAAAGGTAAGGTTGCCTTTTAAAAGAATGTATAGTAGTAATAATACGGTTATGGTAATCCCAACGAGTATTGCAAGTATTTTCATAAAATCTAAACCTTTATAATACCAAAAAGAAAGAGGCGACTAAAATCCAAAGCAAAAAAGCAGTCCCATAATATTTCAAAATAAAACTCATAGAATAATCAAAAGACTTTTCGATTTTTTGCGAAAGAATGACTGCCATTAACACCATGTAAAAAAGTTCAAAAATATTTAATGTTCTAAGAGCATAATTCCAATATAATTGGATATTCATTTTGTGAAATAATGAATAAAAAGATAGTGGGCTAAATTCATTTAAGTCGGTCATGGTATAATCAGTTTTAATATAGGCAAACCAGAAAAGTTTTACAAATGATTGTACAATCGAAATAAATTCAGTAAGCATTGCTACTCTAAAGCAATTAGCAAATTCTAATTTTAATCCGCATAATAGAATCCCAATTTGAATTACGATTGCAATCAATAAAAATTTTACTGCATATAAAAATGGGATTAAGAATATACCTATAATTGAAAACTTGTTGCCAATATTGTATAATTCAGTTGCTTTTTCAAACGTAATTTGATCAGAAAATTGATTATAGAAAAGTTCAGGTGTAATAAGAAGTGATTCACCTAAAAATGATATTAATATATAGATACTAGTTATTATAACAAATAAGCTGTAATTATTTTTTAAAATTTGCATAAATTTAGGAAGCAAATAGCGGGGTAAATAAGTAGTAGTTCAGAAACAAAAAAATTATTAAAAAAAAGTTTATTAAAAAATTCATATATCTATAATTTTTTATTGCAAAATGCACCGGGCTATAAAAATCATCAATAGGCACGGAATCTACATTGCCTTTAATATAGTGATGGTTTAAAAAAGATGATGTGATTAAGAAGATGAGTGTGATGAAAAAGATATCCTTTTTTATTGTTAGTAAAAAAAGTAAATAAAGTAAATAATTCAGAACGATATAAAAATTATATCGATTTCCAATACTTTTTATCAGGTAAAAATAATAAGGGATTGAGATAAATAAAAAAATCGATAATAAAATAATAGCATTAATTATAAGCCAACTTGCCGCATTCAGTATTACACTTAATATTAGCGTTGTTAAACCTATAGATATTGAAACTAGCCTAATTTTTATAGCATCAAACATATTAATAAATTTAGAAATTAAAGGGTGGGACGATTTTGTCCCACCTTAATTCTTACCAACATGCAATGCCAATACCAACACCGGCAGCACCTGCTCCAATATCCCATATTGATGCCATAATTCCTGCGGCAATACCAACAGGTCCAGATGCAACTAGAGCCACCACGGTAAGTCCCAAACCTAAAGCACCTAATACAGTTGCCCCATGGCCTGCACTTTGGCAATTAACTCCTCCTTCAATCATTTCCATTTGTTCAAAATTCAAATTTTTCATTTTGTTTAAATTTAAAAGTTAATGCACCAAATTTTATAACTGCGCAGTTATGGGCGAAGGCACATGTCCCATGCGGTGATCAGCCGTAATATTTTTTGTCCTGATTATTTAATAAGTGAAATCTTTTGCAAATTAGTTTTGGTTGTTTTATAAAAGGTCAGCTTAAAGATGAATTAAAGGAATTCTTTATTTATTTTTTATAAGCGAGATCACAAGATTGCAAAATTTATCTTACTATTCATAATTTTTTTTGTGCTAAAATATCATCGTTTTATGCTATTTTAGTTTTTACAAAAGAAAAAATGTACGGCGCTAAAATAACATCCATCAGGCAGGCACGTGGCTATAGCCAGCAATATGTTGCGGAAAAGTTAGGCATGGCGCAAAATGCATATTCAAAAATTGAGCGGGATGAAAAAATAAAAATAGATGACAGGCTGCTTGGGAAGTTAGCAGAAACATTGGGCGTTTCTGTTGATGATATCAAAAGCCCTACGCCTATTGTAATGAATTTTCATCACAGCCCTTACAGTGGGCAGATAAGTAACAGGGCAAACGCATTAAAACTTAGTGAGCATTGGTTAGAATATCGGTAAGGTACTCATTGCTCCAGCCTGCTTTCTTTTTGATTTGACACTTAACTTGGTCACTCCCTTTTTTAGTTCACTTTGTTTTACGGCATTGAGTGCTATTTTAGTGATTACAGAAAAGTTTTCTGCTGCATTGCCTGCCCGTTTCATGCTGTTATCTTCATTAAAGGCGACATCCAGTGTCCAGTGCAAACTGTTTTCTATGCCCCAGTGTTCCCTAATGGCCTCATTAAACCTTTTTGCTGTAGACAAGGCACTGCTGATATAATGCCGCGTTTGGATTTCTTTTACCCCTGTTGCTTTTATTGTTCGCTCACTTTTTATTTCTATTAATGTTTGCAGGCCTTGCCAGTCCTGCACTTTGCACACCCATTCCATAGCTGTTATGATACGGCAGGTGCCTTTTTCTATCCTGCCATGACCAAGATTTCTTTGCACATCTACCTGCTCTATGCTGCCATATGCAAAGGCTTCTTTTATGTCATCATGCAAATGCTCCTGGTTTTCTTTTACAGCCAGGATATATTCTGCTTCTTTAGATTTTATCTTAGCTGCAATATCTTTTTGGCAACCCCTGCCCTAATGATTCGCTCAGGCGGGCATTGCATCTATCGTTATCCAGCAACCCTTTACCATCAATAAATCCAGCAGGGCAGGTATGGCTGTTATTTCATTGCTCTTGTCATTTACTTTTAACTGCCCCAGCACCATACTGTTCTCATTACTCCACGCACTCACCATGTGGATGATAGCTTTCTTGCCCTGTTCGCCGCTGTTGCACATCCGTTTGCCATCAATGCTTATCACTTGCCCTTCGCTTATTTTGGCTATGGACTGCACCCAGCCTATAAAGCAGCTTTGCAGTTCAGCAGGGGCAATGAGCGAAAATACCCTGTTGAACGTGTCATGTGATGGAATGCCGTTAGGCAGTTCCAGTATGGTTTTTAGCCAGTCTTCTTTTTCCTGTCCATAAAATTCTATATCGTTCCAGTCTTCTGCTCCGCAGATAACGGCGGCAATGGTGATGAATAAAATATCAATTAACTTATGTTCCTTTTTATGCTCTTTGGTTCGTGGATCAGAAAGGCTGCTGAAGTGTTCGATAATGGTTGACATAATTTTTTTATGCAACAACCACCTTCTTTGCCGTCAAACAACCTAATATTAATCCACAGGTGTGGATAACACTAAAGTTTTAATGCGTTTGCCCTGAAACTTATGTCGCAAAGCCATCATTTCAGTAATTCGGCTCAAATCTATCCTATTAGATAGTGTATTATAATAGGAATTATCCGTATAAATGTATACATTTCCTACATAACTAAGTAGAAAATAAAGTGTTACAATTGTGAACCATAAATACCAAAATTTGAAATTGTAAATTTCCATATCTGCTCCATTAATAAATGGCATAAATGCTATCAAGATTTATAAACAAACTATCAATTCTTCACGGGAAAGCGAACTCTATTTATTCAATTTTATATTAAAATATGTATCTTTTTTAATAAATAAAAAATAAAACTGTGGAAGAATAAAAATCAATAAGGCTGCTGTTAATAAAATAAAGTTTATTTTCAATAAAAATGTTGCTACTGCTAAAACAAAAATGGATACAAATCCAATCACGAAGAATAAATCAGGTAAACAAAATTTTACCAAAATTAATTTTGTATCTTCTCCAACCCTTACTTTCTTGTTTGATTTCCACCAATCCATTTTCATAATTATATTAAATTCATTTTGGACCAAATTCACATCAATGGATTCATTCCCTCTTAGAAGGAAAGATTTATTATTTATTTCAATTTTTAATTTTCTGAATGGAAAATATCCTTTCCGCATTAACTTTAATTCTTGCATAAGTTAAAATTTAAATTATGATATTTTATGTAGATAATAATGAAGTTCTTCTAAATTTAAAAAAGTCGAATTAAATCAAATTTTGATGGAGTTATTTGAAATCAAAGTAAAAAATAATTCGACTTTCTCTGGAGATAATTAAAACAGTCAAGAAGAATAGGCACAAATGACACTTGCAATAAGAAGACCAATAGGCCCAAACATTGAAGCAACCCCTGAAATCAGACCTGTTACCGAAATAAACTTATTTGCTGCAGAACTACATGCTGCTCCACCTTCAACCATTTCCATTTGTTCAAAACTCAAATTTTCATTTTGTTTAAATTTAAAAGTTAATGCACCAAACTTTATAACTGCGCAGTTATGGGCAAAGGCACATGACCGATCCGGTGATCAGCCGTAATATTTTTTGTCCTGATTATTTAATAAGTGAAATCTTTTGCAAATTAGTTTTGGTTGTTTTATAAAAGGTCAGCTTAAAGATGAATGAAAGGAATTCTTTATTTATTTTTTATAAGCGAGATCACAAGATTGCAAAATTTATCTTACTGTTCATAATTTTTTTTGTGCTAAAATATCATCCATTTTATGCTATTTTAGTTTTTTATAAAAAGAAAAATGTACGGCGCTAAAATAACATCCATCAGGCAGGCACGTGGCTATAGCCAGCAATACGTTGCGGAAAAGTTAGGTATGGCGCAAAACGCATATTCAAAAATTGAGCGGGATGAAAAAATAAAAATAGATGATAAGTTGCTTGGGAAGTTAGCAGAAACATTGGGCGTTTCTGTTGATGATATCAAAAGCCCTACGCCTATTGTAATGAATTTTCATCACAGCCCTTACAGTGGGCAGATAAGTAATCAATATAATAACATTACCGAAAATATAATTGCTCAACTCACTAACCTGCTACAGGTTAAAGACAAACAGATAGAACAACTAATGCAGCAAAACAAACAGACATTAATGCATTTGCAACAATTAACAGAAAGTAAAAGCAAATAATTTACTCTTTTATAATTTATACAGTTTTTTTGATTATGCCGAAAACCCGGTTGCATATTCATTTACACTTGAGAGTTTTAGAAATGAAAATTACAATTGACATCCTTCTATAATTATTCAGCACTCACTGTTTAACAAATTATTTTACTAGTCTCTTGCAATTATCAAATTTATTCATTTACTTTGTAATTCAAAGCACTTTTTATGGATGCACACGATGATTCACTGCAGAAACTGCAGCACATCAAAAAAATGATGGAGCGAAGCAGTCGGTTTATAAGCCTTAGCGGATTAAGCGGAATAGCTGCCGGCCTCTGTGCATTAATAGGCGCCTGGGTAGCCCGCATGGAGATAACTGAATTTATTGTTGAAAATGGCCACTCATTCCACGGTTACCAGGGCTCTTATGTTTTTACCAACAGCCTTAATAATTTAATTGTTCATCTTGTTACGATTGCAACGCTCACTTTTGCGGCTGCATTTTTTACCGCTTTTCTTTTTACCTATCTCAGGAGTAAAAAAGAAGGAATACCGCTTTGGGGCAACACAACCATCAGGCTTTTTTGGAATACAGTAATTCCCCTCTTTGCGGGTGGTATATATTTATTGCGAAGCATTGACCTTGGCCATTTCGGATTGATTGCGCCCGGTTGCCTTATTTTTTATGGCCTGGCTTTAATAAATGCCAGTAAATATACTCTGGGCGAAGTACGGTATTTGGGTTATGGGCAAATACTTCTGGGTATTATTAATTTGTGGATGATTGGGTATGGCTTATTTTTTTGGGCAGCAGGTTTCGGGCTTCTGCATATCATGTACGGTTTATTGATGTGGTTTAAATATGAACGTGTGCCAATTGTGACCAACGAATAATAAATGAAGAACCCGATAGAAAATCTCAATAAAGTTTTTGACAGCCGGGTACGGCTGGGTATTATGAGCACCCTTATGGTAAATGACGAAATAAATTTTAATGATTTGAAACAACTGATTGATGTAACAGATGGTAACCTGGCATCTCACATAAAAGCTTTGGAAGATGGTGGCTTTATAAAAGTAAAAAAAGGATTTATCGGAAAAAAAACAAACACAACGTATGCAGTTACTAAAGCGGGTCAAAAGGCATTTCAACAACATCTCGATGCACTCGAAAGCATGATCAGATCAGTAAAATAATTTTTTTTGAATATATACTTTGAAATTCAAAGCACTTTTAAAATACATAATAAGCCTTAAATTAAACAACAGCTATGAAAACATTTCCTTTTGTAACCTATCTCATTTGTATTGCTGTTATCACAGTTATGTTCGGCGTTACCTATGCCAGTGTTCAACAAGTTTATCGCACAGGTGCTGATGATCCGCAAGTACAAATGGCGAATGATATAAACACAAAACTTCAGCAAGGAAAATCAATTGACAATTTCTTTAGTGATACAATTAATATTTCAAAAAGCCTGTCGCCTTTTGTTGTACTCTATGACAAGGCCGGCAAGCCATTGCGATCATCAGGCTTTCTTAATGGAAAGCCGCCTGAATTGCCTTCCGGTGTTTTTGATTTCACAAAGTTACATGGTGAACATCGCGTGACGTGGCAAGCAGGAAGCGGTGTAAGAATGGCGATGGTGGTTATTAATAGCAATCCATCTCCTGTGGGTTTTATTGCTACCGGCAGATCGTTAAAGGAAGTGGAAATAAGAGAACACAATCTTATGGCCATGCTGTTTTTTGGATGGATAATAAGTATTGCATTATTACTTCTTCATGCGCTATGGCAATTTTATACTAAAACAAAATTTATAAAAAATGAAAACCTCACAAACATGGATTGAACATTTCAGCAGCAACATTAGCATTGAAAGAATTGACTGGCAATTGCAGCCCTCGCTGACAAATGTTGAAGGGAAAAATATTCTTTCCTCCGTGAAAGCCTGGCAATTAGGAGAAACTTCCGACGGGGCACATCTGTTGAAAGCTTCAGAAAAATATGCTGCTAAAATCAATGATGGCCATTACCTGCATGCTGTAGAATTATTTATAAAGGAAGAGCAAAAACATGGAAATAATCTGGGGAGATATTTAGACCTGATCGGTGAAAAAAGAATTAAAAAAAATTGGGCAGATACACTATTTAGAAAGGTTCGCTATTTCAACTCAAGCATGGAGCTATGGACACTTGCCGTGATAACAGTGGAAAGTACAGCGCAGGTTTTTTACCAATCATTGAAAGACGCTACCAACTGTAAGCTTCTAAAACAAATATGCACAGACATACTTATAGATGAAGCATTTCACATAGATTTTCAACTTGAAAGATTTCTGCTTATCCACGAAAATAAAAATGCTATTTCTAAATTTTTATCTTATTACTTATATAAAGCATTTTACTTTTTCATTATTACCCTCGTGTGGTTTGCGTATAGAAAATGTTTTATCGCAGGCAATGTTTCGAAGCGGAGGTATCGAAAGAAAATGAATTTAAAGTTTGAAAAGACTATTGGAAAATTAAAGAACATTACACAAAAGGTTCTTTTGCCTGTAAAAAATATATGACAAAACGTATGGAATCTTTTTCTTGCAATAATCCCGCTTCTATTAAGTGAATTTTTAACCAGGATTTTCAAAAGGAATATACAATTGATCATCCTTAAAACCCGGCTATATTTGAAGAGCGGGCAATTGTCGAAATTTTTTCACTTGCTAAATAACGCCTAATCGTTTCTTGCTTTTGTTTATAAGATTTTTATGTCAGAATGAACATACTATTTCGAAGAACTGCAAAAACTGTTACCCATGTTGTGCTATAACAAAACCGTAACCTATGTTATGCTGTTTATCAATTAAGCATTATTTTTCTGCGATTTCATTTTACAATCAGCAACCAGCCTTTTCGTTGTTCAACTGGTATTTTTTCATTCAACTTAAAGTTTCTTGCCTCCTGGAAATTTTTTATTCCCGGGGCTGTGATGGTTGCTTTTGCCGGGTCGATCCCCAGTTTTTTCCAATCAATTTTCAAATCTATTTCTGTATCGGTATCTGCCCAGCTTGCGAGGGAAATCAATGCTGTTCCTTTCTTTTTATAAATGGTAGCCAGCACTTTTTCATTACTTGTTTTCACGGGATTATCATCTACCCAATAACCAATCATTTTTGTGCCCTGCATACCAAAATCATCCCACAGTTTCCAAATGGGACGTGGGTCTGCATTATCGCTCCACGGCATGCGGTTCGTCATGCCATAGATCATTCCACGCCATGGATTTCCGCCGCCCTGTAGCATTTCACCCATTAGGCCAAAAGGAATTCCGCTTACCTCGGTAAGAAAAAAATCAGGATCATTTTTTTCATAATCAAAATATTCACCAAACCATAAACGGTTGAGGTAAGGAAAATGCTCCATGTACAAATTTGCACTGTTGTTGAAGCCATCATTTTTATTGTATTGGTTAGCCGAATGCAGATCTATAATTCCGGGATGCCCGTTTTTGGTCAGCACTCTTTTGATACGTTTCATCGTTACCCGGTCAAAGGCCACATCGTCAAGATAAACGCCATCTATGCCTACATTTTGCGTGAGCCAGTTCATGCCTTCCACATAATAATTATGCCAGCGGTTCATGCCGCTGTTTATAATAGCAGCATCTTTCAACTCAGGTACAAACCAGGCAGCAATGTAGTCACTGTCCAGGTGTTCCTGCAGCCAGCTAAAGCCGCCACCTTTGCCGGGTGAATAAATTTCATGATTCAAACTTCTTAAAGCAAATGTTTCATAAGCATGATTAGAAAGTTCACGAATGGTATTATAAATTTTTACTTTCAACCCTGCTTTATGAGCTGAATCTATGTAAGCTTTCATTTTTTTCCACGCAATAAAAGGGTAATTGATGTATGGATTAATAGTTGTTGCATGATGAATATTTACAACAGTAGCGCCCGTTGCTTTGATGGTATCAATAGGCTTGTAAGCATGGTAAAATCTTGTTGCCCATTGAAAGTCTGTGTTGATAGTATGAAAAGGTGTAATGAGCAAATTGAAATTATAATATAACACGTCGCCCTTTTTCATGTGCCTTTCTCCACTATAATTGTTCGCAAGAATTGATGTGCCCTTTTCTACAATTGTTATTCCTCCCTTATCACCATTGCCCCATGAAGCAGGCAGCAACAAAGGCTTTTGCAAATAAAAATTTGTGTTGAGTGGCCGCACATATTTTTCATCACGAAGTGAATATTGAAGTCCTCCATTTACATTTCCTATCCAGGCGCCATCCTGGTTCTTATAAGTAACATCCCATTTCCATTCAAAATTTTCAGGACGATTACCGCCCTTTTGTCCAAGGCCCATCATGTATTTAGCATATTCTTTTTGAAAAGGAATGTGCATGGTTATTTCTTTGAAGTTGATGTCCTCCAATGCTTTTACTTTAACGGAATAAGAAATAAACCCATCAAATTCCAATGATGCAGACACGTCCATTTCCAATGAATCATTGCTGCTGGTTGCTTTCCACTGTACGGTACCTGATTCCTTTTTAGTGAATTGCAGTCCATGACTTTTAAGGGTCATATTTGCACCATCGCTCATTCTTGTAAAATGAAAATGAATAGCCTCAGTTAATAAGTCATTCGGTTTATTTGAATACTCCGTCATCTCAGGGGTGAAAAAAGTTTGTATTTGTTTTGGAAGACCATCATTATTGATGATTACTTTTCTTCCAAGTAAACCAATGGTGTCTTTCTTCACCTGGAGCGCTGTGTAAGGGGCAATCACCGTATTCCGTTGCGCCATGGCTGAATTAAGCCATTTCAATCGTGTCATTTTCCATGGCTCGTTTACACTGCCATCTTTAGCAACTTCATTACTAACATGAATGAATAATTGAATCTCCTTAGGAAATTTTCCGTTAATAGTAATAGTTGCTTTCCCTTTATAGGTTGCTGCCACAGCATTCGCCGGCACATCAATGCCACACCATAAAGCCTGCACTTTATTTTGCTCAACATTCACTTCTTTATTGAAGAGTGTTCCGTCGTAACTAACGCCACTGGTATTTATACAAAAAATATTGCTTGAAGAAATCGTTTTGCCCGAGGCACTCTTAAGGTCAGTAAAATTAATTTGTACATTCTTAATATCCTGAAGTGCATATAGCCCGAGTTGAAATGTAAAATTTTCTCCCTTCAAAGATTCGCCTTCAAAAATATTTTTAGATCCACTCTCAATCCAGCGTCGCGGTATATCATTGGTCATTCTTATAGAATGCAGCCGGTCTTCAGGAAAAATTAAATATGCGCTCGGTTTATTTTTTTGAATTAAACTATCCGTTTCATTTTTTGTAGCAATTACTTCCATCGGGTAAAAAGTATTGAATGCATCAATGGATTGAAATTCTTTTACTTCCGCCAATGGAATATTACCAGTAGAATTTAGCGCATTCAGCCATTCAACAGAAGCTGTTGTATCCGGCTTAAGATAAACACCTTTGGGATAATTGGAACGGCCTTCATTTTTATAAGGCATGTAGTAAACAAAATAAATTCCTGAACCGGAAGCAGGTTCAAAATAAATTTCTCCATACTCACGGTTTAGGGTAGCCGCTTTTATGTTCAGAATCTTTTGCTTTGTTTTTGCATCTTCTATAATGATTCGCTTGTTCTGCGGATCATTATCTCTTCTTCTCCAGGGAATGACAGCTTTGGTATATTTACCCTCCCCATTAAAGTTCAGCACAATCCTGTGATTGCCCAGTGAATCAGGGTTCCAGCAGTTGGTGCAGTTTGTATAAGGAAGTTCCTGGGAAAAAAGGTTTATACAGGCAAGCAAGAAAACAATCGCGAGAAAAACTTTTTTCATTGAGAACAGTTTTGAATTTCGGAAGGCTCTGAAATATTTTTTTATAAATGAATAAAAGTGAATGCCTTAAAACTACAGGTTTACCATAAAAAATGAACAGGCAACCGTTTGCACTATTTTAAAAAATGAATTATTTTTTAGGAGATTAAAATAAAACAAGCGGCCGGCTTCTATTTTTTTTTACAGAAATATTTTATTCTTGTACTACTATTTTCAAAAATCACGCAAACGATTGTTTACTGATTACAAACGGTTGCGTTGTAATAGTTTCTTGTATTCAAATATTTTGATGCATCATTTTTGATTTAAAATGGTCATCTTAGTGTGCGGTTGCCATCATAGGCCATTCTGTTTAGTATAACTAAATAATCACCTTTTCCAGAAAAATTTGCCGCAAAATGGAATCTTACAAATTATTAAAAGCACACCTTCCGGATGAAGAAGCGCTGTTTTCCATAATGGGCAGCTATTATAATGAGCTGTTCCTTTATGGGGTAAAGTTCACCGGCAATGCAGAAGAAACCAAAGATGCCCTTAACTCATTTTTTATTCATATTTGGGAGAGCCGGCATAAACTTGAGAAAGTAGAAAATTTTAAAGCCTACATTTTTGTGTGCTACAAAAGATGGCTTATCGCCCGCTTGAAGGAGCTGCGAAAATCAGGCGCTTTGCATGTTTCAGAAGAAGCTATTGATGCACCCGCCGAACTTTCTTTTGAAGAAGTGCTTATACTGCAAATAAAAGACAGGGAGCTTAAAAAAATTATAAGCGAAGCAATTGCGGATATGTCTCCCCGGCAGCGGCAATTGATTCGTATGCGCTTTTATGAAAATAAAAGTTTTGAAGAAATTTCGCAGAGCACATCTCTTTCTATCCGCACTGTATATAACAAACTGCATGAAGCTATAAAAAGATTGCGGACACATAAACTGATAGCCCGGCTCCGGAAACAATAAAATCACTCTCCTAAATATAATTTTTAAAAAAAATAAAATAAACCGGGTAAAAAACGCCGGGCAATCTCTCTTATATTCAAGCGATCAATTAAAAACATTTAATGAACGGTCATATTTATTCTGTGGAAGAACTTTTGATGGATGATAGCTTTGTGAACTGGTGCCTTAGCGGTAACCAGAAAGTTTCCTCACATTGGGTTACCATTATACAAGACAATCACGAACAGGCAGATATTTTTAAAGAAGCTAAAGAATTAATTAAGCTCCTGCACGGCGGCCTTTCAGAAAATGAAGTTCACCGGCAAATCGAGATAGTGCGCCTTCAGTTGAAAAAACTAAAGAATACTGAAGAAATTTCTGACGTGCAAATTCAACACGAAAATTCTTTGTCATCAAATTTTCTTATAACACCAAAAGGAAAAATTAAGAGGAATGTTTTCAGATTAGCGACAGTCGCGGTTGCGGCAGCTTGCTTATTATTTATAGTGGCAGGGGTATTCTTTTTCAGGGCAAAACCTATAAGTCAATTAGCAGATGATTTTTTACAACCCCTCGAATTCAAGGGACTAACGGGGCAGCGGCGTCACATTACGCTCGCCGATGGTTCCCAGGTTATTCTAAAATCGAACAGCAGCATCACAATCGGTTCATCATTTAATAAAAGCAGGCGGGCGGTTAAGTTAACGGGCGATGCATATTTCAAAGTTGCTGAAAATCATAAAAAACCTTTTATCGTTTTTACAAGCGGCATCAGCACATCCGCCTTAGGTACCAGTTTCTACATTCACAATAAATTTAATGAAGGAAAGGGCATTACAATAAATCTTTTGAATGGTAAAGTAAAAGTAGAAAGTAAAGACAAAAAATCCTTTGACAAAGAGATCATTCTTCTGCCGGGTGAAAGTGCGGAAAGTACAGATGGCGTACGGCTAACAAAGACAACATTTGACCAGGCTGCACTTCGTAACTGGATCAAAGGAAGCATCTCATTTGATAAGACACCCATACCGGAAGCCATACAACAATTAGAAAACTGGTATGGTGTTGAAATAAAATTAAATAAAGATGGGCTTAAGAACAGGATGATCAGTGGCATTTATGATAATGAACCCGTTGAGCAACTTCTGAAAGTAATATGCTTTAGTATCAACCGCAACTTTCACATTTCAGGCAACACATTTATTATAGAATAAAAAAGTATATAAAAACAAAAAACTTAACTATGAAAAAAATTATACAGGGTCGCTGCATAGCCCGGCCACTCATTATTATTTTCTTATCATGTTTATTTTTTATACCTGATCAATCATTTGCCTTTGCGGATCCTACTGCAAGCTTTGGATTTCGAGACGCCTCTGTTGCGCAGGTTATAAAAAAAGTAGAGAAGATATTTAATGTACGCTTTACATACGATCCTTCATCGGTAGATCTGAAAACTAAAATTGACATACCAAAAAAAGAGAGAACACTTAAAGAAACGTTATCCGAACTATCACAGATAACAGGCCTTCAATTTATGCAGGCCGGGGCGCTTATTGGTATTCAGAAGCCGGCAACTTTAAAAACTGAAATCAGGAGGGTAAGTTTTCAGGAAAATTTACGTGCTCCTATAATTGTAAAAGGAAAAGTTACCGACAACAAAAATAATCCTGTTGCCGGTGCTACGGTTGCAGTGAAAGGATCCGGCGGAGGCGTAACGACGAATGCCGATGGAAATTTTACAATAGAAGCAGAAAAAGGGCGGGTGCTTATGGTATCGTATGTAGGTTTTGTGAACCAGGAGATTACTATTGAAAATAATTCGTTTCTGAATATTACCTTAACACCTGGCAATAGCTCACTTGAAGAAGTAGTGGTAACTGCATTAGGAATTAAAAAGGAAAAGCGAACTATAGGCTTTGCTACTCAGGAAGTAAAGGGCGCATCACTGGAGAAGGCCCGGGAGCCGAATATTATCAGTGGCTTAAACGGAAGAATCGCAGGCGTTACAATTTCTAACTCCAGCACTTTGTATGAAAATGTAGGAATATCTCTTCGTGGTGCTACGCCCTTATTTGTTGTAGATGGCATACCTACCAGTGGAGATTTATGGAACCTGAATCCTGACGATATAGAAAGCATCAATGTACTAAAAAGCAATGCAGCCGCCTTGTTGTATGGAAGCCCCGGCATAAACGGCGCCATTCAAATAACAACAAAAAAAGGCAAAGGCGGCGCCAACGGTGTAGAAATAACTGTTAACCAGTCAACGCAATTTCAGGCAGGTAACATAACATTACCAAAGGCTCAAACTGAATATGGTATGGGCTGGAATGGATATTACGCTTTTATTGACGGACATGGGGGCGGTGGATGGTACGATAATTATGGTTATGTATGGGGCCCAAAGCTCAACCAAAAAGATTCTTCAACCGCAAGTGGATTTATGGAATTTCCGCAATACAACAGTCCCTATGATGCTAACCAGCTGTTTGAATTTCACCAAAATGGATATACTGATTTCAGCCATTACAAGCCAATACCGTGGATCACCCGCAGTACCAGCAACCTGAAAAAATTTTTAAGAAATGAGTTGCTTAGCACAACCAATGTAAGTATTGCCGGCAAAACTGAAAGAAGCGACTATCGCATATCTGCAAGCCATCTGTACCAGCAAGGCCAGGTGCCGAATACGAAAATAAATTCAACTACCTTAAACCTCTCCGGAAGTATAAAGCTTACCACTAAACTAAAAGCCGAAGCAACGGTATCTTACAATAAACAATACACGCCTAATTACCCTACCACAGGCTACGGGCCAAGCAATTATTTTTATAATATTTTATTATGGATGGGCCCGGAGGTAGATATAAATAACCTGAAAAATTACTGGAAACCCGGCAGGACCAACCTCGAGCAATTTACCTACAACTATACCTGGTACAACAATCCCTGGTATATCAGTAAAGAATTTCTGCGGGGCTATACCAGCGATGTGGCGGTAGCGCAGGCAAGCCTGAATTACGACATCACCAAAAACTTGAATTTCTTTTTACGCAGCGGCGGTACCATCAGCAATGCTGCCTCCGACCTTAAAACTCCATACAACTTTATAGATTATACCGCAGCTCCATACGGCCAATATAGCCTGGGGCGCAATACTAATATGCGAATAGTTACCGATGCTATACTTACCTATAAAAAAGACTTTATGAAAGACCTTGATGCTACTGTGTCGGTGGGAGCTGCCGACAGGTATGAACAAGCAAACGGTTTAAATTCCACCACTGTCGGCGGCTTGCAAGTGCCGCTTACTTACAACCTTGGCAATTCCCGTGATCCGGTTAATTCTACTAATTCTTTATCTGAAAGGGAAGTAAAAAGTATTTATGGCTACACTGATATTGGTTACAAACGTATGATCTATTTGAACGTGAGCCTCCGTAACGACTGGACGAGCACTTTACAAAAACCGTATAATTCTTTCTTTTATCCATCAGTTTCTTTGGGGTTAATAGTATCAGAAATGATAAATATGCCCACTTTCATTTCCTTCACAAAGTTGAGAGGCGCTTATGCTGATGTTTCTTCTGATGCTTCACCGTATTTAACATTGCCTACTTACTCGCGGGGTACCCGCTGGAATGGCACACCTTCCCTTAACCTGCCGGGTTCGATTTACGACCAGGCTATAAAGCCCAACCGTACTATATCAAGAGAGGGTGGATTGGAAATGAAGTTCCTGAATAACCGCCTTGGATTTGATCTTACGTACTTTAGTTATTTAGATAAAAATTCAATTCGTAATGTGCCGCTCTCCCAGGCTTCCGGCTACAGCAATCTTGTGGTGAATGGAGATATTTATACAAGAAACGGTGTGGAGCTTGTGTTGACTGCAACACCTGTAAAATCAAAAAACTTTCAATGGAATATGTTAGGAAATTATTCAACATTCCGGGCTAAAGTAAAAGAATATTATGCCGGCGCCGAGATAAGGGGTACCGTAAAAGTAGGAGAGAGAAGAGATGTATATACCGGCTATGCGTGGGAGCGCTCTCCGGATGGAAAAATTGTTTATGACGAGACCGGCTTCCCTAAATATATAAACCAGGTTGTAAATATGGGATTTGCTGATGAGGACTGGAGCTTCGGTCTTTCTAACGAATTCAGGTATAAGAATTTTACGTTAAGTTTCTTGTTTGACGGGCGCATTGGCGGCAAAATGTACAATGGGGTAGAATCGAAAATGTTTGAAGGCGGTATGCACAAAAAAACGGCCAACAGTTTTCGTGATGATGCTTACGCCGGCAAGGATACTTATGTAGGTGATGGTGTGGTAGTAACATCCGGCGATGTTACTTATGATGTGCAGGGAAACATTACCAGCGATACCCGCAAGTTTGCTCCCAATACAAAAGCTGTTAATTATATTGATTGGGTTTTCACCACCTATACTAATGGTGTAGATGATGCAGTACTTTACGATAAAACTTTTGTGAAGCTGAGAGAAGCAATGCTTAGCTACAACATCTCACCTGCAATACTTAAAAAAACTCCATTTAAATCCGCCAGCTTTTCGATAGTCGGCCGCAATTTATTAATATTTACAAAAGTGCCTTTTATGGATCCGGACGGATACTCAGGCACATCCCTGGCTGAACCGTCTTACCGCAACATCGGTGTTAACCTCAATCTTAAATTTTAATCGTTAACTTTTTAATATAAAAGAAATGAAATATTATTTTAAATTACTGCTGATGATAGCCATTCCGGCAGCGGTGCTTGTATCCTGCAAGAAGCATGAATACTACCAGCAAAATCCTAATAACCCTTCTGCGGGCACTCCCTCACTTTTGCTCACAAATATTCTCGTAAGTACTTTTTATTATTCGCCTAACAACGCTTCTTATGCTGACAGGCATCTTACTTTTTATGAGCGTCCGAATGTGTATGTGAATTATACATGGGGAACTTCTGATTATAGTGATTATGATGTATTAAGGCAGGTTAAAGACATGGATGAAAAAGCCGAAAAAAGCGGAGAACAAAATTATCAGGGGCTGGCAAAATTTTTCAGGACTGTGCATTTTATTAATCTTACAGAAACCTTCGGCGATGTTCCTTATTCAGAAGCCATGCAGGCGCTTAAAGGGGTGGAAGCACCAAAGTATGATCTTCAAAAAGATATTTACAAAGGAGTATTACAAGAGCTCGAAGAAGCCAACGACCTTCTTGATCCATCTAAAGGCACAATGGCAGGCGATATTATTTACGGCAATTCATCCCAGCAAATTGTGGAATGGAAAAAATTGGTAAACGCATACCGCCTGCGCATCCTTATCCATCTTTCAAAAAAAGAAAATGATGCCGGCCTGAATGTTAAGCAGGAGTTTCAGGCAATCATAAGCGACCCCGCTAAATATCCATTGATGACAGGTAATGCCGATAATGCACAACTGGTTTTTAATACATCTGCTGCCAATAATGCTTACCCCACTTACCAAACTCTAAGTTTTCAAACTTCTGTTTCACTGGAAAAAGGATTTGTTGATATTTTAAAGGCCCGGATGGATCCTCGTCTTTTTAGCTTTGCAGAACCGGTAAGCAACCAGCCTGCCAATGTCTTCTCAAGTTATAATGGCGTAGATGCGGGCTTACCGGTATCGGCGCAGCAATCCACATCGGCAGCGGCGTCGCGGATAAGTAAGCGTTATTGGAACAACCAGGTAAATGAACCTCTTATATTTTTTAGCTACGCCGAGCAGGAGTTTTTGATTGCAGAAGCGATATTCCGCAACTGGATTACCGGTGCTGGCACAGCAGAAGAACACTATAATAATGGCATTACCGCTTCAATGAAATTCTATGGTATTTCTGATGCAGACATCAGTTCCTATCTTGCGCAGCCAAATGTTGTCTATAATTCGGCAAATGCTATCCCGCTAATCGTTACTCAAAAATATATTGCCTTCTTTATGAACTCCGGTTGGGACGCTTTTTATGAACAAAGGCGCACGGGCATTCCTACACTGGACGTAGGGCCAGGTACTTCTAATGGCGGAATGGTGCCTAAGAGATGGATGTACCCGCAGGCGGAATACACCATCAATAAAGCTCACGTGGAGGAAGCAGTGCAAAGACAGTACGGAGGCTCCGATGATATTAACGGAGTAATGTGGGTGTTGCAATAATGTATAATGGCAGGCTGCTGTTGCATGTATTATATGCTGCGGGCCCAGTATAGATAATTGAAGGCGTCCGCTATTTGAGGTTCTTATTTGCCTGAGGGTTTTTCGACAAATACCAACAACATTTTTAAAGATTTCTTCCGGCACAAAATATTTTTGATTTTTGATTTTAATTTTTAAAAAAATATAAATGACCCGTTTTATTATTTTATTTTTTTTGCTCTTTGCCGGCAATATACTTTCAGCGCAAACCAGAATAAAAAAAGCTGTGTACGTTATTGTTGATGGCATTCCTGCTGATGTAATTGAAAAATTAAATCTTCCAAACCTGGCATCCATAAAAAAAGCCGGCGGATATTCGAAGGTTATTGTTGGCGGTGAAAAAGGCGGCTATTCAGAAACGCCAACTATATCTGCCGTGGGTTATAATAGCATTCTTACCGGTACCTGGGTAAACAAGCATAATGTATGGGGCAACGATATTGCAGAGCCCAATTACCATTACCCAACCATCTTTCGTTTGTTAAAGGAACAATCGCCTCAAAAAAAGACCGGGATCTTTTCTTCATGGCAGGATAATCGTACAAAGCTTGTTGGTGAGGGATTGCCTGCGACTGGTAGTATACAGGTTGACTACCACTACGATGGCCTTGAGCTCGATACAATAAATTATCCGCATGATAATGTTAGCAGCTATATGCACAGGATTGACGAAAAAGTTTCAGAAGAAGCCTCGCAGAATATTCTTACACACGCGCCTGATCTTTCGTGGGTTTACTTAGAATATACTGATGACATGGGCCACCGTTATGGCGATGGCCCTGAATATTATAAAGCCATCGGATATGCTGATGAACAGGTAGGGCGTATTTGGAAAGCAGTTCAGTTAAGAGAACAAAATTATAATGAGGAATGGCTCGTAATTGTTACAACAGATCATGGCCGTGATCCTAAAACAGGCAAAGGCCACGGAGGGCAAAGTGAGCGTGAAAGAGCAGGTTGGATATTCACCAATGCAAAAAATCTTAACAGCCGTTTCAGCGATGGCAATGCAACAATAGTTGACATTATGCCAACCATTGCAAGGTTTCTCGATATCAATATTCCAAAATCAACATTAAGGGAAATTGACGGTATTCCGTTTACAGGAGAATTATCTGTAACGGCCCCGGAAGTTTTTTATAATAATGGAAAGGCAACTATTACCTGGAAAGCAATTAATAAAGAAGGGATGGTGAACATATATATGTCCTCCTCTGATAATTTTAAAACCGGCGGCGCTGATAATTATACTTTATTAAAACAGGTTCCCGTGAAATTGCAAAAGGCTGTTGTTAACCTTCACGCGGCCCCTTCATCATTCTATAAAATCGTGATAGAAGGAAAATGGAATACCGTGAACCGGTGGATAATAGCTGGCTCCGTAAAAGAATAATTTGAAGCACCGATAGTCACAGGGAGGATGCGCTAAACAACCTTATGTTTTTCGGGCGAAAAAAAATACGGCTTTGTTACTTCATGCAAATGAAAAATAACTCCGTCAATTGAAAGCTCAGCAACATGAATGCTGCCATCATCATTATAAAAACAAAGATTCTCCGTAGCACCGAATGCGTTTGCATAAAATGAAATATCGATAACCCCATTATTAATTAAAAGTTGCGGAGCAAAAAATAGTTTATCGTTTTTGTTTATCATACCGGGCTTAAAAATATGGAAAGATTTCTTTTCTTTTTATTCCCTTGCTGCAAGTCATCCGTACAAGCAGTGAACAACGGCAGTGGAGGGCTTTATATAAATTGAGTTCTTTTAAGAAATCAACAACTGTGTAAATTGTCCTGGGTTACATACATGAGGACAGCGCCGCTATTATTATTTGAAGATATACGGGTAGAGGTGGTTTATGATTTATACTTGTTAGAAAAGGCAGAGGAAAAATAATTGTTACTTTCATTATATAAATGCTATTTTGAAATATTTATTTTTTACAATCAATGGCAAAAAGTATCGGTAAACCTATAAATGTAAGCCTACGTGTTATTGCAGATCTATCGCAAGGATTATATCGATCTCCTGCCGATGCTTTGAAAGAATTAGTAAGTAATGCATATGATGCAGATTCTCCTACTGTTGAAATTACTTTTTCACGAGATTTTTCTTCGTTGACCATAAGAGATAAAGGAACAGGGATGACTACTGAGCAGTTTGTAAAAGTTATGGAGACCATTGGAGGTTCATCAAAAAGATCAATTGATAGCGAAGGGCGAGATAAAACTTCATCAGGCAGGAAGATTGTAGGTCGGATTGGAATTGGATTATTAAGTGTGTCTCAAATTGCCAATAAGCTCGAAGTGCAATCCACCACAGCAAATTCTACAAAAGGATTTCACGCATACATTGAGTTTGATCAATTTGCTTCTGAGGAAGCAAGAAAAATTAAAATAACTGAGTTATGGGAAGAGGATAAGCAAATAAAATTGGGAAAGTATTTCATAACAGAAAATGACGATACAAATAAAAAAGAGCATTTCACTACATTAAGATTGTCTGGTATAAAGAGAATAATAAAAGATAAATTATTAAAAGAATCGGAGATAGATGGTCAGCCTAGAATGATGGGTACAAAATTCGATTCAGTTGAAAAACTTGTAGAATGGATGGAAGTTAGTGAGATAACAAAAACTGCCTTGCATGAATATGATAGGCTTTTTTGGGAATTATGCATATTGTGTCCCGTACCTTATTTAGAAAAGCCGCTAGATGTAAAATTTAAAATTGAAAAATCATCATCTACAAAAGATATAACTGAATTTATTTCCATAGTCAACAAAGAGACACATTTAAAATTAACCTTCGACGGAATCGAATGTAAAAGGCCTATTAAAATGCCTGGAAGAAAAAGTAAGAATTATGATAGGTTTTTCAATTTATTATTTATGAATGGATTGAATAATCGTACTATCAAATACTTTGATTATGATAACGAAAATCAATCAATAGAAAAAAAACTCACTGTAAATGGTTATATCTATTATCAGAGACCAAAAGTTTGGCCACCAGAATTGCAAGGTTTGATTATCAGAGTAAGAAACGTGGCAGTTGGCGGATACGACTCTACCTTTCTAACCTACAGACATCACGAAGCAATAAAATTTGCACAAATAACAGGTGAAATATACGTTGATGGTTTAGATGATTCTTTAAATATTGACAGATCAAGTTTTAGAGAAACTGAACCTGGATTCGTTGCTTTTAGAGATGCTATACATAATTATTTAAATCGTATTGTTTTTCCAGGTATTCAGGAATATTCTTCTAGGTTGAGAAATGATCGAGCTGATAACTTATTTTCCCATGAAAAAGAAAAACTGGAATTTAACTTCAAAGAAATCAGTAAAAAAAAATTAATCTTATCCGGAAAGCAAGAAAAATTAGTTGAAAGGACAACTAAAGAAATAAAAATTGGCACATCTGTAAAAAATAAAAAAATAAAATTCAATAAAGAATTTTTTAGAATAATTGCTTTTATTGAAGCCCAACTGGGTGAGGAATTGTCAGATACACAAAGAGATAATTTATATGATGAATTAATCAATTGGCTAAACGATTTTGACAATGGCTAAAGCAAATAAAACAAAGCTGGAAAAAGCAATTGGTGAAGCTGTAGTTCTTAAGCCAAAAGCGCAAAGTATATCGGAAATAGGTTATTATGATGAAAAAGACTTACTTAAGCATTACATTCGAAAACATTATTGGGGAAAGCGCATTGAGGTGTTACGCAGGGACAATTCTCCGGTCTTAAGCATGGGAATACGATATTTTACTTTTTGTTCAAAATATGCTTTCGATGTTCGATACTTTGCTAACAATGGTTTCATTGATTTAAAAAGTACGGCCCCATCATTTGCTTTTGTAGAATTTTTAAAAGATGATTTTGATTTTTTATCAGAACAGTTCATATCCAGGTATCAAAATGCAACTGGATTTTATGGCTCTCTTGCTGAAATTGCAACATCTTCCTCACATAAAGATTATGGAAGCTTCTGGGGTACCTTTCCTTATGACGTTATTAATTTAGATTATTTAGGAGATATTTTGAAAACAAATTCTGAAAAAATTGGTGTCAATGATTTTTACGCAATTCAAGCAATTATTTTCAAGCAATCGCTTTTAAGAAGACCTTATGAACTTTGGGTAACACTAAGAGCAAAAGAAGGACGATTTGAAAATGTTGTCAAACAGGAATTCCGAAAAATAATACAGCATAACATTAATGCTTATAAAAGTACTTTTGGTAAAAAGTTCGGTGAACTTTATCCAAAAGCTTCCAATGCCAATGACTTAGATGATGAGAATTTGTTTTTAACAGGATATATAAAGTGGCTCTTGTATGTATGCAAACAATGTTATTCGACAATCGACACAAGCAAATTGCAAGTTATTAAATACAAGAGAAAAGATAAAGACGGAATTGACTATTTTCTATATAATTTATTTTTAAGAATTACACCTTATGAAAATTTGACCATCCCATCTCCTGCTGGAGATGCAGCTTCGCATTGTGAAACTGAATATAAAAATGGAATTATAAAAAGCTTTTCGGAACCTATTAATATAACTGACGAGTATAATAATTTATCAGGGGAAGATAAATTAACTTTGAAAGAAGAAATGAAGAGTTTACATAAAGAATATTTAGAAGATGAAAGTGGATATATTAGATAAAAAATCTAAGAAAAGCAAAGAAGAAGTATTCCAAATTCTTTCTCTTTTCTCCGGGGGCGGTTTTTTGGATATGGGTTTTATGAACAATGGGTTTCAAATTGTTGAGGCAATTGAACAGGAAGAAAGTTTTATCACAGCGTATAATGAAGGAGTAACCTCTTACATAAATAAATCTCAGAAAAAAATTTTCGTTGAAAAAAAGGTAAAAAGCCCTACAATAGAATCCCCACTTGACGCTTCATGTTTGGATTTACAAAAAAAACTTAAAAAAAAGTATAATGACATTACTGGCATAATAGGTGGCCCACCATGCCAAGATTTTTCTGCTGGCGGAAAAAATAAAGGACATACTGGAGAAAGAGGTAAATTAATTTTCACTTACTTAGAAATAGTAAAAAAAGTAAAACCTTCTTTTATCTTTTTTGAAAATGTTGCAGGTTTAGTTAATACCAAAAATCACCAAGTAGGTTTTTTTGAACTGTATGATGCTTTGCAAGCGGAGGGTTATCATATTTGGTACGAGGTGATAAATTCTCTAGATTTAGGTATACCTCAAGACCGGCCCAGACTTGCCTTGGTAGGATTTAAAAAAATGATTATAAAAAAACTATTAAAGAGTGGATATAAATTGATACTTGAAACGCCAAGTGATAATGATGAAAGTATGATTTTTAAATGGCCAAAGAAAAAATTTGATCAGCCAAAAACGATTGATTGGCCGACAACCTGGAATTTTGGATCAGGAGTTATTAAAGAAGAAATCTCTAAAATTCCGGATGATCACAAATGCTTAACAGTTGCACATGCCTTTGAAGGATTGAATGATAACTCACCAAATCAAAAGGAGCACTTTGAACCCTACTCTCATAAATTCAAAACTATATTTGAGGGAGATACTTCAGGTAAGTCTTTTAAAAGATTGCATCGCTATCGATATAGCCCCACGGTGGCATATGGTAATAATGAAGTTCATTTACACCCAACGCAAAAACGTAGGCTAACAGTAAGAGAAGCCTTAAGGCTTCAAACAGTTCCAGACACCTATATTTTATCAACGGACATCAGTTTGACTTCTAAGTTCAAATTAATTAGCAATGGAGTTCCAACAAAAAAGGCGGAACTAATAGCTAAGGAAATCCGTAGAACTCTTGAACTTTACGAAAGTACAATTTGAATATTTATGGATATTTGGACAAAAGAAAAGCGAAGTGAAGTAATGTCTCGTATCCGCTCAAAAAATACCAAGCCAGAAAAAATATTACGCTCTCTGCTTCACAAACAAGGTTATCGTTTTAGAATTCATAGAAAAGATTTGCCTGGGAAACCTGATATTATTTTCCCCTCCAAAAAAATTGCAATTTATGTACATGGATGCTTTTGGCATTTTCATAATGATTGCCCAGAGGGTAAAATTCCTAAAACGAACTCACAATTCTGGGAATTGAAATTTGACAAAAATATAAAACGGGATAAAAAGCATCTAAGAGAAATGCATAGGAATAAATGGAAAACATTGGTTGTATGGGAATGCCAAATTGAAAAACGGCCGGAACACATCCTTAAAAAGATTATAAAGACGTTGAATTGAGACTACTCAAACACACATCCCCCAACTTTCGCGCAAGCATATCCTAACTGTTATCGTAGGGTTCGCGTAGCATCTCGTGACATGAATTGAAAGAGACTTCCACTAAATAACCTAAGGCGTGTTAAGCCTAATATTTTTTTATTAAAGTAAAAGTGTTTTAATAAACTTGCAATTCATGCTAATCACAAGTGGATGCGCTAAACAACATTGCGCGAATTGTGGAAAGGTGAAGCGCAGGAAATTTTTTTTGTAAAAAAAATCTATTCATTTTTATTTTATTTATTGAATTGAATTGAATTGAAGTTTAAAAGGAGCTCACATTATTCTTGTAGGAAATAATCTTGGCTCGCGGATGATGGAATTTGGTTATTTTGAAACAAATTAGCTTCTTGCAGGCGCCAAAATTTTTCCAACTCTTGAACCCTTAACGGCATAATAAAAAATATACGCATAAGCCGGAAGCATGCATATAAGAAACGACAAAGGATTGGAGAAATGTGCATGATCCCTAAGCCCTGTATAGATCAAAGGTATAATGGCGCCGCCTGCAATACCCATCACAAGTAAAGCCGAACCTATCTTGGTAAACCTTCCCAACCCCCCGATCGCCAATGGCCAGATAGCGGGCCACATCAGTGCATTTGCCAGGCCAAGCAAAGCAATAAAAGTAATAGCGGTATAGCCATCTGATAGAAAAACACCAACGCTGAAAATAATACCGAAGATTGCAGAAATCGCCAGCGCTTTTTGTTGTGAAATAAATTTTGGAATGGTGAAGATGCCGATAACATATCCGGCAAGCATGGCAAACAAAGTGAACGACGTGAAATATTTTGTTTGATCCAAAGGCATACCCATGTGCTTGCCATAAGTACCTATGGCATCTCCGGCCATTACTTCCACACCTACATATAAAAAAATGCACAGCACACCCAGCATCAAATATGGAAACTGAAACGGGCTGCTTTTTTGCAAAGAAGTTTTAGTAGCAGCTACATCTTTATCATCGGAGGCAATTTCAGGCAGGGATGATCGTTTTATCATAATTGCCATTATCGCCAGTATTATCGCCATAATAATGTAAGGCGTTACAACTCGTTGTGCAAGCTCGTTTAGCAACATCTCCTTCTGTGCAACATCGGTAGCAGTTGCAATTTTCTCTTCAATTGATGTGGCATTTTTTAATACCAAAGCGCCTACAATTAACGGGCTTAGCATACCCGCAACTTTATTGCAAATACCCATAATACTGATGCGCTTTGCTGCGCTTTCCATGGGGCCTACTATACTTATGTATGGATTGGAGGCCGTTTGCAGCAAGGCCAGCCCCATGCCTTGCACAAATAATCCTGTTAGGAAAAGTACAAAGCTTCTTGAATTGGCTGCGGGAATAAAAATGATAGAACCAATTGCCATAACAAATAATCCCAGCGCCATGCCATTTTTAAAACCGGTTTTTTTAAGCACATAAGAAGAAGGAATTGCCAGAAAAAAATACGCCATATAGAAAGCAAACGTAACAAAGAATGCCTGTGTATCTGTTTCGAGCTGGCAGGCAAGCTTTAAAAATGGAATCAACGTACCATTAAGCCAGGTAACAAAACCAAAAATGAAAAAGAGGATGCCTATGATTATAACGGCGTAGGTTGTACGATTTAGTTGTTTCATCAATAAAATAGTTTTGCTAATAGTTCTATAATTTTACCGGAAGATTGAGATTTTTTAAAGCTAATGGAATAGAGGGTTAAACGAACAGGCAACCGTTTGCGTGGGATCAAGCACGAGTGTATCATTTGCCAATATTTATTTACGGGCTATTAGTTTAATTAAATATTTGTTTTTGACAAATTATAACGTCGGCGGCTTTACTGCAAGCTGAGAAAAAAAAGATTTTAGAATTAAAGCCATTGCAATTAAGTAAGTGCCAGCCGAATTTTTTATTTGGGAGGAAACTTTCTATAAACTTCTCAACGGGATAAAATGGTTATCATGATTATGCCGGGCATCTTTAATTCAATCCCAATCCTCCAATCGCCAACTCTGATTCTATAATAGTTTTCATTCTTTTTTTGCCCTTCCATTTTTGAATAGTCAAGTCCTGATTTATTCAGGGTTTCGGTTTTTTCCAGTGTTGCGATAATACTACCCGCTTTTTCCTGAATATATTTTGGACATAAACGTAAATCTTTCAGAAATCCTTTCGTTACTATTACTTCCAACCAAATTCTTTTTTAAGTTCAGATAGAGGAACCTTTTCATCATTTTTACGACTACGCATTAACTCGAGCATCAAAGCATTTTCAACATCTTCATTAGGATTCGTAATAACTTTTATAATCTTTTCAAGCTCATCGGAACTCCAATTTCCCCGTTTTTTTTTGACAGCGAAATTTTGCGCGGTAAGCCCAATCTTTTTAGCGACGTAGTCATTTCTATATCCACTCATATATATTATCTGGGAAATATTTTCTTTTATTGCGTTATATTCTTGAAACACAGTTAGCATAAATTTTATTTTTCATTACAAAATGAATAATTATAAATAACAAATTTATAAAAGTTTTTGATAATCTGTAATAATATTAGGTGCATTTCAAAATGTTGCTCTGGGTGAAAGGTTGTCAACCTTCCAGATGGAGTTTTTAAATCTAAAATTAACTTGTTGAAAGGTTGACAACCTTGCGAATTTTGAAATGCACCCACAAGATTTCCCATCTTAAACACTTTATCACATACTGCACCTTTATAATTCTTTCGCTTTTGCCTTGCAGCACTATATCTTATTCATACCCATTTTTAATCGTAACCACTTCATCTTTTTTTAGTTGAATAATTATTATCTCATCTTTTAATCCGTATTTCTTTTTTAAGTCAGTAACATAAAATGTTTTGAAGGGCAGCTTTAGATGTAAGGCTCCTCCGGCTTCTGCCCGTATGGTAACAGATTCAGTTTGGCCGTTATTCTTTTTTGCGCTGATAAGAAATGCGCCTTCAGCCCTTAAATTATTAAAGCTGATATTTTTCCACGCTTCAGGAACGGCCGGAAATATTTCAATAATACCACTATAACTCTGTAACAGCATCTCATTTATTCCCTGGGCAAAAGCAAAATTTCCTTCGAGTGTAAATGGCCTGTAAGTGAATTTAGAATACTGTCCTCCCTTTTGATCTCCGTTTAAATGAAAGCTGTTTGGCGAACAAAAATTGGAAGAAAATATTTTTAATTCTTTCGCAGCATTGTCGCCTTCTTTTGCCCTTGCGTATAAACAGGCAGCCCAGCTAAATGAATAACCGCACCATTCATCCGTGCCTGTTTTTTGTAACCATCGTAAAGATTTATTAATAATCAATTTATCACTTTGGTCATTTATATTCAACAATCCTAATGGATAAATAGCCATAAGGTTTGAATGATGACGGTGTGATTCTGTTCTCGTAAAGCCCGGCGCAATTGTAAGGCCGGTTTCATTAACATCAAAGGCCGGTAATTCATTAAATAAGTTTTGCCAATGACTCGCTTCTTCCTTTTTATGCATTGCGGCCGCAGCCTCTGCTGCAACCTTAAATGCAAATTTCATTAAAGACAAATCGTAATTTGTAGTATGGATAAACCAGGCGCTAATATCATTGTCATTAAACTCCGGGCTGGAGCTTAATGGCAATTTTCTCTTTCCACTTTCCAGGTAAGAAACATCTTCTAAAAAAGTGGCAACTTCGTGCAAATAGGTATATGCACGACTTATTAGAAAATTTTTATCTCCGGAATATTTCCATTGCCAATAAAAATATTGTGACAGCCACGCAGCAGTTGTTGGGCTCATTGAGTATTGTATCCACCCACCCATTGCTTTTCCGCTAATGGTAGTTACCCCCGGCACATTCAACCCCTCAGCTTCAAAATAATTTTTTGTCCATTTTTTATTTTGGGCTTTTACCTTCCACAACCAATTGGTAAATGACGTCGCTTCTTTCAAATGATTGGTTGTAAAGAAAGGCCAGTAACTTAATTCGGTATTCAAATCATTATGGATATCGCCCTTCCAGGGTGGCAACTTTCCATTGTCTGCAGTCCATATTGCCTGTAAAGAAATGGGTGGAGTATTATTTCTTGCCACACAACCCATTTTGTACAACTCAAGGTAGTATTGCTTTTCAAGCATTGAATCCGGCAGTGATACAGAAGATTGATTCCAGAAATACTTCCACCATTTTACATGCGATGCCCAGGCTGCTGATTTTTTTGCCACAAAGTTTAATGCAGGCAGAACTGCTTTTTTATTAATACTGATCGTCCAGCAGCCAACTATATTTTTAGGAGAAATTTTTTCCCATTGTACCAATACTTCATAGTAGCCATGCCACGTAGGTTGATGATAACGAACACTACCGGCAGTTTTTATAATAGTTCCTTTTTTATAACCTAATGTTTGCAGGCCTTCTCCGGCATGGCTGTTATCATCATTATTTTCCCTGGTAAAGTTATAAGCGGGTATCATCAGTTCGGGAATAAATTCATCTTCGTTTACGCCTTCCCGTTGGTCAGGTAATTTCTTAAATTCAAAATAACCAGTTTCATTAATCGCATGAACGTAATTATTGAATACAACCCCATTTTGAAATGTAATTGTGCTTACAGCATTCTTAATATCCAATTCATTAGAAATCACCTTTCCAAAAGATGTGCAATTAAATTCCAGCGCCGCACTCGGAATTTTTGTCGGCGCAGGATAGGTATCATAAGGGGCATCTCCGATCTTTTGAACCGTATCATACTGTTGCTTTTTTACCTGGCCGGCTACCCAGCTAAATTTTAATTGATCAATCTTCGGCATAGGTCTATCGTCCCACAGGTCTGCCCTGTCTAAAGAAACCCTGATATTTTTTTCCTTTTGCCAAATCAAAGCGCCTAACCAGCCGTTGCCCAAAGGGATGCCTTCATCCCATCGCGTGGATAACGAATCAAACAAAAGATTATCGTGTGCGCTTACCTGTGATGATGCCGGCTGAAACGTAATGAAGAGTATGAGTAGCAGAAAAAAAAACCTGGAATGCATTAAATAAAATTAAGAAGATAATAAATGCTAAAATGATATTACGGTTACTGTTTTTAGAGGAATAACTGACTTGAATACCATAGCGAAATCCGTGTCGTTAATTAAATTTCAATAAAATATATTCTGAAAGTACGCGGTAATTTTCATCAGCTTTTATCTTCTGCGGTAACGAAGTGTTATGGCCATTAAAAACATCCACACACCATTTTAATATTTCATTATCCGGTTCGCTTCTTAATCTTTGTTCCAGGTATTTTTTCGCTTCATTCTTTCTTCCTGATTTTTCCAATGCCCAGGCAGTAATTATCGTATTTGTTTCAGAAAAATTACTCACCGTGTTTTCTGTTTTAGCAACAAAGCCAATAATGTTGTTTAATACATAAGCCATGCTGTCTTTGTTGCCTTCTTTAGCGTAGCAATGATAGGCCAGCCAATCTTCAAGCCGTTCATCTATATCGCCGGCATACGGTTTCCCCACACCCAGGTTTGACGGCCATTGCCTGGCTTTTGCAATTTCCTGCAAGGCTTCTTTGCAACTATTATTTTTAATGCTTTCCATAGCCATTAAGAGGTGCGTTTCTTTAAATAAAGCCCTTCCATCAATTGACCCTTCATAAGGAAGTATTTGTATTTTATCTAATAGCTGTGCAGCTTTCGCATATTGCTTATTACTAACCAAAGTTTTTATGTAGGCCATGCCGGTTATGTAATTTTCAGGAAATCGCCTGGCATAATCCGCAGCAAAAGCTAAGGCTTCTATGTTGCGTTGTTGCGACATTAAATAATCAATCAGCATTTTACCATAGCGCCAGTCTTTTGCATCTAATGCAATTGCTTTTTTTAAGTCCGTTAATACTTGCTGTGTATCTTCCTTAAAAAGCCCGGCACGTGCTCCGTAAAAAATTGCTGTGTTGGGTGTGTTTCCACAGGCAAGAAATAGTCTTTTGGCCTTATCAGTGTTATTCCTGCTCCAGAGAATAAGCGCTTTATAATATTTTACTTTCCAATAATCTTTCGTCGAAATTTGCTCTAAAATTTCCAGCGTTTCTTCACGAAAAGGAAAGGAGAAGGATAAAGGAATATCGTTAGCTTTTTTCAGGTAATCGTTATCGTTAGTTAAGTAAAAAAGCCAATAGAATACTTCCGCATTTGACGGAGCCATATTTAAGACACTGGTGGCTGCACCGCTTTCTCCAATATCGTTATACCATATAGCCAATTCAAGAAACGTTTGTGCAGGCAATTCATTTTTTATAAGAGATGTAAAGGCACTTTTTTCCTCATCATTTTTTTGCCACAGGTATTTTTCAAACCCTGCAAAATGATTCAACGGATCGAGCGATAAAAGAGTATCTAAAATTTCCAGCGCTTTTTCTTTTTTATTTTGAAGGCGATAAGTAACGGCAAGTATTTGCCAGGCATCGCGATTGTACTTATTGAAAGCAATACTTTTTCGGACATAGTGAATGGCTCTTTCTAAATTTTTTTCCTGTAAATAAATTTTACTCAATTCGGTACAGGCAGCATCCCTGTAGGAAATACTTTGGGTTGTAATATCAAAGCCATCTTTCGCATCTGTTATTTTTTTGAATTTTAGATTAATGAGGCCGTAGTAATAATTTGCCTGGCCATCATAAGTATCTATGCTCAATGCTTTCGTAGCAAAACCCAATGCTTGCGCATAGTCCATTTGATGATACAGCAACATTGCCAGGCTGCTTAAGGCAGGCAGGTAATTGTGATCTTTTTGCAAACATGCCTGCATTTTTGTTGTTGCATCCCCATAATTTCTTTCACGCATGTTTTCTTTACCCTGCAAATACAAGCCCTGTAAAGAGTTCCAGTCAAAGTCAGCCGGAGTATCTAACGGCCGGCTCAATACATCTGCATCCGGCGAAGAATGATAGTCGAATTTACTGCCCAGAGTTACGATCAAATTTTTTGCATCGGTTGCAGACTGAATGGAATCAGCAAATGATTGCATCGTTTTCAGGTGAATTATTTTTGAATAGATCACCTTATTTCCATCTGTTATATTAAGTTCTTCATCGATATTTTGTACGGGTGAGAAATAAATTTTCAGCCAACCATTTTCTTTTTTGATATTCAGTGCACCATAGTCATTAGCCTTTATAAAACCTTTTGTTTGCTTCACAGGAAACCAATATTCTGTCCAGGTATCGGTAGCATAAGGAGCAAAAGCCCTATGCTTAAAGGGTGTGAACGTGCTTTTATCCGCTGATTGATTAAATAGCCTCCCGCTTTGCACTTCGGAATATTGGCCATCCGTATCTGTCAGTAATTTTTCCCATATCATTCCCTGTTGCGACAATCCCCATATCCAGATTTTCTTTCCGGGCTTATCATCATGTGTCGAGTATCTTCCCATGCCAAAGTCATCGTCGTGCCAGTAAGCGCCAAAAAAATCAGTATATTTTCCAAACACATGATACGATTTATAACCGCCAAAATTATTGTTCTCATAGAAAGAAATATCCTTTCCATTTTGTTTGCTGATTGGCCAATTGCTGTGCTCTCCTTCGTGGCCTAAGTAAGTTGTGCCGGGATAGATGTATTGTAAATTGCCTTTTACTTTAATGCCGGTATTCATCCAGGTATAATATGGTTGCTCCGTGCCTGATGCATTATACCAAAATGAGGTAGTAGTAAAATATGCTTTGTCTTTAGGCAAATTAATTTCAAGGCGCCAGGGAGTTCTTGTTAATAGATCCAGCACGCCAATAATACAACTCACACTGCCATCTTGTTTTGTTATCGTCGTATAATCAACAGGGGTGGCGCATGCAGGCGTATGGCCTATGATTCCATAATTAGCTTCGATACCGCCACTTGTCCATGGGCCACGCATAGCGATATCGCGAAATTTTACCACATGGTTATAATAAATAAAATCTCTGCCGGTTGATTTTTCAACAGCCGACCAGATTTTACCGCCGATATCCGGCAGTATCATTATTTTAATAAAATCATTTTCGAGCTCTACAATTTTCCATTCTTTTTGAACGGCTTTATCTGTAAAACCATCATAGCGGAAATAGGGATAAATTTTTGAAGAGGGGTCAGGAATGGGGTTGGGATCGGAAAAAGGATAGGTAGTAAATGTTTTGTTGTATTCACGAACAACCGCGGTCTGCTGAGCAGAGCATTGCAGAAACGACGTGAGAAATGTAATAAACAAAAAAAATTTCATATTGAATAATTATATGCTAACGGGTATGCGTAGCCGTTGTATTGATACTTCTTTGCCGGCTCTTTACGGAAGACGTGATGGCGTGCAAAATTCAGGGATACCCAGGAAAGCATTCCGCAGAATTGTTTATTACTTAAAAGGAACTTTTATAATAACTGATTCAGCTTTTCCCTTTTCATTGGCCCTGCTTTGTATGGTCCATAAATCCATACGGTTATCTCCATCAATAATGCTACCACTGTAGTCTCCCCAGGCTGCACCATCACCAGCGCCTATACCTTCTCCAACTTTTATAATTTCTCTTGTGGTGCCCTTTTTATCTTTCGCTTTCCTATAAGTAAACCGGGGACTTACAAATGAGTTGCCGTTTACTTCCTGGAAGCCGATGAGCACATCGTTTTTTTTATTGACTGCAATCGTTGTCTGAATATAATTGGTTGTATCACTTTTTATCAACCCTGTTTGCTGAATCGTTCCATCACTGGCTTTTATCTGGTGCCATTGAACGGTGGAATGGCCTTCACATTCCACCGCCTGGGAAAACCAGATGCTTCCATTTTGATAGACACAATTTTTAGGATTGCGATCGCCGCTGGATACTTTTTGTTCAGTACCTTTTTGCGGCGACTGTGGCGGATAATCTATATATTTTAAATGGTGCGGCTTGCGGGAAACTATTATACTGTAAGGATTCCCTTTTGCATCTTCCGTTACTTTGCGAATAGTGAACATACTGTCATCTACATCAAAAAAATACATGTCATCCAAATTATCCTGCATAAAAATGGGATTACCCAGGCTACCTTTGAAATGATATACAGTTGCGGCTTTACCTTCCTTAATTTCAGCAGTACGCATAATAAATGTATTTTCTTCACCACCTGGGTAAGAATAGCCAATCCATTTTTTACTGTAGCCAATGCCACCGCCATCTACTTCTTCCGTTCTTGAAACAGGATAAATGTTCCAGGCCCCAGTAGGATCGCTGGTTTCAGAGAAGGCAACGTTTACAGGTTTTGTTTTTGCTTTATCATAATACCACCACATATCAAAGACAAATATTTGGTTGTGGATATCAAAAAACATTTTAGGATCTATCCCGTTGTTGAAACATTTTTGGGAAACGCCTTGTACAAACTTTCCTTGCTTATCGTAAATAATCAATCCCTTATTTGAACCTTCCAATATGTAGCCACCGCCCACGGCAATTTGCGGATCCACCTGCCTGTCACCATCCATTGAGCCATCAAAAACCTGGTAGCCGTTTATCATTCTTGTGTTGCCACCTTGTTTGCGTTCGGGGCAATCACCATTATTATTGAAGCTGGTTTTGTGAATGGGAGTAACTATTTCGGTTGAGGAGGGATGTAGGGTATCTTTATTTATCTGGGCATGGGTATTTAATAAAAATATTAATGATAAAAAGGTTAAAGGAATTCTCTTCATTTGGTGTATATTTTGTGAATTTAGAGTAATGAAAAAAGCACGTGCATTCAAACCTAAGGAATGTAACATTCAAAACTTTAAGCAAACGGTTGCGCCTTTTTTAGAATGACGGATCATTCAAAAGCAGAACTGTGTAGTAGTTCGGAATTCTATATTTTTTATTGATTTGGGCAAAACTTGTAAAGCAAAGAATAGTGCAACATAAGTGTGATAAAATTACTTATTTGCATTATTGCCATTATTTAGTGTCTGCAAGAAAACTCCTATTTTTTAAAAAATTAAATTCAATTTTATAAAAATCAGCAACGCCTGCTGCTGAGTAGCCGCTAATCGGAAAATATCTTCCATATTTTAGTGTTATGAAGGTCTTTGAGTTGCTTTCCCCTTGCTTTTTTTTACGGCCGCGCATAACTCTTTTATAATTTTCCAATCATCGCTTGTTTCAGAGCCCGGTCAGGCGGCCTTTCTATAAAGTCCGGCCTGTTTTTTAAGCCGTTTGTTTTCTTTTTGTTTTTCCTTTTCTATAAGGCCGTTACCCAGTATGTGTAAATTATATGCCAATACACTTAACCCCGCATATCTTTTAAAGCCATGTAATCCTTTGTCAACACAACGGTTTAATCCATGATGCTCCAGCATGTTGATATTGCTTTCTACGGCTGAATGGGCATAGCGTAATTTTTTAAATTCCTTTGTATGCTCTCTTTGTTTTTCTTCTTTATTGAGCTTACCTTTTTTAGGCATGATCACTTCGTCTATGCCTGACTGTTGCAAGGCCTGCAAGTTGTCTTTACTGTAAAAGCCTTTATCAAAACTATGACTGTATATTTTTTTGCCTTTAAATTTCTGTTGCAGCCGCTCTTTTAGAGGCGCTACCTGCGAGGGATCTTTCTGGCTCTCCATCACTTTATAATCTACAATAAAATGAAGCTGGTCGGTAGTAATCAGCAGCAGGTGCCCCAATTCTACCCGTTTGTTCAGCTTGCCTTTAGTAATCCATTCTGTGTGCGGCTCAAAGATGGAATAAATTTTATCGGCAGCCGGTATTGCTTCGCCTTCTATTAAACGGCGCCGCACTAAATCTATCATTTTTACAGCATATTTCTTATAAAGCTGTAACCCCGCCAGGGCCGCTGTTGCAGCGGTACTATCTACAACAATATTACTATCCAGTATGGCCTGGCAGCGATGCACCAGATCTTCAGTATGTTGCAAATATTTTTTTACACTTTGCTTTTTAAGTGCTTCTTTTTTGCCCTTGAATACCTGCTGCGAGGTAGCCCGGAAAATACTTTTGATGGTTTTGCGAATATGTTTAATTTTTCGCCAGCCTTCAAGTTGGGTTTCTTTTTTCAATACTTTGATCATGTCCAGGCACTTTCGTGAACTGTCCCACAACAAATTTAAATCGGTGGGAAAATGCACATTCGTTTCTAAAACATAACTGTCCGTTTTAAGCCTAAGTTCTTCTTCTTTTTTTTTAAGCAATGAATGCCCTGCTTCTACAATAAGCTGGTTAATTTGTTGCAACAATTCTTCATCAATTAACTGCACATTATCTAATATAGTTTGATAACCAAATTCGATTTTATCTTCTTCTATAAATGCTGTGGCATGTACGCCCATTGTTCTCCTTAATAATTCATCATAATTGGCTAAATATTCCAAGCGATCCCAGTTGGTACTAAGTGCGTGGCGAACAACTGCCAGGACAAGAATATGCCAAAGGTCCATTCCCGGACGCCCTGTTTTCTTTTTGCCGGAAACTATTTTATTTTCCAGCAATGAAAATACTTTCCCGTTTAGTTCTGGTGTTACAAAAATATATTGTAATGCTTTTAAAACAGGTGGTAGTTCATCGCGGCTTTTTAAGGGAAATCTTACATCGGAAATCGCTATGGTACGAAGGTTCATTTGTTGTTCAAAACGTTGGCGCATCGGATAGTGTTTTAGCTGCCAATAATGAGCAAAAACTATACTGAAATCCAGCAAAATCAACACTTATCAACATGTGTTCGTAACTACTTTCCCTCTGTAATCCTTAGCTGTAGATGGTTTAAGGGTTTTCTTGCAGACACTATTTAATGTTAAACAAAATAATGGCCTTTACATTTTATAATATTAATTGTATCGTTGGTAATAGACTTAAATGAGGCGGTGCTGCTGGTTAATTCTCCTGCTCCAAAAGCCCGAATAATTTCCTTTCAGTGGCTCAGGTTTTCCCAGACCTTTAAAAGGATCGCGGGAAATATCTTTTATTAAAGTTTTTATTTTTTCAAAAATAGCTTCATCGTTTTCAATCCACTCATTGTATTCAGCAAATGCGTCAGGCGTAAATCTTATATCCCTCATTACCTCGCTTCTTTTGAGGGGTATTCAAGAAACTCTTCCATGGTAAATGTAGTTAAGCCCTTTTCGGTTTTTAAATCATGGATGGAACGATCAATGATAGAAAGATATTCTTCACTTTTATCCCTTACAGTTATCGTTACTTCCATATTGTTTCTTTCTCCAATCATTTCTCTGATCTTAGAAAGAATTCCGGAAGTTAATTCTTCAGGCTTCAGTTTAATCACAGCTTCCATAAAAATTATTTAATCAAATTTAATTCAATTCAATTGTGTTAAAAAATTCCTTAATAAAAATGATAAATGGGCGTAGAAACAACCAGGTGATAAAATCTCCGGTTAAAGGCTTTGACTATTCCATGATAAGTTGAATGAGATGGCAAGGATATTAAAAGGATATTAGTATCAATAACAATCTTCATTGATCATTTTTATTATAGAGAGTTCGTATGTGTGTTCCAGTCCATTCTTTTATTTTATCATCTCCCCATCCTTCTTGTTTAAAAAGATTATCCATTTCCCCGGAGGCTTTCTCCATAAAATAAGCAGAAAGTAAATCCTTGATTTCTACCCATACATCGTCAGGGAATTTTTTAGTCACGATGACCAGGTAAAACATCCTGAGAAGCTCCAGTTGGGGCCGGGTGAATTTTCCGGCTGGTATTATTTCCTCGGCTAACATGATGAGCCTTTTTTTTGAAATTACAAAAATTATATTTCAAGAATTCGCCAGTTAACTCGTGCTATTAAGCAGCTAAGCATGGTGATGTCAAAAATGCTTATAATGGTTCAAGCTTACAATAGATGAAACGAGTTGCTTTTTGTAACGACTTGATTTTAATAAAATGAAAAGCAAAAGAGAAATTAAAACGGCTGCTATAACGTTTTGCTTCACACAAAAGTTTTTTTGAATACTGCTTCGTTAATTATAGCCACATATATTTAAAATGCAGGCGGGGCTTTTGCTTCGGGACAGTAGCTCAATGATTACCGGTTTCATTTTCTGCGGACTGTAGTTTTGTCTTAAAATATAATTGAACATTTCTATTTCGGAATAATTCTTTAAAATTATCTATGCACCACATTTAAGATTTTCACCACGAACTCATACGCACCAGGTACCTGTATGCGCATAGGAACTCTGATGGAGTAATCATATTCGCCATTTGCATAAGTACCTAAATAGTGACTATCGGAGGTACCCTGGTAATAAACTCCTGGTTGATTGCCAGACCAACTTAAAGTGCTGTCAGTTTGAACAGCATAGGTTTTAATATTGTAGTACATGTTGTAGCCGTTTCCTAATGAAGCAATCGGAAAAGGTGCTAACGGATATTTTATTGAAATAGTTGTATCTGTCGCAACATACGTATCTGGAGCATAATCCTGTAAATTTTGCAGATATGGCGGATCAGGGTTTAAGCCTGTTGCAGGCCTTTTAATAATTTCGCCTGATTTTGGGTTAAAGGGAATCCCATTTCTGTCTGTAAATTTTAGGAGGAGGCTATTAGGAGTATCTGCAAACCTGGTAATAGTGTATTTTACAAAAGGATTATTTTGACCATTGTAAAAATAGGTCACAGGAGCGGTACCGGCCAAAGCACGACCATTAGCAAAAGCGCCTTGTTCCGGAGCTGTTTCCAGAGGCAGTCCATCTACAATATTAATCTTCATTATATTTTTTAATTCCTGCGTACCTGCACTGTTGGTAACTTCTAAGTCCATTGTGTAAGTGCCCGCCGGCAAGTTGATAGTCCCTGCATTTGCTTCAATAGTTCCATTAGTTTCATTCACTTCTATAGGAGGTAAATCTACTGTAGCTCTTTTTGCAATGATGGAGGCATAATCTTTATCTGTTGTAGAATTATAAGCCGCAGTCCAAACTGCAACGGGATATTTCTTTTTAAATAAAGTATCAACGATAGTCCCTGAAGCATCATAAATATGTGTCCATTTTACTTTCATAGGAATACTGGAGCCATCTGTTATTAATGAATAAGAAGAGGCTATTCTTCCCCGCGTAATTGTAAATTCATTTACGGCATATTGTACAAAAGGACTTAAAAATCCATCCTGAACTTTAGTACATCCCGTAAACATTTCTGCAGGAAGCGTAACAAGTAAAAGAACAGCTATTTTAAAATTTCTATGTTTTTTCATTGTAAACTAATTTTATTGTTTAGTGCCATAAAAAAGTAAAGTGTGGCTATTTGTCAAAGCATTCAGGTAGCCATTTTGTGTAGCGATGCCGGATGTTTTTACCAAAGTGCGTACGCCAATATCATCTGTCACATCGCTGGCAGTATTTGCATCACTAAGATCATAGTGATACCATAAATGGGTGTAGTAAATAATACGCGGCTGGCTTGATACTAAAGAATTATAACCAAGCGATGCATCTTTAGTGTATTCATAAGATATGATGGCGGTATCTCCCGAAAGTTCTGTTTGATAAGCCGTTCCTGTATTGGTAAGTTCAGAAAAAGGCAGTGGCTTGTGCACGAGATACATTAATAGTGAATCTCTTGTATTGTCCTTGTTGTTTTGCATATAATAAAGAAGGGAATCCAGTGCGAATTTTGCATCTGCATTGATATTATTCTGCACATAAATTGTTCTTCGATTAAGATAATTATAGATTGAATAGTCTGACGGTGCAAAAAATGTAGTTCCCTGTTCATTGATCTTATCTTTTAAACCTGCAGCATCAATCACCTGTATCAGGGTATCATACAATGGATCAGCTTTTAATACATCATAAGTGGATATATTTTTATAAATATTGTCTTCAATACTACCGCCGGCTATATAGTCTTTTTTACATGCATTTAATAAAACCAGGAGAGCAAACAACGGAGTAATATTTCTTATTATTTTTTTCATTTAAATATTTTTAAATGGTTCGGGTTAAATGAGGTTATCAATTATTTGTGCGTTGCCCACCATGGGTTTTGGGTCAATAAATTATCCTGCGGAAACAGTGTTCCCATGTCCAAAGGCCAGTAATATCCTTTGTTGGTTTCACTTACCCTGTCTGACTGATAGCCCACATATTCGAGCCAGCCCTGGGTCTTTTCTGTTCTTATCAAATCATAATACCATTGTCCTTCGCCAATTAATTCGCGCCCTCTTTCAATTACTATTTCATCAACCATATCATATTCATTAGTGGGTATATTATAAGTCGAAATGCCCGCCCTGTCTTCTGTATAAGAAAGATCTTTTGCAGCACCAGCCAGGTCGCCGGAATAAGCTAATGCTTCAGCATCCAATAAAATAACATCGGATAATCGAAACAAGACAAGATTATTATTTATATAAGGGAGGGTTTTGGAATCAGGTTTTTGATAATTAAAGTCAGTGTATTTTGTTAGCAAATAACCATTTGGGGCGCTGCCTGATGCATTGGTATATTTTAAAGACTGCTTAAATCTGGCATCGTTGGCTGTGTCAAAAAACTGATCTGCAAAACCGCCGGCTGGTGAAACCCAGGAGTCGCTACTAACGTTATCTACTATCGGGCCTTTTAAAAATGTTGTGCCGAAGAAACCAAATTGTGCTTCTGCCCAATCGCCCTGGTCCGAAAAATTTGGATCATTGGGATTATATTGCATGGACAGCTCCCAAATATTTTCCGAAGAGGATTGCCCCTTCCAGATATTTTTATAAGTAGCCATTTGCTCCAGGGAATAACCGCCTTTGTCCATTACTTCCTTGCAGGCAAGATGTGCATTTGTATAATCATGTTTCCAGGCATATATATGGGCAAGCAAAGCGTAAACGGTTGCTTTATTAGCCCGTAATACTTTTTCCGGATCTCCGCCAACGAAACCAAGATAATCCGCCGCCTTTTTTAAATCTGAAATGCAACTATCAAGTACGATAGATTCTGCCGTGCGTGGCAAAGGCGGTATGTTTCCATAATCAGCATCGTTATAAGTTTTAGTTACATACACCGGATCGCCCCAGGCACGTGTAATATAAAAATAGGTGTAAGCCCTAATAAACAGTGCTTCTCCAAGATAGGTGTTGCGAATATCTTCACTGGAAAATACAGATGATGACATCTGCGGTACATTTTGCAAAATAAGATTTGCCTGTGCTATCAGTTGGTAAAACCTTGACCAGTTTTGCAGTGAGCCTTCCAGATACGGCACATAAGAAAAATTAAAATTGCCACCACTATATGCATTGTGCGTGCTGATCGGGGAATAATTCCACCAGCCTGGGTAATAGGCCACAAATGTCCCGGAAGTTAAATCGCCATTAATAAAAAAAGAACGGTCTGCCCTGAAGTCGGCTCGCAACTGTCCATACATAGCAAGAGAGGCCTGCTCTACCGATTGCTGTGAAGTCCAGAACTCGGAACCATAAGTAGAGGTAATAGGAGCCTGGTCAATATATTTTTTACAGGAAATACCTGCAACGACTAATAGTACCGCCGGTAGAAATAATTTTAAAAAAGAATATTGATTATTCATAATAATATTTTAAAAATTAAAATTGTACATCTAAACCAAAAGTAAATTTGGTAGGAGTGGGATATAACCCTCCCGTGTAAACGCCAAGCTGATCTACCAGTTCAGGGTTAGGCATTGTTCCCTTTTTAAGCGTAAATACATTATCTACTATTCCATAAACCCTCGCTCCTTTAAGTTTCGCTTTGCTAATCCATGAAACAGGTAGCTGGTAGCCCAATACAATATTCTTTACTTTGAAATAACTTCCATCTTCGTTGAACATGCTGGAGATGGCTGTGTATTGATAATAGGTGGGATCAAAAGGATTGATAGATGGAAAATCTGCTTTGTAATTTGGATCGTCTTTTATGTTCTGCGGCGTCCAGTAATTGATCCCTGAGAGATCCGGCAGCCTGCTATTTGCAAAGGTGTTTATATTACTTGGATTTCCGCCAGTAACATGGCTTATCTGCTGCTGGAAGAAGGTGTTTACAACTGTTCTCTTCCAGGTAAATATGCTAAGAATACTTAGAGAAAAATTTTTGTAGCTGAAATCATTTACCCAACCGCCTGTAAACTTTGGATTAGGATCGCCCGTAGGAATGCGGTCTCCATATTGGGCGCCGTTATTTTCGTCAGGCCATACGTCACCAATATTGTTTACATCTTCCCATATCGGATCTCCGGGAACTACCTTATGATTTCCTTTGAAATAAGTAATGGAATTTCCGGTTAATGGATTGAAAGGAATATCCTCCTGCCTGTTATATACGCCATTATATTTTAGCTGGAACATTTCATAAATCGGTTGCCCAACAGCATATATCCTCGATATACCATAATAGTCATCTAACACAAATGTGCGGTTGTTATTAGGCAACTTTGCTATGAGGTTTTTATTGTGAGAAATAGTTATTTGCATGTTCCATTGGAGGGGGCTTTTGGCTGAAAGGTTTTTGGTAGAAAGAGTTACATCTACTCCCCTGTTACTTATCCAAAGATCATGTGCGTTAAAATTGACGCTTTGAAAGCCGGTAAAAAACGGAAGATTAAAATCAAAATATCCGTCTTTGGCTAATTTATCATATACATCTACTGCGAGCGTAATCCTGTTGTTGAAAAGTTGCGCATCCAAACCAACATCCTTTTGTATAGTACGCGTCCAGGTAAGATTATTTTTGGTTAATCCGTTAGTGTAGCTAGGCTGTATAGCCGCACTTCCTTCGTAAGTGCCGGGAATGTTATAAGAATTATAAGGCGCGTAGAAATAAGGTGACTGATCCCCTGAAACTCCATAAGTACCTCTAAGTTTAAGGTATGGAATTACACCTTTTATTTTATCCATAAATTTTTCTTCGGATATAATCCATCCAGCACCTGCGGCTGAGAAAGCACCCCATTTTGATTTCTCACCAAAGCGGGAGGAGGCATCTCTCCTGTAAGAACCATACAAAAGATACTTCCTGTCAAAATCATATTGCATTTGGCCAAGTAGCGAAAGCATTCCATAGGATTCATAACCTGAACCACCACTTATATCCGACTGTGGTACACCGCTCACAACTTGTATGTTGTTAGAAGGAACGTTATATCCCTGGATATAACTGGTATTAGAAACATCTGTATTAAATTGTTGCGAGCCCGTCAGCGCAAAATGATGATCATGTTTAGCACCTGAAATTGTTTTATTAAAATTTAAGGTGTTTGCTAAAAAGTAGGTTGAATAAGTGCCTTTATCAGATCTTGCAAAGGAAGGCTGCGGATCACTGTCAGGATCCAATGCAGCCACTTCATCTACATTGGATGGCTGAAAATAATCACGTGCGGTGGTTGAAATATTGGCGCCTCCCTGGAAGGTGTATTTTAAGGAAGGAAGTACAGAATAGTTAAGCGTAAGAGAGGCTGTATAATAATCATTAATATTTTTATTTCTCAGCCGGGTATAGCCGCCGATAAAATTAGAAGAATCAAAAGCGGTTAGCCTGTAAAAAGAGGAAGGCTGGCCGGCACCCGATACAGGCGTATTGTCGTCGCTATTGTTAGAATATTTTCTTCCCCTTTGCCTGTCACTTTTTGATATCCCTACTATGAACTGGCTGTTTAGCTTGTCGCTTATTTTGAAATCAAAATTTCCCCGTAAACTATAGCGGGTAAATCCGAAAGCCTCAATAATTCCTTTCTCATCATAGTAATTCATACTTAGCCGATAGCTGACATTTTTACTGGCAGAACTAACAGTGGCATCAACATTCTTCAAAGAACCGGGCCTATAAAATAATCCCTGCCAATCTGTAGCATTATTAAAGGAAGGATTAAACCGGTCTGTAAGTATTTGAGGAAGATTAGAAAGCTGGGCAGGAGTGGCATATTTATTTATTATATTCATCTTTTGCGATCTTTCAGCTGCACCGGTAGAAGTTTGTAATAACTGGGGCTGTTGTGTAACACCACCGTAAATGTTTATCCGGAATTCCGGCGTAGATGATCTGCCTCTTTTTGTAGTAATATAAACCACACCGTTAGCGCCTCTTGAACCCCAAGCTGCTGTAGCTGTTGCATCTTTTTGCACATCCACACTTTCAATATCATTTATATTTATTCCGGCTAAATAGTTAGTACCTGTAGCATCAATACTATTGGAAATATCTTCCGGATTAGTGGGGATACCATCAATAACATACAGAGGGCCACTTAATGCATGAGCCTGCGCAATATTAGGATCATCTCCAATAGAAGTATTTACCCTGTTATTACCACGAACAACAATGGTGGGAGCAACGCCAGGCTCACCAGAACCTACCTGCACATTCAAACCGGCTACTCTTCCCTGTAATAATTGATCAACACTCGGTGATGGTAAATTTTCAATTTCCTTTGACAAAACAGTGGAGATCGAAGAAGTCGTTGTCCTTTTTGATTGTGCTTGTACGCCTACTATTACTACATCGTTTAACTGGCTCCCTGTTGATTCAGCAAGGGTAACAAGAACACTCGTTTCCCCGGCGCCTACAGAAACTGTTTTTGACTGGTAGCCAACGAAGGTAACTACCAGCGATGCTTTTCCCTCAGGCACCGAAACGCTGAACCTACCGCCGGCACCGGTTATTGCATTGGCCTTGCTATTTTTTACGGTAACGGTTGCTCCTTCCAGCGGACTGCTATTTTTACTTTCCTGCACTATGCCACTTATTTTTCTTTGCTGCGCAAAACCGGTAAAGGAAAAAAGAAGGAAGGAAAAAACTAAGAATCCGGAGTGAAGTAAAATTGCTTTTTTCATTGCTCGTTGTTTGGTTTTGAAAAGAATACCTATACCTTTTTATCTTCCTGATTGTTTCAAAAAAATCGCTTCATTTTTTTGTAAACCAATTCTGCAATTATGTTGTTGTTATTGCATTGTTAATTCTAAGTTGACATTATTTTTTTGAAAATGATGCACCTGGAATCTATGAAAATGGGATTTTATTTTACGCAACCGATTGTAATGACATTGCAAACGGTTGCGCTATTTTTCAACATTTGAATGTTGATGAGGATAATGAGAAAATGAAAATCTGACATTGCCGGGTCCTTTTTAATGCAATGGGTTAATACAATTTTCAAAAGACCAACTCAGAAATATTTTTCTATACCCTTCCCATAACGGGATCTGTTTTGCTGTGATTACCTGTTTCCACCCGGCCGGCATACCTTTTAAAAAAATGGCTGTTAGTCTCTCGTGCAATCGTAACATCATACCAATTAAAACTTTCGGAAAGATGAATTACTTCCTTTACGGTTGAGGCGCTTTCAACCACCACCTTGCGTATGTTTTTTTTATATGTTGCATCAGCAAGAAGAAGTGTGTATGCCTTACTCTTATTTGAATTACTGATTGTAAAAATAATATTGCCCGAAAGTTTTTCCTTATGATCTTTCTTATGCTCGTAGTCAAGGCTAATATTGATTTCAGGATCATCCTTGCTTCCGCAAAATTCCCTGAAAAAACCATTTGGCCCATATACTTTTAGATGATACAAATTGTTTTCGAAATCATTCAAAAGCCAACGGCCATTTATTTTGTCTCCGGCGTTCACAGCATAATTCCAAACCTTTACATTTTCAAAATGTTTTTTATTAAGACTTTTATTATACACAGCATATTTACGCGGAGCATACACGCTGAAGGGTGAGCCTGCTGAGCGTGCTCCAAACACCTCATTGCCTGCAGCAAAGTTGATGTCGAATGTTTTTTTATCAGCGCTTAATAATCCGTCTGCATATAATTCGTAAGGCAATGCGCAAGACTCGCGTATGCCGGGTTCCTGCCGGGGCAGCAATAAAGATGTTAGAGGATTAGCCTGTATATCTTCTATTTCTGCCAGGCTTAACGCTTTATAATCTGACGGAAGCTTTTTAAATTTTGCATTATATATTTCTTTTACAAAAGAATCCCGCTTTACAAATTGAGGCAATTTTATTTCTTCGCCATTGTACGGCCTGAACACAGAAGTAAGATTGCCGGAAACCGCCCTGCGCCAGTCACTGATGTTCGTTTCCTTAATTTCTTTTCCGGCTTTTTTGCTCAAAAATTTTTCCAAAAACTGCAAGGCAGAAGTAAGGTCGCAGACTTGCGAGTTCACCCAGCCGCCCCGCGACCAGGGAGAGGCTATTATTAGCGGTACACGGTAGCCCAAACCCACAGGGCTTTCCCGTGTGTCTTTCATATCTAAATCTTTTCTTTGCAGTTCTTCCTGCAAGGTTACATATTCATCAGTGGTATCAATGCCTGCGGAAACTTTTCCGATGGCAGCGTCATTGGGCCGGGGCGCTACAAAGGGAGGCACATGATCGAAGTAGCCATCGTTTTCATCATAGTTTAAAATAAAAATTGTCTTCTTCCATACCTCGGGGGTTTTGGTTAAAATGTCCAACACTTCAGATACATACCAGGCGCCAAACCAGGGCGCACTGGGGTGGTCAGAAAAATATTGCGGCGCAACCAACCACGATACCGCCGGCAGGTTTCCATTATCAACATCACTTCTAAACTGGTGTAAAATATCTCCCTTCGGCATTTGAACATTGCGGGTAGCTCCATCTTCATCATAAGAAAAAATTTCTGTATTATGATAGTCAGGATCATTCACATTAGTTGTGAATGCTTTTGTATGAAGTTGTTTTTGAAAATCTGAAAGTTTCTCAAAATTTTCCGGGCTCCAGGTAAGCAGCTCTTTTTTATATTTTACAAGTTGTTGTTTTTTTTGGATAAGTTTTTTCTCCAGCTTTGCTGCTTTATTTTTATCGACCTTTTTAATTTCTTTTGCCAATACATTTATCTCCGATGGAAGCTCATCAATTCTTTTCTGCAGAAAATCATAATGCGCTTTATGAAAGCGGACATTGTAATTACTAAACCATTCTAAATTATTATCGGTAAAATTGGCCAGCAGGCTTTCATCTTCACCTTCTAACTCTGTTTGCAGGCTGATTTCATTTTGATATACGCGCCATGATATATCATTTTCTTCCAGGCGTTCCGGGAAAGTTTTCCAGTGCGCTTCTTTATTATAATAAGTATCTGAATTGCGCACGTTAGCTTTTTTGCCGGGCGCTTCACGAATTTTTCCGGTCCAGAAAAAAGTCCTGTTAGTAGTAGTGCCGGTAAGCGAAGCGCAAAAATGCTGATCGCATACTGTGAATGCGTCGGCAAGGGCATAATAAAAAGGAATATCTTCCCTGTTGTAGTAGCCCATAGTGAGTGGCATGTCTTTATATTCCTTACCGGGGCGTTTTGCTTCAAGCCATTTATTATACTTTCCATCGTTACGTGCATCCACCTGGTTTTCCCAGGAATGTGGCAGGCCGCCCATCCACGTTGCCTGTGTATCTTTTATATTCAGGCGAAAGGGAACAAATTTTTGTCCTTGCTCATTGCTTTGCAACCATACAGGATCGTTACCCGGCAGTGATATACAACGCGGATCATTAAACCCCCTCACGCCTTGTAAAGTACCAAAGCAATGGTCGAAAGATCGGTTTTCCTGCATGAGGAAAACAATGTGCTCAGCATCTTCGAAGGTGGTGCCCGCAGCGGGATTGATTGCGAACGCTTTTTGAATGGATGCCGGCAAACTTTTCCATAAGCCTGCGCCACCGGCTAATAAAGAAGTGTTCTTTATAAAATCTCTTCGTGTACTCATGATAGTTATGCTTACGGCTTAAATATTTTTTATATCTCTTTAGGCAAAAAAGAATCCTGATGCATCAATAAAAAAGGTGATAAGGTTTAATAGTAACAAAATACGGTTTTCTACGAAGGTTTACAGATGCATGAAAAAAATAGCCGTTGCGTGGCGTAGTGTACCATAAGGAAATAAAAATTATAGTCTTTTATAGGATTAGGTAGAATGGTCGCAAAGCAAATAAGCCTGTGTTTATGCAAAAGGGTTTGTTGCAATTATGCGATGAATTGAACAGCGTCACGTCTTTGAGCAGGAAATATGCGTAAACTGCAAAGGGTTTGGAGGTAAAAAGAACTACGCATGTTTCCGTGGCAAGTTTTATTAGATATTGTTACATCATTCTGGCGGCTCTCCAAAGGAGTCGTGTGTGACCTTTGGACGCAAAGGACGTGACGCCGGCTAACAGTCTTTGCCCGCATTATTTTTGAGACTATTTTACCTAATTCATTTCTTTTAATAAGAAGGTTTCCATCCTTTGCTTTTCCAGTAATCAATAATGGGCTGATATGGGCCAAGCCTGTGTTGTGCTACTGAAAATGTATCAGCGAAAGGGCCTTCTCCATAATCTATAGCCTTTTCTTCATTATGCGGATATTGAAACTCGCCTACCGGCGGGCGCTTATGTATGTCATCATCATTTACAAAGGCAGACAGGTCAAATGCTTCTTCAGTAGTAAGAAAAGGCTTTTGGTGCGTGGCTTTATCGTTTGGCATGTTCGCTATTAACCATTGCGACATTTTGATAATGCGATGCATGCTTGAACCAGGTTGATAGGCTTTCATGCCCCACAATGGCGGATACGTGTACGTTTCACCGTTAGCTTGCATAAGGCCTTCGCCGGCAGCGCCATGGCACCTGGCACAATTATTTTCATACAACTTTGCACCTCTTTCAGAGGAGGCCGCAACGGAAGGAAATGTAATTGGAATACCCTTAATGCCGGGAGTATTTTTATCAATACCTGATGAATCACTTATCCATTTCAGGTACGAAATAAAGGCAATCATTTCTTTACTGTCAAGTGGTAAGGGCTTACCGAGGTGAGGATGCATGATGCAATTATTGATTCTTTCTGCCAGCGATAATACTTTTCCTTCTCTTGAACGGTACTGCGGATAGTTTTTGAAAGTGATCATAAGATTGAATGAATAAGGCTTGGTGCCGGCATCCTGATGACAGTTAGTGCAATTCATTTTATTGCCTAAATATTTTCCGTTAACTCCGTTGGGCCCTATGTAATAGGCAGTCCTTAACATTAATTCTCTTCCGTACTTAATTGCTTCTCCGTATTTATTACCAGGAATTTTTGTTGTATCAACTTTAAATAAACTATCAGTATCTGCAATCGCAGGTTCATTTTTTTCAGTTTTCAATTTGCTTTCATTACATGATATAAATTGAAAGACTGCTAAAAGCAAAACACAAAAAAAAGTTAGAACATACAATCTTTTCATCCATAATAATTTTAAGAGAGCCGTTGGCTAAAGCCAACGGCAATGATAATGCTCAAACAAATTGAAGATTGCCTTCATTGCCATCTGCTCCGGCTATCCGGATAAAGCCCCAGGCTGCAAACCAAGAAAATTTGATAGGCTCTCTAAATCAAAATTCTCAAAGAAACTTCCTGGTTTTATCATAGGGTAACAAGCTCCAAACTAATGAGAGCCGTTGGCTAAAGCCAACGGCAATGATAATGCTCAAACAAATTGAAGGTTCTTTCATTGCCATCTGCTCCGGCTATCCGGATAAAGCCCCAGGCTGCAAACCAGGAAAATTTGATAGACTCTCTAAATCAAAATTCTCAAAGAAACTTCCTGGTTTTATCATAGGGTAACAAGCTCCAAACTAATGAGAGCCGTTGGCTAAAGCCAACGGCAATGATAATGTTCAAACAAATTGAAGGTTCTTTCATTGCCATCTGCTCCGGCTATCCGGATAAAGCCCCAGGCTGCAAACCAGGAAAATTTGATAGACTCTCTAAATCAAAATTCTCAAAGAAACTTCCTGGTTTTATCACAGGGTAACAAGCTCCAAACTAATGAGAGCCGTTGGCTAAAGCCAACGGCAATGATAATGCTCAAAAGAATTGAAGGTTGCCTTCATTGCCATCTGCTCCGGCTATCCGGCTAAAGCCCCAGGCTGCAAACCAGGAAAATTTAACAGACTCTCTAAATCAAAAATTTTCAAAGAAACTTCCCGGCTTTATCATAGAGGTCCCAAGCTCCAAACTAAAGGAGATTTTTTCCTTTTATTCTTTTACAAAATATTTATTCCAAAGTTCATCATTTATATACTCGCCGCGGTAAGGAACAAAATATGAATTTAGTTCCCATAATATTTTCCCTTTCAAATCGGTTACCATAACGGTTCCGGTTTTGGAGCTTGTTTGCAAAAGATTTCCATTTGGCAAAACATAAGCGCTTCCCATTCTTGATGTATATTTTGACCTTGGCAGAATCGCATGAATTTTTGTGGTAGCTACATTGTTTACCGTATCAAGCGTAAACGATACGCCGCCGGATTGTTTTCTCCAAAGCGAATTATCAAAAACCATCAAATCTCCAAATGGATTTATATGAACCGAATGCTGGAAGGAAAAATAGTTGGCAGTATCCATTTTAAAATCTCCATTTTTCCCCAGCTTCCACATAATCTTACCGGTCGTTTTATTTACTTTCCATACCTGGTCTTCAATCGCAACAGATAGCAGGTAGTTGCCATCTTTATCAAAGTTCAGTGAGTTAATGTGGAACCGGTCGTAAGCGAATTCTTTTATGGATGGATCATTTTTTATATCCCATACATCCCATACATCCCACTCCCTTATTACTTTGCCTGTTGTATCCATCACAAGAATACCGTCTCCCCCTAAGGTATCAATTCCTTTTCCACCAATTTGCGACATGTCAAATACCTTACGCGTTCTTATTAGTGTAACTATGTGCCCGTCTTTATCCATTCTTACATCGTGGTGAATTATTTTGTATTTACCACCGGTAGCGCTATCAATATTTATCCGCCAAAGTTGTTTGCCGGTAAGGTCAATTTCTGCAATAGCTGTGCCCCCGGCAAAGCCCATAGCACCGCGGCGTATCGGCTTTTCCATTTCCCGTAAACTATCCGCCTCTTCTTTTGGCGTATCATCAATTACATCTTTCATTGGCGGGCGAAGCATGGCAAGTATAGTTCCGCGGGGAGTGATGGTGGCGGCTCTTACGCCAATATCATCCACCTGCCAGTACCAGCGTATAGCGCCCTTCCCGTCAATCATGGCGATGTAGCCGGGCAGCCTCGCATTGCAAAGCATCACCATGCCATTTCCCAATGAATTTGCATCATGCGGATTTTCTTCTTTTACCCAGTTATGAATAAGCCAGGGCGATTGCTTCCTAGTATGAAAGGAAAATATTTCTGAAGGTATATTGATTACCCTGTCAATAATAACCTGGTAGTTGTAGGTAGTATTTGTTTCCAGCAATAATAATTTTATGGAATGGGTTAATCCCTTTTTTGTTTTTATAGTACGGAATTTTTCATTGGAACCCTGCTTCCGGTATTTGATAAAAACAGGTTCCTCTTTATCTAAAACCACCTTCACATTTTCTATGGTGGCTGAGTTATTTGGAGAAGTAAGCTCAATGCTTTTTATTGAAACGGAGTTGTATAAATACCATGCAAAACCAGCACCTGCCGCCACAAGAAATATGAGTATTAATAAGGTTCTTTTCAGAATAATTTTTTTTTGATTCATTAATTTTTTATAAAAATAATAAGAGCCGTTGGCTGAAGCCAACGGCAATGAATAAACTCAAATAGAATTAATGATCGCCTTCATGACCGTCTGCTTTAGCTGACGGAAATTGATCAAATAGAATTAATGATCGCCTTCATGGCCGTCTGCTTTAGCTGACGGAAATTGATCAAATAGAATTATTGATCGCTTCATGGCCGTCTGCTTTAGCTGACGGAAATTGATCAAATAGAATTATTGATCGCTTCATGGCCGTCTGCTTTAGCTGACGGAAATTGATCAAATAGAATTATTGATTGCCTTCATGGCCGTCTGCTTTAGCTGACGGAAATTGATCAAATAGAATTAATGATCGCCTTCATGGCCGTCTGCTTTAGCTGACGGAAATTGATCAAATAGAATTAATGATCGCCTTCATGACCGTCTGCTTTAGCTGACGAAAATTATGGCAATCTTGTAAGGTTTGCAGTAGCCATGTTACCGTTCAATTGTGCATCTACCAATGGGTAAGGAAAGTATTCCATATTTGGCGTTACTATAGCCGGCAAGCCGCGTGATGTAAGGTAGGCATTGCAGGTAGATTCATATTTTCCAAACCGTATCAGATCGGGCCGGCGCTTGTATTCAAACACCAATTCGAAGCCACGCTCATCCAATATTTTTTGCGCCATTTCATCTTTACTTGCCGGCACAGGAAAAGCAGGGTCTGATCCATATAAGGGCGCTCCTGCCCTGCCCCTTATTTCATTTATATAAGATAAGGCAGCGCCAGGGCCGCTTAGCTGGTTTTCTATTTCAGCTTTATTTAAAATAACATCCTCTATTCTAAAAATAGAAATGGTACGGCCATCATAGTATGAGTTTGATACCATTTCATAAGAATACTTTTTTGTAGAAACATTTTTAAGCAGCTTCACCGTATCATTAGGCGGCGTTGTTTGCCCGGGCGAAGGGAGCATGTAATAAAAACCATGAGAAGTAGTACCATCACGGGCGTCGCGACCCTCGTAGTTATAATAAAAGAATTGTTTTCGCGGATCAAGATCGCTGTACTTTCTCCAGAACTCCAGGGACACAGCATAATACTGCCACCTGTCGGGAACTTCCTTGTTATCTTCCGGGCCAAAATGATTGGCTATCTCACCACCATTCAAGGCAGGCTCGTGCAACACGCAAAAAATAAATCCTTTATCAAACTTATTACTCTCGGACCATACGTTTTTAAAATCGGGATTTAGCTGGTAAACTCCCTGGTTTTTTAAATCCAACACCATATCTATATAGGTCTTTGCATTTACATAATCATGTGCTCTTAAATATACCTTGCCTAATAAAGTAGCAGCAGCGCCTTTGGTGGCTCTTGATAAACCCTCATTTGCATTCCATGATGCAGGAAGATTATCTATACCATATTTACAATCTTCTTCGATCAGTTTATCAACTTCTGCCACGGGTGATAATTCTATGTTGATCGTTTTATCAGGAGGCATTACCTCTGTTATCAGTGGTACGGGTCCCCATCCATCTGTAAGATCCCTGTATGCAAGCGCTCTTAAGAAACGTGCCTGGGCTATTATTTGCTTTTTCTTTGTATCATCCATTGATACGGCATCAATTTTTGCAAGCAAAATATTTGCATTACTTATTACCTCGTACATATATTGCCAGTTGTACCTTATATAGCGGTTGTTGGCATCATAAGTAAAGTTGCTCATCTTAGTGGGATCGCCGGCAGCTGTAGAAAATCCCATGTCGGTAGTATAATCAGTAGTCATTACTAAGTAACCATTATAGTACATCCAGCCATCACCAGGATATGGGGCAATATCAGCATACACTCCTATGAGGGCTGCATTAATATCACTCTCCGTCGAGTAGGCGTTGGCGGTAGTAAGGTCACTGTACAACTTAGGATTTAATTTTGTACAGCTAACACACATTATCAAAGCGATTATTGTAAGGTTTCTCATGTAATTATTTTTATTTGTTGCAATAATTTTCATTATCTAAAAATTCAGGTTTAAACCAAAGGTAACAGTTCTCATTTGCGGATAGGCGTTGAAATCGAGCCCTGCGCCTGCATTTGCGGTTTGCCCGCCACCGGAGTTTGACTCGTAACCTTTCGTATCTACTTCCGGATCCCAACCGCTGTAGCCTGTTATTGTTAAAAGATTTTCTACCATGCCGTAAAACCGGAGCGATTGAAAAATTTTCGAGTTTGAAGGAACGGTATATCCCAATGTGATATTCTTCATACGAAGAAATGAAGCATCTTCAATAAAATGCGAATTAATATATCCTCCATATTTATTATAATAAAATCCATTTCTCGGCTGATCCGTATTTGTATTTGTTGGCGTCCACCTGTTGAGCGCTTCAGTAGTGCGGTTCCACTCCAGGTTCATACGTGTCATGTTTAGTAGATCATTACCCACGGAACCATGCACGAAAATAGAAAGGTCTAAATTTTTATAAGTGAAGGTATTAGTAATACCAAAAATATATTTCGGATTTGCTGAGCCAATAATAGTGCGGTCGTCAGAATTTATTTTTCCATCGGGCTTTCCATCGGGGCCTGAGATGTCTTCAAACTTAGGGTCTCCCGGTTTTGAATCTGGTTGGGGTGCGTAGGTTTCACCCGTTTGCAATACGCCGATATACTTATAGCCATATAAAGAGCCTAAGGGTTCTCCCTGGCGTATTACCGCGAAAGATTCTTCGGATACATTTCCTATAGGTTTTGAAGATGTAAGGGCTATGTCGCCGCCACCACCAAGGTTCAAAACTTTATTACGGTTAAAGGCAACATTTACTTTTGTATCCCACCTTAAGGCGCTAACTGTATTGTGAGAAGTTACGGCAAGCTCTATTCCTTTATTCTCAATAGAGCCTACATTACTTAAGCCAGAGCTAAATCCTGAGTAAAGAGGAAGCGATTTTCTTATCAGGAGGTCGTACGTTTTTTTATAATAAACATCTGCGGTTAAGGATATACGTGAGTTAAAGAAACCCATGTCGAATCCTGCGTTATACTGCGAAGTTGTCTCCCATTTTAATGAACTGTTTTCCGGTGTTGATTGATTAAGGTGTGTGCCAGCGTCGTTGGTATAGCCATCAAATGAAATCCGCGTATTGGAGACCAAAGCCAGTGACGCATAATTTCCAATCTGGTCATTACCGGTTTTTCCATAACCGAGCCGTAATTTTAAATTTGAAAACAGGTTAAGATTCTGTATAAAATCTTCTTTATCCAAGCGCCATGCAACCGCGGCGGAAGGGAATGATCCCCAGCGGTAATCTGCTCCAAAACGGGACGAACCATCCCGCCTTAAGGTAAAAGTGAAAAGGTATTTGTCAGAATAGGAATAATTTAACCTGCCGAAAAAGGAAATTAAAATGTTTTCGGATTTTGAAGAAGACACCCCGGTAATCGTTGAAGCGGCTCCCAGGTTGGTATATGAAAATAAATCAGTTGAAAAACCTTTTACATTTATATTACGGCTGTCAACGATTGTCTTTTCATAAGCATATCCGCCCAGTATATTAAATGAATGAATTTTATTTAGTGTCTTCGCATAAGTTAGCGTTGCGTCAAATAACTGGTGGGTAGAAGTAAAATCATTAGTGCTGGCTACTCCATCATCAATACCACCCTGATAGGTAGAGCGGGGCAAATAACGTCCTGTAAAATAATGTGCAATTTCAATTCCCCCATCTATTCTTCCGGTAAGGTTTTGTATGGGCTTAATCTCCAGGTAGCCGTTACCGTTAAGCCTGTCTTTCACCTGTTCATTCTGGCGGCCCAGTAAGTTTGCTAATGGATTGTCTCCCTTGCCACCCGGAGGCCGGCCAAAAGTTCCGTCTGCATTATAGACAGGCACTGTAGGATCGTACGTTAATATTCCAAGCAATACATTCGATTGCAAAATATTTCCTCCGTAATCCTGGATGTTTCCGTTGGACCTTTGCCCATATACCGAAGCGCCGGACTTTATGAAGTCATTGATCTTCTGATCAACATTTACCCGGGCGGAGAAACGGGAAAAATCTGTGTTTTCCAAAACGCCTTTTTGATTGAAATATCCTATGCTGGTAAGGATTTTTGTTTTATCATTTCCACCTTCATATTGAAAATTATGATCCTGAACCGCACCGGAACGGGTTGCTTCTTTTATCCAATCTGTATTTACGGTAGTTGCTAATTGCGATTGCGTGTACACTGCATATTGCTGGCCTTGCTGTCCGTCAATTTCCTGGTACAGGTCATTTGCCAAAAGCATATAATCTTTGGCGTTGAGCATATTGAAAGGATTGATAACTTTCTGAACGCCATAATAACCATTGTAAGATATCCGGCTCTTGCCTGTCTTACCGCGTTTTGTAGTAATGAGTATTACACCGTTAGCAGCTCTTGCACCATATATTGCAGTGGCCGAAGCGTCTTTCAGTATTTCCATTGATTCAATATCGTTTGGATTAATATCTGTTCCATAAGTGGTGGGAAAACCATCAACAACATATAATGGCTCATTGGTGCTGCTGATAGAGTTGGAGCCGCGAACACGTACTGAGATACTGCCACCGGGCGCCTTCGAATTTTGCGTCACCAATACACCCGCTGCTTTCCCCTGCAGCGCCTGGGCAGCATTGCTGATGGTGCCACCCAATGTAAGGTCTTCTGCTTTTATGCTGGTTATGGATCCTGTGAGATCACTCCTCTTTTGCGTACCGTAACCGATGATCACCACATCGCTTAACTGGTTGCCTTCAGAGGCGCTTAGCGTTATAGTAATATTTGTTTCGTTTTGACTAACCGTTATCGTTTTATCCCCGTAGCCTACATACGAAACTGTAATGGCTGTTTTTCCATTTGGCAAGGATATACTGAATTTGCCATCTGCAGCGGTAAGAGCGGTTATGTTACTATTGCTTACTGAAACGGTTGCTCCTTCAAGGGGAGCGCTGTTCTTACTTTCCCGTACAACACCGCTTATTGTTCTTTGCTGGGCAAAGGTGGCTGAGGTATACAGAAGGAAAGCTAAAACCCCAAAAGAATAGTGGAGTAAAGTTGATTTTTTCATTCGCTGTTTTTGGGTTTAAAAATAAAATCCACCTGGTTTTACGATTAAAAACTTAATGGATATTAAATATTACTTGTTCGCTTTTTCTAAGTTGACATAATTATTTTGAAAGTGATGCACGGCGATTGACGCAACAAGGAGGTTTTTTTTACGCAACCGATTGATATTGCAACGCAACCGATTGTCCTATTTTTCAACAATTTTCGTACTTTGCAAGTACTGCTTATGGATAATAAATTACCTACTTTAAAAGAAATAGCAAAGCGTTTGAATTTTTCTGTATCCACAGTTTCCCGCGCATTGCACGATCATCCAAGTATAGGGCTGCGTACAAAAATGCAGGTGCAGCAACTGGCCAAAGAATTAAATTATGAGCCAAATCAATCAGCATTATTTTTCAAACAACAAAAAACGCATTCGATCGGGGTGATACTTCCCAACCTCAAAGAAGAATTTTTTTCGCAAGCGATAAATGGTATAGAAGATGTTGCTAATAATCACACATACAGCGTGCTGATCGGTCAATCGCATGATGATATAGACAAGGAAAAACAAATAGTAATAGCGATGAAAAATCATCGTGTAGATGGACTGATCGTTTCTATCTCAAAGCACACAAAAAACTATGAGCACTTTACCGCACTGAAGAAATATAATATTCCCGTTGTTTTTTTCGATCGTGTTCCTGACCTTCCCACTGTGCATAAAGTATCTTCCAATATTAATAGTGGAACTAAACAAGCTATAGAATTTCTTATATCAAAAGGCCACAGGCGTATCGGCGTGATCAATGGCCCTGAAGAAATGAAATCCTGCCAGGATCGAACAGCGACTTACATGGAAGTTTTACAAAAGAAGAGAATAAAAATTGACTTAGGCCTGGTGGTATCTACCGATCTTACACAAGAGGGAACACATAAGGCCATGGAAGAGCTTCTTGCATTAAAATACCCGCCTACTGCTATCGTCACTATCAATGATTATGTAGCGCTGGATGCGATTCAATATGCAAGAAAGTCAAAACTTAAAATTAATAAAGACATTTGTTTTGTGAGCTATGCAAATCTTCCCATTACAAATTACCTTGAGTTTCCACCGCTGGCATCAGTTGAACAATATCCCTATGAGCAGGCAAAAAAAGCTACTGAAATTTTGTTTGATTTATTAATCGCTGATGATAATGACACTGATAAAAAGCAAAGCTATAGCAATATACTTATTGAAGGCCGGTTGATAGTTCATAAAAAATAAAGCAGTATGTTGGTGCTACCAAACGCACAGGATTTCCTTTTCAACTTGATTTTCATTTTGTGAAATACCCTTTCAAAAAATACTGTTAATAAAAATATAGACAATCGGTTGCGCTTTGATGATATGTTTATCTCCCATAAGTTTGTTTAAATAACAATAACACCTGAATCATTTTTAGTGATCCAACAAATACTTTCGGCATACGATCTTGATGAGAATCAATTTGACATTGAGCCAATCAAGAATGGATTAATTAACCAAACGTGGAGATTAAAAAATTCACATGCTGATTACATTTTACAAAAAATTAATAGTGCAGTTTTTAAGCAGCCACCGGCTATCGCATCGAATTTGAAAGTACTTGCTGATTACCTGTCTCAACATGCACCCAACTATTTATTCGTTGTCCCGATACAAACAAAAAAGAACGAAGGGATGACCTTTATCGCCGGCAAAGGGTATTTCAGGCTTGCACCATTTGTAAAAAGATCGCATACTATAAACGCTGCACAAACTCCAGAGCAGGCTTTTGAAGCAGCAAAAGAATTTGGAAAATTCAGCCGGCTATTATCACACTTCCCTGTTGACAAATTACAAATTACCTTACCGGATTTTCATAATCTCTCCCTGAGATACCATCAATTTTCTGAAGCGTTGATAAAAGGAAATAAAACCCGGATAGAAAAATCAGGACAATTAATCCGGTTCATCCGGGAACATAAATATATTGCTGAAACTTATGACGGTATTTTAACCAACCCTGAATTCAGGTTAAGGGTAACCCACCACGATACAAAAATCAGCAATGTACTTTTTGATGAAGATGATAAGGGTTTATGTGTGATAGATCTTGATACAGTGATGCCAGGCTATTTCATAAGCGATGTAGGTGATATGATCCGTACCTACCTCTCACCCGCAACCGAAGAAGAAAAAGATTTTGACAAAATTGAAATAAGGGATGAATATTTTGTGGCAATATGGAACGGCTACATGAGCGAGATGAAAGACGAGTTGACGGCCACAGAAAGAACGCATTTTATTTACGCCGGAGAATTCATGATCTATATGCAGGCGATCCGTTTTCTTACGGATCACCTGAACAACGATGAATACTACGGCGCAGCGTATGAAGATAATAACCTGGTGAGAGCAGGAAATCAAATTACCTTATTACAAAGGTTGATGGACAAAGAAGAAACGCTTCAAAAAATTATTTTACAAACCTATTAAGAAAAAATAGCTGGCCATGAACACCCATCGCTGATGGCTCACGCGGCAATAAATGTAAACATCCACTTAACGGGGTTCTGCCAATCTTTTCCTTTAAAACTTCCGACAGGCGCTTTTATTAAAATGTTATTCCAACCTTTTTTGAGTAAGATTTTTGTTGGCGTACGATATTCGTAGCCTTCGTCAATTAAAGGTATTTCCGGATTTCCTTTTTGGCCACCGCGAGCCCAATAAGGAGGAGCAATTATTTTACCATTCACCCAAACCTTACTTTGATGATCATCCCAGGTGCCGGGCTGTGGAGAATCTGTAGCCGGAGACCGGGATAGATTATTAAAGCCAATCCAGAAATCCTGTACCCGTTCTTCCTCGCTCCATATTTTCGTGTAGGCATACCAGGTAGTATTCTCCTTTGGATCATTTAAAACTCCCTTTATAAGAGGAGCCCACCAATGCCGCCACACAATAGTGCCACCAACCACACTTTGTGATGAAGCCAATCTCGCTTCTTTAGCTATATCTTTTTCGGGTTCAAATTGTTTGGAGAGCTCACCCTTATTTTCATAAGGGCCATATAGTTTCCAAACTATAGAGCTTTGCTTTACATAAGGAAATGCAAGCGCTTTAAAATATAATTTCTTATGATCTAACAAACGATCTTCAAACGTAGTAAATTCATTAGCTTCCGCAGAACCCGGCGCACCAATAGTGGCGGTCCAGCCTTTATTGCCACCACCGCGCCAGCTTCTTTCAGCAAAGGCAAGCAAGCCGGGATATACAGGGTTCATTTTTAAAACATCATCTTCATTTTCCACTTTTCTATCGGGCCATAAGCAAAGCGTACCGCCCTTTGTATTTTCATCTTCTTTTATTTTATCACCCATCTGCCGGTTAAAGATCGTTACTACCGCTTCCAGCGGATCCATGTGATTGATGTATAAATGCCTCGAATCAATAAATTGTAATGATGCATTATTTTTTTCACCATTGTTACTCATCCAAAGCTGGCGAATCGTTTTACCATCAAGTGGCGCACCAGGGCTCCAGGCAATAGTTTTCTTTCCAAAACTTTCCACATATTTTAAAATATCCGGCATAAAGTTTTTATTGGAGATATGCACTTCATCACCGCCAACATGAAAATAAGGGAGGCCGCTGAACGTGGTAAAAAATTCTTTTAAAATATTCTTCAGTATGGCTATACCGGAATCAGACTGCATATCAACACCCATCGCTCTTTTAAATGCAGCGCTATGTCCCGGCATATCTATTTCTGGCAACAAAGTGATATACCTTTCTTTGCAATACGCAATCAATTCCTTTAAATCATCTTCGGTGTAATACATGCCTTTGTTTCGCAACATATTTTCAGGCGCTGTAAGCTGTGGGTATAATTTGCTTTGCAAACGCCAGGCAATGTCTTCGGTAAAATGAAAATGAAAAATATTGAATTTGTATTTTCCTAAAACATCTACCTGTTGCTTTAATAAATTCATTGATTGGAAATTTCTTCCCACATCCACCATGTATCTCCTCCATGAAAACGCAGGCCAGTCGTGTATTTCGCAGGTGGTAACCAATGAACCATCCCGCATCAGTTGCAGCAATGTTTGTATGCCATTGTAGATTCCATGCGATGTGTTCGCAGTTATTAATATTTTATTTGGCGTAACGCTAAGTGTGTAGGCTTCCTCTTCCAATTGCGGCGCAGACACTTTTCCTAAAACCAGTTCAATATAATTTTCATGCTCAGGAGACTTCTCAACGAAGGGAATTTTTAACCCCTTCTTCTGCAATTCCATTTGCAATTCTTTTCCTTCTTTAAACAAAGAGTTATCATTTATAAGAATGCTTTTGCAATCGTATAGCGAAAAATAATCTTTAGTAAAATTTACTGATTGGGGTAAGGGAATAAGCGAAGGATTTTCCTGCAAATCGTAGAGATAAGGAAACACAATATGCTTCCAGATTAAATAGGCTTCTCCTTTTAGATGCAAACCGTCATTGGTAAGATTTGCTTTTAGCTTACCATTTTCATCTGTGAAGGAAGCATACAAATCGATAAATGTATAATCACTATTTGTAGCTTCCTTTTTTAATTGCGCATTGATAATTTTTATCTCCTCTCCTTTATTGGTATGTGTATTGAATTTTCCGTAAATATTATTTACCGGCAAAATGCTTTGTATAAATAATTTCGTTGATGGCGCTTGCTGGTGAAGATATTTTGTGATTAAAAAAATGTTTTTTACAATGCTGTCCGTTGTAATATTTCTTGCCAGGTCATTTACACCAATCAATAAAAAAACCTTTGCAGGTTTCCTGTTGGCAATTTCATCAAGGCGATGAATTACGCCGGCAGTGATGTCGCCGCTAATGCCACGATTCTTTACATGAAGGTCATGAAATAATTCGCCCCACTCTGCGCCATCGGTAATGCTGTTGCCGGCAAAAATTATATCATCTTTTGTTTGCGGCAGTGTTTCAAAATGGGATACACGTTGTAGGTAGTAAGTTGAAAAGATGGAATCCGGATAAGATGGCAATACAATTTGCGCAAAGATCGTTTGCTGTATTATTAAAAAATAAATTAAAACCGTAACTACTTTTTTCATTTTTTTATCCTTACAAAATTCTCGGCATTTCTTATTTTAACATCGCTCTCGTTTCAACAAACAATAGTCAAAAAATTATTCTATTGCTTTAAACCCCGCTACTGTTTTACCTTCCAGGGCAAAGAAGTCAAACACGATCATTTCATTCTTTCCTTTCTTCAGCCACGATGCAGGACAATACAACCTTTGCTGTGGCCCGACACTCCAATAGCGGCCAAGGTTGTGGCCATTCACAAACAACATTCCTTTTGAATAATTGCTCATGTCAAAATAAGTATCGCCTGTTTGCGCCAGCATAAATTCTCTTTTGAAAAAATTACAAGGCTTGTCACTTTTAAACCCGGTTGAATTTAGTTTCGGCGGATGTTGGATGAATGCTTCATCCATGGGTAATAAACTTATGTCCCAATTCATCAAAGTCATTCCATTTAAAGTAACACGGTCGGTGATGCCCTTGCGGTCAATCATAAACTGGGCAAAATTTATATGGCCCATTCCCTCTACAACTATCTCCAGCAGCGGATCTGCCACGTCAGTTTTTGGAAGTGTTACTTCCCATTTACCGCCATCCCGATAAACCGTATCTATAAATTCTCCATTCAGGAAAACCAAGGCATAATCATGCGGCTCCCAAATTTTTAATTTGCCGCTTTTATGCCCGATCAGTTTTGTTTTGTAAATAATCAATCCCTGATTTTGCCCAAAGTCTTCCATCGGTTTTGGTTGCGGGGATTTTATTACCGGCACATCATAACTAAAAAGATTTTGAACCCTTTTCATTGCAACAGCAGGCACATCAATTGTTGTAATGGATTTAGGAACATCCGGAATTTTATACGCCACATATTTTGAAATCAAATTGCGAAGCATAAAATATTTTGCCGTAGGCTGTCCCTGTTCATTTATCGGCGCATCATAATCGTAGCTGGTGATATCGGGTTGGTAGGCGGTTGGGGAAAATGCATTGGCGCCCGCGGTAAAACCAAAATTTGTTCCGCCATGTATCACATAAAAATTAAATGACTTTTTATTTTCTAATAAAAATGTTACCTCTTTCTTTAGATCATTCGTGTCCGGCCTTTGCCATTTTTCTCCCCAATGCGTTAACCATCCCGGGTATGTTTCACCGCTAAATGCCGGCACGTTTGGATTTCTTTTTTTTGCCTGGGCAAAATCCGCGGAATCGCTGCCACTGTCTAAACCTATTGCAGCGCCGTCAATATTACCCGCTTCCAGCATATAAGGAGTAGCACCGTCAGAAGTGTAAAAGGGAACATTGATTCCGTTCTTTAACCAAAGGCTTCTTAACGCCTCCAGGTATTCTTTATCGTTACCATAACTGCCATATTCATTTTCTATCTGCACCATTAATATGGGGCCGCCATTTGTGCATTGCAAGGGGGCAACTTCTTTTGCCAACCTTGTTATGTACCGTGTCACCGCCGCCATGTATCTTGGGTCCATGCAACGGATCTTTATATCGGGGATTTTTAAAAGATAGGATGGCAAGCCACCGAAATCCCATTCGGCACATACGTAAGGGCCAGGGCGCAAGAGCACCCACATACCTTCCTCTTTACAGATGCGAATAAACTCAGCAACATTTTTATTACCGGTTGAAAAATCAAATTCACCTTCTTTCGTTTCCAGGTAGTTCCAAAAGATATAAGCGGCTATGGCATTGCATCCCATGGCTTTGGCCATTTGAATACGTTGGCGCCAGTATTCCCCCGGGATTCTTGCCGGGTGCATTTCACCGCTGATAATTTGCAACGGTTTTCCATCTAATAAAAAATCTTCTTTGCCTAATGTAAACTTGTGTTTGTCCTGGCAAAAGGAAGCGAGAGAAATAAATAATAATAGAACAAGGCAGGCATATTTTTTTATCATGGTAATTTTTTTATTCGACTTTAATTTTAAAGGTTGATGCAGGTAATAATTCTGTGTTCACTAAGTTGGCGTCGGTAAAGGGTTTCCAGCCATAGTAAACAAATTCCGGCTTTTTATTTGTTTCAATAATAATTTCTTTATCAATAATACTGGCGTTTATTTCGTTGATGCCATCAAGAGAAAATCCTCTAAGCGATTTGCCATCTGATGTTTTCAAACCATTGCCCGTATATTGAAACCTGATGATAATTTTTCCCGGCCCGGCTGAGCCGTTCGGACGGGCTTTGCTATATTTTGCATCATGCGGTAATGGACCCGAAGGAACAATATTTTCACCATAAGTTTTATTCAAAGCCCAACGTGCCAACCTCTCGCCCACGGCTTTTTTATTGATGGGATGCACATTATTTTTAAAACCAATATCGCTACAAACCGCCATGCCGCCGTATTGTATCATGTTCAACAATTTTCTTTGTTCATCCCTAAATTGTGGCCACAGTTGCGATTTGTATTTAGCCGTATCAATAGATGATAGCTGTACCCAATAAAAAGGCATTTGCCGCTGGTGCCATTTATTATGGTAATCGTCTATCATCAATTTTTGTAGAGCCGCATATTCATTTACTCTCTCAACTTCCTGCGCATTGCTTTCACCCTGGTACCAGATAATTCCTTTTATGGGCAAATTAATTATTGGTTGTATCCCGGTTTCAAAAGCGAAGCCTGGTTTGTACCCATGATTGGGACCAGATGGATCTGCCTGTTTTACATCGCCAACATTTTGTTCTCCTCTTTCTTTTATCCAAACCGGTAAGGCATTATTCGTTAACCAGTTACCATTTATTTTATCAGAAAATTGCTTACTCCTTTTTAGAGTTTCATAGCTAATAAATGTTTCGATCGGGCAGCCACCAATTGCCAGGTTAATTAATCCAATAGGAATATTTTCATGTTGTAAAATTTCTTTTCCAAAATAATAACCTACGGCAGACATTTGCTTGAATGTATTGCTGTCACAAGGCTGCCAGGTTGTGTTACCGTAAAAACTACCCGCAGCTAATTGCTGATTCATTGAATCGGTATATGCATTTCCAAAAACATTTTTACCAATAAAAGAAGGATTGTATAAACGGATCAATGGTTGATTGCTTTGTTTGATTTCATCCTGGTAATGCATTTCATTCTGCATGGGAAATTCCATATTCGACTGGCCGATGCACAACCAGATATCACCGATCAAAATATTCCTGAATATTGTTTCATCCTTGCCGCTGCTAATGATTAATGATGCTGGTTGAAGGGTTGCTTTTTGTTTACCCAAAAAAATATTCCAGGAAGAATCGGCTTGTACGGTAGCACTTTTATTTTCTTTTGCAAAGGATACATTTACTTTTTGCCCTGGAATTCCTTTGCCCCAGATATGCACCGGTTGCTCCCGTTGCAAGATCATATTATCGGAAAATATTTTTGCCACCTGCAATTGCGATAATGCTGCAAAAGGCGATAGAAATAGTAAAATAAAAAATTGCTTCATTGCATTTATTTAAGAAATTCATCCAATAACTGCCTGCAATACCATTCCTGCCTTGGTAAATGAAACGGCCCCTTGAATAAATTTCCTTTTGCTGTTTGTGCAATAGTTCCATCACGATGAAGATAACCAAACCATTCGCCATTTTTTTTATCATGAAAATGTTTGTAGGAATAATCATGAACGAGCTTATGCCACTCCGCATATTTTTTATTTCCTGTTAAAGTAAAAGCTAATAATGTGGCGATAATGGTTTCATTGTGCGGCCACCAGAATTTCATATCCTGCCAATATTCCTGTACGGGTTTGTTATAAACATCACGGAAATAAAACATTCCGCCATACTCTTTGTCCCAGCCACGTTCCCACATATAATCGATCATGCGGCAACCTAAGTCAACCAGGTGTTTATCATTGTTGCGATGCTTCGCTTCATGCAAAATAAACCAGGCACCTTCAATAGCATGGCCGGGTGTGAGTGTTCTTCCATCAATGTGATCAATGATATTCCCATCGGGTCCCACCTGTTCCATCACACATTTAATATCATCTTTTACAAAAAATGTTTCTATTTCACCTATCCATTTTGTAATATATTCATCGCAGCGATCATCACCAATGGTTTCTCTTAATTGCTGCGCTGTATTCATCATGATCATCGGCACGCCTATTCCTTTCGATGGACGGGTACTTTCAAATTTTGCATTCAATTTTTTTTTACCGGTTGAATATGCAATACAATCATCAAATACTTTTCTTGCATTGGTTGCTGCTTGATCATCACCGCTGGCTTTTGAATAAGCGGCTGCAGCAATTACATAAAATGTTTCGGAGAAAAAATACCTTCTTTTACGAATGGGTTTGCCTTCGCGTGTTACATGAAAAAACATTTGGCCGTCTGTATCAAAACAATATTTATTTAAAAATTCATAACCAAGCCTTGCACCGTCGAGCCACCCGATAGCTATCGGGTCCTGTTTTTTCTCTACGGTATTATATAAAGTTGCTAAAAGCCAGGTGGCCCTTCCTTGTATCCAAACGGCTTTATCATCATCGAGCAGGCGTCCATCTGCATCACGCATGAATAAAAAACCACCATGCTCCTCATCATAAGAACGCGGAAACCAGAATGGAATGGTATCATTCAATAGTTGATTTTCGTAGAAATCTTTTAAAGCGATAAGTTCTTGTTTTGAATAGGACATTAATTTTTATTTTAATTATTTGGAATAATCTGATAATTTGAATGAATCTTTTTTTGAACCTTGTTTTGATGATTTATTTTCGATTTTAATACGATTAAATTTGCATTACGATTGTTACTTCCTAAGCCCATTGATAAACTTCATAATAAAGAATACGATAAAATAGATTTTAAAACGATTTAAAGATGAAAATATCTAAAACAAAAAATAGCGTTGTAACGGCGGAAACAAAAATGAATGAATTGCTTGCTATCGCAACCCAAAAAGGTGGTTTCAATAATCTTACTTCCAGGGAGAGTGAGGCGCTTGACAAATATACCCGGATAGTAAAAGAATATGAAGATAACAACCATAAGATTCCATTGCCACAAACAGTTCAAGGGCTGATTGAATTAAAAATGTATGAAAAGAAATTAAAACAAAAAGAACTCGCTAAGATGTTGAATATAACTGACACTAAGCTATCTGAAATAATGCACAATAAGAGAAAGCCAAACCTGTCTTTGCTAAAAGCAATGAATGAAATTCTGGGCATAGACGGTAACCTGCTTTTAAAAATCGCATAATCCATCTGAACAAATTTTCTGCTTTATACGAAATACTTAAAAACCTATCTAAAACTTTTGGAAAGTTTTAAACTTTCCAAAAGTTAGCGAGCTACCACGTCACGTCTTTGCGTCCACAGGACTCCTTCGGAGAGGAGCCTAACGGGGACTTAATCAAAAAGCTCTTGCGGCTCCGAAGCAATCTCCTTGAAAATTGTCCACCAGAAGATTGCCACGAAGTTTTCCGTAACACACTTTCAATTCAAGTCTCTCAACCGGAAAACTTTCTCGCAAAGACGTGACGCGGGACCACGTTTCACAAGTCGCACGAGGTGTTCACTGACTCCCTCATTTAATTATATCACTCACGGTACACGAACAAAATACAAATCCCTTCACGCCTTCATACAAAATACCAATGGTATCGTCATCAATTTTCGTGAGTGAAGAATACCCAAAACATTTTCTTTCATCAATCAATAATTGATTCACATCAAGCCAGGTTTCACCAAGATCAAGACTGGCTTTAATGGTAATATGCGAACGCTCCGAGGATGAATTTGGATTACTGAAAAACAATACGTCTTTCATCACACCTTTTACATTCACTTTTGCTTTTAATAAACTTCCCATACAAACCGGGTCTGGCAAGGCTTTGTAAGAGGTAACATCTTCTGTCCAATGCTGCCCCATATCTTTTGTTGTGGTAACGCTTCTGAAACTTCCGCGATTATCACGCATGTTAAGCATTAGTGTGCCGGGTGTTGTTTCTACCACTGTGCTTTCAGTGGTATTGGATTTAGCACCCTGTTCCTCTTTTCCAGGTTGCTCCATGATCGTCGCTATAGATAATCGTAGAATGCGGAGTATTTTTTTCATCCCAATATTGAGCGGGGAAAACAATTTTGCCATCCTGCATGGCTATCCCATTTCCCGGCCCCTGGAAAAATATTTTCCAGGCCGGATCTTTTACCTGTGTTGTAATGTTTATTGGAGCTGTCCATGTAAGGCCATCATCGCTGCTGCTTGCCAGCATAAATTGCCCGGTAGAATCGGGAGACAAGCCACCAATGGAACCTGCGATGGAATGATTGCCTTTGCTCCACAACGCAGCCACCCATATTTTATTTGTAACAGGGTCAAATAAAATAGATGGGTCTCCTATACCATTATTTGCCTGGGGCGTACCCATATCCATCATAACTTTCATCGGCTGCCATGTTTGCCCGCCATCAGTGCTGCGGTTCATGCCTACATCTATATTCTCCGGAAGGTCTTTTGCATTATTATAGCGAATGTCATACACCGCGATCAATGTTCCTTTATCCGTGACCGTTATACCTGGGATCCGGTAAGTATTTACGTCATCGTCACCAGGTTTTCTTACGGCGATTCCTATGCGTTTATTATAACCGGAGTTCTCCTTCAGATGATGGATGTTGTTTTGTTATCAGCGTCTTGTTAAGCCGTGCAATGCAATTCAATTTTGTTATTCATGTTTGCAGCATCTTTAAGCTTTGCACTTAACCAAATGTAATGCAGGCCAGGACTCAGTTTGATGTCAGCCGGAATATTGAAATTGGTTTCAGAAGGATTTATTTTTGCGATCAAATTAGTTGTATCAAACAAAGGTTCCGTATTGGTAAAATAAACCTGCAATTCATCAATGTCATTTACTGCACTTTGGTTCAGCGTACAGCTTATTTTTTGATAATTTTTTTCTGATATGCTTCCGGGAATATAAATCCTGATTCGCAACAGCGGATTAGAAGATGCTCTTTTCAATACAGGATTGAACGATGCGGTGGAAGTCAATTGTATTTGATCAGAAGATTTTGCCAGGGTTATTTTTTGTGAACACGAAACGGCAATCATCATAATAAATAACATCAATGTGGCATAAGTAATTATTTTATGTTTCATGTTTATAAATTTTTTTGTCATGATTGCTATGATCGTTCAACCCTTTCAGGGTTTTTTAGTTTTATCTTTTTACACACCGGATTTCATCCGGCGTTATTTCAATTAAACCCTTTCAGGGTTAGCTTATTTTTTTTACATTATATAAAATGCGCATGATGGTAAATATTTATACCGTCACATAATTGTCCACTTTTGGCCTTAGAAAAACAAGTTGAACAATAACAGCCAATAACACCACTCCGCCAAGCATCGCGAAATCTTTTCCCAGGCTTCCTGCATCAGAAGACCTTCCCAATACATCGGTGATGAAAGCCCCAAAGAAAACGCCCACCATATTCATGATGCCATACGCAGTGGCTCTTTGCTTCGCAGAAACGAACTGGCAAAGGATCGGCATGTTGTTGGCATCGAACATACCATAGCCTACGCCAAAACAAACAGCGGCTCCGACAACATTTAAGAGCGAATGCCCGAAACCCAGCAACAGCAAGGATGGAATGGTTAATGATAAACCGATAGCGCTTGTATATATTCTGCCGCGAATATTTTTCTGCACCCATTTATCTGAGAGAATGCCACCGAAGATTACGCCCACAAATGAAGACGCTGCAATGGTGATAGTGGATAAAGGCCCGGCCTGCGACATCGGTATTTTCAAATTTTCTGCAAAGAGAGTTGGAAGCCAGTTCTTGGTAGCCCAACCCGGTAAACTCGGAATCGCAAAATAGAAAAGGATTACCCAGAAGGAAATGTTTGTAAACAATAAAGCCAGGGCTTTTAAAACAGAAGTGTTTTGTTTCATTAACATTTTATCTGAGGCCGCGATTTCATTTTTATCTTTCTTCTCTCTTAAGAAGAATATTAAAATCAACGAATAACCAATGCCAATAATTCCAAACCAATGAAAGGTGGTATGCCATGAAAATGCTGCCGCGATGGTTGCACCAAAACCACCGAGTGCCTGGCCAACATACAACCCGGTCATGTGTATGCCAATCGCAAGCGACCTCGTTTTTTCCTGGTGAAAATCTGCGATCAATGATAAACCTGCAGGAATGTATAACGCCTCACTTATACCCATGATTGCCCTCAACCAATAAACCTGGTGAAACGTAGTGGCATAGCCCATTCCATAAGTAACGCCACTCCACACAAACAAGCTCCCGACGATAAGCCATTTCCTGTTGAATTTGTCTGCGATAATTCCGGAAACCGGGCTCATAAATCCATACACCCACAAAAATATTCCCATCAGGTACCCAAAGTTGGTAGCCGATTGTAATTCATGAATATCTATTTGCATAGAAGGCCGCATGGTAGATAGCATTTGCCTGTCCATGTAATTCAGCAACGCAACTACCCAAAGCAGCGCAACGAGAATCCATTTATAATTTTTATTTTCTTTCATGACAAGTATTAGCTATGAGCTATGAGCGTTGAGCTTTGAGCTTTGAGCTTTGAGCTTTGAGCTTTGAGCTTTAAGCTTTGAGCTTTGAGCTTTGAGCTTTGAGCTTTGAGCATTTAAACATCGTACGTCGGACATCATACATCGCACATTTCATTCACATCGTACGTCGGACATCATACATCGCACATTTCATTCACATCGTACGTCGGACATCATACATCGTACATTTCATTCACATCACACATCGTACATTCATTCACATCGTACATCGTACATTTTAAACTTCATTTACATCCCACCACCACATTCGGCGTTCTTACACCCGGTTTTATTTCACCATTAGAAATAACAATATCATTTCCCCATTTTACACCAGTAGTTGTAACCTGCGCCGGGTAAGGGTATTCACCAATTTTTTTCCAGGTGTTGCTGATGGTGTTGTATAGCAACAGGCTTCTATCAAAACCCTTGTGGTGTATGATTAAATCATTTTTTTCTTGTGTTAGCTTATCTCTTTCTTCAGCCGTTGTTGCTTTTGCGATTTGCGAAATGTATGATTCAATCTGGTGAAATATTTTCCCGTTATCGCCACCGATAATTAAAATTTCATTTTCATGCAAAGCCACTCCTGCAGCGGCAGATAAGTTTGTTGTATTCTTTCCATCAGAAAGGCCAGCACATTTTCTCCATTCATTTTTTGATAGATCGAATGCATAAGTAGTATTGTGCAAATCGCTGGTACCAGATGCTGTTTTTGATCTTCCGCCAATGAGATAAATGCTTTTTCCTGTTGCATTTTTCTGTGCGACCGCCGTGGCGTTGGCCAATGCTATTGGCAAACGAGGCAGCCTTATCCATTGTGGATTTGCGTGATTCAAATCAAGGCTAAAAAAACTATTGGAAGATTTGTGAGCTTCATCGCCTCCAGCGGCATACACTACATTTCCAATGTTAGCAGCGGCTACGTTGGTTAAACCCAAAGGCAGTTTAGGCAAGGGTTTTACATCCATACTGTTTTTTATTGAGTTCCATTTTAGCAGGTAGCATTTATCAGAAATCCCGTTTTCGTTTTCGCCGCCAATATACACAACTCCATCATCGGTCGAGGTGACTCCGCAATAGGCAACAGGCTCAGGTAATGAATCTTTTATATTGTTGTTCCAGATAAATTTATTGCCTACTTTTTGAAGAATATAAATTTCATTCGAATAATATTTCTTTCCACCTTTCCACGGCATACCATTGGGAAAATTCGCTCCACCGGCAACTATTAGCACATTATTATTTATACCATTGATAGCACCGGCAAAACCCAACGATTTTAATTGTCCTTCACTGGCAGGCAATGCTGCAGCTATCTGCCATTTAAAAGCACAAACTTTTTTCTGTTGCGCATCTGCAGCACTTGTATGAACCATAAGTAGAAATATGAAATAGAATATTCGTTGAATCAAAGCCTTACCCCTCCATAAGGAGTCTCTAAGAGAGTCCTGTGTGACTTTTGGACAACCTCCCGAAAAATCGGGACAGGCTCTCTCCGAAGGAGAGGGACAATATTGTTTACTTTTAGGTTGGTGAATAAATTTTTCTAACGTCACAGAAATTTATGATTAAATCAAACGTTAACGGCAGACGTTTTTCGCGAGCAAAAGCTACCGAAATTTATTTGCTCCGTATCCTTTTTAAATAACTCAAATTGTTCCTGAGGCATATTTTTTACCGGCAGGCGAAATTCACCACAGTCTAATCCAATCAATTTCATATACGCCTTGCCAGTTGCAATGCCGCCATATTTCCCCAGCAGTGAAATCATATCAATAGATTGCTGTTGCAATGCCTGTGCTTTTTGCAAATCGTTATTATTAAATGCTTCTATCAGATCATAATACAATGGCGGTGCATAGTTGAAAGTACTGCCAACAGCTCCTTTAGCGCCAACAGCCAGGGCTGAAAGCATGTTTTCATCTCTGCCCCAGAGCATATCATATTTGCCCTGCCCATCCGGCAGGCAGGCATCTTTAAAGTTGAGGCAGGAAAGAAAATCCATGAAATCTTCGTGCGTATATTTTACTCCGGCGAAGTTGGAAATCTTTCCATCTATATTTTTCAATAAATTAATCATCGGGAAATTCACCCCGGTTAGTACCGGAATATGATAATAATAAAAAGGCATTTCCGGAACTTCATCAGCAATAAGTTTGCAACAAGCCGCAAGCGCTTCTACATCGGCTGGTTTAAAATAAGATGGAGCAGTAAATGAAACCGCGTAAAGGCCTGCCTGTTGGGCATGCTTTGCCAGGTCAATACAATCTGCAATACAAGTACCTCCCACAAGAAGCATCACTTTAAAACCAGGATCACTGTTGGTGCACTCTGCCCAGGCGGTTGTAATTTCTTTCTTTTCATGGGTATTAAGTGAAACGCCTTCGCCGGTAGAGCCGCAAATGAAAGCACCGGTAACGCCATTAGCTTTCAGCATTTCATAATACCGGGGTATTAACGATGTATTAAGTGAACCGTCTTTTTTCAGAGGTGTGAAAGGCGCTGCAATCAAGCCCTGTAAATGTTGAATATCCATTTTGAATGAATTAAAGTTTTTTGAATTTTCTTTCTTTATTTTTTAAACACTGATATCTTCGAAGCAGTTAAAATTTAATTTAAGGTATTCGACCACGTCACGTCTTTGCGAGCCGCGAGAATAATGTAACAATTCTAATAGAAATTGCGGCGGCGTGGCAATCTACTTGGAATAGTTAGCATTACTATACCAAGGGGATTGCCACAAAGTTTTCTGAAACCTCTTTTCAAATAATAACTCTCTGCTCAAAAACTTTTCTCCAAGGGAGCCCTTTGGGCGCAAAGACGTCTCGATTTATGAGACATCATTATAGATAACCCGGATTTTGCACCAAGGCACTATTATTCGTTAACGTACCACGATCAATGGGCCACAGTAAACGAAATGCATTTTCAGAGACTATCGTGGTGTGTTCATAAACATATTGATCACCAAATCTCCTGAGGTCGTACCACCTTTTGCCTTCAAAAATAAATTCTTTGTAACGTTCTTCAAGTATGGCTTCGCCAGGGTTTGCATCAACTGCCATATTCGGGTAACCCTGTACGTTAGCATTATAATTTGCGCCATAAGCCCTTGCTCTCACGAGGTTTATTTCTGTAGAAGGATCTTCACCCAATATTACTTTAGCTTCCGCTAATAATAAAAGTAAATCCGCATAACGGTAAATCGGAAAGTCATTTGTATAAGCCCGGCTGCCGGCATTTTGTTCGCCCTGGTATTTACTTACAAACGCCCCCGCGATTACATAATTCCCCGCCACCTTATCATAGGCTGGTTGAATGGTTGCCCATTTCCTACTGTCGTTATCATCGAATCTTCTAAAGGTTGCGATTTCTATCGGCGCTCTTAAAAGGCCGCCCCAATTATCGGTCGATGGATTGAATTGCCTGTTGGCAGCTGAGTCATAAAAGTTAGCGATCAAACCTGATTGAGGGAAAAAAGTATTCTGAATGGCGAGCGGAAAAGTAGATTCATTAAGGTTGTTGCGAATGGCAAAAATAATTTCGGCATTTCCTTTATTAGATGATGCAAAAACATTTGCAAACGAAGGCAATAGTTGTAATGAAGGAGCATTGGCTTGGATGTCCGTCAATGCTGTTTTTGCTATCGTTGCATCGCCGGCGCCGCCAGTGCGGTGACCTGTCCATAAATACACTTCAGCCTTCAACATCAACGTTGCGGACTTCGACCAAAAGCCTTTGGCTTGCCTGAAAGAATAATCGCTGCCGAAGCTGTTTTCCGAAGCTGTGATATCTTCCTTGATAAACTTCAGCACGTCTGCTGCAGGCGATGCCGGCTTGGCCAGGTTGGCGATGTCTATAGAAGTGGTCGGTTCGGTTTGAATGATCACATCACCCCAGGAACGCACGAGTTGGAAATAATAAAAGGCCCGCATGCCGTACGCAATTCCGAGATAATAATTTTTATCATTTGCTGAAACAACATTTGTTGAATTGAGTTTGCTGATCAATAAATTGATCTGGTTGATGTTGGAATAAAATCCACCAAAGCCTGAAACGCCAGGCGCATCAGCATCAAGTGTATTCAACCAAAGCCTCTCTACGCCTTGTGTAGCCTCGCCGGTGAATACTGAATTTGAGCCGGGATCGGTGCCGAAGATATCCGCTCTTAATTCTCCCAGGTAAATAAACTGCAGAGTGTTTGACCTGAATCTTGCATGCACGCCGGTAACAAAAGTGGCCACCTGCTCTGGCGTTTGCCAGAAATTTTCATCCGTGATGCTGCTCACCGGGGCAAGGTCCAATTTTTTACTACAGGACGCAACGGAGATCATTAGCGCCAGCACTGTTAGTATTTTAATCATATTCTTTTTCATATCTGATTTTTTATTTTTTAATTATTGGACGAAATCCATAAATAACTAAATGCATTTTTTATTTTTTTTAAAACGATACCTGCACTCCCAATACAAAACTTTTTGGCGTGGGATAAGTGCCGCGATAAACTCCTGTAATTGTTGAAGTGCCCGGTAATACCGGTGGTTCAGGAGATGGTCCGGTAAATTTTGTTATGTAAAAAAGATTGTTGCCACTGATATAAATTCTTGATTGCTTTAAAACTTTTATTTTAGACAAAATGGAATTTGACAAATCGTAAGATAATGTGAGCTCTCTTAAAGCCATGTAATCTCCTTTTTCATAAAAATTAGAATTGTTGCTATTCAGGTTTGCATTGGCATTATTGGTCCTTGTATAATTCTTCTTTCCGAGCGGCGCAGACACCTGGTCAGCATAATACACTTTTGGTATATTGGTGTTGGTATTAGTTGGCGACCATGATTGTTGTTGTAAATCAAAGTAATTAAAAGTGCCCTGGAAGTTGCCGAGTGTTCTTGCGACAAGATCATTATAAATAGTGTGGCCAAAGGCAAAATCCCAACGTGAGTACAAGGTGAAGTTTTTATAAGAAAGATTCGTTGAAAATCCCCCTGTCCACTTAGGATTGATGTTGCCGATATATACCTGGTCTCTCACATCAATGGTATCATTTTTATCTACGTCAAGCCAGTTGACATCACCGGGAGTTATCTTATCATTAAAAGCAGTGGAGTTGGGGCCACTGATGCGTGCGATCATATCGACACGTGTGCCCGCAGTCTTTGCAAGCTCTGCATCATCTTTAAAAATGGATACTTGTTTAAAAGCGTAAATATCTCCAAGCGTTTGTCCTTCCTGCAATCCCAGTACCCATTCCAACTGGCCGGTTTTAGGATTGTATACCTGCATGCCTCCCTGCCTGTTGTTCGGCTGGCCGTTAAATGGCAATTGAAGAATTTTATTTTTCACAAAGGATGCATTGGCACCAACATCTAATCTCAATCCATTTGGCCTGTTCAGCACATTGGCATTCAAGGTAAATTCATGACCCCTGTTTTGATAGGTACCAAAATTGGTACGGAAGGAACTGAAGCCGGTATAATCGGGTAAAGCAAGATTGGTAAGAAGGTCACTCGTTTTCCTGTTATAATAATCATAGATGATGGTGATCCTGTTTTGCAATAAACCAATGTCAAGACCGAAATCTGTTGTACGGCTTTTCTCCCATCTCAGGTCGGGATTGATAATTAAGGTATTTAAAAAAGTAGCCTGCCCATTGTATAAACCCTGGCCACCATAGCCACCCTGCACTTCATACCTGCCCAAGCCTGCTATGTTTCCATTTTCACCATAACTAATGCGGGGCTTGAATGTAGAGAGGTAGTTTGATAAATTACTGTTTTTGAAAAACGATTCTTTATGCAGATTCCATCCTGCAGACATGCCGGGAAAAAATCCAAACCTGTTCTTTTGCGCAAGGCTCGAAATACCATCTTCCCTAAAGACTGCAGAAAGAAGATAGCGGTTATCATACTCGTAATTTAATCTTCCAAAAGTTGAAATGATCCTGTAATCAGATTTGGAAGTATAGTTATCACCTGCATTAAAAATGGTTGAAGCGTTAGCGGTAGGAATATCGTCTGTGGGCGCCTGTGAGCCAAGCACCTGCATATTGTAGGATCTTGTATCGAAATACTCTGCTCCCACCATAGCGCCTACACTATGCTTCTTATTAAAAGTTTTATCATAATTAATGATTGCGTTAAACTGCTTTTGAAAATCTCTGCCAAAGCTTGAAGCAGATGTACGGCTAGTATTGCTGAAAATAGGAACGCGTTGAAAAATATTCGAATAGGTTTGCGTTGCTTTTTGAAAAGACTGATCCAATTGTTCAAACAGGTAAACATTTCCTGTTGCCTTTATATATAATTCAGGAAGTATATCCCATTTCACCGAAGCATTGGCAGTGATCCTGTTTACCTCATCCGTCCTGTCTTGCTTGCTCAGCCAATACAAAGGATTTCCATCACTGGAACTGTTGCCTGGGTTGGGCATTGTCTTCGCTGCATCAAGCCATGGGTTAAACGTCGGCCAGATAGCGAGGCTTCGGTATAATGTATTTATTTCGCCCGCCTGTACACCAATTTGCGAGGAGGTAGAAAGCGTAACACCGGAGCTCACTTCCACATTATTCCTGATTTTATAAGAGCCGCTTAAATTGCCGGAATATCTCTGATAGTCTGAGCCGGTGATAACCCCATTTTCTTTATAATAATCAAAGCTTGCATAGTACTTTCCTTTTTCATTTCCACCAGTCACATTCACAAAGTGGTCTTGTGTATAGGTATTTCTAAAAACAAGATCTTCAACTTCTCCGCCATGATCTTTAAAAATAATAGTGCCACCATAAGGATCGCCCACTGTGTCCCAGCCTTGCTTTAACAGGCCGGCAGTGGTGGCATCATAGCTTCTTATATCAAATGAAGAAAGGTTTGCCGAGTCACCCAACAGGCCATAGCCGCGGGAAGAATTTACCTGGGCCAAGGTTCTTCCTGAATTAAGATTGCCCAGCCGGTTGTAATAAATAAAATCTTTGGCGCCGAAATAATTGTAGCCATCCCTTCTCTTATTATAACCACCGATAAATTTGTAAGAGATGTCAGCTTTGCCAACTTTGCCTTGCTTTGTAGTTATCAATATCACGCCGTTATTTGCCCGTGCTCCATAGATGGCAGTGGAAGCTGCGTCTTTTAAGACTTCGATGGATTCAATATCCTGCGGAGCTACGTCATTAAAAGAACGAATAATTCCATCTACAATTACCAGTGGCGAACCAGGGTTATTTATTGAGGCGCCGCCGCGAAGCAATATTTGCGGAGATGCGCCCGGTTGCCCTGTAGCATTCACTACCTGTAAGCCAGAAATGGATCCTTGCAAAGCACCGCCAATATTGCCACGTGGCGCATTAGCCAAAACTTCTTTGTCAAGTTTGGAAATCGCACTGGTAACGTTTCGCCTGTTCCGCGTGCCGTAGCCAACCACCACTACTTCATCCAGTTTGTCCACACCTGCTTTTAAAGACAGGGTGTAATTTGAAGAAGCGCCTACTTTAATTTCTTTCGGCAGGTAACCAGCGTAGGAAGCTGTCAATACATCATTAGCTGATGCATCAAGGGTGAATTCACCATTGGCGTTTGTTTGGGTGCCGCCACTTTTTCCTCTTATTAAAATACTTACACCGGCTAATGGTTTTCCGTCTTCTTCGGAAATTATTTTACCACTAATTGATTTGGCTTGCCCCCACCCTGTTGCAGCCAGAAAGATGAATGCTACCAGGAAGCCAAACTTTAAGGGAGAAAATTTCATAAACGTCAGTTTAAAATTTATATTTGTATTATGTATGACATAATAAAATTAGTTAGCATTGTTGAATCCACCAAATAAATTTTTAAAAAATAATTAGAATGCTGATTTCCATAAATTTACAGGAACGCATTTTCGATAAAAAAACACGCAGGACAAATGAATATTGAAACTTTTAAGAATAATTTGAAAACGGTGGACACCAGCAGCCTGGTAGATAAAGTAGAAGCAAAACTGGTGGAATTGCTGCAGAAGAAGAAGCTGAAGGTAGGCGATACGATACCTAAAGAAATGGATTTGGCTGAAACCTTAGGAGTGAGCCGGACCGTAATAAGAGAAGCCTTATTACGCCTTCGCATGATGGGTTTGATAGAATCAAAAAAGAAAAGAGGCTCTGTTATTACCAGTCCTGATCTGCTTGGAATGATGAGCAAGAGCATGAACCCGCATATTCTTGATGAGGGAACATTAAAAGAAATTTTTGAGATGCGCCTGGTGCTGGAAATAGGAATGGCTGATCTTATTTTTAAAAGAATAACAAAAGAAGATATCGCTGCGCTGAAAAAAATAGTAAGCAATGAACCGCCAGTTACAAAATTTCACTTATTTAATATAGATCATGAAATTGCTTTCCACGGAAAGCTTTACGAGATAACAGGCAATGAAACGTTGAAGAAGTTCCAGGGCATGTTGCTGCCTGTATTTGATTATGTACATAAAAGCGGCTTACTAAAAAACCAGCCAAAGCTTAAAACTTTTACTTCGCATAAAGCCCTTGTTCATATTCTTGAGACCGGCGATCCGGAGCAGTTTAGAAACGGTATGCGCAGCCATTTGGAAAATCATTTTGTGAGGATTTTTGAATAGTGGAAGCAGTTTTGATCACGTCTGAAACTTTTGTGGATGTAAAAATCAACTACAAGAGTTGTAGTTCGTTATAACCACAAGCGCAGTATTACGCTAAGAATGGAGAAGCCAATATTTATAATTAATTGAAGCTTTGCTGCCACACCATTAACGTATTTAATAATCAACTAGAATACCTACGATGAAATAGTAATTTTTATTGAAGGAATCGTTTAACTATTATTTTTGTATTAGTTGTAATCATTCTGATCAATTATAAAACAAAGAAGAATGAAAATTCCAAAGGAATTAGAGTTTGCATTGAATAAGCCAGAAGGCGCGAGATTTTATAAATGTGCGTTACAAGTAAATCCATATTCTTATGCAGCCTACAGGGGCAATAAAATTGAAAATGAAGGAGAATATAACAAGGCTATTGCTAAAGCCTGCATTCAGAATAACATAGAAGTGGTGGGCTTAGCAGACCATGGAGATGCAGATAGTACCATCAATTTAAAATCTGTTCTGGAAGAAAGTGGTATCGCGGTGTTTCCTGGATTTGAAATATGCAGTGCAGAAAAAATTCACATGGTATGTCTTTTTCCTTCAACTATAACACAACAAAAACTAAATCAAATATTGGGAAATATTCAGGGCCGGCCTATAAGCGAGAACAATAAAACTGAACCATCAAAGAATCCATTGTTGGAAATAGCTAAAATGGTTAGAGAAACAGGTGGCGAATGGTATGCCGCCCATATAGAAGAAGACAATGGATTATTAAAAGCAAATGACGGTAGTCGTGGTTTTTGTAATATTTGGAAAGACGAGAAGTTGGTTATTGCTGGTCAGATCAAAGGTAGTATAGCGGATCTCAATTTAAAATACCGGCAAATAATTAAAAACCAGGATCCAAATTATAAAAGGGAAAATAAAGTTTCGGTAATTCATGCAAAGGATGTGGATGAAGCTGGCATTTTATCCGAGCCCACAGCTTCCTGCCTAATCAAAATGTCTGAGCCAACAATTGAGGCTTTGCATCAGGCATTTTTGGACGGCGATTCGAGAATTTGTTTCAATTCGGATGTGCCGCCTAAACATCATTCAAGAATCGAAGCGACAAGTATAGTGGGTAGCGAATTTTACGGTGAAGAAGGATTACACTTGCATTTTAATCCCAACTTAAATGCAATAATTGGTGGAAGAGGAACTGGTAAGTCCACATTGCTTGAATCTATTCGTTACGGTCTTGACGCTGCTTATCATTCCGAAGATGCCGAACAAAGAGCGAAACAGATTTTACGGAAAAATCTTGAAGGAGGGAAAATCATATTATTGATTTATTCAAATAGGTTTGAAAAAAAATTTATTATTGAACGCCATTATAATCAACCTCCTGTGGTGAGGAATATTGATGGGCATATATCTAATCAAAGTATAAAGGATATTTTACCAGGTTTAGAAATATTCGGCCAAAATGAAATATTTGAAATAGCAAATATTAAGTCTTATCATCTTCAATTGATAAATCGCTTTCTTCCTGAAAAATCAAATTTACATTTGCCAATAATAAAGAACCTTAGAGAAAACCGGCAAAAGCTTATTCAGGCGTATGAGAAGTTAGATGAGCTAGAAACGGAAAACCGTCAACTTAGCCGTTTGGAAGAACAACAAAAATCTTTACAGCAATTAGGACTGGATAAAAAATTTAAGGAATCTGATATTTACAATATTGAACAAAAAAGGCTTTTGCTACGATCGGAACAAGATCTTATAAATATTAATTTAATTATTGAGAGCTTTAGTGAGACGGTCAAGGAAATTGATCTACATTACCTCAGTGATGAATCAACCAAGGATATTATTAATAAAAAGTTATTCCAGAATTTAAGGAGTAAATGGCAAAATTTTAAATTAGAATTAAATGCGAAAGTTGAAGAATTGGGATTAATGTTACAAGCATTTCGGGAAAATATCGATAAAACAAATAGTGTATGGGAGCAACGACACGAAAAGTTTCTAAGTGAATTTGAAGACCTGATCAATAAACTTCCCGATTCCGGAGGAAAGAAAGGAAGCCATATTGCAAAAGAATATAGTTTAATAAGTCAGAAAATTGCTGCAATAAAAGGAATTGGAAAAGATCTTAGCATCCAAAAGAAATTAGTAGATTCTTTTGAAAGAGATAGAAAGAGCTATTTAGCCGAATTAGATGATATACTATTAACTCAACATCAGGAGTTGGCTAAAACAGTTAAGAAACTAAATAACAAGAAACTTGCGGGACGTCTCAAAATAATTGTTGAAAGAAATGGTGCAAAAGAAAAATTAAATCAATTTTTGACAGGCTTACCAGGAATAGGGAGTAAGAGGATTTCATGGATTAATGATATTGAGAATTTAACTATTAGGCAACTTGTCGCAGATATTTTAAAAGGTGAAGAATTTTTACAGAAAGAATATAGCATAACAAAAGGAATAGCTCAGGCATTGTCTGAAATGGGAACAGGAAAACTATTAGAGTTGGAGGAAGTAACTCTCGAAGACAAAGTAAATATTCAGCTAAATGTTAGCGCCGATGAATTTCCAAGATTTTTAGATATCGAAAATTTATCATCAGGCCAAAGATGTACGGCAATATTACATCTTCTTATGATTGATAATATAGACCCATTGATAGTTGACCAGCCTGAAGATAATTTAGACAATGCGTTTATAGCAAATAATATAGTGGAAGAACTGAGAAAACAAAAAGAACAAAGGCAATTTATTTTTTCCACTCACAATGCCAATATACCGGTATTCGGAGATGCTGAATGGATTGGGGTGATGGAAATAGAAGATGCAGTAGCAATGATGCAGGAGGAATCAATGGGGTCAATTGATAAGGAAACGTTGAAACCAAAGGTAGAAGAAATACTGGAGGGAGGTAAACATGCATTTGAAATTCGAAGATTAAAGTACGGCTTCTAATTATGACACAGACAGAGCTTTTAGAAATAATTTCTAATAAAGAAAATTCAGGTGTAGAATTTAAAAGAGATGATGTGCGTCCTGAGCAAGTTGCCAGAGAGATTGTGGCAATGACAAACCTAAAAGGAGGGAAGTTATTTTTGGGGGTAGAAGATGATGGGAGCATTACAGGATTAACTAAAAGCAGTGCTCAATGTGAACAGTGGGTAATGGATACAGTTTTTCGGAGATATATTGATCCTCCCATTATTCCTTATTATGAAGAAGTACAAACTGAACAAGGGACTGTTGCCGTAATAAGTATTGATGAAGGAACAACAAAACCTTATGCTGTAATACAAAATCAACGGCCCGACATATATATACGAATAGGATCGACTAATCAACTGGCTACCCGGGAACAAATAATCCGGCTTGCGCAGGAATCAGGCATAATACATTCTGAAACGTTGCCGGTATCAGGAGCTATTTATAGTGAAATTAATAAAGGACTATTTCTTGACTATTATAATAAGAATTATGGTGAAGAACTGAATCCAAATGAATACAAAACCATAATTGAAAAATTATTGCAATTAGATTTATTAGTTCATACTAACAGTTCCGGCGATGTTTGTTCAATTGCCGGGCAAATATTATTTGGGAAAAATCCAGGACGTTTTTTACATCAATCTGGTTTCAGAATAATTCATTATCCAGGAAATGAGCCTAATATAAATGCATTATCTGATGAAATATTAAATGCTCCAATCGCAGAATTAAAAGATGAAAACGGAGACATTATAATGCCAGGCCTGATAAGCCGGGTTATATCACATCTTCAGGAAAAATTATCAAATGAAGAAATAGCGTCAGACAATATTACCAGGCAAAGAATTTGGATTTACCCACCACAAATATTAAGAGAATTGGTAGTAAATGCAGCTATTCATAGAGATTATACAAAAGCCAATCAAAATCGGATTGAGATATTTTCCAATAGAATTGAGATAACAAGTTTTGGAAATTTGCCTAATACTTTGACGATTGAAAAAATAAAAGCCGGTCAACAATATCCCCGCAATCCAATCTTAATCAAAGTAGCAAAAGATTACGGCTTTATTGATGATAGGGGTTTGGGTATAAGAAGAAAAGTTATTCCCATTTTAAAAGAAGAAAACTATGCCGATCCTGTGTTTGAGGCGACAGAAGATTATTTTAAAGTGATTATTTTCAGAAAATAATTGATGTAATATTCGCTGTTATTATTCTAACAAATTTATTCTAGGCTTTTATATATTAAAACTTAATCCTTTAAATTGCCAATGTAAATAGAAGACAAAAGCGTCTTGCTTTGGCATCAATTTAATAAGTTCTTTGTTGTGGTGGCGTATTTAATTTTATCACTACATTATTTTATGGAATTCCAAAATTGCATTAAGAATGAAATAACACTTAAAAAGATGAATATAGTAAAGGAGATGCAAAAAAATAAAAAGGAGGTAATAATGAATTCAATAGTATTTATTCGAGGCCAAAATGAACCAACAGCAAAGAATTTATTGTCCAGGCTTACACTGTAAAAATATGAAAATGCCTTTGGTTAAGAGGCATTTTTTAATTTTTTGTAATAGTTAACTCAAACTAATTATAAATAACTTCCGAACTCGTGTTCTTTTCGTGGAAACCTTTTCCTACTATACTGAATGATCTTTTTTCAGAATTATTGGCAATCTTATGATCATGTTTTCTGTAAAACCCTTTTGAATATAACGGATCTAAATTTCTGAAAAACGTGGCCAGTGTTATGTCGCCGGTGTTTTTATAACCCCAGGCTTGCATTATATTCATTGTGCTACCCAGTATTTCCGTGCGCAATTGTTCCATTGATCTCCGCGAAAATTCTGTTGATTGCATATTATCGCTTTCATAGTGGCCGTCGCTGCGGGTAACATGGTTTTGAAAACTAACAGCATCAGCTCCCAAGGCAAAAAGCCGTAGCACATCGAAAGGCGAGTAAATTTCAGCGGCAGCAATAATTTTTATTTTCTCGTTCAGCCCGTAAGTGTCCAATGTCTTTGAAACAAATAACAAGGCTTCATACAACGGCATACCGGAATATTTAGAATCTGATGGAAAACTATTTTCCTTATCGCAATCTTGGATAGTAATGAAATCAGGAACTATTGCTGTTTTGCAAAAAGCATAACATATTTCGTGAAAGCTCTTTTTATCTGTGATGTAAAGCCTGATACCAATTGGCTTTTTACCGGAAAGCTGCCGCAAAGAATCTAAAAATATTGCCATGCTCTCAGCGTTGCTGAAGGCTGTATGCTCACAACTATTTTCAAAACTCCTATCAGCATAGCTGCTATTGTGAACAGAGATTGTGTGAGAATTATTGTCTGTCGAAATAGTATTCTGATGATTAAACCGGGGCACTTTTAATTCAATCATTTTCACTTTCGGGCTCGCTGCATTTTCCCGGAAAGATTTAGCGTTGAATTTTAAATTGTGATCCCGGCAGCCGGGCCCGATGCTCCATATTGAGTCATTGACAAATAAATTATTATTCAGTCTTTCCAGCATATCATGCGCAGCAATATTATCTTCTGAAAATACAATTCGCCCAGGCATGCGGTTTATGTTGTGATCGGCATGCACAGACTCAGGGCAAATGATGCTGGAAAGATAAGGCTGGGCGCAATGGCTGTTGCCAAACAATACAGTTAATTCGTCGCCATTCATTTTGCGGGGAAGAACTACAATATCATCTCCGTTACGCCCGATGACATCATTCTCTATTTCTTTCTTCCATATTTCTCTCTCCCTTGCTTCCTTTTTCGAAACTATCCTTTTATAATAGATCGCAAAAATCAATAAAGAAATTGAAAATGGCAACGCCCAATAAAAATCCGGATTATTAATAAAAGCAGTTTTTAAAATTAAAACATTTGTTAGTACCACGATTAGAAGAAAAGTGCGACTAAACGAGGGAGTTTTCTCATTTTGTAACATTTTGATATAATTTTTAATTTTTAGAAAATTGAAATGCTTATCTCCTGGCAAGTAATTTTATTTTATTTCTTCTTAAAGTTTCCTGCAAAACATCTACTGATTCCGAAACGGCTCTGTGATATCCAAGGCTACTTTTCTTTACAAAGTAATCATAACCCGGTACCACAAGCCTTATTTCGCATAACCTGTTCTCAAGCTTTTTACTTCCTCCTTTTCTTAGCACCACATGCGCACGGATAATGTTATCACATTGCCTGAATAACTTTTCTACTTTTTCTCTTACAAAGGATTCCAATTTTTGACCGGCTTTAAAATCTATTGACTTAATAATGATGTTCATAAAGTTTAGTTTATAGTGAAAAATATTTACCATTGGTGATATGTTTTACAATACAAAGCGATTATTGTTGGCAGGGAAGGTTAATGATTCTGCCGGTTAATCTTTATTCAAAATTAGATTGACAGTATTAAAAGGAGATTAAGAACAAATTAGAAAGCTATTAAAATCAGGCACACTATTCGGTGGCATTCTGTATTAAGCATTTTAATTTCATAACAAATAACCTTACCCTGCGCGGTTATTGTGCGCCTTCGCAAAAGATAAGTTTGATGATTTTATCTTTCATTAAGCAAATTTTAACTTCTATCCATTAACCTCTTTAAAAAACGTAATTTGTTGCTCTTGAAAAAGTTTCCGCCACTATTGTCGCTAAATTTTTATTCAAATATTGTCATCATGAAAAAAAATTTTCTGCTATTTCTTACCTACGTTTTTCTGCACATTGCCAAGGCGCAACAGCCGTTCGTGACGGTAAAAAATCAGCAACTGTTTTTAGAAAATCATGCCTATTATTTTATCGGTGCCAATTACTGGTATGGAGGGTTGCTTCCGCTACAAAAAGATAAAAGTAAAGGCATTAACAGGCTGCGAAAAGAACTCGATTTTTTAAAGGCAAATGGTGTTACCAATCTCAGGGTGTTGGGTGGTTCTGAAGGTGCGGGAATCATCAATGGCGTTACAAGAGTGGGGCCGCCGATACAGCCGGAAGAAGGTGTTTTTGATCCGGATTTTTTAAAAGGCATGGATGCATTTTTAAATGAACTGGATAAAAGAAAAATGACGGCAGTTATTTATCTCAGCAATAACTGGAACTGGAGCGGCGGCTTTCTTCAATACCTGCGCTGGAATCATGAAATCCCGGATTCTGTTTTCTTAAAAGATATTTCATGGACGATGATGGGAGACTACACCTGCAAATTTTATGATTGTGAAAAGTGTATTACCGATTATCGCAACCAGGTAAAATATATTGTAAGTCACGTCAATTCCATCACACATAAAAAATATTCGGAAGAACCGGCCATCATGGCCTGGGAAATTGCTAACGAGCCGCGACCAATGTGCCCTTCTGCGGTAAGTTCTTATAAAAAATTCATTGCCAATACGGCAGCATATATAAAAGAATTAGACCCGAACCATTTGGTTACTACCGGCACAGAAGGATATCAGAGTACACAGGGCATGCTGCTGTACCAGGAAATAAATGATGATCATAATATTGATTATCTCACCATTCACATCTGGCCGAAAAACTGGGGTTGGCTTGACGTTACAAACATACCCGGCAGCATAGATTCTGTCGTGGCAAAAACGCTGACTTACATTAACCAGCATAAAGCAGTTGCTAAAGAATTGAATAAGCCATTGGTGATTGAAGAGTTCGGATTGCCAAGAGACCAGCAATCTTTTGATATGAATTCCACGACTAAATACAGGGATATTTATTACGGTAAAACGTTGGGCGAATGGTTAAACAGTGAACAATCAGGCGGAGCCTTGGCGGGCGTAAATTTTTGGGCTTACGGTGGCATTGCCAGAACAACCAAGGGACAAACATGGTGGAAAGAAGGCGACCCATATACCGGCGATCCGCCAATGGAAGAGCAGGGATTAAATACGGTTTTTAACGGCGATAAAAGTACATGGAATGTGATTGATTCTTTTTCAAAACAGGTATCCAAAACAGGTGTACAAATACCTGTTGGTACAAATGGAAAAAAATAGACTATGGAGGCATATTTAAAGATTTTCAGGAGTGCCCGGTATCCGGTATAAATGATCACCTTTGATGTCGTATATTTTTAATGCGTTTGCTATTATGATTTTCTATTTCAAATTATCCTTTTTAATTTTCTATGAACTGCTTCCAAAAATTATAGCATAACCAAGTTTTATATTTTCATCGGAATCTGGTAAATGTGCACTTATTAAACAGTTTTAAATGAAGTTTTTAAAAATCCATTCTCTTTTATTGATTTTTTCTTTTCAGGTTCAGGCGCAAAACAGCTTTCCTGTCAAGTTAGGGTCGCCCATATTGTTTAAAGGCAATGATACAACTGCTTACCGCGATCCCGCTGTATTATACAATGATGGTGTTTTTTACCTTTTCTTTACGATCGTAAAAACAGAATGCGGAAAAATATACTCTTATACGGCATTGTCCCGTAGCTGTGACCTTAAAAAATGGTCTGCGGTGAAAATCATTACTCCAAAAAATCAGGACCTGGATTTCTCAAGTCCGGGTAATGTAGTGCGGTTTAAAAAGGAATGGATTCTTTGTTTGCAAACCTATCCCAGGCCAGCATACACCGTTGATCAAATGCCGCGGTTTGGATCCGGAGATGCCCGCTTATTCATTATGCGAAGTAAGAATTTACTGGATTGGAGTGCTCCCGAGCTAATGAAAGTAAAGGGGGCTGATTTTTCTTTTGCCGATATGGGACGAATGATTGATCCTTATCTGCTTCAGGATAAAAAGCAAGCCGGGAAATGGTGGTGTTTTTACAAACAAAACGGAATTTGTATGTCTTATTCCTACGATTTTATTCACTGGAATTATTTTGGGAAAACTCCATCCGGAGAAAACCCATCCGTCATCTACAAAAACGGGAAATATATTTTATTCTATTCTCCTAAAAACGGAATTGCCATCAAAGATTCAGAAGATTTAGAGCACTGGAATGACTGGCCGGGATTGATTACTTTAGGTCAGGATCGTTGGCCCTGGGCAAAAGGACGTATTACAGCAGGAACGGTGTTGGATTTAACATCGGACAGACGTTTTGGCTGTTATCTTTTATTCTTTCACGGATCAGGGCCTTTAACAGAAGAACTTGGAGATTTTGATAAAAATGCTTCGATAGGGATTGCCTCGAGTACGGACCTGGTGCATTGGCAATGGCCAGGCAAATAGTTAGTTTTTCAAAATAATTAAACTGAGCAATGAAATATAAACAAGTACTTTTTTTTGGGTTACTAATAGTGTTGGTTGCTAATGTTAAAGCTCAGCATAAGGATAACCCGATTTTAAAACAATGGACCAATAAAGATGCGAAGTATAATGATACCCAAAACGGAAATCCGTTGCTTCCGGGTTATTATGCCGATCCTACTATTATTGAAGATAACGGCACTTTTTATATCTATGCCACCAGTGATCTTACCTCATGGGATGCAATTACAAAGATGGGTGTTTGGATTTCTACAGATTTAAAAAACTGGAAATGCCAATATTTAAACTGGCCAACGAAAGAGCAATGCCAGAGCAGCACCGGTATGAAAGATGGCGTGTGGGCACCCAGTGTGGTAAAAGGAAAAAACGGAAAGTTTTACATGTATGTAACTGTAGGGCGGGAAATATGGGTAGGCGTGGCAGATGCGCCTTTAGGTCCCTGGAAAAATGCACGTGACGATAATCAGCCATTGATCCGGCAGAAAGAATATGATTATGTAGAAACCATAGATGCGGAATGTTTTATTGATGATGACGGGCAGGCTTATTTATATTGGGGGTCCACTGACTTAAGTTTTGATATTGAGGGAAGATGCCTTATTGTAAAACTAAATGATGACATGGTATCTTTCAGCGAAGCGCCCCGCGATGTAACGCCGCCTCATTATTTTGAAGCGCCGTACATGTTGAAACGAAACAATAAATATTACCTCATGTACTCCTGGGGTCATACCTGGGATAAAACGTACCAGGTTAGATATGCAACCGGCGATACGCCTTTTGGCCCCTGGCAGGAAGGCCCGGTGCGGCCCATTTTAGTAGCCAATGAAAAGGACGAAAGAATTGCTTCAACAGGGCATCATACAGTATTGCATTATCAAAACAAGTATTACATAATCTATCACCGTTTTAATACGGTGGGCAAGTATGATATTTCAGCCAAACTTCGACAAGTATGTGCCGATGAACTTACCTTTGATAAAGATGGATACTTACAACATGTAGTGGCTACCAACAAAGGCATATTGCTGCCAATTACCAGTAAAGAAAAAAATATTGCCTTCGGTGCCAGGGTGTCAAGTTCTTCCGACCTTGATACTGTTTGCAAAGCCTCGTATGCAAATGATGAAAATAATGGAACGTTGTGGATTGGCGGCACTTCACCAGAGGAATGGTTACAACTGGATTTTGAAAAGTCATTACCTATAGAAAAGATTGAAGTGTATCCTGAATTTCCTATATATACTTATTATTATAAAATTGATATTTCAGAAAATGGAACCGACTGGAAAACTGTTGATGATGGAATGGAAAATAATACAATTGGATCGCCCATTTCTTTACAAAAAAAATTGCAGGCACGGTTTGTAAGAATAAAAATGGTAAATAATAAAGGCCTTCCCCGCCCGGGCATTTGGGAAATAAAAGTATTTTAAGAAACACCTATTTCGGTTGATAAGTATCGCATAAGATTCAACCTTGTGTACGAAATATGTAAAAGAAGAAAATACAAATTTTCTCTATGAAATTATTTATGATGAATTTGGGAAAAATACATTTCAGGTTATCTTTTATAATGGTGCTATTGACCACAATTTGCAATGGCAATTTGTTTGCGCAGGCAGGAAAAGAATACCTCATAACAAAATACGGCGCTATCGGCGATGGTAAAACGCTGAACACAGCAAGCATCCAAAAAGCCATTGATCTTGCCACAAAAAATGGTGGAGGAAAAGTAATAGTTCCTGAAGGTATATTCCTCACAGGCACGCTGGAATTAAAAAGCAATATCGAACTGCATGTAGATGCAAAGGCAACGTTATTAGGAAGTACCAACCCTTTTGATTACCGCAGCCTTGAAATGAAAGGCCGGCCTGAAAGCCCCAAGAAAGATGATAATTCACAGTTGGCTTTATTGGTTGCTTATAAGGTAAATAATATTTCAATTTCCGGTCGGGGAATCATAGACGGACAAGGAACGGCGCTGGCTATAAATGTAGATAGCCTTCATCATGCGGGCATTGTGATTGATCCCGATTATTCAGTTGAATCCAACAGGCCCAATGAAAAAATGCGGCCAAAACTAATTCGATTATCTATGTGTAATAACGTTTCATTTACACAAACTACTTTCAAAAACTCAGCCTGTTGGGGCTTGTCTTTAGAGTTGTGCTCCAATGTTACAATGGATAGTGTAACTATTTTCAATCGTGCCTACTGGAACAACGACGGCATGGATATCACGGATTCGAAAAATGTGCGCATCACCAATTCTAATATTAACTCTGCGGATGATGGCATCTGTTTAAAATCATATTATCCCAGCTATTACAATGATTCCATTTTGATTGCGAATTGCACCATCATCTCCGGGGCCAGCGCTTTAAAATTTGGAACTGCATCTATCGGTGGTTTCAAAAATATTACGATCAAAAACATTAAGGTTTTTGACACGTATCGCTCAGTGATTGCACTTGAATCAGTGGATGGTGGTTTCATTGAAAATATACATGTTACCAACATCGTTGCTGAAAACACCGGCAATGCAATTTTTATTCGTTTGGGTCAACGCAGTGGCAGTAAATCCGGCAGTATTAAAAATGTTTACATTGGCAATCTTACGGTGCAGGTTCCCCTGGGCCGCCCCGATCTTAACTATGATATAAGGGTATCAGAAGCCGGCAATCACAACCCACTCCCATCTTCTATTACAGGCATTCCGGGAAATTATATCGAGAATGTAACGCTGGAAAATATTAAAATTACTTATCCCGGCAGGGCATCAAAAGGGCAGGCTTATTTCCCAATAAGCAGGCTAAGCCAGCTTCCTGAAAAAATTGAAAATTATCCTGAATTTTCTATGTTTGGCGAATTGCCTGCCTGGGCTTTTTATGTACGCCATGCAAAAGGAATTCAAATGAAAAATGTAAAGCTGCTATTAAAAGGTTATGATTTCAGGCCGGCCATAATATTTGATGATGCTAATGGAATTAATTTGGAAGAAATCACCTTCCCTAACGATCTGCAGAGCAACCAGGTAATTTTAACCCACATTGCAGCAAAAACATCTATTTTCATTAATTTTTGGGCTTTTTTTAAGTAACAAAATCCTGAAATAGTTGCTGGTAAAGGTTTTTGTTTTTAAGATTGGTTTGTAGTACACAGGGGGGTGTTCGGTTTCTGATACTGATTTATAGCTTTGCGGCTTATGTATTTAAAAGCCTCCTTCAGATACAATCCTAACATTGCGGATATTGCGGCTTACTACCGCTTGGTAGAGAGTTATCGCAACGAAAATGATAGGGTGTGTCATAGAACGCTTTTAAACATTGGCTTTTGGGCTGAGGCTACCAGAGAACAAAAAGATAAGGTCGTGGATTATCTCAATAGCAGATATAAAAATAAATTATGCCTTTTTGAAGAATCAGATCAGCAAGTACTTAAATGGGTCAATCGTTTTTGGAATGAAATGATTAAGAAGAAAACCATAGATCGCCAGGCAATGGAGGAAAGTCACAGGCTGGTAAAAGTAGAAAGCATAAAACACAAAGAAGCAAGGGAAATAGGCACCGAGTGGATATGCGCCACTACCTGGAATAATCTTAAACTCACCGAACTATTTGAAGGGCTTGGATGGCCGGATGAAAAGGTTCAATTATGCATGACGCAAGTCATTAGCCGGGCAGTATATCCTGTCTCTGAATTAGCCACCAGCAAATGGATAAGAGACAACTCTGCCATCTGCGATATCACCGGATATGATATTCATAAAATTTCCAAAGACAAACTTTACCAGAACGCCCTGGATTTATATAAGTGCAAAGACACCATCGAAAAACATTTATCTACAAAAACCAATGAACTCTTTGACTTGCAAGATAGAATTATGCTCTACGACCTTACCAATACTTATTTTGAGGGCAGTAAGAAAAAGAGCCGGTTGGCTAAATATGGCAGAAGCAAAGAAAAGCGCAACGATGCAAAACTGGTGGTGCTGGCCATGGTTATTAATATAGAGGGCTTCATAAAATATTCATCTATCCATGAAGGCAACTATGTAGATACTTCCGACATCAATCCACTTCTTAAAAAACTACCCACCAGCACTGTAAAACCAATAGTGGTAATGGATGCAGGGATAGCTACAGAAAAAAATTTAAAAATACTAACGCTACAAGGATACAAATACGTAGTAGTGAGCAGAACAAAAATAAAAGACCACCGGGCTGTACAGGAAGGCAAAGAAACTTATTTACTTACCAAATCAAAAAAGATAATCCGGCTAACACAAGTCATAAGTGAAAAACATACCGATAGTTTTCTAAAAGTAGAAAGTGAAGCCAAAGGCTTAAAAGAGCAAGGCATAAAAAATAGATTAGAGCAGGAATACGAACAACAATTGCACCTCATACAACAAAGTTTATTCAAACCAAGAGGTATAAAAAAGTTAGACAAAGTGCAACAAAGAATAGGAAGAGCAAAACAAAAGTATCCTTCTATTCATCACCTTTATAATATCCATCTTGATATTGACCAAGACACCCAAACAGTAAAAAATTTATATTGGCAAAAGGATATTGCGAAAGCCGAAGAAGCAAACAACAAACTGGGCGTTTATTTTCTAAGAACCAATTTAGAAGGAACAGATGAAGCCCTGGAATGGATGATATATAATACAATAAGAGAAATAGAGTCAACATTCAGAGTATTAAAAACAGATTTGGATCTACGTCCGATCTATCATAAAAAGGATGACTCAACAATGGCACATTTGCATTTGGGCCTGCTAGCCTACTGGCTTGTAAATACCATTCGTCACCAACTGAAGCAATCAGGTATCAAGGATGATTGGCAGGAGATAAAGCGAAAAGCATCCACCCAAAAATCAGTACTGACAACAGCACAAAACAGCTATGATAAAATCATACAAATAAAAAGATGCACTGAACCATCAGAAGACCTGAAGAAGATATATGATGCCCTAAAAGGACAAAAACCAAAACCATTCAAACAAATTAAATTTGTAGTACACAAAACGCCACTGAAAAAAAATGAAACCCGTGTCATTACACGATTTTTGTCAGGTTAACTGCAACTTGGGTTAAAAAACTGTGATGATTTTAAAATGAACCCCAATAACGACAAGCAGGTTATTAAGATGGATTGAATCATTAATTAACCAGTGAGCTATTATATCTAAGTTGTATTATCCTGTCATATTTTTTGAATCTATTCATAGTCTTAAACAAATCCAAACTCAAGATGATCAAAGAACAAAAGATGATGAAACGACGCAGTCCTGCTTTTAGCCATGCCCTTGTGATGTGCGTTCTTTAGTTGCTTTTCAAATTCATTTTTATTTCCTGAATAATTAAGTCAAATAATTCCGGCGGTAATTTAACAAGGCCGTTTTGTGTAAAAATTTTATGGTGAATGTTTTGTTGGTATGACTTTTCTAAAAGCTTACTATTTTCGACCTTAAACGATCCAATTATATCTTCGAGTGGCACCTTTCCCATCACTCCGTCAGGCGTTCTTAAATCTATAATATATATGTAGCCTATTTGCGATTTTTAGCAGCTTCAATTAATGATTTAGCGCCCTGTCCTTTCGTCTTAATTACAAAATGCATAAAGTCAACAAACGCTTTGTTTCTATGAAGTTTTCGGAGATATTAAAGTCATTTACAAATTGTCCGCAAATAGCATTGTTACGAATTTCTTCAAAGATCCTGAACCTCAGCTGGAGTTAGTAACGAAAGTATTTTCATGAATTTCAAATTATCTTAAAGTCAATAATCTTTTAGCAAGTTGCACATAACACTTTTATCGGTCCCGTACATTTTCAGCAATGGGAAGTTGTATTAAAACAGTAGTTCCTTTACCAACAGTGGAGTTTACTTTTATGTTGCCTTTGTGCAATTTAATAATGCGATAGACTAACGGCAAGCCTACCCCAAAACCCGTAATGGACTTGCTGTCTTCGGTCCGGTAAAATGGCTGAAAAATATTCTTCAAATCATTTTCAGAAATTCCTTTACCATCGTCTTCTACGGAAATGATGATCTCCTTTGGCCCGACCGATAATTTTATTTTGGCAAGATGATCGGGTGAGTATTTACAAGAGTTGGAAATAACATTTTTTATTGCAGTCAGTAACAATTCAGCATTCCCAAACACCAATAGCCTTTCTACATTTTCAGGCAACTGATCAAACTCAAGTTTCACGGAATAATCCTTGTTCATTTTTGTAATCTCGCCGGGAAGCTGCATTAGCACTTCATCAATCCTGATTGAATTAATTTCAATTCCTCCCTTGATACCCGAAGCTGTTGCAAACTCCAATAATGTTTGTGTAAGCTTACCCAGGTTGCGCACATCCTGGTAAACCGATTGCATCACCCCGCGATATTCCTTTGCCTCCCTGTTTCTTTGCAGCGATACTTCCAACTGGCTGGAAATAGAAGTGAGCGGAGTAGATAATTCGTGCGATGCTGATGAAATAAAACGCCTTTGCATTTCAAAACTCTGCTGCAGGCGGTCTAACAATTCATTTAAAGTTTGCGTAAGGTAATTCCATTCATCGTTTACATTTCCTGATTTAATTCTGTGTGCCAGGTTCTGCGCAGAAATATCATTTACATCATCGGCAATCTTCCTGATGGGCAGCAATAAGATCTTGGAAAAAAAATATCCCGACGTGAAGGCAATTACATTTCCGCAGAGAAAACTTATTAGCAAAATAATTTTAAGATGGTAAAGATTTCTTTTGCCTTCTTCATCAAAAGCGGCAGCCAGTATAATGGGCGTGTTGGTGTTTTTCATATCATAGCAGACAATGGCTTCCCTGTTGCCTACTGAAAAAAAATACTTATGACCAACTCTCGCTTTATTAAGTATATCGTTGGTGATATATATCGTATCGCCTGGCGCATCACTGTAGGCATATATCATTTCATTGAAAGAATTATAAACCTGGATGGTTTTATTCTGCATTGGTATTACAGTGATGGAATCAATTCTCTTGATAAGGCTATGGCTAAACGTATTCGGTTCATTAAGCATATTAGCCGTTGTAACAACATGGTTGGTTAAATGCACTTTAATATTCTCCAACCGGTTCGTGTAAAAAAAATAATAGATAGAGCCACAAAATAATGCCAGCAATACACACATGATCAGCGTGAACAATAAGGTTATTTTAATCCTTATATGCATCAATGGTCTTTTAAAATGTATCCCATACCAACGTGCGTCTGAATTAATTTGTGCTCAAAATGTTTGTCCACTTTATTACGGAGATAACTTATGTACACATCAATTACATTGGTGTTGGTCTCAAAGTCAACATCCCATACATTAATGGCAATATCCACTCTTGACACTAACCGGTTTTTATTGCGAAGCAGGTATTCGAGCAATTGAAATTCTTTCGCGGTAAGATTGATTATCTTGTCATTTCTTTTTATCTCTTTGCTATCAAGATTCATTTCCAGGTCGGCGGCTTTCAAAACATTTCCAACCGGTAAACTTTGGTTCATTGTACGTTTAAGCAGTGCCCTTATTTTCAAAAGCAGTTCTTTAAATTCAAACGGCTTAATCATATAATCATCCGCACCCGATTCATAGCCTTCAATTTTATCATTCAGTGCGCTCATAGAAGTGAGCATAAGAACAGGAATATTTTGGTTTTGCGAACGAATAGCTTTGCATAGCTCATACCCATTCATGCCAGGCAGGTTGATATCAAGAATAACAAGATCAAAATCCTTAGCGCAAAATAAATGATATCCTAATTTACCATCGTAAGCGACTTCAACACTAAAACCGATTTCATCAAGCCCAAACTTAAGCGTATCGGCAATTTTTTTTTCGTCTTCAACAATTAAAATTTTTCGCTCCATAAACGTAGAATAGGTTTTAATCAAAGCAATTTACTTCTTATCATTTTAGATTAGAAAAAATCAGTCTTTTCTAATCACATTCTAATGTGGCCTTATAATGAAAAAATCGGGAAGTATGATAATCGAAAAATAGATGAAAGTTATCTCAAAGAAAAGTAAGGGTTTCTCTCAATATTTCTACATCTGCGGCCCCGATGTTATGATAGAAAGCATTAAAGAAAATCTGCTGCATTTAGAAGTGATAAGAATAAAATTGTGATAGAAGAATTTTAAAGTAATGGGAATTTTTAAAAATTGAAAATCAACGCATAAGAAAACATATCATCGCCAAACTCCGGCACCCTTCTTTTTTCAGGCTAATGACTGATAAAGTTTTCCGATACCTTTAAGCTAAACAATTAGCTTTCACTATGGTGAATTTGCCGCAACTAAAAAAGAAATGAGTAAAAAAAATCAAATAATCGTAAAGGGAATAAAAGTAACAACTTTAAAATTGGGTGCCGAAGACTTTATCGGCGTGGGTAAACGGTCAAACAATTTTTGTAAACGGCGGCGGCGAACAGACATTGGAATAAGATAAAAAAGACAAATAAATTTCAGAAGGATTCCATTGTTATGACAGAAAAAAATAAAACAATATGGACCATTGGACATTCCACCCGCTCATTAGAGGAATTTGTAGCCATGCTGCATTCGTTCAATATTGAATCGATTGCAGATATCAGGAGCTATCCCGGCTCACGCAAGTTTCCTCAATTTAATAAAGAAGCGCTGGAAATTTCGTTGCCTCAACACAACATTCAATATGTGCATATAAAAGAACTTGGGGGCAGAAGAAAAGCAGATCCCGATTCAAAAAATACAGCCTGGCGGCACGTCGCTTTTAGAAGTTATGCTGATTATATGGAAACGCCTGCTTTTAAAGACGGAATAAAAACACTTGAAGAAATTGCAGTAAAACAAAAAACGGCATACATGTGTTCCGAAGCAGTGTGGTGGCGGTGTCACCGTTCTATGGTTTCTGATTATTTAAAACTGCACGGCTGGAAAGTTATACATATAATGGGCATGGAAAAGGCGACAGAACACCCTTACACATCGCCCGCAAGAATCGTGAATAACGAATTGAATTATGAAAAAGAAATGGATGATAATTAATGATGTTTTTGATTTCATAAGCCAAAGATTATTGTGTTTTTATAACTTTCAAATAAAATTCAACGATGTGAAGTCTGCAAAGAACATCAACTACACTGGCCGCCTCCTGTTATTCAATAAATAAAAAGCACGGTATATAATGGTAAACTGGCATGCTATAACGGATTTTATTACAAGATGGTATTGGATACCCGTGCTGTTCGTTTACGCTGGAATTATTATAACTATTATAAGTGAAAACAGAAAACCAAGCAAGTCATTAGCTTATGTATTGGTTATTGTTTTTCTGCCCATAGTAGGCTTATTAATATATTATTTTGTGGGTAAGAAGCCGGTGTTTAAAAAGGAAGAGCTTAACCGGAAGCGCCTGGCAGACAGGAAGAAACTGGATGAATACTACCGGCAGCTAAAACCTCAAATGGAAGAGAGGCTTCAATTATTGGAAAATGATATTGGCGATATGGCTTTTCCATTTCGTTATCTTAATTATCAAAATCAATCTTTAATTAGCCAGGGTAATTCGGTAAAGTTGTTGAATAATGGCGAAGAAAAATTTCCTGCTTTGTTTGCCGCACTTGAAAATGCCCGCTCCCACATTCACATCGAGTATTACATTTTTACGCCGGATGATGTAGGAAACAGGATAACGGATATTTTAATTAATAAGCAAAAAGAAGGGGTAGAAGTAAGGATAATTGTTGATGGCGTGGGATCAAATCATATAAACAAGGTGGCAAAAAAATTTAAAAAAGCAGGCATACAATTTTTAAAAACGTTGCCGGTAGCTTTTACTTCGCTTGCCAACAGTAATTATAGAAACCATCGTAAGATTGTAATTATCGATAGTGCTACGGGTTTTATCGGCGGCATTAATTTAGACGCACGCTATTGGAATAATGGTAAGTATCCTCTTTATTGGCGGGACACATCGGTTTGCATCCAGGGGCCAGCCGTAAATTTGCTCCAGGTACAATTTTTTTTAAGCTGGCGCTTTGCAGGCGGCAAAGAGATTACTAACAAACTAAACAATTACTTTAACCTGCACCCGGAAAAAAAAGGGAATGCCATCATTGCCATAGCCGCCAGTGGCCCTGACTCAGTGGTTCCTTACATTATGGAAACGATCTTATTAGCGCTTAGCCAGGCTAAAAGAACCATTCGTATTTGCACTCCTTATTTTATTCCAACAGAAGAGTTAACTTCAGCACTGGTTATTGCTGCCGCTAATGGCATTAACGTAGAACTAATACTTCCTTCAAAATCTGATTCATTTATTGTTCAGCATGCTTCGTTTTCTTTTATAAAGCCTTTGTTGCAGCGGGGCGTCAAAGTTTATTTCTATGAGAAAGGATTTATACATTCCAAAACTATTGTTATTGATAGCAGCCTTGCCTTTGTTGGTACCGTCAATATGGATACACGAAGTTTTTATCTCAATTTTGAAATTACCTCTCTTATTCACGACCGCGATTTATGCCAGGCGTTGGAACATAGTTTTGAGCAGGATAAGCAAGGTAGCCGGTTAGTTACAGTGGAACAATGGCAAAGCCGTTCTGCGTTGCATAGAGGGTTGGATTCTGTATGCCGGTTAATGTCAGCATTGCTATAGTTTTCTGGCCTTAATGAAATAAGTTATATATCTCTACTTATTATATAATTAAAAAAATAGACATCATATTTTAAAGACTAATGCTCATTCATTTTTTGAAATGAAAAATCTTCTACATAAAATACAACGATGTGAAGTTTGCAGAGCACATTTACCGTTAGGCCCAAGGCCTGTTATACAATTAAATGAATTTTCTAAAATTGTCATTATAAGCCAGGCGCCGAGCCGTCGTGTGCACGAAACAGGCATTCCTTGGAATGATGCCAGTGGCAAAAAATTAAGGTCCTGGATGAGTGTATTTCAATTTTACCCATGGGTTTTTGTTATCCCGGGAAAGCAATCTCAGGAGACCTGCCACCACGCCCTGAGTGCGCTCCTTTATGGCACCCGGCGGTTTTTAAAAATTTAAAGAGCGTACCACTTATTCTATTAGTAGGGCAGTATGCACAACGCTTTTATTTAAAGAAAAGTTTCAACGGAAGCCTTACAGAAACAGTCAGGAATTACAAGGAGTATTTGCCAACTTTTTTCCCCTTGCCGCATCCTTCTCCGCGGAATCAAAACTGGGTGAAGATAAATTCATGGTTTATGGAAGAAGCAGTTCCTGAATTACAAAAGAGGATAAGAGGGCATTTATAAAGTGAATCCTGAACTTAAAAGTAAAGAAAACAATTCCCGCAAATCTGCCTGAGTGAAATTGCCTGGAGATTTTTTTTCCAAATTGATTCTCGTCACGATCTTTTCACACACACATCATATTATTCTTCCTTTACAGTCTTTCGTGGAATATTTGCCGGTTGGTATACCTACGCTGCCGGTTATGTTCCGCCATTCTTTAACAAATATGTTGTTATTGAAGTCATTTTTTCACATTATTTAGTCTGGAAAAAAGAGCTCTCTCTAATAACATTCTAATGTTCCTTTAATGCCAAACTAATGGATAGAGTATAATTTTGAGAACAAACAAAAAAAGTTCCTGCAGGCATTAAAATATTTACCATACTAGTGTTCTGTCAATGATGTTTTGGCGCTTTTAAATAGCAACCGACATTTTAAAGTTGACATTACACTGGAAGTAAGGAATGATTATGAAAGAAGCATTGTCTAAGTAGCTATTTGCAAATAACTATATGGATATTCTTCTATTCCAAGAGTGGCCGGTGAACAGCGGCCGCACTGCATATAAACCCACAAAATAATAGACCCGGGTATCAGTAAAAGAATAATTTATCTGGCCAAAAGCAAGCAAGTATGGAACAGGTCATCGCGTTGGTTACCCTGGTACTTTTAGAAGTGGTATTAGGTATTGACAATATCATTTTTATTTCAATAATGGCTGCACGCCTTCCTCTGCACCAACAAAAAAAAGCAAGAAGATTGGGTATTGTCCTGGCAATGTTCTTAAGATTAGCTTTGCTTGCAATTATATCCTTTATCCTGAAATTGCAGGGTGAGCTATTCAATTTTCTTGGCAATAGTATTTCTATAAAAGACTTAATACTTATCCTCGGTGGTTTATTTCTGTTATATAAATCATCTGCTGAGATATATCATAAAATAGAAGGTAAAGAAATTGGCGCCAAAGCATTAAAATCAAATTCATTCAAAAATATTATTATTCAAATATTAATTCTTGACCTCGTATTCTCCGTTGACAGCATCATAACAGCAGTAGGTATGGTAAATGAACTTTGGATAATGTATGTGGCAGTGATAGTAACGGTAATCATCATGCTTTTTGCTGCAGAGCCAATAAGCAGGTTTATTAATAAACATCCCGCATTCAAGGTGCTTGCTTTAAGCTTTCTGCTTCTTATCGGAGTATCATTGATTGGAGAAGGCCTTGGCTTCCATATTCCCAAAGGTTATATTTATTTCGCCATTGCCTTTTCTTTAGGTGTCGATATTTTGCAAATTCAAATGAATAAGCCGAAAGCATAAAAAGCCGGTTTCATAAACATCATGGCGGAAATATTAAAGGCCGCCGGATACAGGACTGCTATTGTAGGTAAATGGCACTTGGGAAGTAAACCTACCTATATGCCGCTGCAAAATGGCTATGATGAATACTTTGGCTTGCCTTATTCCAATGACATAGGGCGACGGTTTAAAAGTTCCTGGAATAATGGTGTGGCCCGGAAAAATCAAGCCGGGTACTGTGTGCAATAAGTTGCTCACCACAATGGATATTTTACCAACTCTTATCGCTTTTTGCAAAGCAAAAATGCCGGTGAAAAAAATTGACGGCGTGGATATGAGCAAGGTTTTATTGGGCGATGAAAACGCGACTCCAAGAGATGCGTTTGTATATTATTACGATAACAATAATTTAAAAGCTATTCGCAACGGCGAATGGAAATTAATATTCCCTTGCATTTCACAAACATACAGCCTGCCGGCAACCATAGGAAGGGATGGTTATCCGGGAAAGTATGGTTCAGACTCTGTGCATTTGTGATTGTATAATTTATTTAACCGACCCTGGCGAAGACAGGGATGTAAAGGATCAATACCCGGAGGTAGTAAAACAGCTAAATGAAATCGCGGATAAATACAGAAACGAATTAGGTGACGGCCTTACCCATACAGTAGGTACCGAAGTGAGGCCTGCGGTTGTGGCCCGGTAAGTATTCCCGGCAAATGGAATAAAAATTTTTCATTGGGGTGCTATGCCATTGAAAAAAAGATTACTCTAAGCCATAACTGGGTGTATCTTTTATTTTTTTTGAAAGCTATAGCAAATAATAAATATTTTATAATTGGCTGTAACTATTAAAAAAGATACATTTGTAGCCAATTATAAAATAAATCATGCTGGGAAGAAGCAATGAAATAATCCTCTTTGATAAACTTGAAGCCGCCCCGGTTTCTCATTTTGTAGCTGTGTATGGCAGAAGGAGGATTGGTAAAACTTACCTGATCAGAACATTGTTTTATGATAAATTTTGCTTTGCGCATACCGGCCTGGCTAATGCGCAAATGAAGGATCAGCTTGCTGCTTTTCAACGCAGCATTGAAGCTTTTACAAAGCTTTCATTGCCACAACCCACCAACTGGTTTGAAGCATTTGAAAATCTAAAAAGAATAATCGCCGCTTCAAAAAGGAAAAGAAAAATTGTTTTCATAGATGAGCTCCCCTGGTTGGACACGCCAAGATCTAAATTCCTATCGGCTTTAGAGCATTTTTGGAATAGTTGGGCAAGTGCCAGAACAGATATTCTTTTCATCATTTGCGGTTCGGCAACTTCGTATATAGTGAACAGGATTTTTGAAAACACAGGTGGCTTGCACAACCGGATAACACAAAAAATAAAACTTAATCCCTTCACACTTAAAGAAACCAAAGAATTCCTGGAAGCGAAGAATATTCATTGGAATGAATACCAAATTATAAAAGCATACATGTGCCTGGGAGGCACTCCCTTTTATTTAGAAGCCATTAAAAAGGGACAAAGCCCGGAGCAGGCAATTGACAAATTATTTTTTAATAAAAACGGGCTATTACATGATGAATTCAAGCACCTTTATGCTTCCTTATTTAGAAATGAAGAAAAATATATTGACGTAATAAAAGCATTAGCTACCAAAACAAAAGGCCTGACAAGAGACGAAATTGTGAGTGCAACAAAGGCAACAAATGGAGGTTCATTGACAAGGATGTTAGCAGATTTGGAACTATCGGATTTTATTGTAAAATACAATGGCTATGGAAAAAATATCAGGGATACGATTTATCAACTTACCGACTTTTTTAGCTTGTTTTACTTCAGGTTTATAGCTAACAAAAATATTAAAGAGGGCGACTGGATAAATGGGTTGGACAATCCAAAATACAGGGCATGGAGCGGATACGCCTTCGAGCAGGTATGTATGGCGCATGTTCCTCAAATTAAAAATGCGTTGGGCATTTCTGGTGTACAAACATCAGAATGGGCATGGAGGAGTTCTAAAATAAAAGAAGGCGCCCAAATAGACTTAGTAATGGAAAGAAGGGATCATGTTACTCATTTATTTGAAATGAAGTATTCGCTAAACGAATTCGGCATTGATAAAAAATACGAAGCAATATTGCGCAACAAAATCGCCGCATTCAAGCAAGAGACAAAAACCAAAAATGCTGTATGGCTTGCCATGCTTACCACGTATGGGCTTGCGGAAAACAATTACAGCGGCATCTCTCAAAATAATTTAACAATGGCCGATTTGTTTAAAATTTAAAACACGCAATCGATTGATGATTTGTATTGAATTTATTGATAGCCGTGATTATTTCAATACATTGATAGGGAAAGAAAATACAAACAGAGACTTTATCATTGAGCAACCTGAGAATATGGCTTTGGCAATTGTACAAGATGAATGGAAATACATCACTCCCGGCAATGGTCCTGCGTTAATAAAAGCAGTAAATATTGAAAGCGATTACAGTAAAGATGATCAATTATATAATTTAGAACATGATCCGCAGGAACTACACAACCTTGCATTAAAAAATTCTGAGAAACTATTGGAACTAAAAAACCTTTGAAGAAAACAGAGGATAGTTTTAAGTAGCGCTAATTAAACTTTTGAGGTTTTAAAAAACCTGGAAGGTCTGCCAACGGGAAACTAAAATCATATCGAGATAAAACAATTTTTTTTTGTGAAATAAAATCACAATTCAAATAATAACCAATTTGGTTACTATTTTGTAATTTTATTTTTTTCCAAAGCCAAAGTTGATAGAATGAACATTCATAATAAGGGCAGTTTAATTGATTTTTACAGGAAGCATCCGGATTGCAAAGACACATTGGAAAAATGGTATCACGATGTTTTGAAAAAAATATGGATAAAACCAAATGATGTGATAAAAGATTATAATAAGGCAAGAATAATAAAAAATGATAGAGCCGTTTTTAAAATAAATGAAAATAATTATACATTAATCGTTGAAATGAATTATCAAAAGGGATGGGTTTTTATAAAATTTATAGGTACTCATGCAGCGTATGATAAAATAGATGCTGCGACAGTTCAATTGTATAAAAAAAGCAAAAGAGGATTATAAAGATTGAAAATAAAAAAAATTATCATGGAACTGAAAATCATCAAAACAAAAAAAAATTATAACGCAAGCTTAGAAAGATTTGAAGAAATATTTTCTGCAAAGCGTGGAACAAAAGAAAGTGACGAAGCGGATGTTTTATCTTTATTGATTCGTGATTATGAAGATAAAAACTTTGTGATTAACTCACCTAGTCCTTTGGAAGCAATAAAATACCGGATGGAACAACAAGGGCTGACTAATCAGGATTTAGCAATAATACTTGGATATAAAAGCAGGGTAAGTGATATTTTTCGCAACAACAGGAAACTGAATTTACAAATGATTCGCAGGCTAAATGAAAAATTAAATATTCCACTGGAAACTCTTGTGAAAGAGTATTAAGACGTTAAGGCATATCGAACGAGAACAAGGATCACAAAAGTTTTTTTTTGTTTTCGGGAATAGAATTAAAAGCCAATCATGAAAGCAAAACCCTTTTCACTTTCCTATTCCTTATATCAGCATGTTTTTCGTTTGCCCAAACAAAAAAGGGAAAAACTCAAAAGCCTAACATCGTTTACATCCTTTGCGAGCCGCCCGAATAAAGTAACAATTTTAATAAAACTAACGGCGGCGTCCCGATAGCTATCGGGATCTGAAACATCTTTCAAATACAAACTTTCTACTCGAAAACTTTTCTCCAAAGGAGCAGGCGCAAAGACGTCTCGGTTTGTATTGACATTTGCGAGGCTCTTCTTATTACGTTCTTAGCGAATATTCTACCTAATTCTATAAATATCATTTATAAAAATTTAATGGCAGCTTCAGGTGCCAGTATGATGCAGGCATTAAATGTTGCATGTACCTGCAGCCTGTGTTCTTTATTAGCCGGAATTAATTGCGTTGATCCCTGGTGCAGTTCCACTTCGTTATCGGAAAATATTATTTTTCCAGATCCTTCTTTTACAATAATGAAAGCATCAGAGGTAGCCTGGTGTTGCGGCATTGCTTCCCCGGCGCTGAGTGAGACTTCCATCACTTTATAATACTTATTGCTAATCAGTTCTTTCATTTCCATCGTTAAATTTTTATGTTATTTATTTATGGTTTCACCCAGAATTCGTCTTTAAAATCATCTTTTAACACTGATGCGTTTTTATCATTTAGTTTTTTACCGATTGCATCAAGCTGTTCATCTTTCAATGCTCTTTCTATATAAGGAAACAACTGCCGCTCTTCATAACGTACATGATCGTCCACAAGGTTAGCAAGTGTTTCCAGGTGCCCGTTTGCGTTATCTTCTGTATTCTTTGCAAGTTTAGCAACGAGCTTATTTATTTCCTTATGTTGTTTGATTGCTTTTTCAATACGTCCGTCATTCAGCGAGGCGAAGAGGAAAAGTTCTTCTTCCCTGAAATGCAGGCGAAGAAAATGTGCATGAAAATATTGCGCATACTTTACGATACGGCTGGCATCAATATTCATCTTTAAACCTTGCCGTATTTTCCAGCAAAACAATAAACTGAAATGATGCTCTTTTGAAAGCTTTAAAATATTTTCGTTGCGCCGGATAGGTTTTTTGTTCATAAAATATTTTAAGGTTTAAACTATTTTTATTGAGTTATTAATTTTAAAAGATTAATTCCAAAAAGAATAAGCAATAAAAGTTTTACAAACTCAGCGATAACGAAATACCAATGAAGGCTTGACTTCGGCAACGTTTTACCATTGATGATCGCCATTGCCCTGGTGTTAAGAGCAGGAAGCAACCAGGCAGTTTGCACGATCAGAATAACAACTATAACCAGCAACCATACTTGATCTGAAGAAGCGAGCACACTTCTGTTTAAAAAAATACCGGCAACAATAACAATGGCAAAAAACCATTCCACTTTGTTGAGTGCGCTAAATACAAGTTTACCTACGCTCAACCCGACAGGCATGGTAAGGCCTGGCGCACGAAACTTTAGCCACGACTCCATAAAGCTAATGGCGCAAATAAATCCTGCCCATAAAAAGACAGCTATGATTGTTATAAATAAACCAGTCATTATACTAAACTTTTAAAAGGCCTGTTCTTGTAGTATTCTATTTTCGATTCAAACATTTCCGCCATTTTACCGGCACGCCATTTTGCATCTTCAGCAACCGCGCCTATAAATAGTTCGTCAAGCGTCTGTTTAAAAAGTTCCATCCATTTTTCAAAATGCTGATGCGATACAGGAAGGTTGGCATGCGGAGGAAAAGGGCTTCCAAAATAAGTATGCTCACCCAGCAAAACTGTTTGCCAGAACGTGTACATTTTTGCAAGATGCTGCGGCCAGCGGTCCTGTATTCTTTCATTAAATATTGGCCCGATCAATTCATCGTTTCTTACTTTTCCATAAAAAGTATCCACCAGTTTTTTAATATCATCCAACGATATAATTCCTTTTGCCTCTTTCATATTTTTATTCTTTAATGGGGAGATAGGTGATAAGATAATAGAGTACCCAACCGGCAAAACCAATGATCAATATCCATACCCAGGAAGGAATACTCTGTGGCGTTTCACTTCCTTCTATTAAAAATGTTTTTTGGTCGCCCTTACCATAGGCGTTGATCATAAGCGGTAAAACTCCATCCACCACTGCGTTTTCCTTTATCCCTTCAATAGCGATGGAAGGGCCGTTCCTTACTTCAAAAGGAACGATACGCAAACCTTCCTTGCCTGTCGGATCCCTGCTTACGATCTTTAAAGTATGTTTTCCATCTACCATTTTGCGTGTGTCTAATTCAAAATTTACCGGCGAAACAAATTCCGCAACAGGCTTTGGCTCTTCATCTAAAAAAATAAATATGGTGCTCCTATCTATCATTTATTCGTTATTTAAAATGAGTCTTTTGATATGGCTTTGCGATTGCTCGCCGGGACGTATAAGCCACTTCACTGAAAAGAAAAGTGTAAAGAGAACAATGATCACAACTATTGAGACTATTACATAATCCAGGCTTCCACCAGGGCCGGCGCCATGGGTAATTCCTTTCAATAATTTTGGTTGTTGCTTTTCGCAGGCAGGGCAGGCAAATGATGCCAAACCCGGAAGAGTCATCAGTATTAAGGTGATTAGTTTTTTCATGATGAAGGTTTTTAATTTTTATTGCTGTGGCGCTGCTTTCACTGCATCCATTATCTTTTTAATTTCTTCTACCGATACTTTTTTCGATTCATTTCCCCAACTTGATCTTTCGTGATTCATGATGGCGGAAATTTCTTCGGCACTTAAACTATTCATTGTGCCAACTGCCGGCATCGGGCCAAAGCCTTCTTTCTCACGGCCGGTATATCCATTCATTATGATATTTACCATTAGTTCGGGATTATCATCAGTTACCACTTTGCTTCCTTTTAATGGCGGGAAGGCACCCTTCAAACCTTCCCCATTTTCCTGGTGGCAGCTTTGGCAATTAGCGGCGTAAAGCGCTACGCCATTTAATTCTTTCGAACCGGTTTCAGTGCCTGCTTTTTTCATTTTTCTTTTATACAAAAAATCAGGCGTAGCAGTACCGTCGGGCAGTTTAATTTGTTTAAGGGAAAGCAAATAGGCCACCAGTTGCAATGCCTCTTTCGTCGCTACGACTTTCCCCGTATCCCCATATAAATATTCAGCAAGAACATTTACAATTACATCATTTTTTGCAGGCTTATCTTTTATTTCAAACAACCACGGGTATGCCGGCATGATGGATTGAGCCACTAAAATCCGTGGGTTAAACAGATGGGTAAGTTGCCAGTCTTTACTGGCTTGCCTGTTGCCCACATTAATAAGGTCGGGGCCTGTTCTTTCCGAACCCAGAAGCGTAGCCGTGTTCCGCCATACATCCTGGCGATGATCACCTGCATAATCTGCGGCTATACTTGGCCGTGAGCCCCATACTTTATCCATATCAACGTTACGTACTTGTTGTGTATGGCAACCAATACAGCCATTGGCTATATAAAGCGCCTTGCCTTTTATAGCGTCGGCACTTAATGGTTCCGCATCGGGAAGCACCGCATTATTTTTTTGCATATTGAGTGCCGGTATAATAGCCACCAAAAGCGTGAGCCCTACAAAGAACAGCGTTGCTGTGCCGAATAACTTTTTATGATTGTCGAATAATTCCATTGTCTGTATCTTCTTTTATACTATTGGATCTAAAACGGTTTGTTCATTTATTAATCTTTCCAATGCGGCGTCTTTCACATCCGGGATATCTTTTCCGGCAAGCATTTTATAAATATTATAGGCAAAGAATAAATGCGAAAGCCACATCAGGCTGCCTCCTATGGCACGCCAAAGCCAATAAGGCGCCATGAAAACCACCCCGTCAATAAAGGGTTTGCCCTGTACCCACATCCACCCTTTTATAGTGCTGCCATACATTAAGGGAACAGTGTAGAATAATAGGCCAATCAGCGCCAGCCAAAAATGTGCACCTACAGTTATTTGCGGAGGCTCTTTACCGGTGATGCGTGGAATGACCGCATAGATACCCGCCCAAAGAAAAAAGCAAATAATGCCATACATGGTAAGGTGCGAGTGAGCAACCGTAAAATCAGTGAAGTGCCAATACAAATTAGTAGAACGAAAGGCTTCCGCCGTGCCCTGCATGGAGCCGGTAAAATAAAATATGATACCTACCAAAAAGAAAGGCAATGTATAACTTCCGGCAATTTTATACCACGCTCCTTTAAAGGTCATGATGAAATTTGTGGTGCCCGCAACTACCGGGATAATCATTCCCGCACTACCGGCAATAGCAACAGTTTGCAGCCACCACGGAATAGCGCTGAATACAAAATGATGTGTCCCGATCAATGTATAAAATAATATTTGCGTCCAGAATGCAAGGATGCCAAGGCTGTAAGAATAGATGGGTTTATTTAGTTGCTGGGGAAGCATATAATAAACAATACCAAGCGTAAAAAGCATGAACCACATGCCAACGCCTTGGTGCATGTAATATCCCTGTGTTATTGTGTTTCCCAGGCCATCCTGCCAGAAAGGAAGATAAGCCACCAGCACAATTACGATTGCAAATATTACAGCGGCAACTATGTACCAATTGGAAATGTATATCTCTCTTGTTTTTCGCTTCGCGATGGTTTTTAAAAAGTTTATTAATGTGAGCACAATACCAATGGCAAACAACAGCATCACCGGCCAGATGTATTCCCGGTATTCTCCACCACTATTATTAATGCCGGACATAAGACAAATGGTGCCGAGCACAACGGACGTATTTATAAGAATTAAAGCGTACCAGCCCTGCTTCATACTTGATAAAGAAGTATTACTAACGGTAGGCACAATGTAATAACCAAGTGCCAGCATACCCAACGAAGCCCAGCCCCAAAATACGGCATTGGTATGTACCGGCCTCAATCTTCCAAAGCTCAGCCAGCTTAAGTGATCAACATCTGGTGCAACAAATTTGATCCCTAAATATTCGCCGATACTGGTACCAAACACCAACCAAAAAGTTGCCGTACCTATATACCATAAAATCAATTTGGAAAGTTGCGGATCAATGTTTGGCCTTTTCAAGGCTTTCTTCTTTATTGCTACGACCGGCAGGCTGCTGTTCGTATTTATGTTGACCAAACCCTTGCTATCCTCTGCTTTCAATCGCCCGGATAATTCGGAATTACTTAGTGTATAATCCAATGCAGCCTTTCGTTTTAATAATTTTTCTTTTACTTCATCATCGGGTAATATTTCCAGGTAAGCGGCTAACTTCTCTGCTTCGGCTGCATTTTGTTTTCTGTTATATTGCTTTAAAACATTTTTTACTTTAACGATCATGAAAACAATGCCAGCCAGTATAGGCGTAAGAATTAATGCTATTGTGATAATGACACCGCCTTCGCCCAAAAGAGACCCGGGATTTTTTGCCCCTGACTGTGCAAAAGACGTTTGACTGAATAAAGAAGTTATGACTATAACAACTAAGGCCAAAAGTTTAGAATTAAAATTTTCCCTGGTGTTTCCTTCCTTTCTTTGCTCTTCCTTATATCTTAAAAATTCATCTATCTGTTTACTATCCATATTACTTACATATTGGTCTAAGCGGTCTTTATCAATTTCCTTCTTTTTCTTTCTTCCGGCGGCGACAACTTCTGACGTTTTAATTTTCAAAAAAACAGCCGCACCTAAAACAATCACTAATAGCACAATAAGCATGATCATATCTCCGCCATGAAAGGAGCTGGTTTGTTTAGTTACAGTATCAGCCTGCGCCAGTAAGCGGGATGATGAAAAGAGACTTGTTGCAATAAACATCAAAAGCGACTTTGTAATAAACCTTGTATGCATAAGAATATATTAATACCTTTTTATCCTTTATTATTGTAAAAAAATTTATTTCCTTTTTAGAAAAGTCAGATTCTTTTCTAACTGCTTACTAAACTCCCCTATTTTAGATTCCTCCAACATATTATAAATATCATCCCTTACTTTTTTAAATTCATAATGAATGGGGCAGGGCTTGGCTTCATTGCAGTTTTTAAGCCCAAGCCCACAGCCTGTAAAAAGCTTATCGCCATCAATGGCTTTTACGATATCAGCCAAAGAACATTGTGACGATTCGTCCTCGTGATAAAAGCCACCGGTAGGGCCTTTCAGGGATTGAACCAGCCCTTTGCGGCTTAAATCCTGTAAAATTTTTGCAATAAAATATTCAGGGGCATCAATTGCTTTAGCAATTTCTTTTATCCCAACTTTATTGCCGCCCTTTGATTTTTGCGCTATAAAAATCATTGCACGAATGGCGTATTCGCAAGTTTTTGAAAACATTTATTTCTTTTGCGAAGCAAAGATATAAAATCAATTTTAATAAAAGAGTTTTTTATCTTCTATTATTAAAATTTAAAAATAATATAAGTCTACCGTCTGAATAAAAAATAAATTTTTTACTGAGAAAAACATTCTGAAAGATGATTCAAATCATATAACCTGAATAAGTAAGCAAATACTTTGGATAAAATTTTTTTAACCCAAACTTTAAAATTATGAGAAGGATTTTATCAGCGTCTTTCATTTGTTGCCTCATCATTTTTTCAAGTTGCAACAGCGATACACCACAAGAGCAAAATAAGGTCACTCAGGCTTCAGCTAATGAAAGCGGCACAGGCCAATCGGGAGTAAAAGACGACCAGTCCCAAAAAAATGTAGTTCAGCTTCCACAAACGGAACTATTAAGTACTATATTCCAGTTTAGTACACCTAATGTTCCAAACTGGCCGATTTTGGGAATACTATATCGTAAGCATGCTGATAATTCATTTGATTTTGACGCTGGCTTCTCTAATGTTGATGCATCACCTAACCCTCATGTGAGTTATGCAGATTTATTCAAAGAGCCGGCGTTATGGATACGCTAACCTGGACGTTCATAAGCATGACTTTTGACGGTAGCAATAAATCTTTGAAATATTATGCCAATGGTCAACTAATAAATACAATTGATTTATTGACTAAAGGACTTTTTCCTGATCCAGCGGAAGCCTTATTGTTAATTGCTCCTAATTATCCAAGTATCGGAACTCCTGAAGGCATAGAAGCAGCAGTGCCCAAGACACCGCATACTCCGGGCTTATCCAATACTATTCCTGCATTTATGCAAGAAAACATTACTGGTAATATTGATGACATTAGAGTTTTCAATAAAACCCTTACCGACCAACAGATTAATGATTTGTTTGTGTTAGGCAACCAGGGTAGATAAAATGTATGATCCTAAAAATCCCGGTAAAAATCATTACCGGGATTTTAATTTTATATCTAATAAAAACCGTTACTTGTATTAATAATTTTTCTTGTATAAGATTTCCCGTTAATATTAAACATTAAATAATATACGCCCTTTGATAAGTTTGTAAGATATACTTTATTGGTTCCTTGTGTAAGGATTAATCTGCGAAACAATTTAATATTGAAACTTGAATTTTTTAGGTACACCACTGCTTACGGTACGGTTACAATATATTTGTAAAATATTTATAATCAAATGGCCAACTATTCCTGTCGAGGCTACAAAAAAATAGAGCAATGTTTATGCGTGTGTAATAAAAGGTATATATCACGACTATCATTATAAAGAGCATTTGTGAAAATGTGTAGGAAAGATGTAAGCAACATAATACATGATTAAATCTATTGTTCTTCTATCCCTTTTAAATTTAGTTTATAAAGAAAGAAAGAATTTGAATGAAAAAAATGGTTATTGGTATATGTGAAGGCTCTAAATATTCCAATTATGAAAATTGGCTGAGGGATGAGCAAGATATGGAAATAATAAAGCTTGGCTATCGACAAAATAATTTTGATGATGTGTCAAAATGTGATGGCCTTCTGCTAACTGGGGGAAATGACATCAACCCCAGGCTATACAACCAGCCTCAATTTCTTTCGTATTGCGACCCAAAAGATATTGATGAAAAGAGAGATGAATTCGAATGGAAAATTATGCAGCAGGTGGAGCAGGAGCAAAAACCTTTGTTAGGAATATGCCGCGGAATGCATTTTGTAAATGTCTTTTTTGGCGGCACGCTTGTTCCGGATATTCCTGCGTTTGGAAAATTTAATCATGGGAAATTAAATGATGGAAGCGACCGGGAACATGCTGTAGAGATAGATGTCAATTCAGCTTTGTATAAAATTTTGGGAGAACAAAAGGGAATGGTCGGCAGCGGCCATCACCAAAGCATAGACATGCCCGGCTTCGGCCTCGTGGCAAATGCAATATCTCCTGACGGCGTGATTGAAGGTATGGAAAGACGTGAAGCCGCCGGCAGGCCTTACATGCTGCTGGTACAATGGCATCCGGAAAGAATGCCTGACACCGAAAGTAATTTTGTGAAAAATATCAGGCAAAGTTTTATAGATGCTGTAAGAAAAAGTATTGCTTAGTTTTTTGAGGTGATGTATTAGTTTAAAGAAGTCCCGAACCCGGACTTTTTTATATTGATAAGCTAAAAAAGCTTTATTTACTTTCCTCCTCTATTATTGATAATATATTTCCTGCAGGATCTCTAAACCAGGCAATAACCGGTCCCCCACCCCGAAAGATATTGTCTGCATCCGTCTTTATGGGTTCGTCATAACTTTCAAACGCAACGCCTTTCCCTTTCATCCATTTTACTGTTTCTTCTATATTCTCCACCGGAAAATTCAAAATGGTAAAGCTGGCCGGTGTGTGGTTGGGCTTTGGATATATCAATACTTTATTATAGCCGTTTAAGTGCAACTCAAGTAAACCCATCATTGCATCGGATACTTCAAGGCCAAGTGTTTCTCCGTAAAATTGCTTGGCCTTTTGAATGTCATTTACTGAAAAGCCGGAAAATGCTTTGTCACTTTTTAATTTGCTCATGTTGATTAATTTATTTGAAAATTTTTTGTTGCTATTTGATTTACTTCGTATCGCAGGCAAGGCAGATCGGACAGCACCTCGGCATAAAACCCAAAGCGGTGCAGAAGATGAATAAATGAAGAAGCCTCCACAATTTCTTGTTTACATTTTACACGCAATATTTTATCGCAATCGTCAAGATCAAAGTTAGCCTGATGGCCGATAAAACAACTATGTATTTCACGGAGCAATCTGTCTGCGTCAGATTGATTTTCTACGTTGGTTTTGAAAACTTCTATCATCTGAAATAATTAATGAAATGCCGCCTTTACAACGTCATTGAACAATTTATTCGCTTTTTTTCTTTATATATCCATTGAGTTTATCCATTGAATTTAATATGCAATTTATTTTCGTTTAGGTGACTTCGATACCGTTAGTATCGCTTTAGTTCATAGTTAAGAACAACAATCCCGCAATCAAATGATGCGGATTTACTAAAATCAAATTTTGTTTGTCTTCAATATCTTTAAAAATTGTCATGCCGTTATCCATTAAAGTTGGATTAATCAACAAATGAAATTCATCAATCAAGCCTTGCCTGATCAAAGCCGACACAAAGTTAGCGCCGTCATAATCGAGCGTGAACGACGCCGGCACCAATAAATTATCTTATTCGTCTTTGCAGCTTTACCAGATATAGCATTTGCCATTATTCTTTATTTTTTGTTTACAAACCTACATGCATTCAAAGTATTTATTAGGGTGCATTTACGGCAATCTACAAGGCTGATTGCGACACTACTCATAGCAAATTCAACACGATATTTTAACTTATCCATTGATAATTTGACGATATGTTTCGATGTCCTATTCTTACCATTACATCTTCAATATAAGATACGATCTCTAAGAATATTTAAAAACTGCTTAGGTAGAAGTAATTCCGCAGAAGGGATGAGCGTAAAAAAATTATTCCCATCATTAAATGACAATAAAGGCAAAGTTGCCTAAGATAAAAGGTTTGGATAAAAATAATTCACCGTTAAATTTTGCGGGGAAAGTTTAAGCAAGATGTTTAGGGAACAGTATTTATCCCCACCGGTACCGAATGCACCGCTGCAGCCATTTCCATTATAAGTGTTTCATCTTTTTCAATAGCATTGCCAACCACAATTACATCAGCGCCAGCCTTACAATTCAAGTAAGCTTTTTCAGGATCGGTAATGCCGCCGCCAATAATCAAAGGAACTGAAATACACCCGGCAACTTTTTCTATCATGCTTTCAGAGATCATTTTTTTAGCACCACTGCCTGCATCCATATAAATTAATTTCATACCCAGCATTTCGCCGGCCATTGCTGTGCACATTACTATTTCATTTTTGTCCGACGGCAATGGCGCTGCATTGGAAATATAAGAAACCGTAGTAGGCGCTCCCCCATCAATTACCATATAGCCGGTACTCATTATTTCCAGCCCGCTTTGTTTTATAAAAGGTGCGCTTATTACATGCTGCCCAATTAGTAAATCGGCATTGCGCCCGCTTATCAACGAGAGGTAAAGCAGTGAATCAGCGTAGCGTGATATCTGGCTGGGGCTACCAGGGAACAACATCACAGGAATAGAGCAATTGTTCTTTATATTTCTTACACACTCATCAAGGTAATTGGAAATAACCAGACTGCCACCCACTAAAAAATAATCAACCTTCGCTGCCACCGCCAGGTTAATAAGCCGATGCATTTTATCATCATCCACTTTATCAGGATCAACCAATACGGCAAATGACTTTTTACCGGAACGTTTTGTTTCACAAAGGGAATTGTATATACCGTTTAGCTTCATTTACAGTGGTTATGTGCAAAAATGTAAATTTTTTCGTTCTTATAAAAATTAACTATTAACAAATTAAGATTTAATTGGGCGAAATTTCGCAGGCCATACTCTTTCTATTTATGTAAATTTGAAGCATGGTAAATGTTTTAAAAGAAATAAAATTTAAAACAGCCCGCAGCGGAGGAAAAGGAGGCCAGAATGTAAATAAAGTAGAGACAATGGTAGAGGGCTGGTTTCATGTGGCTTCTTCGGAAATTTTATCGGAGAAGCAAAAAGAAATTGTACATGAAAAGCTCGCCAATAAAATTACAGATAAAGGGTTTCTGCTGGTCAAAAGCCAGGCCGAAAGATCGCAGCTTGGAAATAAGGAACATGTTAATTTGAAAATTCTTCTCCTAATCAATAACGCTTTAATTAAAAGAAAGAAAAGAAAGCCGACCAAACCAACGAAAGCTTCCAAAGCAAAGAGAATTAAAATAAAAAAAGAAAAGTCGTTAATAAAAGAAGGCCGTAAGAAAATAACAAATGCAGATGATTGATTTTAAAATGAATAGAAACGCTATCGTGCTTTTATTTTTTTCTGCATTTTTAATTTCTTTTATAAGTAAAAAAAATGAATCTCATGCATTGCCTGGTAAATTACAACCGGCCGGCTTACACGAAGTTCACAGCAATGAAGCGACAGTAAAAATTACTTTTGTAAATACGGTAAATTATTCGCGGATCGTTTTAAACGATTCGATATATACCAATCCCTTTAATGAAAAATACACGATCTCCAAATTGCGATATTACGTTTCTAATATTTCTTTAAAAAATTCCTCTGGAACTTTCCGGGAAAATAATAGTTATCACCTTATTGATCAAAGCAAAGATGAATCGCTAAGCTTTAGTTTTAAGGTATCGCAAGGAAGATATAATTCATTGCAATTTTTATTAGGGGTAGATAGTTTGCATAATGTATCAGGTGCTCAAACAGATGCGCTCGACCCCGCCAATGATATGTTCTGGACCTGGAACAGCGGCTATGTAATGGCCAAAATGGAGGGCACCTCCCCTGCCTCAAACGTCGTGAATAACAAATACGAATTTCATATTGGCGGTTTCTCAGGGCCATTCAGCGTACTCAAAGAAGTTGTTCTTGATTTACCATTAAGCACTACTGCAGTATTCAAAGCGGAACATACTTATACTTTCGTAATAGATGCTGACATAAATACCTGGTGGAAAAATCCACACGATATAAAAGTTGCTGATCATCCGGTTATTACCACGCCCGGAATCAATGCAAAGAATATCAGCGATAATTATGCAAACATGTTTCACCTTGAAAAAGTAATTGAGCAATAATATACCTAACCCCTAGGGCTATACGACGAACATTTATGAAAAAAAGAAAGATCACCATATTGATTTTTATGTTTATCGTCGCCTCTGCATTTTTATTGGAGGCCGGTAAAAAGAACAAGATTGATCTTTATGTAAATACCACCACACCCTTACAATTAGAAATACCTGCCGGCTGGCCAAAGCCTCCATCAAATATTTTTGCAAACAATCCACTCACGGAAGAAGGTTTTCAATTGGGAAGAAAATTGTTTTATGACGGGCGGCTCAGCAAGGATGGCAACTTCGCCTGCGCTTCGTGCCATCAGCAATTTGCGGCTTTCTCCACTTACGATCATGATCTTAGTCATGGCTTTCACGACCAGTTTACAACACGCAATGCCCTGCCGCTTTTTAACCTGGCGTGGAAAAAATTATATCATTGGGATGGAGGTGTGAACCATATAGAGGTGCAGGCGCTTTCACCGATGACCGCGCCAAACGAAATGGCGGAAAATATAGATTCTGTATTACTGAAATTAAGAAAGGATACGTCTTATGCAAGAATGTTGAAAGCAGCTTTTGGCAGTACGATGTTTAACAGTCAAAGAATGTTGAAAGCCATTGCTCAGTTTGTAGGTTCAATGGTTTCTTCCAATTCAAAATACGATAAGGTAAAAAGGGGTGAAGACAGTTTCAATAATGCAGAAGCGCATGGATATGAACTGTTCAAAGCGCATTGTGCCAACTGCCATAAGGAGCCTTTGTTTACCGACGAGTCTTATAGAAATAATGGGTTGGCCTTAAATGATTACCTGAAAGACTACGGCCGCATGAGGATAACGGGCGACCCGGCAGATTCATTAAAATTTGTAGTGCCCAGCTTACGCAATGTTTCGGTTACATTTCCTTACATGCACGATGGCAGGCTATATTCATTATATAAAGTTGTTGATCATTATCGCAAGGGAATTGTAATAAGCCCTACATTGGATTCATCTTTAAGAAAGCCTTTTGATATTACAGACCGGGACAGAGATGATCTTGTTTATTTTTTGCATACACTAAAAGACACATCTTTCTTAAAGAACAAAAGATTTTCACAACAGTAGAGTATTCTCGTTACAAAAACTTTTTGAAAGCCAAAAACTTTTGGAAAGTTAGTTGTAACCGAAACTGGATATTGAAATAAAACTTTCCAAAAGTTCAATGAAAATTCGGAGACTTTTTGAAAGCCAAAAACCTTTTGGAAAGTTATCTCTAATAGCAGCTTGATCTTAAAAAACAACTTTCCAAAAGTTCAATTAAAGATTCGAGACTTTTGGAAATACAAACCTTTTGGAAAGTTATCTCTAACAGCAGCTTGATCTTAAAAAACACTTTCCAAAAGTTCAATGAAAATTCGGAGACTTTTTGAAAGCCAGACTTTTGGAAAGTTATCTCGAACAGAAGCCCGATCGTAAAAGGAAAACTTTCCAAAAGTTTTTCTCTATCGCCTGCATTAAATATTATAAAACTAAATTTGAGTTTTTTTTAAAATCCGGCACTTGAGCAGCATAAAAAAATTGGCAGGGCAAACGATGTGGTATGGTGTAAGTTCTATTGCTGCAAGGTTTTTATTTTATTTGCTCACACCGTATTTGACTTCTAAACTATCTGTTACCGGGTATGGCGATATGAGCATCGTGTATGCTGCCATTCCATTTTTGAATGTAATTTTTACCTACGGCATTGAAACCGCTTACTTCCGTTTTGCTTCAAAAGATGAATATAAAAAAGACATCTATAGCACAGCAACGATCTCGGTTTTATGCAGCACTGTTTTTCTCACCATTCTTTTGATATTGTCACGTTCATCGCTGGCTCACTTATTAAGGTTAGATAGTCACCGGGAATTTATTACCTATTCAGCCTTGATCATTGCTTGTGATACATTAGCTACATTGCCATTAGCCAAGCTGCGCCTTGCACAAAGGCCACGTAAATATGCGATGATAATGATTTCAAAAATCATCATCCAGATTGGTGTTATCTATTTTTTATTGTCCATATGCCCGCAGCTGGCCGCAGAAAAACCGGATGGCTTCATTGCTACATTTTATGATCCGCATTATGGAGTGGGCTATATTATTATTGCTAATTTATGCGCTGCCTTTTTTGCCTTGATATTTTTATATAAAGAACTTTTTTCTTTTCAATTTAAATTTAATAAGCGGGTTTGGCTTACCATGATGGCCTATTCGCTGCCATTACTTATTGCTGGCTTTGGTGGAATGATCAATGAAACTTTCGACCGCATTATGCTTAGCTGGCTTGCGCCTGTATCAGGTATAAATGCTGCAAAAGATGAGGTGGCTATTTATTCCGCTTGCTATAAATTATCAATCCTCATTTCACTTTTTATACAAGCTTTTCGTATGGGTGCGGAGCCTTTTTTCTTTAAGCAATCGGAAGGGCAAAACCCGCAGAAAGTATATGCAAGGGTAATGAAATTTTTTGTGATAACCATTACCGTTATGTTCCTGGTGGTGGCCATGTACATTGATATATGGAAATATTTCCTGAGCACTGATCCTGTTAAGCTAAAGACATATTGGACCGGCTTGAAAGTAGTGCCAATACTGCTTCTGGCCAACATGTTCCTCGGCATTTACTATAACCTTTCAATATGGTATAAGCTTACGAATAAAACAATTTCAGGCGCATACATCACGCTGATCGGGGCGGCAATTACGCTTGTAATTAATTATATTTTTATCCCCTTCTTCGGCTATATGGCTTGTGCCTGGGCCACTTTTTTTTGTTACGGAAGTATGATGGTGATTTCTTTTCTGTGGGGGCAAAAAGCTTATCGTATTCCTTATGCGTGGAAGAAACTTTGTGCTTATATCGTGATTGTTGTGCTGCTGTATTTTATTCATTCGGCAATTGTATATTTTTTTGATGGCTTCATTTTAAACCTGGTAATTGCGACGTTGTTGCTATTAATGTACTTGTGGTTCATCGTAATGGTAGAAAAAAAGGAACTGCAAAAAATACCAATAGTTAATAAGTTTATTCGCGGGTAAGGCTATAGGTAGGTGTCAGGCCACTGAAGTGGCCTGACACCCAAGCGAACATCTTCAAATTGAAACTGTCTCTTCTAAAAATCATTTCAGACAATAATAAGTCAACAGCAATTATTTTTTAAATAGCTTTTCATCACGAAGCAGCGTCCCAAGGTGTCAGGCTACTAAGTGGCCAGACACCTACTTCAACATTCACAACTCATCAAATTTCATCTTGAGAAAATTATTAAAGAAAATATCAGGCCCGTTACTCACAAAGCTTGCTTCCAAAGCTTCGGCACCAGATAAGAAAGAAGTGTTCAAATCACTGAGTAAACTCCTGCGTAATTTAAAAGAAAGGCCGGGGAAACGCGGCGTATCAATGGATGTGGATTTCGGCACAGATAAATTTGTCATCTTCAGCGATCATCATAAGGGAAACAAAAGCCCGGGCGATGATTTTGCAAGTAACGAAAAAAATTACCTTGCCGCGCTTGATTACTACTTCAGCAACCAATTTCATTATATCAACCTGGGTGATAGCGAAGAGCTTTGGAAATACACGCCTGAAGAAGTGATCTCAAAAAACGTAACTGCTCTACAATCTGAAGCAAGGTTTCATGCTGAAAAAAAATATTATAAAACTTTCGGCAATCACGACCTTACCTGGAAAGACAAGCTGGAAGTAAATAAATGGTTTAAAAATATTTTTAAATTACCCTTGCCGGTATGGGAAGGAATATTATTGAAAACAAAAATTAATAATATGCCATTGACATTTTTTTTAACACATGGCCACCAGGGTGATAAAATGAGTGACAACAATAGTTTCAGCACATGGCTCGTAAGCCATATCTGGCGGCCATTACAGCGCTATCTCCAATTAAATGTAAACACGCCGGCAAGAGATTTTGAGTTGCGTGACCGGCATAACATTATCATGTATGAGTGGAGCAGCCACAAAAATAACCTGGTGCTGATAACCGGGCATACACATAAGCCGGTATTTGCAGCAGGCCTGTATTCTGATCATCCTAATAACAGGATCAATGAAAATAAGATCGAAAAAAATGCAAAGCAAACAAAGCTAAAGCCAAGCTATTTTAATAGCGGTTGCTGTTGCTACAATGATGGAGATATCACAGGCATTGAAATTGCCAATAGGAAAATCAGCCTGGCGAAATGGCATTGGGATAATGGCGCATCACAGAGGGTAGTGTTGGAAGAAACTGCGCTTGATAAATTAATTACAGCGCTGTAATATACTTACAGAGAGAATTCAAACGATAGGAAGGAATTATTATCCATCAATCATCATCGTCATCCTTCTCTCCTTTTTTTCTCACACTTAAAAATGCCGCCCTTCTCGGCGAAGGCACTACACTGTTCATCCCCTTAATACCTTTCCACAATACTTCATTAAACTCTGCATCATTCACCGCATCTTCTTTAGTAAAATTGAATGCAGCGCTTTTTTCTGAAAGCTTATTTACCGCAGTATTCTTTTGTGTAATATCTGTTTGCGCCGGCAGGTGGTCATACACGGTGGCATCAGGTGTAGCCGTAAAGCAACGCCAGAGCGGCGTGGCGGCTGCATCATACTGACTCATGGGTGGCAAGCCCAATATCAACTCGATAGTTCTTAAAATTCCTGACGTGGTATAAGATGTATGGTCAATAAAATTTCTTCTTACAAAAGGGCCGGCTATATATGCCGGGCTTCTGTGTGCATCCACATGGTCGGGGCCGTTTTGCGCATCATCTTCTACCACAAAAACTACGCTCTCTTTCCATACCGGGCTTTTGCTGAGATAATCTATAAACATGCCTACAGCGAGGTCATTATCTGCATTATGTGCAAAGGGTGTTGGCCTTCCGATTCTTAACCCTTCTGTATGGTCGTTAATCAGGCGCAATGTATTCAGTTGCGGCAAAGCGTTTATGCTTACCAGTGAGTCGAAGTCACGTTTCCATTGCCCCACGCGGGTCGTGTCACGCACCTTCTGGTCCCAACTGGTGTAGTAAGGGCAAAAATGATTTTCCAACACTGGTATATTGGGTTTGTAATCGTCAGCAAACTCGCCATAAGTACGGTAGGATACACCTGCTCTTTTGCAATCATTCCAGATAAATCCATTTTTATTATTGGCAATCGCTCTCGTTCCTTCGGCGCCATAGTCTCCTCCGCGGCCACCATAGCTTGTTACCCATGTCTTTTCAAGATAGTCGGTTGCATAAGCGCCAAGGCTCCAGTTGTGGCCATCAGCACTCACTTCGCCATCTACATAAAAATTGTCAAGCAACACAAAATCTCTTGCAATTTTATGCTGGTTGGGCGTTACCTTTTCTCCAAATAATACAAGGCTTGTGTCGCCATTACCTTCTTTCATATCACCAAGCACCTGGTCGTACGTGCGGTTTTCTTTTACAATATAAAACACATGTTTGATAGGAGAAGGATCGCCAATTTTTTGTGGAATAGGATTACCCTCTTCACCTTGCGACACAGATTCTTTTAATTTAGTATAAGGCGTATTATGGTAAACCTGCTGAGAATAATCTGCAAGTTGTTTTGCATCGGGCACATCAATCACTGACATGGTTCCGATAAATAAGCCGCCGATGTATTGCTCCTTTTTTATTTTGGTTGTATCGCCTTGCTGATATACAACCACGTCGCCTTTTACCGCAGGGTTAGGTCCGTCCGGATTTGGGAATGAAGAAAAGCCTTTACCGTTGGTTACAAAAATTTTATCGCCGATCGCTTTTACGCAAGTGGGGTACCAACCTGTAGGAATGAAACCTTTTGAAACGCTATGCCCGGGGTCGCTTACATCAAAAACTGATAAGCAATTATTATCAGCATTGGCAATGTATAAAGTTTTTTCATCAGGGCTCAGCCCAAGGCCATTGGTAGTAGAGCCTTGCGGGGCATCAGGGTATAGAGATGTCGTTAATGTTTCAATAACTTTTTTTGAAGAAACATCTATTACTGAAACTGAATTATCATTTGCATTTGCAACAAATAAATATTTACCATTATCCGTAAGGCAAAGATCGTTTGGATGCTCACCAACATCTATTGTATTAGTAAATTGCCTGGTTGTTGTATTGAACACCATCACTTTTCCACAACCCCAGCAACTGATATATAATTCTCTTTTATCGGGCGAAAGCATGCAGGTATATGCCTCGGCTTGCAAAGAGTATTGTCCAAGAATTTTTTTAGTAGAAAGATTAATTAAGTAAAGAGAATTGTTATCTTTTGTTACAACGTACATTATTTTTTTCCCATCATCAATATCAATACCTGTGGGCGAAATCTTGTTTGGCCATTTTTTACCAAGCTTTAATGAATCTTCCAGAATAAGTTTTTTGTTCCTGATCGCGTATTTTAAAATCCAGTTATCATTCCCGCCGGAAGCATATAAATATTTTTCATTGGCACTGAATTTTAATCCAACCCACGATGTTTCTACTTCTATGTTATCAAGTATTTTACCTGAGGCTACATTTATCAGTTGAATGCTTTGGGTGCTTTGGCCATTGTTCGTAACAGCCATTAATTTTTTTGATTTGCTTACCGAAATATTTAAAGGAAGATCACCGAGCAGGTAACCGTGGCCTGCAGGTGTGAGAGACCAGCCATTTGGCAGGGTTAGTTTTTTATTGGAATCTCCAGGGTTTTGCGCACCTGCAGAATTTAAAATAAGAAAGTATATAATGAACGCGGTAATTATTTTCATATTTGTCAATTGAAGATGTAACAGCACGAAATTACTTCTTACTTTTTTTTGTGAACATCAATTTTTTATTATTTTATTGGACAATAGAGATTATAATATGTACCGAGATGCTAAATCTTTCGAAGTGCTATAAGTGTACTTGCCCTATAATTCCGCTACAGTAAATAACTATATTTGTAATGATGACCGAAAGCAGGCAAAATATCATAGCGCTTATAAAAGAAAAAGTTCGAAAAAAGGATTCCACGGCGAACATAATTCTTTTTGGTTCTCGTGCCCGCGGGGAAGCTACCAAACACTCCGATTGGGATATACTTATTTTATTAGATCGCTCAAGCGTGGACAGACTTACTGAAAAGGAATTCAGAGATGAACTCTTTGAAGTGGAACTGGAAACCAACCAACCGATTTCCACATTTGTTTTTTCAAAGTCTGAATGGGAAACAAAACATTTTATCACTCCTTTATACCAAAACATACAACAAGAGGGAATACAACTCTAATGGACGGAACTTCTGAAGACTATATCAATTATAGAGTTTCAAAATCTGACGAAGCTTTTAAAGATGCTGAACTTCTTGCTGAAAACCATCGCTGGAATACCTGTGTAAACAGGCTTTACTATGCGGCATTTTATCTTGTTAGTGCGCTATTATTTAAACAAAAAATAAAAGCCAGTACGCATAACGGAACAAAAACTATCTTCTTTTCAAATTTTATAAAAACGAATAAGATTGATAAAGAATTTGGAAAGCTCTACTCAACTTTATTTGATTGGAGACAACAAGGCGATTATGCTGATTTTATTGATTTTGATGAAAAGACAGTAAAGCCTTTTATAAATGATGTGGCTCAATTCAACAAAAAATTAAAAGAAATATTAGCTGAAAGCTAAAAGTTTTATCTTCTCATTATGGTTAAGAACATTTACTCAAAGATGGTGTTGAGAGTGTTTATTATGGGGCCATCAACAATCATTATCCCTAATTATCTGTCAGCTTACTAACAACTTCCAATATCTGTTCACGTTCTACTGGTAATACATTTTTCGCAAGCAATAATCAATTGCTACTTATTTTATCAATGATATTTGATTCCTGTTGTATAAGCGTCTGTCGATTTTCCAGCGCTTATTTTAAAGTGGCAATTTCATCATCTTTTGCAGCAATAATTTGATCCACCATTTCCTTTTGATAATGAAAAACAGTTTCAGCATCAATCCAGCTATTTATCGTACCGTTATTATTTGCACTGGCATTAAAATTTATTACGACCGGATCTTCTTTTATAATAGCTAATGGGGAAACATCCAGAACATCTGCAATTTTTTCCAGCATATCTGTTGCCAAAGCTGTTCGGTTAGTTTCTATTTTACTATAGGTCGCGGGAGCAATATGCAGCAGTTGCGACATCGCTTCCTGGCTCAATCCTTTTTGTTTCCTGAAAGATCTTATTCTATCACCATACATATTTTTGATTTAAACATTCTTAAAAATAGTGGAAATAGTCCAAATTAGATTTCGTTTCCATCTTGATAATTTACAACTTTACCTCCGTTAATTTATTTTTAAAAGCGGTACAAACTAATTGACTTTTTCCTATCAACTATAACTATTTTTTTGTAATAATATTTCAATGGTCATTGAATAAAGGGAGAATCGCTGTACGCCCTGCAAAAGCAATAAACGAGCAAACAGAAATTAAATTTTATTTTTATTTTTATGACACAAATGATGGATTTAAACAAAATGGGGTTGGTTCCTATGGGTAATTTTGAAATGCAAGGAGTTGAGGGCGGCGGGTTACTTGAATGGGTAATCGAAAAATGTGCAGAGGCTGTAGGTGGCTATCTCGTAAGCGGAGGTTATGCGAAAGATAATATGGCAGTACCTGGAAATAGAACATTTAATTACGTCGGCGGACTTGGGATATAGAATTAATATAGTAATGAAAAAAAATCTTTATTCGCTAAAGGTTTGGGCGCAAAAGAAATTGATTAACTATGTTATTTTTTGGTCAATTTTTTTGCTTTTTTCAAAAGCGCTTATAATTTTTTTTTTAAATAAATTTTTCAATTTTTCTCAAGCTTATCCAGATCAAATAAAATATTTTTCCGATATAAATGCCATCTACTTATTTTTTCTTTCTTGTTTTTTTGCGCCCTTGTATGAAACATTCGTATATCAATTCTTAGTTATTTCAATGTTTAATTCTATTACCTCAAAAAAGTTTATTAAATACTTTTCAATATTAATATCTGCTATAATTTTTGCTATTGCTCACGAATATGATAGTATTTATTTTTTTACGGCCTTATATGCAGGTTTAATCTTTGGTTTTTTATATAGTTTTAGCCCGGGAAAGCGATTTAAAGTACATCCATTTATAATTGTAGCAAGCGTACATACAGTTCATAACCTGGTAATTTTTGGATTAACACAAACAGCCTTAGCAATTAAATAATTTTGACAGGCTTCCGATCCTTATCTAAATAAACGCATTAATAAAAAAACATTCTCAAAATAGCGTAATACCGTGAAAAAAATAATCAAGAATCCATTTTTTAAAATACTTTTTGTGATTAATACTTATTGATAATATTGATAAATTCTATAGGCTAACAACAGGACAAAATAAGAAGGTACTTCCCATTCTAATTCTTCTTATCCTTTTCAGGATATTAATGATTGGAGTATCGCTTATAATTATTTTTAAAAAAAATAATTTATGAAAAAACAAATCAATATTTTGTGATCATCAGTGTTATTCTAATAATTGTAATCGTGATTGCATTGAATTCTCAGGATCTTAAACGAGGATTTAAAGATGGTTTCAGCATCAATCCAGCTATTTACCGTGCCGTTATTATTAGCGCTGCCATTATTTACCGCCACGCTCTCTTCCTTCATTATTGCCAAAGGAGACACATCCAGGATAGATGCAATTTTTTCCAGCATATCTGTTGCTAACATCGTGCGGTTGGTTTCTATTTTGCTATAGGTTGCCGGCGCTATATGCAGCCGTTCAGACATTTCCAGCTGGCTTAGCCCTTTTTGTTTCCTGTAAAATCTTATTCTATCACCGTACATATTTTTGATTTAAACATTCTAAAAAGTAGTGGAAATAGTCCAAATTGGATTTCGTTTCTATCTTGATAATTTACAACTTTACCTCCGTTAATTTATTTTTAAAAGCGGTACAAACTAATTGACTTTTTCCTATCAACTATAACTATTTTTTTGTAATAATATTTCAATGGCCATTGAATAAAGGGAGAATCGCTGTACGCCCTGCAAAAGCAATAAACGAGCAAACAGAAATTAAATTTTATTTTTATGACACAAATGATGGATTTAAACAAGATGGGGCTTGCCGAAATCAACTCAACTGACTTAGCAAATATCAACGGTGGTTGGAGTCTTGTTGATTTCATTATTGACTTAATACTGACACATCCAAAGGAGGTTATACAGGGGTTGGGAGCAATTGCGGAGGGATCAAGTGCAGGCAGCCAGCAAAATGGAGGTATTTTCTTTAAATGAACGAGCATATAAAAATAGCAATTAACTTCTTATGTCTAATCTTATATTTTTAAGAGAAGCATTTAAAAAAGAAGCTGTTAGAATTTGTATATCGATAAAGAGAAATTGAATAATAAAAGCTGCCACACAGTTTGGCGGCTTTTATTATTAACAGCCTTGAAAAATTATGTAAATACAACATTTATTTTAATGAAGTACATAAATAGATAAGGAATTGGTGAAGGCGGAAGTAGATCTACTTTCGTTACATAACATCTTAATTATCTTTCCAAAGTTTACAGCAGCAGGTTTGAGGTGCAATAATCTTTTCCATTGCCAATGTATAAAAATCATTATGGACAATATAGTTAAGGAAATTGGGCAATTTTTTAGATTTATTTTAAACCCGTTCCTAATAAGAAATCCTGCTAGTAAAACTTCATTAGTAAGATCGTTATGTTTCGCAGGTCTTACTATTAGCGTGGGATTCGTGTTGGATTTAATCAGTAAGATACCTGCAATCGTAAAATATTTTTGCTATAATGATGATTTATTAAACAATAAAATGTTTATGCATGGTATTTTTTTTTCTTTTTTTATAGGCGGCATAATAGCTCCGATACTTGAGGAATTCATCTTCCGATTCTACTTAAATAGTTTATTGGGAAATATTATTTACCTATTTATTAATCTATTTATCATTCTCCAAATATTTTATGGATTTGAAAAATTGCAAATGGTTATATATATATTAGCGGTAATAATATCAATTCTCCTGGTAAGTATTTTATTTGAACAAAGTATCTTATTCAGGGAAAAGTTATCTTTTTTTGTTACTAAATATTTCCAAATATTTTTTTATTTTTCCGTTTTAACTTTTGCTCTCGTACATGTTTCAAATCTTGAAATTTGCAATCAACATTCATTTTTTATTATTTTGTTATTATTGCCCCAGTTTTTTGGGGGCTTAATATTTAGTTACGCAAGATTAAAATGGGGGTTAAAAACGAGTATTTTGATACATAGTCTTAACAATTTAATAGGAATTATGATAATGTACTTGATCTAGGTAGGATTGTTTTCCTTCAGAGGCTTTTAGGGTCTTTCTAAGAATTTGCAACTGTTTTATTAAACTTGTAATTTATGAAAAGAAGAAATAAATATTTCGTAATTGTAGTTGTTATTATAATAACTACAATCTTGATTGCTATAAATTTCCAGGATACATTGCGGGGATTCAAAGATGGATGGAATTCTGTAAAATAATTTTCATGCTTACCTACCCAGAACCCTTTTTATGATTACACCTTTTACCCCACAAACCACCATTGGCTACATATCCGAAATCAAAGCCAAAACATTTTCCATCTATTGGCTTATACTCCTAATCATAATTGCTTCCATTGTTTCCCTTCCTTTTATTAAGCTCGACATATCAGTAAAATCCCCCGGCATTATTCGCCCTGTTGATGAAAAAACAGAAATCAAATCTTCTATAAGCACCGTTATTGACAGCATCTATTTTAAAGAAGGTGATACGGTAAAAGCCGGTGAGGTTATTATTGGTTTGCGTAAGGAAAATATTGCCATTAAAAAAACAATGAACGATTTTGAAATACATCAGCGCAACGGCTTCATTACAGACCTGGCCAGGCTTACCCGGCAAAATAGTTTTAACGATATGCCCGTAACATCCCTTCAAAGTCCTACATACAAGCAGCAATACAGTCGTTTTAAATTCCAGGTTACAGAGCAAAATGCCCAAAGATTATTCCAGTTTTATGGAAGAGCTATAGTTTAAGCCGCTTTTCATATTATATGTGAATTTTTAGGCAGTTTTAGAAATTAGCTTATCTAATATTTTCATTCTGAATCCGCTTGACTTTTTGCCTTCATCCCCTTACCTTTGCCGCCAATTTGAAAATGGACATAATCAATAAAAATTTATGGCAAATATTGGTAAAGTAGTACAGATTATAGGCGCCGTTCTCGACGTGCATTTCGCAGACGATAATAAGCTTCCGCAAATATTTAATGCATTAGAACTTACAAAGCCAAATGGCGAAAAACTTATTATGGAAGTGCAGCTGCACCTTGGTGAAGACAGTGTTCGTTGCATTGCAATGGATGGTACCGAAGGGCTCACACGCGGAATGGAGGTAAGGGATCTCGGCTGTCCCATACTTATGCCGGTTGGCGAAGCTATTAATGGCCGTTTATTTAATGTAACAGGTGATGCAATTGACGGTTTGCCGCAGGTAAGCAAGGTAAATGGACGCCCGATACATAGTAAGCCGCCGCTTTTCGAAAACTTAAGCACTGCTTCCGAAATACTTTTTACCGGTATTAAAGTAATTGACCTGATTGAGCCTTATGCTAAGGGTGGTAAGATCGGCCTCTTTGGTGGTGCAGGTGTTGGTAAAACTGTATTGATCCAGGAGCTGATAAACAATATTGCTAAAGCTTATAGCGGCCTGTCGGTATTTGCAGGTGTGGGAGAAAGAACACGTGAGGGAAATGACCTGCTGCGTGAGATGATTGAAGCGGGCATTATGAAATACGGTGATAAATTCATTCAGAGCATGGAAGAAGGCGGATGGGACCTTGACGCAGTGGATATGGAAGAATTAAAAGATTCAAAAGCAACGTTTGTATTTGGCCAGATGAACGAGCCGCCGGGAGCAAGGGCGAGAGTTGCCTTAAGCGGTTTAACTGTTGCTGAGTACTTCCGCGATGGCGATGGTACAAGTAAAGGAAAAGACATTTTATTTTTTGTTGATAATATATTTCGCTTTACACAAGCGGGTTCAGAGGTTTCTGCGTTGCTTGGAAGAATGCCTTCGGCAGTGGGTTACCAGCCAACGCTGGCTACCGAAATGGGATTGATGCAGGAAAGAATTACTTCAACTAAAAACGGTTCCATTACTTCCGTTCAAGCGGTGTATGTGCCGGCAGATGATTATACTGACCCTGCGCCAGCTACTACATTTGCCCACCTTGATGCTACAACCGAATTGAGCAGAAAAATTGCTGAATTGGGCATTTATCCTGCCGTGGATCCGTTGACTTCTACTTCCCGGTTACTTACAGAAACGGTGGTAGGAGCGGACCATTATAACTGTGCCAACAGGGTGAAACGCACGCTGCAGCGTTATAAGGAATTGCAGGATATTATTGCCATTCTCGGCCTTGATGAATTGAGTGATGAAGACAAACTAACGGTGAGCCGAGCACGAAGAGTGCAGCGTTTCCTCTCCCAACCCTTTTTTGTTGCAGAACAGTTTACAGGTCTAAAAGGTGTGCTGGTTCCGATTGAAGATACTATCCGCGGTTTCAACGCGATTATGGATGGAGAGGTTGATGAATATCCTGAAGCCGCTTTTAACCTCGTCGGCAATCTTGAAGATGCCATTGAAAAAGGCAAGAAAATGATGGAAGCAGCGAGTACTTGAGGAGGTAAAAGGTAGCAGGTAAATAGTAGCAGGTAGAAAGTAGTAAGATGCGATAGCTCAGTCATCAAACAAGGAAAAAAATTTTTAAATAACATAAAAGCAGGTAAGGCTTGATACTTTCTTCTAAAATCTTACTATATGACTCTTGAAATCTTAACACCGGAAAAAAAAATATTTAGCGGAGATGTATATGGCGTGCAGCTTCCGGGCATTGATGGCATGTTTGAAGTGTTGGAAAAACATGCTCCATTGATAAGTGCACTTAAAGCAGGAAAACTTAAGATATTAAAAGATAGAAGTGCAACTTCCAGCTATGATATCCAAAGTGGATTTGTTGAAGTTTTGAATAATGTAACTTCTGTATTGGTAGAAGGCGCAAAAGAAATATAGCATCTTTTTGCCAAACCTACGCCTGTGTATCTACTCCCCTTCCCGTCTTTTGCTGCAATTCATTAATTCTTTTTGAAGCTTCTGCTTTGGTTAAATTTTCATCAAGCTTTTCGCCCGCTTCATCCGAAAGCGTTTTCAAATAGGAATGTTGGGCGCCGGTCATCGGTTCATCGCCTGTAGTCCAATCGTCGGGATTTTTTACGGTGTTATCTCCTTGTATTTTTTTATCGCCAGGTTGTTGGTTGGTGGAGTCTTCAACACTCATATTGGCATCTAAATCTTCGTTATTCATAAATTAGGTTTATTACTGAAATACAAAAACCGAACCATTACACATTCAGCGCAGTGAATTGTGCACGAATTATTTTCAATGTTGATATTGAAAATAAAAAAGCAAGAAATTATATATCAGTTTTTCCTTGTTTGCTCAAATAAACGCACAAAACCTATAGTCACCCATGCCGGGATGAATGTGGAAGAAAGTGCGACTGAATATTTCATACCGGAAGAATAATAACAATTGACGGCAAATAAACCAAGGTTGTTACGCTTTCCAACTTCTTTCACCTTATTTGATTACTCTGCGTTTCAATTATATTAACACGGATAGCGGGTTCCACTAATTCGATAATCTTCAGTACAGATTCTTCAATTGTTTCCCCGGCGGTACATGCCTCAACATCCGGAGATAACGGAGATTCATAAGGTGCACTCACACCGGTAAAATTGGGAATAATGCCTTTCCGCGCTTTGGCATACAATCCTTTCACATCACGCTCCTCACATACTTCTACAGAACAGTTTACATATACTTCAATAAACCGCTGCTCTCCCACAATATTTTTAACCGACTGGCGATCTTTCGCATTGGGTGAAATGAAAGCGCTGATCACAACCAGGCCTGCATCCAACATTAGCGTAGCTACTTCCGCTACCCTGCGCAGATTTTCTTTTCGATCCTCTTCAGAAAATCCTAAGTCTTTACAAAGGCCGCTACGCATATTATCTCCGTCAAGAATAAATAGTTTAAAGCCTTTATTAAAAAAATAATGCTCCAGGCGAAGGGCTAATGTTGTTTTACCCGAACCCGACAGCCCGGTAAGCCATATAAGCTGCGGTGTCTGCATCATTGCATGTGTGCGTTGAAGGCAGGTAATGTTAGAATCGAAAGGAAAGATCATGTTGTCCATAGCTAAAAATTATAAAACCGGGAAATAAAAATAATGCATCCCGTTGCATATATAAGCATCAGCGGAAATCCTACTTTGAAAAATGCCTGGCTCTTTCACCATCAAAAAGCATTGATAAACAAACGGCGTCATAAAATTGCAGGATGCAGCAAAGGAAATAGCAATGAATACCGGCATATTGCCACGGTGCAATTTTTCTTGATAACCAAAGATTGCTTACTTATTTAGTGTCTGCAAGAAAACTCCTATTTTTTAAAAAATTAAATTCAATTTTATAAAAATCAGCAACGCCTGCTGCTGAGTAGCCGCTAATCGGAAAATATCTTCCATATTTTAGTGTTATGAAGGTCTTTGAGTTGCTTTCTCCTTGCTTTTTTTTACGGCCGCGCATAACTCTTTTATAATTTTCCAATCATCGCTTGTTTCAGAGCCCGGTCAGGCGGCCTTTCTATAAAGTCCGGCCTGTTTTTTAAGCCGTTTGTTTTCTTTTTGTTTTTCCTTTTCTATAAGGCCGTTACCCAGTATGTGTAAATTATATGCCAATACACTTAACCCCGCATATCTTTTAAAGCCATGTAATCCTTTGTCAACACAACGGTTTAATCCATGATGCTCCAGCATGTTGATATTGCTTTCTACGGCTGAATGGGCATAGCGTAATTTTTTAAATTCCTTTGTATGCTCTCTTTGTTTTTCTTCTTTATTGAGCTTACCTTTTTTAGGCATGATCACTTCGTCTATGCCTGACTGTTGCAAGGCCTGCAAGTTGTCTTTACTGTAAAAGCCTTTATCAAAACTATGACTGTATATTTTTTTGCCTTTAAATTTCTGTTGCAGCCGCTCTTTTAGAGGCGCTACCTGCGAGGGATCTTTCTGGCTCTCCATCACTTTATAATCTACAATAAAATGAAGCTGGTCGGTAGTAATCAGCAGCAGGTGCCCCAATTCTACCCGTTTGTTCAGCTTGCCTTTAGTAATCCATTCTGTGTGCGGCTCAAAGATGGAATAAATTTTATCGGCAGCCGGTATTGCTTCGCCTTCTATTAAACGGCGCCGCACTAAATCTATCATTTTTACAGCATATTTCTTATAAAGCTGTAACCCCGCCAGGGCCGCTGTTGCAGCGGTACTATCTACAACAATATTACTATCCAGTATGGCCTGGCAGCGATGCACCAGATCTTCAGTATGTTGCAAATATTTTTTTACACTTTGCTTTTTAAGTGCTTCTTTTTTGCCCTTGAATACCTGCTGCGAGGTAGCCCGGAAAATACTTTTGATGGTTTTGCGAATATGTTTAATTTTTCGCCAGCCTTCAAGTTGGGTTTCTTTTTTCAATACTTTGATCATGTCCAGGCACTTTCGTGAACTGTCCCACAACAAATTTAAATCGGTGGGAAAATGCACATTCGTTTCTAAAACATAACTGTCCGTTTTAAGCCTAAGTTCTTCTTCTTTTTTTTTAAGCAATGAATGCCCTGCTTCTACAATAAGCTGGTTAATTTGTTGCAACAATTCTTCATCAATTAACTGCACATTATCTAATATAGTTTGATAACCAAATTCGATTTTATCTTCTTCTATAAATGCTGTGGCATGTACGCCCATTGTTCTCCTTAATAATTCATCATAATTGGCTAAATATTCCAAGCGATCCCAGTTGGTACTAAGTGCGTGGCGAACAACTGCCAGGACAAGAATATGCCAAAGGTCCATTCCCGGACGCCCTGTTTTCTTTTTGCCGGAAACTATTTTATTTTCCAGCAATGAAAATACTTTCCCGTTTAGTTCTGGTGTTACAAAAATATATTGTAATGCTTTTAAAACAGGTGGTAGTTCATCGCGGCTTTTTAAGGGAAATCTTACATCGGAAATCGCTATGGTACGAAGGTTCATTTGTTGTTCAAAACGTTGGCGCATCGGATAGTGTTTTAGCTGCCAATAATGAGCAAAAACTATACTGAAATCCAGCAAAATCAACACTTATCAACATGTGTTCGTAACTACTTTCCCTCTGTAATCCTTAGCTGTAGATGGTTTAAGGGTTTTCTTGCAGACACTATTTATATAAAACAATTTTTTTGGCTTAGAGATTACATGTGCAGAAGTTGAAAATTACTTCCTCACCTGTCATTTGCCATTTACCTGTACATAACTCCACAATGTAAATGGAGCTAAAATTAGGAGAAGTAATGCTGCCCAACTTTTGATAACAAGTAATACCAATAGTGTTACCAGCAATACATATAAAGGATAGAAAAAAAAAAGTAAACCCGTCATGATAGAATCGTAATGATCGTGCGCTTTATTTTTTATTATTTGATGAATAGCAAAGTAGAGTGGTGCATGAATTATCACGCTTGCAACGGCCGGCAAAAACAATAAGACATTTTTTATAAAAGAATTTTGGGTTGAAAAATATTTTTTACGGGTTAATGAATCATCCGGCGCTATTTCGTAAACAAGCTGCTCAAACTGCTCTCTTAGTTTTTGATTGAATGATATTATTGTTTTGCCCGAATAAATGTCCTCTGTAAAATCTTGTTTTGTTATTACATTCCCAAAATTCAAATGAAGAATTTTGCCAAATTTTCTAAAGGAATTATAATTGATACCCAGCGGTAATACTTTGAGTGGAACGCCGCTTGCCCAGGCGGACAGTGCAAGCCGGGCCGTACCTTTTTTTAGTGGGCGAAGATGCCACTCATTGACACACCTGCCTTCGCTAAATATCAGGATGATACCGTTTTTTTTAAAGAGCTGCCGGCACGCCGCAAATGTGTTATAATTGCTTTCAAGATTTTCAACTCCCTCGCTTACCCGATAAACAGGCAGCATATTAAATGAGTTAAGTATTCGCGTAATTAATTTGCCGGCAAATGCATCTCCGCGTGCCAGCGAATGGATCGGATGTTTGAAAAGCGTTGCAAGGATGATCGCATCTAAGAAAGAATTAGGATGATTGGCAGCAATCAATAAAGGTCCCTCCAGGTTAATAATTTCTTTTTTATTGATGACGACGCTGCGGCAATAGAGGTGAAAGAATATCCTGGCGGGAAACAGTAGAAATTTATAGAGCACCTTTTTTAATAAAAATAGGTAACTATTTACATCTGCCTGTAACTTTTTAAGACCCGATCGTTGAAGCTATTTTGCTTTTCTGAGGTAAACTTTTTTATCGCCTTTCATGTAGTACCTGCCGCCTTCTGCGCCGCTTAGTATGGGCTCACCATCCGGGCCGGCACTCTCTACGGCTAAAAAGTTTTTGTCTTTTTTCGATTTCTTGCCTTTCTTATCTTTCCCAATAAACATACTAAATACAGCAAGAAACAAAACTCCGGATGCAAACGCTAATCTTTTCATATCAGTTTTTTTATTTTGAATATACCACAAGTAATTTAATTGAGCTGCGGATCGAGCGGAAAATTTATCATCATCTCATAATCCCCACCCAGGTGCTTAAGGGAATTTTTCCAGGTATCTTCCGGCCCGGTATCAAAAATTAATTTTCGTGTGGCCGGTACCGTGAGCCAGCTTTGTTCTTTCATTTCATCATCCAATTGTCCATTTGTCCACCCGCTATAACCTATAAAAAACCGGAGACGGTCTGTATCGAGATTATTATATTTCAGGTTGATTAACAAGCTCTCAAAATTGCCGCCCCAATACACACCGTTAAGAACTTCTTCGCCCCCACTTATAAGATCGGGATACTGGTGTAGAAAATGTAGTGTATCTCCCTGCACCGGCCCGCCCTGGTACACCGGTAGTCGGAAATTTTCCAACTCGGGTACCAGTTCGTGAAGGCTTTTTGGAAATTTTTTATTTAAGACAAATCCAAAACTCCCTTCTTCTTTATGTTCACATAAAAAAATTACACTTCGTGAAAAGTTTGGGTCTTTTAAAAAAGGGTTTGCAATTAATAAGGCGCCGCGTGCAGGTGAAATCATGATTCTAAATTATATTTATTTGCCGGAAAATAAACACACTTATTTTTTTACGGGAAAGAATTTAAATGTAAGAGTTGTTAAAAATTGACTTGTATTATCTTTCAATGGTATTTTAGGATTTGTGAGTTTTAAATTTGCTGTTCATGAAGAAAATTTTCCCTATTATCACCATACTGATTTTTATTTCCCTGATGGGGATAATATTTTTTCAGATTCTCTGGATTAAACAGGCCCTGCAGGATAAAGAACAGCAGTTTGAAAAGGGCTTCTCAATGGTGACTTATACAGCTGCAACTGACCTGGCGGAAGAAAAAGGAAACCTTTCACCCTTTGACCGGCGAAAAAATGCCGACTTACTTTTTCCTTTAAATGTATTTCCTACTACAATCGTACATAAATTCAGGAGAGAAGAGATCCGCGAAAGGATCCAGAAAGCATTTGAGAAATATAACATGAAGAATGTTGATTTCGAATTTGCCATTACCACTACTTCTATGATCGGCGATGATCTCCAATCCAAACATTACCTGGAAGCGTGTCTCGATACTGTTCATAATTTCTCAAGAGTTATTCCCATACAGGCGCCCAGTGGCAGCCTTTCTGAAGGCCTTTCTACAGAGGAACTGCTGGTGATAATAGTGCCCCACGTAAAGGATATTATCTGGAAACAAATGTACTGGATGGTGCTGGGTGCAATACTATTTACCTTAATCATTTTTGCTGCCTTTTTTATTACTATAAGGGCACTTTTAAATCAAAAAAAATTAAGTGAGATAAAATCTGACTTTATTAATAATATGACGCACGAGTTTAAAACTCCTCTGGCCACAATATCACTTGCGGTAGATGCCTTGAAAAATGAAAAAGTAATTAATGACAGAACCAAGATGGATTACTTTTCCGGGATAATAAAAGATGAGAACCGCCGGATGAACAAGCAGGTAGAAACCATACTGCAGGCTGCCTTACTCGATAAGCAGGAGATACAATTAAACAAAGAATTTGTGCATGCACACGACCTGATAAACGCCGCCGTAAATAATATAAAGCTGCCGCTCGAGGAGAAGAAAGGTATTTTGGAAATGCACCTTGACGCAACGAATGATTTGATAAAAGGTGATGAAGTGCATCTAATAAATATCATCAATAACTTACTGGATAATGCGATTAAGTATTCCAAAGAAAATCTTGTTATAAAATTATCAACCCAAAACACAAACAACCATTTGCGTATAAAGATCGAAGACAACGGTATTGGGATGACTAAAGAAACGCTCCACCGTATTTTCGAAAAATTTTACCGGGCCCACACCGGCAACATTCACAATGTAAAGGGCTTTGGCCTGGGGCTTAGTTATGTAAAAAGTATTGTGGATGCGCATAAGGGAAAAATAAAAGCAGAAAGCTTACCCGGCAGGGGCAGCACATTTATTTTAGATCTGCCGGCAGTTAAAGAGGCAACAATTAATAAAGAGTTAATCAGGGAAACATCTTCGATATCTTAGTCATCTCTTTCCTTTATTTAAAAAGATATTTCTTCAATAAGGACTCCGTTCGTCTTTAAGCTTTTATATTAATCTTGGTAACTCAATTACTAACCAGCAGTCTTCTTTGTTCCAGCGCTAAGGGCTGCGTTTTGTGTCTTGCCATGGCGGCCATTCAAACAATTGCATTAATTTGATGCGTTAATATTTTGAAATGCGGACACTTAATATATCTATATCAGACCTTGAGTACAATAAATTCGGGATTAAAGAAGATCAGCTTTCTTTTACGGAGTTTTTAGACATTGTAAGTAATGAACTTGCAAGGCAAACTCTTGACGAATGTGTAGAGCTTGCTGAACGGTATGGTCTTTCCAAAATGACAATGGACGAAATCTCCGAAGAAGTAAAAGCTGCAAGAAATGCCAAGGCTCCTCATTGATACAAATGTCTTTGTGTCTTCTCTTATATAACGAGGCTATCCTTATTTAATTACAAGAGAATTATTTTCTAACAACGATATTCAACTTTGTATTTCTGATGAAATTCTTAAAGAATACTACGATGTTTCAAGCCGTAAAAAGTTTATAAGATTTCCAGGTTTTACTGAAAAAGCACAAGTGCTATTAGCAAATATTAAAAGAAAGACCACAAAATTTTTTCCCGATATTAAAATTGACTTGATTAAAGATTTTGACGATAATAAATTTTTAGAGTTAGGCGAAACATGTAAGCTGACTTTTTAATTATGGGCAACACAAATGATTTTATCATCAAAGAATATAAAACAATAAAGATTGTAATGCCAAAAAAGTTTTGGGAAATTTATATAACCTTTTAAAAAAGATAAGCACGAAAGCGTAATTGTGCCTTCATTGCATTTAGACGGTCTACATTTAAAAATTAAGCCGCAAAAAGTTCTTCTTATTAACCCCTATACTTTTACGGATAAAAAACCATACACAAACCTTAGGAATTTTACCCACATCTTTTACACCGCTAACTAACCGCCTTTACACATTCTCCTCCTTCACTTACCCGGTTTAAGACTTTATTGGCGCAGCTATTAACGACGTGTATAAATAAGATTTTATAAAAATTAGCCTGAAAGTGGGAAAAAGTGTTATTTTGTGTAGATTTATTTTTCAAACGTACCAATCAGTTCATAATGATAGGCTTTATAGGTGAATACGAAGCTACATTAGATGCCAAAGGGCGCTTCTTACTACCGGCAGGCTTTAGAAAGCAATTGCCTGAGAGCGGAGCTGATTCATTTGTGTTAAACAGGGGGTTTGAGAAATGCCTTAGTTTATACACAGTTGAAAGCTGGAAACCCGTTTTTGCTGATCTGAGCAACTTGAATGATTTTGATCCCAAAGTAAGGCTTTTTAAACGATACTATTTGAACGGGGCTACGGCAGTGGATTTAGATTCTGCCGGTAGGTTATTAGTACCTAAAAACCTGATGGAATACGCAAATCTTGAAAAAGATATTGTACTCGTTTCCGCAATTGACAAAATTGAGATTTGGGATAAATTGAAATACAAAGAGTTCTTTGAAACTTTCTCACCTGAAGCATTCAGCGATTTAGCGAAGGAGGTGATGACGGATGATAAATACATAAAAATTAAGTAATGCTGCATGGCATCATCTATCATGTGCCCGTTTTGCTTGAAGAGGCTATTGCCGGCCTGAACATTATTCCTTCCGGAACGTATATCGACTGCACTTTTGGAGGCGGAGGGCATAGCGCCGCAATTTTAAAAAGGCTTAACGCAGATGGAAAATTAGTGGCCTTTGACAAGGATGTAGATGCGAAAAAAAATCTTCCGGCAGATGCACGGCTAATTTTTATTCAGAACAACTTCCGTCACCTGCAGCGTTTTCTGCGATTGCATAAAATCTCTAAAGTAAACGGAATCCTTGCTGACCTCGGTGTTTCGAGTCACCAGTTTGATGTAGCAGAGCGCGGATTTTCTACGAGGTACAATGCAGCGATGGATATGCGCATGAATCAAAATGAAAATCTTGATGCGGCAAAAGTAATAGTAAACTATAGCGAAGAACGTCTTCATAAAATATTTGAAGAATACGGCGAAGTAACGAATGCTAAAACCCTTGCAAGAACTATTGTATCGCTGCGAAAATCGCAATCCTTAAAAACCGTCAATGAATTTAAGGCCGCTTTATATCCAATAGTAAAAGGAAACCCGGAAAAATATTTTGCCAAAGTTTTCCAGGCATTGCGAATTGAGGTGAACGATGAACTGGGCGCATTGAAAGAAATGCTTTTGCAAGTACCGGCGATCCTCGCGCAAGGAGGCCGTGCAGTATTTATCACCTTTCATTCTCTTGAAGACAGGATTGTAAAAAATTTTTTCAGGTATGGAAATTTTGAGGAGCAAAAAGATGCAAGCGATCTTTATGGCAAACCAAAACAAAGCCTTTTAAACTTAATTACAAAAAAGCCAATAACTCCTTCAATGCAGGAAATAAAAAATAATCCAAGGTCGAGAAGTTCAAAATTAAGAATAGCAGAAAAGAGAAAAGTTTCAGGATAAATTTTACAAAGAATCCAGGATAGAAAATGGAAGAAGAAAATAAAACTATAGATAAGGAGACGAAGAATAAACCGGCTCGTAAAAAACCAGCACGATGGTTTACTTATAATAATAAATGGATCGTGATGAATATTCCATTTTACCTCTTCGTTGCGGCATTGCTTATTTTATACATCGCTAATGGCCACTATGCTGATAAAACAATAAGGAAGATAAACGCCACAGCAAAGCACCTGAAAGAAATGGAATATGAATTTAAAACTGTAAAACGTGACGTTATATTCAGAAGTAAAGAAAGTGAGCTTGCTAAAGCAGTAGAACCCCTCGGGTTAAAACCGTTACCTGCTCCACCTGTTCAGTTAATAGATACCCTTGATAATAATTAAATAAAAAGAAGAATTGGATGTAAAAAAAGACATATCGTGGCGTGTTTACCTGTGCTTTATATGGGCGATGGTCCTGGGGATAATAGTGGTATCGCGAGCTGTTTACATACAGAGAGTGCAGGGAGATTACTGGAAAAAAATGAGTAACAATCAACACTTAAAATATTTTGATGTTAATGCCGAGCGGGGAAGCATCTACAGTGAAGACGGCAATATGCTAAGTACTTCCATTCCGGTGTTCGATGTATATGTTGATTTTGGTGCAGATGGCCTTCGCGAAAAAGACGGTAAGAGATTTTATGATAACCTCGATTCTTTAAGCTATTCGCTGGCCGGTTTATTCAAGGACGGAAACAAGGCATCATACCGTAAAATTTTGTTAGCGGCTTATAAGAAAAAAGCAAGGTATTATGCGTTAAAAAAGAAAATTTCATTTGAAGATTACAAGGCATTAAGAGACTTTCCGCTGGTGAAAGAAGGGCGAAATAAAAGCGGCTTCATAATAGATGTGCGTGATAACAGGGTAAACCCTTATGTGCTGCTTGCCAACAGAACCATTGGGCTTTCCAGGGGCGATACCAGCAGAAATGTTGGGCTCGAAAGATCTTATGACAGCGTTTTAAAAGGGCAGACGGGCCAGCGCCTTATGCGGTATATGGCAGGCGCTTATGTACCCGTTGACGGCGGCGAAATTGAACCCGAAAATGGAAAAGATATTATAACGACTATAGATACTTACATGCAGGATGTTGCAGAGAATGCACTTATGAAAATGATGGTAGAAAATAATTCTTTGCACGGCACCTGTATCGTGATGGAAACTGCCACCGGCAAAATAAAAGCAATAGCCAATCTCGGCAGATCGGGTAAAGATTATATCGAAGATTATAACTATGGCCTGGGTAAAAAAACTGAACCTGGTTCCATTTTTAAACTGGCGACGTTACTTTCTCTGCTGGAAGATAAGCATGTTGATACCGGAAGCATTGTTGATTGCGAAGGCGGTTTAAAATCTTTTTATGGACTTAAAATAAGAGACTCCCATTTAGGTACAGGTTTACTCACTGTAAAAGAAGCCTTTGCCCGTTCATCAAATGTTGCCTTCGCATCTCTTGCTGATAAATATTATCATAATAATCCGCAAGCTTTTTATGATCACTTACATAAGCTGCGGCTGGATACAATTACCGGCATTGATATAGTAGGCGCTGCAACTCCGCTGATAAAAAAACCCAGTGGAAAATATTGGACAAAATTTACCATACCGTTTATGGCGCATGGGTATGAAGAGTTGGTTACCCCATTGCACATGCTTATGCTTTATAATGCCGTAGCGAATAATGGTAAAATGATGAAACCATATCTGGTGAATTCAATAAACGAAATGGGTACGGTAATAAAGTCTTTTCATCCCCAGGTATTGGTTGATAACATTTGCAGTGATGAAACATTGGGTAAGCTAAAGGCTTGCCTGCTGGAAGTTGTAGAAGGTACACATGGCACGGCACACTCGGTAAAAAGTGATTTGTACAAATTTGCCGGCAAGACAGGAACGGCCGTAACGGCTCTGGATAACCGCGGTTATAACAAGAGCAATAAAATTTATCAATCATCCTTCATCGGCTATTTCCCCGAAGATAAGCCCAGGTACAGCATTGCGGTGGTAATACAAAATACCAATGAATCGAAGCTTGCTTATGGCGGCGTAGTCTCTGCACCGGTTTTTAAAGAGGTTGCAGATAGAATATATGCCGCTAAATTTACCAGCGAGCCTTCTGATATTTTACAAAACAGAACGGATAGCAACACCTATATCATGTATGGCTTAAAGCCTGACCTGAATAAAATTGTAAACATCTTTAACTATACATCTATTGACTCGGCTACCAACGGAAATTGGAGAACACTTAGCCTGCAGGGCAAAGAGGCTGAGTTAAATACGGCATATAATATTTCGGCCGCGCCAAAAAAAGTACCGGATGTTACCGGCCTTGGCCTAAAAGACGCGGTATATCTCCTTGAAAATATGGGGTTAAAAGTAGTGGCTTCCGGCAGGGGAAAAGTAGTTCATCAATCACTTATGCAGGATGCAGATTTTATTAAAGGACAATCAATAAATATACAATTGAATTAATGGCATCGCTGGAGCAAATATTATATAAGGTAAACATCGTATCAGTAGCAGGTAATCTTTCTACTGAAGTAAATGATTTACAGATTGACTCCAGGAAAGCAAAGCCGGGCACATGTTTCATTGCAATAAAGGGAACCCTGGCAGATGGCCATCAATTTATAAATGCAGCTTTAGCTAACGGCGCTTCTGCTGTTATTTGTGAAGAATTGCCAACCAAAATAAATGAAAATGCGCAATACATAGTTGTTGAAAACAGCAGCATTGCAGCAGGTATAATTGCTAATAATTTTTATGAAAACGCCTCAGAAAAAATCAAGTTGGTAGGCGTTACCGGTACGAACGGAAAAACGACTATCGCTACTTTGTTATTCAAATTATTTTCCGGCCTCGGGTACAAATGCGGGTTGATAAGTACGGTGCAAAACCAGGTGGGCGAAACAATATTACCATCAACACATACCACACCCGATGCTATAAGTCTCACTAAGCTGATAGCAGAAATGGTGCGTGAAGGATGCACACATATTTTTATGGAAGTAAGCTCACATGCCATACACCAGCACCGGATTTCGGGTTTGCGGTTCGCCGGTGGCATATTCAGCAACATTACCCACGACCATTTGGATTATCACAAAACATTTGATGAATACATAAAAGTAAAAAAGCAATTTTTTGATGATTTATCTTCTGCTTCATTTGCCTTAAGCAATGCAGATGACAAACGCGGCACCGTAATGCTGCAAAATACAAGGGCAAAAAAATATCTCTACAGCCTTAAAACGCTGGCTGATTTTAAGGGGAAGATCATTGAAAACTCCTTGCTGGGTTTATTGATTTTAATCAATGATGTTGAGGTCCATTTCAGATTGATAGGCGCTTTCAATGCTTATAATTTATTAGCCGTATATGGAGCTGCGATATGTCTGGGAGAAGAAAGGCAGCAGGTACTTCAGGTACTTAGCAGCTTAACCGGTGCAGAGGGAAGGTTTGATTTTATGATTTCTAACAGGGAACAAATAATCGGCATCGTTGATTATGCGCATACGCCTGATGCTTTATTAAATGTGCTTGCAACCATAAAAAATTTAAAAGCCGGCGGCGAAGAAAAAGTAATCACAGTGGTGGGTTGCGGTGGCGACCGTGACAAAACCAAGAGGCCCGTGATGGCCGAAGTTGCCTGTGAATACAGCGATAAAATAATTTTTACCTCAGACAATCCGCGGAGTGAAGACCCGGCAACAATTATAAAGGACATGGAGCAGGGTGTGCCCGTGATAGCACGCAGGAAATATATCTCGATCGTTGACAGAAAGGAAGCCATTAAAACAGCGGTAAACCTGGCTAAGCAAAAGGATATTGTGTTGGTTGCCGGAAAAGGACATGAAAAATATCAGGAGATAAAAGGCGTGAAATATGACTTTGATGATAAGCAGGTATTAAGAGAAATGATGGAATTGATGGAAAAATAAAGCCCTCCGGCCTCCTCTGAAAGGGAGACTGAAAGAGAGCTTAAGCATAGCGTGTATTAGACAAAAAAATAAGAATGCTCTATCAACTATTTGAATGGTTCACAGAAAACGGTATTAAGTTTCCCGGCAGCGGACTTATGCATTTTATAACCTTCAGGGTGTTGGTGACGGTATTATTATCACTGGTGATTACGACGGTGTATGGCAAAAGGCTTATTAGAATTTTAAAGAAAAAACAAATAGGAGAATCTGTGCGTGAGCTTGGCCTGGCAGGCGAAAAGATGAAAACAGGTACACCCACCATGGGCGGTATAATCATTTTGTTGGCGATATTAATTCCAACATTATTGCTGGCAAATCTCGATAAGGTGTATGTAAGATTAATGCTCTTATGCACTGTGTGGCTTGGCCTCATAGGCTTTATTGACGACTATTTGAAAATAAGAGCAAAGCGGATTTCAAAAGCGAAAGGGATTGATTATAAGAAAACCGATGCGGATGGGCTTGCAGGTAAATTTAAAATTTTTGGCCAGGTAATGCTCGGCATTATCATCGGTTCCACCTTATATTTTAACCAGAATGTAGTAGTGAAAAGAGAGGTCATCAGCGGCACTAACGGTAACCAATGGACGCCGCAAAGAGGTGAGAAGAAAATTGCCGAAGACACCATTATCACCGACGGAAAGATCCATCGTTTTGTAACAGTTAAAACACCGATAACTACCATACCCTTTGTAAAAACGCACGAATTTAACTATGCAAAATTATTGCCGGCGGGTTTGGAAAAGTTTACGCCTGTACTATATATTCTTATTGTGATTCTTATTGTGACGTCAGTATCCAACGGGGCAAATATTACCGATGGGCTTGATGGCCTGGCCACAGGCGTTAGCGCCATCATAGGAGTTTGTTTGGGCATCTTTGTTTTTGTAAGTGGCGATGTGCGTATTGCGGACTACCTGAATATTATGTATATCCCAAATCTTACAGAGCTCTCCATATTTATTGCCGCTTTCGTGGGAGGCTGTGTTGGCTTTCTTTGGTACAACGCATATCCGGCACAGGTTTTCATGGGCGATACAGGCAGCCTGGCACTGGGTGGCATCATAGCGTCGCTGGCAATTATTGTAAGGAAAGAATGGCTGATACCAATATTTTGTTTTGTATTTCTTGTAGAAAATTTAAGTGTGGTGATACAGGTTTCTTATTTCAAATACACAAAGAAAAAGTATGGGGAAGGCAGGCGTGTTTTTTTAATGAGTCCCCTGCATCATCATTATCAAAAGCTAGGGTATCATGAAAGCAAAATAGCTGTACGCTTTTGGGTGGTAACAATTTTATCTGTGGTGTTTGCAGTGGTCACATTAAAATTAAGATAACAATATGTTTTAATAACTAAGAATTTGTTTCTATGAAAACTACTTTTTTGTTTATAGAATTCTTATTAAAAAATTATTGATTCATACCATATCCTGTGAAGAATGATTCTGGCCCATTAGGTTCATACCGTTGAAAAACCAATTTTTTTTTGGCTCAGCCATCTATAAAACGGATGAAGAAAAAAATAGTAATACTCGGTGCTGGCGAAAGCGGCATAGGTGCTGCCTTGTTAGCACAACAGAAAGGGTATGATGTTTTTGTAAGTGATGGGGGAACGATCAATCCTGTATTTAAAAATGAGCTCATTTTAGCAGAAATTGATTTTGAAGAGGGAAGGCATACAGAAGAAAAAATTTTTAATGCCGGCATTGTTGTAAAGAGTCCCGGCATTTCGCCTAAGACAAAAATTGTACAGGAGTCGGAAACTAAAGGAATTGAAATAATAAGTGAAATAGAATTTGCCTACAGGTACAAAAATGAAAGTAAAATAATTGCAATAACCGGCAGCAATGGAAAAACAACAACCACAGCAATGATCTATCATATCTGTAAAGAGGCAGGCCTGGATTGCGCTATGGTTGGTAATATCGGGTTTTCATTTGCCCGGCAAATTGCTATGGAACCAAAGAAAATATATGTGCTGGAAGTAAGTTCTTTTCAATTAGATGATATCAAATTTTTCAAGCCTGATGTGGCAGTGCTAACCAACATAACCCAAGATCATCTCGACAGGTATGATTACAAATTTGAAAACTATATCAAAAGCAAATTCAACATAATAAAGAACCAATCGGAAAACGATGTATTTATATATAACGCCGATGATGAAATAACACTAAAATATTTAAACAATTTTTTAAACAAGACCAACCCATTACCATATAGCATGAGCATAGAACTACCACAAGGCGCCTATATATCGAATGCAGAAATGCACATAAAATGGCAGAATGAAGAAATGACCATGAGCGTCGGTGACTTTTCAGTGAAGGGAAAACATAATCAATACAACGCAATGGCTGCAGGTCTTTCGGCAGTTGTGATGGATATTCGTAAAGAAAAAATCAGGACGGCTGTACAAACATTTCAAAGCCTTGAGCACCGGTTGGAAACAGTCGCCACTATAAGAGGCGTCGAGTTTGTAAACGACAGTAAGGCCACCAATACAAACAGTACCTGGTTTGCTTTGGAGAGTATGACAAAGCCAACCATCCTGATACTTGGCGGCGTGGATAAGGGCAATGATTATTCATTTATTAAAGACCTGGTAAAAGAAAAAGTAAAAGCGATTGTGTGCCTGGGTAAAGACAATAGAAAAATACACGAAGCTTTCGGAAATGAAGTACAAATAATGGTAAACACCGCCAATGCAAGAGATGCGGTGGAGGCGGCTTTTCATTTTGCTGATAAAGGTGATGTAGTGCTGCTTTCCCCTGCCGGCGCAAGTTTTGATTTGTTCAATAATTATGAAGACCGGGGCAAACAATTTAAAGAGGCGGTGAAAGATTTGTAGTGGGGGTCGGTGATGAGGTATGGGTTACGAGTTATGAGGTACGAGGTAAATGTGAAGATTTCTTTTAAAAAGAATTATACATGGCTTATAAAAAGTTAAAAGTTCAGTTCCCTCTCCTTCGGAGAGGGGTTGGGGTGAGGTAATGAACGATTCAAAAAACATATTAACCGGTAAATTATCCTCCGCACAGGTGGTAACGGGAAACTTATTAAGCCGCACCAAAGGCGACAAAGTAATATGGGCAATAGTGATATTGCTTACTATGGTGAGCATACTTGTAGTGTATAGCAGCGTAGGTTCGCTGGCTTATAGAATGAATAAAAGCACCGAGAGTTATCTCTTCAAGCAGATTGGTTTTATTGCGCTTGGCGTTCTCATAATTTATTTTGCACATAAGGTGAATTATACGATTTACTCACGCGTGGCTACCATACTATTTTTAATTTCCATACCTCTTTTATTTTACACATTAAAATTTGGAAGCAACATTAATGAAGCTAACCGCTGGATAAAGCTGCCGGTGATCAACATGACTTTTCAAACCTCCGACCTGGCAAAGCTTGCGCTGTTCATGTATATGAGCAGGCAATTAAGCAAAAGGCAAAATGATATTAAGGATTTCAGGAAAGGCTTTTTAGCACTTATAATACCTGTACTCATTATTTGTGCATTGATAGCCCCAGCCAATTTATCAACTGCGCTGTTAATTGGCGGCATTGCGCTCATGCTCATGTTTATTGGCAGAGTAAGGGTTCGGCACCTATTGCTTGTGGTAGGCACCGCATTAATTCCATTGGTGATATTAGTGATGATTGCATCCCATTATTATGATAAAGAACAACACATTTCTAAGGAGCTTCCCGCAATATTTAGCGTCGGCAGAATGCCAACGTGGGTAAAGCGTGTGCAGGATTTTATGTACGCCGATAAGGAAGATGCTACTTACCAGGTACAGCAGGCAAAGATTGCAATTGCAAAAGGTGGCTGGTTTGGTAAAGGCCCGGGCAAAAGTGAGCAAAGAAATTTTTTGCCGCATCCCTACAGCGATTTTATTTATGCAATTATTATAGAAGAATACGGATTGGCCGGCGGTATCATTATTCTTTTGATCTACCTGCTTTTTCTCTTTCGAAGTATCCGCATTTTTCAGCGATGCCCCTTTGCCTTTGGAGCATTTCTGGCGATAGCATTAAGCTTTACATTGGTGATACAGGCATTGGTAAACATGGCCGTAAACGTAAACATATTCCCTACCACAGGTGTTACGCTGCCGCTTGTAAGTATGGGTGGCAGCAGTCTGTGGTTTACCTGTTTTGCTATCGGAATTATTTTAAGCGTTGCAAGAAACGTGGAGCAAATGGAAGGTAAAGAATCAGAATTAGTGACCGAACAAATAAAGGAGGTTGATTAAACATACCGTGAAGAAAAAAAATGGACAAAGGAAAAATAATTGAAGTAGATAAAATACAACCTGTTTCCAAAGAAGGTATGCGATTCATCATTGCGGGTGGCGGCACAGGCGGGCATATTTTTCCGGCATTGGCAATTGCGAATGCGCTAAAAAAAATGGATGAAAGCATAGAGATCTTATTTGTTGGGGCTAAGGGTAAAATGGAAATGGATAAAATTCCGGAAGCCGGTTATAATATAGTTGGGCTGACGATTGCCGGCTACAACAGAAGTTCTTTGATTAAAAACGTTTCACTTCCACTCAAGTTATTTAAGAGCTTTTTTGAAGTGACGACGATATTGAAAAGTTTTAAGCCCACGGCGGTTATAGGGGTTGGTGGATATTCCAGCTTCCCGATTTTACGGCTTGCCCAAACGCGAAAAATTCCCACGTTTATTCATGAGAGTAATTCGTTACCGGGCAAAAGCAATATCCTGTTAGGCAAAAGAGCGGCAAAGATTTTCGTAGCCTCCGAGGGCATGGAGAAATATTTTCCCGCAAATAAAATTGTACTAACGGGAAACCCTGTTCGAAATATTTTCTTTAAAAAAATTAATAAAAAAGAAGCGCTTGATTTTTTTGGGTTAAAAGAGGGACAGAAAACAGTGTTTGCTATGGGCGGAAGCTTAGGCGCAAAAAGTATTAATGAAACGCTTGAGACAAATATTGATTTATTTAAAAAAAATAAGCTGCAACTGATTTGGCAAACAGGTAAGCCATTTGCCGAGAGGGCTGCAAAGGCAGAGGAGGATAGAAATAATATATGGACCAATGCATTTGTTACGCACATGGAGTATGCCTACGCTGCCGCAGATGTAGTGGTAGCAAGGTCCGGGGCAATGACGGTCGCTGAATTGTGTGTAGTAGCAAAGCCTGCTGTGCTTGTGCCCTACCCCTTTGCTGCGGAAGATCACCAGGCGGCAAATGCAATTGCACTGGTAAAAAAGGAAGCCGGAATAATGGTACGCGACGAGGAAGCAAAAACAAAATTGATGAACGTACTGCTTGCCTTGCTAAACGACGAAGAACTGATGAACACGATGCAAAACAATATTGCGCAAATGGCTAATTACAATGCAGACGAAGTAATTGCTTCAGAGATGTTAAAGGTGATTAGTAAATAAATTTTATAAAATAACACCTTTCAATTTAAGAAAGGACAGCATGAAGGATTATACTAACATATCGCGGGTTTATTTTATTGGCATCGGCGGCATAGGTATGAGCGCTCTTGCTAAATATTATTTAAGCAGAAATGCAACAGTAAGCGGTTATGATAAAACAGTAACCTCATTAACGAAGCAAATGGAGAGTGAAGGCATTGCTATACATTATGAAGATGATATTGAGCAATTGGATAAAGATGCCCAGTTGGTAATCTATACGCCTGCTGTGCCGAAGGAACACAAAGAGTATAATTATTACCTGATTAATAATTATGAAATGGTAAAGCGAAGCGCAGTACTTGGGCAGATTACCGGCTCATCTTACAATATATGCATTGCCGGCACACATGGTAAAACAACTATCAGCACACTGATTGCGCATATTTTAAGACATACGGGATTTGGCTGTAATGCTTTCCTTGGAGGAATTTCAGTGAACTATAATACAAATTTTTGGGCTAGCGATAATAATGTATCTGTTGCTGAAGCAGATGAATACGACAGGAGCTTTTTGCAGCTCTCACCTGATGTGGCGCTTATTTCAGCTATGGATGCAGATCATCTCGATATATATGGAACAAAAGAAAACCTTGACGAGGCCTTTGTTGATTTTTCAAAAAGACTAAAGCCGGGCGGATTATTGATTACGCGATTCGGTCTTGAAGAAAATATATTTTCTTCGGCTCCCCATGTACGTTATAGTCTTCAAAACGAAGCCGCAGATGCCTATGCTTCTAATATAACCATGCACAGTGGAGGCTACCAATTTGATGTAATGACCAAGACGTGGATGATAGATAATATAAGGCTGAATATGGGCGGGATGCATAATGTAGAAAACGCTGTTGCCGCAATCACCATTGCTCATTATTTAAAAATTGATCCTGAAAAGATCAAAAATGCAGTGCAGGATTTCAAAGGAGTAAAAAGAAGGTTTGAATACATCATTGCTCCGCCATTGCCGGAAAATGCTGCCAAAGGTTTTTTTAAAGAAAAGAAAATATCATCCCGTGTAATCTTCATTGATGATTACGCTCATCACCCCGAAGAATTGCGTTCGTTAATTACAAGCGCTAAAAGCTTGTTCAGTAAAAGGAAGTGTACCATCATCTTTCAGCCGCATTTGTTTTCACGTACACGCGACCTCGCAAAAGATTTTGCAGAAAACCTTGACTTGGCTGACGAAATTCTGTTACTTCCTATTTACCCCGCGAGGGAACTGCCAATAGAAGGCGTAGGCAGTGAGATGATTTTGCATGAAATGAAAAATAAAAATACCCGCGTAATATCAAAAGAAGAACTGTTGAAATATTTAGAAAATGATTTTTTGCAATCAATAAAAAAAGGGAACAATGAGCAGCTATTAATTACGGCAGGAGCCGGAGATATTGACCGGTTGGTGGAACCAATTAAAAATATTTTGAACTAAAAAAATAGATGACGACAATCAATAAATACAAGCTTAATAAAATTCTTACGGCCCTGGTGTGGATACTTCTCGGCTCAGGAACTGTTTTGCTGTTAGTTGCCGCTATCACCAAAAAAAATAATGACCACTGTATAAAAACAGTGATCAATATAAGCGGTGTTCAAAATAATTTCTTTATAGATAAAAAAGATGTGCTAGATATTTTACAAAAAGTGAATGGAGGGAAATTAGAACAAAAACCGATAAGAAATTTTGACCTCGCCGGCATGGAAACGGCTTTGCAAAAAGATAAATGGATAAGGAAGGCGGAGTTGTTCTTTGACAATAATGATGTACTACAGGTACGGGTTTCAGAGCGTGAACCCATTGCAAGAATTTTTATGGAGACAGGCGAATCTTTTTATATGGACAGCACACTTAAGCGGCTTCCTTTAAGTAACAAGTTTTCCGCGAGGCTCCCTGTGTTTACCAACTTTCCAACTAACGTTAAGGCTAAAACGAAAAGGGATAGCAGCTTATCAGGGCAGATTAAAGCCTTGAGTGAATATATTGAAAGCCATCCTTTCTGGATGGCGCAGGTAGAGCAAATTGATATTACACCTGAAGCAACATTTACATTGATACCAAAACTCGGCAATCAAATCATTGATTTCGGTAGCGCGGAGAATTACCAGCAAAAATTTGAAAACCTGCTTACATTTTATAAACAGGTAGAATCAAAAGCGGGGTGGAATATGTATTCAATAATTGACGTGAAATATAAGGGGCAGGTGATAGGTGTAAGGCGCGGTGCGGCCGAATTAAAGACGGATTCATTGCGTGCGATACAGATAATGAAAAGCCTGATAGCTAACGCACAAAAGCGTTCTAATGATTCATCAAGCGTTCAACTGAGGGATGCAGCAGACGATAACCATGCCGTAGAGGTAACGCCGCAAATTTATGATTCACCGGATGAACCCGCGAAAAACGAACATGAGGAATTGAATGATAAAACCGCCGCTTCATCCAATGAAGCACAAAACACAGTTCCGGGAGAAACCCCGGCAGAAACGCACGACAATATTTCACCCGCAGCACACTCACCATTAAAGACAACGGATCCGGCGAAGGAGAAAAAACAAATTATAAAATCATCGCCAGGCAAGGAGAAAAAAGCGGCACCTGAAAAACCAAAGGCAGTGATGCCTTCGAAAAGCGACTATGAAAACTAAAAAAATTGAAACAAACACTTAAACCATAACTCAACAACCCTATATATTTTTCCGCCATCGGATATTAGGAAATTGATAGGTATTTTAAACAATAATAATTATGAACAGCGAACAACCCATTATCGTAGGCCTCGACATTGGCACAACAAAAATTGCAGCAATAGCGGGCCGGAAAAACGAATTCGGTAAGCTCGAAATTTTGGGCTTTGGACGAGCTAACAGCAATGGTGTGCAACACGGCATGGTATTGAACATTGATCAAACTATAAAAGCCATCCAGACGGCCTTGGAAAATTGCTATGCAAGTAATCCCAATCTTCCCATCACGGAAGTGTATGTCGGCATTGCAGGCCATCATATTAAAAGCCTGCAGACGCGGGGTGATATTGTGCGCCAGAATACCGAGGAAGAAATTATGCAAAGCGAAATTGATCAGTTAATAAACGATCAGTATAAAACTTACATACCGGCGGGCGACCAGATAATTGATGTAATTCCGCAAGAATTTACGGTTGATAATTTTCAAAATATTCCTGATCCAATAGGATACAGCGGCGTAAAAGTTGGCGCTAACTTTCACATAATTACCGGCGATAAAAATGCGATAAGAAATATAAACCGCAGCGTGGAGAAAGCGGGCTTAATAACCAAAGACCTGGTGCTGCAGCCACTTGCCTCTGCGGCTGCTGTTATGTGCGATCACGACCTGGAAGCGGGCGTTGCCATTGTTGATATTGGCGGCGGCACCACAGACCTTGCAGTTTTTTATGAAGGTATTTTAAAGCATACGGCGGTGATTCCGTTTGGTGGCGAAAACATCACTACCGATATTAAAACCGGCCTCGGCGTTTTAAAAACACAGGCGGAGCAAATGAAAGTTCAGTTTGGCAGTGCACTTTCTGATGAAGCAAAATCAAATGCATTTATTACCATTCCCGGCCTGCGTGGTATGGCGCCAAAAGAAATAAGCGTTAAAAATCTTGCGGCAATTATACAAGCCCGCATGAGTGAAATAATGGATTTTGTTTCCTATCATTTAAAGCAGGTTGGCCTTGATAATCGCATGCTTAATGGCGGCGTGATTCTAACTGGTGGTGGCTCACAACTAAAACATCTTATACAGTTAACTGAATATGTTACCGGTTTGAACGCTCGTATAGGCTATCCCAACGAGCATCTTGCTGCCGGGCATATTGAAGAGCTTGCCAAGCCAATGTATTCTACCTGCCTTGGTTTGATCTTAAAAGGATATAACGATTATGAAAATAAACGCAAGCAGTTTGAGTTGCAATACCAGAAAGTTGGGGTACCAACCGGGTTACAACAGTCAGGCATAGACGAAGTTTCAGTTGAGAGCGTTGCGGAAGAAAAGCAAGTAACAGTGAAGCCGCGTAAAACTTTAAAAGCTTTTATGGATTCATTCAAAAATGGCTTGATAGAAATGTTTAAAGAGGAGGGAGATTCGGAGTTGTAGCCCCCTATTCCCCGAAGGGGGGAACAAAAAAGATTATGCATCTAACAAAAAATTGTTCAATTAAAAATAAATACTAACGCTAATAATCCACGTCTCTCTCCTTCGGAGAGGGGTTGAGGTGAGGCCCTTAAATTTCACACATGATACATTTTGATTTGCCGAAAGAACAATCATCTATCCTTAAAGTAATAGGAATAGGTGGCGGTGGCAGCAACGCTGTCAACCACATGTACAGCCAGAATATTGATGGCGTAAATTTTATTATTTGCAACACCGATGCCCAGGCGATAGCTACCAGCATGGTGCCTAACAAAGTGCAGCTTGGACCTCACCTGACCCAAGGCCTTGGTGCAGGCGCTAACCCGCAGATCGGCCGTGAAGCAACGGAAGAAAGCCTGGAAGAAATAAAACGGATACTGGAAGTGAATACAAAAATGGCTTTCATCACGGCTGGCATGGGTGGTGGAACAGGCACAGGAGGCGCCCCTATCATTGCAAAAATTTGCAAAGATCTCGGCATTCTTACCGTGGGTATTGTAACAACGCCTTTTGCATATGAAGGCAAAAAAAGAATTGCCCAGGCGGAAGAGGGCATAAGCAAATTAAAGGATCATGTGGATACGTTGCTCGTGATAAGCAATGATAAGCTGCGCCACCAGTTTGGCAATCTTACCATGAAGGCTGCTTTTAGTAAAGCGGATAATGTGCTGGCAACTGCAGCAAAATGTATCACTGATGTAATAAACAGCACCGGCCAGATCAACGTTGACTTTGCGGATGTATGCACGGTAATGCGCAGTGGTGGTGTTGCCATACTGGGAAGCGCTGAATGTGAAGGAGAAGACAGGGCGCAACAGGCAATTGAGCAGGCGCTTAATTCGCCCTTGTTGAATGATAATGACATTCGCGGCGCCAAGTGGATTTTAATAAATATTAATTCAGCCGAAGGCGATAGCGAGTTCACCATGGACGAAGTGGAGACTATTCAAAATCATTTATTGAGCCAGGCTGGCGATGATACCGATGTGATACTCGGCTTAGGGTATGATAATACTTTGGAAAATAAAATTGGTATTACTTTAATCGCTACAGGTTTTGAGCACAAAGACCCTTTCGACAGGAAGAAAGAAACGCCAAAAGAAGAAAAGGAAGAAGATGAAAAAATAGTAATGGTGCTTAAGACCGAAGAAGATAAGAAGCACTACCGGCAACCCGTATTCGTTTTTGAAGATAAAAATGAAGAGCCGGTAAAAGATGAAATTGCAGAGGTGGAAATCATTAAGGAGCAACAGGGATTTAAAACCCTCAAAGAAGAAGACGTAGTATCGTTTGTGCTTGACGATGAAAAGGAAACTGAGATGACCCCTAAAATAGTAGAATTACCGCCGGCAGAAGTAGAATTACGAAAGGCAGTAGAGGAAACTACTGTTGATAAATCCTCGGAAAGTATTATACATTTCACGTTATCTTCGGCACCTGATCCAATTCTTTCTAAAGCCAATCCGGAACAACCTAAAACTGCTGAGGCTCCAGGCCTTGCTAAAAGTTCAAATAAAAATATTGTAGATAAAGATGCTAGCGCCGCCCCCACGTCAGGCGGTTATTTGGCAAAGCCTTCGCAAATTTATGCTGAGGACAAGCCTGATCCCAAATCCAAATCTGTGGAACCTGCCCCACTGGTTATTTCAAATCAGGAAGACGAGCCTGAAGTTGAAATGCAGTTGGTGGTGAAAGAGTCCCATGAAGTGGCGGAGGAAAAGGAAGACCCGAAAGTACACCAGACAATGCCCATCATGATGCCTTCTGTTGAGGAGCCGCCAATGGTGGACGAAACAGAAGATCTAAAGCGCCGGGCTATGGAACGCATTGCTAAGTTGAGAAACCTGTCTTTCAACGTGAATGCTGCGGATCCTAACAATGAGTTTGAGTCGGTTCCAGCTTACCTCCGTCGCAATATGGAATTGCACAATTCCATTGCTGATGTTGAAAGCTTTTACAGCAATTATACTGTAAAGTCCAACGAAAATAATAAGGCGGAGATCAGCACAATCAATACTTTTTTGGAAGGGAAGAAACCTGATTGAAGAAGCTATCAGCTATTAGCTGTGAGCTATCAGCTATGAGCCGTCAGTCTTCTGCTCACTGCGGATAGCTCATTACCTTGTTGTTGTGTGTACTATTAAATGTTTATTTTACCCGGAGACGAAAGTTAGCTGGGTTTTTTTGTAATAACTGCAGGTATAATAACCTAAATGAAAAGAACTAAATTTGTTTTGAAATTATTTCAATTATGAGCACCGTTTCAATAAGGCAAAAGTTACACAACTACCTTGAAGTTGCAGACGACAAAAAGGTAAAAGCCATATATGCTATTATGGAAAATGAGATTGAGAAATCTGCGTTAGAATATACTGACGATATAAAAAAGGAATTAGACAATCGCTATGCAAATTATAAAAGCAGAAAAGCGAAATTAATTTCTCCCGAAGAGAGTATAAAAAGAACAAACATGATCATAAAATCTGCAGCTAAAAAATGAGTTTTCAATATTTGCTTGATGAATCTGCTCGAAAAGATTATGATATTGCTGTTGAATGGTATCTCTCAAAAAGCTTGAAAACAACCAACAATTTTGTCCTTGAAGTTTAAAATGCTATACAATTAATTTGTAATAATCCGAAACGTTGGCGAAATGAATACAAACATTTTAGAGAATTAGGATTAAAAAAATACCCTTATGTTATTATTTATGTTATCGAGAAATTACTGAATTAGTAATAATTACTGCAATTTTTGATACCCGTAAAAATCCAAGAAATAAATACCGTAAAATATAATTTGCTTCTTTGGCACAGCATTCGATCCTCACTTCTTTACAATAAAAGCAAATCGGTCTTTCAGCTTTAAAAACTTCTTCTCGAAAAAATTATAAGAAATAAATGCCAATAGCATACAGGCAATAAATGCAACGATAGTTAATATTAGAATTATTAAAGGACTCTGCAAATTCATTCCGGCTTTTCTAAATGCGAGCTCAACAAAGATGATGGCAATTACGTGAATGCAGTACAATCCATAAGTATAAATACCCCATTTACTTATCCGCCTGAGCGATGACATTTTAAAAAATGAATTAGCAGAAAAATTTTGTTCAAGAATAATTAATCCAAAAACTATCGCGATAACTATTCTTTCCAACACCATTAGAGGGCCTGGAAAAATATCTTTCCTGAAAAAGAGTATGACCCCCGCGCAAAAATAAATTCCGGCAATTGCATATTTATTTAAAGAAATAATCTTTCGTTTAAAAGATTCATTAAAAATTATGTAGTAAGCAAGAAGCCCGCCCAGCGCCATATCGCCAATTACTGCAAACGTGTGAAACTGGAGTACTCTTTCATTATGGGCATAAAAGCACCTGAATATAAATGAACCGGCGATGATAGTGTACAGCAGGTACGGGTAATTTTTTATTGAGAATAAAGCAAGCAGCAGCGGCCAGAATAAATAGAATTGCTCTTCAATTGCAATCGACCAAAGCACCGAAATAATTGCCGGTGCGCCATTCTTTAAAAAATCAAAATTATTAAGGAATACAAAATAGGTCCATGGATGCGCTACCGCAAATAATTCTCCACCAATAATTTTTTTGAGCAGCGGGTACAGCACCAGTCCAAATAAAATACACACATAAAAGAGTGGCCATATTCTTAAAATTCTTCTCACATAAAAATTGCCTATATGTATTTTACCGGTCACTTTTTTCTCCTGTATCAACAGGTAAGTGATGAGAAAGCCACTTAATACAAAGAAGAAGTTCACGCCTATTTCTCCATTTTGAAAAAGAAATTTTACAATGCCTGCGCTGATTCCGGTGAGGCTATACCTATCGAACATTAAAATCCAGATGTGAAAAAGATATACACTGAAGAAGCTGAAGAAACGCAGGCCATCCAGATTTGGAAAAAATATTTTTTCTTTTTTTCCTATGTCCACAATTTTTTCCATCCGGCTTGTTTGGGTTATTGATTGAAAATAGTGAAAAGGATTTTAATTTTTCTTTCTTTGTACATTAAAAGGTGTCAGGCCACCTGGAGTGGCCTGACACCTGATACATATGATATTTAAAAAACTTATGCCCATGCGAAATACTTTTATTCATTACCTGATAATTACTGTTGCTTTTGGTTTTGGTTGCAAGCAAAAAACGATATATAAAGAACCAACTGTAAAGATCGAAACCAATTTCGGTGACATCATAGTTGAGCTATATCCCACAAAGGCACCTAAAACGGTTGCGGCATTTCTTTCTTATGTTGACTCCGGTTACTATAAAAACGGTTCTTTCTATCGTGTGCTGAAAGCGGAAGATCAGCCTTCCAACGCTTTTAAATCTGACCTGATACAAGGAGGTATATGGGAAAGCGATTATAAAAAGCAATCAGGCATTCCGGGTATAGCGCATGAAACCACACAGCAAACAGGCATACTTCATAAAGATGGAACTATCTCTCTTGCACGCACAGCGCCGGGCAGTGCCAGTACCGAATTTTTTATTGTAATCGGTGATCAGCCTGCTTATGACTATGGTGGTGATGCAAACCCTGACGGGCAAGGCTTTGCAGCTTTCGGGAGAGTGGTGGATGGAATGAAATATGTGAAACAGATACATGTTCAACCCGATAATCAAACAAGCTTTACACCGCCGATTTTGATAAGGAATATTGTGAGATTATGACACCTGTAGATTAAAAAGTTATGGTAAAACGATCTATTTTATCTGAACGGAAAGCTTAACATCAGGGCAAAAAAATAGGATAACAAACTGTCATCCTACTAAAATTTCTGTATCAATTTTAAATTTTAAAAAGGTATTTCAAAGGAGGTTTTTTTAGGAGGAAGGCATTGCCTGTCGTTGCAAGCCATGTATTCAATACTTCCTGAAATCTTTTTATTTCCCGGAAGTAATTTTACCAACTGCACAAAATCAACTTTATCTTCATAAAACTTTTGATTCACCTTAAACTCTTTTTCGAATATCGTTTTTACTTTTCCTACCTCTTTCACTTTGCCTATTTTCACTGCATTGGTAAATACCATATCCGTAGGAAGCGCACCACCTTCGGGATTATTTACAGAATATATATGCCACTTAGGATCAACAGTCGTTTTTATATGAACTTCGTATTGATTATTGCCCTTGTTCACGGTAGAATAAGTGAAGCTTACCGGGTTAAGAATCTGGCCAAAAGAAGCTTGAATAATGAATGTTGATAATACTGTAAAAAATATTTTTTCCATAATGTAAAATTACGAAAAGAATAGGCTCAAAAGATTCGCAGAACCTTTACAGGCAATGGTTTTAACGTTAGTTTATAGAAAAAAGAGAAGAGAGAATTTTTCTTCCATCGGTATTGCCGAGCGCTTCACTGCATGCCCGTTCAGGGTGCGGCATCATACCAAAAACATTGCGCTCTTTATTGCAAATACCTGCTATATTTTCCGTAGAGCCATTGGGCGAATAATCGGTATGAATATGGCCTTCATTATTGCAGTATTTGTATAGCACCTGGCTATTTGCTTCCAGTTCTTTCAGAATATCCGGCTGGGCAAAATATCTTCCTTCTCCGTGAGCTACAGGAATTTTATAGGCAATAAAATTTTCTTTGCCGTCAGTGATATACACATTTTTACAAACGAATTGCATATTTGCATTTCTCAACAATACCCCGGGCAGCAAGCCGCTCTCACAAAGAATTTGAAAGCCGTTACAAACGCCAAACACTTTGCCTCCTTTGTTTGCGAAGCTGATCACCTGCTGCATCATAGGGCTGAACCTTGCAATGGCGCCACACCGCAGGTAATCGCCGTAGCTAAAGCCGCCCGGCAGCACGATGCAATCTTCCTGTTGAAACATGGAGAGATCTTTATCCTTATGCCACAGGGTTATTACTTCTGCCTTCATATCGGTCTCAAGGGCATGTATCATGTCTCTGTCGCAATTAGACCCAGGGAAAACAACAACACCAAATTTCATAACGATTTATTTTTTGTAAAGGTAATTTATGGTTGTTTATGATTGAAATAAGTGATATAGATTACAAAAGCAACCATTACCCAATGCAACAAAGCTGCTATCCATTTTTTTTTCATGTAAAAAAAAGCAGAAGCAATAAAGGCTGAAAGCGGAACTGTGGCCAACAACCAATACTCAAGGCTATGGCTATTATTAATGAACGGCACAAATAAGGCCACAGCCAGGTAAAGTGATAAAAGGCCCCAGCTTTTTCTTACCTGCACTATTTGCCTTCCCGCATGGAGCTGTACAAAAAAAGCGCCTGCAACGGCTACGGCAAGTATCAGGACGATGCCTGCATATTCGGTATTATTTTTTGCGAATAAAGGCGAGTTTATTTTTATGCCCGGTACCTGAAAACTGTATAAAGTGTCTGCTAAAAAAAGCCAGGCAAATAAGAAGTACCACGGGGTTAGTATGCCCAAAAGCGGCGTTAGCCATTCAGCAATTCTTGGCGGCCTGGTGAGCACCAGCCCAAAAATGATAAGGATGGCAAACGCAAGAGAAGGAAAATAAAAGAACGTGCTTACGCCTATTGCCAGGCCAATATCAAACAGGGTGGATTTAATATTTTGATTATTATATAGCGTACTCATTTTAGCCCAAACCCAAATGATAAGCGTATTGATGATCACCGGTGCGCTAAGTACATTCCATTCAATAAAAAATGATGTGATCAATAAATAACTCATGCCGGGCAGGTAGTTTGGCTTTTGCATAAGCTTCCTGTTATTCAGCAATTGGTTAAAACTTACTGCTTGTGTATATAGCAGCAAATACATTATTATAGAATAGATAACCGGGAAAGAATCAAAGGCCGGCTTCAGCAAAAGTAAAATCCGGTTATAAAGAAAGCCGTCTGTTTTTTGTACTACCGGTATTTGCGGAGAAATAAACCACGCAAGTTTTAAAAGCAACCCGTACACAAAAAGCATGAAGGTATTGAATGGATTGTTGGCCCGGAAAATCCCTGTCACGTGTGCGAGTTAATTGAAAAAATTCAAAAATAAAAAATTAAAGTGAGGTATAAGCAGTCACTTGTCATTAGTCATTGAGTCATTAGTAAATATTAAGTTGTACACTGTGCTGAAAGCTGATTACTGATTGCTCATTGCTGATTGCTCATTGCTCATTGCTCATTGCTCATTGCTGAAAGCTCATTACTGAAAGCTCATTACTACCCGCGTCCTAGTAATCAATTTTTGCGAAGCAGATATAATTTCTGTAAGTGCAGGGTACGATTATCTGGTGAGAGCTTACCTGCTTTGCATATCGCGGCATAAATTCATAACCCCTGTCAAGGCTTCTTAGCGGCGGATATCTCGTTATCTTTCCACCCGGAGAAATGCTTTGATCGTTTATAAGCTGGCTGCGCCTTTCAAGTTCATTGAAGAGAAAATGCAATTCGCCACCGGTTACAATGGTATTATAAGAAAGGTAATTATCTGTATTATCATCAAATTGCGATTTACGAATAACATTGCTCCATACCAGGTTTCCTTTATCATCAAGATTAAGAATAATAATATTATCATAATAATACCTTACCTGAGAACTCGAGTTAAAATAATTTCGCGGGCGGCCCGAATACCAATAAGACGATGGCGAATACAAGTAGTAAGAATTATAAGAATAGGGATAGCCATACAAATAATCATAACGGTTCCAGGGGTTACCACGAGATTGTGTTGAATGATCTTCAGCAGCTAAAATAAACCCGCCATCATTTTTAAGAATCACATCTCGTATAAAAAAATCATTTAACGCATACCGTAATGAGCCATCCGTCTTTGCCTCAGCTCTTACAGAATCTTTTAATTCTGCAAAATTTTGTGAGATAAAATTGTTCGATCTTTTGTCCCATACGGCTGTGTAAAGGCCTTCTACATTGCCGCGCTTTTTAGAGTAATACAAAGAGTTTATTAAATAATGATTATTTACATTATCTACCTTAAGCTTTATTTCATCAAGATAATTACCCGCGAAATTCAATCGATTTACCTGGAAAAAATCTTCCATCGGCGCTTTGATGATTAAATCCGCCGATTCTAAAAAATCCCTGGAGTTTGATTTTACACCTTTTGTGAAAACAAAATTTCCATCATTCGTTACAAAAAAATCACTGAGTGAAGACCTGCGTTCATCAAAATCAGTATTTATCCTGGATTTATGTATCAGCCCAAGGCTATCATTAAAAAGAAGCGTAGTAAAATTGAAATTATCATTCTTCTTCTGGATCTTATAGATCATGATCTTCGACTTGTCTTCACTGTTAATAGTGCTGTAGATCTTATTATCAGCAAAAAAACTGATAAAAGTAGTGTCAAGTTCCATAGGCTCTTTCAGCACGTTGCCTTCTCCGTCTATTTTAACAGCCATGCAATAGAGTATGCTTCTTTTTTGGTACTGGTAAATAAGGTAAGCAAAATCAGGATAAGCAACAAAATCTACATTTAATGTTTTATCAGGCAGGAAGTCAAGATCAACCCGCTGCTTAAGCTTCATGTTATTATCATATACGCTTACCGCATAGCGGTTCCTGATATTTTTGTACACCAAAACATTGCCGCTAATTTTACCGATTATTTCAAAATCCAGGTTGCGTGCATCATCAGATTCAGGTTCTGTGTAAGTAATGGTTTGGGCAAAGGCATTTTGTAGAAGCAAAGCAAAAAGAAAAAACAAAACAAAGTTCTTCATATATAGTTCTTATTAAGATAAATTTATGTGAGATTGCAAAAATCACGTGCTACGAAGGAAGAAATAAATTTTCATAACATAACTAATTTACGATAAAATATTATGCCTACAGTTTTAATATCAGGCGGTACAGGCCTCATCGGCACAAATTTAACACGACATTTAACTGAGCGAAATTATGAGGTGATTATTTTATCCAGGGAAAGAGGAAAGACTTCCCCTGACCCCAAAATTTCTTACGTTTATTGGGACACCAAAAAAGAGGAAATAGACATTGATGCGATAAAAAAAGCGGATCACATTATACATCTTGCCGGCGCTGGGGTAATGGATAAAAGGTGGACGGACGAATTTAAAAAGCAGATAGTTGAAAGCAGAACCAAAAGCAGTGAGCTTATAATAAAAGCGCTAAGAGAGAATCCGCATAAGGTGAGATCGTTTGTATCTGCCTCGGCTATCGGTTGGTATGGGGCTGATGCAAATCCCATCGTGCACAAAGAAGGCTTTATTGAAACAGACCCGGCAGATACAAATAACTTTCTCGGCGAAACCTGTGTGCTTTGGGAATCCAGCGTGGAGCCGGTAAAAGATTTAGGCATCCGGCTGGCCAAACTTCGCACGGGTGTGGTGTTGAGTAATAAAGGCGGTGCATATAAAGAATTCAAAATGCCGGCCAGGTTTGGTATTGCCGGCATATTAGGTAATGGCAAACAAATAATAAGCTGGATACATATAGACGACATAAGCCGCATGTACATTGAGCTTATGGAGAATGAATATGCAAGTGGAAGCTATAATGGTGTGGCGCCTATGCCCGTGAGTAACAGGGCAATGATGCTGCAAATAGCAGAAACTTTAAGAGGGAAATTTTTTGTTCCCATACATGTGCCGGAGTTTTTATTGAAACTGCTATTGGGCAAGCAAAGTACCGAAATACTAAAAAGCGCAACAGTGAGTGATAAGAAGATAAAAGGGCTTGGGTTTACATTTATGTATCCAACCATCGAGGCAGCAGTGGAAGAGTTGGCGAAGGAGAAAGGTTAATCGTAAAGCTTAATTAATATTTAGAATTAGGTAGAACAATCGCAAGCGTAATACATTATGCAATAATGTCAATTTCAATAAAACTAGCGGCGGCGTGGCAATCTCCTTGGAATAGTTAGCATTATACCAAGGAGATTGCCACAAAGTTTTCTGAAACATCTTTCAATTACAAACTCTCTGCTCGAAAACTTTTCTCCAAAGGAGCAGGCGCAAAGACGTCTCGATTGTATTTGACATCTGCGAGTCACTTCTATTCCGTTCTTAGCGAACATTCCACCTAATTCTATTAATATTTATACAAGAAGCGGTTTTGCTACTATCTTTTTTTTTATTTTAATAATGCTATTGTCCTACTGGCTCAATAAAAACCGCGCTGGTATTGACCTCACCCCCAACCCCCTCTCCGAAGGAGAGGGGCCGTGAAACTTAATACCAGCAAGTGTTTCATTAAAATAGATAATTTTTAGTCGGATAATAGTGGTTTATAATTCAATCTTTCCTTAACCTTTAAAGCATCTAACTTAGAAAAACTAAAATCTTCGCCTGGTGAAATAATAAATCCGGTATTTTCAATCTCTCTTATAAAAGGATTATTTTCTACATCGGCGTCCAAGCCAAAAGGATGCAGTTCAATGTTTTTAAAAATACGGCGAAGCGGCGCTACTTTCTCCATAATGATAAAGTAGGGATCGGTAAATGAACTACTCCAAACTGCTAAATCTATATCACTGTATTTATGCGGCTTCCCTTTTACATAACTTCCAAACAGAATGGCTTTCTGAAAAGGAAATCCCATTTGGGACAATGCTTTCAAATAACCATTTATTTCTCCTTCGATATCTTTTCTTCTAACCATTTTTTTAATCTTTCAACTTTATCAATTTGATCTTTTAGGTATGCAGCGCTGGTATTTTGGTATAACTTTTTAGTATAGTCAGGATAACGTCCACGAATATTCCAGCTATTCACTACAGATAAAAAATCATATTCTTCAGCGCTTATTTCCAGTTCAAGCTCACTCAATAATTTCTGGAGATCATGAGTGTAAGGTGGTGTATCGGTAACACTTTCTTTTATCCACAAGGCTTTTAATAATTTTTCCAGCGTTAAATGCAGGGCGAATAATGACAAAGAATAATGATTACCAGTAGCAAGATAGACAGCAGAATCCCAACTTTCGCGGGCACTGTCTTGCCAATGTTTTATATGTTCATTTTTTGTCATGCATGTAAAATTAAACAAAATGCAGAAGAGGGATATTGATCAATCCTGCGGATATGCTATTGCTGTAGTATTAATATCCGAGCCTGAAGAACAATAAGATATCAGAAGATCTACAAATCATCATTCTTAAACTTTTTCATCGCGAAAAAATAATAGCCCGCTATATAAATAAGGCTGGCAAGCACCAGGATATATTCATCAGGAGCATCTTTATAAATCACTTTATTGCCAAAGGGTATGGGCAGCATTACATCAGTTACCTGCAAAGGCAAAAAATAGCCAACCGGGCTGAGTTCCAGCTTATAATTTATCAGTGTCGTTATTAGAAATTCAAATATCAATCCGAACAAGAAGAAAACAGCAATGGCTACCCCACTCCTTCTGAAAAGTACGGCAAGAAACATAGCAAAAGTTATATAGGCCACCGTTTGAATAAAAATAAATCCTACATTTTCTATTCCCTCAACACTAAAATGTGAGCCCGTAGTGATAGAGCCGAAAAGCAGCGCAACCAGGAAATTAAAAAAAGTAGCTACCACGCAAAAAATAATTGCGAAAACAAATTTTACCGAAACAAATTGCCCTCGGGTCCACCCGTCAATAATATTTTGCCGATGCGTTTTAAAATTAAATTCGTTTGTCAACAACGTGATAAAAAGTATACCGGGGAAATAAAGCAGCCAACTGCTCATCCAGCCAACCGTTTGCCACACTTTTGGAAAAGAGTAAGGGCTGCCGAAAAGCATTTGGCTTTGCGGCAAAGATTCCACGGTCAGTTCATTCACATAATAGCCGGTGTAGTTAATACCGAGGATAGCAAAGGAATAAAGAATGGAAAATATCCAGAAGGCTTTATAATTTTTTACTTTAAGCCATTCGATTTTTAATAATTGTAGCATCCATCTTTAATTATTCGTGAGTTCAAAAAACCGGGATTCAAGGCTTTTCTTTTTTAGCAGAAGATGATTAAGCACAATGCCGTTACTAAAGCAATAGCTGTTTATTGCAGCCAGGTCGGCAGTATTTACCGGCACAAAGATTTTTATGTACCCGCCTTCTTTTACAACCCGGGCATTAGCATCCATTGTTTGCAACGTCAGCATCAGCTTTTCATTGTCACTTGCCGACGCTTCTACCATATCTTCATTGGACAAAATTTCATTTACATTGCCGGTGGTGATTAAATCGCCGGTTTTTAAAATGGCTACATGCGTACACACTTTTTCCACTTCATCCAGCAGGTGGCTCGCCATAATAATGGTTTTGCCCTGCGAGTGCAGCTCCTTCATCAGGCTTCTTATTTCAGCAATCCCCACCGGATCGAGGCCGTTCGTCGGTTCGTCAAATACCAGCACAGCAGGGTTTCCCAGCAGGCACGACGCGATAGCAAGCCTTTGCTTCATCCCTAATGAATACGTATTGAATTTAGAATCCTTTCGCTTAGTAAGATCCACCATAGCCAGCACTTTGGGAATATCTTCTTTGCCATGCCCTTTTATCGCTGCTGCAATTTCCAGGTTTTTTTCGCCGGATAAATAATGGTAAAAATTCGGTGTCTCGAGCAAAGTTCCTATTTTCTTTCGATGATGTTCTGTCGGCACTTCATCAAAAAGGCGATAAGTTCCTGATGTGGGCTTGAGGATGTCCATCATAGTTCCCAGCAAGGTTGTTTTACCGCTGCCGTTCGGGCCAAGTATTCCGAAAACGGATCCCTCAGGAACAGAAAAATTAACATTATTCAGTGCACGTATCCTCCCGTAATTTTTGGATAAATGATCAATTGAAAGTATTGGCATACGCAATTAAATTGTAAAAGAATTTTTGAAGATACAAACGCAATAATTACAATACTATAGCAGTTATCCTAAATAACAAAATACTGCAACAAATAATTCAAAACAGCCTTTGTTTTAACCGATGAAATCATTTCGAATGAAAATATCAATAAATATTGGATGAATTACGTTTGATTTATCAATCAACTATCCCTTCAAGGATAGGCAAGCATTTATTTTTATTAAAAAATGAATCTGGCGTTATCTAAATCGCACGCGGGTAATCCTGTCTGAATTATGATTTTCAAATTACAATTCTTAATCCTATCATCTTTTAATCTTAAAAATCTTAGTTCAGACGTTTTTTGTATTCTGCATTATCAGGATGCTTTGTATTATAAACTCGCTTAAACTTCTGGCTTTTTGCTCCGAAATTTATGAGCAAACCTACAGGCAGATTGTAAGCTTCCAGGTAATTTATTGATTGTGCAAGATTGGACTCGTTAAGATGTGAGAGAGCTTTTAATTCTACCATTATTTTGTCTTCCACAAAAAAATCAACTCTCCTGGTGCCGATATCAATACCCTCATAATAAATTGTCATTTCCAATTCTCTTGCAAAACGCAACATCTGTAATTTCATTTCAATTGCCATTGCTCTCTGGTAAATTACTTCCTGTGCCAAAGGCATCCCTTGGGAAAACCCGCTTCCAAGGCTTGAATGAACCTTCATTGCACAGCCAATTATTTTTTTGGTAGTTTCTTCGTATTGCATGTTTTTACACTTTTTGTCTGGAATACTGATATCTGAACTATGATTCTTTGGATTTTAAAATCGTATGATTTTCAAGTCACAATTCTTAATCCTATTATCTTTTAATCTTAAAAATCTTAGTTCAGACAATGGTAAATATTCATACTCTCCTATCCTTACCCAAATTCTTTAAAACGTTATTTGATATAAGAGAATTGGGAATAATGATCCGGTCATTTTTATCATCTTCAATAACGGTATCGTGCCAATTGATCTCCACCACCCGGCCCTCATTTCCCTGGATACTTATCCTATCATTAATTTTAAAGGGCTTGTTGATAATAATAAATATTCCGCTCATCATATTACTCAATACCTGTTGCGAAGCAAAGCCGATAATAAGTGTAGTAGCGCCGGCACCGGCAAGAATGGTTTTTGCAAAATTTTTTGTGATGGGCAAAATAAGTAAGGCCCATCCTATCCCAACCATATAAATTGTCAAAACAACTATGTGCTTGAGAAAAATAAAATTGGTGAGATCCGCATCTGATTCCTTCGTCTTCCGCTTAAGTGTACGCTGCAGGTATTTGTTAACGATGGCAGCACAAATAATAGTTCCCGCAAGTACAATAGCAAAGTAAATCAACACTTCACTATCAGTTAAAATATTATAGAGTTTCTTCATTTTATCAAATTAAATGTAGTTCATCTTCTTCAGTCTCTTTGTTTGCAAAGCAATTTATATAAAAATCAATCTTATCTTTTTGCCAATTGCTTAACATCTGCCGCCTCCAAAATATTTTTTTCATAACCTACCGTAACGGCCTTAATCATTGCCAGCCCCACTTCATGCAGGCTCAACACGCTTTTGGGCGTAATCACTATAATAGCCTTCACGAGAAACTTAAAGATTAGCTTCCAGTTCTTTTGGCCGGGAAAAGGCTGCATTAGACCCAGCCTGAAATTGTATTCCGCTTTAAACTCCAACTTCGCCAGGTCATCTTCCGTTCTGCCTTTTACACAAGCCACATCATTATTCCTCACTATTTGTCCCTGCGGCTGATAAATAAGTAAAACCATCCCGCTGTTCACGGCCACCAACGCCTTTGCGAAAGCCAGCGTCGTATCGTGTGTCAGTTTGGTTTCATGTTCGTGCCGGATAAGCTGAAAGCCTTCAGCGAAGCTTACCGTGTGTTGCGGCCGGGCGGCATGCTGCTGTTCAACACGTGGGATGCTGTGAGATACGAATCGGGGCAATATTATGTCCCCATCGCCGCATACTATGTATTGTGACATTACTGCTGTAAGGCGTCCGGCGACTTGTAGTCGCCTGACACCTGTTCACTGCCCCACCACCTCCACCCACTTCCCATTCACCCCCGCACTAATCGAATTATCATACATTGCAGCACAATAAGTTCCGGGTAAAAAATATCTACCCAAATAAGCGGCGTTCAATTGAAAATAATAAGTGAGTGTTTCATTTTTATTTATATTGAAATAAGTATATACCCGGTCGTCGCGTATATCCTGGTAATCGTAGGGCGATGATTTGAAAGCGCCTTCGCCCTCCTGCATGCGGGTATTTAAAATTTCCCAGCCGGAAGGGAATATTTGTGTAAGCGCCATACGTTCATAATAGCCGCGGTTGCCGGGATTCTTCAAGGTAACTTTTGCAATAAAATCTGTGCCCTGCAAAATTTTAGAAACATCAATTGGTTTTTTATTCTGATCAAGATAGGTAACGCTTAAGCCAAGTATGGAAGGATTATTTTGCACCTGCAAATTTTCGCCGGTCAATGGCTGCCCTTCGGAAATAATTCTTACATAAAGTACATTGCTTCCTTTATTATTTACTGTAACACCGGCAACGCCTTTAGTAACATCAACAGGCATCTGCGATACATAAGAGGATGTATTGATATTAATCGCTTTGCCATTCACGCTGCCGGTCACTATGATCTTTGAACCTGATGGATTTTTACCGCAGAACTTTGCTATGGCAATTAAAGTATAAGCAGTTGTCTGCGTACTGTACCAGGTATCTTCTGAAAGATCTGCTGCAAGCCTGTTAACGAGCTCGGCGGCTAAAGTGCGTCTGCCCAGCAACGTTAGTGTCTCCAGCACCATCGCTTCATCTCTTGTATCGGAGCCATAAGTAATGCCCGGAGAATGATTGGTATTAAAAGTTGTGGGCAGCCCGCTTATCAGTTGTAAGGCAGTGTTATCCTCGCCTGCAAGTTTGTACGCCGCAGCAAGCCGCCACTTCGCTTCAGGTGAAATATATTTGAATTCCCTCAGCCGGTTCATCGCGCCAAGCTCTGATGACTTTGCCAGCGCCAGCAGGTACAGCCTATAGGCTTGCGTAAGATCGCCGCCATAAAAATTATTGGTGGTGGGCATCCATGACGTCGCTTTGTTCCGCTCAAATAATTTCCATTGTTGCAATAATTGTTCACTTACCGTATAACCCCGCTCCCGCGCTTCCAATAAAAAATGTCCTGCATAATTCGTTCCCCATTCATCGCTCTGTGAGCCTCCCGGCCAATAACTAAATCCACCATCGTTGCGCTGAAAATTCTGTATGGCAGCAATGCCGCCTTTTACATTTTTATCAATCTGCGCCTTCTGATAATCGGAGAGATCAGTCAACTGGTTTAATACAAGTTGCGGAAACACGCCAGACGTAGTTTGCTCAATACACCCATGCGGATATGCAATTAAATAACTCAATCTTTTCTCCAGGTTCATGGAAGGAATACTGGATATTTCAAGCGTGGCTTTACTGGTAGAAACTGTCCCGATAGGTGAGGCCGTGGTTTTCCATTGCTGGCTACCGGTAAGCGTTTGAGCGCTTACGCTTGTTACAAACGGGTTGGGGTTTCTCACATCAAGCTCTACATCATAGTCTGCTTTTTCGCCACCACTTGACGCAAGCAACCTTACTTTTCCTATACCTACATTGGGCTTTACTTTTACATCAAAATAGATCATCTGCTCGCCAGGCTGTGCAAAGCTCACTGCCTGCGAACCAGTGCCTACTATTTCAAGAAAAGGATTTGTCTGCAGCGTGACATTTACATTTTTTATATTGTTCTCCATGGCAAAAACCGTCACAGGTATCTTTATCGTTTCTTCAGGGCCTAATACTCTTGGTACCGTTGCCAGCAGCATAAGTGGTTTTTTAACAGCAACTGCTTTTTCTGCATTACCATAACTACCATGGTTAGCCGCTATTACCATCACACGCACCGAGCCAATATATTGTGGTAAGGTAAAACTATGCGTAGCCTTTTGTCTTTTATCAAGATGAAAGGGCCCAAGGTATTTTACCACCGGCTTAAAGCGGTTTGCCTTTTTCGGCTGCACCGGGCCGCTTCCTTCTTCATCGCCACCAATGGTGAGAATGCGCTCAAGATTACTTCCCCAGGCACCGATAACATAATCATACAGATCCCAGCTTTTTACGCCAAGCGCTTCTTTGGCATAAAAGTATTCATGCGGGTCAGGTGTTTTAAACCGGGTGAGATCCAACAAGCCTTCATCTACGATGGCAATACTGTAAGTCATTTCCTTACCGCTTTGTTCACTAACGGTCACGGATGCTTGCTGTTCCGGCCTTATGGCATTGGCCATACTGATGACCGGCTTCAACACGGTATTTTTATCTTCAATCGTTAAGGGCAACACGCCATACATTCTTATAGGTAAATCATTAATTGTTTGCGCATGCGGCTGCAGCAGGCTCACATTCGCATACACATTAGGAGACATTTCCTTTTCGGCTTTTAATTTCACGAGCGTTTGGCCCTGGTCTGTTTCCACCCAAAAAGTGCGCAACACTCTACTGCCCGATTCGATGCTAATCAACGCCCGGCCGCCTTTGGTACTTGGGATGGTAAGTGTAATATTATCGCCAACATTATACTTGGTTTTATCAGCAGTAAATGACAACATAGACGCTGCTGTGGGATCATCTGTATTATCGCGGCTTTCCCAGCCGGGCTGATCTATGTAAACAACATCGCCCGTGGTATGCCCGCTTTTAATATCTTTTACTAATACGAGGTAGCGCCCCCATTCATTTTCACCCACACTAAAGTTCCAGTTTCCACGCCCGTTATTGAGATGCACCGTTTCAGTCTTAATTAATTTATTGTATTTGTCCTGTGTAAAATTGCTAAGGTTATCGCCACTGTTATCCCACCACCAGCGCCATTGAATTTTATAAAACTGCACTTCCACATCCTGTGTCCCGGAGAGAAGATTCCCGCGATTATCCACATTAACAATTTGTGTCGTGTGTGTTTTCCCGGTTAATAAAAATCCCCAAGGCTTCTCCCCTTCCGGTATTTTAATACCGGCATAACTTGTATAAGGACTGTAGGGCACAGAGATATTGTCAACACTAAAACTTCCACCGGGCTCAAATACTTTTACAAAAAGATTTGCGCTTAACATACCCGGCGCATTTTCATCCGTTTCAAAATTTGGCTTTATCACCGCTTTCCCATCTGCATCTAATTCTCCATCAAAAATTGTTTTGGATTGTGTTGAATAATCCGCTGTGGGATCATCAAAATTGAAATCGGTAAATTTCGGAAAGGCTGTTTTCTTAGCATAGAGGGAAGCATCGATCTTTGCCTTTAAATTTTTAGCCGTAGCGCCAAATAACCACCTGGCTGAAAGTGTTCCTGTATTTGATGTGCTCTTCCCAAGCATTGGTTCGGTTCCAAAATCAAGGTCAACTTTTAAGCGATTAGGCATCACCGTTTCCACCTTAATTCTTTTTTCAAAAGTGGCGCCGCCTACTTTTACTTTTGCAAACCAATTACCGGTTGGAGAATTTTGTTCCGTTGCAGTTCTAAAAACATTAAATCCTTCATTTGCATTAGCCTGCACCATTCTTTTATACAACTGTCCCTGCGGTGTGTATAGCTCAAACTCAACGGGGTGGCCTTCCGGCAGCTTCTCTTCCTTGTCTTCTATTATACAATTGATGAATAAGGAATCTCCGGGTCGCCACACGCCTCTTTCTCCGAAAATATAACCTTTAATTCCGTTTTTCACCTCCTCGCCTGAAATATCAAAACGGCTGAGAGGCAGGTTGCTGCCATCATCCAGCCGGAGGTAGCCTTTTTCATTTTCCCTTTTCGCTATTATGAGATATGGCTTTGCTTTAAGTTTAAAATTGGCAAAGCCATCATTATCGCTGTTTGCCTTAGCGATTATTTGTTGCTGGTAATCGAGCACCTCCAGCTCAATATTGGCAATGGGTTGCGTAGTCAAAATATCAGAAACAGCAATGGTTATATCGTTGTTACTTCCGCGCTTGGCAGTAAGCCCGATGTTGGAAGCAATAATATTTCGTGTAGCCCAGCGGTCTTTATTGTAATAAGATTTTGCACACGGATTATCCCTTTGCTGCCAATTATAACCATAAGGATAATAATCATCATAACGCCGCCAGAAATTTTCATCTACATCGTTGCCTGTTTGATCTTCTGCATAATCGCTGTAATAATTTTCTTCTTCCTCATTATTACCTGAAGTGGTATCGGCATAGCGGCAATTGTATAAAGAATAATCGGGCCGGAAGCCAATGGTAACGCGGTAAATAGCACCCGGCTCTGTTTTTAAAAACTTATCAATATCAAGGGAGAAACGTTGCTTCTTATGGAGGTCCAACGTTTTATCATCATCGAGGCGTAATGTTTTTTGCACAATGGGAATCGCGACTTTCCGGAGATCTTCATCACCGCCTAAATTATTTCCCTGCAGAAATTGGGGAATATTATTTTCATAAATTTTGATGATGCTTATGTCAACAGCGTTGAGGTTGATTGACTCAAATGGCAACACCAGTTTGCCGGTGTTTGGCAGTATGTTTCCACGCCCCTGGATTTTTACAGAAGGCAATCTGTTTTCAAAAAAAACGTTTGCCGTAAAACCTCTTTGTAATGTGTCGCCAAAGACATCCCTGATGCCGGGGTTCACATTTATTGTATAATTTCCATCAAGCTTATCGCCCACATATACCTTTACCTCGCTGCCATTAATTGTGTAAGAAATATCTGACTGATCGCTAACGGTTATAAGGCCGGCAAGCTCCTGCCCTACAGCGATCATGTTACTAAACTGAACGGAAGCATATTGCTCTGCATCATTCATTTCTTTTATATCGAGCACTTTAAAAGAGCCGGTGGCAGGCACTTCTATTGACCGGCTGCCGGTAACATCAATGTCCATTGGTTTCCCATTCCAAATGAGTAAAAGTTGTTGCGCTTCGTTTCCTCTTACAATATTTTCAATAGTAAAATTGTGCGTTTTGGCGGCATCGTTATGCTGCCAGTTAATTGTAAGCGTCTTATCATTTTCTGTTGCCGTCAATAGCTTTTCCACATCCTCTGCTGATTCAATATCTGCTGTTTCAAGTACGCCCAGCAAAAACATTTTGTCTTTTTCGTTACCGCTTCTTAAGCCAAAAGAAGTAACCTGGAAAGAAGGTTTTACTGTTTGAATATTGAAAGTAAACTCTTCAAACTTAGAAGGCACATTGGTCACCTTGCCTAAATTAAAAGTCACCTTATACAATTTGTCCGGCTCAAGATTTCCATCCGGATCGAATTCTATGGTGCGTACATCGAGCCAAACAGCTTTGCCTTTTACTGAAGGTGAAAAGTCAAACAGGTCTTTATCAACAACTTCCCCGATGGCGTGCGTTGCAGATGCATCAGCCGCCAGCTTTATTTTTACTGAAGATGTTTTAGATATAATACCCGAGGTGTATGCATCAATATATTGACTAAAAGCAGGGTCTATTTCTATTATTTCTCTTTTTTTGTTACAGGCACAAAGCAGCAGGACAGATGAAAACATAACGATGTATTGCCTTACTATGCATCTGTCGGAAATTGAAGGGGGATCGAGTTTCATGTAAATTTTTTTATAGAAATAAGGCGCAATATTTTGCGAAGAAAATAAAACTAAATTTTTACAATATACAAAGTGTAAGTAAAATAAATTCAATAGATGGATTAATTAATTTGACCGGGTAAGAAAAGCCGTAAATCAACTTTGCTTTGCTAAGAATTTGCTCACCTTAATATTCTTTTGCTCTTTATTGAAATTAAAAAGTAAGGCTGCACGATGAAATGATTGCTATATTCTTTAGAAACGTATATATTTAAGGCAAAATATTTTTACACTTCAACAAAAAATTAAACAGCATGAAAATTATTCAGGCACAAGAAGACCTTAAAAAAATTATTACGGTATTAACGCTTTGCTTTGTTTCTACATTTATATGGGCGCAGGATGGTGGTGCCGATGTAAATGTAAAAATTACAAAAGGTGATTCCACCTGGTACACTCAGCCATGGGTGTGGATCGTAGGGGGTGCGGTATTTATACTTTTATTAGTAGCACTCTTACGGGGCGGTGGAAATAAGGACTAAAAAAAACAGGATTATCCTGCTTTTTAATTATTGCTTAATGATAATTGCGTAGTAACTTTTTGTATCAGGTCATTTACATCAAATGGCTTGGAAATAAAATCATCGGCGCCATAGTCGACAATTGTTACAGCGGCGCCGGGATGGACTGAAAACATAATTACAGGTATATTTTTCGTAGCCTTATTAGTTGTTAATTGTTTACAAAAAGTACGCCCATCATGACCTGAAATAAGCACATCTAAAATAATAAGGTCAGGCATAAACGTCTCAATTTTCGAAAACGCATTTTCCCTTTTTGCAGTAACCTCTACCTAGAATCCTTTCATCGTTAAAAAGACTTCCATAACTGATAATATATCTATGTCATCATCTACAACTAATATTCTTGACATTTTAAATTTTTCATAAATGGATAAAATGGTTTTTGGGCGCCGGGCGGCTATTTTTCAGACGGCACGTTCTTTAATAAACAGCCTTGTGAAAAAATCAGTATCAGCTTACGTATAAGTCACCTTCCCGCAACATAAATAAAAGCTACTATGCTAACAATCTATTCTTAAAAAAATCAGCTTGCTGGTGGTGATAGCTTTGAGTTAGCTTATTTTCTTATTTAAGTTTTCATTGATAGCCTCTAAAAAATCTTCAGTGTTAAGGTAGTCTATACCTTCAGCAACTTTGTTGCCTTTGATACAAACGGCAAGGTCTTTTGTCATTTTGCCGCTTTCAACTGTTTCTATACATACCTGCTCGAGCGTATTACAAAAGTTGATCAAAGCTTCATTGTTATCAACCTTACCCCGGAAGGCAAGTCCTCTTGTCCAGGCAAAAATCGAGGCGATCGGGTTGGTGGAAGTAGGGTTGCCTTTTTGGTGCTCACGATAATGGCGGGTAACAGTTCCATGTGCCGCTTCTGCTTCCATAGTTTTTCCATCGGGCGTAATTAATACTGAAGTCATCAATCCTAAGGAACCAAAGCCTTGCGCAATGGTATCGCTTTGCACATCACCATCATAATTTTTACAAGCCCACACAAAATTACCGTTCCACTTCAGTGCGCTTGCCACCATATCATCTATCAGGCGATGTTCGTAAACTATGTTAGCTTCTTCAAATTTGGATTTGAATTCTTTCTCATAAATATCCTGGAAAATGTCTTTAAACCTTCCATCATATTTTTTAAGGATGGTATTTTTTGTTGAAAGATATAAGGGCCATTTTTTACTTAGCGCCATATTGAAACAGCTTCTAGCGAAACCAGAAATACTTTCATCAGTGTTGTACATGCACAAGGCAACACCATCTCCTTTGAAATCATAGACCTCAAATGTTTTTGCTTCACCTCCATCCTCCGGGTTAAAAGTCATGGTAAGTTTTCCTTTACCTTTAATAACGGTGTCTGTTGCACGATATTGATCGCCAAACGCATGACGGCCAACAATGATCGGCGCCGTCCAATTGGTTACGAGTCGTGGAATATTATTAATAACTATGGGCTCACGAAAAACAGTTCCATCCAATATGTTCCTTATAGTTCCATTGGGGCTTCTCCACATCTGCTTCAGCTTAAATTCTTCTACTCTTTGCTCATCGGGGGTGATGGTGGCGCATTTTATTCCTACCCCATATTTCTTTATAGCATTTGCTGCATCTACGGTCACCTGGTCATCGGTTTGGTCGCGGCTTTCCATTCCAAGATCGAAATATTTGATATCCAGATCAAGGTATTGAAGTATTAATTTGTCTTTGATAAATTTCCAGATGATTCTTGTCATTTCATCTCCATCTAATTCTACCACAGGATTGTCAACTTTAATTTTTGTCATGGTTCGGGTTTATAAATATTTAGTGAAGAATATTTTGCAATGTTATCAAAATCTTTGTCTTTGTGAAAAAGGGGGAGATTATTTTCAATACAAATCGCAGCAATCAGGCAGTCATTTGGTTTTCTTATGGTAACTCCTTTTTGGCGTAAGAATCTATAAAGCTCCGCAGCTTTAAGAGATACATAAACATAATCTATAGTAATATATTTGAAAGCGAGTATCCATTCCCGGGTAAACTTAAATATTTTATCGTCTTTGATCCCTTGTAAGGTTTCCTGTAAAATAACCGGTAAAACAATTATATCATTTGCATCAATCAAATGATTGACTATTTGAGCGTTTTCGTCTTGTATGGAATTGAGATAATCTATCCAGATACTGGTATCAATCACCGTTCCACTTGTCATAAGTTCTCATTTTGTCAAGATCGCCAATCCACTCAACTTTTCCCTGCAAAGTTTTCATTGATTGCCTTTTGTGAAATTTAATTAATTCGGATAAGGCATAGTTAACAATCTCTTTTTTGCTTTTTAAGTTTGACCATTTCATAGCTTCCTCCATCAATGCGTCGTCTATATCAATATTGGTTCTCATGTTAAATCTTATTTTTTTTAATAGGGATTCGTCTTATTCATATTTCTTCCTCATTTTGTCCAGATCGCCAATCCATTTTACTTTCCCTTGCAAGGATAGTAACTTAAGCCTCATTTGATATTTTACATATTCATTAAGCGCCTCATGAATGATTTCTTTCTTTGTTTTTAATTTAGAATACTTTAAAGCCTTCTTCATTAAATCATCATCTATTTCAATATTTGCTCTCATAAAAAAATTACTTATACACAAATATAAAGCAATTCATACACACAACTTTCTTAAGGTACATTTCAAAATGTCGCTCTGGATTGAAGGTGCCAACCTTTCGGATGGAGTATTAAATCTAAAATCAACTTGCTAAAGGTTGGCAACCTTTATGACATTTTAAAGTGAAATCTTTCTACAAATTCTTTATAACCTCATCGGCAAATTCACTTGTTTTAAGCAGCGTTGCATCTTTCATAAGATTATAAAAGTCAATGGTTACTTTTTTATTTTTTATCGTTTTGCCGATACCGTTAGTTACGAGTTCGCCTGCCTCTTTCCAGTTCATATAATCCAGCATCATTACGCCACTTAATATCACCGACGATGGATTCATTGTGTTGGTATCGGCAAATCTTGGCGCCGTGCCGTGCGTTGCTTCAAATACGGCGTGGCCTGTAAGAAAATTAATATTTGCGCCCGGCGCAATTCCTATACCGCCCACCTGCGCAGCCAGGGCATCGCTTATATAATCTCCGTTTAAATTCAGCGTTGCAATCACTGAATAATTTTGAGGCGCAAGCAAGGCCTGTTGCAGGAAATTATCGGCAATGGCATCTTTAATAATAATTTTTCCCCCTATACCCGCTATCCGCATTTCTTCATTTGCCACCGCTTCGCCGCTTTCTTTTTTCGTCGCTTCCCATTGGTTCCAGGTATATACATCGTTTGCAAATTCACGAACGGCTAATTCGTATCCCCAGTTTTTAAAGGCGCCTTCGGTAAACTTCATAATGTTGCCTTTGTGAACAAATGTTACCGATGGCAGCTTTTTATTAATTGCATATTCAATAGCGGCACGGATCAATCTTTCCGATCCTTCTTTACTCACGGGCTTTATGCCAAATGAAGACGTTTCAGGGAAACGGATTTTTTTAATATTCAATTCATCCTGCAGAAAATCGAGCAGCTTTTTTGCTTCGGGAGTTCCGGTCATAAATTCAATACCGGCGTATATATCTTCTGTATTTTCTCTAAAGATTACCATGTTTACTTTTTCCGGCTGCCACATAGGAGACGGCACGCCTTCAAAATATTTTACAGGCCGAAGATTCACATACAAATCGAGCTCCTGGCGCAAAGCCACGTTCAGGCTGCGTATGCCGCCACCAACTGGCGTTGTAAGCGGCCCCTTTATGGAAATGGTATATTCCCGAAAGGCATCCATGGTCTCCTGCGGCATCCACTCACCGGTATGGTTAAACGCTTTTTCTCCTGCAAGCACCTCCATCCATTCGATCTTTCTGTTGCCGCCATAAGCTTTCGCTACAGCCGCATCAAACACCCGCACACTTGCCTTCCAGATATCCGGGCCAATACCATCTCCTTCAATAAATGGAATGACAGGATTATCCGGTACACTTAATAATCCATTACTTCCCATTTGTATTTTTTCTGCCATTGGTCTTAGTTTACTGGTTTATTGGTTTACTGGTATACTGGTTTATTGGTTTATTGGTTTATTGGTTTATTGGTTTATTGGTTTATTGGTTTATTGGTTTTCATATTCTTCATGCACTCAAATTATATGAAAAATTCAACCAGCCGCTGTCAATTTCCACACCTTCGTATTTATTGTAAAAATTAATAGCTGTAGCGTTCCAGTCCAATACCTGCCACACGATACCGCTAAATTTTTTTTCTTTGGCTTCTTCTATTAACCGGTCAAAAATTAATGTACCCACACCATGGCCCCTCAGTTTTTCATTCACGATAAAGTCTTCAAGATACATGCGCCGGCCTTTCCAGGTAGAATAGCGGATATAGTATAAACCAAAGCCTTCCACTATACCTTCCACCTCAGCTACAAAAGCCCACCACACAGGCTCTTCGCCGAAACCGCTTTCTACAAAATGTTCGAAGCTAACGGTTACCTCTTTAGGCGCCCGTTCAAACACTGCCAGTTCATGCACAAGCTCCATCATTCTTTTACAGTCTTCCTTTTCGGCTTTGCGAACAATGATCTCCATCAGGTATTTATTTGATTTTAAAAGATTTAAAAGATAAACAAGATGGCCGTTAGTCGCTAAAAAGCCACTAATATTTAAAAACTTTTCCATCTACCATCACTTCCTGTGTAGCTTCATCAAAAGTGGCTTTATGGCCTGTGCGTACCGCAGCATTTGTCATAATGTTGGCAACTGAATGTGCATAGCCTGCTTCAACCGGTGCATTAGGCTGCTTCCTGCTCCTTACGCATTCCATCCAGTTGCGTACATGCGCCGACGTTAGTGGGTCTCCACCGGTGTTTGCGCCTGACTCCACTTTCACAGCCAAAGTACTTAAATCCATTTCCGGTAATAGATTCGCATGCATACCCATTTGCTGCGCCATCTTTTCTGTAAGGCCACCCTCAGGTGTTATTTTATTAGTATTAAGGTTTAAGGTGCCTCCATTAGAATAATAAATTTCTGCAGGGTTCTCATCACCATTGTCCATACGTGACATGAAGACCACCTGGAAGCCTGTGGATGGATCATCCTGCGGGCCATAATCAAAAGCCGCAGTAGTTGTATCCCAATTTCTTCTTCCATCTTTCCACATATAAATTCCACCATTAGCCGTTACACTGCGGGGATGTCTCAAACCGGTGAACCAATGCACAGTATCAATCTGATGGCTCATCCATTGCCCCGGCATACCGGATGAATAGGGCCAGAACAAGCGATACTCCAAATATTTTCTTGGGTCGAAGGGTTCAAATGGCCTGTTCTGAATATACCTTTTCCAGTCCACGTCTTCTTCTTTACACTTCGCCACCAAATCGGGCCTGCGCCATCTTCCCGGCTGATTTACATTCCAGGTTAGCTCAACCATTTTTACCGGGCCAAATTTTCCTGATTGAATAAAGTCGGCAGCCGCTTTATAATTAGCACCGCTTCTTCTTTGCGAGCCAATCTGCACAATCCTGTCTGAAGCTTTTATTGTTTTAAGAGCGGCACGATTGTCTTCCATTGTTTCGGCAAAAGGCTTTTCACAATACACATCGCATTTGGCCTTTACCGCCTGTATGGCATGTAAGGCATGTTCGAAATCTGCAGTGCTTATAAATACGCCGTCAATGTTTTTTTGATCATACAATTCTTCATTATTACGGCAGGCAATAATATCATGTGCCAATTTATCTTTCAAATAATTCTGCCCTTCTTCCCGCCGGTATTTCCATATATCTGAAAGAGCAACAATATCAAAATTCAACTCTTTATAATGTTGCATAAAGCTGGGAAGATGCGACTGGCGAAAGCGATCAGAAAAGCCGACCACTCCTAACCTTACGCGATCGTTGGCGCCCAGAATATTTCTATAACTTTTAGCGCTGAATCCCTTTGCAGCAAGGATAGTTCCGGCGGTTGCGAGGGTGGTTTGTTTAATAAAACGGCGACGTGAATTGTTTGACATATCAAGGAATTTTAATTTTGAATGAAAGATTTTTTCAAGCAAAGAAGTATAAGAAAAAGAAGACGCAAAAGTTACTCAGTTCTTAACGCCTTAATCTCTTTGCCGTCTTTGCGTGAGTTTTTATAGTTCTTTTATTTTAATACTTCTAAAGGAAACACTCGTGCCATGTTCTTGCAAAAGAATATGGCCTTTGGGCGCCATACCGAAGTTAGGCCATACAACATATTTACTTTTGGCAACCAGGGCATAAAAATATTGTGTGCCCCGTTTGTACTCCAATACTTTCCATCCGTTGATCCAATGTTCTACTCTCCCATCCGGATACACTACAATTCTTCCGCGGTTCCATTCGCCGATGGGTAATTTTTCCCTGCGGTGCCCGTTTGCATCAAGTATCTTTTTGGATGGAATCATGTCGTATAGCGACGCCTGTGTGCGATTACCGATCGAACCCAATTTTGCATCCGGATGTTTATCATCATCCAATACCTGGTATTCGAGGCCAATTGCAGACCCTTTATTTTCCTCTGCTTCGGTTACAAAATATTTGACGCCGCTATTAGCGGTGTCGGTCAATCTAAATTCGAACTGCAAATCAAAAGCGTTGTATTCATCTTTCGTCACGATATCTCCGCCATTAGCAGATTCAGCGCCATTGGTTCCTTTTACATTTAAGGTTCCATCCTGAATGTACCAAACCTTTGAAGGAAAATAATCTTTATAAGCGCCGCGCCACCCATCGGTTGTTTTACCATCCCATAATAATTTTACACCTAATTTTTTTTCATCTTCTGATAAATTATTTGGAATAAGATTTACCACAAAAATGTTATCGGGCGGTGATGGTTTTAAATTTTGTGTTTGAATACGAACATTGCGCCAGCGGATTTCTTCCCCGGCGTTTTTAGGATCATCTACCTGGTGCACCTGCAAGGCAATGAAACCTTTCGGCGTCATATTATCTATAAGATGGGCGCAGGCAATACCATTAACCCAGGTGCGAATGCTGTTGCCCATACACTCTATCCGATAATGATTCCATTGATTATTTTTAAAAGCTTTTTGCGCCGCGGGATTATATTCCATCGGATACAGCCATCCCCTGCGTGCCTCATCATAAATACCTCCGCTCCAGGCACGTGCCGAGGGATCAATCTCCATTTGATAACCGTGCACTCTTTCCGGAGTTTTGAGATCTGTGACATGGCAGGTATCGGCGGCATCTTTTATTTCGCTGCGAAACTGTATGCCGGAATTCATGTTATCATTAACCTTAAAATCTGTTTCAAAAATAAAATCACCGTAAATTTTTTTCGTAGCTAAAAAACTATTGGGCGTATTCGCCACAGTGGTGCCAATGATCTCCCCGTCTTTTACTTCATACTCTGCTTTACCGTTCAGCTGTTTCCAGCCATCAAGATTTTTTCCATTAAAAAGGTTTACCCATTGAGAATGCGCAGGCATTGCAATAAAAAATAAAATAGTAAAAAATAAAATAGAATATTTATAAATTTTCATTTGTGTGGTGTTTTAGAATATGCTCAATTTATAACTAATTTCAGGAATGTTACCATACTGACGGAATAACATTTATAGAATATTATTCCCGGTTTTTGCGCTTCTTAATATCTTTTGCAAGAATATTATTTATATCAACCTTGGCTCCTTTTAATAAATATACTTTTCTCCCCTGCTCTCTTGAATACAGGTTATCGTTAACGCCTACTCGATAGACGGTATCAAAAAGCGGCCTTTCTTTTACCCTGGCCGTATCATCATCATCCGGGTTCTGTACAAGAATTACATTTTTAATTTTTTTTTCTAAAGAAATCCAATTAATATAATCCGCATTTAAGGAGACTGCGTTGATGGTTTTAAATATTGAATAATAATTGATGGCGCCTGCCTGGCCATAGTTGTCACATAGAACCAGCGTATGCGCTTTATCATCAATCATGTTATAAACAGAATCCACATTTTTAGCCAGGCCGCTCCAGCCGATCATATCCGCGAAATCCTGGGGAAGAGGATGGTCTTTGCCATCTTCCCATCTCAGCAATCCGAATTCTTTATAAGCCTGTGCGTGCAATGCAATCTGCGCAGGGCTTCTTTACGGAAAGCCAATCCTGATAAAGGGAATTGCAAGAGCGATAACAATAATGATTGACACAGGCCGCAGGTAGCACCATTTTCCATAAGCCAATATTTTTTCAAGATATACCGACCCAAAAGCAATTAACACAGGATATAAGCCTATGGCGTAATACGCCTTGGCTTTTAAATATATAAACAACGATAGAGTAAATAAAAAGCTAAGAACTATGAAGCGAAATTTTTTAAAAGGTTTATTAAAAAGCAGCGCAACGAATGCGGCAAAAATTATAAAAAGCGAGCTTAAAAAAAAGATGAATTGCTCTTTTACAAAATCCAGGCGCTGCACGTTTACAAGTTGTGTACGTGCCAACTCCTGCAATTGATTAATGGTAGGAAAATGATTGCGTACCTGCCATATTATATTAGGCAGAATAATTATTAAAACAATCCCGATACTTATATACAAATGCATGCTACGAAATATTTTTCGCTGTGGGGTCAAGAGTAACGCAGGGAGAAGACCGGCTATTAAAAAAAAGATATTGTACTTGCTCAATATGCCAAAGGCAACTGACAGGGCGCACATATAAATCCATCCTGGATCTTTAGTGCTAAAATATTTTATTAAGGTAAAATAGGTAAGTGTCCAAAATAAAATATCCAAAGAGTTTGGCTGGAATAAAATATTAATTCTCAAAATAGCTGAAACCAAAATTGCTAATGCACCCAACACCAATGCATATAAATTCCCTTTGAGTTCTTCAATAATTTTCCAAACAAGCACCATGGTCAAAGCGCCAAACAGCGCAGGAAAAAACTTAACCCAAAAAACGCCGGTGCCCAATAATTTTATCAAATAAGAAATCCATGAAGTGACCGGCGGAACGGAAATATAACCCCAGGCTAAATGATTTGCCTGGTCAAGATGAAGATACTCATCCCGCTGAAGATCATACGCAGGGCTGATGAGCAAGTATTGAAGAACAAACTTTGCAATTATAAATGCTAACAGTATAAGAGATCTTTTTTTCATTTGAATGCCGGCAAATAAAAATAAGTCAATGTTGTTATTATCAGTTCTCCATTCTTTGCGGGCGATATTAGCCGAGCCTTTTATATTTTGTTCCAATGTAGTCAAGAAAATCGGGTTCCAATCCCTGCCGGCGAATGATTGTCTGCACCTGGGCTCTGTGATGGATAGAATGATAATTCAATTGCAGTGCAATATCAGCAGGAGTAGCCGACCACAGCGAGCCATCATAGCCAATAAATATCGTTTCCTTTGCCAGATTTTCGTCTGACGCCTCCGTTAGATAGGATGTCCATACTTGCAAGCTTTTGTTCCATTCAGTTTGCAGGCTTTCAAGATCATAGAGCGGTTCCCACCAGCTTAAGTTTTCATAGCCGGTATCCTGTTTTATTCTTGCCATCCATTTATTCTGGCTGTTGATCAAATGGCTGAATAATTTTACGCTTTCGGCTTTATCATCAAGCAATTTAATTTTGCTTAATAATTTCTTGTTCGCGCCATCATTGAATTTAAAGGTATTAAGCAGATAGTCTTTCATTTGCATAGCAGCATGTATTTAACGAGTGATATTTTTGTTTGTTTTAAAAAATAAAATTAGAAATGCATAGATAAAATTTACTTCACACTCTGCAAACATACAGTTCGTATTAAATTGCCTCATAAGCTTGTAAGTTCTAGCCCTGTGAATTGTCAAAGAGTGATCGTTGCATGATGAGAATAATAACCAAGAAAATTATTCCGATGGTGCCATAATACATTGCTATTACCGAAAAATCAATTATCTATTAACATCAAACTTTATCGTTGTCCTGAGGCCTGCCCTTTTTATTGCCTCATTTATCTTAGGCAGTTCAATTGCTTTTATTTGCGCCCAACTTTCTTCCAACTGTTTCATTTCACCCGCGCTTTCTTTCACAGCCTTTGCAAGTTGCAACGTCACTTGCATATCACTTTCTTCAAGACTATTAAACAAAATTGCGAATGAATTATACACCTGCCCAAGACTTTTAACTTTACTGCCTGGCTCAGCTTTTTCAATAACAGATATCTTTCCATCTAAATCATTCAAAGAGACCAGCAACTTTCCATTCGCTTTTTCTGACAATTCCTTTAACTGGCTGTGAAGATTTGCAGCTTCACCGGATATGCCTGATATTTTTTTTCTGCCTTCGTAACAAAGCAATGCAAGGTTATGCTGCTGCTGCAAACCCGGTAAAGAGGTTTTAATTCTTGGATCCATTTTTATTAGTAAAGGCTGTAAGAAAGTTTTGCCATTCACGAATAATTTAATGGTATAATTTCCGGGCATTACCCATGGAGATGTGGCCTGCGGCGCCGTATTTTTATAAATAGCAGCGATTGGGTACGAAGCCGGAAGATTCAATGGTGTATAATGCATATCCCATAGAAACCGGTGTGAGCCTGCCTCTGCGGATAAAATTTGCTGAGGGCGAATCCAAAAAAGCGGGAGATCTACTTCCGGAATTTTATACAGAGTATCATTACTGCTGTAGCGCCTTATCACTTTTCCTTTGCCATCAACTATGTCAAGAGTTACTTCTCCCTTTGCTTTTTCTTTTAAATAATAATCTATCATGGCGCCATCAGGCGGATTTTGCCCGGCGGGCTCGTCCGGTGGCAAAGGCGTATCAGTATTCAAATTCCACCTTACACGTATTGCTGTTGCCGGGCGAAATAAATTATTGTTTGATACGACATTTTTATTCACCTGGCGCAAAGGTGTTACATTATCTAATATCCAAAAACCCCTGCCATGCGTTGCGGCTATTAGATCGTCATCTTTAATAATAATATCGCGTACCGAAGTTGCCGGCATATTAAGGCGAAGGGATTGCCAATGCTCTCCATCATCAAAAGATACATATACCTGTGTTTCCGATGATGCATATAATAAGCCCTGTTTTTTGGGATCTTCTCTCACGGCATTTATCGGATCATCAGGTAATCCATTTACAATCTTTTGCCATGTTTCACCGCCATTATGTGTTTTATAAATGTATGGATGAAGATCATCGCAACGCAGCCTGTTAACTACAGCGTAGGCAGTATTTATATTAAAATGCCCGGCGTCTATCAGTGATAGCTTACTCCAGGAAGTGATGTCCGGCGGCGTTACATTCTTCCACATTTTGCCGCCATCGCTTGTGACATGTATCAAGCCATCATCCGTGCCGGCCCATATTGTATTAATGTTAACCGGCGAAGGAGCCACTGTATAAATAACTCCGCGCCGTGGCATTTTTTTCAGTTCCTCATTTGTATAAATACCCACGCTGGCGGGGATGTCCCAACTTTGCCTGGACAAGTCGGGGCTTATACTTTGCCAGGTATCACCACCGTTTTGCGTTTTAAATAAAACGTTCCCTGCGAAATATAAAGTCTTGTGATCAACGGGTGAAAAAATAACAGGCTCTGTACGCACGAAACGATAATCACCTTTTCGTATAGGCTGCGGCGTTATATTCTGTACCTGGCCGGTAAGCTTATTATATTTTGAAATTTTACCTCCATAAATGATATTAGAATTTAGCGGGTCAGGCGCAACATATCCGTACTCTTCCGCGCCAACAGGATGCCAGTCTCTAAAAGTTATTTCCCCATCATTACCTCGTGAGGCGATGCCTACCGAGCCGCTCTCCTGCTGGCCGCTATATACATTATAAGGAAAAGAATTGTCGGCACTTACGTGATATAACTGTGCGGTCGGCTGGTTATACCACGAGCTCCAGGTATTACCGCCATTTACCGTAACGATGGCGCCCTGGTCACCGGTAATCAACATGATCTTCGTATCAATTGGATTGATCCAGATATTTTGATAATCATCCCCACCGGGTGCGCCACGAATGGCCTTCCACGTTTTAGCGCCATCAACAGAACGCCAGACTACAATACTGGTGCTGTAAACCGTTTCAGGATCTTTTGCATCAACCATTATTTCCGGAACATCGCCGCCGCCAATTCTTGCTTCAGGCCTTCCGTCCTCCGATATTCTTTTGAAGTTTTCGCCTCCATCATCAGAGCGATAAATACCCATGCCTGTACCCGTGCCATACTCGTTGGGCTCGGAGGTACCCATGGCCACATACACAATGTTTGGGGAAGAAGGTGCAATAGCAATGTGCGCCTGCACCATATTAGCCGGAAAATCTTTAGATAATTTTTTCCAGGTGTTACCACCGTCAGCTGATTTGAAAATACCGCCCTTATTGCCCGACCATTGTCCGTTTTCCCATGGCCCTTCGCGGGATTGCCAAAGTGTTGCGAAAATAACATCAGGGTTATCCGGATCAATTTCTACATCATCACCGCCCGTGTTTTCATCTATGTAAAGAATTTTCTCAAAAGACTTTCCACCATTCACAGACCTATAAATTCCACGTTCTTCATTTGGGCCATAGGGATGGCCAAGCACCGCTATAAAAACTCTATCAGGATTTTTGGGGTCAATGGCAATTTTAGGAATTTGCTGCCCATCCCGCAAGCCAAGATGCACCCACGTTTTGCCCGCATCTGTAGATTTATAAATTCCATTTCCTGTTGAAAGATCAGGCCGGTGTAACCCCTCGCCGCTGCCCACATAAATAATATTAGGATCGGAGAGTGCTATACCTATAGTACCGATGGAGCCTGTAGGCTGGTCATCAAAAATAGGAAACCACTTTCTCCCGTAGTCCGTGGTTTTCCATACACCTCCATTGTTTACACCTATATAAAATACATTGGGCTGCTGCGGAACACCGGCAGCGCCAACGGTTCTGCCACCCCGATAAGGGCCGATGCTTCGCCATTGTAAACTATTGTATACAGATGAATCAATGGTTTGGGAAAAAGATAAAAGGTAAAGAAAACAGGCACATAAGAGTAATAAAGCTGTTCTTAGGAAAATTAGCTTTTTCATTGAATGGGGAATAAATAAATGAATAAAGCCCTAAGTTAGTTAGAAATGAGCGGCCTGAAACAATGTATAATTTTTCGATAAATAAAATGCGGCGTGCAAACTTTTCAAATAAAAAACCCGCCGTTTAGAGCGGGTATTTATGGAATATTTTATTCCAGGGGTAATTAATTTTTTAAAGGATATTCCGGATACGATTTTTACAGCTGGCTTTCTTTAGATATATAGTTTGTTACAGGTATTGGAAAAAATTAGAAGTTGACTGACATTGGATTTTTTTAGTTTTCATGGATTTGGACACGGGCTCTTTTCAATGGATCTGGTTCTCGATAATTATCGGGAGTGATTAATGTTTGTTGAACATCAATCAACTTCTGGTACAAAGATATAGCGTCACTACACAGGTTGCAAGAGCAGTATTACCCATTTATTATGGTATTGAAATTACTGCGTGCAACGTAAATATACGTATGGTTAAAAGTAGATTTGACCGGGTGCCACGATCAAGCATTGGAATTAATTATCCTTGTGTTCAAAATTTTGGCCTTTTATTTTTGTCCTTTTAACTGTAAATCTGCCTGAACGCAACTTATTCAAAGCCTTTTTACCACCCCCCACTTGCGCCGCCACCACCACCGCTTCCGCCACCGAAGCCACCGAAGCCACCACCGCCACCGCTGCCAAAACCACCTCCACCGCCTCTGCCACCGCCACCTAACATAGACCCCATCAGAAACCAGGGCAAACCACCCAGTCCGCGAGAACCACGCCGGCTCATATAATTGCCGCCACCGCCACCGCCTCTAAAGAAAGACAGTATTATAAAGAAAAGCACTACTAAAATTATTACCGTCGGAAAACCGCTTTTGCCGTTGCCAGATTTTGGTTCCGCTTTGTATTCGCCTGCTGCCGCCTGTATTATCGCGTCCACCGCGTTATCAAACCCGCGGTAATAATCATTTTCTTTAAAATAAGGAACCATTCTTTCATCAATGATCTGTTTGGCGAGTATATCCGGCAACACGCCTTCCATTCCTCTACCCGTTTCTATGCGGGCTTTTCGCTCTTCCTTCGATACAAGAATAAGTACGCCATTATCTTTATCCTTTGTACCAATTCCCCAGTCGCGTAAATACTTTAATGCCACTTCGGCTATATCATATCCATTTAGATTAGGAACTGTAACTATAACAATTGCCGATGATGTGGTATCATTATAATCCCTTAGTTTTTGTTCTAAAGCATCCCTTTGAAAAGGTTCGAGAAAATTTCCAAAATCATTTACTGCCATTGGTAGCTGTGGCTTGCTCTCGATTTTTTGTGCAAAAACTGATTGTCCACAAATAAGAAGAAACAGTAAAAGAAAGTTTTTCATTAAGAAACTAATTACAAGATTTATCTGCCAAAAATGATCTCATCAGGAAGTTCATTCTTATCAGTTTTGGAATCATAAGGGAAATGATTCTTCAGCGCTTCGCCAATTTTTGCAATGCATTCTTTAATACCGGTTGCATGACTTTCGCTGTTAAACAGTGATAGAATATGTGTGACAACGTCTTCCCAATACTGTTGCCCGGTAGCCGAATGAATACCGCTATCTGCAAAAATGGCCAACTGCTTATCTTTTATAGCGACATAAAATATTACACCATTGTGCAGAGCGGTGCTTTCCATTTTGAGCTGGGTAAAAATTTCTTTTGCACGATCCAGCGGATCGATAAACCGGCAATGGCTTTCTATAAATACGCGCACTTCACCACTTGTTTGCGTTTCAGCATCACGGATTGCCTGCACAATCGTATCATTTTCTTCCTGCGAAAAAAATTTTTTTGTCTTTGAAAAAGGCCACATAGCCGCCCTGGTTTATTTTATGTTGAATTCAACATTGGGAGCATTTTCACTACCAGGCGCAGACTTATAAAAAGCCTTTTCGTGGTAGCCGAATAATCCTGCAAAGATGTTGTTAGGAAAAGTTTTTACTTTGAGATTATATGCTTGTACTGCGTTATTATAATCTTGCCTTGCTACGTTTATCCTGTTTTCTGTTCCTTCAATCTGTGTTTGAAAACCCTGGAAAGCGGCCGTGGATTTAAGATCGGGATACGCTTCCGCTACGGCAAGCAACTTGCCAAAGGAACTTTGCAAACCAGCCTGTGCAGCCTGGTATTGCCCGAGGCTCGCCGAGTCATCTATATTTACGTTGATTGAAGTAGCCCGTGATCTTGCCTCTATAACTTCACGAAGTGTACTTTTCTCAAAATTTGCTGACCCTTCTATCGTTTTAATAACGCTATTGTATAAATCAGTTCTTCTTTGGTAATTCGTTTCGACATTGCCCCACTTTGTTTTCACTTCCTGATCTACGCCGATTAAATTGTTATAAGCGCCGCACCCCCAGAAAAAAAGAAGGACTACGATCCCAAGTATTACAAACAAACCTGTTCTTGATTTCATGTTTTGTGTTTTGTTTTAAGGTAAAAAATTAAAGATAAATGATTTAAAAATATGATGGTTAAATACTGTTATAATAAAAAGAGTACAGATGAATGGTAAAAAGCACAATGCAATGTTATACTATTCATTTTCTTCTATAGCCTTAATTCCCGGCAATATTTTTCCCTCAAAGTATTCGAGCAATGCACCGCCACCGGTTGATACGAAACTTACCTTATCCGCCAGATCAAATTTATTAATGGCAGCTACACTATCACCGCCGCCAATCAAAGAGAATGCCCCTTTCTCAGTTGCTTTAGCGATGGCCAATGCTATTGCCTTAGTTCCATGCTGAAACTTTTTCATTTCGAAAACGCCCATTGGGCCATTCCATAAGATCGTTTTTGAATTTTCAATCACTTTGGTAAAAGCTTCACAAGCCATCGCGCCAATATCGAGCCCCATCCAGCCATCAGGAATGTTGTTGCTCAAGGCGCCGGATACATCCGCATCTTCCGCAAATTTATTCGCTATAATAGAGTCCGCCGGTAGGTGAATACAAACGTTTTTCGCTGCTGCCTTTCTCGTTAATTCTTTTGCGGTATCAACCCTGTCATCCTCACAAATTGAATTTCCAATCCTGCCACCTTCTGCTTTCATAAATGTGTAAGCCATGCCTCCACCAATTACTATATCATTTGCTTTTTCTAAAAGATTTTCAATGATCAAGATTTTATCAGAAACCTTAGCTCCGCCAATAATAGCAAGAAGCGGCTTTTCAGCATTGTTCAAAATTTTTTCTGCGTTGGCAACTTCACTTTCCATCAAAAGGCCAAACATTTTTTTATCGCCGGGGAAAAATTTAGCAATCACTGCAGTAGAAGCATGTGCTCTATGTGCAGTACCAAATGCATCGTTTACATATACATCACCAAGCTTGCTAAGCTTTTCTGCAAAAACTTCGTCGCCCTTCTCTTCTCCTTTATAGAAACGAAGGTTCTCCAAAAGCAGCACTTCGCCGGGTTGTAAATCTTTTGATTTTTGTATAGCATCATCACCGATACAATCATCAGCAAAAAAGATTTTTGTATCTGGCAATAATTCCTGCAAATGTTTTACGAGTTGCTTTAATGAATATTTATCTGACGGGCCATCCCCGCCCGACTGAACGCCGTCAGTCATTCGGGCGGGTTTTGGCCGCCCCAGGTGAGACATCAAAATCACGCTGCCGCCATCATTAAGAATTTTTTTTATGGTTGGAATGGAAGCCCGCATACGCGTATCATCTGTGATGTTGTGCCGATCATCAAGCGGCACATTAAAGTCAACGCGTATTAATGCTTTTTCGTTTTTGAAATTGTGGTTTGAAAATTTGCTCATGTCATTTTACGATTTCGATAAAAAAGTCATCAGTTTCAGCAAACAACCTGATAACCTCCTTAATTGATTTATAAATATTTCTTTTAGCACTTTGTTGGAAACATTCCCAACATTTAAATAAAGAATCTTTGGACGAACTTTTATTTCTTCGGAAAGGTTTTTGAAATCAACATCCTTTGTAGTAATAATTACGGTATTGAATCTTTTTGCACAATATTAAAAACAACCACATCTTCTTCACTATCGAAATTCAGTTCTTTAAAAGATTTAGCTGTAATACTAAAATCTTCCTGAATCCATTTTGCTATCTCAAGGGGGAAGGTTTACATCAATCCAAAATTCCAGATTACTTTGTGGCATCTATTTGGACTGAAATGATTGAGTGATCTACCTTTTTTCGCGCATATAGTAAGGCCGCAGTTATATCCTCTTTATCTAAATATGGAAAGTCGTTTAAAATTTCTTCCTGCGTCATGCCCGCAGCGAGATAGCCCAATACATCAGCAACAGCAAACCTCATTCCTCTGATTATTGGTTTGCCGTTAAATATACCGGGATTCGTAGTTATTCTATTTAATAATTCCAATTCCATTTTTTTATATTGATACAAATTTAAATGAAAAAGTGATGCTTCCTATTCAGGCTGCATTGCTGATAAGGATATTTTTTGACAATCTCAAATTTAAACAAAATAAATGCAGTCGATACCATACCATTAAAAAGGTACCAATTCCAGAGACGATTGCCGTGGTCTTAATTAAATCAATTGCTCTTGCCACAAGCTTGTTGGAGATAAAATTTGTGCAGGTTAAAAGGTTATTCGATAAATATTGTTTCTGCATTTGTAGTTTGCAAAAGTTTCATCGCTGATTTAAAATTTGCCTTGTATCTATCCCAAAGTATTTTAGCAGGAAGATTACCTGTATTTGTTTTTACCCTAATTTAGTTTTCCACTATTCACATTTTCACATTTTAAAAGTTACCGAACTATTGCTTGTAAGAAATATGAAATTAATAGACACGCATACACATCTTTACCTCCAGGAATTTTCTGATGATATAGAAGAAGTAATGCAACGGGCTAAAGCTGAAGGTGTATATCAATTTTATCTTCCTGCCATTGCCAGTTCAGAAATTGATAACATGCTGCACCTGGAAGAAAAATTTCCGGGAAAATGTATGGCGATGGCCGGCCTGCATCCATGTTCTGTAAAAGAAAATTATAAAGATGAACTTGATAAAGCAGAGAAGTTATTGGCTGAAAGAAACTTTATTGCAATCGGGGAAAGCGGGCTTGACTTTTATTGGGATAAAACATTTATTGCTGAGCAATATGAAAGCCTGCACATACAAGCTTCCTGGGCGCTTCAATATAATTTGCCATTGGTGCTTCATACACGCAATGCTATGCAGGAGACCATTGACGTGATTAAAACGTATAATGGCAAAGGCCTGCGGGGTGTATTTCATTGCTTCGGCGGCACACAGGAAAATGCGAATGAAATAATTGAACAAAACTTTTTATTAGGAATTGGAGGTGTGCTTACTTACAAAAATTCTGGATTGGCTCAGGTTTTGAAAGACGTAGATCTGAAACATATTGTTTTAGAAACCGATGCGCCTTATCTAACGCCGGTACCTTTTCGCGGCAAAAGGAATGAAAGCAGCTATTTAAAATACATTGTGCAAAAGCTGGCGGAAATAAAAAATATTTCTATGGAAGAAGTAGCAGCGCAAACAACAGAGAATGCTGAAAATATGTTTTTACTTAAAAAGAAGTTGAGTTATGAATAAACGATCTTATACAGCTTTAGGGATTAGCGTGGTTGTAATATCCCCGGTGATTATTTATTTATTTAAAAAACAAAAAACGATTCCTAACACTACTAATAATAAATTGCTGGGTTTTATCACAAAATCTCTTCAATCGTCAAAGGTGCCTAAAATAAATGTGGAGGATGTGGCAAAGAACAAAGCATCTTATATTTTCCTGGATGCAAGGGAGAAAGAGGAATATAATGTGAGCCACATTAAAAATGCAATTTACATAGGAGATGAAAAATTCAGCTCTGCTTCAGTGAAGGATATTCCAAAGAACGCCAATATTGTTGTGTATTGCTCGGTGGGTATAAGAAGTGACCGGGTAGCCGGAGAATTGATAAATGCAGGCTATAAAAATGTCCATAACCTCTTTGGTGGTATTTTCGAATGGATCAATAAAGGCAATCCTGTCTTTAATCCGGGAGGCTATCAAACTCCTTACATCCATGCCTATTCGAAATTTTGGGGTGCTTTTGTGAAGAGTGGCTATAAAGTTTACAACAAATATTAACTTATTTACACCCTTCCTTTATTTTATAGCTAACATCTTTATTGCAATATGTAGTGACGGTAGCCGTTTTACTTTTGACACGGTAACCGGTTCATTCGTGAGAACACCATGTGAACAATAAATTGCCGCAAAAAGGAAAACTTTTCCGAATGGTGTTTTGTAGTATAAATTTGCGCTTTAATACCGGCCAATCTATTAAACTATTTCCCTCATATTACACCTTATGCATCCTGCTATTGATTGCCTGCTTTAATACGCAGGCGCAGGAACGCCTTATTACCGGCAGAGTTACCATTGCCCAGTCAAAACTTCCTCTATTTTCCTGCAGTGTGTATGCGCTCAACTCCGGTAACGGCGTTATCACGGATGAAGATGGAAAATTTAGTTTCGCCGTGAATGGGAAAACGGATTCTATCGCCATCTCCATGATCGGTTTTAAATCAATGGCGAAGCCTTTATCAAAAGAAAAAACACAGGTAATAAATTTTGAGGTGGAACCCTCAGCAGCCTCCATGCAGGAAGTGGTGGTATCTGTAAAATCAAAATATACCAAAGCCCAAAGGCTGATAAAAAAAGTGATTGATAATAAAGGCAGAAACGATGTATTTAATAATTCAACTTACCAGGCACAGGTGTATGATAAAATAGAAGTTGACCTGAAAAACATTCCTGAAAAAATTCAAAAAAACAAATTGCTGAAGCCTTTGGCTTTTGTATTTGAAAATATGGATACGACCGCCGATAACCAGAAGGTGCTGCCAGTCTATCTTTCAGAGAGCACTGCTGATTTTTATTATAAAAAAAATCCAGAAAAAGAAAGGTATGATTACACGGCCATCAAAAGCTCCGGTATTGAAAACTCGTCCATGCTTACTTATATAGACGGCCTTTATAAAAGAATAAATATTTATCAGAATAACATAAAGCTGGTGGATGTAAATTTTGTAAGCCCTGTGGCGGATAATGCTTTAAATTATTATGACTACCATATTCTCGATACATTATATTTTGGAAATCACCGGTGCATACAGGTTCAGTTTGATCCATTGAATTTTGGCAGCAATACATTCAAAGGATTTATGTGGATTGCAGATACGGTATATGCTTTAAAATCTATAGTGATGCACATGGATAAAAACGCCAACATCAACTTCGTAGATAAATTTGAGATCTCGCAATTTTTTGAAGCAGAAAACCAAAAGAAATTTTTTCCTGAAAAAAATATTTTATATGTTGACCTTACTGTGCCTGCCATGAAGAAGACAGGTTTGATTGCGAAGAAGACAACATTGTATGATGGGGCAATTCTTAATAATAAAAGTATAGATACTGCCTTCGATAAAAAACCTGTGGATGTTACTACGTTGATGAACGATACTTCTAATTGGGAAGATATAAGACTGGAGCCGCTTAGCAAATCTGAAAATTCTGTTTACAAATTAATGGACACGCTTAACAAAATACCGGTGGTAGAGACCTACAGCAAAATAATTTCTGCACTGAGCGACGGCTATTATACAACGGGCAATGTCGATATTGGGAATATATATTCCTTCTATACAAATAATACCGTAGAAGGTACCCGTGTAAATTTTGGTTTAAAAACTAATACCGGTTTTAATCAGAAGATACAATTAAAAGGTTTTGCAGGCTATGCCACTCAAACTAAAAAAACAAGTTACCAGTTGCGGTCGCTCTTTGTATTAAATCCGAAAGCATGGTCAACGCTTAAGCTTACCTACAGCAGCGATCTTTATGGCACGTATGATCATGAAGATGAGCTTGATCAAAATTCGATCTTTGCTTATTTTCTCAGGAGAGTGAAATCGCGGATCAAATTAATCAACAGGGAAGAAGCTGACGTAGAGTACCGGAAATATTTTGATAATGGCATTGCCATAGGGGCTAATTTAAATAAAAGCATTCTTACTCCTTATTTCAATGTGTATTATACCCATGGCGATTTTACACCTTACCTTGTCACAAAGCCCGGCGTTTACAATAACGATTATGAAGTAAACGAAGCAACTGCATGGCTCAGGTTTTCTCATAAAGAACAGTTTATCACACAGCATTTTCGCCGTGGAAGCCTTGGCAGTAATTACCCGATTGTTACGTTGGGGTTCACCAAAGGTATAAAAGTGAACAACGGTTTTTTTAAGAGCGATTTTAACTACAGTAAATGGAATCTTAACATCGAGCATGATTTTACTGATGGAAGAATTGGAGAGCTTTCTTACACGATAGACGCTGGTGTTACTAAAGGCATTTTACCCATTGTGCTGCTTGATGTGCAAAAAGGAAACGACACTTATTATTACAACAGCTATGCATTTAATAACATGAACAGGTACGAATTTGCAACTGATAAATATGTAGCGCTCTCTGCTGAGCAAACCTTTGGCAGCTTTCCTTTCAGGTATATTCCGGGCGTAAGAAAATTGAAATGGCGATCTCTCGTCACTTTTAAAGGTGTGCTTGGAGACATGTCGCAGGGAAATAGAATTGCCAATGGCTACTACGATACTTCAATAGACTATCACTTCACAGTGCCCGATAAAATTCCTTACATGGAAGCCGGCGTAGGCATTGATAATATTTTTCATTTAATAAGGATAGATGCCATCTGGCGATTGAATTATTTAAACAATCCCGGCATTAGTAAGTTCGGCATTAGGGGCAGCATTGAATTAAAGCTTTGATCTTTTTATTATTCACTTACCCTGATCTTTGTTCACAAATAGCTACAGTGGTTATTATAGTTAGTGGGAGGTCAAATTTTTAAGCGCTTCTCATAAAAGAATGCCTCAGATATTTTAGTAACTTGCGGGCATGGTATCCAAAAATCTATCGTAGCATTTAAAAATGATTTAACACCAACTCCTCCGGATTTATTAATATAAATAACACATGGAAGATTTCCTATTAATATGAGCGATCAACAGAAGCCCCATTCTCACAAGCTTAAGCAACTTGCGGCTACAGCCATTTGCGGAAATGATATCACTTCATCCTGCCTGTACGTATCTGCACTTACCATTGTTTATGCCGGCCAGTATGCTTTTATTGCGCTGCTTATAGTAGCGGCCGTTTTATTTTTATTTAGAAAAATATATGGAGAAGTAGTAGGCGCTTTGCCTCTTAATGGCGGCGCATATAATGTGCTGCTCAACACAACCAGTAAGAGCAATGCTTCTGTGGCTGCGTGTTTAACCATACTTTCTTACATGGCCACAGCCGTTATTTCTGCATCTGAAGCCATGAAATACCTGCACAGTATTTTTTCTTTTATACCGGTGATCATTGCCACTATGGCGATTCTTACTATCTTTTTAATTCTCACCATATCAGGCATTAGCGAGTCAGCGATAGTCGCCATCATTATATTTGTCGTTCACCTTGCAGTGATGCTGCTTCTTATACTTAGCGCTATTTATTACGTAGTTGTAAATGGTTTTGATATTGCGTCTATTAATTTTCATGCGCCTCTAAAGGGGAGTTTATTTACAGTTTTGTTTCTTGGTTTTAGTACGGCGATGCTTGGAATCTCCGGTTTCGAGAGCTCTGCAAATTTTGTGGAAGAACAGGATGCAGGCGTTTTCCCAAAGACACTTCGCAACATGTGGGTCGCAGTTACGATCATTAATCCTTCTATTGCGTTGCTGGCTGTAATGGTGATGCCGATCGCCGCGGCAACTTCAAACCAGGATGCGTTACTTTCATTTATGGGAAACAAAACCGGCGGCGAGTGGCTGGCTGCAGTTATTTCTGTAGATGCTGTGTTGGTATTAAGCGGGGCCGTGCTTACCTCGTTTGTGGGCGTTGGCGGCTTGTTGAAAAGGATGACGCTCGACCGGATACTTCCCCAATTTTTATTAAAAGAAAATAGAAAAGGCAGCTCACCAAGAATATTGATTCTTTTTTTCATTCTATGCCTCTCAGTTTTGTTTATTACAGAAGGTGAGCTTGGCCCCCTTGCCGGGGTTTATACTATTTCGTTCCTTTCGGTGATGATATATTTTGGCCTTGGGAATTTCTTGCTTAAGATAAAACGCTCAAGGCTGCCGAGGCCTGAGTATGCAACGCCGTTTGTCGTTGGGCTTGCCATATTTGCCATTATTGTGGCGCTGTATGGCAACGTAAAATTGCACCCTGATTATCTCGTGGTTTTTTTACAATATTTTATACCGGCTATCTTAATTATTTATTTGTTTTTGAGAAGAAATGCCGTATTCAAATATTTATTGGTCGTTGCCAATAATTTCTTTGATAGAATTCAGCGGGTTTCGCTTCTCAGCAGGTTGCACCTTACCCGTGAAATGCGCAAGCTTAACCGGCAGGTGTTTGTTTATTTTACAAAAGGGGACGATATTTCGATCCTGAATAAGGTGATCATTTATGTAAAGGAAAACGAGATAACTAAAAATTTGAAAATTGTTACGGTACTGGATAAGGAACACAATGTATCTGAGACTTTTCTAAGGGATTTTGAAACGCTGGACCGGGCCTATCCTGATATAAAAATTGAGTATGTAAAAATAAAAGGAACCTTTGGACCCGAGCTAATAGACAGGCTATGCAATGAATGGAATATTCCCAAGAACTTTATGTTCATCAGTTCCCCAAGTAATCGTTTCTCTCATCGCATTTCTGATCTTGGAGGTGTGAGGTTGATTGTGTAAATGAAACTTATACCTTGTAATGGCTGCGGCAGGCAATAATAAGTACGACAGCATCGGTTACTGTATAGACAATTCTATGTTCTTCATTTATTCTTCTGCTCCAATAACTTTTAAATCGGCTTTTAGAGCTTGCAGTTTCCAATCCCATGAAAGGATCTTTACTGATGGCAGAAAATAATTCAGCCACATTCTTTAGTAGTTTTAGATCATTCTTGCTCCAAAATTCAAAATCTTCTAACACATTTTTCCAAAGCAAAATTTTTCTCATTTGCCTCGTTTAAATATTAACTTATGTAAAAGGAAATTGAAACCAATTGGAGAAAGATATAAGTTATTATAAAAAGGTTTTTTCCGCTTTAATTTTTCAACAAAAAATAATTCGTAGTATGAAAAAAAATTTCAAGAAACAAAAAAGATCCAAAACTATCACAAATCAATAACGACACGGTCTTTCAACCTCAACTTACAAAATAAGGCTTCTCAAAAACATAAAAATAAATTAAAATACATTTCAAAAATCTGATAAAATCGTATTACCATGGTTTTTCATTGTCGAATATTTAAACTATTAACATAAATTAATCCTAAATTCATGGAGCTGATAAATACAAACATAATAATTTGAGGAAATTATAAAAGATGGTTAATGTTAAAAACACAGCAGACTTTTGACCAAAGCATAAAATGTAATTTTTGCACTAACAATAAATTAAACTATTATGAAAATTTTATTTTTGTTTTTACTTCTTACGGTCTCCTTCATATCTTGTAAAAAAGACGAAGTCGTAACCGCAGCAAACGAAAGCGTTATCGCAAATTCTTTTATTTATGATTCGTCTCAAACGCAGCAGATTAAAGTCATATTACACTGGGCCGCTTATAGCGATTTTAATGACTGCTTAACCGGATATTCATATTGTTGGGAAATTATCCTCAGTAACCCAGATGCAAGAATATCCATTGACAAAAAAAATAAAGAACCAAAGGATTATGTCGCCATAAATGAAAAAGCAAAATTAATCACATTTGGTATTGATAATAATGTATATCCAGAGGATAAAAGTTCTGTCGAGAAGTGCGCCTATAACAAAAAATTTATTGAAAAGAGTAACTTTAATTTCCTTCAAGATACATATATAAAGAGATCGGTTGTTAAAGCTGCAATTGGATTAGATAAAGGAATTTACGTTAAGAGAGGTTCATATCATTTCGAAAATAATGATGGTATCCTATCAATTACAGCACCTTATATAATCGCAGATTAAGTTGACATATATTATAATTGGGATATTAATACTAATTTTTTTACTTTTTTATTTTAAAATTATTGATATAGGTATAGTAAAAGCAAAATTTGAAGATAAGTCCAAAATTCAGGCAATAAACAATTCTTATTTAGACACATTTAAGCATTTTATTAATAAGGTTGATTATGAGTACATCACTGGAAAGATTATTTTTTTTAATACATGGGCATCTTGGTGTAGTTCATGCATTAAAGAAATACCAATTTTAAATCAACTACAGTTGCTGTACAAAAACAATGAAAAAATAGCCTTTATTTCTTATTGTAACGATTTAGAAACCGGTTCTATACCAGCTTTCATTAAAAAAAGAAATTTAGAATTGAATTACCGATTTTTAACTTCTAGTGAAGGGTTAAGGGTATCTCTAAGGTCAATCTTATCAAGTAATCCTGATCGACAAATTGATCCTTCAATTGATAGCGTACCAATGAATTTTATAATAGATCAAAATGAAAAAGTGTTATTTTATAAAAGAGGCAGTCTTACAAAGGATGATTTTTTAATTATCACTTCGATTTTAAATGAGTTCTGAGCTATCAGCTATGAGCTATCAGCAATGTCATGCCCTAATCCAATGACCAATGACTTAATGCCCAATGACCAATGACTCAAGTCAACGGCTCACGGCTCAAAGCTCAGAGTTCAGAGCTCGCGGCTCAAAGCTCTTTCACAAAAGCATTTGCTGCAAACAATGTTTGCGTTGGATATGCAAATTCAATATTTTCTTTTTCAAAAGCCTCAAAAATTTGTATGTACATAGTTTGTTGCCGGTTCATGTATTCGGTGTAATCAGGGCCGGCGATATAGTAAACGTTTTCGAAATTGAGGCTGAAATCGCCAAACTCCGAAAAATGGCTCCTGTCGAAAGTAGCGCCTTCAATATCGTCAATAATTCCTTTAATGATCTCCGGTATTTTCCTTAGTTGCTCTGCGGATGTTTGATAAACCACGCCTATGCTGAAAACCACCCGGCGCCTTTCCATTCTTTTAAAATTATGCACACGGGAATCTGTAAGGTCTTTGTTGGAAAATATTAATTGCTCGCCGCTGATGGCGCGAATCCTTGTAGTTTTAACCCCAATATATTCCACGCTGCCCACCTTATCATCTACCTTCAAAAAATCGCCAATTTCAAAAGGGCGGTCAAAGAAAATAACGAAGTAGCTAAAGAGGTCTCCCAAAATAGTTTGCGCCGCAAGGGCAACGGCTATACCACCTATGCCAAGGCCGGTTATAATAGTTGTTACGTTGTAGCCGAGGTTATTCATCAGGAATACGATACCCACTATCCAGATGATTGCTTTAAAAATCAGTATAAGGCCGCGGGCTTGTTTTTGTTTTGTTTCGCTATCTTCCTGCCGCCCTAAAAAAGTAAATATAGAATACTGCACCGCCGAGGAAAGCAGCCGCAAAACATAAAACGTAATGATAAATAATAAAGCCACCTCTACAACCCGGTTGACCCTCGCCGGAAAAGTGAGGTAATGTAAGGCTGCATAAATCGCAGCGAAGTATAAAAAAGGGATTACGCATTTTTCGATGGCGAGTACTAAAAAATCATCAAAGGAATTTGTTGTTCTGTCTGACCATTTTTTAAATCGCTTCAATACGGGCAATCTTAAAATTTTGATGATGCTGAATGCAACTATTACAATACCGAACGCGATGGCCCAGTCTTTTAGAGGATTACCAAAATAAACTGTGTTCCAAAAATTCATACTTCTTTATTAAAAATGTTGAGGCCATAGCCTTAAAATAGTTATCTCCAACAATTACCAGTTTTAAAAAAAGATAACTGTGGAGATATGGCTTAATTAAAAATACCAATACCAATCCTGCAAAAATAACAATGCATTTTTTATTGGTATTCCAGGCAAGGGAAGCGGGAATAATATATCATTAAAACCAAAGGCGCTAACGAAGCCGGCTTATTTAACTTTCCTTTGGTTTTTGTTCAGCTTCATTGATCTTCATAAATGGCTTGAGTATGTCTATGGGAACGGGGAAGATGGTGGTTGAATTATTTTCCGTAGCGATTTCACGAAGCGTTTGAAGATAACGCAATGTAAGGGCGCTTGGTTGTTCACTTAATATTTTAGCCGCATCGCTCAGGCGTTGCGAAGCCTGGAATTCACCTTCAGCAGAAATTACTTTTGCCCTACGTTCTCTTTCTGCTTCGGCCTGCTTGGCCATGGCACGCTGCATTTCCTGTGGAAGATCAATTTGCTTTACTTCCACATGCGTAACCTTTACGCCCCAGGGTTCAGTTTGCTGGTCGATAATTTGTTGCAGGCGGATATTAATTTTTTCTCTTTGTGATAAAAGATCATCCAACTCAGACTGGCCTAACACACTCCGCAAAGTAGTTTGTGATAATTGTGACGTACCTACCAAATAATTTTCAATTTCTATAATCGCAAGCTGAGGATCCACTACGCGGAAATATATAACGGCATTCACTTTTATAGAAACGTTATCAGATGTGATAACGTCCTGCGGAGGCACATCCATTACCACTGTACGCAAACTCACCTTCACCATTTTATCAATGATCGGGATAAGCAAAATAAGTCCCGGGCCCTTAATTCCTCCGCCTAATACACGCCCCAGGCGAAATATTACACCCCTCTCGTACTCGCGGAGAATGCGTATCGCACTGGCGAGAATATATAAGATAAATACAATAATAATAATAAGCGTAAATGGTAGCTGCTGCATTCTTGAGTTTTTTAATGTTTAAAATTCATAAATAATTGAAGAAAAATTTTGCGGGCGATTAAGCTTGCTCAACGTATAATGTAAGGCTTTTTATTCCTTTTACAACAATTTTTTTGTTTTCATTTATTTCTCCTGATAAGGATTCGGCTTTCCATATTTCGCCATTTACGCTCACTCTTCCAAAAGGTTGAAGCGTCTCCATTGTTTGTCCAAATTTACCAATTAAACTTTCAACACCTGTCGAAGGCTTTAACTGTTGGGCTTTAAGCCCCATCCCGACTATGAATAAAAAGAATAATGCGGTAATGCCTGTAACGCCAAACACCAATGCCCGTGAGAGAGCCACAAAATTTTCTGTTGGGCTAGCCCTGAATAAAATCAGGGAACCCAACAATACCGAAGCAATGCCGCCAACAGTAAGCATTCCATGACTTATAATTTTTATTTCCAGTAGAAAAAGGATAATGCCAAAAATGATTAGTCCAATGCCTGCATAATTCACAGGCATCGTATTCATAGCGTAAAAAGCAAACACTAAAAATATTACGCCTGCAATGCCGGGCAGTATAGCGCCGGGATTAAAGAGCTCAAACATAATTCCATAGAAGCCAAGCATCATAAGAATATAAGCTACATTGGGGTCGCTGATGCGGTCGAGAATTTTTTGAAAAAATCCCATCTCCATTTTTTCAACCTGCGCATTTTTTGTATGAAGTATTTTGAACCCATTATTTAATTCAACTTGTTTACCATCTATTTGATTGAGCAGCACCTGGTCGTTGAGAGCAGTAAGGTCAATTACATTTTTTTCCAGCGCTTCTCTCTCGGTAAGGGCTACACTATTTCGCACAGCCTCTTCGGCCCACTCCACATTGCGGTTTCTTTTTAATGCAATGGTTTTTATAAAAGCTGCCGCATCGTTCATTACTTTTTCATTCATGGTAGAATCCATGCTGCCTTGCATAGACACAGGGTGTGCCGCGCCAATATTAGTCTCAGGCGCCATAGCCGCGATGTTTGCTGCCATCGTAATAAATACACCTGCCGAACCGCCATGTGCACCGGTTGGAGAAATATACACCACCACGGGTACCTGCGATTGCAAAATATCTGAAACGATGCCTCTTGTAGAATTTACTAAACCGCCCGGCGTGTTCAGGTGAATGAGCAGGCACTCGGCATTTTCACTCTCAGCTCTTTGTATGCTCTTATGTATGAACTCGGCAGAAGAAGGATTAATGCCCCCGTTGATATTGATAGAAATCACTTTTTGGGCAAAAGATAATTGCGGGAAAAAAATCAGGAGGACAATAAATAATTTTAAGGTTTTCATACATACTATTTAGAAGAAAATTCTAAAATTCCTTTGCCCGTAATTTACAAAAAAGACAGGATTGAAAATTAAATGAAATAAGTATGTTTTAGAAAATATTTTTTTAATTAAAAAAAGATAACCCTTTAGAAAAAAATAGTTTTCGAAAGCGGGTGGATAGAATCTTATCACATTTTAAGATTCCGGTATTCATTTGACACACTACCACATAAGATGCTAACATCACAATTCACGTAATTTTGCTCCATGAGCAAAGTCCGAATGGCGAATGAAAGGCGATCCAAACCACCAAACCCTGATACCAACGTTACCTTAAAAGAAAAATTTGCGGCGCTTAAAAACCTTCCCCGGTTTTTTAAATTAGTTTGGCAAACCAATCATTGGTACACCATTCTCAATGGCGTTTTACGTTTGCTTCGTTCAGCCCTGCCCGTAGCCATTCTTTATATTGGTAAATTAATAATTGATGAAATAATTACTTTAAACAAGAGTGCTGCTCCGGATCATAGTTATTTATGGAAACTGGTGATTGCAGAGTTTGCCCTCGCTATTTTTTCCGATGCTTTAAACCGGGCAATTCTTTTAATAGACAGTTTACTTGGTGATCTTTTTTCCAATTATACTTCTGTAAGAATAATGGAACATGCCGATACGCTCGATCTCGATCAGTTTGAAGATTCTGCTTTTTATGATAAGCTTGAGCGGGCAAGGCAACAAACCGTTGGCCGCACTATTTTATTATCGCAGGTGTTAACGCAGGTGCAGGATCTTATTACCATGGCCTTTCTTGCGGCAGGATTAATGGCTTTTAATCCATGGCTTATTTTATTGTTGCTAGTTGCCATAGTACCGGCTTTCCTGGGAGAAAGTTATTTTAATGATCGCACGTATGCGCTTACCCGCGGGCAAACACCCGAGCGCCGTGAGCTTGATTATATGCGCTACCTGGGCGCCAGTGATGAAACGGCCAAAGAAGTAAAGCTTTTTCGCTTATCCCGGTTTTTAGTTGATCGTTTTAAAACGCTTAGCAATAAATTTTATGCTGATAATAAAAAATTATCAACGAAGCGTGCAGCATGGGGAACTGTATTTGCCTTACTTGGCAGCGCCGGCTATTACACTGCGTATATTGTGATGATTGTAAAAACAGTAGATGGCGTACTTACCATTGGTACGCTTACATTTTTAGCCGGCTCATTCAGGCAGTTGAGAGTTTTGCTGGAAAATATTTTATCTAGATTTACTTCTGTGTCGCAAGGGGCTATTTACCTGCGTGACTTTTTTGAATTCTTTGAAATAGAACCAAAGATCAAAGCAAAGGAGAACCCTCTCCCTTTTCCAAGCCCTATTAAGCAGGGATTTACTTTTGAGAATGTTGGTTTCAAATATCATAATAGTGAAAAGTGGGCCAACAGGCACATTAGCTTTTCACTGAAGGCAGGCGAGAAGCTTGCTCTTGTTGGTGAGAATGGTGCGGGCAAAACTACATTGGTAAAACTGCTTGCTCGTTTATACGATCCTACCGAAGGGCGCATATTGCTGGATAGTATTGATCTTCGTGAATATGATTTAATTGAGCTAAGAAAAAATACGGGAATCATTTTCCAGGATTACCTGCGCTATCAGTTGAGCTTTGCGCAAAACATTGCTGTAGGTAATATTGATGAGCAACACAATCGCCCCTTGATAGAGCAGTCGGCGGAAAAAAGTTTAGCTAATATTCTTGCCAAAAAATTACCTCAGCAATATGACCAAGCCTTAGGCCGGCGTTTTAATAATGGCGTTGAACTCAGTGGTGGCGAGTGGCAAAAGGTGGCGCTTGCACGTGCCTACATGAAAGAAGCGCAGTTGCTCATTCTTGACGAACCCACAAGCGCCCTTGATGCCCGGGCCGAGTATGAAGTTTTCCAGCGTTTCGCCGAGCTTACAAAAGGTAAAACGGCTGTGCTCATTTCGCATCGTTTTTCAACCGTTCGCATGGCAGATCGAATTTTAGTGCTTAACAATGGTGAACAAATTGAAACCGGCAGCCATGAAGAATTACTGGAAAAAGACGGGCGCTATGCTGAATTATTTCAATTGCAGGCGATGGGGTATAAGTAGGCTCTATTGCCATTTCGATGTCAGGGGAAATCTCCTGAACTAAAGAATACGCCAAAAAATTAAAAGCCAAAGCATTAATCATATTGCAATGTAAACTTCGATAGATCAGGCATGTGTTTTCTTTTTCGATTTAATTCATATTGATAAATGATGCCGCCCACCTCTTTAAAAAAAGGATAACCGATTTCATCGTAGTCATATTTATTATCGTTTAGTACGCCATTGCTGTTCACATAAATTACACCGCTCAGCATAAATTCAACTTTGTTTTTAAAATCAACAATGTAGGCTACGTCAGTAAGAAAGCCATACGACCAGCCGGGCTTATTAAATACCCTCATGTAAGATGGAATGGGCGTGTGCCCTGCTTTGAACATAAAAAATTTTGCATAGCTGCTAAAAAATTCTGTAGTATCATATTTGGGATGGGCACTTTCATAAGGCAACTCCGACATGTATTGATACAAAAATTTATAATCCTCATCCTTCAAATTGAACCGTTTTTTAGCAGGAACTGATAGAGGAAATAAAACCGATTGCAATATTTCCCGCAGGTCTTCCAGGGAAATATTATTATGCGTAGTAAAATCCATTGGCGTATTTATCAGGCTGTCATGGCTGTCCCAATGTGCTTTCCCCATTAAAATTTTTTTGCTGAAATTAAATGAGTCAGTGTTATACGCCGATGATTGTTTATAAAGAAGTTTACCGTTTTCTGCAAACCGTATTTGATTGGTATGCCGGTTTTCTTCTGCATCCATCGGTACAAAGCGACGGGTGATGCGTACATCATTATAGCCCATCTGATGTAGCCTTTCATTAATATGTTGTTGCCCTAAGAATTCATACAACCTCGTGTAGGCATCATTATCACTTACTAAAAATATTTTTTTTATATACTGTGCTACAGAAGGCATACTATTCGATGCGCTTGTATCGGAACCTACTATACTTTGCCCTGACCAGGAACTATCGGTAAGCATCGTTGTGAATTTATCAATGCCATATTTTTTTAAAGAGTTGATTTTTTCCAATGAAAGAAACGCCAGCGGCATTTTTACGGTTGAGGCAGGATTAAAGTATTCGTTTCCATCAACATTGTAATAATAATTTGTAAAATGAGGGTCATTATTTTTGTCGCGATCAATCTTTGTATAAATAAGCTGGTAGCGAAATGTATCCGGTTGCTGCAAAACATTTTTTAATTGAGCGGATCCTTTCTCCCATAAAATGTTTTTTAAAAAATCATCCGTTTTAGTTTGCGCAGAAAGAGAAAGAGGGAATAAGAATATTATTGAGAAGAATAAGCAGTAAAACAGTCTATTCATTTTTTATTAGTCGTTTTGCTTCCTTTTTAAATTTGTCACTTGGGATAACACTAAAGCCCATTCAAAAATTCATTTATTATTTGCTTGTGCACTTTTGATTTTTTGAGAATGGCAATTTATTCAAATGCTTTAAAGACAGTTGAACAGCCTGTATATTACTATCCAGGTTGTTAACATATTGAAGAGTAATTTTCATATTTCAAAGTTAATTGGTTTTAGCCCAACTCCAAAAGTCTTAAGATAGGAGAACTGTATCTATCTGTATTTTACAGCGATTCAGCGAGTAAATAGAACCCTTATGCATTCTGAGTTTCATTAGTGTAATTAAAAATATTTTTCGGGCTGTTTGAGTTAGGGAGAGTTATGGGGATAAAAAGCCCTTGCGGGCTGGTGAACTTTAAATTAAAGTATATTTGTTACATATTTTCATTAAAAAGCCCGTTGTTACTGATTTGTAGGCGGGCTTTTTTGTTGCCGTAAAGGTAGGGGTTTTATATTGGGTAACAAACACAATTCTACCTCCGCAGCAAAGAAAGCTGAGGTAAAAGACCAAACAATTAACGGTGCAGACATCGCCTACGAACTACGCAAAATTATCAGGAGCTATTTTCCGGATTGGAGCAAAAACCTTACGGACGTAGCCGATCACCGCAAACGAAAAGACTATCGTTGTGACGAACTGTTAAGGGCAGCACTGGCCATGTTTATCTTCAAGGCGCAAAGCCGCAATGCATCAATAACGACCGCAGGCACAGCGGTGAATTTAAGGCCAACTTCAAAAAACTTTTCCAGGCCGATCTGCCCCATCTGGATGCAGTACAAGATTATTTTAAAGTATTGCCGCCAACCGAACTGGAAGACCTGAAAGTAAAACTGATTAGCCGGCTGATAGAAAACAAGGTCTTTTATAAACATAAAATATTTGGACATTACATGGTAGCTGTAGATGCCAGTGGTATGGTAAGCTGCGATGAAGACAGGTTTGGATGCGGATTAAAAAAGGAATCTAAAAATGGCAAAACAACTTACCTGTATCCTGTGCTGGAAGCAAAGCTGGTGACCGAAAATGGTTTTTGTATATCGCTGGCCACAGAATGGATAATCAATGACAACAATAAACCTTACGACAAACAGGATTGTGAACAGAACGCTTTTAAACGCCTGTCAAAAAAATTAAAACAGGCTTTTCCCCGGCTGCCTGTCTGCATACTGGCAGATGCGCTTTATGCCAGCAACCCGGTGATGGATATTTGCGAAAACAACGAAAATGCAGGACAGCCTGCCTGCTTTGCAGGATTGCCTCAAAGATTCAACATTTTATTCATCAGCCGGAATGCAGGGTAAAAAATAACAGCATCACACAGGAGTTTTATTGGGTGGAAGATTTACTTCATAAGAAACACACCCTGCACTACCTCCAGTGCAAAGAAACTATTAGCAATCAGGTAACCAACCAATCGTCCACAACCAACTTTGTCCGCATCACCAATCTGCCGGTTGAAAGATCCACCGTAAAAGCCTTAAGCAAAGCCGGAAGGTTAAGATGGAAAATAGAAAATGAAGGGTTTAATGAAGAGAAAAATAATGGCTACAACATGCAGCATTTATACAGCAGAACCTCCTTCAATGCCCAACAAAACTACTACCAGTGCCTACTGATCGCACACCTGATTAATCAACTGCTGGAGCATACATGCAAAATACAGGACCTGCTGCGATGCTTTAAAAAAATCTCAATCAAATATCTGTGGCAACAATTACTTTGTGCCATGAAATGCCAGCCGCTCTGCATACAAACCCTCACTGCTATCAACAATAAAAAGCACCAGGTAAGATTATTCTCCGGCTAAACAAACAACCGGAAGCCAGTCAGTAGCTTCGGGTGATAAGCCTGCACCTGTAAACAGGGATTTTAAAAACGATCTAAAAAAGAAAATACTTAAAAAAAGAAAATAGGAAAATACACAAACAGCCTACAAGGCTGACAGGTTAAACCATGCCGTAACTTTAACGCAGCTTTGAAAAAGGATAAATATATTTACTCACTGAATCGCTGGTATTTTAAAGAGATAATAAAATACTCTAAATTTGAAATTACTATGGAGTAAACTGGTTACATATCAATCATTATAACAGGTAAGACAGTAGGTGGAAATTTGACCCCCCGGGATATTGATATAGATGAAACTAAAGAGCTTTTACATGGATGTTGAAACACTCTTATTTTCATCGAAAACTGAAAAAAATGAAGCTCCTAAAGTTACCTAGAGGTAAAAAAAGGATCAGTAAAAACATATTTTATATTCCGCTGGCTAAAGTAATTATGTTTAGCGCTTTAATGGCTAAAGTGGGTTATCAGGGAGTTGTGGATTTGCTTGATCCAAAAGCAGGAGCAATTATAGACAAATGGCAACGTAAAGCTCAGGAGACCGGGCGTCAATATGAAATACATTCTTCGATTGATGAAGGGAAATCTTTAATAACTATAACCAGCAGTCACAGTTTATTGCGCTGCAATTAGATTGGGTAAATATAAGTTTATATTTATATGGAGAAATATATGAGGAGGGAGGATTGAGCAATATTAACTTAGATATACTTACCGACAGGTATGGAAAGGTATTGGTAAAAGGAACCAAAGAGCAGCTTATTGACGGGGATAATAAACTTTTTAAAATATATGGCCTGTGGGTAAAAGGTAAACAGAATGTGGCACCAGCCAATTGAAAGATCTTGAATTAATAGATTACCTAAAATACCAGCCGGAATATGAGGAGATTGCTTTACAGAGACTTATTAAAAAAGCCAGTGCGAGTTAGAAATCCGTCAAAAATACAAATACATGGCTGGCTGATGTAAGAGAAGTACAAATAGAAACATAATTTTATATTTTAAAAAGAAAATTTTATGTTTAATAACAATTAGAATCTATATTCGTTATACGATTGTAGTAAATTTGAGACGTAAATATTCCCATCCTTTTTGAATCATCGATCAATTTAAAACCTTCCATCATGTCAAAATATAGAACTGATATTCTTTTTCCAAGAACGAATATGAGAATCGGGGCTGGTAGTATTTTTAACCTCGCTGGGCGTTATTTTGAATTTAATAGATCACTTTCTACCTATGACGCAGATAATCTGGCTCTTCTGAATGATTGGGGTGTAGTAGGCAATGATCTACGTAATACTATTTCCAAAACTCCCAAAAAACGTAACTTACAAAAAATCTAATTTTTGTGAGTGAAGAAAATCAAGAACCTTTAAAAGGAGATAAGGCTTCAAAGCTTGCCGAGAATCCACATACAGAGCCATCTCCAGAACTATCTGCACTTTTATCTGCGCTTCCTGAAGAGGCTGCTCCCATATTAGAAGGTTTGCCAGAGGCGGAAAGGCGAATAATGACTAGGGCTATGTTTCAAATGTCGGTAAGACGTAGTTGGGAGGGGCCTCTACCAGATCCAGAAACTTTAAAGGGATATAATGAGTGCTTTGAAGGTGGCGCAAGGGCTGTCTTTAATTTAACTAAAGATCAATCAGATCACCGAAGAGCACTAGAAACCAGCGTGATGGCAAGAGAATTAAATCAAAGTGGAAGGGGCCAAAACTATGCTTTCATTCTTGCGCTGATAATATTTTTATCGGGAGTATTACTTGCATATTTGGGGCATGATGTAGTAGCAGGGGTGGCGATAGGCTTTGACGTGATTGGATTAGCTGCTGTATTTATAGTAGGAAAGTATGGAATAAAAATGGACATTCGGTCAAAGAGGGCAAGGCAAAGCGAAAATGACGACGATAATAATGATGAACTAAAGAAGCTAACTTCTTCAGATATATCGGAGGGTAAATAGATTCTAACAAGTTTTCTTTTTCTACGCGAGAACAAATACAGGCCTTACTTTATTCCCACCTTCCCTTTCACTGATTCAAATATTTTTTTTGAATCGAATCCAACGCGATTTTTAAAAAACTGTTTCTGTCTTCCTGATGTCTTTAATGTCATTTTCGAGGTCGCCATCTATCAAAACAAGATCTGCGTTTTTTCCTACTTTGATTGAACCAATTGTCTTATCTCTTTCTAAATACTTTGCACCGTTTAAGGTTGCAATTTTTATCGCTTCTACTGGTGAAAAACATGCTTCCACTAACAACTTAATTTCTCTCCTGCTGCCATAGCCTGCAAGGGTTCTGCCCGAGCCTGTAGGATCGGTACCGCAAACCAATAGGCCTCCGGCATCATAGAATTGTTTTTCCCATGCCATTTCTTTTTTGAACAATACAGCACTTGCTGAGTCGAGATTTTGGCTTTCCTCCCACCAGTTTTTTTATCTCCGGAAGTAGCGCATCTTCGCCACCGCCCAAAATTAATTCATGGCCGGGATTGGGTTCAAATACCGGCAATGTTGAAGTAAGCACTACATGCTTTTCTATCAAATAACTTATAAGATTTTTCATTTCGTCACTATTCACATCAAGCTTTAATAGCGCCATATATGCACGCCTTCCATCAAGCTGTCCTTCTTTTTTATCATGATCAAAATCTGAACTTGCCATAAAGCCGTGCTCAAGATTATCAATGCCTAATTCAGCAGCTTCATGATAAGTAATGGTTCCGATCTGTCCGGTAGTTTTCAGATTTCTCTTATGCGCTTCACGCACCACTACAATAGATATTCTTTCAAAGCATGCACATACATCTTAAAAGAAGACAACCGCAATGAATTTAGTATAGAAAGATACAAATTTGAAATAAGAGACTATATTAGATAGAGAATATTAGATAGAGAATAAATAATATCCTAAGCGATGTTTTTTATTTAAGAACTAATTGCAAAGAATTTCTGCAGATAAATTTTAAAAACTTTTGACTATGAGCCAGGCATTTGTAAAAGAAAGTGAAGAACAATGGCTGCATGAAGTGCCGCCAACGCTGAATGCACTTATTGTTTACTTGACCAGGGAAAACAACGGCATACGTGTATATGAACAAAAAAATTACATTGACGCAAAAACAGGTAAGAACGTTTCTGTCATGAGCAACGGGCTTTCTTACAGCACCGATAATGAAAGTAAATGGTTCGTTGTTTAAACTCAATAGAGGAACACGGATATGCCCAAAACATACAAAATACATATTTGGAAAAATGCGCCTTTCCTGCGTCTACTGCTTCCCGTTATAGCCGGTATCATTCTGCAATATTATTTTTTATTTTCGTTGAGCACCATCGTGGCCACCAGCATTTGCCTTGTTGTTTTATTTATATTATTCAGGTTTTTGCCTATAGCTTATCGTTTTAAATGGAGCAGTGTTCAGGGTATTATTATTAATGTATTAATGGTGTTGGCGGGTACATTTATTACCTGGCATATTGATGTCCGCAACAGTAGCGCCTGGTATGGACATCGCTACGACAGCGCTTCTTATATATTAGCAGTGATAAATGAGCCGCCGTTAGAGAAAGCTAAATCATACAAAGCAACTGCAAGTATGGTTGCCATTATTAAAAGTGATACAACGTTCAATACTGCAGGAAATATTCTCCTCTATTTTTCAAATGACTCAACGCAAAAAATTCCTGCTTATGGTGATGAAATTATTATACATAAAACACTTCAATCAATTGCAAACTCTGGTAACCCCGGTGCATTTGATTATAAAAGATACTCTGCTTTCCACGGTATTTACCATCAAGCCTTCGTAAAAAATAATGAGTGGTTGCTCGTCGCACATCAAAAGCCATCCGGGTATAATTCTTTTATTTATTCCACAAGAAACAAAATCAGGGATATTTTATACAAATACATTCCCGGTGATAATGAAAGGTCCATTGCATCGGCCTTACTTATCGGCTATAAAGTTGATCTTGATAAAGACCTGGTGCAGGCTTACAGCAATGCAGGCGTTGTGCATTTAATTGCTATTTCCGGTTTACATATAGGTATTATTTATTTCATTCTTGTTTGGATTTTTTCTAAAATACCCGGCGTGAAAAAGTCAAAAGTTACCCGGCTAATTTTTATTCTTCTTTGCCTTTGGTTTTTTGCATTTCTTACAGGCGCTTCCGGCTCGGTGCTGCGCTCTGCATTAATGTTCAGCTTTATAGCAGCGGGTAAATCCACCAGTAAAAAGATCTCGATCTATAATTCAATGGCAGCATCAGCATTTATCTTGCTATGCTACAATCCTTACCTGCTTTGGGATGTAGGGTTTCAGCTTTCTTATTGTGCCGTGCTCGGCATCGTAATTTCCCAACCATATATTTACAAATGGTTTTATATAAAAAATAATTTTCTTAATGCAATCTGGAAGCTCTCCTCTGTTTCGCTGGCAGCACAGTTATTTACATTTCCGATTTGCATTTTTTATTTTCATCAATTGCCTTCGCTGTTTTTAATTTCTAATCTTATTGCGATCCCCTTAACCACTGTTGCCTTGTGGGCATGTTTAATTCTTGTGGCCGTCTCGCCCTTGAACATGGTTGCAATTACGGTTGGCAAAATTATTTTTGGTGTGATCTGGATGATCAATTATACTGTTCTTTTTATAAATGCGATTCCATTTTCTTTATGGGATCGGGTTTATCTGGATATGGGCGCTACTATCATTCTTTATTTTATTGTCTGCAGTTTTCTTTTTTGGCTGATAAAAAAAAATATGGCTGCCTTTAAATTTGGATTGGTGTTTCTATTTATCTTTTCTTTAATACTTACCCTTAATAAGTGGAGCGTTGCACAACAGAGAAAAATAATTGTTTACAATGTGCCGGCGCATCGTGCAATAGATTTTATAAAGGGAAATAATTTTCAGTTTGTGGGTGATACGGATCTTGAAGCAGACGGCTTATTAAAAAATTTTCATTTAAAGCCAGGCAGAATTTCTTTGAGGTTACATGCAAATGCGAAATCAATTATTGATCTTTTTAATAAAAATAACTTTTACCAGTTTTATAATAAAAAAATACTGCTCGTAGATTCGGCCATATCTTATGCGGCTCTTGCTGAAAAAATTCCTCTTGACTATATTATAATTTCAAAAAATCCAAAGCTCTTTATACCTAAGTTGGCAGCCGTTTTCAATGTAGGCACTTATATATTTGATGCCTCGAACCCTGCCTGGAAAATAGAAAAATGGAAAAAAGATTGTGAAGAATTACATTTGCGCTTCCACTCAGTTCCTGAACAGGGTGCGTTCGTAACAGATCTTTAAACCAAAATTTTCTTCCTGGTATTATGCAAAAAAAAATTCAATCCGCCCTTATCTCAGTTTATTATAAAGAAGGTTTGGAGAAAATAATATCTCTTTTAAAAGAAAACAATATTACTATCTATAGTACAGGCGGTACTCAAAAATTTGTGGAAGAGCAAGGCGCTGATTGCGTAAGTGTAGAATCTATTACGGGCTTTCCTTCTATATTGGGAGGAAGGGTTAAAACGCTTCATCCGTCGGTATTTGGCGGTATTCTTGGCAGGCGCGATGTTGACACAGATATTGAAGAAATGAAGGAATATAAAATTCCTGTAATTGACCTTGTCATTGTTGACTTATATCCATTTGAAGAAACAGTTCGCTCCACTGATGATGAAAATTTAATTGTTGAAAAAATTGATGTCGGTGGCCCATCAATGATACGGGCGGCAGCTAAGAATTTTAAAAATGTATTAGTGATTGCTAATAAAAGTGATTATGCTTTTCTTGAAAATATTTTAGAAAATGATAATGCTGAAACCTCGCTTGAGGACAGGAGAGAATTTGCCGCGAAGGCTTTTAACATCTGTACTGCTTATGACATCGCTATTTCAAACTATTTCAACAGGACGACTTTTGCAAATGTTTTTACAACACAAAGAACACATTTACGATACGGCGAAAACCTACACCAGCATGCATCCTTCTCCGGCGACCTAACCAATATTTTTGATCAGCTACATGGTAAAGAGCTTTCGTACAATAACCTGGTAGATGTAGATGCTGCAATAAATATTATTGATGATCTGACCAAAAACAATATTGAAGAAAATAATGATGAAGCCATTTTTGCGATAATAAAACACACCAATGTTTGCGGCATCGCAAAAAGAAAAACAGTAAAAGATGCGTTTGATGCTGCGCTGGCAGGTGATCCCGAGAGTGCTTTTGGCGGAATATTAATCACCAACAAAGCCGTAGACACTGCCACAGTCAACACCTTAAAAGATTTATTTTTTGAAGTGCTGCTTGCTCCTGGGTTTGATGAAGATGCAATGAATATTTTACAACAAAAGAAAAACAGGATCCTCTTACAAACTAAGAACCTGTATCACGAACAGCAATTAACCAAAACGATTCTAAATGGTGTGCTGACACAAGATGCAGACGAAGGGAATTTTACTGAGTGGAAAGAAAAAGGTGGAAGAGAAGCTACCGCAGGAGAAAAAAATGATTTGATTTTCGCTAATATTATTTGCAAGCATTTAAAAAGTAATGCAATTGCTTTGGTAAAAAATATGCAAATGATTGGCAAGGGCTGCGGGCAAACATCGCGGATAGATGCCTTAAAACAATCTATTGAAAAAGCAAAACAATTTAATTTTGATATAAAAGATTCTATAGTGGCAAGCGATGCATTTTTCCCGTTTGACGATTGCGTAAAAATTGCGCACGAAGCCGGTGTTACTGCCTTTATACAGCCCGGCGGATCAATAAGAGATAAAGACTCGATTGAATATTGCAAACAAAATAATCTGGTGATGGTGCTTACGGGTTTGCGTCATTTTAAGCATTGAGTGCATCGCCGTTTACTTCCGCAAGAAATGTTTCATAAACATTTTTCCAATCAGGATTATCAGCCCCCATTAAATGATTGTGCATTATACTGATGAAAGTTCCGTTGGTATTTTTGCAGGTTGTATAGAAATATTTTAATTCCTGCAATGCTTCTTCCGGCGAAAGTTTTTCGTGAAAAATAACATTGCTGTCCATATAGCAAAATGGATGAATTTTTAAATTGGTTTTCTCTTCTCTTTCTACATCATACCAAAAAAAAGAATCTGCGTATGATGCCCTGAAACCATTGACCGTACCGTATCCCATAGAATACTCGTCTTTAATACCAGCATCAGAAAGATTTCGATAAGTTTCAGGTAGACTGAATCGCAAATAGTGCTGCCGGCTTTTATAAACGGTGTCGCCTGCAATTTCTTCCAGCAAAAACTTTTCTTCTTTTAATAATTTTTTATTTTGAAAAGTATAGAAAGATGGATGGATAGCGGCTTCATTTTTTTTAGCGTAGCGCCTTATTAAAGTTTGCATTTCATCATTCAACGGCGAAATGTTCCGGTCATATTTATTGAGTTTTTTTGCTACTAAAAAAAAGTAAAGCGGTTGCAGATTATATTGCTCGTGCAGCTGATTAAGATGTTTAAAAATATCAAATGGATCTTTTTCTTTTTTGGATAAAATTTTAAAACCCTTTGAAATTTTATCATATTCCTGGTGGAAAAAAAGTGAAAAAAAATTTCCCGTGTTTCTAACGAACCCTTTTTGAAGCCAGTCAAACGCAATATCCACATCATATGTTGGTGAAAAAGTAAATGTGTTTTTCCTGATAGTAAAGCCGGGAAATTTGCTTTTAATATAATCTGCAAAAAGCTGCAGCCAGGTATTTATCAGCGGCACTTTTAAAAAGCCATTCAGGCTTGCCAACGATTGCCTGTGATCATATCTTCCATATTTATCCTTCGTATGCGGAAGATACTCTTCATAGCGGGTGAGCAAATAAAATGTAGCGGAAAAAATATCAAAGTGAAAATTGCCCGTTCCTTTTTTGTTTTTGAAAAATGCTTTTACGCCATTGATCTCAAACATTTCAACGTGCTGCTGATAGATTTTTTTTTCAAAAAGCAACCTGTTTCCCTGCACATTTATTACTTTACCGGCAATCTCCTCCGGGCTGTAATTTATTTTTACATCTTCTGAATTTTTAAAATCCTGTATGCTGGTTGTAATTGCATACTCAATGCCCCAATTTTCTTTAAAAATAAATTCAGTAATGTATTGCAGGCGTGGCGTGATGGTATCGCTGAGGAGTAAGAACATTCGTATTAATCACTTTTGGAAAAACGTTCTTTCCACATTTCATTAAAAGTCTTCTTGCTGAAATCAAGATCGGAGCGATGCTTGTTCCATCCCTTGAATAATTTATTTACTACTTTATTTTTTAGATTGCCACTGCCCATATTCATCATCCCTCTTCTTAAAGATGCCATTTTCCAAACTCTCCATGCCGTTCTTTCTGAAAAACTTGTCATACCCTTTTCCACGCTTTCATTGCGGTTCACCAAAAGCAGCTCATGAAGATTAATCTTTACAGCACACACCTCGGTGCAGTTGCCACAAAGCGAAGAAGCATAGCTTAGGTGTTTGTATTCATCAAGCCCTTGCAAATGCGGCGTGATCACACTTCCGATCGGCCCACTATAGGTAGTATTATAACTATGGCCACCAATGTTTTTATACACAGGGCAGGCATTTAGGCAAGCGCCACACCTTATGCAGTAAAGGCTTTCACGCTGCCGCGGATCAGCCAAAATATTGCTGCGATTATTATCAAGTAAGATCACATACATGGCATCCGGTCCATCCATTTCGCCGGGTTGCTTTGGTCCCGAAATGATACTGTTATAAACGGTAACTTTTTGCCCTGTACCATACGTAGCAAGTAGCGGCCACAATAAGGCAAGATCAGTTACAGAACTTAAAACCTTTTCGATACCAACAATTGCAATATGCGTTTTAGGCCAGGCCATGCTCAGGCGGCCATTGCCCTCATTTTCTGTTACGGCTATAGCGCCAATGTCAGCGATAATAAAATTTGCACCGGTAATTCCAATCTCCGCCTGTGTATATTTTCCCCTTAACTTATCGCGTGCAACGAGGGTTAATTCGCCGGGTGAAAGTTTGGAAGGCGTTCCTAATTTTTCCTCAAAGAGCTTTGCCACATCTTCTTTGCTCTTATGCATTGCCGGCGTTACAATATGGTAAGGAGGCTCGCCATCGAGCTGCTGAATGTATTCACCAAGGTCTGTCTCCACACTTTCAATATCATTTTTTTTAAGGAAATCATTCAAGTGAATTTCCTCGGTGACCATGCTTTTGCTTTTTACAATCGATTTGCAATTTTTTTCTTTGCAGATCTTCAAAACTTCGTCTAAGGCTTCCTGTGAGTTTTGCGCCCATATCACTTTACCGCCTCGTTTGGTGAATTGCATTTCAAATTCTTCCAGTTGTGCATCGAGTGTCTCAAGCGCTTTCCATTTTATATTTTTTGCTCTTTCTCTTGCGAGATCGGTGTTTTCAAACTGGTGTTTTCCTTGCGGCACCGCAGCATTATAACGGCCAATATTAAAATTGATTTTTTGCCGGTGATCAAGATCCGCAGTCTTGATGGTGCTTTTTGCCTTAAATGTAGATGCGCTTTCAGTCATTCTTATTATTTTTTCTTTCGCTGATTTCCCAACCTTTAATATAAAATTATTTATAGTTTAGAATATAATGAAAAATATGTGGTGGTGGTGTTGACATTTTTTCAATTATATATCATTAATCTCCATGATGGTTTTTCGCACAGATCGTTAGCATACAGTATATCTTCGGGTAAAGATCAATGAAATAATGGTAGGGGTTAATAAATAAAAAACACTCTGCAATATTATTGTGGAGTATTCATTTATTCCATATCACATTCTATTGGCGAGCCTGGCGTAATTTCTTCATGTACCGTAGGTTTTTTTCTTCAGGCTTTTTCATATTGTCAAGCGCCAGCATAAGATGGGGCAGTGTAAGATGCGTCCTTTGAAGCTTTTAGTCTTGGTTCTATGAAAGCCTTTAGATCGCTCAATGCTTTCTTAGTATCCGCCCGCACCTGGAAGGAAGCTTTGTTATTCATACTCAGGCTAAGCATGTACGTTAGTATGCCTGCTCTGTTTGCTGCTGAATCAATTGTTCCATCCCGATTCTGCTTGAAGCATTCCAGGTTTGGTTGATAAGATAGCCAAGCATTTCATTAAAAGACAAACCACCTACGGCGACATCTTACTCCATACGGCTGTCACGTGCTGTATTGAATAAAAATGATAATGGAAGGCCGGCTGCTGTTACTGCGGGGGAGAGTGCCTCAAAGCAAGGCCCATTCTTTTATTAAATAATTCCCGCAAGGAAGCGTAACCAGCAGGCCGCGGCGGTATCAGCGATACAATTTTATAAGGCAATAATAAAAACTTCGGGTCGAGGCAATCCATTATACCTCCAGTGTGCCTTTATCTGATTATTTGAGTGCAATATCAAAGAGGGGGAACTCATGTTTGCAACGTGCCTGTTATTAGCAGCTACTCCAATGGTGTATATAATTTGATGATGTGCACATGAGCATATTTACGGATGGCGATAAGTTTAGCCATGCAGAATACAATGATTGTTAGGCTTACACTGCCTAAAGCCGCAGACAGAGTAGTCCGTTAATTTAATGAAGCAAAGAAGATAACTCCTTAAAAATAAAAGGTGCCGGACTCAGCACCTTAAAACCGGTTTTTCAATATCAGGTAAAAGTTTATTGTATATTTTTTTTATATTATATTTTAAATAATGTTCACCTAAAGCGTTTAAAACTATAGTTTAAATAAGACAAGAATAAAAACTCCTGAAGTAGCGAAAGAGGGGCGCGTTGGTAACTAATAATATGCGGTTACTCCTGTAAAAATATTGACAGATTGCGAAACTTCAAAATATTTCGAGGCTTTAATTGAACGAAATTATTATTGCAAATCTTTTTTTTTCAATAAAGACTTAAGTCATTTGATCAAATATTTTCAAACAAGGAACAAATTCATAGATTGAAATTATACAGATTTAAAATGGATAGTCAATACCAATAGTAGCATTAAAATTTTCATAACGCCATTGCCGGTTTTCATTGCCGGTACCAAACAAATGCTGCAGCGTGACCGCCGGAATTTGCCAACCACTATTTTCTAAAACATCCGGGCGCTTGAAACGAAAACCCACATCAAACCTGATAAGAAAATAACTGAAGTCAAAACGGAAACCTATGCCTGATGACACCCCCAATTGTTTATAAAGATTTTGAAATTTGAACTGTGTGGTATCGGCGCTTCCATCGGGCCTGGTATTTTTTAAATTCCAGATGTTTCCAACATCAGCAAAAAGCGCCATTTTAAATAGTATAGCATTTGAGAAAAGCGGGGCTACATTAAAACGATATTCTGTATTTCCTTCTAACTGTATATCGCCCGTGCGATCATTGAACAAAGCATTATTAATGTAGGGCGCTAATGCCTGGCCGCCCACGCCAATTCCGCGAACAGGCCAGCCACGCATGCTGTTGGGCCCGCCGCCAAAATATTGTTTAAAGAAAGGGAGAGTTGTATCATTTTTTGAAATGGGAATGCCTACGCCTGCAAATGCCCTGAAAGCAATTGCTGATTTAGGATGGTTTATCGTGTAAGTGTATTCAATATCTCCTTTTACAAATTCTCTTAAATATTTATTGAAAAAATTTCCATTTTGTGCATTTTTATTACGAAGCTTTAGCAGGCCATAAGGTAGCCCCGACTCCTCCAGGTTAGCTTTTAGCGTGCTGATGATCTTTGGATTTTTAGGGCTTACATGCGCATTTTTATAACCCACACCTGCGCCCATTACCAGGGCCGTGTTGAAGGAATATTTTAAAAACGGATACTGCCTCAACGTACTGTCAAACCTTGCAGACCTGTTATACAACCGGTGGTAATCAAAATTAAAAAGCCTCAAACTCCAGATATGTTTTTCACTATTGGTAAAATTGAAACCATACCCGAAACTGAAAATTTGCTGATTAAAGAAATCGATCCGGCTCACCAGCGAAAAATTTGTATTGATAAAAGATTGCCGCGTAATGTAATTGCTTCGGTTATAAATGCTGAAAGGAAAAATGAATTTAGGGAACAGGATATTGTTGCTATAAGTTATCTCGTTAGAATTGATAAGTGTACCGCTGCTGTTGCGTTTAGAAGTATTGAACTCTACGCCTACCCGTACCGCATTTGTCATCCGTATTGCCTCCTTTGCTAAATTTCTGTCTGTCAGGCTTACGTTTCCGGCCACGCCAAGCAGGTTGCCCGAGTTGGCGCCGGATATATTGCTGGTGGTATTATTAGCCGAATAACTCAATTCGATATTACCTTCAAAGGCATATTTCTGAATGGGGATTAATTTTACTACAAGATCAACCAGGTTGGTACCTTTTTTTTCAACAACATCTATATTAGGATTTTCCCAAACGCCAAGCCTGTAAAAATTATTAATCGTTTTATAAAAATCATCCTGCCGGTAAACTTCACCTTTTTTCAATGCGAGGTTATTATTTGGAATATAAAATTTAAACCGCTTCTCATGATAGCGTGTGATGTAGTTTTTGGAAACATGTTCTTTTAAAGTTGAATCTGTATAGTTATCTCCAGGCTTGTAATCCGGTAACACATAAACATTATCGATGTAATATTTATTAAGCTTCGCGGTATCCGGCGAATTGTTTAGCTGGAAGCCCAGCCGCATCGAAGGCTTATCCCTTTTTTCATTAGCCTCGGCAAGTAATTGTAGCTGCTCAAATGGATCTTCCGAAACGGAAGTAAGCGCTGCAATAGACGTATCGCCTGTCACCTTTAGCTCATCTGCCGTAAACTTATAATAACCATTATTGCGAAAAAGATTTACCAACCTGTTCGTTTCTTCCTGTACTGCACTTTTCGTAACGGGACTGTTCTTTTGCAGCGGCGTATTTGCTTTGGTTTTCCGGGCAAGCTCCTCTAATTCTTCCCGGTCAAAAAGATAAGCTAAAGTGTCAACAGTAGTCCGCTTGCCGGCAAGCACATTGTAATCTATGATCACTCTTTTCTGAGCACCGTTTTTTTTAATAACAGTGTCAAAAAAATAATCTATTGAAGGATTGTAATAGCCGATATTAATCATGGACGAGCGCATATTTTCCGCGGATTGTCTTACTGCATTCGTATCAAACGCAGGCGGCTTCGTTATATAGTGAAGCACAAAGGCAACGTCTTTTATTTTAACCCTGGCGCTATCATCGAGCTGTGTATTGAGCCGGGATTTGATCAATACTTTTTCATCGCTGCTCACATCATCGGCAGTCAGGCTGATATTATTCTTAAAAACGAACGGAATATTTTTTTGATATTTTCGTACAAAGGTGAAGCCTGAATATTTAGTAGAAGTAGCACAACCGGATAAAAACAACAAGGCAGTAATTAAAATAAAAAATCCCGGAAAGTTTTTTAGGAGAGTTAGTCCATTCATAATAGAACAACATGTTGAGCAAAAAAGTCGCCAAATATATTCAAAGTTTAAGCCATAAAAAATTAAGGGACGAACTGGACGCTTTTGTAACCGAAGGCCCGAAAGTAGTAAGCGACCTTTTATCGTCCGGAGCATTCCGCTGTAAGCTTATCTGTGCAAAGGCCGAATGGCTGCAGCAGGCAAAAAATTTAACCGGTATTCCCGCTGCAGATATTTATGAAATAGAAGAAGATGCACTAAAAAAAATTTCGTTACTTAAGACGCCTAACGCCGTTGTGGCTGTTTTTCAAAAAAGAGAATTAATTAATTTGCCTCCACTTAATAATAAAATAACCTTGCTCTTAGATGACATTAGTGACCCGGGAAATTTAGGAACAATCATTCGTATTGCAGATTGGTTTGCTATTGAAAATATTATTTGCAGTGAGCATTGTGTTGATTGCTATAACCCGAAAGTGGTGCAATCCACAATGGGAAGCCTTGGCCGTGTAAATATATTTTACCAAGAATTATCATCGTTTATATCAGCCAATAAAAATATTACTACTTACGCCGCTGCCCTTTCGGGTAAGCCTCTTTCAGCATTTAAAAACATACATGAAGGATTTATATTAATAGGGAATGAATCAAAAGGTGTTAGTGAAAAATTATTAGAAATTTCGGCAGATCAAATAACTATACCGAAGTACGGCGAGGCAGAATCTTTAAACGCCGCTGTGGCTACCGGAATTATTTTATCGCATGTAAAAAGCCCTTAGCCCCCTGTCCCCCGAAGGGGGAACTTAGATCAAAGCTTTATCTTTGCCTGTTGTTTTTTTAAAAGGAAATGATTTACTTCTTCTTGAAGTAAAAGTAGCTTGCCGCCCTTCCCTTCGGGAAGGGGCTCATTGGGGACTTGTAAAATTACAATGGTATGTGGGGATGGGCTGCACTTTCGCCGCCCAAAAAAACTGCTTCGGACAAAAAGAATTTATGCCAACTCATTTTACCTTCCCTCTTATTTTTTAAGAAATGAAATGATTTTTTTCGAATTAGAAAGCAAGTCCCTACTGAAGCCAGTAGGGACTTGTAAAATGAAAGTGATATGTGGGGATGGGCTTTCTTTACCTAAATTCAATAGCTCTCACCGGTTGTATTTTTCTTATCAGCAGCGAAGGTATTATCAGCATTATAAAACATACAACCAGTGTTGCCGCATCAACGGCTACAACCTGCCACCAAACTATACTCGCGTGGGCGACATCCATGAAGTAGGCTTCTTCATCCAGTTTTATGAAACCGGTTTTTTCCTGCAGAAAACATATACCGAGGCCAAGTAATGTTCCCGCAATTATGCCTGTGATAGCGATAATGGTTGTATTATAAATGAAGATTTTTTGGATGGAAAAATTTTGTGCGCCTAATGCTTTTAATACTCCTATCATCCTTGTTCTTTCTAACACTAATATGATGAGGCAGGTAATAAGATTTACCACGGCAACCACCATCATTATACCCAGTAAAATACTTTTTATTCGCCCCTGCAGATTGAGCCAGTCAAATATATTTGGATAAATTTCCTGTATCGTTTTGCTGTACCACCTGCCCGGCAAAGCCTCCGAATCAAAGAGAAGATTATTTACGGAATCTGTTTTTTTATAATCCTTTAAAAAAATTTCATAACCGCCTATTTCATCCGGCGACCAATCATTAAGCCGCTGGATAAGCTTTATATCACCGATACAAAAGTTGTGGTCGTATTCATCAATCCCTGTTTTAAAAATACCGGCGATCCTTAGCTTGCGTGCCCGCTGGCTTCCATCGCTTTGTATAAAAAGTATGATGGCGCTGTCATTCACGTTAGCTTCTAATTGGTTGGCAGTGTATTGAGAAATATTTATGTCTTTGCTATAACCACTGTCTTTAAAAGAAATCCATTGCCCTTTTACAAGAAATGAATTGATACGGTCGAAATTGAAACTGCTGTCAATACCTTTCATTAACACACTTTCGATATCATTATCAAACCTGATAATAGCCGACTTTGTTGCATAGCGCTCCACGCTTTTTACCTCAGGCAGGCTGTGTAGAAAATGTTCAAGTGTATCGTTCCTTTCGATCGGTGATTCTTCTGCAATATTTGCTTGCATCAATACGGTTTGCTGCACGCGAATGTGGCCCCAAAAGCTAAATACCTTATTGCTGATCACATTTTGGAAGCCATTAACAAAGCTCAATGCAACTATCATCACCGCCACACTTATCATGGTAGCGGTAATTGCCAGCCCGATTATAAAACGTGAAAAAGTTTTTTGCCTGTTGAAAGCGATCCGTTTTGCTATAAAGGAGGAAACATTCAAACGTGATTAATTTGGTATCTTGTAAAACTAATTTTTTTAAAACATTTAAATGAATTCATTACAAATCCTCTTTCACAAATTTTCGCAAATCACCTTCTTCCTTATTTTTCCGCTATTTATTTATGCCCAGGCGCCCGATAGTATTTATGTAAATAATATAAGAACGGCAAAGCTTTATCCTTATGGAAATCAGTTAGCCATGCCCGTTATAAACCTTGCCAGTGGCGACCAGGTAGAGCTTCACTTTGATGATATGGATGCTGATGTAAAATATTATTACTATACCTACCAGCTTTGTAATAACGATTGGACGCCGGTGAACCTTAGTCAATTCGACTACTTGAAAGGATTTACCCAATTGCGCATTAATAATTACCGTTTCTCGTCTATCGCTTATACACGTTATACGCATTACCAGGCCGTGTTGCCAGACAGGAGCAGCTATCCTATAAAATCAGGAAATTATATTCTAAAAGTTTTTTTAAATGGCGATACATCGAAACTCGCTTTCACAAAAAGACTAATGGTTGTGGACAATAAGGCCGCTATAATTGCAAAAGTAACACAGCCATTTCAGCCGGAATTTTTTCGTACGCACCAGCGGATAGAATTTAGTGTAAATGTGAAAGGCCTTGAATCGTACAATGCAGCGCAGCAGGTGAAGGTGGTTGTGCTGCAAAATTTTCGCTGGGATAATGCGGTTAAAAACGTTGCTCCAACATTTATAAGAGGTGATATACTTGAATATAATTCTCCGGATAAAATAGTTTTTGGCGGCGGCAAAGAATGGCGCTGGCTCGATTTGCGAGACTTTCACCTACAAAGCGACCGGGTACTGACAGCCGATTATAAAAAGAATTCAACAGACATATATGTGCGCCCGGATGGGCCAAGAGAAGGCCAGCGCTACGTTTACTATCGCGATTTTAATGGAATGAATTCAATAGAAGCAATACGTGGTTTAAATCCTTTTTGGGAAGCTGACTATGCAACCGTGCATTTTACTTTTGTACCGCCTAACGGTACCGCCTATCCCAATAAAGATATTTATCTTTTCGGGCAACTCACTAATTACAACTATGCTGACAGCCTCAGGATGATCTTTAATCCCGACAAAGGAGTTTATGAAACGCATCTTTTTATGAAACAAGGGTATTATGATTATACTTATGTAGGAGTGGATAGAAACAACCCGGCTATCAAAACCGAGTTTGATGGAAACTATTACGAAACAGAAAACCTCTATACCATTTTAGTTTATTACAAGTCTTTTGTTGGCCGCTCAGACGAATTAATTGGTGTGGCAACTTTTGATTCACGAACTGATAAACCGGGCTTGAGTTTCTGATCAGATTTCATCAAACTTTACAGACTTATTGGCCTAAGAGATTTAGATTCACATAAAAAAAATTAAGGAAATGACCGGGTCAAACGTTTATGAAATTTTAAAAAATCAATTCAGCAAAAAAAGTGTTGAAACAACCGATGAAAGAAAAGATATCTTCTTAACAAGAAATGATAGGCTTGATTTGATAGCAATAATGAACAAGAATAAAATTGCCCTTATCAAATGGATGTTTGGATTTTGGATTATCATAATAATAATGTTGTTGATTAATTTTTCCCTTTAAACAAGTATTGAATTGAGCTAAGCTGATTCTATTACTTCATTTAAGCTCAGCAAGTATTTATTATGGTAAATAAAAACAGTAACGTTTGATTCATTTTATAAAGGGACAAAATTCACTTAAATTTGGATAAAATGTCCGCTATGCATTCGACCGCTGTTAATGAAAACAAAGCAAAAAAATCGCAAATGACTACATGGGAAATTTTGGGTGGTAAAGAATTTGCAAGAACAGAACCAAAGTCGGGCCTGGATTACCTGAACGCCGGCAACGAGGGCATACGAAAGGAATCTGTTCTAAGGCTCGCTAAAATTCTTGAAGTTCCTATGAAAGATATTGCGGCGCTTCTAAATCTTTCTTATAAAACTCTTGAACGAAAAAAGCCAACTGATACCCTTGATAGTCTTTCTTCTTCACTGTCTATAGAAATTGCAGAAACTATTTCAAAGGGTTTATCCGTTTTTGAAGATTCAGCAAAACTGAACAGGTGGCTTAGGAAAGAAAATAAAGGCTTACAGGGTAAAAAGCCTATTGACTTATTAAGCACCCCTACCGGCCTTAAATTGGTGAATGGCATCCTCGGTAGAATTGAGGAAGGAATCTACACATAAAATTTCTCCATGCTGGTTTACAGGATTGTAAAATTGAAAAAAAGAACCAGGGACCTTTCCGGAACAGGAGCTTATAATGAAGGTGGGCGATGGAATAATGAAGGAGTATTTGCCTTATACACCAGCGAGAACGAAGCGCTTGCAATGCTTGAAGTATTAGTAAGTGTGGACGAAACCGAATTACCGCCGAATATGTTTATTATGACCATCCAGGTTGATGATAAAGCTCCTATCTATGACATCCCAGATAAAAGCCTGCCGAAAAACTGGAGATTACCAGAAAATTTTTTTTTAAAGGAATGGGGTAGCCGCATATTAATAGAAAATAAATTTATTGCGATAAAAGCAAGATCAGCTGTTATGCAACGATTGTATAACTATGTTTTAAATCCATGTTTTCCGGGATTTTACAAATTGATAAAGGTTATCAATGTACAAAAACTTGAAATTGATACAAGATTAATCCGGTAATAATATAATCACAAAAAGATGAAATGTTAGATAAGGCAATAGCGATTTTTAATAACTGGCAGGATATGAAGTTACCTGCTATCAAAACGAATTTTACCTTTTTTCCAAGTGATAGGTTAATTAAGTTCTTTATGCATTTTTCAGATTTCCCTATATTTGCAGCCGGCAAGTCTTATACGGCCAGCTCCTACAGAACTCCCCCAGGATCGGAAGATAGCAAGGGTATGCGGTTGAGCGGTGCGATGTAAGTAACTTGCCGGTTTTTTTTGCTTTAATAGCACGAATTTTAAAAACACTAATTACACGAATTGCAATAGCACTAATTACACGGATTTTATCTAAAGGTGTATTATATAAACACTGAGTTCTTTTTTCTCACCATAAGCTTCATTTTTGGGCTAATATTTCTCACTACAATTAAAGAGCTTTATTACACGGATGTTAGCCGAACTTACATTATGACCCCATTACGTTTACCTGATTTTTTCTGACAACCCCGTTATTCATTGCCTGATACATTTCATTCAATTTTAAAGAAATATCTTTGCAGCATCAATCACAATTTAAAAGATAATTAATTATGAAATTCTTTATTGATACAGCAAATCTTGACCAGATAAAAGAAGCTAATGACCTTGGTATTCTTGATGGCGTTACCACTAATCCATCATTGATGGCAAAAGAAGGCATTAAAGGTTCAGAGGCTGTGAACAATCATTATAAAACAATTTGTGAAATGGTGGATGGCGATGTAAGCGCGGAAGTTGTTACCACCGAATTTAAAACAATAATTGAAGAAGGGAAAAAGCTCGCCGCCATACATGAAAATATTGTGGTAAAAGTCCCCATGATAGTTGAGGGCATAAAGGCGATAAAATGGTTTACTGATAATGGCATTCGTACAAACTGCACATTAATATTCAATGCAGGCCAGGCTATACTTGCCGCAAAAGCAGGCGCCGCTTATGTTTCACCATTCATTGGTCGTATAGATGATATCGGCTGGGATGGTGTAGAGCTTATCGAGCAGATTGCGCACATCTTCCAGGTGCAGGGATATGAAACCGAAATTCTCGCAGCCTCCATCCGCAGTCCTTTGCATATCATTAAATGTGCTGAGGCTGGCGCCGATATTTGCACTTGTCCTTTGGAATCTATTCTTGGTTTAACCAAACATCCATTAACTGATATTGGCCTTGCAAAATTTCTTGCCGATGCAAAGAAGTTTGAATAAATAATTTTTTAAAGAAATAAAATGCCCCCGCTTTATTCAAAGCAGGGGCATTTTGGTTTCAGAAATATTAGCTTTTATTTTTCCGGGATCTCTTGGGCCTATCCATTTCGCCCATCATCTCGTCCATCGTTTTCAGGTTTGTTGGATTGGGTATCTTTTTTATGTACATCGTAAATTCTTTGCACATAGAATGATTGCTGCGCAAAATTGCTTTGACAGTTACCTTATCTTTTTTAAAATCAGGATCGATCCAGAGATTATTACCAGAAAATTTTCCGTCGCTGGCTGAAAAAATGATGTCAGTGGAATCTAAAGGAAGAAATCTTCCATTAGATAATTTACCATCAATGTTAATATAATTGTAGGTGCCTTTTTTTAAACTGTCAGTATATAGATTAACAAAAATACTTTCAATTTTTTGGGCTTTTGCCGCAGATACCGTAAAGAGTAGAAAGAATAAAAAATATTTCAAAGAAAATGTTTTGCGGAAAGATGGAAAATTCTATGCAAGAGTTGCATATACATTTCTAAGGGCTGGTACATAAGAAAGATTATTGTAAAAAAATTATTGTCGTACTAAAAATTGTCAATTTTAATGAAACACTTGCTGGTATTAAGTTCACGGCCCCTCTCCCCGTCCGAACCGGCACGCCAGCCCGACGAAATCATTCTGGCGGGGGCGGGCTTCGGAGAGAGCCTGTACCGCGATAACCGGGAGGGGGTGAGGTCAATACCAGCGCGGTTTTCATTGAGTTAGTCGGATAACAGTAATTGTAAAAAAAATCTGCGTGAGATTTGTATCCTTTAACTTTTCGTAAGACTCTCTTTCCGTGGAAGAATGGATCACTTAAAAAAAAATATTTGCCGGTTAAAAAATTTCATTTCATATTTGCAACCAGGAAATGAAAATCAATAACACATACAATAGCTGGTGGCACACTATCAACTGATGGTGCCGTATCTATTATTTGTGTATTAATAAAAATATTTACCCGGCACTAAGCCGGGTTTTTTTATGCCTTGAAGAAACTTTTTTTTGCTATGAAGAAAATAGAATTATCTACGACTTACAAAAAATTGCTTGCAGATGTTTTTACCCCTGTGGGAATTTATCTGCGGCTCCGCGACCGTTTTCGTGATACCATTCTTTTGGAGAGCACCGACTTTCATGTTGGTGATAACAGTTATTCTTTTATAGGTATCAATGCCATTGCCGGTATCGAAATAAGAAATTACAATGAAATAGAATATAAACTGCCGGGGGAAATTCCTAAAAAAATGCCTGTCACAAATGCATTAAAAGTGGGCGATGAAATATGGGCATTTATGCAAAAGTTCACCATAAAAGCTCCCGCAGAGATGCCTGTAAGTATGGCGCAGGGCTTGTTTGGATATACCACCTTTGATGCGGTACAATTCTATGAGACAATAAAATTTAATTCTTCGAAAGAAAATCGTTCTCCTGAAATTCCTTTAGTTCGCTACAGGCTATATCAATATGTAATTGTTATCAATCATTTTAAAGATGAATTATTCATTTGCGAAAATCTTATCAAAGGAATTGAAAGTGAAATTGATATTGTAGAAAGCCTTATTAAAAGCAAAGATGTGCCGGCTTACCCGTTTGCAGTAAAGGAAAAGGAAACATCTTCCCTCACAGATGAAGAATATATAAACAATGTAAAAAAAGGAATAGCAGGCTGTGCCAGAGGCGACGTTTTCCAGGTAGTGCTCAGCAGAAAATTTAAACAAAAATTTTCCGGCGATGAATTTAATGTTTACAGGGCATTAAGAAATATTAATCCCAGCCCTTATCTCTTTTATTTTGATTATGGAGATTATCGCCTGTTTGGAAGCAGCCCTGAGGCGCAACTGATCGTGAAAAATAACACTGCAATTATGCATCCTATTGCGGGTACATTCAAAAGAACGGGCAATGACATTACTGATGAAGAGTTGGCTGAAAAACTTTCCAAAGATGCAAAAGAAACCGCCGAGCATACTATGCTGGTTGACCTTGCACGAAATGATCTAAGCCGTATGTGTAGCGATGTTGTGGTAACACGCTTTAGCGAAGTGCAATATTTTTCCCACGTTATTCATTTGGTAAGCGAGGTTAAAGGCAATGTAGAAAAAGGCGCCAATCCTTTCAAATTGCTTGGCGTAACATTTCCTGCAGGAACCTTAAGTGGAGCGCCAAAATTCAATGCGATGCAGTTGATAAATAAATTTGAGAATGATGCAAGAAGCTTTTATGGCGGCTGTATTGGCTTTGCCGGATTTAACGGAGACCTGAACCATGCCATTATGATCAGGACTTTTTTAAGCAAAGGCAATAACCTTATCTACAGGGCAGGTGCAGGGATCGTTGCAGCGTCTAACCCTGAGAGTGAGTTACAGGAAGTAAACAATAAATTAAATGCGCTAACCACCGCTATTAAATCAGCAGAAAATATAAAGGAATGAAAATTTTGATTTTCGATAATTATGATTCTTTCACCTACAATCTTGTGCATGTAGTTGAAAAAATAATTCATGGAAAAGTGGATGTTTTCCGCAATGATAAAATTGCTTTGGAAGAAATTAAGGCGTATGATAAAATAATATTATCTCCCGGTCCGGGATTACCTGTTGAATCAGGCTTGTTGCTACCCCTTATAAAAGAATATGCGGCAAGTAAATCAATATTGGGGGTGTGTCTTGGCCACCAGGCTATAGGAGAAGTATTCGGCGGTAGCCTTATAAATTTAAGCACTGTATATCATGGCGTAGCTACTAACGTGCAAGTGAACACGAAAAGAACGATCGCTGAAAATGATGTGTTTAATAATCTGCCAGGAGAAATAGAAGTGGGGCGTTATCATTCATGGATTGTGAGCAGAGAAAATTTTCCAGATGATCTTGAGATAACTGCTGAAGATAAAAAGGGATATATAATGGCCTTACGCCACAAAACGTATGATGTGCAGGGCGTTCAGTTTCATCCTGAAAGTGTGTTGACACCCTTGGGTGAAAAGATGATGCGCAATTGGCTGGTATAATTTTTTAGTACTTATCCCTCTTCCCGTCCGAATGGCTTGGCGGGGAAGTGTTGTCCGAATGGACTCCTATGGAGGGGTGAGGTAAAATAATTGATATGAAAAAGATGCTTCAATATTTATTCGAACATAAAACACTTGACAGAAGTGCAGCTAAAGAAGTATTAATTAATATTTCAAAAGAAATTTATTCTGATGCGGAAATCGCCTCTCTTACAACGGTATATCTTATGCGTAGTATAACTATTCCGGAGTTACTTGGCTTCCGCGATGCATTGATGGAATTGTGTGTGCCCGTAAAACTAAACGGACATAAAGTTGTAGATATCGTAGGCACGGGCGGCGATGGAAAAAACACTTTTAATATTTCTACACTTAGCTGCTTTATTGTAGCCGGCGCCGGTGTGAGAGTGGCGAAGCATGGTAACTATGGCGCAACTTCCATTAGCGGCTCGAGCAATGTAATGGAAATGCACGGCTATAAATTTTCAGCAGATAATCAAAAGTTGCTTAACGAGATTGAACAGGCAAACATTTGCTTCATGCATGCGCCGTTGTTTCACCCGGCATTAAAAGTGGTAGGCCCCATAAGAAAAAGCCTTGGCGTGCGTACTTTCTTTAATATGCTTGGCCCAATGGTAAACCCTGCTGCGCCGCAGGTGCAGGTAATTGGCGTGTATAACCTTGAAATGGCAAGAATTTATGCTTACCTTCTGCAGCAGGCAGAGGCCAGATTTACCATCATTCACAGTCTTGACGGCTATGATGAAATTTCCCTCACGGGTGATACAAAAGTGATCACCAATGACGGAGAGCAAATATTATCCGCAGACTACCTTGGCAAAAGAACCGTAAGCGCTGAGGATATTTATGGTGGCACATCCACCGGGGAAGCTGCAAAAATATTTTTAAAAATTTTAAAAGGCGAAGCAACCTGGGCACAAAATGCAGTGGTGATTGCAAACGCAGCGATGGCGCTACATTCAACAGGAGATTTTAATAATTACGAGGATTGTTACGAGATGGCAGTTGAAAGCCTGGAAAGCGGTAAGGCTTATTATACTTTTAAAACATTAATGGATTTGCAAAAATGAATATACTGGATACAATAATTGCTAAAAAAAAGATTGAAGTAGAGAAAAGCAAGTCCAATAAATCCATAAAAGATTTGAAGGCAAGTCCATTTTTCAAAAATGAAACATTGTCTTTTAAAGAATTTTTATTGAGAGCTGATAAGACAGGCATCATCGCAGAATTTAAAAGAAAATCCCCGTCAAAAGGAATAATAAATAATAAATCAAGGGTTGCAAAGGTAGCAGCAGCTTATGCCGAATATGGAGCCAGTGCTATTTCTGTACTTACAGACGAAAGTTTTTTTGGCGGATCATTAAACGATCTTTTAGAAGCGACAAGAAATGAAGTTCCTTTACTAAGAAAAGATTTTATTATTGACGAATACCAGTTAGTAGAATCAAAAGCATTTGGTGCAGAAATAATTTTACTGATAGCGGCCTGTCTTACCAGAGAGAAAGTAAAAACATTAGCTTCTTTCGCAAAAAATATAGGGCTGAATGTGTTACTCGAAATCCATAATGAAGAGGAGTTGGAACATATTTGTAATGATGTAGATGTAGTGGGTGTCAACAATCGCGACCTGAAAACGTTTACAGTTGACATTAATCGTTCTATCGAATTATCAAAATTAATACCGCGGGATAAAGCAAAAATTTCAGAAAGCGGGATTGATAACGTGGGAACTATTCATCTTTTAAAACAACATGGTTTCAATGGATTTTTAATGGGAGAAAAATTTATGAGGAAACAAGATCCGGGTAAAGCTTTCCAGGAATTTGTTAGAGAATTAGCAATATAGTCATTTAATAAATATTGTCCTTCTTCCCCTCCGAATGGCTTTGCCGGGCGGGCTTTGGAGAAGGGTTTGTCCGAATGGTCACAAAGGACTCCCTTTGGAGGGGTGAGTCTAAAAATATTATATGAAAATTAAAGTTTGTGGCATAACAACTATCGAGCAGTTAGAAGAATTAAACAAGATGGGTATTGATTATGCAGGGATGATCTTCTATGAAAAATCACCACGTTATGCTTTATCAAAGCTTAGAAGTAAAGCGGTGTCTGCATTGAAATTAAAAATGCAAAAAGTGGGCGTGTTTGTAAATGCTTCTGAAAACGATATTATGACGCAAATTGAATTGTACGAGCTTGACTATGTGCAGCTACATGGAAGTGAAACCCCTAACTTTTGCAATCACATAAGCAACCAGGTAAAAGTGATAAAGGCATTTCGCATTGACGAGCAAAATGCTCATATTGACTGGATGGTAAAACCTTATGAAGAAGTTTGTGACTTTTATTTGTTTGACAAAGGATCTGCAGGCATCTATGGCGGCACTGGTAAAAAATTTGACTGGCATCTTTTTGAAAATACCACCATAGGAAAGAACTTTTTTCTGAGCGGAGGTATTGGCCCGGAAGATGCTGATGCGGTAAAGGAATTTACACATCCTTATTTTTACGGAGTAGATATTAACAGCCGGTTTGAAACGGAACCTGGTATAAAAGATATGGAGACCATAAAAGAGTTTGTAAAAATATTGCAGGTATAATAGAGTAACACAATGTGTAAGGCAAATTTTTATAGCGTAGATATAAACAATTGGATAAAAGTTTTTGATGGAGTAAAATATGAGAAAATAATAAGTACAGCAAAATAAATCCGGAATATAGAAATAGCTCGTTCTGATAGCCCATTAATATTAAAAATTAAATTTGTAAAAGTAAATTAATATCATGCCGACACTTTCAATGTTTTTCGGTTTAATTATAAGAATGTACTATGCACTGAAGGAACATAATCCACCACACATCCATGTGTATTATCAGGATTATGCCGCAACTGTAAAAATTAGTGATTGTGAAATATTGGAAGGCAAATTATCTGCAAAACAATTAAGGCTTGTAGCTGCGTGGATAGAAATACATAGAGAAGAATTAACAGCAGACTGGACTTTATGCCAGAGTGGTGAAAAACCTTTTCCTATCGAACCTCTAAAATAAAGATGTATGTATTTTGCCGTAAAAGAGGTAATTCCTTTAAATAATTATCTTCTTCACATTAAATTCAAAAATGGGAAAGAAAAAATTTTTGACATGAAGCCATACATGGATACAGGCATATTTAAAACGTTAAAGAATGAAGCCGTTTTTAAAACTGCAAAAGTAAGTTTTGATACCGTGGAGTGGGATAATGAAGCTGATATTGACCCCGAAACTTTATATCAGGAAGGAGTGGACATAAAGAAATAATCTTTTTGGCATTCTTCTTAATCAATGTTTAAACAACCAGGTGATTTTTAAATAAATTGGAGGCTTCCAGTATAAAAAATTTTGAATGCAAATAATAGAAAAATAATAAGATGATTTTTAGTGTAAATGAAAACGGTTACTATGGCGAGTTTGGAGGCGCTTACGTTCCCGAAATGTTGTATAACAATGTAGAAAATTTAAGAAGGCATTATCTCCATATTATTAATGAAGAAAGTTTTCAAAAAGAATTTCATGCATTGCTGAAAGACTATGTGGGCCGGCCAACGCCTTTATACTTAGCCGAAAAATTAAGTGAAAAATATGGCGCTCAAATTTTTCTAAAGCGCGAAGACCTCTGCCATACAGGTGCCCATAAAGTAAACAATACTGTTGGACAAATATTATTAGCGGAAAGGCTTGGCAAGAAAAGAATTATTGCAGAAACAGGAGCCGGCCAGCATGGTGTTGCCACCGCAACTGTTTGCGCCTTAAAAGGCCTTGAATGTATCGTGTACATGGGAGAAAAAGATATTGAAAGACAAGCGCCGAATGTGGCAAGAATGAAAATGCTGGGTGCAAAAGTGATACCCGCCATTAGTGGAAGTAAAACTCTAAAAGATGCTACTAACGAAGCTATCCGCGATTGGATCAACAATCCATTAGACACGTATTATCTTATTGGCAGCGTAGTGGGGCCGCATCCTTATCCTGATATGGTAGCACGTTTTCAAAGCGTGATCAGCAGTGAAATACGTAAACAGTTATTAGAAAAAACAGGTAGTGAATTACCAGCTTATGTGCTTGCCTGCGTAGGTGGTGGTAGCAACGCCGCAGGAGCTTTTTATCATTTTTTGAATGATGAATTTGTAAAATTAATTGCAGTGGAAGCCGCGGGAAAAGGTATTGATAGCGGCCTGAGTGCAGCGACTACGCAATTGGGAACGCAGGGGATTTTGCATGGCAGTAAAAGCCTCGTAATGCAAACAGAAGATGGCCAGGTGGTAGAGCCACACAGCATTTCAGCCGGCCTCGATTACCCCGGCATAGGGCCTATGCATGCCAATTTATACATCAGTAAAAGAGCTGAATTCATGAGCGCAACAGATGAAGAAGCGCTTGAATCATCCTTTGAGCTGGCGAAGCTGGAAGGTATTATCCCTGCCCTGGAGTCTGCGCATGCTTTATATGCTTTGAATAAAATAAAATTTAAAGAGAAAGAAGTCGCTGTTGTAAACCTAAGCGGCAGAGGCGATAAGGATATGGATACTTATATGAAGCATATTAAATCATAGTAACTTTTGGAAAGTTCTAAACTTTCCAAAAGTTTAATTCAAACACGCATGAACAGGATCAATAAATTATTCGAGCGCAAGCAAAAAAATATTCTAAGCATTTATTTCACTGCAGGTTTTCCTCATTTAGGTGATACCGGAAAAATTCTTTTTGCATTACAAAAATATGGCGCCGATCTTGTCGAAATTGGTATGCCTTATAGCGACCCGCTGGCTGATGGACCCGTGATACAACAAAGCAGTATGACTGCATTGCAGAATGGTATCAGCATCAAAAAAATATTTGAGCAATTAAGTATTCTTAACAAGGATTCTGCGTTCAGGTCTGCCGAAATTCCCTTGATCCTGATGGGCTACCTGAACCCTGTGCTGCAATATGGTTTTGAAAAATTTTGTAAAGAGGCAAATGCTTTAGGCATTGATGGAATTATTTTGCCCGATCTTCCTATATATGAATATAAACAAGAATATAAAAACATTTTTGAAAAAAATAACCTGGATTTCATCTTCTTAGTTACACCGGAAACCAGTGAAGAGCGCATAAGAAAAATTGATGAAATTAGTAATGGCTTTATCTACGCCGTTTCGTCTTCATCAATCACCGGTACGGATAAGGATATGAATCAACAGGAAAGTTATTTCCAAAAGTTAAAAGATCTTGGCCTTAAAAATGAAATAATTATTGGCTTTGGCATAAAAGATAACCGAACATTTACTGCCGCCTGTAAACACGCTGCCGGCGCTATTATCGGCACCGCATACGTAAAAGCGCTCCAAAACTCAACCAATATTGAAGCCGATACCCAAAAATTTCTTAACGCAATTTTAAAGACTGAAGCTCCTAACTAATCATCTATCCCCTGAAAAAAATTTAAGTTTGCAATCAATTTTTTTATGAAAAAAATATTTACACTATTTCTTTTACTTCCTTTCCTTGGCTTTTCACAAACAAATGTGCAGGCGAATGGGCAGGCGAATGGGCAGGCAAATAAAAAACCTGAAAAGCAACCCGATACCGGCTTTGTTATTACCGGCGATGTTACCGGTTTTGCAAACGGCACTCCGGTATCATTTGCTAATCAGCAAACGAACCAGTTGGAAAAGCAGGCAACTATTGAGAATGGAAAATTTATCATCAGGGGCAAAATGGATGAGCCCGGTTTTAAAGTATTACTCTTTGGTGACCAACCCCCCTTTGTGCCGGTGTTCTTATTTTTAGATAATAGCAATGTTACAATTACAGGAACCAAAGATGCAATTGACAAAATGATGGTAAAGGGTTCGCCGTCAAATGCCTTATTCACGGAATATTCCAGCGCTTTAAAAAAGTACGATGAAATGATAGCAGCTGGTCAAAGCCTGGACTCTAATGACATAAAAACTGTTGAAAAAATCAGTGCAGATCTCGTACATAAAAACCCTTCTTCTTACGTGTCTGCCCTGGCCATCATCCGCATGTATCAGCTAACACAAAATGGAATGGAAGCTGATGCATTATTCAAATTATTACCATCAAAAATTCAAGGCGGCGAGCTCGGGCGATTTGCAAATCAGCAAATACAGGAATCAAAAATTAACCCAATAGGCTCCGTCATTAAAGACTTTTCACAAAATGACACCACCGGCAAACCGGTAAACATTTCTTCCTTCAGGGGGCAATATGTTTTGCTTGATTTTTGGGCAAGCTGGTGTAGGCCATGCCGCATGGAAAATCCGAATGTGGTAGCAGCCTATAATAAATTTCACGATAAAAATTTTACGATACTAAGTATCTCTCTCGACCAGGCCAAACCCGCATGGCTAAACGCAATTCAAATGGATGGTCTTAACTGGAGCCACGTGAGCGACCTCAAAGGCTGGAACAATGAAGTGGCCGCTCTCTTCCAGGTTCGCAGCATTCCGCAAAATCTCTTGATTGATCCACAGGGAAAGATCATCGCCAAAAATCTTCGTGGTGAAGTTTTGGAAAGCAAGTTGAACGAGATATTAAAATAGGGACTTAGCTTTTTAAAGTTCCGCTATTGGCATTTTATTTAAATTTGCCTTATGGACGTTCATGAAATAATAACGATTGATAACGATATCCTGGGTGGAGAGCCCGTCTTCAAAGGAACACGGGTTCCGGTTGAAAGCTTGTTCGACCACTTAGAGGCTGGTGTTTCTCTTGACGAATTTTTAGAAGATTTTCCTACCGTATCTAAAGCCCAGGCGATCGCTTTGCTGAGCGTTGCTAATAAATTTTTAACCGCTAAAAACGTGGCTCAATTATATGCGACTGTTGCTTGATGAGAATTTACCTCAGCGGCTCAAGCAAGATTTTTCAGAACATGAAATTTATACAGTTCGTGACAAACAATGGAATGGCGTTAAGAATGGAGAGTTACTAAAATTACTTGTTACCAATTTATTTGATGCGTTATTGACTTTTGATAAAAACTTACAGCATCAACAAAATTTTTCAACTTATACAATAACTGTTTTTGTTCTCACAGCAAAAATCAACCAGTACAAAGAGTTGACAAAGCTAACACCGAAAATAAAAGAATATTTAAGCAGTGGTAAAATGCCAATAGGGCCAATAATTATTTCAGGCGGTAGCTTGTAAAAACTATTAGTATCTTATTTTGATAAATTTCATTTGGTTTTACAAATGGTTTACAAAACCCTGCCTTCAAGCACGTTTCCCTATATCTTTGCACATCAAAAAATAATCAGCCTTACAAAGGATAATTAAGAATACATGCCCGAAAATTTTCGACCTACATATCTCCCCTATTCTGAAACCAATAGTTTTACAAAAATCATTTTGGATTATGTAAAAAAAGCGAATGATTTAAAACCATTTTATTCTAACGAAGTTAACGTGGATGGTATTAGAGCATCTATTGTTGAAAGAAAGAAATTTAATACCGACCGGAAATTACTTGTCGAGCAATTACATACACAATACGAAAAAATAAATGATACAGACCTTGCAAAAGTCAATATTGACAGGCTTTTACAAGAAAATACATTCACTGTTTGCACAGCCCATCAGCCTAATATTTTTACCGGACACCTCTATTTCATTTATAAAATATTGCATACAATAAAACTTGCTGATGAACTTGCGGCACAGTTGCCTGAATATAATTTCGTTCCTGCTTATTTTATGGGAAGTGAAGACGCAGACCTGGAGGAGCTTGATCATGTAGTGATTGACGGCAAAAAATATAAATGGGAAACAAAACAAACCGGCGCCGTTGGCCGCATGAAGGTCGATGATAAACTAATTAACCTTATTGGTGAAATTTCCGGACGGCTTTCTGTCGAAAAATATGGAAAGGAAATTATTGATGTTTTAAAAGAATGCTTTAAAAGAGACTACACAATTGAGCACGCTACTTTTTTATTAGTACATCATCTTTTTAAAAACCATGGGCTCATTGTTTTATTGCCGGATAATGCGGCTTATAAAAAAGCAATGCATTCAATTTTTGAAGATGATCTTTTTAATAATACCCCTTCTGAAATTGTAAGTGAAACATCAAAAAAATTATCCGAAAAATATAAAGTGCAGGCGCATCCGCGGGAGATCAATTTATTTTATTTAAAAGATAATATCCGCAACAGGATCGTACAAGTGAAAGACAAATTCGTGGTCAATGAAACTGATCTTGTTTTTACAAAAGATGAATTAAAAAAAGAGTTGGATGAGCATCCTGAATATTTTAGCCCTAACGTAATTCTAAGAGGTCTTTTGCAGGAAATCATTTTGCCAAATATCGCTTTCATTGGTGGTGGTGGCGAACTGGCTTACTGGCTTGAATTGAAAGATTTGTTTTTGCATTACGGTGTACCATTTCCTGTTTTGATTTTAAGAAATTCTTTTTTATTGATAGAAGAAAAGTACAGTGAGCTAATGCAAAAGCTGGAAATAACCTCCGCTGATTTATTTAAAGGTGAGCAATTATTATTAAATAAAATTGTACTGAAGCGAAGTGAGCGTACCCTTGATCTCAGTAATGAAAAAATAAAAATGGAATCAGCATATAATGAGATAAAGCAAACTGTAAAGCAAATAGACCTCACCTTAGTTCAACATACAGAAGCCCTGCAAACAAAGGCTTTGAAACGCATATCATCCCTCGAAAAGAAAATGCTGCGTGCGGAAAAAAGAAGATTTGAAGACATAAAAAATCAACTCAACAAAATTTTAGATTCTTTATTCCCTGTTGGAAATTTACAAGAACGCACAGAAAATTTTATGCTCTTCTATGCAAAGTTTGGAAGTGATTTTATAAATGAGCTTTATAAAAATTCATTAACGCTTACGCAACAGTTTTGTGTGCTTGAGGAAAGAGAACATTGATATTTGCAGAAGAAATCTATAATTTTTTTATCCGGATATCTTTAAACCACACCGCACTTCCATGATCCTGTAAAGAAATTTTGCCTTGCTTAAAAGTGCCGAAATCTTTCATGTCTTTAAACTTACTGATAGCGATCATTTGTCTCCAATTATCATCCCACATAGTGGTTGAAAGTGTATGCTGGCTATTTAAAAAAAAGTCCAGTTTGCCATTATTGGCTACAATTTCTGCATGGTTCCATTCACCCAAAGGGTTAGCAGCTTCTTTAGCAGCAAGCAGATCGTAAAGATCGCCGGCCCGGTGAGAGTAGAGCTTGCCATCAGGATGCCCCAGCCGTGTAGGCGTTCCATTATCAAGCACCTGCATTTCCATTCCAGAATTATAATTTTCATGAAACAAGGCGGTATCTTCTTTTACATAAAAAATGATACCGCTGTTGCCCTTATTTGAAATTTTCCAATCTAATTTTAAATCGAAATTGCCGTAATCATCATTAGTAATTATATTATTACTAATGCGGTTGCCCTGCTCATTCCGGGAGGCTGCTGATGTGTCGAGATACAAAACACTGTCCTGCTGTATCACCCAACCTGCATCAAGCGAAGGCTTTCCATACGTATGCCATTGGTCTAATGATTTGCCATTGAATAAATAAATCCATCCGCTATCATTATCGTTGCCCATCATTACAGCTGAAGTACTATCGCTTGCCGGCGTGTTGCTTTCATTATTGGCGTTACAGCTTTGCAGCATTACAAATGCGGCCGCGATTATTATTAGTTTATTCATTTAATTATTTTTTACAGACATTATATACATAGCCATTGTATCAGCTTCATCTTTGGTGATAAGATCGTGCGGCTGCATCGCCACATTTCCCCATTTACCGGAGCCGCCGTGTTGTATCTGATGCACTATAGAATCAATGGCGGCTTGCCTGTCCATTGTTTTATACTTATCTGCTACCGCCGCATATGCCGGCCCGATCGAGCTCTCAGTAAGTTTGTGGCAGGTGAAGCAATCGCTCTTCGACATCAGGTCGAGGCCTCTCTCTACTGCAACGTCTTTGGTTTCTTTCACGGCCACTACAGAGTCAGCGGAAGGTTCTTTTGTATCGGTATTATTTCCGCAGCTGATAAAAAATAATACAGACGATAAAATTAGAATTGACTTTTTCATATACAAATATTCGGTTGTTATTGTGAAAATAAAAAATTTATTATATTCCTAAAACTGAACGGTTGAGCTTTTCCCCAAAGGGGTCGCTGCCGACGTCTTTCGTAGTAGCCGCAAAATCGTCAAATGCCCTTTCAGTTACTTTTATTATATGATCTGCTATAAAGGCTGCTCCTTCCTTCGCGCCGTCCTCAGAATTTTTCAGGCAACACTCCCACTCCATTACTGCCCAACCGGTATAATCATAAGCAGCCAACTTGCTGAATATAGATTTAAAATCTACTTGTCCATCTCCTGTTGATCTGAAACGGCCTGCCCTGTCGATCCAGTTTTGATATCCCCCATAAACACCTTGCCTGCCTGTTGGGTTAAACTCTGCATCCTTTACATGAAAGGCTTTTATACGTTCATGATAAATATCTATGTAAGATAAATAATCAAGGCACTGCAATACAAAATGAGAAGGATCATATAACAGGCATGCACGCTTATGATTATCTACTTTCTCTAAAAACATTTCATAGCTGATCCCATCGTGTAAGTCTTCGCCCGGATGTATTTCATAGCACACATCTACACCACATTCATCAAAAGTATTCAGTATAGGAAGCCAGCGCTTCGCCAGTTCTTTGAAACCTTCTTCAACCAACCCGGGCGGCCGCTGTGGCCATGGATAAAATGTATGCCATAGTAAAGAGCCGCTAAAAGTGGCATGTGCATTCAAGCCTAAATTTTGCGAAGCCTTGGCCGCATATTTCATTTGCTGCACTGCCCATTTCGTTCTCGCCTTTGGATTGTTGCGAAATTCTTGCGGGGCAAAGCCATCGAACAATTTATCGTATGCAGGATTCACGGCGACTAACTGGCCTTGCAGGTGCGTTGATAGTTCGGTGATCTCAAGCCCGCAGTCGTTCACTATTCCTTTTAATTCCTGCGAGTATGTTTTACTTTGCGCTGCTTTTTTCAGATCAATAAATCTATCGTCGAGCGTTGGAAGCTGCACGCCTGTAAAGCCAAGGCTTTTAGCCCATTCACATATAGTTTTAAGATCATTATACGGTGCTGTGTCGCTGATAAATTGTGCGATAAAAATGCCTGGGCCTTTAATTGTTTTCATTAAAAATTTAATTATTGAGTTAAGTTTAAATCTCCCGTTAATTTCAAAAATACTATTCGAATTGGTAATGGCTTCTTAGTTGTGCAATAATAATTTTCCTTTATCCATTTTATAAATGAGCCGATGTTCCTGGTTAATGCGCCTCGACCAATAACCAGCCCAATTGTGTTTAAGAGCTTCTGGTTTGCCGATTCCCTTGTATGGACTATCCATGATGGATTCTAAAAGTGCCTGGATTTTGTTTTGAATTTTTATATTCCCTGACTGTCTCCAAAACTGCAGATCTTCCAGGGATTGAGGAGAAAAAATTATTTCCATAAATCTTCTATTCTCATGTTGGTTACATTCCCTTGCTCTATATTTTTTATACTTTCATTCAACCGTTTAGTCATAATTGGGTTAGCGAGAATGTGCTCTGTTTCATCCATTATTGGTTCTTGCTCGTAAGGTATTTCAAACCCATCCAATATTATTTGCAATGCCTTTTTGTTGCACTTCGTTTTGAGGATGAATAATGATTGTTTCCATAATTCAAATTTACCTTTTTTTAATTTTGTTTTAAATCAGTATATCGTTTGGTTCAAACTATTCTTATTCTCCATACAGAATAGCCTCTTCTACTGATCCTTTTGGCAAATAAGAATATTCCTGGTAAAATGATTCAACCGTTCCACCTGAGGCAATCCATTCCATCACAAATTCAACACTTATTCGTGAGTCCCGGATTATAGGTTTACCGCCAAGTATTTTTTCATTAAAATATATGAATTGAAACGACATAAGTAAAATTTTTGAAACTGAAAATAAGATTCTTTAACCTCACCCCAACCCCCAGGGCTGTTGCGTTCTAATTTATCATTGATTTGATTAATGGGATATCGTTTGCTACTAATCTCATTGCCTTGTGCCATATTATCATATTCATTGTTTCTTAAAATATTCATTGATATATTTTTTTATGGTGGATATATTTTGTGGTGCATGACCCGTCCTTTATTTTTGATGCATCTTCTTTTAAAGTAACATCCTTCACATAATGAAGGCTGTTTTCTATTGCCCAATGTAGCCTGATTCCTTCGTTGTAAGCAAAAGCATTTGATTGTTTACTACTTATGAAATAGGCGGTTTCTTCTGTCATTTTTCCTTTCCTGTTTATTATTCTGTGAACACTCACAAGTTGATGTAATCCGACCCATTGATCGCTGATGCCTTCAAGATTATCACATACAGAAACAGATCTGAGTTCTGTTCGACCCTTATTTATATCTATTTCAGCATACCAGCTACTCCTGTTTATTTTATCTGCCATAATCATTTCTATTTGATTATAAAGTGTTGGTTGGTTCTTTTTTACCCCTATTACATAATCATTGTTGCCGTTAATAATGGTTTCTGTCGTTTTTTTTGGCAATGAAGTGCATCTAAAGTAAATGTTACTCCCTCTAAATCTAAGGCTTCAATTAATTGTTGCACTATTGTTATTTCGTTTTCTTTTTTATGCAGTACTTTTTCATTGCCAATAACTAACTTCTGTTTGGAACAATACAAACTAACAAGGCTCACAAATTGCTGGTTGGAACTGTTGGCATTAGTAACTGTGCCGCCGATAACTTTCCCGTCAATGCTTACCCATTCCTGCTTTGAAATAGTAACATACTGAGATGCCCAACGATGAAACTGTTTACTAACAAATGAAAAGTCAATACCCTGAACGATGCGTCTTACGGTATAAAAACTAGGTAATCTATTTTTTTTAGGTCGCAAGTGTTCCAATAAGGATGCCTTATTTCTTTGGATAAAATCCCCATTGGCCCTGTATCCTATATAGCCACTCATAGTACTCATTAAAACAAGCACCAACACTAAGGTTTGATCGTGGCGTTGTCCTGCCTCTCTCCGGGGATCAGGTATTTCCTCAAAAAATTCAATAATACTTTTAACTTCACTCATATTATATTTTTATGATTATCGCTAAAGATATTTATTCTATTTTAGAACGCAACAGCCCTGCCCCAACCCCTCTCCGAAGGAGAGGGACAAGTATTATATTAAAATTATATTTTAAAATCTGTCCATTTTTCTTTTGATTCTCCTGAAGCTACTACATTATTTATAAACGCCATGCCTCTTACTCCATCTTCTGCACCGGGAAAGTCAAGCATTTCTTTTGAAGGTTCTTTGCCTTCCATCTTCGCAAGTAACGTCTGTGCAAAATTGTGGTAAATATTTCCGAACGCCTCAAGATAACCTTCGGGATGGCCACCGGGCGTGCGGCAATTTTGCGTAGCGAAGCTGCTTAATATTTTTGTATAATTAGTGCCTGCTCTCAAAATTTGGGTCGGCTCATCCAGCCATTTTACCAGTAAAGTATTCGGCTCTTGCTGGCGCCATTCGATCCCGCCTTTTTCGCCATACAATTTTATTTGTAAAGCATTCTCTTCGCCCGCAGCTACCTGCGATGCTATCAATACACCGGCTGCGCCATTATCAAATTTCAATAAAACATTTCCGTCATCATCCAAGGCTCGGCCTTCCACCATAATATTCAAATCGGCACACAGCTTTGTAATTTTTAATCCTGAAATATATTCTGCAAGATGGGCGGCATGCGTGCCTATATCACCCATTGCGCCGGCTTTACCTGATTTTTTTGGATCGGTTCTCCAGGCTGCCTGGGCATTGCCTTCACGCTCCGATAATTTGCTCAGCCAGCCCTGCGGATACTCCACTATAATCTTCCTGATCTTACCGAGGTCTCCATTATGCACCATAGCTTTTGCCTGCTTTACCATCGGGTAGCCGGAGTAAGTATGAGTGAGGCAAAGCACTAATCCTGTTTCTTCCACTTTCTTTTTCAATTGTTTTGCTTCATCCAAAGTGAAGGTCATTGGCTTTTCAATCACCACATTAAACCCATGATCAAGCGCCATCAATGCGGGAGCAAAATGAGCAAAGTTTGGTGTAACGATTGTTACAAAGTCAATCCTTTTATCAGCCGGAAGCTCGCTTTCGTTTTTTATCATTTCTTCATAGCTGAAGTAAGTTCTGTCTGCAGGAATGAAAAGTGCTTCGGCAGAATCTTTTGCCACTTCAGGATTAATACTGAACACACCGCATGATAATTCTATTAGCCCATCCATGTTAGCGGCGATGCGATGGATCGCTCCTATAAATGCGTCTTTACCACCGCCTACCATGCCCATTCGTAATTTTCTCATGTCAAAAATTTAAAAAGTAAAATTGAAATTATAATGGAACTAAATTATTGATAAAAAGATATTAAAAAAAAGATATTTTAAATTTATGCCGGTCATTTAATTTTTTTTAGCCGTTAATTAATACCTTGTAGCCGCAATATCGAATTATCACCTCTGCATAAATAGAGAATCTTTGATGAAATTTACGACACGCTTGCAACTCTCTACAATGATGTTTATTGAGTTCTTTGTATGGGGATCATGGTTTGTAACCCTGGGAACTTTTTTAGTGAATAATCTTCATGCTAACGGCGCCCAGACAGGCCGCGTATTTTCCACTCAATCATGGGGCGCAATCATAGCACCTTTTATTATTGGGTTAATTGCAGACCGTTATTTTAATGCAGAAAAAATTCTTGGTGTTTTACATCTTATTGGCGCTGGTTTAATGTATTACATGTACAGCGTGGGAACAATTACAGATGTATATCCAACATCATTTTTTTACTACTTATTAATATACATGATCTTGTTTATGCCAACGCTTGCCCTGGTAAATTCAATTGCCTTTAATCAAATGACTGATCCTGAAAAAGAATTTTCAAGCATAAGAATTTGGGGAACGATCGGCTGGATAGTTGCGGGCTTATTGATAAGCCTGATATTTCTTTGGGATGCAGAGGCGAATGTAAAAGCAGGCCTGATGAGAAATACTTTTTTGCTCGCTGCTATTGCTTCACTTGTGTTGGGCTTGTTCAGTTTTACTTTACCTAAAACACCGCCAAAAGTTGCGCCGGGCACTAAAGTAAAGGTGGCGGATATTATAGGCTTGGATGCTTTAAACCTTTTGAAGAATAAAAACTTTTTGATATTCTTCATTGCGTCCATTCTCATCTGCATTCCTTTAGCATTTTATTACCAGGTCGCTAACCAGTTTTTATCTAATATTGGGGTGAGCAAGCCTACCGGAAAAATGGCTATCGGCCAGGCCTCTGAAGTTCTTTTCCTGTTAGCATTACCCCTGTTTTTCAAAAAGTTTGGGTTTAAAAATACCATCTTAATAGGCATGCTGGCCTGGGCAGTGCGGTATGCATTATTTGCGTATGGAAACGCCGGTGATTTGAGCTTTATGCTCATCATAGGAATTGCTTTGCATGGCATCTGCTATGATTTCTTTTTTGTTTCCGGGCAGATCTATACCAACGCAAAAGCAGGAATAAAATATAAAAGTGCTGCACAAGGTTTGATCACGTTAGCTACTTACGGCATTGGTATGTTAATAGGCTTTGAAATTGCGGGCATGATAACCGATGCTTACACCAGTGCAGAGGGTACATTTGATTGGAAAATGATCTGGATAATACCGGCGGGAATTGCGTTTGTTGTATTTCTTTTATTTGCAATTTCTTTTAATGATAAGAACGAAAGACCTATACCTGACCAAAGTTTAGATATTTAATATTTACTATTATAATGCAAAACAGAAGAACACTACTTAAAAACCTTGCCCTCGGCACATCAGCTGTTATCATGACGCCGGCCATATCCTGTGCCGCAAAAATCCAGTCAGAAAAAAAATATACATTGAAAGGCAACATCAATCATTCCGTTTCACGATGGACGTTTAATTATCTTTCTTTAGATGACTTGTGCAAAGCGGTAAAAGAAATAGGATTCAGTGCAATTGACCTGGTAGGCCCGAAAGACTGGCCCACATTACAGCAGTACGGTATCTACAGTTCTATGTGCTATACCGCGGGAGATAACAATTTAAACAATGGCTTAAACCACCCCATCTACCACGAGCAACTTATAAAAGAATACCTGGAAACAATTCCCATAATGGCGAAAGCGGGGTATAAAAATCTTATTTGCTTTAGTGGCCAGAGCAAAGGAATGGATGATGAAACCGGGATGAAAAATTGTAAAGATGCCTTGGAAAAAATTGTTCCTTTTGCTGAAAAAAACGGCATTACTATGGTGATGGAATTACTCAACAGCAAGATCGATCATAAAGATTATATGTGCAATCGTGTAGAATGGGGAGCAGAGTTATGTAAACGGGTAAGTTCAGCTAATTTTAAATTGCTTTTTGATATATACCACATGCAAATACAGGAAGGGGATATTATCAGGAACATCCGGGATTATCATCAATACATTGCGCATTACCATACCGGTGGAGTACCCGGCAGGCATGAGATTAATAATTCACAGGAATTGTATTACCCAGCAGTAATGGAGGCAATTGTAGCAACAGGGTACAAAGGTTATGTGGCGCAGGAGTTTGTGCCCACCTATCCTGATAAATTAGATTCATTGAGAGAGGCGATAAAAATTTGTGACGTATGAAGGTTAGTGAATAAGTGATTGGGTGTATGGGTGGAAGGTAGCAGTGATCAGGTAGAACGTAATAAATGATCAGGTAGCAGGTAGCAGTGATTGACCATTCCCCATTGACTTTACCAATAAACCTATTAACTAATTAACTAATTAACCAATAAACCAATAAACCTATTAACTAATTAACTTTAAAAAGATGGCAGACAACACTTACGATGCAATTGTAATTGGCTCCGGTATTTCAGGAGGCTGGGCGGCAAAAGAACTCACCGAAAAAGGATTGAAAACAATCATGCTTGAAAGAGGAAAGGATATCGTGCATGTAAAAGATTATGTAAATGCGCAAAAGGGAGTATGGGAGTTTCCGCACAGAGGTGGACGTACGCAGGAAATGATAAAAGATTATCCCGTACTAAAAAGAGATTACCCGCTGAATGAAATGAACCTTGATTGGTGGGCAAGTGACCAGGACTCTCCTTATACGGAAGTAAAACGAATGGATTGGTTCAGGGGATATCATGTGGGAGGACGCTCCCTGCTATGGGGCCGCCAGTGTTACCGTTGGAGCGATTACGATTTTGAAGCAAATGCCAAAGATGGAATTGCGATAGATTGGCCTATCCGGTATAAAGATGTTGAGCCGTGGTACACTTATGTTGAAAAGTTCGCGGGTATTAGCGGCTCTACCGAACACCTGCCTCAACTACCCGACAGTCATTTTTTACCTGCCATGCAGATGAATTGTGTTGAGAAAGATGTTGCAGAACGGGTGAAGCAGCATTATCAAAATAAGCGGACGATGATCATTGGGCGTACGGCCAATATCACAGAGCCTTTACCAGGAAGAACCAATTGTCAATATAGAAATAAATGCTGGCTGGGTTGTCCTTTCGGTGCCTACTTCAGCACACAATCTTCTACCCTCCCCGCAGCTATGGCCACCAAAAATCTTACGGTAAGGCCATGGTCAATAGTCACAAAAATTTTATATGATAAGGATACAAAAAAAGCAACCGGCGTAGAAGTATTGGATGGAGAAACCAAAAAAACCTACCAGTATTTTGCTAAAATAATTTTCCTTAATGCATCTTCCTTCAACAGTGCATGGATTCTGATGAACTCTGCAACCGATATTTGGCCTGATGGCCTGGGCAGCAGCAGTGGAGAGTTAGGGCATAATATTATGGATCACCATCTTGGCGTAGGCGCCGGTGGTACGGTAGATGGCTACGACGATAAATATTTCTATGGCCGGCGGGCAAATGGTATATATGTTCCCAGGTACCGTAATATATTCGGCGATAAAAGGGATTACATCCGCGGGTTCGGGTACCAAGGCGGCGGCAGCCGTCAGGGATGGGGCCGCACTGTGGCTGAAATGTCAATAGGTGGTGATTTCAAAGATGCACTTGCAGAACCGGGACAATGGTCTATGGGAATTGGTGGTTTTGGAGAAATACTCCCTTATCATGAAAATAAAATGACGCTTGATAAAACAAAGAAAGATGCGTGGGGCTTAAACGTAATTTCATTTGATGCAGAGTGGAAAGAAAACGAGCGGAAAATGAGAATTGATATGCAGAACGATGCTATTGAAATGCTGGAAGCTGCTGGTGTAAAAGATGTGAAGGGGCATGATGGTGATGGCACTATCGGAAGAGGTATTCATGAAATGGGTACGGCACGCATGGGGCATGATCCGAAAACTTCGGTGCTAAATAAATGGAACCAGGTGTGGGATGCACCAAATGTATTCGTTACCGATGGTTCATTTATGGTATCAGCTAACTGCGTAAATCCATCACTGACTTATATGGCCATGACGGCAAGAGCGGTTGATCATGCCGTAGGCGAATTAAAAAAACAAAATATCTAAAATCTATTTTATTACCTGGTTAAAATAATATACCGATGGAAAAAAAAGAAAATAATTTATCAGTAAATAATTCAAGAAGAGGCTTTTTGAAAAATACTGCTTTAACTGCTGCAGGTTTTATGATCGTGCCGCGCCATGTATTAGGCGGCAAAGGCTTTCTTGCACCAAGCGACCGGTTGACCATTGCAAGCATTGGCGTGGGCGGCAAGGGAGAAAGCGACATCGCCAATTTTTATAAAAGTGGTAAAGCAGACATCGCGGTACTATGTGATGTAGATGAAAGAAGATCTGCAACAACCGTAAAGAATTTTCCTAAGGCAAAATACTATCACGACTGGCGGGAGATGCTGGATAAGGAAGCAAAAAATATTGACGCGGTTTCTGTTTCTACCCCGGATCATACACACGCCGTAGCTGCTTATAGCGCCATGCAGCTTGGCAAGCATGTATATGTACAAAAGCCATTAACGCACGATGTATATGAAGCGAGGGCACTAACGAACGCGGCTAAACGCTACAAGGTGGTTACACAAATGGGTAACCAGGGTGCTTCCGGAGATGGCGTAAGGCAATTGCAGGAATGGTACGATGCGGGCATTATTGGCGATGTACACACGGTATATTGCTGGACGGACAGGCCGGTATGGCCACAGGGTATCCCGAGACCTGATACTTCAGCTCCTATCCCAAAAGAACTGGACTGGAATTTATGGCTTGGCACGGCTCCTGAAAAAAGCTATTTTGATAACCTGGTTCCTTTTAACTGGCGTGGCTGGTGGGACTATGGTACCGGCGCATTAGGCGATATGGGATGTCACATTGTACAACCTGCTTTCGGCGTGCTGGATCTTAAATATATAAATTCAGTACAGGCAAGTGTCGGCAGCGTATATGTTGGAGAATTTAAAAGAGGATATTTCCCGGATAGTTGCCCCCCTTCAAGCCACGTAATTATGAAATTTCCTAAGACTAGTAAAACCGCCGGGCCTGTTACGGTACATTGGATGGATGGCGGCATACAGCCCGAAAGGCCTGAAGAACTGGGTCCCAATGAAACATTTGGCGATGGTGGCAACGGTACTTATTTTATTGGTACCAAAGGCAAAATGATGTGTGGCACCTACGGTGCAAACCCGCAGCTGCTCCCTACTTCGAGAACGAAAGAAGTGCAGGTGAAACAAACTTACCCACGCGTGCCCGGCGGCGACAACGGACACTATGCGCAATGGGTGGAAGGCGCTATTGCCGGCTATGGTAATGCAAAATTGAGTTCATCATTTGATGTGGCAGGGCCATTAACCGAAGCTTTACTAATGTCAAACCTTGCCATCCGCGGCTTTGATATAAGGAAGCCAAGAGCGGACGGAAAAGGTTTTGATTATCCCGGCCGTTATATCGAGCTTTTATGGGATAATGACAACATGAAGGTTACTAATTTTGATGACGTAAACCAGTTTATAAAGCGTGACTACCGCGAAGGGTTCGGCGTAAAAATGTAAAATAAATTTTTTTAAAAAAATCACTATGAACAGAAGAGAAGCTGTACAGCACATTTCGCTCCTTTTAGGAGGCACCATTGTAGGTTCCACTTTTTTCCTGAATGGGTGTAAAACTGAAACAAAAAGCGCTAAAGAATTTTCGGATGACGATGTTGTTTTTTTAGATGAAGTATCAGATACTATTTTACCCCCTACTAAAACACCCGGGGCAAAAGCAGCGGGAGTTGGCAAGTTCATGACGATAATGGTAAATGATTGCTATACAGAACCCGATCAAAAAATATTTCATGAGGGCATAAAAAAATTAAACGATGCTGCCGATAAAAAATATAATACATCTTTTGTAAAGCTCGATCCCGGTCAGCGGCACGAGTTTTTAGTTTCATTGGATAATGAGCAAAAGGAATACATGAAAAATAAAAAGCCCGAGGATGCTGCACATTATTTTCGCATGATGAAAGAGCTTACATTACTCGGCTATTTTACGTCTGAAATCGGCTGTAAGCAGGCAATGAGATATATTGAAACACCAGGCCGGTATGACGGATGCGTACCTTATGCAAAGGGAGATAAGGCCTGGGCATAATTTTTAAAAAACTAAAAATTATTTACATGAGTTATAAACGCAGGGCTTTTATAAAAACTGCTGTTGCCGGCATTGCCGTTACGGCCGTTTCAGGAAACTTAATGAGTTGTGCTTCTTCTAAGAATAGCACCGGAAATCTTGGTAAGTTTGGCTTGCAGCTATATACTTTACGGGACGTGTTACCCAACGACCCAAAAGGTATTCTAAAACAAGTAGCTGATATGGGCTACAAACAAATAGAAGGATATGAAGATGGAAAGATGGGAATCTATTGGGGCATGACAAATATTGAATTTAAAAAATATATGGACCAGCTTGGCATGCAGATGGTGTCAACGCATTGTGATATCAATAAAGATTTTGAAAGAAAAGCAAGTGAAGCAGCAGCCATTGGTATGAAATATTTAATTGCGCCCAGCCTCCCTGCTGAAGATAAAATGGATAGTGATGCATATAAAAAAGCGGCTGACCTCTTTAATGAGAAAGGCGAGATGTGTAAAAAGGCCGGTTTGCGTTTCGCCTTTCATAATCATGACCAGGCAATGCGGAAAAGGGAAAGTGGGTTTATTGGTGAAGAAGTTTTATTAGCAAACACAGATCCATCATTGGTTGATTTTGAAATGGATATTTATTGGGTAGTAACGGGTGGGCAGGATCCCATTGAGTGGATTAAAAAATATCCAAACCGCTTTAGATTATGTCACATAAAAGACCGTGCCGCCGGCGCTCCGCTTAGCGACCGCGATGCCTCAGTGGATGTAGGTAAAGGGGAGATTGATTTCAAAAAAATAATTACCATTGCGAAAGCCAACGGAATGGAGTATTACATTGTAGAGCAGGAAAAATATACCAATACTACTCCCCTCGAAGCAGCAAAAACTGATGCAGAATATTTAAAGAGATTAAGAATCTAACTTTACTGCTTTTTTAAAGTGTCCATTTTCAGGGAATCTGTTCCCTTTATTTCATTTGGCTGATGTGTGCCGATATCAATAGTATTAGTTGTATCAGGTATGTTGCCATTTACATTCTGAACACCCACGGCATTTTCATCACCAGCTGCGGGCGTAGTTGATGTATCACTTTTACTATCCGAATTACAGCTAAATAAAAACAGGGTGATGCAGGATATTAGCAAAGATTTTTTCATGGTAAATTATATTAAAAAATGAGTGAATTTCCTAAAGAGATTTTTGATGATTGAGATGAGATAAAATATATTCCTCCAAAAGGCTGCCAAACTTTACTCATTCGTTGTTTAATGCTTTCTCTCATTAAAAATTTACCATACATAAGTGCCCGCTGAGCCACCTGGCAAAGTTGTGCTTAACCACTTCCCATTGAATTTAATATTAAAGCTTTGCGGGCCGTTGCTATTGTTCAATACGATCAATACTTTGCCCCCATCGGCTTTTAAAAAAGCAACAGTTTGTAAGCTACCTACATTATCACTGGCAATTCTTACCGATCCCGGGGGAACAAACTTTGACACCTGTGCAACGATATAGTAACCCACATTGCGGGTAACGCCCGGGCTAATGGTGAGAGCTCCAAGGCATGTGGTACAACCGCCCTGGGTATGTGGGCCAAACGCAGCATTATTTGCAAGATTCCATTCAAGCGCCACTTTGCTATAATTTCTTAGCGAGCCTATAATAACATTTTTCAAATGCCATTGAAAGTCGCCGGCAAAACTGCCCGTTGAGGCTGTATATTGTTCAGTAAAATAAATATTTTTATCAGGCCAGGCAAAATGAACCTGTGATAAAGCTGAGATATCACCGGCATATAAATGAAAGGCAGATCCATCCACATACGGCCTTGTTGCAGGATCGCTCAGTACGTCAAGTGGATAATCTGCCCTGTCGCAATTGTGATCATACACAATAATTTTTGTGTTGATGCCTGCTGCTACGAATGCAGGCCCCAAATTATTTTTTATAAAAGACGATTGTTCTGCCGCGGTCATTACAAGGCTTGGGTTATTATAAGGGTTCAAGGGTTCATTCTGTGGCGTAACAGCAAAAATATCCAACCCTTCTGCTTTCATTGCCTGGATATATTTTACAAAATAATTTGCGTACACCTGGTAATAGACAGGGCTTAAGCTACCTCCAATTGTACTGCTATTATCTTTCATCCACACAGGAGCTGACCAGGGCGTTGCCAATAATTTTATATTGGGATTGATTTGCAAAATTAGTTTTAACACGGGTATCATTGCTGCCTGGTCCATAGCAAGGCTGAAATCAGCAAGGGAAATATCGGTTTGTCCTGCCGGCATGTCATCATAAGAATATACCGAACTGGCTAAGTCTGTAGCTCCAATACCGATTCTTAAAAAGCTTATACCAATACTATTATCAGCGTTTCCGAATAATTCTGCCAAAAGCGAGCTTCTTTCCGGGGCAGGTAACTGGTTTATTACCTCCGCGCTTCCTTGTGTAAGTGTATATCCAAAGCCATCAACCGTCTGAAATTGTTGAGTTGAATCAACATTTACATTGGGCAGAGCATTTGAAACGACACCAAAATTCAGACTGGTAGTTTGTTTCGAAAGAAGATTTACTTTGTCGCCTGTTGTAAGCCAATAAGAAATACCCGTTGGGTTTGTTGGTGGAGGCGGATTTATTACGACCGGCGGCGTAGTTGAAGTATTTTTAGATTTTGAGCAGCCTGAGAAAACAACTAAGGACAAAGCGAAAACAAATCCGAGCTTACGTAACTTTAATCTATACATTATTATATTTTTACTCCGGGTGCTAACATGGTAGATTTTTACATCAGTATTTGAAAGCACTCTTAATTAATAGGATTATGTAGAATAAGCTCAATCCTTTATTGGCTGAAAAGCTCGTCCCTTGCGAGCCTACCTCTCGGGCAGCCGAATAAACTTTATTCATAATAAATCTTGCGGCGACGCTTGTCCCTGGCTATCTTCGGGAAAGCAATCTCCTTGGAGACGAACGCATACCCAATCAGCAAGGGGCTAATAATATTTGCAATAAATCTTATCGAAGCATTTTATAGACCCTTACATAATCAACCACCATCGATACAGGAAAAATAGAGTCATCCACTCCCTGCAGTCCGCCCCAATCTCCGCCAATTGCAAGATTTAGAAGAAGGTGGAAAGGCTTATCAAAAGGCCAGTCTGCATACCCTTTGCCATCATTTACAAAAGTAAAAATCAATGCATCATCATAATATCCCCTCAAGGCGTAAGGTGTCCAGTCGAGGCGGTATTTATGAAAATCAGTGACAGCTCCCGGCACGTTTATTACGGCTGTTTTTTGTGTATTTATCACCCAGTTGAAGGCCTTTGTATGCGCACTAAAGTGTACAACATCCGGATCGAAACCTACATGCTCCATTATGTCAATTTCACCTGAGGCAGGCCAGTCGCCATACGCCCACGTACCAGACGGGAGCATCCAGATAGCAGGCCATGTACCTTTGCCGGTTGGCAGCTTGGCGCTTACTTCCACACGCCCATATAAAAAATCCCCGGCATTTTTAGAAACCAACCTTGCGGAACTATAATTCATTCCCCCTGAGGATTCCTTCTTTGCCATGATGGTAAGAAAGCCACCCGATATAGAAACATTCGCAGGAAGATTGGTATAGTTTTCCAATTCATGATTACCCCAACCGGAGGCACCAAGATCGTAATCCCAGTTAGCTGCATCGGGAGCGCCTGGCACGTCAAATTCATCTGCCCAGGTAGGCGTAGCAGCAAACTTCCAGGCACTGTCTACCGGTGGCCCCACAACAGGTGGTACGTAAGGGGGAAGCCCGGAAGATCCTCCATCCGATTTTTTACTGCAGGATGCGCTTACTATGAAGCAAACGACGAGACAAGCAATGAGCTTTTTCATGGGCCTATAATTTTAAAAGTGTAATGAAAAATGATTTTTCACTTAATTCAAACACTAATGGGGAGTATTACTAATTCGCTTTTAGCTTAATATACCAGGCATTTCCTGTTTCTGTGCCCTGAACCCTAAGGTACATAGCAGTTGGCGATATGCTTAATATTTCATATTCTTTCAAGGTAGCACCATAGCCTATAAAAGTAGCCTTGCCTGCTAATTCAATACTTGTTTGTGTAGAGATAGAGGAAGCTATTCCTGTACTTGCAGGTACAAGTGTGAAAGCAGAAGTGCCACCAGCGTAACTATAACAATCTTCACCCCCGGTAGCAGGTATGCCCGGTAGTGAAGTTAAGTTACCCGTTTTTGTAAAAGCGCCGTCTGGTGTAGCTGCCTGCAAAGTGTAACTTGTTGCAGAAACTTTGGTGAAAGTGAATGTCGCCGTATAAAAACAATTGCAGCAAGCAACTTTTTCATTTACGCCGGCTGACCACCAATCCGGGCCGGTAGAGCCAGTCCATGGTCCTACCCCGAGCTGGCCGGGTACACTTTTATCCACAATCCAGGTTTTAGTTGCATCGTTGGTTAAGTCAGTAACGAGAGTGGGATCGGGTACAAAATCACTTTGCACAGTCACGTCTTTTGTAACGGAAGTAGAGATGCCTCCTTTACCATAAATAATAGTAGTGATGGTGTAAGTATTCAAGCCCACTGTGGTGTACTTATGCGTAACCGAGCCAGAAGGAATATACACGAGGTCAACTGGGTTGCTTGCATCATAATCAATTTTATACGACCATCCTGGCCTTGCAATTCTGTATTGATTACAATATTGGATGGCGGTGTCAAATCGCCCAATGTGTAAGTATCCTTTTTGCAACTGCTGAAAATAATCAGCAGGGCTAAAATTGCCGGCAGGTTTTTTAAAATACTTTTCATTATGTGTTTTTTAAGTTTTTTATTTAAAAATCAAAAGCAAATGTTCTAAAACGAAAAACATGCTTCGAGTGTTATTATTGATATCCCGGATTTTGCACAAGCAAAGTACCTTTCAACTCAGAGGCGGGAATAGGAAGAATTTCACTTTTGTTTGCTACAAACCCGCGATCAGCCAATTTTGTTGCTGCGTCACCCCATCTCACCAGGTCAAAAAACCTGTGCCCTTCTGCCGCTAACTCCAACCTGCGTTCATTTTTTATAGCAGTCATAGAAATCGGAACTGATGGTAAGCCAACTCTTGCCCGCACTGCATCAAGCAATGCCTGGGCCCTTGCACCGGTTGCGCCGAGTGCCTCAGCTTCTAATAAGTAAGTATCAGCCAAACGGATCACATAACTATCCTGCTGGAAATTCAGCTCTAATGTACCACCGCCGGTTCTTATATCAGAGGGGTTCGGTAAAAACTTTTTTACAAAAAAACCGGTATTTTGATAACCCGCTATATAATCTATTTCACCCGCTGCCTTTAGTGCTTTGGCATCGAATACCGTGGCTGCAAACCTTGGATCAGTTTTTATTGCATCATAAAAATTTTGGGTATATACATTAAAACTCCACCCGCCAGCATAGATATTTGGCGCTGTTGCGGTAAGCCTCGAATAGCTTCTCGGCCCAACCATCTGATCGACTGTATTCCCTTCATCATTGGCACCGCCCCAGAAGGTCCAGTCAGAATTACCCTGGTTGCTATGCGTTACCTCTAATATAGACTCACTATTAAATTTATTAGTAAATACCCAAAGGTCACTAAACTTTGGTAACAGGGAATAGCTATATTGACTTGTGCCGCCCGGAACTCCATTTACTGCGGCAAGCTGGGTTGCTGCAAGTGCGGCTTTTTTATCGTAGAGATACACTTTGCCAAGCATGGCCTGGGCTGCGCCCTTTGTAAAGCGGCCACCCTCTGTTGTTATAGGCACCGTAGGAGGCAATACAGCTATTGATTCAGTTAGATCCTTTTCGATTTGTGCATATATAGAATCAGAAGAAGTTTGTTTTACATTATAGATATCTGCTGTTGTCAAAGGCTCAAGAAATAATGGAATATTTTTGAACAACCTTACTAAATTAAAGTAATAAGTAGCTCTCAAAGCTTTCGCCTCAGCCACATACCTTTCTTTAAGGGATGCATCCATAGTTGTATTAGGCAATTTTTGCAATAATGTATTTGCCCTGAAAACTCCCTGGTAAAAATCGCCCCAATAACTACCCGGAACTTTTTCTGCATTAATGGTATGGTTAGAAAAACTTTGAATTCCTACACCATCTGTTTCGCCACCACCGCCTGCATATTGATCATCTGATCCGGCATTCATGAAGGTGATCATATTTTCAAAACCTCCTGAATTTTTACGCATCACGTCATAAACTGATACTAGACCGGCAAAAGCCTGGCTTTGATCTTTATAATAATTATCCGTAAGGAATAGACGCCTTTTGGCTCAATCTCAACAAAACTTTTTTTACAGGCTACCAGTGTTATCACCATTGTGCTGGTGATGAAAATAGAAAGCAATCGCAATTTTTTCATATTTAAACTTTTATATTAACTTAATTACACATTAGGGATTAAAACTGTATTTGAGCTCCTACCAAAAAAGATCGCGCCTGTGGATAGTATCCATGGTCTATCCCAAAAACGCCGCCACCTATTTCAGGATCGTACCCTGTATAGTTCGTCAATGTTGCGAGGTTTTCACCAGTGAGATATACCCGTACTTTAGTGGCACCGATTTTACTTAAGATATGATTTGTAAAAGTATATCCGAGCTGAACTACTTTCAGCCGCAAATAATCACCATCTTCCAAGATAGAAATCAGACATAGTTGTGGTATTACCATTCGTGTCATCGCTTGTCAAACGTGGGAAAGTATTGGAAGTACCAGGCCCCGTCCAGCGAGCTAAGTGCTTTAGTTTGATAATTTGCGTTTGCAATATCAAGCCTGCGTAAGCCCTGGAAAATTTTGTTGCCTGCAGCACCTTGCCCAAACACCATCACGTCAAAGCCTTTGTACTCTGCATTCAGCGTCATGCCGAATGTTACTTTTGGAAGGTTAGTTCCCAAGAAAACTTTATCCTGCTCATTAATCACGCCATCGCCGTTAGAATCCTGCCAGCGGAAATCTCCCGGCCTTGCTTTAGGTTGTATAAGGCCACCATCTTTATTAACGTAGGCATTAACTTCTTCCGGAGTTTGAAAAATACCTAAAGTATGATAACCATAGAAAGAATTATAGGATTGTCCAACTTGTGTCCTGGTTACGGAGCCCATAGATTGAAAGCCTGCATCTCCATCAATAAAGTCTGCATCAGAATTTATATAGGTAACCTCATTTTTAAGCAAGGCAACATTTCCATTGGCACTGAAGTTTACTGCCCCCAGTCTTTTATGGTACCCCAACTCTACTTCAAGACCGCGGTTTTCCATGTCTGCAATATTTGCTGCAGGGCGGGATGCAACACCTACATATAATGGGATAGGTATTGACCGAAGAATGCCAGTCGTCTTTTTATTATAAACATCAACCGTTAAATTAAAATTTGTGAATAATTGAGCATCTATACCTATATCAGCCTGGGTTGTTTGTTCCCAGTGCAACTTAGGATTAGCCAAGGTTAGAGGAGCATAACCGGTGTATATTGTCCCGCTATTTCCCAGCGTATAATTGTAGCCACCATTTACCACAGAAGTGTAGCGGTAATCACCAATTTGATCATTTCCCACTTTGCCATAGCCACCGCGAATCTTTAGCGTTTTTACCAAATCATTACTTGGCCAGAAATTTTCTTTGGAGGCGACCCATCCCAGTGAGAATGACGGAAAATAGCCATATTTAAAATCGCTTCCAAATCTGGTTCCACCATCCTGCCGCATAATGCTAGTCAAGAGATATTTTTCTTTATAATTGTAATTAACACGCGCAAAAAGAGATGATACTCTATGCAGCGTCATGTCATAGCCTCCTGAAGTGCGGTTTGCCTGGGTAATAGGAAAGTTAAACGAAGCATCCTTATAGCTGGAGATTGGTAAGTCAAAAAGTGTAATTGAAGACCCTCCCCCGTTATTTTCAACATAAGCACCTTGTCCTAACAGTACCGTAAAATCATGATCGCCAATAATATTACTGTATTGAAGAGTATTTTCAAAGGTCCAATTGAATACCTTGTTGTCATTTTTACCGTAATTATTTTTCGATACGCTAATGGTTGGGCTCAAATAAAATACCGGGGTAAAATATTGATCTCCATAAAATGCTAATTTGCCACCTATTGATGAACGGAACTTGATATGTTCAATTGGAGAAATCTCTAAATACGCATTACCCACGAAATCATCGGACCAGTTATAATTGCCAAGTCTTGTCTGGATGTAGGCTTTCGGATTGCTCATCTCTTGCCCTACTGCTGAAGAAATGCCATACGGATATCCATTAGCATCCCTTATTACCGGGTTAGAATTATAAGGAGCGCCACCAGCTGCGGTAAGATCTGTAACGACCACAGGGGTAATAGGATCAAGGTTGATAGCCGAACTCAAAGGGCCACCAAACTCACTGTTCGTATTACCTATACCTATACTTTTCTGGTGGGTATAGCCAACAGTTTCGCCAAAGGTGATAAACTTTGCAATCTTGTGCGTAGAATTAAGGCGAATGCTGTTTTTTTTATAATTGGAAATATCTGTGGCCACTATACCGTCTTGGTCCTGCAAGCCAAATGAAAGATAAAAGGTAGACCTTTCGCCGCCACCACTAAGGCTAACCTCATGATTAGTGCGCCGGGCATCATTATTAAAAATTTCACTTTGCCAATCCGTTCCTTTACCAAAAGATTCAGGATTTGTATAAAGAGGGCTACCGCCGCCAGCAACTAATCTTTCATTTATTAATGTGGCATATTCAGTTGCATTTAAAAGGTCAAGTTTTTTTGAGGGAGCAGAAGTTCCATAGTATCCGTTATAGCTAACAGTTAATTTACCTGATCTTCCCTTTTTTGTGGTAACTAAAATGACGCCTGTAGCTGCCCTGGTTCCATAAATGGCAGCAGAAGTTGCATCTTTCAAAACCTCTATTGATTCAATGTCAGATTGATTAATGTAGCCGATACCGCCGGCATCTACTACGGTACCATCTACCACCCAAAGCGGGTTATTATTACCATTAGTTGCGTCATTAAAAGTTGTAACGCCCCGCACTCTTATTGTAGAGGCTGCCCCTGGCTGGCCCGCATTCTGAGCAATGGTAACGCCTGCAACCCTTCCCTGGAGTGACTGTTCAATTCTTCCATTGGGAATGTTTTCGAGGTCTTTCGCTTTTACACTTGAGATCGCCCCGGTGACTACACTTTTCTTTTGAGTGCCATAACCAACAACCACTACTTCATTTAAAGAGTTGTTTGATTCTGATACTGTAAAATTTTGAATACCTCCCTGGTTTATCACTTTCTCCTGGGCTTCCATCCCAATAAAAGATACTATTAAAATACTTCCTTTTTTTGGCACCGATATCTGGTAGTTGCCTGAAGCATCTGTAGTAGTGGCTACGGAACTCCCTTTTACTGATACGGTGGCGCCTGACAGCGGCTCGTTAGTAGTTTTTGAAATAACCTTTCCTGAAACAGAAAGATTTTGTGCCATTAGGGCTCCGGAACTTAAAATAAAAAGAAGGGAGCATAGCAATAGTTTAGTTTTTTGTCTCATATGCAATCGTTTGTTTTATCGGCTTAAAAATATTACACAAACTTAGCAGATTTATTTATTAAGATATTACTTCACTACTACATCAATGTTATAAAATTCATTGCAAACACACAAATTTGCTACTACATTACTACGTCATTTCTATTATCTTTATAATTATTTAGCGTTATGAAATTTATAAGTGCTCTTTTCCTTTTATTTATAAGTATTCATTCCAACTCGCAAAACACTATTGCATTACCTGATATTATAAATTTTTCAAAACAAGATTATAGAGCCGGCGCCCAAAACCGCCAAATAAGGCAAGACAAAAAAGGCGTTTTATATTTTGCAAATAGTGAAGGCCTCTTAACCTTCGATGGAATTCATTGGAAGAATTATCCATTGCCAAACAGCAGTATTGTCAGATCTGTAGAATTTGGCCCTGATAATAAGTTGTACGTTGGAGCTCAGAATGAATTCGGCTTTTTTTCTCCAGATGATAATGGATTATTGATATATCATTCTCTTAAACAAGTATTGCCTCAAAATGAAAGATCCTTTACAGATGTATGGAATATTTATTTTTTTAACCATTCCGTTTTTTTTCAAACGAGCAATAATATATATCAGCTGACGGGAAGTCATTGTACTATTTATAATAGTGTGCATTGGAGATTTATCACAGTTTGCAATAACAGGTTAATTGCTCAGAAGTATGATAAAGGACTTTTAACTTTCAAAAATGGCACCTGGTCATCTTTTTTGAAAAAAAGTGAATTACCTCCGGACTATTTTGCCACTTCGCTCACGCCCATAGGTGACGACAGTGCAATACTCACTACGGTTAAAAATGGTGCGTTTCTTTTAAAAGGTGATAATATAACACGGATGAATTCTCCTTTTCTTGAGACGATTACTGATATGCATATTTCATCATCAATTATGGTTAATAAGGATCATATTGCCTTAACAACGAATCTTGATGGATGTTACATTATAGACAAGAAGGGCACATTGATTCAAAAATTTTCGCGAAAAGAAGGACTTCAAAATAATAATATCCTTAATATATTTTTAGATAAAGAAAAAAATATTTGGATTGGACTTGACAATGGAATTGATTTTATAGCATACAACAATGCAATCAAACACATATACCCGGATCATCCTAATGAAGGCTCAGGTTATGCGGCATACATCTTCAAGAATAATTTATACTTAGGAACCTCTAATGGTTTATATAAAACGCAGATCTACAATGAAGATGACCTGAGCTATGTGAAAGGGGTATTTAACCTGGTTGCTAATACGGCGGGGCAGGTATGGAATTTGTCAGTCGTAAATGGTAAACTATTAATGGGTCATCACGACGGCGCCTTTCTAATTGACAATAATACTGCAAAATCGATAGACAACTCTTCGGGATTCTGGACTTTTCAATCCTATTTCGATGTAATTCCCTCGGATGTTATGTTTGCCGGTACTTACCAAGGAATTAACTTTTACGATTATCACAATGGAGTGTTTACAACGAAAAAAGTCCTTTGCACATTTCGAATCTGCGAGGTTTGTTTGCATTGATAAGAATAAAATTTGGATCTCCCATCCCTACAAAGGCATTTACAGGGTTCAATTAAACGGAAATATTCCTGCAACAAAATATTATACAGCTAAGGAAGGAGTTCAATCTCCTAATGGTAATTATATTTTCAAGATAAAGAATAAGATCATCCTAACCACTGAAAATGGCATATTTGAATATAATGAATTAACAGATAAATTTGAACCGTCTCAATTTTATAATGATCTATTTGGCAATAAAAAGATCCGTTATTTAAAAGAGGATGGTTTAGGTAATATCTGGTTCGTGTTCGATAAAATTTTGGGGGTTGTAGATATGTCTCTGCAAAAGTCACAGATTATTTATTTCCCGGAATTGACTGATAAATTTGTAAGTGGATTTGAGTTTATTTATCCGCTAAACAAGAATAACATTTTTATCGGAGGAGATAAAGGATTTTACCATATCAATTATGAACAGTATAAAAATATCCGGTATCCAATTAGCATTCAGATCACATCAGTAAGTGCTATAAAAGATAGAGACAGCCTGCTTTTTGGCGGATACCGTGGGGAAGTAAATGATGACAACACCACCATAAACGACAAAAAGGCTATATTAAACTATTCATGGAATTCATTTCAATTTGAATTTGCTTCACCGGTTTATGCACAACAATCAAACCTTAAGTATAGTTATTTGCTCGAAGGATTTGATAAAACATGGTCAGGGTTCGCTAAAAAAACAGAAAAAGAATATACAAATTTACCAGCCGGTAATTATACATTTAAAGTAAAAGCAAAAAATAATCTTGGAAGTGAATCGTCGATTGGTACCTATAGCTTCACCGTGTTGCCGCCCTGGTATCAAACAAATTTTGCATACGGTGTTTACGTGCTGCTTTTCATTGTTGGTAATTATTTGTTCTTTATTTTTCTTCAACGAAAATTCAAACAGCAGCAAATAAAACATGGGGAGGAGCAGGAACGTCTTCGATATCTTCACCAGCTTGAAATGGAAAAGACAGACCAGGAAATCGTAAAATTAAAAAACGAAAAGCTGGAGGCAGAGATACAGCATAAAAATACCGAGCTTGCCTCTGTAGCCATGCACCTTGCACAAAAGGGGGAACTTTTAGGAAAGATAAAAGATCAAATGGTTCGTTTAAAAAAACAAACGGAAAGTGAAATAGATCCCGAGAATTTAAATAAGATAATCAAGGTGCTTAATGATGAAGATAAGATTGAACAGCAATGGGAACAATTTACCGCTCACTTTGATAACGTACATAGCGACTTTCATTCTGCCCTGAAAAAAAAATATGCTAACCTGAGTGCAAACGAATTGAAATTATCTGCTTATTTAAGAATGAATCTCTCAACCAAAGAAATTGCGCAACTTATGAATATTTCAGTAAGAGGAGTTGAAATAAGCAGGTACAGGTTGCGGAAAAAATTAGGCGTGCCGGAAAAAGTAAATTTGGCTAATTTTCTTATCCAAGCAACCTCATAAAAAAACTAACAGGGAACGATACACACTAAAATATCATCATTTAAAATTATTCAGTAAACAATCTATTCGCTCTTCTTGCTTTGTAATAAACATTTATTTTATAAACATGTGGATGCATAAAAAAATTTCAATTGTTACCGCCACTATTTTAATAGTCATTACCGGCTCCATAAGTTGCATGGATGATGGTGACACCACATCCGAAGATGTAAGAGGGAAAGACTTTGCCGGTGCAAACACGTGTATCACCTGCCATAGAAATATTTCAGAAAGTTATGTGCATACGGCACATCATAATACTTCAAGAATTGCTTCGGCAAAAAGTATAGATGGGAGTTTTTCTGCACCATCCAACGAGTTTGTGTACTCAGACGAAATGAAGGTGGTAATGGAACAAAAAGGCGATAAGTTTTACCAAACTGCTTATGTTGATGGCAAACAAACGGAATCACATCCTTTTGATATTGCCATGGGCTCAGGCAGAAAAGCGCAAACATATTTATACCACGAAGGTGATGAAATACACCAGCTGCCCGTATCCTACTTTGCTCCGTTTGCCAGTTGGGCCAACAGCCCGGGGTTTCCTGCGAACACTATTTTTTTTACAAGAATTATTCCCAGTAAATGCTTCGGCTGCCACGCCTCGGCTGCTAACGTGGAGGTGGTGCAAAAAGCAAGCCTCGAACTATCGGAAAAATATTTACCAGGCCAGCAGTTATTAAGTATTGACTGCGAAAGATGCCACGGCCCTGCAAAGCTTCACGTTGACTACCAGGCAGCCCACCCTGCAGAGAAGCAGGCTAAATATATTATTGTGATAAAAAAGCTTTCGCGGCAGCAAAAAATGGATATGTGTGGCGTATGCCATTCAGGTAATAAGGAAGGGCAAAAATCGATTTTTGCCTTCAGGCCCGGTGATGCCTTGAGCGACTACCATGAACCTGATTTTATACATACCGACATTAATAAAATGGATGTACATGGTAACCAGGTACAATTGCTTATGGGCAGTAAATGTTATCAGCAAAGCAAAAACCTGACTTGCCTGAGCTGCCATAATCCGCATAACGATGAAGAGCAAAATATGGCTTTGTTCTCGCAAAAATGTATGACTTGCCATACGGAAGCCAAGCATAATTTTTGCACCATGAAACCACCGCCCGGCGTGCTTTTACAATCTAACTGTATTGATTGCCACATGCCTGCATTGCCATCGAAAAACATTACCCTGTTAACAAACCACAAAGAAAGCCCGAGCCCGGACTACATTCGCACACATTTGATTGCGGTATATGATGAACTGAATAAAACACTTATCAAATAAGTTCAAGTGTGTTATTCGTCTTTTTAATAAGTGTTGTATTCTCGTGTAAGAAAAATTTTTACTCAATCAGTCTTCGACGAACCTCATTATCTTGACTACCTTATTTTTAATAACTGTTTTTATCCCGCATATTTACTTTTTATTAGCTCTCTTTTGCAATTCTTCTATGGGCATATAAATCAGGCGGCCAACTGGTTCTTTCCCTTTATAAGTTATTACTTTTAGCATCACCGATTCTTTAGGCACAGTAAGCGCCTCAGTATATTTTGGTGAGAACCGGTCAGGAAAAGTGTTGTCGAATGTGTAGTAGATGTCAAGGCCTTTAGGTTCGGTACTTAATTCAACTTTTAACCGGCCGCTGTCCGGGGCGCTTACTTTAAAAACAGGATCGTACACACTTGGCGCATATTTTATTTCAGCTTCATCAAGCCTCGTAAATTGGTTTTCTACACGCGTGAAAAAATTGTCCCAGTCTCTTTTTTCTTTCGGAGACCACAACGCTTCTGCGATTGCCATACCGCGTGGCCATGTCATATATTCAGCATGGCGAAAAGTATAAAGCTGCTCCGACCATAAATTTGCCTGTCCGCCAATAATGTATTTACTATCTACGCCCGGGGGCACCGGTTCAAATTGATAGGCCTTTTTTAAACTTAACGACGCATAGACGTGTGGCTCAATTATGGGGTCGCCCTGCATATAATCTATGTATGCAAAGGTTGTCGGACTCATAACAACATCATGTTTCATTTTTGCAGCTTCTACGCCACCCTGCATACCGCGCCAGCTCATAACGGCAGCACTTGGCGCCAGCCCACCTTCAAGTATTTCATCCCAGCCCATAAACTTCTTTCCATGTGCTTCAACGATTTTTTCTACACGCTTCTCAAAATAGCTCTGCACTTCTTCCATATTTTTCAGACCTTCCCTATCCATTAGCCCTTTTATTGCATCGCTTTTCTCCCAAAAAGTTTTAAAGGTTTCGTCCCCGCCCATGTGTATATATGGAAAGGGAAACAATTGTGCAAGCTCAGCAATCACCTTATCCAGAAAGACATACACATTTTCATTTGCAGGACAAAGGTTATCATCAATAAGGGCCGTATGTGTTGACCAGTCTTTAATGGATTGTCCGGAACTTACTTCCGGTTTGGGACCCTTACCCGCCGAACAGGATAGCTCCGGATAAGCGGCAATTGCGGCAAGGCTATGGCCTGGTACATCTACTTCAGGTAAAATATTTACAAAACGGTCTTTAGCATACTGTATGATTTCTTTAATATCGTCTTGTGTGTAGAAACCTCCATAATTGCGGGGTTCATCGGGTGATGGAGGTTGAAAAGTTCCAAAATATCCAACTCTCTTCACATTCCATGCACCCACCTCTGTCAATTTTGGTAAGCTTTTAATTTCAATTCTCCAGCCCTCATCGTCTGTAAGATGCAGGTGCAATAAATTGTATTTGTACTTCACTATTTCATCTATATATTTCTTCACTTCATCCTTGGTAAAAAAATGTCTCGCTACATCGAACATTAATCCGCGCCATTTAAAGCGGGGGTAATCGGTGATGCTGCATGCGGGTATTTGCCAGTTCATTTTTTTCACTACATCTTTTGATTCTATTTCTTTTGGCAACAATTGTATTAACGTTTGCATGCCGTAAAAAAGCCCTGCCGGTTTGTTTGCAGATATTGATATTGCATCTGGAGCTACATCGAGCTTATATCCTTCATCACCTAAAGAGGCGTCATTAATGAGCGAAAACTTAATGCTATTAATTGCTGCAGAAGAAGTATTAATAACGGGTATAGAAAATCCTGTGGTTTTTAATTTGTCAGAAAGAAATTTTCCAACTCTAACCGCTGATGCATCTGTGCTGTGAACCTGTATCGTTGTTTTATTATTTACTACAAAATTTCCACTTCGCTGATTCACTGAAACCGGAACAGGCAACAATGAACTATTCACTTTACTAATTTGGCAAACCGAAAAAGAACCCAAGAACATAAGGGTTGAAAATAAAATACCTTTCTTCATATCAATAGCTTTTAAAAATAAAAAATACGACTTCAAAATCTCTGGCTTTATAAAGGAAAATGATTTGTCAATAGGTCAGCCTTAATAAAATCAAATATAAAAATTACTTTGTTTTTTTCACCTGAATTAAAAGATCATCCAGGGGTGTGTCCTTTTTATAGGAAGTTATTAATTTCCCTTTTGTATCAAATAAAGCAGTGAATGGTGTTGACTCCAGATTATACAAATTCTTTAGAAAAAATACAGGCTGCTCCATCCCAACGATAATGTTTTTATAATTAGCGGTCTTATATTCTTTTTCAAATTCAATTAATTCATTTATAGGCCTGAAAGTAACAAGTAAGATTGTTGCTCTTTTAAATTTATCAATCTGGCCAAACATGGCACTTAATAATTTAGTACAATGGTCGCAATCGGGAGAAAAATAAATTAGGAGCACTGGCTTACCAGCTATACGATTTCGGCTGTTAATTACCGTTCCATTTGTTTCCTGTATTTTAAACGATGGCAGCGTTTGTGAACCTGCATTCAAAGACAAAAAAATGGAGAGAAGAAGAACGGGTAATTTAAGTTTCACAGGTATTAATTTCATTTAAACAAAAACTTTATTTAGAACATTAATTTTTAAAACAGAAAAGGCCAATTTAACCGAATACGATCATTATATTTTTTACAATCTGATATTACTTGCCTGTATTTTTCAAAACTAAAAAGGGAGGCGCCTGCTTCCAATCCGTTTGTGGCCTGTTTAAAACCGGGCCAATAGAAAAATTTCCTAAAATAATATCGGGCTTACTATCCCCATCAATATCTCCTGCATCCATCGTGGCCCATCGGCCTGCCTCGGCGCCCGGCAAAGTAAAGGGTAAAAAATCCAAGTGACCCTGTATTTTCCAGGCAAACAAACCCTTCTTCCGGCTGATGCTTATAATCTGCGAAAAAAGAAATACCAGCAATATCGAGATCTCCATCTCCGTCAAAATCTTTTGCCATGGCTTTATAGCAGCCATTGATGGGAAAGAAAAATTTTTGTTCGAAATGATTCTTTCCATCATTCATAAAAATGTACACACCATGATAAGGTTTTAGTACAGGTGAATAATCTGCGTTGTCGCCACATGTATATAAAATGTCAGGATAACTATCCTTATTGAAATCATCCAATTCAAAATACGAAGAGCCATATGATGGCGGAAAACGAAGCAATACTTCTTTATTAAAATTTCCCTTCCCTTTGTTAGTATAACGAATTATAGATTCGTCGCCCTGCGCAAAAGCACCCAAATATCAGGAAGCTGATCATGATTGTAATCGTTAACGTAAGCTTTTATTGCACCAAGCAAAGGCCTTAATACATGACGTATAAATTTATTGTTACCGACATTTTCCATCCACGATAATGCACCCGTTACAAATCCAAATTCACAAACCAGGTAATCAGTTTTTCCATCAACATTAAAATCTGCTGCGGTTATTTGAAGTGGCCTTTGCAGGCTATCGAATAACGGATTGGAAGCTTCTATAAATTTTTCATTTGGCTGGTTTTTTAAAAATAGACCCTTTCCAAATTTTCCATTATTAGAATTTAAGATACCAATATCGCAAGCAAGTAAATTTCCATTATTAAAATCTACCTTTACTATCGGCTCCTTGTTATGAAATGAATCAAGGATGCTTAAATTTTTATCTAAAAAAAGGTGGTTTGTTTTACAACATCACTTATTATTAAACGATGTGTTGCCGGTGAGTCAATTTTAATATAAGAGGTAACGGAGTTAGGATATAAAAATGCGGGTGTTTCAATTTTAAAAAGAGGCAAATCTTTTGAAATTTCATGTTTCCTGTTTTGGCCCGGCATTGAATCCGGTGAAGTAGCCGTATAATAATCAATAATATTTTGCCACTGATCAAGTGATAACAGGGGCTTCGCCGGGTAAAAATTTTTATCAAGAAACTGATCGTTCTTATTGGAAGGGTAGCGCTGAAAGTTGTAAAAAAAAATTCCCAACCGTGGGCCCATATTTGGCAATACACCAGTCTCCCAGGCAGATGAACTCACAAGATCAGGGTTTGGAAGCAAATGACAGGACTGGCAATAAAGGGCTGCTAAGGCTTCGCCTTTTTCAATGCTCTCGTAGGCAACTTGCTCATGGCTTTTATTGCGATGTATTTTTTTTGGTAGGAAAATAAAAACAGGAAAGCAGCGACTGATAAAATTTTCAGAGGGCCGAAACATTTTAGGAGCATTATACTAAATTACTCATGTTGAATATTAATAACCAGGTTTTATCATCCGCACCTTACCGTTAAAATCTTTATTTCCACTGAGACAACGTTGCTATCGATATTTAAAAAACGAGCTGATTGTGATAAAAAGGACGAGCCATAATCAACATTTACTAACCGGCTCTTCTTATTTTTATAAAAAATTTTTGCGCTGGCATCCATAGATTGTAGGTCAATTGTATTTATTTTCTTGTTAAGTCGGTAAATTTTTAATGGCCCTTTATTTTGGCTTGCTGCTATCAATATCTTTCCTGACGAATCTTTTAATTTTATTAAAGCCTTTCCATTGCCGGGAATAAACCAACCGCTTTGCAAAATAGATTCCGGGGTAAAATCACCTTTACCATTTCCTTTTAAAAAAATACCATTGTAGGCATCATATCTCCCGACTGATACCTCGGTGCCATAACCGTTTCCATTAATAAGAATATCTAAATTCCATCACCATCAAAATCTTCCGCAAGCATTCCATTCATGCAGGAATATTGTGTGACTGAAGGAAGCGGACGCATTTCAAACTTACCACCTCCCATATTTTTTATGTAGCTATTACTAAAATCATTTGCCTTTAAAATCAAAGCACCCTTCATTTCATCTTTCGAAAACATTTGACTAAATGGTACAGACGCGTACGATTTATAATTTTGAAATTTTGACCTGATGGATATAATTTGCTTTGCCATATCATCCCTGGTATGCACAGGAAATTCTTCTTTTGATGTGTCTATTTGTGAAGAAGGAAGAAAGATGGTGGGAATGGCATCATAAGTTCCATTTTTATCAAAGTCTTTTGCATAAATTTTTACCGGATATTTTTCGCTGGATTTATAAAAAGAATTTAGCCCGAGATTGCCAACAATAAAATCAAGTTTACCATCATTATCAAAATCACCGGGCACAATACCTGACCACCATCCAATATTGATACCTGATGTAGCGCTGACATCTTTAAATACTCCTTTATCGTTTTTTAGAAATTTTACCGGCATCCACTCGCCTGCCATTACAAGATCCACCCAACCATCGTTATCGAAATCAGTCCAGACAGCGTCACATACCATTCCAATATTATTCAATGAAGGCGCCGCCGAATTAGTAACATCTGTAAATTTGATAACGCCATTTTTTGAATCATTTCTGTAAATAAAACTTGATACCGGTCGCGGATATTGCCATGGATCTACTCTTCCGGCCACGAAAAGATCGAGGTCGCCATCATGATCAAAATCTGCAACGCGGACGCAACATTTACTGGTAAAATTTTGAGGAAGCGCAGTTGAATCCATTGTAAAATTCCCTCTACCATCTTTAATGTATAATCTGTCCTTATAGGCTTCAAAATTTTCAGGAGCTTCGTATCCTCCATCAGCAATATAAATATCGAGATATCCATCTCCATCAACATAACAGGTAAAAACCAGAAATATAAATTTGATTAAGGAAAGGGAAGAAGTTCATTTGAGTCTTTTGGAAAACTATACCACGGTATTCTTGTGTTAATTTCCCTTCGGAAGCTCAAGTAAAAATCTCGTTTTGATAACCCTCTATTTAAAACTACTTTTTATTATTTTTTCAGACTCCACCGGATATACAGCAATGTGATGATTCACAACCGAAGAAGCAATACTCAACCCAGTCTCAGAACTTTTAACCACTATGGCTTTGGAAGGCTGAGCAGGCATGTGGCATTTGGTGCAATTATTTTTTATAAAAGCCATGTTTGATACGTTAGCCATTTTACAAAAATTATGATTAGCCTCAGAATGGCAAGCCATGCACCTTTGCGCATAGAGCTTATAATTTCCATGATCATTTATGTGCGTATCATGACAAGACGAGCAATCCATATTACTCATAATAAAACATCTGCTTTTGGCTAACAACTGGGCCTGGTTCCCATGCACATCAACAGACTCTGAATTAGTAATACCCTTGTCCATAAAACGGGAAAGTCTATCGCCGGGCTTAAATTCGAAGGTAGAGCGCAACATAAAATTTTTATTGCCTGAGTGGCAAACTGCGCACATGTCTATCTTTTGAGCACGTGATAAAGATGCAAAGGACGCAATATATTTTGCCTCTTTTTGTTCAGGATTTTTTTCCTGGAATTCTACATGTGCCGCAGCCGGGCCATGGCATCTTTCACAATCGATATTGTATATCAAAGAATTTTTATCAAAAGCATTAGGCGCCGGATGGCCGGGCGATTCTCCAGGCAATTGTTTTATGTAAGAGGTATGGCATTCGAAGCATCTTGCGACTATAGGCCTCTTAAAGTTTATGTGATCCATAGAATATCCGGGGCTGCCTGTCCAGGTATGCAAGGCTGCGAAATAAGAAACTGGCAATTGATATAACAGATCGTCTTGCCAGTATAAATAAGTTTGCCCCTTCAGATTACCAAAGACAATATCAAGACTGTGTGCTTCTGCTTCTTTGTTATTAATATAAAGCACCTGGTAAAATAAGCCATTCCTTTTTTCCATTACAACTTTCGTGGTATCATTCACGATGAATGAACCAGAGTCTTTTGCAAAACTTCCGGCTATTGAAGCGGATGTGGCAACACTCGCAGACATATAATGAGCTGTGTGGAAATAAGATGAGCTAACGGATTGATGGCATTTTACACACGTAGCTAATCCTGCATATGATTCGCCCCTGGGGTCAACATGCGTTTTAGGATTCATGCATTGGGACCACAGCAATACGCCGGCAAAAATTACTATCAACAGAAATAGTTTTTTACTTCCCATTCGCTCAATTGAATTATTACAAAAACCGGGGAGGCTTTTCGTTTAATTAGCAAAAGATATCTTCCTGCTATTACCCTTTCTATTTATAATCTGAACAGATACAACGTTTTTACCTATCGTAATAAATCCCGCTGATTGAGATAAAAAAGATGAACCATTATAAAACTCGTCTTTTTGAATTTTACCATTTTTAAAATTCAGGGTAGCGCTTATATCATCAGCATTTAGTCGCACGGTATTCATTTTATTTTTTAGCTCAAACAACTTTAATACATCATGATTTTGACTGGCAGCAACAAGATAGTTACCATTACTGCTTTGTAATTTTACCAGTGCCTTTCCATTACCCGGAATATATATCCCGCTTTGTAATATGGAAAGCGGCGTAAAATCTCCTGCACCATTTCCTTTCAATAATAATCCATTCAATGCATCGTACCTGCCTGAAGAAACGTCGGTGCCAAAATCATTTCCATTGATAAGAATATCGAGGTTACCATCATCGTCAAAATCATCTACAACCATTCCGTTAAGCGTTGAAACCTGTGCTTCTTTCGGCAACGGGATCATTGTAAACTTCCCGCCCCCATCGTTTCTCAGGTAACATGATTGAAGAGTATTCGCCTGCAACCGTAGGGCGCTATTTAGCTGCTTCGAATTCAAAACCTGGTCCATTGTGGCATCTGCAAAAGCTTTATAGTTTGGAAATTTTCTTTTCATACTTACCAATTGCTTGGTAATATCGTCCCTGCTATATGCAGGAAATTCTTTTCTTATGCCATTTTTATCGGGCAGAAATAAAGAGGGTATTGCCACATAAGTTCCATTACTATCAAAATCATTTGCCGTTACATACACCGGCGATTTTTCGCTGGCCTGGAACAAGGTATTGAGGCCAACATTGCCCACGATGTAATCTGTTCTTCCCGTATGCCTGAAATCCCCTGCTGTTATTGAGTTCCACCAGCCTTGCCGTTTATTAATGCCGGTAGCATTAGTTACATTTTTAAACTTCCCGTTTACATTTTTAAAAAAAGTAACCGGCATCCATTCGCCAACGACTATCAGATCTGTTTGTCCATCACCATCAAAATCTGTAAATAACGCATCGCAAATCAAACCGATATTTTTTAAATCAGGGGCCACTTCATTTGTTACATCCGTAAATTTTGCATGGCCGTTTTCCGAGTCATTTCTAAAAATAAAACTACTCACAGGCTTTGGATAATTCCATGGATCTACTCTTCCGGAAACAAATAAATCAAGCTTGCCATCGTTATTGAAATCCATTGCACGCACACATAGCTTGCTTGTATGATTAAGTGGAAGCGCCGGGGAATCCAGCGTAAAATTTCCTTTGCCATCATTAATATATAACCTGTCCTGGTAGGCAATATCACCGGGCGGCATACGGTAGCCTCCGCTGGCTACATATAAGTCAGGTTTGCCATCGCCATTGGCATCAAAAAGTAAAATGCCTTCGTCTTTATAATTGTTTGTAAAACTCACCTCACTTACTCCGGGCAACAAATCTTTCTGCAAAAATTTGCCATTAGTTTGTTGTAGCAGTAACTGGGCGTGAGCAGCCGCATTTCCACCAATAACTAAATCATCAAATCCATTTCCGTCTATATCAGCCACAGCCAACGCCGGGCAGTACTCGGAAAGCTTATGCGGCAACATTGCCTGTATATTGAAATCAGTGAAATCATACTCATAATGCCTGTAATTTATGCCCGCATCGGCAGTTATTTCTTTGAATAAAGCGTTGGTAGCTATCACGGGCTGTTGCAATGAATAGGCAACCTTTGCGTCAGCGACGCTTACGGTAATTACCTGGTTTGTCTTTACATTTTTTAAAGTTTGCTGTTTACCATTATTCCATTTTATAATAATCGAATCCACAAGACCATTTCTACCTAAGCCAAAATGTGCAAAATTCTGCATCGTCGATAGATAACCCCTGTATGGATTATTTTCATAAACCTGTTGTTTATTGTCATCATAATAAATACTTGCAACTGCGCCGAGCCCATTAATATTTTCACGGTCTCCTTTAAATTTTATTTGTAAAAAATGAGTGGTTGCCGTATCCTTTTCCCGTGACGTATTTCTATACAACAATGCTTCATCATCGATGTTATTAATTACCATATCAACCGCACCGTCATTATCAAAGTCCGCATAGGCGGCCCCGTTAGAAAAGGTCGGTAATGTTAATCCCCATTGGCTGGTTTCATCGCTGAAAGTAAGATCGCCTTTATTACGAAAAGCATAGTTGTGCAATTTTACCTGGGGTATTTGCTCCAATATTTTTTTCGTGCTTGTCAGCCCGTTAGCCTGGTCCCTGTATGCAACAAAATCATGGTCAGTCACATCGCGTGGAAAGCCATTGGTAACAATCAAATCCCGGTAACTGTCATTATCAAAATCAACGACCAAAGGTGTCCAACTCCAGTCTGTTTGAGACATTCCACTCATAAAGCCGATCTCACTAAAAGCCGGTACACCAATAGAATCATCGCTTTCAACCCGCGGGCCCTGGTTCAATTGGAGTGTATTGCGTACATATTGGTATTGGTATCCGTAAGAATTAAAGTTTTGGTATATCTGCGAACTGTTTGCACTTAACATCATTTTTTTCCGGTAATTATCTTCAGGATTCATATCCAACTCTATCACATCTGGCAAACCATCATTGTTAATATCCACGACATCCTGTCCCATCGCATTGTACGAAGTATGTTTAAAATATTTTTTCACCTCATTGGTAAATGTGCCGTCATGATTGTTTATATAGAGAATATTGTTTGACAAAAAATCATCTGAAACATAAATATCTTTCCATCCATCATTGTTAATATCGCAGATGGTCGCCGAATGGCCATAGCCTTCATATACCATACCGGCCTGGGTTGATACATCATGATATACCGGATGTCCTACATTTGAGTCGAAATCATTACGGTATAACCGGCCCAAACTTGGATCTAATGTTTTACGGTTGCGCTCAAGAAAAACAGAAGGATTAATTCCATTGGAAGCCTCATTAACAGTAAGATACATGTCTAAATCTCCATCATTATCATAATCAAAAAAACTTGCCATGGTTGACTGCACATGAACATCCAATCCGTACTCAGCCGCCATATCTTTGAAATGGGGTAACCCGTCCTTATCTATTCCCTGGTTGACATATAATATATTTCGTCGCTTGAGAGAATCTTTACTTATAGTATTACACACATAAATATCCATGAGCCCGTCATTATTTATGTCACCCACTGATACACCTCTTGCCCACCGGCCTAACCCACTAACCCCGGCTTTATCTGTGATGTCTTCAAATTTAAAATTGGCTTTATTAATATATAACCTGCAGGGTACCATATTACCGGCAAAATAAATATCCTGTAAGCCATCGTTATTAAAATCACCAATACCTACGCCGCCGCCATTGTAAATATTTACAACGTTCAACGGGTTGATCGTATCGTCTTCGGTGATGGTATTATTAAAAGTAATTCCTGAATGAGAAGAAGAAATTTTTTCAAATAAGACAGGCTTTTTATTACAAGCGCACAACCACAATAAGAGCAAACAAATAAATAGTAAAAAAATCCTTTTCATAATCTCATAAAATAAAGGGCGCTGCAAAAGTAAGAATGACTTTAAAGAAAAAGGCTTTGTAATGATTACAAAGCCTTTAATAAAAATAAAATGCACTTATTAATAGTTCGGATTCTGCATCAAAGTTGGGTTGCTCGCAATTGCGGAAGCAGGAATTGGCAATAAATCATGGCCAGCGGGAATGGTTATACCAAAAGTATTTTTGATGTAATCTATCTGGAGGCCGGTTCTTCTAATATCATACCATAGCGACATTTCACCACTAAATTCGTGACGATATTCGTTCAGCATTATCTGCATGAAATCCGGGCCAAAAGGCGAAGTAGGCGCTGCTCCACCCCATGCACGATTTCTTACGGTTTGCAAAGTGGCCGAAGCACCGCCTTGGTCCCCACTCTTAAATTGAGCCTCGGCTTTGCTTAGTAAAACTTCACCAAGCCTAACCATGATTACATTCTGATCACCGAAAATATGCGTCTTTCCATCAATCGGACTGGGCGTATTACCGCTAACGTTTGGATCCCTCCAAAATTTAGTACCATAATATCCTGACCGGAGTTGCCCTGGCTGGTCTCCTAACCATGGATCAGAAGCTTTACCACATGTGTTCATGATCAGGCCATTAGTTCCCGTAAAGTGAGACTTGGGAAGAGAAAGTGCACCGTTGAAACCAGCAATTACCTGGGGATAAGCTTTTATGCCGCCTATCTTAACAATTCCAGGGCTTGCAAGTGTATCATCGGGGCCTACAATGGTTGCAGGCTTACGCTTGTCTCCAGTTTCAAAAGATGTATATAATTTCTTATTAGCGTAGGTGTAGCCAAAGTTTGAAGTTTCCCATGGCCACATAAAGGATGAATTCCAGGTTACCTCGTTATTGTTATAGCTCCAATCCGGCGTAGTTCCACCTGGAAGAGCGAATTGCAATTCAAAAATAGATTCTGCATTATTCTGCTTATCATATTCATGTATATCCATATAATTCGGTAGCAACTGGTAGTGTGGAATTAATTGGTTAAAAGCGACTACTGCTTCAGGATATTTTTTTAGCCACATTTGAGCGCTACCCAGGTAAGCCAATGCTGCCCCTTTTGTTGCCCTCCCTTTGTCTGCGGCAGCGAGATCCTCCGGCCATGGCAACAACGCTGCAGCATTTGTCATATCAGATACTACCGAAGCAAATACTGAATCCTGGCTGCTTCTCGGATGAAGCCCATTATCGGTTACGGTTTTTAGCTCTAACGGCACACCGCCAAATGTAGCAGCCAGGTAATAATAATAAACGCCTCTTAAAAAATATGTCTGACCTGTAAGAAAATCTGCCTGGGGCTGATCAATTACTTTATCACTTAGCATTTTTTCAATGATAGGTATTGCGGAATTTGCCCTGGCTATACCCTGGTATGAAAGATTCCAGAAAGCACCAAGCGATCCGAAGTCTGTCGGGAATAAATAAGTGTTATAGGCCACATCAGCACCCCAGTTGAAATAATCCTGTGATGTATAGTTAGCATTATACCAAAGTGATTTCAGTACAAAACTCTGGTTATCGTGCTGAAAGCCATCATAAATAGCATTTACAAGGCTTATGCCATCCTGTGGCTTTTTAAATAAGGCATCTTCACTTATATGTGTTGTGTCGTTTTTATCAAGGAAGCCCTTGGAACAACCCAGGGCAAGGAATAAAACTCCCAGGGTGACTAAATAAATATTTTTTTTATTTTTCATATCTGTTTTTTTAGATCTACTTATAATAAAATTAAAACGTCACATTTAATCCAAATGTATAGAATTTGGAAGAAGGATACGTGCCTACATCAACGCCTGAGGCTGTTGGAAGCCTGTTGCCATCCGCATCCTGGGGTATCCCAATTTCCGGATCAAGCCCGGAATACTTCGTAAGAGTAAAAAGATTTTGTGCGGTTACATACAACCTGATCTTCGTGGAAGAAATTTTTCTTGCAATGCCCTCAGGTAAAGTATATCCCACTGAAAAGCTTCTTAAGCGCAGGTAACTTCCATCTTCCACATATACGTCAGAAGGCCGGGTATTCACATTAAAATCGTTTGCCGAAATAATTGCATACCTGTTGGATTTATTTGAAGATGTCCAGGCGTTTTCATAATATTTTACACCAATATTTTCAATTCCCACAGAGCCGGTAGATGTTGCAAAACTTTCGAGTGTCCTTTCCTGGTAGTTAAAAATTTTGTTGCCGGAAACACCATAGAAAAACAGACTGAAATCGAAATTTTTGTAGTCAGCATCAAAGGTTACGCTTCCGTAAAATTTCGGAATAGGGCTTCCTAAAGAAATCTGGTCATCTGCTGTTATTCTGCCATCGCCATTTACATCCACAAATTTACGATCACCTGGTACGGCGCTCTTAGCTGGGCCGGAGGTTGGCTGGTATGCCTGTCCTGCACCATATTTTGCAACAGCAATAGCATTTAAGTTATCAATCTCCGCCTGGGTTTGAAAAATACCTGCGGATTTATAACCATAAAATTCGCCCACTGCACCGCCAACATACGAGCGGCTGTAAGTACCCCAGTTGTTACTACCTGTAGTTGAAAATCCTAAACTACCCAGGTTATTGATGAAGTTTTCGCCGGTAGCAAGGCTTAGCAGTTTATTATTAACTGTCGTAAGATTTAAGCCAACATTATAATGAAAAGCGTTTGATGACTGCCTGTAATTTACCGCAAATTCTACCCCACTGTTGCTGATGCTTCCCACATTCCTGTAGGCACTCGTAAAGCCAGTTTGAGCTGGTACCGGGATATTCAATAAAAAGTCCCTTGATTGCTTTTTATAATAATCTACTGTCACTGTAAGGTTGCCCTTTAGAAATGCTGCGTCAACACCTATGTCAGTTTGATCTGAGGTTTCCCATTTTAAACCAGGGTTGGGTAAAGAAGCCAAAACAAGGCCCGGTTGATAAACCTTATTAAATGGATATCCATTGTTGCCCGAATTATTCGCAGCAGGGCCTGAACTATATTGCCCTAAATACTGGAATGTGCCGGCATTAAATTGGTTGCCAATTTCACCATAACTCGCACGGATTTTCAAGTCTGATATTGCATCTATATTTTGTAAAAAAGACTCCTTTTTAACTCTCCAGGCAACCGACCCTGAAGGGAAAACTCCGTATTGATGGCCAGGCGCAAACCTTGAAGAACCATCTCTTCTCACTGTTCCTGTTATAAGGTACTTATCCATATAACTATAGTTGAGTCTTCCGAATTGAGAAGCAAGAGAGTAACTTACCTGGTTACCATATACATTGGTAAGTGCCGGAAGACTTCCAAGATCTCTTAACTGATCACTTGGCAAATTGTTTCCCTGTGCGCCTACCTGCCTGAACGTATTTTCCTGTGAGGAAATACCTCCGACGAAATCTATACTATGTTCCCCGAAAGTTTTTGTGTAGGAAATGGTATTTTCCCAAAGCCATTCAAAGGAATTATTAGCGGATTGTGAATAGAAATTTTGAGATGTCTGTGTACCGGTTCCGTATTGCGTTAATGCACGTGTATCAGATGGGGTAAAATAATAACCGGAATAGTCGTTTGTGTTTATACCAAAGTTGGTTTTTATTTTAAGCCCGTCAAAAATTGTCGCTTCTAAAGAACTTGACCCTAAGAAATAATTGGTATAATTTTTTTGATCCTGCGTTTCTATATTATAGACAGGGCCGTTTCCCCAGTTTCTTACACTTTGATTATTAGGGTTGAAAAATCCATAATTACCATCAGCATCCTTAATCTCGCTGGTAAGTTTATTTCCCGAAACACTTGGAGGCAACTTGGTTAAGTAACCTACGCCGGCGCTGGCACCCTGGCCACCTGTTCCAAAAGGAAGTTTATTATCACCCCTGGTGTATTTAAAGCTTGATGATGACTTAAGCCAGCTAACAGCATTGTAATCGATGTTAGCACTTAAATTATATCTTTTATATTCAGACCCTAACACAATTCCTTTTTGATTGAAGTAGCCTCCCGAGAATGCTGTTTGAATCTTATCACTTCCACCACGTATTGCCAGGTTATAATTTTGTTTCAAACCACTTTGATAAATTGCTTTTTGCCAATCTGCATTGGTTAGTGATGAAGGATTACTCCATTCAGCAAGCGGTGTATATCCATCTATAGCAGCCTGTGCATTTGCAAGCGCACCAAACTGCTGTGCATTTAATACATTATACATTTCGGGTTCTGACTGAATGGACGTTAGCCCATCAAGTGAAATCTGTATGCCATTTTTTTTCCCACGCTTGGTCGTAATAATTACAACGCCATTGGAAGCCCTGTTACCATAGATCGCTGTTGCAGACGCATCTTTGAGAACATCAATAGAAGCGATATCATTTGGGTTCAGTGTATTAACACCGCCAGATACGGGGTAACCATCCACTACATATAAAGGGCTATTGCTTCCCAAACTACCAATTCCTCTTATTTGAACCTGTACACCTCCACCGGGTGCACCATCATTATTAGTAACCTGCACACCCGCAGACCTTCCCTGTAGCGCCTGGTCGAGCGTAGTAACAGGTACTTTCTCAATTTGGGCAGCAGTTACACTGCTTACAGCACCCGTAAGGTCTTTTCTCTTTTGTGTTCCGTAACCAACAACCACAATTTCATTTAAATTAGCGATTGAATTTTTTAAGGTTACCGAAAGTTGAGTTCTGCCATTTAGTGAGATGTCCTGTGTTTCAAAACCAACAGAAGAAATAATAAGTTTCCTGGCATTCGCAGGAACTGAAAGGGAGAAATTACCAGTACTATTCGTTGGGTTGCCACGTTGGAATTTTCCACAGCTATTGTAGAACCAACTACAGGAGCCCCGGTGGCGTCTGTAACTTTTCCGGAAATCTCCTTTGTTTGCGCGGAAGTAATATTAGCAATAAAAAGAAAGGATACGGTAATCCAGAGATGGATAAATTTGAGTTTTAGTCTCATAGCAATCGTTTAATTTTTATGTAATTTAACAAAAATGTATTTTCACAAATCCTAATAGGAAAAAAACAATTAAAGAAAGATAAAAAAATATCATTTTAAAAAGCCGGGTTACTTTTTGAATAGTCATATTTATTTTTTATTTTTTTTACTATTACAACAATTACTATTAATCACTAATTCTGCACTACTTAATTAAATACTATGCAAAAAATTGCCATGCTCGGTTCCGGATTTATAGCCAGATTCTATGCTGATTCATTACAGGGTTACAGAAGCGGAGATAAAATAATATCTGTCTATTCAAGAAAAGTATCATCTGCAAAAAAGTTTGCAGAGGATTATAAAGCAGATCATTTCACTGACGTTATTGAGGAAGCAATTTCACAGGCGGACGTGAACATAGTTTGTATTGCGCTTCCAAATCATTTACATGAAGAGGCCGTGATGCTTTGTTGCAAATACAAGAAAGCCATCATGATCACGAAACCTCTTGGCAGAAACGCCGAAGAAGCAAAACGCATGCTGCTGGCTGTTGAAGAAGCAGGTATTTTCAATGGGTATCTTGAAGACCTGGTTTATACGCCAAAATTTATCAAAGCAGAAAAAAGTGTAAGGGCTGGCGTCTTGGGCAGAATACTTTGGGCAAAATCGCGGGAAACGCACCCCGGCCCGCATAGCGAATGGTTTTGGGATATAGAGCTTGCGGGGGGCGGCTGTATCCTTGACCTTGGGTGCCATTGTGTGGAAATAGCCCGCAGCTATATTGGCAAAGAAATTAAACCGGTAGAAGTAATGTGCTGGGCAGATACGCAGGTAAAGCCTATTGAAGCGGAAGATCATGCCATTGCCCTGGTGAAATATGAGAATGGCGCCATTGGGCAATTTGAGGTAAGCTGGACCTTTCGCGGCGGCATGGACCTGCGTGACGAGGTAATGGGAACAGAAGGAACCATCTGGATTAATAACTTTTTAAGGACCGGCTTTGAGATGTTCACGAGTGGTAAAGGCGGCGATTATGTTGCAGAGAAAGCTGAAAGCAATTCAGGCTGGCTCTTTCCTGTGGGCGATGAGCTGAATGAGCTTGGCTATAATCACATGTTTATGGATATGCTGAATTCACTGGAAAATGGTGTTCAGCCAAAGGAAACTTTTTACGATGGCTATATTGTGAACTCTATTTTAGACGCTGCTTACAAATCGGCAAAGAGTAAAATATGGGAGCCGGTGAAACTCGAAATATGGCGGGGAAAAGAAGGTTATACGAAAGATGATCATCTCACAAAATATGATGAAGAGCATTATTTGATAAAAGAAGAAACTACGCATTACGGTGCAAAAAAACTAATCTTAAAAAATAGGCAATCGGGTAAGATCTCAGAGAAAATTATTGAATAAAATCAGAACTCCTTACCTCTCGCAGTTAGAAAATGCGGAGGTTTTAAATTTAAGCATTAGATCTGTACCTGGGAAAATAGTTTCTGTTTGGTTCAATACTTCAGTAAGTTTTTCGGCTGCCAGGTTAAACCTCGGCGCGGATAGGGAGTGCAGTATCACGGTTAAGGTTTTGTTTTCATAATCGGGTATCAGGTCTGCATTATTTTGAATAATTTGCTTTACAAGCATTCTTTTTTCCTCTTTGACATTTATAATAAGAAACTTGCTAAGTTCGTTTGCTACAGCCGTTTCTGCCCGATAACAAATCATTTTTATTATGTTCATAAACATTTTACTTTCGGGTTTGAGTTTATTATAACGTGCCTGGTGAGGCATGTTTTTTAATTTTATTCTTGCCGGTATTTTCGAGCGTTCATCTTTTAACTGCTCCTCTGTTTGCTGATTGTTTTCTATTTGTCCCACAAGTTTCATTTGCTTTTTTAGTAAAGCCGGCATATCGTCTAAGGAGGTTTCTATCGCTTCTTCTGTAAGGGGGAATAATTTGGCTTTCAATCGTGCCGTTTTTTCTTTTTGCTTTTTAAGCCTGTAATTTAATTTACGATGCTCAGGATTCACCACTTCTTTGTTTTCATCAATCGCTTCTACACCATATTCCACTATCTTATCGAAGTCATAATCCATTATCATATAACGGAAAAAGTTTTCCTGGCTCCATCGGCCAAACATCCTGCCTGCTGCTACCTCAGTGCTTATAACTCTGTTGGTGGTAATGATTGCCGTTTGGTGTCCACCATCGGTAAGCCTCCTGATTTCACGCATTGACACACCGCCAAGTACGGTTTCCCGTTCGCACAATCGCATGGCAATTGTTTGATCAAGAACCTTTACCTCTGTTGCTTTAAAGCCTTGTTCATCCCACATATCCTTAACATTTTTGCGATAGGTTAATACAGCGATGCGGTACTTTTGGTACAAGCGTTTAAAGAAAGCAGGTTCATAAGCTTCCCTGTCAAAAACCAGGGTACACACTGGCGGCTGGTCATCGGGAACTTCGTTTTCATTGTCTGCTTTTTCATCGCCTGTACTTCGGTTTGCTTCTGTTATTTTTGCTACTTCTGTTATGTTTTCTGTTTTTTTAAATTCCTCTTGTGGCTCGCAAGGTGATGGAAGTAAGAGTGTCTTTTGCAACTCAGGGATGATATAATCTTCAATGGCTTTTTGAAGTTTTTCGGTAAGCTCACCGGCAATCATCATTACCGGTAAACCCGTTGCATCATTGACCCAGAATTCCGTGGTGGCGCTAAGGCAAAGTTTTTGCCGGGAGATAAATCTGGAAGGAAGTTTAGCCTGATGACCAAAATAAATGCGTACATGACCATCTATATAGAGAAACGATGTTTCCTCTGTTGGCCCACTGTACCAATGGTCTATGAGAAGTTGATTCAATTTTTGCGCCTGGTTCTGGCTGGTAAGAAGTTTGATTTTATCGCGAAGGCATCTTACTTCCGGGATGCGGTCAAGCCCTATTATTTTACCTATTTCCCCAGGTTTACATTGCTTGAGTTGTTCAGGATTTTTGATGCGGGCCAGCGCCATAAAGGCCAGTGTAAGGACGATGGATTCCAATCCATAATAATGATTCCCGGGTATTTTATAGACATCTTTGGTTTTTAATAAACCCTGTGCAAGCAATGCCGGTAATAAGAATAATACTCCTGCACCACAAAGTGCCTCGTGGGCATTAAACCGGGTGGAGGCGTTGCCTGTTCCTAAAATAGCAGTGGCCATCCGGTCTTCATACCGGGTGGTGGCTATGCCAAGAGGCGCCGACTGATCGGCCTCATTACGCATGTTTAAAGTGATGCCGGAACCGTCAATTATCTCCGATTTCTCTTTTTTTTAAATAGCCTTGTTTTACGCCATAGCGAATGGCTGATTCTCTTACCCCTTCCTGTTTTGCAATGCTGTTTACGCTTTGCCCTTTATCTAATTTGCTTTGTATGCGCAAGCGGCAATCACCAGTGATTTTATAGGCTGTTCCTTTGCGGGCATCATGGCCAAAAAAGCCTTCTTCGCCTTTTTCCACAAACTTTTTATAGGCACGCTGCACGCTGTCTTCACTTACATGAAAGCATCTCTCAACTTCCGTTTTACGGCAGAGGCCCTGATGAATAAAATTGCTCATGATATAACGAAACGCTTTTAAATCTCCTGAAGGATGTGCGTACACAGGTAGTCCATTTACAATATATTGTACCAGGCCATCTTTCTCATACACGCCAAGGCAATCAGAAATAAGGGTGCAGCCTCTGGGGAATAGGGGTAATTTTAATTGCATACCCAAATTAAAGACTAATTTAGTTTGCGAACAAACATCTTATTTAAACGATGAAGTAAGGAGTTCTGAAAATATTCGCTATTTGCTGAGGGAAACCGTAGATGAAAAAGACAAAAGGTCAAAATTATTAAGCATTACTAAAAAAGGAAAAAAGGCTTTAGCCGAAAGCCGTTTAGCGATAGATAAAGTGGCACAGGAAATGTACGACGGCATGCCTGAAGATGATATGCTGTTGTGCATTCATCTCCTGTCGCCAATCCAAAAAATGAATGCGCAAAGGTGGCACGAAGTGAAAGGATTTGAATTGCAGTTGCCTCGATAATCCGGTCTGTGCTTTAATAAAATAATGGTTATCCTCTAAGCAGGAAAAGCCATCCAAATGTTCGAATAATTTTCATAAAAAACTTCTTCATTGAATTAATTTAAACAATAGATGACAAAATTTAAACTAAGCAAAACATATATCTCTCCCTAATTTCTTATTTACAACATGTGTGACGGCAAGGGTGCCGCAACTCAACATTATCCCTTATCCACAGCAAGTGACCCTGCAAAATGGCAGCTTTAATTTGTCTTCTGTTACAAAAATTTTTTATGATACAGGATGCAAAAAAGAAGCCTTACTTCTTCATCAACTGTTAGAAGAAGAACATCCATGGCCCATTTCAGATTAGGTGGATAAAAGGCCTGCGAAGGATAGCGTAAATATTCCTTATTCTTACAGATTTTTTTGAACTCAGGTTATACAGGAAAATGGCCAGTTGATTGATAAGTGTCCATTGGCAGGCCATTCATTGCAAAATTATACAGGCTTTAATCATAAGTCACCTGGTATAATTCATAAGGGAAATGCCCACATGACCAAGGAACGGATAACAATAAAAAATCTTAAAGTCCTTAGCCTTGATTTATTGTTGTTTTTTAAATTTTGAATCACCAATAGTAACAATGTTGTTTTTATGTCTCTCTATTGAAATAGCAGCTAACATATGCACTACAATATTGACGCTGATAAATAAGTGATCTTCTTCATGAATGCCAATCACATAAAAAATTGAAATGAGTTATTCTAAAATCTACATACAAACGAAACAATCAAAGTGCCCGCTATTGTTTTTACTTCTTGCTGCTGCATTAACCATAGTTAGCAGTAACACAATTGCACAAGCAAAAACGTCCGAATCTATTTATCATATTTACAGAGGCAACACCCATGCGCACACGAGCTATACCTGGTCGCATGGTGAGCAGTATGGTAAGAGTGACTGTAAAGGGATAATGGTCTTTGATGAAGATACCAGCCCGGACAGTGTAGCGTCATGGAAGTCCGGTTATGTAAAGGGCGACGCCTGTCCGGCGATAATAATAATCGGGTCGAGTCAATATCCGGGGCCCAACCTTGTTTTGAAGCCTGACTGGCAAAAGGTGCAGGGAGATCCGGCAGTACATTTTGCTTTGGCAAAAGAAAATAATTATGATTTTTATATCACTACAGATCATTCACAGGAATACATTTTTAATCTGCCTGGTGCAACAAATGCGGCTTGGGAAGCAACGGGCAAAGCAGCTACTGCCGCTACTGACAGTAGCTTTGTAGCGATAAGGGGCTATGAACATTCTGAAAATAACGGACCCGATGGACAGGGGCATATCAATGTAATTAATAGCGCTGCTTATCTTAACGCACTTAAGCCGGGCGTTACCCTGGAGGTGCTGTACAACTGGCTTAAGACCGTTCCACCGAACGGAGAAGGTCCTGTTGTAGCCAGTTTCAATCATCCGGGTAAAGAACAATATAATAACTGGGCATATCGTGATCCTCAAATAACTGATATTATTACGACGCTGGAAGTAATAAATTCAAATAACAAAATACATTATGAAGGTTTTATAAGTGCGTTGGATAAAGGTTGGAAAGTGTCGCCTGTGTGTGGAAACGATAACCACGGCCTTACCGGCATTACGCATCATACCTCACGCACATTTGTATTAGCCACCAGTAAAACAAAAGCTGCAATATTGGACGCTATGAAGAACCGTCGCACCTATGCCTCACTTGATGGAAATATTCAATGCCACTATACGGTAAATGAAAATATTATGGGTTCAACCTTACCATCATCAAAAAATTATATATTCAAAATATCCGTGAATGATCCGGACATTACCAACCCAAATGATAAGATCACTAAAATTGATATCGTGAGCGACAGTGGTGTTGTTGTAAAAACATTTTCACCTGATCCTTCTTATTCAGTTGAATGGTCGCCTGTGATTAAAAATGCCGGTAACAAATATTTCTTTGTAAGGGTGTGGAATGCAGGCGGAGGTGATGCTAAGGAAGGCGATCCTTCCAAACCTGTTGCATGGCTCGCTCCTGTATGGATCGGCAAATAATTTTACAGGAAAAATTATTTAAAATAAAATTATTTCAAAACCTGCGGAGCAACATCTTTCCACCATTGTAAAAGATCATTTAAACTACTGCCTGGACAGGTGGTGAAAAGACGCCTGATCCCGGCACTAAACTTTCTGCCGGCACACCGGGAAAATCTTTTGGGTTCAGTTTCTTTCGGCCACCGTTATGTAATGTGTTGCATTTACAAATTTTTTAAACTCAGCGTTTGTAACCTCGTGTTCATCTATCCAAAATTCGTGTAAAGCTACTTTATGTACAGGATGTGCATCACCAAAGGCAGGTTCGCTTGTTCCCATTTCAAATGTGCCTGCGGGTATGTGGATCATTTTTGCAGGAATTATCTTTACAGACGAAGTGCTGATATCACCCTCAGTGATAGCATGGCCCCTTTCTTCCTTTTGCCGGCAGCAGGATAACGTTTGATTTAATTTTCTCACGCCGGCACATGGCTGGCGGAATGTTATAATTAATAAGAGATAAAAACTTAATGACTTTACCATTTATTCTTTAATATTTTTTTCATAAAAGAAAATGCGAGTGCCAACTTTAGTTTCAATTCTGGTTGGTGCAATTAAATTAAGCAAAACTTACAAAACGATTGCGGGAATTTACCTCAAAATGGTACATTAATTTACATAGCCAGAGGATAATAAACCTAAAACTATGAATGTATGGGTAAGCATGCTCATCGACGTCTCATTTATTTCAAGCCGGAGAGCTTTAAACGCTAACTGTAAAAGATTTGAAACCGTCTGGGGTTTATTGCCCATTATCAGAGCAATTTCATCACGCGTCAAGCCAAGGAAAAACTTCAGGTATATAACTTCTTTTTGACGTTTTGGTAAAGATGAGATTAAAACTGCCATTTTTTTAGCAAGTATTCTGTCACTTTCCTTTTCAATAATTTTTTCCTCAATAGATAATTCAAAATCAAAATTTAAGAAATCATCCTGGTCATATTCTGCTTTTAAAAATCTTTTTTCTGATTGTATTTTTCTATGCAATGCCCGCCTGAGAGAAGCCAGGAGATAGGCTCGCGGATTTACATCCGTATTGAGGTTCTCTTTTCTTACCCAAAGACCAATAAATAATTCCTGGATAGTATCCTTCACCAATTCACCGTCACGAGAATATTTAGTTCCATAATTAAAAAGTGCCTGGTAATGTAATTGCATGAGGTTCTCAAAAGATGATTTATCGCCCTGCAAAAAAGATCGCCAGATATGGATATCACGAATAGTCAAGCTAATAGTCTGAATAAAACAATAGTCGCAATTTAACCACTTTTTATATGATTTATATCATCTGGCGATATTTAATGGTTTGATAATACTTCAGAACTAATTTGTACATGTGATATATATTTCATGAAGGGGAACTTAAACCGGAAGCGCTTATGATTTCAAAATTCAATAATTCAATCACTTTATACTTTATCCATTTTACTGAATACAATCATAAACAAATTATCAGTATGTTGATTAAATTAGCCTTATGTTATCTGGCATCATAAATCGAGGTGGGTTGTTTAATAAGATATTTCTACATTATTCTTCGGTGGCTTAAAAGCCTGCAATTCATTTGAAAAAAGCAAAGCAATTTTTTGAAGCAAGGATTATCTTAAGTTATCGATGAGCTCCTCAAATTATTCTTACAAGCAGATATAAATATGGCTTTAAAATTCGATTGGTTACATTTTGTTAACCAAGTTAATTGAACGTATTATTTATCTTTAATCATGTATTTATTTTTAATTATGCTAACACACATTATGAAATCCGGATGGAGGAAAAGCTAAACATTAATGATGAAACCTGGCAAGCCTGTAAAAAGGGCGATAAAAAAGCGTATGCCTTTATTTATAGAATGTATTACAGCCGCCTCTATGTATATGGCTGCAGGTTTACCCGGCAACATAACCTTGTAGAAGATTGCATCCAGGATATTTTTACAAATTTCTGGGTCGGCAGGGAAAAATTTGCGGATGTCCACACATTTCAATCTTATTTATTTGTTTCATTTCGTAATAATTTATTAAGGAATATCGGACAGCAAATTAAATTTGTAACGAAAATTTATTCTGAGGATACCCATAATTTTGAACTGGAAATTTCTGCAGAAAAAGTCAGGATTGATACAGAAAAAATGTATGAACAAAAGGTCAGGCTGAATGATGTATTGAATAAATTAACTGACAGGCAAAAAGAGATCATCTTTCTTAAATTTTACGCAAACTTACCTTATGAAGAAATAGCGGATATGCTTGGAATTTCAATCAAAGCCACTTATAAATTATTCGCAAGAGCCATATCAGAGCTCAGGCAAACATACCAGAAGAAATTATCGTCTTTATTACTATCAATCACTCTCTTCATGCTTTCATTTAGTAATGCTGCGCTCGTTATTAGTAATAATTTTCTTTAGAAGATCTATAAAATATTTTTGAAAAAAAATTATTTCCATGGGGTAATAATTCAATCTGTTGACTCCTTATAATGAAGCCAACAGGTTTTTTTATAATGGAGAAAAATTTTACAAATTATTTCGCAGATGATTTTATTGCCGATGAATCTTTTCAGGATTGGGCAACAAATCCTAATGAAGAAAATAAAAAGTTCTGGATAGAATGGATGCAGTCACATCCGGAAAAGAATGTTGAAATACAAATAGCATTATCGTTTATACACAATCTTCAAATAAAAGTAAACCCACCTGGTAAGCAGCAGGTCGAAAGCTCTTTGCAAAAGAACTTAGCTGCTATTGCTTCCTTTGAAACCGTAAAAGATACACAGGAGATAAAACCGGCTGTAAAGAAGCTGCGCTTGTATTGGATGGCAGCAGCTGTAATCTTTTTTGCACTTACAACCGCGAGTTGGTATTTTATAACGCAAAAGCCCGTTACAATACAATTGGCGACCGGCAATAACGAGATTAAAACCATTGTATTACCAGACAGCTCACGTGTGGTTTTAAATGCCAATTCATCAATTATTTACCCTACTGATTTGCTGTCGTCAGGTACAAGAGAGGTGTGGCTTGAAGGAGAGGCTTTTTTTAATGTAAAACATATTGAGGCTAAAGATCAACCGGCACAACGGTTCATTGTTCATACGGGCGATTTGAATGTTGAAGTATTGGGTACCGCATTCAACATAAGGAAAATTGCTTCTTTTATCAATATCACTCTTAACTCCGGTAAAATAAAAATTGACCTGAAAGATCAGGAAGAAACTGCCATATATCTAAAGCCGGGGGAATTTGTTCAATATTCCCCGAAGCAAAAACACATTTTGAAAAAGCAGGTTAATGCTGAATTGTATTCCGTCTGGAAAGATGAAAAGCTGTCATTGGTAAAAGTGCCTTTATCTGATATAGCAACATTGATCCGGGATATTTATGGATATACAGTAACGATTGAAGACGAGCAGCTTGCCGATACTAAAATATCAGGAACCCTAAGATTAAAAGATGAAAATACCTTATTGAAGACCCTCGAAATTGTATTGGACATTACTATTAAAAGGAAAGACTCTTTACTCATATTTCAACGTAAAATAAACCTAAAATAAATCAATATGAAACCAACTATATTCTCACGTGTATCAGGGTTAATGCTCTTTGGCTGTTTGGTGGTTTTCCCGGCAATGGCACAGAACCAGGTAGCTGCTAATGAGCAGCAACCAAAGGTTTTCCGGTCTCAGAAAACTTTAACTAAAAAAGAAACTTTAAAAAATTTACTAAGTGATCTTGAAAAGAAACACAACGTGAGTTTTATTTGTAAATCAGAGATACAGAAAATCGTGGTTAATATAGGGGACGAAAGTTTTATCGATGATTCCTTTCTTAAGAAATTACAGAAGGTTTTGAAACCGTATAGTTTAAAAGTGAACCAGGTGAGTAGCCAGCAGTTTGTCATTTCAGATGATCGCGAAAATAAAAATGAGAAAGGAATAGATGCCGGATATGTTTCTCCGGGAGGAACGCAAAACAACACTGTTATAAATACCCGCATGCAGATTCCCTCTATGTATGCACCCGAAATTTTAAAAGCCACACGGGCAATTCCTATAACCGGCACCGTTATATCCCGTAGTAAAAATATTCCTTTACATGGGGTAAGTGTTTCAGTAAAGGGTTCCGGCATTGCAGCCGCAACTGATGAAGATGGAAAATTTGTTATTGATGTTCCAAATGACCAGGCGACCCTTATTTTTTCTTATGTGGGTTATCGTACAATAGAACGTGCATTAAATGGCCGGCAACGGTTGGAGGTGATTCTTGATGAAGATGTAAAACCAATGGAGGAAGTGGTAGTGGTTGGCTATGGCACGCAAAAAAAAATGAATTTGACAGGTGCTGTATCCCAGGTAGATTCAAAGATATTGGAAGACCGTCCTATTGCCAACGTAAGCCAGGCACTTCAAGGTGCAATGCCAGGCCTTAGCATTAATTTTAATGATGGGCGTCCAGGCAGCAATGGTAAAGTCAATATCAGGGGTTTCACATCAATAAACGGAGGAACTCCTTTAATACTGATTGACGGAATACCAGGTGATATTAACATGCTCAACCCCCAGGATGTAGCTACCGTAACTGTTCTGAAAGATGCTTCTTCAGCAGCCATCTATGGCTCACGTGCGGCGTATGGAGTGATCCTCATTGTTACAAAGAAGGGGCGTGCCGGTAAGCTCCAGGTAACTTACAGTAACAATTTTTCCATAGCAAATTCAACTACCAGCCATAATTTGATGACTGACGGATATGCTACCGGTAAGTTAATTGATGAAGCTTTTAGAATTACTACAGGAAATATTTATACAGGCTATACCGATGCAGATTATGAAGAACTGCAAAAGAGAAAAACCGATCCTACGCTTCCATCTGTAGTTATCCAAAATCGTAATGGCCGTGACCAGTATGTATGGTATGGTAATACCGATTGGTGGAATTATTTCTTTCACAACACTCTTCCCTCTATGAGCCACTCGCTACAATTTTTGGGAGGTACAGATAAAGTAGATTTTTTGCTTTCCGGTCGCTTTTATGAGCAATCAGGCATAATGAAGTTTAGCCGGGACAAATACTCAGCTTATAATTTACGGGCTAAGGTGAATGCCCATATCAATTCATGGTTGACCATTAGCAATAACTTACAGCTTTCTACTAATACCTATAACTATCCGGGAGCAGGTTCAGTGGGTGACGTGAATACCGCATTTGTCTATCTTGGAGTGCACATGCTTCCTTCGTATGTGCCCAAAAATCCTGATGGAACTTTTACCTACAGAAGTCAGATAAACAACTACGGGATAGCTGATGGCAGGAACTTACAACTTGAGTATGGTAAAGATAAATCGCAGACACAGGAGTTCACCATGACCAATACGGTAAGTGTTACTATTCAGCCTGCAAAAGGCCTGGATATTATTGGTAGCTATAGTTACGAGCTAAATCCCTATTCCAGTTTTCATCGAAGCACCGTGGCCCCGTGGTCTATTTACCCAGGGCAAATTGATTATCTAGGGACAGATCTATATACTGAGTCTGCCAGCCAGGACCAATACCAGGTAGTGAATGCTTATGCTACCTACACTAAGAAGTTAAGATCACATGATATTAAAATTTTGGGTGGTTATAGCCAGGAGTATAAAAAATATCATACGATCAATGGACAGGCTAACGATCTTTTATCTCAGGATTTGAATGCACTAGACCTGGGCACCAGCGGCCAGCAAGTAGGAAGTAACTCAGTAGAATGGGCATTGCAAGGATATTTTGGAAGGATCAATTACAGCTTTAAAGATAAATATCTTCTTGAACTGGATGGGCGTTACGATGGAAGCTCGCATTTTCCATCGGATAGCCGCTACGGTTTTTTCCCTTCGGTTTCTGCTGGTTGGCGTATTAGCCAGGAAGGCTTTTTTGACCCGTTGAAAAATGTGGTTTCAGAATTAAAAATACGGGGATCTTATGGTTCTTTGGGTAACCAGTCTTTAAGCACCAACCTTCGCAACTCTAATTATCCTTATATACCTGTAATGAATACGGGTCTTTCAAACTGGCTACAGGGCGGCAGCCTATCTCAGTACCTGCGTGTGGGCAATCCAATCACACCTGAATTAACGTGGGAACGTACGACGTCTGCCAATATCGGTGTGGACATTGGATTTTTCAATAACCGGCTGACTGCAACTATAGATCTTTATGATCGTAAAACGCTCGACATGCTTGTGGCAGGTAAAACACTTCCGGCAGTATTTGGCGCCAGTTCACCTAAACAGAATGCAGCCAATTTAGACACTAAAGGCTATGACTTATCTATCCAGTGGCAGGACCGGGTTTCTGTTAATAAAAAAACTTTTTCTTACAATGTTGGATTAGTACTATCTAATTCTGAGTCGCACATTACTAAGTTTGACAATCCAAGTAAACTGCTTGGCAATAATAATTATTATGTCGGCCAGCGGATAGGAGATATGTGGGGTTATACAGTAGATGGTTATTTTCAGACTGATGATGCCGCTAAGAATTATGCTGTAAACCAAGACTATGTAAACAGGGTTCGTTTAAATTCCCCTGGCGATGGCCACAACCTTCAGGCGGGAGATATGAAATTTGTGGATCTTGATGGAAATGACACTGTTAACAATGGGCAGAATACATTGACTAATCATGGCGACCTAAAAATTCTCGGTAATAGCCTGCCGCGGTTTCCTTTTGGAATTACTGCCGGCGGCAGTTGGAATGGTTTTTCTGTGTCTATATTTTTACAAGGCGTCGGCCATCAGGATTGGTACCCGGGAAATGAAACCTATATGTTCTGGGGCGTATATGGCCGCCCCTATTATAGTTTTATTCCGAAAGATTTTCCAGACAAAATATGGAGCCCGGAAAACCCGAATGCCTATTTTCCTAAACTTCGGGGATATGCAGCATTGACTTCTGGTGGCGAGTTGAATGTCATTAATTCAAAATACATGCAAAACACTGCCTATATCAGGTTAAAAAATCTCACTATTGGTTACGATTTACCCCAATCTCTTCTTCAGCGTTGGAAGATAGACAAAGTTAAAATTTACGTGAGTGGCGAAAATATTTTTACTGCAACCAAGTTAGAAACCAAATATGTTGACCCGGAGCAGGTATCTGCTGATCCGTCAGGATCGAGGGGCGATAATAACGCCAGGAATTATCCTTTTTATAAAAATTATTCCTGTGGTTTAAATGTCACTTTTTAGGACTTAACCAATAAATAAAATTAAGATGAAAAAAACGATCAATACAACCAAAATATTTTTTTTAATTTTTTCCGTACTCATCGGATTATTAAGTTCATGTAATAAAGATTTTCTTGACCGTGAACCGCTTTCCCAGTTATCACCGAATAACAGTTTTAACAGTGCCAGCGAATTACAGCTTTATACCAATTCTTTTTATAATGATATCATTCCTAATGGCCCTAGTCTCTATAATCAATCGGTAGATAATGTAATTACCAACACTGTTTCGTCCGCGATTACCGGCAACAGAACTGTACCTGTAAGTGGTGGCGGATGGAACTGGGGTGCATTAAGAAATATAAATTTCTTTTTGCAAAATTATACCAGAGGTAATTTGCCGGATGTCATCTCAGCTCCTTATGTAGGAGTAGCAAAATTTTTCCGGGCCTATTTCTATTTTAATATGGTTCAGACTTTTGGTGATGTGCCCTGGTATTCAAGCGCAATTGATGCCAACGACTCTGCTTTGCTGCAAAAGCCAAGAGATTCGCGTGTCCTTATAGTTGATTCTATACTTGCTGATCTTAATTATGCGATTGCCAAATTACCGACAGGAAAATCTTACGACCAAATAACCAAATGGACTGCCCTGGCACTCAAATCAAGAGTATGCCTTTATGAGGGAACGTGGCGAAAATATCATGCAAATGATAATTTTGGAAAAGATAGCTATGGTAAGCCGTTAACCGGCGCAACAGAATTATTGCAACAATGTGCTGATGCTTCTGACTCCCTAATGAGTAGTGGTAAATACAGTATTTACACCGGCAACCCTGCAACTGCTTACCAAGAGTTATTTACGGCTGCAACTCCTATTTCCAGTGAGATTATTCTGGCACGGACTTTTAGTACAACACTACAATTATTTCACACGGTAAATTATTATACGGTGTCTCCTTCTTATGGTAAACCAGGGCTGGCCAAAAAGCTGGTAAATAGTTACCTTATGAAAGATGGTTCCCGTTTTACGGATATACCGGGAAATACAACTATGCAATTTTATGAAGAAGTGCAAAACCGCGATCCGCGGCTTTCGCAAACGATTCGTACTCCAGGATATATGCGAATGGTTACCAATGTGGTAATAGCGCCCAATTTTGGAGCGACAGTTACAGGATATCAACTTATAAAATTCGTGACCACCCCTCCGGATGATAGAATAAATGGCAATACCAATCCATTGCCTGTATTCAGGTATGCAGAAGTGCTTTTAAATTTTGCAGAAGCTAAGGCAGAATTAGGAACACTGACGCAAGCCGGTATTGACAGGTCTATCAAATTATTACGTGATCGGGTAGGCATGCCTGATTTAGATCTGATGAATGCCAACGCAAATCCTGACAGCTATCTTGCAGCGCAATATACCCATGTAACAGGTCCGAACCAAGGTGCTATTCTTGAAATCCGCCGTGAACGCGGAATAGAATTAGTGATGGAAGGTTTTCGCTGGGATGATCTGATGCGCTGGAAAGAGGGCCATCTTATTGCATTAAAATTTTATGGCGAATATTTCCCCGGACTTGGATCATTTGATCTCGATGGAGATAGTAAACCAGATGTAGTAATATATACCGGTACGACGCCTCCTACCCAGCAGGGAGTAGTTTACCTGAAACTCGGCAGTGATATTACGTTAGAAAATGGAGCGAATGGGGGTCGAATCGTGGTGAATGGTGACGTTGCAAAAACTTTTAATGAAGAACGCGATTATTTAAATCCGTTGCCCACCCAGGAAATGTTGCTAAATTCAAATCTGAAACAAAATCCCGGATGGTAAATAAATAATTAATTTTTTTAGGATCACAAAGATATACTATACGGTAGTTAGATCTGTCCATGTATGCTTCGGGCTCAACCGAGGCACTGATTCAAAATATAATACCGGACTAAAAAGATCTAGCCCGGCACCTGAAGGATTAGAGAATAATGAAGTTATCTATAAACTATTGGCTGATATGAGTTGGACAAACCAGGAATTACATTCCCCGCATTAAAAAATACATTGATGGTAACAAAGAGACTTTGCCCTCGTGGGAAGAAAGCTGGGTAAAGGCCCCCCGTATAGCTCCTATGTTGCCCTATCCTTACCCGATGGTAAAAGCAAAAAAACTCCTAAATAAATTGTAACTGCAATGAAAAACATATCCTATTTTTTAGTAACCATTATTACCGTACTAAGCCTTTCCTGTTCCTCCAAAGTACAGAAGGCATCAACAAATATTAATAAAGAAAGCACACTGCGTATCATGACTTATAATGTGCATCATTGCAATCCCCCAACTCTCGCTAAAGACAGCGTGATAGATGTAGAAGCGGTAGCAAAAGCAATTAGACTTCAAAATCCGGATATTGTTGCCTTGCAGGAAATTGACGTAAATACTAACCGATCGCGTAAAATAGATGAAGCAAAATTATTGGCCGATAAACTGGCCATGCATTATTTTTTTGCAAAAGCGATTGATTATGATGATGGTGGTTATGGCGTCGCGATTTTATCTAAATACCCTCTTTCAGAAACTACGATTCACCGCTTGCCTACCGAAGCAGGTACCAATGGTGAGCGCCGCGTTTTCGCTACCGCTAGAATTAAGTTGCCGACAGGGGAATACATTCATTTTGGATGCACTCATCTGGATGTTCAAAAAGACCCTGCCACCCGTATATTGCAGATCAGCGAAATTAGCCGGATTGCTGGAGAAGAAAACGGGCCGTTTATCATTGCCGGGGATTTTAATGCAACGCCCGGATCTTCCACGATTAATATACTCGATCAATATTTTACCCGAACCTGCCAGGATTGTGATCCTACTATTCCTTCAGTCAATCCCATAAAAACAATCGATTTTATTGCTTTTGCACCTAAATCTGGATTTACAATTCAGTCTTCTCATGCAGTTCAGGAACACTATGCCTCAGATCATTTACCGGTGGTCGCGGTCTTTAAGCAAAATTAAAAATAGGTACAGCGTTAGAATTAGGCATTAAGCAAAAAAATAAAAAACGATTTGATCCCGGGCAAAAATCAAAACAATGAAAATTTTATTTGGTAGCATATTCTTTAACTTATTCAGCTATTCGTTCCTGTGTTCATGATCAGGCACAGGTGATGAATATTTCAAATAAACAAAATGAAGAAGCTGCTTATGCTTCAAACTCAGGTAAGTGAAGTTTCAACCTTTTCGTTATACACTCATCAAGCAAATTTTCATTAAGTATTTCTGTTTGATGTCTGAATAAGTTTTTGTGTCATTTCCAAAACCCTTACCACCTGATCTTTTTTCACTCTATCAAAGTCTTCCAAAAAGGTTTCAATTGTATCGCCTGTTTCTAAATAGTCAAAAGATTTTTAATAGGAACCCTGGTTCCATAAAAAATTTCAGGATCAATATTTATCACTTTTCTTTCCATTTTCCTTCTTATTTATTAGTTGAAATGTAAATAAGTTTCATGAAGTATAATGCTGAATAGTGTTGGAAAAAAAATTCGGTTTAAAAAATGTTTTAGCTACGCTGACTTTTTTTTCCGGCCGTTAAGTTTTAGATTTGCACCTTTAATGACCAAAAAAATCATCACCATATTTTTCCTGACGGTGTTTCTTACGCAGCTATTGCCGCTAAGGCAAGTAGGTAAACTGATAGCAGGCGCTACCATGACGGAAGAATTGCCTGAAACGAGTTCTTCTAAATCAACCGTTGGTTTTATGGATACCAAGTGGTTTCTTACTTCTTCCCACTTTGGAGTCAACGGCGATTTTACTTCTTTTGGCCAAAGCCAATACATTCATTTTTCTGAAACACTTCCCTTTCTTTTGGCGAGCGATATACTTACTCCACCGCCGAACAGCTTTTGCTAATATTCGTTTTTACTTGTTAGTTAATTGCTGCATTGTGTAGCAGGCGACATTATTATTTCTAATTCAAAAAATTATTAAATGCAAAAGATTTTTAAAAATTTTGGTGCAGATCTGTCTGCATCACTGGTGGTGTTTTTAGTGGCGTTACCGCTGTGCCTGGGTATCGCTTTAGGGTCGGGAGCGCCCATGTTTGCCGGTATTATCGGCGGCATTGTAGGAGGTATTGTAATAGGGTCGTTAAGCGGTTCTTCATTGAGCGTGAGCGGCCCTGCTGCCGGGCTTACAGTGGTAGTTGCCACAGCCATTCTTACCCTACCCTCCTTCGAGGCCTTTTTATTGGCCGTAGTTATTGCCGGTGTTTTCCAGGTTTTGTTAGGCTTTTTTAAAGCCGGCGTTATCGGCGATTACATTCCTTCTTCGGTTATTAAAGGTATGCTGGCCGCCATTGGCCTTATCTTGATATTAAAACAAATTCCGCATTTGATTGGCTACGATGCAAACTTTGAGGGGGATGATTCGTTTATTGAAAGTAATGAAGAAAACACATTTAGCAGCATTATACAATCCATACAGCATAGTGCGCCACTCGCTTTAATTATCGGCGTTATCTGTATATTTATTCAAATACTTTGGGATAAAGTTTTAGTAAAAAAAAGTAAAGTGTTTACGCTAATTCCGGCCCCCCTGGTGGTAGTGCTATGTGGTATCGGTATAAATTTATTATTTCAAAACATTAACCATCCGTGGTCTTTAAAGGACAATCATATAGTTGCTATTCCCGTTGCTGAATCTTTGAAAGAATTTACTTCTTTTTTTACATTGCCTTCTTTCGAATTCATAGTTAATACAAAAGTATGGACAGCCGCCTTTACCATTGGGCTGGTGGCCAGCCTCGAAACCCTTTTAAATATTGAGGCATCAGACGAATTGGATCCATACAAAAGAGTGACACCAACCAATCGCGAATTAAAGGCACAGGGCATAGGAAATATTTTTTCAGGCATGCTTGGCGGCCTGCCGCTTACGTCGGTAATAGTAAGAACCTCTGCAAACGTAAGTGCCGGCGCAAGGTCGAAATTATCGAGTGTACTGCATGGTATTCTTTTGCTGTTGAGTGTAGCTTTCATACCGAAGCTTTTGAACCTGATCCCACTTTCGGCGCTCGCTGCGGTGCTTATTTACATAGGTTTTAAGCTCGCTAAGCCGTCGATATTCAAAGCTTTTTATAAAAAAGGATTCGACCAGTTTTTACCTTTCATTATTACGGTTACAGCTATTTTATTTACTGACCTTCTTTCAGGAATATTGATTGGCATCGCTGCCGGTTTATTCTTTTCTTTCAGGAGTAATTTTAAAACGTCTGTGTTTGTTGTTCATGATAGCAACAAATATTTGTTCAGGTTAAGAAAGGATGTTTCATTTTTGAACAAACCTATTCTGAAAAAGAAGTTAGAAGAAGTGCCTTCAGATTCATTTGTAATGATTGATGCATTGCGTGCCGATTTTATTGACCGGGATGTGATAGAGGTTATCAACGATTTTCTAAAACATGCTCACCTAAAAAATATAAAGGTGGAAGTAAAGAAGAGCGTGCAGAAAACAATGCACCAACATTTTTCTGATGATCATTTAACTATACAGGAAGAAGTTGAGATCTCCGTTTCTGTTGAAACATCCGGTTCTTAAATCTCCTATATCCTTACAGTTTTGAGAAAGTATAGGGAATATTGTTTTTTTTTTATTCACTTTAATTATAATTAAAATATAAATTATGACTTCATACGAAAAATTATTAACAGCCAATAAAAAATGGGCGCAAGAGCAGGTGGGGATAGACCCCGGATTTTTCAAAAGATTATCCGCGTTGCAAACACCGGAATTTTTATGGATCGGCTGCAGTGATAGCCGCGTACCCGCAGATAAGATTACCGGTACCCAGCCGGGAGAAATATTTGTACACCGGAATATCGCCAACATGGTAGTGCATACTGATGTTAATTTACTGAGCGTGCTCGACTATGCTGTAAATCATTTAAAAGTAAAGCACGTGATTATTTGCGGGCACTATGGCTGTGGTGGTATAAAAGCAGCTATGACAAACCACGATTTTAAATATATATTGAACATGTGGCTGCGAAATATTAAAGATGTATATCGCCTGCACAGAAAAGAATTAGACGATATAAATGATGAAGAAGCCCGAACAGACAGGCTTGTAGAGCTGAATGTGGTAGAGCAGGTAATGCATCTTGCTAAAACTTCCATTATTCAGCGTGCGTGGAAAAATGAACAACGCCCGCACTTACATGGCTGGGTGTATGGATTAAAAGATGGATTGATAAACCCGGTATTTGAGATGGAAGCCGGTACGCACATCGATTCCTTATTTGAGTACGATGACCTGTAAAATACAGTTCCCCTTTTTTTAAATTAAAGAAAGGGGAATTATCTTTTTTGTGTAATCTTAGCTATGGCATGTTTAGCGGCATTGCTTAAGATAAGCCTGCCACTGATAGCGGCTCTTTCATTAAGCAGAAGATCCCAGTGATCAGTGCTCTTCCAAAACATTTTTTTGATTTCTGTCATCGCTTCTGTACTTGAATGCGCCAATGTATTTGCCAGCCTGTAAACAGATTCATCCATGTTGTGAACAGACTCATGCACCTCTGCAAACAAGCCTTTCTTTTTTGCCCAATCAGCGTTTCGCCAAAGCGTTGCATCAATTGCCAATTGGCTGAAAGCAGAGAGCCCGATCTTTCTTTCCACCGCAGGGCCAACTACAAAAGGGCCGATGCCAATGGCAAGCTCACTTAGTTTTATCTCAGCTCCCGCCACAGCAATTGCATAATCACACGCAGCCGCAATGCCAACGCCGCCACCAACGCATTTGCCCTGTATGCGGCCGATAATAAGTTTATTGCATTTGCGCATCCCATTGATCAGGTTGGCAAACCCCTTGAAAAAATGTAATCCTTCTTTTTCAGTGGTGAGGCTGGTTAACTCTGCGAAGCTTGCTCCCCCACAAAAGGCGCCATCCCCGCCGCTTTTCAGAATTATAACTTTTGTTTCGTGGCTGGAGGCATAGTGAATCTCCTGTGTTATGTCTTCCAGAATTTTTCCCGGTAAAGAATTTCCTTTCGGATGAAAAAATTCAATGGTGGTGATGCCATGCTCAGTGTGAGACTTTACATACCCTTCTTTAAATTCATGGATCATAAAAAACTATTGTAACAATTTTTGATTTGTAAAATTAATTCTTCTTCCTAACCATTGTCAAGATTGTAGCCACGCCAATCACCGGATCATCTGTATCATCTAATATTTCCACATACCATCTTACAATTCCCTTTGGTATATCCCAGCCTTTCTTATTGTCAGGACTTTCTGCTTTGGGTTCCTGCTCTATTTTTTCTTTACAGGTAAGCCGGATAAAAATTTTATGGCCGGCGTACACAGGTTTTGTGAACCGCAACTCATCAATACCATAATTTAGCAATACAGGATTTTTCTCATAGCTATCAACAAACAAGCCAGCCGCGGCGCTTAGTAAGAAATAGCCGTGTGCTACCTGCTGTTCGAACATGGTATTTGCAAAATCGGTTGTTTTGATATGAGCGTAAAAATGATCACCACTTAAATCAGCGAACTTATCTATGTCTTCGCTTGTAATTGTTCGCTTCGGTGTTATCAATTGATCACCAATCTTCAGCTCTTCAAAATATTTTTTAAAGGGATGAACGTCACTTATGTTGCCTTTGGCATTGGGCTGATAAACATTCGTAACAGCAGTAAGCATCGTAGGTGAGCCTTGCACCGCAACCCGCTGCATATAATGTTTTACACCGCGTAAGCCACCCATTTCCTCACCACCGCCGGCCCGGCCCGGGCCACCATGAATAAGTGATGGCAAAGGTGAACCGTGGCCCGTACTTTCCTTTGCACAATCTTTATTAAGTATAAGTATCCTTCCATGATGCGTGCCTGCACCGAGTACGTATTCCCTGGCAAATCTTTCATTCGCTGTCACGATAGAACTGCATAATGAACCTTTCCCTTTTTTGGCGAGAAGAATTGCCTCATCAATATTTTTATAAGGCATGATGGTGCTCACAGGCCCAAAGGCTTCTACGTTGTGAACTGCATCACTTTTAAAAGGCTGATCATTCAATAAAAGCAAAGGGCTCATAAAAGCGCCCTTCTTCTCATCAGCGTCAATCACTTCTACGCTATCAAGGCTGCCATATATTATTTGCGAAGAAGCTAAAAGCTTTTGAACCTGTTGCATCACTTCTTCTTTTTGTGATATACCGGCAAGAGAGCCCATCCTTACTTTTTCGTTTTGTGGATTTCCAATTGTCGTTTGCGCTAAAGATTTACTCAATGCTTTCCATGCGTCATCCATCTTATTTTCGGGCACGAAAATTCTTCTTATCGCAGTACATTTTTGGCCGGCTTTAGAAGTCATCTCCTTTCTTACTTCTTTTATAAAAATATCCCATTCGGGCATCGCAGGGTTTACATCCTCACCAAGAACTATACAGTTTAGAGAATCTGCTTCAAGATTAAAAGGAACATTCTCATTCATCACAAACGGGTTTGCTTTCAATTTTAAACCTGTGGTTGCAGAGCCGGTAAAAGTGATCACATCTTGTGAAGTAACATGATCAAGTATATCGCCGGCGCTGCCGCATATAAGTTGCAGAGAACCCTCAGGTAAAATTTTAGAAGCGATAATTTCTTTCACAACAGCTTCGGTAAGATAGGAGGTAATAGAAGCCGGTTTTACAACTGCGGGTACTCCTGCCAGTAAGTTCACCGCAATTTTTTCGAGCATGCCCCACACAGGAAAATTGAAAGCATTGATGTGAATAGCCACGCCTTCTTTCGGTAATAAAATATGCTGGGCTGCAAAACTGCCGCCTTTACTAAGGCCGATATTTTCTCCATCCAAAGCAAAAATTTCATTGGGCAGCTTCCTTCTTAATGATGCATTGGAAAAAAGGTTACCAATGCCTCCTTCAATATCAACCCAGCTATCAGCACGTGTGGCGCCGGTTTTATAGCTTACAGTATAAAATTTTTCTTTTTTCACAAGAAGGTGAAGCGCTAAGGCTTTAAGCATAAGACCTCTTTGTTGAAACGTCATTTTTCTAAGTGCAGGATTTCCTTTCGTTCTTCCATACTCTAAAATGGAAGCAAAATCCAAACTCTTCGTAGTAGCAAAAGCAACAACTTCTCCGTTCACTGCGTTGTACAATTCCTGCCCATTGCCATCGCCTTCTATCCAATGGCCTGTTATATAGTTGCCTAATTTTTTCATTGCGCTTTAATTTATTTCAAAAATACCTATACTTGGCTAAACCTGTTTTGTAAGGAACATTTATTAAATTTGCTAATTAAATTTTATGTTATGAGCACAAGTGAAATGAAGAAAAGAATTCAGGATAGAGTTAACTTCTTAGATGAAGCACAATTAAAATTTGTTATGGATATTATTGAGAAAGCTACAAAAGACCGGGAAACTTCGACTATTGACACTAAGCTTTTGTTTGAGGAAGTTGTAGAGAGATATGGAAATGTTCTGCAAAAACTTGCTCAATGATTTTTAAAAAAGAAATTTTAGAGCTTCACAAATTGTCAATTGAAAAATATGGAGGATCGCACGGTTTAAGAGATGAAGGTTTATTAGAATCGGCAATTGCAAGACCCTTTCATACCTATGGCGGCGAAGATTTATATCAAACAAGTATAGAAAAGGCATCCGCAATTTTAGAGAGTATCATCATAAATCATCCATTTGTTGATGGTAATAAGCGAACCGGATTTTTAGCCATGTTTGTCATTTTAAAAAAAGGAAATCTTAAATTAATTGCGAAGGAAGATGAGGCATACAACTTCACAATTTCGGTATCTACCGGCGAAATAAAATTTGATCAAATTGTAGAATGGCTGAAGGCAAATACAAAAACCTTTTAGGTTATACCAACCCAAACTGCCGGAGATGATGCAGGGCATGCTTATGCAATAATTGTATATTCATTCTGTAATCAAGGTTGCCAAAGAAAGCATTGCCAGTAACAAATTCAGGATTTTTATCGAATTCCTCAAAGAAATAATCGAGTTCTTTTTGCAGCTTATCAATAGCAGAAGTTATATCAGGCTGGCGCAGCGGAATTCCTTTCTCAGGAATTAAAGGGTTAGCGGTATTCTCTTTAAAGGGATTCTCACTCATTAAAAATTCCCTGGATTTTTGAAGCCTTTCGCCCTCGTTGAGGCTTGGTAAAATTAATTTACCACTTGCATTCTTCACTGCATCGGCAAAATGCTCAACCATTTGCTGCGTATTCATCACGCCCCACTTTGCTTTTTCATTTCCCTGCAGTTTTCGCAACAAAGGAATAAAATCTTTCTTTAGAAAAATTTCTTTTTCGGCCGTCATTGATTTCTTGTTTTTATATCGATTGAAGAATTTTTCTTTTTTATCCTTTGGTCAATTTCTGTTATCAATGCCGCAAATATCTCTTCCACCGTTCCTTCTCCTTTCACCATTACCACCTTTCTTGCCTTTTCGTAATACTCGGCAACCGGGGCAGTTTTCTTGTTATATTCTATGATGCGTGTGCGAATCACTACTTCATTATTATCATCCATACGCCCGCTCGTTTCTCCTCTTTTTACCAGGCGCTTTACCAGCTCCTCTTCCGTAACATCGAGGGCAAGCATTACACTTATAGAAGTATGTTTAAGTTCTAAAAGCTTATCCAGGGCTTGTGCTTGTGTAGCAGTTCTGGGAAAGCCGTCAAATAAAAAGCCATGTGCCTGCGGATTTTCATCAAGTGCATAACTTATCATGCCTATCACCACCTCGTCAGGCACGAGCTGGCCTTTATCCATAAACTTTTTTGCTTCCTTACCCAAGGGAGTTTTGCGTGCTATTTCACTTCTTAAAAGGTCTCCGGTTGAAAGATGTTTTAGATTATACTTTGCAATTAATTTTTCTGATTGCGTACCCTTGCCACTACCGGGAGGCCCAAATAAAATAAGATTAAACATACTTTCTTGAAAAAAATGTGAATGCCAAATATAATGGATGGATTTGGAAATTCCTTAAGAGCTCTGTCATTGGCGGTAAAAGCAAACAAATAAGGGCATTAGCCTTCAGAAGCAATCTATATACGAAGATTAAAACTCATTACTGTATCTAATTTCTGCCGGTAAATGCTTTTCGTAAAAGGGCAACAATAAAAGTGAAGATCGCCGAACCGATCACTGCCCACACTATTGGAAAAGGTTTGCCGTCAACGCTTATTTCAAAAAAATGTGGTAGGCCCATTTTGCCTGCAACCCACAAGCCAATATAAGCGCCAATGAAGCCGACGAAAATGGAAACAAGGCAGCCTCCTAAATCATAACCCGCAAGCGATTGCCCGATGCCGCCACAAATAGCAGCAATTAGGAGCAAAACTAAAAAGCCAAATAGTGTCATGGTTAAAAATTTATTGAAATATAAAATGAATTTTTTAGAAATCGCCACGAATAACGGAAGTTATTAAATTCATGAAAGGTTGTGCCAATTTTTAACGCCGTTATTTTCTGCAAAAATTTTTTACTCTAAAAGCTATCAAGAAGATCAGCAAAATATTTATACGAGCTAACTTATTTCCGCAAGTCTTTCGCTGCATCCCTATCCAAAAACCAATACAATTCTCCATTTACAGGCTTTATTGTTTGGGCCGGTAAGGTCTCAGGCTCATAAGCTCCTTCTATAATGCGCTGCAGCACTTCCGACTTATTTGCTCCGCTTACCATAAAGGCGATATGTGAGGCTTTGTTTACAATATCTGGCGTGAGCGTAATGCGATACATTTGCTGTTTTTCATTGTACACAGCTTCCACCCAGTTATCATGCTTATCAAGTATTGCAGAGCCGGGGAAAATGGAGAGCGTGTGGCCATCTTCACCGGCGCCTAATAACACGAGATCAAAACTTTGTTTTGTATTATCAAAATACGTGTGCAATATTTTTTCATATTCTTTGGCTGAAAAAACGGGCTCGATATCTACCCGCATCTTATGTATTTGTGCCGATGGAATATCCACCGATTTTAATAAATAATCAAAAGCCATTTTTGCATTGTTCCTTTCATCAGTAGATGGTACGGCTCTTTCATCTCCCCAAAAAATATGCAGGCGCTTCCAGTTTATTTTATCGATATATTTTTCCGATGCTAATTTTTTAAATAACAATTTAGGTGTTTCCCCGCCGGATAACACCAACGTAAAAAATTCCTGTTTTTGCAAAGTTGATTGCACAAGATCACAGACCCATGCAGCCATGCCTTCAGCCAGTTCCTCTGTTGAATTATAAATTTCTACGTTCATTTTTTTTGTTTTCTTTTTGATGGTAGTGTCGCCCAGTTATGCCCATCTCTTGCAATAAGCGCTTCCGCATCTTCCGGTCCCCACGAGTCGGGAGAATAATTGGGAAAATCCATAGGTTTGCGAGCTTCCCAAACATCAAGTATTGGCATCACAATTTTCCAGGCGGCCTCCACCTGGTCGGCACGCATAAACAAGGTGGCGTCGCCTTCCATTACGTCAGAAAGAAGCGTTTCATAAGCTTCAGGTTCTTCACCATCATATTCATCTTTATAATTAAAGATCATATCAACCGGGTTGAGGATCATCGCCTGCCCGGGGCGCTTTGCCTGAAAGCGAAGGCAAATGTCCATTTCCGGTGAGATGCTTATTGAGAGCCTGTTTGGCCTCCACGTTTCTGCTGCTTCTTTGGGAAAGGCAAAGGCGGGTGCGGGCTTAAACTGAATGGTTAATGATGTGTTTTTTTCATGCAGATGCTTACCTGTTCTTACGTAAAAAGGAACCCCCTGCCACCGCCAGTTATCAATAAAAAACTTAACCGCTGCAAAGGTTTCTGTATTGGATTCCGGAGCAACATCTTTTTCCTGACGGTAACCCGGCACTTCTTCGCCATGCATCCAACCTTCACCGTATTGGCCACGGGCAGCATATTCATGAACTTGTTCTTTTGTGATTTTTCGAAGAGCGTGTAACACATCCACTTTTTTATTTCTTATTTCGTTTGCATCGAACGATACGGGCGCTTCCATGCCAACCATACACAGCAATTGGAGAATGTGGTTTTGCACCATGTCCCGCAATGCTCCCGAAATTTCGTAATAACCGCCGCGACCTTCCACACCTACAGTTTCTGCCGCTGTTATTTGTACGTGATCAATATAGTTCCTGTTCCATATCGGCTCAAACAATGCATTGGCAAAGCGCAAGGCTAATATATTTTGAACAGTCTCTTTACCCAGGTAATGATCAATGCGAAAAATTTGTTCCTCATCAAAATATTCACTGAGCATTTGGTTCATTGCCTTTGCGCTTTCGAGGTCGTGTCCGAAGGGTTTTTCCACCACTATCCGTGTGCATTTTGAGTCGTGGCAAAATTTTAAGGTGCCAAGGTTTTTAACAATATCCGGCACTAATTGTGGCGCCACAGCCATGTAAAAAAGTATATTTGGATGTGTGCCGAATTCTGCTTCCTTTTCTTTTACGATCTTACCTATTTTCTTATACTCATTAGCATCCTTCACGTCCATTGAAATATGGCTAATGTTCGATGCGAATTTTTTCCATTCATCTGCTTTTCCTTTTCTGCGGGAAAAATTGTCTATTCCTTCTTTAAGATGTTTTTCATATTCACCGTCTTTATATTCCGACCGGGCAATACCAACAATGCCGAAATGTTCCGGCATAGCATCATCAATAAAAAGATTGAATAAAGCAGGATTCAGTTTGCGATAATTAAGGTCTCCGCTTCCGCCGAAAATAAAAATAAGGGAAGGCGGTAATTTTTTATAATCTAACATTTCTTTCTAGTTTGTATCCATGGGTTTTGTGGAAACGGTTTCGGGTGCTGTTTCCCACTCTGAGTGAAAAATTCCTTCGCGGTCAATTCTTTCATAAGTGTGCGCCCCAAAAAAATCTCGTTGTGCCTGCACGAGGTTTGTTGGCAAAAGCTTTCTGCAATAAGCATTAAAATAATTTAGCGCCGAAGTAAGGCCTGCAACAGGATAGTTATTTAGCGCCGCTATTGACGCTACTTGTTGGATGCTGTTTAGCTTCTGCGTTAATGTTGCTGCAATGTTTTTATCCAGCAACATATTCTTCAGGCCTGCATTTTCATAAGCTTTTTTAAAGCTTGTAAGCAATTCCGAGCGGATAATGCAGCCTCCGCGCCATACGCTTACAACTTCAGGCACAGGTATATCCATTTTTAATTCATCTGATGCGGTAGTAAGCAAAGCAAGGCCTTGCGCATAGCTGATGATGGTCGCGAAATAAAGCGCATCATGAAGCTGGCTTGCCAATTCCTCTTTATTAATATCTATTTTTTGCGGCTCAGTTTTATAAACGTCGGAAGCCTCTTTACGTTCTTCAATCAAGGAAGATAAATTACGCATCATTACGGCGGCATCAATGGTGGGAATAGGCATTGGCAAATCGAGGCCTTCCTGTGAAGTCCATTTACCGGTTCCTTTAGCGCCTGCCCTGTCCAGTATCATATCCACCAAGTAATTCCCGGTTTCCTTATCATCTTTCCGGTCAAAAATTTCGGCAGTTATTTCCAGCAGAAAAGATTTCATTTCGCCGCTGTTCCAATCATTGAATATTTTATGAAGCGCTGAGTTCGAGTAGCCTAGGCCGTTATGCAGTAAATCATAGCACTCGCTGATGAGTTGCATTATCGCATACTCTATACCGTTATGAACCATTTTTACATAATGGCCTGCCGCGCCTCTCCCCAGGTAACCGACGCAAGGCTCGCCATCTACCTTTGCAGCCACGGCTTTCAACACCGGCTCTACCTGCCTATAAGCTTCTTCGTCTCCACCCGGCATAATGCTTGGGCCTTTCCGGGCGCCTTCTTCACCGCCGGAAATACCGATACCCATAAAGTGAAAGCCTTTATCCTTTAGCACCTGGATTCGTTTGAGCGTATCGGTATAGTGGGAGTTTCCCCCATCAATAACTATATCCCCTTCCTGCAACAAGGGCAGCAGATCGTTTATAACGCTATCCACGGGAATACCCGCGGGCACCAGCATCATTATTTTTCGCGGAAGCTTTAAAAGTTGTAACATCTCTTCGAGATTGTTTACTCCTTTTACCGTTGTATCCTTCTTTGCAGAGGCTTCAAATAGTTTTGTTTTATCAGGGTTTTTATCATAGCCTATTACGGCAAAACCGTGATCAGCCATATTGAGCAGGAGATTACTTCCCATTACTCCGAGGCCGATCATTCCGAAATCGTATTTATTGTCTGGCATATATTTTTTTAGGTGGTAAAATTAGCGAAATTGATTTTGAGTGAACATTGAGTATAACTTTGTGCGTTTATTTTTAAACTCAAATAATAATCATGCCAGCTCTTGTAACGAATTTAATGAATACCGCGAAAAAATGAATGGGGTTATTTTAAGAAAAAATAATCTTGTAATGAAGCGCCTTTGGAACCTTGATACCAATACTTATAACGAGGGAGCGCTTGATAAAAAAACAAAGGAAATGCTTGGCCTTGTGGCGAGTATGGTATTGCGTTGTGATGATTGCATAAAATACCATTTAGGAAAATCGCATGAGCTTGGAATAACAACCGACGAGATGTATGAAATTTTCGCAGTTGCAAATATCGTAGGCGGAACGATCGTAATACCGCATACACGCAGGGCTGCGGAGTATTGGGAAGAATTAGAAGGGAATCAAATTTAAAACGGGCGACAATTAATAATTTCTTACCACCATCTAACCCTGTATTTCTTAACTTCGTTTGATAATTGATTTTAAATGAATGAGACTATTAAGACGGAAGCTATACCTCTAACGTCAAAAGATTTTGCTACTGACCAGGAAGTTCGCTGGTGCCCCGGATGCGGCGATTATTCTATATTGGCTCAGGTACAAAAAGTGATGCCTAACCTGGGAATTCCAAAAGAAAATATTGTAATTATTTCAGGCATCGGCTGCAGCAGCCGCTTTCCGTATTATATGAATACGTATGGCATGCATAGCATCCACGGGAGGGCTACGGCAATTGCAAGTGGCTTAAAGGCAAGCCGGCCTGAGCTGAGTGTGTGGATTGTCACAGGCGATGGCGACTGCCTGAGCATTGGCGGCAACCATACCATTCATTTGCTGAGAAGGAATTTTGATGTAAATATTCTTTTGTTCAATAATGAGATCTATGGCTTAACTAAAGGACAATATTCGCCCACGAGCGAACAACGCAAGGTGACAAAAAGCACGCCGATGGGGAGTATTGATCATCCTTTTAATCCAGCTGCCCTGGCCTTAGGTGCAGATGCTTCGTTTGTTGCGAGGAGCATGGACAGGGATCCGAAACATTTGCAAGCAATGATTTTAAGGGCACAGGAACACAGGGGAAGTTCGTTTCTGGAGATATATCAAAATTGCAATATTTTCAACGATGGCGCATTTGAAGTTTTTACGGAAAAAAAATCGAAACCTGAAGAGGCATTGTTCTTAGAGCAGGGGCAACCACTTGTTTTTGGCACCTCACGAAATAAGGGATTGAGGTTAGATGGATATATCCCTGTTGCTGTTGAATTAAATGGCGATGTGAGTGAGAACGATTTGTGGATACATGACGAGACTGATTTTTACAAAGCCCAAATCCTTACAAGATTATTTGATGATCCCGCAAAAGAAAACCATATACCGCGGCCATTTGGAGTATTCTTTCGCCGGGAAAGAGCATGCTACGAAGATGCAATGGCTATGCAAATAGAAGAAGCCCTTACTTCTAAAGGTGAAGGCGATCTCGATAAATTATTAAAAGGCAGGGAAACCTGGACTATTGTGTAAAAATATTAGCCCATCAATTTTTATTATTTAGAAAAACAAATGGTTTCAGGTCTTGTTGACGAAGCGTTTCCCTGATTACTTTTTCATCAGAAAAAATTTTGTACTTGTTGAGATTGATGACCTCGTGGGCGATAATTAAATTCTCAATTTTTTCAACACCATACAAAAGTTCGTGAAGTAGTTCTACTTCGTGCTCAATGGCTTTGGGGTTCATTAATTCCTCTTTGAACAACACCAAAAGATCCCGGTTAAATTTGTTCATACTATTGGATATAGGTTTATGGCTAATATCCCACCATGCCTTTTTTATTGGGGCATCCGCAATTACTTTTTTTTGAGGCATTACAGCTAATCGTAAAAACAGAGACAATAATCAAGATGATGAGAAGGATTTTGTTTATGCGTTTCATAAAATAGATTCCTAAATTAAACTATTTTCATAAACTATTATTGCAATATTTTGATAAAAGAAAAAAAAAATAATTACGATCAAAAAAAAATCCAGATACTTATTGCACCGCTGGATTGGGGATTAGGTCACGCAACCCGTTGCATTCCAATAATAAAAGAATTAACAAAACTTAATTGTGAAGTTATTTTAGCCGCTGACGGAGCTGTTTTATCGCTGTTAAAAAAAGAGCTTCCATCCGTGATAATTTTGCCGCTAAAGGAATATAATATGCATTATAGCCCCAAAAAGAGGTGGCTCCCTTTGCAGCTATTTGTTCAAATTCCTAAACTTATAGGCTCTATTATCAAAGAAAATTATTGGTTAAAAAAAATTGACAAAGAGCATCAACCCGATATAATTATTTCTGATAATCGTTTAGGATTTTACAACTCAAATACGTTTTCAATCTATATAACGCATCAACTTGCCATTAAAACCGGTAATTTTTTCATGGACAGAATTGCTTCAAAAATTCATAATTATTTTATTAAAAAATTTGATCAATGCTGGGTGCCTGATTTTGAAAAACACGGTATCGCCGGCGAACTTTCCCATCCCAAAAAAATACCCTCCAATGTTATTTATATTGGGGCTTTATCAAGATTTGAGAAGTTGCCTGGTTTACAAAAAAAGTACGATGTAGTAGTTTCTATTTCAGGGCCTGAACCGCAACGGACCATTTTTGAAAAATTAATTTTTGACCAGGCAAAATTTGATGAACGAAAAATTTTGATAGTAAGAGGCCTCCCGGCGAAAAGTGAAAGTGTCGCCGCTCCAAATATTTTTACAGAAGTTGTGAATCATCTTTCTGCCATAGAATTAAACCGTGTATTTCAACAGGCTGATACCATTATTTGCAGAAGCGGTTATACAACTATTATGGACTTAATGAAGATTGAAAAAGAAGCAATACTGATTCCCACACCGGGGCAAACTGAGCAGGAATATCTTGCAAAATATCTTATGGAAAAGCAATTTTTTTTTTCAATGAAACAAGAAGGTTTTTCGCTGGCGAAAGCGCTTAATGAAGCTTCCGCTTTCCCTTTCATAAAGCCATCACCTGACATGGAAGGCTTTAAAAAATTTCTCAATGAATTTGTACAATCCTATAAATCCGGCAAATTTGCACCTCAATAATTTGTAGTGACATCACAAGCAAAGGCTCATCTCGGACTTTTAGCCACTAATCTTTTCTTTGCCACAAACTACGGCGTAATAAACCCTATTAATAAATCAATAAAATATCAATCAAGAAGCGTTTTTAGGAAAATCAAAAAAAAGTAAGGTCTTATTACTTTCTTTAAAGTACCTCCATTTTTTTGTATCTATTGAGACGGCAAACACAGCGCAGGTGGGCATATTATCCGTGGAATATTCAGTGAGGCTGTTTACAAATTCTGTAATGCCGGGGTTGTGTGAAAACATAGCAACCGCATCGCAATCATCCTTAAAATTTTCAATTGCGGCGTAAAAATTCTGCACCGACGCTTCATAAAGAGACGGAACAAGGATTAATTTTTCCTTCTTTTCACCATATTCTTTCATGAAAAGCTTAGCGGTTTTTTGCGCACGTTTTGCCGGGCTGGAAATAAAGCAATCAATCTTTATTTTTCTTTCTAAAAGCCTTTTCGCCATTTGCGGCGCATCTTCTTTGCCACGATCATTTAATGGCCGGTCAAAGTCAGAAAGCCCAACTTCCTGCCAACTGCTTTTTGCGTGACGCACTACCAAAAGTGTTTTCAATTTGAATCAATTTTGAAATGATGATATGTAATAATGCAAAAATATATTCGCTTACCCGCAAAAAAATTCTTTTAATATCCCCTTACATCTTTTCCTTCCATATAATTCATGAAGGCTTGATTAACCACACGGTTTCCGCCGGGTGTAGGGTAGTTGCCGGTAAAATACCAATCACCTGTGTTTGTCGGGCAGCTATCATGCAGGTCTTCTATGGTTTGGTATATCACATCTACAGGCACCTTAATATCATCCGGCGTAATAAGTTGTGCGATCTTTTTTGAAATATCATCCAGGGAAAATGGTTTATATACTTCCCTCACTATGTTTTCAGTGTGCAACTTATTGTTTCGCTTTAGCTCGTTGCATTTTTCCATCAGCTGGCTCAGCACACATTCCATGCCCCGCTCTTTGATCAGCGCCATAGCTGCTTTAAAGGCAACGAACTCTCCCATCTTACTCATATCAATACCATAACAATCAGGGTAGCGTATCTGCGGCGCGGAGGAAACAACAATAATTCTTTTGGGGCTTAACCGCGAAAGCATACGAATAATACTTTCACGCAAGGTGGTACCTCTTACAATTGAATCGTCAATTATCACAAGTGTATCTTCATTTTTCCTTACGGTGCCATAAGTGATATCATATACGTGCTGCACCATTTCGTTTCTGCCTGTATCAGCAGTAATAAACGTTCTGAGCTTCACATCTTTTATCGCAATTTTCTCCATTCTTATTTTGCGGTTAATCATTGCCGTTAGCTTCGCCTCGTCGAAACCTGCCTGTCCGGCAGGCAGGTCTTTTCCCCAGGAAAGTATTCTTTCAATTTTTATTTTATTCAGATAATCTTCCGCACCTTTTATCATTCCATAAAAAGCGGTTTCGGCCGTGTTCGGTATATAAGAAAAAATAGTGTTTTTAAGATCGTGGTCTATTGCCCTGAGCACCCTTTCACTTAAGTGATAACCCAGGGCTATTCTTTCACGATAAATTTTTTCGTCACTGCCCCTGGAGAAGTATATCCGCTCAAAGCTGCAAGCCTTTCTTTCCTTCGGTTCCAGTATTTGTTGTATTGAATAATCGCCCTCTGCCTCTGCTATCAAAGCGTTGCCCGGCATAAGCTCCATCACTTCATTTTCCCCCACGTCAAAAACGGTACGTATGGCAGCCCGTTCACTGGCCGCAACAATCACTTCATCATTTGCATAATAATAACACGGCCTTATACCATGCGCATCTCTTACTACAAAGCCATCGCCACTACCGGTAAGGCCGCCAAAGGTGAAGCCGCCGTCAAACAATGAAACTGACCTTTTTAATACATCGGCAATATCTACTTTGCGTGGTGAAACCTCGTCGGCTTTTACTAAAAAATGATATATCACATCCATCATTGCGCCGAGGTCACTTTGCCTTTCAAGTTCATCGGGATGGGTATTGATAAGGGAAAATAATTCTTCTTTGTTTACGAGGTTAAAATTTCCGGCAAGGGCGAGGTTACGGGCAGGGATGGTATCACGTTTTATGAACGGGTGGCAAAATTGCACATTATTTTTTCCTTGTGTACCATACCTGAGATGGCCTAATAGAAGCTCTCCCAGGAAATCAATATGGCCCTTCATTAGGCCGGGGTGCTGTTGAATGTCAGGATGATACTTTTCTATTTCACTTATCTGTTTTTCTATTTGTGCAAAAATATCAGCGATTGCCTGTGGGGCATTGCTGCGTATGCGATGCAGAAAGGGATAACCGGGCTCGATGTTAAGCTTTACGGAAGCAATGCCGGCGCCATCCTGCCCGCGATTGTGTTGCTTTTCCATTAGCAGGTAAAGCTTATTAAGGCCGTAAAGCACCGTCCCGTATTGTTGCCGGTAGTAAGAAAAAGGTTTTCGTAATCTAATGAAGGCGAGGCCGCATTCATGTTTTATTTCGTCACTCATTGATTGAAATGAAGCGCGAAATTAAGTTAATTATTAAAGGCAGAAGGGAGTGTTAGCTATTAGTTTAAATCTTTTAATTCCTTTAACGAAGCTTGTTGGAAAGAATGCTACTTTTTTAAGAAGAGTAAAATAAAACCGAAGGTAGCAGCGATTTGACCTACCCAAAAAATGAACATCCATTTAATGATCTCAGATTTGGTTTCGGCAATTTTAGTGTCTAATCGGGAAATATCTTCTTTTACTGCGGCGATATCTTTTTTAGTAGCCCAAATCTCTGCTTTATTATCAAATTCCTCTTTCACTTTTTCTTCAACGAAAGAGGTCAGGCTTTCAGCGGTTTCTTTACCCACTTTAATGGTAAGCAAGTCGTACAATTTTGTTATCGAAATAGCACTCATAGTAAAAGATTGACACAAATATACACATCCTCTATGAAGAAGAATACTTTTACGAAGTCAATACAGCACTGCCGAAGATCTTCTCAAGACAATTTCTTCCTTGCACAGCATCAAGCATATCATTCGATTTTTCAGATGGGACCGACCGTGCTATTATTTCTGCACAGTTGTATTGCTATCCCACTTTGTCATTTCAGGGCACGACTTGTATTCGTCGCTAATATTTACATAGAATGTTGGGATCTTTTTTGCAAACCACTCTTCGAGCATGTCATTTTTTTTCTCTTCCAATGCCCGTTGCGATACCTTATCATAATCATCTTTCAGGTTTTCGCGATGAGGCTCTGTTTTGCTTAAAATCTCAACGATACGAACGCCTTTCTTACCACGCTCGTCAGCAAATTCAGTGGACATAGAATATTCTCCAACTTTAAGGTCTTTCAACATCACGACAAGATCTTTATCAAGCTGATCAATACTTACAAAGGCACTTCCGTCGCGGGCAGGAATACGTCCACCAGTAAATTTGCTGTTCTCATCTTCACTGTACTTTGCTACTGCAGCGCCAAACTGTAAATCACCATTCACGAGTTTGGTTCTGAGAGAATCTAATTTTTCTTTAGTTTGATTAATTTCGATTGAGCTAACCTGGGGAATTTTTAAAATATGCCTTATCACTGCATCATCTCCATTGCGGCTCACCATTTGAATGATATGATATCCAAATTTTGTTTTAAATACATTTGAAACCTGGCCATCTTTCAGGCTAAAGGCTTTTGCAAGAAAAACGGGATCCCACGTTTTTTCATTTCTATTTATTTCATATTTGCCGCCGGATTCTTTGCTTCCCGGGTCATCCGTATAAAGAGAGGCCAATACTTCAAATTTCTTTGTGCCGTCTTCCACTTCCTTTTTATATTCTTTTAGCTGATCTATGGCGTACGTTTCAAGATCGCGGCTCGCTTTGGGATAAATTACAATCTCACCTATTTCCAATTGGGATTCATAGTAAGGAAGGCTGTCTTTAGGAATAGTTTTATAATAATCTTCCACTTCTTTTGGCGTAATCCTTACATCACTCACAATTTTATCACGCTCTCCCTTTGCCAGCGCCTGCTCACGAAATGTTTGCTTGAAATCTTCTTTAAGTTGAAATAAAGATTTACCTGCGATTTGCTCCACTATTTCTTTAGATCCATATTGGTTAACGAAATACCTGATTTTATTATCAATGTCAGCGTCCACTTCTTCGTCGCTTACCGGGATCGAATCTATTTCAGCCTGTAGTACCAAAGCTTTCAAGCCCAGGGCCTGCTCGAGCAGAAGGCATTTCCCATTTGCAGGAACATCTACACCCTGGCGTTGCATGTCTGTTATACTATTATCAATTTCACTTTTGAGAATAATCTTATCACCAACAGTAGCAATAATTTTATCCGCCATTACTTTTTTTGTTTGGGAAAAAGAAAGGGATAAGAGGAAAAGAAAACAGATTGTAAAAAAGCTTTTTTTCATTCGTGTATTTATTTTAAAACACATTATTTAAACTTAAAAATTATAAGCTTGCCAAATGTACATATCTGCGAGGGGAGTAATTTATCAGAATAGTTAAAAGTTATCTTCTTTATGTTAAAGAAAGGAAGGTACAGGATTAGATTGAAAGTTAGCCTGCACTTATAAGGTTCGCTTGATTTCAACTTCTTCAAAAGCTTCAATCATATCGCCGGGGCGTGTGTCACTATAGTTTTTGATGCTTACACCACATTCCATATTGTTAGCAACTTCTTTAACATCATCTTTAAAACGCTTAAGGCTTCCCAACTCACCAGTGAATATGATAATGCCATCGCGAACCAAACGGATACGATTGTTCCTGGCTATTTTGCCTTCAATCACCATACAGCCTGCTACGCTTACTTTATCAAATTTGTAGGTTTCCTTCACTTCGAGTATGCCAAGAATTTTCTCCTGGATTTTCGGCTCAAGCATACCTTCCATTGCGCTCTTCACTTCATCAATAGCATCATAGATAATAGAGTATGTTTTTATTTCCACGCCTTCGTGCTCGGCAAGTTTAGAAGCTTGCAAAGCCGGACGCACATTGAATCCTATTATTACTGCATCAGAAGCGGTAGCAAGCAACACGTCGCTTTCGGTAATTTGTCCAACCCCCTTATGTACTACGCTTACCACGATCTCTTCTGTACTTAATTTTTGTAATGAATCACTTAAGGCTTCTACCGAACCATCCACGTCCGCACGAATAATAAGATTCAGCTCTTTAAAGTTTCCGAGCGCCAGCCTTCTTCCTATTTCATCGAGGGTAATATGTTTCTTGGCACGAATGCCCTGCTCGCGGAGTATTTGCGCTCTTCTGTTTGCGGTATCTTTTGCCTCAGATTCATCTTCATATACTTTGAACGTTTCGCCGGCTTGAGGGGCTCCGTTTAAACCCAATATCAATACCGGAGTTGCCGGCGGCGCAGTTTCTGTTCGCTGATTTCGTTCGTTGAACATGGCTTTTACCCTGCCATAATTTTGCCCGGAAACTAACAGGTCGCCCTGGCTCAGTGTTCCGTTTTGAACAAGTATGGTAGCCACGTAGCCTCTTCCTTTATCGAGTGACGCTTCAATCACCGTTCCGCTGGCGCCGCGATCAGGGTTAGCTTTTAGCTCCAGCAAGTCTGCTTCCAATAATATTTTATCGAGTAATGCATCTACATTCAGTCCTTGCCTGGCGCTTATTTCCTGGCTCTGGTATTTGCCACCCCAATCTTCCACAAGAATGTTCATGGCCGAAAGTTGCTCCTTTATTTTCTCCGGGTTGGCTCCGTCTTTATCAATTTTATTAAGCGCAAAGATCATTGGGACATTAGCAGCCTGCGCATGGGAGATCGCTTCTTTTGTTTGTGGCATTACAGCATCATCGGCAGCGACAACAATTACCGCAATATCAGTAACCTTCGCACCGCGGGCACGCATGGCAGTAAAGGCTTCGTGGCCTGGTGTATCCAGGAAGGTGATTGCCCGGCCATCTTTGAGCGTTACTTCATAAGCCCCGATATGCTGAGTGATACCGCCTGCTTCACCGGCTATTACATTGGCCTGGCGTATGTAATCGAGCAATGAAGTTTTACCATGATCTACGTGGCCCATAATGGTAACTATCGGAGGCCGTTCTACAAGATCTTCTTCATTATCCTGCTCTTCTTCCTCATCAAACTCCGCTTCGTCATCTATACCAATAAATTCCACTTCGTAATCAAATTCCGACGCCACCAGTTCAATAACGTCTGCTTCCAGCCGCTGGTTAATGGATACCATTATGCCAAGGCTCATACATTTGCTTATTACATCGGCAAAGCTTACATCCATAAGATTTGCAAATTCACTTACTGAAATAAATTCGGTCACCTGCAATTTATTGTCTTTCTCTTCTTCGCCTACATGCTCGGCCGCTTCTTCCCGCTTTGCCCGCCGGTATTTTGCCTTAAGGCTTTTTCCCCTGCCACCAGAGCCGGCGAGTTTCGCCTGTGTTTCCTTTATTTTATCCTGTATTTCTTTTTCGTCAATTTCTTTTTCTTCGCGGCGTGTGATAGCCGGAGCATTCCGGTTGAATCTTCCGCCCTGCGCCGGCCGCGGACTTTGCGGGCGTTGAAAACTTCCCGGAGCATTATTTTTATTATTATTTCCCTGTTGTTTTTTCTCAACGGGAATCCGCTTACGTTTTCTCCTTTCGTCAGAGGGCTTTGGCCTGGTGTTATTATTTTGCGGCAGGTCAATTTTGCCCATTATCTTAGGGCCTTCGAGCTTTGTGGCTTTAATGTTGGTTATTACGACTGGCTCATACACTTCCGTAGTTGGCGGAGGTGTCGTGGTCTCTGGTGTTTCTTCTTCAGTTTTTTGTACTTCAGGTTCTGCTTTTTGAGCAATTTTTTCTTTTGATTCAGCAGCCTTTTTTACGCCTTTCTTTGGGCGTGTGGAAGAATCAATAGCGCTTAAATCAATTTTATCTACAACTTTTGGCCCCTCTACTTCCGGCGCCTCTATTTTTACAATTTCAGGATGAACGAACTCAACATTGGCGGGCTCTTCAATTGTAGCAACTTCCCCGGCAACAGGGCTTGCCGGCGCCTCTACGATTTCGGGCACTGGAGCAACTTCTTCAACAGAAACTTCTTGTGTTACCGGCGGCGCCGCAGGAACATCTTCTTTTGGCTTAACAGTTTCTTTTTTACTAAAAGAAAGATCTTGCTCATCTCGTCTTTTCTTGTGGTCTGTTACCGCATTTTTTGGAAGATCTATTTGTTCAGCTTTTTGCTTGGCAGCCTTGTCGGGTTGAAACTCTACCTGCAAAACACGGTACATTTCTTTCGAAATTTTTGAACCCGGTTTAAGATCAGATGTTTCGAAGCCTTTGGACACAAGAAAGTCCGTCAAGGTACTAGTACCTATGTTGAATTCCTTGGCTGCCGCCATTACCCGTGGTGTGTTTACTTCTGCCATTAAGCCTTTTCTTTGCCTGCTATTAAAGAAAGCAGGTATTTTTTTTGATTAAAATTATATACTTATGAAACCCGGTGATTTTATTGCTCATCCGCAAATTCTGCTTTCAATATTTTCTTAACCTCGTCGATAGTTTCTTTCTCAAGATCAGTTCTTCTCTCCAGCTCTTCATCAGACAATATCAAAACACTTTTTGCTGTATCACAACCTATCTTTTTTAATTCGTCTATCACCCATGTTTCTATCTCATCAGCAAATTCATCAAGATCAACATCGAATTCCTCCACTTCACCTTCATTGTCGCGGAACACATCCAGTTCCAAACCGGTAAGCTCGCATGCAAGCTTAATATTAACGCCCCGGCGGCCAATGGCCAGTGACACCTGGTCTGGTTTCAGGTAAACATTTGCATGTTTTGCTTCCATATCCACATCCATGCTGGTAATTTTAGCGGGTGTAAGCGAGCGCTGTATTAAGAGCTGAATATTGTTGGTCCAGTTAATTACGTCAATATTTTCATTCTTTAATTCCCGAACAATTCCATGAATACGGCTACCTTTCATTCCTACACAGGCGCCTACAGGGTCGATCCTGTCATCAAAACTTTCCACAGCGACCTTGGCCCTTTCCCCGGGATCTCTCACGATCTTTCTTATTACTATAAGGCCGTCAAAAATTTCAGGAACTTCTATTTCAAGTAATTTGGCAAGAAAAGAAATATCTGTGCGGGAAACAATAATTACGGCCTGGCTGTTTTTGAGCTCTACCTTTTTTACAACCGCCCTTATTGTTTCACCTTTTTTGAAATAGTCAGAAGGTATTTGTTCAGATTTTGGAAGCAGCATTTCATTGCCTTCCTCGTCTAATAATAATATCTCTTTTTTCCATACCTGGTAAACTTCGCCGCTAATTATTTCGCCAACTCTATCCTCATATTTTTTTATAAGAATATTTTTTTTCAGATCGTTAATGCGGCTGGCCAATGTTTGCTTACCGGCAAGTATCGCTCTTCTGCCGAATTCTTTTTGAATATCCACTTCTTCATACAGTTCTTCACCTACCTGATAATCCGGCTCTATTTTAATGGCATCTTTATATTCAATCTCTGTTAGGGTATTGTATAGATCATCATCATCCACTATTGTTCTGCGGCGAAAAATTTCAAGGTCACCTTTTTGATCATTCACAATTACGTCAAAATTCTCATCTGAACCATATTTTTTTCTGATGAGTGTTTTAAAAACATCTTCCATCACTTTCATCAAAGTGGGGCGATCTATGTTTTCTGCATCTTTGAATTCCTGGAAGGATTCAATTAAATTAATACTTGCCATTTATCATTTTTTTTAAAAAGTTATCAGCACTGTTGCGTGCCTTATCTCGTTAAACGGTATTGTTATTTGTTTATCCCTGCCGATAGCTGTCGGGAAGCTATCGGGAGCTTTATTGCCTTTACCCCGTCCGGCCGGACCATCCGGCTGGGCTTGTTTTTCTTCAATCATAATTTCCTCTTCACTCACAGTTGTCAGCTTACCCTCTTTTACCGGACCATCATTCATTACTACATGCATGGATCTTCCAATATTTTTCTTGTACTGGCGATGCAATTTCAAAGGCTCTCCCACACCAGGTGATGAAACCTCTAATGAAAAATTGCTATCCCCAAATAGGGTTGTATCCTCAATGTATTTGTAAAGAGCTTTGTTTACCTGGCTGCATTTGTCTATGGTGATCCCATTATCATCATCAAGCAATACTACAATATGGTTGCCGGGAGTAAGTTTTATATCCACAGGAAAAGTTGTTCCAGACTGGCTGGTGACGCCCCTGACAAAGTCTTCTATGGCTTTTAATTGTGTTTCCAAATTCATTCCCGCTCCAAAAAATATTTAAAAAGAAGAAGGGAACGTTTTCGTTCCCTTCGCTAATCTTTTGCCGGGGCAAATATACAGCAATAAAGAAATACCTTCCAAATTATGTTAAAGTGAAGTTTTGTGAAGACTGTTAAAAAATTAAATATTTATTTTTGCTGAATGAACATTTTAAGACTGGCAGGCGAACTTTTTTTAATCTACATTTTATACAAATTAATTTTTGAGTTTATCATTCCTGTCTATCAATCCACTAAAAAAATAAAGAAGCAGTTTGGCGACATTCAATCTAAAATGCAACAGGATATGAATGCGTATACCAACCAGCAATCTTCCGCACAGCCTAAGAGTGAAAAGGCCACAGAAGGAGATTATATTGACTTCGAGGAGGTAAAAAAATAAGTAAACTACAAGCCGAGCTTTTCCACTTCCATATCTTTTCCAAGCCACACCGTGTGCATGCCCAGCCTTCCCGCTGTTTCTACATTTTTTTCTGTATCATCTACAAAGAGCGTATTGCCGGGCAATAGATTATTTTGTTGTAAAACAAAACTATAGCAATCCGCATCGGGCTTTCGCATTCCCATTTCAAAGGAATAATATGCTTTTTCAAAGAACGTACTGAAATCGTGGGCACGCTTTTTTTCGTGATAAATCTTCTCAAACTTTTTATAATGAATGAGGTTGGTATTGCTCAGCAAAAATGTCCGGTATTTCGTTTTTATTGTGTCGAGAAACAAGAGGGTGTCTTCCCTGAAATCAAGCAACATAGCATTCCAATAATTTTCAATTTGTTCATTTGAAATAGATGTACCCGTAAAATTTCTAAACGCTTTATAAAAATCATCTTCATTAATTTTACCTGTTTCAAGTTGCTTAAAAAGTTCATCCGCTTTTGCCTGTGAGTACATCGAATCAAAGTGGCTGATGCCGTTTGTTTCAAAAGCTTTTCTTGTAAGATTGTAATCAATGTTAAGGATCACACCACCGAGGTCAAAGATGATTGCTTCAATATTTTTCATGGCCAAAGAAAATTATTTCTTTCCACTTGGTGAATTTTTCTATTTTTGCACTCCCGAATTTTTTTCCTGAGAAGGAACAGGGCCTATAGCTCAGTTGGTTAGAGCACCTGACTCATAATCAGGTGGTCCCAGGTTCAAATCCTGGTGGGCCCACTTGGAAACCGTATTCAAAATAATAATGAATGCGGTTTTTTTTATGATAGTGAAAGCTTACTGGCCAAATAATGGTTCTTCTATGCTGCATACTTCCACCTTGCAGTGGTTAAGCAGGGCAGGCTGCCACTCAGTTTCATCTTCCAAGGCAATTCGTAAATTTTCATTTTGCTCGGCTCTGATGTAGTAGGTAATATTGTTTTGTTCCAAATATTGTATGGTATCTTTTTCATAACAGCAGGCATCGGCTCTAAATTTATTTACCGTTATTTTTGTGCCGTGCATTGTTCTAATGCGGCTTCAATGCTACTTTTTTAGTTATAGCTTTCAGGGGTATTGCCGTTGCGGTTTTTCATTAAAATTCGGATTACTCACCTGCGGCATTTACATGTTATATTTATCCGGCACCAGCGGGTTAATACATTACTTTAAATCTTTCATAAAAAGCTTTTTCCAAATATTCTTTATGATCTGGATGCGCAATCCTTATTAATTCCCTGGCTCTTTGTTTTTGCCAAACAGATCTGCCATGCCAAACTCAGTAACCACCCAATGAACATGCCCTCTTGTAGTAACCACACCTGCGCCTTCTTTTAAAAATGGAACGATCCTTGAAATTCCTTTTGATGTAACGGACGGCATTGCTATGATGGGTTTTCCACCTTCGGATAAGGAAGCGCCTCTTATAAAATCCATTTGGCCGCCAATGCCCGAATATTGATAGGTGCCAAATGAATCGGCGCAAACCTGCCCGGTTAAATCAATTTCAATGGCGCTGTTTATGGCAGTTGCTTTTGGATTTTTTCTTATAATACTTGTGTCGTTTACCGATTTCCCTACATTTATTTTTTTACGGCTGTTATCGATGATGCCTTTTTCTATCAGGGGTATTACACCATCAGACAGCATTTCGGTATGTATGCCGAGCCCTTTATGATCAGAAAGATTTCGTAACACCTGGTCAGGAATTGCGCCTATGCCTAATTGTATTTTGCAGTATCCACCGCGGCACGGGCAATGTCAACAGAAGTGCCCAGGGAACAGTATCCATGTGCATCCGGTGGAGATACCTGCACAATGGCAACATCCAAAGGCAATATGTTTCTTTTAAAAAGTTGCGGAATCTGGCTTATCGGATAATCTCCATCACCACCACAGCCCTTGTATTTTCCGACAAATAAAGAGTTTATAAAAAAACTTTTTTTATAAACGGGTCATCATGGATGTTCCCGAAAGTAGTGATGCTTACAAGCTCTACATTGCTTAATTCCGCATGTCTTTTTTGTAAAGCCGCAATAATGTGTAAGGGAGTTCCGGCGCTGCCATGAATAAAAACCCTGTTACCAGATTGAATAATTTTTACAGCCTCCTCGGCAGAAACGCTTTTGTTATCTTTCATAGCTAAATCGTTCTTATTAATTCTATAAAAATATACTTTCAATCGGTACAAATACCTACCAGGTTAACCTTCATTTGTAAGGATAACCTTTAAAGTTTTATCCCTTGCTGCATTTTGAAAAGTATCGTAAGCCTGCATAATATTATTCAATGCAAAATGGTGCGTTATTAATTTAGTAGCATCTATTTTTTTTGATGAAATTGTCTTCATCAGCATCGGCGTAGTTACCGTGTCGACGAGCCTTGTGGTAATGGTTATATTTTTTGACCATAATGTTTCCAGGTGCAATGAAACGCTTTTACCGTGCACGCCAATATTGGCCACATGACCGCCCGGCGCTACAATCGCTTCACATAATTCAAACGTTGCCGGAATACCTACCGCTTCAATAGCTACATCCACTCCTTTATTTTCTGTAAGGGAAAATATTTTTGCAATGGGATCTTCTTTTTGATTATTAATGGTATCAGTTGCGCCAAAAGTTTTGCTTACTTCGAGGCGGCTGTCATCCACATCAATCATAATAATGGATGAAGGCGAATAAAATTGCGCCGTAAGAAGTGTAGCCATGCCAATAGGCCCTGCGCCAACAATGGCCACCGTATCTCCCGGTTTTACCTGGCCGTTCAGTACGCCGCACTCAAAGCCGGTAGGCAATATGTCGCTGAGCATTATAATCGCTTCATCATCTACATTCGCGGGAATATGATACAGGCTGTTATCCGCAAAAGGTATTCTCACATATTCAGCCTGGGTGCCGTCAATTAAATGTCCCAGTATCCAGCACCCTTTTTCACAATGGGAATACATGCCTTTCTTACAATATTCACATTTGCCGCAGGAAGAGATACAGGAGATTAAAACTTTATCGCCTTTTTTAAAATTGGTCACTGCCGTTCCACTTCTTCAATAATACCAATGCCTTCATGGCCTAAGATGCGGCCATCCGTTACTTCCGGTACATCACCCTTTAGAATGTGCAGATCAGTACCGCAGATGGTTGTTTTGGTAATTTTTACGACGGCATCTGTTGCATCTATAATTGTTGGCATAGGCTTTTCATCCCATGATTTTTTCCGGGGCCGTGATATACGAGTGCTTTCATTTTGATATGTATTTTTTAGATCTCAAAAGTATGGCACATGGCATTTGTGAAAGATGATTAGCGGTAAATGAATAGATGATAAGAATCATGTTCAATTTAATATCCTAAATAATTTCCCGCTTCTTTCCGGTGTTATTTTTCAAAAGATTTAATTCCGCTGAAATAAAGGTGAAAATCTTACAGCGGTTAGCTGTTGGTCGAAGACCACTAATTCACATAAATTGCGATAACCCGACAATGGTCATGAACATAACAATAATACTGAAACACAAATTTTAAAGCAATCCGGCAAGCAAAAAGTAATGCTGCTTTATGGAACCCGAAGAACCTTCTAATATCCATTAAATTGCCACTTATATTTCTTAAATTATTTAGCCCACGAGAGAGTTACTAAATGTCCTTATTACGATCGAACAAAAAAAATTATCTTTGCACCTGTGAAAAAAATCACAGCTATATTCTTCTTCGCAATTTACCTGTTCTCAACAACGGAAGCATATCAATTGCTAAAGTTTCCAATAGTTTTTGAGCATTTTGTTGAACATAAGAAAGCTAATAACAAAATTACATTCCTTGAATTTCTTGATATTCATTATATGCATGGAAGCCCAATGGACGCTGACTATGCTCGTGACATGCAATTACCTTTTAAGACTTCCAGTGATTGTATTTTTAGCGTAATGACTTCCTTTATACCATTACTAATACCTGTTGTTATTTTACAGCCGGTAGAAACTCACGAAAAAAATTCTTACCTGGTACTCGACCAGTTTATTCTTTCCTCATATTCTTCAACTATCTGGCAGCCTCCAAGGTCCTGTTAGTTTTTTTACAAGAATTTTAGATGAAGCCAGTGGTTTCATGCACTACTGCTTTTAGGTAATTACCTTAAGCGTCTACACCATTATTTTAAATAAACATAATTATGCTTAATGCAATAATTGGGTTTGCGATAAAAAACAAACTCATTGTTGGGCTTTTCATTATTGCCCTTATAGGATATGGCAGTTATTCCTTTACCAAACTGCCGATAGATGCCGTACCCGACATTACAGATAATCAGGTACAGGTGATAACTATAGCACCTTCATTTGGTGCTACGGACATTGAACGCTTTGTTACTTTCCCGATTGAACAGGCGAATAATAATATTCCGGGTTTAAAAGAAATCAGGAGTTTTTCAAGATTTGGGCTATCTCTCGTTACTATTGTTTTTAATGATGCAACAGATATATATTGGGCAAGGCAACAAGTATCAGAAAGATTACAACGGGTACAAACCGAAATTCCGGCAGGTATTGGAGTTCCGGAACTCGGCCCCGTGAGTACAGGCCTTGGTGAAATATACCAGTACGTGGTAAGACCAAAAGCAGGTTACGAAAACAAGTATGATCCTACAGAATTAAGAACCATCCAGGACTGGATCGTAAAGCGGCAGTTATTGGGTGTGAAAGGTGTTGCTGAAGTAAGCAGTTTTGGAGGCAAGCTGAAACAATATTCTATTGAAGTGGACCCCGGCAAATTACTTTCTTACAACATTACCATTACCGATATTTTCAAGGCGTTGGAAAGTAATAATCAAAATACAGGTGGAGCTTATATCGAGAAAGGTCCTACCGTTTTGTATATCCGTACGGAAGGTTTGCTTAGCAGCATAGCAGACGTTAATAACATTGCCGTTAAAAGTACGGCCGGCGGAACGCCTTTGTTTATAAGGGACGTAGCCGACGTGAAAATTGGCAACGCCATAAGATATGGCGCTATGTGCTATAATGATAAAGGCGAAGTAGCCGGTGCGGTGGTGATGATGCTAAAAGGAGCCAACAGCAATGAAGTGATCAAAAATGTAAAGGAGCGCATTGCCCAGATACAAAAAACATTACCCGAAGGTGTGGTAATTGAACCTTTTTTGGATCGCACAAAAATGGTGAACAATGCTATTAGTACCGTAACGAAAAATCTTATGGAAGGAGCTTTAATCGTGGTGTTTGTATTGGTATTGTTCTTAGGCAATTTTAGAGCGGGATTATTGGTAGCATCTGTAATACCATTGGCTATGTTATTTGCAGTAATAATGATGAATCTTTTTGGAGTCAGCGGCAACCTTATGAGCCTTGGTGCATTAGACTTTGGATTAATTGTGGATGGGGCCGTAATCATTGTGGAAGCCGTAATGCATCGCTTAAGCCACAGTAAACAGTTTGTAAATATCAACAGGCTGGATCAGAAGACTATGAATGCTGAAGTAAAATATTCAGCAAGTAAAATGATGAACAGCGCTGTATTCGGGCAAATAATTATTCTTGTTGTTTACTTACCCATTTTTACCCTGCAGGGCATAGAAGGAAAAATGTTTAAGCCAATGGCGCAAACAGTTGCATTCGCATTGCTGGGCGCCTTTCTTCTTTCACTCACCTATATTCCAATGATGAGCGTATTGTTTTTAAGCAAACAAATTACACACCGGCCAAACATCTCCGACAAGTTAATGGCAAGGGTAGAGAGAGTATATCAAAGGGGATTACAAAGAATAATACGGTTTCCCAAAACTCTTTTGCTATCCGTGATAAGTCTATTCATTATTGCGGTTTATATCTTATCCACTTTAGGCGGCGAATTTATTCCTGCATTGGAAGAAGGGGATTTTGCAGTAGATACAAGGGTTTTAACCGGTAGCAATTTAAACACAACAATAACCAATACCCAGCAGGCAGCACATATTCTGTTAAATGGATTTGCTGAAGTAGAAAAAGTTGTTACAAAAATTGGCAGCGGTGAAGTGCCTACCGATCCCATGCCAATGGAGGCCAGCGATATGATGGTAATATTAAAACCAAAAAAAGAATGGACTTCTGCAAAGACATTTGATGAGCTAAGTGAAAAAATGGGTAAAGCTTTGAAGGCTGTACCAGGCATTACAGCAGGTTTTCAATACCCTGTTCAAATGCGCTTTAATGAATTGATGACGGGTGCCAGGCAGGATGTGGTATGTAAAATATTTGGTGAAGATTTAGATACCCTTGCGGCTTATGCTGATAAATTAGGCAGTTAGTCAGTAGCGTGGACGGTGCAAAGAACCTTTATGTAGAAGTTATTTCTGGTATGCCGCAAATCATCATTACCTATAACCGCAATGCGATTGCCCAATACAACTTAAATATTGTAGACATCAATAAAATAGTGAATACAGCATTTGCAGGCCAAAGCACCGGAATGCTGTTTGAAGGCGAAAAAAGATTCGATATAGTGGTACGGTTGAAAGGGGATTTAAAGACAGGTGTAAAGGATGTTCAGAATTTATTGATACCAACTCCGAACGGCACCCAAATCCCCTTATACCAGTTGGCAAATGTACAAATAAAAGAAGGCCCCAACCAAATACAAAGAGAAGATGCAAAGAGAAGGATTGTCGTGGGTTTTAATGTTCGGGGCAGGGATGTTCAAAGTATCGTAAGTGAACTGCAGGGTAAAGTGAATGAGCAATTAAAGTTTCCTACGGGATACTATGTGACATATGGAGGCGCTTTTGAAAACCTGCGGGCGGCCAAACAAAGGTTGATGGTAGCAGTTCCCGTTTCCCTATTACTTATTTTTTTACTCTTGTATTTTGCTTTTAATTCCATCAGGCAAGGGTTACTCATTTATTCTGCTATTCCATTATCTGCCATAGGCGGTATTTTGTTTTTAGCGCTTAGGGGTATGCCATTTAGTATAAGTGCGGGAGTTGGTTTCATAGCCTTATTTGGCGTAGCGGTTTTAAATGGAATTGTATTAATCGCAGAATTTAACCGGTTAAGACAAGAAGGTTTCACTGATATGAAAAGAATTGTTCTTATGGGAACAAAAGTAAGGCTCAGGCCGGTATTGATGACTGCCTTCGTTGCTTCACTCGGCTTTCTGCCCATGGCGTTAAGCAACGGCGCAGGGGCAGAGGTGCAAAGGCCTTTGGCTACTGTGGTTATAGGAGGCTTGTTGATTGCCACATTTCTTACATTGTTTGTGCTGCCGGTTTTATATATGATTTTTGAAAAAGGAGCTGCGAACAAAAGAAAAAACAAACCACCGGCTATTGCTGCGACTTTCATTATTATTTTTTTTGGTATAAGCCAGTTTTCATTTTCTCAAAAATCAATAACCCTTGATGCCGCCATCGATACGGCATTGAAGAACAACCTGGCTTTAAAGAATGAAGCGCTTAAAACAAAATACCGGCAAATGCTTCTCGGCACCTCGGCCACAATTCCACAGGCAAGTGCATTTGCTGAAGCAGGACAGATCAACAGCATATACACTGATACAAAATTTGGCATTTCGCAAACATTCAATTTTCCTACGGTTTATAAAAGACAAAAAGAATTATTGCAGGAAGAATGGAAAAGCAGTTTACTGGATGTTTCCCTAATGGAGAAGCAGCTGAAAAAGCAAGTGGCGCAGGTGTATTATCAAATGCTATATACTGGTGCAAAAATACAATTGCTTCGATACGCCGATAGTATTTACGGAGTATTCTATCAAAACGCAGCGCTGCGTTTAGATAAAGGGGAAAGTAATATTCTGGAAAAGGCAAGTGCGGAAACGCTGTTAGGACAAATAAGAATTCAGCTCGAGCAGTTAAAACAAGATTCGGTAATACTGCAATTGCAATTTCAACTTTTATTAAAGAGTACGGAAAGGTACATTCCGGCGAATGAAAATAATGGGCAGACTAATGTAATTTCAATGGATACTTCAATCCTTTCGGCACATCCTGAAATAAAATTAATTCAGCAGCAGCAGCAGGTTGCACAGGCCGGGTTACAATTAGCCAAAAGTAAATTGTCACCTGATCTTTCGGTCGGTTATAATAATACGAGCATAAAAGGCACAGGAGCCGATAATAAATATTATTCCGCTTCCAAAAGGTTTGGCGCCGTACAGATTGAGGTAGGCATTCCTATTTTCAACAGGGCTCAAAAAGCCAGGATCAATAGTGAAAAGATAAATGTGATGCTTGCAGAGGGTAACTATGGTGCGGCTTTGCAAAATATACAGTCGCAATACAATGTTGCTTTTTCTCAATACAAAAAATATGAACAGGCTGTACAATATTTTGAAAAAAATATTATAAGAAATTCAGACCTTATAAACCTTACAGCAAATAAGCAACTGGCCGCGGGCAATATCAATTATCTCGATTGGGTGCAGTTAATCAATCAATCAATCACTGCAAAAAGCGATTATCTCGATGCGGTAAAAAATCTTAATCAATCCATTATTGATCTTAATTATTTTATAAACAAATAACAATCTTACGATGAAATATAATAAACTCCTTTTGCTGTCATTAAGCTTGCTTGCAGCATGTGGCGAAAAGAAAACAACAACAACGGCATCTGTTGCACCGGTTAATGAAAGTGCAGTAACGCTTAACGAAACGCAAATGAAAAATGCGGGCATTACAACTGCGAAAATGGAAGTAAAAGAAATGTCTTCCATCTTAAAACTAAATGGAATGATTGATGTGCCGCCGCAGAATATGGTATCGGTAAGTGTACCCCTGGGTGGATATTTAAAATCTACTAAATTACTGCCGGGAATGCATATTATTAAAGGCGAAATAATTGCTGTAATGCAGGACCAGCAATATATCCAGTTGCAACAGGACTACCTGACAGCCAAAGCGAAGATCCCTTTTTTAGAAAAAGAATACGAGCGCCAGAAAGAATTGAATCAAAGCCAGGCCAGTAGCGACAAAGTATTTCAGCAGGCAGAATCAAATTACAGGAGTCAGCGAATCTTACTTACTTCATTGGCAGAGAAATTAAAACTGGCAGGCATAAGCGTTAGTAGCATTAACGATTCAAAAATTGAAGCAAGTGTAAATATTTATTCACCAATAACCGGGTATGTTTCGAAAGTAAATGTAAATATCGGTAAATACGTTGCACCTACCGAAGTACTGTTTGAATTGATCAACCCAACCGATATTCACCTGGCATTAAAAGTATTTGAAAAAGATTTGGACAAGCTTTTTATCGGGCAAAAACTATTGGCTTATACAAACAACAATCCCGAAAAAAAATATGAATGCGAGATTTTATTGATTGGGAAAGATCTTACAGAAGACCGGAATACAGATGTTCATTGTCATTTTGAAACTTATGATAAATCTTTAATACCCGGCACCTATATGAATGCAGAAGTTGAGGTAAGAACCAATCGTTCATTTGTGTTACCTGCTGAGGCAATTGTTCGTTTTGAAAATAAAGAATATGTGTACAAAGAAAAAAGTGAAAAACAATTTGAAATGATTGAAGTAAAAACCGGTATAAGTGAAAATGGATATTTACAAATTATATCGCCAGGCGATACCGGCTTTACCTCGGGTAATTTCGTGATAAGAGGTGCCTATTCTTTACTGATGATGATGAAAAATACAGCACAGTAACTATCCTTTTTTCATCCTCAACATCTTTACTATTTCCAGCCAGCCGGTGCTTATCAAAGCAACCAGCATGAAGAGCAATAGATTGCCCGGCGAAACATATACCAATGAAAAGAGGCTCCTGAAAAATGGCAGGTAAACAAAACACAAAATGAAAATGATGGTAAGGCCGATTATTAACGGGATAAGAAAATTTTTATAACGGATGGTTTGAAAAATGGTATGATGAAAGGAACGGTTGATAAGCGTAAGAAAGATGTTGCAGAATAACAGCGTAATGAAAATAGCCGTTCTGATGAAATTCTCATTCTGTTGCTGTTGCATAAAATAATACCCGATGCCAAGGCAACCCGCCGTGATGGCCGATCCCTGCAGGATGCTTATTCTTAGCTGTCTTGCTGATAAGAAATTGGAAGAAGCATCCCTGGGTAAGCGTAACATACTGCCCGGCTCCATAGGTTCATTTTCCATAAATAATAGAACAGGTTGGCCCCATGATCAATTCTAAAAATATAACATGCACGGGTGTAAAAATTTCGTTGAATTGCCAGTCCAGGAGGTAGCGGTATGGTTACTATTAAGATGATGGGGATATGAATGGAATCAATATATTGAATGGCTTTTTTAAGATTATCATATATCTTTCTTCCCAGCGCCACCGCATCAGCTATGTGCCCCAGGTCATCATCTGCAATTATGATAGACGCTGCGTTCTTTGCCACTTCGCTGCCACGCTTTCCCATTGCAATACCGATGTGTGCGGCCTTTAAAGCAGGCGCATCATTTACGCCATCTCCGGTCATGGCAACTACTTCGCCATTTTCTATCAAGGCATTAATTACTTTCAGTTTCGCCACGGGAAACATGCGTGCAAAAATATCAATCTCTCTTACTTTGGCTATTAATTCTCCTTGTGAAAGATGAACGGTTTCTTTACCTGTAAGCCATTTGTCAGTGCTGCCCAAATGAACCTGGATGACTATCGCAATGGCTGTTTCAGGATAATCGCCGGTAAGCATTTTCTTTAAGCCTGAGAAAAAATAAAGTAAAAGAGATCCATTATTTTTGCAAAACGGACATCTTAATCTGCCATGTTTTGCTATCCTTCTCTCCATTAAAATATTTTGTAAGTATGGCTTCAAACACTGAGTTTGCATCATCTAGCGAACCAAACAAAGTCATGCACGATTTCAACTTCATATCATCAGGCTTGCCAAAAATTTGGTTAGCTGTTTTTCCTTCAATGCCCAGTACGGATTTTTGATATTTCGATCAGGCGTGCGCCTAATACAGCATGCTTCATATACAGCTTTGCTTCTTGTAAATCTCTTATTGCATAGAATTTTGAGGTATCACTAAATGCCAGCCCGGCTATTTGCGGAAAGATAAACCACATCCAATGACTTCGCTTTCTGCCATTTTTTATTTCCATCAAGGCTTGTTGATAAGTATTTTCTTACACATCAACAAATCGCAGAAGATTACCGGCATTACTATTGTAATAATTATTTATTTTTCATATGTTGTTCCGGTTTTTTCCTTTGCAATAATCCTCTCATCTCTTTTAAAACTATAAAGCTTAATTGACGAAAGCAAGATCATTCATTATGATTTTATGCCCAATAAATGCCCTGGCATTTATTTAAGATAATGCTTAAGTCAAATGATTGTGAAATCAATAGAGAAAAATGTAATAGCGGTGTTGCCTGCCACAGTCTTTTTTCGCTCTAACCTTTACAAAAAAAGATTATGAATATTTTCGATAGCTCAATCATAAAATTTATTAACAGCTTCGCACGTAAATCGGAATTCTTTGATATTTCAATTGATCTTATTGTAGGTAGTAATCTGATTAAAGGCGGGTTTATTGTTTCAATACTTTGGTTTTTTTGGTTCAAAAAAAATAAGGAGATTGCGTTAAACCGCGAGCGAATAATAATCGGTCTCGCGTCATGCATAATAGCCATTATAGCCGGGAGAACCCTGGCGCTTTTACTTCCTTTCCGGCTCAGGCCTTTTTTCAACCCTAACCTGCATTTCATTCTTCCTTATGGCCGCGAGCCGGCAAACCTTGAGACATGGAGTTCATTTCCGAGTGATCATGCAATATTGTTTTTTTCTTTAGCTACTGCCATTTTCCTTATTTCCAGGAAGGTTGCTATGTTTATCTATTTATACATTTTATTATTTATTTGCTTTCCAAGAATATATATGGGTTATCATCACCCAACAGATATAATTGCCGGAGCAATAATTGGTATCTCAATAACATTACTAATTTCAATTAAAAAAATAAGCCACCCATTCGTTCAACGCACACTTCAATTCTCAACCAAATATCCCGGTTGGTTTTTCGTAATATTTTTTTTATTAACCTTCCAGATTTCTACATTGTTTGGTGACAGCCGTGTTATCTTAAGCTATCTTTTTAAAGTTTTTAAAAATCTTGTTACATAGCTATACACACCTTGACGGTGCTTACCTTCCCGATAAATTTTTGACACAGAAATTACCAAGATTGCTCCTGAAAAAATACACCAGCAATTGTTTATAACAAGTTACCAACTCAAACTTTGAAAAGCGGATTTTTATTTACGACATTCTTTCCTTCTGCCTGCTAATTTTGATTATATTTGAATTTAAAATAAAATACCTAACTATAATAATCACCTGCACGTTGATGCTCATTGCATCTAACCATTTTCCGGCTTATGATATCACCGCTTACATCGCGTAAAAGGCTTCATGTAATTCAATTAGCCGCTTTAATTTTCTTTACGGTTTCCGGCGACCCTTGCGGTCTCGAGCCTTTGCTGGGCTATGCCGGGGCAAGTGGCGCCTTGTTACTATTAATGATCACTCCACTGTTGGGGGATGTGCCTGCTATTCTTACGGTGCTTGAGCTCAACAGCACGATGCCGGTTACAGGCGGTTATTATCAATGGGTAAAACGTACGCTGGGCTTTTGCAAGCTTTATTGCTTTTTTCAATTTTGGGCCTATTGATAAAGTTCTTATTGAATGGTCTACTTTATTTTAAATAAAGAAATAAAGAATCATTGCGTAGTATGATTTTTTTAGAATTATGCACTTTTCCCGAAACAAAATGATTAAGCATTCACTTGCAATTCGCTGGCTTCCGCTTTCAAAAATTCAGTAAATTTGTTATTACTTTCAGGTAAGATCAACAAAGGGATTTTTGTGTGAAAGATCATATCTTTTGTTTCACTTTTTTTGAACAGGCGCTCCATCCATTCGTGCTTGTGCGGCATCATTACAAGCATATCAGCCTGGTGTTGGTTGATAAAGTCGCTTAGTGCATGTCTTATATCAGTGTTCTCCGGATATTGAAATGAAAGGGCAATATCTTCATCTGTCATTTCCTTTTTTTGTGCGGGTTCAGGTACTACAAAAAATTCCTGGTTATTATTTCTAATAACTTTAACCACGTATAGTTTTGATTTAAAAAGCCGGATGATTGATGTAAGCTGCTCAGGAATTTCATGGCCGGTAACCGGTGCATCGCTTGCAAACACTATAGTTTCCGGGCTTTTGTATATGGCATCTTCCGGCACAATTATTACGGGTATGTTTGTTTTTTTTGATAAAGATGTAGCGGTGCTGCCAAATATCTTTTTAAAGTTTTTACTACTGCCTTTCATTCCTGCAATAATAAAATCAACTTTTTTTTCATTAGCTATTTTTATAATAGCCTCCTCCGGCGGCCCTTCATCACATATTATTTCCATTTCTTTGTTTCTCAAGTCAAGCATATCTGCTTCTTCAAGTAATCGCTTATCTGTTTGCATCATAACGCCGTACCTTGAAACACTCACATTCAATCCCGGTGCCGGAGTTGGAACTTTGTAGGAATTGAATAAATAAATATTTGCACCAATTTCTTTAGCGAGAGCTATTCCATAATATGATGCATTACGCGATGCGTTAGAAAAATCAGTAGCAATTAATATAGTTTTCATAAAATCAATTTTAATTAGTTAAGAATATTTTAGAACACAAAGAATAGTCAATATGTTTTGTACCGCTGAATATTCAGGTTATTTATTGGTTATAGATATCTTTAATAGTTTGTCTTGTCTTTCAATTACAGGTGAGTGATAAAGATTGGTTGCGCTACTGTGTTTATCAGCAAATCTGCATGGCTATGTTTAAAGAATTGTGACAAAGCATTTCTTCCATAGGCACCCATAATTATGATTATATTTTTTCTATTAAAAAGGTAGTCAAACAGTTTGGTGTCACTGTCCCACTTTTGAACTTCAAAGTGAAAATCATTGTAATGGTCTTTTAGCCATTCTTTAAATTTATATTTGTCAATTCCCAGCAATATTTTCATCCCCGGTTTATTTTTTTTCAAAATTATAGAATTAAGTAGAACAATCGCAAGCGTAATACATTATGCAATAATGTAACAATTTTAATAAAACTAGCGGCGGCGTGGCAATCTCCTTGGAATAGTTAGCATTATACCAAGGAGATTGCCACAATCCCGATAGCTATCGGGATCTGAAACATCTTTCAATTACAAACTCTCTGCTCGAAAACTTTTCTCCAAAGGAGCAGGCGCAAAGACGTCTCGATTGTATTTGACATCTGCAAGTCGCTTCTATTCCGTTCTTAGCGAACATTCTACCTAATTCCACAAAATTATTAAAGCCTCCGGTGTTTTTCTATGATGAACGTTAGTTGCATTGGTGATTTTAATCAAATGAAAAAAAGATAAAACCAATAACTTTATTTTAAAAGGGACATTTGAAAAGACAGAAAATCTGAAAGCTTTTAAAAATCACCGATTTTAGAGGCTTTTTAGTTCGATTAAACATATCTTATCTGGTATCTACTTATAACTTGTTAATTGCTTATATATAGTTTACTCTCTTATCTTATTTCCCTTGCTTATCAAATCTTTCCAATTTTTGTAGGGGTATAGTTATTTGTCAACTTGTCAAAAAAACATATTTTTAAAGAAATATTTTTACTTATGGAAGCGATAAGTGTAGGTGAGTTAAAAGCTAACTTTTCTGAAGTATTAAAAAAGGTACAGGCCGGAGAAGAAATCGCCATCTTATATGGAAAAAGAAAAAAAATTGTAGCAAGGCTGGTTCCCGGAATTTTGCAAAAGAAATCCAGAAGGAAAATTGGTATATGGGATAAAATAGGTACCGTAAAATTTAATCCTAATTTTAAAATGACGGAAAAAGAATTACTGGGGATATGATTTACCTTTTAGATACTCATTATATGCTTTGGACTATTGCAGATTCAAAAAAGTTATCAAAGGAGGTAAAAAAGCTATCACCGATCCGGATAATTCAATCATCATCAGTACTATCAGTTTCTGGGAGGTTTCATTAAAAAGTTCTTTAGGCAAGTTGGAAATTTCTGGTTTTGCTCCGGAAGACTTACCGAAAGCATGCTTGAAGATGGGCTTTGAGATTGTTATGCTTTCAGCAGAAGATAGCAGCACCTGCCATAAGTTAAAGACTGTTTATCATAAAGACCCCTTTGATCGTATGCTGATCTGGCAGGCTATACAGAATGGCTATTCAATGATTAGCGTGGACAAGAATATAAAAAAATATGTGTCGGAAGGATTAAGGATTGAAGATTTGGAAGGAAAACAACGGCAAGCAATAAAGAGGCAATTTTTATCATTATGAATTGAATTAATTTCCTCCAACATGCCGCTAAAAATCTATTAAGATTAAGAATTTTAAATCAGCAATTAAATGGTTTGAGTTTTCTACTAACGGATTTTACCAATAAAAACCCACTTTCATTTTTATCTTGTAAGTGGTTTTTTATTTTTACTAATCTATCTTGCCTGAAAATTTTCGATTTGCGTACCGCTATGTAACTTTCGGTTTTTCAAATTGAATGGCGGTTCAACTAACCTAAACAATATTTTATGGATCATCTTAAAGAAAATATTTTAAGCTGCCTGAAAGATCTAAAAGGCAGTGGCAAGTTTATAAGTGTGCAGACAACGCAATTTTTGTTTCCGGGCCTGGAAGTAGATAGTGTGGGCGAAATTGCTTACCCTATAAATGAAGTGCAGGCCAAAGCATTGATACAAGCCGCACACAAGGCTCCTTTCGGCAAAGGCAGTGAAACTATTCTGGACGACAACGTGAGAAGTGCCTGGGAAATAGATGCGGCTAAACTGATATTCAAAGGCAATCGCTGGACTAAATTTATAGATAAAATAGTGCATAATATTAAACCTGATCTGGGCTTGGAAGAATATACCATATCGGCACATTTGTACAAAATGCTTATCTATGAAACGGGCGATTTTTTTCTTTCTCATAAAGATTCTGAAAAAGAAAAAGGAATGTTTGGCACACTGGTAATCGGGTTGCCATCCAAACATACGGGCGGCGAGCTGGTAGTAAGCTTTGGAGGTGTAGAAGAAATTGCCGGCTTTTCCAAAGATTCAGGTGATTATAAAATTGATTACGCTGCGTTTTATGCCGATTGCGATCACGAAGTAAGGCCGCTTACTTCGGGGTATAGAGTTTGTTTGGTGTACAATCTTATTCAGCAAAAATCCGGCAATAAAATTCAACTAACATCTCTTGAAACTTATGTAGAGAAACTTGCTGAAATATTTACAAAGCAGCGACAGGATGGTAGCACAAAGCCGCATATCGTACTGTTGGGACATCAATATACACCGGAAAATTTTTCGGAAGACCAGCTAAAGCTAAATGACCGGCCTAAAGCCGGGGTACTTCTGCGGGCAGCACAAAACGCAGGATGTTATGCAAAAATGTGCCTGGTAACTTCTTACCTGGAGGGTATGCCGGAAGATAACGGCGGATATTACGGCAACAATGACGATGGCGATGAAGATGCAGAAATGGCGGAAATTTATGAGGAGAATTTATCCATTGAACATTGGCTGGAAAATGATATTCCCGCTTTAAGTAATGTAAATTTTGAAGAGGATGACCTTATTGCTTCGTTTTCCTTAGATGAAGATGAACCGATAATGAAGGAGTCAACCGGCTATATGGGCAACTACGGCCCAGACCTCATGCATTGGTATCATTATGGCGCCGTAATGATATGGTCGCCGGAGGTAAATGCACAATTGCTCCCAATGCAAAATATGGTAAGTAAACTGGAATGGATTGACTATTTCAATAAAAATCTACACCGGCTAACCGATAACGAAAGTTCAGCAATAGAACTTATATTATCAGCAGGATCAGGCGATGCCACAATTGATAAAACAGCTAACTACAATGCCGTTGCCGATTGGATAATAAACAGAAAAGATGAAACATTTTTTTTGAGGCTGAATAATCAACTCCCCCAATTCTATTTCGTCAAAATTGATGCCGGCCATTGGAAAAAACTAATTCATTTTTACCCTGCAGAAATCACTGAAAAAATAATCGGACTGGTTACGCAAGACATCAGCCTGCCTGTTATAGAGCAGTTGCTGTCTGTACTCCGCGCACTTTTGGCTACCGGTAAGCCCCATTATCTTTTGGTTTCACAAACCGAAAAGCTGCCACGTTATTTTGCTGAATTATCAATGAATACGGCTAAAAAAAATCTTCTGCTATCCGGTGCCGCTTTGCTTGATTTATTTTGGATAGAAAAAAAGCTTCCGCAGGATGAAGCATGGATAAGCTCCATAGCTGAAATACTTACTCGAAATCAGGAGAGAAATTATGCGAACCATGTGCTTATCCCACTACTGCAGGCACGAACTGAAAGAACGGTGCTTGAACAACAAATACTGGTTATCTGCCGGCAATATTTGCAGAGACGTGTAACCGATAAACCGCAGCCACCTTCCGATTGGTCCAGGGAAGTGCCTGTTACTGCCGGCAATAAAAAACAATGGCACCTATTAACCGCATTCCTGGAATCCGCTACTGAACAAGTTTTTGACTACCGGAAAAATCAAAGCGAAAGAATTGACCTGGAAAATGCCATCAGGCATGTGGTAATTGATTTAAAAACCGAAACAATCAAAAAAGGCTCTCCGCATACGCTGAGAATTACCAAAACACAGGCGGCATATAACAGGGAAATGAAAAGCTGGAATGAGGACGTGGAGTTGCTGAACAAAATAGATATAATTGATTAAACGTTTTTTGAGGATTAGAAAAATGTATTTCTTTACTGAAACCGCTTTAATGATGTATGCTTTGAACAATAAAGATTATTTGAAATGAAGATGTATTGATCTTAACCATCGCGTTGTTTAAGATCATGCGGCTAATAAATCAACTAAAAGCTTTAAATCTCTCAACAAATAGTTCGGGTTTCGAACCAATGGGTTTAACCTCTTGGGACAAGACTGAAATATTTGGATTTGCCCCATTTTTTTTTGCGCCTTAATTGTTTGTCTAACTAAAAAGAACATGTTGAAGTACCAGTAAAATTATACTAAGAGCTTCCTTGTAAATAATTTGTTCTGAGTTTCATCTTCTTTATGCCATAATTTCTTTTAGACGTGAAAATTTCTTTGTAAAAATATATCTTTGAAATGCATGGCTAATAAGGATCTTCATTAATATTTGTTTAAAATAATTACAGCTATTCAGGTCAAGACAGGACAGTTTAAGAAATTATGTCTTTTAAATTGCACTTAGTTAAATGACTTTCGAGATTGCTTTTATAATCAATTCAAAGATTATTATTTGTCAAAACAAAAATTCATTATTATACTTAAACAACGATTTGCTTGTTTTCATTTTAAGACGAAGCTTTGCTTATTGCCGCTTTTACCAATTATTTCATCTATTTCATTTTCACAACAAAAAATCACTGCTAATGGAACTCTATTGCCGGAAAATAATGTTTCCTTCCTGGTGTATCTGTAACTGTAAAGGGAAGTTCAGTTGAAACTATTACTAATATAGAAGAAAGGTTACACTTCAAATTAGCAAAGGTGTTGCGCTTGTCATTTCATTGTTAGATATGAGACAAAAGAAAATTAAAGCGGACGACGGAAATCTTAGAAATATTTTGATTTTTGCAATAGCTTCCTCTTTAGGGGAAGTGGTAGTGATAGGTTATGGCACCCAAAGTAAGAAGAAGATATCTTTATCTATTTCTGAGATAAATACCGATATATGGCCTGCCATTGTTGTATAGACTGATTGTGTTGTTGCAGATGTCAACTAAGATGGTAAAAGTGAGCTGATAATTGGGCAAGCTCATAGCTACGGATGGGATTGGTATGAACAAAAAACGGATCAATCGGGAAAAAGAAGCTGGATAAAACATCCCATTGATCCTTTCCATTCACAATATCATACTATAGAATGGGCGGATATTGATAACGATGGAAAGATGGAAATAATTACAGGAAAACGCTACAGGGCGCACAATGGAGGAGATCCGGGAAGTAACGATCTACCCGGCCTTTATTATTTTAAATGGAACGGAGAATCTTTTACTAAAAACGTGATCAGTAATGGTGCTTTGGGAGTTGGGAAGAGGGCCGGGCTCTTTTTTTCTATTGCAGACCTGCATAGCACCGGCTGGAAAGATATTATTGTAGCAGGCAAAGACGGGCTGTATGTTTTTTTTTAATGAGGGTAAATAATTTATAGTTCTCTCATTTATTTCATTGGTTAACCAAAATCGGGCAAGGGAATAACAAATTGCTTAAGACCATGTCGACAGTGAGTCAGCGTTTAAATATTTAATAAAAATAGAGCGATTTAAAATTGACAAAACTTTAGTTTGGCTTTTATATATAACCCCTTTTAAAAAAATTTTTTATATGAACATGTCCAGGAATAAACCTATGAAACTGCTGCTTATATTTTCGGTTCTTATGGTTTTAGAAGCTTCTTGCAATCAACCTGATAAAGAAAATAAAAATGTAGATCCCAAAATTGCGAAGCTAAAGTTGCCGGAGGGATTTCACGCGGAACACTTGTACAGTCCTGGCGAGAATGACCAGGGTTCATGGGTCGCCATGACTTTTGACGATAAAGGACGCATGATAGCGTCTGATCAATATGGTTATTTGTATCGCCTCACCATTCCCCCGATTGGCTATGATACAGCCAAATCAAAAGTAATGGTAGAAAAGTTGGATATTAAGATGCCGGGGGATACATCCAAAGCAAAGGTAAAAATGGGACTTGCCCACGGGTTGCTATATGCCTTCAACAGCCTTTATGTTACCGTGAATGACGAAGGCGAAGCGGATACCCTCACCAGGCCGAGTGGACTTTACCGCGTTCAGGATACTAACGGCGATGATCAGTTTGATAAAATTACTTTACTAAAACGTTTTGAGGGCGAAGGAGAGCATGGGCCGCATAATGCAGTTTTATCTCCTGATAAAAAATCCATCTATGTAATTGCGGGAAATTTTACCAACCTGCCACCAATGGATAATTATAGATTACCTAAAACCTGGAAAGTGGATAATTTATTACCCTTGGTATTAGATCCTAATGGGTTTGGAAATGATCGTGAGCCACCCGGCGGCTGGATCGCAAAGACTGATTCTGCCGGCACTAATTGGGAATTAGTTAGCTCAGGTTATCGGAATCCGTTTGATATGGCCTTTAATGAAGATGGGGAACTATTTACTTTTGATTCTGATATGGAATGGGATATGGGCCTGCCCTGGTACAGGCCAATCCGCATAAATCACGTAACCGGTGGAAGTGACTATGGATACCGGGAAAATAATGAGAAATGGTCCCCCGCCTACCCCGACAATTTACCGGCGGTGATAAATGTAGGCCAGGGATCCCCCACCAACGTTATGAGCGGTATGAATGCCCGCTTTCCTGAAAAGTATCGCCGGGGTATATTCACCTTTGATTGGAGCTATGGTATCATGTATCATTTTGAGCTGCTTCCGGAGGGTTCCTCCTACAAAGGAAAAGCCGAAGAATTTATTTCCGGCTCACCTTTACCTTTAACTGATGGAGCTATAGGGCCGGATGGCGCTTTGTATTTTCTTACAGGGGGGCGTAAAATTGAGTCAGATCTTTACCGGGTTTACTATGGAGATAATACCGAAAAAATTGATCCCTTGTCACCATCCAATGGAGCCAACGAAGTACAAGCCCGAAGGATCAGGAGGCAACTGGAAGATTTTCAGGGAAAGCCAGATACTTCTGCCGTTACGATCGCCTGGCCATACTTAAAAGATAATGATAGATTCATCAGGTACGCCGCCCGTATTGCAATCGAGCATCAGCCGGTAAGCCAATGGCAGGCAAAAGCATTAGCAGAAAAAGATCCGGTTACCTTAACCCAGGCAATGATAGCTTTGGCAAGAGATGGCAATAAAGATGTAAAAGGCGGAATTTTAAAAGCGTTAATGGGCGTCAATTATGAAACATTATCTGAACCTCAGCAAGTAGATTTTTTACGGGCAATTGAACTTACGCTGTCCCGCATGGGAAAGCCGGACGCTCTTCAGGATACGCAGCTAATTTCATACCTGGCACCTAAGTATCCTGCCGGCGCCAACGAATTAAACCGGTCGCTTAGCAAAATTCTTGTGTTCATCGGAGACCCGCAGGCGGCAGGTAAAACGCTTGCTTTGATGGATGTTTCAAAGGATGATACTTCTTATCAAAAAACAGCGACTCAATCTTCCGACCTTATTTTGCGGAATCAGCAATATGGCCTGGATGTGGCCAATATGCTGGCGCATCAACCACCTGCACAACAGATATATCTCGCCACCGTATTGAGTTCCGATAAAGTGGGCTGGACACCTGAAATAAGAGAGAAATATTTTAAATATTTTTATAGCTTCCTTGGCCTGAAGGGCGGTAACAGCTACACCGGATATATTAATTTGGCCAGGAAGATGGCCCTGGCAAATGTGCCGAAAGAACAATTTGCACATTATGATAGTATTTCGGGAAACGCTTTGCTTAACGATCGTGGAATTCACCTGGCAGATAATGATGTAAGGCCTAAAGGCCCCGGACGGGATTGGACCATCTCTGAAGGCTCTCCTCTGGTAGAAAATTTATCAGGCAGAGATTTTGACCAGGGTAGGGCAATGTTTAAAGCCTCCCTCTGCGTTTCGTGCCATAGTATAGGTGGAGAAGGGGGTTCAGTTGGCCCGGATTTGACGCAGTTAGGGACGAGGTTTTCCGGTAAAGACATACTGGAATCAATTATAGAACCCAGTAAAGTGATATCTGATCAATATGCCGCTACTAATTTTCTGCTAAAGAACGGTAGTACGATAATGGGAAGGCTTATCAGGGACGACGATGATAAATATTATGTGTCTCAGAATCCATTTGCTCCGCTGCAACTTAGGGAAATCCCGAAGAAGGACGTGGTCTCAACTAAACTTTCAGACGTGTCTATTATGCTTCCTGGATTGATCAACCGGTTAAACCCGGAAGAGCTTAAAGACCTGATGGCATACCTGGTGTCGGGGGGTGATAAGAATAATAAAGTGTTTAAAGCGGGCGCCAAATAAATGTAGTAATAATTTTATTTTTACTCACAATCAAAGCGCATAATTTGAAAGATCAAGCCTGGACCGGCAAAATATCCAACGCTGCACAATTAGGAGGAATTGAAACTTCCATCCTTGACAATGGAGCAAGCCGGGGAGTCCGTATTGCGTGGATAAATACCGGAACAGGATTGCGGTATAAGGTGATTATTGACAGGGCAATGGATATCGCAGATGCGTTTTATAACCAACACTGCCTTGCCTGGATGAATGATTTGGGAACTACACCGCCAGAGCGATTTACCCGGCAGGGGTTAGATTGGCTTAACACATTCGGAGGAGGGCTCCTGGTTACCTGCGGTCTGACTCATGTTGGAGGACCTGAAGAAGATGAATTTGGAGAGAGAGGTCTTCACGGGCTGATAAGCAATATTCCTGCGGAGATAGAATCCATTATACAACCCGACCCCGCGGCAGGCAAAATGGAAATGAGTATCACGGGGAAAATAAAAGAAACAAGGATATTCGGCCCAAACCTTGAATTGAAAAGAACGATATCAGGAACACTTGGCATAGCCTCGATCCGTATTCACGATGAAGTAATGAACCGGGGAAATGTCCCCGCTCCTCACATGATATTATATCATTGCAACTTTGGCTGGCCATTGATCGATGAAGGAACCGATATAATATGGAAAGGCGAATGGGATCCACACACCGGGGGAATAAATAATAAGATTTTTAGGGAAGGATACAATTTCCGCAAGTGTTCTGCGCCATTGGAAGATCATAATGGCGCGGGGGAGGCGGTCGCTTATATCGACGTTGCTCCTGATAGTACCGGCCGCTGTGCCTGTGGGTTTTATAACTCTCAAATAGGCATCGCCCTGGCTTTGCGTTTTGATAAAAAACAATTACCGTGGTTAACAAATTGGCAACATTGGGGCAAAGGTGAATATGTTACCGGCCTTGAACCCGGAACTCATCCGCCGATAGGGCAAGCCAAAGCGCGGGAGGATCAGCAATTAATTTTCCTGCAGCCGGGAGAAACACGGAGTTACGATCTTGAAATTGAAGTAATGGAAAGTGAAATAAAAATTAATGATTTTTTAAAAAATACGATTTAGCTTAATTACAAAAATCAATTTTAATGGAAACAGCAGAAAAAATAAGTTCGGCCCAAAAGGCATTGGAACAAGGGAAAGGAATTTTACGTTTGGCACCCAATTGGGTACCAAGATCATTTTGTGTACCGGGGCGAAGAATCAAATTGCATCCGGATGATTATTATATCCTCGGCGGCGAGCGTGGTGGTATTGATGAACGTTGGTTTTCTTCAACTACACCGGCAAAAAATGGACCGTTAACCGGCGAACATGAAGGGCTCAGTTTTATTGTTTTTCAGGATGCGGGACGAGAGCAACGCGTGTTATTGAAAGACGCGGTTGATGAATTAAAAGGCAAGCTGATAGGCCAACGTCTCTGGGATGAATATGAAAGCTGGCCTATGTACTCCAAGTTTTTCGATAATATGGGGCCCCTTCCGCATCATATTCATCACAATGATGAGAAAGCTGCACTGATAGGTCAAAAAGGTAAACCGGAAGCATATTATTTTCCTCCACAGGTAAATAATCATGGCGGTGACTTTCCTTACACATTTTTCGGCATTGCACCGGGAACAACAAAAGAGCAAATCCGTGAATGCCTGGTAAACTTTACAAAAGGTGACAATAAGATTACCAATTTTTCACAGGCTTTTCGCCTGGAACCGGGTACCGGTTGGGATGTGCCACCGGGAATGCTCCATGCCCCGGGAAGTATGTGTACTTATGAGCCGCAAAAAGCCTCGGATGTATTTGCCATGTACCAGTCCTTAGTCAATGAAGCGATAATTCCTGAGGTGTTATTGTGGAACGGCACACCGGAAAATATGAAAGGCGATTTCGATGCCCTGATGGATGTAATCGACTGGGAGTTGAACGTAGATCCAAATATTTTGGAAACCCGTTTTATGAATCCACAACCGGTGAAACCTATCGCGGAAATGCAAGCCGAAAGATATATTGAAAAATGGGTTTGTTACCGCTCACATGCTTTTAGTGCCAAAGAATTAACCGTGGAACCGAGAGCAACTGTAACGATCAAAGACAATGCAGCCTATGGAATGATCATGATGCAGGGACACGGTACCATGGGTGTATGGGACATTGAAACACCGGCATTGATCCGTTATGGACAGTTAACGCATGACGAATATTTTGTGAGTGAATCTGCCGCAAAAGAAGGAGTCAGGATCGTAAATAAATCTTCTACAGATCCTATCGTTATGCTGAAACATTTCGGTCCGGAAAATCCTGACCTCACATTATAACAATAAAATCAATCTTAAATTTTGTAACGAATGAACGAAAATAATTATCCAAAACTCCACAATGCAACCTGGCCGGGCATTGTAGGAAAGGGACAAGATTCAGAACCGGTCATTTCTTTTGATACTATGCTGGAGATGACCGCTGCTGCCGAAGTGGACGGCGTTAAATTTGATGGCATAGATATAGGGCTTTTTGATCCTCATTTTGAAATCGACAGTTCAGAAGATGGCATTAAAAGATTCGCAGATAAAGTTGACTCGTTTCAACTTAAAATTGGAAGCCTTGCAGCACCGATATGGCCACCCGCCGGCGGTGCAGCTATGGGCAGTAAAGAAGAAAGAACCCGTTTTATTGACCAGGTAAGAAAGTCTTGCAACGTGGCAAAGCAATTACGGGAACTTGGTATCCGGCCTAATGGAGTAGTACGTATTGATTCTGCAAGTACTCCCCAAAGCTGGCTGACGGATCCTGTAAATAATACAAAACTAATCGCCCAAACCTTCCGGACAGCCTGCGATGTAGCCGCTGAATATGATGAAAAGCTTGCAGCAGAAGGTGAGATCTGTTGGGGAGGGATGCATAGCTGGAAAGCGATGATCGATACGCTCGAAGCTGTCGATCGCCCTAATTTTGGTTTCCAGGCAGACATGGCGCATACATTGTTATACCTCCTGGGCTACAATAGTCCCGAAGATAGAATACTGCCCGTTGATTTTGAATGGACTGACCGCAACGCTTTGAAGGAAGGCCTGAAGACTCTCACGAATGCACTTCGACCCTGGACAATCGACTTCCATGTATCACAGAATGACGGCACAGTGCACGGCACCGGATCACATGATAAAACGGGCCGCCATTGTTTGGCTACAGATCCTAACGGACGATTAGATATTCCTAACGATGCCGGCTACTGGTTGCGCGATGAAAATGGAGAACTAACGAAAGCTTTCACACATATATGCTGGGACGGATGCATGTTCTCAAACGAAGTAATGAGCCGGCAACAAACATGGAATGATATACTGGGATCCATGATAAAAGTTCGCCGGTTACACGGTTGGTATGAAGCAGAATAAAGAGAGGCCATGATAGAAATCTAACAACGAAAACTAAAGAATAGAGATTAAAGTTCTTTAGAATAAACATTCAAAATGAGATATAATTATTCCAGCACTTTGATACGTTTATGCTCTTTTTACGGACTGGGGATGTTCTTAATTTTAAGCAGCTTCAAAACACCTGTGCTAAAACGATATGACAAAGGTGGTTTCGTGCAAATATTTGATGGTAAAACTCTTAATGGCTGGGAAGGTGATTCTACTTATTGGAGTGCAGAAAACGGTGAGATTGTAGGAGTGATTACTCCCGCTACAGTGGTGAAACAAAATACATTTCTCATCTGGAGGGGAGGTATAACTGCCAACTTCGAACTAAAAGTAGAATACAGGATTTCAGAAAACGGCAATAGTGGAATTAATTACCGAAGCGAAGAAGTAAAAGATTTCCCCTTTGCATTGAGAGGATACCAGTCTGATATTGACGGTAAAAACCAATATACCGGTCAAAATTATGAAGAACGCGGCCGATGCATAATTGCCTATCGCGGTCAAAAAGTAATGTTGCCGAATGTATCGGCACCACTACAGTCCATAGTAAAAAATAATATCTGGACAGCAGCTGTTGTAACCGGCTCGTTGGGCAACATAGACTCGCTGAAACAGCATATCAATGAAGGTTGGAATAAGTGCCATTTAATTGTAAAAGGTAATCGAATGCAGCACTTTATTAATGGCATATTAATGAGTGATGTAACAGATAATGACGCCGTGAACAGGAAATTCAGCGGGTTATTAGGAGTTCAGGTACATGTTGGGCCACCGATGAAAGTAGAGTATCGCAACTTCATGCTTAAAAAATTAAAATAAAAAATGAGGCAGGTTTGAAATTGAATAATAGATCACAATACATTCTTCGATACTTCTAAAAAGGTATTCCTATGGCAAATAAGAAACAACTAAGAATTGGATTAATAGGTTGCGGGTTTATGGGGCGAACGCATTCAAATGGTTATAACCGTGTCCCTAATTTTTTTCCTGATCTTAAATATCATCCGGTATTAAAAGCAGTATGTTCGAGGAGCAGAGATAAAGTAGCCGCATTTGCAGAACAATGGGGATACGAATCTTTTGAAACGGATTGGAAAAATGTTATATCACGAAATGATATTGATGCAATAGACATTTGCACACCAAATGATTCGCACGCTGAAATTGCTATTGCTGCGGCAGCCGCAGGCAAAATGGTGCTTACGGAAAAACCGCTTGCGAGAAACTTAGCCGAAGGGCAACGCATGGTAGATGCGGTTGAAAAAGCTGGCGTAAAAAATACGGTTTGGTATAATTACCGGCGCATTCCTGCTGTAACGCTGGCCAAACAGATAATAGACTCAGGCAAGCTGGGAAAAATATTTCATTACCGGGCAAATTTTTTACAAGACTGGACGATTGATGCAGATCTTCCACAAGGCGGAGAAGCCCTATGGCGCATGGATGCAGAAGTTGCCGGTTCCGGTGTAATAGGAGACCTACTTGCACATTGTATAGATACGGCTATGTGGCTAAATGGTGGCATTAAAGATGTATCTGCAGTTACGGAAACTTTTGTGAAAGAGCGAATGCACCAGTTAACAGGGAAGATGCAAAAGGTAAGTATTGATGACGCATGCAGCTTTATATGTCATTTTAATAATGGTTCATTAGGAAACTTTGAATCCACCCGGTATGCCCGAGGCCATAAAGCGTTATATACTTTTGAAATCAATGGCGAAAATGCCTCGATTGCCTGGGATCTCCATGACCTGAACCGCCTCGAATATTTTGATCATGCTGATGATTCAATTGTACGTGGCTGGCGTTCTATTCATGTTACCGATGGTGATCAACCATACATGGATAAATGGTGGGTACCCGGTCTTTCTATCGGCTATGAACACAGTTTTGTTCACCAGGCCGCCGATTTTCTAAAAAGTATTGAGGCTGGTGAACATTGTTCGCCTACCTTTAAAGATGCGTTGGAAACACAGAAGGTATGTGAGGCCGTACTAGACTCGGCTGCTTCCAAAAGCTGGAAAGATACGGGCGCGGTCTGAGGTTTCCTATCAATAAATTAAAATGTTTTTCCGAAAAGATTTACTGTAATTTTTTTTTAACCCATCAATTACCATCATGTCCAAATACGCAAAATCATTAAGAGGCTTAAGCTCTTTAGCCATGCTATCGGCCTGTCTTTTTTTTAGCAGTTGTAATTCGTCTGACGCAAACAACGAGTCTGAAAAGGAAACCACACAAGATTCAACAGGCCTTGTGTCAATATTCGACGGAACAACGCTTAAAGGCTGGGAAGGCGACACTGCCGTGTGGCATGTGGAAGACGGAGCGATCGTCGGGCAGTTTACCGCTTCCTCAACGCCATTAAAAGCAAATACTTTTTTAATATGGAGCGGAGGTAAACCTGCTGACTTTGAAATGGACGGGGAGTATGAAATATCTCCTGAAGGAAACAGCGGCATCCAATATCGCAGCGAAGAAGTAGAAGGTGTGCCTTTCGGTTTAAGAGGCTACCAATTTGATATCGATGGAGCCAACACGTACACAGGTCAAAATTATGAAGAGCGTGCGAGGAGCATCATAGCGTTTCGCGGGCAGAAAGTAACACTTCCCGAGGTAACAAAACCGATATCGGAACTTGCAAAAAATAATGTGTGGCCGGCCTCTATAGTAAATGATTCACTGGGCAGCCCCGATTCGCTAAAAGCGTTGATACATACCGGGTGGAACACCTTTCGTATCGTGGCAAAGGGTTATCATTTACAACATTATATCAATGATGTATTGATGTGCGATGTTACAGATAATGACGCCACCAATCGCAAAGCATCCGGACTTATAGGCCTGCAAATGCATGCCGGCCATATCATGAGAGTTGCGTATAAAAATTTAAGACTTCAAGAAATAAAATAATGCATCTTCACTCTATTAAGGACTATAAATAAATCAATTGCTAAATAAAAAACAATGAGAAATCTAATGAAAAGAAACCACTCCCCCTTGCCATTGCTGGTAACCCTGCTGGCCCTGGTATTCTTTAATATTAGCCCGGCTTCAGCGCAGCAAAATCCAAGGGTACTTATTTTTTGCAAAACTGCCGGCTATCATCACAGCTCCATTCCGGTAGGAATTGCAGCTATTCAAAAATTGGGTGCGGAAAATAAATTTGATGTAGATACGTCCAGTGATTCCACCAAGATAAATCCTGAAAATCTAAAGCAATATAAAGCGGTAATATTTTTAAGTACTACCGGTAATATTTTAAATGATGAGCAACAGGAGGCGTTTAAAAAATATATCGAAGCAGGCGGCGGTTTCATGGGCATTCATGCGGCTGCAGATTGTGAATATGATTGGCCATGGTATGGTAACCTCGTCGGGGCTTATTTTGGCGCTCATCCTGCACAACAGACTGCGACATTAAATATTGTTGATACAAATGATCCGTCTACTAAACATCTGCCAAACCCATGGGTAAGGAAAGATGAATGGTACACTTTTAAGTGGGTTGCCGAAGGCCTGCATGAGCTCATTACTATCGATGAGAAAAGTTATGATCTTGGCAAAATTGCACCCATGGGGCATCATCCCATGGCCTGGTATCATGAATACGATGGAGGCCGGGCTTTTTATACTGAATTAGGCCATACAGAAGAATCCTATGCTGATCCGCTTTACCTGCAGCATATTCTCGGGGGAATAAAATATGCCATGGGAGAATAAAACTTTAGGCAAGGTTTAAATCTTCATCATAATATGACAATCACAAACTGCTGTAATAATTAATCTGACATGAAAATTAAATTGCGGGTTTTAGGCCTGGTGGTTTTATCTATAATTGTTTTTACCTGCAACACAAAAAAAGACAATCCAAAACCCGAATTTAACCCGCATCCAACCGCCAAATATTTATCGCCGGAAGAAAGTATGAAAACCATGTATCTGCCTAATGGATACCACATGGAATTAGTGGCGAGTGAACCCATGATACAGGATCCGGTTGCAATTACCTGGGATGGCAACGGCAGAATGTATGTTGCAGAAATGCTCACCTACATGCAGGATGCGGATGCGACCGGCGAGCAAAAACCATGGAGCAGGATAATGCTGCTGGAAGATACTGATAACGATGGCAAAATGGATAAAAGCTCCGTATTTATTGACAGCCTTTTGTTGCCGCGAATGATGCAGAGTGTAGGAAATGAGTTACTGGTAAATGAAACAAATTCAATTAACATCACGAGCTACGCTGATACAAATGGTGATGGTAAGGCAGATTTCGAAAAGATAGTTTATAAAGACGATAAATACGTTCCAAGCGACGCTAACATGGAACACCAGCGAAGCGGGCTCGATTGGAACCTCGATAATTGGATGTATATGACCTATGACCCCGTTCGTTTTCGATATACTAACGGTACCATAAAGGTAGATAGCATTTCCAGCGGAGTGGATGGTCAATGGGGTTTAACACATGATAATTACGGGCGTTTATTTTTCTCCAGTGCAGGCGGAGAAACTCCCGTGTTGGGTTTTCAGATCAACCCAATGTACGGAAGCCTGAACTTCCCGGATCAATTCAGTCCAGAGTTCCAGCAAGTATGGCCCATCATAGCTACTCCTGATGTGCAGGGAGGAAATTCCAGGCTGCGGCCAAATAATACCCTTAATCATTTTACGGCTTGTTGCGGCCAGTCAATTTATCGGGGCGACAGGTTGCCTGCAGATTTCGTGGGAGACTATATTGTTTGCGAACCCGTTGGAAGAATAATACGAAGAGCGAAGGTGATGGACATGAAAGGGAAAATTGTCCTCAAAAATGCGTACGATAGCATGGAGTTTATATCATCTTCAGACATGAATTTCCGACCCGTGAATAGTGCTACAGGCCCCGATGGGAATTTATATATTGTCGATATGAACCACGGAATTATTCAGCAGGGAAATTGGACGAAACCAGGATCTTTTCTTCGCAATAAAATTGATAGCCTCGGCCTTGCTAAAAACATAACCGGTGGCCGCATTTATAGGGTAGTTTATGATGGCTTCAAGGAAGGGCCAAAGCCAAATATGCTGAATGAATCTTCTTCAACGCTTCTTAAATACCTCGGGCATCCCAATGGCTGGTGGCGGGATAATGCCCAAAAACTAATTATACTTCATGGTGACAGATCGGTAATTCCCGCCTTAAAAGATATGGCAACAGGCAAGCGCAAAGCTTCCGAAAACGATACCAGCCAACTGGCACGCATACACGCTTTATGGACCCTTGAAGGACTGGATGCAATTGACCACGAAACACTATCACGTGCTTTGAATGATCCTGATCCGCAGGTAAGAAAAACCGCGGTTTGGATTAGTGAATCTTTTATGAAACAGAACGATAGCCGGGTGATCGGAGAAGTCGCAAAGCTTAAAGACGATGTAAACTACGATGTTCGTGTACAGGTGCTGCTATCAATGTACAATAGTAATTCTGACGAAGCAAAAAATGTGGTCAAACAAATAATGGAGCAGAATGCAAGTAATGAAATGCTGGTAGCGGCAAAAGATGCGCTTGATAAAAATGATCTCGTAAAAAAGCTTTCAGGCAGGCTTGTCAAAATGACCGCAGAAGACAAAAAAACGATTTTAAAAGGAGCTACCACTTTTAGATCACTTTGCGCAAATTGCCACGGAGGTGATGGAAAGGGATTAGCCATTGGAGGCAGTACTATGGCCGCTCCACCCCTTGTCGGTGCAAAACCGTTTTTATTTGCAGAAAAAGACAATACAATCAGAATATTGCTCAATGGGTTAACCGGCCCTGTCGAAGGAAAAACATATCCTGCTGAAATGCCTTCCATGGCCGCCAATAGTGATGGATGGATTGCATCGGTATTGAGTTATGCCCGGTATGAATTTGGCAACAACCATGGGAATAATGCAACTTCTTCCCCCATTGTTACACAAGATGAGGTAAAAAAGATAAGGGAAGAAAATAAAAACAGGAACAAACCATGGACCCTGGCGGAGCTTAATAATAAAAAGTAGGGTGCCCTTTTTGTGATGCAGGAAGAATAAATAATTTGCAGTTTACCTGTTTTCCACCCAACTCTTTTATAAGTCTTTAACCTTAGTTTTAATAACTTCGTTTACAACAATAAATTTATGTTTTTAATTATTCTAAATGCCTTTTTTTGCCTTGCTTTCGCAGCTTTTGCCTATGTCAATTTAAATGATAAAGATTCATGGCTATGGGTAACTATTTATATGGTTGCTTCCGTTTGCTGTGGCCTCGCAGTATTTGGTAAATATTACCCGGTCGTATATTTAGTGGCTATTGGTTTTTATCTTGCTTATGCTGTTATATTATTTTTTGCGAAAGACGGTGTCCGGCATTGGATAACCAAGTATAAAAGGGAAAGCCTGGTACAAAGCATGCAGGCAACAAAACCTTATATAGAACAAACGAGAGAATTTTTTGGATTACTTATTATCAGCGGCGCTTTAGCAATAAACTATTTTGCAGCTTAATAGATATTACCGTGAAAAAGGAAATTTATTTATATGATGTGGAAGAATTGAAAAACCTGTTATCAAATCTTATAAAACAACACCTCGATGCAGCTAATCATTTATGGCTTGAAGAAAAAAGAGCTCTTATTACAACCGAAAATACTGCCGCACAATTAAATCTTTCATTTGCAGCTATTGCGGCGAAAACAGGGAGAAAAATATTTACCATAAATGTTCATGAGCAAAAGCTGCTGAATTCTATTCTTCCCGGATTTACAATTAATGAAAGGCCCTTGCACAGGCTATGCAGAATTTGGATTTTACTCCATGTGAATGCCGATGAAAAGGATCATTATTTTACCAAAATTGAAGGGCTTTTTAATAATGCAGAGATGAATGAATTGGCAGATCTTTATGCCGCTTTACCAGTTCTTGCTTATCCGGAAGCATGGGCAAAACGTTGTGCTGAAGGTATAAGAAGTAATATTGGAATAGTGCTCGATGCAATCATGTCTGATAATCCTTACCCTTATCGATATTTGGATGAGCCCGCATGGAATCAAATGGTTTTAAAAGCTTTTTTTACGGATAAAGATGTAAACAGGATTATTGGTTTGGATGAAAGAGCAAATGAACAATTGGCGGCAACACTTATAGATTATGCGCATGAACGATGGGCGGCACAACGGCCTGTGAATGTTCAGCTTTGGAGATTGGTAGGCAAATTTATTGATGAAAATAATTTCGCCGACATTGAGTATGTTTTTGGCTCCGGTGACATCATTTCAAAAAGGGCAGCAGCGCTAACCTGCGCCCAAAGCAATTATGCACCTGCTAAAAATTTATTGAATACAGCACCGGAACTTAAAAATGAAATAATAGAAAATAAATTGAGCTGGATGACTCTAAATTCCCTGAAGGTGTGATTTGGATTTTTGGTTCCATGCAAATGATTTTAAAATAAAATTTACTTAAATCCGAATTAAATATATGTGTTGCAATAATCCGATAGATGAAAATGAAACTCATTTCAAAGAAGCCATTCCCGCTGATCTGCAAAATATTCGCGGAATGAAATTTTTTGATCCGCATGTTCACATGACCAGCCGCACAACGAATGACTACCAGGCGATGGCGGACGCCGGAGTAGTGGCCCTTATCGAGCCTGCCTTCTGGCTCGGCCAGCCACGTACCGGCATCGATACTTTCAGAGATTATTATAGCAGCTTAATAGGATGGGAGCGATTTCGTTCTTCCCAATTTGGCATTAAACATTATTGCACCATCGGCTTAAACTCCAGGGAAGCAAACAATGAACCGCTTGCAGAACAGGTTATGGAAATACTTCCTATGTTTATTTATAAGGAAGGTGTTGTTGGCGTAGGTGAAATTGGCTTTGATGACCAGACAGCTCTTGAAGAAAAATATTATCGTCTTCAGTTGGTTCTTGCTAAAGATGCCGGTTTGCCGGTTCAGATACATACACCTCATCGTGATAAGAAAAAAGGCACGCAACTCAGTATGGAAATTGCTTTAGAACATGGGCTGGATCCATATACCGTTATTGTAGATCACAATAATGAAGAAACCGTTAAGGAAGTTTTAGAAAAGGGTTTTTGGGCGGCATTCACCATTTATCCTTTTACCAAAATGGGTAATGAGCGCATGGTGGAAATTGTAAAGCAATACGGCACAGAGCGTATCATGATCAACTCTGCGGCCGACTGGGGAATAAGCGATCCCCTTGCTGTTCCTAAAACTGCGGCTCTTATGAAGCAACGCGGCATCAGCGATGAGGACATACAATTAGTTACTTATCGAAATGCTATTACGGCTTTCGGCCAGAGCGGGCAAATAGACGATACAGATTTTAGCAATTCAAAAAATATAGATCAGTCTGAAAAGTTTGAGGGCAATACAATACTTCGCGGCGGCCAGCAGCCTCGCATCGACGCATCTTCTATCATCATCAGTTAACGAACATCTTGAAAAAAACAATTGCGTATTTAAAATTGATGAGGCCGGCGAATATTGTTACCGCTATCGCTGATGTGCTCGCCGGGGTTGCTATTTCAGGATTTATCATAGTGCCAAATTTATCTGTTGCCCGGGCATTACCAATTGTTTTATTGTGCATTTCTACAACAGGGCTGTACGGCGGAGGAGTTGTTTTTAATGATGTATTTGATGCTGACCTTGATAAAATAGAAAGACCGGAGCGGCCAATTCCGATGGGAATTATTTCGTTAAAAGAAGGTGCTTTACTTGGAATTTTTTTGTTGCTGATTGGTATTATCACCGCATTTATTGTAAATCCATTTTCCGGCTTGCTCGCAATTGCGATTTCAGTTTTCGCAGTTGTATATGATAAATGGGGTAAGCATCATACTTTTCTCGGCCCGTTAAATATGGGATTGTGTCGTGGCCTAAATCTTCTGTTAGGGATAAGCATTTCGGCAGCTCAACTCAGCTTATATTGGTATGTGGCTTTTATTCCTGTAATTTATATAGCGTCCATTACCATGATAAGCCGTGGAGAAGTGCATGGAGGAAAAAGTAAGCCTCTTTATTTTGCCGGCTTTCTCTACGCATTGGTGGCGGCTTCTATTTTAGTTATTTCCTTTTATACTCACAACGTTTTGCTCACATTGATCTTCCTGTTGCCTTTTGTATGGATGATCTTTGGCCCATTGCTCAAAGCCATTCAACAACCTGCCGGAAAAAATATCGGCAAAGCGGTTAAGGCCGGGGTTATTGCTTTAATACTTCTAAATGCTTCATGGGCGGCGGCATTTGGCTTTCCGTGGCTGGCTTTATCAATAGTCCTTCTATTGCCTTTATCTTTGTACCTGGCAAAGAAATTTGCAGTAACCTAAAAGAAAATAATTCAGCTCAAAAAAATTATCCGCAGTCTTTAAAATTTATTTATGAATTATTTAGAACAGGAATTTGTTGTGAAGTTTGATTACAGGGTTTATTTTACTTCGGCTCTTTTTAATCCTCTAAATACAATTTTAGAAGATTTTTTTGTTCAAAAAAAAACATCACCATTTCAGAAGATCCTTTTTGTTATCGATCAGAATGTTGCTGATGCGCATCCTCATCTTATAGAAGAAATTTTTTCTTATTTTAAGAAATACAACACGGTTCTTTTATTGGATGATATATTGGTAACTCCCGGTGGTGAAGCAGTAAAGAATGATCTCACTTTATTTAATAAAATTGTCGAAGCGATAAATTTCCATAATATTGACAGGCATTCATACGTAGCTGCAATTGGCGGCGGTTCTGTACTTGATGCCGTAGGTTATGCGGCTGCAGTGTCTCACAGGGGAATAAGGCATATCAGAATTCCCACTACTGCTTTATCGCAAAATGATTCCGGTGTGGGCGTAAAAAATGGAATCAATTATTTCAATAAAAAAAACTTCCTCGGCACATTCGCGCCGCCTGTTGGTGTCTTTAATGATGATCGGTTTTTACAAACATTATCAGAACGGGATTGGCGCTCCGGAATTTCAGAGGCAATTAAAGTAGCCTTGATAAAGGATGCAGCTTTTTTTAATTGGATTGAAAGCAACGCAGATCAATTGGTTTCCCGGCATGCTGACACCATGAATTATCTCGTGAGGCGATGCGCCGAACTTCATCTTCAGCACATAGCAGGCGCTGATCCTTTTGAAACGGGTTCTTCACGTCCATTGGACTTTGGCCATTGGAGTGCACACAAATTGGAACAACTCACTAATTTCGAAGTACTGCATGGTGAGGCCGTAGTTATGGGCATTGCATTAGACAGCATGTATTCGTCACTATCAGGTAGATTGGCTGCGGAAAAAGCAGAAAGAATTATTCAGTTATTGATTCGCTTAGGCTTTGAAATCTCGCACCCGTTTATGCAAATTAATGAGGATAGTAAAGTCTTATTGGGATTAAACGAATTCAGAGAACATCTTGGTGGGCGCTTAACTATTATGCTCTTGCGTGATATCGGCACGGGAGAAGAAGTGCACGAAATAGACACTGCATTACTTATAGAAGCGTCACGGAAACTAAACCTATACGCGGAGGTAAAAAATTTTAATTTGTAAATAATATGCTTACCGATTCCGGTCATTTAACCTACTGTACAAATATCCACAGCGGCGAAAAGTGGAAAGATCATTTCAACGAAATAAGAAAAAACTTTCCGGGTATAAAACAAAAACTTTCTCCCGGCAAACCGATGGGCATTGGTTTACGCTTATCGAACACTGCAAGTGTTGATATTATTAAAGAGAAAAATCTCGAAATATTTAAGCAATGGCTCGATGAAAATGAAGCTTATGTATTTACAATGAATGGATTTCCATACGGCAGTTTTCATGATACCCATGTTAAAGACCAGGTGCATGCCCCCGACTGGACTACGAATGAAAGAGTAGATTATACCATTAGATTATTTCAAATTTTAAAAGACCTTACACCGGCAAATTCAGAAGGAAGCATTTCCACTTCACCATTGAGTTACAGGCACTGGTTTCAACAAGGGAATGCTCTACAAAATGCAAGAGAACTGGCTACCAATAATATGGTGCTTGTTGCAGAAAGTCTTATAGAAATTCATCAATCAACCGGCAAAATTTTACATCTGGATATTGAACCGGAGCCTGATGGAATGCTTGAAACAGGAAAAGAATTTATTCATTGGTTTAAAAATGATTTGCTTACAGGCGGCGCAAACAATATAGCTGCTAAATTTAATGTTTCCATTTCACAGGCAGAAGAATTATTAAAAGCACATATCCGTTTATGTTATGACGTGTGTCACTTTGCTATTGGCTATGAGCCGCACGAAGAAATTATCCGCGAAGTTTTGCAATCAGGAATAAAGATCGGTAAATTACAAATAAGTGCAGCCTTGAAAGCAGCCATTAATAAAGACATTTCACAGAGGCAAAATATAAAAGAATCTTTTTCAAAATACAATGAACCTACTTACCTGCACCAGGTAGTTGCCAAAAAAAATAGTGGTGAATTATTGCGATACCCGGATCTTCCGGAAGCGCTGTCAGACTATGACAATGCTGAAGTAAATGAATGGCGTGCCCATTTTCATGTGCCCATTTTTGAAGAAGATTTTGGCTCATTGCAATCAACACAAAAAGATATTGAAGAGGTATTGCGTTTACAAAAAGAGGTGAATTTCACCAATCATCTTGAAGTGGAAACATACACATGGGAAGTACTTCCGGGCGCATTGAAATTGCCGTTACAGGACTCCGTTATAAGAGAGTTGCAATGGGTGATGCCGCATTTATAAAGAACAATAAACAGATCAACATTCATGAATAAAACAGTTGTGATTGATGTAGTAGCGCTTTCTTCTTCCGTAACGGGAGAAATGCCTTTTCTAAAAAATTATATTTCAAAAAATAATTTATCAGCGATCACGCCGATGCTTCCTGCTGTTACCACGGCTGTTCAATCCACTTACCTTACCGGCAAATGGCCTTCTGAGCATGGTATCGTAGGCAATGGATGGTATGACCGGGAAGATTGTGAAGTAAAATTCTGGAAACAATCGAACCAATTGGTATTGGCTGAAAAAATTTGGGAGAAAGCAAAAAAACAAGACCCTTCATTTACCTGCTCGCAAATGTTTTGGTGGTATAATATGTATTCTTCAGCAGATTATTCTGTAACGCCAAGGCCACAATATCTTGCAGATGGACGGAAGCTGCCGGATTGCTATTCGCATCCGACAGAGCTGCGCGATGAATTGCAAATTAAATTAGGCCAATTTCCTTTGTTTCAATTTTGGGGACCAGGCGCCAACATAAAATCAACTCAATGGATTGCCGATGCTTCTATGCTAACGGATGAACGGTACGATCCTACGCTTACCCTGATCTATTTGCCTCACCTGGATTATTGTCTTCAAAAATTTGGCCCTGATCTTTCTAAGATAAAACCGGAATTGCATGAGATCGATAAAGTGATTGAACAACTCGTTACTTTTTATGAAAAGAAAAATGCAAAAATTATTATTCTTTCCGAATATGGTATTGCGCCGGTTACTAAACCGGTTCACCTAAACCGGCTGTTAAGAGAAGAAGGTTTGTTACAAGTGCGTGTTGAACGTGGCCTGGAATTATTAGATGCAGGCGCTTCCAAAGCCTTTGCAGTCGCAGACCACCAGGTATCACACATATACGTAAACGAAGCTTCGGTAATGCCGCAGGTAAGAAAATTATTAGAAAAAGTTTCCGGTATAGAATTAATACTTGATAAAGAAGACCAGGCAAAATATCATATTGCTCACGCAAGAAGCGGAGATCTTGTTTTGATGGCCGATGCGGAAAGCTGGTTCACTTATTATTTCTGGATGGATGATGCGAAGGCTCCGGACTATGCACGCTGTGTTGATATACATAAAAAACCCGGCTACGATCCGGTAGAAATGTTCATGACTTCGAAGCTGCGTGCCGGATATAAGTTGCTGCGAAAAAAAGCGGGCTTCAGATACGTAATGGATGTTATTCCGCTGGATGCCACATTGATCAAAGGTTCCCATGGAAGAATTGGCGTTTCTTCAGAATTTTCGCCTGTTATAATTACCGATCGTAAACTTCAGCAAAATAATATAAATGCTGTTGATGTTTTTGAAATCATTTATGACCAAATCTGGAAATAGAAACAAAGCAATTCTCAGGGTTTGAAAATCGATCCATCTGGTGAATTCGAATTCCCTTATGGCGTGATCAAATCGGACTACCGTTGGAATAATGACTTTTGTAAATGGGAAATCGAAATCAATCGGGAATCTTTTTTTTAATCAACACAAGGAGAAATAATTGCCATTATTTTATATCTTGCCAAAACTACACTTGTATGAATACTTTTGGCGAAATATAATTAATTATAATCCGCCAAAACTACTTAACGAGGCGCATATTTGAAGAATTAAAACAGCATCAACTAAGTATGCCCTACTAATTTCATTTCAATTCCTCTATAGTACAATTAAAAGTTCATGAGTAGCTGCCATTTGATGGTTTTAATATCATCAAAACAAACTTTAATATCATTTCAATTCCTCTATGGTACAATTAAAAGATGTTTGCTGCTGTGGCTCCTCTAAGCGCAGCCAAATTTCAATTCCTCTATGGTACAATTAAAAGTTTTTCATATCCTTTTACCCTTCCTGTTTAAAGGTCGATTTCAATTCCTCTATGGTACAATTAAAAGTAAATTCTGTTGTACTTCCAATCTTCCCTTTTATTATTTCAATTCCTCTATGGTACAATTAAAAGTCCACTATACCTACATCTTCACTTCTTATATCTTCTATTTCAATTCCTCTATGGTACAATTAAAAGGAAGCCGGGGCAGCACTAAGGATAGGGGAAGATACATTTCAATTCCTCTATGGTACAATTAAAAGTTGGAGAGAAAAGACTTTATCAAGCAAGTTCTTTATTTCAATTCCTCTATGGTACAATTAAAAGCGTTTATGTAAGCACAACAAGCAAGAACCCTATTATTTCAATTCCTCTATGGTACAATTAAAAGTAGCTTACGAAAAGAAGCGGAGAGACTGAACTTAAATTTCAATTCCTCTATGGTACAATTAAAAGTTAATATACTCGCAAAGTTCCTCTCTTTTTACTTCATTTCAATTCCTCTATGGTACAATTAAAAGCCAGTCAGGTATAAGCTGCTGAATTACAGTGATAACATTTCAATTCCTCTATGGTACAATTAAAAGCACAAAAAACAAAAAACTATTCAGCCATATATTTTCAATTTCAATTCCTCTATGGTACAATTAAAAGTTTATGTTTTCAAGGGTTAATCCCCTCAAATAATCATTTCAATTCCTCTATGGTACAATTAAAAGCAATTGTCATCTGTATTATATATCTGTTTACCTGATTTCAATTCCTCTATGGTACAATTAAAAGTAATATACTCGCAAAGTTCCTCTCTTTTTACTTCATTTCAATTCCTCTATGGTACAATTAAAAGTTTATGTTTTCAAGGGTTAATCCCCTCAAATAATCATTTCAATTCCTCTATGGTACAATTAAAAGAAATGCAGAATTTCCTCCAAACTGTTTACCGACTAATTTCAATTCCTCTATGGTACAATTAAAAGTAAAAATGTTTTGGTAACGTTTCCAAAAAGTAAAATTTCAATTCCTCTATGGTACAATTAAAAGTAACATGCCTGTTTTGGGTGCTTAAATTCTTTTAAATTTCAATTCCTCTATGGTACAATTAAAAGCTGCTTTAGGATATGACAGTTGTGGGCATAATATTATTTCAATTCCTCTATGGTACAATTAAAAGTACATTTATATTACTTCCAGCGTAGTTATTTACTATTTCAATTCCTCTATGGTACAATTAAAAGTAGATGTCGGAATTATTGATGTGTCTCCATACTGTATTTCAATTCCTCTATGGTACAATTAAAAGCTATTGTTTAGATAAGGCAAAAAGAATGTTTGAAGATATTTCAATTCCTCTATGGTACAATTAAAAGCGTTCAACAATCGCAAAAAGACTTGCAAAATTTACATTTCAATTCCTCTATGGTACAATTAAAAGTGGTCAAAGAGTGGCATATAACGCCAATTCTTTTTCATTTCAATTCCTCTATGGTACAATTAAAAGCGTAAATAAGCCCAAATAAAGCCCATACAGCCCCATTTCAATTCCTCTATGGTACAATTAAAAGCGTAAATAAGCCCAAATAAAGCCCATACAGCCCCATTTCAATTCCTCTATGGTACAATTAAAAGGTGAAACGGAAAGCTTAATCCTTCCGGAAGTATATTTCAATTCCTCTATGGTACAATTAAAAGTTGCGGGATAGCCCCCATTCCTTCTCCCCTTGTTTATTTCAATTCCTCTATGGTACAATTAAAAGTTCAACCTTTGCAACAGTTTGCTTTTGGGATAGAAAATTTCAATTCCTCTATGGTACAATTAAAAGCGTTAATCGATTCCTGTATTGCAGGAAATGTATTATTTCAATTCCTCTATGGTACAATTAAAAGTTACAGCCTTCAGAATCATTGTTAAGAAATGGAGAAATTTCAATTCCTCTATGGTACAATTAAAAGTTCCTTTCTCTTGCTTCGTCTAAGCAGCCTGCACAATTTCAATTCCTCTATGGTACAATTAAAAGGTATTACATTACTTGAACTTCTTGTTTTAAATGAAAATTTCAATTCCTCTATGGTACAATTAAAAGCAAGCGACGATGGGGGGACAGTATTTAAACGTTTATTTCAATTCCTCTATGGTACAATTAAAAGTCCTATTCAGGAGCAGGTACAGGTGGAGAATTGAAATTTCAATTCCTCTATGGTACAATTAAAAGTTCTATAAGAAATATTCCTAACGCTGTTATGAAGATTTCAATTCCTCTATGGTACAATTAAAAGGCTGTATTTATCGCTTCCCGTAGCTAAGTTAAATATATTTCAATTCCTCTATGGTACAATTAAAAGATAACAGAGAATACTTCCTCAGAGGCACTTTTTAATTTCAATTCCTCTATGGTACAATTAAAAGTGGTTAGAACAATAACGATAACAGAATATAATGAATTTCAATTCCTCTATGGTACAATTAAAAGTAAAATAGCTATAATAACCAAACTTGCTATGATGAAATTTCAATTCCTCTATGGTACAATTAAAAGTTCAAGTTATTAACGAGGCCGGTTGTTTTCCCTAATTTCAATTCCTCTATGGTACAATTAAAAGCAGATGTTTTTTATGATGGCGTTGGCTTTGCTCCTATATTTCAATTCCTCTATGGTACAATTAAAAGCTTCTGCGGACTTAACTGGATCAACTGTTCACAGATTTCAATTCCTCTATGGTACAATTAAAAGATGCTCCCTTGATTGATATTAATACATCAGCACATATATTTCAATTCCTCTATGGTACAATTAAAAGGTTACACCTCCTCCGCCTGTTATTGTGCCAAAAAAAGATTTCAATTCCTCTATGGTACAATTAAAAGTATGGCCGTAGGTATTGTTGTTAATTATATGACAATTTCAATTCCTCTATGGTACAATTAAAAGCAATAAGTCCCAAAGAATTTCAATATCTCTTACTGCCATTTCAATTCCTCTATGGTACAATTAAAAGAGTAATTACCAATAAGCAAGTAACTGAATTAACAAACATTTCAATTCCTCTATGGTACAATTAAAAGTTACGAAATTTACCACAATATACCAACGCCTTATTTAATTTCAATTCCTCTATGGTACAATTAAAAGATTAATAATATCCTTTATACCGTTTGTGATCTTTAATTTCAATTCCTCTATGGTACAATTAAAAGTTTTTCCTTTTTCTCCGGGTAAGTTGTAGTTACATTATTTCAATTCCTCTATGGTACAATTAAAAGGTGAGGGTGGGAGTATATGAACCATCTGAAATATATTTCAATTCCTCTATGGTACAATTAAAAGCAAATAAAAACAAAAACAAAGCATTCTTATTACGTATTTCAATTCCTCTATGGTACAATTAAAAGTGCTGTAGGAGACTTCCTAACGCGGTCATCTTCTACATTTCAATTCCTCTATGGTACAATTAAAAGCTTACATTTCTTTTTTACAAAGTGGCGAGGATGGTTAATTTCAATTCCTCTATGGTACAATTAAAAGTACCGTTCGTGCCGGCTGCCAGCCGTGCGAGTGTGTTGAATTTCAATTCCTCTATGGTACAATTAAAAGTTTATGACAGCACATTAGATAAATTGGCTCTCTACACATTTCAATTCCTCTATGGTACAATTAAAAGCTTTCACCTGCAGAGGATGCGCTGCCAAAATGTAATTTCAATTCCTCTATGGTACAATTAAAAGGCAATCCTCAGCGCAGCAAAATGTGAGGAACACACATTTCAATTCCTCTATGGTACAATTAAAAGCGGATATTTGCCTATGTCCGGATGCAGATACTCGATTTCAATTCCTCTATGGTACAATTAAAAGCTTGAACCACTTATTACCTTTATCTCTCCACCCCATTTCAATTCCTCTATGGTACAATTAAAAGCCGTGCAGAGCAGTAAATGCAGCTGCAATATTTGATTTCAATTCCTCTATGGTACAATTAAAAGCTATTGGATCCACAGGCCAAATCATGACCGTATCAGGATTTCAATTCCTCTATGGTACAATTAAAAGCCTTCACCGATACGCCGGTGCCTGCTGGTTTTTCTTATTTCAATTCCTCTATGGTACAATTAAAAGCGGTACAAGGGTATGTACTTGTAGCCGCATAGTCAATTTCAATTCCTCTATGGTACAATTAAAAGTGGTACTCGGCGCCATTGTGAGCAGCGCAGGAGGATTTCAATTCCTCTATGGTACAATTAAAAGTATTGGATCCACAGGCCAAATCATGACCGTATCAGGATTTCAATTCCTCTATGGTACAATTAAAAGCTATTGGATCCACAGGCCAAATCATGACCGTATCAGGATTTCAATTCCTCTATGGTACAATTAAAAGCATGGAACAACATCCTCGCCACATGGCAACTATATTTCAATTCCTCTATGGTACAATTAAAAGAAAAATTCGCTAATGAAAGGTGATGCTCCTACAATTTCAATTCCTCTATGGTACAATTAAAAGCAGCAAGTACCTGACTAAACTTCTGCATTTTTATTTGTATTTCAATTCCTCTATGGTACAATTAAAAGAATAAATGGAGCAATAGAAAGAGCAAAAAGGATTTAATTTCAATTCCTCTATGGTACAATTAAAAGCAGTAATAAACCTATGTGTATTATCACTAAAATCATTTCAATTCCTCTATGGTACAATTAAAAGTCATTTCACCCTTAGTACATAATAATCCTGCAGATTCATTTCAATTCCTCTATGGTACAATTAAAAGTATACCTACACCTGCTGTATATGTTTCTTCTGTTACATTTCAATTCCTCTATGGTACAATTAAAAGTGAAAAGAGGTATAAAGGCAGACCTTATTGAAGAATTTCAATTCCTCTATGGTACAATTAAAAGTCAGTGCCTCCTCCACTACGCTCCATTCCGTTCACTAATTTCAATTCCTCTATGGTACAATTAAAAGTTTGGCAAGCAATCCATATACCCAATAACCGCCTAATTTCAATTCCTCTATGGTACAATTAAAAGCCATATTTTATGTCTCCTTGAAGTATTTACCATGCCATTTCAATTCCTCTATGGTACAATTAAAAGCCATACTCTTCTGCCACTATAATATGTGCCAGTTACATTTCAATTCCTCTATGGTACAATTAAAAGTGCAACTTTTCAAGCGCCTTTGTTAACTGGTTTAATATTTCAATTCCTCTATGGTACAATTAAAAGTAAACGCGGCCTTATAAAAGAGGATGTTTTAAACAAAATTTCAATTCCTCTATGGTACAATTAAAAGCTGGCACTTACGACACTTCCAAGATCTTCCTGCAGGATTTCAATTCCTCTATGGTACAATTAAAAGACTTGCACAGCAGCTCACCGGCAACCATGTCACCAATTTCAATTCCTCTATGGTACAATTAAAAGTGCCGCATCATTAAGCGAACGCAACTGGTTTTATCCATTTCAATTCCTCTATGGTACAATTAAAAGTCCATTCCGTTTAGATCCACTGTCTCTTATTCAGACTAATTTCAATTCCTCTATGGTACAATTAAAAGTTCTATGTTATGCATTGCCAGGGGTGGAGAGATAAATTTCAATTCCTCTATGGTACAATTAAAAGTTCTATGTTATGCATTGCCAGGGGTGGAGAGATAAATTTCAATTCCTCTATGGTACAATTAAAAGACATCCACAGCGTTTACAAGAAGAAGGATTTAAGCATTTCAATTCCTCTATGGTACAATTAAAAGGAAATTTAACGGATCTCTTGGCTGGGGAGCTGCCATATTTCAATTCCTCTATGGTACAATTAAAAGACCTGAATCTTTACGGGTGTAAAATTTGTTTCTATTATTTCAATTCCTCTATGGTACAATTAAAAGTCACGTTAGTAAGCCAGTTTATTGCCTCTGTATTATTTCAATTCCTCTATGGTACAATTAAAAGTCTTATTGATTCTGCTTCTTTTTGATCAATTAAATTTATTTCAATTCCTCTATGGTACAATTAAAAGTTTCCGATATTCCCCGCATCACAAATAGCCCCTGGAAGATTTCAATTCCTCTATGGTACAATTAAAAGAGATCGGTTAAACGATTTTATTGACAGGTTTGAGCATTTCAATTCCTCTATGGTACAATTAAAAGCTTTTGTGAATATTGGTACAAAGCATCTGCAAGCGAAATTTCAATTCCTCTATGGTACAATTAAAAGTTTCAACAATACCTACTTATGGGCGTTCGATATTACCATTTCAATTCCTCTATGGTACAATTAAAAGCCCGCCTCCAGGCCCAGGTGCATAAGGCGAAGCTGTATTTCAATTCCTCTATGGTACAATTAAAAGTTGTCAGGTGGTATTAACCTTGCTTTAGCTACAAGATTTCAATTCCTCTATGGTACAATTAAAAGTGGTAATACTTTTTCTTTTGTAAGTTACGCTCCGGAATTTCAATTCCTCTATGGTACAATTAAAAGTTTTAAGAGCTTATGTGACATACGGAACACCATCGAGATTTCAATTCCTCTATGGTACAATTAAAAGTTACCTTTTGACGCTCAGCTTACAACTCAAAACGGTATTTCAATTCCTCTATGGTACAATTAAAAGCACAATACTACCCTACTACTTCAACGTGGGGCTATTTCAATTCCTCTATGGTACAATTAAAAGCCAGAAGAACCGCTACCATCACCTGAATATATAGATTTCAATTCCTCTATGGTACAATTAAAAGTGATGTTGGAGAAACTATACCTGGTCTCTGAATTGGAATTTCAATTCCTCTATGGTACAATTAAAAGTAAATGTACTGCACACAACAAAAGTATTTGTAAAAAAATTTCAATTCCTCTATGGTACAATTAAAAGTGATACTTGATGTAAAACAATCAGGCGCATCAAAATTTCAATTCCTCTATGGTACAATTAAAAGTTACCTTTTGACGCTCAGCTTACAACTCAAAACGGTATTTCAATTCCTCTATGGTACAATTAAAAGATATAAAAGTTCATGACAATTATATTTATAACTAATTTCAATTCCTCTATGGTACAATTAAAAGGGCTTGATTTGATTTTTTACCTTTTTTTATAGAATCAATTTCAATTCCTCTATGGTACAATTAAAAGTAACGATTAGTCAAAGTATAATTGATAGCCTTATTTCAATTCCTCTATGGTACAATTAAAAGGGAATTAGAAGAGATAGAAGCATGTTTGCATGGTAATTTCAATTCCTCTATGGTACAATTAAAAGTTTCTTTTTGAAGTTGACCGGGTGGGTTTCACGTAAATTTCAATTCCTCTATGGTACAATTAAAAGTCCCCAAAAATCAGAAGGCATTTTACTTTCAAATGGCATTTCAATTCCTCTATGGTACAATTAAAAGTGGTAAGTAATATTGCATATAACGTTTCAGGTCTATTTCAATTCCTCTATGGTACAATTAAAAGCCGCCCTGACACCCAACAAACGGTTTGCTGCTACCGCATTTCAATTCCTCTATGGTACAATTAAAAGAGATATGATGGAACCTATCACCAGAACAAGTGCCCAAATTTCAATTCCTCTATGGTACAATTAAAAGTGCAAACGCCGGCATGTATGAAGAGGGGGTTAGATTTCAATTCCTCTATGGTACAATTAAAAGCCGTTAGCATCACAGCAAAAATTCCTTATGTAGCAGATATTTATTATTCCAAAAGTACATTTTCTATCTGCCAAAACTCGTCTATCACCAATAATAATATTTGTAGTATAGATCGACAACCGATATAAGCCTCTGGTAACAAGGCTTCGCAATATTGCGAAAACAATGCGACTTTCGTCGTTGGGCAATTACATTCAACGACGACTATAGAAAATTATCAAGCTTGTTCTTTTCTTTGCCAATCACCATCTTATCCAGCCATTTTTCCTGCCTGCTTTTAAATACAATAATACTATCAGTTTCCAGTTTCATAATGCCTTTGGCATCGTGAAGTAACTCTTTTAATTTTACATCTGTTATTTCTCCTTCAAATACGCTGTTCTGTATCCAGTTTAAATAACGCCTGCAAAGCTTCAACATCTTACCCACTCTTTTTTGATCAATATCATATACCAGTATCACATACATGGGCTATTGAAATTTAATGCTGAATTATTTATTTTACCACCATGCTTTAAAAGGTTTGTAATCTTCTATTCCCAATATGTGTTTGCTAAGTTTATAGCATTCCAGTTTTACAAGGTGTTTATAGCTCACATTTCGCCCAAGCGATCGATGCTTAATGGTTTCATTCAGTTTTTCATCCCATGCCTTTACAACCGTTTTTCGCCCGCTGTCTTTTAATAAGCAGCTATTAAGCCGGGTGTCAAAATCAGTGGGTTGAATTTGTTTTTTATTCATCAGTGAAAAGATCAGGCGGTCGGCAAGAATGGGTTTAAATACTTCCGCAAGATCAAGAGCCAGCGAAAACCTGCGTTCGCCGGGCTGATGCAGGAAACTGATAGTAGGATTCAGTTGTGTGTGATAGATCATATCAAGGCATAGAGTATAACACATACTGTTTACAAAAGATACCATTGCGTTTACTTCATTGCCCGGTGGTTGTTTGCTCCTGTTACCCATATTAAAATCGTTGATGATTACATCAAATGCTTCGTAATAACTCATACGGATATTTCCTTCCAGGCCCATTAGGGTTGGTATATCACCAGCGGTTGGTAATTGCATTGCGAGGACTTCTATCCTGGCAATTGGGCCGCTGGTATCCTTTTCACGGTTGTTGTAGTAGCGCAGATTTTTTATCATATTAAATGCGGCTGCCTCTATCAATTTACATGCTATAACCATTCTTTTTTTTAAAGAACTATATGCCGCTGTTTGTGCTATAAGCATTTTCCCGGCAAGTAAATAATCCTTTGGCATAAATGAACCGGTGTAATGCTCGTAATAATCAAAAAAGTGAACGCTTACATGCGCCTTTCCTAAAAAATTATACATGGCGCTGTTGGCATCGAGGCTGCCGAAGGCAAACAGGTTGTCCACTGTTTCTACAGGTATGTACTTAGGCGTTCCTTCATTACCATCTTCATCTACAGGCGTAAACTTCAGGGTATTATCTTTCCTGCTAAGGCGGCCCGGATTAAAAAGATAGTATGACTTTTTCATCTGCGTGTTTCGTTTTATTTTTATTCGGTACAATAACAAAATTCGTAGTACGAACAACTCTTACAAATCTTTGCATTCAGCAGTGGCGGGCATTCTTTGCTTTCAGTAATTTCCCGGATTTTATTAATGGCCATGCTTAGGTACGACCTGTCTGCATCGGTAAGAGCAATGCTTTTTGTTTGCCTCAGTTTAGGATATTCCAACAAACCGGTTACGCCATCAATACCATTTCGCTCCAGCAGCAGTATATAATATTTTACCTGCCATTCATGCGCTGCTTCCATTTTATCGCTTCGCTTTATTTCGTGTATCACTTTATTTTTGGCATCATAAAAATCTATCTTGCTGCCATCAATTTCTATCTCCGAATACTTTTCCGCTCTTTGGGGATAGCTGGTATCATGCAGCAGTTTTCCATCGGCAACGGTTTCTGAATTGTGTTCCATACTAATTCCATTCGCAAAAAGCCATAGTTTTCTATGGCAGATATGGTAGTAGTTGATATGGGTGGCGGTGAGATGCACTGAAATTTTTAATAAAGAAATCCAAAAAGCCAAAGCGGAATTTTATTGGCTGCTCCGGCAAGTATATTATCAGCGGCAATATATGATTTATCTATTCCACTTATTTGCTTTCCGGATTTTTGTTTGCCGCCTACTTCTATAATTTTATTGTTCACAAAAAAATCTCCGTGTTTGGGATAATAAACTTTGTGGCTGCTATTTAATAATTGATTTAATAAAAATGACTCCCTGATATTTCCTATATCTGGCGATAGTTGTAAAGCATAAGAAAGATTGGTATTTTCAAGATAAATTTTTTCAGGTTTTTGCAATAAAGAGATGCCTTTGCCTTTTGCATGAAGCGTGTTTATGAGTAAGGCTTTTTCGAGGTATTTCAGGTAGGTGTAAATTGAATCACGACTAATATTCAATTTCCGGGATAGTTCAGCAATATTCGGTTGAAAGGGAACAGATTCGGCTAATATAGCGAGCAATTTTTTTAGTTTAACCGTAGTGGATGGTGTGTAGCCGGCAGTATAAGCCATATCAATATCCAGCACTGTGTTAATAATTTGATTTAGTTTGACAATGTACCCTTCATCATTTTCAGGGAAAGAAAAAGGCAGATAACCGGTTTTTAAATATTCTTTAAATAAGGGCAAGATATGCAGGTCTTTTTCTTTGCTTAACTTAGTTGTTAAAGCCCGGTGGCCGGAAAAAATATCGTCCAGTTCAGCGGCTTTTTCAGTTGTCTTGTTTCTAAAAACCAGATATTCACGAAAAGACATTCCCGGCAAATTATAGGTAAATACCCGACGGCTTAAATCTGACTCGCCCCTGTAAATATCGAGGGCCGAAGATGAAGAGAAGACAACTTTAAGTTCAGGAAAGGCATCGTACAAAACTTTCAATTCCCTTGACCATAGCGGGTATTTATGAACTTCATCTATAAACAAGAAGCGCCCGCCGAGTTTATAGAAATCGTCTGCCAGTTCAAACAAGGTCTTATTATAAAAATAAGGATGATCCATACTCACATAAAGTGAATGAGCGCTCTTATCAGGGCCAAATTTTTGTCGTTGGAGCATCAGGGTTGTTTTGCCCACACCCCTTGCGCCTTTTATGGCAATCATTTTCTGATTCCAGTTTATGGTATCATATAAGCCACGTTTAAAATCAAGGCTGATCTTTGTTGAAATAATGTCGTTATAATAATATAAGCTATCCACAATTATGTAGGTTGAATCTTACAAATATAAATAGAAAGTGTCGAATGTAAGCTACATAAGTATGCCAGGCATTTTACGTGAAAATACAAGCATTCAAAATATTTCTGTTAACTATAATAGAGCAAGCCAAATAAATAAAGCGGTATTTTATTCAGAAATCCTGTTTCAATATCATCACCAATTATAAAGCTGTTGGCTTGTTTTAAATTGATCGCCGGTTTTGTTTTTACCGCCGGCTATTGCAATAACTTTCCAAGGTAAATTAGTTTGAGTTCAGATCAAAATTAGCGGCTTATTGGTTTGGGCGTAGATCAAAAATTTAAACCGGCATTCTTAATTTTCAAAACGGCAACTCCCCGTTATTATTGATACCAGCATCCATGTTCATATCTTCATCTTTTATTTCGTTCCATATTTTTAGGCAGGGGCAGTATTCTTTAAAAACACAATCCGGCGCATAGCCGCTGCAAAAGTCAAAGCTCATACATCCGCTGTTCACAATGTTTGTTTCCATGTTCAGCGAATCCACCGTCATTTTATAAGCAAAGGCAACAGGCAGGGTTTCCGGCAAACTAATTCCCTGGTTCCAGGTGAACATCATGTGTTCAAAAGCCTTACGGATAATGATCATTTCATCATCAGTTAATTGCTCTGCCGGTGGAAAATTTTCTGCCTTCAATCCGCAATAATAGCCGAAGGTGTGTTCGGCTTCTTCACCTTCAACCCAGCGTTCTATTTCTTCAAAATGTTCCTCAATAGTTTGATGCCTTGCCTCTTCTTCCGGAATTTCTTCTGGAATTTCTTCGCGGCATGCGGTAGCGATATCGGAAAGGAGATGAGGGAGGTAGGGGTGCATGGGGATAAAATCTATAATTTACTGCTGTAAGAATCTGACCAACTTAGTAATGATATTCTGATAAACAGTTTCATTAAGAGTTCCAATTTTTTTTATAAGTAGCGTTTTCGGTATCACCCCAATTTTTTCATATACAACAATAGAAGGTTCAGGCAAATAGCCATCCTGCAAATGAGAATTGTCGATGCTAATACCTTTCGTGTTGGTATTGGCCGTAAGAGGCATATACAACATATCGTTAAAAGTATTGGGTTTTATTAATAATACCGGTCTTACTTTGGCTGCGGTGGCATCTGTAAAATAGATGTGCGCTATATGTATTTCGCCTACCACTTTGTATAATCTTCATTATCATTTAAATCTGTATCTAATTTTACCGTGGATAGCCGCTGTAATTCATCATTTGTAAAATACTCAAAAGTTTCATTCCTGCTTGTAGCAGGGAGAATAATTATTTGCAACTCGATACCTTTTAACTCATCAGGTATATCAAGCTGCAATTTGTTTGTGTTGGAGCGGCTCCGTATGGTAAGTGCTAACATGTGATAAAGATAAAATAAAAAAGTAAAAACTGCCAATGGTGTAACGGAAAGGCGAACAGCAAAAAGCAAAATATTAGTGTGGGTGAACGTCAATTTTCAAAACGGTAATTCACTGTTATCGCCTGCTGAATCCATCTCTCTATCTTCATCATTTGTTTCGTTCCATATTTTTAGGCACGGGCAGTATTCTTTAAGTACACAATCCGGCGCATAGCCGCTGCAAAAGTCAAAGCTCATACATCCGCTGTTTACAATATTTGTTTTCATGTTCAACGAATCCACGATCATTTTATAAGCAAAGGCAACAGGCAGGGTTTCCGGCAAATCAATTCCATGATTCCATGTAAACATCATGTGCTCAAAGGCCTTCCGGATAATGATCATTTCATCATCAGTTAATTGTTCTGCCGGTGGAAAGTTTCCGGCATCCAATCCGCAAAAGTATCCGAAGTTATGAGGAGGTTCTTCGCCTTCAAGCCAGCGATCTATTTCTTCAAAATGTTCTTCAATAGTTTGCGGCCTACGCCATAGCGCCATAAGCGACAGTTTCTTGATATGTAAGAATTGGGTGCAGAAGGTGAGGAGATAGTTGATAATTTTTCAAAATATTACTGTTACTTCAGATCAAAAGGACTCTCAATTTTCAACCCGTGTAAGTTATTGAAATCAGCAATATTTGCGGTGAGAAGCGTAAACTGATTTGCCAATGCAGTAGCGGCAATAATTGCATCTGCCAGCTTTATCTTGGATGATTTTCTTATCCGGATTGTTTCTTTTTGAACGTCAGAATTAATTTGATAAATAATGGAATTATCCGTAAATCTTTTGGTAAGTATTTCACTTTGTTCATCGCTAAAATTATATCCCAGTAGCTCCAGCTTAGTGATTATCGAAATGTGCGAGCCATCCCGGATAATACTATCCAGTTTTTTAAGCGCGGTAATATCTAAATTGATTCCGCTGAGAAAATAGATTACTGTGTTTGTGTCAAGCAGGTATTTTATCTCCATTCATTTCTGGATTGCTGAACGTGAGCTAACATTTTTTCTGCTTCTTCCCTTTGAAGCTGACCCATCAGACTATGATATAAAGAATTATTATGCTCCTCAGTAACACCAGCCGGAAGGATAATTATTTCAAGCTTTTCGTCAACAAGGCTGTCGGGAATTATTATCTCCAGCTTTGTTGTTTTGGGAGTAACGATATGCCGAATAGCCTCCATGATTTTATTTTTTTCAAAGGTAAAACTTATAGGCAGAAGTGGATGAAAATTTTCTGTTCAAAAAAATAGTTAATTGTTCTGCCGGTGGAAAATTTTCGGCATTCAATCCGCAATAATAGCCGAAGATATACGGAGCATCTTCACCTTCAAGCCAGCGATCTATTTCTTCAAAATGTTCTTCCATAGTTTGGGGCCTCACTTCTTCTTGCGGAATTTCTTCGCGGCAGGCGGCGGCGATATCGGAGAGGAGATGGGGGAGGTAGGGGTGCATGATTTCAATGATTTGCAGTGAGTGCTAAATAAAATTGCTTATAGTTAATGAGAAGAAAGAATCTTTTACTCGCCTGCTTTTTTTAAAGCAAGCTGATATATTTTGTCTGAAAGCCTAAACTTTAAATTCAGCAATAAATCGTCCAGCAAAGGTAGCAGCCCTCTCTTTTTGGCTTCTATCAAAATGCCTACCACTTCTTTGCAGGCAATATTTTGCGTTTCGGCAAACTGTTTGCCAAGCTTTTCATCAATCAACAACAAATCTGCTTTTAGTTCTTTAGCTAATGCAATCGCCTCCGCCTCGCCCGCATCTATATTTCGGGATAGCTTTTTTACAAAGTTGGTATCTGATGCTTCCATCACTTTGCAAATATCCCCCTCACCCAAAAAAGAAATATCAAAACCAAAATGAATTAAACTTTCTAATTCTTTTGCCACAGTTAATGGAATAAAACCCTGCCCATATAACAATTGAAGCAGGTTCAGTTGTCCCCGGTGGAGCAATGCAGTAACCCGGTGACGTATCAGCAACTGCAATCATAAAAGTTAAAGCATGGATTCATCATAATGAAGTGCAATTTTGCGGCTATCCAATTCTTTCATAAAATCAAGCCAGTGCATAGCCGCAAGTAAAGCAGCTTTCCGTAGCGATAACCTTTCCTTTACAAAAAGCATGATGGCAATTTCCAGTTTCAATTCACTTTCCGTTAGCCCTGCGGCTTCAATATATGAGTCCTCTAAAACGATCATGTTTTTTTTATTAAAGTTAAAATATTTCGCGGTTTGTGTGAAATGCTAATATGAATAGAGCAGGGTATTGCATTTTTCACCTTCAATCCAGCGATCTATTTCTTCAAAATGTTCTTCAATCGTTTGAGGCTTCCGGTCTTCAAGCCGAATTTCTAAACTGCGGCTATACCGGCGGGAACGTGGGTAATAAGGGTGTATGGTATTTCTTATTTTTGCACTTATAATACGGTTAGGAAAATATTTTTGGACTATGTATAAATAAAGATGGTATTACTTATATTTAAAACCAAACAATAATTTTGATTGATTATCAAAATATAAAAAAGATGTGCCGGCAAGATAGTGTAATAGCACAGTCAGTGGTGGATGATTTTCTGATTCATTATGCAGCAAAGCAGAACAACCTGGAACGTGAGGCAAGCCGGAAACTTGCTAAGTATAGACACATTACCGGTAAACAGGATCCCGGTTGGGTTAAGTTTCTTAAAACACAATATATAGCACACCGGATTTTTAGAAAAGACGGCCTGATCGGAAAATATCTTAATCACAGCGCTTTAAAGAACCTGACTCCGGAAGAAAGAAATTACCTCGGGCGTGAGGCAACTATTCCCTGGCGTTTTAGTTTCACCATGATCACCAATAATCCGGAGCAGGATTTTTATGAAATGGAGGATGTATTTAGCGAAGAAGTTTTTTTGCTTTATTCACCCGGAATAACCAATATTTTGAAAGCGGGTAAAAGACTATTGTGGTTTAATCTTATCGGCTTCAACGGATATTGCTGGCAAAGCTTTGGGCCTATTAATGGTTACAGGAGTTTTGAGCCTGATGATATTTTCTTTTATGCTACAGAATTAGCTCCTGCTATAGAAGATGAAGATGCTGTTATTAAAGATATAGATAACAATCCGGTTCCCTACATGATGCTTTTATCAGGAAGTGAGTACCCGTTGGCTTTTCATAACAATGACCAAATCGTTTTTAACCAGGGAGATTATGATACCGGTTCTTTTGACTTAAAGAAATCACGGGAGCATTTTGAAATTGAATCTGCAAGTAATGTATATCGTTATGGCCTGAAAGGATGGAATGGATTTCCACATTTTGCTCAACTTTACCATGATAAAGATACCCAAACTCTATTGCTCACATCCATGACGGATAAAGGTTTTTCAAAACTTGCAGAAACATTGATTTCAGAAAGCCTTAACATTTTTGAATACCCGGATCTGAGGTTAAACCCGACTATGCTGACCACAGCGGGTGAGATTTTAAAAAAGAAAATCGAACTGAATGAGTACGAGAAATTATTTACCAAAGAATCCACCCCTGGCGAACAAAAAGAATTGGATAAGATAAACAATATGATTGAACTCATGCTGCCCGATATTAATGCCGGAAAGAAACCTGATTTGCGGGCGCTTGCCCAAAAAACAGGAATTGATATAAGAACGATTGAGGATATTGCATTGCAACTGACCGATACAAAAAATCGAAGTACAAAGACATGAACATCTTCTATCAGCGGGAAAGTGATTGTTCATCTTGGCTTTCGACAGCCGATTTAGTATCTCCCGGGTTATGCCGACCTGTGCCGATTATTTCGGTATAGTAAAAGGGATTGTACTACATACTGGTATAATCGGTATTAATTGCCGGATTCCTTGTTCCATAATCTTTCGGCAAGTATTGCGGCTACATAATTTTCGAGGCTTTTTTGACGAAAAGCAAACCAGGCTTCTCTTTCAACCGATTGATGAATGATATTATTAAAGTTCCGGAAAGGTTTACGTCCCGATAAAGCTTCCGACAACATTTTACTAAGGCGGCTTTCCTGCAGCGTATCCACAAATCGTTCCATGAAGGAAAATGACTCTCCTGATTCCAGCGGATTGATGGTAATTGTTTGTTCCCAATCCCGGTCAATACGTTTAAAGTCTTCATGAAAAGGATCATCGTCTTCGGCATCATCATCGTCGTCTTCATCAAATACCATTGTATCAACAATTGATTGGGGAATATCTATTTTTTCCAGCGTATCAGGATTAATATAACATACCAGGCCGGCACTAAGGCTGTCTGCCGTATCTTTTACAAGAGATGCAAAACGTTCCGGGATACGGATTGCTTCCGTTTTTGCATCGTCTGTATAAAGTTCATTCAGCATGTATTGATGCATTTTTTTTAATTGCTCGCGGTTGTCTTTAAATGTGCGGAGCATTATTAGAATTTCATCTAAAAGATTATTGGTGTTCATTGTTTTTTTTGCTACTGTTCCGCTTTGGTTGCTGTTTTTTTTGAAAGGCAATATTAATAGTCCTTCATTGCCAGAATATCTTCCCTACTTATATTCAGTCTACGACACCAGAGAGGTAATATAATTGCCCTTTTCCTGTGTTGGCGCAAGGTGTGTCAAGAAGGGAGAAAGCAATTTAATAAACAAAAGGATTATTCATTTTCTATTTTTAGAAATCTCACGAAAAGATGTTCGCTAAGATAAGCCCAAACTTCATTTAATTCCGGTAATGTATGTTGCGGCAAATGATGAGCAATACTGCTATTCCATGATTTGGAAACGGATTTAAAAATTGTTTCATCGTTGAATATTGCGGTATCAATTATTTTGTTTTTCATTGCACACTTCTGCTGAAGAATCGCTCCAATATTTTCCCAATCATCAAACTGAAAATGATTTAGCAAATACCAAACATCATAAAAATCCCTTGGCGCTTTGTAGCTTCTTTGATAAAATGCCCTGACTTTTTCCGTTAATATTTCGCTGAGTGAATAAACAGGAATTGCATTTACAGTTATCTTACTTAAATCTGAATAAGGATGAAATATTTTAGTTCGAGTTATTGGGAATAAAATTCCTTCATCAAAACTTATATCAATCTCTATTTTGGTTACCCATCTTTCTTTTGGCGCCGGCGCTTGATTCTGACTTTGATTTGCACCCCAAAAACCGATGACGCATTTGTAACCTTTCTCATCGTCCTTAAATCTTTGGTTCTTAAAACTTCTAACATCAAAACGGATACCCGAAATAGCTTCACACTGTTTTGCAATTTGCTCAAAAAACGATTTATCAATTAAGAATGATTTATCTAACAATGTAAAATCCAAATCTTCAGAAAATCTATAATCGGGGAAATAACATTTTCGCAAACAGGTTTCTCCTTTGAAAACAAATAATTCATTATTATGTCCAAAACTATAAAAGCTGTTCAAAAAATGCCCTAATACATAATCCTTATCTACAGTATTTGCAGGCACCATCCAATCTTCAGCCTTTGATGATATTTCTTTTTTGAGAATCAATATTAATAACTTTCCATTTTCAAGATATCATCTGAATTGATATTCATCCTAAGTCCCCAAGCGGTAATATATGTTCCTTTATCTTCACTTGCATTGTCAAATAAAGAAATTGTTTTAGTTACTTTTTCCGTAGCATAAGCAATAAAATTCTTTAAGGGCAATTCAAACAATTCTGCCAAATAGCCCATGCGCTTTATTGCTGCAATATTATTAACCTTTTCTGCATAATTGATTAATTTTTGCTCATCCCAATCGTTCGTTACAAATGCCCTGATAATGCCGGGGAATTCTCCTCCATATTCCGGCAGGTCGAAACAATCTATTATGGTTTTTTCTTTATCTGTTATTTTGTAGGAATTATTACCATACCCGGCTATTTCAATTCCGGTTATTTTTTTCGGCTTTACTTTTATAAACTGGTATCGTACGCCAAAAACTGTTTTGTCTCTTTTTAACTTTGCAGTCTGTATAAAAACGGTATTTGAAATTTGTTCCGTTAAGCCATGAAGGTTTAATGCAGACCAATAGGCAACGGCGCCCTCCAGTGCCAGGTAATTACCAATTACATATTCGTTGCGGAAGTTGTGGCGGCAGTATTTGCCTTTTTCGATTCTGGAAAGCAAGCCCCTGCTTACCATGCTATCTAAAGTCAACTGCAACTCGATAATTTTCAAATTTTCGTTATTAGATAATTCCTGATAAGTAAAAATATCCAACTCATATTCATCCATGAACTTAATCAGATATTCTTCGTTCTTGCTTATTTTGATTCTTTTTATCACCTTTTGATATATTATTCTACATTGAAAATACAACAAATAGTATCACAAAGGGTAATTAACTTAGAGCTAATTTATTTCCTTTCAGCTTTTTTGATTGTACAGATACGGCATTGGAAATCTGTTCTGCATAGCCGCTGCAGAAGTCAAACTCATCCCTCCGCTGTTTACAATATTTGTTTTCATGTTTAATGAATCCACAGTCATTTATTTACAAAAGCAACGGGCAGGGTTTCGGGCAAACTAATTCCCTGGTTCCAGGTAAACATCATTTGCTCAAAAGCCTTGCGGATAATGATCATTTCATCATCAGTTAATTGTTGTGCCGGTGGAAAATTTTCTGCCTTCAATCCGCAATAATAACCGAAGGTATGTTCGGCTTCTTCACCTTCAACCCAGCGTTCTATTTCTACAAAATGTTCTTCAATGGTTTGCGGCCTTACTTCTTCTTCCGGAATTTCTTCGCGATGTGCGGCGGAGATATCGGCGAGGAGATGGGGGAGGTAGGGGTGCACGGGGGGTGGGTTTTATGATTATCTTTTGGTATAGAGAAATGATGATTTTGGGGATTTGGTATGTTGAAAGGTGAATTTTAAAAACTCATAATTTACAAAAATTGATCATCAACAGAATTCGAATCGACTTGCAAACCCAATTCTTCCGAATAACAATTTAATGCGACATAAATTACTTGAGAATTATTTTCTCCAATAAATATTTCATGTGTTACTATTTTAGCATTTTTCATTCCTTTTTTAATTAAATAAACAGGAAGGTCAATTCCGAATTCTAATTTGTATTCCATAAAATCAGCCCAGTTTCTAAAGTAGTCTACTTCCGGAAAGTCGATGAAAACGGTATCATTCGCTGAAATGTCTCTGCTTTTCCATTCTGCACTTTCAACATCATCTTCTTTTGTAGATTCAAGCGGCAATATGATCCAGTTATTTACAAATTTACTTTTTAGTAACTCTGCATTATGCTTGGTCTTCATCTGAAATTCTTCAAAAGAAGGATATACTTGATTTATTAAATCAACAAATTTTTCAGCAGAATATGCATCCGGTTTTAATAATTCTTGTGTTTTCACAAGTGCTTTATTTGATTCCCATCCCTTTTTTTGAATAAATTTTCCATATGGTGCAGGATAAAGTACATTATCCTTCAATGGAATTAAAAGTTTTAAAATTCCAATTTTGCCATCTGAAAATCTACATAATCTTCCAACTCTTTGTACCAATCTATCTATTGGGCATAAATCTGATAGCATTAAATCAGCACTAATGTTTACACTCATTTCTCCAATCTGGGTCATAATAATAATGCCTTTTGCAGTCCCTGATTTCCATGCTTCTTTTCCTAATGTTGACAGCAACAATTCTTCTTTCTTTGCCTTATCAGGTTCGGTAAACCGGCTATGATATAAAATCGGTTTTATATTTCGCTCTTTGAACCAGTGATAAAACATCATCGCTTTTGCTACAGTGTTTGCATAAATGATGGCACATTCTTTTTCTATGCATTCTTGTAATGAATCTTCAATTTCATTCAAATCATGATATTCAACTATTTCTTTTATAAAGCATCTAGTTCTTTTATTGTCTGAAGTATCTTCATAAATTTTATCAACGTTGTAACCGGTATTTTGATACATTGCTAATGAAGATTCAGGAAGTGATGCACTCATTATCATTACCGGAACTCTCAATACATTAAGTGCTTCTAAAAGAACTAAAATATTTGCTTGAGTAAATTCGTCATAAAAATCGGCCTCATCAATCACGACACAACTATTTGCCAAGTTGAAAATAATTGTATGGTGATCTTCCCTTGTCAAGGTTAGTGCCACGAGTAAATGATCTATTGTACAAACTGTAACAGGCATCAATAATTGTCGTGCCAATTCATGTTCCTTTTTAGCAACCTCTTTTTGTAAAAGACCGTCGTTTATTTTTTTGTGATATTTTGAGTTCCAGGCACTTGAATGATATAAGCCAGTTGCAGATAGGTTTTCAGCTACATTGATTGATAATGCATTAGATGTAAACCTTGTGGGCATCGCGATTATTAAACGCTCTGCTTTTTGATTTTTAATTTGAGAAGAAGCCCATAACAAGGATGCATCCGTTTTTCCAGAACCTGTTGGCGCTCTAATCAAAAGTAAATCTTCATTCAAATGCTCCTCCACGATTTTCTGCACATTTTTCTTTACTGTAAAAGGAAACTTATATTCAAAAGAACGAAAATGAATATAAATTCCATCATCTTCCTTTGCACTCGCTCTTCTATCAGCTAATTGCAAGTATGCTCTTACTCCCGAATATTCATAATGGTTTTTAATTGCCTTTTTGAATTCATGAAAATTTCTATAACAAGAATTCAAATTGATAAATTGATTCCACAGATCAGCACTATTTTGGCCTGATATATTATTTGTCCACCGTTCTTCAAACCTCCTTGCAAGTTTGCTATGATGTGCCGCAATTGCAACTTTAACTGGAGATGAAAAACCATCTTTAAAATGACGAGTTAATGAATTTATTTCATGTCTAATTCCAGAATGCCGAAGATTTTTCCCTGCCAAATCATTGTGAACTCTGCTAAACTCATGGAAGTTCTTGCCTGTTAGCACATGCCATTTTAGAAACTCTTTATAATCTTTTATGCAAGCCTGCCGCCACACAGGATGAAGTTTACCTTCATCGTGAAATTTAATGGCGCCATTCATCCTTTTGAAAATATCTCTATTTACAATTTTGAAATACTTTTTGAAAGTAAATGGAAAAGACGAATGAAGATACTCTCCTTCTGCAAGCACATTTTTTATGTGTTGCTGAAGGGATATTCCCGATGGCTTAGCTAAAGGCTCTTTCATTTATAAATTTCCAAAAGCATCAGCAAAGGTTTTTATATTCTCATCATTACCTGCAGGGTTATATAAGTCATTTGAATTCAAAAACTCCAATGCTTTTTTATAAGCGCCATTTACACTTAATATATCATTATTCTCTTTTACTGAATCATCTCCTAAAAAATATATTGCATTTCTCTCTTTTAATTCAGATAGAATATTTGATTTTTCATCTTCGTTTCCAACGAAATATCTTGAAGCTTTCCTACTCATTTTTGTATCGAAAACTATTAAAACCTTTTGTGGTTCACCGCTTACTGCATTTCGAGCCTGGTTTGCATAGTCATTCATAGTCCGAGTTGCTTCAAGATATAACGTTGCTCTGCGTTTACGTTCATCGCTTATAACATGCTGGATATAAGAAGTGCCAATGTGGAAAGTTTCCTCATAATGAAACACTTTAGAAATGCCAATCGTATTTATATCCAGAAAAAAATTCATGTGCATAATATCACTTTGACTATATTCTCGGGTGGCAATCGCATTATCTCTATCCATAGTACTCAGTCGTAGCATTAAGTCACGACCCACTTCGCTCTCAGTAATTGCAACAGCAGGTGTTACACTTAAAGGGGCAGTTCTCCTCCCTGAATAATCTCCACTAGAGGGATGCATAAATCCTCCTAAATCTGCACGGATGTCAACTTCAATTTTATTGCTAATGCCATCCCCATTAGAAACAAATGTTTCTCCCTTATTTGTATCATCCTGATTTAATCGGTCAATAGCACTAAATAATACATGGCGTTGCATTTGCCCAGAAATATAAACTTTTCCGTCCGGCCTTCTTTTTATAGAAGAAGCATTGCCTAATAATTTTTCACCACCATTTGCAATATGGTTTTCCATTGGCGCTAAAAGCGTTACTAAAATTCCTTTGATAGTCATAATGTTTATTTTTTAAAAGTTTTCAAATTTTATTCTTGAGCTTCCGATATATCTTCTGAAGATATATCTGGTTCATCATTTTCTAATTCATCAATAATTTCAGGGGGATTCTCCTTTCGTTCAATTTTATTCATCACTCGTGAAAAAGCAATTAATAAATGTTTCGCAGTATCCAAGGAAATTTCTCCCGTAGCAGTTTGTGTCATGAATAACTCTGCCTCAGAAGGTGCATCAGAACCTGAAAGCCTTCCTGCTCTTGTTACTGCCTGAAAAATCAATGCATCACCTGAACGTGAAGAAAAAACAGAACTTTCAATTTCTATTAATGCTTTAGCCTTAGCATTTCGCAGTTCTTCTTTTCCTTTATTAGCTGTTTCTGATTTAGCGACTAAATAAGCAGCATAATTAAGCCATTTGCCCAGCGCTCTGGCCGATTGGACTGTTTGTTCATTTACTTTTTCCATGTTTATAAAATATGTTTTAAAAAGTGATTCCAATTGATTTGGATATTCCGCCCTAAAGGCCAAAAAGTCTTTAAATGCAGGGCGATTAAATAATTGCAGAAAGCGGCTTGCAAAAAGATCAAACTTTTGATATTCATTTATTGTGCTTCTGTTTCTATATCCCTTATTGTAAAGGATTGTGTAATAAATACTATCAATTATTGAACTCAATTTATCTTTCTTGGCTAAGTCAATTATGTAATGGTTGTATGTAAAAGTTTCGAAAGTTTTGTTCCCAATAAGATAGATGGGTTTTGAAATTAAGCTATCTAAAACTCGAGTTGCCCAATCAATGTTTTTTGCTTCTTTTCCCCAGTTACCTATTGCACCTAATAGTGCCACACTTCCCAATGCGCTACTTCTTGGGGCATTAGGAAAATTGCCATCAAAAATTTTTGGGCGCATTGGTTTCCCGTCTAATAAAATTCCTATCATCAAGTTTTGCGTAACACTACTCTTTAACTTATTAAATAGATTTATAAAATCAATTAATTCAGGAACTTCCAGGTCAGGAATAATGGCAATATTTTCTCGCTTATAAGTTCCTTTTACAAAAGTTTTATAAGCCATTGAAGGTTTGTCAGGTGTTGACGTAGTTATCGTACAATATGCAGCAGTATTAAGGTCGGTTTTTGGCTTACCTCTTGAAATGGTCTTACCAAAATTTCCAAATTCCCCAATAACGGGTGCATGTCCCTTTGTCAAAGGATAACTTCTTTTTTGTTTTTCATTAAGGTCTTTTAAAGTAGTCGATAGTGCAGAAAAAGCATTCCTGGCCTCTTTATCTGTTGATAAAATGAAAGGTGATAAATAGGAACTATTTTTTGCTATTCCTGGTTCATTAGTAAAATTGAATTGAACGCTTAATTTACCTTCATAGTTGTCGTAAGGCTTAACCCTAAAATGATTAATTCCTCGTTCAATTTCTTCTTTTAAATTATTTTTCGTTATATGTGAATGGTCAGATTTTCCGCTATTAACTAAGGTTACCGCTATTCCATATTTTATGTATGGGTGAATTGTATTCATAATCTTTCAATTTTAAGTTCTATCCAACCTTCGCTATTACCTAAATAGCCAGTAGAGCAATCTCTTAATACATTTTCTAATTGAGTTAATAAATCCTTATCAATACTCAATCCTAATTGTATTCCACCCTCAAAACTTATATATTCTCGAAGAGTCGGCGAGGTATAAAATGTTGGATAAGCGCTAATATTATCTTTAAAAAAGGACAACAAAGGAGTTGTGCTACTGGGTAACAATTTTTCTTTCAATGCTTCTATCTTTTCTTTATTGCTTTCTTCATCATTTTTTAATTTTTTTAATTCTTCCTTCAGTTCTTCTTGTTCAGTTTCTTTATTCTTGACCCAACTCTTTTTTCTTAAAACTGCATAATCAAGATTGGGTGTTCCTTTCGGATGTACATCCGCATCACTTCTACGAAAGGATTTTTTCCAAAGGTCATTATATTGAATAGTTTTACTAGTATATGAAAGCGTAATATCAAAGAAATCAAAAAGCAATGGCTTATAACTTGAGTTTGATTCATTTACTGTTCTCGTTTTATTCTTTCTCTTAAGTTCTTTGTTAATTTTGTCTCTGTCGTTCACGCTAAAATGCCAACCCAATATATTCTCAAACAACCCGCATAATTTATATTTATCAGGTGTGTTTTGAGTTTTATAATAAGTACCCGGAATGTCGGATACCATTGACAAGGGTGCTAGAGGTTGAACAGTCAACTTTATTTTTTCAGTTAGTTCAGGCTTATTTTTAAGAATATTTATATCCATAATTTATTTTCGTATATTCTGTAATTAATGTAATTAAGGCGCAAATATTGCTAAATATATAATCAGTAAATCATTCCATTTTCACACCCCATTCCAACACCTTCATCATGTTCGCCCTTTCTTATAAATCCGTGGTATTCTAGCTCAAGACACTATAGACACTTTTAATAAGCATCTAATATCTCTTTCACATACTGATATGCCTTAGGTATTTATCATACTATCTCATTTAGCCCTTTCTCCATCTTCGGCCTCCTCACTTACAATCATAACTCCGCTGTTAACTACTACAGTTAAACATGCTTCTTTCTCCTTTCCCCTCGAAAACCGTTAAGTTCATACCTTTCTCATACAAATACACACCTATATCATGAGCAGATACACTTTTAAGTATCCTTAATTTTCTTATCTTTGCATAGTGCAAGTTGCTTCAATTTCTTAAACCCGCTTACATGTGGGGGTTGTTAAATACACGGTGTTGAGGGAATTTGTACTTTTTTTATTCCCTTAATCCCTATTTTTTAGAAGTAATATTTATAGTTTCAAATGATCCTTTAAATTCACCTCCGTCATTATCTTGTATAATTGAAACTTTATCTGAAAGAGCATTTAGAAATCTTTTTTCTTTTTTCAATAAGCAACGCTGAAGAGCCCAAAGCATATAATCTATAATCCATAGCTCCGGATATTCTGCGCTCTTTACAATTTCTGCCTGATAGTTTAAACGTTCTGTATACATTTCCTTACATAGTGCATCTTCAAGTACCTGATTGAAGCGATCATTAGTTGTCTTATTTCGTCTGCTAAGGTAAAATTGGTGGTGATTTGTATGGCTGAATTTAGGCAAATCTATTAATTGCTTAACTACATGGAAATAAAACTTAGCCGTATTTTTTTGAAATTCATTAATAAAAACTTGTGGGTCTTTATACCGAACTACAAAAAAGCAATTGAAATCATTTCGGCGCCTTAAGAATTGAAAAAAAGCCGCCCTAACTTCAGGATGATCGCTTCGGGCATGAAAGAAATGGTTTCCTTTGTTTAGGGAATGGATTCCTCCATAATATGGATCATTTAATAATTCTGCATGGAACTGTATGACATCTTTTCTCAATTGCTTTCGATTATTGGTTTCAAGCAAGCCCATAATTAAAAGGGGATTCCAGCCATCAATTTTCCATAATTCCTTCCCCCGTTTTCCAAAAAAATCAGCATCACCAGATTCATCTATAAAATAAAATTTCTCCATAATCTTTAATTTAAAATAAAGTCTGGATGGTACGATTACACTAAAAACAATCATTTTTCAATTCCAATATTCACGCCACTATCAGAATGACTTAATCAAAGAAAAAGTTAAGCGTCCGGAAAGATTCTCATCAATAATAATCTTGTAATAGTTAGTGGCGGGCAAATTTCTATTAATTATGAAGTACTCCAAAAATCAAACAGCAATTTTCATCTTTTTCTCTGCATCCGCCGCATACGCCAAACAAGCCATTATATCATCTTTTGTAAGCTCGGGAAAATCTTCTAAAATTTCATCTGAAGTCATACCTGCAGCCAATAACTCAATACATCATAAACCGTAATCCTCATTCCTCTTATGCAAGGCCTACCACTTCTTTTGCCGGGTTAAATGGTAATATAATCCTTGTAATCAATCATAGTTTCCGTTGTATTTATATACTCTAAAAATTAATTCAATTCACTATCAAAAAACAATTGTCTCACTAACAATCCCCTCACACTCCCTTCAACACCTTCATCATATTCTTCCTCCTTTTATAAACCTCCCGGTATTTTCCCACCAGCATCATCACTATCATATTTCCTCTCTCATACTCTTTCATTTTTTTCAACACTCTCGCTACATTATCATAAGCATTTTGGTCAGTAATAAGCGCCTGCTTTTCTACATACTTTTGGTAAGCTTCAAATATTTCTTTCGCATATAACGGCTTCAGGTATTTTTCATATTGTTCCAGTTTTTCAGCGCCCGATTTTTTACAAAGCGCAAAAAGCCGGTCCCACATTTTATGCTCTATAAGCATATCGGCTTTTAGTTCATTGAAACCAAAATATCCGCTATCCATTTTGCCGAGAAGGCGTTCCAATGTAGCGGGCCAATCTTTTTCAGGCGTGTATTTTTTTAACTCATCATAATATTTCCTGTTGCCACTTGGGTCACCATAAAAAAGTTCTTCAGCGGCGGCAAGTATTTTATCAGGGCTGTGTTGCAGCTTATATATAAACAGCAATTCCTCCTTCCAGCTAATGACGGTTCCGGGATGCTTTTCCTGAATTGCTATTTTTATCCCAACCTGTATCAGTTCTATCGCATCGGTATATCGCTTTTCTTTCATCAATTTTTCAAGGCGCAGCTTGCGCACATTTTGAAAACGAATATATTCAGTAATGGCGCTTTCCGCTTCATCATCTAATCCAGCTTTTTGCAGCAAGTGAATCTTGCTCATGGCAGCGTCTTCCTTTTCATATTCAGATCCTTTGTTGATGCGTTCCTCCATATTGGCCAGATTTTTTTGTAGCATCTCCGGCGTGTCTGTAAAATAACTTTCCAGTACGCCAAGAGAGGTGTTCAGCCCTACATATTCATGCTTTGCTGTCAGTTTATTTTCTTCACTATACCATTCAAACAAATCCTCTTTCTGCGTTTTGGATAAAAGATTTTTTTCTAACATTTCCTCTAATTTATCAATGGCGGTGTCATATACAACCTGCACAGTGCCATCTTCATCATCGCCGTTATCATTCCACTCATCGGGTATGGTTTCTATCAGCGCCCGGCAAATCAGGATGGCTTCACCAACATTTTTATTTTGCAGATAATAATCCACTTTTTCCAATAATGGTTTTAAGTCCTCAGCAACGGCATAAGCATCAAAACCAAAATCGTCCCATCCGTTATACCGGTTGCCAACCCGGTTCATGTTGTTATGAAAGGCGCTCTCGATCTCAGATATATAATCTTCTTCGCTTCCGGATGAGACTTTTTCAGGATTAAACCTGGCTATAAATGCTTTTTCAAATTCAGGATTTTTTACTGCATAATCAATGATGAACTGATGCAAATCCTCAGCATCACAATGTTTTAAAATTCCTTTTACTGTTTTAGTATTCATGGTATCACGATATTTTTTTATTACTATTATTTTCGTTTCTTTTATTAAACACTCATCTTCGTTCTTCTTACACACAAACCTATTTTCACCTGCTGCAAAAAACTTTGGCGAAAAAACCTTGTACTTACTCCTTTTTTTATCTTGGTTTCAATCTGCGCTCAATCCCTTGCCGCTCTTTCATTAGCCTTTTCCAAATCAAATTCATTTACATCCCATGCTTTGCCTTCAGGCAGCCATACCCATTCACGCATTTCTTCATATTCGGGGTCTTTGGGATTATTGACAATTTCTAAAAACCGTTGATAACCATGGATGCCTCCGCAATCTTCGGGCGGGCATTTTCCTTTGCCGCCAATGCAATAAGGCCTGGTGATCTTTTCCGGCGTTATTTTTTCCAATATTATTTTATGAGTCCAATCGTCACCAAAATCATAGATGTAAGTGAACCTTTGTTTCTCCTGCTTAAAAATTTCTTTCAATTTTACTTTCCGGGAATCAAATGAATCCCCTTCATTTTCGGGAGACGGAATTTCAATCTTAAAAAGACTTGAATAACCGCTCTCTGAAAATTCGTACAAATGAGCATTATGCCATCCAAATGTATTTTGAATAGCGCTATGAAACCGGTCAAACGTCATGTTTTCGGGTACTTTTAATTTCCGGTAAACCGGTGGTTTGCTGATTCCCTGCAACTGGATTTTAAATTCAAAAGCCATTGTTTCTCGTTTTTTATGTTTGAAAAAATAGTTACTTTATTATCTCCACGCACCCCATCCCTTGCGCATTATACAATCCCAAACCCGCTCCCATCGCCACTTCAAGCACTTCACCCGGTGCAGTCACCGCCAACCGAAACTTTGTATAGCCTCGTATCTTTGTTTCCGCAGTTGTACCGCCTTTTATAGTAATTAGTCTTTGCTGTGGTGGGTGCGAAAATGGGCGCACTTCAATCCATATTTCTTTATCTAAGGTTACTTCATCTATGCCTGCTGCAATGCATTTTTCTACCAGGTTGTAATAAAGGCATTCAGCAAAATCTTCATCTTCCGGAGAGCGAAAATCATAGTGTCCCCTTTCATTTTTGCGGCCAACGACCAATGGCGAAAGTGGCTGCAACAATACGGTTGTCTTACTTTGTGTTTCATCATGCAGGCTTTCTACTCCTGCAACATTAAAGATTGCCTTACTCTTCGAATCGGCTACTTCTATCTGTTGATTCAGGAATAATCCTTTTATAAAATTCTCTGCCGCATCCGGCATATAAAAACAAATGATTAGTCCGGCCTCATTTGTTTGCAGTTGCATCCTGTCCGCATTTTTTACAAATGGTGTTCTTATATCAGAAAAGGTGAATAGCTTAAAGCTCTTAGGGCCTTGCCCATAGCCTGTGTTATGAAGAAACGATGCAAACTCAGCATCTGCGGATTGAATAATTTTATAAATGGCTGCGGATAACGGATACTGATAATTAAAGGGCAGTAGTGCTTGCCTTTGCAGGCTCTGCAGGTTCAATTTGAAACGCATAGTTAATTAATAAATGCACAGATAATTATACGGGAATAAAAACATCCTGCATAATTGATGTATATAAAAATTAGCAGTAGAATTGCTAAGCTAATAAAAAAAAATAGAATAAAACTTAACTGTCTTTATAGTTAAGCTTCATATTTTGACATTGGTATAAACAAATATCGGGAGGAGTACCAGGATACTGGTTTTAATATTTAAGCGGTGGCCAATTCTTTTTTGGTATTCTTTACACTGGCATTTCTTAAGCGGGAATTTTCAGAAACCACTAACTTATAAGACTTGTTAAATGCTTCCTGGGAAACTTTAAAATGAGCAGCTAACTTACGGATTACTCCTTTGGATAATCCTTTTTATAATTTAAGATGTCTGAAATGTATCCCTTACTTACTTCTAACAGATCGACAAGATCTTTTGCCTTTAATTTATGATCAGCCATCAATGAATTGAGAAAACGGATTGGGGGTCAATATCATCAAAAGTATTGTGTTCTGCATCCCATTTTTCAATTAATAGAGTAAGTAAAGCAATTTCATCTTTTGTATCCCTGTCTTTTAAAATAATGTTATCATCTTTAAAAAAATATTTACGTTTCAAAGTAGTGGAAGCTGAGAATGGAGAAGAGGCGATGATAAAAATAAATCACAGTTGTTTTGACTTAGTAATAATTGATTATCAAATGCCGGGCTTATCCGGCGCAGAAACTATTTATCGCATATTAAGATTTAAACCGGAGATGAAAATCCTGGCCCTAAGTAATTATGATGAATTGGCCTATATACAAAGCATGATAGATGCAGGAGCTAAAGGGTATGTGCTTAAAAATATTGAGCCGGGAGAAATGCTAAATGCCATAAGGACTGTTCTTTCCGGAAAAATCTATTACAGCAATGATGTTGCAGTTAAGTTGATTGAATCCGGAGAAAATAGAAACTCCAAAACAATACAAACGAAAAGCATATTAACAAGGCGTGAAACTGAGGTGTTGCAATTAATAGCGATGGAAATGACTAATGATGAAATTGCTTAAATGCTCTTTGTATCAAAAAGGACTATTGACACACACAGGCAAAATTTACTTCTAAAGCTTCATGCCAAAAACTCTGTAGGGTTGATTAAAGCGGCTTATAAGCTTAATTTAATAGAGTAGAATTAAATTATGGATTTCCGGCACTGATAATAATTTTGACTTGCTTTTGACAATTGATAAAAATCTAATGTTTCAGCAAAATCTTGAAAATACAAATTGTCCATTGCGGTATTAAATTCACTCCATAAGCAAAATTGAAGAGCTTCTATTGTTTTTATCCTCCTTTAAAGCGCAGGTTAACAAACTTGAAAAATATGTGGCTTACATCATCGATAAATAAAGAAACCCGCGACATAAATTCAACAAGCGTCTGAAGCCATAAATGGTTTCATCACTTCGCCACGCTTATAGCAATACAACTTTCTTACATATTCAATCCACCGCAGGTACTAATCACCTGGCCTGTAACATAAGAACTCATATCACTTGCGAGAAACAGAGCCACTTCCGCAATTTCGCTTGCCTGGCCAAAACGGCCTAAAGGGATTTTATCCAAAAAAGATTTTGCGGCTTCGTCCTTTTTTAAATAATGCGTCATATCAGTTTCTACAAAGCCGGGCGCTATCGCATTGCACCTTACATTGCGGCTGCCAAGCTCAGCAGCTATAGATTTTGTAAACCCGATAATGCCCGCTTTACTTGCGGCGTAGCTGCTCTGCCCGGCGTTGCCACGCATTCCTATTATTGAGCTCATATTTATAATACTTCCTTTGCGTGCCTTCATCATCGGGCGAATAACTTGTTTGGTCATATTATAAACGCTTTTAAGATTCGTGGTCATTACCTCATCCCATTGCTCAGGCGTCATACGCAACAAAAGATTATCTCGTGAAATGCCGGCATTATTCACACAGACATCCACGCGGGCAAATTCTTTCACCACTTCATTTACCATCGACTCACATTGCCGGTAGTCAGCAGCATCGCTTTTATAGGCCTTAGCATTTACACCAAAAGTTTTTAATTTTTCCTCCAATGCCGTGGCTTTTTCATCACTGCTTACATAGGTGAATGCAACATGGGCACCACTTTCAGCAAACTTTATCGCAATGGCTTTTCCTATTCCGCGGCTTCCGCCGGTTACAATCGCAACCTGGTTTTCTAATAGTTTCATGCAATCTTATTTTATAATTAACTCTATTTGTTTTTTAAACCAATTAGTTTGCGCCAGTTCCGAAGGAGGATTGTTTCTTTCAGGTAAATGTTTACCATAATCTTTCATTGAAAAAGATTTATAAAATGTTTGAAAATCATCACTGTTCAAATAGCCAACTACCAATGTAGTGTTTGTAAAATTTTCTTCCTTATTTTTAAATCTTAACCTGTTGCTATTGTCTTTGAAATCGTACTTAGGGTCATCAAAAAAAGGATAGCTGTTCCTGATGGTAGCAATCTTAATCGTTAGTTCGGGTACCACTTTATTTTTTGCGATCCTGATTTGTTCTTCATAAAATTCTTTATCAAAAGCAGATTTTTTTTCTCTTTTATATTCTTCCAAATTATCCGGATGATATAAGTAATTTTCTACACTGTAGTATTTAAGAACTTTTAAAGATGGATAATATTTTTCTATTTCAATTATATCATCATTACTTAAATAATCCCTGTCAATTATTCCATTATATTCCCCATTCTTTACTTTATGATACACTGCATTTCTCCCTTTTTCAGGAACGAATATTGTCTTCACAAGGTTAGAAAAACTATAGTAAACCTGGTCGGTATTCTCTACGAAATAAATATCAAAACCCGTGAAAAGTTTAGAAAGAAAATCTTTATCAATTGCTATATCATATATTTCTGGATTGTCTTTTGGCTCAGGAGATAAAATTTTAGGATAATCAAAATCAAAATCATCAAAGTCAAAGATTGAAGCGTGATCACTTTCTTTTGCGTATTGTATAAATCCAAGAGAATGGGAAGCAGTCCAAAACTGGCAGTTGTCAGGAATCCAATTTTCTATTAGTTCCTTAAGCAATGCATATTGAAGTTTTGTATTTAGATGTGCATCAATTTCATCAAAAAAATAAATTGTGTTTATAAAATGAGTTGCTCTTGCATAAAGATTGATCAAAAGATTAATGATTTCTTTTTCTCCTGCACTTAACAAATCATAATTGATTTCAACATTCCCTTTTCTAAAAATTAACTGGGCAGGTTTACCATCCGCAGGCGTTTGAAAATTTATTAGTTCTAATTGGGAATAAGTATTAGACTCAAAAATTCTTGACAAAGATTCGTTAAGTCTAAACATAAATTTTTTTACCTCATCAATTTTTCCGTTTGTTTTATTATTAAGATCACTAAAAACTTTTTTGACTATTTCTGATAACAACAAATCAATATCATTCTCAAACCTATTGTCCTTATCAATGTAATATCCGGGCCTGTCGCCATCTTCATCAATTTTGATGGGTATGCCGATAACGGTACGCTCTATTCTTGGGAAATACCTGACTGCACTTCTGCCATAAAAAAAATTTCCGGATTTTACAAGATTACTCGTATTACTTGTTACAGATTGTCCCCTTTCACTATTATCAGCATTAAAATAAATTCCAAAAGGCCTGGATGTATCCTTTGCATAATAGCTTTTTTGTTCAATATCCTGAAAAGAGTAAATTTTAGAATCGTCTTTTAACCTTTTATTTATTGCTTCAAAGGCATCAAACACACTGGTCTTGCCACTTCCATTGCTACCAATCAATAAAACCAACTTTGAACCACCGGGAATATCCTGCAACGTTAAATCAGTAAACCGTTTAAAATTTTTTAACTGAATACTTTTAATTTTCATATCTCAAAGTTCCGTTAATCATTTTTATTTCTTCTATCAATTTCCTTTCATTGCTTAATCTTGGCACTTTATGCTGGCCGCCTAGTTTGCCTTTCCTTCTGAGCCATTCTCTAAAAGTTCCTGTTTTTAGCACATGAAGTATCGGCATCTGAAGCGCAATATTCTTATACCGCTTTGCTTCATAATCGCTATTTACATTTTTAAGAGCAGCATCCAATTCGCCAGTAAATTTATTTATATCCGCGGGCAATTTATCGAACTCTATCAGCCACTCGTGTGCACCATTCGCATGCTCACTGAAAAATACCGGCGCGGCCGTATAATCGCTTACTACGGCATTTGTTTTTGCTGAAGCTATCGCAATTGCCTTATCGGAATTTTCGACAATTACTTCTTCGCCAAATGCATTCATATAATGCTTTATCCTGCCGGTCACTTTTATTTTATACGGCTGGAGACAAGTGAATTGAATAGTGTCTCCCACAAGATACCGCCACAGGCCGCCGTTGGTGCTTATTACCAATGCATAGTTTTTATAAAGCTCCACACGCTTTAACCCGATTGTTATGGGGTGTTTTTTTCCGTATTCTTCTACCGGCATAAATTCATAAAAAATCCCGTGTTCCGTATAGAGCAGCATCCCATCATCATCCGGCTCATTTTGCGCAGCAAAAAAACCTTCACTGGCATTGTAAATTTCCAGGTAGTTGATCGGCGCTCCTACCAGGCGATGGAGCTGCTCACGGTAAGGCGTAAACGAAACGCCTCCATGAATGTACAACTCAAGGTCAGGCCACACTTCTTTAAGGGTTTTTTTCTTTGAAATATCCAGTATGCGTTTTATCAATACAATTGTCCAGGTGGGCACGCCTGCCATAGAGGTAACGTTTTCATTGATGGTGCTTTGTGCCAGTTGTTCTATTTTACTTTCCCATTCATCAAGCAGCGCAATACTAAGATCGGGCGTACGTATCCAGTGGCCCCAAAAAGGCGTGTTTTGCATAAGCACGGCACTCAGGTCGCCATACTGTATTTCTTCATTGAAGCTATGAACCTGGTGACTCCCGCCAACGACAAGGCTTTTACCAGTAAGCAGATCACTCTCCGGAAAATTTTTATAATAGCTGGTGATAACATCTTTTGAGCCTTTGAAATGTGTTTCCTTCAGGCTCTCTTCACTTACAGGTATAAATTTACTTTTATCAGAAGTAGTGCCGCTGCTTTTTGCAAACCAGTTGATCGGCGTGTTCCATAAAATATTTTCTTCACCCTGCATCATTCTTAAGATGTATGGTTTTACATCATCATACTCCTGGATAGGAACATTTTTTTTAAAATCTTTTATAGTAAAAAGTTTTGAAAAAGAAAACTTACGCCCAAACTCTGTGTATTGTGCCTGGGTAACGAGGTGTTGCAGAACGTCTCTCTGTGCGGCTACCGGGTTATCAATCCAGTTTTGCACTCCCCATAGGCGTAGCCTTGCTAATCGTGATATGGCTGGGCTTAAGAGCTTCATGCATCTAAAATAAAGAATGATTTTCGATAATTAGATTTAGATTATTACCACGCATCTCTTTTTGCAAATCCATTTTAAAGATGTAAGCATAATCGAACAACCACCGAATATTTTTGTACAACAAATTATTTCATTGCATCTGTATGGAGATAATCTTTTCGTTTCAGCTCAAAGTTACGGCCAAGGTATAAGCGCCGTACCTGTTCGTCTTTTGCAAGTTCTTCCGCGGTTCCTTCTATAAATATCTTTCCCTCAATCAGCAAATAAGCCCTGTCGCAAATAGACAAAGTTTCGTTTACATTATGGTCGGTAATAAGTATGCCGATATTTTTATACTTAAGCCTGGTAACAATGCTTTGAATATCTTCAACTGCGATAGGATCTATACCGGCAAAGGGTTCATCCAGCAAAATAAATTTCGGATCAACGGCAAGTGCCCGGGCAATTTCAGTACGCCTTCTTTCACCACCGCTAAGTACATCACCGTTATTTTTTCTCACATGGCCAAGATGAAATTCAGCAATAAGGGATTCCAATTTTTCCTTTTGATCTTTTTTAGAGAGCTTCGTCATTTCAAGCACAGCTGCTATATTATCTTCAACCGTGAGTTTTCTAAAAACACTTGATTCCTGGGGAAGATAGCCGAGGCCCATTTTAGCCCGCTTATACATGGGTAGTTTTGTGATATCAAGATCATTTAAAAATACTTTCCCTTCGTCAGATTTTATTAACCCAACTACCTGGTAAAAAGAAGTTGTTTTACCGGCGCCATTTGGCCCTAATAATCCTACAATTTCGCCCTGGCCTACTTGAAAAGAAACGTTATTGGTGACTGCTCTTTTACCATAATATTTTACAAGTTCTTTGGCGTAAATGGTTTGGTTCAAAATAGAAGTGTTTCAACAAAAATAAGTGAAGGTTGGGGATTTTGTTGAATAGTTGATTTAGTTAATTAGTTAATTAGTTAATTAGTTAATTAGTTAAATAGTTAAATAGTTATGAGGTATGAGTGATGAGGTATGAGTTATTGAGGTAGTGAGTCATTTATGAGATAAAATGATTTTATCCCATTGCCTATTGAACATTGACCTATTGCTGATTGCCCATTGCTGATTGCTGATTGCTGATTGCCCATTGCCCATTGCCCATTGCCTATTCACGATTTGAGTTTATGTTTGCATCTATTTTTGAAAAAATGAAAGTTACCGACCACATAAAGGAAGCAAAAGACACTGTAGTTTCTTTTGAAATTCTTCCTCCTTTGAAAGGAAAAACAATTGAATCAATTTACAATCACCTGGATCCATTAATGGAATTCAAGCCGGCATTTATAAATGTAACCTATCACCGCAGTGAGCAGGTTTTTAAAAAGAAAGCAGATGGCACTTTTGAAAAAGTAGAAATAAGAAAAAGGCCGGGCACGGTGGGTATTTGCGCCGCCATAATGAATCATTATAAAATTGATGCCGTACCACATTTGATCTGTGGCGGCTTCAATATACAGGAAACAGAAAATGCGTTGATAGACCTTGCTTTCCTCGGCATCGACAATGTGCTTTTGCTTCGCGGCGATGCACCTAAAAATGAAACGCTATTTGAACCTGAAGAAAACGGGCATGCGTATGCGTTAGACCTTTTGAAGCAAGCGGTGAATTTAAATAATGGTATTTACCTTGAAGAGGACATAAGGGATGGATACAAAACAAAATTTTGCATTGGTGTAGCCGGGTATCCTGAAAAACATTTTGAAGCTCCTAATATTGAAAGCGATCTGCGCTATCTGCATTTAAAAGTGAATGCCGGCGCTGATTACATTACGACCCAAATGTTTTTCGACAATAAAAAATATTTTGATTTTGTAAAAAAATGCAGAGAAGCTAGCATTGAAATTCCTATCATTCCGGGGTTGAAGCCTATCACTTCAAGGAAACAATTATCAGTGTTACCACGCACATTTCATGTGGATATACCTACGGAACTGAGTAATGAAATTATGAAGTGCAAAACAGATGCTGAAGTGGAAATAGTCGGTACGGAATGGCTGCTGGAACAATCCCGTGAGCTGAAAAAATCAGGTGTGCCTGTACTACATTATTACACTTTAGGCAAGCCGCATGTGGTAGCCAATGTCGTAAAGGAACTGGTGTAATTTTTAGTTTCACAGTAACACTTTCTTTAAAAGAAATTTTTACAACAGCGATTTAAAAACTTTTTCATTCACCTTCACCGGGTATTTTTTCTTTAGCAACTCTATCCATTTTTCTTCAAGAAAAGATTGGTAATCGTTTATAACAAGCCCCCTGGCATCTTCAAAGCTTCTTGGCTGACCGGGAGGATATAATTTTATCACCTGGGCAAAAACGGCGGTACCATCGTCTTTATTTACAACCGGTGCTGTTACAAGCCCGGCAGTAAAATTAGTCCTGTCTATCACCGGTATCTGGCTTAGCTCGTAGCGCCCTGAATCTGCCTGCACTTCAGTAGGATTTTCGCTCAGTACATCTTTCCAGGAGTGGCCTTTTTCAATTTGCTCCATTGCATTTTTTGCTACCGCAGCATTTGCACAGGAATACAAAACAGCATCGGCGGCGGCGCTCCATTTATAATTGTTTTTATGCTGCTGGTAATATTGCTGCACGCCCGCGCTATCTAGTGAAGCTTTTGACCAAATGTTCTTTTCCATAATTTCAAAGAGCATATTGCCTTCTTTAAATTCTTCCACCTGGTATTTAAAGTCGGGATTAAAATCCTGCAATCTTTTGCGGTAATTTTCTGTGGCGGCAAGGGCAATATAGTTTTTTAAAAGTGCAGGATAAGGTTTCAGGTCAGCACCCGGGGCACCTTCTTTAGTCCTCCGCACATATTGCAGCCAATCACCTATAGCTACCTTGTTATTATTAAAGGAAAATAATACAGTTTTTTCATTGATGCTTCCGACGCTTATATCCTTGTTTGCCAGGGCAAAGCTGTCAGTTATTTTCCAAAGCGCCGCATCGTTTACAGCAGTATTTTTCTTGTAGCCGGTTCTTGTCAGCATCTCCTGCACAAACTTTTCCTTCGCGGTTTCAATGCGGCTATCGTTCAGTACATCCTGCTTCAGGTTATACATAAAAGCCGCATCGTTTTTATTATCAGGTATGGGTGACCGTGAGATGCGTTTTAAAATATGATAACCAAACTCCGTTTGAAAAGGTGCGGTGATATCGCCATCATGCTGTAGAGAGAAGGCTGCCTTTTCAAACCCGCCATCATATTTGGCTACACCGAACTCCGGCATTGCACCACCGTTCGTATAAGTCATCTTATCGTCGCTGTATTTTTTAGCGAGCTCACCAAAGTCAGCGCCCGCCTGCAATGCCTTATACACTGAATCTGATAATTGCCTGGCACGATCTCTTAAAGAATTATTACCTGCAGGCACTGCAAATAATATTTGTGCCGCTTTTATCTTTCCAACCGCCGGCCTTTCTTCTTCATTTTTAAAAATATGCCGGCCTTTTTTTGTACGATATGGCTTGCTCACTTCGCCGGGCTTCAAACTATAAACAATATTTTCAAAATCATACGGTAAGGTAAACACGGTAATGAAACCAAGGTCGTTGCCTTGCACAGGAGCTATATCTTCTTTTATTTCTGCAAGGATGTCTTCATAATTTGTTTTTCCTTTTTTTAGTTCATCATAAGTCTCGTTAATGGCTTTGTACGCCTTCATTGTATCGGCAGGCAACATTTTTTCATCTATAGGCACATAAAAGTGCAGCGTATGAATATCTTTTTTGCTGCGCAGGTATGCCTCATCAGTTAATGTGCCTACCTGCTTTTCATCTTTCAAATAGCTATCCTCGATCTGGCCTTTAAAATTGTCGAGATCCGCTTCCAGAGAAGGAAGCGTATCAAGCCGCATGTCTTTTGCAGCCTGCACTTTCAGCTTAAATTTTACGTATAAGTCAAGGTAATCTCTCAAAGCCTGTTCTTTATTTTCTGTGGTGGTTTTATTTTTATTATAGGCTCTTAAAAATTCATCCTTACTTACCCCATGGTTGCCGTAAGTAAAAAGAGACTGAGAAAATAAAAATGAAGTAGATAAGAAAAATGCAACAAACAGGAACAATTGTTTCATTAAAAATGATTTATCATTGAAAGGGTTAAGCGCATACCGGGTTATTAAACTATATAATATTCACGATTATTAAATCTCGTTTTAGTTTTTTGAAAATCAATTTTACACTTAAATTTTTTGATGTGTAAATTAACGATTGGTAGCAGCGTCATTTTTAGGGCTATTGATCTTCATTTGAAGCACATCATCCATTTGTTCGATCGTTAGTTTTTTTGCTACTATGCGCTTTTCTTTATCGAGCAAATATAGTGTGGGCGTTTGCGTTATATCATATAGTTGTTTATAAGAGGGCTTTTTAGCATCATCGCTTTCTTTCTTTTGCTCTTCAGTCTGGTAAACGTTTACCCAGCTTTGCAAATTGTTTTTATTTATAAAATCCATCCACTTATCTTTCTCCTTAGTTTCAGAAAGTACGCCATACATTTTTACGCCTTCGCTCTTCCATTTCGCCTGGTAAAATGAATCAAGCCGTGGCACTTCTTTCTGGCAATGGCCGCAGGTAGGATCCCAAAAACATACAATGGTATAAGCTGCCTGCACATCATACAATGGCTTTGAAACGCCCGCTGTGTCCACCATTTCAAGGTTTGCCGCCTGCTCACCAATAAGATTGGACATCAGCATGTAGGCGCGGTTAGAGATCGCCGTCATCTGTTTTTCATTCAGCCACGATGAAACTCCTTTGGAATGATATTTTTCAAAAAGATGCACAAATACTGCATCCTGCCCCATGTATTTAGGATTTATATATTCATCTGTAAGCCAGTTCAGCAGAAACTTATACATGTCAGGAGAAGTTCTTGCCCTCAGTAAAAGATAGTCTGATTCCTTGATAATTGAATCAGGCGCAGGCGATACAACCTCCCTGAAAAACCTTTCGACCTTTGGCAAAAAGAAAGGTGTGCGGATAATTCTTGCATCAGTAAAATCAATGCCCTCCCAATAATGTTTTTTATAATAATTGTAGTTGTCCAGCGAATCTTGCCGGGTCACAGGTTGTGGGTTAAGTACCGGTGGCTCTTTCATACTCTTCAATAAAGCAGCAAGCATAGACTCCGGCTGCTCTTGAATTATTCTGGTGCGATATGCGCCTAATGCTGCGTTTTTTTCGTTATAATTTTTTTCATGCAAAGCACTGTCTGCTTTTGTTTTAGCAGCCCTAAAAGCTTCGAGCTCTGTTTGCAAACCCGCGCCTTTTTCTGCAACAAACTTTTGATATTGCTGAAAGAGTTTATTTTCTGATGAGCCGGTAACGATCGCTTTATTCACCAGGTCTGTGGTATCTGCATTAATATCTATTACCTGCTCCTTATTAACCAGGAAGTCAAATAATTTATTTTTACCTGGAAAAACAACGGAATAAACACCCGCCTCAAGCTTTGCATTCTTTTGAAATACGGCCACTCCCTTGCTGTTCACTATCGCAGAATCTTCCACGTTAATATTTTTACCGTAATAATAAGTAAGGTAGGCAAGGCCATCTTTATAATTCGGTGTGTGCAAGGTTACTGTATACCCCTGGGCAACTGATGCTGTTGCCAAAAATAAGCAGGTAAATGCGCTGATAAAAATTTTCATTGATTAATGAATAGTTGACAAAAATATCCAAATTGAAAACAAATTACCCAATCATTAAAATACTTAACATTTTTGTTTCAGTGATTTCAATAAATAATCATGGCCTATTTTTACCATTACTAAAATCAGGATGAAAAGAAAAAAAAAGTTTGTACTGGAGAATTTAAAGGTTACAAATTATGCTGCAGAAGGAAAATCACTGGGCCGTGTGGAGGGGAAAGTAATATTTGTGGAAGGCGCTGTGCCTGGCGATGTTGCGGATGTGCTTATCAGTAAAAATAAAAAAGATTGGGCCGAGGGAAGAGTGACGAGAATAACAGCGATGAGCAATGAAAGAGTAGAACCTTTTTGTATTCACTTTGGTGTATGTGGCGGCTGCAAGTGGCAAATGCTTCCTTACCATAAACAGCTTGAATATAAACAACAGGAAGCAGCCGACGCATTTAAAAGAATCGGTAAACTCGCCACTGTGCAGCTATTGCCGATTATAGGTTCAGAAAAAACCATTCATTACAGGAACAAACTTGAGTTTACATTTAGTAATAAAAAGTTTTTGACGCCTGCGCAATTTGAAGAGCTTGGTGATGATGCGTGGCCGGGCGGCGCTTTGGGCTATCATGTGCCACGCCTTTACGATAAAATTATTGACATCTATGAGTGCTGGCTAATGGATGATGTAAATAATGTAATAAGAAACACCGTACGGGATTTCGCTGTCGCGAATAAATACAGCTTTTACGATATAAAAGAACATACAGGCTGGCTGAGAAATATCATCATCCGCAATTGTAAAACGGGTGAGTTGATGGTGAATCTCGTCTTTGGTTATGATGATGAAAAAGAAAGGGAAAAAATCTGTAAACATTTACTGCAAAAAGTTCCTTCCATTACTACATTATTATATACTATAAATGGAAAATGGAATGATAGCCTGTATGAGCTTGAACCTGAAACAGTCTATGGCAAAGGCTTTGTAGTTGAAAAGCTTCAAGGGTTCAACTTTAAAATTTCAGCCAAATCATTTTTTCAAACCAATACAAAGCAGGCGGAAAACTTATACAATGTTGTAAAAGAATTTGCTGCGGTAAATGGAAATGAAATTATCTATGACTTGTATTGCGGCACGGGAAGTATAGGAATTTTTTTGAGCCCAAATGCTAAAAAAATCATCGGTGTGGACGTGATTGAAGATGCAATAAAAGATGCAGTAGAGAATGCCTTACTAAACGATATAGAGCATGCCTGTTTTTTTTGCGGGGATGTTATTGAAATTTGCAGTGGTGAATTTTTCAATCAACATGGGCGGCCGGATGTAGTAATTGTGGATCCACCACGGGCAGGGCTACACGCAAAGCTGGTTACAAAGCTTATAGAACTTCGTGCACCAAAAATTGTTTATGTTAGTTGTAACGTTGCTACGCAGGCCCGCGATCTTCAATTATTAAATGAAATTTATTCTGTTGAAAAATTGCAGCCGGTTGATATGTTTCCACACACGCATCATATCGAGTGCGTTGCTGAGTTGAGGTTAAAATAAAGGGCCGGTTAAAAACAAAATCATTGAGAAAAAATTAAATAATCGTGTAAGCACCATAAATAAAACATCTTTATCCAAAAAAATAATTTTATAGATCATGTTTAAGCTAAGTGGTAAAAGAGCCATTGTTACAGGCGGAGGTAGTGGCATTGGGAAAGCCGTTGCATTATTATTCGCAAAGCAGGAAGCGGAGGTGCATGTATTGGATGTAAATAATGATGCCTGTTCCGCAACTGCACAAGAAATAGTACAAGCGAATGGAAAAGCGTTTGCGCATACGGGTAATGTCACATCGCCGCACGAAGTGAATAGCATTTTTAGCGCTATTGGCAATATTGATATACTCGTGAACAGCGCCGGTATATCGCACATCGGCGATATTGAAAATACCACCGAAGAGGACATGGACAGGCTCTATAATGTAAATGTAAAGGGCGTGTATAATTGTGTGAAAGCCGCTATCACAAATATGAAATCAAACAAAAGCGGCGTAATCCTCAACCTTGCATCCATTGCAAATAATATTGGCTTGCAGCACAGGTTTGCTTATTCTATGAGTAAGGGCGCCGTGTATGCAATGACACTCTCCGTTGCACGTGACTATATAAACGACGGCATCAGGTGTAATTGTATCTCCCCGGCAAGGGTGCACACACCTTTTGTTGATGATTTCATTAAAAAAAATTACCCGGGTAAAGAAGAGGAAATGTTTGAAAAACTATCAAAGAGCCAACCAATAGGCCGCATGGCTGAGCCCGCAGAAATCGCAAGCCTTATCTTATTTTTATGCTCAAATGAAGCATCATTTATCACCGGTTGCGACTATCCAATTGATGGAGGCTTTATTAAATTAAATACTTAACTATAAAAAATAACGGCATGAAGCTTATACGTTTTGGTGAAATAAACAATGAAAAAACAGGTGTTATTTTAAATGATGATTACATAGATACTTCATCATTTGGCGAAGATTATGACGAGCGTTTTTTTGGAACGGGTGGCTTAAAAAGGCTGGAAGAATTTTTACAATCAATAGGAGATAAACTTCCAAAAATTCCCGCCAATGCAAGGCTTGGCAGCCCTGTAGCCCGGCCATCAAAAATTATTTGTATTGGGTTGAACTATTCCGATCATGCGAAGGAAACCAATTTAACCCTGCCAACCGAACCGATCATATTTTTTAAATCAACCTCTGCACTTGCCGGCCCTTATGACGATGTGATCATTCCTAAAAATTCGCACAAGACGGATTGGGAAGTTGAGCTTGCAGTGGTTATAGAAAAAAAAGTTTCTTATGCAGATGAAGCAGAAGCGCTGGAGGCTGTAGCCGGTTATTGCCTGCATAACGATATAAGCGAACGGGCATTTCAGATTGAACGCGGTGGGCAATGGGTGAAAGGCAAAAGCTGTGACACTTTCGCACCGCTTGGGCCTTTTCTTGCTACAAAAGATGAAATTGCTGATGTAGATAATCTGCGTATATGGTTGTCCGTTAATAATGAAACCATGCAGGATGGTAACACTTCCAATCTCATTTTTAAAATTCCTTTTATTATTTCATACATAAGCCAGTTTATGACATTGCTGCCGGGGGATGTTATCTCCACCGGCACGCCGGCCGGCGTAGGCCTTGGTATGGATCCCCCGGTTTACCTGAAAGACGGGGACGTAATGGAGTTAGGAATTGATGGCCTGGGAACTTCAAAGCAAAAGGTAAAAAATTATAAAAAGTTAGTTTAACGGCCAAAGAGTATCCGCGAGTCCATTTCAAATTCAGCCTGCTCAGAGAGCAAGAAAGCGACATATACCCTTATTGTCGGCCGGATGTATGGTGCCGGCCTGAACGAGCCGTCAGTACCGCACGCCAGACGGCGGTAATTTATTAATCTTATCGCTTTATATTGAATTATCAATAGTTTTACTGGCTCCTTTTGTAATAAAGAAGTTTTTCAAGATATCTTCTTAATAATTATTCTCTTTTATAAATCAAATGCAGTAAAATGGAAAGAATTAAATCTTTGTTTGTCTCAGGTATTTTATCATTGATAAGTTTTGGAGCGTCCTCGCAAAAGATTGGAATTTTTGACGGGCATACGGATGTCGGTACAAATGTAAAAGCCGGCTCGGCAACTTTCATTCCACAAACAGGGCAATATATAATTTCTGGTGCTGGCTATAATGTCTGGGGAGACCATGATGAATTTCAATTTGTATGGAAAAAAATGAAAGGTGATTTTATTCTTTATACCAAGGCCGAGTTTTTGGGTAGTTGGGTAAATTACCATCGCAAAGTGGGTTGGATGATTCGAAAAACGCTAGATGGCAATTCTCCGCATGTAAATGCAGTTGTACATGGTGATGGCTTAACGTCATTACAGCTTAGAAGAATAGCGGGTGCGCAAACAGAAGAAATTAAATCAAAAATTACCAAAGCCAATATCATACAACTCGAGCGAAAAGGTAATACATACACTATGAGAGTTGCCTTGTATGGCGAGCCGTTTACAGTTGAGCAGGTTGCTGATATTGATCTTGGTGATGAAGTATATGTTGGTTTATTCGTTAGCTCTCATAATGCTGATGTAACAGAGACGGGCATCTTCAGGGATGTTCATATAACCGTGCCTTTCAACGGTGTTGCCGATAACACAACACAAATGACGCTGGGTAGTAATCTTGAGATTTTGGAGGTGGCTTCCGGCGACCGTGAAATAGTATATTCTGTGCCTCATTCCATCCAGGCACCAAACTGGAATGTTGACGGGAAAAGTTTAATTTTTAATGGCAGCGATGGCCTTGTTTACAATTTCGATCTTGCGACAAGAACGCCGAAGGTCGTAAATACCGGAAACGTAAAAGCAAATAACAATGATCATGTTATTTCTTTTGATGGAAAAATGCTTGGGCTCAGCAGCTATGTAAAAGACTTAGGCGGCTCAATTATTTATACGGTACCTATCAGCGGAGGAACTCCAAAGCAAATAACGCCGAAAGGCCCGTCGTACCTGCATGGCTGGTCGCCAGATGGAAAGAATATTGTTTTTTGCGGAGAAAGAAATGGAGAGTTTGATGTATATAAAATATCCTCTGGTGGTGGCCCGGAAGAAAAACTAACGGATACCAAAGGCCTGGATGACGGCCCCGAATATTCACCTGACGGAAAGTATATTTATTTCAATTCAGTACGCTCAGGTTCCATGCAGATATGGCGCATGAAACCGGATGGAAGTGACCCGGAGCAAATAACTAACGACGATTTTAATAATTGGTTTGCGCACATTTCCCCGGATGGAAAAAGTATGGTCTTCATCTCCTTCATGAAAGATGAAGTGCCTCCCGGAATGCACCCGCCTTACAAGCATGTGTACATTCGCTATCTGCCAATATCAGGAGAAGGCACGCCAAAAGTATTGGCTTATTTCTATGGCGGGCAAGGCTCTATCAACACGCCATCGTGGTCGCCCGATAGTAAAAGGATTGCATTTATAAGCAATTCAGATATGGGAGGTACTACATCAAAAAATAAAAACATATTAATTGGGGAAACAAAAAGGATGCTTGAGAAAGAATAGTACATTTCACAACATGGACCTGATTAAATTTTTTTGAATACAGTTCGTCTCTTATATTTGCACTCCCCAATAATTATCGGGATGGTTTAAGAGCATTCAGAATAAAGGGAGCATAGCTCAGTTGGTTTAGAGCATCTGCCTTACAAGCAGAGGGTCCGCGGTTCGAACCCGTGTGCTCCCACAAAGCCTCACAGAAATGTGAGGTTTTTTTACGGGTATTAGATCAATAACCAACCACACTCTCAGAACATTGCAATCTCTCGAATATAAATAAACACATTTGTATCAAACTATGTTTTACCAAAAAGAGCTCCAAACTACCCTCAGCTGTGCGGTGTTCTAAATAGGATGTGAAATAAATAATATATGGATTCAGATACTACATTGTCCCGGTTAATATCCGAACAGAATTTTGAAGACGCCTTACAAAGGTTGGCAGCGGGTGATAAGATCCCTGATGATATTTCCGGTTATGAAATTAAAAACTTGTTTGCGGCACTGGCTGGCCAGGATCAATTGACCATGCTGAACTTATTGGCCGACCGGGGGGAGATTCCATTGGATTTATATGAATATGATACCTTTGATGGAACTATTATTGAAGCGTTGTTCCGGAATTTTCCTGAAAAAAATGGCTGTAGCCCGTTATTGAGTTTTTTGTCGAAATTTAAAAATCTGAATGAAGAAGTGGATAGTTATTCTCTTTTAAGCTATGCACTGGAAAAACATGCATCGCCGCTCCTTATAAATTGCCTGATAGCGGCTGGCTGCAACATCAATTATAAAAATAACGCTGAGAATAATCTGATCATTCAGGCTGTGCAACTCAATATGCTACCGCTAAATGATCAGTTGGCTTACCTGGAAACATTTATTGGGGCAGGTATTGATGTTAACGAGCCCAATGTGGAAAACAAAACGGCGCTGCACATCGCCATAGAACGCGATAAAAACAAGCTGGCACAAACCCTTTTGGATGCCGGGGCCGATCCCGCCCTGCAAGATTGGAAAGGAAATACCGCTTTTTATTATACGCTTGGCCACTTTCAGGATAAAGAATTATATCAGCAACTGGCAAATGCCTCAACGCCGGATTTTACTATTCAAAACAACGAAGGCCAAACAGCCCTGTCAGAGTTTTTAAAGCGTATGCAAGGTAGTGAAAAAGATACTGCGCTATTTGAAAGGTTGATCGATGATGGAGCCGATCCCGAACAGACAGCCCCATATTATGACAAACAAAAATCGGCCTGGGATTGGGCCGTAGAAAAGCCTATAGAGGTATTGCAAATGCTATTACAAAAAACAGGCAAAGATGTAAATGAACCCGATAATGATGGGAACACTTTGTTGCATAAAATTTGTGCTTTCCCCTGTAACTATTCTGCCAATACGGCTAAGGAACTATATAAAAAAGCAAAATTACTGCTTGAATTGGGGGCCAATGCCGGTAATACTAACAATAAAGATGAAACGCCGGTTATGCTGGCTTTAACAGACAATATGAAAACAAAACTGGTTGAATTACTAATTAAAGCTGAAAAAAAATAGCCTATGTCCATGTCATTCATCATAGCCTGCGAAGGCGGAAAGCGTAAAATAGCCGAACTGCTGTTGATCAATAAAGAAGTAGATGTAAAATATACAGACGAGAAAGGCCGCACGGCATTGCACTATGCAGCGCATCAAGGCTACCTGGATATCTTAAAAATGCTGGTTGCCGATGGTGCAGATATTAATTATGCAGACCATGAAGGCGAAACACCGTTATACTTTGCCTGTGTGCAAAAACAAAAGCAAGCGGCACTGTTTCTGTTAGAAAGCGGAGCTAAAACTGATATAAATGATTTTAAGGGTAATAGTTTACTGCACCTTACGGCACAAAACGGGCAAATAGAAATTGTAAAAAAATTAATAGCTCTTGGTGCCGATGCAGGCCTTGAAAATAATGATGCAGAAACCCCTTTACAATTAGCCGTAACTAACAGGCATAAAGAAATAGTAGAAACATTGCTGGCACAAGGGGCCAATATAGCACATGCCAATAAATCAGGTGATACCGCATTATTGTTAGCGGTACGCAGCCGGGCTTTGCCTATAATAAGTTTATTGTTACAAAATGATGCGGATATAGGCCATATTAATAATAAAGATGAAAGTGCATTGCTTTTGGCTTGTTACGAAAATAATAATGCCATTATTAAATTGCTGGTAGAAAAAGGGGCAGATCTATTCATCACTACCAAAAATGGCATATCTCCTATTTGGTACGCCTGTTCGCATAATCAAAAAGAAATTGTTAGCCTTTTTTTGGCTAACGGGCTTGATGTAAACTACAGCAAACCCATTTCAGGCAATGACGATTCCATGAACTCGTACCTTAACTGGGTAGAAACCGCCAACAACCTTGCCCCTGATAAAAACTACGCCTTAAGTGATGTGTACGACTACGGAGGCGAGAGTTTGCTGCATCTGGCGGTAAAGAGCGGGCACCTGAGTATGGTAAAATTGCTGATAGAAGCTGGCGCAACTATAAATATTCAAGATGAATCTGGGAATACGGCACTGCATTATGCCGCAGCCAATGGCAAAAAAGACGTTACAGCTTACTTACTTGAAAAGGGAGCAGATGTAGATATAACTAATGTGAAAGAACAAAAAGCTATCGATTACGCCAATGTAAAAGGCTTTAATGAAATCACTGCCCTTATTTTGCAATACATTACCAAAGACAAATCATCCGCTGACGCTGTTGATAAAACTTTAAATACAGCCGCAGATAAGGCCATTGATGCTGATAAAAAACAGGCGCTTATTGATTTAAAAAAACTGCTGGATATGGGTATTCTTACTCAGGATGAATTTGAAAAAGAAAAAGCAAAGATCCTGAATGGGTAAAAGCGCTTGATGTATTTTATAATTATCTCCCGAATACCAGATTGACAAATACCACCACATCAGTATAAAAATATTAAACGTTACGGTAACTTTATGCTTATAATACAAAATATAAGCGCTGCATTTTGTAAATAATTAGGTCTTTTTATTATAAAATCTAATGGGGCAATTATATACTAACTTATTCTGAGATGAAAATATTAATTTGTATAGCTGTTTGCTTTCTTGTTGCTTTCTATTTTATACGCTGCACTAACCTGCCCGATAAAAAATTACTATTCACGGGGAATTGCGGAGATGCTGAATTGAAAGTTTTTATTACTAAGGGGCCGGTTCTTTACGAAGGTTCTACCGGCTTTTTATTGTCATTTAAAGGCATTGCCGACCTGGCATATCCGCCAAACGGAAGCTATACTTTATATGACGGGATGCCGGTTACAAGGGGTATTATACCGGATAAAAATATCGTGTATTTTCATCCGGAAAAACTAAACGACTCGGTAGAGTTTTATCAAAATAACATATTATATCTTGAGCCTTCAATTTATACGCACGAACAATTTTTAAAAATTTCAAATTGTCTAAGATCCCATAAGGATGCTGTACTAAAAGCTTTAGAAGATGACAATAAAAACGATCAGCCCAACACGCTGCACAACCTCCCCGGTAATTTCAGGATGGAAGCAGTTGCCTATGGCAGCCCGAAAACCTATAGTTCAACATATATTAGCAGCGATAAAAATTTCAGGTTAGATATTTATCCCAACGGTTACGCAGAGTATTTTGAAAAAAAGGGAAAAAGCGATTATGAAGCCGGTACAGATTTTAATATACAAATACCTTTCGGGCACCCGGACAGGTTATTGGTATTAAACGTGTTCGGCAAACCCTTAAGTACAGATCTGCACCTTTTAAAAAATCAGGAAACAGGAAAAACTTTAGGCGACGTTTACGCAATAACAGAATCTGATCATAAGCCAGAACAATAAAAGCTATCCCGGAAAAACGCCGCAATCGTGCACCTTAAATTTTAGAATTTCGGTTTTAGGGGGTGTAATATTCCATAGTAACGGATATGGATACTAATGATTTCATGATATTTGTTTTCAGGAAATATAACTATTATTCTATTTCATTTCTTTGAACCTATTTTTCTACGTCATAAACATGTACATCGTGAATAATATTAAGATCATCTGTAGTAAAGCTGCCGCCCAATACGATCTATCGCGCATGGCGGCTTTATATACCGTTACAAAAAAGAACACGATAAAGAGGAGTGCTACAAAAACAGCCACCAAAAATGGTGGGCCTGTAATATCGTTTGCACCTCGCGGCACATATAATTTATCCGTTATTACAGCCGCCGCCACTCCGGTAATATAACCGCCGAGCGTTACTAATATGGGTTTCCAGTTTATCATTTCATTATTTATTGATGCTTGTTGCAAAAGATTTTGCACCATAATATTCAAAAAGGCCTTTTCATTGCTTTATACAACCTGATTTTTTATTTTACAATATTTGTTCGTCAAATGTATAAATAGCATAAGCAAACCAGATCGCATCTGTATCCGCACCCCCAAACCCTTAGTGTTTGGAAAACCATCTTAATTACAGCAAAAGAACAATTTTTTTTTGCTGTTAAAGTACTACTTCTTCAATATATATAATAGCTGTATATATTTTATATTTTTACCTAAAACAATAACCCTGTTACAGATTTTTTAAAACACATTTACATGATTATTCCAACATGGCAATATTGGTTTTTGATTATAGCGCTGTTTGTAATTGGGATCATTATTATGTTTCGCCAGATCACTAAAAAGCATCGCTATTTCAATGCCTGGTCAATCCCGCTTAAATTATTGGCGATCGCGTTGCTATTTTTAAAAACCGTAATGCCTTACGTTTATGAAGTAACCGGATATGATAGCGTAGAAAAAAATATCCTGCTGTTTCCCTTAAACAGCTTTGGTGGCGATTTAAAGATGGGCGATCACTGCTATGTTATTAATGCTACCGATCGCGATGTAATACTACGCCATGTAGGTAATAATACCGATTATGAGAACGACTCCATTATTGTACCGCTACGTTCTGAAAAAAAAATATTAATACCCCGCATCGCACACTTTTTTAAATCCACCGGTACACCATCTCAAAGAAGGCTGCTGCAGGATGGCTGGGCACTCAATAGCGCCGGAAGCCGGTAAATCCAATAACAAAAAAAGTTAGTAATTTAAATCATTCCCGGTTATAAACCGTGCAACAATGCCTACGGGCCTTCCAACAGGCTTAAGCTGTGCTAATTCTTCATCATTGGTAAGCTCAGCTAAAAGCTCCGCTTCGTTGTTTGCAGTACCCACGATGATCCAGGGATTTCCAAAAGCGGTATGCATGTAAAAAATATCCAGCTCAAAATTTGCATTATCCTGGTATAACAGATCCCCCACAGGAAAACCTTGTTGCTCTCCGATATACTCCATCAGGGATGCATTGTTTATGCCGGGATTTTCCTTTACCAGTAAACGCAACATATGCTCACGCATCTTTAGTTCCAGATCTATTGCAGTATTTTCCTGGTGCTGGTCAGCATTAGAAAATCCGGGGCGTAGGGTACGCAATAAATAATACTTGTCCGAAAATTTATCTCTGTACAAGCTGTATATTTTTAATTCAGATGCCATGCGCTATTAGCATACATAGTTTTTTAAGCGTTGCTGAATTTGACCTGCAATTTCTTTATTGCAACAAAGCATCGCATCGCCGCTGAGTAACCCCGCCTGGCCCCCGTTAAAATCGGCAACTACGGCCCCAGCGTGTTCGGCAATACAGATTGTTGCTGCAACGTCATGATAGTTAAAGCCGGTGGCCAATACCAGGCCTTCAATGCCCTGGGCAACAAAGATCATGTAAGTGCCTATGTTTTCCGCAATATTATTATACCGCATTGTAAAGCCAAAACTATCTTGTAAAGACATTATTGATTGTACATAAACCTTACCTGGGCCACCGGGTAAAGTAACAAACTGCATCACACTGGTATCCTGAGAAAGTTTCTTATTGTTGCAATGATATTGCTCCTGATCACAAAAAGCGCCTTCATTTTTTACCCCTGTAATTACTCTACCTTCCGAAAAATCCACATAAATACCAATGGTCAGGTTTTCATTCTCAGAAAGCGCAATGCTGGTAATAGTTTTACCCATTATATGCGACTCGTAGGGGCTAACAATCCAAATTATTTCATTATTGGGTTTGGTTTCATTTTTAAACCAAACCGAAGCCCCGGGCAAAATAAGCGGCAGATCTTTGCTGAGGCTTGCTGCTACCATGTTTCGTATTTCATCGTTACTGCTTTCATCGGCTTCTTCCCGCAAGGTTATTTGCGTAAGCGCCTCTGGAATAATTACCTTTTCCAGTAATTTAAACAGACGATCTGCTATATTGGAATAATTTAGCATCATTTTTACTTAGGGTTATTTTAAGATAGAAAATAATCATAACAATATAGAACGGCTGTAGTTTTTTTACTGTAGAAAAAGAATGCACAGGCATGTATTTATTCTTTAAAACAGGGCAGACAGGCGAAGTTGAAAAGTCCCTTACGCAAAATCTTTTTACCGTTAGTGCTTTCTACACTTCCTGAAAACCTCTTAGCGTATCGCTGCCATCGGGAACAAAATACAGCTTGCTGTTATTTGTATTACAGTGCGCCAAAAAAGGATCAGGCAAAACTTTTATACCGAATCGTCAATAAAGTAATTAGACACTGTATCATTGAAAAAATGGCTCTCGGCATCGTGACAGTTAAAGTTTGGATGAAGTACTATTTCCATATGGTATTACTTGCGCAAAGCCATTTTTTTCTAAGTGAGGATGCCGTCATGATTTAAACAAATAATATTAACCCTAAAGCAGCGGGCTTTTTTTCAGGTAATACGTGGGAAAACCTATAAATGATAATTAGTGCTGTTTGATAAGATAATTCTCAATTCATTCATCACTCCGTTTAGTCTTTTAGCGCTGCCAATGCGGTTAAAAATGCTTACGTTTTTTTTGTTATTTAATGTGGCGATAATATCCGTACCATTATGTAGCCCATAAGCCAGGTGCCTAAGCGTGGTAAAACCAACAATATTATTTAGCAATAGCCTTTCTTTTTTCAAACCCAAAAAAAAGGAGGTAGTAAGCGTAGCTGTTGTAGTGTCAATTATTACCCGTTCATTCCACATACTGATATAATAAATGCCAACTACGCCTATGACAACGGCATACCAGATATCTTTATTTCCAAAACCCAAGCCCTCAATTAGCCAGTAAGCGCTTGCTCCTATAAAAAGCAATCCAAGGCACAGATAAAATATTTTATATCGTTTGGAAACATAAGTAGTGCCTTCAGTTTTAAAATGCTTAAACTCTCCTGTATTAACCGGTGTTGCGCGGGTTGCGTTCAACGTAGTGCCGGCAAGCAATTTTTCTACATATGGTACTGCTATTTCTTTAACTTCCCGGTACGGTTTTGACTTAATACCAAGAGCATTATGCAGAGGGATACCCTTGCCATAAGGATTTTCTATTGGCGTAAGCTTGAAGTAACCATTGTTGGCAGTGCCAAAACTTAAATCTTGTACGTAGTCTAATTTTACGTCTTGCAGATCATATATTTTTTTGCTCCCGAATACGGAGGTTCGGTACACGGCATTATTAATACCATCAATAATAACTTTATTGCAACTGATAAGATAGAGGGGAAGCGTGACCAAAAAACCGGTTACAGCAAATATCAGTAATATCTTTCCAAAGAATCCGCTGTTTAAAAAAAGCAAGGAGCAGCAGATAAATACAGGAAGTCCAATTAAAACGCAGTATTTCAAAATTAGCCTCGGCGAGAAAACTATCCGCCCTTGTTCAATAACAAAGTATCGGGGATTAATAAGTGGCATCAGGGTTTTGTTTTAGTATTACAATTCACACCATATTTAATTTCACCATCCTGATTGGTAGATAACGATTTTTCAGAAGGTTCAAAAAAATAATCAAATTGCACAGGTGTATATTCCTTTCCTGCTCTAGGGGCAAGTATATCGTTAATTACCTTAATAATCACACCTACATAGTATCCCGTTGATGAAACAGTCACGCTTTAGTAAATTTTATTTAAAAATTAATAAAGGAATAATATATTTATACACTCAAAATTAGAGAAAAACAAGGACTCACACAATACCACCATTTCAGTATTACATAAATCAATGCCGGAAGAGCACTCCTGTTTCCGTACTGCAAAATCACTATATCCTGGTTCAACTATTTATGTATGTTTGTCATGATAAAACCAATTGATTGTAGGAACTGCAAATGGGATTTAGTTAAAGGACAACCAACAATCATTTTTTATGAAACCAATATATAAATTGTCCATCCTTACTTTATGCCTCTTCATAACGGGCCTTAACCTTGCACAAACCAACTATACCGCACGATATATGGTAAATGCAAACCTTAAAGATAATTTTTTATTTACGCGCCATTGGGATTATGCCTGGGATGTATTTAAAGAAGATAACGGGAAATTCAATACTGCAGACGGCCGCAAGCTGCGGCCTGCAGATACCGCTCATTTATATTTTACTGCCAATTGTAAAACCAATGTGCAGGGTGGTTATACCATCCGTTATGCGTATGCTAAAATAAAAGATAGTGTGATAACACTCACATTTTCTGACGGGCTGCCGGCCTACGCCAGCGAGTTTACATTTTATATAAAAAAGGACAGTTTTTATTTTAAACCCTCCGTTATTTACCCAGCGCCTACGCCGCATACTACTTATCGCGTTGATAAAGAAAGCCTGGTACTAAACAGATCGAAATATAATAAGGGAGATTTTTTGACAGGGTATGCAGATGTGCGTTTTACAGAAATAGTTGCAGCGCATGGCGAGCAGGTAATATATACAGCCCTTTACATAAAGGGATATTTTAAAACGAAATTGGAGTGGTAAGCAAAGCTCGCAAAATTTTCTTTAGGGCTTATCAGAAGTATATTTCATCATGTTCCAGGCGCCATGAAATAGCTATTATTACTTATTGCCCCTGGTTGTATGCCTGTGAGCAAGTACCTAAACAAAAAACGGTATCCCAAAATACGGCACCCCTTAACGAAAATAGTTTTGCAGCAAAAAAAACCGGCTGAATATAGATTTGATATATCTGCCAAAAGTATTAAAACGAGAATTATTTATGTAGCTACCGCAATTATTTAATTCACCGGTTTAAAGGATAAGGGCACTTCATCTACGGTAGCTGCATTGTTTTTGTCGATAATCGTATTGATTTTTCCCAATCTCAGGCCATCGGCAGATACGCTTATAAATTTGTAGGTTGCTTCCGCCCCTTCATAAATAGATATTAATTTTCCGCTGTATTCATAATCCCATTTTGCCGTTTTAATACCTTTTGTGTCTTTCATTTCTAAGGTACCGTCTTCCTTAAACCAAATGTAGCTATCTTTTTCACCGTGCTCCTCGTGCCATTTCTTTGTGAATAATTTTTTTTGATCAGAAGGCATATCCCTGATTGCTTTGTCCATTGCTTTTATGTCTCGTTTTTCAAATTTGAAAACGCTTAAAGGGCTTGAGCCATATTTGTTTTTAAAATTTTTTAGATCTGCAAGTTTTAACCCTTCTTCATTTTCATCGATGTAGATAACCTTGCCGGGTATTTGTAGCTGAGGCCAAAGACCAACAAACTCTTCGTTTTGCAATTTGTCATCTTGCATAAATGCAATGCGCCCATCGTTGCGTACCAGAAGTACCATGTTCTTTCCGTTATAAATGCCTTTAAACTGCTGCTCAAAATCTTCCGGCGCACCGGCTACAACTCCAATAATAATAGCACCTCCACTCGTCGTTGCTTGTTTAAAATAGGGCATAAGTATTTTCCATTCATGGCGTAGCAATTCAAAATAAGTATTTGTATAATCGTCTTCTGCATCCTTAGAAGGGATGTATAACATGCTGTAAGCAGTGCCTTCCTTTCCCGGCATAAAAGGTTCGTTGCTATATTTTTTCGAGGAGTCAAAATAAAGGTACGCACTCGCTCCAAAGATATCATTGCTGTATGGCGGCCCCCAATCGGTGGTGGTAGCATCTATAGCAATGGGTTTGCGTTTTCCGAGCTTTATGCGCCAGTCAAAACTATTGGTGGAAAAGCCTTTGGTTTCCCTCACCTGGTATATATAATCTTCTCCATTATAAGTTCCTTTGTAAAGGGTGTCCCATTGTCCAGCACAACCTGTAAACAATGTTGTAAGCATACTTAGCATCATAAGAATTTTCATATTTTAAAAAATTTAACCAATACTGTTATCTAAGATTGCAACTTTCCATATTACAAACATGTTCCGGGATCAGGTATATCGATCTGAAATAACCTGGAAGCAGTCAAACAAAGTTTTTCCTTTATTATAACAGGCAACGTCTCAAGCTGTAAACGGGCCAGTAATAGTTATTGAATATGCTTTTTCCCTTCATACTGCTAAGTCTTGCCTTTTCACCATTATAATTTCCTTTCATAAAGTGTAGTTTCTGAGGTACAGGAGCATATGCTTAACATTAATATCAAACTGACGCAATATTTACGCGATAGAAACCATGATCCATATATTGCGATTTACTTTTTTATTGTGATACTTTCTAAAATTTTATCAAAAACCTTCATTTCTTCATTATATCTATCATATTCAGACGGGGCCAAAACAAAATTCCATAGATCATTTTCTGTAAATATCACCATCCGCCGAATCTTCCTCCTGACAATCCTGCCGCTGCCATTTACGTTTTCATCCACCGTAAAAGTTGCTTCTGCTGCTTTTTTATTTTTAAAAACAAATGTTTTATGCAAATCCTGTAGTTTAAAATTCTGCCAATTGCAATTCGACGCTTTTGTTTCCTCCTCTATCGATCTCAGCCTTTTATCCAATATTTGTTTTGGAGTAAATTCCTTAATGGTTTGCGCATTTGGTTGAATAGTCAAATCCTGCGTATTATCAATTGAAAAGACACTTTCCAAGCCGTTTTTTAAAGAGTTATCCAGGAATAGGATATCATGTTCCTTCGGATTCGTAATATCTGCATAATTCTCAGGTACGATCGCCGTCAAATATTTGTTATTGATTTTTGAAGTTTTGTTGCAACCAAAAAACAGAGGAAGGAAAGGAACTGCCAGCATGCAATACAACACGTTTCTATTTATGTGAATTAAATTCATATTCGTTATTTAGGGCGTACTAGAATCTTCCAACTACTATCTTAGCATATGAGGGCCTACGACAATAGGAATATTTGCTTTTAATATATCGAATATACACATTAGGTTGATAGGTGGAAATATGGATTTAGTAATAGGACGCTCACAATTGCAATTTGTCAATACGAAAATGGCTACAAAACTTATTCTAATATGGCTTTAAAAGATTTGGTAATTGATCAGCGGGTCAATAAATGGCTGGGGTCAAAAAGGGTTAACGGCCAAGCGTATAATTATCCTTATAAATATAAAGTAAAAGATTACAATCCTGTTACCGAACATCGTTTTCCGGCTGGCTGAGCAGTATTTGATACTTTCGGGAAGCAAAGGGGCAGAGCAGAACGATTTGCCCGGCGGTGAAGCCAGTCTTAATGTCATTAGAGCTAAGGGCAGGTTTACCTGCTGTAATAGCCTCGGAAAAGATTAGCTGCTGCCAGCTATTTACCATGAAAGGCCGGTAGAGCTATTTTGCAATGGAGCCACCGCTGGTGCGATTTAAAAAGAACCGGTAAAGCCGATACCATCTTAGGAATAGAGAAAGCGCCGCGGCTGACAGTCTGCGGATAGCTTGTACCCGCTTCCCTTAGTTGAATTACTTCAAAACACATTTTTGAAACAAAATGCAGGTTATTGAACATAAAAAAGGATTGGCCGTTTGAACCGATTTATCCAGATATGTGCCTATTTGCGGCTTTTTTAAAGAACGGGCAATTTTTAAAATTTTTCACCTCCCAAATAACGACTAATCGCTTTTTGACTTTGTTCATACTCATTCATATATTTTTATGTAACTATCAATATTCTATGTCAAAGAAATATAAAAATTGTAACCTATGTTGTGCTACGCTTAAAACTGTAACCTATGTTATGCTATTTAATTAGGGAGTAGCAAATTACGCATTGTTATAAACTTTCAAAACAGGTTCCCGCAATACGGATGCTTCATCTGTACAATGCCAGTAAATAACATCGGCAATGGCCTCAGGCTTTACCCAATTATCAAAATGTGCATCAGGCATGGATTTGCGGTTAGGAACTGTATCAATGGTACTTGGCACTACCACGCTCGTAACAACATTTTTTCCTTTGGCTTCATCATTCATTAATTCGGCCAGGCGAAAGATAAGTGACTTGGCAAGGCCGTAGGCTATCATTCCTTTTCCATTTTTTGCTTCAAGGCCAGGCTTCGATCCAATGATAAAAATTCGTCCGCTGTTTTGTTTTATCATCTGTACAAATACAGGCCGCGCCACATTATAAGCAGTTTCAAAATTTAATTTATATTGTTTAGCGATGTCCGCAGTTTTTGTGTCAGTGATCTTACCCATTGCAAAACCACCAACGGTTAAAACTGCGGCGTCAATGCTTTCATGTTTTTCTAAAATGGTGTCAACAAATTTTTGCGAGTCATCTTCGTCCATCAGGTCAACAACTACTTTCTCAAATTTATCCACAGCAAAATCCATTGACGCAGGATCGTTAGGAATTACTGTTCCGATCACGTAATATTCTTCTTCTATAAATTTTCTTACAATTGCCTGCCCCATATTTCCGGAGGCGCCTGTTACGATTGCCACTTTCATCGTTGAGTTTGCTTTAAAGTATGTGTAAAATCAAAGATCAATAGTTTTCTTTTCATTGCTAAGAGTACGCATTCCATCCAGTCTTTCTAAAATGCGTTTAAGGTATTTTTTCTTGTAATAATAATCTTTTACCTGCAGCAGTTGTGCCTCCGTTGTCCGGTCTTCACTGTAGTCTTCAATTATAGTTTGCACCTCATCATAGAGCGTTTTTTGGAATTGAAAAATTTTCGTTTCGGTTTCTTCTATGTTCAAAATATCATCGTCCATAAGGCCTTCATTCAGCTCCATCATCTCCATTAAAAAATCAGGAGGCAATTCATATTTTTCTTCTTCCTGCAGTAAGCCTTTTATCTCAAGCACATATTTTATAGTGGCATCTGGGTCTTTTAAAACTTTAAAACCTTTGTTGATCATCGAAGATTTCTCCAGCATTTTGGCCTGTTCATCTTCACCGGCCTGCGCAAAAAAGTCTGGATGATATTTTTTTTGCAAAGCAAAATATTTTGCTGAAAGATCATTTTGATCTGTAATAAGACTGACAGGGATTTCAAATAATTCAAAATAATTCATAGCCAAAGTTATTGCAAATGATTTGGAATGAAGGCTGCCAACCTTATTGGAATGAAGGTTGCCAACCTTTCGGATGGAGTTTTTAAATCTGAAATTAACTCCTCAAAGGTTGGCAACCTTGGACAAATATGGGCTGCACCTATTCAAATGAATGTTGACGGGAAAATGTAAATTGCCGCAATCAAAAAATTAATTGGATGATAAAGATAGGATTGATAAGGGAGGGGAAGATACCGGCTGATAACCGCGTGGCGCTTACGCCGGCGCAATGTAAGTGGGTGCAGGAAAACATGCATATTCCCATAGTTGTTCAACGGTCGGAGACGCGATGCTATAAGAATAAAGAATATAGTAACGCAGGCATTGAAGTAAGAGAAGATATAAGCGATTGCGACGTGTTGCTGGGAATAAAAGAAGTTCCGGTAAATATGCTTATTCCCGAAAAAACTTATTTCTTTTTTTCTCACACTAAAAAAATGCAGGCTTATAATCAACCGCTTTTACAAAGCATCATCAGCAATAAAATAACACTAATAGATTATGAATGCCTTGAGCATGAAGACGGCACCCGCATTATTGGTTTTGGCTTTTTCGCCGGTGTGGTAGGCGCTCACAATGGCATGATGGCTTACGGAAACCGCACCAGGCATTTTTCTTTAGGGAGAGTATATAAGCAAAATAATTTTCAGCAATTAATTCATACGTATTTTGGGTTGAAGCTTCCTATAGTGAAGATAGCCGTTACCGGCAGCGGCAGAGTGGCACATGGCATATTGGAAATAATGAACCTTATGGAAATTCATGAAGCGGAGCCTGACGAGTACCTAACTGAAAAATTTGCTTACCCGGTGTATGTTCATCTGAAAGGTATTGACCTGTACAGGCACAAACTAACGGGCAAGTATAGCCGGATAGAATTTCATCAGCATCCCGAAAATTTTGATTGCCTGTTTAATAAATATATCAGCGAAACTGACATTTTAATGAACGGAGTTTATTGGGAAGAAAAGATTCCCCGCCTCTTTGAAATGGATGACTTGGAGCGGGAAGACTTCAACATAAATACGATTGCGGATATATCTGACGATCACAATGGTTCTGTGCCTTGTAACCTGGGAGACGGCACGATTGAAAATCCTGTTTATGGCATTAATAAAATGTCGGGCCTTGTGACGCAGCCATATATTGCAGGCTCTGTAGATGTAATGGCAGTGGGGAATTTACCAAATGAACTACCCCGCGATGCAAGCAGGTATTTCGGTGAGCAGCTTATCAAATATATTCTTAAAGATTTGGCGGGTAGCGGCTCTCAAATGCTGAAACATGCTACCATTATAAAGAACGGCGTTCTTACTCACGATTACGGGTACATGAAAAAATACGCAGGTGTTTGATTTTTAATTATAAAAAAATTTGAGAACTACAGGTAGAGATAAAAATCTTTTAATAACGTAATAAACTCAGGTGTATATTCATTCGCAGCATTTTTTATAGTAAGTTCATTTTGCCTAACAGCTTTTTGCTTTCTCTCCAGTAATAATATTGTTCTGAAATAGTTGTGCCTAATTGATTGTTTTATATATAATTTTTCGTTTATAAATAATGAATGCTTTGCCGCTTCTTTTTCAAAATATCCGGCTCTTGCACAAGGAAGCAGCACGCAAAAAAAGCCGTCATCTTTTAGCAAGGCATTAGTTACGGCGATAAGGTCATAAAGTGTCAAGCTATTAGCATGCTTCGAGTTTTTTTTTCCTTCTTCCTGCGGCAAAAGATCATTTTCAAAAAAGGGTGGGTTCGATATAATGCAATCATATTTCGCATCAGCCTGCCACGTAATAATATTTTTGCAAAAGGCTCTTAGGTTTTTACTCCACAGACTTGCTTCAAAATTTTCTTTTGCTTGTGTCACAGCATTTTCATCAATATCTATCGCATCAATGGAGACAGATATTTTCTGCGCAATCATCAGGCTCAATAGGCCCGTTCCGGTACCTATGTCAAGAATCTTATGCGGTAATTTGCTTGCTGCTTTTTCGGCTGCCCACGCACCAAACACGCAGGAATCTGTGCAAACTTTCATACTGCATTTATCCTGGTTTATCCTGAATTGTTTAAACTGAAAGTAGCTGTTGGGCATTTTTTATTTAGCGTAAAATAGCAAATGAAAATTAAAAATTTCGTTGCCCCGAGGTTGTAAGCTTTTTTATAGTACCCGCAAGAATTTTTATAACAGGCAAAAATTTGATAACTTGAAATAATTATTTATTACAGGCAAAAATGCAGCATCGTCTTTGATTTTATTTTTTTATAGAACGAACCACGATTTAATTTAAATTAAAAGCCAGATAAACAATGAACATTCTTGAAAAAATATTACCGCCCAAAACCGAGGTCGAAGAAATAATTCAGAACAGCCAGGACTACACCTTATTTTCCTGGAGCAAACAAAAAGGAACAGATCCAATCGCCGTGAAATATGGTGAAGGCGTTTACTTCTATGACTATGAGGGGAAAAAATACATTGATTTTTCTTCCGGCTTAATGAATGGAAATATTGGCCATGGCGATCAGCGTGTAACCGAAGCCGTTACAAGGCAAATGCAGCAGATAAGTTATGTTACACCTTCGTGCGTCACCAAAGCAAGGGGCGAGCTTGGCAAAAAGCTTGCAGAGATTTGCCCGGGCGATTTGAATAAAGCGTTCTTTACTTTAAGCGGTGCAGATGCTATAGAAAATGGAATTAAGCTTGCCAGGTTATATACAGGCCGCCATAAAGTATTAAGCCGTTACAAGTCTTATCATGGCTCTACAAATGCTGCCATGGCTGCAAGCGGTGATCCACGCAAGCTTGCTGTAGATTCACAGCAGCCGGCGAATTTTATTCATTTTGATCTTCCTTATTTATACCGCTGGGAATATGGTGAAGAAAATTTATTGAAGGAAAGTGTTGCCCAATTAGAAAGAATAATTGCTTATGAAGGGCCTGTTACCATTGCGGCTATTTTGCTGGAAGGTGAATCGGGTTCATCTGGTTGTATGAAGTATCCTACAGGCTATTTAAAAAAAGTAAAAGCGCTCTGCGATGCCCACGGTATCTTGTTAATAATGGATGAAGTGATGAGCGGCTTTGGGCGTACCGGCAAATGGTTTGGCTTTCAAAATCATGATATCATTCCTGATATGATTGCGATGGCAAAAGGATTAACGTGTGGTTATTTGCCTTTGGGATGCCTGATGGTAACTGATAAAATCGCGGCAAAATATGATGATACATTTCTCCCCTTAGGCCTTACCTATTCGGCCCACCCGGTAAGCTGCGCAGCAGCTTTGGAAGTTTTAAAAATTTATGAAGAAGATAAGCTGATAGAGAATGCTGTAGCCATGGGGCATTACCTGGATGTAAAAATAGAAGAGATGAAAATGAAACACCCAAGTATAGGCAACTGGAGAAATACAGGATTGTTAGGCTGCATTGAATTAGTAAAAGATAGAGCAACCAAAGAACCGATGGCCCCCTTCAATGCAAAGCCAAAAGAAATGGAGATCATGAATAAAGTCGCCGCTAAAATAAGAGAGCTGGGCATGTACACTTTTGTAAGATGGAGCTTTATATTTATCGCTCCCCCGTTGATCGTAACCAAAGAACAAATTGATGAAGGGTTGGCAATAATTTCGGAAGCGCTGGTTATTGCAGATGAAAATGTTGTTTTGCCGCTGTAATTTTTCTATTTTAAATTTAATTAATGAACAATCAACTCTTGTCAAGAATTACAATAGATCCTGAAATCTGCCATGGGAAACCGGTTGTGAGAGGCTTGCGTTACCCCGTTGAAACTTTACTAGAGCTTATGGCATCAGGAATGTCAATGGAAGAACTTTTAAATGATTATCCTGATCTTGAAACGGAAGACTTTTATGCTTGCCTGGAATATGCAGCTAAAGTAATTCAAATAAAAGGTATATACCGTTTTGCCTCATGAAGTTTATAATAGATGCCCAATTACCAAAATCTCTTGCTGACTTTCTTAATCAAATAGGACATGAAGCTTTGCATACACTTTCGTTGCCGGATAAAAACAAAACAACAGATAGCCAAATAATTGAAATTTCAGTAAAAGAAAATCGTGTTGTTATTACAAAAGATGCTGATTTTTGGAGTCATTCTATTTAAAGAAACAGCCATCAAAACTTATACTTATTAAAACCGGAAATTTATCCAACGTAAAACTTTTAGAAATTTTTTCTCAACATATTTCTTCCATAGAGAATCTCATATCTGAAAGTTCTTTTATTGAAATCTTTAGTGATCAGATAATAATTCATTCTGATAAAGGTTGAAAGATCAAATGCAACATATCGAATCATCTTCCCTCTACAGCGAAGACCTCGCCCCTGTTCCGCAAAGCAAGCGCACCTGGAATACCTGGAACTATGCGGCACTTTGGATAAGCATGAGCCTATGTATTCCAACTTATATGCTTGCCAGTTCTTTGATTGGTGGTGGCATGAACTGGTGGCAGGCAATCCTCACAATTTTTTTGGGTAACGCTATTGTGCTTATTCCAATGATTTTAAACGGCCATGCCGGCGCTAAATATGGAATTCCCTTTCCTGTTTTTGCAAGAGCAAGCTTTGGCGTAAGAGGCGCAAACATTGCCGCCATGCTTCGTGCTATTGTTGCCTGTGGCTGGTTTGGTATCCAAACATGGATCGGCGGTTTTGCTTTATATCAAATGACACGGTTATGGCTACCCGCAATTGAAACATTGCCGCAGATCTTCCCGGCATCTTTTGGTTTGCAAACCGGGCCGGCCATCACCTTTTTTATTTTCTGGCTTATTAATATGTGGGTCGTCTATCTCGGTGTTGAGAGCATAAAAAAATTACTGGTGTTCAAAGCATTCTTCTTGCCTGTAGCTGCTCTTGCTTTATTGGCCTGGGCAATTTATGCGGTAAATGGCCTCGGCCCCATCTTAAAAGAGCCTTCGAAGTTTTCATCCAACGCTGCGTTCTGGGATTTCTTTTTTCCTGCATTGACTGGTATGGTGGGCTACTGGGCTACACTTTCATTAAACATTCCTGATTTTACGCGATATGCAAAAAGCCAGAAGGCACAGATTCAAGGGCAGGCAATTGGACTTCCCACATCCATGACTTTGTTTTCTTTTATTGGCGTTGTTGTCACTTCAGCCACCGTTATTTTGTACGGTGAAACTATTTGGGATCCGCTGGTGCTCGCAGGAAAATTCAGCAGCAAATTTGTTATAAGTATTGCAATGATTGCGGTTGCTATCTCAACATTAGCAACAAACATTGCCGCGAATATCGTAAGCCCTGCAAATGATTTTGCAAACCTTGCGCCGTCAAAAATTAATTTTAGAAAAGGGGGCTACATCACAGGTGTTATTGGCATTTTAATTTTCCCCTGGAAACTTATTGCAGATCCTTCAGGTTATATTTTTACCTGGCTTGTTGGCTATTCAAGTTTGCTCGGCCCTGTTGGTGGTATTTTGATCGCTGATTATTATTTTATAAGGAAACAAATATTAAACGTACAGGATCTTTATCAGCATAAAGGAATTTATTCTTTTACGAATGGTTTTAATAATGCGGCGGTTACAGCATTGCTTGCAGGTATATTACCAAATGTTCCCGGTTTTCTAACCACTATTAAAGTAATATCACACGACGCAGTGCCTGCATGGGTTGCGCATTTATATAATTATGCGTGGTTCGTCGGATTTTTTGTGTCAGCTACCATCTATTACCTGCTAATGAGAAAATATAAAATTGTCAGAAAGATGCCTTTGGAGCAGTAAGAAAAACTTTTGGAAAGTTCGTGGGCAATTTTCAAATCCTATAAAATACTTGCCAAACTTTCCAAAAGTTATCGAATTTGCGGCACAATTTTCTTAGATTGAGTTACTCAAAAATTTTGTTTAATGTCAGTTTTAATTAAAAACGGAAGGATAATAACAGCAGCCGATGATTATGTTGCCGATATATTTATTAAGGGTGAAACAATATCTGTTATCGGAAAAGATTTGTCTGCATTCGTAGAGACGCAATGCATTGCGCCTCTACCACAGGAAATTGATGCATCCGGCATGCTGATATTTCCCGGTGGTGTTGATCCACATGTGCATTTGGAAATGCCTTTCATGGGAACATTCTCCAGCGATACACATGAAACAGGAACACGGGCCGCCTTGTTTGGAGGCACCACAACCGTTATAGATTTTGTTTTGCAGAAGCAAGGCCATTCGTTGCACGAAGCATTGGATGAATGGAAAGGAAGGGCTAAGGGGACAGCAGTTGGTGATTATAGTTTTCACATAGCAGTTACCGATTTTAATGAGAAAACAAAAAAAGAAGTAAAGCAATTTATAGAAGAAGAAGGCATCACATCTTTCAAAACCTTTATGGCATATAAAGGTGCATTGATGATTGATGATCGCCAGATGATTGGCCTGATGGAAGAAGTGAAAAAGCAGGGAGGCATGGTAACAGTTCACGCAACGAATGGAGACATGATTGATTATTTAATTCAAAAAAATCGTGATGAAGGAAACTTAACTCCGCTGTATCATTATCTCTCACAGCCAGAAGTTACGGAGGCGGAAGCATCGGAGCGGTTTGTTGATATGATTAATTACACGGGCTGTCCGGGATACATCGTTCATCTTACCTGCGAAGGTGCATTGAATGCTGTGCGCAATGCAACAAGGAGAAATCAGAAATTGTTTGTGGAAACGTGCATTCAATATTTATTATTGGATGCATCATTGTATGAGAAAGATTTTGAAGGTGCAAAATGGGTAATGAGCCCTCCGCTTCGCGAAAAGAAAGACCAGCAAACTTTATGGGCAGGCATTAACCAGGGATTGGTAAATGTCGTTGCGACCGATCATTGTCCTTTCATGTGGGAGCAAAAGAAAATGGGTGAAAAAGATTTTTCAAAAATACCTAACGGTCATCCCGCAATTGAAAACAGGATGGAATTATTATACAGTGAAGGCGTCGCTAAAAATAAAATCACGCTGAATAAATTTGTAGAAGTTGCCTGCACCAATCCTGCAAAAATATTTGGCATGTTCCCGCGTAAAGGAACCATTGGTATTGGTAGCGATGCAGATCTTATAATTTTTGACCCAAATGAAAAGCATAAGATTTCTGCAAAAACGCATCACATGAATGTTGACTACAGCGGCTATGAAGGTTGGGAAGTAACTGGCAAAGTAAAAACGGTTTTATTGAGAGGGCAAGTTGCAATAGATAATAACGAATGTAAAGTGCCAAAAGGTTTTGGTAAATTTATAAAGAGAAAAAAAGTAAGTAATATCATTTAGGTAAATGTATAGCCAAGACGAAATATTATCAAAAATAAAATCAGTTGTATTGGAAGAAATTCCAGATGCAAAAGTTTATTTATTTGGAAGCAGGGTAACGGGTAAAATTCATGAAGAGAGTGATTGGGATATTTTAGTCTTGACGGATAAAGAATATTCAAGGTCTGTGAGAAAAAGTATAGATGCAAAATTGTTTTCATTAAGCGTTTCTGTCGGATCTGTTTTCAGCTTTATTATTGCCACAAAAGATGAATGGAAGAATGAACCCGGTTATTATTCATTGCAATTGGGTATAGCAGATCAATTCATAAGCTTATGAGTAAAAGGAGTGAAGCAATCAGGGCTAAAATGAGAAGGTCGGCAGAATTTATGCGGGAGGCTGATGTTATGCTACAAAATAAATTGTACTATGGTTTTATAAATCGTTTGTATTATAGTTGCTTTCATGCAACGAAAGCATTATTACTAACCAAAGATTTAATTTCAAAAACTCATAGTGGAACTGTTTCACTTCTTAATCAAAAATTTGTTCAGGAAAACATTTTTGATCGCCGGCATGCAACTTTCTTTCAAAATTTGATGAATGAAAGAGTGCAAAGTGATTATGATGATCTCGTAATTTTTGGTGAGGAGGATGTGATTAAATTTATTGAGCCCTCGAAACAATACGTGGAATATACATTCAAATTATTAGAAAAATATTTCGACGAAAATCCTAATGATATTGATAAGCCAAGTCTTTTTCCATAAGGAACAACAATTAAAGAATAAATAAAAAATATGCCAAGAATAATTAAATCCGGCCTCATACAAATGTCTTTACCGAAAACGGAAGGCGAAGGAACGATCGAAGAAATAAAAGAAGCGATGGTGCAAAAGCATTTACCGTTGATTGATGATGCCGGAAAACAAGGCGTGCAGATTCTTTGTTTGCAGGAAATTTTTAATACGCCCTATTTCTGCCCGGGGCAGGATAAGGCCTGGTATGAGTCTGCCGAAAGTGTCCCCGGGCCCACGACAGAAAGAATGGCGCAGTATGCAAAAAAATATAACATGGTGATGATAGTACCTGTGTATGAAAAAGAGCAACCGGGAGTTTTGTACAATACCGCAGCAGTTATAGATGCTGATGGAACTTATCTTGGCAAGTATAGAAAAAATCATATTCCACATACATCCGGCTTTTGGGAAAAGTTTTTCTTTAAACCCGGAAACCTTGGCTATCCTGTGTTTCAGACAAAGTATGCAAAGGTAGGCGTGTATATATGTTATGATCGGCATTTCCCTGATGGGGCGAGAGTACTCGGTTTGAACGGAGCTGAAATTGTTTATAATCCTTCCGCGACTGTTGCAGGCTTATCACAATATTTATGGAAGTTGGAACAACCGGCGCATGCGGCAGCTAATGGCTATTTTATGGGATGCATTAATCGTGTGGGAGAAGAGAAGCCATGGAACCTTGGAAGGTTTTATGGTTCATCATACTTCGTTGATCCACGCGGACAAATATTTGCGCAGGCTTCTGAAGATAAAGATGAATTGCTGGTTGCAGAATTTGATTTGGATATGATAGAAGAAGTAAGAAATACCTGGCAATTTTTTCGGGATAGAAGGCCGGAGACTTATGGGAAATTGGTGGAATTGTAGCCTCATCCCAACCCTTCTCCGAAGGAGAAGGACAAGATTTATAAAATAAGATTTCTGTTAAAAAGAAAAATTCATTCGTGTAAATCTGTGTAATTCCTGCCTGAATGACCCCGGCGGGCAGGCGCGGCAAAAAAATTAAAACATTGCAACAATGGATAAAAGAGAAGCTGAAATCATAGCAAACAGATACATAGCGATTGTAACAAAAAAATATCCGGTTAAAAAAGCATGGTTGTTCGGGTCTTATGCTAAAGGAAATAATCATCAGGACAGTGATATTGATATAGCTATACTTGTAAAGGAAGAATATGACATGATTGATTTGCAAATAGATTTAATGAAAATGCGGCGCCAGGTAGATCTTAGAATCGAGCCACATCCTTTTACGGAAAAATATTTAGACAGTTCATCATTATTTAAAAATGAAATTGAAAAACATGGAGTTGAAATGAAAAAAATCTCATGAAAAAGATTACCGTCTTTCACTATGGCAATACTTAACAATCGTTTAACCGAACAGGAATACGCAGAAAATTTCAGCGATATTCATCCTCCTTTTGAAAATATGGAAGCGGCACTCGTGGAGGCAAACCGCTGCCTGTTCTGTTACGATGCACCTTGCATTAAAGGTTGCCCAACGAGTATAGATATTCCAAAGTTTATAAAGCAGATCACCACAGATAATATAAAAGGTTCGGCCCACACAATTTTCATTTCAAACATTTTTGGTGGTGGCTGCTCGAGAGTTTGCCCGGTTGAGAAATTATGTGAGGGAAATTGTGTTTATAATTTATTGGATGAAAAGCCGATTGAAATCGCAAAGCTTCAACGCTGGTCAACAGAACCGGCAATTGAAAATAAGTGGCAGCTTTTCGAAAGAAAAGGTGCGAATTCCCCTTTAGGCCCGCCCGAGCCGGTAGGGACGGGGGTTAGGGGTAAAGTTGCCATCGTAGGCGCCGGGCCCGCGGGTCTTTCTTGCGCACATGTGCTCTCACGTGAAGGCATAGACGTAACTATTTTTGAAAAAGAAAATAAAGGTGGCGGCCTTATGACTTATGGCATTGCTGCCTATAAAGTAACGCCTGCTTTCTGTGAAGAAGAAGTGGATTTTATTACATCGCTTGGTGGCATAGATATAAAATATGACCAGGAATTTGGAAAGGACATCACTCTTGAGAAACTTCAACAAGAGTTCGATGCCATGTATCTCGGTATTGGAGTGGGTCTCGCCAATCAGTTAAATATTCCCGGTGAAGATTTGGAAGGAGTAGAAGATGCAATCAAGTTTATTTATGATATAAGAACATCAGGGTTTCCTGATGTTCCCGTTGGTGATAAAGTTGCAGTTATCGGAATGGGGATGACGGCAATTGATGCAGCAAAGCAGGCAAAGCGGCTTGGAGCTAAAGAAGTAACGATGATTTACAGGAGAAGTGAGGCTGAAAAAAATTGTACCCAGGTTGAATTGGATATTGCGCTACTCGACGGTTGTAAAATTCAATGGCTTGCTGCGCCAAAAGAGATCATTGGAGAAAATGGAAAAACCACGGCTTTGGTGTGTGAGATTATGAAATTAGGCGCACCTGATTTTTCAGGAAAGCCTGCGCCAATTTCTACCGGAGAAACATTTACTCTTGAGGTGGATATGGTTATCAAGGCTACCGGCCAAAGCCCATTCATTGATTTGGTAAATGAAAATAGCATTGAAAATAACCGTGGTAAAATTCTTTTAAAAGAAAACAGCTCAACAAATATTAAGGGTGTGTTTGCCGGTGGCGACGCAGTGAATGGTGGTAAAGAAGTTGTGGATGCCGTGCAGGCGGGGAAAGATGGAGCAGCGGCGATATTGAAGTATTTGAGGCTTCAGATTTAATTGATAAATTCGTCTATAAAACTTTGAATAATGCTAGACTTAAAAGAAAAATATATTATAAATAAACAGCAAAAGCCGGTTGCCGTTCAATTAGATATTAAAACTTTCAAACGAATAGAAGGCGTATTGGAAGATTATGCACTTGCTCAATATATGAAAGAAGCAGAAGACGATGAAAAACTGAATGTTGAGGAGGCCAAAGTTTTTTACAAAAAACTGGTAAAAAAATAAAGTGCAAATAGTTTACACAAAAACTTTTTTAAAAGATTTGACGAAAGTTGCGCCGGCTAAACGAAGACTCCAAATTGAAAAATTTGTATTCGAAGAGTTACCTGTTTTTTTATCAATTGAAGATGTGGGTAAAATTGAAAAGATGACCGGTTATAGGGATCATTATAAAATACGATTTGGTGATTACAGAGTTGGAATGTTTAAAAATAATAACGTGATTGAACTTAAAAGAGTATTAAACCAAAAAGAGATTTATAAGTTTTTCCCATAGGGTTTAATAGATCATACACGTAAATATTATTCTATGGCAAATCTTAATTCAAACTTTCTCGGCATAAAATCTCCCAACCCTTATTGGCTGGCGAGTGCACCCCCTACTGATAAAAAAATTAATGTGTTGAGAGCTTTGGAAGCAGGCTGGGGAGGCGTGGTCTGGAAAACATTGGGTACACAAGTGAAGAATGTTTCTTCAAGATATTCCGCTGTCAACTTTAATGGCGCAAGGGTAATGGGCTTTAATAATATTGAGTTGATAAGTGACCGCCCTTTAGAATTAAATCTGCAGGAAATTAAAGAGGTGCTTAAAGAATTCCCTGATCGTGCAATGGTAGTTTCTTTAATGGCGGATAATGATAAACAAAGCTGGCATGAGCTTATAAAAAAAGTTGAAGACACCGGAGCTCATGGGCTGGAACTTAATTTTGGTTGCCCGCATGGCATGACGGAAAGAGGCATGGGAGCAGCGGTTGGCCAGGATCCTGAGATTGCGCGAATGGTTGTTGAATGGGTGATGGAAGCGGCAAACATCCCGGTAATTACAAAACTCACACCCAATGTACATTCGGTTGTTCCTACAGGCAAGGCTTGCGTGGAAGCCGGTACTGATGGCCTTTCTCTTATCAACACAATCCAATCAGTGACCGGTATTGATCTCGATACTTTTGTTCCCAACCCTTACGTTGCCGGAAAGAGTGTATTTGGTGGTTATTGCGGCCCCGCAGTAAAGCCTATTGCATTAAAATTTTTAGCCACCATCAGCCAGGATGAGACAACGAATAAAGTTCCCATTTCGGGTATCGGTGGCGTTAGTACCTGGAAAGATGCAGTTGAGTTTATGCTGCTCGGAGCAAGTAATGTACAAGTATGCACTGCTGTGATGACGCACGGTTTTAGAATAATCGAAGACCTGTGTGAGGGATTAAATAACTGGATGGATGAAAAAGGCTTTGCAACTTTAAATGATTTTATTGGTAAGAGTGTGCCCACGCTTACCCATTGGGAAGACCTCGACATTAATTACCATCATGTGGCTCATATCAACCAGGATAAATGCATTCATTGCGGGCTTTGCTACATTGCTTGTGAAGATGCAGCCCACCAGGCTATAAGCCTTACAAAAGGTGATCCTTACAATACTTATGCGATAAAAGAACCTGAATGTGTAGGCTGTAATCTTTGTCAATTGATTTGTCCAGTTACCAATTGCATCACCATGATAGAACACCGCGTAGCCCCTGAATACCTTAACTGGAAAGAGTTCCAGGCGCAGTGCTTGCCGTTGAACGATCATTAATTACTTGGCTTAGTTCGAATATGCCGGAGCCATTTTTCTTTCAGCTTGAAGGATACTTTCTACATTGTGCTTGATGATAATGACAATGTTATTAGTGGGAATATCATTAGTATCATCTCCAAATGGATCTTCGATTTCTTCCGAAATCATTACAAGGCTTGCTAATACATAATAAATAAAAGCCACAACCGGTATTACATAAAAGCCCAGGCTAAAGATAAATCCGAAGGGTAATGTCATGATGTATATGTAAACAAACTTTTTTACAAAAATGCTGTAAGATGATGGGATGGGCGTATTTTTAATTCTTTCGCATGCCCCATAGACATCATTAAGTTTTTCAATATCCAGATAGGCGGAGAGCAGTTGTTCTCCATTCATCTTTCCTTCTTCCTGCAAGGCATACATTCTTTTATACATCACAGATAATATTTTTAATGGATCATTTTTTTTATTGTCGTAGTCTGCAATTGCCGGATGAGGCTCAGAAAAATTAATAGGCGTGAAGTCGGCCGAATCACGGAGATGATCACGCAGCTTGAATGAGAAAAGAGGAATAGTTTGTAAAAAGAATAACCGGTCCGGCACATCCTCAGCAGGTAATATTGCATTCATTTTCATCGCCAGGTTCCGGCTCGTGTTCACCAGCTCATTCCAGCGGATACTTCCTTCCCACCAGCGATCATAAGCTGAATTGGTACGGAATACAAGCAGTAACGAAAGGACAAAGCCCAGTAAATTATGGAGGAGCGATAAGTTTTTGACATAAATATTTTCATCGCCTTTCCACCATAAAAACTCAAAACAGGCAACAGCAAACGAATAGGCAGAAATTGCAATGATCATCGGAAGCAACTTTCTAAAAGTATCTTCTTTGTGAAAAGTGAGCATAAATTTGAACCAGGTTCCAGGATTGTAAGTGAGCATAGATTATTTTTTGCGAAACTGAATAATTATTGACAACTATAACGAATATTAACAATCGATATTTCATCTATTATCGGAGAATTTCAGCAATCATTTTTAAAGGTTCAAAATAATTTTGTGAAATTGCAGTTGTGCTTTTGATTCCTGGCGATAGGTTAAAAGCATTTGATAAAAATCAGCCGGAGCGGCGATTGAATATTGAATATTGTAAAAAAAATTTTGAAAAAACTATGGATATGCGTGTATTGGCGTTTGGAATTGCAAAGGATATCTTCAGCAGCTCATCAATTGAAATTGATAATGATGAAATAAACAATGTAGATCAACTAAAACTTTTTCTTGAAAAAAAATATCCGCACCTTGGCGGGTTAGGCTCGTATATGGTTGCGCTAAACAACGAGTATGCTTCCGGCAGTGAACCGATTAGCGAGGGTGATGAAGTTGCTATCATACCGCCGGTAAGTGGTGGTTAGAAAAAAAGAACCACATGAATATTGATATAAAAATATTGGCTGAGCCTCTGCAAATTCAATCATGCATTGACTGGGTAATGGCGCCTGAAACAGGTGGTATCAATGTATTTATCGGTACCGTAAGAAATATAACGAAAGGAAAAAACGTTGTGAGGCTTGAATTTGAAGCTTATGAGTCTATGGCGCTGAGTGAAATGCACAAGATCGCAAAGGATGTTTTAAAAAAATGGCCGCTGCAAAGAGTACTCATTCACCATCGCACGGGAATTTTGCAAACCGGGGATGTACCCGTTATAATTGCTGTTGCCGCGGCACATCGAGATGCTGCGTTTACGGCCTGCCGTTATATAATAGATACATTAAAACAAACCGTACCCATATGGAAAAAAGAAGTGTTTGAAGATGGTGAGATTTGGGTGGCGGCCCATCCATAAAGTTTGGGAAGGGAAGAGAGGGGGAAAGTTGAGAAGTTGAAGTGTATCGCTGAGAATATTTAAAAAATATTTTCACCACTCTTTCATCCCCCAAGCCTGCAACCCTCCTTCCAAAGAAAATATTTCAGCCCCGGGATACTTGTCTTTAAGCAACTTCACTGCGTTGCCGCTTCGCTTACCGGTAGCGCAATACATTACGATGGTTTTTTTTAAATTGATCAACGATAATTTTTTTTCAATTTCATCTACCGGAATGTTTTTACCACCGATATTATAAGAATGATGTTCTTCGAAACTTCTTACATCCACCAACTCATAATCTTCGCTGTCAAGCAGTTTTCTAAAATCCTTTGGCGAGATAACCGGCGTATTTATTGTCTCCGTCAAAGCCGTGATGGTCGTCTTAGTAACAGCTCCTACCTTTATGATCCGGCTTTGCATCGTTTGCACATCCAGCAACAAAATTTTACCGGCAAGCATTTCTCCCTGGTTACTAAAATATTTTATCACTTCATTAGCTTGCATGCAGCCGATAATTCCTGCAAGTGTTGGCATTACTCCGCCGTCTGCACAATTGGGCACTTGCGCTGCATGTACGTTTGAAAAAAGATCCCGATAGTTGGGCGAACGTGTACCATCATCATTTAATAAATTCCACACCGCTATCTGGCCCTCATATTGATAAATCGCTCCATAAACTAATGGCTTTCCCTGCAGCACGCAAGCATCATTCAGTAAATATTTTGTTTCAAAATTGTCTGTGCAATCAATCACAATATCATAATGCTCTACAAGTTCCATCACGTTTTCAGAAGTGATTTTAGTGTTGTGCGGAATAACGGAAATGTCAGGATTTTGTTGCTGTAATTTATCACATGCAAGTGTTACTTTTTTCAAACCTAATTCGGCAGGAGTGTAAAGTATTTGGCGATGCAGGTTGCTTATGGAAACAGCATCGTAATCTGCTATACCAATAGTGCCAATGCCTGCTGCTGCAAGGTATTGGCCTGCAGGACAACCAAGCCCGCCAGCTCCTGCTATTAAAACTTTCGCATTTTGCAAAGCCCTTTGTGTTCCTTTATTAAATCCCGGTAGGGCTAATTGGCAACTATATCTCAATAATTCATCCTGCATGATCTTCCTCCATGGTTTTTTGCAATAACTGCTGAACTTTTTTAAAATCCTCTGGCGTATTTACATTGGTTAGCGCTTGTGGATTTTTACTTTGAATAATATGGGCGTCTATATTTCGCAAAGCTTTGCCGGGGCAATTATATCCGTGCGATAAAAGTGAGAGTAAAACAGGATAACTTTTGGGTTCCCAAATGGTGACCAATGGTTCAGGAAAATGATTGTAAGGGCTTTCAAAAGACGTAGCCATACTTGATGAGTTTCTATTGTCTTTTAAATATTGTAAAGTTTCAATATTCAGCAATGGAAGATCGCAGGCTACTACAAGCCACGCTGCATCAGGCTTTTCACGAAAGGCGGAAAGTATGGCGCCATAAGGACCTAATCCTGTAAAAGTATCTGCTATAGTTTGATAGTGTTCAGCAATATTGTTTTGCTGATCTTCCCTGCACGAAATATAAGTTTCATTACAGAGGTTTTTCAAAATATCTGCTAAATAATATCCCTGCTCTTTTCCATGCCATTTAATCAAACCTTTATCATTACCCATTCTTATGCTTTTTCCACCGGCTAATATCAAACCATTTAATACCGGCTTATATTCATCTAACTTCTTTTTTAGAAATGCAACAATCTTCCTGGTTTCATTAATCTTGTAAATGGGAAGCTGCTTCCACGCCGGCAGCGCTTCCTTTATAAAATCAAATACTTCGTTAGCATTGTCCTCTAACAAGATCATTTCAACATTAGTTAATTGCGAAACTCTTTTTTGTAGAGACGCTTTTTTGCTTTCATCAATTATTACTATTTGCGATTTTGCCTCGAAATGATTTCCATTTATTAAAACAATGTCCGCATCATTAAAAACCTTCCTGTATTCAAAATGATTAAAGGCTTTTGTATAATTGAATTTATGATAATGAATGTGATCAGTATAAGTTGTAACAGCGCCAACATTAAGATGCGCAGGAAGATCGGCTGCTTCATTTTCCGCTGCATGCTTTGCATCAACATAAGCACATCTGAATTGTGATGACAATGATTTAATTACATCATCGACCAAACTTTTTATCGCATTGCATTGCCCGCCTACTATTGCCCATTCATTACGATGGAAATTTCCGTACGCGGGCCTTGATAAATCATTATGTTTTTTATGCTCTTTTAAAATCATTTTTACCTCCTGTTTTTTCCATCAGCTTTATTTCTTTTATCGCAATATCATGGCTTAAGGCTTTGCACATATCATACACCGTGAGAGCCGCTATGGATACGCCTGTCAGCGCTTCCATCTCCACGCCTGTTTTTGAAGTGATGGTTGCCGTGCATTCAATTATCAATTCATTGTTTTTAACCTGAATTTCAATTTTGCAATTATCCAAACTCAGCGGATGGCATAACGGAATAAGATCGCCGGTTTTTTTTGCAGCCATTATACCGGCAATAATTGCTGTCTGAAATACAGGGCCTTTTTTAGTTTGGATATCGCCATTAATTAATTTATTTATTACTTCCTCCGGCAATTCAACTATACTTTGTGCTACAGCTTTGCGAAGGGAAATTTTCTTTTCACTTACATCCACCATCGTTGCTAATCCTTGTTCGTTTACATGTGAAAACTCCGGCATGTGCTCAATTGATTTTACTAAGTAATGTTTTAGTTAAGAGAGTTCAGTTTTCTTTTCTGATAAATATTTTTCTCTTTATAAAAATATTTCCTTGTAAGGCCATACCCTGAAAGCTTCTCCCTTTGTAAAGTTATTTTGTTCCAACGGAAGTTCCATAAAAGCATCTGCCAATAAAAGATTTCCAAAATCACCGGAGCCGTTGCCTTCCACACGAGTTGCATATAGGGAACCATTGCTGTGCATAGCTAACTTTACCTGCAGGAAATATTGCAAAGCGCCGGTGAAAGAAATATCTTCATTAAGTATAGCGAAATTATCTTTTGCAGGAGGCAATCCCAGGCAAATTTTTAGCCAGGGTAGTACATACCGCGTTACGCACATAAAGGTGGACACAGGGTTTCCGGGCAAGGCAAATACTACTGTTCCATTTTCATGACTGCCAAACCAAAAAGGCTTGCCGGGCTTTTGCTTCACTTTATGAAAAAGTTTTTTTACAGATAATTCCTGCAAAGCCTGCGGCACATAATCAAACTTGCCCATAGATACACCGCCACTTAAAATAATGGCATCATAATTTTGCAGGCATTTATTGATCTGCGCTTTTATCATCGCCGCGTTATCAGGTATATGCAATATGTCAGCATCTATTTGAAATTGGCTTAATGCCGCTTTCGCTGTGTAACTGTTGGAGCGCCTTATCTGGTAACGTGAAGGCGTTTGATTCACTGCAACCAACTCATCGCCTGTAGAAATGACTATGATACGAGGAAGTTTTTTTACTTTGAGTTTTGTTTTACCAATAGATGCGGCTACGCCGATTAATGCCGGTGTTATTAACTGACCGTTCTTTGCTACCACTTCATTTTTGGTTTTATCTTTTCCTTTTGCATGAATACCATTTCCTTTTTTAATAGAATTTAATAGTATGGTTGCGACCCCGTTTTTTATCTCCACATCTTCATAGCCGATAACTGTATCCGCGGATGTTGGCAGGGCTGCACCAGTCATTATTTCAATGCATTCATTATCATTATTTATTTCAACAGGTATATCACCTGCCGCCTGTGTTGCAATTATATTAAATGAGCGGATGCCTTTTTCAACCGAAGAATGTTTAATGGTAATACCATCAAGAGTTGCCCTGTTAAAAGGCGGCATGTCCCTGTCAGCACAAAGATCTTCAGCCAGCACCCGGCCGAGTGATACATTAAAAGGAGCATTTTCGGCACCAAAGTCTTTTGTGTATGAGAATATTATTTTTTCTGCTTCTTCAACAGGTATCATTTTATTTATTTAAGCTCAGTATGAATTATGTCGCTGTTTGAAAACCGGATTTTAAAATTCTAACTATAACGGTCACACGATAATATTTTTATCTTGGACGTTTCGATTAACAATAAAATCATCCGCCAATGGAAATCATGCTTCTATTATGCAAATCCTCGGTATGAATTTTTTTAAAATCTTTAGTGAACTGGCCACCTAATTCTTTTTCTTTAAAATGAATACTTTCATATATCAGGGGCACAATATTACCGCCATTTCTAAAAACCGTTAAGAGATCAGTTTCTGTTTCCGAAAAAAGGCAGTTTTTCATTTTACCATCTGCAGTTAGCCGCATCCGGTTGCAGCCGCTGCAAAACGGTGCGCTCATCGTACTGATGACTGCGAAAGTGCCTTTGTAGCCGGCTACCATATACTTCTTTGCAGTATCATGTACATCATCATGCAGCCTTACAACTTCAAATCTTTTTTCAATTACCTCAAGAATCTCTTTCCAGGTAAAAACTTTATTGCTTGTCCAACGGTTGTGATCAAACGGCATAAATTCTATGAAGCGTACGTGCACATCCGTGTTTTTGGTCCATTCGATAAAATCATTGATTTCGTTATCGTTGAGGCCTTTCATTACCACCACATTCACCTTTACATGAAAACCATTTTTTATCAACTGATGAATATTATTAAACACAAGATCAAATTGATTGCGCCGGGTAATGAGATTAAATTTCTCCGGTTGTAATGTATCCAGGCTAATATTAAGGGAATGCACATTAGCCTCTTTTAACAGATCAACAAAATCGTGTAGCCGGGTAGCGTTAGTAGTAAGCGTGAGCTTTACGGGCAGTTTTGATAAACGAAGTATGATGTCTTCAGCACCTTTACGCACCAAAGGTTCGCCGCCGGTAAGCCTGATCTTATTCACGCCATGTTCAACAAATATTTTTGCAATTGCTTCAATTTCATCAACCTGCATTAGTCTTGCCGGTGGTGTGAAAATATAATCCTCCTCGGGCATACAATAGAAGCAGCGCAGGTTGCAATTGTCTGTTAAGGAAATGCGTAAATAATCGTGGACTCTATTGTAAGTATCGGTGATCATCAGGGTAATTTAAATCATTCTGTTGAAAAGATAATGTGCTTTGCTTTTGGGTTAGACGTCAAAGGTAACCAATGGCATTGGCAGGCTGCATATTTGTCGAGTACAGCTATGGAATTTTCACGCAAAAAAAGAAAGGAGCAAAGGAGCAAAGATGAAATTTCGCGCTTTATTTTCTTATGCCTATTTGCGTGAACTGTATTCTAATTTCTTTCATGAATCGCTGTTTCACGAAGTCTTAAAAAACCACCTTCTCTTTCAGCAAGCACAGCTCTTATTTCTGCTAATAATGATAAGGCAATTTCTTCCGGGCTTAATGCGCCAATGTCGAGGCCTGCCGGGGCATAAATTCTTTTCATGTCTTCATCGGTTATCGGTGCATGTTCTTCTTCCAGTTCCCGGAATATCTTTTCCGAACGAACTCTTGGCCCGAGCATCGCAATATGTGGCGCTGCGGTCTCCAAAGCTTTGGGCAAATTTGTTTTGTCCGTTTTATAATCATGTGACATTAAGATGATCGCTGTGTAATCATCGAAAGCAATTTCGCTGAACTGTTCATCTGGCAAAACCTTGTCAATTGTTTTTGCTAAAGATGCGTTTATTTTTAGCGGGTTTGAAACTACTGTTATCTGCCATCCCATTTCTTTTGCAAGCCCTGCTAATGGATACACATCATATTGATGCCCCATTAAAACCAAATGAATTCCAGGTAATAATATTTCTATAAAGAGAGATATATTTTTCCCACCTGCTAATTCAAAATCGAATGAAGACGATTTATCATTTCCAAACTGTTGATTTATTTTTTCATTTAGTTGTTTCTCCAACTCAGCCTCATCAAAAATTTGTAAACTTTCCGTCCCGGAATATTTGATTACCTGCCCGGCTTGTATATTTGTCCAATGGCCTTTCAGCCCGGTAATTGTAATTAAAGTATGTATTTGACGCCTGGCTTCAATGCAGGCTTTTAAAATTTCAACCGGGTTATTTTTATTTGCATAATCAAGCGGCGTGAATAATACATCTATAATTCCATTGCAACCAAGGCCTACCCCAATCTGGTGTGCATCATCTTCTGTGGTGTCGTAGGTTATTAATGATGTTGATGATTTTGCTATTGCTAATCTTGCTCTTTTCAAGGCATCACCTTCGAGGCATCCACCGCTGATTCCACCAATCCATACACCGTCATCCATTACGAGCATCCTTGCTCCGATGCGGCGATAGGATGAGCCTGCCACTCTCACGACGGTGGCCAGGGCAGCACGGGTGGTTGCCTTATCTATTTTATCGTAGGCGCCTATTATTGCTTTAATTTCTTTCATTTCTTATTAGATAAGATGCACTTCAAAAATTATGCTATTATAGTTGTTAGCGCCGAAGGTCGGATGGTAGTGATGTTAATGATAAAACAGGATTGTAAAATTATCACTTTAAAAATGAAGTTTCTGGTCTGTAGCGAATAGCAGACTTCCTGGCCGACAGTGATCGTAGTTTTTGTAAAAGATCTTTGATTTATAGCCGTCCGACCTTCGGTGCCGACCTTAGCTCACTCTTTTCCCCTTTAATAATTTATTCACGGCATCACTGAAAGAGCCGGCCCGGGTAATTTCGCCTGCATTTACAAAAAATATTTCATCAGCATTTTCAATAGTGTTCAAGCGATGAGCAATTATAATGCGGGTAGTCGTAACCGGTAGTTTGTTTAAAATATCTTCCAGTAGCCGCTCCGTCATGGTATCAATGTTTGCTGTTGCTTCATCGAGAATCAATAATTCAGGATTTCGCAATACGGCACGCATAAAAGCGATCAGTTGCTTTTGTCCAAGGCTGATATTATCGCCGCCTGATGATACTTTTGTTTGCAAACCATTTTCAAAAATGGTTAATAAGCTTTGCAGGTTAGCATCTTTTATAACCTGCTCCATTTGTTCATCAGAATAATTTTGATAAAGATCATTTCCATATAAAATATTATCCATTATAGTTCCGGTGAACAAAAAAGGCTCCTGCAAAATGAAGCCGATTTTCTTTGCACGCTCCGCTGGTGTATAAGTTCGAATGTCTTTACCATCCAGCAGTACGGCGCCTTTTGTAGGATCGTACAATCGTGAAATAAGAGAAGCCGTTGTTGTTTTACCACCTCCTGTCGGGCCTACAAATGCATACGTCTTTCCTCTCTCTAACTTCAGTGAAATATTATGCAATATTTCATTGCCCTCTTCATAACTAAAATGAACATTCCTGAATTCCAGCAATGCATCAGAAGAAACTCCATTGGTATTTTCTGTCGTAGCAATGTCAGAATCCATGGAAATAATTTTTGTAATCCTGTCCCAGGCGGCCATAGCCACCTGGAAGGTTGTCCATAACGAAGCGAGCTGCCTCAGCGGATTATAAAAATAAGTGGCATAAGCAAGATAGCTTACTAACAGGCCAATTGTAAAACTTCCAATAGAAATAAGATAGATGCCATAAGTCAACACCAATAATTGCGCAAAGCCGGAAAACATACTATACACCGGAAGAAAAATGTTATTCACCAAGCCTGCGCCGATAGCGGTATTATAATTATTTTGATTCGCTTCATTAAATCTTTTCCTAAAATAATCTCGGCGATCAAAGGCAACAATCACTTTAAAATTATTAAGACTCTCCTGTATCTCGGCGCTCATACCGCCAACACTGGCAAGGTTCACGGCATTTTTTTTCTTCACCCAGGGTGAAACTAATTGTGTAAAGGCAAGTATGATCAAACCTGGAATGAGTGTTGCGACACCAAGCTTAAAATTGATCAGCAATAAAAAAATACCCGCCCCCGTCATGGTGGCTATACCCCCTATGAATTGCACTAAAGATTGGGAGAAAAAAGTATTCAGTTTATCTGTGTCGTTGTTCACTCTCGAGATAAGATCGCCGGCTTTGTTTGCATTAAAGAACGCCACCGGCAATGCTTGTAGCTTTCCGAAGATGGTATTGCGCAACGTAAACAACATGCGTTGGCTGATGCTTCCCATCAGCTTAGTTTGAAAATAACTGGTAAATAAACCAATAAGATACATGGACAATAAAATGCCTGAGAACACCAGCACGCCTTGATATATTTTATGCTCCACATATTTATCAATGGTATGCCCTACTATCAATGGGCCAAGTAAATTAAGTGTAGAATTAACAAGGATAGTAAAGAGGGCAATCAATAAATTTCTCTTCTCATTTGCTATAAGATGCAACAAACTTTTAAGCGAAGAATATGTTGACTTTTTTTTCTTCTCCTCCGAAAGTGCATTAAGATTGTAATTCATAGTTGCTGGTACTTTTTTGTGAATTGAGTAATTGTACATACTCTGGGCTTATTTGCAACAACTCTTCATGCCTGCCGATATCAATTAATTCTCCCTGCATCAGTAAAATAATCTGGTCGTATTCTTCAACCGAAGCTATTTTTTGAGTAACAGAAATCAACGTCAGCTCCGGATAGTTTCTCTGGATATTCTCAAGAATTTTCTTTTCAGTATTGTTATCTACACGTGCCGTAAAATCATCGAGCAACAATATTTTAGGATCGAGCGCCAGGGCACGCGCCAGCATGATGCGTTGCTTCTGGCCACCGGAAAGGCTTGAGCCGCGTTCAGAAACTATGGTACTTAATTTACCGGGCAGTGTTTCAATAAAATCTTTTAACTCTGCAGTTTCAATTGCTTTGCGCAACGACTCATCAGTTACCGTATCACTAAAGGCAATGTTTTCCCTAACGCTCATATTGAAAATAATACTATCCTGGAAAACATAACCAACCTGCCGGTGAAATGATTCGCTGTTATAATCTTCTATTGATCGTCCATCAAAATTTATTGATCCGGAAGTTGGCTTCATTAGGCCGGTAAGCAAATAAAGTAACTGCGTTTTACCGGCAGCGGTAGGGCCTATCACTGCCACCTTTGAACCTGGCGTAACTGTGAAAGAAATATCTTTTAAAACAGGCGCCTGTCCATAGAGCATACTCACATTTTTCAATTCAATTTCTCCGCTTAAATTTTCAGTAACTGTTCCTGTTTCTTCAGGCTCAGGACTGTTGATTATATTACTTATCCTTTCATAAGAAGCAGTTGCCTGTGCTATCACATTACTCATAAAACCTATGATCAATATTGGAAAGATCAACATTGAAACGTAACTATTGAAAGCGGCAAAATTTCCCAGCGTCATACTTCCTGTAATAACGAAATGGCCGCCCAGCGCAAGTATGGACAGGGCCGCCATGTTTGCTGTAAAAGTTATTACCGGAATTAAGCCGGCAAACAGGTAAAGAATTTTCAACCCAAAATCTTTCGCCTTGCTATTGGCCTCTAAAAATTTGTTGTACTCCGGTTGTTGCGAATTCACAACACGAATAATTGCAGCGCCCAGTATGCTTTCGTTGATCACTTTATTCAGCCAGTCAATCACAGCCCGGCTTTGTATAAACAAGGCCCTCACTTTTTTAAGCACTACAAAAAATGTAATACCGATAATGGGGATGATGGCGATAACACATAATGCCAGTTTCCAGTTGATAGTGATCATCAATATGCTTGCACCGAAAATGATAAACAAAGAAGAAACAATGGAAGCAATGGCTTGTGAAATAAAAAGTTTTATCGAGTCAACATCTGCTGTAAGATTCGTCAGTAGTTTGGAAGGATTTGCCTGCTCAATAAAGGCGTAGGTTTGTTTTGATATTTTATCTGCAAGGTTTGTTCGCAGATCCCTTGCTACCTTTTCAGATGCATAAGTTTGAGTGATACTTTGCAAATAGCTAAATATGAAAATGGTAATAACCGCTGAACTGAATTGAATGATAACCGGTTTAAATGAAAAGTTGCCAACGGTAAAAGCATCTATCGTTTTAGAAATAAGTTTTGGGATCAACAGGTTGATACCATTACTAAAAAGGGTAAACAGTATTAACAACGAAACAATACCGAGGTACGGCTTCAGCAAATGAAGGATGGATGGCTTTTTATTCATTATTTCGTTGCGTGAATTTTAAAAAGAAAACCGTTATAATTAAATTCTTTCAATGTCGCTTCATTTTAAGTAAGACGTTTGAAGTCATTTTTAATTTTAACTCAACAAATATATTTTAAAGATTTTTCTGCGTGCTGCGAAAACTGGTAATTAGAATTTTTATTTTCAATTTAGATAGGCTTGCGGTTTCCATTAAAGCTATCGGAGTTGAATTTACCTGGTATCATGTTTTGATTACTCAGGTTCAAATAGTTTATCCATGGTTATCTCACTATCCACTTCCCCCAGGTAGTGCTGGTTTCGCAGGGCAGGAAACGTGGTAAGCAGTGTGGTAAATATTGTTTTTTTTGTTTGCGTAGCCTGGCTAAAAACAGATTTTTTCATCCGCAGTTGTGCTGCATAGCTTTTGGTAACAGCAAAATTTTCGCGGGTAAATTTTGCTTCGCACAAGTTGATCGTTTGGTCTGCCCGGTCTATGATCATATCTATCTGGGCGCCAGGCAGCGCATCATTACCCCTAAACATCCAGGAGCTTGTGGTGCTGTAGATACCACTTATGCCCAACGCTTTTTTAATCTGGCTAATATGCATCATACAAATATTTTCAAAAGCATATCCGCTCCAGGCTGTAAATGTGCTTTTGGCCGATAGTAGCTGCCAAGTACCTTTGCCGTTACCTTTGTTTGCTTTTATAAATTTTAGATAGAAAAGGGAATATAAATCTGTAAGCTTATAGATAGCCTCTTTCTTTTTATTTACCAACGGATCATAAAAAGATATGAAATCGCAGTCAACCAATTCTTCCAAAGCCCTCGACAAAGAAGCCTCACTTATTTTGGTTTTATCAGCAATATCCTTTCTCGTCATGCCCTGCGCCTTCGCTGCCAGCTTTTCAATAATTTGAATATGATTGCCGGCATTTTTAAAAAGGGAGTGATACAGTTGTAAATATTCTCCCTGCAAAAGGCTCTTTGGCGAAAAGCAAATTTCATCTATCAATTGTGTGGCGCTTTTGCCCTTTGTAATCTCTTTAAGGTAAAACGGAATACCACCCATAATCATATAAAGCTCTACAACCTGGTAGGGAGTTAACTTTGCTCCCAGCGCTTCTATAAAGTCGGCTGTTTCATGCAGATTGAAAGGCATTAGCTTTATGCGCTGTGTTACCCGGTTGTGTAAGCCGCCACGTGCATTGATTAGCTTCTTTTTTATCCACGATGTGGCAGAGCCGCAAGCTATAAGTAAAATGTTATCCATGTTGGAGATATGGCGGTTCCAAAAAAACTCCAGCGCAGAAACAAACCCTGACTTTGGCGTATCAGCCCAGGGCATTTCATCAATAAAAACAACATGCTTTTGTTTCTTTTTCGGCAGTTTGTTTAGGTAATCAGCCAGCCAGCTAAAAGCTTCCTGCCAGGATGACGGCGGTTCTTTTTTTGTTTTTATTTTTTTACGCTTTATATATTCGTCATAAAAATTTTCTAACTGCTGCTCTGTTTTGCCTGCCTTGGTTCCCGTAAAATCAAATACAATATTGTCTTTTAAATACTGCCGTACCAGGAATGTTTTACCCACTCTGCGCCTGCCGTATACAGCCAAAAATTCCGGCTGCCCCACTATAAGCATATTATTTAATTTTTCTATTTCGTATTCACGGCCAATTAGCTGCATCGTAGTTTTTTAAATTTTATCTTTGGAGAAATCGGTCTAAATATACCACATTTCTCCAAAGATGTGAAAGTCATTTAAAAATATCTTTTGGAGAAATCGGTCTAAATATACCACATTTCTCCAAAGATTAGGATTGCATTAAATTGCTTTTCTCCGAATTCAGGATAGCCACATCCCTCCATCATTTGCAGAACCGGCTTGACTTTGGCATCTGGTATTTTTCGATTCGCCGATTTAATTTTTTGATTAAAAATTTCTTTAAAACCACCTTGTTCCTATTAAAACCGTCCGTATAGTAGAACACGGCAATTTGCGATGCGTCCTGCAAAAAAGAGCGGCATAAATGCCGCTCTTGAATTTTTAAACTGAACTTTTTAATCTATTGCGCCACCAATACTATCGTTTGAATAGTTGATTGATCACTTGTAAGAGCAGTAACCTTACAATAATAAATTCCCTTTGCAAGTTTTGGTGAATTAAAGCCGATAGTATATGTACCTGCTTTTTTATCACCATCAAACAGTGTGGTAACTTCCTGGCCAAACACATTATATATTTTTACCGACACCTTACAATCCAGCGGAATGCTGTACTGAATAGTAGTGGATAAATGGAATGGATTCGGGAAATTTGAAAGCAGGCATTTTAAAAGCACAAATAAATTTTGATGCTTTGAACCTGAGCACGAGCCCAGTTGGTCGCCGTGATTCAAATGCGCCTGCACTGCATTGGCTGAAACAATCAGTGTATTAGAATTGTGACAAATAAACACCTTATCTTTTCTATTGGGCGCCCTCACATCTTTCACATCTATAATAATCGTTTTTGTGGTAGCACAACCTTTATCGTCGGTAACGGTTACACTCAACGTGGACGAATAGTCCCCGGTACCGGTCGCATAAATGGTCAGGTCCGGGCCATTGCCTGTTCCGCGAAGTAGGGCTAACCCTGTACCTAAAGACCAGCTATATGTGTAACCCTGTGGAAATCGTGTAGCATTTACATGCAAAGTAGCAGCAGGAGCATAACCAATGTAAACCGTGTTTACATCCACACCACTGCTTAAAGCATAGGCATCGTCTATTGTAACTGCAGGCCCCCGGTTAATGGTAACCGTTGTTGAGGAGGTAGCTGCATTGCCCCAACTGTCTGTGCCTGTCCAGGCTATAGTGCTTGTGCCGGGGTTGAAGGCGCCACTTGCATCATTAGTTGAACCGTTTCTTGTAGTTGCCCCGCTAATGGTATAGCTATAATTTACCGCATCATTACAATCGTCTGTTGCTACGAAAGCAGGTATAGTGTACGTATTACCGTTAGTAACGCAAGATGTAACCGTTGAGGTGCATGAGGTAACTGCAGGTGGCGTAGTATTCGGGAAAATATACCGGGTGAAAACAGGATAGTGATCTGAAGTAGTAGTGCCGTACTTATTAATGGTACTTGCCACATCCGTTAAAATAGTTGCCGAGCCAGGCAAGTAATACGGCTCCATTTCATTTGAAATCACAACGTGATCAATTACATCATTGTAGCTTACTGTTGATTTTTTACCCGCAAGGCTCAATGCCAGTGTAGGTGAGAAAAAGTCTGCCGTATCTGTTGTGAATGCATCATAAGAAGTGGTAGTAAAACCATCTGTAATTGACTGATCGAGGTCATCATTAAAATCACCAAGAATGATAATGTTATCATTTGGAAAATAGGTCATCAGTGTATCATGTAATTCATCAGCCGCGGCTTTTCTTCTTGCATAAGACGTAGCTGTTGGCGCTGTGTTGGCTTTAGCATGAATTAAAACAAAATTTATTTTTGTCTTAACGCAGTTCAATGTTACATCCGCCGTCATCAAGAAAGGATACCGGCCGCTTGACCAATAGTTATAAGATGCGCTATTCGGATCTTCATTAAATATCAGCGGCCTGGTGGTGACATTACTGAACAAAGAAGTTTTATAAACGAACGCTTCCTTCTGCACCGCACTTAGCGGGTTGCCATCGGGCTCCGGAGGATTCACATGAGAGCCATAGTTACCAATAGTGTAATTATAAGTGCCTGCGCCATACGTTGCATTCAAACTATTCACTACAGTTTGCAATCTTGCTTCGTCCACTACTTCTACCAGGCCATAGATATCGGCGCCAATGCTATCTAAAACGGTAGATGCATTTTGCTGCTGCAGGTCATCATCGGTAGGGCCAAGTGTGGGGCTGCCAAACCATTCCATATTCCAGTTCACTACTTCTAACGTTGTGGCCGGGTCAATGCTTGAGCCTTTCAGGTTAATAGAATCCATCAGGGCGCCGGCGGTGCTTACCGTAATAATGCCCGTAAAGCTTTGGTTGGCGGAAGAAGGCGTAAACCTTACATATACTGTCTCCGGTATATCATTTACCGCCACTTGCGTGTAAGTAAGCATGGAGCTAAATGACGTACCATCTTTCGATAAAGAAAAAGCGCCCGTTGCATTTAGGGTAACGCTGCCCGTTAGATCGTTGCCGGTGAAGGTGAAAGTTTTATCTGAGGAGGAACCATTGGCAACAAAGGTATATTGTATGTCAGTGGCACTTACGGTAAGGCTTGGTGGCGGCGGCGTTGCCGAATTAGTTAGTAAAATATCATCCAGCGTCCACCTGGCGCCATCATCAATTGTTGAGGTATAAACAAAGGCAAAGTATGTATGAGCCGATTTGTAAGCAGACAAATTAACGTTGTTGCTTAAGACCCATACATCAGAAACCTCAGAAGGAAACTTACCATTAAGATCCATCCAGGTTGCCAGGTCAGGATCGCCTGTGCCGCTATAATCCGTTGAAACTTTTAACTGAAGCATATCGCCGGTAAAAGCAGTCCTGCTCCAGAATGATAAAAGCGGGTAGGCGGTACCCGTTAGATCAAATGACGGCGATATCAGCCAGTCTTCATTTGCATGGTCTATCCCATTTGCATATCCGTTCATTTGCACACCATTAGGTGCATTACCGGATGGAGGATTAGCGGCATCACGACCAAAGACTGTACAAGTCCATACTTGCGCTCCAAGCACATTGTATTGGGTGAAGCCATCAGTAAGGCTGCCGGTGCAGTTATCGAAATTATAGGTTGTTTCCAATGTGCCGGCAGGAGGCGTTGCAGCTGTGGTAAAGTTCCAGGTAGTTGCCCCTGATATTCCCGGGAATGCATTGTCATTCAAATCAACAAAAGCGCCGGAGCTTATTTCAAAATAATAGCCTGTATTAAAAGCAAGCGAATTCACATCGAAAGTTACGGTACTGCCAATTACTGACACAGTAGCCGTGCTGACATCAAAAGTGCTTACCACACTTCCATCCGACAATTTTTTCAATACAATATTACCTGTAGCGGCCTGCACATTCTCACTAAAGTTTATGGTAGCAGTGAAAGAGGTCAGCACATCCGTTGCATCATCAGCAGGCGAGAGAGAAACAATGGTTGGCGGTGTAAGATCAATCACTGAATTTTTCGGTGTAGGTGCACCGGCAACGAAGTCGGTATTGTTATTATCAGAGTCAAAACCTATTGGGCTTCTTTCATCTGAAGTTGTATTAGACAGGCCCGGCGCAGCGCCGGCGCCTTCAAAGCAATTTGCTGAACCGTAACCTACCTCATCAATAACTCCGGAAGGACAGCTACCGCTTAAAGCAGTCGCGTTAGATACCAGTGCCACTTTACCATTTGAGCTGCTCATAGCTATTCCGCCAATCGCATCGGGCGTTGGCAAATCTAATGTGCCGCCTGAGCCGGCCGCTTCCTGTACAAGATAATAACTGTTTGGCTGTATGGTTCCCGAGAGCGGTGTAACCTGCCATGAGGTTCCCGTAGAAGAAGCATATTGCACTGACCATCCTGTTATATCTATCGCTGTGCTTGCCGGATTATATAATTCAATGAAATCATTTTTATAATCAGCGCCGCTGTTACCACCGCCTCCATATACTTCATTGATCACGACTTTAGGAGCGGCATCATCATCCGTTAGATTTATAGTAGCGGCGCCTGTAGTTATCGCAAAGTTGTTTGATGCGCCGGTTAAGGTGATAACAATAGTTTCTGTTCCTTCATAAACTGGATCATCAATTGTGGTTAATGTAATAGTACCGGTTGTGCTTCCCGACGGAATGTTAAGGCTTCCGTTTTGCGGGTCGCTGTAATCTTTATTGATAATGGCTGTACCCGCTAAAGTATAATTAACAGTAACGCCGCCGGCAGGCGCCGGATCAGACAAAGTAATATTGAACGACCCATTGGTAGCAGGCTCTGCAGCATTATTGCCTGCAGCTACTGAAACGGTTGACTGGTCATCATCAGCAATATTAATACCTGCGGAAGACGTTCCTAAAACATAGCCTCCTGTTGGAGATGAAATATTTAAAGTAATAGTCTCGTTTCCTTCAACCAATGCATCATTAACCGGCATAACGGTAACGGTTACACTGGAAGTTCCCGACGGCACGGTGAGTGTGCCGGTGGAAATGGTTGAAGTAGTTGTACCTGCAGAATACGCAATAGTATAATCAGTACCAAAAACAGCCGTGCCTGCGAAGGCAAAATTTACATCAGTGGAGGATGTGGTAGCTGTACTGAAATTTATAGTAAAGCTTCCATCAGTGGAAGGCTCCGCTGCATCTGTGCCTGCTGTTACAGAAACGATGCTGGTAGTGGTGCCACAAATGTTGAATGGTGAAGCTGAGTTCCGGGGATTAGGAGGGCCGGTAGAAAAATCAGCCGCATTATCATCGGCATCGGCACAGCCATTACTGTTTCTTAAAGCTGCCGTTGTATTGCTAAGCGTTAGTGTCGGGCCGCTTCCCTCAAAGCAATTAGCGGATGATCCAAACCCGACAAAATCTATGTAGGAGCCAGCAACAGGGCAAGTTCCTGATAAAGAAGTCGTGCTATTTACCAACGCGACTTTGCCATTGCTGCCACTAAGATTTAATGTACCCGTTGCATCCGGAGTGGGCAACATGGTAGTGCCGCCACTACCGGCGGCTTCCTGCACAAGGTAATAACCACCCGCAGCTATCGTGCCTGATAAATTCGTTGCTGACCATGACGAACCAGCGGAGGACGCATATTGAACAGACCAACCGGAGAGATCTACTGCGCTTCCTGTGGGATTAAAAATTTCAATAAAATCGTTCGTGTATGTTGCGCCGCTGTTTCCGCCGCCGCCATATACCTGGCTGATGACAAGGTGCGAAACCTGTGCACTTACCTGCCTGTATCCAAAAGCAGTAATTAATAAGGCCAGTAAGAATCCGTTGGTAAAGAATTTCTTCATAGTATTGATTTTAAAAATGTAAAAGACGATGTAAACGAAGTAGCATGCGATGCACCTCTATTATTTCTGCAGGGGTCAGAATCTGTTGGAGCTTTTATTATATTATAAAAACAAGCGTTCTGCAAAACGTGGCTTATCTAAATGAGGTATAATTGATTTGAAGCTGCAATTTAAAGTTAATATTTTTTAGAAAATAAATCCGGCAATGAACTTATTGTGAAGTTTTCAACAAAGATAAATTGACAAGTCATTGGTGCATTTTTACAACCTCCTGCTGATGTCGGCATTCCCGCCAATATATAATTCAAATGATGACTTGTTGCTGATGTAGAAATTTCCGGATGATATAATAATATCAGCCGCCTGAATAAAAGATGAATCAAATAAGAAGTGTCTGGCTAACCATATCACTGAGAATATGGTGAAGTGTTCTCGATATAGGATTAGGCCTGTATGCCATCTGTACCAGGCATAATCAGATCAGTCAATACTACATCCGGCAGTGTTTTATTTGCAAGTTCCACTAATTCCCTTTCATTAGCAGCTTCACCTGTCACCTGGATTTGCTCATCACTATATAGGAAGCATTTTTAAACCATCCCTGTACAGGTCATGTCATCGGCTATCAGCACTTTAATTTTTTCCAGGCATAATACACATCAGGTATTTCTATTAAGTAGGGTCTGCTGATTAACCCTGTAATGCACATCCGTAATAACTTTATTAAATATTACTGAATCAAAACTGCAAGGGATAATTGTCTTACTATTTTTATAAATTCTTAACCACTTAAAAGTTTTTGAAATAATATTGGTGACGAGCTAAACTTTCTGAATTTGTTTTTGGAATGTTTTGTTGTCAATGCCAAGGGTTTGCAAATTGATTTCGGATGTATCATAATTATTTCCATAATTCTATATTCAGCGATTGTAAATATAATTAATAGTTCAAAAAAAAATTGCCTTGAAGGTTGCGTTTCGAAAGCATAATGAATCACTTTTCTACTCACTTTACCACAAAAGTTTTTTTATCCCTACCAATACCGGTTAGCGTTAAAGATTTCCATTCCTTTGGCAAAGAAATTTTTAATTGAATAATTCCCTGCGCAGTTATGTCGAGGCCGCCGAAACCAAACAGCAGGCTTTGTAAAAAACCACCGGCCCCGGTTGCAAAATATGGATTAGTACCTCCTGCTGTTTCTGCCAATACACCAAAGGGGTTTTTCTTATTTGGAACATGCGCTTTCTGAAAGGCATCAAAAGCTTTTGCCGGATCATTTAACCGTGCATACAGAATGGCAAAGATCGCATGCGTCATGGCTGGAGAGCCTTCGCCGATACGGCTTTCATAATATTCAAGATCTTTTTTTATTTGAACCGGATCAGTTACTTCTTTTAACGGATATGCTAAAAGATTTACATCGGCCTGCTTTATTTTGCCGCCATTGTATCCTTCATATTCTGCAGTGACGCCACTATTCCCATCCGACCGGCGTGGCCGGGCGGGCATTTTTATTATAGGAATATTTTTTTCAACCATAGCCCAATCAGCATCTGCCGGTTCATGTAAAATATTTGCACTCATTACAGCATATTGAAGATTTGCTTTTGCGGCAGCATTGGTGAAGGCATTGTTGTCAACGTTCTCCGCCCACTCATCTGCGGCTACTACATTTTTAATATCGTAATGTCCGGGGCCATTTCTTTCAACACGGCTCGCCCAAAAATCTGCACAAGCTTTTATCACCGGAAAACCTTTTTCTCTTAACCAACTTGTATCCTGTGTCACCGCAAAATAATTCCAGGCAGCAATGGCAACATCCGCCGTGATGTGATGTTCAAAAGGGCCGCTCAATGCCCACACCGGCGTTTCTTCATTTCCGCTTGCGGCGCTTTCCCATGGATACATGGCGCCTTTATAGCCATGCGCAAAGGCATTGTGCTTTGCTTCATCCAATCTTTCAAATCTGTATTCAACAAGGCTCCTTGCCATGTCAGGATGAAGAACCAATATCGCAGGGAACATCCACAACTCAGTATCCCAAAATACATGGCCGTTATAGCCGAGGCCGCTCAAACCCATTGGCGACGGGCTATACGAAGTGCCGGCCCGTACAAAAGAATACAGGTGATACATGGCCGAATGAACATCCTGCTGGCTCTGTGCATCACCTTCTATTACGATATCACTCTTCCAGAGATCGCCCCACGCTTCATTATGAAACTGTAACAATCTTTGTGTGCCTTGCAGCTTTGCAAAGATCACATAGCGCTCTGCTTCGTTCAATGGGTCTTCATGCTGGGCAGTTGATATCAATGCACCGGCAATGGCAAAATGATAGGTTGAACCGGCTTGTAAATTTTTCTTGAATTTAGAAAGATGCATATTGTTGTCCCACATCTCATGTATCTGCCGTGGCTCGCTTCCATGCGGTTCATCAAATAGAAACGAGGTGGAAGCAGCGATGGTTAATTTACCCGTAGGGCTTTTTGCGATGGAAGAAAGCAAGCTCAATGTTACATGCGGCCTGTCAATTTCATTGTAATAATTCTGAACATCCTTTAACGCATCCGGCGCTTCCATCACACTCGCGGGAATGATCTCAATATTTTTTTTTGCCTTGATAGTCACATCAACCAAAACGGTGTACGGCAAATTTCTTAAAGCATAATAAGTATAAGAAACCGTGGCTTTATCCTGGTAATCAAAAGTTGTTGTGAGGCTTGCATGCTTCATGTCCAGCACCTGCTTCATATTGGTGGCATCCTTATTTTCAATTCTATGCCCATCAATATCAAGATTCATATTCACAAGGTTGAAGCTTTGCAGAAAGTTGCTCACCCTTCCGCGGCCATACTGATCATACGCTCCATTAAGCACTACGTCTTTGCAGCGCAAAACATTAGGAGATGAAAAAATGCCGATCATACCATTGGCAACTGTTTCGCCGTAGTAATCGGAGGGGTTTATTTTATCAGCGGTGATGGACCAGGGGTCAGGGGTTTGAGAGAAGGAAAAGGAAAACAGGAAAATCGCAAATAGCCCAAAAATTAATTTTTTCATTACAAGCAAGGTTTTATTATTGCTCAATTTATAATAATTTAACTAACCAAATCTATTTGCTGTAATCAATTCTTTAAAGATTAATAGAAGATTATTAATAAGCGGCAACATCAACAGGGAATATCCAAATTAACCTGCGAATAAATAATTTAACTTCGTAAAAAATAAATTATGTACGCAGACAGCCGTAAAATACATATCATAGAAGCTGTTTTGAAAACAGAAGATGAAAAAATTCTTTCAAAACTGGAAGATGTAATTGAACAGATTACAAAACCGGGAGGTAGTCGTAGTGCAAAAAGTTTTTTAGGAAGATGGAGTAACAAAGATGCAGCTACCATAGAAAAGATAATCGAAGAAGATTGCGAACAAATTTATCCTGATGATTGGAAATAGCTACTTGCTTGATACTAACATAATTTCAGGTTTGTTTAAAGGTGAAGAAATCATTGCAACTAAAATAACAGAAGCAAATGAAATCTTCATTCCCGTAATTGCTATTGGCGAATTGTACTATGGCGTGGAGCTTTCAGGTAGCTCGAAATATACTAAGGATATAGACGATATAAAATCTTCTTATCCAGTTCTTAATATTGACGAAATTACCAGTAAACACTACGGCTCTATTAAAGCCGCTCTAAAGAAAAAAGGCGCTCCTATTCCTGAAAATGATATGTGGATTTCGGCCTTAGCCGTTCAGCACAATCTAACAGTTGCCACGAGAGATAAACATTTTGGAGAAGTAGATGGCCTTTCAATTGAAAAATGGTAATCAAGATTTTCATAATTAATTTAAGCACAACTATCTGAATCGGAAAGATGAATTTTATTTGCGGTGATGAGCCAGAAGTCAGTGGCCTGGAAAAAAAGATTTTTGCCTAAAGTGAGATGAAGAAAGATAGTATTACAACAGGAAATATTTTTTCTATTTTAAGTGAAAGCATTATTCTGCACTCAGAATTTGATATAATTTTTCATCCGTAAATTGTTTTTCATCCCAAATAACATCTGCCTTATCACGCGCTTTATCAAGTAGGAAAAGCGCTATAATGCTTTTGAGTTCAGAAAGATGTTTATCCGGTATATCGGCGCTAAAAAGTTTTAATAGTTCCGCCTGTATATTACTAAGCGGGGGCTGGATGGAATAAGAATCGTTCATATTATAATTTTTAGAGTAGTTTACGTTGCTATCCTAAATCCATAAACAAATTTACATTAAAAAACAAACTGGCGCCTATCTGGAAACGAATAAAACCGCTTATCAACATCAAGGGCATATTTACCAGGTTGAAGCTTTGCAGAAAGTTGCTTACTCGGCCTCGGCCATATTGGTCATAGGCGCCATTAAGCACTACATCTTTACACCGTAAAACATTTGGAGAAGATACGATTCCTATCATACCATTGGCTACTGTTTCGCCGTAGTAATCGGAGGGGTTTTATTTTATCAGCGGTGATTGTCCATGTTCTGCTAAATATAAAAATAAATGTTTTAACAAATATGCTGCTAAATGATTTCGGCTTTTTAAATTCCTGTTTAATTACTTTGCACACGGAAAGATTTATATGAAAAAATTATTTATTGCCGTACTTGCTTTTCTCGCTTTGGCTGTGACTTGTATTTACATTTTTATTCCTTCAAAAATTAAAATTTCAAACGCTGTTTTTATCAGTTGCAATGCAAACAGCACAGCAAGATTTTTGCTTGATAAAAATAATTGGGAGCACTGGTTTCCCGGTCAACCGCAACAGGATAGCAACATTTTTAAATCTCAAAATTTTATTTACAGTGTTACCCGGGCTTCAAATAATGGCGTAGAAGTATCAATTAGCAAGAAAGACCTTCATTTGACTAGCAGCATTATTATGGTACCAATAAGCAACAACAATATTGGAATACAGTGGCAAAGCGAAATGCCTGAAAACAGCGGCCCTATTAAGAGACTTTTCAGTTATTCGAAAGCCAGCAAGCTTCATCGCAACATGGATTTGATATTAGATAGTTTGAAAACTTTTTTAGAAAAGAAAGATAATTTATATGATGTTCAAATTAAAGAAATCAAAGTAATGGATACGCTTTTAGTGGCTACGCGGTTTACTTCAAATTCACTACCATCAACTGAAGATATCTATGGCGAAATAAAAAATCTGCGAAATTATATTTTAACTAATGGTTCGAAGCCTTCTAATTTTCCCATGCTCCATGTATCGAAAGATGGTAGCAAATTTAAAGTGATGGTTGCGTTACCCATACATAAAATCGTACCACAAACAGCCACTTATTCAATAGAGAGAATGGTGCCTGGCAATATTTTAGTAACTGAAGTGAGTGGCGGTAAATCTATTATAGACAAAGGTCGGAAGCAAATCGAAAACTTCATAAGCGATAATCAAAGAACACTTATAGCGTTGCCATTCGACGCCCTTGTTACCAATAGAATGCAACAACCTGACACGACAAAGTGGATCACCAAAATTTATTATCCTGTTATGTAATATAGGTAAACTCGGGTTGTGCCTATTTCAATTTATTTATAAATTTTATTACCAAAGTACTGTCATTATTTTTTGCCAAAATATAAGCTTGTTCTTTCCCGATATTGATGCTTTTGATATGCCGCACCTGGCCCTTGACCTGTAGTCCATTAATGCTTTCGGCGTCAAATACACCATTGCCTTTATTCACCAGGATGGTGCCATAGTCCGCATCATAGCGGCCCATTTCAATATTGTTTTCGTAGTAATTTCCAACTAATAAAATATCTGGTAAGCCATCGTTGTTAGCATTTACAACAACAGCATCTCTATAGGTAGAAAGCTGCGCTTTCCACGGCAGCGCCTTTGTGACAAACTGCAAATTCCCATTATTGATTAAGATTGAATTTGAAAAATCATCAGCCGAAAACTTTTCAGCATCTTTTAATTTTTCTGTAGTAAAAAGTTCCGACAACGAAGCTTTTGCAAAATCCTCAGCATATAAAAACTTCTTTTTTATCAACGGGATTTGCTTTTCTAATTCAGCTTTGTTTGCAAAAGGAATTTCTTTTCCATTAAGGAAATATGTTAACACCTGTTCTTTTTTACCATTATCATCAAAGTCATTAAAATACATTTTTACCGGTTCTTTCTCCGAAGCTTTTAGGCGGCTGTTTAATCCAAGATTGCCGACGATCAAATCAACGTCACCATCATTATCAATATCGCAAGGAAGCATAAAATTCCACCAACCCTTTTTATCGGTCAATAACTTTTTTGTAAATTTTCCCTGCCCAACTTTGTCGTTCAGGCGGGCTTTATCGTTTATGAAAGCAACAATCCCCCCCCACTCCAGGGAAATTAATAAATCCTTGTCGCCATCTTTATCAATATCGAACCATAATGCCTGTGTTACAAAACCAACTTTGGATAAATCTTTTGCATATTGTGAGGTAACATCCCTGAACTTCCCTGTGCCATCATTTTGTAATAAATAAGATTGCGGCACTTGCCCGTATTCCCAGGGAACTGTTCGCCCGCCAATAAACAGATCAACAAACCCATCACCATTAAAATCGCAAGGAACCACGCATGATGCCGTTATATAAAAGTCAGTAAATGCACTATCCAACCTGGTGAAGTTGGCTTTGCCATCATTTAAATATACCCTTGGCGAATTATGAAAATCATTGCCATAAAATTCGTTGCCAGCACTCGCAACAACCAAATCAATATTGCCATCATTATTTACGTCTGCAAAGCAAGCATCCACGTTTTCGTAAATAGTGTCTTTATCCAATACCGGCTGGAGGCTTTTAATAAATTTACCGGACGGTTGTTGCAAAAAGATGGCACTTTTCTGATAGCGGGCTCCACCCATAAATACATCCTCTAATCCATCATGGTTCACATCAGCCACGGCGAGCGCCGGGCCTTCGGTGGAGAGCATGTGTGGGAGCAACGGTTCCCTGTCAAATTCAGAGAATTGGTCTTCTTTATGCAGGTAATTGAGATTTACTTCTTTAGTAACATCAACCATCGGTGTTGTTGGATTTTTATAAAAATCGGTTATTGATTGATAGTTAAATTTATTTTCATTCTTATGATAAGTAAAAACAATGCGACCACTGTCGGAGGTAAGAGATATTGATTGATAGGTATTATCCGGCCATAATAAAAAAGCGGAATCAATTTTTGTATTATTCAAACCGATGGTGAGCGGCGTTTGCATGCTTGACATAAAACCTTTCACTGGATAATTTTCATACGTTCTTATACCATTATTTGCAAACAAAATAACCTTTGCACCAATTGCATTAATATTTTGTGGCGGCCCTTTAAATGTTATTTGAACAGAAGATTTTTTGCCGGGCTTGCTGGTTTTATTTTCATACACCAAAGCTTTTGCATCAATATTATTTACCACTATATCAAGGTCGCCATCATTGTCAAGGTCCGCATAAACTGAGCCATTGGAAAATGTGGGAACATCTCCTTCAACAAGTTTATTTTCATCAGTAAAAGAAAAATTTCCATTGTTCCTGAAAAACTTATTGGGCAATTTTATCTCGGGAAATTTATCAATCAATGCAAGGTCTTTTTCCCTGAAATTATTTTCGCGTATTTTTTGTTGCACATCGCCGGTAGAAACAAAATTGATATAGTCTATATCATTCATTCTTTTTGGGATGCCATTGGAAATAAATAAATCTTTTAATCCATCATTATCAAAATCCATCCAAAGAGGCGCCCACGACCAGTCTGTAGCTGCCACGCCGCTATACAAACCAATCTCACTGAATACACCGTTCTTCCGGTTAAACTGTAAATTATTTCGTGTGTATTGATGCGAGTAACCATTACGTATTTTGAAATTAAAAATATCATAGCTATCCTCGCCAAGTGACCTCTTCAGGATATAAGGATCGGCGGGCAACATATCCGTAGAAAGAATTTCAGGGTAACCGTCATTGTTAGCATCGGCCACATCTACCCCCATTGAAAATTGACTGGTATGCATCAGCTTATCTTCTGCTTCCTCTTTGAAGGTTCCGTTCTTTTGGTTTATGTACAGGTAATCGTTCTCGTGAAAATCATTACAGATATACACATCAGGGTAACCGTCAAGATTTACATCGGCGACAGAAATACCCAAGCCATAACCAATTGCTGAACTATTGATGCCGGTTTCTTTTGTAACATCTGTAAAAGGGATTATGGCATCGGAACCTGGCTTCGAAGAAGGCACAGAATTATTTCTATAAATACGATCTCCTGAAAGGGGGTAATACGTTCCCAGAAATTGTTTGCGAGGATGAAAAGTTCCGTTTTCATGCACTGAATGGTTGAGCAGAAACATATCAAGGTCGCCATCCATATCATAATCAAAAAAGACTGCCTGCGTGCTAAAGCCGGAAAAATCCAAACCGTATTCGTGTGCTTTATCAATAAAAGTTGGTTCACCATTTTTATCTACGCCCTGGTTTATCAGCAACTGATTTTTACTATGCAATGTTTCATAATCACCCACCCTGCAGATGTAAATATCCAGCAACCCATCGTTGTTTATGTCAACAATAGAGATGCCCGTAGTCCAGCCGCCATCCTGCGGAATAGTAGCTTCTTTAGTTACATCTTTGAACTTTAAATTGCCGGTGTTCAAATACAATTTATTTTCTCCCTGGTTAGATCCAAAAAACAAATCTATCAATCCATCATTATTAAAATCCCCCGCTCCCACCCCGCTGCCGTTGTAGAAATAGATATATTTAAAAAGGTTGAATTGCTGGTTGTAAGAAAGCTTGTTATCAAAATCGAGCCCGATACGTTCACTGTTTAAGACTTCAAATAAAGGAGGCTGCGGCTTTTGCTTAGGCCCGCAACCAGCCATCACCAATACAGCTAACAATACTCTTACACTCACGCTATTTAAAAAATGTTTGAACCTCATTTTTTATTTTCTGCCACTTTTTTTATTTGATACAATGCCGGCACCTGGTCGTTTGATGTTATTAAAATAAATTTGTTTCCCTTGCCGTTTATTTCTTTTATATCCCTTACCGCACCTTTGATATTTAATCCTGAATTACCGTGTTTCATTACCGTAAAATTTCCACCGCCGGTGTTTATCAATAAGTCACCATAGCTGGCATCTAAACGGCCAAACTGCGGAGGAAAATCAAACTTATTTCCACCAATAATTAAATCAGGTATACTATCATTGTTCATGTCAACACATAGCACAGCGTTCATACTTGATAGCTGTATTGCTGTTGGTAATTTTTTTACAGTGAAGCTTCCGTTCCCATTATTTAAAGCGACTATTGAGCTACAATAATTAAACTCCTTTATTTTAGATTTTCCCAAAAGATCTTTTGCAAATAATTGTTGAATACTCTTGCTGGCATAGTCTGCATTTTTTAGATTTTCCTTTTTCAAAAATGGAAATTCAGCGGTTACATCCCGCCTTAAAAAAACAGGCATGTCTTTTCCATCAATTGTTTTTGTGATAAACTGATCAACAGATCCATTTTGATCAAAATCATTTAACCAGATTTTTACAGGATGGGCAGAATCCGGCCGCAGATAAAAATTCTCACCAATATTTCCAAGAATTAAGTCTTCTTTACCGTCACCATTTACATCGCAAGCCGCCAGCGTTTGCCACCAGCCATATAGTTTTTCAAGCCCGGTATTTTTTAGTTCATTAAAAATTTTCCCATTGAAAGAAAAGATGCGCGGCGCCATCCATTCCCCTGTTATGATAAGTTCTTTCCTGTTATCATTATTCAGATCGGCCCAGGCCGCACCGGTAACCATACCTGCCCGCGCAATATCTTTATTCATAGCAGAAGCCACATCAGTAAAATGGCCATGGCCATCATTGCGATACAAGTAGCTTGTTGGTGTAACTCCGTAAAAGAAAGGAACGCTTCTGCTGCCAACAAACAAATCAAGGTCGCCATCTCCATCATAGTCATTTGCAACAGCCACAGAGATATTCATAGTATTGGTTGGAAATGCTGTTGCATCCAAAGAAAAATTTCCTTTACCATCGTTTTTATACAACCTGTGCTGGAGTTCCCTCCCGGTAACGGCAACATTATTTCCGCCGGAACCAATAAAGAGATCGAGATCGCCGTCTCCATCGCAATCAAAAAAGAGTGTGGCCACATCTTCAAAATCTGCAAATTGCTGAAATACTGTTTCATCTTTTTTTACAAAACCCGCCGGTGTTTGCAGGTACAATTGTCCTGCCTGTCCATTGGCACCACCAATATATACATCGTCAAGCCCATCGCCATTCACGTCACCTTTGGCTATTTGCGGCCCCTCCTTCGATAACATTTCCGGAAGGTTTCTTTCTGCATAATAATCTACATAATTATCTTCTGTATGTTTATCCATTGTTGTTTTCACCGGCTGTAGTAAAGGAAAAGATTCAATTTTCAAGTATGGATATAAATTACCTTCTCCAACAGGTTCCTGTAAAACGCTTATCTTATTTATAGGCAGATCATCATACTTATTATAGGTACCGTTTGGCCACACTATTATTATTGAGTCGGCGTGTGTATTTTTTCCAATACCAATGATTTGTTTATAATCAACGGATGATTGAAAACCGCGGGAAGGCGATACTTCGCGATAGTAAATTTGGGTGCATCCATAAATTTTTATTTTTGCGCCAATGGCAAATGTATTTTTTCCCTTTCCCTTCAATAATAATCCAATGTAATTATTAAGATTCTCTTCGCTGGAATAATTGCGGTAAATAAACGCAGGCTGATTTTCATTATTAATGATCACGTCCAAATCGCCATCATTATCTAAATCTCCGTAAGCAATGGAATTTGAAAAAGTTGGCTTCGCAAAGCCCCATGATTTACCTACATCAGTAAATTGCAAATTGCCGTTATTTTTAAAAATGCGGTTTGGCAAAGGAGTGACGGGTATTTGTTTTATTATTTCATCCATTTCAGTTCTCCTACCAGTCTCAGCCATTTTTTGATACACATCATTATAAAAAAAATCGAGGAAATCGAGATTGCCTAAATCCCTGTTTATTCCATTGCAAACAAAAATATCGTTGCGTCCATCATTATCTGCATCAAACACCAACCCGCCCCAACTCCAATCAGTTCCCGATACGCCGGCATAATTTCCGATCTCGCTGAACTGACCATTGCCGTTATTCAATTGCAAACAATTTTTTACATACTGATTAAAAAGTCCCGCCTTCTGTTTACTCGTATACAAATCGTATGTATCAAAAGTACCCGTGGTTTTTAGCCGGTAATCATCATCAGGAATCATGTCTGTTGTAAATATATCAGGGTAACCATCGTTATTTACATCGGCAATATCACTGCTCATAGAAGACATGCTGGTATGTTGCAGATCATCTTCCAGCTCATCTTTAAAGGTTCCGTTTTTTTGATTGATATATAGATAATCACGTTCTATGAAATCGTTTCCTACATAAATATCAGGGTAGCCATCCCCGTTGATATCTGCTACAGATACACCAAGCCCGAAGCTCAACAAACCTGTATGAAGGCCCGCTTCCTTTGTCACCTCGGTAAAGTGATTGTTGTCATTGCGATATAAGTGATTGCCGCCTCCTTTTAGATTTTCGTTTACATTCCATTTTGATATATCGAGATCCCGCATGTTAGCATAGTTAAGAGAACCAAATGGTATAGGGCTATTATTGATGACTAGGCAATCAAGGTCTCCATCCATATCATAATCAAAAAAGGAAGCCTGCGTGCAATACCCGGAAATATCAAGGCCATACTCATGTGCGGCTTCAGTAAACGTAAGATCATGATTATTGATGTATAATTTATTTCGCCGGTTCCCATCTTTCATGTGGCCGGAATTACATATATAGATGTCCAGCCAGCCATCTCCATTTACATCAGCCATCACTACGCCGGTGCTCCACATGCTGTCCTGCTTTAATCCGGCTTTTTCAGATATATCTTCAAACTTCCAATTGCCTTTATTTTTATATAATTTATTCGCACCCATATTGGAGGTTAAAAAAACATCTGCCAGCCCATCATTATCAATATCACCGATGGCAACACCGCCGCCGTTATAAAAATTGCGAAAATAAAAGCTGTTATCATCCTTACCATCTGTAACCGTATTTTGAAAATTAATGCCACTACTGTCTACCAGCCGAAAAAGAAAATTGTCCGGGCTTTGTTTTTTACCACAGGAACATGCCATTGTTATGAACATGACACAGAGTAAGCAATTGACTTTTGGGTTCTTTCTATACACTTAGCAGTGGCTGTTATATTTTTTTTAATGAAAAATTAAAGGGTTTGTTGATTGACATGAGCATTTGATCATTTTCTAATTTTGTATAAAACGGGTATCTCATTGTTTTGTACAAAAAGTACATAGCGATTGTCCTTGCCTGTTATCTTTTTAATATCCTTTATTTCGCCGGCAAGTTTTATACCTGATACACGTGGATCAATCCAGGAAAGTTTCCCTTTACCCATATTGATCAGCAAATTTCCAAAACCTGCATCTAATCTGCCAAACTGCGGAGGAAAGCCAAACATGTTTCCACCCAATAGTAAGTCAGGTTTATTATCATTATTTATATCCACGCAATCAATGGCATTCACACTTGATAACTGAATCCTTGGTGGTAATTTCCGGATGCTGAATTTACCGTTCCCTTCATTAATAGCCACGATTGAACTGCAATAATTAAATTTCTTAACTATTGATCTTTCAATAAGCTGTTGCCCAAATAATTCCTGTACTGTTTTCGAAGCGTAATCCGAATGCTTTAAATTTTGCTTTCGCAAAGCCGGAAACTGATCTGTAATTTCCTTTTTCAAAAACACTGGAAAATCCTTTCCGTCTTCAGTATAAGTGAGGACTGAACTTAGCATATTATTTTGACTAAAATCATTTATCCAAAGCTTTACAGGATTGGCAGAATCAGGATGTAAATAAAAATTCTCTCCGACATTTCCGATAATCAGGTCTGCACGGCCATCACCATTAATATCCGTTGCAGCAATCGCTTGCCACCAGCCAAAGAGATCGTTTAAGTTGGACTTAATTTCAGTAAAATGATCCCCACTATATGAAAAAATATGAGGCGCCATCCACTCCCCGGTTATGATTAATTCTTTTGCGCTGTCACCTGCCACATCCGCCCACACAGCGCCTGTTACCATACCGATGCTGGCAATAGCAGGATTTTTGGCCTTGGCAATATCTGTAAAGTGGCCGTTTCCATCATTGACATATAAGAAACTTGACGGGTCCGAACCATATTGCATTGGGATGCTTCTGCCACCGACAAACAGATCAAGATATCCATCGTGATTAAAATCATAAGCGGCAGCTATTCCCGCATTCATACCAAAGTTTGGAAAAGCATTTACATCAATTGTAAAATTGCCCTTACCATCATTTTTATATAACCTGTTTTGCATTTCGCGGCTATAGGAAGGAACATCATTTCCGCCAGGGCCAACAAAAAGATCTAAATCTCCATCATTATCAGCGTCAAAGAATAAGACAGCTGCATCTTCAAAATCAATAAACCGGTTAAAAGCCGGTTCTGCTTTTTTCACAAACTCCCCGCCAGCCGTTTGCAAATAAATTTGCCCGGGATGATCTTTGGTGCCGCCTATGTAAACATCCTTCAAGCCATCGCCATTTACGTCTCCTACTGTTGTTTTCGGACCTTCCCGCGAAAGCATTTCAGGAATATTTCTTTCGTAATAAAAATCTTCATAATCATCTTCCACATGTTTATTAAAATTACTTTTCAAAGGCTGCAGAATCGTAGAAATGGATGGTTCTATTAAATTATGATCAGGAGCTTTTATACTATTACTTTCTGTGATCACCAATACGGTATCTAATGGCGGATGAATAAAAGCGCTAGATGACCTGTCAGGCCAGGTGATTGTCATTGAATCTATTTTTGAAATGGCCCCCAATCCTATGATCTGCTTGTAATCCATAGACGATTGGAAGCCCCGGCTGGGAACTAACTCCCTGCTAAAAATTTGGTTGTTAGCGAATACTTTGATAGTGCTTCCTATGGCAAACGTATTTTTCCCAATTCCTTTTAAAAACACGCTGATGTAATTATTTTTATTTATTTCCCGCGAATTATTCCGGTAAATAAATACCGGCCCATTCTCATTGTTCACAATCAGGTCAAGATCTCCATCATTATCCATATCGCCGTAAGCTGCACCATTAGAAAAAGAAGGTTGTGTAAATCCCCATGACTCTCCAACATCCTTAAATTTTAAATTGCCAAGGTTCCTATACGCCTTATTCACCATCGGGTTTACTGGGATCTTTTTTACAACTTCGTCTACCCCTTCCTTCTTACCCGTTAGTACCATTTTTTGAATTACATCATTGGCAAAGAAATTCATGAAATCCAGATTGGTAACATCGCGGTTTACTCCATTGCATACATATATATCGTTATAGCCATCGTTATCTGCATCGAACATTAAGGCACCCCAACTCCAGTCTGTTGCCGATACGCCACTGTAGTCTGCAATTTCCGAATAAGTGCCGTCCTTATTATTAAGCTGTAAACAGTTCTTCATAAATTGGTTATACAATCCATTCTTCACCTTGTTCCGGTACACATCAATATTATCAAAAGAGCCCAATGTCTTTAAGCGGTAATTACCTTCAGGCAGCATGTCGGTAGTAAAAATATCAGGATAGCCATCATTGTTTATATCCGCAAGATCAGCACCCATGGATGAAAAACTTGTATGCTCCATACACGCTTCCAGGTCATCTTTAAAGGTTCCATTCTTTTGATTGATATATAAATAATCTCTTTCGTACGAGTCATTGGCTACATATACATCAGGATATCCATCGCCATTAAAATCGCCGACGGTAACACCAAGCCCAAAGCTTATTAAACTACCGTGAATACCCGCTTGCCTTGTAACTTCTGAAAAATGACCCTCATCATTTCTGAATAAATGATCACCTCCACCTTTTAAGAAATCAGCTACCGGCCACTGGGCATCAGGCAGGTCGCGCCTGTTGGAAAATCCAATGAGATTCACCGGCAAGGGACTGTTATTAATCATAAAACAATCGAGATCGCCATCCATATCATAATCGAAAAAGGAAACCTGGGTGGTATAGGCGGAAATATCTAAGCCGTATTTGGCAGCAGATTCAGTAAAGCTTAGATCATGATTATTTATGTATAATTTATTTCTGCGGTTTCCATCTTTCATGTGGCCGGAGTTGCACACATAAATATCGAGCCAGCCGTCATCATTAATATCTACAAACACCACGCCTGTACTCCACATGCTATCCTGTTGCATCCCACTCTTGGCTGTAACGTCTTCAAACTTCCAACTACCGTTATTGAGATAGAGCTTATTTTCTCCCATATTGGAAGTGAGCATCACATCAGCTTTGCCATCGTTATTTATATCGCCAATGGCCACTCCACCTCCGTTATAAAAATTTCTAAACAAAAAACTATTGTTCAATTCCTGGTCTTGTACTTTGTTATCGAAAGAAATTCCAGTGTTTTGTACAAGTTCAAATAAAGGAGTTTTAGTTTTTTTGGAGCATGATATATAAAATACACCGCAACATAAGAATCCGTAAATAACAGCTAAGCGCATGGGCATGATAACACTAAAACAATTTAGAATTCGAGGAATTAATATAAACAACAAAGGTCACTAATAGATAATGACCTTGTGCTATTTATATTTTATTTAAATATTATTCGTAGCCGGGGTTTTGATGAAGGTTTGGATTTGCGAGGAGTTGATTCGGCGCTATAGGAAATAACAAGTTCTTCTCAGGATCATCATCAGCATTTTTCAAAGCCCACTTTGTTAGGAAAACTCCATACCTGATAAGGTCTTGGCGTCTCCAGCTTTCCCAATACATTTCGCGTCCCCTTTCTGCAAGCAGCGTGTTTGGATCTGCTACGTTCGCAGGATTTACGAGTGTAAGACTTGCCAACGGTGCCGCTCCGCGAACTAATCTCAAACCATTTACAATCGTTAAAGCTCCTGCAGCATCCGGTGTTGAAGATCTTAATTTTGCTTCTGAAATCATTAAGAGCACGTCAGCATACCTGAAAATCTGCAATTGATTCGTTTGATTTCCTCCGCTATACGCAGTGTAATCTGGCGGATATTTAATAACACGCACACCCGCTATTTCAAGCCTCTTTCTATCAGTTTCTATAAGTTTTACATCCTGTGTATATGCTAGTGGATTACCCTGGCGATCGGTTATCGGATCACCAGCTTCATTGTATTGTTGTCCCACCAAAAATCCTGGTTTCAAACCTGATTGACTTGTAACGCCGTGATAGGGTTGCCCTCCTACCCGGGTATCAGTAGTCCCGAATGTATTATAAAAATCCGCTACAGTACTAAAACCGTTCCAACCGGCACCGCCATATACTTCTTTTGGTTTGTCATAAGAATTATAGTGTAAAGTCATCATCCAACGAGCTCTAATATCTCCAGAGTTTATTCCATTGGCAGATGATGCACCGGTGTTTGGCCATGCCAAAATTCTTTCTTTAGACAAGCTTGCATTTTGTGCGCCAAAATTGTCAAAATAATTGGGTGTGAGGCTATAACCAATAGAACTATTCATGATCGCCGTGCCTAAAGTAATTACTTGTTGCATATCAGTGTTATCAAATGTGGGCGCTTTTTTGTTAAGAAACGCGCCTTTATTCAATAATACTTTCATTAATAAAAAGCGGGCCGCATCCGGGCTGGCTTTATAAGGTGAATTAGCCGTTGGTAAAAGCGGAATAATCTTATTCAATGTAGCAACTAAGGTATCTACAGCTTGCTGAGGATTTAACACAGGTGCTGCAGTAATTGTGTTATAATCTTTATTCTCTCTATAAGGTACCTGCCCAAATAAATCGAGGTAGTAGAATTGTGCTAACGAACGTAAAAACAATGCTTCTGCTGCCTGTGCAGGTGTGGGATTAAAGGCCAAGACTGTAGTAGCGCTACTTTCTAATGCTCCAAGACCGTTGAATACGCTACTCATTTGTGTATGGATATTGGTCCACGTATGCTCATGTAGTACCCTCCAGACACCATTGTCATCCCAGTCACCACCACGAACAGGAATTAATGCTTCATCGGTTGTTGTTTCCTCTAAAGAAAACAATTGGTCTTGCGAATGTAATAAACCGTTCATACTATTATAAGCACCATTCAGTAATGCATTAACATCCGTGGATCCTGAGTTTGGCGAACTGGTGAAACTATCTTGCAGTTTTTGATCCAATTTTGTACAACTTGCCGCACTTATCAGAACAAAACCGATAATAAGTTTTTTATTTATTTTCATAATTTAATTTTTAAATTTTCTTATCAATTATAAACCGAAATTTACTCCGAATAAAAACGTCCTTTGAGTAGGATAACCAATATAATCAATGCCTAATGAAGGTATTCCGTTCAATGCTTTATCCACATTCACCTCCGGATCAAATCCTTTATATTTTGAGATAACAAAAAGATTATTTGCACTTACATAAACACTTAATCCTTTAACGGATGCACCCACATTTCCGAAAGTGTACCTTAAAGCGACACTTCCAAGTTTCAAATAATCTCCACTTTCAAGGAACCGGGTAGAAGCTGTAATAGGATTAGATGTGTTTTCACCATTACCTACAAGGCCTGAAGCGATGTTTCTTCCGCCATTTATATTAGAAATGTTAAGCACACTCATGGCGGTGTTATTATACAATTTGTTCCCGAAAGAACCGTGAGTGCCAACATTTAAACTTAATTTCTTATAACTAAGATCGGTGGAAACCCCCACAAATGTTGAGGGATTCGGATCACCCACATAGCTAGGTGCGGCATCATAAGTACCGATGCCATCTTTATCATACCCATTAAAATGACGTAAATAATAAACATCAATCGGCTGATTGTTGGCGATAGCTTCTGCAAATGCACCTGAAGTACCTTGGCCATGTAACCCCCCGGTAATATCTAAAGGGTTCGTTCCGGCAGGTGGATATACAAATTTATTTTTCACAAAAGTAATATTTGCATTAATGCTCCAGTTAAAGTTTTTACCTTGAACTATATCTGCACCAACTCCGATCTCCACGCCTTTATTAGTAACATAAGATCCTGTGAGGTTTTTATATACTGCGGCTCCGGCACTTGGCTGAGATAAAACCGCCAGGTAAATCGGGTCGGTTGTTTTCTTGCTGAAATAATCAATAGCTCCATACACCCTGCCGTTTAAAATAGCAAAGTCTAACCCTATATCCACCGATTTTACAGTCTCCCATTTTAAACTATCATTTCCAAAATGTGCGGCACCCACTGATCCATTGCTATTATACCGGTAAACATCTAAAGCAGCATCGGCAGCAAATTCCTGGTTACCGGTTTCTCCGTACCCTGCTCTTAATTTTAATGAATTAAAAAGCGATACACCCTTCATAAAATCTTCATTCTTAATATTCCAGGCTGCGGCTATAGATGGGAAATATGCATATTTGTTATTCTTCCCAAATTTGCTTGAACCGTCTGCTCTAAAAGTTCCTGTCAATAAGTATTTATCCTGGTAATTTAAAACAGCCCGGGCAAAATAACTTTGAATTTCTACTTTTGGATCTTTAAAAGTCGAAGTTCTCAGATTTGTTTGCAAACCATCCTGCAAATTATCGTAGTAATGAATATTAATAAGATTACGTTGATCAAGATTGTAATCAAATTGAAAAACACTCGTTGCGTTACCTTTAAATTGGGTTTGCCAATATTCATATCCTACTAATGCATTAATTGACAAATCGGGAGTAATACTTTTATCTAAAGTAAGTGTGTGTGTAACTGTCGTAGACAGTAAATAGTTATCTGCTGTAGCTGCAACTCCTTTGCCATCAGGATCACCACCTGTTTTTGCAATCCAACCCTGTATTTCACCCTTTCTGCTTCCTACTCCATAATTTAAACCATAAAGTAACCTGTATTCTAACCAAGGCGTTATTTTATACGCAGCATTAATACTCCCTAATAAGGTTGTAATATTTGCTATATCATTGTAGGCAGCCGAAAATGCCAGGGGATTTACCTGTCCGCTTGGATTATTTTGATTAAAGGTGCCATCTTTATTTGTAAGCGACAAAGTAGGGTTCCATATTAAAGCAAGAGAAATAAGATTTCCGGCACTTCCTGCATCTTGCGAGATAGGTGAGATATGCTCCGTTACGTTGGCAGCCGTCGCATTGAAGCTAACGCTTAGCTTGTCATCAAGAAATTTATATTGCCCATTAAAATTGGCGACATATTTTTTAAGATTTGTCTTAAGAATAATCCCGTCCTGATCGCTTGCAAAAAAAGATGCGCGATATTTTCCATTTGCATTGCCACCGCTCATAGCAAGCGAATAATTTTGTGTAAATGCTTTCCGGGTAATATCATCAAAGGCATTAACATTGCCGCCGGAGTCAGAGATAGGAGCCTGGTATTTTGCCAAAGCCGAACGATAACCTCCAGCATCCAGTACATCAACCTTTCTCATAACGTCGCTAAAACCTACCGAAGCGCCCGCCTCTATTTTTGCAGGGCCATTCGCTCCTTTTTTAGTAGTAATGATGATAACCCCATTTGCTCCTCTTGAGCCATATATCGCAGATGCAGAAGCATCCTTTAACACATCAATGGATGCAATCTCGCTGGGATTTATAAATGTCAAAGGATCCCCGCCAGGGGTAGTTCCCAATCCTGAGGGATTGAAGCCGGGGCGTGGTGAGCGGCCATCCAGGGGAACTCCATCGACAACATATAATGGAGTATTGCCAGTCCTGATTGAATTATTACCCCTGATTTTTACAATTGTTATTCCGCCAGGCTGGCCACTGCTATTGGTAATTTGCAGCCCTGGCACCTTTCCTTGTAATAATTGTTCCGGAGAATTTATCTGCCCCTTGTTAAAATCTTTGGATTGAATTGAAGAAACTGAACCGGTTAGGTCTTTTTTCTTTACGGAGCCATATCCTATAATAACTACATTTTCCAAAGCCTGGGTATTTGTTTCCAAAATCACAGTGACCTTGCTTTCGTTAACTATAGGCACCCTTTGAGTTTCTGAACCAACATAACTCACTTGTAATTGTTTTGCTGTTGAAGCGACATTAATCGAGAAAGTTCCATCAGATGCCGTTCTCACACCATTTTTTTCACCTACAACGGTGACAGAAGCATCAGATAATGGAGTGCCCTCCTTGGAAGTGACCGTACCTGTAATGGTACGTTGTTGTGCTATTGTTTGTAAAAAACAGAAACACATTAAAACCATGCTGAGCATTAGTTTTTGTCTCATAAGCTTTCGTAAATTTTAAAATTTGTTAATAATTATAATGTGTAATTTACACACATTTGTTAAATAAATATCAATTTATCCAAAAAAAATAAAAAAATATTAAGGTGTATATGTGACACTTAAAGAATTGGAGATCATAGCAATACAGTTTTAAACATAATTCAGCCACGTTTCAGCAACCATTATATTCAAGAGACATTAGGTGGCGGAATTGCTGCTTAGCTTATAAATAAAAGATCAAAGTGGTTTTATAACGTTCTTTTACGTAACAATATTGTTATAAATAACTATCGAGCCATAGATTAAACATAACGATGCAGAAATAATGATGAGAAAGGTTTGTATGCCGTGGGCTTTCATTATTTTTTTTGAAAATGGAATACTAAATAAGCCGGCTGCAATTAACATTCCCCCAATCGACCCAATCCCGAAGATTAAGAGGTATAATAGTCCGTTCATTGGTTCCCTGATCTGCATCATAACCATCACAATCAATGCCCCACTACCCGCAAGGCCATGCACCAGGCCTACGCCGTAAGCCAAAGAGTGTTCATGATTGTGTTTAAATGCAGATCCTATATGCGCATGAAGGTGCTGATGTGGATTTGTTCCCTCATACTCGTGCGGATGTGTGTGAATTACAATTTTTTTCAGGGGTAATAATTTTTTCAGGCGATAGAGGCCTAAAGCGACAAGCATTACCCCGACGATAGCCTCGAGATAATGAAAGTATTGGGTGGACATATTAATTCTGAAAAGCAATACTAATATTCCGATCAATAATATAGTAGATGTATGGCCGAGGCCCCAGTAAATGCCGTCTTTTAAAGAGAGGCTGATATTATTGCGCCGCGATACTATATTGCTAACTGCCAGCAGATGATCCGCTTCGAAAGCATGTGCAAACCCGGCATATATGGTGAGCAAAAGCGGGAATGCAGTCATAATTTTTTGTCATTATAATTAATACAAAATAATTCGATGGTTCCTTGTTAGTTACCGTCAAATTTTTTAATAGTCATATTGAGGTGGTTGTATCGCTCACAATATTGGCGTCAAACTCAAGACCTTCACGAATACTCATAATCGCGATACCATATGTGGCAACCTTTCTGTTAAATGATTATGATTAACCCTGTAAATATCCGCAATAGTTTTTTTTAATCAGTTAATCTAAACATCGTTTTTATATTCCACACGTTCCATCTAAGATGAAATAATATTATGTATTTTTAATGAAAACTTTTTTATGAAATTAAAAGTTATTATACATAAGGCTGAGGAAGGCGGCTACTGGGCGGAAGTGCCTGCTTTGCCGGGCTGTGTAACGCAGGCTGAAACCATGGAAGAATTAATACCTAATATTTATGAAGCAGTAGAAGGTTGCTTATCTATTGAGATTGAACCGGGGTCAATTGGTGAACATGACAAACTTTTAGAATTAGCCGTGTGAAAACAATTTCAGGAAAAGAATTTGTAAAAATATTACAAAGAAAGGGCTGGAAGTTAAAGAGGATAAATGGAAGTCATTTTATCTTTTCTCATGCAGAAAAAACTGAAACTATATCTGTTCCTGTTCATAAAAATGATGACTTAAAAAAGGGGCTTCTAAAAAAACTCATGAGCATTACCGGAATATCAGAAGAAGAGCTTTGAATTTATCACACTTCATAAAACATTCTCTCATCTTTCTTCTTCGCCATATTTTTCTACATTAAAAAAAAATCTTTTTCCTCCCCTTAATTTCATTGAATTAACGGCATAATTTCACTTACAAAACAATGGTGCTTATGTAGTGTCTGCAAGAAAACCCTTAAACCATCTACAGCTAAGGATTACAGAGGGAAAGTAGTTACGAACACATGTTGATAAGTGTTGATTTTGCTGGATTTCAGTATAGTTTTTGCTCATTATTGGCAGCTAAAACACTATCCGATGCGCCAACGTTTTGAACAACAAATGAACCTTCGTACCATAGCGATTTCCGATGTAAGATTTCCCTTAAAAAGCCGCGATGAACTACCACCTGTTTTAAAAGCATTACAATATATTTTTGTAACACCAGAACTAAACGGGAAAGTATTTTCATTGCTGGAAAATAAAATAGTTTCCGGCAAAAAGAAAACAGGGCGTCCGGGAATGGACCTTTGGCATATTCTTGTCCTGGCAGTTGTTCGCCACGCACTTAGTACCAACTGGGATCGCTTGGAATATTTAGCCAATTATGATGAATTATTAAGGAGAACAATGGGCGTACATGCCACAGCATTTATAGAAGAAGATAAAATCGAATTTGGTTATCAAACTATATTAGATAATGTGCAGTTAATTGATGAAGAATTGTTGCAACAAATTAACCAGCTTATTGTAGAAGCAGGGCATTCATTGCTTAAAAAAAAAGAAGAAGAACTTAGGCTTAAAACGGACAGTTATGTTTTAGAAACGAATGTGCATTTTCCCACCGATTTAAATTTGTTGTGGGACAGTTCACGAAAGTGCCTGGACATGATCAAAGTATTGAAAAAAGAAACCCAACTTGAAGGCTGGCGAAAAATTAAACATATTCGCAAAACCATCAAAAGTATTTTCCGGGCTACCTCGCAGCAGGTATTCAAGGGCAAAAAAGAAGCACTTAAAAAGCAAAGTGTAAAAAAATATTTGCAACATACTGAAGATCTGGTGCATCGCTGCCAGGCCATACTGGATAGTAATATTGTTGTAGATAGTACCGCTGCAACAGCGGCCCTGGCGGGGTTACAGCTTTATAAGAAATATGCTGTAAAAATGATAGATTTAGTGCGGCGCCGTTTAATAGAAGGCGAAGCAATACCGGCTGCCGATAAAATTTATTCCATCTTTGAGCCGCACACAGAATGGATTACTAAAGGCAAGCTGAACAAACGGGTAGAATTGGGGCACCTGCTGCTGATTACTACCGACCAGCTTCATTTTATTGTAGATTATAAAGTGATGGAGAGCCAGAAAGATCCCTCGCAGGTAGCGCCTCTAAAAGAGCGGCTGCAACAGAAATTTAAAGGCAAAAAAATATACAGTCATAGTTTTGATAAAGGCTTTTACAGTAAAGACAACTTGCAGGCCTTGCAACAGTCAGGCATAGACGAAGTGATCATGCCTAAAAAAGGTAAGCTCAATAAAGAAGAAAAACAAAGAGAGCATACAAAGGAATTTAAAAAATTACGCTATGCCCATTCAGCCGTAGAAAGCAATATCAACATGCTGGAGCATCATGGATTAAACCGTTGTGTTGACAAAGGATTACATGGCTTTAAAAGATATGCGGGGTTAAGTGTATTGGCATATAATTTACACATACTGGGTAACGGCCTTATAGAAAAGGAAAAACAAAAAGAAAACAAACGGCTTAAAAAACAGGCCGGACTTTATAGAAAGGCCGCCTGACCGGGCTCTGAAACAAGCGATGATTGGAAAATTATAAAAGAGTTATGCGCGGCCGTAAAAAAAAGCAAGGAGAAAGCAACTCAAAGACCTTCATAACACTAAAATATGGAAGATATTTTCCGATTAGCGGCTACTCAGCAGCAGGCGTTGCTGATTTTTATAAAATTGAATTTAATTTTTTAAAAAATAGGAGTTTTCTTGCAGACACTATGTAAATGTTTAATCCTGTAAATTTTAATAAGGCTTGCGTATCAATACAACTTATAAAACAGAGCAAAATCAGGCAACGCTCTTTTTAAATTCCACTTTACCTTTTGCGGTAAAATATGGATATAGCAAACTCCATAAAAAGCTTTTGAAAAGCTTTTCCTGCGTGGGCTTGCTCCGGAGTATTTGCTGTGGAATGCGGTAATTAATACATAGCAATAAAGAATTCGCCAGCAAATCATACCCACCCGGAGACTCTTCTTTTTTAATATTGCCACAGGCAACATTCGCAGTAATTCTTTTACTAAGCCGCAGAAGCATTGTGTTACTAATGCGTCGCCAGGCTTTTTTTATTTTTGGATAAGTACGTTCTATTTCCCAAAAATTATTGAGGTAGAACCCGTTCTCCTTTTGGAACTTATACATTTGGGAGAAATATTTGTCGAACCCATCCAGCCCTTCATACATCTTTTCGCCTGCATGCAATGCTGAAAGTTCTTTGAGCATTTCGTTATAAACTTCTTCAACAATTACTTCTTTATTTTTAAAATGATATGCAAGGTTACCAATGCTAATGCCCGAATTATCTGCAATCTGCTGGAGGCGCACGTTTGCAATACCCTGTTCAAAAAACAGCTTCTCCGAAATTTTCAATATGCGTTGCTTGGTAGTTAACATCGAATATTCGTAATTGAATTTGCAGGCTAAATATTAGAAAGGCTTGCATAAAAATAATATGCATTTTCTTAGAAGCTGTTTAAAATTAGAATTTTGATTCACCATTTAAGCCGTTCGTGGGACACGAACGGCGGCGATCCGCCGTGGTCGGTGTCCCCACCGACCACTTTTAGCCATATCACCCGCCGTGGTTGGTGTCCACCGACCACTTTTAACCATATAAGAAAATTCATACAATCGTTTTTAAACAGCTTCTTAATTAGAAAATATTTTCTAAACTTAAATATTTTTTATTTTTTAAAACCGATGCCGGGCTGATTTTATAAATGAGATTTGATTTTATCGTGCGGATTTTCTGCATTGCTTCGGCAAAATTTTTCTTTTAACGCTTATGACAATGCCTGCCCGAGATCACTTAAAATATCTTCTATATTCTCTATTCCAACACTCATCCGAATCAGCCCATCTGTGATGCCGTATTGCTCACGCTTTTCTTTAGGCACACCGTAGTGTGTCATAGATGCGGGATGGCTAAGTAATGTATCGCATGTGCCTAAGGACACGGCCCTTACACACATTTGTAATCTGTTTATAAAATTAATTCCCGCTTGCAAGCCGCCTTTCATATCAAAGCTTAACATGGCGCCGGGGTGCTTCATTTGCTTTTGCCCGGTCGCATAATCCGGGTGAGAAGGCAGCCCCAAATAATTTACTTTGCTCACGGCTGAATGTTTGTTTAAAAAATTAGCCGCGGTTACCGCATTACTGCAATGTCTTTCCATTCTTACTTCCAACGTCTTCATTCCCTGCGAAAGAAGAAATGCATCGAATGAATTACTGTTTCCACCAAGGAGTCGATGCACTTTAGTCATCCTTGTTTCCATGTACTCAATATCTTTCCCCACCAATGCTCCGCCAATGGCGGTGCCATGCCCATTTAAAAATTTGGTGGTTGAATGAAAAACATAATCTACGTCATATTTAAAAGGCTGCTGCAAATAAGGCGTTGCGAAAGTATTATCAACCGCAACGATCAGACTGTGCTGCCTACCAAGTTTACTCAGCTCGTCAATATCCACGCATTGAATAGTAGGATTGGCCGGCGTTTCCAGGTAAAGCATCTTTATTTTATCATCATTTTCTATTGCGTCCGCCGCTTTACTCAAATCCCGCAGGTCAACAATAATTACTTCGATACCTAAGCCCGGCAATACTTTTTCCATCAACTCCTGCGTACCGCCATACAAAGAGAAATGTGACAAAATTTTATCCCCGCTTTTTAAATTTCCCAACACCAGGGAGCTAAGAGCAGCCATACCACTGGCATGCAGTAATGTTTTCAATTTCAGTGGCGCATCATTTTTTTTTATACCAAAACTTTCCAGGGCTGAAATCGTTTCCTCTGCTTCAGCAATTGTTGGATTGCCCCAGCGGCTGTAGATATAGCCTTTCTCATCCCCATTGAACCGGCGCATACCCTGCTCTGCACTATTGAATACATAAGTGCTGCTCGCATAAATGGGAATTAAATGAGATTGATTCTCATCAGTATTATTGCCGGAATGAATTGCTGTGGAACTAAAGCCGCTTAATGATTTTTTATCGGGCATGTAAAAAATAACTTTAAGGAAATGAATTGAGTTTGTAAGTTTGAACAAAAGTAGCAAAACATGAAGCAACTACTTCAGGGTGCATTCAAATCCGATGGTTATCGGATGATGCTCGGGCTTAAAGGTTGTCAACCTTCCAAATGGAGTTTTTAAATTTAAAATTAACTTGTTGAAAGGTTGACAACCTTGCGACAACAAAAGTAGCAAAACATGAAGCAACTACTTCAGCAATATTCTGCCTATAATCTTTGGGCAAATAAAATAATAACAGATAAAATATGCCAATTGCCTGCAGCCATTTTATATAATGAAATGAATAGCAGTTTCGGGACTATTTATAAAACAGTTGTTCATTTGATGGATGTGGAAAGTATCTGGTGGCAACGCTTGAAATTGCAGGAACATGTGGAATGGCCGGGAATAAATTATAGTGAGCCTATTGACATTTTATCCAAGGATCTGCTGCACTTATCAAAGCAATGGAATGACTGGGTGCTGGCGGCAAATGAGATAAAAATTACCCATGTATTTGAATATCAAAATTCAAAAAAAGAAATTTTTAAACAGCCGGTATATGAAATGTTACTGCATTTATTTAATCACCAGACTTTTCACCGCGGTCAGTTGGTAACCATGATGCGTCAAAATAAAGTAGAAAAAATTCCTGCCACAGATTTTATTATCTATAGCAGGAATAAAATAGCAAAAACTTCAAGGGCAAGATAAAGGATACTACTTCGCTTCCGGTAGTACTTCATCAAGCTTATTATCCTTAATAAATTTATCTTTTACTTCAGTAAATTCAGCCTGCAAAGAAGTGGCAATAGCAAGCGCTTCATCAGCCTTTTCATGTATTTCCGGTAATTGCTTTTCGAGAAGGTTGTTGCCCAGGTTGATATTTTCAACTTCCAATTGTGCCACTTTTTTTAATAATGACGTTTGACTGTTAACCACATCCTCCAGTTCACGAAGTGTTTTCTCCATGAGGTGTAATTTTTCTGACTTGTCCATAATTCTTAGATATTTTGTTTATTGAATTATTGAACAAATATTGTTCCGTGATTCGATTGATAAAGATTTGTTAGAATTAGGTAGAACGGTCGTAAAGCAAATATAGTATTTGTTTAAGACTAATTTAATTAGTAAATTTGAGCTAAAATTATTAGCCATTTACAGGAATGAATGTTATCGATTTTAGTAAAAAATTTCCAGATAAAGAAAGCTGTTATTTATATCTGGAAGAATTAAAATGGAGGAAAGGTTTTCAGTGTGGAATTAGGCTACGAAGTAGGTATTCAGCAGAAATCTGCCTGGCTCCTCAAACGCAAGGCGCAGGTAGGTATGCAGCCAGATAAAAAGAAAAAAATTGACACAGCGGTACATGCAGATGAGTTTATGATGGGGGGCAAAGAGAAGGCCAGCCGGGGCGCAGTTTATCAAAGAAAAAAGCGACGATGATACTAATGGAAGAATAGGTGAAAAAACAGTAGGCAGGATTTACCTGCAGCAAATAGAAGATTATCAGGCAGATACTTTAAAGTATGCAATTAAAGAGCATGTAATTAAGTGATGCTGCTGACAAAACTGCTGATAAGTATTCTTCTTATAAATCTTTGGAATCAACGATGCCTAATTTAAACACAATACCTTCCAACAAAGGGAAAAATTTTAAACAATTACACGAGCAGATCATGCTGTTCAAGATTTGGTTGAGAGGAATACATCACAAATGTTCCCCTCAACATTACCAGGCTTACTTGGATGAGTATTGTTATAGGTTTAACAGGCGAGGACACCGAAAGGGCATTTTTCATAATTTGATAGCAAGAATGATGAACCAAATACCACATCCCTATCCTTTACTAAAAAAGCTTTGTGACTGTTCTACCTAATTCTAAGATTTGTTTTTGTTTGTCAGAACAAACAGGTTTTAAAACATGTTCCATTTTAAACTAATGGATAGTACATTTAATTTTAAAATTATCTGTTGACCGTAAAAAAGAAAAATACTTTTATCTTGAAGTTAAGGCGCTTAAAGCTGACTCCAATACCAAAACGCTTAAAGCCACACCATACATAATTTGTATCTTGGGCACTCATTTAAATTTCAAATGGCTGAGCCAATTATTCATATAATAAATGATGACAGTGAAGCAGACACCTGCAGGAAATATGTATTGCCAAAACTGAAAGACGAAAGTAATTGGACTGATGAGCAAATAATGGAACAGCGGCTATTTACGGCCGGGAAAATTATTGTTATTGGCAGAATTGGAAAAAGAAACAAAGCAAAGAAAGCTGACTACCTGCTTCGTTACTCCCAGAACTTTTTAATTGCAGTGGTTGAGGCTAAGCGACATTACAAAACAGCAGCCGAAGGAATGCAGCAGGCAAAGGATTATTCTCAAATTCTTGGACTGAAATTCGCTTATGCGACAAATGGAAAGGAAATATTGGAATTCAATTTTATTACGGGACTCGAAACCAAAATTGAAAGGTTCCCGACAGCAACAGAATTATGGATCAGGCTAAATTCCGTTGAACCCGTAAGATCAGAAATTCAGGAAATATTTTTAAAACCTTTTGTCGCGACACCAGGTAAAGAAACACGCTACTATCAGCAAATCGCAATTAATAAAGCAATCAAATCAATACTTGAAGGAAATCGCAGAGCATTACTCACACTTGCCACAGGCACAGGAAAAACAACCGTTGCATTTCAAATCATTTACAAACTGTGGAATAATCGCTGGAACACAAAAGGCGAGCACCGCAGACCCAAAATTTTATTTCTTGCCGACAGAAGCGTTTTAGTGAGTGACCCGCATGCAAAGGATTTTGCTTTATTTGGTGATGCGAGATGCCTGGTTCCCGATGAAGGATTACCCAGCAGCAGGGAAATTTATTTCTCAACTTACCAATCCCTGGCGGAGGATAGCAACAGGGTTGGCGCATTCCGGAATTTGCCAATAGATTTTTTTGATTTAATTGTAATTGATGAGTGCCATCGGGGGAGCGCAACAGACGACAGCAACTGGAGGGTTCAAGAGTAAGAGAAGACAAGCAAAAATTATATTTCACAATTCTTGATTACACGGGAAGCGCAACACGAAATTTTGCCGACCCTGATTTTGATGGACAGCCACCATTAATTACCCAGGAAGAAATTGATAACAACGGCCACACTATTCCAGGTACTTACGAAGAATTTCCAGAGCAGCAGGAAACAACTGATGATGATGACCCGGATAATTTTAATTGGACGGTTCAGGATGATGGTGGAGAAAATTTTAGAAGAAAATATTATGTAACAGAAGGTGAAATGGGAATTGCTGCTGAAACAATTCAAATCATTGACCCGGTTAGCGGAAGATTGATAACCGTTCAGCTTTCGCAATATGCGAAGGAAAAAATATTAACCATGTTTCCAGGTGCAAATGACTTCCGCAGCCGTTGGAATAATTTGGAAGAGCGGAAACAAATCATTGAGCAATTAGAGAACAACGGTATTTCCATTGAGCAACTTATGGAAATTACAAAGCAAAAAGAAATAGACCCCTTTGACTTGCTTTGCTTTGTTGCCTACGGCTTAAAACCAAATACAAGAAAACAAAGAGCAGAACTTCTAAAGAAAAACAAACCGGATTTTTTTTCGCAATACAGCGAAAAGGCGCAACAAATTTTGCAAATGATTTTAGAAAAGTATGTTGACTTTGGGTTGAACCAGATAAGGCCTGATATTATTTCTGTTGACCCTTTTACACAGCAAGGCAACACGATTGAAATCGTAAATGAGTTTGGAGGATTTGACCAATTCAAAAACGCTATTGAAGAAATTCAGACATTGCTTTATACGGAAGCAGCATAAACCATTTTCCCGATGTAGGGAAAATGGCAAGGAACAGAAAACGAACTGGTAAGAATTCTTACAAAAAAGAATAAACAACGATGGCTAAAAAAAAGCAACCTGCACAAAGCGGCTTTAATGAAATTTTGTTTTATACTACTCCAAACGGAAATGTGAAAGTGGAAATTTATTTACAGAACGAAACCGTATGGCTCACCCAACAAAAAATTGCTGACTTGTTTGGAGTACAACGACCAGCCATTACCAAACATCTTAAAAATATTTTTGAAACAGGAGAATTGAAGGAGGAAGTGGTTAGTTCCATTTTGGAACATACCACACATCATGGCGCCATAAAAGGAAAAACCCAGGAAACAAAAGTTAAATATTATAATCTTGATGCAATTATTTCTGTGGGCTACCGGGTAAACAGTACACAGGCAACGGCATTTCGTATCTGGGCAACAGAACGCTTAAAGGAATATATCATCAAAGGTTTTACAATGGATGATGAACGGCTGAAAAATCCTAACAACATTTTCGGCACAGATTACTTTGAAGAACAGCTTGCCCGCATCCGTGATATACGCAGCAGCGAAAGAAGATTTTATCAAAAAATAACCGACATCTACTCACAATGTAGTGCAGATTATAATGTAGAAACACAAACCACCAAAGATTTTTTCGCAACAGTTCAAAACAAGCTTCATTGGGCAATTACCGGGCAAACAGCAGCCGAACTGATTGCAACAAGAGCTAGCAGCACAAAAGAAAACATGGGCTTAACCACCTGGAAAAATGCACCCAAAGGCAGCATCCGGAAAACAGATGTGGCTATTGCAAAAAATTATTTAACCGAAATAGAATTGCAGGGCTTGAACCGCATTGTTACCATGTACTTGGATTATGCTGAAAATCAGGCAAAGAAAGGCGTGGTAATGTATATGAAAGATTGGGTACAAAAGCTGGATGCATTTTTACAATTCAACGAAGAAGCTGTTTTAAAACATCCGGGGAAAGTTTCGCATGAAGTAGCGGTCGCAATTGCAGAAAATGAATTTAACAAATACAGGATTGTGCAGGACAAATTATACGAGAGTGATTTTGACAAAGCGCTGAAAGAGATTTCTTCGCCTTCAAAAAAGAAAAAAGAGTAATGGCAAAAAAGAAAAACGAAAAAATTGTAAAGCAGATTACACTGGCACAACGCTTATCCGGCATCATTAAAAGTTGCCGGCAGATAATGCGGAAAGATAAAGGCCTGAACGGTGATGCTGACCGCTTGCCAATGCTCACATGGATTATGTTTCTAAAATTTCTTGACGACAACGAACAGTTGCAGGAGATGAATTCAAAGCTTGAAAACAAAAAATACAAACCTTCTATCAGTGAGCCTTACCGTTGGCGTGATTGGGCAAAAGATAAAAACTTAACCGGAGATGATTTGATTGCTTTCATCAACAATGAAAAAGTAAAATTAGCTGACGGCGCAGAACGCACCGGTTTGTTTTATTATTTGCGTGGCTTGCAAAGTGAGACAGGAACTGAGCGTAAAGATGTAATTGCAACAGTTTTTAAAGGTGTTACCAACCGGATGATTAACGGCTATCTGTTGCGTGATGTTATAAACAAGATTGATGAAATACATTTTACCAACAACGAAGAAGTAAATACACTCTCTCACCTGTATGAAAGCATACTTAAAGAGATGCGTGATGCAAGTGGTGATGCAGGGGAGTTTTACACACCACGGCCGGTTGTAAAATTTATGGTTGAAATGCTTGACCCGAAAATTGGTGAAACAGTTCTTGACCCTGCTGCCGGCACAGGAGGATTTTTAGTAGCGGCTTTCGATTACTTAAAGAAACAGGCAAAGACAATTGAGCAAAGAAAAATTCTGCAATCCAAATCTATCAGCGGGGGTGAACCCAAATCACTTCCTTACCTGCTTTGCCAGATGAATTTATTATTGCATGGTTTGGATTATCCTAACATTGATAGCGGCAACAGTTTGCGTTTTCCTTTGCGTGATATTGGTGATAACGAACGGGTGGATATTATTCTTACCAATCCACCTTTTGGCGGCGAAGAAGAAAGAGGTATCTTAAATAACTTCCCTGATGACAAAAAAACATCTGAAACCGCTTTGCTCTTTCTGCAGCTTATCATGCGAAAACTGAAACGAAAAAAGCCGGGTACCAGAGGTGGCAGAGCCGCCATTGTAGTACCTCACGGAACATTGTTTGCACCGGGCATTGCGACCCGTATAAAAAAACAATTAACTGATGATTTTAATCTTCATACTATTGTTCGCTTAGGGGAAGGCATCTTTGCGCCTTATACAGATATACCGAGCAATTTATTATTTTTTGAAAGCGCTGACTCCTCCCTTTCGGGGAGGCAGGGAGGGGCTACGAAAGAAATTTGGTATTATGAATTGTTGCCGCCAGCGGGAAAGAAAAAATACAGCAAAACAAAACCGATACAGCACGAAGAATTTGCAGAAATAAAAACCTGGTGGACTAAGCGAAAAGAAAATGACAATGCATGGAAAGTAAAGTTAGAAGATGTTTTAGTTACGGATGAAGAAGGAAAATTGCTGAATGTAAATCTTGACCTGAAAAATCCGAATCGCAAGGGAGAATTTGAATACCGTGATCCTGCTGAGTTGGTAAGTTCAATTATGAAAAAAGAAAAACAGGTGATGCGGTTAATGGAGGAAATTGAAAATAGTCTGAACCATGAAATAATTGTCTGAACCATGATTCAGTTGATTTGTATGAAGACCATGATTTAAAAAATCCAGGGAATCCATTAATCCTAAAGATTATGGTTCAGACAATGGGGGAATAGAAAAATGAAATAAATAGTAAAGAGTGAAACATAATTGGGAGAAAAAAAAGATCGGTGAATTTGTTAGGCAGTCAGAAAATTCTATTGCTTTAATCCCTACCGAAACTTATTCGCTATTGGGAATGAGTTTAGAGGGGAGAGGATTATTTATCCGGGAGCAAAAAAAGGGGGCTGAAATTGGAAGTAATAGATTGAATAAAGTTGGCACAGGTGAATTTATTTACAGCAGATTATTTGCATGGAAAGGAGCATTTGATTTTGTGAAGCATGGTTTTGAAGGGTGTTATGTTTCTGATGAATATCCCTCTTTCATTGTTGATGATACAAAAGCTGATGTGAAATTTCTCCATTATTACTTCAATCAATCTAAAGTTTGGAAAGAAGTTGAACAGTATTGCATTGGTGTAACAAAAGCAAGCCGAAACAGATTTAAAGAGAAATTCTTTTTAAATTTTGACATTAAACTTCCATCGCTCGAAGAACAGCAGCGCATCGTTTCAAAAATTGAAATGATAAAAACCAAACTTGAACGGATAAAAGAATTAAGAGATGAGCAAAGAGAAGACTTAAGCAATTTACTTTTTAGCAAGTACACCGAGATGATAGAAGATGCTGAATGGATGCCCATGAGTGAAGTAGCGCCAATCGTAAGGCGGCAAGTTAAAATAAATGAAGAAGAACTCTATCCCGAATTAGGCATACGATGTTTTGGTAAGGAACATTTCACAAGCCTGCACTAACAGGATTGGAAGTTGCGACTAAAAAAATATTTCAGATTAAAGCAGGCGATTTAGTTTTCAGCAATGTATTTGCATGGGAAGGCGGAATTGCGGTAGCCAAAGAAGAAGATAACAATCGCTACGGTTCTCACCGGTTTATTTCCTGTGTGGCTGATAATGAAAAAGTATTAGCGGAATTTTTATGTTTTCATTTTCTTTCCCCCAAAGGTTTGGAAGATATAAACGCTTGCAGTCCGGGCGGAGCCGGAAGAAATAAAACTTTAGGATTGGATAAATTAATGAAAATACAATTGCCGGTACCTGATGTTATCTTGCAAAAAGAATTTGTAGAGCTATTGCATAAAGTAAATGCGATTAAAAAACAGCATGGCGAAACCGAAAAAGAATTAAATGAGTTGATGCCTAGCCTTTTGGATAAGGCGTTTAAGGGGGAGTTATAATAATCTATAAACAAAAAGTCATGGCAAAAGAAAGCGTATTCAGCCAAGCCGAAAAAGATTCTTTCAAGATAAAAAGATTCATCTTTCACATTATTAAGCAGACGGATATTAACCCAATATTTTTGGACGAAGTTGAGTTGAGTGATGAGCAATCTATTTTCTTTCAAGACAGGTTCAGCGATGCCTCGCAGGGAACACAGTTTGAATTTAATGACAAGAAAACTTCTGAGGTTTATAAAAACTGTAAAGCAATTATTGAAGATCCAGAAAAAAACTTCCTCAAAGTATCAAAGGATTTAACTGCATCCTTTCAAACCCACCATAAAAAAACTACCAATGATGGAGTATTCATTACTTCACTTGTATCAGTAATGGATAAAGTTGATTTGATTTTCTTGATTAAATTAGATAACCGAAAAGTATATGGATACTTGATAAAAGACCAAAAGGCAATAATGGAAGAAATCAAAAACACTTTTGTGGAAGATAAGCGAGCAGTTCAAAAAATTGCCATAGTTAATGTTAGCGATTACCGAGTTTGGAATGTTCTTGCATTTGATAGAAATCCAAGTGCGGGGAAAGCAATCAGAGATTTCTTCGCTAACTTTTTAGCTGTGCATGAAAGAGAAACACCTTATGTCCTTACCGGCAAAATTGTTTCCGCTGTTCGGCAATGGGCTATTGCGAATAAATCATTATTGGACCCATCACAAGAAGTATCCTCTTATAAAAACAGAGGCATTGACTATTTAAGAAACGCAAACAAAGTCAGGAGCAAAGATTTAATAAACACCATAATTCTTGATGATAATTCAGAACGAGCCAAAAGATTGAGAAAATCTTTGAGAAGTTATCTTCAAGAAAAAGGATTAGAAGGACAAGAGTTTAAACCGAATAGCAAGGCATTAGATAAAGCAACTACAAAAAATATTAGAAGAACTGCCGAAGGAGTCAAGATTGAGTGGGAAGGTGATGCAAAGGATGTAAATGTTAATATTCCAAATGAGCCAGATAAAAACACTGGGCTTTACAAAATCCTTATTGAAACAAGTCGTGTAGAAATATTGAAATAGAAATGAACCTCTCACAGCTTTTCATTCTGCTAAAAGATTTTTTAGCAAACAAAACTTCGATTGAGGAATCCTGGGGAGGAGTTACAATTGGAGGCAATCACTATTTAAGTGCTGCAAAAGATTTAGAGAATTTGTTAGCATATCTAAAGTCCTTTGGCAGTCAAAATGTATTAACAGTTAAACTTGATGGTGAGAATATTCAAATAGATGAATTAAACGAGTATTTGAATTCTTTGTTCGGGACTTGGAATATCCACTTAAATAAAAATGCTTTAGTATCTCAAAACTCCAAAGAAAATTTCTTCTGTTCCTTATCTTCTTTAACTCTATGGCTTGACAAGTTAGACCCTTTTGACACTGAAAATCCTTTTCATAAATTCAGTCCACTTGTAATTTTTTCAGAGGGAATTAATCAATCCGTGATTGGCAACTTATTTCAAATTATGCCATTCGGTTCAGTTGAAAACTTTGGAAATTCATCTTTCAAAATTCCACAATCAAATGATGTAAGCAAGATTGTTCACTCAATTACTACAAAAGAAGTAACGATAAATCCAGCACATTTTGTTTTTACTTCTGTTGGTAAAACAGAACTTGAAATGAAGTTATACAAACTTGCATCATTGACTTTAGCCGCAAGTGTTGTGAATGAATTTTATTCTGCTGAAAGAATTATCATTGACGGAATCAAGAGAATAGAATTGAGGTTACATAACTCCAACGATTCTATTTCAAAAGCTACCTACCAAAATTTATTAACTTTAGTTTCTTGGATTTATGAGGAAAAAATTACTACCCGACAAAAACTTTTTGCCGATAGAATTACACTTGAATTAGATGAGAGTAAAAGTTTTATTGCAGCATTGACTGAGCATTTGGAAACTTCTTTATTACAAGCACAACAGCGATACAACTTTGTAATTCTTGAACGCAAGGACAAATACATTTCAGAGTTAAAAGACCTTCTTAAAGATATTCGTAACCAATCTGATTTATACTCTCAAAAAATTAGAACACTTCTTAGCAATTTGTTGAGAGATGTTTTGGCTGCAATTATTTTAGTTGGGTTCACCCTCTTTACAAAATTTTCAGACAACATTCAACTTGACAAGGAATTGTTGCTGACTTATGTTTTCAATGGATTGGCTCTCTACTATGTAATTTCAATTGTTCTTCAGGCAATCATTGATTTTACAGACATCTATATTTCAAACAAGGAAATATTTTATTGGAAGAACACAACAAAAGAATTGCTTCCTGAAAAAGAGTTTAAAACACACATTCAAAAATCGCTTAAAAGCAGAAAAATAAGTTTATGGCTTATCTATCCTCTTATTGCATTCATTTATCTTTTAGTAGCTTTCGCCTGTTTCAGGTTTCCCGTTTACTTCAAAAAAATTTCAACAGAAAAAGTAGTAATTGACAATGATAAAATACCTCAACATTCAACTCCGAAAGATAGTCGTTCACAAGGTGGGAAATAAGTCGCTTGATGAAGGACTTATTCTTACAAATAGTTTAATTCAATTGGAGGATGAACACCTTAAGAATTTATTTCTAAAATATTTTCTCACTTCATTTTCTGATACAGAGTTATATGAGTTTCATAATGACATCGACGTTGAACAGAATGAAATGTTCACGGTTTCAAAGAAAATCTTTGAAAACCCTAACTCTCTTTTAACGCAAAGCAAAAGCATTGCTCAACATCTTTACAGCTGTAGTACACACCCTAAAATTAAAAGTGGCGAGTTCTATGCTGCCTATTTTAAAGACATCATAATTGATGATGAGGTGACGGAAGCAATCGGAATATTTAAATCAGAATCCAAAGACAGTTTTATAAAAGTAGATTTTGAGGGGAAAACATCATTGGTTAATTATGATGAAGGAACAAACACAAACAAATTAGACAAGGGTTGTTTGATATTTAATTCGTCAAATGATAATTACAGAGTTTGCATTGTTGATAATTCAAACAAATCAACAGAAGCACAATATTGGAAAGACAATTTCCTACAATTAAAACCAGTTGCGAATGAGTTTCACCAAACCAATCAATTTTTAGGCATTGCAAAAAATTTTGTAACTAAACAATTTTCAGAAGAATTTGAGGTGAGCAAAGCAGAAAAGATTGACTTACTCAACCGTTCTGTTGATTATTTCAAAACACACGGAACTTTTGACAAAAAAGAATTTGAGAATGAGGTTTTACATCATCCCAACATAATTACATCGTTCCGAAATTTTGATAATACTTTCAGACAAAACCATGAAATAGAACTTTCGGACAATTTTGATATTTCACCCCAAGCAGTAAAAAAGCAAGCAAGAGTTTTCAAAAGTGTTCTAAAATTAGATAAAAACTTTCACGTCTATATCCACGGCAATACAGATTTGATAACACAAGGCATTGAGAAAGATGGCAGAAAATACTACAAGATTTATTATAACAAGGAAAGCTAAAACAAACGAAAAACCTTCTCACACTCCACGAAGCAATTGCGGTCGTTTTATTGAAACAACCAAATAGAGCAGCTTCCTTTCAAACATTAGCCGACGAAATAGAGAGAAGAAGTTTATTTACAAAACGGAAAGGAGGAATAACATTAGCCCAACAAATAAAATTGCGCACCTTCCATTTCATCAAGCAAATACAAACACTGGTTTGAATTCAAAAACCGGATATTATCGGGCTGAAATAATGGTGAATATCTCTTTACTCCGTATCATACGCCCACTTTAACAATGTAGCGCCCCAGGTAAACCCCCCGCCAAAAGCGGCTAATACAATGTTATCTCCTTTTTTTAATTGCTTTTCCCATTCCCATAAGCACAAAGGAATAGTGGCCGAAGTGGTATTGCCATAGCGCTGAATATTAATCATTACTTTATCCATGCTAAGACCCATCCTGTTTGCTGTCGCATCAATTATTCTTTTATTCGCCTGGTGAGGTACCAGCCAGGCAATATCATTGCCTGTAAGTTTATTTCTTTCTAATAACTCATAAGATACATCTGCCATACCTTTTACCGCAAACTTAAAAACCTGCGGGCCTTCCTGGTATATGTAATGTTCCTTTGCCATTACCGTTTCAATAGAGGCTGGCTTTTTTGAACCACCAGCCACCATCTTTAAATATTCCACTCCAATGCCGTCCGTTTTTAAGAGGCTGTCCTGTATGCCATACCCTTTTTCATTTGGCTCCAGCAAAATGGCGCCGGCAGCATCGCCAAAAAGCACGCAAGTAGTGCGATCGCTGTAGTCCACAATGCCGCTCATTTTATCCGTACCCACCACTACTACTTTTTTGTAGCGGCCGCTTTCTATAAATGCCGCACCTGTAGTAACGCCAAATAAAAATCCTGAGCAAGCTGCGGAAAGATCAAAGCCAAAGGCATTGGCAGCGCCAATTTTATAAGTAATAATATTCGCTGTGGCGGGAAAAGTCATATCAGGTGTAACCGTGCAGCATATCAGGCAATCTATTTCTATAGGGTCAATTCCCCTTTTTTTACAAAGCTCCAAAACGGCAGGAACACCCATTTCGGATACGCCTTTATGTTCTCCTTTTAAAATCCTTCTTTCTTCAACACCCGTTCTCGTTTTTATCCATTCGTCACTGGTATCAACCATCGTTTCGAGTTCAGCGTTTGTAAGGCGGTATTCGGGTACGTAGGCGCCGGTCGCTGTGATGGCTGCCGATATTTTTTTATCCATTTAGATTCTATACATTTTTAAGTTGATAAAAGTACTACATCTTGCCTATTACATAATTCGTAGGTTTTTGTAATTATTTTATAGGATTAGACGTTTTGATCGTATTATCAATTCAAAAAGCAGAAATAGTGGCAATCTAAAAAAAGCAATAAAAATATTCGTGTTAATCTGTGCGATTAGTGGCTTTTTTACTTAGGTTTTATGTAAGCGCCTAATCTTATTATTTTATATTCATCGCATAAAGTTGAATTACTTATTTTTGGCGCTCTAAAAACGCAGGTTCAAGCATATAATATGATCGCGTATTTATCAGGAAAGTTTGCCTATAAAAATCCAACAGTTGTATATGTTGATGTAAATGGAGTTGGATATAATGTAAATATTAGCCTGAACACCTATTCGCAGATTCAGCATTTAGAGGAAGGGAAATTATATACTTACCTGCAGGTAAAAGAAGATGCACACACGTTATACGGTTTTTACGATGCCCTGGAAAAAGAAATGTTTGTGATGTTGATAAGTGTTTCGGGTGTGGGTGCAGCTACGGCAAGAATGATGCTGTCTAACATGAAGCCTGTAGAAATAAGCAATGCTATCATGCAAAACCATGCCCACGTATTGGAAGGCGTGAAAGGCATAGGAAGAAAAACTGCTGAGCGGCTTGTGCTTGAGCTAAGAGACAAAGTATCGAAACTATCTTCGGTTGGCCCGGGTGCCGGTGCATATAGCAATACTTTGGAGCAAGATGCGTTAAATGCATTGGTGGCGCTGGGAATTGGAAGGCCCGTAGCAGAACAGGCAATTAAAAAGATAGCACTTTCCGGTTCTACTATAAACACCCTTGAAGAATTAATAAAAAAAGCACTTAAAGCTATTTGACAGAAATCTACCTTAATTAAATTGCCGGATGTTGCTTAACAGAAAATTGCAACCAAATTTTTTTGGGGTGTTCCTTATATGCTTACTTCCCATGTTGTTTTCACTGGCAATATGTAGCAATGTGGCTGCCCAGGATTCAACCTTCAATCCTTCAAAAGATACTTTACACTACCCTATTCACGACCGCAGAGGAGATTTCATTTCAAATTCTCAAAGCACTTTCGACTTTGCAAAGCCTTCTAATATCAACGATTCTGTAGGGTATGATCCGCAAACCAAAAGGTATAATGTATATGAAAAGATAGGCGACCGCTATTACAGAACCCCCACCTCTTACACATTTGACGAGTTTATGGCTATTCAGGCCAGAAAATCTGAAATGGATTATTTCAAAAAAAGAGCCAATACACTTAGCATACTAAACCGTGGCCGGGTAAAGCCTAAATTAAATGTTTACAATAATCTATTTAACCGCTTATTTGGTAATGGTAAAATAGATATTCAGCCCCAGGGGAATGTAGATATTACTGCCGGCTACCAGGGCCAGAATATAAAAAACCCAACCCTCCCGGAAAGAGCAAGAAAAAATGGCGGTTTGGATTTTGATATGAATGCTCAATTAAATGTAAATGCAAATATTGGCGACAAGCTTAAATTTCCTATCAGCTATAACACACTGGCAAATTTTGATTTTACGAATCAACTGAAGCTTGACTATAGTGGAACAGATGATGAAATACTGAAGCGCTTCGAAGCCGGTAATGTTTCTTTTCCCTCAAGAAGCACTTTGATACCCGGAGCACAATCTCTTTTTGGAATAAAAACGCAGTTACAATTCGGCAAGCTTTACGTAACGGGCGTGTTGGCGAATCAAAAATCGCAGCGCCAATCTGTGGATCTGCAGGGCGGTTCTGCCTCACAGCAGTTTGAATTTAAAGCTGATGAATATGAAGAAAACAGGCACTTCCTGCTGGGGCAATATTTTAAAAATAATTATAACAAAGTAATGAGCAACCTGCCCGCCGTAACAACGCCGGTGCAGATACTAAGGCTCGAAGTGTGGGTAACTAATAAAAACGGAACTACTACCGAAGCCCGGGACGTTGTTGGTTTAATGGATCTTGGAGAATCCAATCCTTACCGCCCATTTACCGTGAATGGCGCATTACCTGCTAACAGAACAAATTCAGAATATCAAAGCATCATCAGCAATTCACAAAGCCGCAACCCTGCGTTAATCACCAGCCAGCTAATCGGCATGGGCCTTAGCCCCGTTCAGGATTTTGAAAAAACATTTGCCAGGAAACTTGATTCCACCCAATACATCTACAACTCTAAAGTTGGCTTTCTTTCTTTGAGCCAGCCCTTGCAGCCCGATGAGGTGTTGGCTGTAGCATATCAATATTCTTATAACGGAACGATATACCAGGTAGGAGAATTTTCGCAGGATGTGCCACCAGATTCCGTATCAAGTAATCAAAAGGTTTTATTCTTAAAATTACTAAAAGCGACCTCGCAGCGCCCTACTCTACCTATCTGGAAATTAATGATGAAAAACGTTTACAGCGTGGGCTTTGGAACACTTGACCGTACTGACTTTCAATTAAATGTTTTATTTGAGCAACCGGGACTTGGGGCAAAAAGATACCTTCCCTTTGGAGACCTTAACCAGGGAACGCCCATTTTAACCCTGATAAACCTTGACAGGCTTAATAATCAAAATGACCCCCAGCCAGATGGCGTGTTTGACTATGTGGAAGGATATACCGTTATTCCGCAATACAGCCGTGTAATGTTTCCCTTATTGGAACCTTTTGGGCGGGACCTTGCACCGAAAATATTTACAGACACAACTATTGCAAAAGACAGCCTTTTTTATCCGTTGTATGATTCCATCAAGGCCGTTGCGCAGCAATTTCCTAACCTCGACCGTTTTGTAATAAAAGGCTCCGCAAAATCATCTTCGTCATCGGATATAAGTATTGGTTATAATATTCCGCCAGGTTCGGTAAACGTATCCGCGGGCGGACAGCAGTTAAGTGAAAATATTGATTACACTATTAATTATGATCTCGGCACCATTAAAGTAATAAACCAGGCAATAATAAATGCCGGCTTACCAGTGCAGGTAAATTTTGAAAACAATGCAACCTTTGGCCTCCAGTCAAAAAGCTATATGGCCCTGCGGCTGGATTACCTGGCAAAGAATACAGCGAAAGAGCAACTATCATTAGGCGCAACCATGGTAAGGCTGAGCGAAAGGCCTTTTTTTACTAAAGTGGATTATGGAGAAGATCCGATAAAAAATACGATGTATGGGCTGGATGCAAATTACCGCCGGGATGTACCGCGCCTTACCAAGTTATTAAACAAACTGCCTTTTTACAGCACGACCGCGCCATCTGCTATAAATAGTTACGCTGAGGTTGCCTTTTTAAAACCAGGGCATGCTCCGCAAATCGGGCGTGGAAGCGCCGGCGTAATTTACATTGATAATTTTGAAGGAAGCAAAAGTGATATTGACCTGCGCTTCCCTCCTATTGCATGGGCATTGGCTTCAACGCCTTTTGGGGCAACTGACCCGGGCGGTACAAACCTTCTTTTCCCTGAGGCCGGGCTAAATAATAATCTTGACTATGGAAAAAACAGGGCGAAAATAGCCTGGTACCAGATTGAGCCAACGCTCCAGGATCCAAGAAATATAAATAACCCGCTGAAGGGAAAAGACACCCTTTTATCTGACCCGCGTGTTCGCGCCATCTCGCAGACTGAAATTTTTCCGCAACGTACTACGGACTTTGGGCAAAATCAATTAATAACCTTTGACCTTGCCTATTACCCTACAGACCGCGGCCCATATAATTATGATGCAAGCGCAACAAATATAAATGCCAATGGTAAACTGCTAAATCCCCGCACAAGGTGGGGCGGCCTGATGCGAAATATTGACCAGACTGATTTTGAGACTGCGAATGTAGAATATATCGAATGTTGGGTGCAGGATCCGTTTATAAATACCCCTGACAGGCCAAACGCTTCTCAATCCAATGGGGGAAAATTTTATATCAATCTCGGTAATATTTCAGAAGATGTATTAAAAGATTCAAGAAGGTTTTACGAAAATGGCCTTCCCACGCCGAACGCTCCTGCGCAATTAGATACTTCTATATGGGGAAATGTACCCCGCAATCCTATACAGGTTACCAATGCATTTAGCAATGATCCTGCAGACAGGCCTTACCAGGATGTAGGTTTTGATGGATTATCTGATAGCGGGGAGGTTACCAAAAGAAGAGCTGATTACCTGAATGTACTTGCTGCCAATTTCGGTGCAGGCTCACGGGTTTACCAGGATGCGCTTCGCGATCCTTCTGCGGATGATTACCATTACTATCGCGGCGATGACCTGGATGCGCAAAATGCCGATATCCTTGCCCGTTATAAAAACTATAATAACCCACAGGGAAATTCTCCCATTGCAGATAACAATGCCCAGTTCTCCTCGGCAGCAACACTATATCCTGACCAGGAAGATGTGAACCGGGATAATACGCTGAATGAAACGGAAGAATATTTTCAATACATAGTTGACCTAAAGCCCGCAACAGATCCGCAGATGACGATCGGGCAAAACTATATTGTAGATAAAAAATTAGTAACTGTAAAATTAGCTGACGGCACTTCCAGGCCGGAAACATGGTACCAGTTTAGAATTCCGATTAATTCTTATAATAAAAAAATAGGCAACATTCCTGATTTTAAATCTATTCGTTTTATCAGGATGTTCCTTACTGACTTTAGCGACAGCGTAGTTGTGCGCTTTGGCAAACTGGATCTAGTACGAAACACCTGGAGAAAATTTCAATTTAAATTAGACTCCACCGGAAACTATAGCCCCGAAATTACCAGCGATTTTAATGTAGGCGCAGTGAATATCGAAGAAAATGATAAACGGACACCACTTCCTTATCGCACACCGAGAGAGATAGAAAGAGTACAAACACTCAGCAACAATGGCGTAAATCTTTTACAAAATGAACAGGCGCTCACGCTTAAGTTTTGTGATCTTTCGCGTAATGATGGGAAGGCAGTTTTTCAAACATTTGCCAACAGGGATTTGCGCCAGTTTAAAAAACTGCAGATGTATATTCACGCAGAAAAGTCTCAGACCGGTATTTTAAATGATGACGACTTATATGCAACGGTAAGAATGGGTAGTGATTTTGTCTCAAATTATTATGAAGTAAAAATTCCTTTAAAACTTACTCCCCTCAATACAGGCCTCGACCCAAATAGCGATGCCTACAATGATACTTTGTGGCGGGCGGCCAACAACCTGGATTTGGAATTACAAGCACTCACTGCCATTAAGACGATGAGAAACCTGTCTAGCTCACCTATAAACAAACTGTACTCACAACTGCAACCTAACGGTCAAACATATTCGATAATGGGTAACCCTAATCTCGGTGAGATAAAAGGTATACTAATGGGGGTAAAAAACGATAAGGTAGAGGGCGCTTGCGGAGAGCTTTGGTTTAATGAACTAAGACTTTCCTCGCTGGATGAAAAAGGTGGCTGGGCAGGCCTTGCACGTATTGACGCCAACCTCGCTGACCTGGGAACAATTACTGTATCAGCCAATACACATAGCAATGGCTTTGGTACTTTGGAGCAACGGGTAAATGAAAGATTCAGGGATTATTTCCTGCAGTTTGACGCGGCTGCCAATTTGGAACTTGGTAAACTCCTGCCGAAAAATGCAGCTTTGTCTATTCCATTTTATGCAAGTATTACAAACAGCATCAGCACGCCGGAGTATGATCCTTTTGATCTTGATCTTACACTAAAGCAAAAGATAAAAAATGCTCCTTCAAGCCAGCGTGATTCTATAAGAAACCAGGCAGTGGACTTTACCTCTACCAAAACGATCAGCTTTACAAACGTTCATAAAAACAGGACCAGCAACAAAAAGCCCATGCCATGGGATGTTGAGAATCTCGACCTCAACTATTCATTTACTAAAACCACTGCCCACAACCCGCTTATTGAATATAATGACGTGACGAAGCAACGCGGAGGCGTAGGATATAATTATGCCCCGCAACCGAAGTTTTATGAGCCTTTTAAAAAGTTCTTCAAAAAAACCAGGACGCATTGGTTCGATCTTATTAAAGATTTCAACGTTAATCCAATTCCATCACAGTTAAGCTTTAAAGCAGATGTGTTCAGGCAATTTGGTGTGATAAAACCGAGAAGCATTGGAGAAGATAAATATGTGATCCCGGAAACATTCGACAAATATTTTACATTTGACAGGAGTTATATTTTCCGGTGGGATCTTACCCATTCATTAAATATTGATTACTCATCTTTGAACAACGCAAGAATAGATGAGCCTTATGGCAGGTTGGATACACGTGCAAAAAAAGACACCGTAAAAAGAAACTTTTTTGATGGCGGGCGAAACACGCTTTTCACCCAATCGGTCAATTTCTCTTATAATGTGCCGCTCAATAAATTTCCACTAACGGACTGGACTACCCTAAGACTTAGGTATTCGGCTATCTACAGATGGATTGGTGCATCGAGGCTTGCGGTAAACCTGGGTAATTTTCTTGAAAATGGCCAGCAGGAAGAAGCAAACCTACAACTTGATTTTACAAGATTATATAGTAAATCAAAATGGTTGCGGGCACTTGATCAGCCAAGGCAACCTGCGACAAATGATACGGCTGCTGCAAAAAATCTAAATCAAAAATTGCCTCCCAAACCTAAAGATCCAAATGCTTTACCTGAGATCGGAGGTGTTGCGAGAGTATTTGGAAAATTGCTTACCAGTATAAAATCGGTTAACGCATCGCTTTCGCAAAACAGCAATACCAGGTTGCCAGGCTATACAGACAGCACGCAGTTGCTGGGGCAGGACTTTAAAAGCATGGCGCCGGGCTTTGGTTTCATTTTAGGCAAACAACCTGACTCGGCCTGGCTTAACAGGGCGGCAAAGCGCGGTCTTATTACCCGGGACACTTTGTTCAATGACCTTTTCGTACAAAATTTTGATCAGCGTATAACAGTTGCGGCACAGCTTGAGCCCGTGCGTGACCTCACTATTGACGTAAATCTTGACAAAACTTTTAATAAAAATTATTCAGAAACTTTTAAAGACACTACCGGCACCGGCAATGGCTTCGCACATCTTACGCCTTACATCGGCGGTGGTTTTAATGTGAGCTATATTGCGCTGAATACGTTATTTGAAAAGTATGATCCGAACCGCGTGTCGGCAACATTCTTAAAGTTCCAGGATTACCGGCAAGTATTATCTACGCGGCTGGGTAAACTCAATCCTTACAATAAACTGGCAGGCAATCCGGTAGGCGCCGATGGATATGCCCTCGGTTACGGGCGTTATGCAGTGGATGTATTGGTGCCGGCATTTATTGCCGCCTACACCGGCCAGGATCCAAATAAGGTTTCATTGGTAAAACAAAATAATGCCAACCTTAAAACAAATCCATTCAGAAATATATTACCAAAACCAAATTGGCGTATTACTTACAATGGCTTAAGCAGGGTAAAAGGTTTGGATAAAATATTTACCAATTTCTCGCTTACACATGCGTACAATGCTACGCTGGGTATGAATAGTTTTACCTCAGCCTTATTGTACCGTGACGTATCGAGGTTTGGGTACCCATCTTTTATAGATACCGTTTCTAATAATTACATTCCTTTTTTCCTCGTACCTAATATCACTATACAGGAACAATTTGCGCCGCTTGTAGGTATTGATATGACCTTCACTAACCAGCTTTCGTTGAAATTTGATTATACAAAACAACGCCAGCTAAGCCTTAGCCTTATTGATTACCAGCTGAGCGAAGTGCGCTCTACCGAATATACTTTTGGCGGGAGCTTCCGTAAACGCGGATTGAAACTTCCATTTAAAATTCCTTTCACTAAGGCAGATACAAAAAAGCTGGATAATGAAATTAAATTTCAGCTTGATTTTAGAGTGAGAGACAATGTAACGTCGAATAGCCGCCTTGATCAAAACAGTGCCTTCGCCACAAATGGAAGTAAGGAAATTACCATCAGCCCAACCGTTGATTATTATATCAGTAACCGCATCAATGTAAAATTATATTTCGATCAGCGAAGGGTAAATCCCTACATCTCTTCATCGCCACCTACGGTAAATACAAGGGCCGGTGTGCAGGTGAGGATATCGCTGTCGCAGTAGAAATCCTTGCACAATGATAACAGGCTTCTTTTATATAGCTTATTATAAATAAATTTTATCAAAAAGTTGATATATTTTCAACAATCTTCATCGATTAATATGTCACAACTATTGCAGGTGCAGAATAGTAATATTGATAAGAACCGGAATTCTGGACTATAAATGCCACATAAGCTTTTGAACCAACCATATTGTTATCCGTAATAGTCATTTAAAAAGTTTTAACACCGGCTTGAAAAATTCCAAAGCCATAACTCAACGCCCCTGGACCTGCACACAATAAATTAACAACATTTAAGTTGCCAACTGCGTTAAATGCAGTTCCATCACATTTTTTTATTTCAACTACAATTTGATTTGTTGATGTATTAATACTTACAATTTTTGCGTTTATAACTCCTAAACCAAATGATGGGGGACAATTATACGAACCAATACTTGCACAAGTACCATATTGACCAATCGAAGGTACTGACGTAGGACCGCTTGAAATCCCGTTTCCACTAGTGTTAATTGCTTTTGTTCCGGAAGTTGCATCAGAATAAACTAAGCTTGGCAAAAAATGAATTGCGGGTAAAAGCAAACCAGTAAGATTAATAAAGCAACTTTTCTCATAGCAAAAGTTTAATATTAAAAATACTTAAAAACTTTCTTAAAGAGATTCAGTGTCTGGCCAGTTTTTTTTTTATTGTTCTTACTCTCATTCAATTAATGACCGCAAGCAATGCTGGAAGGCTTGATTACTTACTTTAATCCGTAGGATAGAAAAACCTAATTTTACAAAAAAATAATCATTATGGAAAATGTAATGGAAAAGGAATGGCACAATTATTTTCAACAGTTAAATGAAGGAGAGAAAAAATCAATACTGCAAATGTTGAAAGCTTTTTTACAAAGCCGGAACGCAACTACCGAACGAATCAGCGTTGAGCAATATAATGTGGAAATAAATGAAGCAATGCTTGAAGTTGAAAGAGGCGAGGTTCACTCGCATGATGAGGTTGTTAAGATTGCAAAAAGCTGGTAATGCCAAACAGAAAAATAGCCTGGACTAAGCAGGCACTTCGCCAGTTGAACGCAGCTATTAATTATATCAGGAAAGACTCCGATCAAAATGCGGAAAAGGTTAAAGAAACATTACTTAGCAAAATTGCCCAACCTTGCAGATGATAAGATAGTACATCGCAAGGATCTTCACAAGAGAAATAATGATGGTAGATATTTATACTTTGAAATACTGAAATATCGTATCGTTTATTACGTAGGTCCTGATGAAGTATTTATAATACGCATTCGCCATACAAACATGGAACCCAAAAAGTATTAAAGACTTTTATACAGAACAAAAAAAAATCATCAAATTTTCATTTTAAACACTGAAGCTGATGTTCAAAATAAGTATTATCGCAAGAAGTTTTACTATGAAGAGGATATTGAAATAATAACTTTACAAGCTGAGCAGTTAAATTATTTAATAGAAATTAATGGCCTATCTATTAAATCAAGATGGTATAATCAGATAATAGGTCGAATGACAATGATATTAATGTACTTACTGAGGCACTATATATTTGACGTAGAGATGAGATGCTGATGTGTTATAAAATCTGAAGGAATTAAATGCAGATGTCTTAATTTTTTTTAAAGGGAAAAAACCTATTTCTCTTAACTACCTTCTAAAGATTTTTCACTACTGCGATTTGCGCTCCTGTCAAGAAAAACATAGCCTCCATCAACATAAAAAAATTCTCCATTTATTGATCTGGCATTTACCGACAATAAAAACAAGACCGTATCAGCAATTTCTGCGGGTGTAGTCATTCTGCTACCCAATGGTATTTTGGAGGTGATTTCTTTTAATTTTTGTTCAGGGTTGGGTTGTTGGTTAATCCACCATTCATACTGGGGTGTCCAGCACTCTGCCACTACTACCGCGTTTACATTAATACCAAATGGGCGTAATTCAGCAGACCATTCTTTTGTTAATGAGAGCCTTTCACCATTAGCGGCAGCATAACCGGATGTGCCGCCCTGCCCCGTGATTGCTGTCTTTGAGCAAATATTAACGATAGACCCTTTGGATATTTTAAGGGCTGGTAAAGCAACATTTGCTATGGTGTAATAATGCCCAACATTTCTTTCGAGCGAAGCAATAAATTTTTCACAGCTGCCGTTTTCAAGCCCTACACCATCATTGAGTCCTGCATTATTAACGAGTCCATCAATTCTTCCAAATTTAGAAACTATCTTTTCAATAGAATTTTTGCAGGCATTGGGATCGGTTAATTCAGTGAAAACAGGAAACGTTTCTACCTGATATTGTTCCTTAATTTCTCTAACAACATTCTTCATGTGTTTTTCGCTCCGATCCAGGATACAAGGAATGGCTCCTTCTTCCGCTAATTTCTTACAAATACTTTCGCCTATTCCACTCGCTCCACCAGTTACGATAATTACTTTATTCTTTAGATGTAAATTCATATACCTGGAAATTTTATTTACAATTTATCCGCCGGTTTATTTTAAAGATATTAAAATTGTCACTTGCCTTCCGGATATATTGCTGCTTGTAAAAGTCGCCATCAACCAATCTTTGCCCCTGGTCGTTAGTAATAACTCCTGCCTTTATTTGCTTTCTTTCCAATTCGCTATAGGCTTGTTGTATAGCTGTAGTCTTTCCACTTCCCAGAAATCCGTTTACTAAATGTATTTTCATAATTAAAGACTGTTCCCGGTTTAATTTTAAATTAATGCAGCGCTAAAATTTTGGCCCAAATCTATTATAGACTTATTCATTATTACAAATACAATCTTCGCCGCAAACTAAATCATCAATTGATACGGGATAACCAAGCATCAGTTCCTCTTGCGAGGCAGGCCGTATTTCATCGATAATGATTTCAGAAGTAAATTCTTCGTTTTCAAATTCATTTTCTTCTGTAAGCTTAATGAGCCTTGCTTCACCTTTTTTTAAACCTTCAAATTGCAACTGCAGGGAAGGTAGTATTCCTGTTGAACCATGCAAATAACATTTCGGCAACCCATTCATAATATTTTCAATTACCACATCTGTATGGTTCTTCATTATATAACGGAAATGCACAACCGTATTTCTTGTTATGCAAATCATACCCTGATTTCTTTTCCGCTAACTATTATTTTAACTACATCAATATTTCCATAAGCTATATCCACGGAAGGCTTTCCTTTATTCAAACTCACATTTCCAAATCCTGTTGCTGTTGAAATAAAACTGGTAAAATCACCCACCTTTGAATCTATGTATAAAGTTTTGTCCACCGCATCGTAGCGCACGCCGGTAAGCCCCTGCAGCATCCCATAGCTTGACATTGCCCGGGCGTACCAATGGCCGCATTCATATTCATTAAAAGGATTGCGGACACGCCCATCGTACCTGTCGCGGCAATGGCGTACTATTTCAAGTCCTTCATGTACCCTACCCATTAACATGAGGTGAGAGGCTACCTGGTATTCAATGCCTGTCCATACTTCATCGCTATACACAAACGGGAGTGACAATCTTCCCCCTTTTGGCCAGGTGCAAAGCAACAGCCCTCCTTCATTGCCCAGCGCATAATTGGGCCGCTGCGGGTTAGCATGTTCACTCAGGTTCTTTTTTAAATTGTATTTATGTACTGCTAATAAATGACTGGTGATTTTTTGTGGATCAAGAAAATCTTCGATGCCACACATACGGCCTATCCATGCACCTAAAATACCATCGCTGAGGCAGCCCTTTCCATACTGATACTTTGGTCCTTCCTTTTGCAAAATATCAATGGCCTCCGGTGAATAATCCCCACCAAATGATTTTGCCGTGGCCGGGTTGGGCGCATTTAATTCCTTGTATTCAATATCCTGGAAAAAATATTCGCCGTTGTATAATTTTGTTTCGATCTGTTGCCTGCCTTTGTTGTACAAATCCTTGTATTTGCTTACATCTTTTTTTAAGAATTCACCCATTTCCATCATCGCTTTTAAAGCACCCAAATAGAAGCTGGTACACATACCGTCCGGACCCCAAAATTCTATATCATAAGTGTTGTGGTGAGGCTCTTCCACCACGCCTTTACCCTTGGGATCCCAGGTGTTGATGCAATAATCCATACTTACTTTTACCATGGGGTAAATTTTCGCAAGCCAGTTGCTATCTCCACTGATGCGCCAATCGCGATGTACTTTCATGATGCCCCCAAGCTGTCCATCTGCAGCTGCATGAAAGTCGTGCTTTAGCGGGCTGATAGGCAGGTTCGCCCTAAAAGCCTGATGACCTTCTTTATTTTGATTTTCACAAAACTCGGTGTTTCGTAACGTGCGCTCTAATGATGGAAATAAATGTGGTATAGCCTGCGCATAATTCCATACGTGTGTGCAGGAGCCGGAGCAGCAGCCTCCGTCGTCACCACAACCTTCCCAGCTCCATAAGCGACCATCATACTGGCGAAGTACTGTGGCAGATTTAATAATAGTGAGATTGGCTGCGACTGCTTCCATAACTTCAGGAGGAAGCGTGCTTTTATAAAATGATTTTGAGAACAGGTTTGTTTTTTTATACAAGCCGGAATAATTTGCTCTCCAGTAATCAGCTACTTCATGTATGTTTTCGAATTTACTGCTGTACCATGGCTTGTAATCAGGCGATAAACTTGTCTTTCCTATCTTAACTCCCAGGTCTGCAGAACCGGCACAGCAGCCTGTTTCAGGATCACAATTCTTTTTTTCATCACTCATTACCTCGCCGATATGTAATGAGGTTTGTGGTGTGTACCAGCACAACATCAAACGCACTGTTTTTGTTGCTCCCGGAGCGATCAATAGTGGGACAAATAAAGAAGCCCCGGGAGCATCTTTATCCACAGGTGGCCTTGCTTTTATATTGCCATCCTTTATGTCGTTCCAGGCCATAGTTACAGGATCCCACCATCCACCGCGGAACCAGCAGTGATCAACAATTGTGTCGTTATTATCTGTGAAGATGGCAAAGCTGCTTTGCAGATAAGGCTTTTCTTCGGTTCCTTCCTGCACCAATACAAAGCCATTTTTAGTTGGCTGAATATTGTTTTTAGCTTCACGATCAGATGCAAGAAAATTTTTTGTATTGAAAGAAAAAACAGCATGGATATTTTTTTTACTTGTGTTCTCAAATTTATATTCAAGGGCTCCCACAGGCAGGCTCGAATTGTCTTCATCGGTTGGTATAAAGGGACTCCATCCATTTATTTCTACACTCAATGGCAAATCCGCGTCAGATAGTTTTACGGTGCTAAAAGGAAACCTGCTGATAAATTCTACATTTTTGTACCTTGGTAAACCGTAGGTAGCGCCTGCATCACCATTTCCGGAGCCACGTCCGCCAAAAACTTTCCATTCCGGAACGGGACCTTCTATTATTTTTGCGCCGTTCTTTAATCCTTTTACTTCTATTGCTGCAAACATAGCAGGCTCGTGGTAAATTTCAGGACGGTTGCGCACGCTCATGTGTGAGATAGCGCCAGAACCTTCCAGGCAAAACATGCCTGCTCCTATGCCACCAACGGGAAAGGCTACACGATTCAGGTATTCTCCTTTGTACGTTTCATTGTATCGCCGCTTGCCGGTTTCCTGCTTATATTGTTTAATATTTTCATCACTATTATTCTCCTTAATACTTTTAGCTGATAAAAAAGTTGGCGGAGCCATGGTAGTGCCAAGACTACCTATCGCCAGCTTTTTCAAAAAAGACCTGCGCTTATTTTCTTCTTTCATTTGACAATATTATTTCTTCCGGCCTATCATTCTTTATCGAAATTTTAAAATAAGTACCTCCGGCATATTGGAAATACTCCGTTTCAAATTGCTTTGCATGTTCATTTATTTTCATCATTTCATTAAGAGACAAATGATCTTTCCATAAAACAAACATGGCATCGGGATCTTGCTCAAAAGCGGGCAGTAAGGCAGGAGGTGTTCCGGATTCATCAACGGTTACGGGCGTAGAGCCGGTAGTATCAATGGTTATCGCCTTAATATTTTCTTTTACTGCAGAGCCCGCTTCTGCCGGGGAATGTTTAATTACATACTCTAATCCTTCCAGGTAATCCAGTGGATGTTGGCGAAATTGATTCAAAGTGCTATTACAATACAAACCATCTTTCCATCTTGTATAATAAAATTGCGAAGAAGCCACTTCTTGTCCGTTTGCAGCATCAACAATAATGCAGCGAACAGAATCAGTACCATAGTCCACTCCTATGCAGTAATTACTATGAATCATATTTATGATCAATTAATTAATGAATACTTCTAACAAGTACATCGGGTTGCTCAATAAAATAATTGCTTCTTTTTTTCTGTCCCCAAATGGCATAAAACGCGATAAAGGCAAAGCAAATCATTGGTATTAAAAAGGCAATTGACATATTTGAATTATCCGCAATAGCTCCCATTATCGGCGGGCAGAAGGCTCCACCGGCTACAGCCATTACAAGGAAGGATGCGGCTTTTTTAGTAAGTGGGCCAAGGCCCCTGAGACCAAGTGCAAAAATGGTCGGGAACATTACGGACATAAAGAAGTAAGTGGAGAATAATGCTATTACACTTATCCATCCAAGCCGCATTACAACTACAGCAGTTAATAGTGTATTGGCGACGGCATAGATCGCCAGCAAACGCTTTGGCGCTATAAATTTCATGAGATAAGAACCTGTAAGACGGCCTATCCAGAAGGAACCCATTCCTCCCAATGCTAGTATGAGTGAGGCGGCCTGTTCCGCATTTTTGGGCATAAATACCTGGCCAAAGCCGCCCAGGTGTTCCATCATAGAGGCGATAGTTATTTGCACACCCTTTACTGATTCAGTAACATAATTAATAAAAAAAGAGTTAACCCCGGTTTGCGCCGCTACATATAAAAACTGTGCTATTACAGCCAGCACAAAGGCTGGATGCTTTAATAATTCGCGGGTGGGCGCATTTGTTGCAATGCCTTCTTCATTATCTTCCTCTATTGCGGGCAACTTTGTAAAAGCAAATAAAAGGATCACTCCCATCACGATACAACCCACCATCATATAGGGCGGAATCAAAGAATCGAACGTTCCCGCATTCCCTGATTTTTCAGCGCCGAAAATAAAAAGCCCTCCCATCAAAGGCCCAAGTATCCAGCCGAGGCCATTGAAAGATTGTGCGATATTAATACGCCTTGCTCCTCCTTCCGGTGGACCAAGAACAGTAGTGTATGGATTGGCAGCAGTTTCCAGGCAAGCCAATCCGCAGGCAAGAATAAAGAGTGCCATTAAGAAAGGAATAAAGGCCGCGATCTTAGCAGCAGGATAAAATAAAAAAGCGCCCAGTGCAAACAAGGACAAACCTAAAATGATGCCTTTCTTATAGCCATATCTCTTCATGAATAAACCTGCAGGGTAAGCCATAGCCAGGTAGCCAATATAAAGTGAAAACTGAACAAAGCCTGATTCGGCCTTTGATACATGAAGCGTATCCTGGAAATGCTTGTCTAACACATCAAGCAGACCGTGGGCAAAGCCCCATAATAAAAATAAAAGAGTGATAAGTGCGAATGGCTTTAAATAATTTATTCCATCAGCTGTCTTAAATAGGTTTTGGGTTAGTTTTCCTTTCATGCAATCGTTGGTTTTAAATTTATTTGTATAAGGCTCCGTATGTATTGCAAGCCCTGTAGTCAGCACCTTCAGGCTCTGAGCCAAAGGCATTCCATGCAGATGGACGAAATATTTTTTCTTCGGCTACATTGTGCATAGAAACGGGTATCCTGAGCATTGCGGCAAGTGAAATAAGATCGTGGCCAATGTGGCCGTAGCTTATAGCGCCATGATTGGCTCCCCAATGTGCCATTACATTGTACACATCTGTAAAAGCCCCTTTGCCGGTGAGCTTTGGAACAAACCAGGTAGTTGGCCAGCTTTTATCTGTTCTTTCATCTAATATTTTATGTACTGCCTCCGGCAAATCAATTGTTTCTCCTTCTGCTATTTGCAACACGGGGCCAATTCCTTTTATAAGATTCAAGCGACACATTGTAACAGGCATTCCACCTTTAGTGACAAATTTTGAAGAGTATCCGCCTCCACGGAAATAGCCCTTATTTGCAGGATACCAGGTAGTAGCTTGCAAACAATCCTTCACTTCATTTTCGGTGATATCCCAGTTCGGTTTCATAACAGGTTTTCCGTCTTTTGTTTGAAGACCGGTGCCATCAAGTGTTGCAGAGCCGGAATTGATTAAATGAATAAACCCGTTTGCCGCTGTTCCTTCCGGTTTCCATTTAGCTACTCTTTCAACTGCATCAGAACTCCAGTAGGTTCGCACATCTGCAAAGATTTGTGCGGTGTTGGTAAGAAGGTAATTAAATAGCATCGAGACGCCATTCAGGGAATCGTTTTCTGTGGCTACTATGTAAGGCTGACGAATACCGTTCCAGTCAAAAGAAGAGTTTAATATCGCTTCAGAAAAATCACCGTTAGGAAGAAAGTCTGTCCATTGCCTTTGCCCCTGGAAGCCTGATAGGATTGCATTGTGGCCATGCGCTTCTTCCCCAAAACCTTTTTCTTTTAAATGATCATTGCCCATCATCAGGTCGCGAATGATCAAAGTCATTTTAATAACAAATTCCCAGTCTTTATCCTTTTGTTCCCTGGAAAATTGTTTTTCAACAGCATTAAGATCTTCTCCTTCTTGGCAATGTTCTTTTACCCATGACAAGGCTTTTTTAAATTCGTCTTCATTATAAATTTTCTTTTCTATACGCCTTAGTATTTCAGATGAATCGACGTATTCATTGCGCATTCCCAAAAATTCCCGGAATAAGAATGGCGTAATCATGGAACCCGCAATTCCCATAGATACCGAGCCAATAGAGAGATAAGATTTTCCACGCATAATGGCTACTGCCAAACCTGCTTTTGCGAAGCTTAATAATTTTTCTCTTACATCATCGGGCACATTCTCATCACCAAGATCCTGCACATCTCTTCCGTAAATTCCAAAGGCAGGTAACCCCATTTGATTGTGAGCTGCCAAGGTTGCTGCTAAGTAAACAGCACCGGGACGCTCTGTGCCGTTAAAACCCCATATTGCTTTAGGCAAAAGAGGATTCATATCCATCGTTTCGCTTCCATAGCACCAGCAAGGGGTTACAGAAAGAGAAACACCTACATTATTCATTTCAAATTTATTTGCACAAAGTGCGGCCTCATGTACGCCACCAATACAACTGTCTGCTATTACACATTCAACCGGTGTTCCATCAGGATATTTTAATTCCTTTTCATAAAGTGCAGCAACATTTTGTGCCATTGCCATAGTTGTTTCTTCCAGTGATTCTCTTACGCCTCCCAACCGGCCATCAATGATTGGCCTTATTCCTATTTTAGGATAAATAGTTTTTTGCTTCATTCTTATAAATTTTTATTCTAAAATTCTTTTTGAATATTTTCCAGCGATACGCCAAGGATCTTTTGTGCTATTGCATCTAATCCCTTTTCATCTCCTGTAAAATGGTACACTGCATGTTTGTGTGAAAGTGATTGCCCCGGTTTTAAAAAAGCAGCAGGTGATACGCTTTCTATTTCATAGAATGGTCCCATTTGTGTTCCATCCGCTAAAGGCCCGTCATTATAGGTATTTACAGCATCGCCTGAGAAAGATGGTTTATCGGTATTCCATTCCTGGTTTAAATACCTGGCTGATGAATCTAAATCAAACATCATTATGGTGAGTGCTTTATGTTGCAGATCGTAGCTGCCCGCAAAAGGTTTTGCATAGGCCGGTACAACCCCAAGTTTTCCGCGGCTTTTTCCATCGGCTTTAAAGAACAACATATCATCGTCGTGCTTTAACCTGTCAGCTGGTATTTCGCCGAAGTAATTAGTAGTTGCTATTTTATTGAATGATTTTCCTGATAAGTTTTTAAAAGGAACAACAATTACTGTAGCAGGCGACGGAGTAAACATATCCAGCATCCAGATACATGGCATGCCGGTAGCTTCCGTCCATGCATTGTTACCATTGTTGGTAATTACATTATCAGTTTGGTAGGCAACCACTTTTACAGAGATATCTAAATCAAGCGTTATGTTTTTTGCAATTTCTTCATTACTCAGTATTCTCACCGAACGCTTTACAGAAACGTCAAGTTTTGTCCCTTTGTAATTCATTAATTCCATATTTTTTTGCATGGTAACAGAAGTGCCGCTTTTATCAACAAGTGTCCACGGATCTGTATCAAATGCCGGGGGTGTTTTCCAGTTTGCAAAAACCATTTGAGAGTCTGGTTTAAAGAAAAGAGAAAACTTACCTCCTTCCGGGCCAAGCCAGATGCGGTTTTCACCACCATATGCATTCATATGTGCATCGGGCGAGCCTGTAAAGGCTTTGTAATTAACCCAGCCAAAACTTAAACCGGCATTACCATTGGCAGTTGATGTAAATACTTTGGCCTGGTATTTTGGAGATACGATTACCTGCGCTTTACCTGAATCATTACTCAGGACAATTACGCTGTCGTCATGCTGTTGCAAAAAATATAAGTCATAACCAAAAGTGCCTTGCGGAGATGAGCTTAGGTCATTGTTATTACCGGCTGCTTTTTGCCCCGCATTATTACATTGTGATATAGTCATAATTATTATAAGTGAATAAAGAATTCTTCTGATCATAGGAGAGGTTTTAATTTAATTTAAGCACACTATTGTATAAGTATTATCGTATGAATGTTCGTTCATTCCTGGTAAAATAAAAATCCGTTATGCAGTTTCACTGCCGCAACTTTTTCGCAACACAAGCTTCTCTTTTACAATGATAGTTGAGTAAGCCTTATCACCATTTTCAATTCTATCGATAATAAGCTTTACGGCACTCTTGCCAATATCTTCAAGAGACTGGCTCACATAAGAAAGAGGCGAGTAGAAAAAATCAAAGGCATCGCTTTCATCAAATGAAATGATGGCAAGATCATCGGGCACTTTAAAGCCTGACTGGTTAATTACCTTAAGGCTTTCTACTGCCAGGGTGTTGGTTGCGAAGAAGAAAGCATCAACCTTCAGGTCAGGGAATAAAAGTTCTTTCATCTCCCTGTTTACTTCACTTTCAATATTCTCGTAGGCAGCCTGCCTGAGCCATTCCTTTTTAAACCTGATGCCGTTTGCTTTCAAGGCGGCTTTGTAACCGTTCATTCTTTCCAGCATGTGTGGCAGGTTGGTATCGTAAGCCATCATCGCTATTTTTTTTCTTCCACTTTTTATTAAATGATCAACAGCATTATAAGCGGCTTGAAAATTATCAATACGCACGCTATCTACTTCAATAGTTGGAAAATAACGATCGACCAGTACAACAGGTATGCCGTTGCTTTGAAGTGAATTGATTTGCTTTTCGGTATTTTCTGCCGGTGCAATAATAAAGGCGTCAACCTGCCGGTTCAAAAAAACATTAATAAGGTCCTGGGATTTTTCTTCGGTTTCATCACTACTGCCAAAGATCACTACATAACCCTGCGTTCTTGCTTCATCTTCTATAATTCTTGCAATACTTGAAAAGAAAGGATTGGATATATCGGCCACAATTAAACCGATTGTATTGGTCTTGCCACTTTTTAAACTCTTCGCAATAAGGTTAGGCTGATAATTTAGATCAATAACCGCTTTTCGAATTTTCATTGACATCTCCTTCCCTACCCTTGCCTTTTTTTCTTTGTTATTAATCACATAAGAAACCAAAGCAGTAGAGACTCCAAGATGCTGTGCAACATCTTTAAGTGACACCTTTTTATTCATTCCCAAATATATGTTTAATCGATTAAATTGGTATTATAACTGATTAATTTACTTCTAACCCATCTTTATCCGGCAAAGCAGGAAATGTATTGTGTGGCTCTGTCTGATACCAAAAAACTGTGGAGGCAATATCATCCTGCAAGGGAAGATAACGTCCTTCGCTGCGCCAGCCGAGTGCCTGTATAGTAACTTTCAAATCTTTTTCAAAGCGAATGGGATCTTTAATATGCCAGCGGTATAATCCAAACCTTTGTGATACACTGTAGTGCCCGTCGCCACGAATTACCTGGGCAAGGCCGGCATAAGGCGTGCAAAATTCTGTGTAGTTTACTTCTTCTACGCCCGCCGCATTTTTCTTCCTTGAATCAAAATCGTAAGAGCCACAAAAATAATCTTCAGTACCGGTGCCGTTGATGGTAGGATATTTGGTATCGCCATCTATAAAGAATTTTATTTCTCCCTCGCCCCACCAGCCGTTATTATGAACGCCCCAGGCAATGTAGGTTCCTACATACTGGCCTCGGCCTTTAATGTTGTCGACTAAAACATAATCGGATTTGTAGGGCAGTGGATTTGTTCTGCGAAACTGGGCATGGAAGTAAGCTGCGTCGGATGGAACATCGGTCAGTACATAATCAACCTGGTAATATAAAACCATGTCTTTTTCATCAATGTTTTCCATGGTTATCCTGCATTTTTTTCTAAAGGGCATGGGCCAGTAACAATTGAAAGCGCTGCCGGGATTCACGCATACGGCAAGTGATTGCAGAGGAGCATATTGACCCCAACCCATGCAAAAGAAATCACCGACAGGTGCTTCAACAGATGGAGTGGTTTCACCATCCCAGTAAAAACGAAGAATTGAATTACGCCAGTTTCCTGTGGGTGTCATCCATATATGTTGTATAGCTCCGGACCCATCAATTTCAGCTACTGTGAATGTTGTATGAGATTTAATAACAACACTCGGGCTTACTTTCCATCCCTGGCCAAGATCCCTGGAGGCATGCTCTCCCGTTCCTTTTGTTGCCATGCCGCCTGCTCCTTTTGCGCCATTGAAATTTTCGGGACTGATGGACCTTGTCTTCGCATCAGACATTCGGAAAATATTGCTCATGTTCGTTTCTATGCCATTAAATTTTTCCTGGGCAAAGGCTGTAACAGAAATGAAAAGACAAATAAACAAGCTACCGGATAATTTTTTTTTCATGATGTCTTGAATTTTTTTAGCGTAATATTTTTTTATTTAAACAATTGCGTAATACTTATAAAAAATTTGATCTTAACAGGCTTCAACTAAACCACTTCCCTGTAAAGATTTCATTTAATCAATAACCAATATTTTGTTTATAAACACCATAAGAATAATTCATCTGTGGCTGAGGAATAGGCATGTATTCGTCACGTCCTGATGTAAAATGACCATCTTTAAGCCATGGGCGCCCTCGTGGAAATTCTTTGGCAAAATACGTATTCAGTGTACTATCGGCAATGCCCCAACGAACAACATCAAACCATCGCTCGCCTTCCATTGCAAACTCAAGCCTATCTTCCCAAACCAGCGCCTTCCATGCAAAATCATTAGTCCAGTTACAATTTACACCATCCTGGTAGAGACTTATCTTATAAGGCAATGTGGATGTACCGTCAGCAAACTTTAATAAGCCTGTGCTATTTGCCGCCCGTTGCCTGATCTCATTAATTATTGGCAAAGCTTCCTGTTCCCGTCCAAGTTTTATAAGTATCTCAGCTTTCCATAATAATATTCTGTCATACCGGATAGCAGTTTCATTTTTAGAATTCCACATCCAAAAAAGATTGACCAAGCCAGGGCTGCCGGCTTCAACATTTTCTTTTAGAGAATTAAAATATCCATAATTATTAGGATCCCGTGCGCCGGAGCTGTCAAATAAAATATTGGTTTGATATTTCCATGGAAGACCGGGAATAGCAACTGTGTGGCCTATTCTCGGGTCCCAGGAATTATTAGCGAAATACGTTTTTTTATCGGTTATCTCAGCCGTATTGTAGGTATCAAAAAGAGGCAATCCATTGTTATCTACACGGAAGGCGTTTACCATACTGTAAGAGGATTTATGAAAATCACAGCAGCTAAAATATGGCGGCCACCAGGGAGCATTAAGAGGCGTTCCTCCGTTGAGGTTGCCATTGGGCGTGCCATCATCATGCGTGTATTGCCATTCCCAAACTGATTCCGGGCTCTTGTTATCATCTGAAAACAAAAAATTCTGGGAGTAGTCCGGGCTTAGGTTGTATTTGCCACTATTAATAATATCATCGATAGGAGTCAATGCTTGTGTCAACCTCGCTTTATTAATATTTACTACCTGGTTTTGGTCATTTTCTTCGTAAGCCATCCAGAGCAATACATTAGCTATTTCTGCTTCAGCAGCATATTTGGTAGGCCGCCCAGGCTCACTTTGTGTAGCCGGCAGAGCGCTTGCTGCTGCGCTAAAATCCTGGTAAATGTCGTTCCAGATATAGAGATCATTTGTTGCTGTATCAGGATGATTTGAAATAAGCTTAATGGAATCCTGGCTTACATTTTCGTCATAATAAGGAATCCACCGATACCATCTTTTCAACTCCAAATACATATACCCTCTCAAAAACCGCATTTCGGCAATTCTTTGTTGTTTAACCTTATAAGCATTTTCATCAATTGAATTGAGGGCTTTAAGAGCAGTATTACACCGGGAGATACCTTCATACTGTCCATACCAAACACCGTCATTATTGTTAACGCTTGGCGTTACCAGGGAAAATACTTCCATCTGGTACCAGGAGGTTTGATCTGATAATCCACCCCCTCCTTTGTATGAGTCATCAGATTTTATATCAGCAAGCCAGGGACTCATTTTCTGATTAAGAACACCCTCGTGTGGAATCCATGCATAGGCAGCTATTACAAGGCCATCAACATTTTCAGGAGTAGCTAAATCACTTTCTGTAATTGCACCCTGGGGCTTTACATCTAAAAATTTCTTACAATTGGTTAGAGAAAAAACCAACATAGCCAGTAGAATATAAGATGCTATTTTTTTCATGACATTTCAATTTTGATTACTTTATAATTTCGTTTCATTTAAATAAGTTTTTTAATTTTCATTAAAAGGATACTTCAACGCCCACTTTATATATTTGCGGCCTAACGTAAGGATTGCTGTAGGAAGAGCCACTGGGATTTTCAGGATCGGGACCCGTAAAAGCATCACTGCCGGACGATTTTTTCAAGCTTATAATATTTTCACCCAACACATAAATGTGTAACTTCTCCATTCCGATTGATGAAGAAATTTTGGAAGGAAGCGTATACCCTATCTGAAGATTTCTCAGTTTTAAATAAGAACCGGATTCCATGAAGTAAGTGGAAGTTCTGAGTTCGTCATTAGGATTGATTAACGATAAAGCGGGAATATTTGAATTTGGATTTGAAGGAGACCATGCATCCAACACACGTGTAGGATGATTAAAGCCATTCTGTACCCACACATTATAGAAATCGCTATAACTTTTCCAACCGTCACTAACCGTATTTCCTGCAACACCTTGCCAAAACATTGAAAAATCCAGCTTCTTATAATTTGCATAAAAACTAATGCCATACTCAACTGTAGGATCCCAGCTACCAATCCAGGTGCGGTCATAGTCATAATCAATTTGACCATCCGGCTTTCCATTAGGCCCGGAAATATCTTTATACTTTATTCGTCCAAGCCCTTTTCCTGGTTGTGTAGGAGAGTTCTCAACTGCCTCCTGGCTTTTAAAAATGCCATCCGTAACAAAACCATAGTAGGAATCAAGCGGGTGCCCTTCAATATCATCTCCCTTTAAAGCACTGCCTCCATACGAATATTGAACAGATTTTGGAAGATGATTAATAGTATTTTGGTTATGGCTAATGTTACCGCTAATATTATAACTAAACTTTTTGGAAGGATTGCTTCTATAGCCTATTTCCAGTTCAATCCCGTTATTAGTCATGTCGGCTGCATTTACCCATTGGTAACCTCCTTCACCGATTGTTCCCAAATAAGGTGGCCGGAAAAGCATTCCGTCTGTATATTTATGGTAATAATCTATTGAGCCTGTAATACTTTGGTTGAGCAAGCCAAAATCAATTCCAATGTCTGTTTGTGTGGTTGTCTCCCATTTTAAATCGGGATTACCTGTTTGCACCCTCCGGTAACCCGAAGGAAGACTTCCTGTTTCATTTCCTGCAATGCCATAGGATGTGCCGTTATAATCAGAAACGAAATAGGTTTCTGTTGCTCCTGTGGGAATATTAGAATTACCATTTTTACCCCAGCTTGCTCTGATCTTTAAATCGGAAATGATATTAATATTCTTAACGAAATCTTCCTGGCTCAAGCGCCAGCCTGCTGACACGGCCGGGAAAAGACCATATCTATTATTTTTCCCAAACTTGGATGAACCATCATTTCGCAAAGAAGCTGATAACAAATATTTTGAATTAAACGAATAGTTGAACTTGGAGAAATACGATAGAAAATTATATTGATTACCACTTCCGCTTACAGACATATTGCCCGTCGCATTGCTTAAATAGGCATAGTCATAATTTTGAAACTGGATAGTCTGGCGGTTTGCATCCATTGTTTCCGTTACATATTTATTGGTTTCCATCCCTACCAGGAAATCAAGGCTGTGCTTACCTTTATCTAATTTATAATCCAGTGTGTTGGTAAGATCAAGTGTGGATTCCTGCTGATACCACTGATCAACACTACTGATGGGGTTAAACTTTCCGCCGCCCTCTTCAAAAGTAAATTGAATGGTTCTGTGATAACCTTCTGTATAAATAAGGCCTAATTGTGATCTTAAAGTAAAGTGGTTAAGAAAAGTAAGGTTCGCGTACACATCACCAAATATCTTGTTATAGGTATTGCCATTATCTTTATTCAGCGTTAGCTCTCTTACCGGGTTCCAGTAATCATCCATTCCCAGGGCAACAGCTGAGCCACCCCAGCCTCCATCAGTTGTATGTACGGGTATGATCGGTGGTTCTACAAGAGCATCGTGCATTACATTCTGCTCGTTGATTTTCATATGCGATGCTTCCAGGTTCTCACCAATGGTTAAATGATCATTAAGAACACGATAATCAGTATTCAAACGAACGGTAAATCTTTTATAACCTGTATAAATTTGTGTACCCTGGTTTTGGAAAAAATTAAGCGATAATAAAGTTGTGGCCTTATCATTTCCCCCGGATACTGTTATCTGGTGGTTATTTTGAATTCCCAATTGAGAGATCGCATCTAACCAATTCGTATTAGCCGAAGGCATTGTCGAATCAGCATTAAGCCATTTAATCGGCGTTACCTGGTCAAGAATGGGTATTCCCTGGTCATTTTTATGCCAATCAAAATTATAAATCCGTGTGACGGCATTGGGATCCTGCCCGTCATTAACCGCTGCCTGCCACAGTGCCTGGCCATACTGTTGCGTGTTCATCATTGGAACTTTATTATGAAAATCCGAAATACCATAAGATCCGTTGTAGCTTATCCTGGCTTTACCCGCTTTTCCCTTTTTAGTTTCAATAAGAATTACACCAGCTGCACCCTGTGCACCATATATACTTGCAGAGGCAGCATCTTTTAAAACCTGCATAGAAGCAATATTTTCAGCATTGAGATCTCTTAAATTCATGTAGCTCGGTACACCGTCAATAACGATCAAAGGAGAGGCTCCATTTACCGACGTTAATCCTCGAATTTGGATACCGACATTTCCTACCGGACTACCATCTGTAGTAATATGCATACCCGGTACCACGCCCTGCAGCGATTGCAGAATATTTGATGAGCCATGGCTTTTATTAAGGTCCCTGCTCGATACTACAGATATAGAACCCGTTAGATCTGCTTTTCTTTGCGACATATAACCTGTAACCACTACCTCATTTAAGCTGGAGACCTCTCCCACTTCCATAGTTACATTAATTACATTACCGGTTCCGACTGCTTTTTGAAGATCCTTTTTACCAACGTAACTAAATTCCAGTATCTGTCCTTTACTGGCGCTGATTGTATAGCTGCCATCGTCGCCGGTACTTATGCCGGTAACCGCACCTTTTATTTTTACGGAAACACCTTGCAAAGGTTGAGAATCATTATCCGTCACTATCCCTTTCACCATCTTTTGTTGCGCCTGGCCCGGCGAACAAATTGATAACAATGACACGAATAGTAAGAGTAAATAAATTTTCAACTTCAGGATTTGTTTAAGTTGAAAAACTGAGCATAGTAAACTTTTTGATGCCAATAAACAATTTCTCATTGCCTTATTTTTTAAAATTTAAAAAAAGAGAGATACCTATTATTTTTTTAGTAATCAAGCATAGTTTTTGCTTCTCATTTTTATGAGCTGATAAAGCAAAACATTCTTACAGAATATTTTTTTACAATAAATTAAAATACAGTTAATCGATTAAGCAAAACCAGAAAAAAATTATTTCTCTATAAAATCCTGCCTGTATGTTTCACAATGTTTTGAAATTAATCGTTTAAGCAATCTCGCTCTAACTGTAAACTTAGGATATTTTGTTAAACCACCAAAATAATTTTTGATTATTTTTTTTACGCAGCCAGTGATTCTTTATCATGGGGGCCGATAAATATTCCTACCATAAAAACTGACGATGTTATTTGCTTGTCGTTCAATGGAAAGATGATGCAGTTTTTTAGTTTGTTGTAATGCGTTCCGTTATTATATCCTGCTTCTAATTTCGCGTTGTAAATACTTCTGCTCTCTGCGTAGGCTCTGGCTTTACTGCTGCTGTACAGGGCTTGTTTGAGTTTGACAAATATCTTCGTTAAGTTTTCAGTTTGGATGATGGGCTTTGCTTGCACTGGTTGTATGCTTTCATTAATCATTGATTGTGCTTTTTTGATGGCTTCGTGCCTTCTTACATTTTCCTTGTCCTGTATAAACTGTATTGCATCTATCTTTTTGCCGTTCATCTTGCAGTTTTTACAAAAGGTGCGTTTATTGGAAGAGTTGGACGAAGTACAGAAAAATTCTATCTGCAATATGATAGATACCGCCATTGCCAACAAACGCCTAAAACAGGCATTGAGCAACGCAATGAGCATCACCATTTAAAAATTTGTACAATGAAAGTTTTATTAGATATAAAAGACAACAAAGCCACTCACTTACTGGAAGTGTTGAAGGGCTTATCCCATGTAAAGACAACTACCATTGTAAAGACAACTACCATTTCTGACCAAAAGGGTTTGCTGATGGAGGAGATTAAAGAAGCTGTTGAAAATCTTGCTTTGGTTCGTAAAGGAAAATTAAAGGCTCGTCCTGCTAAAGATTTATTGAATGAGCTATAATGTTCTTACCGTACCGCCCTTTGATTTACACAACTCAAACGGCTGGCTAAAAATATCTTTAGCTTAAAAATGAGTTTGCCGAACTCTTGGAAAGTTTAGTGCAAGAACCCGAACAAGGTACAAACCTTGGCAATAATTGCTACAAAATGCGCACTTAATTCTATATTGTATCCTTTCAGCAATACGCATCCAATAACTACAACTAATTCGTTTTGTAAATCGGAAAAGTCATTGCCTTTAATTAATCTAACCTTTATAGGGTCTAAAGTCATAAACACCGCACCTTTACCCATCATACCATTTACTGATAAAACTTTTGTACCATTTCGTAGCAAAGTGGGATTATTCAAGATTTGAAATTCAACACGAAGTGCAGGAGAACCTGGCAATGCCAAGCGATCTTGAGCACTTGCTGCTGATTTATATAGTCTTTTGTAAAGAAAGTTTCACCTGCTCTACCACCTCTTAAAAGTCCTGTACTTTGAACTGCCTCAAGTTCAGCCAGTAACATATATCTAAAAGCATTCCCCCGTCTTAGTGGCAACTGTTTCAAATTGATGCCGTAGTGGGTTAGTACCGTTTGGATGCTTAACTGCTTGATTATCTCTGATATTTCCATTTTGATAAGTGCAAAAGTAAATATAAATTATCAATTAGGAAAGTATAATTTTCCTTATCTATCTTTTCATTGCGTATATTTTCCTTTTTTGACTAATTTTGCCCTGTAAACACAAATAGTTTATTCATATGGTAAGCGTAGGTAAAAACATAAAGAAGATTAGAGAGCAAAAGGGCTTAATGCAAAAAGAAGTCGCTTCGGTGGCTGATATGCAAGCTTCTAACTACTCTAAAATAGAAAGTGGGCAAAGGGATGTTTCTGTAGAAGCATTGGACAAAATCGCTCAATTTTTCGGTATGACAGTAGATGAGATTATACATTTTGAAGATGCCAAAACCCCTGCACCCATAAAAGTGGAAGATAAAACGGCTAATGAAAAAGTACAGTTGATTTCACAACTGGACGATGAAGATAAAAACGCTGTCTATCGCATCATTGACGGTATGCTTACTAAAAATAAATTTCAAACGTTCTTTGAACAAAATATTCAAACAGCTAAATAGTATGAGACACGTAACCGTATATACCACAGATAAGGAATACAGCCACTTTGTAGAACTGGCTAAAAACCTGCATTACGTTAAAAAAATTGAAACGGATGATGAGCCTACAAAAGAAGAGATTGTAAGCAATTTAAAAAGGGGTTTTGAGGAAATGCAATTGATTAAAAAAGGCAAATTAAAAACCACTTCTTTAAATGATTTTTTGAATGAGTTATAAAATTGAACTTACCAACAACTTTAAAAAGGTAGCTAAAAAACTCATAAAAAAATACGCTTCGCTTCGTACAGAAATTGCAGAGATTGGCAAAGAACTTGCCGAAAACCCAACTACTGGAACGCCTTTAGGCAATGATGTTTATAAAATACGCCTTGCCATTGCTTCTAAAAACAAAGGAAAGTCTGGCGGTGCAAGGGTTATATCTTTTGTGAAAATTATTGATGAAACAGTTTTCTTACTTTCCATCTACAACAAAGGCGAAAAAGATACTATCTCCGATAAAGAAATTGAAGAACTTTTGAAAGATTATTTATAAAGCAAAAGCCCCTTACGGGGCTTTTGCTTTATTCTGGTAAATTAAAATGTCGTTTGACGACCAAAGGAACATTGTTTAGATGTGATTGGTTTTTCAACTCCTCTAATACTTCTTTCTCTGTATTAACTGAAGTAATTTTTGAGGCTAATTTTTCAAGCAAGACTTTCTTTAATTCACTGGCTCTGTCCTCGTTGGATATTTTGTTTTCAAGGTCTAACAGCTCTTTGATTCTTGTATTTTCATCGCTATCCAAAGAACCTAAACCACTAAAAATATGCATAGTCAAACCGTTTAAAGGAACAGCATTTAGAATGTAACCGTAGTTTACATAATAGCTATTACTGAATTGCGATTTTTGAAGATTAACCATTTTGGTAATTTCATCACTATTGACTACCCAATAATTCCCTTTCTTTTTAAATCCAATTGAAACAAGTACCTCGTTCAAAATACTTGCTAATTCATTTTTCTCCATTGCAAGTATTTTTAATAGTGGTCTAAAACTGTTCTCCAAGTACCTCCATAATTCTGTTCAAAAAGTGATCTGTAGTTATTCAATTGTTTTGTACCGAATTGAATTCCTCTTGGATTAAATGGCTTTAATTCAAAAATTGTCTTTGTTCCAAAATCTACAAAGTCGGGGCGTATTCCTTTAATGCCTGTAAACTCTTAAATCTGCCAAGTGCTGGGGCGTGTTCAGCTAATTTGTATCCTGCATGTACTTCTCTACCTAATGCCAAACTGGACTTAGTATATTGCACTCCCGTCTTAGCGGCAACTGTCTCAAATTCTTTAAATATACCTTTTTCTACAATACTCCCAACTTTACCCAAAGGGAAAAAGGGTAGAGCTGCGTCCATTACACCTTGTGTATGAGTCATTGGTGTGCCAGCTAAAAAATCCTGGTGGGTAAACTGTGAATTAATGCCGTTAAAAACCCCATACACAGGATTTACAGTGTGATGACCCAATCAAGAGTTGGCATAAAACCTTCATTCCATAAACCTTTCGAAAACCAACTAATTCCTGAACCTACTTGAATAAACCTTTTTATTGAGGAATTTATTATTGGTTCAATAAATTCTTTTGAAGAGGCGAGTAACGTATTGAAAAGAGAGCTAGAAATTGCGCTTTTGCCAATAGTTATTGTCACTTCTTGCAACGTAAGTGCTTTTTCCAAAGTTTCGCACCATATACATCCCCATGTTGGCGCAAGCGTCCGCTTGTGCCATGTAATACTAACTATAACTTAATTGAACTAATCCTTTCACGCCGCAGAAATCTCTTGCACTGCTATACTTCCAATCCTCTGGTCTGCTTACAAAACCTGCCTGAACTGGATTTTGATGGATGTATTCAATAGTCTTATCAAACATTTCCTGATCTTTTATTTCTAATGGTTTATTATGTTGTTGCCAAAATTGCCAATCATTATTATTCCCGTTTTTCTTGCCTGCCCTTTCCATCATCCACATAATCCATTCTCTTCTGCTTTCCTGTTGATTGTTTCTTATTAAATTTTTCATTGTTGTTGATGTGTGGCTTTTCATGTCGCGAACTATATCTTCTAATGCATTTTTATTAGTTCCGATTATCATGTGCACATGGCTCGGCATAACGCACCACCCATAGATTTCCAATCCTTTTTTTTCTTGACAGTATTTCCAGGAATCTATAATGACTCGATTATATTCTTCTCTTACAAAAACGTCTATCCAGTTTACCGTGGCAAATGAAATAAAATATAACTTATCATTATCGTGGAATTTGTATTTACGGCTCATAAGTAAATGTACAAATCTCTTTTATATTCATAGCACAAGCGGACGCTTGCGCTAACGTAACCTTGCGCCAAACGGGGATGAAAAAAATCGACTATTTGGATGCTTTCCGGATAACTGTCTTCTATCCTATTCCATATCCAGGTGGCACCATCACATAAAAATGCTCTTCTTTTTTTAGGGATAACTTCAATATGGGTATCCATTTTATCCCAAAAATCATTACTGTTACCCAGATGAGCAATGAATTGGGAAGAAGTGATCATATTGCGGTTTACGCCTACACGATCAACTCTTTTATCGCTTCGGAATATTCTCCCCAACTTCACTTCCTTCCATTGTTCTTCCCGGGTAAAGACCATTGAACCATCAACTAATATATAGTATAACTTGTTTTTGTCTTTAACTACTGACTGCCTGGCGATCTCTGCATATAAAGGTGACTTGTATTTATCAGAGGCAAAATAGGCTTCTAATGCCTTCCCATAATAATGGCAAACCCGTTCAATTTGTTTTGGGTTAACATCAATACCAGTAAGTTTTTTTAAAACCCTGGAAGCATCTTCAAAAACTCTTTCCTGCCCTAAATAACAAAGCAGTTCCTGCATATTTGCCGATATGCCAAAACTACCACCGCTTTGTGCTATTGGCCATCTTTTATCTACTACCATATATCCTTTAGTAGTCAGGAGTTTTTTTTTAAATTCTTCCCCTTGGGAATATCGCCAACGGACAACTGAAAAATTTCATCCTCCATCAACCGCATTATTGAAGTAAATTTTTCTTCGTACAGACTTCCATTTGTAGTTCTTATATCTGTTGAATCCAGGAACTTATCAATATAATGGCTAAATCTATCAACCATCATTTCTTTTATCTCCTCTTTGGTTTTGGTTATCATAAAATTAATTTCCTGCAAATTTAGGAATTTAATCATAGGAGGGATATTTGTCGTACACCCTCCTCATTATATTTCATATATAATATAATACTAAAAATACCCATGTGCTTGTCCAAAGAATAAAATTGCTCTTCATCCCCAACCCTGCTTTTTGCCTTTACCCAATTTTCAATGATAAAAACACAAGGTGCTTCAATAAAACTATCTTCTTTTCTTAAATCATAATGTCCTGTAAAATACACTTCAATTTTTTTACTATCCAGGCTGTAACAAAACTTGGATACAGGTTCGTCATCAAATGAATAATCTAATTTATTTGTCATTATATAACTTTACTTGATGGGATATGAGCTGCGGGGCTTCGAAAATTAACAGGATTTAGTAGCATATTATAACTATTTCCTCCATATTCTAAATGCATATGATTAATCGGTGTTCCTTTTTGGGGTGTATCCAATCTAATTCTCATTTCACCATGTTCAAAAACAGTACTTGCCGGTATCGGGTTGTTATAATATTTCAAAATTCATATATGGATTAATAAAAAGCAATGTCATATATCTGTTGTCAATTGTATTCACATATAATTCTAAATTATCTCCTTTTAGTTCCGCTGATAATATCATACTGAAAATCCCTATATGCTTATCTAACTCCTGAAACTTTGTTCCTCCGTCAATTTTACTTTGTGCTTCCGACCAATTCTCTATAATCCATGAACATGGTTTTTTTATACGTTCATTTTTTTGTAAATCGTAACAGGCTATAAAATGGATTTCAATTTTTTTGTTATCTATATCATAACAAAACTTACTTACAAACTCATCATCAAACGAATATTCTAATTTATTTTCCATAATAATATTGTTTTATCTTATTGGAATGTGTGCCGCAGGAGCATCGTAAGGAACACTATTCAGTAACATATCATAAAATGTTCTGTTAGCTTTCCTTCCTAATTCTAAGTGCATGTGATTAAATGGAGTCCCTGCTTGTGATGGGTCTAATCTAATTTTCATACCTCCTCTTTCAAAGTGCATTCCTACTGGATTATCTAATCCGACCCTTTTAAACCCTGCTCCTTCAATATCTTGGATTAACTGACCTCTTTCTAAATTTCCTGCACTTTGAAGCCAACTTTTTACAGCACTTCTTCCTTCTCCTATTGATTTTACAGCTTGCTCACCAGCAGTTTTTATGCCTGGTAAAGCAAAATCACTAGATGCCATAAAGAGTTGGAAAGTATTCACTCCCGCTGAAAGCCTTTCCTTTGAACCTACCAGATCTCCATTTAAATCTCTTATGAAACCGGTATGCCCCTGCGCATAATTTCGCTTTGTAATATAAGCATCATTGGCAATCCCTGTAAATAAACTTATGCCTATATTATGTAAAAGATTATCATTAACGATGTTGAGAGACTGGAAAAAGCCAAGTTTGGTTGCGGGTATTTCTTTAAGTATCTCTAAGGCTCTTGTAGGTGCGGTTCCAGTAAACAAGCCATCTAACAATGTACTTGAGCCATCAGCATTTAACAACCAATTTTGAATACCATTTTCAGTGGATTGCCAAAATCCCGATAAACCCAAATCCTCTACATTACCACCTCCTAAGCTTTCTATAATCTGTTTTGCCTCGTTAAAGTTTTCATCAAACCATTGCACTGTCTTTACACCTGCTTTGGTAATATAACCAATCCAATCATCTAAGCTACCTCCATAAGGATCAATAAAATTATTAGGACTATTTCCCATCCCTAAATAAGGGCTTGCAAACTGTTCATAGGGATCGGTGGTAGTCCACCTTCCAACCTGCGGATCATAATGCCTAAGATCAAATTCATCAAGCGCTGTCTCCTGATCATTTTCACTAAAATCTCCCTGGTATAAATATTTATTTTGTAGAGAACCCGGCGCTTTGGAGCTTATGCCGGCTATTTTTAATCCATAAGAATAATAATGGTTTTCCTCAAGTACCCTGCCTCTTGTATGCACCACTTGTACATTATCAAAAAATACATCAACAGGGCTTTCGTTGCTGCAGTAAATATAGAGGTAGCCATTTGCCGGCATTAATATATTTTGCAGTTCCGGATGATGGTCTTTTAAAATGTACGGGTTATCATCTATTGCACTTAAGCCTCCGGTTACAAAATTAAATTGCTCATCTAATAAAATATAATTTATGAAAGCTTTGGGCTTATTTGCATTGAAAGGATTATGATTGCTTAAAAAACTATTTAAAGGTGTAGTAATATTTGCATTGCTTAAAATATTTGTTACGTCTCCTTTGCCCGTAGCTGCACCAGTTGGTGAGGCTAAGAGTGCGTTAATAATATCGGATGCCAGTAACTGGCTGTTACCACCTGGGCTTGGATTGTTTTGTATATAATAGCTTTTTCCAAAAATATCTATCTTATCTCCACTCATTACTTCCAGCGCAATACCTAATCCTGTTTTTTGTGAGTTTTTATTAAGCACATACAGCTTCGAGCTATTGGCATTATCAAATGTTGCGTTGGACGGCGGGTTGGCAATACCATTATTATTTTGATAATTAGGTATTGCTGGTAATATGGATTTATCAGTTATCTGTCCGGTACTAATATCGTAATATAATTGCTCAGTTGTTAGTTTGGATGTTTCTAAAGTTGCAGCCGGGTAGATATCCTGCTTTTGTTCTTCTGTAAGAATCATTCTCACATTGCTCAAATGATCTTTTATAAAGTAATCATAAACAAAACTTCCGTCATTCAATCTTCTTATCCTTCCTTCTTCATGCCCAAAAAATTGCAGAACCGGCACACCGGTGCCACCAAGATTTACCGGAGATGTTTCATAAACAAATTCTTCCTCATAATCTGTTTCTATATGCCTCGCAGAGTTTGCACCGTTAGCCGGTTCGTCCAGAATTTTGCGAAGTTTGTTGCCAGCAGCATCATAAATAAAAGCAATTGTTTTATTAGTATTTTTAAAAGTTATTAATGTGGGAAGATTCATAAAGTTGTACTGGGTGCCGTCAACAGAAGCATTACCAATTTCTTTATTGAGATCTCTTGACAAGTTTGCATTTTTATCATACCAATATTGTTGGGTAACGGCACCTGCGGAGCCATTCTTAAAATCCCCTAAATTTCCATTTGAAAATAGAACTACTCTTTCATCAATATTGCTTAGCTTGTTAGTCCATCCACCTGGCACTACCAGATCGTAGTGATAAATCTGTTGGTCTATCTGCAACGGAGCAAGCCCTGGCACAATACCCGATTGATTTTGCGTTTTAATATTTCCGTTTTCATCATACCCGTAATTAGAGGTGAAATCCATTTTATCTTTTGTCCATCCTGCACCGGGCGTGTTACGCTGGTTAAAAGCTGCACTTAATAATTGGTTGGCATTATCATAATTATAGTCATACTTTCTTATGGTATTATCTCCTCTTGTTTTCCAGGCATTGCCTGCAATGTTTCCATTTTTTTGAGAGCTTGTAAAATTGGGAGTACCTGCTTTATCATAACCCAATTCCATCCCAAAATAATTTCCTGTTCTTGTTGTAGAAGCTGCGTATGCTTTATTAATTCCCAGGAGCCAACCCTGTATGTTATAAGTGTAATCAAGGCTTTCAAGTTGAGGGCCATCTTCTCCGGCAAACCCAGGGGCAAGCTTTTTGTTGGCTAATTGGCCAAGTTCGTTATAAGTATATGACGCAATATCTTTTTCAGCAGCGCCATTAATACTCTTACCTATTTTGATTATCCTTCCAAGAAGGTCATATGTATTGTGTGTGTATATTTTTATATCACTATTGCCATCAAACCTGTGGTATTCGTAAGTGCTTCTCACTTTGCCGCTGAAGTCGTATTGGGTAGTATTTTCATTAGTATAGCCTTTATGGTTATCACCCTGTAATTGTATTAGCCTTCCTCTATAGTCGTAGAAAGATGTAGTGGTTAAGAAAGTATTGCCTCCATCTAACAGCCTTACCTTTGTTCCTGTTAAAAAGTCGATCGTTTGTGAAGTTTTTTGAACCGATTCTGTTTCATTTGCCGGTACAGAATTGTCGATTGTAAAATTATTACTGAACGTCTTTGACCCTGCGTAAGAATAATCATCATAAAATATAAGCGTAAGGGTATAAAGATTGTTTCCGGATGGCAATGGATTTCCATTAACGGGAACATTGCTGTTTGAGCTTTGTACTGTACCGTCAATTTGTGCAACAAAATTATCTGTAGCCCCACTTACAAATCCATCCGCAAATGTGATGCTGTTGGTAGCGGAATACAACGCCGGCGTGTTGCCGGTTCTTGAGTCTACAACAAGATTTGCTTGCGGTGGTATCGAGGAATTGACTACAACAACCCCATTAGAAGCATTATTCGTAATATTATTTACTGATAGCTGAAGTGCAGCTCTCGTAGAGGCGTAATCTATTAGCCCCGTTGTGGTAACCCTGTCAAGATTATCATACAATGTTGCCATCCATTTTTTTGGCGTTTGATTGCGTTGATTCCCATCCTGGGAAAATACCAATCGATCACGCTGGTCATACACAAAGTAAACGGGATCGGCACCTGGCGATTTTTTTACGATCAACCTTCCCCGCTCGTCGTACTCGTTACTAAAGCAAAGTTCATTTATAACATCACTTGAAAGTGCCCAGTTATGTGTATCAAGATAAACAACTGCTTTAGGTGGAATTATAAAACGCTGCTGCCCAAAATCATCATACACATAATAAGTGCAAAGCCACCCTGCATGTTCAACTGTAAGAGCCGACCCGGTTTTATCCTGTACTTTTTTCAAAATAAGATTTCCGCTTTTGTCAGTGTAGGTGATAACCTGTTTTAGATTTTCATCGGTAGTAACGTATTTAAATAGCTGAGCATCCGTGTACACAGCAGTCGGTGATGTAGACGGAGCTACACCGGCAGTATAACCAATTGTCCAAATGTGGACTTTTTCACTATTCAGGTTTACATCATAATCATAGGAAATACCGGCATTGCTTCCCGCCCAGCTAGTACCCGGCAACATAGTCTTGGTAATCCTGTTTAAAGGGCTGTTATCATATTCAGTTAATCCATAAGAGGGAGCTTCACTAAACAGCGTTGTTATAAATTGCTGTTGTGCCGAGACGGCATTTACCTTAAATTGCCCCGGAGATACACTTGAAGTATATGGCAGGTAAGATTTTACTTGTCTCCCGGCTTCATCGTATTCAATTGGGACTACGATATCTTTTTTAACAGAATTAACGAGACTGCCATCTTTATCGACAAGCTGCATTGGTCTACCTAATCCGTCTAAATATTCGGTTTTCTCACGAACGTTATTTAGAGGCAGAGACATTAACGTATTAGGATTAGTTTCAGCAGCCGTTGCTACCCAAGTACGTACAAAATTGCCTGATTGCGCTAACCCGCTGCCCTGCATCTTGAGCAAGATCCCAAAAATCAGAATGAATCTTAATACTTTTTTATTCTTCATTTTGTTTCGAGATTTATGGACAATTTTGAGAATAAGTTGTTGACTGAACCACGCCCGAACTGTTAACAGCATAGCTAATTTTTCCTGTTCCTGACCACGGGCGTACCCATAAAATGTTAGTGACTGGTTGCGTTTTCGCAGCATCATAATATAACTGGCTTCCCGGGACAATGGTTTGGGTTGATGAATATAGATTGACTGTACCGCCCGATCCATTACTGCAGTATCCACTAGTTGATAAAGGATTTGAAGCGCTACTTACACTGCACGGTACATTATACACCGGGTAAAAGCTGAACGTGATGTCTGAATTAACCGCCAGAGCAAAATTGTTATTACAAGCCACAGGAATTGGTACATTGTTAGGCGACATCGCAAAATTTGATGTAGGGCTGCCACAACTAAGTTTAAAAGTGTGGCTTCCGGGGAGCAGTGCTGTGGCCGGTACATTCAAAACACCATTTGCAGGAAAGCTATATAAGGTGCCGTCGATATATATTGAAAACGTTACGCCACTATAACCGGAATTGTTGCTTAAATATATTTTAAATCCTATACTACAGTCCTCCACCTGTCCTGTTACGTTGTAGCATATTTTTTTCAGAATATTATTTTTTTCATCGCGTACATAAATAAGTCTTCCTAGTTTATCATAATTGTAATAGGTAATATGATTATTGAGATCGCATTCCGAAGTCTTGCCAATAAGCGGCTCGTATGTATATGTGGACATACGTGCTGTTGGTGGATATAGCCTTACTTCATCGTAATTGTTTCCGGAAATTGTGACGGAAGAAACAGAATTAAGGGTCCAGGAATAAAGCTTCCAATTGTTGATTGTATTTAAAAGCGAACCAGTATTTCCATTAACAGTTACGGTAGAAGCGCCGTTAACCCAGAGGGTTACTACATAATTTCCCGCTGTCGAGAAAGTTTTGGAAACAATACCAGAAAACATATTATTTCCAGTGATGGCTCCCTGATTGGTAATAATATTTCCTGAGTTGATCGTCCACCCACCAGTTCCGTCTGCTTCAAAAGATGTATAGGCTGCATCTTTCTGAAGAGCATTTTTTATATTAGCAACTATGTAACTGTTGTTGTAATCATATAATACAGAATTCACTCTGTTACCTAAGAGATCTATACTTTCTATACCAGTAAGAGCATTATTGCCGGTAGCGCTATAATTATAATTGATCTGCTGATTAGCCTTGATAAAAGTGGAGTTCCTTACGACTGCTGCAGGATTGAATGCGCCGATTTGCGCCTGTGTCAATGGAGTATTAGTTTGCAAAAAATAACTTTTTACGGGCTTTATATCTCCATTTGAAACGAAACCAAATTCATTTATAGAGGTTGATATCATTTGAGCCTGCCCCCCTGGTTTTGTTACCCATGTTTCCGTAGATATAGGTGTGTTCACCATATTGGCAGTTTTCAGGATCTGTGGAAAGCCACTCGCGGTATAATCTTCGGAATAATAAAATCTTTTTTGGCTAATGTCTCCTGCACTATTTGTTTGCGTAACTGTGCTGGGACTAAAGTTCAAAGGGTTGTAAGTGTAGGCTGTTTGGTTTTCTGAATATTTGGTTCCATCCTTACTATAAACTCGTTCTTTTGTAGTTAGCAACTCGCTATGTCCTACCTGGGGAAAATAGATCGGGGCTTCGGTGATATCATACTCACCTGGAATATTAAAAGGTGGCCGGGTTGAATTGAAAGCGTCGTATAAAATTCTATTTGGCTCCCATCTTTTTGACATAAAATTAGGGTCCGACATGAAAGAGCTAATAAAATTATAATCATTAATGGTTTCCTTAATTAGTTTAGCCGGAGTGCTGTTATCGTACGCAGCAATTCTTTTAGGTAAACCATAAGCCCATGGGATGTAGCGGTCTTTTGCAGAAAAAGGAAAAGAAAAGCTTACAATATCTATAGTTTTATCAAACTCGGAAGTAAATTCGTAAACAGTTTTACCATTATCGACGGTCGTTGTTTTATCAATGACTTCTACTCTCCAATACTGGTAGGGAAGTGGATTCCCAGATTGATTTGAAACATTTGAATATCTTTCCAGGCTTTGATCTTTGTACGCGGGGTCAGACGGTGTAAAAATATTAACTAAAATTTGCAGGATTATTTGGGCAATCGCTGCCTGGATACACGGACCAACAGAGTTAGATAATTTTACCGAAAAAGATAATCCTTTTGTATTAAGAAAACTATTTGCAAATGTGTACGCAACATCTTTAAAAGTAACCCCAGCTTTTCCCCCGGCTTCTTTATAAATTCTGATATTTTGCAGAACTGAAAATTCCTGTGGTTCGTAACCCCAGCCAGACGAAGTAGAACCATCAGTTTCTACATATTTATATTCCTTAATTATATCATTAAAATGACTAATTCCATCATACTGAATTGTTCTTTTAACTCGTACACCCCCGACAGTAATATTTTGCCAGTAATAACACGCATTATTTTGCTCATATTCATATGTCAAAGTTCCCCCGGAAGGGTTGGTAATCTGCCTTATAATTCCGTTCTGAGCCACAGCAACTACAGGCGCTCTAACAGTGAACGCATTAATGCAGATATTTGATAATTGGCTACCCACGGGAATTTGATTGGGCTGGTTAGGATAGTTGTATAGACTATGAGCGTTAAAAAATCCCCACTGATCGGTAAAATAAGAAAAATTCGGTGGAATAATATCATCGCTATAAATGTTTGAAGGATCTCCGCCCATATAATAATCAAAAAAGTAAGGTGGGAGCTTGGTTTGCGTATCGCCTCCAACCTCTTGTAACGACTGTAAGCACAATCTTGAATAAACTATTTGATTTGGTGCAAATTGATATGTATACGGCTTTATTTCTGATTTATAAAAATATCCGTATTGAAAAATAAATTTTTTAAATAAAAAACCATTGTTACTAAAGATTTGAATTTCTGAAAGCGGCATTGAATTCGGAACATCAATTCGAGGAATTGTTTGATATACAAAATTAATCTGCGATGTAGGAAAGGTTATTTTTTTTAGACGAAGTAATTTACTCGATTCTCGATTAATCGTTATAGAATACTTTTTAGGTTGATTAGCTTGTACGACGCAACCGATTTGTGGTTGACCCAAAATGTCAATATCATACTGTTCATACGCGAAGATTACTGCTTTATTGGTTCTAGGGTTAAATATTTTACTTAGAAACCATTTGTTGACTATATAACTTCCTGTTTTTTGCCCTAAAAAAACTGGTACTCCCAGATAGGGGGTTGTGGTATTAGGGTAATACCAGTTTCCAGTTTGAGTTGGGGGATTATCTTGCAGGTCAATGATGTTATTGTTATCTGGAAATCTTACTTTATTGTAGGTACACGTTTGAGAGAGTTCCTTATCCGAAAATATGTATTGAATTCCATCTATGTCCGTAACAACAAAATAGTCAATACAGGTTTTTATATTCGAGCTCAAAAAATTTGATTGAAACATTGTTATTTTTAGCCTGCTATCATTCAACACTTTTATTTGACCGCTTTTCCCGATGACAAATTCGGCAACAACTGTCCCATAGCTTAAATGAAAAATATCCTGTTCTCTATCAGCAGCAATGGATTCTTTGATTGGAATGTTGCCGTTAGGGTTACCTAAAAGAAAATTTTGACCTGGATAATCATACATTTTTATGAATGCACCCTCGTTAGATATAATATCTGATGGACTGTATGTTGAAAATAGATAGCCGTTAGGGAAATATTTGTTGTAGTATTCAGCAGACGTCATATTTGTTTTTGCTGTCTCTGGATTTGGAGTAGAGGGATCCCTTTTTTGATCATCCGGTAAACCTCTTTGCTCTCTTTCTATTACTCCACCCGTTTGCAAACTCCATCCCGTTCCGATAGATGATCCCACATCTCCTACTTTTATCCCATTTCCATTGATATAGTTAATACTAATATTAGAACTCAACTCGTCCGCATTAGCATAAGAAAATATAGGGATATTTACCTGCGATGCACCAGTTTGTAAGTGCACCTGACCAAACGACCATGTACAATAAAAAGTAAATAGTATTGATAATAATTTATACATATTGAAAAGATTAAAAACTCATTTTTCATATCGCTTCTGGAAATATGAATTAATTTGGATCTTTGGAATTTTGTAAAGAAAATTCCAGTTTCTCTATCCTCTTATTCTGCTCTATCACAATCAATGTCAACTCTTCAATCTTCTGCAAAAGTTTTATTTGGTTATCTCCTACATCCAGCCCTTCCTTTTGCATTTCATCTGCAGAAGGAATGTCGGGCAGATGATGATTTTTTTGAATGAAAGCACGTAAGGAATCTAATGGCAGCGGCTGATATGCAGGGTCAAATACAAAGTCAGCACCGGTTGTATTCACCACTACTTTATTCATGCGGGCGTTGCCATTCACATCGAGTTTATATGTATTGTTTACCTGAGAGGTCTTACCGATGAGGACATTACCGGTTAAAGACATTATTCTCATTTGTTCAATTGCTGTTCCATAAGCTGTGTAAAATAAAAGATCCAACTGATCGGCTCCTCCCCCGTTTGTTTTTCCGGCAATTCCTGCGTAAGCATTAGGAGTAGGGGAATAAAAAAATTTTACAGCCCCCATTAAACTATTTAAAGCCCATATACTGTTTGAAATTGAAAGATTTCCATTTTGAACATTTAACTTGTCTAGTGGTGTAGCCGTTCCAATTCCAACCTTCCCATCGAAATAAGCGTTTTTATTTGGATAAAGACGGAAGGTATTATTGTAATAAGAAACAGTGGGTTCAGTTCCAAAGTACATATAGATTGCAGCGGGTAATGCGGCAACACCACTTGTTCCAAAATCTCCATATATACCTATCTTCGCCCACAATGCATCAGCGACAGCTGAGGTTTTATGAGCATATACATTATTTAAATCAAAAGCGGCACCGCCACTTGACCTTTGTACTTCTTGCCTAAAACCGGGATTTGAACCTGCTGAATATAATTGATCGTAAGAATCAATTATGGCAGGGTTACCAATAAATATATTGCCTCCATTTACTTGCAATTTTGCTGTTGGACTTGTTGTCCCAATACCTACATTTCCGCCCGTTGGGAATGTATTAGTTTGGCAAAATACATATTTAGTAAAAATGAATAAAAAGATTAATAATAGAATTATTTTTTTCATATTTTTTTGTTTGTTTATTTTTTTAAAATTTGTACCCAAGCCTAAAAATAAAAGGCTCACTTACCGGCACATGTTCATTAGCCAAAAAATCATACAGTAATTTCACCTCTCCTTTTACCTTCTTACTTATCTTATATTTTTTACTAACACCAAGTAATGCACTTCTCTGCCACGGCTCCCCCTTTGAGTTTCCCCCGAATGGTGAAACTTGCTGAATGTTTTTAAATGCAGCGTTGTAATTCATTTCATAGCCACCTGTTGCAAAAAATTGCTTTTTAATTTTCCAATCCCCATAACTTCTAAAACCAATTCCCTGATGAGTGATGGAGATGTGTTGCAGGCTTCCCACACCCATTTTGTAACTCAAGGCTATACCCAAAATACTTTTGTCATTTAGCTTATACCCAATCCCCAACCCGATATTTGCCGCAGAAGGCAAAAGGTTATTTGATTTGGTGAACTGCACGTCTGTGCTGTATTCCAGCCGTTTTAGAAATGGCTTCGTTTTTTGATTATTGGGCTTGAAGCCTGCCTGTCCGGTAGGCAGGTCCGGCATCTCCGCATCGCCACCTCCGTTTCCAAACTGATTAATCTTATCTTTCAACTTATTCAATTCAGCATGCGCTGCTGCAAGGTTTTGTTGAATTTGCGCCTGTGCATCCGGGCCGCCGGAGGCTATGCGTTGTTGTATAAGCGATTGTACTGAGCTGCGGGTTTGTAATCCTGCTAAACTCTGCGCCGGGTCAGCATTGCCCGGCAGGCGGAACAGAGAGGCCAACTGCCCGTTCTCTTTCATGAACTTTTGAAATGCGGGTAGTTTAGTTAACAGAGATAACGCTTTCTGCTCTATTTTTTTGGGATCTTTGAGCGTCTGCTTAATTTCAGCGACCTGCGCTTTGTAATAAAAAATCGTTTTAGAAAGATTATCATAATCCTTCTTTAAACCTGCGGGAAGTTTGGTATATCGGGAAAGGATTTCTTTTACCTGTTGTTTTCTTTCAGCAATAAATGCGGTAATTTTTTCGGATTGCTGAAGTTTGCTTTGTAGCAGGTCAAAGCTTTTCAATGGTTCTTTTACTTTATCGCTTAACCCATTAAATTGTTTTAAGAAAGAAAGAGATGTACCGAGAGAATCTAAATTCGCATTATATACCCCACTTATTATTTTATCTGTAGTTGCTCTTTTACTTTTTATTTTTTGCGATAGCTCTTTATATTTTTCATTCGCATTCGCCATTACATTTTCAGGGTTCAGCTTATTTAATTTTTTCTGTAATTTTTCTTCCTGCCTTTGAAATTTCGCAAGATATTTTACCGACTTTTTTGAAAGCTGTTCATTTACCGAGCTGAGCTTTTTGTCAACCTTGGCATAATACTTTTCGGGTAGCTGTGTTGAAAGATTTATTGAAGAATCTATGGACTGTGCAGTGGAAACTAAAACGCCTGACGTAAGAAAAATAAAAAGCAAAGGCTTAATAAAATACATACAGGCAGTTTTGTGTAAATAATAACTAAAGCTAAAGTGCAGGTTTTGTATTTCACAATAAACTATAAAAAAGTTGTTGCCGGCAATCAGGAAATTATGAAGAAGATCATTTGACAATATGCACGCCTGGCAACGTTTTAAGGGAAAACTATTACACCAAATTGCAAAAAATAGGCTTACAATAAAAGAGAAATTGTACGCACAATCACCGTAAAAACCACACGGAGGTTTTTGAGAGCGACAGAATCAAACGCCTGGTACACCATCCTCTTTGAAGATCTTCTCTACATCAGTGTTCAAAATTTATTGCACAGAAAAATCCGCCAGCGCCTCCTCCCCCAACTACTACTGTCATGTCAACTTTAAAATGTCGGTTGCAAATATAATAGGCAATGGGCAATAGGCAACGGCTTTAAGAAATGTCTTTGAAAGAAGTGTAAAATATTGTTCTAAATACTACGAATTGAAAATATAAATGCGCTAATGGTTTTAAGACTCATTATAATGATAGGATGCAAAACCTAATTTTGAAAGAGGGGAAGTTCTCTCGCAGGAAGAGGTTGAAAAGCTGGCAAAAAGTTGGTAATTATAATCCCTATTTGGCATATAAGCCTGGAACCCCAAAAAGTATTAAAGGCTTTTCAGAACAAGAAATATTTTTGGCTATGTTTAATGTCCATATAGAAATCAAAAAAAATATTTTATCAAATTTTCAGATTAAATACTGAATACAGATTTCAAAATTAAACGTAGAAAATATGCTAATCTCACGGCGTTATACATTATGCAATCCAAACATTTTCTTTCAAAACCCTTTCCTGTAAAGCGATTACAAGTAGCATAATTACAACGCCCAAGAAATTCAAAACCGGCTTTCATAAAAAATTTCCCGCAATTGCTATTATTTAAAAAATGAATACCCTACCTTTGTGGTAGACAATTGAAATTAACAACAGAATGAAATCCCTTTTCTTATTAAAGTATATGTGCATTTCTTTTCAACCCATGGGTTGTTGTTGAACGTTCAATGATTTCCAGCACTCTGCAAACACATATAAAAAAGATTTCAATTTCATTATTCCTCTAATAAATAAATGCACCAGCTTCAAAATTATATTTCAGATTTATCGGCACAGGTAAATAATTTAAGTATTGAAGAAATGCTGTTTGACCTGGTGAATAAATTTCCGGGACAGGTTACCTTTTCCACGAGTTTCAGCTTTGAAGACCAGGCTGTCACCCACAAAATTTTTACAAACGATTTTCCTGTAAGCATATTTACCTTAGACACCGGCAGGCTTTTTCCCGAAACTTATTCTGTATGGAATGCTACCAACGAAAATTTTCATACTAAAGTAAAGGCTTATTATCCTGATCAATCTTTGCTACAGGATTTTGTTGCGGAAAAAGGTCCGAATTCTTTTTATGAATCTGTTGAGAATAGAAAGGGCTGCTGCTACATAAGAAAAGTAGAACCACTAAAAAGAGCGCTTAAAGGCAATGCAGTTTGGATAACCGGTTTGCGTTCAGAGCATTCCGAAAACCGGCATGATATGCCGCAGATTGAATGGGATGAAGGAAATAAGGTGATTAAATATCATCCCATATTGCACTGGTCAACAGAAGACGTAAAACAATACATAAACGAAAATAATATTCCGTACAATCCTTTACACGACCGGGGTTTTGTGAGTATAGGATGTGCACCATGTACAAGAGCCATCAGGCCGGGAGAGAATTTCAGAGCCGGCAGGTGGTGGTGGGAAGACAACACGAAGAAAGAATGTGGCCTGCATGTAAATGTTGTTGATTAATAAATCCAGGGCACTTCTCAGCACAAAAAATGGAAAAATGAGTAAACATTATTTGGATTATTTAGGCCAGTTAGAATCAGAGGCGATACACATTATGCGTGAAGTGGCGGGCCAGTTTGAGCATCCTGCATTATTATTTTCGGGTGGTAAAGATTCGATCACTTTAGTGCATCTTGCGTTAAAGGCTTTTCGCCCTGGTAAATTCCCTTTTCCCTTAGTACATATTGATACGGGCCATAATTTTCCGGAAGCATTGGATTTTAGGGATGCATTGGTAGAAAAGATCGGAGAGAATTAATTGTAAGGAAAGTTGAGGATACCATTAAAGAAAAAAATCTTACTGAGCTCAAAGGAAAATTCAATAGCCGCAATGCCCTGCAAACCTACACTCTTCTCGATATTATTGACGAATTTAAATTTGATGTATTAATTGGTGGCGCAAGAAGGGACGAAGAAAAAGCAAGAGCCAAAGAAAGAATATTTTCTGTAAGAGATGAGTTTGGCCAATGGAATCCAAAGTTGCAAAGGCCGGAGCTCTGGAATACATATAATGGCAAAATACATAAAGGCGAAAACGTGCGTGCTTTCCCGATAAGCAACTGGACAGAGCTAGATATATGGAATTATATAAGAAGTGAAAAGATAGATTTGCCTTCAATATATTTTGCACATGACAGAGATGTAATTGAGCACGAAGGGCAATTAGTGGCGGTTTCAGAATATTTACAATTAGATGAAACAGATGTGATATCAAAAAGAAAAGTTCGCTACAGAACAGTGGGAGATATGACCTGTACGGCAGCTGTTGAATCTAACGCGACGGGCATAGACGATATAATAATTGAAATAATCGCAACTAAAACCAGTGAAAGAGGTGAAACAAGAATTGACGACAGGGTTTCAGAAGCTGCGATGGAAGATAGAAAAAAGGGAGGATATTTTTAACCCCCTAACCCCCTAAAGGAGGGACGTTGGGAGCTTTTCATAAATGGATTTTCACAACTGATACCTGATCACTCATAACTAATCACTTATAGCTAATCACTGATAACTGAAACGATGGACATTCTAAGATTTATAACCGCAGGCAGTGTTGATGACGGCAAGAGCACATTGATCGGAAGATTGTTGTATGACAGCAAATCTATTTTGATAGACCAGCTTGCTGCAATTGAAAAGCAAAGTAAGAACAAACAAAACGGTGAAATTGACCTCGCCTTGCTGACAGATGGCTTGCGTGCTGAACGTGAGCAGGGCATTACCATTGATGTGGCTTATAAATATTTTTCTACACCAAAAAGGAAATTCATTATAGCCGATGCGCCGGGGCATATTCAATATACCCGCAACATGGTTACCGGCGCTTCTAACTCTGAGCTGGCGATAATATTGGTGGATGCAAGAAACGGCGTGGTAGAGCAGACACGGCGCCATTCTATCATCACTTCTCTACTAAATATTCCCCATGTAATTGTGGCTATTAATAAAATGGACCTGGTCGATCACTCGCAGGATGCGTACAATAATATTGTAATTGATTATGCAAAAGTTGCAGAATCATTAGGGTTAAAAGATGTAAAATACATTCCTATCAGCGCCTTAAATGGAGACAATATTGTTGAAAAATCAGCTAAGTTTCCCTGGTACGAAGGCGAATCTTTATTGCATCTTTTAGAAAATGTTGAATTAAGATCTGATGTCAATTTAACTGACGCAAGATTCCCGGTGCAATTTGTGATTCGCCCACAAGCCGAAGGCCTACACGATTACAGGGGATATGCAGGTAAAATAATAAGCGGCGTTTATCGCAAAGGCGATAAAATAATTATTCAGCCTTCCGGTATCGAAAGTACTATTAAAGCCATTGAAATTGGTGGTAAAGAAATAAAAGAAGGTTTTGCTCCGCAAAGTGTTGTCATGCATTTAACTGATAATGTAGATGTAAGCCGTGGTGATATGATAGTGCATCGTGATAACCAGCCTGCCACGGAGCAGGAATTTGACGTGACGCTTTGCTGGATGGGAAATAAACCATTGATTGCTGGTAATAAATACCTGCTGCAGCTTAACAGCCGGGTGGTAAAAAGCGTGGTAAAAGAAATAGAATATAAGCTCGACGTAAATACCTTACAGAAAAACTTTTCTCCTGAAAAAGCAGAACTAAATGATATTGTGAAGGCAACTATAAAAACAGCCGCACCCATCTCATTTGATTCATACAAAAAACTCAGGGAGAATGGTGGCGCAATTCTAATTGACGAAACAAGTTGCGTAACTGTTGGCGCCTGCATGATACAGTAAGCCTTCTAAATTTTTTTACATATTTACCCTACTAAATAAGTAGACTTCTAATGAAAAAGCAATTGATAAATGGTAAATTAATTATTGCCGGAGCAGGCCCCGGAGATCCTGAATTAATTACGCTGAAGGTTGTGCGCTACCTGCGGGAAGCCGGGGTTGTGCTTACGGACAGGCTTGTAAGTGAAGAAATTTTACATACTTATGTAAACCCAACCGCCGAAATTATCTATGTAGGAAAACAATGCAGGCGTGGCATTTCTACGCCGCAGCAAACTATCAATGAACTTATCGTACACCACTGCCTGTTAGGGAAGTTAGTGGTAAGGTTGAAAGGGGGTGACGTTTCTATTTTTTCAAATATCATGGACGAGCTTGAAACTGTTGTTGCTAAAAACATTCCTTACGAAATAATTCCCGGCGTAACAGCGGCTTTGGGTGCTGCAGCTTATACAGGCATTCCTCTTACAGCAAGAGGATATGCTACCTCGGTTCGCTTTCTTACCTACTATAAATCAGATATTTTGAACGATGAATATTGGAAAGAATTGGCCGGCACTGATGATACATTAGTGTTCTACATGTCTTCCGAAACATTGGATAAGGTAGTGGAGAAACTTACAGTGAATAATATTCATGAAGATAAATTATTAGCCGTGATAGAGCAGGCAACTACTCCTTACCAAAGCGTTCAAATAGCTAACCTATATGCTTATGAGAAGCAATCGAGAGGAAAGTCTTTCATATCACCTTCCCTCGTAATCATTGGCAAAGTAGTGGCCCTGCATGCTCAATTTTCGTGGCTTGCAAACAATAATACAGGCGAATATTATTTTAAGCCGATGACGGGTAAAATATCTAATATCAATCCACAGGAAAAATTACAGAAAAATGTTAGCTGAGAATAAACTAAAAACTTTGCTGGAGCTAATAGGCAAATCAACCAAAGAAGAGTTGATTTGGATGAATGGTTACCTGAACGGGATTGTATCACAACAAGTAGCTGAAGAAGCGCCTGTAGTGAAGAGCGGCATAAATAAAATTACAATCGCTTATGGCACGGAGACAGGCAATTCAAAAAAATTGGCGACAGAGTTTGCCGCCAAAGCAAAGAAAAAAGGCATTCATGCGAAAGTGCAAAGCATGGATCAATACCGCCTGAATGACCTTAGCAAAGAAGAATATTTTTTAGCCGTGATCAGTACTCACGGTGATGGTGAGCCGCCGGCAGCCGCTAAAAAGTTTTACGACCATGTACACCAGAATGGATTTAAGCTTGACAAATTAAAATACAGCGTACTTGCCTTAGGTGATACATCTTATCCCCTCTTTTGCAAGGCCGGCGAAGATGTGGATGAACAGTTAACCAAGCTGGGAGGCAGGCGTTTTTTCCCGATACAAAAATGTGATGTGGATTACAATGAAGAAGCCGATACATGGTTCGACGAAGTTTGCAAAGCGCTTGACGGCAATTCTGCAGAACCTTCTATTACGGCGCCAAAGATCATAACAAAAAGATCTTCCGGTAAAAAAATATACAGTGGAAATATACTGGCACATATAAACCTGAACGACCGTGGCAGCAACAAAGAAACCTGGCACATAGAGATTGAAGCAGAAGACGTGACCTACCAGCCGGGCGATTCTATTGGCATTGTTCCTGAAAATAACAAGGTGCTTGTTGAAGAAATTATTGCCGTAACAGGGATTGATGATACATTAAATGTTGACTATAAAGATGAATTATTTTCAGTGTATAATCTTCTGCAAAAAAAATTAAACATCACCTATTTACCCGAACGTGTAGTAAAGCAATATGCAGCAATCACAGAGCAGGACGTGGTTATACAGAGAATTGATCTGCTCGACCTGTTGAAAATTTACCCGGTAAAAGATGCTGATCAATTTTCAGAAGTGGTAAAAATATTAGAACCTACAGCGCCAAGACTATACTCAATCGCATCTTCTCCCGAAGCACATTCCGGAGAGATTCACATTACGGTTGCGAAGGATTTTTTTAAAGTAAATGATCTTACTAAATATGGTTTGGCTTCTGATTTCTTAGCGCATTTTACCGAGGAGAATGAATTGCAGTTTTATATTCATCCTAATAACCGGTTTCGTTTACCTGAAGAAGATAAAAACATAATTATGATTGGACCTGGAACCGGCATTGCGCCTTTCCGCTCCTTCATCGCTGAAAGAGACGCCAACGGCGCTTCCGGCAAAAACTGGCTCTTCTTTGGAGATCAGCATTTCGTGACGGATTTTTTATACCAGAGCGAAATACAAAACTGGTTTGATACCGGCGTTCTTACGAAAGTAAGCACAGCATTTTCAAGAGACCAGCCTGAAAAAATATATGTGCAGCATAAAATGATGCAGCATGGAAATGAATTCTTTGAATGGATGCATACCGGCGCTTATATCTACGTGTGCGGAGCTAAAGATCCGATGAGCTTTGATGTAGAGCAAACATTATTAAAGATAATAGAGCAATATGGCGAACGCTCAGCAATCGATGCAGAAAAGTATCTGGATAATATGAAAGAAGAAGGACGGTATATAAAGGATGTTTATTGATGACACGAATTTTTACGAATTACACGAATTCTATCTTTATAAAAACAATTGGTGTAGTCAAAAAAGGAATTAGTGTAATTCGTCTCAATTAGTGTAATAAAAAAGTGTAATAAAAAAAAGTAATGGCCGAAAATCTATCACCTACAGAAAAAATAAAAACGGAAAGCGATGGGCTGCGTGGCACCATTGAAGAAAGCCTGCACGATGAACTGACCGGCGCTCTTCGGGAAGACGATCAGTCGTTGATAAAGTTTCATGGCATTTACCAGCAGGATGACCGTGACCGCCGGGATGAAAGAGCAGAAAAAAAACTTGAGCGCCTCTTTACTTTTATGATAAGGCTCCGGCTGCCCGGCGGCTTTTTGACCTCGCAACAATGGATAGACGCAAATGCAATTGCAGGAGATTATTCAACAGGCGTGATAAAAATTACTACAAGGCAAACGATCCAGCTACATGGTCTATTTAAATCGAAGCTCAAGCCCACCATACAGGATTTCAACAAAGCAAAGCTTGATTCCATAGCCACCTGCGGCGATATTAACCGCAACGTGACATGCAGTGCGCATCCTATGCAATCTCCCATCCATGCAGAGGTTTTTAGCTATGCCGATAAGATCAGTAACATGCTAATGCCTAAGACGAAGGCATACTATGAAATTTGGCTGGACGAAGAAAAAATATTGGATAAAAAAGATGAAGAAGATACGCTGTACCAGGAAAGGTATATGCCCCGGAAATTTAAAATTGGTATCGCTATTCCACCTAACAATGATGTGGATGTATTTACCAATGATATCGGGTTGATCGCCATTATTGAAAATAACAAATTGCTTGGATTTAATATCGCGATCGGCGGCGGCTTATCAACCACTCACGGTAATGCACAAACGTATGCACGCCTCGGTACAGTGATCGGCTTTGCTGATAGTGAAGAGAAAACATTAAAGGCGATTTATGAAATACTCACCGTGCAAAGAGATTTCGGTAACCGCAGCGACAGGAAGTTCGCCCGCCTTAAATATACCGTTGACAGGTTAGGCGTCGAAGCCTTCAAAGCAGAGGTAGAAAAGCGCCTTGATTTCAAGCTGGAAGAAGCAAAGCCTTACACATTCACCGGCAGGCATGATTACTATGGCTGGTACAAAAACGAACAAGGCAAATGGTATTATACGCCCTTTATAGAAAATGGCAGAATACTCGATGATGAACAGGTTGCATTAAAGTCTGCCCTGCTGGAAATTGCTAAAACAGGCAAAGTAAATTTTCGGTTTACCGGTAACCAAAACGTGATTGTAAGCGACGTTGCCGAAGAAGACAAACAAGCGGTAAATAATATTTTAGAGCAATTTAAAATTATTGAACATACGGACGGAGCTTCATCCATCCGTAAAAATTCGATGGCCTGTGTAGCCTTACCCACTTGCCCGCTGGCGCTTGCGGAAGCGCAACGCTACATGCCTTCCTTACTCACGAAGATTGAGGTGCTGCTTCAAAATCATGCACTGGATAATGAAAATATTATTATAAGAATGACCGGTTGCCCTAACGGCTGTGCAAGATCGTACAATGCAGAAATAGGGTTTGTTGGAACGGCAATGGGGCGCTATAATTTACACCTCGGCGGCGATCATGAAGGCCTTCGGCTAAATAAGATTTATAAAGAAAGCCTTGACGAAGAAGGCATTTTACAGGAATTGGATGCCTTGTTTTTAGCTTTCAAAAATGAAAAAAAGGAAGGTGAGAAGTTTGGCGATTATTCTTTTAGAAAATTATACAATTAAATAGAATTAGGTAGAATATTCGCTAAGGAAGTAATGGAAGCGGCTCGCAAATGTCAAATACAAACCGAGACGTCTTTGCGCCTGCTCCTTTGGAGAAAAGTTTTCGAGCAGAGTGTTTGTATTTTGAAAAATGTTTCAGATCCCGATAGCTATCGGGATTGTGGCAATCTCCTTGGTATAGAAAATGCCGACTATACCAAGGAGATTGCCACGTCGCCGCTACTTTTATTAGAATTGTTACATTATTCAGGCGACTCGCAAAGACGTGACTTGGGCAAGGCGCTTTTGCCTGATGTATTATAATTAAAAAATGCTTTGCACAAAAGCAATTGCTATTATTAGATCAAATAAAAATTTTTAAGTGATAAAGGAGCAAGAAGATATAGCAGCCAAAGAAGATAATAATCTCTTCCCTGTCTTTTTAAAGCTTGAAACACTTCGCCTGCTCATAATTGGAGGTGGAAACGTTGGATTGGAAAAATTAAATGCTGTACTAAATAATTCTCCTCAAACCAAAATTAGGTTGGTTGGCATTCAAATTAGCGAAGCCATTAAACAAATAGCATCAGAACAAAAAAATATAGAATTAGCTGAAAGGCCATATACTATCTATGATTTTGATGCGGCAGATATTGTAATTGCGGCAGTAAATGATATTGCAACAAGCGAGCAAATAAGAAGTGATGCGCATCAAAAAAATAAACTGGTAAACGTGGCGGATAAACCCGGCTTGTGTGATTTTTATTTAAGCGCTGTTGTAAAAAAAGGGAATCTCAAAATTGCCATATCAACCAATGGAAAATCACCCACAATTGCGAAGCGGTTAAAGGAGCAGATAAATGATTTGATACCTGATGAGATAGAAAGTGTGCTCGGCAATATGCAGATAATCAGGAATGGGATCAACGGAGACTTCGCGGAAAAAGTAAAAAACTTAAACAACATAACGAGTGTATTAGCTGCAAAGCAAATAGTATTAAATGGTACACAAAAGCCGGGCACAAAAAAATGGCAGAAGATCGTTAAATGGTGTTTGTTCGCATTTTGCTTTATGATAATAGGCCATGGAATTCTATCCTATATTCCTTTTTATGAAGTAATGGGGAAGATAAGAACCATTCCAAATTATATTGAATTAAAACCATTCCTGATAATGTTTTGCACCGGGTTTATTGCTCAGCTGGTAGATGGATCTTTGGGTATGGGCTACGGCACCATCTCTACTACTTTTTTGCTGGCCAACGGAGTAAGCCCGGCCATCGTAAGCAGCAGGGTACACTCTGCAAGGGTCTTTTCGAGTGGGGTATCGGGTTATAGTCATCACCGCTTTGGCAACATCAATAAAAAATTATTCAAGGCGCTTGTAGTGCCGGGTGTCATTGGCGCCATTATAGGGGCCACGCTGGCTTATTTCAGCCAAAAATATGTGAGCTATGTCCGCGTGCCGCTGTCATTATATACACTTTACCTTGGTTATTTTATTTTGCAAAAAGCTTTTAAAAAGAAACAACTGCCCAGCAAAATAAAAAAAGCCGGCTGGCTGGCAACATTAGGTGGCTTCATGGATTCCTATGCCGGCGGCGGCTGGGGCACATTAGTTACCAGCACACTTATATCAAAAAGAAAAAGTGCACGCTATGTGATCGGGTCAGTTTGTTTAGCAGAATTCTTCGTGGTGCTCGCAAGTTCTATTACATTTTTTATTGTCTTAAAAAGTCTTCCGCTGTTGGATATTGCAGGCCTTATTGTAGGAGGCCTGCTGGCTGCTCCCCTCGCAGCAAGGATGGTTGGAAAAGTACCAATAAAGAAAATGTTCATTGCCATTGGCACTCTCGTAATTATCACCAGTTGTATGACACTTTGGAAAGTAATTGCACAGTTGATGGCAGGATAAGTTCTGCGAAATCTACCATCAAGTCCGGTGAAACGAAAGTTTTCAATAACAGGCATATTGAATGTGTAGCCGGGCCAAAAATTGGCGCTTTATATTATGTAGCCTGGACGATAAATAACTTATTTTAAACAACATTTATAAACCAGTGCAATTTTTAATTAAGCAAGGACATGTGTTTCCTCATTCCATTGTTTTATAGCAATGATCATATTTTATAATAATTTAGCATTTTTCAGTTATCGGACCGCCGGAATGTATCGCTTATTATTTTTCGTAATTTTATTCTACTCAAAAAGCACATCTTATGCTACAAATAAATGACAAAGCATATAAACTTTCCAGTCTGCAATTGGAACTTTTAAAAAGCTTACAATTTATGGCAACCGAAAAACAGTTATTAGAAATAAGATCTCTGCTTCGCTTTTATTTTGCACAGCAACTGGATGCAGCTATAGAAAAATTTGAAACAGAAAGAGGTTATTCGGCAACTATCTATGAGGGCTGGCTGAAAACAAATGCTGCTTCTCGTGTAAAGAGCAGTAATGAAAATAGTTATTAATACCAATTGCCTGCTAAGTTGCAATGCTGATTTTTTAATCTCAAATGATTCTGATATTATCCGCCTCAAAAATAATTCTTTCCCTCGTTTAAATATTTTAACGCTGGGAGAATTCAGCAAAATACTGCTCTAACTTTACCCCATGTTTTACAAACGAAAAATTATACTCGACCCAACTATACAGTACCAAGGCAGGCACATTTTGCAAGACAGAACTTTTAAATTATACAAATTTATTTTTCATTCATTTGACAAAAAACATAGTACGTCAGTTTCAAATGCTGCAAATGTTCAAATGACGTACAACTATATCATCTCATTATGCTTTGTTGTAAAGACCTTCATGAAGTACATTTGCAAAAATTATTTTTAAGACGGGAATCAACAACAATCAAACTATGGAACTACACCCTATCACAAAAGCCATTCGCATACAAACGGAACGAACTAAGGAAGGCGAACATTCTACCCCGGTATTTTTGACGAGCAGCTTTTGTTTTGATAATGCGGAAGATATGCGTGCAGCATTTGCTGATGAAACCGATGACAATATTTATAGCCGTTTCAGTAATCCTTCTGTAAAAGAATTTGTAGATAAGATGGTGGCATTAGAAGGCGCCGAAGCTGGAGTGGCTACAGCTACAGGCATGAGCGCTGTGTTTGCAAGTTTTATGGCGTTGCTGAAAAACGGGGATCATCTTATATCCTGCGATGCTGTTTTTGGAAGCACGCACAATATTATAAAAAAGTATCTACCCAACTATGGCATTGAATGCACTTACGTAAGCGCTGATAAAATGGACGAATGGGAAGCCGCTATTCGGCCTAACACCAAAATGATTTACCTGGAAACGCCAACCAATCCCGGCCTCGAAATTATAGATCTGGCATTTGTATCGGCGCTGGCAAAAAAGCATAATCTTATTTTAAATGTTGACAACTGTTTTGCAACGCCCCTTAATCAGCGCCCCATTGACTTTGGTGCGCACCTGGTTTTACATTCCGCTACCAAGTGGATCGACGGGCAGGGAAGAGTGCTGGGAGGCGTGATTGTGGGTGATAAGAAACTCGTTCACGATATTTATTTATTTTGCCGGAACACAGGCCCATCCTTATCTCCATTCAATGCGTGGTTGTTAAGTAAAAGTTTGGAAACACTGGATGTGCGTATGGAGCGGCACGCTAAAAATGCTTTGCATATTGCAAAGGCATTAGAGAATCATTCAAAAATATCATGGATTAAATATCCCTTTTTAAAAAGTCATCCCCAACATGAAATCGCCATCAAACAAATGAAAAACGGCGGAGGCATTTTATCTTTTGAATTAGGTGGCGGCTTGGAAAGTGGAAAGAAATTTTTAAACAACCTTGAAATACTTACGCTCACTGCCAACCTTGGCGACTCGAGAAGTATTGCCTCTCACCCGGCAAGCACAACACATGGCAAACTTACCGAAGAAGAAAGGCTAAAGGTGGACATAACACCGGGGCTTATACGCATTTCCGTTGGCCTTGAATATGCTGATGATATTTTGAGTGATATTTTGCAGGCGTTGGAAAAATGTTGAGAATTATAAGGGAAGTAAATCCTCAACCTGCGCATAAATGTCAGATAGGAAAAGATTGTAATTAATAGCGCTAATATGAATGTAGCTATCCTTTTCCTGTGCGGTATTTAAAACCCATTCATTATTATCATTGCGGGAATAAATCTCTGCTGCATATTCGGTACTGCTTACTAAAATATAGTTCTTAAGAGAAGGTATCGGGCGGTATAATTTGAATTTTGTACCCCTATCGTAATCTTCTGTAGCCGGCGACAGCACTTCAACTAAGACAGTTGGATTAAGAAGGGTATCAAATTCATCATCCAAATATTTTTCTTCGCCACATACAACTATTACATCCGGATATGTATATAAACTATTCTCAGGGTTATGCACTCGTAAATCGCTTGGGAAAACTCTACAGGATTTGCCTTTTAAAAAGCCATACAATTCACCCAATATTGCTCCGACAATTGCATTATGCGTTTTAGTTGCTCCCGCTATTGCAGAAACTTCACCAATATAATATTCACTTTTATGCAAAGATTTTCGTTCCTCTTCAAGATATTCTTTTTCTGAAATTATGGTTTTAGGGAGGGCTGCCATACTTATTATTTTCTATAAAATTAAACCATTTTATTTAGCAGGCGGCAGGCGCAGGCATATCGCCGACTGTGATAATAACTATATTTTAGGGCTGAAATTTTGCACGGTGATAACGATTGACAGACTATAATAGAAGGCGGCAGGTTGACCGGGCTTATAGGCATTTCTTTTGGTCTTAGATATGAAGATGATGCATTGAATGATATTTTACAGGCGTTGGAAAAATCCTGATTGGAATTATCCAAAATAATCGAGATGTCTATGCTGAGGGCAAGAACACTTCGGCAGGAAGTTGAAAGTAATTTTTCAAGCCCTGGGCCATCTTTAGCGTTATTTCGCGCCTCCCTGCAAGTATAGATGATATGTGCCCCTTCGAACCAATTATAGGCTCAAGGTCTTTAGCTTTCATGCCGCGTTCATTCATTTTCATTTTTATTACTTCAAGAGGATTTAGTGCAGGAAGTTGAATGTGTTTATCTTCATAATCTTTCACCAATAATAATAACAAAGACAATTCATCGGCTTCGGGCGTGCCCTCTTTGGCCTGAAAAATATTTAGCGTTCTTTTAATTGCTTTTTTATAAGCTGCTTCGGTCTTAAGTACTTTCCAGTTCATAATTATTTCGTTTTATAATTTAAAATATTTGTATCAAGTTCGATTGTTTCCACATCTATATCATCATATTCTTTGTGAGTTCCGAACCAAATAACGTATGCTGCTAATTGCTTGAAATTTACCGAAACTATCAACCTGTAATTATTCCCTTTAATATTAAAAATCACGCGGTTGTTCGCAATAATAGTTGCATTTGCATATACTGCTTTCAATTCATTATAGTTGTGAAACTTTTGTTTCAGAAATTCGCTATGCCATATTAGTAATGGTGTTTTCGCCACCGGATATTTATCTGCATAATATAATAATGAACGTTTTACAATTATGTTCATAAGAGCAAAGATATTGAAAGTTTTCAAAATGAAAACTTTATTTTAAAGGTGACAACGCGTTAGTTTGAGCTGCGATAATTTTTCATAAAGCTTTGCATTCTTATTTGAAATTCAGCTCCAATCAAAGGTAACTATCTCGCCATTTAGTTTCCATTTCTCCGGCACCTTGTTAGTCATCCAATCAAGAGGTTCGGCCAAAGGTAAATTTTGAGAAGCTGCCTGGAAAGATTTTTTAATTACTTCTTTTTGCTCATTGCCTGTTGCATCGGGTTGTGCGGAAATAAACAAAGGTGTGCCACTATTGGCAACGAGCTCCATCCACTGCTTGTTTTTAGCTCAGGGCACTTTGTTGGTAAGGCCTACACAATCTGCATCGGCAGCATAAAAAATTCCATTCTGCACACCGCGAAACGCTAAAGTATTCACGCCCATTTTTCGCGTTCTCTCCCACTCATTTCCTGAAGTGTCGTCACCAATTCTATTCAGTTCAAATACGCCCGCCGAGAGATGGCTTATCGTGTTGCAGCTAATAATGTAAGTATCCCCGGCAGCTTCCCTGATTGTTTTATACAGGTTCAAAATAATCTCTGCATTTGTTTTGGAATCGTCATACATCTTCCAGCCGGGGCTGGTGATTGCGCCTTTTTTTATCATATCAAAGCCCCACCTGCCCATAATATCATACGTTGTAAAATCAAATTTTAACAGCTCGTAACCCCAATCTTTATACAAATTAAAATAACCTTTTATCCGCTCCAGATTTCCTGGGATGGTCGGGTCTAATACCGGCCTGTCTTTATCCTGCCTTCCCGGTATTAACGGAAGCGTCATAGATGCGGCATCTTTATAGCTACCGCACAATGGCCGCGTCCAAATACCGGGACGCATCCCAATCTTCTTTATCGTCTCAGCCATCGAATGCATATCACCAAACTTTGTATTGGCAACATCCATCCGATCACCCCAGCAACAATCATCGGGAGAAGAAGGCGGCCCAATAAACCAGCCTGCATCAATTACAGAAAACGGACGATTTTCCAAACCCTCTGCCATTGGCGCCATTAGCTGCGTGTGCTCTGCAATTAATTTTTCAGAATTATTTCCATAAGTGAAATACCAATCGTTAATGCCATACACCGGTTGTTTTGCCAGGTGTGCCTTATCGCACATCATTTTCATAAACCTTCGGGTGGTCTCAAATGATGAAGTCAATCGCATTTGTATTCCACCCAGATACCAGCCAGCGCACTTTTTTACAATTTTCCTTTTTGGCAACATCGATTACTGCGTCTAAAAGTTTCTTACCAATCTCCTGGTTATCATCCTCAAGATAGACATCATCTGTTATCTCCAGCGTGAATTTGAATTACTATTTGTGTTCAGGAAGGCCTGCACGCCAAGCCCGATGCCGGACGGATTGTTGCCTAACGTAGCATCGTAGATCCTCTTATTATAATTTGGCAAAATAAATAAGCTGAGATTTTTTTTGTGCGAAAGATTGAGATAAAATGAAAAATAGCCAAGCGATTATACTAACTTTTTTCATTAAAAGAGTTTTAGAAATTAACTGATCAAAAAAATAAAAAATTTTATTTATACAAGATAACCGAAGGCGTCATCATCTTTTTTCAACTCGGTAAATTGAATATTTTGCTCTCTAAGATTATGCATTAGCGCTTCATAATCTTTTTTAGATTTCAGTTCAATGCCCACAAGTGCAGGTCCTATTTCCTTATTATGCTTTTGTATATATTCAAACCTGGTGATGTCATCATCCGGGCCTAATACATAATTTACAAATTCTTTCAACGCTCCCGGACGTTGTGCAAACCTTACCAAGAAATAATGTTTCAAACCTTCATACTGCAATGACCGCTCTTTTATTTCCTGCATACGATCAATATCATTGTTACCACCACTCACCACGCATACAACGGTTTTACCCTTTATTTCATTGGCAAAATAATCCAGGGCGCTGATAGATAAAGCTCCGGCAGGCTCTACAACGATCGCATCTTCATTATATAATTTTAATATAGTGGTACATATCTTTCCTTCCGGCACAAGGCGCAAATCATCAAGCACTTCTTTGCATATAGAAAACGTAAGATCACCTGTTCGCTTTACTGCTGCACCATCTACAAAGGTTTCAATACTTTTCAGCGTTACCGGGTGTCCGGCTTTGAATGCTTCATACATAGATGGTGCACCTTCCGGTTCTGTGCCTATCAATTTTGTTTTGGGCGAATAAGTTTTAAAGTAAGTACCTACGCCTGCGGCAAGGCCACCGCCACCGATGGGTATAAATAAATAATCAATGGTGTTAAGCTCATCAAGAATTTCCACACCAACAGTTGCCTGCCCTTCTATGATGCTGATGTCATCAAAAGGATGCACAAATGTTTTATTGTTTTGTTTTGCATATTCTTTCGCAGCAACTGCACATTCATCATAATTATCACCCACCAGTTTTATCTCAATGCTATCTTCGCCAAACATTTTTGTTTGCTTAATTTTTTGATTGGATGTGATGATGGGCATAAAGACCATACCATTCGCATTTAAAAGCTTACAACTATAGGCAAATCCCTGTGCATGGTTGCCGGCGCTTGCACACACTACGCCTTGCTCCAACTGCTGTGCCGGCAGCTTGCTCATCATATTATAAGCACCACGCACCTTGTAAGATCGCACCACCTGCAGATCTTCGCGCTTTAGATAAACATTGCATTGATACTTGCGTGACAAATTCTGATTGAACTGCAAAGGTGTTTTGGAAACAGCCTTTTTTATATTCGTTGCCGCTTTTTGAAAATTAAATCCCTTATTTGCTTTGATCGCTGATTTCATATTAATATTGAATATGCCGTAAATATTATTGTGACTGGTTGCCGTAAGAAAATTATAGAGAAATGTTCATCTCAAATTTTTATTTAATCAAAAAAATTACATGCAACCTTTTTACATTAAACGACTGCACTTTTCTGTTTAGAACTTCGGCTGTCTTCTGCAGCCTGGTTTTCCGGGCGTAGCGAACGAACTGTTTTACCTGCCTGCCACATTTCACTCTCACGCAATTCTTTTAATTCCTCATTCAGTTTTTCACGATAGTCACTTTGTGAATTAGAATCAATAGAGCGTTGTGATTCTTTACCGGCGGCAACACTATTATACAATTCATTAAACACCGGTAAGGTGGCATCACGAAATTTTTTCCACCAATCCAAAGCGCCACGTTGAGCCGTGGTAGAGCAATTAGCATACATCCAATCCATTCCATTCTCAGCTACCAGCGGCATAAGCGATTGTGTGAGCTCTTCTACTGTTTCATTAAAAGCCTCAGAAGGTGAATGGCCTTTTGAGCGAAGCACTTCATATTGCGCAGCGAAAATTCCTTGTATCGCTCCCATCAACGTGCCTCTTTCTCCGGTAAGATCACTGAATACTTCTTTCTTAAAATTTGTCTCAAATAAATAGCCTGAACCAATGGCGATACCTAAGGCTATAACCCTGTCAAAGGCCTTGCCCGTTGCATCCTGAAAGATGGCATAGCTGCTGTTCAACCCACGCCCCTGCAAAAACATTCTGCGCAAAGAGGTGCCTGAACCTTTTGGTGCTACTAAAAATACATCCACATCTTTTGGAGGAATAATATTGGTCTGGTCATTATAGGTAATGCCAAAGCCATGAGAAAAATATAAAGCTTTGCCGGGAGTTAAATGTTTTTTTACAGTTGGCCACATAGCAATTTGCGCAGCATCGCTAAGGAGATAACAAATGATAGTTCCTTTCTCCAGCGCTTCTTCTATCTCAAATAAAGTTTTACCCTCAACGAAACCATCGCTTACGGCCTTATCCCAGCTTTTTGAATTCTTACGCTGACCCACAATTACATTGATGCCGTTTTCTTTTTGATTAAGCGCCTGGCCGGGGCCTTGCACGCCATAGCCAATTACTGCCACTACTTCATCTTTCAAAACTTCCTGCGCTTTTGCTAAAGGAAACTCTTCACGGGTAACAACGTTTTCTTCGGTGCCACCAAAATTTAATTTTGCCATTTTTTGATTTTGTTTTTATAATATTTAATACTGTTTATGTATCCTCTCCTATCTTCTCATTAAAAGAAATCCTATTATTAAATGGGTCATTTACCGTAAAAGATAAAGCTCCATAGAAAGTTTTTTCTAATCCCGGCCTGTTGTATTTATATTTTTTATTGATAAGCTCTTCATGGTATTCTTTCACACCGGTACACCAGATAAAAACATGCGTACCCGGTGTACCATCACCATGATGCTCGCTCAGGTGAAAAGTAATACCATCTTTCACGGCTTCAACATATATAGGCATATTCTCTTCAAAGGTATGCTCCCACTCCATGGTGAAGCCAAGCCAATCGCGATAAAATTCCAACGCCTTGGCATAATCGAAAATTCTTAGAATCGGAATTACTTTTTCAACAGTCATTTTATTTTTCTTTTTGCATGAACATCCAGCGATGACCTTCTACATCTGCGCAGCGATATCTCTTTCCGGGAAAACCATTTTCAATTTCGGATAATATTTCCGCACCATTTATTTTTGCATTTTTAAAATGGCTTTCTACATCATCAACATACACCAGTAAGCCGTCAACGATATATGGAACAGATAGCCAGGCATTCATTTCTTTGCAATGCTTTCTGTGTTTATTAATGCTTTCATATTCTGCTGATGGAGTAGCGAGCATAATAATATTCTCACCATATTTTAGTTCAGCATGTGTTAACCTTGTTCCTTCCATCATTCTCATACTTTTATTTTCTTCAAAAGCGAAAGCCGCTTTAAGCCATTCTATGGCAGCCTCGCCACTTTCATAAGATAACATTGGTATGATTTGCTGCATAGTGCTTAAAACTATTTACATGCTAAAAACTTCCGACTGCTTACTTAAATATTCATTTTCGATCACCTCTTCACCCGGGTCTCTTTGTTCAAATTCTTTTACCTTACTATGAAAGCCACTGCTTTCTTTTATAATAGAAACTCTTGCACTGCGCACAAATTCTATCAGCCCATACGGCTCAAGAAAAGCGACTAATTTATCAGTTTCTTCCCGATGACCCGTAGTTTCAAATACAATATAATCTTTGCGAATAGCGACGGCACGTGCGCCAAACTCACGAAGCAATCTTTCTACTTTTACTTTCTCTGTTATGGCATCGGTCGGTACTTTATATAAAGCCATCTCCTGCCAAATGATTTCGTCGTTGGTATTATAGTAAGCTTTTAAAACATCCACTTGTTTTTCAATCTGCCGGACAAGCTTTTTTAAAACATCTTCTGTTTCATCAATCACAATATTGAAACGATGAATGCCCGGCACTTCAGAGGGAGAGGTGTTGAGGCTGTTGATATTAATTTTTCTACGCGAAAAAATAATAGCAATACGGTTCAGCAAACCAATCTGGTTTTCTGTGTAAACCGTTAGTGTAAATTCTTCTTTTGACATTTTTTTAAAATTTTAATTCAACTTCCGATAATGATCCACCATATCAGTTATGAGTTATTAGTTATCAGTTATCGGTGATCAGGTACAATTGATCGGGTATGAGTTTTCAACTATGAGATAATAACAAACTCCTCATTATTCCCTCGTCACTGTTCACTCATCACTCATCACTGTTCACTCATACCTCATCTACTGATCACTGACGAACCACCTCACTTCAATCTAATCTCTGAAACACTACAGCCCTGCGGCACCATCGGAAATACATTGTTCTCTTTTCCAACCATTACCTCCAGTAAATAAGAGCCTTTGTGGTTAAGCATTCCAGCCAATGCATCTTTCAAATCTTTTCTTTCTGAAACTTTCTTTGCTGCTATGTTATAAGCACCCGCAAGCGCCACAAAATCGGGGCTTTTAATATCGGTAAACGAATAACGCCTATCATGAAATAATTCCTGCCATTGCCTTACCATGCCGAGGAATTGATTGTTAAGAATTAAAATTTTTATATCGATGTCATTTTGCATGATAGTGCCAAGTTCCTGCAATGTCATTTGAAAGCCGCCATCACCGATTATAGCCACAACTGTTCTTTGCGGTGCACCATATTTAGCGCCGATTGCAGCAGGTAGCGCGAAGCCCATAGTACCTAATCCGCCTGAAGTAATATTACTTTTTGATTCGTTAAATTTTGCATAGCGACAAGCTACCATCTGGTGCTGGCCTACATCAGTTACTATAATTGCATTGCCATCGGTGAGCTCATTTAATACATCTATTACTTCGCCCATGGAAAGTATTTCTGTATCGGGATGCAGCTCCTTTTCTATGCACGTTTCTACTTCTTCTTTTTTATAGTCATTAAATTTCTGCAGCCATTCAGTATGCGATCTTTTATCAATCATCTTAGTAAGCAAAGGCAACGTCTCTTTGCAATCACCCCAAACAGGCACATTTGCTTTTACATTTTTATCTATCTCCGCCGGATCAATATCAAGGTGAATGATCTTAGCCTGCTTTGCATATTTATCAAGCCTGCCGGTGACACGATCGTCGAAGCGCATACCAATCGCAATCAAAACATCACAATCATTTGTCAATACATTGGGCCCATAATTTCCATGCATTCCCAACATACCTACATTCAAAGGATGATCTGTAGGTATAGCGCTCAAGCCAAGAATAGTCCAGGCCGCAGGGATACCGCTTTTCTCAATAAAATTTTTGAATTCATTTTCTGCCCGGCCTAAAATAATACCCTGCCCAAAAATTACAAATGGCTTTTTAGCACTATTGATAAGTTTGGCAGCTTCTTCAATATATTCCTTTCTTACAATAGGCTTTGGGCGGTAGCTGCGTATGTGATTACATTTTGTGTATCCCTGGAAATCGAATTTTTGTAGTTGTGCATTTTTAGTAATGTCAATTAATACAGGACCGGGGCGTCCGCTCTTAGCGATATAAAAAGCTTTTGCTAATACGTGCGGAATTTCAGAAGCATCTGTTATTTGATAATTCCATTTTGTAACGGGTGTGGTTATATTAATCACATCGGTTTCCTGGAAAGCGTCTGTACCCAATAAGTGCGCATACACCTGTCCCGTTATACATACAAGCGGAGTGCTGTCGATCATTGCATCTGCAAGGCCGGTAACCAAATTGGTAGCGCCGGGGCCACTTGTTGCAAACACAATTCCCGCTTTACCGGATGACCTTGCATAGCCTTGGGCCGCATGAATAGCTCCTTGTTCGTGACGAACCAAAATATGATTGATCTTATCAAGATAGCTATAGAGCTCATCATAAATAGGCATGATAGCGCCACCGGGATAACCAAAAATAACATCTGCTTTTTCAGCCATCAATATTTTTAGCAAAGCTTCGCCACCACTCATTTGCATTGAAGCATCAGTGGGAGCTTCCGTTTTTTCTTTTGTTAATTCAAGCGTAGTCATAACACTTATTTTTAATTAATGATCTAATTTTTAAAACCTATTCGTTGCCTGTCTTCCCATTTTCTTTGAGCTGCCTTTTCGTCAAGCAAGTTTTCCATTGCCTCATAAATCTGGTTTAATTGCCCATCATGATTGCCCACACGGTCTTTTAAATCTTTCAACTGATCTGTCAATTCATCGTAATTCACCGCAAACTTTCTTAAGGCAATAAATGCTCTTACAATTGCAATGTTCATCTTTACTGCGGTATGGCTTCTCAATACACTGGCTAACATAGTAACACCATGTTCTGTAAAAGCATAAGGCAATTTTCTTGTTCCTCCCCAACTTGATGTCACATTTTGTGATGTCAAGTTGTTTGTCGTTACAGATTGTGACGAGTTACCATTTTGATTTCCAACAATTTGTACACTTGAAGTCACAATTTGTGACCGCATATCATTCCATTCCCTGGCACTAAGCTTAAACATAAAGTCTTTCGGAAAGCGACTGGTATTTCTTTTTACAGCCTGGTTTAACACTCTTGTTTCCACTTCATATAAAGCGGCCAAATCAAGGTCGAGCATTACCCGCTCACCTCTTATTTCATAAATCCTGTTTTGTATGCTTTGTATTATTTGCATAAATTTTTTTCCGGTTATTCCTCATCCGTTACACAACCAGGGCCTCACCCCAACTCCTCTCAAAGGAGTCCATCCGGACAAAGGCGAGGGAACTAAACCCGTTTCCAACACACAGCCTTTAATATCAATAAACTTGAAAAAAGTTTCTTCTTTTGATCAGCTATTTTAGAATAAGCCACAGTCCTATTCCTCATCCGTCACACAACCCTCGCTGGCGTCTTTTACCACTCTTGCATATTTATACAAAATACCTTTTGTTGCTTTTAATACAGGCTGCTTCCATGTTGCTTTTCTTTTTGCTATTTCTTCGTCACTTACTTTAAGGGTGAGCGTGTTTTTATTTGCATCAATTTCAATAATATCGTTGTCCTGCACCAACCCGATCAAGCCACCCTCATGTGCCTCCGGCGTAATATGGCCAACCACAAAACCATGTGTACCTCCACTAAATCTTCCATCGGTTATTAATGCAACACTCTTGCTTAAACCCGCACCAATAATAGCACCGGTTGGCTTCAACATTTCAGGCATACCCGGCGCACCTTTCGGGCCAATATTCCTTATCACTGCTACATCTCCAGCATGTACTTTTTTATTTTGAATCGCTTCTAAAAAATGGGATTCGCCATCAAACACCCTTGCTGTTCCTTCAAAACGCTCACCTTCTTTACCGGTAATTTTTGCAACACTTCCGCGCTCAGCGAGATTGCCGTATAAGATTTGCAAATGGCCTGTTTTCTTAATGGGATCTTCCAACGAATGCAATATATCCTGCTTCGTAAAATCAAGATCAGGCGCATCTTTCAAATTCTCTGCAACTGTTTTTCCCGTTACGGTTAAACAATCGCCATGCAACATTCCTTTACGCAAGAGATATTTCATCACCGCAGGCACACCACCATATTTATGCAGGTCTTCCATTAGATATTTTCCACTTGGCTTAAAGTCTGCAAGCATGGGAACTTTATCACTTACCATTTGAAAATCATCGATCGTTAATGGCACATCAACACTCTTTGCCATCGCTATCAAATGCAATACTGCATTCGTGCTTCCACCTAAAACCATTACAACTGTAATTGCATTTTCAAATGCTTTACGCGTCATAATATCTTTTGGTTTGATATCTTTCTCCAGCAACAATTTTATCGCATCACCAATCGCTGCACATTCTTTTTGTTTGTCTTCACTCAACGCAGGATTGCTTGATGAATTTGGCAAGCTCATGCCTAAAGCTTCAATAGCACTTGCCATTGTATTTGCCGTGTACATACCACCGCAGGCACCAGCTCCCGGACAAGCATGACGGACGATTTCTTTAAAAGTATTTTCATCAAGATTGCCCATTATCTTTTGTCCCAACGCTTCAAAAGTTGAAACAATATTCAGGTCTTCACCGTTGTAATGGCCCGGTGCAATCGTTCCTCCATATAACATAATAGATGGACGGTTCAATCTTCCCATCGCCATAATACATCCGGGCATATTTTTATCACAACCAGGGATGGCGACAAGACCATCATAATATTGAGCACCGGCATTTGTTTCAATGCTGTCAGCAATCACATCGCGGCTAATCAAACTATAACGCATTCCATCCGTTCCCATACTAATTCCATCACTAACGCCAATTGTATAAAAACGCAATCCCAACAGGCCCTCAACATCATTCACACTTTTTCTTACGGTTGTTGCCAAATCATTCAGATGCATATTACAAGGGTTTCCATCCCAACCCATACTTACAATACCTACCTGTGCCTTTTTAAAATCTTCTTCTTCAAAACCGATCGCATAATACATTGCCTTTGCTGCAGGCTGAGTTTCATCCTGTGTTAATGTCTTTGAGTATTTGTTGAGTTCTTTCATGCTAAAACTGTAGATGGTTTATGATCTTTTTCTATTACCAAATCTTTATATGCTTTTTGAATAATAATTCCCAAAGATTCTTTCCACGGTTTTTCGAAGGGAATGTCATCAATGCTTTCCATACCGATTACTTCTGCGGCGGTACCACAGAAAAATGCAGCATCGGTGCTTTGGATTTCTTTTGTGGAGATATTTTTTTCTACCACTTCAATATTAAGCGATTTGCTTATCTCCATGATAGTAGCCCTTGTAATTCCCGGCAAAATATTACCTTTCTTCGGCGTATAGAGTATACCGTTAGCTTCATAAAAAACGTTAGCGCCGGGGCCTTCGGCAACAAAGCCATTCATATCATTAAGTAATGCTTCATCAAAGCCTTTTGCTTTTGCTTCCTGGCTGGCGAGAATAGAATTTACATAATGCCCTGTCGCCTTTGCTTCTATCTTAAAGCCTTTAGGGTTGGGCCTTTCGAAGGAGGAAGTCATTACCCTTAATAATTTTTCACCAAGAAAAGGCTGCATTTGCCAGGCTTCAATTACAATAAACGATTCTTTGTTTACAATAAAACTCATATTGGCGGGAGCATATACTAAAGGTCTTATATACGCATCCTGCAAATTATTTTTTTCTAAAATTTCGTAGGTCGCCTCTATCAACTCCTTTGCCGCCCATGTATAAGGCAGGTTCAAAGCCTGTGCAGAATTTTTTAATCTTTCAAAATGCTGGTCTTCTTTGAAGATTTTTGTTTTGCCTGCCGCCGTTTTATAAGAACGAATACCTTCAAAAACACCATAGCCATAATGAAGTGTCTGGCTATAAAAATCTGTTTTTGCTTCAGATGCTTTTATAATCTCTCCATTGCAATAAATATATGTGTCGTCGTTATAGTACATAATAATTTTTGTTCAGCATTATATTAAATAATCGTTGTTTTTCCTAAGGCTATGTTTCTTGAATTTACGTTTGCGGGAATATCATTGCTGATATAGTCACTAACTAATTCTCCTATTACGGAAGTATAATAAGAATTCATCGGGTCAATGTCTTTTGTCACAAAGCCACTATTCAAAGTCCACGCTACTGCCCTGCGTATTTCATTTGCTTCCTCAGTAAGCCCAAAATGATCCATCATCATTGCGCCTGATAAAATAGCGCCAACGGGATTGGCAATATCTTTTCCTGCGGCCTGCGGATAAGAACCATGAATAGGCTCGAACAATGCAGAAGAAACTCCGATAGATGAGGAAGGCAATAAGCCAAGAGAACCGCTGATAACACTCGCCTCATCACTTAGAATATCACCAAACATATTTTCAGTAAGTATCACGTCGAACTGTTTTGGATTCACAATTATTTGCATAGCAGCATTATCTACAAACATGTAATCAACTTTTACATCTTTGTAAGTTTGCGCCAGCTCCTGCACCGTACTTCTCCAGAGCCTTGATGTTTCCAGCACATTTGCCTTATCCACAAGCGTTAGTTTTTTTCTTCTTTTGCGGGCGGCGGCAAATGCAAGGTGGGCGATTCTTTCTATCTCACTTTTATTATAAGTACAGAGGTCGGATGCTTCTGTTTTGTCTTCACTTAGTTCTTTTTTACCAAAATAAATTCCACCGGTAAGCTCACGATAGATTACAAAATCTATCCCAATAAGCTGCTTATCTCTTAAAGGAGATAAATGATGCAACGATGGATAAGTTGTCACCGGGCGAATGTTCGTAAACAATTCCAAAGATTTTCTTAGCTTGAGCAAACCCTGTTCAGGCCTCACTTTTGCCGATGGATCGTTATCATATTTAGGATGCCCGATCGCACCTAATAAAATCGCATCGCTCTTAAGACATAGATCAATTGTTTCCTGCGGAAGCGGATCGCCGGTTTTATCAATAGCTACCGCACCCATAAGACAATAAGAAAAAATAAACTCATGCTCATATTTTGATGCTACCGCATTCAACACTTTTATAGATTGTTTTGTAACCTCGGGGCCAATGCCATCTCCCATTATAACCGCAATATTCTTTTTCATTTTTATATTAATTATTTTTTTTTATGCTGCAATTTTTCCTTGTTCGAGCTTCAAAGATTTAGTAACACACGCGGGAATCTCTTCTTCGTAATGGCTCACATATACAAGTGTTTTATTCATCTTTACACATATATTATTTATAAGTTCAACAAACCAACCGGACACTTCATGGTCAAGGCCCTGGCAGGGTTCATCCAAAATCAATAACGGCGGATTTTTTACTAGTGCTCTTGTAAGCAACACCAGGCGCTGCTCTCCGTTTGATAATTGCCTAAAAAATCTATTCGCGAAATGACCTATATGCACCAGCGACATCCATTCTTCAGTAATGTGTTTTTGATCTTCATTTAGCTTTTTAAACAAGCCAATAGTATCAAATAAACCTGAAGCAACTACTTCAAAGCAAGAGACAGCTGCATCGAAATAATGATGCAATTCGGGAGACACGAAACCAATTTTTTGCTTGATGTCCCAGATAGATTCACCACTCCCTTTTTTCTTATCAAATAAATAAATTTCATTGGCAAAAGCCTGCGGGTTATCGCCGGTAATAAGGCTTAGCAGGGTTGATTTCCCTGAACCGTTATGTCCTGACAAACACCAGCGTTCGCCTTTGTTTACTTGCCAGTTAATATTTTCCAGGATCTTTCTGTTATTGTAAGTGACATTTGCGCCGATCATCTTTATTGCCACACTAAAATCATTGTATGTATAGGGCGAAATAATAGATTCAATTGATTTTCCGTTCAAAGAGGGAATTACTTTTTTGGCAGCAAATGCCGGTGTTATCTTTTCAAAATCTTTACGCGATAGTTTTGCCTCAAGCTTACCATTGGCCAGCAAAGCAACATGCGTAACCGAAGAAGGCATTTCAGAAAAAGAGGTTACTAATAGAACATTAATTCCTTTTGCAACAAGCTTATCAAGAATTGTATTTAATAATTTTCGTGCCTGCACATCCAGGCCGGTATACGGACTATCGAGCAATAACCAGTCTGCATTTTGCAAAATTGCTTTTGCCAGTTGAAAGCGTTTATGCTCACCGTTAGATAGCTGTATCATCGGTGCATATTGCACATGAATGATGCCAAGCATTTCTAATGTTTCATTAATTGCAAATTCTCCGGCGCCAGTATCCTGCAACGCGTCGGTTACTGATAAAGAATCTTCAGCATCAGCGGAATTGAATCTTTGCTGGTAATAGAACGAGGAAGTATTAGAAAGGTTTTTAAAAAAATGTTGCTGCGTGATCGTGATTATATGTGGGGCCTTTGTTCCCTCATTTTCAAAGCTGACTTCTCCCTTATGAAAATAATTACCGCCAAGCGCCTTTATCAAAGAGGATTTGCCGCTACCTGATGCGCCTATAATTGCGAGACATTCTCCTTTGTCTATCGAAAAAGTAACATCCTCCAGAACCGGTTTCCCGGATAAGTTTACCATAAGGCCATTTACCTTTAAGAGGGCTGTCTGTTTCATTTTTAAAATTCAGAAAAGTACTAAGGAAGTGTTGATTCGAAGGCTTCTATCTCTTTTATATTACTTATTAAATAATCAATATCATCATAGCCATTCAGGAGGCATGTTTTTTTATATTCATTAATGTCAAATTTCTCCTGCTCACCGGTAGCATCTATTGTGATTGTTTGTTTATCTACATCAACGGTAAGTGTGAATGAAGCATCAAGGCTAAATATCTTTTGAAGAAAATCATCAGAAACCGTGATGGGTAGCAAGCCATTGTTGAGGGCATTATTTTTAAAAATATCTGCAAAGAAACTGGATACCACTACCTTGAAGCCATAATCAACAATTGACCAGGCCGCATGCTCCCGTGAAGAGCCGCAACCAAAATTTTTACCGGCAACTAAAATTGTTCCCTGGTATTTTGGCTTGTTCAAAACAAAATCTTCCTTCGGCTGATTTTCATCATCGTTATTATATCTCCAGTCACGAAAAAGATTTTTTCCAAAACCATCCCGCGTGGTGGCTTTTAAAAATCTTGCCGGAATGATCTGATCGGTGTCAACGTTTTCCAAAGCGAGAGGAACAAATGTGCTATGTATATTTTTTAAAGGCTGCATTTAAAATAATTTTATTACACGAATCTTTTTAAGCGAATTACACGAATTGAATTTCAATTGTAATAAAGTAATTCTTGTAATTGTTTTAATTCGTTTCGCCGTTTTAATTTCAATTTAATAACTCACGTACATCCGTTACTACACCCGTGATAGCCGCCGCTGCCGCAGTTAGCGGGCTGGCAAGCATAGTTCTTGCACCGGCACCCTGCCTTCCTTCAAAGTTTCTGTTGCTGGTAGATATGCAATATTCACCGGAAGGGATTTTATCTTCATTCATACCAAGGCAGGCACTGCAGCCGGCCTGCCGGATCTCAAAACCAGCTTCCTGAAAGATAATATCAAGGCCTTCTGCTACTACCTGCGCCGCCACCTGTTGTGAGCCGGGAACGATCATTACTTTTACCTTATCACTTTTCTTTTTTCCTTTTATAACGTTGGCGACTAAACGAAGATCCTCTATCCTGGAATTGGTACAGCTTCCTATAAAAACATTTTGAACAGACATGCCTTTTAAAGACTGACCCGGCTGAAGACCCATATACTGAAGGCCTTTGAGAAGATTCTTCTTTTCATTTTCATCTTTAATACTGTCTTCCGACGGAATTTTTCCTGAGACAGGGATTCCAAGACCGGGATTTGTACCATAAGTAATCATTGGTTCTATTTCACCGGCATTAATATTTATTTCTTTATCAAACACGGCATTCTCATCAGAATATAATTGTTTCCATTCATTTACTTTATCAATCCAATGCTCACCAATTGGTGCAAAGCGGCGGTTCTTAATATATTCAAAGGTTGTTTCATCAGGAGCAATCATTCCGCCTCTGCCCCCCATTTCAATACTCATGTTACATATAGTCATTCTTGCTTCCATGGATAGCGAGCGGATTGCCGGGCCCGCAAACTCAACAAAATAGCCGGTTGCGCCACTCGCAGAAATTTTTGAAAGAATATAAAGTATGATGTCTTTTGATACAACACCTTTATTTAATTCGCCTTCCACATTAATGCGCATAACTTTTGGCCGGGTTTGTAAAACACATTGCGAAGCAAAAACCATTTCCACTTCGCTGGTGCCGATGCCAAATGCAATAGAGCCAAATGCACCATGTGTAGAAGTGTGGCTGTCGCCGCAGACTATTGTCATTCCCGGCTGTGTGATACCAAGCTCAGGGCCTATTACATGCACGATCCCCTGGAAGGGATGGCCAAGTCCATACAATTCAACCTCATGCTCTTTACAATTCTCCATAAGCTGCTGTACCTGCAATCTTGAGAGCATATCTTTTATAGGAAGGTGCTGATCAACAGTAGGAACATTATGATCGGCAGTGGCTACTGTTTTATCCGGCCGCAATAATTTTAATCCTCTTTTTTTAAGGCCGGCAAACGCCTGCGGGCTGGTAACCTCGTGTATGAAATGCTTGTCAATATATAATACATCAGGGCCGCCCGGTATTGTCTTCACCAAGTGCTTTTCCCAAATTTTTTCAAATAATGTTTTTCCCATTTTAAAACTCTTTTAAAAAAAAGCGGGGGACAATCCCCCACTCTATAAAACTAAACCGCATGAAAACTATGTTGGTAATAATTCCCTGGCCTTGTATGCTTTTGCAAGGCCCGAAAGATCGCTGTCACCTATTTCTTTTTTCTTATCTGCGATCTCTAAAAAACGCTCGTATAAAAAGTCAACATCATTACGGGTAAACTGGTATCCTAATTTTTGAAAGCGAAAAGCCAAGGCGCTTCGTCCACTCCTTGCCGTTAGTACAATCTTTGAACTGTCTGCACCTACATCTTCGGGATTAATTGTTTCATAAGTGGAAGCATCTTTTAGAAAACCATCCTGGTGAATGCCTGAAGAATGTGAAAATGCATTGCTGCCAACGATTGCTTTATTAGGCTGCACGGGCATCCGCATAACGTCAGACACTTTTCTGCTCAAAGGATTTAAGAGATGCGATTTTATATCTGTATAACAATTAAGGTCTTTGTGCTGCTTAATTATCATAACCACTTCTTCAAGCGATGTGTTACCGGCTCTTTCACCCAGGCCATTAATTGTACATTCAATTTGGCGGGCGCCGTTTATAACACCAGATATAGAATTCGCTGTAGCAAGGCCGAGGTCGTTGTGACAATGACATGATATAACTGCTTTATCTATGTTGCTTACATTATTTATAAGGTAGGCGATCTTTTCACCATACTGGTGGGGCAAACAATATCCGGTGGTGTCAGGAATATTCACAGTAGTTGCACCGGCTTTTATCACTGCTTCTATTATCATTGCCAAATAATCATTGTCAGTACGGCCCGCATCTTCTGCATAAAATTCGATGTTGTCAGTATAGTCTCTTGCCCATTGCACACACTGAATTGCTCTTTGCAAAATGTCTTTCCTGTTAGAATTGAATTTACTTTTTATATGAGAATCTGAAGTACCAATGCCGGTATGTATGCGTGGACGTTTTGCATATCTCAACGCCTCACCAGCTACATCAATATCTTTTTTCACAGCCCTTGTTAGGGCACATACGGTGGCATCCTTTATATTTTTAGAAATTTCCTGCACGGAAGAAAAATCGCCCGGGCTTGATATTGGGAAACCGGCTTCAATTATATCCACTCCCAGGTTTTCAAGTTCCTTTGCCAACTCAACCTTTTCTTTAGTGTTAAGCTTGCATCCGGGCACTTGTTCACCGTCGCGAAGTGTTGTATCAAAAATCATTATTTTATTCATAGCGATAATCTTTAGGAAATTTAAATAAGCAAGCAATCTCAATAAATGAGTATTCGAAAATAGCTAATATCACAAAGACATTAATGGACAAAATAGCAGAAATTTACACTTCTGAAATGAATGGTAATTTTGCAAAACCCTTATTAGCGCTGTCATTGCGCTTAAAACATTTACGATGCCCAACCGGTCTGCCGATGCTTTGTTTCAATTAATTCACTCTATGCAAAAGAGTGAAAAACGGAATTTCAAGCTATACGTACAACGAAATACTTCTAATAATGATTTGAAAATAGTGCAGCTTTTTGATGCTATTGATAAGATGAAAGATTATGATGAGAAAGACCTGATCACCAAAACTACTTCTATAAAAAGGGAGCAGCTTTCCAATATGAAGGCGCATCTTTACCGCCAAATCTTAGCAAGCCTCCGCCTGCTTGAGAGCAATGAAAACATAGAGATCCAATTACACGAACAGCTCGACCATGCATGGATTCTTTATAATAAAGGGCTATACCTGCAAAGCCTTAAAATACTTGACCGGATCAAAGAAATTGCAAAAGCCAACAACCAGATCAGTTCTCTTACTGAAACTATTTTTTTAGAAAAAAAGATTGAAGCATTGCATATCACAAGAAGCATGCAGGACCGAGCTGAATCACTCACAAATGAAGCAAATACTGCAAATGAAAAATTGGTAAATGTTACCAAACTTTCTAACCTTGCCTTGCAGCTATACAGTTGGTATATAAAAAACGGGCATGCAAGAAATGAGAATGATGAGCGGATAATAGAAAGTTATTTTGAAGCGCACCTGATGGATGGGATAATTTCCCCCGAAGGTTTTTATCAAAGCTTATATTATAATCAAAGCTATTGCTGGTACGCATTTATAAGACAGGATTTTTTACTCTATTACCGGTATGCACAAAAGTGGGTGGACTTGTTTAACCGCGAGCCCGCAATGATTGAAATAGAAACGGCAAATTATATAAAAGGGCTTCATAATTTATTGAATGCGCATTTCAACCTGAGAAATCACCCCGCCTTTATAAAGACATTACAGCTCTTTGAAAAATTCAGCGATGCCAATATTGTAAATCAAAATTATAACAACAGGATACAGGTTTTTGTATATCTATATATTGCAAAAATCAATAGGCATTTTTTAGATGGCACCTTCAAAGAAGGGCTTAAAATAGTGCCGGAGATAATGCACCAGCTTAATGAATACAATATATATCTCGATAACCATCGTGTGCTTGTGTTCTATTATAAAATAGCTTCTTTATATTTTGGCGCCGGCGATTATGATACTTCAATAAATTATCTAAATAAAATCATCAATTGGAAAGTTGACTTGCGCACAGACCTGCAATGCTATGCAAGGCTGCTGCATCTTATAGCGCATTATGAAATAGGAAATTTTCAATTGCTGGAATATCTTATTAAATCCGTTTATCGCTTTATGGCCAAGATGCAAAACCTAAGTCTTGTTGAAGAAGAAGTGTTTAAATTTTTGAAAAAATCTTTTTACTTATCGGCAAAAAAATTAAAGCCTGAATTTGAAAAACTATTAAATACCATTAAACAATTTGAAACAAGCAAATTTGAAACACGTGCATTTGCTTATCTCGATGTTATTTCCTGGCTGGAAAGCAAGGTGTATGATAAGCCTGTGTATGAAATTATAAGAGAGAAGTATTTGTCAGGAAAGAGGGTGAATGTGCTGAGTGATTAGAGAAGAGACTTTGTATTTTAATAATTCTGTTTCCTTGATTATGATAAATATGGCTATTCGTAATAAAATATTATTAGAAATACAATACTGCATTAATCTTCAATTAAAATTTATAAATTCGGACTGCGCACTTAATAATGAACAGACTTAAAGAATATGCCCCGGAAATTTATAAGCTTTGTGAAACACACAATGTCAAAAGCCTGTACGCATTTGGATCGGTATTGAATGAAAATTTCAATAATGACAGCGATATTGATTTAATCGTAGATTTTAAAAATATTGCGCTTGAAGAGTATGCAGATAATTATTTTGACTTTAAATTTTCTCTCCAGGACATTTTAAAAAGACCGATTGATTTATTGGAAGATAGGGCAATTAAAAATCCATTTTTTAGAGATTCTTTGAATCAAAAAAGACAGCTTGTGTATGGACAATGAAATAAAAGGATGGCTGTATGATATTCTAAATGCTGTCATAGAAATAGAAAGCTTCTTCGCTGACATACCCAAAGAATTTTCCAGGTATCAAATCAATATTCGAACAAAACGTGCCACCGAAAGAAATATTGAAATTATAGGTGAAGCGATGAATCGAATATTAAATAGAGATGAAACAATTCTGATCTCAAATGCACGAAAACTGGTTGATACACGCAACAGGATTATACATGGGTACGATTCGGTTTCTGATGAAACGATTTGGGGTATTGTAATTAAACATCTTCCGTTGCTAAAAATTGAAGTCGGAAAATTGTTGAATGAATCAATTACTTAGTTGTTCCTAACGCAATTAAATTCTTAATAATTATTAGATAGTGATATAAGTTGATGATGTATGCATTTGCCCCGCATCTTGCTTGAACATGATAAAACTTACCAAAAGTTAATCAGCCTTCTTTTTTATTTTTCCGTAAATTGAATTTTTTGCATCAATATTTATATGAGTCAAAATTCACTTTTACAATCGTACCGGGAACAAGGCGGCGTGTGGGATGAGATGATAGGCGGTGACGGAATTCGCTCTCCTTACAAAAATTTCTTCTCAGTGATCGCTGACCTGCCGCCGGCTGAAATGACCCACAAAGATGAAATGGCTAAGAAGCTTTTTATGAGCCAGGGCATCACTTTTACAGTATATAGCAGCGGCGAAGGCATAGAAAAAATATTTCCTTTCGACATTGTGCCCCGCATTATTACCAGCGAAGAATGGGCGCTGATAGAAGCCGGCTTAAAGCAACGGCTGAGCGCACTCAATATTTTTTTAAAAGACATTTACCACAAGCAATTTATTTTAAATGACGGCATTATTCCATCGCAACTTATATATTCATGCCCCAATTTTTTGCGTGAAATGATGAATGTGGATGTGCCTTTTGATATTTACACACATGTATCCGGCGTTGATCTTATAAGAGATGATGAAGGAAAGTTTTATGTACTTGAAGATAACCTGCGCACTCCTTCAGGAGTTTCTTATATGCTCGAAAACAGGAGCATTACTTTTCGTATTTTCCCTGATCTCATCCCCAAAAACAATGTGCGTACAGTAAAGGAATATCCTGATCTTTTGTATAAAAATTTGCTGGCGTTGGGCAACAGACAGATCAGCAATCCAACAGTTGTACTGCTTTCGCCGGGCATTTATAACTCTGCCTATTTTGAACATACCACCCTTGCAAGATTAATGGGGATAGAGCTCGTAGAAGGACGTGACCTGATCGTGGAAAATAATCATGTGTATATGAAGACGACAAAAGGGCTTCAGCAGGTAGATGTTATTTACCGCAGGGTGGATGATGAATTTATTGATCCGCTTGTTTTCAGGCCAGACAGCATTTTGGGCGTGCCTGGAATTTACTGGGCATATAGAAAAGGCAATGTTGCGATTGTAAACGCAATGGGCAACGGCGTTGCAGATGATAAAGCGATTTATTCTTATGTGCCGGAGATGATCCGTTATTATTTGAATGAAGAGCCCATCCTGCAAAATGTACCCACCTACAGGCTTGCAGATGAGGACAGCAAAAAATATGTGTTTGAAAATATGCACAATATGGTAGTGAAGCGTACGAACGAATCAGGTGGCTATGGCATGCTGATGGGCAATATGGCCAGCGACGAGGAAATACAAACTTTTAAAGATGCCATTGATGCCGAGCCGAGAAATTTCATAGCACAGCCTGTTATAAGCTTATCGTCAACGCCCTGCTATATCAACGGTATTTTACAACCACGCCGCGTTGATTTGCGTCCGTTTGCCTTGTATGGCCCCGAAGGAATAAACATTGTACCCGGCGGCCTTACGAGAGTGGCATTGAAGGAAGGTTCGATGATTGTAAACTCATCGCAAGGTGGCGGAAGTAAGGATACGTGGGTGCTGGGGTGAGTAGTGATGAGTGAACAGTGATGAGTGAACAGTGATGAGTGAACAGTGACGAGTGAACAGTGATGAGTGAACAGTGACGAGTGAACAGTGATGAGTGAACAGTGAACAGTGACGAGTGAACACTGATGAGTGAACAGTGATGAGTTTGCAATTACCTGATAACTCATAACCGATAACTTGTACCTGATAACTGATAACTTGTACCTCATCACCGATTAACTTATAACTGATAAGAATGCTAAGCCGTGTTGCAGACACTATTTATTGGCTGGGGAGATATATGGAAAGAACCAATGGCATGCTCCAGACACTTTTAACCCAATACATATCATCGCAGGATGAAGCGAGTGATGACATGTGGAGGCCGCTGCTAAATATCTATGGAGAGCTAAAAGAAGAAGAAATTAAAGACATGGAATCCGTTTCCTCCAAAGCTTTGGAATACATGATCTTTAACAGCGGCAACAGCGCCTCTGCCTACAACAATCTGATGTTTTCCCGCGAAAATGCCCGGGGCATACAGGACCATATTACCAAAGAAGTGTGGCAATGCCTCAATGATTATTATCACTATATCCGTAATGATGATTTACGCAAAGAGGTAGGAACATCTGACCCAATATCAGCCATTGATCAGTTGATAAAAAATGGATTGTTATTTACAGGAACTGTTGATAACACGATGACCCGGGACGAAGGATTTACCTACATCAACATCGGTAAGTTTTTAGAACGGGCCATTCATACACTTAACATTACCAGGATAAAAATGAATGAAATTTCTGCGAATATGCAGGAGGGTTATGAAGGCCTAAGCCTGAGATATTTATTGTATTCTCTTTTTGGATTTGAGGTTTACCTGAAAACGTATAAAGGAAATTTTACTAAAAAAAATGTGCTCGATCTTATTTTGTATAATCCTGATTTTCCGCATTCAATTTTATACAGTATGGAAAGGCTTTATAAATATTTTGAAAGGCTGCAAACAGAAAGCCTTCCTGAAAATTATGATAAAATGGAATTCCTTATCGGCAAAACGATGAACAATATTAAATACAGCCAGGTGAATGAAAGTGATATTAATACTTTAGACGCTTTTCTTTTTCAAACCAAACAAGAGCTATTCGAAATCTCTATGGCTTTCAGTAAATATTATTTTGGTAATACATAATTCTATACAATGCCTTTTTATAAAATAAAACATATTACCCGCTATACTTACACCTCTACAGTGATTGATTGCACCAATCAAATAATGTTGTATCCTATTGTAGATGGCCTTTTGGAAGTAAGAAATCATGAGATAAAAATATCTAATGACCCGGAAGTTGAAACATTCATTGACTATTTCGGTAATCATATCGGCGTATTCTCGATCGTAAAGCCGCATACTGAACTTTTAATAGAATCTGTCGCCGAGGTAGTAACAAAACCTGTTACTTTTCCCCTGGATGAGATGAACGCTTCGGAACAATGGGAAATTTTAAAAAACCTAAAATTCCATACAGCTTACATGGATTTTTTGAAACCGGAAAACTTCAACTCTTATGAAGGCGCAAAAAATATTTTGCATGATGCTGTCACCGAAGAAAAAACCCCTTATCAGAATGCGAAAGTACTTTCAGAGTACATCTATAATAATTTCCTTTACAAAACAGGCATTACCAATGTGGAAACAAAAACGGAAGAAGTATGGCAACTTAAAGCCGGCGTGTGCCAGGATTTTGCACATGTACTGCTTGTATTTTTGAGAATGTTTGATATTCCGGCTCGTTATGTGAGCGGTTACATTTGCCCTAAAGATAAAGAGATGCGGGGCGAAGGCGCCACCCATGCGTGGGTGGAAGCTTACATTCCTAACTATGGCTGGCTGGGCCTTGACCCTACTAACAACTGCCTGGTAAATGATCAGCATGTACGGCTGGCCACAGGAAGAAATTTTGCCGATTGCACACCGGTAAAGGGAACCTACAAAGGCTCCGGTGCACATACCCTCGATGTATCGGTTGAAATAAAGAATGGCAGCCTAAAAAAAACGAATGAGAAGCCGGGCGTACCAAAATTCAGCTACCAGGCGAAGAACCCCGGTGAGCCAATAAACTCATACCGCTATTATCTCGAAGTGCAACAAAAGCAACAGCAGCAATGAAATACCTGACCGTCTGCTAAAGCAGGCGGCAATGAATGCTCTCCCAAACAATTAAGCGGTGAGCCAATAAACTCATACCGCTATTATCTCGAAGACCGTCTGCTAAAGCAGGCGGCAATGAATGCTCTCCCAAACGATTAAGCGTGGTTCATTGCCGTTGGCTTTAGCCAACGGCCTCATTTGCCAGAGAGAGTCCCAATAAAATCGGGAGGGTTATCCATGATATTCTTTCTGAGGAGGTGAGGTGAGTACCAGCGCAGTGTTTATTTAGTTAGTCGGAGAACATTGCTCAGAAATCCTTAACTGTATATATTAGAGCAAGTAGCGGAACATATCTTGCGACAGCATAAAAAGATTTAAGGAGCTAATTCAATTAACCTATAGAGCAATTAACCAATTAACCAGTTAACCAATCAACCAATTAACCAATCAACCAATAAACCAATAAACCAATCATTCGGCGTTAATACCTCAAAGGTATAAATGCCTCCGGCGATTCCTTTTGCAAGATTAATTTTTCAGTGCTGGTAAATGCTGCGGGTTGTATAACCGCACGAAGCACTATCTGGCCTTGCGTATTCATCAACTTGACACTATGTGCGCCTGCAGGTTACCTTTCCATTTGTAAATTAATAACGGCATCTTTTATAGGGTTAGGGTAAATAGTTATTGATTGTCGTAAGGATGCAATAAATACTTTTACTATGTAGCTGTACTCAACATTACCATTTAGATCCGCACTTTTTATACGATAATAATTGTAGCCTATTACGGCATCTGCATCAACCCACCTGTAAAGGCTAGCGAAGAATTTTTTGCAGGCGGCATGCTTTCGTTTACATAGTTGTTGCCACCGGCTGATTTCTCCACCTCGTATTGTTTTACTTTGCTTTCGTTATACACTTTCCATTCTACGCTTATATCGGTTACCTGCTGGTAGGCCTTCACGTTAGTAAACGTTAATGGCAAAACTTTTGCTTTGCTAAATACAATGCTAAAAGCGATCAGAAGCATAAGACCCTGTTATATTTTTCCATGCTGAAATCTATAGTGTTGCTGCCATTCAGCACAATTGGCGTACGGGTATTTTTATAATTATCGATCAAAAAGCCGCTCAAACCGTTTTGGTTAAAATTCTGCCTTTGCTCAATGGCGTGGGCCGATCGGGAATACCCTTTAAAGACAATTAAATTTTTATTCATGCGTTCATAATAAAATACACATATAATACGACGCGGGTATGTCATTTAAAACTTAAGAGATTGCCAATCCACACCGCATGAAATCTATTCTTTTGCTGACTATATTTTTCGCATTATCTTTCTTTAAGATTGCTGCGCAAACTACAAGCCTGCAATTTTCAGCATCTGCAAACAGCCGACGGCCTTTCCCAAAACAACGTTACCTGCATACTACAGGATAGCCGCGGCTTTATGTGGTTTGGCACACGCGATGGGTTAAATAAATATGACGGATACAGCTTCACTGTTTACCGCAACGATCCAAAAGATAAAAGCAGCATCAGTAATAACTTTATAACTGATATTACCGAAAGCAAAAATGGCGATTTATGGGCGGTAACAAGAGGCGGTGGCTTAAACCGCTTCGACCGTCAACAGGCAAAATTTATTTCTTATAAACACGATCCAAAGAATAGTAAAAGTATTTCCGATGATTTTCTTACAGCGGTTACAGAAGATGAAGATGGAAATTTATGGATTGGTACAGAGTCTGCAGGTGCAGATTTTTTCGATAAGAAAAAAGGTATTTTCCATCAGTACAAATTCAATCACGGAAATTCAAAATCTTTAAGTAATGATATTATAACCTGTATTTACGAAGACAAACAAAGAAATATATGGATTGGTACCCGGCAAGGCGGCTTCATTTTGTATGAGACTAAAAATAAAACCTTCACACGCTTTCAACATAATAACAAAGACACAAATTCCCTCTCGTTTAATTTCGTGTATAAGATTTTTGAAGATAGTAAAAACAGGATGTGGATTGCTACAAACGGAGGCGGCGTAGATTTATTTGACCCAAAAACACAACATTTTCAACACTATAAAAATAACCCACACAATGCCAATAGCCTTCCCTACAACCAGGTGCGCACTATAAATGAAGATAACGAACACAATATCTGGTTTGGAACGGAGAATGGCGGGCTTTGCTTATTGAACCCCGCCACCGGAAAATTTACTACCTATAAATATGATGAAATTAACAGGACAAGCCTCGGCAATAATTCCATCTATTCCATTTGTAAAGACACCAAGGGCAATATGTGGTTAGGCACATTTACAGGTGGAATTAACTTCGTAAATAAAGACAACCAGTTTGAATTTGAATTTGCAAGCCTTAACTACACCGGCAATGCAAGTAAGCGTTACGCTTACATGCTGAAAGGTCTTGATAAAAAATGGAATGAAACATATGATAAGCGCACGGCAAGCTACACCAATCTTGATCCCGGAAGATATGAGTTTACAGTGAAAGAGCTAAATAATTCCGGCGAATGGTCTTCAAACATTTTAAGTGTGGATTTAATTTTACCCCTCCCTTTTGGCTTACGTGGTGGTTTAAAGTACTACTGGCGCTTACTATTGCCGGCGTATGTACCATCCTTTATGCCGTGCGGATGCGGGTTCTTTGGGCTCAAAGACAGGGACTGGAAAATAAAGTAGAGGAGCGTACGCGGCAATTGCTTGAGTTGTCGCTGGAAGAGCAAAAGGCAAGAATGGAGGCGGAACAAGCCCGCCAGGATGCAGAGCTTGCCAACCAGGCGAAGAGCATTTTTCTCGCTACTATGAGCCATGAAATAAGAACACCAATGAATGGCGTTATTGGTATGTCGTTTCTGCTTGCACAAACCAAACTCACCGATCAGCAAAGAGAATTCACCGATACCATTACCACTTGTGGTGAGAGCCTGCTAAATGTTATGAACGATATACTCGATTTTTCTAAAATCGAATCCGGTAACATGGAGTTAGAGCACGAAGATTTTAACCTGCGCACCTGTATAGAAGATGTTCTTGATATTTTCGGTACCAAGGCATGGACGGAATACAATTAGCGATAAACGTACGAAAACATTACCCGGCCATACCCGTGATACTGCTTAGCTCCATGGGCGAAGAGTACCACCATGAGCATGCTAAATTATTCACCTCCATATTAAACAAACCCGTGCGGCAGCATACATTAAGCAAACACATCTTAGCGGCGCTACAGCCACAAATTGTTCCTGCTTCTATTGAAAAAAATCCGCAGGAAAAATTGCCTGGAAATTTTTCAGAAAAATATCCTTTGGAAATACTTGTTGCAGAAGATAACCCGGTTAACCAAAAAGTAATTACTTACATTCTTAAAAAATTAGGGTTCAAACCCGACATGGCGGAAAACGGCGTTATAGCGGTTGAAAAGGCAAGTGAAAAACAATATGATGTTATTTTAATGGACATGCAAATGCCGGAAATGGATGGGCTGCAGGCCACACGCACTATTAGGGAAATGCCGGAACATCAGCCTGTTATAATTGCTTTAACCGCTAACATGATAAAAAGGGATCAGGAAGAATGTTTTGCAGCGGGCATAAACGATTACATATCCAAACCGGTAAAGCTGGAGGAGCTAACTACTAAGCTTGAAATGGGCAAGCGGTATTGCGGCTAATATAGCTTACTAAAATATTCAATTAGCCGGAATAAAAACTCAACTATTTTTAGGTTTCCTGATTTTAACGAGTTCGGCTTGGCGAAGTACAAGTAATAGAATTGCCAAGTCCGGCTACCTACGTTTTTGTATTGGCTTAATTTAATTATAAGAAGAACATCAGTAAGAGAAGTATAACTGTTTGCAGAATACCTGGGGGAAATTATAGGTCACCCCTAAATTTCGTGCATTTTGCAAATCGTGCTGGAAATTATCGAGGTAAGCGTTGATAGTTGGCTCTAATAAGGCTAAGTCCTTTTTTAGTTTCCATAAATTACTAAAATACTGTATCTACCAATACTAATACAACCTATTCCCTGAACCAAACCGCGGCTTACTTTGATTTTCATAGAGCCACTTTGCCAAATTTTGGGGTCAGCTTGTGCCTCTTTTAATATTCCGAGTTTTTCATCTTGAATTGTTGAAAAACGCTTAAAGTTAATTCATCTCCTTTGTCCTTCATTTTTTTCAACATCTCGTAAGCAATATCATTAGGCTAATGAAAATTTATTATATTTCATTATCAAAATCTAACAAGGGCGCAACGGATTAAGGGAAATAAATTTTTTCAAAAATATTGGCTTGAAGTTTATAAGCAAGAAAAGCCGCCCCATGTATTTGAGGCAGCTATTATAAATATTCACCTTATTTGGATTATGCTTCTAAAATTATCCTGCTTTTCTCTTTGCCCTCCATCATTTCAACGCTCCGGTTTATAAAATTAGTAAGTTCATTTCCTTTCAACAATCCCTGGGAAAGTAAAGCCAGGTCTGCAAGATTTCTTGTTTGCTTCTCTTGTTTCTCTTTATCTTCTTCCTGTAAAATATTTTTATACACAGGGTGATTACCATTTACAGTAAGTGTTACTTCTTCGGGCATCGATCCGTAAAAGCTTCCCATTCCTCCTGCGCCGGCCTCGGCCATATCTTTCATTCTCCGCATAAACTCAGGGCGCGTAGCTACTACCGGTAACGTATCAACGCTAAGGCCTTTCACCTCTACTGTTACATGCAATGACGGTGTTTCTATTTTAAATAATTCTTTTAGCTTCTCTGTTTCTTCTTTTGATAATACACTCTCTGTACTTTCATTTTTATCAATCAGGTTATCAGTAATATCCGCATCCACTCTCACAAATTGCACATCATTCCACTTCATTTCCATGTTATTGATAAAAGCAGCATCCACAATGGTTTCCAGCTTCACAACTATGTAATTTTTTTGTTGTGCGGCCTTTATAAAACTATTTTGCTGTACGGGGTCCGTTGTATAAAGCATTACCAACTTTCCCTCCTTATTCTTTTGTAAGGTTTCAGTGGCCAGCTTGTATTCATCAAGCGTATAAAATTTACGTCCTCCTCCTTCGGGTGAGTTAGAGGGGGCCGCATCTTCAAAAAGGTTGAACTTGTTTGCTTTCTCTAAAAATTTATCTTCAGTTATCATTCCATACTTCACAAAAATTCCAAGGCTTTCCCATTTTTCTTCAAATGCTTTTCTATCGGCTTTAAAAATTTCATCGAGCTTATCGGCAACTTTTTTTGTAATGTAAGAATTTATTTTTTTTACATTAGGATCGCCTTGCAAATAACTGCGGCTTACGTTCAGTGGAATATCGGGGCTATCAATCACACCATGCAGCAACATCAGAAACTCCGGCACAATATCTTTCACCTCGTCTGTTACAAATACCTGGTTGCTGTACAGTTGTATCTTATCTTTCTGAGCTTCAAAACGTTGCTTTATTTTCGGGAAATATAAAATTCCTGTCAGGTTAAAAGGATAATCAACATTCAGGTGAATCCAGAATAACGGCTTTTCACCAAAAGGATATAACTCCCTGTAAAAGTTTTCGTAATCTTCAGTGGTTAAATCAGCAGGCTTTTTCGTCCAGGCAGGATTTGTATTATTTATTTGTTTGCTTTCAATGTCATCACCTTTATCCTCAGCATCAGTATCTTCTTTATCAACCTCTTTTTTATCAGCATCTTCCGTCTTTACGGCATTAGCATCGACAAACATAATAGGCACAGGCAAAAATTTACAAAACTTCTCGAGTATACGCCTTACTCTTTCAGGCTCAAGAAACTCTTTGCTTTCTTCATTTATGTGCAGTATAATATCAGTACCGCGGTCTTCTTTTTCTGTTTCTTCTAAGGTAAATTCAGGGCTGCCATCACATTCCCACCTTACCGCTTTTGCATCTTCTCTAAAACTTTTTGTAATGATCTCAACACGCTCACTTACCATGAAGGAGGAATAAAACCCTAATCCAAAGTGGCCAATGATGTTCGCTTCATTTTTTCCTTTATATTTTTCTAAAAATTCTTCCGCACCGCTGAAAGCGACCTGGTTAATGTATTTATCCACTTCCTCTTCCGTCATGCCCACGCCTTTATCGGCAATGGTTATGGTTTTTTTTTCTTTATCAACCGTTACAGTAATATCTACGTTACCTACATCGCCCTTCGCTTCACCAATGGAAGAAAGTGTCCCTAATTTTTGTGTTGCATCCACGGCATTGCTCACTAATTCACGAATAAAAATTTCGTGATCACTGTAAAGAAATTTCTTAATGATGGGGAAAATATTTTCCGTCTGTACTCTTATACTTCCTTTTTGCATTTGTAAGATTTTTGCTTTCTTTTTTCAAAAAAAATGCCATAGTTACATCGCTGACAACATGACAATAAGCACTGCTCTCAATGCAACAGAATTTTTACCCATGCAATAATCAATCTTTAAAGATTGAAACATCGCAAAATAGTTCCTCTGCGTAAACTCTATTTTTTTATCTTCTCGCGGTAAAAAACACTTCTTCTAAAAGCTTAACCACTAAGAACAAGAGAAGCAAAGGTTTTACAGAGAAAAATAAAACATATTGAACTTTGAAATTTCTACACTGCCGCGAAAGCTTTTACCTAATTTAGCAATAAAATTTTAATGAAGATTTATCTGCCCTGATGAAGTATTTACTATTAAGTTTTGTTTTTGTTATCTGTGCATTCCAGGGCTTTGCTACACACATTGTTGGCGGCGAAATGACTTATGAATACATTGGCCCGGGTTTAAATCCGAATACATCTCAATACAAAATAACGCTCAGGCTTTTTCGGGATGAGTTGGCTGGCGGTGCTGCAATGCCGTCAAATGTAGCTATTGGAATTTTTGATGGAAACCTGCAGTATCCGGCCGCAAATCAGCCATACATTATTTCTAAAACCAGGAAGATACAGTGGCCGTAAAGCCTTTTCCTCCATGTGTTGTAAATGCTGATCCGATTAGTTACCATGTGGCACAGTGATGCTGGTGAGGTAGCGGTATAGAAATTTATTTTTAAATTAAAATATCAATTATGAACCGGATAGTATTAATAACAGGAGCTACCTCAGGGATAGGTGAGGCTTGCGCTGAAAAATTTGCAGAGAATGGAGATGCGCTTATAATAAACGGCAGAAGAAAAGATAAGCTGGATGAACTAAAAAAACTGTTGAAAAAAAAGTACAAGACCAATGTGCTATGTGCACCTTTTGATGTACGAAACAGGGAGGAAGTTTTTGACAGTATCAATTCCTTTTCAAAAGAATGGGAGGCGATCGATATCCTGGTAAATAATGCAGGCCTTGCGCTTGGCAGGGATTATTTTGATGAAGCCGATATTGATGATTGGGATACAATGTTGCAGACAAATGTAAACGGGATGTTGTATGTAAGCAAGGCTGTATTGCCTGCAATGGTAAAAAGAAACCAGGGCCATATAATTAATCTTGGATCAGTAGCAGGCGATGATATGTATGAAAAAGGAAACGCTTACTGTGTAAGCAAAACTGCCGTAAATGCAATCAGCAAAACCATGCGGATTGACCTTTTGCAACACAACATAAAGGTGACCAATGTAAAGCCTGGCGCTGCGGATACTGAATTTTCTTTGGTAAGATTCAAAGGAGACGCTGAAACTGCGGCAAAGGTTTACGATGGCTACACACCTCTGTCCGGTAAGGACATTGCTGATGCCATATTTTATTGTGCATCGCTGCCTGCCAATGTTTGTATCAACGAGCTGGTAATAACCGCCACCGCCCAGGCCAATGGTATCTTTTTCAATCGCAAGTAAAAATGCCGTGTCATAAAAGACGGCAAATAGCGTTGTACTCAATGTTTGGACAAAGGTTTTTTTCAATCAAACTTTGCAAAAAATAATTGCTGATAGCTATTTCTTTCCTCAGCAATGTTTTGTAATATTGTCCACCACTTTCCAATTACCCTAAAGAAACCCCGTTGAAAAGACTATACCTGATTTTGTTTCTAATAATGTTTTTTGCTTTTATGTAAAAGGTCAGGATGTTATAAGCAGGTAGCATGTTTCGACTCCACCCTAAAAAGGAAGCGGATAGTTTGAAAGTTCATTTTTACACCCGGGGATTTGTAGTAGTAAGGGGAAGCGACCATAATGATGGAAAGTGAATACGAAATGCCCATTATTGTTCCCTTGAATGAAGGAAGTTTTACCAGTTTATATTCAGTGGTGATCTTTCTTCTAAAGTGTACGAGGTAAGGATGTATGACTACAGGGAGAAGCAGGTTTTTTTTAAGAAAATTATGGCGAAGATGTGCAGGGAAATATTATCAGCTATGCATATATCCCACGCTTTTCAGAGTACCACATGATAAAGCCTATACAGGTAAATAACAAAAAAAGAAAAATGTTTGCGGCTAAATATTAATGTTCAAAAAAGTAAGATAGTTTTTTTGTTTGCTTGTTGATAACTTGACCCGGGGCCTGATTAACCCCGGGTTTTTCGTGCTTGCTAAAGCCGCATTTTATTACTATTCTTTTTTTTGACACTGGAAATTTATTTGCCTAATTATACCTTCTTACCATGTCTAAAAATATTTTCAGAAATTAGTACTTTTATTTTAATAATTGTTTTAAATTTATATTCAGAAACTGGTAAAAGTATTTCCTGAAAATTTACATGAAGTTTCAACCTGATTTTTTAGATTTATATGTTCAAAATTTAAGGATATAATCTCTACAAATTATTTTAAAATGAAATTTTTTTTTTACAATACTTACAGTTTCATGTTTTGTATATACTGATGTACAATCTCAAAAAAAATTAAATTTTGATTTTAATATCGGAGTAAACAAATCAGTTGGACACGATATTCTTAAAAGTGTATATTTTTCTGGTATTAATACTCAATACTATTCAAGAAAAAAATACAAAAATCCATTTGCGAATTTTACGGGAAATATTTTATACCCTTTTCGCAAAGATCTTTTAATAGGTTTGCGTTCAGGAGTATATGTATATATTTGGGAGAACTATATTTCTGCAAGAAAAAGGACTACTTTTTCAATTCCCCTGCAGCTTTCGGGAAGATATAAACTTTTAGATTTACGAAATAATGCTTTTGGCATAAGCCTGGCAGCAGGATTTAATTTCTTCAATATTTATGATCGTATCGAACGTTATAATAATGGCAAATTATTCAATGCCTCGTTGTATTACCTCACAAGCAAAAAAAATATATTTAAGCTGGGGATAGAAAAGCAAATCGACAATGTGACGATGTATCTTTATAAGATAAACCCATATGGTGCAACTAGAATATTTAATTATAAGATGAATAGAATCTCCATCGCATTATCTTACGGGATTGAATTGTAATTTCTAAAATTAAAAAGATGTGTTATAAAAACATATTTATTAGATTAATTTTTCCATTTGTTGTTCTAATTTTTTTTAGTAAATGTAAGCCATTACCCCCACAGCCACCACCTTCCGCCGGACCAGTTACCTTTGTTATCTACGAACCTGCCAATAATAATTGTTATGCCCGACATCAGGGATCAGGCGTTCCCACTACAAAAATTAAATTAGCAATATTTATTAAAACGAAATATATTAACCCAAGAAATGCAGGAGCTGATTATATAACTTATGATGAAAAGCCTCCAGTTATATTTGATCCTGCTGTTGATACCTGGCCGATATCCATTATTGCGAATGCACCAAATAAAAACCCATGGTACTGTGAAGTGAATATCCAAGGAATCGAATGTGCTGAATGTGCTAATGGTTATGGTTTGCCAACGGAATCTAGTGGTCAATGTAGTGCAAATGTATTTCTTACTACACCTCGTACCTATCAAGGTGCTAAACCTAGATGGCAAAGTCAATTTACATTCCAAAATTATGTAACTACTGCAAATTTAATGTTGTATTTGACCGACAGAATTCCAAATTTGCCAAATACATGTAATAGCAGTTGCATTATTTATTAATGATAAATAATTAATATTAATAACATGAAATATATAAATAGAATTTTATCGATTATTATTTCATTGTATTTACTAATACTCAGTTCTTGTCAATCTAATATTGTGGAATTGCCGTTTTCATCTAATTTAATCTCAGTGCTTTCCTTAGCAAACTCACAAATTATAGCAGACACAGGTAGCCCATACAATAATTATATAGCAATCAAAGCTGAACAGTTAGCAAATATTATTGATAGAAATAATTCTTATAAAATCGGTGTTTATGCAAAATTTACTGCTAATGGTTCTGTTGTAAATGCAGGCCCTTTATATATTAATAGCCGAACAATTATGCCTGGCACTGGAAATTTATATCAGTACAATTATCAAAACACCACACTCGCTGAAGGTAAATCCCTTTTTGGAACAAGTGTTCAAGCAGATATTCCCGGTATTAGTGAGCCCGCAACAAGTTCACCACAAACATCAAGATACATTGTATTGCCTAAAGAAATTTTTCCAACTTCATTACCATTGCCTAAAAGTGAAGTAGATAGAACTTTAGATTATCCATTAACCTGGAATGCTGATCCCACTAATCAATATCACCAAGTTCAAATTACAGTTAGCTATTATACAAGTATTTCACAATATAACGCTGTTAACATGCCGAATTCTATTGCGAATTTATACTATACTGTAGCTGACAATGGCTATTTTTTGATTCCAAAAGTTGATTTAGCAAGATTTCCGAAAGGTGCATATGTGAGTATTTCCATAGCCAGAGCATCATATATTAGTAGCACGAATAGGGTAGTTTATATAGGTATTGTGGAAGCACATACTATTCCATTGTTGGTAATAGATAATACCAATTGTAATTTTTCAATAAGTGGAAATAGTTCTCTTTGCAGTGGAACATCTAATTATACTCTCACAGGAGTTCCTATTGGTGCAAATGTGAGTTGGGTTTCTTCGAATACGAGCGTTGCAACAGTAACAACAAACAATAACCCAGCAACCGTAACAAAAGTAGGTAATGGAAATATTTCCTTAACGGCTACATATCCTTGTGGACCATCTAATGTTACAGTTTCCACACAAATTTCAGTTGGTACTGCAACCAATTATTACATCAGCAATATTTACGTGTATCCATATCCGCCAGCTATAGATGTTTATACCTCTTCCACAGGATTACAACAAACAGTAACTTCGTGGTCTATTGATGTTGATGGTAATACGAGCAGGAGCGGTAGTGGCTATCCCCCTGCCGTAACTACTGCAGACGGAGGAACAAGCTGTGGAAATCATACTGTTACACTTACCACGTACAATAGCTGCGGTAGTTATTCGTCAAGTAGTTCTTTCTATCGCTCTTCAGGTTGCTATGGATATTCAATATCGCCAAATCCTGCAAATAGCAATGTAATTATTACAGATGCGGGAACTAATAGTAACATTAAAAAAGGCAATGGCAAAATTATGATAACCGTATACGATCAGGCAGATCGGCCTTTGAAGCAATTTAATTTTACGCGAAGTACGAAGTACAGTTTTACAATCGCTGATTTATTACCGGGCACCTATATTGTGCAGATAGATGACGGAAAGAATACAAGTAAACTAAAACTGGTGAAGAAGTAAAAGGACGGATAATGTTATTGGTCTTAAAAAATAATCGTTAATAAGTTAGCTGCTTACGAAGCATTGAGTAAGATATGATTGAACAACAATATTTTGAATTGATGTTGTAATTGCATTTGGATTTGTAATTGTTGAACATAATGTACAAGAGTGCGACGAACCAGACGACGATATTGGAACTGCAGCCTGGCATATAATAAAAACATAACAGAAGTTCACTGTTGAATTACAAAATATGTTCCATCTGAATATATTAAACAGAATTGTATCTTAGGATTTCGTACGACTGCCGCATGCTAATCCCCTGAATCACATTGATGACATTATCTACAGGTCATCCTATTGGAGTGATTCGGGCCATTTTTTTTTGGACATTGTAATTAATTTATACCGAAAGACCTTGCCAGACTGCATCTTAGGGGTAGCTTCTTTGGTTGCTCATTGTAAAATGTTTGCATATTAAATTTTAAAAGTAAAGCTAATAAAGATAATTTCGGAAGGATGCATATAGAGTTTCTATGACAAGGCAGCAGGGGAGAATACAATTATAAATCCATTTCACTGAAAACTATATAACGATTGCGGATATAATTTTTATGTAGTTAGAGTATGTGCCTTTAATTCACTAATACTATTTTGGACAAATTAATTATTTATAAATATGGCTAACAAAGGTTTGTACTCTCCACAATTTGAACATGATGCATGTGGAATAGGCTTTGTGGCAAATATTAAGAGCAACAAAAGCCACCAGATTGTTTCTGATGCGTTAACCATTTTGGAAAATATGGAACATCGCGGCGCTTGCGGTTGTGAAAATAACACGGGGGATGGAGCAGGCATTCTAATTCAAACCCCGCATGAATTTTTCTTTGATGAATGTATAAAACTTGGTATTCATTTACCAGCATATAGTAAATATGGCGTGGGTGTATTATTCTTTCCAAAAGAAATACGTTTGAGAGAGGAGTGCCGCGATATCTTTAATCGCTCGGCGGAAACTCTTGGCCTGGAAATAATTGGTTATCGTAAAGTTCCCGTAAATACACATGATATTGGCGAAACCGCATTATCGGTAGAGCCGGATATGGAGCAGGTATTCATAGCCTGTCCTGATCATCTTACCAATCCGGAAGAGTTTGAAAGAAAATTATTTGTCTTAAGAAATTATTCTGCGCAAACCATTCATAATACTGTTAGAAAAGATTCAGTTGGATTTTACATTGCCTCGCTTTCTTACAAAACCGTTATTTATAAAGGACAGCTTACGAGCCTGCAGGTACGCACCTATTTTCCTGATCTTAATAATAAGAAGGTTGTCTCCGCCTTTGGCTTGATCCATTCCCGTTTTGCAACGAACACTTTCCCTTCGTGGAGGCTTGCCCAGCCATTTAGATACATAGCCCACAATGGAGAGATCAATACGCTACAGGGGAACTTAAACTGGCTTCGTACCAGCGAAAGAGGATTTGTATCAAAATATTTTAGCAAAGAAGAAATGGATATGCTTCTCCCGGTAGTGGAAGAAGGCCAGTCCGACTCTGCAAGCCTTGATAATATTATCGAGTTGCTTATGCTTTGCGGCCGGTCGTTGCCGCATGTAATGATGATGCTGATTCCGGAAGCATGGGATGGCAATGATAAAATGGATCCGGCTAAAAAAGCCTTTTATGAGTTTCATTCTGCCTTTATGGAACCATGGGATGGCCCTGCCTCTATTTCCTTTACCGATGGCAAAATGATAGGCGCTACCCTGGACAGAAATGGCCTGCGGCCATCAAGGTATTGCGTCACTACTGACGACAGGGTGATCATGGCTTCAGAAACAGGTGTGCTGCCAATAGATCCTAAACTTATTAAAGAAAAGGGACGGCTGCAACCAGGGAAAATGTTTGTGGTGGATTTGGAAGAAGGGCGCATTATAAGCGACGAAGAAATAAAACAAAATATTTGCTCGGAAAGCCCTTACAGCGAGTGGCTGAATAAATATAAAATTCGTTTGGAAGAATTGCCGGAACCGCGTGTGATGTTTACGCATCTCGAGCACGACCAGGTTTTTCAATATCAAAAAACATTTGGCTATACTACAGAAGACCTCGATGTATTGATTGCTCCGATGGCACTTGATGGCAAGGAGCCAACAGGTTCTATGGGCAATGATGTTCCATTGGCTGTGCTTAGCGATCAGCCACAGCATTTGAGCAGTTATTTCAAACAATTATTTGCACAGGTTACCAATCCTCCCATTGATCCCATCAGGGAAAGGTTGGTAATGTCTTTAGTAACTTTTGTGGGTAACAATGGCAATTTGCTGGAAGAAGATCCGCTTGCCTGCCACAGCCTGGCGCTAAAGCATCCTGTACTTTCCAACAGAGAATTGGAAAAGATCAGGAGTATCGATACGGGTATTTTCCAGGCGCACACATTGCAATCTTATTTCATTGCCAATGGCAAGCCGGGTTCTCTTCAAAAAGGTATTGACCGCCTTTGCAGGTATGCAACAGACGCTGTGGAAGATGGCTTTGAAGTATTAATAATTTCCGACAGGGCAATAGATTCAGAGCATGCGGCAATCCCTTCATTATTAGCAACGGCTGCCGTTCATCATCACCTTATCCGCAAAGGCTTACGCGGAAAAGTAGGATTGGTAATTGAAGCCGGCGATGTTTGGGAAGTGCATCATTTTGCCTGCCTCATAGGGTTTGGCGCCACCGCTATCAATCCTTACCTGGCGCTTTCTACCATACGTGATCTCAAGCTTACCGGTAAAATGCAAACCGACCTGGATGTAAGCCATCTGAAAAAGAATTATATAAAAGCTGTGAACGACGGCCTTCTCAAGGTATTTTCTAAAATGGGAATATCCACCTTACAGTCGTACCAGGGAGCGCAGATATTTGAAATAATAGGCATCAATAAAGCTGTTGTAGATAAATACTTTACCGGCGCTACCTCCCGCATAGAAGGAATGGGGCTTGATGAAATTTCCCAGGAGACGTTACTAAAACATTTCTTTGCTTTTAATAAAAAGAACATTCCGTTTAACCGCCTCACTGTTGGCGGAATTTATAAGTGGAAACGCAAGGGAGAATTTCATTTATTCAACCCGCAAACCATTCACCTGTTGCAATATGCTACAAAGATGAATGATTACAATACTTTCAAAAAATATTCTAAGCTGGTAAATGACCAGAGCGAAAAGGCCGCCACGCTCCGGAGCTTAATGCAATTCAAGCACATTCGGCCTTCTATATCAATTGATGAAGTAGAACCTGCAGAAAGTATTTATAAAAGATTTGCTACCGGCGCTATGTCCTTCGGTTCTATTTCATGGGAGGCGCATACTACACTTGCTATTGCCATGAACAGGCTTGGAGGAAAAAGCAACACTGGAGAAGGAGGAGAAGATTCAATACGATATGAGCCACTGCCAAATGGAGATTCCATGCGCAGTGCGATTAAACAAGTAGCCTCAGCAAGGTTTGGTGTTACCAGCCAATATTTAACGGAAGCGGATGAATTGCAAATAAAGATGGCCCAGGGAGCAAAGCCTGGCGAAGGCGGGCAACTACCGGGACATAAAGTGGACGATTGGATTGGGCGGGTGCGTCATGCAACACCAGGTGTTGGATTAATATCCCCGCCGCCACACCACGATATTTATTCGATAGAAGATCTTGCTCAATTAATATTTGACCTGAAAAATGCAAATCGCCAGGCGAGAATAAATGTAAAGCTGGTATCAAAAGCAGGCGTAGGTACAATAGCTGCCGGCGTTACAAAAGCTAAAGCCGATGTGATCCTGATTTCCGGCCACGATGGCGGCACAGGCGCATCACCGGTGAGTTCGATTAAGCATGCGGGCCTGCCGTGGGAACTTGGCCTGGCAGAGACCCATCAAACATTGGTAAAAAATAAATTGCGAAGCAGGGTGGTTGTGCAAACTGATGGGCAGTTAAAGACCGGCCGCGATGTGGCGATTGCGACATTGTTAGGCGCAGAAGAATGGGGCGTCGCCACAGCTGCGCTAATTGTAGAAGGTTGTATAATGATGCGTAAGTGCCATTTGAATACCTGCCCTGTGGGTGTGGCTACGCAGGATCCTGAATTGCGTGCACGCTTTACCGGCGACGCCGATCATGTAGTAAATTTCTTTAAATATATCACACAGGAGTTGAGGGAAATAATGGCAGAGCTGGGTTTCAGAACGGTAAATGAAATGGTAGGGCAGGTGGATTTCCTGGAAAAAAGGCCAAGTGTTGATCATTGGAAATTTAGAAACCTGGATATTTCCGGCATATTGTATAAAGAACCTGCGACAAAATTTATTGGCTTATATAAAACGGAAGACCAGGATCATGGCTTAAGTGATGTGCTTGACTGGAAATTATTAAAAGCAGCAGAACCCGCTATCGATCATAGTGAAAAAGTTGAGGCATTCTTCACGATTAAAAATACTGACCGGGCAACCGGCGCAATTCTTTCAAACGAAATAACCAAAAAATATAAAGCCGCGGGCTTGCCGGAAGATACTATTCATTTTAAGCTCGAAGGTACAGCCGGCCAAAGTTTTGCGGCATTCAACACGAAGGGTGTAACCCACGAGTTGGAAGGCGACGCCAATGATTATTTTGGCAAGGGCCTGAGTGGCGCAAAGCTCATCATTTATCCCTCCTTACAGGCCGGCTTTATTCCGGAAGAAAATATAATCATAGGCAATGTAGCCTTCTATGGTGCCACTTCCGGCTCGGCTTATGTGCGGGGAAAAGCCGGAGAACGTTTCTGTGTGCGAAACTCAGGCGCTAATGTAGTAGTGGAAGGCGTAGGCGACCACGGTTGCGAATACATGACCGGAGGCAATGTGGTTATTCTTGGAAAAACCGGCAGAAACTTTGCCGCGGGCATGAGCGGCGGCCTTGCATATATATATGACGTGCAGCATAATTTCGATTCACTATGTAATAAAGAAATGGTGGATCTCGATGAAGTTGGCCAGGAAGATGAGAAGATATTATATGACATGATTAATCAGCATTTTGAATATACAAATAGTACCGTAGCAAAATTTGTGTTGAATGATTTTGAAAATCAATTGAAAAATTTTGTAAAGGTTTTTCCAAAAGATTACAAACGTGCTTTGATGGAAAGAAGGCAAAAGGTAGAAGTGAACAAATGATTTTAAATTCATTGTTTGATCAATACTATTTGCAGGTAACTGATTTTAATTTAAGTAATAAAATTTTTTATAACTGATGGGTAAAGCAACAGGCTTTTTAGAATTTGCGAGAGAGCTTCCGGAGAAGCGTTTGCCCCGTGAAAGGCTTAATGATTATAATGAATTCGTAAAAAGATATTCCGATGAAAAGCTGAACCAGCAGGCAGCCCGTTGCATGGATTGCGGTACCCCGTTTTGCCATGAGGGTTGCCCGCTTGGAAATGTAATTCCGGAATTTAATGATGCTGTCTATCGCCAAAATTGGAAGGAAGCTTATGATATACTTACTTCCACAAATAATTTCCCAGAGTTTACCGGCAGAATTTGCCCGGCCCCATGTGAATCTTCATGTGTGCTTGCTATTAACCAACCGGCCATTACCATTGAAGAGATAGAAAAACACATTATTGAGATTGCATTTGATAAAGGATTTGTGCAGGCAAAAAAGCCAAATGTAAGATCAGGTAAAAAAATAGCGGTGGTTGGTTCGGGGCCGGCAGGCTTGGCCGCCGCTGCACAGCTTAATTATGCAGGCCATACTGTTACAGTCTTTGAAAGAGATGATGAGCCGGGCGGCCTCTTGAGGTACGGTATTCCGGATTTTAAATTAGAGAAGTGGGTGGTGGAAAGGAGAATAAGATTAATGGAGGAGGAAGGGATAGAGTTCCGGTGCAATGAAAATGTAGGCGTAGATATTAATATCAATGATCTGCAACGTGAGTATAATGCAATTGTATTGGCAGGCGGTTCTACCATACCAAGGAATCTTTCTATTCCGGGAAGAGAACTCAATGGAATTCATTATGCGATGGATTTTTTAAAACAGCAAAATAGGAGGGTCTCTAATAAACAGGTAGAGGAAGATGATATTTTCGCTACCGGCAAAAATATAGTAGTGATAGGTGGAGGGGACACCGGCAGTGATTGTGTAGGAACTTCCAACAGGCATAAGGCTACTTCGGTTACCCAGTTTGAGCTCCTCCCTAAACCGCCTGAAAGCCGTACATCTTTTATGCCCTGGCCTACTTACCCTATGGTATTAAAAACAAGCAGCTCACATGAAGAAGGCGTGCAAAGGCATTGGGCAATCGCAACAAAAGAATTTATTGGCGATGATAACGGAAATTTAAAAGCGCTGAAAATTGTTGACCTTGAATGGAAATTTTCTGATGATAATAAGCCTGCAAAGTTTGTAGAAGTATTGGGCAGTGAAACAGAAATAAAATGTGAATTGGCATTGCTGGCCATGGGCTTTATTCATCCCCAGCATCATGGCCTTTTGCAGCACCTGGAAATTGAGCTTGATGAGCGAGGCAATGTAAAGGCAACCGAAAAAAATTATCAAACGAATGTACCGAAAATTTTTGCTGCCGGCGATATTCGCAGGGGACAATCATTGGTAGTGTGGGCAATATCTGAAGGAAGAGAGTGTGCAAGAAAAGTTGATGAATTTCTTATGGGTTATTCTTTATTGGAAACAAAAGACCAAAATATTTTGCATGAGGTTTAAGGAATAATTTTTAGGCTGAAAAACCAACCTGGGTTACCGGGTTTTTTTTATTGCCTTTCAAGAAACATTAAAATTATAAATATATGAAAAACAATTATACACAATTTTTGATAAATATTAACATTTTTTACATACATCATTGAATTACAAATAATTGCATAGTTATTACAATACATTATAATAAAAAATATATGAATAAATAAACTTAAGTTCTCGTAAAAGTACTATATGTTTGAAAAAATAGATAAAATGAAAAAAATAACCCTGAGTCAGGCCATTCCCTTTATAACATTAATGGGCCTTTCGGTAGTAGCATTATTCGTTCCATCCATGTCGGAATTTGTCGGAGAAGGAAAATATAATTCAGCAGATATAGCCTGGATTCTTGTGGCTACAGCTTTAGTATTTTTAATGACACCGGGGTTAGCTTTCTTTTATGGAGGCATGGTACACAGAAAAAATGTGCTTTCAACTATGATCAAAAGTTTCGTGGCTACCGGCGTGGTAAGCATCTTATGGGTTACAATAGGCTTTAGTCTTTGCTTTGGCGATTCAATTGGGGGGTTTATAGGAAATCCTTTTACCCATATTTTTTTCAAAGGTGTGGCTTCCGGCGCACCCTGGAGCCTGGCTCCTACAATTCCCTTATTATTGTTCGCTCTTTTTCAGCTAATGTTCGCGATCATTACGCCGAGCCTGGTGGTGGGTGCAGTAGCCGAAAGAATTCGCTTCTCGTCTTACATACTTTTTATAGTTATGTTCAGCCTTTTGGTATATGCGCCTATTGCACACTGGACGTGGCATCCTAAAGGTTTTTTATTTAATATGGGAGTGCTGGATTTTGCCGGTGGCACGGTGGTACATATATCCGCCGGTTGCGCTGCATTGGCGGGGGCTATTGTACTCAAGCGTAGAAAGAGTCACCTCGAGAATAGAGAAATTCCGCCCGCAAATATCCCTTATGTTTTAATAGGCACCGGCCTTCTGTGGTTTGGCTGGTTTGGCTTCAATGCAGGCTCTGCTTTAGGAGCAAATTCTCTGGCGGTTTCCGCTTTTGCTACCACTAACACTGCTGCTGCCTCGGCGGGTTTGGCCTGGATGTTTTTTGATGTATTAAAAGGGAAGAAGCCATCTGTTCTTGGCTTTTGCATTGGCGCCGTAGTTGGCCTTGTAGCCATTACCCCGGCGGCGGGCTTTGTGGCAATTCCGCAAAGTATATTTATCGGCGCAGTTGCCGCACTTATCTCCAATGTGGCTGTGTATTACAAATCGAAATCAATATTAGATGACACACTTGATGTGTTTCCCTGCCACGGTATAGGTGGCATGGTAGGTATGATTATGACAGGAATTTTTGCCACCACCAACGTAAATGCCGGGGGAAATAACGGCTTGTTTTACGGAAATCCCGGGTTCTTTTTTACCCAATTACAAGGGCTGGCAATTGTTGTCGCCTACAGCTTCACCGTTTCTTATGGAATTTTTAAATTCATCAATTGGGTAATGCCTATGCGTGTAAGTACGGAGGATGAAGAACTAGGATTAGACGCTTCACAACACAATGAGAAATATTTACAGGGAACTTTATTAGTAAGAAATAATGGAACCTATAATGAACAGGAAAGGGGTATAGCTGAAAAGATTGGCTTCTGAGAAAAGGCAATCAAGCTAAACCCCTTTCATTATTAATCTTTAAATCTAAAACAATGTTAAGAAAAATTTTCTTAGGAACCCTTGTATTTTCTGGTTTTATTTCCCGGACTACTGCTCAGTCTGATTCAACATCCCCCGCACCCACTATTACCGGCTCCGTGGATGCCTATTTTCGCTACAACTTCAATGATCCTAAATCCGGAGCAATTAGTCAAACTAATAACTTCACAAGCTTTACTAATTCGCAGAATTCGTTCCAACTCGGAATGGCAAGTGTAAGAGCCGACCATAGTTGGGGCAAAGCAAGCGCCACCGTTGACTTGGGCTTTGGCCCGCGGGCTGAGGAATTTTCTTATGGAGATCCCAACCACCCGACATTATTTGCTGTGAAACAAGCTTATGTGAGCTATGCAATATCAGATAAGTTTAAACTAACTATGGGCAAATGGGCAACGCATGTTGGCTACGAAGTAACAGATGCTTACCTGAACAGGAACTATAGCATGGATTATATGTTTTCTTATGGCCCTTTTTCCCATACGGGTTTAAAAGCTGATATAGGCTTAGGCGAAAAAAGTGCCTTAATGCTTGGCGTCGCCAATACTACCGATGTTGTAGCTGAAGCTGGATCAAGAAGGTATGCTTTGGCGCAATTTAGTACGGGAACATCTGACGATAAATTTAAAGCCTATCTCAATTACCAGGGTTCTTACGGCGGGTCGTTCAATACTACCCAATTTGACCTTGTACTCACCGGTGCAGTTACCGATAAATTTAGTTTGGGATACAATGGAACTATACAAACTACTAAGCCGGATGGAGGCTCAAGTGAAAGCTGGTGGGGATCTGCTTTATACATTACTGCAGATCCAACCACGGTTTTTGGGATAACATTGCGTGGCGAGTATTTTCATAACGAAAAAGCTTCAGCGATTTTCGCGCCCTACAGCAATATATTCGACCTGACTTTGTCTCCTAACTTCAGGGTAGGCAACCTCACCATCATTCCGGAACTAAGAATAGATGCTGCTAAAGATGGCATTTTCGAAAAGAACAATGGAGACCCTACCAAAACCACTGTTACAGGGCTTCTTGCCGCTACTTATCATTTTTAATTCTAAAGATTTAAGTAATACAACAAAATTTTTTCAAAACTAAATAATCTTAAAATGATGAATATTCACAATCAAAAAAGAAGCAGAACCTATTTCTTCATTAGTATAGTTTTCCTATTCATAATAGGATTAATAGGCTTTCCCTCCCAGGCATCGGCCCAGGGCACTCCTGCAGAACCGGCGCCGGCGCTGCCACAGGATGTTGCCAACATAATATGGCTCTGCCTCACAGGCTTTTTAGTATTCTTTATGCAGGCCGGCTTTGCAATGGTAGAAGCGGGGATGACCAGGGCAAAGAATTCGGCGAATATCATGATGAAAAACCTGCTTGATTTTTGTTTCGGAGCAGTTTTGTTCTGGGCTATCGGTTATGCGATTATGTATTCCAGCGGCGATTCCAATTATTTTGGCTTCGACAAAGCGCTGTCGTTCCTTGGGTCTGCTAATGCTCCCACGGATACCGCAGGGTATAGTATCAGTGCTGCCTGGCTGTTTCAGGTGGTGTTTGCCGCTACCGCCGCCACTATCGTGTCCGGCGCTATGGCAGAAAGAACGAAGCTGATATCATACATTATATACTCTTGCGTAATTTCTGCAATTATATACCCTATTAGCGGGCATTGGATATGGGGCGGGGGATGGTTAAGCGATTTGGGCATGCGTGATTTTGCAGGATCAACAGTTGTACATTCCGTGGGTGGATGGGCAGCGTTGGCAGGCGCTATTTTGGTAGGGCCAAGATTGGGAAAATACAACAAGGACGGTACGGTAAATGAAATAAGAGCACACAATTTACCCATGGCTTCTTTGGGCGTATTTATACTTTGGTTTGGCTGGTATGGCTTTAACCCGGGTTCCACCTTAACGGCCGTTGCAGGCGTGTCGCATATTGCAGTAACCACCACACTGGCGGCTGCAACAGGAGCAATTGGTGCGCTAATTACCTCATGGATAAAATTCAAAAAACCGGATCTACCGATGACACTTAACGGTACACTTGCAGGCCTGGTGGGTATTACCGCCCCCTGTGCATCAGTAAGTACGGGGAGTGCTGCCCTTATTGGATTGATAGCAGGTATTCTTGTGTTTTTCTCTTGTTTATTTTTTGAAAGAAAAGCAAAAATTGATGACCCAGTTGGAGCCATAAGTGTGCATGGTATATGTGGCGCGTGGGGAACCCTCGCCGTGGGCCTGTTTGGCCAACGAACTATCGATATTCAATATTGGGGAGAAGATACAGCTATCAGCAATGGCCTGTTCTATGGCGGAGGATTTCATCAGCTTGGCGTGCAGGCTGCGGGAGTATTTGCGGTTTTTGCCTTCGTATTTGTAGCCATGCTTATCATATTTTATATTATCAAAGCAGTCATAGGCCTACGTGTGAGTGATGCAGAGCAAATTGAAGGGCTTGATATTGGCGAACACGGTAATATATCTTACGGTGGGTTTGCCATGGAGCCTGAAGTAATCATTTCATAAGTACAAATTATGTAGATCAATATATCACTAAGCATGCTGTGAATTTTTGCAGCATGCTTCTTTAATTTTTTTAATTATAAGTGATGGTAAAAAAACTTATAAGAAAGGCTATTAATCCTTTACGTTATTTTATTTCGGATAGCAGGTTTATCGGCATACTATTGATCGCTTGCACACTTGCATCCCTATACTTTTCCAACTCCGCAAATGGTGAATGGTACCGTGGCTTGTGGACTAATGAAATGCACTATGGCCTTCCTTTTAAGCTCCCGCATTCGAGCCTGAAATGGATCAATGATTTCCTGATGGCATTTTTCTTCCTCTTTGCAGGTATTGAAATAAAAAGGGAACTGGTGGAAGGAGAGCTCTCAACCTTTAAAAGAGCCGTGCTTCCATTTGCAGCCGCAGTTGGTGGTATGCTCGTACCGGCGCTTATTTATACCTCTTTTAATATTAATACACCTTTCGCCCATGGATGGGGAATACCTTCTGCAACCGACATTGCATTTTCTCTTGGCATCGCTTCTCTTTTTGGCAAACGAGTGCCGGCAAGCCTTAAGATATTTCTTATGGCGCTTGCTATTATTGATGATCTTGGTGCCATCGTTGTTATCGCAATATTTTATGGTGGCAGCGTACAATGGGGTTACCTATTAGCCGCAGCCGTGATTTACGGCCTTTTCTGGCTTTGCAATTATTTGAAAATAAAGCCCGGGTTTATACAAGTTTTTTTAGCTTTTACACTATGGTACATGATCTTTAACTCGGGCATAGAAGCAAGCATTAGCGGGGTATTGATAGCCTTTGGCATACCTATCAATTCTATTCCAAAGTTTGAAAAAGCCATTCACTCCTTTGTAAATTTTATTATACTTCCGCTGTTTGCATTGGCAAACACAGCCATTATGATTCCACCGGATATTGTAAATTCATTGCAGGATTCTGTAAGCATAGGCATTATGGCCGGCCTTGTAATAGGGAAGCCTGTCGGTATTTTCATTTTTAGCAAAGCGATGATCTCTCTTAAAATTGCAAGGCTGCCCACCAATACTAACCTGCGGCAGCTATTGGGTATCGGATCGCTGGCAGGCATTGGCTTTACGATGTCCATTTTTACAACGGCCCTTGCCTTTCACGATGAGATATATAAGAACATTGCAAAAATTTCTATTCTCGGCAGCCTTGTTCTTTCATTAATATTGAGCTGGATTTATTTTTTAATTATTGATAAAAAGATAGCCAAGCCGGTATATAAAAAACCTCACGCTTCTTATACGCCAAAGCTTGCTATCAGCTAAAATATTTCACGCATTTGAATAGATAACCCGGTAGTAAAAACTTTTAACCCAAAGACTTTCTACAAGGCCTTTCATTTTGATGAAGGACAATTTTAAAAAAAAAAAGACACTCAATAATTAAGATATTTTTTAAATTAAATCTGCATATTCTTTAAAGCAGGCTTCTTGTCAATATAAAATTTTTATGAAGCCGCATTAATAAAATGAATGTGCAAATATTAACGCCGAACCCCACCATGTCCACCATCTTAGTAATAGCTTTCATTCTTGTGATTTTGTTAGCGTGCATTTTCCTCGCCTGGCGAGATGATAAAATAGGCGACCTGGAAAAGCGGGTCGAAATTTTAGAGCTCCAGGCAAATAAAAAAATCGTGAGCAGGTTGTTTTTTGTGGAGCTCAAATCAATAAACAGCGTGCTTGATACGCTGAATAATTGCTTTTATGAAATTGATAAAAACGGCGACTATGGTATAGACACAGAATACCGGCTTGATGATGTCTCAGATGATTGGTGGGAATCTCTATCGCTAAATGATCTTGATGTAGTAAACAAGATGAAAAAAATGTAGGCCCTCACGGGTATTCGGCCGTATGTAATAATTAATTACAAGCGCACCAGGCGTTCCTTTGGAATGGTTAGTGTTTTCTTTTTTAATATTCTAACCACGAAAAGGTTTCCGAATCGAGTCGGGCTTTCTGAAACTAAAAAATACAATTGACATCCCTATTATATAATCTTCACGGCCAAACCATTTGATCCTAAAATTTTATTTTAAATATTCATTTACTTTTTTCTGAATATTTTTTTTTATTAACGCCCATGTTTGGCCTTTTAAGCTAATGGGTTCCCCGCTTTCATCAGCATCAACAAAATAGGTGAGTGCGTATGGAATTGAGATGAGTAATTCCTGGGTAGGATATTTTTGTGAATATGCAGTAATACATTCCTTAACAGTAAAATGTTTTAATAACTCATTCAAATCCTAAAAATCTTTTTTGACACCGCGTTTCAAAATAGCGGCAATTTTCATAGCCATTATTTCTCTTGGGGTCAACATTCTTATTCCATCAATTAATAAGCGTGCATTGTTTTTGAGGAGGGTGTTATTGCATTGCAGCATTGATAAAACCCGTCAGAAGTATGGCAAGATTTTTTATACTAAATACTTTCAATACTTATTCCCTTTACAAATTAAAGAAGCTGCTAACCAAACCGAAAATATTTTTTATACTGATTTTATTTGCCACGGGTTGTTATGTAAGCAAAGACCCATTGCGTAAGAGAGCACTTCTTTTACAAAAGGGAAAAATTACCGAGGACACCAGTTATGTTTATTCGCTGCCTTATGCGAAAGGCACATCACACCTGCTCTTACAGGGATACTTCAGTAGCTTTTCTCATAAAAACAGGGCAGCTATTGATTTTAAAATGCGGCCCGGCACCGAGGTGTTTGCTGCAAGAGGTGGCATCGTAATAAGATTGGAGGAGCAACATACCAAAGGAGGCAGAAATAAAAAGTACCGGAAGGATGCAAACCTCGTTGTGATACAACATGATGACGGCACCAGGGCAGGCTACTGGCACCTACAGCATAACGGTGTGCTGGTAAACATTGGCGACACCATTAAACAAAACCAGCTTATTGCATTGAGTGGCAAGACCGGTTATACTTTTTTACCTCATCTTCATTTTATTGTTTGGACAAACAGGAACGGCAGTTGGCAGCAGGTGCCTACAAGGTTTTTAACTTCAAAAGGAATAAAATATTTGCGGCCATTTAGAATATATAGTAATTGATAAGATGCTGTGGTTAAAAGCGTATTACAAATAGCCAATAATTTTTAAAAAATCATCTTTCTTTCTTCTTGATACATCTACGTAATTCCCGTTGTGTAATTCAATCTGCCCCCCATCGCCCTTGATATATCTTTTGATAAAATTTAAATTAATGAGATGAGAATGATGCACCCGGAAAAAAATATCTGCCGGCAACAGCTCTTCAAAATCTTTAAGCGTTTTACTTGCAACAAGCTTCGAGCCGCTGACAAAATGCAGGGTTGTATAATTACTACTTGCTTCAAGATGCACGATGTCTTTTATTTCAAAAAACAATAGACCGTCCAAAGTAGAAATGGCAATCTTCTTGAAAGCATTTTTACCCTGAAAATTCTGATCAAGTAACATGAGTTTTTTTTCGGTATGTGGTTGCTTCTGGGAATGAATTTTAGCAATGGCAATTTTTAATTCCTCAATATCCACGGGCTTTAGCAGGTAATCGAAAGCTGCGTACTTAATGGCTTTTATCGCATATTGATCGTAAGCCGTTGTGAAGATAAGGTGGAAGTTTTTTTCCGCCAGGCGATGAAGCATTTCAAAACCATCCATTCTCGGCATCTCAATATCGAGGAATACAATATCAGGCTTTGTTTTTTCAATAAGCTTTATGCCTCCCTCGCCATTTTCGGCTTCGCCGGCTACATGCACTTCCTTGCAATAGTCATGGAGCTTTTGTTTAAGCGCCATTCTGCCTTTGGCTTCGTCGTCTATAATAATTGCTATAAGCATTATTCAATTTTTAATAAAACAGATACTTTAGTGCCGGCAGGTTTTCCGTTAGCAAACAGATCAGTTATGTGTACAGATGCTTGTTCGTCGTTATTAAAAAGCTTTACTCTTTCCATACTCATGGCGATACCGTACGAAATTTTATTTTTTTGTAATTGGGTTTCATTATTATATCTGCCAATGCCATTATCTTCTATTACATATTTCAAATGGCCATTTTGTTTATGAACAGAAATAAATAATTTTCCCTGGGTGTCATGCCGGTAACGCAGCCCATGCAAAATAGCATTTTCAACAAACGGCTGTATAATAAGAGGCGGCACTTTATAATCATCCTGCAGCAATTCATCATCCGCTTGTATCTCTGCTGTAAATTTATCTTCATGCCGGAACTGTTCCATCTCAATGTATAATTTTAATGTTTGCATGTCGGTGGTAAGGCTTACCGTATTTTGTTTTGAACTATCGAGTATGCCGCGAATAAGCTTCGCAAATTTATTCAGGTACACAGTGGCATTGTACTTATCATTACTTTGTATAAGGGCATCAATACTGTTGATGCAGTTAAAAATAAAATGGGGATTCATTTGGCTGCGAAGCGCTTCCAGCCTGGCTTTTGACAGTTGCTCGTTTATACTGTAAATTTCTATTTTGGTTTTTATCAGCGATTGCTCGGCCTCTAATGATTTTATTTTATTGGCAACAAGCGTTGCAATCGTATTCAATACCTGTAAGTGCCCTCTTGTGAAAAAATTTTTAAAATGATGTTCGCTGTCTATCACACCTATCAGGTCATTATTATAAATTACCGGCACCGCAATTTCGCTCAGCCTCGTTGCTTCATCGGCCCGGTAGCGATCGTCCTTTGATGTATCCGGAATTAATACCGGCTCTTTTGTTTGTATTACATAGCCAACAACTCCCTGGCCGGGTACAACATCGAAGGGTTGTTTGGAAATTTCTTCTACAGAGCCTTTAGGGCCGAAACCCGCTCTCTGCAGCATTCTCGTCTTATCCTCATTCCACAGGTATATCATACAATCTTCAAAGCCAAGCCTGCCGATGAGATTTTTAGCAACGTCCCACAGCACATCATTTATATTATTTTTATCAATCAATGAAGAAGAAAAATAATTGATAACCTGCTCCATCTCCAATTCACTTTTATAATGATCGGATTGCAATTGTTGCACCTTTAGCTTCTCTGCTTCAATTTCTCTTATATTTTTTATACGCCATTTTATAAAAAGATAAACCAGTAAAAGTGCGCACAGTGATAGCAATAAAATGAACCACCATGTTTTCCAGAAGGGTGGAGCAATCCTGAATTCAAATACCGCAGCAGGCCCCCATGCGCCATTCCATCCTAATGTTCTCACTTGAAACTTATATTTTCCTGATTGCAGCCCGGCGTAAGAAACAAAATGCATATTGGCCGCCTTTGACCATTGTTTTACAGCATCTCCCTGCAGGCGATAGCTGTACAATACTTGCTTTTCGTTGATGTAGCCAGGCGCTGAAAATTCGAATTGTATTTCATTCTGCCGGTAATTTAATATTGTGCTTTTTGCCTGAAAAGAATACATAGAATCGGGCGAAGATACCTTAGTGATATATACAGGCAGCGGAGGTGTTTTTTCTAATTCCCCGTCTTTTATTTTTACAATCCCTTCGCCGGTTGCAAGCCATAATTGATTACCGTCGCCAATTTCGATGCCGACAATACTCGCAAAGTAATTGTTAACCCTGCTGAAATTAAAAATCCGAAAACCACCCTTGTTTGGTATCAGCTTATCCAGGCCATGATAAAACGCAAGCCAAAAGTTTCCCTTTCTATCCTCTCTTATCCCTTTTACAAAATTAGACGTGAGCCCATTCTTTTGACTAAGGCTCAAAATAGAAAAGTTGTCATTTTCATTATTGCTTAACCTGTAAACACCTTCATACCGTGTGCCCGCCCAAACGTTTCCCTTCGTGTCTTCAAACAAAGAACGGATATTGCCACCTGGTAAAAAGTGATTGGTTGATAATAACCGAAACCTGCTGCCATCAAAGCTATAGCGCATCCGCAGGAGACCATTCTGCCAGGTGCCGGCCCACAGGTAGCCGGCTTTATCAATAAGCATAGAAGTAATACGATCATCAAGAATCTTATATTTTGTTTTTGCTGAATAAAAAAATAACCGGCTTAAATCGCTAACAAAAAAGTTGCCTTTGTTGTCACTGATGATGTTGCCTGCCTGGTAATTTTGTACAAGATTTGTTTTGTGAAATTTCAATTCTGCCGTGTCAAATGTTTGCATAGCGCTTAAGCCGATAAATAGCGGCGGGTAAGTATTAGGTATAACACCGATAATTTTTTCATCTTTACTGAGGCTGGTTGGAGAAAAATTTCCTGACAGTTTATTAAATAATTCAACGCCTGCTGATGTGCCTACTAAAAAATTATTTTTCATGCATGGATAAAGAAGATATGAATTATCATTCGACGAAACGCCGTTCCATAAAGGATACAGCCGGACTAACGATTTGGCGACTAATTTTGAAAGACCGACTGCTGTTCCAAACCAAATATTTTTTTCTTTATCCTGGAAAATACTCGTGACAATATTCGAGCTAAGGCCATCTTTTACAGTAAGGATCTGCTGCGAGCCATCTGTATTTATTTTGACAATGCCCGCAGATGTTGCAAACCACATAGTACCTTCTTCATCCTCAAATATGCCGTTAATATTTCCTTGCCTTAGCGGCGCTATGTTAAATGCGTTTGGAAGTGCGGCGTAAGAAATTATCTTATTTTTTGAAGGAAAATCTTTTACCAGCTTAAGGCCAAGGTTAGAAGCAATCCATATTCTTTTTTCTGAATCCAGGCAAACGTTTATTGCTGAAAATTTGTTAGCCGCTGCTTTTATTTTTGAAAGAAGCCTATAGTTTTTATCGAAGACATATATAAAATTCTCGCTTGTTGCAACAAAGGACGTATCGTTTAGTATCGTAATATCGTAGAAGGTAGAAAGGGGCAGGCCTTGCGCAGGTTTCACAAGCTTCCCGTTAGTAAAATTTTGAAACCCATTACCATCGGTCGTTGTAATAACCTGTTGCCAGGGCGTGTGCATAAAACAATTTACTGTAACAGTTGAGGGAACAATTTTAGAAAAAATTTTATCATCTGAAAGCATGTCAATGTTTCCATTGTTAAGCGCTACATATAAATTTCCTTCTTTTGATTCATAAAAATCATTCACCATGCTATGGGAGAGGCCATTGGCCGTGCTATAGTTTGTAAAAGCATAGCCATCATATTTACTAAGGCCTTCGAGGGTACCTATCCATATAAAGCCTTTCGAATCCTGGAACACTTTGCAAATTGTGTTTGAAATGAGGCCGTCGTTTACAGTATAGTTTTTAAATATTTGCTGCTGGGCTATGACACTATTTAAAAAGCCGTCGAAAGAAAAAAATAATATAACAGCTAAGCAGCTTCGCATAGTTTAAAGTTACTTTAGATTTAGGCACAAAATATTTATTCAAATTTTAAAGGCGGCCCTACAATTGTCATTTCATTATCTTCAAAAATTTTCGCCATTTCTTCTTTAGCAGGTTCATGATCCAATCCGGCAAGTGTTACAAAAAAATCTTCCATTTTTCCTGCCGGTTGAAACACTACATTCATCTTTCCTGTTTCAGAAATCTGCGTCCACGCATGAGGAATTTTTTTCGGTAAAAAAATACTATCTCCAGAAGTAAGCGTGTATTTATCTTCTCCTACCTTGAAATAATATTTTCCTTCCAGCACAAAGAAAATTTCATTCTGGAAATGATGGACATGCAACGGTGTGCCCCTCCCTGGCGATAATGATGTCTGTTCAAAAAAAGCCATCCCGCCATCCGTATCAGTGCCCGATATTTTTAGATCGAGAATGTTTGCATTAACTCCTTTTAGTTTTATACGTCCGTGGATCCTGCCTTCACCTGCATTTATTTTAAATCCTTTACCTGGTGAACTACTAAAAGATTTGCCTCGTGCAAAAGTTGCCAAAGGCGCTGCAGCCGTGGCCAGCAGCACCTTTATAAATTTATTTCTTCTCATTATTTCTATTTATTCGTGTTGCGATGCATTCAAAAGTCTTTTTTCGATTTTATGTTTCAAGCTGCCATGGCTTGTATCTCACACACCATTTCTTTTCCTATTCGTGAGATACCAACCGGGGCGTTCGGCTGGTGAAATTTTTGAAATTCGTTTTGCCCTAACAAATTTGTACGTTCCCTATCCAACTATTTAGTTAATCATGCCTCCGGTGTTGCCCGTGCTCCGTGTCTCACTAACCATTTCTTTTTGAGTGTATATTATGCTGCCGTGGTCCGTGTCTCACGAACCATTCTTTTCCGGTTCTTGATACACGATCCTGGGCTTTGTATATAATAAATACTGTCGTTCTTGTTTTTTATTATTTTAAACACACCTGTTACTTGTAAGTATAGGTCGCCTTTAAAACTGTGCCATCGCCCATGCTGGTGATATACCAGGTATGTTCATTAGCCTGGGTTATTCCCACCGGCATGTTAAGTGCTCCTGCCAGTTGCTGCATTGAGTTACCGTTTGCTGATATTAGCGCCCCGCTATGAGGCATAAATCCCATAGGCCCAAAAGTTGCATATTGAAGTACCATATGGCCTGCCCAATTTCCGGCAGCTATATCGACAAGGCTTGTAAATCCATTTTGGTAAACAGAAACTTCTCCCGTCATCGAAATTTTATAGACCAAAGCCTGCCCTGCCGGAAAAGGAAAACCTAATAAAGTTGTTACTAAAAAATTATGCCCGTCGAAAAGAAGTCCCGTGGGCACGCTTTGAATCATGGGAGGCCCTACCGGTGTAGGGTTGGGAATAGACGGCACTTCTGCCAATACAGAATAATTTCCCGCGCTTTTACGGTGAATGATTGCATTGGCGCCGGCATCTGCAATATAAATATCGCCATCCAAGCCTTTTGCAAGGTTGTAAGGATGTGAGTCGTGGAAGTTATTTACAAACGGATAATTGATTCCGAAAGCTCCGATGTCTTCCTTCTCTAAGGTGGAAGCATCTATAGCCGGTTGACCCGGTGTAAAATTAGAAACATTGGCTTTGTATAAATAATTTGCCGAAAGAATGTAGAGCATACCATTATCAAAAAGAAGATGTGCAGGCCCCTCCAGTTCCCCGGATTGTTCATGAATCCTGGAAGCTAAATTAATGATCCCATCATATTTTTGTCCGTTAGGTTTTATCACTACTATCTTACCGTCATTATGCGCAGTGCCGGGCAGAGCAACCCACAGATTTCCTTTTTTATCTGTTTCAATTCCCATCGGGCCTTCGAGGCCAGATGCAAAAGTGGTTATTTCAAACGAGGGCTTGTCATGTCCTTTTTTACATCCTGTAAAAATAATAAAGACGATAAATGCCACTGGCACCAGGCTAAGCTGTAACCTGAAATACTTTTTGAATGAATGTTGCATGTTTTTGTTTTTTTTGATTGATAATATTATGACTGGTTAAAAAAAAAATTCCTTAATAAACTTGATGGTTTTTATGTTACTTGTGTTTTTAGTTTGCCTGATAAAATCAATGAAACACTTTTAAAAATTGTAATTCGTTTATGTAATATTAAAATAGACTTAGGTTTCCACAGCGCATGTCCCGGCAACCGGACACAACTTAGACGTTCGCAAAATCCTTATCTTATCAAGCGAGAGCTCCTGAGGTAGCAATGGCCTAATGATCACATTGGCATCACCAAGCTCTCCATTATGAAAATCGTTTCGCGGCATCAATTCAATTGACAAAACACTTAGCGACGCATTTTCATCTATGCCAAGAAAACGCAACTTTTCCCGAATCACTTTCATGTCCCAAAAACCAACTGCATAAGGTGGTGTACCGGGCAATAACACCGGCGGCTCCGGCGCACTGAATGGCAGGCTGGTATCTTCTTTTTCTTTTTTTCGTCTAATGTATGCCGTTACTTCATCCAAATCCAACGTAAAAAACGGTTTCAACAGCAATAATTTATCAATAAGGATATTTCGATAATGGATACTGTCGGCCTGTAACACTTGCGCATATAAGCAAGCATAAATATCCGTTCTGGGTTTGGAAGGGGTTACATTTCTTCCTTCAAAAAAAGATTGCGCATGCCGGGTACTTACAAGAATTTTATCCCTGTCTCTCGTGGTGTTTAATATCATTGGAGGCGCAGGATGTTGAACGCCGGTAACCCGTAATGGAGAACCAAACCGTCCCTGGGCGGTTGACCATTTTTTCGGTTCCGCATGCCCAACCCGAAATTCATACGTAAAAAATCCAAACAGCTCCTCAGAGTCCGGGTAAACATCGGGTGGTAACGGCAGGAGAAAATGGCGTGGTTTTTCATCCGGTAATATCTTATTGGCCGGCACCATGGCCTGCATGGCATTCAGCCCGCTTTGATCAAATGGCTGCCGAGGCCTTACTATCCGCACTGTTTCAGGGTCGAGGTTAATGGGTGGTTCCGTTTGTTCTTTGAGTAAATAATCTTCCCAACTTTTTTGACTCCAATCTGAGTTAAACCCTGCGCTCAAGTTCCCATTTTTTAAAGATGTCCCGATCAATTTATTATCAAGTGCCGCCAGCATTGGGTCGGGCGAATAAGCAAGCACCCGGGCAAAATACATGTCTTTATCATCTGCAAGAGGTTTGTCAAATTCTACCCATAAATACCGGTTACGGTTAAACGTTTCCGAATACCGGTTGGCGATTAATTCATCGTCTGGGCTGTCAGGTGATAAAGCAATACCCACGGCAACAATTTTTGGAACCTGCGCCGGTACTGTAGTTATAGGCAGCAAGTTGCTGAGTTGTTTTACAGTTATCCCTTCATCAAACTCAAGGTCAACCGGCGCCCCATCTTTATTTACCTGCTTAAACTGCGGCTCCACAAAATACCTCACTTCTATTGGCTCGGGGAATTTTCCCTGCGAAGGTTTAGGGTCTAAGGCATCAATAAAAATCAGCCGCGTAAAAGAGCGATCCGGTTCATTTATTGCCTGCCGGTTTAATCCTTTGGTAAGAAAAATGCCACCGAGGTCTTCTTTTAAAAAATCTTCATCGCCTTCAAACCGCCATTCCCTGAATACTTTAAAACTATCGGGCTCTAAGAGATCCCACGTCCAGTCGCGGTTAAGATCGAGCAGTATAACATTGATCCATTTATGATAAAAATCATCACGGCTGGCAAAAGTTATTGAACTGTGATCGGGTGAAACAGCGTGGTTAATAATTTTGCTGCAGCCCATCTGTGTGCGGATATTTTCCTGGCTGGTGATTGATCCATTTTTATGAACCAACCCTGTGATTGCCGCGAGCCGGTCGAGCAAATCGGTATCCGTTTCATTGCCTTTGCCACGGGTTTTTTGTTCTTCCCTGTATTGCGGAGTAATGATGGGTAGGGGTTGAAAAAAAATACTTAGCAACGAATCTTCCGGCTCCAAAAATAAAGCTTCCTTTTCAAGTATTGTGGGATCCTGCCGAAGGAATTGTACCGATGGGATACTGATTCTTGATTCTGTTGAACCAAAATATTCAGTGTTTTTATCCGGGCAAAAAGAACGAATCGTAATTCGTATGTCTCTTGCCGTTGGCAGAATTAATGGCCCTTTATCACTCTGTATTTTTCCAACTAAACCAAGCGCATCGTCAGGTGCTAAAAAATGGATCAGGCTTATATGCTGGAACTCAAACTTAAGATCAATGACATCATTAGGAACATCATGCTGTAACTTATATTTCTTAAAATTTCTAAAAGTCTTATACAAAAAAATATATGCTTCTTTGGGCCCAGCTTTAGTAATGGCACGATAAGAGTCTTCCCGGTCCATGTCCAGCGTTTTTATTTCTACCACTATTTCTACCTGCTTTACATCAGGATCTGGTAAACTTACCTCACGAAGCCATTTTCTATAATTACGGCTCCCGTCCTCCTTATTTCGTAAAGCAATAAGATGTTGCCGGTCTGCTAATAATTCATCAACGGCTTTTTGAGTATCAATATCTGCATATAATATAGCAGGATAATTTAGGCGTGGCCTTCCTATCATCATAGATTTCTGGTCTATAGCTACATTGACAGCAGGTGGCTGCGGAGCCACATATCTTTTAAATTTTTGAACAGCGATTTTATGCTCACCTTTATTTTTTGGCAGCGCTGCTGGTCCCGGACCTCCGCCTGATATATCAGCCAAGCGTACCCGAAATGCATAAGCCTTGCCATATTTCAATTCTTGCTTATCTTCTGCTTGTTGGCTGTAAACCGTTTTGGGCAGATCCTCGGGATTCTCTCCTTTATCCTTCGTCACCTGTTCTTTTATTTCATCAAGCTGGTTCAGCTTTTCCGGCAGCGGATCGGGGATGGATAAACAGGTACCATTCCAATTAGTGAAATAGGCCGGCAGCCAATAATTCCCCTTATCGCCATGTTTTGCAAACGACACCGAAATTCCCGCTTCAAAATCCACTTTACCCAGGTCAATATCGCCGGCTTTTACGTCGGCGGCAGTTAACGACACCTGCGATTTCCATCTCCTATTTAATTGTCCTTCCAATTGAGATGAAGTCATATTAAGCTCGTCGGGCTTTAGTTCTGCTACATCCACCCGGTATTTGCTTACCACTAAAGGCGTATCACTTACCCCGGCCGGAAAATCTGCGGGGCTATTGGTTTTTTCCTGTGACTGAAGCCCCCTGTTATACCATTCAAGCACTTGTTCATCGTCCCAGGCTAAGCGAATACCCATGTCCGTTACAGGGGCGCTGCCATTCGAATGCTCTCCAAGATGATTCGTACTCACGGGCTGGCTCGTATGCACGATCTTTGCGAAGCCATCGCTGTATTTCAATACTTCATCAAATACGTCATCAAAAGGTTGGGATAACGCCGGCTCTTCAACAGGAAAGAGTACCGGGCTAAATAATTTTCTGCTTTCGGTAATTGGTGGAATCCATGCTGCATAACGTTGCACATTGTGCGCCGGTAATTCCTTGTAAGAAGATCCTTCTTTAAAATCCACATACACCCAGCCCCCATCTGCATAATATTCTGCATCAGATAATTCCATCTCAACATTCTCGTAAAGCAATCCTAACTGATTTGCCAGCTTAGGTTGATGTAAACAAAAAGACATTACCTGCGCCCAGTTTATTACATCCTTATTTTTAAGATCAAAATTCTTAAAGTTGTTTTCTTTTAATGCACAGAAATAACTATCGTCCGTGACCGCTCCCTGCCGTGTACCCGCAAAACCAAACGCCTTTCTGTAACTTTCGGGCAGGTATTTTTTAATGGGTATTGCCGTAACCGGCTCTCTGCCATGTTGGTCGTCTATTTTGAAAAAAGCACCTACCTGTTTAAACAATGCGGGCCGGGCCGGGTTAAGACCAGGCAGCAAAGTTTCCGCAATAGCATAAGAATCGTCATGGGTTTCCAGCGCCGGTAACAGCTCATTTCCTTTCACCAAAAATGCATCCAGTAGAATATTTGATTCCGCAAAAGCAACTGTGCCGGGCATAATTAAAGGCTCCGTTGGATCGAACTTTGGCATTATCACAATGTTGCAAACCAGTTTTTTTTCATTTTCATTAATTCTAATTTCCTGTGGAAGTGTGAAGATGAAAATCTTTGTATCTGTTGAATTCATGGTGTTTTGAATTACATTAATTTAAAGCGATTTCCTCCGTATATTTTTTTTCAAAATCATAGCTTATCACAAATGCGAGGCTTACGTCAAGAGAAAATATCATTTCAAAAATGGCTGTCGTTTTTGGATCATCATTTACTTTATCTTTTCTTTCGGCACCTGCACTTCCTTCTATTTGTATAGATACAACCAGCAACCCCCCCGCAAGAGATAATACTCCCCGCAGCATTTGCCCGGCAACAGCTTTGAAATGACCAGAGTCAATATTACCGGTAAGGCTGAACGAACGGGTGATGGAAGCTAAACCTACAACCGGGAAGTCCACAATAACTGTTGCGCCAAAGCCAAAAGTGAATTCAAACGTGGGCTTTGGATCCGTGAAATCAACATAGGCTTTTACTTTGGTAATGCCTACTCCATAAGCTGCAGCAATACCGATGGTGATCAATTGAATTTGTATCATGCCTTCAAAGCCAAAAACGGTGCCTGCCCCGGGTTTTATAAGATTTTTAGGATCGGGGCTTAATGAAAGATTAAAGAAAATGCCTAATGTAAGGCTGGCTTCAATAATTAACGGCGGCGGTGTTGTTACTGTGATTTCTTCGGTGGATGGAAACTGGATAACCGGAATGTTTTGGTCTATGCTCATTTTGTAGTTATACACACCGGGGCTGTTTGCCATAACTACTTTTAAATTATCATTTTGACCTTTTCCGGCCAGCAGAGCCAGTATCTGCAGGATATCCTTTACAGGCCGCAGTTCATCACCCAATTCACATTGTGGGTTTTCAAATTCCGGATCTTTGCCTGCCTCTGACCGGAAAGTACCTCTTAAGGTTAAGAGCGGTTTTATATCACCAAGGTTTACTTTTATGGCCACATCTTTGTTTACGGTTTGCCATTTTTTTCTTTCTTCATCTAAAGCATCATTAATGGCATCGCTGCTAAGATCAACCTTGAAGGCGGAAGGGCTTGGATGTTCATCTTTGGAACCATAACTAATAATTATTTGCAAGCCCGATTCATTGAGCAATTCAAACTCCTGTGTTGCAGGGTCATTGGTCAATTGACGCGGAACGAAATCATTAAGGTTATCCGCTCCTTCAAAAAAACTTTGATCAAATTTTAATCCGTTACCGTCGCCAACAATATTTAAAAATGCTACTTTATCAGGAAGAGAAAGGGTTTTGGAAAGATTAGGAAAAATAGCTTTGCAATCGAGCAGCCTGAATGCATCGGCAAGATCAGGCACATCGTGAAATATTTTTTTTGTTTCCTTTTCAAAAAATGATGGCTTCCTGAATAACAACTTTTGTGTGCCCGTGGTTTGTAAAAAACTATATTGAAGAGATGGAATAGAAACTGTATTAGCAGCATATTTATCAATCTCCGCCGGGTCGCCGATGCTATGATGCGAGTCTTTAAAATTAACCGTTTTTAAATCAATAGGATCGAGCAATCCATTACGAATTACAGGAACGGCTTCTGCGGCATTTAATGGTATCACGTCTTTGGAAGCAAGACATTTCGCAACGGTCCATGAACCTTCTTTAGGAAAGTCAACAGTTCCTCTTACGGCAACAACAAAAGTTGGAATTGCTTCATTACTTGCCGAAACATCTACCCGTGTAACTTGCAGGCGCTGGCCGGTAGCTGCTATATTCATAATGGCATTTACCGGGCCGCCCAGGCTGCCGCCTATTTTTGGATCGGTCAATAGGTCTTTAAAATTATTAGAAGGGAACAGGTTTGCTAAAGTTGAATTTTCTTTTAAAATAGCCGGATCAGCAAGCATTACATAACCAAACTGCCGCACTGAATGTACCATTGAATAAGCGCCATCAGAAGAAAGTGGAAGCGCTCCCTTTAATACATTTTCAATTTTGATATCTCCATTGAAATAAACGCCGGTAAACCTTATCCCGTTTATTAAAATATCCATCGCTTTAGGAATATTTTTTATTTCCCTTACATTATAAATTCCTTTTACCATGCCCGGATGGAAATTATACGGATTGAGTTCTTCAGGATTTAAGTGTGCACGAAAATCAAATTCGCCAGGCCCTTGTGCCACCCAGCCTGAATCATAACGGGTAACCATACCCGTATTTTTTCTTTGGATAACTATAGAACGGACTACCGGTACGCCCCAGGGAAATAAAATACTTTTTATTTGTATCACTTCATGTGCGGTGCGGCCGATAAGCACATCAAACCGTACCTGGCTTACGGCACCAAAGTTGGCGCTTTCATCCAACCAATTGCTGAAGATACTTGCCCCATATCCTGAAAAATCAATGCGCTGCAGAGGGACTTTTTCATTTCCTCCTCTTGAGAATTCTTTGTTGAACTGGCCGGATATGTCGTTTCCCACAATATTATTAGCAGAAGGGGTTTGTATGGCCGCTCCAATAAAATAAGTATGATGATTGTCTTTATCCGTTTCATCAAAACCTTTTGGTGGTACAGCTTCCACATGCAACTGCAGGGCTCCCCTTATCTCCCCGGTTTTTTTGCCGGAAAACGCAGGTTCATTTCCACGAACCTTAGCTGTCGGAATATTCGAATTCCCGATGGTTGCAGGATTAAAATAAGCGAAAGCGCAAATACCAAAAGGCAGGCTGAAATGCGCTGCCATGCCGCGTGGCTTCTCTGCGTTAAAACCATCAATAATAAAATTGTACAGGTTACGTGGAACCAGCGCCACTTCATTTTTTTGAGCACTTGAAATGCGTGTAGGCGTACCGTTATCCGCAAAATTTATAATAGACGGGATATTCTTATCGTCCGGTACTGATGGATTTTCAATTTTCATTACCGGCTCCCATTGAATATGTGGCAGTGTAAACAACCGGCTCATTCTTCCGGAACTTACAACATCCATATTTTTTATGCTGAAAGGCACATTTGTACTGTAACCTAAATTTTCGGCAAGGCCTATCATATGCTCATCTGCAATGTTATTTGAAAACGACACGCCCCAACGATTTGCGCTTTCAGAAACATCTACAAGGCAACGGTCACCCGGCAGTAATCTTAAAAAGCCATCTGCGCCTAAAACATTTTCGGTATCGAACCTCACTAATTTTCGAATATCTTCATTATGATAACTCTCGTCCACGTTTGAACCGCAGGGTGAAATGCTGTTGGACAATATGCTCAGCAATTCGTCAGTACTTATTTTGTTAGCCGTTAACGGCTGATTCATACTAAACTGAATGCTTGCACCTTCATCGTTCCAATGTGTTATAGAAAAAATTGTAAACTTAACTTGATCAGGCAACGTATCTGCTTCACTGTGCCATAGTTCATTAAAACGGGCCACATCGGCGAGATCAAAAATTCCATCCTGGTTGCTGATATATGGATCCGGCAAAGTGTTTATTATCCTGTAAATGCGGAACACGAGTCCGAAAAAACCTTCATTTATAATTTCATTATTGAGTAATCTGCCTTTTATAAAAATACTTGTTGGGTCACCGGTTGTAAGCAATGCATTTCGCAGGCATAAACTTTGAAGCATCTTCCTATTTGATGTTTCGCCCGGCGCTAACTTAATATGATTGCCGATGAGAAAAAGAGAAGTTTTATCTTCAATCTTTAGGAATTCACTTACTCCCTGGTGGCTTGATATATCAAATCGTTTTTGGTTTGTATTTAAAGGCCTGTCTGCTTTTGCGGAAACAATCACCTGTTGTATCAACGCTTCCAATTGCTGATTATCGCTTATGCAAATACCTGCTCCGGTTGGTGATGGCTTAATATCAACCGATGAAAATGATTCCCCATCACCCTTTGCTTTCCACGTTAAAAACCGCTGGCTTATTTTCGGTTGTGCATCATAGTTATATTTTAGGTTCATTCTTCCCGGCCTTGCAAGCAAAAGAAATTTATTTATTGTAAGGTTTCCATTTTCAAGGCCGGGCCAGGTTAGCGTGAGGCCGTCCAGGCCGCGGAAACCAAGGTATCCGGAAAAATTACTGGTTCCTAAAATTCCAATACCAGCATTGTTATCAGTACTTACAACAGGTAGATACCATCCGGCATCAGTTATACCCGCCTTTCCGCCAAGCTGGAAACGCTCGGTATCGTTATTACTAATTTCCCAGGATCCTTTATTAACCAGTAGAGGGAAGTGAATCAAATTTTCAGACTCAAGAAATACCGGCTGAATATTATCACTTCTGTCAAACTCAATACTATCACCGTTAAGCTTGATGCCTGACTTGTCGAAAGATTGCAGGGACCATTCCGTTCCGGTGAAAGTAAAAATGATGTTATCGGGATACACAGCTTTTGACTGAGCATTACCTTCTAATCCATTTTCAAACTTATCAAATGGCTGAAAGGTGATTTGAAAATCTTGCGAGATAACAGAAACCAATTGAGAAAATAAAATACGTGCTACACCTGAAAATTCAATATTACATTTTCTTCCCCTCACACCCACGTATCTTTTATCTGCCTGATTGGAGACAGCCATAGTCGAAACCCAAATTGTGCAATCATCAAACTTGAGCGTGTTGTAGCTTCCATCTTCAGGTATTGTACCTCCATCCGGAATAGTTATTATTAAAAAATCCGTAGTATTTAAAACCTGAAATTTTAATTGTTTTGCAACCTGGAAAAAATCGAACCATACCGGTATCAATTGTTGGTTAAAAAAAGGCCCGAAAGAAAATGTAGGCTCAACAAAGTTTTCGATACTTTCTTCAATGCCTGCCGCTACACGCACATCTCTTTGCCGCAACCAATACACAGGATCATTAGGTTGGCGATTTGCCTGCTCCGCGATGATTTTGTCGGCCATCTTCTCCAGTTCATCGCTTACTTCTTCAGGCAACATGTGTGTTTGCAGCCCTGGGAATTCCACACCGCTTTTTCTGAATTCTAAAGATGGCTGCGTGAGGACGAACACCAGAAGATCCTGGAATTTTTCAAAATTAGAATCTTCGTTTTGTGGCTGCATTTTTAATGGCCCGGGCCATTGGGTAAGCAAAGAGATAATCTCATTCTGTGTCATAGATATATATTAAGAATGAATAAGTAGGTCTGCACATCGTTGAGCTTTTACCGGTTTCACAATTTTAGCTTTAGGGATGTTTAGTCTTGGCGCTGGGGTCTGGAGTGGTATTATTAATTCCTACAGATTGAGCAATGGATGAAATGGATAAAAATATTGCTGAGCCCATAAAAAAAATATCTTTTTCATTTTTATTTTTAAACACAACCCGTAAATTTTCATGCTAAAGTTTTTTAAATCTCTTTCTTTTATAAAAGCCCTAAAAGCATGATTGAGCCAATTACATAAATGAATGAGCAGGAGGATATGCCGGAAGAATTTCTTTTAGGAAAATAGGTTAAATGATTCCTGCTCTGGTTCGTGTTATGAACCATTTCTTTTCCCATTCGTGAAATACGAACTGGGGCATGGAAATATTTAAAACAAGCTTTGTAAAAAATTACAGTAACCCTTTTTTGATATTTGTTGAAATAATCTTGCAGATGAATTGGCAAGATTCAATTTGCGGAAGAAAAGCCGTCATCCTTATTGTAAGCTTATTCAAGTTTTTAAAAACTTTCCTGTTCGTATTTTACATATATCCTCTTCGGTAAAAGAGAACACATAATTTCCTGGGGACCTGTGAAGTTGTAAATGATTTCGTAAATTTACCTCAACCTCCGCATGAAAAAATATATCGCTCTCCTTTTTCTTTTGTTTCCGGCAACCTTCCCCCTACAGGCTCAAAGCGTAGAAAAACTTAAGGTATTTATTGATTGCAGCAATATCTCTTGCGACAGGGTTTACATGCGATCCGAAATAAAAGTAGTTGACTTCTTACGCGACCGCATAGCCGCTGATGTGCACGTGCTCATTACTTCTCAGAGAGCCGGTGGCGGCGGCGAACAATATCAGCTGATATTTTACGGGCAAAACACATTCGCAAATCACGTGGACACCTTGCAGTTTGCTACACAAGCCACCGCAACCGATGATGAAAAAAGAAAGCAGTTGTTAAAATATCTTATGCTCGGCTTAGCTCCTTTCATTGCTAAAACTTCTTATGCGCCGGATGTATCGATATCTATGAGTAACGGCCGGGATTCCGGCTTGAGCTTGTCTCCTGAAAAAGACAAGTGGAACTTCTGGTTTTTCCGAATAAACATAAACGGCAATTTTAATTTTGATAAAGTATATAAAAGCAGCCGCTTTAATACGCGCTTATCTGCCGATCGGGTCACTGATAAGCTGAAGCTCGAATTTGATCTTTACCGGAGTAATGAAAGGTCTTTGTATGAGTATGAAGATGCCGGCACGGTTACAAAATATGAAGTAAAAAACAGTAATTATGGATTTTATAACAGCATTGTAAAAACAATATCCCAGCACTGGAGCTACGGCTACCAGGGGCGTTTTACCAATAATACTTTTTCAAATTATAAAAGCAAGATTTATGTAAATCCTGCTATAGAATATAACATCTACAACTATAAAGATGTAAACAATAAATTTTTTGTAATTCGCTATGGAGTTGATGTTACGGCTAATAATTATTACGACTCAACTATTTTTAATAAAATACAAGAAACACTTTACGGCCAAAGCTTTTCTGCTGCCATAACGCTAAATCAGAAGTGGGGCACCTTTAACAGCGGATTATTTTACCACAACTATTTTAAAGATTTTAATTTAAACAAGCTTTCGCTTCGTATAAACCTGGAAGCAAGAATTACAGGATCTTTGTCATTTGATTTTTTTGCTTCCGGCAGTATCGTACACGACCAGGTCAATCTCGCCCGGGGCGACGCTTCTGCCGAAGATGTGTTGAGCCGCCGCAGGCAATTAGGTTCTACTTTCAATTTGGATACTTTTTTTGGATTGAGCTATCGCTTCGGCAGTAAATTAAATAATGTGGTTAATCCAAGGTTCGAAGGTTATGGAGGCTTTTAAGCTACTTTAGAAAAGAAAATTGTATAAAATATATGGCGGGTATTATTGGCAATGGTTTGCTCTCCCCACCATGTGCGTCTGTATTGTGCCATTTTTTTTTATAAGAACACAATGTAATAGAAGAAACTAAAATTTTTTTCTGTAAAACTCTTTGTGTATTAAAGGTGGGAAAAAGGCGTTGCTGCCTGGAGATTTATGGGATGGAAATGCGTTCTTCAGACTGCGTCAAAAGTGTAATAAGTAATGATAAGTTAGGTAAATATTTTATGCAGAATTTCTTCCCGCGTTAATGATGCCGAATGAACAACGCATAGCTAGCTTTTCGTACGTCTCTTTCAGGCTATTGGGCGCTTGTTCATTTTCTATTTCACGAATTTTAGTAATGGCGAATTGTTGTATGGTAACTAATGGCAAAACTATTTTTTCACGCATTCCAATGGATAATTGCTCCACACCATAGTCTGCCATCAATTCATTTTTTCCGCTTAGCTTAAAAAGATATTTTTCTGTAATTAAATATTCCTGGTAAATCATATTCCATATCTTTCCATATCTTTTGTCTTTTGAAAGATGTTCCGTTAAAGGAAAGAAACATTTCTTCATGGCCATTTCACAATTATCAATAAGCGTTTTAAAAAACATAGAATTTTGATATAGCGCTTGTAGTTGCTTAAACTTCCCTTCCTTATCCATTTTTTGCATCGCCGCACCCACGCCATAGTAGCCGGTTACGTTTTGCTTCATTTGGCTCCAGGCACCTACGAATGGGATGGCACGCAAGTCTTCCAGTGTAAACTTTCCCGAACCACGCTTAGCCGGGCGGCTGCCAATGTTTGTATCGCTATAAAATTTTAAAGGACTGATGTGAGTAAGATAATCCATAAAGTCAGGGTGCTTTTTCAGCGCTACATAAGCATCAAAACTTTCATCGGCGAGCTCCTGCAGCAACGCTTCTTCTTCCTGCTCCAGCGTTATATGCCGGTCGGAAAAAATACTGTTCGAAATACCTGCGTGTATCAGTTGTTCAATATTATATTGAGCTGCGCCAATAGTTCCAAAGTTGGAGCTTACAGTTTGCCCTTGTATGGTCAATTGAATTTCTTTGTTCGCAATATTCTTCCCCATAGATGCATAAAACTTATGGGTTTTTCCACCGCCTCTTGCAGGCGGGCCACCACGGCCATCAAAAAATACTACATCTATACCAAACTCCTTTGACACCGCTGTAAGCTCTTCTTTAGTTTTGTAAATACTCCAGTTGCCCATCAAATAACCGCCATCTTTCGTGCCATCCGAAAAGCCGAGCATAATGGTTTGCCGGTTATTTCTTCTTTTTAAATGTTTACGATAATCTTTATTGGAATATAATGTCTTTATAATTGTACCGGCATTTTTCAAATCTTCAATGGTTTCAATAAGCGGAACGATATCAACATTTAATTCTTCTTTTTTCCAGCCGCATAAAATAAACAAGCCATATATTTCCAGCACATTAAGTGCGCTGCTGCTATGGCTTATGATGTAGCGGTTGCAGCCCTGCTCACCATTATATTCCTGTATTAATTTTATGGCCTTTATGCTTTCAATCGTATCTTTTACCGCAGGGTCTTTGTATTCTTTTTCAGCAAGTGGCTGATGATTGCCGGTAAGAAATTCTATCTTTTTTTCATCAGTGAGATCATTGTAATCTGCAGGCAACACATTTTCATTTGCTGCCAGCGCTTCAAAAACTTTTTTATGTATTGAGCTATCCTGCCTTATGTCAAGTGAGGCAAAGTGCAGCCCGAATACATTTACCTTGTTTATAAGACTATCAACCAGGTAAAGGAACAATCCATTGTGTTTGTAGATCAGTGTTTCCCGTATATTTTTCAACACATCAATGATGTCACCTTTTTTAATATCGGTGCGGTTGCCGGGAATAAAAATATTATTGTACAATTGTTTTTCGAGCTCAGCCAAAGCAACATCCACCCCTTTAAAAGTAAGGCGTCGCCTCAATCTTCTTATTTCCAGGTAATAGCATTTTATGATGCCGCCTCTTAGAGCATCAGCTACTTTTAAAGTGGTGTCGGTACTTACAAAGGGATTTCCATCGCGGTCTCCGCCCGGCCAGAAGCCCATCTTTATGATCGGGTTATTTGCATGCACCGCCTCCGGGAACTGGCTTTTCATAAAAGAAAGAATTCTACCTGCGGCAGCAAAAAAAACATTTTCCAAATACCACAATAAACTCAACGCCTCATCATACGGCGTCGGTTTTTCTTTTTTGAAAAAAGGCGTTTTACCCAACTGTTGCAAATACATATTTATTTGCGCAGCATTATTTTCTGATACAGATTTTGAAAGATCATTGATAATGCCCAACACGGAGCCGGGATAAAATTGCGTGGGATGCGCTGTGAGCACAAGCTCTACAGAAAAATCTTCCAGCTTTTTTGCCAGTTCATTTTCTTTATTTTTTTGATGTACTTCCAACTCCAGTTGCTTGAGCGTACCCGCGCCGCTGGTATCATGCACCTCTGAAAACGCCGCATCTTCCAGTGCATCGAACAAAACAACCTGCCGCTCCACGAATTGTGTAAAACGAAAAAGAAGATCGAGTTGCTCAGGCTCTAATGCAAATGAAGTATGCTTCGCAAAAAAGTCATTAATAATTTCTTCCGGGCTTAATTTTTTTTTATACCCCTCTTCACAAACGCTTACAAAAAGTGATAAGAGAATGCCTGTCTTTTCAATCCGATGAAACGGCAATGATGTAAAGAGACTGTTATAAAGCTGAAATTTTATGCCAACATAATTCTTAAAATGCTGCAACCCACCTGAAGCCTGGTTATCCATATAACGATTAATATTAAAAATTAAAAAAAAGCAGCAACCGAATTGAGGCATGAAAATACTTTAAAAAATTTGTTTAAATTTTCCCTTTACAATCAATTAGCATATTTTCGTTTTCAAATGATAAGGTATAATCATATTAATTCTACTATCGCTACGGTTAATTCTACTATCGCTACGGCTGCGGTATCAGCTTCTTTTATTATTACCCGCAAGGGTTAAACTTCTCCATACCACTCTTTGGGCCTGCAGCTTTTATCAAACTAAATTTATTGTACATTACAAATCTCAAATTTTTTTTCAAACTTTTTTATGGAGGTATTAAAATTCGGCGGCAGCTCTGTAGCAAATGCTCAAAATATAAGCAAAGTTATTTCAATACTTCAACAGGCGCTTGAAACGAACGATAAAATAATAATTGTGCTCTCCGCTTTCGGTGGCATTACCGATGCGCTCATCGAATCTGCTTCCCTCGCTTCGCAGGGAGACGAGGCATATAAGGAAAAGCTCCAAGCCATAGAGCAGCGCCATCTCTCCACGGTAAGAGAACTGATACCGCTCGATAAACAAAGCGGTGTTTTAAGCATGGTAAAAAAGCGGTGTATCGAGATAGAAGATATTCATAACGGCGTGTATTTATTGAACGAATTATCGCCACGTACTATGGATGCTATTATTGGGTATGGAGAGCTTTTATCAACACTTATATTTTCCGCTAAATTAAAGTCCGTCGGTATAGAGAATGTGTGGAAAGATGCGCGGGAACTTATTATCACCAACTCCGGCTTTGGCGCTGCCAATGTAGATTTCACTTTAACTGATCAAAACATACAGGAATTTTTCAGCTCAACAGAGAGCAGAGTTTATATCGTTCCAGGCTTTGTTGCGTCTGACAAAAGCGGCAAGACAACCACGCTCGGCAGGGGCGGTTCTGATTATACCGCTGCTATAATCGGGGCAGCTTTAAATGTATCCCTTGTTGAAATCTGGACAGACGTTTCAGGGATGATGACGGCCGACCCAAGATTGGTATTCAATGCGAAGATCATTCAACAACTGTCTTACCAGGAAGCAATGGAGCTATCGCACTTTGGCGCTAAAGTAATTTACCCGCCAACCATACAGCCGGTGATGAACAAGGGAATTCCGGTAAGCATAAAAAATACTTTTTCTCCCGGTGACAGCGGCACATTAATTCATAATAATGTTCAAAAGAACGGCAACAGTATTCGCGGTATTTCGAGTGTTGCGAGCCTTGCTTTGTTAAGCCTCGAAGGCAGTGGAATGGTGGGAATTCCGGGCTTTTCTAAAAGATTGTTCGAAGCATTGTCAGGCGAAAAGATAAACGTAATCCTTATTACACAAAGCTCGTCCGAGCATTCAATCTGCGTGGGCGTTGATGAAGCAAATGCTGCCGGCGCAAAGGAAATAATTGATCATGCTTTTGAGCATGAAATAGAAGTAAAGAAAGTTGACCAGTTAATTGTTGAGAAAGATCTTTCTATTATTGCATTGGTAGGTGATAATATGAAAAGCCATCCGGGTATCAGCGGAAAAATGTTTGGTGTACTTGGGCGCAATGGCGTAAACGTAAGGGCGATAGCCCAAGGATCTTCTGAAAGAAATATTTCAGCAGTGATCGCCACACGTGATGTAAAGAAGGCGATCAATGTATTGCATGAAGAATTTTTTGAAACGACTTATAAGCAGGTAAATTTATTTATAAGTGGCGCCGGCAATGTGGGAAGTAAACTGCTGGCGCAGCTTGCGCAACAACAACAGCATCTGCTGGATCATCTTCGTTTACAGGTACGCGTAACCGGTATAGCCAATAGCCGTAAAATGCTTTTTAAAGATGAAGGTGTGGACCTTTCACGGTGGCAAGAATTATTGCAGGAAGCTGAAGCTATGAACATGAGCGACCTTGCCGGTATCATTAAAAAGAAAAATCTGCGAAACTCAGTCTTTATAGATGTAACAGCAAATAACCAGGTGGCAGAGTCTTATCCATATTTTTTAGAAAAAAGTATATCGGTGGTGGCTTGCAATAAAGTTGCCTGCTCTTCTTCGTATGAATATTATAAAAAGCTAAAAGATCTTGCAAGGGAATACAATGCTTTGTTTCTTTTTGAAACCAATGTGGGGGCAGGTTTGCCGGTAATAGGTACGTTAAATGATTTACTTCGCAGCGGGGATAAGGTAAACAGGATTGAAGCTGTGCTAAGCGGCACACTCAATTTTGTTTTTAATAATTATACCGGTGAAAAAAGTTTTGCAGCCGTGGTAAGGCAGGCACAAGAGGAAGGATACACCGAGCCGGATCCGCGGCTTGATTTGGGAGGTGTTGATGTGATGCGTAAGATCATGATCCTTTCCAGAGAATCAGGAGAAAAACTTGAGATGGAAGATATCAGTAATAATTCCTTTATGCCTGAAAGCTGCATGAAAGGTGATGTAGAAAATTTTTATAAGGAGATGGAAAAGCAGGAGGTGCATTTTGCAACATTAGTTTCAGAAGCGAAAGATGCCGGCAAGAAATTAAAGTTCGTGGCGAAATATGAAAAGGGGAAAGCGTCTGTTGGCTTGCAGCACATTGATCCGCAGCATGATTTTTATCATTTGTATGGAAAAGATAATGCCGTGCTTTTTTATACAAATAGGTATAGTGAGCAGCCACTCGTGGTGAAGGGCGCCGGCGCCGGCGCAGAGGTTACAGCATCCGGTGTTTTTGCAGATATTATTAGGGCTGCAAGGTAATATACGCCTATCCCCTAAAGGGCAATGTCATTTAGTTAAGGAATAAAAGAAGATAAAAAACCATTGAGTTTGAACCTGAATCAGGTTCTTTGTAATTAACTAAAAAACAAAACCCAATGGTTGAAGCAAATTTAAAGATAATAGAAGAACTAAAATATTTTTTAGATACAGTATCTAACCAATCAGATGTCAGAAAATTAGTTACTCAATCAGAGAGTGATTTTAGCCGGGATAGAAAATTGCCGATGAGCAGGCTTGTTGGACTTATCATTAATATGCCTAAACGTAGTTTGAGCATTGAGATACAAGAGTTCTTTGATAGTTTGGAAAAAGGTTTGGAAGCCAGCACTAAAGGAGCTTTTAGTTTACAAAGAACAAAACTTCAGGCATTGTTTTTTGAAGTATGGAATAAATGGCTGGTGGATTGTTTCTACTATTACTATGGAGATAAAGTAAAGCGTTGGCGTGGTTTTCGGATGCTGTCCGTAGATGGCTCTACAGCTTACCTGGTAAATAAAAAAGAAGTGATTGAATACTTTGGTACACAAGACAACCAGCATGTATCCATACCGATGGCAAGGGTGATGCAGATACAGGATATTCTGAATGATATAACGGTGTGGGGAGCTATTCATCCCATTAAAGAATCAGAACAGGCAATCATGGCTGGGCGGGTCAGGTATTTATTTGAAGACAGCCTCACACTTTTTGACCGGGGTTATCCCAGTTATGCGTTGATGTATCTGATGATGAATGAAGAAAGCCCACGCCATTTTGTAATGCGCTGTAAAGCAGGTTTCAATAAAGAAGTGAAACAATTTGTACGCAGTAGAAAAAGCAGTAAAATCATAGAACTGGCGCCAACAGCCACTGCAATGGCAACACTTCTGGAAAATGGCTATAAAGTGACATCCAAAACAACCATAAAAGTACGGATGGTAAAAGTAAAATTATCTACCGGTGAAATAGAAATATTGCTGACTGATTTGTATGATGAAAAACTATTCACCCTGGAAGATTTGAAATATTTATATGGGCTGCGATGGGGAATAGAAACTACTTATTACAAGCAAAAAAACCAGCTACAGATGGAACAGTTTAGCGGTCACCGGGTAATTTGTATCCAACAGGATTATGCAGCCGGCTTATTTGTTGCAAACCTGCAAAGCCTTATAGAAAAGCAATGTGAACCGTATTTACAAAAGATAAATGCAAAAAGAAAATATGATTACCGGGTAAACCGCAACGTAAGTTGGGCTTCGCTGAAACATAATGTAGTTAAATTATTTTTGCAAAATAAACCGGAGGAAATCTTATCGCAACTGCAAAAAGCATTTGAACGAAACATTGAACCAGTAAGGCCTGGCAGGCATAATCCGAGAGTAAAAAAGGCAAAACGGTTAAACGGGAAATACCAAACTTTTACAAACTATAAAAGAGCTATTTGATTACTAACTAAATGACATTGCCCTAAAGGGGTAACAATATTTGAGGACTTTATTTAAAAATGAGTATGCAAGAAAAAAATCAAGTCGCCGCACACTCCCCTTTAAAAGGTAGGGAGTCAGAAGTTAAAGACTCCAATTCCCCAGTGGTTAGGGGTGCTCATTCCCCTTCAGGGGTTAGGGGTGTTATTACTATCCTTGCACCCGCCACCATAGCTAATCTCGTTTGTGGTTTCGATGTTTTAGGACTTGCTTTAAAAAATCCTTGCGATATAATGAAGGTCTCGCTGAGTGATGAGCCCGGCATTCGCATTCAGCATAATGATGATTTTAATCTACCAGTTGTGCCTGAAGAAAATGTTGCCGGAGCGGCACTTCTTGATATGATGCAGGAACTTGATGAAAGTTACGGCTTTGATATAGTTATTGAGAAGCATATAAAACCCGGCAGTGGCCTTGGCTCCAGCGCTGCAAGTGCTGCAGGCGTGGTAGTTGCTGCCAATCATTTATTAGGAGATGTCTTTTCAAAAGAAGACCTCGTTCGTTTTGCTATGGCAGGGGAGAAGTTGGCCTCAGGGGTGAAGCATGCGGATAATATTTCACCCGGAATTTATGGAGGCGTTACGCTTATCCGTTCAATTTTTCCTTTGGATATTATTTCTCTTCCTGCACCGCCAATGTTTGTTGCCGTTGTTCATCCGCAGATAGAAGTAAAGACATCTGACGCACGGCAAATTTTACGCAAAGAAGTTTTGTTGAAAGATGCTATAAAACAATGGGGAAACATTGCCGGCCTGGTTGCCGGCTTCATGAAAAATGATTATGGCCTGATAAGCCGTTCGCTGGAAGATGTGATCATAGAACCCGTTCGCAGCATGCTTATCCCCGGCTTTGACGACGTAAAGAAAAAAAGCGTTGAGGCGGGAGCGTTAGGTGGCGGAATCTCCGGCTCAGGGCCTTCCATATTCATGCTGTGTGAAAAAGAAGACACGGCAAAGAAGGTTGAAAAAATAATGAAAGATACCTATAATAATATTGGGCTGGCATATTATACTTATGTGACTACAATAAACAATGATGGCATTTCGATAGCGCCATAAGCCAAATTTTGTAGCCTAAACCTCACAGGTTTTTAAAACCTGTGAGGTTTGTCGCCGGCTTAAATAATCAATCTCTTAAATTGCATGATGCTTTATTACAGTACAAACAACAAATCCCCAAAAGTCAATTTTAAACAAGCAACCATCAAAGGACTTGCGCCTGATAAAGGATTGTATTTCCCGGAGTTCATTCCCTCTTTGGATAACACATTTATTAAGAATATCGATCAATTCACAAAAGAAGAAATTGCATTCAAAGTTATTCAGCCTTATGTAGGGGATGTAATTCCGGGTGATGAATTAAAAAGAATTGTTTCTGAAACACTCAATTTTGATTTTCCATTGGTAAAGGTTGATCAAAATATATTTTCACTTGAGCTGTATCATGGACCAACATTGGCTTTCAAAGATGTAGGTGCAAGATTTATGAGCAGGTGCCTGGGGTATTTCATAAAGAACAATTCGGAAATACAACACGAAAAAATTACCGTGCTTGTGGCTACCTCGGGCGATACTGGAGGCGCTGTAGCCAATGGATTTTACGATGTTGATGGCGTTGATGTAGTGATACTGTATCCATCGGGAAAAGTAAGTAGTGTACAGGAATTGCAATTAACTACGTTGGGTAAAAATATAACGGCTCTTGAGGTTGATGGCACTTTTGACGATTGCCAGAAAATGGTGAAGCAGGCATTTGCAGATGAAGATTTGAATAAAAAGTTATTCCTTACTTCTGCGAATTCTATTAATGTTGCCCGTTGGCTTCCGCAGCAGTTTTATTATTTCTTTGCTCTTCAGCAATGGAAAGATAAAGACAAACCTCCGGTTATAAGCGTGCCCAGTGGCAACTTTGGAAACATCTGTGCAGGATTGCTTTCAAAATGTTCCGGCTTGCCGGTGCAGCATTTTATTGCAGCTTGCAATGCTAATAACGTTGTGACCGGGTATTTAGAAACAGGAAATTATCTTCCAAAAGAATCCATAACAACATTATCGAATGCAATGGATGTCGGCAGCCCAAGCAATTTCGTGCGCATTCTTGAATTATTTGACCAGCAATTTATTTCTCTAAAAAGTAATATGAGCAGCTATTCTTTTTCTGACGAAGAAACAAAGGCGACACTTAAAGAGGTATATCTCAAAAAAAAATATTTGTTAGACCCGCATGGCGCTATTGGCTATGCAGGGTTAAAAAAATATTTAGACGGTCACAAAAATTTGGCTGGATTTTTTTTAGAAACTGCTCACCCGGTAAAGTTTTATGATGTGGTGGAACCGATAATTAATCGGCAAGTGGCAATGCCTGCTTCAGTAAATGACCTTCTAAAAATGAAAAAAGAAAGCGTAAAGATGGCAGCGGATTATGAAGTATTGAAAGATATCTTATGCATATAAAGGATGTTTATTAAAATGATAACACGAATTATGTACTTAAGAAAGTGTAAAGTAATTAGTGTAATTCGTTTCAATTGGTGTAATAAAAAAACAAAATGGCTCAGAAAAAAAATAGTCGGAAAAAAATTGAAATCCCCGGCGGTTAAATTCAATGCTTCGGAACTTTTTCAAATATTGCTGATCTTATACAACAGAGCAGGCGACGTGTTGCTATAGCGATAAATAGCGAGCTTACGATATGAAATTATACCAGACATTACACTTTCCGATATATGTCCGATATTTCGGTAAGATTATAAAATGAAAGTGTTGTGTATTAATAAATTAACTTTTTGTAGCCTCGACATAACTAAACTAATATTGGTAACCAATAATTTGACTCGTGTTTGTAAAACAAATCGTTTTCTGTAAAACAATTTTTCTAAATTCTTTAGTAAAGAGAATTTACTTTTCTCCTAATAAAAACTGAAGCTTTGAAGCCTTTCTTTTTTAAAACTTAGCTAAAGTAAACAATTAGCTAAAGTAAACAATTTAATAATTGTTCTAATAGAGGATAAATGGTTGTATGCACATAGCAGAATTTCGTATCTGTTGCTGCTGTTCAATCAATTGTTCACTATTAGAGTGGCGCCAAGCACTATAAATGCTCAGTGGCGTTTTTCTTTTTAAGGATTCAGAAATGAAGCCTACGACCCTTTCTTTTTCTTATTTAATGATGCTGGTTCTAGCTGATCATGAATTTTCTCCGGTCTCAATAGGTTTTTTACTTCGGTTTTAGATGTTTTCTAGTTGTAACAAGCTGCTTATTCTTACTTTTTAATAGCTATTTTCTTCATGACTTCGGGAAATATTGCAGCATGCGCTCAATCATTTGGAGTGAAAGAATTGCTTCGTTAGCCTTCAATTTTATTTATTTCTTCTAAATAAGAGATTTGGGAACTTGAAATTTCGATAGTTTTATATCGGCAGCTTTGGAAGCACACTTTTGTTTACAAAAAATTCTTTTGTAGTAAATTTGTGAACATTTCAACTAAGACTTTAGATAATAGAAAATGTCTTAATAATTTGAATCCTTCCTTTAAAAGTAGATCCCAAAATAAGTCGGGCTTAATTAATAATTTTGATTCTAATAAAATATCTTTAATCGTATAATGATTAATAAACCGAAAAAAGCTTCAGCCGGCGTCAAAGAAATCGCAAGGTTGGCAAATGTTTCTATAGCTACTGTTGACAGGGTAATTCACAAAAGAGGTGGGGTTTCAGAAAAAACAAAAACTAAGATCCAATCTATAATTGAAAAATTAGATTACCAACCCAATATACTTGCACAGCGGCTGGCACTCACTTCCCGCGGTCATATTCGTCTTGCGGTACTTTTACCCGCCATATCTGGAGAAACGGAATTCTGGCAGGCGCCTCTGGATGGAATAAAACAGGCGCAGAGCGAAATAAAACAATACGGGATTCATATTGAGCAATTTTTTTTTGATCAGAACGATCAAAAATCTTTTGCCAGCCAGGCAAAGAATCTTATTAAGTATAAAGCAGACGGTATTCTTTTTACACCCACGTTTCCAGCAGAATCAACGCAATTGATTGAGACAATCGAAAAGTCTGGAATACCTTATGTGTTAATTAATTCTGATATTCCGGAAAGAGATACGCTATGCTACATCGGCGCAGAAATATTTACGAGTGGCTACCTGGCAGCGCAACTGGTTCACTACTGTATTGATAAAAGCCAGAAAGTGCTTGTTGCAAATATTGCCGCCGAGATAGATAATAACTATGCAATTCTTCGGAAGGAAGAAGGCTTCATGAGTTATTTTAAAAAGAATAACCTTACCAACGAAGTATTGTCTTTTAATACAACTCAAACGAGTTATTCCTCTGTTTCCAAAAAGCTAAGTGCACTAATAAAGAAGCAAAATAATATCGGGGCAATTTTGGTTACGAACTCACGGGTATCCGTAGTCGCAAAGTATTTGGAGACTGCCGGCTTAAAGGATATTATTTTGTTGGGGTATGATTTTATAAATGAAAATGTGAATTACCTGAAAAAAGGTTTTATAGATTTTCTTATTTGCGAAAAGCCGCAGGAGCAAGGCTATCGTGGTATCATGGCGCTGTTTCAATATCTCGTTTTTTCCAAGCCAATGGAAAAAAGATATTTTATGCCCATTGATATTATCACAAAAGAGAATTACCAGTTTTACCGAAACTAATTTTTCTGCTCTTTTATAAAATTGATTTTGCATTTACTGTGCAATGTTTTTTTAATTTTTAAACCACCTGTATAAACTACTAATACGATTTGAGAATTTATAAAAGAATCCGCTTCATCATTTTTTTTCTGCTGCTGAATACTATTGTTTGGGCACAAAGTATTTATCCCAAAAAAGAATACGCTGCTACGCTTCATCAATTAACGGATGCATTATTAAAAAGACAAATGACTAATAATACCAATCCTAATTTTGGTGGCATCTGGTGTGAGCATTGCCATGTATGGCACACACGTGCGGCAGAAGCCGTTTTCCCTTTTACCGTAATGTATTTGATAACAAAGGATAAGAGATATTTTGCTGCTGCAAAAAATGCTGTGGCCTGGTTGATACAACAGCAACAGCCCAATGGTAGTTGGAAAGAAACTCCCGAAGAATGGACAGGAACTACCACAGACCAGTTGCTGATGTTATTACTTTCTTATGAAAGAATTTCTAACCAACTCGATAGTGAAGAAAAAAAGAACTGGACTTCATCAATGAAAAAAGCTGCGGATTATCTTGATTCCATTATGCGACCCGAGTTTGCGAGTATCAATTATGTAGCTACAACAACTGCCACACTTGCTAAAGCCGGAACACTTTTTAAAAATGAATTGTATTTGCAAAAGGCCAGGCAATTGGCACACAGGGCGATTTCCAAAATGGATGATGATGGATTTTTAAATGGCGAGGGAGGAAAAAGTCATGGTAATAAAATGGGCGTTGACTTGGGTTATGATATGGAAATGTCTCTTTGGGGATTAGGATTGTATGCAAAAATTACGCATGATACACTTGTAAATAATGCCGTAAAAAAGGCGCTGAAAAATCATTTATATTTTATTTATCCTGATGGCTCGATGGATGGCTCGTGGGGAATTCGCTCCAATAAATGGACCGGCTATGGTAGTGCCACTTCTGATGGTTGCCAGGCCTTGTTCAGCTTGTATGCTGATGAAGATCCAAGATACGTGACAGCAGGTATCCGTAATCTTCAGTTCTTAAGAAAAAATATACAAGGTGATTTAATAGGATATGGCTTACAACACGGTGAATTATTTGATACGCCACCATGCATTTATCCAACGTTTGCCAAAGCAAAAAGTATTGCGCTTGCGTATGAATTGGAAAATAAAGAGGTACGCCAAACAGCACCACTTCCATCAGATAAAACAGGATGGATTAAATTATTTCCTACAGTGGATGTAATAGAAGTGCGCACGAAAAATTTCATGGCTACGATTACGGGTTACCGTTATAAAGACCAGGCAGCAGGTTCCAGTGGAAAATATATGTACAGGCCTACAGGCGGCGCTGCAAGCCATGTATGGTTAAAAGGCCAGGGCTTTTTACAGGCATCCAGCCCGACTGTTTATACACGCCCTGAGCCTATGAGCTTTCCGGAAGCTCCGGGCGTACTATCCTTAACGCCGCGTATTGAATACACTGACTCAGTTGGCTATTTCACCAATCTCTTTGAATACGATAGCCATTTAATGATTGAAAAAAATGATGGAAATGAATTTGCAATTGCTGCAACGGGTGAGCTTAAAGATAAAGACTGGCTAACGGGAGGTGTTGGTTACAAAATAAATTATTTATTTGCGGACAGCTTTTTTCAAAAAACAATTCGCATTACTTATCATGATGCCAGGCCGGTTGTAAAAATCATTGAACCTTTTATCAACTTTAAAGGAATGAAGTTTGAAAAGAAGGATGATAAAAATGTTATAATAACAAATGGAAAGATAAAACTTTTGTTCAGCATCATATCTGGTAATGCTGATTTAATCGCAGGAAGAAATGAAGATAGATTCTGGACGCCTTATCCCGCTCTGAAAGACTACCCGCTTGAATTAGAAGTCCATCCCACACCAGGTAGTTTCACCAATTCAATTACCTACAGAATAACGATTTTGAAATAATACAGGAATAAAATTCCGGCTAAAAAGATTTTTATCTATATTTTCGTGTACGTAAACGGAAATCTGTTCTTTCGACTTGTTTACTGAAAACTTTGGTATGGAGACACAACAATATTCAGATAAAATAACCTGCGCCTATTTATATCCTATCACTAAATATGGTTATCCACCTGATGTGCGTAACACCGTTGCATATATTGATGAAATGAAAAGCATGGGCTTTACGTCCATGGAGCTTGAGGCCATTGGCGAAGCGAATGTTGATTATATGTTTACGCATTACCCGCTAATAGCAGATAAGCTTGCATCGGCTAATTGTTCAGTTCCCGTTTTTTGCATAGTGCTTCCGCAATTAGGTTCCGTTGATCCGGCTAAACAAAACAAAAGCCTTGAACTCTTTGAGAAAGGATGCATAATAGCGAATGGGCTTGGCGCAAAAGCTGTGTTGGATAATGGCCCTTTGCTTCCCATGGAATATCCTGCAAATGCGCCAATACAAAGACACTATTCTAAAGAAACACTTTCACGAATCGGCTTGCCTGCCTGCTTTGATTGGAATAATTATTGGCTGTCACTTACCAGCACATTTCAAAAGGCTTGCGCTATCGCCGCGAATTATAATTTGTCTTATCATCTTCATCCCTGCGAAGGAAGCCTTATCACTGGAACAGAATCTTTTTTAAATTTTTCAGCATCTGTAAATAGTGATAATCTTTTATTCAATCTCGATACCGCCAACCAGTTTTATTACAAAGACAATTTGCCTCTAAGTGTTTTAAGGCTTTCGAAAAAAATCAACTACATACATATATCGGATAACAGCGGCAATCTGGTAGAGCATCTTGTTCCCGGTGATGGACGAATTGATTGGGATGGTTTTTTTGAAACGCTTAGTGATATAAATTTTAAAGGAAACTTTGCCATAGATGTAGGTGGCGCAGAAACAAATATTGCGGATATACGGCAGGCATACATCCGCTCTGCAAATTGGCTTAGCGATAAGTTGTCAGCCTGGTCATTAAACTGAAATGAAATGAAGAGAAGTTATTTTTTAAGAAGAATTTTTCAACTTGTTTGTTGTTTATTACTAATAACTTTTTCATCAGCAAATGCACAGGTGTATGATGTTACCCGCTTTGGTGCGACAGGCGACAGCGTTACAGATAATACCATCTTTATACAAAATGCTATTGACAGTTGTGCCATAACCGGCGGTAAAGTTTATTTTCCTAAGGGCACTTTCTTAACGGCAACTTTATATTTAAAAAGCCATGTCACCCTTGATGTTTCCGGCAGCGCAATTATTCTGGGAATTGCAGATTTCAAAAAATATCCATACCAAAATGCAGGCATTCATTTTTATGCAGAAGACTGGGCAAAGCAAGCGCTTATCTTTTGTAAAGGGCAGGAAGATGTAGCTATTGAGGGCAATGGAACCATCGATGGGCAGGGTGCAAAATTTATTGTAACTACCATAAAAAAACCGGACCGTTATGAAAACCGTCCTTATCTCTTATGGTTTGTTAGCTGCAAAAATGTTTCTGTAAAAGGGGTGCAATTAAGAAATTCCGCTTTCTGGATGCAGCATTATCTTGGCTGCGAATATGTACATATTGATGGCATAAAAATCTGGAATCATTCCAATAAGAATAATGACATGATGGATATAGATGGCTGCAAGTATGTTACTATCTCCAATGTTATTGGTGATTCCGATGATGATGGCATTACTATAAAAAGTACCTCGCCTTTGCTTTCAGAAAATATAACTATTACCAATTGTGTTTTGAGCAGCCATTGTAATGCTTTAAAATTTGGTACAGAATCAACGGGCGGTTTCAGGAATGTTGCCGTGTCTAATTGTGTAATAAAACCTTCTGCACAGATCACTACAATTTATGGCAAACCAGCAGGGAACAGCGGTATTTCATTAGAAGTAGTTGATGGTGGCATTATGGAAAATGTCACTATTGATAACATCATAATAGAGGGCCCGCAGGTACCACTTTTTATGCGATTGGGAAACAGGGCGAGAAAGTATATGGCTGCGGCGGCGGTGCCTTCGCCTGGTAGAATAAAGAATATTAATATCTCCAACATTATTGCAATAGGCGCCGATGAAACGGGTTGTTCATTTACGGGAATTGAAAAAGCGCCGATTGAAAATATTTCTTTGAGTAATATCACCATCGAAACATCAGGCAGTGATGCCCCGGTTGATTTGTCGCAAACTGTTGAAGAAAAAGAAAATGAATATCCCGAAGCAACTATGTTTGGTAAACTACCTTCTTATGGATATTTTATCCGCTACGCAAAAGATATTAAATTATTCAACATCACTATTCGATCAAAAAACAAAGAGGTAAGGCCGGGAATTATTGTCGATAAAACAAATCACTTTTCTTTAACGGGGTTGGATATTCAATCTTCTAACGAGACAAAAGCCGCGGTGTATATAAGCAGGAGTAATGATGGTATCATCAATAATAAGCGGCGTGATTATCCTGTACAAAAATTTTGGGTAAAAGATAAATTGTCGGTGAATATTACAGCAGGTAAATAAAAAATAAATTTTATGATTGCCGGTTTGAAAAAAATAGTTGTCACCCTGGTCCTTTGCGGAAACTGTATGCTGCTGTTGGTTTCAAAAATATACTGCCAAAATAATTCGCCATTACAGGTCGTTGAAAAAGTTGCTGATAAAATAATTGCTGATACACGTTTCGAATTCAAACTGGTCCCGCAAACAGAACAGTTAGGTGTCCAGGTAATAGATTTCAGGTTCATGAAATTGAATGAGGGACAAACAGCTTATGCTATGCGTTCTGCTATAGCAAAAGCTGATACAAACGTTCTTTTTGGTATAACCTCACCGGCGAAAATGCAGGTCTGGATAAATAAAAAATTAGTGTTTCAACAAGAAGAACAACATGTTGAAACCCCTAAGGAAATATCTTACGACAGGTTTCATTTTAATAAGAACTTTTCTGCAAAAATTAAGAAAGGGGAGAATGAAATTTTAATAAAATATGGAGTGAATAGATCTACATCCGTGGTTTTTTTAAGGCCTGTTACAAGCATTGGCGATTTGGATCAATCCGTTCAATTTGAAAAAAATAATCATTCAACATGGTTGTTTGCCGGTCCCTTTTTACCCGGAACAAAATCAATAACTCCTGAAAATGAAGGGCAAACTTATTACGAAGAAGACAATAATAAATTTATAAACTGGCAATCTCCTCCGCAAAAGTTTTTACCGGAACTTGTTATAGACAGTAATGCTGCCTACCAAAGAGACCCTTATGCAGATTGGCAATATTCGCATGGCGCCATGGTGTGGAGTATTCTCAATTTGGGTGATGTAACCAACATTAACCAATATAATTTATTTGTAAAAAAATATACCGCTTTTATACTTCAGAATCTTGAATACTTTCGCTGGCAATATGATTCATTGTATGCATTTCGCGGAAGTTACCACCGAATTTTTCGCTTAACAATGCTGGACGATGCAGGGGCACCCGCCTTGCCATTTACTTCATTATTTATAAAAGATCACGAAAGCCTTCTTAATAAAATTATTATTCCCGTAATTGATTACGTTTCAGAAAGACAGGTACGCTTGCCCGATAGTACTTTCTGCCGGCCCGAGCCTGTTGAATATACTGTATGGGCGGATGATCTTTTTATGAGTGTTCCATTGTTAATACAGGCAGCAAAAATCACAGGCGACACAAAATATTTTGATGATGCTGCAAAGCAGGCAATTAATTTTCAAAAATATTTATTTGATAAAACAACAGGATTGTACAAGCATGGTTGGTTTAGTAAAACCGCGGCACAATCTGCTGTTTGCTGGGGAAGGGCTAATGGCTGGATTGCATGGGCAACCTCAGAATTGCTGAGTGCCTTGCCAAAGCAACATCCGCTGTATAAAAAAATAGAAAATAATTTCCGCCAACACATGGAAAATCTTATTCGCTACCAGGCTCCTGATGGTATGTGGCACCAGGTTTTAAATAATGCCGAATCTTACGAGGAAACATCCTGTACGGCCATATTCACACTTGCCATGGGAAGAGGAGTAAGCAATGGATGGCTCGGTAAAAAATATAAAAAGCATGCGTTGAAAGGATGGAAGGCTGTTGCCAATCACATAACGTCAGATGGCGTTGTACATGGCATTTGCAGGGGAACGGAGATTGGTACCGATGATCAGTTTTATATGAACAGGAAAACGATAGATAACGATCCGCGTGGATTAGGCGCTGTTATAACAGCGGGTATTGAAATTTCAAAACTCAAATCATTATAAATAATGCAGGAGTTTTTAATTCAAAAATTTTGAGAACAAGATTATTAAAGTATATAATAATTGCATGTTGCTTCACTGCTTGCAGCAGTAAGCAAACCTCACGTAATTTTCTTTTTGATATGGGTAGTGATACTTCATCAGTACAAAAGAATTATACGAGAGTATCATTAAAAAATAATTACACAAAAGAAAAAGGTTTCGGCTGGATTCATTCTCCCGCTAAATATTTTGATTCAATAAATATAAAACTGCCGCAAACTTTTTTGCATGATGGTGTATTCTCAAATGACAGTATTGTATTTCGAGCCGACGTACCAAACGGAGATTATTTTGCTTCAATTACTTTGGGCACGCCCGGAAGTGATTCTGCAAAAATGATGGTTACCATCAATGGAGAAATAATACAGAATACAATCTTTACACCATGGTACCGGCTTTCTTACAAAACACTTTGCAAAAAAATTAATGTAAACGAAAACAAAGCAGAAGTAAAGATCATAGCGTTAAATGCCGCCGGGGCAGGATTATACAGCATAGAATTAAGGCCGGTCACTGATAAAAAAGAAATAAAATTTGCAACTCCGCTTGAAGAAGATACAGCAGTTGTCAGCCAGTTTACTTTTTCATTACAACAAGAGCTTGCAAAAGATAGCAGCAACATTGCCATCGCTAACCAACTATCAAACGCCAATAAATATTTGCTTGCCTGTTATTATTACGATGGTGGAGGCTGGTCGTGGGCAGTAAAGAAAACAGGCATGAGTTTGATATACAGGCTATATGCCGCTGCTGATTTGCTTGAACAAATTGTTCCGGATACCAATGATCCTTTGTATGATAAATCCTTGTATTTATTAGCCAAAGTTTATTACTGGCTGAATGAAGAAGATGAATTGCTTTATGGCGGCGATGTTTACAAACAATATTTTTCCTTTCTTAAAAATAAGTTTCCCCATGATACATTATTAAAAATGTACACCGGTGAAAAACTTTTTGATCCACCCGGTTTTGATACTACTTCTTCTAATGCGCCTAAATGGGCAGTGTATGAAAGAGAGGCAATGAAGCGCATGCTTAAAGTAATTGACTGGTGGGTAAATAAAAAGCAAATTGCCAATGGGGAAATGGGTGGTAAATATGGTGATGATGTAGAATTATTGAGGCCGTGGCTGGCGGCTATTCTTGGAGCAGATGACAGCACTGCAAAAGCGGGTTATAAAAAACTGGCAGATGGAATCTGGAACAGCGACGCATTGGAAAGAGGTTTTGCAAAACGTATTGACGATGTGGAGCATTCGGCAGAATTATTCCGGGATACGCATCCTGCCATGTTCCTGATGAATTATGGCGATCCCGAATATGTAGAAAGATGTTTGATCAGTATGCAAAATTTTAGGGATGTATGGACGGGTGTTACATCAATGGGGCATCTTCATTTTAAATCGTATTATCTCTCCGCCACAGAAGCCTTGACTGACTCCGCACATGGAATTGATGTAGCGCTGAATGCAAGAGCGATCCTTCCGGGTTTGTGGGCAGCGTGGTATGATAAAAATTCAACTATAATAAAATTATTTTCTGCTTACAGCAATGCATGGATTGCGGATGCAGAAAGAGAAGGCAATGGCAAACCTGCCGGCCTTATCCCTTCTGCTGTTGCATTTAATGGTGACCGCATTGGGGGCAGCTCCAAAGAATGGTACGATGCGCATCTCAGTTATGATTATTATCAATGGGATCATGTGGGCCATGTTTGTGAATTACAATATCATTTATTGGGCATGTATGACATAACTAAAAACAATAATTTTTTAAAGACGATAGACCGATACGCAGCTTTAATGACACAAGCAGAGAAGGAAGGCGATCAAACTAAAAATGCAAAACCTGGCACATTGAACTGGGCAAAATATCTATTGATTAGCGGTGGCATTGATCATGAAGTAAATGATAATCCCATGGGCAAAGCTTTTTCAATGGCACAAAAAATTACAGGAAGTAATAAGTATGATCAGTTGATATCAAAATATGCAGAGCCTTACAATCAATATTTAATAACCCATGATCGCGGAAAAATTGAAAAGGGATTTGAAGAAATATTGGGCAGCCTTCGCTATAATTTCCCCATGCTTACAAGTGAAGTAAAATTTACTGACAGGGTGTATATGCCCGCCAGCAATTTACTAACGGACATGTACACGGGCCATTTTGGTGCTGGCTATGAATATCCATCTTTGGTGGCAACATGGAAAAATACCGGTCCGGATGTTTCTGTTTTTGTACATCGTGGCGATAAAAAATTGGCAGACATTTCTTTGTATAATTTCGGAAAAGAAAAAATAATAAAAATGCTTACCTGGCAATTAGAGCCGGGTATCTATTCAGTAAAAAAAGGAGTTGATACAAATGATGACGGAAAGATTGATGAACTTCTTTCAGATGAAAAAGTTGAGTTGCATGAAAGAGTAAATACAATTGACCTTGCAATACAATCTAAAAAGATAATAGTTGTTTCAGTCAGGCAAATAAAAGCCTTTGCGACATTCCCGGTGAATATGCCTGATGTTGCTATAGCAAAGGATGATATTTCTTTACCAGGTAAAAAGATTATACAAGGAGATTCACTCAATGTGAATTGCATCATTCACAACATTGGCAACACAACAGCAAAGAACGTATTAGTTGAATTTTTTGTTGATGATAAAAAAATAAGTGAAGCACATATTTCCGAACTCAATGCTCCAAATGATTTAGTGCCTCAACATAAAGAAATCAATTTTAAATGGATGGCCCAGGTGGGTAAACACAGGCTTGAAATAAAGCTGGGTACAGCTCAAAAGGAAATAACTACCTGGAACAACAGCGCTTTTTACGATGTTACTGTTTCGCAATAACTGTTAGTAGAACCATATTATTTTAAAAATAAAACAGAAATTATGATGTCTCTAAGTCCTTCACAAATTTCTTTCTTTGAAGAAAAAGGCTACCTCGTGATTGAAAATATTTTAACCCCGGAAGAAATAAATTACTACCGGGATATTTATGAAGATTTTCTCACCAATAAGATTGACGCTTCCCGTTATCGGTCAGACCTGGGCGGCCATGCGGAAAAAGATTTGCAGCCGGGCAGCAGGGAACGCATAACGCAAATAATGCTGGTCAGCAGACTGCTTCCCGAAATACTCGATAAGCCTTTACATAAAAAAGCTTTGTCTGTTGCAAAAGAATTACTTGGAGAAGATATGGCTTTGGATTTCGATATGCTTATAAGTAAAGCGCCCAACTCTGATACGGCAACGCCCTGGCACCAGGACAGGGCTTATTGGATAACTATGCCGGATACACGAAGCGCAAGTTGCTGGGTAGCGTTGGACGATGCTGTAAAAGACAATGGCTGTATGTGGTACGTGGAAGGATCACAAAAGTTGCCCGTTCGCACACATCGCCAGGCAGGTAAAGGTGGTGGAGCATTGGAATGCGATGCTACTGAAGAAGAAGCTATAGGTATTGAAGTAAAAGCGGGTTCATGTATATGGCATCATGGAGGGACACTACATTATAGCCGTGGTAATACAACCAATAGCAAGCGGCGGGCATTCATTACTAATTACCGCCCGGAAGCCATGATTGCTTACGAGCGTGAGGAAGGCTTTGATCATTCAGGAGAGCGGGATGTAAGGGATTCCAAAGCCAGGAATTAGTAAGATTTTTTTGCCCGTTTCAAAGATTTCGGCTATTTTGTGTGTACGTACACGTAAAATAATATTTTAGGTTTACTATTTTAAAATAAAAGCTTGTTTGGTTGAGACTATTTTTTTTCTCGGTTTGGGGTACGTACCCGATTTTTTATTGAAAAAAGTAGAATGCTTACACAATTACACCACGGTTTATTATAAATGAATTTCAAAACGCACATATCATATTGCAGCAATCGCTTCTTCCTGTTGCTATTTTTTTTGTGTATGGTGATGGGATCATCAGCAGAAAAAAATACTATTACTGATGCGGATAATTGCTGGAAAAGCAGCACCGACATTATTGATCCAAAAATTCCTGTGTTGCCTTTACCCAGGTATTTCGAGGAAGAGAAAGAGCAATTATCCTTTTCAATACCTCAAACACCGGAATGGAAAGGATTGCAAACTAATGCAGAAGAAAGATTATTATTTCATTGGAAAAAATTAGAAGAAATTAATTCTAAAACATCAAAAAGTAATAGCAGTTTCCAGGTAGGAATATTGGGAAAAGATAAAAACTTTGATAAACTCGTTGCTCAAGAAGCGGGTCAATGGATTGATAAAATTAATGGCCAGGGATATATTTTGATACTAAGCGGACAACAAAAAATTATTGCTGCAATAACGGAAACAGGCCTCTTCTACGGAATTCAAACGCTTAAACAACTGGCGCGTGCAGGTTGGGATAAAGCGATTACTATTGCCGACTGGCCTGCATTTGAGCATCGCCAAATTTATGATGATATAAGCCGCGGCCCAATCTCTACAGTTGATTATATAAAAAAGCAAATCGAGAGAATGGCAGAGATAAAAATTAATTATCTGTCTTTTTATATCGAGCATGTTATTCAGCCATATTCGCATCCTGACTTCGCACCGGCAAATGGAAAGCTGACGATTCCCGAGGTAGAAGAACTCTCTGACTACGCTGCTAAATTTTATATGCAACTGGTTGGAAGCTTTCAATCATTCGGTCATTTTTCGAACATATTATCCGTTCCCAAGTATGCTTCTTTGGGAGCCACGTCAACGCTTATTTCGCCAACCAATCCTAAGGCAAATAAATTTCTCGAAGATGTAATTGGTGAAATGTGTGATGCATTTAATGCATCATATTTTAACGTGGATTGTGATGAAACTTTTGATCTGGGCCAGGGCACAACAAAAGTGCTTGTTGATAGTCTGGGTGTGGCAACAGTCTATGCCAATCATCTCAAATTTTTACACGATGTAATAAAGCGTCATGGAAAAACAATGATGATGACGGGTGATTTTCCCATAGATCATGAAGAGGTACTGGATATGCTGCCAAAAGATATTATTTATCTCACGTGGGAATATGGCGACCAACCCTCTTATGAAAAATGGATACAGCCTTTTGCAAGCCGTCATCTTCATTATATGGTTTGCCCGGGTATTCTCAATACCTACAGAATGTTTCCCGATATGGTTATGGCAAAGAATAACATCAGGGGTTTTGCGCAGGCCGGAGTTAAGCAAAATGCTGAAGGGGTTGTCACGATGATATGGGATGATGGCGGTGCTTATCTTTTTTCCGGCGATTGGTACGGCGTGTATGTTACGGCTGAAAGCAGTTGGAATACCGATTCAACAGCATCATCTTCATTTGATAGCCGTTACGAATTAAATGCTTATGGAACGCATAACGGTAATTACGTAAACGCACTTTTTGCGCTGATGAAACTGAGAGATGTTCCGATAACTTTCGATCTGAATTTCAGGCTTTGGCAACAAAAGCTGCTACCCGCAAAAGGAAAAGAATTAATTGTAAATAATGTATCTGCAGATGATGCTTTAAAGATCATTGCAGAAGCGGAGAAATTTATCGCATTAGCAAAACCGGTAATGAATGCAGCCGATATTCACACGCTCTCTTTTGCCATTAAGCAATACCGCATCATGATTGAATCGAGATTGAAGATCGTGGCCATTGCTGCTGATTATAAAAAAATTCTTTCATCAAATCTGTCGGCTTCTCAATCAATGGCCCTTCTTAAAAATGATGAAAATATAATTGCCGGTTTAATAAAAAGATATGAATCATTAAGAGAAGAATTTAAAAAAGCATGGCTGAATGAAAACCAGCAATACTGGCTGGATGTAGTGTTGGCGCCTTTTGATAAAAAAATATCAGGACTGAGTGAACTGCAAAAAAATCTTAAAAGCGTTGAGGATAATTTGCAAAATGGAACTTCTATTCCTCAAGCCTTGGCTATACGGTTAGGCATTCAGGAAAGCTCCAGCTTTTATTTTCAAAACTGGATGCTGACTGGCCCTTTTCCGGTTAATGATGAAAAAACTTTTCCTTCTTTTTTATATTCAGATACTAAAGAATACGATAAGCCGCCATCTCCGGGCGACTTTACAAAATATGAAGGCAAATTATATCGCTGGAGAAAATTTGCCTCAGAAGATGGAGGCATTATTGATTTGCATGAATATTATCCGGAGCCTTCTCCTGCATTTGTATATGCCTATTGCTATATAAAATCTGATACAGCGCTTACAGCAAAGGCTTTTGCAAGTAGCAATGAAACCATGGAAATATTTTGCAACGGTGAAAAAGTATCTGGCAATATAAAAGCAAGCGATTCAAAAACATCTATTGTAACGAATCTTTCTTTAAAAAAAGGAATAAATAATATTCTTTTAAAATTAAAAAAAGATACCGCTGATAACGGCACATTTACTTTTCATCTGCAGGATGATTTGCAGGTTACCGGCCATAAACATAAGTACCAGCTAAACCCGAAAACTAAATCATATGATGCTGAATAAAAAATGGACCTATTATTTAACCACGCTGTTTTTTGTCTTCCATTCATTGGCAGCAAACAGCCAGGTTAAAAAAGAAGATGTTGAAAAAGCGATCAATGAAACGGCTCATTATGTAGCCAATGTAATATTGGATAAAGATGGAAAATCCAAGTGCGATTATAATATAATGGAAGCCAAATGGTATCCTTATGAAGTGCCGTGGCACACAGGCCAGGCAATAAATGCATTAGTGGCCGCATATAAAGAAACTGGAAATAGCGATTACCTCGAAGCAGCAAAAAGAGGAGGTGACTGGTGGATTAGCCTTCAATTTAAAGACAGCGGCCCACCTGCGCTTAAGGGGATGTTAGATGCTATACATGGCGATGTGCTGGGAGATGATTTTCTTGTTTTCGCCACAGTCTCTGATGGAACGCCGGGCATTTATGAATTGTCCCGTGTAACAAAAGATCCAAAATATGCAGAGGTTGCAACGTCTGCCGCCTCGTGGATGTTGAAGAATATGTATTATCCCGAGAAGGGTGTTTGCTATGATAATATTGACGCAAAAACGGGTGAAGTATTAAAAGAATACAGCCCTTTCTGGAAGGATAAAAAAAATCAGCAATTGTATGATGTGTCAAGGCCCAATACAGAAGGATATCTTTTTAAAGATGCCTATGAATTTTCCCACGAAGAAAAATTTAAAAAAGCATTTATAAACTTATGTAATAGTTTAATTGAAAAACAAGGACCGGAGGGTGTTTGGATGGAGTTTATGCCCAACTTCGCAAAAGAACATTCTTTTCATCCCCGGTTTTCTTTATGGTATGCCGAATCACTGATCGAAGCATTTAAACTTACGGGTGATAAAAAATATCTTGAAGCTGCAGCTAAAACAGCTCGTGTTTTTGCCAAAGCACAATTTGATAACGGAACTATCTTTTACGATAATTATACCAATGGCCGGTTACCTGACCGTGGCTCGTCAACCGGCTCTGCGGTTGCCTTTGCGGGTATTGTATGGATAGAGCTTTCAAAAGAAGGTTATCATGAATTTGATTCTTCCATTGAGAAATCAGCAAAGTGGATAATAAGAAACCGCTATGCCTTTGACCATCCGGATCCTAATCTTCGCGGAGCGGTACTGGAAACAAGGACCCGCTTTAAGAAAGATAAAGTATGGTTGACCAACCGTGATATCGGCACTTCATTCGGCCTCAGGTTTTTGGTTGACTATGCCAATTTTAAATACAAATAACTTTTATATGACAACTACTCAATTACGATTTGCCAAACTTTCAAATTATTTTTTTACCAAGAAAAATTGCAACATGAAACAAACTGCTAAATGGATGATGATGACAATTGTGTCAATGTCAACCTTAATTTTATTTTCCTCCGCTGCCTTTGCCCAGGGAAGCGGCAACATAAAGGGCCAGGTTACAGGCGCCGAAGGAAGTGCACTTCCCGGTGCTTCCGTAAGTATCAAAGGAACAACGCGGGGAGCCACCACTAACCTGTCTGGTATTTTTGAAATGCTGGATGTAAAGGATGGCAATTATACTTTACAGGTAAATTACATGGGCTATCAATCTGCTGAAGCAGAGATACAGGTGAGTGCCGGAAAAACAACTGTAAAAGATTTTACACTTACCTATGCCAATGTAACCTTAAGGAACGTTACTGTGTCTGCTGTTGTGGAGGGACAACAAAAAGCCCTGAACCAGCAACGTAATTCAGACAATATTAAGCAGGTAGTATCTGCCGATCTTATAGGCCGCTATCCTGATCTTAACGTGGCAGAATCTATGCAAAGGTTGCCTGGTGTAACCATCGGCCGCAACAGCAGTGGCGAAGGTTCTACTATTCAATTGAGAGGCACACCGGCAAATTTCACCAACATAAATATAAACGGCGAGCAGATACTGAGCACCCAGGAAAACGGGCAGAGGAGCGTAAGCCTGGATGGAATTCCTGTTGGATTACTTTCGTCTTTAGAAGTATCAAAAACACTTACTCCCGACCAGGATGGTGATGCAATCGCAGGCACTATTAATTTAAAATCGCCGGTTGCAACTTCTACCAATCTAAAGCTTAGTGCTGATTTGGGTGCAGGCTATAATGATCTTAGAAGCAGCCTTAACGGTATTGGAAACTTTACAATTGGGAAACGTTTCCTTGCAGACAACAGCAATCCAAATGGTAAACTGGGTGTGTTGGTGAATGGAAGTTACTATCGTACCAAAAATGGTTATGATGAATTAAATGCGCAAGTATGGCAACAGAAAGATTTTGGAGACGGCAAAGGAGATATTTATTTTCCGACAGATGTGCGGTATTTATTTGTTGAAAATGAACGTACCCGTAAAGGAGGTTCAGCTACTGTAGATTATAATTTTAATTCCACTTCAAGTATTACAGCGAACGTAATTTATAGCGATTATTATACCGATCTCATACGGTATCGCAAGCGCACAAGAATGCAAACAAAAAATACTACCGTAAATACCGACGGAGATTATGTTACCACAAAGGGCAGGTCGTACAATGAAGTAAAATCCGCAAATAATGATAGCAAGAACCTCAATGTTAGCCTGGAAGGTGAAACAACTATTGGTAAAGTAAAATTCGATGCAGGGCTTTTTGCCACTGATGCGCAGTACAAAGAAAACACCGGTACTTATAATTTCATTACCGGGAATATCCCTCTCACTATAGATAATATCACGGGGGATTATCTCACAACAACGGGTACGGATTGGCGAAATGATGCATCGCTGTTTACTTATAATACTGTAGAGCGTGAGCATTACAAAACCAGCGCTAAAAACTTTGTTGCAAGATTGAATATGAGTCTTCCTTATAAGATAGGAAAGAACTCTGCAACGTTTAAAGCGGGCTTCAAAATTAAAGACACACACAGTAAAAGATTTTACCCCAATGATGTGGTGATAAGCACTTTTGCAGGTGATCCTGCTGCAGGAAATCTGAACAACTTCAGGGGAAAGCAAGAGGTGTCAACTGATCTGCTCGATGACAATTTTGATTTTGGATTAGGCGTTGATAAAAATAAAACCATTAATTATTTTAATGGTAACCAGGGTGCTAATTTCCCTTACGACAGTTCAAGCATACAGGGTACAATAGATACCTATTATTATGATGCTGTTGAAAATATCACTGCTGGTTATTTAATGAACCGCATTCAGTTTAATAAATTTTTGTTATTAGCCGGCCTTCGTGTTGAAGGAACCAATGTGAATTATAAAGGAAATATAGTTGACCAGGATGTTGATGGCTTGTATGTTTCTACAACGCCTAATCAAAAGAAAACCAGCTATACGAAGTTCCTGCCCAACCTGCAGGGTAAATATGATCTTAGCAAAAGTGTGGTGTTACGTGGTGGATTAACTTTTGGATATTCCCGCCCTGACTTTGTTGATCTTGTTCCAAACCGTCTTACCAGCCGTTTAGCCGAGACCATCGTTGATGGTAATCCTAACCTGAAGCCGGCATTTGCCACGAATTATGATTTTGCCATAGAAAAATATTTGTCCAATTTGGGTATTCTTTCTTTCAATGCTTTTTATAAAAAAATAGATGATTTTCAATATAGCAGTGTAACAATACTAACAGGCAATGAATTTGAAAATGCGAATTTATATACAGGCTACCAGTGGTTCCGCACCCTAAACGGAAATACCGCCAATGTATATGGTATTGAGTTAAACGCTCAAACCAATCTTACTTTTCTTCCCGGCTTTTTGAAAGGATTTTCAATACTCGCCAACTATACCTATTCGCATTCAAAAGCAGATGCACAATTTAGAAAAGACATCAGGCTTCCGGGCCAGGCAACCAACACTGCCAATGCTTCTTTAGCATATTCTATAAAAGGCTTTACCATCCAGGGAAATCTTAACTACAATGGATCATATACCGTAAGCCTTGGCGCCGATGATGCTACCGATGTAATACGTGATTCAAGAGTGCAAATTGATGCAAACACTTCCTACCGGATCAATAAAAGGTTTACCATTTATGCAGAGGCAGTGAATCTTACCAACGCACCACAAGTAGACTATTTCGGAGAAAGAGAAAGAATTTATGAAAAACAATTTTATTCTTTCTGGGGCCGTGCCGGATTAAAATTCAGGCTATAAGAAATTAGAAAGAGGGCCACCGCAAACGCCTTAAGCTGCTATACTTCTTAAAGGCCTGTTTTTAAAAGAAGACAGGAAATACTTCTAAGAGGTATGGCGGCCGGCGTTCTTAATAGGTAGGTTTCGATCCCGGATAAAAAATGATCATTGATTGGAAACGTAAAACTGGAATTGTCAAAACAAATACTATGATAGATTTTGAAGCAGGAAAGCTAAAAGTAAGGGTATATGAAAACCGTAAAGAAATGGGAGCCGAAGCGGCAAAGTTGGCTGCCATAAGAATTAATGATCTTCTGCAAAACAAAGAAGAAGTTAATATTGTTTTTGCGGCTGCTGCTTCGCAAAATGAATTTCTGCAATCACTGATAAATGAAAAAGTAGATTGGACAAGGGTGAACGCATTTCACATGGATGAATACATTGGATTAGAAAGAAATGCACCGCAACATTTCAGCAAATGGCTCAGTGAAAAAATTTTTAATAAACTTCCTTTTAAAGAATTATTTCTTTTAAATGGTAATGCAGAAGATATAAAAGAAGAATGTTTGCGCTATACAGGGCTGCTAAAAAAATATCCTTTGGATATTAATTTTATGGGCATTGGAGAAAATGCACACCTGGCATTTAATGATCCCCACGTAGCCGATTTTGATGATCCTTATTTTGTGAAAGTGGTGGACCTTGATACCGCATGCAAGCAACAACAGGTAAATGAAGATTGCTTTGGAGACATCAGCGAAGTTCCTTCTTATGCGCTCACATTGACAATACCTGCGTTGTTGAATGCGAAATATATATTTTGCATGGTGCCGGGTAATTTAAAAGCCAGGGCAGTTTATCATACAATAATGTCTGATGTGTCAGAGCAATACCCATCCACTGTTTTGAGAAACCATAGCGATGCATATTTACTTCTTGAAAAACAAAGTGCAGCGATGTTATTAGGTGAAGAGGATATTCAAAATTTAGTAATAACCAAACATATTTAATTATGGAAGCTGGTATCATTAAAGACTTGTCAACCGTGCATCACATTATTTCCGGGATGTTTACCTGGCCATCTTCTGCAGAAGAATGGGAGCAATACAAGCTTACTAAAGAGCAGGTAGATTTTTATAATGAATATGGTTATGTAAGTGATATCAAGCTGCTGGAAGAATGGCAGGTGGACAAACTTAATGAAGAGCTATCGCAAATTTCTGATCCGTCGCACCCCGGCAATTCATTGTTTTACCAGTTTGCTTCTAATGAATCAACGGATGTTAATTCGGTGCTTTTTCATTCATTGGGTGAATGGCGCATTACGGAAGGATTTCATGATGTGTTGTGGAACCCGGCTTTCGTAATGGCTGCAAGTCAATTGCTGGGCAACCGCGCCGTTCGTTTCTGGCACGACCAGTTATTCTGCAAACCTGCACTGCATGGCGGCGTGGTAGCCTGGCACCAGGATTATTCTTACTGGACCCGCACGGCACCGCTGCAACACCTTACCTGTTGGGTGGGTCTGGATGAGGCAACAAAAGAAAACGGCTGTTTATATTATGTTCCTTATAGCCAGCATTGGGGGCTATTGGACAAGCCGGAATTGGCAGGTGACATGGAAGGTGTAATGGATTATCTTACTGAAGAGCAGAAAAAAGAGTTTAAGCCTGTGGCAATAGAATTGAAAAAAGGATACGGCACATTTCATCATCCGTTAATGGTACATGGCTCTTACGCTAATAAATCTTCACTTGCAAGAAGAGCATTTGTACTAAATGTGTTTGCTGATGGCACTTTATCAAATTCAGACGACGAATTGTTACACAACGTACCAGGCATAAAAAAAGGAGATAAAATGGAAGGACAGTTTTATCCGCTGTTGTTTGATCCTGTTCAGGAAAACGTTTAGTGTAACAACAATCATTTGGTAATATGTAAATAGTAGTATGCAAATTCTTTTCTTCTGTCCACGCTGGGGCCAGGCTCATCTTTCCTGGGATGAATTTGCAGCCAAAGTAAAAAATGCCGGCTATGATGGAGTTGAAACCGATATACCGGAATCTGATCAGGAGAAAGAAAATTTACTGCAAGCGCTTGCCAAAAATAATTTATTACTCATAGCGCAACACTGGGAAACGGTGGATGCTGATTTTGATTTACATAAAAGCGTTTATACGCGACGGTTAGAAAGGCTGGTTTCTGTAAAACCATTGTTTATTAATTCACAAACGGGTAAAGATTTTTTTTCTGCAAAGCAGAATGATGAATTGATTTTAATGGCGGATGATGTCGCTGCAATAACAGGCATTCCTATATTTCATGAAACACATCGTGGCAAATTTAGTTTTGCCGCCCACATTACAAAAGATTTTTTACAGCGATTGCCAGGGCTTCAATTAACATTGGATATTTCTCACTGGATTGCTGTTGCCGAAACTTTTTTAGAAAACCAGCAGCCCGCAGTGGATATTGCTTTATTAAAAACAAGGCACATCCATGCAAGGGTTGGTTATATAGAAGGGCCGCAGGTGCCAGATCCAAGAGTTCCTTACTGGCAGGATGCATTGCAGCAGCATCTTCACTTTTGGGACAGAGCGGTTGATATCAACAGGAAAAATGATAATGCAATACTTACTTTCACCACGGAGTTTGGGCCACCACCATATATGCCCTTAAACCCATCTACCGGCGAGGTAGTAGCTGATCAATGGGAAGTGAATGTATTTATGATGGAACTTTTACGAAAAAGATATAATTAATTATGGGGAATGATAACCCTTTCAATAAAACAACGGAACAACTTTCATCTTACCGGCATCTTGAAAAAATGTCAACAGAAGAAATTGTTCAAAGCATCAATAAAGAAGATGCAACAGTTGCCGCAGCGGTAAGAAAAGAGCTTCCTTCAATCATTGCTTTAATTGATGCGCTGACAGAAAAAATTTTGAATGACGGACGTTTATTTTATGTAGGTGCCGGTACAAGCGGAAGGCTGGGAATTCTTGATGCGAGTGAATGGGCGCCCACATTTGGTGTACCCGAAACGTTAGTGAATGGCGTTATGGCAGGTGGCGCCGCCGCCTTAAGGTTTGGTATTGAAGATGCAGAAGATAGCTACGAAACAGGATGGAATGATCTGCAACAATATGAGGTATCAAAGAAAGATTTTGTGATTGGTATTACGGCAAGCGGCTCTACACCTTATGTTGTGGGTGCATTGAGAGAATGTAGAAATAATGGTATTCTCACGGGTTGTATTGTATGCAATCCGGGCTCACCTGTAGCCTCACATGCCGATTATCCTGTTGAAGTAATTGCAGGCCCGGAGTTTATTACCGGAAGCACAAGAATGAAAAGCGGCACTGCACAAAAAATGGTGTTGAATATGATTTCTACATCAGTAATGATAAAGCTGGGCCGTGTAGAAGACAACCGAATGGTGCACATGAAAATCAATAATCAAAAGCTTATTGAAAGGGGCACGAAAATGTTTATGGAGCAGTCTGGTATTACCAATCATGAAGAAGCAAAGGCATTATTACTACAATACGGAAGTGTTTACAACGCATTAAAAAATTTGAAAACCTAAGCTATGGCAATACAGGTAAGCGCTTCAATACAACCGGATGCACGTAAAGATTACGCCAAAAACATTACTATAATCGGTGCGTTCTTTTTTATTTTCGGGTTCATTACCTGGATAAACGGCACACTGATTCCCTACCTCAAAATTGCCTGCGAGCTGGAAGAGTGGCAGGCATACCTCGTTACGTTTGCTTTCTATATTTCTTATACGGCAATGGCAATCCCTTCCAGCAGGCTGCTGCAAAAAATGGGTATGATCAAAGGCATGAGCGTTGGGCTTGGCGTAATGGCGGTAGGTTGTATCATCTTCATACCGGCAGCGCTTACACGCAGTTATGGTTTATTCCTTACAGGGTTATTTTTTACCGGCGGCGGATTGACTTTATTACAAACTGCGGTTAATCCTTATATCACTTTATTGGGTCCTGAAAAGTCGGCTGCACGCCGCATCAGCATTATGGGCGTGTGTAATAAAGTTGCCGGTATTTTGGCGCCCTTGATAATGGGGCGTATCATTTTAAAAAATTCCAATGGGTTAATAGAAGCGCTTTCTAAAATGAATGAAGCTGATAAAAATACCCGCTTAGATCAATTATCACACACAGTTATTACACCCTATATTTTCCTGGCAGTTATTTTATTTTTACTTGCTATTCTTATACGCTATGCCCATTTGCCCGAGATAAAAAGTACAGCAAAGCCGGTCGCTTCACGCGAACCTTCCGGCCTTGAACCCGCCATAAAAAGGCAATTTATTTTGGGGTTCACTGCTATATTTTTTGCCGTAGGCGCGGAAGTTCTTGCCGGTGATACTATGGGCAATTATGGTTTGTATCACGGCCTTAGTCTTGATGTGGCCAAAAGCCTTACTTCTTATACTTTAGCATGCATGATGATAGGATATCTCGCTGGTATCTGGGCGATTCCAAAATACATTTCACAGCAGCAGGCTTTTTATGTTTCAGCCTGGCTTGGGCTTATTATTACCATATTAATAATTGTATTACCTGGAATCGCCTCACTGGCCTGCGTGGCGATATTGGGTTTAGCGAATGCAATGTTATGGCCTGCCATCTGGCCGCAGGCATTGAAAGGGTTAACCGGTAAAATGATGGCACGCGGATCAGCCATATTAATTATGGGTATCGCCGGTGGCGCCCTTATGCCTTTGTGCTATAGCTGGCTCGCACGCTCTGTTAATAATCAGTACGCCTACACGATATTAATCCCGGTGTATTTATTTATGCTCTATTATAGTTTGATTGGAAAGAAAGATGCTTCTCTTTTTAAAAATATAAATGATGAATAATTTAAGGAATGCGGATATCAATAATAAGCCGGGAAATTATCGGTGGATGGTTTGCAGCTTGCTCTTTTTTGCCACTACTATTAATTACCTGGACAGGCAGGTGGTGGGCTTATTAAAGCCGGTGCTGGAAAAACAATTCAACTGGACCGAGACAGATTACAGCCACATCGTAATGGCTTTTACTGCGGCGTATGCCGTAGGGCTTTTGTTGTTTGGAAGAATCATTGATAAGATTGGCAGCAAGCTTGGCTATTCCATATCCATTACATTATGGAGCATCGCGGCTATGTTGCATGCGGTCGTAAAAAGTACACTGGGTTTTGGTGTTGTGAGAGCCTTTCTTGGTATTGGCGAATCAGGAAATTTTCCTGCGGCAATTAAAACTGTAACGGAATGGTTTCCTAAAAAAGAACGGGCATTGGCTACAGGTTTTTTTGATTCGGGTTCCAACATAGGAGCACTGGCAGCGCCCATTCTTATACCCTGGATATTGGGCACTTATGGCTGGCAGGAAGCATTTCTTATAACGGGTTCGCTTGGTTTTATCTGGTTAATTCTCTGGAGAATTTTTTATGAAGTGCCTGCCAAACAAAAGAGATTGCAACCGACAGAGTTGGCCTACATTAACAGCGATGTGGAAGTAAACAAAACACCGGTAACAGAAAAAAATGTTACCTGGCTTGCATTGTTTAAGCTAAAACAAACATGGGCATTTATTGTAGGTAAATTTTTCACTGATCCTATCTGGTATTTTTTCTTATTTTGGTTGCCATCTTATTTCTCCAATACATTTCATATTGATCTTAAAAAGCCCAGCCTGCCATTGATATTAGTGTACAGTGGTGCAACAATTGGCGCTATCGGTGGCGGTTATTTATCATCATGGTTAATAAAAAAAGGAAAGCCCGTTTATAAAGCTCGTAAGACGGCGTTGTTGGTTTCTGCGCTTGCAGTGTTGCCAATTATTGCTTCCCGTTACACAACAGATATATGGGTAGTGATCGGGTTGGTTACTTTAGCCATTGCCGGCAATGCAGCATGGAGCGCCAATATTTTTACCATTGTTTCTGATATGTTACCAAAGAAAGCTGTGAGCTCTGTGGTTGGAATTGGCAGCATGGCCGGTGCTGTTGGAGGTGTGTTGTTTCCAATATTTATAGGTTCTATTCTTGACTATTATAAATCAATTGGCAACCTCACGGCAGGCTATAACATTATCTTTATTTTTTGTGGCATTTCATTCATGATTGCCTGGTTATTGATACACATCATCACTCCAAAGATGAAACCCGTAGATTTTTAAAAACCAAAATATTAATGAGAGTATTTATAACAATTGCTTGTTGCCTCAGTTGCCTGTTTTCTTTTTCCCAGCAAACAACTATTTACCATGATGGCTGGATTGATTTTAATAAAAATGGTAAGAAAGATGTTTTTGAAGACACCACACAAACTGTTGATAAGCGGGTGGATGATCTTTTAAGTCAAATGACCCTTGAAGAGAAAACCTGCCAGATGGCTACGCTCTATGGTTATGGAAGAGTGCTGAAAGATGAAATGCCAACACCTGCCTGGAAGAATGCAGTATGGAAAGATGGTATAGCGAACATTGATGAAGAATTGAACGGTGTGCCTTTTCATCCTGAAGCTGCAACTTCTTATTCATTTCCTTTTAGTAAACATGCCAATGCAATTAACACCGTCCAAAAATGGTTTGTGGAAGAAACGCGTTTAGGAATTCCCGTTGACTTTACTAACGAAGGTGTACATGGCCTTTGCAGTGACCGGGCTACATCCTTGCCTGCACCAATATCTATCGGTGCTACCTGGAACAAACAACTTGTGCGGCAGGCGGGAGAAATTGCAGGCCGCGAAGCCAAGGCACTTGGATATACCAATGTGTATGCGCCGATACTTGATCCCGCCCGTGACCAGCGCTGGGGGAGAGTTGTAGAGTGTTATGGTGAAGATCCCTTCCTGGTTGCAGAACTTGGCAAACAAATGACATTGGGTATTCAAAGCCAGGGTGTCGCTTCTACTTTAAAACATTTTGCGGTGTACAGTGTACCAAAGGGCGCCCGTGACGGTGAAGCAAGAACTGACCCGCATGTAGCGCCAAGGGAAATGCAGGAGATATATTTATATCCATTCAAAAGAGTGATACAGGAAGCGCATCCCCTTGGAGTTATGAGCAGTTATAATGATTGGGATGGTGTGCCAATTACAGGAAGCCATTATTTTCTAACTGAGTTACTTCGACAGCAATTTGGGTTTACTGGGTATGTAGTTTCAGATAGCAAGGCAGTTGAATTTATTTATGAGAAGCATCATGTAGCTGCAAATTTTAAAGATGCTACGCGGCAGGCTGTAGAAGCCGGGTTAAATGTATGGACAAACTTCGCCATGCCTGATGCATATATTAATAACATACGTGAGTTGGTAAAAGAAGGAAAATTATCTATTAAAATTGTTGATGAAAGAGTGGGTGATGTGTTACGGGTAAAATTTTTATTGGGATTATTTAACCAGCCTTACGTAAATGCTGCACTGGCGGACAAAGCGGTGCATACCCCTGTAGATGAAGCCTTTTCCAGGGAAATAACCAGGCAATCGTTAGTGTTATTGAAAAACAGCAATAGCTTGTTGCCTTTAAAAAAAGGTGGGTATAAAAAGATACTTGTGACCGGCCCTTTGGCTGATGCAAAAAAATATGCCGTCAGCCGTTATGGCCCTGCCAATAATCCTGTAACATCGGTGTATGAAGGCATTCAGCAGTTGATAGGAAAGCATGGGAAGGTTGTTTATAAAAAAGGTTGTGATGTTGTAAATAAAGGCTGGCCTGAAACAGAAATAATTTCAACGCCATTGAGAAGCCTGTAGTGGGTCCAGGTTAATTCGCCACGCAGTGCATGACTTTTTTGATCATCGGTTAAATAAGATTTGTCACTCAGTGCGTGACTATTTTCATACGATGAAAAAGTCAGATAGAATTGACGAAAGTATTTAAGGTTTGTTTCAGAATATCCTTTTCCGAAATCTATAGTTAATTGCACAGATAATTCTTTCAACAAAGCAGCACCATAAGCAGCTTTAGCCTTTCCCTTTTGCTCCTCTTCTACAATTCTTTTTCCGATTTTCCAATAAGCAATTACCATGGTGAAATTTACAGAGCGGTATGCAGATTGTCTTGCTTCCAGGAATAGAATATAGTCAAATCTACTATAACTATTGTCTGTGTTGACTTTTAATTTTTTTAATTCTTTTTGCTCTTTTTAATTTCACCTTAATGTAGCCTCGACAGGAATCGAACCTGTATCTGGAGCTTCGGAAACTCTTATACTATCCATTGTACGACGAGGCCTTGCTATGTACGATGTACGATGTAACATGCATGATTAATGAACTTTTATTTCCCAAACTGTGCAATATTACTACCGAATATTTTAACTGCAATCGCCAGTAAAATAACACCGAAAAATTTCCGTACCACAATCAGGCCATTTGGGCCTAAAGCTTTTTCAATCCACTTGAGCGATTTGAGAACGACAAATATCACCACGCAATTTATTAGTATGCCAAACAAAATATTTATGTCATGGTAATTTGCCTTGAGTGACATAACCGTTGTAAGCGTTCCGGAGCCTGCAATTAGCGGAAATGCTATAGGTACCACGCTGCCGCTTTTCGGATTGTTATCCTGCTTAAAAAAGTCCAAGCCTAATATCATTTCCAGCCCAATGATAAATATTACAATGCTTCCTGCAACAGCAAAGGATTGCACATCAAGGCCAAGTAGATTTAAAAAAGGTTGCCCGACAAATAAAAATAAAATCATGAATGCGCCGGAGGCAATGGTAGCCTGCGCCGAGCGGATCACTCCGCCCATTTTTTCCTTTAGTGATATTAAAATAGGAATAGATCCTAAAATATCTATTACAGCAAAAAGGGTAAAGGTGATGGTGAGTGTTTCCTTACTTGATATGTTGGCGAAATCGGCCATCTAATTCTTTTTGCAAATGTAATAGTTATGCAGGATGCAGATCGGTAAAATAAAAGCCATAATGTTCAGCCGGTGAATTTCTAAAACAATTATCATCTTGTTTTTTTGGCTCCGCGTATTTTCTATAAACCATTTCTCCTTTTCTACATGCAACAGGATGTTTAAATAAAGGCCCGTCGAAAACGAATGTGTGGAACTCGCCTTTTTCTCCACATATATCCACAGTCTCCGGAAGATCTGCAATAAAAGACTGATCAATTATTCTTCCGCAAAAGCTTTTGTCTAAATATTTTTCATTTATACAGACTATCATCGCTTTAAAACCCAGGTTAATAAATTCATGCATTAGTTCCGTTGTATCTCTTTTCCATAAAGGGAAAACCGCATTCATCGCGGCTTTGGCCAATTGTGTTTCACGATATTTTTTTAAATCTTCCAGGAAAATATCGCCGAAAACGCTGTGTGTAAACCCTTCATCCTGCAATTGATTTATCATTCCCATCATTTGCTTTTCATATTCAATCATAGAAGGCTGATCATCCAAAAATAATTTTTGCAGTGGAATGCCAATTGCCTTAGCCTGTTGTTCTAATAATTCTTCCCTCACGCCGTGCATACTAATGCGCCTGAATTCATTATTAATATTGGTTAAAAGTTTTTTAACCGGATAATTTTTATCTTTTAAAATATGGTAGAGTGCAAGCGAACTGTCTTTGCCGCCACTCCAATTCATGTATGCCTTCATTAAATAATTTTACAAACCGATATAATTGACTTTACAGGCTAAAAGTAAAGCCGCTATTTATTAAAAAGGGAATAGAATTATATCCTCTCACATCAAAAAATTTCTTATTAAAAATGTTTTGGGCATTTGCAAAAAGCTTTATGTATTTTTTCAATTTATATTCAGCATTAGCGTTCAACAAAAAGTAACTGTTTAATAATATATCCGGCTGCTGGTAATTGCCCACATCGTAATGGCTACCGGCATACTTCCCTGAAACGCTTACGTACAGCCCGTTCGTAAACTGGTAACCTGCATTAATATTAAAACTATTTGCAGGTCTTTTTATTAAGTAGGTATAAGTAGAATCTTTAAAGGTGATGCGGCTTTGCGATTTTTCACTTGGTTTTAAATAGGTATAATTTGCAGTGATGGCAAAATTTTTTGCCGGGATGATTTTTGTTTCAACCTCAACGCCATGAACCTTTTGGCTGGTAAAGTTGAAATATTTAAAATTGACATTATCAAAATCAAGCCCGTCTGTTATTTTACGGTCAAAGTAAACGACACGCGTTGTTATTGATTTATGTTGTTGTTGAAATCCTATCTCATAAGTTTTAGATTTCTCAGGCTTGAGTGCCTGGTTTCCATAATCTGAATATAACTGGTACAATGTTGGAGCCTTGAAACCGGTGGCAATGCTTCCGAAAAATCTAAAGTGATCATTAATGCTCCAGGAAGGATTAAATGTATAAGTGGAATTACTTCCGTACCGTGAATGAACATTGAGTCTTCCGCCAAATTCAATATTAAGTTTTTCAGTTAATCCTTTATACAATAATGATCCGTACAAAGACGATTGACTCTGTGACGTGTCCGTAAATATCGAAGTATAAGGACCATAAGAACTTAATGAAAAATACCGGCTGTGAAAATTACTATAACGATAATCGGCGCCTTGTAAAAAAATAAAATTTTTGCTTAAAGTAAGATTATTATAAACTTCCGCAAAGTGCGTTTGACCCACATAGCTATCAGTGGAAAATATTGTAAAGCCGGGCTGGTCAAGGCTGTCATTAAAATAATTTCTTTTAGTCTCACTATACTGATAATTGCCGGTGATGCTTATGCTATTTTTTTGATAGCGTGCATTGAGGCCGGTAATAAGACTTTTATTATTCACCGTATAATCTTTCTCATCAGTAAAAGCTCCTGCATCCAGGCCGGTTTTATAGCGGCTGTATTGTATAAAAGTTTTAAAAGAAAGATCGCTCATCACTTTGTATTCTAATGAAGCGGCGGCCACATCTCCGTTATATGAATCGTTGTCAAAATTTTTAGAGCCTGTGCTGTCATAAGCAGAAGAAAAACCGTTTGAAGTGAGCTTTTCGTAGCGAGCAGTATAGGTTAGTTTATTTACCCTTCCATACGTTTGAACATTGCCGCGAAATGTGCCGTAATTACCGGCGCTTAACGAAGCTTTTGCGCTAAATGGTTTCGCAATATCTTTTCTTATCGTGATAATATTGATAACACCTGCCACCGCATCAGAGCCATATAAAGTGGATTGAGCGCCACGGCATATTTCAATGCTTTCCACATTGTTAAGCGATAGCAGGTTGAGGTCAAAATAATTATTATTAACGGAAGGATCATACATAGGAATTCCATTCATTAAGATTAAGGCACGTCCCGCCGAAGCGCCTCTTAAATACACAGTTTGGTTAGAACCCAAATTATTTAACGCACCGCTGATGCTGATACCGGCTTGCTCATTTAATATTTGCGACACACTTTGGCTACCGCTTTTTTCAATTTGTTCTTTAGTGATAACGGTCACCACTTTACCCGTTGTGCTTTGCTTTTGGGGGAACTTGTTGGCTGTTACAATTACTTCGTCGAGCGTTTTATTTGTTGTGTCTTGCTGCGCCTGCATTTCTTGTGCGCAAAGATGGTTGCTGAAAATAACAGCAGCCGCAATAAAAATTCCTTTTTTCATTCGTAGAAAATTTTTTTGTGACTGCTTTCGAAAAATAAAAAGAAAGAAATATAAATGCCTCTCGGCTTTTACACTCCATGCCTTTCACCCGAAAGCTTTGAATGATTGTTAAGTGCAACAGGCAGGTCTTCTGGCTTTGCACATTCTTAAAAGCCTTCCCGTCTTGCCTTGGGCGAGACAGTGGCGAAGAATTTAAGAATTCCCAAAAGCCCCTTTAGGGGTTTGGGTGTGCCTTTTACAGCTACGGGGATAGCGCCGGATTTACACCGGCTTCCCTTTTAATCCCGGTTATGAAACCGGGAACCAATTACGCGGCAAAAGTAGCAGCAATAATTTTGAAATTCAAAAACAAATTTCAATAAATAATGTGATCTCGTATAGACATTATAACTAAAATGCCGCTCCTTCGGAGCTTTGAAATAACTGAATGGCTAATGAGTGCTACCAAAATCTCGGCTCTCCGAGCCTTAAAGCTACTGATGATATGATCATTTATTTTTAAAATTAATAGAGATACTCGCAGAGAAAATTCTTCTGAAGCTACACCACAAAAGAGTTTTGTTCTTCAGCCTCAGAGAGGCGGCACTTTGGTAGAAAAAAACAAATGATAATTACCCCAAGCTCCGGAGGAGCGACATTTTAGTAGAAAACTGTTGATATCATTCATTTAAAATTAAGGGAGAGACTATGCTGAATAAATTTTTCTGAAGCTATACCACAAAAGTGTTTTCGTTCTTCAGCCTCAGAGAGGCGGCACTTTGGTAGAAAAACACAAATGATAATTACCCCAAGCTCCGGAGGAGCGACATTTTAAATAACGGCCTCACTACGCTTTTAGAAGAATATGTGATGAGCTATTAACGAGAGCTGTCTCTGCAGCCATGGAAGAATAAATTGAAAATTGGTAGTATGACTATTTATTATTAAAATTAAAAGCGAGACCGGCATAATAATTTCTTCCGGCAGCCGCATTATAGTATCTCCCTCCCGCAGCATTTATATCATTACCAAGGCTGTATTTTTCATCAAAAATATTATCAGCGCCGGTAAAGATTTGGAACTGGATTTTTTTTGACAGGCCGCGTTTTATTCCCAACCTTATGCCAAGTAGATTATAAGAAGAAGCATAATTGCTGTTGGCATCATTTAAAGCAATGCGATCGCTATAAAAAAAAGTTGTGTTTGCATAAAGGCCAATTTTTGTATTTACATCAAGCCCTGCTGCCACTGTATTAGGCGCAGCACCGGGTAATTGATTTCCCGAGTAATCATTAGCGAGCTGCTTAAAATTTTTATAATGAAATTTATTCCATGTATCGCTTACATACATTTCTATGTGATTAAAAAAGAGTTTTTCCTTATCAATTATTTTATAAGAAAGAAAAGTTTCCAAACCATTTTGTTTTGCTGATCCTGCGTTGTCAAAATAATCGGCGCCGGCAGCATCACGCCTTTGAACTATAGCATTTTTTAAGTGATAGAAAAATGCATTGATATCAAAATAAAATCTATTTTTTACTGCACTACCGCGTAAACCGAATTCATAATCAAGTCCACTTTCCGCCTGTAGCTGATCGTTGAAAATATTGGTGGAAGGCAACACCTCTGCTGTCGTAGGTGCAGAAAATCCCCTGGCAATACTTGTATAAAGTGAAATGGTTTTGCAAAGTTTTTTTAGCAAGGCAAAACGCGGTGTTACCTCGTTATTAAAATTTCTTTTTTTATCTGCAGAAGGCAATGTTGATAGCCGCCTGAAGTGCAAGGTAAGCCGGTTGAGGCTTGTGCCTGCGGTAAAAATCCACCCGCTGTTTAGTTCGGCGATCGCTTGTAAAAACACGAATCCCTGTGAATTATATATTTCATCATCAGTCTGCAACGAATCCGGTTGCCCGCTCCTGTTAGTATATATTCTTTGTGTATTAAAGCTTTGCTGGTATTCTGCGCCTGCATGAAATGTGAGCGAGGCATTCTTAAGTTTTTTATTTAATTCAAAAAAAGTTCTGCCGCCAAAGTGTGGCTCTGTTGTTCTTCCATAATTCCGGAAAGAAGGATTGCGCATTTGTGAATATGCGCCATAAATTGAAGTTGTATTTTTCCAGTCACTGTTTATTTTCTGTTCCAGGCTGAAGCCGGTTAAAAATGTTTTTTGGTAAATAGCTGCCTGTGCTTCATCAGCGCTCGGGAAGGCTCCGGCATGTGGCCGTGCGGCTTTTGGATTCGCATCATATTCATTTTTTGTAAGTGCTCCCGGTGTTTGATAATAAAGGTCTCCATATAAAAAATGCGCCTGCAATTTTTGCGTTTCGGTTGCTTTTATTTTTGCATCCCACGTAACAATATCTCTTTTTAATGACGTGTGGTTTCTGTAGCCATCACTTGTCTGATGTTGATAATTGATTGTATTATTCGATTCGTCTTTTCCAAAACGTACGTTAGCATTAAAATTATTCAATCCATAGCCACCCGCATTGTAATCGACAGAAGCGCCGGGAATAAACCGGTTGGCATCACTCCTTATTATAAGCACACCTCCTGTGCCGGCGCCATACAAGCTGCTGCCCGGACCTTTAATAATTTCTACGGATTGTATGTTGTAAAACCCCAGCTGATTCAAATATGAATTACCACCCGGATCGGTATAAGGAATGCCATTGTAATACACTTTTACGTTCCTAACGCCAAAGGGTGCACGAAGCGAACTTCCCCGTATGCTTAGCCGGTAACTTCCGGGTGAGCGCTCCTCCATGCGTACGCCGGGGTTGATATTAAGTACAGGAAGAATATTGGTATTGTAGTAGCGATCAAGTTCTTTTTTATTTACCAGGCTTACTGCAGCAGGCACATCAATCAGCTTACGGTTATTTTCAAAAGCCTTTACAATAATTTCCTGCAAGGCTAGTGTATCAGGTGTTTCGTTTTGTGCGCTCGATTTGATGGCAACCAAAGCAAAAAGGACAATAATTAAAATGAATTTCATAAACATGTATGAGCGAAAAAAGTAAAGGTAGCGTCAAATAAATTTCTATCTTTCTCCAATGAAGCCGCATAAGCAACTTACACTTTTTGATACCACTATTATAATGGTAAGCTTTGTAATTGGCATGGGCATTTTTCGTACACCTGCAAATGTAGCCAATGCAGTAAGCAGCCCGGCTATTTTTTTTGGAGCCTGGATTGCAGGTGGCCTCATTGCATTATGTGGAGCGCTTACTTATGCTGAGATTGGGAGCCGCATGCCGGTAACAGGTGGTTATTACAAAGTGTTCTCTTATGCATATCATCCATCAATCGCCTTCGGAATAAACTGTATCATTTTAGTTTCTAATGCAGCATCTCTTGCAGCGGTGGCTTTGGTGGGCGGTGAATATATTACCGGCATTTTTGTTCCGCTATCAAATGATGTGAATTGGCGGCTTATTCCTGCAAATGCGCATTATATTCAAACGGTTCAAATTACTATAGCCATTACGGCTATTGTTATTTTTTATGCGGTTAATTTATTGGGCTTGAAGATGAGTGCCCGGACACAAAATGTACTTACCATCATTAAAATTTCGATGGTGGTGATGTTGATAAGCCCATTGTTTTTTGCTGACAGTGCAAGCTTGCCTGCCATAAATTCTGTATCTTCTGCAAGCCCCGTTTTTACTGAATATTTAAAGGCATTTGGAGTAGGGCTGGTGGCTGTAAGCTTTACATACGGCGGCTATCAGCAAACTATAAATTTTGGCGAGGAAGTATATCATGCAAAAAGAACAGTGCCAAGAGCGATCTTTCTGGGAATAAGCATCATCATCATTTTATACATGCTTATCAACTATGCTTATGTAAAAGTGATTGGCTTTGAAGAATTGAAAACGGCAAAAAATATTGCGGCAATTATGGCCTCAAAAGTTTTTGGCGTAAATGCGGAGCGTATTTTATCTGGCTTGCTTTTTTTAAGCGTGATGGGTTACGTGAATGTTTTACTCATGAGTAACCCACGTGTAATGGCTGCCATGAGCGATGATAAAATACTTCCTCCTGCTTTTAGAAAAAGACATGCCAGAACAGAAGTGCTTACTACCTCGTTGAGTGTTTTTTCTGCGATGTGTGTGCTTATTGTTTTTTGGGCAAAACAATTTGATACCATTTTAAGCTTCACTATTTTTCTTGATTGCTTCGGAATGGTTTTCTCCGCAGGAAGTATTTTCATTATAAGGAAACGTACGGCGCATCTTAACGGTACCGGTATTTACAGCATGAAGCTTTACCCACTGTTGCCCATTATATTTATTGCGGCTTATACATTTGTAGGTCTCAGCATATTTGTTACCGACACAAAAATTTCCCTTATTGCACTCGCTGTGCTGGCTGTGTTTATAGCGATTTATTTTATCGGAACATACATAACGGCAGGAAAGAAAAACTAAATGCAAAATCAATCCGGATAAAAAATGGATATAAAAGAGCTTTCTTCTATATTAAATGAGTTGGGTAAAGACAGTGAAAATTATTATAATGCAGTTGCGCCACCCATTATCCAGACAAGTAATTTTTCTTTTGGAAAAGTAGATGAAATGCGCAGGGCATTTGCTGCCGAATGTTCTACGTTTGTATACAGCTGCGGCCTAAATCCGAGTTTATTAAAGCATGGGATCATTACGTTACCATGATGTTTTGTGTCTTGTCGAATTGCACTTCACTACGTAAAATACAAATGGGCTTGAGGCCTTCGGTGGTAAATTGAACCACCTAACCTTGATAAGGTGCCATCCCGCAGTACACTTTCTGATGCTAACAAAGACCGGCCATCTTCTATATTTGGCAAGATTTATCATGAGTTAAGCAGTCGTTACAGGCTAAATTTGTCGGACAGCACCTTGCGCAAAGCGGTGCTGTCCAAGCTGTTTATTATTGATTCCAGTGTTTTTCGCTCTTCAAAGCCATTCTCAGAACATCGGGATGCACGCCTAAAGATGGCAAGGCCAAAGGCGGTATTAAAAAGAATCCGATGCTGGATAGGGATACAACGACTATAAACACTTGGCCGTTTTACATAAAACGGTATGTTTTTCATCACCCGTCAAAAGGATTATAATTACTTCACAAGAATAATAAAATAACACGTAAAATAATTACTAAGCTGCATCAAAGCACATTTTCATAAATAATTGCTGCTCCCTGCCCCACTCCCACGCACATGGCCGCCAATCCATATTTTACGCCGCGCCTTTTCATTTCATACAAAAGCGTGGTAGATATTCTTGCGCCACTGCACCCAAGCGGATGGCCAATTGCAATTGATCCGCCATTTACATTTACTTTTTCCAGGTCGAGGCCAAGCTCGTGGATACAGGCGATTGCCTGCGAGGCAAAAGCCTCGTTCATTTCTATTAAGCCAAGGTCACTAACGGTAAGGCCTGCACGCTCTAAAGCTTTTCTTGTTGCCGGTACCGGGCCTATGCCCATAATAGCAGGATCAACACCGGCAACCGCCATACTTATCACTTTAGCCATTGGGTTGAGGCTGTATTTTTTAACAGCATTAGCATTGGCCAGTAACAACATTGCTGCACCATCATTTATTCCTGAAGAATTGCCTGCTGTAACCGTACCTTCTTTTATAAATGCAGGCCTGAGCAGGGATAATTTTTCCAACGATGATTTTCTCGGGTGTTCATCAACAGAAAAAATAATCTTATCCGTTTTGTTCGGTGTAATTTCTACCGGTACTATTTCATCCTTCCATTTGCCTGCGGCAAGAGCAGCAAAATATTTTTGCTGGCTGCCAAAGGCAAATTCATCCTGCGCATGCCTTGATATTTTCCATTGCTTCGCAACATTCTCAGCCGTTTCTCCCATAGAATATGGATAATATTTTTCAACAAGTTTCTTATTAGGAAAACGCCACCCGATAGTGGTATCATATATTTCGGCTTTTCGGCTGTAGGCACCTTCGGCCTTGCTCATTACAAAAGGCGCCCGTGTCATACTTTCCACGCCGCCTGCAAGAAAAATATTCCCATCGCCACACATGATGGCCCGTGAGGCATCCATGATAGCCTGCAGCCCGCTTGCACAAAGCCTGTTCACGGTATTGCCAGGTATAGACACCGGCAAACCCGCCAGCAGCGCCGCCATACGGGCAACATTTCGATTATCTTCCCCGGCCTGGTTTGCATCGCCGGCAATTACATCTTCAATATCGTTCACATCTATTTTACCATTCTTTTTCACGATGGCTTCTATCACATTCGCCAACAGATCATCAGGGCGAATAGTACTAAGGGCGCCACCGAACCGGCCCACGGCCGTTCTTAATGCATCAATCACATACACAGTTTCCATTGAAATTTTTTTTAAACTTTTGCAAGATAATTGTTTCGGGTTGTTGCAGCAATCTTCAAAATGAGAGAAAGAAGATTATAATTTTTTATGGCAAAGAGGTTTCGTAAAGCGTGCTGCAATGGCTGTATTTGCGAAAGTTTTATATTTACTTTCGTAAATATTCGAGTTATAGGCTACCTTAGGGCAACAACTTCAAAATGACAACAGAATCTATTGACATAGCAAAATGGCTTGAAGACGAAACTCTTTATAGAACAACTGACGACTTCAAGTTGAACGGTTGCACAATCGGACATTGTATCCCACCAAAATTTGAAAGCTATTGTAAAATATTTCACCCATTTGAAGTAACACCTGACGAAGCAGACGTTTTAGAACCAAACAAAGATTATGGACAGCACATTTCTTTAACTATTTCAAAGGACAGCCAAGGGTTGCAAATAACCGAAAGAAAAAAAGATGGAACAACGATTGACATTTTTGAAAGACAACAAGAACAACGAAAAGAATACAATTTAAAAAAATGGGACTTTGTTAGTTGGAAAAGCATTGCAGACAAATACAGTTTGACATTTCATAATGAAATCAATCCTCAAACATACGTTGATAAATTTCAAAGGATTGGTTGGCAGAGGAACTTGAGCTTTCCAAGTGAAGGTTATCTTCCAAGACAAATACTCACAACACTTTTGACTCTACTTAACAACCAAAGTTCTTCGGACGAAGTTTACATATACCAAATGCCACCGCATAATATTTGGAAAGACAATAAAGATTGCCACTTGGTAAAATGTAGCTTAAATGAAGTGCTTGAATATTTTGACAAAGATTTTATTGGTTATCTATATTCTGCAGACAAATCTTGGGTGGTTTTTACTGACATAGACTTGTGTTTTACTATTGTTGGTGGACAAAAACAACTCATTAACACTTTAATTTCAAGCGAATTCGAAGTCTTAGAATGTAAAGCAACAACACGAGTTGACAACTATAGCGACAAAATAAACATTGTAAAACTAAATTTGTGGCAGAAACTATTTGGACAAAAAAGACAAACGTGAAGAAAGGCAGCCTATAACATCGTATTGGCAATAGCGGGGCTGACAGTTGTAAACTCAACATTTCTAATTCTATTGTTCATTTGTGCAAATGTTGAGCGGACGTTTTTTAAATGCCCCACCATCGCCAATACTTAAACCGTTGTGCGTCACCTTTCACGACCACTTTTCAACTTTGACGACCAAAAATAAAGTTTCTAATTATGGAAACCTTTGTTACCTTTGCACAAACGTTCTTAATTGCAACACTTTCAGACACGGTTTTTAGAAGAAGCAGATAAATTCATTGCAGGACTTGACCCAAAGGCTGCAAGGAAAGTATTCTATAACATTGACCTTGCCGAACAAAACAATGACCCAAAACTCTTCAAAAAACTTCAAAGGGACATTTGGGAATTTAGAACGAAGTTCGGCGGTGTACAAATTAGATTACTTGCATTTTGGGACAAAGACAACGAAACGGAAACATTAGTTTTTGCAACTCACGGTTTTATTAAAAAAGTGGACAAAGTGCCTGCAAACGAAATTGAAAGAGCAATTAACATTAAGAAAAAATATTTTGAAAGCAAACTTAAAAAATAACATTATGGCAAAGACAGCAATGAAATCATACTCACTTGCCGAAATGAAAGATAAATACATCGGCAAGAAAGGTTCTAAAGACAGAGACCAGTATGAATATGAACTTCGTATGGACGTTTTAGGACGAATGATTAAAACTGCAAGACAACAACGTAAGTTGACACAAGAGCAATTAGGCGAACTTGTTGGTGTACAAAAAGCACAAATCTCAAAATTAGAAAGCAGTGCAAACAGTGCAACAATTGACACAGTATTAAAAGTTTTCAAGGCATTGAAAGCAGACATTCATTTTAATGTGACACTCGAAAAACAATACTTACAACTCGTTTGACAATAAGGCGAACGCTAAAACATTATGCGTATTGAAGAAAGCCCCCGATTTTAAAAATGATTGAAGAAAATAAAAAAGCCCTGATCTATTGGAGACCGGGGCTTTTTGCTGGTACGATGTTCAGCGACACCGCCAGCAAAGACACCGCTACACTTGTAAGTTGTTTTGTATCGGTTTTGAGATAATGGCTAAATAAATATACACGTGGCTTTTACCTTGCCAGGTTATACTCAGCAGCCGGTTATGCATACTATCCCTTACCCAAAAACAAAGTTTGTTTTTAGAACTATAAAAATTACCAATAAGGTTATGTAGCTTTTTCATGGATAACTTTTTTGCTTTTTATTTTTGGTGAACCCCGGTTGCGCAACTGCGCCGCATCTACCAGGCAGCCATGATGATAAATAAATGTTTTTACTAATTCCATCTTTCCCTTTTTGCATACAGGACACACGGTAATATCTTTTCCGGTTTGTAACAGCAGTCGCAAAGCCACCGGTGTATGCACTCTTTGCATGGGCGCAGGCAACTTTAATTGTTTGCATACCGATGCTATTCTTTGCATCTTATCTCTTGCATGCAGGTAACCGGCATGACGGATCTTTACAAAACTTTTGGGTAAAATATGTTGTTCAAAGCGCCGTAAAAATTCTGCATGTTCCAGCATCATTATTTTCTGCTTGTTGCCATCAGCATAGTCTTTGTATTTAAAACTGATCGTTTCATTATTGATCTGCAATATCCTATGAGCGGTTATAGCCACCTTGTGTGTATAACGTCCCAGGTATTCTATGATCTGTGCCGGGCCACCAAAGGGCGCTTTGGCATATACATTCCATTTCTTTTTACTGACCGTGGAAAGTATATTTTCCACTGCCGCCAGCTCTGCATATTGCAATGTTCCATCGGCTATATATTTTCTTACCTGTTCTAAAAAATAGCCTTTGTATATTTTTTCCATCGCCCGGCGTGGGAATAAAAATCGCCCATTGCTTCTCTTTTCTCTTATCCACTTTCCCCCGGCGTTTATGCCACCGCCACTCACTATATTGTGTATATGCGGATGAAAATTCAGATCCTGTCCATTGGTATGTAGTATGCTTATAATGCCCGGTGCAGCGCCGATATATTTTTCATCTTTAGATAGTGTGAGAATGGTATGCTGTGCAGATTTAAAAAGCAAACCGAACAGCAGTTTCCGGTTGCCCATGCATAAACTTCTTAGTTCCTGTGGCAGCGTAAATACCAAATGAAAATAAGTAGTGGGCAACAGCTCTCCCAGGCAGTCTTCTACCCATTGATCACGCTTCAGGCCGCCGCAACAAGGACAGTGCCTGTTGCCACAGTTGTGGTACTGGTAATGCATATACCTGCACCCTTCATTGTTGCACCGGTAATGATGCACCCCTATGGCTGCTGTATGGCAACGACTCAACCGGCTTAATACTGCCTGGCTGTAAGGATTAAAACCGGCGGCAGAAGAGTGAGCAAAGATTTTTGTTTGGAGCAGTTGCCGGCGTTCATTTAACGGCTGCTCCATATACTACTGCATCTAAGGGCGACACGATACCGGCTTGCGTATGTTTTTGCTCCACAGGAGTCCTATGGACAAATGCAGATACACCATCGTTGTTTCTAATTTACTATGGCCCAGCAAAGTTTTTATTACATGGATATTGTTGCCCTGGTTAAGCATATGTGTAGCAAAGCTGTGCCGCAGCGTATGGGCGGTGAAAGGCTTTTCTTTAAATCCTGCTTTTTGCATAGCGCTGTTTACCACTACTTGCATACTGCGTACATGCATAGCCCTTTTGGTTTGTTTGCTGGTAAATAAATATTCTTTGGGCCGCCCTTCCTGCAAATAAAATTGACGTAGTTGCTGCAACAGTTTTTCGGGCAGTAGTGTATATCTGTCTTTAGCGCCTTTACCCTGGTAAACCTTTAGCCGTTTGTTATGGCTTTCTATATCCTGCAGGCGCAGTTGACCTACTTCGCCTATCCGCAATCCGCACCCATACAGCAACCCGATTACAACATATTCTTTGAGGCTAAGCGGCGTTGCAAAGAGTTGCGCCACTTCCTCTTCCGACATAATGTTAGGAAGAATAAATTGTTTTTTGGGATAAAGATTGGAAGGCACAATGTAAGGGGCAGGCAATATGCGCTTAAAGAAAAAGCTGCAGGCCTGTGCTACGCTGCGGCACTTGGCCCGCCCTTCCTTATGCACTTCTTTTATGTATTGCAGATACTTTTCTATATCTGCCTGCCTGATGTCTGCAACCGCTTTATGGTTGTAGTATTTAAAGAGCAGCGTCATCTCCTGGCAGTAGTTGCGTACGCTGCCTTTACCATACTCTTTTATTACCATCGTTTGATGCAGCTTTGTAAGCCACTCCACCGCATCTGTCCTTAGTTCTTTTACTGAAATTTCATTCCCTTTCATTTTATTTATATTTTTAATGAAAGGCGAAGGTGATATAATCGTCAGGAAACCGGACTCACCGAAGGTGTTGCTTGAACACTGGTATTGCCAATAGCAGGGCTGACGTGCCTTTCATCAGCTTTTTGTTCGTTGTTGGGCTGTAGTTCCGGCTGAAACTTCTTTGTTGAACTTTTGTACATATTCTGTACTTTTAGTTCTTTATTCGGCTGACGGTTCGGGCAGAAGTTCATTGATCCCCTGCCATCGCCAATCCGTAAACGTTAACCGTCATTGTAAGACACAACAAGACAGAGAATAAAAAGAAATGGAAAATCTAAATCAATTGCAGGGATCGTTGGACCGACACTAATTGTTATGGTTTTATCGGAAATGAAGTTGTGGAATCCAACACTTTATGACACTCAAATTGTGCCTCTTATTTATTTGAATGGTGTACTTCTTTTTATAGCCGGGTTGACAATTGTAAAAGGTGAGGTGGCGTCAGCCGGGCGGGCATCGGTTTGTAAAAACCCTTCATAATTTTTTAATATATCATCAGGCCCTTCACGTCCCCGCCCGGGGCGGTAATCAAACAATACCAGTTTGTCTTTACTAGTATGATACACCCAATAATACCCCTGGTGGGTAGTACCCCGCCCGGATGAACCGTTCGGACGGGCCTTTTTGGTTTCATCCATCGCTCTTATTCCTGTTTCATCTACATGCAGGTATTTACTTTCCAGGACGATTTTTTTATGGGCTTCATACAAAGAAAATAAACTGTTTAAGGTTCTTGTCGTTACACTGTTCATGGTGGACTGTGCTATGGTAACGCCTGCTCTTTGAAAGCGCTGCATCTGGCGATAGAGTGGAAGATGGTCTACATACCTGTCTGCCGCCAGGCAGGTTTATCTACGATAATCTGTGCCAGCAATCCTTCGCCAAACATGCATTTTTCCATTGTTCTGGCAGGAAGCGAAGCGGTAATAATAGTGTCGCTGATATCATTTATTGGTACTACATACCTGCTTGCCGCAGGCAGGTTTAGGACGGATGTATTGTTTTACATACAATTCACCGGGAATAAGATCCAGTATCTCTGTCACTTCATCACCTATTTTTTTTAAGTCCTGTCACATCTGTATCGGGCTGCAGTATAAGGGTTTCACGGCGCAGGTGTTCGGGCAATGCCATGCGGCCAGGATGTGGTTTATTGGTAGTTACTTCTGTTTTAGTGCGGATGTATTTTACCTGGCTGGCATCAGTTATCTTACATGTGGCAATTGTGTTCGCATCTAAACCAAGGGTTAATTGAACACTGCTTTTTCCCAAAAGATTATCAGGATCAGCGGCTTCAAAACGCTCATGCCTGCTGGCGAAAATCATCTTCTGAAACTGGGCTACCTGGTGGGTAAGCGCTTCTAATTTATAGGTTAAGTCAGCCGTTATTTTTAGTTGCTGCTCGTACAATATTTTATAGTCAACTGATGTTTGCATTGATAGCTCAAAGATAAGCCTGCAAAGGCTTTTAAAGAACAGCTAAGGATAAGTTGGGGGTAAGTCGCCTCCCAAAAAAGATTTTTTAAAACACTAAAAATAATGTGGATAACGCACGTAATTTTAAAATTATGCCACTCTTTTATACCGTTTTCTGAAGTGTATTTTTTGCAGTGATACGCCTTGCAAAATAAATAATAATTGTTGAGCGCTGATGCAAACAGAGGCAGATATATCATTGGTGTCAGGCATTTCAAAAGTCCCTTTCTCTAATCGCTTATAGTAGACAGCAAAGCCATCGCCTTCCCACAAAAGAAGCTTTACCTGATTATGTCTTTTATTGATGAAGATGAATACCGATCCATTGAGAGTATCCATTTTTAATTGAGAGCTAACGATACCGCATAAACTATCAAAGCCTTTGCGCATATCGGCGGCTTGCCGGTATAAATAATATTGACAGCTTGAAGATAAATGTAACATGCTTAACGGATAAGGGTTTTTAAATAATGGCTGCTTACGGGCTCGTGAAAAAGCAGGCGGACACCACCCGGAAAATAAATTTCCACCGAAGCAGCAGTGGCGGGTTGGTCTACTTGTAATTTTGCAAAAGACGATCCCATAGCCATCGAATGGTTACCATCAATGTCTGCATGCTCCTGACGATAACATTTATACCAATAATAAAAGCAGTGGTGCTTAATGGATTGCTGCTGACAGTATGCTTTTTTAGTAAGGCCGCTCGTGTGCCATTGTTCTATCATCTCAAACATTTGACGCCGTGCCTCAGGATTATTACGCATGATTTTTTTATTTTATCATGCAAAGCTATTGGCTATTTGCATTAAAGGAAAGATGGGGTTGGTCGGTTGCTTACGTCGCGACTGATCTTTTAGCGGCATCTAATATTTGCATCACAATCATATTGTATTGCAAAGAAGATTGATCATCTGTTCCGGGAATTTTATTTTGAAGTACTACCTTTAATAAACAATGGGGGCATTGATTGGCGCCGGAAAGCTATTAAACTGAAAACACCCCACTTTTTTAAAAATGAGGTGTTATATAATTTGATCCTTCCTAAAAAACTACCATCTATTTATGCAGGTGTAACCCCTTATTTAAAATAGATTTTATAGCTTCTGAATGTTCTTCTGTAAGACCTATCTGTGGACTCGTTTGTACGAAATTTTTTTTCAAAAAATCAGGAAGGTCATTTAATGATTTATCATCATCAATAATTACAAATTCTTCCTTAACATTATTGACATTAAACCAATTGACAATCTCATCCTTGCGGCTAAGATTATTAAAGTTTTCAGGTAATGATTTTATCTTTTCAATATTAATACTTCTATTCCTGAAAATGTTTTTCCATTCTTCATTGCTAAACTTTGCCTTATGTGACGTCGTGAGTATAACAGTAACTTCTTTAGAAATTAAATTTTGAAGTGCACGGACTGCCTTATTACTGAACGCAGGAAATCCGTCATTCAGGAATTCAGGACTTTTCCAACCTTTGGCAGGAACCATAACACCATCTATATCTAAGAAGAATAACATAATGAACAAATTTACTGCTTATTCAGCACCCCAACGATTGAACGATTGAAGCCAATGGGATATTGTTATATTCAGCGTCTTGTTGATTCAACATATTAATCTTTGCCTGCGTATCCCAATCTTCATCCTCAAAGTTTACTAATTCCCATTGAACTAATGTAGTCGCCGATGTGACATTTCCTGGGATTCTGTCAAGTGGAAAGTTCGCGAAAATAGAAGCTATATATCGGTGATGTCCATCACAAATTAAGTTGTTTTCAACTTTTATAGCCGGAAACTTAATGCCAGCGTACATCTTCTTAAATATCCTATTTATCACAGGCATGCACAATTTAGTATGTGTAGAGCTTAACTCAATTTCATTTTTACGAATAAATTCAACAATGATTTCCTTTGTAATTCTTTCCAATATATGTCAGCTTTCAAGAATGCAAAATACAAAATCCTGAGGCCCTGTTTCAAGATGAGATAAATCCTCCAACGAAATTTTTGAGACTATATAAATTCCGAAGTTTGATAAAATCCAATGGATCAACAGTGCGAAGAAACCCGGAAAATAAGATTACCAACCTTTCGCCTCTCGCTTAGCTTCCCCGATACTCTATCATCTACAAAACAATTCTCTTACCCGTCGCGGCTGATCTTTTAGCAGCATCTAATATTTGCATTACGATCATATTGTATTTCAAAGATGATTGATCATCTGTTCCGGGAATTTTATTTTGCAGCACTGCCGTTAAATAGATGATAGGATCATTTATAGGCGCAGTTAGGGGTTCAGCTACTTTAGCGCCTTTAATATTTTCCCTCATACGGCTTACGATATTTTTTCCATCAAGCGCATGTAAGTATCCTGTCTCTCCAAATACTTCCAAATCCTTTATGGAAAATGGCCAGTTCCATGAAGCTTCGATCTGGCCTGTAGCATTTGGATATTCTAATAATATTGTAGCATCATCATCTACCTTCGGATATACATTAGGCTTATAATTTCTTGTGATAGCAGTTACAGCAATTGGTTTTTGGCCTTGCATCAGCCACGTCATCAAATCTGCTCCATAGCAACCAAAATCATTCAGGGCACCTGCCCCGTTTAATACCGGATCTGTTAACCATTGTAAAAACTCAGGGCTGCAACCAATTTCTTTTGGGCCCTGGTGGCCATCATGCACCACCATTTTTTTGATCTGCCCGATACTGTCTGCATTCACTGTAGTGTAAATATCCCTGAACGAAGCATACCAGGTGGTTTCAAAATTGGTCAATACTTTTATATGGTACTTATTCGCTAATGATTCAATTTCCTTCGCCTGTGATAAGGTTGCTGCCAAAGGCTTTTCCACCATCACCGGTATTCCTAAAGGAGCGCAAATCTGAACAACGTCCAAGTGATTTGCTACAGCATTATACCCCAAAACAGCATCCGGCTTTTTTTCTGTTACCAACTTTTTCAGGTCGTCAGAAAACAAGGAATCAGGCAGGTGATAAAGCTTGCTGAACTTTTGTTGCAATTGTTTATTGGGTTCGGCTATGCCAACTATATCTACCAAACCTTTGTTGTATTGGTTTAATATGCCATGAACATGATCGTGGTTTAAGCCTGCTACAATTACACGGATGGGTTGTTGCGCAAAAATGTTTTTAGACATACAGGTAAATACCAGGATGGCGAATGCCATTTGAAAGCAGCGAAAAGAAGATCTCATATTTTTATTTTTCATGTTGTAGTCTTTAGCTGGATATTGAAGAACAATTTATCTGCATAAACCTACTTATATTTTTTTATAGATTTTTACTTTATCTATTGTTTTTCCACGGATTACACGAATTTTCACGGATTGAATTTTGTTGCACAAAATTTATACAGCGTGCAATTTAATATTTCCGGCGGATGAAGGGTTAATAATGTATCTACCTGGTTTAGCTAATTCTTTTTCATTAACCCTTCGCATTTTAGTACTCAAAAATCAATGCAGTATTTTTGCAAAATGAGCGCTCAAAAAAATATAAGGACATTGACTTTGGAAGAACTCACTGATTATTTTCAAACTATTGGAGAGAAAAAATTCAGAACAAAGCAAGTGTGGGAATGGCTTTGGCAAAAGCATGCCAAAGGTTTTGAGGACATGACGAATCTCAGTAAAGAACTAAGGCAACATTTATCACAAAATTTTTCTTTACCCGCTATAAACACGGATGCAACGCAATACAGCGAAGATGGAACCGTAAAAACAAGGTTTAAAACTTTTGACGGACATAAGGTGGAAGGTGTGTTGATTCCTGTGGATAGCAGGCAAACTGCTTGTGTATCCTCACAAGTGGGCTGCAGCCTTAGTTGTAAGTTTTGTGCAACGGGATATATGGATAGAAAGCGCAACCTAACCTTCGATGAAATATATGATGAAGTAGCTTTATTAAACCAGGTGGCTGAAAAAACTTATGGAAAGAAATTGAGCAACATCGTTTTTATGGGCATGGGTGAACCGCTGCTTAATTATAAAAATGTATTGAAGGCCATTGAACGTATTACGGCCAATGATGGACTTGCCATGAGCCCAAAAAGAATCACCGTTTCTACTGCCGGCGTTGCAAAAATGATCAGGCAATTGGGTGATGATGGAGTACGGTTCAATCTTGCATTATCACTGCATGCCGCGAATGACAAAAAGAGGAATGAAATAATGCCGATCAATGAAACCAACAGCATTAAGGCATTGATAGAGGCGCTCAATTATTTCTACGAGAAAACGAAGAACGATATCACCTTCGAATACATTTTATTTAAAGGCGAAAACGATTCTATACAAGACGCTGATGATCTTATAAAAATCTACAAGCAGGTGCCGGTGCATCTTGTAAATATTATTGAATACAACCCCATTGATAAGGCAAATTTTGAAAAGCCTGATAAAGACGCTACGCAAAACTTCATGGATTACCTCGCTGCTCACCGTGTGAATGTGCGCTTGAGAATAAGCCGCGGCAAAGATATAGATGCGGCTTGCGGCCAGCTTGCTAATAAGGAGCTAGACCTGCCTGTGCTCTAATACATTTTCTTTAACACTTTCTTGCAGCCTGCGGTTAAACCGCGGGAATTTGTGTGCGTCTATTACCCACAAACAAATTAAAATATTAAATATGAAAAAGTACTTAATCGCATTATCTGCCTTTACAATATTCACCTTATCAGTAAATGCGCAGGAAAAAAGAACAACAACCGGTGATGCACCCATGGCTCATCATGACAAGATGGATCATAAAAAAATGGGGCATGGCAATCACGACCGGGGCATGATGATGAAACAGCTCAACTTAACTGATGCACAAAAACAGCAGGCAAAAGCCATGCATCAAGATTATGCAAATCAAATGAAGCAATTGAAAGGAGATGGCAGCATGAGTGTCAATGACTACAATGCAAAGAAAGCCGCCTTGCAGAATGAGCAGAAAGCAAAGTTCGAATCACTTCTCACGCAGGATCAAAAAAATAAAATGCAACAATTAAAAAAAGACCGGGTTGCAAAAGGAGAAATGACGGGGCAAAAAAGAATGGATAAAATGAAATCAAGCCTTAATTTAACTGATGCCCAGGTTTCGCAATTGAAAAGCCAGCATGACAATTTCAAAACTCAGGCTGAAGCAATTAAAGAAAACACAACCTTAAGCCAGGACGAAAAAAAGCAGCAATTCATGGAATTGAAAAAGAAAAATGTCGAGAGTGAAAAAAGTATTTTAACTGCTGAGCAATTGCAGAAAAAAGAGCAATTAAGAAATAGCCGCATGAAGGATATGAAAAATAAAAGAAACGAAAGATCATAAATAACATTTCCCTCTGAAAATTGCAGGTGGGCCATCTTATGGTTCACCTGTTTATTTTAAATTAACTTTGGCCCTCATTACTGTTGAAAAAACAGCAAAACAATTTTACATGAGCCAGCAGCCTTTTCAAAAATTCATCAAAGCAAAAAATAATGCAGCCGTAAAAGAAAAACACAAGCAGGAAAAAAAAGCCGCAAAAAAACAAAGAGCTTCGGCCATCGAGAAGCGCTTTGAAGAAAAAAGGGCCATGCGGCAGAGAGGCTTTTTAGAAAACAATCCACCCTTACAGAAAACGGCCCGTCCAGATAAAAGACAAAAATACCCTCAAAAAAGAGACGCTGGTTCTACATCTGAAGCTGTTCCAAAAAAGAATTCAGCCACAGATCAGATGCCGCTAAATAAATATTTGGCGCACTGCGGTGTTACCTCAAGGCGCGATGCAGTTTCCTTAATCATTGATGGAAAAGTGACGGTGAATAAAACAGTCATCACCCAACCAGCCTTTAAGGTTGGCGAAAAGGATGATGTTTTTTTTAATGGAAAAAAATTATTCGTCACCAAAAACCTGGTGTACATTTTATTAAATAAACCAAAGGATTACATCACTACAACTGACGATCCGCAGAATCGAAAAACGGTACTGCAGCTTACGCGGAACGCTACGGATCAACGTATATATCCTGTTGGCAGGCTTGATAGAAATACTTCCGGCGTGCTGCTTCTAACGAATGATGGTGACCTTACGCAGCAGCTTACTCACCCAAGCTTTAATGTGAAAAAAGTGTATGAAGCAAAGCTTGACAAAGCATTGACAAAAACTGATTTTGAAAAAATATTGGCTGGCCTTAAACTCGAAGATGGAGATATATATGCCGATGCATTGGCTTATGCTGATGCAAAAGATAAATCTGTTATTGGCATAGAATTACATAGCGGCCGCAACAGGATTGTGAGGCGCATATTTGAACACTTAGGTTACCAGGTAAAGGGCTTAGATAGGGTAATGTATGCCAACCTTACTAAGAAAAATGTGGAGCGTGGAAAGTGGAGATACCTTGCTGAAAAAGAAATTCGATTATTGAAATACATGAATAAGCAAAAAAATATTCGTGGAGGAAATACGAAACCTAATACCGCCACGATTGAAAATAATGATCTATGACGAGGTTGAAATCTGTTGATATAATTTTTGAAAATGATGATTTCATTGCATTGAACAAAGCCTCCGGAATGCTTACCATTCCTGACCGGCACAATGAAGCGCTTCCTTCGCTTTATAAATACGTGCAGAAGCAATACAGAAAAATTTTTATTGTTCACCGGCTTGATCGTGATACAAGCGGCCTGGTTTTATTTGCCAAAAATGAAGCTTCCCATAAATATCTTTCCCAGCTTTTTGAGCAAAGAAAAATTGATAAATTTTATTTAGGAATAATTACAGGAGCGCTTAATGAAAAGGAAGGTTCTATCAGCGAGCCGATAGCTGAACATCCGCATCAGCTGGGTATGATGATCGTGAATAAAAAAGGCAAGTCTTCTGTTACGGATTTCAAAGTAGTGGAAGATTATGGTATTTATTCTTTGGTAGAATTTAAAATTTATACCGGCAGGACACACCAGATAAGGGTGCATACGAAATTCGCCGGCCACACTATAATTTGCGACCCCCTGTATGGCGATGGCAAACCTGTGCTGCTTTCTTCATTCAAAAGAAAATACAAGCTCAGCCAGCACGATGAAGAAGAAAGGCCAATGATCAGCAGGCTCGCACTGCACTCACATAAACTTGAGTTTAAAGATGCGCAGGGAAAAGAATACACCATAGAAGCGCCACTTCCAAAAGATATGAGAGCGTTGCTGCAACAACTCAGGAAACACAGGAAATCGTAATACAATGTTCGATGTACGATGTGAGATGTACGATGTTAAAAAAGTCGTTAGAGCGCTCAGCCATTGTTCAATGGTCAGTAGGCATGCTAATTAAAGTTAGCGGTACCCAGTGACCATTGACTTATTGACCATTGACTTATTGATTTCCGATCTCAATGATTGTTGTTATAGATTCGGCTGCGGAGTATAGCGCAGGTAAGGCTTAATCACTTTAACACCTTTAGGAAATTTCTTTTCTGCATCTTCAGTACTAATGGAAGGAACGACTATCACATCTTCACCATGTTGCCAGTCCGCAGGCGTAGCCACACTATGGTTTGCTGTTAGTTGTAAAGAATCAATTACCCGCAGTACTTCATTAAAATTTCTACCTGTGGACGCAGGATAAACAATCATAAGTTTGATGGTTTTATCAGGCCCGATCACAAACAATGAACGCACCGTAGCCGTTGCAGAAGCATTCGGATGTAACATGCCATACAGGTTTGCCACCGTTTTATCTTCATCGGCAATGATGGGGAAATCCACTGTAACATTTTGTGTTTCATTAATATCATTTTTCCAGCCATGATGCTTATCAAGCGGATCAACGCTTACTGCAAGCACTTTCACATTTCTCTTTTCGAATTCATTTTTTAAGGCTGCTGTTCTTCCAAGTTCAGTAGTGCATACGGGTGTGTAATCAGCGGGGTGAGAGAAAAGGACGCCCCAGCCATCACCGAGGAAATCGTAAAAATTAATTCTGCCTTCAGTTGTTTCGGCAGTAAAATCGGGAGCTTTGTCCCCTAATTGTAAACTCATAAAATAAAATTTTTATTAAAAGATTTTCCAAAGGTATTAACAACCTACCAATTTGGTAGGGAATAATGTTATAAGTTTGTATATTTTTCCAAGCCTTCTAAATTATGTCTTTGCACAAGGATAAACTTGCAGCCTAATGCTATCCAAGAAAACGCAATATGCTTTCAGGGCCCTTAGTTATTTGGCCGAAAACTTTGGCAAAGGGCCGGTGCTAATTAGTTGTATTTCATCAGAGAAAAATATACCCCTCAAGTTTCTTGAAAATATTTTGAATGAATTAAAAAAAGCTAACCTGCTGGAAAGCAAAAAGGGGAAAGGCGGAGGATATAGCCTTAAGATTTCACCAAAGAACATTTCCCTGGCAACGGTAATAAGAGTAATCAACGGGCCTATCGCGCTTCTGCCATGTGTAAGCCTTAACTTTTATGAAAAGTGTGCAGATTGCAATGAGCAGCATTGTGGCCTTCGAAAAATGATGACCATCACCCGCGATGCCACTTTAAAAATTTTAGAAAAGAAAACCTTACATGATCTTCTTCTTGCCGCTGTCTAATTTTCCGGCTGCTCTCACTACGCTGCTTTTACCAAACCGGTTTTTTACATCATCAATTGTTTTGTATAAAATATTTCTTCTTTCAGCATCCTGAAAGAGATTTGTTTGAAGAGCATTGTTGGAAAGGCTGCTTAATCTTACGCCTAACAGCCGCACAGGTTTTCCTTTTTTATATAATTTATGAAAAAGATTTTTTGCCACCGGAATAATTTCATCATCGGCGCAGGTGAGAGGAACACTGACTTGCCGCGATATAGTTTCAAAATCAGGATACCTTATTTTGACAGTTATACAACCTGCGAGCTTTTCATCTTTCCTAAGCTCGTAAGCAATCTTCTCTGTCATTCTTACTATTTCACTCATTAGCTTTCCTTCGTCCACTATATTTTCTTCAAAGGTGTTTTCGGTTGAAATTGATTTTGCTTCATGGTATGCTGATAAAGTTGAGTGATGAATTCCCTGTGCCCGGTTCCATAATTCTTGGCCCCAATTTCCCAAAAGCTTTTCCATTTTTTCCGGCGTAGAATTATGTATATCCCGGATAATTTTAAAGCCATTATAAATCAACACTTGTTTTGCCTGGGCGCCAACACCTGGGATTTTATCAACATCCAAAGGACCAAGGAACTCTTTTTCTTTGCCAGCGGGAACCTGCAAAAAGCCATTTGGTTTGGCTTCATTGGTGGCCATTTTTGCAACCATTTTATTTTTAGCAATGCCAAAAGATATAGGCAAACCGGTTTCAGTAGTGATTAGCTCACGAAGATCGATCGTCCATTGCAGCGGGTTGAAAAATGTATCCATACCGCTGAGGTCAATATAAAATTCATCAATGGAAGCTTTCTCAAAGAGAGGCGCTTTGGCTGCAATGATTTGTGTAACCCACCGTGAATATCTTGTGTATTCGCCATAGTTCCCCTTTACAATGATTGCATGCGGACACAATCGCATAGCGGTTTTCATGGGCATAGCAGAATGCACACCGTACTTCCTTGCTTCATAGCTGCATGTAGTTACGATGCCTCTTTCACGGCTTCCGCCTACAATTACTTCCTTGCCTTTTAGGGATGGATCTCTTATAAATTCAACCGAAGCAAAAAATGAATCAAGGTCAAAATGGGCAATAATATTTGAGGTAGAAGATTGCATGATCCAGGCAACAAATTTAGCTATTCGGATTTAAGCATTTTTATAAATATCCAGTAAACCTTCCGGCAAATTCAGATAAAGTGTGCGGTTTTTTTTATCAATTTTTTCGAGAGTTTGCCCGTGTAAAGGGAGCAAGGCCTCTTTTCCATCAATTAATATTTTGCATAATACCTGGTGAGGCTGCTCTATTACCTCGATAACTTCACCCAATACTTCATTTTCATTTACGACAGTAAACCCAAGGAATGAAATGGGCGCAGTAGCAGCAGCAAAGGTTTTGAAATCTTTTTCCTCGATCCAAACATCGTTTTTAATAAGAAAGCGGGCGGCTTCTTTCGTTGAGATCCCTTCCAGCTTAAGATAAACTTCATTACTGTTTTTTGCTTTTGCAGATTCAATAAAATAGGGAAGAAAAGAGTCTTTGTTATGCTCGATAAAAATATTTTCTAATTTTCCGAGCGAAGTCTTTTTGCCAAGGCTGTGCTCAAGAACCAGTTGCCCTTCCAGCCCGAATGTGCCGGCAAATTTGCCGATCTTAAAGTAGTTGCTCATTCGTTCAAAGATATTTTACAAATATTAAGCCTTTTAAATCTTTTGGTGCAAGCGAAAAGTGATCGTATATAAAAGGCCATCTTAAAGATAATTAAAGATGGCCCATTGTTTTATTTTTACGCTTTCGCCTTGACTATTTATCCTTGATCTTCATTTTTCCATCTTTTACTTTTAGCTTAGTGCTATCCGTTTTTTCTTTATATAGATCATCTTTGTCTTTCACCTTCATATCTCCATCTTTCATCTTCATGTCACCATCATCCATCTTCACCTTCATATCGCCATTTTTTATTTTAAAAGCATCGTCATTTGATTTTATTTTTGATTCGTCAATGGTGTAATCGCCATTGGTAAGCACCAAAGCATTATTTACAATGCGGCCTCTTGCATCAAAAGTATCGTGCGTAATAGGATTGTAATAATAAGTGAGCGGCTGGTGTGTATTGATGTCCACATATTGGTGGGAAACGGTATCCTGCATTACGGTAACAGGCTTATTGGTGATAGCGTCCATATATGTTGGTAGCTCTGTGCCGTCATTTGAATTGCCGGTTACAGCAGTAGCGGTGGAGGTGGAATCCATTGTAGTGACAGTACTTGAATCCCCGGAATTGTTACATGCTGAGACGATCAAGGCTGTCGCCGCGGCTACATACATTAATTTGTTTTTCATATTATTGTTTTTAAATAATTTATTTCAAAAACGCAATAAACATACCAGCATAGTTATTGCATTATAGTGTTGCTTCATTCAGAAGAATAAATAAAGAAAAGAAAGTAAATTCTACATAATTTTATTCATGCATTTACCAGATTTTTTTACGGCATATTGGCTTGTAATTATTACGCTGATTTTTTTTGTAATAATTATCGGAAGATATTTTTTAGTAGCCGGTCTTTTTTATTTATTCTTTTATATATGGTTTCCACACAAGTGGGTTTGGAGAAAAATCAATTTAAAATCGTATAAAAAGAATCAATTTAAAATTGAAGTTACCTGGAGTATAATCACTGCCCTTATTTTCTCAGTGGCTGGAACTGCCACTGTTATTTTATGGCAAAAAGGTTATACAAAAATTTATACAGATATTGATGGTTACGGCTGGTGGTATCTTCCGGTTAGCCTCATTGTCTTTATGGTTTTGCACGAAACCTATTATTACTGGCTTCACAGGTGGATGCATATTCCGGCAGTTTTTAAAATAGTCCACAAGGTTCATCATAATAGTAATCTCACCTCTCCCTTTACGGCATTTTCATTTCACCCGCTTGAAGGGTTTCTTCAGGCAATATTTCTCCCGGCAATGCTAATAATATTGCCGATGCATTATTATGTGATAATTATACAGTTAACCTTAATGACGGTAAGCAGTGTGATTAACCATTTAGATATAGAATTATACCCCAGGAATTTTGATAAACATATACTTGGCAAATGGCTGATAGGCGCATCCCATCACTCTCTGCACCACAAGCAGTTCAAATATAATTATGGATTGTATTTTACTTTTTGGGATAAAATAAAAAAGACGGAAAGCCCTCTTTTTGAAAAACTGTTTGAAAGCAAGACTTCAAAAAAGATGAAAGTCCCATCTTAATAAAGACGGTATTTTACCAGATAAATAATTGTCAGCCATCATAATGAACTATAGGTTTTCACTGTTCCAAATTCTCCAGCTTTCATCAGCTTGTATGCGCAGCATTTCTTTTCCATTTTCTATTATGGCTCCTTTCTCTTTTGCCTTTGCAAGAAAAAGCGTTGTGTCAGGATTATAGATTAGGTCGAAAAAATAATGCTTGTCTGAAACAAATTCATAAGAAAGATCAGGTGAATTATGAATATTTGGGAACATTCCTGCCGGTGTGGTATTGATCACGATATTGTATTCCGAAATAATGTCTGCCGAGATTTCGTCATAGCTGATAATATCTAATGAATTACTTTTTGCTCGTGAAACAAAAACATATTTGATACCCAACTTTTTCAGAACATAAGCTACGGCTTTCGACGATCCGCCCGTTCCCAAAATGAGCGCTTTTGAATGATGGGATTTTAATTTCGGAGAAAATGTTTTTTCAAAGCCTGTCACATCTGTGTTGAAGCCTGACCATTTCTCTTTTTCTATTTTAATACAGTTGCATGCGCCGATCTCTTTGCATGCCGGAGAGGCTATATCTAAGTATGAAAGGATTTGCGTTTTATAAGGAATGGTAACATTTAAGCCACAAAGACCGGCGTCTGTTTTTAAATCTTTAATTCTTACGTCAAGATCAGGCGTTTCAAAATTTACATACTCGCAATCATTTATACTTTCATGTAAAAATTTTTCTGAAAAATATTTTTGTGAAAAAGAATGACCCAGGGGATTGCCTAACAATCCATAAATTTTCATTGAGCTATTTCTTTATTTAAATATAAATGAAAAGTATCGCCGCGGAGGCCGATGCGCATAGCTTCTAAAGCAATTATCTCACTTGGGGCTATGTTACCAAGGTTTACATTGCAGCCAATAAGCTCAAGGAAATATAACTGCTGTGATTTTTGAGGCGCTTCCCAAAGGATTTTTTCTTCAGGTATCTGCGTTAATATTTCCTGCACAAGGCCCTGCCGTACTTCGCCGGTGCCGCGATATATACCAACATTGCCTGCCTCTCTCGCTTCTGCAATCACGTATTTTGCCCCCGCTTCGAGCTCGGCTCTCATTAGTTCTATCCATTTATAGGGAGGAATAATATTTTCCGCATCTTTACTGCCTACCTCGCTAAGCACGGTTCCGAGCTTTGTAAGTTTTTCTATATAGCCACATTTCTCAGCATGAGGAATTTCAATAGATCCGTCGCTTACTTCCATATAAGTAATATTGTAATCCTTACACAAGCTTATATAATCTTTAAACTGGTTTCTTATAAGAAAAGCTTCAAATAAAGTACCGCCGAAGTAAACCGGAATATTAAATGATTGATAGAGATCAATTTTTTCTCTCAAATTAGGCGTAACGAATGCAGTGCCGAAGCCCAGTTTAATTACATCAACGTGATCGCTGGCAGCGCTCAAAAAGTTTCTTGCTTCTTCTACACTTAGGCCCTTATCCATTATCATCGTCAGGCCGTGCTCTCTTGGTTTACGGATTCTGTCAGGAATTTGAGAAAGATTAAAATTCATACTTACTATTTTTGCTTTCAGCCAAAGATAGTTTTGTAAGCTGAATATCCAAAAATGAAACGAAGCCTAAATTATTTTTTCTTTCCCGACCTTTTGTTTTTGTGCCTGGCAATTAGTTCCACTACAGATTGATGTTGCAGAAGAGAGGGATTTAATTCGATAAATTGTTTGATTAATAGCGGAGATTTTTGAAGGCCTGCTTCCAGGTGAAGCAACGCTTCTTTGGATTTACCCAGGGCAAAAAATATTGCTGATTTATAAAAAATAAACAGGGGTTTGTTATCAGTATTTTTTTGGGCATTATACACTTGCTCAAGCGCCTCTTCAAAGTAGCCCGCATCGTAGAGGCATTTAATGAGCTCTTTCCATCCATTAGCATTTTTAGGCCGGGCTTTTATAAAATTTGAAAAGTATATAACGGCATCTTTTATCTTGTTCATTTTTATGTAACATTTTGCAAGAGCGAAATGATAATCAGGTTGAGACCGGTTTATTTGCATTGCATTTTCTAAATTCTTTATGGCGCTTTCCCACTGGCTTTCATTCATATAAGTGCCGGCAATCTTATAATACAAATGGCTGTCTGTAGCATTTAGATGCGAGGCTTTACGATAATGAAACCTTGCCTGGGCGGGGTTTTTCAGCTTTTCATAACAGTGGCCCAGCGCTTCATAAATTACTTCCTCCGGCATAGAGAGTTCAAGCACCTTTTGTAAAACTTCAATCGCTTCGCGATACTTGTGAAGCCTTAAATAAGCGTCGCCCATGTTGCGGTAGGCATAATCAAACTTTTCATCAATAGCTATTGCATATTGATAAGCGTCAATAGACTTTTCATATAATTTTAATCCCTGGTAAGCAGCTCCAAGATTAAACCAGGCCAATTGAGTATAAGGAAATTCATCTATTATTTTTTTATGAAGTGTTATACTCTCTTCGTTCCTGCCGGTATAATCGGTCCAAAAGCAAATTTTATAGAGCGCTTCTTCATTAGTATTATCCTGCTCAAGAATAAGCTTCAGGCAATTAAATACTTTATCAAAATCCTCATAATCGTCATACACATCGGCCAGTTCAAATAGAAGCTCTGTTTTTTCCAGGCCTTCAAATACAGTGATCGCTTTCTCTAAAATGTCAGCTGCCTTTTGATGATTATCCAGCGCAAGATGTGCGTCGGTCCTAAGAATATATAAGTTTATATCTGTGCTATCAAGCAACTCAGCTTTCTCTAATATTGAAAGCGCTTCACGATACCTTTTTGTGGCTATAAGAAGATCAGCTTTTTTAATGAGCAATACGGCGGAATATGGAAATTGTTCAACAGCAAAATTAACTGCCTCTACCGCAGCGGGAATATCATCAGTCTCATCAAAATAGTCAATGATTTTTTCGAAAGAATCTTCTTCTATAAAGCTAAATTTTTTGCCGGTTTTAAAATTACTGTACTGTACCAGCAATTCCTTCATTTCCCTGTCCTGGCGGTATGGATTTTCTTTCATATATATATATGCGTTGTTCCAAATTACTATATTTTTAAAATAAATCAAGCATTAATCCGTTTTAAATAATATGATGAATGGTTTATCTTTTTAATAATATTTTGTATCTTTGTTAAGATTACACTAATTTTTAATAATGTTGAAAAGGTCAAAAATAATATTGGCGATAATTATGTTTTGCGGAATTTGCTTTATTGCGTCCGCAGACAGAGGTGGTTTTATAAAAAAAGATAAAATTAAATTAAATATAGCAATGGCCGGTTCGTTAAAGAATTCCATTTTATTTAATTTGAAATCTGGTGTTACTTACCGTGGAAGCTATCTTTTAAACCAAACACGAACTGATAATTCTATAGTAAGTGATGAAATCTTATCTTATAAAAAAGGTAATACTATATATTTATTGCCTTATAAGCAAAAGATTGCAATTCCTCAATATACACAGGGCGAAGGTTACAAGCTTATAATCAGATCCAGAAAATAATAATTTCTATTCAGCTTTTTATTCTATACCTGCTTTGGTGCAGGTTTTTTTGTTTTAAAGAAATTTCAAAGAGTAATAATTTAGAGTTTTAAAAAAAATAAGAAATTAACTTATTAAAGGCGAGTCATTATTTTTTCGTTTCATCATAGGTTTGAATCCTGTATCCCGACTTAGGTACTTCAAATTTTGAAGCGGCAATATTATCAAAGGTTATTTTCGACAAGGTTAATTTAATGTTCAGTTTATCGCTTTGTTGTTCATACTGAACCGGCAGCCCCGGAAGATTTTTAAACTGATAATCATAATTTTTATTTGCCAATTTAATTTCTGTGGTATAATACACTGTGAAGGTTGAGCCGTTTTTTAGTTTTGCAATTGCTTTGTGGCAGTTATATCCTGATATTACTGCAGTCTCATTGGTATTTTCAAATGTAATTCCTTCGAATTTTTTATTGATTTCTTCCCAATTTTCCGCTGTAAGGGTGGTCATCAGCTTTTGATTACTATACTCTTTTAATATTACACTGCTTCCGGTGGTAGCATTATGTATAGTTGCCTCGCTGCCGAGCCCGCTTACCATTTCGGTACGGCTAATATTATCCTTTAAATATACTGTAATAGTTGCACCATCAAAAGCATCCGCAATTTTAGGCTTTGAGCTGCCTGTTTCAACAGATATATTGTAAACCAGCATGCCTTCATTCAAGTTTTTTTGCGCATAAGTTGAAAATGCACAAAAAACAAAAACGGCGAAAATTATTATTTTATAAAACTTCATATATCTTTTTGTAAGCCAATTTATTAAATTCTATATATAGACTTGACAAGCCAATCAATAGTTGCAGATTGCGGCAGCGCTATTTGCTTTTATTTGCTTTTACTTTTTGCTGCATATCCTTAAGCTTTTTATTACTTTCCTGCATAGCATTTATCTTTTCTTGCCACTTACTTTTGCCGGCAGGCTTTTTCTTATTCGCTTCCAGCCTCGCAAGTATTTTTTCGTGATCAATTATATACTTCTGAATTACAAACTGTATAATCAAAGTAATAGCGTTTGACACTGTATAATACCACGTAAGTGAAGAGGGCAAACGATTGAATACACCTAAAAGAATCACCGGAAAAATAAACGGCATATATTTCATTACAGGGTTGCTATTATCCTGCATGTTACTCATACCGTATAGGGATATCAGCAAACTGGTAATTACCGCAAGTATTGTAAACAAGCTAATATGGCTGCCATAAAACGGTATGCTAAAAGGAAGATTGTAAATAGAATCGTAGGATGATAAATCATTTGCCCATAAAAAGCTCTGTCCTCTTAATGTAATATTTGAATTAAAGAAATTGTATAAGGCAAAGAAAATGGGTATCTGCAGCAGAGCGGGAATGCAACCTCCGAGCGGGTTTACGCCGGCACTTCTAAAAAGTTTCATCTGCTCCATTCCGAACGCCTGCTTATCATCTCCATATTTTGTTTTAAGCGAATCTATCTCCGGCTTAAGCAATTTCATTTTTGCACCGCTCAAATAACTTTGGTAAGTAAGTGGGGAAATCAGCAAGCGGATGATGATGGTGAGCAAAGCAATTACAAGTCCATAGCTGGCTATCTTGCTGCTTAAGAAATTAAATACCGGCATTACAAATCCCCTGTTAATGTATTTTACAAAGGCAAAAATCCCTGAACCTAAAGGCACCATATTATACATTTGGTTATTATAGGATTTTAAAATTTTATAATCGCCGGGGCCATAGAACAATTGCAAAGGCATCGCTACGTTCGCACCATCAGGTATGTGAAGTCGCAAATTAGCGGTTGCTTTTGCTATTACCTCGAGCGAAGTATCTGCCGGTGATTCCCACCTTATTTCAGCGTTTTCAAATTTATTTTTAGCCACAATTGCAGAGGCAAAGAATTGCTGTTTCAAAGCAATCCAGCTAACCGGCTTATCTAATTTTTTCTCATCCTGTTTGCCAATTGCCAGGTGTTCAAAATCATAATCATCGTTCTCTACAAAGGCAACATGCGATTGCTGTGTTTCCCATTCCATATCCTTTTCAACCTTGTTAGCTTTTGCCTGCCAGGTGATGGTAAGGGTATTCTGCGTAAGTAATTTATTTGCTCCATCCATTTTTATATTGAAGTCAATCATGTATCCGTCAGGCGATAAAATGTACTGATGTTCTATCTTCTCACCGTTTTTTGTTTGCAGAAGATAATTGAGTTCTATACCCCCGTTACTGGTTGTTTGCGGCGGAGAAGGAGTAAATAATAAATCAGAGGTTTGTGCTGTTTGATTTTGGCCAATATTTATTGGATAAGAAATATTGTTGAAAGCGCCGTCTTCGAGGATCAAAGGCTTTTTATCAAAAGTTTTGAACCCTTTCAATTCAACTTTATCCGGCTGCCCTCCCTTATTAGAAAAAGTAACTCTAAGTACTTTATTTTCGATAGTTGTAAATTGCTCCTTTGCAGTTGAATCCTGTATTATGTTGGCCGGCGATGATCGTGTTAAAGAAGAACTAGTGGTATCCTTAAGAAGCGCTGTGTTTATTGAGGTATCAATTTTAGGTTTCAGCTTATTCAGTGAGTCTTGCTGATGTTGCCTTTCTTTTTCCAGGGTTAATTGTCCCTGCCGTGTGTAATAAAAATAACCGAAGAATAAAAGAGCTAATAACACAAATCCAATAACTGTATTCCTATCCATTCCCATGTTTAAAAATTATCTCAAGGTAATTCCTGAGGATGGCAAATGTACGCAAACTTTATGTTCAGATAAATTGTGCGGGTGCATTCCAAATTGTCGCAAGGTTGTCAACCTTTAACAAGTTAATTTTAGATTTAAAAACTCTATCTGGAAGGTTGACAACCTTAACCCAGAGCGACAATTTGGAATGCACCCAATTGTGCAGCCCGCGATAAAACAAAATGCCCCCGGTAAAGAGGGCACTTTTTAATGAAAAAAGTTTATTTTTTTGGGGCTGCCCCTTCTGCTTTTGCCGCAGGCGCAGCTTTGGTCGCAGGCGCTGCTTTCGCGTCAGCAGGCGCTGTTTTAGCAACCGTTGCTTCCTCCTGCTTTAGCTGGCGTGTCATAGTTACTGAGGCGATGGGAATTCGGGGAGAGTTCAATATCTCCATATTATCTGTTTTCACATCCTGAACTCTTACGTTTTCATTTAGCTTTAAATCCGTCAGATCCATTTCTATGTGCTCAAGTAAATGCTCTGGCAAAGTCTTCACTTTTAGCGACTTCATTTTGATTGCTAATTTTCCTCCCTCTTTTACGCCTGCGGGTACGCCGGTAAATTTAACAGGAATGGAAACGGTGATTTTTTTGTCGCCTACTAATTCAAGAAAATCCACGTGAATCAGATGATCGCTTACTTTATCAAATTGCAAATCTTTCAATACACACCTGTAAGCATTTCCATCAACTGAAATTTCTGCCAGCATAAATTCTGATGTATAGACGATGTTTTTAAAAGCTGTCGCCGGGGCAGAAAAATTAATTTCTTTTGCACCTCCGTAAATTACAGCTGGCACTTTTTCCTCAGAGCGAAGTTGGCGGGTGGCTGTTTTACCAAATTCGGTCCTGAGTTGTCCTTCGATTGTAATTGTTTTCATTAATATTTTTTTGAGGCGCAAAGGTAGGGAATCTATTTTGATTTGCTTAGTCAAATGCGGGAAGAAATTGCAAAGGTGTGCCTGATTTTTCGACAGCCCTAATTTATAAACACTCTTTTATATTTTAAATAATGCAAATGAAACTATTATGTTATGATTATTTAAAAGAAGCGAGGGAAATTACTTTACATTTAGGCTATGACAACAATTGAAAAATTAAATAAGCGTAAAACTACAAATTGTAAGATTGACGAATCTCTTGAGAAGCTAAGAGGCAAAAGCCTATTTTCTAAAAAGCTTGCAAAAGCAAACGAGGTAATTGCAAGAGTTGGGCTTCCAGAGAAATAAACTATCCATCGTAGCGATATTTGCATTAGCAGAGCAATCAGGTGAATGCTCTCTGATCCCATGACTGTGAATTTAAAGGAGAAAAACTACAAATATTTTGAAGACTGAGCCGATAGGCTTTCTATACCTTAGGGCTATTTTTTTTGAGAATTTTGCTACGCAAAAAAAGGCTGTTTATACTTTTGTTTTCATACGCATTGCGTATTGCTATCGCAAACAAATCTGCCACCGACACCACTTTCAATTTATCCATGCTTCGTTTTACCGGTATTGTGTCGCAAACCACTAATTCTTCTAAAGCACTATTTTGAATATTCTCATACGCATTTCCGCTAAGTACCGGATGGGTACAAAATGCTCTTACGCTCCGGGCTCCCTTTTCCTTGAGTAAGCCCGCACTTTTAGCAAGTGTGCCGCCTGTATCGCAAATATCATCCATCAATACAATGTCCCTGCCTTCAACGTCGCCAATAACCACCATACTCGAAATTTCATTTGCTCTTTTTCTGTGTTTATCGCAGATCACCATTTCCACTTCAAAATAACTTGCCAATTCACGAATACGGTTCGCACTCCCAACATCAGGCGCGGCAAACGTTAGATTTTCCAGGTTCAGGTCTTCTATATAGGGAATAAAGATGGCGGAGGAATCAAGGTGATCTACGGGTATATCAAAATATCCCTGTATTTGCGGTGCGTGAAGATCCATCGTTATCACCCTGTCAGCGCCAGCGGCTGTGAGCATATTTGCTACCAATTTTGACCCAATAGCTACTCTTGGCTTATCTTTCCTATCCTGCCTGGCATATCCAAAATATGGAATTACGGCAATCACTTTGTAGGCAGACGCACGTTTTGCGGCATCTATCATTAACAGCAGTTCCATCAGGTTATCAGTAGGAGCGAACGTGCTTTGCACCAGAAATACAAATTGACCTCTTATACTTTCGTTATAATCCACCCCGATTTCTCCATCACTAAATTTTTGAATGTTGATCTTGCCGAGCGGCTCGCCAAACCGCAATGCAATTTGCCTTGCAAGATATTGAGACCCCGTGCCGGAGAAAATTTTTACATTGGGATGCATTTTGAATTTATTGGTGAATGCAAATAATAGAGTGGCGAAATTATAATTAATATTGCTTGTATTAAACCAAAAAAAATGGAAAGTTCTAACAAGTCTTCCACCTCTATAAAAACATGGGCAACCGACGACAGGCCAAGAGAAAAATTAATAGCAAAGGGCAGAGAAAGTCTAAGTGACTCTGAATTACTGGCCATCCTTATAAACACGGGAAGTAAAAAAAGAAGTGCCGTTGATCTTGCCAAAGAGGTATTGGGGCTGGGCAAAAATAATCTTGACAGGCTGGGCAAATTGTCATTAGCCGAAATGATGACGGTGAAAGGTATAGGCGAAGCCAAGGCAATTACCTTAACGGCTGCGCTTGAACTGGGAAGAAGGCGCCATTCAATTGCACCGCTTAATAAAACCTATGCGAGATCAAGCATTGAGCTCGCTTCTTACCTGCGATCCAGCTTGAAAGATTATAGCTATGAAGTGTTTGCCGTAGTATTTTTAAATAAATCAAATAAAGTCAATCATTTTGAAATAATAAGTAAAGGCGGGATTACAAGTACGGTGGTAGATCCAAGGCTTGTATTTAAGAAAGCTTTTGAAGTGGAGGCCACTGCAATTGTTCTATGCCATAACCATCCCTCCGGCAGCCTGAAGCCAAGCCGGATAGATGAAGAATTGACATCCAAGCTAAAGGAAGGAGGCAAATATCTTGACATAGTTGTAATGGATCACCTGATCGTAAGTGACGAGGGATACTTTAGCTTTGCTGACGAAGGCTTGATATAGATCCAATCCCTGCAATGATTTGGGGACCTACGCCTGCGCGGTTGGGCCGCCGAAATTTAAGGGGAGTTCCACAGCTTCAATATCCTGGATGTTGCCGTTAACCGATTCGAATTTTTTTACATTGTCTATCATCGCCTTCATAAAACGTTTGGCATGTGTAGGAGTTAATATGATCCTACTCTTTACTTTGCTTTTGGGCGTGCCCGGCATTACGTTTACAAAATCTATTACGAACTCAGCATGGCTGTGTGTTATAATTGCGAGGTTAGCATATTCGCCTTCCGAAACTTCTTCAGAAATTTCAATATTCAGTTGATTGGGTGCGGTTGGTTGATCGGGCATATTTTCAATTTAAGATGCAAATATAAAAAAAGGGAAGCCTTAACTCCCCTTTAATTTCAATTTCATTTACAACATTGCTATCTGGCTAAACTAACAGTATATAAGGACGGAAAATATCCCAGGCCGGTAACTCCTATTTGCATAACCAAAGTTATTGTTTCTTTGCAGGCTGAAAATGTACCTACCTTCCCAGCATATGATCTCACAGTCACATCTTCACCTGCATATGCGCTATTTACAGTTCCTGCATCAGCAATACCAGACTGTGGCATTAAAGTGACAGTCCTGTTAGTTGGGTCGCTCCAATCTAATAAAAAAGTTATAGGGTTCCATCCGGCATCAAAAATATTGCTAACGGTTATTTCGCCGGAGGTTGCATTAATGGGATTTACACCAATCACCGTAGTCGTGTAGGGGCCATAAGCGCTGGTGCCAAAGATTTCATTTGTCTTATTGTAAGCTCCTTTTAACAAATTCAGGTCAACATCCCCTTCAAAACAGGGACCTCTTAAATCAAGTCTGAAAGTGTCATCGAATGCCGAACCTAAATCCTTACCATTGTTCTGAATCGAAAAAATCAAAGTGTCTTTTCTACCGGCAAGATATTGATCATAAATACCTGTGACAGCAAGCGTATCCACGGCCTTTCCGGCGGGGATTGTAATCGTGTGCGAGCTTAGGGTAAACTGTGTTCCTTCAGTCGCCCCTGTGGTTGATGATACAGAAATATTCACAGTTCTGTCCTGGTCTGACACAGTAGAAACACCTATTGGAATTTTATACACTGAACCCGGCGCTATTACAAAAAGAGTTCCTGAGGCAGAATTCATAAAATGCGCAACAGCCGGCGGAATAGTAAGATCGTCAGTCTTTTTACAGCTCGCGCCAATAGCCATTATGAAAAGCGCAAGACATACGTTACGAAAATTAAATTTTAAGTTCATAAGTTTTTTTATTGAGATGAAATAAATTTATAAGCTTTGATCAGCGCACTATTAGTAACCCTGGTTTTGAAGAGCATTTGGATTTGCCAGTATTTCATCCTGTGGAATTGGCAATGCAAAATGATAATCGTTAGCAGGAAGGTTCTGCCAATTGGTACTTTGAACATCGCTGGCAAACCTGTTTACAGCTAGGCCTTTTCTTTTCAGGTCAAAAAATCTAAATCCTTCAAAACATAATTCTTTAAAACGCTCATTCAAAACGGCATCTACCGCTTCTGCACTTGAAGAAAATGTTACGTTAGTATATCCTATAATCCTTGCGGCTCTTACAGCATTTACATCTGCCGCAGCCTGGGCCAACATATTATTTTCGGCATTTGCTTCAGCCCTAATCAGATACATTTCTGCAATCCTTATAATTTTCAAGTCATTTAAAATAGGTCCGGCTGCCGACCCTGGATACTTGTATACAATTGATGTATCGTTCCCATTAGATGAAAAATACGTTGGAAAACGAATATCATTATCCCTATCGTATTGGCTTTTTAATTTATCAGAAGGTTCAAAAAATACATCCCCATTTGTATCGCGCCACAATAATTGTGGAGCAGTTTGATTCCTGTATTTCCAGATAGTTTCTGTCTCATTTCCATCTTGCCAATAATCTACAAACGTAGCTCCGGTGGCTAAGGATTTACCAGACAAATTAATTGCCGCCGTTGAGTAAGTAACTGCTGAAGCCCAATCACGTTTTAGCAAGGCGACACGTGCCTGATAGGCAGCTATTGCGGCTTTGCTTATCCGAAGCACATCTGTTGGTGCGTCCGGGATATTTGCATCTGCCCTTGCTGCGGATAGGTCAGCCTCAATTTGTGCTACTACTTCCCCCACTGTATTCCGAGCAGGCTTAGCAGTAAGATCGGACTTAAGCACTATTGCTACCGCCAGGGCATTAGGATCGTATCCGGCAGGCATGAAGCGAATCAGCAATTCATAATAGGCAACCCCTCGCAACGCGATCAACTCCGCACCAATCTTTGCTTTTTTTGTAATATCCGAAGGGGTTGTAGCTTTCACATCATCAAAAGCAGCCAGTACCCTGTGCAAAAGATCTATCATTCCATAATATTGGGCAAAATCAGAATTTTGCTCCCCTTCCGAGCTTGAATATTGAAACTTGAAAGCAAACTGCCCCTGTCCCCTGTTCTCATTCGAAATTTTTGTTTCGTCAGACAAGATTGAAGCTATATAAATTTTAATTGTTGGGTTATTGGCACTGTAAACACCCAACAGCCCTTTTTCAAGGTCAGCGACAGAAGTGAATGCCTTCGTGACGTCAATGGAATCTGTCGGAGATAAGTCAAGTTTTTTATTACACGAGCAAAGTGCAATAAAAAATATTAATATTATCGAGATATATTTTTTGTTCATGATGGTTTTTTAGAATTTAGTTATTTTAAAGTAAAATTTACACCCACAGTAAAAGTTCTGGGAGTAGGATATTCATAAGCTGCAATATTATCATCGTCTTCAGGATCAAACCCAACCCAGTTAGTCCAGGTAAATAAATTTTGACCTTGTACATAAAACCTGGCATTACTCAAGAATTTGGTTTTAGCCAGTAAGCCACGGTTAAAATTATAAGCAAGCGTCAAAGTCCTAAAGCGAACATAGGAAGCATCTTGAATATATTTCGAAGTGAATTGGGTTTGATATAATGGCGACTGAATATTTGTAACATCACCTGCCTGCTGCCACATTGTAAGCATCTCTTTCCTTAAATTAAATCCCTGAACGGCAAATGACGGGTTCAATTGAAAGAAGTCCTGGTTATTAAAGCGTGAGAAACCTTGCTGATAGCTAAATAAAGCATCCAAACTCAAACCTCCTATACTAAACGAGGTATTAAAACCGCCTATCCATGGAGCATGATAGGTACCGAACTCGGCCACTTTATCGTCGTCACTATACACATTAGTAAGCTTTCCATCCTTTTGATAATACAAAGGTTGACCAGTAGCGGCATCTACCCCACCCCATTTCACTATATAGTGCGATCCAATAGGAAGACCTACCCGCTCTATTTCTGTACCTTGTTCAAACTCGTTACCCTGACCAAGTGAAATTACCTTGTTTTGGTTATAGGCAACATTACCACCAATAGACCAAACAATGTTTTTGGTCCGGAGAATTTCAGCATTTAATAACACTTCTACCCCACGGTCTTTTACCGTTCCTGCATTTATATCCTGGCTTCTAAAACCACTTTCAAGTGGAAGTTTCTGCGTTACTATTACATCAGTACCTTTCTTTTCGTACACTTCAACCGAGCCGCTAATTCTGTTATTAAATACCCCGAAGTCTAATCCAAGGTTAAAAGTTGCAATTTTCTCCCACATGAGCTCTGGATTACCTGCATTAGTTGGAACGATAGTTTGATTTCCTGCAAAACTTCCTGAACCATAAGTGGCAAGGTATCCGAAATTGCCTATTGGGAATCCATCCGCATTAGCAGAGGTACCGTAAGATGCACGTAACCTCAGCGCATTTACCTTCTTCCAATCCAATGCAAAGCCTTCTTTAATAATATTCCAGGTGGCTCCGGCTGCATAGAAATTCTGATACCTGTTCTTCGATGGTAACTGAGAAGATCCATCTCTTCTGAAAGAGGCATTTATTGTATATTTTCCAAGATAAGAATATTTTAACAATGCCATGGCAGCATATAAAGCTCTTCCGGTTTTAAAGCCACCTACTACAGGAATCAGTCCATTACCCTTTGCCCCAGGTGTGCCAGGGGTAATGGCGGCAGGTGTATTCAATAATTTTGGATTAAGACCATACCCTGTATAATTAAATCCCTTAGAAAAATCTCTGGTATATTCAGATATTAGCTGGAGATCTACATCATGCTTTTCTGCGAACAAATTATGATACCCCGCGAGTGCCCGCACGATGTATTCTGTCGCATTGCCATATCCGTTTGCATAAGAGCCGCCACCAGGATGCGAAGTATCGGGAGGCCCGGTAGGAAAGGCGGTGTTATTAGATGGATAAGTATTTGGATAAACAGACCTTTCATTGGTAGTTTGGCGGTAGTCAAGACCGGCAAACCCTCCAATATAAATTTGCTTAGTTATGTCGTAGGTGAGGTTTACATTAGCCAATATTTTTATCTGATCGTTGAAAAATGTAGTGCTCTGCAAACGATCATAAGCATTTGGCCCTACCCTTCCGGAACCTGTCGCCACTGTTCCATCATCCTTAAATAACCTTTGGTATGGCAATGCAAGATAAGCTGCAGCAAAAGGATTTGCCAATGAAACTCCGTTTTCAGATTCAATAAAATTTCTATGGGTATATCCTGCCGTACTACTGAATGAAATCGTAAGTTTATCCGTTTTACTATCTACGTTAGCCCTCACAGTATATCGCTTTAAGTTAGAACGCAGCCCGATACCATCTTCATTATAATACCCGCCCGATAAGTAGTACCTTGTTTCTGCCGAACCGCCCGACAAATTAAGGTCATGGCTTTGAAATGTACCATCACGTTGAAAAACATCTTTCCAATTTGTATTTATGGCTCTTAGGCTATCAAGTTTGGCATCAAATCCCTCTAAAGTTGCCGCCGATGCGCCTGCATTTGCGGGATTGTTACGTGAGTAAAGAAAACCTGGTAAAGTATTGGTCAACTGCTGTCCTAAAATCTCCTGGAAACGAAGTAGCTGGGCCGAGTTCATCATGTCAAACTTTTCTTCGCCCGGTTGTGTAATACCAACCTGTCCGGAATAAGTTACTTGTGATTTACCGGCACGGCCTCTTTTGGTAGTTGCAACAATAACACCGTTGGAACCACGATTTCCGTACTGGGCTGTGGCAATTGCATCTCTTAATACATCGACGCTTTCAAAATCATTTGGATTTATTGACTGGAATACACCCGCCTCTACCGGCATACCATCAATCACAAACAAAGGACCGTTACCCCCTGTAATGGAAGTAGCACCTCTTATCTCGACCCTTGCTGAAGAACCGGGCTGTCCGCTGCCTGCCGTAACAGTAAGCCCTGGCGCTTTTCCTTGTAAGATCTGATCAAAAGATGCGTTGGGAACATAATTAATTTCATCACTGGTCACTTTCGTTGCAGCGCCTGAATACTGTGATTTTTTTACGGTAGTATAACCTGTTATTACGACTTCATCTAAATTGGCACTTGAAGGAGCAAGAGAAACATTCACGCTACCCTGAGCAGGTATATCTACATTTTGTGAATAAAACCCTATACTGGAAATTTGAACTTTTTTTACATTGGAAGATACTTCTAAATTGAAGGCACCGCTTGTATTGGTAATGGTTCCCACCTTGGTTCCTCTTACTTCTACAGAAGCGTTAGATATTGGGTTGCCCTTGTCATCTGTTACAGTGCCAGTAACAGTTCTCTTTTGAGCAAAGGAGGTAAACAGCAATAAAATAATTGCTGAGAAGGTCAATAAAAATTTTCTCATTGGATTATTAGTTTTTTACAAAAATTGAATAAAAGTGGGCGAAGATAATTGAAAGTGTTAATAAAAAAATTAACAATAACTATTCAAAGACATTTTCAGTGTAAAATTTGCTGCATCTGCAAATAATTTTAAACCGAGTAAATTTCATAAAAAATTCTCTATTGCCTGATAACAAAAAGTCTTAGGCCCAGCTAAGCCTCTGTCCGTTTTATACTTTAAAGTAGCGCCTTAAAAAGTTGAATTTTTTGATTTAAATTAATATTGTTTATAAAGTAGGTTTTGCTCAATAGTTGGAGTTATCATTGAGTCAACTTTAACAAGTAGTAAATAAATTATGCAGTCGCGTACTTTAAGCCGTAAAGCGTAGAGACATTTATCTGCATCTTAATTACATTATAAACCTTTGACCTCACTTGGGAAATTAAACAAACGAATAGAATCCTATGAGGAGAAGTTAACATTCAGTAGAAATTTATACATCTTCCTGAAGAACTCTTAGTAACCATAACCAATGAAAATACGAAAGCTCTTTGAGTTTAATTTATTCCAAAACTTCATCGTCGTTATAAAAACGTTTCATCTTAAAGTTAAACTGAGAATCAAGTGCCGAATACCTTTTATCATTTACAACATCATCACCATTCTCTTTAAAACTAGTGCGGGGTTCTCGGTGGATGGTAAACGCTGCTTTATTCTATATGTTACTTATTATTATAGAAAATCGTCTATACTCAACTTACACAGAGTTAAATAGTTAGGCTATCATGTCAACTAATAATCATCTTCAATTAACCGTGTCCTTGCAACCCCGTTCATTTCATAAATAAAACCAGGATCATCTGAAAATTCAAGCTTCATATGAATACTGTCAACAATGTTTCCTGACTTAGAATGACCCGCGTTAGGAAAGATTTTTCCTTCTGTCAAATTAACAGTTACAGGATAATATTCATTTGCTGCGGCCTGAGCAGAAAAGGTTAAATTAGTATAATCAGCCGTTGCTTTAAATTTTACTTGGTAGCCATTTTCCAGGTCATCTACCCATATAGTATTGTCATTAGCGGCTGTATTGTAAGTTGCTATTTTAAAATTACCGATGCCATAAAAATCTGGTACCCCAACAGAATCCAATGTAACCCACCATTCGTTGGCCAATTTTTCTGCTGAAGTCCCACCTACTTCAGGCAGGTCCTTTTTACAAGAACTACATATCATTAATCCCAAGGCAAATATTGAGAAATATTTTAACATTTTAATAAATTTTATTGTTTAACGAATGATCTTAATCCAGTTCCATATCCGGGATTAAGAAAAATAATTGTATAGGATGGGGGATTTCCATTAACATAATTAAACGTTGATGAGCTTGATGTGTTTCCATCACTTGATATTTGACTTGGAATAGAAATAGTATAACCAGTAGGATTAAAAGCGATAACTTGTAAATTAACAGCCGTAGCTCCTCCCGGATTATCAATTTGGTAAACACCGGGGGCAAGTTTAGTCCAAGTTGCAAACTGACCTGTTGCAGCCCTTAAATATGAGCCAGAGAGATTATTGGAAGCAGCAGTAGCATCCGTAGAATATACAACAACAGTCCGCTTAGCCGATGCAGAGAAACCATCTTTATTAACCGCCGAATATGTTAAAGTATAAACACCAGCGGCACTGGTATTTACTGTCCCGGAAGTAGTAGTAGTTAAATCAGTACTACCTTCCTTCGCTGAAACACCTGCTTCAGTATATGTATCTCCTTTAACCAATAGTACTAATGAAAGACCGTTTAATGTTAATATAGGAAAATGCGTTATTCTGGAGATTCCAACTGTACCTTCCGGATAATTAAAATCATCCTTCTTACTACAAGCTATCATACTCAAGGTGATTAGCATTAAAAGAAATATTTTTATTCTCATTTTATTATTTTTACTATTATAAATAAGTTATTAATTATTGAGCCCACCAGACTGGAGTAGTAATAGGAACTAATGCAGGAGTATTTGAATTTGCCTGGCTTTCAGCTTGAGGAAAAACCAAACGTTTCGGTAATTGGCCTGGCGCTAATGCTGAATTCTTAGAAATTACAAATTCACCGGGCACATAAGAAGGATCAGTTGAATATACCATACTTGTTTTAGGATATCCGGTTCTGTTTTTCTCAAAAAAACCTTCTAAATAATGCACTCCATATGCGCATGAAATATATTTTTGGACACTTATGGCTTCGATTTTTTGCTCTAATGTCCCTCCTGAAGGATATGCATAAGCACCGCCAGCAGCAATAAAAGTGGCGCCATTATTACCGGTAGCTGAAAAAGAAGCTGACACACCAGCATCATACATGCTTTTTGCTCCCATTCCACCAAAATAACGTTCCAAAGCTTCTGCCTGCATAAAATAGGATTCTGGTAATGAAAGAAATATTACCGGATCAGTAGGGCTTTCTTTTAATACGGTTGCATTTTTATAAGTTGGATCTGTTCCAGCGTAATCACCTTGGTTTATAGGTATTGGTGCTGCTGTCCCAAAAAATGTTACCACTCTGGAATCATTCCTTGATGTGAGAAAAGACGTAAAAGTTTTACTTGCCCTGATGTTATCCGGAGTATTCAGTGAACGTATATTTTGTTCATACATAGGATTATCTTTATCAGCAACATCCGTAAACCCTGTGACCTGAGCATCAACATCTAGAAATTTAGCGTTTCTGGCGTATAATTTTTCAATACCAGCCTGTGCATCTGTAGGTTTTTTGTAGGCCATTCTCAGATACATTTTTAATTCCAGGGTATTTGCAAAACGAGTCCAATTATCCATATTTCCCCCAAAAAGTAAATCAGCACTCTTATCAGAGGTTGTTAAACCAGCAGGATTTAGCGGCTTGCTTAAGGCTGTATCTAATAACTTAAGCAAATCTACGTAAATAGAATAACCATCATCAAATTTAGGATTTAGGTTTGAAGAACCTTGTAATGCCTCAAAATAAGGGATTTGATCATACAAATCAACTAGCACCTCAGTAGAATAAGCTTTCATAGTAGTGGCCATTATATAAAAATTCCAATTTTGATTGGCTTCCGAATTATCAACTACAAACTGGAAATTTTTTAGCCCGTTAGCGAATAACAATCTATAGCCGCCGTTCAAATCGCTACTGCTGAGCTGATATGCATCTATAGTTTTATATTGGTTGGAAAAGGCCGATTGTGTAACATACTGACCCCATATAGCACCTAAAATTGCAAATTGTCCACCTACGGCGGCTGTTGTGCCAAATATTCCTGCCGGAAGAACAACAGAGGGTGTACCATTCGCGACTGCTGGATTATTAGGGTCTTCATTTATATCAAGTTGCTTTTTACAGCCAATGCTAATTATCAGGACTAAAAGACTAGAAAAAAGAGATATATTTTTAAATAATGACTTCATATTATTATTATTTTAAATTAAAAAGATGTTCTTAGGGAAACTCCAAACTGATGAGAAGTTGGCGACGTTCTGAATTCACCCAATTCGCTCCCGATATCATTTCCAAGATTAGATGCCTCAGGATCAATATAAAAATTTGAGTTTGGAGTCCATAATAATAAATTACGTGCATAAATACCTAAATTGATATTTGAAGCATGTATTCTAGTAGCCCATTTTTCCGGTAAATTATAAGACAATGTAATATCTCTCAATTTAATGAACGATTTATCGAGAATTCGTGCGGAGTAAGATCCCGCTTTATTTTGAGTAGGATACCAATAATCTGTATAAGCGGACTCGTCAATTTCAACTTTATTCTCCACATATGTTGACTTACCTGCCGCATCAACTATTTCATTAACTGAGTTAGGTACAATAAAAGGTCTGCGATCATTATATGTAGTATTGTATGCATTTCCTACAAAATTAAGTAGATCCGCACTACCACTATACATTTTACCACCCTGTCGGTAATCTATCGAGAAGGATAATTGAAAATCTTTATATTCGAAAGTATTCAACATTCCCATCATAAAATCATATTCAGCGTTCCCATAAAATCCCTTTGCAGAATCTTCCACAGGCATACCTGTAGTTGGACTCACTATTATTTGGTGATCAGGAGAATATTTTGGAACAGGGGCATAGATACCTGTTAGAGATTTTCCGGGGTAACCAATTAACGATGCATCATAGGCTGTATTTAATATTACATTTTCAAGGCCAGCAGTTAAACTCTCCAATTTATTCCAGTTTTTAGAGAAAGTATACATAAATGACCATTTGAAATTCTTTCCCTTAATTGGTTTTGCGTCAAAGGCTATTTCTATTCCTTTGTTATCCACGAGACCAAGATTATTAACTAAACCGGTAAAGCCTGTAGATGGGGCAAGGGGAACGGTTAATATTTGTCCTTTCGTTTTTTTATCATATAATGCTATATCCAGACCAATCCGGTCACGAAATAACCGTATTTCAGCACCAATTTCAGCTTCGTTAGTTATTATCGGCTGCAGCGATGCGTTTCCAATAGTATTACTTATACCAAAAGACGTTACTCCATTAAATGGAAACGTTAAAGAGCCAAAGCCTAAGCCAACATTTCCAATTGCGAGCGTTGGATTAACCAAATATGGATTAGGATCTGAACCTGTTTTTCCATAGCTAGCCCTAAGTTTCAATAGCGAGATAGCACTATTACTCAAATTAAATGTTTGAGAAGCTATCCAGGAAAGACTTCCTCCGGGATAAAAAATACTATTATTATTTATTGGAAGAGTTGATGACCAATCGTTTCGTGCATTTAGCGTTACATATAACTGATTTTTATAGCCTAAAATAGCCTGCCCATAAACACCTAACCTCTTTCTATGTTGTACGAAATCAGATGCGGTTGGAGGTGCTAAAGAATTACTTAGGTTATAAAATCCTGGAATAAATAAATTAGTTATTTGGGAATTCGATGATTTCTGATCTTCCTGATAATAATTTACTCCTGCAAATGCATCTAAAGTAAAATCAGGACTTAAATCCGTATTATATTTAAGGATAAAATCTCCATTTATAGATCCGACATATGCACTGCCTTCTGACACTGATCCTACATCCGCAGCCCTGGATGCCCCTTCCGTATTACCCCCCTTATTCCAACTTCCAATTGCAGGGGCGTTAACTGCTTTATAACCAAATGTTCTGGCATTTGTTATATCACTACCAATTCTTAATTGCGTGGAAAAGTGATTAGTAAATTTATAATTCATATCAATATCCCCAAAAAATCTATCAGCGTTTTGTTTATTCTTATTTTCATATAATGGATAATAAGGGTTTTCTGCATAAGGAGTAAAATAATTATCAACGTTAAAGTAGGTATTTTTATAATCCTTAAAATCAGTTATTGGAATGTCAACCGGTATTTGTAAGATGTCCTCAAATGTAGACGAACCATCACTACCTCCCTGGCCTGTAAACGGAGCATTTTGCCGTTTGTTACTATAATTGAATGAACTATTTATAGTTAAATTTCTGAATTTGCTATTTGTCCTTAGTGAAAAAGTATTACGTTCATATAAATCAATTTTCGAAGGTATCACCCCATCACTCGTAACATTACCATAAGAAAAATAATATTGTGATACTTCACCTCCACCTGATAATGAGATTGAATTATTTAATTCCAATCCTGTACTGTAAAAATCGCGGACATTATCATCTATAAAAGAAAAAGGTTTAATGAGTTGGGAATTGTTTACAATTGCTCCCCAAGCCCTATCCTTTCCATCCAGCTTTGGGCCCCAGCTACCATTCTCTGGAAGCACAAAAGTTCCAGCCCATCCCTGACCGAATTGACTTTGCATGTCAGGAAGTTTTCCGACATTACTAAAATTTACAGACCCCGCATAATTAACACTTAGCTTCCCACTCCTTCCTCTTTTAGTCGTTATCATTACTGCACCATTTTTTGCGTTTGAACCGTATAATGAAGCAGCAGCTGTTCCTTTCAATACGGTAATGCTTGCTATATCGTTTGGATTAATATCATTTAATCCATTTCCAAAATCCACGCTACCATTACTGGATCCAAGCCTACTATCATTTAATGGTATGCCATCTATTACGTATAAAGGTTGATTACCTCCACCTAAAAAACCATAACCTCTTAGAATAACTTTAGTAGATGAGCCCGGCCCTCCTGTTTTTGAAATATTTGCTCCGGGAATTTTACCAGCCAAAGCATCTAATGCGTTTGTCGGAGCTGCACGATTTATTTGTTCAGTATTGAAGATCGAAGTGGCATATCCAACTTTAGCTTTGCTGGTAGTCTGCCCTAATGCTGTAGTAATTACAACAGTTGCCAGTTCAGCATTGTTCCTTTTTAAAGAAATACTAGCGGTATTACCTACAGGTTTCACAGTGGCAGCGCCATATCCAGAAGCTGTAAAAATTAAATTTGAGGAAGAACCTTTAGTGCGTATTGTAAAATTTCCATTCGCATCAGCAGTTGTTGCATTCCTCGTTCCACTCTCAGTGACAGTTGCAAAAGGAACAACAGCACCAGTTTCATCGGTCACTATACCGCTAATTTCCCGAGTTTGGGAAAATGCCAATACTCCACTAAGCATCAACATTAGAAATAACGTAAAAACTTTTCTCATGTGTTTATTTAGTTTTATTAAAAAAAATTGTAAATAAGTTTACTTCAAAGTAACCAAAAAGGTTAATTAATTGTAAATACTCATCCTTATCCAGACTTAAAGACAAAGGCGATATAGTAAATGCTGCACCATTTAAAATAATTGTTAACGAATTGTAGCTCAGAATTTAAAAAAAATGCACGCATTTTACTCATTTATGTAGAAGCTTTTTGAAGATGTTACCGCTTAGTGCGTAAACTTATCAATAAGAAAATAAAAAGGCGTTTGTAATATACTACTTATCAAATTTAGCAAAATCAAGCAATTAATCATAGCTCAGAAATAAAATTAAATGGCGCATTTTTTTCTATACTATCGGCTATCAGTTTCATGCCTATTGATTTCAATATAACTGTTTCCGCTTTTTTCATTTGCGGGGCGGGTTCATTTCCCTGGTTGATAATCATCATTAATATGGATAGAAGCTTTCCCAATTGTTCCGGGATGTGGCTCTTCTCAATTTCGAGGCGTGGCCCAAATATTTTTGTTTCTCTTATCTTTCTCTAATGCTCTTGTCCATTTTATCTGTGTAACTTGTCTGGCCTGACAGGCAGGTATAATAATTTTATTTTAATTAACTCAAATAGTTTCTAAAAAGAGCTACGATTCTGTTTGAGGCTGATTTATAAAATGGAGTCAATAAAAATTTCTTTTTGTAATGGAAGATAAGTAAATCAGGCTTGTAAAAATTTTCCTACTATAATTAAGAAGGCTTGCGCTACCGACGGGCAATTGAAATGATAATAAGTTTTAGATTTTGAAACAGGTTCAAGTGAACAAACTGGGGATGTTATTTTGACATTCGCTCTTATTTCGCTAAAACTTCAAATGCTTGTTATAATATTTTACTGCTTCCATTACCGAATGAAGATTATCCGGCTTATCTTCTGCATCACGCTCTATATAAATGCTGCCTTTAAAATTTTGCTTTTTTAATTCTAAAAACACTTCTGGAAAATTAATTACCCCTGTGCCAACAGGCACATCCTCAATTTTTGTGTTATTATATTCAGCAACGTCTTTCAAATGAACGGCAATAATATGCCCTGCTAATTTTTTCAAAGCATCAACAGGATTGATACCGCTCTTGGGCCAGTGTCCAAGATCCGCACACACACCAAAGTTAGGATGCCCCTTAAGGACTGCTAAAACAGAATCAGGATGCCAGTAAGCGCTCATCCCTTTGTAATGCTCATGGATAGCCAGCTTTATACTATAAACTCCTGCAAGGCTGTCAATATCATCGAGCAGTTCTAATGGAGGCTCTGCGGTTACAAACTTTAAATGAAACCGTTTGGCAAGATCAAATTGTTTTTTCCAGCTATCAATTGTATTATCTCCAACAATGTACATAGATTCCATTTTCAAATCATGCTTTTTAGTAAGCCGGTACAACTTTTCCTGCCCGCCGTCAGAAAGATTCATGATGGCAACATTATTAAATTCGGAGCCTGCATTTTGAAAAGAAAATCCCTCTATATATTTAAGACCGGTACTGTCAACTTTTGTAAGCGCTTCAGAAAAAGAAAAGGAATGAAATGTATATAAGGCTACCCCAAGTTTAGCGAATGTTTCCATAACTCGCTTGGAAGTTTTATTTACGGGACCGGACTTTTTCGATATTTTATGTTGAGAGAAAAGGGACAAAGACAACAAAATAATTATTACAATAAGACTTAGATATTTCATCAGTTTGTATTTATTTGCTCAACGAAACATTAACTACTTTTCGCAATTCATCTATTCCTTTAATTGCATTTTTTGGCAAGCCATCTCCATTTTTACCAAATACAAATAGTTCCGGTTCTTCTTCGATGGTGCATTGTGATTCATCTGGTTCGCCTGCTTTATTTTTTATTTTATCAATATTGAGATCCAGGTGTTCTGCAAGAAATTCATACATCGCTTTTCTTTTTGATAGTCCATAATTATGTTCCTCCGCAGGCAGGTGAACATTTTTTACCTGCGATGCTGCATTATAATATCTATAGACTTTTTGCAGGTATGGAAATTCAATTTCAGGCACATGATCTGTCCAGTCTGTTCCGTCAGAAATTACAAGCTGAGGCCGCGGAGCAGCCATGGCAGCGATCTCTGCATTATTGGTCCCATTTTCACAAAGATGAACCGGGTAGCCGGTTTCGCAGGGGCAGCCGCCGGAAAAATAACAAGAGAGCATCACTACCGGCACACTTACTTTTATACGATCGCTCAATGCAGTTATCAACATAGTCTGGCTGCCCCCTCCGGAAGCTCCTGTAATACCGATGCGTGCAGTGTCTGTATTTTTGAGCGAAGAAAGATAATCAATGATGCGAAAGCTGTTAAGCGCCTGAACGATCATGGCAGTGCTGGTGTAGTGATCTTCTTCTTTAACCTGCAGCCTCGATTCACCCCAGCCCAAAAGGTCATAACTAAAAACCATGGCGCCCATTCTCGCAAGCATGGCGCAACGATATTGCTCATCGCTGCGATACCTGCCTCCGGCAAAATGGCCGTTAGGCGAGAGCACGGCGGGAATCTTTCCCTTCACTTTCAAAGGTTCATAAAGTGATCCGCATACATATAAGCCTGGTAAAGTTTCAATGGCAATATTCTTTACTGTATAACCATTCAGCGTACGCTTATTCGTTATAATAGGTGATGAAAGCGGTTTTGGAGGAATGTGATCCAGGCCCAAAGTAGCCAGCATACATTTCTTTAATGCCGCTTTTCTTGTTTCCCATTCCGAAAGTGTTTTATAAGACGCCAATAAAGATTCCAATTGCCGGGCGCCTTCTTCCACGGGCTTTTGCCAGTAGCGGTATCCTTCGATATTATATACAGAATCATTAACCTTATAATAAACGAGATCATTAAGCGGAAGAATATTATCTAGCGTACTTTTTAAATCGGCTCTGAAGCGCCAGCCTGCAAATGGTACGAACAAGCCTTTTACGGTGGCATCATTGTATTGGAGCTTTACATGGTAGCGAACCTCAATCATTATTAAAACTGAATCTAAAGACTGCCGGTAATGATTTTCATAATTCTGCGCCGAACAAAAAAAGGATAAAAACAAGAACAGCAAAAGTGTGCAATACTTCTTCACAGACGAATACTTTGCATTTGGAGAATATTGATTCAGCATGATTGGTAACTAACGGATTGAAAATTATTATTAGAATATAATTGTTAACGGCAATATACATTTAATAAGGAGACGATATGCACCGGCAATTATTAAAATAATAGCAATTTGCGAATAAGATCGCAAAAATGATAAAAGGCAAATTGAAAAATTAATTATCTCAAAAATCGTAGATAAGAAGGCCATTATTCTATGGGACATACGACAAAATTCAGTTTTCATTAATTATAATTAGAGATAACAATTGATCCCAATTGCCACCGAGGTATGCTGCACGAAGCGATAATACACCTTGCAAGCCGGAAGAAGTACATCTTTGACCGTAGAGTTTTGCCCTTTGCTGAATAATAGTACGATTCGAGCTGATTCCACTGCTTCTGATACTATTTCCAGTCCTGTATTTTGATAAGTTTTATATCTCATCCGCTCACGATGATCTGTAAAATAATTAATTAATTTTTCTATTTCCTTTTTAAAAACTTTTCCTCCTAAGCCTTTCATCCTTGTATCTTCCAATTCTTCTAAGGACCTGTTACGGAATAAGATAAACAATACGGAAAAGTATGCATCCCGTTTTTTTTGGCGTACATTGGCACAGCAGGAACTGGATTATATTGAAGATTCAAACGGTAAGATAACAGGCTTTGAATGTAAATGGAATGCAAAAGCCAGGGGTGGCATAAGCCGGGCTTTTATTAACGCTTATCTAAAAGCTGAAACACATATAATACATACCGTCAATGCATAATACACCCCGGCAATGCAGAAAATTATTTGTTGTAAAAACATCTTTCCATTAAACTCTATTTTATAGATACAAAACCATTATTGTCCGACTAAAAATTGTCAATTTTAATGAAACACTTGCTGCATTAAGTTTCACGACCCTCTTCCCTTGAAGAGGGGCTGGGGGTTGAGGTCAATACCAGCGCGGTTTTCATTGGGTTAGTCGGACAATAGTGATTACAAAACCTTGATCAACCAATGAAACGAATTGCTTTGAAAAAGTTTTATAAGCAGCAGAGACTTGATATTAAACATTTTGTTCAGCAAACACGGAATTTTCTCTAATGAAAAAACTTTTTACCAGCCTCACCTTTTGGGTACTTACGGCGATTACTGCCGGCGCTGTTCTCGGCTCAGTTGCTCCGGATATTGCAGTGCAGATGCAGCCACTGGGCAAGTGGTTTATAGAAATTGTAAAGCTGTTTATTTATCCCATCATTTTCCTTACCATCACGCTTGGCATCAGTGGTATGAGCAGTTTAAAGAAAGTGGGAAAGGTAGGTGGCAAAGCAATTATTTATTTTGAGATCGTAACAACGTTTGCTTTAATCATTGGCGTGATAGTGGTAAACATCATCAGGCCCGGAAGTGGCGTCGTTACAAGCACGGTACAGAGTGGAAATATCTCTGAATATACAAGCCAGGCGCAAAGCTTTAGCTGGTGGCAGTTTTTAAAAGATAATATTACTATCCAGGTGTTGATTGTGGCTATTGGCTTTGGAATATTTTTAAGCAAATACCAGGGCCGGCAAAAAATAATCACTCCTCTTTCCATTATATCCAAATATGTTTTTAAGGCATTGCATTTCGTAATGATGCTTGCCCCCATCGGCGCCTTTGGAGGCATGGCTTACACCATTGGTAAATATGGCCTGCATACTTTGCTGCCGCTCGGCAAGCTCATGCTCACCATCTATATTACCATGGCTCTCTTTATTTTTATTATTCTTCGTTTTATTCTTAAATACTACAAAATAAACCTGCTTCATTTTTTAAAATATATAAAAGAAGAACTTCTTATTGTTTTTGGCACATCGTCTTCCGAAGCGGCATTGCCGTCGCTTATGGAAAAGTTAGAAAAGATGGGTTGTTCTAAGTCTGTTGTAGGCCTCGTAGTGCCGGCAGGTTATTCTTTTAACCTTGATGGTACTACCATTTATCTTTCTATGGCCACTTTATTTTTGGCCCAGGTGTATAATGTGCATCTGACCATTAGCCAGGAGCTCACTATTATTGGAATTTTATTTATAACCTCCAAAGGCGCTGCAGGTGTTACCGGCAGCGGCTTTGTGGTGCTGGCTTCCACGCTTACTGCCATAAAAGTGATTCCGCTGGAAGGGCTTGCTTTGTTGCTGGGTGTTGATAGGTTTATGAGCGAGGCAAGAGCAATCACTAATTTTATAGGTAATGGTGTCGCGACTGTTTTTCTTGCAAATAATGAAAAAGAATTCGATCGTGAAAAGATGTATAACGCTTTTGGCTACCCGAAAATAAATGAGATTGAAAATGAAGAAAAAAACTTCCTGATTGATACGCTGTAAGTAAGCCGGCGATTTTTCTGCAGATGGCTTACTTTGTATTTTTCGTACCATTTGCATGGATAATACAAAATTACGCTTACCCAAAAGAGGTACACTACCCAAAGCGAGGTATCCCACGGCAGCAGGAAAACCAACCATGCCCGGGAAATTAATATTCCCCCGAGCCGTAACAGGAAACCCAAAAGAAGCCCCACGATATTGAATGGATCAATAATACTTGAAGCAGAAAATAAAAGAATGTAACTTTCCCATATACAATTACAGACCGGCTAAACCAGTTAGAAACATTTTCGGTAGCAGGATTGACTTGAAGAAATCTACCAATTAATTTTTTTTTCATTTGAAATTCTTTTGTTGTTTATCTTCATTCGTCGCCTTACCGTACAGGTAAGTTAAGCCCCCAATAAAAATACCGGCATATTTTACATAACAAATCAAACAGTTATTTGTATTCTATTCTGCTAAATGAATTCAAAAACATTAATAAAATAATACATTATATACCTTGAAAGGAACCATGTTGCAATACTTCCATTGGTACACGCCTGGAGATGGAAACTTATGGAAACAAATAAAGGAAGATGCGCCAAGGCTTGCTGGCCTTGGGTTTACATCGATATGGTTGCCTCCCGCATTTAAAGCTGCCAATGGCGGTTATAGTGCCGGCTACGATGTTTATGACCTGTACGACCTTGGCGAATTTGATCAAAAGGGAACTATAAGAACCAAGTACGGAACCAGGGATGAATACCTTGATGCGCTAAAAGCAATAAGAGAAAATGGAATGCAGGTGATGGTTGATATTGTACTTAATCACAAAGCAGGTGGGGATGAAATTGAAAGAGTGAACGTGGTAAAAGTAAATCCGGAAAATAGAAATGAGGATATATCCAAGCCCTTCGATATTGACGCATTTACAAAGTTTACTTTCCCTGGCCGGCAAAAAAAATACTCCGAATTTGTATGGGACTTCATGTGCTTTACCGGTGTTGATTATGCGTATGATCTTGATGAGGATGGAATTTTCAGGATCGTGAAAGAGCATACCGGTAGCTGGCAAGAAATGATTACTGATGAAAAAGGAAATTATGATTACCTGATGTATAATGACATTGATTTTCGTAATGATCATGTAAGGGAAGAATTAAACAAATGGGGCAAATGGTATTGGGAACAGGCAAACTTTGATGGTGTGCGGCTGGACGCAGTAAAGCATATTTCTCCCTTCTTTTATGTAGAGTGGCTTCACCAGCTACGCATAAATACCAATAAGGAAATATTTGCTGTAGGAGAATATTGGGCGCCAGGCCATTTAGATTTATTGCTAAAATATATTGAAGCTACCGGGGGTAACATGAGTTTATTCGACTCATCCCTGCACCACAATCTTCACCATGCATCCAGGGTAGGTAATGATTATGACCTTACTACCATCTTTTATAATACACTCTTAGATGTGATGCCTGAAAAGGCGGTGACCGTTGTAAGTAACCATGATACGCAACCGCTGCAGGCCCTGGAAGCGCCTGTTGACCCGTGGTTCAAGCCAATAGCGTATGCACTAATTCTTCTACGGGATGAAGGATACCCTTGTGTGTTTTATCCTGATCTTTTTGGAGCGAACTATAAAGATTATGGAAGAGATGGGCATGAATACGAAATATGGATGCCGGCTGTCCCTAAAATTGAAAAGCTTATGCAGGCCCGGAAGGATAATGCTTATGGGTTTCAAAGAGATTATTTTGACCATGCTAACTGTATCGGGTGGACGCGGGAAGGAGATGGCTATCACAGTGGCTGCGCGGTGGTAATATCCAATGGCGATAGTGGAATTAAAACAATGGAAATAGGAATTTGGTATAAAGGAAAAACATTTGTTGACCTTTTAGAAAATCACCATGCCGAAGTTGTAATCGATGAAAATGGCTGGGCAGAGTTTTTTGTTTCTGCAGGAAGTGTTTCGGTTTGGGTGGTGAATGGGTGGTGAGTAGTTCAGCTTTTTGCTCCCAGAAAAATAGATATTCTTTATGTTTTTTTTACCCACTTATTTATACAATTCTATTCCGGTCTATCGATAATCACCACACATCCATAAAAGCTTTTTCAATAATAAAATTATTCCTACTTTACTTTTATTTTCTAAACAACTGCTTTTAATCCCAGGATGCTATTTTACTATTATTACATTTTAAAAACAAATCATTTCATGAAGAAATTAGTTTTGTACACGCTATGCAATTTATTTTTCTTAAACATTTTTGCGCAAACCGATGCCGGTCTTTACCGCTATCCTGATGTATCAAAAACACAAATCGTTTTTACTTATTCAAATGATCTTTGGATAATGCCAAAGGAAGGCGGCGAAGCCGTGAAGCTAAGTTCCCCGCTGGGCGTGGAAAGCTTCCCGCGTTTTTCTCCTGATGGTAAAAGCATTGCCTTCACCGGAAATTATGATGGCAACAAAGATGTATATGTGTTGCCAACCACAGGAGGTATTCCTGTAAGGCTTACTTCTCACGGAGGCCCAGACAGGGTGGTGGGATGGCAGCCCGATGGCAAGCGTGTATTGTTTGCATCGGGCAGGGAAAGTGGCCGCGACAGGTTTAATCAACTCTTTACAATAGCCGCTACGGGCGGGCCTTCGCAGAAGCTTCCGTTGGCTTATGGTGAATTCGCTTCCTATTCCCCAGATGGAAATGAGCTGGCGGTTACCTTTCGTACACAGGCTTTTCGTAACTGGAAAAGATACCGTGGTGGCTGGAAAGCGGATATTCATATTTTCAACCTTACCGATAATACTTCTGAAAATATTACCGATCTCAATACCGAAGAAGGCAATGAATTCCCTATGTGGCACAACGATGATATTTATTTTTTAAGTGATCGTGGCGCAGCAGTGCGAATGAATTTATGGAAATACAACACGAAAACAAAAACTGTAGAGCAGCTTACGGATCTGAAAGATTATGATATTCATTTTCCCTCTGCCGGGCCAGAGGATATTGTGTTTGAGGCAGGAGGAAATCTCTATCTCTATAATTTTTCTGCTAAAAAAATGACGGAAGTAAAAGTGTCTTTGGTTAGTGATAAAGCCTCATTAAAACCAAAGCTGGAGAAGGTTGCTAAATACATTCAGCATACAGGACTAAGCCCGGATGGCAATCGCGTAGTGATGGAAGCGCGTGGAGATATTTTTTCATTACCTGCAGAAAAAGGATTTGTAAAAGACCTCACTACTTCTTCGGGCACGGCTGATCGTTACCCTGCCTGGTCGCCTGATGGAAAGACTATTGCTTATTGGAGCGACCAGTCTGGGGAATATGAATTATACACTACTCCTTATGATGAAAACAAGCCGCGTAAGCTTACCAGCTACGGCCCCGGCTTTCGGTATAATTTATTCTGGTCGCCGGATAGTAAAAAAATTGCCTTCATTGATAAAGCGATGAAAATAAAAATAGTGGAGGTATCCTCTGGCAATACCATTGATGTAGATCATGCGTTACATTTTTTACATTCTGGCCTGGAGAATTTTTCCTGTAGCTGGTCTCCCGACGGCAGGTATCTTACCTATAGCCGCGATCTTGAAAATCAACACAATGCTATTTTCATTTTTGATTATAAAAATAGACAGCTTCACCAGGTAACCAGTGGATTTTACAACGCCGGCAACGCCGTGTTTGAAAGCGAAGGCAAATACCTTTACCTGACCACTTCACAATCTTTTGCTCCCAACTACAGCGATATCGATAACTCTTTTATCTATGCGAATTCCACGCAACTGGCGGCCATCACGCTTCAAAAGGAAACGCGTTCAATTTTATTTCCTGAAAATGATACGATAAAAATTTTACCATCTGAGCCCATTACAAAAATTGTAGTGAAAAAGATTAGCGCGAAAGCAATGGACTCTACGCAAAAAATAAGGGTGAAGGTTAGTCCCGTTGATATTGATTTTGATGGTATAGAATCACGCCTGGAAATACTTCCATTATCACCGGGAAATTATGGAAACATTTCTTCCATAAAAGGCAAGATCATTTATCTGAAATATCCTATGCAGGGCGAGAAAGATGGAAAGACTGCGCTAAAAATATTCGATACAGAAAAAAAAGAAGAAAAAACAATATTAGATAACGTGAACGACTACACGCTTTCTGCCGACCGGCAAAAAATGCTTGTACGCCAGGGCGAAGCTTTTGCAATAGTGAAGCCCGCCGAAGCACAGAAATTTGAAAAGCCGATAGCGATTGCCGATATGCAAATGATGGTAAATCCTATGGACGAGTGGAAGCAGATACTGACCGATGCGTGGCGAATGGAGCGGGATTATTTTTATGATCCTAACATGCACGGTGTAAACTGGGATAGCGTAAGGCAGCAATACAGCAAAATACTTGCCGGCGCTACTACACGCGAAGAGCTCAATTTTATATTGGGCGATATGATCGGCGAATTAAACGCTTCGCATACGTACCAGGGCGGTGGTGATGTTGAAAAAGAAAATAGCCGGAATGTTGGTTACCTCGGGGCGGATTTTGAAGCCGATGGAGATCATTATAAAATTAAAAAAATAATACAAACTGCTCCCTGGGATGCAGAGGTACGGTCGCCTTTGGAAATGCCGGGTGTAAACATAAAAGAAGGTGATTACCTGCTTGCAGTAAATGGTGTACCGCTTACAACAGAGCAGGAACCTTTCATCCTTTTCCAAGGATTAGCTGATAAAACAATTGAGTTAACGTATAACTCTTCTCCTTCTTTTTCCGGGGCAAAAACTACGGTCGTACGCACATTGAAAGATGAAGGAAGGCTGCGCTATTTATCCTGGGTAGAAGTTAACCGGAAAAAGGTGGACAAAGAAACCAATGGCGAAGCAGGCTACATCTATGTGCCCAGCACCGGCATCGACGGGCAGAACGAATTGATCAGGCAGTTCAATGCACAGTGGGATAAAAAAGCGCTAGTGATAGATGAACGCTTCAACAGCGGCGGACAGATTCCTGATCGTTTTATTGAAATGCTTAACCGTTCTCCGCTGGCTTATTGGGCTATACGTGATGGCAGCAGTAACCCGTGGCCACCCTTTGCAAACTTCGGCCCCAAGGTGATGTTGATAAATGGATGGAGCGGCTCTGGTGGTGATGCTTTCCCTGATTATTTTCGTAAGAAAGGATTAGGCCCTTTGATCGGGAACCGCACCTGGGGCGGCCTGATAGGTACAGCGATTCAGCGAGTAAATAGAACCCTTATGCATTCTGAGTTTCATTAGTGTAATTAAAAATATTTTTCGGGCTGTTTGAGTTAGGGAGAGTTATGGGGATAAAAAGCCCTTGCGGGCTGGTGATACTTTAAATTAAAGTATATTTGTTACCCATATTTTCATTAAAAAGCCCGTTGTTACTGATTTGTAGGCGGGCTTTTTTGTTGCCGTAAAGGTAGGGGTTTTATATTGGGTAACAAACACAATTCTACCTCCGCAGCAAAGAAAGCTGAGGTAAAAGACCAAACAATTAACGGTGCAGACATCGCCTACGAACTACGCAAAATTATCAGGAGCTATTTTCCGGATTGGAGCAAAAACCTTACGGACGTAGCCGATCACCGCAAACGAAAAGACTATCGTTGTGACGAACTGTTAAGGGCAGCACTGGCCATGTTTATCTTCAAGTCGCAAAGCCGCAATGCAGTCAATAACGACCGCAGGCACAGCGGTGAATTTAAGGCCAACTTCAAAAAACTTTTCCAGGCCGATCTGCCCCATCTGGATGCAGTACAAGATTATTTTAAAGTATTGCCGCCAACCGAACTGGAAGACCTGAAAGTAAAACTGATTAGCCGGCTGATAGAAAACAAGGTCTTTTATAAACATAAAATATTTGGACATTACATGGTAGCTGTAGATGCCAGTGGTATGGTAAGCTGCGATGAAGACAGGTTTGGATGCGGATTAAAAAAGGAATCTAAAAATGGCAAAACAACTTACCTGTATCCTGTGCTGGAAGCAAAGCTGGTGACCGAAAATGGTTTTTGTATATCGCTGGCCACAGAATGGATAATCAATGACAACAATAAACCTTACGACAAACAGGATTGTGAACAGAACGCTTTTAAACGCCTGTCAAAAAAATTAAAACAGGCTTTTCCCCGGCTGCCTGTCTGCATACTGGCAGATGCGCTTTATGCCAGCAACCCGGTGATGGATATTTGCGAAAACAACGACTGGAAATACATCATCACCCTGCAGGACGGCAGCCTGCCTGCTTTGCAGGATTGCCTCAAAGATGATCCACCCACAAAGCACAACAGTTTTATTCATCAGCCGGAATGCAGGGTAAAAAATAACAGCATCACACAGGAGTTTTATTGGGTGGAAGATTTACTTCATAAGAAACACACCCTGCACTACCTCCAGTGCAAAGAAACTATTAGCAATCAGGTAACCAACCAATCGTCCACAACCAACTTTGTCCGCATCACCAATCTGCCGGTTGAAAGATCCACCGTAAAAGCCTTAAGCAAAGCCGGAAGGTTAAGATGGAAAATAGAAAATGAAGGGTTTAATGAAGAGAAAAATAATGGCTACAACATGCAGCATTTATACAGCAGAACCTCCTTCAATGCCCAACAAAACTACTACCAGTGCCTACTGATCGCACACCTGATTAATCAACTGCTGGAGCATACATGCAAAATACAGGACCTGCTGCGATGCTTTAAAAAAATCTCAATCAAATATCTGTGGCAACAATTACTTTGTGCCATGAAATGCCAGCCGCTCTGCATACAAACCCTCACTGCTATCAACAATAAAAAGCACCAGGTAAGATTATTCTCCGGCTAAACAAACAACCGGAAGCCAGTCAGTAGCTTCGGGTGATAAGCCTGCACCTGTAAACAGGGATTTTAAAAACGATCTAAAAAAGAAAATACTTAAAAAAAGAAAATAGGAAAATACACAAACAGCCTACAAGGCTGACAGGTTAAACCATGCCGTAACTTTAACGCAGCTTTGAAAAAGGATAAATATATTTACTCACTGAATCGCTGGATAGGTATAAGTGGCGTGCCCGAACTTATTGATGGCGGCTCTATTACCGTCCCAACTTTCCGGATGTTCAATCCTGACGGCACCTGGTTCAAAGAAGGGCACGGTGTAGAGCCGGACATTAAGGTAGATGAAGACCTCGGCATGATGGCAAAAGGAATTGACCCGCAATTAGAAAAAGGCATTGAAGAAATAAAGGTGCTGCTGAAAGATAAAGGCTTTAAAGTGCCGGCAACACCAGGGTATGAAAAGAGAAATTAGTTGATTGATTTTTTTCGATAAACTATCTAACTGACCAATACACCTGCCAGGTTTTAAAAACCTGGCAGGTGTGTCAGTTTACTAACTATCACTCCTTCAATTTAATCCTTCCTCCTATTACTGTCAGAAAGGATTTCCGCGAGGTCAATATATCTAACAAACCAAATAAACCTCACAGGTTTTAAAAACCTGTGAGGTTTGCGAGACTATTATTATTCCTTCCAAATATTATTTCCCCTGTTACTATCAGGCAGCATTTCTGCAGGGTCAATAATTACAGATTGCAGTGGCTGTATTATTTGTAAATGAATTGTATGAACAGCACTCTGTATCCATGTTTCAACTGGTAAATTAATTTCCTGTTTGCTGCCGTCTTTCAGAATAACTTCAATAGTGGCAGGCATCGCCATCTTTTGCAGGTTGCTGACGGTAATATCCGCGCCATTTTTATAGTCATTGTTTTTATAAGAAACAGATTGTACCGCAAGATCAAGTTGCCAGTTATTATAAAACCATTCTCTCCAAAACCAGGTAAGGTCTTCGCCTGATTCGTTATTCATCGTTCCAAAAAAGTCAGCAGGGGCAGGATGTTTGTAAGCCCAACGATCAATATATATTTTAAAAGCATAGTCGAACCGGTCGTGACCAAGTATTACCTCGCGAAGCAAAACCAGGCCCAGTGCCGGTTTAAAATACACCATTGGATGGCGATACTTTTCAGGTATCGCATCAGCCCGCGACATCATTGAGGGAGCGGCTTCGTCTTTAAGCAACGGTATTATTTCTTCAGAAGGATTTCCTTTTCCAGGCGCATATTCACCATCCCGCTTGGGAGCATATTCGCCATTATTAAAATTATCCGAAGCATACACATCTATAAAAGTATTGAACCCTTCATCCATCCACCCATACCTTCTTTCATCGCTGCCTACGATCATAGGAAACCAGTTGTGCCCGATCTCGTGTGCAGTCACCCAATACAGCTCCCCCGCTTTATCGTTAATGCCGTCAAACACTATTCCCGGGTATTCCATACCACCAGCCATACCGGCTTCATTTACGGCTACCGGCCACGGGTACACGAACCATTTTTCAGAAAAATATTCTATAGACTTTTTCAAATATTCTGTTGCTCTTCCCCAGGCATCTTCGCCGAGGCTTTCAACAGGATACACCGACATAGCCAAACATTTTTTACCATTAGGCAAGTTCACTTTCGCCGCATCCCATACATAAGCTTTGGATGCGCCAAAAGCCACATCGCGGGTGTTATACATTTTAAAATGCCATGTCTTTGTTGCTGTAATTGAAGGTTGGTTTTCCGCTGCTTTTACTTCATTTGCTGTGCGGATCATTATCGTTTTATCACTTTTTCTTGCCGCTGCAAGCCGTTGCACCTGTTGAGGCAGCAGCACTTCTTTTTCGTTTTGCAGCTCGCCGCTTCCCGCCACGATCATGCCTGATGGTACCGTGACGGTGTAATCAAAATCGCCATACTCACAATAAAATTCGCCGCTGCCAAGAAAGGGTAAAGTGCTCCAACCTTCCAGATCATCATATACGCACATCCGCGGGTACCATTGCGCTATCTCATAGATCTTTCCATTTTTTGTTGGGAAATAATCGGTGCGGCTACCAAATGTTCCTGGTATTTCATAATGGTACTGTATATTGATTTTTATTTTTTCTTTTGATGATAACTGTTGTGGCAAACGAATTTGCATACGTGTATCATTAATGATATAATCTGCTTTTATCGTTCTTCCTTTTAGCTCAATATTTACAGACTCAAACTGGTAGCCTTGTGTGTGCCCTCTCGCACCGAAGGATGTATAAAAATTGGATTTAGCATCTTCACGATAAGTATTTTGATCAAGCTGCAGCCAAAGAGATTGCAAAGAATCAGGGCTGTTATTCGTGTATTGAATTACTTCCGTACAAGCCAGGTCATTCTTCACCGTATCTATTGTTGCATGCAATGTATAGTCAGCACGGTTTTGCCAGTATTTGGTTCCCGGCGCTCCGCTTGCAGACCTGTATTCATTTCCGTTTGAGGTAAAAAGGCCCTGGGCAAACGTTTCCTGCGGATTATAAACTGAGGCTACTTTAGTTTGCTCCTGCGAAAATGAAAGAAAAGATGAGAGGAAAAGTATCGCTGTAAAAATAGATTTCTTTATTTCCATAAGAGATTTTTTTGCAAATAATAATTCATGACTTGCAAAGAAAAGATTCGAAAAGGAAATAATGAAAAAATTTCATAGGATTAGGTGTTTACATAAAACATAAATAAGAAAGCCATGGACCTGCCTGACGGCAAGCAGGTTGCACCAGATTAACACGAATTTCTTTTTGCTTTTAGATCGCCACTATTTCTGCTTTTTTGAATTGACAATACGATCAAACACCAAATATTAAAATTTTATTTATGAATGCAGATATAAATGTTTTTGTAAAATTGTGCCGGCTCATTTTCTTGCTAATTCACTTTTTTACATTCATCAACCGACAAGCTATTTTTTTTAAAAATTCAACATTCATTGTATAAACAACACCAATGCCTAAAGATGCTGGTACTGATTTTCTCTTGAAAGTGTTTGCTTAATTTTACATAAAATGCATACAAAACAATATCTATGGAGTATAATAAACTTACACCTGAAGAGGAAAGAGTAATCGTTCACAAAGGAACTGAAATGCCCTTCACCGGTGAGTATGATAATAATAAAGCTACAGGAACTTATATCTGCAGGCGTTGCAACGCCCCACTGTATGAATCGAAAGATAAGTTTGATTCCCACTGCGGCTGGCCAAGTTTTGATGACGAAATTCCGGGAGCAGTAAAAAAAGTTCCTGACGCAGATGGAAGGCGCGTGGAAATAGTTTGTAACAATTGTGATGCGCACCTTGGCCATGTTTTTACCGGCGAAAGGCTGACTTCAAAAAACACAAGGCATTGCGTTAATTCCATATCAATGAAGTTTATACCGGCGGAGAAAAAAGACTGATTGGTTATTTCTTTTCAGAAAATTTGTTGCAATATGGAAACTGATACAGGTGATGTCTTGCTATTTTCCAAGGCCCATCTTACAGCATAGCTATTGAAAAATACCGCTTTAAAATAATTGGAATAATTAAGAAAGATCAGTAATTCAGACAGCCAAAAGTTTTAATTTTAAGATACAATCTTAAACGATTTCCAGTAAAGAAGACACCTCTAACATTTACCTGCTTATACAATGCTTTATGAAATCTCAAAAAAAAATTGCAGTGCGAGTTATAATATTTTCCCTGTTTTTAATAACTGCCGGTAACAGTTTTTGCCAAACCCTTACGCCAAAATATATTACCACTACGCCCTTATCAAATGGCTATTATGAATATCTGCCGCAGGGCTATGATCCTGTAAGCACCCAGAAATATCCTTTATTGTTATGCTTTGGTGGCTATGGTGAAAACGGGGATGGCAGCCCTGCCGAATTACCAAAAGTAATAGGCGTGAATGGTGCCACTGGCGGGCAAATAAAACTTGGAATTTTTCCTAACTCTTTTACAGTAAAGGGGCAAAACTTTAAATTCATTGTGCTTTTACCACAGTTTACGGGTGTGGCGAGCCCCCAGTCTATTAATGATTTTATTGACTATGCCATTTCTCATTACCGGGTGGATGCAATAAGAATATACATGACCGGCTTTAGCCTTGGGGGCGGATTAATTTGGGATTATACAGGAAATAATGTGACGTACGCAAATCGTATTGCGGCCATAGTTCCGGTTTGCGGCGGCTCTTATGGCGATACATTAAAGGCGGAAACAATTGCTGCCGGTAACATTGCCGTGTGGGCTACACACAATGATGGCGATCCCGCGGTGCCCGTGGACACAACAACTATCCTTTACGTTCACCTGATCAATTCCGCATCGTCACCGCCAAACCCACTGGCCAAAAAGACGATCTTTCACGATAATCAACACAATGCGTGGGATTCGACTTATAGCTTTAGTGCACCCTTGGATGCTGCACAGGGTTTAAATGTATATCAATGGATGCTACAATATAAACGCGGCCCGGGCACCTTAGCTGTTACGGGCCTCGGCTTTAGTATCAGTAAAAAAAATAATAACGTTGTATTGTTGCAGTGGAAAACTTTGGCTGAAAATAACAACAAGGGTTTTCAAATAGAGCGAAGTAGTGACGGGGCAAAATTCGATTCTATCGGCTATGTGAAAACATTGAGCTTAGGAGGCAAAGGAGCAGATTATTCTTATACAGATGCCTTACCCAATAATGGTAAAAATTATTATCGCCTGAAACAAATTGATTTCTATAACAACATTTCCTATAGTCCGGTAAAAGTTATTGAAACAAGTAAAGTAAATTTATTTAGATTATTTCCGAACCCTGTTGTCAACGAACTAAATATAAAACTCGCTACGCCGCTGCAACACGGACAATTAAAAATATGGAATGCAAATGGCCAGTTGGTAACGCATGTCGCAATTAATGGAAACAGTAATATCAGCTTACCGGTGAAGTATTTATCAAAGGGTGTATATACCGTTGAGATTTTTGATGCGGGCTTTTCATCGAAGTCAAACTTTTTGAAGCAGTAGTTTTTAATTCCATCAATCGTGCATAAATATTGCGGTAGTATCTGTTTTGTGACACTTCTTCAATTTTGATTTTAAGTAATAAAATTAGCTATAGATCCTTTTCACAGCATCTTTATATTTTTCCAAAATCACTTTTCTTTTTAGGCTTAGCTTGGGTGTCATCTCTCCGGTTTCTACACTCCATTCGCGGGGCAGCAGCTCAAATTTTTTGATCTGCTCTACATGATTAAATTCTTTATTAAAATTTTCAACTTCGGATTTATACAATTCTTTTACCTGCGGCAGTTTTATTAGTTCCTCATTTAGGCCATCAGCAATATTATTTTTAAAGCACCAGTTTTTTAGTTCGTCAAAAGCAGGGGTTATTAAAGCCCCTACATATTTTTCGTCGGCGCCGGTTACTATTAAATTTTCTATATACGGTGATTCCTTTAGCTTATTTTCCACTGTCACCGGCGCAACATATTTGCCGCCGCTTGTTTTGAACATTTCTTTTTTTCTATCGGTAATTTTTAAAAAACCATTTTCGAGGAGTAGCCCTATATCGCCTGTCTTAAACCAACCATCTTCCATCACCTCTGTGGTGAGGTCTGGCCTTTTATAATATCCCATCATCACGTTTGGCCCTTTGCAAAGTATTTCTCCATCATCGGCTATTTTCACTGATACACTATCGAGTAAAGGCCCCACCGAGCCAAACATCCGTTCACTTTCTTCGAAGCGATTTACGCTTATCACCGGCGACGTTTCAGTTAAGCCGTATCCTTCCATCACCGGGATTTTTGCCGCCGTAAATATTCTTATCAGCCTTACCTGGCAGGCAGCGCCGCCACTTATGATGCAGGTAATATTGTTGCCCAGCGCTTCTCTCCATTTACTGAAAACCAGTTTATTAGCAAGAGATAGCTGCAGATTGTAAACAAATCCCTGGTCTTTATTTATTTCAAATTTGGCGGCAAGGCCATGCGCCCAAAAAAACAAACTTCTTTTGATGCCCGTAAGCTCTTTTCCTTTACTCATTATTCTTTCATATACTTTCTCTAAAAGCCTTGGCACGGTGGTAAACAAATTGGGCTTTATTTCTTTCAGGTTGTCCCCAATGGTTTCAAGACTTTCAGCGTAATAAATGGCAGTCCCTTTGAACAGATAAACATAACTAACCATACGCTCAAAAATATGGTTGAGGGGCAAAAAGCTCAAAGCCATCATATTATCACCGGGAGGAAAACAGGGGACACTGTCAAGTACATTGCTTAAAATATTTTTATGAGATAGCATAACACCTTTGGGCCGGCCGGTAGTGCCGGAAGTGTATATAATAGTCGCCAGGTCTTCATAGCCGATCTTATCTGAAATTATCTTTACGGAATTTACCAACTCATCATTCGCCAGGGATAAAATTTCTTTCCAATTTTTTATGTTTGGCAAATTCTCAAAAGAATAAATTTCTTTAATGTCCGGAAGGTTGGGCCGTATTTCGTTTACTTTATCAAAAAGCTCCTGGTCATTTACAAATACTAATTTTACCGCAGCATCCTGCAATATAAATTCAAGCTCATTTATATTTATGGTCGGGTAAACGGGTGTGAGCACAGCGCCTATTTGCTGCACGGCCAGGTCAAGCATCAGCCAACCGGGGCGGTTCTTTGAGATCACTGCGATTTTGTCTCTACCTTCAGCGGTGTTATCTCCATTATTTATTCCCAACGCTAAAAGGCCTGCGCTGAGGCTGTTCACAATTTGAGATACATCTGCTACCGTATATTTTTTCCAAACGCCATCTTCTTTGCCGGCAAGCATTATTTGCTGAGGCGCATTTTTTAAATGAAGCTCAAGGCAATCGAACAATCGCGAGGGTTGATTCATAACAAAAAAATAATTTCTCTTATCAATTGTAAATTATAAAAAACATTTGATTCTATGGTGATAGCGAACGCTGCATTAATTCTATGGCGAATTATGCGTTCACAAAAAATCAATGATAATATTGCGACTCGGGGACTTTGAAAATTCTGCCATCCTGAAATTTATTAAAGGCATTGTATTCTTCAGCATGCGTGCCTGTCCAGTTTTGATAGGCTGATAAATTTTGTGCGGCTCCAAATATCCACTGGTTATAAGCAGAAAATAAACCTTGTTCTAAAAGATTTTCCTGCAATTCAAAAAGCCTGAAGGAAAATTTAGCCGCGTAAGAATTGTCCCAGTCCAATATAAACCGCGTTCTGATCATCGTAAGCGTTTCAGCGTTCAATCCTCTTATGGCTACATTGCTTTGCTTATTCATAGTGGTTAAAAAAGCCATTTCAAAATTATTTTTATCCTTACTGTCTTTAAGAAGATCGGGATTGGCAAAAAGCTTTTTATAGCCATCCAGTAATATATTTTTTACCTCCGCCGTTCGCGAAGTAAAAGATTCCATGTTGACAAATATTTCCCCATACAAAATGCACCATATTTTATCTGTTGAAAGAAAATAAAACTTGCAGGCATTGTAATAATTATTGGCGTACGAGGGATCCATTTCAATTCCCTTTTCCCAAAACTTTATTGCATTATAATCTTTTTTGGCCCAAAGCATCTCTCCGTAATCGTTGTAAAGCGTTCCACTTTTTGGAAAGCTCTTTATGGCTTTTTTATATAACTTCTCGGCGTCTTTTTGCTGATCGAGCGCCCGGTAGATAGTGCCCGCTATTTGATAAGTCTGGTCATCAGCATTGTCTTTTTCCAGCAAGGGCTTTATTACCTCGAGTGCTTTTTCATTTTGCTTTTGCAGATAATAATTATAAGAAAGATCTTTGGCGATCTCAATATTATTGGGATATTGCTGAATAGCTCTTGATAATATTAGTGAAGCATTTGCATAGTCGCCTTGCCGCATAAACGCACGAGCGTTATCCTGTATCTTTTGCGCATCTTCCTGGGAAAAAGCATGCAGGGAAAAACAGGACAATAAAAAAACGAACACATATCTTTTCATGCTATAAAGATAAAACTTCCTTGCACGTTGAAGTTTAGTAAAAGAAATTTTAAGTTTTTATGCCTCCGGAATTTTTTAGGGAGATAAGAAATGTGTAAGTAATCCGTCCCTTAGCTTTGGTTCAAACCAGGTACTTTTCGGTGGCATCACCTGGCCGGTATCTGCTATATCAAAGAGTTGCTCAATGCTTACCGGGTACACGCTAAAGGCAATAGCCATTTCTTTGCTGTTCACTTTCCTTTCCAGTTCTTCCAGCCCTCTTATACCGCCCACAAAATCAATCCGTTTATCGGTACGTTGATCCTTAATACCCAATACCGGCTCAAGCAAATTATTTTGCAAAATAGAAATATCAAGCACACCAACCGGGTCAGTGGGGAATGTACCGTCAAGTGCGGTAAGCTGGTACCAACTGCCGGCGAGGTACATCCCAAAATTGTGAGGGCCTTCCGGGCTATAGGCTTTTGGTACTTTTTGTACAGAAAAGTTGCGGTTTAATTTTTCAAGAAACTTGTCTGTGGTCAGGCCATTAAGATCAGTCACCACGCGGTTATACGGTAAAATGTGTAACTGATCTGAAGCAAATAAAGTGGTAAGAAAATATCCGGCTTCTTTGCTGTCAGCCAGCAGGTATTTCACTTTTGCCGCAGATGCTGCACGATGATGCCCATCTGCGATATAAGTGTAGGGAACATCTGTTTTAAACGCTTCTGTAATATTACCGATTACCTTCTCATCATTTATAACCCAAATGGAATGTTGCACATTATCTTCAGCAACAAAATCATACACCGGGCTTTTAGCGCTCTTCCATTTTTCTATTATTTCATTTATTCTGTCCAGTGATCGGTAGGCAAGAAAAACATTGCCCGTTTGCGCCTTTGTAGTTTTAATGTGATTGATCCGGTCTTCTTCTTTTTCGGGCCGCGTATATTCATGTTTCTTTACCAGGCCTTTTTCATAATCATCTACCGAACTGCAGCATACAATGCCGGTTTGTTCTTTATCATTCATCACAAGCTTATAAATATAATAGCAAGGTTTACTTTCAAAAAACAGTATTGGCCTGTTAATAAAAGCATCCAGGTTTTCCTTCGCTTTTTCGTAAACTTCCTTGCTATGCACATCGGTGTTTACCGGAAGGTCAATCTCACTCTTGGTGATGTGAAGAAAGGAATAGGGATTACCCTCTGCTTCTACTTTTGCTTCTTTGCTGCTAAGCACATCATAAGGGCGTGAGGCTACCTGCTTCGCGAATTGGGGTTGCGGCCTCAATGCTTTAAAGGGAATTATTGTTATCATCTGTTTAGTTAATGGCTTCTATCGTAGCTTGATAAATGTTTATAAGCATGTGATTTTTGATTGATTTTTCTACCTGGTTCCAACATTGATTAATTACTTTTTCAAATTCCTTCAATTTAAGATTTCCAAATTTTATATGGATCACTTTAGGAGGTGAACCATGAATAATTTGCTTAAGGCGAAAATCTTTATCTTTTGTAATTATTATCAAATTATTTGCCTTTGCATAGTTCCATATTTCTTCATCCTTCCAAAGAGGGTCAATATTTACGACGTATTCAAAAAGATTATTTTGCCACTTTAGAATTCTGAAAGGCAAATTTGCATCCACTATAAATTCAGGCATTAGAAGTTAATGTTTGAAAGGAAAATTCTTTACCTGAAATTTTAGCGGCATATTGAAGACAAGCAGAGATATCCTCTTTCTCTAACGATGGATATTGATATAATATTTCTTCGGTTGAATCGCCCGCACTTAAAAATTCCAAAATGGTTTGTACTGAAATGCGCATATTTCTTATGCATGGTTTTCCATCCAACTGTTCAGAGTTTACTGTAATTCTATCGAGGTAATTATCCATGGGACAAAAATAAGCAATATTTAAAAGGAGCTTTTTTAGATGATTACCAAATTTAGTAGAATCTATTTTTTAAAATTTAATTGTATTAAACGCTAATTTCTATTTATTCTTTCAAACTCCTTCATTACTTCCACAAGATACTCTACGCTGCTCAATGGCAAGGCATTATACATAGATGCCCGGAAGCCACCCACTGAGCGGTGGCCTTTTATGCCATATATATTATGTTCTGTTGCAAAGTCAAGAAATTTTTTCTCCAGGTCTTTGGCCTCAACCACAAAGCAGGTGTTCATTTTACTTCTATCTTCCTTTACAGCAGTTGGTATAAAAATGGAGCTTTCATCAATAGCGTTATATAGAAAAGCAGCTTTCTCGTTATTCATTTTTTCAATTGCGTCTATGCCACCCAGTTGTTTGAGCCAACGCAAGGTGAGCAGGCATACATACACTGCAAACACAGGAGGAGTATTCAACATACTTTGTTCCTTTATATGGTTGCGGTAATCCATTATAGTTGGTATAGCCCGCTTTACTTTTCCTAAGATATTTTTGTTTACAATCACGAGATTTACACCCGCCGGCCCAAGATTTTTTTGTGCGCTTGCGAAAATGATCCCAAAAGAGTTAAAGTCTAACTTGCGGCTAAATATGTCACTGCACATATCAGCAACCATCGGCATACTTACATTGGGGATGCACTGCCATTGCGTGCCATAAATGGTATTGTTGGTAGTGATATGAAAATATTTTGCATCATTAGGCACGGCAAAATCTTTCGGAATAAAATTAAAATTTGCCTCTTTGGAACTGCAAACCACTTCTACATTTCCAAATAATTTTGCTTCCTTAATAGCCTTTGAACTCCAAACACCGGTATCAGCATAAGCCGCTGTTTCTTTTTCATTAAGAAGGTTCATAGGTACCTGCATGAACTGGGTAGAGGAGCCACCATGTAAAAACAATACTTCATGATCCTCATCAAGATCCATTAGTTCTTTAACCAATGAACGTGCCTCGTGCATTACAGCTTCGAAAGCGGGCGTACGGTGGCCTATTTCCAGAATGGACAACCCTGAGTTATTATAATTCAACACTGCCGCCGCCGCTTCTTCATAAACAACCTGGGGTAAAACAGAAGGTCCCGCATTAAAATTATGTACTACATCTCTCCTGTCTTTCGTTTGAGAAGGAAATAAACTTTCCGCTGTCATTTTCAATTTTTTTAGTTGGCAAAAGTAAGAAATTAGATCAGGCGGCACGCCTTAGAAGTAAAACTTTGATGCGCAGCTTTTCATTAACGTTTGTAAGGGAACAGAAAGAAAAGGTTTAAAGCGCGTTGTTTGCTGCAGCTCCCAATTCAAGAACGTAACGCTGTAGATATTGCTCCTTTTTTTTGAGCTTGTATTGCATAATGAAGCGCGGATGCGGCAGCGGAGTAATCTTTTCAAAAAATTTTGTTTCATTATTTAGCCTCGTTAAATATTTAAAATTTTTGCCTTCGCCAAGGCAAAAAGCAATGTCACTTTTCATACCAAATTCAAGCTGCTGTTGCAGGCATTGAATCACAAAGCTTTTGATATTGTTTTCTAAATCTTTATCGTCATAATAATTGAGGTTTTTATTGTGCTTTGTAAATCCTAATGGGCATATCGAAGAAATATAAAATTTATTATAAAAAGACGCGTCACCTCCAAAGGCTTCAATCATTTCATAAATAAAAACAGAACTCAACTCCTGCTTTTTTTGAAAGTCATTTTTAATACCGCAAACAGACAGAAGCCGTACAGGGTCGGTAAATGGGATGCCTGTAATACCACCGCCAAATCTTCCGGGGTTGATGCCAAGTATCAAATGCCGGGAATGATTATCGTTATAATACTTGCCGTAAAATTTTTTACAGATTTTGTAAGTGCCCGCTTCTTTATAGGGGTTCATCACTTGTACTTCCTTTGGAAGCGTGACTTGCAAATCAAGGTTGGCAAGAAAGGAAAGAATTTGATTAGATAGAAACAACTTCCAGGAGATAAAAATTGTTAGGAGGATAGCTTATATTCTTTTGTCAACAACTCCGTTGGAATTCTCAACATTTTATTAAATAAACGTATCATTTTAAGGGAAAGTGGTTGCTTGTAATTAAGCACTTTACTGATTGTTCCTTTATCCCCATATTCCTTTGCCAGATCAGCAGGTTTATACCCGAATTCTTCCATTCTAATTTTAATAATCTCGACGGGGTCCATCTCTGGAATAGACCATTTACCATTTTCATATTTATTGATAAGGTATGCTAAAAGAACTTTTTCTTTATGGGCGGCAGAACCTTTTTTCGCCTCTCTTAAATATTCATAACGGTTTACTGCTTCTTTATAAGACAGTTCATTATCAATTAAAAACCATTGTTGTGTTGGCATATTTTTATTTAAATTGTCTCAGGATCGATTTTATCATATTCATTGTGCGTACCAATAAACCTAATCTCTACTATCTCATCATCATAATCAATATAGGTTATAAGACGATAATTATTGTGTACTATCTCAAATTTCGCCCTGTTATTTTTTATCATTTTCGCTTTGGGAAAATCAACCAAAACATCTTGCATCTTCTTCCAAACGATTTTTTCAACAACAAGCTTCCATACATTCAGGCTTTTTCTTGCATCAGCATGCTTCTTCGAAAAGTCAGTTAACTTATTCAGGTAAACGATTACCATGATGCTCTTAAAAAAATTAAATCAAAAATAAGGAAAGTTGGCAAATTGCCAACTAAATTCAAATTAGAAAAATTATAATCTCATCAATGTGCCTCCAGCCGGTTATCTCCCACGCCTATTTCGGCATCTGCAGGCACGCCGTTAAAAAAACAGAACTGAGCACCGGAAGGAAGACTGAAGTTGAGTTGCAGGTTTTTAAGAAAACGGGAGAATTTTTTTGCAGCATTATTTTATAAAAAAATGTCTTAACCGAAAGCCGGTATGAAAAAAATATTTCTTTTACTTTTTATAATTCAATGTAATATTCATTGTTTTTCCCAGTCACAATATTCTTTCCATGCTTCACAATTTCAAATAGAACTATTGGGGCCGGGAAGTTTATTTAGTTTTAATTTTGATACCCGTATTTTGAAAAAAGAGAGTGGTTTAGGATTTAGAATAGGCCTCGGTGGTTCTCCCCTTGGTACTTTGGGTGAATCTTGTAATAGCGGCGCCCAGATGAGTTTACCTCTTGGCTTAAATTATCTTTTTGGAAAAAGCAATCATTATGTTGAAATTGGAGGTGGTATTGTACCCACTGTAATTGGAGGAACGAAAGTGTATTGTACCGGCATAAAAAATTCATTTTTCAGCGATGAAACGGGAACTTATAAATACCTATTGGCAGGCTATCGCTATCAACCCAATGAAAAGAAAGGCGCGACGTACAGGGCTTTTATTTCTCCCCTCTTTCAGAAAGGATTTAATGCAAAATTATGGGGAGGTATTAGCGTTGGATTTAAATTATGATCTTATCAATGTGCCTCCAGCCGGTTATCTCCTACGCCTATTTCGGCATCTGCAGGCAAGCCGTTAGAAAGTAGCAAAGGACTACAGTTTGCATTCTTTGACAAGAATTGCCACGTTGCAAGTTTATTTTTCATAATGAACTTTTAAAGAGTATATTTTTATTTTGTCATCTTCGATTTCCTAAACCATTAGGTCTTTACCAGTTATTCGCCTTGACCATTTTTTAGATAAATCATATTGCTTCGGGTTTACCAATGCCTTCGAAGGGATTTTTTTGTATTTCTTCAATTAACTTCTTATACGTTTGCGCACAGCGTCATTGCAGATTTTTTCCAATAACTCAAATCTTGCAAGGACTTTCCGATGAAGACTATTTCCATATTTCGTCTAATTTCATTTTCCTTCCCTTTCCATCCTTAAAGTCTTTATTGGCTTGCTTAACAATTGCTATGAATTTAGAATTATATGGACTTTCGTTTTTAATTTCAAAAGGCACTTTCATAGCTTTTGCCATTTGTTCGAAAGCCTTTATTTGTTCTTTAGATTTCAGATGTATTAATATGCTTCCATTATTTATATTATTTTCTAAACCGCGATTTATTTTTTTGCAATCTCTCCCACGCCTATTTGCCATCTGCAGGCATTCTGTTAAGAAGGAGTAAAGCGTTTTACATTCTATCATATCCGATATCAATAAATCATCATCTCTTTTAGGCATAGATCAGGTTGTGTTTTATGCGCTCAAAATACTTTGGTTTAATTCCCGCTTTTGAGACTACCTGGACCTTTTTTTCTTTAAACACATCTTCCAGTTCATACACCAGGTCGAAAAACTTCATTCCCATGGGAACTTGATAATCCACCAAAATGTCTATATCACTTTTTTCGTTCTGTTCATTCCTGCTATAAGATCCAAATAGAGCAACGTCTGTTACACCATATTTTTCCGTAAGAATTGGCTTGACTTTTTGAAGTTGCTCTATGATAAGTTGCTTATCCATGAATTAAATTTAAAACAAATCTCATCAATGCGCTTCCAGCCAATTATCTCCCACGCCTATTTCGGCATCAGCCGGCACCCCGTTGGGAAGTAGTAAAGCGGTTTGCATACATCGAATAATGATGGGCTTAATAGTATCAACCTCGCTCTTGTGCGCATCAAATACCAACTCATCATGCACCTGCATGATCATTTTCGATTTGAAATTGTGCTTTTTAAATTCATCGTGAATTTTGATCATAGCAAGCTTTATCATGTCTGCTGCCGTGCCTTGTATCGGTGAGTTGATAGCATTGCGTTCTGCATAACCACGCACCGTCCAGTTGTTAGAGTTGATGTCTTTCAACCAGCGCTTGCGGCCCATCAGCGTTTCAACGTAACCGTTAGTACGGCAAAAATTAATGGCTTCATCCATGTACTTCTGAATGTTGGCAAATTGCTTTTTATAGTTTTCAATAATTTCTTTTGCTTCAGTTCTTGATATGTTTAAATTTTCAGCAAGCCCAAAAGCGCCCTGGCCATAGATAATTCCAAAGTTTACACTCTTGGCTTTGTAACGCATTTCTTTTGTAACGTCACCTTCTTCCACCCCAAATACTTTTGCCGCCGTAGCTGTATGAATATCTTTGCCCGATTTAAAAGCTTCGCACATGGCAGGGTCGCCACTGATACCGGCAACTATGCGTAGTTCAATCTGCGAATAATCTGCGGAAATAATTAAATGATCACTATCACGTGGAATAAATGCCTTGCGAATTTCCCGGCCTCTCGCTGTTCTGATTGGAATATTTTGAAGATTGGGATTGTTGCTGCTAAGCCTTCCTGTAACAGCAATCGCTTGCCCATAGCACGTATGCACCCTCTGGGTTCTTTTGTTTACAAGTTGGGGTAGGGCATCTACATAAGTTGATTTTAATTTGGTGAGCTCCCTGAAGTTCAAAATATCTTCTACAATCGGATTTTCTTTTGCCAGCTTCAATAGCACATCCTCACCGGTGGAATGTTGGCCACCCTTGGTTTTTTTCCCTTTATCTAATTGTAATTTTCCAAATAATACCTCGGCCAATTGTTTTGGCGATGCGAGGTTAAATTTTATACCTGCCTGCTCAAAAACACTTTGTTCGCAACGTGACGCTTCTTTTTCTAACTCTTCTGAATAAACATTTAAAAAATTCATATCCACTTTTACGCCTTCAAATTCCATGTCGGCCAGCACTTTTATCAAGGGTATTTCCACTTCGTTGAAAACTTTTTCAACTTGCTTTTCTTTTAGATAAGGCGTAAATACATTTTTTAGTTGCCACGTAATATCTGCATCTTCTACTGCATATTCTTTTACTTTCTCTACTTCTACATCACGCATAGTTCCCTGCGTTTTTCCCTGCCCGGCTTCATTGTTTTTATTTTTAGCGGTCAGGCGGGTTTTCTTTCCAATCAGCTCGGTGATTGACACAGGAAGATAACCGAGGTACTGAGCGCTTAGCAAATCCATATTGCGCCGGCCTTCGCTTTCAATTACATAATGTGCCAGCATGGTATCAAACACTTTTCCTTTCAGTTCAAAGCCATACCATTTCAGCACCAGCATATCGTACTTTATATTCTGACCAATCCATGTTATTGATTCATCATCAAACAATTTTTTGAAATGGTTTAAAATATGGATTGCGCTTTCTTCATCTTCCGGCACAGGAACATAATATCCTTCCCCATCTTTAAATGAAAAGCTTAAGCCAACCAACTCTGCTTCATTGGCATCAATGTGTGTTGTTTCAGTATCAAAAGAAATTTCCTTTTCACCTGATAATTTTTTTATTAGTTCGGCTATCGGATCGTCACCCTCTACCAATACATAATTGTGTTCGGTGTTGTTTATGTTTTTATCAGCAGCAAGCCCTGCTTTTTCTTCTTTTTCCACTTTTTCTTCTTCGGGTTTTGGAATGGGAACTTCCATAGCATTTCCGAAAAGATCTGTTTGTATTACTTGCTTTTCAACTACAAAAACATTGTACTCATCACCTAAAATTCTTTTGCCTAAAGTCTTAAATTCAAACTCCGCGAAAAGATCTTTCAGCACCTCGACATTATATGCCTTCACCCTGAAATCTTCTTCATGAAACTTACAAGGAACATCAGTGATGATGGTGGCAAGCTTCTTACTCATAATTGCCGCTTCTTTTCCCGCCCTTATCTTTTCACCCAATGCGCCTTTTATATTATCTGCGTCAGCCAAAATATTTTCAACGCTGTCATACTGCGCTAATAATTTTGCCGCAGTTTTTTCTCCGACGCCGGCAATTCCCGGGATATTATCAACAGCATCGCCCATCAATCCCAGTATATCAATTACCTGGCTTACATTTTTTATTCCCCATTTTTCACACACTTCTTTGGGACCCATTATCTCAAATTTCCCTCCCTGGTAACCGGGCTTATAAATTTTTATTTTATCAGTCACCAACTGCCCAAAATCTTTATCCGGGGTTACCATAAAAACTTCATAGCCTTCTTTCTCCGCCTGTTGCGCAAGGCCGCCAATCAGGTCATCGGCTTCATAGCCATCGCACTCAACAACCGGCAAATTGAATCCTTCAATTATTTTTTTTATATCAGGAATTGATGCAAGCAAATCTTCCGGAACCTCTTGCCTGTTGGCCTTGTATGCTTCAAAGTCAGCGTGTCGTTCCGTCGGCGCCCAGGTATCAAAAGCCACTGCGAGGTGGGTAGGTTTTTCCTTTGAAAGCAGATCGTATAAGGTATTAGTAAAACCAAATTGTGCGTTGGTATTTTTTCCCTTGGTAGTAATTATGGGGCTGCGTATTAAAGCATAATAAGCACGATATATAAGCGCCATTGCATCTAATAGAAATAATTTTTTCTCCATTGGGCAAATTTAATAAATAAGCGGAAGGGGAGAATAGAATCCGGGCTTGCCAAAACTTTTGTAAAGAGAAAAATAAATATTTAGGTTAGTATCTAACTTCCAATTCACTTTTCCATGCAAAAATTAATTGGGCATTTATGATGAGTTTGCAGATGCTAATCCAATAATCGGTAAGGTAAATCTTCATTTCTTGTAATTTCAAATTACCGAATCGGAAAACAACAATTTTAGGAAACTCAATGGATTCCTTGGCTCTGGTAGATTAACTTTTTGTGGAATTGTATTTTGATCGAGCAATTGAGCGGCATATTGCAAGCAAGCCAAAATATCTTCTTTTTTTAAGAAAGGAAAAGCTTCTATAATTTCTTCTGTTGAGTCGCCGGCAGCAAGGTTTTCCAGTAAAAAAACCACGGCCATCCGGGTCCCTTTTATAACAGGTTTCCCAAATGCGACATCAGGGTCAGATGTAATCCTATCCAATAAATTTTCCATGCCAAATGATTTTTATGAAGTTACAAAATCCATCTAAGTTAACAGTCGTTAATGCAATACCAGTTTTAAGCCAGCTATCACTGGCCAGTCAACATTTGCAATTCCCCAACTGAATACTGTATTTTTTGTAACTTCAAAAGATGGAAATACAAGAACCAGCACATGCTTATCAAAAAAAAATTTATTCCATAGAGGAATACCTCGAAATGGAAAATACGGCCTTTGAAAAGCATGAATATTATAAAGGAGAGATTTTTGCAATGTCCGGCGCCGGCGCCAGGCATAATATCATTTCAATTAATATTATTATATCATTAGGCAATTCACTGAAAGGTAAAAGTTGCCAGCCTTATGGAAGCGATATGAGAATACACATCCCCGAAAACACCTTATTTACTTATCCGGATATTTCAATTATTTGCGGAGATATAACAACGCCGGAAGAAGATAAAAACACGGCTATAAATCCAACGGTGATCATTGAAATTCTTTCGCCTTCTACCAGGGATTATGATCGCGGCGGAAAGTTTACGTTATACCGCGCCATTCCTGCATTAAAAGACTATATTCTTGTGGAGGCTGAATTAATTCATGCAGAACATTTTGCAATAAACAAAGAAGGGCTTTGGCAATTGAAAGAATACACCAACACTCAAGATCAAATTACTTTAGAGTCATTAAATATCAATTTGTTGCTTAGCGATATTTATGACAGATGCAATCTATAAGTTATTGCGTGATCAATAGCGGAGTAATATGAAAAAACTTTTGGAAAGTTTGAAACTTTCCAAAAGTTCTGCACCAATCAAAATCTTGTTCCAAGATAATTCGGCAGCATTGCACGCCACGTGGGCCAGTCATGCGTCATATCAGTGCCCCATATATCCAGCTCATAATTTATTCCTTTATCATAAAACACTTTTGCAAACCTTCCTGCCGCACCGGGATCTTCGTATTCGCCACTCCCGGAAAGTAGATGAATGTGATGGCTCTTTCTTATGTTATCTAAATACCATTCATCTGTAAGGCCGGGGAGATAATCTTCGGGAGAATTAAAATAAACCTGGTCGTCATTGAAACCTTTCGTGTACTCGTGCAGGTTATATACGCCACTCATAGCAATAACGCCATTTATAAGATCAGGCCTTTTCAGAAATAGGTTCATGCTATGCAATGCGCCAAAGCTTGCGCCACTAATTATGATTGGGGTTTCATAAGAAGTACTGTTTTTTATAAATGGAATTACTTCATCAAAAACATATTTGTTGAATTGATTGTGCCGGATGCCTTTATGCTCACCCGGCATATCATTGTTCAGCCAGCTTTCAGTATTGATACTGTTTATTGAAAATACCTTTACTTTTCCGGAATCTATAAAATGAGAAATAGAATCTATTAGCTGAAACCGCTCATACTCTAAGTAATCCGCCGCTGCCGTAGGTACCAACAAAAGTGCAAAGCCATAATCACCATAAGTTACTACCGGCATATCTTTATCAAGGGAGGGGCTGTACCAGGACGTGATTTCTCTTTTCATAAAAGTTGTATTTATTATAATTAGTGGCACAAAATAAAGAATAAACTAAGGTCTTCTATAATACCTTAAATTCATCCTGATTTTTGTTTCAATCTTTTACGAAGGTTCTCCTTCACTTCTCCAAACCATTCATCTTTTAAAATACTCAACACGATACTGTCTCTTCTTTTTCCTTCTTCACGGGTAGGCATATTGCTTCGCAAAATTCCATCGACCTTACATCCTAAAGATTTCATTGCGGCGATGCTTCGTTCATTATTATTATCAGCTCTTAATTCAAATCTTTCAAACCTGATCTTTTCAAATGCAAATGATAAAAGTAAAAATTTGCAATGCTTGTTCAACCCTGTTCCCTGGAATTTTTTTCCATACCAGGTATAGCCAAGCTGCACTGTTTGTAATTCATTCTGTATATCGTAAAATCTTGTGCTGCCGGCATATTCATTTGTCTTTTTATCAAAAACTATAAAGGGATATTCCTTGCCTTCTTTCCTCGCTTTAAAAGTTATGTTCATATAGTTTTGTAATCCATCTTCATCGGCAGCGCTTACTAATGAATATTTCCAAAGCCCGGGTTCGTTCAATGCAAAAGGAAGTAAATTATCATAATCTTCCTGCTGCAAAGGGCGAAGCAACACACGCTCATCTTCAAGAATATAATTTTTTGTGCAATCAAATTTTTCAAACATACTATTATCGTTAATTTTAAAATCTTTTCTATAAGATTAAAGATAGTCATCAGAGAAATTCAATTCACAATTCAATCATTATGGATAAGCCTTCTTCTTATTGCGATGCAGTAAGCATCATGGACAAAAACAATATTCATCGCATTTATCATGATACCGCTTATGGCTTCCCGATAGATAATGACGATGAACTTTTTGAGCGGCTGGTGCTTGAGATAAACCAGGCGGGGCTGAGCTGGACAACCATTCTTAATAAGCAGCAAAATTTTAAGAAAGCTTATAAAAATTTCAATATTAAAAAAGTTGCGGCATTCAATGAAAAGGATTTTGAAAGATTAATGAATGATACAGGCATTATCCGCAATCGCCTTAAAATAAATGCGGCAATAGAAAATGCAAACACACTTTTAAAAATTCAAAAAGAATTCGGCTCTTTTAAAAAATGGATTGATCATCATCACCCAAAAACAAAAGATGAATGGGTAAAGATTTTTAAAAATACTTTTCGCTTTACGGGTGGTGAAATTGTAAATGAATTTTTAATGAGCACGGGATATTTGCCGGGGGCGCATATTGAGAGTTGCCCGGTTTATAAAAAGATGATAAGGGCGAAACCTGCGTTTTTGAGAAAGTAAAAAAGACTGGTGAAAGCAAATAATTATCGAAACAAACATCGCAACTCATATATGTTTTACCAAAATAAAAGCCTTCCTTCCTTTTTTTACATTAAAAAAGATTGAAATGTTTCATTCCCTTATGGGAAAATTTTCCTATTTTTATTAAAAATAATAATGACGATGAATTCAGTTACCAATAAAATAAACACCATACGTAAAAAACACAGATCAGTTGTGCCTGTATCAAGTGACCGCTTCGATTCATCGACCCAAAAAAAAACCGGGGCTGCAAGACATACAGTTAAAAACGCATCCTCAAAGGAATTTTTTTTATTAAAAGATATTTCCGGTTTTAATAACAAAGATTTGGCTAACATGCTTGGAATAACACATCGAACTGTTCATAATAAAAAAAATAATAACGAATTTTTCGACATATCGCAAACCGAACGCTTAAGAAAATTGATTCATCTTTTCACAGAAGGGGCCGAAATTTTTGGTAATAAAATACAGTTTAAACAATGGTTGCATAAACCCTCTTATGGATTAGATTACATTACTCCTTTTGAATTATTGCATCAGCCTGGGGGCCTGGATAAGGTAGGTGATGAAATAAATTCTATCAAATTTGGCGATGCGATATGATTGTTTACCGCGTATTGCACAACAGCGTAAAGGATTTACTGAGTGGTTCTGGTAATGAGGGGCGATGGTGCGGCAAAGGCAGAAAAGTAATTTATACTTCCTCTTCAGTTGCTTTAGCTTGCCTGGAGAATATTTTAAGAAGGAGTGGCTCCGGCTTTTCTTCTGATTTTAGAACCATCTTTTATGAAATACCTGATAAAATAATTGTTGAGAAAATTTTGATTAAATCTCTTAAAAAAGAATGGAGGTTGCGTAACAATTATGGTTACTGCCAGGCAATTGGAAAGAATTGGTACGAAAAAAAAGATGCAATAATATTAAAAGTGCCTTCGGCAATTATACCAGAAGAGTTTAATTATATTATTAAAACTACGTCACCGCAAATCAACCTCATAAAAGTAATAGATGATAAGCCATTTATGCCTGATGAAAGATTGGAAAATATTTTGCTCAGTGTGAATATGACGAAATTGAAAAAAATAAGTGCCGCAAAAAAGTAGTATCTTATTAGTGCAATAGACCAGCGCCATTCCTTTTGCCTTTCTATATTCACATCCCATTCGTATGTGCCTATAAAATTTTGACCTTTTATTTTACTTCCGGCGTTTATGAAATTCACTTTTAAATTTTGGGATCAATTAAAGATTTAAAAGGATTGATCACCTTCATCCAAAAAACTAAAGTTGAATGGGTAAAACTTTTCAAAAACACATCTAGCTTTACCGGTGGTGAAATTGTAAATGAATTTTTAATGAGCACCGGCTATTTGCCGGGAGCACATATTGAAAGTTGTCCGGTTTATAAAAAAATGTTGAAGGCGAAGCCGGCGTTTTTGGGGAAGTGAGGTTAACATAAATTTGCACTATATAATGTTTTGCTTCTGCTTAAATTGATATTAACAACTATCAATTTATCTAACATTTTTTACTGAAACACGGGCAGCTCATTAACTAAGTATTTAGTTCTTAAAATAATATCTTTGAGACATGATAAATGAATGTAAAGTATTAAAAGAGCTACCGACAGGCGGACAAAAAATAGTTCATTTAGCAGAGCATCCCACAATTGGGTTAGTAGTTATTAAAAGAGGTGCTATCAAAAGTTTTACCTCGCTTGAAAGGATTAAGAGAGAAGTAGAGCTACTTTCAGAATTGAAGTCTGAATTTTATCCTCAGCAATATCATTTTAACATTGACATTAAAACAAAGGAATTTGAAATTGTGGAAGATTATATAGAAGGAGTTACGCTTCGTGAGGCAATGACATCTTTTACAACTGTTGAGCAAATTTTTCGACTCTTGAATTCGCTTGTATATGGACTTTCTATTATTTGGGAACGAAATATTGTTCACCGTGATTTAAAACCCGAAAACATTATTATAAGAAAAAGTGGAGTGCCTTGTATTATTGATCTGGGTATTGCACGTTTTTTAGATTTGGAAGCTCTTACTAGAACAATAGCGCCTATGGGCCCTTGCACACCAATATACGCGGCCCCTGAACAACTTTCAAATAATAAAAATAGTATTGATCACAGAACTGATTTTTTTGGATTGGGAATTATTTCTTTGGAACTCTTTTTAGGTGTACATCCTTTTGATCCTGCTTATTTAGAAAATGATTTTTCGATTATTGAGAATATATTACAAAATAAATTTTTATTGGAAACCAAACAAGTGAAAGAAGATGCGCGAATGATTGAACTTGCAGATAAGACTCTGCGATCCCAACCCTTTGAAAGATTCAGAACTCATCAATTATTACAATCATTTATTGAAAAGTATTTATTGAAATGAAAGTATACCACCAAACGGGTTTCAGGTACAATTGGAATATTGATAGTTTCCACCAACATATTGGCGATGGACTGATTTATTCGCCTATAAACATTGATGCTGATAAATTACTGCATCTTGAAAATAGCGCAAAGGAAACAGGATTTCTGGACCCACAACTTTATTTATTGAATGAACCCAAAAACAATTTGCCAACTTATCCTTATTTCCCAGGCAACATGAAACCTGATTATTCAACTCCGGATTTAGATACAAGCCATCTCCAGTTAGCGCAGTTGTGTATTGATTTTCAATTGGAAAATAATTTTGAATACGTAATTATTCCAACCCGTTACTACGCAGATAATCCAACAAGTTATTTTTTAGAAAACAGCGAATATTTTGTTATGCCGTTTTGCGACTACTTGAAACAAAAAGACATAAAGAAAAAAATATTACTTTCAGTTATTGTCAAAGAAATAATGCTTAGCGATAATGAAAAAAGAAATGAAGCGTTGAACTGGATCACCGGCCACTTAAATATTGACGGTGTTTATCTGATTTTTGAAAACAATTTTACAAGCAAACAAATTAAAGACTTTGAATTTCTTCTAAATTCATTAAAATTTATTAAAATTTTAAAAGACAATGCAATAGAAGTACATATTGGTTACACAAATACGGAAGGAATTTTATATAGTATTGCCATGCCTGATTCGGTAACTGTGGGATCGTATGAAAATTTGCGTTCCTTTGGAATTAAACGTTTTCGAGATGTAGAAAACGGGCCTATGAGAGGCCCCAGAGCGAGATTGTACAGCTCGAAATTATTTCAGTGGATTGACTACCAATATATTGATGCCATGAGTAGCTTGGTAGAGCATTACGAAAATTATTTCGACGATTCAGAATATAAGCCTCTAATGTTCAATCCTGATTATAACTGGCAATTCCAAAAGCCAGAACCATACAAACATTATTTTTATGTTTTCAATAAACAAATAAAAAGCTTACCATCTTTACAAGAAGACAGGATTGAAACAATAAAAGCACAGATAAAAAAGGCATTGAGTTTATTTAAAACTATTGAAGAATCTGTGCTATTAGATGATGAAAGTAATGGTTCACATTTACCTACGTGGTTTAATGTTATAAACGCATTTCAAAAAGAAATAAGTAAATAAATTATGTTTGAAACAGAGTATGAAATGTCATTACTATTTGAGAAGTATTTAAAATCTAATTACGGAAATACATATCTCAAAGAACATCAAGGCCTATTTGGTGTACCTGATTTTGTCTTTTATGCAAAGCAGCAAAAGGAAATTTCTTTTATATCATTTGAATTAAAATTGAAAAACTGGAAAAGGGCTGCCATGCAAGCATTTCGTTATAAAAGTTTTTCAAATGTTTCCTATGTGGTAATTGGAATTGGTAGTACCAAGGGAGCATTAAATAACATAGATTTTTTTAAAAAATATAATATAGGTTTAGCCTCTTTTAGCAGTAATAATTATTTTGAAATACTTTTTAAGCCTGAAATAAACAAGCCCTATTCCGAAAATTTAAAACAAAAATTAGTTGACACTGTTGCCAGTAGCAGAAAGAAAGCTAAAAATGTTAAGACCTTTTTGGGTTAGACTGCTTGGAAGATTGTTGCTTCTAAAGAACTAAATAAACTTACACTAAACCATGAATGTAAAGACATTTACTTTTTAACTTTCGCTTTATTTGTATTCGCAACAGGAGAATTTAGTATGCCCGCATCTTTTAAAAATCTTAAAGCAGTTTCTTTTGATTTTAAAGCGTTTTTGATAGCATTCTTAATAATTCTTACCTGTTCTTTAGTATACGTTGCAGTTATAGTTTAAAATTGATAAGCACTATAAAATTCAAATGGGCCGGAATCCAAATTATACAATGTCTTTCTTAAAAAATCGTTTAATTGCTTTATGCACAGTTGTTGATAATTAATAATTTATTGATGTAATCATTGTCTGCTGCTATTTTTGATGTTTTTATTAAAGCTACTAAATACAACATTTGCATCGCCACATAAAAATCTTTACATTTGTTCCGGCTTACACACAAAATCTCCTTCCCCATTTTCTCTGAAGTAATTTTATGGCTAATTTTTCATTTAATATATTCCATCCTTTGAATCATCAGTTTCGTACTTAATTATATATCCACTATTTATTTAAAACTATTTTAAAGTTTCACCTCAAAAACATTCACATGGAAAATTTTTACTCAGCGTATGTAAGAACAGTAAACGGAACATCTTTTTATTTTGTAAAAAAATACCAGATATTTCCTGAATATAAAGATGTTCCGCCCGTTCTTGAAAATTATGCAATGCATACTAATTTCAAAAAGGCTTGTAAAATTGCAATGATTTATGATGATGCTATACAGCAGCAATTGATAAATGAACTGCAGCAAAATAACGCACTTACAAGCGATCAGGCAATGCAACCTGCGAAAGCAAGAATATACAAATTATTGCCACGGCAGATACATTTACCTGAAATATTTAAGTTGGGTTGGCTCACCAGGGTTTCGTAAACAACTTCATTAAACCAGGATGACATTTAAAATGTTCCTGGTTTAATTCCCTTTTCTTGAATTACTTCATCGCTTCCAATTCCTTCTGTACCCTGAACATTTCATCACGTAATCTTGCAGCTTCCATAAAGTCAAGGTCACGGGCGGCCTTTTCCATATTGCGTTTTATGGTGCTGATTGTTTTTTCCATTTGAGGAATGGTTTTCTTAGCAGTTAAATATTCTCCTTGTTCTTCTGCGGCAATGGTAATCAGATCATCAGCCGCATAAGGCGATGCAGTAGTACCTTTTATATCCAGCACCGAAGTCTGGCCCATTATCTGCTCTATAGATTTTTTTATTGTTGTTGGGGTAATGTTGTGTTCAATATTATATGCGATTTGTTTTTCCCGGCGGCGGGTGGTTTCATCCATGGCTTTTTGCATGCTTTCGGTAATTATGTCGGCATAAAATATTACAAGGCCATCTACATTACGGGCAGCCCTTCCCGCAGTTTGTGTAAGCGATCTTTCATTCCGCAAAAAGCCTTCTTTATCGGCATCTAATATCGCGACTAAAGAAACCTCGGGAAGATCAAGCCCTTCACGTAAAAGATTTACCCCTACCAATACATCTATTTCTCCCAGCCGCAGCTCACGCAAAATTTCTATCCTGTCCAGGGTGTGTACTTCACTGTGAATGTATTTGGATTTAATATTTATACGATGTAAATATTTATCCATCTCCTCCGCCATGCGCTTGGTTAACGTGGTAACTAAAACACGGTCACCTTTTTTTACCCTGTTATCTATTTCATCAAGCAGGTCATCAATCTGGTTGATGGATGGCCGTATTTCAATTGGCGGATCCAATAAACCCGTTGGCCTTACAACCTGCTCTACTACTATGCCTCCGGTCTTCTCCAATTCAAACTCACCCGGCGTAGCGCTCACATAAATTGTTTGGTTAAGCATGCTTTCAAACTCGTTAAAATTCAGCGGTCGGTTATCTAACGCCGAGGGCAAACGAAAACCATAGTCAACTAAAATTAATTTTCTTGAGCGGTCGCCCCCATACATGCCGCTTACCTGCGGAATGGTTTGGTGACTTTCGTCGAGTATGCATAAAAAATCAGGAGGAAAATAATCTAATAAACAGAACGGCCTTGTGCCGGGTTCACGGCGGTCAAAGAAGCGGGAATAATTTTCAACGCCATTACAGTAGCCAAGTTCACGAATCATTTCCACATCATAGTTCACTCTTTCAGAAATTCTTTGCGCCTCGATATATTTTCCAATGCTCTTAAAATATTCTGTCTGCCGGGCAGCTTCGTCCTGTATTTCATAAAGAATTTGTTGAAGCTTATCTTTTGGAGCGATGTATAAATTCGCAGGAAAGATAGCAGCATCATTAACCTTTGTAATTCTTTTGCCGGAACTAAGTTCCAGCGTTTCAATGCTCTCTATTTCATCGCCAAAAAAAGTGATGCGATAACCATTATCCATGTAAGGAAGGTTAATATCAACTGTGTCTCCTTTCACGCGAAATGTTCCCCTGGCAAAATCTCCTTGTGTACGTGAATACAAACCATTCACCAAGGAATGCAAAAATCCCTGGCGGCTGATTGTTTGTCCTTCCTTGATTCTTACCACCCCTTCGGCAAAATCTTTAGGATTACCAATGCCATAAATACAGCTTACACTTGCTACCACGATGATGTCTCTTCTTCCTGTTAGCAATTGCGAAGTCGCGGCTAATCTTAATTTATCGAGCTCTTCATTTATGCTTAGATCTTTTTCGATGTAAACATCACTAACAGGCATATACGCTTCCGGCTGATAATAATCATAATAAGAAACAAAATAACCTACAGAGTTATCTGGAAAAAACTGGCGAAACTCTCCATACAATTGCGCCACCAAAGTTTTGTTATGCGTAAGCACCAACGTTGGCCTTTGTACATTTTGAATCACATTGGCCATGGTAAAAGTTTTACCACTGCCCGTAACGCCAAGCAAAGCCTGGTATTTCTCGCCTTCAAGAATACCTCTTGTTAGCTGCTCTATTGCCTGGGGTTGATCGCCGGCCGGCTTATATGATGAGTTGAGTTGGAAAGGCATAAGGATATGCAAAATTAATGCTGCTCAATTAAAAATTTCTGTTTTGTTAATAATGCTTTCAATTTTTTGTTGACGCAGTATTATTAAATTCATAAAAACTAAGATTAATGGAAGCAACGTTACTTCGTAAAAAGTTTATGAAATTTTCAAGATGAATATCACGATGATTTTAATTTGAATTAAATACAGAATTTTCCGCTTGGCAGGAAGACAGACAAAATATTTCGAAACGTGATATAAATAAAATAGCTGAGCAATTACTTAATTGTATAACGCATAAAATAGTTTATACGAATTTTCGCAATTCATCTGCTTTAGAGTCAACCCAATTTGGGTTACTTTCCAACTTATCTATTAAAGAAATGAATTGACTTTTAATATCTTTTCTAACTTCGATGAAGTCATTTCCATCTGCCATTAATTCTAATACAGAATTATATAATCGAAAATTTCCATCTACATCCACTTGTAATATACATCGTAATGGTTTTTTTAATATAACTTTTTTCCCATTGGCCTCGATAGGAGATTCAATATCGTGTGGTGTTTCAGCAACTTCTTGCTTAAAAATTAAATTATCTAATAATTCTTTTTTTCTAACCTTCGAAAAATCCTCTCCTTCTTTTAAACTAATTACAAAAGAATATATTTTATTTTTCTTATTAATATCTTCTTCTAATTGCTGTAAAGTTGGTTTAGGGAAAATAATGTCTTTAACGGTCGATTTTAATTTTATCTTATTAGTTGTTCTTCTAATAGTTCTAGAATGGTCAAAAATAGATATGTCAAACTCATCATTTTCAAATAAACTCACTAAGGGCTTAAATATTAGATTTCTTTGATCTTCATTATATTTTTCTGAAATGGATTTTGCGTCTGCATCACTTGTATAATCTACATCCAGCACATCATTTTTATATCCTTCTACTATATGTTTACGAATTTGAGTATCTATATCATCTTCTCCCTCAATCATCATAACATCCATTGCTAACCAAACCTCAAAACTGCTGAAGTTAGCATTAGCAACTCTTGGCGATAATCTGTTTTTCATTTTATTAATTCTGCGATTAATTTTTGAAACATCAGCAAACTGATCTTTTAAAAGATTAAAAGTAGTTACTTCAATGTAGCCTTCCATAGAGTTTGTCGCTGCATTCAAAACAATAGCAGCTTGCTTTGCGCCTAATGTAGTTTGATGTATTCTATTTGATGGCTCAGCTTTAAAAATGTAAGAATTTTCCCGCAGTTTATGTAAATAATCAAACTCAGTTAAATATTGCGTATATAAATCTGATAATCCTAAATGGAAAAAGCTTTCATCTTTTGGAAGGTATTTTTCAGGTAATAAATATTTACTAATTAATTTTACTGCGAAGTCTTCATCCTGCAAATTTTTATCAATCAGAAAAATGTATTCTGCATTTATTTCAGAAAATAACTGCTTTAAAGATTTAATTCCCTTTAAATAATCAAATAACTCTTGCTTAGTAACTTTTGCAAAAAACCACCTGTTACCAGTGGTATCAAAATCTACCCAATATGCAATTAAATCTTGTTTCCTTTTATCCCTGTAATGTATAAGCACAGGATTATCGTCAAAAGAGAGTATCTCACTTACTAATTCTAAATCCTCAAAAGGAGACTTATCTATATTTAAACCTTTCACTTCTAACATTATAATTCTGAGATCAAATTAAATTTCGTAGTAAGATTGGCTGTTTCAAGTTCGTAAAAAGTAAAATGACCTGTTATATCAGGTACTCTCATTAATCCATCGTTGCTATCTAATTTACCATTAGCAATGTGTGTGTATCCAAGAAGCTCCCTTATTCTTTCTGAAATATTATTCCATTTATTTATAGCTGATTCTAAATTAAGATAAAACGACGCTCCACACCTTAAACATTTCTTTTCAGCGGTTGCTTTTTCATAGTTGAATGGGCTATTCCTTTGTCTATCAAATATAACATTAGGAACAAAGTTTAATTCGTTTTCTATTGGGTTAAATGAAAATCTAAAAGCTTCAATTTCAGTTTCAGGAACTACAGCATCTGGACAAAAAGTCAACCCCAAGGCGTCTATTTCAGATTGATATTTTAAGGACATAATACAATAAACATATGTAATGAAAACGATAATATAGCACAAGTTACAAAGGAATTCAGAAGATTATTACTTATTCTCCCTCACCATTTCCTTCAAATAATCTGCAAGTTTCATGATCGCCCTCGCATCTGTTTCAATTTGTTCCTGTGCTTCTTTCCAGTTTCTTTGTTCAATGGCTTCGCGAATACCGGGCAGTGTTTTCACACCATAGCCGGTATAAAACCCCGGAGCATACAGAGTGTGTTTGTACCAACCCCTGCGCGGCAAACCGGTTTCAGTAAGCAGTTGCTGCTCGGCCTTGTACAAAGCTTTGTTGAACTCTGCACTTTCACTGCCATTTTTTATTTTGCTTTTAGAAACGGACGCCAAACTATCAGTGCTTTTCTTTAAAGCTTCCAGGGCATTTTGCAATGGAGAAAAATCAATGTAAGGCACAGGCGATTTTTCCACGGGTACAATATATTTTTTTGTTGGATCTTCTCCCACGGCATAGCCACCGGACTTAATAATTTGATTTTCTATTTCTGTTGACTCCCGTGAAGTTTTTAATAGTGTCATTAAATCTTTTGAATAATCATCAATAGTTGAATATAAGTGGGTAAAATCAAATGGCAGAACGTCTGCATCTGCCATGCGCAAAACTGCATGCCCGGCTGTTTCTGCAAGGGCAACGCCGTAGTAAAAACCGGGATCTTTAAATTTTGCATAGAGATCATAAGAATCATAAATGGAGTGATATTCCCCGCCCGGATCTTCGCCGCCATAACCAATATTCAGTGCGGGTGTGCCGGCATGTTGAATAAATGCAGAGTAATCTGAGCCCGATCCCATTGCTCCTAATTTTAAATCTTTTTCATCTAATATTTTTTTCTTTGCATCCGTTCCTTTTGCATTGATCGCCCTGTTTGCTTTTCCTCTTTCAAACACGCTTACGTTTGTTTGCGGATCAATTACTTGCTTCGCAATTTCATCCATTAAGGGTTCCAAAGCATGCGAGCCTTCTGCTCCTAAATACCCGCGGCCATTCCCGTCTGAGTTTATATACACAACTGCTTTTTGCTGCAATTCTTTTTCATGCTCTTCCACCCATTCTGTAGAGCCAAGCAGGCCGGGCTCTTCACCATCCCAGGCACAATAAATAATGGTACGGTCAGGTTTCCAGCCGGTGCTCATTAAGTTACTGATTGACTTTGCTTCTTCTAACAGTGCCGCCTGCCCGCTAATTGGATCGTTGGCTCCATTCACCCAGGCATCCTGGTGGTTTCCGCGAATAACCCATTGATCAGGATATTTTGCACCTTCTATTTTAGCAATCACATCATAGCAGGGCACTATATCCCAATTGAAGGCGACCTTCAGGTGAACCTTTGTTTTTCCCGGCCCAATGTGATAAGCAAATGGCAAACCGCCGTGCCAATCATTTGGAGCAACTGGGCCATCAAGCGCTTCAAGCAAGGGTTTGGCGTCATGATAACTTATGGGCAACACAGGAATTTTTAAAAGATTGGGTGCATTTAATCTATCGAGGCGCTTTGCGTTCTCTGTTGCGCCGATACCGGGTGTCAGCGGGTCTCCGGGGTAAATAACCATATCCATGATGGAACCCCGCTGTACGCCATATTCATTTTTGAAAGCACCTTTAGGATATACATCACCGGCAAAATATCCGTCATCCATCGGGTCGCTATAAATAAGGCAGCCGATTGCACCATGCTCCTGCGCCACCTTGGGTTTTATTCCTCTCCAGCTATGCCCGTATTTTGCAATCACAATTTTTCCCTTTACACTAATGCCCATTTTATCTAATATTTGATAATCCTGCGGCAATCCATAATTTACAAATACAAGCTCGGCGGTCACATCTCCATCCGCACTCCAGGCATTATAAGTTGGAAGTTGGTCCTGCTGCCCGGAGGTCGCATCTTCTTTCAATGCAGGTTCCTTTAATAAGGCTTTGTAAGAAGTTGGCGAAGTCATTTCCAAAACTCTTGTTTTAGGCGTTGGAAATAATACATGGAAGGTTTCAATTTTTGCATCCCAACCCCATTTTTTATAAAGAGAAAGTATGTATTCCGAATTTTCTTTACTGCCGGGAGAGCCAATAGCATGCGGCTTTGCAGAAAGCCTTTTAATATTTACACCAATATTTTCCCTGCTTAAATTTTTATCGAAAGCTGACTCGATGTTTAGTTGCTTCTCAACATTTTTATCGTTGAAGCCGGCAATGGATTTTATTTGGGCGAATGAAGACTGTATGAAAAAAAGAAGCAGCGTAAAAATTAAAAGTCTATTCATATTGGAAATTTTTATTTAAATAAAGAATATTAATCCAGGTGGATTCTAAAAAATTCATGCTAAAAATAATTGTTTACGGCAAAAGCATATTGATCAATAAAAAGCTTTTTAAAAGCCGAAATATTATTTTGCTCGTAAAAAAAAATGATAGCTTTTTTATAATCTACCGGCTGAACACTCCTGTAAGATAAAGGACAATATCCGTTTTCAATCAGGATGCCATTTGAAGCAATCCGGGCAGTTCGCTTATTACCATCTTCAAAAGGTTGAATGTAAGAGATCAGCAATATGCCAAGCAAGGCTTTTTCAAAAATGGACTTTTTGCTATTGATAATCTTACAGGAATTCTCCAGGTATTCTTTTATCTGAAATTCGTTATCAGGCGGAGTATATGTCGTGCCGGTGATACCCACAACCCGCCTCCTGATACTTCTGCTCACTCCCAGATCTTTAATCAATAGCGAATGTATGTTTTCAATTGCGGATATTTTTAACGGGGTAAAATTTATTCTTTTTTGATAAATAAAGTCAATGGCCTTTTTGTGGTTCAGCAACATGATCGCATCCGATCTATTTTTATTTTTGGCCTCGTGTTTTTCTAACAGCAACATTTCTGTTTCCAGTAAAGAGTAGGTATTTCCCTCAATTTGTGAAGACTTCCAGCTTAACTCTATGCTTAGCCTTTCAATCTCCTTTCGTAAGAGTGTCGCTGAAAGCGTTTTAATTTTTTTCCTAAAATTCTTTTGGAGATTTTCAAGTTCGTTTATCTCATCCTGAGTGAATAAAGAGGCTGATTTCAACAATTGCAAAACCTCCGGATTAATTCTTTTATAGCCATCCCTTTCGTCAGGGTCACTATCAAAATAAGAATCACCTGCTTCATAATTTAATAGCCTGTAGTGAGGCGAAATTTTATAAACAATATTTCTTCCCTTGCCAGATTTAATAAAGACACCATTCGTTACAAGTGAGGCAATATTGCGATTTAAAGTGGATAAAGAAATATTTTCCTTTAACAACGCGTTTATGGCTGAAATAGAGCGATCGGCATTTGCCTCAACAATCTGTATTATTTTATCTTTTCTTCCCTTATTTTTCATAATTTAATCCTGTCATAAATATATTCTTTTCCTCTCAAATTGACAGGATAAATTATGAAAAGTGATAGGATTTTTCGAGCTGAAAAAAGTCTATTTAAAAAACTCCGGGTGCATTTTATTCCATTCAGTAGCATCCTGGTAAACATTAGCAACACTCAGCAGCGTTGCTTCATCATATAATTTACCTATCAGTGTAATGCTTGTTGGGCTATGTTTTTTATTAAAACCTGTTGGCATGCTGATAGCAGGATGCCCGGTTAAATTGGTTATCGCTGCCTGGTTGCCAACCCAGGTAGGGCAAATGATTGCATCATACTTTTCTATTACTTCATTTACCTTTTGCATCAGCGTGTATCGGTACCTGTTAGCATTGATATATTCCACAGCAGGTATAAATCTTGCCGCACGAAAAAAGTTTGGCCACTCACCTTTGCCCTGCCGTGTCATCTTATCATCAAGGCCGGTTCTTGTAAAGCCATCAAAAGCGGCGGCGCTTTCAGCGCCTATTACAATACCGATAATATCAAAATTATAAATACCGGAATCCGGAAAATTAATTGGAATCAATGTTGCACCTGCTTTTCTAAAAACATCCAGCACCGCTTCTTCATTACCCAAGGTGTCTTTTTTGCCAAAATAATTTTTTGCATAAGCAATTTTCATTTTGGATAGATCTGCTTTGCCGGTATAATTAAATGGCATGTTTACGGCGGCGGCGTCCAGTCCATCAGTACCGTGTAAATAATTAAATACGATTGCGGCATCTTCTGCGCTGCGGCAAATAGGGCCGGCTTTATCAAGACTCCAGCAAAGGGTCATTGCTCCGCTACGGCTTACCGAGCCAAAGGTTGGTCGCAAGCCTGTAGCACCACAAACAGTAGAGGGAGAAATAATAGAACCATACGTTTCTGTACCTATTGCAAAAGGTACAAGCCCTGCAACCGTTGCTGCGGCTGAGCCTGCCGAGGAACCGCTCGAACCTTCCAGCATATTCCAGGGATTTTTTGTGCGGCCGCCAAACCAATAATCATCCATTGCCAAAGCGCCTAAAGTTAGTTTGGTTACTAACACCGCTCCGGCTTCCTTTAACTTCGTATATACATAACTGTTATTATCTATCACCTGGTTTTTATAAGGCGCAGCGCCCCATGTTGTTTTTGTATCTTTTACAGCAAACAAATCTTTTAGTCCATACGGAATGCCGTGCAATAGTCCGCGGTAATTACCTGCAGCGATTTCTTTATCAGCCTCAGCAGCTTCTTTCATTGCAATATCTTCCGTAAGAGAAATTACGCATTGAAGTGTGTCGCCATATTTTTTCAGGCGATCAATAAAAAACTTTGTCAATTCAACAGAAGATATTTTTTTGTTTTTTATTAAAGAAGCAAGTTGAGCAATTGAATAAAATGCAAGATCACTTTTGTTAGAAGGCAAATTGACTTCTTGCGGAATAGTAAAGTTTATCGCTAATTGTTTTTTATTAATATCCATATAAGTCAGCAGCGGGCTTTCTGTCATCGTCATTGGGATAGAATTATCTAAAGAGTAGCGGTGCATCTTGTCGTATTCCTTTGCCTTTTCCTCCACGGAGCCTAACAGCGAATCTTCTTTTGCTTCAGTAAAATGAACACTGATAATTTTTTCCGCAGCGCTAATGTCTTTGATGGTTATACTATCCTGGGGGAAACATGTAAATGATAAAAAAGAAAAAGTAAATACAAGGAGAAATAATTTCATTAAAAGTAATTTTAGTTTAAAACTACTTATTTATTACCTGCTTGCTGTTTTGAAGAATTTTTTTCATCAATTGACGCATGACCATCTTTAGAAGAAATGATTAAATCATGTATTGTTAATATACTGAGTTCGTCCTATTATAAGTAAACTTTTGGAAAGTTTTTTTAAGTATTTCAAACTATAGAGTGCCTTCTAAACTTTCCAAAAGTTCCGAAGTAAGTCAGACCAGCAGCTTAGTGATGCAACTACTTTTCGAAAGTTCTAAAGTTTCCAAACTTTGAAGGAATCAATTCTTTGAAGATGAAAGTATAAGCTTTTCTATTTCGTGCTTTCTTATAAACCAAGCTATCGTGAAAGTTGGAATAAAATCTATGCCCGGAAGTAATTCTTCTATAAAAGAGAATACACCGCCAAGTACGCCAAATTTTTTACCGAACATAAAATAAAAAATAACGCCGGAAAAAAAAGCCCATACAGGTACAAGAGGCAACACTAAATAACTTGCACAACCTATCACATCTAAAATGATACAAACTTTGAGAGAAGGAAGTTTTCTTTTCATAATAAAATTTTTTCTTTGATGGTATAATCAAATTAGCGCCCAAAATTTATACTTGCAATTTTAACAGCGCTTAAGCCGTCTTAAATTTTGTGTTAAGTCTCTCTTACGCCTTGCAACCACGATGAATTAGCGTACCTTCGCACACTTAAAAAAATTCGCCCTTTGGAATTTGATTTTTTGAGATAAAGATAAATTTATGGAAATAAGAAACATTGCTATTATAGCTCACGTTGACCACGGTAAAACTACTTTAGTTGATAAAATTTTACACACTACCAATATTTTCAGGGATAACCAGGAAACCGGTGAACTGATAATGGATAGCAATGACCTCGAACGGGAAAGGGGTATTACTATTTTCAGTAAAAACGTTTCTGTTACTTATAAAGGCGTAAAGATTAATGTAATTGATACACCTGGCCACAGTGACTTTGGTGGCGAGGTAGAGCGTGTATTAAAAATGGCTGATGGTGTTCTCTTATTGGTTGATGCCTTTGAAGGGCCAATGCCGCAGACTCGTTTTGTATTGCAGAAAGCGCTTCAATTAGGTTTGCACCCGATTGTTGTTATTAATAAAGTTGACAAGCCAAACTGCCGCCCGGATGAAGTACACGACGCTGTTTTTGAATTATTCTTTAATCTCGATGCAACTGAAGAGCAACTCGATTTCCCTACCATATATGGCTCCAGTAAGCATGGCTGGATGAATACAACACTTGAAGAGACTGACAATATTTTTCCTTTATTGGATGTGATTCTTGAAAAAGTTCCGGCGCCATCTACACCGGAAGGAAACCTGCAAATGCAGATCACTTCTTTGGATTATTCATCTTTCTTAGGAAGAATTGCGGTGGGTAAAGTTGCAAGGGGAGTCATCAAAGAAAATCAGCCTTTGTCACTGATGAAGCTTGACGGCACTATTCAAAAAAGCAGGGTAAAGGAACTATATGTGTTTGAAGGGTTGGGTAAAAAGAAAGTGAGTGAAGTGCCCGCCGGTGATATTTGTGCCGTAGTAGGTATTGAAGGTTTTAATATTGGCGAAACGCTTGCGGACTTTGAAAACCCTGAGGCATTGCCGGTAATAAGTGTAGATGAACCAACCATGAACATGCAATTCAGTATTAATAATTCTCCTTTTTATGGAAAAGACGGCAAGTTTGTAACGTCACGACATTTAAAAGACAGGTTGGAAAAAGAATTGGAAAAAAATCTTGCTCTTCGTGTAAGCCCTACCGATAGTGCGGAAAGTTTTATGGTATATGGCCGGGGTATTTTGCATCTGAGCATTCTTGTTGAAACTATGCGCCGTGAGGGATATGAGATTACAGTTGGCCAACCGCAGGTAATTACGAAAATCATAGATGGCAAAAAATGTGAGCCTTACGAAAATCTTGTCGTAGATGTGCCGGCTGAATATAGTGGCCGTGTGATAGACCTTGTAACACAGCGTAAGGGAGAAATGCTTATCATGGAAAGCAAAGGAGAAATGCAGCATCTTGAATTTGAAATTCCTTCAAGAGGCCTGATAGGCTTGCGTTCTAATATGCTTACTAACACTGCCGGTGAAGCTGTAATGGCGCACCGTTTTATTGATTACAAACCCTGGAAAGGCTTTATCCCCGGAAGAAACAACGGGGTATTAATTTCCAAAACACAGGAAAAAACAACGGGATATTCAATTGATAAATTGCAGGATAGGGGAACATTTTTCGTTGACCCTGGAGAAGAGGTTTACACAGGGCAAATTATAGCCGAGCATATAAAGCCGGGAGATCTTGTGGTAAATGCTACGGAGCCTAAAAAACTGACAAACCACCGTGCAAGCGGCAGTGACGATGCTTCACGCATTGCACCAAAAACACAATTCAGCCTTGAAGAGTGCATGGAATACATTCAGCATGATGAGTGCATAGAGGTAACGCCTAAAGTGATTCGTATGCGCAAAGTGATCCTTAATGAAGATGAAAGGAAGAAAACGCAAAAATCACAGCAGGTGGAAGCGGTTTAAAATGATTTGAAATAGCATCCGTAAGAAAATCTCCTTTTTTACGAGGCTGCAACTTATTTAACGCGGGAATTTATTTTACCAATAATCAATCATCATCGGGTATTTTTTTATAATCCAACTCTTCATCTACCGCCAAATAGTGGAAACAATAGTTTTCTATTGGTAAACTTTTATTAGCTTTATAGTGTGTTTAATATTATAACGAGGAGGACATTGCTTGAATATTGCATTAAATATCCTGTGGCAGCTGTTGCATTGCAGGAGTGGTATCACGGATTAGTTAATTGTGATTTTAAAAATTTTAATCAATTAAAAAAGATTTATGCCAACGCGAGCCTGGTTGGGGACGATAGACTCGTATTTAATATAATGGGTAACAATTACAGGCTTGTGGTAAGGATAGTTTTTGAATTTAAAGTAGTGCAAATAAAATGGTTTGGTTCTCATTCGGAATATGATAAAATAAATGTGACAACTGTTCAATATAAATCAAGGTAGATATGAAGCTTAAAATCATAAAAAAAAAGAAAGAATACGAAGATTATTTAAATTGGGTTGACAAAATGTTTGACAAAAAAATTACAATAAATACTCCTGAAGGAGAAAAATTACAAATTGCTTTGCTGCTGATAAAACAGTATGAGGACAGGCATTACCCCATTCCCATTCCTGACCCGATTGAAGCCATAAAAATTAAGATGATTGAAAAAGGCCTGAAAAATAAGGATCTCGTAGGAAAGATTGGCTCTAAGGGATATGTTTCCGCTTTGCTTAATAAACAAAAACCATTAACCCTTGAATTAGCAAAGTTATTCCATAAGGAATTGGGGATACCGTCCGATATACTTTTATCCTGACTACTTTTTTAAATACATTGAATCAATTATTTAAATAAGGTAAAGTGAAAAAATCAACGCTCCTGAACCGCAATTTCATAGTAAATTTGCATTCTATTTATGAAAAAGATTTCCATTTTTATTATAACGATCTTTTTGTTTTCAGTTCTATATACTGAGGTAAGTTTGGCTCAATGCTCTATATGCGCCAAATCTGTACAGCAAATGGGCGATAAGCCGGCGAGAGGTTTTAATACCGGCATAATTTATATTATGCTTGTTCCTTATATAGCTATTGGCGTAGTTGGGTATAAGTGGTGGAAGAGCAATAAGGGATAAGGCCGCCTTACGATTATCATATTGCGTTTGTCCGCTGTCCGCACGGCTTTTAATTCAACAGCATGTCAGACCGTTCTAATTACCCTCTTGTGTCAGTAGTGCTTGCTACATACAACGGGGAGCAGTTTTTAAGACAGCAGTTTGATTCTATTCTGGCTCAAACATATTCTCACCTGGAGATTATTGCGATGGATGACAACAGCAGTGATGCAACCGTTGCATTACTAAAAGAATATGCCGCAAACTACGAACACGTAAAAATTTATGTAAATGAAAGCAACCTCGGTTTTATAAAAAATTTTGATAAAGGATGCAGCCTGTCCACTGGCGACCTGATTGCTTTATGTGACCAGGACGACTATTGGAGCAATGATAAAATTGAGAAACTGGTAAATGCGATCGGAACGGCTCCCATGATATACAGCGATTCATACCTGTGCCGCCACGATCTACAATTAATGGGGAAAAGAGTATCTGATGTAGTGAATTGTGTGTCCTTTACTAATTGTCTTCAACAGGCCGTCTTTTGCAGAATTTATGGGCACGCAACACTATTTACCCGTTCATTATACAATACCGCCACACCATTTCTTGCGGCTATACCGCATGATTGGTGGCTTTCTTATATAGCAACTTTGCATGGAGAAATTAAATATTTGCCGGAACCATTAGTTTATTACAGACAGCATGAATCTAATTTGTTTGGCATAGTTGGTGGCAAAAGACGAAAACATCAAAAGCAGGAACAACTCGAAAAAAAGAGGTTGGAAAAAATAAAAATCCGGCAGAGAGTTGAAGGCTTTTACGAGCGATGCCCTGGTGAGATGGAAAGAGAAAAGAAAGTACTATTGGCACTCATCCATTGTTATCAAAGCTTTTCTTTAAAAAATGATATTACAAGAGTCTTACTCTTTTTAAAAAACAGGAATGATTTTTTACTGGTAAAAAAACAATCATCATTGCATAAGCTGCTGTTCTGTTTTAAGATGTTTGTGAAAATAAAATAGAAGGATTTCTCACCTATCCTGCCGGTTTCTGTTATGTACAAATGTATTTTCTGTAAACCAAATCAGCTATCCAAAAATTTGCTTTTATACTTCATAGATGATTTTTCCAGTTCCTCGTTTATCCATTCAGGCTTTACTTCTAATATACATTCGCAAGCGCTTTCATTTCCCTTGCAGAGCGTGCATGTTTTATTTACTACAAATACCTTCGCTCTTTTTCCCAGTGGCGCCCAACGTTCCGGATGAATAGGGCGAATGGGAGGATAAATGCCGAAAGCATCTATACAGCTTGCTGCCGCGAGATGCACCGGGCCGGTACCACTTGCCACCAGCCCATCGCAGCTTGCTATAAATGAAATAAATTCCGCTAGCTCCATGCTTCCGGTAATATCATTAACCCTATCGCCTGCTTGCTCAAATAAGGGTTGAAGAAGCTCTCTCTCTTTGGCCACGCCTGAAATAAAAATTTTATATTTTTCTTTATCCAGCAGTTTTATTAATTGAATAAAATTATCCAAACCCCACTCACGCCCATTGCCCTGGGACTTAGGATGTAGGATAAGGTTATACTTGCTTCCATCAATTAAAGAAGCAAATTTTTCATCCAGCGGTTTAATTCGCGTGAGCCCAAAACTATTTCCAATTTCCTCTGCTGAAAATGTATGGATGATGCCCAATGGTTTCAGCAACTTCAGGTTGAGCTGCGCCTCATGTGATGTAGAATTTTTCCGGCTCAGCCTGACCAGCCGGTTACATGTTAGCCAGTGATACACCCTGTTAGTAGTGCCGATGCGAATAGGAATTTTTAATTGCTTTGCCTTTGAAGCGATTTTTGCAACGGGAAATACATGAATGATAGCTTCAGGCTTTTCCCCGCACACTGAAATATTTTTATTCAGAAAATCATCTGCGTCAATAAAGCAATCTACATTTTCGCAGGCTTCTATCACAGCTCTTGTATATTCTTTTCCCATAAAACCAATTTTTATTCCGGGAAAATATTTCTTCAGCACTGCAGCAACCGGCAAGGTGAGTACCACATCGCCAATGCTATCGGTTCGGCTGATGATAATATTGGCGGGAATTTTTTTGTGATGATCTGGCATAGTACTATCAAGGCTGGTTTCCTTTTACTCCTCCAAATATTTAGTAAGAAATTTATACAAATTGAAACCAGGCTTTTTTATTTCTTCTTCAATTTCTTCTTTCAATTCCATTTTACCAATGTGCTGCATCCGGTGTTCTCGTATTAGATAATAAGCCCTCTCAGCAAGTAATGCTGATTGCTTTTCACTTGTATTAATCAATGCTAAATGCTCTTTTATTTTCGCGTATAAAATATCAGTGCCGCTATTCTCTGAGGCAATGGTTTTCAAAATCGGAACTTGGCTTTTGCTTTTATCCTGAGCGCCTACCTGCATGTTATGAAGATTTTTTAAAAACGTATCTGCGGCAGGCCTGTCGGCTTTATTCACTACGAAAATGTCTGCTATCTCCATTAAACCAGCTTTCATTACCTGTATTTCATCACCGCCTTCCGGCACCAGCACTACCACCGTTACATCGGCTAACCCGGCAATTTCTATTTCGCTTTGGCCTACGCCAACGGTCTCAATTATTATGTAATCAAACGCGGCAGCCTGCATTACGCTCAGCACTTCAATTATCTGCGGGTGAAGCCCACCAAGAGCGCCCCTCGTGGCCAGCGAGCGAATAAATACACCGGGCTGATTATAAAAGTCGCTCATCCGTATCCGGTCCCCAAGCAGGGCGCCTGAATGAAAAGTGGAAGATGGATCTACGCACAATACACCGGCCTTTTTATCATCACCCACCAGTAATGCTACAAGGCTATTTACCAATGTACTTTTCCCCGCCCCCGGCGGCCCTGTAATGCCTATGACCGGCGCATTGCTGCTACCGGGAAGTTCTTTTAAAAAAGCCTCGTAGCCTTGCATCCTGTTCTCCACAAGAGAGATGCATCTTGCCAAAGATCTAAAATCACCTTGTTGTACCTGTTTCAATAATTCCGGCCACATACCTAACTGTTAAGCGGTAAATTTAAAACTTGTAAAATTGCAAAAAGGTAATTTTTGCGCTGCAAAATATTTCTGGTTTATTCCTTTGTAATATTGAGCATATTTCTTGCGGGATTTTATGGAAACTTTTTCTGAACTGAATGTGTTAGCAAATTAACAAGCATTGAAATATAACCGGAAATAAGATAATCCATTCGCCCTATAAATTAAAATAACAATGACCAACTTTATCCCGATTTTTCCTTTAGCGATTGTAGTGTTTCCTGGTGAAAATTTAAACCTGCATATTTTTGAACCAAAGTATAAGCAACTGATAAATGAATGCTACCAGGCTAAAAAGCCTTTCGGCATACCTGTGGTAATTGATAATAAATTAAGTGAATTGGGCGGCCTTGTGGAGATAACAGAAATCTCACAAACGTATGAGAGTGGCGAGATGGATATTAAAACAAAAGGCCTTGGCATCATAAGAATATTAGAAATAATAAAAGATGTGCCCGAAAAACTTTATAGTGGCGCCATAGTAAATTATCTTGAAAATGCAGAACATGGCCAAAGAAAAATTATGGACTCAGTGATTTTTGCCATTAAAGAACTTCACCGGCTTCTGAAAGTGACGAAGCCTTTCCCAAAAAATGAAGACGACCTCTGGAGCTATGATGTGGCGCATCACGCAGGGCTTACACTCGAAGGTGAATATGAACTGCTTTCACTTACTAACGAGTTGCAAAGGCAGGAATATTTGAAAAGGCATCTTTTAAAAGTATTGCCCGTGGTGGCCGAAATGGAATCACTAAAAGAAAAAATACAAATGAATGGGCATTTTAAAAATTTAAGCGGCTTCAATATTTCATAAATACGGAAAAAAATAGGGAACTTTTCTTCTCATTAAAACTCAACCTGAATATTGAACCGGCAAACCCTTTGTTTTGATTTTGGAAATACGCGGCTGAAGTGCGGTTACTTCGCCGGCGATCAACTTATAGAAGTAGAAACGCTTAAAGATAGCAGCAGCGGCACGATCGAAGGACTGCTTAAAAAATATCATCCGGCAAAAACAATACTTTCTTCTGTTATTGATCACGACGCCGGCATCGAAGAAATTTTATCCGTTCAAACGCATTTTCATAAACTTTCATCGGCGAGCAAATTGCCTTTCACCACACCCGTCAGCAAGCCGGATACAATCGGCGCCGACAGGCTCGCTTTGGCGGCAGCGGCTGTCCACGTTTTTAATGGAAAAAATAATCTCGTTATAGGCCTGGGATCGTGCATTACCTTCAACTTCATAAACAAATACAACAGCTTTCTTGGTGGAAGTATATCGCCCGGTATGGAAATGCGGTTTAAAGCTATGCATGATTATACGGCAAAGCTTCCATTGATCAAGCCCGAACCCGTTCCCATTGGATTGAATTTTCCCCTGATCGGGTATGATACACGCACCAATTTGCTGAGTGGCGTTTTAATAGGGATGGCCGCGGAAATTGATGGAGTGATCAACTTATATGAAAGCAAATTCAGCAACTTTAACGTGCTTTTAACCGGTGGTGATGCCGCCTATTTTGCCCATCTTCTTAAAAACAAGATATTTGCCGACCCTGAGTTGATCTTTAAAGGGCTCTATGCTATTAGCGAATATAATAATGAAACCAAACTATAAACTTACCTGCTTACTCCTTGCCGCCCTACCCTTGTTTTGTATTGCACAGGAAAATTCACCTTACTCACGCTATGGCGTTGGCAACCTCGTTCCTGCCGGTAATATTCTTAATCGTGGAATGGGTGGTATTGCAGCGGGTATTGCAGACCCTGCTACCATCAATACGGTGAACCCTGCTTCTTATGCTAACCTGGTATATAGCACACTCGATGTAGGCGTAGAGTATGATGGAAGAGTTATAAAAAGCCAGAACCCCTTAGGTAGTTACAAGTCAAACAATGGCATCATTTCTTACCTGCAGGTAGGTTTCCCTTTGCTGAGCGGAAATAAAAAAGCAGAGGCGCACAAGACTTCGTGGGGACTTTCGTTTGGCTTAAAGCCCATAAGTAAAATTAATTACAAGATAAATGCAATCACCCGTAATTCCACTGATAGTATTGCCAGTATTTACGAGGGAAGCGGGGGAATTAATGAAGCCTATATTGGCTCAGCTTTGAAAATAAAAAACCTAAGTATAGGTTTTAATACCGGTTATTTATTTGGCGAAAAAAACTATGATACGAAATTGGTTTTCATTGATTCGGCAACTTTAGATTACTACAAAGCCGAGTATAATACTAAAACACTTTACGGTGGCGTATTTCTTAACGCGGGATTTCAATATGCTAAAAAAATAAAAGATGGTATCTTCCGCTTTGGCGGCTACGGCAATCTTCAGCAAAAATTTGGTGGTAAAAAAGATTATACCGTTAATACGTTTACGTACGATGTCTCTACCGGGGCGCCTACAAAAATTGACAGTGTTTATGAGATCAGCGGCCAAAAAGGGAAGGTAATAATACCCGCAACTATTGGCGGAGGATTTACCCTTGAGAAAACGCATTTATTAATAGGGGCTGATTTTGAAACAACGAAATGGGACGACTACCGGTTCTTTGATCAAAAAGATCTTGTATCAAATAGCTGGATTGCCAAGGCTGGTTTTCAATATTACCCTGCAACAACCGGCGCAAAAGGTTATTTCAGTTATGTGAAATACAGGGCAGGTGTTTCTTTCGGCAGGGACTATATTTCTCCCGGCAATAAGCTGCCTTTTTATACAATTTCCGCCGGCGCAGGTTTCCCTTTGAAATTAAAACGCAGCTTTTACGAAACCCAATACAGTGTAATGAACATGGGCATTGAATATGGCAACCGTGGCAATAACAGCAATAATATAAAAGAAAATATTGTACGGTTAAGCTTTGGGTTTGCTTTAGGAGATGTTTGGTTCCTCAGGCGCAAATTCAATTAGATCGGGTGCAAGCAGTTTGGTTTAGCAAATTTGATTTTGATGAAGGTGGCTCAACGAATTTGTTTTAACGAATCTTGTTTTAATGCTTTTGTTTCAAAGAATCTTGTTTAAATGGAATCTTGTTTAAATGAATTTTGTTTCAAAGTGAAGGATGAATTATAATAACTTTTTTACAGGCATAATAAAAGCAGCGCTGATTACAGGCTGCTTTTTTGTTTATGGTTGTGAAAATTCCATAGATCAAATAAACGCACTTACTACAAAAGGAACGGGCGTGGAAGAAGCAAAGGGCGTAGATATTATTTATAGCCTTGGAGCTAAAACAAAGGCAAAGCTTACGGCCCCGCTCATGTTGCGTCACCAGGACACTATCCCTCCTTACCTGGAGTTTACTAAAACAGTACACGCCGACTTTTACGATGACTTTTTAAAGATAGAAAGTAAAATGGATGCCCGTTACGCCAGGTATATGGAATCCGAAAGCAAATTTTTTCTAAGGGATAGTGTAGTCGTTTTTAATATAAAGGGTGATACACTTTACTGTAATGAATTATATTGGGACAGGGCAAGAACAGGACAGGAATTTTATACGGATAAGCCGGTAAGAATAAGAACAAAGACGCATATACTTGATGGAGATGGGCTGGATGCACCCCAGGATTTTAAGACATGGCATCTTATAAATGGCAGGGGAATTTTGAGAGTGTCGTCATCGGAATTTCCGGAATAGGACAGCCCCCCGCCAAAGGTGGAAGACTTTTAGGTGCATAAATAATTCGTGTTGATTCATACCATTAGTGGCAAATAGTAAAAGAAATTATTCGTGTTAATTGGTAAAATTCGTGGCAAATGGAAATAATAAAAAAATATTTTTCAGATGTTAGCGAAAAGCAAATACAACAGTTTTCAGCTTTGCAATCTTTATATACTGAATGGAATAAGAAAATAAATGTAGTCTCACGGAAAGATCTCGGCAATTTTTATGAACATCATGTATTGCATTCTCTCGCTATAGCAACGCAATTTGATTTTCCGGACGGCTATGAAATTATGGATCTCGGTACGGGTGGTGGATTTCCGGGAATTCCCTTAGCTATTTTTTTTCCGGAAGTGCATTTTCATTTAGTGGACAGCATTAATAAAAAGCTGAAAGTAATTGAAGCTGTGATTGCTGAAACAGGATTAAAAAATGTAACCGTTCAACATTCGAGGGCCGAAGATATACACAATAAAAAATTTGATTTAGTACTATCAAGGGCCGTGGCGCCGCTAAAAGATTTATGGTTTTGGAGTAAGCCGTTGTTAAAGAAGAGGCCAATAAATGAGCCGAAGAAATTAACGGGCCTTGTTTGTCTAAAGGGCGGCGACCTGGCAAAAGAGATTTGGGAAAGTGGCTGCAGGCCACGAATCTGGGAGATTGAAAAAATATTTGAAGAGCCGTTTTTTAAAGAGAAATATGTACTTTACATACAAGGCTGATATTAATACCTGCTTAAATTGCTTGATTAAAGTTTGTAAATTTACAATGCAACAACGTGCTAAAAACTGAAAAATGGAAGAACTTATTTTAAAAGTAAAAGATAAAAGAAAGCTGCCTTTTCTAAAACAATTATTGAAGCACATGGACTTTGTGAAAGTGATAGATCGCCCTGCAAAAAAATTTACTAAAAGAGAAAAAGAGATATTAGATGGAATTGAAGAATCTGTGGAATGGATAAAAAAATATGAGAAGGGTGAGGTTAAGGCGAAACCATTTCAACAACTTCTCGATGAGTTATAAGTTAGTTCCGACTCCACCCTTTGCACGTGAGCTAAAGCAACTCGCAAAAAAATATCCTTCCATTATAACGATCTCGCAAACCTCGAAAACGATTTGTTAAGATCTCCGTTTCAAGGCATAGCACATAGAGCCTTTTTAATTCAATACCTTTTTTATTTTTGATAACAGGCACCTCACTTTCATCCTCCTTCATCCTGATATAGCCGGCGGCTATTTCATCAACAAAGACAATAAAATAAAAATCGGTTGCATCCTGCAATTCTTCACCCACCTGCTTTTCATTAAAAAATTGTTGTATAAATCCCTGCATATCTTCGTCGGTACAAGTGCCATTGAATGTATCAAAAAAAGTCACTTCACTTAACCTGGAAATCAAGCCGGCATCGTCTGTGCCTGCCCTGCGAATATGCACTCTCGCTTCTACCAATTTAATTTAAGCGTGTTGTTTTTTTGATCAACATCGGCCATTCTTTTTGTGGGATCAATTTCGGCAAGAACCAAATCGGTAAGCGGGTGTTTGAATTCAACGATGTAAGTGGGATTGGTCCAGTTCCATTCATCATGAACGATTCTTGCTTCCTGGCTTTCTGCAGGCTTATTGCCAAACATTAAGTCCAGCGGAATATAATGCAGCTCCTGTGCGCTATCCTTAAACGTGAGCTGAAGATCAACAGGCATAGGCATTTGACCGATTCTTCTCAGCCTTAATTTGGAGGTTCCATTTTCTTCCCATAGACTGTCAATGCTATAATCAATCGCCTTGGTGGTATAAACCCAATATTCTTTGTACCAATCTAATTGTATGCCGCTTACATCCTGCGCCACCTTTACAAAGTCTGAAGCATTGGGATGTTTAAATCTCCATAACCGGTAATATTCCAACATAATTTTATCTCTTACAGAATCACTAACGATGTAGCCTAACTGCTCTAAAAACATATCGCCTTTTGAATATGCATTGATGCTGTAACCCAGGTTTGTATTGTAATGATCGGAATGTGTGCTAAGCGGTTCTTCGAGTTTTTGTTTCATTAAAAAATAATATCCGTTGTAAGAACTCGCATGATTTGTTGGAAGCTGTTCATCTCTTGCATTCGTGATGTTCATCACTTTATTATAGTAAGCGCTTACTTCGCCTTCGGCAAAAGTTGTAAAACCCTCGTCCATCCACGGATACAAGCTTTCATTGGTGCCCAGCATCATTTGGTACCAGCTATGCATCCATTCATGAAATACGGTGCCAAGGCTCGGCCCCTTTATTAATGTAGCCATTGGATACTCCATGCCTCCATCGCCCCCCTGTATAAATGAATATTGGGGATAAGGATATTTGCCAAATCTCTTTTCCATGTAAGGCAACACGGTTACGGCTGCATCGGCCACTCTTTCCCAATTCTTTTCCAGAGAATCAACTTTTTTATAAACGATATTCAACGTTATTCCATCCTGCTTTCTCACAAGGTGGGCGTAGTCGGGGTCGGCAGCCCATACAAAGTCATGCACGTTGTTTCCTACAAAGTGCCATGTTCTTTTTTCAGCAGAAATATTTTTTAAGGGAGTGCCTGGCTTATCATAGCCCCATCCAATTTCAGAAGCATTTTGTAACACGCCTGTGCCTGCAAGCTTATAAGATTTATCAATGTTGATAGTAACATCATAGTCGCCCCACACGCCGTAAAACTCACGTGCGACATACGGTGTAGGATGCCAGCCTTCGTAATCATATTCGCACATCTTAGGGTACCACTGGCTCATGCTGTAGCGAATCCCTTCTGCATTATCACGGCCGCTTCTTCTTACCTGCAGCGGAACCTGTGCTTCAAAATCAATTACAAAATTTGCCGTGCTTTTGGGTGAAACAGGTTTGGTAAGATCAACTTCTAAAATAGTCCCATGAAGCTTTACCGGTTGCTCCACTCCATTAAGCTTTATAGATTTTATTTTTTGATAGCCGATTTCTTCCGGCGTCAACTTCGAAATTCTATCCTTCACCCTTCCATCCCAGTCGGGCCTTCCATTGATTAATATTTTACCAAGTTCCTGGCTTCTCACATCCATTTCACTTCCGGGTTGAAAAGCATTCCAGTAGAGGTGAATAAAAACACGGTCAAGTTTATCGGGAGAATTGTTGGTATATTCTAATTTTTGTACTCCGGTAAAGCGGTTTGTTTTTACATCTACGTCCACGTTCATGTTATACTTTACCCGCTGTTGCCAACGATCAGGTTGCGCCGATAAAAAAGTAAAAAATAAAAAATTGAAGATGATAAGGAGGTAGATTTTTTTCATGCAACTAATATTAAATTAATAGCCGCAAACTTCGCAAAATAGACGTTAGGAAAAAAACAAAGTTGAAAAAGGGTGTTGTTCTGCGTGGATGATAAAGTAAAGTTGTCTTATTTAAGGTTTCCAGTGAATACTTCTCTGAATTTGCTTCTCTGCTTGATTAAGTTTTGTTTCTTTCACACAGCCGGCGTGTAAGCCGCAGCCAGGGAGTCCGTGTAAGTAGTGCCGTAATTTTATTGAATGGGTTTCTTGTCTGTCCATAGGTTATACTTGTTTAGATTACATACAATGGAAAATTGATTGTGTCCGACGTTAGCGAATGGATTACCAACTTACCAACAAACGAAAGATTGTACCCGTAAACCCGTAAAGAACTTTTGCTGCGCCTTGTTCATGGGCTGGAACTGTTGCTGATAGCTAGCTACAGCCGAAGATACCAACTTCAGACTCATTTGTAGCAATATTTGCGTTGGCTGTAGTTATAATTCTTCGCTTCTTAGAAAATCAATGACAGGTTGGTAAATTTTTACAAAGCTTCTATCTTCAATGATGATTAATAAAAACATCCATGATTTTATTTCTCTTAAAAATAACGTGCTAAAGTTTATATTATTTGCTATTATTTTTTGTTTTTCTATTTCCGTTAGTTTTTCAAAAGTTTGGTATTCAGCATCCCTGCCGCCATGAACATAAGAGGATAAATTATTATAATTAATGCAAGCTGTGTGTATTAAATCTTTATGGTCTTTATAAAAGTCGAATTCGTCTAGGTCATCTTGCATAAATTTCAAAATATTTCTAACGTCAAATTTATTTGAATTCATATTTAATTCCTGAATTCCATTCTCATCAATTTTTCCAATATGGGTTGGAAATTTAAGCAAGAGGTTTTCTAATGGAGTTTTAGTCTTGTCATAAGTTTTGTCAAGTTTAGAATTATAATTAGTTTGCTTATACTTCTCAAATACCATATAGTGATAATGATAATTATATGCACATTCATCGTTATTGTCTATTCTGCATTTCGTCCATATATAAAATGCTACAATAAAATGTTCCAACATAATTCTTGTCAACCCTTGGCTAACATAAAAGGCATTTAATTTTTCTAAGGATTCTAAGCTTTGATTAATTTCAAGAAACTTAGCATTAAAATTTTGTAAAATTTTAAAGGTTAAAGGAAATCTAGATTTACAGATATGCTCATTTATTAAATCAAGTTTCTCTGAATATAAATTGTTTACTAAATCTTCGTGCGTCATTTTTTAGAGCTTCGATAACTAAGGCAATATTTGCTGGCTGTAGATTTTTATTCTTTGTCAATTGTGAAGTCCAAAACCCGTACAACACATTTGTATCCTCTTTTTTTGTCAAGTTGGACTTCGGCACTTCCCATGTCGTCATTTGCACTATATGGATTAGATAAACTACTGCTTGGTAAGTTAAATATTTTAGTTGCAAGATGTGAAGGAATATGTTGATAAATTATTTGATAGGAATAATCTACAGGGGTATTTGCATTGTCATAAAGTATAAACAGAACTCTCACCTTGGAAATTGAGTTGTCAAGTTGATTGTAAATTGAATAAGAAACCATCGGGTTTACTTTAATATATCCGTCAGGGTCAAATCCACCGTCCTTATACCAAATAATATTTTTTACAATTACTTTCTCTTTTATTGTTGCTGTAATTTTTGCATTTCCTTTTCTATTGGCTTTCACGTCTTCTAAATTGAATGCTGTTTGAAAGCCCTGTAGTAATGCGATTATTTTTTTAGATGGGATTGCAAAATTTAGGTTTTGACCTTCAATTATTCCCCCAACGGCAATACCAATTATCTGATTTTTTTCGTCAATAATCTGTCCTCCAGAACTGCCTGGAGAAATTGGTGCTGATATTTGAATGAGTTCAGAAGAGTCTTTGAAGATTCTAATTCCACTAACAATGCCTTCGGAAAAAGTTCCTTCTAACCCTTTTGGATTTCCTACGGCATAGACTTTTTTGCCAATATTAGGTCTCGTTGTATCAAACTTAATATCTACGTCTTTTTGGAGATTAGAAACTTCAAGAATAGCTAAATCGTTTGAGTTATCAATGGCAAGTACTTGTTTGATTGAATAAACAGTTTCTGAACCATATTTTTTTACCTTTCCGAAATAAGCATTTTCAATTACGTGTCTGTTTGTAATTATTTTGTTGTCATCAATAATTACTCCACTGCCGTAGGCTAGCTCCTGATGATTTACATCTTCCATAATCACCATTACAGTTGACTTCAAAGATTTAGTAGCTACCGTTTCCGTATTTGAAGTTTGGACAATGTCTTCAGTTATAAAATCATCAATCTTTTTAGATGATTGTTTTTTCTGATTACATGAAATTGTACATACAAGTAAAGTTGCAAAAAATACAAAAATTATTCTCATTGATTCTGATTTATAAGCAGCCCCATGGATAAGAATGTTTTAATATTTTGCATGAATTAAAAGTTTAAGGTTTCCAATATTTTTTTAAAATTCGCAAGTACAATTGCACCGGCATTAATAAACGCTTTTATGTCGTAAGAATCATAACCTGCTCCTAGTACTATTACTTTTGAATTGTCCTTGCTTATAAATGATTTTATGTCGTAACTATCAAATGGTTTACCAACAATAACCTTTATCCCTTTGTCAATAAAAGAACGAATGTCATAAGCATCATAACCACCTGCAATGACTGTTACAAGTTCGCTATTTTTATCTGCAAAGGAACGTATATCATAACTGTCAAAAGGTTTGCCTACAAGTACTTTTGCACCTTTGCCAATGAAAGAACGAATGTCATAAGCATCGTAACCACTTCCAATAACTATAACAAGTGTACTGTTTTTATCAGTGAAAGAACGTATGTCATAACTGTCAAAAGGTTTGCCTACAAGTACCTTTGCACCTTTATTAATGAAGGAACGTATATCATAAGCGTCAAAACCGTTTCCATTAACTGTTACAAGGTCACTGTTTTTGTCAGCAAAGGAGCGTATGTCATAACTGTCAAAAGGTTTACCAACAATGACTTTAGCGCCAGCGTCAATGAAAGAACGAATGTCATAGGCATCATAGCCATTGCCAATAACTGTTACAAGAGAATTGTTTTCGTTGGCTATAGATTTTATGTCGTAAACATCAAGGGGTTTTCCTATTCTAACAGAAACTCCATTTTGAACAAGTCTCTTTACGTCGTAGGCACTTGGTGTCTGTCCAATGCAAAAACCTGCCATTAAAAAGCAGTAAAATAAAAGTAGAACTTTTTGTATCATAAGAATAGTCCTTTATGCAGTTAGGGAGTGTCCGATAAAATTATAGCCAGCTTTTGTATTTCCACAATAAATCTAATCAATAGCGTAAATGCTACCAAATAAGCTGTATTTGCGCTGCTATCTAACATTAAATCCAACCCTTAACGGTTGCGCCTTCTACGTTCATTAGCCTGCCTAAACTTTTAATTTATTCCAGTGGGGTCGAATGAATTAATCTGCCGGCGAATTCAATAACTTTTTCTGCCTGGCTGCGTGAAACGGACGGGAAGCCTTTTAAGAATTCTTCCAGTGAACTTTCTTCAAGATGGTCGAATAAGGTCTGAACAGGTACTCTTGTATTTTTGAAAACGGGAGTTCCATGCAAAATTTCTTTATCAATATTTATTATATCTTTTAAAAGCACACAAGTTAAACAGGTTTCTAAAGTTAATAATTTTTGGAGGATTTTATCTCGTTCAGGGAAGGCAAAGCATAGAACATAGTATTTTGTCAGCCAGCACTAACGCCACAATTCCGGCAAGAGTTATGTAAATTTGCCGGACATTTACATAAAGACATTGAAGGCAAAATACATAAACCCATTTACAGATTTCGGATTTAAAAAAATCTTTGGTGAAGAAGCCAGCAAACCTCTTTTGCTCGATTTTCTGAATGCTCTTTTGCCTCAACAAAACAAAATCATTGACCTTAATTTTAAGAACACAGAACAATTAGGAGAATCCGAAGCAGATAGAAAAGCCATTTACGACATCTATTGTGAAACTACAAGCGGCGAAAAATTTATCGTAGAACTGCAAAAAGCCAAACAAAATTATTTTAAGGAAAGGACTATTTACTATTCGACTTTCCCGATAAGAGAACAAGCCGAAAAAGGCGAATGGAATTATAATTTGAAAGCCGTTTATTGTGTCGGCATTTTAGACTTTACGTTTGATGATTATGAAAATGAACCGGAAAAAAGTGAGGTAGTTCATACTATCAAATTAAAAAATCAAAATGGTAAGACTTTTTATGATAAACTGACTTATATCTATCTTGAAATGCCGAATTTTAAAAAGAGAGAGGCTGACCTAAAAACCCGTTTGGATAAATGGCTGTATTTCATCAAACATTTGGAAGACTTTCAAACCATTCCGGCTATTTTTAAAGACGAAATTTTTACACAAGCCTTTGAAAAGGCAGAACTTGCCAAGTTTGACCAAACAGAATTAGACAATTATGAAAATAGTTTGAAAACTTATCGTGACTTAAAAGGTGTAATAGACACAGCTTTTGACGAAGGAAAATTAGAAGGAAAATTAGAAGTTGCGAGGTTAGCCAAACAAATGAAACTTTCGGTAACAGACATAATAAAATTAACAGGACTAACTGAAAGTGAAATTGACAAGCTGTAAATGGAAAGATGCACCGCGCCCATTGAGCAGTAGTCTTCTACAATGATTAATCATAAATACAATCCCTATCTTTATTTTCTCCCTTCCACTACAATTACTATCTCGCCTTTCACAACTTTTTCATTGAAATGATCATGCACTTCCTGCAAAGTTCCGCGTTTATTCTCCTCGAATAATTTAGTAAGTTCACGGCTTACGCAGCATTGTCTTTGAGCTCCAAAATATTCAATGAAATCCTTTAACGTTTTTATAAGGCGCATCGGGCTTTCATAAAAAACCATCGTTCGTTCTTCTTCCGCCATTTTTTTTAAAAATGTTTGTCTTCCTTTTTTGAGCGGTAAAAATCCTTCAAAGCAAAAGCTGTTCATGGGTAAGCCACTATTAACTAACGCCGGCACAAAAGCCGTTGCGCCGGGCAGGCATTCAACTTTAAGATCATTTTTAATGCATTCTCTTACTAATAAAAACGCAGGGTCGCTAACACCGGGAGTGCCCGCATCCGTAAGAAGCGCCATCGTTTTGCCAGCGGTTAACTGATCAATAAGGTGATTGTAAATTTTATGTTCATTGTGCTGGTGATACGGCGTGGTGGGCTTTTCAATATTATAATAACGGAGAAGCTTAGCCGAAGTTCGCGTGTCTTCTGCCAATATCAGATCAACCGATTTCAATATTTCAATTGCCCGGAATGTAATATCTGCAAGATTGCCAATGGGAGATGGAACGAGATAGAGCATTGTCAGTTTGATTTTTGAAAACTCTGAATAAGGAAAGGGACTAACGCAATTTCCCGCTGACTATACATTATCCCAGGGATTGTTTTGAGATGGCCAATTTTTTTGCATTGACGCTTCAGCTAAGTCTTGAGTATTTTCTCCAAGATAAAGGCCATATTTTTCTTCATAAAGTAATTCAACAAGCCGGTTCATTTTTTCAAGCAGATCATTATTTCTTAATAAAGCGAGCTCCTCCTTCATGGCTTTATATTCGCTAACAGGTATTTGAATTGTATCATTCATCTATATCGAAATTATGAAATTAGAGCGACTCAACTAAAAATTTCAATGGTAAACTCTTCCATCACCGGGTTTGCCAGTAATTTTTTGGCTGCGTTTTCAGCAATGCCTTTTGCTTCATCTTTTGATGATGCTTCAATTTGTAGTTGTATGTGCTTCCCGATTCTTACATCATTCACATCTTTTATTCCCAGGTTAGAAAGCCCGCCCATAACTGCTTTGCCTTGCGGGTCCAGCAATTCCTTTAATGGCATTACTTTTATTTCTGCAACAAAGTTCATTGACTATTTTTTTTTGAGGTTGATAATGATGTAATGATATAAAATATAAAAATGACCGGTACGGCCAGCCATTGTAAAAAAATTGCTGCAATAATGGTGATAGCTAACAATATTACTTTGGAGATATTATTCTTCAATGTAAAGTCTGAAAACTTTAGCGCCATCATTGGAATATTCGATATCATCAGGTAACTTAATAATATTATCAATCCATATAAAAACCATTTATTAATAAGCAGGTTGTTGATACTATTGAAAGTATTAAAATGTAAAATAAGCGGAAACGATGCCACCAACAAACCAACTGCAGGAACAGGCACACCTTTAAAAGAAAGGCTCTGTGTTTCGTCAAGATTAAATTTTGCCAGGCGCCAGGCTGCTGCACAACTGAGTATAAATGCAGGCATTAGCCAAATGATAGAAACGTCTAATCCATTTTCTTCCCTCGCAAAGCTGAATTTTAATAACTGGTAAATGATCACGCCCGGCGCCACGCCAAAACTCACCACATCACTTAGAGAATCCAGTTGCGCACCCAAAGGACTCGTAGCTTTTAAGAGCCTGGCCACGAAGCCGTCCAAAAAATCTATAACCGCAGCGATGATAATGCAAATGGCCGCCCAGCTAAGCTTTTCAGGAATATTAAAGCTGCTGCTATAATCATCATTTACATAAATAATAACAGCATTGGTTTGCAAAGCAAAAACAACCGCCATACAGCCAAAAAATAAATTGAGCAGGGTGAAGATGTTAGGGATTAGAGCCCCCAACCCCGAAGGGGAGTTCAGAACCTCATTTCGCGAACGGGATAATTCTATCTGATTGGGTTTAATATTCTTTATCATTAAGTAGTAAAACTTTAAATATCAGGTGGGCCTCTTCATTCCAGCCTCGATGTCCTCAACTGTTATCGGAATGTTTTGCATTAGATCTTTATTGCCGGTTCTTGTGATCCAAAAGTTGTTTTCTATCCGCACTCCCATTTGTTCTTCTTCAATATAAATGCCGGGCTCAATGGTAAAGACCATCCCTGCTTTTATGGGTTCGCTTTTTGTACCGAGGTCATGCACATCTACACCGAGGTGATGCGATATACCGTGGTATAAATATTTTCTATATGCCCTGTTATCGGGGTCTTCATTTTTTACATCCGCTTTTTTTAGCAAACCGATCTTTTGAAAAATAACCGTCGCTTCATCGCCAATTTTTTCTGTGTAATCAACAATACTTATACCCGGCTTTAAAATGCTCGCTGCATATTGGTGCAGATGCAGGCAGGCATTGTAAACCGTTTTCTGTCTTCTTGAGAATTTTCCATTCACCGGCACGGTACGCGAAAGATCTGCTGCATAGCTACCATAGCTTGCGCCAAAATCCATCAATATCATTTCGCCATCTTTACATTCGTTGCTGTTGCTCACATAGTGCAGCGTTCTCGCCCTGTCTCCGCTGGCGATAATGCTTCCATAAGCCGGTCCTGTGGCTCGTTGCGAAAGAAAAGAATGCCATATTTCTGCATCTATTTCGTATTCCATTACGCCGGGCTTAATGAACTGGAGCAAGCGCCTGAAAGTAGTGTCGGTAATATCAACCGCCTTTTGCATCACTTCTGTTTCAAGCGGCGTTTTAATTGCCCTGAGTTCCTTCAAAACTTTTGCGCTTCTTTTATAATTATGCAATGGATACCGCTCACGCATTTCAATTGCATAGCGGTAGTCACGCACCTTTACCAGGTTTGCCTTCCGGTCATTTTCGTTCGTATTAAGATAAATAGTATCCGCCAGGTGAATCCACGTTTGAACCAACGCATCATGCGTATCGAGCCATATAATTTTTTCTATTCCTGAGATCTGCTTGCCTTCCGCGGCAGTAAGCCTGTGTCCGTCCCACTTTTCTTTTAGCGCATTTGGCCTTACCAGCACTAGCACTTCACGGTATTTTACATCAGGGTTATCAGGAAATAAGATAAGCATAGAATCTTCCTGCTCTACGCCTGTCAGCCAAAAAAGATCAGCGTTTTGTTTAAAAGGAAATAAGGCATCGCCATTCATGGGCAGTTCATCATTACTATTAAAAATAGCTATTGAATTTTTTTCCATCTTACCGGTAAACCTTTTCCTGTTTTGGATAAAAATCTCTGGGTTGAGTGGCAAATACTTCATCTTTTAAAAATTTAGTGCCCTGCAATATACACGATTAAAAGATTTTAGATTTTTGAAAACGTATTCATTTCCATCAGAATCCTTCGAAAGTTTTGAAAATAAATGGCGGCAAAAACTATTTTGCCTGACTGCTTAAATTTTGGCAAAAATATGCCCAATTAAGTAATGGAACTGCCACGCCTTTAATGCGTTAATCAACTAACTCACGTTGCCCTTTTTGACCTTATTATCCGTACCTTCGCGACATTATAAATCTGATATTTTAAACAACGATTTATTCCCTTAATATGGCAACAGAAACAGCAGAAGTTATTCCCCAAACAATGGATTCTTACGGAGCAGATAGTATTCAAGTGCTGGAAGGCCTTGAAGCAGTAAGAAAGCGCCCGGCAATGTACATTGGCGATGTAGGTAATAAGGGCCTTCACCACCTTGTATATGAAGTAGTTGATAACTCGATAGATGAAGCGTTGGCAGGCTATTGTAAAAATATCAGCGTAACCATCAATGAAGATAATTCTATCACCGTTATTGATGACGGACGTGGTATTCCCACGGGCATCATGAAAAAAGAAGGCCGCAGCGCCCTTGAGGTAGTAATGACCGTGTTGCATGCCGGTGGTAAGTTTGATAAAAACACCTATAAAGTAAGTGGCGGCCTGCACGGTGTAGGCGTGAGTTGCGTGAATGCATTAAGCACAAAATTCCATGTGACCGTAAACCGTGATGGCAAAATCTTCGAACAGGAATATGCTAAAGGCATTCCTCAATATAAAGTGCGTGAAATCGGGGAAAGCACAACAAGCGGCACTGAAATACAGTTCTGGCCGGATACATCCATTTTTATTGTATCAGTTTATAACAGGGAAATACTAGAAGGAAGACTACGGGAATTGTCTTTTTTAAATAAAAAAATTACTATTGTCCTTAATGATCTTCGTGAAAAGGATGATGATGGAAACACTTACACAAAAACATTTTACAGCGAAGGCGGCATAGTTGAGTTTGTCGAACTGATTGATAAAAATGGCAACCGCCAGCCGCTACTTCCCACCGTGATATATTGCGATGGACACGACGAAGTAAATAATGTGGTGGTAGAAGTCGCGATGATCTACAATACAGGTTACCAGGAGCATTTGTTCAGTTATGTAAATAACATCAATACCATCGAAGGTGGCACGCATGTGTCTGGCTTCAGGCGCTCTATTACACGTGTTTTCAAAAGTTACGGAGAAAAGCAAGGGCTATTTGAAAAGGCAAAAGTTGAAATTGAAGGCGATGATTTTCGTGAAGGGCTAAGTGCTGTAATTTCAGTAAAGGTTCCCGAACCCCAGTTTGAAGGCCAAACCAAAACCAAGTTAGGAAATAATGAAGTGATGGGTATAGTGGATTCCACTCTTAGCCGCGTGTTAGTTGCTTACCTTGAAGAAAATCCAAAAGATGCAAAGACCATTATTCAAAAGGTAATTTTAGCAGCGCAGGCAAGAGCAGCCGCGAAAAAAGCTCGCGAAATGGTGCAGCGTAAAAGCGTACTTACCGGTGGCGGATTACCCGGTAAACTGGCCGATTGCAGTGATAAGGATCCATTTAATTGCGAAATATTCTTAGTAGAGGGTGATTCAGCAGGTGGAACGGCTAAGCAAGGCCGTGATAGAAGCTACCAGGCAATACTTCCACTGCGGGGTAAAATTTTGAATGTTGAGAAAGCTATGGAGCACCGCATTTATGACAATGAAGAGATCAGGAATATGTTTACCGCACTTGGTGTAAAAATCGGTACTATTGATGACCCGAAAGCTTTGGATATAAGTAAGCTGCGTTATCACAAGCTGATAATAATGACGGATGCCGACGTAGATGGAAGCCACATTGCTACACTTATCCTCACTTTTGTTTTCCGCTATATGAAAGAATTGGTAGAGCAGGGCTACGTTTACATTGCCCAGCCGCCTTTATATCTTTTAAAGAAAGGAAAAGAACAGGCGTATGCATGGAACGATGAAGAAAGAAAAATCTGGGTGGCGCAGGTTGCCGGCGGAAAAGAGGAGAGCGTTCATGTACAACGCTATAAAGGCCTTGGTGAAATGAATTCCGAGCAGCTTTGGGAAACTACCATGAACCCCGCAACACGTACTTTAAAGCAGGTAACTATAGAAAGCTCGGCTGAAGCTGACCGTGTTTTTAGTATGCTTATGGGTGATGAAGTACCTCCGCGCCGTGAATTTATTGAAACGCACGCAAAATATGCCCGCTTAGATGTATAACTTCACTGTTGAAATTACTCTTTAAAAATTTTGTAATCCATGAAGGTTTTTTGCAGGCGTATGTTTCTCCTGGCCTCAATTTTATTTTCTGCCGGAGTATATGCGCAGGTTGATTATCCGGTATTCAAAAGAAAGAGCCATATAAACCCGGCAGATAGTCAAAAGCTTTCTTTGAACATTTATAATCTCAACTACATTTACAATACTGAGTACTTCACGAAGATACCGCTTAGCGGAACCTTATTTGGATACGAACTTATTCCTGAAATTCAGTATCAGCCCACTTCAAGATTTGTAATTAAAGGCGGCGTTTATCTTCAAAAGGAATTTGGAAGAAAAGGCTATACATCTTTGCTTCCTACTTTCTCCGTAAAGTATAAAGCAAAAAATTCATCTTACATTCTCGGAACGCTGGAAGGCAATACCAATCACGGATTTATTGAGCCTATTTACGATTACAAGCTTATCATCAACGAGCGGCTGGAAAACGGTTTCCAGTTTTTTGTAAACACAAAACCCTACGAGCACGATTTTTATATAAACTGGCGAAGAGCCATTCATCTTGGCGATCCATATAAAGAGGAATTTGATATTGGCTATCTGCCTACATTAAAATTGATAAACAATGAAAAGGTTGAATTAAATGTTCCCATCCAACTTCTGTACTCACACAAAGGCGGCCAGATTGATTCAAACGCTACGCCGTTAACGTCGCTGGTGAATGATGCGGCAGGTGTTTCTTTTGGATACAATACCGGCGATCATTTCCTGCGTAAAGTGGTTTTTGATAACTACTATGTAAATTATAAAGACATTTCCGGCACCAAGGTTCAGCCTTTTAATGAGGGCAATGCCTGGCTTTCCCATCTTCTTTTCAAGTTTAAATATTTTGATCTCGATATGCGATACTGGAGCAGCAGTGGTTTCATAAATCCGCGTGGCAATTCATTGTTTAGTTCGGTATCAGAAAAGTATATTGGTTACACCGAAAAACACCGCCAACTACTGCTGGCAAGCCTTATCTACGACAAGGAAATTTTTCGCAATGGAAATTTTAATTTCCGCTTTAGTCCCTACTACGATTTTGTGGAAAAGCAACTGGAATACTCTTACGAGCTGTATTTTACTTACCGGATAAATGTATTGCTTACTAAAATAAAAAATACATTGGTAAAATAATGCAGCACTCTTTTGGCAAATAATATAGCTATAAACAAGTATAAATTGCTAAATTTGAGAATCCCGGGTCAATGGACTATGGGCAATAAAACAATTAGTAAACTAAAAACCCATTAATATGTCAAAAATGATAACAGCGTACTGCATGAAAACAAAGGAAAAAAATGTTCCGATGAAGGATGCGGTAATAACTAAAACTTCCCGCGGTGGTTATATGGCCCAGGGTAACGACGGCAAAGGAAATAAGATGACAACTATGCTTAGTGAGGCAAATGCTGAACAGGCAATAAAAGACGGAGTGGCTAAAAAAGGCTGGTAAATATAATAACCTGATTTCTTAAAAGCGATATGGATTTTCCGTATCGCTTTTTTGTAAAGATAACGTCCTGCGTTGCCGGAGAGCCATTCATAATCAATCAATACTTTTAACCACCTGGTTCAGGAAATCGTACATTTCCTGCATGCTATGCATGTCTTTCACGATCAGTATCCCGTTTCTGCCTACCTGTTTTAGTTTTGCCTTATTTGTTTTAGTTTGAATAAACTCAAGAATTTTTTCAAAAGTTTTACTGGAGAAAAAGGCCGAATCAGGATTAGCCACGAAAAAGCATTTGAGAATATCATCTTTCAAAATCATTTTTTCAAAGCCCAACTCTACGGCAATCTTCCTGCATCGCACCGTTGTAAAAAGATCTTCCACCTGCGGAGGAATCTCGCCGAAGCGGTCTGTCATTTCTGTATGAAAATCAGCAAGGTCTTTATCGGCTTCGCAATTGTCAAGGCGGGAGTAGAGGCTTAGCCTTTCTGTAATACTTTCTACGTATTCATCCGGAATCAGAATTTCAAGATCAGTATCAATGGTGCAATCTGAAACGAAATCATCCTGCTTTTGAATTTCTTCCTTAAACAACTCTTTAAAGTCTTTCCGTTTCAATTCGCGAATGGCTTCATCTAAAATTTTCTGGTACATCTCAAAGCCAATCTCCGCGATGAACCCGCTTTGTTCGCCACCCAACATATTTCCGGCACCGCGAATGTCAAGGTCACGCATCGCAATCTGGAAGCCGCTTCCCAGGTCGCTATATTGCTCCAGCGTAGTAAGGCGCTTACGGCTATCTGCCGGTAAAGTGCTTAGCGGCGGAGCGAGTAAATAACAAAAGGCTTTTTTATTACTTCGGCCAACCCTGCCACGTAACTGATGCAGGTCGCTAAGGCCAAACTGGTGAGCGTTGTTTACAATGATCGTGTTCACATTGGGAATATCCACACCGCTCTCAATAATATTGGTGCAAAGAAGCACGTCATATTTACGGTCCATAAAATCGAGTATGGTTTCTTCCAGCTTATCGCCTTCAAGTTGGCCATGCGCATAGGTAACACTTAGGTCTGGGCAAAGCTCTTGTATCAGCACACGCATCTCGGCAAGGCCATGCACACGGTTGTGAATAAAGAAAACCTGTCCGCCTCTTTCAGTTTCATAGTAAATGGCGTCGCGGATAAACTCCTGGTTAAAAACATGTACTTCCGTTTGTATAGGTTGCCTGTTTGGGGGAGGCGTATTTATAATGCTAAGGTCCCTGGCGCCCATCAAGCTAAACTGGAGTGTTCTTGGAATAGGGGTAGCGGTGAGTGTGAGAGAATCAACCGTTGTCCGTATATGTTTTAATTTTTCTTTTGCGGCCACGCCGAATTTTTGCTCTTCATCAATGATCATTATTCCCAAGTCTTTGAACTTTACATCTTTGCTCAGTAAAGCATGTGTACCAATGATGATATCAACCTTTCCTTCCTGCAAATTTTGTAAAGTTTCCTTCTTCTCTTTTGAGGTTTTAAAACGGTTTATATAATCCACCGTCACCGGAAAATCTGCGAGCCTTTCAGAGAATGTTTTGTAATGCTGGTAAGCCAGGATAGTTGTGGGAACGAGCACGGCGGCTTGTTTTCCATCAAGGCAGGTTTTGAAGGCAGCCCTTATGGCAACTTCTGTTTTACCAAAACCAACGTCACCGCAAACAAGCCTGTCCATGGGCGATTCTTTTTCCATGTCGTTCTTCACATCTATCACTGCCTTACTTTGGTCCGGCGTGTCTTCGTAGATAAAGGAAGATTCAAGCTCTGTTTGCATGTAATTGTCTGGCGAGTGCGCAAAGCCTTTCTGGCTCTTACGTTGAGCGTATAGTTTTATCAGGTCGGTGGCAATATCCTTTACCTGCCGCTTGGTTTTTTCTTTTAGCTTGTTCCACACATCGCTGCCAAGCTTATTCATTTTAGGCACCGCACCTTCTTTGCCGCTGTACTTACTTATTTTGTGGAGAGAAGAAATATTTACATACAAAAGATCTTTGTCTTTATAAATAATTCGTACCGCTTCCTGCAATACTCCGCTGGCTTTTCCGTCAGGAGTTTTATGCACTATTTTTTCCAGCCCACTATATACACCCACGCCATGGTCAATATGCGTGACGTAATCACCCGGCTGCAGTTCACGTAGTGTTTTTAACGTGAGCGCTTTATTTTTACTGAACGCCTGCTTCACCTTGTATTTATGATACCGCTGAAATATTTGATGATCGGTATAGCAAATCAACTTCAGATCGTTATCAATAAAACCTTCGTGTATAGAAGTTGGAATGGGCGCAAAATTTATTTCAGCATTCAAATCGCTGAATATGCTGTGAAGCCTTTCTAACTGTTTGGGATTATCAGCAAAAATGAAGGTGCTGTATTTCTGGGCTTCAAACTTATTCAGGTTCTCAATTAGTAATTTGAACTGCCGGTTAAATGCCGGCTGCGGCTGAATAGAAAATTGTAATAATTGCTGATCAGCACTTTTTTCTCTTTTATTGGTAAAATAAGATTTATTGCCAAACTCAATTATATGCCGTGCCTGCAACTGTTTTTCTAAAACATTTGCTGCAACAAAATCATTCAGTGAAACAGTTTCTTTTTGGTTCGAATCTTCTTCACCCGGTGTTTGTTGAAGTGCTTCGCCCGGCGCAATAAATTCTAAAAACAATTCAAGGTCTTCCTGCTCCTGCTCAACTTTTTCTTTTATAAATTCCCAATCCTCTGTCCATACAATCGTATTTTCAGGCAGATAATTTAATAGAGAAACTTTTTCGCCGCTGGAAAATTGCGTTTCAACATTGGGGATAATATTTACCTGTGAAATTTTTCGTTCGCTCAGTTGCGTTTCAGGATCGAAGATGCGGATGCTGTCAATGTCGTTGCCAAATAATTCAATGCGGTAAGGCTTTTCATTGCCATAAGAATAAATATCCAGAATGCCGCCACGCACGGCAAACTGGCCGGGTTCATATACAAAATCGCTGCGTGTAAAACCATGACCAACGAACCGGGAAAGCAAGGCATCAACGTCTATTGCCTCTCCCTGTTTAAAAGAAATAATATTTTCCTTCAGCGTTTTTGATAGCACTACTTTTTCGAATAGCCCTTCGGGATAGGTAACTATAATTTTACGGTTTCCGCCGAGGCTCAATTTTGTAAGTGCCTCTGTGCGCAGCATCACATGGCTGCTGTTCAGCAGGGTGAAATTCTTTTTATTTTTAAAGGAAGATGGGAAATAAAAAACATCAAGCGCTTTGGTAATATTCTCAATTGTGTTGTGAAAATAGGCAGCTTCTTCAGCATCTCTCAGTATAACAAGATGGTTGAGCTGCGATGCAATTGAATGATTAAAAACTGCAGAAAGAATAAATTGGGAAGAGCTTCCATTAAGTCCTGAAAGATGGATGTGCTGCGGTTTAGACCCTGAAATTTCCTGGGCAGGCCCCGAAATTGCCGGGGCAGGCAATACGATCTTGTCCGCAATTGAAAAAATGCGGGGATCATTAGCATACATATTCATCAACAACTCAAGGTTCATTCAGCGGCTTTTCTTCAGCGTGCGAAGGTAGTAACTGGATTTTATAAATTAAATGCGGTTATGAATTATGATAGAGTTTTTTGCTCCTGCATATCATAATTAACAGTTTAATTGACGAAATCCCGCAATTATATGAGCCCTAAAATATTAGAGATGCTGATTTAATACAACTTGTAATTAATGCTTTTCTTTCCCGCTGAAAATTATAATCAACCACAATTCCGTCAATCAGCATTTTGCTGCCCTGGTAAGTTATCTTGCCGCCTGAAGGAACGCAAATGATTATTGCCGCGGATTGCTGAAGGATTTTTATTTGCGTCGAAGAAGTAACATTGCGGGCAACGAAATGGCCGGAGACTGTATTGTACAGATCGACTTTTTTTCCTTTTTCCGTATTTATTAAAACCGTTTTGCTTGTTGTATAAGGATTGTAATATAAAAAAGAAGGCCAAGCTTTGTCATGATAAAAATCAGTTGCCAATAGATTCAGTTGCAAAATACCCTCAACATTTGTTTTGCGAATAATGCTTCCGAAGATGCCGACATGCCCGCTGCCATAAACACTAAATTGCGATTCCTCCGGATTTTTTCCTGCTACCCAAAGCGGGCCGTCACCCTGTGCTACAGGGCCTTTCAGGTCTTCGTATTTTTTATATGATGATTGGTGAATCATTCCTTCATAGGCTATTACACCTTTGGTCACCTCTGCCAGTTGCGGAATGGTTTCATGATCATCAGGCATATATTGGGGATAAAAAAACCTGGCTGCATTCGCTGCATTGAGCATCCATTTGCCAATAGCTTTTGCGTAAGACTGGTCATACCTTACCATAGGTATCAGCGGCCATGCTGCATCGTATGTGTTCATCAAAAATCCATATTCACCATGATCTACTGTGCTTCCGACAATTCCTGAAATATCAAAGCCGTTCCAATTGCCTGCTAATACACCCCAGCCTTCGCGGCAAATAGCCGTTCCATCAAAACTCCAATCAAGCATTTTGATTACATTATATTGTTTTCCCAATTCGGCATTTATCCTTGCGGATATATAAGCGCCGAAAGGCATCAGCACTTCGTAGGTTGGATTTTTCGGCTGTGATTCCAAAGCTGATAAAGCGCTCAAGGCTCCTTTTAAATATCGCTGATCACCAAATTTTTTATACGCAGCATACAACACCCATGCATGTCCCGCAGCCACATCAGGCTGGGCGCAGATTTGATTTTTCATTGGCTTCATTTTGCCATAATCAAAAAAAGACCAGTCATAATTTCCATTCAAAATCGAATCTGCTTTGTAAAATTTTTCTGCGATGCTCCTTGCAATTTCAGAAAAGCCAGGCTCATTAGGATACTTATCATAAATGGCATAAAATAAAACGTTCGGATACACATCGTACCACCAGTCGCGTCCATAGCCACCTCCCAGCAAGGCTACCTCAGGGCAGGTATTATTCATCATTATATCCCAGTCGGTTTCTTTATTGAAATAATTTTTAAGCATGCTCACATAGTCCAGGCCCTGCTGATTACTTTTATCGATACCAACCAATGATGCACCCAGCACGGCTCCCATATTCGCCAAAGCTTCATGAAAGATTCCATTGTTATTATCAGGCCCTTGCCTTACATCGCCAATAGCTGTATATATACCGGCTACAGGCTGGGGATAATTTTTCATACTGCTGTCCATCCATATCAGTGGCCAGAATTTTCCCTTTGCATTAAAATCATACACTGTACTGTCAAAAAGCATTGCCATTTTCTTATAGTCAATTATCCGCAATGGTTTCGGAACGTCAGCCATTTGATCAACACGATGAAGGTGTCGTTGTTTTACCTGTGCTCCAACATTCGATGCGCAATGAACAAAAAGAAGTAGGGCAACTATGATCCTGAAAATGTTTTTCATTTGTGATTTTTCATTTTTGTAATGCTATGAATAAATGTCTTATTCTTAGAGCACCATTCGCTATCGCTATTTATTGATACCGTTTTTTATTACACAATATCCTCAGCTACTACGCTGAGTACTTTTAAATCAACCACCGGTTCTTCCGGCATCAGCAATTCTCCGCGGGCAATTATTTTTTTCGCAACAACGATCGAATATAATTGCAACACGGCAATTATAATGATGGCGTACCTTAAAGCAATCTCCGTTGAGATGGCATAAGCCAATATTAAAAATGTTCCCGCACCCAAAAATCTTCCGGCATACAATCCCGCTTCATGATTTAATATATAAGCAAATTCTCCCCGGTTCTCTATTTTTGAAACAATATCAATTACTTTAAACTGAATAGGAAAATAGGCCAGGTCCATTAGTGGTTTTGCAACCAGGAGCAGCAACATAAACAATATTACCCCGATTTGATTAAAGAGAATTCCGTTAAATACTGCGCCTACGGCAAATAAGATGAGTCCTGCCGCAAATATTTTTATCCTGTCGGATGGTTTTGAAAGCCGTCCCAGTATGTACATAATGAATGCCGCTATTATTGCACCTATCGATTGTGCCGTGCCCAATGCGCCTTCTTTACCCAGCAGCAACATGATTAGCATGGCCGGTGCCGTTACCAAAAAGCCTTGTGCAAGTCCTTTTAAAAGTGCCAAAGACAATAGCCTGTACCAAAGAGGATGAAATTTAAAAAAGATGTATTTTTTTTGTTTTGGATTTGCAAATGTACCCCTGAAGCAAACAACAGATGCCAGGATCGTGACAACGAAAACTGCACCGGTAATAAAGAGATAAGCGGTATGAATTTGCGAATCGCCCCCCTTTGATTCTATAAACCAGCCGATGGTTACAGGGATAACAACCGCTATGATAGTATAAAAAAAAGTTTCCAGTCCATAGTAATAATTCCGGTTCTCATCATTAGTAATAGCAAGAGCGAGGTAATCACGATTGGCCCAGTAAAAGCCAAATGACAGCCCCATCGTGATACCGGCACATCCGATTCCCACCAGGTTAAGGGTTTTTAAAGACATCATGATCATCATTGAAACGCCGCTAAGTATCATCCCGGCAGAGTATAACTTTTTAATATTGATATGCTTCAAAAGAAAGCCGTTTAAGAGGAATGTAAGGGGGATCCCGGTATAAATGGTCAATTGATAAATAACCACCTTTACGGGATCATTTGAATTGCGCATGACATACGCAGCAACGAAAATATCGATCACCGGCAGCACAAAGGCGTACACCATATTTGTGAGCACCAGGATTTGGAAGTTATGTGGCTGCCTTTTAAAATGGCTAACTTCTGTTTTAAGTTTATTAAGCATAGTTGAAATTTAATAATGATAAAATTTCTTTTAAAGAAAAATTTGCTGCGCAAACAAACTCGTCGGAAGCGCCATAATAAATGGTAATAGTATCTCCATCGGGATGAACTATATGGCCGTTGGTAAATACTACATTGCCAAAAAACCCGGATAATTCATAAGAAGCGGAAGGCATCATAACCGGATCAGCAGTACGGGCGATAATTTTTGAGGGATCATCAATGTCTAATAAAAATGCTCCCAGGCAATATTGATGCTTATGACTTGCTCCATGATAAATTTCCAGCCACCCTTTTTCGGTTTTGATAGGTGCGGCACCTGCACCAACCCTGGCGCTGTCCCATGCATCTTCCCTGGTCTTTATAATGCAATGATGATTGCCCCAGTGTATGCCATCGGGTGAGGAGGCAAGCCAGATATAATTACCACCAATATCTACACTGCTGGGACGATGCAAAGCGTAATAAAGACCATTTATTTTTTCTTCAAAAATGGCGCAGTCCTTATTATGCGGTGGCAATATCATTCCATGTGATTGAAAATTTTTCCAATCAGCGGTGGTGCGTAAACCAACACCCACTCCATTTCCTGATACAGATGTAAAAGTGAGATGATAGATGCCATCTAACAAAGCGACCCTGCAGTCTTCTATACCAAAAGTTTCCAGTTTGCCCTCACCTGTAAGAGAGGGATAACCTTCAGGTTCGTAAAAATGAATGCCATCGTCGCTGCAAAGCAATCGCAGGTGAGATAAGGTGGTTAAATAATCTACACCTTTATAATTGATCACTCTTGCATCGGTAGCATTCAGCTCAGGATCATCTTTGGCTATTTCAATAATTTGGGTGGTACCCGTTTCCGTTAGTATAGGAAATGAAATGATATTTTCTTTTTGTTCGGGCCTTTCTGCTACCCTTACCACTAACCAGGTCTTATTTAAATATTGAAATACACCCGGGTTTAGCAAACAGGTAATTTGAAGGCCTTCTGCGCTCGGCACCAAATCTGCCGGAGATAATAAAGGGTTTTCCGAAAATCGTTTTGCTATATCGTTCATAAAAAATCAAGATTGAATCCAATAAAAAAAACCTGCTTTATAATTTATACTTGTCCATAGCCGCTTTAACGGTCGGATAATTGCAGCCGATGCCGGATCAGTTGTGATATCAATAAAACTTTTGCTTTAAAAAGTTTTCCACTGGAAAAAAGGGAGTTAATCTAATACGATTCCAAATTTTAAATTAACTCCCTGTAGTTTTTTAATATTTTATTTAAAAGCCGGGATTTTGAGTTATGCTACCACCTGATTTATCAATTTCACCTTGTGGTATTGGGTATAGATAATTTTTATCCTGGAAATTTTTTCCCAATCCGGTAAAAAAGGTTTTAGCTATGCCCCAGCGCTTCAGGTCATTAAATCTTTGTGATTCAAAACCTAATTCTACCCTTCTTTCGTGGATCAGCCAGTTTTTGATTTGTACTTTATCCGTAGAGGTTACATCTCTATCAGGAAGAGAGCCGGCGGGCGGGTAAGTGCCATCAGCGGTGATGGTTAACCTTGCCCGTTGCCTTATTTTATTAATGATAGCAACAGCGCCGGAGTAATTGCCCGTTTCATTTAAGGCTTCGGCTTTCCAAAGCAATACATCAGCCCAGCGAATATATATTTTATTGCTTGGTGCATCGTCATTGCCTTTGTTATTGCTGTTTAACTCACCAAATATTTTGTAGACGTTCTGTCCTGCCACATCAACCGTATATTTCAACCTGGGATCGTTTGGTTCAAATTCATTTATGAAGTTTGAACTTGGTGCAATAAACCCCCAACCTGCTAAAGCACACAGGCCGTTACCAGTCCTTGGTGTGGTTAGGGATTCGTGATTGTAAGAGAAGATCACTTCATTTTCGGCGTATTCTTTTGCTACACTAAAGTTGTCAAAATAATTCGCATCCAGGCTATAATTGTTAGCTGCTTCCATTTCAGATATAATGCTGATAACCTCCGGCCATTTTGCATTGTACAACGCTACTTTAGCCTGCAAAGCCATTACTGCACCTTTGGAAACTCTCCATTTCTCCGTTGCATCTGAATATTTCCCATCGGGAATCAACGTTTTAGCCAGGTCAAGATCGGCACTGATCTGTACATACACATTCGCCTTGGTTTCTCTTTTTGCCACATTATAAGCATCAGCAAAATTTTTCAATGGCTCTGTTAATAATGGCACGTCTCCATATAAATTCACCAAATCGAAATAATAGAAAGCTCTCAAAAAATAAACCTCGCCTAAAAGCTTTTTCCGGGTAGCGTCGTCAATACCGAGTTTGATTGATAGTTCCACATCATTTAAGTAGCTAATTGATAAGTTGGTCCTTGATATACCTGCATAATCATAGCTCCATTGGCCCTTGATACCGGCGTTGGAAGCAGTAAAACTAAAATCGGAAAATTGATCCATCCATGCCTGGTCGCCATCCGGATTCCATTTTTTCAGCATATCGCCGGAAGCAATATCCTGTAAAATAAAATCGTTACGAAGTACCGTGCCATCATCCCAGCCCCATTCACCTATAATATTCAGCGTATTGGAAAGTAGCTGATAAGAAGAGACTACGGAATATTTTACTGATTGATTCGTAGGAGCAATGCCCTCGGTTATTATGCCGATCGGGGTTTTATGCAATTCCTTTTTACAACTGACAGTGCTTATGATCACCAGTGCCGCCAGTATTTTATAAATTGATTTCATATTTTTTATTTTTAATAAGATGAATTATAACTTGATATTGATTCCAAATAAAAATGCTTTTGATTGCGGGTAAGTACCCTGGTCGAACATGTTATAGGCTTCCGGATCTAACCCTGTGTATTTTGTCTTGGTCCACAGGTTTTGTGCTGAAACATACAGCCGTACATCCTGGAAAACAGATGATGCTTTGCCGGGAACATTTATTGTATAACCAATCTCAACATTTTTGAGCCTTACATAAGAAGCATCTTCTACAAAAATGCTGGATACCCGGCTGCTGCCATTGTCATTAAAAGTGGAACGCGGTATCGTATTGCTGGTACCTTCACCATGCCATGCATTTAAAGTAGCTGTTGTGTGGTTAAATGGTCGTGTATCATAATCAATGATTTTTTTAAGATCATTATATTTTTCAACGCCGCTAACACCCTGCACTAAAACAGACAGATCAAATCCTTTAAAACCGGTTGATAAGTTAGCTCCATAAGTAAGCCTTGGATTTGGATTTCCAATATAAGCGCGGTCGTTATCATTGATAATACCATCGCCATTGAGGTCTGCAAACTTAATATCACCTGGTTTAACATCAGGATGTGGTGCGCCGGTTAAATAATCATCGATCTCTTTTTGATTCTGATAAATACCCGTCATTTCAAACCCGTAAAAAGAATTTAACGGATGATCTGCTTCTGTTTTTGAAACCTGCCCATATATACTTGGTAAATTAGGATCTAATTTCACTACCATATTGGTTACGGTTGCGAGATTACCATTTATATAATATTTGAAAGCATGGTCATTGTTTTTATATCCAAGCGAAAGTTCAAAACCCTTATTATCCACAACGCCTGCGTTAACAATGGTTGGCTGCACATCTCCTACTACTGTTGGCAAACTTAAAGGCAACAAAAGATCAGAAGTTGTTTTCTTAAAATAATCTACAGAAACTGAAATCCTGTTTTTAAACATACTTACATCCAATCCTATATTATTTTGACTGGTGGTTTCCCATTTCAAATCGGGATTACCATAACGCAATAAAGTACCTAATGGATCATAAATTGCCAGGGAATTATAATTGCTAAGCCCTGACTGGTTACCTAATTTTCCTGTACTGGCTCTTAATTTCAGATCGGATATCCAACTTACATCCTGCATAAACGCTTCCTGTGAAATTCTCCAGCCCACTGAGGCGGAAGGAAAATATGCTTCCTGGTTATTGGCTGCAAACTGACTTGAAGCATCTCTTCTAAGACTGGCGGTTGCAAAATAACGGTTATTGTAATTGTAATTTGCGGAACCAAATAAAGAGAATAATGCCCACTGCGAAGCGGAGCCACCATTCCAAAGATCCTGCGGATATGAACCAAAATCTATATACTGAAAAGCAGGATTTGTATTACTGTACCTGGACCTTGATGCTCCGATGCCAGAAGAATGATTGGTAATAAATTCACTACCCACCAACACATTAAAACTATGTTCATTAATTCTTTTAGTGTAATTCAGTGTATTGGTCCACGTTATGGTAGCATCCTGTCCCCTGTCTTCATTCAGACTGGTAGGGCGGTTTTGACGGCCGGTACCCTGGTCTAATGAGGAGCCTCCACCATCATCATCTCCATAGTTAAGATTGAATGCCTTATTATGCGTCATATTCAAATCGAGACCCAGGTTGCTTCTCAACTTTAATTCTTTGTCCCTTAAAAATGCAAATTCCGCAAATACACTTCCAAAGGTTTTAAAATTGTATCTCTTATCATTGGTGAAATAAGCAATGGCTAAAGGATTGGAACCAAACTCATATTTGTTTGCACCCCCATTCCAGCTACCACCATTTGCATTTACATTTTGTGAGTAAAAAGGCAGATCGGTATAAGGATCCGCTGCTGAATATGTTGGATCAGACGGATCTTTATAAACCCCTATCACGGGTGGGCGAATAAAGGCATGCCGAACAACTCCGGGTGCATCACCGCTGGAGGATATTTTATCCTGTGTAGTATTGGAAATCTGCAGGTTGGTTCCTATAGTAAGCCGGTCCGTAACATTTGCATTTACATTTGTCCTGAAACTAAGACGCTCGTACTGGTCATTATTATAAATTACAATACCATTTTGTTTATAATATCCTCCTGAGAGCAGATATTGTACTTTATCAGAACCACCACTCGCTAATACCTGTAAGTTCTGTGATTTACCTGTTACAAATAATTCATGCAGCCAATCAATATTGGCAAGATCTGTTCTTGATTTATCTGCAGTGTAAGGATTTGTACCACTGTAGCCTGAATTGTTCCAGCTTTCCTCCATCTTATTCATATACTGGGTTGCATTAAGCATTGTTGGAAGATTGGCCACTTTCTGTATGCCGCTATAATAATTAATATCAATACTGGATTTTCCTTTTCTGCCGCTTTTGGTAACGATAACGATCACCCCGCCAGAGGCCCTTGCTCCATAAATAGCCGCTGCTGCTGCATCCTTCAATACTGTCATCGATTGGATGTCTGCTGGGTTTATAAAGGATATGCTGGTAGTAGGCAAACCATCTACAATAAAGAGAGGATCGCTGCTGCTGCCAATTGTTCCCACTCCGCGAATGGTGATATTAATACCATCGCCCGGAGCTCCCGTGCTTTGAGTTACCTGCACACCTGCTACCTGGCCTTGTAAAAGTTGGGCTACATCAGGCACTCTTCTTTTATCCACGTCTTCCATATTTACAGCGGAAATGGCACCCGTAAGAGAAGACTTTTTTTGACTGGTGTAACCAACTACTACTATATCACTCATAGTAACTTCAGCCGTTTGCAATTTGACCTGGAAATTTGTTTTACCGGATACTGAAATCTCCTGGTTGGCGTATCCAACATGGGTAATTTCCAGTAGAGCATTCCCCGGAACGGTTAATTTAAAATTTCCGCCACCGTCTGTGGTGGTGGCATTGCTGGTATTTTTTTCTCCGATAGTAACGCCTGCTAATGGCTCACCGCTGGCATTAACAATTTTGCCGGAAATCTTTTTTTCCACCCGTGCCGTTGGGTTCTGTTGTGCGTTTATTTCAAAATGCGTGGTTGTGATTATAACAAAGCAAAGCGCAAGCCTTAATCCAAAAGAAATATATTTTGGAATCGAACCAGGCACATTAATAAGATGTTTTTTCATAATTCTTCATTTTATTATTTAAAATTTTTGTTTGAATTGATTAATGTTTTTAAACAGTTTTTTTGTTATTCATTACGATGATTGCTATTTAGCTTAAGCGCTTTTTTGAATAACCGGGTGATGATTTTATTTTTTCATTTTTTGTTTTGATAGTTTAAACAGTTAAGTATGTTTTGAGGTAATTTTTTTGGTATTAGTTATTACTTTTTATGTCAATTATTTTGATTGACTTTTTGTAATCCGGATCCATATCCGGTGTACGCAAGCCCGCTACTTCATCTGCCATTAGCATAAAAACATTCCAGCACAATCCTTTCGTTGATGGCCACCAGCTATCCGTCATTGTCCATTTGGTAGGGATAAATTCTTTGCTGAACGGCCATTTTGGGTTCAGGTAAATTTCAGCCCACACCCTGTTTTCCATCAGCATTTTCGCTTTTCCCCAGCCATGTTTTAATCCTACTACATAAGCACAGTATTCCGGCCTGAACCAACTGCCGGCGTTATAATACACGCCATCTCTTTTTCCATCGCTGTAATTTTCTTTTCCAAATTTTGCAAATGATTGATAATTTTCGTCCATATAGGCGTATCCTTTTGCATCGTTAGTTAACCTGATACAAATAGGCGCAGTAATACCATATTCAGGATGAGGAGAATTGGAAACTTTATTTAGATGAGGTATTAGATCTAATTGATTTTTTACCATTTCGTTAGTTAACATTGGCCTTTTGAATAGCCATAACGAGAAGAATTCCGGCTCCAGATCTGTGAATGAAATGATGTCAGGGAAATTCCTGTCAAACAATAAATGCTTCCTTTTAGGATCATAAAAATTCCGGTATTCTTTTTCAGCTTTTTGAATGTGCTCTTCGGAAATATCAAACCCAAGTTCCTTTATAGTTCGTAATGCAATGGCAAGCATTCCCTGGTTTACGGCAAGGCGATCTGTTTTGGGATTGAAGTCAATAATATCTACCTGGCACAAGGGGAAATGCGATTTGCATATGCCATCGCCTGTAGCATCAAATTCATTTAATACATATTCAACAGCTTTTTTTATTTTCTCCTGCGGAAGTGTAACGCCGAACCTGCGTTTGTTCAGCATAGCCCAAATAAGCCATTCAATAGTGGCTTCATTATCTTTTGCTTCTACCGAGCCCATAAGCGGAGTTATAATAGTGCCAATTCCACCTTTGGGTGTTTGTGTTTTACCCCACTGTTCCCAGATTGCCAGGTTAAGTTCTTTACTGTAAGAAGCTACTGTAGAAAAATAAGAATCCCGGTTGTACATATCCGGTGCATAATTCATATTGGGCACATTGAAGGGAGTAAAATCATTTACATCTGTAATCCACGTAAGCATGTTGAAATTGGCATACAGCATCTTTTCTATCAACGACCCTTTAAAGCCTTTTGCTTCGGCTAAGCGGGATTGTGAGGAGATCATAAATTGCTGATGAGACTTCCATGGTTCAACAAAAACATAAGTAGTTTTTTCTACTTTTTCCCCAAGAGGAAGAATATTGTAGGGCCCACGTTGTGGTTGGTGTTCTATAAATTGCAGATCTTTTATTTGCAGGGCACATTCCTTTCCTGATTGTGTACCGATAAATATGGATACACTGTCATTTTCAATATAGGGTACCAAAATACTTCCCTTAAAAGTTGTCCATTCACTATCTGATGCCGGAAAGTTGTCAATGTATTTTACGCCATCTTCAAGCTCAATAGTTTTTTCTCCATTCTTAACCCTGAAGAGTTTTAAGGCGAGAGGGGTATTGCCTTTGCATGAAAAGGAAATGGTGTATACTTTTTGATCTTTAAATGGCGCAATAAATTCGATCCCCGCCCTGCCCCCGGTGGGGCCGGAAATTTTAATAATTCCATTTTCTATTTCAACTTCCGCATTTCCTTCTTTTTTATAGTCTGCAGGCATGGTTAATATGGTCTCGCTACCGGCATCGAGGTTGTACATCTCTCCATAAGTTTGTTTGATGTAATTATTATTCCCTGCTCTTTCGGATTCATTGGCGATGGAAAACAAGTTTGGATCGGGCAGCCTGCGCATGCCTACAAAACCACCTCCACGTCCACTGAAGCGGCGGCGTGTATTTCTTGTGTACTGATTTTTATAACCTGCATCCGTTAAAAAACCCACGACATTATTGCCCTTAGTAATGAAGCCAGCGGAGGGAAACATCTCATGTATAAGACCACCGGGGAAGCTATCGTATTCAAACGTCACATATCGAAGTGGCTTCTCTGCGGGCCTGGCTGTTTGTTGTAATATATAAAGCATATCCGGCATAGAAGGCTGAAAAAGCTCAATTACCTTTTTTACAATATTGGCATTCACAACCTCGTAGGTAACCGAAACAGATAAGTTGACATCAAATTCCTTTATGTAAGAATCCCTGGTTAGGGTCATACGCTTTTCATTTCCGCTCCACCTTTCTCCATTCCAATGCTTAAAATCTGCCTGCGTACTTAAATCGTGATTGAATAATTCGAGGGAGAATTCTTCTGTATTGGTGACCAAAAGTTGGCTATTATTATACATGTCCACATGAAAACCGGCCTTGTCGTTACCTGCAACTTTAAGAGACAGTTGCTGACAAATGGCAAAGGAGCAATTAATAAAAATGGATATAAGCAGTAATAAAAACGGCAATCTCGTTTTTTCAAATATCATATGAAGCAATTGGAATCAAAAGTATCATTTACCGCCTGGCGCTTTGTACACTATGGTTGCATTTTACTGTACTATGGTTACAATTTGAGTGAGAAATGAAGGTTATAGCGATTAGAATCTACCCTAAGAACAAAAGTGAACAATAAAATACCGGGAAAATAATTTGGAGCAATGTTTTCAGAATGACAGCTTTTTCGGTGATATGTAACAAGAAATCATATTAATTATCCGTTTGTTCGGAGGGATAACTGACCCGGATATCAATGGATTCTTAAATCAATTAAGAGCTTCTGACACTCAACTGCTCCCGGTATTCATTCGGGGCATATTGATATCGCTTCCTGAATTCTCTGAAGAAATAGGATTGATTATTGAATCCTGTGCGATAGAAAATTTCAGTCACATTTAAACTGGTTGTGACCAATAGATTTGCGGCCTCCTTAAGCCTGGTATTTTTAATGAACTCCCCGGGCGTCATCCCTGTTATGGTTTTTAATTTTCGATACAATTGCATTTTACTCATGCAAAATGTTTTTTCAAGAAAGCCGGCGTTTAATCCTTCTTCACTGAGATTTTTTTCGATTACCTCTACAAGTTTCGTAAGAAATTCTTTGTCGTCTTGTGCAAGATCGGAGTCCGCAAACTGCGCGGGATTATGGTCATTTTTAAAAAGGTCATTCAATTTTTCCCGGTATTCAAGGAGTTTGCGAATGCGCAATTTTAGGTGCGGTGTATGAAAAGGCTTTGCTATATATGCATCAGCGCCCGCCTCATACCCTTCCATATGATGATCTTCGCTACCTCTTGCTGTTAATATAATAAAAGGTATATGGCAGGTTGACGGTGTGTTTTTCATTTTATTGCATACTTCCAGGCCGTTCATATTGGGCATCATCACATCACAAATAATAAGATCAGGTGAAATCTTATCGATCAGTTCCAGTGCTTTTTTTCCATCTTCGGCTTCATAAATGGTATAGTCATCTTTCAGAATATCTTTTAATAAAAAGCGAATTTCAGGTTCGTCCTCAACGATCAATATATTTTTTTTCTCATGCAGCAATAAATTCTCTATGACAGCCTGTTTATTATTTTCTGTTGCGGATACAGCATGAACCGGTTCGGAATAAGTAGTGATTGTCCGGTACAGGTAAGAAGGTTTGTCCGTAGTATGTCTTTCGGGCTGGTACCGTTCGGACGTATTACCATTTAACGGAAGAAATACATTGAAAGTGATGTGTCCATTTTCGCTGTTAGCATCGATCCTGCCATTTAATAATGTAACCAGTTGCCGGGTAAATGCGAGGCCGATACCGGTACCGAATTTTTCACACCCAGTTGTATTTGGGCTTGCCACATAGAATTTTTCAAATAACTGGTCAAGCTTACCCTCAGGAAGCATCGAGCCGGAATTAACTACACTTATTTCTAACTCTTGAGTAAGCCCGTTTTTACGGGCGGAAAAAATAATGTGCTCATTTTTTCCGGAATATTTAAAAGCATTTGATAAAAGATTAAAAATTATTTTTTCCAGTTTATCCTTGTCAACAAAACCATTGATGCCCGGTGAAATATTGAGTTCATATTCCATTTTATATTGTTCGCTTAACGGAACAAATGGCTCTGCCAGGTTATGCAATAAATCCGAAATGTTTAAATAGCTAAACCGGTTTTTAAAAAAACCTGCCTCCACTTTTCTAAATTCTAATAACTGGTGTACAAGGTAAGTAAGCCTGGATGCCTGCTGGTGAATCAATGATAAAAAATAAGATTTATCCTTTTTCTCATTGACCGGCACAGTTTTATCAAGGAACCTTTCGGCACTGCCCATTATCAATGTCAAAGGGGTTTGAAGTTCATGAGCAATATTGGTAAAAAATCCAAGCTGGTTTTGATGCATCTCTTCTTCTTTTGTACGCAACAAATGTTCAACAGCCAATTGATGTTTTATCTCGAGCTTATTTTTTCTGTATTTATAAATCACATAAATTAATCCTGAAATTAATAATGCGTATACTAAAAATGCATAGGGCATAAGAAAAAAATACTGTTTTACTTCCATCGTCAGCAATGGTATTTCTTTTGTCCAGGCGCCTTCACCATTACTCCATTTTATTTTTAATGAATAATTACCGGGTAAAATATTACTGTACATTATTTTACCTGTGGTACCCGCATAGTGCCAGGCCTTATCATATCCATCTAAATAATAAGCGTACTCGCATTTCTCAGCATTTAAATAGCTGATCGCTTTTACGTCGAGTTCAAAAAAATTGTCTTTTCTCCTGATTGAAAAATCAAAGGGTTTTTTGCTGTTGGTGTCCAGCACGTTAAAACCTCTTTCATCAACAGGCTTACCACCGATTAAAATACCGGTTAAAAGCAGGCTTGGCTGCCATGTGGATTTATGAATGTTCTTAGGAAGAAAATGGTTGAAGCCATATGTGCCCCCGAAAAATATATTACCGTCATCAGCTTTCCATACAGCGCCATCGCAAAATTCATTGCTTTGCAATCCATCCATTTGCTGGTAGAACCACACTTTCATGTTTGCATGGTTCACTTTTGCAAGTCCTTTATTTGTACTTACCCAAATATCTCCATAGCTATCCTGCTCAATCGCATGAATGGTATTATTAGGCAAGCCATTGGAAGTGGTAAGCTTTTGAAATACGGGTTCGTTTCTTAAACCATCGGTATTGTTTATCCAGTTAAGTCCATAACTGGTGCCTATCCAAATGCGGTTATTATTGTCTTTAAAAAGAGATAATATATCGTTGTTGGAAAGACTGCCTTCATAAGTAAAAGCTTTAAATGTTTTGAAGGAATGAGTGGTCTTATCCAGTAAGCTAAGCCCACCATAGCGACAGCCTACCCATAAATGATTTTCATCGCCATCTGCCAGCGAATAAATTATATCGTTTGCCGGGCCTGAATTTGTATTATTAAAAGTGAATCGATCCAGGTAGTCCAATGAAAGCATACCCGCTTTATCCTTAATTAGTTTAAGATGTATCAGCCCATAGCCACTGGTGCCCAGCCATAATGAACTATCCGGATCCGGTTTGATTGCATATACAGATCCGAATTCCGGGTATTTTGAAGTTCCTTTAATTTCAGCCCACTTATAAAAATGATTATTATTAAGGTCATACACGCCAATTCCTTTTCCATCAGTTCCTATATAGATCATTCCATCGTTTCCTTTTTTTAAGGAGTAAACAGAATTATTATCAAGCTGCGAAGGCGCTAAAATATATTGTTTATTATTTCCCGTGCCTTTATCAGACCAAAAATTTTTAATATCAATTATTCCGCTTCCTTTGGTTCCGATCCATAAATTTCCATTCGCTTCACAAAATGCCCTCACTGATTTATTATAAGGCATTCCATTATCGGAAGTTGTAATAGTGCCGAAAGCTTTTGTCTTGGGATAAATTTTGATAAGCCCGTTTCCATCTGTGCCATACCATAAAATATCTTCGCTCCCCAGTGCCCAGGATGTTACCTTAATATCCTGCATCTGCAGGGCTTCGTCTTTTAGAAATGAGGATGATTGAAAACCGGTATCAAAAACTCCGTATCCTTTTGTTGACCATGCAAGCAGGTAATGTCCTTTATAAAAAATCATTGATGTAAGGGAATGATTCATGTTAAGTACCTGCTTGTGTATACCTTCATCCCTTTGAATTGAATATAACCGGTCATCCGCCGTAGAAAAAAAAAGCTGTGAGTTTACCTGGAAAAAATTTACAATAGGCTCCTTTTCGGAATAGGAGTTTAATAAATTGAATTGATGGCCTGTTGCTGAATATATATTCATCCGGCCATTTGCATTTAATAAAATTAAACGGTTAGATTGATCGAATGCAATCTCACTGATCTTTGAATTTTGTAATGGCAAATCGCAAACACGAAAGCTATCAGTCTGTGCATCAAAATAACTAAGCCCGGCTTTTTGGCTCAGGCAATATACTGTTCCGTTTGCATCAACACTCAGGGCATATTCCTGCTCACTTATCCTGCTTTGACTATATTGATTGTAGAAATAGTTATAAAATTTGCCTGTAGTCTTTTCATATCTCGAAACACCTTCAATAGTTGTTATCCAGATGTTACCACGCTTGTCTTCTGTGACCTGCTGTATAACATTGCTGCCAACACTTTTAAAATCGTTCTCTTTACTATAGTTAAAAACATGAAAAATGTTTCCATCATACATGTTCAGGCCATCCCACGTGGCTATCCATAATAAATTATTGGCATCTTTAAAAATGTAATTGATGGAGCTATTGGACAGGCCATTCCTATTATCATATTGTTGAAGAAAAAAAGGTTCTGAGGGATCCGCAAAACCATCGAAGAAAATGAATGTCAAAAAAAATATCAAAAGCTTCTTCATGAGATATTTTATATAATAAAACTGGTAGATTTTGAATTTTAATACAAGCTATTTTCAGCGCTGCTCTTTAGTAAAATGCAAAAGTCTAAATAAATTTTTATAGAAAATCCTATTTGTAAGGTAAGTTAATTATTCAGCAGCAATTTTAAATTCTCAAACAGAGTAATGTATTAAAAGTACGGAATACATAAACCGCTCTATTAAGTTCAATCATGTGTAATAAAAGTCAAAATGATAGAGGCATTCATGAGTTGTGGACATTTCCATAGCAAATAATAATAATTCAGTTAATTTAAGAAGATATTTTATTTTCAGTTGAAAATCATTTGTATTTTACCTTAAATTTATTTGCATGGCATTAGAACCCTGGCGCACAGGTACGGTAATCCGCATTGAGGATGAAACTTATAATACCAAACGTTTTTTTATTAAGGTAAACGAGCTTGAGACTTTTGATTTTAAACCGGGGCAATTTGTAACGCTTGATCTTCCTATTCACGAGCAGAAGAATAAAAGGTGGCGCAGCTATTCTATCGCAAGCTGGCCGGATGGTACCAATATATATGAGTTGTTGATTGTATTGCTTGATGGAGGCGCCGGTACTACTTATCTGTTCAATGAAGTAAACATAGGCAGCGAGCTTACCTTTCGCGGAGCGCAAGGCGTTTTTACTTTACCGGAAAAAATTGAGAAAGATCTTTTCTTTATTTGCACCGGTACCGGCATTGCTCCCTTTAGAAGCATGCTTAATTATATGCAACTGCACAATATTGCGCACGAAAATTTATACCTCATTTTTGGTGTGCGTACGCAAAAGGATCTGCTGTATCACGAAGAAATGCAGGCGCTGGAAAAAAAGATAGACAACTTTACCTACATGCCTACGCTCAGCCGCGAAGGATGGAATGGCCGCAAAGGTTATGTACATAGCCTCTACGAAGAAATTTGTAAAGCGAATAATGAAGCCTGCGAAGATCTGCACAGCCTAAAGCCGGCATCATTTTATTTATGCGGCTGGAAAGCAATGATTGATGATGCACGTAAAAAAATTACTGCATTAGGCTATGATAGAAAAGCGGTTCATTTGGAATTGTATGGGTAGTGAGAGCAGTTATGAGTTATGAGTTATTAGTTATAGGGTAGCAGGTAAAAGTTATCAGGTGAAAAAGGCATGAGGTGTCAGGCAGATAAGATTTTATTTTAAATTTCAGATATGAAGAAACAACATTTACGGGCAATGGCGATTTCTTTTTTTGTGCTGGCGATTTCATTTTTTAATTTCTCAAGGCTTGCAAACAGCGATTGCATAAGAGCTATTCATGTGGTAACGCTTTTGGTTTGTGGAATGGCGATTGGGGTATTTCTTGCCAACTTATTTGCTTTTATTAGAAATAAATAGTGTGTCATTGTGCTTTTCTGTTCAGCCTGCCTTGGGAATGATTTTTGTCTCAACTTTATTTTAGCAAAATTCTAAAAAGTCTTTTATGGAAAATACAAATATTGATGCAACACACAACCGCCCTGAAGGCGACAGGCAAATAGATTCGCCTGTTTTATTAATTGACCTCCCGGAATTTATTAGCCAAATAAAAGATGAGAAGGCATGGGAGAAAAATGACCGGAATGCAATTACTGTTTTTAAAACTGACAAGATGCGGATCGTGTTGGTGGCCCTTCACAGAAAAGCCGATATGCAAACAGAGCATCCTGAAAATATTATAAGCGTGCAAGTGCTGAAAGGAAAAATAAAAGTGACTACCACCTACGCATCTACAGAAGTAGATAAAGAAATGATGTTTACCCTACACGCAAAGATTCCCTATACAATTACTGCATTGAAGAAATCAATTTTTCTTTTGACTCTTGTCGATTAAGAATAATGCTTAAAAAATAAAGGAATATCCGTTTCCTTTTTTTGTACCAGGATTTTCTATTTTATTAAATTTTTCAATTTCCTCCCGGAGATATTTTATGTATTGGCTGTACATAAATTTTCTGAAAATAGTAATGTCTTCCTGCTTCCTGGTTTGTATGAGAGATTCAAAATACTCTGCTTTATCTTCTTTAAAAACAATGCACATAGGCAGTTGAAAAAAAGCAAGCAGGTAATTCATGAGAAGCCTGCTGGTACGGCCATTCCCATCATAAAAAGGGTGAATAGTTACAAGGTCGAAATGGCCATCAAATGAAATGTTTACCTGTTCTATCACCTGCGTTTCCGTCAAATTTTCATTGACTTTAGCGCAAAGTTCTTTTACGAGCTTTTGTACTTTATCGTATCCAACAAAATAGCTGTTCCCGGCTGTAACATTTCCTTTTCTAAAAACTCCTTTAGCGCTGTCAAGTTCTCCAAACACAGTGTTATAAATATTCCCGGTTTGTTTCATCACCGCCGAATTAACCTGTTGTATAAATTCCGGAGTAAGTGGCTTTTTTTTGTTCACTGCTTCAATTATAAATAACAACGCCCGGTAATGATCTTGAACCATAAGGCTGTGCAGTAAAGGTTTTCCTTTAGGCGTAGTTCCATCATCTAATAAAAGTTGTGTCTCAATTTCAGTAAGGGTACTTCCTTCTATGGTCGTGGAGTGATGGGTAATAGCATACTGATTAAATTTATCAAAATCAATATTTTTTGATAATTGCAGAGACTTGAATTTCTCTAATAATGATATGATATTTGTTTCATCCATAACTTAATAAAAGTGTCAGGCAACTTAAGTGGCCTGGGTCCGGATTTTAGCCAATTTTTTCTTCAATAATTTTCTTCACCTCCGTCAATAAAATTCTTTCTTGTACCATACTATCGCGGTAGCGAATAGTAACCGTATTGTCTTCCTTTGTTTGGTGATCTATTGTTATACAAAATGGAGTTCCTATTGCGTCCATTCGCCTGTAACGCTTACCAATGCTGTCTTTTTCTTCGTAAAAAGTGTGAAAGCTTTGCTTACATTCATCCATTAATTTTTTTGCAATTTCAGGAAGCCCATCTTTTTTTACAAGCGGAAGTATCGCCAATTTATAAGGAGCAATCTTTGGCGGGATTCTTAAAACAACACGGTTGTCATCTGTTCCGTCTTCTTTCTTCCCTGCCCGACTTTGCCGATCAGGCGGGCATTTTTCATTAGCATAAGCATTGCTTATAACGGTAAGGAATAAACGATCTAAGCCTACTGATGTTTCAACTACATAAGGAATGTAGTTTCCGTAAGGCTTTCCATCTTCCTTAAGATCGTTATCAAAATACTGTAATTTCTTTTTGCTTAATTCCTGGTGTTGTTTTAAATCAAAATCTGTTCTTGAATGGATGCCCTCCAGTTCTTTAAAGCCGAAAGGAAATTCAAACTCGATATCAACAGCCGCATTTGCATAATGCGCCAGCTTCACGTGATCGTGAAAGCGAAGTTTATCAGCAGAAATGCCAAGGCTTTCATGCCATTTCATTCTTTCATTTTTCCAGTAATTGTACCATTCCATTTCGGTACCGGGCCGCACGAAGAATTGCATTTCCATTTGTTCAAACTCACGCATACGAAAGATGAACTGCCTTGCAACAATTTCATTGCGGAAAGCTTTACCCGTTTGCGCAATACCGAAAGGGATTTTCATCCTTCCTGTTTTTTGAACGTTTAAAAAGTTTACAAAAATTCCCTGTGCGGTTTCTGGGCGTAAATAAATGGTATCAGCATCGTCCGCCACACTGCCCAGCTGTGTTGAGAACATTAGATTAAACTGGCGAACATCCGTCCAGTTGCAGGTTCCGCTAACCTCGCATTTTATTTTGTTATCTTCTATCAGCTTTTTTAAACTATCAAAGTCATCTGCTGCCAGCAATTTTTCCATCGAAGCAATCATATCATTTGCTAATTCTTTATTGCCCATTGCGAATTGCCCATCAGCAAATGTTTCTATCAAATGATCAACACGATAGCGCTTCTTGCTGTCCTTATTATCAATCATGGGATCGCTGAAATTATCAATGTGTCCACTGGCTTTCCATGTAAGCGGATGCATAAAAATAGCCGCATCAATACCCACAATATCTTCATGAAGCTGCGTCATACTTTTCCACCAATAATCGCGGATATTTTTTTTCAATTGAGCACCATGCTGGCCGTAATCATACACAGCACTCAGCCCATCATAAATTTCACTGGAGGGGAAAATGTAACCGTATTCTTTGCAATGCGCAATTATCTCACTAAAATTATTTGATTCATTTGCCATAAGGCGGCAAAGATAAGGAGAGTATGTTTTTGCGGTTTAATCATAACTTTCCTAATTAAGTTCTTTTTATTATTTTACACTATGATCGTTACGACAGACATACAGTTATTCCGTATTCTCAAAGAGAGATTAGGCGAAAAGGAAGCGGAGTCGGTTGTTGATTTTGTGGATGCTAAGTTGAAAGAAAATAATGAGGCGAATCTTAAAATATTAACTACAAAGGAAGATTTAGCCCTAACAAAACAAGATTTAAGTGCAAACATTGCTGCCACTAACACTTTACTTGCAGCAACAAAAGCCGAATTAATCAAATGGATGTTTATTTTCTGGATTGGCCAGGTGGCTGTAACGTTTGGGTTTATTCTTCTCTTCTTAAAAAGATAATTACTTCAACTTTTCATTCTTCTTATGCCTCTCTCCATCTCTCAAATTTTTCTTTTCAAAATTCTTTTCTAAAGCATCTGTAAGGTCAACTCCTGTTTGATTTGCCAGGCAAATTAATACCCAAAGTATATCAGCCATTTCATCGCTCAGCTTTTTATTTTTATCTGACTCCTTAAAAGATTGTTCGCCATAGATCCGCACAATCAACCTTGACAACTCACCAACTTCCTCCATTAATATTCCAAGATTTGTAAGCTCGCTAAAATATTTTATGCCAACGGTTTTTATCCATTGATCTATTTTTGTTTGGGCTTCTTTGATTGTGATGTCCATTTTTTCTTTTACACGGATTTTTTGAGAAACACGAATTTAAGGCACGAATTACACGAATTAAAAAACAACTCTTTTTGATGTAAACGATTGTTCGCCAAAGTTCGCAATTATGCCAAGTTGTAATCCTGAAGCTTTTAAGTAGTTAATAGTTTGCTTAACAAATCCTGTTACAATCATTGACCTGGCCTTAACTTCAAGAATGATTGAATCATAAACGATGAAGTCTGCACAATAGCTGTGGGGAAGTATTATTTCTTTATACTTAATAATATATTTTCTCTCACGACGATACGGCATATTACTTTTCTGAAATTCATATTCCAATGCATCTTTATAAACAATTTCCTGGAATCCCATTCCTAATTCTCTATGTACCTCCATACAAATACCAACAATCCTGTATGATTCTTCTTTTAAAATAATATCTCCCATTCATGAATTTTAATTCGTGTAATTCGTGTTTTTAAATTCGTGTTACTCTTTATCCTTCGAGTCAATCCAAATCGTCACTGGCCCATCATTCACTAATTCAACTTTCATATCAGCTCCGAAAATACCTGTGGCAATTTTTTTTCCAAGATCTGTTTCAAGCTGTTCTATTAATTTTTCATAGATAGGAATTGCAATGTTCGGCTTACTTGCCTCAATGTATGAGGGTCTATTGCCTTTTTTTGTATTAGCATGTAGCGTGAACTGGCTAACTAAAAGTATCTCTCCGTTTATATCTTTTACACTGATATTAGGTACTCTATTTTCATCATCAAATATTCGCAGGTTTACGATCTTGTTGCTAAGCCAACGTATATCTTCATCACCATCTGCATCTTCAATTCCTACAAAAACAAGAAGCCCATTTTTAATAGCCCCTGTTACTTTACTTTCAACACTTGCACTTCCTTTTAATACTCTTTGAAGCAATATTCGCATAACTTAATTTTTTGAAATTGATTGTAGAAAATATTGGGGTTCTTAATTTATTTACAAAAAAAATGTGCAAAAAATTATTAAACGCCCTGCCTGTATGCCTTACCCGGATATGGACAATTGTTTTCCACAGCCTGTTGATATTTATGAATATGTTTTGTCCGCTATAAAAAATATTTTCGTTCTCCCACGCTCCAAAAATAAATTATTAACCTAAATATAATATTAGCCCGATGTCAAATAAAAACCACGATGCCTGCGGCCTCCGCTTCCCCCGCCAATTTACCAAAGATGGTGTTTCACCCTTCGATATGTTTGAATACGATTACCGCACCTCGGTTATAAAAAACACAACCGGTGAGGTAGTTTTTCAAATGGACAATGTAGAAGTGCCAAAACAATGGAGCCAGATTGCTACCGATATCCTTGCCCAAAAATATTTTCGTAAAGCCGGTGTACCGCAGCCTGATACCGCCCGGATGACACGGTCGGACGGGGGCGAAGCCGGGCAGGGAACAACCGGAAGAGAAACTTCTGTAAAACAAGTAGCCCATCGTATGGCGCATTGCTGGCGTGTTTGGGGTGAGCGATATAATTATTTTGCAACCAAAGAAGATGCACAGGTTTTTTATGAAGAATTGATCTTTGGCATTTTAAACCAGTCTTGCGTGCCCAATTCTCCCCAATGGTTTAATACAGGCCTTCATGAAGTGTATGGTATTACCGGTAAACCGCAGGGTCATTATTATGTAGATGGAAATGACGGCGAGCTAAAAAAATCAACGTCGGCTTACGAGCGGCCACAACCGCATGCATGTGCACGATATAATACCCGCCTGTTTACAAAAAAAGGTATTATACAAATAGGCGATATCGTTGAAAACAATCATAAAGACCTGGAAGTGTTTGACGGCAATACATTTGTAAAAATTCTTGCAGTAAAAAACAATGGTGTAAAAAGTGTGTTCCGCGCTACGCTAAGCAATGGCAATTTTATCGAGTTTACCGGCGATCATCAAATATGGTCTTCAGAAAAACGTAAGAAGGATGGCGGTATTTATGAGTGGCAACAGTTGAATACATTACTTGGAAAAAAGGTTCAGCAAACAGCATTGACTAACGTAATGCCGGAACTGGAATTGATAGAAGAAATGGCCGCTGAAGCTTCAGCAACTAATAAAGCTTTTCAATTGCCATCGCAAATTGTGAGAACCGCTAAGGAAACGGGCAACCATGAAAATGTGCTGAGGAATGCGAAAGCCGCACTGGCAGGTTGGATAGTGGGTGATGGCTATTATGGAAAATACAACCGTAATAACATAACAACTTTATTTGGCGCTATCACGATCAACGAGGATGAGTACGCTTTTGTAACAGATTTATTCGATGCTGTTTTTGGAAAATACACAACTGTTACACGAAAATCAATTAATGATCTGTACCGCGTTGTAAAATTAGACAGTAAGATTGTGGATGATTTTGTAGAAGAATACGAGCTCAATCAATCTTCTTTTTCTGCTCACGTTCCTGAAAAAATAATGACGGCTTCCCTTGGAGAAAAATGCCTGTTTTTACGCAGCCTTTTCCAGGCAGATGGCGGTGTGCGTACGCGAAGCGAAGATGGCAGAAACAGTGGCGATGTTGTACTCACTTCCATTAGTGAAGAATTGGTGCATGGCGTTCAATTGCTGTTACTGAATCTTGGAATTTATTCTAATGTTTCTATGTCGCCGGATAAAAGGGATGATCGCCATGACCTTTATCAATTGACAATTGCGTACGAGTCTGAAAGAAAAAAGTATGCGCAGTTGATCGGATTTATTTCAACAGAAAAAACAGAAAAACTAAATCAGCTTAATAAAATAATTGTCGGCAAGCAGAAAAAACCGGTGAGCGAATTGACAGTTGTTTCCATAGACTACATTGGCGAAGAAACTGTTTATGATATTCAAACCGAAACTTCACAATTCTGTGCGAATGGTATTACCGTTCACAATTGTTTTATTTTAAGTGTAAATGACGACCTGGTAAACGATGGCGGCATTATGGACCTGTGGGTGCGTGAAGCGCGAATTTTCAAATACGGAAGTGGCGTAGGAACCAACTTTAGCAGCATACGCGGCGAAGGTGAGAAACTTAGTGGTGGCGGTACTTCCAGCGGATTGATGAGTTTCCTGAAAATAGGCGACCGTGCTGCCGGCGCTATTAAAAGCGGCGGCACAACAAGACGTGCGGCAAAAATGGTTTGCCTGGACCTTGACCATCCGGAAATTGAAAAATTTGTAAACTGGAAAGTAGAAGAAGAAAAGAAAGTGGCAGCCCTGATCGAAGCCGGCTATCCGAGCGACTATGAAGGAGAGGCCTATAGAACAGTGAGCGGCCAAAACAGTAATAACTCTGTGCGCATACCGAATGAATTTTTTCATGCGCTGGAGGATGATGGCGATTGGGACTTAAAAGCAAGAAGCGACGGGCACACCATGAAAACCATTAAAGCAAGAAAATTATGGAACGATATTAATTATGCCGCCTGGAGATGTGCCGACCCCGGAACGCAATATGATACGACAATAAATGAATGGCACACCTGCCCCGAAGGCGGGCCAATAAGAGCGAGTAACCCTTGCAGTGAGTATATGTTTTTGGACAACACTGCCTGCAATCTTGCCTCAGTAAATCTTAGAAGATTTTTTAATGAAACCGATAATACACTTGATGTTCCCGGCTTTGAATATACCGTAAGGTTATGGACAACCGTATTGGAAATTTCTGTGTTGATGGCGCAGTTTCCAAGTAAAGAAGTGGCACAGCTTAGTTATGATTACCGGACTTTAGGTCTTGGCTTTGCAAACCTCGGCAGCATGCTTATGGTAAGCGGTATCGCTTACGATAGTGAGAAAGCTCGTGGCATCGCGGGCGCTATTACGGCTATCATGACGGGTGTTTCTTATAAAACATCGGCAGAGCTTGCAGCGCATCTTGGGCCATTTAGTAAATACGAAGAGAACAAACACCATATGCTGCGTGTAATGCGCAACCATCGTGCTGCAGCCTATGATGCAATGGAAGCGTACGAAGGAATTGAAATAAAACCACAAGGTATCAATGCAAAATATTGCCCTGATTATTTATTGAAAGCCGCCACAAAAGCCTGGGATGATGCAGTAATGATGGGAGAAAAACATGGTTACCGGAATGCACAAACAACTGTGATAGCTCCCACAGGAACTATCGGGCTTGTAATGGATTGCGATACTACTGGGGTTGAGCCTGATTTTGCTTTAGTAAAATTTAAAAAGCTGAGTGGTGGCGGATACTTTAAAATTATAAACCAAAGCGTACCGCAGGCTTTAAGAAATTTGAAATACAGTGAAAGCGAAATAATAGAGATTGTAAATTATGCAAAAGGCCATGCTACCTTGAATGGTGCGCCCCATATTAATCCAACGACGCTCGCTCAAAAAGGATTTACCGGAAGCGACATTCAAAAGCTGGAAGCTGCTATGGCTTCTGCCTTCGAGATTGGCTTTGTCTTCAATGTATTTAATCTTGGAGAGGAATGCCTGCAACGCTTAGGATTTGCTCCTGATCAATACAACGATTTTGAATGGAGCTTATTAGAGGCTTTGGGTTATTCTGATGAGCAAATTGAAGAAGCTAATATTTATATCTGCGGAACAGGAACTGTGGAGGGAGCGCCTTATTTAAAAGATGAACATCTTTCAGTATTTGATTGCGCTAACAAATGCGGCGCCTTAGGTGAAAGATATATTCATCATAGTGGCCACATTCGCATGATGGCAGCAACACAACCTTTCATTAGCGGTGCGATTTCTAAAACAATCAACCTGCCTAATGAAGGCACTTTAGAAGAAATTGCTGAAGCCTATAAATTGAGCTGGCAGTTAGGTTTAAAAGCGTGTGCGCTTTACCGTGATGGTTCCAAGCTATCACAACCACTGAGTAATAAAAGCGATAAAAAGAAGAAATCAGCCGATAGCGACGTACAGGAAGTTGCTGCTGAGGAAAAAGAAACAAACCTCGTTGATATGAGCCAGCTTACAGTTGAAGACTTACTCGAAGAAATGAATAAGCGGGTGCAGAACAGTGCGGACACAGGGCTCAAACGCCAACTCGCAATGATTGTAGAACGCAGGGCATTACCGGCAAAGCGCAGGGGCTTCACACAAAAAGCAAAAATTAATGGGCAGGCATTGTTCCTGCGGACCGGCGAGTACAATGATGGTACGTTAGGAGAAATTTTTATTGATATGGCAAAAGAAGGTGCTACCATGCGTAGTATGCTTAACTGTTTCGCCATATCCATTTCAATAGGCTTGCAGTATGGCGTGCCGTTGGAAGAGTTTGTTGAGAAATTTGTCTTCACCAGGTTTGAGCCATCAGGAATGGTTGAACATCCAAATATTAAAACAACCACGAGTATCATTGACTTTATGTTCCGTTCATTGGCGTATGAATATTTGGGAAGAAACGATCTCGTTCATGTGCTTGATAAACCCCAGGTGGAAAATTTAGGCGATGAGCCGTGGGATCAAAATACGCCGACGATAGGTGATCGGAAACCGGAACTTAGTGAAGTGAGGGTGATCGGTTCCTCTAACGGTAAAGTACAACCGCACAAAGTTCCCCGGAACGAAAATGCTAAAAAAGCAAGTCCTGGTTTTGACGCCGTAAACTCTGCTGCAAAAAATATGCAGAGCGATGCACCGGCTTGCAATACCTGCGGACATATAACTATACGCAGCGGTACTTGTTACAAGTGTTTGAATTGCGGGAATAGTATGGGATGTAGTTGATAATGTGGTTTTAAGTTTTTTAGCCTCGACTTTTTGCAACTTTTTACAAGGAGAATTAATGGTTTTTGGAGCAGATCCAGAAATTTGGGAGTTGGTGGCAAGTTTTACGACACATATCACAAATCGACATTAATAATATGAAAGCAACATTTCCTATTAGCGAGCTTGAATATCGGAATTCTAACACTGTAGAAGAACAAACCAGAAGTAGGAAAATTTTCGAAGCTCTGAAATTAAAAGCCCGAGAAGATAAATTTTTATCAGAGTATGAAAAAGATTTTTTTTGCTCTGGCTTAAGATTTTCATCAATGAATAATGGGAAACTGGAAGATTATAATTGTTGCGACAATTCTAAATTTAAATTATTGTATTTGACATATTATCATGATTTAACTGGAATAAGCTCAGCTTATAAGATTAATAATAATTTGCGAAAATTTGTCGAAATTGACAATATAGAGAAACAGGAAAATATAAATTATTTATATGAAAAGTCAACGGAATGGGAAAAAATTATAAATAAGAGTAATCACAAAGAAGACCTTCTACAGCAAGTTTCGACAGAAGCAAGAACCGAAATAAAAGAATTAAATAAAAAGTTCGGCATAAGTAATTTGTCACAGGAAGTAGGAAATTTTAAATATCGGTATTCAAAAGAAGAAATTTTACTAAAATTAAAATTCATTTATTGCCTTACCTTGAAATATTTTGAAAAAACGAAAAAAGAGGATTTACTTTTAGAATTAAATTGTCAACAGTATGAAATAAATGAATACAGTATTATTCATATTTTGAATAGACATTTTGCTTCAATTTCTCATAACACTAGCAAATCTTTTCATACCGAAAATTTTTCGCCCGAAATATTAGATATACAATTGAAAGAGATTTTTGAAGTAATTGATAATTCAAAAATCCTATTTGGGCATTTTATCGAAAAATTAGCTTTTCGGTACAATCAAATTGACTATCAAATTTGGACAAGTGAAAAGACAAGATATATCGCAGGTAAGAAAATTCTTTTCAGAAGAATTGATACCTTTTATCCTGTTTTCTATAATGAAGAGAAAGAAGATCTAAAACTAAATTATGACCTAATTAAAATTAGTGATAACCTATTCGTTTACTTGGCTAAATTGCTGACTCCTGCTGACTAAACCTGCCGCCAACAACATTGGTATTGCTAAAAGCAGCGATGATGTGCATTTCATCAGCTTTAGTTCTTTGGTCATCATGCGTTCGGCCAGAAGAAATTCTTATCAACTTTTGTTTTTAACTTCATCAATAAATCTATAAATTATCGGTAGTTCCGGCTGGAACGTTCATTGAATCCTGCCTTTAGCAATAGCTACAGCAATCTGTTTTGACAGCTTAATTTTGCGGGAGCAAATCTTAAATTATTATCTTCATGCCGACATTAAGCAGCATGAAACTTGACCAATACGAATTAAAAGCTGATGAGCCATTTACTACCTTTGAATTTATAAGTGAAGGACTAAGAGGAAAGATTTTAAAACTTGTTCAATTTACACTCATTGATAAGGACCACGACATTTATAATCTAGCTTTCGGTGACAAAAATTATTTAACTGGCGAAATTGATGATAAAATTGTAACAGATAATGGTGACAGTGAAAAAGTGTTAGCAACTGTGGTTGCAGCCGTTTATAATTTTTGCGATTACTTTCCAGATGTATTTATTTATGCAACAGGAAGTACACCAGCCAGAACAAGACTCTATAAAATGGGTATCAATAAATATTTTGACGTAGTTGAATCTGACTTTGATGTATATGGAGAATTAGAAAATGAATGGGAATTGTATGTTAAAGGGAAAAATTATCAGGGATTCGCCGTTCAACGAAAGAAATTGTAAATTTGAATTATGAAAGGCGTTCTTGAAACAAGTGAAAAAAAATTTCCGGTTGTTCAAATAGACAAGTCTTTGAACAAATACAGCAATGTTGTGCTTTTCCCTGAAAAGGTTGAGAAAGCAAAAAAGACTATTGCAAGAATTGGAGTTCCTCAAAAAAAGAAGCGCCGTAGCTAACATTATGCATATTGAAGAAAGCTCCGTTTTAAAAATAATTTAAGAAAATAAAAAAGCCCTGATCTAAGACCTGGGTTTCCCGATTGAAACCGGGACAAGTTACAAACAATAGACAATGAGATATGGCGCTATTAATATAGATCCTGAAACAATGGGTGGAACACCGGTTTTTACAGGTACACGAGTTCCTATTCAAACGCTGTTTGACTACATGGAGGGAGGCGATGACCTTAACGAATTTCTCGATGATTATCCGACCGTTTCAAAAGAAGCTGCTATTCAAGTTTTGGAAATGGCAAAAAAGTCTTTGACGACCGAAAAAATGCTTCATGAAAATTTTGCTTGATGAAAATTTACCCAAACAACTTAAGGCAGATTTTGGACCTAACTATGAGGTGAAAACTGTTAGAGATATGGGTTGGTTGGGCAAAAAGAATGGCGAACTTTTGGGACTTATGGTGTTTAACGGCTTTGACTTCTTCGTTACTATTGACAAAAATTTGCGCCATCAGCAAAGTCTTGACCGTATCGAATTAAAAATTTTCCTGTTGTTGTCTATCAATAACCGCAGAGAAACTTTACAGATACTTGTTGAAAAAATAAAAGTCAGGATAAAAGAAGGCAACCTGCAACAAATAAATGAAATCGCCTGATTTATAATGCCGGCTCGGGCAATTGAAACTTAAAAACAGGAAAACGTATAAACTCGTTATCGTTAATAACCCCGATGTAATCCAGGATTTGATAAGTTTTAGTGATTGGAACGACCACATCTACATGCACCTTATAGAGAATGCTAAGTTCAATAAGGCAGCAATAAAATTTATGCCGGCGTTACCGGAAACCTGGTTGCCTTTGCGTGTCAAATGTAAAAGAGAACAGTTAATGGTTGACAGGTTAAGAAAATCGAATGCTTATATACCGGAATTATCAATAGTTGCGGAAGATAATAATGGAAGTTTAGCAGGACACATCTTGCTTACGAAGATATATATTCAAAATCAGAATCATTCATACTTGGGACTTATCTTAGCGCCACTTTCAATAAAACCAGAGTTTCAAAACAAAGGAATCGGAGGTAAACTAATTATGGAAAGCCATGTAAAAGCAAAAGAGCTTGGATATAAATATATTATTGTATTAGGACATTCAACCTATTATCCAAGATTTGGTTATGAACTCACAAGTAAATACAACATTAAGATTCCGATAAAAATAGATGAAGCAAATTGTATGATTATTTCATTAGACGCGAATGGGTTATCAGGTGTTTCAGGCGTAGTTAAGTTTTCTAAAGAATTTTTTGAATAATAGTTACTCATAAAATATAGCAACTTTAATTCGCTCGTAAATGGGGCTTGCTCCCTGGCCCAGATTCGTGTTGACGCGAACCCAATTCCAAGTCAACTAAGGCACTTCTCACAGGATTGAGTTTCCTGGAGCAATCAAAATACAGTACCTAAATAATTTAATCTATGCATATACAATCAGCTAAGATTCAGAAAAATCGAACGTCGATACCGGTAAAGCTTTATTTTGAACTGGTTCGATCATTGTATTAGGTTTCTGGAGACACCGAACCTCGGCAAGGAAGAAGGTTATTTGCAACGGAAAGTTCTCCTGTTATATTTTCGGGTACGGTCAGGTGTTAGTTAAACACTTCCATAATAAATATAGCCTCACAGAGCTTTATTACTAAGGATTTGTAACGTAATAAGTTGTACGTTTGTAAAAAAATAAAACGTATGCAACTCGATTTAATGTTGAAGAAAAAGTATGAAGAGATTCTTCCTGTTTTAAATGAAAAACAAACTCGTCTGGTATTAGCGGCAGAAGCAAAAAGTATGGGACGAGGTGGATTAAGCAAAGTGTCCGCACTTTCTGGTATGTCAAGAGTGACGTTGAACATCGGCATTAAAGAATTGGCTTCTGCAACAACTGAGAATGTGCCGGGGAATGCACGGGTGAGAAAACAAGGCGGTGGCCGTAAAAAGAAAACTGAAAAAAATAGTGAAATAGAAAAAGTTGTAGAAGAAATAGTTAATCCTCATACTTTGGGTGATCCTATGAAAACATTACTTTGGACTAGTAAAAGCTTACGCAATATTGCTGAGGAAGCTAAAAAAAGAGGTTGCGATATCAGTCATAAATTAGTGGGGGTAATCTTAAAAAATGAAGGGTATAGCTTGCAGGGTAATAGAAAAACAGATGAAGGCAGCAGCCATGAAGATAGAGATGCTCAATTTATTCATATTAATAACTTAGCAAATGATTTTTTGTCTTTAAATGACCCTGTAATATCAGTTGATTGCAAGAAAAAGGAGAACATAGGAAACTTCAAAAACGCAGGTACAGAATGGCTTCCGTCGAAAAATCCTACAAAAGTTAATGTGTATGATTTTATCAATAAAGACTTAGGTAAAGCTATTCCCTACGGCGTTTACGATATAGCCAATAATGAAGGATGGGTAAGTGTGGGAATCAATCACGATACAGCAAGTTTTGCGGTATCAACAATTCGCAGTTGGTGGAATGAAATGGGAGAAGAAAAATTCAACAAATCAAAACGAATACTTATTACAGCAGATGGAGGAGGGAGCAATAGTTCAAGAAATAGATTGTGGAAAACAGAGCTACAAGTATTAGCAGATGAAATTGGAAAAGAAATAAATGTATGTCATTTCCCTCCAGGCACTAGTAAATGGAATAAAATAGAACATCGGTTGTTCTCTCACATTACTATGAATTGGCGGGCGAGACCCTTAACGAGTATACAGTTAATAGTGGATTTGATAGCATCAACCAAAACGTCAAATGGATTAAAAGTAAAATCCAGGTTAGATTCAGTTGTGTATGAGAAGGGGATAAAAATATCGGATGAAGAGTTAGCAAAAGTTAATATGATTAAAGATGATTTTCACGGGGAATGGAATTATATAATCAAACCTAACATGTAAACCTTATTTCGTGACAACTCCTAACAACCCTTTTCGTATCTTCGAAAAGTGGGAAAACAAACCAAATATCATATAGGAATTGAGATTGACAAGCTAACAAACAGTGTAGTCAATACCATTTCAAATGATAGTTTTCCAACTGATGTTCATCCTGCAAGAAAAGCAGATTTAAAAAATGTAACTAAGAAAGCCGGCTGGTTTTTCAATTGGGCAAGTGAGTTAAAACTAATAGATAGACAAATTTTCAAACTTACAATTAGAAACAATCCTGATATTGTTCAGGGGCTTTTAAGCATAAGCGATTACAATGATCATTATTATTTACACCTTATCGAAAGTGCACCATTCAATGTAGGTAAGAACAAGCTTTATGAAGGAGTTCCTGGCAATCTGTTTGCTTTCACTTGTAAATTATCGTGGGACAAAGGATATCAAGGTTTCGTTTCTTTCACCTCCAAGACGCGGTTGATTGAACATTATGAAAACACCTTAGGTGCGACACATGTTGGCGGACAAAAAATGGTAATATTCCCACAAGAAGCACTTAAATTAATTAAAAAATATTTTCCAACTTAAAATTATAATACAATGGGATACATAAAAGAACCCGCAGGCGTTGACTTTGTAGTTGATCCAACGCCGCTCACAGCAGCAGAAATAAAAAAAATTAGTGAGATAATTGCTTATTACAAAGCAACCGGCAAAAAAATGTCGTTTCAAAAGCCAATGCCAAAATCTCGTTTGAGGGGTGCAAGCAGGAAAAAAGCAATAATTTAATAAGTTGAGTCGCTATTCTTTTTGACCAAAACCTTCGTTTGAATGTCTTTGAAAAAAATAATCATTTACATTTTCCCAATAGAATTTATAAATTCTTATCACTCACCCTCAAGTGCAACTCTTTTAAAAAATAACGCATCATTACCGGGTATATAAATGCATTTCTTTTTTTCCGTAACCGTTGGCTTTATTAAAACTAAAAGAACGGATACCGTCCATAAAAAACCAGGAATGCGTTTCAATTATTCAAAATATAAAATCTATTTTCACTAAAAAATTCTTCAAATGAAAAAATTCTTGTTATCAATTATTGCAGTAACGGCAGTGACTTTTGTGTTTGCGCAGGAGCAAACGGCAGATGAAGTAGTAAACAAATACGTGGAAGCCATCGGGGGCAAAGAAGCCTGGAGCAAAGTAAATTCACTTGTTATGACCGGTAGCATGAAAGTGCAGGGTACCGATATTGGCCTGGTTTCTACCGTGCTTAATAAAAAAGGAATGCGGCAGGACATCACTGCCATGGGTATGTCGGGGTATCAAATTGTTACGCCTGCTGCCGGCTGGAACTTTATGCCTTTCCAGGGACAAAAGGAGCCGGAGCCATTAACGGCAGATGATTTAAAAGAATCCCAGGAACAACTGGATGTAGAGGGAAACCTTATTGGCTATAAAGAAAAGGGCCACACCATGGAATTGCTTGGCACTGACGATGTGGATGGCGTAGATGCCCTTAAGCTGAAAGAAACGCTGAAAAGCGGTAAAGTTGAAACGCTTTACATTGACCCTTCTACTTATTATGTGATCAGGGTGGTTTCAAAACAAAAAGCCAATGGCCAGGAGCAGGAAGTTACTACCGACCTGAGCAACTACCAAAAATTACCCGAAGGCATAGTAGTGCCTATGTCAGTTAAACTTCCTTTCGGCGAAATGACGCTTACTAAAGTTGAAGTTAATAAAGATGTTGACGAGAAAATATTCGCGCCATCCAAATCATAACTTTTTTCAGAAGCCCGGATAATGTCCGGGCTTTTCTTGTTTTTTAAAATACCAAAGCGATCGAATGAAAAAACTGCTTATTTTATACTTGTGTGTTATTGCAACCATTTCACTGCAAGCTCAAATTTCTTCTGCTACTATCGGCACCATGGAAGCCCGCTGGCTCGGCCCCGGTACTACCAGTGGCCGCATTACAGCCATAGACGGAAATAATACTGATGGCAAAACGATTTATGTAGGCACAGCCGGCGGCGGTATTTGGAAAACCACCAATGCGGGCGCTTCTTTTAAACCGGTGTTTGATAAATATTGCCAGTCTATCGGCGCAATTGCTATAGATCAAAAAAATCCCAACACCGTTTTTGCCGGCACAGGCGAAAGCAATATGCGCAATACCGTTTCCATTGGTAACGGCTTATACATGACGACTGATGCCGGTGACAATTGGAAAAAAGTTGGGTTGGATAGCACCGAGCATATAGCAAAGATTGTAGTTGATCCAAAAAACTCCAACAATGTTTACGTTGCAGCGCCCGGCCCGTTATGGAGTGATAGCAAGAATCGTGGGTTGTATAAGTCGGAAGATGGCGGAAAAACATGGAAGAACATTTTATACATCAATGAAAAAGCGGGCTGTGCCGATGTAGCTGTGGACCCGGAAAATCCTGATATCGTTTATGCCTCTACGTGGGAATTCAGGCGCTATCCTTATGCCTTTGATTCCGGTGGCGCCGGCAGTGGTATGTGGAAAAGTATGGATGGTGGTAAAACCTGGAAAGAACTAACCAACGGATTACCGGCTAAGCCTTTTGGAAGAATAGCCTTTGCTGTTGCCCCGGCTGCTCCCAAAAATTTATTGGCCATTGTAGAAACTGCGGCAACCGGCTTGTACATTTCTGACAACGGGGGAGAATCATGGAAAAAGCAAAGCGCTACTTCCAACGTGGAGGCACGACCGTTCTATTTTAGTGTGATACAAATAGATCCCAAAGATCCGAAGCGCGTTTATCGCCCGGCTTATACATTTTCTTATTCATCAGATGGTGGCTATTCCTTTGCTGATGCAAGCGGCGAAGGCGCTGTTCTTCATAGCGATATGCATGCTCTCTGGATAAACCCAAATAACACCAATCAAATGTATGTAGGTACCGATGGTGGTGTGTACGTTAGTCTTGATAAAGGAGTTACCTGGATGTTTCTCCCCGGTTTGCCTGTTGGCCAGTTCTACCATGTTGCCTTCGACAATGAAACTCCCTATAATGTAATGGGCGGCTTGCAGGATAATGGAAGCTGGCTTGCACCCTCAGCTACACCGGGTGGCATTACAAATGCGAGCTGGCTGAACTTATTTGGCGGTGATGGATTTTGGGTACAGCCAGATCCTACCGACCCCGACGTAGTATATGCTGAAGCCCAGGGTGCAACTGTATCACGGATCAATAAAAAAACAACGAAGTCGATAGATATTCAGCCAAAGCAAAACGAAGGCGAAGAAAAATTAAGGTACAACTGGAATGCGCCGTTAGTTGTGGGTGCTTCCAATAATAAAAATTTGTACATCGCTTCCCAGTATTTATATAAATCAACCAACCAGGGAAAAGACTGGCAAAAGATTTCACCGGACCTAACGACCAACGATAAAAATAAACAGAAGCAGGAAGAAAGTGGAGGCTTGAGTGCTGACAATACTTCAGCAGAAAACCATTGTACCATATTCACCATTTCCGAATCGCCTGATGATGAAAAAACAATTTGGGTAGGGACCGACGATGGCAACCTGCAATACACAACGGATGGCGGAAAAAACTGGACAAATGTTGGTAAAAATTATGTGGCAGCAGGTATTCCTGCGCAAACGTGGATCAGCAGCATTGAGCTATCAAAATACGATAAGAGTACATTGTATGTAACATTTGATAATCATATGTATGGAGATCATAAAACTTATCTCGCCAAAACAACGGACATGGGTAAAACATGGCAAAGGCTGAACAGTAGTGAGTTTACAGGCTTTGCCCATAAAATAAAAGAAGATATAGTAAATAAAGACCTGCTTTTCCTCGGCACAGAGATGGGCTTGTTTGCCACAGTAAATGGAGGTGAAAGCTGGTTCAGAATGAAGAACCACATACCTGACTATGCCATGGTACGGGACATACAGATAAATCCAAAAACAAACGACCTGATATTGGCAACCCATGGAAGGGGGATAATGATAGTAGATAATATTACACCCATAAGAAACCTTACAAAAAATGTAATCAGTAAAGATGTAAGCATTTTTGAAAATAAACCTATCGTATTAACCAATGGAGATTTTGGCGGCGGCGGATACACAACCCAGGGCGGATGGTATGCTCCCAATCCGGCTTCTATACCGCCGATCCAGTATTATTTGAAAGATAAATTAAACAGTGATGTTACTGTTAGCATTTTTGATGCAGATAATAAATTGGTACAAACTTTCCCGGCCTCTAACAGGAAAGGCATCAATAAAGTGTACTGGAACCTGCGCATGACGCCACCTAAAACCGCTACCGGCGGCACTAAAATGGATTATGGCGGCTTCATTGCACCAATGGTACTACCGGGAACTTATACCATGAAGCTCAAGATTGGCGATAAGGAATATTCATCGCTGCTTACTTTGGTGCATAACACCGCGAACAAAGATTTTTCATTTGACGACAGGAAATTGCAATTCAAAACTGCAATGGAGTTATACCATTTGCACGAAGACCTGGCAACGCTGGTGGATAGCATCAGCAGCCGGCAAAAAATATTAAAAGATCAGTTAGGAGTAATAAGTGATAATAAGGCAAAAATTATTTTAACCGATTATAATTCGCAGTTGGAAACCTTAAGAGCTTCGCTGTTATCTACCACGCAAACTTCTATTTTTTCAGATGAAGAGAGAGTAAGGGAAAAAATAACGGCCGTGTATTCAGCAGTTTGCCTGCAGGAAGCGGCGCCATCTAATTCACAAATTGCCAATATTGCTTTTCTGCAAAAGGAAGTGAAATCTGCAGAGCAAAAACATAAAATCATCGACACAAAGTACATGGCCAAAGCAAAAGAATTACAGGATAAATATGAGAGGAGTATTAAGCCAAAATCAAAAGTAACTAAAGACGATATTAATAAATAAAATTACAGGGGGTTAAGTTGTAAGAGTACATCGTACTTTTGTTTACTATGACTTCATCTTACTTCACCTATAGTAAACCGAAGGTATTGCAGGCATTGCGCTATCACTTTATTACCCGTAAAGAAATAAAAGTGATGATCATCCTGGTAAATCTATTTGCCATTTTTGCGGCGGCGCTTTATTTCGCTAAAAAGGTTTCTGCTTACGCATTCCTGGGAAGCTCGGTGCTGTGGTTTAGCCTTATGATTTCTTTCTGGTTTATTTTACCCGCAATTATTTACAGGAAAGCCGCCACGTTTAAAGACTCTTTCAAAGTAGCATTTGAAGACCTGCACATGTTTATAGAAAATGAACGGGGAAGCCGGAGCTGGCCCTGGTCGGCCTTTAGCACCATGATCGAAAGCCCGCATTTTTTTCATTTATATTTCAACAGCCGCTCTTTTTTTCTTATTCCAAAAGACGCATTTGCAGGCGATAGCTTGTACGAGGCAAGGCAATTATTAAAAGATAAAATAAGAAATTAAAAAGATTGAATAAATTTTCCCGGTCGTGTGCCCTACATCACTAAAACAATTTCTTTTCCATAATATAGTGAGGGATCGAAAGCTCAAGAAATTCAGCGCCATGTACCTTATACCCAAGTTTTTTATAGAAGCCGATAGCCGTAAGCCTTGCGTGCATGGTTAGTTTTTTATAGCCGGCATCCCGGGCAACATTTTCTGCAAAATTCAGCATGGCTGCGCCTATTCCTTTTCCCTGCAAATTATTTTGAACAGCCATTTGACGCAGGCGCACACAATCTTTATCTAATTTAGTAAGGAGGCAACAGCCAAGCATTTTCTCTTCTTCAAAGGCGCCAATAAGAATGTCGTGTTGTTCTTTATCAAGCTCATCCGCTTCAAACTGCAGGTTCAAAGGTTTGCGCAAAAGCTCGTGCCGCAAATTAATCATCTGCTTATATTCTTCTGTACCATGGTCAATTTGTTTTATTGGCATAAGAGGCTTGGTAACGGGGTTAAGAAATGCAAATTAAATATACAATTTTATTTTCTTGCAAAAATTTGTACAGGTATAAAACTATAATAATAAAGAACAAAACGGCTATTAGACACTTCAAAAGTTTTATTGTGAGAAGGGTGGTTTGGTAATCTTAATAAAAACAACCAGGCTTAAAATACAGAATTTGCGGTATTTACAGCGAAGGGTAAGGTGCCGAGTTATTAATTTTTTTTTATTGCAAAAAGTATATTTTTGTAGCCATATTAACTAAATTTTATAATCATGGAAGAAATTGCAACAAGAGTTAAAAAAATCATTGTTGACAAATTAGGAGTTGATGAAGCAGAAGTAACGAACGAAGCTTCTTTTACTAACGATTTAGGTGCGGATAGTTTAGACACCGTTGAATTGATCATGGAATTTGAAAAAGAATTTAATATTTCTATTCCTGATGAGCAGGCCGAAACCATCACTACGGTTGGCCAGGCAGTAGCATACCTTGAAGAGCATGCTAAGTAATCATCGTATTTTAACATTGCAGGCAAGCTTATGGAATTAAAAAGAGTAGTTGTAACAGGACTGGGAGCCATAACGCCTTTAGGTAAATCTGTTCCGGAATACTGGGACGGTTTAGTTAAAGGCGTATCTGGCGCTGATATTATTCAGCAGTTCGATGTTGCAAAATTTAAGACCAGGTTTGCCTGCGAGGTTAAAAATTTTGAACCCTTACTTTATTTTGACAGAAAGGAAGCCCGCAAACTTGACCGTTTCACGCAATTTGCACTTGTTGCAAGCGATGAAGCTGTAAAGGATGCTGATATAAACAAGGAAAACGTTGACCAGGACCGTGTCGGCGTCATCTTTGCCAGTGGCATCGGTGGCATCACTACCTTCCAGGATGATGTAATGGAATTTGCAAGAGGCGATGGTACGCCGCGCTTCAATCCCTTCTTTATTCCAAAAATGATTTTAGATATTGCTGCGGGGCAGATTTCAATGCGCTATGGTTTTCGCGGCCCCAACTTCGCTGTGGTGAGCGCTTGCGCAAGCAGCACCAATGCAATCATTGATGCGTATGACAATATTCGCCTGGGCAAGGCTGATATAATATTATGCGGTGGTAGTGAGGCTGTAATTTGCGAAGCAGGCGTTGGCGGCTTCAATGCAATGAAAGCTTTGAGCGAAAGAAACGATGATCCTAAAACAGCCTCACGCCCGTTTGATAAGGATCGCGATGGTTTTGTAATGGGTGAGGCGGCCGGCGTACTTGTGTTGGAAGACCTGGAGCATGCACTTGCAAGAGGTGCAAAAATCTATTGTGAAATTGCAGGTGGAGGAGCTACTGCCGATGCATACCATATTACCGCTCCACATCCTGATGGCCTCGGCGCAAGAAATGTAATGCATGCAGCGCTTAAAGATGCGGGTATGAAACCCCAAGACATTGACTACATTAACGTACACGGCACCTCTACTCCTCTTGGTGATATTGCTGAAACAAAAGCAATCATTAATGTATTCGGTGATAAAGCTTACGAATTAAATATTAGCTCAACAAAATCAATGACGGGCCATTGCCTCGGCGCAGCGGGAGTAGTAGAAGTGCTTGCCTGCATACTGGCGATTACGAAAAACGTAATACCGCCTACCATCAATCACTTTGTTGATGATCCTGAGCTCGATCCGAAACTAAATTTCACCTTCAACGAGGCCCAGGAAAAGGAAGTAAATGCGGCGCTTAGCAATACTTTTGGCTTCGGTGGCCACAATGCCTCAATAATAATAAAGAAGTATAAAAATTAAGTTTTTACCAATAAATCTTTTAATATGGAAGCGCCTGAAAATATTTCCCGTTCAGAAATTAAAAATTTTCTTGTTCGCCGCCTCGGTGATAAGGAAGCGGACGAAATAATGGCTTATATTGACGAGGAAGTAGATAAAGAAGTAACTGCAAAAGTGGAAGCTTCCAGGAAAGAAATTGCTTTGTGGCGGGATGATATGAAAAATGTTTTTGCCACTAAAGAGGATGCAGCCTTGCTTGATAAAAAACTCGTAAAGAGAGTTTCTGCCGCAGAAGGTACATTAATACTGTGGTCATTCGTTTTTTGGCTTACGCTTATTGTTGCTGTGTTCTGTATATTTAAGTTTATAAAATAAGGTCTACGGTTTTTTATGCTTATGTTTTTACCATGATTTAAGGAACAGGTATAACGATCTTCTGTTACATTTCTTCTCGTTTCTTACCATAATTAAATAGATATTATTGTTACCTTAAGCAAAAATTTCATCTAAATATCCATTGTGTACTTTTTAAAAAACATGTATTCTTCTAAATCTGACAGGGATTTCAGAAGACAGTTGCGAAATGTTCTTGGTTTTGCACCTGGCAATTTAAACTTATATAAAACAGCCTTAAGTCATCGCTCCATAAGGGAAGGCGCAGATGAAAATAATGAAAGGCTGGAGTTTCTGGGTGATGCAGTGCTCAGCTCTTTGGTAGCGCATTATTTATTTATGCGCTATCCTTATAAAGATGAAGGTTTCTTAACTGAAATGAGAAGTAAAATGGTAAACCGCAACCAGCTGAATGATATTGCTTTAAAAATCGGTTTAAAAAAAATCACCTTTTATAATCGTTTTGATAATTCACTAAAGATCTCGCAGATATTCGGCAACACACTGGAAGCCTTGGTAGGCGCCGTTTACCTTGATAAAGGATATAGTAACACACAAAGATGGGTTACGCAACACATTATTAACCCGCACTTTTTTATGCAGGATCTTGAAAATCTTGACATCAATCAAAAGAATAAATTATACGGCTGGGCCAATAAGAATGGCAAAAGCCTCGAGTTTGAGACATTGGAAGAAAAGATAGAAAATGGCAGGAGGCTGTTTACTATTGGGGCCAAAATTGACGGAGTGGTAGTAGCAGAAGCAAAAGCATTTAATAAAAAAGACGCTAGCCAGGTGGCCGCACAGATCGCTGTAGAAAAATTAGGCTTATTATGAAATTCGGAATACTTGGCAGCGGCAGTTGGGGCACAGCGCTTGCAAAAATCCTAACGGATAATAATAATTCAATTTACTGGTGGATAAGATCTGATAATACCATCGGTAGCTTTAAACAGCGCCGCCACAATCCACATTATCTTAACTCAGCTTATTTCGATACCGGGCTTCTTCACCTTACAACCGATGTGCAGGAAGTGATCAACAATGCTAATTGTATTGTAATTGCCGTTCCCTCTGCTTATGCAGTGGACGTACTTGGCGCCTTGCCCAAAACGATATTTCAAAATAAGAAAATTGTATCAGCCGTAAAGGGAATATTACCCGGCAATAATTTATTACTAAATGAATATTTGAAAAATGAATTCGGAGTTCCGTTGAAAAATTATTTTACCGTGCTCGGGCCTTGCCACGCGGAAGAAGTGGCTGCAGAAAAATTATCGTACCTCACCTTTTCCGGTGTTGATGAGCAAATGACGATAGATATTTCAACCTTCTTCAAGACGGCTTATTTAAATACAATTCATAACACCGACATCTATGGTGTACAGTTTGCCGCGGTGCTAAAGAATATTTATGCTATCGGTGCCGGCATTGCGCATGGCCTGGAATATGGTGATAATTTTTTGAGTGTGCTTATTGCAAACAGTGCAGATGAAATGGCCGGCTTTCTTCGCAAAGCAGGCATACAAAATGTAGAAGTAGGAACCATTGACCATACGCTCACGCACCCGCCTGCCGGAGAGGCAGTCACACGAACAGAAAAAAAGCATACCACCAATTATGCAGCCTCAGTGTATTTAGGTGACCTGTTAGTTACCTGCTACTCGCTTTATAGCCGCAACCGCACTTTCGGAAACATGATTGGGAAAGGCTATGCTGTAAAGGCTGCGCAGCTTGAAATGAGCATGGTGGCAGAAGGGTACAATGCCAGCAAGTGCATGTACATCATCAATAAAAAGATAAAAGCAGAAATGCCAATAGCCGAAACGATCTATAAAATATTATGGGAGCAGGTTCCGGCTGAGAAAGGATTTGAGGAAATTGAGAAGACGTTGGTGTGAATTTGTATAATTTTTATGTCTATGGAAAGTGTTTTAATTACTTCCAAAGACAAGCAGGAATTAAACCTGATAAAAAGCGATATTAGAACGAATGAATATTTCCAAAAAAATTTAACTCATTCTGAAAAAGAAGATGTAGCCCTGCTCCAGTTAATGCTTCAGGCCGGCAGCCAGGAGTGATTTGGTTTCTGAAAAAGAATTATTTGCAACACTGCGTAAGAGTGGAAACTAAATATCTATCGGATTTTTCGTGATTAGTAATCTATTTTATTTATTCTTTTTTGTAATTCCATAATACGGCTTATTAATGAATCAAATTTTAATAGTTCCCCGTAAATCATATTCTGTGTCATTGCCTGATAATCCTTTTCCCATTCTTTGATCACTGCGTCAGGCGGAATAATTTTTATTTTATCTGGACTGTGGTTAGAATAATCAAGTCCGCGAAGTGGATTAAACTTTTCCCGGTGTGTTACAATGTCATTGTATAATTCAGTGTCCCTAATTGCTGCCTTTCCGTGTTCAGTATTCATTAACTTTTCTAAATCATATAAGTGTCTTGATAACCTGTCAATACGAATTTTTTCTGTGCTCTGCGAAAACTCTTCGTGCAATAAAAATATTTTCTCTAAAAAGGTTTTTTGCGGTAATACCGTTGAAATAAAAAAAGGTTTGGTTGAAAATGCCTGTCCCGGAAACATGGAACTAAGGATTGAATTAATTTGCCTGTTTTCATTTGGCTCCATCAATGAACGGGAACTTACTTCTAATAGAACTCTTTGTGGCAAATAATCAGATTTGTCAAATACAGAGTTGTAATGAATTTCAATTACCTGTGGGTCTTTGTCTGAATCTTTAGAGGGTTGAGCATTTAACTTGCACTCATCAATTGCTTTCCATTCTGCAAACTTCTTTATTATATCTTTTAAGAAAGTTGTGGAGATAAATTCGCATGATACTTTTCTTAAATTTTTGATTTGGCTTTTGCTTATCTCGCCTTCAAAGCCAAAGAATTTTCTGTCTATTGCCAAATCAATATCTTCTGAAAATCGTTCTATCAGATTCCAGCCTTTGCTTAAGGAAGTTCCTCCTTTGAAAACAATATTTGGAGAATACGTTAACGCAAATGAAGCTTTTAATGCTAATGTAACCCACCAATCTTTTTCAATAGCAATAGCAGGTAGTCCTGTATTATTACTGGCTTGATTGAGAATTTCAATTCGTCTTTCTTTTGATATTTTTAACCACTCTGTATTCATATTATTTTATCGTACTCATTAATATTTTATTTATCCAGGCAGGGGCAAGTTTGGCATCATGCAGGATATTTTCCTTTTTTTCTTTTTTAAGGATATTAAGTAGTCTTGTTAATTCCTTCTTTTCAATTTTATGCTGCCCTATACTTTTTAACGCCTGAATAGCAGTCCCGCTTATTTCACCTTTTGCCAATAAATTTTTGGGGCTTGTTTTTTTAAAGGTAATCGTTCGTTTCCCTATTTTAATACTTCTTGCTGCTCCATCAGTTAAGAAAACAACCTTCAAAGGAATTTGGGTTGAAAGACCTAATTTGTTCAATGCCTGAATGCCTGTAGGAACAATTCTTGCCCTATCTCTTTTTGCAATTGCCATGGCTATATCTTCTGTCGAGGGATATAATACACCCAAATCTTTATCCTTTTTAGGATATAAATAAATACCATGAGCTAAGCGAATGAGCAAGCCTTCTTTCTCCAGTCTGAATAATGTTTTTTTTGCGCTTTCAGAATTACCGAAACTTAAAAAATCATCGACAAAAAAAATATTTCCTTTTGGAAGTTTTTTTATTTGTTCAGCAACTTTATTTTTTACAACTATTCTTTTCATCAACTAATTTTCGTCCCAAATTTAGTAGATATTTGGGACGAAGCCAAAGGGAGTTTTTCAGACCATTATTGGCTTACAGATTAGAAGATAATATAGCTACTCATCTTAGTTTAGTAAATATCTAATTACCCAGAGAATTATCCGCAAACAAATCTGACGCTATCTTATCGGCAAATAACTTTCCCTCATTCGTTAAAATCAATTTATTTTCTTCCTGCTTCATCATGCCTTTTTTAATAAAGGATATCGATTCCTTTATTATTCTTTCTCTTTGATATGGTTCAAATTTATTTTCAACTAAACTTAAATCAAGCCCTTCCCGCGTGCGAAGCGAAGTCATAATGTATTCATTCAATTGCTGTGTTTCTGTAAGTATTTCTTCTTCAAAAGGGATTACATTATTTTTTATTGATTGAATGTAGAGTACATTGTTTGCAATATTCCACCTGCGTGAAATGCCGGTATATGAATGTGCAGAAGGCCCAATGCCAAGATACTCAGCGCCTTTCCAGTAGCTGCTGTTATGCCTGCTTCTAAAGCCCGGCTTTGCAAAATTTGATATTTCGTAATGCTCATATCCTGCATCAGCCATCCATTTCATCAGCAACAGGAATTGCCTTGCCTGGTCATCTGTATTTACATCTTTTTTTTTCTTTAGCTGAATCATTTTTTGCAAAGCTGTACCCGGTTCCACCGTCAATGCATAGCAGGCAATATGCGGCACGGCCAATTCTATGATTGTTTGCACATTACTTTTCCATTCTTCATCTGTAAGCAAAGGTGTTCCATAAATAAGGTCAATAGAGAAATTTTGAAAACCCGCGATTCTAGCCAGTTCTATACATTTCAATGCTTCTGAAGCATTGTGCGCCCTGTTCATCCATTGCAGATCTGCTTCTTTAAAGGATTGAATACCGATGCTTAGCCTATTGATGCCTATGCTCTTCCACTGGTTTAAGACTGTAGAATTAATATCATCCGGGTTTGCTTCGAGTGTTATCTCTATCGAAGGGCTTATTGTATAATTATTTTTAACGGTAAACAATAATTCTTCCAGTTCGCGGTCAGTTAGCAGGCTGGGAGTACCGCCGCCAAAGTAAATGGTTTCAATTATTTCTTCTTTATTGAAAAAAAAGGGAACTGATAAAATGATCTCTTTTTGCAAGGCATCAATCATTGCTGTTTTCAATGCGAGTGTCGTTGAAAAATGAAAGTTGCAATAATGGCATGCCTGTTTACAAAAAGGAATATGGATGTAAATGCCAGCCAAAGAATTTTTATTTTTTTACTTCCTGGGTTTACCCAAAAAATGAGTTTGAGAATTTCATTTAGATTTGAACGATCAACATGACCACAATAAACATCAAATATTCCGGCAGGTTCATCGCCTTCATCTTCCTGTTTGTTTTTTTGTTTTCAATAAAAAGTTTTAGTCAAAAAAAATATACAGTTCAATACCTGCCTGTGGGTAAAGATACTGTCATTAAAATAACGAAGCTCGGCCTCAACTCAACTTTTGAGGATGAAGAAGCTGCTTCAACCTATCTAAGCTTAATCAACAATATTCTTTTGGGCAAAGGCTTTCCTGCCGCTTCGGTTGATTCAGTAAAGTACGATTCTACATCGGCAATAGTGCAACTCTATCTTGGCGAACAATTCAAATGGGCGGAGATAAATACTGACAGCATAGATGCGAGAGTATTGGATGCCACCGGCTGGAGCACAAAAAAAGCCACAACAAAAATGGATTTTAATCGCCTGCAACAGCAGCAGGAAAAAATAATTAATTATTATGAAAACAACGGTTATCCCTTTGCCGAAGTTCATTTGGAAAATATCGAATTTTCCGGCGATAAAATAAAGGGCCGCATGACCGTGAATAAAGGGCCGCTCTATCATGTGGACAGCATAAGGGTGTATGGAAATGCTAAAATAAAAAATAGTTTTCTTCAACATTACCTGGAAGTGAGCCCCGGCAGCATCTATAACAATACCAAATTTAAAGATGTAAGTAAGCGCATACAAGAACTTCCTTACCTGCAGGAGCAACAGTCGTGGGACATTACCATGCTGGGTACGGGCTCGGTGCTTAATCTTTACCTGCAACAGAAAAAGAGCAGTGCAATAGATATACTCGTGGGCTTTTTACCAGCCAATAATGCTACCGGTAAATCGCAGTTTACCGGCGATGTACATCTTGATCTAAAGAATGCGTTAGGCACGGGGGAAAATATTTTGCTCAATTGGCAGCAGCTGCAGCCGCAATCGCCACGGCTTAATATCGGTTACCAGCATCCTTATATTTTAAACTCGTCCTTCGGAATTGATTTTGCTTTTGACCTGCTGAAAAGAGATTCGTCTTATCTTCAATTAAATGCAATACTCGGGCTTCAATACATTTTATCTGCCAATCAATCCGGTAAAATATTCTATCAAAATGAAAGAAGCTATTTGCTCTCCGGCGGTGTGGATACAAACCGCGTACTGCTCACGCGAACGTTACCGCCAAACATAGATGTAAGCTCAGGCAACTTTGGGGTTACCTATAATTTTATTAATACTAATTACCGGCTCAACCCGCGAAAAGGTAATGAAATAGCCATCACCGGCGCTGTCGGTATAAAAAAAGTTACAAAAAATAATGACATAGTAAACCTGAAAGATCCCGGCGACCCTGCTTATAATTTCAATACTTTATACGACTCTATTAAATTAAAAAGCTATCGCATCAGAGTAATTGCTTCCCTGGCACATTATATACCGGTCGCAAAAAGCAGTACGTTGAAAACTGCTGCAAGTATCGGCTGGTTTCAAACACCGCAGGTTTTTCGAAATGAACTGTTCCAAATAGGCGGCTACAGGCTACTTAGAGGTTTTGATGAGGAGAGTATTTATGCAAATAAGTATGCAGTTTTCACTACTGAATACAGGTACCTTGTAAGCATTAACTCATACTTCTTTGGCTTCTCTGATGTTGGCTTTACTAAAACGAATTTCAACACAACCAGTTATTCTAACAATTTCATTAGCGGCGGCATCGGGCTTGCATTTGAAACAAAGCTGGGTTTATTAAATCTTAGTTACGCAGTAGGAAAAAGAAATGATATAAAATTTGATATTCGTAATTCTTCCAAAATACATTTTGGCTATATCAACTATTTTTGATGGAATGATGATCGCGAAAGTAAAATGGATGATACGCTATAGAAGGTTGCTAATAATAATAGCCTTCTTCTTTTGTTCAGCGGCTACTTCAGCACAATCCGGCACAGATACATTAATATCAAAAGCTGATTCTTCTGTATTGAATATTAAAGATTCTGGCAAAACTACTATTGATACAATAAATGTTGATACAGTAAAGATGGCTATTCAGTCAAAGGTCAAAAGCTTTCAATCCACCATTAACGATCTGTTGATTACCAATAAATTTATAAATGTAAAAGACGCACCGGTTTATATGATTGCTGACAAAAAAAATTTTACCGGAAAGGAATTTTTATTTTACTCCCTATGCGTGGTGGTATTGATCCTCGGGATTTTTAAAACTTTTTATCGGAGCTATTTCAACAATCTTTTCAGGGTTTTTTTTAATACATCTCTCAGACAATCGCAGCTTACCGATCAGTTGCTGCAGGCAAAATTACCTTCCTTTATTCTCAATATATTTTTTACCATAACAGCAGGTATTTTTATTTGGCTGCTTTTTACCAATGCCGCCGCTGTAAGCACTCATTCCGAAACTCTGATCAGCCGCCAATTGCTTTTGCCTTTCTGCATTGTGGCTATCGGGACGCTTTATTTTTTAAAATATTGCATACTCAAGTTTATAGGCTGGCTAAGCGGCATGCAGCAAAATGTAGATAGTTATATTTTTATCATATTCCTGGTAAACAAAATATCAGGTATTGTGCTTGTGCCCTTTATAATTATACTTGCCTTTGCACTTCCCGGCTGGACTCATCTAATCACTACCGTTTCCTTATTTATTACAGCGTTATTTTTTTTATCAAGATATTTAAAAACTTATGGAGTGTTGGAATACAATTTTCCGATGAATGCTTTTCACTTTCTAATATACATTTCTGCCACAGAAATCATTCCCTTACTGCTGATTTATAAAATTACCATCGATTATTTACTGTAAGTATTTAATCATATAAAAAGAACTGAGTCCATATAACAGATTGTGGGTAAGTTTCCTTACGAAAAAAACCTAACTTTACAAAACACCTGTTGACTCGAAAATGGATACACAAACTGCACCCGAATCAAAAATTATCAAAGAAATTCAGAATATTCTTATCACCCAGGCAAAGCCCGACAATGAAAAGTCTCCGTACTTTGAGATGGCGCGAAAACACCAGGTGAATCTAAATTTCGAGCCATTTATAAGGGTTGAGCCGATTTCTGCGAAAGATTTTCGAAAGCAAAAAATAGAAATTGCCGCTTATTCAGCTATTATTTTTACGAGCCGGAATGCAATTGACCATTTCTTCAGAACCTGTGACGAATTAAAAATAACTGTTTCACAAAACACTAAGTATTTCTGCATTACTGAGGCTGTAGCCTTATATCTTCAAAAATTTATTCTGTACCGTAAGCGAAAAGTTTTTTATGCAGATGGCACAAATAGAAATCTCTTTGATGTAATTACTAAATATAAAGAGCAGGAAAGTTTTCTATATCCCTGTTCCGAATCATTTGACAGCGAAATAACCAACTGGCTTATTTCTAATGGCTGCGAGTATGCTATACCGGTACTATATAAAATTATCTCTACCGATGTAAAGGAGATTGTGGCCAAACACAATTACGATATCATCTGTTTTTTTACTCCATTAGGCGTTAGAAGTTTTGTTGAAAATTGCCCTGATTTTAAGCAAAACGGAATGATGATCGGCGCCTTTGGAGATAATACCCGCAAAGCCGTAATCGCAGCAGGCTTGCATCCGGATATTATTGCACCCCAACCCAAAATGCCCAGTATGGTTTCCGCCCTTGAAAATTTTTTATCAGGGTTGAAGAAGAAATAAAGGCAGCCCCCTGTCCCCCGAAGGGGGAACTTAGATCATATCTTTCTGCTAATGTTGCTATTTTTTTTACAGGAAAGTGGTTGGCAATTTTTATTATAAGGGCAAGGCTTTACACATCTAAGATATAAAGGCAGCCCCCTGTCCCCCGAAGGGGGAACTTAGATCATATCTACCTACTAACGTTTACTAATTTTTTTACAGGAAAAGTGGTTGGCAATTTCTATTATAAGGGCAAGGCTTTACACATCTTTTTTTAAAAAGAGGTAAACACCCTTCCCTTCGGGAAGGGCGCCAGCAGGGACTTCCACCTTCAAATTGGTACGAAAGGGATGGGCTTTTATTTCTTTATAAGGCTATCCATATATTGAACCGTACGCACTAATTGTGATACATAACTCATTTCATTATCATACCAGCTTACAGTTTTTACAAGCTGGGTATCGCCAACAGTAATCACTTTAGTTTGTGTAGCATCAAACAAAGAGCCGTAATGAATGCCGATAACGTCTGAGCTTACAATTTCATCTTCATTGTAGCCAAAGCTCTCGTTGGATGCAGCTTTCATAGCAGCATTTACTTCTTCCAGCGTTGTCTTTTTACTTAAAGTAGCCGTAAGCTCGGTAAGTGAACCTGTGATCACAGGAACCCTTTGTGCGCCGCCATCTAATTTGCCTTTAAGCTCTGGAAGTACCAGCCCGATTGCTTTTGCGGCGCCGGAACTGGCGGGAACTATATTAGCCGCGGCTGCTCTTGCTCTTCTCAGATCTCCTTTTGCATGTGGTGCGTCAAGTGTATTCTGGTCATTGGTATAGGCGTGAATTGTCGTCATTAAGCCGGCAACTATGCCGTAAGTATCATTCATTACTTTAGCCATTGGTGCAAGGCAATTGGTAGTGCATGAAGCGCAGGAAATAATGGTTTCAGTGCCATCAAGAATATCATGGTTTACATTAAAAACAATTGTTTTCAGATCTCCCGTTGCCGGGGCAGAGATAACAACACGTTTTGCGCCAGCGGTAATGTGTGCTTCGGCCTTGGTTTTATCAGTAAAAAAGCCGGTGCTTTCAATTACCACATCCACATCGTGCTCTCCCCACGGAATTTGAGCCGGGTCTTTTTGCTTATATATTTTAATTTCTTCACCATTAACCGTTATTGAATCTTCTCCACTTTTTACATCGCCCTCAAACCTGCCTTGCGCACTGTCGTATTTTAATAAATGTGCCAATACTTGCGGGCTGGTGAGGTCATTTATCGCTACCACATCTATTCCTTTCATATCATAAATCTGCCTGAAAACAAGGCGGCCAATTCTGCCGAAACCGTTAATAGCAACTTTAGTAGTGCTCATAAAATTTATTATTTTAATTTAAAAAATTATCCAAAGGTCACCAAGAGAGTTCTTTGGAGATTTCCAATGGAAGGTTGCAAAAGTACGTTTTGTGTAAGAAATGAATATTATAAAATTTGATTGGGCAATATGCAATTAACTACCGGAAACGATCAATTACATACCGACTGACGGACGACCTTATTTTCCAGAAATATTTCTAATCAAAAAAACAACATGAGCAAAGCCACAGAGATAAAATTAGTTGGTCAGTCGATTTTAAAACAAGTGCTAAGGTTGATTGAAGCGTTACATGATTTGGCAAAAAGTGGGAAGAAATATCCGATGGTGATAAATAGCTGGGAGCACAACTATGATGCACTAACGAACTACTTTGACTATGCATAATCGATTCGTAAGAAAATTTAGTTTGATATTTTCAAATCCTGCCTAATAACGATAAACACTCCGCTTTCTTAACCTATTTAATTTATAGCTCAATAAGATAGTATTATTTTAACACCGCCAGCGGCCTGACGGTTGTCGCAGTGCCGACCGCTTCTATCCTTCTTTCCCATGGCACTGCTTATATTTCTTTCCGCTACCGCACGGACAAGGATCGTTGCGACCAATCTTCGGGCCTACTTTTATTGGTTCTTGCTTTATATTTTCTGAAGGATCTATGTAATCCCCGCCTGAATGACTTAGTCGGGCAGGATTTTCCTGTGAAAGATATTCGGGGCCGCCTGCGCCTGCAAATTCTTCTTTGCGCTGGCGCATTTTGCTCATATCAGTTCTGCGTTGTCTTTCTTCATGTATCCTGTTCGGCTGGTTTTGCTCTACGGGAATACTGCAATGGGCAAGGAAGCTTACAATGTCCTTATTTACCTGGTCGTCCATTTGTTTGAACGCATTAAATGCTTCAATCTTATAAATCACTAACGGGTCCTTTTGTTCATACCCTGCGGTTTGTACGCTGTGCCGCAGGTCATCCATCGCACGGAGATGTTCCTTCCAGGCATCATCTATCAAAGCCAGTGTGATGTTGCGTTCCAGGGCGTTGGTAAGTTCTGCTCCGTTAGTCTCGATTGTTTTATCAAGATTAGCAACCGCCTGCATAGCTTTTTTTCCATCAGTAAATGGTACGGCTACGTTTTGGATATGAGCGCCTTGCTCTTTGCGAATGTTTTTAATCACCGGAAACGTTTGCTCATTCATAAGTTTGTTCTTATGATTGTAATGGTCTTTGGCTTCGTAATACAGCCTGTTAGACAATGAGTGCAAATCTTCTTTATCCAACTCTTCGGCGGTAATATCAGTATCGATACCGAAGTTCATAATTATAGCCAGCTTAAATTCATCGTGATCATTTATTTCTTTAAAAGAATTGATGATACCCTCGGCTACAGAATAGAATGCGTTATCAAGATCAAGCGCCAACCTTTCTCCGAACAAAGCGTGGTTGCGGCGTCCGTAAATAACCGTCCGTTGCTTGTTCATTACATCATCATATTCCAGCAATCTTTTCCTTATTCCAAAATTATTCTCTTCCACTTTCTTTTGTGCCCGCTCGATGCTTTTTGAGATCATGCTATGCTGAATCACCTCGCCTTCTTTATAACCCATACGATCCATGAGGGAAGCAATTTTTTCACTGCCAAACATCCGCATCAGGTCATCTTCAAGAGAAACAAAAAATTGTGAAGTACCGGGATCTCCCTGCCTTCCGGCACGTCCGCGCAACTGTCTGTCCACGCGACGGCTTTCATGCCTTTCAGTTCCTAATATTGCCAGTCCACCTGATTCCTTTACGCCCGGCCCCAATTTAATATCTGTACCACGCCCGGCCATATTCGTTGCAATGGTTACATTTCCGGCAAGCCCTGCTTCGGCAACTATCTGTGCTTCTCTGGCATGTTGCTTTGCATTAAGTACATTATGCGGCACACCTTTTTGCTTCATCATACGGCTAAGCAATTCACTTACTTCCACCGAGGTTGTACCCACAAGAATTGGCCTTCCGGCTTCACGCATTTTTTCTACTTCTTCAATTACTGCTTTTAATTTTTCGCGTTTGGTTTTATAAACCAGGTCCTGTGTGTCGTTTCGTATAACCGGTACGTTAGTAGGTATGGAAACCACATCGAGTTTGTAAATATCCCAGAACTCTGCGGCCTCAGTTTCGGCTGTACCCGTCATACCGGCAAGCTTATGGTACATTCTAAAAAAGTTCTGTAATGTAATGGTAGCGTAGGTTTGCGTAGCGCTTTCAATCTTCACATTTTCCTTTGCTTCTATTGCCTGATGCAATCCATCTGAGTAGCGCCGGCCTTCCATGATACGCCCCGTTTGCTCATCCACTATTTTTACCTGGCCTTCAATTACCACATATTCCACATCATTTTCAAACAATGTATATGCTTTCAAAAGTTGCTGAACGGTGTGGATCCTATCAGCCTTTATAGAATATTCATTTAATAATATTTCTTTTTGATGAAGCTTATCATCTGCGCTCAGATCACTCTTCTCTATTTCTGCAAGCTTTACGCCTATATCCGGCAGAATAAAAAATTCAGGGTCTTCACCGGACTTTGTAATTAAGGCAATTCCTTTATCGGTAAGCTCTACCTGGTTATTTTTTTCATCTATGTGGAAAAACAATTCTTCATCCACCTTTGGCATATTTTTTTGCTGATCTGCCAAATAATAATTTTCAGTCTTTTGAAGTTTCACCCGCATGCCCGGCTCACTTAAATATTTGATAAGCGCTCCATTCTTTGGAAGGCCGCGATGGGCACGAAACAAAGCAAGGCCACCATCTTTGGGATCATCATTTCCGTCAGTAATTTTTTTCTTTGCCTCAATTAAGAAACTGCCCGTTACCTTTTTCTGTGCTTCTACAATTCTTTCAATGCGTGGTTTCATCTGGTCAAACTCCTGCTGGTCGCCGCGTGGCACCGGCCCGGAAATAATCAGCGGCGTACGTGCATCATCTATCAACACGCTATCCACCTCATCCACCATGGCAAAATGATGCTTGCGCTGTACCATTTCATCCGGCGTATGCACCATGTTATCTCTTAAATAATCGAAACCAAATTCGTTATTGGTGCCATAAATAATATCGCTGTTGTAGGCCTTGCGGCGTGCATCGCTGTTGGGTTCGTGCTTGTCAATACAATCAACTGTAAGGCCCAGCCATTCAAATAAAGTCCCGTTCCATTCACTATCCCGCCGGGCCAGGTAATCGTTCACCGTTACTATATGAACTCCTTGCCCCGCTAATGCATTGAGGTAAGCAGGCAAGGTTGAAACAAGCGTTTTACCTTCACCGGTAGCCATCTCCGCAATTTTACCTTCGTGTAAAACTATGCCGCCAATAAGCTGTACATCATAATGCACCATGTTCCAGGTAATTTCAGCTCCGCCGGCCGGCCAGGTATTTTTGTATACGGCTTTGCCGTCTTCTATTGTAATATATTTTTTTGTGATGCTGAAAGTTTTGTCCAGTTCAGTAGCAGTTGACTTTAGTTCTTTATTTTCTTTAAAACGACGGGCTGTTTCTTTCACCACGGCAAAGGCTTCAGGAAGAATTTCGAGCAGTATTTCTTCTATCTTTTTGTCACGGTTCTTTATCATGGAGTCCACCTCCTGGTATATCCTGTCGCGGCCATCAATATCAGCAGAGTCTAATGATTCAGCTTCAGCTTTTCTGGCTTCAATTTCACTATTTGTCTCGGCTAAATATTCCTTTATCCGCTGTTTAAATTCAACTGTTTTATGGCGAAGATCATCATTGGACAGAGACTGATATTCATCGAAAAAAGCATTGATCTTTGCCACATACGGCGTTATCACCTTTACATCTTTTTCGCTTTTATTACCACCAAATAATTTTGAAAGAAAGCCGGACATATATAGTTCTGATTAAATGAAAATGTATAGAAATTTATTCTTGTCAAAATTGATGCAGAAAATTTTTCATCGTCAAAATGACATGCTGGCGAAGTTACTAAATTGCAAGGAATGCTTATACCGGCTGCGTTAAGCAACGAAATGGATTAACGTATCATTAATTGAGATTTAGCAGGGCATGTTTGAAAAAAAATGGAAAAAAATTTTTGTAATTTGACTGTATGAAAAACATTTTTCTAAAATTAATTTTTGCCGGTGGTTTATTTTTTACGAGCTGCTCCGCCGGTAAGCAAATACAGCGTTTTGCAAAAAATGGTGTTTTAAACAATCCTGCATTTTTACCCGCACATACCGGCATCAGTATTTATGACCCTGCTACCGGAAAATACTTGTATAATTACCAGGGCGATAAATATTTTGTGCCGGCAAGCAATACTAAACTCGTTACCTGCTATGCCGCCATGAAATATTTGGGAGATAGCCTGACCGGATTAAAATATGTTGAAAAAGACAACGAGATTATTATTTACGGAGCAGCCGACCCCACTTTTTTACATCCTGATTTTCTACAACAAAGAGTGTATGATTTTTTGAAAAATATCGATAAGCCCATCGTGCTTGACACTCGTGCCTGGAAAGAAAAAATGTGGGGGCCGGGTTGGTCGTGGGATGATTATAGTGATTATTACATGCCGGAGAAAAGTCCGCTGCCTCTTTATGGAAATATTGTGCGGCTAAAAAATCGTCTAAATAATCCGCTTGTAGTTCCTTCTTTTTTTGAACCCAATATTATAATAGACAGCGCTGTCAATAAGAATTTATTTCCTGCTACAATTATGAGAGATTTTTCCAAAAATCATTTCACTGTTACCGCAGGAAGAGCAGATGAACATTATACGGAAACGCCTTTTCATGTTACCGATTCAATAATGATTCATTTGCTCAATGATACACTGCATAAATCTATTGCGTTGACTAATGGCGATTTCAAAGCTGGCAATCAAAGAATGATGAAAGTGTTTTCCCGGCCGGTTGATTCTTTGCTCCGGCCGCTGATGCATCATAGCGATAATTTTTTTGCAGAGCAAACATTGCTAATGGTAAGCGAGCAACTATTAGGAGTGATAGACGATGACCTGATTATTGACACTTTATTAAAAACAGATTTTAAAGAGCTTCCACAAAAGCCTTACTGGGTAGATGGTTCCGGCCTTAGCCATTACAACTTGTTCTCGCCAAAAGATTTCATTTTTATTCTTAATAAAATGAAAAATGATTTTGGTATGGACCGCATAAAAAATATTTTAGAAACGGGTGGTAGCGGCACTATAAAAAATTATTACAAGGCTGACAGCGGATTTATTTATGCCAAAACAGGAACGCTCTCAGGCGTAGTAGCTTTTAGTGGCTTCTTATATACAAAGAAAAATAAGCTACTTATTTTTTCAACGCTTGTCAATAACCACAATACCAGCTCAGCAATCATCAGGAAGGTAATTGAAAAATTTATTGAAGAAGTGAGAGATAAAAATTAAGAGTACCCAATCTTCTGCCAAAGGCAGCAGTATATGCCATAAACACATTTTATGAAACGCATATATTTTGCCTTAGTTCTTTGCCTGCTTTCGGCGCTCTCTTTTAATTGCCAGAAAGAATTTAGCGGCGCAGGTTTTAATATTCCAAATAATTTGCCCTCGCCTATTACCGCAACCTTGCAGGGGAATATTCTTGATGAATTTGGTGGTAGCTTGCTTTCTTCTCTGTTAAAATATTCAACTATAAAATATTAAAGCTGTGAAACAATCTCTGGCATTTCATCCCATGTTTTTCCTTCCAGGATTCTACCGGTTTTCTTTTTATTTGTCCCACCCCATTGTTTAAAGAAAAATGCTGTTCCAGATTCTTTACATTGATCTTTGATCTCAGTTACCCATTCTTCTTGCATTGGCCTTGGTGTTCTACCGCTTTCTCCGCCTACAATTACCCAATCAATTTCTTTAAGATTTAAATTTGGCAACCTTCCTATCAATGGTTCACACGAGAGAAACTTAACCCTTGCTTTGGTCTGTCTGAGCAAATCAACTCTTTTCATCGCTTTTGCATTTTCTACGGAAACGCCCATCCAAATATTATGACTCCAATCCAACCAACCTTCACTATCATAGTATCTTAAAACATCGGCCCTTTTAGTAAGCACCTGGAAAACATGCTGTGGATTTTCTTTCATAACCCTGAAAACCTTTTGAATAAATCCAATGGGAACATCTTTATGAAACATGTCACTCATGGAATTTACAAATACAACTTTAGGCTTCTTCCATGTATATGGTGTCTTCAATTCATCTTCATGAATAGTTAACTCAAAATTGTTTGCATACTTTTCTACGCCCATTGCTTTAAGCCTTCTTGACATTATTTCCGCGTAACAGTATTTACAACCTGCAGAAATTTTATTGCAACCTGTTGTTGGATTCCAGGTCATTTCTGTCCATTCAATAGATGATTGTGCCATATTATTTTAATTTAATAAAGATTTTTGGTTTTTTTTCTTTGTATGCGTCCCATTTGTTGTGAAATGTTCTCGGCTTGCTTTCCTCTTCTTTAGTTAGTGCATCAATAACAGTTAATGCGCTTTGATCATTCCAGTCATGTAATATTTGATTGGTGTGTTTAGGTAAAAATCCTTTACTTAAAGTAAACTCATAAAGTTCAAGATTTGAAATTTGAGTTTTTTCTTCAATAAAATCATGAAGATTTTTAGACAACCATACATAATTGATGGATTCGATCTCCTTTTTTTCATCTTTTTCAAAGAGGCTTTGTTGTGTTGATTTAATTCTATGACCTTTTCCGAAGTCCCTATCCTCTTCCCACTTTACAGATAACATTCTTTCCAAGCCGTAAATATGGCTTGTAATAAAAAAGATAGCAAATAGATTGCCCTTGCTTCTTTCTATTGTATGATTAACACAATAAAATTCATTTTGAAAAGTAAAACCTTCAGTGATGTACTCAATAAATTGCTTAATACTTAAAGTATCGGGAGTTAAAATTGGATGTTGGTCAGGAAATAACTTTGTGATAAAGTCATTCAGTGCTTGATAACATTTCCTTTCTTCTGTTAAAGCTATGTTCTTGAATCTGTGCATGAAAGAGACAGGCAAAAACAATATAATTTCGGTTCTTTTGTTATCTACTAATTTTTTTATATTTAATGGATCAATAGTCTTGTAACCATAAGGATCTATAAATAAAAGATTCCTTTCAAATTTACTTTGATTTCCCAAGTCAGTAATAACTTCAGGAAATAAAACTGAGGTATCTAAAGAGAAATACTCTAAATCGCAAATTTTGGGATTATTGAGTTGATTTATATAATCCCTTACCAGACTTATTTTCGCTTTATCAACATCATTGATTGTTAATTTAATTGGTTTCGTTGTCCAATTATTTTTTTCAAAAAAGATTCGATTTTCTCTAACTTTTTCAAGTGCTAATATTGGGCTTCCGGCTTTCCCATTTTCATAAATGCCAGTACCGCTAAATAAGTCATAGATATTAACTTTAGTAATATTCTTCGCCAAACCAAGTATTGCAAAATATTTTTCTAAATACTTCTGATACAGATCAAGCTTTGCCTGCGAATGCGGTAAAATATTCTTTTGTGAAGATTTCATTTGTTTATGCTTCTCATACTAAATTTAATTGTTCAACAATTTAATCCATCTTCGCATGAAACAATTGCCACCGTTGTCTGAATTATAATTTTTTGGATTAATTCTTTCAAGATTCCAATCCAGTATACAAAAGGATTTCTTGCGCCAGATAAACTCAACGCGCTATTTTTTCAAAAATCTATCCAGCCCTACAAACAATAAGGAGAATACTATAAATACTATCACCAACATGCCGCTGTTTAGAAAAACTTTACTATAACCAAGTTGCACCACGTCAATAAAGGGATAAGGATACTCGCCTGTTATCGCACCTCTTATTAAGATATAAATCACATACACAAAAGGATAAAGAAGCCATGGCCAAATATCCTTTGCCTTGAGCCCTGCTTTAGGCACAAAGAGCAGCCAAAATAAAATAAACAGAACCGGCACCACTGTATGCAACAATTCATCTACTATCAATTGCAGGCCCTGCGGCTGCCACAAGAATCGCAAAATCAAATTGTAAATAAGCCCGACAACTGTGATATATACTGCGATTGCCGTGATTGTTTTGAGCCTTGTGAAAAAGTTTAGCCCTTCATTATTTTTATCGCGTAAAAGAATTGTGGAACATAAGGCCACAAGCAGGTTGGTGAGTATGGTGAAAAAACTTATATACCGGATGAGCGTTGAGGTTATGGATGTATTCCTGTTTTGTATGATGAGATATAATTGGCCAATCAGCGCGAACCATGCAACAATTGATAAAACGACTAAATGAATTTTCCGGGCTGCTGGCGAAGGAGTATTCATAAAAATTTCTTTTAATATTATATCCTCAAAAATAAAAATACCGGAAATGATTTTGCTTTGAGTAAAATATACAATCTTGTTTTCAGATTATTTTTTGTTTTTTAAAATAGAAATGAAATGAACGTCGCTTATTTCAACCTTCGCTAAATTTGTTTGTTATACAGTTTTAATTCAAAAAAAAGACATGCCTGAAAATAAAGATATTCAAAGCCTGAGAAGAGATTACCGGCTGCGTTCGCTTTTAGAAAAAGATGTGGACAGCAATCCCATGCTGCAATTTGAAAAGTGGTGGGACGAAGCAATACAAAATAATATTGTTGAGCCAAATGCTATGACGCTTGCCACATGCAATTCATCAGGTAAGCCTTCGGCGAGGATCGTATTGCTAAAATACCTGAACGACGATGGATTTTTATTTTTCACAAACTATGATAGCCGCAAAGGCAAAGAGATAGAAAATAATCCCTTTGTATCGCTTGTATTTCTTTGGAAAGAAATTGAACGGCAGGTAAGAATAGAAGGGAGCGTGGAAAAAATAAGTGAAGCCGAAAGTGATGCCTATTTCTCCAAGAGGCCGCGTGAAAGCCGCATTGGCGCCTGGAGCTCACATCAAAGCACGCCCATTGAAAGCCGGGAAACACTTGAAAAAAATTACCAGCAGTACAACGAAAAGTTTACGACAGACGATATACCTAGGCCAAAAAACTGGGGAGGCTATGTAGTTCATCCAAACTCAATTGAATTTTGGCAAGGGCGCCAGGGAAGGCTTCACGATCGCCTGCAGTATAATCTTGGTACAGATAAAATATGGAAGATTGAGAGACTTGCGCCTTAAGCGGGCTGCTTCTTTTCAGCAATTTTTTCTGCGGGTTTAGCTACAGTTTTTTTAGGATTGGCCGGTCTTGATTTGCCAAAAGATCCCTGGAATATTTTTCCTTTTTTAGTTTTTTTATCTCCTCGTCCCATTAATAATTTTTTTATTTAAATGAAAGTGCAATTTAGTGTTAGCGTGAAATCCTAACATAAAAAAAGCAAGATACACAAATGCATCTTGCTTTCTGGAAAATTTCGAAAATCAGATTTTCGATGATAATTCTTTTCCTGCTTTAAATTTAGCTACTTTCTTAGCTTTAATTTTAATAACAGCGCCAGTCTGTGGGTTGCGGCCATTGCGGGCTGCTCTTTTGCTCACAGAAAAAGTACCGAAACCAACAAGTGTTACTTTACCACCGCCTTTCAGTGTTTTGGTAACTGCTTCCACAAATGAATCTAAAGAAGCATTTGCCTGAGTTTTAGTAACGCCTGCATCATCGGCCATTTTTGCGATTAGTTCAGCTTTGTTCATAATAATTTTATTTGATTTTTTAACTGCAACAAATATAGAGGCTTTTTTTTGGCAACAAAATTTTTTGCAATTTTTTATTCCACAACTTTTCGCTAAGATGCACAATTGGTAAGGATTTAATCGAAAAATTGAATTCACACTAAAATAAATTATATTTCGCCTTAACTTTCAAATACAGTACAGAAGCGGGTTTCAAAGCATACAGCAACTAAAGTCCTTTACAGTAAAGACTTTTCCATATAAATTAAAAATAAAACGGCGGGTTTTAAAATATTATTCACAATTACTGCACAGCCGCAAGAAGCGATTTGAATGCAACAAATTTGTCGCTCCATTTTGCTGCCAGAAGATCATTAAATTCATCAGCATGCTGCGCCTGATAATTCTCAAAAGCATCGTCATCTTTAGCGTAAACTGCATCACATAAGTTTTTCCATCGGCATCTTCATGGCTGATCAATTTTGAAAACCGGTGATCATAAAAAAACCCGGACGCCATTACTCCGGGAATATATACATCCTTTTGCCATATAAGCCAGTCGCTTTCACTATCATTGTCAATCTTTACAGTGATATTATAGATGAGCATAATCAGGGTTTAAGCTCAAGGTAAACAGGACAATGGTCGCTGTGCTTTACTTCAGGAAAAATCTTTACATCTGTGATCATCTTCTTTAGGTTGGAAGAAACATTGATGTAATCTATGCGCCATCCTTTATTCTCCAGGCGTGTAGATGGACGCATCACACTCCACCATGTATATTGGTGCGGGTCTTTGTTGAGGTGGCGGAAACCATCAATAAAATTATTGGCTATAAATTTATCCATCCAGGCTCTTTCTTCGGGCAAAAAGCCGGTTGTATTTTTATTAGAGACGGGGTTGTGAATATCAATTTCTTTATGAGCAATATTATAATCGCCACAAACAATTATTTTCTTTCTTGACTTTCTTACATCATTCAGGTAATCAAGAAATTCATCAAGCCAAATGTATTTATACGATTGGCGATGTTCGCCGCTTGTTCCCGACGGGAAGTATGCATTTATTAAAGTGATAGGTCCAAAGTCTGCACGAAGCACTCTCCCTTCAAAATCACTCTGCTCCTTGCTATGTCCATACTCTACATTGTCAGGAAGGAGTTTTGATAGTATTGCGACGCCACTGTATCCCTTTTTTTGCGCAGAAAAAATATAGACCCTGTATCCGGCAGATTCAATTGATGCAACGTCAATATCATCTCTATGCGCTTTTATTTCCTGCAGGCAAATAATATCTGCAGGGTCTGTTTTCAGCCAGTCAATAAAGCCTTTTTTTATGGCGGCTCTTATGCCATTCACATTGTAAGTTATTATGCGCATGATGCAATTTATATTACAAAGACAAAAGATACCTCTGAGATTATTCAAATAAAATTAATCGTAATCAAGATGGCTTCGCAGCCATCTTTCAACATCTTCAACCGGCATATTTTTCCTTTGTGCATAATCTTCTACCTGGTCTTTCCCAATTTTTCCGATGCCAAAATATTTACTTTCAGGATGCGCAAAAAACCAACCACAAACGGATGATGCCGGATACATAGCAAGTGATTCAGTCAGCGTAATGCCGGCATCTTCGGTGGCATTAAGCAATTCAAACAGCTTATATTTTTCTGTATGATCAGGGCACGCAGGGTAACCGGGAGCAGGCCTTATGCCTAAATATCTTTCTTCAACTAATTCCTTTGTTGTGAGATGTTCATCTGTCGCGTAGCCCCAAAACTCCTTTCTTGTTTTTTCATGCAGCAATTCTGCAAAAGCTTCCGCCAGTCTATCTGCCAGCGCCTGCAAAATTATTTTATTGTAATCGTCAAGATCGTCTTCAAACTTTTTTATGTGTGGCTCAATGCCATGTATGGAAACTGCAAAGGCGCCGAGGTAGTCAACCCCCAGTCCCCCGAAGGGGGAACTTAGGTCATATCCTTTTGCTACCGATGGCTGATCGTTTGACAGGAAAGTGTTTGAGTCTTCGCTTCCCCCCGTTGGATGGTTTGCCTCCCCTTCCACTCGGGAAGGGGCTTTAGTTGGGACTTGCGACTGCATAGTGGTGTGGAGGGATCGGCTGCTTTGCTGTAATAGGCTGTCTTTTAAAGGCGCCCGCTTTTTTAATTCCTTCAATATTATTTTTAATACTCCATCTGTTCTATTTAATACTTCGTCATTAGTAAATCTTATAACTTTAAACCCGAGTTCACTAAGCCATTGTGTTCTTTGTTCATCACTAATTTTATTTTCCGGAAGTTGATGAATCAATCCATCAATCTCTATTACCAGTCTTTTATCAAGGCAAACAAGATCGGTAATGTAGCTGCCAATTATATGCTGCCTTCTGAATTTATATCCTTCAAGTTGTTTCGTTTTCACCAATTCCCAAAGTTTTTCTTCTGCCTCTGTCGGATTGGAACGGTTATCTTTTGAAAAATCTTTCAACAAACCATAGGTAGATGGGTCAGCCCATTGATAACCGAAAGGAGCCCCTGTAGCCCCCTGTCCCCCGAAGGGGGCACTTAGATCAGATCCTTTTGCTACTGATGGCTGATCGTTTGAGAGGAAAGTGTTTGAGTCTTCGCTTCCCCCCGTTGGATGGTTTGCCTCCCCTTCCACTCGGGAAGGGGCTTTAGTAGAATCCTGCACCTGCATAAAAGTACGTGGGGATGGGCTGCCGCCTGGTTTCACAAAATCTGCCAAAGACATATTCGGTTGGCCGGGCGCTTTTTTAATTTGCTGCCGCAAAAATTCAAGCTTCTCTATTTCAATACCTTTTTCATATAAAGTAATGGTATCGTCAGCCGTAGCAGATGCTTCCCAGAAGCCTACTACACCATTTGCCGTTAGCCATTTTTCATCTATAATTTCTTTTAAAAGCTGTTGAGCGTCGTTATAAAGTTTAGTGGCTTCTTTGCCTACTTTCTCATCACTTAGTATTTGAGGAAATTTTCCGTGAAGTTCCCACGCAATAAAAAATGGTTGCCAGTCAATATACTTACTTATTTCATCCAGGCTATAGTCTTTAAAAACTTTGGTTCCGGTAAATGCAGGCTCAACAGGGTGAAAATCTTTCCACTCAATTTCAAATTTATTCTTCTGCGAACTTTCAAATGAAAGCAAAGTTTTTGCGGATCGCTTATTTCCAAAATCCTGTTTTAGTTTTTCATACTCATTCTTAATTCCATTTAAAAAAACAGGTTTTGTTTCCTCATTAAGTAAACTACCGGCCACGGTTACACTACGCGAAGCATCCAGTACATGCACTACACCATTTTCATACTCAGGCGCAATGCGCACGGCAGTGTGCATGCGGGATGTAGTGGCTCCTCCGATCATTAGCGGAATGGAAATATTTCTTCTTTTCATTTCTTTTGCAATGTGCACCATTTCATCAAGAGAAGGAGTGATCAATCCGCTTAAGCCTATTATTGATACATTATTATCCAGGGCAGACTGTAATATTTTATCTGCCGGAACCATCACACCCATGTCAATAACTTCATAGCCATTACAACCCAGCACTACGCCAACAATATTTTTTCCTATATCATGCACGTCACCTTTTACCGTGGCCATTAATATTTTTGGCGGGCCACCACCTTCTTCATTTATAATTCCATTTTCAATATTGAAAAGCCTTTTCTCTTCTTTCTCAGCTTCGATGAAAGGGAAAAGCCACGCAACGCTCTTTTTCATCACCCTGGCGCTTTTAACTACTTGTGGTAAAAACATCTTACCACTGCCAAATAAGTCGCCAACTATATTCATTCCATCCATCAGCGGCCCTTCGATCACATCTAACGGCTTGGGATATTTCAAACGGGCTTCTTCGGTGTCTTGATCTATATAGTCGGTAATACCATTTACTAACGCATGGCTTAAACGCTTTTCGACTTCTTCTTTTCTCCAGGCTTCATCTTTTACAATCGTTTTGCCTTTTGCTTTCACCGTCTCGGCAAATGCAAGAAGCCTGTCTGTAGCTTCGGCGTTACGATTTAAAATAACATCTTCACACAATTGCTTCAATGTTGGTTCTATTTCTTCATAAACCTGCAACTGACCTGCGTTTACGATACCCATATCCATCCCGGCCTGTATAGCATGATACAAGAAAACGGCGTGCATAGCATCTCTAACGGTATCGTTACCACGAAAAGAGAAAGACACGTTGCTTACACCACCACTCACCTTAGTTAGCGGCATTAGTTTTTTTATCTCATGGGTAGCTTCTATAAAATCCACACCATAATTATTATGTTCTTCTATGCCGGTTGCAATGGCAAAAATGTTAGGATCAAATATGATATCTTCCGGGTGAAAGCCTGCACCTGTTGTAAGAATATCATAAGCACGTTTACAGATTTCAACTTTTCGTTCTTTAGTATCGGCCTGGCCTTTTTCATCAAAAGCCATCACAATTACCGATGCGCCATAGCTTCTACAAATAAATGCCTGCTCAATAAATTTTGCTTCACCTTCCTTCATAGAGATAGAATTGACAATGCATTTACCTTGCACGCATTTTAACCCTGCCTCTATAATGTTGAATTTAGAAGAATCAATCATTATAGGAATTTTGGCGATATCCGGCTCGGCTTGTAACAAATTTAAAAAAGTAGTCATGGCGAGTTCGCCATCCAGCAGGGCATCGTCCATATTTACATCAAGCACCTGGGCGCCACTTTCTACCTGTTGCCGGGCGACAGATAATGCTTCTTCATAATTGCCTTCTCTTATAAGGCGGGCAAATTTCTTTGAGCCGGTTACGTTTGTGCGCTCACCGACATTTACAAAATTGGTTTCCGGGCGAACTACCAATGGCTCGAGGCCGGAGAGGCGAAGGAATGGTTGTATGTGTTTATTTTCTGACATCGTCATTAGTTCCTTTTAGAATTAGCATTGAAACCAATTGGATTACGTGGTTTATCTTCCTGTATTAATAACTTTTTTAGGTACGAAAAAATTGTCTTTATTTCCTCATCGTTTTTTAAAAGATGTTGTTCTATTTTTTCAATTTTCATCCAAAGGTCTTTGTTATCCAAAATGAGTTGTTTCATCTTTGTAAACAAGCGAATTATTTGAATATTTACCTGAATAGCAGTTTCTGAATTTAGAACGCTTGAAAGCATTGCAACGCCTTGTTCTGTAAAGACATGAGGAGGTTTTCTATTGCCACCTCTACCCTTAATCTTTGATATCGCAAATTGCGATATCAAAGATTTAAATTCGATATCTGTAAGTCGAAAAATAAAATCATCGGGAAACCTTGAAATATTTCTTTTAACTGCCTCATTTAAACGAAAGGTTTCCACTCCATACATTTCAGCTAAATCTTTATCCAGCATTACTTTTTGCCCACGGATCACATAAATTTTTTCAAGAATGATTTCTTCCGAAACTTTGATTATTGGCAACTTTGATTTTGACATTTTTTAAATTTAAATATGGTAAATCTTACTATCAAAGTTTAGATAATTGGAATTTTAAGATCGCAAATTGCGATCTTAAAAAATTGTACTCTTCAATTGATAGTTGAAACACGAAATCTTCTGGAAATCTCGCTGCATTTCGTTTCACTGTTTCATTCAAACGCTTCACTTCTATACCGTACATCTCAAACGCTTGAATGCATCGGCACACCTTGTTCTGTGAATACATAAGGAAGTTTTCTTGTTCCACCCCATAAACTTGATATTCCAATTTGGAATTTCAAGTTCTGAAATTCATCTTTAGAAAGTTGAAACATGAAATCTTCCGGAAATCTTTTTAAATTCCTTTTTACAGCTTTATTTAAATTAAATGTTTCCACACCATACATTTCCGCTAAATCTCTATCCAGCATTACTTTTTGCCACATATCACATAAATTTTTCAAGAATAATTTCTTCTGAAAATTTGATTATTGGCAACTTTGATTTTGACGTTTTTTTTATTTAATATGGTAAATCATACTATCAAAGTTTAGATAATTGGAATTTTAAGGTCGCAAACTGCGACCTTAAAATTCGCTCTATTTACTTTCAGTTTCGATTATAGAATGCCCACTTGAAGTCTCAATTTGTGACTTTAAATATAATTTCTACTCGGCTGATGTGCCTTCCAGCAATTCTTCCAACACCGGCAATCTTCTTGCCGCAAAATTCTTAACCTGGTGCGCAATATGCTTTATATGATCAGGTGTTGTACCACAACATCCACCTACTATATTTACAAAACCTTCTTTTGCCCATTCTTCAATGATGTGCGCAGTCTCATGTGGCTGTTCATCATATTCGCCAAAGGCATTTGGCAAGCCGGCGTTCGGATAAGCGGAAGTGTAACAGCTTGCTATTTCACTAAGCTCTTCAATGTGAGGGCGCATTTCCCTGGCACCAAGCGCACAATTCAAGCCAATGCTTAATGGGTTTGCATGCGATACAGAAATATAAAATGCCTCTAATGTTTGCCCGCTCAAAGTACGTCCGCTAGCATCAGTGATTGTTCCGCTGATCATTATTGGCAGCTCCTGTTTTTTAGTATCCCGGAAATATTTTTTTATGGCATAAATGGCAGCCTTGGCATTGAGTGTATCAAAAATAGTTTCTACCAGAAGCAAATGAACACCGCCATCTACAAGGCCACGTATTTGTTCATAATATGCGTTGACAACTTCGTCGAATGTTACCGCACGGAAGCCAGGATTATTTACATCAGGAGACAAGCTTAATGTTTTATTGAGAGGCCCTATGGCGCCCGCAATAAACTTAGGATTACTGCCGGGATGCTCTGCAATAAAATTTTTGATGGCATTGCGGGCACATTGTGCGGAAGCAACATTGAGTTCGTATGCTATTGATTGCATATCATAATCTGCCTGCGCAATAGAGGTACTGCTGAAAGTATTGGTTTCAATTATATCTGCGCCCGCTTCAAGATATTGTTTGTGAATGGCCTCTATTATTGAAGGTTGGGTAAGGCTAAGGAGATCATTATTACCTTTTACATCTGTATGCCAGTCTTTGAATCTTTCGCCACGATACTCTTTTTCTTCCAGTTTATAGCGCTGGATCATGGTACCCATAGCTCCATCTATAATTAAGATCCGTTCATTAAGACATTCTTGAATAGATTGTTTCATTTTTCAAATTTTAAAAATGTAAGTTCTGTTACTGATGCACATAGAACAAATGTACAAGTGAGTGACACAACGAAGATGCCCAAAGCTGCTATAGCTTGTAACCAAAAAAACAAAATTGAGTAGTAAACGAAATTTATAAATCCTGTGTAGAGGTTCAGATATTTTCGTTTATTAGTTCAGATTTGAAGATGTGGCCTGGCCAACCTCGCAATTACAGGATGAACAATAAACAAATCCGCCTGTTTGCCGTGTAAAATTAGAGTAAGTGAATTAAAAAAAGAAATATCTCTTTGAAAGGGTTTTATGGCAAGGTTTCATCCGGCAGCACCAGGCTCTTCGCAATTTGCACGGCTGTTGCCTGCTCATCTTTTGCGGCAAGCCTTTTAGCAAATCGCCCTATGGTAAGGCCTTGCACCAGTATGGAGAAAAGCACCACTATATAAGTAATGGACACGAATAGCTCTCCATACATATACTTGGGTACGGATAATGCCAGCGCAACCGAAATGCCGCCACGCAAGCCGCCCCAGGTAAGGATCGGGATAGTATTTTTTTCGAAAGGTTTTTTTTTGTATTTAAGGAACATGATGGGGATGGATACGGCTAAAAATCTTCCCAAAAGAACAATGATAATGGCAATACAACCCAACCAAAGCAACGTCATATTAAACGGTATGATAAGCATTACAAAACCGATCAGTAAAAACAAAATGGCGTTCATTACCTCATCAATCATTTCCCAAAACTTGCCAATGTAATCACGCGTAGTATCACTTACGCCAAGGTCCATACTTTTGTTGCCGGTAATAATTCCTGCCATTACCATTGCCAGCGGGCCGCTTACATGCAGCTTATCTGCCAACAAATAGCCGCCCATTACTATAGCAAGGGTTATAAGGGTTTCTACAATATAATTATCAATGGACCGCAACGCCCAGTAACCCAGATACCCTAGTATGCACCCAAAAATCAACCCGCCACCCGCCTCCTCAACAAACAGCCACACGATGCCCCACCCCGATGTATTGGATACACCCACTTGGGCAATTTCCAGCAACGTAGCAAAGACCACAACGCCTACACCATCATTGAAAAGGCTTTCGCCACTTATTTTTATTTCAAGCGATTCCGGAATTTTGGCTTTTTTAAGAATGCCTAATGCAGCTATTGGATCTGTGGGAGAAATAAGGGCGCCAAATAAAAGGCAATAAATATAATTAACCGAAAGGCCGAAAAGATAAATAGTTGCATAGATGAGTGTGCCCACTACAAACGTTGAAATAATCACGCCCATTGTAGCAAAAGTGATAATAGACGCACTTTCTGATTTTAACTTTTTGGCATCAATATGTATTGCCCCGGCAAAAAGCAAAAAGCTCAACATCACTTTCATCAAAGCAGTATGAAAATCTATAGAGCTGATTACCCTGGTAGTCTCCGCAAAAAAGTCAGGGTTCATCATACCAAAAGCAACTACTACCAATGAAGCAATCAGGGATATCAGCATGATACCTATCGTTCCCGGCAATTTTATAAACCGGAAATTGATGTACCCAAAAGTGGCCGCCAGCACTATTATTAAAGTTATGATGTTGTATATCTCCATTTCACTTTTATCTTTTACAAACGATTAATATCTTCTCTAATTGGTAAAAATATTAATAAATAGCGAAGGAGACGTTTGGATTATACCGAAACGGATATAAGCATTTATTTCACTATCAACCGAAAGTACGTATACATCCAACATGCTTATGAGGTGAATACGCAGAAGAATTGCAATTGTTGAAAAAAGTTTTTTTTGTGTCTGCCTTTTTTTGCAAAATTGTTAGCAATAGTGGTGCAAGTAAAGTAAACCCTACTTGCGTGCGGAGAGCAGGCTTTTGTTAAGACCCCAAAGACCTAAGTTATAGCGAATTAAAATCTTTGTTAAGCAGTATGGGATATGTCGAATCATGAAAAAAGATTATTTAGAATATAAAGGCTTTCATGGCACCGTGCATTTCAGCAGCAAGGATGGAGTATTTTTTGGAAAAATTTCCGGGGTTAATGATCTTGTGACGTTTGAAGGAACTTCTGTAAAGGAATTACGAAAAGCTTTCGCGGATGCAGTTGTGCACTATATATCAATTTGTGAACAGGAAAAAATTCCAGTCTTTAAATCTATGAAAGGCACGTTTAACGTGAGAATATCTCCTGACCTTCATCAAAAAGCTGCGTTGGTTTCTTCAAAACAAGGCGTGTCTCTAAATCAGTTTGTCAAAAAAGCAATTGAAAATTCTTTAGAAAACATTCCGAAAGTAATACGAAAAAGAGTAGGTTAAGGCAAACCGGGTTTTGCCTCAATAGCTACTAGCCTGCTATAAATAATTCTCCGCGAAGACTACTCACTTCAATCCATATTTCTTAAAATACTTTTCTGCAAGCTCAGATTGTTTGTTATCAAGATTTATATTTCTACCTTGTATAAAAGCCAGTTCGATAGCACTGTACGTCATATCGAGCACATCGCCCTCACTTACAATTATGTTGGCATCTTTTCCTGCTTCCAACGTACCAGTCGTAGAATCAATTCCCAATATTTTGGCGGCGTTATAAGTAATCGTACTCAGTGCTTCTTCTTTAGTTAAACCGTAAGCGGCGGCAGTTCCTGCATCATAAGCCAGGTTTCTTCCACGGCTTTCAACATGGTTATCTGAAATGGCAAATAATACACCTGCTTTTTGCAGAAGATAGGGCGTTTTGTAGGGCTGATCCACATCGTCATCTATCGTTTGTGGTAAGGCATGTGTTTGGAAAAGGATTACGGAAATATTATTTTGTTTAATTAATGGGGCAATCTGCCAGCTATCTGCACCACCCACTACTACCACTTCAAATCCAAAATCTTTTACAAAATCAATTGCCAGTAACATTTCTTTCACCGCATTGCAATGAACAAAAAACTTTTGCTTCTTGTCAAACAAATTTTTTGTTGCTTCATAATTCAAATTGATCTTCTTATGCGCCGGTTCGGCGAGGTAAGCCCTGGCTTCTTTGAAAAAAGTCTTTACAGATTCTACCTGGTTCAAAGCCTCCTTTTCAGGATCAGCCTGTGGTGTGGCAGCAGCACGTGAAAAACGGCCTCCTCTCGCCATTAGCGAAGGCATATTAAAATGCATTTGCCCATCCATTTTATATACCGCATCTTCCCAGTCCCATGCATCTAATTGTACAACGCTGGAGGTGCCGGTGATCAATTGGCGGGAACCTTCTTCATTCTGTGGTAATACATTAGCCAGTAAAATACCGGTAACACGCAAATCATTTATCACATTAGAAGCAGCATTGTAGGCTACTATAGAGCGAATGGATGGATCCATGCTACCCAGTTCCTGGTAATCATCTGATCCTTTTACCCCTGAGCCAACTTCTTTAAGTCCGAGGTTCGTGATGCAGCTAATGAGGCCGGGATATACCTGTTTGCCTTTTACATCATACACTTTTGCACCCTGCGGCACAGCAATATTGTTGCCTATTTCTTCTATTTTGGCTGCATTAATTTTAATGGTTCCATCATTTATAACTGTGCCATTGCCCACATGTATATTAGCATGAGTAATATAAATGATTCCGTTATTAGCCGGCGCCGGCGCAATAGTTGGCTGTGAGAATGTGGCTGCATTGAGAATTAGAAGGGCAACTATAAGCGTGAATATTTTTTTCATTTTTATCTTTTAAAAGTAGTAAGAGATGAAACAATTATTGTTGTTCAGTATATGGCTGATCATCATCTTCACAGCGTAAAAGAATTTGCTCCGTAGGCGTGGGCGGCGCCATAGCAGCGCCTCCTTTTTTCTCACCCGAAAGTTTTTGGATAAGCCTGTTTCGTTCGGTTTGCATTTGCTTACGCATCATTGCATCCCTGTCAATATCAAAATAAATAATGCCGTCAACAATTGTTTTTTGAGGTACGGCATAAATGCTTAAGGGATCATTGTTCCACAAAACAAGATCAGCATCTTTACCTACTTTAATGCTTCCGGTTCTATCCTGTATATGCAGCATAGTGGCAGGATTGATGGTTACCATGTCCAAAGCTTCTTCTTCCGTCAAGCCGTATTTTATACTTTTTGCCGCTTCCTGGTTTAGCCTTCTTGCCTGTTCTGCATCGTCAGAATTGATGGCCACATTTAATCCCTCTTTGTGCATAATGCTGGCATTTTGCGGAATGGCCTCTATCACTTCAGTCTTATAATTCCACCAATCGCTGAAGGTAGAGGCATTAGCGCCATGCAACTTCATTTTGTCTGCCACTTTGTATCCTTCTAAAATGTGGGTGAATGTATTAAAACGAAAGCCGAATTTTTCTGCAACACGCATCGCCGAAATGATTTCGCTGGCTACATAAGAGTGACAGGTTATAAATCTTTTCTTATTCATGATCTCTACTAACGCATCAAGCTCAAGGTCTCTTCTTACCGGCAACAGGCTGCTGCTCTTCGGCCGGTTATCATAAAGTTCCCTTGCCTTTTCGTAATCACGGGCACGGGTAAACGCATCTGTCATTACTTCTTCTACGCCCATCCGGGTATTAGGGAAACGGGTGTTGTTTATTGAACGGGTATTTTTTACATTTTCACCTAAAGCAAATTTTATAAATGGATCTGCACCGGCAAATTTCAAGGCTGTATCATTCACGCCCCAACGCAACTTTATCAATTGTGTTTGTCCGCCAATTGTGTTAGCGCTTCCATGAAGAATGTGAGAAGTAGTGACACCTCCGCTTAACTGGCGATAAATATTTATGTCATCAGGGTTCAGGTTATCTCCTATGCGTACTTCGGAAGTTACCGATTGGCCTCCTTCATTTATTGATACAGTAGCGATGTGCGAGTGCTCATCAATAATGCCCGGGCTTAGATGCTTGCCTGTGCCATCAATAATTATAGCCGCAGATGATTTTATATCTTTTCCAATCGCTGCGATCTTGCCATTTTTTACCAACACGTCTGTATTTTGCAACACGCCTTCTTTTTCGCTCGTCCATACAGTAGCATTCTTAATTAATATGTCTTGCTGTACAGGCATTGTTTCCCAGCCGTAAGCGCCAAACGGATAAGTGATTTTGCCAACAGGTGAAGGCTCTTTCTTTTTCGCCGTATCTTTTTTCGCCAGATTTTCTTTTATCAAAGTAGCCGCCCAGTAAAGCATGTTGCCGGATGTATCCACTCCATTTCCCTGCCATACTTCGTCATTGCTCACGCCGCTCAGGCGGATAGATGGCCCGATGTCTATGGCCGGCAAGTCGCGACCCTTTGAAGAAATAGGTTTTTCCAGCCGCTGATTTTCCGGTTTCTGATCATCACCCGTCTCGGGCGGTTTTACTATCGAATCAATTCTTGCTTTTGTAATGGCTGCTGAATCCGGTTTTACTGCCCTGCTATCTTTTATGATGACTGTTTCTTTATTTTCTGCTTTCACTTTCTTTTTGGGAAGCACAGGAGAAAAAGCAATTTGCACCAATTTGCCATCATAAGAAAACTTAGTCGCCAAGGTGTCGCTTCCGATAACAGAGGCAGCCTTCATAGATTTTACGTCAAGCGTGTACTGCTGTGAGCCGCCATTGAGACCGCTAATTACCAGGTTATACTTAGCGGATACATTGTCCCACTCATTTTCTTTTACCGCATACTTTTCGCCCTGTATCCAGTTTTGAAGTATGGTTGTTTTTTCTTCGAATACGGGTCCGTTAGTAATGATAAAATTTGCCAGCTTGCCGTTTTCTATGCTCCCTGTTTCAGCATATTCATCAATAGCCATGGCCGGATTTTTCGTCAGCGCATTCAAAGCTTCGCTTTCGGAAAGACCTGCGTCTATTGCTTTACGGATATTCGTAAAAAAAGTTTTGGCATCCTTTAATCCATCCGCCGTAAGGCAAAAAGTAATATTGGTTTTTTCAAAAGCGGCCGGATTTGAGGGTGCCAGTTCCCAGTTTTCCATATCGGCCAGCGACACATAGCGTGCATCGTTAGGGTCTTCTACATCCATGGGTTGCGGAAAATCTAAGGGTAAAATAAAAGTGGCTTTGGTGGCAGCCATTTCTTTTATTCGCTGGTATTCATTGCCGCCGGCTTTTAATATATACTTTATTTTAAACTCATTGCCAATCCTGTTAGCCCTAAGGCAATTCCATTTGTCATCGGCATCAAATATTTGTGGAAGGTTTTGATACTGGTTCTGGTTCCAGGCAGCAAGGCTACTATTTTTGCCTTCGCCCGGCGGGTTGTTTTTATACCACGATGCATCATAATACGTTTGTCTTAATAAGGCAATCACACCCATCAACGAAGAGGGATAAGACTGTGTAGAAGCGCCTTTACTAAATGAATATTGTGCCGAGGCTTTTTCTTTTAGCATTACCAAATTAGCGGGCTGGTTGGCCTACCGTTAGGACACAAAAATTACGGAATTTTGCATAAAAAAAGAAAAAATGGATATATCTCAAAAAGAGAATTACATGAATAAGTTTTCAGATGAACGTTTAGGCAAACGAGCTAATAAGTTATCAGCGATGCTTTATTTTGGTAGAACGAGTAGCATCCACGAGATGTCGTCTGATGAAGCGGAACAAAAAGCAGCTTATCGTTTTCTGGCTAATGAAAAAGTTGAAGAAACTAAATTGATAGCCACAAGTATAGAAAGAAGTAGCTATCTGAGTGCCGACAAAGATGTTTTGGTATTACAAGATACTTCAGAAATAAATTTAGACAACCATCGCAATCGCCTCAAAAGGGGCAGTGGGGTGGGCTTAACGGGCAATAATAAAGATTTAGGATTTTTCCTTCATGGAAGTTTAGCATTAGAGGCGGACACAGAAGTTATTTTGGGATATTCAAACGTACAACTATGGCATAGAGAAGAAGATAAAATAGATAAAGAAGAACGAAACTATAAGTATCAGCCTATAGAAGAAAAAGAATCTTACAAATGGATAAAGGCATGCAATGAAAGTAAAGATCATTTATCACAGGCACGAACCATTACATTTATAGAAGACAGGGAAGGAGATATATATCATCAGTTTGCCACAGTCCCTGATTGCCGTACCCATCTGATTATCCGTAGCCGTGATAACCGTCGGCTATCGGATGGCAGTAAATTATTTGACAAGTTAAGCAAACAGCCAATAGCAGGCCAGTATGAAATACCTATCGTAAAAGATATCCGAAAGGGAGTAGAAAAGCGCACAGCTGCAGTAGAAGTTCGTTATTGTAAAGTTGCTATTGCCCGTCCTGCAACTTTGAAAAAGACAGAGTTGCCGGAATCGGTGGAACTCTATGCTATAGAGGTAAAAGAGATTAATGCACCCAAGGGCGTTAGTGCAATATGTTGGCGGTTGCTTACCACACATCCTGTAACGACTTATGAAGAAGCGGTGAACATTGTAAAGAAGTACAGGTTGCGATGGTATATTGAACAATTGTTTCGCTTATTAAAAAAGAAAGGATTCAAGATAGAGTCAAGCGAACTGGAAACCGGATGGGCTATTCGCAAGCTGACGGTAATGATCTTAAGTTCAGCTTTGCGGGTGATGCAATTAATGCTTGCTTACAATAAAGAAGATAGCCAGCCAATAGAGCAGGTGTTTAATCAAAAAGAAATTAATTGTTTAAAAGCCATCAACGAAACACTACAGGGAGAAACAGAAAAAAGTAAAAACAAAAATAATCCGACTAAGCTATCGTGGGCAACATGGATAATAGCCCGACTGGGAGGGTGGAAAAATTATAATAGCAAACGTCCGCCTGGCCCTATCATACTAAAGAAAGGAGTAGACCGCTTTGCTAATATTTATCAGGGATGGAATCTGGCTCAAAACGAATAAAAAATGTGTCCTAACGGTAGGCTGGTTGGCAAGGGTTACAAAAGTTCCTGTTCCCCTGGCGATACCATCTTTTTGGTGGGTAAGCACACTTCCAAAACCTGCATCACGCCAGGTTTGCGCATCTTTATTATTAGCATCGAATAGTTCAAATGCATTTACTTCAGGCTTTATAGCCTGGTTCCAGCCAACTGCTCCTTTTGTATCTGAAGTAAGTTGATACCCGGAAAATGGATTAAATCGTGGCGTGTTTTTTTGCGCTGCGGCTATTCCATAATCACTGAATAAATCAATAAATGAAGGATAAATATATTTGCCGGCGCAATCTATTATCACATATCCTTTCGGTATGGTGACATTGTTTCCAACGGCAATTATTTTTTTATCGCGAATAAGTAAGGTGGCATTGGTTAGTGTTGTTGATGCATCTTTTACGATTGTTGCATTGGTAAAAGCATACGCATTTTCTGTGGGGTTTGCTATTCCATTCACCGGAAAGGTAACCTGGGCAAAGCTTGTAGGCGGTGAAAGAAAGCTGTTAAATGCATACACCAGCCATAAAACAAAGATGTGTTTTTTCATAAGCAATTTTTATTCTTGTGGTTGAAGATAGAAATAAGTTAAATTCCTACCTTCATTTTTTTAGAAAATGACGATAGCCAAATATATAGACCACACAATCTTAAAGCCCACTATAACATTACAGGAGGTTGAAAAAATTTGTGATGAGGCGATGCAATATCAATTCGCGGCAGTATGTGTGCCTCCACTATTTGTGAAAAAAGCAAAAGAAATTTTAGTCAGGTCGCAAGTGAAAGTTGCAACGGTTATTGGATTTCCTTTCGGCTATTCAGCGATAGAAGCGAAGGTGGCAGAAATTGTGTTGGCTATCCTTGACGGCGCGGACGAACTCGACATGGTGATAAATATCTCTGCGATTAAAAATAACGACTGGCAATTTTTAGCAAACGAGATTAATACGATATTGCCACTTATTAGAAACAGGAATAAAATTTTAAAAGTGATTATTGAGACCGGTGTTCTTACCGATGAAGAAATAATAAAGTGCTGCGACCTGTATGGCGCCGCAGGTGTTGACTATGTAAAAACTTCAACAGGCCATGCGGAGAAAGGCGCCTCTGTACATGCAGTGCAGCTTATAAGAAAACACTTAAGTAATGCTGTAAAAATAAAAGCAAGCGGAGGCATAAAAACTTATCAATTTGCAAAACAGCTTATTGATGCCGGGGCAAACAGGCTTGGCTGCAGCAGCAGCGTTGCTATTGTGAACCAAAGCGAATTGGTACAGTAATTCCGCGAACCATTTTCATTTATGCCCTTTTGTCTTGATTTTTTTGTTAGCATAATATTTGAAACTTCACGCACACAATTTGTTACTACACAAAACTCTATTTATGAACATAGGAAAAGAATTTGAAAAATACGCTGTAAAGCACCAGGGCATAAGCAGCAACATGCTTCACGGTTATATCAATCACAATGTAACCAACCTTACGCCGAACATTATAGAAGAACGGCCAATGAACGTTGCCGTAATGGATGTTTACAGCCGCCTTATGATGGACAGGATTATCTTTTTGGGATACCCGGTAAATGATGAGGTTGCCAATATTATTACGGCGCAGTTACTCTTCCTGGAAAGTGCCGACAGAACCAGGGACGTGCAATTGTATATAAACTCACCCGGTGGCGGTGTATATGCCGGGCTTGGGTTGTATGATACCATGCAATTCGTTTCACCTGATATCGCCACTATTTGCACAGGTATGGCAGCAAGTATGGCAGCCGTGTTGATGTGTGCGGGTGCAGCTGGAAAGAGAAGTGCTTTAAAGCATTCCCGCATAATGATGCATCAGCCAAGCGCCGGCGCACAGGGCCAGGCCTCAGATGTGGAGATAACCGTGAACGAAGTACGAAAAGTAAAGCATGAGCTGTACGAAATATTAAGCAACCACACAGGCCAGACAATCGAAAAAGTTACTAAAGATAGCAATCGTGATTACTGGATGACGGCTGACGAAGCAAAAGAATATGGGCTTATAGATGAAGTATTAGTTACTAATTCAAAGAAATTAAAAAAATAGAATCATTTAATTAATAAGAATATGAATTTATATAACACAAATATTAAAAGGTCTGAAGAAGAGGAAGAACCGGAAAAAGCATTGCCGGAAAACCCCATGGAAAAAATGATGGGCGGGATGATGTTTGACAAAAAGTTTATTGAACAAAGAAAAATTTTTCTTTGGGGGCCAGTAGATGATAAAAGTGCAAAGGATATTACCAACCGGCTTTTGTACCTCGAAGCTGTTGAGCCGGGCAAAGAAATTAGTTTTTACATCAGCAGCCCGGGAGGTGGCGTCACCAGTGGAATGGTTATTTATGATACCATGCAAATGATCACTTCACCGGTAAGCACAATATGCATGGGTATGGCCGCAAGCATGGGAAGCATTCTCTTAAGCGGCGGCGCCAAAGGAAAGAGAATGATCTTTCCCCATGCTGAAGTAATGATACATCAGCCCAGTGGTGGTGGACAGGGCACGAGCGCCGACCTTGAAATAATTGCGGTACAAATACTAAAAGCCAAACAATTGGGCGCTAAAATACTTGCAGAAAATTGTGGCCAGACTTATGATAAAATAATGGAAGATTTTGACCGGGATTATTGGATGGATGCAAAGGAGAGCAAGAAATATGGTATCGTTGATGCTATTCTTGACAAAATTTAATGCAACATTTCAAGGTATTATTTTGTCATTGGTAAATTCTTATCAGAGAAAAGTGAAATATTACCGCTAAATGTTGTAAATTAAAAGTATAACGTGTTACACAATTTTTTGATAAAATGGTATTTACAGAAATAACCCTTAAAGAATGGCTAAACAACAAACGCTGCATTGCTCGTTTTGCGGAAGAAACCGTGATGAAGTAAAAATTCTTATTGCCGGGCAGGAAGGACATATTTGTGAAAATTGTGTAGATCATGCACAGGAAATCATTACCCAGGAAATTTTTCCGCAGCCTGAGAAAAATGCCCAGTCTTCTAATTATAAACTTTCCGTAAAAAAGCCGGTCGAGTTAAAAAAGTTTCTTGATGAATATGTAATTGGTCAGGACGATGCCAAAAAGGTGCTCGCTGTGGCTGTTTACAATCACTATAAGAGACTTAACCAAAAAGTGGATAGTGATGATGTTGAAATAGAAAAGAGCAACATCATCATGGTAGGCGAAACAGGCACGGGTAAAACCTTGCTGGCAAAAACCATTGCCCGCATATTGAACGTGCCTTTTGCCATTGTAGATGCTACCGTATTTACCGAGGCGGGATATGTAGGCGAAGATGTGGAAAGCATATTAAGCCGCCTGTTGCAGGTATGTAATTTTGATATTAATGCTGCGCAAAAAGGCATTGTATATATTGACGAAATTGACAAGATCGCCCGCAAAAGTGATAACCCAAGCATCACACGCGATGTAAGCGGCGAGGGTGTTCAGCAGGGATTATTAAAACTATTGGAAGGTACAGAAGTGCTTGTACCACCACAGGGTGGCCGTAAGCATCCTGAGCAAAAGTTGATCAAACTGAATACAAGCAATATTCTTTTTATCTGCGGGGGCGCTTTCGATGGCGTCGACAGGCTTATCGGCCGGCGCATAAATACGAATGCAATTGGCTTCACGGTGAATAAAGATCTGCAGGAATTTCAACGAAAAAATTTATTGCAGTTTGTGAATGCGCAGGATCTCAAATCTTTCGGTTTAATTCCTGAATTATTGGGCCGTTTACCCGTGGTGACTTACCTGAACCCCCTTGATAAAATTACGCTGCGAAATATATTAACCGAGCCAAAAAACTCTTTAATAAAACAATATAAAAAATTGTTTGACATTGAAGGAATCGAGTTGGTGATCGAGGAGGATGTGTACGATTTTATGGTTGAAAAAGCGATAGAATATAAATTGGGTGCACGTGGTTTAAGAAGTATTTGCGAAAGCATTTTGAATGATGCAATGTATGAGCTGCCTTCTCAGAAAGTAAAAACATTTATCGTTACATTGGATTATGCTATGCGTAAATTTAAGATCAGCAAGCTTAGTATGTTGAAAGTTGCCTGATCGGTTTCATTTCACTAATAACCGCGATAAAATTTTCTGCCGATAATAAAAAAGAGTCAAAAGACTTACACTTTTTTTAATGTCAATAAGCCAAACAAAAAAGATTTCTTTTATTTTTTTCCTTTTATTTTTACCCAATATCCTTAAAAAAGTTTTTTAAATGGTTGATGTAATTCTTGGCTTGCAGTGGGGCGATGAAGGAAAAGGAAAAATTGTAGATTATTTTACTCCTAATTACGATGTTATTGCCCGTTTCCAAGGCGGAGCAAATGCCGGCCACACCTTATATATAAAGGGCGAAAAAGTTGTTCTTCACCAAATACCTTCCGGAATATTTCACGATAAAAAAATTAATTTAATCGGCAATGGCGTAGTGCTTGATCCCGTTACGCTGCAAAGCGAATGTGCATTAGTGGCTGCAATGGGTATTGATTACAGAAAAAATCTTTTTATAAGCGAAAGGACGCATTTGATCTTACCTACGCATCGTGCGTTGGATAAGGCCAGCGAGGTAGCAAAAGGTAATGATAAAATAGGCTCAACACTCAAAGGCATCACGCCTGCTTATATGGATAAAACCGGCCGCAATGGCTTACGCGTAGGTGATCTATTAAATAAAAATTTTATTTCCCAATACATCAAACTGCGGCTGAAGCACCAGAAGCTTTTGGACAACTTTGGTTTCAGGGAGGATATTTCTGCCTGGGAAGAAGAATTTTTTGAGGCGCTGGAGTTTATAAAAACATTGAATATAGTAAATGGCGAATATTTTATAAATGATGCCATTCAAAATGGGAAAAAAGTGCTTGCCGAGGGTGCGCAGGGCAGCATGCTCGATGTCGATTTTGGAACCTTCCCTTTTGTAACTTCTTCCAGCACCGTAAGCGCCGGTGTGAGCAGCGGGCTTGGTATTGCCCCGCAAAAAATAAAGGAAGTTTTCGGCATTACAAAAGCCTATTGTACAAGAGTGGGAAGTGGCCCTTTCCCTACAGAATTGCATGATGAAACGGGTGAGCAGTTGAGGAAATTGGGCAATGAATTTGGCAGTACAACCGGGCGACCGCGCCGGTGTGGGTGGATTGATTTAGTAGCGCTGAATTTCGCTTGTATGATCAACGGTGTTACCCAATTAGTGATGACGAAAGCCGACGTGCTCGATTCGTTGAAGGAACTCGAGGTTTGTAATATGTATAAAGTAAATGGTAAGGAAACGCACCAGATTCCCTTTCAAATGCAGGGAATGAATATTGAGCCTATTTATAAAAAATTTAAAGGGTGGAAAACTGATATTACTTCAATAAAAAAGTTTGGAGAAATTCCTGCCGAAATGGAAACTTACATTAGCTACATCGATGAAACATTAGGCCTTCCCGTAAAATATATTTCCAATGGACCGGGAAGTGATCAAATTATTATGGCATCATGATTGTAGATTTTTTAATATTCTTCAAGCAAATTTTATTTTTTAAAAAATTATATTAATATTTGGCTATTTAAAAATCTAATTGAAATTTTACACAAATAATGCCTCAGAATTATGAAAGCAAAATATGAAATCGATAGTAAACTTCCTGAAAACACCATGAAAACAACCAGTGGTAAACCCTCAACAAAAAAGGCTTCTGCTAAAGTTGATGACGACGACGATGATGATGATGATGATATGGAAAATATAAAACCCGCTAAAAATGTAAAAGGCGGAAAGGAAAAAAAATCAAAAAAGAGTGATGACGATGACGACGACGATGATGTGGAAGTTGATGATGATTGGGAAAAGACAGACGATGATGATTATGATCCTGACTTTGAAGAATTTGATATTCCTAAATCAAAGAACAAAAAACCTGCCGCCGGCAAGAAAGCGAAGGGCGATGAGGATCTTGATATAGACGATGATTTTAAAGACCTTGACCTGTTCAACGATGATGCAGATGTTGATGTTGATGATGACGATGATGACTTTTGACAGGTAAAAGTGAAATATCATCGGATTCCTCTATAAATTTTCGTCGAAAGTTTACGTCATTTTTAATAAAAGATTTTTCAGAAATAAAAACTCAGGTGCTGAACTTTGGTAAAAGGTACAGCACTTTTTGTTTTTTGGACAATCACGACTATAACTTTCATAAATCCTATGAGTGCATTGCAGGAGGAGGAGCTCTCCAATCTTTTGTAGCTATGGCTGGTGATAATAATATCCTGGAAAAGCTGGATCATTTTTTTCAGCAAAATAATGATTGGATATTTGGTCACATATCTTACGATTTAAAGAATGCGATTGAAGATTTAGCATCTTCAAACTTTGATGCAATCGGCTTCCCCGTAATTGCTTTTTTTGTACCGGAAATAGTTTTCACCATTTCAAATAATGAGTTAAAGATTGGCGTAACCTCATCGCACAATCCTGATTTAATTTACAGGGAGCTTTTATCCAATGTTGCTTCGGAAAAAGCTTCACATATACCTGTTCTGAAAAGCAGGTTTTCACAAGCTGAATACATTGATGCAGTAAAAAAGCTCCAGAAGCATATCTTAAAAGGCGATTGTTATGAAATAAATTTTTGCCAGGAATTTTATGCTGAAAATGCGATTATTGATCCGGTGGCTGTTCATCATACTCTCAATAAATTTTCACCCAACCCGTTCTCGGCATTTTATAAATACCTGGATAAATATCTTATGTGTGCCAGCCCGGAGCGATTTCTTAAAAAGAAGGGCGATACGATAATTTCTCAGCCAATCAAGGGAACTACGAGGCGTGTTACCGCTGACAAAGCAGCCGATGATTTGCAAAAGGAAATGCTATTGCACGATGAAAAAGAAAGAGCAGAAAACATAATGATCGTTGACATGGTAAGAAACGATCTTTCTAAAATTTGCGCTGAAGGCTCTGTGCACGTTGAAGACTTTTTAGGAGTATATACATTTCCCCAGGTGCATCAAATGATATCAACAATAAGCGGATTATTAAAAAAGGAAATTAAGTTTTCTGAAATATTAAAGGCTACCTTCCCGATGGGGTCGATGACAGGCACTCCCAAAAAAAGAGTAATGGAACTGATAGAGCAATACGAAAAAACAAAGCGGGGATTATTTTCCGGCTCAGTTGGTTACATCAATCCGAAAGGTGATTTTGACTTTAATGTGGTGATAAGAGGCATTCAATATAACGAAACGAGTAAGTATTTGTCAATAATGGCAGGTTCCGCTATTACCTTTAATAGTATTGCTGAAAATGAATTTGAAGAATGTCTTTTAAAAATAAGCGCAATGAAAAAGGCGTTGGAAAATCAATAAGATTATTTCTTTTTAAAGACAGTTTTATCGCCCTGGGTTTTATAAACAGTTTTTGTATTCACATCAATATCGCCTAAGAGCTGTTGCACACATTCATTAAGAATGGGATATTTATTAGCCACAAAAAGATCCATTTTATCGTTAGGTAATCTTAAGTCATAAGATGCGCCGGTGGCCAGCATATTATCAAACCCGGGATTGTACCGGTTAAAATCTGCAATATCCATTTCCACGCTTTTTGCAATGATAGTAGCTTTATATCTGCCGGATATTTTCAGCTCGCCGGCAGTTGAATCTTCTTCGGCGGTAATGCCCGGCGTAAGTGGTGTGTTACCATCTTTTAGATTTGTGTAATCATAATTTGTCCCTTGTAAATTATTACCGGTATTGCCCGTTTCCATAATGTAATGGGTAGCGATAAATTTCTTCACATGGTTACGCGATTCCTCGGGAAGATAATATTGAAGATCCCAGAAATTGCGGCTCCCGCTTTTCTTTATGGCGCTGTACACGCGGCCCGGGCCTCCATTGTAGGCCGCAATTACAAGCAGCCAGTCTTTTAAATCTTTATAAAGGTTTAAAAGATATTTCGCAGCCGCATTGGTGCTTTTGAAATAATCTGTTCTGTCATCAACATATCTATTTACCTGCAAGCCGTAATCTTTGGCCGTGTAACTCATAAACTGCCAGGGGCCACGTGCTCCGGCGATAGATAGTGCATTTGATTTAAGATCGCTCTCTATCACCGCCAGGTATTTCAATTCCTTCGGCAGCCCGTACTGCGAAAGGATGCCATCAATAAAATTGAAGTAAGACATAGAAGTCGCCTTCAGGTGCTGCAGGTATTTTCCGTGTGCCTGCAGGTAATCCTGCATATAACTTTCAGCATAAGGGTTTACCTGGGAGGCATAAGGCACCGTGGGATTGTAGGTGTAATTTTTGAAAAGATTTTTGAACCCATATTTGGTAACCTGCGATACATATTCAACTTCCTCTTTTTTTGGCGGCGCCATGGATTTTATCACCTCTTCTATTTGCGGGTCAGCAATAGTATCCTTTTCTATAATTGAAGTATCAACTCGCTTTTCCTGTTGGCTAAAGCTAAATGCCGGAGAGGCTTTAAATAATGCAGCCAATGCAATTGTATAAAAAAATAATACCTTGAGTAAATTCACTTTCATCTATCCTAATATTGTTTATAGCTGTTTAGCAGCATATACGAAATATTAAGTAAAGTTACTTCATCGAATTTATTAGTAATTAGCTGTACGCCAAAGGGCAGCCCGTTAGAATGCATAAAAAGGGGAAGCGAAATAGCTGGTGTGCCGGTAAGATTTGCATAAACGGTATAAATATCCGCTAAATACACGGCCACAGGGTCTTTCGCCATGCTGCCCGCTTCAAAGGCAGTTCCCGGAACTGTCGGCATCAGCACAGCATCATATTTGTTAAAATTACTTTGTGTTTCGTGTACAAGCAATTGCCTCACCTGCTGGGCTTTTGTAAAATAAGCATCATAATATCCTTCGCTTAAAACGAAAGTCCCCAGCATTATCCGGCGCTTCACTTCTTTGCCAAATCCTTCACTTCGGGTCTTCTTATAAAAATCCCCCAGGCCTTGTGCGCCGTTAGTAGCACGGTAGCCGTATCGCACGCCATCATACCGGGAAAGGTTACTGGAGGCTTCTGCTGTGGTTAGTACATAATAAGCGGGCACAATAAAGTCTATGAGGTTAAAGTCAATTTCTTCTACCGTATGGCCATCCTGTTTCAGGCGTTCGGCGAGACTATATATATTTTTTCTTATCTCAGCATCGAGACTTTTGTGCTCAAGTGCATTTTTTAAAATTGCTATTTTATAAGTTGCCGGTTCTTTCGAAATCGAAAAATCCCGCGTATCTTCCTGCCTCACGGTACTATCGAACTCGTCCTTTCCATTGATAACTTCCAAAACTTTAGCGGCATCTTCCACATTATTTGAAAAGATTCCTATCTGGTCGAATGAGGAGGCGTAAGCAATTAAACCATTCCTGGAGATACTTCCGTAAGAAGGTTTAAGCCCCGTGATGCCACAGAAGTCTGCGGGCTGGCGCACCGACCCACCCGTATCGCTCCCAAGGCTTACCATACATAAACCTGCCTGCACCGCAACTGCTGATCCGCCGGATGATCCGCCGGACACTTTACTTTCATCGAACATATTTAGCACCCTTCCATACACCGAGTTTTCATTGGTGCTACCCATAGCAAACTCATCGCAATTGCAATTGCCTATTATTATTGCATCTTCTTCGAGCAATTTTTCAACAGCCGTAGAGTTATAGACGGAAACAAAATTCTCAAGGATCTTTGATGCCGCCGTAGTCACATGGTCTTTGTAACAAATAACATCTTTGATCGCAATAACTACCCCATGCAGCCTGCCACACGAAGCGCCCTCTATTCTTTTACGATCGAGATATTCCGCACGTTTGATACATTCATCTTCAAATATTTCTACAAAAGCATTTAGATGCCGGGCATTCCCAATTTTGCTCAAATAGTAAGCAACGGCTTCACTGCATGAAGTTTCACCAGCCACGAGAGCGCTGCGGTAATCCTCAATATTTTTGAAAGAAAACAAGGGGCTTATTTAAAAAATGGCCAAGGTATGGGATTCTTAAAGAAGCACATACCTCAGCCACTGGGAATGAAGAAATAATTTTTTATTTAGGAAGCTCAGTTTCTCTAACGGCCTCGTTGGTTTTGGGAACGGAGGTATCTTTTTCACGCATGCCCGCATCAATTTCATTCTTCACGTTTTCTTTTGCATCGTTGAATTCTCTCACGCCTCTTCCAATTCCTCGCATGAGGTCAGGTATTTTTTTACCTCCAAAAAATAAAAGCACCACCAAAAGGATTAAAATCCATTCGGATCCGCCGGGCATCGATAACAATAGGCCGGGGTTTAAAATATAAAGTGTCATGATAATATTGAAATTATTAGAAGCCAAAGATACTCAATAATAAAATATGGGTATTTGTTTCTGATAAATTAAGGAGATTTTAATTCTATTTACTATAATGCCCGCACCAGGCTTTGCCATGGCTGCTTCATAAGGTGTAATACTACTTGCACATGATTATAGAATTAGAGAGGTAAAAAATATAATGACTACTATTTTTCATAAGATTGGTTTTGGGGCAGCTATTCCGTGTTGAACCAATTTTAGGTGGTAAAATATCCGGTAAAGAAAAACCCGGAGAATGAGACTTCCGAGTTTTCTATATGATATATTTTATAATCTTATTTCATTCTTTTTTCTTGTATCCTTGCGCTCTTGCCACTCCTTTCGCGAAGATAGTACAACTTAGAGCGGCGAACTTTGCCCACTTTATGCAATTTGATACTTTCAATATTGGGCGAAAAAATCGGGAATAATCGTTCAACTCCTACCCCATTACTTATTTTACGCACGGTAAAAGTTGCCGTGCCACCTTCTCCCTGGCGCTTGATCACATCTCCCTTAAAACTCTGGATGCGTTCTTTGCTGCCTTCTATAATTTTATAATTTACAGTGATATTATCTCCTGCCTTAAATTTCGGAATCTCTTTCTTTTCTGTTAACTGTTCGTGAACAAAAGCAATTGCATTCATAGCTTTTTATTTTAGGAGTGCGAAGGTAAGAGAAAAATTCAATTTAAAAAGGAGAAATTAAAGACTCTTGTTCAGGCCGTTCTTAAATTACAAATTGATCACGACAATAATATTTTTCATTCACCGGAGTTCATGATTGGGAATCGTATTTTAAAAGTTTATCTCGCTACATTTACCGCCCTTTTCTCCCTTATCACTGTTACTTTTATTTGCCCCGGATAAGTCATTTCTGTTTGAATTTTTTGGGCAATTTCAAAGCTCAGCTTATCGCTGTCGCCATCACTTACTTTTTCTGCTTCCACAATTACCCGAAGCTCACGCCCTGCCTGTATTGCATAAGCCTTTTCTACTCCCTGGTAGCCGAGAGCGAGGTTTTCCAGGTCTTTGATGCGCTGCAAATATTGTTGCATTATTTCCCGGCGGGCGCCAGGTCTTGCTCCGCTCATGGAATCGCAAGCCTGCACAATGGGTGAGATCACATATTCCATTTCTACCTCATCATGATGCGCACCAATCGCATTGCATACTGCGGGGTTCTCGCCATACTTTTCTGCAAGCTTCATCCCAAGCAAGGCATGGCTCAATTCAGTTTCTTCATCAGGCACTTTACCAATGTCATGCAAGAGGCCGGCACGTTTTGCAAGTTTTGAATTCATGCCTAATTCCGCCGCCATTATTCCACAGAGATTGGCCACTTCGCGGCTATGCATCAACAGATTTTGCCCATAAGATGAACGGAACCTCATTTTACCCACTATGCGAACCAATTCTTTATGCAAACCGTGGATGCCAAGTTCAATTACAGTACGTTCTCCTATTTCAATTATTTGTTCTTCAAGCTGCCGTCGGGTTTTCTCTACTACTTCTTCAATGCGGGCCGGGTGTATCCTTCCGTCTGTTACGAGGCGTTGAAGTGAGAGCCGGGCGATTTCGCGGCGAAGCGGGTCGAAAGAGGATAATATAATTGCTTCAGGTGTGTCATCTACAATTAAATCAACGCCGGTGGCAGCTTCAATAGCTCGGATATTTCTTCCTTCCCGGCCTATTATCGAGCCCTTTATTTCATCACTCTCCAGGTTAAAAACGGTTATTGCATTTTCAATAGCCTGCTCAGAGGCGGTACGTTGAATAGTCTGAATGATTATTTTTCTTGCTTCCTTATTTGCACGAAGCCGGACATCGTCCAAAATTTCCTGCTGCAGTACAAGCGCCTGCGAATGCGCCTCTTGCTTTAAGGATTCTATCAATTGAGTTTTTGCTTCGTCAGAAGAAAGGCCTGAAACTTTTTCGAGCCTGCGGATGTGTTCTTCCTGGTGCTTTTCCAGCTCATTACGTTTAATACCCACGACTTCAATCTGGCGATTGAGGTTTTCTTTTATCGCTTCATGCTCTTTAAGAATGCGCTCAACATTCTGGTCTTTCTGGTTTAAAGACTGCTCTTTCTGCTTTATCCGGTTTTCAGCATCACCTATTTTTTGGTTTCGCTGAAAAACTTCTTTGTCATGTTCCGACTTTAACTGAACGAAGCGCTCTTTGGCTTCAAGTTGTTTTTCTTTTTTTAATGTTTCGGCCTGGATTTTAGCATCTGCTACAATTTTTTCAGCATCTTTTGTGGCATTTTCTACCTGGATTTTTGTGTTTTTGGCAAATAATATTTTACCCAGAACGATACCTATTACTAAAGCCACGGCGCCAATTATTATTGGGAGGGTTTGTTCCATCTTTTTTTAATGATTTAAATCGGTTCATAATCTGTTCCTCAAAGGGTTGCAATCTTCATTTAAAAAATGCAGTGGACGAAGATATATAAATTGTGTGGAAATTAATGGACACTAAGGCCGAAACCGGCAATTGATTCAACTGAATAACAAATTGTTGGCACATATGAGCACACATCATAAAACGGATGAATGCCATTTACATAACATCATCAATCATTTTTTCCATTTTTTGAAATAGGCATTGAAGTTCATCATCAGAAGAGCTGCCATCAACCGCCTTCTGCGGCTGTGTTGCATACCATATTAATACCATGGCAATATAGTCCTGCATATCCTTGCCCGCATATTGGGTTCTGAATTCAAGTATTTTATCATTTATAATTTTTAATGTGCCCCGTACGGCTTCTTCATCAGCGGGAAGCACTTTTATGCGATACGTTCTGTCGCCAATAAGTATGTTGAGGGGAATGAGAGATACAGCCATTTTATTTATTTAGCATTGTCATGCATTTTTCAATGTCTTTAATATAGTGGTTGATTTGTTTTTCAAAATTTACTCTTTCTTTATCATCCATTTTTCCTGCGGAGGCTTTTAGTATCGATATTTCCATTTCCAACCTGGAAATCTTTTCCTGTGAAGCTTTTTCCTGTAATTCGTTTTCATTAAGTGCCGCTGTCAGGGAAACATTTTCTTTTTTGAGCATGGCAAACTTCTTTACCAGCAACTGCAATTTTTCAGTAATTATTTTTAATTGCTCTTCGGTTGTTTTCATGCTTAGAAGCTGTTTGAAATTAATTAAAATAAAATGATAGAGATGCAAGAAAAATATTTTAGCCACAGATCACACAGATACTTCGCTTTGCGAAGTACACAGATCTATCTATGAAAATCTGTGGCAAACAAATAATTCAACCAGCAGCTTCTTAGTTATTTCTTCTTATTTCCGCATTATTTTCTTTTTCTAAAACATTTGTGATGCGTTGCATAATGCCATCCACTTCTTTGTCCGTCAATGTTTTCTCACTGTCGGAAAAAGTAAAAGTAATAGCCAGCGATTTTTTTGATTGCCCTATTTTTTCACTTTCAAATACATCAAATAAGTTGACACCTGTTAATTTAGATATTCGCAAAGACTCAATTGAATCTTCAACAGCCTGGTAAGGCATTTCTTTATTTATTACTATAGAAAGGTCTCTGTTTACCTGCGGGAATTTTACTATTTCATTAAAAGCTATCTTGTTATTTTTTGCAATAACTATCATTTTTTCCCAGTCTATTTCAAGGTAATAGACGGTTTGCTTAATAGAAAATTTATCGAGAATACTTTGAATAATTTTTCCACCTTTTGAAAGAATTATTGAATCAATATATCCGGTAAAGCCATCATTAAATTCTTCATCGTTACTCTTCGCCGCAAAGCGTATTTTTTGTAAACCACTTAGGCGGAAAATCCTATCACATACTCCTTTCACAAAAAAGATATCCATTTTCTTTTCTTCTTTTTGCCAGGCGCTTTCTGTTCTTTTGCCTGTAAAGTATAATGACAACTTTTCTTCCTCACAGTATTTTTCGTTTTCCTTTAAGGAATATGTTTTCCCGAATTCAAATAAAAAAAGGTTGCTGTTCTTCCTGTTCATATTGTAGGCAACACTTTCAAGGCCTGTGGGCATCATTGACGGGCGAAGAATATTGAGATCTTCACTAAGGCTGTTTATGATTTTTACTGTAGATCTCTGCGGTTCTTCTTCAAAGTATTTGCTATTGGTAATTGAGTTAGTAAATATTTCAAAAAAACCATTTCCGGTAAGCCAGTTGGCAGTTTTTTCTTTCAGAGCCGCCGCCCCTTCAAGTGTTTCAATAGCCGGTGATATTTTTACGCTCGTTGGAATCTCAATATTATCAAGGCCATCAATCCGCATAATTTCTTCTACCAGGTCTTCCGGCAAAGTGATGTCAGGATTACTAAATGGCACCGAAACCGTAGTGGAATTATTATCTTCTAAAATAACAGAAAACCCCAGGCTCTGCAAAATGTTGTTCACTTGCTGCGGCGGATATTTTTTGCCGCTTAACTTAGTAAGGGCGTTATATGATAGTGTAATTTGCGCCGGTGTTTTTGGTGACGGATATACATCCACAACATTTGAAGAATACTCTCCCCCGGTTATTTCTTTAATCAATGATGCAGCCCTCTTTAATACTTCCAAAGTATTACTAATATCAACTCCTTTTTCAAAGCGTATGGCAGCTTCAGTTCTCAGGTTGTGGCGAAAAGAAGTCTTGCGTATGGTGGAAGGCTTAAACCAGGCGCTTTCTAAAAAAATATTTTTGGTGTCGTCACTTACGCCACTTTCAAGCCCTCCGAAAACACCGGCAAGGCACATTGGTTCTTCTCCCCCATCGCAAATTATAAGATCGCCATCACTTAGTTTCCGCTCTTTATTATCAAGTGTGATAAATGCTGTGTTTGCGGGAAGATTCTTTACAATGATTTTTTTTCCTTTTATTTTATCTGCGTCAAACACATGCAACGGCTGCCCTGTTTCATGTAAAATGAAGTTTGTAATATCAACAACATTATTTACCGGCCGCACTCCTATGCATTTCAATTTATTTTTCAGCCAGTCGGGAGAAGACGTAATGGTAATGCCTGAAATGCTGATACCGCAATACCTTTGGCAGTCCTCCGTATTCTCAATTGCCACTTCTATCTGCATAGAATTTGACACCAGCATCACATCATCCTTAAAAGGTAAAATGGCTTTCAGCCGGCCGCCTGTTTGGTTAGACATATAAGCACAGATGTCTTTTGCTGTGCCCAGGTGGCTTATGGCATCAATTCGGTTTGGCGTAAGGCCAATCTCCAATATCCAGTCGCTGTAAGGCATGTAATAATCTGAAAGAAATTCACCTGCGTTTAAGTTTTCAGGAAGTACGATTATTCCATCATGACTATCTCCCACGCCAATTTCATCTTCGGCACATATCATTCCGTCGCTTTCTATGCCGCGTAATTTTGCTTTTTTAATATTGATCGGCTCGCCGTGCAGTGGGTACAATGTAGTGCCGACCGGTGCAACAACCACTTTTTGACCAATGGCGATATTGGCAGCGCCACACACTATTTGAAGCACTTCTCCGTTGCCATTATCTACCTTCGCAACTTTTAATTTACCGGCGTTAGGATGTTGTTCAAGAGAAATCACTTCCCCAATCATTAACCCCTGAAGGCCATTTATTATTTGTTCATATTTGCTCAGGCTTTCCATCTCAAGCCCTACCGAGGTCAATATTGCTCCCAATTTTTGTGGCGTATCTGCGAGCGGATTTTTATTAATTTCTTCCGGTAAATATTCCCTAAGCCAATTGTAACTGATTTTCATTTATGAATAATTTCAACTGTTCCGTAAGTTTGGAAAAAATCAAAAATAAGAAAGATGGCTGTACAATCAGGGGCTAAATTCCTGTACGTCTTTACAGATGCATATTTCAGGAAAATGTGCAGAATGAAATGCGAAAAAAGATAAAGCTTTTACGGCTTTTTTTATTGAAACTTTAATAAAAAAGATAAATTCTTTCTTAACACGAACCTGTGTATAAGTTTGTAGCTTTGATTTAAAAATATTTTCAAATGTTGGTAAACCAAATACTTATGTTGATAAGTAGGAAAGTTGTGGGCATTTTAATGTGCATTCCGATGGTATAAATATAAGGCCTTAACAATTTCTTTATATAGCTTTTTGTCCTTTATCTTAGTCGCCCTATCGGGGAAAATTGACTTTCAAAAGCAATAATTTTAATTTCATTTTAGAAACACGTTTGCAACAATAATGGATATTACTAACCGTAACATAGACAGAATAGGGAGGCGAAAAAGTGGGTCCCCTGAATTAGGAACAATGATGTTTGGCAAAGTGCCTCCGCAGGCAAAAGATCTGGAAGAAGCGGTGCTTGGTGCGATAATGCTGGAGAAAAATGCGTTTGATGTGATCATTGAAATACTAAAGCCGGAATGTTTTTATGTAGAAGCTAACCAGCGGATCTTCCGGGCGATGCAAGGCCTCCAGCAAAAAAATTCTCCCATCGATCTGCTTACCGTGGTGGAAGAACTGAAATTCAGGGAAGAAATTGATTTAATAGGAGGGCCATTTTATGTAACCAAGCTTACTAACGCCGTGGTATCTTCGGCAAACATTGAAACACATGCCAGGATTGTACTGCAAAAATTTATACAGAGAGAGTTGATACGCATCAGCGGAGAAATTATCGGGGATGCTTATGAAGATAGTACTGACGTATTTGACCTGCTGGACGAAGCGGAAACCAAACTTTTTGAAATTACAAATAATCATCTTAGGAAGGATTACGCAAGTATTGACACTGTGTTGGTAAAAACAATACAACGTATAGAAGACCTCCGCACCAGACAGGATGAAATAACCGGGGTGCCGACAGGTTTTGCAATACTCGATCACATAACGTATGGCTGGCAACCGTCTGATTTGATAGTTCTTGCCGCACGTCCTTCTGTGGGTAAAACTGCATTTGCGCTTAACCTTGCCCGTAATGCCGCTCTTCATCCTACCAAACCAACTGTTGTAGGCTTCTTTTCCCTGGAAATGAGTGCAGGCCAGTTGGTACAAAGAATACTTAGCGCAGAAAGTGAAATATGGCTGGAGAAAATTGCCAGAGGCCGGCTGGAAGAACATGAGATGAAGCAATTATATAAGAAAGGAATTGAGCGTCTTGCTTCAGCGCCTATTCATATTGATGACACAGCGGCGCTGAATATTTTTGAATTGAGGGCAAAATGCAGAAGACTAAAAAATAAACATAATGTAGGCCTGATCATCATTGATTATCTACAGCTAATGAGTGGCGCCGGTGAAAACCGCAACAGCAACCGGGAGCAGGAAATAAGCAGGATTTCGAGAGACCTGAAAGGCCTGTCCAAAGAATTGAATATTCCGATAATAGCACTAAGCCAATTGAGCCGTGAAGTAGAAAAAAGAAAAGAAGGAAATAAGATGCCGCAGCTTAGTGATTTGAGGGAATCCGGTGCCATAGAGCAGGATGCAGATATGGTTATGTTCTTATATCGCCCGGAATACTATGATATTACTTCCAACGAACTGGGCGAAAGCAATAAAGGTGAGACCCACGTGCGCATTGCGAAGCATAGAAACGGGCAGCTCGATACCATCAAATTAAAAGCACTGCTGCATATTCAAAAATTTGTAGAAGATGATGGAGACGACTTAAGCAACAACCTGCCACAGGGCGGAAGCTGGAAGCCGGTAAAAGATATTGACGGAGACGGCGCCAAATTGTATATACAGAAAGGAAGTAAAATGAACGATGGTGAGTTTGATGAAGAAGCTCCGTTTTAAATTTCATGCAATTACCCTTTTTTTTTGAAGAAAATATACCTTTATCAGGGAATCTTATCCTGGGTGAGGAAACGTCGAGGCATGTAGTACAAGTACTGCGCATGCAGGAAGGTAAGCACATAATGTTAACTAACGGTAAGGGTGAGGTGCTAACTGCAAAGATCATCGCAGCTAACAAAAATAATACAGCAGTTACAATAATAAGCCGCACCTACAATGACCGCCCAGCGTCTAAAGTATCAATAGCCATTTCGTTAATAAAAAATGTCAGCCGCTTTGAATGGTTCTTAGAAAAAGCTACTGAAATTGGAGTATCCGAAATTATTCCGTTGTTGTGTGAGAGAACAGAAAAGCACCAAATGAAATGGAATAGGATGAACACTATTATTACAAGCGCAACCTTGCAGAGCAGGCAAGCGTGGTTGCCAGATTTTAAGGAGCCGGTGAAGTTTTCTAATTTGATAAAGTCAAATAAATATTCGCAATCTTTTATTGCCCATTGCGTCGATGGAGAAAAGAATTCAATATTGGATTTTGAAAAAACTAACTCGTCTAAATTAATATTGATAGGCCCCGAAGGAGATTTTACTGAAGATGAAATATCGTTGGCGCTGCAAAATAATTTTATTCCCGTAAGCCTGGGCGAAACGAGATTAAGAACAGAGACCGCAGGCCTGGTGGCTGCGGTCTTGCTTTTAAATAAATAATATTTTGGAACAAAGGAATAATTATTCCTGCACTACCAGCCTGAAGCCGTTCCCATGAATATTTACTATTTCGATGGAAGAATCATTTTTGAGATATTTTCTCAGCTTCGCAATATACACATCCATGCTGCGGCCATTAAAATAAGTATCACTTCCCCATATCTTTTTAAGAGCAGCCTCCCTGGGGAGCAGATCATTTTTATATTCGCAAAGCATCTTCAGCAATTCATTTTCCTTTGGCGATAAAGTCTGAATGTCTTTGCCAACGCCTAACTGGCGCAGCCTTGGGTTAAAATGATATTGCCCTAAATCATATTCAGCATTTTCTTCTTCGCGATGCAATTCTTCATTTCGCTTCAAGATTGCTTTTATTTTATGCAGCAAAACATCGCTGTCAAAAGGCTTAGTGATATAGTCATCTGCCCCAAGCTTATAACCCTTTATGATGTCGTCCTTCATCGTTTTGGCACTTAGAAAAAACAAGGGCATATCGGGGTCAACATTTCTTATTTCTTCTGCTACAGTAAAGCCATCCATGTTTGGCATCATTACATCGAGCAGGCATATATCAAATTTTTCACGCTGAAAAGCAGCCAGGCCAAGGCGGCCATCTCTTTCAAGAACTACATCGTAGTCGTTCAATTCCAGGTAATTTTTCAACACCATCCCGAGGTTAGGATCGTCTTCACAGATAAGTATTTTAGGTTTTTTATTCTCCATTATAATTTTTTTTTATTGCGACTAAAGGTATTTAGTTTTTTTGAAAATGATTTACATATTTAACGTCTCCTGCTATTTACGCAAAACGAAATATTCTAAAGCTAAAACAATCTTAATATTTCAAACGCCCTTTGTAACTTTCATAAAAAAATGCCCGATAAAAATTCTTTCATAGATCAAATCAGTAAAGGTTATTCTTTCAAAGGCGAAACAATGAAAATTGGCGCCGCGATGCTTGATGGCAGAGTGGTTCCCGAAGCAGAAGTTTTATTGCCCCTTTCAACACTTAACAGGCACGGGCTTTTAGCCGGAGCCACGGGTACCGGTAAAACCAAGTCGTTTCAAATGATAGCAGAAGGATTAAGTAATGCAAGTGTGCCCGTATTATTATTGGACATAAAAGGTGACTTAAGCGGGATAGCGGCGGCGGGGGCACTGAATGATAAAATAACAGAAAGATACCGGCAATTAAATATGGCCTGGAAACCGGATAGTTTCCCCACAGAACTTTTATCGCTGAGTACTGAAAAGGGAGTAAGGCTGCGTGCGACAGTTTCTGAATTCGGTCCCGTGCTTCTCACCAAAATATTAGGGCTAAATGATACGCAGGGCGGCGTGATTGCTATGATTTTTAAATATTGTGATGATAAACAATTGCCATTATTGGATCTTAAAGACTTTATTAAGATACTCCAATACATAGCAGGCGAGGGAAAGCAAGAACTGCAAGCTGTTTATGGCAATATTTCAACTACCTCAACAGGCACTATTCTCAGGAAAGTAATTGAACTGCAACAGCAAGGCTCAGATTTATTTTTTGGCGAAAAGAGCTTTGAAGTGGATGACCTCATGCGTATGAGTGATGATGGTCGTGGAATGATTAGCATTTTAAGGGTAACGGATCTGCAGGATAGACCAAAGCTATTCTCAACATTTATGCTTCAAATGCTTGCGGAAATTTATGCAACGCTGCCGGAAGTAGGGGATGCCGATAAACCAAAACTGGTAATTTTTATAGATGAAGCACATCTTGTTTTTCAGGAAGCAACAAAATCATTGCTCGATCAAATTGAAACCATTATCAAACTTATTCGATCCAAAGGAATAGGGATTTATTTTTGTACGCAAAACCCAATGGATGTGCCGGCAGCGATATTGGGGCAATTAGGCCTTAAAATTCAACACGCCTTGCGGGCATTTACCGCTGCCGATAGAAAAGTTATCAAGCAAACTGCCGAAAATTATCCTGAAACAAGCTTTTATAAAACAGAAGATCTCATTACTCAAATGGGAATTGGAGAAGCGCTCGTGACAATTTTAAATGAAAAAGGAATTCCAACTCCATTGGCACATACAATGATGCTCACCCCTCAGAGCCGGATGGACGTGCTTACCGTTAGTGAAATTGATGCTTTGGTAAGTAAATCGAAGTTAGTGCCCAAATATAACCAGGTGGTGGATAGGGAAAGCGCTTATGAAATACTTACTGAAAAATTAAATACTGCTGCTGCAACCGCCGTCGTACCTGCTCCATCCACCACAAAGAAAAGTAAACCACAACCTTCAATGCTTGAAAAGGTAGCTGACAATACTATCGTGAAAAGTATGATGAGAACGGCCGGCAATACTATAGTGAGAAGCATATTAGGCTCTCTCGGCCTGGGAGGCAGAAGCCGGACTTCCACCAAAAGATGGTTTTGATATAACGCTTATAGCTTATTGCAAAAAGGCGATGGTTTTAAATGCCTTTTAATCAATGTGAACCGCCGCACAATAACTTAAATGAGTAGAAATACGTATTCTTTGCAGAATCACGTAAAAAACCTTGTAAAATAGTAATTTCCCTATTATCTTCGTTTCGGTTTTTCATAGGATATTGGATTTTAAAGCGGGACTAGATTTTTATCTGGGTCCCTTTTTTTTGCCCCTGCTTTTGCGGCCCATTTATTTATCTTATTATATTTTCTTGGCCTCTTAATTTATTTTATTTATTTTCGTCCCGGTTTTTCATAGGATATTGGATTTTAAAGCGGGACTAGATTTTTATCTGGGTCCCTTTTTTATTTTAGGCCATGCCTTTTCAATAATCCATTAGCGCTTACTGATACTATGTTTTCTTCAAGTAAAAAATTGAGCACTTTTTTTATCTTATTTTGATTGACACCTGCCAACGTTTCAAGCAATTGCCGGATATTAATTTCTTTATCTGAAGTTATATTTCGGATGCTGCTGCTTATACTGTTAAATTCTTCAGTAGTGATTATTAAAGTTTTTTCACGCAGACAGTTGTCGCAAACTCCGCAACGCTTTACATTTTTATCATCAAAGTACGCTGCAATTATTTTGCTCCTGCAGGCAAAATCTTCTTTGATATAATTTATCATGGCAGCGAGGCGACCTTCAAAGGCCTGTTTTCTTTTTAAAATATTTTTTTCATTAATTACGAGATCGCCGGCATTTACGCGATTTTGAGAGAATATTACCTGCGGCTTTTCTTTTTGCGGAATATAATCTATAATGCCAAACTTCTTTATCTCAACGAGATTTGCAATCAACACTTCTTTTTTAATAGAAAGAAACTTCGCAAGCTGCAGTTCCCTGATTGTTGTCGGATAATCGAATATCCCATCATAAGAACGCAGTAGCCCTTTTACCACTATATCAAGATGTGAATGTGTTCTTTCAAATTCTTCCAGCGCAGGTCTTTCCACGCGAAAGGCAACCGTAGATGGCGAGAAAAATTGATCGCTGTAACTTAAAAGTTCTTCCTGCTCAAGAATCTTTAATACATTATTCACAACAGAAATGTCCAGCTTAAATTTTTTTACAAAATCATTTATGTCAAATTCAAAAGATAAACCTTCGCCGCTGCCAGAGGGCAATTGCAGGTAATTAACCAGCGCCCGGTACACAGTTTTTATTTCTTTAATGCCTGGAAACCGGATGGCAGCTTGCTTCTTAAGCTCATTAATTTCCAGCTTGTTGAAAAACAATACCGCATACGATTTTTTTTCATCCCTGCCTGCACGGCCTGCTTCCTGGTAATAATTTTCCAGGGCATCCGGCACATCATAGTGAATAACAGTTCTTACATCGGGCTTATCTATGCCCATTCCAAACGCATTCGTGCAAGCTATCACCCGTGTCCGGTTGTTCAGCCAATCATCCTGCCTGCTATTGCGTTCATCATTTGCAAGGCCGGCATGGTAAAAATTTGCATCAATACTATTCAACTTCAATAACTCAGCAATTTCTTTTGTGCGCTTTCGGCTTTTGCAATAAACGATGCCGCTACCCGGTACTTTTTGCAAAACTTCAATCATTTTGTTTTGCCTGGAGGCAAGGTTAAACACGCTGTATGAAAGATTTGGCCTTTCAAAGGAAGTGTGAAATTTTAAATGATTTGGATTAAAGCCCAGCTTATCACAAATATCGTCTTGTACAAATTTGGTCGCTGAGGCGGTAAGCGCTAATATCGGAACGCCCGGTAAATGTTCGCGAATAGATGCAATGCGTAAATATGGCGGCCGAAAATCGTAGCCCCATTGCGAAACGCAATGCGCTTCATCTACCGCCAGCAGGTTAATTTTCATAGCCGGAAGAAACTCAAGAAATAAATCTGTTTCTAATCTTTCGGGAGAAACATACAGAAATTTAAAGTTTCCATAAGCCGCATTTCTTAGGGTGTTTTTTAATTCCACGTAACCCATGCCGGAGTAAATAGACAAAGCCTGGATACCCCGGCTTTTAAGATTGGCAACCTGGTCTTTCATCAGAGCTATCAAAGGGCTAATGACCAGGCAGCATCCTTCCTTTGCTAACGCCGGCACCTGGAAACATATAGATTTTCCCCCGCCGGTTGGCATAAGGGCAAGCGTATCAGTTCCGTTCAACACGGCATTGATGATCTCTTGCTGCCGCGGCCTGAATTTTTCGTAGCCCCAATATTTTTTTAAAATGCTGCCCGGTTCGGAAATCATTTAGTGAGATTGTTTTCTGCAATCATAAGAAAATATAGTATAAAATTCAGGCAACGTTGAAAATAAAATCTTTTTATTCAATTCCGTTTCATTATTGTCCGACTAAAAATCGTCAATTTTAATGAAACACTTGCCGGTATTAAGTTTCACGGCCCCTCTCCTTTGGAGCTACCGTTAGGACACAAAAATTACGGAATTTTGCATAAAAAAAGAAAAAATGGATATATCTCAAAAAGAGAATTACATGAATAAGTTTTCAGATGAACGTTTAGGCAAACGAGCTAATAAGTTATCAGCGATGCTTTATTTTGGTAGAACGAGTAGCATCCACGAGATGTCGTCTGATGAAGCGGAACAAAAAGCAGCTTATCGTTTTCTGGCTAATGAAAAAGTTGAAGAAACTAAATTGATAGCCACAAGTATAGAAAGAAGTAGCTATCTGAGTGCCGACAAAGATGTTTTGGTATTACAAGATACTTCAGAAATAAATTTAGACAACCATCGCAATCGCCTCAAAAGGGGCAGTGGGGTGGGCTTAACGGGCAATAATAAAGATTTAGGATTTTTCCTTCATGGAAGTTTAGCATTAGAGGCGGACACAGAAGTTATTTTGGGATATTCAAACGTACAACTATGGCATAGAGAAGAAGATAAAATAGATAAAGAAGAACGAAACTATAAGTATCAGCCTATAGAAGAAAAAGAATCTTACAAATGGATAAAGGCATGCAATGAAAGTAAAGATCATTTATCACAGGCACGAACCATTACATTTATAGAAGACAGGGAAGGAGATATATATCATCAGTTTGCCACAGTCCCTGATTGCCGTACCCATCTGATTATCCGTAGCCGTGATAACCGTCGGCTATCGGATGGCAGTAAATTATTTGACAAGTTAAGCAAACAGCCAATAGCAGGCCAGTATGAAAACCTATCGTAAAAGATATCCGAAAGGGAGTAGAAAAGCGCACAGCTTAGAAGTTCGTTATTGTAAAGTTGCTATTGCCCGTCCTGCAACTTTGAAAAAGACAGAGTTGCCGGAATCGGTGGAACTCTATGCTATAGAGGTAAAAGAGATTAATGCACCCAAGGGCGTTAGTGCAATATGTTGGCGGTTGCTTACCACACATCCTGTAACGACTTATGAAAAGCGGTGAACATTGTAAAGAAGTCAGGTTGCGATGGTATATTGAACAATTGTTTCGCTTATTAAAAAAGAAAGGATTCAAGATTCAAGAACTGGAAACCGGATGGGCTATTCGCAAGCTGACGGTAATGATCTTAAGTTCAGCTTTGCGGGTGATGCAATTAATGCTTGCTTACAATAAAGAAGATAGCCAGCCAATAGAGCAGGTGTTTAATCAAAAAGAAATTAATTGTTTAAAAGCCATCAACGAAACACTACAGGGAGAAACAGAAAAAAGTAAAAACAAAAATAATCCGACTAAGCTATCGTGGGCAACATGGATAATAGCCCGACTGGGAGGGTGGAAAAATTATAATAGCAAACGTCCGCCTGGCCCTATCATACTAAAGAAAGGAGTAGACCGCTTTGCTAATATTTATCAGGGATGGAATCTGGCTCAAAACGAATAAAAAATGTGTCCTAACGGTAGCTCCTTTGGAGAGGGGGTTGGGGGTGAGGTCAATACCAGCGCGGTTTTCATTGAGTTAGCCGGACAATAGTGATTCCATTTATACAAAAGAAAAATCATTAGTCCTTGCAAAGCCGTGCTTTTCGAAACGCTTATTTTTACAAGTCATATTATAAAATGGAAATCATTTATACGCTGAAGGAGATTGAACATGCGGCAGATAAAGTGCTATCATTTTCACCTGCAAATAAAATATTCACGTTCACCGGTGAGCTGGGCGCTGGAAAAACCACCTTCATCAAGGCGATTTGCCGGCAATTAGGGGTTTCAGAACCGGTGACGAGTCCGACTTACTCTATTATACATGAATATAGAACTGGATGGAGCATCAATTTATCATATGGATTTCTACAGGATTAATACTGTGCAGGAAGCAGTTGAAGCAGGCGCAAGCGAATATATTGCGAGTGAAGAATTTTGTTTTATCGAATGGCCTGATAAAATTGAGCCGCTTTTACCGGAAAATATTATTACAATCAACATTATTATCGCCGGAGAGCACCAAAGAAAAATGGTTGTTCAACTTCCCTAAGAAAAATTTATTTTTATATCTCTTTTAACCATCATTAATATTATGGCAACATCCAAACCATTTGTTTCCCCCTCCATCTCTTACGAAACAATGGAAGAAACACTTGATGTGAAACCCAGAGGAGTGGAATTATTTATTGGCATACCCAAAGAAACCTGGTTCCAGGAAAATCGCATCGCCTTAACGCCCGATGCCGTAAAAGTATTAACCGCCAATGGCCACCGGGTTATAATGGAACGAAAGGCTGGTGAAGGTTCCAGCTATTCTGACACTGACTACAGCGATGCAGGCGCAAAGATCGTGAGCAATAAAAAGCAGGTTTTTGAATGTGATATTCTTGTAAAGAGTGCGCCGGTTGGCGACGACGAGCTTGATCTCCTGCGCATAAATCAATTCATTATTTCGCCGATACACATTGCCGCCATGAAGCAGGAGATATTGGAGAAAATGATGGAGAAAAAAATCACGGCGCTAAGTTTTGAAAACTTAAAAGACGATAGCGGGCACAATCCTATAGTGCGCAGCATGAGTGAGATAGCGGGCAGTGCCGTAATGCTGATAGCGGGCCAATACCTAAGCAATGCAAATAATGGTAAAGGTGTTCTTGTAGGCGGTATATCCGGTATTCCGCCAACGAAAGTAATAATTATCGGGGCAGGTATAGTGGGAGAGCAAGCAGCCCGTACGGCTCTTGCGATGGGTGCAAGTGTAAAAGTTTTTGATAACAGTATCTACCGCCTGAAGAGGCTGCAGAACAATATCGGTGTTCGTCTATATACCTCCGTTATAGAGCCCGCAATTTTATCAAAACAATTAAAAACGTGTGATGTTGCCGTTGGCGCATTGTCTTCTTATGGTGGCAGAACGCCACTTGTAGTCACGGAAGAAATGGTGAGCAGGATGCGCCCCGGAAGCGTAATTGTGGATGTATGTATTGACCACGGCGGTTGCTTTGAAACTTCTGCAGTTACTTCACACAAGGCGCCTGTTTTTAGAAAATATGATGTAATACATTATTGTGTTCCTAATATTCCCAGTGGCTTTGCCCGTACAGCTTCGCAAGCTATCAGCAATGTATTAATGCCGCTTATGCTGGATATGGCGGATGACGGTGGCTTTGAAAATTTTGTATGGTATAAAATAAATATCCGGGCAGGTATTTATTTATTTAAAGGCGCTCTTACAAATTTTCACCTGAGTGAGCGGTTCGATTTAAAATTTACAGATCTGAATTTATTAATTGCCAGCAGGAGGTGATTATGGAAAATTGTATTTTTTCTAATCATGCAATTAGCCAGATGGATAGGCGAGGTATTTCCATGGAAATTGTATTGGAAGTATTAAAAAATCCTGAGGAAATTATTACTATGGAAGAGCAGATTGTTCACCAATCAATAGTTAATTTTACAGATGGTAATAAAGATTTTTTGGTTAGAATTTTCATAAACGCGGTTAAAACTCCAAAAGTGGTAATTACCGTTTATAGAACATCAAAAATTAAAAAATATTATGAAAGTTAAGTACGATAAAGAAGTGGACATAATTTATATAAAATTTAGTGAGCAGCCGGTAAATGAAAGTGATGAGGATAAGCCTGGAATTATTCTTGATTATGCAGCAGACGGCTCAATTGTTGGTATTGAAATATTAAATGCTTCTCTTAAAATTTCTCAACCAAATATTATAGAGCATGAAGTAGCTTGATAATATGTTATGATGGCCGTATCATTTATCATTCATCGAATTTATACTTTCCATCGTTTGATTTTCTTTATCATTGCCTCGTGAGTGATGTATTCTCCGTTCTCAAATTCAGTTTCAGCTTCATCTAATTCTTTATTATACTGTTCAATGCTGATGGGCTTATGTTGCTTTATTTCTTCTTCAAAAAGCGTATAAATTGCCCTTGCTTTTTTTTCTTCAATCGTTTCAATAAATTCATGCTATTTCTGCCGGATGACTGTAGTTGTCATGCTATTTTGTACAAAAATACTTTTTTTATTGCCTGAGATCATGAAAATGATTTTGCGATATTGCTGCCTGTAGGCGCTAGAGACACCTCTCAGGACGGCGGCCCAGTTAACGTCTCCATTAATCGGCGGCAAATTTTGAAATACAACCAAATTTATTTCAACCATAGTTGCTATTTCAAAATTTCTTATCTTTCATATTAATCTAATTTTTCAATCTGAACGAGAAAGATGTCTTCTACACTAAAAATTACAGATATACAACTTTTTAATACGCTTAAAAAAAAATTAGGCGAACAGGAAGCAGAAGAATTGGTAAGTTTCGTGAAAGCATCCGTATATGCAGAAGTGAATGACCAGGTGCCTAATATTGCTACTAAAGATTTTGTAGAGGCAAAAATTTCAGAGGCAAAATTTCAAATTATTTTGTGGGCATTTGTTTTTTGGATTACGCAACTTGGCGCTGTCTTTACTTTTCTAAAATTTTTTAGCAAGTAAATAAAGTGGCTATTTTAGGTCATTTGAAGAAATATGGTAAGGATATTACTATCATTTATAATCCATCATATTAATACTTTCTTCGCAAAAAGAGTATTCCTTTTTATCGTTACTGCTTACAATTACCAGCCTCTTTTCACAATAGGTTTCTATTAAAAAATTATACAACTGCACACCTTCCTCATCAAGATTGATAGCAGGTTCATCAAGTAATACAACCGGCACATCGCTAAAGATTGCCTGGGCAAGCTTTACTCTTTGCTTCATGCCACTGCTGAAATAACGGAGCTGCTTATGCGCAGATTTTTGCAATCGTAAGAGGAGGATGATCTGGTGGGTATCAAGCGGTGAGATCCAGCCTTTCATATTATCGTGAAAGGTTAAAAACTCCTGTAAAGTCATTTCTTCTATCAGCTCAATATATGGTGCAGAAAATGAAAGCGATTTATAAATTTTTTCAGAAGAAACCTCACTGTTATTTTCAGTATATTTTATACTTCCTTCATGGTAAAGCGAAGCCCCGGCTATTACCTGCAGCAAGGTTGATTTTCCTGAGCCGTTAGGCCCTGTAATAGCATAATGCTTGTGAATATCAAAACTAAAATTAAGATTGCGAAAGATCCATTCCCTGTTATAGCGTTTACCAAGATTAGTGAGGTCAATCTTCATCAGACTCTCCTTTGGCAGCAGATTTTAATATTCCACGCCGGCTTTCATTTATGAATTTCAAAATTTCATTTCGCTCCGGAGTTTCGGGCAGCCCGGTTTCAATAAAGCTTTTTGCCTGCGTGATGTTTAATCCGCGTGTGTAGATATTGCGATAAATTTCCAGGATACCGTTTATTTTTTCTGAGCTAAAACTCCTTCGCTGTAACCCAACTGAGTTTACACCCACATAGCTTAAAGGATGCCTGCCTGCTTTTATATAAGGAGGAATGTCTTTTATAATTTCGGCGCCGCCGGCAATGTAGCTGTGAGCACCTATCCTGGCAAACTGAATGGCAGCCGCCATACCCCCGATCACTGCGTAATCGCCAACTTCCACATGGCCGGCAAGCTGCACGGTATTAGCAATAACAGTATTATTCCCTATTATACAATCATGGGCAATATGACAGTAAGCCATCAAAAGACAATTATTACCTATAATGGTTTTCCATTTATGTTTAGTGCCCCGGTTTACCGTTACAAATTCACGGATGGTTGTATTATCGCCTATTTGAACGAAGGTTTCTTCTCCATCAAATTTGAGATCTTGCGGAATTGCGCCGATAACTGCACCCGGAAAAATACGGCAGCCGCTGCCAATTACAGAATTTTTCATAATAACTGCGTGTGCCATCACGTGGGTACTTTCGCCAATTACTACGCCTTGCTCAATAACTACAAAAGGATCAATAATAACATTATTTCCAATCTGCGCATCCTTGTGAATATTTGCAAGAGGACTTATCATACAGTTTCTTTAGGTCGTTTTACTATCTGTGCAATGAGGATGGCTTCAGTAACTACTTTGTCACCTACATAAACAGTTCCCCGCATTTCGCAAATGCCCCGGCGGATCGGGTGCAGCAGCTCCATTTTTAAAATAAGCGTATCGCCGGGCACTACTTTTTGCTTGAATTTGCAGTTATCAATTTTAAGAAAGTAAGTATCATATTTATCGGGCGAGTTCCTGGGTATTGCGATAAAACCGCCAGCCTGCGCCAGCGCCTCAGCAAGCAGCACGCCCGGCATTACTGAATTTCCGGGGAAGTGCCCCTGGAAAAACGGTTCATTATAGGTTACATTTTTTATCGCCACTACATGTGTATCCGAGAGTTCAATGATCTTATCAACCATCAGGAAGGGATACCTGTGCGGTAATGTTTTTTCTATTTCCTGTATATCCAGCAAGGGCGGCACACACGGATCATATTTTGGAATTTCTTGCCGGTGCTTATATTTCTTTATATGCTCTTTAATCTTTTTTGCAAATTTTACATTGGAAGAGTGGCCGGGGCGATTAGCAATAATGTGTGCCTTAAATGGATAACCTACCAAAGCAAGGTCTCCCACTACATCAAGCAATTTATGCCGGGCGGGCTCATTAGGGAAACGTAGGGTAAGATTGTTAAGAATGCCTGCTTCGCTCACCTTCACATCTTTTTTATTAAATATTTTTGAGATGCGCTCTACCTGGTCAGGCGTTACAGGTTTATCTACTACCACTATTGCATTGTTTATATCTCCTCCCTTTATAAGGTGATTGGAAACAAGGAATTCCAGTTCATGAAAAAAACAAAAAGTGCGGCAAGGCGCTATCTCGGTGTTGAAATCGGCGATCTTGCGAAGATCCGCGTGTTGCGTACCCAGTACGGGCGAGTTGAAATCAATCAGCGCATTGATCCGGTAATCATCGTAGGGAAGGGCAACCATTTCAACCTTTTTCTCTTTATCCACGAAAGTGATATTGTGTAAAATATCATAATAAACCTTTTTTGCATTTTGTTTTTCAATACCAACTTTAGAAAGCTGATCTATAAAAAGCCGCGAACTTCCGTCCATGATGGGAACTTCTTCTCCATTTATCTCAATAAGTGCATTGTCAATTTGCATTCCCATCAGGGCGGCCATCAGATGCTCAATAGTCCCGACCCTTGCGCCATTTGCCTCAATAGTGGTGCTGCGGTTAGTCTCAACCACATTATCTACATCAGCCTTTACAACAGGTTTCCCCGGCAAATCTATTCTTTGAAAATTTATACCTGAATGGGGCGCAGCAGGTTTAATAAGCATAGTAACCGACTGCCCCGTATGAATGCCGGCGCCGGAAATAGTTACTTCTTCTTTTATGGTGTGTTGGTATGCCTCCTCTTTAGAATTCTTTTCCGCCATGAATACGAAAGTATGAAAACTATTTCTTCTAAAGTTTGCAGAGCCTTCGATAAATTTTTAATGGAAACAACTGTATTTAACCGGTTACTTTTTCATTGGTTAGTCTTTCAACAATTTGCTCGAGCTCTGTTATTCTTTTTTCGAGCTCAGGTAGATTGCGGCTTAATATCTGGCTGCGCAAGGCAAGCGAATATTCGAATGCCGGGGAGCCGGTTACGGCTGTATTAGGAGTTTTAATAGATTTACTCACGCCACTCTGCGCATTTATTTTACTTCCGTCGGCAATTTGCAGATGGCCTACAATGCCCGCCTGCCCGCCTATCATCACGTTATTGCCGATTTTAGTGCTGCCGCTGATTCCTGATTGTGCAGCTATTACTGTGTTACTACCGACCTCTACGTTGTGTGCAATCTGAATAAGGTTATCAAGCTTGGCGCCTGACCGTATAAGCGTAGAACCTATGGTGGCACGGTCAATGGTTGCATTGGCGCCGATCTCTACCCTATCTTCGACAATTACATTTCCTATTTGCGGCACTTTTTTGAAGCTGCCATCTGTTTGCGGTGCAAAGCCAAAACCATCGGCGCCTATAACAGCGCCTGAATGAACGGTGACATTTTTGCCAATAATACAATCGTGGTGAATTTTTACGCCGGGGAAAAGTATAGTATCATCTTCTATAGACACATTGTTGCCAATATATACCTGCGGAAAAAGCTTTACATTATTACCGATAGTTACATTCTCGCCTATGTAGGTAAATGCACCAACGAAGATATTTTCACCCATTTTGGCAGTGGGCGATATGTAAACAGGTTGTTGAATTCCGGTCCAGTTAGCAGTTACCATTTTTTCGTGAGCACTTAAAACGATGGCAAAAGCGGAATAAGCATCAGGTACTCTTATTAGTGTAGCATTTACTTCTTCTTCTACCTGCTGGCTGTTATTAATTATAATGATAGATGCTTTTGTAGAATATAAAAAATCCTCGTATTTAGGATTGGCCAGAAATGCAAGTTGCCCGGCTGTTGCTTCCTCAAGCTTGCCAAAGGAGGAAACGGTAATTTCCGGATTCCCTTCTATCTTCCCATCAATAAGTGCTGCTATTTGTGTTGCGGTAAACTGCATTATTTTTTGTGATTTTCTAAATCATTAATCATACCTTAAATTAAATCAATGAGAATGTTTGGATAACAAATGTAAAATTTTTTCACCGTGCCGAATAATGTTTGATTTATCAGGGCATTATCTACTTCAGAAATATCCAGCACATTTCCATTTTTGAAAAGAATTTGAATATGTTCATCGTCTGTACTGTAAGTTTTATTTTCTGTTTCTCCTGTAAATACAAAATATGCAGCTTCTTTTTTAGAAATTTTCAGATAATTCATTAATTGCTTTTTCTTTTCCTGTACTTCCTTTTCTCCCGGTTGTTTTTCTAAATATTTTACTTTCAGCAACCTGCGATTGACAATGCCTTTACAAAGTATTGATAAAATTTTGTCTGGATGAGACGTCCATTGCTTTATGGCCATCATTACATCATAGTCATCAAGCATACAGAAATCTTCCAGGTGTTCATTTATTCCTTTGCTTAAATAAGTTTCGTTCAAAAATATATTTAAAGTATTTGAAGAGGATTCTGCATGAATTTCTCTTGCTCTTTTAATAATATTCACCAGCATTTTTTCTGCGCAAAGTACTGTCTTATGCAGATACACCTGCCAGTACATTAACCTGCGGGCAACGAGAAATTTCTCAATAGAATAAATTCCTTTTTCTTCTACCATCAGTTCTCCATTATGAACGGTCATCATCTTAATAATGCGGTCATAGCCAATAACTCCTTCACTTACGCCGGTGAAAAAACTATCACGGGTTAAATAATCCATACGGTCCACATCGAGCTGGCCCGTCACCAATTGATGAAGAAATTTTTTAGAATACTTACCGGTAAATATTTCGATAGCGAGATCAAGTTTTCCTTTGAATTCTTCATTTATTTTTTTCATAAGAAGAATAGAAATTTCTTCATGGCTTGCATCTTTTATTAAAATATGCTCGAGGGCATGTGAGTAAGGGCCATGGCCTATATCATGCAAGAGGATCGCAATTTTTGCACCTTGCTCTTCTTCTTTCGTTATGTCAATCCCTTTGCTTTCCAATTCTTGCAGGGCATTGCTCATAAGGTGATAGGCGCCCAACGAATGGTGTAGCCTGGTGTGCACAGCTCCGGGGTAAACCAATTGCGCCAGAGCCATTTGGTGTATGCGGCGCATGCGCTGGTAGTAAGAATGGCTGATTATTTTATAAATAAGATCATCATCAATAGTGATGAAACCGTAAACAGCATCATTAATAATTTTTCTATGGGGCATTTAATTTGATAATGTTAAAATGAGTGTGAGACGGTGCAAAGGTAATTTTTGGGAAGGGAATAAATTACATTTGTGCGTATCGCCGGTGAGAGCAATAATCCACTTTATTAAGGGAGCTTAGCCTTTAATTTTTCCGAAAACTATTTAAAAACATAGACATGAATGCAGCAAAAATTTTATGGGTAGATGATGAAATGGAAAGCCTTAAATCCCAAATCATGTTTTTAGAAAATAAAGGCTATGAAGTGAAATCGCTGAGCAATGGCTTTGATGCAGTTGATTATGTAAAAGATAACATAGTAGATGTAGTGTTGCTGGATGAAACTATGCCCGGCATAACAGGACTGGAAACATTGCAGAAAATAAAAGAGCTGAATTCGCAAATACCGATTGTGCTTATCACTAAAAACGAGACCGAGAATTTAATGGACGAAGCGATTGGCTCACAAATATCCGATTATCTTATAAAGCCTGTAAACCCTAACCAGGTGTGGCTTTCATTAAAAAAAATAATAGACAATAGAAGGTTGGTCGCAGAAAAAACAACCTCTGCTTATCAGCAACAATTCAGGGATTTATTTACAGCGGTGAATGATAACCCTAATCACAATGAATGGATGGATATCTATAAAAAGTTTGTGTACTGGGAGTTGGAAATGAAAAAAAGCGACAGCCCGGAAATGCAGGAAGTGTTTCAAATGCAGAAGAATGAAGCCAATACAGAGTTCTCAAAATTTATTTCAAAAAATTATTCAAAGTGGGTGACGGATCCTAAGGCTGAGTCACCCATTATGAGTCACACGCTGATGAAGTTTAAAGTATTTCCTCATGTAGAAAAAGGCACGCCTACTTTTTTTATTTTGATAGATAACCTAAGGTTTGATCAATGGAAGGTGATACAGCCGCTTTTCGCAGAAAATTTTCGCATACAGGAAGAAGAAAGTTTTTATTCTATTCTGCCTACGGCGACGCAGTATAGCCGTAATGCAATTTTTGCCGGTATGTTGCCGATTGATATTGAAAAAGCTTTTCCCACAGAATGGAAAAATGATGATGAGGATGGAGGTAAAAATTTATTTGAAGAAGATTTTTTTAAAGCACAATTGAAAAAGCTGCGCAAAGATGATTTGAAATATTCTTATACAAAAATTACCAACCATCATGATGCACAAAAGTTGGTTGATAACATGCACAATTTTATGAGCAACGATATAAATGTGATCGTGTATAATTTTGTAGATATGCTAAGTCATGCACGTACCGAAATGGAAGTGCTTAAAGAGCTTGCAGCAGATGAAGTAAGCTATAGAAGCCTTACTGCATCATGGTTTGAGCATTCTCCGCTGCACCAGGCCTTGAAGAAGATCGCTGATAAAAAATTAAATCTTATCGTAGCTACCGACCATGGAAGTGTGCGTGTAAATTCGCCGCACAAAGTAGTGGGTGATAAACAAACTACGGCAAACCTCCGTTATAAGCACGGCCGTAATCTTAACTACGATCCCAAAGAAGTGTTTGCTTTTCGCGACCCACGGCAGGCAGGGTTGCCTGTGCCAAATGTAAACTCATCATTTATTTTTGCGAAGCAAGACGGCTATTTATGTTATCCCAATAATTACAACCACTTTGCCAATTATTATCGTAACACCTTTCAGCACGGTGGAGTAAGCCTCGAAGAAATGATAATCCCCGTGATAAGAATGACGAGCAAATCCGCTATTTGATTCTACCGGCAATGCTGTAATTTTGAGGATCTTTACACAAATTAAAAATCGCCTTTTGGTAGATGAAATACAACCCGGCAACTTTAAAGAAATTAGAAAACATACTGGATGAAAGTGGTTATATTGTAAGATATGAGCGTGGTTCTTTCCAAAGCGGCTATTGTATTTTGGAAGATAAAAAAGTGGTAGTGCTCAATAAATTTTTAATTACCGAAGGAAGAATAAACACCTTAATGGATCTTATACCAATGGTGAATATTAACTACGATATGCTTACAAAAGACTCGCAAAAAATGTATGATGAGGTGATTCATCAAAATGAATCCGTAAATAAATAAGGGTGCATTTTAAAATGCCGCAAGGTTGTCAACCTTTCAACAAGTTAATTTTAGATTTAAAAGCTCCATCTGAAAGGTTGACAACCTTTAACCCAAAGCGACATTTTAAAATGCACCCATAAATAATCCGATCCGCCCGCTAAATTTTATTTTTTTAGCTTTGAACAGTGAGTTATCCCCCTTTAAAAATTACTTTACTTGGCACCGGCACCAGCGGAGGCGTGCCAATGATAGGTTGCAGTTGCCACGTATGTACTTCACCTAACCCAAAAGATAAACGCCTGCGCAGCAGCATACTGGTGCAAAGCGAAAGCACAACGTTGGTAGTAGATACTACACCTGATTTTCGCACACAAATGCTAAGGGAAAATGTAAAGAAGCTTAATGCAGTGCTTTTCACTCACATGCACAAAGACCATATCGCCGGCCTCGACGATGTGAAGGCGTATAATTTTTTTCAAAAAAAATCAATGGATGTGTATGCGAATGAGATTACGCAGGAGTCTTTAAAAAATGAGTTTTCTTACATCTTCGCGAAGAATAAATATCCCGGTGTTCCCAGTGTGAACATACACACAATAAAAGATGAAACATTTTTAGTGGGCGATATTTTAATTACGCCTATTCTTGTTTATCACCTAAAGTTACCGGTGTTGGGTTTCAGGTTTGGTAAGTTCACTTACATCACAGATGCGAACCGGATAGATGATTTTGAAAAAGAAAAAATAAAAGGAAGCGATACCCTGATAATAAATGCGCTTCGGAAAACAGAACATATCTCTCACTTTTCTTTAAAGGAGGCGGTTGGGCTTGTTGCAGAACTACAGATACCTCACGCTTATGTCACGCACATAAGTCATCAATTAGGAACGCATGATGAAGTAAACAACGAGCTTCCTGAAAATATCCATCTCGCCTGGGACGGAATGCAGCTTGAGTTCACATAAAATTCCAGGTATCATAATTCAATGATCCGGCTCATTTGGAGTGCATTTGAAATGCACCTCCCGTTTGTTTATTGGCCTTATTTCAGTATTTTACCTGGAATATGCCAATGAAAAGACAGTTTATAAACGATTATTTTTCTTTTACCGGCAAGGAAAGAAAAGGTGTGGTGCTGGTGTTGGTTATATTACTTTTATTAACTCTCTCACCTCTTTTTTTTAGACTTTTTATAAAAGAAAAGAAATACAATCACCAGGATTTTGAAAATGAAATAGCGCAGTTGAAAATACAGCAAACCGATTCTGCATCATCCGGAAAGTATAACAATTATGGAAATAAGTATGCCGGTAATTATTCTTCAAAAACAGAAAAAAACGAAGAGAACATTCATTCGGAAGTTTTTTATTTTGATCCCAACACCGCTTCATTTAATGATTGGCAAAGATTAGGTGTAAAGGCTAAGACGGTCAACACGATCCAAAAATATATTTCGAGGGGAGGCAAATTTTATAAGCCGGAAGACATTCAAAAAATATGGGGACTTTCTCCGGTGGATGCGCAGCGTTTAATGCCCTACGTTAGTATCAAAAATGAAGCTAAGCAATATGCTTCTTTTGAAAAGAAAGAATATACTGAAACGAAAACTGCCTATTCACCCAAAGTGCTCTCACCTATTGATGTGAATTTTGCTGACACTGCTGCATTCATAAGCTTACCTGGTATAGGAAGCAAATTGTCTCAAAGAATCATTTCTTTTCGCGATAAGCTTGGCGGCTTTTATTCGATTGACCAGGTTGGAGAAACTTATCTTTTGCCTGATTCTACTTTTCAAAAAATAAAGCCGCGACTAATTATTACGAAAACAGCTATAAAGAAAATAAACATCAACACAGCGTCGATAGATGAAATGAAGCAGCACCCTTACCTGCGATACAATATTGCCAACGCTGTTTTTCAATACCGGCAGCAGCATGGAAATTTTAACTCGGTTGATGATGTGAAAAAAATAATGCTGGTAACAGATGAGATTTTTAATAAGGTATCTCCTTATCTTATTACTCAATAAGCAATTGTCTTCATATTTGAAAAAACTAACAACTGTTAGTATATATTCATTTCGGTTTATCTTGCAACAATTAAATAAAAAAGATGGATTTTAAAAACAGTGAGCTTGTTGAACAGGTGGCGCAGACGGCAAAAGATTTTGCCCAACAATATATAAAGTCCCATGTAATGGAATGGGATGAAAGCCAGGAATTTCCTTTGCATATTTTTAAAGAGCTTGGTAAGCTGGGTATGATGGGCGTGCTGGTGCCGCAGGAATATGGTGGTACGGGGCTTGGTTATTTTGAGTACAGCGCTATCATACAGGAGATATCAAAAGTTTGCGGTTCAATAGGCCTCTCCGTTGCGGCGCATAATTCTTTATGCACTGGCCATATTCTTTCATTTGCAAATGAAGAGCAAAAAAAGAAATACCTGCCAAAGCTGGCTACAGCAGAGTATCTTGGCGCCTGGGGGCTTACCGAACCAGGCACGGGTAGTGATGCCGGCAACATGAAATGTACTGCTGTAAAAGATGGTGATGACTGGATAATAAACGGTACTAAAAACTGGATCACGCATGGCAAGAGCGGCGATGTAGCGGTAGTAATTTGCCGCACGGGCGAGCCACACACAAGGGATAATTCAACTTCGTTTATAGTTCCCCGTGAGACCCCGGGCTTTGTCGCCGGCAAAAAGGAAAATAAGTTGGGCATGCGTGCCAGTGAAACAGCGGAAATGATATTTGACAATTGCCGCATACCAGATACCGCCAGGATGGGTGAAGTAGGTGAAGGCTTTAAGCAGGCAATGGGTGTGCTTGATGGCGGAAGGATTTCGATTGCGGCCTTAGGGCTTGGTATTGCAAAAGGCGCTTATGAAGCGGCGCTTCAGTATGCAAAAGAAAGGCGCCAGTTCGGCAAAGCTATTGCTGAGTTCCAGGGAATTTCTTTTAAGCTCGCCGATATGGCGACAGAAATTATGGCTTCGGAACTTCTGATCAACCAGGCTTGTGATATGAAGATGCGGGGTGAAAATATTACCAAAGAGTCCGCCATGGCGAAATACTATTCCAGCGAAGCTGCGGTAAAAATTTCAACCGATGCTGTACAAATATTTGGCGGCTATGGCTACACCAAAGATTATCCCGTAGAAAAGTTTTATCGTGACAGTAAGCTATGTACGATAGGAGAAGGTACGAGTGAAATACAGAAGCTTGTTATTGCGAGGGAAGTTTTAAGATAAGTGAGCGTTTTGTAAAGCGTGAGAACCATTTGGTGTATTATCACCCAGGTTATTAAAAATAAACACAATCTATTTTAAACATATACGTTTTAATCCCAACATAAACAGTATTGCACTCAATTAGTATTTTAATTTTCTTAATTCTAAAAAAACACAATGAAAAGATTATTTTTATTTACTGGAGTTCTTCTCGTATTATCCTTTTTTTTCTCTGCCTGCAAGAAAAATAAAGATGAAACTACTGCGGAAAAATTACAACATAAATGGACAATCGTAAACCTTATAATTAATTATCATGATATAAGCGGCGATGATGTTCAGACGACACCTGCTGCACTGGGTGATTTTATAGATTTCAATTCTAATGGCACCACCTATACATCTAAATCCGGCGGAAGCTCAGGCAATGGCACTTACTCTTTAATAAGTGACACTCAAATATCTATTGACGGTGATACTTCTACCATAAAAACGCTTACCTCTTCGCAATTTGTGATTTATCTTAAGGAAGTTTATTCTGCATCAGAATATGCAGAATTGACCATCAATCTGAAAAGATAATAAATCAAAATACGGGTTTAAAAAAACCGGCGAACTTAACCGGTTTTTTATTTTCAAGTAAATGTTGCGCTCACACTTTTTATCTTCTCCGGACATACCACTTAATTTTTCTTTAGCAAAGGCTTCGACATTTTCGCCGGTAAGCCCCCTAAGTATGGTCTGATATTTTGTCTAAGAAATCACCGCCATCATGTACAGGGTCTGCTGCATTTGCATTTATTTCAGCGGGAGTAGTACCCGGCCCTGAAGGAGTAGTGCCCGACTGAAAAAGATTATCTATTGCACCGCCAACCATTGGGAACTTTTCTTTAACAAAGTTTGTTATGGTACTTAGTATTCCATGAGATTGCTCTGCGCTTAGCCCGTGATTATCTTGTAATTTTTTTATCAACTCTTCCATTATAAATCGTTTTAAAAGTTTATAAATATTTTCGTGCACAAATTAATGTATTCCATAGAAAGAATTGCCTGTTGTAAAACTGTCTTAATAAATGTTGCAGGCAACAGAATCCCTAAATAATAAATTAAAAATTAAATGGAAAAATTATTCTTTTTTCCGTATTCTCTGTCACCGATGATATTACTCTGTTTTAATAGTATTCTTCAATACGTGGCTTTTGCGCAGGATCCTTCTATAAAAGAGATGCAATCAAATGCAACTAAAGACCATTTGAAAATAACAAAATTGACAGTGGCAAAAACTGGAAAAAGGGCGGGCTCTTTAACCTTAATTTCGGCCAGGGAAGCCAAAGCAATTGGGCCGCCGGCGGCGATGACTTTTCCTTGTCAATTGCCTCCTATCTTGGTTTTTATGCTTTTTATAAAAAGGGCAGATATAGCTGGGATAATACGATTGACCTTAACTACGGCCTTGTAAATACCACAAGCCTTGGTACGCGTAAAAATGATGATCGCATAGATCTCTTATCAAAGGTGGGCTATTCGCTTACACCAAAGTTGGATGCAGCAGGGCTTATTAATTTTCATTCGCAGTTTGCTAAAGGATATAAATATAGTGGCAATGGTACCAAAGAGCTTTTATCTAATTTCCTCTCTCCCGGCTATCTTTTAATAAGCCTTGGCTTGGACTATAAGCCTGTGAAAGGCTTGTCAATATTTATATCCCCCATTACCTCCCGCTGGATTTTTGTAACCAATGATAGTTTATCTGCAAAAGGTTCTTATGGTGTAACGCCGGGAAAAAAAGTTAAGAAAGAAATCGGAGCTTTTGCAAGCATCACTTACATAACGGATTTGAATAAAACAATTAGCTATAACGGGCGGCTGGATCTCTTTTCTAATTATAAACACAATCCGCAAAATGTAGATATAATGATGAACAATATGTTCGTAGCCAAGCTTTCTAAATTACTTACCGCCAGCCTTAGCCTCAATTTAATTTATGATGATGATGTGAAGCTTTTTGGCCCGAATGGTGATTCTCCTGCACTGCAATTTAAATCTTTGATAGCCGCCGGGTTTAGCCTGAAATTTTGATATTAACTAGTGATAAACCAGTAGCTGTAAAAAACAACTAACCATAACAGTTAGTTGCGTTCGTGATACAGTTTTACAAATTTTCGATGATGCCTGCAATGCCCTGCCCGCCGCCAACACAGGCAGTCACGATTCCGTATTTTTTACCAAGCCGTTTCATATCATTAATGAGTTGGATGGTAAGCTTGGCTCCGGTGCAACCAAGCGGATGGCCTAACGCAATGGCGCCACCGTTTATATTTACCTTAGAAGAATCGAGCGTTAATGTTTTTATAACCGCCAAAGACTGTGAAGCAAATGCTTCATTCAATTCAATCAAATCTATTTGCGAAAGGTTCATTCCTGCCTGCTTCAAAACTTTAGGCACAGCTTCCACGGGCCCAATGCCCATCACACGTGGATGTACACCGGCGCTTACACAAGCCACCAATTTTGCAATGGGTTTGAGATTTAACTCATTCATCATTTTTTCACTCATTACTATTACAAAGGCTGCGCCATCACTCGTTTGAGAAGAGTTGCCCGCGGTGACTGTTCCGCCTAAGGCAAAGGCCGGTTTTAATTTTGCCAGAGCTTGTATAGAGGTATCGGCACGCACTCCCTCATCTGTATCCACTACGAAATTTCTTTTTTGTTTCTTTCCATTTTCATCTACATAAATTTCCTCAACGGGCATAGGAAGAATACCGCTTTTAAAATAGCCATTAGAAATTGCATTGAGCGCCTTTTGATGAGAATGCAGGCTGAATTCATCTTGCTGTTCGCGGGTTACTTCATATTCCTTCGCCACGGCTTCTGCAGTTAGCCCCATACCCAAATAATAATCGGGAGTCTCTGATGTTACAGAATATGCAGGCACTGTTTTCCAGCCTGAAGTAGGCACCATGCTCATGCTTTCTGTGCCACCTGCTATAATGCAATCCGCCATGCCACTCCTGATTTTTGCTGTCGCAATGGCAATTGTTTCCAGGCCACTTGCACAGTAACGATTTACCGTCATGCCCGGCACTTCTATACCAAGCGCCCTTACGCTTATCATACGACCCACCTGTAACCCTTGCTCTGCCTCGGGTACAGCGTTTCCAACTATAAGGTCATCTACTCTTTTACTATCCAGTTCCGGCACCGTTGCCATTAAACCTTTTATAACATCTACGGCTAAATCATCGGGCCGATAGAATCTAAAACCACCCCTTTTTGATTTTGTAACTGCCGTTCTGAAACCTGCTATGATATATGCTTCCATAAATATTTCTTTTTAAAAGGAGTCTGGCAATTTAGGCTTTATCGGTAAAAGTTTTTGGTTAAAATTTGCCGGGTTGAATTAAAAAAATAAAGCCGAATTTTATTTCATACTTTGAAGGCTCGCATTTTAATCCCTGTTGATTAAGATGATTTCATCGTCTTTAATCCTTTGAATAATTTCATCAAACCTTTCTCGAAATAATTTTAAAAGGTCGTTTTTTGATGTATTCCCGAGTTTAACAAATATCAATTTATAAGGTTCTTTTTTGATAATAAAGCTTTGATAAAAGTCACTGTCTTTTGTTATCAATATTCTTTTTTCCTGAATAAATATCTTATTAATCATTTCATCGGGGGTATCGTTTCCGTTTTCAAGATCCAACGTGTGAATACAATCGTACCCATGATCTATGAAAATTTTTTTGAGAGAAGTAGGTAATTGCGCATCTATTAAAAACTTCATGCTGCTTTAATTTCTGCAAATTTTTGTTTCAGATTTAATACTGCATACTGAATGCAGGCCTGAAAATCTTCTCTTTCCAGATCAGGAAATTCATCAAGTAAATCTTCAATAGTATCGCCAGCTGCTAAGTATTCAAGCAAGCCTTCTACTGTATATCGCTTATTACGAATGGTGGGGTTTCCGTGAGCTATAGCGGGATTTATAGTGATCCGGTCTAATAGTGAAGTTGACATAAAAGATAATTCTTATAAAGTTACCAATTTAAAACTTTCTATATTCTAACGATGTGACGAATGTTATATAAATCCTAACTCAAATAATTCGCTACAATTGGCACTCTTCTTCCTACGCCAAAAGCTTTAGGGGAGATGCGAATTACCGGACAAAATTGGTTGCGTTTATATTCATTTAGGTTTACCATTCTTAATATTCTATCCACCATTACAGCATCGTATTGCCGGGCCTTTATTTCATTCGGGCCTTTCACTTTTTCAATATATTGGTATAAAATTTTATCAAGGATCTCATACGGCGGCAGGCTGTCGCTGTCTTTTTGATCGGGCCTTAATTCTGCCGAAGGTTCTTTTGTAATAATGTTTTCAGGAATAATCTGACTTTTGGAATTGATATATTTTGCCAGCTCATACACTTGCAATTTATAGCAGTCCCCTAACACGCTCAGTCCGCCTGCCATGTCGCCATAGAGCGTGCCATAGCCTGTTGCCAGCTCACTTTTATTAGACGTGTTTAGAAGAATATAGCCATACTTATTGGCAATTGCCATCAGCAGGTTTCCTCTTGCTCTGCTTTGTATATTTTCTTCGGCTAACCCAAAAGGTGAGTCTTTGAAAACGGGTTTTAATTCATTAATAAATTCTTTATAAATTTTTTTGATAGGAATGATATCATAAGGGTTTGCAAGATTTTTGCTCAATTGCTCGGCATCATGTATTGAATGGCCTGACGAGAATTCAGAAGGCATTAATATCGCTCTTACATTTTCGCTGCCCAGCGCCTTACATGCAAGCGCTAACGTAACTGCGCTGTCAATACCGCCACTGCTTCCAATGATTGCTTTTGTAAAACCCATTTTTTTAAAGTAGTCACTTATGCCTAAAACAATAGCTTCATATACTTGTGAAATATTAAGGCCTGGCGTGAATTGCAATGGCTCAGGTTCGCTAACTGTAATAATTGCAGGTTCCTTAACAGGGGTGTTAACTGAGCCATCATCATTTATTATCACTTCAAAAATTTCTTCCCGGAACTGCGGAAGTTGGGCGCATAAATTTGCATCCTTATCAAAAACGAGCGATGCGCCGTCGAAGACAATCTCCGTTTGACTTCCTACGGCATTACAATAAACAAGTGGGATTTTATATTTGGAAACATTGGCTTTGATGATCGCTTTCCTATCTTCAACATGCGTGTAATCAAAGGGCGAGGCGGAAATGTTTATCATAAAATCCGGCTGGTGCGCCATCAGAATATCCATCGGGCATACGCGGTAAAGCGGGTTGTCGCCAAGGTTCCAGATATCTTCACAAATGGTGAGGGCTATTTTCTTTCCTTTAAATTCAATCACATTCCAATCGAATGCCGGCTCAAAATAACGGTATTCATCAAACACGTCATAATTAGGAAGGCATGTTTTGTGAGCAATTCCTTTGATCTGCTTTTCAAATAAAAAAAAGGCTGCATTAAAAAGATCTTTCCCCTCTCTTACCGGATTCCGGTCGGGAGCGCCGACGATAACGGCAATATCTTCAGTATATTCTTTTATAATCTCTATGCTTTCGTAACACTTGTCTATAAAATCATTGAAGTCCAAAAAATCCCTGGCAGGATAGCCGCAGACGGACATTTCACTAAATACAATAATGTCGGCATTTTTATTTTTAGCAAATTTTATAGCCTCAATAATTTTATTGGTGTTACTTTCAAAATTACCAATATGATAATTTTGCTGCGCAAGAATAATTTTCATCATGCAAAATTAGCTGAATAAATGCTTAGCATTTTTTTGAAACAATCAATTTTTTTAGAAGAAAGTAATACCAATATAAATGAATAGAAACCTAATTGCAATTTTTTGTCTTATCTTTTTTTCCTGTAAAAGCAATAAAACTATACCGGACGTGTCCGGGGTAAAAGTGGAGCTCAATATAAAAAGATTTGAACAGGATTTCTTCGCCATAGATACTGCAAACGTTGCGGCTTCCATGCAACAGATTTTAAAAAAATATCCGCGCTTCACTCCTGATTTTGTTGAAAACATTCTTGGGCTTGATATGGACAGCTTATTGATTTCTTTTAATCTTCAGGGCAGTGCAGTGCGATTATTCTTACATGATTACCGGCCTATAAAAGATTCGTCTGATAAGATTTTTAAAAACTTTAGTGAAGAAACCGCCGAAATAAAACAAGCATTACAATTTGTAAAATATTATTTTCCTGCTTATAAATTGCCGGCAAATGTTATCACTTTTATCGGCCCTATCAATGCGAATTTTGAAACTTCATTTGGAACGCAGGGTGACATACTTACTTCGGAAGGGCTGGGTATAGGATTGCAGCTTCATTTTGGAAAAAACTTTTCGTTTTACCAAAGCCCCGAAGGGCAAGAGCAATATCCCGCCTACCTCTCCAATAATTTTGATCCGCAACACATTCCTGTAAACGCTATGCGTACGATCGTTGATGATATATTTCCCAATGGCAGCAGGGGCAAAGCCTTAATAGAACAAATGGTGGAAAAAGGAAAACGGTTATTCCTCCTTACGAAGTTTTTACCATACACGCCTGAGTACATTTGCATGGGTTATACTGACAAGCAATTAAAAGACGCTTATAAGAATGAAGCAGTGATCTGGGATTTTTTTTTAAACAACGATTTACTCAATAATGCCGAGCAAAATATTGTAAAAAACTATGTAGGCGAGGGGCCGAAAACGCAGGAACTCGGAGAAGATTCTCCCGGCAATATCGGAAGCTTTGCAGGGTGGCAAATCATAAAAAAATATATAGCAAAATATCCTGAAACAAAGTTGCCGGAATTAATGAAAATGGATGCGAGAGAGATCTATAATAAGTCGAAATACAAACCAAGAAGTTAGTTGAGCTTTAAGGGAACTATCATTTCAAATGAAGGAATTTTTACCTCGAATGTTTGTTTGGTATGGCTGTTTTCCATAAAATATATTCCATGCATTTTTCCAAGTTCGCTTCTGAGGTTGCAGCCGCTCACATATTGGTATTTTTCTCCGGAATTTATTTTGGGTTGCACACCTATTACACCCTCTCCTTCTACTTCCCTATATTCTGAGTTGCTGTCGAAAATATACCAATGCCTTCTTAAGAGTTGAACGGGGAAAGCGTTGTTGTTTTCAATCGTGATGCGGTAGGCAAACATGAATTCGTTAGTAACAGGATTGCTGTATTCAGGTTGGTAAAATGTTTCAACACTTATAGTTACGCCTTCTGATATTTTAGAGATCATAATCCTAAAGCTTAATTATAAAGTTATAAAAACTGAACAAAATATACTAATGAATATTTATTTGGGTAAAAGTTATTTGTTTCATGAATAAAGCAGAGACAAATAAATGTGTTAGCCGGCTACATTTTTTTCGCTGCCGCATACCCATTTTTATGCAGCCATTGCAGTGCTTTTTCTTTATGGTCTCCCTGTATCAATATCTCGTTATTTTTTACTGAGCCACCCGTGCCGCACACAGATTTCAACTCTTTGCTTAGCTTTTCCAGGTCTGCAGTAGTGCCGGAAAAGCCATTTACCAACGTGACTAATTTTCCTGCCCGGTGCTTTGTATCGAGTTTCACAGTCAGCAGTTGTTGCCGGGGCGGTAGCGTTACAATTTCTTCTGTGCCACCTGCGGTGTTTATCAATGCCGGGTTAGTGGAATAAACAATACCACTGCTTCTATATAAATTTTTCTTTGCCAAGTTATTTTTTTATAGGATCAGGCGTTTTAATCGTATTGTCAATTCAGCTTTCAGGCTCAGGTCAAGGCTTTTTGCCTGGTGAATAATTGCGCCGCTGGAAATGAAATCAACGCCTGTGGCTGCGTACTGCTCCAGGTTATCATAATTTATTCCGCCACTCGCTTCTGTTTCATATTGCCCGTTTATTATTGTAAGCGCTTCTACAATTTGCGCTGGTGTAAAATTATCCAGCATTATACGATTCACCTTTCCTGTGTTCATCACTTTTTCTACATCTTCTATGCTGCGGGTTTCTACCTCAATTTGCAAACCGGGTTTTTTATCCTGCACATATTGCCAGGCCTTCAGAATTGCCTGCTCAATACCCCCGCAATAATCAATATGATTGTCCTTCAGCATAATCATATCGTACAGTCCAAACCTGTGATTCATGCCTTCTCCAATGCGTACAGCTTCTTTCTCCAGCACCCGAAAGTTGGGAGTTGTTTTCCTTGTATCTAACAGTCTCGTTTCATAATTTTTTAATTTATCTGTATATTTTTTTGTAAGCGTGGCAATGCCGCACATACGCTGCATGCAGTTGAGCACAAGGCGCTCGCAGGTAAGTATGGTTTGAATGTTTGCGGCTACTTCGAAAGCAATGTCGCCGGGCTGCATTGTATCGCCATCGGCTTTATATTTATGAACCCTGGCGGATGCCTGCACTTGCTGAAATATTTTTTCAGCAACATCTACGCCGGCTAAGATACCGGTGTCTTTAATTTTTAAGATTGCCCTGCCTTTTGCCTCGTCGTCAATACAGGATAAAGTAGAATGATCGCCATCTCCAACATCTTCTGCCAGGGCATTAATTATTAGGGTATTCAGTTGAAGATCGTAATCGCTATTATGATACATCAAACAAAAATATAGAATACACGCAATAATTTTTTAGCATTTATAATTTACATAGTGTTCACTTGACAGGATAAACTTGTAACCGGAAAAATTGGGCAATTATCGTTCAAAACGAAGTTCCTGTACTACCAGTTTATCTCCTTTTTGCTTCAGGTAAATAGTGGTGCGAAAGACTCCTGTAGAAGTGTTTAAATTACCAATGCAATATTGCGATCCTGCGTTGTCGCTTTTATGTATTACCTGAAAATTTTTGATTTGATTGCTCGAAAAAAAATCGTGTAATACAAGCTCAGCCTGCTTTTTACTATATGAATTGCTTTTGCCCGGTAAAGTAATTTCAACTGTATTGTCAAAAAATTTGGACACCTGTGAAGCGTTTCCAGACTCGATAGCATTGATTACCTCAGTAAATGAGAGGGATAGAAAAGAGGACAATGAAAAGAAAAGAAGTGAGGAGAGTAATAAATTTTTCATAGCGTACCATTGTATGACCTATATGATCAATTTTGCGAAAAACGTGCCAAGTTGAAATGAACAATTCGCGTTGAGAAGTTTGCGTAAATTTATTAGTTTTTAAAATGGGTTTATAATGGAAAAATTACATCTCTTTTTTGCAAAGATCCGCGAGGTAACTTTTTGGCAAAGATTATTCTCGTGGCGCTCAATAAGGAACTTAAGCTATGATGCCTTTGAAGAATTCAGGTCTTTACAAAAAGATTTAACCGGGAAAAATGATTACCTGGATTTGCTGGAAAAGAAATTTGACCACGCAACCACAATCAATGAAGGTTTACAAAGCAACATCCGGAAAACGGAAAAAATGGTTGATGAAAAAGAAGATGAAATTTTTTTCTTAAACAATAAAATTGACAGCCTGAATGAAACCATTTGTAAAATAAATTTATCCAATTCAAAATATGAAACTACCCAAGAGCATAGACGAAAGGGTTATGAAGACAGTGTTATTCAGCTTAACCAGCTAAAGGAGACATTAGAAAATGAAATGAAAAGATTAGGTGATGAAAGAGTATTGGAACAAAAAGAGTTGTTTGATAAAATGAAAAGGCAATGAGTTGAGCATGAAACCGCTGTGGCGCAAACATTAAAAGCGATTTGCCAGAATCATTTTATAAAGTACGTAGATAATGTGCCCTTTCGTGGCAGCCCTGATAACTGTTTAGAAATTTGTGATGAATACATAATATTTGATGCTAAGTGTCCTTCAAACGATGACCTGGTAAGCTTTCCAAAATATATACGGGTACAAACAGAAACTGTAAAAAAATATGCCTGCCAGGAAAAAGTAAAGAAAGATATTTTTCTCGTTGTCCCTTCCAATACCATACATACCATTGAACAACACGTTTATAACATGGGTGATTACACTGTTTACATAATTACGAAAGATTCGCTGGAACCGGTTATTCTTGCGATGAAAAGAATTGAAGATTATGAATTTGTAAATCAATTGAGCCCTGATGAAAGAGATAATATTTGCCGCGTGATTGGTAAGTTTGCGCACACTACAAAAAGAAAAATTCAAATTGACCAGTTTTTGCCAACCAGTTTTTAGAGATGCTTGTACGGTGTAAAAATGATTTGCCGGCAGATATTTTAGAACAGGTAATCGAGTATGAAAAAGCTGAAAAATTAAATCCGCCCACGGAGAAAAAAGCCAAACAAATACTCACCCAAGAGCTGCAGGATAAACATGCTTTCATAAATGCCGAAGCAAAAATACGGGAGATAATTATTCCTTTAAACTTTGAAGAAATGAAAAATTTGGAGTGAGAATTTTAAAGTTTTTGGATGACATTTCACTTATGTGTCAACAACAATATGAAGGTGCCAAACATCACTGATTTACGTCTATGGGTTTGCATTATACCTTAAATTACCCGTAAAGCTATCTTCCCTCTTGTGTGTCCTTCCTCGCTTTTCTTTTGAGCTTCTGCGGCGTCTTTCACGGCATTATTTCTGAAATAATCGGCTTTACTTTTCCTGAATCAATCCCTGGCCTTAAGATGTAATTGCCTTCTGCCTTCTTATATACATTAACCAATTAGTACCGGGCAAAGGCGGCAAATCACTTTTAACCTCTCAGCCATCCATTTCGCCACTAATCAAAACTGTATATAAATACTACCAATTTCAGTTTAGATTTGCTTATGCGGAAAACCACTCTACGTTATTGGATATGCCAAATCCTGGGCTGGGGCGGATGGATTATGCTTAGCCTTGTCACCATTTACCTTTTTGCTCCTGACATGTATTTAAAGCCTGAAGAAAAAAGAGATATTTTTCTTGTAACACTTTTCTATGAATTTTTTTGGTTTATAGCGGCTACGCACCTGCTCCGTTTTTTATTAAAAAAAATGGGATGGATGAATTTTTCGTCGAATAAGGTAATTGTATTATTCATAGCAGGAGTTATGGCTACCGGACTTGTAAGTTATTATGGAGCAAAGTCAACAGCCATTGTTACCCATACTTCTCTTGTTGAATATGAAAAACAACAGAATTTAAAGCAGGCGATTGATAAGGAAAAGCAGCTTAATCTTGCAGGTACGAAGTATTACTTAGCAAATGCAAACGATACAACGGAGGCAGATAACTACGTAGCAGCACAAAGTATAAAACGAAGCACCGGCTGGTATAGGGACGCAAAAGGCGCCTGGCAATATGAAGACGAGCGCAAAGGAAGATTTTGGTGGGATATTATTTTTACGTTTATATTAATTTCATTGTGGCTGCTGCTATATATGGTTTGGCATTACCTGGAGCGAAGCCGTAAAGATGAGCTTGATAAATTGAATCTGGAAAAAACGGTGAAAGAGTTGGAGCTCAGCACAATCAAATCTCATATCAATCCGCACTTCATTTTTAATTCTCTGAACAGCATTAGGGCGTTGGTTGATGAAAATCCACAGCGGGCAAGGTCCGCCATTACAGAGCTTTCAAATATATTGAGAAGCAGCATGCAGGTGGAAAAAATGGAAACCGTACCGCTGCATAAAGAACTGGATATTGTGCGGGATTATCTTGCGCTGGAGCAAATGCGCTTTGAAGAAAGATTGAAGGTAGAAATGTATATTGATGAAGATACACTGGAGCAGCCTGTACCCCCGATGATGCTGCAAACCCTGGTAGAAAATGCTATAAAGCATGGCGTGAGTAAAAAAATTGACGGTGGCACGGTGCGGGTAATATCGAAATTTATTGGTGATCATTTTGAGTTGACCGTTCAAAATACGGGTGTGCTTGAAGAATCACCTTTCGAAGAAGGCTTTGGCCTTAAAAGCACCCGTGACAGATTGAAATTTTTATATAAATCCAACTCAAACTTCCAGATTCAAAATATTAATGGAAATAAAGTGGAAGCGAAGATTAGCATGCCTGTTTCGTATTAATTTTATAAAACTAAATTGATCATTTTGAAACAAAATAAATATTTTGCCTGCTGAAATGATCTCTCTTACCTGGTAAGCACCGGGTAAAAAATTTGAAATATGCAAAAAGTAATCATTATAGATGATGAACGCCTTGCCCGTAATGAGCTAAAAAAATTGTTGCAGGAGTTCCCGGAAATAGAAGTTATAGGCGAAGCCGCAAATGCCAATGAAGGCATTGAAAAAATTGAAAGCCTTAATCCCGATCTTGTATTTCTCGACATACAAATGCCCGGCAACACGGGCTTTGATATGCTTACCCAACTCGAAAAAGCGCCTCACGTTATTTTTGTGACGGCTTACGATGAATATGCTTTAAGAGCTTTTGAAGTAAACGCCCTTGATTATTTGATGAAACCTGTAGAACCGAAAAGGCTTGCCGATGCGTTGATAAAACTTCGCCAGAAAGATGAAGAAGAAATGCTCTCTTACAACAACCGTGGGCTGCTGCACGAGAGCGACCAGGTATTTGTAAAAGACGGTGAAAGATGCTGGTTTGTAAAGTTATCGGAAGTGCGTCTTTTTGAAAGTGTGGGCAACTACGCAAAAGTTTTTTTTGGCGCCAACAAACCCCTGATCTTAAAATCGCTGAATGCTTTGGAAGAGCGGCTGGATGATAAAGTTTTTTTCCGGGCAAACAGGAAGCACATTATTAACCTCCGGATGATAGATAAAATCGAGCCTTATTTTAATGGTGGCCTCTTGCTCGACCTTATCGGTGGTGAAAAAATAGAAGTGAGCCGCAGGCAGGCAGTGAAGTTTAAAGAGATGATGAGCTTATAAAAGGAGATCAAATAGTTCATTATGGCGGCCTACTGCTGTTTGCTTTTTGAGTTCTGAAAAATAGAATGATCATCATCCTTATGCAATAAATAGCGTCCATTTATATTAAAGATACCTCTGATAAAATCTTCATACCCTCCCCCTTCTATAACTTAAGGTTGATTAAATATCTTTGAAATGCACCTGATATTACCGGCTTTTATTTTTTCTTACTTTCGATGGTAACTTTCCGGTAAAAAATTTTAAAGAATTTCATGATAGTTTCACCCCTGGCCTTTAGTAATTCGTTTCAAAAAAAATTTAAGGCTGTAAGTACGATCGTCTTATTTTTTTTAAGTGTCGCAAATGCATATTCCCGGGGGGCAGATACTTCTTACACCATTACCTTAAAAGATAAGGCAATCATAGTAGGCGCAAAAAATAATCCGATTATCACCATTGATTCCATCAGCTTTAATTATATAGCACCGTCTTCGCAATCTCTCATTTTTAACAACGGCGATAGTACCGTAGTCGAATTGCAATACCTTCAGATTCCTGAATTTAACATGATCAATGGATCGCTGGATCATAATGTAAAACTCATAATTACCAGAAAGAACGGCTCTTTTCATTTTTTTGCAAACACTGGCTGGGCGGGAAATTTTACGCTGCATCTTACAGATCACAACGATCATTTCTTTGGCCTTGCAGAAGGCTTATTCACTGACAATCGTAAATCTCCTGATCTCCGGGGAAAAATAATTGATGTGGAAGTAAACGGGAACCAGTACAGGATCCAGGAAAATTTTACTTCTATTTGGTCAGCATTTTATTATAACCCAAAGGGATATGCTTCGTTCATAAATACTTTTGCAAAAGGCCGGTATCAATTGGCTGTAAATGGCCAAACTCAAATTGAGCATGAAGCAGGAACCCTGGACTGGTACATCTTTACAGGCACTTATAATAAAATTTACCAGGAATATTACAATGTTATTGGCAAGCCGAAATTCGTACCCTTGTGGGCCTGCGGCCCTATGGTGTGGCGTGATGAAATTCATAATGGAAGCAAAGAATTGCTTAATGATGCCTTAGAATTTTCAAAATTACATATTCCACTCACATCCTTTATGATAGACCGGCCTTACAGCAATGGAGCACACCTTTGGTCGAAGATGGATTTCAACAAAGGCTTTCTAAATCCGGGACGCTGGATAAGAGAATTGGACTCTTTGTATGGCTTAAAATTGATTACCTGGATTGCACCCGCAACATTTGAGGACAAAGATTTTCCCGGTTTACTCCCGGGATCATTTAGTTATCTCGACCTTTCTAATCCAAAAGCTGTGACAGAACTTGGCAACAGATTAAAAAACTATCAGTATGCTTTTGGAGTAAAAGGCCATAAAATGGACCGGGCAGATGAAAATTTTCCTCAGGAAGAAGCGTGGCAGGATGGTACGCCGGAGCCGCAGCGAAAAAATAAATATGTTTATCTGTATGCGAAAGTAATAGACAGTCTGTTGCATAATGCCTGGGATAAGGATCATATCAATTATGCAAGAGCGGCTATGCATGGCTGTCAGCAATTTCTTACCGGAGTATGGGGTGGCGACCCGCGTACCAGTTGGGATGGTATGGCTGCAAATATGGCCAATGCCATTAGGGCTTCTTTCATGGGTTTTCCTAACTGGGGAACCGATGTAGGCGGCTATCTCGGCCCTACCGGAAAAATTCCTGATTCCCTCTATATACGATGGCTGCAATGGGGCGCATTTAATGGTTTATTTGAAATAAAAATTGATGGGGCAGGCGGCGGAGGCGAAGACCGTGCGCCATGGCATTGCAGCCTCGCAGTTCAGGAAGCATTCAGGAAGGCATGCTCAACGCGTATGCTTTTACTTCCGCATATATTTTCCCAATTAAATTCTTCAGCCAAATATGGGCCGCTAATGAAACCATTGGCTATGGTATATCCTGATGATGCCGACACTTATCCAATATGGGATGAATATATTTTTGGCAATTCGCTGTTGATTGCTCCTGTTTTTTCAGAATATGCAAAAAGAAATGTTTACCTGCCCGAAGGTGAGTGGCTTGATTTTTATTCATATAAAAAAATCAACGGAGAACAAACAGTTACTGTGGATGCGCCTTTACATCAAATTCTCATATTTATAAAAAGTAATTCATTTATAGTAACAGGCAATATATACCAGGGAAATGGTACGAGCGGGAGAGCTGCAGGCGCAAGGCCTTACGTGGATATATCATTTTATCCCGGCACAGGCGATGCATCCTTTGACTTTATTGACCCGCAGCAGGAAAATAAAGCAATTATTTTTTCGGCATCAAGTAATGGGAAGGACATTAAGCTTTCCATTCCTGCCATATCTTATGCAGGTCTGGTAAAAATTATTTCAGATAAAAAACCGGCAAGTGTTATGAAAAATGGAAAAAAAATAAAAATTGCTTATAAAGATCATTTGGTTTTGATCAAGCGCCTGGCGAACGAGAAGCTTGCTATTGAGATCACGTTATAACACTTTTTGAATGTGTAGGTTTATTTTGCGACATATAGGGTTAATCATACAACAGAAATTTTAAACATTGTCATTAACTTTATTGGCAGCAGATTTCATGGCACCTTGTTATTTCCCGCGTTAAAATCCTTTTCATTGAACGATTGATTTGCCTTTACAACATTTCATCTTTAATATTTAAATCTTAAATCATCGAAACAGAAAAAACAAAAGCAGCATTACTATACCTATCCCAATGCTATTTGGGGGAAGGCCCTGTGTGGCATGACGGAAAAAAAAGTTGCTTTTGGGTGGATATCGAAAATGGAATTTTGTTTGAATATTCATGGCATAACAAATCAATCAAATCATGGAAGTTCAATTATAAACTTACATTGGTGGTACCCTGCAATAATAATCAAGATTTAATATTAGGATTGAATACCGGCATCGCAAGATTTAATACCGATACGGAGAATTTAGAATGGCTTCTCGATCTTGAAAAGGGAAAAGCCGGTAACAGGTGTAATGATGGAGGCTGCGACAGCTGTGGAAGATTATGGATTGGTACAATGAGTAAAAATTTTGATGAAGGATGTGGTTCATTGTATTGTATAGATAACAATCTTCAAGTTACCAGGAAATTGGATAAGGTTTCCATTTCCAATGGAATTGCATGGTCGCCCGATAACACAAGAATGTACTACATTGATACGCCCAGCAGGATAGTACAGTCATTTCTTTTTAATGAAGAATCCGGCGAAATAGTTTTTGAAAAAAATGCAATTATCATTCCCAAAGAATCCGGATCGCCTGATGGGATGACAATAGATGAAGAAGGAATGCTTTGGATAGCGCATTGGGGAGGATATGGTGTATATAGGTGGAGCCCACATAATGGAAAATTAATTGACAAAATAGAAGTACCTGTACCTAATGTAAGCTCATGCGCTTTTGCCGGAGATGATCTTGATCACTTAATAATTACCACTGCAAGGGAAGGGCTTAGTGAAGGTGATCTGCTAAAGTATTCAGGAAGTGGGGATATTTTTTTTGCAAAAATGAAAGCAAAAGGGGTTAAGCAAAACAGGTGCGGTATTTTAGTTTGATAGATATCTTACGAGGCCACGAATTACTCGAATAAACACGAATAAAATTATTGATGAAAAGATTTGTTTGGGTTAGATAAACTGATTTCAGATAGATGTTTAACTTCCACGTATAAAATAAAATGATGAAAAATCTTTTACTTTTTTTTATTAGCGTTTCTTTAAGCGCACAGGCAACAGCCAATATAAAATTGCCAAAAATATTTGGAGATAATATGGTATTGCAAAGGGATAAACCTATACCTGTTTGGGGATGGGCTGATGCTGGTGAAAGAATAACGCTTCAGTTCCACAACCAGGTTAAAAAAATAAAAGCAGGAAAGGACGGCAAATGGAAAGTTGATCTTGATGCAGAAACAGCAGGCGGACCCTTTCAACTATCAGTAACCGGAAAAAACAAAATTGTTTTAGAGAATCTTTTGATAGGCGAAGTATGGATATGCTCCGGGCAATCCAATATGGAGATGATGGTGGCAGCAAGCAAAAATGCAGAGCAGGAAATCAGCAATGGAAACTTTCCCCAAATACGACAATTTAAAGTACCCGCAATAATTTCAGCAACGCCGGAAGATGACTTTTCATCTGGTGAATGGGAAACTGCAACCTCTTCTACCGTAGGAAAGTTTACAGCAGTTGGCTATTTTTTTGCCAAAAAGATTTATGAAGAATTGCACGTGCCTGTGGGAATTATTAATACATCGTGGGGGGGAACCATTATTGAAACCTGGATAAGCCGTGAGGCGCTACAAAAAAACGATGATTTTAAAAATGTATTTGACAAAACTTCTTTTGCAGATATTGAATCGCAAAATGAAAAGCAATACCAAAGTGTAAAAAAAGAAATTGAATCAATGTATGGAACCCTTAACAATACGGTTTCTACTAACGAATTTAAATCGGTGTCAACTCGTGAAAACGGATGGAAAAAGATAGCCCTGCCTGCAAATTTTAATGAGAACGGCCTTGCAAAGTTTGATGGAACGATCTGGTTTAGAAAAACGATCGAGCTTGATAAAAATGATATTGTAAATGGAGCTTCCCTCAATTTATCTAATATTGATGATATGGATGAAACATACATAAACGGGCAACTTGCCGGAAGCAGCAACTCTTATGATATCGTAAGGCAATACCATATACCGAAAGAGTTATTAAAAGAAGGAGAAAATGTAATAGCTGTTCGTGTAACGGATGGCGGCGGCAACGGAGGATTTTTTGGCAAGCCATCAGAATTGAACTTTGAATGCGCTGATAAAATTATCCCTCTCGCCGGCGAATGGTTGTATAAAATAGAAGCAGTGAAAAAAAATCCCGTAAGCCCTAACAGTTATCCTTCGCTTCTTTTCAATTCTATGATACATCCATTGATCCCTTATGCAATACGAGGCGCGCTGTGGTACCAGGGAGAATCAAATGCCAGCCGTGCTTTTCAATACAAACATGCATTCCCATTAATGATCCGGGATTGGCGAAACCGCTTTCAGCAAGGTGATTTTCCCTTTTATTTTGTACAGCTTGCCAGTTTTAGGGCAGAAAACGGCAACAGCACAAAAGGCAGTACCTGGGCCGAATTAAGAGAGTCGCAAACCAAAACGCTTTCATTGCCAAATACGGGAATGGCAGTGACGCTGGACATTGGGGAGACGAATGATATTCATCCTAAAGATAAGCAGGATGTGGGTTTGCGGCTTGCGGCAATCGCATTACATAATGTTTACTATAAACATATAAGCTACAGCGGGCCTGCGTTTGAGTCAATGAAAATAAATGACGATAAAGTGATAGTTTCTTTTTCAAATGTAGATTCCGGCTATTTAATAAAGGATAAATACAATTACATTAAAGGATTTGAAATAGCCGGCTCAGACAAAATTTTTCATTTTGCCCAGGCCTTTATTGATAATAATAAAGTGATCGTGCATTCAGATTCTGTTAATATGGCAGTGGCCGTTCGTTATGGATGGGCCGATGATATGCCCGAAGCAAATTTGTATAATAAAGAAGGATTTCCCGCAATTCCTTTTCGTACTGATGACTGGAAATTGCTTACGGAAAGAAATAAGTATAAGATTGAATAATTCATTAGCCGGCTTACGTTTAAATTTCTTCTTCCACTTTGAAGCACTTTGAAAAACGTTATTGCTGCTTACACGTGCAATACTTAAATTGTTGAGTGTCGTTTTTATGATAAATTTTGATAAAATATTTATAGTTCCCATAAAGATGTTCTGCTATTTTTAAATTCCCGTATAAAGGACCAAAGAATTCTTAAAGACAATTGCTTGTATGATCTGCCTCAATCAAAAAATAGCCACTATAGACCTTTTGATGGTTATATAAGATGCAACGTACAATGTGAAAATTCAAAATGCATTTATAAAAACCGTATCATGAACACAATTGATAAAAACAAACTTTTCATAGCAAGCTGCCTCGCTTTATTAGTTACTGCTTTATCGTTTGGTATAAGAGCCGGCATACTTAATCAATTAGGTATTGACTTCAATTTAAATACCGCCGAGCTTGGCTCCATTACCGCCACGGCTTTCTGGGGCTTTCCTTTAGCCATTATCATCGGTGGTATGGTAGTGGATATAATCGGGATGAAAAATTTACTGATTGCTGCATTTTTGTTTCATCTGGCGGGCATTCTGCTCACTGTATTTGCGCAGGGCTTTTGGTCACTGTTTTTTTCAACACTGTTAATTGGTATGGCTAACGGTACGGTTGAGGCAGCTTGTAATCCATTGGTAACGGCCCTTTATCCGGAGAATAAAACAACGAAGCTCAATCACTTCCATCTGTGGTTCCCGGGTGGCATTGTTATTGGAACTATTGTAGTTATTTTATTAAACACCGTTAATCTTGGTTGGAAAGTGCAGGTTGGAATAATGATAATACCTACTCTTATTTATGGTTATTTATTTTCAAAGCTTAAGTTTCCGGTTACCGAAAGAGTGGCTTCAGGAATTTCAACAAAAGCAATGTATCGTTCAATTATATCCCCTCTGTTTTTATTTATGTTCGTTTGCATGATCGGCACAGCAATAACTGAATTATTTACCGGGCAATGGATTGGCTTATTGTTAAAAAATGTAACTGAAAATTCTATTCTCATACTTACGCTTACAACGGGTGTGATGGTTGTAGGCCGAGCGTTTGCAGGTCCGGTTGTGCATCGTTTTTCCCCGCAAGGATTATTACTTGTTTCTGCAATATTATCAGCAATAGGTCTCTATCTTTTAAGTACCGTTTCAGGCAGTCTCATCTTTTTAGCGGCAATAATATTTGGAATGGGGGTTTGTTATTTTTGGCCTACGATGCTTGGCTTTGTCTCCGAAAACATACCTCAATCTGGGGCATTGGGATTAAACATAATGGGAGGCATAGGTATGTTTGCCGTTTCTGTATATACTTTATTTATGGGTAAATTTTACGATAATCTGGTGACTAGTAAATTGCCTGCAGGTCCCAGTCTCGACAATTATATCCAGGCTCCTTCCGGCTCAGAAATGTCATCTATCCTCTTTAGGGCAAAAAGTGCAGCAGGCCCCGAAGTGCTGCAAGCCACTTTGATTATACCCTTAATCCTTATCGTAGCTTTTACAGGACTGGTAATCTATACCCGCATAAGAAATAAGTCTAACCCCAGTGTTCCTTTAATGAATGATCTAACCCTGGAAAAAAAGAGTGTAGAATATTAATGTTTTTATTACGTAGTCAATCATTTAATACGCATATTTATGAAGAAAATTTTTTTTCCTGTTATCTTTTTCCTCATTGCTGCAACGTCATTGGCACAAGACCCGGAAAACAAAGCGCCGGTAACGGAAGTATGGAACCCAAAGGTAAGAGTAGTGGATGCGGGAAAAACAGATGCTTCTCCGCCATCAGACGCTATTATTTTGTTTGATGGAAAAAATACTTCGGCGTGGCAGGCACAGGATGGCGGATCCGTCAAATGGAAAGTTAGCGAAGGGATTATGACTGTAAGCGAAGGGTCAGGATTTATAATCACCAAACAGGGATTTGGAGATTGCCAGCTTCATATCGAGTGGCGTACCCCGGCAGAAGTTAAATACAGCGGACAGGGACGTGGAAACAGCGGCATCTTACTGATGGGGAAATATGAGCTGCAGGTGCTTGATTCTTACGATAATCCTACCTATTCAAACGGGCAAGCGGGCAGTATGTACAAGCAATTAATCCCGTTGGTCAATTCAAGTCGTAAGCCCGGAGAATGGCAAAGCTATGATGTTGTATTCATGGCACCTGTGTTTAATAAGGACAGTCTGGTGAAAAGGCCTGCAACCGTTACTATTTTTCAAAATGGAGTTTTGGTGCAAAACCATGGAACGTTATTCGGCACCACTGAATACATTGGAATAGGTGCGTATCATATGCACGGTGATAAAGAGCCGCTGCTGTTGCAAAATCATGGCAATCCGGTAAGCTATCGTAATATTTGGATAAGAGAATTATAAGAGTTCTTTAAACGAATAAGGAGATTACATTTTTTCCGGCAACGTAGAGATTAGTAAAGAAAAAAACTATATTAGTTAACGGCATTTATAAATACCTGCTATCAAGCGTTTTGAATAATTTTTTTCATACACAAAAAAGACAGTCATCAATTTACCGGATTCTGTTCATGTTCTTTTTTGTCATTTTATCATCTGCATGCACCACGACGGCACAGCGCATAATTCCATTATATGCGGGTAAAATTCCGGGCGCTATTACGCTTCCGGATGAAGAAACGGGAGACGCAGATGCCATTAAAAGGGTTTCCAGGCCTACCCTTACTATATTTCTGCCTGCAGCGGAAAAACCCGGCCGGGCAGCGGTCATTATTTGCCCTGGCGGCGGATATGGTAGCCTCGTAATGGAGCGTGAAGGATGCAGAATGGCTAAGTTATTTACAGAAATGGGTATGGTTGCTTTTGTTTTAAAATATCGTTTGCCCGATGAAAAGATCATGATTGATAAATCAACCGGACCGTTACAGGATGCCCAGCAAGCAATAAAGCAGGTGCGCCTGATGGCTTCGACATATAAGATTGCCCCAAATAAAATTGGCATAATGGGCTTCTCCGCAGGCGGCCATCTGGCTTCAACGGCAGGCACACATTTTCTTCATAATTTGATTGATAATAAAGACAGCATTAGCCTACGACCTGATTTTATGATATTAGTGTATCCCGTAATCAGCTTCATGAAGGGGCTTGTACATGAAGGATCAATGCACAACTTGCTTTGCACCAATCCATCGCCTGACATGATAAAAGAATTCTCAAATGAACTGCAGGTGACTAATAATACTCCTCCTGCATTTTTAGTGCACGCAGCCGATGACCAATGGGTGCCGGCTGGTAACAGCATAAAATTCTATGAGGCGTTAAGAAAAAATAACGTGCCGGCAGAACTACATATTTATTCAAAGGGAGATCACGGCTTCGCTGACTATCCTCCACTTGCTGAATGGATGGGTCGTTGTGAAATGTGGCTGCGGCTAAACAAATATATTGATCAATAAATGAATCGTTATATAATCGGGTGTAATTTTTAGTGATCCGCATTAATACTTTTTTAATTAAAGCATGTTCCAATAAGAATTAAAAAAAGGCCTCGCAAAAATTAAATTTATACTGATGAAATAATATGTGGCGATGCGCGGTAAAATATCAATATGCAGCAGAATATTTAATACGACATGCAGCATTGTCGCCACTTGAGAGGTCTTTATGTAACGATTGCGAATCTATACAATTAAAATAAAAATAGCCTGCTTTTATTGATGTTTGTACTTGTTTGTATGTTCCTCCTTTTTTCTTATATTGCATGAGAACGCATCTTAAAAACCTGCAGCCGGCAATATGTTCTAAAACTGACATTATGCGACTTTTTGAAACACAGATTACTCCTTTTATTAATAACTTCCTGCATATAGAATTAAGGGAACAACCTTTTTTCTATTCGCCTTATCACGGACAACCTTCTTTCCATTTTCATCCGGAGCTTGAGTTAAATTTTATCCAGGAAGGTTTTGGGAAAAGGATTATAGGTGATAAAGTAACCGATTATCTACCGGGCGATATGGTCTTTATAGGATCGGGCGTTCCACACATCTATTTGAGCGACCATGCTTATTACAAGCAGGATCCCACAATGCTTTCAAGGTCAATCGTAGCATATATACATCCGAAGATACTTGAGCCTATGATTAATAACATTAAAGAGCTGGAGAGCATTAAAGAAATGATACATCAGGCATCAAGAGGCATAAACATATATGGCAAAACAAAAAAAATGATTGGAGAAAAGCTGGTCTCACTGTCTTCTAAAACGGGCTTTGAAAAAGTAGAGGGGTTATTACATATTTTATATATGATATCCGAGTCCACCGAGAAAAGCTACATTCTAAATGAGAATACATTGACTGCCCATGGAATACCAGATAGGATGAATGACGTAATAGAATTCATAACTAAAAATCTCCATGAACAAATCACGCTAGAGCAGGTGGCGAGCGTTGCATGCCTTACCGTTCCATCTTTCTGCCGTTTTTTTAAAAAACGAACCAGAATAACGTTTTTTCAGTACCTCACCAAAATTCGCATAGCTCATGCTTGCAAGCTTCTTATTGAAATGGATAAATCAGTTTCTTATATTGCCAATATGTGCGGATATAATTCTGATTCACATTTTTGCAAAGTATTCAAAGATCATATAGGACAAAGCCCTTATCAATATAAGTCCAGCGTGAACACCGTATATTAAATATTAGGGCTTATTACATTTAATAATAAAAGTATCCTTCCGGAAATTTTCATCTTCGCTTTTTAATAAAAAAATTAATTTTCTAACAGCCAGCTCATAATCCGTGGATTAAAATCTTCGATAGCCTCCCAATGAAAGGCATGGCCGCAGCCTTCGTAAAGATGGATAGCTGCATTTGAAATATTCTCTGCCAATTCTTTCGCCATCCATGGCGGTGTAAAAATATCTTCCTTACCACCGATCACTAATGCGGGCTGTTTAATTTTATACAGATCATCCATCACATTGTGCGACATACAAGCCATCGCCTGGCTTAGCAAGCCGGTATATGTTTGGGGATTTGGCTCGGAAGCCGCCTGCATACGGTCTTTCTCAAGGCCTGCCGCATTTTGTGGATCGCTCCAGTACTGCTGAGAAAAAATAAGCAATTGTATATACAACATAAATTCTTCCGGTGTAAGCCTGGCTTTGCAATGGATCATATTTTGAAAGATTGCTTTTGCCTTCGTATCGCACCTGGCCCACGGGCACATAAAAACAACGGAACTTAATTTTTCAGGGTGGCGAATGGCGAATTGTTGTGCAATAATACTCCCCATGGAGCAGCCAACCACTTTTGTTTTTTTGAGGTGCAAGGCATCCAGGAGGCCTGCATAATCATCTGCCATCTGAGCTGACGTGTAAGGGCCGGCTGGCACATCGCTCAACCCCACACCGCGGTTATCCGGCATAATGCATCTGAAATTTTTTTGCCAAAAGGCAGCATGTTTTCCCCAGACAGAACCTGTGGCAGTAATACCCATTATCAGCAATAATGGATCGCCTGTGCCCTGCTCCTCGTAATACATTTTTATTCCATTCGTTTCTATATAGGGCATATTACCTTTTTAAATGGGGTAGCAAATTTTCCTTTATCCAACGTCCATCATGAAGGGTAACCCCGTCAGGATCTTCCAATGCTTCTTTGCCTTCGTCTTCGCAAACTATCCACCCCTTATACCCAATGCCATCAAGCCATTGCGTTATAGATAAAAAATCAACTTTACCCTTTCCCATCAAAATAAATTCAGGCTCGCCATCCCAGTCTTTATAATGAACATGATTAATGAGTGAGGCATATTCCTTCATCTTTTGCAAAGGATCTATTCCTGCATTAATCATGTGACCTACATCTGGTGTCCACCCGGTTACAGTACTGTTTAATGAACCCAAAATCACTTCGTAGTCTTCTTTCGTCCGGGTAATCGATGAATAGGGCGAATTAGGATGAAAAGTACAGGCCACTCCCTGATCTACTGCCCTCTTTGAAACTTCATTTATAATGTTCACCAATTTTTTACGACGCTCAGGTACTTGGTGTCTGCCGGTTGGAAGCTGTACCGTACACAACATGGCGCCGGGAAAATGTTTTAATAAAGCAATGGTTTGATCTGCAAGAGCCTTTTCTGTTACGGTTTCTTTTTCGCGATTCCATTCAAGCACGAGAGAAATGGCTGCCAGTTCGATTTGTGCTTCCTGTAATTTTGCCTTCAGCTTTTCGTGATCCGTAAACTCACCCATCCAGGAATAAATGGGCTGTATCCCTGAAAACCCCGCTGATGCAATCACTTCAATAATATGGCCCAACTTACCATTATACGTTTGGCCGTTATTGTTCATAAACCAGGTATAAACTTCAGAGCCAAATTTTATTTGAGATTGGGAATTCATAATTTTTTTGTGGTTACTTTTTAGATGAAAAATATAATAATTTTTTTTCGGTGAGGGTTTCAATATTCTTAAAAGCATTCATTTAACGTCTATAACATAATTGATTACACGAAAAATAAATCGCCTGTAGAAACAGGCGATCAAACGATTGCTGTATGATTTAGCGTTGCTTTCGCTAAGAATTAGAATAATCTTTATCAGGGATAATGTTCGTATTACAGTTTGTTGTTGTTCTAAAACATTCCAAAAGAATTGATGTAAATGTAGTATCGTATACCAGGATCAAGTATCTTTTAATTGTCAGAATTTATAATGAGTTTGTCAAATGGGTAAACGCTTTATAATGAAATAAAAAAAAATCGAACGGATAGATACATGATCATGTTGCAAGTAAAAACTACATCAGGTATTTGTTTATCGAGGCTTATAACAAATCGCAGGATCTGGATTAATCAGCTTTTTAATACCCTGTTATTTTTTATACAACAATTCATCCATCTCACTTTGTGTGGGCGTTTTAGACGGTACACCATTTTTTGGCACCTGAATTTTCGCTGTCCAAACGATAGCGTTCAATACAAGTTTTCGAAAATCATCATTCATCCAGTTTCTATGCATGTGCCCGCCGGTAAACCCGAACCCCCGGCCTCCATCTGGTCGTTCAATTGCCCACGCCATGATTTGAGGAATTCCCTTATTGATATCAGACCGTACAAAAGGATTATTATCATGCGAGCCATCGGGACGGTTCAACGTTGATTTCGGAGGAAGTGTGACGAGGATAGGTATAATATTCTTCATGCCATCTCTGAAACGAATGTGGTAGTACCATTCGTCGTCCACTTCAAATGGGTTTACCCCCCGGGTGATAGCATGCTTCGGAATATTAGTATAATCGGCTTTCCAGTAGGGATTCACTGACCAAAACGTTTCAAAATAGCCGCCAACCCAATCCAAAAAATAGTTACCATTTTCCCCTTTTGGCAGTTCCACAGCATAATGCAGCAACACAAGGCCTACTCCTTTTTTCATTAACCTATCTACTTCCTGCAAATGGGGAATGATCATGTGTCCACCGCCCCCATCACTATAAACCACTATGGCATCTGCATCCGCAAGTACGGAGGGATCGGCCGGCCAGCTTCCGTTATAAACTACCGCATTTACATTTTTCATATTTGCATTAAGCATTCCCGCAAGTAACGTACAACCACCCTGAAATTCATGTTCGCCGCTGCCATGACTTGGGCCGCCGGCAATAAACACAATTTTTTTCTTGACTGCCGAAGTATCGTTACTATCTTTTACACTTTTTTTCGACGAACTACAACCGCTCCCGAGAAGTATAACACAGGAAATGAATAGCATGATAAACCTTTTGTATCTAATAAGCATTGTCAAAAATTAAATATTCAGTAAATTATGAAGGTGCTATATTGTAAATTATTTTTTAGTAAGTGTGCTTAAATAGGATACTACATCGGCCAGCTCCTGGTCGCTCATTATTTCCGACATTACAGGCATCAATGACTCAGGCAATTCTTTTATATTCTTTACGTCATCTATTTGAATCTTTTGTTCAGTGCCGCCCGGGTATTTAATGTCTATTTCTTTATCTGTCTTACTAAAAATAATGCCCGTCATTGTGGTGCCGTTTTTTAAAGTAACCTTCGAAGCTTCATATCCAAAAGATATAGCGGATGAAGGACTAATAAGGGCTTTAAATAACCCTTCCTTCGGTAACTTTGTACCTATTTCGCCAAGTTTGGGCCCAAAGTCGGCGCCTGTTCCTTTTACCTGGTGACAGGATGTACAGGATGTTTTGAAAATTACGGCCCCATTGTTGGCATTTCCGGTTAATGACACAAGAGAGTTTACTGATGGAACTGGTTTAGCAGAAGTTTGACTTGAATTACCTGGTAAATAAGTTACCGCTTTTTTATAAATGCCACTACGTTCACCACCTTTAACACCTTCCACCACCGCCGAAACAAATTCCTGCGGTACGGTTTTATCTCTCAGCAGATCCAATACCCTGTCCTCACCTCCATAGCTTTTGCCGATCATTTCAGCAGCTTTTATGCGTACTGCTTTATTGTATTTATCCGATACCAGCACTTCCTGAAGGAGATTAATACTTTCAGGATACCCGGCTTTGCTTAAAGCCGTCAGAAAAATATTCATCGAGTCTGTACTCTTTCCCTTTATTATCTTTTTTAAAATATCCTTATCCCCGGATTCGATAAGTAAGCGTACAGCCTCCGTTCCTTCCGGCTCAGCAGACCGGTTGAATGCCAGGTTTACCAATTTAGGGTTTTCACTTTTTAGCCTGTATTGTCTTACAATATCCAGGTACGAGGGTGTGCCGTAGGTATTTTTAAGAACTTTTGAAAGCGTGGCTTTTCCTATTTGCGAGTTTTCTACTCTTGAAGGGTCTAGATGATGCAATACCAGCATATCAAAATCATTGCCCGCATTTGAATTTGATTCAAGCATAGCAAGCAACACCTTAGATTTTGATGGGCTTGCATGAAAATCAAAAGCACGGAAATATCTCAGCCGCGATTTCATGGTTTCTGCAGAATCTGAAGCCAGCTTCGATAACAATTCCAATGAATTATCACCACGGGAACGCCACACAATGTCCCGGCCTGCCTCACTTTGAAGCGGATTTTTATTCTGCCGGAGATAAGCTGCAAAAAAGCGATCCCATTGCCTGTCTGCGCCTATACCTAATGCTTCAAGATACCACCGGTCGTTACCCTGGTATTCCATGGCAAGCTGCGCCCATAAGTTGGCAGACTCCGCCGTTTTGTTGTGACGCAAAGCGATTGCGCATTCCCTGCGAACCTGGGGGTCTTTATCATTCACTAATAATGCAACGATTTTTAAAACATCCTGCTTTATTTCGCGGGCTGCTCTCAAACCGGTTATCCGCAAATCGGGATTGTCATCTTTCACTGCTTCTTGTACGTAACCGATCCCACTTTTCATTTTAGACAGCACCCACAGCGCTCTTGCACGCAATCGCGGATCGGCAGTTGAGCGCCAAAGCTTTTCTAAATCCGGTATTGCCTTTTCACCCATATTCTGCAAAGCCGTCCATGCAAGGTACCGTGTGGCCAGATTCGGATTTTGTAAAGCCTGAACCGCTCCGGAAGATGTTGTAAAATCAAACTTGGGAATAATATATTCTGCGCCCTTGGGAGCGACACGGTAAACACGGCCACGATCCTGGTCGCCCGCCCCATGGCCGCCGACAATGGGATCGTACCAATCTGCTATCATAATAGAACCATCCGGCGCTGTGCACACATCTGCAGGACGAAACCACTGGTCATCGTCATCATGCAAAATATTTACAATCTTTGCTTTGTAACCTGCACCGTCTTTTGTAACAGGGTAAGAGCGAACAACGTTGCCTCCAGGCTCACAGTGAATCATTTGCCCGTGAAATTGTTTGGGAAGCAAGGTTCCTTCATAAACCAGCATACCTGTAGGCGAGCCTGCGCCTGTATGTAATAAGTTTGGAACCACCCCGGGATCATTAATGTGCCAATGGCGATCATATATAGAATCTTCAAGATTGGTTCTTGGTGCCTGCCAGGCGGCATCTGTCATTTCATCGTGATATCCATAATTTCCATATTCCATTACATAATTTATACGAACACCCTTATTACCATCATCATCATTATCACTTTGCCACATGGTACCATAGCTATCTACCGCCACCTCATAATTATTTCGGAAATTCTTGCCCAGGCATTCAACTTCCGAACCGTCGGGATTGCACCGGAATACCATCCCCTGTTTATATTTTTTCGGTCCTATTTGATCACCATCCTGATCCAGAACCACTTTGCCATTTTTATCTTTCAGCGTCCGGCCTTCATTACCGAAATTGAAATACAGTTTTCCGTCGGGACCGAAGCTAAATGTATGCATTCCGTGGTCATGTTGCTCACCGCCAATTCCCTGAAAAAGTATTTCTTTCCTATCTGCAGAATCGTCACCGTTATCATCATAAAAAGACCATACATACGGGCTCTGCGATACAATTACCCGGTTACCCAATACACATATTCCCAAGGGTGCATTCATTTCAGGCCCCTGGTAAAATACTTTGCTCTTTCCGGCTTTACCTTTTTTATCAAAATCTTCAAGAATCACAATACGGTCACCCCGGGGATTCACGGGGTTACCATTGCTTTTAGGCCTGTAGTTATATGCTTCCACTATCCACACCCGCCCGCGAGAATCCACATCCATATTGGTAGGATTCTTCAGCATTGGTTCGTATGCTACCGGTTCTACTGCCAAACCTTCAGCAACAATAAGTCCTTTCAAAGCATTTTCAGGAAGGTGCTTTTGTTCTTCCGTTAGGGTGTCTGAAGATGGAACTTGTCCGGATTTTTGGCCTTCAGGATTGCATGAAGCAAGCCAGAAAATAATATTCAGCAGAAATACAACTTTCATTAACCCTCGCAATTGGTAAACTTTTTTATTCATAAAATTTGTTCTGATAAAAAGTTAAGATTGTTGACAAATCAGGAAATAATGCCGGTCAAAAATGTTCACATCTATGATAACATAGGATATCTATTCACCAAAACAGTTTGGTTGTTATAAACCAAGGGCCGCCGGCTTTTCAATGAATTTACGTTTAAGAAAATCTATTCCTTTTATGGCAATGGATTCCTGCGAAGGCTCAAACTTGCGCCATATAGAAGCGGCTTTTGCAATTACTTTTACGTCCTTGGTAAAAGATTCTATCACTACCCCGCCATCATAGCCTGTATTTCGCAAGGCCTCAGCAATTTTATTCCAATTGATCTGGTCACCTCCTGGTGTGCCACGGTCTGAGCCGCATGCATGAAAATGGCCCAGCTTATTGCCGGCAGTGAGAATTGCCTGCGCCGGATCTTTTTCTTCTATATTCATGTGGTAAGAATCCAGGTGAAGTAACAGTGAATGGCTGCCAACATCTTCAATCATTTTCAATGCCTGCTCTGCAGTATTAATAAAATCGGTTTCATAACGGTTAAGAGGCTCAATAGCTAATTGCACTCCTGCTTCTTCCGCATATTGAGATAGTGTTTTCAAATGAGTTACTACAGTTTTCCATTGTTCATTATAATCTGCTTCTTCCACCGGGCCTGCTCTGCCAACTGCAGAATACAAAGGCCCGGCGAGTATAGTACAACCTAACGGAGGCATCACATCTATTATACTTTTTAAATAATCTATTGCGCCCTGCTGGTCTTCTGTAGAACCACGCAGGTCACGGCCCGGCCCCATAGCAGCACAGATGGAGCCGCAAGTAAGGCCATTATCATCTAATGCTTTTTTAACCGCTTCCGCATCTATGTCTGTTGCATTTTCCAAAGCAATCTCCACTGAATCAAAACCCCATTCTTTGAAAGTGGGAAACAGCGAAATGTCTTTTGTAGTAAAGGGAGAGCGGAAAAGAAATGTATTGATACCAAATTTCATTTTAATTTTTTTATAGAATTAAAAAAGGATCTTCTTTATTTTTAAACCAAAAGCATAAATGAAGAGCAAAAATGCTGTGGCCCGAATTTTAAATAATAAAAACTATTTCTTTGAATAGACTATCTTAAAAAGTATTCAACATCATTTCTCCGGATAAAATCTGAAATGTAAGAATTAAAATTGTTTACTTAGTATTCAACAAAAATTTTAAAAGCGCATTAAAATCATTTTTAGAAATAGTGTTCCTGAATTGATCGGGCATTAAAGTATATTTCGATGGCACCTTGTCTTTGATGTCTGCCTTCGCAACAGTAAATTCCTGACCGGCAACATTGGCAAAAACCAGCACTTCTCCTTCTTCTCTTCTGTACAGTCCGCTAACCGTATTGCCATTTTTCTGTGTAATGTTATACATGCGGAATGCCTGTGAAATATTTCCATTGGGATTCAATATTTTTTGTGTCAGGGCTTTTTGTCCCCAGTTGCCGATACCATCGAGCTGCGGGCCAATCATACCGCCGGTGCCTTTTATAGAATGGCACATATTGCAGTTTTGAATAAATACCTGGTGACCTGCCGTAACGGTTACAGAAGCAGAATCGAAATTATCGAGGCGTTCCGCAATGATCTTTTTACGGTCTTCGAGCCCGCTCTGGCTTTTCATAAAATCTTCCAGTTCTTTTTTCTGCGTGGCAGTGCTGTTTGCAAGCAGCCGCTCGTTGATGGCCACATCCTCCAACAGGTCACCGTCAATATCCTTTGCCTTCGCAGCAGCTAACAAATGCGTAATGCCCTCCTGCGATTTCACCAATACTTTTGCAATTGCAAGCTGGAGAAACCTGGGCGTGCCCACCAGGCCTTTTTGTAAAGTATTTAAAACCTCCGGAGAAGGATACTGTCCTAAGGCAGTCATCAGTTTTTCCCGCATTTCCTGCGATTCAGTGATATTATTAAATACATCAGATACGAGCTTTGCATTACGTTCGGGTGAAAGATTCATTAGCGCAACGGCGGCAGCGGCTCGCGCTTCAATATCTCCCTGCGGGTTCTTTAATATCTCTGCCATCGGCGGCTCCATACTGGAAATTTTTAAGTCACTGATAATATCCGACGCCTTAATTTGCTGAGCCGAAATTTCGCCAGGCCCTCGTGGAGGCAGGTATAATACAGCCGGTGATATGTTTCCTACACCTATGCCCCCGGGTGAGCGTGAACTGTCAATCACTTCCAGGTAGCCGGTTTGGTTTTTATATTTTGAAAGGTCAAAAGTTGCCGGATTTATAAAATCTTTCCCGGTCATTTTATCCTTCGACTTATATCTATACTCTCCTGCCAACTGATCAGAACCTTTGAGACGAATACGCACTATATTTCTGGAAATGCCGGTATATGGCTCCTGGTAAAAAAGATCATTGTCGAATACATCCATTGTAAGCTTTGCCGGCAAAGAAAAATAAGGAGAGTGCAGCTTGCCGGTAGGGCTAAAATTATAATCGCTCCATATAAGGTCAACAGGGTTGTTGCCGGCTCCTTTATATTGCCTTACAACATTCCAGGGGTTTAAACCCGTCCAGCCTTTTTCATTATTAATATTCCACCATCCGCCGTCTTTATTTTTTACATCATTCAAAAGCGCACCGGCAAGTGATACACCCCAATCTTTAAGAGGAGCACTCACTTTTCCTCCTTTCTGCGCCAGGCCGCTGCGCATGGTCTGGTAAAATTCATATTGCATTTTCAGGTTGTTCTTAAACTGTGCCCTTATCATAGAGACAACCTGCCCTACCCGGCTTGCAGAGATGTAGCGGCCTACATATTCTAATGAACGTGTCATTTGATCTTCAGGCAGCGTATGTGCTTTCATGTAATCCATCGTAAGCGCTGCGCCTTCCTCAGATGGTGCGTCCGGCATTATTTTTACGAGCATAACCAGGTCGCTATCGTTCCATTTTGAGGTAGCCACGGAATGCATAATGTCTTTGTTTTGCAAATTCTGCCGTAGGCTGATGAGTGCAGTGTATTTAAAATGATTGTCGGCTGCGGGTATATTTTTATACATGGATAACAGCAGCTTTACATTTGCTTTTTCCGGAAATGCAGACAATACTTCCGTGGCTGCACGCTTTACATTTGGGTTGGTATCGTCAAGCTCTTTAAGCACTGTGGCGTGTTGTTGCCGACTGAGATTTTTCAACTCACTCATAATATGCATCGCATGCGTACGCACTACAGGATCCTTATCGTTGGCTGCATTTTGCAAAACATTTTCAGGCAGCGCATTTAGCCGGTAAAGTAACCACAGCATTTGCACATAAGACCTGCTATCCTTATTGGTATTACTAATGGCCTGCAGCAAGGGAGCTACTGCCTTACTTCCGAAGCGATCAAAAACCTGGTTCGCAATAATCATCCTTAAACTTAATTGCGGATGACTGAGCCCGCCAATCAAATCAGGTAATGATGCCTTTGACCAATCCACCGGTTTGTATGGTTTTTTATCTTTATCTCCTACATAAGTTATTTTCCAGATGCGCCCGCTTTTTCTGTCTCTTAAAGGATTGCTTAAATCTACTTCGTAATGCCCGATGATCTTGTTATAAAAGTCAGCTACATACATAGCGCCATCCGGCCCCAGCTTTATATTTACAGGCCGAAACCAGGGATCTGAGCTTACCAAAAAATCGGGTTCTCTTTTACTCACCGGAGAAGAACCATCCCACTTTATCGAGTTCCGGTTGATGCGGCAGGTTACCACATCGCCATTGAAAAAACTATTTTGATATTCTTTCGGAAATCCTTCGCCTATATAATATACTAAGCCGGAGAGAGCCGTGGAGCCTAATTCATAGCTCATCATCTCCGGAGCGAAACCAATAGCGGGAGATTTTTTTCCAAAATGAGGATATACCGCGCCTTCTATCATTTGATAAATAGGCTTGGAATGACAGTCAACCGAATACAAATACCCCCAGTCATCATAAGTATATCCGAATGGATTTACACGGCCATAAGTAGTTTGCTCCACATGGCTTCCGTCTTCTTTAAAACGAAAAGTATTGCCGGATATCATGGTTATTGAATCACCATCACTGCCGGCAACAGTAGAGGTATTTGTAAAACCGTGACAGGAATTTATCCAGCCATCGAAGCCGCGGATAAAGTTACTTACCATGCCATGTGTATCTTGGTGGCCGAACGGGCCGAGCAACTTTTTTTTCTCATCATATTTTCCGTCGCCATCCTTGTCAATAAAGTGATACACATTTGGAATGCTGTATCCAATTGCCCCATCTTTAACCGGGATAAGGCCGATAGGTATATTAAGATCGTCTGCAAAATGGGTGAACTTATCAGCCTTCCCATCACCGTCAGTATCTTCCAATATAGTGATGCGATCATGCCCATTGCCAGGGTCAGCCGCCATAGGATACTCTGACGACTGACTCACCCAAAGGCGACCCGCCGCATCAAATTCCATATTGATTGGCTTGCTAATGTCGGGCTCGGAAGCAAATAGTGTTATCTCAAAGCCCGGCGGTAAATGCAAAGCCCGGCGTTCCTGCTGCGGTGTTTGAAAATCAGTAGTGCGTATATGATCTGCGAATTTTTTGCCGCTCACATCGCTGCTATCGAAATTTCCAGCTTCATCACCATTGGTTTTTGAATTGTTGCACGATAGAGAGATCAGAAAGGAAAAAGCTGCTATCAGCTTTACTGCTGCTATTCTCATAAATTATTTATAATTTACCCATACTAACATTTTTCCGGGCTCGCGGTTATCCCAGGCGTAGTAAGGAACAAAATTTATTTTTTTTGAAGGGGAAATGGTTTGTAAAACTTTGATGCCATCCAGCACACCCGTGCCATCAACTACTTCAAATTTATTCTTTGCAGTAAGCACCAACTTATTAAGATTTACATTTTTATTGCCACCCTGTTCTACGCAATAAACAATGGGACCTCGCTGAATAGCACGCTTGCCTACATCAGCTTTTACTCTCGGGTCAGCAGCTACTACTTCTACCGGCATATCCAGCATAAGTGCGATCACATCGCCTTTCGCCCACTTTTTATTAATGGTAAGATATCCTTCATCCCATTTTTTTTCCGTAATACTTTTTCCGTTCAATTTTATCTTATAAGATTTGCACCAGTCGGGAATGCGCAACTTTATATTGGCATCCACTTCCTTTTCAGCGTCAACTTTTATAACGATAGCGCCATCCCAGGGATAACCCGTTTCCTGTGTGATATTCACTTTTGTTCCCCTCAGGTCAATAGAAGTTTGGCTGGCTGCATATAGATTGATAAATAAGCTTTGCTCATCCGTCATGTAAAAATAATTTCCTACAGAGGGCAAAAACCTGGAAATATTACTTGGGCAACAAGCAGTGCCATACCAGCGCTGGCGGTGATGATCGCCATCTGACTCAAGCGGGTTTACATAAAAAAAATGATCGCCTGAAAGAGAAACACCTGCAAGCACAGCGTTATACATTACCCGTTCCATCACATTAGCGTATTTTACATTACCGGTCATCAGGTTCATCCGGCTGTTCCAAAAGACCATGCCTACAGATGCGCAGGTTTCGCTATAAGCCGTTTTATTTGGGAGGTCATAATCTGCCACAAACCCTTCATTAGTATGAGAAGATCCGATGCCTCCGGTAATGTACATATTGCGCAGCACCACATCATCCCATAATTTGTAAAGCGCTGTATGATACATCGTGTCTTTAAAGGCCGCCGACACATCTGCCATACCCGTAAACATATACATATCGCGTACGGCATGGCCGGCAATGTTTTCAAGGCTGGCAACCGGAAATTCGTTTTGGCAATTTTTATTGCTTTGGTCACTCGACATCCACATGGGCCCCATCATATATCCTTTGCCACGCTCTTCTAAAATCCATTTGGAAAGATCAAGATATTTTTTCTCGTTAGTGGCGTGATAAAGCTTCACCAAGGCAAGCTCGATCTCCTGGTGGCCGGGAACCCAGTTTCTCTTACCAGGTCCAAAGGTTGAATCAAGGTGGTCAGCAAATTTTGTGGCTACGTTTAAAAAAGTTTTTTTACCGGTGGCATTATAATATGCAACGGCTGCTTCAATCATGTGGCCGCCGCAATACATTTCATGGCGGCCAAAATCTGTCCACCTCCCATGGTCATCCCAATAGTCACGCTTGTGCGGAAGGGTGAAAAATGTATTTAAATATCCATCCTTTTGCTGTGCTTTTGCAATGTAGCCTATCCATTCATCGAGTATGGCTTCTATCTCCGGATTGGGATTGTTTTGCAGGGAATAAGCCATACCCTCCATGGCTTTATATACATCAGAATCGTCAAAAAAAGTTCCCTCAAATTCGCCTTCTTTCAACCCTGCCGCTTTTTGAAAATTTGAAATGCGGCTTGATGAATCGCGAAGCTGGGCGATGCACACAGGCAAGGTTACACGTGCATGTGTTTGCAGGCGCGAAGCCCAGAAACCGTGCGTAAATTTTACAGAAGTGAAAGGAACGGGCTGGATGGAATTTTGTGATAATACAAGCGCCGAAGGGAAAAGGAACGAGATAAAAATAAAAAAGATCCAATATATTTTTTTCATACAGTTTAAGCAATTTAAGAAGAGTGTCTTAGGTGGAAAATTATATGATAATTTACTTTGAGATACAAAATAAATTCCCAATTTTTTTGAATGCTTTTCAAGCGAAGGAAGAAGTATGAAAACTTGATCAGAAAAAAAAGCATACTCATCGAAATTAGATAATCCTGCAAAAAAAACTATCGCTTTTTTAACTGCAATTGTAATGCGATTAACATGGGATGTAAGGGCTGGTTTTAGAAGAGTGGAAAATGAATTTTAATATGAAGGAAACCGTGCTATTATCTTTCAATTGAACTAGAAAATTCTTGCGGAGGAATTAAAAGAATGTATAAAAGCAACGCTCACCTATCACAAAGTAAAACGTTTAGTTACGTTGGGAATTTAGGAGATTAAGCGGCAGCGGGAAAGCCTCGTTTAAAAAACTATTTACTGCATATTTTTTCAGGGGAATTTTACAAAAACCGCAGCTTTGGCAAGTTGGCTAGATATTGAGTTAGTAATGTGACCTGTAATTTCTGCATGGGCATAATTGTCACTTTCGGGCAGATGACTGCATTCGCAGCCTAAGAACCTAACATTCGCTGTGGTTATCCTAAATAACCGGAACCTGGAAATATCAATAATGGCTTTGTCAAGAGTAGTTAATCTTTCAATATCCACAGATAACCCTGTCTCATTTTTATTCTTGCGTAATTTGAATGCCAGTGATGTTACAGTCATATCATCCCGCACATGGCTTGGAGAAGGATACCAAACTCTCCTGAGCAACCGATCTTCATCTTTCACCTTTTCGGTTTGTACCTCCATAATTATTGTTGAAAATGTTTTTTAAGCAATTCAGGGTTTATGGCTCCGCAATATTGCTGTGCATTACCCGTATATAAAATCATTTCCTCTGATTCGTCTTCATTAAAAAAAACTTCTGACATATGGTTCTCCATTTTATACTCCAGTACAATTTCACCATTAGGCCCGAGAGCAGTAAAATACAAAGGAGCATCAAATTCGTCTGTAAAATTGATAAATGCGGCAGCTTTATTAATGGTTGATTCGTTAGGCGGCACAGCCCCATTTCCATCCCAGTTATCGGGAAGTTTTTTGAAAGAATACAGTTTCTTTAATAATTCTTTTGCTTGTGAGGAGGGCTGGTGCAAGTATGGAAGTAAGGCCACACTGGTACTTGCCGATAACAGTTCATAGGCATGTACATCTATCGGAAGAAATTCGACTCTTCCTGCGCTTGCAATTTGTAATAGGTCAGAAGAGCCCAGTCCTTCAATTGTCGTTGACGAATTCGATGCTGATCTAATTTTTGTCCTTTCTGCTAAAGCTGGCATATAAATCTGGTTTTATCATTTCTGTAAATAAATCATGAGCTGTTTTGTGTGCCTCATTCGCCCACTCTATTAATTGATCCCTGTTAAACGTATGTTTTTTTAATATGGCTGTTTGCCAGATGAATGCCTCCTCGTTATTGCGCTTTCCGTTACTTAGCTGAATTTGTAAAGAGGCGCCATCTTGCATTTCAAATACCTGGTTTACCTGTAGCTGTTTTTGCGGGCCCCGTGTGTCAAATAAATTTGAATAAGAGAAATTAAAATTTCTTGTTATAAAACCTTCCCATCCTTTTTCAATTCCTCCATAATCATCTACTTTAATAGCATCAATGTAACGCAAGCTGGCAAAACCAAATTGGAGAGGTTGCCGGTAAGCCTTTGTAACCCATTGAAGGGCTTTTTCAATAAATGGAAAGAAGTTTGCACCCCAGTCGTACCAGTCATCTGTGCAATTTACTGTAAACATTCCGGGTCCTAATTGTACAACAGGCCATGTATTTTCGCTTTTCCAATATTGATGTACCGCACGATAAAATAATAATTGCTCAGGAAGATCTGCAGGAACAATACGTTTGTAATAGGGCAGCTCATTTTCTACCATTGTGCTCAATCTTCCGCTCGCCAACTCAAAACCTTCGTCCTCCAACTGACCTGTTTCTTCAGATGGCTTAAGCGTCCATCTTACCTCAAATATTACCTCCTGGAGCGGTGCATTCGGAAGTTTGACCATGATGTAAATATAGATGTTTCCGAGATTTTAAATATATTGGCAATGATGTTAATTAAATTAAAACCCCTAAAAATAAACCTGTTAACTTTTATTTCATTAGTTCAAGAAATTAAAATGCAAAAAGCATGGTTCGAAAAGATAAAAAAATAATTTGGTTCATTGCTCAGCAAATAGAATGAACGTATAAAACCAAAGCCTGCGCAATACCCTCCAAAGAGTTTAAAAGCTCACTTTCCCTTCTCAAGCTCATGCATCAATTTTTCATAAAATATATCCGCCTTGTCAAGCCGCTGAAGAATCCCTTTATCGGGTGTTGATTTTGCTTGCTCCTGCTTCCTTATCTTTTCGATAAACACCACCTGCTTTTGAATTATGCCCGGCGCTTTTTCTTTATCGTAAGTGGGCTGGCCGTTTACTACAAAATATATTGGTGTTGTATGAGCCACGGCGCCGTTCTCACAATAAACTACTGCTGCAATCCATTGGCTTTTTGTTATTGCATGTGTAACATCTATACTTACAGAATCCTTTTTATCAGTATTGGTTTTTTCTGCAACCAGGCCTTCATTATTGTAAATTGCCACGCGATCAATAGTTCCAATTGGTTCATGAGCGAGGGCGGTAACTTTTAATCTTGATTTTGTTGAGCCTTTCGTACTTATTACAGTCCCGGGTAATTTATCATTTGCCTTAAAAAAAATTGCCGGCCCGTTTGACACGAAAGTATTCCCTGCTTTCAGGGCGGCAAACCAATTATCAACCGAGAATTTTTTTCCTGTATAAACAAATGTTCTTACATCTCCAATGGTGGAAGCCCAGGGAAAATCACTCCCGGCAGCTGCAGTAATTTTAAAGCCGAGATTCAGATAATCATAATAATCAGCCGTGTTTAAACGCAGAAACTGGAGCAATTCTACAAAGTCAATCTCGTTGGTAGTGATATGCCAGGGAAATCCCTGGTCAAAGCCTTTCCAGGCAAAATGTGCATACCCAATAAGGGCGCCGGGTTGAAGGTGCAACTTCTTAAATACAAGATCGTAGTAGTAATATTTCGCAGTATCACGAACCTGCTTATTAATATTTAATCCCACGATGTGACCAATTTCTGTACGCGGATCTTCCTGCCCTGATATGAGGCAATAGTTCTCCCTGCATTTTCTAAATTGTTGACCAAAACCGTCCACTTTAAAGTCTGTTCCGAAATGGTGCCCCATCTCAAGCATGTTAACTATATGTACATCTTCAGCTTTTGCCATTTGCAATAAATATTCTTTATACTGCGGCTTATCAGTAGGGTGATGCACGTGCACATCGCCGGAATACCAGCCACGCTTAGGCAGGTCAATCCACCTTTTCAGTGTAAATATTTTGGTCAATTCCTGCTGCCCCTCCTCCACCGTAAATATTTCTGTGATGGGAATATATTCTGAACCATGCTCCAGGCTTATACGCCATTTGCCGGGAAATAATTTTATAGAAAAATCACCTGATGTTTGATACATGAGCGGCTCTCTCCAATAAGGTAAAGACGGCTTCAAATTATACAGAGAACTGCGGTTTTCATTGTTGCCCTGCCCATTGGTCATTCGTATAGGACCTACCCAATTTTTATCATTTGAGAATTCAACACCTTTCATAAAATAAGGTATCTCTGTGGGGAGGCCGGCAGTATCGCCATCTGGCGGAACACGCACTATTGAGTCATCAAGATTCATAATGCACACCATTACCGGAGTCATTGAATGTGTATCCTCTTCCATTGCCCTAACTTTTAAAAGTGTAGTTTTGGAAGAATGCTGTTGTGCATTTCCTATTGCATGGAAGCAAAACAGGCTAAAAAATAAAAGTAATTTGTGTGTTCTCATTACAATGTCATTTTATCAATCATATAAATTTCCTGATTTACTGCTTACTTCATTTCCAGTCGGGTAACCACGGCTCCGACTTTTTAAAAAACTCCTGGGTCAGAGCTTTTGCCCACATTACCGCAGCTTTTTCTTCTCCTGAAGCATTGAGATGTATTCCATCCACATGATCTTCGGGGAGCAATTTATCATAATCAGGGCCGGGGAAAGAATAGGGTTGTTTAGCCATCTTGTCCTGGGCAATACGAACTGCCGGCGCATCTTTCGGAGTTTGGCGATTAACTACCAGTGCTAATTTATTATAATTTAGATCCTGCCTTGCCTGCCTTATGAATATCTTATAATTTGCAAATATTATATCTGCGTTTTTCTCACCTAAGTCATTCTGGCCATGATCAGCCAGAATAGCCCGAAGTCCTGTAAGCGGAATATATTTTTTAAAAGTATTTAGCAGATTTATGTAGGGCATTCTAATAGCCGATTTTACAAATCCATGCTCAAACTGTATTCCTCCGGCTGACTTCGCCCAATGCTCCAGGTTGGTGCCGCCAAAAGCAGCATTGTAAATGAGCACGGGCACATTTTCCTGTTTCGCAAGTTGCTCTCCAAACTTTGACCAGAAATAATTATTATGCCCAAAGGGAGCATGAGCTACACTGGTGGCGGCCTGCACAAAATGTGGTTCTGGTAGGTACTGAGGATCACCGGTTTTCAGGTAAATTTCAAATCGCTCTGTTTTTTCCTGCAGAGGTACGGTATTTACACGATCATCTGTTGCGCCTTCAATATTGATCTCACCACCCTGCGCAACTGAATGCCCGGCTACTACAAACACCTCACCTATGCCTACCCGTTCTACAGCTGCGGATACGATTACGCGTCTTCTTCTTTTTGCCCGCACTTCAAGATTATACCAGCCACCGCTTCCCTCAAGCAATCCGGTAAAATTTCCTGCAGAAACGTTTTTCGAGATGCGTTTCCATTTTGTATCCGTTCCCTGGCCGGCTTGCCTCGCAATAAGTCGCGCCTCTATTGACGAAACGTCTTCCGCAATAGTTCCTTTAATTTGTATAATTGCTTTATTCTTATTATTTCTCTGATACACGATTCGTGTAAGTGGCATGGTTATTATTAATGTTTCCCCTGACGAGAAATGACCTGTGAAAACTGATCCATTGTTTTTTTCGGGTGCGGCACAATTTTTACTTTTACCAAAAGAATTTGATGCTGCAATACACAAAAGAATTAAGAAAAAAGGTTTCATTATATATGAGATATTTATTAAAACTTTTTTATTAAATAGAATTTAAGCCTTAAAATTGAGCACTTATTTTAAATGCTATGGCAACAAATATAATGAGCTGAATATAAAATAATTCAGCATTTTATGATTTATAAACAGAAAGATAATTCGATTATAATAACAGCCAATTACAGGACATTTAAGTTTATGCATTGATATAGTTTTACGAATAATAGGGGTATAAATCGTGGTGCTCAAGCGCTTGAGATTTATAAACTGAAAGGCACCGGCAATTATAGTTAGCACATTAAAATAGGCTGTCCGCAATATTAACCTGGCCGTCTTTGATGATTTTATTTTTTTTAAGAAATGGCAGCATTGCCGACCATAACTAATTACGCATTTTCTATATAATAGTTAAGAATGGGTGACCTCCAGATAAAAAAAAGCTCCAAACGGTATGACGCAATAATCGTTGGCTCAGGTGCCGGCGGAGGCATGGCTGCTTATGTGCTGGCAAACGCCGGCCTGAAGATTTGCCTGATAGAAGCCGGACCAATGTACGATCCTGCCTTAAATTCCTCACAAATGAAAAATCCGTGGGAGTCGCCACGGCGTGGAGCCGGTACGAAATTTCGGCCCTTTGGCGATTTTGACGGTTCTTTCTGGGGTTGGGAAATTGATGGCGAGCCTTACACAAAAGCAGAAGGAACTAAATGGGACTGGTGGCGGGCACGTATGGTAGGCGGCCGAACAAATCATTGGGGGCGTATCTCGTTGCGCTTTGGTCCCAAAGATTTTAAGCGCAGTAGCATTGATGGCTTGGGTGACGACTGGCCTATCGGTTATGAAGATGTAAAACCTTATTACGACAAAATAGATAAGCTTATAGGAATTTTTGGCACTGCGGAAGGTTTAGAAAATGATCCCGATGGCTTTTTTCAACCACCACCAAAGCCGCGCCTGCATGAGCTTATGATAAAAAAAGCGGCTACAGGTATAGGTATACCGGTTATTCCTTCGCGAATGTCTATACTTACCAAACAAATTAATAAAGAAAGAGGTTCCTGCTTTTACTGCAATCAATGCTGGAGAAGTTGTAAAGTATATGCGGATTTTTCTTCCTCCTCGGTTTTAGTAAAGCCCGCCTTGCAAACGGGAAATGTTGACCTTATTACCAATGCCATGGCCCGTGAAGTGATTACCAATAAGGATGGCCTTGCAACCGGTGTTTCTTATATTGATAAAACCGATTCACAGGAATACGAGGTCTCTGGTAAAATTGTCATTTTAGGAGCAAGCACTGCTGAAACAGCACGTTTATTATTAAATTCAAAATCACCTCAGCATCAGAATGGCTTAGCCAATTCAAGTAATGTTGTTGGTAAGTATTTGCACGATTCAACAGGCGCTGCCATGCGGGGGTTTGTTCCTGCACTATTTGGGCGCAAGCGCTACAATGAAGACGGCGTGGGGGGTGCACATGTGTACACACCCTGGTGGCTCGATAATAACAAGCTTGATTTTCCCCGTGGCTATCATATTGAATATGGCGGCGGCATGGGTATGCCCATTTATGGATTTAACTGGGGCATTGAAAATATGAATGACAGGTTTCCGTCTAACGGGATAAAAAAAGAAGCGGGAGGCTTTGGAAAGTCATTAAAGGAAGATGTGCGTTTTTTTTACGGTGCTGAAATAGGTATGGCAGGTCGCGGCGAATCTGTGCCGCGTGAAGATAACTATTGCGAAATTGACCCCTCAGTAGTTGATAAATGGGGGATACCTGTATTACGTTTTCATGTAAAACATTCTAACTACGAAATAAAACAGGCGAAGCACATGAAAGAAACTTTCAAAGAGATATTTCACAATATGGGCGCAGTGATTACCTGGGGGCTGGAAGACGTGCATAATGAAACCAATAACTGGGGACTCGATAATCCGGGCAATGTGATTCATGAAGCAGGAACCGTACGCATGGGAAACAGTCCAAAAACCTCGGCATTAAATAGCTGGAGCCAGGCGCATGATTGTAAAAATCTTTTTTGTGTGGATGGCAGCCCGTTTGTATCGCAGGCCGATAAAAATATTACGTGGACAATTTTAGCACTCTCTATGCGCACAGCAGAGCACTTAGTAGGAGAATTAAAAAAACAAAATCTGTAATGTTCTTGAAAATACCACCGCGACGTGGGGAAGAATACATGGAAACTTTGATTAAAAAGCTGTTTGAGTTAATTAAAATAAAATGATTAGACATGACGGAAAATATTTAGCCAAATAAATAATTCAAACAGCTTCTAAAAATTATTGAATATAAAATATAAAAATTTTACCTTAAGGAAATGTATGAAAAGGCGTAAAGCAATAAAGGCTTTTATAATCGGAACAGCTTCCACCGGTATGCTGCTGAAAGCCTGTAGCATTGCTGATAAAAAAGAAAATATCAAACAAACTGCGGCAGTACCCGAAGATGACCGCATGCCGGAAGAAGTAGCTTATAACAATAAACTAAAGAGCGAAACCTTTTTTACTTCCCAGGAGATAGCAACCATCGCAGCGCTTACAGACATCATTATTCCAAAAGATGAAATTAGCGGCAGCGCAACCGATGCAAAAGTTCCCGAGTTTATAGAATTTATAGCGAAAGATAAACCTGAGCATCAAACGCCTTTGCGGGGAGGCTTGCGATGGCTTGATATGGTGTGCCTGAAAAAATTTGAACGGTCATTTATAGAATGCAGCGATAAGCAAAAATTAGAAATCGTAACAAAGATTGCCTATCCTAAAAAAAACCCAAAGGAATTACAGCAGGGCATTCCTTTTTTTAGTTTAGTCCGCAATCTTACCATCAGCGGATTTTATACAACGGAAATTGGCTTTAAAGATATTGGTTACAAAGGAAATGTTCCCAATCAATGGAATGGCGTACCGGATGATGTGTTGCAGCAATACAATTTGTCTTATACTGAAAAAGAATTGCAGGAATGCATTCGTTAGGACAAAACGTAAAATAAAAAATTAGTGATGCAGCCCGTTGTACAAATTTCTCTGGACATCATTGACATTGACGAAGCATTTGAAACGGCAGCAATGGCATTAAGGGCTGGGGTGGACTGGCTGGAAGCCGGCACGCCCTTCCTCCTGGCAGAAGGATTACATGGCGTAAGAAAATTGCGTGAAGCTTTTCCCGGAGTTCCTTTAGTAGCCGACCTTAAAACAATGGATGGCGGCTATCTCGAAGCTGAAATGATGGCACGGGCGGGAGCAACACATGTAGTGGTAATGGCTCGTGCGCACGAAGAAACCATAAAATGCGTAGTGCAGGCAGGCAAAGATTTTGATGTGAAAGTAATGGGCGACAACCTGGGTTGTGATGATAAGGTGGCGGCAGCTAAATTGCTGGAGAATCTGGGTTGTGATTATGTAATACATCATATTGGCTATGATGAACGGCGTGGTATTGAGGCAAGAGGTGAACGAATGCCCAGCCCGCTCGATGAACTTAAAGCAGTTGTGAAAGCCGTAAAAATTCCGGTGCAGGCCGTTGGCGGGCTTAGCCTGGACCAGGCCATTCAATGTCTGCAATATGGTGCACCGTTGGTAGTATTGGGAGCGCCTTTAACTATTAACAGTGATACATTCAAAACAGCAAGTGGCTGTTTGGAAAATAAGCTTCGCTTGATTTGTGATAAAATTCACTCGGGATATGGGTGAATCATTAGTTGAGAGCATTGAACATATAAGCGGTTAAATATTAAATAGAGAATTGGCATGTACTTGCCACTCACCAAAATAATAAAACGTAAAACATGAAATCAGCGGCGGTTGTTAATTATGCTCCTAAAAAGGGCTCTGTCGAAATACGAGAAATAGATACTCCTGTCATTGGAAAAGAAGATGTGTTACTTGAAGTAAAAAATATCGGCGTTTGCGGCAGCGACCTGCATCAGTGGTATGCAGACCATAGCTGGCCAGTAAATTATCCCGTTGTATTGGGCCACGAATTTTGCGGCGTAATTGCGCAAACAGGCAACCGCGTGCAAAGCTGGCAACCCGGAGACAGAGTGGTGAGCGAAACGGCCGCTGTCATCGATTTGAACAATCCAATGTCGCGTTCAGGATTATATAATCTCGATCCGGGTAGAAAGGGGTTTGGATATGGTGTAAATGGTGCTATGACACGTTATGTATGCGTGCCTGCCCGTTGCCTGCATAAAATACCAGAGACACTTCCCTTTGAAGAGGCATGCCTTACAGAGCCCTGTTGTGTTGCTTACGCGGCCGTTGTTGAGCATACCCGATTGAAACCTGGTGATAGAGTGATTGTTTTAGGACCGGGTACTATTGGTATATTATGCGCTGTAATGGCAAGGCTATGTGGCGCCGAGGTAATGATGGTGGGCCTTTCCGGGGATAAAATGCGTCTGGCAATTACCGAATTATATGGCTGTGAAACAATAATTGGCGATGCAACTGCTTGGGCAAAAAAGCGTGATGGTTTAGGTGCAGATTGCGTGATTGATGCGGCAGGAGCAAGCATTACGCTTAAAATTGCCATGGAACTGGTGCGACCTAATGGGCAAATTACAAAGGTTGGCTGGGGGCCGCAACCTTTAAACTTTAATCTTGACCCTCTTGTGCAAAAGGGAGTGCGGCTACAGGGAAGCTTCAGTCATAATTGGCCAATGTGGGAACGTGTGATAGCCTTGCTGGGCAGCGGGCAGCTAAATGTGAAGCCTCTTATCGGCGGTGTGTGGCCCATAAGCCAATGGAAGGAAGCTTTTGAAAAAATGCATCACGGTGAGGTTGTGAAAAGTGTGCTTCAATCAGTATAATATGAGATTAGAAAACAAGATAATTATAATTACGGGAAGTTGCACCGGCATCGGTAAAGCAATAGCACTCCGGTGTGTAGCAGAAGGAGCAAAGGTTGTAGTTCACGGTCTGGAAGAAGATTTAGGCAAAGCGATTATCAACGAAATAGGCACATCAAAAGCAAAACTCCACATTGAAGATGTTACGAACGCAGGTGGGCCGCAACGACTAGTGGATATTGCACTAAAATCTTTCGGTAAGCTAGATGCGATTGTAAACAATGCCGCAATGGTAGCGTCATCAAATATTCAAAGTACCGACCTCAATTTTTTACGCAGAATATTGGAAGTAAATACCGTCGCTCCCTTTGCTCTTATACAGGCAGCTTTGCCCCATCTTACCAAACAACATGGTTGTGTTTTAAATATAGGTTCGGTGAATGCATACAGCGGCGAACCTAACTTGTTAGCCTACAGTATTTCAAAAGGCGCATTGATGACGATGACCCGCAACTTAGGTGATACACTTTTTAGGGAAAATTCTGTACGGGTAAATCAAATAAATCCCGGGTGGGTACTCACCGAAAATGAAATGATCCGGAAGAAAGAGCAAGGCCTTGGGGAAGACTGGTATAAAGATATTCCACCTGTATATGCTCCGGCGGGGCGGATTTTATCACCTGCAGAAATTGCTGCGGCAGCCATCTATTGGCTGGCAGATGAGAGCGGGCCGGTAAGTGGTCAGGTTTTTGAAATTGAACAACATCCCTTTATTGGAAGAAATCCGCCGAAAGATACTATTACACTTAAAAAAAATTCCTAAAGATCTTCCAAATTTTACATGCCACAGTTAGCAGTTTTTCCAAAAGCATTTATGCAAGCCCTTTGCAGAGAGGGTACTATGCGTGTTTCCGAATGGATTGAATTAGCGGCTCCGCTGGACGTTGCCGGCCTGGAATGGTATGCCGGCTTTTTAGAAATGGAAGATAAAAATAACTGGCCATTATTCAGAAAGCAGGTAGAAGCGACGGGCAAGGTGATACCGATGTTGTGCTGTTCACCGGATTTTACGCATCCTGATGCTGCGTTTCGGGCAAAAGAAATAGCAAAGCAAAAAGAGTGGATTAATATGACTCATATACTTGGTGGCTCATACTGCCGGGTGCTCTCGGGCCAGCGCAGGCCGGAGCTTACGCACGAAGAGGGGATAATGCTTTCCGCGGCTTGTATTGAAGAGTGCCTGCCCTTCGCACAGGCGCTGGACATTACGCTTATTTTAGAAAATCATTACAAAGATGATTTTTGGGAATATCCTGAATTTGCGCAAAAAAAAGAAGTATTCTGTAATTTGGTTGAACGCATTCACCATCCAAACTTTGGCGTGAACTACGATCCCAGTAATGCTTTTCTCGCAGGAGACGATCCCCTTGAATTATTGTACGCGGTTTCCAGCCGTGTGGTAACCATGCATGCCAGTGACCGCTATCTCCTTAGCGGCACTTTGGAAGACCTGAAAAATGAAGAAAGCGGGTCTGTTGGGTATGCACAACGTCTTTGCCATGGCGAAATCGGTAAAGGATTGAATGACTATGATGCCATATTTACAGAGTTAAAACGCGTTGGCTTCAACGGATGGATAAGTATTGAAGATGGCATTGAAGGAATGGATCAATTAGAAAGAAGTGTGAATTATTTAAAGAAGAAGATCAGCGAGTACTGGAAATGAAGATGATAAATTTGGTCACGAATATCTTCCTAACGACAGTACAGCTACAATTTTGAAAAGTCATTGAAACAATGATCCCGGGCTCCTAGTATTAAGCCCGGGATCAAATATAGTAGTTACAACTTCAATCTAAGTGTAACTCCATATGTTGCAGGATCCCCTAAATGTACACCCCCAAAATCATAAGCATACGCTATGTATTTTTTTTCTGTAATGTTTCTTGACCAGAATAACAACTGGATTACTTTATAAGTAACTCCAAAGCTTGCATTTACCAGCGAATAAGATTTTTGCTCCAGGGTATTGGCAAGATCAAAATATTGTGTCCCGACAGATTTCAATTCTCCGCGAACCATAAGTTGTAAACCTTGTTCGCTTTTTGGAATATAAGTGTATTGCGCAGCAAGCATCGAAGTATAGTCTGGCGTAAACAGAGGATGCTTACCGCTCAAATTGATCTCACCGCCATTTTGTGCCAGTTTTAAAGTTTTGTAGGTCGCATCAGTATATCCGGCATTATAAATTATTTGGATGCCCTTTGCCGGCGTTGCACTTACCTCAGCTTCCACTCCCCTTGAGTGCAGCACCCCGGTATTTTTTGTAATTGTTACGGCATCTGGCAACACGAGAGTAGGCACCTGCGCATCTTGCACAGTTGTATAAAACGCACTAAGATTCAAAGAAACCCTGTCAGCTAAAAATGTATTTTTTATTCCGGCTTCTACATTATTGCTGTACTCTGGTTTAAAAGGAAAAAGAGCGGGCGTTTTAGCATCGGCAGAAAGTGGCGTGAGGCCACCAGCCCTGAAACCCTTGCTATAAGAAGCATATACAAAAAGATCTTTTTTAGGATGAAAGCCTAAACCTATTTTAGGTGTTACGGCATTAAAGTTTGCCTTGGCACTTGTATCAGTTCTGTATGGAAACGACGGCCCTCCGTCTTTTACATATTCGCCCAGGATATCTAATTTTTTATACTCATGATCATACCGTATTCCCCCAAAGAAATTGAATTTTTTTGTAACCTCGTAAGTAGCTTGTCCATAAAATGCAATGCCCTGCCCCGTCCCCTTTGATGTGTTGATAAGAGAAAAATTATTATCCGGAGCGCCGGCAAGCGTGCCGTCATTTCCAAAATGTGTATTTGTTTTCGTTGGTGTTTTTTGATAAAAATAAAAAGTACCGATTGTCCATTTAAAAGGTGAAGTGCTTGCGGCAGCATTACTTAACTTGAATTCCTGCGTTAGTACTTTTACATTATTCCAGTCTTTGCCGTAGTTATAGTCGAGTGTAATCCCATCAATAGGAGAAAAATCTGCATCAATAGGCAGAGTATAATACCGGTAATTCCTTTGATAGGCAGATTGCGAGCTGAAATTAATTTTCCTTCCCGAATAATTAATTGACAACGAGGTATTGAAAGTGTTGTCTATAATTTTTGTGATCGCATTCTGGCTTAATTTATAAGGATTATTGAACGCCTCATCTTTTCCAATCACTAAGGAGTTGTCACGAAATAAGGTTTACATGTTAGGTTTGATTATATAATTCCATTCCCCGTGAAAATCATCTTTAATCATATTAACTTTTGCTAACTCTTCATCCGATATTTTTATCCCCTTCTCATACACAACTGAATCTAACCTGGATTTTACTTTTAATCCATTTGACGTTTTGGTTGATGCTATCAAATCCACTATTAACTGTATACTCGTTAAGGGTCTCGCCCGCCAATTCATAGTAATGTGAGAGAACAACCGATGTTCTATTTTATTCCATTTACTAGTGCCTGGAGGGAAATGACATACATTTATTTCTTTTCCAATTTCATCTGCTAATACTTGTAGCTCTGTTTTCCACAATCTATTTCTTGAACTATTGCTCCCTCCTCCATCTGCTGTAATAAGTATTCGTTTTGATTTGTTGAATTTTTCTTCTCCCATTTCATTCCACCAACTGCGAATTGTTGCTACCGCAAAACTTGCTGTATCGTGATTGATTCCCACACTTACCCATCCTTCATTATTGGCTATATCGTAAACGCCGTAGGGAATAGCTTTACCTAAGTCTTTATTGATAAAATCATACACATTAACTTTTGTAGGATTTTTCGACGGAAGCCATTCTGTACCTGCGTTTTTGAAGTTTCCTATGTTCTCCTTTTTCTTGCAATCAACTGATATTACAGGGTCATTTAAAGACAAAAAATCATTTGCTAAGTTATTAATATGAATAAATTGAGCATCTCTATCTTCATGGCTGCTGCCTTCATCTGTTTTTCTATTACCCTGCAAGCTATACCCTTCATTTTTTAAGATTACCCCCACTAATTTATGACTGATATCGCAACCTCTTTTTTTAGCTTCCTCAGCAATATTGCGTAAGCTTTTACTAGTCCAAAGTAATGTTTTCATAGGATCACCCAAAGTATGAGGATTAACTATTTCTTCTACAACTTTTTCTATTTCACTATTTTTTTCAGTTTTCTTTTTACGGCCACCGCCTTGTTTTCTCACCCGTGCATTCCCCGGCACATTCTCAGTTGTTGCAGAAGCCAATTCTTTAATGCCGATGTTCAACGTCACTCTTGACATACCAGAAAGTGCGGACACTTTGCTTAATCCACCTCGTCCCATACTTTTTGCTTCTGCCGCTAATACCAGACGAGTTTGTTTTTCATTTAAAACAGGAAGAATCTCTTCATACTTTTTCTTCAACATTAAATCGAGTTGCATACGTTTTATTTTTTTACAAACGTACAACTTATTACGTTACAAATCCTAAGGGAAAGGCACCGTTGTTGCGGACACTGTTATTTTTTACATTTAAAGTGAAAACTAATTTGTTGCTGGCAAGATATTTCAAATAATAGTTTCCTCCGATGGTGTGTTGTTTATCATAATTGCTCCCATTAAATTCATTGGTATAGAATCCATTGCTTCCATCATAGAGGCCTGCCGCTCCAAAAAATAATTTGTCTTTTATAATGGGGGTTTTCATACCGGCAGTAAAGCGGTGTTGTCCATAATTTCCTATACTTATTTCAGCAAATGCATCTGTTTTATTAGTGGGTTGACGGGTGATAATATTGATAACGCCACCCATTGCATTTCGTCCGTAAAGTGTGCCCTGGGGGCCACGTAGAACTTCTACACGCTCCACATCAAAAAGAGGGCTTATGTAAGTATCTAATGTAAACTGGTTCACACCATCAATGTAAGTAGCCACCGCCGGATCGTAGGAAGTAGAAGTAATGCCACGTATAGAAGTCACATCCCTTTTATCCCCAGGCTCGGCCGTGTATAAATTTGGAACAATTGCTACGAGATTCTTTGAGTCCCATAGCCGGAATTCATCTACCTTTTTTGAGGAAAGCGCCGTTATACTTAATGGCAATTGTTGAATTAATTCTTCTTTTTTCTGCGCAGTTACCACCACTTCCTCCAGCCGGTTTTCTGATGGTTCAAGTACCGTATTAATTGCCGGCATATTTTGCTGAACAATTATATTGTCACTTTTACCTGCATAGCCCGTTCCGGAAAAAATGATTACATACTGCCCCGGCGCTACATTAGAAATAGAATACATGCCCTGTTCATCGGAAACAGTGCCATAGTTTGTGTTTAAAAGATGCACTGAAGTATTTGGTATAGGTTGGGATTTTGTATCTGTGGTTTTACCGGAAATGGTAACCTGGCCAAACGTGGCTTCCGCACTTAAGATTATCCAAAACAAAAGAAGGAGGTTTTGCAATTTCATAGAGTTGTTTTATAGAGTTGTTTATTTAAATAGACAAAAAGCTTTGAAAAAAAGTATGCAAATTTAGATGTAAAATCTACTCAGTATTTTAAGGAACTTTACAAATTCAGAAGGGCATAAAAAAATTACTCTTCGGTGGCATTAAGAATTATTGTTTGCCAAAAGAGTTTTGCGGCCTCCAAATATTTTGTCACTTCCATTTTTTGCTTTGGATCCTCAACGGCAATCCGGCGCGACCTTTCATCTAACCAGTCTAAAAAGAACTGCGCAGAACCTTTGCTTATATATTTTTTATCGTTCCCAATTTCTACATAAAACGGGGCGGTGGAAGCGAAACGAAAATTGCAAGGATTCTTACAAATTACTCTTACCAAAAACCAGCCGCTCTTCTCAAATTTAATTTCAGTGGCAATAGTATTTTCCCTCACTTCACCTGGTGAAAAAGATTTTATTATTTCCCCGTTTTTAACAATCTGAATAGCTTCCACGCTATCCCTGCTATAAAGGCTTGCATTTATTTTTATTGCTATTTCTTTTTTTGATCTAAAAATTTCTCCAGGTAATTTGCCGTTCGCTTTGCAAATAAGCATTGGCCCATTAGTAACGAAAACCCGCCCGGCCTTTACCGATTCAAACCAGCTATTGTAACTTAATTTACCCTTTACAAAAGCATACATCCGGTTGTAACCAACACCGTTTAAGAGTACGCCGGATGCGCTTCCTGCTGAAGGAGGAATGCGCAAACCTGTATTTAAAATCTGGTAATAAATGTATTGTGTCCAGAGGCCATTGCCCTGGGGAGAAGGATATTTATTCTTGTCTCTTGCTTTGCCCCAGGCTTCATTATCAAACACGCCGTCTTCATTCATGTGATTGTGTGCAATGCCAATAGAGTTGATTTCTCCTGTGGCTAACAGTACCGGAACATCCATCCAAAAAGTTTTCTCAATGTCTATCCACGCTGTGTCTTTATATCTCTTTCGTACCCGCATAACTGAAGCTGCCAATGGCGGGTATTCGCTGCCTGCAGCATTGCTAAAATTTACAGGCGCTGTTGTGCTTAAAACTAATATTGCCCCTCCACTTCTTTCATCTTCTGAGCCCGTAAAAGAAGCAAACCTGCTATTATCAAATTTTTTAATACACAAATCAGAAGCACACTCTTTTTTTTGAAAAGGAAAATTTTCATTCCACGATGTAATTACCGGAGCTATGTTGATGTCAGAAGATCTCATTAAAAACTCTATATCTCCGGTATCACGATGAACATGCAGCTCTCCGGCCCACCAGTATTTTTCTTTCATGTTTATCATTCGCTTCAGCTCTGCAGTCTGAAATACTTCTTTATTAACTACGGAAAAGTTTCCTCTCGTTAAATAATACTCAGGCCCCCTGTCTAATTCATAATGATAGTTGCCATTTGGCAGTTCAAGATCCACTGAACCACTGCTGGGGAATCCAGGGTATTCCTTGCCGTTAAATTTCCAGGTGAAAGCGGTGGAGGGATGAAAGAATGTTCCGCTGTCATTGCTTATGCGCACATTACACGGCTCGTTAGCGCTGATATGGACGGGAAATAACTGGGCATTCACCGAACCAAAACCAAAACAAGCCGTAGGTAGTAGCATGAAAACTATTTGCTTTGTTACTTTTATGAAGTTTGGCATTTCAAATTAATAAGCGAAAGGTCTAATTATTTAAAGGTAAAGACACTTAAAGAATATAATTATTGCTATGTCAATTTTGTAATAAAAATGGGTAATTATGCATTTTTTCAATTTATTGTAATCGTTAGCTTCGAAGGGCAGGCCTATTGTCTTTAATTCCGCAATTTTGCTTATAACTGCTTTGCTGGTTTTTTTTAAAAAGAGGGATTTCAATAGTTATGAAAGAAATAATATCGATTGCTTTATTAGTTTTTTGTTTTGCCTCGTGCAGGAATTTCCGTTCAGACACATCTATCGTTGAAAAAGATCTTCCGGCAATATGGGCCGATATGACCTTATACGTTACAAAAAATACGCCTTCTAATTCGCCTACATTTGCGAGCAGGGCCCTGGGTTACATTGGGCTCACTATGTATGAATCAGTAGTTCATAGTTCACCGGCTTATGCCTCCGTTGCCGTGCAACTCAACGGACTTAAAGCCTTGCCTGTTCCTGAAAAAAATAAGCAATATGATTGGGCTATGTCTCTTAATGCAGGTCAGGCAGCTATTTTAAAAGATCTCTATATTCAGACTTCAAAAAGCAATACTCAAAAAATTGACTCGCTTGAGGAGGCGGTTTATAGATCTTGTTCCGAATCTTTAGCAGATAAAGCAGTTGGAGAACGTTCTGTTGCTTATGGAAGAGCTGTCGCCTCAGCAATATTTGAATGGTCAAAAAATGACGGAGGCCACCGGGGTTATCTAAATAATTTTGATAAAAAAATGGTCAACCCTGCAAAACCGGGCGCCTGGAAACCGCCTTTCTTTGCGCAAACCATTAGCAGGTTACCACTTCATCCGCACTGGGGCGAAAACCGGACTTTTGTGAAAGCGGATACTAATTGGAAAATGCCTTTGTTTACCCCCTTCGATACTTCCAATTTTTCACATTGTTATAAAGCCTTCAAAGAAGTATATGAAGCCAATAAAAACATAACACCTGAGCAAAAAGAAATCGCTCTCTGGTGGAATGACGACCCCACTGAAACTTACAGCCCGCCAGGGCATTCTTACAATCTTGCTTCCACAATCATTCGCCTGCGAAAGCCGGAGCTGGTGCAAGCTGCCGCCACCTATGCCCACGTTGGCCTCGCCGTTGCTGACGCATTTATCGTGTGCTGGCGAATGAAATATCATTTTTTTTCTGAAAGGCCTTCCACTTTTGTAAATGAAAATATTGACGCCGAATGGGACCCCTTCTGGCCCGACCCTCCCTTTCCTGCATTTCCTTCCGGGCATGCTACACAGGCGGCTGCCGTAGCAACCGTGCTTACAGATTTGTATGGGAAAAATGTTGACTTTACTGACAGTTCTCATTTTGGACGGCCAATGAACCGGCTGAGAGAAGTTGAATATAAGCCGCGTGTTTTTCATTCATTCTGGGCCGTGGCATTGGAAACAGCCTACTCACGTTTTCTTGGCGGTATTCATACAAAAGAAGATAATGCCGTTGGCCTGGCAGAAGGAATGAAGGTAGGCGAACATATTAATGCCTTGAAATGGAAAAATTGAAAAAGTTTACATGCCTTCTTATAGCCGCATTTTTTTTTAGCAATAATATTTATGCGCAGGTATTTACCGAATCTGCAAAGAAAGCCGGCATCAATCAGCAATTCGATGTATTCGAGGGCAGCTTTGGTGGCGGCGCCTGTGTCTTTGATTTTAATAATGACGGGTATGAAGATGTGTTCATTACAGGCGGCATGAACCCGGATGCTTTGTATTTAAACAAAGGTGACGGCACGTTTGAAAATGTATATGACCGTTCGGGGTTAAAAACAAAACTTAAATATGTAACAACGGGGGCCGTTTCCGCCGACTTTAATAAGGACGGCTGGCGCGATTTATATATTACGACGATCACCACAAAAGAAAACAAAGAAAAAATACCACGGGCGCCGAACCTTTTATTTATAAATAATGGCAACGGTACTTTCAGGAATGCAACAAAAGAATATGGACTGGAAGAAATTTCCACCTTTAGTACTGCTGCCATGGTTGGCGATGTAAATGAAGATGGCTATCCTGATATCTATGTGGCTAATTATTTTACCCAGTTCCAAGGGAAGCTAAGCCTGCTGGATGATAATATAATTGCCAATGCCAACCTGATTGCCCAGGGCAATTTATTGATCAATAAAGAGGGGAAAAAATTTATAGACGAATATGAAGATTACGGCATGAGGCATAAAGGCTTTGGCTTTGGCGGCGTATTTACTGATTATGATAATGACCACGACCTTGACCTGGTTATAAATAATGATTTTGGTTATAAAAACACTCCTAACCTTTTTCTGCAAAATCAGTTTCCTGATGAAGAGTTTAAGGATATAAGTGATACAATGAAAATGAACCTGGGCATGAATGCTATGGGAACTGCGGTAGGCGATATTAACAATGACGGATACTTAGATTATTTTATTTCAAACATCCGGAATAACAAATTTATGGTGAGCCAGGGGCCGGGCAAACCCTTCATTGACAGGTCGCAGGAATTGGGTACAAAGATCAGCAGAGTGCACGATGCGCAGGGCATTTACCAACCCGTAAGCTGGGGCGCTAACCTTGCAGATTTTGACAACGATGGCGACCTCGATTTATTTGTGGCAAATGGTTGCCTCAATCCTTTTGTAGAACCAAACCCCGATTACTATTTTGAAAATGATAACGGCCATTTTATAAATAAATCTGTAGAAAAAAAATTGAACGATCGGGGTGTCAGCAGGGGTTCGGTCGTTTTTGATTTTGATAATGATGGCGATCTCGACTTGCTTGTGGTAAATCAAAAACCGGTAAATAAGTATTTCCCGGATGCGACTCCCACCTTATTTTATATAAATGATTCTGCAAAAGGCAATTGGCTGAAAATTCAATTAACTGGTGTTGATGCTGACAAAAATGGTATTGGTTCCAGAGTAGAAGTAATCATAGGAAATAAAAAAATGATCCGTGAAATTGACGGCGGCTCCAGCCACAGTTCGCAAAACTCAACTATTGCTCATTTTGGGTTGGGCAATGCAAATGTGGTGGATACGGTGCGTATCATTTGGATAGGAGGAAAAGAACAGGTACTGGTTCATCAAAGCGCCAATCAACTTTTAAAAATTACAGAGAATAATAATACAGGTCATCGGAAGACCAATTGGTTTTTGATTGTTTTGATCCCGGTTATTTTGCTGGTTGTGTTTTTCTACTTAAAAAAAAGAAAGAATTCTCAAAAACTTTCCGGTCATTTCTGAGCTTGCCGAAGGGCATCATTTTCTTTCAACAGTTTTGTTTTCCAAAACAACAAATGGTGTCGTTGCATCCCAATCCGCGCGGTAATTTTTTTGTATCACAAAACCATGGGCAAAATTTCCCAATATAATATCAAGGTCTCCATCCTTGTCATAATCGGCCACATCCATGCATATCCATCGGCCATTGTGTTCGATGGGGGGAGAGTGTGGTAAAAAATGCATAGACTTAACCTGCTCAAAATATAAAAATTTTTCGCCGGGATTATTTTTAAAGTCGGCGAAAAAAGCAATGGTGGCTATATCAAGGTCGCCATCATTATCGAAGTCGGCGGCTATTGCTTTTGTGCAGCCATTGATTGGATAAAAATAGGATAGTTCATACTTAACGTTTGATTGCCCGGTCTCCATCTTTCCTCTATTAAGATATATATACATTCCATGAAAAGGTTTTAAAATCGGCGAGAGGTCAGCATTGTCTCCGCAGGTGTATAAAATATCCGGCAATCCATCTTTATTAAAATCGGCTAATTGAAAGCTGGATGATCCATACACGGGAGGAAAAGTAAGTATTCTCGAAGAAGTGAAAGAGCCTTGATGGTCATTAATAAAAAGCAGTATAGACTCGTCATCGTGGGCAAACAACACCATAAGGTCATCCCATCCATCACCATTAAAATCCTGTACAATGGATTGTATGGCACCAGGTATTTCGACAATTGAATTTTTCTTGTAACCACCCTTCGGCAATTGCTCCAGCCAATAAAGTCCGCCTTTATTGTGACCAAAGCCGCAAACCACCCAATCCCTTAACCCATCTTTATTAAAATCTCCACTCGCAATTTGCACAGGACGGGGTAACTTTTTGGCAAGGGTATCTTCCGGCTCGTTTAATTTGCCTGACACGTCAAACTGGAATAAATTTCCTTCCGAAATATCTTTAGCTTCCATGGTACCTAACGTAGAGAACACGGCTTTGCGTCGTCCGTTTTTATCAAAAAAAAAATTGCCTGACACGGGAGGCGAACTTATATAAGTTGAATCAACAAGCTCCAGCTTACTATTCCACCGGTATAAAAAATTTGTATTTCCATCACCCGTATAAAAATAATTTGCTGACGTATCTGCGCTGACCATCGTTGTTCTTGCAGACGGTAAAATTGAATGCCCCGGTTTTTTAAAATCAAAAACTGACCAGTCTTTTATCACCGGCACAGGGGGTTTGGCAGGCGTAAGGGTATCCGGCGCGTTGGTAATGTAATAGTTTACAATTTTCATCCAGTTTTCAAATGATACTTTGGCTGATTTATTATCCGGATTATTTATATAGTCGGTGGCGCCGAAAACACCAATACCAAGGTTTGGCGCCATCCCAGGTAATACCTTATCCTGCCAGGTAATTTTGTCAAGCGTTTCAGCAGGTACGAAGCTGTGGCAAGCACTGCAATTTGTTTTTGCAAGTGTATATCCCTCTTTGGTTCCCTCTGCAAGCGCTTGTCCATCATCTTGCTTAATTTGCCTCGACCAGCAAGAAACAAAAAACACAGAGACTGAAATAGAAGTAAATACAGAATGCAGTAATGAACGGAATAGGGTTGGCATTTTCAAATGTATGCAAGAATTATAAATGTCGATTCTGTATTTTTGATTTGCTATGAGAATAAATTTTCACTTCGTTTTCATTTTGACATTATTTAGTTTTCTTTCCTGCTCACAAAAAAACAGGGAAGAGAATGCAAATCAAAATATTCATTTTACTTCCCTTCCTTCTACGGAAACAAAAGTTACTTTCAATAATAAAATAACAGAAAGCGATTCAGTAAACCTGATAACTAACGCATATACCTACATGGGTTCCGGCGTGGGCATTGGAGATTTTAATAACGACGGATTGCCTGATATTTTTTTTGGCGCCAGTCAGTTATCTTCCAGCTTATACATCAACAAAGGCGATTTTCATTTTGAAGATATAACGGCAAAAGCAGGCGTGCAAACTGCTGCGTGGATTACCGGTGTAAGCATAGTTGATATTAACAACGATGGCTTTGATGATATCTATTTATGTGTTTCAGGAAATGTACCTGCAGAGAAAAGAAGTAATCTTTTATTTATAAATAATCATGATCTTACTTTTACAGAAGCAGCAAAGGAATACGGTCTCGATGATACTTCCTATTCTACCCAGGCCGTTTTTTTCGATTATGATAAAGATGGCGATCTCGATATGTACTTACTCAATCACCTGCTCAATCACCAGCAATCAAATGATATTGTTCGCCGCAAGGTTTCCGGTTCATCTCCGGCAAATGATAAATTATTTAGAAATGAAGGGATGAAAAAGGGTAGTAACCATCCGTATTTTAAAGATGTTTCCAAAGCAGCCGGCATTCTGGAAGATGGGTACGGCCTTGGAGTTGTAACGAGCGATGTTAACGAAGATGGTTGGCCTGATCTTTACGTGGCAAACGATTATCTTGCTAATGATCTTTTATGGATAAATAACCGCAATGGCACTTTCAGCAATACGATAGCCAAATCTATGAAGCACCAAAGCTACTCCAGCATGGGAGTGGATGCAGGTGATATAAATAATGACGGCCTGCCTGATATTATCTCGCTTGATATGCAACCGGAAGATAACAAGCGAAAAAAAATGATGTATTCATTTTTTAATTACGACCGGTATGTGCTCGAGCGCCAGGCTGGCTACGAAGATGAATACATGCGAAACATGCTGCAGTTAAATAATGGCTTCAGAAATATTCAAGACACGGTCGTTCCGTTTTTTAGTGAAATCGGGCAACTGGCTGGCATTTCAGAAACAGACTGGAGCTGGAGTATATTGATGGCCGATTTTGATAATGATGGCTACAAAGATGTGCATATTACCAACGGCCTCGGCAGAGATATGCTCAACAGTGATTTCATTTCTTTTGCAATGGCTGCTTATGCCAAAGGCATTGGAACAGAAGAAGAATTGAACAACATGGTGGCAAAAAAATTGAATGAGCTTGGCAGTGCGGAACTTAATAATTATTGCTACCGTAACAATGGGAATCTAACTTTTACTGATGTAACAAATAATGCAGGCATGGCAGTTCCGTCTATTTCCAATGGCTGCGCTTATGCCGATCTTGACAATGATGGCGACCTTGACCTAATAACTAACAATATAAATAAAGAGGCATTTATTTATAGAAATGACGTAAGAAAACGAGAAGACACCACACATAATTTTCTTTCTATTTCGCTTGAGGGCAATAGTCTTAATAAAAATGGTTTTGGAGCAAAGCTTACTATTTATGCTGCAGGAAAAATTTTCTCAGAAGAACAAGCTCCTGTGCGCGGTTACCTTTCCACTGTTGATAAAAGATTGCTGGCAGGCGTAGGCGGTGCTCACACAATTGATTCTTTAAAAATAAAATGGCCTGATGGAAAGCAACGGGTAATAAACAGATTACCGGTAAACAAAATGATTGTTCTTAAACAGGCAGACGCAAGAATAATAAATAATCCGGAGTTAGCGATGCCTCCTTTGTTCAAAGAAGTGACGGATGAAAAAGGAATTGATTTCAGGCATAAAGAAACTTTTTTTTATGATTACGGGCCGCAACAAACGCTGCCCCAAAAATATTCACAACTGGGCCCTTTTATTACAGAAGGCGATATTAATGGAGACGGATTAATAGATTTTTTTGTTGGTGGCGCTGCCGGCCAATCCGGGAAATTTTTTATTCAGCAAGTCAATGGAAATTTTATTTCAAAAGATCTTTCTCCCGGGGGCAAGCCCCAGGAAGACCTGGGATGTTTATTATTTGATGCGGATGGAGACAAAGACCTCGATCTTTTTGTGAACAGTGGCAGCAACGAATTTCCTCAGGGCTCATTTAATTATATGCCGCGATTATATAAAAATGATGGGGCAGGGAATTTCAGCCTTGATAAGGATGCGCTGCCACCAACAATTTTCACAAGTGCGCAATGTGTGGCAGGCAGCGATTATGATGGAGACGGGGACATTGACCTTTTCATTGGAGGCCGTATCACTCCTGGTCAATATCCTGTACCACCGGCAAGTTATCTATTGCAAAATAATGAAGGCCATTTCACTGACGTTACTGCTGAAGTGTGCCCCGAACTACAATTCCCCGGCATGATCACCTCGGCTATATGGGCGGATATAAATAATGATAAAAAGCCGGACTTAATCATAGCGGGCGAATGGATGCCAATACGTTTTTTTATAAATGAAAATGGAAAATTGATTGAAAAAACTTCTGCGACTGGCCTGCCCGCAATGAATGGACAATGGCGCAGCCTTGCCGCAGGCGATATTGACAATGATGGCGATATGGATATTGTTGCCGGTAATCTTGGCCTAAACAACAAATACCGGGTATCCCCAGAGCAACCCATGGAACTTTTTGCCGGCGATCTTGATGGCAATGGAAGCATAGACCCTTTGCTTGCTTATTATATAAAAAATGAAAAAGGTGAACGCGAATTATTTCCCGCAATATCCCGGAACAACTTTGCTGCCCAGGTGCCCTTAATCAAAAAGCAATTTTTACATAACTCCGATTATTCCATAGCATCTATTGATAAAATCTTCAATGGTATGGAGCAAAACGACATGATGAAATTAATGTGTTATGAAACACGATCAGTGTGGCTGGAAAATAAAGGGAATGGAAAATTTGAAATGCATGCCTTGCCTGTAGAGGCGCAGTTTTCACCGGTCAATGCTATTATATGTGCAGATGTGGATGATGATGGAAAAAAAGATATCATTATTGCAGGTAATGAATACCAGGAAGAAGTAAGCACAGGACGTTATGATGCATCTTATGGCTTATTCATGAAAGGAGATGGCAAAGGAAGTTTTAAATCCGTTTCCCCTGTAAAAAGTGGATTTATATTAGACGGAGATGTAAAAGATCTAAAGCTATTAATACTCGAAAAAAACAAACGCCTTCTTTTATCAGCAATTAATGATGATAATCTACGGGCATACCAACTCAGGTAATTTCTCAATACATCGGATGAAAAATTGCTGCTCAATTTGCCGTCCCGGTTTTTGATACCTGATTAGGAATAGATTTAGCCTGGTATAAATTTTCTCTCTCATTTACATAAATATTTACTGTGTAGTCCTGTTGTTAATTCGACAACAATTATTGATAACGACAGGATATTTTAAACATATTGCTTCTCTTAATTTTAAGGTGTAATAATAACGTCTGGTAATTAATTTTCACCAAAACCTTTTTAACTAACGATAAATCTTATTTATGAGAAAAAAATTCCTACAACTTTTTCTAATTCTCACTGTGTTTTTCCAGGGAACATTATTTGCGCAGACTACGAGGGTTTCCGGTAAGGTCACCGGTCCTGATAATGCCCCGGTAAGCGGCGTGAGTGTTACTATAGAAGGAACCAATACCGGAACGGTGACTGATGCAGATGGTAATTTTGAATTGCTCGCTACTGCAAATAGTTCATTGTTTATAAATTCCATCGGCTATACATCGCAGACGCTTAAAGTAAGCGGGCGTACATCATTCAACGTGCAGCTTGTAGCAGGTGCATCATCAAAGCTTGAAGAGGTGGTGGTAACCGGTTATACTTCACAAAAGAAAAAAGACATATTGGGCGCTGTTGCCGTAGTGGATGTTAAAGCAATGAAATCCATTCCATCGTCGTCTGTTATGCAGGCATTACAAGGCCAGGCTTCGGGAGTAGAAGTTACCAACAATGGTTCACCAGGCGCTCCCAGTCTTATTTTCATAAGAGGATTAACCGGATTCAATAATACTCCTTTAGTACTAATTGATGGTATTCAGGGAAATATTAATGATGTACCTGCCACAGACGTGGAATCTATCCAGGTATTAAAAGATGCAGGCTCAGCAGCTATATATGGTACGCGAGGCGCTAATGGCGTAGTAATTATCACTACCAAAAAAGGCAGGTCGGGAACACTCGCTATCAATTATGATTCATATTATAATGTTCAGATACCACATAAAGGCTCCGAGTTAAATACTATAAGTGCGCAGGAATATGTGAATATTTTAAAAGAGATCAATCCTTCTTCTGCAGTGCTCCTCCCCAATGGGCAACTACCTGATTTCTTTTATCACGGACCAGGTGTCAGAGGTATTGCTAATGCCGGCGATCCTGCTGTTGATCCTTCGTTATATAATTTTGACCCAACAAATAGATCGCAGAATTACATCATTGCCCGCGTAAACAAAAATGCAAAAGGCGGCGATATTTATGACGCCATTTTTAGCCCCGCTCTTATGATGAACCATAATATCTCAGCCAGCGGTGGTAGCGATAAAGCAAGTTATTTATTTTCTCTTGGCTATCTTGATCATCAGGGCACACTCGAAAAAACTTATCTCAAAAGATATAATGTAAGGGCAAACACTTCTTTTAAAATAAAGAATATTGTTCGTTTTGGAGAAAATCTAAATGTTTTTTATAAGCAAAATCCGCAGGCTCCGCCAAATGGTAACTTCGGACCTATACAGCAGGCAATAAGCCAATTGCCATTTATACCTATTTATGATATAGCAGGAAATTATGCTGGTCCCTATGCAGGTCCGCCCAATGAGCTTGGTGACTGGGGTAATGCTAAAGCTGACGCTACGTTAACCAATAACAACCGCAGTAACACTTATGGCATTCTCGGAAATGTATTTTTAGAGATAGATCTTTTCAAAAATTTTACTGCAAGAACAAGCTTTGGCGGAGCGGTTAACAATTTTTATAACCAGCGATACACCTACACTCAATACTGGACTGCAGGCGGCGGTAGTGATCAGAATTTAGATGAGAATTCAGGATATGCTACAACTGCCCAATGGACTAATACGTTAGCATATAGAAACAATTTTGGTAAGCACAACATTTCCGTACTGGTCGGTTCTGAATCAGTAGAAAATAAATCCAGAAATGTGTTTGCGAGCGGTCAAAAGTTTTTAACTGATGACTACAACTATATTGTCCTGGGCAATGCTGAAATTCCTAAAATTCCCTCGAGTTCTGCTTCTGAAGATGCATTGTTTTCCTTATTTGGAAAATTAGATTATAGCTTTAACGAAAAATATTTATTGGGCTTTGCAATAAGAAGGGATGGATACTCGGCTTTTGGTCCTGAGAAAAAATACGGTGTCTTTCCAGCCGTATCATTGGGCTGGCGCCTTAGCCAGGAAGAATTCATGCGGAATGTTTCCTGGATTAATGATATGAAAATTCGAGGTAGTTATGGACTACTTGGAAGTAAGGAAGGCATTAATCCAACCAATTCTTATACTACTTTTTCACAAGGGCCCCGGTTTTCCTATTATGATATTAATGGCACCGGCAACTCAATTGTTCAGGGATTTTATCCTGCTCAGAATGGAAATGAATTTACTTCCTGGGAAGAAGACAAAATTTTTAATATAGGCTTCGATGCTACAATCCTAAACAATAAATTAGATCTATCAGTAGATTACTATAAAAAAAGGATTAATGGCTTATTGCGTCCCGTACAGGCACCTTTTACAGCAGGTGAAGCAAGTTCACCTTTTGTAAACATAGGGGACGTTGAAAACAAAGGAGTAGATCTTAATATGACTTACCGGGGACAGGTTTCGAAAGATTTTCGTTTCACTGTTGGGGTAAACTTTACTTCTTACAAGAATAAGATCATTAAACTGGAGGCTCCTGGTTATTTTGATGAAGGCCCGGTACGATTTGAAGAAGGATATCCCATGACGTCGTTTTTTGGATATAAAGTAATAGGTGTGTTCCAGGATTCAAACCAGGTGAAAGGCGCTCCAATACAACAAGATGCTGCGGCAGGACGATTCAGGTATTACGATGCGGACGGTAATGATACAATAAATGCAAAAGACCGGGTTCATTTCGGGGATGCAAATCCTAAATTTACAATGGGAGTAAATCTTGGTGCAACATTTAAAAACTTCGACTTTTCCGCTATTATCTACACTTCTCAGGGTAATGATATATATAACAGCCAGCTTGAATGGTTAGGTTCTTTCGAAAGAGGGCCGGGTAACAGAAGCAAACGTGTATTGGATGCCTGGACCCCAACTAATACTAATACAAATATTAAGAAGAATGAAACTGGGCGCAACTTTAGTAATACAAGTGTTACCAACTCAGATTTTTTAGAGAACGGTTCATTTGTCCGGCTGCGATCGCTGCAGTTGGGATACAATCTCTCGGAAGGGCGCCTTAAAGCGACAGGATTAACGCGGCTTCGTTTTTATATTACAGCTGTCAACCTGTTTACTATAACAAAATATTCGGGCCTTGACCCTGAAGTGTCCGGCACAGGAGTAGGTTTCAGGGGACAGGATGCAGGTGCTTATGTGCAGGAAAAAGGCATTGCAGCGGGGCTTAATATCGGCTTTTAATAAAAATTAAATTGATTATAATGAGAAAAATAAATAATAAAATATGGATTGCCGGGGCATGTATCACGGCTTGTACAGTGATTTATGCTTGTAAAAAAAGTTTCCTTGAGCGCACGCCTATCGGACAAATAAGTACAGCTACTCTTAACAACAAAGCGGGAGTGAATGGACTGTTGATAGGCGCCTATTCGATGCTTGATGGCACCGGTATCAATGATTGGCTTGTAATGACTTCAAATACAAGCGTCTGGAATTCCTGGGCGGGCAGCACTGCATCTGATGAGGCACATAAAGGCGGCGGCTATGGCTCACAAGGCGAAAGATCTGAATTAGAAAATAAAAAATACACTGCACAAAATTCAATTCTGAATGACCGCTGGAAACTTTATTATGCTGCAATACAACGCTGCAATGAAGCCATTCGTGGCCTTGACAAAGTTCCTGAAGGAGAGTTTACTGCAGATGAAGCGCTACAGGTACGCGCTGAAGCCCGGTTTTTAAGAGGTGTATATCATTTTATGGCTGCTCAAATGTGGCGAAATATCCCTTATGTAGATGAAACGGTCACCTTTAGTAATGGGAATTATAAAGTGAGCAATCAGCCTCCTGGCTATGCGTGGCCGTTGATTGAAGCAGATTTTCAGTATGCTATAGATAATTTAACTGCTACCAAAAAGCAAATAGGCCGGGCGCATAAATGGGCTGCTGAAGCCTTCCTTGCGAAGGTTTATATGCAGCAGAATAAGCTTGCAGAAGCAAAGCCTTTGCTTGAAAACGTTATAACAAACGGGGTTACGGCATCCGGAGTTAAGCTGACTCTCCAGCCGGAATTTTCGCAACTTTACAGGTCATCATTTAAAAACGGCTCAGAGTCTGTTTTCGCGGTTCAAATGTCAGTAAATGATGGGGGTGAAGGGCGCAATGGCAATGAAGGTGAATCATATAATTATCCTGGTGAGGCAGGTTCTAAAGGTTTTGGGGGATGGGGTCATCAGCCATCCTTCAATCTTGTAAATTCTTATAAAACTCAAAATGGCTTGCCGATGCTGGATGATTTTAACGATGTAGATCTTAAAAGTAATATGGCATTGAAATCAACTGATCCTTTTAGTCCTTCAACAGCACCCGTTGATCCACGGCTTGACTGGACTGTCGCAAGAAGAGGCCTGCCTTTTCATGACTGGGGTATTTACAATGAAGACCCTAACAAGCAAGGCGGCCCTTATCGTGGTAAAAAATGGGTTTACTGGAAAGCTGACGAAGCTACAGGAGCCGAGGTGATTGGCGGACCGCAATATACTTCAGGTATTAATTATAATATGATCCGTTTCTCTGATGTATTACTTTGGGATGCTGAATGTGAGGTAGAGATTGGATCGTTGCAAAAGGCTGAAGACTTAGTGAATATTGTACGTGCAAGAGCGGCAAATCCTGTTGGCTTTCTCAAAAAATATGTTGATGATGCAGATCCATCCAAAGGTTTCTCTAATGTGCCTGCGGCAAATTATGATATAGCATTATACTCCGGCAATAACGGTTTTGTAGCCAAAGGCCAGGCGTATGCACGAAAGGCTGTGCGCTTTGAAAGGAAGCTTGAGCTGGCATTGGAAGGCGGCCGTTTCTTCGACCTCCAGCGATATGACCTTGCCCAGCCAGGCTATATGGCCGACTTGCTCAACAAATATATGCCGGAAGAGGTAGCTAAATTTGAATCTTATCTTCCTGCACCTCAAACATATGAAATATTAAAAGGCGCAACATTTGTAAAAGGCAAACACGAAATTTATGCCATACCACAAGTGCAGATAGATCAATCAGCTACTGCAGAAGGGCCAACATTGATACAGAATCCCGGACATAATTAATTTATATAAAAAGTTTTGAAAGAGGCAGGCATATTTTGTGTCCTGCCTCTTTGCTTTACTGCCTGTGCAGGCTCAGGTTTCCGTATTAAATGGAATGGTGGCTGATGCCAACATATTCACATGCATTCTTTTTATTTCGTCTTTACCAATTATATAGCGGCATGCCATTTCAAGGTCTTCACCATTAATTAATGCAGCATATACTAAACCGATATAATAATATTTATTCAAATATAGAAATAGTTACTGCACCCATCAAGCTTGAATATTCCAGGAGCAGGGAAATTAATCTGAATCTAAAAATTAATTAGTAATAATTTTTTTGATCACCAGCCACCAGTTCATTCATCACTAAAACAAGTTAATTTTATGACATTTTAAATAAGTCATGGGAAGTAATTTTAAGACTGTGATTTATGTCAATCCGCTTTAAAAAATCCATGCATCTTGCAGATATTGTTCACCAGTTTTAAGTTCTAAATTATCTTGCTATAATGAAAACTGATTTTTCAAAATGCCTTCCTTTATATTACCTGATTTTTTTGTTTTTATTTATTAGCACTGGTTGCCATCAACAAGACAAGCAAAAAGAATATACAGGCATCGGCCCGGTAAAGCCTGAAAATACCATTGAAACTTTTGAAATAGAGCCGGGATTTCAAATTGAATTGCTTACTTCAGAACCGTTGATCTCCGATCCCGTAGATATGGAAATAGATGAATATGGCCGCCTGTACGTGATAGAAATGCATGGATACCCCCTGGATAAAAGTGGCTCGGGAAATATAAAGATGCTTACTGATACGGATGGAGATGGAAAATTTGATAAGAGTACTGACTTTGCAGATGGCCTTGTTTTGCCAAATGGCATTATGCGCTGGAAGAAAGGCATACTGGTAACAGATGCACCCAACGTAATGTATTTTGAAGATACTAACGGTGATGGCAAAGCGGATATACGTGACACGGTTCTTACGGGTTTTTCCTTATCCAATCCACATATAAACGTAAATAATCCGATGTACGGGATGGATAATTATATTCATCTCGCACATCGTGGCGCCATTACTACACGCAATTATGAAAATATTTTTGGAGACAAAGGCGCCGAGATTTATTTCCCTGATCATCCCGATAGCCCGCGGCTTCCAAAGAATGCTGATAATCATTGTGTGCGTTTTCGTCCTGACGATCACTCGCTCGAAATCACCTCGGGTAATGCACAGTTTGGACATACCTTTGATAAATGGGGTCACTATCTGTATGGCGATAATCAAAATCATGCCATGGCTGTAGTGATTGATGCGCAATATGTAAAACGTAATCCTGAGTTTGCAGTGCCCGGCGCAGTGGAAGGTATATCCGATCATGGAGCGGCTGCAGAAATTTACCAGATAACGACTAATCCTGAACGCCAGTTATTGAGTGGTGTAGGCACTATGACCTCCGCTTCAGGCATCACAGATTATCTTGGCGGCCTCTTTCCGGCTCCTTTCGATAATAATATAACTTTTATTTGCGAATCTGTAAGCAATCTTGTACATGCGGATAAGCAGCACGATTCCGGAGCTACTTATGTGTCAAGCCGTGTAGGCATTCCTCAAAAAGAATTTCTTGCTTCTAAAGATGCGTGGTTTAGGCCGGTAAATACTTACGTAGGACCGGATGGCGCTTTATACGTTGTGGACTATTACCGAAAAATAATCGAGCATCCGGAGTGGATGTCGGAAGAAGCTATAAAAGCAGGTGGCTTTTACATTGGAAAAACTATGGGCCGTATTTATCGAATTTCTCCTGTTGGTACCAGGGAAGCCGATTGGCCTAAAGGACTCAAATTAGGCGATGCCACTTCCAAAGAGTTGGTGGCTTATCTTAATAACAAAAATTATTGGTGGAGGATCAACGCCCAGCGGTTATTAATGGATAGAAATGACAGATCAGTAATTCCAGACCTGGTGTCCCTTGCACAGAATGCCTCACTACCGGAAGGCCGCTTGCATGCTCTTTGGAGCCTTGAGGGACTTAAAGCGCTTACTCCTCAAATTATTACTGTGGCGCTTAAAGATCCTGTACCCGGCATCAGGGAAAATGCCGTCAAGCTTGCAGAGCGTCATTTAAAATCTTCTCCTTCCATTGTTTCCAATCTTCTGCAACTTCAGGATGATGCAGACGCAAAAGTGCGTTTTCAATTATTGTGTACACTTGGTTTTGTAAATACCCCGCAGGCAGAAGATGCTTGCCACAAATTATTATTTCACGACATAAGTGATAAATGGGTGCAGATTGCGGCTTTATCGGCAACATCTTCAAGCTCAGGTTCTTTACTGCCGCTTGTTATAAAAAATTATAAAGCAGATGTACCCGCTTACGGCTCGCTCGTGCAAAGGCTTACTACAATGGTAGGCAATGGTAATAATAAGGCAGCAATACACAAATTAATTGAGCAAGCTACAGCAATGGATACCACCGGCGACTGGAAAGGAGCAGTTTTGGAAGGACTTGCACAAGGGCTGCGAACCAACAAATTAAAATCAGTTGCGAATGATGAGCAGGCACATCTTGTAAAAATATTTTTCACCCATCCATCGGAAGAAATAAGAAGGGGTGCGTTGGATATTTTAAAAGTTACAGGCATCAGCAATCAATCACTTGCCAAGGCATCTGTTGAAAAGGCTGCAACAATAGCGCAAGACGTTAATATAGCAAATGATAAAAGAGTTGATGCTGTAAATTTTCTTGCTCTCTACCAACCTGCTGCACGTGTTGCCTTGCTGGAAAAATTAATTGTTCCACAGGAAAATCCTTCTGTACAATTGGCATCTTTACAAACTTTAAATCTCGTGCCTGATCTTACTGTTTCTAAATACATTTTACAGGTATGGCCCGAAATGACGCCCGGCATAAGAGATGCAGCTCTTTCTACTTTTATGTCGAACCCGCAACGAATAAATTTATTGCTGGATGCAGTAGAATCAAAAAAAGTTCCCGCCGCGAGTATGGGATGGTCACGCACATCCTGGCTGCTTAATCATGATAATGATACGGTTCGTACCCGTGCAAGAGCCTTGCTTATAAATAAAGACCAGGATAAAATAAATAAAGAATTTGCAAAGGCATTAGATCTGAAAGGCGATCCTGTAAATGGAAGAATGGTGTTTCAGCAAAATTGCGGATTATGTCACCAGGTAAGGGGAGAAGTGGGCGTGAAGTTTGGCCCCGATCTGGGCACAGTGCAGAACTGGCTTGCCAAAGATATTCTTGCAAACATTCTGGCTCCTAATGCATCTATCGCATTGGGCTATGATCTGTGGGATGTAAAGATGAAAACCGGTGAATCTCTTCAGGGAATTATTGCCAGCGAAACATCTTCTGCCATTACATTGCGTATAGCGCCGGGACAGGAGAAGGTGATCAACCGGCAGGATATCGAATCATTAACTGTTACAAAAAATTCTGCAATGCCGGTGCTTACTTCACAATTAAATTACCAGCAGATGGCAGACATAATTGCCTTCTTAAGGCAAACAAAATAATGATTTTATGTACACGATCAAACGCCTTATATTTTTAATACCTGCATTATTTTTTTACAGCGAAATAATTTTTGCCCAAAATAAATCTGCAGGAACTTTGGAAGTAGGCTTGGCAAAAATTGACATTACACCCTATGGCCCAATACGGCTAAGCGGGTACTTGCGGGTGGGCGCCAGGGCCAATGAATCGGAAGGTGTGTTGCAGCAGTTGTGGGCAAAAGCAATTGCCATCGGCAGTGATGAGCAGGGTCCATCCGTTTTAATAACCGTTGACCTTGCAGGCATTCAGGCACACATGACAGCCGAAGTAGGTAAATGGCTTTCCACACAAACTAAATTTAATCCAACTCACCTTTCTATTTGCGCTTCACATACCCATTCAGGGCCGGATATGGGAAACTCTCATAGCATGTATTTTGACCCGCCCTTACCGGTGGATCAGTTAGCACGCATAGCCGCATATCTTGATTCACTCACGCCTAAGCTGGAAAAGGTAGCGCTACAGGCCTTGAAAAACCGAAAGCCGTCTTTTGTTTCCTGGGGTCAGGGGGAAGTGGGTTTTGCCATGAACAGGCGGATAATTAAAGACGGCATTTGGGTGGGCCACGGCCAGGTGCCGGATGGCCCGGTAGATCATGTAATGCCAATGATGAAAATCACAGACCTGCGCGGAAACGTAAAAGCCATCTTTGTAAAATACGCTGCTCATGGCACTACGCTTTTGTGGGACATAAATAAAACGCATGGTGACTGGATGGGCGAAGCCCAGCGCCTCATCGAAGAGAAACATCCCGGTGCCATTGCACTGGTAGCACAGGGCTGTGCCGGAGATTCAGATCCTGCGCTGCGTAATACACTGGAGGCTGCAACTAAAAACGGACAGCAAATAGCTGATGAAGTTGAGCGGTTATTAAAGACACGCCTTCAACCCTTGAGTACAGCGCCTGTGGTGCGGGTAAAAAAAATACAATTGCCATTTGACCATGTACCTGATGTGGCCGAGTTTACTGAACTTTCAAAAGCAGGTGGCGCCAAAGGGCATAATGCCGGAGTTTATCTTGAGCGTATTGTCAGGGGTATTCCTATTGATTCTTCAATGACCTACCCTATAGAAAGCTGGACCTTTGGAAAAGACCTCACCATGCTTTTTTTGGGAGGAGAAGTGCTGGCTGATTATGCGTTAAGATTAAGAAAGGAATTAGGAAGCAAACACCTTTGGATCAATGCTTATGCAAATGATGTAAAAGCTTACATTCCGTCAAAGCGTGTAATTAAAGAAGGCGGTTATGAAGTAGAGCTGAATATGTATTATTATGATCATCCTTTTCGCTTTTCAGAAAGCATAGAAGAAATTATTATCAAATCGCTTCATTCGATTGTACCTGCATTAACCAAAAAATAAAGGCGGAGGAAATACCGGGAAAGCCTTTAGCTAAATCAAATACATGAGAAATAGTTTATTTAAAATTATCCTGCTTGTTTCAATTATTTCTGTCGGCCTGCCGGGATATTCTCAACAAGCGAAAACACCCTGGCGACCATTATTCAATGGCAAAGATCTTACCGGCTGGGATACTTACCTGCGGCCACCGGATATGATGGGCTATGGAGATACGGTAATCCCTTACAACCCTATCGGCTTAAACAAAGATCCGCTGCATGTATTCACCGTGCATGACGGTATAATACATATCTCCGGTGAAGTGTGGGGCGCCATTACCTACAAAGAAATTTTCGGCAACTATCACCTTCGTTTCCAAATAAAATGGGGTGAAAAGAAATATGCACCGAAAGATACTTTACCGAGGGACGGGGGAATACTTTTTCATTGTACCGATGGATTTGATTACAGGTTCAAATGCTGGATGCGCAGTATGGAAATGCAGGTGCAGGAAGAGGAGATCGGGGACTTTTTTAATGTGGAGGCGGGTATTGCAGACTTTCCGGTGACGCCTGCGGTGAAAACGATGTATCACGAAATTGCTGATCAATATGATCCCACTAAACCGCCAGCCCCGCATCCCGGGAGGGTTTACCGTTCCGGAAATTTTGAGAAGCCGAAAGGCGAGTGGAGTACCGGCGAATTGGTTGCCAGGCAGGCGGATGCAGTTTTTATTGTAAATGGTTTCGTGGTAAACAGAATGTACAATATATTTCGCAGCGATTTGATGCAACAGGTAACCCATGGAAAAATCCAGCTTCAAAGCGAGGGCGCAGAACATTATTACAAGAATATTGAAATTCGTCCCATATCATTTAAGCAATCACATCCAAAAATAGTGTCACCAACAAAAGAATTGGTGGTTCGTAACAATGGAAAGTCGCAAATACAACTTACCAATGAAGGTGAGGCCGTAGAGATCATAGCCGTAGAATTAATTGGAAAGGACATTGAGCAGTTTGTAGTTACGCTGCCTGTACTGCCGCTTATACTTAAAAAAGATGATAAGCTGGTGCTGCCTGTTTCATTGCGAAAGGGTAATACAACCCCGAACCAGGTGGCCTTCCGCCTCGAAACTGTTTTAGGGCCTGTTGAAAACTTTGAAGTGCAGCTTATTTCTAAATAAAAAAAACAAAGAAGAGTATTACATGTATAATTTGAAAATGAAGAAATGGTTTTTGTTGATGTCATTTTTGTTTCTTGGCAAAGTGCATGCGCAAAATGATCAAACGTTTAAAAATATTTCATTAGATAACTTTGATGCTTTTATTGACCCGCCGAAAAATTGGATCATTGCCGGCGATGCAACAGCAGATTATACAAAAGTTCATGACCTGCAGGCTGTGAAAGGGACCGGTGCAGTAGTAGATGATTTTTCCAAAAACAATCGCATGCATCTTTATACCAAAGAAAACTTTGGAGACGTAGAAGTGGAGCTGGATTTTATGATGGCGAAAAATTCCAACTCCGGTGTGTACCTGCAAGGCCGTTATGAGATTCAATTGCTGGATAGCTGGACCAGGCTTGATGTAACGAGTTCGGATGAAGGAGCGATTTATTCCAGGTGGAATGAGCAGCGCGGTAATTATGAAGGAACACCGCCGTTCATGAATGTGGCCCGGGCACCAGGGTTATGGCAGCATTTGCAAATAAAATTTCGTGCCCCGCAATTTGACGGAAATGGAAATAAAATAAAAGATGCACGTTTTGAAGAAGTGCATTTAAATGGCGCGCTGGTTCAGGAAGCCGCTAACGTTACAGGGCCAACTGCCTCAGCAATGTTTACTGATGAAGTTGCGTCCGGGCCTTTGGTATTGCAGGGCGATCATGGGCCGGTTGCTTTTAAAAACATACAGTATCGCAGGCTTCCTCCTTTTAAAGATAGTGTGATCGCATTCAACGATACCACTTATTGGGAATCAAGAAACCCGATTCTAATAAATCCTGAAACAAAAAATTATGTGCTGCGAAGTTTTATGGAGCATGGCGATAAGAAGCTTACGCACGTAATTTCAATCGGCAGCCCATCGCAGGTAAATTTTTCCTACAATCTAAAGTCAGGAGCAATTATAAAAATGTGGCGAGGAAAATTTCTGGATGTAACCCGCATGTGGGTCGGCAGAGGTGAGCCACAGCTTGCCCGCCCATTGGGTAGTGTGATTATGTTTAATGATGCGCCGGCGATTGCAGTATTGCCTTATGAAAATACAGCCTGGCCTGATTCTGTGGCCTTTGATGATTTGCAAAATCATGGTTATGTGCTGAACAAAAAAAAGGACCCTACATTTCTTTATACGATCAATGGCATTGATGTAAAAGATAGTATTTCATGCAATGAAAACGGAGAAGGAATTACCCGGAAAGTTTCCGTTACCAATGCTCCGGAAAATTTATACTGTCGCATTATTGAAGGCAGAAATATTACACAGCTTGGCGATAATTTATATGCAGTTAATGATAAAATGTTTTATATCCGCATTGATAAAACCTATACACCGGTGATAAGAAAAACTTTGACCGGATGGGAAATGATCGTAAAGATCAATGCTGCAAACCCGGTTGTGTATTCATTTATTTGGTAATTATTTAATTCAGTTTATGGCTTATAAAAAATGGATGTTTTTTAAAATGGCTTTTTTGTCAATCATTTCTTTATTTTTTCTAAACTCATCTTTCGCCCAAAAAGAAAATACAGATACAGCAAAAATCCAAAAAGAAGAAGACTTCTATAAAATTTATTCTGTTCCTATTCCCGAAGGTGTTCTTCTTGAAGTAGGAGGAATGACCTTTATGCCCGATGATGCATTGGCAGTCTGCACACGCAGGGGTGAAGTGTGGATGATCTCTAATCCATACATGAAAAATGGCACTCTTCCGAAATATAGATTATTTGCGCAAGGCCTGCACGAACCTCTTGGATTGAATTATATAAATGGCGAACTGTATGTTACCCAGCGCTCGGAGATCACCCTTTTGCGTGATAACGATCATGATGGCGAGGCGGACGAATATAAAACAATTTATTCCTGGCCGCTATCAGGCAATTATCACGAATATGCTTACGGCCCCATATTGGATAAGGAAGGCAACCTCGTCGTAACCTTAAATTTAGGATGGACAGGCCGGGAGGAAAGCTTATCACGCTGGCACGGCTGGATGTTGAAGATTACTCCGGATGGCCACATGAAACCTTATGCAACCGGCTTGCGGTCACCTGCTGCTTTTGCCTTAAACAATGAAGGGGATATTTTTTATGCAGAGAACCAGGGTGGCTGGGTTGGTTCAGGCCATATCACCGAAATTAATGAGGGCGATTTTCTTGGCCATCCCGAAGGATTGCGCTGGGCAGGCCTCCCGGGCTCTCCCGTGAAATTGCGCATTAACGATATTCCGGATACAGACGAGCCGAAATACGATGTTGCCAAAAGAGTCCCGGGATTAAAAAGTCCATCGGTTTGGTTTCCGCAATCTATTCTCGGTATTTCTACCTCTGGTATATTAAGTTATGAAGCCAAAGGAAAGATGGGCCCTTTCGAAGGCCAGTTATTTGTAGGCGACCAGGGGCAAAGTAAAATTATGCGGGTTGATCTGGAGAAGGTAAAAGGGATTTACCAGGGAGTGTCTTTTCCTTTTCGCGAAGGCTTTAGCTCGGGTGTCCTGCGTTTAAACTGGGGTTCGGATGGAAGTTTATTCGTAGGCATGACCTCGAGAGGTTGGGGCTCTACCGGCCAGGAATCTTATGGTTTGCAAAGATTGGAATGGAGTGGAAAAATTCCTTTTGAAATGAAAACCGTAAAGGCAAAACCCGATGGATTTGAAATTGAATTTACACAACCCGTGGATGTGAAAAGAGCAAGGGATGTGGCTTCTTATGACCTTACCAGCTTTACGTATAAGTATGGACATAACTATGGAAGCCCTGTAATTAATGAAGGCAACTGCCCCATAAAAGCAATCGAAGTTTCGCCCGATGGCTTAAAGGTGAGGCTGGTTGCAGACAGTATGCGGCTGGGATATATACATGAAATAAAAGCTTCGGGCGTGCGGTCGGCTGAAAATTTTGCGCTGCTACATGACTTTGGATATTATACGCTTAATAATTTTCCCGACGGGAAAAAATTGGTAATTACCAAAGAGAACAAGGTATCCAGTTCCACTATGATGCATCACCACAATATGCCGCCCGATGAAACAAATGCTTCGACAAAAAAGCCGGTTAAGGATCCGGCAATCTCAACAATCAAGCACCTTACAAAGCAGCCATCCGCGTGGAGCAAAGGCCCGGAACAATTGATAGCTTTACATCCATTACCTGGTTTAAAATATAACACAACAAAGATTATTGTAAAGGCAGGCGCCAGGATAAAACTTACATTTAATAATACGGATGATATGCTGCACAATGTGGTGATAACAGTGCCGGGTGCAGCCGATGTTGTTGGCAAAATGGCCTTGATGATGGGGTTGAAAGGAGAACGTCTTGACTTTGTTCCTGCTACATCGCGGGTGTTATTTAATACCTCGCTATTGCAACCCGGCAAATCACAATCTATTTATTTTACGGCACCGGATAAGCCGGGAGATTATCCTTATGTGTGCACCTATCCCGGGCATTATTTGGTAATGAGGGGAATCATGAAAGTAGTGGGGAAATAAATGAATATTTAAAACCACTATTGTCCGACTAAATATTATCAATTTTAATGAAACACTTGCTGGCACTAAGTTTCACGGCCCCTCTCCTTCGGAGAGGGGGTTGGGGGTGAGGTCAATACCGCCGGGGTTTTCATTGAATTAGTCGGACAATAATGATTTAAAACAGCAATTAACTGGCAATTTATAGAGAGGTCAAAGTAAAAAATAATCGTGTAATAAAGTCCATCTTATTATTTTGCTGCCGGCCTGAGCTTGTCGAAGGCGGTCATAATATGAACGACTATCTAAACAAGTAAAAGAACTTCAATTTGCTTTTGAATTTCTTTTCTCAAAAAAACAAAATAATTTCTCTCAATAGTTCAAGTATTGAAAAAGTTTCTATTCATATTTTGCCATTGGTTACTATCCTGCAGTTATTTATCTGCACAGGTCACATCGCGCCTTTATATAAAAATCATAGCAGCCGACAGAAAAAATATTACACCGGCTATGGTTTGCATTACTAATTTAAAAACTTTAAAAGTTCTTCTGCCGCCTGATGGTTCAATAGCCGGCGAGCCCACCTATCCTGATATTTTTTTTAAAGGGATCAATTTCAGCAATGAAAAAAACTGGATCGGTCCCCTGAGAAAAATAAGTGGCGAAGGTGCAGTAAACGGGCAGCGCACGTATGTTTATGGTTCTTCACCCACGCTTCCATACTGGCATGAACCGGTGATGTACCAGACCTCCGGTGATTTTACAATTGACCTTAAGCCCGGCAACTATCGTGTAAGCATTGAACACGGAAATGAATATATTCCAATAACTGCACAAATGCTTATTAAAGGAAAGCAAAGAGACATCTACAAAACTTTTGAATTAAAAAGATGGATCAACTTGCCTCAAAGGGGATGGTACTCCGGTGATGTGCACGCCCATCATCCTTTGGATAAAAAAAATTATAGAGATTATGTAATGCAATTGGCCGAAGCAGAAGATGTGCATTTGTTGAATATCCTTCAGATGGGCGACAGCAAGGCAACTTATTTTCAGCCGCAGGGCTTCGGTAGCGAATTTCATATCTGTGAAAAAAATACCTGCATCGTCTCCGGCCAGGAAGACCCCCGCAGCGATTACGGGCATATCATCGGGCTAAATATTGAATCACTCGCAAGAGATACATCCGCCTATAATTATTATGATCATGTTTTTGACATAATACATCGTAAGCCTGCGGCACTTGTCGGGTATGCCCACTTCGCTTATGGTGGTGAAGGCGTGAAAGAGGGCCTTGCAATGTATGCCCCGTCAGGCGCCATCAATTTTGTGGAGCTTCTTCAAAACACGCAGTTGAATACAAACGATTATTATGATTATTTAAATCTTGGATTTAAAATTACCGCTGCAGCGGGCAGCGATTTTCCCTGGGGTTCCACAATAGGTGATGGCCGTACTTTTGTTTACACGGGCAATCCCTTTTCTGCAGACAAATGGTTTGCAGGTATGAAGGCGGGAAACACATTTGTTTCCAACGGGCCTGCACTTTTTCTCACAGCAGACGGTGAGATGCCCGGCGCTGAAATAATAAAGCCTGCGGGCGCTACAATCAGGGTTGTGGCAAAAGCACTTACAAATCCCGCCATTGGCAGTATAGAAAAAATTCAATTGTACAATAATGATGGGTTGCTTCACGAATCACTCAACATAAATCATCTTGATTCTTTATCACTTGAACTGCCGGTTACGCTGCTCAAAAGCCAATGGATAACCGCCGCCGTTTATTGCACCAACGGCGCACTGGCCCACACATCGCCTGTATATTGCCTGATTGATGGTAAACCATTTTATAACCCGGAAAAAGGTCCACAGATCATAAAAAAATTGCTGGGTTTATTACAACATGCAAAGGGTATTGAGAATGGTAAGAAACAGGTTGACACAGGCATCATAGACCGAATTGAACAGTCAGAAAATTATTATAAGGAATTGTTGGTAAAAATGGTGGAATGAATCGTGGTTGTCGTTGCCATCGTAGAGACGCGATGCATCGCGTCTCTACCACAAATCCAAACCGTTATAAATAAACCAGATGGATAAATTCAATAATAAATACCGGATACCATCTGCCTGGTTAAAAAAATTGGCATTACGGTTCACCGGGATTGTATTTTATTACCCTCTGCACAAAAGTGCCGCAATTGCTATTTCGGCAAATAAAAAATACTGAAATCTTTCTAAACGATTTGGGGCTGCCGGTTCATTTCCATCCATCACCCAATCGCCTGTTAACCTCATTATAAAAACGGCTAATTGAAATACATTTTACCCCACTGATTGTAAATAATTTTAAACCACATGCGGCTATTAAATTTTCTTTTCTTTGTATTGCTCTCATGGTTTTTTATTTTTCCTTCCGGTTGTAAAAATTCACCGGGTTCAAAAAATAAATCCCCGGTGGATAGCACTGATAAATTTGCCGATAATATAAGGCGGACACCATTCCAGGAGCCCGAGGATGAACGCAGGCAATTGAAATTGCCGGAAGGTTTTGAGATCACCTTATTTGCTTCAGAGCCTGATATTCATAAACCCATTAACATGGAGTTTGATGAGCGTGGAAGGCTGTGGGTAACTAACACTGTAGAATACCCGATGCCGGCCCGCAACCGTCATGGCCGCGATCGCATTACGATTCTTGAAGATACGGACGGCGATGGTAAGGCAGACAAATTCACAGACTTTGTGGATACGCTGAATATTCCCATTGGCATCACCTTAGTTAAGGGTGGCGCTGTTGCCTACAGCATTCCAAATATTTATAAGTTCATCGATAAAGACGGAGATGATAAAGCAGATACGGCAATAAAACTGATCGGGCCGTTTGAATATGAAGACACCCATGGAATGGTAAATAACCTGTTGCGTGGTTTTGATGGCTGGATATATGCCTGTCATGGTTATGCCAACAATTCTACAGTTGCCGGCGCCGACGGTGATTCCATTCATATGAGCTCGGGTAATACTTTCCGTTTTAGGGAAGATGGCAGCCGTGTAGAAGCGACTACATTTGGCCGGATAAATCCCTTCGGATATTCGTATGACGATTGGGGATATTTATATTCGCTGGATTGCCACACCAAACCCATTTATCAATTGATCCCAGGTGCCCAATATCCTGCGCAAGGCTTCAAGGAACCTGCTATCGGCTGGGCGCCAAATATGATGAGTTATGAATTTGGTTCTACCGCCAATTCAGGCATGGTCTATTACATCGGCACACAATTTCCCGATGCTTACAAGCATAACTTTTATTCAGGTAATGTAGTTACCTCCCGCATCAATAGAAATACGATGACGCTGCACGGCTCGTCTCCTGAAAGCAAACGTGAAGAAGACTTTTTGGTGAGCGAAGATCCATGGTTTCGCCCCGTAGATATTAAGCTAGGGCCAGATGGCTCCATGTATGTAGCCGATTTTTATAACCGCATCATCGGCCATTATGAAGTGCCCAAAGATCACCCCGGTCGGGACCGGACCAGCGGAAGGATATGGAAGATCACTTACACAGGTAATAAAAAGCAGCCAAAATATATAGCGAAAGATTGGTCAAAAGAACCATTGGATTCTCTTGTGCATTCTTTGAATAATCCGCAATTGAATATGCGGATGATGATCGCTAATCTTATAGTAGACGCTTACAGGCAAAAGGCTGCTGCGCCTGTGCTTAATATGATGAATACTCCTGGTACGGATAGCAGATCATTTATCCAGGGTCTTTGGATATTATACCGACTTAATGCGCTGCCCGAAAGCCTTTTGAAAAAAGGATTGGAATACAGCGATCCTATGGTACAGGTGCATGCCCTAAGGGTACTGACTCAGATGAAAACTATATCTGATGAAGAGCGCGGTCTTGCCATGAATGCTTTGAATAGCGCCAACCCGCAGGTACAACGTATCGCTTTGCAGGTGTTGGGAAAGTTCCCTGAGTTTAACTACATCAAACCCATCATTTCACTTTATGATAATACAAACGGGCAGGACAGTCATCTGAAATATGCTGCCATCCTTGGCATCCGCTCTCAGTTAAGAAACACAAACATTTTGAATACAGCGCTCTCGGCAAAATGGAATGAAGATGAATGGAAGCTTTTAGATTTTATTATGCCGGAAATACATTCTAAAGCGGCGGCCATGTTTGCGTTTAATTATTTAAAATTGCATGCCCTTACCGGAAAAACATTGGAAGACCAGCTTGATTATATAAGCAGCTACAGTTCGCCTGCACAGCTTAATGAGCTCGTTGCTCTTACACAAAAAAAGTTTGCTACCGATACCGCCCTGGAATATAAATTATACAAAACTATAAGCGAAGGTGTTGCCCAGCAAGGGGGTGCAGAAACAGGCCGGCTGAAACAATGGGGACAGCGCATGGAGAAGCTGGGCCTCGCCCCTGCTAAAACTGCGCAGGTAGCCTCGACTGGTACCATCGATGTAGAAGAGCGTAAGAAACTTATCGCGGATCGTATTGCATCGTATAACCCCTCGGCTGTAACAGTTGAAGAAGGTAAAAAGATTTTTACGCTCAACTGTACGCCGTGCCACCGTATAGGTAATGATCCCGGTGGGTCTATTGGCCCGCAACTTAGTGGCATAGGTACATGGGGGCAGCGTGCCATTACCGAAAAAGTTTTAAACCCGAATGGCAGCATCTCTACGGCTTACCGCACTTACAACATCACATTAAAAAATGGCGAAAAGCTATCTGGCCTTTACAGGAGAGAAGAAGGAAAAGTGTTGGTCTTTGCTAATTATGGCGGCCAGGAATTTATAGTACCCAAGGCGCAGATCCAAACAAAAGAACAATCTAAATTTACATTAATGCCCGATCAGTTTAGGAACACTATTGCCAAAAACGATTTTGATGCCCTCTTAAAATATTTGCTAACTATAAAAGATAAAAAATGACAAGCTACATGAAAAAGATTGTAAGCAATTGTGGTGCGCTGGTTATGATTGGCACTCTCTTAATGTGCATCCCCGGTTGTCATACATCCTCTTCTTCAAATAATGCCAATGCTGATGTCCGCTTTAAAAAGATTACGCTTACTACTGATTTTTTAGCCGAAGGCGTGGCCGTTGCAGATGTAAATAAAGATGGAAAGATGGATGTACTTGCCGGTACAGTTTGGTTTGAAGCACCTGAGTGGAAACGGCATGAAATAGATGGCAATAAAGTGTATAAAACCACTGAATACAGCAATACTTTTCTTGACTACACTATGGATGTGAATCATGATGGCTGGATGGACTTGATCAGGATACCTACACCGGGAGCTGAAGCTACCTGGTACGAAAATCCTAAGAATGCGCCCGGCCTTTGGAAAGAGCATGTGCTGTATCACTCAGTGGGTAACGAATCACCGGGAATGTACGATATAGATAATAATGGTATGAAAGATTTGCTGTGCAATGATTCTAAGAATAAAAAAATGATTTGGGTAAGTCCGCCGGCTTCAAAAAATGATACTTCATGGACAGCACATATTATCAGCAAGGATTCAGTTCGCGGCACACACATGTACACGCATGGCCTTGGCTTTGGTGACATGAACCGGGATGGTAGAACCGATGTGGTGATGCGTGAAGGCTGGTGGGAAGCACCGGTTAACCGCAAACAGGAAGACTGGATATTCCATCCTGCTGACCTTGGTGATGAATGTTCACAGATGTATATCATGGATCTTGATGGCGATGGGGACATGGATGTCATCAGCGCCTCTGCACATCGCTATGGAATATGGTGGCATGAGCAGGTAAAGGATGGAGACTCTACAAGATGGATTCAACATGAGATTTATAACAAGTTTTCACAAACACATGGCATGGCGCTGGTTGATATAAATGGAGATGGCCATCCGGACCTTGTAACAGGAAAACGATACTACGCTCATAATGGTCATGATGTTGGCGCCGAGGAGCCTGCCATGTTATATTGGTTTGAATATAAGCCGGGCAAAATACCCCAGTGGATACCGCACCAGATTGATGATAATTCTGGTGTAGGATTACATTTGGTAACGCAAGATATGAATAAGGATAAGCTCGTGGATATTGTTACCGGCAATAAAAAAGGGGTTTATATTTTTGAACAAATAAAATAAATTCTTTGAAACAACTCGTTCCAAAAGTTTCTATTTATAACACTTTATTGTCCCATTAAAAATTATCAATTTTAATGAAGAACTTGCTGACGTTAAGTTTCACGTGCCCTCTCCCCGTCCGAAGCGGCACGCCAGCCAGACGAAATCATTCTGGCGGGGGCAGGCTTTGGAGAGGTTTGTCCAATGGACTCCCTTAAAGGGTGAGGTTAGTGTAAGAAAATAATGAAAAGAAATATTTAAAATATCATCGTATTGCATGACCTATCACAAAATTTTTAGAAGAGATATTTTTTTTGCAATCGTTGTCTTGTGTTTTTTTGCTTTTGCCTGTACTGATTCCTCTTCAACAAAAGAGCCTGAAACAGATGCCGGCACGAGGAGCTTTGAAGCAAGCAAGCTTAAATTGCAACCTGGTTTTACGGCTGAGCATCTATACAGCCCCTCCGACGATAGTACCGGTTCCTGGGTGTCTATGGCATTTGATAACAAGGGAAGAATGATCACCTCTGATCAGTATGGTTCTCTTTACCGCGTAGAAATCCCGCCGATAGGAACTGATTCACCTTCCGGGAAAATAAAAGTTGAAAAGCTGCAATTTGATATCAGCAATGCAGAAGGAAATAATCAATTAAAAAATAAGGTACAAATGGGCTATGCCCAGGGTCTGGTGTGGGCGTTCAACAGCCTGTATGTAGTGGTAAACCATAATGCAGATTCTAACTTTGAAAAAACAAGTGGCCTTTACCGGCTACAGGATACGGATGGTGATGACAAGTTTGATAAAATAAGTTTATTAAAAGTATTAACAGGTGAAGAAGAGCATGGCCCTCACAGCATTAAGTTGTCACCCGATGGAAGATCTCTTTACATAACAGCAGGTAACCATACAAAGCTTCCTGAAGGCATTAGTAATTACTCATTGCCGCCCACCTGGCAGCGGGATAATATTTTGCCTGATAATTTTGAGCTTGACCCAAGAACCGCTCCTGCAGCAGGCTGGATCGCCAAGGTTGATTCATCTGGAAAAAATTGGGAACTTATTGCGGCCGGCCTGCGCAATACTTTCGACTTTGCTTTTAATGAATCGGGCGATCTTTTTACTTATGATTCCGATATGGAGTGGGACATCGGTATGCCTTGGTACAGGCCCACAAGAATATGCCATGTTACAAGCGGCGGCGAATTTGGCTGGCGTGATGCCAACGGAAAATGGTCGCCGGAATACCTTGACAATCTACCGCCGGTTTTAAATATCGGGCAAGGTTCTCCCACCAATGTAGTATCGGCAATGGATACACGCTTTCCAAAAGAATACAGCAATACCATTCTTGCTTTTGACTGGAGCTTCGGAATTATATATGCCATGCACCTCACACCCGATGGATCTTCCTATAAGGCAAAGGGTGAAGAATTTGTTTCTGGAGCGCCGCTTCCCCTTACAGATGGAGTTGTTGGCCCGGACGGCGCATTGTATTTCTTAACCGGTGGCCGCAGGTTGGAATCTCATCTTTACCGTGTTTATTACGGAAAGGGCAACGAAGAAGTTCTTTCAAAACTTGAGCCTGCACCGCAATTGAATGATGCTAACAAATTGCGGCAATCGCTGGAAAAATTTCACGGTAAGCCTGACCCTGCTGCGCTGAGTATGGCATGGCCGCAATTAAAAAGCCCCGACCGGTTTATAAGATATGCAGCACGTATCGCCATAGAACATCAGCCGGTAAGCCAATGGCAGAATCGGGTTTTAAATGAAAAAGATCCTGAAACACTTATTAATGGGATGGTGGCTTTGGCAAGGGAAGGCAATAAAAGTTTAAAAACTAAAATGCTGAATGCGCTGCTTCTTCTTGATTATAACGGTTTACCTGCGTCTCTAAAAATTGATTTGCTGAGAGTATACGAATTAATACTGGCACGTATGGGCAAGCCAGATGCAGCATCATCTAAAAAGATCATTGCTTACCTGGGGTCGCATTATCCTGCCGCTACCAACAATGTTAATCGTGGTTTGAGTAAGGTGTTGGCCTATCTAGATGACCCATCGTTAGTGGAAAAAACATTGTCCATTATAGATGCTGCGAAAGACGATAATACCGATCAGCCTACATTTGCAAAGGCTTCCGACCTGGTGATGCGCAACCCTCAATATGGAATGGATCTCGCTGCGGCTTTATCTAAAACACCACCGGCGCAGCAGATCTATTATGCCATTGTATTAAGCGATATAAAAACAGGGTGGACGCCTACCCTGCGGGAAAAATATTTTAGATGGTTTCACCATGCGTATGAATTTAAGGGAGGAAGATTTTATGTAGGCTATATTGATAAAGCCCGCGAGGCTGCCTTAAAAACAGTAGCAAAAAATGACTATAAGCATTACGATACCCTTTCCACTAATACCGCTTCGGTAGATGAGGTAATTGACTGGGTAAAAATAATGAGCGATGGCGGACCGGGCAGAAAATGGAAAATAAAAGATGCACTGGACACGGTGGAAAATTTATCCAACAGGGATTTCAAACAAGGAAGATTGATGTTCCGTGTAGCAGCGTGTATCAACTGCCACGGCATGCGTGGTGAAGGAGGTGCGGTAGGGCCAGATCTCACGCAACTGGGTACACGCTTTTCAAAAAAAGATATTCTTGAAGCTATCATTGATCCGAATAAAACCATCTCGGATCAATATGCCTCCACGCTTTTCACCCTTAAAGATGGCAGCAGCGTAATTGGTAAGCTGGTGAAAGAAGATAAGGGTAAGTATTATATTTCTCAGAATCCTTTTGCTCCGCAAACTTTGCGGGAACTGGATATGAAAAATGTGACATCTAAAAAATATGCTAACGTATCGCCCATGCCGCCTTTGCTCATCAACCAGTTAAATCCTGAGAGGCTTCGCGACCTGATGGCGTATCTTATTTCCGGTGGAAACGAAAATAATCCTGTGTTTAATAAGGATAACAAAACAGTAAAAAATTAAAGAAGATGAAAAGTATGTGTCAAAAATGGTTATGCTTTCTTGTTACCAATGTGTTTATTGCATTCGCCTTTCCACAAAGCAGCCCTGTGCATTTTAAAAAAAATATTTTATTCACTGAATTTGAAAAATATATTTCTGAAGGTGTGGCAACAGGTGACGTAAATAAAGATGGTAAGCCCGATGTAATGGCAGGTACCTTTTGGTTTGAAGCGCCAAATTGGAAAAGACATGAAATAGATACACCCGAAATTCATTCGATCGGTGGCTATGGCAACTCTTTTCTCAACTATAGCATGGATGTAAATAGTGATGGCTGGATTGACTTTATCCGGATTGGGTTTCCGAGCAAAGAAGCCTGGTGGTATGAAAATCCTAAAAATAAAAAAGGCTATTGGAAAAAACACTTGGTGTTTCATTCGGTTGGCAACGAATCACCCGCGTTTGTTGATATAGATGGCGATGGCAGGCCTGATCTTTTATGCAACGATCCTATTAATAAAAAAGTAGTTTGGGTAAGCCCGCCGCGTGGTAAACATGATACTGCGTGGACAACCCATATTATTAGTGCCGACACAATCATTGGCACCAATCTTTTTACGCATGGCCTTGGTTATGGAGACATAAATGGGGATGGCTACAAAGATGTGATAATTAAAGACGGGTGGTGGGAAGGCAGTAAAGGTCCCAAAAAACCGAACTGGAAGTTTCATCCGGCAGTATTGGGTGACGAGTGTGCACAGATATATGTAATGGATGTTGACGGCGATGGTGATAATGATATCATAAGTTCTTCAGCACATAACTATGGCATCTGGTGGTATGAGCAGATAAAATCTGGTGATTCTGTTACTTGGAAGCAACATGAGATTTATAATAAATTTTCACAATCGCATGGCCTTTTAGTTGTTGACATAAATAAGGATGGCCATCCCGACTTAGTTACAGGAAAAAGATTTTGGGCGCACAATGGAAATGATCCGGGTGCCCGGGAACCGGCAGTACTTTATTGGTTTGAATTTAAGCCCGGCCCGCAACCAGTGTGGATTCCACACCTTATTGATGAAGACTCCGGCATCGGACTTCAGGGTGTTTCAACCGATATGAATAAAGATGGCCTGCCGGATATTATCATTAGCAATAAAAAAGGGATTTTCGTATTTGACCAGCTAAGAAATAAATGAAGGCTGCATCAAAATAGCTGGTGATATTTTGAAAACTCTACATCACCCGAAACCTAACAGGTTTTAAAAAACCTGGTAGGTTTGTGTACGAGCTATCAATTACTTATGCAGAAGTTATTGTAGGATCAGGATACTTATTTTGAAAAAAAATTATGCATTTCATGAAACTACTTTTTAGAATATTAGAAAATTTAAAGTGTTGTTTTTTTTTATCGTTGGTTATCTCTTCCAATACTTATTCGCAAACGAAAAAATGGACGCTGCAAACTGATGATACCAGAATGACAATAGGTATAAATGCTGCACATTTTCAAGTGTATGAACTCGCTTCGGTTAAGAACGGCTATAATTGGATAAACGAAAAAATGCAAGCGCCTTTTATTCAGCGTGTAGATAGTAAAGGAAAAACATTCAAAACAGATTGGCAATATAAAACTGCTTCAATCAACACAAAAGATGGAACCGCTCTCACTTTAATTTTTACCAATAGCAATCCATCGCTGGAACTTACCACCGTATGGCAAGCAAAGAAAGGGCCGGGTCCGGTACGCAATACGCAATTCATAAAAAACATATCCGGCCAAACGGTAACTATTTATACGCCTGAAAGCATTGACCTCAATGTGAAATTGCCAGGAGAAAAAACAAAACTTATTTATATAAATGATGATGCCAGCATCCCTGACAGCATAGGAGTTTATAAGGATGCATTACAGACAAATTATACAAAGACACTTCGCATATCCGAAGTGCAGGATTGGATTCCATTTATGGCGCTGAATAACAATGATCAAAATGGTATGTACATCGGTTGGGAGTGGAGCTTCGGCAGATTGTCTTTTAAAAGGAAAAATTCTTTACAAGCGAATTTCAAAGCAGGCATCACCGATGATTTTAAAACTGATATAGACGCCGGTGAAACCTGGGAAATGCCTCCCGCCTTCATAGGGGCTTACACCGGCGACTTCGAGGCTTGCGGCAATAGTCTGCGAAAATATCTTTTTAATAATGCAATGCCCGCCCTTATCCGTAATGACAAAACTTTTCCCAAAGCAGAGTGGAATGCCTTTGCTGCATTGGGTAAAGGAAAAGGAAGTTGGGATCCCGTGGAGTCGAAGTACTATCCCTTGGTTGACGACATCGCACCGCTGGGTTTTGAAGACGTAGTAATTGATGTAGGCTGGTGGAGCAGCTACGGCGATCCCGGACACATTATTACCGATTCCATTGACTGGCCGCATGGTATGCCTGCGGCTGCTAAATATGCAAAGGACAGGGGAATACGTTTCGGGTTGTATGATAATGAATCAGAAAATCTTACCAGTGATAGCGGCAAGGATGAGCGCATACGCGATATCTCATATTTAATTGAAGATTTACATGCAGATTTTTATCGCTCAGATAACACTGCAGGGCCGGTGCTCACCGGTACGTATGGCAAGGGGCAGCGGGCACGCTATAAAGAAGATATTTCTTACTGGTCTATCAAAGGCTTCTACGATGTTATCGATAGTATCTATCGAAGAATTCCCGGCTTTCTTTGGGAAAATTGTTCTTCGGGTGGCGGCTTAAAAGATTTTGGAGCGGTACAGCGTGCGGCACGTATTCAGAACCAGGATGTTTACTGGCCCGTGCAGGCAAGACGCTCCTTTTATGATGCGTCTCACATTTTTCCTCCCATGCAGCTCGCTTCTGTTGTTGGTTCCTGGGGTGCCTGGTATGCGGAAGGTTCGGTGTATGAATTTCGTTCGTCGGCAATGGGAGCGGCTTACTGGCATCCTGATGCACCCAATGGCGGCAACGGCGGCCCGGTGTGGACTACCAAACAAAAGGCGGACATAAAAAAAGCCGTCACCACTTATAAAGAAAAACTGCGTCCACTCATACGAAATGCTGATCTCTATCATATTTTCCCCAGGCCCGATAGTACCAACTGGGATGGTGTTGAATATTTTGATCCGGTAACAAATAGCGGTGTCGTGTATATGTTTAAGCCGGCTCCCTCCACACCTCAATATAATATAAAGCTTAAAGGCCTTAATGCCAACGATAGTTATGTTCTAAGTTTTGAAGATGGATCTAATGAAACAACCGTTTTAAAGGGAAGTGAACTCATGACCAAAGGGATTACAGTAAAGCTTGAAGGGGAATTAATTTCTGAATTGATGTTTATACAAAAACAAAAATTGGAGTAAGCTTACGCTGAAGATTTTTCCGGAACTCAAAATGCTTTTAAAAATTATTTGCAAATAACTATAAAAAGAAAAATGAAAAGTAATTCAAACCAAAACTCGCGTAGAAATTTTATCAAAAATAGCACCTTAACGGCTGCCGGCTTTTACATTGTGCCGCGTCATGTATTAGGCCGTGGTTTTGTTGCGCCAAGCGATAAGCTCAACATTGCAGGCATTGGTGTAGGGGGCAAAGGAGAAGGTGACCTTGCTGAATTTGCCAACAGCCCTAAGGCAAATATTGTGGCCTTGTGTGATGTAGATGACCGCCAGGCCGTCAATTCAAAAAAGCGTTTCCCCAACCGGAAGTATTACAAAGATTACCGGGAGATGCTTGATAAGGAAAGTAAAAATATTGACGCTGTCTCCGTTTCCACTCCGGATCATACACACGCAGTAGCGGCGCTTGCGGCCATGAAAATGGGTAAGCACGTGTATGTGCAAAAGCCGCTGACGCATGATATTTATGAAGCACGAGTATTAGCTGAAGCTGCAAAAAAATATAAAGTTGTTTCGCAAATGGGTAACCAGGGCGCTTCCGGCGATGGTGTGCGAAAGATGCAGGAATGGTACCAGGCAGGATTAATTGGTGATGCTACCGATATTTACTGCTGGACTAACAGGCCTGTGTGGCCGCAAGGTTTTGGTAAGCCAACTACCAAAGACATGGTACCTAAAGAGCTTGATTGGAAATTGTGGCTTGGTCCAAATGAATGGGAGGAATATCACGAAGGGTATGTACCCTTCAACTGGAGGGGTTATACTTCCTTTGGCACCGGCGCCCTCGGTGATATGGGCTGCCATATAATAGACCCGGCTTTTAAAACTGTTGGGCTGGGGTATGCATCGGAAGTAGAATGTAGTGTGGCAAATGTTTTCGAAAAAATGTGGAGCTCATCTTATTACCCGGCCAGCTTTCCTCCGGCGTCTGTTTTAAAATTAAAATTTCCTATGAGCGGCGATAAGCCCGATGTTTACCTGCGCTGGACCGATGGCGGCATCATGCCCGAAAGGCCACAGGAGCTTAGCCCTGAAGAAGTGATGGGTGATGATGGCGGTGGCGCTATTATAGTTGGCACTAAAGGAAAGATGATGTGCAGCACGTATGGCAATGATCCAAAATTATTACCAACCAAGCTCACGAGCCTTGTATCTGTGCCGGAAACAATAGAGCGTGTACCGCAGGGACATTACATTCAATGGGTGGAAGCCTGCATTGCCGGTTATGGAAATAAAGAAGTAAGTTCTCCCTTCGACTATGCCGGCCCGTTAACAGAAACTATCTTAATGGGCAACCTTGCGCTAAGAGCCTGGAATATAAAAGATGATAAAGGCAATTTCCCGGGCAGAAAGAAATTATTATGGAATGCAAAAGAAATGAAAGTTACAAATTTTGATGCAGCCAATCAATTTGTGAAAAGAGATTATAAGAATGGATATGGGTTTAGCGGGTAGAATGATTAGAAGTATTTGCTCAAGCGATTATTACCTGAACGCCTGCATCTTCCAGTTCCTTTTGATCTTTTGCTGATATTCCGGCATCGGTTACTAACACATCAACTTTAGAAATTGGTGCTATTACGGCAAGGCTTCGTTTCAAAAATTTGCTTGAATCGCTTACCACGATTACTTTCTTGGCAAGTTTAATCATCATTTTATTGAGATGAGCTTCTTCCACATTGGGTGTAGATAAACCGTGCGTTGCGTTGATGCCGTCAACAGCCAGGAATAATTTGTCGCAAAAATAATTTTGAAAGTTTTCTTCGGCAGAAGAGCCTACGAGAGATAAAGAATTTCGTCTTAAAATTCCACCGGGTATTATTACACTTGTATTTTTCATATCGGCAAGTGCAATCGCAATATTCACAGCATTACTTATTATAGTCAGGTGCGTAAAATCTGATAAATGTTTTGTTATTTCCATAGTGGTACTTCCCGAATCCAAAATTATTGTATCTCCTTCCTCTATAAGCCCCGCCGCCATTAGTCCTATGCGTCTTTTTTCTTCAAAATACCTTTTATTCTTGTCTGAAATATTAAAATCATTTGCTACTCTGTCCGTTTTGATGGCGCCACCCCGTGTGCGTATCAATATTTTTTTTTCTTCCAGTTTATTTAAGTCATTTCGAATAGTTACCTCGCTCACTAATAATTCTTCGCTTAATGCTTTCACATCGACCTGTCCATTGATATCGAGTTTATTTAATAATAACGCCCGCCTTGCCGTGGTAGATATTTTTTTAACTATAGCCATAAGCTTTATTAAGAAAAAATTAGAAACATGAAAGGATTTATAATTAACTGCGACGGTAAAAATACATTATAACAATACAAAGGAAAATGAAAAGATGATTTTTTCATCAATCAGCTTAAAAAAAAATAAAAGAAAGGTTTCATAATCAAAAAAATTTTTGTTCGAAATGAAATTATTACTATTATATTTGTTTCGTAAACATTTGAAAGGTTTTACTACCTAAATAATAACTAAAGCTTTCTAATTATGAAGAACATTACAATTGTAATTCTATTTGTTTTATTTACTGGATATTCTACAGTCGCCCAAAATAACACAGTTACCGGCCAAATTACCGACAAACAGACAGGCAGCCCTATGTCCGGTGTTTCTATTACAGTAAAAGGTACCACTAACGGCACTTCTACCAATACCAGCGGCGAGTACACTATAAATGCTCCGGTAAATGGAATATTGGTAATTTCTTCCGTAGGTTATGGTACTATAGAACTTCCGGTCAACAACCGGTCTTTGATTAATAGTACCATAGGCACTGATAACACCTCTTTAAATGAAGTAGTTGTGGTAGGGTATGGAAAAGAGAAAAAGATAAATGTGATAGGTTCTATTGCCACAGTTTCAAGCAAAGAAATTTCAGCAGCCCCCGTTTCAAACGTATCGAATGCTTTGGCAGGCCGTCTCCCGGGAGCTATTGTTCAGCAAAGGTCCGGGGAACCCGGTAGTGATGCGGCATCTATTCTTATAAGAGGAATCGGCACACTCGGCAATTCCGCTCCTCTGGTAGTCATTGATGGAATTCCAGGACGGGACGTTAATACGAATCAAATTTCTAATGAATACGGCGAGCAAACAGTTGACGGAAGTGCAGGAAGGGACTTAAATTCAATAAACCCGGAGGATATTGAAAGTATAACCGTTCTTAAAGACGCCTCAGCGGCAATTTATGGTGCAAGGGCTGCCAATGGAGTAATTCTGGTCACTACAAAACGTGGTAAAACAGATGCACCACCCACTTTTAATTATTCTTTTTATACAGGATGGCTGTCGCCTACAGCTGTACCTAAAATGGCCGACGCCGCGACATATGCACAAATGCTGCGTGAAATGGAAACTTACAAAGGAGTAGCCCCCTCTAATATGACCTTTACGCCGGAAGACCTGGAAAAATTTAAATCAGGTAAATTTCCCTGGACGCATCCCAACACAGATTGGTGGGATGCAACCTTGAGAAAATCCAGCCAAACGCATCATCATAACTTTTCAGTTAACGGGGGTTCTAAATCCATAAATTATTTTGTATCCTTCGGCACACAATACGCTGACGGTTTGTATAAAACACCATCTGCAAAAACATTTAACCGGTATAATTTAAGGGCTAATGTTGATGTACAAATTAATAAATACCTGAACCTGGGCGTAGACCTTGATGGCTCACAGGAAAACAGGCTGGGACCTTCACTTGATGCCCAAACGGTATTCAATGTAATTAATCAAAATAAACCAACTACAACGGCAACTTATCCGAATGGATTGCCGGGTACCGGCGCCTTTGGAGCTTCCTATCAACCGGTGCTTCGTTCTACATTAATGGGGGGATTTGATGATGATAAACGCTATAGAAGCAATAATAAACTCAATGCTATACTAAAAATTCCCGGTGTTGAAGGATTGACCGTTTCCAGTTATTTCGCTTATGACATTTTCTTCGGGAAAAGAAAATATTTTGACCACCCGGTTACAGGCTACGAACTTGATAAAGCGGCATACCTGGCAGCTGGAAATACGGGCAGCGAAGATGGATCGGCTTTTCTTATTCCGAGCTCAGATGGCTACGATCCGCAGTTAACCGAATTCTACAATACTACTACGGCTAAAACTTTTAATTTAAAATTGAACTATGATAAAACGTTTAACGCAGATCATAATTTCAGCGCTTTTGTTGCCTACGAAACTTCAGAATCAAACGGCACAGGTATCAGTGCTTTCCGCAGGTATTTCATAAGCTCTCAACTTCCCTATTTATTTGCCGGTGGCAATGACCAAAAAGACAATTCGGAATATGTTACTTTGGATTCACGCATAAATTATTTTGGAAGGTTGAGCTACAATTTTAAAGGAACCTATCTTTTTCAGTTTGCCTTGCGCAGAGACGGCTCTTTAAGATTTTCAAAAGAAAGCGGCAGATGGGGCAACTTTCCAAGTATGCTTGCAGGCTGGATAATTTCTAATGAAAGCTTCTGGAAAAATCACGTAAAGACTGTTGACTTTTTAAAGCTGAAAGCTTCATGGGGGAAGCTGGGCAACGATCTGGTGCCGCCTTTTCAATATTTAGCTTCTTATGCTTTTGGAACAGGTGGCGTTTTTGGCTCCGGCAGAACGTATTACTCCAGCTTATATCAATCAAATGCACCAAATCCTTTTATAACGTGGGAAATTGCAGATATATACAATGCGGGTTTCGAATCGAGGTTTTTTAATAACAGGTTTTTTCTAAACACTGATTTCTTTTATCAAAGAAGAAGTAATATTCTTATAAAGAGAAATGCTTCAGTGCCAAACTTTACAGGCATATCATTACCGGATGAGAACTTTGGTATAGTTGACAACCGGGGATTTGAAGTTGAATTGGGCTATAACAGCCTTCCGTATAAGGATTTTTCTTACTCCATAAACGGCAACTTTGCCTTTGCCAGAAATAAAGTAGTGGAATTTGATGAGCCTCAGAAAAATGTGCCGTGGCAAACACTTACCGGCCATCCTATAGGTGCCCTGTTATTATATAAGTCAGCAGGCATTTTTAGAGATACTGCTCAAATAAATAAAACGCCGCACGTATCGGGCGCCATTCCGGGAGACGTGATAATTAAAGATCAGAATGGTGATGGCGTAATTAATTCTGATGACAGGATACTGTTTGATAAAACTACCAACCCGGAAATTACATTTGGCCTTTCATTAAATTTCAGGTATAAAAATTTTGAGCTGAGCGCCCTTATAAATGGCGCAGGTACGGCTTGGGTAAGGAGGCTTGGTTCACAGCAGGGTGCCGCCGGTGATTATTATCAATTCTCTGCAGATGGAAGGTGGACGCCAGATAATATTGACGCCACAAAGCCCCGGGCTTATGACGGATCGAGTACTTACTGGAGGGGGAAATTCGCGACGGACATGGAGTATCAAAACCAAACATATGCACGCCTGAAAAATCTTCAGTTGAGCTACAATTTGCCATTAAGATCTTTCAACATAAAATTTATAAAAACTGCCCAGGTCTATGTTTCCGGGCAAAATCTGTTCCTTATATATGCTGCAAAAGACAGGATTTGGGATCCGGAATTTAGCGGGGTAAGAGATAATTATTTAATTATGAAAGTGATGTCGTTAGGTGCAAGAGTTTCTTTTTAGTAATAAAAATATTACAGGTTTAAAAAATATAACAAATGAAAAAATATAAATTAATCTTACATTTTTTTGCATTTCTTATGCTTTTTTCAGCATGCAAAAAAAATACAATATTGGATCAGGCACCGCAGGATCAATATTCTGACGCTGTTTTGTGGTCTGATATTGGGCTGGCAGACGCTTATCTTTTAGAAACTTATAATGGGTCGAATATAGGTTTTACACAAACAATGCTTTCCTCAGTAACCGACGAGGCACATTCCACTTTTGACCACGGTGCAGAGGTATATGTTCAAGGTAATATTTCTCCCGATAATACGGCACCGTGGGATGGACCCGAGACCAACTTTCCCTATTGGAATACCTATTTTGCCAATATTCAAAAGATCAACGTTTTTCTTAAAAGGATAGATGGCGTAGCGGATGCTTATCCTGAATCGGAGAAGCCAGCCATAAAAGCCAGGGCTGAAGTAATGAAAGGAGAAGCGTTATTTTTAAGAGCCCTGAGCTATTCAAAGCTGGTGAGAACCTATGGAGGCGTTCCTATATTAAAAGATGCCCTGAATCTTGGAGAAGATTTTAATTCTATTACCAGGAGCACTTTTGCGGAAACGGTAAAATTTATTGCTGATGATTGTAATGCGGCCGCTGCCGTCTTGAAAACTAAAGATCAAATGGAATTGGGAAGAGCTACCAAAGGTGCGGCACTGGCGCTTAAATCAAGGGTATTATTATTTGCTGCCAGCGACCTTACTGCCGACGGTACGGCTCAAAATAAATATGTAGGTTACGAAAGCCCCGATAGAACTGCACTGTGGACAGCAGCAAGAGATGCGGCAAAAGCAGTGATTGATTTAAATACATATAGGCTTGCCGATTTTGGCGCCCCGGATAAAGCAGCGGTTGCTAAAAATTATTTTGAATTTTTCAAGGCGAAAGACCTTTCAAACAATGAAATTATATGGGGCAAAATGTATTCGGCTTCCAGTGGTGATAAAAACCAGGTGAATCAATGGAATGGAGGAAATGGATGGTATTTATGGGCAAGCAATGCCCCCACGCAAAATTTAGTGGATGCTTACGAAATGGAAGATGGATCCTCATTCTCTAATCATTTTAAAGTAGATGCCAATGGTTTATACCAGAACATCTCATCTCAGTTTCATAATAAAAATCCTTACTACAACAGGGATCCGCGATTCTATGGATCTATTTTATATGATAGTGCAGCCTGGATGCCACGCCCTTCGGGCCTGCAGAGCATAGATCCCCTGGGAGTATATTCCAGGCGTACCTTTATTACAATGAATGGGGGCTCCGTTGTATCCACAAGTTTTGGGTTGGATACCCGCCAAAGCTCAGTTTCTCCATTTAATGCCAGCTTTACCGGATATGTGATGAAGAAGATGCTGGACAATGAAATTGATGCACAATCCCAATCCAATGAAAATGTATGGATAGAGCTTAGATACGCTGAAGTATTATTAAATTATGCTGAAGCTTCTTTTCAATTAGGGCAAACTACAGAAGCCGCTACTTTCATCAACATGATAAGAACACGTGCCGGTATGCCGGATTTTACAGGCAATATTACCAGTGCCCTTCGATATGAAAGACAAATTGAACTTGTATTTGAAAACAACCGGTGGTATGATATAAGAAGGTGGAAGATACTCGATAAGGCGCTCACTGATGCTAAAGGTATAGATATTACAGAAACCATTTCAAACGGAAATGCGGTAACGGTGTGGAAACAGATTTCAGTGGAGCAGCGCCAGGCTTTACTTAAAATGTACTGGGTGCCTATTCCTTCAGACGAGATACGGCGGGCGCCGCAACTGGAGCAGAATCCAGGGTACTGAATTGTGTAGAGATTTATAATTGAATTTCACGGAAACCGCGTTTGTAATTTATTTAGAAATGAAAAAAATATTTTTTTGCGTTGAGTTATTAGCCCTCTTAATAGCTGGTTGCAACAGTGGTAGCAGCACAAATCAATCTTCACCAGATTTTCCGGAAACAAAATTAGGATGGAAGCTGGGAGCAGGTACTTACACATTCAACCGGTTTACATTCTTACAGTCTTTAGATAAAATTGATAGCTGTAATTTAAAATATGTAGAGGCGTTTCCCGAACAGACAATTGGTGAAGACATTGAAGGCGCTATGGATTATAACATGAATGCTGCTGCGCAAAAAAAAGTTCTGAAAAAATTGAGCGATAAAGGAATGAAGCTTATAGCGTACGGTGTAATAACTCCGGAAAGTGAGAGTGAGTGGCGAAAACTGTTTGAATTCGGTAAAGCCATGGGCATACAAACCTTTACATCTGAGCCGCGGGAGAAAGATCTTCCTTTTATCTCAACCCTTTGCGATGAGTACAAAATTAATGTTGCCATTCACAATCATCCGTACCCGAAACATTACTGGAACCCCGATACTGTTTTAGCTGCGATAAAAGGGCAAAGCAGCCATATAGGAGCTTGTGCAGATATTGGGCATTGGGTACGCTCTGACCTTGACCCGGTGGAGTGTCTCAAAAAATTACATGGACATGTAATGCATGTTCACATGAAAGACCTTGAGGCGATAGAAGGTAAAGATACCGGGGAAGAAAACCGGGACGTACACTGGGGTACAGGCGTAGCAAATACAGACGGCGTAATCAAAGAATTAAAAAGACAAAATTTCAAAGGAATGATCTCTGCCGAGTACGAGCGTAACTGGGAAAATAATACGCCCGATGTGATGGCAAGTGTAAAATATTTTAGAAATGCTTTAAAGTAAAACAGGAAGATGGAAAGAAGAGCGGCCATTCGAAGTTTAATAGTTATCACGGGGGGATTGATCGTTTTCCCCTCATGCAAAAACACACCTGGCAAAGCTTCCGTGGTACTGAAAAATATACAAATAAATGCAGAAGAAGAACAACTGCTTGCTGAAATAGCGTCCGCCTTGATCCCTGCTACGGACATCCCGGGGGCAAAAGAAACCGGCGCTCATTTGTTTACATTGAAAATGGTAGATGATATGTATGAAAAAGAAATTCAAAAGAATTTTATGGATGGTTTAAAGCAGTTCGAGGCAGATACGAAGAAGCAATTTGGTTCTTCTTTTGCGGATTGCACTTCAGATGAAAAACAAAAAATGCTTCTTGCCATAGAAGATAAAAAAGGATATTCCCGGGAGGTTATTGATTTCTATGCCATCATGAAAGAAAGAACTATCCAGGGATATTTGAATTCGAAATATGTAATGACGAACATTATAAAATACGAATTGATTCCCACGCACAAATACAATGGATATTACCCCGTAAAAAACTTGTAAATAATATGGTATGGGCGACATTAACGGCACGATTAAAGAACGTACTTACGATGTAATTGTAATTGGTTCGGGAATGAGTGGCGGGTGGGCTGCCAAAGAGTTTACTGAAAAAGGCCTTAAGACTTTAGTGTTAGAGAGGGGCAGGGATGTAAAGCATATTAAAGATTATCCCACGGCCAATATGTATCCGTATGAATTTCCACATCTTGGCGAAATGACGCTTGCCGATAAAAAGGCCAATCCTATTGTAAACCGGTGCTATGCTTACGGAGAAGATACTGCTCATTTTTTTGTAAAGGATGCAGAGCATCCTTACATACAAGACAAGCCTTTCGACTGGATTCGCGGTTACCACGTAGGGGGCAAATCCCTGTTGTGGGCCAGGGCAACGCAGCGCTGGAGCGACTTTGATTATAAAGGCCCTGCAAGGGATGGCTTTGCAGTTGACTGGCCTATACGATATAAAGACATGGCTCCCTGGTACAGCCATGTAGAAAAATTTGCAGGAATTTCAGGTAATAAAGACGGCCTGGCACAATTGCCGGATGGCGAATTCCTGCCGCCATTTCCACTGAATGCTGTAGAAGATCATTTCAGAAAAAAGATGAATGAAAAATATGAGCACCGCCATGTTATAAGCGAAAGAATTGCACATTTATCCAAGCCTAACCAAATTCATCTCGATCAGGGCCGGGGGCAATGCTTAAGCCGTGATCTTTGCGCAAGGGGTTGCCCCCTGGGTGGCTATTTCTCCAGCAATTCTTCTACACTTCCCTGGGCAGCAAAAACCGGCAACTTAACCCTGCGCCCATTTTCCGTAGTGCAGTCTGTAATGTATGATGATAAAAAAAACCTGCCTGCCCTGCCTACCGGACAGGCAGGCGGGAGGCATGGAAAGGCAACCGGCGTAAGGGTTATTGATACCAACAGCAAAGAAGCCGTTGAATATTATGCTAAAATAATTTTTGTAAATGCAGGCGCTTTAAACAGTAATTTATTATTGCTTAACTCCACCTCCCCGCGCTTTCCTAATGGCCTGGGAAATGACAATGGCCTTATGGGGAAATTTGTAGCTTTTCATAACTACAGTGCCCGCATAACTGCGCAATACGATGGGCTGAAAGAATTTACTACAATTGGCAGAAACCCCGCGGGCGGTGGCTATATGCCCCGGTTTAGAAATTTATTTAAACAGGAAACTAATTTTCTGCGGGGTTATGCAGCAGGGTTTTCCGCATACCGCAGTAGCCACCGCACTTCGGAAGGGGTTGGAATTGGCCTTAAAGAGAATCTTTTACATCCCAGTCTGGGTATCTGGAAAGTGGGGTCGCACATGATGGGCGAAACCATACCAAAAGAAACCAATTTTGTTTCCCTTGATCCTTCGCAAAAAGACCATTGGGGTATTCCGTTATTGAAAATCTCCGTAGTATATGATGAAAATGATGAAAAAATGAGAAAAGATTATTTTGAACAGTTTACTGAAATGTTCACGGAAGCAGGGTTTACAAATATCCAAACTCACACCATTGACCAAAACCCAGGCATAGATGTGCACGAAATGGGAGGTATAAGAATGGGAAACGATGCTAAAACATCACTTTTAAATAAATGGAACCAATTGCATGCATGCAAAAATGTGTATGTAACGGATGGTGCCTGCATGACCTCAACCTCAACACAAAATCCTTCTCTTACATTTATGGCATTAACAGCAAGAGCAGCAGATCATGCAGTAACACAATTGAAGAGAGGTGATTTATAAGCAAAAAGTGAGGGTTTGAGTACTAATATAAAACCATTATTGTCCGACTAAAAATCGTCAATTTTAATGAAACACTTGCCGGTATTAAGTTTCACGGCCCCTCTCCTTTGGAGAAGGGGTTGGGGGTGAGGTCAATACCAGCACGGTTTTCATTGAGTTAGCCGGACAATACTAATATAAAACCAAGATTTGTGAGTCGTCCAACGGACTCTTTGGAGAAAAAAATACGTAATCTGCAAGAAGATTGTAAATGAAAGAACTGAGTATGTTTTTGTGGCAATCTCCTGATGCAAATCTTGTCGTGAGAGTTAACAGAATGAAAAGAAGTTTTTCAGCACCAGGTGTATTAGAGATTGCTGTGAAATCCGGAAGATTGTTTTGTACCTTATTATAGAAGTAATCATTTGTAAGAAAATAAAAAAATTAACCAATTCATTTTTAAACTGAAAAATTTGCTGCATGATAAAAACATGTTTGTCCCTAATATTCTTAATCGTTGTTTTTTCTTTTAATAGCCATTCTCAGAAAAAGGACAATGTTATAAATACAATAATAAAAGAGCAGGGACAAGGCCTGCTGCCCGTTCCCCAAAAAGTTTCACTTTCAAAGCAGCATTATCTACTTGATGAAAGCTGGTCTGTAAAAACTATGGGAGGCATACCAAAAGATGACCCTGCCATACTTAGTTTATCATCACAATTGAAAGAGCGCTTTGGTATAAAATTAAATGGCGCAAATCGTAACGGTGATCGTACCATACAATTAATTATAAAACCCGGATCTGTATCAATAGGAAAAACTACCGATACAAACAGATATTCATTACAAAACCAGGCATATAGATTACAGCTCCAATCCAACCGGGTAGTTATTATTGCAAATGCAGCGCCAGGGCTTTTTTATGGGGTTCAAACATTTATTCAATTGCTGCAGCCGGAGATGAATAAAATATTTTTTGCAGGCGGTGAAATCACTGACTGGCCGGACATGGATATGAGGATGATCTATTGGGACGATGCCCATCACCTTGAACGCCTGGATGCCATGAAGCGGATTATTAAACAAGTGAGCTATTACAAGATCAACACATTTTCATTAAAATTAGAAGGGCATTTTCAATTTCCATCTGCAAGCCCGCTGGTAGAGCCCTATGCTTACACACCGGCGGAATACCAGGATCTTACTGATTATGCCCGTGCACACTATGTTGAACTGGTTCCTTACTTAGATGCACCTGCCCATATAGCTTTCATTCTAAAACATCCTCAATATGCAGGCTTGCGGGCTTTTCCGAATTCTAATTATGAATTAAATGTTCTGGATCCAAAAGCTGATGAACTAATACTCGGTATGTTGAATGATCTTATGAATGCAAATAAAGGAGGCAAACATATCTTGCTTTCTACCGATGAAGCTTATTATGTTGGAATGTCAACTGTAGAAAAGAAGCGTGCCGATGCATTGGGCGGTAATGGAAGGTTGCTTGCTGAATATATTACAAGAATAGCAAACAAGCTGCATGATAAAGGACGCAAGGTTATTATATGGGGAGAATACCCCCTCACTCTTTCAGATATCAATTCACTTCCTCCGCACATTATTAATGGTGTGTATGATGCGAAAACCGCCGGTAAATTTAAAGAGCATGGAATGCGGCAGCTTATCTATACTTCAACGCAGGGCGAAGAACCCCTATTCCCCAATTATTATAAACTGCCTTCACAAAGTTTTTCACCATCCAGCTCTCTTACGCTTACTGATGATGAAGAGCAACAAGGTGATTTATCAAAAGGCAGGGTGAGCGAAGTATTGAAAGACATTACTTCAGCAATTGATGCCCACATATCAGATTTTGCAGGCGTAATAGTTGCCGGGTGGGCGGACGCAGGGTTGAACCCCGAGACCTTCTGGCTGGGATATGCTGCGGGCGCTTCCGCCGGATGGAATAGTAAAGAAGTAACCTCACAGGATATTACAAACAGGTTTTATAATTCGTTTTACGGCAACAAAATTGTTGATATGGATAGAGTGTATCAATTATTGAGTGCCCAGGCAGAGTTTTGGAATAAAAGCTGGGGGTGGGAATATTCTAAAAACCGGGCGCCCATTTTTGGTTATTCAGCAGCTATTTACGATACACCTAAACTGGCAAAAGACCAGGTTTTACCATTTTTGCCAGTGCCTGCCGGCGCGGATTTGTCTTTAAACAATGACTGGAATGAAGCTAATAAAGTAAGGCTGTCGGCGGCAGAAAGATTTCTTACTGAAAATAATGAACTTATGAATTTGCTACAGGAAAATCTTGCTGTAGTGGATTACCAGCATTATAATTTACTCGTGCTTCAATCTGTGGCTATGCTGTGCCGGCAAAATTTATATATGTTGCTTGGCCTGCAGCGGATCAATACCCTGCTCACCTCATCTTCAGATGGCGCAGCACTGAATGCCGGATTGGCTGTATCTCTTATTGACCAGGCTTTGCATCAGGTAAAACTATTAAGTGACCAGCGAAACGAAACGTTACAACAAGTGACTGCAATATGGTATCAGGATTGGTATCCGCGTGTATCTGAAGCGAACGGCCGTATATATTTAGATGAGGTAGATGATGTAAAAGACCACAGGCCCACAAGAACGGTAGACATGAGTTATCTTATCTATCGTCAATTGAAGTTTCCACTTGGGAAATGGGCGCAGGATGTATTATCTGTAAGAAATCAATTTGCTAAAACACATAATTTGCCCGTGAAAATTGAAAGCTTTAACTGGGAAAATATTGACTTATGATTAGACCCATATTAAACAATTGAAAGGTTACGAAAGTTTTAGATTTTAAATATTAGTTATTTGAACGAAAAAGATAAGGTTTCATAAAAACTTATTTTGTGAAACGAAATAATTGCAGTTATATTTGTTTAAGCTGCCTCTAAAGATTTATGGTTTACCCTATTGGATTAAATATAAAAGCAAAAATAATTTCTCAACTAAAAGCTGTTTTTATGCAAATACCTGCAGTATTAGTTTTTAGCTTATTAGCCCGGCAATATGCCGGCAACGAAAATAAAATAGTTACACAACAGATTACCGACCAGGAAAAAAATTTACCCATGTCGGGTGCATCTGCGAAAGTAAAGGGCAGCACTACCGGAGCCTTGGCCAATACGGAAGGTAAATCTTCAATCAATGTACCGGCAAACGCAGGAAGGGGCCAGGGAAGGGCAGGAAATATTTGTGATGGCAAATATCGCTGTTGCACTGAATTACATAAAAGATAAAAATTATAAAAAGGCGATCAATAGAATTGATACTGCAAAATTATTCCCTGAAAACCCCGGGAGCGGTATGCCCTACGATCTTAATTGCAGGCTGCAGGATTATTAGCCGGCATACTGCGAAAAAAAAATCAGGCGATAAAAAAAAAGCTACGCAGTATTATCATGATATAATCAGTTTTTCTGCTGATCCTGAAAAAATATATCCTGGAAATGCTATTGACAATTTTATTTCTTCATTTGTACTTAAAAAAATCCTGAAAAGAAAAAGAGCCGGCAGATCTCATTAAAAGTCGGGCGCATTTCCAGGATTCATTAAGACAAAGAAAAACGTAATAACAAATAGATTTTTAGAAAAAAAATTAATAGTCATCAAAAATACCACCACGATAAAAAGGCTTTTTTCAACCAATGATATTTTGAACATCCAATCCATCAGCGGTGCCGGCATATCTCCTGATGGCAAGTCTGTGGTGTTTGTCGTTGCGCAAGCCATTCATAATTCGTGGCAGGATACTATCATTTTAACGGATGTTGTATCGCAGCAACAAAAAAAAATAGCCCCCGGCTCATCACCACAATGGTCGCCTGATGGTAAATTAGTAGCATACATTGGCGATGACAAGGGAAACACAGCCATTTTTATTTATGATATAGAAAGCAATTCAACCGAATTTCTTGCAAATATTTATGAATCGGATTATTTTATAGATCACTATGCTGTAAATAATTTTTGCTGGTCGCCTGATGGAAAAGCGATCGCGTATGTAAGCACCGCACCTTTTGATGTAAATAATGAAACACCGGTTTTTAGAGAGTTTACTGATCTTTTATATAAAACAAAAGGCGGTAGGGGCCGGCAAAATTATACTGATAAAAGGCGCACGCATATTTGGTTGGTTTCTATTACAGAGAAAACTGTTAAGCCTGTTTTTATTAATGAATTTAATCAGCATTCCATCTCGTTCTCACCGGATGCTAAAAAGATTTGTTTTATCAGTAATATCACCGGCGCTCCTGATCTTAATCAATGGAGCCGGGTATTTTCAGCAGATATATTAACCGGGAAAGTAAGTAAAATTTCCAGCGAAAAAGGTTCTGCCTTTCAACCTGCATGGTCGCCTGATGGAAAATTTATAGCCTATTTAGGAATCAAAAGTGAGATAAGCACCAATGACAGCCCGGCTGAGGATACGCAATTATATATCGTTCCGTCTTCAGGCGGTCCGGCGAAATGTGTAACACTTTCACTCAATAGGCGTATAGAGCAGCTTTCCTGGGATCCCTCTTCAGCTTATATTTATTTTACGGCAGGTAATGCAGGTGATGTCATTTTATACCGCGTATTGGTTGCAACAAATGAAATTGAAACGGTTATTGATACGCAGGGAAAAATTACCGGATACTCCATCAGCCGGGATGGAAAAAAAATAGTGTATGTTCATACGGATACCACTCATCTGCCGGATATATTTATCCATGACTTAAGGGATCATTTACAACAACAGCTAACCAGCTTCAGCAATAAATTTTTAAATGAATGTGAGCTTCTTCCTGCGGAAACTTTCTGGTATAAAAGTTTGGATGGCGTTTCAATCCAGGGTTGGATAATTAAGCCTGCCCGGTTCCATGAAGACAACAAATACCCTATGGTGTTAGTAATCCATAGTGGCCCGCATAATATGTTTGGTTATGAATTTGAAGACAGGATGCAGCTGCTTTCAGCAAGCGGCTACGGTGTATTGTTTATTAACCCCAGGGGCAGTAGCGGCTATGGCCAGCAATTTTCTAATGGTTCTATGAGAGCATGGGGAGAAGGTGATTATGAAGACTTAATGCTTGGCGTTGATGAAGCAATAAAAAATAATAAGTGGATAGACCCCTCCCTGCTTGGGGTAACCGGCCAAAGTTATGGAGGATATATGACCAACAGGATCATCACCAAAACAAAAAGATTCAGGGCGGCTGTTGCAGATGGCAGCATCAGTAATCTTATCAGTTTCGCAGGTACTTCCCTTTACCATTCTTTAATGGAATCTGAATACCAGCTTTCTGTATATGATAATTATGATGAGTTATGGAAATGCTCGCCACTAAAAGATGTAAAGAATGTATCAACTCCCATTTTATTCCTGCATGGAGAAACGGATAACGAAGTGCCCCTGTCGCAGGCGGAAGAAATGTTTATAGCCTTAAAGAAACTTGGGGTAACCACATCATTTATTCAATATACAGGAGAAGGGCATGGGTGGAGGCCAGACTTAAAACCTGAGACAAAAGTTGATCTCTTGAAACGAATGATAAGCTGGTTTGATAAACATATAAAGAATAGCTCAAACGAAAAAAGTAAATGAAAAAGTTTCCAACTTTCATCCAGCATATTAAAATAAAAAGGCAGCAATAAAAAATGAGTAAAGAAAAAATATTGTAAAGAAAATTACTTCTTAATAAAAAAGATGCAATTATAAAACTCGTTATGAAAAAAAATAAAACCTGGATCAGCTTTGTTATAATTCATGTCCTTTTTATGGGGGTATGGGGCGCTCTTATTGAAATCCCCGAAAAGAATGGATTTCCGGCAACATTAGGCTATGTGGTGTGGGCGCTTACAATGATTCCTGCGGCACTCGTAGCGTTGATCATAAATAAATGGAAACTAGAGTATGACAAGCGCTCCATTTTCTGGGGATGTTTAGCAGGTTTGCTTGGAGCTATAGGTCAATTAGTACTTTTTTTTACATTAAAAATAGCGCCTGCTTATCTCGTTTTTCCTTTGCTTTCTCTTACGCCTGTGGTAACAATTTTGCTTGCCGTGTTTTTATTAAAAGAAAAAACAAGCCGCGCAGGCTGGATGGGTATTATAGTGGCAGTCGTTGCAATTCTATTGCTATCGTATCAGCCACCGGGCGATGATAGCAGTAACGGTTACCTGTGGATGTTGCTGGCTGCTATTCCTTTGCTTTGCTGGGGGGTTCAGGGCTATGTAATGCGGTTTGCCAATGAAACCATGAAAGCTGAAAGCATCTTTTTTTATATGATGATCAGCTCTGTTGTTTTGATACCCGTCGCGCTGTGGATGACTGATTTCTCGCAGCCTGTTAACTGGGGCTTCAAAGGGCCATACCTGGCCGGGCTTATCCAGGTATTAAATGCCTTTGGGGCGCTTTGCCTGGTGTATGCATTCCGGTATGGTAAAGCTATAATTATTGCACCCATGACGACCGCCCTTTCGCCGGTGCTCACTGTTGTTATTTCGCTTGGTATATACGCTGTAATACCCCATCCTGTTATTATTTGCGGCATGATGCTGGCCATACTTTCTGCATTTTTAATGGGCGTAGAAGAAACGAAAGGAGATACGGCAGAAGAGAAAAAAGTTTTATATAAAGTGTAATGGCACTTTGATTTTTTCAGTTTAAATAAAAGTAAAACAATAAGAAAAATATCATGTTACAACTTAAGGATTTAACACTTGCACAGGAATATAGCAGTGTAATAGGCGCCAAACATACGGCAAAGGAAATTGCAGGCCAGCCAAAACTTTGGAAAGAAGTGTGTAAGCTTGTGCTTGAACAGAGGCAGAGCCTGAACAATTTTTTAGCTCCCATTTTAATGCTCAAAAATTTAAGAATCATTTTAACCGGTGCAGGCTCTTCGGCATTTATCGGGGAGGCTGTGCAGGGAATTTTGCAGGCAGAAACTCAAAGAATTACCCAGGCTATACCTACTACCGATTTGGTAACGCATCCGGAATTATTTTTTCTGGCCAAGGCGCCCACATTGCTGGTGTCGTTTGCAAGATCCGGCAATAGCCCGGAGAGCCTGGAAACTATCAACCTCGCTAACCTCCATTGTGAGCGTATATTTCATTTAATTATTACCTGCAATGAAAATGGCCGTTTAATTCAAAATAAAACATTCAATAATTCTTATATTTTCATTCTTCCGCCAACTGCCAATGATAAAGGGCTGGCAATGACAGGAAGCTTTACTTCAATGCTTTTATCTGCTTTGCTTATAGCAAAGCTTTCAAGGATAGACAGTATACAATCTGAATTTCACGAAATGATAACAAATGCGAAACAAATAATTAATAAATGCCTGCATTTGATAAAAGAGGTGGCGAGAAATAAATATGACCGTGTGATTTTTATAGGATCCGGTCCTCTTCTTGCTATTGCAAGGGAATGCCAATTGAAGGTTCAGGAGTTAACTGACGGATATGTGATTTGTAAGCACGATTCATTTTTAGGGTTCAGACATGGGCCGAGGGTAGTCACCAATAAAAGATCGCTGATCGTTTACCTGTTTTCTAATGACGATCATGTGTTTCAATATGAGAAAGACCTGGCAATATCCATTGCTCAAAATTCGCAATATATACCGGCTATATCCGTTGGGCGAAAAATTTCCGGCCTCGGGAATTCCATACTCGATATTGAATTTCAAAATTCAATTTTACCTAATGACTTTAATATTGTTCCGGAAGTATTGATCGGGCAACTTTTAGGTTTTTATAAATCATTAGAACTGGGATTGTCTCCGGACAATCCTTCGGTGAGTGGCGCCATTCATCGCGAAGTTCAAGGAGTAACCATCTACAATAATTCAAATGTTTTAGAATGATTAGATCAAAGGCGGATATGGGATTAAAAAATAAATTATTGATAAAAATTTCTTTTTCTATTTAATGAAAGCCATATTTTGGCAGTAAAGCATTTGCAAAAACTATAAAAAATATACCTGATATCAGAGTGGCCCAATTCCAGCACGATAACTTACAATACTGCTAATGAATGCGAAAAAGATTTTAGTAGCCGGGGAGTTAAACATAGATATCATACTCGATAATATTAAGGGCTTTCCTGCAATAGGGCATGAAATCATAGCCGATAAGATGAATATTGCCCTCGGCAGTTCTTCGGCAATATTTGCTTCCAATATTGCTGCGTTGGGAATCAATACCTCATTTTGTGGTGTGCTCGGAGAAGATTCATTCGGTAGATTTATATTAGATGCATTAAAAAATAAAAATGTTGATACCAGTTATATTTCTCTGTTAAATGATTACCAGACCGGTGCAACGGTAGTTTTAAATTATTCGCAGGATCGTGCAAATATTACTCATTGCGGGGCAATGGATGCGTTTAACATGTCACACATTCCAGTTACAGAATTATCCGGTTTTAATCACCTGCATTTCTCTTCTTATTTTCTTCAAAAAGGAATTCAAAAAAATATTGTTGATTTATTTAGATCGGCGAAGGATAAGGGACTCACTACTTCTCTCGATATACAATGGGATCCGGCAAATACCTGGGCCTTTCCATATAAACATTGTCTTCCTTTTGTTGACGTTTTTTTACCTAATGAAGCGGAAATATTGCTGCTCTCCTCACAAAGTGAATTAGACAAAGCGGTTGAAAAAATCGGCGAGTTTGCAAATCTTATAGTCGTAAAGCTTGGAGCAAAAGGTTCAGTGGCTTTTAAACATGGAAAAGCTGTTTTTTCGCCACCATTTTTACACGATCATTTTGTAGATGCTATAGGAGCTGGAGATAGCTTTAATGCCGGTTTCGTTTATAAATATCTTGCGCACTCTACTCTTGAAGAGAGCCTACGATTTGCAAACCTCGCAGGTGCAATCAATACAACTGCTTCCGGCGGAACCGCTGCATTTGAAAATGCGGAATCATTTCACAAAAAAGCAAAAGAGTTATTTCATATTTTATTGTAAACAATGAGACTTAAAGAGAAATTACAATTATTAACTTCGCAAAAAAGAGGTTTACTGGCCACAAACTTTTATAACCTTGAAACATTGCATGGAGTTCTTAAAGCGGCACAAAGTATAAAGGAGCCGTTGATTCTGCAGCTTACAAGAAGCTCGATAGATTACATGGGGCTTGCAACCGCCATCAACCTGGCAAGGACAGGCCTTAACGATTTTGGCGTGGAAGGCTGGCTACATCTCGATCACGGCGATTCTGTGGATTTGGCGCAGGCATGCTTAGATGCCGGGTTTGATTCTGTGATGATTGATGGAAGTGAGTTGCCTTTCGAAGAAAATATTAAGATAACCGGCGACGTCGTTAAACGAGCCGGAGCTTACAATGCCCATGTAGAAGCTGAATTAGGTTATGTAGCAAAATTAGGACAGGCTCATTCCCGACAGGTTTTCACTCAACCCGCCCAGGCCAAAATATTTGTAGAAGAAACCGGCGTTGATGCGCTTGCAATAGCTATCGGTACTGCTCATGGTTTTTATAAGGAAGAACCATGTCTTCAATTTGAGTTGCTTTCAGAAATTCATGCTCATGTACAGGCGACCCTGGTCTTGCATGGAAGCTCGGGTGTACCTGCACAGCAACTCAGGAAAGCTATCTCGAGAGGTATTTGTAAAATAAACCTGGCAACAGAAATAAAAAATATTTTCATGAGAACGTTGCAAAAAGATTTGAGAAATACAGATGAAATAGATTTACGAAAGGTGTTCCCCAAAGCGACTCAGGAGGTTACGCTACTTGTAAAAGAAAAACTTGAGGTGGTCAAAAATGATGAGCCTTGATTTGTCTTCTAAAAATTTTATTAATCTTTTATGTGGAACAATTAGGGCTATAATGATGTTAGGCAACCATATTTTTGGGAAAATGTTGGTTAGCTTTTTAATTTTGGCCTTAAACCAGATACATTTACCTTCCGCCGGATGAATCTACTGATTTTTTGTTCAACCCTGAACATTTCAAATCTTTCCAATTATTCACTGCTGAAGTATTAATGATTAAAATATAAAAATGAAAAAAAGGTGTTTATCAAGATTCATTGTTTTATTGCTCACTGCTGTTGTGTATGCCGGTACTCCTCTACACGCACAGCAGCCCGATACTTTATGGCTGCGCCAGGTTGATCTATCAAGATCTGTACAGGAATGGAAAGGTCCAACTAAAGCTTATGAATCTTTGGAGGAAAATCCTTTACGCATTGCCGGCAGAACCTTTGATAACGGCCTGGCTTCTCATACCGAAGGTGCACTGCGATTTGAACTAAACGGTAAAGCGGAAAAGTTTCATGCTTTGATTGGGCTTGATGATACTTCCAGCAGAAAAGCGGCTATTGTATTCTCCATTATTGCAGACGATAAAGAAGTTTTCAGTAGCGCCAAATTAACAAAGGGAACAAAAGCGGTAAAGGTTGACCTTAATTTGAAAGGAGTAAAATATCTCGCACTTTTTATAAAGGATAACGGCACAGGAGTATTTAGTGACCAGGCAGATTATGCAAATGCGTACATCCTATACAAGGGCACTCTGCCATATGCTACTAATTTTAATTACATCGACAAGCGAAATATTCTTACGCCTCCTGAGTCTCCGCAACCTAAGATCAATAGTGCAAAAGTATTTGGCGTTCGCCCCGGCCATCCTTTTATGTACACCGTGGCAGCTACAGGAAAAAGGCCAATGACATTTTCGGCTGAAAACCTTCCCAATAGAATTTCATTGGATCCTGCAACCGGCATCATCACCGGCGTACTTAAGGAACGTGGTGAATCATTAGTTACTCTGAAAGCAACAAATGAATTAGGAACAGCCACCCGCACACTCAGGATTATTGTTGGGGATAAAATTGCACTCACGCCGCCAATGGGATGGAATGGTTATAATCGTTTTGGCGATTCGCTTGATTATGCCAAAGTAAAGGCGGGTGCAGATGCAATGGTCAGTTCAGGACTTATTAACCATGGATGGACTTATATCAATATAGATGATGGCTGGTCAGTAAAACCCGGTTCCAATGATCCTAAACGAGGAGGCATACCACGCGATTCCAACGGCATGGTCAATGCTAATGGAAAATTTCCGGATATGAAAGAACTTACTGATTACATCCATTCAAAGGGATTAAAAGCAGGCCTTTATTCTTCGCCCGGTTATCTCACGTGTAGCAATTATACAGCCTCTTACCAGTTTGAAGATAAAGATGCCCTCCAATGGGCGAAGTGGGGATTCGATTATATAAAATATGATTATTGTTTCTATGAAGACATTTCAAAAAGCCATTCAGTGTTAGCGCTTCAAAAACCTTACGTAATTATGCGGCACTCATTGGATAAGGTAGACCGGGATATCGTGTACAGCTTATCTCAATATGGAATGGGTGATACGTGGAAATGGGGAGAAGAGCTTGGCGCCAACTCATGGAGAACGACCGGCGATTTAATTGATACCTGGGAGAGCTTGTCTGAGGGCGGCTTTAGCCAGGCAGGGCACGAAAAATTTGCAGGTCCCGGCCACTGGAACGATCCTGACATGCTGGTGGTAGGGCTGGTGGGCTGGGGAGAATTGCAATATCCTACCCGGCTAAGGGCAGATGAACAATATACGCATATATCACTATGGTGTTTGCTGAATTCACCTTTACTAATTGGTTGCGATATAGTAGAAATGGATGAGTTTACTAAAAGCCTTCTCACCAATGACGAAGTGCTTGAAGTAAATCAGGATCCTTTAGGAATGCAGGCAGCACGCGTGTTTCAGGATGGCGGCCTGGAGATTTGGGTTAAAGATCTTGAAGATGGGTCTAAAGCAGTTGGCCTTTTCAACAGGAATGCAAACACTAAAACGATTAAACTAAATTGGGATATCCCGGCATTAAACGGAAATCAGATTGTACGCGATCTTTGGCGGCAGCAGGACGAAGGAGTTTTTACCGGTTACTTTTCTGCAGCGGTTCCGGCTCACGGCGTAAAATTGATCACAATCAGAAAAGAAAAATAGGAGCAATATTGCATGTTATGTGTATCAGCCTCAATCCACTTGGTTATTGTATATAAAACGACAGATGAACAACGATTGAAAAGCAATAGCCTTTAAAATTCTCAAAGAGCATTTATCCTCAATTCTTATTCATGAGTAAAGCTTTAGTCGTATCGTATATTATAGGCCCTGTGCGAAATCCAATTACAATTATTAAAAGGAATCGTTAAAGAGGCTTTAATTCTTTTTGTATTATTAAATGTCTCACTCCCGGATCATTCAATACTCTTTCATCTCCGAATGTATAATATCCTGCACGTCCTGCTTCATCTGTAAATGATCCCGCTGTATCACTGCATTATCGAGCAGCGATAAGGCTATCCACATTATTAATATTGATTAAGTTAATAAGACGAAAATATTTTTCTTTGCTTTTTTATTTTTCTTTGTCTCTTTGCGTGAAATCATTTTGTGTAAAGCACCTGGCACATCTCGCAATAAAAAGTTCTTCTCTTCGTTTTACCACAATATTTTTTTATAAAAGGAACATGGTCTCGGGGGCAGGTCTTTTTTGTATGAGCCAGCCAATGCTTTCTTAAAACAAATTTTTTCTTCCATGTAAGAAAATCAAAGCTGTAATTACGGGCTTCTTTTATTAGTTCATTTAATTTTGCTGCGGGAATATCCTTCATCCTGGTTTCCGGATGGAGGCGAATGCGAAACAACACTTCGTTCTTAATGATGTTGCCCACGCCGGTAAAAATATTTTGATTCAACAATGTATCACACACGAGCTCTTCGGGAATTTTTTTTATTTTCTTTTTCGCTTCCCTTGCATCCCAACGGTCGCTCATTACATCCGATGTCCAATCATATACTTCGTCAATCTCTTCCTCAATAAATTTTACAGAGCAGGCATAAAAGTTTAGTTCTCCTTTTTTGAAAATAAATCTGAGTCTGGGAATAGCATCTTTTTCTTCGTTAATCCTGTAACTTCCAAAAAGCATAAAGTGAATGCGTACACTAAAGTCTTTAAAACAAATGATAAAATGCTTTCCCCAACTTTTGAAATCCAATATTTTTTGGCCTGCCATCCGTTGAATGTCAAGCCTGCTGTTGCCTTCCACGGTAATAATCTTCTTGCCCTTCAATTCCTGCACAGCTTCCTTAAGAATCACTATTGACGGTCCTTCAGGCATGAAAAATAAAATTTAGCGAAACATGTAAACCGGTTTGTTTCGAATAAAAAAATTTATTTTAAAAGCATACTTCCGGAAGAATATGTTGACATCTGACCAAAGCTTATTGGTTTACACTCTTCATCATTGCTTCTGGATACCGAAGGCCTGCGACGGCGTCTTTAGTAAATACTTCGGCTAACTGCTGCAATTCTTTTTGGGATAAGGTAATGTTGGCAGCGCCTGCATTTTCTTCTATATACTTAACTCTTTTTGTACCCGGAATAGGAAAGATAAAATCTCCCTGGGCTAATACCCACGCCAGCGCCAATTGAGAAGGAGTGCAATCTTTTGCTTTTGCAATTTCCTCAATCTTCTTAACGAGCGCAAGGTTTTTATTAAAATTTTCTCCCTGAAAACGAGGAGAATGACGGCGGTAATCGTCTTCTGCAAAATCTTCAAACTTCTTTATCTGGCCGGTTAAAAATCCGCGGCCAAGCGGGCTGTAAGGCACAAAGGCGATTCCCATTTCTTTACACGCAGGAATTATTTCATCTTCCGGCTCACGGCTCCATAAGCTGTACTCAGTTTGCAATGCCGAAAGCGGAAACTCCTTATTGGCTTTTCGCAATGTGTCTGCATTTACTTCGCTCAATCCTATTCCCCTCACCTTTCCTTCTTTAACTAATTTTCCCATGGCGCCAACCGTTTCTTCTATAGCCACCTCAGGGTCTTTGCGATGGAGATAATATAAATCTATTACTTCTGCATTCAATCTTTTCAGGCTTGCCTCACAAGCGCTAATTACGTATTCAGGTCTGCCGTTAAATCCTCTTACAGCGGAATTATTGGGGTCGCGAACAATACCGAATTTCGTTGCAAGCGTAATGTCTTTTCTAAATCCTTTGATAGCTTTGCCAACAAGCAGCTCATTTTTGAAAGGGCCATACATATCGGCTGTATCAAAAAAAGTAATGCCGAGCTCGTAAGCGCGGTGAATTGTTTTAATAGATTCGGCATTATTCTCTTCTCCATAAAAATCACTCATACCCATGCAGCCTAAACCGAGTACTGAGGCAATTAGCCCTTGTTCTCCCAACATTCTTTTTTCCATAAAAATTTTTTCTTAATAAACTCACTATCACCATGCCAGAAATTAAATGGCACAGGCAAATAAATAGTGAATAAGAATGAAAGGAATCCCTAAAAAGAACCGGAGGGATATTTTAATTTTTATCTACCCGCTTGCCGGAGTTATTTCCGCCACCGGTATCATCCTGTGTGGCAAGCGCATCCTCGGAAGGATCATCCTGTGTTTTTTGAGGAGCTGGATTTTCTTTAGGAGATTGTTGCGCAGTAGTTTCGTTTTCTTCATTATAGCCGGCATCACTAACTGAGCCTTTCATTTGGCCACTTTGCTCTTTTCTTCTTTGGTAGTATTTTTTTGACCTGGGTTTCATAATCTTTTATAGTTTAGTTTGCAACGTTTTATTTTAAACAAATGAGAATTGCTTTAGTTGTTATTTCTGCAAAATGCGCTTGCGAACTTCTGCCTGCAATTGAAGGCCATCTTTATCTGCCGCGGTTTTAAGTTGCGTAAATTCAGCAGCCCACGGAGAGGTAAGGTACCGGAGTTTCGGCTTTTCGTCTTGTATGCATTGTAAAATTACTTCGCCCACCTGCTCAGGGGTTTGAAATACTTTAGCTCTTAATGCCGGATCAGAAAACGTTTTCCGGTACTCCATATAGTCATTCATAAGCGGAGAATAAGCATCCTCTTTAATGCCGCCGGTATTCTCGATATATTTCATCACATTATTTCCAAATTCTGTGGTAACGCCGCCAGGCTCAATTAATGAAATATTTATACCAAAATAAGGCTGCATGTAGGTGGCAATACTTTCTGTAAAACCTTCCAGGGCAAATTTGGCGGCGCAGTATATCTCGTTTAAAGGCTGCCCAACAAGGCCGCCTACGGAAGATATATTAATAATGTGGCCGCTCTTTTGCTGCCGCATCTGCGGCAATACAGCTTTTATACATCTTATGGTACCCATAAAATTTACGTCCATCACATCCTCTATTTCCTTAATAGTGGCCTGCTCGGCGGTGCGCAAAAATCCTGCACCGGCATTGTTCACGAGCAAATCTAACCGGTTTTCTTTTTCAATGATATTCTTTACGCACTCCAGTATGCTTTCTTCTACCTGCACATCAAGCTGCACAATATTCAGTGAAACACCATTGGCTTCTGCCTCTTTTTGCAACAATTCTTTTTTTCCCGTATCACGCATAGAAGCATATACCCTATAATTATTTTTTGCCAGTAATATTGATGTATATAATCCTATACCGGTAGAGGTTCCGGTAATCAGTACAACTTTATTCATAATGAAAAAGTTTTTTAAAAAAAAATTGGAGAAACTACATGTGAAGCAACTATGCTTCTTCTTCCGGCAAGTTGTTGTTTGTTTTGTCATCTTCTGCCTTAGTAGTTTCTGCAGGAGTAACATTTTTTATAGATAGTTGAAACTTGGTACTCAGGCTTACTTCGTAGTTGTTATTCTGTAATATTTGCCTCGCGCCATCGTCTTCAAGCACCACCGAAGCGAGGTGCATTGCCAGTGTGGAGCCGCTTATCACATTGCCAACCTTACCATCAGTAAATTCAATGGTGAACTTATAACCGGCCTTGCGGCCCGTGCCCGCCCGTTCAAAGTCCACCCGGTTCAAGTCCAGCACCTGATCTTCAGTTGCCGATTTTTTCATTAAAATTTTGATAATAGGTAAATATTTTTTCCAAATGTGATTATACATGAAAGGTTTCTATTTTAAAATTTTTCTTTTTGAAGAAGGGCCGGAGAAAAAATCCGGTAAATTAGTGTAATATAGCCTAACCTCCGTTGGATAAAATTAGTGCAAATATTTTTGACTGAAGTAAATTTATTGCTTAGTGCTATATAGAAAAGCACGCAAAAAAAATAATTAAAGCCTTCTTTATTATATAAACCGGTGGAATAATATTAAAATTGCAGATTGAAAATTGCTTAATAAGTATTTTGTTTACTTTATCAAAAAATCAAAACAAGCCAATCATTAAAAAATTCTGCCCAATATTTTTTAATGATTTTTTTATTGCAATAGCACTTATTTTTATATAAAATATTATTGCGCCGCAATAAAAAATCTATACCTTATCAAAATGTGCTTCACAAAATGAAGCATCACCCCTCTAAGCTGAACGAAGTTTAATTTATTAGAATTAATTATTAACATTCTTAACAGCATCCATATATAAATTAATGATGCATCTGCATTAAGTATTCATTAAATTTGTCGTGGTCAACAACTCTCTAATTGAATGCCATTTGAATTAAAAATTCCTGAGTCCCTTTCAAGATTACTGAGCATTCCGGTAAGCTCGCCCAAAAGACAACAACTAAAGGTTCTAAAGCGATTACTCCGAAAATCGAGATTTACTGAATTTGGACAAAAGTTTCTTTTTGATAAAATTCTTTTGAGCAGGCATCCGGCTAAAACCTTTCAAAACATTGTGCCTGCTTATAATTACAGTAAAATTTTTAAGGAGTGGTGGCACCGGGCGCTTGATGGTAAGCCTGATGTTTGCTGGCCTGGTATTATTAAGTTCTTCGCTTTGAGCAGTGGTACCAGCGAATCATCCAGCAAGTACATTCCTATTACCAAAGAACTGATAAGGGCTAATACCATCACAAGCATACGCCAACTGCTAAGCCTGGCATCTTATACTAAAGTACCCAAATCGTCAGTAGGTAAGGGTTGGCTTATGCTTGGCGGAAGTACTCATCTGCAAAAAAGTGCTACTTATTATGCCGGTGACCTTAGCGGCATACAAGCCAAGAATATTCCATTCTGGTTTCAGGGCATGTATAAGCCCGGCAAAAAAATAGCAAAGCAAAGAGATTGGACAAAAAAACTGGATGAAATAGTAGAGAAGGCTCCCGATTGGGATATTGCCTTTTTAGTAGGCGTGCCTGCCTGGGTTCAATTATGTATGGAAAAAGTGATTGAACGGTACGACCTGGAAAATATTCATGAAATATGGCCAAACCTCGCATTTTATGTGCATGGAGGCGTAGCGCTTGAGCCGTATAAAAAGGGTTTTAATAAATTGCTCGGAAAACCAATTACCTATATTGAAACTTACCTTGCCAGCGAAGGATTTCTTGCTTACCAAAACCGGCAGGACGCTAAGGGAATGCGGCTGGCCATTAATAATAATATTTTTTTCGAGTTTGTTCCTTTCGATTATAAAAATTTTGATAGCGAAGGAAACATGGTGGAAAAGCCTGAAGTGCTAATGATTCATGAAGTGGAGTTGCATAAAAACTATGCTTTGCTAATAAGCACTAATGCAGGTACATGGCGTTATCTTATCGGCGATACGATTCAGTTTGTAGATCTGGAAAAATGTGAGATAATCATAACAGGACGTACAAAACATTTCCTTAGTCTCGTGGGAGAACACCTGAGCGTGGATAATATGAATAAGGCTATAAACATGGTAAGCGATGAGCTCAATATTTCCATTGGCGAATTCACGGTTGCGGGCATTCCCTATGGCAATTTCTTCGCCCATCATTGGTTTATTTCTACCAATGATAAAGTGAACTCAGAGACCTTGAAAATAATGATTGATGAAAAGCTAAAAGAGCTCAATGACGACTATGAGGTGGAGAGAAAACATGCATTAAAAGAAATTATTGTTGATGTATTGAGTGAAGATATCTTTATGAATTTCATGAAAGCAAAAGGTAAGGTAGGAGGCCAACATAAATTTCCCCGTGTATTAAAAGGAAAAATGCTCGAAGACTGGCAAAAATATTTAAAAGGCGCCAGGGTCTGATGTAAACATTGTATTCCACGTTTACTTTTTTTAAATTGCAATTTTAAACACCTCTTATTCACTTATATTATTTCCCTTACCCATGGCAGATGTTATTGAAGCAATACTCAAAGGATTTGCATTGGGCTTGTTGCTGGTAATTTCTGTTGGGCCGGTCATATTCACCATTATAAAACACAGCATTAACAATGGAAAGGAAGGCGGGTTTAGCTTTATTGTTGGCGTGTGGATAAGCGATTTTCTGTTAACAGTGCTTAGTAATGTTTTTTCAGAGTTGGTAACGCAGCTGCTTGATTTTAAAAAACCTATTGGCGTAGCGGGAAGTTTTTTTTTAATAGGCATGGGTGTATATTATTTATTCTTTAAAAAAGTGCACCTTCATCCGGAAGATATTTCACTTCCCCCACTCACTTCAGGTGATCATGCAAAAATAGCCCTGCAGGGGTTTTTATTAAATACGCTTAATCCTGCTGTAATGGCTTTTTGGCTTACCGCAGCTACAGCAATTGCTGTTACGCATACGGTAAGGGAACGCATCATTATTTTCGCAACCGCTCTTTTATTAAATATGTCTGCAGACGTAGTGAAGGTGACGCTGGCAGGAAAACTACGCTCAAAGCTCACGGTAAAAAATATCAGGGTGATTAATAAAGTATCGGGCTTTATCTTACTCGCTTTCGGCACAGTGCTATTGGTAGGTGTTTTATTCTTCGTAAAAAAACATCCGCTATAATGAAAAAAGCCCTTATCTTTTTTCTTATCATTATGTTGGGTACAGTATCATGCAAAGCGCAGTCCGATATACTTATTCTGAAAAAAAATCTTAGAACAATCAAGACTTTTTTCCCCGGCACTGAAATAAGTATGTCAACTGCTGATGGTTATTACAATGGAAGAGTTACTTCAATTAACCGTGATTCGGTTTTCATTATTCAATATGATATCAGGCAAATACCTTCTAATCTCGGGGTTTATTTTTTGGATACGGTAGCCACCTATCGCTATGGCATAAATTATAAACAGATCATTGCTTTCGACAAACAGTACAATAAGAAATTTAACTGGGCGGGCTCAGGCGGTGCCTTACTGGGCGGCGGCATACTGTTGACTACGGTGGGCTTGGGCACCTGGATATTTGCAAAACCTGATACAAGATACTACGCAAGCCCTTACCTGGTGGGAGGTGCAGCAGTACTTGGCGGTATCGGATACCTTTTAGTAAAATCACAAGGCAAAGGCCTGACATTAGGGAAAAAATATTCGCTGGAATATATTCATATTAAATAAGTAACTATTTCTATTGAAGAAAAATAAAATAGGAAAGAAAAGAAGCGTGGCCGGCAGGATGGCACGAAAAATTTTGAAGTTCTTTCTTTATGCTTTTCTGTTTTCTGTTTTTTATATTATTTTATGCAAATGGATCAATCCCCCAATTACCATTACCCAAATAGGCAGCCTGTTCAGTGGCAACGGCTTGCACCGCAGCTATGTAAATATGGATGAGATGAATGCCAGCATTAAGCTTGCAGTAATGGCAGGTGAAGACCAATTGTTTCCCGACCACAATGGCTTTGACTTTAAGAGCGTCCAAAAAGCAATGAAACATAATAAGACGAGCAAATCATTAAGAGGTGCAAGTACCATTAGCCAGCAGGTTGCGAAAAATGTGTTTCTTTGGCAGCATGGAGGTTATTTGCGAAAAGGACTTGAAGTGTATTTCACATTTATGATAGAAACTTTTTGGAGTAAAAAAAGAATACTTGAAATGTACCTTAATGTTGCCGAAACAGGGAAAGGATTATTTGGCGCAGAGGCCGCTGCAGAACACTATTTTCATAAACCGGCTAAGAACCTCTCACGTAAAGAAGCTGCTATGATTGCATCTTGCTTACCTAATCCAATTGTATATACTATTCAACCTATCTCTAAACGGGTAGCCTTCCGGTATCCGTGGATAATGCGGCAAATGAATAACCTGCAGGCTGATCCGGATGTGCAGGAGTTATTAAAATAATTTTCCGGGGGAGTCTGTTAACTAAACAATTTTATCGTCAATAAAATTTATGGCCTTCTCAAATCTTGTGTTGTACTTACCGCTTATATCAACCCAGGGCACAGGCTGGTTTGTCATAAGTTCTTTATAATAATAATATAATTTTTCTCTAGTTTCAATATCCGGATATTCCCTCAAAGCGTCTTTCACCCAATCAAGGTCCACATTACAAAGCAGGTAAGCGTCATAGCATCTTTCTGCTATGCGGTTCAATATCCAGTTGTGGCATTTATTAAATACAAATTCGCACCACACCTTCATTACGTTCATGTCCGTGTCAATGAACAAGGTATCAGGTATGAGACGTAAGTTATGAGGTGTGTCATTCGATGATTGTCTTTCTATCGTTGCTTCCACACTGCTTGTACCTTGTACCTGATACCTGATACCTGATACCTGGTGAACAATTTTTTCTTCCAGATCAAGCTGTCCTTTTGCAATAGTCAGCAGGTTATCATACGTGTAGTCCTTACCGTTAGTTACCAGGTATTCTCTTGCGTACTCCGGCACCCACAAAGTTTTATAATGCGCTGCAAGCTGCCGGCACAAGGTGGTTTTGCCTGTAGATTCCGGGCCGATGATGACAATCTTTTTTATTGTTTCCATTCTGGTAATGGCTCTTTTTCGATGATATGTTTATTAGCTCTTTTTATCCATTCGCTTAGCCCCATAAAAGCCATTACTAAAAGGATGATATAGTAAACACTTGTAAATACATAATGCTTTACAAAGTATAATGGTATTGAGGCCACATTTGTTGCGATCCACCAATACCAGCTTTCCACTTTTTTACGGGCCATCAGCCACATAGCCGTAAAGGCGGTTGAACTCGCAAAAGCATCGGCCCAGGGAATAGCGCCGGGAGCAAAATCTTTTTTAAGATAAGTAAGCGAAAAAAAGATAGCCGCATAAAAAGCTGCGAAGAACATAATTTCCTGGAGCCACTCCTTTTTATTGGACCACGTTATCAGCACTATAGGTTCCTGCCGGTGATTTTTTTTTGCCCATAATATCCATCCGTAAATACTCATAACAGTATAGTACAAGTTTACTGATGCCTCGCCAAAAAGGCTTCCCTTTATACTTATATAAACATAAATAATTGTATTAACTAACCCTACGGGATACACGAGAATATTTTCCAGGCGGGAATACCATACACTGGCAATTCCAAAAAACACGGCGATGTATTCCAGAAGCGTGGTCTGCTGTATATCTGCAATAAACTGTTGGTAAATTTCTGAAATGCTCAAGATAAAAGTTCAGTGCCAAAAATAAGTTAGAAATCACAATATATATTGTGGGTATAATAAACGAAAAAGCATCTCTTTCGAAATGCTTATTATTTTTAATAATCCGTTGCAACAGGATAATGAAAATATTACTCCGCTTCTGCCACTACTTCTTTTACCTCCGGTATCATCCGCTTCATCATACCTTCAATGCCGGCCTTTAGTGTAATCATCGAAGAAGGGCAACCACTGCAGCTTCCCTGCATCATCAGGTTTACTTTTCCGTCTTCATAGCTCCTGAATTGTATTGCGCCGCCATCCATTTCCACAGCGGGCTTTACATAGTTTTCCAGCAACTCTTTTATACGCTTTACCACGTCATCATCATCTGCGCTTACTACGTTAGTGCTTTCAGTTTTCCTGGCAGCCATTTCCTCTTCATTTATTACAGGTTTTCCTTCTTCCATGTATTCTTTTAGAAACTGCTTTATCGAAGGAATTATGTCCTGCCAATCTTCGGTATCAGTTGTTTTTGTAAGCGTTACAAAATTGCTTGCTATAAAAATTGATTTTATAAAAGGAAAGGTAAATAATTGCATTGCCAGCGGAGAAACGGACGCACTGCTTTCATCCTGGAAATCGATACTCTTACCGGGATATAAAAGCTTATTGGCAACAAATTTCATCGTTTCCGGGTTGGGCGTCATTTCGGTATAAATACTTATAACCGGGTTACCTGTTTTAATCATAATAAAAAAATTGAGAATACAAATTTACAAACAATAAAATGGAAAGTTTACCGGATTATGTTAAGCTATCAGGGATTTTCGTTTTTCGAAAACAATACTTTAGTAAAACTTAGTCTTCTACAATCCGCAACCTGGCATAATTAAGCATAATTTTTTTTTCACCATTGTGCTCAAACTTTACCGTAGCAATGGGATTATGTGCAGCACCTTCCATTTTTATCACTTCGCCAAAGCCAAACTTTTGGTGTTCAATTTTCTGGCCTTCGGCGAGATGGCTTGTGTCGCTGGGCGCAAAGCCGGTAGTGGGCACGTGCTCTTTTATTTTTACTATAGGATTAGTGGTGATGTATGCCGGCTTATTATGTGTGCCGGTATTTGCCTGGTATGATTCTCTGCGGGCACTGCCGAAGCCATTACCCTGCCTCTTTTCAAAGGGATTCCAATGATTGGTTTGTTGGTTATTTCGCATATTGCCACCGGCAAAGGAGCGGTCAAGCCTTTCTTCAGGGAGCTCGTCAATAAAGCGGCTTGGCTCATTTTGTGTGAGATTGCCGAAGCGGTAGCGGGTATTGGCATACGTTAGCCACAGCATTTGTTTAGCCCTGGTAACAGCTACATAAAAAAGCCTTCTCTCTTCTTCCAGTTCTTCCCGGGTATTAATGGACATGGAATTTGGAAACAGCGTTTCTTCCAAGCCACCCACAAATACCATAGGAAATTCCAGGCCTTTAGCGGCATGAATGGTCATTAATTTCACCACATCACTTTCGCCTTTATCATCGTCAGCATCTGTAAGTAATGTTATCTGCTGAAGATAGCTGCCAAGGCTTTTGTCCAGCAGCTCGCCATCCTCGGTCGGTGTTTCGGTAAATTCTTTTATGGAGTTGAGTAGCTCCTGTATGTTTTCGTAACGGGCAAGGCCTTCCGTAGTTTTATCATTAAATAATTCTTTTACTATTCCTGTATGTTTCCCCACCAGTATTGAAAGATTGTAAGCATTCTTTTTTTGTAATTCACTTTGGAACATTTTTATAGTGATCACAAAATTTCTGAGTACTTCCAGGGTGTTAGCGCGGTAACCAAATTCAGCGGCACGCTCAATAACATTCCACATAGAAATATTATTTTCATTAGCAAATAACACCGCTTTTTCTACCGTGGTTTTGCCAATACCTCTTGCCGGAAAATTAATTATCCGCTTTAATGCTTCTTCATCCCCGGGGTTTACAATAACCCGCAAATAGCTCAAAAAGTCTTTGATCTCTTTTCTTTGATAAAAACTTATACCGCCATAAATACGGTAAGCAATATTCATGCGCCTGAGGCTTTCTTCAAAGCTCCGGCTTTGTGCATTGGTGCGATATAAAATAGCAATGTCGCTGTTGCGAAAATGGTTTCTTAACTTTTGTTCCTGTATAGCATCGGCCACATACTTTCCTTCATCGTTATCAGTAGCCGTTCTTACCAGTTTTATTTTTTCACCTTCACCATTGCTGGTCCATAGTTTTTTTGGAAGCTGCCCTTTGTTATTGGCTATAACGTTGTTGGCTACATGAAGAATGCTTTGAGAGCTGCGGTAGTTCTGCTCCAGCAATACAACTTTCACTTTATCATAATCCTTTTGAAATTGCAAAATATTTTCGATGGTAGCGCCGCGAAAACTATATATGCTTTGTGCATCATCACCCACCACCGCTACGTTTTCGTGCATAGCGCCCAACAGCTTTATTATCTGGTATTGGCTGGTATTGGTATCCTGGTACTCATCAATCATTATATATTTAAACTTGCGTTGGTACTTGCTCAGGCTCTCAGGATGGGTGCTTAACAACAAATAAAATTTCAACAGCAAATCATCAAAATCCATAGCGCCATTTTTAAAACAGCGCTTGCAATAAGCCTGGTAAATTTGGCCCGTCATAAGCCGGTTAGAACGCATATCTTCCTGCTGCAGGCCGTAATCAGTACTGTATTCTTCCGGTGTAATTAAACCGTTTTTGGCTGCCGAGATTCTATTGTAAATGGTAGTGGGCTTGTATTGTTTATCATCAAGTCCCAATTCATTGATCACTGTTTTTACCACGCTTTTGGCATCATCAGTATCGTAGATAGTAAAGTTTCTTGGGTAGCCAAGCTTGTCGGCTTCGGCCCTCAGTATTCTTGCAAACACTGAGTGAAAGGTGCCGATATATAAATTTCTTGCTTCGTTGTTGCCTAAAATTTTTTCTACACGCTCTTTCATTTCTGCCGCCGCCTTATTGGTAAATGTAAGCGCCAGGATGTTGAAAGCGTCAACGCCGCTGGCCATAAGATGGGCAATTCTCGTGGTAAGTACTTTCGTTTTGCCACTCCCTGCGCCGGCTACAATCATTATCGGTCCATCGCGATGTAATACTGCTTCCCGCTGTGGCTCATTCAATCCAATTAAATATTCGTGCATGTCGCAAAGTTACAGAAACCGCAAAGGTTTTGGACGGTACTTTTTGAAAGGTGCATAAGCAATGCAATACCTAATTGTATAAATAACGGCCGGTCATTTAGGTTGTTCTTTTTAATATTTCTTTAAAAAAAATCTTTCTTTTTTTTGATGGCCTCCAAACCATTCATCCCTAAATAAGAAAACAAATTGCACCAGAAGCAAAGTATGAATTAGACGCCTTCAAAGACGTTTATTCTTCTTTCGGTTTCTTATAATAATGCTTCAGCCATGGCCTTAACTTTACCTTAACGAGGCCCTTTCCCACACTGTATTACCTCTGATAACATTTGACTATAAACCACCTGGCGGGACTGTTATTTTTGTTCAGTATTTAGTAATCATAAATTTAAAAAACATGAAAAAGATTCTTGCCCTTTGCCTCGCAGCAGTATTAACAACAGCCTCTGTATCAGCAGCCCCCGTGACTGAAAAAGTATTAAAAGTTTTTTCAGCTTCCTTTCCCGAGGTAACGGAAACAACCTGGTATAATTATGACAATTTTTATGCAGTATATTTTAAAGACCTTGACGGGTCTAAATGCCGCATTGAATATGATCCCCAAGGAAATATTTTATCCACTACCCGCTACTATTCAGGTGAAGCTCTTTCTCCTTTTATAAGAGCAAAAGTGAATCAAAAGTTTCCCGGCAAACAAATATTCGGTGTTACAGAATTATCTTCCGACGAGGAATTAGCCTACCACATCGTATTAGAAGATGAAAAAAATTGGTACAACATAAAATCAGATGCAGTAGGAGCCATTTCCCTGGAGAAAAAGATGAAAAAGATAGTGGAATAAAAAATAAACGAACTACTTTTTCAAGGCAATTTTTAAGAGCCGTGCAACCTACACAAACTTTCTATAACAAACTGTTCGGATATTCGGCAGTGGTTTTAAATCATTATTGTCCGACAAAAATAATAATTCCACTAAAAATCTTCTATAAGTGTTGATTTTATTGAGTTTGATTAAAATGGTGTCAAAAGCAGGGGTCACTTTTATTAGGGAGAAAACAGGTTTCTGATCGGCGCTTCTTTTTTTCCCTCGTACTCTTTTCTTGTTATGAAGTGGATGACGGCAAGTAACAGTACCGCAATAAATGCACACCATATCTGCACTTCAATAGCGTTTTGATTAACCACCTACGAAGTATTGCAAAGGGAAATTTTGTTTCAATTTTTTGAAAAATAATTTTATACGCCAACAGTAGCCGTATATTTCGGCGATAGCGGCTACCTCCAGCTCCATGTTGTTGGTGACGAACTCATACACACGCCGGCCTTCTGCATCCACCATGCTATATGGCGCTACTCCAGAATTTTTTTTAAGTATTTTCTCGGACAACAGTTTGTTCAAATTAAAAGTCAAGTCCCATGCTGAAATAATAGATCGGCTTCCCTTTAAATAATCCGTTCATCGGCCAGCCTGCATCAAACTTTAAAAAGTAACCAAGTAATGTGCTTCTTGCACCAAAGCCATATCCACCAAGGAATGGGCCGATGCCCGGCGCTTTAATATTTATTTGTACTGTAGGATCAGCAGGATCAGCATAGGTAATAGATGGGCGGCCAATTTTATCGTAGGCGCCGTTCCAGGCAGAACCCAGATCAATGAATTGTATGAGCTGGAAATTTCTGATGAAAGCATTATTGATCGGCTTGCTAAACAGCGTTGTAAACACCGGCAGCCTGAACTCGCTATTAATCACAGCCGAATTATTTCCATTAGCCGCGTTCTGAATAAACCCACGCATGTTAACAGCCAACGACTGAAACGCATAATTAGCATCAGGATCTGGCCGGTTATTGGGATTAAAATAACGATAGGTTTGAACGTTGTTTCTATCAGTCTTTAAATTACTGCCAAAAATGAACCATTGATCTACACCACCAAGGTAATAGATCAGCTTTTGGTTGCCCCAGCTAAAATCTCCTGCTACCCTGCCAGCCCAAATAAAATTGCGATAAATGGGGTAGTAAGCTCTTGCGTCAAAACCTGCATTAAAAGTAAACTGGCCTTCGCCAACTTGTAGCTTGCTTATTTGCGAATTCCAATCTATGTAGGCTTTGTACCTTATGCCGTTCCAAATGTTCTGCGCTGGGTTCAAGGTGTTGTCATACACATATTCGGCATGTAGCAGCCCATAAGTTTTCGACAATTCCGGGGCGGTAAGATCATAAAATGTGCTTACAACCCTTTTATCCTTTCTAACGCCGGCGCTTATCCGCACACTCTTTGTAATATCAAAGGGGTAGCTGACAGTTGCCTGGTATAAATTAGAAAACAATTTACCGGGGAAGTCTGAAGTCTCATCTTGTGGTACCTCCTGTACACTCCTGTAATAAGTCAAACCCCAATCTATTCTTTTTCTAAGGTTGGTAAACTGAAAAAGCCAGTCGTTATCTTTTAAGTTAGATGAGATACGCACGCCTCCGGAAATCTTTATATCCTCCATAATGTCTGCTACGCCCATTCTTATCATTCCATTCAAGCCATTGTTGGAGGTGAGAGAAATAGGTCCGGCACCTCCCTGGTATCGTTGATATTTTGTACCCAATACATTATTATTAAAGCCGGCAACAATATAATCAGTTGCAAACTTCAGCGGCTTATACGGGTACAATTTCGCATCCGCTAAAACGCCCGATTCATTTTGTGTTAGGCCGGGATAATTTAATGCTGAATCCGGCTTTTCATTTTTGAATTCATTTTGAAAAATATCTTCTTTTTGAGTTTCCTTCTCTGTAGGTGTTGCAGTAGTGGTTTCCTGCCCCTTCGAAATTCTATCTAACTCCAACAACCTTTTCATGTAGGCAGTTGGGGGCACGGAAACATTTCTTCTGCGCAAAGTATTTTCATCAATTTTGAGCTTATATAAAATCTTGTCATCGCTTTGCCGGGTTACTTCACTTACCTGGTTATTGTCTCCGGCTTCTCTTGTTTCGAGCAGGCTGCTTTCATAATTGGTTAATGGAAACACATAAGCGCTATCGTTAGTAACTGACACGACAGCAACGGAATCAATATCAGGCTTATGATAAACTTTTAGCAATGAATCAACTTCGTTTTCCGTTGGGTTGCGTAAGATGTCGTCGCCAATAAGCACCATCGTATCCAGTCCTTCCCGTTGTGTGGTAAAAAAGCCTGCAAAGCGGTTACCCACGCCATTCTCATCACTTACAAATGTGAAGTGATTAATATTATATTGTGTCGGAAACCGGGCATTGCCAAACTTCAAACTACTTAATTGGTTCACCTGGTTAAGGCCGGGTTTATTGGTAGCGAAGTCTGTTATTAAAAATATATTGAAATTTTGCTTAAGCGTAGATGTGTCGGAACCCTTTGCCCTGGCTGATGGGCGGTTACTTGAAAAAATTATTCCGTCTTTATTAGGGAACGCTACAAAGGAAGGATCCAGGTCATCATATACATCATCGGTTACCTGCTTCATCTTTTCGTTTTCTATATTGTAGGTATAGATATCTGAATGGCCATTTTTTACGGCACTGAAAAGTAACGTCCGGCTATCCCGCATGTACTTCATATCCTGCACCTGGTCAAAGTAGTTTGTAAGATCGCCTTTGTAAGGCTTCACCCTGGTAATAGCGTCGAACACAAAAATTTTAATACGCCCCTCTTCTTCATAAAGCACGGAAAGCCTTGTCCCTTTAGGGTCCCACGCCATCATTGGATAGTTGGGATTTATATCGCCAAGTTTTGCTTTTGCGCCAAATTTCAATAAAGTTTTATCCTTGTCTTCTTCATTCAACACGAGGCGATACTGGCCTTTATCGTATTTCACCACAGCGAAAGAACCGTTACGCTTATTTGGATTTACATTAAAATGAAAAAAATCTTTTCTCTTTCCAATCGTTAGGCTGGTGATCTCGCTACCTTTTGGATAGTTTCTTCTTCGGGCAATATCGTTGTCGTACTTCTCTTCCTCATACTGCATAAAATCCGAAAGCACTTCTTTAAACTTTCTTTTTTTAGTAACCTGGGCGCTTGCCCGGTTCAGGCTTTTGTAAACCCTGGCTAAGTATAGCATGTAAGTGGTATTTTCTCTTTTATATTTTTCTTCGATGTAGTACCAAAAGGCGTGGCCGGCGAGTAGTGGCTTTTCAAAAGCAAACTGGTAAAAGTTTTTATAATCACCGCTGAGTATTTCACTTTTCAGCTCATCATCCAATTTTGTGCTCCAGTTTTCACCGGCATAAGCAACATAGCCATCAATAAGCCATTGCGGAAGGTCAAGCAGAGCCTGGTTTCCTGCCACTTCGCCAAGATCATCACCAAACAATAGGTTTTGCGTAAGCACTTTTGCGATGCCTTCTCTTATTTGCCGGCGGAGGTCTGCGTGGTTACTATTGTAGTAAACGATCATTTTGTTATTCACCAGTTTGGTGAGGCCGCCGCTGCTTTGCCAGTCAATGCCAAGGCCAATATTACTTTGCTGCTGATCGTTAAAAGTATTGTAAAGAATAATGTTGGCTCTTCTTTGCAGGCTGTATTCAACAAATTTTTCAATGCCAGGCAATTCTTGCTCAGCAACCTGCAGCACATATTTAGCTAACTCCTGTCCATCCTGGTTGAAGTAAGTATTGAAATTTTTTGTCTGATAATATTGCCATTTAAATTTTTTGTACTGCACGCGATTTTTCCCGTATTCTACACTGCTTACCTGGGCATTTGTAATACACGCAACCGAGATAAAAAATGTAAGGAGAAGAAATATTTTTTTGTGCTTTTGTTTCTTGTGATATTGCATAAAGTAGGATCGTTATGATTTTGCCTAAAATTACTCGTTTCGGCTTAATCAGTAAAATGAAATTGAGCGCTAATTATATACGTCATGCTTCAAATGAAAGTTTTAACATTTAATCCTGTGCAGGAAAACACATATCTCGTTTTTAATGAAAATAAAGAATGCATCATAATTGATCCCGGATGTTATTTTGATAACGAAAAAGAAGAATTAACGGTTGCTATTGAAAAAAATAATCTTACCCCTGTAATGCTGGTGAATACCCATTGTCATCTTGATCATGTATTTGGTAATAAATTTATTGCTGAGAAGTATAAGCTAACGCTTCACCTGCATAAAGCTGAAGAGCAAATACTGCAGATGGCGCCGGCCTCAGGGCTTATGTTCAATCTTCCTTTTGATAATTATGCCGGTGAATTTATCTTTCTGAATGAAGGCGATATTATTACACTTGGCAGCGATAAGCTGGAAGTGATACATGCGCCGGGGCACTCACCCGGTAGTGTTTGCTTTTATTGCAAAGAACAAAAATTTATTATTGGCGGAGATGTACTGTTCAATAGCAGCATTGGCCGTACAGACCTTCCCGGTGGAAGCCATAAAGATCTATTAAAAAGCATCAGGGGAAAGTTATTTCTTTTGCCGGATGACGTGACTGTGTATAACGGCCATGGTATTGAAACTACTATTGGCTTTGAAAGAAAAAATAATCCTTATTTGAATTAAATATTGGTGATATATACAAAATGGGCGAACGGATTTAAAAAAATATTATTCTCCATCGCAATGTGGGATACAGCGTTTTCAACCCAAAGGAATAACAAATAAAGATCAATAAAATTAACCATTGCTTTACCAGATCTAAGCACAGAAATATATATCCGCCTATGCAAGCAATAACAGACAAGTTACAATGTTGTAAAATTTCATGATGCAGTTGTAAATCTTCAAAAAAAATTTGCCATATCAAAGTCGATATAGCATAATATGAAGTGTCTTAATTGAGGCTTTTTTATAATTCTGCTAATTCAGTTTTGGTAACACATTCGTTTTTTACTATAGTCATTAACCTTTTTGCTTTATTAGCAATTTCTTTATCATGCTGGTAATATGAATAGCGGGCAGTCATAGACATATCTAAAAGCCAATCATAATCTTCTGATATTTTCGGGCAATTTTTAAATACTAACTCCGCTAATAATTCGTGTTTACTTTTCCGCTTAGGATTGTTATAATTTGAAAACTGATCAATATTTTCTATCGAAGTATTTTTATCCTGGAGAGATTTTACCTGGAATGGAAATATTTTATAAGAAACAAAATGAAGTGCGGAATAAAACGCTGTGGTAATTACCCAATCAGCAAATTCTTGTTTTACTTCAAGGTAATTACAAACGGATTCGTTATGCAAAGCGTGCTTTAACCGGTCTTTATTTTTTTTCATACTTCATGAAAAACCCATCCGAAATCAGGCAATGTTCGTTTAAAAAATCTGATGCTGGGGCAAAAGAAAATGATATGTAAAAATTTTCAGACTCAGACTTGTTTATCAATTTCCTTGAAAGGGTATAGACCTCTCTAAATTTATCAGATAAAAAGTCTGCTTTTTTAACAATAAAAAGTGCTTTATACCTGGTGATATCTTCTGCCTTTAAATGTATTTCGACAGGTTTAATTTTTTTACTAACAACCTGAGCATACAATTCTTCAGAAATCGCAGCCGCTTGATTAATGTTTTCTTTTAATTGAGACTGTAATATTCTGTAATTCTCGTTTTTGCCTGCTTCTTTGCCTTCTAAAAAAGCATCAATTAAGTCGTCCCCGGTAAATACATCTTCACTCTTTTCCCAGTTTTTTGGAATATTATTTTTTACAATCGGTTGATTTTTAACTTGAATGGCTGGCATAGTGGGTAGTGAACTGTACAAATATAATAACTAAATTCATACCACAGAATTGGAGGCACATATCTAACTATCATTATAATTGTGCATTTTTTTTACATATCAAATATGAGTGAGTAATTGTTTCAATAATATTAAACGGTAGAGTACTTTCATAATTAAGAAGGCTATTGACTATCTCGATCCCTCAGGCAAGGCCAAATCTCTTTTGAGCATCGCATCCCTGTTGGCGATTTCCCATGCTGTAAAAAAGATAAACTTTACCCTTTTTTCCATCAGGTCAAAATTTATTTTATCTACCGTATCTGTAGGCCGGTGATAATCTTTATGAATGCCATCAAAAAAGAAAATGATGGGCACGCCATTCTTTGCGAAATTATAGTGATCGCTGCGATAGTATATTCTTTCCGGATCGTCCGGATCATTGAATTTATAATCCAGTTCAAGATTGGTGTATTTGCTGTTAACCGTGCTGCTGATAGGTTTCAGGTCGGAACTTAATTTATCATCGCCTATTACATAAACGTAATTAGTGCTGTCGCCATTTTTTCTTGCCGGGTCTATACGGCCCACCATATCGGTATTTAGATCAACAGCGGTACTATCCAACGCGAATACAGGATGATCGGCATAAAACTGTGAACCTAATAAACCTTTTTCTTCACCACTGACCGTCATGAATACAACGGAGCGTCTTGGCCCGTACCCATCTGCCTTTGCCTTTGCAAATGCCTCCGCCATTTCTATCACGCTTACGGTGCCGCTGCCATCATCATCGGCGCCATAGTAAATATCATTTCCTCTTTTGCCTAAGTGATCATAATGCGCTGTAAGAAATACGTATTCACTTTTTTTATCCGTGCCTTCTATATACCCTATTACATTGCTGGATTCTGATGGGATATTAATTTTCTGGTATTGCAATTTTGTTTTGATCCTTTTATCAAATGTCACCTTATTCAATGGATCGTTCGCTTTGGCTGATGCCATAAACGGCGCAATTACCTGCTCACCAAAAATCTTTTTTGCCACGCTTGTGGTAACTAAAAAGATCGGCACTTTATCGTTACCTGTATTGAAAGGGCGCTCCACATACACATTTGATGTAAGAGAACCGGTGGCAATCTTCGTAGGTAAAGTATCAAGCGTTGCATTTAGTAATAAGACAGCTTCCGCGCCATTTTGTTTTGCAAGCTGGGCTTTCTTAGCGGTATTATACGCCCACACAGAGCGGGTGGCAGTACCGGTTACAAGAGATTTTCCATTTACGGTGGGCTCCCCAAAAAATACTGCCACCACTTTTCCTTTTACATTTTTTCCGGTGTAGTCATCATAGTTTTTATCAGTAATGCCATAGCCGGCAAAAACTATTTCTTTTGATTTGAACTCATTGTTTTCACCTGAGCCGGGCGTGATAATATAATCTTTACCATACTGATAATTTTCTTTACCAATTTTTAAAGATTTTGGGATAAGTGTATCTCTGCGCAAAGGATAATCCTGAAGGTAACCTTGCAGGGAAGATGGCTGTTGCAAACCAATGGCCTTAAACTGGCCCGAAATATAGGCAGCTGCTTTTCGCTGGCCTTCGGTGCCGGTTTCCCTCCCTTCCATTTCTGCGGAAGCAACTACAGATAAATGTTTTTTAAGATCAGCGCCGGTAATTGTTTCTGCATACCTGATTGCATTGCCGGATTGAGAAAATAAATGATTGGTAAAAAGAAGAAGAAAGATTACTACAGCCGATCGGATTTTCATTAATGATTTTATTTTTTATTGAAAGCAAATATAAAAGCGTTTGCCATTGGTATTACGATCCTACATAAGCTTTGCTGATGGATTGAAGGTTGCCAACCTTTCGGATGGAGTTTTTAAATCTGAAATTAACTTGTTAAAGGTTGACAGTATCTTGCGACATCGGATAACCATCGGATTTGAATGCACCCGGCATGCCTACACCAGCTTTGCTGATGAGCAAGCTATTTTGTTTACACGGCCGGCATGACGGCCTCCTTCAAAGTCTGTGTGTATAAAAATTTCTATCATTCTTTCAACAAGTCCTTCTCTTACAAAACGTCCCGGAATACAAATAACATTTGCGTTATTATGTTTACGGGCGAGTTCGGCGATCTCTTCTTCCCAACAAACAGCTGCCCTTATACCCTGGTGTTTATTCGCGGTAATAGCCACTCCGTTAGCACTTCCGCAAATCAATATTCCAAAGCTTGCGTTCCCGTTTTCTACAGCATTCGCTACAGGATGCGCAAAATCAGGGTAGTCAACAGAATCAATGCCGAACGTTCCAAAGTCTTTCCAGGTAACGCTTTTACCATCAAGAAAAGAGATGACATCTTCTTTGTATTCAAACCCTGCATGGTCGCAACCGATGGCTACGGGTTTTGATAAATTGAATGGAGACATAGCAAAGTATTTTATTCATTTAAAGGTAAATAAATACAATGGTAAGAGCGGCTTATTTTAAAATAGTAACTAATCAATTGCATCATAAACAAGCCCCGCAACTATTGCATACACCGCATGATGAAAAATGTCAATGGCAATATCTTTTGGTTCCCATTCGGTAACAGGTGGAGCAATACCAAGCTGCGGCTCAATAATAATGGCTGTGCCCCAGAGTGCCGCCATGTGTGTAACTGTTGCAGCAAAACCTGTTAAGCCCACCAGTGAAAATAATCCTCTTGCTACACCCCACGATGTGCCATAAGCCCAATGAACTTCATTAGAAAAATCCTCCTTGTTGCCCTCTTCCGCCTCAATGTGAAGCGCTTTTTTTACTGCTTTGGCAGGGGCGTTGCTTGGCTTTCTTTTGGTAATCCGCATCTCGATCATTTGCGATACAGTCATAGCAAGCGTTCCGGCTACGCCGGCAATCATTCCTTTACCTATGGCAGCGCCTATTGCACCGAGCACCGTGGCTTCGTGTGATTTATTTTCCATATTTATTTTTTATATTATCAAACCGCGCAAAAGGCTTGCCATACAGTTGTTACAGTGAGCTGCTTATTTATTTATAGCAATTTATGTATGTAGATGGTGATCGTGTAAAAAACACCTCGCTTGAAATTTAAATATTGAAAAATATGTAAGCTTACAGCTGTCATTTTAAGTTTCAATAATAAGCTCCTGGCAAAAAGCAGCTTGATAATTGCGTGTATTAGTTCGAAGTAATTTATTTTTAGAATTAGGTAGAATAGGCTCACTCTTTTATTGGTCGAAAGACGTAACGAAGGGGTGGCTTTCAAGGGTCAGGAGATAGGCCCGCAATTATTTTAATATTTTGATGTGCTGAGAGTTTTGAATTATCAATACCGAAAGGATATCCGTAGTTGACCAAATATCCGGTAGCCGTAGGAAGCTAAGATAGCTATCACTATGATTCGCCAATCTTTTCGTGATAATTCGGCATTATACACCTGAAATAAAGGCTAAATAAAAATTCATTTTCGTAAAACGGCACTAAGCATGAACTATATCAAAGTCCGTATCAAGCTTGCTTTTTTCAGGCAAATAAAATGAAAGATAAAATTCTACAAGCGTAACAATAGATATTGGAAAAATCAATTTCTTCTTATTCACGATCGAACTTTCTGAAAAAGGAGTTCCGGAACACCTGCAAGGGTTGCAATTTCCAACATGGTAAACTTTCGGGTGCTGATAAGATTTTGAACAATTTGTTCTTTGCCTTTTTCAACACCAACTGCATTAATATATCCCTGATAAAGTCATCGTACGATAGACAGCTATCACTTAAGTGTGCAAAACCTGATGTTAGCTTTTTTTGCGCAATGTATTGCGTACTTTTTTTACAAAACCGACCGGGACCTTTGCAATTTCAGCAGCCTGAAAATTATCTAAGCCTAATTTGATAATCAGACTTTCCACTACCTCAAAACTTTTTTCTTCCTTCCCTTTTTCAATACCTTTTTCAATACCTTTTTCAATGCCTTCTTTTCTGCCTTTTTCTATGTATATATCCAGTGTATTCATAACGTCTTTTTTTATTAGATCCGGTAACGAGTTTAATATTTTTTCTTCCAACTTGCTTCTGCTGTACAAATAGATGATGAAAGCTTTTTTTAACCCCTTCGGCCCCTGGGATGCTAATACCAGCAATACGGCTGCATTCCGCTCTATCCATTCTTTTTCCTGGCTATGCTTCAGCGCTAAAAATGATGCCGCAAGAAACTTGTTGTTTAAAGCCTCAATCTCACTGTCGCTCAGCCTGCCCAAATCATTGTAAATATACTCAAACCTGCCTGCCGGTAGGCAGGGCCGGGTAAAAACTGCTCCCATTCCTTGTCAATACCTTCAAAAAGATTTGCTAATGTCCGGTACTGCCATCTTACCTTACCGTGGTAGAGCAATACAGGAATCACCAGTGATAACGGTTCTTTATTTTGTATCTGTTTTTGAAGGGAAGAAAAAATGTAGCCGCCGATTTGCACAGGCGTATATTTATCCGGATGACTTTTATGTTCTATCAACAGGCTAACCTTCACCGTAGTTTCCGTTTCTTTCAGCCTGCACGAATACACAATGTCCGACATGGTCTTCTTTAATTCATCCGACAAATAGGTGCCCGGCACCTGTATTAGGGATGAAAAATCCAGCCGCTCTCTTACAAAATCCGGCAGATAACTTTTGAAATAATCCGCAGCTATTTCCTTGTTAGAAAGTATATCTCGGATGAAATCATCATGCGATGGGATATTTTTATTCATTTGTAAAAATAGGAAGTTAACTCACCCAGCCAGTAAGTTATACAAACATCCCAAATAAATTGGCGCTTAAATTTTATAAGTAATCTTTGCCTAATCTAAACAAGTAAAATCATTTTAAATATTCATTTTTAAAATCAATAAATTTATAGAATTAGGTAGAACAGTCACAAAGCTTTTTTAGTAAAGGATAGGGATGTGGTATTTGGTTCATCATTCTTGCTATCAAATTATGAAAAATGCCCTTTCGGTGTCCTCGCCTGTTAAACCTATAACAATACTCATCCAAGTAAGCCTGGTAATGTTGAGGGGAACATTTGTGATGTATTCCTCTCAACCAAATCTTGAACAGCATGATCTGCTCGTGTAATTGTTTAAAATTTTTCCCTTTGTTGGAAGGTATTGTGTTTAAATTAGGCATCGTTGATTCCAAAGATTTATAAGAAGAATACTTATCAGCAGTTTTGTCAGCAGCATCACTTAATTACATGCTCTTTAATTGCATACTTTAAAGTATCTCAGGCAGATACTTTAAAGTATCTGCCTGATAATCTTCTATTTGCTGCAGGTAAATCCTGCCTACTGTTTTTTCACCTATTCTTCCATTAGTATCATCGTCGCTTTTTTCTTTGATAAACTGCGCCCCGGCTGGCCTTCTCTTTGCCCCCCATCATAAACTCATCTGCATGTACCGCTGTGTCAATTTTTTTCTTTTTATCTGACTGCATACCTACCTGCGCCTTGCGTTTGAGGAGCCAGGCAGATTTCTGCTGAATACCTACTTCGTAGCCTAATTCCACACTGAAAACCTTTCCTCCATTTTAATTCTTCCAGATATAAATAACAGCTTTCTTTATCTGGAAATTTTTTACTAAAATCGATAACATTCATTCCTGTAAATGGCTAATAATTTTAGCTCAAATTTACTAATTAAATTAGTCTTAAACAAATACTATATTTGCTTTACGACCGTTCTACCTAATTCTATTTATTTTTATAAAAAATCTTACAATACGATTTGCCTGATCATTAATCAAATGGCAAATAAATTTCTTAACCTAAAATAAATTTCAAAATGAAAAAGTTTGTTCAATCTATTAAATTATCAGTCTGCCTGTTGACAATGGTTGTGAGCATAGCAGCCTGCAATAATGGAGATACCTCCACGAGTACCACTGAAACATCTGATAGCACAATGGCGATGGATGCGCCGGCAGCCTCTGTTGATACGACGCGGAAAGAGCATGCCGCAGTAGTGTTAAGCGGCGTATTTCCTGATACAACGGTTACCGGGAATGTAACGTTTGATGCCCAGCCTGATGGTAAAGTGAAAATGAAACTTGAAATTTCTATTCCCAAAAAAGCTGACAAGAGCGTAGCTGTTCATATACATGAAAAAGGCGATTGTGCAGATATGGGTAAAGCTGCCGGCGGCCACTGGAACCCTACGAATGCCCAACATGGAAAATGGGGAAGCGCCAGCTTTCACAGTGGCGACATTGGCAATGTAAGCTTAGACGCAAAAGGCAACGGAACAATGGAAATGGAAACTGACCTTTGGTCATTAGATGGTGGAGAGAAAACCAATATCCTCGATAAATCAATTATCGTTCATGGCGGTATGGACGATTTTACCTCGCAGCCATCGGGGAATGCCGGCACAAGGATCGGCTGTGGAATTATTAAATAAGAATTTTAAAACACACATTCCCGCTTATTATTTTTTCTAATAAGCGGGAATGTTTTTTACAGGTTGGAATTATCTTTATCAACGCTATAATGATTATGTAACTTTTTTGCATAGTCCGTTTCCAGCGGCTTTGAAGAATCATACTCAGGGCTATTCTCCACTTTATCCACAGTTACATTTACGATCACTTCCTGCATGTTCCATTTTACATCTTTTATCCACGCCGGAGAAAGCAACACTTTCTTTTTTGAAAACAAGCTACCTGTCTTTACCACCACGAAAGTTATGTTCCAGGCGTCTTCATCAAAAATAAAATCGGATACTTCCCCTATTTCACCATCGGTTGCATGGATGGTATATCCCTTCAACTCGTGCGTGCTTCGTAAATGCGTTTCAATCTTTGGCTTTTCAATTTCTTTATCCATATCTTCTTCAGCAGAAACTTCTAAAATTGGAGGTAAGGGAAAAACGCCCATCATGCCAATACCTTCTCCATACATGCCTGCGTCGTAATAACTTTGCCAGGGATAATAGGCAAACAATTCATCTTCCTGCTGGCGCGATATTGGCTTGTCGGTATCAATGTCGGGACTGTCTTCTACCTGTTTCCTGGTAAGATTCGCGGGTAACACTTCATTGTTCCAGTCTTTGTGTAAAATTGCTTCCGGCGAAATAAGAATTTTCCGGTCAGTTAGCCAACCGCCGGTTTTTACTATGATATACCTGATTGTCCAGGTAGTATCATCAAAATAAAATTCTTCAACTTTTCCAATTTCGCCGTCTGTGGCACCGATAGTAAAGCCGGCCAGGCTGTTTATACTTCTTTGCATAGCATAGTTTTTAAAAGATAATTTAGATGAATTTTGTAAACCGCATAAAGTTATAGAACTTCAAAAAATAAACAGAATCATTTAATATTCTTGTCATAAACCAGGCCATATAAAATTAAAAAAGCCTTAATGCGTGGCGATACAGCAGATACTTTAGATTTGTGTTTGGTTAAATAAATTAATTGGAAACTTTTTGAACAAATAAAAATGATATATAAAATAGCTTCTTGTGCAATTGCGCTTTTTACTTTTTTTTCATGCGCTACTAATACTGATAGCGATAAAACAAACCCTGTAATAGTGGATGTTTCAGGGAAAAAAGCAAATGACGCTTCTCCCCGCAAAGAATACACGTATGAATTAAAAAAGCCGGCACATTCATGGAAGCTGCCTGAGCAATTAGTGGAAGTGTCAGGTAATACCTGGGTAGATAAAGACCATTTAATATTGATTGAAGATTTGCATCCGTTGTTATACTTAATAAAGCTTGATGATAAAAGTGCGACGCTGGAAAAAACTATTAAGTTTAAAGATGAGGATAAAGAAAAATTTGATATTGAAGATGTAACTATAGTGGATAATGTGGTGTATGCTCTTTGGAGCCATGGTACTTTATTTAAAATTGCCGACTGGAAAAGCACTCCGCAGGTGGAGGAAATTAAAACTTTCTTAAAGAAGCAAAATAATACTGAAGGGTTATGTTATGATCCGGTAACCAAAAAATTATTAATTGCCTGCAAGGGTGAATCTGATGTACCTGATGAAAAGAAATCAACAAGAGCTGTTTATGATTTTGATATGAGTAATAACAAGCTGGATGATCGGCCTTTCATGCTAATTCATAAAGATGATTTTAAAGCAGTGGCTGACGAAAAATTAGAGTTCAATCCCTCAGCGATTGCCGTGCATCCTGTAACACACGATATTTACCTGCTCTCTACAAAAGATAATAAATGCATGGCCGTGTATTCGCACGACGGAAAACTAAAGGCTTTTCAATTCATTGATAAAGACCTGATGCCGCAGCCTGAAGGCATTTGTTTTTCTCCGGAAGGAAAGCTTTACATAAGCTCCGAAGGGAAAAATGGTGATGCCGGAAACTTGTTTGAATTTGATGCTGTGACGAAATAAAAATTAGCGGGAATGCCACGGTTAGTTATGTTCTATTCTTTCTTATAGAGATGAAGTTTGTTAAAACTTTATTGTGGAATAAAGATAAACAGGAAGAGGCCGATTATCTTTTTTTTAACCGGAAAACATTTTAGCGACGTAATAAATCATTGAATGCACTATTTATAGTTGGATATAAAAATTCAAATCTTTCATTTGACAATCTCTCCGGTAAAACCCACCTGCTTTTTAAAACTAATTCAGTTTCTGTTTTAATAAATATTGCTCCAAACTCAAGCAGCCATTTTGGAGAAGGCAAACCAATTTTATATTCATATACTGCCTGAGGTTTTGCATTAATGTTTTATTAGTTATCGGGTGGAGAGAAGAACAATTAATTAAAGATGCCGGAAAGATTTTCATGTTCCTTTATAAATACTATAATTCTGTATAAATCCTCGATATGTATCCAACTAAACATTTGGTTTCCGCTTCCTTGTTTTCCGCCTAAGCCAAAGCGTACCAAATTTTTCATCAGCTTCATTACGCCATCATCTTTTCCTAAAACGATTGCTATTCTTAATAAAATCTGCCTTGTATTTGTAAGATGAAAATCAAAGAAAGATTTTTCCCATGCCTTTGCTACGTCAACTGAAAACCCTTTACCAATTTCACCTTGGCTTCGGTCATAGGCCGGTCTTCCGCATGGCGGTAAATAGTGGCCGTGCCTGCATTTATCCAAAGCTTCGGAGGGTTAGCACATTTGCCTATTGCGTCGCCTAACACTTTTGTGGTTTCAGTTCTTAATGAAAGTATTTCATTCTTATTTTTCTCATTGTACCTGCAGTTGACAGTTTTGCCGGCGAGGTTTATAAGCAGCTCTGAATCGTTGAGTGCATTTATAATTTCAAGTTCATTATTCCAGTTTTCAAAACTGCTTTGTCTTGAAATAATAATAACATCATAAGAAAGTTCTTCGAATTTCTCCTGAAGATATTTTCCGATGAAGCCGCTCCCATCTGCTATTACAATCTTTTTCATACTGCTAATTGAAAATGATTAACGATGTTAATTACAAACGCCTTTTATTTACCTTTCAAGGTTCCTTTTACTTTCTATAAATCAATTGCACAAACATTGATACATTCGTTCTATAAATAATCCAAATCAATGAAGGAACGATTTTACTCGCTTGATGTTTTTCGCGGCGCTACCGTTTGTCTTATGATAATGGTGAACAATCCCGGAAGCTGGGAACATATTTACGCACCGCTCGATCATTCACCCTGGCATGGCGTTACTCCGACAGATCTTGTGTTTCCTTTTTTTCTTTTCGCGGTAGGCAATGCATTGGCCTTCGTGATGCCGAGACTTGAAGTTGCGGGCCCCTCAGTATTTTGGAAAAAAATAATTAAAAGAACACTTATCATTTTTCTTATCGGCCTTTTTCTTAACTGGATGCCCTTTGTAAAATGGGATAATGATCATATTGTCTTTAAACCATGGAGCTACATCGATGCTTATGGATTGCCGGCCGGGGTCAGAATTCTCGGAGTGTTGCAACGCATCGCGTTAGCTTATTTTTTCGCCTCCATCATTATTTATTTTTTTAAAATCCGGGGAGCATTTTTAGCAGCCTGCATTATTCTTTTAGGGTATTGGTTTTTATGTGTTGCCGCCAACCCGGCCGATCCGTTTGGCTTATACGGATGGTTTGGAACCAATGTAGATAAAGCAATTCTCGGCGATGCACACATGTATCACGGCGAGATAAGAAATGGCCATGCAATCGTATTCGATCCCGAAGGATTCATGAGTTTATTTGGCTCAATCGTGCAGGTGATCTTTGGATATTTATGCGGAGATTACATTATTAAAAAAGGAAAAACGCCAGAGATGGTAAATGGATTATTTGTTGCCGGCGCCGTTTTTCTTTTTGCAGGATATGCGTGGGATATGCTTTTCCCGCTTAATAAAAAAATATGGACAAGCTCTTATACCGTTTATACAACGGGCCTGGCGATGGTAATTCTTGCGGTGATGTTGTACATGATAGAATTTAAAAAACATACCGGCTGGTGGAGTAAATTCTTTGATGTGTTTGGTAAAAATCCATTGTTCATTTTTATGCTTAGTGGCATATTGCCAAGGCTGCTTGGATTAATAAGAATCTCATCCGGAACTGATGCTTTGGGTAAGCAAATTTATATCTCTCCTTTTGGCTGGTTTTACGAGCACATATGCAAGCCTCTCTTTCCTAACAATTTAAATAACGGTTCGCTGCTCTATGCACTTTGCATGATCACTTTTTACTGGCTGATCGTGTGGTGGATGGATAAGAAAAAAATTTATGTGAAGGTTTGATAAGGTGTCTGGCCACTGGAATGGCCTGACATCTAAAGAATCTTAATCTTATACGTAGTTTTAAAAAGCGCAGATTCACCGGATTCAAGCGTTATAAGTCCCATTCCATTATTAAATGCATCCGGTGCGCCGCTGATGTTTTCTATAGCAATACTCTTACGGTGAGGAGGTGTATAAATTTGTAGGTAAGGGTAAGAACGGTCAGGGTATAATTCTACTTCTATTCCCTTATCAGGGTTTCTTAACACACATAAAGGCTGACAGGATTCTACATTTAAGGAGAAACAATTATCGAGAAATATATTTCCAATTTTTTTTAATGAAACAAACTCTGAATAAGGAATAAGCTTTTTTGTAGGAATTAATTCTTTATCGAATTCCACCATTTCATGCGATTGAAACTCTAATTGCAGGTCATCAATTGAATCACCTAAAGTAAAATAAGGATGCCAGCCATCCTGCATGGGTATTAAACCTTCGTCTTTATTAATGCACTCAGTCGTTACCGCCAGCTTGTTATCTTTTTCCAATTGCCATGTTACCATACAATCATAATTAAAAGGATAGCCATTATCTTCCACCCTGTATTCATACTTCATGGTTACAGATGCATGAAGGTCGTTAGACGTTTTACCGGTTACTACAAATTCTTTATCAAACAATAATCCATGTATGGCATTTTTTTCTAAATAAAATTTTTCAATTGTATAATCTTTTTTGCCATAATGATATTTGCCTTTACCAAGCCTGCAAACAAACGGCGAAAGCTTGCATCCCAGGAAGCCTTTTGACGTCACATTCTTTTTGAAATCATCAGCGCTTGTATAACTATCTATCACGTTTACACGATCACCATTATTGTCCACAGTAAATGCATGCAGTATGGCGCCGCACGCAGGAATTATTTCGGCCGAGGTTTTCGAAGTATCATCTTTTAGAAAAATTTTCCTAAAACCATTTTCTTCTTTTTGTTGTATTGAAAACATATTATCAAGTTAAATAGTGCGCAGCTAATTCGATTCTAAAATCTTCATAACCACTTTTTCTTCCGGCGTCAATCCGTTCTTTTCATTCTTCTTCTCAAGCTCATCAAGTTCTGCAATATACGTCTCCAGCTTTTTACTTTCATATAGCGAGAGAATTAATGGATGCACATAATACTTTTTGCAGACCGTTCTTGTATTTCCGAGGTGCTCCGAAACTGTGTCAAGCGCCTCTACCATTCTTCTTTTCATTTCTGTTTGGGTATCGCAACAACCTATAGACCGCAAGGCAAGAAAGGCATGCACGGTGCCTGACCATGTCCTGAAATCTTTTGCTGTAAAATCACCACCGCTTATATCTCTTATATAATTATTTACCAATCCTGAATCTATTGAATGCCGCTGCTCATCGTTATCATAAAATTGAAACAGTTCTTTTCCTGGAATATCCCGGCATTTTTTAATCACAGCTGCCAGCTTTTTATTTTTCAGTTTAATACTGTGTTTAATACCTTTTTTCCCAACAAAATCAAAATCAACGGCGCTGCCATTGAATCTTACATGCTTATCTTTTAAAGTAGTCAGTCCATACGAACCGTAAGCTTTTTCATAAAAACTATTTCCCACTCTTATGTTCGTGCGTTCCATTAAAGCGACGACTGCCGCTAATACTTTGTTAAGCGGCAGCCCATCTTTCTTTAGATCTTTTTCAAGCTGCCTCCTCATATCCGGCAGCACTTTTCCGAAATCTATAAGCCGGTAATATTTTGTATGGTTGCGCAGTGAATTCCAGTGATGATGATATTTATATTGCTTCCTGTTTTTAGTATCATAGCCGGTTGCCTGCAGGTGCCCGTTCTCTTTGGCGCAGATCCATACATTTGTCCAGGCCGGCGGAAGCACTAAATGTTTTATTCTCAATAATTCTTCATCATCTTTTATTGGCTTTCCATTAAAATAATATTCAAATTTTTTTCCTTTCTTTCTTCTTTCAATACCTGGTTCTTTATCAGTAACGTATACAAGATTTGCAGCCCTGGCTGTTTTTTCTTCATCTTTTACAATACTTTTTAATTTCTTTTTTGAAACTTTTGGAACCTCCGTTACAGCAACACTCATGTAATTTTTTTTATCCGTTAATAATTTCTCCTCCGTTGGGATGCAGCACCTGGCCAGACATGTAGCTTGCATCATCACTTGCCAGAAACAAATAACAAGGGGCCACCTCCACCGGCTCGCCTGCCCGCTTCATCGGTGAATCACTTCCATGTTCTGCAGATTTTTTCGCATCGAAGGATGAAACAATGAGTGGCGTCCATATCGGGCCGGGCGCTACAGCATTTACTCTTATGCCTTTCTCCACAAGATTATTGCTAAGGCTTCTTGTGAAGCTAACTATGGCCCCTTTTGTTGACGCGTAGTCTATTAGCGTAGGGCTGCCCCTGTAGGCGGTAACTGATGTTGTGTTTATGATGGCGCTACCTTTTTTCATGTGCGGCAAAGCAGCCTTTGTAATCCATACCATTGAGAAAAAATTAGTTTGAAACGTCGTTAACAATTGCTGTGTTGTAATGTCTTCAAGGCTTTTACTTTCAAATTGCGTTGCTGCATTATTTACCAGCACATCAATTTTACCGAACGCTTTTGCCGTTTTATTTACGGCTGCAATACAAAACTTTTCCTTTGTTATATCTCCGGCTATCAGTAAACATTTTTTCCCATGCTCTTGTTCAACTATAGTTTTTACTTCTTTAGCATCCGCGTGTTCATTCAAATAAATAATAGCTACGTCAGCTCCTTCCTTTGCAAATAAAACGGCCACAGCCCTTCCTATGCCACTGTCGCCTCCAGATATCAACAGAACCTTTCCTTCCATTTTACCACAGGCTTTATTATCATTTGTAAATACAGGCTGAGGCTTCATTTTACTTTCGTCACCGGGCATTGATTGTTGCTGTGGTTTTCTTTGAAGTTTTTTTGGATTACTCTTTTGCATTTATCAATATTTTATTCTGGAAATTTTTGAGGAAATAATTCTACAGAAACTTGGGGTCATAAAAAAAGCAGGCTTACGGAGCCTGCTGAGTTTAGAGATAAGAATGTATTATTCATCGGTTTCGTCATCTGTTAAAAAATCCGCTGTGCCATCTGTATTTTTTACTGTTTTTTCATCATCATTTATATCATCATCCTGCTTATTTTTCTTTCCCCCTTTAGCTGCAAGGTGTAATTGGGTATCTGTACCTGCTGATGGGCTCGAAGGGTTACGCGATGAGTTTGTTTCGGATCCCAACTCCTCACTTCCCTGCGATGGCTGTGAAATATTTCGTGTATCTGACATAAAATTTATTTTATTTAAGTGAACAATAAAAAAGGTATAGAAAATTATATGCCACAATTCTTCAATTTATTTTAGCCGGAATGGGTGCATTTCAGAACGTCGCAAGGTTGCCAACCTTTAACGAGTTAATTTCAGATTTAAAAACTCCATCCAAAGGTTGGCAACCTTCAACTCAGAGTGACATTTTGAAATGCACCCGCCGGAATTATTACAGTTAATTGATGGCTACTTTTGCGTATGAACTATCTGGCGCATGCTTATCTTTCTTTTGAACAGCCGGGCATTCTCACTGGCAACATGATAAGTGATTTTGTAAAAGGAAAAACAAAATATGATTACCCTGATGTCATCCAAAAGGGAATTCAACTTCACCGACAGATAGATGAGTTTACTGACTTTCACCCGGTGACGGCTACAGCAAAAAAAATTTTCCGGCCACAATACCGGCTATATGCAGGAGCGTTTATTGATGTAGTATATGATCATTTCCTGGCGTGTGATGCACCTCAATACTTTAATCATGGCGGCCTTGAAAATTTTTCAATAAAAGTTTACGATTCTCTTGAAAAAGACTTCGAATTATTTCCTCCACGCTTTCAGCAAATGTTTGTTTACATGAAAGCACAAAACTGGTTGTATAACTATAGGCTTAAAGATGGTATAAAAAAAAGCTTCGGAGGGCTTGTTTACCGGGCAGCCTATCTCACTGAATCTGCCATTGCGTTTGAATTATTCAACCGGCATTATGATGAACTCAGAAATTATTATGAAGAATTTTTTCCTGAGTTGGAGAAATTTTCCAGGAGCGCTCTAAGCAACCTTTTGGCTAAATAAATCCCTCTATATTTGTAAATTATGAAAATTATGAAAAAATTATTTGCCGTTTTGGTATTGTTTGTCTCGGTGTCCGCGCCTGCACAAATGAATGCGTCCCAGCTTCCGCCAATGGATAAGTCACCAATGGATATGAGCTACTATCCTTCTAATTATCCTATACTAAAAATTCAGGATAAGGTAACTGAAACGCTTGTGATGCGTATTATTTATAGTAGGCCACAACTTAATGGCCGTAAGGTTTTTGGGGAACTGCAGGAATATGGAAATGTGTGGAGGCTCGGTGCAAATGAAGCGACCGAAATGGAATTTTTTAAAGATGTAAAAATAAATGGTAAAAAAATAAAAAAAGGCCGTTATACAGTTTATGCTGTTCCTTACCCTGATAAATGGACATTCATCATTAATAAAGAAACAGATATTTGGGGAAGTTTCAAGTATGAGCAACTGAAAGATGCTTTTCGTATAGACTTGCCTGTTATTAAAAATCCTGTTACGGAAGCAATGACAATTGTTTTCGACAAGACAACAAAAGGCGCCGATATGGATATGTTTTGGGATGATGTAAAAGTTGTTTTACCAATAGAATTTTAAATATTTATCATACCAAAAATCAAAAAGTTTACATACTTATTGCTGCAGAAATCTCAATATAAATCATTAATCATTTGCGCTTTTATTTACAGAGAGCGCTGGAAAAATTAAAATCATTTGAAGCTCGCAACTAAATTAATTCACGCCGGTGTAGAACCGGATCCTTCCACAGGCGCTATCATGACGCCTATTTACCAAACCTCAACTTATGTGCAGGACAGCCCCGGAAATCATAAGGGCTATGAATATGCAAGAACGCAAAACCCAACGCGGCATGCCTTGCAAAATGCCCTTGCCGCCAGTGAAAATGGTAAATACGGTTTATGCTTCGCCAGTGGTTCGGCAGCAACTGATGCCGTCATCAAGCTTTTAAATCCCGGCGATGAAGTAATCGCCGCCAATGATATGTATGGCGGCACTTACCGAATGTTCACTAAGATTTTTGAAAAGTACGGATTAAAATTTCACTTCATTAATATGCAGGATGCTGCAGAAATAAATAAGTTTATTAATAAAAACACAAAGCTCATCTGGACAGAAACGCCGACAAACCCGATGATGAATATTACCGATATTGAAGCGGTGTCTGTCATTGCCAAACAGCATAATATAATGGTGTGCGTTGATAATACTTTTGCTTCTCCATATTTACAAAATCCTTTGGATCAGGGAGCCGATATAGTTTTGCACTCGGCAACAAAATATTTAGGCGGACATAGCGATGTGGTTCATGGGTGTTTAATTATGAACGATGAAACATTAAATGAACGGCTCGCTTTTATGCAAAATAGCACGGGCGCCGTACCCGGACCGCAGGATTGCTTTTTGGTGTTAAGAGGATTAAAAACCCTGCACGTGCGCATGCAAAGGCATTGCGAGAATGGTGAACGAATTGCTTTTTGGCTTAAAGAAAATCGCAAAGTTGATAAAGTGTTTTGGTGCGGTTTTGAAGAGCATCCCAACTATGCTATTGCTAAAAAACAAATGCGTGGCTTTGGCGCTATGATGAGCTTTACCTTGAAGGATGATAGCATTGAAGCCGCAATGAAAGTGCTTTCCAATACCAAACTTTTTTCCCTGGCCGAAAGCCTGGGTGGCGTTGAAAGCCTTATCGGGCATCCGGCAAGCATGACGCATGCAAGTATTCCCCTTGCAGAAAGATTGAAAACCGGTTTGGTAGATTCGCTGATAAGATTGAGCGTGGGCATTGAAGATGCCGATGATTTAATTGATGATTTGAACCAGGCAATAGGGTAAAATAATTTTTGTAAATTGTAAAAAAGAAAATTATGCCTTACAATAAAGAAGAATTATTAAATCTTCCCGTGGAGGAAAAATTAGAACTTGTTGAAGCCTTGTGGAATACGATTGATGATGAGTTGTCGCCGGTTACTTCGGAAGAAATACAATTTGCCAAAGAGCGATTAAACCTACATAATCAAAATCCTTCTGATGTAATGAACTGGGCAGAACTGAAAGGAAAAATCCAGGAACGTTATGGCTTTTGAGCTAAATCGTAAAATCTATTGTGTCGTTTCCAGAAATCTAAAAAATGAATACAAAAGATGATCTTAAAAGATTTCTTGATAAAAAAGTTACCCGGTTTAATAATCCTTCCTTCATAAAAGACGATCCTGTTTGCATTCCACATTTGTTTTCAAAAAAGCAAGACATTGAAATTGCAGGTTTTTTTGCCGCAACATTTGCGTGGGGTGTAAGGAAAACGATTATTAATAAATGTAAGGAGCTCATGCATTTAATGGATAATTCTCCTTATGATTTTTGTATTAACCACCAGGATGATGATCTTAAAAAATTGATTGGGTTTTGCCACCGCACTTTCAACGATACCGACCTGCTCTATTTTATTTCGTTTTTTAAATTTCATTATTCTAAAAACAAAAGCCTAGAAACTGCCTTCCTGAATAAACAAACGCTTTCCCAAAGCAATAAAATAGAAGCAGCCTTGAATTATTTTTATTCCTATTTTTTTTCATTGGAACACGTGCCGCAAAGAACAAAAAAACATGTAGCGACACCTGGCAGAAATTCGAGTTGCAAAAGATTAAATATGTTCCTGCGATGGATGGTTCGTGATGATAACAAAGGCGTTGATTTTGGAATATGGAAAAAAACCTCGCCTGCTGAATTGATTTGCCCTGTTGACCTTCATGTGGCAAGAGTTGCAAAAAATTTAAATTTATTAAAAAGAAAACAAGTGGACTGGCAAGCCGCAATGGAGCTTACTGAGGTGTTAAGAACATTTGACAAACATGACCCGGTGAAATACGATTTTGCACTATTTGGGTTAGGTGTTTTAGAAAAATATTAAAAACGAATTCTTCAAACGATATGGCCGTTGCTGAAAAAATATTAGCGCTTACAAATAACCTGGGTGAAGAAAATGCAGGCAAGCTTAAAGAACAATTAGCGGCTTACATCAATGATATGATCACAAATGATTTTTCTGTATTGATTCAATTACTTTACCGCATAGATGTAGATGAAAAAAAACTAAAAAATCTCCTGCAACAAAACCAACTTACAGATGCTGCTACCACTATATCAGAACTTATTATAGAAAGACAAATTAAGAAAAATGAAACGAGAAAGAAATTTAAAACGCCGGACGATACGAGTGAGGATGAGCTTTGGTAGCGTATAAAATATCTTCAATTCTGACAAAAAATTCTAAAGTTTAAGAACAAAATTCTAAGCCGCATCCGTGGCAAAAGATTTTTAGTAAACAGAAATTTTAATTCTTAAAACATAAGCTTCTTTGTCGCTTCTTTGTCTTCTTTCTCTTTGCTAAGATCAAAATCAGTTCCGAATATTTTATCCCAAAAATGCGTGCTTACACCAAAACCCATTGTGTCGCTTTTATAATGATGCAAATGATGATTACGCCAAATTGGTTTCATCCATTTGAATGGCGGACGCCAGGTGTGAATAGCGTAATGCATACTTCCATACACCAGGTATCCCAACATAAATCCGGGGAAAAAAATAAAAGCCCGGCTGTTCATCATTACATAAAAGAGTAAAAAAATAATGCAGGATATAATAATGCTGGGCACCGGCGGCATAAATAAACGCTGGCGGTCTCTTGGAAATTCATGATGATTGCCATGCATGACATAGGTAATTTTTTGGGCACGCGGGCTGTCGCTTATCCAGTGAAATATGAAGCGATGCATTACATACTCAAAAAACGTCCAGAAAAATAAGCCGGTTAAAAAAATCAAAAATATCTGCCAGGCAGCTACAAAATAATTTGTAAAAGCATAGTAAGGAAGTAATATAATCACCGGCAAATAAATACCCCAAATAACGAGTGGATGAGTTTTGGTAAGGTACTCCAGGTATTGATTTTTGAAGATTTGCGCCTGGCCTTTGTTATAGATTTTTTCGAATTTCATGTGCACATATTCTTTATACAAAAATAAAAGAATGTAAATAAATCACCATACAATCCAGCAAAGTTAATATGGCCCACCGGCAAAAGCGGGTGCATTTCAAAATACCGCAAGGTTGCCAACCTTCAATAAGTCAATTTCAGACTTAAAAACTCGATCCGGAAGGTCGGCAACCTTCAATTGCAGAGCGACATTATATATACCCCATCATTTAAACGAGTCGCCGCCGTCCGACCTGCGGTACTGACGGCTCGTTCAGATCGGAACCGTAGGTCAGACCGGCAATAAGGGTGTATGCTGCTTTGTTGCTTCTTGAGCAGGGGCAATTTGAAATGCACCCGCAGAAGCCTGCTCACAGCATGCAACATAAAATACATTTAACTTGCGCCTTCACTGAAAATTTTATCAATGAAATTAATTTCTTATCTAAATGATGATCATGCCCAATTGGCTTTTCTTATAGACGGCATGTTGTACGATAGTGACCGGCTGCATCCTGACCTGCCTGTTACCATGACGATGTTTCTAAATTTTTGGGAAGATGTATTTCCACTGGCACATTCAATAAACCGCTCCCTAATGGAAGGCAATAAAAAGTTTACAGGCATACCTGTTGAAAACGTTGAAATACTTGCTCCTATTCCACATCCTACAAGTTGCCGCGATGCTTATGCTTTCAGGCAACATGTGGCAACCGCAAGGCGAAACAGGAATGCCGGAATGATCCCTGAGTTCGATCAGTTCCCTGTTTTTTATTTTACCAATCATAACAGCATACAAGGCCCCGGAGAAATTGTGTGCATGCCGGATCATTTAAGCAAACTTGATTTTGAGTTGGAAGCTGCAATCGTAATTTGTAAGCCCGGCAAAAATATTAAAGCGGATGAAGCGGATGAATACATTGGTGGATATATGATAATGAATGACGTAAGTGCCCGTGGCCTGCAAATGGACGAAATGAAATTGAACCTTGGTCCTGCAAAAGGCAAAGATTTCTCAACCGTAATCGGCCCTATGCTGGTAACGCCGGATGAATTAGAAGAGTATAAAATCAGCGTTAAAGAAAACCATACCGGTAACGCTTACTCGTTATCAATGAAGTGTTGGGTAAACGGTGTGCAGGTAAGCGAGGGAAATCTTGGTGATATGGATTGGACCTTTGCCGAGATCATTGAGCGGGCAAGCTATGGCGTACAATTATATCCCGGCGATGTAATAGGCAGTGGCACCGTGGGGACCGGCTGTTTTCTCGAGCTTAACGGAACAGGTAAATTAAACGACCCGGACTATAAAGAGCAATGGCTGCAGGAAGGTGATGAAGTAAAAATGGAAATAGAAGGCCTGGGGAAATTAAAAAATACAATTGTAAAAGATGAAGATGATTTTTCAATAATAGAATTGAAAAAAAATATTTGATTGGCGATGTATAAAACAATTCTTCCTGGCGATATAAAACCCGCAGAGGTTTCAAATTATTTGCATTATGCCATTGCCCCGCGGCCTATATGCTTCGCCAGTACAATAGATGCTGCGGGCAAAGTAAACCTAAGCCCTTTCAGCTTTTTCAACCTTTTTAGTGTTAACCCGCCGATAATTGTTTTCTCTCCATCAAGGCGGGCAAGAGACAATACAACAAAACATACATTACAAAATTTGAAAGAGGTGCCTGAGGTAGTGGTAAATATTGTAAGCTATGATATGGTGCAGCAGGTAAGCCTCAGCAGTTGTGAATATCCGAAGGGAACAGACGAGTTTATAAAAGCAGGATTTACAAAGGAAACATCACAACTTATACAGCCTCCGCGGGTAAAAGAAAGCCCTGTGCAAATGGAGTGTAAGGTGATTGAGATAAAATCTTTGGGAGATAAAGGTGGCGCAGGAAATCTTGTGATCGCTGAAATTTTATCAATACATATCAATGAAAATATTCTTGGCGAAGATGGCAGTATTGATCAACGCAAACTTGACCTTGCTGCACGCCTTGGCGGTAATTGGTATGCACGGGTAAATGCAGATAATATTTTTGAAGTAAAAAAACCAAACACCGAATTAGGTATCGGCATTGATGCGCTGCCGCCCTCTATTAGAAATAGCAAAATTTTAACCGGTAACAATCTTGGCCAGCTTGCTAATGTAACCGAAGTGCCTTTTGTGAATCCTTCGTATGAAGATGAAAGGCTTAAAAATATTTTTCAATATTACTCCATTGAACCCGAAGAAATGGAAAAGGAATTGCATTTGTATGCAGCCACCTTGCTCAATGAAGGAAAGGTAAACGAGGCCTGGCAGGTGCTATTGTCATTGGCCTGAAAAATAATATCTTTATAGCATGTGCGCCGTAAAGCTTTTGCCATATTACACTTACGAAGATTACTGCCGGTGGGAATTGATTGAGGGAATTCCTTTTGCGATGAACACAGAGAATACGCCCAGGCATCAATGGCTGGTTGTAAATATTGGTTCCGAATTAAAAAGAGGTATAAAAAAATCTAAATGCACAAATTGTAAAGTCTATGATTTTATTGATGTAAAAATTACAGACGATACAATACTTCAACCTGACTGCTCGGTAATTTGCAAACCAACTAATGATAAATTCCTTGATTTTCCCGCTGCATTAATTGTTGAAATATTATCCCCCACAACCGCCTTAAAAGACAGGCACACAAAATTTTCTTTGTACGAAAATTTTGGAATTAAATATTGTGTAATCGTCAACCAGAATAAGGAAGAGGTAGAAATATATTGCCTGGAAAATTCAAAATACGTTCTTCAAAAAAACAGCCTTAAAACCTCTTTTGTTTTTTCTCTCGATGAAGGTTGTGAAATCAAAGTGCTTCCAAAAAATTTCTTCGAATAATTCTAAATTCTTTTAACGTTTTCCATCAGCATAGCCTGCGCCAGCCGTTGTATCTTGCTGTACCTTATTATGCAACGATATCTTCTTTTTATATTTCTTTTACCTGCTTCGGTTTTTTCACAATCCGCTTATCAATATAAAAATCTTGCGCTTGAAGGTGGCGGCGTACGCGGGCTTGCCTACTCCGGCGCTATTGAAGTGCTTGAGCAAAAAAATATTATTAAAAATATTGAACGGGTTGCAGGGTCTTCTGCCGGTGCGATTGCCGGCTTAATGATTTCGCTGGGATACAATTCTGTTGAGATAGACTCCGTTTTACAGAACCTGAAGCTTCAGCAATTCAATGATGGAAAAGATATTGTAGGGAAAATAATAAGGGTCAAAAAAGAATATGGACTTTTCAAAGGAAATAAATTTGAAAAATGGATCGGCGAATTAATAGCCTATAAAACCGGCGATTCCAATATTACTTTTTCTGACCTTCATAAAATGCATTTGGCAGATAACACTTTTAAAGATTTTTATTGTACCGGCACAAATATTTCGCGGCAGCAGCTTGATATTTTCTCCTGGGAAACATGGCCTGGCATGCAATTGAAGACCGCAGTACATATCAGCAGTTGTATTCCTTTTTATTTTAAGCCTGTTGCAATCGATAGCGTAGGAAATGAAATTTATGCCAAAAAAGTTGAGCCAAAATATGACCTGTATGTGGATGGGGGAATGCTTTGCAATTTTCCCATAAATATGTTTGACACATCTGTGTCAGGCGGCAATCCTCTTATAAGTAATGATGTAAAATATAACTTTGAAACACTTGGCCTTAAGCTCGAAAGAGAAAAACAGGTAGAAGAATTTGAGGATAGTAAAACAACAATTGCCCCCTACCAGGTAAAAAATATGAAGGATTATACCAGTGCCGTTATGAATCTTATGATGGAAAAACTGAACAGGAATTCTGCTGATTTAAGTAATGAAAAAGGCCGCACAATTTATATTAGCTATGGAGAAATTTCAGGCAGGATTAGAAAAATGTCAACTGAAGAAAAAAAGCTCCTTCATGATAATGGAGTTGCAGCAGCCACGCAATTTTTTAATTCCGCAACGGCTGCGTATTAGTAACATAGTACTTTGTTGGGGCTCTGGGTTAAAGGTTGTCAACCTTCCAGATGGAGTTTTTAAATCTAAAAATTAACTTGTTGAAAGGTTGACAACCTTGCGGCATTTTGAATGCACCCACTTTGTTTGTCTCCTGCTCAAAAGTTACCTTTGCCGGAAAGCTTACACTGTTTGTCATTTTTTGACAAACTTTTTTATTTATTATTATGAGCACGCAACATTTATCCGAACAGGAGATTATCAGGAGAGAAAAATTAAAAGAGCTGGAAAAATTAGGCATTGATGCCTATCCTGCCGCCTTGTTTCCTGTAAACACGACTTCCGCATTTATAAAGGCAAATTACAAAGGTGAAGAAAACAAATCTAATTTTGTCGATGTGTGTCTCGCCGGAAGATTGCTGAGCATCCGTGATATGGGCAAAGCTTCTTTTGCGGTGCTTCAGGATGGTGCAGGAAAAATTCAACTCTATATTCGTAAAGATGATGTATCTAACGGTGACGATAAAACGCAGTACGATATAGTTTGGAAAAAGCTGGTTGACATTGGCGACATCATCGGCGTAAAAGGATATGTGTTCACAACCAAAACCGGCGAAACATCAATACATGTTTCATCATTTACCATACTTTCCAAATCACTACGTCCCCTTCCGGTGGTAAAAGAAAAAGACGGGGAAACTTTTGATGAAGTGACCGATGCGGAATTTCGTTATCGCCAGCGCTATGCGGACCTAATTGTAAATCCGCATGTAAAGGACACATTTGTGAAGCGTACAAAGATGATGAATGCCATCCGTGTATTTCTAAATGAAAAAGGTGCACTGGAAGTTGACACGCCTGTATTGCAAAATATTCCGGGGGGCGCAGCAGCAAAGCCTTTCATTACGCATCACAATGCATTGGATGTACCGTTTTATCTGCGCATAGCTAATGAATTATTTCTGAAAAGATTAATCGTTGGCGGCTTTGAATGGGTGTATGAATTCAGCCGCAATTTTCGTAATGAAGGTATGGACCGTACGCACAATCCTGAGTTTACCGTACTGGAGTTTTACGTTGCTTACAAAGATTATTTATGGATGATGGAAACTACAGAGCAATTATTGGAGACAACAGCAATTGCGGTAAATGGCAGTTCTAAAGTTTTATCAGGCGAGCATGAAATCGATTTTAAAGCGCCGTATAAAAGGATAACCATGTATGATGCCATTAAAGAATATACCGGCACCGACATCAGTGATAAAGATGAAGATGGGCTGAGGGAACTTTGCCAACAGTTAGGCATACACGCAGATAAATCTATGGGCAAAGGGAAGCTGGTTGATGAAATATTTTCAGCAAAATGTGAGCATCATTTTATACAGCCAACTTTTATAATTGATTACCCGGTAGAGATGAGCCCGCTTACAAAAAAGCATCGCAGCAAACCCGGCCTTGTCGAGCGTTTTGAGCTGATAGTAAACGGGAAAGAAATTGCAAATGCCTACAGCGAACTAAATGATCCGCTGGAGCAAAAAGAGCGGTTTGAAGAGCAGGCAAAGCTGATGGAGCGGGGAGATGATGAAGCTATGTTTATAGATTATGATTTTTTAAGAGCGCTGGAATATGGTATGCCACCCACGAGCGGTATTGGCTTTGGTATCGACAGGATATGTATGCTGCTTACCAATCAACCTTCCATACAGGATGTATTATTTTTCCCACAAATGCGGCCAGAGAAGGGAAGCAATGAGCGATCAGCAATCAGCAATGAGCAATCAGCGATGAGCAATCAGCAATAGAATCTATATTACTTAAAAAAAGTAGGATTGCTTTCCCCCTTCGGGGTTAGGGGCGTTTCCTGCTCTTCAAATTGCATTTTGTGCAGGTTATAATAGTGGCCTTTTTGCTGAAGCAATTGCAGGTGTGTTCCTATTTCAATGATCTCACCTTTGTCCAGCACAATTATTTTATTAGCCTTACGAATGGTTGACAGGCGGTGTGCTATTACAATAGATGTTCTTCCCTTAATCAATTTATCTATTGCATGCTGAATAAGTATTTCGCTTTCGCTATCTATAGAAGAAGTGGCTTCATCCAATATAAGTATAGACGGGTTATATAAAATTGCCCTGATGAATGACAGTAGTTGCCGCTGCCCAAGTGAAAGTGTGGCGCCTCGTTCCATTACATTATAATCATAGCCACCCGGCAGCTTCATTATGAAATCGTGCACGCCAATCATTTTTGCGGCATCGGCTACCTGCTCTTTTTTTATCGAAGTATTTCTCAACGTGACATTATCATACACGGAGCCGCTGAATAAAAAAACATCCTGCAAAACCACGGCTATCCTGCTTCTTAAAAAAGCAATATCGTATGCTTCTATGTTGTTACCATCTATTTTTATTTCTCCTTTTCTTATATGATACAGCCTGTTAAGCAAACTTATGATAGATGTTTTTCCGCTTCCTGTATGTCCCACGATTGCCAGCGTTTCTCCTGCTTCTATTTCAAAAGAAATATTTTTTAAAACATACTCTTCTTCGTTATAAGCGAACCATACTTTTTCGAATTCAACATTTCCCTTCATCATACCATGATTGATGCCGTTGTGTGTTTCCGGCGTTACATCGGGATTTTCAAGCACTTTAAAAACTCTTTCACTTGCCACCATTCCCATTTGCAGCACATTAAATTTATCTGCAATTACTCTCAACGGCCTGAACAATAAATTCAGGTACATGATAAATGAAATAATCACACCCGCATTAAAAGAATTATTAGCGCCCCACCAAACTAACAAGCCTGTTGAAAATGCCAGCACAATTTCCACTATCGGAAAAAAAACTGAGTAGGCTAAAATAGCCTTGATGTTTGCATTGCGGTGTTGCTTATTTATTTCATTAAATTTTTTAAACTCTTTATCTTCTACCGCGAAGGCCTGCACTACGCCCATACCCGTGAGATGTTCCTGCACAAAAGCATTCAATGCTGCTACTGCATTGCGCACTTTAATAAAAGATTTATTTACCGTTTCCTTAAAAAAATAAGTGGCGATAATTAAAATTGGAAACGGCGCAAGACTTATTAATGACAACCGCCAGTCAACAAAGAACATAAAAAGCAAAATAGAAATAATTGACAGCAAATCAGAAATGATCGGTATTAATCCATCAGAAAAAATATCATTTACTGATTCAATGTCGTTTATGGTGCGGGTGGTTAATGTACCAATTGGCGTTTTATCAAATTGCGCCAGGTTATAATTCAGTATTTTTTTATACACCGTTACCCGCAGATCTTTTACCACCGTTTGCCCCAGCCACGAAGTAAGGAAGCCGAAATAAAAACGCAAAGCAGTTTCGATCAACAGCATTCCTATCTGTATGATCGTGATAAGCACAAGCCAGTAAACATCCTTATCTTTTATAAAATGATTTACGGTGTACTGTATAAAATATGGCCGTAAAGGAGAAATTATCGCCAAGGCAACAGACAGAAATATAGAAATGTAAAACTTCTTTTTATAGGGAGCGGCAAATGCAAAAACTTTACGCAAAAGGCCAAAGTCCAGGAATTTTTTACGCACTTTCTTTTCGGGCATCGGGCAAAATTAAAGGAAAAATATCACCTTAATTGCTTTGCAAAAATGGCGTCTGCAGAAATGCCTGTCAAAATTGCGTAAGTCAGTCACATCCTATAAATTAGTAAGTTGTGATTTAAAAAGGTAATAAAAATGGCACAGTTATTAAATATAGCAGTCATTAAAAAACTTTATCCAGATGAATGGGTACTTCTGGGTAATCCAATTATGGATGATAGTAAGATTGACGTTTTATCAGGTATTCCTCTTTTTCACAGGAAGGATAAGAAAGAAGTTTGCTACATTGGACTAGACAAGACCTCCGGTTTTAACAAAATCACTTTGATTTATACAGGTACCTTCAAACCCGCAAGGAAAATTACAGGTATTTTCAACCGGGTTCAAAGATGACTTACAAGTTTAAAAGAGAGCCTGGAAGCGGCTTAATACTTTTGAATGTTGAAATTGATACTATGTATGATTTAAAAATGATTTTGGATACAGGAGCGACCAATACTACAATTGACAGCAATGCTATTATATCTTCTTGGCCATGATTTAAAGGACAGCCTTGGAACTGTAGAAATTGAAACTGCAAATGGAATTATTGAGACAGAGATTTTTGAAATTAACCGGTTTACATCTCTTGGTTTGATAAAAGAAAAGTTTCAAATCCAGGTTTATGATTTTTTATCTGGTGGAGTTATTTATGATTACAATGGCCTTCTTGGACTTGACTTTTTCGAAGGGACAAATTTTTGTATTAACACGAGAAATAATACAATTATCCTTTCATAAAAATAACTCCTCTCAAAAAAGAAAATGAAACATAAAGCTGGTGCCTACTCTACCACCTCGCCACTCCTGCTATAAGCCTTTATGAACAAAGCGCCGAGGTTTTTTTGAGGCGGAATATAATCCTCAAAGGTTTCTCTTAATTGAGCTGGCGCTCTGCTGAAAGTGTTTTCAAGGCCAGCCCACATCTCCCGCCAGTCAATGTTATTGCCACTTCTAAGCGTATTATCCAGTGCATCAATTATAGGCTTGTTTACATCTCTGGCACCTGTTTGTTTTGTAGAAATAATATGCGCTTCAGGTGCATATTTTAATATCTGTTTCAGGTTCTTATATCCTCCGCAGGAGCCCAGCATAATTATTTTAGCATTATCAGGAAGCTGCTCTATCGTGTAAGGGAGATGGTAGCTATGGCCCCGGTGAATTACTATTGAAGGTTTTAAGCCCACAGCCTCCAGGTAATCTATCAGGTCTTGCTGCGCAGCGGCATCTTTATCAGTTTCATTGTCCAGCGGAAGGTTGGCATATATCCAGACAGGCTTTCCTTTAATAGATTTTATTTCAACCCATTCTCTTTTTTGTGTTACCTGCCAATCACTTCTTGGAAAAGAAGTCATATAACTATTATAAGATTCTTTCCCATCTTTATCACCATAAAAAAATACTTGCTCTATTATACGCCCTGTATCATCAGCAAGCGAATTATAACTAACAGTATATACAGGCGGAATCCCAATTTCTTTTGAAAGGTCAATACCGTTTTTATCGTCTGCTGAAAGGAAAATCATCTTTAAAAGATTGTATATCTTTTGCCCATGTTCGTTGTTTTCCTTTAAGCACCGTTGCTCGTTGTTCTTTACATTTTCAATCATAGATTTTTGAATCTCAGGATTGGTAATACTTCCGTAAGAGTCTGCCACATCCACGGCATCTTCGAGCGTACCTGTTTTTTCAAGATTTGATACAAAGGCTTGCATCAAAGTATTAGAATTTTCAGGCATTGTTTTCAAAAAAACATCCAGCCGGTTATAGCCGGCAGCCATTTTTATAAATTTTTTAAAATGATCGAAGTGAACTGTCATTAGCAACGAATCGCCATGCGGCACGGGGCCCATTTTTTGCATCAGCCGGTCAAAACTATTTTTATAACTTGATGTGTAAATGTCATTCTCGCCGAATACAATCATATAGTACAAATCCACGGCGTTTAAAGGCTCAATAGCCCTGAAACGAACCGTAAGATTAGGATTCTCGTGCAGGTTATTGATAGGATTAATAAAATGCTGTATGGCTTTCATCTGCAGCATGTCAACTAAGCCGTTAGGGCCAAGCATCGCCACAGGAGTATCTCCCTTTATCAATCTTCCGTAATAATCAATTTCAGTATTCACAAGCAGTTTATAATAGCCAACACTATCATAGTCTTTGTCAGAAGTGCCGGCATACTTTGCAATATTATCTATGGTTTGTTTGCTGCTGATCAGGTCATCAAGAAAAGGAAAATAAAATAGCGCCCGGTTAAGCATGCTCAATTGAACAACCATTTTTATGCGGGGCTCTTCAATTTTTCTTATCAGCTTTCCCTGCCTGCTGTTGGATGATTGCGCATAGGAATACAATTGGCTGGGGTTATTATCAAATGCCTGTATTATTAGCGTATCGGCAAATGGCTCATCCACATACGGGCCCAAGTTGGCCAATATCTTATCAGGATAAAGGATACAAAATTTTCTGAACAGGATTATCTTGCTTTCTTTATAGCCAGGGTTATCACTGAAAATTTCGCTATTGATCATCCCGACTTCATAAGGCACTTTCCGAATAAGAGGCGACATATTTTCTCCGCGGATATTAGCCTCGAGTATTTCATTAAAATTATCAACAAGTAAAGGCGCAAGTGCAGGAGAGATTTTATGGGTTTTCCAATTATTGGTAAAATCCCTTAAAAGATTTTCGATGTAACGCAGGTACCTGATCTTATCATTGTTCGTGGGCAATTGCTTATTGTTCTCTATATCGTTCCTCAGCACATTCACCTTCCTGATGATCGCATCCGTTACCTGTAAATTGACTTCACTATTTGGAGACACTTTTATCAAACCGTCCACGCGGCCATCTGCCTTATCGGCCCGGCGTTGTTCTTCATTTATTTTATCGTGAAATACCTGCCGGTTAAGAGGAATATTAGTGGTGTCGTCGCCGGCGAGGGAAACAAGAGGTAAGAAGAAAATTAAAATGAACGAGTAAAATACGTGCCTCATAATTTATTTCGATAGTAAGCAAAAACATTTCAAACGTGTTGCAAATTTAGTTTATTGCTTAATTTAAAGAGAGTTTATAGAAATAAAGTGCTGCACGCCGGCAGGGATTAACCTTTTTTTAAGGGAGTGGAATAATGTGTGTTGTAGAAATTCCAGGAAGATTTCACTCAGTTTCATTACACCATGTTCGGTTGAATATTAAAAAATTGTAAACAAGATCATCGGGATAAATTTTTGATATAGGTTTGCGCATCATGGCAAACGAAACAAAGCCCCGCAGCATATTAATTGCAGATGACGAGCCCGATATACTGGAGATTGTAAGTTTCAATCTGCAGGCAGAGGGCTATGAAGTGATTACCGCCAAAAACGGGAACGAAGCAATAGACCTTGCCAAAACACATAGTCCGGATTTGATAATTCTTGATGTGATGATGCCGGGAAAAACCGGCTTTGAAGTTTGTAAAATATTGCGGACGCTGCCGGCATTTGAGAACACAGTTATCATTTTTCTTACAGCGCTCAATGATGATAATACAGAAATAAAAGGGCTTGAAACCGGTGGCGATGATTACATCACCAAGCCCATAAGCCCCAAAGTATTAACCAGCAGGGTTAATGCCCTGTTCCGGAGAATTGTGAAGGAAACGGGAAGCGTGTTGCAAATAGGCGACCTTATAATTGACCGTGAAAAATATATCGTTACTTCTAACGGCGAAGAGATAACGCTTGCCCGCAAAGAGTTTGAATTGCTTGCTTTATTAACCTCCAAGCCTTCCAAAGTTTTTTTAAGAAATGAAATACTTCACAAAGTATGGGGAACGGATGTAATTGTCGGAGACCGCACTATTGATGTGCACATAAGAAAGATCAGGCAAAAACTTGGCAACGATTGTATTACCACCGTAAAAGGTGTCGGGTATAAATTTCAGATGTAGCCTCTCTAACCTGGCAAAGCCAAAGATGAAAAAATAAACTAAAAGCCGTTTGCTAAAGCAGGCGGCAATGAAAACTTCTCAAATAATTTAAAGGGTTCATTGCCGTTGGCTTTTAGCCAACGGCTTAATGTAGTAAAAGGCACTCAGTAAAATCGCCCTTTGTACCCCATCCCTCTAAAGAAGTTTCCTGATAACTAAAAGCCGTCTGCTAAAGCAGGCGGCAATGAAAACTTCTCAATAATTTAAGGGTGGTTCATTGCCGTTGGCTTTTAGCCAACGGCTTAATGTAGTAAAAAGCACTCAGTAAAATCGCCTTTTTACCCCATCCCTCTAAAGAAGGAAGTTTCCTGATAACTAAAAGCCGTCTGCTAAAGCAGGCGGCAATGAAAACCTCTCAATAATTTAAAGGGGTTCATTGCCGTTGGCTTTTAGCCAACGGCTTAATGTAGTAAAAAGCACTCAGTAAAATCGCCTTTTGTACCCCATCCCTCTAAAAAGGAAGTTTCCTGATAACTAAAAGCCGTCTGCTAAAGCAGGCGGCAATGAAAACCTCTCAATAATTTAAAGGGGTTCATTGCCGTTGGCTTTTAGCCAACGGCTTAATGTAGTAAAAAGCACTCAGTAAAATCGCCTTTTGTACCCCATCCCTCTAAAGAAATTTCCTGATAACTAAAAGCCGTCTGCTAAAGCAGGCGGCAATGAAAACCTCTCAATAATTTAAGGGTGGTTCATTGCCGTTGGCTTTTAGCCAACGGCTTAACTTATTGGCATAACCCTTCATTTTAAATTATATTTGTAATACACTTACAATTACAATATGCCACGCATAGCAGGGATAACAACCAAAAAAAATGAACAAGGAAAAATAACTCACGTGACAATAAACGTGCAAAAGCACAGCAAGGAAATTACTCCCTTGCTACAGCAACTTGGCGTAATTGAAAAAACGCAGTTTCAAATGGAATGTGAAAAGGGATATACCATAGAACAGGGAAGAGCCAGGAGCCATAAACACATTGATGATTTATGGAAAAAGAAAAAATAATACTTACCGATGAGCTTATTAATACATTGAACAGCCTGATAGATATTCTCTATAACAAAGAATATTTTGGTTTTGTGGATAGTGCAAAAGATTACGTGGATAACATCTACGATTTCATTTACACCATTCCTAATCTTACACCAAAGGTCACCAAAAATAAAAAGTACGGCCAATACTATTGCTCCTACAAACCTAATAAAAACACGACCTGGTACATTATATTTGATAAGGAAGATGATGTGCATTTAATAAAATACATTACCAATAATCACAGTAAAGATTATCCCCAGTTTATTGCAGGTGTATAATTATACATATTTCTCAAATATATTTTTAGCTACAATAATCATATCGCTATTATAGATTGGACGTACAGCGAACAGCAATTATTATTTGCCAGTTAATAATTCCTTAGGCTTCTTGAGGAGTGCGAGGTTTAACACTTCATCAATCCCTTTATCCAACATTAGTTTTTACATTTGGGGTTACGTTTAAATAAAATCCCTATGAAAGAAATTATTACTTCTGTTGCATTTCTCCTTTTGGTTTTTTCGCTATCTGCACAAAATGATTCATCTAACAAATTAGGTGGCTTGTTTAAAAAAGCTAATTCCATTTTTTCAAAAAATAATTCTTCTGCCGGAGGAAATCTTTCTACGGGCGAAATTGTTTCCGGGTTAAAAGAAGCGCTTTCATTGGGTGCGCAAAAGAGTTCTGATAAACTTTCAGCTACAGATGGTTTCTTTAAAGATGCTGCAGTTAAAATTTTATTGCCTGAGCAGGTACGAACGGTTGAATCGAAAATGAGAATGCTTGGCCTTGGCAAAATGGTTGACAATGCAGAGCTAAGCCTGAACCGCGCCGCAGAAGATGCTTCAAAAGCGGCTGCACCTATTTTTCTTTCAGCAATAAAAAAGATGACGGTAACAGATGCATTGAATATTTTACGCGGAAGCGATACGGCCGCTACCAGTTATTTACGCAGAACTACATCACCGGAATTGATTAGCGCATTTATGCCTGTAATTGAAGAATCTTTGAAGAAGGTAGATGCGACAAAATATTGGAAAGATATATTTGACACTTATAATAAATTTACTTCTGCGCCTGTAGATACTGATATCAACAGGTATGTAACCAACAAAGCACTCAATGGAATATTCTATTATATAGCCCAGGAAGAAGTTGGTATTCGCAAAAATCCGGCACAAAGAGTCAGCGATATTTTAAAGAAAGTCTTCGGCGGAAATTAATTTTTAAGCTGAATCATCTGCGGATTTTTTCATTTTAGCCCGTAATAATGTTGCCCGTTCTATTCGCAAAACTTATTGTTGCTTTATTTACATTCGTCGCAAATGCCCGTCACCACCATCTCAAAGCGGCTGGGTGTAAAGCCCTTCGGCAGCTTTATTGCAGGAATATCTACCTCATCAAGACAAATAGTTTTCTCACACTCACCGCAAATAAAATGCACATGCTCGTCCTGGTGGTGGCCGGGGGCGCAATCATTTTTACATAAAGCATATTTAATTGAGTTATCTGTGGTGGGTATAAGATGGATAATGCCTTTTTCCACAAACGACTGTAAGGTGCGGTAAATAGTTACGCGGTCAAAAGCATCTTCCATATTTTTTTCTACATCGGCATGCGAAACTGCCCCGTCTGCCGCTAAAAAAAAATTAAGTATTTTTTGCCTGCTAACGGTTACGCTTAGCCGGTTTTGTTTTAATATGTTTACTATTTCCTGCTCCATACTTTTAAGAAGGGTTGTTATTAAAAAGCGATTGATTGAAACTACCCTTTTCAACAGGCTCCTTTAATAATTTTGCTATATCGTCTTTTAGTTTTTTCAGCTCATCTTGCTTTAGGCCATCATATATACCCCGCACCCGCATCTCTTTATCTACCAGGGCGAAAAACTGTGTATGAATGAAATGATCTTTAATATTGAGGCTGTTATTTTTATCGTTATCCAGCAAATAACTTACGCGAGCCGCTCTGTATAGGGAATCTTTTGACCCCGTTACGAAATACCATTTAGCTGCAAAGGCCGGATCTTTGCCAATCATCTTTTCTTCGTAAGCCTTCATTAAAGGCACTGAGTCCGTCTCCGGCATGGAAGTATGAGAAACAATTGCGAAGCCCGGATTATTTTCATAAGCCTGATATACCGTTTTCATATTGGCATTCATCTTCGGGCAAATACCTTTGCAGGTAGTAAAAAAATATTCGGCTACATACACCCTCCCTTCCACATCATGCTCTGTTACGGGGTTGCCATTTTGCCCGGTAAAAGAAAAATCCTGCACATAATTTAATACCGGCAATTTCGATTTATAATAATCAGTGCCGGCAAAAAGGAAAAAATAAAATCCCACCATTAGCAACACGACAAAACCGCCAAGCCACAATAATTTCTTTTTCATATAATGATTGATAAAAATGGTTACAAAGTTATTATACTAATCACAAAGAACATGAGATTAGCCTTTTGTAAAAGTTTTTTAACAGGAAAGAAAATAAATTTATTGCATCGTTGTTGCAAATTCCCTATATTTGTTTTAATTATGAGTATACGCATCAACTGGGATTTTTTTGGAATAGTTACCTCCATAGCTTGCGCCATCCATTGCGCCGTTCTTCCTTTGTTGATAAGTTCTCTTCCTTTGTTCGGCATTAATATAATTCACAATGCTCTCTTTGAATGGATGATGATTAGTATCGCTTTTTTCATAGGTTCTTATGCAGTACTTCATGGGTATCGAAAGCACCATAAAAACCTTACTCCTTTTTTATATTTCACCACCGGGTTTTTATTTTTATTAATGAAACAATTTTTTCACGATATCGAATTCATTTTTCTTGCGCCCGCAGTTTTTTTCATTCTCTATGCACACTTTGTAAATTATCGCTATTGCCGCCAGCAGAAACTAATGAAAGTAGAAAGCGTTGTGGATTAAGTTTAAATTTGTCTCCTTAAATTTTATGGAGTGAAAAAGAATTTTTTTTTCCTAATCATTTTTACTATGATCATTTCCTTTACGTCCTGCTATGCACAACAAGGGGATGAAGCGAGCGTGCGGCGCCTGTTAACCACCCAGGAAAAAGCCTGGAACAACGGCGATATACCCTCATTTATGCAGGGTTACTGGAAGAGCGATTCGCTTATGTTTATCGGTAAATCCGGCGTTACTTACGGGTGGCAACAAACACTTGATAATTATAAAAAAAATTATCCCGATACCACCGCAATGGGACACCTTACCTTCAATCTTTTGGAGGTAAAGTCTTTTTCACCTCAATATTATTTTGTAACCGGCAAATGGCATCTGGAGAGAACGACGAATAACCTTGAAGGTTATTTCACCTTACTATTTAAAAAAATAAATGGCCATTGGCTTATTATCAAAGACCATAGCAGTTGATAAGCGTCGCTTGCTTTTTTGCCTTGGTGAAGCTCATAGTGTGAGCAAAATGGAGCAGCAATGCTATTGAGGAGTTATCTTCTTTCTCCGTTAATCACAGGGCTTAATTGTTTAATTTTGTGCACCGGTAAAAGCCTTATACCGCAGTGCAAATAAACGTTCACTTAATTTTTTACAAGCCTTGTTTCCCTTAAAAAATTTATCTCCTCAGCAGTTATCAGCGCTTGCCTCTATACCAATTGGTTTTATGGGCGGAATGGCAGTCTTCATTTACGGTGTGGGCGCTTTACCGGCGCTATCATTATTTATATCATTAAGCCTCGTTTCATACATTATTTTTTACCTGATGATACAACGGTTTGTATATAGAAAAATAAAGATCATTTATAAGCTGATATATCAAACCAAAGCCAGCAAAAGAGAAGAGTTTTATTATAAAAGTATTTTGCCTCAAAAATCAATCGAGGAAGTAAGCGCCGACGTGGAAGCATGGGCGGTGCAGCGAAAGGAAGAGATTGAGATGCTGAGAAAAAATGAAGTTTTCAGAAAAGAATTTTTATTGAATCTTTCTCATGAACTCAAGACGCCCATCTTTGCGATACAGGGCTATGTAGATACTTTATTAAATGGCGCGCTCTCTAACCCCGAGATCAATAAAAAATTTTTGGGTAATGCTTCAAAAAATGTTGACCGGCTGGTAAATCTTGTAGATGATCTTGATGAAATTACCAAGCTTGAAAGCGGAGAGCAATTGCTCTATCAACAGAATTTTATTATACAGGACGTTATAAAAGAAGTGTGCGAATCGCTTTCAATAAAAGCCGATGAAAAAAAAATAAAATGCTTTATAAAAAAAGGATGCGAGATGCCGCTAACTGTGTTTGCCGACAAAGAAAAAATACGCCAGGTGCTTATAAACCTTATTGACAATGCAATAAAATATGGCAAGCAAAACGGAACCATCGAAGGAAGCGCTTACAAGATTGACGGGAAAAAAGTATTGGTGGAAATAAGCGATGACGGGCATGGAATTGCTGAAGAACATTTGCCCCGGATCTTTGAAAGATTTTATCGCACAGACCTTGCACGCACACGAAAAGTTGGCGGAAGCGGCCTTGGCTTATCAATAGCAAAACACATTATGGAAGCGCATGATGAAACCATACATGTGAGAAGTACCACCGATGTAGGCACTACCTTTGGCTTTACCTTAGCTGCAGGCAGAACTGCCTGATTATTTTTCGGGTTGCCGGGGGTATTATTTTGCGTTAAGAAAAAATTTTTTTTCCGAGTATTTTTCAAAAAAAACCTGGCAAATTATTGCCGAAGCAATGCCAATGATCGCTCCGGCCAGCACATCATCCGGAAAATGCTGCGCAAGGTAAATACGGCTATAGCCAACCAAAATAGCTCCTAATAAAAATAAAATTGAATACTGTTTTTTCTTAATTGAAAAACTAAGGATGGCGGCAAGTGCAAACGCCGAGGCCGTGTGCCCAGAGGGAAAAGCATGAAGGTTATGTAGCGTAACATCATCAATAAAATAACGATAGTCACTGTCTTTCAAAAGAATTGCAGGCCGCGGCTCTTCAACATAATATTTCAAAATCTGGGCAATGATACCGGAAAGAGCATAGCTTACTATTACCAGAAATCCGGAGAATCTTCTTTTAAATAAAAAAAGTAAAATACCAACAGCCAGGCAGAAAAACCCATCGCCCAGGTAAGTAGCATAGATAAAAAAATAAGTGAGAATACTGATATGATATTCGTTTAAAAGATAAAAACCTTCTGGCTTTTTATAACGAAGGACAATAAAAAGAAGTAATAGTATGAAGGCAAAAAATCCTAAAAAGAAAACTTTGTTTTTATTATAAAGAGAAAGCAAGTGAAAAAAGTTTATTCGATATTTCCAAAAATAGCCAAATGAAAATTGAGTTTAGCATTTAAAGAATATTATAAAAAATCCGCCCTGCACAATTGCAGGGCGGTGGCATAAAAAAACCACCCCACACGATTGTGGGGTGGTACAGCATAAGAAAATCTGTTTTGCTTACGGAAACTTTAGTCTACTATTTTTATTTTAAAATTTTGTCCATCCTTTAAACCATGTATCTCCTGCACCTACAGCACCCCTGTAGCTTACAGGTGTAAATCCTGCTAAAAGACTTGCGTGAGAAAAGGCTGCGCCGGTTAATGCAGGTGAGCCTGCAGCAGGCGTAAAGTCAGGATTTGAATAATTATATGCTGCAACTAACATTGCATCGCTATTGTTGGTAAGTATAGTATTGCCATACGAAGGTGTATTAAACCAGGCAAGTATAGTTACATCTGTTGCACCGGTAGGTGTCGCAGTACTTGGTGCATACTTTACCGGAGTAGCGGAACCGGCTATAATAGTGTTTTGAACAGATAGTGTTCCGGGAATATTGTTATCAGTCGGGTAACCTTTGCTGGCATCGATCAACAAGCCTATCGGCCATCCCATTATGATAGAATTAAAAATAGATTCAGATGAATTTCTCCTGATCTGTGCGCCGGCAAGAAACAAATTACTGCCAATATTCGTCAACTTTTCCCTGGGGCCAATAACGGTCATGTTACTAAATACCGCTTTAGTTTGTGGCGTAAGCTGGCTGCCGTTAGCATCGTTATCACTTTCAAAAGCTTCAGACTTTGAAATATCTGCAACGGCTGAATCTCTTAAAGAAATTCCAAACTGTACACGGCCTGAAAAGCCGTTATCTGTATCAAAGTCGTCATCCAATGTTCTGAAAGAAATGAGGTGGCTGCAATTTACCGTACCGCCAAACCATTCGAACGAATCATCATTTGCATAAGAAACCTGCACATAATCAATAACGGTTCCGCTTCCTACGCCGCCGAAAGTGAGGCCGTTGATCTCTTTATCCGGAAGAAATGCGTAACCGGCGTATTCGATACGCACATACCTAAGTATTCCGCTATTATCCGCCGGGTTTTGATTTTGGGTGATAGGCGTACCGTATAATCCAAGGCCATCACTGTTATTTACCCCACCTTCTATTTCGCCGATGCCCTGCACGCCATTAAATGATGAGTTAGTCGGCGCATTTCCTAACAGTATAACGCCAGACCAGTCGCCACGCTGGGGATTTGCCGCTTCTGAAGTAAAAACAATTGGTTTATCCGCAGTTCCATCCGCGATAATTTTAGAACTGCGGGTGATGATAAGGCCGCCTTGCCTGTTTAGCTCGCCAACTATTTTTGTACCTGGCTCAATGGTAAGTATGGCGCCATTGGTTACATATACCAGGCCGCGGAGCTTATAGGTATATGCTGCTTTTAATGTAAGATTTGAAGTGATACGGCCTTCAAGTATTGTATTCACTGTTCCACCGTTATTTCCTGTTGTATCTATGATGGTTGTTGTGCCTCCATCAACTTCAATTTTTCTGCAACCAGTGGTTACTAAGCCAATAAAGGCCGCTAAATAAAATAACTTTTTCATGCTTCTTTTTTTTGAAATTTATGCCTGTCTGCCGACGGGCCAGGTTTTTAATTCTATTTTATGTTATAAGAAAATGAGATGCTAATATTGGAACCGTATTTACGTTTTATAACAAGCAGATCCGTTCCATCAAACTTCCTGTTATTATTTACATCCTCGTAAAAGCTGTTGGCCTGGTTTAAAATGTCCGAAACATTCAGCTTGACCTCTCCCGTGTTTTTAAGAACTTTTTTTGCAATTTGAAAATCGAGCAATGCACGATGCTGTTCAGTTACCGGAGCAATTTCGTTTCCACCTACATAATAGATGCGGTCACCTATTTGGTTAAAAAGTAATGTTGTGTTTATACCTAATTTTTCCACATCGTATTGTAGCGCCGCATTTATTACATAAGGGCTTTGTCCCTGCATTGGGCGGTCGAGATTAGCGCTTCCTTTTTTAACCCTGTTATATATGTATGATACATTTGTTTGGAAGGTGAAATTTTTCAATGCGTCAGCAAAATCAAGTTTTCTTCTAAACTCCACTTCTGCTCCAAAGCTTTGAGCGTTGTCAGCATTTATATAATTAAAAGTGCTTGAGCCTCCTGTGCCGCTTTGGTTAAAGAAAAGCTCAATTGGATTTTTGAAATATTTATAAAATGCGCCGATGGTAAACAGCTCGCCTGCTCTCGGGTAAATTTCGTACCTGATATCGGCATTAGAAACCTTTGTACGTTCCAAAGCTTTATTACCGGTGATGGTTGCCCCCAAATCAAAATCATAAAAAGCAAAATCACTCAACTCTCTAAACTCCGGCCTGATAACAGTTTGAGAACCCGACAACCGAAGGTTAGTCTTATAATTTAGTTTATAAGTAAGATTGATCCCGGGCAAAAAATCAAGCACTTCTGTATGTAAAAACCGCCTGTCGCTTTGCTTTAAACTTCCAATAACCTGGTCATAATTTTCAAAACGCACACCATAAGTAGCTCTCAATTTTTCCGTGAACTGATTGTCCAATTGAAGAAATCCAGCATTCAAAATTGTGTTGGCTATGTACCTATATTGATCTCCGGATATTTCATTAAAAGCAAATTTATTATCTGTACCATTTCCAAAATTTTCCGGACTAAAAACTTTATCCGCAGGAAGCAGGGTCAACGCCCTGTTATCTGTGGGCAGGTAAACAGCAAAAGGTCTTGAATCAAATAACCTGTCTTTAACCTGGAAGAAATATCCACCTTTTACTGATTGATTAAGGTTAAAAAGTTTAAAAGATTTACTAAGATCGCCGCCTGCTGTATAGTTATAATCATTCAAAAAACCATAGTATCGGCTGCCAGATTTCTGGGAAGTTTTGGATGGGCCTATTAATAAAAAATATGGATTGTTGACATCTCCGGGATCCTGGTCATACTGAATTCTTCTTTGATCAGGAATGTATTGATCCAGGATATTAAAGCTACCGTACCAGTGAAGCTTTGCTTTATATTTTACCAAGTTGTGTTCACCCGAAACGCTTGTATTGAAAAACGTATTTGTTTTCAACGCAAGTTCTGTTGCTCTTATGTTTTCCCCTTCAAAAGAATTAAAATCAAAATCTTTTCCGCGTCTTTCCCGGGCATAATTTGTAGAGTTAACGTTAAAAAGGTTTTTGAAAGATATTTTATTGTTGCTACCTAATTGAAAGGTCACATTTGCAAGGCCGCCCCAAAGTATATCCTGGCTATATTTTTTATCATTGTAGTCATAAGTGATAAATGGAAGATTATTCTGAACGCCAAATAACCTGTTATTGAGATAATCGGTTATCTTATTAGATTGGTTGTAGTTGATTGCAAATACAGCCCCCAGCTTACTTTTGTCTCCAAGCTTTTTATTGACTCCACCACTTAGTTGAAAATTTTTACTAAGGATGGGAAGAAAATCAGAGGAATTTTTATTTGCGGCCCAGATGTTTTTAAATTGTTTCCCCAACTCAGTTTTACCTGATGGATCCATCGCATTGTATTTTGATTTTACCGGCAATGCGTCAGGTATTGCCCTGAAACCATCATCTATTCCCAACCAATCAAGATTACCGCCTTTATAAGTATAAAAATCTTTGCCAATTGTTTGTGTGTTGAATCCTGTACCCACAACAACATTCAGGTAGTTTTTTGCAGGCACATCTTTTGTGTTTACCTGCACTAATCCCCCTGCCCACTCGCCGGGCAGCTCAGGCACAAATGCTTTATTGATAATAATATTATCAATCATTCCTGCAGGAAATATATCAAAGGAAAAGGTCTTTCTATCAGGCTCCGTCGTACCCAACAGAATGCCGTTTAGCATGGTTGCGTTATAACGGTCGTTCAAGCCGCGTACAATAATGTATTTACCTTCCTGTATAGAAGTACCCGGTATTCTTTTTAAAACTTCACTCGTGTTTTTATCCGGTGAGCGTTTAATACTTTCCGCTGACACTACCTGCGCTACGGTGTTTGTATTTTTTTGATAAGCTATTAAAGCGGCTGTTGTTTCTTCCCTGCGTGTAGTTTTTATTACAATCTCAGCCTCCGTTTTTGTTGCAGTTTCCATTACTACGTCCAAATTAGAAAGTGCGTTTGCCGCTACTGCTACATTTTCAATTTCTTTAGTTTGATACCCAACCGAAGATACCCTGATCACCTGCGGCTTCACGGCAGGCAGCGTAAGCACAAAATGTCCATCAAGATCTGTAGCAACACCTTTGCTATTTCCGGCAATAGTTACTGAAGCGCCGGTTAAAGGCTTTTCCTGTAGCAGCGTCTGTTATTTTGCCTTCAACCTTACCCGTTTGAGAATATGTAGAGAAAGAAATTGCCGTAAAAAAAACCAGGTAGAATAAATATCTCATGCATCATTTTTTTTGATGCTGCAAAGAGAATAAATGCATGTTATGCGAGCGTTAAGGCAACGTTATCTAAAGGTTATGAAAGACAAGCAGGAATGTTAGCAACTTACTGAAATGCTGATTGGTGGCTGATTTGCAGAGCTTATAAGTTTTTTGCTTTTTACTTGGTGGGGCTTAAGTAAACGACACAAAGCATAGAGGCAATGAAGCCATAGATATTTTATTAAGCCGTCGTTTATATATATCATTTAAGTGAAGCAGTCAGCAGCTCATTCTATTTTGAAAGAAAAAAATCATTATTATTAAATTGTATATAAAACGTTTTTTGTGTGTTAAGAAATCATTAACAAAGGCAAAAAAGTGGTTATAAAAAATGAGAATGGTACTTTTGCGCAAATTCATTTTTCATGGCTCTTAACTCGATATTAAAAATCTTTCTGCCCAAGGATAAAGTTTTTTTTCAGCTTTTTGAAAATGTATCAGAAACAGTGGTCCAAATGGCTGATAAGCTTAAAGCAGTGGTACACGAAAAAGACTTTGAAAAACGGGCAGTTTTGATTCGTGAAATAGAAGACCTTGAGCATGTAAATGATAATTATACACACCGCATATTTACAGAATTAGGCAGAAATTTTATTACACCATTTGATCGTGAAGACATACACTACCTGGCCACAGCGCTGGATGATATATGCGATTACGTTTACGCTTCTGCAAAAAAAATAAATTTCTATAAAGTAAACCCAGACGATGTTGGCTTTCATAAAATGGCGGAGCTTATAGCCAATAGCTGCGGTGAAGTACGTAAAGCAGTGTCAGAACTTAGAGATATGAAAAATCTTCGCCGGATCACCGATGCCATGGTAACCATAAATAGTATTGAAAACCAGGCAGACGATGTTTTTGATATGAGTATTGAAAAACTTTTTGAGAACGAGCCGGATGCTAAGGAGGTTATCAAAAAAAGAGAGATTTACCAGGTAATGGAAATCGTAACTGATAAATGTGAAGATGCAGCCAACGTGATTGAATCAATCATTATCAAATATGCTTAACAAGATAACTTATTAGAACGTATCTATTTTAAAAGTTTTGTATGCTTACTTTTCTTGTTATCATTGTTATACTTGCCATTATCTTCGATTATATAAATGGATTTCATGATGCGGCTAACTCTATAGCAACAATTGTTTCCACAAAAGTTCTTAACCCCTTCCAGGCCGTTCTTTGGGCCGCAGCCTGGAATTTTATCGCTTTTTTCGTTTTCAAAGAACATAAGGTTGCCGGCACCATCGCTAATATCATTTCAGAGAATGTTATTAGCTTTAAAGTGCTTGTATCAGCAACTATTGCCGCTATTAGCTGGAACCTTTTAACGTGGTATTATGGGATTCCCTCAAGCTCATCGCATACGCTTATCGGCGGCCTTGCAGGTGCAGCCATTGCAGCCGGCGGATTTGCAGGCGTAAATACACACCCGATATTTATTGCGCTGATATTTATGGTGCTGTCGCCTGTTATAGGATTGATTTTTGCATTTTTGATCACAGTGCTTACAGTTAATCTTGCAAAAAAGTCAAGACCCTCCAAAGCCGATAGATGGTTTAAACACCTTCAATTGGTATCATCCGGCGCTCTAAGCCTTGCGCATGGCGGTGGCGATTCTCAAAAAACTATGGGGCTTATTCTTACGGCAATCTGGTATTATCGTAAAACCGTTCACGGATATACGTTGTCCATTCATGAGATGGCTATGCCGGAGTGGTTACCATTGGCGTGTTATTCTGCAATAGCGCTGGGCACTATGTCTGGCGGATGGCGAATAGTGAAAACAATGGGCACACGTATAACCAAGGTAAATCCGCTTGAAGGCGTTTGTGCAGAGACGGCCGGGGCATTTACTATTTTTCTTACAATTGTTTTTGGAATTCCTGTGAGTACTACACATACACTTACCGGCGCTATTGTAGGAGTTGGCGCTACCAAGCGGTTATCTGCAGTGCGCTGGGGCGTAACTGTTAACCTTCTTTGGGCGTGGGTATTAACCATACCGATAAGCGCCTTAGTTGCAGGTTTGGTCTATTATGCAATTCACCTGCTTTTCCCTTAGTTTGATAAAAATCATTCATCCGATTGATTGATTTATTTTTCTTATTTTGTACTATGAAGAAAATATTAGTAACAGGAGGCTGCGGATATATTGGCGCCCATACGCTTGTTGATTTAATTGAGAACGGATACGACCCTGTGTGTATAGACAATAATTCCAAATCAACCACTGCCTTACTCAAAGGAGTAAAAATTATCACCGGAAAAGAAGTAAAAAATTATAAAGTTGATATTTGTAATTATGATGATACCTATGCCGTTTTCCAGGAGAATACAGATATAGCCGGCATTATACATTTCGCCGCATACAAATCTGTTGGAGAATCGGTGCAAAAGCCTTTAATGTATTTTGAGAACAACTTATTTAGCCTTATTAATATTTTAAAATGCGCTAAAGAATTTAATATTCCCAATTTTATTTTTTCATCATCCTGTACGGTGTATGGCGGCCCCGATGAAATACCCGTCACCGAAAGCTCCCCTCTTAAGCCAGCCGAATCGCCCTATGGTGCAACCAAACAAATGGGCGAAGAAATTGTAAAGGAAATTACCACTTCGAAAAATCAAAGCATTCTCTTGAGGTATTTCAACCCCGTCGGGGCTCATCCTTCGGCGCTTATTGGAGAACTTCCGTTAGGGAAGCCGGAAAATCTTGTACCGGCTATTACGCAAACTGCTATTGGAAAATTAAAAAAAATGACGGTATATGGCGATGATTACCCAACAAGAGATGGCTCGTGTGTACGGGATTATATACATGTGTGTGATATTGCCCATGCCCATACGCTGGCACTTGAATATTTGATGAATAATAAAAATTCAGCCCCTTGCGAGATTTTTAATCTTGGCTCAGGAAACGGGGTTACAGTATTGGAAGCAATTAAGTCATTTGAAAAAGTGAGTGGTGTAAAACTCAATTATGAAATAGGCCCAAGGCGGCCTGGGGATGTGATAGCCGTTTACGCAAATAACGAGCTGGCGAAAAAAGTGCTTGGCTGGAACCCCGGCTACTCGCTGGATGAAATGATGGCAACGGCATGGAAATGGGAACTAAAACTTAAGGAAGATGAATCACTGCATAACAATCCAAATTTTCAGTTGAATTGATTTTTTCTTTTTGAGGCGGGAATTAATGGAAATATACAATAGCATACTTAAAGTAACTGCGGACTTAAATTTTAAAAAATATTTTTTCAGTAATTCTAATTTTTTTTTTAAATGCTTTCGCAAAATCATGAAAAAACGCGGCCTCAATTTTTTAAAGGCCTTTTTTGGGATATTGATGAAGCCAAATTAGATTATGAAAAAAATGCAGAATGGGTGATACGCAGAGTTTTTGAGAGAGGCGATTTGGACGATATTTTTTTGCTGGTTTATTACTATAGCAAAGAAAAAGTAATGTCAGTTTTGAAAACTACTTCCGGCCTTAAAAAAAGCGATATGCTTCTTGCTGCCCTTATGTTTCAACTGCAACCAAAAGATTTTGTATGCTACAAACTCAATCAGTTCCACCCGGATTATTAGGTGTTCTCCAAAAATTAATGGCTGTAGAAAAATTGAAAAATTTTAGATTAGTTGGCGGTACAGCACTTGCCCTGCAGTATGGACACCGGGTAAGTGTAGATATAGATTTATTTACAGATAAGTCTTTTGATAAAACCTTACTACTGGCTGCAATAAGTGAAATATACCAACCTACACGCGTTTCGAAAACTACAAACGGCCTCACATTTTTTATAAAAGAAATTAAAATTGATTTGTGCAATTGGGCTGTTCCTTTTGTAGGAAAATTAATTGAAGATGATGGCATCCGTATGGCATCCCCTGAAGATATTGGAGCATTTAAATTAGATGCTGTTGTTAGCCGGAAAGAACAAAAAGATTTTTATGACTTATATTTTTTATTAGCCCAATATAGTTTTGAAACCTTAATACAAAGCTATCGCCAAAAATACCCTTACAACAATACAAAAGATATTTTTACTGCTATAGCGGGTATTTCAGAAGCAGATGTTTCAGCGTCTCCAATTCTTGCGTCTCCTTTACAGTGGGATGTAGTAAAAGAAAGCTTAAAGAATCAAAGTCAAACTTATCTTAAAAAACTACAGGAATTAAAAATTACCGAAGAACAAATCAAAGAAAAAACTATTCAAAAATTGCTTGAACAAAGAATGCAAAATAAAAAAGAAAGTGATTTAGATAAAAATGATGAAACGTTGCCATGAAATCTTTTTCTTTATCAGTTCACTGTTTCATTATTCACTGTTTCATTATTATTTTTATCCTTTGCCGCTTATCGTTAATTTGCACACTCTCAATTTTCTATAAAAAATTTTTACCGTTATGATCAAAGATATTGTCGCTAAAAATGAAAAAGAAACAAGGGCTGGGTTTGGTGAAGGAATATACCAGCTTGGCAAAACAAATGAAAATGTTGTTGTATTAACCGCAGACCTGGCGGGCTCGTTAAAACTACATCCCTTTATAAAAGATTTTCCGGACAGGTATTTACAGTGCGGCATCGCCGAAGCAAATATGATTGGTATCGGCGCGGGCTTGACTATCGGCGGAAAAATTCCTTTCACCACTACCTTTGCTAATTTTTCCACCGGGAGAGTGTATGACCAGATACGTCAATCGGTAGCTTATTCAAATAAAAATGTGAAAATCTGTGCGTCGCATGCAGGGCTTACCTTAGGAGAAGATGGAGCAACACACCAGATACTGGAAGACATTGGACTGATGAGAATGTTACCCGGCATGACCGTTGTTGTACCCTGTGATTTCAACCAGACAAAAGCTGCAACCCTTGCTGTTGCTGATTACGAGGGGCCGGTGTATCTAAGATTTGGAAGACCTAAATGGCCCAATTTCACTGAGGAAAATCAGGATTTTAAAATAGGAAAAGCGCAAATACTTTCTGAAGGAAATGATGTAACCATTTTCGCCTGCGGCCATTTGGTATGGAAAGCCATTGAAGCAGGAAAAATTTTAGAAGAAAAAGGAATAAGTGTTGAGCTTATAAATCTTCATACCATTAAGCCGCTCGACGAAGAAGCAATCATAAAATCAATTCAAAAAACCAAGTGCGCCGTTACTGCCGAAGAGCATAATATTCTCGGCGGAATGGGCGATGCCGTAGCACATGTTGCCGCTGCGCATTTCCCAATACCGATTCAATACGTTGGTACAAAAGATACTTTCGGCGAGAGCGGAAAGCCGGAAGATTTATTGAAAAAATATGGATTAGATACACCTGATATTGTGAAGGCAGCAGAGATAGCCATGTCAAAAAAGAATTAGCGAATCTTATGGTTTTATTGTGAAACGATTATTAGAATTTTGATCGCATGAAAACTATTTTCTTTTACTTCCTGCTATTACTTTTCACCGGTTTTATTTCTTGTAAAAAAAACACAAACAATAACTGTGTAAAAGGTGCTGTCAATCCAAGCTGCAATTGCCCTTTGGTGACTAATTATGTTTGCGGATGTAACAATCAAACTTATGAAAACAATTGTGAAGCAGCCTGCGACGGCATTACCACTTATACAGCGGGAAGATGTCCATAAAACTTGAAACACCCTATTATCCTGCCCTACCTTTTCCTCATAACTGATACCTGCCGCCTTATCCCACTTCCCTCAATTCATCCCACCTGCTCGTATATCTCGGAGAACGAAATTCCTGCCGCATTTTCCAATTTCGCTTCGTACCACTGGCAGCAAATTTTAAAATATCATCCCGCATACTGAAGTTGATATTATCCATCATCTTCATCAGCATCCTGCCATTGTTTTGCAAAGCAGGCACAAATATATTTGCCTGTAGCTTATCATCTTTTACAATACCACTCAGCATTACACCTGCTTTTTTGAAAAGGCTTTTTTTATTATCGGCATTCGCAATTTTATAAACTCTTTCAGCAAGATAAACTGCGGGCTTTATCAACTCACTTGTTACTGAAGTTGCATTGGGCAATATAATTGAATCGCTTACCATGGAGCCATGCCTGAAATGTTCACCCTGTTTAGATTCTTCTTTCGGCACTACAAAAACATTTATCACAGAGGCTGCACCGCTTTGCCGGCGCAGCTTTTCAGCCGCTCTCGATGTGTAGGTCGCCACAGCTTCTTTTATATCATCCAATGCCGTAACCGGTGAGCCGAACATACGCGTGGTGGCAATCATTCTTTTTTCGGTTAAGGGTTCGTTCATTATAATGGCATGTTCACCTTTTAATTCTTTTATCAATCGTAATCCAACCACGCCACCAAAATTTTTCCTCGCCCATTCTTCAGGCATCCGGCTGAACTGGTAGGCGTCATAAATAGCAAAGGCATTAAGCTTTTTTGCAAACTGGCTTCCAACTCCCCATATTTCTTTTACCGGAGTTATTTGCAACGCTTTATTTATTTTTTCACGTGTATCCAGCACCGTTATACATTGTGTTTGCTGTTTATCTTTCTTGGCAATGTGATTGGCAATTTTACTCAAAACCTTTGTGGGCGCCACTCCGATAGATACAGCAACTCCTGTCCATTGCTCTACTGTTTCCCGCATCTTCAAAGCTGCTTCATATAATTTTTCAGGCGGAATGCAAGTCAGGTTTATAAAGGCTTCATCCACCGAGTAAACTTCTACGTTAGCTTCACCAATAAGCATTCGCAATGTTTCCATTACCCGCCAGCTTAAATCGCCATACAAATTATAGTTGGAAGAAAAGGTGGCTACATCATATTTTTCTATCAAAGGCTTTGCTTTAAAATAGGGACCTGCCATTTCAACACCGAACTTTTTCGCTTCATCACTGCGTGAAATAATGCATCCGTCATTATTGCTCAAAACTACTACAGGCTTGTTATTCAGCTCTGGCCTAAACACTCTTTCGCAGGAACAATAAAAACTGTTACAATCGACTACGGCGTACATGGAAAGTTATGAGTTATGAGTTATAAGTTGAAAAGGTCACCTTGCGTTATTTCTTCCTTTTTATTTTGAAACATAAATTTTTCTAAAGGTTTATATTTTTCTCCCTGCTTTCTTTTTAATAACAAGGCATGGTCGACAATAAATCTTCCATGAAAATCTTTACAGCTGTATTCAAGCCAGCCTTTTTCATACTGCCAGGGCAGCAGCTTTCGCGCAATGGTAAGGTGAGGCTCTGTTATAAAATGCGGCTTATTATCTTTATTCATTTTCATGAATCGTTGCCCTTGCCTTGCTGCTTTCACTGCATTCGTTATTTGCACCTTACTTACAATATTTATATAAATAGTGTGCGAGGGAAAACTTCCAAAACCTTTCAATTCTATTTTAAAAGGCTGCAATATTTTAATACTATTACGCAATGCCTGCCGAATGTGGGTTTCAGTGGCCTGGTATTGTTTAAATGTAACTAAAGTAATATGCGGCAAACCCCAGCGTGCTGTTTCGCAATCAAAATCTTTTGCAAATTTTTCTTTAATAAATTTTATTTCATTCCACAATGCCTGGTGCGGCTGCAGCACCAATAAATAATCTGCCGCCGAATGGCTTGCTTTTTTTAATTCTTCATCTTGGGCAAACTCTTGCAGCCTCAATGCCTGTTTCATAAGTTAAGCTTTAAAAGACAATGCCAGTTTAAACACAGCAACCTGTTTACGTGTATCATACTGATTTTGCCGTTTTAGTAAAATCAATTCATTCACCGTAAAACTTTCATTGAATGTTTTTCGTGAATAATCTCTTAGTGCCTTTTCATAAATCGCCGGTTGCAACCTTTGTGCAATCGCCATATACGGATGATTGCTAAGAATGGCCTTTGGAAAACCATTGCTTCTTATATATTCATCAATCGTTTTTAATGAAGCGGCCAGTTGTTTAAATGGTTCATGATTTTGAACTCGTGCATATATTGTATTTGATGAAGGAAAACCGCTGAAATTATTCAGCATTACATCAAAGCCATATTGATTGCTTATTATTTTATTGGCCCATTTAACCAGTGTGTCTTCCATAGACTCTTTAGCCAAAAAATTAGCAACTGTTATATGAGGAAACGTTTTTTTTGCGACGTTTACTTTATAGCAGAAAGAAAAAATTTCTTTCTCCGCCATCACTTTTTTTAATACTTCTTCCCCGGGATTTGCCAATAATAAATATTCAAAATGCTCCTGCGCAGTGAAACCTAATGCCGGTGATAATGATAAGGTATGTTCCATAAGTTTTTTTTTAATGTTGAAAAAAATAATTGTGCATTTCGAATGTGAAGTTAAATAAATTAGTATAATTTAGCTAAATATTTTAGTAAAAAATTTATCAAATATGGAGCAAGAAATAAGATATGACACGGACTATACCGGCAGTAAAAATTATACCCAGCATAAGGTGAAAACGGCCAATGCCAATGGTTTCGGAGCTGCAGCCGATGATTACATGGAACGGGGAATTGATTTAAACGAACAGCTTATTTTAAATAAGCCTGCAACATTTTTTCTAAAAATGAATAGCGAAGCCATGATAGAAGATGGCATTTTTAAAGACGATGTGCTGATTGTTGACCGGAGCATAAAGGCCGCTAATAATAAAGTAATTGTTGCTATCGTTGATGGCGAATTGCTTGTACGCCGTTTGCAAAAAAATTATAATAATGTAGTGCTTGTTTCAGCTAATAAAAAAATGGGCAACATTACGCTGAAAGAATTTGATGACCGCGGCAATGTGTGGGGCGTGGTAACCTGTGTGATTCATGTGTTGGAAAAAAGTTTGTTCGCGACAAAAAAGAATAGCCAATTCAATCAAAAAGATAAGTATGGTATGGAGCAAAGATTTTATTGAAACTTCAAAGCTGTTTGAATTAATTAAAATAAATGATTAGAAGTTTCATAAAATATTGTTGCCACAGATTACACGGATACTTCGCAAAGCGAAGTCCACAGATTTATCTGTGTAAATCAGTGTAATCTGTGGCAAACAAAATAGTTCAATAATTTTTATTCTTTGCTCCTTTTAATATTTATGTCACCATTTAAAATATTCCCTAATGAAAAATATTTCTGATAATCCTAACGCTAATCCACAACCGAAAACACAGGAAGATGTGATACAGTATCACTACGGTCGTGGCGCACAAATCAATACAAAAAATAGGTTTTTAATAAATGAAGTTTCCAAAGAACATGTAGAAGGCATTGATGATTGGGAAGAAAAAATGCTTCCTACTATTTACCTGGAGCAGCAAGTTAAAACGATTGTAAATAAAGTGGACAGTCCGGATGTGGGCATGAGCTACAGCATGAATCCTTATGCAGGCTGCGAGCACGGTTGCATTTATTGCTATGCCCGGAACGTGCATGAATACTGGGGTTACAGCGCCGGAATGGATTTTGAACAAAAGATAATTGTAAAGAAAAATGCACCTCAACTGCTGCGTAAATTTTTAATGCATCCAAAGTGGGATGCTACGCCCCTGATGCTTAGCGGCAACACAGATTGCTATCAACCTGCCGAACAAAAGTATCGCTTAACGAGAGGAATGCTTGAAGTGTGCAATGAATTTAACCAACCCGTTGGCATTCTCACCAAAAATTCATGGATACTAAAAGATAAAGATGTGCTGCAGGAAATGGGAAAGAAAAATATTGTTTCTGCCATGGTATCTATTACATCTTTTAATGAAGATTTAAGAAGAGTGATGGAGCCGCGAACAACTACGGCAAAGCAAAAACTGAAAGTGATCAATGAATTAAGCAGCGCCGGTGTGCGCATGGGTATAATGATGGGGCCAATGATACCGGGATTGAATGAACATGAAATGCAGAGAATAATGCTTGCAGCAAGAGATAACGGCGCAACATTTACTGCCTATACTTTTATACGATTGAATGGGGCTATAAAATTTTTATTTCACGACTGGCTGTATAAAAACTTTCCTGACCACGCTGATAAAGTATGGCATCTTATTGAAAACAGTCATGATGGAAAAGTGAATGACACCCGCTTCGGCGTGCGCATGCGTGGCGAAGGCCCGATAGCAAAATTAGTTGCCGAGCAATACCGCAAGTACGGAAAGCTCTATGGTATGAATGCAGAAGACTGGAGTTTGGATAGAAGTATTTTCAGAAGGCCCGGTGGGCAGGGGAAGTTGTTTTGAGGGAGGAGTTTGTTGATATACCGGCTCACTTACCGCAAAACAAATCATCATAATATGCATGTAAGAGGTTATAAAGAAGAAGGCACTATTACAACACCGTTCGATATGTCGGTGCTTAATGATAATGGGTCTCTTTCATAGAGATTGAAAATGGAAAAATTAAACGGTATCTATGGATATAATTTATATACACGCCAATGCTTTCAAACATGGACTGGTAAAAGATTTTACCAGACATCGATGGAGTTCGTGGCAAACGATAATATCAAATCAGGCAACTGTGTGCTTGCCAGGCAAAAGTAATTGAATGGTTTGGCACCCTTGAACTGTGTATAAAGGCTCATAAAGAAATGGCCGTTTACTATTACGATTGTGAGGTGGTAATTGAAGATTAAGTCTGACAGGGTTGACAACCTTTGAAAGGTTGTGAACCCTTAAAAAAATAGAAAGAAAATTAAGCCAACACAAGCTGCCTTTCAACTATAATAAGGGCTAATCATCAAATACACGATCACCCCTGTTACCGCCACATAAAACCAGATTGGCCAGGTAATTCTTGCGAGCTTTATGTGCCTTGCATAATCCGCAGTAAGCGCCCTGTAAGCAGTAAATAAAATAAAAGGGAGAATTATTCCGGCAAGTGGAATGTGTGTTATCAAAATAAAATAATAAACATAACGCATGTCTCCGGCAAGTGATTTTTCATCTGCGCTTAATATCCCATCATGATTAAGGTCGCCATATTTGGTATCGCCACTTAACAGGTGATGGCAAATGTAAGAGAGCAAAAAAAGCAAAGACAGCGTTATGGCAACAAGCATTATATTTTTATGCAAAATAAATTTCCGCGATTTTACTGCTAGAAGCCCAGCAACCAGCAACATTGCAACAAATGAATTAATAACGGCGTTGGCCGTTGCAAAAATATGGGGGTTAAAGGCTAAGCTTACATTAAGCTTTATTTCTGCTAATAATGCCACCGCTGCAAACACAACTATGGAAACTATCCAGATTAATATCGCGGCTTTTTTATCATTGCGCTTCAATACCGGCGCCGGCAAAACTTCGGTCAAAATCTTTTCCATTTTTTTCTTATAAATTTTACACAGTTGTATCAGCTTCTTTCAAAAAGCTCCTTCACAAATTGCCCAAAGGTTCGGTGCCGGTCTTTTTCAAGCATCAATAAAGGGATATCCCTCACCAGTTTTTTTTGCGCTGATGAATCAAAACCATTGTACCAGCCTCTCACTATTCTTTCTTTATCCAGCAGGAAAAAGTTTTCAGTATGCAAGAAGGCTGTATCCACATTTATATCTGCAATGTTTGCTTTTATTTCTTTTATCGCCATGCTATAGATGCTATCTCGGTTTCCGGTAAGCAGCCACCAGCTATCCGGATTTACCTGAAATTTTTCAGCCCATTTTCTTAGTTGCGGTACGGAATCATGTAACGGATCAACGGTGATGGAAACAAACTCAACGATCGAATCATTATTGGTAAATGAATTTTGTAATTTTTTCATTGCCCTGGCAAGCTTGGGGCAGATGGTAGGGCAGCGGGTAAAAAAGAAATCAAGTACTATTATTTTTCCTTTCAAATCATCAAAGGAAACCTTTTTGCCAAATTGATTGGTAAACTGCATGGATTGTACCTGGTGCCAGGAGGTATCAAAAGTCGTTTTACCGTTTTTCTGTACAGTGATTACGCTGTCATAAAAATACCTTGGTGGCATCTGTACATCCCTGTTACTGTAATACCGCACTAAAACATAACTTATTACCGGCAGCAAAACAGCTACGCTTAGGGCCAAAAAAACTTTTCTCTTCATGTACACGGAATTCTAAAAACAAAATTAGCCATCACTTAATAGCGATAGCTAATTCTGAATATTTTAATAAAAGTTTATTTCCTGCATCAATTTTTTTCACCCTTCTCCATTGCGGGTACAGTATGTTGTTGTACATGCTCGGTAGATGGATGGCTTCCTGCATCTGTGTTTCTTAAATGTTTCCAACTGTTTCCATCATAAAGGAAAGCTATAAGAAACCATATAAAAAGGCTGGCAGGTACTGCAATGGTCATAATCAGGTTTCTTATTTCATCTCCAAGATGCATAAAAATAGATATGATATAAAAAGCTTTTGCCAGGGTAAGTATGCAAACAATTCCTTTAAATACGAGTACCAGAAACTGGCTTGGGTCAGGGCCTTTATGAATGGTATAAATGCCTAAGCCAAGGCTAAGCTCCGCAACGGTAAGCGCTAATAAAATCCAGAAAGTTTTCCAGATTCTTTTTACCTGGGCATCATCATTTTCATGAGATATTAAATGGGTGGTTGCTTCTGAAGACATATAATTTATTATTAACTTCTTAAAAAAATTATGTTTAAAATCATTTTGTTAATCATCAGATCAGGTAAAAACAAAGGAAGACAAATACCCAAACCAGATCTACAAAGTGCCAGTAAAGGCCGGCCTTTTCTATCATTTCGTAGTGGCCGCGTTGTTCAAAATGGCCAAGCCTTGTTTTCACCAGCATTACGGCATTTATTATTACCCCTGAAAATACATGGAAGCCATGAAAACCCGTGATGCCAAAAAAGTAGCCGCCAAAGGCTATGGGTCCAGGTGTACCTACAGGATGCCCATCATGCATTAAACCCGGTACATAAGGCCCCCAGGGATTATGACTTACCGTAGTTGCCCATTCTTCTATTTTGCCATCAACCATCACAGGATGTGCGCCGGTTAATAAGTGCGTCCATTCCCAGGCCTGGCAACCCAGGAAAGCGAGGCCGCCAAGTATAGTGAATACCAGCCATTTTTCTACTCCCTTTCTATTCATGTTATGCCCATCGTGTACAGCAAGCACCATCGTTACTGAGCTAAGGATAAGTATGAAGGTCATCAGGCTTACGAAAGCCAGGGGCAGGTTCGTATGGCCTGCTAAGGGGAAGGCATTAAATACATGATTTGGATCTGCCCAGGTATTTACACTAAAGCGGATAGTACCATAAGAGATGAGGAAGGCGCCAAATGTAAATGAATCACTCATTAAAAAATACCACATCATCAGCTTACCATAGCTAACATTGAAGGGACTCTTTCCACCGCTCCATAATTTGGTTTTGGGTTGTGCCAGCGCTGTCTCCATTATTTCTTTTTAAAAGGTTATTACAAATATATTAATTGTTTAATTAGCTAATCAGCCAATCAGCTAATTAGCTAATTACCTTATCATCACCAGGAACAACAAAAGATATATCCATAAAAAGTCAACAAAGTGCCAATACGTACTCATTAGCTCTATTTGCACCGGGTCGTAATTTTTTATTTTTATCCTGAAAGCCTTTACCAGTATTATTATCAAAGCAATTACACCCGCTACCACATGCAGTGCATGCAAGCCTACGATGATGTACAAAAAAGAAAAAGACACATTTCTTGTAAGCGTGATGCCGCTGTCCCAAAGCTGAGTAAAGCCAATGTATTGCATAAAAACAAATGCAACGCCTAATAACAGGGTTATAGTTAGCCACTGCCTGTAGCTCCGCATTTGTCTTTCTTTAAATGCTTTGCGGCTAAGCATTACTGTTATACTGCTGATTATAATTACAGCTGTTGAATACCAAAAAATTAAAGGAAGATCAAAAGTGATCCAGTTGGCAAGATTACGCTTAATAATATAGGCGCTTGTAAAGCCGGCAAACATCATTACAATACTTGCAAGCCCTATCCATAAAGTAAACTTGTGCGGATGTATTCTTCTTTTTTGATCTTCTATCACTGCTATCATAATTATATACTCTTGTTCAATTTAATTTTCTTATAAACGACTCTGCATAAACTTTATTTTTCAATTATGCCTTATCAAACAATAGTGAAAGAAACACGATCATAAGATAAAAATAAGAGCTGAACATTACACGGCGTGCCGCATTCACATTCATTCTTACAAATAATAAAACACTCACGAGTACCATTCCGAGGTTACAGCCTAATAAGATCCAAAAAGATATCATTCCACTAATGTGAAACTGAAAGGGTAACATACCCACAGGTATCATCAGCATAGAATAGATCACAGTTTGCAGCGCGGTGAATTTAGTAGGGCCACCTGCACCCGGCAATAATTTAAAACCTGCCCTTTCATAATCTTTATGTGCCACCCACGCTATCGCCCAAAAATGCGGGAACTGCCATAAAAACAATATTGCGAACAATACCCAGCCCCCCGCACTCAGCTCGTTTGTACCGGCAACCCAACCTATAAGGCATGGAAGTGCGCCGGGCAAGCCACCCACCAATACAGATATGGAATTGATTTTTTTTAATGGCGTGTAAACAAAAGCATATAAGAATAAACTTAGGAGAGATATAATAGCGCTTAATAAATTGAAATTAATCCACATTATCAGCACACCTGAAACGCCTGCAATGATTGCAAAAGTCCAGGCTTCATTTTCCGTCATCCTGCCGGAGGCGACCGGTCTTCCGGCTGTGCGTTTCATTAAGGCATCAGTGTCCTTTTCTACTGCCTGGTTAATTGCGTTTGCTGATCCCGTAACCAGCATCCCGGCAATGAATAGAGTAAAAATGGCAAACAGGTCGAAGGTTACGTTCGGAGCAAGCAGGTAACACACCACGCAGCTAAATACTACTGTAAAGCTTAGGGTGAATTTGATTAATTGAAAATAATCTTTCACCTTACTTGCCAGCGTAAATGATGCTGAATTGGGAATACCTGTGATCACTTTGTCCATCAAAAACAATTTTTAAAAAGCCCCGAAAAATTCAGGGCATTTAAAAGAAAATATTACTCAATAAATTCTGAATTCAATACCCTTATTAGTGCCTGCTTTCGTCCGCACCAATAGGTTCTGTTTGCGGAATAAAATCCCTTCCATCTTTACCATAGTCATAAGCCCAGCGATGTACTTCAGGAATTTCTCCCGGCCAGTTGCCATGCCCGGGGCGTATGGGTGTTGTCCACTCCATTGTATTGGAACCCCACGGATTTTGCGTAGTTACCTTCCGTCCTTTGAAGATGGAGTAAAAGAAATTAAAAATAAACAAGATCTGCACGGCAAAAACGATCAATGCTACAAAGCTTATAAATTCATTCAATCCGCCAAACATCTTAAAAGATTCCCAGTTGTTGTAATCGTAATAACGGCGCGGCATACCGGCTAATCCTTCGTAGTGCATTGGCCAGAAAATGAGGTATGCACCAATGATGGTAACCCAAAAGTGGATGTAGGCAAGAGTATTGTTCATATACCTGCCGTACATTTTTGGGAACCAGTGATAGATACCTGCAAACATTCCAAACATAGAAGCAACACCCATAACAATGTGAAAGTGCGCTACCACAAAATAAGTATCATGCAAATGAATATCTAACGAGGAATTACCAAGGAATACACCCGTGAGGCCGCCAGAAATAAACAGGCTCACAAAGCCAATGGAGAAAAGCATACCCGGCGTAAAGCGTATGTTTCCTTGCCATAAAGTAGTGAGCCAGTTAAATACCTTTATAGCAGAAGGTACCGCAATTAATAAAGTTAATAGCACGAAGAACGATCCGAGGAAAGGATTTAACCCTGTCACAAACATGTGATGCGCCCACACCATAAAGGACAAAGCGGCTATGGCGAATAATGAACCGACCATCGCCATATAACCGAAAATTGGTTTACGGGCATTTGTTGACATTACTTCAGACGCAATTCCCATAGCGGGCAGCGCAATTATATATACCTCCGGATGGCCAAGAAACCAAAATAAGTGCTGGAATAATATGGGGCTACCTCCTTCATTTGGCAAAATTTTACCGCTAATAACTATATCACTCAGGTAAAAGCTTGTGCCGAGGTGGCGATCAAATAATAAAAGAATACAACCTGAAAGCAGTACAGGGAAAGACAGCACACCAAGAATAGCAGTGAAGAACAACGCCCAAATAGTTAACGGCAGGCGTGTCATACTCATACCTTTTGTACGCAGGTTTAAGATTGTAGAAATATAATTAAGCCCGGCAAGAAGTTGCGATATAATAAATAATGACATGCTCGTAAGCCAAAGATCCATTCCTATTTTAGCGCCATCACTTGCTTCGCGTAAGGCGCTTAGCGGAGGATAGATAGTCCAGCCGCCGCTTGCAGGGCCTGTTTGGGTAAATAATGAAGCGAACATCACTACAGAAGCAGAAAAGAAAAACCAGTAGGAAAGCATATTCAAAAACGGAGAAGCCATATCTCTTGCGCCAACCTGCAGGGGGATAAGAAAGTTCGCAAACGTGCCGCTCAGGCCGGCGGTAAGCACAAAAAATACCAGGATAGTTCCATGCATCGTTACCAATGCATAATAAAACTCGGGGTCAAGCTTACCACCTTTTGCCCAGTTGCCGAGGAAGTCTTCAAGAAACGGAAATGTTTGATCAGGATAACCTAACTGCAGCCGGAAAATAACAGAAAATAATCCCCCAATGAAAGCCCATATAATTCCTGTGATAAGAAATTGTCTCGAGATCATTTTATGATCCTGGCTAAAAACATATTTGGTAATGAAAGATTCTTTGAGATGATGTACGTGTGAAGCATGGCCGAGATCATGCACCACTAATGGTTGTTTATGTGATACTTCTTCGTTAGTCATAATGATATTTTTTTAACAGCCGCCAGAGCGTGCTCAAAAGTTATTTTTTTGTAGTATTCATATTTTGCGCTACCGCTTTTGTTGAATCTGCAGGTACCGCAGGTTTTTTGTTAGGATCAAGATCAGGAAATGCCGCGTAATATTCCGGCTTTTGTGTAGCCATGTATTGATCAAAAGCCTGCTGCGATTCTACCACAATTGTTCCCCGCATTCCAAAATGTCCTTTGCCACAAATCTGGTCGCAACTTATTTCATACACAAAATTCGGATTGTCTGTTCTCACTTTCATTTCTTCGGTAGTGTAGATGGGCGTGAACCAGAGTGTAGTAGGAGTCCCCGGCACGGCATCCATTTTCATTCTAAAATGGGGAAGGCCCACATCGTGCAATACATCCTGTGAATTGATAACAAGCTTTACCGGTTTGTTTACCACTACGTGCATGGTTGTGGGCACATGAATGTCATCATGGCTCGCGGCATCTGCCCAATCAACACCCAATGGATTGTTGTGTGCCGGATCGGTAAGCTTATAATTCTTTCTTCCTAACACTCCATCCCTGCCGGGATAACGTATCTCCCAACCGAATTGGTGCCCCGTGATTTCCACTACTTGTGCATCTTTGGGAGCGTCTGAGGTAAACTTAAACCAATACTTTAAACCAAAAACCACCAATACAGTTAACACGATTGCCGGTATGCTCGTCCATATTAATTCCAGCTTATTGCTATGGGTAAAATAAAGCGCCTTGCGCTTATCGCTTTCCTGGTATTTAAATGAAAACCAGAATAAAAGTATCTGCGTGAGAAAAAACACAACACCAGTTACTGCAATAGTAATGTAAAGCATAGTGTCAATACTCTTTCCCTCTTCGGAGGCAGAGCCTTGCGGAAATAAAGTTTTTGGATAAAAAATCTTATTGCACCACCACACGCCAATCAGGCCCATGATCAGGAAACCAATCATAAGAAAACCGTTGATCTTATTATTTTGCTTCCTGGCTTTTTCTTCGCCTTTTAAAATGCTTACGTACTCACTGGCTTTTGAAATCTGGAAAATAACCAGAAAAATAAGCACTATGATCGCTACTAAAAAAAAGTCATTCATGGTTCTTTAAATTTTCCTTACAATTTTATCATATCCTGCAAGCAAAGGTACTTTTGAATTACTTAATATTTTTTATATTCCCACTTTTACTTCCGGATTTTTAGTGTTATGACGAAAGTTTTTTTGAATTAAATTTTTACTTTTTGAACTTTGAACTCTTAACTCTGAACTTTTATGCATGATGTATGATGCTTTCTTTGAGAAACGGATGATTCATCGCGGTCATCGGCGCTTTTGAAGCAAACCTACCTACTCCCCACATAATAATTCCCACAAATCCTAATGGAATTCCAAATTCAAACCAGCTCAGGTGCGGATGAAACTTAACCGTACCCGGCATCACCATCTGGTAAAAATCTATCCAATGCCCAAAAATGATCAGCACACACATAAATGTTACGATGGTATAATTACGCTTCGTAGCTTTCTTCATAAAGATCAACAGCGGGCATAAAAAGTTAAGCACCAGGTTTAGGAAAAATAAACCCCTGTATGGACCTTGTGACCTTATCTTAAAATAAATAGTTTCCTCCGGTATATTACCATACCAGATAAGCATAAACTGATCGAACCACAGGTACGTCCAGAAAATGGAAAAGGCAAACATAAACTTACCAAGGTCTTGCAAATGTTCCTGCGTAACAAACTCCAGTTGTCCCCGATTTTTAAAGTAGATCACAAAGAGTGTTATAAGCGCCACCCCTGAAACGAATGTGCTGGCGAAAGTGTACCAGCTATACATAGTGCTGAACCAATGTGCATCAATGCTCATAAGCCAGAACCAGGGCATGATTGAACCGACGGTAAGGCCATACAACACAATAAAGCAGGCAGACCAGTATAAGTTTTTATTTAACCACTTCTTTCCTGTTTCGTAATCCATCGTTCCCATTTTATCACTCTCCAGGCTTAGGTCTCTTAATTTTTTTCCTATAAAAGCCCACAGGCCTATGCAAACTACCGAAGCAATGGCATAAACAATTGGGTTTAAAAATCCGGACTTTCCTTTTAATACTTCATCGTGAGCTACCATATTTTTATCGAGCCACGGATAAATATCGGTGCGGTGTCCGAAGACGATAGCAAAAATTACTATAAGTGTGAGCACTCCCATCACGGGAACCAGGGTAGAAATAGCGTCTGCAACCCGGCGCATCGCAACCTGCCAGCCACCCATAGCTAAGGTAGTAATGCCTATAAAAAATGTGCTGACGTTTACAAGCATCAGCCAGAAGAGGCTGTTTTGAAGCATTACTGCCCAAAATCTGGTGGAGTTTACATTATCACCGTAGGCGCCGGCTGCAGGATTTAAAAATATAACACCGCATATTAGCGTAAGCAAGCCGATAATCATAAGCCCGGTTGACCACATCTTATATCCCGCCGGCGTTTCATACTGATTATTCATTAATTTTCTTTTTATAGTAAACTATTGTCTTTTAGTAGATGATGAATCTATTGCTGTTATTTTAGCCTGAACTGAATCAGCCACCGCACCAGTCCCTTCATTTTGTCTTGATTTTACATATTGTATCACCATCCATCTTTGTTCGCGTGTAAGCTGCGAAGCGTAGCTTCCCATATTTCCCTTGCCATATGTTACAGCATGAAACATAGTACCAACAGGCATTTCAACATATTGCGGTAGAGTAAGATTGGCCACTGCCGGAATTTTACCGCCCGTAGCCAAAGGGCCTTGCGCATCAATATTCGGCCCGTGGCAGATAGCGCAATTGATATTGAATAAGCGTTGCGCCTCAGCCATTTGTACCGTGTCAAGCGGCGGTAATGGATCTTTTACCTGGGCGCTCATTCGATAGCCGTTGGAATCATCGGGTAAAGTATAGGGAAAAAGATCACCTCTTCTTATTGTGCCTTCTACCGGATAACCGATGTAATTAATACCCTGCTCTTTTAAATTATTTTCAGCATAAGCCTCATACGCCCGGCTGTAAGCCATATCCGGCATGTAAGTTTTTCCCGGCTCACGTTTGCTGTCGCAGCTTTCCACCGCTGTTATAAGCAGTATTGCTAAAGTGGATGCAAGAAGAATTTTTATTTTTTTCATATTTCTATAATGATCTCCATCAAAATTTGAAATCCTAAACTTCCTCATAACTAATAACTGATAACTAATAACTGATAACTAATAACCTACTTCCTCTGTATTGTACAGCTTTTGCACTTTATCGTACCGGCCAAACCACCAGCCATCTTCCGCCTCCTGCACATTTATTTCGAAAGCTCCGTTGTTTTGCAGAAAGCTTTGTACTTCGGTTTCATTTGTATTCGATGTACATTCTATCACCATCACCATCAGATCGTCAGTAGCCCGCGGATGAAAATGATGTTTTTTCACGCCGGGCATTATTTTACATAACCAACAAAAGGTCATTACCATGCCTACGGCAGACATTAAAACCGTAAGCTCGAAGGTGATCGGTATAAATGCCGGGAGTGAAAAGTGCGGTTTGCCACCAATATTTAATGGCCAGTCTGTGGTAAAAATCCAGCCCATACCGCCTACTGCAATTGAGGTGCCGGTAGCGCCATAGATAAATCCAACAGTATGCAAGCTTGTTTCCCTCAGTCCCAGTGCATGGTCCAGGCCATGAATAGGAAAAGGTGTATAGACGTCATGGATCTTATAACCAGCCCTTCTTACATTTTTAATGGCTGGAAATAAAACGTTTTCGTCATCAAAGCTGCCTACAATAAATTTTTTTCGCATACCCCAAACCCCTAAAGGGCTTTTGTGCCTTACATTCAATGTGAATTAAGACCGGTTATAAATATTTAATTCAATTCTTCACCAAGTCCTCCCTTTAGGAGGATTAGGGTGGGCTTTTTAATGCGCATGCTCCACCTCTTCAATGTAAAATTTTTCACTGTCCAATTTTTCAGTCTCCGTCATTTTATGTTTATAGTTTTCACCGCTCGTTTTCAATATAGCTTTGATCTCAGCCACAGCAATAACAGGGAAATATTTTGCAAAAAGAAAATAGCAGGTAAAGAATAATCCGAACGTTCCCAGGAAGAAACCCACTTCCCAAATAGTCGGGCTATAGTAAGTACTCCAGGATGAGGGAATGAAATCACGGTAAAGTGAAGTGACAATGATCACAAAGCGCTCGAACCACATTCCTACATTTATCAATACAGACATAAAGAAAGTAAACGTCACATTTCTCCTTAATTTTTTTGACCAGAAGATCTGTGGAGAAACCACATTACAAAACATCATTCCATAATAAGCCCAGCCATAGGGGCTGAAAATATTTACACGATTTTGCCTGAAGGCCCACCATTCGTATTGATTTTGCCCATACCAGGCAATAAATAATTCGGTTAAATAAGCGCAACCTACTATAGAACCCGTGAGCACAATTACTTTGTTCATTGCCTCTATGTGGCCAATGGTAATGTAATCTTCAAGGTGTAAAACTTTGCGGGTAATAATTAATAAGGATTGCACCATGGCGAAGCCGGAAAAAATTGCACCGGCAACAAAGTATGGAGGAAAGATGGTTGTATGCCACCCGGGAACAACGCCTGTGGCGAAGTCAAACGATACTATCGTGTGCACTGATAATACAAGAGGCGTAGCCAACCCCGCCAATACGAGCGCCAGGCTTTCTATGCGTTGCCAGTGCTTGGTACTGCCCGTCCAGCCAAAGGAAGCAACGCCGTAAAACATTTTTCTAAATTTCGTTTTTGCCCGGTCGCGAACTGTTGCCAGGTCGGGCAATAAGCCTGAATACCAGAATAATAATGAAACGGTAAAATAAGTAGATACTGCAAACACGTCCCACAGCAAGGCGGAATTGAAATTAGGCCAGAGGGGACCACGTGAATTTGGATAAGGCATTACATAAAAACCAACCCATACACGCCCCATGTGAAATATCGGGAACTGGCCGGCGCACATTACCGCAAAAATCGTCATCGCTTCTGCTGCCCGGTTTACACCCGTTCTCCAGCCCTGCCTGAATAGTAATAAGATCGCAGAAATAAGTGTGCCCGCATGGCCGATACCGATCCACCAAACGAAATTGGTAATATCCCAACCCCAGCCAATAGTATGATTCAGGTTCCACTGGCCGATACCATACGTTACCTCACGATACACCGAGTACACGCCGAATAACAACAGGCAAACTGAAATGGAGAAGCCCACCCACCAGAGCATGCCGGGCTTTGCCTCGATGGGGCCGATTATATCCTCAGTTACCTGGTGATAATTTTTATCTCCATCTATTAAAGGTTCCCTGAGTTGCGATTCATATTTTAATAATGACATACTTGATTTAGCTTTTAGCTATAAAATGAAACCTGGATATTATTATTTCTGAACGATTAATTTAATTTTTAGCTGTGTTCCGAATCAACGCTAAGATTGCCCACTGCACGATCAGTATTTCTCACTTTCACGAGATAATTTACATTGCTAAGTACGTGCAATTCTTCAAGCACATAATACTTTCTTTCCTTTTGTTCACGAGCCCTTAGCTGTGCAATCTTACTGTCTTTATCATTTACATTTCCAAACATGATCGCATGTGTCGGGCATGCCTGCATACAAGCTGTTTTTACTTCCTGGTCTTTTAGCGGACGGTCCTCCTTTTTTGCATTGAGCTTTCCTTCCTGCAAACGTTGTACGCAGAAGCTGCACTTCTCCATTACACCTCTTGAGCGCACGGTAACATCCGGGTTTAATACCATTCTTTCCAAATCCTGGTTAAGCTCTGTAGTGGCGTCGGAAATAATTCCACGCTGATTATCAGGGAAACTATCCGCTCCATTATAATCAGCCCAGTTAAACCGGCGGACCTTGTAAGGACAGTTGTTAGCGCAATATTTTGTACCGATACAACGGTTATAGATCATTTGATTAAGGCCTTCGCTGCTGTGGTTCGTTGCAGACACAGGGCAAACGTTTTCACAGGGAGCATTATCACAATGCTGGCAAAGCATTGGTTGAAATACAATATCAGGATTTTGCGGATCGCCGGTAAAATACCTGTCAATCCGAAGCCATTGCATATCGTGATATCTTGACACCTCGTATTTTCCAACCGTAGAAATATTATTTTCTGCTACACAAGCCACCGTACAAGCGCTGCAACCGATGCAGGTATTCAGGTCAATGCTCATGCCCCATTTGATCCCGGGTTTTTCGTAAGTGGGATACAGGGTAGCATCTCTTGTAAAATTTTCACCGAACCTGGCTAATTCTTCTTCCTCCTCTTTTATCATTTTATCAGGGTGAGAAATAAACTCAGCAAGTGTAGTTTCTCTTACAATGGGCCTTCCTTCTGTAATATTATGTACCTGTGTTTGAGCGATTGGGTAGGTATCGCCTGTTTTTTCTATAGTGGCTGGCGCTGAATAGAGGATAGTAGTTCCATTAAAAGAAGCAAGCGGGTAAACATTTACTCCTACACCTTTTGCGGCAGGGCCAATATACTCTGCTGTCTTTTCTTCATTATTGCTTTTGCGGCCATAACCTACCGCCACTGCAATTACATTAGGATGCGTACCAGGGATAATAAGTATGGGAAGTATTATCGTTTTATTATTTACAGTAATTTTTACAGTAGGCTTCTGTACGTTCACCTCATATTTATCAGAATCCCTCCTGTTGTAAACATCAATACCAAATAAAGATTTTCCCATTTGCGGGGATATCATTGCGTAATTGTCCCAGGTAGCTTTCGAGATAGGATCACTCACTTCCTGCAGCCACGCATTGTTTGCACGGCTACCTGTTCCAAGTGACACTTTTTCGTAAAGAACAATTTCTATTTCGCTTCCTTTTGTGCCTCCAATTTTTGTAGTTGCATCGGAAACATTTCCGGTGAAAGTGCTGCTTCCCATTTGTGAAGATGGAAGAACGGCGCCGGCAATAGAAGTTGAATCCGAAGCAGGCATTGCAACCGTTGCAGTGGCTTTTGGAGAAACTGAATCAGATGAATTGAAGGAGGCAGATTCCGAAGCAGTTGCGGAGGTTAGCGTAAATGGATTTACCAACGAACCATGTCCTTTTGCATTGGTAGTCTCAAGCACACCATCCTGTACAAATCTTTCAAAATTGTCCAGGCCCCCTAATCTTGCGATCCAGTACTCCCTGAAATATGCTTCATAATTATTTGTATTTCCGGTAAGCTTTAATAAAGAATCTTCAAACTGCCGTGTTTTGAATAAAGGATGAATTAGAGGTTGCAATACTGATACGTAACCTGCCTGCGGTTCAGCATCGCCCCAGCATTCCAGCCAGTGATGCGACGGAATTACATATTTACAGAGCTCGGCGGTTTCATCCATTTTTTCACTATAAGAAATAGTGAGCGGGCATTTTTTCACGCCTTCGGTAAATTTTGCTGCATCTAAATAACTGTAAACGGGGTTAGCTCCGTAAACCAACAAGGTGCCTACATTACCCGCATTCAAGTCATTTGTAAGGCTTATAATATCTGCGTCTATGCCCTGCCGATAGTTTACCGGTGTGCTCCAGTCAATGGTTTTACCGCCGGCGCCGATCTCTTCATTTATTGCATTTACGATTATTTGTACATTAACGTCATTGCTTCCGCATACTACTAAGGCAGCTCCTTTACTGGCATATAAATCTGCCGCTGCTTTTTTAATACCATCTGCCGCTCTTCCGGTAATAGTAGAAGAAGTCCCTCCTTTTAAAGCGCCTAATAAGGCGAGGGCCACCGCTCCTGTTTCCGATGGCTTATGCAGAAAACGCTCATCAGCATTAGCACCGGTAATGGTATAATGACTTTCAAATTGATAGTGCTTGCTTAGTGCAGGCTTGTCTTGTACAATCCGTCTTGTTTGTGCATATTGTTTGGCAAATACAACGGGGCTTAGCCAGGTCGCTAAAAAATCTGCACCGAGGCTTACAATTATTTTTGCATTTTCAAAATGATAAGCGGGTATGCCTCTTTTTCCATAAGACGCTTCATTCGCCAAAATTAACCCGCTATAGGAAACTGCATCGTATTGTACATGCTTTCCCGTACCCGGAAATTTCGCCATAAATTCTCCAATGATCTTTTTAGTGGTCGGCGAGGTGATCGTAGAAGTCAATAACACAGTTTGTTTGCCGGCATTGGCAGCCATGTTATTTTCAATCATTTTATCAATCACCTCAAAGGTGGCTTCTTTGCTATTAGCCATTGGGTAGCGCAGCCTGGTAGTATCATACAGATCGAGTACAGAGGATTGGCACCTTGCAGAAGTTCCGCCCTCAGTAAGTGACGAAAGATCGTTTCCTTCAATCTTGATCGGGCGCCCCTCTCTTTGTTTTACCACCACCGGTATTGCATCTCCATCATTTATATAAGTAGAAGCATAGTAATTGGGAACACCCGGAAGCATATCATCGGGTTTATTCAAATAAGGAATTGCTTTCCGCACAGGCATTTCACAGCCTGCTGCAAGTGCAGCAGCGGCAGTACTGAAACCCATATACTTTAGAAAATCTCTTCTTGGTGTTTTTGCATTAAAAATATTTTCATTGGCAAGCTCTTCAAAGGGTAATTCTTCGTTGAATTCATTCGTCGGCGCTTTCTGTTCCGCGTCGCTTTGATTAAAGTCTTCAAAATTTTGCCAATACTTTTTATCGCTCATTTATATTTTTTTGAAAATTCTCTAATTACTTCTATATAAAAATTGTAACCCATCTGCGAACAAAAACATCCAGGGCTTAATATTTTAATAATGACATTTCTGGCACTCAGTTCCGCCGATTTTTTCAACCGTTACACTGTCATATTTACCTTGTTGTATATCCTCGTGAAATTTTTCGTAAATGCTGTAGAACTTATTACCGTGGCCTTTGCCGTCATTGAATTGAACATTAGTAGTGCGATGGCAATTGACACACCATCCCATACTTAAGTCAGCGAACTGCTTTACTTCGCCCATCTTTTGAATTTCGCCATGGCATGTCTGGCAAGCCACGCGGCCCACTTTTACGTGCTGCGAATGGTTGAAGTAAACCAGGTCAGGTAAGTTGTGAATTCGTATCCACTCAATAGGAGTACCGGGCTTATCATATTTTTTGAGGTCAGGATTCCAGCCGGCGTATTTGTATAATTTTTCAATTTCTGCATTAGGATTTACCGAGGTACCATCCTCGCGGAAAAGCGGCTCGCCTGCATACTCTTTAATGGCCTTATGACAATTCATACAAACATTTACAGATGGAATATTTGAATGCTTACTATCCTGTGCGCCGCTATGGCAATAAAGGCAACTGATCTGGTTAGTGCCTGCATGCACTTTGTGAGAATAATAAATAGGCTGCACCGGTTGGTAACCTTGCTGCCGCCCGAGGCCCATAGCGCCTTCTACAAGAAAATACCCTCCAAGCATAAAGAGTACAATCACCACCAAAAGCAAATAAGCTTTATTGCGGTAAAACGGTACGGGGTGAGGAGATTTTATGCCTTCTTTTTCGTCAGTTAGTTTTTTTAGATTGCTGTTTACCTGCACGAGGGTCAAACCAATGACTGCTAATATCAACGTAAGCAATCCATATAAAATTGAATTATCAGCGCCGCTATTGCTGCTATCGGCGGTTACTCCTTTTGTACCGGTAGGCGCCTCATATTTATTTGCCCAATCAAGTATTGCATCAATTTCTTCTTTTTTCAATGAAGGAAAAGCCGTCATTACGGTGCCCCCCGCCGCACTCATAAGTGCGGCTGCATAAGGATCCGTATGTACCATAGAAGTAGTATTTGCTATCCACTTATACACCCAATCTTTAGAAGGCTCCCTTTCCCTCGCACCTTTAAGGGCAGGCCCTACGTAAGTTGCATCCGGCTTGTGGCAGCTTGCACAATTTGCCTTGAATAAACTTTCGCCATCTGCCGCAAACAAAAATTCCGGGGAAGAAACTAAGGCTATGAGAAAAAAGGCCGCAATAGTTTTCGAAAAAAGCCTGGTGAGTTGATTCATACTCTGATTTCCTGTCTTATAATAATGGAAGAATATCTTTGTTGCTTGCAAAAATAAGGCAGGATGTTGACAAACTGTTAACAAATTTACATTTTTTTTAGCCCCTGCTGGCGTGCGTTTCAGCCATTTTTATAAAAAAAGGCAGGCTGACATATTTATTTCTTTAATGTACAAAAGCTAACAAGTTTTAGATGCTGTTTATGCCATCAATTCGAAAACTATGGAGCAGTTAGCGTGGTGTTATCCGGCTTTAATCATTCTTTTGTAAGAACATCTTTTGTAATATTTTGCGTCTTTAACTGAAATAAATTTATAAAGAAGCTTGCGACATTCACGGGACTTATTTTTTAATCAAACAATCACTTTTTTAAAATAAACAGATGAAGAAGATTGCCATATTTGCGTCAGGCGCGGGTACAAATGCGAAAAAAATAATTGATCATTTTAAAAAATCAGACGCGGGAGAAGTAAGCCTTGTTGTTTGCAACAATCCTAAAGCGGGCGTATTAAATATTGCCGCAAAAGAAAACATTCCTGTGTTACCCGTGGAAAAAAATGAATTCAACTCGACGGGGTATGTAAGAGAATTGCGCAATTGCGGGATAGAATTTATAGTGCTGGCAGGTTTTTTATGGAAGCTGCCGCCGGTTCTTATAAAACAATTTCCCGGAAAAATAATAAATATTCACCCGGCTCTGTTGCCCGCTTATGGAGGCAAGGGAATGTATGGCAACTCCGTGCATGAAGCAGTGCTAAAGGCCGGGGAAAAGCAGAGTGGTATTACCATTCATTATGTGGATGAAGTATATGATCATGGTGGCATAATTTTTCAGGCGGCATGTCCTGTAAGCGAAAATGACACAGCGGAATCGCTTGCACAAAAGATCCATTCACTTGAGCATCGCCACTATCCGTTACAAATAGAGAAACTATTAAATAAAAAATAATTTTTCACCAAAATTGATTTGAATGCTTTACCCTTATTAAGCAAGCACAAACAGGATTTCAATTAGACAGGATGATTTTTAGCGATGCGGTATTTGCCATTGCTATTACTTTACTGGACATGTAATTGGCACCTTTTAGCACTGCATTTTACAGCAAATACCCTTTTGATTTTCTCGCAATTCCCAGTACCACCTATTCACTCAATTTCTATTATATAGGAATTATGAGCTTCTTGTTATGGAAATATGTAAGCAACCAAAAAATAATATTTCAGAAAACCTTGCCAGGCCCGTGGCAAATAATTATTCGTTCCGGGCCATCGCTATTCCAAATAATATTTCTGATAATAATAATCGTTTCTCTTTTTAACCCCAGGTATGCGATTTATATTCCACCCTTCGCCCCGCTTATCATGTGGGCCATTGGAAAATATTTTAAAAATAAAAAAATAATTACGATTGGGCCGGTAGTAAGCTCCTTTACCAATAATGCTTTTCATTGAGTAAATTTCAAAAATCAGCGTTAAAAAACAACGTGTTTTATGTTTTGATTAGTCCATTAATGTAATATTACTTATAAATTTTTTTTTGAAAAGAAAGCTACAATCGAAATTTTTTTTTCTGGTATTACTGTTTCAAGTGTTTTGTGTTTCAGAGCCAAAGGCGCAGATCATCATTTCCGGAACTGTGTATGACTCATCAAAGCTATATGTAGTGCCTAATGTAAATGTTTCCAGCACATCCGGGCTGGTGATTACCACCGATTCGCTCGGAGCGTATCATATAAATGTGTCAAAAGCAGATTCCCTAAGTTTTTTCTACAGGGGGAAATCAACAGTAAAATTTCCCGTGGAAACAATCAGCAACTATAATGCCTTTGACATTTCCTTACGGGTAAGGACAAACGATAAATATAAACTACTCAAAGGAGTTACTGTTTATGCAGACACTTATCGCAAGGATTCACTGGAAACCAGGATGGCCTATTCCAAAATTTTTGATTTTGAAAAGCCTGGTATCAGTTCCAACTATGAGCCCGGTGCTGCAGCAGGACTGGATCTTGATCAATTGATAGGGATCTTTCAATTCAGAAAAAACAAGCAAAACCTGGCCTTTCAAAAAAGATTGGTTGAGCAGGAACAAGACCGTTATGTGGATTATCGCTTCAGTTCAAAAGTTATTAATAGAATTACCGGGCTCAGCGGTGATACGCTTACCCGGTATAAAATACTTTACAGGCCTTCCTATTATTTTGTAATGACCGGCACACTCGCACAATTTTACGAATATATTTTAAGCACCTCCTACACATTTAAAAGAGAAGAAGGAATTCAATAATCTTTATATACACAATTGTAATATTCCTTTCGGCATTTTTTTTACCTTGACTTTTGTATAAACATTCCGGCGTACACCCGGCACTGTTAGTTCGTTTCGAACCCATGGTATTATTGTGGACTGATGGAAAGCATTGGCGCCATCAGCACTGCAGATATTAGTGTAACGGAAATGAAAATTTTTGCTCTGGCAATAATGTTATAGTTATTAGTGATGAAAATAAAGAAGAAGCAGTCACAGGCTCCAATGGCTTCGCCATTGCGCCTTCCATCACCCAATCGCACAATTCTATTTTATACATCAACCCACATGTTACATTTTACTTCAGGCCTGAGGTGCAGATGGTAAAGCGATGAAAACTTAAATGCGTATAGCGAAGTTACCTGGGGACAGTTTTTTGTTTACCAGGCCTTCATGAACAGTGCGGGCGGATGCACACATCAAGCTATACCGACGTTTCCGATAGTTATATAGAAAAAATAAGTAAAAAAGATGGCAAATTGTATTACCAATACGATGATTCAGAAAAACCCGTTGAAGAAAAAGAAATAGCTCTTCATTACAAACCGACAAAAAAATAAGCGCCTGATGCTTTTTGGGGAGCAAAGAAACAGTATTACCTAAAAAACAAGCAGGTGTATTAAAGGAGGAGGTTATACAAATTGGCTACAAGATTAAAAAGTTGGCTACAAGATTAAAAAGATGGTAGGGAGAGACATTGAAACTGCACAAAATATGTTATCAGGATGAAAAAGACCGTAAGTATATATTTATCTGCAACAACATGATACTTACAGCCGAAGAAATAGCGTTACAAAAAAAGATGGGGGATTGAATTGTTGTTTAAAAAATTGTTGTTTAAAAAAAAGAACAGTCCCGATAGCTATATAGCTATCAGGGTCAGCTTCATTATTTTATTATTTAAAAGTTAAGTAGGGTGCAATTTTATTTTTAGAAAAGTAGTATCGACAGGAAATATTTTAAAAAACCGGGTTTGAATGATCCATTGGGTATTTGCAGAAGTTGCTTAATTTTAATAAAGCGCTGCACTACCCATAAATACAATAATACTAACAATCGTTTTAAATAGTTGAAAACACACACTGAATTTATCCTTTAATTGATTTTTCTTCTTTAACTGATTTTTCTTTCTTATGAGAACTTTTCAAATTATAAAAATTCTTTTTTTAGCGCTATTTCCCTGCCTGGGATTTGCACAGTTCAGAAAATATTCCAATGAATTTTTGAATATTGGCGCAGGCGCCCGCGGCCTGGGCATGGGTGCGGCACAAGCAGCTTCTGTAAAAGACGGCACTGCCGGGTATTGGAACCCTGCAGCATTGACCGGCGTACAGGATATTCCTTCTTTGCAGTTTATGCACGCCAGCTATTTTGATAATATTGGTAAATACGATTATGGAAGTGTGGCCATACCCGTAAGCGATAACAGGAGAACCCTCGGCCTTTCCATCTTACGCTTTGCGGTAGACGACATCCCGAATACTTTATACCTTGTTGAACCTGATGGCAGTATCAACTATGGAAATATCAGCACATTTTCTTCAGCGGACTATGCGGTGTTGCTTTCGTTTGCACAAAAAATAAAAGACGACGATGATTTTAAAATGAGCTTTGGCGGCAATGCCAAGATCATCTACAGGAAGGTTGGCCACTTTGCTTCTGCGTGGGGTTTTGGCTTTGATGCCGGTTTTAAATTACAAAAAAATAACTGGGCTTTGGGTGTTGTTGCCAAAGACCTTACTACTACTTTTAATGCCTGGTCATTTACTTTTAGCGAAAAAGAAAAAGAGGTGCTTTACCTGACCAAAAATGATATTCCGGTAAAATCAACAGAGCTAACCGCGCCAAGATTAACGATCGGTAATTCTTATAATTTTAAATTTGGTTCTTCAGTGAGCCTTTTAGCAGAGGCAGACCTTGACTTTACTTTCGACGGTAAAAGAAATACAATTATTAGCGGAGAGCCTGTAAGCATCGATCCGCACGCAGGCCTCGAGTTATCGATTAAAGACGCTTTTTTTGTAAGAGGGGGGATCTATAATTTTCAAAAAGCGCTTTCCGATGGAGATACCACTAATCAAAAAAGGGTATGGATCTACCAGCCAAGCTTAGGTGCCGGTTTCAAAATAAAAAATGTAAGCCTTGATTATGCTTTCACCAACCTGGCTAATCAATCTAATCCATTGTACACTCATATTTTTTCTCTAAGATTTGATCTTACCAAAAAAGAAAACTAAAGGTTTTAAATAACGACCATGAAAAAATTATTATTACTTTCTTTCATTTTTATATCTGCTGCTGCTTTTTCGCAACAATATTCCAATAGCTGGATTGACTATAGCAAGACTTATTATAAATTCAACGTGGGAAAAAACGGCCTGTTCCGTATTTCTCAATCTACCTTGAACTCAATATCCCTGGGCAATGCGCCGGCAGAGCAATTTCAATTATGGAGAAATGGGCAGGAAGTAACTTTATACACCTCCATACCAACCGGCCCGTTGGGCGCTTCTGGTTACATAGAGTTTTGGGGATTGATGAATGATGGTAAAATGGATACCAAGCTTTACCGCGATAGCAACTACCAGCTCAGTGACCATTATAGTTTACAGACTGATACCTCCGCGTATTTCTTAACAGTAAATCCTGTAGGAAATAACCTGCGCTTTACCAATGCCCCAAATGATGTAGCTAACAATACATTGCCCGCCGAGCCTTATTTCATGAATACAAAAGGCAATTATTATAGAAATCAAATTAACATCGGTTATGGGTTGCCGTTCGGAAGCTATGTTTACTCCTCTTCTTACGATATTGGCGAAGGCTGGACGACTAATGATATCTTTCCCAACTATGCTTTTTCTGCTAATATTGATAGCCTGAATGTTTATCCCGGTGGCCCTAATGTGTCTTTCAATTTTGGCGTGGTAGGCAATGCCCTTAATAATCGAAATATCCGCATCAAGTTTTTCAATACAATCATTGATGATGAGCCGATGCCTTCTTATCGTTACATCAAAAAGCAAATCAATAATCTCCCTGCCAGTCACTTATCAAACCCCGACTTGCTGGTAATTTCTTTTGAAGATATTTCGGCAGTTACTACAGACAGGATGGTTGTTTCATTTGTAGAGCTCACTTACGCGAGTAAATTTAATTTTAATAATAAGACTAATTTTTCTTTTGAATTGCCTGCCTCAGCCACCGGCAATTTTTTAGTAATTGATAATTTTAATAACGGGTCTGTGGCACCTGTTTTATTAGATATATCTTCCAACAAAAGATATACGGGCGATATAACTTCTACGCCCGGCAAAGTAAAATTTGCGCTACCTCCATCAACAATTGCGCAAAGAAAATTTATTCTGGTAAGCGAAGATGTGTCGGCGGTAAATGCCATCAGTAATTTTTCAACAAGAAATTTTACTAACTTTAGCGTGGCGGCCAACCAAGGTGACTATCTTATAATAAGCAATCCTCTTTTATACAATAATGGCTCGGGTGTAAATAACATAGACCTTTATAAAGCTTACAGAAATTCCGCTGCCGGTGGCAGTTTTAACGCTAAGATCTATAACAGTGATGAGCTTGTTGACCAATTTGCCTATGGTATTAAAAAACATCCATCGGCGATAAAAGATTTTATCCAGTTTGCAACAGCTAAATTTCCTTCCCCAAAATATGTTTTCCTGATAGGCAAGGGAATTACTTACAATGACTACCGGCTCAATGAAAACAACCCTTACGCAGACAAGTTAAATCTTGTACCTACTTTCGGTAACCCCGCCTCTGATGTATTACTTTCATCGCCTTATGGAAGTATTGTGCCGAGCATACCTGTAGGAAGGCTTTCCGTAATCTCCGGAAATGAAGTGGGCAATTATCTTCAAAAAATCCAGGAATATGAAGCGGCGCAGGCCTCACCCACTCAAACGCTTGCCAATAAGCTATGGATGAAAAACATAGCGCATGTAATTGGAGGAAGCGATAGTTCAGAAAATGATTTGTTTACCTATTACATGAATCAATATAAAAAAATAATAGAAGATACTTTGTATGGCGGCCATGTGGAGACCTTTGCGAAATCTTCTAACTCCGCAGTTCAATTAGTATCAGGGCAAAGAATAGAAGAACTGTTCCACCGAGGTATAAGTCTCTTAAGCTATTTCGGACACTCTTCAGCAAATACGCTTGCCTTTAATTTAAGCGATCCTTCCTTTTATCAAAACCAGGGGCGCTATCCGTTTTTTGCGGTAAGCGGCTGCACCGCAGGTAATAATTATATCTACGATCCTACCCGGATAACGCAAAATAATATGACTATTTCAGAAAAATTTGTGCTGGCAAGTGAGCGTGGCTCTATCGGCTTTATGGCGAGCTCTCACCTGGGTGTGCCTCCTTATCTTGATAATTATGATTATGAATTGTACCACCAATTAGGCGTGGCCAACTATGGAAATAGTATCGGAAACGATATGAAGAATGTCATCAGCAGCCTGGGCGGAAATGTAAGCTCTATATATTATTTGTCAAGAGTACACATGGAAGAAATTGCTTTGCATGGTGATCCGGCGATAAAAATTAATCCGCATTCCAAGCCTGATTATGTAATCGAAGAACAAGAAGTAAAAATAAATCCACCGTTTATTTCAGTGGCCCAAAATAGTTTTGTGCTGGATGCCAAAGCGTATAATATCGGCAGGGCAATTACCGATTCTATTACGTTTGAAATAAAAAGAACTTATCCGAATGGAACTACTAATGTGCTTTTGCACAAAAGAATAAGCGCAATTAACTATGCTGATTCGGCACATCTTGTAGTGCCCGTTATTTCTGCAAGAGATAAAGGGCTAAATAAGATTACCGTCACTATTGATGCCGATAATGAAGTGGATGAAATGTCAGAAAGTAATAACAGCATCGTAAAAGATTTCTTCGTGTATGAAGATGAAGCCACCCCTGCTTATCCATATAATTTTTCTATAGTAAATGTTGACAACCAAAAATTATATGCCTCTACGGCAAACCCGATAAGTGTGGCGAAAGATTATGTAATGGAGATTGACACCACTGAACTTTTCAATTCCTCTAAAAAGGTGACAAGAACGGTAAATGCAGCAGGTGGGGCTATTGAATTTGATCCCGGGTTCAGCTATACAGATAGCACGGTGTACTACTGGAGGGTTTCACTGAAGCCTGCTACAAATTTGCCTTCAGATTATCGCTGGAACAATTCTTCCTTCATCTATCTTGCGAATAGTACGCCAGGCTCTAATCAATCACATTATTATCAGCACTTAAGCAGCGATACACAAGATATAAAGCTGGATAGCTCGAGAACATGGACATTCGGGACCGTACAAAATAATATTTATGCTAATGATGGTGTTTACCCCAAAGCTGCCTCTGACGGAAGCGATTTTAAAGTATCTATAAATGGAACTGATTTGGACAGGGCGTTTTGCGGGATAAACGGAATTGTATTTACAGTAATTGATCCCATAACACTTAAGCCGTGGCAAAATGTAATGGGTACCCCACAGGGATTATTCGGTAGCGATCCGGTATGTGGTGCCACCCGTATTTCCAATTTTCAATTTAATAATCTTACGCAAGCGAGAAGAAAACTTGTAATGAATTTTCTCGATTCTATACCAAACAATTTCATTGTAGCGGCAAGGTACATATCCGGTCCGGATACGACCGGTAACACCTATGCGCCTGCGTGGGCTTCTGACACCGCTGTGTATGGAGCCAACAATTCTCTGTATCACCGGCTTAAATCACAAGGGTTTGTGCTGATAGACTCCTTCAACAGACCAAGGGTGTTTCTTTTTATGTACCAAAAAAACAATACTTCGTTTCAGCCGGAGTTTGTGTTGTCTGATGGTATAGAAGACAAAATAGAAATTTCTAAAGAATATACTACCCATGATTCATTAGCGTATATTACCTCCCCAAAATTTGGCCCGGCGAAAGCCTGGAAACAAATGCACTGGCGTGGCAGCAGCCTTGAGGCAAATTCACCTGACAATCCTACAGTGGAGATCATAGGCATTGATTCCACAGGCAACCAATCTATACTTTTCACAGTAAACAAAACCATGCAGGATGTAGATATTTCATCTGTAAGCGCCACACAATATCCATTTATACAATTAAGGATGCGCAACGCAGATAGCATAAAATTTACAGCTTATCAGCTTGCCTACTGGAGGCTAAATTATGATGTGGCTCCCGAGGGGGCTCTTACGCCAACATTATTCTTCTCAAGTAAAGACACTTTGGAGCAGGGGGATATTCTTCACTTTGGCATCGCTTTTAAAAATATAAGCCTGCCCGTTTTTGATAGTGTGAAGGTGAAGCTGGCGGTAATAGATAATAATAATATTACCCACCTTATCCAGCTTCCGAAGCAAAAGCCATTGATCAGCGGCGATACAATTATTTTGAAATATGATATTGATACAAAACAATTCTCCGGCCCGAATATATTACTCGTTGATTTTAACCCGGATAACGATCAGCCTGAACAATATCATTTTAATAACTTCCTCTACCAGAACTTTTTTGTGAAGGCTGATAAATTCAATCCGTTGCTGGATGTTACATTTGACGGGGTGCATATTCTAAACCGAGATATCGTATCGGCAAGGCCGCATATTGTTATCAAACTAAAAGATGAAAGCAAATTTCTTGGCCTCACTGATACGTCGCTTATTAAAGTACAGATACGTTTTCCGGATGGAACGCTCAGGACATACAATTTTGATAACGACACCCTGCGCTTTACGCCGGCTAACTTAGCGGCTGGTGAAAATACAGCCACCATTGACCTTTCGCCTTCTTTGAGTGGAGATGATGATGAATATGAATTAATCGTTTCAGGAAAAGATGTTGTTGGCAACACTGCCGGCGAGCTTGATTACCATATTAACTTCATGATAATTAGCAAGCCCATGATATCTAACCTGCTTAATTATCCTAATCCGTTTACAACATCTACTGCTTTTGTCTTTACCGTTACCGGGTCTGTAGTGCCGCAAAATATACGCATACAAATATTAACCATTACCGGAAAAATTATCAGAGAAATAACCAAAGACGAGCTTGGCCCGCTTCACATAGGAAGAAACATTACAGAATTCAAATGGGATGGTAGCGATATGTATGGGCAGAAAGTTGCGAATGGTGTTTACTTATATAGAGTGCTTACTAATTTGAACGGCCGTTCGATGGATGCTTACAATGAAGCTAATGATGAAATTTCAGTTGGTGACGGAAACTCTAAAAAAGGACACTATAACATTTTTGTGAAAGGATATGGAAAAATGTATTTCATGAGATAACATTTTTGAATCAAAACAATAGAAAGTAATAAGGGTTTGCATAATGAAAAGCCAATGCCGCAGGGTGTGGCTTTTTGTTTATCCGGGTATGTTCTATTCATTAAAATAAACATCAGTAAAAAATCAAGAAACGAGGCGGACACTTTTATTAGCCTGATCGCATTATACCGTCTTACAATCCTAACTCTTTATAAGGATCCCAAAACAATTTTTCAAAGTCCACGATCTTATCATCTTCCACTTTTATTTTTTCTTTCATTAATAATTCTTCCATAAGAGTTGGTGTGGCAAAATGGGCTTTACCACTTAACATTCCATTCCTCTTGAGTTTGACACGATTTTAAGCTAACTTATTGATTTTCAGAAGTACTTAATTTTGAATTTCCCCCTACAAATTTGAGGGCAGGTAGTTTGCTATGGTGGCATCGCTTATTGCAGTAGGCAATTGTTTTAGGTTAATTGATTTTAATAAATATTCTGCCTGTTCACTAGTGGTTGACCTGAGCCACATTACTTCTCCATCCTGTACAATTTTGGAGAGTTGCATCCCGGCCAGCAATCTTCGTATTACGTGCTCCGAATAACTGCATTTTTTTTGTAAATAGACCAGCAGGCAAAATGATATGTAGCAAAGCACTATGTGGCCTTCTATTCTTTTATCAGTCCAGTGAAACATGGGGCGGGTTTCAAAATAACTTTTGAAGCTGCGAAAGCTTTGTTCTATTTTATATAAGTCCTTATACTTTTGAAGAGCCTGCTGCGGTGTTACATCTTTGGCATTGGTGGCAATGGCTTTGAAACCATCGAAGCGTTTCTGTTCTTCTATTTTTTGATAGTCTAATTCGTATTTATTTTTACCGGTATTTTTTATAAAGTAACGCTTTGCTTTTTTCTCTATGTTCGATGGCTGCTTAAGCATCTTTTTTGCCTTTTCTATTTTTTTCTCTCTTTCGGCTTTGTCTTTCTTTGCCCGGTTTCGCTCCAGGTGCAAATAATAGTTCTGCTCTTATATTTATAGGTGCAGTATTGCAGCGGAATGTCCTTGCCTTTGTTATCTTGTATGATAACGGTAGTGTAGTTGTCAATATTAGTAAGGTATTGTATGGCTGCCTGGCTAAGAGATTTGAGACGGTCGCCTACAATGTATTCAAAATCCTGGGCTGTACCACCCTTATCAAACAGGGCTATATTATCTTCATTAAGCATGCCACTGTCGGCCACTACGATAATGCGTTTAATGTTGTATTTGGCTTTGAGTTTGGCTATAGCTTTTTCAAAAGTGTGGCCTTCGTACATGTCACCTTTGAATATCTGAAAGCCCAGGGGTACCTTATTTTTATCAATAAGAAGTGAAAACAGGATTTGTGTTTTGCCAATCTTACCATCCTTACCGAACCCTAACTGGCGCAGGGCACCTTCGTTTTCTACTTCACTGTCGAAGTAAAAGGTGGTAACATCATAAAATACCACATCAAGTTCATAGTTAAACAAGTCCCGGTTTTTGTTATAAATATGTGCCTGAATGATATCATTGCCGGCGGCTAAATAATCTAATGTGCGGTAAATGTGGTGCAGCTCCGCAGATGGCCCCAGGCCGGTATATTCATTTTGTAAATTGTAGGAGCCCAGTTTGCTAAGGGGATCATTGAATCTGTCGCAAAGCATAAGCAACAGATTTTGCAGAAGGCTAAAGCTAAGTTTATGTTTGCGGCCTAATCGTTTCAAAACAGCATCCAAATCATAGAGGCGCAGCAACTGGAGCATCACCATGGGAAAGCCGTAGTTGTAGCGTGCCAGCTCCTCAATATTTTGAGGTTCCGCTGCCGGCCCTTTAGCCATTTCAATTAGCTGGCGGCCTATGCGTTCGAGTGTTTCTTGCGAATAGCTGTTGGCATTACCCAAGTGCCGAAGTACCCGTCGTTGAACCTGGCCGGCCTGGTTGCGATAGCTTTCGCAAATGCTCAGGTAGGTACCGCTTTTCTTTATCTCCTTACGCAAAAAGGCCATAGCCACCAAAGGTAAAGGCTCTCATCCAAAAATAAAAATAGCTTTCTCCCTACAACTTTTTTGAAATCCAAAACCCAACCCGCGCTGGTACTGGCTTTCAGAGGACGAACAAGCTAAAGGGTGTCAAACTCAAGAAAAAGGACACTATAACATTTTTGTGAAAGGATATGGAAAAATGTATTTCATGAGATAACATTTTTGAATCAAAACAATAGAAAGTAATAAGGGTTTGCATAATGAAAAGCCAATGCCGCAGGGTGTGGCTTTTTGTTTATCCGGGTATGTTCTATTCATTAAAATAAACATCAGTAAAAAATCAAGAAACGAGGCGGACACTTTTATTAGCCTGATCGCATTATACCGTCTTACAATCCTAACTCTTTATAAGGATCCCAAAACAATTTTTCAAAGTCCACGATCTTATCATCTTCCACTTTTATTTTTTCTTTCATTAATAATTCTTCCATAAGAGTTGGTGTGGCAAAATGGGCTTTACCACTTAACATTCCATTCCTGTTTACTACACGATGTGCAGGAACTTTTGGTTTGGCAACATGTGCTGCATTCATTGCCCAGCCCACCATCCGGGCTGATAGCTTTGTGCCGAGGTAGTTCGCTATTGCACCATAGGATGTCACACGCCCTTTTGGAATTTGGCGCACAACTGCATATACGTCTTCAAAAAAACTGTATTGCCTCGTAGTGGTTCTAAGCGGCTCAGCTGTTATCTTTTTTTTCATTTTTTCTTTTCTCAAGTAATTTACCGCGGTACGGTTCTGCAACCATCTCATAGTTGTACGGGCAATTCAGGCAGCCATTTCCACAGCAAAACCCACGTGCCAGGTGATATTTTGCTGTAAGCACAGTATTGCCCTCTTCATTATAATAAAAGTGAATCCCTTCAATAAATTTATCATTACTGCTACTCATCAGCAACTATTTTTAAAGCATGTTCAAGCTCATTATCTGTGTCGATCATTTTTTCCGGCAAAGAAAAACTCAGGTAAAAAATACAATTGCTTTTCGCAATGTCAAGCTTTTCGTAATGGGTTTTTATCATCAGCTCTGGCGAAATATTTTTTTGATGATGGATATTTTTTACATCAGCGATTAGATTAAGGCCATATAACTCAACAACGGTTTTCGTAAACTCATAAAGCTCCGGGGAATCCGTTTTTAAATGTATGCTGCCACCCGGCATTATAAATTGATGATACAATCTTAAATAACGTGGATGCGTAAGTCTTTTATTTGCCTTCGATATCCTGAGTTGGGGATCGGGAAATGTAATCCAGATTTCCTTTACTTCGTTCTTTTCAAAGTAGGTGTTTACCTGGTGAATCTGCGTACGCAAAAAGGCGACGTTCGTTAGTTCATTATCCAGGGCAAACCTGGCGCCCACCCATATTCTATTACCTTTTATATCAACTCCAATATAATTATTTTCCGGTTTTAATTGTGCAAGCCCTACCGCATATTCACCTTTGCCACAGGCAAGTTCAAGGATTACCGGGTGGTTATTTTTAAAATATTGCTTCCATTTTCCTGCAACGTTTTCCGGGTACTCCAGCACATTGGAAAAAGTTTTTATTTCTCCAAATCTTTTTAATTTTTTTTGACCCATTGTGCCGCAAAAATAAGCATACTAACTTTTGGGAAATTTAAACCTTAACCGGCAAGGGTTATTTATTCTTTCAACTAAAGAGAAGTTGAGTTAGTGGTTCATTCAAATCCGATGGCTACCAGATGTGGCAAGGTTGCCAACCTTCAAGTTAATTTCAGATTTAAAACTTCATCCGAAAGGTTGGCAACCTTTAATCCTTTAAATGATAAACCTTTACAAAAATACAGATACACCCAACTTTGCGGCGATAATATTTTCCTTATGCATTACATTCGGTTGAAGTTTATCTTTTAACCTGTTGTGAGAATATTGTAATCCAAGATCAATAGAAATTGATTTGTTGATAAAGTAGGATGCGCCGGCAGAGCCAACATACGAGACGCCACTAAATGAATACAGCTTATTATTATTTTCCATTATTCTTGAATCTCTTTCCTCTACCCAGGCATACCCAACGCCGGCAGCTAATACCGGTTTCAATTTGCCCGACACCGCAAAATAATAAGCAACCTGCGGTAGAATGGTGTATGACTGGATAATATTTGCAGTACGAAAGGTTTGGCCACTAAGCGTTTCCGTTTCTGTATAATTGTAAGACCAGGTTCCGGAAATGCCTGCACTAAAATTATCCGCAATAAAATAGCCGGCTCCCAAAGTAAAACCATATTGGTTACTTTTTATTTTACCGGTCTCAATACTGTCTGTACCAATCGTAGTTTTTGAAAACAAAAAGCTGAGGTCGGTTTTTCCGGATAATGCAAAATTTCCCTTTCCGGTTTGAGCAAAGACCGGTAAACAAAAAATAATAAACACAATAAATACAAGATAATTTTTCATGAGCAACTGGTAAAAGATTAGCAATTTTTTGAGCGAATAAAAATAAAAAAAAATTTTGGAAAAATAAACCGTTATCCTGGGCGCATTTTAAAAAGTCGCAAGGTTGTCAACCTTTTAACAAGTCAATTTTAGATTTAAAAACTCCATCTGGAAGGTTGACAACCTTTAACCTAAAGCGACATCCGATAGCCATCGGATTTGAAATGGACCCGTTACCCTGGAACAAATGCACATTTAAAAATATTGACGATCTATTGCTTGACGACTTTTAATGAAATCATTTTACCATTAGATTCTATTTTTACAAAATATATTCCTGAGGAAAATGAGCTGATATCAAAGTTAAGTTCGGAGCCGCTCTTTTTACTGTTTTGAATCACTTTTCCGTTCCCATCCATCAAAAAAACATTTTCATTTTTTAATGGCATTGCAAGGCGTACGGTAAACTTACCGGACGTAGGATTGGGTAACAAAGCATTCACCTTTATAATTTCTCCCTGGTTATTATTTGTAGCGGTGGAGTCAGCCGGAGTAGCTCCGTTTTTTGATGCCTGATATATAACAGCACCGGTGTTGTTACAAAAAAACTGCCGTTGTGTTAAGCTACCTGTAGCATCATAAGTAAACATGATACCGCACTCACCTGGTTGCAGCCCCTGGGCTTTTGTTCCCATTTGCGAAACTATAAACAGCGACAGGGTGAAAATGATCTTCTTCATAAAAAGTTTTTATTAATAGATGAAATCTCCTGAATCAAAATCTAAATGTGTTGCCTCTAATGATACATTTTTTGCAGTTGCTATATTTTTCCGGATTACATGGGCATCATTATAGGGATTATTATCCGGTTGTTTAGCGCCTATGTATTTACGCCAATACATAGCCTGGTTTCGCCTGGTAGTATATTGTAAATATTTTGCTATGTAAAACGTATTGCCCGATTTCTCGATTGGATAAAGTTGCCCTGAAGCATAATAATATAATTCATTATTAACCGACAAGCCCCAGGCGCTGTCTATTAACCGGCTGCTGCTATCGGGCATTATATTATAAAGTTCAACCTGGTTGTTATTGCTGTTTACATCGGCATAGAAGTTTGTAATGGCAGGTGCGTTATTTTCAAATTCATCAAACGACATATAAATACCGTCTTTATATTGCGCCAAATTTAAAATAGGTCTATTGTTAATTGATTCGACCTGATTCTTAATTGCGCTACTATTTCCTGTCAATCCCCCATTAGATTGCGCAAAACGATTATTGGCTGCACTTCTTTTTGAGTTATAAGAGTTTTTGTATAACTCTATAAAAGACTGCGCTATCATTTGCCCAAAATCAGCATTTCCGTTATAAATGAACCAGGTACTATCAAAAGTATTTGTCAACTGATAACTTGGATTACTTTGCCCATCGCCATTATATATATCCGCCTTTAATTTTACAAAAGAATATACCCCGTTAAGAGAAGAATCTTTGCCCGCGCTTAAATCCTGTATAACCCACAACAACTGTTTTTTATTAGCATTCGCATTGTAGCCAAATTGCTTCTCTATAAAACTTTGCAGCCAAAGGGTAATTGAATCAGATGGCTGAAGATATTTCCTGTCGTTCAAAATATCGGAAGGGACATATCCCAAATTATTTGAATCGGGAATATTGCTTATGACATCAATTTGCCTGTGTTTATTAAACCTGTAACCTCCACTGGGAATGGGGTTTAAATTAATAGGTATCTGAGAATAACTGTTATTAATAACATAAAAACTAAAGGTCAAAAAGAAAATAAAAAATTTATATTTCATGGTAAAAGTTATTTATTTTTTTTAAAGCCTTCTTGGCTTCTTTTCTTATTAATAGATTTGAATGGCTTGTAAGAGAATTAATTTTTTGTCGTGCTTTTTTTGATTTTAATCTTCCTAGGGCTTCCAAGGCATGTGGTGTAACCTCCTCGTCGTCAAGCAATTTTATTAAAGCGTCTTCAGCCCTTTCAGATTTCACCTTTCCCAAAGCCAAAACGAACATTTGCCTTGAAATTCCGTTTTCCTTATCTAAAACTATCTCTAAAATACTTTCTAGATAATTTTCTGTGATAGTCACATATATGGTATTCCCAATTACCCAGCGAAACATGAAATTATTCTTGGGGATTCTTTTATACTCTGAAATTAAAATAGGGCATGCCTTTCCTATCGCTTCTTTCACCGCTAATGCTCTAACTATACCTTCTTTTAAATGAATATCATCTATTCCTTGCTGTAATAAATTAAGAAGAACAGGAATGGCAGATGGATAGGGCTTACTTGTATTTACTAAATCGTAAATATCATTTATAGATATTCCAACGTTCTGCAACTCGGTTTTTATTCTATTCATATCTGTCATAGCTATCTAATGGGAATTGGTTTAACGAGTATACTGCCATTATCAATTAATTTTTGCAATGGTGCTGAAAAAGTAGTAGTTGGTCTTGTATACAATATCATCTGTAAACCTTTCTGCTGAGAATATAGATAAAAGTCTTTTATTTGTTGCGTAAGACTTAAATGAGTTACGTTCTTAATCTCCTCAAGTTCAAGTGTCGTGCTGGTTAGGCGGTCTGGTATTCGATATTTTGCCGTACCAGTAAGGGAAGGTATCCTAACTTTTGCTCCAACACCTACTGCCTCTTCTCCTAATCGACCCAAGTTCCTTGAATTCGCAATGCTTGAAGAAGATCCTTCTATTCCACCAATTTTATTTCCCGCAAATTCTGTCAAAAGCTCTCCGTCATCTACTGACCATCCTGCATAAATGGTAGGTTCAACAATTACTTGCGGTCCTGAAACGGTTACAGGGGTATTATTGAAACTAAATATATTTCTTCCCTTTGCAACATCTTGCCCCCGTGTTGGCGCAAGCATCCGCTTGTGCTATTTATAAATTTTTCTTCGCTCATTTTATAATGTGTTTTCTTGATTTCAACTTAAGGGTAATTAATTATCCAATTGGCGCTATCCAATTGTGCCTTCGTAAGGCTATACCTTTTTAATATCATATAGTTTTTCTTTACTGTATCCCATGGTACCGTTTCTATTATTTGAGCATTAAAAATCCATATATTGAGCTTTTTGATTGAAGAAAGATTTATTTCAGCTTCGTAACAAGCTCGATGTGTATCATTTGTTTTATCGTTTGCAGCGCATTTATACTCTGCAGGAGATGAACCGGGAGAATAGCTTAATGAATTCAAAGCAGAATCTCTGCTCCATCTAAAATAGATTGCACTATTGGAATTATTTTTTATTGTATAATATTCATGACAATCAGGCCTGTTCTTGCTGCAAGTATCGCCAATACTAACAATTGCAATTAGCAGGATAGGTAGAAGAGTTTTTTTCATAATGTTTAATATTTTTTGTTATCAACAATAGTATTATAAATACCCAATGTAGGCCATCCTAAAAAAATGTCAGCAAAATTGACTCCCATTCTGCCCCGGTAAAGTATTTCCTGAAAATCAATTGAATGGTACTCGGCCATTGTCCAACTCCTTCCGTCGGTGCCTATGGGATTATCATCAAAATGCCAATCCAATGATCCATTGGTTTTTTTAAAGAAATATTCAATTCCCCTTATATTAGCATCTTGCTCTACAGCGTTATAAACTGCAGGATGATTTCCATTATTCCTACTTAAAAGGCTAGGTATTGCAAATTTTGGTAAATAGAAGATTCCACTTGCCCGGCTTTGTAAATAATGCCCGTATTCATGTTGAAATAATGAATTATTAGGATCGGGGCGAATGCTATTATCACCATTTATATATGAGCCTAATGTAACTCCTAATCCATTTTTTTTGTTATGTCTAACCACCGTAGCACCGTCATAATAATTTACATCGTTAACATTGCCAAGAGTAGTATTGCTGAAATGAGAATATCCAAAACCAAGTAAAGTTTGCGGCAACTCCCAGGTAAACCTGCTTAGTATTTGTTTAAAATTCCCTGTAAATAATCCACCCCAAATTTTGGCATCATTCGCTGCTCTATTATTGGCTTCCTTCCATGCTTCTTTTAACCCACCTTTGAACAAGCCGCTGAAAAAACCTTTAATCCATGAATCAACTACTACATATTGACCACTAGGATCAGAATATTTTAAAGGATTATTTAATACATAACTATAACGGTTATAATTTTGAGTATAAAAAGGTTGCTGTACATAGTTATCAGGGCTTAGCATGCGGCAGGTTACCGGGTCATACATCCTGCCATTCATATTTATTAAGGCAAACTGCTTTACATGCTCATGGCCTGTAAATCCCCTGTAGAGCCAGTCAGGGTTTACCGGTACGCTGTTATACATCCAGTTAGTGGGATTGCGGTACCTGCCCCATGCATCAAAGTTTTGTTCTGCCACCACAGTCCCTGCACTATTGGTAATGGTAAGCAGGCTTCCGAGGTGGTCACTGTAAACAAAGTAGGGCGTAACTACTCCTGCTTCCTTTATAACTATCGCACAAAGTCCATTTCCTGCACTTATATAATGTATCTCGCGGGTAACAGCACCTTTTATTTGTTTTTCATAAACGCCGAGGTAATATTTTGTTTCAAGTGTAGTACCGTTTTGCGTTAACACACTTTTTATTCTTTGCTCGTCTTCACCGTAGGTGTAAGCAATCTGATAACCATTCTCAGCGATAGTAGCGGTTTTTAGGAAGGGTGTGTAAGTAATAGCTTGTGTGTTTGGGGATATTATATTCGGCGGATTGGTTGGCACTCCGCTGTTAGTAGTCAAAAAACGCAGCTCATGTATCTTTTGTGCATCGTACCTGTAATTGCCTATATCCGATTTGCTTTGAATGTTTCCCAACGAACTGCTGGAGCTGCCGTCATAAGTCATGGCAAACTGCTGTACAGTATTCACAGCAGCGCTTTTAAGGCGGTTTAAATTATCGTAAGTAAATGTTTCGGTTAATCCTTTTATGGCTTCCTGCCTCGAAAGCAGGTTACCGGTGTTGGTATCGAAATTAAAATTCAAATCCTGGATGCCCTGCGTATAATACCTTGTGGGAACACCTTTCGTTAGGTCATACGTAACAGATGAAGTTTTGCCATTCCCGTAACTATACCCCGTATATACACCCCTGCTGTTCATTGCCGTTGCGGTGAACAATGTTTGTGTAACTCCCGCATTGGTCATTGAGGTGAGTGTAAGAATATTATTCTTATCATAAGTATCATTAATAATTACGCCGGAAGGATAAGTGGTTTTTATTAAATTTCCGTAAGCATTGTATTGCAAAGTTTTTGTAAATGACTGGCCACTTACATTGGTAATTTCTGATATTAATCTTTGAAGATTGTCATATTGATAAGTCTTTACATCACCCGCAAAGCCTGTAATAGAAGTAATGTTATCATTGACTTTTCCTGCTACCGAATAATAAGTATAAGTAGTAGTTCCCGCAGGCCCTGTCTTTGTCAACAGCCGGCCAAATGCGTCATATACAAACGTATGCGTATTATTTTTTGCATCTTTTTGCTGCGTTAGTTTTCCTAAAGTGTTATATTGATAAGTTATTGTCCCTGCATTTTTATCCGTCAGTGTTATTTGCCTTCCATAACTATCATAAGTATTTACTACAAGGCTTGTAGCGCCAAATTTTACATCTTTCTGATTGCCCCAGCTATCATAAGTAAAATCCAACTGGCCTCCATTATCAATTGTTTTTACTTCCTTACCGGAAGCATCCATAGTTTTTGAAGAAGCCTGGCTGGCGCCATTTGTAACGGTAGTGGTATATAATCCGCCTGCTACCAAACTATAGCTATAATTAGAAGTGGTACTACCGTTAGTTACTGAAGTCAGCCTTTGTAACTGATCATACGAATTGGTTATTTCTACGAGAGGCTCACTGGCATAACGTGGCTGGGCCTGCTTGTAAACCAGGCCCTGTGTATTGTACTGCGTTGTTGAAAAAATAAGCTGGTCATTAAAGCCCTTAGCTTCGCTTCTTATTTCTCTGCCAATAATGTCGAAATATTTTTTATTCCAGATACCTCCGTCCGCGGATCTATAAGAAGTCCTGGAATATCTGCCAGTAGTAGTTTCCCAGGCCAAAGGACTCACTATAGTATTCCCGTCAGGTAAAAGTGTACTAGTAACATTGCCAAAGCCATCATAATTAAAAGTAGTGGTCAGCGCATCGCTGCTAGTGGCCGTTGATATATGGTCATTAAGAGCATTATAAGAAAAGGTTTCCGTTTTCGTAATTCCGCTGCCAGATGTGCTCTTTGATAAAAGGTATCTGCCTTTACTGTCATAAGTATTTGAAACAACAGGTGTGCTGGGAGCGCTTAGTGTCTGTGTCGCTACATTTCCAAAATTATCATAAGTGTAGCTCAGTGTGTTCGCAATCGCAGTTCCGGAAAAATCTGTAACAGACGCTACCAATCCTTTACTGTTATAAGTATAAGTAGTCGTTTTATTAACTGTTGATTGACCGGTGCGTGTTTTACTTAACGTTGTAGTGGATGGCAGAGAAGGTACCGGAGTAAAAGAGCTTACATAAGTTGCGGCTGACGTAACGGTTTCCAAACCGGTTACAATGACTCCCGAAAATGGGCCGCCCTTAACCGTGGCGTTGGTAATGTTCCCATAGTTATCATACGTATTTGTAGTTTCATTTCCGGAACCGGTTACATAATTAAAGCTGGTATTTTTTGCCACCTGGCTTACAAATCTTTTATCAAAATAATTTCCGGGGTTTATTCTTATCAGATTATTGGTTACAAGATTTTCAGTAAGCAGGCTTCCGTATTGGTCAGTAGTTGACCGGTAAATAAGCGGTATAAGAAATGTAGCATTCATTTCTGAATAGGCAATGGAGTTTGTGGCAGTAGCTCCATGGTATGAAGTTACCTTCTTAAAACCAAGAAAACCTCTTAGTGGATGATACATTGCATCTTCATATACCGTGTTAATATAGGTGCTACCACCCAGCCCGTTTGGTTCAGCTAAAGTGTTCACTACATACATGGGCGTTTTTAAAACGGTATATGGATTTCCATTAGCGCCCTGGCCCAAAGGAGTTGACGGATTATCATATTGATAAGCTGCTGACCGGTTATAGCCTTGTGAATAATAGAAACTTGTTTGTGCACCTAAACCATTTGTTGTGCTTACCATTAAATTATCTTCTTTTAAAGGCTTTGGATAAATAATTTTAGCGGTGGTACCATTTATGCTGAATATATCCGGCTTGCCATCAAAATTGAAATCGCCGAACACAGATTGTACCGCTTGATTACGATTGATACTAGTTGGAGAAGAATAATTATAAGTAGTGAAGGCAGTTGCAGAATTACCATTGTCTAAAGGAACACCATTGCTGATATACATTGTATGTATAGAACTGCTTGTAGTCTGGTCCATTGAATGCCAAATGTCAGTTTTGCCATCTCCATTAAAGTCAGCAATTAAAAGATGATGAGCGCTTCCTCCATTATCACCATCAAGATAAGGTCTGTTTTGAAAAATAAATGGATAAGAAAGATATTGTGTACCGGTGCTGTAAAGAATATTCCAGGCAGCATAAGCACTGTTGGCAGATGACCTTACCAATAAATCTGTTTTTCCATCTCCATTAAAATCACCGGGAAATATTCTATACCCGGTAATAATATTATTAAAAGTGTATAAAACTGATGCTGCATAGTTATAGCCTGTTGACGGGGACACTGGAAAAACAGATAAAATATAACTGGAACCGGGCTTTTGTACCAGGATTTCCATCTTTCCATCACCATCAAAATCAATAGGTATTATACCGCTTGTACTTGCAACCGTGGTTGCATAAAATGGATCACTGGGGTTTCCTCCTACTCCAAAACTTACAATTTCCTGGTTTACAATATTTTTTGCAGGAGAAGAGAAAAAAGCCTTGAATGAATTAGTAGTATTAAGCCCTAAAATAAGTATATAATCTTGCTTCCCATCGCCATCAAAATCGCCGGGAATAAAATAAGAGCCCTGATTATAAATATATTTAAAGTCATTTACATAAGCAGTAACATGCGGTATTTGAGGATAACTAACAGTTTGGTAAGTTGATGAATAGGTAGTGTAGTTCCTCGAATAATTTATTTTTATTCCATCAAATGTTCTCGTTGTTGTTGTAATAAAATTTGATACCATTAATACATCCGCTTTACTATCTCCATCATAGTCGCTGGTTAAAAATCCTTTATAGCCACTAAAGGTTCTTTGAACGTCTGTTGCCGAACCGGTCTGTGAGATATTATATTGATATGCTAATGAAATCGCCGGCTGCCCACCATAACTACCAAGGTCATCAAACACATAATATTTTGTATAATGTGGGATATTATTGTTATCGTAATAAAATTCGGCGCTTATAACATCTTCTTTACCGTCTCCTGTTACCTCTCCTGTATATGTATTATTGCCAGCAAAACCGGAATATTGTAGTGAAACACTTACATCCTGAGCGCCGGTATTTGATCCATACTGAAAAGTGAGTGGATTTAAAATAGTTCCGTCTGAGCCTGTCTCGGTAAAAGATGATAAAAATGATTGGTTCTTTATGGCAGTATAACTACATTGATATTTTCTAACAACGATGCCATTAATGTTTTTGATATTGATCTTATCCAGTAAAAACGGAGAAGTAAGTTTCGAGCCTCCCTCAAATATTTTTCTATTCTGCCAGTTTGGAAGAACGGTATATAAAAATTCTATTTTATTATAAGGTAACTGCCCGGTATTAATATTGCCGGTATAGTCAATTTCAGTTAAAGCAAAATCCCGGTCTGTTTGGTTAATACTGTATTTATATTCCTGGTAATTACCACTTTTATCGGTTACTTTTCTTAAGAGCCAAAACATTACGCTTTGCCCATTATCTGTAAGAACTTTGCTGATGACATCCGTTCCATATTCTAAAATCATTCCGTCCCGAGTCGTTACTTTAAACCAATCGGGACCGTTAGTTACACTGCCACCAAATGATTCAATTTTTGAATAGCTTTCATTCTCAGTTCCATATACAGTTCCATTCGCTCCATTAGTACCGGTGACAGGAAAAAGATGTTGTCCGTCTAATAAAAATTCATCGTTAGTATTATTATAATTTACAGGAGAATTGCTGCCATCATAATACTGCCGCTTACCCTGCCTGCTTATCAGAGAATTCACAGAAAGATTCCAGCCGAAGCCCGCTATCCCTTCACCTCCCTGTGAGTTGTAAGCCAAATTAACTTTTGGCTCCATACCATTTGTTCCCTTCAAAACATCTATAGGAATGGTATAGGATACGCCACCGGTAGCGGTAGCCCCCGCTTGCCCTGCGGTAGTTCCAACCGGTTTGCTTAAATCAATTTGGGAAACACCTTCTTCACTAATTGCAAAAAAGAAGATTAAATAAAGGAAGCTGCAACAGGTTAGGTGTTTTACTTTCATAAAAAATTTTTCTCCAGGTTATTAAAGGAAATTGCAAGCCAAAGCAAATTTATTCCAGTCTAAATTTTGTCAGCATTCACCATATATTTTCGATCGTTGAAAAGAAAACAATGGTAAATTTTAATAAAACCAGTCAGTATTATCAGTGAATTTGAATATGAAATTACATAAAGTAGTGAAAACAAAAAGAGTAGAAGTACGCATTTTGATGCATGGTAATTTACTCTTGATGGTCATATCTTTCAAAACATTATTTACAAAGAAATTCCGGCAGGGACGGCTGCAGGTTTTTTTATTATGGATTAAATATGTGGCAGGGGTTAAAAATTTATTTTAAATATTCCAACTATATTGTTTAGCCTAATTTTCTGTTGTTGGAAAATCCAAATGAAAAACAAATCAAGTGTGGAGGCAACAGCACAAATTGTTTTAGATGTAAAAGCAAATTTTCCTAATGCAACCTTAGTAGATTTATACGATCCTAACGCAATGCCATTCTGAAAATATCTTACCGGCTTTATTCCGCCATTCACCGACTTTTTGCTTACACAGGCCTACACGGTATTTTATCTGATGACAACCGTGATTACATTTGAGCTTTACATAAATTAATAACATTTTTATGGAGCATACACCAGATGATTTGAATCGCTTCGGCGGACACGGAAGGCCAAGAATATGGAGTGGCCTCATATTAATAGTGGCCGGCATTGTATTACTTGCCTACAAAATGGGCGCTCCCATTCCTCATTGGGTATTTACCTGGCCCGTATTGCTTATCGCAATAGGTTTATTGGCGGGCATTAAAAGCCGCTTTCACAATCCGGGCGCCTTTATAATGATGGCCGTAGGAGGGATTTTTTTACTTGATCAAATGAATCCAGCGCTTAATTTTCATAATTACATCCTGCCTGCGATTTTAATAGCCGTAGGCCTGGTATATGTTCTCCGGCCAAAAAATAGCTGGCACGGGAGAAGCAAGAGACAGTTTGGAAATATGATGAACGAATATGCGCCGGCAAATACATCAGCGCCGGTAAAATATGCAGATGGAAATGCTCAGGGTACGAGCGAAGAGCCTGCAGAATATTTAGATATCAATGCTGTTTTGGGCGGCGTAAAGAAAATTATTTTATCAAAAAATTTTAAAGGCGGCGAGATTAATTGTTTCATGGGTGGAGCAGAAATTAATCTTAGCCGGGCAAATATTCTGCAACCGGTAACGCTGGAAGTAAACAATATATTTGGAGGCACTAAGCTTGTATTGCCGTCTGACTGGTATGTGAAAAATGACATTAACGCGGTGTTTGGTGGCGTAGAAGATAAAAGGCAGATCAATAATCAAATGCCAGACCCTTCAAAGTCAATACGCCTCAAAGGAAATTGTGTGTTTGGAGGAATTGAAATTTCTAATTACTAATTAAAGTATTAGCCGTTTTGATCGTATTGTCAATTCAAAAAAAAGAAATAGTTGCGATCTAAAATAATAAAAAAAATTCCTGTTAATCTGTGCAACCTATCTGCCGTCAGGCAGGTTCGTGGCTTTTTTACCTAGGTTTTATGTAAGCCTCTAATCATATTATTCGAAGAATTTCTATAAAAACAAATTTATTTCAGCCCAAAAAAATTAATTATATGAAATGGTATCTTGCTAAACTGGTTTATAGAATTATATGCGGTGACGGCGCCCATACGCCGCAATTTGATGAGCAGTTGCGCCTTGTACATGCTGAGGATGATCTGCATGCATTTCAAAAAGCCAGGACAACCGGGCATAGAGAAGAAGATAATTTTTTAAACAACAACCGGAAGCCGGTACATTGGAAGTTTATTGACGTGAGCGAACTGCATCCATTAAATGAATTGAGCGATGGTGCAGAGTTGTATTCGAGCATTTGCGAAGAAGACGATGCTGAAAGATATACAAGGCTTGTGTATATGCGTGCCTCGCATTTGCAGGAAAACTGTTGCTACAAAATCTTTGGGATGAATTAAACAGCGCTTAATGGCCACATCTATATTATCAGATAAACGTGCAAGAGTATTCTTTGTAATATGGTGGGTTATGTGGATGATATTACAATTTGTGATTCTAAAAGAAATAAATATAGATGACAGGCATGCAATTATTGACAGTGTAATAAGTAATATCCTCCTGGCTTTGTGTTGTTTTTTTATTAGTTATAACATGAAATTCTATCTGCCCCGGCAGGAAAAATATTTTTACATAATTGTTGTCAGTTTTACGGTTTGCAGCATCTGGCTCTTGCTACAGCGAGGAATAATGTGGATAGTGCTCAGGGATTCTGATGAGTATCTCCAGGTGATCCGCACTTCCTGGAGCATCAGGTTTGGCGCCTCCTTTCTATTGATAAGTAGTATGAGCATGTTCAGCCTCATGTGGTATGGCCAGCAGGAAAGAAAGGTAATGGATGAAAGAAAAACAGAAGCAGAAAAATTAACGCGGGAAGCAGAGTTATTTAAATTACGGCAACAGTTGCAACCGCATTTTTTATTCAACAGCCTCAATTCGATAAGCGCTCTTACCGGTACACAACCTGAGAAAGCACGGCACATGATACACCAGCTTAGCGATTTTTTGCGCGGCACGCTCAGGAAAGATGAACAACAGTGGAGCACTTTGGCCGATGAAATACGACACCTGCAGTTATATCTTGAGATAGAAAAGGTAAGGTTTGGCCACAGGCTGCAAACAGAAATAAAACACGAAGATGAAACTTTACATTTCAAATTACCAGCCTTGCTGTTGCAACCTGTTGTTGAAAATGCAATCAAGTTTGGGCTGTACGACACAACGGGGGATGTTCTAATATCGCTCGACGCGAGTGCAGAAAATAATTATTTAAAAATTACAATAATAAATCCTTTTGATATTGAAACTTCACAGCCGCTTAAGGGAACAGGGTTTGGATTGTCATCAATAAAAAGAAGATTGTTTTTATTATTTGCAAGGCACGACCTTTTAAGCACGAAAAGTGACAAAGATCGTTTTATTACAACTATACTTATACCACAAATAAATGTATGAACGCTATTTTAATTGATGACGAGCCGCTTGCCAGGAGTATCGTAAAAGAATATTTGCAACATTACCCGCAAATAAACATTGTTGCCGAATGTAATGATGGGTTTGAGGGAATGAAAGCAATACAGCAGCATGAACCCGATCTGATTTTTCTCGATATACAAATGCCCAAGATAAACGGTTTTGAAATGCTTGAGTTGATTGACAACCCTCCTGCAGTAATTTTTACCACCGCTTTTGATGATTTCGCCATTAAAGCTTTTGAATCGAATGCGGTTGATTATCTGCTAAAGCCCTTTAGTAAAGACCGTTTTGATAAAGCAATTAAAAAACACCTCCAGCATGCTGCCATCACTCAAATGCAGGAAGTGCTTGAATCTGCAGCGCAATTACCTGCCCAGCAAAATCGCGTAGTTGTAAAAGACGGAACTAAAATTAAAATTATTCCGGTAGCGCAAATTCATTATTTGGAAGCTGCAGATGATTATGCAAAAATAGTAACGGCAGAAGGTGCATTTTTAAAGAAGCGTACTATGAATTTTTTTGAGCAATCTTTAAATAATTATCACTTCGTAAGAATTCACCGGTCTCATATTGTAAACACGCAGCTTATTACACGCATTGATGCTTATGAAAAAGATAGCCATCTAGTGATATTAAATACAGGTGCAAAGCTTCCGGTAAGTAAATCAGGATACACAAGGTTGAAAGAAATTTTAGGGATATAAATTAAATTTCCGCCCATTATTTTTTTTCCAGAATAAAAAGTGTACCGAATAATTCACACTTTTATTTTCATAGCATCGGGAGTGTACTATTAAAAATGCCTGGTGAATTTTTTGTGCTATTAACTGCCTGGTGATTTGTCTTATCGTTTCTTTCTTACTAATTAACAATTTTTATTAATAGGCGTTATGTAAATATTAGTGCCTTTGGAAATAAACTTTTGTATATTTAAGTAGCCTAATTTTCATGATTCGAATTCTCAATAAAACCATGCAAATAATAAAGACATCAATAAAAAGAACTGGAATCAAATAAATTGATTCTCATAATGAGCCTGGTTTTGGCATAACGATTGTATTTAACGGCTTACTATCTCAAACTGCCCGGTTTATTATCCTTTGTAAAAATTAGGTTTTAAATAGATAATTACTTTCAATTCCTAAAGAATACTCAAAAGAAAATAATTTTGACTTATTATTTTATTGAATAAATTTTTATGAATCGAATCTTAATTGTAGAAGACAACAACGATGTTCTTTGGGTAGTTAAAATTGTTTTGAAACGATATGGTTTTAAAGTTATGGCGATTCCAAAAGGAGAGGATGTAATGCCTAAAACGAAAACATTTCGCCCTCATCTTATCTTACTTGATGTAGTTCTTTCAGGAATAAGCGGTGTGGATGTTTGCAACGAGCTTAAGGCAAATGAAAAAACCAGAGAAATACCAATCATTATGTTTTCCGCTCATGCCAACATAAATGATATTTTGAAGTTAAGTAAGCCGGACGATTTTATAGCCAAGCCATTTGATGTAAATGAACTGGTCAAGAAAATAAAATATCAAATAGAAACACACTACGATACCTATGGCAAGAAAAAGAAAATACAAAAAAGCCCTGGCTAAGCATTAAATCAGCAGATAATTAATGAAAAGCCTATGTGGTAATACTTCCTTTCCCTTTCTCCGATTTATCCGGATCTAAAAAGAGGCAGGCTTTGGTATTGGCAGTTTTGTCAGGTGATGATATTTTACTTGCCAATGACTTCACAACACACTAAAGATAATTTTGCCGTGACTCTCAGTACCGCTGACTTAAGACGGGCTCACTTGCTGTTCAATCTTATATCCGGCCTACACGAATTTTTACTGCTGATAAAAATATATTATACGCAAAGCCGCAATTATTACATCTAATGTTTCTCCAATGATGCGGTGCAAGCGCTTATAAAGCTTATACATTGAAAATATTATCCTTTTTTAAAAAAAATTCTTCCCTTCAAAAATTTTTTCAAACAGCTGGTCAAAATTTTTATTCAAACTTCCCCATTTAAATTCATGATTAGGAGTCAGGTATTTATAACCTTTGTAAGTATTGGAAGTTACCACAGCATTCTTACTCACTGCCTCACCGGTAGCCCATCCATAGAAGCCAACGTTATCATTTATAAAATCAATCCAGCCTACAACAATAAAATCTTTGGAAAGAGGATTTTGCCCGCTCGGGTATCCATAAGTCCAGTTATCGTTTGGCGCATTGGATGTTGATTTTTTCGCAACTTTTATATCCAGCTTTTTATTATTGATTAAAAAATCAAATTCATCAGAATTTCTGTTCTTATAATTTTCCCTATCAACCGTATAAGAAAGATTTTTTTGAATAAGCATTTGCTCAAACGCCAACTCACCGATACAGCCCAATAGTGCTTTCTCAATACGGGCTTCTTTTGATAATCCGAATCTTGAATACAACTCATTATCGACCATCGCAACAGCACGTTGCTGCGCTTTTTCATGATTTACTTTGAAGTCAAAGTGTTCAATTAACATGGAAATATTTAAAATATTGCATTGATTCTCATCTTGTAAATCTTATATCCTTGTAGTGTTCTTAGTTTAATTGTAATTATTAGTTGTTAAAAATGAAATAAATTTTATGCATTCTTTAAAGCAACAAATATTGCAAATGATTTCATCGCCGGAAGATGAAAATTTACTTGATCTTGTAAAAGAGGACATCCAATATTTCAGCAATACAGAAACTGATATTATTGATGATCTCTATTATTCCGATAAGGACGAATTGTTGAATCTTGCCAATGAACCTGATGAAAAGAACGCTCACTGAGGCTGAATTTAAAGAAGCAACAGCCAGATGGCGTACAAATAATAGCGACATTTTTAAATGCACCCAATTATTAGAATATCTTGAAAAAGAATGAGTCATCAGGTTCTCATAAACTTTTTGAACAGCCTGGAAAAATGACTTAATACAACAAGAAAGCAACTTTTTGTTGGAAAAGCGTTTTCTAAGGTCCCGGCATAAGAGCAATATTATTTACGAAACATAACAAGCTTTATTACAATATAAGCGAGGACAAAATCATTATTATTAATGTATGCGACACAAGAGCCAATCCTAAAATAATCTCTATTAAATTTATGTTTCATTCGGCTTATGTTTTAATTCCCACTAAAAACCTAAAATTTTTATTTACTCAATTTATAATATCTAAATCCTGGATTTAATGACTCAGCTATTTTAGCGTTTTTCTCTAAAGACAAAATTCTCTCCAAAACCAATTCAATTCTTTTTTTAGTGATCTGTGAAATAAAACTGAAGCCATGTTTTCTTGCCAAAGATTTTGCCGGCGTTTTTTCATCAAGCTGCACGCAAATAAATTTTCGATTGCCGCCATCACTTGCATTCAATTCCAAAACGGCCTGTGCAGTAGATCCTGAGCCCGCGAAGAAATCCAGAACAATTCCATCAGGGTCATCAGAAAAACCTAACAAATATTTTATAAGCGAAGGAGGCTTCGGAAAATCAAAAACTTTAGCTCCAAACAATAAGCTGAGATCGTTACCCGCCGTTTCGTTTGTTGCTACACCCACTTTTGAATTTATAAGATTTGGCGGCACTTCTGCTTCGTATTCCCGCCGTTCGTAAGATGGGCTGAATCGCATTGTGGGAATGTTGATAATAGTGCCTGTGCCGATTTCTATGTTAAGTTTTGGCTGTGTCCATTTGAATTTTGCTTTGAGTTTCACCGGCGTAATAAACAGCCCGTTTTTTACTTCGGTGTCTTCCAATAATTCTATATGGTATTTACCGGTGCCATAAATTCCTTTTTTTATTTTTTGATTGCTAATACTTGTTCTCACAATATTTGCGGGAAACAAAAGCCTGTTTACTTTATTCGATTGATTGAGCAAGCCGTTAGAGCTAATGGTTTTTTTCCTTATGCCTTTGAATTTTTCCGGGGTTTTAAATTTTTGATAACACAGAATATATTCAACAACTTTCTTACTTTTTTTGGAAAGATTGGCCGGCGTTTCAGATTTTGCCCAGCAAAAAATATCTATGTAATTATCTGCGCCGAAAATTTCATCCATTATTATTTTCAGGTTGGCCAGCTCATTATCATCTATACTTATGAAAATTAATCCATCATCACGAAGCAGCTCCCGGGCAAGGATTAGTCTTGGATACATCATAGAAAGCCAGTTCGCGTGAAAGCGACCATTATTCTTCGAAAATAAACTGCCGGAGTTTGCCTTACTTACATTTTTTGATGAAGCTGCATAGAAATTGTCGCTATATGTGAAGGAATTGTTGCCTGTATTATATGGCGGATCGATATATATTGTTTTAATTTTCCCCTCATACTCCTGCTGTAATATTTTAAGCGTTTCAAGATTTTCACCTTCAATAAAAATATTCTCAGTTGTCTCCCAATTGACCGACTCTAACGGTAAAGGGATAAGCGAAGAATTTGCAGGAGCCTGTGAAAGTTGAAAAGCATTTGCCTTACCTGGCCAGCGAAGTTCAAAATGTTCGGCGCCATCTGTTGTAAAACCGCTTAATGCAAGAGGTAATTTTTCGGCATTCATTTTTCCATTATTGAATATGCAGGACGCAGCCGCCTTAATCTTTTGCAAACGCTTCTCCTCGCTATGTGAGGTTGATTCGCAAACGATTTCTTTTACGATCATGGTAGAATTTTTGGTACGTGATTCAATCAACAAAAACGACATCATCCTTTTGATTTATTATACAAAAAAGGGTAAATAATGAACAAAAAAGAAAGTAAAAGGTTATTGCAGATTCAGCAACCGGCCGCAAAAATCTTCAGCGTTGACCGCCGGAGTCAGACTTTATCTTCTGCTTTTTCAGCATTTTTCACAATATCGCCCGGTTGCAGCACTATATTTTTCACCATGGTTTTCCAATCGTCTTTTTGCCTGAGTAGAAATTCAAGGTCCATGCTAAAATGCTTGAACTCTTCTTTTTGTGCGTTTACCATAATCGCTTTGGCATCCTTATCTTTTTCTACACTTATTCTTTGTTCGTACCAATTGATCGCATCCGCCTCTTCTATCAACGATTGAATCATACGGGCAAAGGTTCTTACTTCCTGCGACAGTTCTCCGGCAGGTTCATGATACTGTTCTGTTGGCATTGTTTAATTTTTTTTTGAAGATACAATAATTCACCTTTCAGTTTTTGCTAAACTGTTTCTTTCTTCTGGAGTTTTCTTTTAATATTTATTCAGGGAACAAACTCAGTTGAAAATCGCCTGACGAACCGGTGGTTTTCCTTTAAATTTATTTTTTCTATGCCGGCTTTTGCTTTTTTTAGTATAATTACCTGTATTACAAAGTCCTATATTGCTTTTATATCTCTAAGGTTTTTATTGGAGAATGAATAAAATTGAGCTGGTTGAAGTGGAGTAAAATCGCTGTTAAAATTCGTAACTGATCCGTTTGAATTATTGAACTCTTTGTTCAGTCCAATCATGCAGGATAAATAAGACAAAATCCAGCGCTTCAACAATATTTAATTTGCCTGAATTGGGTTCACCTATTAAAATATTTATCTTGTTATAATTAAGATCTATTATTTATGGATTTGTAATTGTCGATATGAAGATTTTCAATCATAGAAAAAAATTAATACCTGCAAAGATATTTTATTGCGAATAATTAAGTAACTAAAATAATGAGCTAACGGCTGTAGAATACTTATCAACTAAGTTTGAAATCTATTTAATATTGTTGGGCAATAGCCCCGGGTTGTTCATTTCCTAAAATCCCTACATTTGATCCATGCCACACAACCATCTTCAATCGAAATTCTTATTGAATCCCGCAATCACTTATTTAAATTTCGGTTCTTTCGGCGCTTGCCCAAAACCCATTTTTGAAGACTATCAAAAATGGCAATTGGAGTTGGAAAGAGAACCTGTGCAATTCGTGACAGTGAATGGCCCCCGGTATTTAAAAGCATCGCGGGAGGCACTGGCAAAGTATATTCATTGCGATGCTGATGATGTTGTATATGTTACCAATCCATCTTACGGGATAAACATCATTGTCAAAAGTTTACAATTAAATGCCGATGATGAAATACTCAGTACTAACCTGGAGTATGGCGCCCTTGATCGCACATGGAATTATTATTGCAAAAAAGCCGGGGCAAAATATGTAAGGCAGGAAATATCGCTGCCGCTTGTTTCCAAAGAACAATTCATTGAAGATTTTTTTAGCGGCTTAACGAATAAAACGAAAGCCATCTTCATAAGCCACGTAACCAGTGCAACCGCATTAATATTTCCCGTAAAAGAAATTTGTGACATGGCGAAGGCAAAAGGCCTGTTTGCTATTATAGATGGAGCGCATGTGCCCGGTCATATATCTTTAAACATTGAAGAATTACAACCGGATGTTTATACCGGCGCTTGCCATAAATGGATGTGTGCTCCAAAAGGCTGCTCATTTTTATACATAAAAAAAGAATGGCAACATTTGTTCGATCCACTGGTTATAAGTTGGGGATATGAGAGCGCTGCTCCTTCTTCTTCACAATTTTTAGATTACCATCAAACACAGGGTACGAGGGACATTTCCGCTTTTTTATCTGTGCCTAAAGCAATAGAATTTTTAAATGAAAATAGCTGGCTAAAGGTGGCAGACGATTGCCGGCATTTGGCGCATTCAAATTATATACGTTTTTGTAATCTTCTAAACACGCAGCCCCTATGTCCTGTTACAGATGAATTTTTAGGGCAAATGTGCAGTATACCAATCACAACTTCGCAACATGAAAAACTACAGCGATTACTTTTTGAAAAATATCGTATAGAGATACCCGTTATGAAACAGGGCGATCATGTTTTTTTAAGATATTCTATACAGGCTTTTAATACGCAGGAAGATTTAGATATTTTGTATAAAGCACTGGAAGAAATAATTGGTGAGGGGGAGTTGATCAGTGTAAAGACAGAAAAATAATTTCTAACAACCGGGGGTTCTAGCTTTCCTATATTTTTACTGCATGAACTCGATATCTTACATTTGTAGATATGAGTATTGAAGCAATTTATGAAATTTACCAGCAGCATTTTAGCATTCAAACCGATACCAGGCAGTTAAAAAAAAATGATTTATTTTTTGCACTTAAAGGCCCCAATTTTAATGGTAATAAATTCGCCAGGGAAGCCCTTGATAAAGGAGCTGCCTATGTATTTGTTGATGAACCAATGCCTTTTTCTGATGATAGAATAGTGCATACAAAAGATGTGTTGCAAACACTTCAAGATCTTTCAAAGTTTCATCGCATACAGTTACAAGATTTGCATGCAGGTAAAGGAATTCCCGTTATTGCTATAACAGGGAGTAACGGAAAAACTACTACTAAAGAGCTTGTAAGCAAAGTTCTTTCTTCAAACTTTAAAACATATACTACAGAAGGAAATCTGAATAATCATTTAGGAGTACCACTAACTATTCTTAAAATAAAAGATGATGTTGAAATGGCTGTGATTGAAATGGGCGCCAACCATCTTGGAGAAATTGCAGGATATTGTGAATACGCAATGCCCACGCATGGCCTGATTACCAATTGTGGCAAAGCCCACCTGGAAGGCTTCGGCAGCATAGAAAATGTAAAAAAAGGAAAGGGAGAATTGTTTGATTATTTAAAGATCCACCACGGAAAAGTCTTTGTGAATAGTGATGACGAGTCGTTGGTTCAGTTAAGTGATGGCATCAGCGAGGTTATTTTTTACGGAAACAAAGAAGGAGAAATAGGAGCCAATATTTTAAGCAGCGATCCTTTATTGGAAATAAGTATTGATGGTAGCGCACCATTGAATATTAAAACCAATTTGGTTGGCTTCTATAATGTACCAAATGTGTTGGCTGCAGTTTGCATTGGTAGATACTTTGAGGTTGATGATAAAAATATAAGGGAAGCTATCGAAAGCTACACACCGTCAAATAGCCGTTCACAATTATTACAATATAATACCAATACTGTAATATTAGATGCGTACAACGCAAACCCATCAAGTATGAAATCAGCAATTGAAAACTTTGCAGCAATGAAAGCTGATAAAAAATTATTAATACTTGGCAGCATGATGGAATTAGGCGCGGAAAGCAACAACGAACATGCAGCAATTATTTCTCTTATAGAAAAATACAAATGGGATGCTATAGTGCTTGTTGGGAAAGGCTTTAAGGAAGTGTCGCATAATTTTATTAAGTATAATACAGCCTTGAAGGCTAAAGAATGGCTGCAAAGATTTCATCCTGAAAATGCACATATTCTTATCAAGGGTTCCCGCTCTATGCAAATGGAAAAAGTTCTTGAATGATTTAGTAAATTTGCCGTCCTTTTAAATCTATTTTTAAAGATTTCTCAAAAATAGGAGACTTGTCCGAGTGGTTGAAGGAGCACGCCTGGAAAGTGTGTATACGGGAAACTGTATCAAGGGTTCGAATCCCTTAGTCTCCGCTGAAATCAGTTATTTGAATTAAAGTAAAATTAAGAATCCCAGTAAATCAAGGGTTTCGTTTCAACTTTTACACTTCTTTACTTTACTAATATTTACTCCATTTTATCACTATTCAGGTGGAGTAATTCGTGGAGTATTTACTTTTCTTTATAATCAACTCCACTAACTTGACCTAAGTCTTTATCTATTAACATTTTATAAAACGCATGTTTGAATTTTATTATGCGTTAACTGTAATTTCATAATCTTAAATAAAATGTATTGTGGAAAAGAGTTTGGTTTATTCTTTTCATCTCAAAAAAGAAAATAAAGCGAAAAGTTTGCTTGAACGACTGCGGATATTCAAACCCCAATTCATAGGCAATTTCGCTAATGGATAAATCAGAAGTGGATAATATTTCTTTGGCTTTTTCTATTAGCTTGTTATGGATGCGCTGCTGTGTGCTTTATCGTGTAAGAGACCTAGTAAATAGCCCAAATAACCTGGCGAGACGTTTAGTTTTTCTGAAATCTGTTGCACTGCCGGCAGTCCTTTTGAAATTATACCATCACTTTTAAAATAATTTGCGAGTAATATGGCCTTGATAATGTTAATTAAAAATTTGCTTTAAACCATTTTGAAGTAATTTTCAATTTAACCGCCTAATTCTATAAAATATTCATGTACTCCATCCTGATTGAATAACTATTGCTCTGTCTTTTTATCAAGCGCCTGTTTACCAAATTTAATCAGGTCCGTAGGTTCCAAAAATCCTACAGTACCTAACACAGGTTTCCCTGAAGAATCGAAAATTATCATGGTAGGATACGCCTGTACTTGCCATAATGCAGCTAAATCAGCACCCTCCCCTTTTTCCATATCTATTGAAAGGTTGATAAAATTTTCATTAAAAAAGGTTGCTGCTTCCCTATCTTGAAAGGTGGTTGCTTTTAATTGTTTACAAGGGCCGCACCACGATGCATACGCATCTACAAAAATATATTTATGATTTTGCAAAGCCGTTTTTATCGCATCCTCCCAGGACGTATTCGTAAATATAATTTTACTTCTCTTAGAGTTCTCGTTTTTGGGAAGCTGCTTTTCCTTGCCGTTTTGAGCGTATAAGGTTGTATTAAAGAAAATTGCAAGAAACAATAAAACCGGAAGGCGAACTGGCACACGTTTGATTATCGGACGCGTCATTTTTTATTTTTTTAATGTAAAACATTTTGGTTCTTTAATCTACGCCTGGTTATGATCACAGTTCTGAATATAAGATTGATGCTGCAGCCTTCAATAACTCAGGGCTCAGCCTTTCCGTGATGTTTGGATTAATATATTCAAAACGAATATTTCCTTTTGTGTTTAAAATAAAAACGGAAGGCACAGGTAATAGCTTGTCTATATTTTTGCCACCCGAAGTTGTTGGTAAAAATTTATCGTAGTTAGCAGGTGATTTAAATGCAATGCCAAATTGTTTAGAAACTGCAAGATCTGCATCAGACAATAAAGTATAGGTAAGCTTTTCCTTGGTTTGCGATTGTCTCAAATCTTCCGGGCTGTCGGTGCTCACAGCTATGAGCTGATAGCCCATTTTTGTCAGGGCCTCCTGAATATCTTGTAACCCTGCAAGTTGCTTGGAGCAAAACGGGCACCACCCACCGCGATAAAAAATAAGGATGGTTGGCTTGGAAGCAACTGCTGCATTCAAATCAAAACTTTTGCCGTCAACATCAACGAGGCTCACCTTCGGAATATATTCACCGTTCAGCAAAGGGCTAATGTCTTGCGGAAGTACAGGCACACCGGCAATCATTTTAGTTGTATCTATTGGCACTTCTATGTCATTAAGATTTTTTGCTGAAACGGGCGAATTCAACAGACTGAGAATAGCTATTGATATAACGAGTGTGCTTAAGAAGTTTTTGCTTTTCATATTTGTTTTGTTTTTTTAAGATCAATTTTTTGTGGTAAAGATATCCAGAGATTTATTTTAATAATCGCCGGTTATTTATTTACATGATAACAGATGCAAAAGTCAGTTTAGAGTGGTGCAAATAAAATATCGTTAGTTCCCGATGACATGACGATTGTTCCCGAATTGAATGATACGTTTTTTAATAACGGTTATATTTGATGTCGTTTATGCATTAAGATTTTACATCGAAACAAATTATCCATGAATACATTAACAGTAGCCATAGCACAGATTTTTCCTGTTTGGCTCAACAAAGAAAAGACGCTGCAGAAAATTATTTCCTTCATCGCAGAAGCAGGAAATAAGAATTGTGAGCTTATTGTTTTTGGCGAGGGATTATTACCGGGCTATCCATTTTGGATATCGCTCACAAATGGCGCTGAATGGAATTCTACAATACAAAAGGAACTATATGCACATTATTTGCGGAATGCAATACAAATTGAAAATGGTGAGCTTGATGTGGTATGTAAAACTGCTGCGCAAAATAAGATTGCCATTTATTTAGGAATAATAGAGCGGGCAAAAAATCGCGGAGGCCATAGCCTGTATTGCTCTCTGGTTTATATTAACGCACAGGGTATTATACAATCAGTACACCGGAAACTGCAACCTACGTATGAAGAGCGGCTGACGTGGGCACCCGGTGATGGCAATGGTTTGCAGGCGCATTCATTAAAACAATTTACTCTTGGAGGATTAAACTGTTGGGAAAACTGGATGCCTTTGCCAAGAACAGCGCTGTATGCTTTAGGTGAAGATTTGCATATTGCCGTATGGCCCGGCGCCGACCGGAACACTAAAGACATTACCCGCTTCATTGCATTAGAATCACGGTCGTTTGTTATTTCGGCTTGTGGTTTAATGACCACTGATGATTTTCCAAAAGATACGCCCCACCTGGACAAAATTCTTGAAAAAGCACCGGCCATATTAGCCAACGGTGGTTCGTGCATTGCCGGCCCGGACGGAGAATGGATTGTGAGCCCTGTCGTAAATACAGAAGGGCTTATTATTGAAACCCTCGACTTCAACAGGGTGTTGGAAGAGCGGCAAAACTTTGATGTAGCCGGGCACTACGCCCGCCCGGATGTTACCCAATTGATCGTAAACAGGAAACGGCAATCAATAACTGAAATGGTTTCTGAATGATTATCAGGCGGCGTACAATGTATATCTACTTTTTATTCCTTTCAATTATTCCTGATAATTATTTTTTTTGCAATCGTATTGGTTTCGATTTGCTAAATTTTTTTAAGGACTTTTCGCATTTTTAACGATGCAATCATCTCGCTATTTTTTTTAGTGTATGATTGAGCGTTATACTTAGCCCAATCAACATAATGTGCTAATTATTCGAGTGAAGAAAATTCTCCCGGCTTCATTATCCGTAAAATATTGTTGCCACCTCCGGGGGCATAATCGCCCATTTTTCGGGAACACTGTCCATTTTATATTTTGTTGCACAGGTGCAACTTTGCAATGTCAATAATGACCGTTTATAAAAATGAAAATAAAATGAAAAAATTTTCTGTTCCAAAAAGAGAAGAAGTATCTGCAAACAATCAAGCCATCTATGATAATCTCAACAAAGGGTTGGGCATGGTGCCGAACCTGTATGCATATTTCGCAAAGAATGAAACTGCCTTAGCTGATTATATGGCTTTGCAAAACCGCAAAAGCACTTTAAAGGCTAAAGAAAGAGAAGTAATTAACCTCGTGGTGAGCCAGGTTAATGATTGCAAATACTGTCAATCTGCTCACACTATGGTTGGTAAAATGAATGGATTTAATGAAGAACAAATTTTAGAAATTCGAAGCGGTTCTGCTTCTTTCGATAACAAGCTGGATGCCCTGGCAAAATTTGTAAAAGAAATTACCATCAAAAGAGGTAAGCCCTCAGCAGAGGCTACGGAAGCACTTTTTAATGCAGGCTATAATGAGGCAAACATGATTGACATTATCATTGTTACCGGTGATAAAATAATTTCAAACTTTATTCACGGAGTAACACAATTTCCTATTGATTTTCCGGTTGCCTCTGAGCTTGAATTGGAAATTGCCTGAACATAGTCGATGTATCCGGAGGCTCAATTAAAAATTTTATCCGCATCTTAAAAAATTAATTAAGCATACAATAAAAATTGTAGCCCAGTCTAAACGGCTTCATCAACAAAAACGATGAACAAAATAAACACAGATAAGAACACTATTATAAAATTTCAAAATGCTGATAAAGTCCTAACACCAAAAGGCTATTCTCAATCTGTGGAAGTTGATTTAGGGAATTGCAGAATGGTTTTAATTTCAGGACAACTTTCACTTGACAAAGAAGGGAATATTATTGGTAAGAACAATTTAGAAAAACAAACCGAACAGGTTTTTTTGAATTTAAAGACGATAGTTGAAGATGCAGGCGGAACAATGGAAAATATTGTGAAGACAGGAGTTTTCATAACCGATATATCACAACTTGATATTTTAAGAAAAGTTAGGAATAGATTTATTAATGTTCAGAACCCGCCGGCAAGTACGCTGCTGCAGATAAGTAAACTTGCCGCAGACGACTTTCTTATAGAAATTGAGGCAACAGCCATCATTCCCAAATAATAATAAAAAAAAATTATGAATACAGATAAGTTCACAAAAGCAGGTTTTTACATTGCCTTATATGGAATGGCGATTGTACTGGTTTGGATTGGCATTTTTAAATTCACGCCCACAGAGGCTAAGGGCATACACGGGCTTGTACAGCACAGTCCTTTTATGAACTGGATGTATTATGTATGGTCTCAACAAACAGTGAGCAACGTGATAGGCACAACCGAGATAACAACAGGCATCTTGCTGATGCTGCTGCCTGTTTCGGCGAAAGCAGGTTTTGTTGGCGGCATTTTTTCAACCATAACATTTCTTATTACGCTTTCATTCATCTTTACAACTCCCGGTGCATTTAGGAAAACAGATGGTGTTTGGATACCAGACGCGTTTTTGCTAAAAGATTTAATGGCATTGGGCATTAGTGTTTATGCAGTGGCTATATCAGCAAAAGCATTAAAGATGCATGTTAAAACAAATGAAGCATTATCGTATCAGATGAATTGAATTTCATTAAAGTGATTGTTTATTCTTGATGAATCACTGCAATGAAATACACATATTTAATCGTCAGGTAAAACATCTTAATAAAAAAAAATAAAAAATGAAAAAAAATGAAAAGATTAGAAAACAAAGTGGCGGTTATTACAGGCGCTACAAGCGGAATGGCATTGGCTACGGCAAAATTATTTGTTGAAGAGGGCGCCTATGTATTTATTACCGGGCGCAGGCAAAAGGAACTGGATGATACCGTAAAATCAATAGGCAAAAATGTTATAGGTGTAAGAAGTGATTCGGCTAAACTTGATGACCTCGATAATTTGTTCGACATCGTAGCAAAAGAAAAAGGAAAGATTGATATATTATTCGCCAGCGCCGGCGTTGGTGAATTTGGTTTCCCCTTAGGCGCTATCACGGAAGAGCATTTTGATAAAAATTTCAATCTTAATACCAAAGGAACATTGTTTACCGTACAGAAAGCATTGCCCTTGCTCAATGATGGTGGCTCGGTTATAATGACGGGTACTGCTGCCATTGCAAAAGTAATGGAAGGCATGAGCGTTTATAGTGCAAGTAAAATAACGCTGCGTGTATTTGCCCGCACCTGGTCTGTTGAATTAAAAAAGCGCAGGATAAGAGTAAACGTCATCAGCCCCGGACCGATTGACACAGCCATCATGGCACATGCCCCTAAAGAAATGGTTGATGCCATGGTATCAATGGTACCATTCAATAGAATTGGTGAACCGGAAGAAATTGCGGCAGCAGCTTTGTTCTTGGCCTCAGACGATTCTAAATTTGTAACCGGGGTTGAACTAAATGTTGATGGCGGAATGGCGCTGGTGTAAAGTAAGAGACACTAAGCAGGGTGTCGTTCTGCTATTTCATGAAACTGATGAAGTTATTTTTCGTGAGTGGAAATAGTAGAACGACATCATAGTTTCGCTGTGAAAAAAATGATTTGTAGGTAAGTAATTACTACTCGCTCAGTATAAAAATAGCAAACAAGAGGCTCTCAAATTTTTAGAAGCTGTTTAAATATTTATTTGCTACGGATTACGCGGATTTTTACGGATAAATCTGTATAGTCCGCAAAGCGAAGTATCTGTGTAATCCGTGACTAAAATATTTTTAGGCGCTTTTAACTAATTTATTTTAAGTAACTCAATCAGTTCTTTATCTCAAATAACTTTAAAATCTTTTTTAAATTCGGAAGGCGACATACCGGTTCCATTTTTGAAGAAGCGGCTGAAGTGGCCAGGGTCATCGAAGCCTAATTCATACCCTATTTCTTTAGCAGATTTATCTGTGTAATAAAAAAGCCGTTTAGCTTCCAACACTATGCGATCCTGTATAACTTCCAGCGGTGACTTATGATTGTAAATTGCGAATAGATTAGAAAGGGTTTTTGGAGACTTGTTCATTTCAGCTGCATAAAATTGTACGCTGTGTTCTTTCCTGTAATGCAGTTCAACCAGCAGGTTGAAGTTGCGAATGATATCGAACTTTGAATTTGCTTCCAGCCCCCGGTCTAAATATTGCTCTTTGGCCAACCGCGTAGCCTTTATGATAAGGCGTTTCACCAGCATTTGAAGCATATCACCTTGTATTAAATCATTCACTTCCAATTCTTCCTTAAAAACGCCCAAAAGATTTTCAAACTTTTTTTGTTCTTCTTCATCGAGTTGCAGAAAGGGAATTGCAGCATTACCATAAAATAAGAAGCCTACGCAACCTACTTCTTTATCGTGATCGACGATGCAATAGAACTCACGATTAAATTGCCATGCTACAATATCTTTCGCATTTTCGAAGCGGAAAGACTGATGTATCATCAGCGGCAAAAGTGTGTTTGCTGGAAAAGTATAGGGCACTTCATCAATCAATATTTCCTGCGCAGGGCCTTTATTCCAGGAGAAAGTGTAATAAAGTTTTTGATGATCGCGTCCATAATAAAAGTGGTTAAAATTTTCTTCCTCCAGGATTAGCAGAAGTTCTCCGCCAGTAGATTTATTTAAAAACTGTTGTCGCATAAATTCTGTTATAGAAAATGCTATGGAAAAACGAATAGCAAAAAGGTTCCCGCATTAGTTTCTTTGCAGGTCAATTTTAGCGGTAATTTTTCCTTTGGGCTGTGCTCCTATTAGCCTGTCTATTAGTTCACCTTCTTTAAAAATAACATAGTGGGAATACTTGTCACACCAAACTGAACCGCCGTGTTTGGGTTTTCATCAATATCCAATGCGCAGACCACTAAGGTATCTTTGTATTCCTCTGCAATCTCGGCTACCACAGGTTGTAAAGCCTTGCAAGGGCCGCACCACTCAGCGCTAAAGTCAATCAATACCAATTTTTCATTTTGCAATACCGTTTTAAAATTATCATCTGTTACCGTAAGTACATTATTAGTTTCCATAAATTTTTTATTCAAAGATTGTGTATGTTGCCATTTTGTACCATGACAAAAATACCTTTATAATTGATGATTTTTCCCGTACATAATGTGGAACCTTTTTTGCAGAAATAGAAAAGTTGCCTTGGAGTCCGTGGTTGTAAAAGCGGCAGAAACCAATTTTTGGATGATGGGTTGTTTGCCTTGTTGCCAACGGTAAAACATACCAGTAGTAGTGCAATTACAAACACTTATTTTCGCTAATAATCAATCTAAAAAAAGCGCTTTTATTACATGCTAAAAGCCGCTCTTATCCATTTACATTGTTAGCTGATGTGTTTTCGAAATATCAATTAAACGAAGCTCGAAACTCCATCGGAGAAACATTCGTTTTTGTCTTGAATAATTTACTGAACGATTGAGGATGTTGAAAGCCTAATTCGTAAGCAATTTCACTTACTGATGACTCTGATGTAGATAATTTTTCTTTGGCTTTTCAATCAGCTTTTCGTGGATGTGATGCTTTGTAGTTTGTTCTTCATCCAAAATTTTTGCCATTTGATTGGGCGAAATATTATCGCTTGAGATCTACCAAATTTCTTTGCGGTCAAAGGCTTTTCAATTTTAGTTTTACTGAATTCTATGTTCCGCTTCCATAAGGTTTGGTTAGTATCTCAAGGCTATGCTTGTCCGGGTTATCAAAATAAAGCCCGCGTCCGCCATCGTTATTATTTATTTCGCCTGCCCGTTGATTGAACGGGTCTGCCCAAAACCGAAGCCCGCGTTCCCGGATGCGCCCGAAAATTTCGTCAAATTCTTTTTCGCTCACCAGAAAAGCATAATGCCCGGTCATCATTTCACCATTAGTTTCGGCAAAATCCAGTGTAACGTCATTATCTAAGCGAACTTCCAGAAAAATTCCGAACGGAGTTGGCGCATCGAGCCCGAGAATTTCGGCTAAAAATTTTGCCGAAGTGTTTTTGTCCCGCGAATAAACAATTGTATGATTGAGGTGAATGCTCATAATTCTACTTAAATTAATGCTTTACAAACTATGATTTGATTTAAAAATTTTAGCTATTGGCGATTGTTATCGCCTGATGCAGATATTGGTCGCTTGAAAGCTGGGTAATCATAAAGGAAGCAAGGTCGGCACGCGTGATTTTATGTGCTTTTTTTTATTTCCTGACAAAAATCTAACTATTAATTCTGCTGCTTTAGCCCGTAGTTGATTAGCAGCAATCGTCCCCTGGACCGTAGACAACTCCGTTAATCCTTTAGCTTTTTCCATTAATTTTGCAGATGTATTAATTAATTGAGCAAATTCTTCAGAAGTTAATCCGGCACTTAATTCTTCTATTAGTATTGGACTCATTAAAATAGATACAGCAACCATAGACATTATCCTATAATCCTGATCACTTTTATAAAGTTGTTTATACCAATTAAGTTTACTCAAATAATTATCAGATTCTCCCCCCTGAACTAAGGGTTCACCATTCTCTTGCCTTCTTATTGCAAGATTTTTATCATGATCCCATATTTTAATATTTTTTTGATTTATATCATTTGGCCAAAAAAACCACTTCAACTTTGGTTTTGTTGTAATTACAATAGCTTCATTCCATGGCTGATTAGCATAGGCCATTTCACCTTTACTTGTTTTTGTTGAATCTTTTCCAAAGCCCAAAAGGATCAATAAAAAAATAGGATTATTCCCAGCAAAAACATAAAGTGAAGTATTTTGCGTTAATCCATCCATTGGATCTATTTGCCAAAAATCTTCCCAACTGTGGGTTAAGGCTCTGATAGTTTGTTGCATAAAGTTCAAGTCCACTACCATCACTAAATTCACCTGATTGTAATTCAGTTCCTGCGTTAAATTTATATCTGTTTTGTATTGCTTTTGAACTTATGCCGCTCATTTAGAGACCGAATGGATAATAACTAGTTGCTTCCAGTATCGGAGATGAAACATTGTAATCATCGGTAATAACCATGCGGGTATTACCTAAATGGTCTTTCAGGAAATAATCATAAACAAAGGCAGCGCCAGTTGGTCTTGCCCTGCCTTCTGTTGTGCCAAAGAACTGTAGCGTATCATTCTGGTAAACACTGCTTCCGATGTATAAAGTCATCGTGGTTTTAGCAGGTAATACAGTGCTGTCCACTATTTTCTTACGCAATTTATTACCACTTGCATCGTAGGTATAATAAATACTGCCTTTACCGGTTATCCTGATAACGGCGGGTAAATTTAAATAGTTGTAAGCAATTGAACTAATCTTTTCGCTGTTGTATAGGCTTTTCCGTTAATGAGGTTATTGTTGGTTTTATCATCTCACAGCAAACCAATAAATAATCCGAATTTCTATTTTTCCAGGGCAAATAACCGGGATTTTCGTTTTTTAGAAATATACTTTCACTTTACAGTAACAGTAAGGCATAAACGATAATTGTATCTTCTTACTTGTCCGTTGTTACAAACGTACGGACAGCAGAGGTTTCTGCGGATGCTATTAACAATTTTAATGAAGATGCTACTTTTAATATTATCTCTAACACTTACCACGACCATTCTTCTTCGGTCAATTACCAGTTTAACCCTATCGAAAAAATCGTAGAACTCTATCAGGAAAAGATTCAACTATAAGAACGTATGATTAAAGAAAAAGACGAACTCATCCAGAAATTGCTGGATGGGAAAAAATAAGATTCATAAAATACAAAGCCGCATCACTGCGGCTTCGTTATTATTTATAAATCCGAATAAACTACTTTTTCACTTTTCAGGCTACAAGATTTCCTCTTTGTAAAATGGCTATAACTGGTATGGTTAAACGAAAAAAGTTTTTAAAAAATATTTTTTTTACAGTAAATGAACTAATAAACAGGATTTCTATTTTTTCATTAGTTGCAAAATCACTGGACTCTGTTCAATAATATTCTCACTTCCGTTGTTTCCATTGCGTTAAAGCATCCTCAAAAAAAGATTTTATTTCTTCTTTCTTGCCATTTACGCTAACCTTAAACTGTGTACCGTCTGTTTTTGTTACAAGCATATAAGGACTATAAGTTGCTCCGGCATTGTAAACAGTATCTATTGATTTAATGTCAGGATAAAATGCAAATGATATTTGATTTTTTCCTTTATCTCTATTATCTATCCAATATTTTGCTATTCGCTTATCTGTAAAAAAATTACCTGCATTCTTCTTTTTAAACTCAGAATAAAACTTATAAATCTTCTCGCCTTTATCAAGCAAGTGTAGATTTTGGATATATTCAATATCGGATTTCTTTAGATTATTGCCTGTTTCAATATGATTGCAAGAAAATAGAAAAGACAACATAAAACAAAATTGTATTTTTCTCATGGTGATTATTTAACCGTTGTTTGCCAGTCCGCATTAACCTGCATACTACTATTTCCACCAACAAAATCATGATATAAAAAGCCTGTACCAGCACTAATATTATTGTAGGCTTCAGACCTTCCTGACTGGGCACTTAAGTCAAGCCTATCACTTAGATGATAAGAAATAACCATTGTTCCATCAGTTTTTACAGTAGTCGTATAATCAACTGAAGCATGTCTTACTGCCCACGTTAATTCGTTCCCGCCCACAGCCCACGTTTCACCATGTAATGCAGGATTAGTTCCATCCAAAGCTCCCCAATTTTCATTTGCACTGCTCCATCTCTTTCCTCCAAACTCTACTCCTCCCTTAATTGAGCCTTTAGTGACAAATGTTACATTCTTAAATCTGGGGTCTGTTTTTAGAATTTTTATAAGGTCATTTTGATGCTTAATCATATCAGGGTCTGTTTTCAGTTTTGCAAGCAAGCCTCCTGTTAAATTTACTTGGCTAGACTGAAGTTGTGAATGCAAACCCAATTCAAATAAATTGCTTGCTGTGTTGCCTAATCCAATTTGATTAGCCAACCATCTTCTAGGTCCATGTCCCCAACCTGAACCGCTATAATTGACATTCGCACCTGTGAACCAATTTGAAAATGTATTCCAGGTATTTTTGACGCCACTTACTACAATTGCAGGCATTGCTTTCCAAGGAATTGAATCTGATAATCCTAATGGGTCATTTATTGAAATGGGATTGTTGCTGGCAAAAGCATAAGAAGATATATTTGTGGACATATCTGCAAGCGGGTCTATTTGCCCAAATCTTCCTAACTGCGGGTCGTACATTCTATTCTTGGCATCGTACAATTCAAGTCCACTTCCATCAGAAAATTCTTTGTTCTGTAATTCATTACCGCTATTAAATAAATATTTATTGGTTATTCCTCCCGCCGCCTTAGAGCTTATCCCCGCCATAGTCAAGCCGAATGGATAGTAACTACCAACCCTTTTTTGATGCTTTTACAAAAACGTCCCAATCTGCCGCGCACCAACTCAAAGAACTTTCTTCTACTCGCCAAGGTAATAGATTTTTTCTTTTCAATTGAAAGAAAAAAAATAAAGGGCCGCAGCCCTTTAATGATTATTCATTTTTCTTCATCCCTGCAAAAGCTTGTATCACTTCCTGGATATTTGCGCCGGTTGCAACAATGCAGCTTCGATACTTTTCTAAAAACTCCGCTTCATCCTGCGGCGGAACTTTCATGATTTTTAAATCATTGTCCTGTTGAATAATGTAAACTTTAATCCGATAAAATTTAATTGTGATAAACCTGTCTGCTGGGGCAGAAAATAAAATGCAGCAAAAAATGCTTAGCAACCGGTCTTTGCCGGCAAGAGTGTAAGGCCAAAAGGAAACGGAATAAAAATGCTGGGGCTGTGCGGCAGGTTTTGTGTTTTTATGCCGTAGTCTTTTGGCGGGTTTTGTGCGTTGGCTTGCCGCAATATCTTTGCTATGCCATTTTTATGCGGTCCTGATTTCAAAAAAATAAATGATTAGCGAAGCTGCCATGCTGCCGCAGGCGATGCTATTGACTGAACGAAGTGAGATAGCAAAATAGAACGTGCTTGCACACAACTCGGGGAAGCGCTGGCAAAGCACGGCTGCAACACAAAAAATAAATGGCAGGGCAATGTTGGCAGAGCTTTATTTTTTTGTGGTGCTTTCGGTGTTGGCTATTTATACATAATGTGTCTTATAGGATTTTTTTCAGAGCATGCCCCGCATAAGCCAGGGTAAAAAATGCGAAGCGAACCTATAAGTGACATTTATGTTATTTAGCTTCAGGAAGTTTTTTCTGGCGTGGGTTTTTGTTCTGTGTTGTTGTCGCACTTGTTTATTTTTTTTGTAAATACTTTTTTAAAAATTTGTGTATTCATTTACAAAAAAATAAAGTAGTGCATTGCGCTGGCTTACAAAAACCATGACCCGCAGGGCAGGCAGAAAAAACTGACTGCAACACCGAAGAAGGCTTACAGCGTAGGCTTTGTGGGGATGGGTAAGACTAAACCGTGCTGTGAGTTGGCTTATAAGTTGTCAGGTTTAAAACCTATTCTTTTTCTTGGTTCTTGCGGTGGGGTTAATAACTGTTTCAGTACTTCAAAAATTAACTTTATGTCTTCATCATGTCCGGTTAACTTCTTTTCCATTTGTTGCATCTTCAATAAAATATCTTTATTGGTCGATAACATTTCCCGCATTTTTACAAAGATTTCTATCACACTTATACTTACTTCTAATGCCTGTTTACTTTTTAATACACTTGCCAGCATCAATACACCATGTTCCGTAAAAGCATAAGGCAGGTATCCGCCTAACTGCTGTTTTGATGGTATCGCATTTTGCGATACCATAGCTTCCACTTCTTTCGCTGTCAACTGGAACATAAAATTAGAAGGGAACCTGTCTATATTTCTTTTTACCTGCTCTCTTAATCTTATGGCTTGCACTCCGTATAACTCTGCCAGGTCTCTGTCCAGCATAATTTTTTGCTTACGGATGTAATAAATTTTATTCACTATCAGTTCATCTGCAGCGGTGATTAATTTTTTTGATTTTGCCATGTTGCGCTTCTACAAGGTTTGTAAAATATAATTTTTATCTGACTGCTTTTAAAAAAATAAAAGTGTTCAACTGAACTCCCGCCCGGGATCCCGAAGGGGAGTTGAACCCTGCTTTAAAACGGATGGAAGTTTTTTATGTCCTCTTTTAAATCATCAAGGTTATTGGCTTTATAATTTTCTGTTGAACTGATGTAACGATGCCCGGCCATGATTTGTACTTTACGAAGATTATAGAGTTTCAGCCAGTGAACAATTACGGAAGCTCTTATTTGGTCAATGCTTTTTACTTTGGTGTTCATCTGTTTTAAATGGGTTACCAATATGCTTAACAGGTTGCTTTTGTTTTTGCCTTCGCCCAATTGTAAAAATAATTCCTGCGTTGGCGTTGTAATATTTCGATGATGCAGTATTTGCTTTCTTGTATCGTTAATGTAATCCAATAAATCAAACACCTGTCGGCTTTCTAACTTCAATGCCCGTTCATTGCTGCGCCTGGTTCCCGCAATATATATTTTTCCTTCTCTCAGCTTTACTTATTTTGAATATACTACGGATAGCTGGGTGAAAAAAGTTTTTGCTTCATAAATAACAAATATATTTTTAAATCCGGAAAATCTACTTTTTCACTTATCTGGTTGCAAAAACTCCTTCTACAGGATAGATATAACAGTAATGGCTAAACGAAATTATGTTTAAACTTTTTGTAACTATTCAGGTTGAAAAAGTTATTCACAAATTTCGTTTATTTGCATATTGAAAGTTGAAGAACAAATATTATTGCTTATAGCGGAGAATGAACAACTCCGTAAAGAAAATACAGAATTAAAAAAGCTGTTACAGGAAGCCTTAGACAAATTAAATAAGAATAGTAATAACAGCAGTAAACCACCATCTACAGATATATCCCGCACAAAAAGTTTACGCATCAGCACTGGTAAAAAACCAGGTGGCCAAAAAGGTCATGCAGGCACCATGTTAGCATTGAGTGAAATGCCAGACAATATAATTGAACACAGGGCAAAGCAATGCATAGGGTGTGGTAAAGATATAAGTGGGATTGGCAGCATGCGTTTTGAACGTCGCCAGGTATATGATATACCTCCGATAAGGATGAGGATAACCGAACATCGTAGCGAGATAAAATGCTGCCCGCATTGTCAGACAGAAAACAAAGGTGTTTTTCCTGAAGATGTCTCAAGTTGTACTCAATACGGTTTGAACCTGAAAAAATTGAGTGTATATCTTACTCAGTACCAATTACTGCCCTTTCAGCGTAGCGCCCAACTTATAGAAGAAATAACCGGTCATCATATCAGTGTAGGAACTTTAGTGGGAAATAGTAATCATTGTAAAGAGCAACTTTCCGGTTTTGTAGAAGCCTTAAAAGACCACCTGAAAAATGCACCGCTGATACACAGTGATGAAACAGGTTTTTATTATGAAGGCAAACGCAAATGGCTTCATACAGCCACCACGCAGGATTGCACTTATTATTACGCCCACGACAAGCGGGGAAAAACAGCTATGGATGACATGGGCATTCTGCCTGGATATTCGGGAACAGTAATGCACGATTACTGGAAAAGCTACCTTGACTATGATTGTACCCATGCTCTTTGCAATGTTCATCATTTGCGGGATTTGACCTTCTGCCACGAACAGGAACAAAGTCAGTGGGCAGCAGATATGAAAGCATTGCTCTTGGAAATAAAACAAGAAACTGATAATTGCAAAGCAAAGGATCTGCAAACTTAAATGAACAGGAGCAACAATTATTGACACAAAAATATGATTTGCTGATACAGCAAGGCTATGGGCAACATCCGATGCCGGAAAAGCAAGTAGGAAAAAGAGGGTCGCCTAAGAAAACCAAGACCCAAAACATGTTACTACGCTTTGATAGCCACAAAGAGGATATTCTTCGTTTTATGAGCAATTTTAGTATCCCCTTTGATAATAACCTGGCAGAACAAGCAATAAGAATGATGAAGGTGAAACAAAAAATATCCGGCTGCTTTAGAAGCAAAGACGGGGCAAGTAGTTTTGCAATCATTCGAAGTTACATTGATACTATGCGCAAAAACTGCTACTCTATCATGGATGCCATCGGTTTAGCTATGGCTGGAAAACCTATCATCCCTTTCCATCCTGATTTGCAAGGTTATCCACATTCTTATTGACCTGAATAGTTACAACTTTTTTACAGCAAACGAACAATTAACCAGGATTCTTATTTACCCGTAGTCACAGACATACGGACAGCATCACCTTTTTTATTCTGACATACTAAGGATAGCGGGGTATAGTGTGCCTTGCTTGTTAAGTTCTATTTTAAACTTGGATATTTTTGTTTTGCTTCTTCATTTGATATACAAATTAAAGTTGGTGGTCCGCCACCTTGCATTTCACCTTGAGGGTATGTTAATTCCCATAGCCTGTTATCGGCAGGGTCTATATATAATACATCCCATCCTGATTTATCTGTTCCTATTCTTTTTAATTGATTGTTTATAAGCCATTCTATACGGTCACTCACTTCATCATTATGGACAGAACCTTTTTCATAAATCCATTTGCCGATAAGTTTTTCTTCTTTATTAAATAGTTGCATTAGTTTACAGTTTTAATTTTTGCATTTTTGGGTATTGGTTGATTAGGTACAACAAATTCCCGTGCACCTCCTGCCGTTCTACCTCCACCTACAAAACCAGGTATATTTCTGTTTATTGGAGTTGCAATTCCTTGAGGAGTTTCAAATGTTATAACACTGTATCCTGTGGGGCTTTCACGTATCGTTAGTTTTTGTGCTATTTGTGTAGCATTCAACCCTTTGATATCCGAACTTGCTGTTACAAAAACATCTGCAGCTCCCTTTGGCCCAAGAGTAGTTAGTTCTCTTACAGAATTTGGGATAACTCTCGCTACTTGCCCAGGGATTGAATTAGCAATACCCGCTACTTCTCCTGCTGCTCCAGCACCTTTCACACCTGCACCAATACCTTTTGTTCCCACAATCGCAGTAACAACATCTGTGACACCTTCAGATATTATAGCTGATTTTTCAAACCCGGTTCCGCTTTGATATGCATTTATTTTTCCACTAACACTTATTGCCATGTTAGCCATACCTTCAGGAGTATTGAGGCTCGCTATTCCTTGAAGTGTGTTAATTGGATGCGCTATTACATTCCCAACTCCTGTTACTGTTTTTTCTATAGACTTTCCAACCCCTGCTACAGCGCCTATCACTTTTGATGTAGTACTATTTGGATTTGTAGCAACTTTTTGTGCTGCCCAACTCACAAGATCATTGAAAAATGCAGGTTCTAATCCATCAACATCAATTGCATTCGGAACCTGGTTTCCTGCAAATTGGTAAGGTGTGTAATAAGGATAATCTGAAGCAAGAGGATCAACCGAGTGAAAGCGTCCTATTTGTGGATCAAAATTATTTCTAAAACCATATTCATACCAGTCAAGGTCTAAGTCTTCATTTAATTCTTTACCATTGAATTTAATATCATTGTCTAAGCTTCCTGCTGCCTTCGATGATATACCGGCTTGAATAAGTCCGAAGGGATAATAATTACCAAACCTTTTTTGATGCTTTTACAAAAATGCCCCACTCTGCCCGCACCAACTCAAAGAACTTTTTCTACTGCCCAAGTTAAATAGATTTTTTCTTTTCAATTGAAAGAAAAAAATTACTCTTTACGCAAATGATGAAGGATAAAGTTTCGGCGTTCCGGTGATGTATGATTGCCCGGTACAAACCACTAAATTTAAAAGCATCTTACGGGCAATCATATATCAACCGGAATGCAAGCCAAAGCCGCCCTAATAAACCCTAAATTATAAAAGAAGATTGCGGCGGCTGCGGCAGGCATTAGAGACTCACATCATCATCCATAAAATAAAGAATAGCGAAGCTGCCCTGCTGCCGCAGGCGATGCTATTGACTGAACGAAGTGAGATAGCAAAATAGAACGTGCTTGCACACAACTCGGGGAAGCGCTGGCAAAGCACGGCTGCAACACAAAAAATAAATGGCAGGGCAATGTCGGCAGAGCTTTATTTTTTTGTGGAGCTTTCGGTGTTGGCTATTTAATATAATGTGTCTTATAGGATTTTTTTCAGAGCATGCTTGCATAAGGGCAGGTAAAAAATGCGAAGCGAACCTATAAGTGACATTATGTTATTTAGCTTCAGGAAGTTTTTTCTGGCATGTGTTTTTGTTTCTGTGCTGTGGGTGCACTTGTTTATTTTTTTTGTAAATACTTTTTTAAAAACTTGTGTATTCATTTACAAAAAGATAAAGTAGTGCAAGTGTGTTGGCTTACAAAAACCATGACAGAAAAAACTGACTGCAACACCGAAGAAGGCTTGCAGCGTGGGTTTTGTGCGGATGAGCAAGACTAAGCCGTGCTGTGTGGTTAGCTGTCTTTCCATTTCGTTCACATTCATTTCATAGGATGATGTTCTTTCAATTCATTTTTTAAATCATCTAAGTTATTTACCTGGTAGCGCTGCGTTGAGCTTACATACTTATGACCAGCCATGTACTGAACCTGGCGTAAACTATTTTTTCTTAACCACTCTGTTATTACACTGCTGCGGATTTGTTTTGCATTGATAACTTTCGGATTGAGTTTTTTTAACTGGTCGAACATGTATTTTATCCGGTTGTTGATATTTCTTTCACTCACTTCTTTTTTTATCTGTTCAATAAATAAACTGCCTTCTTTAAATTTATTTGCCTGCAAATAAATTTGCAGTTCGTTCATTTGTATTGAATGGAGATTGAGTAATCTTTCATTGCTTCGTTTCGTGCCTTTAATAAAAATCTTTCCATCTTTCATTTTTATATGATGGCTTTGAAGCCGCATTATCTCGCCAACGTTCAGGCCCTGGTAAACCATTAAGCCAAACATTATTTTCTTTGAAGCATCTACGTTTAATTGCACACTGTATTGTTTAAAAAGTTCTTCCATTTCTTCCATCGTTAATAAATTGGTTGGCAACTTTCTCACTAATCCTTTTATAAAAATTCCTGCTGCCGGGTTATCGTTTCTTTTCTTCTCACTGATTAAATAATTGCAGTAATGCCGTACTATGCCAAGGGTATTATGCACTGTGTGTTTTGTTATTCCCTTCTGATGACAATACCGCATGAACTCCAGCAAATCAGTGTAGGTAAAGCTTTCAGCCTGTAGTTCTTCATCATTTAACCAGCATAAAAAATGTTGGATGCTTTTGCTGTAAGTTTTAACGGTGCTTGCTGTAAGTTTTTTTTGTTCCAGGTATTTACAAAAATTATTCATAATGCTTCGTTTTTCAGGTGAGTATAAATTTGTGTACTGTCTAAATCTGCATGCCCTAAAAATTGTTGTATTCTTTCCAGCTTCATGCCGCTTTGTAAAAGATGTGTTGCAATAGAATGGCGTAAAGTATGTGTGCCCACTTTCTTTTTGATGCCTGACTTTTTTACAAGACTTTTTATTCTTACATACAGGCTTTGCTTTTGCATCGTACGGCCTTTGTTGGCATCTACAAAAAGATTTTCATGTTTTATATTTTGCATCAGCTGTGGCCTTGCATAATCCAGGTATAACATTATTTCTTCAAAATTTTTTTCTGCTATCGGTACAAACCTTTCTTTGTAATGCTTTCCTTTTCTTACATGCAATACTTTTCTGGTGCTGTCAATATCTTTTAATTCAATGCCGGCGCCTTCATTCAACCGCAGGCCGCAACCGTAATAAATGGCAAGCATGGCTTTATCTCTTATGCCTAAAATTGTGTCGGGGATTGCTTCGTAGAGTTGCTGCATTTCATTCTTTGTTAACCATACCGGTTTGTTTTTTTCTTCTTCCATTCGCTGCAACGTAAAGCCTACAATGCTTCTCCCTGTTTCTCTTATGTACCTGCTAAAAAGTTTTAATGATTGTATGTATTTATTGATGTGGTTATTGCTAAATGATTTCTTTGTTCTCTCTCCAATTTTATTTTGCAGATGTTCTATAAAAGTATTTGCATCGGTTGCCGTTAGTTGTTCTAATGATGGCTTGTTGTTTACTTCCTGGTACTGCAAAAAATCTTTCAGTGATATTGTATGTGATGGTATGCTTAACGGTGAGTACCCTAATAGCTGCAACCATTCTGTAAAACTTTGAAGCAATAATTTATACTCTCCTGATTGCAGGATAATTTTACTTGTATTCATAAAAATTATTTTTTGCTAATAGTCTTTTCCAGTGTCGTTTGTGTCGCATTCACTTAAAACCGCTCTGGCACTGGTTTTAAATGCGACAGTGGTATCGTTGTCGCATTATGTCGCGTTGTCGCTTTTATTCCGGTTACTTTTTTTCAGACTGGATAAACTCCCGGATGTTCTTCAACACTTGTTCAATGTGGCTGTCTATGGCTGTTTTAAGGCGGTTAAATTCTTCTGTGTCTGTGATGCTGTATTCAAAGCCTGTTCTTCCTTTCTGGCCGTTAATCCGCTTTATATAGCTGTACTGCGATAACTCTTTCATGTACCGTTGTATCGTTCTCGGCTCCATCCTGAACTCTTTCCGGATGTCCTGGGTTTTAAAGCTGCTTAGTTGATTTTGTTTTGTATGTTCCTTCAGCTTCTCAAAAAATTCTCTTGTCGCTTTCGTCAGTTCATCACTTTTTGAGAACAAAACATCTTTCATAAAATAAAATCCCTGCGCTATATCTTCATACGTTACATCAATGTAAAGCTGGCCATGTTTATCCTTTCTCACTTCCCTTTGATACTGGTGATAAAATGCAATCGATTTTATAAATCCTCTCAAAAGTGTTATTGTTCTTCTTGGCCTGAACACCGCTTCCGGCAAGGTTATAAATTTGCTGTATGGATTGTTTACCTGCACGGGCCGCAAAACCCGCTGTATGTTTTTAAATAACTCTTTGTATTGTTGTTCCCGCTCCTGGTCAATGTCGCCGCTCTCTACTGCTGCATGGTATTCCATTATCTTTTTATCCTGGTCTTTGCTCGTGTCTATATACAGCAGGATGCACCGGTTTGCATTGTCTTCGTAAACTTTTTCTTTAGTGGTGCAGCCACTGATACACACCGGGCCTTCCACTACTATCGTGATTGTTTTCAAATTTCCTTTGCTGTCTTTGAGTGTTACGGTCTTGCTGATTTTTCTTTTGGTTTGTAATTCTCTCAACGGATAAAATACCTGCATCGCTCCGTCCAGGTCTTCAAAAATTATCAGCTTGTGTTTTAGTTCTTCCTGTTTAAAATAGTAGAGTGCATTCTCTGTAATCTGCGTTATCTCTATCTTATCTTCATCCGGTATCAGTTCGCTTATCTTTTCCTGCAGGTACGTTTTGCCGCTGCCGCTTGCTCCCAGGAACATTACATGCAAAGGGTTTTGTTGTTTCCTGTAACCATAAATTAAATACGCAATCATCCTGTTTTTTTCTTCACCTACAATGCCCGTTAGTCCTATCATTTTATTATGCCGCTCTATTAATTTTTCTTTCTTTAATTCATTCACAGCTGTTTGCCTTGCTGCTGCTGTCATTTCATGGGGCTGCTTTTCTTTGGGTTGCAAGGATTCTATTTTTTGCAAACGATGACTTTCTAATTCGGTAATGAGATTAATAAATGTGTTGGTAGTTTGTTGTGTGCCTAACTCTAATGTTTCCGCTACGTTGTTTATGGTTTGTTCTCTTTGTACCTGGTTGTATAAATCTATGCTGTACCATTGTGGATGATTTATTTTTTCCTTGTGCTGAACCTTCAATGTTACTTTCATTCTGTCAAGACCGGTAATTTTTATGCCGCCTAAGATTTCAAAATACAGTTCGCAGTTATCGTAAATTAATAGTTCGGCATTTCTTGTGTCAAGCTTAGTAAGTGGTTGCAATACAGGAATGGTAAGCGTTTGAGACAATTCAGATTTTTCCTTTTCATTTGTCCGCAGGACTCTATGAGAAAAAGAAAAAACTGTTCTGTTCTCCACCAGGTCAAATAATATTTTCGGGTCGTCATGTGATTGCAATAAACTGTTTACATCTTCTCCTACAGGTAATGATACTTTACTGATTTTTATTTCAAGCAAAAGTTGCTTTAAAGTAACGGTATGTTTTGCTGTGGCCGCGTCTCCAGGTTCGTCTGCATTGAGCATCAAAATAATTTCTTCCAGCTGTGGTAATTCAATGATTGCTTTCTGATGTTCTTCGGTTAATCCATTGGTGCCGTACAACGCAAGTACGCTAAAGGTTTCAATGATTTCTTTTTGTTGTAATAAACTGGCCGCATCAATAATGCTTTCAGTAAGGATTAATTTCTTTGTTTGTAATGACGGATAGCCTGGATAAAGTCCTTCCCGGCTCTGTAAATAAAAATGCCTTGTGTCGTGGCCAACCTGCCCTGAGCTTGTCGAAGGGTTGGTTGTACTTCTTCCATACAGTGATATTATTTTGTTCTCCTGGTTCTTTAAAGGAAAGATGATACAATCTTTTGCCCATACGCTGTAACCTTTGGCTGGCAATGCTTTCAGCAATCCAACTTTTACCATACTTTCTATTAAGTGATGATGCTTGCTTTCCTGGTGAAGGTTGCCGCTGTTAAAAGCTGCTTCTGTTATTTTATAATCTAGGCAACGGCTTTGTAAATACTCCACTCCTTTTTTACTTCTCGGTAATCCTGTTTTATAGTAAGTAAAAAATTTTGAGAGCACTGCCATTTTATCTAATCCATCAGCTTCAATAAACAGCTTTGCATTCTCTTGTGGCGTTGCTTCCGATTTTACATTTTCAATTCTCAATTCTCCATTATCAATTAAGGCGGCAGCCTTTATCAATGCTTCGTGTTTGTTGCAACTTTCTTTGAGTTCAATAAACTGTATCGCATCACCGGTGCCGGCATTACAGTTGGAAGAAAAGCAACAATACGTATTGGTCTTTGGATAAATCTGCAGGCTCGGTGTTTTGTCCGGGTGGAAGGGGCAAAGCAACCTGTTGTTTTTATCGGGCTTTAAATGATAGTGCTGCAAGACCTGGGTAATGGTGAGTTGTTGCTTGATGTCTTTTAACTCCATGTGGATAAATTTTGTTATAGCTTATAAGAAGCAAAATAAACCCTATTTGCTATAACATAAAAATCATACACTCCTAAATTATCCACAATCAGCCATACAATCCTTCAAAATACACTTCTTATAGGCTATTTTTGTGTGAATAAGTTTTCTAAAACGATACATTCATGGCTACCCAAAAAGTTACATTAGGCGACAGGATTGCAGAGCTCCGCAAAGCAAAAGGCTGGTCTCAATCGGAACTGGCAAAAAAAATCGGCGTGTCTTATACCCAAATGAGCCGCTATGAGATTAAAGGCGTACAACCTCCGGCCAACATTCTCAATAAGCTGGCTGATGCCCTGGGTACTTCTATTGACTTTTTAATAAGTGGCGATAGGGATGAGAAGGTTAAAGCTTCTCTTAAAGATGCGGAACTGCTGCAGCAGTTTAAAGCCGTTGAACAATTTACCGATGATGATAAAAACGTAGTGAAAAAATTGATTGATGCCTTTATTGTAAAAAAACAATTGCAGCTGATGGCTTCGTGATGCAGTGGGTAAACCCAGGAAATAAGGGCCAACTTCATTTAATTAAGGCACAGATAGAATCTTTTTGAAGAAGCTCACATTTAAAATGATTATTTTTTTCGGATTTTAAGACAAAGCTAAAATTTATCTTACTCAAGCTAACCGGATTTCTATCATTTCTTCCATATCCTGTTTCTAAACCTTTACAATATAAAGCTACGACTCCGGAAAAATTTACATCGAATATTCCGTCATTGTTTATATCCATATTTTTAAAAGAAAGCATAGAAGGTTTATAACTTATACAGTCAATACTCTCGTCAAAAACCGGAATACCATTCTCGCAGTAATTTAAAGAGTTCAGGATTTCTTTAAATTCGCTGCCTTCTGTAAAGTCATATATTTTAAAAAACCCTTTTGCCTTAATTTTTTCAATACCTGCTAAAAGAATAGTGTTGTCATTCTCAGATGTTTTGATAAACATTAGTGTATCAAGTAAAAAAAGTGCAGCCAGTTTTTTATTTTTATCTACAATAAGATAATTACTTTTTGAAAAGACTTCGGGCAAATTATTTGAGAGAATTATATTATAGATTTGAGCAACTCCAAAGTTTTTTACACTTACACTATCAATTAATTTTACTTCGGTTATATCCTTATTTTTTAGCCCTTCGTACTCTTTATTAAATTTTTTTATCAAATAAGTGCCAACTGTAGAATTTCGATTTAAAGAATCAGGCTCAAATGGAATAGCCATTCTATCAGTAGTAGCAGTTCCTGAAACTGATGTTTGAGCGACTTTAGTAAGCTTAGTTTCTTTGCTACCGCATGCAGTTATTAATAGTAATATGACGAAAATGTTTTTCATAATTAATAGTTAGCAGGCGTGGCGGGTGTAATACCAGCATATGTTGTGTTAAACTTTGTCATGTAATCTTTATCTCCTCCGCCATTGTATCGCTTAACCGCATCAAGCCAATTGCCATTACTACCATTACGCCAATTCATATTCCCTTTCGCATCAGATGACATGCCTTTTTGAAATAATATTTTTACTCCCGCATTTATACTTGTCTCAGGTGTCATAGCTTCTCCCTTCGTTAGGCCAATGCGTTCTTTTGATGCAGACCAATCACCTTTTACATTTGATTGCATAACGTCTGTTTTTCCTGTTCCCGTTTGTCCATCTACTGTTCCTAATTGCGATTCACTTACAAGCATTGTCTTAACAACATTAACATCAAGATTACCGGGTAAATCATTACTTATTTTATGATTGTCGTCAGGAGTGGGTAATCCATCTTTTTTCTCAACACTTTGATTCATTAAAAAAGTGCTTGCTGCAACTTGATAATCATTTTTTTGATACTTTGGGTCTTCATATCCTGCAACTACTCCAGGCATCGGAGCTTCTTTATATACAGCTTGTGACTCAGAATTGGTTCCAACTTGAACGAAAGTTTTAAATTCTGTATTAGATTTGGTTCTACTAACTTCCTGACCGTTACAGTTGAAATATACAATGTCTTCCGGAGCCATTCCTTCAGGGTCAATAAATCTTAAAGGATTATCAAATGCATAATTGTAAGGTGAGAACCTTCGCATCTTATCAGCAAGTGGGTCTATCGTCCACCATCTTCCTAACTGCGGGTCTTGCATTCTTGCACCAAAGTCTAACAGCTCTAAACCGCTGCCATCAGAAAATTCTTTTGATTGCAATTCCTTCCCGTTGTATTGATACTTATTGATTAAACTACCGGCAGCTTTAGAACAGATTCCTTCCTGCCGAAGCCCGAAGGGATAATAATTACCAAACCTTTTTTGATGCTTTTACAAAAATGCCCCACTCTGCCCGCACCAACTCAAAGAACTTTTTCTACTGCCCAAGTTAAATAGATTTTTTCTTTTCAATTGAAAGAAAAAAATTACTCTTTACGCAAATGATGAAGGATAAAGTTTCGGCGTTCCGGTGATGTATGATTGCCCGGTACAAACCACTAAATTTAAAAGCATCTTACGGGCAATCATATATCAACCGGAATGCAAGCCAAAGCCGCCCTAATAAACCCTAAATTATAAAAGAAGATTGCGGCGGCTGCGGCAGGCATTAGAGACTCACATCATCATCCATAAAATAAAGAATAGCGAAGCTGCCCTGCTGCCGCAGGCGATGCTATTGACTGAACGAAGTGAGATAGCAAAATAGAACGTGCTTGCACACAACTCGGGGAAGCGCTGGCAAAGCACGGCTGCAACACAAAAAATAAATGGCAGGGCAATGTCGGCAGAGCTTTATTTTTTTGTGGAGCTTTCGGTGTTGGCTATTTAATATAATGTGTCTTATAGGATTTTTTTCAGAGCATGCTTGCATAAGGGCAGGTAAAAAATGCGAAGCGAACCTATAAGTGACATTATGTTATTTAGCTTCAGGAAGTTTTTTCTGGCATGTGTTTTTGTTTCTGTGCTGTGGGTGCACTTGTTTATTTTTTTTGTAAATACTTTTTTAAAAACTTGTGTATTCATTTACAAAAAGATAAAGTAGTGCAAGTGTGTTGGCTTACAAAAACCATGACAGAAAAAACTGACTGCAACACCGAAGAAGGCTTGCAGCGTGGGTTTTGTGCGGATGAGCAAGACTAAGCCGTGCTGTGTGGTTAGCTGTCTTTCCATTTCGTTCACATTCATTTCATAGGATGATGTTCTTTCAATTCATTTTTTAAATCATCTAAGTTATTTACCTGGTAGCGCTGCGTTGAGCTTACATACTTATGACCAGCCATGTACTGAACCTGGCGTAAACTATTTTTTCTTAACCACTCTGTTATTACACTGCTGCGGATTTGTTTTGCATTGATAACTTTCGGATTGAGTTTTTTTAACTGGTCGAACATGTATTTTATCCGGTTGTTGATATTTCTTTCACTCACTTCTTTTTTTATCTGTTCAATAAATAAACTGCCTTCTTTAAATTTATTTGCCTGCAAATAAATTTGCAGTTCGTTCATTTGTATTGAATGGAGATTGAGTAATCTTTCATTGCTTCGTTTCGTGCCTTTAATAAAAATCTTTCCATCTTTCATTTTTATATGATGGCTTTGAAGCCGCATTATCTCGCCAACGTTCAGGCCCTGGTAAACCATTAAGCCAAACATTATTTTCTTTGAAGCATCTACGTTTAATTGCACACTGTATTGTTTAAAAAGTTCTTCCATTTCTTCCATCGTTAATAAATTGGTTGGCAACTTTCTCACTAATCCTTTTATAAAAATTCCTGCTGCCGGGTTATCGTTTCTTTTCTTCTCACTGATTAAATAATTGCAGTAATGCCGTACTATGCCAAGGGTATTATGCACTGTGTGTTTTGTTATTCCCTTCTGATGACAATACCGCATGAACTCCAGCAAGTCAGTGTAGGTAAAGCTTTCCGCCTGCAGTTCTTCATCACTTAACCAGGATAAAAAATGTTGGATGCTTTTGCTGTAAGTTTTAACGGTACTTGCTGTAAGTTTTTTTTGTTGTAAATATTCTGCAAATAACATAGCGCTAAAATTTTTATGGTGTTTCTAAAGCCCCTCCCCTGGAGGGGTTGGGGAGGCGAGGTGTGTATAAATCTGTGTGCTATCTAAATCAGCATGCCCTAAAAACTGTTGTATCCTTTCCAGCTTCATACCGCTTTGTAAAAGATGTGTTGCAATAGAATGCCGTAAAGTATGTGTGCCCACTTTCTTTTTAATCCCTGATTTTTTTACAAGACTTTTTATTCTTACATACAAACTTTGTTTGTGCATCGCATGGCCTTTGTTGGCATCTACAAAAAGATTTTCATGTTTTATATTTTGCATCAGCTGCGGCCTTGCATAATCAACGTACAGTTTTATTTCTTCAAAATTCTTTTCTGCAATCGGTACAAACCTTTCTTTGTAATGCTTTCCTTTTCTTACATGCAATACTTTTCTGGTGCTGTCAATATCTTTTAATTCAATGCCGGCGCCTTCGTTCAACCGCAGGCCGCAGCCATAATAAATAGCAAGCATGGCTTTATCTCTTATGCCTAAAATTGTGTCGGGGATTGCTTCGTAGAGTTGCTGCATTTCATTCTTTGTTAACCACACCGGTTTGTTTCTCTTTTCTTCCAGCCTTTGTAAACTAAATCCAACTACTGATTTACCGGATTGCCTGATGTACTTGCTTAATAATTTTAAAGCTTGTATTTGTTTGTTGATATGGCCATTGCTGTAAATTCCTTTGGCTTCTAATAGTTCTATAAATCCGTTTGCATCGCTTGCCGTTAGTTGCGCTAATAATAATTTTCCGGTGGCTTCCTGGTAATAAAAAAAATCTCTGGTGGCTTTGGTTAAACAGGGAATGCTTAATGGTGAGTAGCCCAATAGCTGCAGCCATTCTGTAAAACTTTGAAGCAATAATTTATACTCTCCTGATTGCAGGATTATTTTACTTGTATTCATAAAAATTGATTTTTTGCTAATGGTCTTTTTCGGTGAACCACTGAACCACTGGAAGTAAATCTTTTGCCGGCTTGTGTTTGAGTGGTTCACTAACTTTACTGAACCACTAATGAACCACTGAACCACCCGCCTTCATTTCATTACGGACGGGCAGGCTTACTTTATTTTCCGAACGTTATCCAGGATAGTTTGCAGATGTTGCTGTATAGATGATTTTAATGCCTCGTATTCTTCGTAATTGCAGATGGTATATTCATACCTCCGGTAGCGGTTGCCGGTGGCTTTAATGAAGCCATAACGGTCTAATTCTATCAGGTATCTTTTTAAGTTGCTCGGGTTAATTTTTAATTGCCCTCTTATCTCCTTTGATGTAAAGCTTTCTTTGTTTTCTTTTTTCAGTAAGTGTTTTAATTGTTCAAAAAATATTCTGGTTGCCTGGCTTAGTTCATCGCTCTTGCTGAACAATACATCTTTCAATAATTCAAAAGCTGATTCGATATCTTCTATTGTTGTTTCAATGTACGGTTCAACAAGCTCACCACTTACGCTTTTTCTTTTTACCTCTCTTTGATATTGATGATAAAAAGTTACCGCTTCAATAAATCCTAAAAGCAAGGTCATGGTTCTTCTTGGTTTAAAAACCTGCTCCGGCAATGCAATGTATTTTGCATAAGGGTTTATGATGTGGATGGGCCGCAAAACTCTTTGCATGTTTTTAAAAAGTTCTTTGTACTGTTGCTCTCTTTCCCGGTTTATTTCTCCTGCTGATAATTTGGTTTGGTACTCGTTTATTTTTTTGTCCTGGTCTCTTGTCTGGTCGGTGTAGAGCAGGATACAGCGGTTGGCATTGTCTTCATAAATCTTTTCCTTAGTAGTGCAGCCGCTTACACATACAGGGCCTTCTACTGTCAGTGTTATCGTTTTTAAATTTCCCTTGCTGTCTTTGAGTGTAACCGTCTTGCTGATTTTTCTTTTGGTTTGTAATTCTCTCAATGGATAAAATACTGCCATGGCCCCGTCCAGGTCTTCTATCAATATCAATTTATTTTTAAGCTCGTGCTGCTTAAAATAATACAAAGCGTTTTCGGTAATCTGTGTTATTTCTATTTTATCTTCTTCCGGTATCAGCTCGCTTATTCTTTCCTGCAAATAAGTTTTGCCGGTGCCGCTGCTGCCCAAAAACATTACATGCAAGGGCACTTCCTGTTTTCTTTTGGTATAAATTAAATAGGCAATCAGGCTGTTATTTTCTTCGCCAACAATGCCGCATTGCTGCAGCAGCTGCCCGGTTCTTTGTAAAAGCTTTGGCTTCTGCAGCTCGCTGATGGCGGCGGCTCTCGCCGCTGCGGTCATTTCATGCAGTGGTTTTTCTTTGGGTTGAAGGGCTTCTATTTTTTGTAAACGATGTCTTTCTAATTCAGTGGTAAGCTCACTGATGGTAGTTTCTATTTTCTTAATGTTGGCATCAAAATTTTCACTGATGGTTTGTATTAGTTGCTCCGTTTGGTTTCTGCTGTAAAGGTCTAATGTATCCCTGACAGGCAGCAGCTGCTTTTGCTTGTGTTGTACTTTTAATGTAACCTTCATCCGGTCTAATCCTGTTATTCTTATGCCGCCTAAGATTTCAAAATACAGTTCGCAGTTATCATAGATTAATAGTTCAGCATTTCGGGTATCAAGTTTTGTGAGTGGTTGCAATACAGGAATGGTAAGCGTTTGGGGCAATTCAGATTTTTTCTTTTCATTTGTCCGCAGGACTCTATGAGAAAAAGAAAAAGCCTCTCGCTGTTTGATTAAGTCAAGTAACATTTGTTTTGCGTTCCCGATACGCTCCGCCATCGGGATGTCGTCGCTTTGCTCCTCCACATGCATTTGCAATAAACTGTTTACATCCTCGCCGGCAGGCATCGCTACTTTACTGATTTTAATTGTTAGTAAAAGTTGTTTTAAAGTAACCGTATGTTTTGCCGTAGCAACTTCTCCGGGTTCGTCTGCGTTGAGCATTAAAATAATTTCTTCCAGCTGCGGCAGTGATGCAATCGCTGCCTGGTGTTCTTCTGTTAATCCGTTGGTTCCATAGAGTGATAAGATTGTGTAATCATTTTTTATTTCTTCCTGTTGTAATAAACTTGCTGCATCAATAATGCTTTCTGTTAGGATTAATTTCTTTGTTTGTAATAATGGATAGCCTGGATAAAGTCCTTCTCTGTTCTGTAAATAAAAATGTCTTTGCTCTTTGTCGTTCGTTGTACTTCTTCCATACAGTGATATTATTTTGTTCTCCTGGTTCTTTAAAGGAAAGATGATACAATCTTTTGCCCATACGCTGTAACCTTTGGCTGGCAATGCTTTCAGCAATCCAACTTTTACCATACTTTCTATTAAGTGATGATGCTTGCTTTCCTGGTGAAGGTTGCCGCTGTTAAAAGCTGCTTCTGTTATTTTATAATCTAGGCAACGGCTTTGTAAATACTCCACTGCTTTTTTACTTCTTGGTAATCCTGTTTTGTAGTAAGTGAAAAACTTTGTGAGCACTGCAATCTTATCTAATCCATCAGCTTCAATAAACAGCTTTGCATTCTCTTGTGGCGTTGCTTCCGATTTTACATTTTCAATTCTCAATTCTCCATTATCAATTAAGGCGGCAGCCTTTATCAATGCTTCGTGTTTGTTGCAACTTTCTTTGAGTTCAATAAACTGTATCGCATCACCGGTGCCGGCATTACAGTTGGAAGAAAAGCAACAATACGTATTGGTCTTTGGATAAATCTGCAGGCTCGGTGTTTTGTCCGGGTGAAAGGGGCAAAGCAACCTGTTGTTTTTATCGGGCTTTAAATGGTAATGCTGCAGAACCTGGGTAATGGTGAGCTGTTGTTTGATGTCTTTTAATTCCATGTGGATAAATATTTGTTATAGCGTATAAGAAGCAAAATAAACCCTATTTGCTATAACACAAAAATCATTCACTCCTAAATTATCCACAATCAGCCATACAATCCTTAAAAATACACTTCTTATAGGCTATTTTTGTGTGAATAAGTTTTCTAAAAGATACATTTATGGCTACCCAAAAAGTTACATTAGGCGACAGGATTGCAGAGCTCCGCAAAGCAAAAGGCTGGTCTCAGTCCGAACTGGCAAAAAAAATCGGCGTGTCTTATACGCAAATGAGCCGCTATGAGATTAAAGGCGTACAGCCTCCGGCTAATATTATTAATAAACTGGCTGATGCACTTGGCACTTCTATTGACTTTTTAATAAGTGGCGATAAGGATGAGAAGGTTAAAGCTTCTCTTAAAGATGCTGAACTGCTGCAACAGTTTAAAGCCGTTGAACAATTTACCGATGATGATAAAAACGTAGTGAAAAAACTGATTGATGCTTTTATTGTAAAAAAACAATTGCAGCTGATGGCTTCATGATGCAGTGCTAACCAGGTAACCAAAAAACTTTACAGGACTTTATTTTTTTTTATCCCTTCTTTAAACTTTGGAAAAATATAATTTCGGAAAAACAGAAAGAATAAAATGAAGCTTAGAATTCCATTATATATCCCATTTACATCAAGATATTTATTGGAAGTAAAATACACGTAGATGAAGTATTCCGCCACAAAAACTGTAACAACTAAAGTCACAAATAAAAGTTCATTTTTTAATTTAAATGAAAAATATATTGGTGCAGAAAAAATTATTACACAGGTTATAGGAAGAAATAAAAAAATCCATAAGTAATAAAATACATCCTGAAAATTTCTTAACTTATTTAACTGGACTAGTGAATAATCATTATTCTTAAACATTAGTAAAATATAGAACAGAAGATATTTTACAAAAAAGAATAAGAGAATATTTTTAAAAACAGGTCTTAACATACTTACAATCTTTTATACCATATTGCAGGCTTATACGTTTTCTCTTTTGTTACACCTCCCATCCCATTATCTACAAAATTGGAACTTGCTCCCATAGTGTGAGTTGCTTTAAATGAAGGTTGATTGTACTGCATAATATTAGCACCATTTACACTGAGAGTTGCTGAAGGAAATACGTCTGTTGCGGCAGAAACAGCAACATTACCTTTAGCTGATATATTAACATCTAATTTTTGAGCAACATTTACAATATTATAGCCCAAAATATTCATACCCATTTCTTCAATTTTAGAAACGCTACCATGTTGTTCTACATTAAGATTAACGCCGTCTTTACCGCTTGTTAAACTAAATTTATTTTGGTCATCCCCTAAGCCTGGATAGCTATCTCTCCCTGTACCGATAGGTGTACTCCCAACTTCAACGTGCTTGCCCGCAGAAATACTTGTTAGCTCACCCTTATCATTTTCATTCCCAGTAACATTTACAGTAGTGGTTAGTTTAACTCCTGAAGCATCGCCTCCGGGCGGATTAGGGCCATCCCAGGATTTTTTATCAATATAGCTTGTAAACTTAAAGGATAAAGTTTTGCCTAAGTATGTTTCACCTGATTTTGTCGTTGCCTGAGAATTAGCATTATTATCCCATCTTATATTACCGTCTTTATCTTTTACAAAATCATCCGGCGCCATGCCGTCAGGGTCAATAAATCTTATTGGGTTATCAAATGCATAATTGTAAGGTGAGAACCTTCGCATCTTATCAGCAAGTGGGTCTATCGTCCACCATCTTCCTAACTGCGGGTCTTGCATTCTTGCACCAAAGTCAAACAGCTCTAAACCGCTTCCATCAGAAAATTCTTTTGATTGCAATTCTTTCCCGTTATATTGATATTTATTGATTAAGCTGCCGGCAGCCTTCGAACAGATTCCTTCCTGCCTAAGTCCGAACGGATAATAACTAGTTGCTTCCAGTATGGGTGAAGAAACATTGTAATCATCGGTAATAACCATGCGGGTATTACTTAAATGGTCTTTCAGGAAATAATCATAAACAAAAGCAGCGCCTACTGGCCTTGCCCTGCCTTCTGTTGTGCCAAAGAACTGTAGTGTATCATTCTGGTAAACACTGCTTCCGATGTATAAAGTCATCGTGGTTTTAGCAGGTAATACAGTGCTGTCAACTGTTTTCTTACGCAGCTTGTTGCCGCTTGCATCGTAAGTAAAATAAATACTGCCTTTACCGGTTATCCTGATAACGCCGGGTAAATTTAAATAGTTATAAGCAATTGAACTAATCTTTTTATTGGCATCCGTGATCATATTGCCATTGGCATCATAGGTATAATCTACAGTGGTTGTGGTTTTGGTTACAGGAGCATATTTAAAATCCCCAAGTGTGCTGCTGTTGTCATTGGCTGAATCTACTACATTCAGTAGTCTGTTGCTGCCGGTAGTATAGTTATAAGTTAACTGGTCTATAATAGCGGAGCTTCCGGTGGGCTTCAACCCATATTGATTCATCTTAAGGATGTTCCCATTGGCATCATATGCAAGGCCACTTACGTTATAGTTTACTGTAGCGTTTGTAAAATTGGTGCTGGTATATTTTCCAAAGTTTGCTGCCGTAAGCCTGTTTGCAGCATCATAAGTAAAGTCGTATTTTCTCACCTTCATATCGTTGGTTCCTTTCCATACCATTCCAGTAATGTTACCATTGTATTGTGCTGCGGTATAGGTTTTCCCGCCAATCAGGTTATTATTGGTTTTATCGTAGCCCAAATCAAATCCAAAATAATTAGTAATGGGATATATAACCGTTTGTAGAGTAAAACCACTTTCAGTAAACATTTCGCCGCTAACGGTTTCAGCAGTTTGCATAGTGGCGTTGGTATTAGTAGAGGACGCATCTCTTGCATAAGCCCTGTTCACGCCCAGAAGCCATCCTCTTATATTAAAATCATAATTCTGGGTTTCCAGAGGAAGTGAACTGTAGGTGGTAGCGCTGGTTTTCTGGTTGCCCAGTAACTTCTTTTTTAGCTGACCTACGGCATCATACTGAATCTGCGAAATGGTAGCATAAGCACTTATGGCGCCGCCATTAATGCCGCTATTGCTTTGGCGCATCTCTGTCTTTACTACTCTTCCGAGATTGTCATAAGTCATTTTAGTAACTACGACGGTGGTTTGCGTAGTGCTGCCTTTCTTCTCCTCTTGTTTGCTCACCACTACCAGTGGCTGCCCTGCCCAACTGTACTGCGTGGTAATTACATCCGTGCCACCGGTAATGTTTTTTGTTTGGGTTTGAATCACTCTGCCTTTGTCGTCATAAATAGTAACCGTTGCCAAAAAAGCAACTGGTGTGCTATCAAGTATTTTTTGCTGGGTCCATGTTGCAAGCCCTTTTGTGGTAATAGCGCTGTTTTGCACCGGCATTTCAGGATAAGGAAACGTGGTTGTACTCGTAGCAGAGAAATACGTATTCCAGGTGGAAAGATAGGTGGCAGACAAGCCTGAAGGTAATCCCGTGTAATCATCATAATGTACCTGGGTTAGCAGTGTAGCAGACGTAGGTGCAGCAGGTATATAATTGCTGGTGTCCGCCGCCGCCGACAGAATACTGGCGAAGGAGGCCGTAGTGTTATAGAACCAGGTCGTGTCTGATCTGTTTAAATTATCATACTTGGTGGCTATCCAGGTATTGGCCGCGCGTAGATTTGCATCCTGATTCATTACCAATCTGTCCCGGGCATCATACGCCATATATACTTCTCCGGCACCCGGCACTTTTTTCATAATCATGCGGTTACGCTGGTCGTATTCATAACGGAAACATTGTTCATTTAGTAAAGTCGTTGTAAGCGTCCAATTCCCGGCAGCATTCATAGTTTGTACTCCTTGTGGCTGTATCATGCATCTCAATAAGCCAAGAACATCGAAAATATTATACGTACAAAGCCATCCTGCATGGCCACTGCCTGTGCCTGCATCAACAGCAGCAGTAAACTGCACTTTCCTGAGGACAACATTGCCATCTTTATCTTTATATTCTATTAGCTGATGCCCTGCCTCATCTGTGATAATATTTTTGTATAAAGTGCCTGCGGGATAGATACCGGCTGTTCCGGCTATTGTTGATGGAGTAATGAAACCGCTTCCAAGTGTGGTATTTAAACCGATATTCCATATTCTAACCGAATCGGTAGCAGTATTTAGAAAATATTTCTGTTTTACGGAGTGGCGGTTAGCTTCTGTCTGGCCCGCTGTTCCAACCCAGCTATTTCCCGGGGAGAAGTTTTCCAATACTCTGTTTAACGGGGATGCTTCATAACTTATAAGAGTATGCGCATTGGCGCCTGTTTCTCCCTGCCCGGAATCGGGGCTGTTGGTACCGTTATAAAAAGCGGGTTGTGCCGTTAAGCCGTCCGTCTTATAGCTACCGTCTGTGGTGCCGGCCGCATAAGGTAGAAATTGGCTGCTATCCCTCCCGGCAACATCATATAAATTAAAATGTACCAGATCTGCAGATGAGCCATTTATTGTTTTCAATGAACCTTGTTTAGCGACCGCTTGTACAGGTCTGCCTAAACTATCAAAATATTGAACAGACAGCTTGACATCCGAGAGCGGCTTAGTCGTAAATAAAGTAGGATCTGTTATGGGTGCTGTTGCAGTCCAGGTGGAGATATAATTTTGGGTGGCCGACTGTGCAAAAGCATGGGTAGTCGTGAATAAAAACAAGATCAGGATGTTGAATTGCCTTAGCTTATTATGTAACATTATCATAATATTTTAGTGAAACTTTTATATTGGATATGATATATTTATGGTAATATTTCCCGGAGGCGCTGTTCCACTGCCTGTCCATGTAATACTTATTCTTCCTATCACACTAATCGTAACTAACCAACTTCCTGAATAAAAAGTACGTGTCAAGCTTGGTAAATAATCTTCATTTATAATTGACGCAATTGGCCTGGAAGTGCCATGGGAAAATTGATCACTAGATGAAAAGGTTAAACTCCCTGAAACCGTATTTAAACTCATACTCAGGCTGCCGCTTATATATGTATAATCTGATTCCATTTCAAAGTCATAATTTGTTACAGTGCAGCTACCATTTGCATTTGCAAATGATTGGCCGTTAGCACTTATATCGTTTAATGCCTGCTGATCAGCATCCGCCTGGCCAAATGTTGATGTATATTTTCCTGCCGGTATAAAATATGTAACAGAATTGCCAGAATATCCTGTACTGCAATCGCTTTTAGTAAAAGTGCCGCTTTTCAGTACGTTGGAATAGATTGTTTCTTCCACGGGGCTTTGCTGTCCTATATAATGATATCCGTATTTTTTGACCACGTTACCATCTTTATCTTTTGCATCTTTTAATCTACCGGCACCATCGTACTCATAATAAACAGTGTAGTTTTTAGGGCCGGTCTCGCTCGTCATACCGATTAAAGGCTTATAGGTATAAGTTGAAACTTGCGCATTTGTATTTGTTAAGCCTGTTCTGATTTTATTGAGTTCTGTTCGTATATCTGCATCGGAAAAATACACTGCATTGTCCAGTTTGGTTGAATCAATGAATCCTCTTACGGTACTATAATTACTGCCGGTTATTTTCGCTACAGGATATTCGCTGTTATATCCCCATAAAAATACCTGCCTGATTCCATCGGAACTGCTGAATTCGAGCAAATGGCCATTTCTATCATAATTCAAATAATTGTTAACGCGTTGCAAAGGAAGAGATCCATTTTTTTCGTCAAGACTTTGTGGAACATAAAGGCCGGAAGTGGATCTGAAATAGGTTATTTTACTATGTTTTACAGGATTTCCATTATTAGTTATATCCTTTTCTATGATACTGGCCAACATGTTTTTATAGACCATGCTATCATAGGGGCTGCGAGTATAATCAGTAGGATAAGTAAATGAAGTATTTATGGCTTCTCCTTTGCTGGTCGTGTCTTTTATATATGACAACAATTTATTGGAATTATAACCGTAACCGGTACCGGAAACCAATGATTGCCCGCCGTTGTATTGGGTTGTCTGTGAATAAGTAGGTTGCGTATTAAAATAATACAGCCCGAAAGACTGATATATTTCGTATGGTCCGCCTATTCCGGAAACTCCTGGCCATGTAAAACCAATGACAGAACTGTCATATCGGTTTATATTTTCATTGTATTTAGTTATCGTTTTCTTTAACAGGTTATTCGACTGACCGTATGATGCCATCTGCGTTACCTTGCCTCTTTCCAATTCACAAGAGCTTGGCCAGATTAATCTTTTTAATTGCTGAATATAATTAGACAATGAATTGTCCGGCTTTGGAAAATAGGTATATGAATCATCTCCCAAAGTGTATTTATCGGGATTTGTGAGCTGGTTTGAATAATAATATTTTGTGTAACCATTCGATTTGGTTATTTCCGTCACTTCCGCATACCCAATGGAAGGGGCGCTATATGAAGAAGATGCTGCGATATTCTGGTCGCTTATATCAACATACTTGTCATTTCCCGATCCTGTATAATGATAAGTCAGATCGAAATAGTAAACATTCGGCTGGATCGCAATTCCGCTGGAAGAAAGACCCGTCGCATTAAGCTGGAAATTATTAAGGTATTTAAACTCTGTTTCAGTTCCGGGGTTGTCAATTATTTTTTTAATCCTCGCACCGCCAGCGTAGCCATTCTCTGTATAAGTTACGGGAACCATTCCCCCTGCTACAGTTTTACGTAATATCTTTGAATAGCTGTTTCCTTCATAAATAAATTCTGTAGTACCTTTTGTCGGATAGGTTATATGATGTAATAATCCAACATTACAATAATTGGTATCTGCAAGACGATAATGACCTGTGGTTGACCAATCCACCGTATAGTCGGGGGCACCTGAAGAAACAGTCGGAATTAAAGTTGTGTTTGCATTTCTTCCATTATAAAATCCCCAGATGTCAATTCCTTTTGTCAAGGGATCGGGTAATTCTGACGTCCGGTAATAATCCATGGAATATGTGGCAGTATCCTGTCCGCCTATAGTTTTGACACCTGTAAGCATTTCTCTATAACCAACCGTGGACGATCCGTAATATGTATAATTCAGATTAATGATTTTAACAGGAGCGCTCTTTGGATTCTTGATGGTTAATTGGTCGAGCTTTTTGGGAATGTTTGGACTTCTTATATTTTCTCCGGCTTTATAAAACCGTTGAACTTCAGGGCTATACGAAAATTCCACGCTTCCGGCATTACCGGTTATTTTGCTCAAATAGGTTTTCTTGACAAAAGATTGGTAAACTAGATACTGCGGACTCGAACCCCATTGACCTTGAGAACCATCATAAAAATTTAGTTCCTCATGACGATATAATTTTTCATAACCGTAATCAATGGAAGAAGGAACACTCTGTGTCGGGGTACCTCCATAGAAATCTGATGTATTTTGTGGTGTATATTCAAAATTGACTACATTACCATTGTGGGTTTTGATTTTGGTTAAATGCCACGCATTAATGTAAGCAGTTTTACCGTCTACAACCGGATTGGCTCCCGGAACGCCAGAATAAGAAAAATTTATATCAACTGTGTTAAAGGTTCCTCCAAATGTGTAGGAATCTCCATTTTCAGTTGTAATAGTAATTGTACTTGATGCATATGCTAAAATCAAGTCACTTTCGGCATTCATTTGCGATACATCTACCTTCAATGGCTTGTCACAAACCGCTTTTATTTTTCCATCATTGCCCATGAAAAATTGTCCATTATATTCACCGAAATTGAAAGAAAATACATCGGGGCAATATTCATAGGCGAGATTAAATGTTGGTACTCCCTGACTATTAATCGTCAAAAACGACAAGTTTCTTATACTTTCTTTATTGTATAACGTTTTTATTGAATTTATTCCATAAATGAACCCTTTGCTAAGCGACCCTGATATATCTGACCTAATCTGATCATCTCCTATCCAATTTACAACCCTGGTAATAACACCTCCTGCTGATAATGCCCAATTAATGCCGACCGTTCCGGGCTCTTTATTTGGCACAAAACCGGATCCGTCATATTGCAATCCGATATTTACTGATATATCGCGGTCTGAAAAATCGAATAATGGTATACCGACATTTGCTGTACCGGTATAATAGCTTACCGGGTAAGAACCAAACTTTCCTAATGTTGCAACATCAGCAGGCAGGATATTTGGTGCTGATCCATAGTTGCCAGACTGGCCATTTGAGTTTATTGAGAAAGAACTCAATAACACTACAAAAATTAGTTTCTGTATATTTTTCATAATTAAAATGACGGATAAAGTGATTTTTAATACTATGTTTACTCTATGCTATTCTTCAATTAAGAGTTACCTTGCGAATTCTTCCTCTCAAAATGCAATTGAAAACTTACTTATACATTCTGAGATATCATTCTTCTTGATTTAATATTTATTATTTCTTCTACTTTTTTATAACCTTGACTGCCTCTTGGCCGCCCGTGAAGACCAATCTTAAAATATAGGTCTGTTGGGTCAGATGCTTGGAAGGTTCGATGCGGATTTTGTAGGTTCCTTTGACAAGTGGTTGAGGTGGTTTGGCGTAAACTCTTTTCCCCTCTATGTCATAAAGTTCAATGCCAACTTTTGTCGCTTCATTCATTTCGAACTCTACGTTTACGTAACTCGTAAAAGGGTTGGGATATACGCTTAAGAGTTTTGCGTTTGTCGTTTCGCTGGCAGTATCTATGTTGCTGTCTGCCTTGTTCTTATTAACCGTTCTCACCAGCGCGACCAACAAAGGTTTCGATGGTTCCTTCCTGTCAGGTGAAAACATATAGATGTTACCTGCCAGGTACACACTATCTTCTTTTCTTACTAAGTTCAGTGCAGCGTTCTGAAAATCATATTCTATGCCTCTGTCCAGGCTATAATGGTCCCTTCTTTTGTAATTGGTGCCGTTGAATACCAGTGAGTCCTTCTGCAGGGCAACCTGTATGGTGACGGAATCCGCCCCTTCTTCCAGCCATTTGCCTGTCAGGTTTGTTTGACCACGTTCCAAAAACAGGTGAAGCTTCTTTGTGCTCACTGGATGTTTGCCGCTCCAATCGTACTGAATTACATAGCCTTCATAATCTCCGGCTATGATCGTTGAATCGGGCACTTTTGGCTGAACAGGTATAAATTGGTTTAAGGGTATCTGTTCAGGCAGGGCGGCATTGTGTATTTTTTGTACCAGTTGTTCGGCCTGGGCATTGCTATTCTCCGGTGCCCTGGACTGAAGTTCCAGTATGGCTTGTTTGTAACCTAAAGCAGCAGCTTTTTTTAACCAGTATTGGGCAGAATCTTCATTCTGTGGCAGCCCATAGCCATTTCTCCAGGCAAGACCGTAAAAGTACATACTATTGTCCCTTCCACCATAAGCACCTTGTGCAAATAATCTGGCAGCTAAAGCATAATCCTGCCTGCAACCAAAACCTTTATAATGCATGTAGCCAATAGCGTAAACACTTTGAGAATCTCCGAGGTTTGCCGCCTTTTGGAAATAATCAAAGGCTTTCTGGTAATCCATTAGTATACCTTTGCCTTCTTTATACTGAACAGCGAGGCGATAATATTTTTGTATAGCCAACTCAGCGGTATCAAAATTTCCAGTTATTTGGCTTGGTTTAATGATGTTTATTTGTGCCTTTAAGGGTTGAAGCAAAATAGCATACAATGAGAGAAAAAGTAAAAGTGCTTTCATAGTCTTTGGTAGCGTTAGGGTTAAGGAAAATATTTCTTTTCAATGGAATTGAAATTTCGCAAATAATGCCTGGTAAACATTAATCAACTTCTGATATAAAAATATCAAGGCCACGCCAGCTGTGCAAGAGTGGTACTGCTCAATATTTTGATTACTGCATTTACTGCACATATAGTATATGTACCAAAATAAGAAAACGTAGAAGATGTTGTAATAATACTGAGAAAAGAATTAAATACTAAGTTATAAAGGCAATTAGTGTTATGCTACATGAATATTATATTTTCGCTTCGCATTAAAATTTTTGGTGTGCATGGAAAACGGCTTTATCCTCTCCTTTGTTTATAATAATAAAAAGTATAACCTGAATACCATATTCATCAGGTTTGGATATATTTATCAGTTTCACATTTCCATAGAAAACAGCACGTTGATTTTTGAGCGTGATGAGGAACAACAATACCGAGTGATTGATTCCAGTCCAGAAGGAACTAAGGTTGACAAAGATTTTTTGAAGGCTGTAATTGCGAATCTTTCCAAATTGCAAGAATGACGGCCCGGACACAAGGCAATGCTCTCTTAAAATATTAGAAAAACAGTTAGAACAAGAAGTATGTTTGCGTCAAAAGTGGAGGCCACGCCCACTTCCAAAAAAAACCACCACTTGATTTTGTTTTTTCTTGTAAAGTAAGTCGTATTCCCTCATAAGAACCATTCGTGTATTTTGCCGCCTCCGATATACTTTTAAAAATTCTGTAACTATTCAGGTTGAAAAAGTTATTCACAAATTTCGTTTATTTGCATATTGAAAGTTGAAGAACAAATATTATTGCTTATAGCGGAGAATGAACAACTCCGTAAAGAAAATACAGAATTAAAAAAGCTGTTACAGGAAGCCTTAGACAAATTAAATAAGAATAGTAATAACAGCAGTAAACCACCATCTACAGATATATCCCGCACAAAAAGTTTACGCATCAGCACTGGTAAAAAACCAGGTGGCCAAAAAGGTCATGCAGGCACCATGTTAGCATTGAGTGAAATGCCAGACAATATAATTGAACACAGGGCAAAGCAATGCATAGGGTGTGGTAAAGATATAAGTGGGATTGGCAGCATGCGTTTTGAACGTCGCCAGGTATATGATATACCTCCGATAAGGATGAGGATAACCGAACATCGTAGCGAGAAAAAATGCTGCCCGCATTGTCAGACAGAAAACAAAGGTGTTTTTCCTGAAGATGTCTCAAGTTGTACTCAATACGGTTTGAACCTGAAAAAATTGAGTGTATATCTTACTCAGTACCAATTACTGCCCTTTCAGCGTAGCGCCCAACTTATAGAAGAAATAACCGGTCATCATATCAGTGTAGGAACTTTAGTGGGAAATAGTAATCATTGTAAAGAGCAACTTTCCGGTTTTGTAGAAGCCTTAAAAGACCACCTGAAAAATGCACCGCTGATACACAGTGATGAAACAGGTTTTTATTATGAAGGCAAACGCAAATGGCTTCATACAGCCACCACGCAGGATTGCACTTATTATTACGCCCACGACAAGCGGGGAAAAACAGCTATGGATGACATGGGCATTCTGCCTGGATATTCGGGAACAGTAATGCACGATTACTGGAAAAGCTACCTTGACTATGATTGTACCCATGCTCTTTGCAATGTTCATCATTTGCGGGATTTGACCTTCTGCCACGAACAGGAACAAAGTCAGTGGGCAGCAGATATGAAAGCATTGCTCTTGGAAATAAAACAAGAAACTGATAATTGCAAAGCAAAGGATCTGCAAACTTAAATGAACAGGAGCAACAATTATTGACACAAAAATATGATTTGCTGATACAGCAAGGCTATGGGCAACATCCGATGCCGGAAAAGCAAGTAGGAAAAAGAGGGTCGCCTAAGAAAACCAAGACCCAAAACATGTTACTACGCTTTGATAGCCACAAAGAGGATATTCTTCGTTTTATGAGCAATTTTAGTATCCCCTTTGATAATAACCTGGCAGAACAAGCAATAAGAATGATGAAGGTGAAACAAAAAATATCCGGCTGCTTTAGAAGCAAAGACGGGGCAAGTAGTTTTGCAATCATTCGAAGTTACATTGATACTATGCGCAAAAACTGCTACTCTATCATGGATGCCATCGGTTTAGCTATGGCTGGAAAACCTATCATCCCTTTCCATCCTGATTTGCAAGGTTATCCACATTCTTATTGACCTGAATAGTTACAATTTTTTTTAGTATCGGGCTGATAAGGTTCATCATCTGTAATTTGTCCGATGGCTGTAAATTTTTGATATGGCTTGCCTTCTTCAAATTTGTCTTTTGAAGAATAATAAATGATCCAGTCGCCTTTGGAAAGCTTGCTCATAAAATCTTTCCTACCATGTCCTGCCTGTGCAAAACCTCCTTCTATACCTTTAAGTACATGATCCCGGCTTGCACTGATAAGAAAGTATTTAGTCATTAATGCCATCTGTCCAAATGGTATTGTAAGTTATAGCTTTAAATTCTATAGCAATATCTGCTGCTTTTTTCATGTGCTCCGTTACTTCAGGCACAGCAAAAACATTTTGATAATCCTGAAGCGAAGCCCATTGAGCATAGTTGGTTACAGTCTTGCCATCGTCACCCATGTGAACATTAGCAGAAATGTAGCCTGGCATTTTCCTCAAAATTTTTTCACTCGCCTCTTTTAGACTCTCAAATAATTGTTTTTGTTTTTCAGGCTCAACTGTGAAAACGTTAATGAGTGTGCAGATTTTTTTGTTACTGTCAATAGTTGTCATAACTGTATATTTAAATTAAAAGATTCTCAAATTCCGACGATCCATTCTCTCCCGTCATTCCCGTTGTCTCCCGGCTCCATGGCTTATTTCGATCACTTACCTGAGCGCAAGGTTTTTCAAAAATAAATCAGCAGACATTCTTCAAAGTTTCAAGTCAGTTCAGGCAGACTTCATTATTTTGGTTTCTACATTCGTGATTTTACTTCTGTCAAAACCTGCCATGTCATCATCAAATTCCTGGCTTTTCATATAACGTTCGGTCATCTTATCAATGTTGGCATCGTCCGGAAAAGACACGAGAGATATTACTTGATTTTCTGTTTCGGGTGTATTGCCAATCCAAACCCCTTTAAACTGAAAGCCAAATTTTGGAAGACTTTGAATGTGTTTAGTCCAATGCTCCGTAAAATATTTCTCTGCTATATTTTTATCTGTAAGCGTGTAAACCCGTAATTGTTCCATTGTGTATATTTTAGATTGTTTACTTATAATATTTCTGTAACAATTCATTCAGGTGTCCATTTTTAATAGCAGCTTTGGCAAAAAAACTAAATACCGGCTCGGCAATTTTTTGAATCCCAACCATCCTTGAGTTGCTTAAGTAAACAAATAATACTAAGTCTGAAAATTTCCTTGGCGTTCCTGCATCGCTTGCCAGGCCATCATTGGCAAGTCCTTTTAAAATAAAAAGAGACTTTTCAAAGTTTTTATTACCAGGCTCAATCGTTGTGGTTATAATACATTCCTCATTAGAGACATTGTGATAATAATGTTTCTCTTTCAGTTGTATGGTTGCCCTATCACCCGCGTTTAAATGGTGGATGTCTTTGCCTTTCCCTACTTCCAGTGTGCCTTGTAAGACGTTAAATGTTTCTGAAAACAAATTGTGGTAATGCCAGGGGGTTTTTTCGCCTGGAAGAATATTCAACTCCAATATACTGTCTTTATTGGTGTCTGCTGAATGAATCAGTTTAATGTATCCTCTCGTTTTCATAATGCTGCTTTTTTTTTGGGTTTGGTTACTAATAAAATGATCCCGAATACAGAGCAAATGATGATAGCCGTAATATGTGGTATCGCTTGAAGAACGCCGTTGTAGCTTTTGCTCAGCACAATAAGCATGTCGGTAAGGGGAATCATTGTACCGGCTAATAAGGTTATGCCCAAAGCCTGCCTTTCATTCATCAATACGAAAACGGAGATCAGCAGCCCGGAAAATATATCCCTGATACCTTTTATATATTGAAACGAATAGTCGCCCTGTGCATTAAAATGTATGCCGTAACCGGCTGTTGCTACTTCAGGAGATAAAAAAAAGCGAACTCCGAGAAAAATCATTCCCAAGCCAGTTATAAACGCTACTACATAAGAAATTTTTGTTATCATACTAATATAATTTTATATCAGGATACAAAACTAAAACAGTAGCAAACGATATTGATGCACCTCGGTTAATAAATCAATGTTGAGTTGACATTCTTTTGCGGATGCGGCTTAGTGATTGCGGCTTCACGCCAACAAATGAGGCAATATGATATTGGGAAATTCTTTGTTGCAGGTCAGCATGGTTTTTTAAAAACCTTTCATAACGCAGTTCAGGTGTTTCCGTATAAAATGAACTGACATCCTTTAGCAATTGTAAAAAAACAGCTTCAATTACAATCCTGCCAAACCGTTCCCCTTCCCGAACAGTCGCATAAAATATTTGCAGGTCATTATGCGAAATAACTAATACATCGCTGTCTTCCAAAGCCTGAATTATTTTTGAAGATGAGCTTTGAGGAAGAAAACTTTCATAATTGCATACATAATTATTTTCCTGCGAAAAAGCGTATATTTTTTCTTCGCCATTGTGATTCATATAGTATCGCAATAATCCTTTGGCAACAAAGCCAACTTGTTTACAAATTTGTCCTTCTGCTAAAAAAAAATCTCCCTTTTTGTAAGTCGTTTCTTTAAATAAAGATGTTACGATGTCTCTCTCTGCCGGGCTTAGCGTGATGAGATTTTGTATGCTATCAAGTAAGCTATTTATCATTGTTGGAGATCATGGTTTGAGGGCTTGGGTTGAACTGATTTTATTTGTAAACGATCGTTCTTCCGTCAGCAACCCTATTGCCAAATCTGTTGTGCGTTCACCTCACTTCATTGAGCGTTTGATAATCTCAAAATCATCTTTAGATATTTCTTTAAATCCGCTGATTAAATAAAAGCCCCACTTTTTTTTATTTTTTATGAAACCAAGATGCTCAATCAATGGATGTATATCAGCTTCGTGGCAGCTTTTGTAATCAACATTTCTCCTGTAAGGTTTAAAATTATTTTTAGTGTCTGGCTGATAAGGTTCATCATCTGTAATTTTTCCGATGGCTGTAAATTTTTGATATGGTTTGCCTTCTTCAAATTTATCTTTTGATGAATAGTAAATAATCCAATCACCTTTGGAAAGCTTGCTCATATAATCTTTACGTCCATGCCCTGCCTGGGCGATGCCTTGTGTAACACCGTTCTCAACGTGGTCTTTAGATGCAACAGCCAGAAAATACTTCATTATATTATTTTGAATGTGTCCAGATTTCGCTATAAGTTACAGCCTTAAATTCTTTCGCTATTGAGGCAGCTTTTTTCATATGTCGCAATGCTTCTTCATTTTTTAATACGTTCTGATAGTCTTCAGGAGTTGCCCATTGTCCATAATTGGTTACGGTTTTTTTATCGTCGCCTAAATGAATGTTTGCGGAGATATATCCCTGCAATTTACTCATCACATTTTCAGTGGCAGCTTTTAAGTTTTCAAACAATTCCATTTGTTTTTCGGGTTCAACTGTAAACACATTGATGAGCGTGCAAATTTTATCGGCAGCGTTGATTGTTGTCATATTTTTTTATTTTAAGACAAAGGTATTTATAATACACACTCTTAAAATTGCCAAATGGCAATTAATGATTATCTCAGGTTCTTTCTGATTCTGCTAAGCGATGTAGGCGTTATGCCCAGGTAAGATGCCAACTGTTTAAGCGGTATTTTTTGAAGCAGGTTTGATTGTTGCATTACTACCCGATAGCGTTCCTCTGCTGTAAGCGTTTGAAAACTTACAAACCCATCAATCACTTTTAAAAAAGCTCTTTCCCAAATAAGTCTGCCAAAACGTTCCCATAGTGAAAATTGTGCGTATAAATTTTCCATAGCATTTTTATCAATTGCATACAAAGAAGTATCTGTAATGGCTTGTATATTGAAATGAGCTGGCTGTGCCGACTGTAAGCTTGCCAGTTCACAGAAGAAACTATTTTCAAAAAGCAGCCACGCTGTGATAGGTTTTCCATCTTTGTTTAACCAAATGCGCACACCGCCCGATTTAATAAAGTAATAGCTTGTTGAAATATGCTTTTCCTTCAAAACATATTTATCTTTTTTGATAATTATTTCTTTAAAGCAAGACAAAATGCATTTTAAATCTTCGTCTTTAATATGCACTATCGACTGTATAAAATGCTTAAGCTCGTCCATTGGTTTGTACTTAATATTTATCTCAAATATAGATTGGCTTTGTGGTTTTCATTAATTAAACGACTGCCTGAACTCTAAAGGCGATTGATTTGTTTTTGTTTTAAATAATTTACTGAAAGATTGCAAATGTTCAAATCCCAATTCATACGCAATTTCACTAACAGATAAATTGGTGGTTGATAATTTATCTTTTGCTTTTTCAATTAATTTTTCGTGGATGTGTTGCTGTGTATTTTGCCCGGTTAATACTTTTAATAAACTGCTTAAATATTTAGGAGTAACATTTAGCGTTTGCGCAATGTATTGCACCGTCGGCAAGCCTTTCCTCACCGAATCATTGCTGTTAAAAATAAGAAGCCAGCAAATCTTCCAAACGATTTAAAATTTTATGATTGGCTTTCTTACGTGTTATAAACTGTCGGTTGTAAAACCGTTCAGAATAATTAAGCAATACTTCTATCTGTGAGATGATTATGTTTTGACTAAATCTATCAATGTTGGCGTGATATTCCTGTTTGATGTTTTCAATAATGCGCCATATCGTAACTTCTTCCTTCTTCGATAAAAACAGCGCTTCGTTTATGGAGTAATCAAAATATTCGTACTGCTTTATGTTCTTCGCTAAAGAGGTGTTCCAAAAAAAATCAGGATGTATCAAAAGCATCCAGCCAGATTTATCAGGTGCATCAGGCGCCCGCTCGATTTTATACACCTGACCAGGCGAAATATAAAACATAACGCCTTCATCAAAATCATACTCCTGCTGTCCGTATTTAATTTTACCCTGAATGTTTCTTTTAAGAGAAATGAAATAAAAATCAAGCACCCAGCTCTTGTCAAAATCATCTGGCGAAAGCTCAACTTCTGCATAATCAATAACGCTGATTAACGGATGCTCCGGTTCCGTCAGTTTCCTCGTGCGATGAAACTCACTAATGGTTTTTATACGTTGAATATTTTTCATTTTAATTTATTCTCTACAAATTTATTTACCATGGCACTTCACTACCGTCTTTAAAAAACTTTCCCATTGCATTAGTTTTTGTTGCTGCCTTTACGATAGATGCGGCACCTTCAGCCGCTGTTCTTGTTCCAGTAAAATTATTCAATGCTGTAGCCGTAAAGCCCGGCGTGGCACTGTTTATTCTGAAATTAGTATCGCTTAGTTCATGCGACAGCATCAGCGTAAAGGCATTCACCGCCGTTTTAGAAGAACCGTAAGCGTTGTAATTATTATAATTCGGATTGCGTGAAGGGCTGCTGTTCATGGCTAAAGAACCTACTTCGCTTGTCACATTTATTATTACCGGCTCTTTTGATTTTTTCAACAGCGGAATAAATTGCTGCGTGGTTTGAATAGTGCCGAAAAAATTTGTATCGAATAATCTGCGCAAATTTTCCATGCTGGCTGTTGAAAAATTCTGTGGTTGCTCACCGCTGTTGGCAGCATTATTTATCAGGATGTCCAATGCCTCAACCTTAGATTCCAGTTCAGTTCTTGCCTGCTTTACCGAATCAATATCTGCTATATTAATTTCTAATATATCAACATTTGAAAGTCCTGAATCTTTTAATTTGTTTACCGCTTCCACTCCATTTTCTTTGTTGCGGCTTCCCACAAAAACATAATAACCCAGTTCAGCCATTTGCTTAGCCGTTTCAAAACCGATGCCCGTGTTGGCACCAGTTATTAATACATTCTTCATAATTGTTTATTTAATCCTGTTTATTATATGCCGCTGCAAAGTCCTTTGCAAAATCTTTCAGCTTCACTTTACCTAATGCTGGTTTATGCTTATCATAATCTTCATACAATGGGCCATTTCCCTGCCTCGCCTGCATCCCAACAAAACCTTTTGCAACCTGTTCATTCATGCCAATCTTCAACCAGTTATTCATCAATTGTTCATCAGAAATTTTAGTCCATTTTAAATCCGGTTTACCGATTGCTTCACCTAAAGTTTTTGCAATTTCATTTGGTGACACATTATCGCTTGCTACATAAAGCACGGTTCTGCCATTAAAAGGTTTATCCATTTCTTCAGCAATTGCAGTGGCAATATCTAACGGTGAAACCCAGGGTTCTTTTGTATCGCCACCATAATTTGAAACAATAGCACCTTGTGATTTTATGATGCGTGCAAACGACATCATATTCGTATAAAAACCAACAGGACGTATGGTTTTAATGGATACATCAGCCGGCAATTGCTTTAAAATATTTTCAACATTGTGATGGAAAATAAGAATGCCGTTGCCTTCATTCATGTGCGCACCAATGCTGCTCAAATGCACAATATGTTTTACACCGGATGTTTCTACTGCTTGTTTGTAATTGTTGCCAATCTTATTAATGGCATCAATGAAGTCAACATTTTTATCAAACATATCACCGGCAGCATCCAGCGTTTCCATTAAATAAACAATGTCTGCGCCTTTAAAAGTTTTTGCTAAAAAATCAGCATCGAACATTGAACCGATAGCTGCTGTTGCACCCAACGCTTCAATATCTTTTTTTCTTTCGTTACTGCTGCTGATAACGGTAACATCGTTTCCTTTTTTAACCAACATTTCTGTAAGCGGTTTTCCAACATTGCTGATAGAACCTGTTAATATTATTTTCATAATTTTTGTTTTTTGTTGATGCAAAGCTCGGTAGCAATTACAAAACAGATATAACCAAAAGTCGCTTTGTTGTAGTTAAAAGGGAAGGTGTTTTTTATAGAGATACTTCTTTGCACAATGGTTATTATGCATTTCGCTGTTGCTGCAGAATACCTTTTTACTTTTCAATTAAACAAAGCCCGAAACTCCATCGGCGATTGGTTTGTTTTGGTCTTAAATAATTTGCTGAACGATTGCGGATGCTCAAAGCCAAGCTCATAAGCAATTTCACTTACCGATAAGTCTGAAGTTGATAATTTTTCCTTTGCTTTTTCAATCAGCTTTTCATGAATGTGCTGTTGTGCATTTTGTCCCGTTAAAGAACGCAGTATATCACTTAAATAACCAGGAGAAATGTTTAAGTTTTCTGACAAAAACTGAACGGTTGGAATGCCTTTCCTTAACGATTTTTCGTTGTTGAAGTAATCATTTAAAATTTCTTCCAGTTTCTGCAGCAAATTATTATTTACTGCTTTGCGGGTTATAAATTGACGTTTATAAAAACGGTTGCTGTAATTGAGCAACAACTCAACCTGAGATATAATTACATCATGACTAAAATCATCAATCCGGCTCTTTAATTCATCATCAATAATTTTAAATATTGATAAAATTGTTTCTTTTTCCTGCTCTGATAAATGCAGGGCTTCATTAGCGGAGTAAGAAAAGAAACCATATTGTTTGATTTTTTTTGCCAGTGGATACGCCAATAAAAAATCGGGATGAATGAAAAGAATGTAACCGGATTTTACGGTATCATCAGGCGATTCAAATATTTGGTTTGGCGCTGTAAATATCAGCCCGCCTTCACCAAAGTCGTAATAATGCTGCCCGTATTTTACTTTGCTATATAGTTGTGTTTTGTAAGCAATTTTATAAAAGTTTAAAACAATAGAATCGGGCAATTCATCCGGCAGAATTTTTATGTCTTCAAGATGTATAAGACTTACCAATGGATGCAAAGGCTTTGACAGCCCCAACACATTGTGCAAGTCTGTGAGCGATTCAAATTTCCGGTGTAAACTATTTTCCTTTTTCATATAAGTACTCTTAATAATTGTTGCTTATAATTTTATTTTCCGGTTTTTATCATAGTACCAAAGAATAGCCAGAAGATCAACGTCAAGGTTGTAAAAATTGCTGCTGTAATGGGAAACCACAAGGAGATAATTGCCAGCAGCGCATAAAATATCAACGCCAGGTATGCGTGTTTGCGGCTGATACGCATTTGCGCATTTGCTTTTTCATCTTCGGTGAGTTTGCCATTCAGTGCTGCGTTTGTATTGCATATCCAGACGAGCCCGTGAACTGCCAATACTGCGTTGTAGAGAAATACCGCAGGTGCTGCATAGTTCGTTAAAATAAAGTCGCCGAGTAAAGATGCCGGGAATGGCATTACCACGATTGTCAGCAGCACGAAAGCGTTTGCATAAACAAATGGCATTGAAGATTTATTTACCAGCTTATGAACATTGTAATGATTTACCCATGAAATAAATATCAACACAAAGCTTAAAACAAACGCCCCGATTGAAGGCAACATCCTGGCTAATATGTTCCACAATTCCGCTGTACAATTGATATTTGTTGGTGAATAAATTTTTATATCAATAATCAACAGTGTGATGGCAATTGCATACACCCCATCGGAAACGCTTCGAGGCGTGCATTCGGGTTTGTATCTGTCATAATGTGTTACTGTGCTTTCCACAAAGTACAACATTCCTTACCAGGGAATTTCGCCTGTGGCAGGATTGTATTCTTCGCTGAAAAATTTACCGGTTGGTCCGTCATTATCAATCAAAGCATATTCAATGATGCGTCCTGCTGCTTCTTCTACGGTACCTGTGCCGCGGTGATTGTTGAAATCAGTTTTGATAAAACCGGGGTCAACCATATTTAATTTTACCGGCGTGTCTCTCAACTCGTAAGCAAGGCAAATGCTGTACATGTTCAATGCTGATTTTGTGGGCTGATAAACGGCTCCTTTATGATTGTAATATTTGCTGGAAGAATCGCTGGCAAGTGTAAGCGAACCCTGGCTGGAGCTTACCATCACGATGCGTGGCTCTGCCGATTTTTTTACCAAATCTATAAACGCCTGCGTAACTCTTGCCACACCAAACAGCTTGGTATCAAAGGCTTTTTTAAATTGATCCATACTGGCTGCCAGTGCGCTTTGCGGCATGCCTCCTGTTATACAGGCGTTGTTGATCAGTACATCCAGCACGTCCGTTTTTGTGCCTACTTCTTCGCGGGCAGCTTTTACTGATTCATCATCACTTACATCTATCTGTATCGCTTCTACATTGTTCAAACCTTTAGCTTTTAGTTTTTCAACGGCTTCCTGCCCGTTTTGTAAGGTGCGGCTGCCGAGATACACATAAAAACCCTTTTGCAGCAGTTGGCGTGCGGTTTCATAACCAATGCTTTTATTGGCGCCTGTGATCAATACTTTTTTTCATTTTAAATTTTATTTATTGATTAATTGAATCGTGCGGCCATGGGCCGCCACCTCCGGGATTACCATGGAATGGGAGAATTTTCCCAGCGTGTAAACGTATTGCCCGGGCCATCGGGACCAAGGAGTGCTACGCGTACTACTTCTCTGGAACCATCTTCAAGCGATGTCGTGCCTTGAAAGTTATTGAGCGCAGTCTTTGTAAATTCAGGAGATACGAGGTTCACCTTTATCCCATTATTATCGTGCTCTGCCATCATTGTGTAAATGCGTAACAATGCTAGCGTCTATGACTATATTTTAAAAAGCAGCATTGAAAAGCATGGGAGTGATAAATTTTGCAGCAAGTATAAGACTTATGATCATTTGGTATCTCAAATGTTCGGACAGCTTAATAAGTGTCAAACCCTTAGCGATATAAGTACCGCCATTGCTGTAAATACTACTTTTATTGCCGACCTGGGATTAAAGCAAAGTCCTGCCCGCAGCACGATGAGTGATGGTAATGCAAAACGGGATTGGAAAGTGTTTGAAACCCTGTACTACAAGCTGCTTTCCCACTATAAAGGTATTTTGCTGCGGCATGGTAAAAGCATGGATATAGAGGAGATAAAAGATAAAGTAATAAAAATAGTAGACAGCAGTACTATCAGCTTATGTTTGAGCTTATTTAACTGGGCAAAGTTTCGGACAGCTAAAGGCGGTATAAAAATACATACCTGTTTAGATCATGCATTAATGCTTCCCGATTTGGTAAATATCAGCGAAGCGGCCGTACACGATAAGCGGGGCCACCCGCAAACGGTATTTGCGCCAGGAACCATTATTGTAGAAGACAAGGGCTATTTTGATTTTAGCTTAATGATGCAACGTATCAATGCAGAAAATGTATTTATAACCCGCATAAAGGACAATACCGTGTATGAGAGTATCAGTGAAAAAGAATTGCCTGTTGATAAAGATCAGCATATACTTAAAGATGAACTGATCCGGCCTACCGGCAAAAAGGCTGTGGAAGTAGGTATTGATCAGGTAACCTTACGCCGGATAGTAGTGTATGATAGTGAAAAAGATGTTCAGTTGGAAATCATTACCCAGGAGATAGACTGGGCTGCATCTACCATCGCGGCCTTATACAAAGCAAGGTGGGATGTAGAAATATTCTTTAAACAGTTGAAGCAAAATTTACTGGTAAAGACGTTTACAGGCACAAGCGAGAACGCAGTAAAATCCCAAATTTACATAGCTCTCATTACTTACCTATTACTGGAACTAATAAAACGCTGTATTGCAAAAGGGCCGCAGGCTTTCAGCAACTTGTGTGAGAAGCTACGTTTTTGCCTAACCTATTACCACAGCCTCGATTATGTGTGCAATCATATAAAGGAAGGGGCGATAAAGGCCAGAGGGCAACCGTATAAGCCACATTGTCAGAAATCTTTTAGTTTTTAACTGGGTACATTTATTCTTGCAAGGAAATTATAAAACACAGCAAAATCAGTACTTTCAGAAAATAAAATCATCCCTTTTAAAAAAAGTCCGGATGGCAGTGTTAGAATATATAAATTTTGTTTATACGAGAGCGTTGTAAATTCCAATTAGGATTATTAATTATCTTTTAAAAACATTCGTGCTTTCATCTTCAACATTTCCGTTTACTTTTATCTTAATCAAAAAGCGCACTATGGCAATGAAAATTTATACGAAAACAGGCGACGAGGGAAAAACAAGCCTTATCGGTGGAACTAAAATATTGAAGAGCGACCTGCGCATAGAAAGCTATGGCACTATTGATGAACTCAACTCTTACATCGGCCTCGTGAATGATTATTGCACCGATGATCATTTGAAAATTATTTTAAAGGAAATACAGGACAGGCTATTTACTATCGGTTCGGTGCTTGCCTGCGATCCTGCTAAAGAAACCAAGCTCCATATTCCGGACTTACATGAAAGTGACATCGTTTTGTTGGAAAAAGAAATGGACAAGATGAATGAATCGTTACCGGAGATGAAGCATTTCATTTTACCTGGCGGGCACCCTGCCGTATCAATTACACACATTGCAAGGTGCGTTTGCCGGCGGGCAGAAAGATGCTGCGTTAATTTAAAATCGCATGAAGGCACCTTTGCGCCTTCAATAATAAAGTACCTGAACAGGCTTAGCGATTATCTTTTTGTGCTGGCAAGATTTATTTCGTATACTATGCAAGTGCCGGAAATAATATGGACACCAAGATTATAACAATGCCTTATCCACCTATTATCTTCCCATCTTTCATGTGCAGAATGCGATCGCTGAGTTGAGCAAGTTCTTCATTGTGTGTTACGATTAAAAATGTTTGGCTGAAACGATCCCGTAGATCAATAAATAAATTATGAAGATCTCTTGCATTGGCTGAATCGAGGTTCCCCGTGGGCTCATCCGCCATCACAATAGAAGGATTATTTATCAGTGCCCGTGCAACGGCTACCCTTTGTTGCTCCCCGCCCGAAAGCTCGCCGGGCTTATGTGAGCCACGAGCACTAAGGCCAAGCATTTCCAATAATGAATTTGCTTTTGCTTCCACCTCTTTAGTTTTGCGGCCCGCTATCCACCCCGGCACACAAATATTTTCAATGGCTGTGAATTCCGGTAGCAAATGATGAAACTGAAATACAAAGCCGATGTGTTCATTTCTAAATGACGCCATTTTTTTGCCATTCAGTTTTGAGACTTCTGTATTATCGAGATAAATTTCACCCTTATCTGCTTTATCTAATGTTCCTAAAATGTGAAGCAAAGTACTTTTTCCTGCACCGGACGAGCCGGCGATACTCACAATTTCGCCCTTTGTTATTTCGATATCCACGCCCTTTAATACCGGAAGAGCGCCATAATTTTTATAGATACCCTTAGCTGTTAACATGCTTAAATGTACTGGAAGTTTCCTTAAAAAACTTTTGATTAAAATATTAAAAGGAAACTCCAGTATCCGATTAGGTGTCAGGCCACTTCAATGGCCAGTCACCTTTAAACTTACTTTCGTTTAATTATCTTTGCTGCCCTTTAAATTTTTTTTTAAAATTAGATTTACAATGTACAGATCAAATACCTGTGGCGAGCTAAGAATTAGCGATTTGAATAAGGAAGTGATACTTGCCGGCTGGGTGCAAACCATTAGAAAATTCGGCTCGATTACTTTTATTGATTTAAGAGACAGGTATGGCCTTACTCAGTTGCTTTTTAATGAAAAGCTTACGCAGCGATTTGATCAAAATCCTTTAGGAAGAGAATTTGTATTACAGGTAACCGGAATCGTTAGTGAGCGCAGTAATAAAAATAAAAATATTCCAACTGGTGATATTGAGATTGTTGTATCAGAATTTAAAGTGCTTAACAAATCTGCAGTACCTCCTTTCACCATACAAGATGAAACAGACGGTGGCGATGATTTAAGAATGAAGTACCGTTTTCTTGACCTGAGAAGAAACCCGGTAAGGAAAAATATTGAGCTTCGCTACGCCGTAAATCGTGCCGCAAGAAACTATCTGCATCAAAATAACTTTATTGATATTGAAACGCCTTTTTTAATAAAATCTACGCCTGAAGGGGCAAGGGATTTTGTAGTCCCAAGCCGTATGAATGCAGGTGAGTTTTATGCGTTGCCTCAATCGCCGCAAACCTTTAAACAATTACTAATGGTAAGCGGTTACGATCGTTACTACCAGATTGTAAAATGCTTTCGTGATGAAGACCTGCGTGCAGACAGGCAACCCGAGTTTACACAAATAGATTGTGAAATGGCTTTTGTGGAGCAGGAAGATATTTTGCAAATGTTTGAAGGCCTGGTAAAATTTATTTTTAAAGAAGTAAAGGGAATTGTCTATTCAGAAAAAGTAGAGAGAATGACGTGGGAAGATGCCATGTGGAATTATGGAAATGATAAGCCTGACATACGGTTTGAGATGAAGGCTACTAATCTCAAATCACCGTTCAGGGTTTTGCCTGAAGGGCAACATTTGAGTGAAGCTACAGGTTTCAATGTGTTCGATAATGCTGAGACAGTTGTTGCTATAAACATACCGGGATGCAGCGATTATACACGTAAGCAAACTGATGAATTAATTGAATGGGTAAAGCGCCCGCAGATTGGTATGGGTGGCCTTGCTTTTATTAAAGTGAATACGGATGGAACTTTAAAAAGCAGCTTCGATAAATTTTTTAATGAAGTGCAATTAAAATTTCTTGCAGATCATTGTAACGCAAAAACCGGTGATCTTATTTTAATTCTTGCCGGCAGAGAAGAGCGTACAAGAAAAGCCATAAGTGATCTGCGTTTATACATGGCCGATAGATTAGGTCTGCGTAAGCCGGAAGAGTTCAAATTATTATGGGTAACTGATTTTCCCTTGTTTGAATATAGTGAAGAAGGCAACCCCGAAAACAAAGGGGCAGGCCGCTGGGTAGCCCGGCATCATCCTTTTACTTCACCCAAGCCGGAAGACATTAGTATAATGATCAACAACAATCCTTTAATAGAAAATGCGGAAAAATATTTAGAACACCCCTATTCAAAAATAAAGGCCAATGCTTACGATATGGTTTTAAATGGTAATGAGATTGGCGGCGGCTCCATAAGAATTTACCAAAGAGAATTACAGGAAAAAATGTTTGCGGCTTTAGGTATGAACAAAGAAGAGGCACAGCATAAATTTGGATTTCTTTTAGGCGCTTTTGAATATGGCGCGCCACCACACGGTGGCATTGCTTTTGGCTTTGATCGTCTTTGTGCAATACTTGGCGGCAGCGAATCTATCCGTGACTTTATTGCTTTCCCGAAAAATAATTCGGGAAGAGATGTAATGATTGATGCGCCATCAACGATTGATGACAAGCAGTTGGAGGAGTTGCAGATAAAGCTTGATGTGAAATAAAAAATAATGTTGGGTGTATTCAACTTTTTTATCAAAGGAACCTGCAGGAATTATAAAAAAATTCCGCAGGCTCCATGACAATGTTTTAATTTTTAATAAACTTTTTAGAAACCCATGATGTTCCATCAAAAACTAAGATTGTATAAAGATCAGGTATAAGAAATGAAACATTTAGCAATTGACTTTTTACTCCATTTTCGTACTTCCGTATTTGCTTGATGTTTCCCATTTTATCAATAATTCGTATTTCCTGAATACCTTTTTTATTGCTGTTGTTTGCATTGCTCTCAAGCGACACCATTACGTTGTTATTTGAAGGATTAGGAGATACGGTAACCTGCACCGGTCCCAATGGAGTAACTCCACACGAGTTGGTTGTTGTACACATGAATCTAAATCGTGTATTGGAAGGTCCACATGAATTTGTAATGCTGATGGTAAGGTCGGCTGTTTGATTTACGGCTGTAAAATTGCAAAAAACATCGTTGCCGTTCTGATACCATATAATGTCAGGGGAACTTGTCGTTCCGCTCCATGCTACCGTACTGCCGGAGGGTATAGCCATGTTTGTTACAAAAGCAATACATGCGGCATTAAATTGAGTCAGGTTTTTAGGAGGCCGTGGTACTAATGGCTGGGCACTATTCGTTGGGGAATTGTATGTGCCTGTGATGCTTCCTCCGGTAGAAATGATAATATTTTTGGAAACAGTATAAAATCTATTATAACCTTTTGTAGGCGATGTAAGATTTAGTGTAAGTATTCCTGAACCATAACCGTTGTTAGATAAGCCGGAAATCGTTACTGCACCAGTTCCCTGGCCGCTAATAATTTGCAGCCCTGCACTCACCATCCATTGGTAGGTTACACCTAAAAGTCCGGGTACGGCTGTGTATTGAGTCGGTGTAGTACATGCAATTATGTTAGGGCCATTAATAGGTATATCTGTTAAATTCAAAAAAGCAGTTCCCTGTAAGCTTTGGTTAGGGGAAAGCCAATTGCTAAGGCGAGTATTATTAGTTCCACCCCCTATCCACGATTGATCAAGTTTTCCATAATAATCACCAAAGTCAGGAAAAGTGCAACTACTCCATCCTGCCTTTAATTGACCAATTATTTGAGCGTACTCATTCATTAACGCAGAACCGGATGAACCTGGTGCAACTGTTCCTGAAGAATAATGGGCAGTCCAAAAATTATTATTCCAAAAACGAGTATGAACATTGCTTGCAGTTGTTATTCTCATATCCTTTGTATCAGGATGGTGGATAATGAATGAACTATAATCAGCAGGCGCATTCGTCTGCCTGTTCCATCCAGCGAAGTTAACCTTATCACCAATTCCAGGAGAATTGAGAAGCTCGAGCAAAACAAAATCGCTATTTTTCCATGAAGCTCGCAAAATTGCTCCTGAAAATTCTAAGTATTTATTATTTATTGTTCCATTACATTGAGTACGCCAAAATTGAAACTGAAATGAAGAAGACACTAAGGCGTCAATTTCCGATTGATCAATGATATTATTTTTGTTGAAGTCTATACAATGGAATGCCGTTAAAAGATAAGATATTCCATTATTGGATTCATTATTTATCAAAGTTCCGGTGCAATATCCAACTTTAGTTGGCGATACTTGTGTTACCATTCTGGCAACTGCACGCCCAAAAATAATTTTCGAAGGTTGGCATAGTATCATCGGATCACAGTCAATAGATTGGGGTGCGAATTGGCTACCTCCCGTATCTCCTACTTCGTCAATATTCTGATAACCAGCTACGAGTTTTTGTATTGAAATACTACTTTGAAATGTTCCAAAATTATTCGGTTCTATAATATAAACTATAATGCTATTACCCTTAAACGATGCAATAGATACCTGAGATGAGTAAGTAAAACGGTCTTTTTTTATTGCACTATCTAAAACCGTCTTTGTCTCATTATACACATACATCTCGGCAGACGTTGAAAGGTTAAATTGGCTAAATGTCAATCCGATATTTAATGCATTAGGTATTGTAATTCTTAAGGTCCAAACTTTTCCTAAAGAAGTTGTGGTAAAGTTACCATCTGCTATAGAAATATTGACAGAGAGAATATCTCCAAAATAATAAATTCTGTCATTTTCTGTAGTCGTATCATCATCAATTGGTGTGGGCGGGACTGGTACAACAGAAGGGGTATAACTAAAAGTTTGGTACTAATAGACGTAATTTGAGAATACCCTGGAACTTGTGTTGAAATTGCTGAGGGTGATGTTGCTATTTTTAATATTTGTGCTTCTGAAAAAGAAACAATTCCTGATAATGCCATTAATAAAAGTAAATTTTTCATATAATTTGTTTTAGGGGTTTAACGTATTTCACCTTGATTAACAATATAGATTTCTTTTAGAGCATAGACTTCAGGTGATGAAACTGTGCAGCCTGTTGTTATTATTTTATTGCTTGTAATTTTGCTATAATCAATTGATACCTTAATCCCAATTTTCTTTAGTGATTCGTCAAGGGAGTTACCTTTAGCTTTTAAGACATTGGTATAAGTAATCCCATTAAAAAATAAAGTATCGCCGAGATGTAGATTATTGGAGCCATACGTAAAGTCAATTAACCAGTAATCGTTGGTTTCATTTGTGTTGCAAGTTTCTTTGCCGATTACGTAGCCCTTTAAATTTTTACCTTCAACTATATAAGGCCCGGTTTTGCAGGAGTTAACAAGTAAAATAAGAATAGAGAAACGACAAAGGAAGAAGGATAAGTTTTGTGGCATAAGGTTTAAGTTTTTGTGATAGTGATATAAAATAGGCTTTTTTGTTTTTAAAAATTAGCGTATTTCACCTTGATCAATAATATACATTTCTTTTAGAGCATATATAACAGGTGATGAAACTGTGCAGCCTGTTGTTATTATTTTATTGCTGCTAACTTTCTTATAGTCAATAGAAACCTTTGCTCCAATTTTTTGTAAACGTGGGGCCAACCCTTTTACTTTTAATACATTATTGTAAGTAATGCCGTTTAAGGTGAGGGTATCACCAATTTGGGGAGAATCTGGAAAAATTGTAAAACTTAATAACCAATAATCACTTGTTGAATTTGAAGAGCAAGTTTCATTTTCAATGACATAGCCACCTATGTGTACAAAATCCGGCTTAAAGGGTTGTTTATTATTGCATGAAGAAAAAACAATGCAACAAGTAGATGCGAGAATAATAAGCGAGTAAAGGAATTTGTTTTTCATATAATCTGTTTTAGGGGTTTAACGTATTTCACCTTGATTAATAATATATATTTCTTTTAAAGCATATACAACAGGTGATGAAACCGTGCAGCCTGTTGTTATTATTTTATTGCTGCTAACTTTCTTATAGTCAATAGATACCCTGGTGCCAATTTTTTGTAAACGTGGGTCCAGCCCTTTTACCTTTAATACGTTATTGTAAGTAATGCCGTTTAAGCTGAGGGTATCACCGATTTGGGGTGAATTAGGATAAATAGTAAAATCCAATAACCAGTAATCATTTGTTGAGTCTGAGGAGCAACTTTCATTTCCAATTACATAGCCGCCTATATTTGAGTAATCGACTTTAAGGGGATATTTATTGCAGGAATAAAAAATAATACAACAAGCAGATGCGAGAATAATAAATGAGTAAAGGAATTTGGTTTTCGTATAATTTGTTTTAGAGGTTTAGCGTATTTCGAATACATTAATAATATAAATTTCTTTTAGAGCATATACTTCAGGTGATGAAACTGTGCAGTCTGTTGTTATTATTTTATTGCTGCTAACTTTCTTATAGTCAATGGACACTTTAGCGCCAATTTTTTGTAAACGCGGGGCCAGCCCTTTTACTTTTAATACATTATTGTAAGTAATACCGTTTAAGGTGAGGGTATCACCAATTTGGGGGGAATCAGAATAAATTGTAAAACTCAATAACCAGTAATCATTTGTTGAATCTGCCGAGCAAGTTTCGTTTCCAATCACATACCCGCCTATATTTGAGTAATCAACTTTAAGCGGATATTTATTACATGAGTAAAAAATAAAACAAAAAGCAGATGCGGGAATAATAAACGAGTTTAGAAATTTGGTTTTCATATAGTTTATTTTAAGGTTTAGCGTATTTCAAATTGATTAATAATGTACATTTCTTTTAATGAATACACAACAGGTGATGCTACCGTGCATCCTGTTGTTATCATCTTATTACTAAGTTTATTATAATCAATGGACACCCGAAATCCAATTTGTTTAAAGCGAGGATCCAATCCCTTTACTTTTAATACATTAGTATAGGTAATACCATTTATGGTGAGGGTATCACCAATCTGAGGAGAGTCAGGATAAATTGTAAAACTCAATAACCAATAATCATTTGTTGAATTTGAAGAGCAAGTTTCATTTCCAATGACATACCCACCTATGTGTACAAAATCCGGCTTAAAGGGTTGTTTGTTATTACAGGAATAAAAAATAATACAACAAACAAATGCGGGAATAATAAGCGAGTAAAGGAATTTGTTTTTCACATCAAGCCGTTTTAATTATTAAAGCTTAGAAGATAAGTTTGTTTTTAAAGAGTAAAAACACGCAGTTTACTGTATGTTGAAAATACTGTAATTACATTTTGCAAATTCATTAGACTATAATCACGGAAAATTGTTTTATTATCTTTACGTAAATTTTATTTCATGCTTATTTCAGAAATATCGCTATATGATTTTTTAAAAGATAAAATTAAACTGCCGGATAGCGATGCAAAGAAATATGTGAAGGAATTGGCTTATGCTGAAGATCAAATGCGGAAAGAGAGAAAGATAACCGTAGAAAAAGAGGTAAGAAGCAGCGACTCTGCAACCAAAAAAGACATTAATGATCTCGAAATAAAAATTGAAAAGGGATTTAGGGAAGTTATTGTCTGGGTAGTAGGTGCAATGGTGGCAATCGGCGGATTAACCCTTGCTATTATCAAACTATTTTAAGAATATTCTGAATTTTATTTTTTGAAACCTGTCGATATTCTGCAGGTTTTTTAGTTTTATAAATATGATGCCAGATTATCAAACTTTAATGTTGCCTTTATTTTAGAAACACTTTTCAATGCTAAAAACAAAGTCTCTCTCAGTTTTACTTTTTGCTTTATGTTCGGCTCAATTTTGCATTGCCCAATACGACGCCCCCCTTTATACTTCTTACACTACTAAGGCTGCCCGTGAGAAAATGCATGAGCGCCTTATCAAAAACACGATCAATAAAAACCTATCGTATCCGCTTACAGATTCCACGGAAGATAAATGGCAGGAGGCTTTTGATGCAATAGAATTGATGGTTTATAAAACACCTTTCAGCGAGGCAAAAATTAATTATGCATTTGATCATGTTGATGAAAGAAGTGTTGAGTTTCAAAAGTCATTAGCTACCATAGCATATTCGGTCTATCCTTTTAAATTTAAAAAAGATATAGAGCATGTACTTTTCAATACTTCAGATTCCAAACTATTTGCAATATGCGCAGAGTATTTGCTGGCAGAAAACAAAGACACATCGCTGTACACAAGCCTTACAAAACTCCTGAATGAAAAATTTGCGGAGCAATCAATTGCTGATCCTGTTCTTTATATGTTGCAATTGCATATTGCGGAAATCAAAAACAACATCGATGTTAAATCAAAACAAATTATTAAGGCGATTTTAAAAAATAATTTTTTGCCGGGGCAAATTATTATGTACAGCATTCAGCGAAAAAACAGAAATTTTCCCGGTCTCGTTTTGGTAAGAAATGCCAACGGGGATTTTGTAAAAGACAGCTCTGGAGAGATCATAAATATCCCTCAATTGGCCCGAAGCTTAACAAATCTCCCGGGTTATATAAAGAACGGCAACACACCGCAGGGAATTTTTTTGATGAATGGCTTTGGTGTTTCAATGAGCAGTTTCATCGGACCGAGCGCTAATGTGCAACTCGCAATGCCGGTTGAAACAAGCATTAAAAAATTTTTAGGCGACAGCAGTATTACGGATACTGTGTGGACGATGGATTATTATAACAGGCTCATTCCAAAAGAACTTAGAAATTATTTGCCTCTGTATTATTCTTATTATGCGGGCATGGCGGGCCGCACAGAAATAATTGCACATGGCACTACGGTTGACCCCATCTATTATATGAACGAACCTTATTACCCGCTTACACCTTCGCAAGGCTGCCTGTGTACTAAAGAAATATGGGATGGTAAACGAATAGAAAGTGACCAGCAAAAACTTGTGAATGCCTTGTTGCAGGCTGGTGGCGCTCATGGATATTGTGTGGTGATAGAGTTGGATGATAAACAAAAAGCAGTAACTATTGATGATGTACTTTCGTTTTTACCGCAAGGCAAGTAGTTTTAAGAAAAAGCCTTTTAAGCTGCTGTTGTACTAATTTTGATTTTTATATTATCAATCATTTTTAATTCTACATTTTTAATTCTCAATTATAAATGTCTTTACCTCCATTAGCAGAAAGGCTTCGCCCTAAAACATTAGATGATCTTATAGGCCAGCAACACCTTACCGGCAAAGGAAGCATTTTGCGTAATGCGATAGAAAATGGAACCATTCCATCTATGATATTGTGGGGGCCGCCGGGCGTAGGTAAAACCACTATCGCCAATATTATTGCCAACACTTTGCACGTTCCGTTTTTTACGCTGAGCGCCATATCATCCGGGGTGAAAGAAGTGCGGGAAATAATAGAGCAATCAAGGAAAATAGACAACGCCATTTTATTTATTGATGAAATTCATCGTTTTAATAAAGGCCAGCAGGATGCTTTATTAGGCGCCGTTGAAAAAGGCATTATCACCCTTATTGGCGCTACCACAGAGAATCCATCGTTTGAAGTAAACAGCGCATTGCTAAGCCGCTGCCAGGTTTACATTTTAAAACCACTTGATGAAGAGACGTTGATTCAATTATTAAATCATGCCATTGCAAAAGACACTTTTCTTTCAGAAAAAAAAATTGAATTAAAAGAGACGGAAGCGCTGATAAATATATCCGGCGGCGATGCCAGGAAGTTATTAAATCTTTTAGAGCTCGTAGCCAACCAGCAACTTTTGGAAAGTTCTAAACTTTCCAAAAGTTTGACCGTCACTGATGACCTTGTAATGAATGTTGCGCAGCAAAAAGTTGCGCTTTATGATAAAAAAGGAGAGCAGCATTACGACATTATATCCGCCTTTATAAAGTCAATTCGTGGCAGTGATCCGAATGCCGCCGTTTACTGGCTCGCACGAATGATAGAGGGGGGAGAAGATGTAAAATTTATAGCGAGGCGTTTGGTTATTCTTGCGAGTGAAGATATTGGAAATGCTAATCCGACTGCCCTGGTTCTTGCAACCAATACTTTTCAGGCGGTAAATATGATCGGCTATCCTGAATCAGGCATTATACTTTCACAATGCGTTACCTACCTTGCTTCCTCACCAAAAAGTAATGCGGCAGTGGCAGCTATCGGTAAAGCACAAACGCTGGTGAAGCAACATGGCGATTTGCCGGTGCCTCTTGCCATTCGTAATGCGCCTACCAGACTTATGAAAAAGCTCGATTATGGAAAAGATTATAAGTACGCCCACAGCTATGAAAATAATTTCATCTCGATGGAGTTCCTTCCTGATGAAATAAAAAATACGGTACTATACAATCCGGGTAAAAATGCACGGGAAGAAGAATTGAGAAAATTTTTAAAAGAAAGATGGAAGGAAAAATATGGCTATTGAGGTAGTAGCAGGTAGCAGGTATTAAGAGGTATGAGTGATGAGTGATCAGGTATGAATGATCAGCAAATATTAAGTAACAAGTATTAAGTATTATGATCCACTGGCAATGCAAAAAATTTAATGAACTTACCGTTGAAGAATTATATAAAATCTTGCAGCTGAGAAATGAAGTTTTTGTAGTTGAACAAAATTGTCCTTACCAGGATTGCGATGGCAAAGACACAGCATCTTATCACCTTTGCGGCTGGAATGATGGGGAACTAAAAGCCTACACACGCATTTTACCACCCAGCCTTTCGTACCCAAATGCGGCTTCTATTGGAAGAGTGGTTACTTCTTCCTCAACAAGGGGGCAACAACTTGGAAAACAATTAATGACAAAATCCCTCGAACACTTATATCGCCTGTTTGGGCAGGTGCCTGTAATTATCGGCGCCCAGCTGTATTTGAAAAAATTTTACGAAGCCTTTTCCTTTATACAAAATGGAGAAGTATACCTTGAAGACGATATCCCCCATATTACAATGGAAAAAATTGCATGATGGCTCACATGCAATAAAGAATAATGCATCCCGTTATAGTAAATACCCGGTAAAACTATTTAAAAAGTTTACCGTACTCATTGTAAAAACAAAATAATATCCGTCCGTGAAAAAACGTTTACCCCCTGATAGGCTTACGTGTTTCATATTATCAGCGCCTGGCTTTTTAAATTCTTCAAAGAGCTTTTCCCAGTCTATAATTTTTGGTACAGAAAAAACACAAGTAAAGGTAGGCCTCAATATTGGGCCTTCATTTTTCCTTGGCGACTTAGGTGGCAACCGTGGCAAGGGCACCACTTTTATAAAAGACGTTAATCTCTCTTTAAACAAAGTAATGGAAGGTGTTTTCGTAGCAGTGTATCCCAATGAATGGCTGGGTTTGAGGGCGGCTGCTGAGATTGATAAAATGGAAGGGCAGGATAAAATAATTACCACCAGGGGAGTAGATGAATTGTGCAGAAAGCAACGTATCCTTGATTTTAGATCTAATATAGCAGAATCTTATGTGGCCGGAGAAGTATTTCCTTTAATGTATTGACCAATAACCAGGAAGATTATAAACCGCAGTTCTAAAATTCGCAGTGAGGATAGGACCGATATTCAACAATATTTACAGCAGGAATGTAGCAAGCCACAATGGAAAGGCCCTGCAAGTTTTTAGAAAAAACTTTTTCGATTTTGCCTCTGAACGCGGGCAAAGTATATAATAAAAGTTAACCCGGAACAGCGACGCCTATTCATAAGTGACGTGAACCCCTGAAACCACAAATTTTTAACTTTGTTACTATGCTTTGCCTTTTTTTAATTTTATAAAGTTTTGCAATTCTTCTTTTAAGAAACCTGCGGTGAAGCTTTCTTTATTTTCAGCCAATTGTTCCGGCGTGCCTTCGAACAATATTCTGCCACCGCCATCTCCTCCTTCAGGCCCAAGGTCAATTATATGATCAGCTATTTTAATAATGTCCATATTATGTTCAATCACTAAAATAGTGTTTCCCCTGTCAACCAGTTTGTTCAATACATCTGCAAGGTGTTGTATATCCTGAAAGTGTAAGCCGGTGGTGGGTTCATCAAGTATATAAAAAGTTTTACCGGTGTCGCGTTTACTGAGCTCGGTTGATAGCTTCACCCGTTGGGCTTCCCCGCCACTAAGTGTAACAGCGCTCTGGCCAAGGGTAATATATCCAAGACCGACTTCTTGCAGCACTTTTATTTTACGAAAAATGTATGGAACATTTTGAAAAAATTCTACAGCTTCATCCACTGTCATTTCCAGCACATCGCTGATGGATCTTCCTTTGTATCTTATTTCCAGTGTTTCGCGGTTATATCTTTTACCATTACATTTTTCACAATGCACATATACGTCCGGAAGAAAATTCATTTCTATCACCCGCATTCCCCCGCCTTCGCACACATCACACCGGCCGCTTTTTACATTGAAGGAAAAACGGCCCGGTTTATATCCTCTTATTTTCGCTTCCGGTACTTCGGCAAACAGTGTGCGTATATCAGTAAAAAAACCACAGTAAGTTGCGGGGTTGCTTCGTGGTGTTCTGCCTATTGGTGATTGATCTATCTCAACAACTTTATCAATATACTCAAGCCCTTTTACACTTTTATAGGGCAAAGGAGTCATCTTGCTTTTGTAAGCATGAATGCTTAAGATGGGATAAAGGGTCTCATTTATTAATGTTGACTTTCCGCTGCCGCTTACACCGGTAACGCAAATAAATTGCCCAAGAGGAAATGAAACATTTACATTCTTTAAATTATTTCCGGAAGCGCCTTTCAACACAAGCTTTTGGCCATTGCCTTTTCTTCTTTCCGAAGGGACTGCTATTTGCTTTTCACCGTTCAGATAAGCCGACGTAAGTGTGTCGAGCTTTAAAAGATCCTTAGGTATTCCGCTTGCTACCACCTGCCCGCCATGCTTGCCGGCCATAGGCCCGATATCAATTAAATAATCAGCGGCAAGCATTATGTCTTTATCATGCTCAACTACAAGCACACTGTTGCCAATGTCCCGCAGGTTTTTCAGGGCTCCTATCAGTTGGTGATTATCCCGTTGATGCAGGCCAATGCTTGGTTCATCCAATATATAAGTAATTCCCTGTAGCTGGGAGCCTATCTGCGTTGCCAGCCTTATACGTTGAGATTCGCCACCACTAAGGCTTTTGGAAGGACGGCTTAAAGAAAGATAAGTTAAGCCCACATCTAATAAAAATCCAACCCGCTCACGGATCTCTTTCAAAATATCTTTTGCGATAACGTTTTGGCGATCACTCAACCTTTTCTCTATTCCATTAAACCAGCGTAATAATTTATCCAGATCGAAGCTGCTCAAATCCGAAATATCTTTTTCATCTACCTTAAACCAAAGGCTTTCTTTTTTTAATCTTTTACCACCACAGGCATTGCAGATTTTTAGTTGCATAAATTTTTCTACCCAGGCTCTTAAAGAATCAGTGGTGGAAGAAGAACTGAACCAGCGGCGGATCATATTTACGATGCCTTCGTATTCGCCTTCGGGATATGAACCATTCCCTGAGCTATTTATAACCTCATCGTTCATTTGCAGCTGGCCTTCACCGTTAGCTGCACTGGTTTCTTCTTGTCCATAAAGAAGCACATTAATCACTTTCCCCGGCAAATCCGCTATAGGTTTATCCAGGCTGAATTTCATTTTCCTGGCAATGGCCTGCACCTGCTTAAACACATACGCTTCCCGCTCCTCACCGAGGGGCGCTATTGCTCCATCATTAATGCTTAGTTTATTATCTGGGATTACCGCATCAAGATCAACCTGGTACACATTGCCAAGGCCTTTGCATACAGGGCACGCCCCGTAAGGAGAATTGAAAGAAAAAGTATTTGGCGAAGGTTCTTCATAGCTGATTCCGGTATCTTCACACATCAGTTGGCGGCTATATTGTATTTGCTCATTATTATCATTCAACAATAAAAACAGCAACCCATTTCCAAGCTGCAAAGCTTTTTGCACACTTTGGCTAAGGCGCAATTTATGTTCATCTGCCACCTGCAGTCTGTCTACAACCAATTCTATATCGTGAATTTTATACCGGTCAACCTGCATTTTTGGAACGAGGTCTTTTATATCTCCATCCACCCGTACTTTTAGAAATCCTTTTTTTCGCACATCTTCAAAAAGCTCACGGTAATGGCCTTTGCGGCCCCTAACGAGGGGAGAAAGAATGCTTATCTTTTTACCGATGAAGCGGAATAAAATATTTTCCAATATTTCTTCCTCACTCCATTTTACCATTTTTTTTCCGGTATTATAGCTGTACGCTTCTCCTATGCGTGCATACAACAGGCGCAGAAAATCATAGACTTCCGTGACAGTGCCGACGGTGCTGCGGGGATTTTTATTGGTTGTTTTTTGCTCTATGGAAATTACGGGTGAAAGGCCGGTTATTTTATCAACATCAGGCCTTTCCATATCGCCCATAAACTGGCGGGCATACGCAGAAAAGCTTTCCATATAACGACGCTGCCCCTCGGCGTAAATTGTATCAAACGCGAGGGAAGATTTACCGCTTCCGCTTATTCCTGTAATAACTACCAGCTGATTTTTAGGAATAGAAATATCAATGTTTCGGAGATTGTGTTCTCTTGCCCCATACACCTCTATTTTTTCTTCCTCAGTCTCTAACAACGGAGCCTGCTGCTTCACTTTTGCCATAATAAAAGAGCACGAAATTATGACTTAAAAATTTCCCTTTATTACATTTATAAATTTATATATCCTCCTGGTTTTAGAAAAAAATGATCTTCCGGGATTTATTCTTTATTGAACTTTTGCATCACACTGTTATCAGTCATTTGTATTTTAAGGAAATAAGTGCGGCTTGCACATTTAGACGCATCAACCGGCACTGTATTTACCCCAGGTTGCAACACTGATTGGGGGAGATAATTAATTCTACCAATTAGGATCGTTTGGCCTGCATACGGTGAAAGATCAACGGTTTCCCATTCGCCACGCCACTTAGGTGAGGTAAAAACAGGATCGTACCGTTGAAAACCTGTGATTCTCATAAAGATACTGATACACCAGGTTCAAAAAAAAATATTCAAAAAAGTTTTCCACGCTGCCCCAACCTTATTTTAACTCCCCAGGAAATTTTGGGCATAATAGGGTTTAACGAAATTTTTTAAAAGATTTTTCCTCCCAAATAAACTTTATATAATGATTTATCGTAGCTTCATTAACCTTTCAAAACATTTAATAATTCTTTGCACATTTTCAATATACTATTTGACATTTTTTTACAATAATTGAAATATTCCTCCGTTTATAATTGTTGACTGGCAGAATTTTTAATTCAAATTCAGATTAAAGATTTTGGTAATGTTGGATGAGTATTTTAATTCGAATTAATTATTACATTTGCCCTTACCCTCAACAAAAAAAAATGAAGAACAAGTTGTTCATTTCTATCGCTGCAATTGCCGCCTTCGCCGTCACCGGCTGCAGTAAATCCGGAAAATCAAAGGGGCCAAAAAATGATTATGGCCAGCTGGTAGGTGTTGCACCGAGCACCCGCTATTCCTTGCCAAAGCCTCCGGGAATGGTATATATTCCACCGGGAACATTTCACATGGGGCCAAGTGATGAAGATGTAAACTATGCCTTCACTGCCAGGAACAAACAGGTTTCAATCAGTGGTTTTTGGATGGATGCTACTGAAATCACCAATAACGAATATCGTCAGTTCACTAATTGGGTAAGAGATTCAATTGCTGCCAAGCTGTTGGGTTATGTAACACAAGGCTCGGATGGCAATGAATATATTGACTGGAAAAAAGCTGTTGCTATAAAATGGAATGATAAGGCAACTATGGAAAAAATAGATGCCATGATCGTTACACCTGATAATAGGATATTCGGCAAAAAAGAACTTGACCCCCTCAAAATTTTATATCATTCTGAAACATTTGATTTCAGAGAAGCAGCAAAAAGAGAAAATGCAAATGTTCCCCGTGGTAAATTTATTATGCGTTATGACATTCCTGTTTATCCTGACACTTTAGCCTGGGTGAGAGATTTTGCTTACTCTTATAATGAGCCTATGGCTAAGCAATATTACAGCCATCCTGCTTTTGGTAATTATCCAGTGGTGGGCGTAACCTGGAAGCAGGCGACTGCTTTTTGTGAATGGAGAAGCCAGTATTTGAATTCTTATCTGATTAATAAAAACAGGTCAACCGAATCTCCTTTCCGTTTGCCAACTGAGGCACAATGGGAATACGCGGCAAGAGGTGGCAGATCACAATCTCCCTACCCCTGGGGTGGTCCATATTTAAGAAATAAAAAAGGTTGCCTGTTAGCGAACTTCAAACCAGGCCGGGGAAATTATCCTGAAGATGGCGGCTTATATACTGTACGGGCTGATGCTTATTGGCCTAATGATTTTGGCCTTTATAATATGGCAGGCAATGTAGCAGAATGGACTTCATCATTATATTACGAAGGTGGTTACAATTTTCAACATGATATGAATCCTGATATACGTTATAATGCAAAAGACCAGGATCTTCCTCTTATGAAGAGGAAGGTAATTCGCGGTGGTAGCTGGAAAGATGTTGGATACTTTCTTCGCACAAGCACAAGAGCTTACGAATACCAGGATACTTCTAAAGCTTACATCGGTTTCCGTTGTGTAATTGATTTACCACCCGTTGCAAGCAAAAGAAAATAAATATAATTCCATAGAATAAACTTTTAGAAATACTTACTGCCTGTATTAACATTGTTTTAATATGGGCATTGTATTTTAATAAAGGAAGTAAAAACCGATTAACCTAAATAAATAATAAAAAATCAAAATTCAATTATCATGCCTCACAGAAAAAGAACTTTTTTAACGCTAATTGACGTATTAGTAAGCGCCGGAGCCGCGGTTATCATATTTGCCGCCTGGGCCAAATTAACTCACCAATCTTATGCAGATATGATGCTTACCATAGGTATGTGGACTGAAACTGCCATCTTCCTGGTATATGCAGGCATAGAGTGGGTAAAACCTAAAAGGCATGAGGAAGATCAACAACCCGGGGAAGAAGAAGTGGCGGTTGTAAAAGGAAATCCTGCCCTGGCCTCTATGGATAAGATGCTGCTTGAAGCCGACATTACACCGGTAAATCTTAAAAGATTAGGTGATAATTTCCAAAAATTAGGCACAACTGTTTCTAATATAGGCGAAGTGGGTGACGTGGTAAAATCAACCGGTGACTTCTCGGCCAAAACAAAAGAGGCTACTAACGCGATGGGCCTTATGAAAGACGCTTATGTAGATTCTGCCAACACAATGAGCAATTTTAATAATGCCGCTGACAGCGCTAAAGGTTTTCACGACCAGGTACAGGTGCTTACAAAAAACCTTGGGTCACTAAATACTATTTATGAACTGGAGCTTAATGAAAGCAATAATCATTTGAAAACTCTGAACAGTTTTTATGGTAAAATGGCACAGGCAAGTGAAGTAATGATGTCCACCGTGGATGATGCACAGTCTGCCAAAGAGCAAATCGGTGCATTGGCAAATAATCTTGGAAAACTGAACCAGGTGTATGGCAATATGCTTAGCGCAATGCAGGGAAGACAATAAATCTGAAATCCAATCTCACTACACTAACTAATACAGTAAAAATAAAACCATGGCCTTACCCAGAGAACCGCGGCAGAAGATGATCAACATAATGTACCTGGTACTTACCGCTATATTAGCCCTCAATGTATCTGCCGAGGTAATAAATGCATTTAAAGTAGTAAATTCAAGTTTGGTAACATCTAATGAAAATATCACTTCTTCAAATGAAACAATCTATAAGTCTTTAGAAGCAAAGCTCACCGATCCTCAATCTGCCGAAAAAGCAAGGATTTGGGAACCAAAGGCGATGTCTGCTAAAAAATATTCTGACGATTTGAACAATTATATCGAAAGCCTGAAGTTGGATTTAAAAAAAGAAGCAGATCTTAAGATGAAGTGGAATGAAGAAAAGAAGGACAGCGTTGAGGATTACAAAATGGAGAATTTGGATGCTTCAACCAGGCTTTTCGAAACCAATGGTAAAGGGAAGGAACTTGAAGTCCGGTTAAAAAAATACAAAGATGACATGCTGGGAATTGATCCCTCAATTAGGACAGAATTTGCGGCAAGTTTTCCTGTAACTATTGTGCCCCCAATAAGCCAGGAAGGTGATCAAAAAAATTTCACCCAATCGTTTTTTCACATGACTCCCACCATTGCTGCATTGACTATGCTTAGCAAGTTTCAAAATAATGTAAAAAACGCAGAGAGTGAAATCGTAACTTATTGCCACAACCAGATCGGTGCGGTGAAAGTTATTTACGATCAGTTTGCAGCTTTAGTCGGTCAAAGCTCTAATTATGTAATGCCCGGCCAGGAAATTCAAATTACTGCAGGTGTTGGTGCATATAGTAAAGCTGCGCAACCTCAAATAACTATTAACGGAGCTGTCCAATCACTTGACGCTGATGGACGAGCGGTGTACAAATTTAACGCCTCAGGCGGAGGTAACCATACCGTGCCGGTAAGCGTAAAGTATACAAAACCAGATGGCACTACAGAAACTAAATCATTTAACGTAGAATATACAGTAGGCACACCGGGTGGTGCAGCGGTAATGCTGGATAAGATGAATGTGTTTTATGTAGGAGTTGATAATCCTGTTAGTATTTCTTCAGGCACAGGTTGGGATAAAACAAAAGTCTCTATGAGCGGTGGTTCACTAATTCCTTCCGGCGGACCGGGAAAATATATTGTCAAGGTATCATCTCCAGGTAAAGCTTCCATTACAGTAAATGCGGATGGAAAACCAAGTACTTACGAATTCAGGATTAAAAATATCCCCCCGCCAATTTTAATGGTTGGCCCAAGTGAAGGTGGAAGAGTGCAGTCTGTTGTATTTAAAAATCAACAATATGCGAGAGCGGAATTGAAATATTTTGATTTTGAATACCGCTATAGTATAGTGAGCGCAACCGTATATTTTTCGGGAGCTAACTTCCCGAGTGTGGCATCTGCTACCATCTCTGGGGGTAACTTAGCAGGTATCCAGGCGCAATTACAAAAATGTATTCCAGGAACATCGGTTACTTTTGATAATGTAAAGGTTCAGGGCCCGGGTGGCCCGGTTATAGGAATTCCAGGTCCCGGCTTTATTTTATATTAAAGAATAAATAAAAATAGTTATGAAAAAAATAATGGTAAAATCGGTAATGCTTGCTTTATGCTTTGCTATGATTGGCGATGCAGCAAATGCACAGGCCAAAAAGCGAACGGTAAAAAAGCGTACTACAGCCAAAAAAACGACTAATGCAAGTGTTAAGGCTAATTTAAATCAGGCATCGGTAGATACGGCTATCGTAATTGCACCTGCCCCAATTGATAGCTTACCAATTCCGGTTGTGAAAAAATCTCTGCGCCCAAATGACGCGATAGAAAGAAACCTTGTAACGGAAAGAACGCCTCTTGCTTACGAAAATTTGCGGGAAGACGATGCCGTCTATCGCCAGAAGATATGGCGTGAAATTGATACACGTGAAAAGATGAACCTTCCTTTTCGCTATGCAGCCAATGATAACAATGGTAACCAACGATTCATTTCAATATTATTAAAGGCCATACAGGATGGTCCGGATAACGGCGGCGTAACTGTATTCAATGCAGTTGACGACAGGTTCACTACACCCATGACAGTTGCTGAAGTTGCAAAAGTGATCTCCGGAGGTAGCGTATCTGTACCTATATATGACTCTTTAGGAAATGTTACCGGCTATAAAGAAACAGTGGCGGAGGTAAATCTCGATTCATTTTATAAATTTCATATAAAAGAAGAAGTAATATTTGATAAAGAAAGCTCACGTTTATTCTGGAGAATATTGGGAATAGCTCCTGTAAAAAATGTTATAACATCTACCGGAGTTGATCTTGGCCCGACAGAATTATTTTGGGTTTACTATCCTGACATGCGGCCGATCTTCTCTAAGTATGAAGTGTATAATGGCAAAAACTATGGTGCACGTATGAGCTGGGAAGATCTTTTTGAAAGCCGTATGTTTTACGGACGTATTATAAAAAGCACGCTGGACAATCCTTTTGATGAATATTTATCGCAGCAACAAGGCTTGAAAAATAGCAGCATTTTACAATTGCTTGAAGGCGAAAATATAAAAGATAAGATATTTAATTACGAGCAGAATTTGTGGAGTTACTAACTTGTTACTGCTAATTTTTTGTAAAGGGAAGCTTATTGCTTCCCTTTTTTTGTGGAAAATTTTTTCTGATATCTTAACAGGTTACTTTATAGAAATAGAAAATTTTTTCTGTTACATTTACAGCGGTTTTTCATAGGATATTGGATTTAAACAGGGGCTGGATTTTCATCCGGGCCTCTTTTTTTTAAATTAATCCACAGAGATCAAACTGGTGAAACCTCCGCACCATTAAAATATTCCAATATGAGCTTTGCTTTTGACATGCCAATCACCGCAGCAAGTTCCTCAGCCTGCATCTCCTTAATTTTTTTTACAGATTTAAATTTTTTTAAGAGCGTATCGGCGGTATTTTTTCCTATACCTTTTATTAATTCCAGTTCATTTACAAATGTGCCCCTGCTGCGTTGATTGCGGTGAAAAGTAATACCAAAGCGATGCACCTCATCCCGTATTCTTCGTATAAGCTTGAGGCTTTCACTGTCCCACGGTAATTTTATTGATTGCTTATCACCCGGAAAAAATATTTCTTCTTCATTTTTTGCCAGCCCTACAATAGTTGTTTTTCCTACCAGGTCCAATTCGGCTAATCCTTCAACTGCCGCATTGAGCTGGCCCTTACCACCATCAATAATTATAAGCTGCGGCAAAGAAATCTCCTCCTTCGTAAGCCGCTTGTATCTTCTGCCAACTACTTCCTTCATGCTTGCAAAATCATTAATGCCGCTTACTGTTTTAATATTGAACTTGCGGTATTGGTTTTTATCAGGCAAGCCATTTCTAAAATAAACCATTGCCGCCACGGGATAGCTTCCCTGCAAGTTTGAGTTATCGAAGCACTCGATGTGCTCCGGCAAATTTGCAAGATGCAGGTCGCTTTGTAATTGCAGCAACACTTTTTGCTTCTCTTTATCACTCTTTCCTTCAAGCTGAAGCATTTTTTTCCTCTTCAACTCTTCGATAAAATAATTTACATTTTTCTCAGACAATTCGAGTAATTTCTTTTTATCTCCTGCTCTTGGAACCAATACAGTGATATCCTTGCCGGGATAATTAATTTCGAAGGGTACAATTATTTCTGACGCTTCTGAATTAAATGTGCTGCGTAACTGGGCAATAGCAAATAGTAAAACTTCTTCCGTTGTTTCATCCAGCTTCTGCTCAAGAATGATGGTTTTAGTAATCACAATGGTTCCCTCACTCACCATCAAATAATTTACATACGCTATGTCACCATCTTTTAAAATAGAAAATACATCTGCATTACCTACGTGCTCATTTACTACTTTTGATTTGGCTTTATAACGCTGAAGATGATCTATCTTTTTTCTTATGAGCTCAGCTTTTTCAAATCGCATTTCTGTAGCCAGCGTTTCCATCTCAGTTTTGAAATGCTGTATCACAGGGTTCAAATTTCCTTTCATAAGATTTTTTAATTGAGCCAATCCTTCTGCATAATCTTCCGCTGTTTGTAAGCCTTCACATGGGCCCTTGCAATTACCGAGATGATACTCAAGACATACTTTAAACTTACCTTTTTCTATATTACTCCCAGTTAAATTGAGCTTACATGTTCGCAGTTGCACGTTCTGCTTTATAAATACCAACAGTTCCCTCACCCGCCCCACCGAAGTGAACGGGCCGAGATATTGAGAGCCATCGTTGATTTTTGTTCTTGTTAAAAACACCCGCGGAAACGGTTCATTTTTAATCACAATGTATGGGTACGATTTATCGTCCTTGAGATTAATATTAAATTTTGGCTGAAACTGTTTTATCAAAGAATTCTCCAATAAAAAGGCGTCCTGTTCATTATCAACAATAGTAAACTCTATCTTATTGATGCGCCTTACAAGCTCATGCGTTTTGTAACCCGTAAATGTTTTAGTGAAATAAGAACTTACTCTCTTGCGGATATTTTTTGCTTTCCCCACATATATCAGTTCACTTTTATCATCAAAATATTTATAAATACCCGGCTGATTGGGTAACGTTTTTAGTAAGGTTTGGAAAATTTCAGTTGTCATCTCTCACCATTTTCGGCTTAATTTATAAGAAAAATATTGGATTAGGCGTTTGATCGTATTGTCAATTTAAAAAAAATAAATCGTAACGATCTTAAAAAAGATAAAAAAAATCCGTGTTAATCTGTCCAACCTATCTGCCGTCAGGCAGGTTCGTGGCTTCTTCACTTAGGTATATGTAAGCGCTTAATCCTAAAAAATTATTCATCGAAATCCCATTTGAGGATCTGTTCTTTTATTATTGGTTCCTTGCCGGTAACCTGTAAAATGTTTCTAATACTAAACCATTTACCAGCTACCCATGTAAGCTGAACCGTTGCCGGCTTTGAATCAATAGTATCTGTTTTTACCATGTAAATCCGCTGAACAGTATTTTTATGCGGATCAATATAAACATCCCAATGAGTAAGTTTTATTGAATCGGGCAGCTTTGCCCTGGCATCATAAGAAAAGGTAAATGCATCAATTGTCTGATCAAGAAAAGATTTGCCGGTAAAAAGATTTGCCATATTAGCAGAATCAATTTCAGGATGCAGAAAAGGAGTGGCAAACTTTCCAATGTTTTTTTTATCTATCCAGCCTGAGTCCTGCCGCGTTCCATTGATCTCGATTTTTAAAGGAGTAACCGGCAGGCTTTCAATCTCTTTTATCTGTCCCATTATGTATTCAGTTACCGGGAAGAATGATACAGATGCTTCTGTGGGTTTTTCTGCGGGAACATTTTCTTGTGCAGGCTCCTGGCAAGAGTAGCAAAATAATATGCAGGCGAGACTAACTATTATTAACCATTTTTGCATTTGCGAAATTACAAATAAAAAAAGCCGCTGCAGGGTACGGTACAACGACTTTAGAAAATGGCAGTTAAAAAATAAAAAATGAGAACTAAAAAATCTTATTGCAAAACAGTAGTACTATTTACTAATACCTACCCGTATGCCATAATTTATTAAATGTTCTTTTATCGTGTAATTATCCATATAAGTAGAGAGCCATTGATAGCGCACAACAGGCCCTATATTCCATTTAAGCTTGTCGGACTTGAAGGTAATAAAAGGAGTAAAGTTTGAGTTCAAATTCCATTTGCGGTAGAGATCAGGCACGTTTACATAATTTCTTCCATCAGATGACAAAATGTATCCCGTTGACTTCAATACCAGGGACGGCTCTACATTAATGCCTATGTTAAATTGAATTTTATCGTTTCCCAATATCTGATACTGAATACCAACCGGCAACGAAGCCTGGTAATTATAGTTATGCAATGTTGTAGTAGATTGGCCGTGGCCATCACCAAAGTGGGTTACAAAATTGCGTGAATATTGATCGCCTGTTGTTTTGTCTTTTAATAATAATGTGGTAAGTGTAGGATGCACTTCGTTGGAAATAATATTATAACCGGAACGGGTAAAATGTGTACCTACAGTGAATTGTAATTTCTTCGCAAACAAATAATTCATTTGAACACCTGCCTCAAACCCTATGGCAGGATTGTGCATTATCCGGCTATCTTTTTGTGTAACCTGTGGCAGCGATAAAGGATTTTGATTGTTTGCTCCAGTTAATTGATTACCACTAAAAGACACCGTGTTTGCATAAGAACCGGCATAGAAAAGCCAGGTCGTTTTACTATTTTGTTTTCGGCGGGATTTAATGTTCAACCCCTCCTCAGCGGGGAATACCACGTTGGCCGACATCAATATAGTATTATCGTTGCCAATTTTATTTGTTGTGATTGAATTATCTATGGAATTATTATCCGGAATATTCACGGTAATAATTTTCATTTCATTTATAAAAAGAATGCTACTATCCACCATCAGGCGTTTTTCGAATCCATTTACTAATGACCGCTCATAGCTGGTAATATTATCCTTTTCAGGCTGCCTTAAAGATTTCATGTTTGCAATTGCTTCACCGGTATTGCTTACTAAAGAATTAGAAAGTCGTTTCCCCGTAGATCCATCCGCTTTCTTTGATTCAGTGGGAGTAGGTTTGTTCTGCATGTTATCCGAAAGCATTATTCCAGTATTCTGAACGACTTCGCTATTGTGAGACTTTATTTGATTTGAATTATTTGAAGCATTTGCCAGCGTATGACCTTGCCCATTAGACTTATCAAACGGTGTGGAAACCAAAACCTGTTTTTGTTTTGCAGAATTTGCCCCGGAGACATTTTTAGACTCACCTGTTTTTTCAGACGTTACTAACTTTTGGTCGATTGATTTGGATTGCTCTTTATTAATATTACCGCTCTTAGCAGGAGCTTGCTGTTTAGATTCTACTAACTCTTTATCGCTGTGCGTATTAATATAGCCTACGAATACAATAGAAATAACCAAAAGGAGGGATACTGTAATTGAAGGCCATCGCCTGCCGGGATGCATATCGTTATAGATACCATGCCACACTTTCTTTGAAGGAGTCATTTTAAACTTGTTAGCCTGCTCTTTCAGTGAAAGCTCAAAATCGTCGAGGTAAAAATTATCTTCCATCGTTCACATATTTCAGTAGTTGTGGTAATAGGGTCTTATATTTTATAAACAGTTTAAATCACTTCCTGACGCCATCCTCACCTTCTGCCGTGGCTGGAGAAGGATTTTATTTTTTAGCAGTACATCCTCCAGCATTGCTTTTGCCCGCGTGTATTGAGAGCGGCTTGTGCTTTCCTCAATATCAAGTATAGAAGCGATCTCCCTGTGAGAATATCCTTCTATAGCGTAAAGATTTAAAACTGTTCTATATCCTAAAGGCAGCAACCGGATGCAATCCACTACTTGCTTTGCCTGCATTATAGATGGAATATTATTCTCATTATTATGCAGGGTATTAGCATGAAAAAGATCGACACTATCAGTAAATTTTTTATTCTTCTTTAAAATATTTATGCAGGTATGAACTATTATTCTCCGGATCCAGCCTTCCAGAGCCCCCTGGCCGCGAAACTGATGTATTTGAGAGAATACTTTTATAAATCCTTCCTGCAGCATATCTTCAGCATCTTCACGGTTTCGTGCAAAACGATAGCACACTCCTAACATGCGAGGGCTAAAGCGGCTATATAATGCCTCCTGCGTGGAAGCAATATTTTCAAGACAGCCCTTAAGCATTTGCTCTTCTGTCATAATATTTTTCGCTTTGTTTTAACCCTACTAAGATATGACAAAAATTAAAGATAATTGCTGCTTAGGGAACTAAAATTCCCGGATATTTTTTAATAGTGGATTTACTAAAGTGAAACGGATGATCGTACCTGTTGATCTGAAAAATTAAGGACGCACATTTTTCTTTTTAATAAGGCTATCAGAGGGATAGTTATCTTCGAGCTGTTTGCGGGCCGATGCTACCCACGTGGCGAGTTCACTTTTACCCTGGGCAGACAAGCGTGCATCTGTGTGAATAAGTGTATAAGAAGTTAGGGGCATATCGCCAGATTTCGTTTCATCTTTTATTTGCTCAAGTCTTCTGTATTGCTTTGCAATTTGGTAGGTGGTAAACTCTGAAAAATTTAAATCTCTCTTCCCATCTTCAATATGGCCATTCATAAACCAGGCTACCGGCTGCAAATTCCAATACCACGGATAATATGAATTATTGCTATGGCAATCGTAACAAGATGTTTTGAGCAGGCTGTCTATGTGTGCCGGTATAGCATATTTAGTGCTGATATCATTTACTGCTATCGTATCCGATACATTTTTCTCCGGCCTTATAAATTGAATAAGAACCAGTATAATTAGTAATCCAATTAAGATAATTTTGATAACTTTTTTCATGGACATATTGCTTTCAATCTATTAAAATGTCCCCGGTCATTTGCGGAGGAATAGGTAAGTTCATCATCTTTAAAATAGTGGGTGCAAGATCGCCGAGCTTACCGGGCTTTATATTGCCCTTCCACCCGATAGCCATCGGGTCTTTATCAATTATAAAAAACGGAACAAGATTTAAGGTATGGGCCGTGTTAGGCGTGCCATCGCTATTTATCATATAATCTGCATTGCCATGGTCAGCCGTCAAAAAAATGGTATAGCCATTTGCGAGCCCTGCCGTCACTATTTTCTCCACACACTTATCTACTGTTTCAGCAGCCTTTATCACTGCTTCCCACACGCCGGTATGGCCTACCATATCAGTATTGGCATAATTCAGGCAAATAAAATCAGGCGCTTTTTTTTCAATTTCCGGAAGCAAGGCATTTGTTACTTCTACAGCGCTCATCTGCGGTTGCAGGTCGTAAGTAGCTACTTTGGGCGATGGTATCATGATCCTGCTTTCACCTTCAAAAGGCACTTCCCTCCCACCGCTGAAGAAAAAAGTTACATGCGGATATTTTTCCGTTTCTGCAATGCGAATTTGTTTTTTATTATTTGCTGAAATGATGTCGCCCAGCGTATTTATCAAATCATCTTTTTCAAAAATTACATGAATGTTTTTGAAAGCATGATCATACCTGGTCATGGTAGTATAGTTCAATTCCAACTTTTTCATTTCGTACTCAGGGAACGAAGATTGAGTAAGTACCTCTGTGATTTCCCGGCAACGGTCTGTTCTAAAATTGAAACAGATAACAGCATCTCCGTCTTTTATCGAGGAGCCAGGTGTTTGTTCATTTATAATGGGAAGCAGGAACTCATCGGTTACATTATTTTCATAAGACGCTTCAATCGCTGCCGGGATGTTATCAGTAGCTGCCCCCTTTCTGTTAACCAACGCATCATAAGCTATTTTTACTCTCTCCCATCTTTTATCACGATCCATGGCATAATAACGCCCGGTGACGGTGGCAATTGCCCCGGTAGTTTTTGATAAATGTTCCTGCAACTCTCTTATAAAATCAATGCCGCTCTTAGGATCAGTATCGCGTCCATCTGTGAAAGCATGGACATATACATTTTCAATACTTTTTTCTTTGCACAGGGAGGTAATTGCCTTTAGATGGTTTATGTGGGAATGTACGCCGCCATCACTTACCAATCCTAACAGGTGCAAGGGCTTATTATTTTCCTTAGCATACTTAAGGCTGTTCAGCAAAATTTCATTTTTTTGAAACTCCTCTTTTTCTATGGCTACATTTATTCTTTCAAGCTCCTGGTAAACGATTCTGCCTGCACCAATATTGAGATGGCCTACTTCACTATTGCCCATTTGACCTTCAGGCAAGCCTACTGCTTTTCCACAGGTGATTAGCGTTGTATGCGGATATTTTGAATAAAGAGAACTTACAAACGGAACGTGTGCATGCTGAATAGCATCACTTTCTTTTACTGCTCCAAGCCCCCATCCATCCATGATTATTAATATTACTTTTTTTGCTTCCATATTTCAAAACTACTTATTCGATTTTAAGATTAATCAATTTTATTCTTTTTACTTTTTTATTACAGCGAGCGATGCCTTTTGTTATTTTTATAAAGTAAAAGAATTCTATTCCTTAATTTGTTAATCAGTAAAATTTTAATGAAAAGAAAATATACTGCCCTTGTTGTTGTAAATACGCTTACACTCATTATTATGCTGTTTGCAAATTATGCAGGCAGTACTGGATATTTTTTTAAGAAAACTGTAGCTGAAGTAAGTTATAAATTTGATACTTTATTTGCACCGGCAGGATATGCATTTATTATCTGGGGCCTGATTTTTTTATTCAGCATTGCCTTCGTCATCTATCAATGGATTTTATTAAGCAATAAAAATTCAACGCAATATATACAGCGCACCGGCCTTTGGTTTTCTATAAGCAACTTAGCTAATGCAGCCTGGGTGCATTGCTGGACCGGCGAAATGATGGGCTTGAGTGTCGTGCTCATTTTTCTGCTTTTGCTTAGCCTTATTTTTTTAACCGTTAGCCTTCGCCTTGAGCTGGATGATGTACCGGTACGAAGCATATTTTTTGTTTGGTGGCCTATTACATTTTATCTGGGCTGGATAATGGTTGCAACCATCGCCTGTATTGCCGCATGGCTAAAATCTATGGGCTGGGGGGCATTTAATTTAACGGAAAATGTGTGGACAATGCTATTGATCACAATCGCTTCCCTACTTTATTTGCTGCTGATAAAAAACCGCAATATGCGGGAAGCCGCAATGGTGGGTGCTTGGGCGTTTATTGCTATCGCTGTAAAACAATGGAACATAAATAAAGAGATTTCGATGGTCGCAGTAATTGCCGCCTTAGTTTTATTGACTGCCGGTGTAGTGCATGTTTATAAAAATCGCACATACAATATTGCTTCCAAATTGAAAAGAGGGGAATGGTAAATTTGAAAATATTAGTAATATTATCCCAAATCAATCAAAGATTTCTTCATGAAAAAATTGCGGCTGGCATTGCTTTATTTTGAAGTTATGGTTTCATAAATCGCTTAATAGCTGAAAAAAGAAATTGTAATTTGCGCACAATTTTTAATTTACCCTGCCTGCTTTTGATTAAAGTTTTCATCATCATTCGTTTAAAAATTTCTTTATGAATATTGGTATTGTATGTTACCCAACCTACGGCGGAAGTGGTGTATTAGCCACTGAATTAGGAAAGGCGCTTGCAGATAAAGGGCACAACATTCACTTTATTACTTACCAGCAGCCGGTAAGGTTAGGCGGTTTTCACGCCAATATTTTTTTTCATGAAGTAAGGGTTCCCACATATCCGTTGTTTGATTATCCGCCTTACGAGACTGCGCTTGCCAGCACCATGGTTGATGTAATTATCAATAATAACGTGGAGCTATTGCATGTGCACTATGCCATACCGCATGCGTCTGCCGCTTACATGGCCAGGCAGATACTGGCGAAAGAAGGAATTGATATACCCGTAATCACCACCTTGCATGGTACGGATATTACGCTGGTTGGCCGCGATAAAACCTACTCGCCGGTGGTAACTTTCTCTATGAATGAGAGTAATGCTATTACTGCCGTTTCAAAAAATCTGAGGGATGAAACCTATAAAAGCTTTAAGATAGAAAAAGAGATTGAGGTCATTTATAATTTTGTAGATGTAAAGCGTTTTAACCGTAAGCCGGTTACTGCATTCAAGCAGGTAATTGCGCCGAATAATGAAAAAATACTATTGCATGCTTCTAATTTTAGAAAAGTAAAAAGAGTAGGGGATGTTGTAAAAGTATTTGAGCAATTGAATAAAAAAATTCCTTCTAAACTTTTATTTGTTGGCGATGGCCCGGAGCGTTCTTATGTTGAAAGACTGTCGCGTGAATGTGATTGTAACAATGATATTAGGTTCCTCGGCCGGCAGGAACAAATGGAAGATATACTGGCAATATCAGACTTGTTTATTTTGCCAAGTGAATACGAAAGCTTCGGCCTCGTAGCTTTAGAAGCAATGGCGGCCAGCGTGCCGGTAGTATCAACTAACGTTGGTGGGCTACCCGAAATAAACATAGATGGCGTCACGGGTATTCTTAGCGATGTGGGCGATGTAGATGATATGGGCAAAAGAGTTATAGAACTTTTCTCAGATGAAACTGCCCTAACTCAGATGAAAAAAGACGCATTATCACAAGCCCAAAAATTTGACATTGATAAAATCGTCCCTGAATATGAAAATCTTTATAAGAAAGTTTTGGGAGTGACGGCAGAATAAATAATTCTATAACCAGTTCAGGCCAATAAACTAATTACCCTATTAACTCATTAACCAATAAACGGATCACTACTTTCTCAACCATTTCTCCGGGTTAATATTATTACTTTCTTTCATTAAAATAAAATCCACCTGCCCTTGCCCTTGATCATTAGCGCCTGCCTTACCTATTACTTCACCGGTTTTAACCATATTGCCTTTCTTAACGTTGGCAGATCCAAGATTACTGTACACAGTAAAATATTTCCCATGCTTAAGAAACACAGCCTGGTTATCTTCTATATAGCTGACTAAAGTTACTTCACCATCAAACACGGCTTTCACTGGCTCGCCTATTTTAGCGCCTATAGTCACTCCCGGATTTTCATAATCTATCCCTCCGGGTAATTCATTTGCACCGAAGTGTGCAATAATATATCCTGCAGCGGGCCAGGGCAAAGAGCCGCGATTTCTTTCAAAATTTGCATCAAGCGCTCTGTCGGCGTCAGTGCTCACTAACACACTGTTTGAAGGCTTTCTCTCTGCAGGCAGCGGAGTTGTTTTATTATTTGAGGCGGTGGCATTTGCTGCTGTAGTATTGCTTGCATCCGGCTTATTATTTTTTAATGCAGCCAACCGTTGCTTTTCCTTTTTAGCAGCTTCGGCACGGGCTATTTCTATTTCACGCCGGATCATCGCAGCAATCATATTTTTCAATTTCGAATCCTGTTTTCTCTTTGCGTTTACTTGCGCCGTTAGTTCTTTTTGCTGGCCCTTTATTTTGGTAACTATTACCTGTTTTTCCTGTTGCTGCTTTTCAAGCTGGCTTAATTCTTTATCACGCTCGTTGAGCACTACATTTTTTCTATTCTTTGATACAGATAAAATTTTTATGCGGTCTTCAATCATTTGTTGTGTTCGCAAAATATTTTCTGCCTGCATTTCGCGATAGCTGCGATACGATTTTAAATAAGCGATGCGCTTGATTGCATCGTTAAAGCTTCCTGCCGAAAAAATAAAATTTAGAAAATCATAGTTGCTTCTGTTCTTATAAGCATATACCATGCTTTTTGCATATTCCTGCTTAAGTGTGTCCAGCACATGCGACATCTTTGTCACTTCTTTTTGCGAAAGATATATGTTGTCATTAAGGGTTTTTATTTCTCCGCTGATGTTATCAATCACATTTCCCTGCAGGCCGATTTTTTTATTTATAAGCGTAAGGCCACCTATGTTTACCTTGGCTGTCTTTCTTACTTCCGCCAGGGTCTTTTCTGTCTCTGCTATTTCCTGCTTAAGTTTTTCCCGCTGCTTCTGCAAGGCATCTTTGTCTTCCTGCTGCTGGGCAGTTACGTTGAAAATAAAAAATAAAAAAACCAAGACAGATAGTATCTTCCTTCGCATAGAATAATTTTTATTAGAAGAAAAAATTACGTTTACAATTATGAAAATGCAACGGTTTAAAGTAACAATTATTTTGTTTTATAATTCTTTGGAATGCTAAAGGGGAATGATAATTCCTTGTTAAACTCATACTGTTTAAATGACAGGCTTATATCAACCTTTGTTTTTTCTGCTACCGTAATTTCCCTATCTGTAGCGAAATAATTATCACCGGATTTTTCATAACCGCTGTAAGTAATATCCGCCGTGCGGTTTTGATTTACATCAAGGTCATCAAGCTTACTTCTTTCTATTAACTTATTATCGGCGGAAATGGTAAGCAGGTTTTTAAAGAAATCTCCTACGGTCGCAATCAAAATATGATTTTCGGTTTGCCGGTAAGAAACCACGCTATCACCTACGTAAATCGGGTTGCCGATTATCAAATCCTGCAGGTTTGAAAAATTCAGGGGAATATGCGTTATCTCTTCCATGTAGCTGAATGGATGATGCTCAATTTGCTTATCCAATTTATTTACTATGATCACGCTATCTTTTGTAATTAAAATCTTAAAGGCCTCTATACTAAGGAAGGTGGCGCTTATAGAAACCCACAGAACACTGTCAGCATAAAGCCTTACGAATGCATTAAAGTCTGGTTGTTTGCCTTTGTTATCTTCATACTCCACTTTTATCTTTGCGGAGAAAGTAGTAAAGCTTATTCTATGTTTTGCAAGGGAGTTCAGGTTGAATGCCGCTTCTTTAAGAGAGTCATTATTATTAAGTATTACCTGGCCTGCAATCAATGTGTCTTTTTTATTAATTGCCGTCTGCAGTTTTTTTGTTGACCGGCAACCTTCGCCTGCGTATAAAAAGATCATTGCAATAAGAGCTAAAGAGAATTTACTATTCATTGAACACTTATTTTAAAAATTAGATTTTACCTGTATGGCCGAATCCGCCTTCACCTCTTGTGGAAGATTCCAATTGCAATACCGGTAGCCAATTTGCTTTTTCAAATTTTGATATAACGATCTGGGCTATACGCTCGCCATTATTGATAGTGTACGATTCGTTTGATAAATTTATCAGGATAACTTTTAGCTCACCGCGATAATCACTGTCAACGGTTCCTGGAGAATTTAAACAGGTGATGCCGTGTTTGAAAGCCAACCCGCTGCGTGGCCTTACTTGCGCTTCAAAACCAATGGGCAGTTCAATAAAAATTCCTGTAGGAACTATCGCTCTTTCCAGCGGTTGCAGTGTAACGGGGCTAATAAGGTTTGCTTTCAAATCGAGGCCGGCTGAGCCATTGGTAGCGTATTCCGGCAAATCGTTTCCGGAGGTGTTGATGATTTTAATTTCCACTTCTTGCATCGCGACAAAGATAAGCAGGCAATCGGGCCTGTAAAAAAAAATTAGCCCGGCTTACTCTGTTGATTCCAATAGCACATTGGCATACGCAGCTATACCTTCTTCGCGCCCTATGAAACCCATTTTTTCTGAAGTAGTGGCTTTAATGGAAACCACGTTTTCATTAACGGAAAGTATGTTGGAAATCACTTTTTGCATAGCCGGAATATATGGTTTTAGCTTAGGCACTTCCAGGCAAATAGTTGAATCAATATTTCCAATCTTGTACCCCGACGTAGTAATAAGCGCAAATGTTTTTTCTAATAAAATCTTGCTGTCAATATTTTTAAATTCATCGGAAGTGTCGGGAAAATGAACGCCAATATCTCCAAGGCAAGCAGCTCCTAATAGCGCATCGCAAATGGCATGAAGCAATACGTCTGCATCGCTATGACCTAAAGCGCCTTTCGTGTGTTCCAGTTTTATGCCGCCAATCCAAAGATCCCGCCCCTCAACTAATTGATGAAAATCTATTCCGAAACCAATTCTGAATGACATGGTTAATAGTTTTATGGTTAAAATTATTTAAAAAAAATATTCTTCTAAGCGAAAATAATTATTGCGGCTTACCTGTAACCATTTTGGCAATAATTATACTGGTAAAAAATTTTATACACTATTGATTTATCATTAAAAAAAAGCCCCACGAAAATCGTGAGGCTGTGTATAAATTTTTTAACTTAACTATTGTATGGGTACCGGCGCTGAATCTTTATCAAGATTAAAAATAAGGCTGAAGCGCAAAGTGTTGGACAATGGATTCCTGTTTATTCCATTTCCTGAAGGAATAAGATAAGAGAAGTTCAACCCAAACATATTGTAATTCAATCCGGCTCCCACGGTAAAATATTTGCGATCACCTTTAGTTGGCGCTTCATAAAAATAGCCCGCTCTGAAAGCGAATTGATTATTGTAAGAATACTCTGCACCCACTGACACCTGGAATTCTTTTAATTCTTCACTAAACCCGCCCGGCGCATCGCCAAACGAGCTGAACCAACTGCTCACCACGCCTTTGCTGTGATAGTTTGCCAAGGCTGCCGAGTCGTTAAGAAGCGGAGGAGTTGGCACCAACAGCTTATTCACATCTAACCCAAAAGTGATCTTATTTGATTCATCTACTTGTTTTACGTAGGCAACGCCGAGGCCAAGGTTGGCGGGAATAAAATCTTTTTCCGATGCATCATTGGTATAAGAAATTTTTGTTCCCAAATTAGAAAGTGTAACGCCCCAGTTTAAACCTGAGCCATCAGTGCTGTTTACCGTGCCATCATGAAATACGGCAAGATCTGCCGCAACTGAATTGCCGGCTTTATAGACAGTACCTCCCTGCGAAACTCCGCCACCGGTAAGGTTTGAATTAATAAATCTTAACGCAATACCCAAGCCCAGGTTATCAGAAAGTTTGCGGGAGTATCCAATATCAGCCCCAAATTCTCTCGGCCTGAAATCTCCTATAATTTGACCTGAATAGTCAGTAAACTGAATATTACCAAGGCTGAAATAACGCAACGAAGCTGAGATAGCCTGCAGATCGTCCAACTGATAATAGCCTGCGAGCGAAGCCAGGTAAACATCATTAAGATCAAGGCCCTTTAGCCAGGGCGTATAAGTAACGGCGATAGATGATTTGCTAGTGGCAAAAGGAATTTTTGCCTGGTTCCAAAAAGATGAATTAGCATCCGGCGTAGTGGCTATACCAACGTCGCCCATGCCGCCCGAGCGGGCATCTGGCGAAATTCTTAAAAAAGGAACGGCCGTTGTTACAACGTTTATAGAATTTGTATTGCTTTGCGCTTTAACGACAAAAGAACTTCCTATCAGCATCGCCAATGCCGTTAACTTCAAAGTTGCTTGTTTCATGAGTAATTTTTGCTTGGTTAGGTAGAGCTAAACTATATACAAATTAGTTTTTGGTTTGTAAAAGTAAATTTTTTATTGAAAAGGGCAATTAAATTATCGAATGCATATACATACATGAATAAAAGTAAATCCGGATTTTAAATAGAAACAAATTTTTTCGATTATGACGCTTGATTAATAAACAATTTTCGAAGGACGCTTCTGCGCTGGTGTTATTCTTCGAAGCTTTTATAGATTCTTTCAATTCGATGAACGCACCTGGAAAAGGAATATTGTATTATTTATATATGATATCCGGGAAATATATTTGAACCTTCCGCGTTATATTTTCGTAAAAATATGTTAGATATAATGCAATCTGGAAAAACAACTTCAAACCTTATTCCATCTGCATTTGTGAAGGGTTTGCAAAAGTATTCCAACATGCAAAAATTGGTTTTTAATGATAAATCAAAATCAAATAAAGTGTTTATATTCGCTCCTATAAAGACGTATTCCTACAATAAGAAAAAAAACCTTTCGTTAAATAATCTTCAAAACGAATGCACATGTTAAAATCAATGTCCGCCGGTCAATATTTATTTTTTTTGCTGACGGCCTCTTTCGCCTTTACCTCATGCCATAAGAAGAAAGATCAGTCTTCGGTAACAGGATGGAATTATGACGATAAGAATTATGGAAATTTCCACGTATTAAAAGCCAAGGAGCAGAAAACCGGGCCCGGGCTTGTCTTCGTGCAGGGTGGAACTTTTACCATGGGAGCAAAAGAGGAAGATGTAATGGGAGACTGGAATAACATTCCCCGCCGTGTAAGTGTTAATTCCTTTTATATAGATGAGACTGAAGTAGCCAATGTGCACTATCGTGAATATCTCTATTGGCTTAGCAATACATTTGATAACGATACGGCCATCATGAGTATGGCTTTGCCCGATACGCTGGTATGGAGAAGCGAGCTGGCCTATAACGAGCCTTACGTGGAATACTATTTCCGCTATCCTGCTTATAATTATTACCCGGTGGTGGGAGTTACCTGGGAGCAGGCTCATGATTTTTGTATCTGGAGAACAGACAGGGTAAATGAAAAAATGTTAATAGATAAAGGGTATTTAAATAAAAGATCTCCGCTAACGGCCATGAGAGGCGGACAGGGAGACCAGACATTTAATACAGATACTTACTTAATGAATCCTGATGAAATTAATAGTAAAACGGCGCCAAAAAAGGGTGGTCTTAAAGATGTCAGCGGCAGGGCAAGAAAGATCGTCACATTTGAAGATGGTATTTTATTACCGGGTTATCGCCTTCCAACAGAAGCAGAATGGGAATATGCTGCTTATGGTCTAATTGCGCAAAACCCGAATCCACGAAAAAAGGAAAAGAATCATGGTGAGGAAGTAATCTCCAATCAACAGGTTTATTCATGGAGTAAAAATGTAAATGGGCTTCGCGATAACCGCCGTGGAAGCTGGCAGGGTCAGTTTCTTGCTAACTTTAAAAGAGGTAATGGTGACGTGATGGGTGTGGTCGGTGGATTAAATGACCGCGCTGCTATACCAGGCCCGATCAAATCTTTTTATCCTAATGGATATGGTTTATATAATATGAGTGGCAATGTGAGTGAGTGGGTAGGTGATGTTTATCGTCCGCTTACTTCGCTTGATGAAGATGATGTAAACCCTTATCGTGGTAATAAATTCACTAAGTTTTATAAGAATAGCCAGGGTGAATATGAAAGAGATACTCTTGGCCGCCTGAAGAAAGAAGTGGTGATGGATGCGGAAGCAGTTACACGCCGCAATTATCAAAAAGGCGATGTTATAAACTATCTGGATGGTGACTCAATTTCTGCAGTTACTTATGGATACGGAATCACTTCATTGATAAGCGATAAATCCCGCGTAATAAAAGGTGGTAGCTGGAATGATATGCCTTACTGGTTATCACCAGGTTCAAGGCGCTATCTTGAGCAAGACCAGGCAAGCAGCACAGTTGGCTTCAGGTGTGCAATGACAAGGCTCGGCAGCCCTGAAGGCAATGGCTTTAAGGAAGGAAATATATTTGGCCAGCGCAAGCAAAACAAGAAGAAAAGAAATTAAATATCAGAATGATTAAAAATTAAAGCCTGTTACAGAAAGTAGCAGGCTTTAATTTTTTAGTTCATTTCCTTGTTTCAGCGGAGACTAAGGGATTCGTTCCGATATATCGGAATGATACAGTTTCCCGTATACACACTTTCTCCCGACGAATCGCTCCGACAGATCGGAGTTCAACCACTCGCAAAGCGATTTGCTATAAAGACGTTCAATGTAAACACGACTTTTCATGCGTTTAATCTCACGCTCACGACAAATTGCTTCTGAGCGAGTTTCACAAATTTCAAAATAAACAAGAATAAGGGTCTTTTACCAGAGGTATATCGACTCATGCCATCAAAATGTTTTGACATGCGCCGGTCCAAATCATAACATTGGCCAATGTAAAATGATCCGTCTTTTTTACTTTGCAGGATGTAAACAAAATACAAGTGGAGACTAAAGGATTCGAACCTTCCCTACTACTATTTAGAAAAAAAGTGGACGAACGTAACTACAAAGGATTAAATTTCTTTTGCAAAGCAGACAAACAAATTATACTCACACTAATAAGAGGCGTCCTAAAATTTCGTAATCCACACTGGGCTTGGTTTTGGGGATAATTTGTTGTCAAATTGCAAGCATTTTATAACACACCTCTTGGAGAACTTTATCAAGCCATCCCTTTTGATGATTTAAGCAAACACATTCCTAAACCTAAACGTGCTGTAAGTGGAAAAGGCTGCAAGCCCTGGTTTGATGTAAGAGGAGGTATAGGGTTGCAAATATTAAAATCTTATTTCCGCTGCAGTGATGCATTGCTGGTTGAGCAGATAAATGGCAACTGGCAAATGCAGATGTTTTGTGGCATACAATTACTGCCTAATGAACAAATAAAAGATGAAGATATTGTAGGCAGATGGCGCGGCTACCTGGGGCGATACCTTGATGTAGATAAAATGCAGATCAGTTGTGTGCAGCACTGGAAGCCATTTATGCAGCATACCCATGTGGGCTTTTGCGATGCAACTGTTTACGAAAGTTATATCGAATATCCTACCGATGCCAAACTGTTGTGGAAAAGTTGCTGCGATGTATTTCAGATGATAAAACTATCGAGGAAAAAAGGAAAGCTCAGGGAGAGCCGCATCAATCATGAAAAGCGCAAATTAAAGTATCTCTCTTTTGCCAAACGCAGAAAAAAAGGTAAACGGCTCAGCCGGAAAACATGTAAGTGGCTGCTTAAATATCTGCAGCGTTTGATAGAGCAGTTAGACCAACTCCTGCAAAAACATATCATATTATTAAGTGCTTATCAGATCAACCGGCTAAGCATCATCAATAAATTAAAAGAGCAGCAATGGCAACTGCACTTTGGCAAGCAAGCAAAAGTACCGGACAGAATTGTATCGCTGCATAAGCCTTATGTACGCCCCATTATCAGGGGCAAAGAAATAAAGCCGGTGGAGCTTGCCTACCGGCAGGCAGGTTCGGTGCAAAAGTAAATATGCTTCAGGTAGATGGTATTAGTTTTATAGAACACCTCAGTTATGATAATTTTAATGAAGGTACCCGCCTGCAAAGCACCATCCATCTGCAGGAAAGATATTTTGGGGCGTGCCATCAAATAGGAGCTGATGCTATCTATGCGACCAATGCCAACAGAAAGTATTGCACTGAAAACAAAATAGCCACTTCGTTTATAGCCAAAGGCAACGAAGGAAAAACTAAAGAACAAAAAAGCCAGATGCGCTCCATTCTTGGTAAAGTCAGAAGCACGGTTATGGAAGGAAGTTTTGGTAACGAGAAAAATCATTACCAGATGAATAAAATAAAAGCGAAGACAGAGGCCAATGAAAAGGCCTGGATACTTGCCTACCGGCAGGCAGATTTTTTAGCCTGCTGGCCTGCATGCTATGCAAATAACCAGGCGTATGCAAGCTAGACCAGAAGAGCCTACCGGACAGCAGTTAAAACTGGTAGAGTAAGGGATACATTAAATATTGATGCTGACTTTATTTTAGATCATGTTTAATTTTCAAGCTGGATTTTCAAAACCTTTTATAAAAGAGATGGGGAAAGGGCTTCATTAGCGTTTTTAGATTTTTGATCATCACTTTCTATCACTCCATCCTTTAGCCTTATAATCCGATGAGCATAATGCGCTATATCTTCTTCGTGCGTAACGAGTATTACCGTATTTCCTTCGGCTTGTATCTTATCAAAAATTTTCATGATCTCAACAGATGTTTTGGAATCAAGATTTCCTGTGGGCTCGTCAGCTAAAATGATAGAGGGATTATTTACCAGTGCCCGTGCAATGGCCACCCGCTGATTCTGGCCTCCCGATAATTCATTAGGCTTGTGATGGCTTCTGTCAGATAATCCAACCCTGTCCAGCATCTCCAGTGAAAGATCAGACCGCACCTTTTTTTTAGAGCCGTTATAAATAAGTGGCAGCGCCACGTTTTCAGCAGCGGTGAGCCTCGGTAACAAATTGAATTGCTGAAACACAAAACCAATCTCTTTATTGCGTACTTCAGCCAGGTCATCATCAGTCATCTTGCTTACATCTTTTCCATTTAGAATATAATGGCCGGCAGTGGGTGAATCAAGACAACCCAATAAGTTCATCAATGTTGATTTTCCACTTCCGCTTGGCCCCATTAATGCCACGTATTCATTCTTAAAAATTTCCAAAGAAATTCCCTTGAGCACCTGCAGCTCCTGCTTGCCCATAATATAGCTTTTCTTAATATTTTCAAGTTGAATTATCGCGCTCATTATTCTATTACTTTATTCTTTGATGAAACTTATTCTTTCCTGCTAGTATTTTACAGGAAAAGCTTTTTTTGGCAAGTTGATCTTACATCAAACATCGCACATCGTACTTACCATGTCATTTCCTTATAACCTTAGGAACTTTAAAAAATTCATCGTCGTGCATGGGTGCATTTTTAAAGGCATCTTCCCTGCTTATCATTCCTTCAATTTTGTCTTCTCTCAGCACGTTTACATTATCACTCATGTGCAGCAATGGCTCCACGCCGGTGGTGTCAAGCTCATTCAATTTGTCGATAAAGCCAAGCATTTGCTGAAGATCATTTTTTATTTCTTCCTTTTCAAGATCATTAAATTCAAGCCGGGCAAGATTGGCAAGTTTGTCAATTAATTTGTCATCTACCTTCATCCGGCAAATATAAAACATAGTTTGGCAGAGGATGATTCCAATTGATAAGTGGACAAGGTTGATGTAAGATCAAGGTTTAAGCTAATGTATATTGATTTTGAATTTCTTGTTCCCCCCCACGCAAACAAACGAGAAAAATATTTCCTATTTTTGAAGATAGCGAAACGATAATTAAATGAAAGTTCTCCTGGACATAAAAGATTCCAAAGCCTCTTTTGTAATGGAATTATTACAAAGCCTCTCCTTTGTAAAAGCAAAGCCACTTTCAACTCATAAAGCCAAAGTGTTAGAAGATGTAAAGGAGGCTGTGGAAGAAATGAAATTAATTAAAGAAGGAAAATTAAAAGCCCGCAACGCAGAGGATTTATTTAATGAGATATAAAGTAAAGGCTATTCCGAAGTTTGAAAAAGAATTTAAGCGTTTAGCTAAAAAGTTTCCTTCACTAAAAGCTGAGTACTTTGAACTGATAAAAAGCCTGCAAGACCACCCCACCCAGGGAACTCCGCTTAGCGCCAACTGTTTTAAAATACGTGTAGCAGTTTCTTCTAAAGGCAAAGGTAAATCTGGTGGCGCGAGGGTTATTACCTATGTAAAAATTGTAGAAACAGTTGTTTATCTTCTTACCATTTTTGATAAGTCTAAAAAGGAAAACATTCCGGATAAAGAACTCGGAGAACTTCTTAAAGAAATATAATAAGGCACTATTTTCATATTTAGGCCACTGCTACTTTACAATAATCTTATATTCCGTTTCTAAATTAACGCTGCTGTTTTACCAACCGAAATCATCAACTCTCCAAAACACTATTTTAAATATTTTATCTTCGCCGCCTTATGAATAATGACGAAGAAACTTCGGCAGCCGGCAGGCAGGTAGTAATGAGCGGCATCAGGCCAACCGGCTTTTTGCACCTCGGAAATTATTTTGGAGCCATGCGTAATTATGTAAAAATGCAGGATAATTACGAATGTTATTTTATGGTGGCCGACCTGCATTCTCTCACAACCCACCCTGATACGAAGGAGCTAAAAGCTAATGTGCATAGAGTATTAGCAGAAAACATTGCCAGCGGCCTCGACCCGGAAAAAGTAGCTTTATATTGCCAAAGCCACGTTCGCCAAACAAGTGAATTATATCTTTATTTAAACATGCTTGCTTATAAAGGTGAATTGGAGAAAACAGCTACGTTCAAAGAAAAAGTGAGGCTGTCACCGGAGAATGTAAATGCGGGGTTGCTTACTTATCCTGTGTTGCAGGCTGCGGATATTTTGTTGCACAGGGCGCAATACGTGCCTGTAGGTAAAGACCAGGAGCAACACCTGGAGATGGCAAGAAATTTCGCGAAGCGCTTTAACCATAGGTATGCAGAGGTTTTTCCTGAGCCGGAAGCATTTAATTTTAATAGTGAACTGGTAAAAGTTCCCTCTCTTGGTGGTGGCGGAAAAATGAGCAAGAGCGAAAATCAAATGGCCACCTTATACCTCGCTGATGATGATGATACCATTACGAAAAAAGTAATGAAAGCTAAAACAGACAGCGGCCCAACAGAAAACATTTCAGTAAAGCCGGATTATATCGAAAATTTGTTTCTTTTGATGAAACTCGTGAGCAGTGCAGAAGTCTATAACGATTATGAGCAGCGATATAATAGTTGCACCATTCGCTATGGCGATATGAAGAAACAACTGGCGGCAGATATGGTAAGTTTTATTTCACCCATCAGAACAAAAGTGAACAGCATATTGGCGGATGAAAGCTACCTGGCAGATGTAATGAAGCGTGGCGCTGAAAAGGCAATCATTAGCGCAGAACACACAATGAAATTAGTGAGAGACACAATGGGCCTTACCTATTTTTAAATTTCAAAAGTAGGGTTTCAGATTTTAGATTTACTTTTAAATAAATGGCTTGCGGTAAGATTACCCGGTAATAAGGCTCCTTACAGTTAAGACTACGTTAGATAATTTATATTTAAAATCCGGAAAAGGTAAATGGCAAAAGCAAAACGACCAAAGCATATAGCGGTTGCAGGTAATATCGGCGCAGGCAAAACTACCCTCACTGAACTGTTAAGCAAGCATTATAAATGGATTCCTCAATTTGAAGATGTAGATCACAATCCTTACCTGAATGATTTTTACGAAGACATGCCGCGGTGGAGCTTTAACCTGCAGATATATTTTTTAAATAGCCGGCTTAACCAGCTTCTCGAGATTCAGCGTGGTACCGAGACCGTTATACAGGACAGGACGATTTATGAAGATGCTAATATTTTTGCTCCCAACCTGCATGATATGGGGCTGATGACAAAAAGAGACTTTACCAATTACTATACTTTTTTTGAGACGCTTAAATCAATGGTGAAGCCTCCGGATCTGCTGATATACCTCAATGCATCTGTGCCCACTTTGGTTGCGCAAATACAGAAACGCGGCCGCGAATATGAAGAAAACATCCGGCTTGATTATTTAAAAAAGCTCAATGAATTTTATAATAAATGGATTGGCAGCTACCATGAAGGCCCGCTGTTGATTGTAAACGCTGATACCAATAAATTCTCGGAAAATGACGAAGATCTCGGCAAGATCATCAACCAGATAGATGCACAGTTATTTGGTTTGTTTTGATGGTAATTTTTTACACCCTTTCTGTATCAAAAAATAGCCTGCCATACATTTCACGATTAATCCTTTGCAGGTTTTTTTTAATTCTTCAATCCCTTTAATTCAATTCTGATATTGGTGGTGCACGATTTTTTAAACTCAGCCTCTATCGCCTTTTTGCTATTGATTGTTTTATAAAAATCGGCCAAGCATTTTGTGACAAACTTTACATATTTAGCGCTGAGTAACGGCAGCTTTTATACAAATTATAGAAGCTGACTTTTAGTTGATTAAACAAGTCAAATGTTTCTGCAAAGGCCAATTGATCGTTATTGCGGTAGCCGCGATAAACTTTTGAGTATAGAAGATATTTTCAACTCCGGAGCAGCCCCGGCATAAGGTGCATTTACCATCCGGCATGGTCAAAATCATAAGGCACGCTATATGGAAATTCGTGCGAATTCATTGAAAGTAATTTGATGTGCTGCAGGTAAGGTACCGACCAATCTGTATTCCCGATCATAAATTGAGACACGGCCATTTTAGTGAAAGCAGGTATGTTAGTTTGCACCATTCGCATCATCTTCTTATTTATCAGTTCAGCCTTATTGCTTTCAGCCATTTGGTTTTCATCTTCTAATAAGTATAGATTATTTCTTTCTTAAAATTCGTCTGCGGTGTTTTTGTCCCCAACTCACCAATTCTTCAATTACTTTTTCTAAAGTTTCTCCATAAGATGTAAGCTCGTATTCAACGGTCACGGGTTTAGTATTTAATACGGTACGTTCAACTAATTCATTTATTTCAAGATCTTTTAATTCTTTTGAAAGCATCTTTCCCGTAATTTTTCCTATATCACGCTGAAGCTCTTTAAACCGTTTTTTATTTTCGTTCAAAGAGCACATAATCGCAATTTTCCATTTGCCATTGAGTATGTCCATGGCATCGCATAAGGCTAACATATCTTTGGATTGTAATTTCTTGTTAGCTTCCATGTTAAATTTAATTTAAGTGGTTTACAAAAGTAAACCACTTTATTTTAGTAAATTGGTTACAAAAATATACCATTATTTGTAACTTTGCATCAGTAATTTTTTTTAGATTTAAAAAATAAAAATATGAGTACAATAAAACAAATTGAAAAAATATTTCACCGGCCTGCAAGTCCCGGCATGGTAGGTGATGGCTTCCGGGTTTATAATTATTTTCCCAGCGGCTATGCCATACGTGGAAGACTGAGCCCCTTCCTGATGCTTGATTTCAACCCGGCTTATGACTTCGGAAAATCTGATAAGCCGAGAGGTGTTGATGTACATCCTCACAAAGGATTTGAGACGGTTACCATCGCCTATAAGGGAAGTGTTGAGCACTATGATAGCAGCGGCAATAGTGGCGTTATCAACCCCGGAGATGTACAATGGATGACGGCCGGCTCGGGTATCCTTCACAAAGAATTTCATGAAAGAGAATTTTCTAAAAAAGGCGGCCTCTTCGAAATGATACAGCTTTGGATTAATCTGCCGAAAAAAGATAAGCTGGCGGCTCCAAAATACCAGGCGCTTGTTGGCGCAGAGATGAATAAAGCAATTCTTCCCGGTGATGGTGGTACAGTGAATGTAATTGCCGGCAAACTTAATGATATAAAGGGGTCTGCTTCTACATTTACAGACATCAATCTGTTTGATATTCGTTTAAATAAAGGTGGCGAAATGACAACGGATATTCCGGCTTCACATAACACCGCTATATTAGTAGTTGAAGGAAGTATAGAAGTAAATGGGCAAAATGCCGGCTTGCACGATTTTGTTTTATTTAAAAATGAAGGACAATCTGTGGCATTGAAAGCAAATGAAAAAAGCGTGTTATTGTTGCTAAGCGGCACGCCCATTGATGAACCCATTGCTCAACACGGGCCGTTTGTAATGAACACACAACAGGAGTTGCAGGAGACATTCAGAGAATACGAAGCTGGCAAATTTGGCGTCTTAAATTAGATATTTGCTACCTTAAATTAAAAAAGTGTCATGACTAATGAATATAAACCTGTGCATAATGAAAAACTTTTGCGCTTCGAAATTCATGAGGGCAAAAGTGTAGCCTTCCTGGAATATAAATATTATAAAAAAGATATTGCCTTTACGCATACTGAAGTCCCTGAAAATATGGAAGGCCGTGGAGTGGCTTCAGCGCTGGCGGCGTATGCTTTTGAGTTTGCAAAATCAGAAAATAAATTAGTGATGATATATTGTCCGTTTATTGGGGCATACTTAAAAAGGCATCCGGAATTGAGAGAACAAGTTGATAAAGAATTCTATCATTAATGCGGAGAATAAAATAAATTTCTTTTAGGAGGTAAGTTAAGCGGAGTCAAAGCTTAGGAATTATAAATCTTTTCCAAAGGCAGCGAAATATTGAGACGGGGAAGTTGAATTATTTCATCGGGCTTTACATGCGATGCGGTGTTCCATTCTCCCTCATCATCTCTGCTATTGCAAAGCACAAGACACTTCTGCGGCTCAACAATCAGATAATAATTGAGGGTATTAATTTTACGGTATTGAATAAATTTATCTACCAGGTCTTTTGTGCGGGTAGTTTCACTTAGTACCTCGATGATTAATTCAGGTTTAAATTGAACATACCTGTTTTCATTTGTTTCAGGTTCTTTAGTAATAAAAATATCAGGGTAAAAATATTGGTTTTCATTTTCGATTTTCACTTTCATGTTTTCTATATAAACCTCGTATTCCGTGCCTTTCAGGAGTTCTTCCAAGACCCTTAATAAATTCTTGCAGATTTTATGATGTTCTCTTGATGCTCCTGACATTTCAATTAAATTCCCGTTTATAAATTCATGTCTTACTTCAGCAGATTCTTCTAATAAAAAATATTCTGCCGGCGTATAGATTTTATTTAGTTCTATTGATTTCATAGCTTACCAAATATAATAAAAAGGGAAGAATGCCTAAGATGTATATTTAAATTCATTCTGCTCAGATTGCCGCCTTGTTCCTTTATTGCCGCATATTTATACCGGCATCCGGAAACTAAAAAAAGGTTGGCAAAGAATTGATCATTGATGTAGAGGATAAAATAAATCCTGTTGGTGCATAAAATAAGCAGGTGTAATCAATCGTCTTATGAATTATAAATCTTTTTCAAAGGAAGTGCAATATTGAGACGTGGAAGCTGTATTATTTCATCGGGTTTTATGTAAGATGCGGTACTCCATTCTCCTTCATCATCTTTGCTATTGCAAAGAATGAGGCATTTCTGCGGCTCGACAATCAAATAATAATTGAGGGTATTTATTTTACGGTATTGAATAAATTTATCTACCAGGTCTTTTGTGCGGGTAGTTTCGCTCAGTACTTCTATAATTAATTCAGGCTCGAATTGAACATACCTGTTTTCATCTGTCTCAGGTTCTTTAGTAATAAAAATATCAGGGTAAAAATATTGGTTTTCATTTTCGATTTTTAGTTTCATGTTTTCAATGTACACTTTATATCCAAGCGGTTTTACTAACGCTAATAGCATCAATAAAATATTCTGACAGATAAAATGATGTTCTCTTGATGCTCCCGACATTTCAATTAAATTTCCGTTTATGAATTCATGCCTCACTTCTTCAGATTCTTCTAATAAGAAATATTCTGCAGGGGTATAAGTTTTATTTAATTTTATTGATTTCATAGCATATCAAATATAATAAAAAGGGAGATTCTTTAAATGCAAAGTTTCACTTATACCAATTTTATTACTTTATCATTACAAACAAAAAACCAATAGGCTTATCTTTGCAAATATTTTAAAAATGGAATCTCCACAAAACATATTATCTGTTGCTTTAAATCATCCTGTGATGCAGGAGGAGATGGAGCTTGTGCAACAGAAATCCCAGATGATTCCGGGGACCGTGCAGTATGTGATAAAGCGCTATCGTAAGCATCCGCAAATGGTTTTTGAAGATACCGGTATGCTGGCCTATAACTATAAAAGCGAAGAAAATAAAGAGCCAAATCTTGAGCTTGTATTTTGTATTTCAGGAAACCGGTATTGCAAGCAGAAAGATGCCGAATGCAGCTTTTGCAAACATTCTCTTTCGCACAATTGCGAAGAGCTTGTGGAAACTGTAGATGTCGCCAGCTTTCGATTTAATTCAGACCATCTTTCACAGTTTTTAAATGGTATTAAAACAACAACATTTTCCGAAAATATTTTACATTTCAGACATACCTCTTCATTCACTAAGATCTTGCCTTTGTGCAGCAGAACAAGAACAGTGCTCGATGCTTTACTGAATCATTCTTACTCGGACAGCCTCGAAAATATTTTCATAAATGCACAAACTCAAATGTTGCTGCTCTACAGTATGGAGTGCATGGCGGGAGATAGCGAAGATTCTTTTACCTGTAAATTTTTGGCCAACGAAGCAGACCGGGAGAAGATTGCGCTTGCACGTGAAATACTTTTACAGCACATAAGCGAGCCTTTAACTATAAGAGAGCTTAGCCGCAAAGCCGCCATCAATGAATGCTATTTGAAAAAAGGATTTAAAGAAATGTATGGTACTACCATTTTTGATTTCTTTCAGAGCCAGCGCATGGAGCACGCTAAATATCTTTTGTATGAAAAAGAATTAAGTGTAACGGATGTTTCTGCTTTGCTTGGTTATTCTTCTATTTCACACTTTTCCACAGCCTTTAAAAAGCATACGGGACTTAAGCCGTGTGAATTGCTTTTTCATTAGAATTCTCTTTTAAGCCCCAGCATTTTTATTCCGGTATTTCTTATAAATTTTTATTGCCGATAAGAGCACTATTGCGAAAGCAATTAATACACCGATTCCCCAAACAAAACTTGTTAATTCCTTGACCACCGCCAGCATTACGATAGCAATTAAGAATAATGTTGCCAGTTCATTCCACATTCTTAGCTTCTGCGAAGACCATTTAAAATTTTCTCTTTTCTGCTGAAGAAAAATTGAATGAAGGCTTAGGTGATATATAAAAAGGAGGAGTACAAAAATTAATTTTACCATCAACCACTTTGGTAAGCTTCCATATAACAAGCCAATCCAGGTGCCAAAGATCAAGGTAAGAATTGCAGATGGCCATGTAATGCCGTACCACAGCCGCCTTTGCATAATGCCAAATTGCCTGAGTAAAATGCTTCTTTCCGATTCGGTTTTAAGATTGGCTTCAGCACTATAGATGAACAGCCTTACAATATAAAAAAGGCCGCTAAACCATGTTACTACAAAAATTATATGCAATGCTTTTACGTAGAAATACATGGTGTGAATGGTGAGTAGTCTATGGTGAATTTAACCCATGCCTTTTGAAATGACCAAAGTTAATTGAAAAAGAAATTGAAAATAAATCAGCATCCCATGCTTGGTTTTAATAAATCTCCTGTTTTAATGCATTGCTTCCGCCAGGTCAACTTTCTTTTCCCTGTCGCTGCCTTTTACCAGTAATACAAATGGCACGCATATTAAAAACAATACACCTAAATAGAGAAATACATCCATATAAGAAAGCACCGAAGCCTGTTTGAAAACGGTATAATCCAATGCCTGGTAGGCGCTCTTTAAAGCAACATCTGGCGTCATTCCCCTGCTCATAAAACTGTGCTGCATTCCCGAAACTCTTTGTTGCACCGCAGGATCGGCTATATCCAGCTTGCTTACAAGATCTACCCGATGCACCATGTTTTGGGTTGAAAGAAAAGTAGTGATGATGGCTATGCCGAACGAGCCGCCGAGTTGCCGCATCATGCCCGTGAAGGCTGCGCCCTGGCCTATTTCTTTACCATGTAGTGAAGAAAGTGCCAAGGTAGTAATGGGAATAAATAAAAGTCCGAGCCCAGCTCCCCTAACAATTAAGAGCCACCAAAAATTATCGGCGCCGGTATCAGGTGTAAGTATTTTATAACCCCAAAAACTATAAATGAAAAAAGTAATGAGGCCTCCGGCTACAAGGAATTGCTGCTTCACGCCTTTTTGCAAAAGCCTTCCTATCACAGGCATCATAAAGGCAGTGGCAATGCCCGAAGGAATCAACAACATACCCGCCTGTTGTGCCGTCCAGCCAAGCGTTGACTGTGTATATAATGGAATAATAAATGTAGAACCATACAACCCGAAACCTAATAAAAATGACATGATCGTTCCAACTCGCAGGTTGCCGTTTTTTAAGACCCTGAGTTCTACAATTGGCGTATCATAAGTAAGTTCCCGCCAAATAAAAAAAAATATGCCCAGTACTGCCACCACTGATAAAATAATTATTGTGGTACTGTTAAACCAATCATCTTCATGACCTTTCTCTAATACAAATTGAAGCGAGCCCACAGCTATAGCGAGTAAAGCAATACCTAAAAAATCAATGTGTTTGGTTAATGTTTTTTCAGAAAATTTGGGGCTTTTTACAAATTGCAAGGTGAGCAGGGTGGCAGCAATTCCTATCGGAATATTAATGTAAAAAATATAGGGCCAGCTGTAGTGGTCAATGATATAACCTCCCAACGGTGGCCCAAGCGTCGGCCCGATTATTACTCCTAATCCATAAATAGCCTGTGCCATTCCCCGCTTTTCAATAGGATAACTTTCAGTGATAATGGTTTGTGAAGTTACCAGCAATGCACCTCCACCAAGGCCCTGGCAAAAACGAAAGATCACCAATTCCCAAATGCCTGTTGCGTTTCCGCATAAAAAAGAAAACACTGTAAAGATCATGATAGAAGCCGCGAAATAATTGCGCCGGCCAAATTGCTGTGAAAGCCAGCTCGTCATGGGAACGATGATTACGTTACCGATTGCATAAGCTGTAATAACCCACGCAATTTCTGTGAGTGTGGCGCCAAGATTACCACGCATATCATTAATGGCCACATTTACTATGGTAGTATCTACAATTTCAAGTAAAGCGCACAAGATGGCAGTGACGGTTATAATCACTCTTCTTGATCCATATTCAACTAAAGAATTTGCCTGTTGCATAATGATTTTTTAATCACATATTTTTTCGAACCTTATTATTCAGTAATTCAACTGAAATTTTTTGCTTTCTATAAAAGCGTTAGTTGCATTAGTAATCGCGTTCCCTCTCCTTTTTGTTGGAGAAGGGGTTGTCCAAATGGTCAAAAGACTCCTATGGAGGGGTGAGGTCTTAGTTTAGATGTACATCAACATTCACATTCATACCCGGCCTTAGTTTGCTCAATAAAGAATCCTGGTGATTTACAAATTCAATTTTCACCGGTACACGCTGTACCACTTTTACAAAATTTCCACTTGCATTGTCAGGAGGAAGTAAGGCAAAGGCAGCGCCTGTAGCCGGAGAGAAGGAAGTAAGCGTGGCATTAAAATCGTGTTTGGGAAAAGCATCTGCATGAACCGTTACTTTTTGCCCAATGCTCATCTTCTTTAATTGCGTTTCTTTAAAATTGGCAACCACCCACAGATCACTATTATGAACGATGCGAAAGGTAGATTGTCCGGCCTGCAACAATTGCCCTTCCTGCAGATTAACCCTTGAAACTTTTCCGGCTTCAGGAGCAGTGATAACAGTGTATGATAAATTAAGCTTTGCATTTTGTACATCCACTTCGCGTTGCTTCACCATTGCTTCAGCTACATCTATTGATTGCGCTGTGGCATTGCTTTGTGAAGACACAACACCTGTTTGCGTTGAAACCTGGTTTCTTTGTTGTTGTAATATTTGCAATTGCCTTTCTGCCAGATCTTTTGCTGCCTGCGCCTGTTCAAATTGTTGCTGGGTGATAGAATGATCTTTTATCAGGTTGGCATACCTCTCATAATCCTGCGAGGTTCTTGTAACATTTACTTGTGCCGCTGCAATTTGTGCATCCACTGTACCCACACCGGCCCTTGAACTGGCGATACCGGAACGGGCAGCATTGGTATTAGCACGTGCAGCACTCACATTACTTTTTGCGGTAGCCAGCGCAGCTTCTGCTTGTTCTACATTTAACTTAAGGTCACGGTCATCAAGCACAAGCAAAGTATCTCCTTTCTTTACTAACTGATTATCCTTTACCCTTACTTCCTTTACATAGCCTGAAACCCTTGGTATCACGGGACTTATATCAGCTTCTATCTGCGCATCATCCGTGTCTTCATTGTGCTGGGCGTATGTATATTTTGAAATGCCAAACCATCCGCCGGCTATTATCATTACGATAAGAATGATGATGAAAACCTTACTGCGTTTTTTTGGTGCAGCCGGCAGGGTACCGTTGGTTTCTTTAACTGTTGCTGCATTGGCGGGGATGATTACTTCTTTGTCTTTTGATTCCATAAAATTGATTTAATCGCTTTAATTATTTTTATTCTGTGGTGAGCAAACCTGAGGTTGCCAACAGGCGGTTATAGGCCAGCACAACATCAGCTTTCGCAACGGCAAGATTTATTTTTGATTGTAATAATGAAACATTTGCATCCAGCAGATCGGTTGTATTTACCAGGCTGTTATCATATTTATTTTTCGTGATGCGATAATTCTCCGTGGCCTGCGACACTGCTTTTTCATACACGTCTGTTTTCTTTTGGCTTAATAAAAAGTTTTCATAATCCTGGTTGATCGTCAATCGTACCGCATCATCGAGCTGAGCTTCATTGGCAATAATTTCTTTTTCTCTGGCTTGTGCCTGGTCCACTTTCGCCTTTGTTTTCCAAAGAGAGCCAATGTTATATTTCAGCCCCACTCCCACGGTTACTGCGTTGTAAACTGTAAGTATGTGTGGAATATCAGCGGCTATATATCCTCCGGTCAGGGCTACTGAAGGATACATCTCAGCCTTTGTAGCTGCGATGCCGGCTGTCGCTGCTTTTTGCCTGAACTTAAGTGCCAGCAAATCTTTCCTGTTTTGCAGGGCAAGTGTTTCATATTCCTCCATATTTTTCACACTTAGCGCCTCCTGGAATTTGGATGAATCAGGAATCAGCGTTGTCGTCTCAGGTAAGCCAAGCATAAGGTTCATATTTACATTCGCAATCTTGCGGTTATTCTCTGCATCCAAAAGAGAAAGCTCAATGTTAGAAGTCTGCAATTGGGATTTTAAAAGATCATTTCGCGCCAGCAATCCATTTTGTTCCAGGCGTGAGAAAACAGAATCCTGGTGAGCAGACTGTTGCAGGTTTTCTCTTACCACATTTACTGTAGCGCCTGCTTTGTATAAATTGATATAGGCATTTATAGTATTTAAAATCACCGCTTCTTTATCATGTTCTGCATCGAGCGTGGTTGCCTGTTGAAGATATCTTGCAGATTCAATGCCATAGCGGATTCTGCCGCCGGCATAGATGGGAAGTGCAACATTCACAATGCCATACATTGCCTGGTTTACAGCTGGGCTTGCGTTTTTTCCTGTGCTATCTGAGCCTCCGCCAAAAGCTTTTGTTTTTAGTGAAATATTGGGATTGGTCAAGCGCAGGTATGAGCCGCTTACGTCCACATCCGGCAGCTTCCTGTCCTGTGCTTCTTTTAAAGCGCCCGCAGCCTGCTCACTTCTTGCCGTCGCTGCCTGCAATTGCTTGCTGTTTTTTATACTAAGATCAATTGCTTCCTTCAGGGTAATGGGCTTGGTATCCTGTGCCTGCACCTTCTGTGCCTGCACCTTCTGTGCCTGCACCTTCTGTGCCTGCACCTTCTGTGCCTGCACCAGCAAAGGAAAAATGCTGGTCATAAAATAAACCAATATTCCGAAAACCCTTTCCCTGCTTTTTTTAAAACATACTGTCCGCTTCCTGTTCATTTTTTATAAGATTTATTATTTATCAACAAGTGAGAACGCATTAGTTGCTTCAAATGTTCACTCACTCTCTCTTTTAATTTTTTACTTGTAAATGGATTGAAGTCTTTGTTCTTATGCAGCAGCTTACGGCACATAGATTCAGAGATCAATAAATGATTAATTGTGCCAATTAATGTGGCAATTGTCAGCTCTGTATCTACATCTTTAAACTCATCGGAGTCGATGCCACTTTGAATAATAGCCTTAATGGTCACCACATTTCTCAACAATATTTCCGTGATAGCATCATGCATCTGTGGCCGTTGATGCAATGAAAGCTCCCGGTGCAACAAATGGTGGAACTGAGGATTGGTAAACATTCTCTCTACATAACTATCAATTATTTTATCAACTTTTTCGATCTGCGGTATGGAAGATTTTGCCAGTTCCGCAAACACCACTCTTATAATCGAAGACTTATATTCCACTACCTGTTCAAATAATTTTTCTTTTGAACCGAAGTAGTAACTTATCATCGCCAGGTTTACCTCTGCAGCTTTTGCAATATCACGTATGGAAGTACCTTCAAAACCCTTTTCGCCAAAGAGTTTCATAGCTGTTGATAGTATAGTTTCGCGTGCGTCCATTTTTAAATTGAGGCGCAAAGTTAAACACTTGTTTGAAATTAAACAAACGTTTAATTAATTTTTTTGCTGAATTTTTTGTTTGATGCAAATTATTTGTAGGCTTCAAACCACTTGGCTTTAGCGGTAAGAGATTGAAAAAGGTAGAGATTTAGCTAACTTTGAAAAAAAGGGAAATTATGCTCACGACAATTAAAGGTATTTACGACCACGGCAAGATTATTCTTACAGAAGACCCGCCTTTAAAAGAAATCAAGGCAGAGATAATTATTACTTTTTTACCTGACCTTAAAAAAGCAAGTGCAAAACCTAAACGGATATTGGGCGGGTTAGAAGGAAAAATTTCAGTTCCTGATAATTTTAATGAACCAATGGATGAGCTAAAGGACTACATGTAAGACTATGAAATATCTTATTGACACGCATGTATGCCTTTGGGCTGTCGCTGAAAAGCAAAAATTATCTGCCCGTATAAAAGAAATTCTTGAAGATCCTGAAATACTAATAATATACAACCAGGTAAGTTTATTGGAAATCGCAATCAAATACCAAACAGGAAAACTTCCTGATTTCAAAATTACTTTAGAATTATTCGACGAGACTCTTAAGCAAAAAGGTTTTACAATGCAACCCATCATAAATGATCACCTTTCTGCATACTTTAATTGCAATTTTTTTTCTGAATATCATCGTGATCCATTCGACCGGTATTTGTTAGCTGTTGCTGATTTTGAGCAGGCGGCTATAATCACCAAAGACGATAAATTTCAGCTATATAAAACCAGGATTGAAATTGTGTGGTAAAACTTGAAGGGGATATAACTTTCATCTCGTAAGGCTCTTGACCTTATGCAATAATTTTTTTTAGATTTGTAAAAACAATAATCATGCTTACCACAATTAAAGGGGTTTACGAAGAAGGTAAAATTATTCTTTGCGAAGATCCACCTGTAAAATCAAGGGCCGAAGTGATGGTTACGTTTCTTGAGGAGCAGAGCGAAGAAAAGGCACCTCCGCTGAAAAAAGGTATTATTTTAGGAATGCTTGAAGGGAAAATAAATATATCTGATGATTTTAATGAGCCGCTTGAAGACTTAAAAGATTATATGTAAAGATGGATTATCTTCTTGATACCCATGTTGCCATCTGGGCGATTGGAAAGCAAATAAAAGTTTCCGGTAGGTAAAAAATATTTTGCAAAACCCCGATCGTGATCCTTTTGACAGGTATCTTCTTGCTGCTGCCCGCTTTGAAAATTTTGCAGTCATCACAAAAGATGAAAAATTCCAGCTGTATGCCGATGATTTTACCATCGTGTGGTAGCGGCTCTCCGCTTACAATATTTGGTTTAACCGATGATTGCAAAAAATAATATTTGAAACCATTTAAAATTAACCCGCCTCTTTTTCTGCCACACCCTCTACCAGTTTATTCAGCGTTAACCCCTGCACAATCACAGAAAAAATTACAATAAGGTAACATACAGAAAGGATGATTTCTTTATAATGTGATGACGGAAGCGACAAAGCCATAGCGACGGAGATGCCGCCACGTAAGCCCGCCCAGGTAAGGATGAATAAATTATTTCGCTTGGTTTTCTTTCCAAGTAAAAACAGAGCCGGCAGTGTAACACTTAGAAACCTTGCTATTAAGATGATAAATATTGACAGTATTCCTATCAGCCAATAATTTTTAATGAAAGGAAGCAATATCAATTGAAGGCCTATCATCACAAATAAAATGGTATTCAGCACTTCGTCTATAAGCTGCCATATCTGGCTTAAAAATTTTTGTGAATCAGTATTCTTTCCAAAACTTTTATTGCCTACAACAAGGCCGGAAGTAATTGCCGCGAGTGGCACGGAAGCACTGAACTGTTCGGCAATTAGTGAAATGCCTAAAACAAGACCAATTGAAATTAAAAATATGGTTTGAAAATCACTGATAGACCTTATAAGCCTGAAACCAATATAACCGGTTACAAGCCCGATGATGATGCCACCAATAACCTCATGGGCAAACAAGCTAAAAATAAGTGAGGAAGATATATTGGGAGTGGCTTCATCGGTTACACCCAATAAAACAACAAAGAGAATTAAGCCTATCGCGTCATTGAACATAGATTCGCCGGCAATAATTGTTTCAAGGCGTGGTGGAATCTTTGACTTTTTGAGAATAGCGGCAACAGCGATAGGATCAGTGGGAGAAATGATGGCGCCAAAAAGGAAACAATAAATTAACGGCATATCAATTTTTAAAAGAAGGCATATCCAAAAAAATAAAAATCCAAAAATTATTGTTGAAAGAATTACTCCGGCTGTGCTTAGTATAACGATGGCAAGTCTAAGTTCTTTTAATTTCTTATAGTCGAAATGAAGAGCGGTTGCAAAGAGCAGGAATCCGAGCATTACATCAAGCAACAGCTTTGAAAAATCTATACTGTTAGCAAGCGAAACAATCAAGCTTGATTTTTGATCGCTTACTTTTCCTATGAGTAATAAAACCAATGAAACCACCACCGATATTGTCATCACGCCTATCGTGCCAGGCAGTTTTATAATTCGTTGATTGAGGTAAGAGAAGGTGGCGCTTATAATTATAAGAAGCGTTATTACAGTTAATATATTCATTTCAACAATTATAATTGCGGAAGCCTGGTTATTATGTAATGCAACGTTACAGATAAATCACAACTAATATTTATTGCACAAGAAGAGTCATCTGAAAATATATCAACGACCACTTTTCTCAGAACATTTTTCTATTACTTCCTTAACTTCAGGAAAGCCAAAATATTAAATGGCTCATTTTAAAAATTTAATTTCAGGTGGCGACTATAAGCCATTAATTAATTATGAAAGTTTAGGAGTTGGATCCAGGCTGGCAATCCCTACACCTGAGCATTATCTTCCCTTACTATATACTTTGGGTTTGAGAGGAAATGATGATGCTGTTACATTCTTCAATGATAAGGCAATTGCCGGTTCGCTTACAATGACTTCGGTAAAACTTGGATAGATAAAATTTTCATATCAATTTAAAAAACAAAAAACAATGGAAAAAACAAAATGGGTTATTGATCCCTCACACTCGGAAATCGGGTTTAAAATCAAGCACCTTATGATCACCAATGTAAAAGGTGTATTTAAAGAATATGAAGCGAGCATCTATATAACAGGCGATGATTTTATGTCTGCTGAAATTGATTTTTGGATGAACCCTGCGTCTGTTGATACAGGTAGTGCAGACAGGGATGCACATTTAAAAGGAGCTGATTTTTTCGACGCAGAAAATCACAAAGAAATCACGTTCGTTGCCAACACGTATGAAAAAGTTGATGGCGATGGCAGTTACGAATTGTATGGTGATCTAACTATTAAAGGAATAACTAAAAGAATAAAGCTTGATGTGGAATTTGGTGGCGTGATGAAAGATCCGTGGGGAAATGAGAAGGCGGGATTTAGCATCAATGGAAAGATAAACCGTAAAGATTGGGGGCTTACCTGGAATGCAAGCCTGGAAGCTGGTGGCGTGTTAGTCGGTGAAGATGTACGCATTAATTGCGAAGTGCAATTATTAAAATCCAATGAAGTGGAAGTGATAACATAAGCGAACATCCTAATGGCAATCAGCTCAAAGTTGCCTCCATAGAAATATCCGGTGCGCCACGAGGGGGTGTAAATATAAAATTATATATACACCATCGTTAATGATTGAAAACCAACATTTTGAATTTTGGTGTATACTGCTTTGTTACTTTCTGAGCAGGAGGAATTTTTGAAATGCACCCCATACAACCCAACTTTCCGTTCAGGTTGAAGCCGGTGCAATAATTGACGAGGGGAAGGGAAAAGCAATCATCCTTTTCTCCTTCTCTCTCAACTATAATTCGTGCCAAGATCATTTCCATTCTTTCGCCGGCTTTTTATACAATGCCGAAGCGAATAAAATATAGTAGAAGAACATCCAGATATCGAAGAATAAAAACAAGGGAAATAAATCTTTTTCATCAAGTTTCTCCGTGGCTTTATACAATATAAATCCTTGCCATATAAGCCGAATACCAAAGACAACCAAAGCCCATTGCCAGCTAAAAAAGATAATCGTCAAAACAAAAAGCGGATAGAAAAAAAATTGTGAGAAAGCATACAACCCTAAAAAAAATTTGTGCGATGCCTTATAATATTTGCTTGTGGTATAATGCCGTGCCTTTTGTTTTCGCCACTGTTTAAAGGAAGTGGGTGGCTGCGATAAAGTGAAAGCGTCTTTATCAATTACAATGTTGGTATTTTTTTTTGTTGCAGATTTGTTTATAAAAAGATCATCATCGCCGCCCGGTACGTGGTTGTGTGATGAGAAACCCTTGTGCCTGAAAAAAACAGATTTTTTATAGCTTAGGTTTCTACCTACGCCCATGTAAGGCATGCCTGCACAGGCATACGAAAGATATTGCAAAGCCGTATGAAAAGTTTCCCAGCGAACTATCTTATTAAAAAGCCCTTTCTTTTTATGAAGGGCGCCATACCCTAAAACGATTTCAGTACCATCAGCATAACCTTCCTGCATTTTTTCAATCCAGGCTTCGCTGGCAGGTACGCAATCCGCATCCGTCAGCAATACAATTTCATACTTTGCTGTTTTGATGCCAATACTCAAAGGGAATTTTTTACCCTGGATAAATCTTGCTTCCTGCTTTAATTCTACTAATTGCAATTGCTTAAACGTCTTTTGATATTCTTCAAGAATATATTTACTCTCATCAAAAGAATTATCGTTTACTACAATTACTTCATGCGTGGTTCTATATTTTTGAACTAAAGAACCTGGTAAGTTTTTCACCAAATTTCCCGCCTCATCCCTTGCACAAATTATGACAGACACAGGATGTGTTTGTGTAATATTTTTTATTTTTTCTGTAAATAAAGCAAGCCGTAAAAAGAAAAATGAATAATAAAAAAGCTGCACAATTGTTAGAAAGCAGAATACCATAAAAAGCCATCCCTGCCAATGATAAGTTAGTTCGGTCCAGTGCATAAGCAGCAAAAATAGGCGACTTACTGTAATTTATTTTACTTCTTTCTGTGCAAAAAGAAATGCTGATTTTGTAATTGATTGAGCTTCTGCCCATAAATTTTCTTACTGTTATATTTGCCATCATTCTTCTAAACGAAGGTTATATTTTATGGCTTCACTACAATTTGAGCTACAGTCTGCAGACGCTAAAACCAACGCCAGGACAGGGAAAATAACTACTGATCATGGCGAAATTCTCACACCCATATTTATGCCTGTTGGAACTGTTGGAAGCGTAAAGGCAGTAACACAACAGCAGTTAACTATTGATATAAATGCACATATTATTTTAGGCAATGCATACCACTTGTATTTACGTCCGGGGCTGGAAGTGTTAGAAGCAGCCGGCGGTTTACATAAGTTTATGCATTGGGATAAGCCCATATTAACCGACAGCGGCGGCTACCAGGTTTTTTCGCTTAGCAGTACCCGCAAGTTAACAGAAGAAGGCGCCGTTTTTCAAAGTCATATTGATGGAAGCAAACACATATTCTCGCCGGAGATTGTAATGGATATTCAACGAACGATTGGTGGCGACATCATTATGGCCTTCGATGAATGCCCACCGGGTGGAAGCGAATACAACTATGCAAAAACATCTATGGAGTTAACACATCGCTGGCTTGACAGATGTTTCAACCGCTTCAATAAAACAAAAGATAAGTTTGGCTATACACAAAATTTATTTCCAATAGTACAAGGTGGCGTTTATCATGATCTAAGAAAAATTTCCTGTGAGTATATCGCATCAAAGAATGCAACAGGCAATGCAATTGGCGGCTTAAGTGTAGGAGAGCCTACTGAAAAAATGTATGAGATTTGTGAATTGTGTTGTGATAATCTTCCTGTAAATAAGCCCAGGTATTTGATGGGCGTAGGCACGCCTTGGAATATACTTGAATGTATTTCGCTCGGCATTGATATGTTTGATTGTGTGATGCCGACACGCAATGGAAGAAACGCAATGCTCTTCACCAGTAATGGTGTTATAAATATTGATAATAAAAAATGGGAGAAAGATTTTTCGCCTTTAGATGATGGAATTGAATGCGACGTAAGCAATTACTATAGCAAAGCGTACCTGCGGCATTTAATTAAAGCAAAAGAAATTTTAGGATTGCAAATAGCAAGCATACACAATCTTGCATTTTATCTTGATATTGTAGCGAAAGCCCGCGAACACATTGTTTCAGGGGATTTTGCAAATTGGAAAAACAAAATGACGGTGAAATGGCAACAGCGTTTATAACTTAGCCAATAAATTTTTTGTATTTCTTTTTATCGAAAAAGGACATTGCTTATATTTTAAGTTTTAACTTTCGTTGAAGTATAATTGAATTTCAAATAAAATTTTTTATCCCATCTTTGTATTTCATCTCATGAATTGTATCAATCCTATGAACAAGATTTTACAACGGAATAGATACCATCTTATACCTTACAATTTTTCATTTATGCTAAAGTGGACTCTTATATTTTCTTTACTTTTTTTTATCTCTTGTTCTTCTTCTTTTGCGCAGCAAAATAATATTGAAATAAAAGGGACTCCAAATACACGTTATGTAGAGCATACAATTGCGCCAAAGGAAAATTTTTATAGCATTAGCAGAATGTATAATGTACCTGCAAAAGATGTTGCAGCCTATAATAAACTTCAATTTGAAAACGGCCTTACAATTGGACAAACAATTAAAATCCCCCTCAACGAAAATAATTTTTCTCAGACAGCTTCCGCAAAGGCAGGCGAAATTCTTGTACCTGTTTATCATTCTGTAGAGCCGAAGGAAGGTCTGTACAGGGTAAGCGTGAATTACAATAAAGTGCCTCTTGAAGATCTTAAAAAATGGAATCACCTGCAGTCTGATGAGGTGAGTGCCGGCCAAGCCTTAATAGTCGGCTATCTTAAAGTAGATAAAAATGAATCGCCGCTGGCCTCGGCGGGTATTTCAAAAAACACTACAGAATCTTTTGTGACTAAGACAGAACCAAAAGCCGAAATTGTAAAGCCTGCGATAACACCGGATAGATTACCCCCAGTAAAAAATCCCGATGTACAAAAAGTGGAAACTGTAACTAATACAACCCAGGCACCGGAGCAACCTGCGGAAAAAGTAACTGCGGTGAAAACAAGAAGCACCGCGAACTTTGCCGGTGGCTATTTTAAAAAATTATACGATGACCAGGTAAATCAAAAACCACCTGTAAATGCAGCAGGCAGCGCTGGTGTGTTCAAATCAACAAGTGGCTGGCAGGATGGAAAATATTATTGTTTTAATAATGATGCACTGCCGGGAACCATCATTAAGATCACTGATAATGCTACCGGTAAAAGTGTGTTTGCGAAAGTGCTTGATATAATTCCGGAGATAAAGCAAAATGAAGGTCTATCCGTGATCGTTAGTAACTCCGCCGCTGAAGAGTTAGGAACCGGTGAGAATAAATTCGATTGTGCTTTGACGTTTGTAAAGTGATCAAAGAGATCACATTCTCCATCCTCTCAAAAAATCTTCAACAAGCATTTTTTTCTTTCCCTCGAGCTGTAATTCTTTTACTGAAATGTAACCATCATTGCAGGAAAATTTCAAAAATAATTTACTGTCAGAAATTACTTCTCCGGGTGTTTCATTACTCTTAACCTGCTCTTTTTCTGAAGTAAATATTTTTAATTTTTTATCTTTTAAAAAAGTAAACGCGGCAGGATAAGGAGACAGCCCACGAATGAGATTATAAATTTCATTTACGTTTTTATTCCAGTCAATCTCTCCGGTTTCAGCCGTTATTTTTGACGCATGAAATAGTTGCGGAAAATTTTCCTTATTCTCTTGAAGTTCCTGTTGGTTTGTCTCTTTTATGTTTCCCTCTGATATTTCATTTACTGTTTGGAGCAATAAATGTGCTCCCGCTTCTTTCATGCGATCGTATAATTCGCCGACGGTTTCTGCGTCGCCGATATTAATTTTTTTTTGTAATAAAATATCGCCCGTATCTATCTCATGTTTTAATTTAAATGTTGTAACACCTGTCTCTTTTTCGCCGTTAATGATCACCCAATTAATAGGCGCTGCGCCGCGGTATTGTGGCAATAGCGATGCATGGAGATTGATGGTACCCATTGGCGGCATATTCCAAACCACTTCAGGCAGCATGCGAAAAGCAACCACAATTTGCAGGTCTGCATTCAGGGCTTTTAATTCGGAAATGAACTCAGCGTTTTTTAATTTCTCGGGCTGTAAGATTTTTAGGTTTTTCGATACCGCATATTTCTTAACGTCGCTTTCTGCAATTCTCATTCCTCGCCCCGCCGGCTTGTCCGGTGCGGTTATCACGGCTACTATATTGTAGCCATTCTCTAAAAGTATTTTTAAGGAAGGAACTGCAAAGTCCGGAGTTCCCATAAAGATGATGCGGAGTTTTTTCATTCAAAAAACTATATAGATTTTAATTCTCTTTTGAAAAAAAGTTTTCCCTGCGAGATAATTTTATTTTTCAGCTCAATGTTAGAAATTGAATTAAAATCAACAATATCAAACATAAATGGTAACGGAAGATCATCTAAAAGTGCCGACAATTTATTGATGCTATTTCTTGTAATATTTTTGCCCCAAACAGCCAGGTCAATATCCGAAGAAGGCCTGCAGTTATCTCTTGCACGTGAACCAAAAATCAACACTTTTTCAATTTCATCTATTGGCATAAGCGTTTTTTGAATCAGTTAAAATTGTTCATGGGTTAGGCCGAATTTCATTATTTGTCTGATTGATTTAAGATTTTAGTTTTGAAGCCTGTAAGTAATGCTAAGTATTGTAATTGAATTTTATCAAAAATTTCGAGTGCCAGGGTTTCATCATATAAGTGGGTTGATTTGTTTCTGTCTTCAAGCATGTTTATCCACTCCTGCCCATCTGTGAAACGCTTTTTTTTCACGGGCTTAGGACCTTTTATATCAATATATCCTTTTGACATTAAAATATCCTGGATTGTTTTCCAGGCAAGCTCCACAGTAAACTCAAACCTCTGAATAACACCATCTTTTTCCAAAACAGAGAAATTTTTTGCTACAGAGCCACTTCAAGTTGATGTAAAGCTTTGCAAAAACTTTCAAATCTTTCCTTCCATCTTTCGTCTTCCATATCATTAAATTTTAATTACTCAAAATCTTTATATAGTAAATACTTCTTCCTTATTTTTTTAAAATTACTTAATGCTGGCTCCCACGTTTTTCTTATTTCAGTTTCTGATATGCCATTTTTTATTTGTTGCATCAGTAAATCGTTTCCTGCAAGGCGATTGAAATGACTGGTTTTTAAAAAGAAATTTTCTTTATCAGGAAATAATTTATACGCCTGCATGATCCATTTAAGCTGAATCTTATTATCAACCTTGGCCAACACCTGCGCAGGCGTACCGGAAATATCCCAGCCATAACACACCTGGCCGTTGAGTTTAGGATTTGTGGCGCCTTCCCGTGACCCTGGTGTAAAAGAAATTAAATCTTTTGGAAGAGAAGGATGGCCAAAAAGTTGGAAGGGTTTGTCTGTGCCGCGGCCTTCACTCAACACCGTTCCTTCAAAAAAACAAGTGGAAGGATACCAATAAATGGATTGGATAGAAGGAAGATTAGGCGAGGGCCTTACCGGCAAAACGTATTTGCTGTTATGATCATAGTTCACACATTTAATCACGAGAAAGTGAAAAAGTGTGTCAACGGAATTTTCAGCATGCTGATAAAAAGAATATTTTTTGTTGGCAGCATCACCCAGCCATTTCTCACCGGCTATCATAAATGCATATTCACCTAACGTCATGCCATACACGATGGGTACCGGCTGCATGCCCACAAAACTTTTATATTTCAAATCGAGTACCGGGCCATCTACATAAAATCCATTTGGATTAGGGCGATCAAGTATCAAAAGAGGTTTTGAATTTTCAAAAGCCGCTTCCATATAATATTGAAGTGAAGAAATAAAAGTATAAAATCTTGTACCAACATCCTGTATGTCAAACAGCATTATGTCTGTTCCTTCAAGATCTTCTTTAGTGGGTTTATTATGTTTTCCGTAAAGGCTTATTACTTCAATCCCTGTTTCTTTATCAATAAAGTTTTCAACTTTTTCGCCATCATTTACATTGCCTCTGAAGCCATGTTCCGGTCCAAATATCTTCACCACCTTCACGCCACTCTTCATCAGCGTATCTACGAGGTGCGTATGTTGAACCATTGAGGTCTGGTTGGCAAATACTGCGACAGTTTTGCCCTTTAAAAGAGGAATATATACCTCCATTCTTTCTGCGCCGGGTATTATTTTTTTCTGCGAAATCGCAGGATATGCAACCATCATCCCCCAGCAAATAATAAAAGCTATTCTTTTCATTTGGTAAATTTCATTAAAGTTTTTTATACAAAAGAGTTTTACATAGGTTAATATACTTTGTATTTGCGCAAAAGTTAAGGCTAAGATTTCACTTTTTCCGTTACATATTATTGGTTACTTTTCCGGCATCAGCAAGAAGCCTGAAGACACAGGCTCTTAATTTTTTAATAATAAATAAAAAGATATGACTAAAGCAAAAAAGGGTGATGTAGTGAAAGTGCATTATACAGGAAAACTGATTTCAGGAGATCAGTTTGATTCAAGTGAAGGGCGCAGCCCCCTGGAGTTTAAAGTAGGCGCCGGGCAAATGATAGCCGGCTTTGACGGTGCTATTCCCGGAATGAGTGTTGGCGAGAAAAAGACCGTAACCATTGCACCTGCAGATGCCTATGGTGAAACACAAGCAGAAGCAATTATTGATTTTCCGAAATCAAATATACCCGCTGATCTTAAACTGGAACCCGGTATGAAATTGCAATTGCGCAACGAAGCAGGGCATCCCATTCCGGTAGTAGTGACCGAAGTAAAAGATGAAACCGTGGTATTAGATGCAAACCACGAGCTTGCCGGAAAGGAATTGGTCTTTGATATTGAATTGGTGGAAATCGCCCCCTAACCCCAGAAGGGGGAATGTAAAACCTGGCAGGTGCTTAACAGTTGAAAAAGCATGAATTTTTACTTCAAAAATTTCTAAAAAGTTGACATTGGGATAACCCAAAATATGTCTCTCACCTTTGGAGAAGGGCCTTCCAAGTAATGTCCCTTCCCTTCGGGAAGGGGTTGGGGATGGGCTTCTAATACTCCATCTTTCTTAAGCTCGGTGCTTTAAACCACGTAGCAATTACCACCAATAAGGTGATGCTTCCACCGATGACTACAGACGGGATCGTTCCAAAAAGTTTAGCCGTTACGCCACTTTCAAATTGCCCTAATTCGTTACTGGAATTCACAAACATAGAACTTACACTTATCACTCTGCCTCGCATATTATCAGGTGTTTTCAATTGAGTGATGGTGCCTCTAACGACCACGCTTATCCCATCAAGCATCCCTGAAATCAACAACGCGGCAAATGAAAGAAAGAAAAATTTGGAGATGCCGAAGACTATAATGCACACACCGAAACCCGCTACAGCGATCAACATCTTTTTACCATGGTGTTTTTTCATGGGAAACAAAGTAAGTATGATAACTATTATGATAGAACCGAGGTCTGCGGCACCATTCAGAAAACCAAAGCCCTCCGGGCCGACTTTGAGAATATCGCGGGCATAGATAGGTATCAGCGCTACCGCGCCGCCAAAGAGCACCGCAAAAAGATCAAGGGTAAATGCGCCCAGCAACTCTTTTGTTTTTAAAACAAATTGCAATCCTTCCTTTACACTTTCCCACGTACGAACAGCGCCTTTTACATTAGAAGCAGCCTTAGGCTTTACCTTATATAAAAAAAAGAAAGCCACAATAATAAAACCGCAAACTACCACCAGCGTGCCTGTAATTCCCAGGCCGGCTATTAAAAATCCTCCGGCAGCATGCCCCGTTACAGAAGCGGAAAGCCAGGTGCCCTGGCTCCAGGTAGTGGCGTTTTGCAAATCATTTCTTGGAACAATATAGGCTATCATGGCGCCGAATACCGGGCCGGTAAAAGAACGTATAACGCCGGTGCAAAAAATAACAATGTAAATACAGATAGCTATCCAATGATTACTCAAATGATGGGCAGTGAATCGGCTGGAAATAAACACCAGCAGCCCAACAGCAATAAAATACAATACAACACCTTTAAGAAGTAATTTTCTTTTTTCACTTTGATCAATTACATGGCCGGCATACAGTGCTAATGATACAGCAGGAATCACTTCTGAAAGGCCAACCAAACCAATGGCAAAAGGATCGTTGGTAAGTTGGTAAATCCACCACCCCACCAGAGTTGCCATCATTCTAAGACCCATTATAAAGATGAACCTGCCCTGTAGAAGATGGCGATATTCAGGTATTCTTACAGCAATAAAAGGGTCAGTCCTTTCGGCAGTCATTAGCTTTGTTTAAGGCAGCGTTAGGTATTGCTGGCTCTCGTCATAATCTTTATCAAGGGCCTCCAGTACAGCATTTAAATGTTTTTCATTTCCTAAAAAATCAGCAGTTGATGCATCAATAAAGATTGTTTTTATATTATGTTGCTTTATATACTGCGTATAAGTTTGCTGTAATGAAAACAGGTATTCCGAGGCTATACCTTGTTCGTAAGGCCTGTTGCGTTTCTTTATATTTTCTTTCAGCTTAGACACCGGTGCATGCAGGTAAATCAAAATATCAGGCTGCAAAAGTTGCGGGTTAATAATGTCAAATAATTTCTGGTAAAGTAAAAATTCTTCAGCAGGCAAATTTACTTTAGCAAATAAAAGACATTTTGTAAAAAGGTAGTCCGATATGGTTACATTTTGGAACATGTCTTTGGTTCGCAACAAATCTTTTAGCTGCTTATACCTTTCGGCCATAAAAAAAAGCTCAAGCGGAAAAGCATACTGTTGTTGATTTTCGTAGAACTTAGGAAGAAAAGGGTTGTCAGCGAATTCTTCTAAGATCAATCTTGCGTTCAGCCGTTTGCTCAATAAATGTGCAAGCGTTGTTTTGCCTGCGCCTATATTTCCTTCAATAGTTATGAAATTGTACTTCATGCTTATATCCACCTTTGCAAAGACTTAACGGTACTCCGTATTTTATGGAATGTATTTTATAGAATGATCATCCAAAAATAAGAACAGATATATGAAATGCTTTAAATGAATTGCAAGGCATTTATTTAATTTGTTGATAATACCCTTACGCATTCACAGGCTTCACTGCCAGCATATCCTTACATGTGGATAACAATTCATGCATGCTATTATGAAATACGGGATGAACAAAGCCCGGAGATAATTCGGTAAGAGGTGCTAATACAAAACGCCTATTCGCAATTTCAGGATGGGGAACTATAAGACCGGGTTCATTTATTATTTCTTCATTAAAAAATAAAATATCAATATCAATTATCCTCTCAGCATTTTTTAACGTTCGCACCCTGCCCATTTTTTTTTCAATTTCTAAAATATTTTTCATGGCTTCTTTCGCCGAAAGTTTTGTATTAATAATGTGAACCTGGTTATAAAAGTCCGGCTGGTAGATGTTTCCCCACGCTTCGGTTTCATAAATCAAAGATGATTTTATTACCTGTCCTATTTCTTTTATTAGCCATGATAAAGCTTTCTCAAGGTTTTCACGGCGGTTCCCTATGTTGCCACCCACAAGAACGTACAATGTATTCATGCTTAAATTTGCCTTAGCCTTTTATCAAGATTCAGGGCTTCGGTTTCTTTGATTTTTACTTTGCTGAAATCTTTATGAAGCGGGTTCAATATAAAATTATTTTCTCTCTCCACTATTGCAGACGGCACCTGCATAACCAAAGATTTATTATCCTTTAAAAATTCTTCGCCTATCCATTGTGTGTATTCAACGTGGCTTTTCCAACCTTCCTTTAACTGGGAAATTCTTATGGCAGTCATTAAGTTTTCCGGAAATTCCAGGATGATAAGTTGATAATCAACCGGCGTGGTCTTTGCCCGTGTCTTGGCAAGGATTTCTAAAATAGAAAGAGAAATACTTTGTGAAGTATATACAGCCTTAATGCCGGCAGGGTTCCATCTGCCTCCATAGATCGAAGCGCCTTCGCCTGAAAGATCATCAGCATATTGCACAGTAGCTAACCGGTATGCTATCATGCTAAAATTCCATGTTCTATGCGTCCTAACTGATTTAAAACCTTTGTAATACCATCGAAGCTTGCAAGCGAATGAAGGCCGAGCTCGCCGTCAATACTCGTAGGCTCATCTTTCAGCCACGTAATAAAATTTATACCATCGCCAAAAACGTTGATACCCTTTTTCAGCACTTTATCTATTAATAAAATTCTGTCAATTACACTGAAATTAAATGTGCTGTTATCTTTTGCATAGCGCTGTAAAGTTCTTTCAGAAATATGGAGAACATCTGACCATTCTTTTTGGGTGAGATCTACTTTATCAGCGATTTTTTTAAATTCATTAAAGGTAAAATCTTTCGTTAGCCGCATTTGTTTTGAGGGATAATAAACGGCTTCCGGTTCTTCAACCTTACTGTTTTCTAAGTTTTTTGATAGTTGATTTTTATAACTATTATTTTCCTTTTTTTTCATGATCTGTCTTTTGTCATACAAAGGTACGTCTTTTGTCTGGGTTATATTTTTCTTTTTTTATTTTTTTCTGAAATAGTTTTGCCGGCGCCTAACAAAAATTCTTTTGTGTAAATATCAAATTTTCTAATGACTAAATATAGCCAGGGCCGTGCAATGTTTGCCATAAGCAAAGCCAGTCTTATAGCAATTTTCAGAAGCCCTTCCGCCGTAATTTTTGGTTTTGCCTTCCCGTTTATTTTTATTCTTGTGTTTGGCTTTATCGGCGATGGCGGCGGAGCAAGGTCTTACAGGGTAGCCCTGGCAGATAACATAGATACCGCGAACGTGTTGTTTAATGCCTTTAAAAATAATAAGGCAATAACCATAAAAAGATACGCCGATAAAAAGTCACTTGTTACTGATCAGCAAAAAGGGCGAATCGCCGGGGTAATTAATATTCAAAAAAATTCTGCAGGTAATCCACCTTACATTTTCACCTTAAAAAGTACTACCTCCAGCAACGATCAATGGCCGCAGTTCAAGGCGTTGGCAGAGAGCATCATCAACGGTGTAAGCGAAAATTATTATAAAGGAAGGCCGGAGTATGCAGCTTTCGATTTTGATTATAAAAAAGACATTGAAGAAATACGCGAATACAAAACGATAGATTTTATTTTACCAGGCCAACTTGGTTTTTCGCTGTTAGCCTCCGGTGTATTTGGCGTAGCTTTTATGTTTTTTAACCTAAGAAATACCCTGGTTTTAAAAAGGTTTTTTGCCACACCCATCAGCAGGACCTTTATTATTTTGGGTGAAATGTTTAGCCGCGTAATTTTTCAAATGCTTACGGCTATTGTGATCATACTGGTTGGCTATTTTTTCTTTGGCTTCACACTAATCCATGGCTTTGAAACTTTTATGGAAATGCTTCTACTAAGTTTTATCGGCCTCATTGTATTTATGGGCTTTGGTTTTATAGTGAGCGGGTTGGCAAAAAATGATAGCACTATTCCGCCATTTGCCAACCTCATCACATTACCGCAATTTTTAATTGGCGGCACCTTCTTTTCCATAGAAGTTTTTCCAAAATGGCTGCAGCCTATATCCAAGGCGATGCCACTTACCCATTTGAACAATGCACTGCGTGCCGTTGCCTTTGAAGGCCAGAACCTATGGGATGTAAAAACCGAAATAGGTATTCTATTGCTGTGGGGAATTGCTATTTATGCTGTTGCAGTAAAGGTTTTCAAATGGGAATAACATTCCAAACAAAATAAGAGCCTGTACTATTTCAAATGTAAATTCCGCGAAAACTGCAATCAAATAACTTTCTTCGGCGGCAAATCAAAAGCAATTGCTTCATGCTCAAAATGGCCCTTGTGCGAGCCATCACAAAAGGGCTTTGTGCGGGAGAGGCCGCAGCGGCAGATGGAAACAATTTCCCTTCCCTGCAGGCCATACACATCGCCATTTCTATCTACAATTTCAAAGTCGCCTTCTACCTTGAGTGAGCCATTATTGTTTACCGTAATTTTTGTTGCAGCCATTATTTTTTTGCCAAAAATAAGAAATTATAATTAGCTGTTTTTGTGCCATGCCCTCCGTGCGGGGTTGTTTCTTAATGGTATCTATTAAATTAAATTTTTGCCAATAAATTATTGGTGTAAATTCATATCTTAATTTTTTTACTTGAACAGGCTCCTGAAAAAAACACTTAAAATTCTAGGCATAATCCTGGGCGTTTTGCTGATTCTATATCTTATTGCTTTCGCATATATTTCAGCAAATAAAAAATCTATAATAAAGCAGGTAACTGAAGACGTTAGCAAAAAGCTTAATGGTAAAGTAACCATTGGCGATGTGAACCTCAGTTTCTTTCGCACTTTTCCCCATGCTTCTGTGCTACTGAGTAATGTTACCATTACAGATAGCATGTATGACCGGCATCACCATGTATTTTTTAACGCTCAGCGGGTGTTCGCCGAATTAAGTATCCTTAAACTCATTAAAAAAGAATCTGCGGTAAACGGCGTGCGCATTGATCATGGAGCTGTTTATTTATTTACCGATACCGCTGGCTACACAAATACTTATTTATTCAATCCCAAAAAAGACTCCTCTGTTTCACAAACAAATTCTTCGGAAAAAAATCAATTAAAATCAATCAGGCTGCGGGATGTACGCCTTACTATTGATGACCGGCAAAAAGAAAAGTTGCAGGATATTGCCTTTAATGATTTGAACATGAAGATGGATGACAAGGACTCGTCAACTTTTATTTTTTCTTCCCGGGCAGATATGCTTGTCCACACACTTGCATTTAATCTTGCTGCAGGCAGCTTTATAAAAGAAAAAAAGTTTGAAGGAAATTTTGATTTGAAATACGACAAGAAAACAAACCAGCTAAAATTTGACAGCATTGATATTAAGCTATCAGGACATCCGTTTAATCTTACGGGATGGTTTGACCTAAAAGGGCCCGATCCGCAATTTCACCTGAATGTTCACACACGCCAAATCTCCTATCCCTTTACAAAAACACTGCTTACGGAAAAAATTGCGAAGGCATTTTCGATTGCTGACATTGATAAAAATATTGATGCGGACGCTTTCATAAATGGGCCTTTGAATGGCGGTGACCCATTGATACATGTATATTGGACTATAAAAAATGCACATTTAAAAACGCCCTTTTTCGATTTTGATAAAGCAACTCTTCATGGTTTTTATACTAACGAAGTAACGCCGGGTTTGCCGAGGCGGGATCCTAATTCAAAAATCATTATCAGTAATTTTTCGGCCGAGTGGCAAGGCCTGCCGGTTACCGCATCAAATATAGAAATACTGAATCTTTTTCAACCCACACTTATTTGCGATCTGCATTCGGCCTTTCCTCTTTCAAAATTAAATGACGTTATCAACAGTAATGCTATCCAGTTACAATCAGGAGATGGCTCGATAAACCTTACCTATAAAGGGCCTTTACAAAAAAATAATAATACTAATTCTTTTCTGAATGGCGTGATCGAGTTTAAAAATGGAACCATTTTTTACGAGCCGAGAGATGTGTCGTTAACCGAGGTGAACGGCCGGCTCGCATTTAGAAGTTCGGATATATTTGTTGAAAATCTTCAATGCGTGGTGCTGAAAAATAAAATAGTAATGGATGGCTCTGCCAAAAATTTGCTTTCACTCGTTAATACAGAGCCCGATAAAGTAAATATAGACTGGAACATTTATTCACCTGCCTTAAATCTCGGCGCTTTTACTTATTTACTTCAATCAAAGCAAAAAAAGGACTATAAAAAGTCTGGCAATAATTCGCTGGGCGGTATTGCCCAAAAGATTGATGCTATATTAGAACGCGGAAGGTTGAATGTAAATCTTAAAGCAGATCGCATGACTTATAAAAAGATGCTGGCATCAGATGTTCGGGCGAGTGTTTCCCTGCTCCAGGACAGGTACCTGATCAATAATGTAAGTATGAAACAGGCGGGCGGCACGATGACGTTAAATGGTTCCCTGGTTTCCCAAAGCAATAATTATAATAAGGCTAATATTAATGCTGCTTTGGATAATGTGGACGTTAGCAGAGTTTTTACTGACTTTAATAATTTTGGACAAAATGGAATTACCGCAAAAAATTTATCCGGCAAGCTTACTGCAACAGTAACCGCTGCGCTCAGCCTGGATAATGATGGAAAAGCCCATCCAAACAGCGTAGTAAGTGTAGTAGATTTCTCATTGAAAAATGGGGCGCTGATTAATTTTGAGCCGATAAAAAAATTGCAAAACTTTTTTAAAGACCGTGACTTTGAAAATATACAATTTGCAGAGCTAAAGGACAAGCTTGAGATTGCAAACCAGGAAATAAAAATAAATCGTATGGAAATTCAATCAAGTGTGTTATCCTTATTTGTAGAAGGTGTATACAGCCTGAAAGGAAATACAGATATGAGCATACAAGTTCCTTTACGAAATTTAAAAAAACGAAAAGAAGGAGAGAAGCTAAAAAATGAAGGCACAGATAAAAAAGGTGGCGCAAGCATTTACCTGAGAGGCCGTCCCGGCCCGGATGGAAACATTCAGTTTAAAGCTGATCTTTTTAAAAAATTTAGAAAAGATGACAGTAAAGATGTGGGTGAATAGATCTGTCGCTTTCCATTTCAATATTTTACTTTTTTGAGATGCTGAACCTTCTTGTTCAGGCTGGCCTTCACAATGTACTTTATAAGGTATTAACAAGATTATAATAGATTGTCGTCATTTATAAAACGAAAACATTTATAGCTTTGCAGCATAAAAATTACGGATGTATAGTTTTAAATCTTTGGTGTAGGTTGGAGAAATCCGCCACCAATAACAACCGTACATCATCTTTTTCATATTGAACAAGCTCCGAATTTAAAACTTTGGGGCTTTTTTTATTTTAGTTAACCATTGCTGCACTTGATATAGCGGTTTCGACTGAATGCTTTATATTTTTTATTTTTCCTCTAAAACACTTATCCAGGTTCTATTTCAACATAATTTTTTATTTCAAAAGCCGTACTGCGGTTCATAATCATATGGAAGCATGTCCGCAATTTTTTTGAAGCCCATATATCCGTTGGTGGTGATATCTGTCTGATCAAAGTAATAACCGTTCTGCTCAACGCCGATAACCTCATCCGGCGCAAAAATCAACCGCGATACCTGCAGGTTTTTACCAGCGAGTTGATTGTAGTCAAGATACTCCCGTTCGGGTTTTGCTTTATTATAGATTATCGCAACGTTTGTTTGCCTGGGGTGAAACTCAACTGTATTGGAAGCGGAATCTTTTTCATAATTCAAATCAGCATACAGATCGCTTAAGGGAACACTCGCCTCTTTATCATTTTTCTTTTCAATGAATTGTAGTTCGTAGCCGTCATTAGTAAGTGTTTGATGATATAGGCTTCGCATAAATTGCACGATAGACCCTTTATATGCAATCGCCCTGTTCTCGGCCCACGTGGCTTTTTAGTCAGGCGTACCGGCCATTTCAGTAAAAAGCGGATAGCCAACAAACAGGTTTGCATTGGTGCCGTATTCATAAGTAAAAGAATCGATCGCAAACCTCAAGGTATAGCCCAGTGCAAAATTTTGCACCGTCAGTGGCTCTGTTGCCAATACCTTTAAGCGGTTCCTTTTCTTGCTGAAATAAAAATGTAAAGCGTCAGGATTTTGTATGATCGCTTGCCTGGCAAACTTCGTTTGCCCCAGAAAGTTTTGCGTGAAGAAAACGCCATACTTTTCCCAGCCATCTTTTACTTCACTACTTATTGCGATAGTAACTTCTTCCAGCGATTTTTCCTTTGGCCCCAACTCTATAACGAGGTTGTCATTTTGCTCAGATGTATTACTTATCCGAACAGATTCTGTTTCATAACCTGAATACGTAACTATTACTGAGTAGCCGCCATCAGGGAGTTTGAGCGTAAAATTTCCATCAGCATCCGAGGCAACACCAAAGGTTGTATTCTGCGCAAACACAGATGCGCCCTGCAACGGCGCCTTTGTATTCTTATCAATCACCTTTCCCTTTATTGTATAATAAGTTTGCTGTGCATTAGCTGTGTTGAAAGAAAAGCTACTTGCAACAAAAAGTAAAAGAGCTAAAAATATTTTTTTATTTATACGAAAGCTTGCTGTTGAAGAAGAGGTTTTAATGTGGTTATTTTTCATAAATGATTTTAAAAAAAATGATCAGGTAAGATTATATTTTTCTTTTAGCATTGCGCAGGTATGTTGAATGGCTTGCTTCACGGGTGTAAATGTAAACGCCGGCAAGGCAGATAAAATTTTACTGTTATCAAAAAAAACCTGCGTCAAGGCTGTGCTGGCTGTTTCTTTTGTGAGCAAAGACTTGTTACCTGTAAACGCTGCTTTGATTGCTTCTATCCTCCAAACGATCTCTGCCATGAAAGGCGTTACTTTTTTAGAAGGCGGTTTTTTGCCGAAGCATTTTGCCATAGTCGTAAACACTTCCCTGTAAGATAAATTCTCAGCGCTTAAAATAAAACGTTCATTGGTTATTTCGCTGTTCATTAACAAGATCATTATTGCTGCTACATCTCTTACATCTATAAATCCGCCGCCACCTTCTGTGTACCATTGAAATTCATTGTAGGCAGATTTAAAAGTTGCTGAAGATCCTCCATCCCAATTATCTCCTCCAAGAATTAATGACGGGTTTACAATCACTGCTTCAAGGCCTTCGCCTGTACCACGCCACACTTCCAGTTCTCCCAGGTATTTTGATTTTCCATAAATGCTATTGCTGGTCTCTTCTGTCCAATTCATTTTTTCAGTGATCATTTTCCCGCTTCTTATTCTGCCTAATGCTGATACAGAACTTACATGAAGGAGTTTTTTTACACCGGCATCAATACATGCGTTTACAACGTTCGCTGTTCCTTCAATATTTATTTTGAGTAAACGATATTTATCTTTTTTATCAAAAGAAACAACAGCGGCACAATGATGAACGTACGTCACGCCCTGCATTATTTCTTCCAGGCGCGAAGGATCAAGAATGTCACAGTGCACAGCCTGCAGGTTTGGATGCGAGATTTGCAAAGGTGCAGAATGATATACTGCTGTTACGCTATAACCCTTATCCAGCAATTGTTTCACCACTTCGCTGCCAACCAGCCCGGCAGCGCCTGTTACTAATATTTTTTTGTTTGAAAGGTTTTCCCCCGGATTATTTTCCAATCGTGCAATGATTTGTTGGTGAAAATAGCATGAAGGGATTTATTTAGAAAATGGATTTAAAATTTGTTCAGCCTCTGTAATCGTAAAAGCCTTTGCCGGTTTTTTTTCCAAGGTTTCCGTTCTTCACTTTTTCTTGCTGCAGGGCAGAAGGTTTAAAGCGTTCTGTTTTATTAAATGCAGCATACATGCTTTGTGATACGGCAAAATTAACATCCATGCCAATAAGATCCATGAGCTTGAACGGCCCCATCTTGAAACCGGTCGCTTCCAATATTTTATCTACTTCGTCAAATGAGGCGATGCCTTCTTCCACAATTTTTAATGACTCAAGATAGTAATGCCGTGCAACACGATTAACAATAAAGCCTGGCGCATCTTTACACATTACGGGTACTTTACCGAGGTCTTTACAAATGGTATAAATGGTATTCGTTATCTCCTCGTTCGTTTGCTCCCCTTTCACTACTTCTACCAGTTTCATTATGTAAGCCGGGTTGAAGAAGTGCATGCCTACTACTCTTTCCGGAAAAATAATTTTTTGTTGCAAGGAAGAAACAGAAAGCGAAGAAGTGTTGGTGGCAAAAATAGTTTCTTCATTATTGTATTGCGCCAGCTCATTAAAGAGCGCAACTTTTGCTTCTTCTTTTTCTATGATTGCTTCAATGATTATTTGGCCGAAGCAATCTTTTATATCCGTGATGAAGCGAATGCGGTTAAATATTTCACTGCTTTCTTTAGAAGAAATTTTTTGTTTGTTTACTAAATAAGCAAGATTTTTTTGAATAGTTTTTTTTGCGTTATAAAGCGCTGATTCATTCACATCAAAAAGTATTGCATTGAAGCCGCCTTGTGCTATTACCTGCGCAATGCCGCTTCCCATAGTTCCTGCACCGCAAACACAAATGGTTAATGTCATTGGGTTTTATTGTAAAAATGGCTTTATGAAATGACTTTCCGAAAAATTTTTAGCTAATTCGACTTATTACATGAAATAAACTTTATCCAATTTGTCTTGCTAAAATTTTTAATTCATTATCGGTTAAAGAAGATTTTTCAGACTTATCATAAATCGAAGACAGGTAAACAATACTCTGCGCAATTTTTTATAAATATTATTACTCTTGCGCCATCCGATTTTCCCTTTGCTTTACTTGAAATGCTTAATCTTACTTTATAAAAACCTTTTCCTAAAGCAACCCCTTGAACAGGATCAATCTCCAATTGAGAAATGAGAATAAGAATATCTGCTCTTAAGGAAAGATATTTTTTGAATAATCTCTTAAATTCTTTTTCAAATGCGGAAATGGTTCGGACTTCATAACTCATTCAAAAATGATTTTACAGGCCTGCTTTTTGCTTTTCCTTTGGAAGCCATTTTTGCCTGGTGCATTCCTTTTGCAATAGACAATATTGTATCCTTTCTGGATTCTTTTTTTATAGAAACAAAATCAAAATTTTTTAAGAGATCAAGAAAAAAGTTATACTTTTTTTCATCTACCTCAACAGTAATTTCTTTCATAATCAAATTTAATAAAATCTTTCAACTACAAAGCACTCGTAAACTGCTTCAAAAATCTCAAATCATTTTCACTGAATAATCTTAAATCCCTGATCTGGTATTTTAGCATAGTGATTCTTTCTATGCCCATTCCAAAGGCAAAGCCGGTATATTTTTTTGGATCAATACCACAATTTTCAAGCACCTTAGGATGAACCATTCCGCAGCCCAATATTTCTACCCAGCCAGTGTATTTACAAACGTTACATCCTTTGCCTCCGCAGATCAGGCAACTAATATCCATCTCGGCGCTTGGCTCAGTGAATGGGAAATAAGAGGGTCGAAAACGAATCTTTACATCATTGCCGAACATTTCCTGCACAAAGAAATAAAGCGTTTGCTTCAGGTCTGCGAATGAAACGTCTTCTGCAACATACAAGCCCTCCACCTGGTGAAAAAAACAATGCGCTCTTGCGCTGATCGTTTCGTTTCTATACACTCGGCCCGGGCAAATGATTCTTATTGGTAACTTACCTTTTTCCATCTCACGCACTTGTACACTACTTGTATGTGTTCGCAACATCCAATCAGGATTTTGTGAAACATAAAAGGTATCCTGCATATCCCTTGCCGGATGGTCTTGCGGTAAATTAAGGGCAGTGAAGTTGTGCCGGTCATCTTCAATCTCCGGGCCTTCTGCTACGGCAAAGCCCAAACGCTGAAAGATAGCAATGATGCGGTTTCTTACGATACTTATCGGGTGCCTGCTGCCCATGGGCAATTCGTCGCCGGGCAATGTGATATCAATCGTACTTTCAGTTACCTGCCGGCCATTAACTGCCGTAGCTTTTAATTCTTCATATTTATTTTCAGCAAATAATTTAAGCTCATTCAATAACTGCCCCATTTCCTTTTTATTCTCCGCAGGTACATTTTTCATTTCAGGCATTAAAGATTTTACCAATCCTTTCGTACCTAAAAACCTAATCCTGAAAGCTTCTGCTTTATCATTTTCATCAGAAGAAAAATTCTGAATCTCCTCTGTCGATTTTTCCACCAGCTCTTTCAAATTTTCCATGGGGCAAAAGTAAGGCAGAAGAATTATTTAAACTCACCCTCACATCCTCACCCGTCACTGGGAGGAGTCCTTTCGCTGCTCAGCTTGATTTTTTCGGTTTGAAATTCTAAGTAGGTAATAGGTAATAAGAAATAAGAAATAATATCCCACGAATAGCTCCTGAAAATATTTATTCCCAAGGGCGTTGACTATTTGTTTATAATTTTCTGGCTTAAACAGAAGACATAATATCTGCGGATCAAAAAACTCTCTGCAAAAAGGTGCTCTGAAATAGCAAAGCTGGCTGCAAATAAACGATCGAATAAAGAGTGAATTATTTTTTCATTCTTTTCATATAAACTGAGTGATATCCGTATTGGTCTCTGCCCTTTCCTTCAAGAGCTTCTAAATTGGAATGCTCTATGTCTTCTAAAAAACCTAATTTACTCGTCCATGTGTTATAATCTAATTGTAGTGCTACATGAGTAAAATCGCCTCTTCTATCCTCATACAATGCAATCTTCTCGAAGCCATTCTCAAAAATCGGATTTTCACATTCAATATATCCTAAGGTTTTAAAATATTCTATGTATCTGTTGCAGCTTTGATCTTCACCTATCTCACCTTTTTCATTTCTGTAAAAGTCAATTCTTTTGTAATTTATGCCACTTGCCCAAGCAACACTGTTATACTTTTTAAGCGGTTCGCTCTTAAGGGAATAATTTTCAGGTACAAGATTTGGAAAAATGGAGAATATTTCTTGCGAAGTCATGTCACTGAGAGGAATGAAATCCATTTCCCCAATTTGTATGTCCTCCATAAAAAAACTTAAATAATTTTTCTTTTTTTACCCCAATTTAACCACGCCTCTCTGATCTTATATATATCGTTCATATCTGCTGGATCCACTGGATTATCCTTAGTTATGAAGTAAAGAGCTTCATGCCATAATTCAGGTGTTTTTTGTAAGTCTTTCAATATATATCGCACGGCGGGGTATCCACTTCCTATAATTTTTAAATAGTTCTGGTTGTTAAGTTTGTGGTACATCGTCGAAAAATGGGCGGTTTCCTTCTTCCAATTCTTTGCCAAATTGCAAAATTCCGTTTCTGTTATTACAGGTTCCATTTTAGGATTATTATCTATAATAACCCATCCTTCACGCTTAGGTTTAAAATGAACTATGCGTCCTCCCCACGTGGCAACGCCCCTTTTAATATTCGCCGTGTGCCTAAGACGGCTTGGTCTTCTCCTTACATTCGAGGTATAATCCTCCCATGTTGATTGATGGAAAACAATTCTACAGTAATCTGTATTTGAAAAATCGTGCATTTGCTTTTATTTTTCCTTCTCTAATTACCTCTTTCATAACTTTCGTTTAAGTTTTTCATTCCACTCTTGCAGGAGATTTTGTAAAACAGTATTCTTCTTTTCGGCTCTAATCAAAACTTCTTTTAATGTTTTTATATCATTTAAATTTAGCACTAACGAAATATCCTTGTGATACGGTTCGTCATTCGATTGATAGTGGATGTTCAGATTGTGAGAAATAATGCTAGCTTGGGGTTCGTCCTCTATTTGAATATCAAAAACAGGTCTAATATCGCTAATTATTTTGCTTTGGATAAATACATTCCCATAATTACTAATTAAACTATCCGCTTTAGCAGCATAATAAATTTGTTTGTTATTAATTAGAAATCTAAGTCTTTTCACAAATCTTACTTTATCTTCTGGTTTTATTAATTCATAAATTTCACAAAGAGATGTAACGTCCTGAATAATTTCCTCAATTATTTCTACTTTCTCAATAAAAAGCAACAAGACTACCAACGCTTAAAAAAATTTCCTCTATTTCTATTAAATTAAATACTTCGTTAACTAAGGTATTGAATGCTAATTTTTCAATAGAAGATACATAATGACAATCGGATAAATATTTTTGTATTTTATCAAAATCTTCGTCTTTTAATGTTCCTAACTCTTTAAAACCATCTTCGTATCTCTCAGGGATAGAATTTATTAAAGGCATGTATTTGGCAAATTTTACAATTAAATAATTGTGTAAAATATATATAAAGTTATTTAAAAGTACCTAAAAAATGTTTGTTGTTTTCAGTTGAATTAAGAATATCGTAGGAATCTATGCACGCTAATCACGGTTTGATTGCCTTGAAATAAGCAATTTGAAAATGGAATCTGTATTACTTGAACGGGCAAGCATTAAATACAAACTGAGACACTGCCAATTTTTCTCATTCAATTTATTTCTGGAATTTATCTTTTAGGTTTGCGGCAAAAAAATAATGTACGATCTGCATGAATACCTGTCGCCGCTGAATATTGCTGAACTCAATAATGACAAAGGATATAATGACAGCCAGTTTGCTAATTTCATGAAGATTTACGAAACCGAAATTCCTGGGCTTGCAGATCCCGACATCGTAATCGTGGGCATCAATGAATTTCGCGGTGAAGGAATTGTTTCAGAAAATAACCCGGCTGATGCCATTCGCAGCCAGTTATATAAATTACACTATTGGCACAAAGATGTTTCGATTGCCGATATAGGAAATATCAAAACCGGCGCCACACTTGCTGATAGCTATGCAGCTATTAAAATCGTTTTGAAAGAATTGCTACAGATGAATAAGACAGTAATCATCCTCGGCGGCTCACATGATAATACGCTGGGGCAGTATTATGCTTATAAAGACCTGAATCAGATAATAGATGCCACAGTGGTTGATGCGACGATAGATCTCATTAGCGAATCGCCGGCAAGAAGCGAGAATTTTTTAATGGAAATGCTCACCAGCGAACCCAATATGGTAAAGCATTACAACCATATTGGCTTCCAAAGTTATTTTGTTCATCCGCATATGTTGGAAACGATGGACAAGCTTCGCTTCGATTGTTACCGGGCCGGTACGGTGAAAGAGCATCTTGAGGAAATGGAGCCGGCGATACGGCACACAAACATGCTCAGCTTTGATATAGCTGCCATAAAACACAGCGATGCGCCGGCATCTTCCTGCAGCCCTAATGGCTTTACGGGAGAAGAAGCGTGTAACCTTCTCCGTTATGCCGGGCTGAGCCCTTTAATCTCTACGGTAGGTATCTATGGATACCGGCCGGAGCAGGATGAAAAAAATCTTACTGCATTACAAATAGCCCAAATGATCTGGTACTTTATTGATGGTAAAAGCAGGGGCAAGCAGGAAGCTGAATTGCAGGACAGTAATAACTTTAATGAATACCATACAGCCTTTGCAGAAGTAGATACATTGTTTCTGCAGAGTAGGAAAACGGGCAGGTGGTGGATGCAATTACCTAACAAAAAAATGATCGCCTGTAGCTATAACGATTATGTATTTGCCAGCAACAATGAAATTCCGGAACGGTGGCTGAGAGCGCAGGAGAGGGATGTTTAAAATAATAGAATTAGGTAGAATGGGCTCAAAAGCCTGGTTTATGTAAAGAAGGGATTTGTTGCAATTATGAATTGACAGCTCCACGTCATTGCGAAATATGCGTCACCTGCAAAGGGTTTGGAGGTAGAAAGAACTAAGCATATTTCCGTGGCAATCTCCTTGGATATGCGTACTATGTCTCCAAGGAGATTGCTTTCCCAAAGATAGCCGGGGACAAGCGTCGCCGCAAGATTTATTATGAATAGAGTTTATTCGGCTCCCTGTCTGCCGACAGGCAGGCTCGCAAAGGACGAACCTTTCGACCAATAAAAGATTGAGCTTATTCTACCTAATCCTATAAAATAATTTCTTTTTGAATCTTACGATTTCAAATCGAAAATTTGCTTCGAAGCTTTTTGCGCCGGAAACCACGAAGCGAAAAATGATATTACAAGAGCAGTGGCCACAACTAATAAAAAATCGGTGAGAACCAGCTTCACAGGGAAATAGTCAATAAGAAATGAATTGCCTACCAGCTTAATAAGCTTGAATTTTACCTGCAAAAAACAAATGATCAACGCCAGGATAATTCCTGTGCCTGCACCTGTAAAAGCAAGTAATAGTCCTTCGCTCAGGAATATTTTTTTAATTAAATTTTTATCAGCACCCAGAGACTGCAACACACTTATATCTTTTCTTTTTTCGAGCACCAGCATAGTTAAAGCACCAATCATATTGAAGGCAGCAATAATTAATATGAGTGTGAGCACTGCATAGATCACCCATTTTTCAAGACGCATGGAATTGTACAGGCTTGTGTTTTGCTCGTATTTTGTAAGCACCTTATAATTATGGCCAAGCATTTTTTGTAAATCAACAGTGAATTTTTCTGAGTTACCAGGATCTACAAGCGAAACTTCCAAAGCTGTGTATTCATCCGGCGCATAGTTCATTTGTTGCTTCACAAAGGCAAGGTTAGTGATCACATATTTATTGTCAAAGTCCTGTTGAATAGCGAAGCTTCCTGCTGTATTTGCATTCCCTTCACTGAGCGATGATAGGGGATTGGCATCTGCACCAGTTGCTCGCTTTGGTAAAAACACGGTAACAGGAAAAAGGTCTCTATCTGACTGCACGCCCAACGCATACTCAATGCCAGAGCCCAATATAAGCTTTGGCTGATCAACGGTGCCTACATTAAAAACACCATGCAACATTTTTTCCGGCACGCCGGAAACCTTTGAATAATTGTCATCTACACCTTTCAATAAAACGACTGTCTGCTGTTCGCCATTTTGCAATAAAGCTTTTTCTTCTGCATCAAGCGAAGTACCCTTTACCTCTTTAAGCCGGTTTATTTGTTGGAGTTGCGCTGTAGTTAAATGAATTGTTTTACCCTTTGGCGCAACCACTTTTACATCAGAATAAAAATTAGAATAGAGAGATTGTACCAGCCCTTCAAAACCATTGAATACACTAAGCACAAGCACCTGGCACATTGTGGAAAAAGCGATCACGCCGGCGGTAACCCATGAAATAATATTAATTGCATTGGTACTTTTTTTCGCCCGAAAATATCTCCATGCAAATTTTAAGTACAAGGTTGGTGGTTTATTAGTTTAATAGTTTATTAGTTTATTAGTTTATTAGTTGATTAGTTAATTAGTTTATTGGTCAATAAGTTGGTAGGTTAAGCTATTACTTGTTAACTCATCAACTTGTCAACTGATTAACTCGTCAACTGATTAACTGATTAACTAATTCTCCCCTTCAGGGCAATGTCATTTAGTTAGTAATCAAATAGCTCTTTTATAGTTTGTAAAAGTTTGGTATTTCCCGTTTAACCGTTTTGCCTTTTTTACTCTCGGATTATGCCTGCCAGGCCTTACTGGTTCAATGTTTCGTTCAAATGCTTTTTGCAGTTGCGATAAGATTTCCTCCGGTTTATTTTGCAAAAATAATTTAACTACATTATGTTTCAGCGAAGCCCAACTTACGTTGCGGTTTACCCGGTAATCATATTTTCTTTTTGCATTTATCTTTTGTAAATACGGTTCACATTGCTTTTCTATAAGGCTTTGCAGGTTTGCAACAAATAAGCCGGCTGCATAATCCTGTTGGATACAAATTACCCGGTGACCGCTAAACTGTTCCATCTGTAGCTGGTTTTTTTGCTTGTAATAAGTAGTTTCTATTCCCCATCGCAGCCCATATAAATATTTCAAATCTTCCAGGGTGAATAGTTTTTCATCATACAAATCAGTCAGCAATATTTCTATTTCACCGGTAGATAATTTTACTTTTACCATCCGTACTTTTATGGTTGTTTTGGATGTCACTTTATAGCCATTTTCCAGAAGTGTTGCCATTGCAGTGGCTGTTGGCGCCAGTTCTATGATTTTACTGCTTTTTCTACTGCGTACAAATTGTTTCACTTCTTTATTGAAACCTGCTTTACAGCGCATTACAAAATGGCGTGGGCTTTCTTCATTCATCATCAGATACATCAACGCATAACTGGGATAACCCCGGTCAAAAAGTGTGAGGCTGTCTTCAAATAAATACCTGACCCGCCCAGCCATGATTGCCTGTTCTGATTCTTTAATGGGATGAATAGCTCCCCACACCGTTATATCATTCAGAATATCCTGTATCTGCATCACCCTTGCCATCGGTATGGATACATGCTGGTTGTCTTGTGTACCAAAGTATTCAATCACTTCTTTTTTATTTACCAGGTAAGCTGTAGAGCCATCTACGGACAGCATCCGAAAACCACGCCAACGCTTTACTTTATCTCCATAGTAATAGTAGAAACAATCCACCAGCCATTTATTCCATACTTCAAAAAAACAATGCCTGAAGTTTTGTTCTTTGTAAACTAAAAGCTCCTTTAGTGCTGGCTTCCAAACCTTTTTCCAAACTATCAAAGAACTCTTGTATCTCAATGCTCAAACTACGTTTAGGCATATTAATGATAAGTCCAACAAGCCTGCTCATCGGCAATTTTCTATCCCGGCTAAAATCACTCTCTGATTGAGTAACTAATTTTCTGACATCTGATTGGTTAGATACTGTATCTAAAAAATATTTTAGTTCTTCTATTATCTTTAAATTTGCTTCAACCATTGGGTTTTGTTTTTTAGTTAATTACAAAGAACCTGATTCAGGTTCAAACTCAATGGTTTTTTATCTTCTTTTATTCCTTAACTAAATGACATTGACCTAAAGGGGGTTGGGGATTTTTTTTAATATTTTCCAGCAACTCTTCTATTTTAAATACATAATCGAGCGTATCGTCAATATAAAAAGTAAGCTGCGGGATGCTTCTTAGCTGGTGGCGCATTGCGTTTCCGAGGTCACCACGTATTTCACTGCTTCTTTCTTGGAACTTTTCAAGCACTGCCTCAGGGTCTTTTACCTGGAACATGCTGAGATAAATGCGTGCTTCATACAGATCGGGCGTAAGCCTTACCGAAGATATGGAGACCATTCCGCCATCCTGCATATTGAGATTCATGCGCAGAAAAATATCGTTCAGCACTTTTGAAATTTCCACCGCCACTTGTTTTTGCCTTTTACCTTCTGTCATTTTATTCGAATTATTGTCCCGACTGAGAATGGTAAAATTAGTTACTTTGCTTTTATAAAAATTATTTGCACTCAACCCGTTAGATGAAGAGCTTAAGAACTATTTTTCGCTATGTTTCAAAATATCCTAAATTAATTTTTGCATATTTCAGCTTTAATGTTCTTTCAAACATATTTTCCGTTATTTCCTTAGGCTTGCTAAGCCCTTTTCTTCTGCTTATTTTTAAGAAGCAAAATACCCTTGAAGCGGTCTCTGAAAATACAGGCTTCTTTGCACGAATCAATCCCATCAACCATTTTAAGGCATGGCTGTATCAATTGATACAAACGCCCAATGGCGAAGTAAAAGCCCTTGCTATAATATGTGTGCTGGTTTTAAGCGCCATTATTTTAAAGAATATTTTTCTTTACCTCTCCATCTATTTTTTGACGCCGATACGCAATCTGATAGTAAATGATATGCGTACAAATATGTTTAAAAAAATACTGGCCTTGCCGGTTGGTTATTTTAACGACCAGAAGAAAGGAGACATTATGAGCAGGCTTACCAATGACCTGCAGGACGTAGAGAGCTCCATCATTAATATGCTGGAAACGGTATTCAGAGAGCCCGTCACCATCCTCTTGTTTTTTGTTTACATGATCATATTGAGCCCGCAGCTCACACTTTTTCTTTTGCTTTTTTTGCCGGTTTCCGGTTTAATTATCGGCAGGATTGGCCGGTCGCTAAAAAAGCAAAGCACACGTGTCCAGGAAAAATTGGGAATGATTCTTTCCACCATCGACGAAACCCTTGGCGGTATTCGCATTATCAAGGGCTTCAACGCTGAGAAAAAGCAATATGAAAAATTTACACGTCAAAATGATGAACTGTTGACGATAAAGAATTGGGCAAACCGCCGCCGGGACTCAGCTTCACCCGTGAGCGAAGTGCTGGGTATAGCGGCGGTTGTGTGTGTACTTTGGTATGGTGGCAGGTTGGTTTTACAAAATACTTTTCTTGATCCGGGAGATTTTCTTGCCTACATAGTGATCTTTTCGCAAGTGATACAACCGTTGAAATCGCTGTCATCTGCTTCTTATAACATTCGCAAAGGCTCTGCCAGCGTGGAACGTATAGAAGCGCTAATGAAAGAAGATGTAGCTATTAAAGAAATAGCCAATCCGAAAAAGCTGGAAGTTTTTGAAGATTGTATAGAATTCAGGAATGTGTCTTTTTCTTATGAAGACAAGATCGTGCTGCAGAACATAAACCTCAAAATACAAAAGGGAAAAACGGTTGCGCTCGTAGGTTCATCAGGCGCCGGTAAAAGTACGCTGGCAGATCTCGTCCCGCGGTTTCATGACGTAAGCGGCGGCGAATTATTGATTGATGGTATCAACATAAAAGAATATTCATTGGAATCTTTACGAAGCCAAATGGGTATTGTAACACAGGAGGCTATTCTCTTTAATGATTCTATTGCTAATAATATTGCCCTGGGGAAAGACCATGCAGCAGCAGAAGAAATAGCAGAAGCCGCCAAAATAGCCAATGCAAATAATTTTATTTTACATAAAGAAGAAGGCTATGAAACAAATATTGGTGAACGCGGAAATAAATTAAGCGGCGGAGAAAAGCAAAGAGTTACTATTGCGAGAGCCGTGCTGAAAAACCCGCCTATATTGATTTTGGATGAAGCAACTTCTTCGCTTGATACCGAAAGTGAGCGGCTGGTGCAGGATGCAATCAATAACCTTATGCATCACCGCACGAGTATTGTAATCGCACACAGGCTAAGCACCATCAGGCATGCAGATGAAATTATCGTTTTACAAAAGGGCCAAATTGTAGAACGCGGCACACATGATGGGCTGATGGATAACAATGGATTTTATAAAAAGCTGGTGATGATGCAGGAAGTGAGGTGATACATTGTAAACTTTATCCTCTTTAATTTTGTTCTAAATAAAAATAAATTATGAAGCAAAATGGAACAATGAAATTATTGCCGAAGCTGGCAACACCGTAGTGATAGAAGGAAATCATTATTTTCCTGCTGCATCGGTAAAGAAAGAATATTTAAAAAAATCTGATACGCATACTACCTGCCCGTTGAAGTGAGGCTTCTTACTATACTCTTTCTGTAAACGGAAATGAAAACAAAGATACCGCCTGGTATTATCCGCAACCCAAAGATGCAGCGGCGCAAATAAAGATCACATTGCGTTTTGGAAGGGCGTGAAAATAGAGGAATAAGTAATCGAAATAGTTTTTTTACGACACTAATTGTAATATCATTAACTGGTCAAGCACAGTTACCAAAGGATGTAAAGTTTGATGACCTCTTTCTGTATTAAACTGTGCAACACTTTCCAGTTTTTTTATTGCATCCATAACAAATTATTTTAACTGATTTCAAAATTAGAGTAAGTATACTACATGGTCTTCATTTGCAATTACAATCAGGAATAATGGTAAGAAATACGGAAACATATATAAGTGTACAAAGGAAAAGCCTGATGACATTTGCATAATAATAAACCACAGGCACACCAGGATACTAAGCTGCATGAAAGTTTTGTGTGTGCTTCGCGACTTTATGGTTAAAAAATAAACATCAGGAAACAAAAATAAATTCAACATGATTACAAAAGCAAAGATTTTAATAATGTCATATATCTTTTTAATTACTGCAATCAACGTGCAGGCGCAATCTAACAGCATAAAAAAGATACTCTTATAAAAAAGAAATATCAGGCTAAAGCGCCGCCTACTCAATCTTTTGGTGCAGAAGCGTTCAAGCCAGCAAACACCACAACAATAAGATGGCTGGGCATGGCAGGATTTCTTGTAAGCAGTCGTAGCACAACATTTATGATAGACCCGTTGTGCGAAAGATAGGGAACGGATTATTTATTTGGAAAAGGTTATAACGGCCTGCGCAAATAAACTCACTTACCCATGTGACGGCAAATCAAACAACAGCCCTGGTGGAGCGTGTGAGTTGAAGAATATGTTGATATATTATCTGCTATTTGTATCTTTAAATAAATCATTTAACAATGAACTGGAAAGAACATATATCATCTGATCCTGAAATTATGTTTGGGAAAATGGTGATAAAAGGCACAAGAATACCTGTGGAATTAATATTAGAAAAACTTGCTGCCGGTAATACAGTTGAGAATTTAATACAAGCCTACCCGCGCATTACAGTAGCCGATGTACAAGCCTGCTTATTATTTGCTGCAGATAATACAAAACATGAGAAAACACTCGCAGTAGCATAATGGACTACCAGGTAATAGCAGATGAAAGTGTTGATTTTAGAATTGTGATCCAGCTGCGAAATATTGGTATGACTGTTTATTCAATTGCTGAAGAAGTTCCATCCATAACAGATAAATACGTTTTGTCAATTGCTTTTGAGAAGAACGCATTATTAATAACCGAAGATAAAGATTTTGGAGAGTTGGTTTTCCGATTGCAACTACCGCATCGTGGCATACTATTGATTAGAATAGAGGAAGCTGAATATAAAATATCTTCAGTTGTAGCTGCTATTAAACAACATTATGGTGAAATGATCAATAAGTTTTCTGTGATTAATAGTAATAAGCTTAGGATTAAAGAATAAAAGTTATTAATTCAGCAAAGAAGGTTGCCCGTAGCGCCTTTCAGAACAGACGATCGGGAACTTGATGCAAGAAGTTAATTTTTAATAGGTAATATTTTGGTATTGAAAAAGGAAATTAAAATCGATAAAGCTTTGGAATCTCTTCTCAATTCAAAGCACAACGGAACCCATGCGCCCAACTCTACGACAACAGTTAGGATATGCTTTCTTTTGTTGTAATGAAAAGAATCTATGATATGAAAGGAAGAAAAGGTCTAATTGAAGGCATAACAGCAGGGGGATTCAAACTTACGCAGGTATCTAAAGCCAAATTTTATGAAATTAAAAAACAACTAACGTCCAAAAAGCTAACAAAACTTAATTTAAAAAATTCAACAGATAGAACAATCTCTTCAATGGATGAAGCACCATTTAAAAGATTAACTCGAACACCTGCTTATCAAAAATTTAAAGAAGGAAAGCTGGAGCAAATTGTTGAGACTGACTTTTTATATTTCTATGGTATCAATTGGCGAAACAGTAAGGCAAGTGTACAAGAAAAAATAAAAAATGTTGATTTAGTTATTTCCAATTTCGAAGATAAGAACATTGGAAAATCACTAGCCAAACAAGAGAAATTGATGGATTTCATTGTAGACGAGCAAATGGAATTATTATGGATTCACTTTACATTGTCGCTTTTTATAGTGATGAAATTCCTATTTTCGGAGGTCCAGAAACTTTTTCTGGTCTTCCAGGTATGATTTTATACGTTACTGTTCCCGACTTGCATATTACCTGGGTTGCGAAGTATTAAAAAAATGATTTAAGTTCTAATATGACTCCTAATTATCTGAAGAATTCAGATATAATTTCTTATGATATTCTTAAGAAAGAATTATCTGAAAGTATTAATGGTTATAACAATCCAGACGCATTCAACAGAGGTTATACTTCAATATTTTTCTATAAATAGGTTGATCTGGTAATTCTGTAATCCACACTACGATTGATTTTGGGATAATTTGTCACACGAAAAACGGCCTGGTATTTTAACCCCATTTTATTCCAAGCATATAGAAAAGTGGCCTTGGCGCAAGGGTATCGTGTGGCTCTTGTGCGTTGGCAATCCTTCTGCCTGTATAAACTCTAAACACCGTCAGCGTTTACTACCACGGTTGCCAAAAAATACGAGGCGGTAAACCGGGTTCGCCTACCCCTTTCACCTTTTCGCCTTCCGTAAGTATATGTATTTCTACCGTTGGAATCTCATTAATCCTTGGAAGGATGGCATCATAAAAATTGTGTTGGGTTACTTTACCCTTTTGCAATGCAATGCCAGGGTTAGTGGCAGCATTTACAGGTACTGAGATTTAAAGATGCAAAAGTAGATCACTTACACCCGTCAGAATAAAAAAAGAAACCGGTAAAACAGCACAGGAATACATTCAATCAAAAGTAATTGATGTGGCTAAAGAAAAAATATTTGACCACAGCAAATCGGTTAGTGAGATTGCCTATGAACTTGGCTTTAAATATCCGCAACATTTTACATGATTTTTTAAGCAAAGGGTTGGGCAGTCGCCGAATGAATACAGGAGCTTGATGAATTAGCTTTACGACGTTTCCAACGAATTTTGTAAGTGGAATTATCATCCCTGTTTTTCTTCAATAAGCCCAATAGCATTTCCAAATGGGTCTTCAACGGTAGCCACCCTCACTGAACCTCCTACATTCTGAATCGCACTAATTATTTTTGCTCCTTCTGCTGTGAAAGTTTTTACACTTGCTTCGATATCGTCTACCAGCCAATAAGCCACAGACTGGGTGCCGCTGATAACTTCGCTCAAATCCGGATCGAGACCCAGCTCGCAACCATAAATATTGAAGCCTACATAATAGCTTTCATCGAAATACGGCTTTATTCCTGTAACTAATGTGTACCAGTCTTTTGCCCTTTGCAGATCATTTACATGATAAATAATTGTGCGCAGTTTTCTGAGCATACTATATATTTTTTTTAAACCGTTTTTAAAATGAACAATAACTACTGCCTGCATTATCAAAAAGTGCCGGACTTTCCCCAAAAAAATAAAAAAACCATCCTGGCTCAAAGACGGTTCATTAAAAGTTTGTAGAGAATTATGCAGCATTCAACTCGGCAATCTTTTCTCTTATTTTTACTTCAAGCTCTGCTGAAAGTTCGGGGTTATCTACCAGCAATTGTTTTACTGCATCGCGGCCCTGGCCAAGCTTTGTTGTGTCGTAGCTAAACCAGCTTCCGCTTTTTTGGATGATGCCCATCTCAACACCCATATCAATTATTTCTCCTGTTTTGGAAATGCCGCTGCCGAAAATAATATCGAACTCTGCGATGCGGAAAGGAGGCGCCACTTTGTTTTTTACCACTTTCACCTTTACCCTGTTTCCTATGGATTCATCTCCGTCTTTTATTTGCGCCATGCGGCGAATGTCAAGCCGCACCGAGGCATAAAATTTCAGCGCATTTCCGCCTGTAGTTGTCTCAGGATTTCCAAACATTACACCTATCTTATCTCTTAGTTGGTTGATAAAAATGCAGCAGCAATTTGTTTTGCTTATGGTAGCGGTTAATTTTCTTAACGCCTGGCTCATCAACCTTGCCTGCATACCCATCTTGCTATCGCCCATTTCACCTTCAAGCTCACTCTTGGGCACAAGTGCGGCAACCGAATCTATCACCACCACATCCAACGCCCCCGAAAGTATCAGCCTGTCGGCAATCTCCAACCCCTGCTCACCATAATCCGGCTGGCTTATCAAAAGATTATCAACATCAACACCTAACCTTCTTGCATACACGCTGTCGAATGCATGCTCCGCATCAATGATAGCGCACATGCCGCCCTTCTTCTGCGCTTCGGCAATTACATGGATCGCCAATGTAGTTTTACCTGAAGACTCCGGGCCGTATATTTCCACTACTCTCCCCTTTGGCAATCCTCCTATTCCTAAAGCCACATCAAGCCCGATGGATCCCGTGGAAATTACTGCCTGTGGTTCCTGCGAACGCTCATTCATCATCATTACGCTCCCCTTGCCATAGTCTTTATCAATCTTGTCTATGGTGAGTTTTAGCGCTTTTAATTTCTCTGCATTTTTTTCAATTGCTTTCTCCGAAGCCTTATCTGTAGTTGCCATAATATTATTTATAATGTTGTGAAAATGGTGTAAAGTAAAGAGAAGCGTAAAGATAGATATTATAAGTTATCAACACTAATTTCTTTAGTATTTTATAAGAGTTTTTTGATAAAGTACAACGATAATATTAGAAAATTACCCTTATAGAAAAAAGTAATTTGATTATGTTTGTTTTCTAAACGAAGTTAAATGAAAAAAATTCTTTTGTATACGTGCCTCTTTTTTACAGCACATAGTTTTGCACAAGTTGCGCCGGCTGAAAAGGGCAGTGTATATGGGTCTTCAATAAGTAGTAAAGAAGCCATAAGTGTGGCGGATCTCCAGGAAAAACTTAAATCAGAAAAACAATTTACCGGTAAGGTTATAGGGAAAGTGGTAAGTGTATGCCGGGAAAAGGGCTGTTGGATGAAAATTGCAAAAGCTGACGGCAGCGAGATAATGGTACGCTTTAAAGACTACAAATTTTTTGTGCCTAAAAATATTGACGGTAAAGAAGTAGTACTAAATGGCATTGCCAAAAAATCTACTACTTCTGTTGCCATGCTAAAGCATTATGCCAAGGATGCCGGCAAGACTAGCGAAGAAGTTGCTAAAATAACAGCACCAAAGGACGAGATAATTTTTACTGCTGCGGGAGTATTGGTCCTATAATTGTTTCGGTTATAATTTTCAACTTTTACTTTCCGGAAGTACATCATTTTTAATCTCAAAATACATTATTATATGCAATGGTCAGGTAGAAGAGAAAGCTCAAATGTAGATGATCGCCGTGGAATTACCGGTGGCCACGTAGCCGTAGGCGGCGGATTGATCGGCGTTATTTTTTTGCTGGCAAAATTTCTTTTAGGCGGTGGCGATGTAAACGATCTCCAACAAGCCCTTCCACAAGGCCAGCAACAGGAAATGACTGCCCAGGAAAAAGCGGCAGACGACCAGGAAGCAGCTTTTGTAAAAGTAGTGCTGGCAGATACTGAAGATGTATGGAATAAAATATTCGGCAATATGGGAAGAAATTATAGTGAACCTACACTTGTTTTGTTCAGGAATGAAACGACATCAGGCTGTGGCGGCGCTTCTTCAGCTTCCGGGCCATTTTATTGCCCGGTGGACCACGATGTATATATTGATCTTTCTTTTGCGACGGAGCTGAGGCAACGTTTTAATGCCTCGGGAGATTTTGCCATGGCTTACGTAGTGGCGCATGAAGTGGGCCATCATGTACAATATCTTTTGGGTACCACGCAAAAAATGGATCGCATACGCCAGCAGGTAAGTGAAGGAGAATATAATAAATACTCCGTTCGCCTGGAATTACAGGCGGATTTTTATGCCGGCGTGTGGGCGCATTACGATCAAAAAATGAAAAATGTAATCAACTCCGATGATATAGATGAAGCCTTGAATGCTGCAAATGCGATTGGCGACGACCGCCTGCAACGGGAAGCCACAGGCACCGTTACTCCCGATGCTTTTACCCATGGCACTTCAGCGCAAAGAATGTATTGGTTTAAAAAAGGCTACGATACGGGTGACCTTAACCAAGGAAATACCTTTGCTGAGGGAGCGATAAACGTGTCGAATTAATTTCTTTTAAAATATTGAATTTCCTGGTTTCTCATGCAAAGGTGCGTAAGGTGCTAAGACGCAAATAACTTTCTCGGCGCCTTTTCTTGCTTTGCCTCTTTGCGAGAAAATCATTCCATATAAACTTCTTACTTTTGTACCACTTGAATGAAAAAGCTCGCTGTCATATCACTCATTTGCATTTATGCATTGGCTACAATGGGTTTTAGCCTGAAGCAATTTTATTGTTGCGGCAAATTGAGTTCTGTATCTGTGGGAATTATTAGTAGTGAAAGTAAAAAATGCAATACAGAAAATAAGAATGATGACCGGTGCTGTAAAAATAAATTCCGATATTTTAAGGTTAAGGATAACCATGTAACATCTTCTGATATAAATATTCCTCTTAAGCATTTTACTCACGTAGATTTTTTTACTCCTTCTTTACATAATATAATTTTTGAATCCCGGCAAGCCGGCGACGTTTACAGGAGTAATGCTCCGCCTTTATACTTTGGCATTCCTGTCTATATTTCTAATTGCGTTTTCAGAATTTGATTCCTTCCCCCTCGTCGCATAAAGCTTTTATGCACTTACTCTTTGAGCTAAGCAGCTCATAAATTCCTATTTATTATTCTATAAGATCAATTGAGGAAAGCCTTATTGATCAAAATAATTAAACACCGTCCAAATGGTTTAAGGTGACATGAAACTCGCGAAACAAAAGATGGCCGCTGAACAGGAAAGAATGGTGAAACAAGGCAATTATATAAAGCCAAAAGAATAAAACATGGTAAACAAATTAATTGAACTCTCCCTCCGCAACAGGTACATTGTGCTGGCGCTTTCCATTGCTTTATTAGCTTGGGGTATTTATAATATTCAACGCAATCCGGTTGATGCCATCCCTGACCTGAGCGAAAACCAGGTAATCGTTTTTACAGAATGGACTGGGCAAAGCCCACAAATTATGGAAGACCAGGTTACGTATCCGTTAGTGAGCAACCTGCAGGGCGTACCTAAGGTAAAAGACATCCGCGGTACTTCTATGTTTGGGATGAGTTTTGTGTATGTGGTGTTTGAAGATGATGTGGATGTTTATTGGGCACGGACAAGGGTACTCGAAAAATTAAATTATGCGCAACGCCTCTTGCCAAAAGGTGTAACGCCATCTCTTGGGCCTGATGGTACAGGTGTAGGACATATTTTCTGGTATCACCTGGATGCACCGAGTTTGGATCTTGGTGAACAAAGGGCTTTGCAGGATTGGTATGTAAAACTTGCTTTGCAAACAGTACCAGGTGTTGCCGAAGTAGCATCGTTTGGCGGCTTTGAAAAACAATATCAATTAGTAGTTGATCCTATCAAACTTCAGTTCTATAATATTTCCATGATGGATGTGATGAATAAAGTGAGGGCTAATAACAACGATGTCGGCGGCAGAAAATTAGACATGAGCGGTATGGGATATATCATCCGCGGCCTGGGATATATTAAAAATAAAAACGACATAGAAAATATTGCTTTAGCAAATAATAATGGCATCCCGGTACGGGTAAGGGATATTGGTACGGTACAGATGGGGGGCGATATACGCCTTGGCATTTTTGATGCTAATGGCGAAGGCGAAGTGGTGGGTGGTATTGTGGTAATGCGCTATGGCGAAAATGCCGATAAAGTAATACAAAACGTAAATAAGAAAATGGCTGATGTGCAGAAAGGTTTACCGGAAGGTGTAACGTTTAAAATAGATTATGACCGCAGCCGGTTGATAGAAGCAGCTATTGAGAATATCAAAGACAAGCTGATAGAAGAAATAAGCATTGTCTGCATTATCGTTATCTTATTTCTGCTGCATTGGCGCAGCGCACTAAGCATTATCATACAAATACCCATCACTATAGCCATTAGTTTCATTCTTCTCAATGCCTTTGGTCTATCATCTAATATTATGTCTTTAACAGGAGTTGCATTAGCCATCGGTGTTATTGTTGACAATGGTATTATCATGAGTGAAAATGCTTATCGCAGTTTATCGGAATGGCAGAATAGGCCGCAATAGGCAATGAGCAATGGGCAAGGGGCAATAGGCAATGGGCAATAGGCAATGGGCAATGAGCAAGGGGCAAGGGGCAATGAGCAAGGGGCAATGAGCAGTAGGCAATGAGCAATAATGAATTTAAAGAGACAAACAAAAATTCAAAAAATCAGAAGGAGTTAATATATATATGTTACGAAAAGGATGTAATACCAGCAAATGTTTATCACCGGTAATAATACAGGATGCATTGGCAGCTACTGCTAACTCTAAAAACTTATTGTCTTCCGGGTTCCGGCAAGCAGCAATAATTTTCGTTGGCGCAAATACTAAAGCATTTGTTTCAATTTTATCTATTACTGCAAGTCTTTCTGCCTTCGTGATAAAATATTTATCAAACTTTTTCCTGCGTACAACTTCTGTGAACTCTGCTAAAGTTGGCTCTGAAATAACAATTCTGCCTGTGTCAAGAGCAGCATCTAAAGCTCTTGCAGTTGGAGAAGATTGGATTAATGAAGCACTTATTAAGGAATTAGTATCGAAGACAAATAAATTAGTCAGCTTCATTCAGTATGCTATCAAGTGTTTCCTGAGTAAGCCCGCGTTCTGTCATTTTGTTACGCAAATCATTCAGGTATTGCTGGAAATCTTCTTTGGAGTAAGAAAAAAGTTCTTTGCCTATGCGCACGCTCATTCTCTTATTTATTTCCTTTCTTTTTTCGGAAGAAGCCCCCCACCATGCTTTAGCCAGAGCCTCATAAACCTCAAGAACAATCTTTTCCATAACATTCTTTTTTGTTACTCAAATATAAGACTAATAACCTGTAGAGGCAACACACCGGAACTGTTAATAACGATTAGCAATGGGCAATGAGCAATGAGCAATGAGCAATGAGCAAAAATTAATTGATAAAGATGAAATTTAATAAGCCATATAAAAAAATACCGCACGATGTTCGCATGAACATTATTGAGCGTGCCTGCAAACAGGTTTCCCGTGGGGTGTTCTTTTCAACAGTTATTATCATTGCTTCTTTTCTTCCTGTTTTTTTATTGACCGGGCAGGAAGGAAAATTATTCCACCCGCTGGCGTACACGAAAACATTTATCATGATGGTGGATGCCATTTTAGTGGTAACACTTGCGCCCGTATTGATTTCATTTTTTATGCGGGGCAGGTTTCGCCCTGAAAGCGCCAACCCTGTTAACCGCTTTTTAGAAAAAGTATATGAGCCAATGATACGCGCCTGTATCAGGTGGCGTAAAACAACAATAGGCGTCATGCTGCTGGCACTTGCCATTAGCGTACCCATGGTGATGAGCCTGGGCAGTGAATTTATGCCACCACTTGATGAAGGAAGCATTCTGTTTATGCCGGTAACCTTGCCTGATGTATCGAATGCTGAAGTAAAAAGGATACTGCAGGTGCAGGATAAAATTCTTGCATCACAACCGGAAGTAAAATCGGTTTTAGGAAAAGCAGGCAGAGCGAATACCGCAACGGATAACTCACCCATAAGTATGATTGAAACTATTGTAATGCTGAAGCCAAGGAGCGAATGGCGCAGCGGAATCACAAAAGACCGCATCATCAACCAGCTAAACAGCAAGCTGCAAATGCCGGGCGTAACTAACGGTTGGACACAACCGATAATCAATCGCATCAATATGCTTTCAACGGGTATCAGAACTGATGTAGGAGTGAAAGTGTATGGGCAAAGCCTTGATAGCATCTATGCTTTTGCGCAAGTGATAAAAAAGGAACTTGAAGGAATACCGGGGGTAAAAGATCTGTATGTAGAACCTGTTACAGGAGGCAAATACATTGATGTAAATATTAAGCGTGAAGAAATTGCCCGGTATAATTTAAGTATTGATGATGTAAACGCTGTCATTGAAAGCGCATTGGGCGGTGCACAAATAACAACCACTGTTGAAGGCAGGCAACGCTTTTCTGTAAATGCCAGGTTTGGACAGGACTACCGAAACAATATACAGGCGTTGAAAAGTTTACAGGTGCAAACAATGGGATTTGGCCCTGTTCCGCTTGATGCGCTTGGCTAGACATAAAGATAACGGAAGGGCCACCGATGGTTAACTCTGAGAATGCTTTATTGCGGGGAACAGTTTTGTTCAATGTACGGGAAAGAGATTTAGGAAGCACGGTTCAGGAAGCGCAACAAAAATTAAACACTGCCATTGGAAAAATGCCCAAAGGATTTTTTATTGATTGGAGCGGCCAATATGAAAATCTTATTCACAGTGAAAGAACCTTGAAAATGGTAATGCCTATAGTGTTGCTTGTAATTTTTATCAGCATGTATTTCGCTTTTCACTCAGCAAGAGAAGCATTATTAAGTTTAATCTCACTTCCTTTTGCATTGATTGGCGGGGCGTTTATGATCTATTTCTGGGGCGTTAATTTATCGGTAGCCGTAGCCGTTGGTTTTATTGCATTGTTTGGGCTTGCCGTGGAAACTAATATTGTTATGGTCATCTATCTCAACGATGCTATGCAGCAACTAATCACCAAAAAAGGCAACTCGAGGGAAACCATTACAAAAGATGATTTGAAGGAATATACAATTTGGGGAGCTGCTAAAAGATTACGGCCAAAAATTATGACGGTGAGTGTATCGTTGTTCGCACTCGTTCCCATCTTATGGAGCAACGGTGTAGGCAGCGACGTTATGAAGCCGATTGTATTGCCTATGGTCGGTGGTGTACTTACCTCAGCAATTTATATTTTGTTGGTAACGCCGCTGATTTTTTTAATGAACAAAGAATATGAATTGAAAAAGTTTGGAAAGATTGAGGTAGCTGATTTAAGCATTGAGCAATAAGCGATGAGCAATGAGCAGTGAGCGATGAGCAATCAGCAATAAGCAATAAGCAATCAGCAATGGGCAAAGGGCAACAGACAAAACTTCTTTATAGAGACGAAACAGAGCATGGCCCTCTCCCTCGGAGCTACCGTTAGGACACAAAAATTACGGAATTTTGCATAAAAAAAGAAAAAATGGATATATCTCAAAAAGAGAATTACATGAATAAGTTTTCAGATGAACGTTTAGGCAAACGAGCTGTTATCAGCGATGCTTTAGCGAGTAGCATCCACGAGATGTCGTCTGATGAAGCAGCTTATCGTTTTCTGGCTAATGAAAAAGTTGAAGAAACTAAATTGATAGCCACAAGTATGGAAGTAGCTATCTGAGTGCCGACAAAGATGTTTTGGTATTACAAGATACTTCAGAAATAAATTTAGACAACCATCGCAATCGCCTCAAAAGGGGCAGTGGGGTGGGCTTAACGGGCAATAATAAAGATTTAGGATTTTTCCTTCATGGAAGTTTAGCATTAGAGGCGGACACAGAAGTTATTTTGGGATATTCAAACGTACAACTATGGCATAGAGAAGAAGATAAAATAGATAAAGAAGAACGAAACTATAAGTATCAGCCTATAGAAGAAAAAGAATCTTACAAATGGATAAAGGCATGCAATGAAAGTAAAGATCATTTATCACAGGCACGAACCATTACATTTATAGAAGACAGGGAAGGAGATATATATCATCAGTTTGCCACAGTCCCTGATTGCCGTACCCATCTGATTATCCGTAGCCGTGATAACCGTCGGCTATCGGATGGCAGTAAATTATTTGACAAGTTAAGCAAACAGCCAATAGCAGGCCAGTATGAAATACCTATCGTAAAAGATATCCGAAAGGGAGTAGAAAAGCGCACAGCTGCAGTAGAAGTTCGTTATTGTAAAGTTGCTATTGCCCGTCCTGCAACTTTGAAAAAGACAGAGTTGCCGGAATCGGTGGAACTCTATGCTATAGAGGTAAAAGAGATTAATGCACCCAAGGGCGTTAGTGCAATATGTTGGCGGTTGCTTACCACACATCCTGTAACGACTTATGAAGAAGCGGTGAACATTGTAAAGAAGTACAGGTTGCGATGGTATATTGAACAATTGTTTCGCTTATTAAAAAAGAAAGGATTCAAGATAGAGTCAAGCGAACTGGAAACCGGATGGGCTATTCGCAAGCTGACGGTAATGATCTTAAGTTCAGCTTTGCGGGTGATGCAATTAATGCTTGCTTACAATAAAGAAGATAGCCAGCCAATAGAGCAGGTGTTTAATCAAAAAGAAATTAATTGTTTAAAAGCCATCAACGAAACACTACAGGGAGAAACAGAAAAAAGTAAAAACAAAAATAATCCGACTAAGCTATCGTGGGCAACATGGATAATAGCCCGACTGGGAGGGTGGAAAAATTATAATAGCAAACGTCCGCCTGGCCCTATCATACTAAAGAAAGGAGTAGACCGCTTTGCTAATATTTATCAGGGATGGAATCTGGCTCAAAACGAATAAAAAATGTGTCCTAACGGTAGCCCTCGGAGAGGGGTTGGGGTGAGGTTTCTAAAAGGCAATGAGCAATGACTTACAATATTGTAAGAAATGAAAACGGTAACAATAAAATAAAAAGCATGAAACAATTTTTTGTAATTATAATTTTAATAGGCTCTCTGCAACAAGCAGCCACTGCGCAAACGCTGGAGCTGCCTGATATTTTAGACAGGATTCAACATTCGTACCCTTCATTAAAGATGTATGATGCAGAAATACAGTCGTTGGATGCTGCTGCGAAAGGAGCACGAAACTGGATGCCGCCGCAGGTTTCAGCAGGTTTGTGGATGACGCCGTACAACACTAAACTTTGGAACGGCAGTAAAGGAAGCGCGGGTCAGCCTGCGCAAAGTGGAATGGGAAGCTTTATGGTAAATGCCCAGCAAATGTTTCCTAACAAAAAATACAATGATGCAAATGAAGCTTACATGCAAGCCATGTCATCTGTAGAAAAAGAAAATAAAAAAGCGACTTTAAATGATCTTTTTGCTGCGGCAAAAAAAAATTATTATGAATGGATTGCGATCGAAAAAAAATTATCCATCCTGGCTGAAAGTGATAAGCTGTTGCAGTTTATGATAACGAACGCTGAGACCAGGTATAAAAATGGTTTGGGGAAAATAAGCGCCTATTATAAAGCAAAAGCGTCATTAGGAAATGTGGAAAACATGCGGGTTGAATTGCAAAATGAAATATTGCAAAAACGTATTGCTCTGAATACTTTAATGAACCGTGATAAGCTCACCACCTTTGCTGTTGATACCAATTATGTAATTAAAGATTATTCCACAATGGTATTCGATAGCACCTTGTTTTATAATAGCAGGAGCGATCTTCAGGCGGTTGATAAAAACATCCAGCTTGCATATTTAAAACAGGATATTGAAAGACAAAGTTTAAGGCCTGAGTTTGGTGTACAGTATGCACACATGTTTCGGTATGGAAATGCGCCCACATTATTTAGTGTAATGGGCATGGTGAAAATTCCATTATCGTGGTCAACAAGAGCGAACAGAGCAAATATTGAAAGCCTGCGTTTTAAAGCACAGTCATTAGAAGAACAAAAAGCATCCATGGCCAACGAATACACGGGCATGGCCTACCAGATACAACAGAATATTGAAGCAAAGAAAAAACAAGTTCAATTATTTGAGAACAACATTTTAGCGGCGCTAAGAAAAAATTATCAAAGCAACTTATTGGCTTATTCGCAAAATACGGAAGAGCTTTTTGAATTGTATGATGCATGGGAAACCCTGAACAACACTCAACTTGAGTACACCGATCAACTGCAACAACTCTTAAACATGCAGGTTGAGCTCGAAAAACTATTAGAGATTAAATGAGCAATGGGCAATGGGCAATGAGCAATGAGCAATGAGCAATGAGCAATGAGCAATGAGCAATGAAAAAGAAAATTAGCAACTAACGAAATAAAAAATATGAGTTACCAAAAGATCAATGAAACAAAAGTTTATAAAATGGCTTTTAAACTTGCAATGAAAATATTTGAAATCTCGAAACGATTTCCAAAAGAAGAGACATATTCACTTACCGACCAGGTAAGAAGATCGAGCAGGAGTGTTTGTTCCTCTTTAGCAGAAGCGCATAGAAAAAGATTATATCCTGCTCACTTTGTTTCAAAGGTTTCCGATGCTGATATGGAAAATGCGGAAACACAAACCTGGATTGAATTTGCATTGGCTTGCAAATACATCATGCAAAATGAATATGATGAACTTTTACATCTGTCAGAACAAGTAGGCAATCTTCTGCATCACATGATTAATAATCCTGAAAAATACAAATAGTTATGAATGTTCCCTCTGAGAGCGGTTACTTTAATAATTGGCAATTAGCAATTGGCAAATGGCAAAAGGCAACGGGCAAAGGACAATCGGCAATTGGCAATTGGCAACGAGCTACAAAATTGCCTATTACTTGTTGCCTACTGCTTATTGCCTGTTGCTTATTGTTTATTGTTCCAGGATGTAATCAGGTTAACCAACAAAATACTTCGTCAACAAAAGACCTCTACACCTGCTCCATGCATCCGCAGATATTGGAAGATCATCCCGGCGATTGCCCTATCTGCGGCATGAAGCTGATTAAGAAAAATGCCACACCTGTAGCCCTTAACGATATTGACCTGGAAACTTTAATTAAACCTACCAACGAGTTTGTGGTGGCGTCGCTTCCTGTTACTACACCGCAGGAGAGCAATATCAATATTCCTATAAAAGTGTACGGCACTATTGAATCTGACACAAGAGCGATGGGAAATATTTCAGCAAGGGTTTCAGGACGTATTGAAAAATTATATTTGCGGTACCGGTTTCAAAAAGTAGAAGCAGGCCGGAAAGTAGCGGAAATATATTCACCGGAGTTATTGACCGCCCAAGAAAATTTATTGTTCCTTCTAAAAAATGATGCAGAGAATATTTCCTTTATCAGCGCAGCTAAACAAAAATTATTACTGCTGGGAATGAGCGCCACAGAGTTGAATAAAGTTATAAGAACAGGCAAGCCATCATACAGTGTAAGCGTGTACAGCAACTATAGCGGCCATGTGCATGATGCCGGCATCAGTTCCAATATGAATAAGCAAAATATGAACACGAATGAAGTGAATGCTGCACCGGTCACACAGGAATTATCGCTTAAAGAAGGAATGTATGTAAACAAAGGCCAAACCTTATTTATGATTATGAATCACCATAAGGCATGGGCTGCATTGAAAATTTTTCCAAATCAACAGTCGGCTGTAAAAAAAGGCAACAGAGTAAAAATTATTCCTGAAACAGACACTACAGCCATTGTAAATGGGACGGTTGATTTTATTGAGCCCTTCTTTCGCAACAACAGCAGAACACTTACAGCACGGGTATATTTTCAAAACATGGATATGCTTATCATCGGCAGCCAGGTAACGGCTAATATTTATACAAACAATAAACAAGGTTTATGGCTGCCGCAAACAGCGGTGCTTTCTCTTGGTATGAATGAAGTAGCATTTCTTAAATCTGATGGTGGTTTTATTGCGCATAAAATAACAACGGGTATTAGGACAGACAATAACATACAAGTGCTTTCAGGGCTCAATACTATAGACACAGTTGCGACAAACGCACAATATTTGATAGACAGCGAAAGTTTCATAAAGGCAGGTGAATAGGCAAGTAGCGATGAGCGATGAGCAATGGGCGATGAGCAAGTAGCGATGAGCAATGAGCGATGAGCAAGGAGCGATGAGCGATGAGCGATGAGCAAGGAGCGATGAGCAATGAGCAATTAATAATCTTGAAATTAAAAATACTATGCAGACAATTCTTTTTAAAAAATCATCATTACTTGCTAAAAGGCAATTGCCTGTTACAGATCGCCGATTGTCGGTTGCAGATCGCCGATTGCCTATTGCCTTTTGCAGATTGCCTATTGCCTATTGTTTTTTGCTTTGCCTATTGCTTATTGTGAACTCTTGCGCAGAAAAAAATAAACAAGCAGCTACTGCCATAAATAAAAATTCATATTACACGTGCAGTATGCATCCGCAGATACATGAAGAGCAACCGGGTGATTGTCCCATCTGCGGTATGAAATTAATTGCCGTTACTAAAACAAATGCAACTTCCACACAACAAATTCATTTAAGCCCGGAACAGGTTAAGCTTGGCAATATTCAGGCAGATACAATAGGAAAAGGAAGCATCGGTAACAAGTCTGTTTTAACCGGCACCTTAAATTTTAACCAGGACAAACTTTCTTCTGTAAGCGCAAGAGTAGAAGGCAGGGTCGAAAGGCTTTACTTCAAAAATACCGGAGACTATATTGCAAAGGGTGCTAAGTTATATGATCTCTACAGCGAGCAGCTCAACAGCGCCAAGCAGGAATATGTGAATGCAATAGAACAGGAAAGCACTATTGGCAATTCATTAATCAACTATGCGGCATTGGTTGAAAGTGCAAAAAATAAATTGTTGTTGTGGGGCATGACTAACGGTGAAGTTAACCGGCTTACTCAAAGTAAAACGGCGCCAACACTTACCACCTTCTACAGCACAGAAGCAGGATACATTACTGCCATTAATGTAAACGAAGGAGAATATGTAATGGAAGGCGGCTCCGTTGTGCAGCTTGCCAATCTTTCTACGCTCTGGGCAGAAGCGCAGGTTTATACAACTCAAATGTCTTCTATTAACAGAAGCGAAGCGGTCTCTGTACAGATTCCTGATTTAGGTGAAACAATTAATGAAACAATAGATTTTGTGAACCCCGAAATAAATCCGGACACAAGAATAAACCTTGTGCGTGTGACTATTCCAAATAAAAACAACCAGTTGCATCCCGGTATGCCGGTTTACATTACCATAAACAACAAACAACACAATTCAATCACCCTTCCTTCCGATGCAGTACTCAGAGACAGCAAAGGAGCATCTGTTTGGATACAAATAAAACCGGGTGTGTATGAAATACGAATGATCAAAACAGGCATCTCAGATAATGATGTGGTTGAGATTACATCGGGCCTCACGGATGGAGATGTGGTGGTTACAAGTGGCGCGTATTTATTGAACAGCGAATATATTTTTAAGAACGGTGCAAATCCTATGGCTGGAATGAAAATGTAGGATGATTCTAAAAATGATTACATTATCAATAGGTTTAATTATACTTATTTTTAATGAAGCAAATTTTATAAAAGCCAAGAATCAAAATCGCATGTACAGAATAGAAACTTCTGAATGCTTGTAATCCTTTTTGTCGACAGTGTTAAGGATGAATCATTGCCGGATGATTAGTAGGGACCGATGATAAAATACCAACGAGTATAAAAATTATTTATGAAAAAAATTATTTTGTCTTTCCTTTCGTTCTTCGTTTTCCTGGCAGGCTGCACGCAGCAAGTGGAAAACAAAGATGTCGTTATCGCCAGAGGCCACATGCCGGCCATTACAAAAGATAAAAGAAACAATATTCATGTAGTATATGGAACCGGCGACAGCATTATGTATATCTTTTCAAAAGAGGCAAAGTCTTTCTCTGCTCCTTCATTAATTACAGTTCTGCCGGGGTTGGTTGCTTCCGCTACAAGAGGCCCGCAAATAGCAGCCGCGAATAACGGGCTTGTCGTAACCGCCGGTGATAAGTTAGGGAATTTATATTCCTATACAAGGGAGCTTGATGGCAAATGGCATAAAGCAAAGCAAGTAAATGATATCAGCGAAACATCTAAGGAAGGCCTTACCGCTTTGAGCGCCAATGGCGCAAATGCATTTGCAGTATGGCTGGGTGTAAGTAATCCAAAGGGCCAAAGTGTGTATAGAGCAAGGTCTGGCGATGGCGGAAAAACGTGGGACAAAAATATTATCGTGTATCCCTCACCGTCAGGGTACGGTTTGTGAATGCTGTAAGCCATCAGTAAAAGTTTCAGGAAATAACGTTTATGTGATGTTTAGAAACTTTTTAAATGGAAACCGGGATTTGTATTTAATCAAATCTTACGACAGAGGAAATACTTTTGGACAAGCGCAAAAATTAGGTAATGGAAACTGGAAATTAGATGGTTGCCCCATGGACGGCGGAGGCCTCGCTATTAATGAAAATAAAGTTCCGCAAACGGTTTGGCGCAGGGAAGGTGAAATTTATACAGCGGCGCCTGGCGAGCCTGAAAAGGAAATAGGCGCAGGACGAAATTGTTCCATCGAAACAATCAATAACAAAAATGTATTTACCTGGACAGAAAAAAGGAAATGTAATCGTTTTAAAATCTAACGGCGCAAAGTTAAACCCTGGCAAAGGAAGCATCCCGGTTTTGCAGGCAATCGACAATGAAAGGCTTGTTTGTGTTTGGGAAAATGAAATACATACGGCTGTGATTGAATTATAAAAGCAATCGAAAATAAATCATAGCGCAATATACTGGGGGTGCATGGAGTTTTTAAATCTAAAATTAACTTGTTGGAAGGTTGACAACCTTGCGACATTTTAAAATGCACCCTATACCGGCGATGGCAATTGGCTATTCGTTGAATGCGTTACTTTTACAATAAGTTAATACACTTTACTTCAATATTCTATTACCCAGTTTTTACGTTTATTCATTCACTTTCAATACTCAATTATTGTTATAATCATAATGGCACCCGTTTTCATGGCGCCTGCACCGAATATATCGCGAAGGCCGAACTTGGAAGTTATTCCCGTTTGTTATTTTTCCCACAAGAATATTTTGCGATAGTATTCATTAAGTCTAATTTAATTACATTAAATGTTTTTAGATTTTTATGTTTCCAAGATTAAGAAATACTTAAACCCTTGATACTGTTAGCCATTTCTTGTATGATTTTAAGAAATGCGAATTGAGTTGAAATCTTACAATAATTTAAAATTTATTCATATTTTCGATAAAACTTTAGGGGTGCCGGTGAGGCTGAGATTAAACCCTACGAACCTGATGCATATAATACTGCCGAAGGGAAAAGTAGAAATACACTTTCACGTCCATCATTCCTCGAGTTTTTTATTAAATCTATTAAAGGAATGGAAATCACTTTCAACAATCAGGCACAACAAATTCAAGAGCAAGCTTCTGTGCAAATTATCATCAATGATTTGATAGGAGAAAAACAAAAAGGCATTGCTGTGGCAGTTAATGAAACCGTTGTGCCCAAAGCACAATGGGATAATTATTTGCTTCAGCCTGATGATAAGGTATTGGTGATAAAAGCAACGCAGGGCGGGTAAAGCCCCAACCCGAAAGGGAGTACAGCAAAGTATCCGCCTTGTTAAGTTTAGATACTAAAGTCAAATGTGTTACCACAAAAGATAAATTAATAAACCAAAACCTGACCTCCATCTCCTTCGGAGAGGGACAGAGGGTAATGCCTCACTTCAATCAAAAAATAGTTGTATGAAAAAAACAGATAAAGCACCTGAACAGGAAACCATCTCCACCACGCCTTTTGCAGGCTCTAAAAAAATTTATGTGAAAGGCACGTTGCACAAAAATATTAAGGTGGCAATGCGTGAGATAATGCTTTCGCCAACGAAACTTAGCAGTGGAAAAATGGAAGACAATCCATCGGTGATTGTGTATGATACCAGCGGACCTTATACGGATGAAAATGTGAAGATTGACATTAAGCAAGGCTTGCCCCGTTTGCGTGAGCAATGGATCTTGGATAGAAATGATGTGGATCAACTGGACAATGTTTCTTCCGAATATGGAAGGCAACGGCAGGAAGATACATCGCTGGATGCGCTGCGTTTTGAGCACATCAAAAAACCTTTGCGTGCAAAAAGCGGCAGTAATGTAACGCAACTGCATTATGCAAAAAAAGGCATTATCACGCCGGAGATGGAATACATCGCCATCCGTGAAAATCAGCGCATTGAAGCATTGAAATATAAACTCAACGGCCAGTATGAATTATTAACCCAGCAACATGCAGGTAATAGTTTTGGCGCCAATACACCCAAAGGGTTTATCACGCCTGAGTTTGTAAGGGATGAAGTGGCCGCGGGTCGTGCTATTATTCCGGCAAACATCAATCACCCCGAGCTTGAGCCGATGATCATCGGCAGAAATTTTTTAGTGAAGATCAATGCCAACATCGGCAACAGCGCCGTAAGCAGCAGCATTGAAGAGGAAGTGGAAAAAGCAGTGTGGGCTTGCCGTTGGGGTGCTGATAACATCATGGATCTTTCCACCGGAAAAAATATTCATGAGACAAGAGAGTGGATCATCCGTAACTCTCCCGTGCCGATTGGAACGGTACCTATTTACCAGGCATTGGAAAAAGTGGGTGGCAGACCGGAAGAACTTACCTGGGAAATTTATAAGGATACGATTATTGAACAGGCAGAGCAGGGCGTTGATTATTTCACGGTGCATGCAGGTGTATTGTTGCGCTATATTCCAATGACGGCAAAGCGTTTAACGGGCATCGTTAGCCGTGGCGGTTCTATCATGGCGAAGTGGTGTTTGGCGCATCACAAAGAAAGTTTTTTATACACGCATTTTGATGAATTGTGTGAGATCATGAAGCACTACGATGTATCGTTTTCTTTGGGTGATGGCTTGCGCCCCGGCAGCATTGCCGATGCTAATGATGAAGCGCAGTTTGCTGAATTAAAAACGCAGGGAGAGCTTAACCGCATTGCATGGAAGCATGATGTGCAGGTGATGAATGAAGGTCCCGGTCATATACCGATGCATCTGATAAAAGAGAACATGGAAAAGCAATTAGAGTATTGCAAAGAAGCGCCGTTTTATACCCTCGGTCCGTTAACAACTGACATTGCTCCCGGCTACGACCATATCACATCTGCCATTGGCGCAGCAATGATCGGGTGGTATGGAACTGCAATGCTTTGTTACGTTACACCGAAGGAACATTTGGGCTTGCCCAACAAGAAAGATGTGAAGGATGGCGTGATCACTTACAAAATAGCAGCACACGCGGCTGATCTCGCCAAAGGCCATCCCGGAGCACAATACAGGGATAATGCATTGAGCAAGGCACGGTTCGAATTCAGGTGGGACGACCAGTTCAATCTCTCACTTGATCCCGATACTGCCCGTGAATTTCATGACGAAACATTGCCTGCCGATGGTGCCAAAGTTGCCCACTTCTGCAGCATGTGCGGACCAAAATTTTGCTCCATGGAGATCACCCAACAGATACGTGATTTTGCAGAAAAAGGAATGCAGGAAAAAAGCGAAGAGTTCATTGAAAGAGGTAAAGAAATTTATCAGTAAGAAGGTTCGAGGATAGAATTTATTTGCCACAAAGGCACCAAGGCACAAAAAATATATTAGGAAAACTTAGTGGCTTTGTGCCTTGGTGCCTCAAAAAAATTATGCTGATAGTAATCTCAAACCCAACACCGGTAGCCAATGAAGCTACCATCATCAACGCATTATTTGATGAAGGATTAGAACTGTTACACATAAGAAAACCGGAAGCATCTATAGATGAGTTAAGAGAATTAATAGAAACAATAAATTCAAAATATCATCATCAAATTGCCCTGCACCGGCATCATGAAATTGCAAACGAGTATGGGATTAAAAGACTGCATTTCGCAGAAGCGAAAAGAAAAAAAATGAGTAAAAAAGCATTGAAAGTCTTAAAAGCAAACTATAACATTTTATCAACGTCCATCCATCAAACGGAAGTATATAATAGTTTGTCATCGGCATTTGAATATACTTTTTTTGGTCCCGTGTTTAACAGTATTTCAAAACAGGGATATACTTCATTTTTAAAAAATGATTTTGTATTCCCTGTGAAAGATAATCATCCAAAAGTGATTGCGATTGGAGGAATTGACGCAACCAATATTCAAAAGGCAATAAACATGCAATTCAATGGTGTAGCGGTTTTAGGAACAATCTGGCAAAAGCCGGAAAAAAGTATTCAGCAATTTAAAGCAGTACGAAAAGCATGGAAGCAAACAGGCCAATAGTGTTAAGCATCGCAGGGCTGGACCCTTCTGCCGGTGCAGGGTTATTGGCAGATATAAAAACATTTGAGCAACATAAAGTGTATGGTTTGGGTATCAGCACTGCCCAAACCTTGCAAACAGAAATCGATTTTTTTAGCATCAGGTGGGAAGAGGAAAAAGATATTTTACTATCGCTAAAAACCATGTTATCGCATTACAATATAAAAGTTGTAAAAATTGGAATTGTAGAAAACATAAGTGTGTTAAGCAAAATTGTTTCCTTCATTCATCAAAAAAATGAAGCGATAAAATTGGTGGTTGATACGGTTATAAAATCCAGCAGCGGATTTAATTTCTGGAATGCAAAAACGAATGAACAACTATTATTTGAAACCTTGTCAAAAGTATTTTTAATAACACCCAATTACAATGAAGCCAGCCAATTATTGCCTTCATCCAATGCAAAAGAAGCAACACAGAAATTGGCAATGCATTGCAATGTTTTATTAAAAGGCGGACACAACAGTGAAGAGAAAGGTGTTGATTATTTGTATACAAAGAAAGAGGTAATAAAATTGAAAACAACTTCAACAGACCTCAGTCCCAAGCATGGTTCGGGTTGTGTATTAGCAGCAGCTATTATAGCAAACCTAGCATTGGGTTTTGATTTGGTAGCAGCTTGTACAAATGCAAAAAAGTATATCGAATGTTTTTTAAAAAGCAACATTACATTACTAGGTTATCACCATGTTTAATAAACTGCAATACATATCGCAGGGAGCAACAGCGAAAGAGCAACTCAATAATATTCAGGAAGCACTAGATGCAGGTAGTGAGTGGGTACAACTTCGTTTTAAAAACGCCGGCGAAGCTGAAATAAAGACTATAAGCAAAGAGGTAAAAGAAATATGTGCTTCTTATAACGCAACTTTTATTATCAACGATCATCCACACATTGCAAATGAAATTGAAGCCGATGGTGTGCATCTTGGCTTACAGGATATGCCGGTTACGGAAGCAAGAGAAATTCTTGGAGATAAAATAATCGGCGGCACCGCAAACACTTTGGATGATGTATTGAAACGTGTTAATGAAGGTTGCAACTATATAGGCTTAGGACCTTTTCGTTTTACCACAACAAAAGAAAAGCTTAGTCCGATTTTAGGTCTGGAAGGCTACAAAAAAATAATGGAAGAATTGAAGCAACGACAAATTGAAATGCCGGTGTATGCAATTGGTGGTATTGTGTTGGAAGATATGGAAGCTATTATGCAGACAGGAGTTTATGGTGTGGCGGTGGCAGGAATGATCACTAATCATTCAGATAAAAAAACTTTAATCAAAAAATTAAATTCTTCACTAAATGAACAACTTAATTATTGCGGATAAAGAATTTCAGTCCCGTTTGCTTTTAGGCACAGGAAAATTCGGTTCATCCCAACAAATGGAAGAAGCGGTACTGGCTTCGGAAACGGAGTTGGTAACCGTGGCATTAAAACGGGTGGACCTGGAAACAGAAACAGATGCATTGTTATCGCATCTGCAACATGCGCACATCAATTTATTGCCCAACACCTCCGGGGTTCGCAATGCCAAGGAAGCCGTGCTGGCAGCCCAATTAGCAAGGGAAGCTTTGGAAACAAACTGGGTGAAATTAGAAATTCATCCAGACCCGAAATATTTAATGCCCGACCCGATTGAAACATTAAAAGCCACTGAAGAATTAGCAAAGCTGGGCTTTGTGGTATTGCCCTACATTCATGCAGATCCGGTTTTATGCAAGCGATTGGAAGATGCAGGTACAGCAGCGGTAATGCCATTAGGCTCGCCAATCGGCAGCAACAAAGGATTGAAGACGTTTGATTTTTTACAAATCATCATTGAACAAAGCAATGTGCCGGTGATAATAGATGCAGGCATTGGCGCTCCTTCTGATGCGGCTTTAGCTATGGAGATGGGTGCCGATGCAGTATTGGTAAACACGGCGATTGCTGTGGCAGGTAATCCTACTCAAATGGCTATCGCTTTTAAAATGGCTGTGCAGGCTGGTCGTATGGCTTTTGAAAGTAAGCTGGCAAATAAAGTGCATCACGCAATTGCTTCCAGCCCGTTAACTACATTTTTACATGAAATGAGCCAGTAAAAGAAAAGTAACTTTCATAGAAACACTGACGAATTACATGTGGCAAAAATCAATCAATATAAACACATGAAACAGTTTAGAGATGTTTACGATAGGTATTCGTGGGGTGATGCGCAATCATCCATCATGAATAAAACAGCAAAGGATGTGGAAGCTGCACTGGCAGCCACACGCAGAACATTGGAAGATTTTAAAGCATTGATATCTCCTGCGGCTGAACCTTATCTGGAGCAGATGGCGCAGCTTAGTCGCCAGCTTACCAAAAAACGTTTCGGCAAAACGATACAGCTTTTTGCACCGATGTATTTGAGCAATGAGTGTAATAATATCTGCACGTATTGCGGCTTTAGTTTAAATCATAAAATAAAACGCAAAACCTTAACTGCTGCCGAAATATTGCAAGAAATAAATGTGATAAAGCAACACGGCTTCAACCATATTTTATTAGTTACCGGCGAATCGAACCATACGGTGCATGTTGATTATTTTATCAATGCCATCAATTTAATTAAGCCGCATTTTGCAAATATTTCCATTGAAGTACAACCTTTGGACCAGGATCAATATGAGCAACTACAGCAAGCCGGCGTGTATTCAGTTTTGGTTTACCAGGAAACATACCACAAAGAAAAATACAAAGACTATCATAGCAAAGGAAAGAAATCAAATTTCTATTACCGCCTTGAAACGCCCGACAGGATTGGAAGAGCCGGGATGCATAAAATCGGGTTGGCCGCTTTGTTAGGATTAGAAGACTGGAGAACAGATTCATTTTTTTGTGCGCTTCATCTTGATTATTTGCAAAAAACGTACTGGCAAACAAAGTACTCCATTGCGTTTCCCCGCATTCGCCCGGCTGAAGGAGTAGATATTTCTAACTTCCACATAAATGATAAAGAGTTGGTGCAACTGATGTGCGCTTATCGTTTATTGAATGAAGATGTAGAGATTTCTGTTTCAACAAGAGAGTCCGAAATTTTTAGAAACCATTTGATCAAGCTTGGTACTACCACCATGAGCGCCGGTTCTAAAACAAACCCCGGTGGATATAGTGTTGATGAAGATTCTTTAGAGCAGTTTGAAATAAGTGATGAACGTTCACCTGAGGAAGTGGCTGCTGTTATTTCAGCAAGTGGGTATGAACCTGTTTGGAAAGATTGGGATAATAAGTTTATTGTAAAACATGCTGAAGTTTAATAAAGATGAACTGGTACGATACAGCAGGCAAATGCTGCTACCTGAAACCGACTTGTTTTTCCGGCATCAATGGCTCCGTAGCTTATCCACCAATACAGATGAACAAAATCTTATTGAGCATAGCTAAATTGGTAAATATGAATGTAAAAGATTTAAAAATACCTTTCCCAAGTTTTGAAGAAGGTTTATACAATGAAATTGTTAAGCATGGAACTATTAAATAAGTTAAGAAAATATACTCTGCCGTATTACGGATGTCAAAGAAGGCAAGAATACACCTTATACCTTACACCAGGTAATGAAGGAATATTTAGCTTCCCATTCTCCTGTTACACCAAAGCCTGAAGGAACGCAATTATTTTAGATGCTCCTGCATCGCTGCTAACACAGGTCACCGGGGTTGATTATAAATTTGTATAGTGAAATAGATTTTATAAAAAATTAAATCAATTGTGATAATTATCACCGATTATCTTTTATTGTTAGCTGACATTTGCATTACATAAAAAATTACAAAACCAGTATGTTAGAAATTTTAAAGCAGCCCATGCCCTGGTACATTGCAGGGCCGTTAATTGGCCTGATGGTGCCGCTCTTACTTATCCTTGGCAATAAGACCTTTGGTATTTCATCATCACTGCGACATATATGTGCTGCTTGCATTCCCGCGAAAATTCCTTTTTTCCAATACAAATGGAAAGAGGAAAGCTGGAATTTATTTTTAGTAATAGGAATTGTAATAGGAGGCTTTATCGCAGCGGCTTTCTTCATGGACACGAATGCAGTAAGCGTTAATCCAAACCTTGCCAAAGAACTATCAAGGTATGGAATTGATAATTATCAATCGCTTGTTCCCCAACAAATATTTAACTGGAATGCATTGTTCACAGCAAGAGGATTTATTATGATTGTTGGTGGCGGTTTTTTAGTAGGCTTTGGTACACGATATGCAGGCGGATGCACGTCTGGCCATGCTATTATGGGTTTGTCTAATCTTCAATGGCCTTCACTGGTTGCTACCATTTGTTTTATGGCAGGCGGTTTTTTTATGGCCAACATTCTTTTACCAATTATCTTAAACTTATAAAATATTATGCAGCAGGCAACTGAAATATTTGCACAACCTGATACAGATTTCGAGATCGCTTCTTTAGATCCCGGCTACAAACATGCTGATAAAAAACATCCTTTTATTTTCAATTTAAGGTTCGTTATACTGGGAATAATCTTTGGAATTTTATTGGTGAAGTCAGAAGTCATATCATGGTTTCGCATCCAGGAAATGTTCCATCTTCAAAGCTTCCACATGTATGGGGTGATAGGCAGTGCAATAATCACTGGAATTATTTCTGTCTGGCTTATTAAGCGGTTTAATATTAAAACAATTAATAGCGAAGAAATTTTTATTCCGTCAAAGAAGTTTCATAAAGGCCAGGTTTATGGAGGCTTACTTTTCGGTTTTGGCTGGGCGCTAACAGGCGCCTGCCCCGGGCCAATGTATGCTCAAATTGGTGCAGGATCTTTAGTGATTATCGTTTCTCTCTTGAGCGCTATTGCAGGCACGTGGGTTTATGGACTGTTAAGAGATAAGTTGCCACATTAACGCCATTCATGAAGTGAGAGAAGTGAAGAAAACCAGTTGCTGAAACTTCCTTACCTGTGTGATCGCTGTCACTACATTCCAACAATCATGCGGGTTTCCCCGTATAAATAAAAACACTATGCAAATAAAACAATTTGAAGACAAAAACCTTGCACATTACAGCTATGCAATAATGAGTGATTGCGAAAAGAAAATCATATTAGTTGATCCTTCAAGAAATCCGCAGCAGTATATTAATTATGCTAAAGAAAATCACGCAGAGATTACAGGTATTATAGAAACACATCCACATGCAGATTTTGTAAGCAGCCATTTGGAATTACACAATACTTTAGGTGCAACGATTTATGCAAGCAAGATAATTAATGCAATTTATCCGCATCAATCATTTGATGAAGGCCAGGATATACAATTAGGAAAAATAAAATTATCCGCAATCAACACACCGGGTCATTCACCCGACAGCATTTGTATTTTGTTAGAACATGATGATGAACAAAAAGCTGTTTTCACAGGTGATACGCTTTTTATTGGAGACTGCGGCAGGCCCGATCTAAGAGAAGACAATGGCAATATAAAAACTTCACGAAATCACCTTGCAAAGCAGATGTACCATAGTTTAAGAGACAAGCTAATGATGTTAAATGATAATGCAATTGTTTATCCTGCGCATGGTGCTGGTACGCTTTGCGGTAAATCGTTAAGTGAAGCAAACCGCAGCACTATCTGGGAAGAAAAGAAAACAAACTGGTCATTAAAGCCACAGACAGAAGAAGATTTTATAAAAGAATTATTGAGTGATCAGCCGTTTGTTCCTGCGTATTTTTTCTTTGATGTTGAATTAAATAAAAGGGGGGCAATGGCTTTAAAAGAAAGTATCGGCAAAATAAAAACAGGTGAAACCATATATAAAAATTCTAACCTACTACCAGATAAATCACTTTGGATCGTTGATACGAGAACAGAAAAGGATTTTAAAGCAGGCCATCTGCCGCATTCCATTAACCTTATGGAGGATGGAAAATTTGAAACATGGTTAGGCAGTATTATCAAGCCAAATGAAAAATTTTACCTGGCAGGAGAAAGCAAAAAACAATTACAAAGAATGATGGAAAGAACCGCCGTCATTGGTTATGAAAGCGCCATCGTGGAAGCCTTTGTAATTGCAGATGGTGATATCAAAGAAGAAAAGATAAATGTGGGGGAATTTAAAGCACATGAAAATGATTACACCATTGTAGATGTAAGAAATACTTCAGAGGTGGAAGAAAGCAAAATATTTTCAAACAGCATTTCTATTCCCCTGGCGGAAGTTAGAAACCGGATAGGTGAAATACCAAAAGGTAAACCGATTGTTGTGCATTGCGCCGGGGGCTATCGGAGTGCAGCAGCTAGTTCATTGATTTATTCAAAATTAAGTGGCGTTGTTAAAGTATTTGATTTAGGAGAAGCTGTAAATGACTTTCAACAAAGTACAATGCAACATTAAAAAAATATATGTATGGAAATAAAAAGTTTCTGCTGATTAGAAAAAGATATTGATAAATCGCTGGGTAATTGGCAAGAGTTAAAATCCCGATTGTTCTAACGACAATTGAAAATGTATAATTGCAAATAGTTGGTAATGAACGAAATTATTTTTTGTATCATTACATTTAATAACAGCAATACTAAGTGTAAGGTGCAAGCCGGAGCCAGACAACTCTCTATTCAGCAGACACCAAGACTATATTTGTTTTTTCCCTGACCCTTCGTGAAAATAAAATTTTAATTTAAAAACTATTTGACATGGATTTATTAAATGTTGCTCCAGAAAACCACGACTATGATGGACTGAATGAAAACTCTTCTGACGTAGAAAGGCTCGACGTCGTTTTTAAAATCCTCCAAAAATCAAGTAGTCCTGTTTGGTTAGATTATGACCATCTTTTTATCCCAAACGGCAAGAAAAATGTTTTTAATGCCAAGCTTAAAAATACTAACCTTGTGGCTGTACAGGAAACTAAAATGGAACCGACATTTCAACTTAATCCAAATGGGCTTTTACTTTTAGATAAGTATCTTTCCTATTCAAACTACGTTCAACAACTTCAAAAACAACAAGAAACAGAAAGAACTAAACTCGAAGAAAGAGAAAGATTAGAGATGCAAAAACTTCGTGGTGAAGTTGATGACCTTACAAACAGACTCTTAGATTACGATTCGACTAAAAGCCGAACAGTTAGAAGCGAAAAGATAGCAATAGCTGCAGTAATTTTAACAGTGATAGGATTAGTGCTACAATGGCTATTAAATAAGAGCGGTTAACTCTTTGCTTTAAATCTTTCATATTAATTTTTCAATTTTACGCCCCACAAAACCAAATACAGCCGAGCGATAGATTAATAAATCAACTTTTTAGTTCGACACTTCATGGCCAGCACCTTACAAGCGCATTGGCAATAGCAGGGCTGAAGAATAAGAATCTCAGCTTTTTGTTCGTTTACTGGCTTCTGCCCCGACTAAAAAATCATTGGTGGACTTTTGTTCATATTCTGTACTTTTATTTCTTTTATCGGCTGACGGTTCGGGCAGAAAGTTCATTGAATCCCCTGCCATCGCTAATGCGTACCGTAAGCGGTCATGCGAGAGAACGAATTTTCCCCATAGCTTTTTTCAGAACAGGAATATTTTGTTTATATTCGTTAAGTGAAGAAACATAAACAAAAAGGACTTGATTTTATTGTTGATAAGTTAACAAATTCAATTGAGAATATCCAAACTGGTGAAGTATTTGACACTATAATTATCAGGTTAACAAGTGCTGAGAATAATGTGATAAAAAAGATGGATTGGAGATTTGACTGGTTGAAAGAAATTAATGATAAGACAAAAGAGTCTTACAAAATAACAACTGTTAACAATCCAAATATTATTCAGGGTTTGGTAAGTATTGAAGATAAGCAAGACCATATTTTCATGCACTTGATTGAGAGCGCAAAATTTAATGTTGGGAAAAATAAAGTTTACGTTGGAGTACCGGCTAATCTCATTGCTTTTGTTTGCAAAGTTTCTTTCAATAAAGGTTATGAAGGTTTTGTTGCTTTTGACGCAAAAACATCATTGATAAAACATTATGAAGAATCGCTTCATGCAACCCATTTTCGTGGATTAAGAATGTTTATTGATACAAGTGCGGCATTAAGATTGATTTCTCATTATTTTAAAAATTAAAAACTATGACCCCAATTAAAGAGCCTAAAAATATTGACTTTTCAAAAAAATCTGAACCATGGACAGAGAAAGAACTTTCTGAATTCAGAAAAGTCATGCTGGAAATAAAATCAAAGAATACAAAAACAAGGAAAAGAGCATTGAGAGTAAAGAATAAAAAAACAGCAGCATCTTAAGAAATGCACGACCGCTTACATTAGGTTTGGCAATAGGCTGGCTGAAAGAATAACAATCGGCTGTAGTTCGCTATCAGCAGTAGTTCCAGCAGACGAACAAATATCGGCTTTTTGTATTTACCTTCGGCTTTGGTTTCTTAATCGGCTGACGTTCGGGCAGAAAGTTCATTGAATCCCCTGCCATCGCTAATGCGTACCGTGAGACCCCTATTAACCATACTACTTTTATTTTCTTCAATCTTTCTATTCGGACAGAAAACGGAGGAGTTTGGCTTTCGGCATTTACAAACAATTTACAAAGGCGACACAGTTGACATTCTTATAAAATCAAAAAAGGAGAAGAGCAAATAAAGAAACCATTGCTTTTGTTTTGCCAGGGCAGTTTGCCAATTCCATTAATTATTAAGTATGACGAAAATGGAAAAAAAGGTATTCATAGCGTATTCGCTTTTAACCCTGACAGTTTAAGTAAAAATTATCATTTAGCTATCATAAGTAAGCCATTTGTGCCATTAATTGCTGACAAAAACTCATTATCAAATGACCTAACATTTGCAGACAGTTTAGGCAATTATTCCACAGACTATACAAAAAGAAATTTACTTGACTATTATGTTGATAGGGACATTCAAGCTATAAAGTTCTTACAAAGACAAAAATTCATTTCTTCTACACGACTTGTAGTAGCTGGACATTTAGAAGGTTCTGCAATTGCAGCAACCATTGCTTTTAAGTTCAAAAAAGTTACAGAACTAATTTACTCAGGAGAAAGTCCATTAGGTAGAATAATGACAATCATTGAGCGAGCAAGAAATGAACAATTAAAGGACACGACACGAAACATAAACGGAATTTTTGAATATTGGAGCAAGACCGTTAAAAATAAAAATGATGATAATTCAACGGGAGATACTTTTAAAGGACAATATCAATTTTCCAACCCGCCGCCAATTGAGATGTTATTAAAATTAAATATTCCTGTTTTAGTTACTTATGGCACTAAGGACTTTGGTGCTGTTGCCCAAAATGACTATCTAAGAGTTGCAACAATAGCGAAGCAAAAGAGAAATTTTACTTTTAAAGATTATGTTGGGCTTGACCACAATTTTTTTCCGTTACTGAAAGATGACAAACCAAACTACGACATATTTAATTGGGACAAAGTAGCAGAAGATTGGAGGAAATGGCTTATGAAGGAATAATACGAACGCACAACAAAAGTATTTGCAATAGCAGGGGGCGACGTGCAAGTCCTCGTCTGTAAATCACTATCAGCAGCAGTTCCAGCGGGACGTTAGTAATTTAGCTTTTGTTCATATCTTCATCTATAGTTTTTCAATCAGCGGTAGTTCGGACTGACGTTTTTCAAATGCCCTTCCATCGCAAATACCTGTTCGTTATATGCAACCCTGCCAAAACTAACCGCATCATTTTACCTACAAAATAAATCTTGAAATAGTTGTCTAAATAGTTAACTTTGCTTCGTGACTAACGACAGACAAGTTATTGCCTACAAAGACTATTTTCTCAATTTCTACGAGAAACAATCTGACAATGTACAGGCAAAAATTGAATGGACGTTAAATCTAATTCGGATTATGCCGCAAGTTCCGGAAAAATACTTTTCACACATGACCGGTTATAAAGGCTTATACGAAATTAGAGTAGAAGTTGGAAATAACATTTATCGTATTTTTTCATTTTTTGACAAAGGTAATTTAGTAATTCTTGCGAATGCGTTTCAAAAGAAAACTCAAAAAACACCTAAACAAGAAATTGAAAAAGCACTTAAAATAATGGAGGAATATCAAAATGAAAACAAAAAGTAACATCACGACTTTGGACCAAATTCTGGACAAAAAGTATGGTAAAAAAGGAGCGCCCAAACGTGAAGAGTGGGAGCAACAATTTGAAGCATTTCATCTTGGAGTTTTGCTGGAAGAAGCCAGAATCAAACTTGGTATGACACAAGAAGAGCTTGCAGAAAAATGTGGAACTAACAAATCCTACATCTCACGAATTGAGAACAATGCTTCTGACATCAGACTTTCAACATTAATGAAAATTATTCAGAAAGGGCTTGGGGGACAATTAAAATTAACGCTTCAACTTTGACTTGACTGCACTGGCTATAACATCGGTTTGCAGCAAGGTGGGGCCGAAGGAATAACAATGAACTTTTGTAACATTATGGAACAGTAGTTCCGGCTGAAAAAACTCTATTGAGCGGTAGAATAAACAATGAACTTTTTATTATAAATTTGGCAACGGTTCCGGCCGAAGGAATTCTATTTCCCCACCTGCTGCAAGCCGTAAAACGTAGCAGAAATAGCACAGCGACCCACCCAAATCAAAAAATCGTTTAAAATTTCCGTAATTAAAATTATTTGTATCTTTATATGGAAACATATAAATGGTGTGAATGAAAAATTTGAAGTAATATTTTTGTCCGAAGCAAGAGAATTTTTGATGCAAGTGAACGAAAAAAGTCGAGACAAAATAATTTTCAATATTGACAAAGCAAAAATTAAGACGGACAACGAATTATTCAAAAAACTGAAAGGCGAAATTTGGTAGTTTAGAACTTTATACAACAAAACTTATTTCAGAATTTTTGCCTTTTGGGACAAAGAAGATAAACAAAACACATTGGTTTTAGCAACCCACGGAATCATTAAGAAAACAGACAAAACACCAGAAAAAGAAATTGAAAAAGCAGAACAAATAAGGTTGAAATATTTTGAACTTAAAAACATAGAAAACATGGCAACAAAAAATAAAGAATTGGAAATGTTCAGTTTCGACCAAATCAAAGATGAATTTATTGGCGAAATCGGAACTGAAAAAAGAACGCAATACGAACAAGAACTTCAACTTGAAACTTTAGGAGAAATGATACGCAAAATTCGACTTGAACGAAATTTAACACAAGAAGAATTGGGGAGATTAGTTGGCGTTCAAAGAGCACAAATTTCAAAATTGGAGAACAGTACCACTAATGTGACAATGGAAACGATTTTAAAAGTTTTTGGAGCACTGAAAGCGAAAGTGAACTTTAATGTGGAACTGATGAATAAGCGAATTCAAATTGCAAGATAAACGCTACTTCTGTCAACAAATAAGACTTCGTCGGGCACGCAGTGCCAACGATGAAGTCCGGTGTTGTACAGCCTGTTCCGATTTTTCATCGGGAGAACCGGTGCCTAAAAGTTTATAGGCTTTTAGCAATGCTTTTACTTCCATACCATTGAGCACCGCAGGCAGCTTTACATCTTTGTCAATAGCCGGCAAAGAAAATTGTTTGTATGCCAGGCCACGCATACCGCAGGACATACCCCGTGAATGAATTTCATTTCGAAGCTTAAACAGAAGGCAAAAGAACTCAAATCCGAAGCGCAGGTTTTGATAATTGCTTACAGCGATAAGCGAACTCCGGTAATGGCCAAATTCTTAGTCGGCGTTACCGTAGGTTATTTGCTGAGCCCGATATATTTAATTCCAGACTTCATACCGGTGTTAGGATTGTTAGATGATCTGATAATTGTGCCGGCACTAATTAGTTTGTCAATAAGATTAATTCCCAAAACTGTTTTAGAGGAAGCAAGAGAAAAATATAAAAGCAATCCGCAATTGGATAAGAAAAACAATTGGATATTTGCGTGCATCATAATTGCTTTTTGGGTTGTAACAGCGCTCTTCTTGGCGCTTTTATCCAAACACCTGGAATACTTCCAATTGGCTTACTTTGGAAACAGGGCTTAGAGGCGACTATGTAAAAGATTATGGTTTTGCTTTGTTACCAAGAATTTCCGCCTCATTTAAAATAACACCGAAGCTCACAAGCCGCTTAGGCGGCGGATTTGGCTACAAAACGCCAACCATTTTTACAGAAGAAAGTGAAAGATTATTATACAAAGATATATTGTCAATCAGCACGACTACCAACAAATTAGAAAAAAGTTACGGCGCAAATTGGGATGTAAATTACAAGACATCATTTGATGAATTTACCTTCAGCCTCAACCAGTTTTTCTTTTATACTTACCTGGAAAATCCCATATTTCTTGAACCTGTTTTAAATAATAAATACCAACTACAAAACATTCCGGGCACATCATTTCAAAAGGCGCAGAAACAAACATTAAGTTAGGTTATGCTGAACTGGCATTGTATCCCGGTTATACTTACACCGATGCAAAAGTCCACAACAATGGCACTGTTTATCAAAACCCGCTCACGCCAAAGCATCGCTTTAACGCTGCTTTAGTATATGAAGTGGAAGGCAAATGGAAGTTCGGCTCGGAGTTGTATTACTTCAGTAAGCAACAGTTGAGTGATGGAACCACAGGAAGAGATTATTGGCTCTCAGGCTTAGTGGCAGAAAAATTGTGGAAGAGGTCTTCAATATTTATAAACTTTGAAAGCTTTGGGGATGTACGGCAAACAAAATTTGAAAGTATTTATACCGGCACAATTACCAATCCTGTATTCAAGGATATTTATGCGCCCCTCGAAGGATTCGTTGTAAACGGGGGAGTGAAACTTAGATTAGATTATAGAAACAAATAATTCTGCAGACTTTTCAATTCTCAACCACTATTGTCCGACTAAATATTATCAATTTTAATGAAACACTTGCTGGCACTAAGTTTCACGGCCCCTCTCCCCGACCGGCACGCCAGCCCGGCGAAATCATTCTGGCGGGGGGTCGGAGAGGGGGTTGGGGGTTGAGGTCAATACCAGCGGGGTTTTCATTGAATTAGTCGGACGAATAATGATTCACAATCGCGTTGGAAAAAATAATAAAACAATTCATGCTTCAGCAGTTGACTATAAGAATACAAAATGTTGTAACTCATTTACAAAATTCTGTAACAACCCCCACCCTCACGTTGGTTAACTTTGTGTACTAATAAAAATAGTATGACACACACATATAGCGTAACCGGAATGAGCTGTAGCGGATGCCAGGCAACCGTTCAAAAAAAGTTGTCGCAGGTGAAAGGAGTTGAAAGAGTTTCAATTGACTTGCCAAAAGCCGAAGCAGTAATTGACATGAACGAGCACATATCAACTGATAAGTTGAAGGCAGCCCTGAAAGACTATCCAAAATATAAATTGGATGAGAAAAAAAATTCTTCGAATGGAAGCTCTAACCATAAGCATCAACATGCAACGCCTGTTGTTGCAAATAATTCCGGTGAAAGAAATGAAGACGGATATTATTGCCCCATGCATTGCGAAGGCGACAAGTCGTATGAGAAGCCCGGTGATTGTCCCGTTTGTGGAATGCATTTGGTAAAAGAATCTTCTGCAAAGAGTGAAGCGGTGGAACATAAACATACTGTAAAAAAATCCGCGAATAATGATAAAAACGGTGACTACTATTGTCCCATGCATTGCGAAGGCGACAAGACGTATGATAAGCCCGGCGATTGTCCTGTGTGCGGAATGAATTTAGAGAAAGCGCATAACGTTTCTAAAAAGACACAATATACTTGTCCTATGCACCCTGAGATAATCCGGGATGCCCCGGGCTCGTGTACTATATGCGGTATGGACCTTGTTCCAACTCTCCCCCTTCGGGGGAGCGGGAGGGAGCTTGATGAAAATAAAACGTACAGGGATCTCTTGAGAAAGTTTAAGATCGCGGTACTATTCACCGTTCCCATTTTGCTCATTGCCATGTCCGACATGCTTACGAGCAATCCACTTATGAAAATAATGACCCAGGAAAAATGGAATTGGGTACAGTTTGCTTTATCAATTCCTGTTTTATTTTATGCGGGCTGGATGTTTTTTCAGCGTGCATGGAGGTCTGTTATAACCTGGAACCTGAACATGTTTACGCTGATAGGAATAGGTATCGGCGTAGCATTTTTATTCAGTGTGATCGCGATGATCTTTCCAGATATTTTTCCGGCGCAATTTAGAACGGAGAGCGGAACGGTATTCGTTTATTTTGAAGCGGCAACAGTAATAATTGCGTTGGTGTTATTAGGACAGCTTTTAGAAGCAAGAGCGCATAGCCGTACGAGTGGAGCAATTAAAGAATTATTGAAGCTTGTTCCTTCCGAGGCTACGTTGGTAATTAATGGGGAAGAAAAAATTATTTCTATTGATGATATAAAGCAGGGTGACCGGTTGCGGGTAAAGCCGGGAGAAAAAATTCCGGTTGATGGAAAAATAACAGATGGTGATAGCAGCATTGATGAATCAATGATTACCGGTGAGCCAATTCCGGCAGATAAAAAAGTAAATGATAAAGTAACTTCAGGAACCATCAATACTACGAGGTCTTTTGTGATGGAAGCTGAGAAGATCGGCGCTGATACTTTATTGTCGCACATTATTAAAATGGTGAATGATGCAAGCCGCTCCAAAGCGCCTATTCAAAAGATCACCGACCGGATTGCCAAATACTTTGTACCGGTTGTTGTTTTGGTTTCCGTGCTCACTTTTATTGCTTGGGTTGCATTTGGCCCCGAGCCGCGGTATGTGTACGCATTTGTAAATGCGATTGCCGTTTTAATTATCGCTTGTCCCTGTGCGTTAGGCTTGGCTACGCCCATGTCAGTGATGGTGGGTGTTGGTAAAGGCGCACAAAATGGCGTTCTTATTAAAAGTGCAGAAGCGCTTGAAAAGATGAGCAAGACAGATACATTAATTGTTGATAAAACAGGCACGCTTACCGAAGGAAAACCTTCAGTGGAAAAAGTAGTTGTTGCAGTTCCGCAGAGCGGAATTAATGAAGATGATGTATTGCAGAAAATCGCTTCCCTGAATAAATACAGTGAACATCCTTTAGCGGAAGCTGTAGTGAAATATGGCCGGGAGAAAAAAGTATCCTTCTCTGAGGTGAATGATTTTACAGCGGTCGCAGGCAAAGGGGTGACCGGCACGGCAGACGGTAAAAAAATCGCCCTGGGGAATAAAAAATTAATGGAAGAAATCAATTCGGCAATTCCTGCAAACCTCGAAGAAGAAGTGCACAATGAACAACAATCAGGAAAAACGGTTTCTTATATTTCGATTGATGGTGCAACCATTGGATATATAACTATAACAGACAAAATAAAAGACACCACTAAAAAAGCGATTGAAGAATTGCTTAATGACCACGTTGAGATCATCATGCTTACCGGCGATAATGCAGGCACGGCGAAAGCAGTTGCTGATGAACTGCACTTAACCGGCTTTAAAGCCGAATACCTGCCGGAGGATAAACTCAATGAAATAAAAAGATTGCAAAGTGAAGGGAAAAAGGTAGCAATGGCCGGTGACGGCATTAATGATTCACCGGCTTTAGCCCAGGCCGATGTGGGGATCGCAATGGGCACCGGTACAGATGTCGCAATTGAAAGTGCTGAGATCACTTTGGTAAAAGGCGACCTGCACGGGATTGTAAAAGCAAAAAAATTAAGTAAGGCGGTAATGAAAAATATTCACCAGAATTTGTGGTTTGCTTTTATTTATAATGTACTTGGCATTCCAATAGCAGCAGGCGTTTTATATCCTTTTTTCGGTATTCTGTTATCTCCAATGATAGCAGCAGTAGCCATGAGCTTTAGCTCCGTTTCTGTTATCGTAAACTCGCTTAGGTTAAGAAACATACAGTTGTAGCTCAAATCAATTAATGGCATAACCTGAAATTAGAATTTTGGCCTTGGTATAATAGTTGAAGCAAGTCGGCACGAAGGGTGTATTTTGTAATAACCATGAATAGAAACATATCCATACAAATTAAAGCAGCGTTCCTGATATTGGTATTTTCTATAAATACTATTGTTGGATTTGCGTGTGCTCTTGGTGTTGACATGGGTTTCAATATAACGCATCATCACGATGAAGAAATAGCAGAAACCGTGCATGTACACGCTAACGGTAAAAAACATATTCATCACGAGGAAGCCAACGAAGATCATCATAAAAAAAAATCAACTGACGGTGACGACAATTGCTGCAATAAGCATGTAACCAAATTTTCGACGCTTGATAAATCTGTGCCACAATCCGTAAACCTTCCTCGCTCAATTTTTTTCACAGCATTCGTTTCTGCTTTTTATACCGTTGATATTTTTTCTTTTTCTCAAAGCACTCCGAACATCAAATACTTTATCCGAAGTCATCATCCTCCCATACCGGATATCAGGATTGCCATACAGAGCTTTCAGATTTGATTTATAGTAGATCATTTCTACGTGGCTTTGGCATGCCCTTATCTATCTATGTAATTAAATCAAATTAAATGAAAGCAAATTTTTTCGTACATCCATTTCAATCGAATAACAAATTTTCTAAAAGAATATTTTTTGCAGTTGTCCTATTTTCCGCCTTTTGTTCACAAGCAGTTTTTGGCCAAAGTTTTTCCGCAAAAAAAACCGGGTACGATCTCTATGTAAACGACACAATCGTTAACTATACAGGCAAATCAAAACATGCGATTGCCATCAATGGGCAAATTCCCGGGCCCACTATTGAGTTGATAGAAGGTGATACTGCTGTAATAAGGGTTCACAATCTTATGAGCGTAACTACGTCTATTCACTGGCATGGGATACTTATTCCCAACCAATATGATGGCGTTCCGGGCCTTACAACATTTCCCATTCAGCCCGGCAAAACACTCGAAGTTATTTTTCCTGTAAGGCAAAACGGTACCTATTGGTATCATTCGCATACCATGACGCAGGAACAAATAGGGTTAACAGGCTCCATCGTAATTCATAAAAGGGATGAGCCAAAAATGAAAGAGGAAGTGGTGGTGCTGAACGACTGGACCGATACTAAGCCGATGGATGTATGGCGTTTACTAAAACGGGAAACCGATTGGTATGCTATTAAAAAGAATTCCGTGCAAAGCTACGGTGAGGCAATTGCCGCCGGAAGCTTTGGTGACAAACTTAAACAGGAATGGATGCGCATGCCGGCAATGGATATCAGCGATGTGAAGTATAATTATTTCTTCATAAACGGACGGCCAAAATATGAAAGCGCCTTGAATCTCCCTTCGGAACTTGTCCCGAATACACTTCGGGAGGGCAGGGGGGCTGTTAAACCCGGCGATGAGATCAGACTTCGCATTGTAAATGCATCTTCATCATCCTATTTCTGGATGCAGTTTGCCGGAGGCAAAATGAAAGTGGTGGCCGCAGACGGGCAAAACGTAGAGCCCGTGGATGTTGATAAATTTTTGATTGCCACAGCAGAAACTTATGATGTGATTATAAAAATACCATCAGCCGGTAAATATGAACTAAGGGCAACAGCACAGGATATTTCTGCACATGCTTCTGCATTTTTTGGCGAAGGCAGCGAAGTGGCAGCTCCCGATATTCCAAAAGTAGATTACTTCAAAGTAATGCATCACATGAACACGATGATGTCTTCTATGAATATGACCATGGGCATCAGCAAAATGCCCATGAAAAATATTGAATTGGATAATGGCATGGATAATATGAAGATGAACAAGACGGATATGGATAATAAAATGAAAGATACCTCTTCCATGAATATGCCGGGAATGGATATGCCTGCCCAAACTTCAGGCGGGAATAAGAAAAAAGATACTGTTTCTATGAAAAAAGGAATGGATATGAAAGGAATGAACATGCCTGCCCAAATGAAAACCGGGAAAGGTATGAGCATGGGTGGAATGAATATGCCCATGTATGGTTTTAGTTATCCGCCGGGAAATGGTAACGATAAAGTTCTTTCCTACGAGATGCTTCATGCTACCAACGATGACCCAGCGATTCCTAAGCCTTCAGGAAAACCTGACCGGCTGATCGAATTGACGGCGACCGGTAATATGTTTCGATATGTATGGTCGTTCAATAATATAAACCTTACTGATGCGGATAAAATTTTAATTAAAAAAGGTGAGCATGTAAGGGTGATTTTTCATAACAATACCATGATGGAACATCCGCTGCATTTGCATGGCCATTTCTTCCGCCTGCTGAATGGAAGCACATTGGACGATGCACCTTTGAAACATACTTTCAACTTGTTGCCAATGGCTACCGACACCATTGATTTTGCAGCCGATGAAGAAAAAGACTGGTTCTTCCATTGCCATACATTATACCACATGCTTTCGGGTATGGCAAGGGTTTTCCATTATGATAATACGTTGCCCGAAGTACAAAGAGACAGCCCGAAAGATTATAAAATGTTTTTAAAAGAGCATGGGCGGCATACTTTCTTATGGGGTAGCGCTTCGCTTCAATCGCAAGGGGCTTTTTTAAATGCAACGCTTGCAGGAACCAAATGGGAGCTGAACGAAGAAGCAAATTATGATTGGAAAAAAAGATATGAGAGTGAAACGATGCTGAGAAAGTTTCTTGATAAAAGACAGTTCCTAACGGTGTTCATCGGTGCAGATAACCGGCAAGAAAGAACAAATGAGATCAAAGATGGCAAGCACATATTGGAATATAAAAACCTGGCAACACTTGGCGTCACCTATTTTTTGCCACTGTTTATCACAGCAGAAGGAAGGGTTGATCATGAAGGTAATTTCCGTTTTCAATTAAGCAGGCATGATCTTGCACTGACAAAAAGATCCCGGTTTGATTTTTCATGGAACACAGATAAAGAATATACGCTCGGCTTAAAATATATTGTCGCAAGAAACTTTGCGCTATCCGGAAATTATGATAGCGATTATGGATGGGGTGCAGGGATATCATTAATTTATTAATTACTAAAACAATTACTATGAAAAAAATATTACTGGTAGCCGTCACCGTTATCTTTGTCACATTATTATATGCACAGCAAAGTGAGCCTGACCATATAAATTATTTCCCCAATTATCACCCGCTGATAGTGCACTTCCCTATAGTGCTTTTAATTATTGCAGCTATCATGCAGGCCGGCTTGCTTTTCATACAAAACAAGGCATACAATTACACTATTATTATTCTTACTATCATTGGGTTTATTACCGGCTGGCTGGCCGCAACTGTTTTTCATGCGCATGCAGCGGAAAATGTAAGTCCGCAGGCAATGGAATTGTTTGAAGAACATGAAAAGCTTGCATTCATTACGATTTGGATAAGTGGCTTTGCCTCCGCTTTCAAAATTGCAGGCTTATTCATTCATAAAAAGTGGATAGAAATTATTTCATTGGCGCTGTTAATCGGATGTGCGGTTACGGTTTCCCTCGCCGGCCATCATGGCTCAGAGCTGGTGTATAAGCAAGGTATTGGGCCAAAGGGAGAAAAGCTGGAAAAAGAACATTAAAGAATGGGCATGAATACATTACAAACAATCGCCACTATTTCTATCATTACCGGGTTTGTATCCACGGCAATCATTCTCTTTGATATACTGGCCGGGCATAAGCAGCACATGATGGTGATGAATTTTGTGTGGCCGATAACCGGTTTATACGCAGGCCCACTGGCCTTGCTCGCTTACTTCACCATCGGCAGAAAATCAACGCATAAAAAAATGATGATGGCAAAAGAAAAAAATGAAGATATGCCGTCGAAGAAAAAACCATTCTGGCAAAGCGTTACCGTAGGGGCTTTGCATTGCGGTAGTGGCTGTACACTTGGTGATATAATTGCGGAGACTTTGTTGCTGTACATTACGTTGGCTATTGTTACGAATAAACTGGTGAATGCCTGGATTATCGACTATTTTTTTGCTTTCGTGCTGGGCATTGTGTTTCAATATTATTCTATAAAGCCAATGAAAAATCTTTCGCCGAAAAAAGGATTGATTGCAGCGCTGAAGGCAGATACACTTTCTCTTACTTCCTGGCAAGTTGGTATGTATGGCGGAATGGCCATCGCCACGTTTTTAATTTTTAAACACAGGCTGGAAGCTAACACAATTGTGTTTTGGTTTGTAATGCAGTTTGCTATGATGCTTGGCTTTCTTACAGCCTTTCCGGTAAACTGGTGGTTAATTAAAAAGGGTATTAAAGAAGAAATGTAACGCCTTAGATCCTTATAAATCGGAAATTTTCTATTTAAAAAATAATAATAAAGCAACAATTGAAAAGAGATACTCTACATCTTACCAACCATGAACTATTGCATGAAGCAGGGAAAGAAGAAGAGTTGCTGCAAAGGTTGCAAAGAAATGAATAAGAAGTTTAGAAAGTCGTTGGCTATAACTTTCAGTCCCATTTGCTTAAGCACAAGTTTACAAACTGGGAGCCGGCAAATGCATCTAAAGCAGTGTGGATGTTATCGGGTATATGTTCTTCATCCATGCTAAATGGTACGTTTTGCTCCTAAGTTATTTAGGTTCAGAAAACCAGGCTTTATTTGTGCTGTGGGAAAGTGTTGGTTCTGTTGCAATTTTAGCTTTAAATGCCGGTTTTTTGAACATAGAAATGTGCAGAGCCTGGTGAGGTTTGCAAAGCTCATCCACAAAGTGAACGGTGTGTTCAAATAGGCTGCCAACCAACATAATTATTTATTGATTTGATTTTGGGCCTATTTTTGAACGAATCAATTCTCATTTTTAAAAATATAATGTATGGCATACACTCCTCAAACGAACAGATATGATAAAATGGAATACCGCCGGTGCGGCAACAGTGGTGTGAAACTGCCTGCAATTTCTTTGGGCCTGTGGCACAATTTCGGCGAGATTGATGATTATGAAAATTGCCGGGACATACTTCATACCGCTTTTGATAATGGCATAACACACTTTGACCTGGCCAATAATTACGGGCCGCCTCCCGGGGGCGCTGAAATAAATTTCGGAAAAATACTTAAACAGGATTTTCTTCCTTACCGCGATGAGCTGATCATATCATCGAAAGCCGGATGGGGCATGTGGCCCGGGCCTTATGGCGATTGGGGTTCAAAAAAATACTTAGTGGCGAGCCTTGATCAAAGCCTTAAAAGAATGGGACTTGATTATGTAGATATATTTTATCACCACCGTCCCGATCCGGAAACTTCGTTGGAAGAAACAATGACAGCGCTTGATCTCATCGTGCGGCAGGGCAAGGCTCTGTATGTAGGCATATCCAGTTATAAGCCTGCTGAAGCTGAAGAAGCTTTTGAAATATTGAACGAGCTTGGCACGCCGTGCCTTATACATCAGCCCCGATACTCAATGCTCGACCGCTGGGTAGAGAATGGATTGTTGGATCTACTCGAAGATGAAAAAGTTGGTTGCATTACATTTTCTTCATTGGCGCAAGGTATTCTCACCAATAAATATTTAAAGGGAATTCCTGAAGACTCCAGGGCAGGCAGGCATCTTTCGAATGGCGCGATTACAGAAGGGCAGATCACTGATGAAGTATTGGAAAAAGTAAAAATGCTTAATGAATTGGCAAAGGAAAGAAATCAATCACTTGCGCAAATGTCTCTTGCGTGGATATTGAAAGACGAACGAATCACTTCCATTGCCCTGGGCGCAAGCAAACCCAGCCAGGTAACTGACGCAATTGAGGCAACTAAAAACTACAACTTCACCAAAGAAGAATTACAAAAGATTGAAGTTATTTTGAAAGGGTAGCGCCAAATGCTTCAGCAAAAGAAACTATGGCTAAAATTGGATTTCCAAAAAAGCAAAAGTACCGCAGTTAGTAAAAGTCTTTCCGATATACAGATCTGAATAATTAATGAAGATTTTAAAATTCAAATAAATTTATTCAAGATTTTAAGTGCTGTGTTTTTCAATGTCGGACTTATCAATGCTAATCACTTCGATAACCTTAGCACAATCACATCATGCGAGGGCAACATTGCTGTGAAAGGTTTTTGTGTGTCGCCGCTGTTGGAGTTGGCCCACAAATTTTTAATCTTATACGTTTGCTGTTGGGCATTCAATTCCTTTTTAAAAAGGGTATCGGCAATCACTTCATCTTTCCAATTAAAATTTGCTTTCATTGGCTTGGCAGACCTGTTTAAAAAACACACAGCCCAGTTATCATTACTTAAAGGTTTTACCCATATTTCCAGGCTATCCTGCACACGGTATTTAAAGCCTTCGATGCCGGCGGCATCCTGGTTAACCGCAATCACTTCCTTATCCGTAAGTGTTGCCTGCGTTTCCTTTGACATTTTCCTGATATCGTTGCCGGCCATCAGCGGCGCTGCCAGCATACACCATAGCGAGAAATGAACCCTGTCTTCGTTTACGCTCATACCGTTACCTACCTCCAGCATGTCAGGATCGTTCCAATGGCCGGGCCCGGCAAATTTTCGCAAAGTATCCTGCAGGTCTGCTATCGGCATTACGCCTAACTGCTTCCAGGTGCCGTGGTCTATGTAGCTGTCAAACTTTGCAGAAATGTCGCCGGTTGTACGCCAGAGCTGACCCACATTTTCTGCCCACTGCCAGGGTTTATTACTTCCCCATTCGCAAAGGCTGAAAACGATAGGTCGCCCCGCCGCTTTCAAAGCCTTACTCATAGTTGTATAAGATTCTTTTGCATTAAGTCCATCAGAATTGCACCAATCAAATTTTAAATAATCAATACCCAGCGATGCATAGAATCTTGCATCCTGGTATTCATAGCCTCTTGTGCCGGGGTATCCGGCGCAGGTTTTAGTACCGGCACAATTATACAAGCCAAATTTTAAGCCTTTAGAATGAACATAATCAACAAGCACTTTCATGCCTTTGGGAAATTTTTTAGGATCAGGCACCAGGTCTCCGGTTTCGCTATCCCGCTCCATTGCCATCCATCCATCGTCTAATACAAGATAAACGTAGCCTGCATCCCGCATGCCGGAGGCCACCATTACATCAGCGGTTCCGCGTACCAGCGAGTCGCTGATATTTGTTTGAAAAGTGTTCCAGCTATTCCACCCCATCGGCGGTGTCATAGCTAATCCATCATATTTTTGTGCGTTTACTTTTGCGCAGCAAAAAAGAAAAACGAGTAAAGTGATTTTGAATTTCATTAGTATAAATTTTAAACTTACTGATCTACCTGTGGAGCATACACGCTAAGCAACGAAATGATAAAATTTGGATTTTTATTAATGCATTACCGAAATTTTTTCATACCCGATCAGATCGCCTTTACTATCCTGCACCGATAAATAATATATGCCACTGGATAATTTATTTACAGGGATTTTTGCGGGCGAATTATTTGCGCCGCTTATTGATTTGGTTAATACTACCCTTGCGCTTTGATCAACAAGTTTTGCCAGGTAAGTGCCCTCATAAATATTGAGTATAATATTATCGCTTACAGGATTCGGATGTACCCCAAATTTCACCGGATTATTAACCAGGTTTATTATTGCGGACCAGGTAACTGAGCCATCTTTATCTTCAATTTTTAATCTATAAAAATTATTACCTTTTAATGGCTTCCTATCAATGTACTGATGTTTACCCAGCAAAGAACTCCAATCATTGCCTGCATTTGATAAGAGGGTAAAGCTGGTTCCATCACCTGATCTTTCTATATAAATATTCTTCACATTATCAGCGTTGGCAATATCAATGTTTAAATAATTTTCATTTATATGGCGATTGCCGGTAAATGAAGAAAGCCTGATAGGAAGCGTGGAATTTTCAACAGCTGTGAAGGCCACATCCCAGGCTATGGCAGGCAAAGAAAGAGTAAGTGTGCCTGAAGAAACCATCGCTGTCATCAGGCTCAACTGCGCACCTGTTGCAGGGCTGTAATATTTAATGGAGTAATTTCCGTTATGCATGCCCGTTATACTCAAACTGCTTCCTGAAACCACGGGTGGTGCGCCATTATTTTTTACATATTGCCAGTTATATTTAGAATTCAGCAGCCAGCCGGTTGCTTTATATGTACCGGCTGATCTTAGCACATAAGCGCTAAGCGGCGGCCCGGCATTCGTAAAAGTATAATTGGAAATAGTCGTCCAGTCTGTACCCAGGTTGTCAACTTTTATTACATGGCTTCCGGCTGTTATGTTTACTGAATAGGCCGTATTGATTGCTGCACTTTGATTCAATTTAGCCACACCATCTACATAAATATTTATCTGGGGAGACGTGCCGATACTTGACCCCGTTGTTACGGTGAACTGGCCATTTACAGGATACGTAACCGAAAAACTTGGCGGATTATGATATTGAGTGTTATAAACGCTACCGAAGAGATATTGCCCCAATTGATCAGGGCCCGGCGACATATTACCATTCACATCAATAGTGAAAGATGATGAAGTGGCTGCGCCAAAATTAGCGCCCGGCGTTATGATCACATCCGAAGCGCCGCCACCTGTAACGGTAGCTGATACTTTTTTATAATTATCATCTTTAAGCCTGATCAACGAGGCAACAGCCGCCAACGGCTTATAATGATAATATAAATTTTGAGGGCCAATGTAATCATCCCACCACCAGCTCATAGCGCTTCCCATTGCACCGCTGAAAGTGCTGCCCCAAATGGCATTGTGTATATGAATCCCATTGGGATCATTGGCCGAAAGTGTAGGGCCGGAAGGGCCGAGGCCAAACTCACCATTCAATGTTGGCTTCTGGTAATTGGCAAGATAAGTTTGCGTAGTCGCGGAAAGCACGCTTTCTATATTGGGTGAATTAATGTAAAAATGCGTTTGTGTAAAATCTATATTTGGCAGCACCCACGTAGCCGGATCATTATAATCATGGGCGAAGCTTGTAGTTACTAAATGTTTATATACGTCCTTTGATTTTATGTAGGTGGACATTTCATCATGCCAATCCTTTACATCAGATTTCCGTGTATCGTATTGATCCGTCCAATCAACTTCGTTGAATAATTCCCAGCTTTGAATATTCTGTGAGTAACCATAGCGGGCAACGATGTAGCGTAAACGATTTTTAAGTGTTGCTTTTGCAGTAGCATCTGTAAAAAAATCCCAGGTATTGGTTGCAGGGCCACCATTCGCTGCGTTGTATGGATTGTCTGTCCATTCAGGATTTACATTGGTAGAAACCTGGCCATGATTATTTAAACAAAGCATCATGTACACATTATTTTGATTACAATAACCCAGCAGCCAATCAAGATAGTAGGCTGAAGATTGTTTATATTTTTCCAGGCCGCTAAAGCCATTTGTTCCGTTTTTCCACTCCAGTGCAAAGGCCCAACTACTCATCCACACGCGTATAAAATTTGCATCATTAGCTGCGAGATTGCCAACCCAATTCGTGTAATCTTTAATCACGTTATTAGTACCCCCATTTTGCCATCCAACATTTTCCCCGATCGGAATATATTGTAAACCATTATCAAAATTTAAATAATTGGTTGTATTCTTTCTTATGAAACCTGCTTCGGAAGAAGCCACACATTGAAAATTTTGCGATGGCTGTACAGTAGTACCGGCAGAATTTTTACAGGATAAAATGTAACTCCAGTTCCCGGTTTCATTCGGCTCATAACGCACTTTAAAAGTTCCGGCGCCGGAAGTGGTCAACGAATCATCCGGATTTAAAATATAATCCTGCATAAAGAAGCCATCAACCGTATCTTTTCTTCCGCCCGGCGCAAAGAAAATGCAGCTCACATCAATGTCATTGTAATCATAAGGATTGGTGTACGCAGCCGCCAGGTTAATGTTCAATTCAAATTTGTCAAACATTGCCGGGCTAACAGTGTTCGGTGTTACAGCATTAAAAACCGGCGCCTGAGCCATCACTGAAAAAGACAGAAGGGCAAAACAAAAAGCGATGATTATTTTTTTCATAAGTATTTTTTTAAAGTAAAAAAATTGACGATTCGTATATTAAACGTGTGTAATCTTTTTCATAAACAACTAGTCGTAATTGGTTTCTAATAAAAGCTGTTTTAATTACACTGAAAGTGAAAAAAAGCCAATTTTTCCAAACTACTCAGTCCGTTTTAAAAATCAGAATAATCTGTGGCGTGCATCAGAATACTATCTATGTGCGAGACAGAAACTTTGTTTTCATTTTCAGGACGTGTAGAAATATCTTTCCAAACTGAATCGTCGCCAAACCTTTTCCACTGGGCATTTCGCTCCTCCACACTGGTGAAAATGGGCATATACATAAAGTTGGGCATGTGGCTGCCGGATAAAACTTTTGCATAAAAAACAGGATTGAAACCAAGGCGGTTGAATATTTCAATTTCTCCACCGGTATTGAACATAGCCATTTTCTTTTTATGCAAGTTTGCTGTCGGGCTTTCATAGCTTCTCAGCTCAAAAACCCTTTGAATATTTTTACCTTTAGGTAAAACCAAGTTTGGCTGCCCGGGAAAAGCGTCCAATAAAATTGATTCCATTCTTTCATAAGGCGCGTTGTCAGCAGCCGCTTCATTAAAGCCCTTTGCTCCATTTTTATATACGCCATCTTTCTCAAGCTTTGCATCAATATCCATCCACGAAGCGGAAGAGGAGAAAGGGATAAATACATAAATAAGTTTTGCCGCAGCCGTGTCATTTGCAATGGGTTTAAACACGCCAATGTTTTTTACACCAGCACGGTGCATAGCGGGCAAATAAACATTTTTCAAATAGCCATCCATCATTGATAGCTGCTCATTGCTTTTCAGGTGATATATTTTTATTTGATAAAAATCTTTTTTTACCGGCTTACTATATGCGAAAGATGAAGTAGCCATTAAAAAAACGAGGAACAAATATTTGTAGTTCATAATTTTTTTCATTTTTATTTATAAGAACCTTGCAATGGCAAAGTGTTTTTGATAAATCTATACGAGGTTCTTCTTTATATAAGCTATACTTTTAGTAATGCTATCGAAGGGAGAACCCGGCGTTTTATCCTGCTCTACAAAAAAATACTTCATGCCTGCTTTGCTCCTGTACTCAAATATTTTTTTGAAATCAATAATGCCATTACCAACTTCAGTAAAATTTTTATCGGGTGTATTGTCCAAATCTTTCACATGCCACAGCGGGAACCTGCCGGGATGTTCATTAAAAAGTTTAATAGGATCCTGTCCGGCTTTTGTAATCCAATACAAATCGATTTCCATCTTCACCAGGTCTTTATCGGTAGATAATAAAATATCGTAAGGGTATTGATCGTCTTGTTTTATAAATTCAAAATCGTGGTTATGATAACACAATTGAATACCTGCCTTTTTACATCTTTCGCCTGCGGTATTTAGTTGCTCTGCTACTTTTTTATAATGACCAGGATTGCCGCGTTCTACGTCGGCGAGGTAGGCGCACACCATATATTTTAAACCGAGGGCTGCTGCATCATCCACTGCCTTGTCCCAATCGTGCAACATCGTTCCCTGCTGCACTACGCCTTTTGGCTGTTCTTCACCAAGCCTGTAGTGAGCGCTCGGTGCAACCAATCCATTTTGTTTTAAAGCAACCGCAAACTCCGATGGAGACATACCATAAAATTTTTCAGAACCGGTATAGGTGGCGAGTTCCACCGAGGTGTAACCAATCGCTGCAACCTTAGCCAGGGTGCCGCGTGGATCTTTTTCCATGGCATCTCTCACTGTATAAAGTTGCAGGCCTATAAGAGAATTTTTAGGATTGCATCCTGAAGACCTTGTTAACAGCATGCCTGCAGAAAGCACGGTGGTGGCTTTAAGAAAAGAACGTCTTGTTGTCATGATAGTGTTTTTATTTGTTTGCGAATAGCTTTAATTTGATATTGTTGATTTTAAAACCGGCGCCAATACCTGCATTATTTTTTCAGCAAGCGCCTGTCGCAGCTTTGTTATGAAGCCATCGGGTTCCGTTGCGTTCTTTGTAATGGAATCACCGAAAAATATAATGTTCTTTTTCTTTTGCCTGAACATACATGATAGAGTACCTAATAATAAAAAAGCACCTGCATATCTTACAAAACGTTTCATGAATTATTTTAATCGCGGCAAATACTTTTCCAAATTTTATTTAGCAACTTTATTTATTGCACATTTTCCAGCAACACATTTTCTTTATTTTCTATTTTCAATCCCTTTCCATCTTTTGCATAAATTCTATGAGCTTTAGCATTTATAGAAGATGCTTCGCCTGCAAAATTTGAAATGGAAACATTATCAAAATTATGAAGCTCAAGACCATTCGTAAAGTAAGGCATTCGCGTGTTTGTCCACTCTAAATGAAAATCATTGATACGCAAATTTTTTACATATTGCGCCAGCAAACCAGGTATATCATTTTCAAAAAGGGATTTCTGCAAGCTGCTTCCCCGCAGATCAATATTTCCTCCTGCAACATCATTAAGCTTGCTGCCGGTAAGTTCAAAACGAATATGATCGAAAGATACATCTTCAATAATACTTTCATTACTGCCATAGATCAGCATACCATTCTCTCCTTTGCAAATGATGTTACTAAAGAGTACATGTTTTATCTGCCCAAGCTTTACATTTTCCTTACCGCGAACGGCAGAAATATGAATGGGTTCGCCATTGCCCCACCAATCGCCCGTTCTTAAATGTGTTTCAATGTATATATTTGAAAAGGTAATATTTTCCAATGAACCTTCATCCCGAAGAAAGATGCCAATGCCTCTTGTGGAGTTGGTGATGTTCACATTGCTCACATGAATGTTACGAACAGTATTCTGATCAAGAAAACCAATGCGGATACCACTTGAATAAGATTGAAGATTACAATTGCTTACAATAATATTTTCTGAAAGATGGCGTAAATGCTGAAAGCCGGGAATCTCGAAATGATGATCGTAGCCTACAATCGCAATGGCATCGTCACCGGCGCGGATATCGCAGCCTTCGATGATCACGTTGGTGCAACTGGTGATATCAATGCCGTCAGCATTCGGCGCAAGTAAATTATTCCACAGGCGAATATTAGTGACGTTTACCGCATCACAATCGGCGAAATACATGCACCAGAAAGGCGCAGAAGTTATGCGTATGTCCTTTACCGTTACTTTCTTACAATTGCTGAAAACAAACATCTGGTAGGGACGGTCTTTGGGTACTATGGGGCCATCGCCTATGCCTGTTTCCACTTTCCGGTAATTCTCTTTTTGTCTTGTAAACTTCGTTACTTCGGCATCTAGTTTTTTAGCTTCGCCCAGCTTAAAAAAAATATCCCCATTTCCGTCAATCTGCCCTTCGCCTGATATTACGATGTTCTCAGCATCTTCAGTAAAAAGCATTCCTTTGTGAATGGGGGTGTAAGGTTTTTCCGGTGTGTATTCTTCGTAGTCCTGCAGGTTTGAGCTGCCTCTTAAAATAGCGCCTGCCTGCAGGTACAAGTGCACGTTAGATCTTAAATGAACGGTACCGATTATAAAAACCCCCGTTGGAATGATTACCACGCCGCCACCGTTTCTGTTGCAGGCATCAATGGCAGATTGGAGTGCTTTCGTCGCAACCGTTTTTCCATTTCCAACAGCTCCGTATTTGGTAATATCAAATTTATTCTGTGCAGATACAAAAGTGACCGAAATAAATAGAACGCTACATAGGGTGAATCTTTTCATCGTAATATTTTTATTAGTCTATGAGTTTCCTTTTATTGATTCGCTTTATTAATTCGATACATGCCCTGGAGTTGTGATAGGGGCATTTCCATATACCGGCTTTGTCTTCATCCATTACTTCATAATTTTCCCTGATGCCCCAAAACCATTCGCCATTCTCTTTATCCAAAATATGATCTTTAATAAATTGCCAGCTATTAATTGATTTTTGTAACCATGAATCATCGCCCGTGATTTGCCAGGCGTTATAAAATCCGATTATTGCTTCTGCCTGCGGCCACCAGTGTTTTTGCTTAATAAGATGCTCTTTATCTTTCTCATATTCGTACCAAAGGCCGCCATCCGCGCCGAGCCCTTGCAGGGTTGCATTAGCCAACTGCAAAGCAAGTACCTTACTTTTTTTAATGAGCGCTTCGTTACCAATAATCTCTGTAGCTTCCTGTATCAACCAGGCCGCTTCAATATCATGGCCATAAGAAAAAATATCAGAACGGGGAGTCCATTTTTCATCAAAAAATAAGATAAGGTGATGATTGTTTTGATCAACGATATGGCTTAAAAAAATACTGATCAATTCTTCAATCCGCTTTTTCAATTTTATGTCAGGCCATATTGTATAGAGATTCGCGAAGCCTTCCAAAATGTGCAGATGCGTGTTCATGGACTTTTTCTCATTGGCATCTTTATCGCTCAGCCTTATATCTTCCTGTTCTTTCCAGTCCATTGAAAGCGCTTCAATATAACCGCCATATTGCTCGTCGTAACTTCTATCAATAATTGTATTGAATAAACTCATAGCCTGCTCTTTGGCGTCTTCATTGCCGCGGCATTTTGCAAATTCACTCAGCCCATACACGGCAAATGACAAAGCGTAGAATTGTTTCTTCGTATCCAGCGGATTACCTTTTGCATCAACCGTCCAATATACGCCTCCGTTTATATCATCAATAAAGCGCTGAAGAATATAGCTAAAAGCTCTCTGCGCTATTTGCAGGTAGGCCTTGTTGTTAGTAAGGTTATACGCCGCGGAAAACGACCATAATATCCTGCTGTTTAATACAGACCCTTTTGCCGCATCAATATAAATTCTATTACTGTTATCAATACGGCCATAGAACCCACCATTTGTTTCATCAATTGCATTGCCCATCCAATAAGTAAGAATACTTGTTAGCTCATCATGTAACTCCTCTTCAAACATCGCAAGTTGTTCCTTCATAGAATGAGATAAAATTATGCGTTCACTGCTTGTGTAAAATTTTTTACTTCAATACCGTTGCCGGTTCCGGCTTCTGCATATTCATTATTGGCTTTTATGATCTCCATAATAGTGTTCACGGAAGCCTCAGAGGTGAAGCCATCTTCGGGTGTATTGATCACGTAATCCAATAACTTTTCGAGGGTGGAAGTTGCCACATGCATTTTCATATCAGCAGAAGCATAGTAAATAAAAACTGTTCCATCTTCGTCTGCGATCCAACCGTTAGAAAATAAAACATTGGATACATCCCCTATTCTTTCGTCTCCTTCGGGCGCCATAAAATATCCGCCTGGCTTATGAATTATTTTAGTGATATCCTGCAGGCTGGTCATGAATATATATACCACATAACGCAAGCCTGCGGCTGTGTTTCTTACCCCGTGCGCCAGGTGCAGCCAACCTTTATCCGTTTTTATCGGGGCCGGGCCGAGACCATTTTTTGCTTCATACACGGTGTGATAAATTTTCTTATCAATAACCACTTCCTTCTCTATCACTGCATGTTCAATATCCTCGCAGACACCAAAGCCTATGCCGCCACCGGAGCCGGCTTCGATAAAGCTATCCTGCGGCCGTGTGTAAAAAGCATATTTATTATTTACAAACTCAGGGTGTAAAACCACATTCCTTTGCTGGGGCGAAGGCGTTTTAAGATTAGATAAGCGCTGCCAGTTTACGAGGTCTTTTGTACGTGCAATACCGCACTGGGCTATCGCGGCAGACTGGTCTCCTTCCTTTGCCGAAGGATCACGTTTTTCGGTGCAAAAAATTCCATATATCCAACCATCCTCATGCTGCACAAGGCGCATGTCGTAGATGTTCGTTTCCGGCTCGGCGGTGCCAGGCATTATTATTGGCTGCTTCCTGAAAATAAAATTGTCTATGCCATTATCACTTTCAGCAATGGCAAAAAATGATTTCCTGTCCACTCCTTCTACCCTTGCAGCAAGTATATATTTATTATTAAATTTTATTGCGCCTGCATTGAAAGCCGCATTGATGCCAAACCTTTCCAGCAGGAGCGGATTAGTAACCGGGTTAAAATAAAAACGCCATTCAAGAGGCACATGGCTGGCCGTAAGCACCGGGTTTTCGTAACGGTTGAAGACGCCATTAACTGATTCGACGGCTTTATTTTTCCTGCCTGTTAATTCAGCATGAAAATTTTTTATAAACTTTAATCTTGTTTGAAAATATGTATTCATTCTTAAAAAAATTGTTACAGATATTAATTGGGTTATTTTATTACGGAAGAATCCTCTGCATCTTTGGGCAATGTCTCGGCTTATAATTCCCTGCACGCGGGTTATTCTTTTTTTAGTCAAAATTGAAACCTTAGGCCACTTTCCACTAATTTTTTTTTTATTTTTTTAAAGCTTAATTGAATTACAATGGCTGTGCGAAATTATTTTCACCAGCTTCCTTTATTCTTCTTTGTTCAAGCTCATCGCTCACTTTCAACATAAAAGGATCACTTAATTTATAAAAAAGTATGAACGCTGCCGAAAGCAATGCACCTGCTGCCGGAATAAAGCTCAGCATCATTCTAATGCCTGTTTGAGCTTCTGCACTTTGCACCGTATTGGCTTCAAACCCCCACAGAGCAAGCATCCAGCCGGTAACAGCTCCGCCCAAAGTCCACCCCAGCTTTTGCGACATAGATGAAGAGGAGAATATTAATCCTGTGGCCCTGCGGCCTGTTTTCCATTCAGAAAAATCTGCTATATCTGCATACATTGACCACAGTAAAGGAAAAACACTTCCGGCACATATGCTTATCAAAAACTGGAATAGAAAAATTAAGAAGATATTATTTTCATTAAATAAAAAGAAAATGCAACTCAACATGCAGGCAATTACCATCGCATATAAAAACGTATTTTTCTTTCCTATTTTGTCGGACACGGGTTTTGCCAAAACAACTCCTATAATATTTGCCGACTGCCCTAGCACCAGGTAAAGTGTGCTGTAATTGATGGCTACATTCAGCAGCGGTAATTGAAACGCTTCCTGGCTGCGGAAATAATATTTAAAATAATAAATGGTAGAACCGTCACGCAAAGAATTAAATATTAACGTGAATACCCCGGCGCCTAAAAGAATGAACCACGGCTTGTTCTTTGCTAAATTGGCCAGATCGGCTTTTAAAGATGTTTTTTGTTCTTTAGGCGGCCTTACTCTTTCACGTGTTAATGTAAAAGTAAGGTAAAATAATATGGCTGCTATAACGCCATAAATGATCACTGAATGTTGCCACCCTTTTTGCAGGTTTACTCCCGATGAGGTATGGCTTAGTTCGCTTACCAAAGGTTCTGCTGTTGCTAATACAAGTATGCTTCCGGCGAATGCAAAAACAAAACGAAACGTTGCCAGGGTAGTGCGTTCTTTAATGTTAGAAGTCATTACTCCCATTAGTGAAGCATAAGGCACATTTATAGTTGAGTAGATCATCATCATAAATGTGTAGGTGATGTAGGCATAAATTAATTTTCCGGCCGTGCTAAAACCCGGAGAAGAAAAAGTAAGGATACCCGCTATAGCAAAAGGTATAGCCATCCATAAAAGATATGGCCTGAACTTTCCCCATTTTGTATTGGTTCTATCAGATATAATTCCGATGATGGGATCCAGCGCCGTATCCCATATTCTTGTAATTAAAAACATAGTGCCTGCTGCTGCTGCCGCTATGCCAAAAACATCCGTATAAAAAAATAATAAATACACTGAAAATAATTTCCAGAACATAGATGATGCAAAATCACCAAACCCATAGCCAACCTTTTCTTTTAATTTCAGCGCTTGATTCATCTGCAAATTTTTACTTTATTTAAATGGTTTTCCTTGTTCTATTGCCTCACCCCCAACCCCTCTTCGAAGCCCGCCCCCGCCAGAATGATTTCGTCGGGCTGGCGTGCCGGTTCGGACGGGAAGAGGGGCCGTGAAACTTAAAGCCAGCAAGTGTTTCATTAGAGTTGATAAATTTAGTCGGACAACAATGCTTTTAACTACAGTTTCATTTATACAAATATTCTTTGGCTGTATCTTTTTGAAATAAAGTATTGGGCTCGTGATAAAATTTTATAAAATCATTTGCTGATTGCTGGCCTTTGTAAGGAATGTAGTATTCTACTTCGCCGCCAGGCTTGTTGCCTGCGTTGCGCCAGGCAAGCATGTATGAAATTTTATGATGTTCGATCGCTTTCAGGAAAACATTTGTCCACCACGTGCTATCGGGTACCTGCTCATAGCCAAACTCCGTTAGCGCCGGAATTTTATTTTTATCCAATGCAATTTCTTCAAGCATGTTTAACATCGTGTCAGCATCTTTAATAAATGCTGCGTTGCCTTCTTGCCGCTGGTAAATGTCAAAGCCCAGAATATCTGTCCATTCTTCACCCGGGTATTTTAAAAGATATTCTTCTTTGGAAAAAAACTTATCTGTATTGTATGCATATAAAAGCTGGTGAACATTTTTAGTATCTCTTAAATAGGAAACTGTAAAATGCCATAGCTCGTTAAATTCTTCCGGTGTGCAATGGTCTTTGCCCCACCAGAACCAGTTGCCATTTAATTCATGAAAGGGGCGAAAAATTATTGGAATGTATTCACCGTTCTTTCCTTTTAAGCTCAACATAAAATCTGCAACTTTATCGAGCCAGCTTTTATATAATTCATTTTTAGAACCACCGGGTAGAACGGCCGCTACTGTACCGGGAGCCGGCTCCCAGGCCACTTTGCCGGTGAGGGGATTATTCAAATGCCAGCTCAATGTTACCACCCCGCCCCGGGCATATACGTCCCGGATATATTGTTTCATTTTATCAAATGGCACTGAATCAAGATTTACAGGTTGACCGGTTTCGAGGCGGCCAAGCTCAAAGCCATACACCGCAGGGTAATCGCCGGTAACTTCTTTTACATCACTGTTACCCGGCACATATTTCCAATTCACTCCATAAGCAAGAGCATCCTGGTGGCCAAACATAATGCCTTTATTAAGCAGCTTTTTTAAATTGTGGTATAGATTGATTGTTTGTTGCGTTGCTTTTTTATCTGAGGGTAAATCACCAGCATTGCTGGTAATTTGTTTTGCTTTTTGGTAAAAGGAATCTATCAAATGCCAGGTGCTTTTATCAGAGTTAAAAACCGTATTCAGCCCCTGCTCTTCCATTGGCGGATCACCCATATATGCATCACCTTCTTTCCACATTATTTGCCCTTTTATTGGCTTTGCTGTTCCACCATAAGCCCAGAAGTTTACCCCGGCAAGCAATCCGTTTTCCTTTTTGCTTTGCAGCCATAGGGTTAAAATTTTACTATAGTAAATATCACGATAAGAGGTTGGCGAATCAATGTTATATGAATGGCTGTTTCGGGGTAAACCAAATTCTTCTATCACCAGCGGCTTATTTAATTCACCCACAACTTTTTCATGTTCATTCAAATAATTTTGAGTTTTAATAATAATTGAATCCATACTACCGGCAATATTTTTACCACTAAACCAGCTCCAGTTTTTTGGCCAAATGTGTATGGTTAGATAATCAATATTCTTATCGTCATTTATTTCTTTATACAATTGCATGCTCTCTGTGCTCATGTAGCCTTCGGTGCCAGTGGTCACCAAATGATGCGGATCAAGTTTTTTGATAAAAGCCGCTGTATTACTTATCCATTTCTTGTAAGAATTAACGGCAGCGGGCTTCATAGGCCTTGGCTCGTTGGCAAGTTCCCAGCCCATTATCGCAGGATCGTTTGTATATTTTTTATGTGTTATTGAATTAGTGCGGCCAATTACATATGCCGCGTGTTTTAAATAATCCGCTTTGCATTGCTGGCAATCGTAAAACTTACTGGTAATATCCTGTAAGTCTGTCCACGGTATATCTTTTTGAAAGATCGAATCGGGGATTAAATTATTCCATTTTAAATATTGAAGAAAACCACCACTCCAGTTCCAGTTGTTACTCAGGTAAATTACGGCCGTCATATTTCGTTTACCCATTTCCGATAGTAAGGCATCTATCCCTTTTAAAAAATCAGGATCAAAAACACCTTCGCTGGTTTGCAATGGCGGCCCTACCCTGCTCACACCATTGATTAAACCTTTTCCTTCCGGGCCGGCGAGCACCCGCAGATTAGTTATGCCATTCGCTTTTAGGAAATCAAGTTCTTTTCGCAGCCTCTTAATGCCTTTGGTTTTATCTTTTTCTAAGGGAAGCAAACCGCCGTACCAATAATTGGTACCTATAAAATAATAAGGCTGCCCATTAAGAATAAATTGTTGGTTTTTTACAGTTATGACTGACTGCGCATTGGTTATTTGGAAAATGACCAGGACAATGAACAGCAAAGAAATTTTTCTTTTCATATAGAGTTAATTTTTGGGACTACGCCAGATTCTCCCAGACTATATAACCCCGCTGTAGAACTAAACGAATAGTTTTAATTTAAACCAATGTCATCAACATAGACAGTAAATCCACCTGTTCCACTATATTCTTTCAAAATAATATCTGTTATCTTGCCAGAAGTTGTTAGAGAAGAAATTGGGATTTGGTAATCTGTCCATTTACCTTCAACCACCTGGATGTTATAAGCGTCTGTTCCGTTAATACCCAAATTAACTTTTTTTCCATTTGAACCAGGAGCACCATAAATTGAAATTTTAAAGGTAGTATATGTTGTTACGTCAACGTTGGCACCACCAAGTTGCATCGGTGAGCCGTAGCCACCAACATAATCAATTTTTATAGATTTATCTCCTTCTCTTACAGGAGTTGTATTTCCATAATCTTTATTACCTCCCCAGCCACCTCCAGTGTATCCATTCCAATTGCTGGTAACTACCGCATCTGTGTAAATGGGGAACGCAATAACAGGAGGCGGAATAGAGCCTGTTATCATTAATATATCCGGCGATTGTACCGTAAGTGTGGAATTCAACACACCAAATGTTATTTTGCCTTCTGTAACACCTTTAGGAACTGTTACAACAATTTTTATATCTGACTGGCTTACAAATGTTGCAACCGGATTTGCATTTTGAAATGTAATTGAATCAACCAGGTCAAGGTTTGTGCCGGTAATAGTGAGGTTTGTTTGTGGATCAACAGGATTAGGAGCCATGGTTGTAACGGCGGGCATCAGCACATTCAAATCCATTGAAGACATTGTTTTAACGCCGGATGCAGCCTCTAAAGTTACTTTACCATTAACTGTTGCGGCCGGAACTTTTACCACTATTTGTGTTGCAGACTGGCTTACAAAATCTGTATCCGCGGCTGTAACACCAGTAAAATAAACCTTTGTGGCAAGATCAAGGTCAGTACCGGTAATGGTAAGATTATCCGCATGTTTAATCGGGTTGGGCGAAAGACTCACAATCATTGGCAATGTTACAATCAACGTGCTGTCTGTTTCCACATCTTCCGGCTCGGTGCCGCCCGAAGAAAGAATAAGCATTCCGGTTTCTGCATCCATGGGTACAGTTACTACTAATTTATCTAAGGTCTTACTAACAAAACCTGTAGAATCAACTACTTTGCCTTTTGCAAATGTTACGTAGTTAACCCAATTAAGATATTTACCGGTAATTGTAATATTGTCACCAGGCCGGGCTTCCTTCGTTATAGAGGTTATCACGATAGGCACATCAAGATCCAGCTCGGTTTTAGAAACAATATCGCCCTGAGTGGTTTTCAACGTTACATATCCTTTTTCAGTTTCATCCGGTACTATAATTAAGATCAATTCATCCGTTTGCTGCAGGAAAGAACTTTTTGGGACACTTGCACCTGTCAAATCTATTGCGGTAACCGTAGTCAGGTTGTTTCCAATAAAGCGCAAGGTGTCGCCGTGTTTAGCGCCGGTCGGGCCAAAACTCAACAATTCAGTCTGGCTTGATTTAGCATCGTTCTTATCCTTTTTACATGACGTTATAAACGTCATTGCCGCAACTATCAAAAACAGATATGAAAATGGCGGGCTATTAAATTTTATGGTATTCATTCGATTTAATTAAATGCGTATTGTAATAAATTGAAACTCTATTTAAGCACCTTTGGCACAATTCTGAAATTATCAAAGGACATATCACAGTTGAGATCGCCGGGGCCATGAAATAAGATGCGGGTATAATAACCCCCCGGATTTACTGTTTGCGGCGATCCGTAACTTTTAGTAATTTCTTCATAAGGAATTATTACAGTTTGCCACTTTCCTTTAGTGTCAAAAGGAGGCTTCCATTGATAATTATTATTATCGAAACCATTACTTAATCCTGCATTAATCTTTATGACATTGGCATTAAAGGGTTTCATGGTATTTAACTCAAACTTCAGATTATAATCTTCTGGTTTAAGAATAGCATCGTCAGGAATACTTTTACTATCAGGCATTTGATCCGGAGAACCTTCTGAAATGGGTGTCCACTGCCAGGCGCCAATAGGCTGGTTGACACGGATATAGTTTCCATTAATTGCAGGAGGATCATCGGGACCGGGATTGGTAACCACAAAAGATGCTCCAGACCATCCGGTAAAGGGATCACTGCTTATAAAAATATTCCTGTTATCCCTGAACCAAAAGTTTGATTTACCAACACCAAAATTGGTTGTAATAGTTATCTGACCGGGTTGTACGCCATCAGGTATTCTCACCTGAATAATTTTATCAGTAACAGACACTATTTCTCCCTCTACTCCTCCTTCAAAGGCTACTGTAAGTGGTTCATAAAAAAAATCTCCATGGATAGTGGCCACATCGCCTGTATTTACAAATTCACAATCCATACTGGTAATAGATGGCTTACTGATCTGTACCACAAAATCATAAAGAAGCGAATCGCCATCAGAAAAAATTATTTTTATTTTATTAGTTATTTCCTGCGGAATAGGAACCGGCACACGAACAAGTATCGTATTACTGGTCATGTAAGTTGGCGTAAGGGAAGCCGGTTGGTCGTTGAACCACAACTTCTGTGCGCCTTGCAAATTTTCGCCTATGATCGCAATCAGGTTTCCCTGGTGGGCTCCGACAAGCAACGAGTCTGACGATTCAGGATTAGTAACTCTTACATAATTAATGCGGCGTACTCCATGATCTGAAGCTTTATCTTTAGTACAGGAAATAAAAATACTTTGGGTGGCCAGGGCCAGAACAGAAAGTATTATTAATTTATTTATATTTTTCATGCGTTCATTTTTAATATTTTTTGGTAATTCTTTTTAAGAAATTTCATAACATATATCAATAATAGTCAACTGGTGGCTTTAGCAGATTAGGCGCCTGGCTTAGCTCAGCAGTAGGAATAGGCAAAACGAAATTACCATCATTGGCTACAATGAACCTGTTACTACTGGCCCATGGGGTTTTCCTGAATGTCCACGATGTGGGATTGGGAAACTGATCGGGAATAACAGCCATAAGGCCCCTATCCTGGTGGTTTAAAATTGAATAGGCTTTTTCTTTATCATAATAATGCAGGCGTACCAGGTCGTACCACGACATGCCTTCCATAGCAAATTCGATGATCCTTTCTTTGAAAATAACATCTGTAGTAAGAGGATCTACAAACTCAGGAAGGCCTGCACGTGTGTGAACTGCATTAAAATACTGCATAGCAACAGGATCAGAAGTAGAAGCGCCATTACCCAATGCTGCTTCAGCGTATGTAAGGTACATTTCGGCCAGGCGTAACATATACGTATCGTTGCCATAATTTTGCTTGGCAGATTGCCCTCCTACATCCTCAGCTTTACCTGTAACGTATTTTTTTATGCTTGCATAATTTCTATCTTCAGCTGTGTAAGGAAATACCAGTTTTTGTTTTCCTTCAGGGTTATGCACGGATTGCGTTATCTCCGGATAATATGCCCCCGGCAACATGAAAGTAGCATGAAGTCTTTGGTCAAGGGTTCTCCCTTTCATCAAAGTATCTCCGATTTCAGGGTCGGTGCCTCCTACCTGCTCAAAACCATCATATTGCTTTAGCATCCACCAGGTAGCACTGAAGTCTCCACCATATCCATCACCATTTGCTATATCAGGGCTATAGGCAAGAAAAGTAGGCGCGGTATTCTGAGTTCCATAAGCGCCGGGAACAAAAACCCATTGCAATTCAAATAATGATTCGGCATTATTATCATAAGGAAAAAGAAAGAGGTCAGCATAATTATTTAAAAGGTGAGCGCCGCTATTTTTTATTACATCCTGGGCATAATATTTTGCACTGTCAAGAAAAGTTTGGTCTCTCTGCCCTGCACCATTTGCGCCAACGCCTGCTCTTGTAAGATAAAACCGGGCAAGCATCCCTTCTGCCGACCATTTGGTTAGCCTTCCCAGGTGTACCGGTGTTTCAGGCAGGTCAGCAGCCGCAGCCCGCATTTCATCAGTTATAAATTTCCACACACTGGGTACGGTGTTTCTGCTGATGCTTGTATCAGAGAGTAACTTTAAATTATTGGTGATAACAGGAACCGGCCCCCAGTTCATTACCAAATAGCGATAGGCCAATGCACGCATGAATCTTGCTTCAGCAATTGCCATTTTTTTGATACCGGGCGAAACTCCGTCTCCTGCATATTTTTCTATATTTTGTATTGCAAGATTTGACTGGCCTACTACGATAAAAAAGGAGCGCCATGAAGCGCCATTTTCATTAGTAACGCCTGTAGTATTGAAACGGACATTGTCCTGATTATTATAAACGGAGTAAGCTGAACCTCCACGAAAGTCTCCAATTGCATAAGAAGCATTAGAATTGTAATCAAACCAAACCTTATTGTACAATAAAGCGGTTCCGGCAAGCACCTGGTCATCTGTTTTATAAAAATTGACATCTACGATAGAATCGGTTGGCGGCTTTTGCAGAAAATCTTTTTTACAACCGGCGATTATCATTATCAAAAGAAATAACCCGGATAAAAATTTGAAATATTTCATATTTTTCATTTCAGTAAGTTTTAAAAATTTACGTTTACGGCAAAAGTATAAACAGGGGTTAATGGATAGCGGCCATAGTCAACGCCTATCGCTTGTGTAGTAGCGCTTACGTTACCGCCAACATACGAGCCCACCTCAGGATCAAATCCTGAATATTTTGTAAAGGTTAATGGGTTCTGAATACCAAATGTGGCTTTGGCCCCTGTGAAGACATTTTGTTTTGCAAGTATTGAAGATGTAAGATGATAGGATAGTGAGATATTCTTAATTCTCACATAAGAACCGTCTTCTACCCATCTGGTAGTGGGGCGGGCGAAATTGCCGTTAACGCCGTTTGAAAATCTCGGTACGTTTGATCCGGGATTTTCCAGCACGACTTTGCCGCTCTGGTCAACGGTTAGTTTCGCATAGTCCAGCGCGCTTGTAAGCAAATTAGTACTGGTGTAGATCTTATTAGGATCAGAGTTACTTTTGGCCATATAATTATAAATATCATTTCCAAAAGTGCCCGTAATCAATATACTTAAATCAAAATCTTTATAAGAGAATGAGTTGGTAAACCCGCCATATAATTTTGGCCACGGATTACCAATGTAGGTTTCATCATAAACATCAATTTTACCATCAGGCTTACCATCCGGGCCACTGATATCTTTATATTTTACATCGCCTACCCATACGCCTTTGTCCGGATCAGTGGGGAATCTGTTTCCGTTATTATCAACCGGAACAGCGCTGTTATTAACCTCGTCAACTGACTGGAACAAGCCTTCTTCAATATAACCCCTGAATAACCAGGGAGCCTGGCCCACAGCTGACCTTTGTGTCCAGTTGTCCATCCACCAAGAAATACGGTCAACAAACGCGGCGTCGGAATTGAATTTTTCGATTGTAGTTTTAAAAGCAGAAAGATTCAGGTTAGTTTCCCACCTGAAATTTTTGGTTGAGATATTAGTGGTATTTACAGTAAAGCCCCATCCTTTATTTTGCAAAGATCCAAGATTCACTGTTGGCGCTCCTACTGAGCCCTGGCCGTTGGTCCCCATATACCACGGCAACGGATTCTCCATAAGCAGGTTGTCCGTCTTTTTAATATAATAATCAAATTCTAATGTAATCCGGTTATTCAGCAAGCCCATATTCAGCCCATAATTGTTTGTATTGGTTTGCTCCCATTTCAATCCGGGATTGCTATACCTTGAAGGCAAAAAGCCTGTACCTGTAGGCGTAGCGCCCGTAGATAACGGGGAATAAATACCGCCACTGCCCTGGTTACCGGTAAGACCGGTTTCAAATCTTAATTTTAATTCGCTAATGAAAGGGATATTAAAGAAATTCTCTTTTGACACACGCCAGGCTACGGATACGGAAGGGAAATTACCCCACCTGTTTTCAGGGCCGAAATTGGATGATCCATCTCTCCTAAAAGTTCCTGATAGCAAATACCTGTTATCATAATTATAATTCAATCTTCCGAGGTAGGATTCCATTCCCCATTCACCCGAACCGCCTGAATTACTGGCAGTGGTAGGATCGCCTGCATTAATATCAAGGATATCATTGGTAAGGTAACCGGTTCTTCCTGCTCCCACGTTTTTCCATTGCGAAGCCTGTGACTCGTGGGTAACCATTGCATCTACGTGATGCTTTCCAAATTGCTTTGTGTATTGTAACTGTTGATTCCACCCCCAGTAAGTATTTAAATTGTTATTGTTAGTGAAAGTTGCTGAAGTATTGATTGCATATCCGATAGAGTAGGTGGGTAAATAATAAATTGAATTAGCATACCCAATATTGGTATTAAATGATGATCTGAAAACAAGATCCTTTGTCACATTAATACCGATGTTGAGTCCTCCCAAAAATTCTCGTCTCAGAAGTTTATTAGTTTTTAAATTAGCTATCGCAATTGGATTTACGGGTGCATATATAGTTGCTCCGTTAATCAAATCGCCCCCACCCCAGCTACCATCAAGATTTTTTACAGGAACCTGAGGCGTTAGTTTCAAAGCATCCGATATTACACTCTCCTGGCTGGAAGTAAGATTTTCATTGGTTTGATTAAAACTCAGATTCGTTCCAATCGTAATCCACTTCTTCGGCTTATTATCAAGGTTTACCCGAAAGCCATATCTTTTAAATCCCGACCCGAGAGCAATACCATCCTGGTTAAGATATTCGCCCGACATGTAGTAAGTCGTTTTATCGGTTCCCCCGCTCATACTCAACTGATGCTTACTCATTGGAGCATTTTTAAATAATTCACTCTGCCAGTCGGTGCCCTTTCCCAGTATAGAGGAATCTAAGAATTCTTCCTGGGTGCCGCCTCCGGCTATTTTGTGATAAGCTTTTACCAATGTAGCATACTGCTGTAAATCCATTACGTCCAAATGTTTCGGAGGGGTTTGGATATTGTATTGAAAGCCATAACTTAACTTAGCGCTTCCTGCCTTTCCTTTTTTAGTAGTGATCAATACAACTCCATTGGTACCTCGTGAGCCATAAATAGCCGTAGCCGATGGTCCCTGCAATATCTGGATATCATCAACATCCTGTGGATTTAATCCGGCCAGCGGGTCAGCAGAACTTTGACCGCCATAATTAACATCGGAACCCGCCTGAATTTGTACACCGTCTATAACATAAAGAGGCTGCGTAGATCCGTTAATAGAACTAATGCCCCGTATATTAACAGAAATGCCGCCTCCGGGTTGTCCTGAGTTTTGCGTAACATACACACCAGCCGACCTTCCTTGCAGCGCTTGCTCAATAGTCGTATTTACTGTTTTGTCAATTTGCTGTGAGGTGATCGTAGTCTGGGCTGTGGTCAGGTTGGCCCTGCTTGCTTTCCCATACCCAACTATTACTACATCACTCAATGCCTGGGCACTGTTATTCAAAACAAATGAAATATTTGGTTTGCTGCCAATAGCACTTTCCGCGGACAATTTACCGACATAACTGGCTACCAAAATTTTAGCACCAACCGGTATCTCCAGCCGAAAAACACCTTCAGAATTGGTAGTGGTTGTGACGGTTGCGTTTTTTACAGAAATGGTCGCTCCAAATAGTGGTTCACCAGTATCATCTTTCACAGTTCCTGAAATCGTTCTTGACTGAGCAAATGCAGTGGAGACAGAAAATGCGGATAATAAAATGATAAGCAATTTTCGCAATAATATTTTTCTCATATATCAATCGTTTAAGTAGGTAAAAATAAGTTTCTTAATAGTCTAAGAATTGTACTTTATTATCTATTAATTATATTATTTTATGATTTCTGCTTTAATTTTTTTTGTAAGATAGTTGCAAGCCTTAGTTATAGCGTTTTTATATTATTCAGTTTTTTATAAAAATGATGATACTATTTTTTCCAATACTAAGTCAGATTTTATCTAACTATCTTTAAAGTACAAGCACTGTTGAAGTGACTTTTTATAGAAAAAACATGGGATTTATTTGATTACAACTTTCAGATTTTGCCGCAAGCCCTCGCCCTGAATATTTAAAATATAATGGCCCGTCGGAAATTTTTTCCTTACAGCCAGTTTATAATATCCCTGACCATTTGAAGTTATTATATCTTTTGAACATTAACATTCCCGGAATATCTATTAGATTCACTTTTATCTTTATGCCTTATTACTGACTGTGCATTGGTTACCTGGAAAATGACCAGGATAATCAACTGCAAAAAAATTTCCTTTTATAATGAAACGAGCGGCATATCTTTTTCGCCGGCTCCCCATTTTTTTTCAGGCATAGAATTCATTTCAAAATCTAAAGTAGCCCCTTTGCTTAATACGTTCCAATCCAACCAAAGTGAAGAGGATACTTTTCCGTTCACTTTCATTTTATGTATGTAAGGATTGTGTGTTGATGCATTTTTTGAAATGATCGAGATGCTATCTCTATTATCCAGGTGAATGGTGATGCTTTTAAACATTGGTCCTGTTACCATAAATCCCGCTGTTGCCGGGATGTATGGATAAAGTCCTAAAGCAGAAAAGACATACAAAGCAGACATTGCTCCTGCATCATCATCGCCCGGCAGACCATTCGGCGAATTTTTATAATAATTATTGATAATGCGGCGCACATTGTATTCAGCTTTCCATGGAGCCTGCAAAAAATTATAGATATACACGGCTCCAAAACAGGGTTCATTACCAATCCAGTAATATGGCTTTTCCGGCGCCCACCCTTTTTCAATTTTTGAAATGAAAGTATCTATCCTGATTTCTACCTTATTATTACCTCCCGCCAACTGAATCAACTTCGGGGTGTTTTGAGGAACGCTCCAAAAATACTGGCTGGCATTTCCTTCATTAAAACCTCTTTGTGTCGTTTTATCAAACGGCTCAATAAAGCTGCCATCGCTGTTTCTGCCTTGAAGGAAACCTGATTTCGGATTGAATAAATTGAAAACATTTTGTGATCTTTTAAAATAATAATCAGCGGCGGTATCACCCGCGGCTTCACAAATTTTAGCAATTGAATAATCGTCAATACCATATTCTATCGTCATGGAAGTTCCCAATCCATCCTTATCTACCGGCACATACCCCAGTTTTTTATACTCGTCAATTTTAAGCCAACCATGTTGGCCACGACATGGATAATAATTCATGGAAACTTTTTTCATCATATCCTTTACTCCAATTAAATCAAAATCCTTCGCTCCCATAGCATACATATTGGCAATAAAGGGAAATGTGGAATAGCCATTCATCACGCCATATTCCTGGTTGTTCATGCTCCAGTTGGGGAAAGCGCCGCCCTGTTGCGCATCAAGAAGCAAAGATTGAATCATATCCGAAGATTCCTTCCTGGCTATGATGGCCTGTAAAAAAGCAGTGGTGCGATACGTATCCCACAAAGAAAAATTGACATATTTGTGCCTCCCCTTTTCCATCAAATGGATATTATCATCAAAGCCTATGTATTCGCCATTTACATCTTCAAAAATATTTGGCTGTAGTAAATTATGATAAATGGATGTGTAGAACATGGCTTTTTCATCTTCCGATCCGCCCTGCACCTGTATTTTATCTAAATATGTTGACCAATCATTTTGTATTTTATGTAAAACATTCTCAATATTCCAACCCGGAATTTCCGCGTCCAGGTTCATTTGGGCATTACTAACACTCACAAAAGAAATGGCTGATTTCATTTTAACGGGCTGCTTATTTTTTTCAAAAGAAATATAGGCAGCAATATTTTTTCCATTTGCAGTGCTGATATTAGCAAATTTCTGAGCTCCTTTCCACACACCATACGAGTTGATTTTTGTATCAAACTCCATTACAAAATATATGGTGTAAGGCCTGTCGGCAGGGTCTCGCCAGCAAAAGCCGCCGGTAGTGATGAAGCCCGTCACCATGTTGTGTATTGAATCAATATTTATAAGGCCTGCACTTAAACCATTGGCATTGTTGGTGGGCTCCAATACAAAATTTTGATTTGGATTGTTATAATAGTTTATTTCGGATATGCATGACCGTTGTACCGCTGCGAACCTGATGTCAATATTTTGTTCTTTCAGTTTTACAGCATAATATCCTGGGGTTGCTTTTTCATCTTCATGACTGAATTCACTTTTATAGGATGCCCGATTTATTACAGGTGAAGAATCCATTTCATTGCCTGTGGGCATGAACATGATGTCCTGCATGGCATGGCAGCCGACACCACTGAAATGCGTAAGGGCAAATCCGCGTATTTCCTTTTCAGCATATTTATAACCGGGCCGTACATCTACTTCATCGTAATTTTTAAAAGTATTACCCGGGCCGGCGGACAACATACCAAAGGGCGCCTGTGCAGCAGGGTAAGTATTCCCTTGCATTCCCGTACCGATAAATGTATTCACATAATCTATCGGTTGCTTTTGAGCATTTAATGTTTCATTAGAAATACTGATAAAAATAAGCAGGCTATACAGATATTTATTTTTCATTCTTTTTTTATGATTCTTTTTTTATGATTCGCAATTATTTGTTCTGAAAGAAGAAGACGGCAGTTATTATTGATCTTTTAATTGAAGCTCATGATCTCCTTTCATCAAAACCACTTTATAAAATCGGTATCCTTCGTTTAACATCTTTAAAGACCTGAATCTCTTCATTGGTTTTATAAATAATACCAAGTCTCCATTTACTGTATGCAATCCCACAATATCCCTTATCTGTCCTTTCAACTTCAGACCGGTTTCGGAATTAGGCACGTAACTAAAATTGCCTTTGCCATCACCTTTTAAAAAAGTACTAAAGCTTGCATCGTAATGTCCTATATCGGGCTTTACTCCAAAAAGTTACCAGCCTGATAAAATAACTTTTTTCCATCTTTATCTAAGTCTTCCACCAGGCTTGCGTATAGCGGAGAAAATTGTGCCTGGATGGGCAATGGTTTCAATTTGAAATTGCCTTTTCCATCGTTTAAAGCAATGCAGGATTGCAGTTGATAAGCTTTTCTTACGATTGCATTTTGCAATTAAGTGCTATCAAAAATCTTGCTAATAGTTTTGCCGCCGTAATCCTTATAATACAAAAACCTTTTATTTAAAGATGGCATTTCCTTTATCATGTCCCAACGCGTTGTTAAAGGATAGCAAATGCTGTCGTTCTTATAATAACAAAGAATACTTTGTATGTAAACATCTCCTCATCTATCAAACAACCTTCGATTCAAAATTATTTTAAAATAGAATACCAAATCAATACTTTCTTATCTAAGAATCATATTTTTATTACTTTGCCTTTAAAATAAAAATTTAAAAACATAGAATTGTCAAACTTTCTATAAATTTATAGCGGTAAAAATGAGTAATACTTTATTGATGTAATAATTTACTTTACAGGATAAAAATAAGAATGTATGCCGGCCAAACTATTGAGAGAAATTACACCACTCACGCAAAACGATTGCTTCTCACTCTTTTCAAGGAGCAAAAAAGAATTTGATTTTCCCTTGCACTTTCATGAGGAATTCGAATTAAACTTTATACGAAATGCCGGTGGAGCCAAGCGCATAATTGGTGACCATGTAGAAGAAATTACAGATACGGAACTGGTGCTTGTTGGCCCAAATTTGCAGCATGGCTGGTTTACCAATAAGTGTAAGGGGAAAGTTATAAAAGAAATAACGATACAATTTCATCGCGACCTGTTTGATGAAAAATTTTTGCAACGAAACCAGATGAGTTTTATCAGGTCTTTATTTCAACGCTCCCTAAGAGGCGTATTATTTTCCAATGCTACTGCCCTGGCCATAATGCCGCGTATAAAGCATCTTACAGAAAAACATGGTTTTGATTCTGTGTTGGAATTACTCTCTATACTGCATGATCTTTCAACCTCCAGAAATATCAGAACACTCTCTGACACCTCGTTTAATAAAGAAACGCCTTATTACAACAGCCGGAGAATCGAGAAGATAATGGCTTATGTAAATAATAATTTTAATCAAAATATATCATTGAATGATGCGGCAAAAATTGCCGGTATGACAGAAGTTTCCCTAAGCCGCTTTTTTAAATTAAGAACAGGAAAAACTTTTGTTGATACGCTAAATGAAGTGCGGCTTGGCCATGCTTCCCGCATGCTGATTGACACCACCGACAGCATAAACGAAGTTGCTTATAAATGTGGCTTCAATAACATGTCGAACTTCAACCGCATATTTAAAAAGAAGAAAGATAGCACTCCAAAAGAGTTCAGGCACTCTTACACATCTACAGGAGTAAGGACATTTATATAAAAATTGTTGCCTTATATATCTACCATCTTTTCTTTTGGAACCAGAAAATGCATCAGTACCCATGCAATCAAATAGGCAGAACCGCAAATAAAAAACATAATGTAATACCCGGCTTCAATGTTCCCAAGTGCTTTATATTTATCGAACAGCACTCCCGCCAGGAAGGCTATGAGTATGCCACCAACGGCGCCTGCCATGCCACCAATGCCCGTTACAGAAGCGACCGTTTTTTTAGGAAACATATCTGAAACGGTCGTGAAAATATTGGCGCTCCAGGCCTGGTGAGCTGAGGCTGCAACGCCAATAATAATTACTGCCAGCCACATGTTCATCGCACCTAGCCATTGTGCAAACACGACGGGAATTACACAAAATGCATAAATAAGCATGGAAGTTTTTCTTGCCTTATAAACAGGCCAGCCTTTTCTTATAAGGTACAATGGAAGCCATCCGCCACCAACACTGCCAAAGCTTGACATGGTATAAACCAAGGCCACCGGCAAGGCTATAGCAGTTCCCGTTACACCATACTGCGCATCAAGAAATGCGGGCAACCAGAAAAGATAAAACCACCATACCGGATCAGTTAAAAATTTACCCAGCACAAATGCCCATGTTTGTTTAAAGGCTAATAATTTAAACCAGGAAGTTTTCGGAGCTTTCTCTATTGTATCAACCGGCTCATCGGCATCACTGTTTATGTATGCAAATTCTTCTTTTGAAAGATGCTTATTCTTCGCCGGGATTTCATAAACATACATCCACAAAGCCAGCCAGATAAAACCAATGGCGCCTGTAAGAATAAAGGCCCATTGCCATCCCATCTTTTCTGCAATCAGCGGCACAGTCAGCGGCGCAACGATCGCTCCAATGTTAGCGCCGGAGTTAAATATGCCGGTTGCGTAAGCTCTTTCTTTTTTAGGAAACCATTCACTGGTAGTTTTTATTGCCGCAGGAAAGTTACCGGCTTCACTAACGCCCAGGGCTGCACGGGCAACCAGAAATCCCATTGTGCCTGTTGCAAGCGCATGGCCCATTGCAGCAAGGCTCCACACCAAGGTTGACAATGCATATCCAATCTTTGTTCCTACTTTATCAATAAATCTTCCAACTAAGATCATACCCACGGCATAAGAAAGTTGAAAGGCAATTACGATATCAGCGTAATCACTTTCTGTCCACTTGAATTGTGTTTCAAGGTATGGCTTTAATAAACTGATGACCGAACGGTCGAGATAGTTAATAGTGGTAGCAAAAAATAAAAGCGAACAGATCGTCCACCTATACTTTCCCATAGTTGTCTTCTGCATATCGTAAATAAATTTAAATGAAATTATCGCACCTGCTTTACAATCTCCATCGCCTGTTTGGCGGCTTCTTCAATCTTAGCATAATCTTTTTGCTCAAGCAAACTTTTGCTTACCAATTTACTTCCCATGCCTACGGCACACACACCGGCCTTGAACCAGCCTGCAATATTTTCTTTATCGAGATCAACACCACCCGTAGGCATAAACGCTAATTGCGGAAACAATTCTTTTATAGAACTCATAAAAGCCGGCCCTAAAATATTGCCCGGAAAAAGCTTGATCATTTTAGCGCCCATGTTTTCAGCACGTATAATTTCAGATGGCGTCATACAACCAGGCACCCACAGCATATTTATTTTATCGGCAACTTCCGCTACCTCTTCTATAAGCCCGGGACATATAATGTAATCCGTACCGGCGTCTATAAACGTTTGGGCCATTTCAGCATTTTTTATTGTACCTATGCCCAGGTACATCCCTTGCAATTCTTCATCACATACGTTACGCATCTCTTTAAAATTTCGCAGCGCATCTTCGCCGCGATTGGTATATTCCACTGCTCTTATACCTGCATTGTATAAGGCTCTTAACACCTGCAGAGTAACGTCGGTATCTTTATAAAAATAGAGCGGCAATATCCCCTGCTCCGGAATCAGTTTCAATAGTATATCTTTTTTCTCCATAAAAAATATTTTTATAAACGAACAATGATATTGGAATTAAATAAGTATTCAATATTTTTTTACGCAATCGTTACCAGATTTTTTCTTTCGGAAAGTTACGAATAATGGGGCGCGCTTACGAGTAAACTTTCATAAGCTTTCAAAATTGCAACAGGTTTGTTTACCAGGATTAGTTCATTAAATGAAAATTTAAGAAACCAGGAACGGAAATATTAAAAATAAAATAGAAACTCATGAGAATTCTCCGCAATCGTTTCCGTATTTTTTTCAGTAATAATTCTCATAATTCTTGCTGCTTCCGCAAATAAGAAAGAAATTCGGCATGACAGGCTTGATATAATAATTTTTCTTTTAATTAAATTCCAAAATCATCATGACAAAAAAAGTAATAACACTCGGAGAAATAATGTTGCGTTTATCAACACCCGATTTTAAAAGATTTGTGCAGGCAGATAGTTTCGATGTTACTTATGGTGGCGGCGAGGCTAATGTAGCCGCGGCCCTTTGTAATTATGGCCTGCAGGGAGTTTTCGTTTCAAAAGCGCCTGACAATCCTATCGGGCAAGCGGCCATCAATCACCTGCGACGCTATGGGGTGGACACGCAATTTGTAGCCCGTAGCGGAAAGAGATTAGGTATTTATTTTTTAGAAACGGGCGCTTCCATGCGGGCATCGCAGGTTGTGTACGATCGTGCAGAGGCTGCTATATCTGAAGCGGAAATCGCTGATTTTGATTTTGATAAAATATTTGACGGAGCAGATTGGTTTCATACAACCGGTATCACACCTGCACTAAGCGATAAAGCGGCGGCGCTTACAGAAGCGGCATTGAAAGCGGCAAAAGAAAAAGGCATAACGACAAGCATTGATCTTAATTACCGGAAAAAATTGTGGAGCAAAGAAAAGGCAAGAGAAGTGATGAGCAATCTTTGTAAATATATCGATGTATGTATAGGCAATGAAGAAGATGCGGAAACCACTCTGGGCTTTACCAGCAAAGGAACTGATGTTACAAAGGGAGAGCTTAACCTTGATGGCTACAAGGATGTGTTTCAGCAGATGAAAGAAAAATTTGGTTTTAAATATATAGCCTCTACATTGCGTGAAAGCCACAGCGCCTCCGATAATGGATGGAGTGCATTGGTATATAATGGAAAAGATTTTTACCATTCAAAGCAATACGAAGTGCGCATTGTAGATCGGGTAGGAAGCGGCGACTCTTTCGCAAGCGGCTTTATTTATGGCCTCGTTACAGGCATGGAAATGAAAGATGCTGCTGAGTTTGGCGTAGCTGCTTCTGCCATAAAACACACCATTCCCGGTGACTTAAACCATGCAACATTAAGCGATGTAAAAGCTTTGGTGAAGGGCGATGCGAGTGGAAGGGTACAACGGTAGGATTCAATAGAAGATCTGTTCATAGCTTTGGCGTGGAAAACAAAAATGTTGATCGCATACTAAAACGATTACTGAATATTGAATATTAAATAAAAACCAATAAACTGATGATTAAAAAAATTGGATTATTGCCGTTGCTGTTCTTGTGCGTAAGCGCTTATACAATATCAAAAAAGTATTAAAATTACAGATGAGGAACTGGAAGAAGTAAAGTTGAATCGAAACGCATTTAGAGGCAATTGGAATTATTCAATTAACCCTTGAATTGATTATTTATTTACAGTCACTTACCAAGCGATTGCAGGGCAAGACGGTTAAAACACAAAATCATCATAATCCTTCAACTACTGCCTGGGCTACCTGGGTTATAGGGCGGCTGGGTGGTTGGAAAGGTTATGATTCTTTAGTACCTCCGGGAGTAATCTGCCTGAAAAGAGGACTGGATAGATTATCACATATCATTGAAGCGTAAATCTTGCAAAAGATATGTGTACAGGGTAGCTGCCGACAGGCAGGATGATTGCAGAAAAAGTATAAACTTAAACCTGTCCGGTAATGTCTGTCCCAGGAAATGTGATGAAAAGAAAGCTTGCCTATAACATAAAGTGCTTATTTAGTTGTTTATTTTAAATGAATTATTCTATTGAGATACTGTTGCAACTGGGGTTTATGTCCACCCCATAAAAAGTAATCGCGTCCGGACCATTGTTGGAATAGCCGCAGCCAACTAAATAGGAAAACCAACCCGAAGCATTTGGTGTTAGGGTGATATTGTAATTACCCGGAGGCACATCGCCCAATATACCACTGTCATGGGCATAAACAGTGAACCAATAATCCTGTCCGGAAGCGACATTATGCAACTGTATGGTAACACTGGTTCCATGATCATTTTCACCGTAAATCGATACATCCGGTGTTGTGGGAACTATTACATCCCACACAGCAGCAGCGGTATAGCCACCAACCTGGTAATTATAAGTACCATCACCTGCTATCGTATAATTGCCTCTTGCTACCCATAAAATAATATGACCGATTGCAGGAAAATTTGAGAAGAAGCTCCAGGGTATTGAAGTGCTTCCGTTGTCTTGAACAAGCATTGAACTTTCTATTACATGTGTATTACCTGCACTCAATGCACTTTTATTTGTATATCTTGAAGGTAAATATTCTGCAATAATGATTACACCATTTGGATTGTTAGGATCAGCATTCCATGTTATTGTAGTGTTTTGATATGGCACTAAAATTACTGAAGTTCGAGGCGGTACATTTGTTATAGAGATGGGCTGCGGAGAATACAATGTAGTAGTTACAGTATTAGTGCCTGCAATTGTTGTAAGTTGAGAGGGCGGAGTTAATGTGAAAGTAACATCATGACCAAAAAGGCTTTTTTGTGGCAAAGCTTTATCAAACCCATAAGTTCCGTGGCTATTAGGCATCCATTTATTATCACCAATGGAAACCAAACCTCCGCCTGTTTGAGGATTCCCATTTTTATCATAAAAAATTCCACCGGCAAGTGATATATTGGTTAAAGTAGGATCATTATTGCACAGGTTCGATTCAAACATAAACTTTCCATCTACTTTTGTATTCGTTACTTTATAATATCTTTCAATAATACCTAATAAGCTAAAATTATCATCAGTTTTTGGTGCGACATAATCTTTATCTTTTTGTTTATGACAGGATGTTGTTAAAAACACTACTGCAATCACTAATAATAAAATGGTTTGGAATTTATATTTCTTTTTCATTATTTCATTTATTAAGAGTTAAAAAATTATTGACAAGGGTCTGGAGAACCTACATATGGTTGTTGAGTTTGTAAAGGAATGTTTGCATAAGTAACTCCCGCCGGTACTGTGGCTACTCCTACAAAATATGGACGTGCTTCAGGAATGCTGCTACTGCATATCTGGCATATATCATAATAATCTACTGTTATGTCACTATTATGATTCTTGTAATCCTGTATAGCCAATGTAGTTCCGGCTTTATTCACGTGTAAGATAATGTTCCAGGGTTAGTACATGGGTTTGATGGAATCTCAGAAGGTTGGTCATTTTTGCAGGTAATTTGACACAAATAGGACTGAGAATTATATAAACTCCCTGTAGTACCATTAGCACTTACGGCATTAATATAATTATTAAAAGATGCATTAGGAGGTGTGGATACACCAAATGTCCCACTTGTACAAATATAATATGCACCAGAAAAATCTAACGCAAGAGTAAAAGGTGTAACCTGATTATCACAATTCTGAGATGATGGAGGCTGATTATCAATAACTGTACAGCCATTCATCAATAGCATGCAGATAATAGCAAATGCAGATAATATTTTTTTCATTTTTAAATTTTTTATAGTAATGATTTAAAATACATAGTTGAAAGAAAAGTTAACCAGTGGTTCAATGTATATATAATTGAAACCTCCTTTAGGCGGCTTATCATAGTAAAAATGTTCAATAATACCTAAATGAAAATCAAGATTTATTTTTCTGCTTACGCGTCGTTGAGCGCCCCAACCTTGAATAAATAGCAGATTAAAATAGTTTTGATTCTTTACAGCAAATAAAGTTTCCACCCTTCCAAATAAAAAATTAGCCGAATTGTTCGAGGTTCTTTTTTGATGATTATTCCGACGGCCCAGGTTATAATAATTTCGGTACTCCGCATACGTATCTGGTACAATTCTCCATTTAGCTTCGATGTTTGAAAATGAAAACCCATCTATAGCTGGCCCTAATAATACACCTCCAAAAAAATTAATAGAAGACGTTTTATTAATTTTATACTCATATTCGAGGCCGCAATTCAAACTGATTTTCAATTTTAAAAAACTTCTTAATTCAATTACTATATTGCTATCTTTTGCGAGTTGGGCATGCAACGTTTGAGTATGAAACAATACTACTAATATTAAACCAACCCAATTTTTATTTTTCAAGTTTCTTGCTTTTGTTTTTTGAATATACTCAAAATTTAAAAGCAGGAGGGCTATGAGAGCAATGTTCCATTTTAAAAAAATTATTTTTTTAAATCATTTTCAAACCTTAAACGTTTAAAAGACACAAAAAATAATAAATTGCCAAATAAAGCTTGCCTGTAACAATAATCATTGCCGCCTATTTTTTATAAATACGAACTGCCGATCAAACTTTCGCCCGACTTATTGTTTAAACAAAATCAAATATTCCGCCGCATAGTAACTTACCTTTATGCTTGATGACAACTACAACAAATTCAAATATTAAAATAGCTGTTGCTGTAATTTCAGCTTTTTCTGCTGTGGTTATATCCTGTAATTCTTCATCTACTGATGTGGCTCAGTCGGCAGAGGACTCTGCACACTCGTGTATGCAAGTGCCTTCACGTTTTGGAAGTAACACAGATACCTCTTTTGTTCACTTTAGCGGCGATACTTCCGTTGCAGGAATGATGCGCATACCCGGCGGCGTATTTCAAATGGGAGGAGATAATAACCAGGCCAGCCCTGATGAATATCCAAAGCATTCAGTGCAGGTTTCACCATTTTACATGGACATTACAGAAGTAACCAATGCGCAGTTTAAAAAATTTGCAGATGCTACCGGCTATGTTACCACGGCGGAAAAAAAACCTGATTGGGAGGAATTAAAAAAAACGGTTCCACCCGGTACACCAAGGCCGCCAGATAGCTTAATGGTGGCGGCCTCGCTTGTATTCAAAGCCTCGGCCGGCCCCGTTGATCTTAATGATTACAGCCAATGGTGGGCTTGGCAAAAAGGCGCCGACTGGAAACATCCCGAAGGACCCGAAAGCAGCATCAAAGGAAAAGATAATTACCCGGTAGTACAGGTAAGCTGGGACGATGTAATGGCCTATTGCAAATGGGCAGGCAAAAGATTACCTACTGAAGCAGAGTGGGAGTTTGCCGCAAGAGGCGGGCTTATCAATAATATTTATCCCTGGGGGAATGAACCCGTAAATGAAGGCAAGCCTAAAGCAAATAGTTGGGAAGGAAAGTTTCCTTACCTGAATGAAAAGAAAGATGGCTATATAACCACAGCGCCGGTAAAATCGTATAACCCTAATGGTTATGGCCTGTATGACATGGCCGGCAATGTGTGGGAATGGTGCAGCGATTGGTATAATGCAGAATATTATAAAACACTGCAGGGCAGTACCGCAGTAAATCCAAAGGGTGCAGATAAATCATTTGATCCGCAAGACCCATATACACCCAAGAGAAGCTTACGGGGCGGCAGTTTTTTATGCAACGATACCTATTGTAGCGGCTACCGCGTAGCACGAAGAATGAAAAGCAGTCCTGATACGGGGCTAGAGCACACAGGGTTTAGATGTGTGAAGGATGCGGGGTGAGGGAAAGGTCTCAACGAAGCAAGTATCTATTCAATAGTAGTTTGATTTTTGGGCAATACAGGATATCAATTTCTCTATTTCAGCTATTTTATTGCAATTCATCCATTTCAAAAACTTTTCTAAAAGCACCCTGCATTTTATTTATTTCATCATCCGTTAGCCTGGCAAACTGTTCACGTCTTCTTTTTGGGAATACACCTTTATTCTGATGAAGATACATTATCATAAGGTCAATATCTTTATCAGGCATATCTACTATATATTGTAGTGCTTTCTTAACTTCATCGTACCGCTGTATAAAAGTAAGTTCGGCAGGCATATCTTCTTTAAGCGTGGCATGGATAGTTTCGGCAAGGTATATACACTGATTAGTCAAATCAGGGTAGCGAAAATAGCCTTCTATTTCATCACCATTAACTACTTCGATTTCTCCGTCTTCTTTTTTATTATATCTTATTCTCTGCATTAAAGGCTTCGAATAATTTTCCAGGATATTATCATAATCCCTGATGTTATTTAGCATGTGCGCCGATACGGGGATAATTAACCCTTGTGGCACTATACCATCATGTACCAAAATATCATGTATAAGAAATCTGTGAAGCCTGCCATTTCCATCTTCAAAAGGATGTATAAATACAAAACCAAATGCAATGATTGCTGCCCTTACTTCCGGGTTAATGCCTACAGTTTTTTCGGTGCTATCCTTTAAACCATCCATTAATGTCCGCAAAATTTCCGATGGCGGACATATGTAATGTATCAGCTCCTGGAAGCCTGCCAAAGACTGGCCAATATAATTTTGAAAATCCCTGAATGCCTTAGCCGCAAATCTTGAATCCACAATAGCATTTTGTAATTTTACTAAGTTGGCTTCATTTAATAGTGCTGATGTTTGTTTAGTTCCTGCGCTTATTAGTAGTGCAATGAACTTCTCCAATCTGTCAGGTGACGGTTTTTCCTTCTCTATTTCATAAGAAGAACGGGTTTCTTTATTGTACAGGTAATTGTTGGCTCTTTGAAAAATACCAGCCGGAAATTCGTTTTTAAGCTGTTCAATTTTTTGAGGAATATTTTGGCTCAAAAGGTCAGTAAGGATAGTAGTTTTTCTCACAATAGGGCACCAACAAGTTGTTCCTAATAAATTATTATTAATCCTCCAGCGGCTATCCTTTATTATATTTCCCGTAATGTATTTGCTTGTTTCCAAAAGATCAAAATAATTACCTGTAACTACTTTGCTGAGTCTCAACTTCTCTCCTGTCAAAAATTCGTATAAGAAACCGATTTTCCTGGCATACCTCCCTGAAGGAGATTTTTCGATGAAGGCCACAATATCCTTATCAGGTATATTTTTAAATACGGTTTTTAAAAAATCAAGATTCAGATCATCATACTTGAATGCAAACTCCAGGTGCAGCAAAGGTGTATCAGTTTCAACGTTATAAGTTAAAATACATAATTAAAAGAAAAGTTAACCAGTGGTTCAATAAATATATAATTAAAACCACCTTTGGGCGGCTTATCATAATAAAAATGTTCAGTAATACCCAAATGAAAATCAAGGGTTATTTTCCTGTTCAGGCATCGCTGAGCGCCCCAGCCTTGAATAAACACAAGATTAAAATAGTTTTGATTCTTTACCGGAAGGTAAGTTTCCACCCTGCCGAATAAAAAATTAGCAGAATTATTGAGGGTCTTTTTTTGTTGATTGTTCCTCCGGCACAGGTTATAATAATTCCGGTACTCAATATATGCATCGGGAATTACCACCCATTTATCATTTAAGTTTGAAAATGAAAAGCCATCTGAGGCAGTTCCTAATTCTGGACCCGCAAAAAAATTAATGGAAGACGTTTCACTAATTTTATGCTCGTATTCAAGGCCGCAATTCAAACTGATTTTCAATTTTAAAAAACTCCTTAATTCAATTACTATATTGCTATCTTTTGCGAGTTGAGCATGCAACGTTTGAGTATGAAACAATACTACTAATATTAAACCAACCCAATTTTTATTTTTCAAGTTTCTTGCTTTTGTTTTTTGAATATACTCAAAATTTAAAAGCAGGAGGGCTATGAGAGCAATGTTCCATTTTAAAAAAATTATTTTTTTAAATCATTTTCAAACCTTAAACGTTTAAAAGACACAAAAAATAATAAATTGCCAAATAAAGCTTGCCTGTAACAATAATCATTGCCGCCTATTTTTTATAAATACGAACTGCCGATCAAACTTTCGCCCGACTTATTGTTTAAACAAAATCAAATATTTCGCCGCATAGTAACTTACCTTTATGCTTGATGACAACTACAACAAATTCAAATATTAAAATCGCTGCTGCTGTAATTTCAGCTTTTTCTGCTGTGGTTATATCCTGTAATTCTTCATCTACTGATGTGGCTCAGTCGGCAGAGGACTCTGCACACTCGTGTATGCAAGTGCCTTCACGTTTTGGAAGTAACACAGATACCTCTTTTGTTCACTTTAGCGGCGATATTTCCGTTGCAGGAATGATGCGCATACCCGGCGGCGTATTTCAAATGGGAGGAGATAATAGTGCAATGAACTTCTCCAATCTGTCAGGTGACGGTTTTTCCTTCTCTATTTCATAAGAAGAACGGGTTTCTTTATTGTACAGGTAATTGGTGGCTCTTTGAAAAATATCAGCCGGAAATTCGTTTTTAAGCTGTTCAATTTTTTGAGGAATATTTTGGCTCAAAAGGTCAGTAAGGATAGTAGTTTTTCTCACAATAGGGCACCAACAAGTTGTTCCTAATAAATTATTATTAATCCTCCAGCGGCTATCCTTTATTATATTTCCCGTAATGTATTTGCTTGTTTCCAAAAGATCAAAATAATTACCTGTAACTACTTTGCTGAGTCTCAACTTCTCTCCTGTCAAAAATTCGTATAAGAAACCGATTTTCCTGGCATACCTCCCTGAAGGAGATTTTTCGATGAAGGCCACAATATCCTTATCAGGTATATTTTTAAATACGGTTTTTAAAAAATCAAGATTCAGATCATCATACTTGAATGCAAACTCCAGGTGCAGCAAAGGTGTATCAGTTTCAACGGCATATTTTAATCCATACACCTGTTCTATATTTCCTTTCGAAGTAAGCACAATGGAATTATTACTTCCTATATAAGAGCTATGCGTTAGTGAATACCCGTCTAACCGGTAATGTTCTTTTAGCCAAAGGTTCCCTGCTGATATGGTAGGCATCGCTCTTTTTTACGGTAAAACGATTATTTAGCACGGTAAAATAGTTATTATATTCAAATAATACGGTAAAATGATTATTTATAAGTTCGTAGCTAAATCCCGAATAGCCAATAATATTGCATGTAAACATTCTCCTGTATCTATTGAACAGTTTCCCGATCACTTAAGTCGCAAATATGTTTAATGAATATGGCCACTATTGCTACTCTTGGATTTATTCCGCCCGCTCCGGTAATAAAATTGTTTAACTGTCTTTGATAAACATAGGCAATCTTATCCATGGAATCTGCTTAGATAATCTAACTCAACGATTGTTCGGGCCTAAATGTTTTGTAACGGCTATTCAAAGCCCACTAACTCTAATTGACCCGGACTGGCATATAGGCACTTTGGACGGCTTTTTTGAGCTTTTGCCATTTTTCCTTGCACTTTTGGTTATTGCAAGTTAACCAAACCTTACTCCCGCTATAGATTCCATGGTAATCAGCAGCCCCTAAGTAAAACTTAATAAGATACTTCTAAATACTCGTTCGTATTGGAGTCAGTTTAGGAACAAGGATTTTAAATATGACCGTCCAGGTAATAAGGTAAGCAAATCCATATACAAAAAACATGATGTAATATTCCTGTTTCAAGATGACCCAATCTTTTATAATGATCAAACAGAAGGCCCGCCACTTTTGCGAGAATGATACTACCGATAGCTCCTGCGAAACCGCCTATTTCAAATACTGATGCCGTGCAACTTTTAGGAAACATATCTGAAACGATCGTGAAAAAATTGGCAGACCAAGCCTGATGAGCCGAAGCCGCTATTCCAAAAAAGGAGCCTACGTAAGCAAGTCCGACGGACTGATAAGCAAAAGAGACAGAAGAAATCAATACCTGTAAAACCTCTTGAAACTTTAACTGAAGAGGCTATAGGCGAAACCAAACGAAAAAAAGCATTTCAGCTGATATACAAAGCTTGAATAAATGATTTAAGCATATCATGTTAAGATTATTAATTAATATCTGCTAACATAGTCATTGAAAAATATTCAAATTATATAAACACCGAATTAGAACTTATAGCATGAAGGGGATGATTTTAAAAAGGAAACGGTTATAAAAACTCAAAAGGCAAGAGAGGCATGGGATTATGCTGCGACTACATTCTATGGCATAGCCTTACAAATTGAACCAGTAAAAAAGGGAAAAGAAACAAACAAAAAGCCTGCTAAGAAACTTACTCACAGGTAGGCTGAAAATTGCTATTCTCGGGCATTGAATTTTAGCAGTCTCTGAATTTCTTGCTTTCATGATCCCTGATCTGTTTACTGAAATATTTCCTGATATTTATTTTCAATCGTCTCAACTTCTTCTTGTAACAATTCTTTAAACTCCTTTGTTTTTACTCTTTCAGATAGCTTTCCATTGCCTTGCTCAAGGAAGCGGACAAGTAACGCCACCATTTTGTCTGGCATTTCAAAAAGATTGTCAAGATAATCTTTCATCAGGTCATACTTTTCCAGGTAGTCAATTTCCTCGGGAATAGTTTGCTCAATGGTTTGCCGAACACAACTATATAAAAATTCAACCTGTTTAGTTGCATCAAAATAGCGATACAGATCAATCGTGTCATTTAGCACTTCAACATTATTATTTTTAGCCGGCTTCCATTCAATCAAATCGAGACGTGGTTTTGAAAAGATTTCTAATACCCTGCGATACTCATTAAGGCGCTCCAAAATGATGGCAGATACGGGGAAAATAATTCCTTTCGATACATAGTCTTTTCTCAGTAAAACATGATGAACCAGGTAACGGTGAAGCCTGCCATTTCCATCTACAAAGGGGTGAATGAATACAAACCCAAAAGCAATCAATGCTGCAGCTAATACCGCATCGAATGATTCATCCTTTTCCAGTTTTTGATCGGTAGCGATTAACGCATCCATTATTGTATCCAAATCCTTCCACCTGGCTGAAATGTGGTCAGGAATCGGTGTCCCATGTCGCCTGTCGTGTTCACCGATAAATCCTTCCTGGTCCCGCAATCCCATTTTAGTAAACCTTGGATTATCTATTACGATTTGCTGAAGCCGGAGTAATTCATCTGCAGTAATTGGTTTTTGGCCCGCCTGGCCGATTGCCCGGCCCCAGCGCTGTGCCCGGTTTTGCGGCGGGCTTTCTCCTTCAATAGCATAAGATGCTTTTGAATCTTTTAATAGCAGGAAAGCCGCTGTTCTTGCCATCACATCAGGATGAATTTTTCCTATCATCTTTTTTATGCGCTTTGATAAATCAAGATTAATATACTCTTCAAGCAAAGCGGTTTTTCTGATCATAGGACAAAAATCCTTTACACCAGGTAGATTATTTCTTATCCGGTGCCGTTTGGATGCGTCTCCTGCATGAGAAGCGTATTGGATAGTGTCATCAACCAGGTCAATATAATTTGCTGTTGTAAGATCAGGGTTGTCCAATTTTGCGTCCATGAGCCATTCATACAGAAACCATATTTTTCTGCTGTACTGTCCTGTTGGTTCTTCGGCAATTAATTTGCTCATCTCCTTTACGTCCAGTTTTTTGAATAACTTTTTAAGTAATGCGAGATCAATTCCTTCATACTTTAATGCAAAGGTCAAGTGTTCCATTAGGGTATCTTCGGGCATATGTCTTGGAGTAAAAACAATCCATTCCCCTGTTTTGTATTGCTTGTGCTTCTGACTTATCAACGCTAGAATATCCGGAAGTGGAACCTGTAAATCAAAAGCCTTATGTATTGCCCCATAGCCAACTAAATATCCTTCTTCAGGAGCCGCTCTTTCATGAAAAACAGTTATACGCTGTGAAAAGTTATTATTTTTCATAATTATCCGTGAAATTTGATTACATAAATTTATGAAAAACAATTATAATTCATGAAACATAGTTACTGACACAAAAATTTAATGAAAAATAGCTACGTGAATGGGCATAATTCTTTCCTCGAATAGAACCGGCCACCCAGATATAAATAAGTCGCAGATAAAAAGAACGGGAAAAATTTTATAAATCCTCCTCATTTGCTTTATTCCTCACTTGTAATCTCCATTCCCTGGGAGTTACACCAAATTCTCTTCAGAACGCATGAATAAAACCGGCAGCACAAATACGAGGATTGCTTTTGCCTGGTGTGTGGCGGTTAGGTTTAAAATATTTGCTTCATCTTTTACTATGAATTGAAGCAATGTGTCCGAAAAAAGAAAAAATTGCAAGTCCATAATATGGGATAAAAAATAGGTTGAAAGGAAAAGAATTCAGCCCGGCAACCCCGAAATAAAATAGTGCCAAGGTGCAAAATATACCTTGCAAATAAAACTGCACTCCAATGAATTACAAAAAAAATTGCTAAATAAAGCCCTGTCCAAATGTGAAGTTTCTCAAAGTTTGTCTTAACAATTTTCCTGGTTTTTTTGAAAAGGGTTAGTCCCGAAATAATTTGTATTAATACAGCAAATAATGAAATAGTCTCTGCAAAGAAATTGCGGTAAAAATGCCTCCAAACATTCATTATCTCTATATGTTTGTCCGCACCAAAAATGCTACAAAAATGATTGAACAATGAAGCCCGACAAAAATCGTAATGGTCAGTACTGAGATGTAGTGAATTTTCTTTACTGTCATATTTTAAGCCGGTTAAAATTTCAAGGGCTAAAACGAAGGAGTATTGCTGTTGGCGCGATAATGGCGCCGTGTCAGCAGGTAATCGAAGCTAAGTTAATATTTTATTGTCGATGTTTATCGCTAAAGCTTAATAGCGCCTGTCACGGTGAAATTGTAGCGGAACAGCTTTGCTACTGCTCAGGCTTCACAACTCCATATCACTGTCTTAGTATTACAAGTTTTATATTTTAGATTAGAATAATAGAAAGGTTAACATGATTGCTTTGTTCTGAAATTTATACTTGCGACTCAGATAGAATACGGATATTTTTCATTATGAAAAGTATAACTCACGTACAAGGCTATACTAAATACGGTAAACAACTTTCTCCAAGTGTCTAAACCAATAAAAGGAACCTTCGTTTACTGTTAGGTAGAAACGAACCTCGGAGGAATGTCATTTGTTAGAATAAAGTTTTTGAATATGCCTGATGTGGTTTGCTATCATTTTTTGAAGCGTCTCAATATTAATGTCGCCGAGTTTTTTTACATAAATACAGCCTTTGCCTGTTTTATGGTTTCCCAATTTTTCAAGTAAGTCTTCCCTATTTTCAAACTGTCCTGAAAGATATAAGGTAAGTGCTGCTGCTCTTGGTGAAAATCCTACAAGTGGGCTGTCGCCTGCGTGTCCTGTGTCATATTTGTAATGGTAACTTCCGAAGCCTATAATGCGTGGCCCCCACATTTTAGGTTCAAATCCTGTTTGTTTTTCAATAAGGTCAATAAGACTAAAACTGTCTTTTCGTTTTGTTTCATCTTTTACAGCGTTAATAAAATCATTAACACTAACTGCTGTTTCTGCTGTTTTATTTTTTGCCATTTATCTGAGTTAATCTTTGGTGAATACAGCAAGAAAAAGAGCAGGCTTTGATTTTGTTTCAAAAGCTACCGGATAGCTGTCGCCAGCTAAGTTGTAGCAAATTGTCAATTGGTCTTTTTCAAGTTTATAAAGCGCCGTAAAATGCTTACCTGCATTTACGCCCTCCTTTCCATAGATGTCCATTTGTCCACCTTCGTATTGCAATGTGCCTTTGTCCGTGCTCTCCGCACTAAACGAATATGTAGTATCGCTTACAATTAGTTTTTGCTTTTGAAAAATATCTACCGGCAATTCTCTGCCACCAATTTCTTGCTTAATGGGTGTCCAACTGCCATTGAGGGCATTTGAACTGGTTGAAGAGTTTTTTGTTGCTGCACAACTAACGCAGAAAATTAGCAGGCACATCATTGTTGTTAATCTCATATTTTTACATTTATTATCAGGCACAAAATATGGTACGCCAGCTAAGCAGAATTGTAAAAATGTAACCTTATGCAACTGGTAAAAAATGGGGAATTATTTTAAGTGCTGGTATTGATTCAACTTTTTTAATGTAGTCATTAGGCTTTAAGCCTGTAAATCGCTTGAAATTATTATTGAAATGGGCCTGGTCAAAAAAGTTTAATTCATAAGCGAGGTCGGTTAATTTGTCCGGCTTTGAATTACTAATTGTCTGCAATATGGATTGAAAGCGATTTAAAGAAGAAAGCATTTTTGGGGAAATGCCTAAATATTCCTGAAATAAAAAATTAAGGTGTTTCCTTGAAATATTATGTTGTTGGCAAATTTCCTTGATAGAAACGGTTGCAGTTTTTTTTAATAATAAATCAATAGAAGCTATTAATTTATCGCCTGGAATTTTAGTAGTTAGCAGTTTTCGATACAAAAAATTTTCTGTTAACAAAAATTTTTCATTTATAGTTTTAGTTTTTTGTAATTGTTCCCATACCTCATCCGCCTCTTTTTTAAAAATAAAGTCAAGGTCAGTGTAATTATTGGTAAAGTGTCGCAAAGGTTGTTTTAAAAAAGCATATGCTCCTAACGTTTTAAACTGAATTACTACCATCTTACTTTCTCCATAGCTCTCCACATAAGTTGGTTGTATTTGAAACCCTGCAACCCAATATTTTTTATAGTTCGTAAAATCAGTAAACTTAAAATCGGTAAACAATTTAAAACTGTCATTGAGATTAAACACTAAACTCATTGCTGTTTTAGGAAACCCTACACCTTTATTGTTTCCTTCCACATACGCAATACAGTCAACATAATTGCCAAGCGGAAATTTAGGTATGTGTTTGTGAAATATCATCTGATCTTTTCAACCATTAGAAGGTGTCTGTCATGTTGCAGCTGGGCTGAAATTTTATATCGTTCAGCCCACAACGTTAGCCCAATTGAAAAACCATAAATGAAGATATGCACAAATGCTGAGTTATGAAACCCTACCTACTCTCGCCAGCGATTCAGCGAGTAAATAGAACCCTTATGCATTCTGAGTTTCATTAGTGTAATTAAAAATATTTTTCGGGCTGTTTGAGTTAGGGAGAGTTATGGGGATAAAAAGCCCTTGCGGGCTGGTGATACTTTAAATTAAAGTATATTTGTTACCCATATTTTCATTAAAAAGCCCGTTGTTACTGATTTGTAGGCGGGCTTTTTTGTTGCCGTAAAGGTAGGGGTTTTATATTGGGTAACAAACACAATTCTACCTCCGCAGCAAAGAAAGCTGAGGTAAAAGACCAAACAATTAACGGTGCAGACATCGCCTACGAACTACGCAAAATTATCAGGAGCTATTTTCCGGATTGGAGCAAAAACCTTACGGACGTAGCCGATCACCGCAAACGAAAAGACTATCGTTGTGACGAACTGTTAAGGGCAGCACTGGCCATGTTTATCTTCAAGTCGCAAAGCCGCAATGCAGTCAATAACGACCGCAGGCACAGCGGTGAATTTAAGGCCAACTTCAAAAAACTTTTCCAGGCCGATCTGCCCCATCTGGATGCAGTACAAGATTATTTTAAAGTATTGCCGCCAACCGAACTGGAAGACCTGAAAGTAAAACTGATTAGCCGGCTGATAGAAAACAAGGTCTTTTATAAACATAAAATATTTGGACATTACATGGTAGCTGTAGATGCCAGTGGTATGGTAAGCTGCGATGAAGACAGGTTTGGATGCGGATTAAAAAAGGAATCTAAAAATGGCAAAACAACTTACCTGTATCCTGTGCTGGAAGCAAAGCTGGTGACCGAAAATGGTTTTTGTATATCGCTGGCCACAGAATGGATAATCAATGACAACAATAAACCTTACGACAAACAGGATTGTGAACAGAACGCTTTTAAACGCCTGTCAAAAAAATTAAAACAGGCTTTTCCCCGGCTGCCTGTCTGCATACTGGCAGATGCGCTTTATGCCAGCAACCCGGTGATGGATATTTGCGAAAACAACGACTGGAAATACATCATCACCCTGCAGGACGGCAGCCTGCCTGCTTTGCAGGATTGCCTCAAAGATGATCCACCCACAAAGCACAACAGTTTTATTCATCAGCCGGAATGCAGGGTAAAAAATAACAGCATCACACAGGAGTTTTATTGGGTGGAAGATTTACTTCATAAGAAACACACCCTGCACTACCTCCAGTGCAAAGAAACTATTAGCAATCAGGTAACCAACCAATCGTCCACAACCAACTTTGTCCGCATCACCAATCTGCCGGTTGAAAGATCCACCGTAAAAGCCTTAAGCAAAGCCGGAAGGTTAAGATGGAAAATAGAAAATGAAGGGTTTAATGAAGAGAAAAATAATGGCTACAACATGCAGCATTTATACAGCAGAACCTCCTTCAATGCCCAACAAAACTACTACCAGTGCCTACTGATCGCACACCTGATTAATCAACTGCTGGAGCATACATGCAAAATACAGGACCTGCTGCGATGCTTTAAAAAAATCTCAATCAAATATCTGTGGCAACAATTACTTTGTGCCATGAAATGCCAGCCGCTCTGCATACAAACCCTCACTGCTATCAACAATAAAAAGCACCAGGTAAGATTATTCTCCGGCTAAACAAACAACCGGAAGCCAGTCAGTAGCTTCGGGTGATAAGCCTGCACCTGTAAACAGGGATTTTAAAAACGATCTAAAAAAGAAAATACTTAAAAAAAGAAAATAGGAAAATACACAAACAGCCTACAAGGCTGACAGGTTAAACCATGCCGTAACTTTAACGCAGCTTTGAAAAAGGATAAATATATTTACTCACTGAATCGCTGACTCTCGCTGACAGCATTATCATAATAAGAACTTGCCGGCTTAGCAGCATAGTAACAAGCCCAGGGTGAGCGGAATGTCAGTTTACTTCAACAGTGTCCGCCACCACCAATTGTGCTCCACTGTAAAATTTCAGAAAGTATTGCCCTGTTATAGGAGGTGTAATGGAAACTTTTGAATCAAAAGTCATAATGCATGCAATATGCAGGATAGTCTGTTTTGCTTTGCAAAGTTTCAACGTTCTGCTTGCACAAAACCCCATCCTAACAGCAGGGCAGTTTAGAGTCTTAATCTTCTAATCCTTTTCCATCTAAGATTGGTTGAATATATTTTTCAATTCTGCCTTCTCTTGTCTTAGTTTGTTTGGGTGCAGAAAAGTAAAGCAAATAACCCCTTTGCCGCCCTGGTGTCAATGTTTCAAAAGCTGTTTTCAATTCAGGCATATCATCTAAAACATTTTGAAATTCTTCGGGTATTTTGTATTCAGTCGTTTTTTTTAATTCCACTTTCAGCCCTGATTTGCTTATAGTGATCGCTTCTTTTATGTATGCCTTTATAGTTGCTTTGCTTTTTACAATTTCATCAACACTTTTAAAACGAATTTGTCTTGCAGATTGGACATTTTCAGTTTGTTGAACTAAAATCTTTTTTGTGTCTTTCAGTAATGCACCTTGCATAAACAACAAAGCACAATAATCTTTAAAGCCGTGTATCAAAACGATATTATTTTTATTTAAAGTATAACAAGGGCAACCCCATTTTAAATCTTCTTTTAGTTCACATTCAAGCACAAATTCTCTGAGCATAGAATATGCCTCCTTCCATTTTGATGATTTGTCAAAAAACCAATTTACTTGTGGGTTCATCTTTTAATTTTTGAAATTTGATTGAATTAATTTTCTGTCTGCGGGTCTTAAATACCAGGAACAAACAGCCAGACTTGCAATTATTAACGGTATAATTATATGAAATGCTGAGTCATTAGTGGCTATGTGCGAAGCCGTAGCTCCAGTCATAACAAAAAATACTCCTGCATAAGCCCATTCTTTCACTAACGGAAATTTAGGAACAAGGATTACAATAATTGCCAATACTTTCCAAAATCCGATTATTGAAATAAAATAAGTGGGATAACCAAGTGGCTTAAAGCCGTCAACTATTTGTTTCACTTGAAATAGTTGTCCAACGCCACCAAGCATACAAAAACATAGTAAACCTGTTACTATCCAATAAATAATTTTTTTTGATTTTTGATTTTCCATTGTAATTATTTTATGTTAGCTAAAATTTCCTGCAGCCTGTTATGTGCCATATTTAAACCATTGGCAAAAGGAAGTTTTAATTGTTCTGCGCGGTGTTGCTCTGACTTGTAAATTATTTGCATTGTCAGTTTGCTGCTATCGTTTGCAAGTTGTTTAAACTCCAAAAATTCAAGCTGAACACCAATTGGCATATTCTCCATTTCAAATGTTCGTATGATTTTTTGATTAGGTACAAATTCGTGAATTGTCCCATTGGCTTTAAACACCAAATTGCCGTTGTAAGAAGTTTCAAACTGGTAACTTCCGTGATTTTTATTTTCAAGTTTTATCACTTTTGTACCCATCCATTGTTCTAAAAGTTCGGGCTCCGTATAAGCCTTAAAAAGCAACTCCAAGGGCAAGTCAAATTCTCTTGTTATTACTAATTCCTGTTTGCCATGCTCCGCTTTAATTTTTGTTTTTAGTTCCATTTCGTATTTATTTTTTGGCTTTATAATTTTTCATTACCGTTTCTAATTTATTGAATCTTTCATCCCACATTTGTCGGAATGGTTCAATGAAGTCTGCTATCTCTTTCATTTTTTTTGGATTGAAATGATAATAAATTTCTCTTCCTTGTTGTTCCTGTTTCACTAATTCACATTCTGTAAGAATTTGCAAGTGTTTAGAAACTGTTGGCCTTGCTGTGTTGAAATTTGAAGCAATTGAACCTGCTGTCAAAGATTGAGAAGCCAACAATAGAAGTATTGCCCTTCTTGTCGGGTCTGCAATTGCTTGAAAAACGTCGCGTCTTAAATTCATTGTGTAGTCATTTGGCTGCAAATATAAGTGTAGCTATTTAACTACGCAAATTTTTTTAGTTGAAATTGTAATTGAGGATGTTTGAATTGTAAGGTTGTCTCGGTTGCATTGCTGCTACGCAATGCAAACTATACAGGCACTACTTCGTCCTCCCTGCAACTATTTAAATGTACTTTCTTCTTGGCGCGGGCATAAATACCGGTGCATAGCAAATGGCCTGATTCTATGCTTCATTAACAAAATGATAAGTGGATTTTGCTATTATGAATTTACGATGGCAACAGTAATTACTGAACCTCATAATAAGGCAGTAATGCGCTTGTGAGCAATGTGCGGCGTACATATTCTTGTACCAGAAGTTGATTGATGTTCAAAAAAACATTAATCATCCCGCTTAATACGGGAATCCATCCCGATGGCTATCGGAACCAACAAAAAATCCGGTATCAATCAACTTCTTTTTTACTTTTCCAATACCTGTAAAAAATATATCCGAAAAGCCAGGCGCACAAAGGGCTTCCAATCTATTTTAAAAATTTTTTACCCCGGAAATTTTATATTGTTCCGTGATCCCCGCAGCATTACGGGGGATTTTTTTTATAAATAGTGAAGGACATTCAATACGAAAAATTTGCGAAGAAGAAAGTGAGCAGGTACATTAAGCTGAAAGAAAAGTTGGGAGATTTAAAAAAATATTAAAATAATTTTTCATTATTAAATATTCTTCACTACTTTCACACTGTTAAAAAAAAACAGGCCCTCCTGTAGAAACAAGACGACCTTTACGATTGCTTGATATGAGAATCTTTAAATATCTTTCTTTGCCTTATTAACGGCTTATTTACTTTTTTATTTTATAGTTACAATTGCTTGATAAAACAAACCTACTTCATGTAGGTTTGTGAATTTTATCAACTTATTTGTTGTGATACTATGGCAGCCAACGTTTTTTTGTTAAGAAGCTACTACAGGACTGAGTTTCAGGAAAAATTTGCAATGATGCCCAACCGTAATTTTACGCTATGCATACAACCGTTTTATTTTATTTAGCCGTACTTTATAAGAAATAATTGGGCTTTTTAGTCATTCCTGTTTGCACTGTATTTTCTCCATTTCTTAATTACACTTTCCATGTCTGCTGGAAGAGGGCTTTCAAAATTCATTTCTTTGTTTGTGGCCGGATGGTTAAAGCCAAGCTGCTGCGCATGCAAGGCATGTCGCGGACAGAGAATAAAACAATTTTCTACAAACTGTTTATATTTCGTAAATACAGTGCCTTTCACGATTCTGTCGCCGCCATACGTATGATCATTAAAAAGAGGATGGCCAATGTATTGCATGTGTACCCTTATCTGGTGGGTTCTTCCTGTTTCCAGCCGGCATTCAACCAGCGTTACATAATTAAATCTTTGCAGCACCTTATAATGGGTGATCGCCTCTTTGCCATGCTCACCTTCCGGGTAAGCGGTAAACAGTTTTCTAAACCGCTGATGCCTGCCCACATGCGCATTTATTGTTCCCTCTTCTTCCTCAAAATCGCCCCACACAAGCGCCACGTACCTGCGATAGACAGTGTGATCAAAGAATTGCTTGGCTAGGTGGGTCATTGCTTTGGGCGTTTTCGCCATCACTAAAAGGCCGCTTGTGTTTTTATCTATACGATGTACCAGCCCAAAGCGTGCAAGCTCATCTTCGTTTATGGAAGGGTTTTGTTGTTTCAGATAATAGGCTACGGCATTAACCAAGGTGCCGCCGGGGTTGCCGCTGCCGGGGTGCACTACCATGCCGGCTTCTTTATCAACAACCATCACCTCCTCATCTTCAAATATAATTTTAAAGGGAATATTTTCAGGAACAATTTCAGAGGAATCAGGTACGTGTGTGTCATAAATAACGATCCTGTCTTCAGGCCTTACTTTATAATTCGATTTTACAGGTTTATCATTTACCAAAACCCTTTCTGCTGCTATGGCTTGTTGAATTTTATTTCTTGTAGCGCCCTCAATCCTATTCATTAAAAATTTATCAATGCGCAACGGTTCCTGCCCTTTGGCGGTAACAATGGTAAGCCGTTCGAAAAGCTCTTCATCGTCTTCATGGGCTCCCGCAATCCCTTCTCCATAGGAATCTCCAGGCGAATTTATAGCGCCCCTACGGATTGGCAAGGCGCTTTCAATATCTTCATTTATTTTACTCACTGAAATAATTTTTAGTTTCTACTTTATCCCTGATAACTAATAACTAATAACTAATAACTAATAACTAATAACTGATTACTGATCACCGATAACTAATAACTGATCACTACTACCTACCTCCTACTTAATTATCTTTGCAAATTAAATTGTTTTAGCTTGGATAAACAGAAAGTCATTTTTGAAGATCTTGGGATAATCAATTATAAATCTGCGTGGGACTACCAGGAAGAACTGGTAAAAGAAAACATTGACATAAAAGTGCAGCACCGGAAGCTGACACAAGATCCGGACAATATATTTCCCATCTTTGGTTACCAATTGCCCACTAAAAATTATCTGCTTTTTTGCGAGCATCTGCCGGTATATACGCTGGGCAAAAGCGGCCATATAGAAAATGTGCTGCTTAATGAAACTGAAATGGAGGAAAGGGAAATTGAATTTTTTAAAACCAACCGCGGAGGTGATATTACTTTTCACGGTTTGCAGCAGGTAGTTGGCTACCCCATCATTGACCTTGAAAAATTTTATACTGATATCGGAAAGTATTTGCGCAGTCTTGAAGAAGTGATAATACTCACCATAGATGAATATGGTATAAAGGGACAAAGGAGCCAGGGTGAAACCGGCGTATGGATCGAGCCGGGCATTGCAGGAAAGGAAAGAAAAATCTGTGCGATGGGCATACGTTGCAGCCGGTGGATCACAATGCATGGCTTTGCATTGAACGTAAATACAGACCTGAGCTATTTTAGTAATATCATCCCTTGCGGCATTGTAAACAAGCAGGTAACCTCCCTTGAAAAGGAGCTTAATCAAAAAGTAAATCTCCCGGAAGTAAAAGAAAAATTGAAAAAAAATTTTGCGGAGGTCTTCAATGTAGATATTACCTCAATTCACGACCCTCTTCATTTAGCGCAGGTATAGGCTTTCCATCTTTTGGGATATACACCTTATGTCGTTCTATTAATGTACCATCCCGGTAAAGCTCAAAATTAAAAAGCCCTGAATGCCGGAAATTCACTTTATCAATTATTAGGTATGGTTCATCAATTTTTTTTATTTCAAAAAGAAAAGTTCCGTCTTCTTCAAAAAACTTGAGCGAATATTTCTTTTTATTGGCATCCGGTAAAGAGATGATTACGTTGTAATCTTTCCCGGCATACACCTCTCTTGAAGGAATAAACCATGTTTGGACCGGTCTGTAATTTTCGGAAATGTCAGGCATTACATTTAATGTATCCAGGCCTGGCCGGTATGATGCTGTAAAAATATACGTGCCTCCTTCAAACGAAATAAACAAGCGATAATATTGAGCAGGAATAAATTCTTTGGTATCAACAAAGCCGTTCGTTGGCGCTTTTACATTTAAAACACTCCCTATTGTTGTAAAGTTTTTAAGACTATCGTACGAGCGTTGAATGCCAATGTACGTAACGGATGTATATGGATTACTCCACGAAACAAGCGCCTTATTGCTTATTTGTGAAACGGAAATATTGGGCAATGTATCCTGAGAGAAACTTGTTTTTTTTATTAGCAAAAAAGAAACTAAAATGAAAGCATACTTAATCATAGAGTGAGCTAAGCCATTTGTTTTTATTGAGCGCGAAAATAATTAAACAAAAAAATAATTGCTTGTTAATTGTCCGGAAAACTCTTTTGGAGAATTAAAAATTAAGCATCCCGCGTGGCAATGAATTATTGCCCTGAAGGCCACCGGTATGAATACACAGTATTCTTGAGCCCGCAGGAAAATAATTTTCTTTTATTAAATCATAAATGCCAAACATCATCTTTCCTGTATATACAAAATCGAGTGGAATTTTATTATCTGAATAAAAATTATTCATAAATGCAATCAATACCGGTGTCTTTTTTGCGTAGCCGCCAAAGTGATAGTTAGGAATAAATTTATACACTGCCGATTCATCAATATTTAATTTTTTTAGGCGATATGCAATATCATCCAGGTTTTTTAAAACACTGAATCCGATGATGGTAGAATTGTTATTATTTCCATTTATTAATCCGGCGAGCGTGGTAGCTGTACCCACCGGGCAACAGATATGCGAATAATTTTTCCCGTCAAAAAGCTTCATTATATCCTTAGCGCCATAAGCGCCCTTTGTAGAAAAGCCTCCTTCGGGAATGAAGGTGTGATCGCCATATTTATATAAAAGCGTATTCCGAAATTCATCATTAATATTTCTGTAAACAGAGCGGCTGATAAACTCAAGTTGCATCGCATTCTCCTTGCAAAATACTAAAGTTGATGATGGGGGAACCGGCGCCTCACCCCGTACAAAGCCTATACATCTTAAGCCTTCCGCTTTACACGCAAACGCTGTAGCAGCAAGGTGATTAGAATAGGCACCACCAAAAGTTATAATTGTTTTATGAGTAGAATTTTTTGCTTCTTCTAAAAAATAGGACAACTTAAAAAGCTTGTTGCCGGATATAACAGGATGAATTTTATCAAGCCTCAACATTGATAGTGCAACTTTTTTTTCATTATCATGATTCGCACGCAATGCTTTTATTTCAGGTAGAATTGCTATTCTATCATGTAGTGATTGCATGCTTGTTACTTATCGGCATAAAAGTTTCTTGCTTAATTTCGCAGCAAATTTATTTTTAATTATTTCAATTAAGATTTTATTATGAAACCAACTCTATTGATTTTAGCAGCAGGTATGGGAAGCCGTTATGGTGGCATTAAGCAAATGGATCAATTCGGTCCTTCGGGGGAAACTATTATTGACTATTCAATTTATGATGCCATACAAAGCGGCTTTGGTAAAGTAGTGTTTATTATAAGAGAAGAGTTTGCGAAAGAGTTCAAGAAAATATTTGAAGAAAAGTTGAAGGATAAAATTGAAACTGACTATGTAATGCAGGAAATGGATTCCTACACGCAGGGATTTCAGGGCGCCGGCGATCGTAAGAAACCCTGGGGCACCGCCCACGCGGTATTGTGCGCAAAGGAAGTTATAAACGAGCCTTTCGCCGTGATAAATGCAGATGATTTTTATGGGCGGGATGCCTTTGAAAAGGCATGCAAATTTCTCTCCGGCGAAGTTGATCTGGAAACGTATTGCATTATTGGCTACGAGCTTAAAAAAACTTTATCAGAGAATGGAACCGTAAGCCGTGGTGTTTGCCAGGTTGATGATAAGGGTAACCTTCTAAGCATTGTAGAGCGCATAAAAATATATCCCGAGGAGAATAAAATCATTTATGAAGAGGGGGAAAAGAAAAAAGAATTGTCGGATGATACCCCTGTTAGTATGAATTTCTGGGGCTTCGACCCGACCGTGTTTGAATTCATTCAAAAATTATTTTTGAAATTTCTGGAAGAGAATGCCGGCAATCCTAAGGCAGAATTTTTTATTCCTATCATCGGTGACGCATTTATAAAAAATGATGGGTGCAAGATTAAAGTGATCAATACATCAGCTCAATGGTTTGGCGTTACTTATCGTGAAGATGCGCCTGCTGTAAAGGCAAGTATCCAATCTTTAGTGGAAAGGAATGTTTACCCTAAAACGCTTTGGAATTAATTTTTTGAATTGACGACAGGGTTGATCTGATACTCATAACTATAACCCATAACTTATAACGGTTCTCCTCAATTGCCCTTTACCATGTAAACAAAATCTTCCAGCTTTTTGATTTGCCGTACACGGTCAAGGCCTTTTAAAGTGTTTGTAACGGGAAGTTTTATAGTATCCTTTTCTATCACTTCTTTTAAAGCGTCATAAATATTTTTTGATTTTATTGCAAATACAACTCCGTCGGCATTTGTTTCCTTGCTGCTGATAATGCCTATGATCTCTCCGTTCTTGTTTACGACAGGGCCGCCGCTGTTACCTGGGTTTACCGATATGCTTACCTGGTAAGAAGCCGTATCACCAAAATAGCCGGATTTGGCGCTTAAATAGCCTTCGCCATATACCACTTCTTCACGTGGGTAACCTAAGGTAAATATATGCTCACCTAATTCTGTTGCAGACTTTGAAAAAGTATAAGGAAGCCCTGATAATTTGTGAAAAGATGTATCTAAGATTTTTAAAATAGCCAGGTCTGTGGTTTTATTTGCATAGACGGCTTTTGCATAAAACTGTTCGCCCTTTTGGTTTTCAACTATTAGGTTACGTGCATTATTTACAACATGCGCATTGGTAATTATATAGCCTTTGCCATCAGCAAGAAAACCTGTCGCTCTAAAGTTTGCTTCAAACTTCGGTTTTGCGGGTAAAACAACCACGGTAGAAGTGACATTCATTTTGCTTTCTATCTGGTTGATTTTGTGCTCCATTTTTTGCAACTTATTATCAACAAGAGGCGTTATTGAGGCAACATTTTTCTTTTCAGAATACATAGAAACCACCGTCGCCGTAGTTATGGAAACAATGCCTGCAATAGAAGCCGCTACGGCTATTGTACGGCGATACTTGCTCCACAGAAACATCACCTTTGCCTTTCCGCTAAGTCCTTTTTGTGAGATAACACCTTCATTTATAAGCTTATTTTCTACCTCGCCAAGGGTTTGTCGATAGGCTTTCAGATCGCTCATCTTATCTAATTCACCAAGAAAAAAATTGTGCTCAGCAACTAACTGGTCAACCTCGGGATTTTTCTTGCGCAATTCCTCGAAAAAAGTTTTTTCTTCGGGGCTCATCTCCCCATTTCTGTATCTTTCAATTGCATCAAGAAGTAAATTGTCTTCCATCTTACTCTCCGTTTTTATATTGTGAAAAGAATGTTTTCTTCAATCTGCCCAGGCATTTGTATTTCTGGTTTTTTGCATTGTCAGCATTTGTATATCCAAAAGCTTCGGCGATCTCAGGCATGGATTTTTTTTGAATATAGAAAGCTTCCAAAATACTTTTGCATGGTTCCCCGATTTTCGATAATGCTCTTTCCATTATCGTAAGATCCTCGTTATTTTTTTCATGCGTCTCCACTTCATCTTCTACAGGAACTGTTTCCAACAGCATTTCGATACCGGGATAGTACCTGTTCTCCCTCTGCAGCTTTTTTAGCCAAAGCCTCCGGCTCACCGAGTAGAGGTAAGTTTTTATTTGGCATGTCAAAACAAATGAATCCAGTTTGGCCTTTTCAAACAGCACGATCATTGCTTCCTGAAAAATATCTTTTGCATCATCTGAAAAGCCATTATTCTTTAAAACGAATGCTTGGATAGGTGGAAAGTTTTCGCGATAGATACCTTCAATTACAGCTCTATCATTGGCAGCAACCGCGTCTAATAGCTTTTTCTCCTGTTCATATATATTCACTCAGTTGTTATTAATACTTATAATGTGGAAAAGTAACCCAAAATAAATTTCAAATTTTTTTTTTCGGCGGGTTACCTAATTGAAAAGATGGTATAAACGTAAAATAATTAATTAAAAAACTAAATTAAGTAAAATGAAAAAAATATTTTTGGCTCTTGCTGTTTCAGCATTCTTTGTAGCTTGTAACGATAGTGCAACAACTGACACTACTACATCTGATTCTACATCTACCATGATGAGTTCAGATTCAAGCAGTATGATGACTACACCTGCACCTGTTGATTCAACAATGATGAGTGATTCAACGAAGATGATGAGTACTGACACAATGATGAAGAAATAATTTTCTATATTTTTATTTGGCAGGCAATCTAAAAGCCGTTTCTTTTTAGAAGCGGTTTTTTTTAATTTGCCAGTTGATAAAATGGTAAAACGTAACTACTATTCATAATCTTGTCAACATAAATCTGATTTTTGTTTTAGAGAAGATTAAAAAAAATGATTGGTGGTTTGATTGTGCTTTCCTATTTTTGAAATTCAAATGACAAGTTCAAAAGCAAATACCTTCTTTTATTTTAGCTATTATTTTAGAAATGGCGTGGGATGCTTTTGTTAAAAATTTATAATAGATAACATAAAAAATCCCGGCTCAAAATGCCGGGATTTTTTGCTTCAAGGCAGCAATAATGACAGATAATTTGCATGCATAAAAACGTTACCATACAAGGTTATGAAGGCAGTTTTCACCAGGTGGCTGCGCAGCAATTTTTTGGAAAAAATACCGGGGTGATATGCTGTTCTACTTTTCGCGATGTGGTAAAGATAGCCGCTGATGTAAGCCAGGCTGATGGCGGCGTAATGGCTATAGAAAATTCTATCGCGGGAAGTATTCTGCCAAATTATAATTTACTTCAGCAGAGCAATTTGCAAATTGTGGGGGAAGTTTACCTTCATATAAACCAAAACCTTTTGGTAAACCCGGGCGTAGCGCTTGAAGATATTCGCGAAGTTCATTCTCACCCCATGGCCTTGCTGCAGTGCATCGATTACCTGGAAAAGTATACCTGGAAATTAATTGAAACGGAAGACACTGCCCTTAGCGCAAAACTTGTTCGCCAGCATCATAGCAAACATATTGCAGCAGTTGCCAGTAAGTTGGCGGCTGAGCTTTATGGGCTGAACATACTTGCTCCCAATATTCAAACCCTTAAAAATAATTACACAAGATTTCTTGTATTACAGGTTCCTGAAAGATCAGATGAAATTGCAGGCTCCAATAAAGCCTCTGTTGTTTTTCAAACGGATCACTCAAAGGGAAGCCTTGCGAAAGTGCTTACAAGAATTTCTGATGATGAAATCAATCTTAGTAAGCTTCAATCTATGCCCATACCGGGAAGTGATTGGAAATATTCTTTTCATGCTGACATGGAATTTGAACATCTTGCCCAGTTCAATACGGTTATTGAAAATATTAAGCCATTGACGATTGATCTTAAAATTTATGGCGTATATAAAAATGGCAAAATTCCTTTACTCAACAAAAAAGCCCGATGAAAGAAACTGAAAAAAATATAGAGGTGAAAATTATTGATGCTCCAGGCGCAAGTGGTAGCATTTCTATGGCTGACCGTCTTGAAGGCGTTAGCGAATATTATTTTTCTAAAAAGCTGAGGGAAATAGATGAGTTAAATAAAGCAGGCAAAAAGATAATTAATTTGGGAATAGGCAGCCCAGATCTTCCGCCGCATCCGGAAGTGATAAAAAAATTATATGAAGAAGCTTTGAAACCTAACAATCATGGCTACCAGAATTACAAAGGAAGCCCGGTCTTGCGTAATGCAATTTCCCTGTGGTATCAAAAATGGTATGATGTTGATCTAAATGCTGATACAGAGATTCTGCCGTTGATTGGCAGCAAGGAAGGCATTATGCATATTTGTATGACTTATATAAACGAGGGCGATGCGGTGCTGATACCAAATCCCGGCTATCCAACCTACAGAAGTGCTGCTACCATAGCCGGTGCAGATATAATAGAATATACACTCACCAAAGAAAATAATTGGTTCCCGGATTTTGATGAGATAGGAGCAAAGTTAAAGACTTCTAAAAGTCTCTCCCTTCGGGGGAGATTTAGAGGGGGCTTGATGTTTGTGAATTATCCTCACATGCCCACAGGCCAGTTGCCAACGAAAAATTTTTTTGAAAAGCTTGTTTCATTTGCTAAAGTGCACGATATTCTTCTTTGTCACGATAACCCATATAGTTTTATTTTGAATGAAAACCCTCTGAGCCTCTTAAGTGTTCAGGGAGCAAAAGATGTAGTGATAGAATTAAATTCATTAAGCAAAAGCCACAATATGGCGGGCTGGAGAATAGGAATACTTGCCGGTGCAAAAGAAAGAATTGAAGAAGTGTTAAGGTTTAAATCGAACATGGATAGTGGTATGTTTTTACCCGTGCAACTTGCCGCAGCAAAGGCTTTGGAGCTGGGGCAGGATTGGCACGATGAACTGAATAAAGTCTATGCAACCCGCAGATCAAAAGTGTATGAATTATTGGAGTTACTGAACTGCACGTATGATGATAAGCAGGCGGGCATGTTTGTATGGGCCTCAATTCCTGCATCATGTAAAGATAGTTACGAATTGAGCGACAAAGTACTTTACCAGTCAAACGTATTCATTACACCGGGTGCAATTTTTGGAAGTGCTGGCGATAAATACATTCGTGTAAGCCTTTGCACCGGCGTTGAAAAAATTGATGAAGCGATTGGGCGGGTTAGGGCAGGTAGTAAGTAGCAGTGATCGGGTATGAGTGATCAGGTAGCAGTGATCGGGTATGAGGTGGCAAAGCAAGTGGCAGGTAGCAAGTAGTAAGGAAATGAGAATATTTTTTAAAAATCAATAAATGATTGTAACAATAGTCGGAACGGGTTTGATAGGCGGCTCAATGGCAATTGCATTGAAGGAAAAAGCTATTGCAACCAAAATTATCGGGGTTGAGCTAAACAGACAGAGCAGGCAGGACGCCCTGGATTTGTTGCCGGTGGATGAAATAAATGAATTGAATGAAGCGGTTTCGAAATGTGATGTTGTGATACTTGCAGTTCCGGTAGATACCACTGAAAAGATGATTGGTAGTGTGCTGGAAAGAATTGATAAGCAAATTGTAATTGATGTAGGATCCACAAAGAGTACTGTGTGCGATGCTGCTTCGCAACATAAAAAGAGAAGCAGGTTCGTGGCAACACATCCTATGTGGGGAACGGAGTTTAGCGGCCCGCAGGCCGCGGTGAGAGGCGCTTTTATTGACAAGGCTGTCGTTATTTGCGAGAAGGAAAAGAGTGATGAAGATGCGCTTGAGTTTACAGAAAACATGTACCGGGCATTTGGAATGCATATCATTTATATGAATGCCGCAGAGCATGATGTGCATGCTGCCTATATAAGCCATATATCGCACATCACTTCTTTTGCCCTGGCCAATACTGTTTTAGAAAAGGAGAAGGAAGAAGATGCCATATTCGAATTAGCCAGTGGAGGTTTTGAAAGCACGGTGAGGCTGGCGAAAAGTAACCCCGCCATGTGGGTGCCTGTGTTTGCTCAAAATCGTGAGAATGTTCTTGACGTTTTGAACGAACATATTTCGCAATTAAGAAAATTTAAAAGTTGCCTGGAAAAAGAAAATTATGAATATCTCACTGAGTTGATCGTCAATGCCAATAAAATTTCAAGGGTATTAACCTAATAGCAAATGATCTTTAAAGCATACATAAATGATATAAATTAATCGCTGTCAGCATCAGCCGGCAGACTTTACATATTTTAAAATTAAATTTACAATGGAAACAGAAACAAAAGCAATGAAAGATATCATCCAGGAAAAATGCCTGCCTGCCGGATGGGCAGGGAATAAGCGCCCACTAATTATTAGCGGGCCATGCAGTGCAGAAACAGAGGAGCAAGTGGTTGAAACTGCGACGAGGCTTGCCAAAACCGGCAAAGTGGATGTGCTGCGTGCAGGCATCTGGAAGCCGCGTACAAAGCCGGGCATGTTTGAAGGCATTGGGGTAAAAAGCCTGCCCTGGATGGCGCAGGCAAAAAAAATAACCGGCTTGCCAATCACAGTAGAAGTGGCTACAGGCAAGCATGTGCAGGATGCACTACAATTTGATGTTGACATGCTTTGGATTGGCGCCAGAACTACGGTAAATCCTTTCAGCGTGCAGGAAGTTTGCGATGCTTTGCGCGGCGTAGATATTCCGGTGCTGATTAAAAACCCGATAAATCCCGATCTTGAATTGTGGAGTGGCGGCATAGAACGTTTACATAAAGTGGGCGTGAAGCAAGTAGGCATGATCCACCGCGGATTTTCAAATTATGGAAATACAGAATTCCGAAATGCTCCGATGTGGCATTTGCCAATAGAAATGAAAAGGAGATTTCCCGGTATGTTGCTTATTTGCGACCCTTCCCATATCTGCGGCAACCGTACCATGTTGCAGTCAGTTGCGCAGAAAAGTATTAACCTTGATTTTGATGGCTTAATGATAGAAAGCCATATTGATCCGGACAATGCCTGGAGCGATGCAAAACAACAAATAACGCCGGAGCGGCTTGCAGAAATGCTTGACGACCTGATACAACGTTTTGAAAATACAGACGAAAAAGAGTTTCTAACGGCATTGGCTACCCTGAGAGAGCAAATCAATCACATAGATGACGAGCTGCTCACGCTTATAGGCCAGCGGATGAAAATTGCTGATAAAATTGGTGTGTATAAAAGAGATAACAATATCACCATTTTGCAGACAAACCGCTGGAACGACATCCTTGCCCGTGCTTTTACAAAAGGAGAGAAGCTTGGCTTAAGCAAAGATTTTATAACTAAATATTTTGATGCTGTTCACCTGGAAAGTATTAATCACCAGAATACAATAATGAATGAGTAGCCAGCCCACGCCTGTGCAATATCGATTTTCACAAAAAAGTATCGATTGTTATTTTGATGGGGATTTTTCCATAATTGAGAATATTGTTCCAAAGGAAAAACTAATCTTTATTACGGATGAAAATGTTTACCAGGCACACAAAAATAAATTTTCATCACATAAAACAATCGTTATTAAAGCTGGCGAGCAATTCAAAAATCAGCAAACGGTGAACACTGCTATTGATGAATTGATAAGCTTGAATGCAGACAGGCAAAGCTTTATTGTTGGCGTTGGAGGCGGTGTCGTTACTGATCTTGCGGGCTTTGCCGCTTCAATTTACATGCGGGGAATTAAGTTTGCTTTTGTGCCCACGAGCATATTGGCGATGGTAGATGCTTCTATAGGTGGCAAGAATGGGATAGACGTGGGTGTATATAAAAATCTTGTGGGCGTTATTAATCATCCTGAATTTCTTTTGTATGATTATTCCTTTTTAGAAAAACTGCCTGAAGAAGAGTGGGTGAATGGTTTTGCGGAGATTGTAAAACATGCATGCATTAAAGACAGGAATATGTTTGCTTTCCTCGAAGAAAATTCTTTAGCTGCATTCCGTTCGCCGCAAAGCACAGCAGGTTCATTGATAAGGAAAAATGTGGAGCTCAAATACGACGTTGTTTCACAGGATGAAAACGAAACCGGTGAAAGAAAGTTGTTGAATTTCGGCCATACCATAGGGCATGCCATTGAGAATACGAGTAAGCTTGCGCATGGCAGCGCTATAAGCATTGGGATGGTAATTGCCTGCCGTATTTCTGAAAGAATAAATAATTTTTCTTCCTCAGATACACAAAAAATAATCAACCTGTTAAAGCAGTATAAGTTACCCACGGAATTTTCTTTTGATAAAGAAGAAGCCTGGAAAATATTGCAGCATGATAAAAAGAAGGCCGGCAATGATATGAGTTTTATTGTATTGGATAGCATAGGCAAAGCATCGGTAAAATCAATCCCGATGCCGGAGTTGTATCAAATTTTCAAAGACATAACGTAGTGATAGTAAGTATTTCGCCCTCAAAAGTATCAGGAATCATTAATGCACCTTCTTCAAAAAGCAGTATGCAAAGGGCTTGTGCTGTGGCCTTGATTTCCGGCGGCACAACCATTATAGAAAATGCCGGTACCAGCAATGATGAAGAAGCAGCAAAAGATATTATTGCCAGGCTTGGAGCCACTGTTGATAGTAAGCGCGATGAAATAATTGTCACCTCTTCCAGGCATATTTTTACTTCCCCTGATAAAAACAAACACGTGATGGTTTCCTGCGGGGAAAGCGGTTTATCACTAAGAATGTTTGTGCCTGTGGCTGCCTTATTTAACTATGAAATAACCTTCACCGGTGTGGGCAGCATTCTGCAACGGCCTATTAATTTTTTTGATGAGGTATTGCCGCAAATGAGAGTTTATGTGCAGTCGGGTAATGGAAGGTTGCCCATCACGCTGAAAGGCCCGCTGAAACCTTTACCTGTCACCGTGGACGGGGCGTTGAGTTCACAGTTTTTAACCGGCCTTCTTATAGCCTATTCAAAAGCGTGTACTGCCCCCGTTAGTATAAAGGTGAATAGCCTTGCAAGTAAGCCATACATTGATCTTACCTTACGCATTTTAAACCACTTCGGTTTTTATATTGAAAATGAAAACTATGAGAAGTTCACCGTATTTCCGCGTAGCGTAGAAATTGATCATGCCATAAAATATAAGGTAGAAGGTGATTGGAGTAATACTGCTTTTTTATTAGTTGCGGGGGCTGTGGCCGGCGAAGTAACTGTAAAAGGTGCAGATATGAATTCTAGCCAGGGCGATAAAAAAATAATAGATGGGTTAGAAGCCAGTGGCGCCTTTGTAAAATTTGAAAACAAGGCAATTCATGTAAAAAGCAAACAGTTATCTGCTTTTAATTTTGATGCTACGCATGCTCCTGACCTCTTTCCGCCGCTGGTGGCCCTGGCTGCGTATTGTATGGGAAACACGACTATAAAAGGAGTACGGCGATTGCTGCATAAAGAAAGTAACCGGGCGCTTACACTAAAAAAAGAATTTGCAAAGATGAATGTTACTATAGACCTGGATGATGATATAATGATAGTGCATGGCGGAAAGCAGGTAAAAGGTGCGAAAGTGGCTTCACATAATGATCACCGTATTGCGATGGCCTGTGCAGTTGCTGCTTTAGGTGCAAAGGGACAGACTACCATCCATGAGGCGGATGCGGTTAAAAAGTCTTATCCTGGTTTTTTTGAAGATATGAAATTGCTCAAAGCCTCATTACAGGCTTCGTAAACCCGAAATGCTAAAAGTGCGGCTGCGCATTTCATAAACAATACCTTTGCCACTTTTATAGCGTTTAGCCGGCAGATTTCCGTTTACTGGTATTCCATTACAAAGAAGTTTAAAAAGATCACCAATGTTACCGTGCGTACAAGTGAGTGTCCATAGGATTCCTCTGGAGACACCCGTCCGGAACGGATATTCATCCGGGCGGGCAACGAAGATGTCCAAACTATCTGTAGCCGGCAAACAAAAAAATATTCAGGCCGGCATAACTAACAGGCCTAAACGCAAATAACAGTAAAAAAAGAATTCTTATGTCTTATACAGTTGCAATAACAGGCCGACCGAATGTGGGCAAGAGCACTTTCTTTAACCGGATGCTGGGGCAGCGTAAAGCGATAGTGGATGATGTAAGTGGCGTAACCCGCGACAGGCAATACGGCGAAGCAGAATGGGCAGGTAAAACTTTTAACCTGATTGATACGGGTGGTTTTGTACAGCATAGTGAAGATGTATTTGAAAAGGAAATTCGCAAACAGGTGCACATTGCGATTGAGGAAGCAAATGCAATTATTTTTATGTGCGATGTTACCACAGGTATTACCAATCTTGACCAGGAAATGGCAGACATACTCCGTCGCTCACCGAAGCCCGTTTACCTGGCAATAAATAAAGTGGATAACCATGCAAGGCTCTTGGAAGCATCAGAATTCTATGGCCTGGGATTTGAAAAGATATTTTTTATATCATCAATCAGCGGCACGGGCAGCGGAGAGCTGCTGGATGAGATAAGCGAAAAAATTCCTGCCGAAGAACCGGCAACTAAAGAAGGTTTGCCGAAGTTTGCTATTATAGGCCAACCCAATGTGGGTAAGTCGTCGCTGCTCAATGCCTTGACAGGGCAGGAGCGTACGATTGTTTCCAATGTTGCAGGCACTACGAGAGATTCAGTGCATACCACCTATAATTTGTTTAATAAAGAATTTATTTTAATAGATACTGCCGGCATAAGGAGGAAAACAAAAGTGAATGAAGACCTCGAATTTTATTCGGTGATACGTGCCGTGAAAGCGGTTGATGAAGCGGATGTATGCCTTTTACTGCTCGACGCTGAAAAAGGTATAACCGCCCAGGATCTGAGTATATTTTCGCTCGCGGTAAAAAAAGGCAAGGGTATGGTAGTATTGGTAAATAAATGGGATACCATAAAAAAAGAAACCAACACTGCCCGCGATTATGAAAAATTGCTCAGGCAAAAGTTGGCGCCCTTTACAGATGTGCCGGTAATTTTTATTTCCGCCATAGAGAAGCAGCGTATCTTCCAGGGTATGGAAGCTGCGCTTAAAGTATATGAAAACCGGCAACAAAAAATAGCGACGTCGAAGCTCAATGATGTGATGCTGAAAGCCGTTGAAAATTACCATGCACCAGTAGTAAGAGGGCATGCGGTGAAAATAAAATTTGTGACTCAATTACCAACTGCAGTTCCATCGTTTGCTTTTTTTTGTAACTACCCCGATGATATAAAAACGCCTTATAAAAATTATTTGGAAAACAAGATGCGTGAAAAATTTGACCTCACGGGCGTGCCAATACGCATTTTTTTCAGGAAGAAATAATAGACTTTTGTTATATTTTAAGTTGCCTTTCTCGTATAATTTGAATAGGTTTGCCAAATTAAAAATCAAAAAATTAAAAATCATGAAAAAACTATTTGCAATTGTTTCAATTGCTGCGTTTATGGCAGCCTGTAATGGCAGTGATTCTTCTACAGACACCAACACTACCGATTCATCTTCAATGATGAACGACAACACCATGAGTGCAGACACTTCTATGAACAACAGCACGATGAATGCGCCGATGGAAATGAAAGACGGAATGATGATGATGAAAGACGGTAAAATGATGATGATGAAAGACGGTAAAACTATGGAAATGACCGAAACTATCACTTGTACTGACGGCTGCAAAGTAGCGCCAGACGGTAAAGTGACTATGAAAGACGGTAAAACAATGGTGTTAACCAATGGTGAGTCAATAGATAAAGACGGCCATATGATGGATGCCAACGGAAAAATGATGGATGACAAAATGTAATAAGTCAATTCGTTTTTATAAAAGATCCCCTTAGGCGAGGGGATTTTTTTGTGAGATGTGGTGGAATGTTCTTTATAGCTTTACAATTTTACCAATCACTTATTGCCCTCCACCAATTAATAGCAATGAGTTGTGTTTTATGGGCGCGACCTTAAATCAATTAATAAACTTTACTAATTACTTCTTTCGTAATAAACATAAGATTTGTCTTTAATTGATTTACAGTATGCAATTATTAACTGATCATTGTCTAAGGATTGCACAACAGGATAAGAAGCATGGCTTGTGTCGGCGGTAATATATTTTTTTAAAATTTCTTTACCTGTTGGCGTTCTTTCCTGCACTCCTATTCGGGAAAATATTTTATTATTTTTTTGAAAATTCTCATCCCATACAATTACAATATCATCATTTGAAAGCGTGACAATTTGTGAATGCCTCGCCGCCCGGCCGCTTACCATATCTTTTTGCGTGTAGGTATTCCCGTTATCATCAGAGTGATCATAGAAAACTCCTGTGCCACTGCCTGCAGTAAACCATGTAAACTGCAAGCCATTCGCATTTTCAGCCATCGCCGGCCCGGTATGCGGGCAACCGTTAATTACCCAGTTGTCATTACTTATTCTCTGGGGTTTAGAGAAAGAATTGCCTCCGTTTGACGACACAGCGTGTACCATGTCGCGGATACTATCGTTGATGATGGCCCTGTATAATGCATGAATATTTTTCTTGCTGTCAGTGAAAATATCTGTGCGGCAACACTCGCAACACGGGCCGCCGATTTTCTTTTCATTTTGAAAACCAGTGTTTCCGTTAGTAGCTGCAAAAAATAGAGAAGACCCTTCTTTGCCGGTCTTCATGCGGTTATCGAGCCAAATAATGCCAGCCTCACCATCGGACATTAATGCCATATCAAAATATCTTTGATCAATACCCGCAGTATCCGTCACCAGTCTTTTTGCGGCTGTCCAGTTTTTTCCTTCATCAAAAGATTGAGCATAAAATACAAGGCCTGAATAGGCATTTTTTGGATTAGGATTGGCTGCGCCCCAGGCGGCAATTATTTCTCCCGATGGTTTAAAAATTATCTTCGGAAGATTTTCAGGGTGATCGTGTACGTTAGTACTTGCAGGTATATCAACCGACTTTCCAAAAGTTTTTCCATTGTCTTTTGAAATTGCATAACAATAGATGAAAGACGAACTATCTGCATGCCTTATCCAGCTCAGCACTACATTGCCATGCTCATCTTCCGTAAGAAAGGGGCAGGAGCCCGGTATGGAATCAATAATGGTTTCAGCACTTAAGCTAATTTCATTTTTTGCACCTGGTACATTGCACGATGCAAAGAACATAGCCGCAGCGATATACAACACAATTAAAGTATTTTTCATTTTGTTTTTATTTACAGCAAATATTTTTCGTTTATATCAAACTTATTTTTTTGCAAAATTATATGTGAGGCCAACATTCAAGGTTCTCAATTGTCCGGGCCTGTAAGTTGTTCCGTAAGTACTTTTTTCAACAGTGGTAGCATAGATTTTGTCACCAATATTTATAAGGTTCGCCCATAGCTCAAAGCCTTTCAGTGCGTATCCCATTCTTGCGTTGAAAAAATTGAAGCCATTGTAAGTCGCGGTATTGGCTGCATCAGTAAAATATTTACTAAGCCCCTGGTATTCTAATGATATTCTGAATCCTTTGAAATATCCCGGTTTATAAGTAATCTCAGCATTGGTAATACAGTGCGGCGCCTGCGGCATTTCATTTCCTGAATAATCTTTCCCCTGCTGTACGTAGTCCCTGTATGTATGTTTGGCGAGTGTTCCGCCAATCCGTATCATCAGGTCTGGGTATGGAGCGTATTTGATGTTGGCTTCTATTCCTTCGTGTTTGGTTATTCCTGCATTTTGGTTTTGATAAGTTCCATCCGGTAGCCGCACATTTATTATTTCATTGGTTCCGTCTAACCGGTACAAGGCTAATTCTGCAGTGCCTTTATTTTTGTCAAAAGAAAACCATCCGCCCAATTCATAGTTTTTATAAGAAGATGGCTGCAAGAAAGGAACTTTTACGCCACTGTACAGATCAGTAATGTTGGGCGGCGCAAAGCCTACACTATAATTAGCATAGACCGCTTTATTTTTTTCAAACTCATACGTCAGCCCGATTTTAGGAGTGAAATGATCAAAATGATTTTTGGCATCTGGCGCACCGGTAAACGCAGAAGATGGTAAGTGATTATTGAATTGATAATCCAGCCTGTCATAGCGTACGGCCGCGACCAATCTTAATTTCTTTGCCGGGTTGTATTCAAGTTGTGTGTAAAGTGCTGTATTTAAAAGATCAACGTTGTAGTCAGTTAGTGTGCTATCTTTCGTAGTATAACGGTAATACACACCCGCATTATCTTTATCAATATCAATATACCGGGCATAGTAGGTAGCAGGGCTAAAGTCTGCACTAATTCCTGTTATCCATTTTCCTTTATCAAATTTTTTATCATGCTGAATAACTGTTCCGTAACGGTTGAAAGCATCTTCATTTATTTGCCCTTTAGCTTTAGATGGGTTACCGGCGATATCGCCTATGTAATAGAAAGGATTTTGCCCGATAGCGGAATTGGTGTAAAAAATAGTGAAGTTGGTTTTACTATTCTCATTCCATTCTTTTGATAAGGTACTTTTGATTCTTGTGGCGTTCACCTTGCGATAAGTAAACCTGTAAAAACTTGTATAATCTTTATCATAAAAGTGAGTGCTGTCAAGGCCACCTTTCTGATCGGTTTTATAATGGATAATATCCGCGGTTGTCACCAATTTTGTTTTATTATTAAATGAATAATCACCTCTTAGCGTAATGGCGCCTTTATAAAAATCGTTATGCTGATTATCAGGCTGGTTTTGGTTTACGTAATATCCGCCCGCATAAAATCCAAGCTTTTTAATTGTATTACTAATGCTTACGTCAGTACGTTTGTAACCTAAACTTCCCGCCTCTGCCTGTATTTTTCCTGTTAGAAATGCTGAAGGCGATTGAGTAATAAAATTAATTGCACCACCTACTGCTTCACTGCCATACAATGATGATGATGGCCCTTTTATTACCTCAATTCTTTGTATGGATGCCTGGTTAATTTCTATTAACGCATTATGATTAAAGTCGCCGGTTGTTCTTATAGGAATTCCATCTTCCATGTACAGATACAAACTTCCATAACCTAATGGTTGCCGCATAGACATACTGTGTTGTTCATTACCAAGATCTACCATAAATGCCCCCGGCACTTTATTTATGAGCATGTCTAGCCTTGAAGCCTTCGTGTCATTGATAGTGGTTTTTGAAATGGTGTTAATTGCTGCCGGAATTTCTGTGCGATGCTGTAATTCCCTGTTACCACTTATAATCACTTCATTGAGATCAGTAAATGAAGGGATCAGTAAGATTTTCATGTCCTGTTGCGGAGCTGTTATCTGTAAAGGTTTGTAGCCCACGTACGTAATGTAAAGCGTGTCTGTTTTTAATGATGAAATAGAAAAAAAACCATTCTTTTTTGTAGTAGTGTTTGTGTTCGTTGTTGTTTTTATCGTTACACCTTCCAGTGCCTGGTTGGTGGTGGCGTCATATATTTTTCCGCCTGTTATTCTTTGTGAAAATGCAATATTCATTACCGCAAATAGCAGCAACAATAAGCATGAAATCCTTTTCATACTTTATAAGTTTTTATGAAATGATAATTATAATCCTCCTGGAAGAATTAATTCAAATAGAGAGAAAGTGCGTGTCTTTAGGCTGTAGGTGGATGAAACACGGAACGAGGTACAGAGATGATATTAGAATTGTTATAAAAATGATACGCTGTTTTCGATGAAACAGAAAAGCTGTTAGCTATGTATTTTTCCTGCAAAAGAAATACGATATTTTGAGAGGCACTTTTATCTGTAAATGGAGTGTGGTCCTGTTTTTCTTGTTTTGACAATTGTTTTTTCAGAAAACATTTTCCACAACATTTTAATGCAGGTTTATCCTTGTTCACACAAAGATTTTGTGCGATGTAATTTTTATTTAAATAATAGTTTGCTTCGATTATCCAGCGACTGAAAAATTGGGTGAGAATTACCAGTAATAAAAATATAGAGGATAACTGCTTCAATGTAATAGTAAATGTAAATTACCCTGCAAAGATAACCTCTTACATTTTAAAAAATCCGGTTGGTCGCATTGAATTTTTTTTTGTAAAAAATAGGCAGGCCTCAATGTTGAATTCATAATGATCAACCATTAATTTTCGCTCCTTCCCAGCCAATTAATGCAGTTTTTCTGATAGCTCCCCACATGTATTCACCGGTAGCCCCTGTTGATCTTATTACGCGGTGGCATGGTATTAAGTAAGCAATGGGATTGCTGCCGATGGCCGTCCCTACTGCTCTTGAGGCTTTACTATTACCAATTTCTTTTGCAATATTGCCATAAGTGGAAAGCCCGCCAACAGGAATTTTCAGCAAAGTTTCCCAGACTTTTATTTGAAAGTCAGTGCCTTTCAGATGCAATTTTATTTGATCAGGCTTGCTCCAGTCGTGTGTAAAAATATACAAAGCATTTTGTTGAATAAGATCAACTACCTGCTTGTATTTTGCATTAGGAAAATTATGCTGTAGTGTATGTAATGCCTCCGGCTCACTTTCAATAAAAGACATGTGGCATATTCCTTTTGATGTAGATGCAACCAGCATATTTCCAAAAGGGCTTTCAGCATAACTATAATTGATTAAAAGATTTTCACCACCGTTTTTATATTCGCCGGGAGTCATTCCTTCTATCTTTATAAAAAGATCATGAAGGCGGCTGGTGCCGGAGAGGCCCGTATCATAAGCGGCATCGAATAATGTAGCCTGCTTTTCTTTCAATAGGTTTTTGGCATAATCCACATTTATGTATTGTAAAAATTTGTTTGGGCTTACGCCTGCCCATTCGGTAAACATGCGTTGAAAATGAAATGGGCTCACATGTATTTTCTTTGCAATCTCCTCTAAACGCGGCTGCGATTTAAAATTATTAATAATGTACTTTATCGCTTCTTCTATGCGGCTATAATTTGTTTTTTCCTGTTTTTTCATTGATTAACTTTAACACACAAAAATAAATGTACAATATCTGCAGGCCTACCCGAAACTTGCTATGTTTAGCACCCGAATTTTAGGATACGAATTGTAAACCACGAATTACACGAATTGCACGAGGTATTTTAAGGTTAAAAATGTTTTCAATTCGTGTAATCAGTGCATCAAATTCGTGTAAAGGATTTACTTGTATCACTAAATTTTTTTCAATTTACTTTGTTGTCAGATTAGAATTTATGAAAAAAGATAAGATTTTAGTAATTGGCGCCTCCGGGCAAATAGGCGTGGAACTTACGCTTGAGTTAAGAAAAATTTATGGCGGTGCAAATGTAATTGCCTCTGACCTGCGGGAACAGAATGAGTTACTGAAAGGCACCGGCCCCTATGTAAGCCTCGATGTAATGAATAAAGAAATGCTGCACGTGCAGGTGATAAGGCAAAACATTACTCAAATATATTTGCTGGCCGCAATACTATCTGCTACAGGCGAAAAAAATCCGGCTCTGGCCTGGCACCTTAATATGCAAAGCCTGCTGAATGTATTGGAAATTGCGAAAGAAGAGAATTTGCAAAAGGTCTATTGGCCCAGCAGCATCGCGGTTTTTGGCCCCTCTTCACCTAAAAAAAATTGCCCGCAGCAAACTATAATTGAACCGATTACGGTGTATGGTATAAGTAAATACGCCGGCGAATTCTGGTGCAATTATTATCACCAACGGTATGGCACAGACGTAAGAAGTCTTCGTTATCCTGGCCTAATAAGTTACAAAAGTGAACCGGGTGGCGGCACGACTGATTATGCTATTGAAATTTTTCACGCGGCTCTTGAGGACAAAAAATATAATTCCTTTTTGCGGGAAGATACTTACCTGCCGATGATGTATATGCCAGATGCAATAAGGGCGACCATCGAGCTAATGGAGTCTGACGCTAAAAAAATTAAGGTGCGCACATCCTATAATATTTCCGCTATGAGTTTTTCTCCAAAAGAAATTGCAGAGGAAATTAAAAAACATATACCCGCCTTCGCAATTACTTATAAGCCTGATTACAGGCAGCAAATAGCCGAGAGCTGGCCACAAAGCATAGATGATAGCGGGGCGAACAACGATTGGAAGTGGACACCGGAGTATGATATCATCAAGATGACAAGTGATATGATTGAAAATTTAAAACTTCGTAGAATCAACCCTGATAAAAACAATTATTGAACTATTGCATATTATAAATATTGGTACATATTTATCCAATACCTGGCAACGCATGGGTCAATTGCCTACCCTCGGCGACTTAAGAATTTGACTGGAGAATAAGGTGAGTAAACAGCTTAATTGTAGCGTGTACTATGCCGGTATTAAAAATTCAACACCTCCTTCATGGTAAAAATTCCTTTCTTATCATGAATGAATTCAGCAGCCATTAAAGCGCCTGCCGCAAAGCCTTTCCTGTTGTGGGCTGTATGAATAATTTCTATGTCATCTACATCTGAAGTATATTTTACAATGTGTGTGCCGGGAACAGCATCAATTCTCTTACTTATTATGGAGAGCATATTTTTATTTTTTGAAGAATCGTTTATCCAGGTATTTTTTACTGTTGAATTTTCTATAACACCTTCTGCAAGGGTGATGGCAGTGCCGCTGGGTGCGTCTTTCTTTTGTGTATGATGCACCTCTTCAATTTCGATGTTATAATTTTTAAACGGCTGCATAAGGGTTGCTAATTTCCTGTTCAATTCAAAAAAAATATTTACCCCGATACTAAAGTTAGTGGTAGTAAGAAATGTTCCGTTCGCTTCTTTACATTTTTCTTCTACAAAACTTTTTTGATGAAGCCAGCCTGTAGTACCGCAAACCACCGGCAGCGCCGCAGCAAAGCATTGCAGAATGTTATTCACTGCACTTTGCGGCATGGTGAATTCTATAGCAACATCAGCCTGCTGAAGATTCTTCTTTGTTAGTTCATCAAGGTTTTGATCGTCTATTGTAAGCACAATATTGTGGCCTTTTTGCAACGCAATTTCTTCTATAGCCTTGCCCATTTTTCCATAGCCTATCAACGCGATATTCATTTTAAAAAAAGAATTATAAGAAATAAAATTATAAAATTTAAGGCCTCGAAGGTAAAGCTTTTGAATGCTTGTCTTTGAAAGTAAATACGAGAGATAAACCGGCACTGTTGGAAAGATAGTTAAGGCTTGGTGTTATTTTCATCGTGATATTTGGCGTCACATCAAAACCTTTAAGATGTGCGTCAACAGTGGCATCTACCACATTTAACCCCCAAAACACCAGGAAAAATAAAACCGAATAATCTATATTCTGCCGGTAAATATTCCTCGCGGTTCTTATAGATTCCAAAGAAAAGGCCCGGAATCTCGGGTCTATTTGAGCATCATTAACAGTGTCCGTATCAGACTTGAGTACTACTGCTTTGCGCAAGAGCTTATAAGTTTTTTTATTATAGAAAAAAATATAGCCAGTAGTTCCTAACGCTCCGTAAATTATTGGAATTTTCCAATATTTTTTATTATAAGCCTGGCCCCAACCGGGCAGCACAGCAGATCGAAAAGTAGCAAGCTTCGGATTGAATTTTTTTTTGGTGGTATCAAGTGCAAGTAAATTTTTCCCGGTTGTATCAGACTTGTTATCGCCTTTTATAAGCAAGGTATCCTCGTTGGGTTTATTCATATCAATGCGGGTACCTTTATTAGCAGCAGCAGAGTCTTTCTTTTGCTGCGCAAAAAGATTGTTTTCAACAATGAAAAGAAAAAAAAAGATGATAAAAAGTAAGGATATTTTTAGCATAAGCTTAATCCACGGTCACCTGCATTTTATCTAAGATCGAATTCAATTCTTCAGTGGAATAGTAATCGAAGACAATGCTGCCGGCTCCCTTTTTATTGTGTGTCATTTTCACTTTGGTACTAAAGTGAGATGCTAAATTATCTTCAATTTTTTTGAGAGCGGGCGGCAGTGAAGGTTTTACCGAATTATTAACAGCATCTTTAAGGGGAGCATAGAGCTTTCTTACGAGGTCTTCTGTTTGCCGCACGGAGAGTTCTTTATTTTTTATTTCATTGTAAATAAAAAGTTGCTTGTCAACCATATCAACATTTATGAGCGCACGTGCATGGCCCATACTTATAATTCCATTTCTCACTGCGGCTTGTATATCAGGTGGCAACTTTAAAAGCCTTATGTAATTGGTAACAGTGCTTCTTTCTTTGCCCATACGCTCTGCAAGTTGCTCCTGCGTATAATCCATCTCATCCATAAGTTGCCTGTAGCTGAGCGCAATTTCAATTGCGTTGAGGTCTTCTCTTTGCAGGTTTTCAAGGAGGGCGAGTTCCAGTATTTTTGAATCCTGTGTTTCTCTCACATACACCGGCACATCCGCAAGGCCGGCTATCTTAGCCGCACGGTACCTTCGCTCGCCGGCAATTATCCTGTATTTTCCATTGGTAAGTTTTGATACGGTGAGCGGCTGAATAATGTCGTGCATTTTTACAGAAGCAGCCAGTTCACTTAAGGCAGTTGCATCAAAATCATGCCTCGGCTGCTCCGGGTTTGCCTCTATCATCTCCAGTGGAATACGCTTATTTACCTGCAAAAATTTTTCGTGTGATTCTTTTTTTAAATTTTCCGAAGTAGCCGAAAGATCGGTATCAATATTTTGTAACAAAGACCTGATGCCTTTTCCTAAGGCATCTTTTTTATTGGGAGTTGTCATTTCATTTTATTGATTAATAGGTTTACTGGTTTACTGGTTTATTGGTTTATTGGTTTATTGGTTTATTGGTTTACTGGTTTATTGGTTTATTGGTTTATTGGTTTACTGGTTTACTGGTTAATTAACTAATTAACTAATTAACTAATTAACTAATTAACTGATTAACTCATAACTCATCACTGATCAAGAAACCTCCAGCACTTTCTCCTTCTGCGTCATCCGGGTCATATTATTTCTTTGCAACACTTCCCTGGCAAGATTGAGATAATTTATGGTGCCTTTACTTTCTGCATCATAAAGAATGGCGGGCTTGCCGAAGCTCGGCGCCTCACTGAGTTTGGTATTGCGGTGAATAACACTTGTAAATACCAGATCTTCAAAATGCCTTCTTACTTCATTCACTACCTGGTTACATAGCCGTAGCCTGCCATCATACATCGTCATCAGCAACCCTTCAATTGCGAGTTGTGTATTGAGCCTGTTTTGTACAATTTTTATTGTGTTCAATAATTTACCAAGCCCCTCCAGGGCAAAAAACTCCGCCTGTACAGGCACTATCACGCTATCGGCTGCAGTAAGTGCGTTTACCGTAATAAGGCCGAGCGAGGGTGAGCAATCAATGATCACAAAAGCATATTGGTCTTTTATTTCTTTTAAAATATTTTTTAATACACTTTCCCTGTCGGGATAGTTGATCATTTCTATTTCTGCCCCTACCAGGTCAATGTGCGAAGGCATCAGGTCGAGGTAAGGAATTTCTGTTTTTAAAATAACATCTTTTGCCTGCGTTTCATTTACCATACAATCGTAAATGCCTGTTGTTATATTATGAAGGTTAAAGCCAACACCGGTTGTACTATTCGCCTGGGGGTCGGCATCTACAAGCAAGGTTTTAAATTCAAGCACGGCAAGGCTTGCAGCAAGATTTATTGCAGTAGTAGTTTTACCTACACCACCTTTCTGATTTGCTATTCCAATAATTTTTCCCATACTCTTTTTCTCCAAATATTTTTCTAAACCTGTTATTACTTACTTAATCAAACTTATTTTACCGGTTATTGAAGTGCGCTAAAGTAATCATTAAAGTATATCAATCTTTTCTTGTATTAAAAGCAAAAAGACTTAAGAAGCTGGTTGAATTATTTATTTGCCACAGATTACACGCCGCCCGACTGTGTCATTCAGACGGGAATTTGGCTAAAATATTTTCTGGCATGTCAAATCAATTTATTTTAATTAACCCAAACAGCTTCTTATAGTGGTAAAATTATCTTCATCTTTGTTGACCTGGTTTTTTAAGGGCTAACAGCTCAAAGAACTGCGTAGATCGCGAAAAAGGATCTCTATGCCAGATTGGCAAATTTAATTATTAGGTATAATATTAGGGAACATTTGGTTTGTAAAAGCGTTTTATTAATCCCCCAATTTCTAACATTTGAATAAAAGCTTTGATGCAACAGTTGAAAACAGCACGATGTATACAATTATAAGCGGCACTAACCGCATAGGCAGCCATACTGAGAAAGTGGCTGCCGAATATTACCGGCTATTGAAAGAAAAAAATATTGATGCTGTTGTTTTTTCATTAAAAGATATTGACGTACTGCATAAGACGCAAGAATTTTTGAAAATTGAAAACGAGATATTATTTCCAACGCAAAAATTTATTTTTATTATTCCTGAATACAATGGAAGTTTTCCTGGTGTATTAAAAACAATGATTGATACAAGTGATATCGAGAATGCATGGTATCGTAAAAAGGCCTTGCTGACGGGAGTTTCAACCGGGCGGGCCGGCAATCTTCGCGGAATGGATCATCTTGCGGATTGCCTGCATTATTTAAAAATGAATGTGCACTATAATAAATTGCCCATTTCGATGATTGATAAAGTGATGGATAAAAACGGCCACCTGAATGATGCCACCTTAAAGGCTGTTAACGATCAATTGAATGAATTTATAAATTTTTGAAAGGTAAAACACGAATTATAAAAACACGATCCGATAGCTATCGGATTACACGAATGACTGATTATATTTTTTAATTCTTGCATAAAATTCGTGTGATATAAAATGAATAACTTATGCGTACGCCTGTTGGAGCTTTCATCATTGTTATCATCATGCTGCTGCTGGACAGCTATGTTTTTCTTGCCATAAAAACGGTAAGCCATTCAGCTTCACCTAAAACACGCTCTGTTATTTTTACTGCTTACTGGATTATCTCTATTATAGCAGTTATTGGTTTTTTAATCTTCATATTTACGAGCCCTGATTTTATGCCAAAAAAATTCAGGACGTATCTTTTCGCAACTATTATCGGGTTATTTTTTGCAAAATTTATATCGGTTGTTTTCTTTTTAGTTGATGACATACGTCGTCTCTTGCAATGGGCCGCAGGTAAAATGTTTTATTCAAATACAGAAGGGGCGCAGATGAACGATGATGGTATTAGCCGCTCTGTGTTCCTGAGCTGGCTTGGTTTAGCAGCCGGAGGTACTTTATTTGGCAGCCTGGTGTATGGCTTTAGCAATAAATATAATTACCACGTAAAGCGTGTTAACCTTTCCTTCGACAATCTTCCTGAGGCTTTCAAAGGTTTAAAGATTGTTCAATTCAGTGATGTGCATTCCGGCAGCTTTACTAATAAAAAAGCAGTAATGCATGGCGTAGAAAAAATAATGGCCGAAAAGGCCGATCTCATAATTTTTAGCGGCGATCTGGTAAATAACCAGGCAACTGAAATGGAAAATTATATGGATGTTTTTAGTAAGGTAAAGGCACCGATGGGTGTGTATTCCACCTTTGGCAATCACGACTATGGTGATTATGTAAGCTGGCCTATAGATGGTGTAACGAAAGAACAAAATTTAAAAGATCTTGCGAAAGTGCATGCGGCTCTTGGTTGGCGCCTGCTAATGAATGAACATGTTGTGCTGGAAAAAAATGGGCAGGAGATCGCTTTGATCGGCATAGAAAACTGGAGCAACAAAGCACGCTTTCCCAAGTATGGCGATATGGCTAAAGCCTACGCCGGCACAGAAAAGTATCCTTTTAAAATGCTGATAAGCCACGACCCAAGCCATTGGGATGCACAGGTGCGCCCACAATACAGTGATGTTGATCTGATGTTTAGCGGCCATACACACGGCATGCAATTCGGCATAGAAATTCCCGGGTTTAAATGGAGCCCAGTGCAATATGTGTATAAAGAATGGGCAGGCCTTTATGAAGAAGGAAAACAAAAATTATATGTGAACAGGGGTTTTGGATTTATCGGTTACCCAGGCAGGGTAGGGATATTGCCGGAGATAACGGTGATTGAGCTTACTTGAGTTGAACGCATCCTATTAATCTTTTATTAATAGCCAATCATGGCATGTTGCTTGTAAAGTGTAGTACCAATTGCTTATAAGTATACCTAAAAAAATTTCACCTAAATTCTATTACAATGAATATTATTCCCAATGATGAGCTCATTAAAAAATTAGACATCTGTATTGCTGCCTGCAATTTTTGTGCGTTCGCCTGCCTCAAAGAAGACAATGTGCAAATGATGGCTAAATGTGTAAGTAACGACCTGGATTGTGCAGAGGTTTGCCGCACCACCGCCATACTTTTGGCAAGAGATTCAGCGCATGCGAAGCATTTACTAAACGAGTGCATTGAATTGTGCGAAATTTGTGCTGAAGAGTGTAGTAAGCATGAGCATGATCATTGCCAGGCCTGCGCAAAAGCATGTACTGATTGTGCTGAGGCTTGTAAAGCGGCTGCTTAATTATATCAGCGCGGGCCTGCAGAGAATATGATTTGAAATGATGTAATTAAAATTTGTTCTTCCACATCATACTCTCTACAGGCTTTCCTGGCTGGCCACTGTATTTCGCATTTTTCTTTTCATTGTATTTCACAGCTACCTGGCCCTCCACAGGGAAATATATTAACTGGCCGATGGGCATACCGTGGTAAATTCTTACCGGAATTTTGCTGGAAATTTCTAACGTCCAGTTGCCGCAAAAACCCACATCTCCTTTACCTGCCGTAGCATGAATGTCTATACCAAGGCGGCCTGTAGAAGATTTGCCTTCCAGAAAAGGAACGTGCGTATGGGTTTCGGTGTATTCTAAAGTTACACCGAGGTACAATTCTCCGGGTTGCAATACATATCCTTCACCGGGTATTTCAAAATGATTTATTTCATTGTGTTTTTTTGCATCGAGTATATCATCTTTATAAGTGGCAAGATATTTTCCGAGGTGAACATCATAGCTGTTACTGCCAAGTTTCTCACGATCGTAAGGTTGTATGATGATGGTTTTCTTTTCTATCTCTTCAAGAATTCTGGTGTCAGATAAAATCATTTTATGCCTTTATTTTTTATGCTTTGCAAAATAAATCTTACATCTGCAAAAAAAGCCTAACTTTTTTCCGAATGCCTCTGTTTTATCAACATAATATTAACGGGCACACAAAGCTTGGCGTGTGGCACCTTGCGGAAGCTGAAGATTTTTTTCTTAAAAAAGTGCCGCTTACCAGGAATATAACGCATTGGCATAAACGCTTGCAACACCTCGCCGGCAGATATTTGCTGCAAGAGCTCTACCCTGATTTTCCGTATCATCTTATAGAAATCGCGGATACAAGAAAACCTTTTTTGCCGGAAGAGGAATATCATTTTTCCATTTCCCATTGCGGTGATTATGCAGCAGTGATTATTAGCAAAGTGACACGTGTGGGGATAGATATTGAATTGATAACGCCGAAAATAGAGCGGATAAAACACAAATTTTTAAATGACACCGAAATGCTGTCGATTGAAAAAAATAATCTTCAACAACTCACTCTTTTATGGAATTGTAAGGAGGCCGTTTTTAAATGGTACGGAAACGGCGGTGTGGATTTTAAAAAAGATATAGTTATTGAAAAAATTGCGATGAACAATGATTCCGGAATTGTTGATTGCTTGTTTTTAAAAGAAAAAAAAATATCTCTTCAAATTCATTTTATTTTTTTTGATAAAGTGAGTTTGGCGTGGGTAATTTAATGCGCCATATCATCTTCATTAAGCAAGTCCACTTCGTCCAATAAACCCATATCAATAGAATCCTGGCCGGCTATACCTTCAATAGAACCTTTTACATAAGCTGAATTCAACAGCACTTTTTCTAATTGTTTTTCTCTTGCCTTCCAAAGGCGCTCCATGGCATCGCGTTCTTTTTGTATTCCTATCTTCATCGCAAAGAAGCCTTCGCGAATTGCTTTCCATTGCTCGCTGAATTCATTGCTGGTAAGGTAATCATACAAAAGATGCATTTTATCACCTTTGTTTTCCTGGCTTTTTGCGGAGTTGTAAATGCGGATAATTCCATCCCGCAACACGTTCACAAGCGCTTTTACTTCTGAGAAAGTGCATACCCAAACTCCTTCCTTTAACCCAAAGCAATCGAGGTCTTTGGGCATTGTTTTAGTAACGAGCACGGCAATGTCGGCCCCGGTGCTTCGCATATCTTTTTTAAATTTTTCAATCCAGTCGGCGCCAAAGCTTTCCGTACGTTTACATTCATAAATAATTTTGCCGCATTCCTGGCCAAAATTGTTGCGCACCATTTGAATGCAGTCTGCCCCTTTCACTCCCTTTCCCACTTCCGTTACCACATCAAAAGGAAAACCATTGCGCAACATTTCTTCCAACGCTGTCTCATGTACTTCTCCTTGCAACTGCATAGAACCCTGGTCTGCCTTTCGTTTCATCTCCTCCGCTAATTTCTTTTGATCTTCCAATTGCTTCTCAAGCTCACGCAATTTCATATTATGTTCCGTTTCCCTGGCGGCATTTTTTTCTATTTCCTGCTTCCTGATCTGCTCACCAAGCGTAATTCTTTCTTCCGATAATTTTTTATGCAGCGCAATTTCCATTTCTTCTTCCTTATTTTTTAGTTCCTGCACTTTCTTTAAATATTCCAATTCTTTTTGCCGGGCAGATTTCAATTTTTCTTCATTCTCAATATTTGCGTCCTGCAGCATTTTTAATTTATTTTCAAAATCGCTACCGATGGATTTTCTTAATTTTTCCTGCAGCTCAACTTCAATTCTTTGCTTTTCTTTTTGCATTCTATCCGCAAAAAGTTCGTTTTCTTTTTCTTTCTTTTTTTCAAATTCTTTTCTTTGCTCCTCTAATTTTTTTTCTTCCTCGGCATATTTGTTCCGGAGCTTTTCGGTATCGCGATTGAATTTTTCAGCATATTCTTTTTCCAATGTTTTTGCGATGGCATCTTCAGGCGCAAATTCATTTTTACAATTGGGGCAGGTGATAAGTGTGGGCATAAAATATTTTATTAAGAGATAAAAAGTGTTCTTATTAAAAAGTAACTATTGTTAACCTTTAGGCATGTTATAGTAAAAATTTGTAAAGGTTTTCCTGAATTAAGAGATCTCCGGAACTTTTGGAAAGCTTATCAGACACCTTGTAAATTCAGATGCTTTAAAAAGCTTTCCAAAAGTTAAAGATCACTTCCTTACGAGTTTGAGATTTTTTGGTTTGAGATTCAAAACTTCATCCTTATACCTTTCAGCGACTGTGGCCATAGATTGAAGCTTTTTAAATTCAGATAAAGAAAGGTTAGTTTCTCCCTTATTCAACAGGTTGTATACAGTCGTAATTGTTTTGTGATAAGTTTTTTTTGAATTAATTGTGTGCGTTGCCATCATTTTGTTTTTTAATTAAATTCTATTTGCTTAAAATTTAAATTAAAAATCCCGGACTTTACCCCGGGATTTTGTGCGGCAAAGGAGATTCGAACTCCCACACCCTTTCGGGCGCTACCACCTCAAAGTAGTGCGTCTACCAATTTCGCCATCGCCGCATAAATAAATTCTCTTTTCAAAACGATTTTTACTTTTAATCGTGGGCTGCAAATTTAGTAAAAGCCTTCCAATAAAAACTTGGCGTTATAACCCAAGAAAACATTCAAACTGAAAAATAAAAAGAAGGCTGCTTTTAAATTGACTTATTGACCATTGACTTAATGACCAATGATTTAAGTATTCAGGATAATCCTAAAAGTGGTCCCCTTCCCAGCTTCTGACGATTTTACATACAATTGTCCTTTATGATATTTTTCAACAATTCGTTTTGACAGAGATAAGCCCAGTCCCCAACCTCTTTTTTTTGTTGTAAAACCCGGCTTAAAAACTTTGGAGATATTCTGCTTACTAATGCCTTTGCCGGTATCTGAAACATCTATAATTACATGGCCCGGGCGCTCACTTATTTTTATAGAAACTGAGCCCTTGCCTTCCAGTGCATCTAAGGCATTTTTCAAAAGATTTTCAATTACCCAGTCAAAGAGCGGCCCTGAAATTTTTGCGATAACGGGAGTTTGCTGTGGCGCATCTATGGTGAAATTTACTTTATCCGGAGCACGTCTTTTTATATATCCAACCATTTTTTCTACCTGGTCGGTTATGTTATATTCTTCGAGCTTAGGCGTGCTTCCGATTTTTCCAAAGCGATCACTTATAAGTTTTAGCCTGTTCACATCTTTCTCCATTTCGCCGGAGATGGAGAAGCTTTCTTTATTTTCTTTAAGCATTTCTACCCAACCTTCAAGAGATGAAATAGGCGTGCCGAGCTGATGCGCAGTTTCTTTTGCCATGCCGGCCCACACCTGGTTTTGCGTGGATTGATTACGGGTGGAAATTGCATACAGGGTAATAAAAATAAAAAGGGCTACGATAAACAACTGTACTAAAGGATAATATTTTACTTGCTTCAGTAATACCGAATCGCCGTAATAATATTTGTCGGCAATATATGGGACTTTGCTTAATACCAATAGTATCGGGGGGTGCGCAGATTTAAACTCTGCTAATTTTTTGTTGATATAATTTTTTGATGAGCTGATCTTGTTAGCTTCTAAATTGCGGGTATCAATAATGCTGTCCTCTTCGTTGGTTTGTATAATGGGAATGTCTGCATTTTGCTGCTGTATCTGGCTGGCAAGCGCCAGGTCCGCATTTTCCGGGGCAGCTGCTATAAATTTATTTGCTTCTACCCACTGGCTGATTTTTTGCCGTTCTTCTGATTCTATTTTTTTCGCTAAAAGATTTGAATAAAAAATAGTACCGACAACAATGGCTACTGCCAGCAAAGCAAGCCCAGTACGTAAATTTATGAATTGCCTGATCATAGATGAATGTGGTCAAATCTAAAATCTATTTCCGATAATTATCAGAACTGCAAACTAAAATCTTTTTATGTTTGTAGTAATCTTAAACATTTATTCTTGCAATCATTGCCATCTGTAGCGATCGTGATACTTAACTGGAATGGAAAACATTTTCTTGAAAAATTTCTTCCTTCGGTTTTAGCCACTGACTATGATAATTTTTCGGTAATCGTTGCAGACAATGCTTCTACAGATGATTCCATTTCTTTTCTGCGAAGATATTTTCCTGAAATAAGATTGCTGCTAAGCGATACCAATGAAGGTTTTTCCAGGGGCTATAATTCAGCATTAAAAAAAATAAAAGCCGATTATTATATTTTGCTAAACAGCGATATTGAAGTAACGCCGGGTTGGATTAGCCCGGTAATTTTTTTAATGGAATCAGATGATAAAATTGCTGCCTGCCAGCCAAAGATTTTATCTTATAAAAACAGGGATCAGTTTGAATATGCAGGCGCCAGCGGCGGTTTCATAGATAGTCTCGGTTATCCATTTGCCCGCGGCAGAATATTTGAAACATGTGAAGTGGATACCGGCCAATACAATTCTATAGAGCCTGTTTTTTGGGCGACAGGAGCGGCCTTATTTGTGAGAGCTAATGTTTTTAACGAGATGAATGGCTTTGATGAATTTTTTTTTGCGCACCAGGAAGAAATTGATCTGTGCTGGCGGATACAGCGGGCGGGATATAAAATTTATGTGCAGCCTTCCTCGGTAGTGTATCATGTAGGCGGTGGTACTTTGCCAATGGGCGATAGAAAAAAAGTTTTTTTAAATTTCAGAAACAACCTGGTAATGATGGCGAAAAATCTTCCATTAGGCGAATCGCTGTGGAAATTACCCGTCAGAATTTTTCTTGATATGATTGCCGCCTACCGTTCGCTGTTAGAAACAAACTTCAGCACGTTTATTTCAATTGCGAGTGCACACCTGCATTTTGTAAAATGGATATTTGCGGGTAAGCGTGGCCGTAAGTTGCCAAAAATAAAAATGAATAATTTGCAAGGCGTTTATCATGGCGTTATCGCCTGGAAATATTTTGCGGATAAGAAAGAAACTTTTTCTGAAATTGTTTTCGGCAAAAAATGATTTTTAAGCTCAATGATTTATTTTTGCCTAGCTCCTTTGGAGCGCTTTAGACAAAATTTATACTATATGGAACATGAAGAAGTATCAGATGAATTGGATAAAGATATAGCTCACAATTGGGTTTCCTCTTCACGTTTTCTTTTTTACTGCCAGTTGATAATATTTGCGGCGCTCGTGTTGGGCGGATGTTACACGATGTACCAGCATAGGTACAAAGGCAAGCCCGAAGTGGAAGTTCCGGGCAATGCATTGTACAACCCGCAATACAAATAAATTTTGCTCAAAAGGCTGTAAAGGCTATTTTTGCCGTCCATTTTTAGTTCTTAAACATTTTGCGGAAGAGCTATCCTGATATCCCGGTAATTATCGGGAGGGGATGAGTAATATCGAAAGTTTTTTTCAAGCGGAAGTAGCGCTCCCGATAGTTATCGGGATGGTTGAACACGAAAGTGCTTTATAAGCGGAAGTAGCTCATTTGGTAGAGCACGACCTTGCCAAGGTCGGGGTGGCCGGTTCGAGCCCGGTCTTCCGCTCACATTATCCGGTTCTGTCGGGATTTTTTTTGAATAGAAATAAGATGTTTACCCGGGTGGTGGAACTGGTAGACACGCAGGACTTAAAATCCTGTTTGCAGCAATGCAAGTGTGGGTTCAACTCCCATCCCGGGTACTTGGAAGCCTTATAAACTATTGATTTACAAGGATTTTTTATTTTATTACTTACAGTATTACTACAAAATTATATTCAAAAAAATAATTTGATTTCACTCAAGAATGTTTTCATTTACAGGAAGACTTTCTAATGATAGCATTTAATTTTTTCTTTTCACCTTTAACCCGATGCAATTTCTCTGTTATTTGCAAATCGGATGTTCATTGGCACCTTTTAATAGTTCTGCTTTATTTTTTCCAAATAAATTCCTGAACACAATATTAAAAAATTCAATCTGCCTTAAAACCAGCAACTACATCTGCTAATCGTTTTTGATAGTCTTTATCGCTGTCAACTTCCGTGCTTTCAATAGATTTTGCAAATTCCATGAAGTTTTCCGGTTGCTGTTCTTTTTTTCCTGTTTTAATATTAAAGCACTTAAACCTGGTCCATAAAAAAGACTTGATATGACTTTTTTGTTCATCCATCATTATCATTTCCACCAATATAAAATCCAAGCCTACCTGTAAAAGGTTACTTGAAATGCAAACTCTTTCATTGTATGCGACAGGTCGCAAATACGTTATTTCATGCGTTCGCACTAACCAACTTATCCCTTGCTTAAAATAAGTGGTTAAATTAACCTCGTAGTTTTCCTTAAGATGATCTTCTCTTGCGTTGATGAAATAATCAATATACCTGGCATTGTTCAAATGTCCGAATAAATCACAATCGCCAAAACGAATTGTGTAATATGAGGAAGGAGTTTTATTCATTATCATTTTTCAGTAAAAGTGAAATACTCTTTTTATTTTCTTTTTGACATCTATCAAAAAGTAAAAATAGTTTAAATGATAGTATTTATTTCACCAATTCCTTTTACATTTTTTCAAAGCGATTTGGTTTATCAGGAGCACCTCATCGCCAATTTTATTTATCCCTTTTCCTGCAACCTTTTTGAATATTCAGGAAGGAATAGATTTTCATTATCATAATTTACCTTTGTCATTTAACGCACCATCATTGGAAGCATTCTTCAATAAAGTGGCTGAACTTGTGGAATTAAGCGCTGCTTCGAAAGCGGCCCTGGCTAATATTGTTAACTATCATGAAGTCCCAAAAGGCCGTACCATTTTAAAGCAGAATTCAGTTTGCAATCATTTTTATTTTGTAAAGTCAGGCCTGCTAAGAACCTTCTATGATAAAGATGGTAAAGATGTAACAGACTGGCTAAGCCCTGAGAACACTTTTTCATGCTCAATTTTAAGCCTTGCGAGCCGAATGCCAGACAGGAGAGGTATCGAAGCCTTGGAAGACTCGCAATTGTGGAGTATTCAATATTATGAGATAAATAAATTGTTTGATCAATATCATGAAATTGAACGTCTCGGAAGAATGTTTTATAAATTAGGAATTATGTTAGTGCAGCAGCGATTTGATGATTTGCATTTTGCATCTGCATTAGAGCGATATAGAAAACTGATGAATGCAAATCCCACACTTATTTTGCGAACTCCTTTAAGTATGATTGCTTCTTACCTGGGAATTACCCAGGAAACATTAAGCCGGATAAGGTCCCAGTATGGCTTGCATAAGCAAGAATAAACTTCTTTTGCACAAATTTTTTTACGTTCAACTTCAAACTTTTTGACAACTGTCAAAATCAAATATTATTTCTTGCAAGAACTTTGTTTCAAAAAACAAAATTTATGCGTATTCAGGAAAAAAGTTCAAGGCCTTTCATGATTAAGGTTGCCTCCATATTCTCTAAACGATTATTTGGAAAAGTGATAGCACCTTTACGAACTATTTATTCGGTTCAGCCAGCCCTATTGGGTATGGTAACAAAAATATCAAGAACTGAAAAGAAACTGACTCTTGCACCGGAACTGCGCCGTTTGATTACAACATTTGTTTCCACTCTCAATAATTGCAGTTTTTGTGCTGATTTAAATTTGTTCATGGCAAATAAAATGAACATTGAAAAACAAAAACTAAAGGTGCTTTTAAATTTCAGAAATGAAAAGTCCTTCAATGAGAAGGAAAAAGCCATGCTTGCTTATTGCGAAGAAGTGACCCTGACAAAAACCAGTACCGATGCCTGTTTTACTCAGTTGAAAAAATATTTTAGTGAAAAAGAAATTGTAGAAATTACCTGGTTAAATGCTGTTGAGAATTATTTTAACCTGATGGCTAAACCGTTAAAAATTTCATCTGACGCTTTATCTAATAATCTGTAAATTAATTGGGAACCAAATTTTTTTGCATGCAAAAAAATCTTCTACCTGTTGAGCAAAATCTGTATCCTGTGTGTTTTCGTTTTTGACATTTATCAATTCAGATTTGTTGAATTATATCCAATTTTGGATTAATAAAGATAATGAGAAAAGATAAGCTGATATATTGGACCAGTACAGTAATAATAGCTTCAGTGATGTTTCTTTCTGCATTATATTTTGCTTTCAGTCCTGGTGCTAAAACTGACTTTAAACATTTAGGCCTTCCCAACTGGTTTAAATTTGAATTATCTATTGCCAAATTTTTAGGAGCTATAGCACTGGTGATACCCTCTGTCCCCAAAAGAATAAAAGAGTTTGCTTATTTCGGTTTTGCTATAACGCTTGTTTCAGCAGACATTGCGCAATTATCCAGCGGCGATAGTGCCTGGCTCATTTTAGTACATTTCGGATTCTTTTGCATTTTAGCTTTATCATTTGTTTACTATTATAAAATAAACCATTTAAAATTTTGATGGGGTTTTTATGCTTTTTACAATTATCAAAACTTACAAGTAAAAATTCATCTTTAGGCAGTAAAATATATTTATGAAAATTCGATGGCCTTAGTGATGATGAAGAGTGGAAAAAAATACAGCCTTTACCGATGACAATGATTTTCCCCAAGTTCCGTGGCGAACCATCAGGTAAAACTGAAATCAGAGTTGCTTATGATGAATCTTATCTTTATTTCTCCGGTCAATTTTTTTATGCCGATTCAACAAAGGTAAGAGGCAACACATTTGCGAGAGATAAATACAGCGGTGATGATTCTTTCGATGCATTGATTGATTCTTATAACGATAAACAAAACGCATTAAAGTTCACCACCAACCCTTTAGGCAACCGCAACGATGCAGCGATTTTAAATGATGCAAGCGGCGAAACAGATTGGTTCAATCGTAGTTGGGATGGCTATTGGGATGTAAAAACAGTGATAAAAAATAATAGCTCGTTCATGGAGTTGCGGATTCCGTTTACCACCTTACGCTTTCAATCAATAAACGGAAAAGTTGTTATGGGCATGACGATTTCCTTTTTTAAGGCAAGTAATAATTCCAGGATCTCATTTCCGGAGGTGCCTCAGAATATAGATGCAGCTCACTTAAAAGCTTCCCTGATGCAGGAATTTGTGTTTGAAGGCATTGTTTCAAAAAATCCTGTTTATATAACGCCATATATTTAGGGGCTTGTATCAAAGAAATGAATTAAATACTGCTGGGACGTCTTACCAAACGATAAATAAATGGACTAAGGAAGCAGGTATGGATTTAAAATATAATTTAAGTACAAAACTCACCTTAGACCTTACGGCGAACACAGATTTTGCCCAGGTTGAAGCAGATAACCAGCAAAATATTTAGAATTAAGTCCTGAATATGAATTTAACTACGTGAATTTTAAAAGCAGGAATCAACAGCTTACTTCAAATATTTTACGATTAAGAATAAATACAGCTTTAAACATTCACGCCTTTTCAGGCATATTTATCCAATATAACAGCCTCGCAAACCAAATAGTTGCCCAGGCAAGAATACGATACAAATTTTCTGAGGGCAGAGATATTTATCTGGTGTATAATGAAAATTTTAACAGCGACAGAGAAAACGGTTTGTTACCAAAATTACCAGGAACACAAGACCGCAGCATTGTTGTAAAATTCATTTATACATTTATTGTAAAATAGTTTGCGTCTTTTTTGAAAGCTTTGCGTCTTTGATTATAAACTTAAAAAATATCAATTATGAAAAAAGTTATTTTAGCTGCTTTAAGCATGCTTCTTCTCACATCTTCTTTTGCAAATGGCAATAATAAAACAAAGAAAAAGCATGTTGCTAAACAAGAACAATGCTGCCAAAAGAATACCTGTTGCGACAAGTAAAAAACTACATTAAATTGTTGTCATTAATAGTAACAGATTTTTTAAAGCCGCATACTGCTGCATAAAAAGTAAATGGCAGCACAGGTTAGGATCAGCATCAGCTTTCTAATTTGAAATGTAGCCGATATTGCTTATAAGCAGGTTGGATGCCAAAGAAATTTGCCGAGACTTAGCTGCTTCCAATAACCGGTATCTTGAGTTCATCTCTGCTATTGACGACAACACCATCGGTCATAAAAAATTAGAAAAAGCAACCGAAACAAAAAAAGTGGAAGAACGTAACTACAAAGGATTAAATTTCTTTTGCAAAGCAGACAAACAAATTATACTCACACTAATAAGAGGCGAGTTTAATATCTATGGCTTCAGATGTAAAGACCTCGCCAAACATCCGGTACACTATTCAAGCGATCAATTGAGCCTTAGCGTACTGCGTGGCGACACCCGCTCAATGTTGAGGTGATTGAGTTTCCCCTGGCAAACCTCAAGCCCATATTGTATTTCCCGTAATGATGTGCAGTGGGTATAAATGCCGTACAGCATACTAACAAGATGATCCCATAAAAATAATTTCTTATAGCAATGATTGGCTTTGTGCTCTGCTATTGTTTGCTTAATAATACTTTGGTCTATTAAAGAAAGGAGCTGAGAAAAAATCGGCCGTCCGACATAATCGGTAGATTTGTTCATATCTAACTTTTTTGGTGTGAGAACCACAAAGTTGATATGGGGTGGTTACAAAACCACCCTCAATTTTAAATATTATCTCGGACAACAATAATTATAAATATGATTTTTCAAAAGCATAGAAAGTAACGTTCATTCAAAAATCTACAGCACAATAAAATGATTTTTTTTTGCGTTGCTGAAATATTTATTAGTTAGAAAATTTTAGTAAACAACATCAAGAATTTTATAATGAACGGGCAAGACCCCGAAAATTATTTCAAACTGCCTTGCGCAATTTATAAGAAAAAAGCTACATTCACTTATTAATATCGCCGGTCTTTCATCGGGAATGTCTATTGCAATACGATGCAGCTGGAAAAATCCCTGCTTTATACAAGTTTTAAAAATTACGGATTGTACTGGAAGCATTCCCAAATATATTTGTCTAATTTTAAGTAGGAATCTCTTCCATATTTGAAATAATCAATTCGATTTGCCTGACTGCTTACGATATGATGAAAAAGCTTTGCTTGCAGAAATCGCTGCCGGGGATGAGCATGCATTTAAAAAACTATTTGATCTATACAAAAAGCGCTTTTACTCTGTTGCGTTAAAGATGACCCGGTCAGATGAAGTAGCGGAAGATATTGTGCAGGATGTCTTCATGAATATCTGGACTAAACGAGCAGCTTTGTTAAATGTTGATAATCCTTCTTCCTATTTTTTTACAGCAGTTTATAGAAGGGTATATCACCATTACCGAAAGGTAGCTATGGAGAAAAAATTATTAACAATAGTGCCTGTTGCTACGGAGTCTGCAAACACTACAGAGGAAATGGTATTTGCTCATGAAAGTAATGAATTGATATCCCAAACTATAGAAAAACTTCCGCCTCAGCAAAAATTGGTTTTCAAACTCAGGAAACTGGAAGGCTTGAGCAGAGAAGAGGTTGCCCGCTTGCTACATATATCTCCCAACACAGTAAAAAATCATCTTTCTGGTGCGCTTAAATTTATACGTACTTTTTTGCGCAATTCTACACTTACTTTTTTGATCCTATTTTGGTTCTTAAAAAAATAATTTTTCCCTGGGTAGTACAAATGCTTCTGAAGTGTATCTGTCTATTTATACGATTGCAAATAACAACTGCATGTTACTATCTAAAGAGAGGATTTATTATTTATTGGAAGCTTATATATCCCAAAGGGCAACTTCTGCAGAAGAGAATGAACTTATGAATTGGATCCTTGAGGCAGAAGAGGATTCTGAATTGAAAAGCTATATGCTTGAGATCTGGGATCAGCATCAGCCTGCTGTGGATCTTTCTTACGTGAATTGGAATGAAATATATGCCCGTGCTATTCAATCACCTGTTTCCCTCGAACCGAAAGTCAGGAAAATGATATGGTTCAAATTAGCGGCGGCGTCAATAGTCTTGATCGCGTTGACTGTTGGATCTTATCTATATCTTAATCTTACTCATAATACACACCAACCAATTGCGATTACACAACCAAAGCAAAATGATATTGCGCCTCCTTCCAGCAACAAAGCAGTTCTCGTTCTTGCCGATGGAACCAAAATCGAAATAGACAGTACCGGTAATGGAACAATTGCACAACAAGGGAGTATTAGGATTATCAGGAAACCCAATGGAGAAATTGCTTATTCGGGTAGTGCCTCAAAAGAGGTTAGTTATAATACGCTTACCGTGCCGAGGGGTAGCAGGCCGCTAAGTCTTAATCTTTCAGACGGTAGCCACGTCTGGCTCAATGCAGCATCAAGTCTCACCTTTCCTACGGCTTTTATAGGTAAAAACAGAAAAGTAAAAATCACGGGCGAGGCATATTTTGAGGTAGCTCATAATGCCCAAATGCCTTTTATTGTACAACATGCTGATGTAACGGTAAGTGTGCTGGGCACACATTTTAATGTGAATACTTATGAAGATGAAACTGCTCAAACGATTACGCTGTTGGAAGGGGCAGTACGTGTCAGCAAATTTTCTTTTTTTAATATGATTTCACAAATATTAAAGCCGGGACAACAAGCCAGCATTGTTAGTAAGGATAGTCATATCAATGTATTAAATGATATAGATATAGACGAAGTGATGGCATGGAAGGATGGCAAATTCCGGTTTAATGGAAATACGGACATCGGCACTATCATGCGTCAACTTTCCCGGTGGTACAATGTAGATGTTGAATACCAGGGAAAAATCAGCCAGCGTTTTTGGGGATCAATTTCAAAGGATGTAAATGTATCGCAGGTGCTGAAAATATTGGAGGCTACGGGAGGTGCAAAATTTACAATAGAAGATAATAAAATAATCGTGATGCCCACCCCGAGTTAAAATTTTTTTTAAAGTTAACTGCATAAAAAAACCGGGAAGTGTTTGCACCACAACCCGGTAAAAAGTCCAGGCTAACCTTATAATATATCGCTGAAGATTACTATAAATTAACCTAAAAAATCAAAGTTATGGATTTAAAGATTCATTATTATCATCGGCTTTCCTGGCCAAAAATGTCAAAACAAACACTGAAGATTATGAAGCTTATCGTTGTCATATTGTTTGCAGCATGCATCCAGGTGAGCGCACGGGGATATTCCCAGATTACGCTGTCAGAGACTAACGTGCCTTTGCAAAAAGTGTTTCAGGAAATACAGCAGCAGAGCGGTTATGATTTCGTATCGACTTATGAGACGCTGAAGAAAGCAGGCAACGTTACTGTAAATGTGAATAATGTCTCCCTGCAAAGGGCTCTTGACGAATGCCTGAAAGGAAAATTACTTACTTATGTAATTATTGGCAAGACCGTAATTGTAAAATCTAAAGAAAAAGGTTATTACATTGCCGGCAGCATCACTGTTCCCGAGACATTACCTCCTCCCCCTATTGAAATTCATGGAAGGGTTGTAAATCAACGGGGCGAACCATTACAAGATGTATCTGTATTAATTGCAGGCACTAAAATAGGAACAACTACAAACAATGATGGACACTTTACAATAACTGCACCTAATGATAAAAATATTGTTTTGGAAATTTCCAGTGTGGGATATCAAACAAAAACTGTAACTGTAGGGAAGCAAACTGAAGTTAATATTGTGTTGCAACAAGATATTACAGGATTAAGTGATGTGGTAGTAATTGGTTACGGATCGGTTAAAAAAAGCGATTTGACAGGATCTGTAGTTTCACTTGGTGAAGACGATTTAAACCAGGTCAATTCTGTTTCAGCAGATCAGATGCTTCAGGGTAGAGCTGCTGGTGTACAGATCACGCAATCAAGTCATGCGCCCGGAGGTGGCGTTTCTGTAAGAATTAGAGGAACCGGTTCTATAACTGCCGGCCAAGAGCCACTCTATGTTGTAGATGGATTCCCGCTTAATAACGTCTCTACTGCAAACGGAGAATTAAATAGTGGATTTGACGGCCAATTGCCCGATAACAATCCATTAAATTCCATAAACCCAGCCGATATTAAGTCTATTGAAATTCTTAAAGACGCTTCCGCTGCCGCGATATACGGTTCAAGGGGGGCTAATGGGGTCGTGATTATAACTACAAAAAGTGGTACAGGTGGCAGTAAGCCTAAGGTAAATTTTAATACAAGGTATTCCGTTTCCAGTATTAGGAGAAAAATTGATGTGTTAAATACTTCGGAATACATTGATGTCATGAACCAGTTGGAAACTGCCAGGGGTAATTCCGCACCTTTTGATAATAAATTTATTGATTCTATTGGACGCGGAACTGACTGGCAAGATGAGATATTGCAAAAGGGATTTACTCAAACCAATAATTTGTCTTTATCAGGCAAATCAGGTGGTACCTCTTACTACTCGTCACTTGGCTATTATAATGAAAAAGGAATTATCAAGAATACCGGATACGATCGTTATCAGGCCAGATTGAATTTAGATCAAAAGCTTAGTGATAAGGTCACGTTTGGAATTAAGTTTAACACATCTCTGGAAAATAATAAACAGGTTCCTGTAAATGGATTTGCCATTAACGAACAAGGTGATGTCGTTTATCTTGCCCTTAATAATGCACCCATTAACCCCATTTTTAATGATAAGGGTAGTGTTTTTAATCCTCAAACAGATGGCATAGTTGCATTGACTTTAGGTAATCCTTATGGTGTAATTAATGGGCAGAAACTTGAAGAAAAAGTTAATCGCACCATAGTAAATATTTATGGCGAGTATAATATTATAGCAGATTTAAAAGCTAAAATCACTTTTGGATCTGATAGAACTACAAAACGAAGGGACATTTATTCAAACAGGATTTCTTTACAGGGTGCAGCTGCCGGTGGTGTTGGTACTATTATAGGAGGAGAATTGTCAAATATACTTTTAGAAGGCATTTTAACCTATACTAAAACTATTGCCGAGAAGCATTCATTAACTGGATTGATAGGAAGTACCTATCAAACTTTTGAAAACAGAACTTTTTCTGCCGGCACTCAGGGGTTTGCTTCAGATGTTATCGGGACAAATGACTTAGGAAGTGGAACACAGACCCAAAATCAATTGGGCAGTTTTGCATCAGAACGTAGACTATTGTCTTATTTAGGTAGAATTAATTATGGTTTTGATGACAAGTATTTGTTGACTGCTTCAATAAGAGCTGATGGTTCTTCCAATTTTGGAGCCAATAAGCGATATGGCTATTTCCCGTCTTTTGCGGGGGCCTGGAAAATAACTAACGAATCATTTCTTAGCAATTCCTCGGTACTTTCTGATTTAAAATTAAGAGTGGGTTGGGGGCAACTTGGTAACGATGATATTGGGATAGCACGTGCACTCGCTACATATTCAGGAGGGGCTATAGCGGTTATTGGTGGTCAACAGGTATCAGGAGTTTCTCCTTCCAGGATACCAAACCCAAATTTAAAATGGGAAACCTCTGAGCAGCTGAATGTTGGGGTAGATTTTGGGTTTCTAAAATCCCGGATAAAAGGAAGTATTGATTACTATAAAAAGTCAAATAAAGATTTACTGCTCAATTTACCAATACCAAGCACTTCCGGGTTTTCAGTACTTGCCAGTAATGTAGGTCAGGTTAATAATTCAGGAATAGAAGTGATGCTTAGTACAGTTAATTTAACCGGTGCTTTGCAATGGTCAACCGATCTGAATTTTTCAACTTCAAAAAATGAGGTAATAAGTTTAGGTAATATACCAGAGATTATTCAGTCAAATGCGCAAATATTATCTCTTATTAGGCCAGGAGAAGCATTGTATTCGTACTATGGTACCAAAGCAATAGGAATTTTTCAGGAAGGTCAGGCGCCAATTCCTGCTCAACCAAACATAGTACCGGGAAACCCAATATGGTTAGATGCTAATAAGGACGGCAAAATTGATGAAGCAGATAGGGTTGTTTTAGGTAATCCTTATCCGGATTTCACTTTCGGCATAAACAACTCATTTAGTTATAAGAATTTTGAGCTGAATGTATTTGTTGATGGCGCTTTAGGTCAACAGTTAGTAAATTGGGCAACATATGATGCTCTATATCCAAACGATGTGTTTAGAAACCGGTTGGCAGATCCATTACTTAATCGTTGGACTCCGGATAATCCATCCAATAAATGGCCATCTGCATTAAATCCAAGTTTATACCAGGGCTCTCAGTCAAATAGCTTTTTAGTGGAAGATGCTTCTTATGTTCGTTTAAGAAATGTACAATTAGCATATTCTGTTCCGGTGAATAGTATAAAATTTTTAAAGTCTCTTGATGTATTTATTGGCGGACAAAATCTTTTAGTGTTAACAGATTATTCCGGCTATGATCCCGATGTTAACTCATTAGGGCAGTCGGGAGCACGTGTAGATCGTACTGCGTATCCATCATCAAGAGTATTTCAATTAGGAATTAATATAGGATTTTAAAATAAAATAAAAGCAAAATGAAATCATTATATAAATATTTAGTATTAATCATAAGCTTAGTATCCCTTTTTGTCACAAGCTGTAAAAAAACATTGGAACTTGAACCAAAATCTGAATTTTCGAAAACTTTTTTAGATACGCGGGAAGGTGTTGAAGCGCTATTATCATCTGCATATGCCAATGGGCAATTGAATGGCTGGGGAGGCGCTGCCGACTATATAGCTTTAAATGAATGTACTACCGATGTTTTTAAAGATTACATTGGAGCTTATTATAACAATACACTAAGAAAGTATCAGGATTTTAGTTTTGATCCCGGGTGGACTGCTGTTATCCAGGATTATTGGCGTAAAAACTATAGGGCTATCAGGGATGCCAACATATTGATTTCTGTGATTCCAAATCATCCGTTATTAACCCAGGAACTTAAGGACCGGTACCTTGGCGAGGCTAAGTTTCTTAGGGCAACTGCTTATAATCTCCTTTATGACTGGTTCGGCGGAGTTCCTCTGGTTACTGAAACTACGACTGATCTTTTTCCAGTGCGTGCTTCAGCTCAGGAAATTGAGGATTTCGTGATTTCAGAACTTACAGCAGCAGCTCCTTTACTGCCAACAACCGTGCCCGCAGCCGAATTTGGAAGAGCTACACGGGGTTCAGCGTTGGGTGTTTTGGCCCAGTTTCAGTTAAACATAAAAAAATGGGCGGAGGCTGCACAAACCGCCCAAGAGGTAATTAATTTAGGAGTTTACCAACTATTACCTAATTACGCTGACATTTTTGCATTGGGCAATGAAGGTAATAAGGAAATGATTTATGTTTTTCCCAACGTGGACGTAGAACCGGTTGGAAGCAATTGGACTCGAAATGTGCTTCCCGGAGATTATCCCACTACAGTAGTAAATGCGGCAACTCAGTCAACTATTCAAGAGGGTTTTTACAATACGTTTAGCGCAAACGATAAAAGAGCTGATCTGATTCTTACTCACTATATTTCAACCAGAGGGGTGTATGTAGATTTACTTAATCCTAACTCGGCGCCAGCAGGTGATAAATATAAACACCCAAGGAGTTTTAAGTACCCTATTGATGAGAATTCTGCCGATCCAACAATCGGAGGCCAGGATGTTCCCTATATTAGGTACTCACAAATATTGCTGACGCGATCAGAGGGATTGGTTATGTCCACTGGCGTTGTTTCACAAGAGGCTTTAGATTTATTAAATCAGGTAAGAAACAGGGCGGCGCTAGCTAGTTACACACTTGCAGATATACCAGACCAGTCAACTTTTATAGATAAAATACTTGACGAGAGAGGTTGGGAATTTTACAGTGAAGGAAAAAGAAGGCCGGATCTCATTAGGCACGATAGGTTTATCCAAAATGCCCTGGATAGGGGAATAACATTAGCCAAGCCTTACCAGCGTTTATTTCCTATTCCACAATCTGAAATGGATGCTAATAAAAATCTTGTTCAAAATCCCGGATATTAACTAATAGCCATCAGAAAAAATCAAAAATATAGCAGGTCGTTTTTGCTTTTTGTAATTTTCAATGCATTTATATTCATTACTTTAAATGCCCAAAATGCAAAAATAAAAATTGATATTGACCGTACTATCGGAGAGATAGATAAAAACATTTACGGGAATTTTGTCGAGCACTTAGGCCGCTGTGTGTATGGGGGCATATATGATCCTGGTAACGAATTATCTGACAAGGATGGATACCGGAAGGATGTTGTGGATGCTCTTCGGGAATTAAATCCAACCATTGTCAGGTATCCCGGTGGAAACTTCGTATCGAATTACAACTGGCTCGACGGTGTGGGGCCAAAGTCAGAACGCCCTCCACGCATGGAACTTGCCTGGGGCACTATTGAGAGCAATCAGTTTGGGACCAACGAATTTATCGGATTTGCAAAAGCCATCCATACAGCGCCGTACATTGCCGTTAATTTAGGCACCGGCACTATTGAAGAAGCACGACGCTGGGTGGAATACTGCAATGTAAAGGAAGGTCCCTATTTTGCGGAACTACGTAAGAAGCATGGTTTTCCGGAGCCTTATAATGTGCAATACTGGGGGCTGGGAAACGAGATAGATGGTACCTGGCAAATGGGGCACATGGACGCGAAATCTTATGCGGACAAAGCCCGGGAAGCTGCCAAGCTGATGTTGCGTACCTCCCCGGGCATTAAATTGGTTGCCGCAGGTTCTTCAAACTACAGGGACGGAGCCGATCCCGATCATTGGAACGAGACAGTGCTGGAGGAATTAAAGGATTTTGCTGACTACATTGCGTTGCACATCTATGTTGGCAATCCCGAAAACAACTATTACGATTATGTCTCTACTCCTTTGATCATGGAGAAGCGCACTAAAATAGTGAAAGGAATGATTGACCGGGTGATGCAGACTGCCAATAGAGGAGACCGTCCTCCAATCTATATTGCCTGGGATGAATACAACGTATGTTACAGGGGTATTAAAGGATTGGAGGAAGTCTATAACCTGGAAGATGCTTTGGTAATAGGCGGTTTTTTAAATGCTTTTGTCCGTAACGCCGATGTTGTTAAAATGGCGAACCTTGCCCAAATGGTCAATGTAATTGCCCCCATAGTCACAAGCGAAAAGGGTTTGTACAAACAGCCTATTTTCTATCCCCTACAATTATTTGCCAATAACATGTACGGGACATCCCTGGATGTTTTCGTTGATTGTGCAACGTATGATACGGACAAGTTTTACAATTCGAAGGATCAGTTACCCACTCAATTCAAGGGTGTGCCGTATCTGGATATTTCGGCAACGTATGATGATAAAAACGTGGTTTTATCTGTTGTCAATCGGAACAAGGATCAATCTATAGCCACCACTATCACTTCTCAGAATGGCCCATTTAGTGGCAATTTCCATGTTTTTGAAGTGAACGGACCGGGATTGAAGTCTGAAAACAATTTTGATAAATCAGCAGTCGTGACAATAGAGAAGCCCATGTTTCAAGCTCATGGCAACACAATAACATACAGTTTTCCGCCACATTCAATAACTATGATAAAAGGAAGAATAATTAGAAAGGCTCTTTGATGCCAGGCTCATCTTAATTAGCACAGGATATGATAAATAATTTTCAAAAGGAATATCTAAACATCTAATGAAAAACTTTTATATTTTATTCTTTATAATAATCACGGGCTATAACGCTTTCTCTCAGAAAACACTCACTGCTGAGAAGGAGTATAAAAAGCCCAATATCATCTTAATTATTTCCGATGATTTATCTTTTCGGGATATTGAACCGTACGGAAGTAAGGAAGTAAGGACACCAAACCTGGCAAGATTAGCGAAAGAAGGTATTTGTATGGATGGTATGTACACTGCCACCGCAATGTGTTCGCCTACCCGGCAGCAGATTCTTACAGGCCTGTTTCCAGTCCGCAATGGGGCTTATCCAAATCACAGTTGGATATACAATGGAATAAAAAGTCTGCCTGATCATTTGCATCGTTTAGGGTACAGTGTCGCCATTGTGGGGAAAGAGGATTTCGGCCCCTCATCATCCTTTCCATTTGAAAAAGTTGGGACCCCGGAAGATATTGATGGTAAAAATTTAGTGGAGATTCAAAATTATATCGTTCAATCAGACAAACCGTTCTGTTTATATATAGGGTCTCATCAACCTCACAAGCCGTGGAATACAGGATTTCCCGATTCATATGATACTCAAAATTTAAAAGTGCCGCCTTACCTGATAGACGTTGCAACTACCCGAAAGCAATTAACTAAGTATTATGCTGAAATAACATTTTTGGATCAACAAGTAGGTAATGTACTTGACATTCTGAAAAACACAGGAAAGGAGGATAATACAGTAGTTATTTTCACTAGTGAACAGGGAGCTCAATTTCCTTTTGCTAAATGGACCTGCTATGAAAATGGACTAAAAACTGACTTTATTGTTCGCTGGCCTGGTAAAATAAAACCGAATACACGATCTAAGGCCTTAGCGCAATATGTGGATGTAGTTCCCACGCTAATTCAAATTGCGGGAGGAAACCCCGATACTGTTCATACGGGAAGGCCTGATGTATATGGTCATCAGGGTTTCGATGGTAAAAGCTTTATGGCTGTCTTATTGGGGACAACCGATAAATTTCGGAATTATGTTTATGGAGTTCATACCACCCTGGGAATTATAGGAGCCCAGGATCCCTATCCAATACGTTCCATATCTGATGGGAGATATAAATATATTAGAAACCTGAATGCTGAAGTTGAATTTTCAAATATCACAAAAACACCTCGTGATAACGGGCTTATGAACGCATGGTTTTTGGCTGCCAAAAAAGATAGCAGTATTGCTCTTCGCGCTAACTTTTATTATAGCCGTCCGCCCGTTGAACTCTACGATCTTCAATATGATCCCTATGAATTACACAACCTGGCTGGCGATTCAAAATATGATGGCATAGTGAAGAAATTAAAGCAAGAACTGGAAACCTGGATGAAGCAGCAGGGAGATCAGGGATTGAAAACGGAATTAGAGGCGAATTCACGGTTGGCGAAAGAGATTAAAAGCGAAGAATGATAAACCGAACCCATTGACCTGCCAGGATATTGCAGGGTCAAAAAGTATCCCTGAATCCTGGAAAGCTATGCCCGGAGATTGATTAGTTATTAACTGTTGAATAAATAAATGAAATCGAACAATAAATATTAAAAAACATGAGAAATCAAATTTTCAATTTTGCTTTTGTAACCCTGGTGTTTTTACCCTGCTTACTAAATGCACAAAACGCTTCGTGGCAGCCGGCAGAAGGGCCCTTGACCACGCCCTGGACCAAAGAGGTTAATACCGTTAATGTTTACAATGAATATCCCCGTCCACAACTGGTAAGAGATAAATGGCAAAATCTGAATGGTTTATGGGGGTATAAAATCACTTCATTTCTTCAGAATTATAGAGAGGCCGAACAATTGCCATCCGATGGCAATATTTTGGTTCCCTTTCCAATAGAATCTAATCTTTCGGGAGTTAAGAAAGCGCTTCTACCCGAACAGCAGCTTTGGTATAATCGCACTTTCGTTATGCCGGAGTCATGGAAAGGGCAGCGGGTTTTGTTGCACTTTGGCGCCGTAGACTGGAAAGCCAACGTGTGGGTTAATGGGAAAAAAACAGGAACTCATCAGGGAGGATATGAACCTTTTACTTTTGATATAACGGAAGCATTAAAAGAAAATGGAGAACAACAAATTACCGTGTCCGTCTGGGATCCATCAGACAAAGGCTTCCAGCCTGCTGGCAAGCAGACTTTAAATCCGCGTGGCATCTGGTACACGGCCACTTCCGGTATCTGGCAAACTGTATGGCTGGAGCCAGTTCCTCAAACGGCGATTTCCAGCCTGAAGATTACTCCGGATATTGACCAAAAAACCTTGCAGTTAAAAGCAAATAGCAACATCAGTAACAATCTTTCAGGTTATACCATCAAAGCTATTGCTTATGATCAGGGTAAAAAGGTAGCAGAGGCAAATGGTGTTTTGGAAAAAGACCTGTTACTACACTTAGATAACCCAAAATTATGGTCGCCTGATCATCCTTTTCTATACGACCTGACGGTTTCACTATATAAGGGAAATAAAAAAACGGATGAAGTAAAAAGTTATTTTGGCATGCGCAAGAGTAGTTTGGGTAAAGATGAAAAAGGCGTTACCCGCCTATTTTTAAACAATAAACCGTTGTTCCAGTTTGGCCCCCTGGACCAGGGTTTCTGGCCCGATGGCATTTATACAGCGCCCAATGATAAAGCCATGAAATTTGATATTCAAAAGACAAAAGACTGGGGCTTCAACATGATTAGAAAACATGTGAAAGTGGAACCTGATCGCTGGTATTATTACTGCGATAAGATAGGTCTGGTGGTGTGGCAGGATATGCCCAGCGGCGATAAGCACATCCGTAAAAATGAACCGGATATAGAACGGGTAGCTCAGTCAGCACAAAATTATAAAGAAGAATTAAAGGAAATGATTGACGATCTGTACAATCATCCGAGCATTGTAACATGGGTTCCCTTTAATGAAGGCTGGGGCCAATTTCAAACAGAGGAAGTAGCCAAACTGGTAAAGCATTTAGATCCGACAAGGCTCGTAGATGCTACCACCGGGTGGGCCGACAGAGGTGCGGGTGATATGCATGATTTGCATGACTATCCGGGGCCGGGCATGTTTCCTGTTGAAGAAAACCGTGCTTCTGTATTAGGCGAATTTGGCGGGCAGGCATTGGTGGTGAAGGATCATCTGTGGCTCACTGATTTTTCAAAAGCCCCATCACATTATAAAACTTCGACGTCTTCTGATGCACTTCATGAAAAGTATGCTGCCTTGATGGATAGCCTTAAAGTATTAAAAGAAAAAGGATTGTCTGCTGCCGTTTATACTCAAACCACAGATGTAGAAACAGAAGTAAATGGCCTGATGACCTATGACCGGAAAGTAATAAAATTTGATGAAGAAAAGCTTAAAAAAATGAACCAGGAAGTAATACAGAACAAATAAGCGTTTTCTGATTTGTTGATGTTCTATTTTCTTCCACATAATAAGAGAAAAGATCGATTCGTACTGAAACTTAATTTACCAATAGTCGAAACTTATTCATGCATCTAAATCTTAAGTTATGAAGAAATGTCTTTTCATTTTTGGTTTCTGTTTAGTTGGTGTTTTAATAAATCAACAAAATTTTGCCCAGGACAAAAATATTGATGGTAACCGTCCCAACATTATCCTGATCATGTCTGACGATATGGGGTTTTCTGACCTCGGTTGTTATGGAGGTGAAATTTCAACGCCGAAGCTTGATACTCTGGCCATGAACGGGTTGCGTTACACGCATTTTTATAACATGGATCATTGTTGCCCGTCAAGGGCCGCGTTAATGACCGGCCTTTATCCCCATCAAACCGGCCTGGGATGGATGACTGCTAAAAATTTTGAATTACCTGGATATACAGATGAACTTAATAACCAGTGCGTAACTATTGCAGAAGTTTTAAAAAATGCCGGGTATGCTACGATGATGACCGGCAAATGGCACTTATCTAGAAATGTAAGAGAAGGTGGCCCGAAATACGACTGGCCTTTGCAGCGTGGATTTGAAAAATATTATGGCATCATTAACGGTGCCTCCAATTATTATGATCCGGCTTCTTTATGCCGCGGTAATAAACTCATTACCCCATTCAACGATCCTGGCTATCACTCCGATCATTATTATTTTACAAATGCTATTACCGACAATAGCATTCAATTCATAAAAGATTGTGCTAAGAACAAACCTTTCTTCATGTATGTTGCATACACAGCGGCACATTGGCCTATGCAGGCGCCGGAAGAAGAAATTGAAAAATATAAAGGAAAATATGCCGGGGGTTGGGATGTTCTTCGCAGGGAAAGATTTGAACGCGAAAAGAAGTTAGGCGTTATTGATTCATCAACTATTTTGTCGCCATTGGATACGCATCCCTGGGCAGAAGAACAAGACAAACCCGCTATGGAAAGGCGCATGGAAACTTACGCCGCTATGATCTCGATTATGGATAAAGGAATAGGGGAAATTGTTAATGAACTGAAGAAGGAAGGGATATTTGATAATACTGTTATTATCTTTCTGCAAGACAACGGAGGCAATGCAGAAGGCCTTGGCTATGGCGGGCCAAATGGAGGAGATCCGCATCCCGAAGCGAAAGATGCCGCTATTTTAAGGCCACTGCCTAAGGATAGCGTTCAATACGCGATAAACCCACCGATTACTCGTGATGGCAAATTGGTAATGGCGGGTAAAAGAGTAATGGCAGGTCCTCCGGATACTTATTTGGCTTATTTAAAACCCTGGGCTAATCTGTCGAACACTCCCTTTCGCAAGTACAAAAATTTTACTTATGAAGGCGGCATTTCCACTCCCCTTATCATTCACTGGCCGGATGGCATTAAAGCAAAAAGAGGCGCGGTAAGAAATGAGGCTGGGCATGAAATAGATATCATGCCTACAATAGCTCAATTAGCTAATGCCTCATATCCAAAAGAATATAATGGGCAAAAAATAACAGCGGTGTCAGGAGTAAGCCTTGTGCCCACGTTTTCGAATCAATCATTAGAACCCCGGGCTATCTATTGGGAACACCAGGCAAATAGAGCCATGCGAATGGATAAATGGAAAATTGTGTCCGGTGCTGTTTTACATGGTGGATATGGAAACTGGAAAACATTTACCAGCCTTCCCTGGCAGTTGTTTGATATGGAAAATGACCGGAGCGAACTGACAGATCTTTCAGGCCAATACCCCGAAGTAGTTAAGGAGATGGCAGCGATGTGGGAAAAATGGGCACATCAGGCAAATGTATATCCCATGCCATGGAAAGAGGAAAAGCCCAACGAGCAATCCTATTATATGTCAACGCCGTGGGAGTTTCCTGATTTTTAAAAAGCATGCCCGTACACTGGTGAAGTCTTCGTGGGTTGATAGCACGAATCAATTTTTGGTACCAGATGTTGTTAATAATGTCATTTCTGACAATCCTCAGCTATAACTTGATGCAAAATAATTGAGAAGGCAGCTTATACAAACGTTACTCATCGGAGGTAAAAATTCAACGCTCTGTTGCGGTATTCGGGAATATTTCACAAGGCAATGATCAATCAATATCTGCAGAAGGCTATTTTAATTAGAATTATTCATCGTCGTTGATCTTTTTAAGCTGCTCTCTTTCATCTTGCTTGAGGTTTATGTAATCGCTGGGAGTGAAGTTAAACTGTTTTAAAAAACTTCTGCCAAAATTTGTAACAGAAGAATATCCGGTCAGCTCTGCAATCTCATAAATTTTAAGTTGGCCTTCGTTCAATAATTCTGCTCCTTTTTTCAACCTGGTGATATTTATCAATTCGTTAGGAGTAACATCTGATATCAGCTTAATTTTTCTATATAAAGTAGGACGGCTTATATGCATGTGTTTTGCAAGCAGATCCACATCTAATCCGGGACTTTGGATATGTTCGCCGATTACTTCATTTAGTTTTGTCAAAAATTCCTCATCGGCTTTAGAGTGAGCCATTGTTTTAATATGCACAAGAGGTGACCTGGCAAAATAACTGCGTATCCTGATCCTGTTATTTAAAAGATTTGCTATTCGAACTTGAAGAAATTCGGGAGAAAATGGTTTTTCTATGTATGCATCTGCTCCCAATTCCAGGCCTTCTATCTTAGCTCGCATCGTATTTTTAGCGGTTAATAAAATAACCGGTATATGACTTATCTCAACCTTTGACTTGATTGATTTACATAATTGAAAGCCATCCATAACAGGCATCATAATATCACTTACAACAAGATCAATCACTTCTTCATTTAATATATCTAATGCCTGCTTTCCGTTAACAGCAGATTTAATACAATATTTTTCCGAAAGATCGTCGCGGAGGAATTCAATGATTTCCTCATTATCATCAACAAGGAGAATAGAAGGCTTCATAAGTGACAATCAGTTCTGATCAGAAATTGAATTCAATTTTCTGATGCATTGGCAATTTAAGAACAAAAATCGTTTCATCCTCAAATGAATTGTCAACGTACAAGTTGCCGTTATGCAACTCCGCAAGCGACCTGGTTAGTGCGAGACCGATACCGGTTCCATTGATATGTTCAGTTGCCCTTAGTCGATAAAATGGCTCAAATATTTTTTCCTTTAAAACATCCGCAATAAATACGCCGTCATTAAATATTTTAATGAAAAAAAACTCACCTCCTGCTTCTTGATCACTAAGTTCCACAAACACTTTTTTGGATGCATATTTAATAGCATTGTCAAGGAGGTTGCTCACAATTTTTTTCAATGCCTCTACATCTGCATAAGCTAACAGTTCTTCCCCCGGTAATTTAATTTTATATGAAAGATTTTTTCTTTCCGCGGCAGGCAGGAAATTAGTATATAGATCCTCAAGCAAATGGCTGATGCTTGTTTTTACAAAGTTGAGACTATAACCATCAGTCTCTGTTTTCCTGAAGTCAAGCAATTGGTTGGTAAGTTCAATAAGCCTGTTAGTATTTCGCTCCATCAAAAGAAGATTGCGAACAACATCGGGCAGGGAATGAACTTTTTTCATGATCTTTTCAAGAGGAGCTTTTATTAATGTCAGGGGCGTTCTTATCTCATGAGCGACATTTGTAAAAAATTCAATCTTCGATTCATAGATTTCTTTTTCCTTTTCATGATGCAGTAATTCAACAAGCCTTTTGTTTTTTTCGGCTACGCGTTTGTGATAGTTATAAGCAATAAGAATTATTATTGATAAAGCTACCGCTCCGTAAATTGTATAAGCGATCGGGCTTGCCCATATTGAGGGATGAATAATAATATTCATTGTTGCCTCCGGCGTATTCCATCCGTGAATTTTGCTGAAAGTTTTTACTTTGAAAACATATTTGCCCGGTGGCAATTGGGTATAGTAAACTTCCCTGTTTGTTGCAAGATAAGTCCAGTTTTTATCAAATCGTTCCAGCTTGTATGCATACGAAATCGTTTCAGGTGATACAAAGCTTATAGCGGCAAAGTCGAAATTTATGGAGGATTGATCATGGGCAAGCTCAATGGATCCGGTATATAAAATAGATTGTTTTAAAACTGCATTTTCGTCCCCGGTTTTTTCGCCCTGGTTATTTATTTGAATGCCGGTTATATAAACAGGGGGAGTATATTTTGATTCGGTGATGCTTGATGGGGTAAAGCTAATCATACCCCTCAAACCGCCTAAGTAAATGTTACCCTGTTTATCCTGATAGCCTGAGTTGTAGTTAAACTGGTCGGTTAACAATCCATTTGACTTTGTATATATTTTAAAGTTATCGGTAGAAGGATTTAATTCTATCAGGCCTTTGGTTGTCGTTATCCATAATTTATTTGTACTATCTTCTAAAACTTTCAAAACAGTATTACTTGGAAAACCGGAATTTAGATTATATACCTTAGCAATTTTTTTTTCGCGATTATATTTCCAAACGCCTTCACCTTCAGTTCCAATCCACATATTTTTTTGGCTGTCTTCAAAAATAGAAACAATGAAATTTCCTGGTATGGTACTGCCGGCGTTCACTCCGTTGTTATAAAAATTACCGCTTTTATTTGTTTTGGGATTAACAAAGTAAACACCATGATCCATAGTCCCCGCCCACACGGTTCCTTCTTTATCCTCGTAAAGGCACATTACAAAACTTTCAGGAATTTGCTTTAAGGAAATGAACTGATCTTTAGTGCTATCGTATAATTGAGCGCCCCTGGGCGTTCCGATATAAATATTGCCACTCCTTGTTTTTAATATTGTATAGATAACATCACTCGCCAGGGAATGGCTTCCTGCATTGTAGTGTTTTATGACTTTTTTGCTTCGTATATCCATTATATTCAGTCCATGCTCAAAAGTCCCGATCCATAGCTTATCGCCATTTGCAACCAGTCCATGAATATTGAAGTAGGAAATATCATTTGGCAATCCGCCCGGTTTAAATTGGGTAATTTCATTTGTTTCAATATTCAACTTATTTAGGCCGGCATCTTCAGTACCAATCCAAATATTTCCGTAATCATCTGCGCATATTTCTCTTACTGCATTTCCGCTGATCGAATTTTTTTTATAACCGGGAATATATTTTTTAAATAAGCTGAATTCTTTTGCATAATAATTGATCCCGCCAAAGTAGGTGCCGGCCCATATTCCGCCTTCTTTATCTTTAAACAAAGTATAAACCGCATTATCAGAAAGAGAAAAAGGATCGTTATAATTTTTTTTGAGGTTTATTGAAGAGCCGTCATTCTTATTATAAATAAAAATACCTGCCGCTGTTGCAATCCAATAATTATTGCTGTCTATCTCAAGAAAATCCCTTACATGGTTAGGGCTGTGATTACTGTTATAGGTAATAATATCTTTATAAGTCTTCGTGTCCGGGTTAAAAATTTTTGCTCCATCCGATGAAGTGCCTATAAGAATACTATTATTTTCCGCGCAATATATTTTTTCAATCCATTTGGAAGTTACCGGCGGTGATTGTGAGAAAAGATTATATGCTGTAAAAGAAGTACCCGCTTCATTATATTTTTGTATAAATCCATCGGCTGTTGAAACCCACAATTCGTTATTATTCGTAAAACTTAAAGAGGTAGCACTGAAATATTGATTTCGCGGAAACGAGACTTGTTTACCCGTTTTTAGATTATACCGGCACAACATTTCGCCAATAATAAACCAGATATTATCTTTTTTATCTCTGACAATCGCTCTTACTTCTGTGCCTTTCTTTAAAACTGTAAAAGTTTCATTGCTATCATTATACCTGTACAAGCCACTGCTGGTTCCTGCATATAACCGGCCTTCTTCATCTAAATAAATACACCTGAGAAAATTACTGCCTATACTCAGTGAATCATTAGTATCATGGCGAAAAACTTTAAAATGATAGCCATCAAACCGGACAAGCCCGTCTTTTGTGCCCAACCACATAAATCCCTTTTTATCCTGCAAGCAATCGTGGACAGTGTTATTAGTAAGTCCATTTTCTACCTGATAGTGGCGAAAGTAGTAAGGTTGTGCTTCTCCATGTATTTGCGAAAGAAGCAATAGAGCAGCAAATATGGTTTTAGCAGTCATTGTTAGAAAGCAATCTTTATTAAGGCAGACATAAAAAACACCATTTATAGATCAATATAAACTTACGAGTTATCGTTGCAATAAACAATGGTTTTTGAATTTGAGACATTTTGCAGAATAATTGAGACAAATTTAGGCGCATTTCTTTCATTTATTTACTTACTTGCTTGCAGTAACAGGGTTACTGATTGCCTGTTCCATTTTCCCCCAATATGGGGATTGAGTTTTGCCAAACATTAATCCGTTTTCGTTGTGCTTGAGAACGTCAACCGTGATACAATGTTATTTATTGATAAACAGGTCACTTTACAAACTTTAAGCTCAACCAACAGATTATAATGCAAATAGCAATTGGAGCTACAGAAGCGAAATAGGCAGTGTTGATTAACGCTATAAATTTTGTTTAAGAGGCAAGTTGTCAACTTATAGCTTCATTTAAAATAATTAACCAACTTTATATGAGAAAAGATAAACTAATTTTAAACCTCCCAAAGGTCTTTCCTCAAATCCTTCTTTTCGTTGGATTTTTCTTTGTTGGTATACAAATGCAGGCACAAAACAGAACAATTTCAGGTAAGGTCACATCTGCCCAGGGCGATCCGTTGGAAGGGGTAACTGTCACCGTAAAAAATACACCGCAGGCCACAACTACCGATAAGTCCGGCAGCTATTCAATTGTAACTAATACTGCAAACCCGATCCTGGTATTTTCTTACGTCAATTATGAATCTAAAGAAGTTACATTAAATAATCGTTCTGCTGTAAGTGTATCACTTGCGGCAAAGGCTGGTGTTTTAGGTGAAGTAGTAGTTGTAGGATACGGAACGCAGAAAAAAAGTGATGTGACAGGAGCCATAGGTACCATTAAGACTGATGATATTGACCGTCGCGTGGTCAGTAATTTTCAACAATCATTGCAGGGATTAACGTCAGGACTGACAGTTTTGGATGAGGGTGGAGCTCCGGGGCAATCAACAGCTACACTCCGCATCCGCGGAATAACGACATTAAGTGGAAATGATCCGCTAATATTGGTTGATGGTGTAGAACAAGGTATCAACAATCTTAATCCGGAGGATATTGCATCGGTCTCGGTGCTAAAGGATGCGGCCGCCACTGCGATTTATGGATCCAGAGCAGCAGCAGGTGTAATTTTAATTACAACAAAGAGAGCAAAGGCAGGTAAGTTAATGATAAGGTTGGATAATTACGTTGCCCTTCAAAAACTAGGGAATCATCCTGAGTCTATGGGTACTGCTGACTTCCTAAGACAGCAAAATACGGCTTACCAAAATGCAGGATTAGGCACTCCATATAGTGATTCTCTTATACAAGTATGGTCAACAAGCAAGGACAGAATAAAATATCCTTTACCAAATGACTGGTATAATGTTCTTTTTCACACGGCTCCTCAATACAATAGTAATTTATCCCTTAGCGGAGGAAATGAACAGATTAGGACTTCGATGAATTTGCGGTATATGCACCAGGATGGAATAGTCAATAATTTTAGCAACGAGGCAAAAGAAATCAGGTTAAATACAGATTTTACACCTACTAAGAATCTGAAATTTAGCGCTGATGGATTTTACAGAATGCTGTATTCAACACAACCCCAGGATGCAGGTGGTCTGTTTGGTACAATGATCCAGGGAGCGCAGTTAACTGTTCCCAGATATCCGGACGGAGGTTATGGTGTGAGTACACAGGGTAACAACCCTTTGGTAAGCGATGAATTAAGTGGTTATGATCGGAACAGGTTTAATTATTTTTCTGGAAACCTCCGGGGAGAGTGGCAAATCATAAACGGCTTAAAATTATCGGTTCAATATGCTATAGTAAATACAACTTCAAGAGGAAAAAATTATAGGAATGCCTACTCTGTAACAGATGAAAACAATCCTTCCCTGTCAAAGTCGGTTACCAATAACCAGTTAATCGAATCGAATTCAAATAACTATACTGAGACTATTAATGACCTGTTGGAATATACACGCCAGATCGGCAAACATGATATAAAAATTCTTGGAGGATATTCGCAGATATATTCCCGTGGGGATAATTTCTCAGCATCACGCACGAACTTTTATAATAATAGTATACAGGCAGTTTCTCAGGGCGATCCTAATACAAGAGATAATGGGGGCAGCGACAACGAATCGGGGCTTCGCTCTTATTTTGGCAGGATCAATTATAATTATGACGACAAATATTTATTAGAAGTAAATGGCAGATATGACGGCTCCGCTAAATTTACCGGGAATAATCTGTATAGCTTTTTCCCTTCATTCTCTGCAGGATGGCGCATATCACAGGAAGGGTTTTGGCAATCAGTTAAGCATATTATTCCGGCGCTAAAAATACGTGGGTCATGGGGAGAAACCGGCAATCAAACGGTCGCCAGCTATAGCTTTTATGATGCGTTAAATTCATCAAATTATGATTTCGGCGGGATTGCTGCGGTGGGCTATGCATTACATAATTATTCCAACGGTGATATAAAATGGGAAACAACCACACAAACTGATATTGGCCTGGATGCAGGAATTTTGAAAAATAAGATAAATTTTACTTTTGATTATTATAATAAGAAAACAACAGGCATCCTGCTCCAATTGCCTATCCCGGCTATTGTAGGAAGAAACGCTCCGGTTCAAAATGCCGGAACGGTGTCTAATAAGGGCTGGGAAGTTTCCGTTGATTATAATGGTAATTCGTCTAACCTTTCCTATCAATTCGGATTCAATTTATCCAATAACAAAAATGAAGTACTGGATCTAAAGGGAACAGGCCCTTATATCAGTGGCAGCGATAACGATGCCCTTAATATTATTGAGGTGGGGCTGCCCATAAACTCTTTATGGGGCTTTAAAACCGATGGATTTTACAAAGATCAAAAGGATGTGGATACTTCGGCCGCTTACGATCCAAAGACATTTCCCGGGGATATAAAATATATTGATTTAAACAATGACGGAAAGATCACGGCTGATGACCGGACGGTGATAGGCGATCCGTTTCCGCATTATTCCTATGGATTTAAATCAAGCATACAATATAAAAACTTCGATTTTTATTTATTTCTACAAGGTGTTGTGAAACAAGATGCTGACATTTCGGGACCGGTGGTCAATGCCGGGGCAAATGAAGGCTTTGTACCTCAGATAGCTAACGACTATTGGACACCTACGCATACCAATTCCCTCTATCCCCGGCCACAAAAAAAATCAGGCAAGAATGCCAGGATATCTGATTATTGGATATTGCAGGTGGGCTACCTCCGTATTAAAACCTTGCAAGTAGGTTATTCGCTTCCGCAGTCTATTATCGAAAAATTAAAAATTGAAAAGGCAAGAATATATCTAAGCGCAATGAATCTCTTAACAATTTCAAAGCAGGCAAAAAAATGGGGTATCGATCCGGAATTTCCTTCCGGCAGCAGATTGCTATATTATCCTCAAACAAAAAGCTACACCATTGGATTGAATATAACCTTTTAGGTTTTAGAAAATTTATTATGAAGAAATTATTTATAGTTGTAATAATACTATCCTGTTTATCAGGGGCGATATCTTGCAGGAAAAATCTCTTAAAAACTGTTCCTACAGATAGAATATCCACCGATATATTTTGGAATACGAGTGACGATGCAACCTTTGCTGCAAATGCGATTTATAACAATATTGATGGAGAAGATATACTTCATTGGGATGGTTTTTCGGATATAGCTCATATTAATGTGAATGGAGGAAATGATGCGAGGATAGATCAGGGAAATGCGGATGCACTAAGCGGTAGGTTTGAATCTTATTGGACATCTGAATATAATGGAATATATAAGGCAAATTATTTTTTGGACAATATAGACAAAGTTAAGACCTCCAATACTACTTTGATTGACAATTTAAAAGGGCAGGTGACGACTTTACGTGCTTATTATTATCTAAACCTTGTTTCATGGTTCGGAGCCGTGCCCTTAGTTACCAAACCGGCTACAATAGAAGAAGCGCAACAAGTAAAAAGAGATAATGTCGCAGATATATATGATTTTATAGAATCTGAATTAAATGTTGCTGCAACCCTACTTCCTTTGAAACAGCCAGATAATGGAAGAATAACCAGGGGTGCCGCTTTAGCGTTGCAGGCCAGGGCAATGTTATATGCCGGACGTTACCAAAAAGCAGCGGATGCAGCTCAAGCCGTTATGGATTTGAATGTATATTCCTTATATCCAGCTTATAAAAATTTATTTTCTTATTCCGCCGAAAATAATAACGAAGTTATTATGGATAAAGAATTTGCAAGTGATATTTATTCAAATAGTGTGTTTCACAATTTCGCTCCCGCTTCCCAACATACTAGTGTTCCTGTTACAGTTCCTACCAAAGTAGGGGCGGACATGTATGAAATGACAAACGGCAGAGACATAACCGATCCGGCAAGCGGATTTGACCCGTACTATCCTTATGAGAATCGGGATCCAAGAATGCGCTATTCTATGTTTGTTTTAGGAGATACTTTACCGAGTGGACAAATCTATAATCCTAAGCCGGGGAGTGGTACCCCGGATGAAGTAGGCGGTAGAAATATAAATGCCACCCGTACGGGCTATAATATTAAAAAATATATTAATGCAGAAGATCTTTCTGCTCCTGGCAATTGCGGGATCAATCTGATTACCATACGTTATGCCGAAGTTTTACTCACATACACAGAGGCAAAAATTGAACTCGGTCAAATTGACCAAAGCGTCTATGATGCTATTAATGAGGTAAGACAGCGCCCAGATGTAAATATGCCGGTTATAACCGCACCACAAAGTCAACAGGAAATGCGCTCGATTGTGCGCAGAGAAAGGACTGTGGAGCTTGCATTTGAAGGACTGCATACATTAGATATCAGGAGATGGCATACAGCGGCCGCAGTAATGCAAGGCCCGGTTGAAGGAATGACTTATGTGAAAAATGGACAGCTTATGATGGTTGTTGATAATAGCTTTGTAAGGTCTTTCGATCCTAACAAAGATTACCTATGGCCTATTCCCCAGCAGGAGGTTATTCTTAATAAAAATCTTAATCAGAATCCTGGTTGGTGATGGATTGAAAGAAGTGAATTATTATTCTTTCGAGGGCTTTGAGATTATTCTCAGAAAGCGGAGCGATCAGTTGTCAATGTATTAATGAATGCGGCTTAAAATGATTTTACGATATCTAAATATTCATAAGTGAGTAAAATAATATATTTCATTCTCTGTATTTCATTCTCGCTCGCCGGCTATTCCCAGTCCGTTGAGAAGCCAAATGTTGTCATTATATTGGCTGACGATCTGGGTTGGGGAGATGTTGGCTTTCACGGCAGCGACATTGAAACACCTAATATTGACAGGCTTGCCGGTGAGGGCATCGTTTTGGATCAATTTTATACCTCGCCCATTTGTTCGCCGACAAGAGCAGGAATCATGACAGGACGCTATCCTAACCGTTTTGGCTTACGGCAAAACGTGATTCCTCCCTGGAGTCCGTTTGGGGTTGATACATCGGAGGTGTTTCTTCCACAGGTGCTGGCCAAGGCCGGTTATAAAAACAGGGCAGCTCTTGGTAAATGGCACCTGGGTGAAGCGCATAAAATGTACTTACCCTTGCAAAGGGGATTTACCCACTTTTATGGTTTTTATAATGGCGCATTCGATTATTTCACCCATAAGCGCGAAGGGGAGTTAGACTGGCATAATGATGCTGCTACCTGTTTTGATAAAGGTTATTCAACTGATCTGATCACAGATGAAGCGGTAAAATGTATCAAGTCTTATTCAAAAGAGTCTCCCTTTTTTTTATATGTAGCTTATAACGCCCCACATACTCCCTTACAGGCAAAAAAAGAAGATTTGTTACATTATGGCTTTGATGCAAGTAAACCTTTGTTTCCGCTACCTAATTATGACGAAAAGGGATATGGAGAGATTGGAAGAGGAAATACCAAACGGCAAACTTATTCCGCTATGGTAACCTGCCTGGACAGAGGTGTCGGCAGAATTTTACAAACGTTGAAGGATCTCAACATTGAAAAGAACACGTTGGTTCTCTTCTTCAGTGACAATGGCGCGGCAAGAAATGCGGGAGGTTCCAGCGGGCCGTTAAGAGGGTGGAAATTCCAGGAATGGTCGGGCGGTGTGCGTGCACCTGCAGTCATTCGCTGGCCTGATGGTTTGAAAGAGCCCGGGAAAACCGACCGGTTGGTTGGCTATGTGGACGTGATGCCAACGTTGCTTGCCATTGCTGGTATAAAAGATAAGCCCAAAAAGCCGTTTGACGGAATCAACATGCTGCCGGTAATTGAAGGGAAAGAGAGCAACTCTGACCGATATTTTTATTTGGGGCACGGCGCTATTATACACAGCCCATGGAAGTTGATTAAAGCGAACTCCGGAAATCCGGATATGAAAGAAGAAGAAGATGTCTTGTTCAACATCCTGAAAGACTCAGCGGAACAGCACAATATTAAAAACGATCAATCGGCAATATACCAGGAATTAATCAATGCAGTGAAGCCGTTTGATAATATCAAACCTGCTGACCGTGTACCACCTTATGGGGAAGGAAAGAAAGGCTTTGTGGCCCCGAAGGACTGGATGATTAGGCGCTGAATGAACTCAATGGCCCAAATCAGGAAAGCATTGATCTCATAAACCAAATTCGAAGCCGGGCAAGTTTGGCTAATGTACAATTGCAAGATTTTAGTTCCGGGGATGAGTTGGAAAGATCAGCTTCTAAAAGAGAGAGGATGGGAATTTTGGTATGAGAGCAAAAGAAGGAGGGATCTTATCAGGATGGGTAAATTTATTGACTATGCGCATCAGCGTGGGGTAGTGAATGCAGCGGCAAAAGATACCCTTTTTCCGATTCCTCAGTCTGCTTTAGACGCCAATCCTTTACTATTTCAAAATCCAGGTTACTGAAAGAGTAGAGGCGGCTAATAAATTTGGTCACGCTCTGCAAGAAAGTGCGTTTGCAAACATTAATTTTTAGAATAATTTGCCATTTATGAAAAATATACTATCAACATCAGGCAGTTCAAATAGGCTAAGATCACTTACAGTCTTCGGATGGATATCACTTATTTTGGCTATCGCGCCATACAAAATGCATGCACAAAATAAAATCAAGAATCCACATCCTCAATACCATTCTGAAACTTCCACTACACATCTCTCGCCGTATGAGATAAAAGATACGCCCAATATTATTGTCATCCTGACTGATGACATGGGCTATTCGGATATCTCAAGTTTCGGAGGACCGTATAACACACCAAATATAGACCGGCTGGCTCAACAGGGCACTCGTTACACCAATTATTTTAGCGCTGCCCCTATCTGTTCACCTTCGCGGGTGGGCATGCTTACGGGAATGCACCCGGGTGAATGGAATTTTACCAGCTATCAGCAAACCCGCGAAGGAAACCGGGCGGTGGAACAGACAGATTACTTAGATCCGGAAGCTCCCTCAATGGCCCGCACTTTAAAAAAGGCAGGATATGCAACGGCGCATTTTGGCAAGTGGCACATGGGAGGCGGACGTGACGTTTATAACGCTCCTAAATTTGCCCTTTATGGCTTTGATGAATATGCCAGCACTTATGAAAGTCCCGAACCGGATCCACTATTGACAGCAACTAACTGGATATGGTCACCCCAGGACAGCATTAAACGCTGGGAAAGGACAGCCTATTTTGTGGATAAAACACTGGACTTTTTGAAACGTCACAAAGGGACGCCTTGCTTTGTAAACCTGTGGCCGGATGATATGCATACGCCTTGGGTTCCGGATAAGGCGGCACAGGATGAGACTCCTAAACGTTTTGAGAGTGAGAAAAACTTTATGGCAGTATTGAAAGAATATGACAAGCAGATTGGGCGGCTTATAGATGGTTTAAAAAAACTTGGTTTAGAGCAAAATACCCTGGTCATTTTCACCAGTGACAATGGTCCGCTTCCGAGTTTCGGGGGCAAGCGATCGGGGCAAATGAGAGGCTCGAAGCTTTCTTTATACCAGGGCGGAGTTGAGCTTCCCTTTATTGTTCGTTGGCCGGGGCATACCCCTGAAGGTAAGATTGACTCTTTATCTGTTATTTCCGCCATGGACATTTTCCCAACTCTTTGCTCTATTGTGGGAGTTCCAATGCCTTCCCGTTACAGTTTTGATGGTGAGAATCGGAAGGAAGTTTTCCTGGGGAAACCTTCAGAGCGATCAAAACCAGTATTCTGGGAATATGGGCGAAATAATGGAAAATATTTCCGTTATCCCAAAGGACGCGATCGTAGTCCTAACATAGGCGTTCGTGAGGGAAAGTGGAAGCTTATAATGAACTATGATGGCACTGATATGCAACTATATAACATGGAGGCAGATAAGAATGAAATAACGAATGTAATTGACCAGCAACCCGAAGTCGCTAAAAAACTAAAAGAAAAATTACTCTTATGGCGAAGCAATTTGCCGGAATTATCGGATAATCACTTGTAGATTTAATCATTGCTGTGAGGAAAGCCTGTATTAGATTTAAAGATAGAGTGGAGTATAAAACGTTACAATTCTCATCTGTATTTATTTTTTTACACAAAAAAAAATGAGCTCAAATTTTTAATCATAACAAATCACTATTATCCGGCAAAAAATGTTTCATTTGGCTAAAAAGCAGTCTGACACTACCTTTCATCGCTCCCTCCCTTGGGAGAGAGTGGCGAGGTTATTAGCGGGTAAGCCTTTCCTCATTTAGCCAGATAATAGTGATAATAAACTATTTTCTATTGAAAAAAATTCATCAAATCCATATTTTCTCCCTTCTGATTCTTTTCGGAGCCTATAATTGCGCTATTGCCCAAAAAAGAACATCATCTGCCGCTCTCCCTAATATCGTAGTTATTTATATGGATGATATGGGTTACGGAGATGTAGATGCTTATGGTGGGATCGATTACACTACTCCTAACATAGATAAATTAGCAGCTACCGGCATGCGATTTACCAATTTTTATGCTGCACAGCCTATTTGTACAGCTTCACGTGTTGCGTTATTAACAGGATGTTATCCTAATCGTATAGGCTTGCATGGAGCCTTGGGGCCTCATGCTCCCATAGGCATCAGCGATAATGAAGTAACAATTGCCCAAATGCTCAGGAAGAAAGGTTATGCAACTGCCGCGTTCGGTAAATGGCACCTGGGCGATGCTGAAAAGTTCTTACCATTGCAACATGGTTTCGATGAATACCTGGGGCTTCCTTATTCGAATGATATGTGGCCGGTTGATTATAATGGCAAGCCTTTTAAAGATACTTCCAACTTCCGGTCAAAATGGCCACCATTGCCCCTGATCGAAGGAAACAAGGCCATCCGCTACATACAAACATTAGACGACCAAAGTCAACTTACCACACTTTATACAGAGCATGCAGTTAGCTTTATTAACAGCCATAAGGATCATCCATTTTTTCTTTATCTCGCTCATTCAATGGTCCATGTCCCAATTGCTGTATCTGGTAAGTTTAAAGGAAAAAGCAGGCAAGGGTTATTTGGGGACGTTATGATGGAAATAGATTGGTCGGTAGGACAAATAATGAAAACACTTAATGACAAGGGTATGGATAATAATACATTAATTATTTTCACCAGTGACAATGGCCCCTGGCTTACATTCGGGAACCATGCGGGTTCTGCAGGAGGCTTAAGGGAAGGTAAGATGACTAGTTTTGAAGGAGGACAAAGAGAACCGTCAATTATGCGTTGGCCTGGCGTAGTGCCTCCCGGTACAGTTTGTAATAAACTTGCCTGCAATATTGACATTCTGCCTACCCTGGCAGCCATCACAGGTGCTCCCTTACCTTCCAAGAAGATAGATGGAATAAATATCTTTTCATTGTTAGAGGGCGATGTAAATGCAAATCCACGCGATCACTTGTTTTATTATTATCATTTAAACAGTTTGCAGGCTGTAAGGCAAGGAGCGTGGAAATTAGTATTTCCGCACACCTATGTTTCCAATACAAATGAACCCCCTGGTAAAGATGGTTATCCCGGCAAAACTCATATGGCTTCTACCGGGCTAGCTTTATATGACCTGCGGAGAGACCCCGGAGAACGCTATGATGTGAAGAAACAAAATCCGAAGATAGTACAGAGGCTGCAGCAGCTGGCAGAGCAAGCCCGGGAAGATCTTGGAGATGACCTTACCGGGAGGCCTGGAAAGAACAGGAGGCCGGCTGGAAAATTGTAATGGGAATGATGTGTCTTATTTGAATAAGTTTTAATCGAACTCAACGTCTTAAGAAAAAAGGCCCCGTCCTAAATATTGGTCTTTCGAGGTATAAAGTTTGAGATGTGTTGCAGAATAATTGAGACAAATTAACTTGCTTTTCGTTTTATTATTCCTTTTCTTGTAATAATATAGAACGATAGTGTTTGGGCCTATTTTTAACAGGATGAGGGAGCTGGTTTTAGCCAGACAATGATATAATTAATTTGTCCCCGGGGAGATTAAGCATTTTACGATGCGCTTGAGAATATCAACTCTTGATAATACTGTTGAACAAGGTGATTCTTAAAAATTGCAGAAACAGGCTGTAGGGTGTACAGCACATAGCAATTTGAATAATAGAAGCTTAGGTTATAAATAATGTTATTATCAAGTTATTATTCTCACTTTAAATAACAAACCAATAAACCGATTATATGAGAAAAAATAAACTCAATCTAAGGCTTTCAAAGCTCTTTCCTCAGGCTTTTCTTCTCGTTGGATTTTTTTTTATAGTCTTGCAAATGCAGGCACAGAATCGCACGATTTCAGGCAAAGTAACATCTGCGCAGGGTGATCCTTTGGAAGGGGTGACTGTCACTGTTAAAAGCACAACCCAGGCTACCACCACCGATAAATCCGGTAGCTATTCAATTGTAACCAACACTGCCAGGCCGGTATTGATATTTACTTATGTCAATTATGAATCTAAAGAGGTCGCGGTAAATAATCGTTCTGAGGTAAGCGTTTCTCTTGCCGCAAAGGCCGATGTGCTGGGCGAAGTGGTAGTGGTAGGTTATGGAACACAGAAAAAAACTGATTTGACGGGCGCTATCGCTTCTTTAAGCGAGGATGATTTCAACCAGGGAGTTTCTTCATCACCCGATCAATTAATTAAGGGAAAGGTTTCGGGTGTGCAGGTAGTCCAAAATAGTGCGGAACCCGGCGGAGGCATATCAATTAGTATCCGCGGAGCCAGTTCTATCAATGCCGGAACAGGACCTTTATATGTGATTGATGGCCTTCCAATAGATAATTCGCCGGTAGTGACGGGCACGGGGCAAAATTATGTCACTACTCCTACGCCACCCAATCCTTTAAGTTCAATAAATCCCGATGACATAGCTTCTATTCAAATACTCAAAGATGCATCGGCAACGGCAATTTATGGATCACGAGGAGCCAATGGAGTTATTCTGGTCACTACCAAAAAGGGAAGTAAAGGAAAGCAATCTGTCAATTATTCCGGGTATGTTGGGGTTCAAAATATTTCAAAATATTTAGATATTCTTAATGCACAGGAATATATGACGGTTTTAAACGGAATTATTCAAGATGGCGGCGGCTCGGTGAGTGAAAAAGTAACCGGGATACAGGATGGCGGTACAGATTGGCAAAAAGCATTAACTAATTCCAATGCCATCGTCCAAAATCATGGACTATCCTTTACAGGTGGTAATGACAAAACAACATACCTCGTTTCCCTCAATTATTACGACGAACAAGGCGTTATAATAAGCTCGGCATTTAAACGCTACAGCGCCCGTTTAAATTTGACAAGCCAGGTCTCCGAAAAATTTGATATTGGCCTGCATTTGGCCACGATCTACAATCAACATGATTTTGTTCCCGTCGGTTTTGGTTTTAATGAAATTTCCGGAGCTATGTATGCTGCCTATAATTTTGATCCTGCTTTGTCCATAAAAGATTCTGCGGGAAAATATCAACGTTCCCCTTTTATTACCATTGAGAATCCGATAGCATTGGCACGTGGGAAAAATTCTTTTTCTAATGGATACCGCACTTTTGGAACCATTTACGGAAACTATAAAATTTTTCCGGACCTGACTGCTAAGTTGAACATTGGTGGCGATATCAATACCGAACAAAGGAATGTATATATAGATAAAACTACCCTGAATGGAGTGGCTGCAAACGGGGTTGCTTCTATTATCAATGGGCAACAAGGCAATTATGTTGTTGAAGGCACGATGACTTATGATAAGACTTTCGCGATCCATCACATAACAGCTTTAGGGGGTATAACGACTCAGAAATTTGTAAGTGCCGGCAATAGCAGTAATGCCAGCGGATTTCCATCTGATGCATTAAGCACTAATAATTTAGGCTCCGGAAGCCAAACCACTTACAATGTAGGGAGCTTCAAATCTGTCAATACTTTATTGTCTTATCTGGGCAGGGTTAATTATAGCCTCAACGATAGATATCTGGTAACAGCTTCGTTTCGTGCAGATGGCTCCAGTCGTTTTGGTGCTAATAACAAGTTTGGTTATTTCCCTTCTGTTGCGGTGGGATGGAGGATAACACAGGAAGACTTCATGAAGAATATCCCTTCTGTCAGCAATCTTAAATTAAGAGCGAGCTGGGGCCAAACCGGTAACCAGGAGATTGGTAATTATCAATCAATAAGCACATTTGCGTCTGGCCCGAACGGGGTCTTTAACCAGCAACAAACCTCTACCCAAGAGCCGGCTCGTTTAGCAAACCCAAATCTAAAGTGGGAGACAACGACCCAGTCTGACGTTGGTGTTGATTTTAGTGTGATCGGTAACCGGATCTCAGGTTCCATTGACTATTACCAGAAAAAGACATTTGATATGCTTGTAAACCTGCCCGTACCTACGTCAACAGGGTTTAACTTCATATTGAGCAATGTGGGAAGTATTCGAAACACCGGCTGGGAGTTTGCTATTAACTCTGAAAACGTAAAAGGAAATTTTGAATGGAATTCCACCATCATTCTTTCTACCTTAAAAAACAAAGTTTTAAATCTTGGAGAAATTCCCCAAATTATTACAGGTTCTGCCGGCGTCGTGAACCAAATTGCCGTTATTCAGCCGGGTCAGCCGCTGAGATCATTTTTTGGTTATAAAATCGTCGGGGTGTGGCAAACAGGTGATGATTTTTCGAAAACAAGAGATCCTGTAGTTCCCGGCGATCTAAAGTATCTGGATGTAAATGGAGATGGAACCGTTAATGCAGATGATCGGGTTAATCTTGGTAATTCCTTTCCTAAGCTATCATGGTCTCTTGGAAATACTTTCACTTATAAAAAAGTTTCATTAGATGTCTTTTTTCAAGGGGTACAAGGAGTAAAAATGCTGAACAATAACCTTGTGGATACTTACTTTCCTGTTAACTTCAGGCGAAATAAACTGGCATTACCTTATATAAACAGGTGGACTTCCCAAAAACCATCAAATAAATATCCATCCTTTGTAACCCCTCTCGATCAGGGACAGAAATCGGTGAATTCTTATACTGTGGAAGATGGATCATATTTGCGCCTGCAAACGGTTACTTTAAGCTATTCCTTCCGTTTGCTGAAAAATATGCAAACACTTTATATCACAGGGCAAAATCTGTTTACAATTACAAATTACGATGGAATAGACCCCGCTTTAAATCCTGATGGGAATGCTAATTTCCGGGTAGACTTTAATGCTTATCCCTCCGCCCGTACCTTTTTACTCGGCATTAAACTTCATCTTTAAAAAGTGATAAAATGAAAATATTAAAATCAACTATAATTTTTATATTGCCAATAGCTTCGATTTTGCTAATAAGTGGCTGTACCAAATCGTTCCTCAAAGAAAATCTGTATTCCCAGTTAGCGCCGGACAATTTTCTTACTACTAATGATGGAATAAAATCACTCCTGCATGCGGCTTATGCAAATGAAGGGCAGGTGGCGGGGCAATCGGCGGATAAGGGAATAATTTGCATGCAGGAGTTAACGACGGATTTGATGTACGAAACAGGCGGGTTCTGACAACCGTTTCGCTGTTCAGTATATTAATTTTACCTGGGATCCTTCTACAGAACTGCTTTTTGGCAGCTTCTGGAGTTCGCCATATTCCGCAATTAGGGATGCCAATACATTGCTGGATAATATTAGTAATGCAAACATTAGTGATGATCAAAAAAACGGATATATTGCTGAAGCCCGTTTTATCAGAGCCATTTCTTATTATCACTTATACACCGCTTTCGGCCCCGTTCCTTTACGAAAAAGTACCAATGACTCTTTACATTTATCCAGGGCCACTAAGGAAGAAATGGAATCTTTTATTGAATCTGAATTGCTGGCAGTGAGCTCAGTGTTGCCGGATCCGGGAAAAGAAGAAGAATATGGAAGGGCTAACAACGGTGCGGCTCAGTCATTTTTGGTAAAATTTTATCTAAATACAAAACAGTGGCAAAAATGTGCTGATATGGCCAGTAATGTAATGAATAAGAATTACTACCAGCTTTATCCTGATTATTTTAATCTATTTCATATAGAGAATGAAATGAACAAAGAATTTATTTGGGTAAGACAGGCAACGCCATCTGGCCCCGGTACGCAATGGTGCAATAAAACCTGGCCTCCGGGATTCGCCCAAGATCCCATATCTGGCCTGAATTTTCAAAGTAACTGGCTGAATTTTGGAGCCCAGTATAGCAACCAGGATAGTTTTTTTAACTCCTTTGCAGCAAGTGATGCCAGGAAAAAGTTAATGCTTACGCAATATATAAATAGCGCAGGGAAAACAATAATGCTGATGACAACACCTAACAACACAAGGTCGTTGAAATACTGGCCTGATCCTAATGCAATCGGTGGCTTCAATGGCAACGATCTTCCGGAAATAAGGTATTCTGACATTCTTCTATCACGAGCAGAAGCCTTAAATGAATTAGGCGGTCCCAATCAGGAATCTATTGATTTGATAAATTTAGTTCGGGCCAGGGCGGGAGTGAGTGATTTATTACTTTCTGATTTTGCATCCAAAATTGATCTTCGCGATCAAATTCTGAAAGAAAGAGGTTGGGAATTTTATTCAGAAGGATTAAGAAGAGAAGACCTGATTAGGATGGATAAGTTTATAGAAAATGCTCAAGCCAGGGGGCACGCCAGTGCAAAATCATATATGGTGTTATTCCCTATTCCGCAACAAGCAATGGATTCAAATCCTGACCTGGTACAGAATCCGGGATATTAAAGAAAATGCATTTTGTAAATACAAAACAGAAACAATAATTAAAAAAGATCAGATCTCTTTCGAATTTAATAACATACACGCAAAGAAGCCTTAAGAACAAAGGGCCTATCAGGATTAAGACCAAGGTTCAGGAGTTTATGAATTCGTTGAAAGAGCAAAAAAAACTGAATTATGCCGGCGCAATCTTGTATATGGTTTAAAAAAATCAAACTGTGCTTACACCGCTTATATTCCCAGCGAGGTTTCAATGCTAATAGTAAATATCCAAATGCAACAGGATTGAAATCCAAAAAGAAATTTATGAAAAGAATACGATTAAGACTGTTTTTGTTTTTATCAGCAACCATTTTAACGACTGTTTCATTTGCCCAAAAACCCAGGCCCAATGTTTTGTTCATAGCCGTTGATGACCTTAACGATTATATAGCCTTGCTGCAAAATTTTCCAGGTGTAAAAACTCCGAACCTCGATGCACTCGCAAATACTTCACTCACTTTTACCCGGGCCTATTGTGCAGCACCGGTGTGCAATCCTTCAAGAGCTGCCATCTTAAGTGGACTGGCCCCATACCGCACAGGTGTATATGAGAACACCGATAAGATCATAAATTCAAACGTGATTATGCAGGCCGCATTTTTACCGGAGCATTTTAAGGATAACGGTTACATCACGATTACGCGTGGAAAAATTTTCCATACCATTCCGGGCAAAGAAAGATACAAAGCTATGTGGGACATTGACGGTGGCAGGGGTGATTATGGTCCTTATCCTACTGTGCATAATGTTTGGCCCGCGGTGAGAGCGCCTAAGAATTTTACTTATCAACCCTGGAGCGATGCTGATGAAGAGCATCCGGATATTATAACAGCGAATTTCATAATTGCCCAATTGGATAAAAAGTTTGACAAACCATTTTTTATGACATGTGGCTTCTACAAGCCCCATGTGCCATGGACAGCGCCGCAACGTTTTTTCGATATGTTCCCGCTGGAAACTGTTCAATTGCCGAAGGTGCTCGAATCTGATTGGGACGATCTGCCTCCGATTGCAAAAAAGTGGGCGGATAGCCCGGTGGATTATGAGGAATTGAAGCAATCAGGAAAATGGAAAGAGGTTGTTCGGGGCTATTTGGCCTGCATTTCTTTTATGGATTGGAATCTTGGCCGTGTCATAAAAAAGCTGGAAAGCAGCCCCTATAAAGACAATACCATTATTTGCCTTTTTGCAGATAATGGTTTCCACTTAGGTGAAAAAAAGCATTTCACAAAGTTTGCCCTTTGGGAACAAACAACGCATATACTTAGCATGTGGCGGGTGCCGGGCATTACAAAACCGGGGGTTTGCGGTCGTACCGTAACGCTTTTGGATATATATCCCACGCTGATTGAACTATGCAACTTGCCTAACCCTGTTCAAAAACTGGATGGAAGAAGTATTGTCTCTTTACTTAAAAACCCGCTCGAAGCATGGCCGCATCCGGCCATCACTACGTATCAGGAAGGAAATCAATCCATACGCATCGATCAATACCGCTATATACATTATGCTGATGGGAAAGCGGAACTCTACGATGAAAAAAGCGATCCGTTAGAATGGAAAAATATTGCCAATGAACCTGGAATGAAAAAGTTGATTGATGATTTAAAATCCAAACTGGAGACAAATTTTGCTCCTGCTAACAAAAACGACAAAGTAGAGTCTGACGAAGAATAAAACGGAAGGAAATAGCAAATGATACATAAACCAGGTAAAAGAGATCAACGGAGTTTTATAGCATTCGTCTGCTTTATCCTGAGCCTGTTGTCGTTTACGAATATTGCTGATTCTTACCGCCGGATTCGTAGAGTCAATTGGAAATATATTGCACCACGGGAAAAAGTTCCCCCGATTGGTTTAAAAATAAAGACGTTGAAACCGGCCTGGTGCCCGTTGCTCAATTGTATAATATTAAAAATGATCCCCGAGAAAAAGTAAATGTTGCAGATCAGCATCCGGATATAGTAGAAAAAAAAGATTAAGTACCATTCGTCAGATGCCGGCTGGAGGAATGTAACTGTTATGAACGTGATTAGAATAAAAAAACAATAACATGAACCAGGAAAAAACTAAAAGGTCAATCGTAATCTATTGTTCACTTGTCACTGCTGTGACATTGGTAAGTTTTATGATAGTGCAACCATCGCAAAGCACAATTACAAACCCGGCAAAAACACAGCCCCCCAAGCCTTTAAATATTGTTTTAATTATTGCTGACCAATTTAGGGCTGATGCGTGTAAGAGGGAAGGATTTCAATTAGATACCACTCCGTTTTTAGATAGCCTTGCCGAAACAGGGACATGGTTCAATAAGGCCTATTGCGCCTCACCGGCTTGTGTTCCCAGCAGAACGTCTATGTTTACCGGACGCTTTCCAAATGCAACTCATGTGCGCTCCAATATGAATGTACAGGACGCTTTTTTTAAAGAAGATTTGGTGGGTGTGCTGAAGTCTAAAAATTATTCCACGGCACTGGTTGGTAAAAATCATTCCTATTTAAAACCGAAGATGTTTGACTATTGGAAGGAATATAGCCATCTGAATGAATTTGAAACTTCTGATTCCACAGAAATCGCATTCAACGATTACCTGAAGAGCACTAATTTTTATATGGATAAAAAGCCGGCGCCATTCCCTGCTTCTATGCAACAGCCGGCAAGGATCATAACAGATGGTGAAAAATGGTTAAGTGATCAACAGAAGGCTAAAAGTAGTAAACCGTTTTTCTTATACATGTCTATTCCGGAGCCCCATAATCCTTACCAGGTTTCAGAACCCTATTACTCACTTTTCCCCCCAGAAACATTACCGGCCTTGAAAGCTGATGCAAGTGTTTTACCTGCAAAAGGCAACAAATGGGTTTTACAGAAAAAGATGCTTGAGATGGGATACCCCGGCTATGAAAAGAATATCCCGAGGATCAGGAGTAACTATTACGGTATGCTGCGGTTAATAGACGACCAGGTGAGAAGTTTTGTGGATTACCTTAAAAACCATGATCTCTATGATAATACGGTAATCATTTTTGTTGCCGATCATGGAGATTTTACCGGCGAATATAATTTAATAAAAAAAGGAGTAGAAGTTCCGGAATGTCTTACCCGTATTCCGATGATATGGCATGGACCAGGCATAATTAAAAGCAAGCAACCGCATGATGCGCATGTAAGCAATGTTGATATTATGCCCACCATTTGCACGATGCTAAATGTTCCTATACCCGAGGGAGTGCAGGGCAGAAGCCTATGGCCATTGCTAACGGGCAAGGAGTACCCCAAAGAAGAATTTTCAAGTATCATGGTCGAGCAGGGCTATGGCGGGCTTCATTATACTGACATCGTAGAGTACGATCCCTATAAAGATGATGGAACGCTTGTGAAAGGAAAAACACAGTTTGATGAATTAAATACATGGACGCAGAGTGGTATGCTGCGCATGTTGCGAAAAGATGATTGGAAGCTGGTGTACGACATGCAGGGAAGCGGGCAAATGTACCATCTTGCCGAAGATCAGGAAGAAGTTAAAAATTTGTTCGGTGATGAAAAATATTTGAAGAAGCAGGATGAACTGTTACAGGATCTTATGGCGTGGGAGTTAAGGATGCAGGACCCTTTACCATTACCACATCCAACAAAGCAAAGACGTTACGGATTTAAAAGAGACCCTTACAATTATTGGGCTCCCTATAAAAATGAACCGGCAGAGAAACTAAAAATGAATCAGTAAAATGTTTTATGAAAAACACAAATGATTACAAAAGTTCATGACATTGAAAGAATTGGGGCAAACTGAGTAGAATGATATCGATTAAACAAGCTTAGCCAATTACCTTATTCAAATAAATAATTTAATAAGTAAGAGAAGGTAATAAGGTTGCTAAATCAGTATGACGCTTTTTACTTGAGGTTGCCGAAGGGATTAAATGCTGGCCATTTGTTATTAGTCTAACTCATCATAACAGAATAAATTTTTATACCATGAAAAAATTTCATAGGGATTGTATTCTCATCATTTTTTTTGCAATCATTTTTTCTTCCTGCGCTGAAAACCGCCAGAATAAAAATGTAACGAAGAAGGATAGCCGCCCGAACATTGTGCTGATTCTCGCCGATGACCTGGGTTTCTCTGATATTGGCTGTTTTGGCGGTGAAATAAATACACCCAACCTCGATTATCTCGCTGCGAACGGCTTGCGATTTACACGTTTCTACAACACTTCCAGATGTTGCCCGACAAGAGCATCCTTGCTTACAGGGCTGTATAATCAACAAGCCGGTATCGGAGAAATGACAACCGATAGAGATGAACCCGGCTATCGCGGCTACCTAACCGATAATACAGTAACCATTGCTGAGGTTCTAAAATCTGCGGGCTACCACACTGCGATGTCGGGCAAGTGGCATGTGTCCAATACTATCGAGCAGCCAACAAAAGAAGAGCAACTAAAATGGCTTAATCACCAGGCGTATCATCCATACTTTTCACCTGTGGAGCAGTATCCTGCAAACCGTGGCTTCGAAAAGTATTATGGAAATATTTGGGGAGTGGTAGATTACTTTGATCCTTTTTCACTGGTAAGTGGTACTACGGCTGTTCCTTCGGTTCCAAAAAATTATTATCATACAGATGCCATAAACGATACAGCCGTTAGCTATATAAAAGAATACAGCAAAGAGCAAAATCCGTTTTTTATTTATGTGGCTGAAACAGCTCCTCACTGGCCTTTAATGGCTCCTGACGAGGAAATAAAAAAATATGAAAACACTTACAAAGTGGGTTGGGAGGCAATTCGCGAAGCCCGCTATAAGCGTATGGTTGAAAAAGGAATTATCGATCCAAAAAATGCTGCATTATCTCCGCGCATGGAGCCGGGGCTCACCTGGAAAGATAATCCGCATAAAGAATGGGATGCAAGAGCAATGGCTGTGCATGCAGCAATGGTGGACAGGCTTGACCAGGGCATAGGAAGAATAATTATGCGTTAAAAGAAACAGGACAATTAGAAAATACCCTTATTTTATTTTTAAGCGACAATGGCGCCAGCCCTGAAAATTGCATGCGGTATGGGCCGGGCTTTGACCGCCCGGATGAAACAAGAGACGGGCGAAAAATTGCTTTCCCGGTAAATAAAGACGTACTCCCGGGACCAGAAACGGCTTTTACATCTATTGGTGAACGATGGGCTAACGTTGCGAATACCCCTTACCGTTATGCGAAGGCACAATCTTATGAAGGAGGTATTCATACACCAATGATCGCATCATGGCCGGCGGTAATAAAATCAAAGGGAAAATTTTCTAACCACATGGGGCATGTGATGGATTTTATGGCAACCTTTATTGACATAGGTAAAGCCACTTATCCCCGAACTTTTAACGGGCATCAGATTACACCTACTCCCGGCATTAGTTTATTGCCAGCATTCGAAGGTAAAGAACAGGCCGTGCATGACACATTATATAACGAACATTTCCGGGCAAGATATATAAGGGATGACGAATGGAAGTTAGTGTCGCTTTCAAGTGATACAATCTGGCATCTGTATAGGATAAATGATGACCAGACAGAACTAAATGATCTTTCAGCAAAATACCCTGATGTTGTAAAAATGCTTTCGGAAAGATGGAGGCTGTGGGCCAATAGTCATAAGGTATTTCCGAAGCCCTCTAATCAATGAACGGGCGGCAATGATGAACAAAACGGCAATTAATATTTGTTTTTAAGGCTTACGAAATCATAAAATGAAATCACTTTGTCCATCTTTATTTTTAACACCTAAATATTTAATTGCATGTTATTTATTAATTGCATGTTATTTAATTGCCAGCCCATTATTTCTTTTTGCCAAAAAACTTCACCTCCTAATATCTTTTTCATATTAGCTGATGAACTGGGGTATGGAAATGTGCAATGTTTTGATCCGAGCGGGAAAATTGCGACACCAAATGTTGATAAATTAACGCAAGCCGGTATGAAGTTTACAGATGCACATGCAAGTTCTTCTGTATGCACACCATCAAGGTATAGCAAAATAAATATTTCATCGGAGTAAAACTTTCTTAAACATCGGGGACTGTAGCTAATTACAATTAATACTCATTAAAATCAACTACATGAAATTTCTCAAAATTATTTTTTTCCTGCTAACTATAAATTCTGTGAGCGCTCAGCAAAAGGCGCCTGCATATCCTCTTATAACGCATGACCCCTATTTTAGTATTTGGTCAATGACTGATACGCTCAACGCTGAACCAACAAAACATTGGACCGGCACAGATCAATCCCTGGTGGGCATGATAAAAGTTGACGGTAAATTTTACCGGGTGCTTGGCAAGGAAAGTAAAAGTTATAAGAGTATTTTACCTGCAAGTGATGAGGAGCAATATCCTGTAAAATATACAATGAACGAACCGGTGGAGGGTTGGATAAAAAATACTTATGATGATGGTACATGGACAACCGGCAAGGCGCCCCTAACAAGCCGACAGGCAGAGATGGGCTCGTCCTGGAAATCAAAAGAAGTTTGGGTACGCAGAACTTTTACCCTGAATAAAAACACTTTTGACAATGTGCTGTTTCGTATAAAATTTGATGATAACGTAGATGTATATCTGAATGGAAAACAGATTTACAATCACGAGCGAGCACAGAGAAAATATGGATATTTTTCGATTGAAGAATCAAAAAAGAAATTGAAACCGGGCAAGAATGTGCTGGCCATGCATGCTGAAAATACCATGGGCGCTTCTTTTCTGGACGCAGGCCTCTGTTGAACAACCATCCAGGCAGCCACCGGGAATAATTGCCGCTGATCAAAAAAATATTTCGATCGATGCCACACAAACCATTTATGATTTTACCTGCGGCCCAGTTAATGCCACGCTCACCTTTACAAGCCCGCTATTGCTTGATGATCTTTCATTGCTTTCAAGGCCCGTTTCTTACATTACTTATTCGGTAAAAGCAACAGATAATAGATCACATGATGTGCAATTGTATCTGGGGGCATCTACTGCTATTGCTACAAATACCTCAACGCAGGAAGTAAAGGCTCAGAAGTATGCAACAGGAAATTTATCCGTACTAAAGGCCGGAACAACGGCGCAGCCTATGCTGCAGAAAAAGGGTGATGATTTGAGGATTGACTGGGGTTATATGTATGTAGCCATTCAGAAAAAGCAAAACACGAGACAATATATTACTGATGCAAGTGACGCCATTCTTTCATTTACTTCAGGAAAGAACAACACTTCAAATTCGGTGGAAGGTAAAAATCTTGTATTAAACACGGTTGCAGAAATAAAATCAGTGAAAGATAAAACGCAGGAAGTACATTTTTTATTAGGTTATGATGATCTGTATTCGATTCAGTATTTCGGTAAAGATTTAAAGCCGTGGTGCAACGTACAAAATTCACCATCGTTATACTTTCGTAAATACCAGATAATGGCAGTCAAAAAATTGATGGGAGATTCAACAAAGAAATCCCCCTGCCTTTTAATCCATTCCCTGTTTAATCCCATTAAAATAGTTCGTGCGGATTCTGCAGCATCAGTAATATCAGTCATGGTCGCGTGATCAAGAGGATTGCAACGATGAGTGCGTGTAAGGTCATCAAAATTAATGACATAAAATTCTTGTTGCACCGGGTATTTGCTTCTATATTTTAGCCAGGTATTATAAACGATCTTTGATAGGTCATCAAACTTAAAATCATAGACGAACATGGTAAATCCTTTACTGATATGTTGTGTGATAACATGCCGGATTACGAAGTAAGATTTACCCGAACCAGGCGAACCTAAAACCATTAATCCACGAAATGGATTAATAATGTTGATCCTGCTTTTGCACCTCTTTCCTTGCAGGTTATATTGTGCCGGAAGGTTAATTGAAAACTCGTTTTCCAACAGTCTTTCTTCCTGGGGAAAGGTTTCATTTTCTTTATTAAAAATGTCCTTGCCATTTAATTTTTGTTGTATCACACGGGATAGTAACGTGCCTCCTGATAATACCAACATAAATCCGATTGCCGTAAGACCCATGTATAAAATTGCTGCAGTGGTAAGCGCAGTTTTTAGAAGCAAAGACAGATCGCTCAGGAAATAAATCAGTAGTCCTGTAACGATGTACTCCGCAAGGGACAAAACCGTGAATTGTTAAATTAAAAAAGAGGGGCAATTTTGTAGTTGCAAAACACAAAAAAATGCCCACTCTTAAATTCAACCTCAGCGAAGCCGAAATTGAAAAGCTAAATTACGAACGATATGCTTATCCGGACCCGATGGTTCAAAAAAGAATTTTTGCAGTTTATTTAAAAGCTACTTTATGCTGGAATAATTCAATAATAGGACAGACAGTTGGTTTGCACTATAATGCAGTAGGTAAATGGGTAAATGCTTACAAAACCAATGGATTTGAATCATTGCTGAATAACAATTATGGAAGTAGGAAAAGTGAGTTAGAAAATCATGCCGGCAGTATTTTAGCATCTTTTCAAATGCAACCACCAATAACAGCAGCGCAGGCGGTAAATCGAATAAGGGAGATGACCGGCATTAGCCGAAGTGAGCAGCAGGTAAGAGCCTTTATGAAAAGGCATGGGCTAAAGTTCATAAAATGCGGACACACTCCTGCCAAAGCGGATAATGACAAACAGCATCAATGGGTAGACACAGAACTTAAACCCGCTATAGAAGCCGCACAGAAAGAAGAAGTCCATCTATTTTTTTGTGATGCAGCACATTTTGTATTACAACCATTTCTTTGCTCACTGTGGTGCGCCGTTCGCGTTTTTATCAAAGCTTCTGCGGGTAGAAATCGTATTAATGTATTAGGCGCTGTAAATGCCATTACAAAAGAAGTAATTACTATAACTAACACCACTTATATTACATCAACCACCCTTATTGATTTTCTAAAATTGCTAAAGGAAAAATATGCTGATAAACCTATTGCAATCGTACTTGATAATGCCAGGTATCAACATTGTTTTTTAGTATAGACTTTTGCCAAATCAGTAGGGATTCATTTACTTTTTTTACCGCCTTATTCTCCTAATCTTAACATCATAGAGCGGCTGTGGAAATTTACAAAGAAGGAAATTTTATATGCAAAATATTATGACAGTCCAAAATTATTTCACCAGGCAATCCAAAATTTCTTTGATGGAATTAATCAAAACTTTAAATCACAATTATCAACATTACTTGCATTGAAATTCCAATTCTTTGATGACAAGAATTCACTAATTTACCCTTTGTGAAGTATAACATTTCATTAAATATTTCGGTAAACTATGATTTTAAGACCTGATATAGAACATTTTCACTTCAACTATTCATACTAACTTTTACCTGGCTTCAGCGGCCTCACTTCTACCTTACTTGGCAACGTACGTGGATTCATATTTAAAAGATCTGCGACCATTTGACCTATATCCTCCGGCTGTATTTTCCAGGCATCCGCCTCAGAAGGTGTATGATCATTAAAATGCGTGGCAACCGAGCCGGGCATAATAGTAGTGACTTTAATACCATATTGCCGCAGATCCAGCATAATGGCCTGAGAGAAGCCAACAAGGCCAAACTTGCTGGCATTATATGCTGAGCCATTTATAAAAAAATTAGTGCCTGCAAGGCTTGCGATGGTAATAATATATCCTTCCGATTTCTTCAAGGCTTCAATACTTGCTTTTACACTATTGAACACACCCGTAAGGTTTGTATCTATAGTGCTTTTCCAGTCTTCTTCAGTTAAGGTTTCGATAGAAGCAAAATGGCCTACGCCTGCATTGGCAATAAGCACATCGAGTTTTCCAAAATGATCAGTCACTGCTTTTATAGCTTTTCTTTCTGATGTCAGCGAGCTTACGTCCGATTCAAGGGCTAATACTCTTGAGTCATCTTTAGTCAGCGATTCCGCAGCATTCTTTGCCGCTGATAATGTACGGCTGGTAATGGCGACTTTCATCCCATTGTCCAACAAAATTTTTGCAACTCCATATCCTATTCCTTTTGATCCGCCTGTTATGTAGGCAACTTTATCTTTCAACATAGTTTAATATTTAAAACGTTTATAAAATTTTTAATAAGAAAACGGCATCCGTGACTTGCAGCAGATAAGTATGTTGTTAGCACTGTACAAAAACTGTGCAGGTAAAATTGATCATTGATTGTTTAATATTTTTCTTCAACTCAGTTCTTTAAAATTTTATTGCCTTTAGTATTGATTAATCCCCCAACCAATCAAGCCAAGAAAAGGATATTGTATGTTTGTATTTCGTGGCAAACAATCAGCAGAACATACGCAATGTAAACGTGACCCGCTATGTAACACCTCTGCGTGAAGGAGGTTCACTGCCTGCAATCGTAGAGGCTGATGACGGCTTTTTGTATGTCCTTAAATTCAGGGGAGCAGGGCAGGGAATAAAATCGTTAATTGCAGAATTGATTGGTGGCGAGTTGGCCCGGGTACTGGGATTGCATGTACCGGAAATTGTGTTTGCAAATCTTGATGAAGCTTTCGGACGTACAGAGCCTGATGAAGAAATACAGGATCTTTTGAAAGCAAGCGTTGGGCTAAACCTTGGCCTGCACTATCTTTCAGGGGCTGTTACTTTCGATCCGGTTGTTACCGTAGTTGATTCTGTAACTGCTTCAAAAATTGTTTGGCTCGATAGCCTGATCAATAATGTAGATCGCACTCCCCGAAATACGAACCTGCTGTGGTGGCATAAAGAATTGTGGCTGATCGATCATGGAGCCGCTTTATATTTTCATCATGCATGGAGTAATTGGAAGGAACAAGCTACCCGGACTTTCAATCATATAAAAGACCACGTGTTGTTGCGCCAGGCAAATTATCTGGATTTGGTTGATAAAGAGATTCATAGGGTATTATCCGCTGAAGTTATTCATTCAATCGTTGCATTAGTGCCGGATGCATGGCTGCTGAAAGACGCTCCCTTTACATCTGTTGAACTTCACCGGGAGGCTTATGAACAATTTTTAATAAAGCGATTATCTCATTCACATTTTTTTGTAAAAGAAGCGCAGGATGCAAGAAATGGACTTATTTGAATATGCCGTTATCCGGGCCGTACCAAGAGTGGAGCGGGAAGAATTCCTCAATGTGGGAGTAGTGTTGTATTGCGCCAACCAAAAATTTTTAAAGATCACCTATAAAGTAGATGAACAACGAATCGCCGCCTTGTGTATCGGCTGCGATATAAATCTAATAAGAGAATATCTAAAAGCTTTTGAGCAGGTTGCTAATGGTGATAAGGATTCCGGAGCTATAGGAAAACTTCCGGTTGCTGAACGGTTCCGTTGGCTTACCGCCACCCGTAGCACGATGGTACAAACTTCAAAAGTTCATCCCGGCCTTTGTGAAGATGCAGGTGAAATGCTGGAGAAATTATTTAACCAGTTAGTTGTATAATTTTTATCTTCTTACACCATATTAATCAATTTCAAAAGCAGTTTCAGCAGTCCTTCGCCACTTTCATAAGCCAGAAATCAGGCATTATTATTATTTCTTCCAGGCCACGCTTTTTATGCACTTCAATTTTTACAAAACTGTCGCCTATTAAGGGATCATCAATAAACGTAGCAGTTCCAAGGTATTCATTATGGTGAAAGCAGAAATATTCTTTTCCGTAAATGAGTGTTTCCATAGTATAAAGTTTTTTGGATTACAATTATTATTAAACCCTTCGGGATGGCCACATAATAAGTAACGAAACTTTTTAAAAATTATTTTTTTGAAAACGAATAGCTAAGCACTCCTGCGAGAAATATCAACAATATATATTGTGTTTTTTATACCATCCCAAATTTCCTCCGGACAATAATGGTTCTGAAAGAGATATAAGAAATATCAAGGTGAAATAAAAGATCAGGTTAATTTAAATCCGCGGAAGGTGCAGCCAGCTTAAGGTCGATAATTGACACCACCAATAAAGCGGGGCAAAATATTTTGAATGTCCTAATCCTTATTGCTGAATTTGGTACTGAGTAGTCACATTTACTTATTCATAAACCTCCTGGCTGCTCACTTTTTTTTTGCTCATGTACATTGAAAATAATACAGAGCCTGTAAGGCAAAAAAGAATTACAAGAAGAGATAGCCATATCGGCAGGTGAACGTCAAAATACTCTATCAACATTTTTATGCCTATAAAAATTAGTACTATAGCTATACCCTCCTGCAGATATTTAAATTTGACTACGGCGCCCCTCAGTAAAAAAAACAAAGAGCGTAAGCCCAGTACGGCAAAAATATTAGAAGTATAGATCACCATTTTCGTTTGGGTAATAGCAAACACAGCGGGAATAGAATCTAAGGCAAACACCATATCGGTAGTGGCAAGCATTATCATTACTACAAACAACATCGTAAAATGCCGCTTGCCATTTATTTTTTTTGTGAATTTGCCGTCATTGTCTTCATGGGTAAGCGGCAATATCTTTTTTAAAAATTTATAAACACCATTGCTCTCGGGGTGAAATTCTTTATCACTATTTACCAGGAACATTTTAATACCTGTATATACTAGGAAAGCGCCGAATACATACAAAAGCCAGAAAAATCTTTCAACAAGTATAATGCCGGTAGTAATAAAAACGACTCTAAGAATTAATGCTATCAATATACCAAAGAGTAATACCCGATTCGTATCTTTTTCCTGAACTCTAAAAAATGAAAATATCAGGATGAAAACAAAAATATTGTCAACGCTAAGTCCCCACTCCATCAGGTAAGCGCTTAAATATTCAAAAGCGTTTGTTTGCCCGTCTTCAAACCAAATAAATAAAAAAAACCCGAGGCCGAGGCTTACCCAAAACATTGTTTGGTAAAATGCCTGTTTTAAAGATATCGACCTTGATCTTTTACTCAAAAGCCCGAGGTCAAAAATTACAGCAACTGCCAGCACAATTCCAAAAACCAAATAAGTCCATTCAGTTGCATTCATTTACAAAATATTGCGGCAAAGATAGGTTTTGAGAACACGGAAAGCCTAACCTTACACTATTATTATGAAACGATTCAGGCACTATATTTTTTTCTTCGCCACCATTGATAGATAAGGCCAAAGAATATGATAGCAATAACGGGCAATACAATATTTATTATTTGCCAGGTAGTTTTGTCTGCAGCAATCTTACCGGGATCAAGAAGCCGCAATGTATAATCTTTAGCGCGGGCTTCACTAAGCCCTGCATCATTAATAAGATATTCTATACAATTTTCCACAAATTGCTTATTGGCAAACTGGTATTCGTATTGCGAGCCAAGGGTAAAAGGATTTACGCCCATGGCTAAAGGCTGGTTCTGCGAAACTCCGTTCAATGCAATATCTCCATCTGCCACCACTATCATTTTATTATCGTGGATGCATTGTGTTATAAACGGCGTACCAAAACTTTTGATCGTATCTATCGCAGCCTGGCTCAACCGGTTTTTATACAGAGAAGTAAACTTTCCTTCCAGCAGCACAGCCACCGGTATATCTTTTTTTTGAAATGCCTGGTCTTCAGGGGCATTTCTATTTTCTTCGCCGCTTATGAGGGCAGGGGTTTTAATGGTTCTTGCATTAGATGAAGAGCTTAAAAGAATTGTTTTATGAATGCCCGGTGCGCTTACGGTGTCTATCGAGTTTACAAACTTACCGGCCACCAGCCCCAGGTTCTTATTAATTACACTATTTTGTTTTGATTCAAATAAGGGAAAATAATTCCAATGTAAAAATTCAAATTGCTGATTCCCCCGTCCGTTCGGGTCATCCCCGTCCGTACCGGCACGGGCGGGCGGGCGGGCATTTACATCAAAAGGCAAAAAATCGGATTGTAAATCCATTACAAGATCAGGGTTTATTCTTACCCCATATTTGAACAAAAGATCTTCCAGCTTAAGATTGTGGTCGTAGGCTATCACCTGGTTTTTGATGCGGAGGCTATCCATTTCTGCTTCAAGGCGGTCAATAAACCAAAGTACTTTGCCGCCACGCATTACATATTGGTCAATCTTTAGTTTCTCTGCATCGCTGAACGAAATTTTTGGCTTTACGATCAGCAGCAGTTTGAAAGTATCGGGTATGACGGGTTCTTTCTCAATATTTATGGTAAAGAGGTTATAATTTTTTCTTAAGACATTTTCAATAAGATCATACACGTTGGTTCCGGTTGGTTCACCGTTCCCAATAGAATAAGCCACGAGCGGCTTTTGGTTTTCCTTTACTCTATTTATCGCATCTGCAAACTTATACTCCAGCAAAGCTTCGGCACTGTTCAACTCAAGTGGCGTAATCACCGTTTTAGTTCCTGAATACAAATCAACCGGTAATATTCTTTGCCGGTAGTGTACTAACGCCGCCGGGTACACGTATTGAGATTGCTCTCCCGCTTTTAATTGTACTTTAAGATTGATAGGTATAATACCCAAAGAAGAAAGTGTATCAGCATACGTTCTATTTGTACCGGAGATTTGCTCTTCCGGTGAAAGAAGCCTGTACTTTATGTTTCCTTTTGCATATTCCTGAAACTCCTGGAGCAGCTCTGTGGAAGTGATTGCCAATTTTTTAAAGCCGGACGGCAAGTCGCCCTTTAGAAAAATGTCTATCTCAACCGGGTCATTCAGATCTTTCAATATCTTTTTTACAGGAGAAGAAATAGTGAATCTTTTTTCATTAGTAAGATCGAGGCGGTAGTGGAATAATGCAGCCAGAAAATTAACCGCAACCAGTATTAAGATCACTGTGATGAAGGCCCATAATTTGTTTCCCGCTGAAAGTCTCATCTGTTAGGCCATTTTCCTGATAAAATTCTTTGAGTTGAAAAAAGAAATAAAAAGATGATGCTCAAAAAATAAATAATATCCCTTGTATCCACTACACCCCGGCTTATGCTGCGGTAATGAAAGTCTATGCCGGCCATTTCTAAATAATAATCTGCATTGCCGGAAAAGATGGGGAGTTTACTGAATGCATTGAATCCGAAATACAAAATGAGACAGGCGAATGCGCCAATAAGAAATGCAACTACTGCATTAGCAGTGAGTGCGGAACAAAAAATACTAATCGAAGCAAATACGGCTGCAAGAAAAAACAGGCCGATGTAAGAGCCGATAATTCCACCGCTATCTATACCGCCGCCGGAAGAAAAGTAATCCACCGTGTAAACGTAAAGCAGTGTTGGCATTAGGGCAACTACAATTACCAGGAGCACTGCAAGATATTTCCCGGCTACAATTTGCCAATTGGTAAGCGGCCTTGTTTGTAATATTTCAAAGGTGCCCGTTTTAAATTCATCTGCAAAGCTGCGCATGCATAATGCGGGTATAAGAAAAATAAATATCCAGGGAGTAAGATCAAAAAATTTATCGAGCGTAGCGTAGCCAAAATCGAAAATGTTGCTGTCTTTCAAAAAAAAAAGAAAAAAGCCACTTACCAGCAGAAACAATATGATGGTGATGTAGCCGGTGAGGCTGCTAAAAAACTGGTGAATTTCTTTTTTTGCGATTGAGATCATGATCCTTAGGGGAAAATGCATTCAGTTTTGAAAAATAATTACTATTGTCCAACTAATTCAATGAAAACCGCGCTGGTATTGGTCTCACCCCCTCCGAAGGAGTCTCTTGGACAACTCTCCCGATTTTTATCGGAACAAGCTCTCTCCGAAGCCCGCCCCCGCCAGAATGATTTGGTCGGGCTGCATGCCGATTCAGACGGGGAGAGGGCCGTGAAACTTAATGCCAGCAAGTGTTTCATTAAAATTGACAATTTTTAGCCGGACAAAAGTGAAAAATAATTAAAACTTTTGATTTGCCGTCAAGCAGCGTTTCATTTTCTACGTTTGTCTATACTGTACTGCCTCTGGAAACTGATTATTTTTCTTTTTGTTTTATACTTAAAGTGTCTCTGAAATAAGGAATAATGCTAACATTTTTTAGACGGAAAATTTATCGTCGGAGATTCTGCTATGAAAGTTTACCTAAACAGACTGCTAAAAGCCCTGTAATTACAGGGCTTTTTTGATGTTTATATATCGCTTGCTTATTTTTTGGCTCTTCCACTTTCATATCTTAATTGCCATTAAAAAAAACAGTCTTCTTTAGGTAGGACTATGAGATATAAAAATTTATAGGATTACGTATTTAGTTCTCAAATGCCTTCTACTACTTGCTATTACTAAAACATTGAATTTATGAATTGCAAAAACTTCAATATAAAAGGTGTGAGCCTGAGCTTGTCGAAGGCGATGCTATTCGAAAACAGGCAGCGCTTACTAAAGCCTACCAGCCTTCGACAAGCTCAAGCTGACAATATCCCAATTTGACCATTGAATTAATGTTTTTGTTATAGCTCTGTTATTATTGACTTTGCGAAACTAAATACATAATTTCTAAAAATTTAAAAAAACCAATAAAATTATACTGCAAAACTTTCCCCGCAACCACAGCTTCTGCTGGCATTCGGATTGCTAAAATAAAAACCCTTACCGTTTAATCCATCACTAAAATCAAGCGTTGTATTTACGAGGTATAAAAAGCTTTTTAGATCAGTAACAACTTTTACCCCATTGTCATCAAATTCCTGGTCCATAGGCTTTTTTTCATTATCAAAATCCATCTTATAGCTAAGCCCGGAGCAGCCACCGCCAACAACACTTACGCGTAAAAAATAATCATCCCCTGCAAGATTTGCATCTTCCTGCAGCTTTGTTACTTTTTGTTTCGCTTTGTCACTTACGTAAATCATTTTAGAAAATTTTCCCTTTAAATCTTTCAATGCTGATCGTCTATTTCATCATGATTAGATGAGGCAGAAGTTAGAAGATAAAAAGCAGAAATTAATGCACTAAGCTTTCTTCAAACCTAATTTTCTCTTGCCCATTTTTAGAACGATAATCATTAATCGCAGACTTAATAGCATCTTCTGCCAATACGGAGCAATGTATTTTTACGGGTGGCAGGTTGAGCTCCTGCACTATATCCATATTGTCGATTTTTAAGGCATCATCTACGCTTTTACCTTTGAGCCATTCAGTAGCCAAAGATGATGATGCAATTGCAGAACCACAACCAAATGTTTTAAACTTAGCATCTTTTATCATGCCTGTTTCATCATCTACTTCTATTTGCAGACGCATTACATCGCCGCATTCCGGTGCACCTACAAGCCCGGTTCCCACGTTTTTTTTACTCTTATCCAATGTCCCTACGTTTTTGGGATTTTGGTAATGATCGATTACTTTATCTGAATATGCCATGACTTTATTTTTTAGATATTTGAATTTGTGTTATACAATTTACGCTATTTTTTTTAAGGTAAATTTGAATCGTTTCTTAATGAGCCGCCCACTCTATCTTTTCAAGGTCAATACCTTCTTTCCACATCTCCCACAGAGGGCTCATTTCTCTTAATTTTAATACAGTATTGCTTACTTGTTCAATAGTGTAATCAATCTGCTCTTCGGTGGTAAAACGGCCCAGGCCAAATCGCAGCGAAGAGTGTGCCAGATCATCTCCAAGGCCTAACGCTTTTAATACATACGAAGGCTCCAGCGAAGCCGAAGTACAAGCGGAGCCTGAGCTTACAGCAATATTTTTATTAAAGCCCATCATTAGTCCTTCTCCTTCTACATACTTAAAGCTGATGTTGCTAACGTGGGGCAAGCGGTGTTCTGTGCTTCCGTTTACGTAAGCTTCTTCAAGCTTTAATAATGAAGTCTCCAGCTTATTACGCAACTTGCTTATTTTTTCTGTGTCTTTTTGCATATCTACCTGGCAAAGTTCGCAGGCTTTACCAAAGCCAACTATACCGGGAACATTCAATGTGCCGCTCCGCATAGCTCTTTCATGACCGCCACCATCAATTTGGGCGGTTACTTTTACCCTGGGGTTTTTACGGCGCACATACAATGCACCAACTCCTTTTGGCCCATACATTTTATGTGCGGTAAAAGCCATTAGGTCAATGCCATCTTTATTTACATCCACCGGAATTTTACCCACTGCCTGTGTACCATCTGTAAAAAACAAAGCGCCGTGTTTTTTTGCTATTGCACTTATTTCTTTCACCGGCTGTATTACACCGATCTCGTTGTTTGCATACATAATAGCTACCAAAATAGTTGAAGGTTTCATTGCAGCCTCCAATTCTTTTAAGTTTATCAAACCATTCTCTTGCACCTCGAGGTACGTAACTTCCCCGCCCATCTTTTCAATATGCTTGCAGGTATCCAGCACGGCTTTATGTTCTGTAGTAGCGGTAATAATGTGGTTTCCTTTAGAAGCATACATTTCATAGATGCCTTTTAGCCCCAGGTTATCTCCTTCCGTAGCGCCTGAGGTGAAGATGATTTCCTTAGGATCAGCACCTATCAAACGGGCAACCTGCTCACGGGCATAGTCAACAGCCTCCTCTGCGGCCCAACCAAAAGGGTGGTTGCGGCTTGCGGCATTTCCAAAGTTCTCTGTAAAATAGGGGATCATCGCCTCCAGCACCCTCGGATCCATCGGCGTAGTGGCATTATTATCTAAGTAAACCGGTAATTTCAACATAAATTTTTATTTTCTAATTGAAGCAAATTTACGCCAAATGCTTTTAAAACTTAGTTATACTTTACAGCTGCCGGCGTAAATTACCAAAGTCGAAAACGTTATTATACAACCGCAAATTCCATTCAGTAACAGCTGGGTTGTACTTTTGTTTCAAAAAAAAATGATGGATAGGATCGAACACATAGGTATTGCCGTGAAAAAATTATCGGTATCAATTCCCTTATTTGAAAAGTTGCTGAACACCCCCTGTTATAAAACCGAAGTGGTAAAAAGCGAGCAGGTAAATACTGCTTTTTTTAAAAAAGGAGAAACTAAAATTGAGTTGATAGAGGCGTATGCCCGCGGCAGTGTTATCAATACTTTTATTGAAAAGAAGGGCGAGGGATTACATCACCTTGCATTTGAGGTGGATGATCTGGAAGCTGAAGTAAAGCGGTTGGTAGCTGAAGGTTTTCATTTAATAAATGAACAGCCCAAAGAGGGTGCAGATAATAAACTCGTATGCTTTTTTCATCCGAAATCAACAAATGGCGTACTGATTGAACTGGTAATGGAGAAAAAAAAGCTAGCCGCTTCGATCACGAACTGATTTGCAGTTTAAAATTTTTTACCTAATCAAATTCAACTCTTTTAATAATCATACTCCCGCCTCGCTGCATTCCATCTTATTCCTATTCCAAAAATACTTCTATCCGATAGCCCGGTATATTTTCTATACATATAAGAGCCTTCAATAAAAAGATTTTCTCTCAGCTCGTAGGATAATACAAGAGAAGCATTGAAGGCTTTTACTTTATGCCCGCTTCCTACGAAATAGCCATTGTCTTTAGTGCGTGTTGTATAATCTTCAAAAGGATCGCTGCCAAAGTTTTCACCCAAAGAATCAAGCCCCTGGTAATAATAAATACCTCTTGCATTGAAGTACCATTTTGCCGCCGGCTGATATTTTAAAATGCCGATAAATTCCTGGAAGTTTGCGCCCAGTGGATGCGCCAATGGCTGATTGTAATGCGTGTAATTGGCAACAATATCATTATGAGAATAAGTAAAAGGCCTGGCCCTGTTTGTTTCAAACTGCAGGTCAAGGTTTTTTAAGTTAAATGCGTCAACATATTTTCCGCCAAGCTGGTAAGCAAATTTATTAGCCCAATTGCCATCGTTTTTTGTTACTTCTTTTAGTATAAATTCATCAAGCAACAACTGTCCGTAAAACTGAAAATGATGTGCAACATTTGTTTTAAAATCAATACCGGCAACAGCATTGTCAGGACTGCCGACAGTACCTTCAATATGCCTGAGAAAAATAATAGGATTGAGGTACTCAAAGTCAAACCGGTTCTTTCTTCCAAAAATTACTCCTTCAAATAAACCTACATTGAGCCATTTGGTAACGTTCATGCTTAGGTGATGCATAGCGGCATATTTTCTATCCAGCAAGTTATCGCCGGCTTTCAGGAACTGCGGCATTAGCTCCATAAAAATATTCTCATAATTGAACTTCCAGATCTTTGTGTTGAGCTTAAGAAATAAATAGCTGTCGCCAAAGTCGCTCAAGAAAAGGCTTCTGTATCCATTGCCAATAAAATTTTTATCATAGCCAAATTGAATGTCAATATATTTCGTCGCATTAAAAGTGATGTAACCCCTGGCATCAAAATAATCAAAGGCCGTAGTTTTAAAATCCTTGTAAAATCCTACGCCCGGCACCGCATGATATTTGTTTACCCTCTCTTGAAAAAATTGTGGTCCCCGTTCCTGGTTATCGGTAATGGTGGTGGAAAAACCAATGCGGTTTGCAATCATGCCCCGGGCAGTTATTCCTCTTTTATTATAGAAAAGCGTTTCATTGTTATTAGATTCATTATTATATTGCAACGACAAAACCGGGTTTACTGCAAGAAAAAAATCTTTCACATTTACTTCAAGCAGGTTGGGTTTGGTAACATAAAAAGCTTTAAGAACCGGCTTCTTGCTCAGGAAACTTTCCTTTGAGCCGGTTACCCATTCCGAATTATCCATAAGTATGCCGTGCAAATTGTACTCGTCAATTTTACTAAGGTTAAGCCCTGCCCAGGGCCCTTGTTGATTGTCAGTAAGAGAATTAGAATATCCAAGGCGGCCGCTATCAAAATACTCTGCCTCAGCCACAATTGCTTTACGGCTGTATGGTTTTATTGTTGAGTAATTTAGATCAGTAAAATTGCGTTGCTTTATTTCAAGCCGGTCAATAAATTGATATTCTTTTGAGCCTTCGGGGAGAAAAGTAGTTTGTGCCTGGGAAATAAGAGGATAAAGTAATAGAAGGAAAGTAAGCCGTTTGAAAATTTGCATTGGGTTTGATTCTTAATTAATTAATTTCAAGATATGCAAAATTATCTTTTTAAACAGATATCCTTGGTGAACGAAGGTAAAATTGAAGAAAAGGATATCTATATAAAAAATGGAAGGATTCAAAGTGTAAAAAGCACGATCAACGTCAGAGAAAAAGTTATTGAAATAAATGGCGAAGGAAAGTATTTGTTGCCTGGTGTGATAGATGACCAGGTGCATTTTCGTGAGCCCGGGCTTACCCATAAGGCCACTATTTATTCCGAAAGTAAAGCGGCTGTGGCTGGCGGCACCACATCGTTTATGGAAATGCCCAATACGATTCCCAATGCCCTTACAGAAGATTTGTTAGAAGAAAAATATGCAATTGCTAAGGCAACCTCGTTGGCAAATTATTCCTTTTACATGGGCACCAGCAACGACAATGCAGAGGAAGTTTTAAAAATGAACAGGAGAAAAAAAGACATTTGCGGCGTGAAAATATTTATGGGCTCCAGCACAGGAAATATGCTCGTTGATAGTGAAAGCTCGCTGAACAGGATCTTTAAAGAAAGTGAATTCTTGATTGCTACACATTGTGAAAGCGAAAAAATAATTAAAGAAAATTATAAACAATTAAAAAGTATAAAGCCGGTATTGTCACCTGCTGATCACCCTGTGATAAGAGATGAAAATGCTTGCTTTGCTTCTTCATCGTTCGCCGTTTCATTGGCTGAAAAATATGATAGCCGCTTACATGTTTTGCATATTTCTACCGAAAAAGAATTAGATCTTTTTAGAAATGATGTTCCGTTAAAAGAAAAAAAAATAACCTCGGAGGTTTGTGTTCATCATTTAAATTTCACGGCAGATGACTATGCAAAGCTTGGTTATTTAATTAAGTGTAATCCTGCTATTAAAGAATCAAATAATAAAAGAGCCTTATGGAAAGCTTTGCTGGACGACCGGCTTGATGTAATTGCAACTGACCATGCGCCACATACATTAGAAGAAAAATCAGGGCCGTATGAGCATGCTCACTCCGGTTTGCCGCTGGTGCAGCATTCCCTTTTATTAATGCTTGCGTATTTTAAGGAGGGAAAAATATCTCTTGAAAACATTGCAAAAAAAATGAGCCACGCTGTAGCGGATTGTTTCAGAATTGAAAACAGGGGCTATATAAGAGAAGGTTATTTTGCTGATTTAGTAGTGGTAAATTTGAATGAAAAAAGCACCGTGAAAAAAGAAAATATTTTATACAAATGCGGCTGGAGCCCAATGGAAAAATACATTCTGCCCGCTTCTATCGTTCATACTTTTGTAAATGGAAATTGCGTATATGCTTCCGCTAAAGATTATGGAAATGCAAGCTGGAATGAATCTGATAAAGGAAAGAGGCTTTCATTCTCAGCATAAAATTATTCATCAATATTAAATTTTCTCTTCAGGGGTATGGAGACAGATAAAACTACATTAAATGATCTTTCAGTTTTTCATCATGAGGAAGAATTTTCAATTTTTCATAAGCTGGATTTTACGAGAACGCTGGGGGGAAGGGAAAAATTAAAACTCATCTTTAACCGGTCTCTTACGGACCTGACTTCCATACAAAATGTACAGAAGACGTTGCAGATATTCATTGCTAAACAAGATAAGTGGCCGTTGATCATTAGCAACGGTTCTGTGATGATGATTCAAAAATTTTATGAAACCAGCGTTGACCAAATACCAGACAGGCCAACTACTTCGGCGGCTTACTTGTATAAATTATTTCATGCACCTGATTTTTCCCTAATAAAATATTCCGCCGGCCACGCGTTCGATTTCCTGAAAGGGCTGGGCCAGATTATTGAGCACTTTTTAACTGACGATGCACCTGCTAATCTTAAGCTGGCTTTAGAGAAAGCTAAAGTGCGTATGGAGAAACCGCAGCTTTCTACTTTATCCAAAAACAAAAGCAGTGATCTTTCTATCGCCGAGATGTTGCGGCTGGCTAATTTCCTGAAGTATCATTTTAAGCAAACCTTTATCGAGCTTACTGATATTTATTTCCAGCTTGATGCGTGGTATGGAATGGCAATGGCTGTGAAAGAATATAAACTGGTGTTTCCTCAGTTTTCCGATTCTGCAGCTCCCCGGTTGAAAGCCGATGCACTTTACCATATTTTATTACGATCTCCTGTGTCGTACAAGGTGGAGCTGAACCAAAAAAATAATTTTATTTTCTTGACAGGTGCAAACATGGCGGGCAAAAGCACTTTTATAAAAGCCGTAGGCGCAGCAGTTTTTTTGGCACATACCGGTATGGGAGTGCCGGCAAAGTCTATGGAGCTTTCAGTATTTGACGGGCTTCTCAGCAATATAAATGTGGTGGATAATATTTCAAAAGGAGAAAGTTATTTCTATAATGAAGTGCAAAGAATAAAAAATACAATTCTAAAAATTAACGATGGCAGAAAATGGCTTATTCTAATTGATGAATTATTTAAAGGCACTAACATACAAGATGCCATGAAATGCAGCACGGTAGTAATTGAGGGCCTTATCAAAATAAAAAATTCTCTTTTTATATTGTCCACGCATCTGTATGAGATCGGCGAAGACTTAAGGAGCCACGCTAATATTGATTTCAAATATTTTGAAACGGAAGTAGCAGACGAACAGCTCATATTTAATTATAAACTTAAAGATGGCATCAGCAACGACAGGCTGGGCTACCTGATTTTAAAAAGAGAAAAGGTGCTTGAGTTGCTGGATAAGTTATAAAGCCGATGTTATAATTTGTTATAACATTTTTTATCTTTATAAAAAATTTGTATGGAATCAATAAAACTTAAAGTAAGAAAAATCGGAAATTCCAAAGGGATCGTAATTCCTCAAAAATATCTTAAAATAGTGGAAGGGGATAAAGACGAGATTGAAGTAGAAGTAGATGATAAAGGTATCTTGTTAAAGAAACGTACTGAAGCGCCACGCAAAGGCTGGGCAAAAGCATTTAAGAGAATGGCAAAAAATGGAGATGATAAATTGCTTATGCCTGATGTTTTTGAAGATGAAACTTTTGAGGAATGGACATAAAGCAATATGATATTTATTGGGTGACGCTTGATCCTGCTATAGGCAAAGAAATGAGGAAAACCAGGCCATGTGTAATTATTTCTCCTGACGAAATGCATAATTACATCGGAACAGTAATCATTGCCCCTTTGACTTCAACCATCAGATTATATCCGTCACGGATAAATTATAAATTAAATGGTAAGTCCTGCACAATTGCTCTTGATCAAATAAAAACTATTGACAAGAGCAGGTTACAAAATAGAATATCTCATCTTGGTTTAATAACAATCAGGCAAGTAAAACAAGCGATGGAGGACATCTTCTGTAAGTGATTTATAAATAAATAAAGAATTCTTTTTGAGATATTACTTTAATTTTTATAGTCGATCAAATTTTAATGAAGTTATAACGCACAGCGAGAGACATATCCGGTTGCATATATAAATATTTTTTCTCTAATTTCATTTCATGTTAGTCAAAACCTTTGGCAGCGCTGTATATGGCGTGGAGGCAATTACCATTACGGTAGAAGTAAATGTCAGCAGCGGAAAATTTACTTCTATTGTTGGCTTGGCAGATAATGCGGTGAAGGAAAGCCTGGAGCGGATGGAAAGTGCTATAAAAACAAATGGTTATCATTTTCCCCGCACAAAGGTGGTTGTGAATTTAGCCCCTGCTGATATAAAAAAAAGTGGAACAGCATTCGATCTGCCGATAGCTATGGGAACATTGGGTGCAAGCGAGCAACTGGAAAATGCAGAGAAGCTCACCGATTATGTGATCATGGGCGAACTTAGTTTAGATGGAACCGTCAGGCCGATAAAGGGGGCGCTCCCCATTGCTATACAAGCACGTAAAGAAAATTTCAAAGGACTTATTTTACCAAAGGAAAATGCAAGAGAAGCGGCAATGGTAAATAAGTTGAATGTGTATGGCGTAGGCCACATTAATGAAGTGATTGATTTCTTTATTGATGAAAATTCAATTAAGCCAACCATCGTAAACACCCGGGAAGAATTTGCGCATTCACAAAGCGATTTTGAAATAGATTTCTGCGATGTAAAAGGCCAGGAAAATATAAAGCGTGCTTTGGAAATAGCCGCCGCCGGAGGGCACAATGCAATATTGATTGGCCCGCCAGGAGCGGGCAAAACCATGCTGGCTAAGCGTTTGCCTACGATTCTCCCGCCTCTTACATTATTAGAGGCACTGGAAACTACCAAGATTCATAGTGTAGCCGGCAAGCTTCCGGAGAATGCAACGCTTATCTCAAAGCGGCCCTTCCGTTCGCCCCATCACACTATTTCAGATGCAGGATTGGTTGGTGGGGGCGGTATTCCACAGCCCGGAGAAATTTCACTGGCTCACAATGGCGTTTTGTTTTTGGATGAGTTACCGGAGTTTAAAAGAACTGTATTAGAAGTAATGCGCCAGCCCATGGAAGAAAGAAAAATCATTATTGCAAGGGCAAAAGTTGCGTTGGAATTTCCTGCCAGCTTTATGTTGATAGCTTCCATGAACCCCTGCCCCTGCGGTTATTATAATCATCCTGATAAAGAATGCACCTGCCCGCCCGGCGCTGTACAAAAATATTTGAACAAAATTTCCGGGCCGTTACTTGACAGGATTGATCTGCATGTAGAGGTAACTCCCGTTGCCTTTAGCGAACTGTCATCCACGCAGAATTTTGAAAAAAGTGAAAGTATAAGAGAAAGAGTAATAAAGGCGAGACAAAAGCAGGCTGACAGATATAAGGATAATCCCGGTGTATATGCCAATGCGCAAATGAGCAGCAAAATGCTGAAAGAAATTTGTGTCATATCACAGGTCGGCTCCAATCTTTTAAAAATTGCGATGGAAAGATTAAATCTTTCTGCCCGTGCTTACGACCGTATATTAAAAGTAAGCCGTACAATAGCAGACCTGGCAGGGAGCGATGACATAAAACCCGAGCATCTTGCTGAAGCCATTCAATACAGAAGTTTGGACAGAGAAGGTTGGGCGGGATGAACTACCCCTAACCCCTGAAGGGGAACAAAGGCCACGATTGATTGAAACTTTTGGAAAGTTTTTTTGAAGTCTCTGAACTTATAGGAAGTCTGCTAATCTTTCCAAAAGTTCTCATAAGGTCAAACAAAACTTTTGGAAAGTTTTGTTTGAAGTCTCGAACTTATAAGGCGCGTGCTAAACTTTCCAAAAGTTCTAGCAAGATTAATTTTATTTTATTTGGAAGTTTTTTACCGCATTTTAATACAATAAAGTATTTGCCTAATTTTCCAAAAGCTACAAAAAAGTTTCTCTAATAAATTTCTTCAACATGCATCCCGGAAGTTTTTATCATATTTATAATCATGCCAATGGCAGGGAAAATCTGTTTGTTGAAGAAAGGAATTATAATTTTTTTCTTGGAAGACTGGCCATTTATATTTTGCCTTGTATTAATCTGCATGCCTATTGTTTACTCCCTAATCACTTTCATCTTTTGGTTAGCGTAAGGAAATTGGGGAGATCAGACTTTTGGAAAGTTTCAAGACTTTCCAAAAGTTATCTGATGAAAATTTACAGCCGCTCATTGAAACAAAACAAGTAAAGCTTTTTCCAATTTATTCAGCAGCTATGCGCAATCTTTCAATAAGCTTTATTCAAGAAAGGGAAGCCTGTTTATGCCTAACATTAAAACAAATATAATAGAAGATGAAGCAGGCATTTGTAAAGTAACTCACTATATCCATGCAAATCCGGTGCATCACGGGTTTGTAAAGGAGCTAGATAAATGGAAATACAGCTCATACCTGGCCTATCTTTCTAAAGCTCCAACAAGACTTTCTAAACAGATAGTTCTTGATATTTTTGGGAGTAAAGAATATTACATCAAATATCATCAACAACCTGTTGACTTAAAATATAAGTGGGACGAATAAACGTCAATAATTTTTGGAAAGTTTTTTAGGCTGTCTAAACTTGTGAAGTATCTGCTGAACTTTCCAAAAGTTCCGGGGAGCTTTATTAAACTTTTGGAAAGTTTTTTTTAGGCTGTCTAAACTTGTGAAGTATCTGCCGAACTTTCCAAAAGTTCTTACTTGTTGTTAAATTTGCCCAATGAAATTATTGATCTCCTACATCAAGCCTTATAAAGGGCTCGTTGTTTTATCCCTATTCCTTGCAGCAGTGAACCAGGTATTCTCCTTATTTTCTCCCTGGATTACCGGGAATATTCTTGACCTGTTTGTGAACCACCCGCATGTTTTTCCTGATAAAACCCCCAGGAACGAAAATGAATTTTTCTTTGGCGCCGGCAACTATCATGGCCTGTTATTTTTCTTATGCCTTTTAATAGGCACAGCAATGGTAAGCCGTATTGCAAAAGCATTCCAGGATTATTTCTCCAATGTGTTGGTACAGAAATTTGGCGCTACCATTTTTACTGATGGCCTCAAACACAGCATGATGCTGCCTTACCAGGATTTCGAAGACCAGCGCAGCGGTGAAACTTTATCTATCCTTACCAAAGTGAGAGGTGATACTGAAAAATTCATTACCAATTTCGTGAACGTTTTTTTTATCATTATTGTAAGTATTGTCTTTATTTCAATTTATGCTTTCAGGCTGCATTGGGTGATAATGCCGGTATACACCATCGGCATCGTATTGATAGCGGTGGTTACAAGCCTGCTCAGTAAAAAAATAAAATCAATTCAAAAAAATATTGTCAATGAAACAAATGCGTTAGCAGGCTCCACCACAGAATCGCTAAGAAATATTGAACTGGTAAAAAGCCTTGGCCTCACAGACCAGGAAGTAAAAAGGCTTAATAATAATACTTTCAAAATTTTAAAGCTTGAGCTGCGTAAGGTTAAAAGCATACGTACTATAAGTTTCATTCAAGGTACGATGGTTAATTTTTTGCAGCAGCTAATTACCTTCACTTTGCTCTGGCTGATCTTTCAAAATTCTATTACGCCGGGGCAATATCTTTCGCTCGTGTTTTATAGCTTTTTTCTTTTTGCCCCCATGCAGGAGATTGGGAATATTATTATTTCTTATCGTGAGGCAGAGGCTTCGCTGAATAATTTTCATACCCTTATGCAGAAGGCGCCGGAAATAAAACCAGCCAAAGCCCAAACGATACAAAACATTGAAGAGCTTGAATTCATCAATGTGAAATTCAAACACCAATCGGCGCAGCAACCCGCTTTAATAAATATAAGTTTTGATGTGAAGAAGGGCGAAACGATCGCCTTTGTCGGGCCGTCCGGTTCGGGGAAAACGACCCTTGTAAAATTATTGGTTGGTTTATACATTCCATTGCAGGGGGATATTTTGTATAATAAAATTGACAGAAAAGATATTGACTTCGACGTGATGCGTACACAGATAGGCTTTGTAACGCAGGATACACAACTGTTTGCGGGAACTATTAAAGAAAATTTACGTTTTGTAAATCCGAACGCAACTGATGAAGAAATACTGGACGCATTAAAAAAAGCGTCTTGTAATACTTTGCTGGCACGTGCTGATAAAGGGCTTGATACTTTAATTGGTGAAGGTGGGGTGAAAGTATCGGGTGGTGAAAAACAAAGGCTATCCATTGCCAGAGCGTTGCTTCGCCATCCGCATTTATTAATTTTTGATGAAGCAACTTCTTCTCTTGATTCGCTTACGGAAGAAGAAATCACCAATACCATAAAAAATGTTTCATCAAAAAAAGAACAGATAACTATTTTAATTGCGCATAGGCTGAGTACCATTATGCATGCCGATAAAATTTATGTATTGGAAAAAGGTGAAGTAATTGAAACAGGTACGCATGAAGAATTAATTTCGCAAATGGGTTTGTATTATGCAATGTGGCGCCAGCAAATAGGCGAAAGAAAAAAAATGGTAGCAGCAACGCAACCGGTTTTAAATTAACGCCATTGCCTGTATGATTAATTCCTTTAATTTTTGTATTTAACACCTTCGCAAAATGATCAATGAAGAAAAAAAGCCAAAGCCAAATTATATCTGGAGTTTATTGACTTTGCGATGCCCGCGATGCAGAAGAGGAGATATGTTTACGCATAAAAATGCCTATAAGAAATTTAACCTTACTTATATATTGGACATGCATAACCAGTGCCTGACCTGCAAACAAAAATTTGAGATGGAACCGGGCTTTTGGTACGGAACGGGTTATGTGAGCTATGGATTAATGATTCTTCTTTCGGCTGTCACCTTTATAGCCTGGTGGATCATCATTGGGATTTCTACAGATGACAACCGGATTTTATACTGGCTTTTATTTAATGCTGTTTTAATTGTGATTGCCCAACCCTGGATAATGCGATTGAGCCGGGTTATTTACCTTAATTTTTTTGTACATTATAATGAAAACTACGATACTGAAGAAGGCGTTGTTTTTGATCAGTGAGTCGGGAGCTATCAGCTATCAGCTATCAGCTATCAGCTAGGAGCTATCAGCTATCAGCTATCAGCTTGGAGAAGATACGTACGGCTCAAGGCTCATTACTCACGGCTCATTACTCACGGCTCACGGCTCACGGCTCACGGCTCACGGCTCACGGCTCACGGCTCACGGCTCAAGGCTCAAGGCTCACAGCTACAAAGGCACATTTATTTTAAAGCTAACGTTACTTCCCATATTATAAATTCCATTATGGCCTGTAAAGTTGCCGGGATAATCTTCAAAATATTTTAGCCTGTTCAAATGGGATTGATACGCCACATTAAAAATATTATCTGCAATAATATTAAGGGTTAGAAATGTGTTTCCCTTTTTATTTACAAAGTCAGTGCCTACACCTGCATTAAACAATTGATAGCCCGGCGTAGGTGTTTCTGTATCGTTTTCTAAATAAGCCCTGTCCTGGTTTGCATAATATTCCATTTGCACTTTTATAAATGCATTGGCTAAGTGATTTCCAAGCTTATTAATATTGGCCCTCAGCTCAGAGAAAGTATGCAGCGGCGGAATGAAGGGCAGGTACCTTGCGCTGTCTGATAACTTCGGCTGGCCCGGCACACCTTTATTTACGCCATATACCATAGAAAGAGAATTTTCAAAATGCAGCCAGTCTAAAGGATGCGGGTGAATATCAATAGAAAGTTCGCCGCCATAAAGATTAGCTTTTGCCGCCTGAAACTTAAAAGTCTGGTTTCCCGCCACTATCACTGAATCTTGCCCGGCGCTGTTAATAAGCTTCTGATTATAGATATAATTTTGAATATCATTATTAAATACTTCAGCATTTATAGTTATGTGGTGTGAGCTGTATGTTACACCAAGGTCTTCCTGCAAATTAAATTCAGGCTTGAAATTGATGTTGCCAATTTGGTAAGCATTAGTGCCGGGGTGAACACCATTGGAAGATATCTCCGAAATATTTGGTGCCCTGAAACCTCGGCCTATATTGGCTTTAAAGCTAAAGGCATCATTTACCCTGTAGGATAAACCAGCGCTGCCGCTCAGGCCGGAAAAGGTGTGGCTGTATTTGCTAAATGGATTATCTGCACCTGTTGTATTCGACCCATAAACAGGCTTTTCAAAGCCGGTGGCAGGATCTTGCTTAGTATATAAAGCATCATTATTAAAGCTTCTTACATCATACCTTAAACCTCCTGCCATTTCTAATTTGCCAATAGATTTTTTAATAAAAAAGAAAGGGCCGATATCAAACTGGTGATAAGATGGAATAATAAATTCTGTCCCGTCAGTTACTTTATTATCCTGGTACAATCCATTTATTCCAGTAGTTACACTTAAGCCATTGGTTTCATGAAAATAATATTTCGCGTCATAGCTGTAAGTATTCAACTTAAGAAAAAGGCCGGGCACATTTGCTTCCGGGTGACTAAATTCCCTCCGCAAACTTTTTTGAAATGCCAGGTTGATAGCTAACCTTCCGCTGCCAAGAGAAAAACTATTCGTGCTGTAAGCTCTATAATGCTGTACATGCTGATGCAGGTGCGATATTTTGTAAGAAGACAATGCTACATCATCCACTATTGGCCTGAATACATCATCTTCGGTCACTTGTTTTGTAAATTTTCTTGTTGCGGAATCGCGGCTGCCATCGGGTATTTCCTGCAGATCATCAAACAATGAAAGGCCTAAATGGCTGTAACCCCATTTACGATTGATGCCAAAGATTGCTGAAGCATCTGTTTCAGCAAAGCCCGTGTTATAGACTCTTCCGTCGTATTTATTTTTGTAATTGGTTGCCAGTTTATGCGTGACAGTTCCACCCCAAGTAAAGCCATTAGTGTTTCCTGCAATGGTTGCCGAGTTTTCTATAAGGCGGTTATTGGTTTGGTATTCATTTAAAATATTACCCGTAATTTTTCCATCAGGCGGAGGGTTAGCCGGTATAAGGTTTACCACTCCGGCAACAGCATCAGAGCCATAAATAAGGCTGGCCGGGCCTTTTACCACTTCTACTTTGTCAACCGTATTTTGATCTACTTCTATGCCATGCTCATCGCCCCATTGCTGTCCTTCCTGCCGCACACCATCATACAAAGTAAGAATACGGTTAAAACCAAGGCCTCTTATAAATGGTTTTGAAACATTGGGGCCTGTAGTAACGGCGCTGATGCCCGGTACTTTTGCAATCGCATCAATCACATTGGTGCTCAGGTTTTGCTGCAGGTATTTTCTGCTAATTGAAATAATAGGGATAGGATTTCTCCTTATTGATGTTGCTTTGGAAGAGCCTGTTACAACTATCTCACTTTCTTCGGTAACAGAAATATCCATAGCAACATTTGCCTGCACATTCCGTGCCTGCACATTTCGTGTCTGCACATTTTGTGTCTCCACATTTTGGTTGAAGACTATGTTTTTTAAAACGGTTTTATAGCCGACAAATCTTATTTCAGTCAGGTAAGTGCCGGCGGGAATATTATTGATTTGAAAATGTCCGTCTGTATTTGCGACGCCACCTTTTTTAAGATCGGCAATGTAAATGGTGGCCCCGGCAAGAGGCGACTTTGTTGCGGCAGCGGTAATGTCTCCTGAAAGTGAAAATCTTTCCTGGTTTTTTTGAGCATTGGCTTGCACCGAAAATAAAATCGCTATATATATAAAAACTGTGTATTTAAATTTCATTTGAAAAATTTTGATTTGAATCAGAAGGCGCCTGGGCTTTTATAATGTTCTATAATAAGTCAGGCAATTGCCCGCTATGCGGGGTTGTAAAAAAATACGGTGTCAGGCTGCAGAAGGAGGGCCTCTTAATTCAAAATAAAAATGATCAGCACAAATGAAACTTGAAGTTTTGTGAGTTTTATTGATAGTGATTACTGCGGGAGCGGAACATGAAACAGGCTGCAGAAGTATAGTGAATGGAGATTCAACTACTATATTATCTATCTGGCAATTGAAGCCTGCTACAGATAGAGAAGGAAATTTGGAGTCCTTCGCTTTTATAGCAACGGAATCTTTGTGGTTCGCAAAAAAGTAATGGAGAACTTTTGTGGGGGTGATGCTTAGCACAAAAACCATCAAAAGGCTGGCGCACACGAGTTTTCTTATGAAAGTATTTTGTGCCAATTATGAATTTTGATACAAGGTTGCAAATATAAAACTAAGTCGCGATTATCCATGCTTAGATTTTTTGTTGTACATTATTCACTATTAATTAATATTTAAAAAATAAATTTATGCCAATCGTAAAAGTAATAGAAGTGATTGCCGCTTCTGAAACGAGCTTTGATGACGCAATTAAAAGTTGCGTTGCCGAAGTTTCTAAAACAGTTAATAACATTGATTCCGTGTATGTGAAAGATTTTAAAGTGCATGTAGAGAATGGGCAAATAAAATCTTATGGAGTGATATGCAAAGTTTCTTTCAGGGTAGGTGGTAAAGATCTTGCCTGATATTAAAAAACATTCGCAATAAAAAAGGGGAGGCTGCTCCTTTTTTTTATTTAATTAAAATTTTAGTTCTTAAATATTTACTACCTGCACGGCGGTTCCATAACAGAGCACTTCAGTAACGCCATTCATTACTTCGTTCGCATCATAACGCATATTGATGATGGCATTGGCGCCTCTTTCATTTGCATGTTGTATCATGTGATGGTAAGCTTCCACGCGGGTTTTCTCACACAGGTCCACGTAAATAGAAATTGTTCCCCCAAATAAAGTTTGCAGGCCACCCGCTATATTCCCAAATAAACTTCTTGATCGTACTGTGATGCCGCGAACAATGCCCAAATGTTTTGTAATACGGTATCCTTCAAGCTGGTTGCTTGCTGTGATCAGTTGCTCATCTACCATAATTATATTTTTAAGTTCAAATTTACTATTGTCCGGGTAAGGTTTTTCAATTTTAATTAAACACTTGCAGGCATTAATTTTCACGGCCCCTCTCCCGCCCGAACCGGCACGCCAGCCCGATGAAATCATTCTGGCGGGGGCGGCTTCGGAGAGGGGGTTGTCCATGGAACTCCTTTGGAGGGGGTGAGGTTAATACTATGGTGCTTTTCATTGTGGTTGCCGACCATCGTGGTTCAAATTTAACAATCTTTTCCGGCGCTCTCTTTGTTAGCACCGTTTTTGTTCTTGTGTAGTTCGTAATTTGCAATCTTTTTGTTTTTTACTTTAAATTTTTATATTCTATAATGTTACAAACTGCTGAAGACATTCGCCTGTTGAACGAGAAGATCAATCATTCGGCGACGTTCATTGATAAAATTCATGCTGAAATAGGTAAAGTAATTGTTGGGCAAAGCCACATGGTTGAGCGCCTCTTGATAGGTCTCTTAAGTAACGGCCATATTTTGCTGGAAGGCGTTCCCGGCCTGGCAAAAACGCTTTCTATAAAATCGCTGGCGAGTACTATCAACGCTCAATTCAGCCGTATCCAGTTTACGCCAGACCTGTTGCCGGCGGATGTGATAGGCACTATGATTTACAACCAGCAGAAGAACGAATTTATGGTGCGTAAAGGCCCGATCTTCGCCAATTTTATTTTAGCTGATGAAATAAACAGGGCGCCCGCAAAAGTGCAAAGCGCTTTACTCGAAGCTATGCAGGAGAAACAGGTAACCATCGGAAATAATTCATACAAACTCGAAGAGCCTTTCTTAGTATTGGCAACACAAAACCCGATTGAGCAGGAAGGAACTTATCCATTGCCGGAGGCACAGGTTGACAGGTTTATGCTGAAAGTTATTATTGATTATCCCACAAAAACAGAGGAGCAGGCTATTATAAAGCAAAACGTACAGGGACTACAACAGCAACGCCTAAACGCAGTTGTATCCACGCAGGAAGTACTGAATGCACGCGAGTTGATAAGGCAGGTGTATATGGATGAAAAAGTGGAGCAATATATTATTGACATCGTCTTTGCCACGCGTTTTCCGGATCAATATAATATTGCAAAATTGAAGCCGCTCATTTCTTTTGGGGGCTCGCCAAGAGCAAGTATCAATCTTGCACTTGCTGCCAAAGCCTATGCATACCTTAACAAACGTGGGTATGTAATTCCTGAAGATGTAAGAAATATTTGCAAAGATGTGTTGCGGCACCGCATTGGGCTTACTTATGAGGCAGAGGCAGAAAATGTAAATGTGGAAATGATAATAACGGAAATATTGAAAACGGTGAATGTACCATAGTGAATATGTACGATGTGGGATGTACGATGTACGATGTTTTTACAACAGCCACATTGCTAAAAGTTTCAAATGTCTAAACTTAATTCTAAATAATTCTAAATATACAATCCTTGTCCCTCTCCTTTGGAGAGGGGTTGGGGTGAGGTAATGCTTACAACCGCAGAAATAGTAAAAAAAGTAAAAGAGCTGGAGATCATCAGTAAGAAGATCACCACGCACCTGTTTACGGGTGAGTATCACTCTGCTTTTAAAGGCAAAGGAATGAGCTTTAGGGAAGTGCGTGAATATTATCATGGCGACGACATACGGTTTATTGACTGGAATGTAAGTGCCCGCTTCTCCCATCCATTTACAAAAGTGTTTGAAGAGGAAAGAGAACTCACCGTCATCTTGTTGGTGGATGTAAGCGCCAGCGCATTATTTGGTACCATAAGCCAAACCAAGCGGGATCTTATTACAGAGATTGGAGCGGTACTTACCTTTAGCGCTATTAATAATAATGATAAAGCCGGCGTCATTTTTTTTAGTGATAAAGTTGAGAAATATATTCCTCCGAAGCAGGGAAGGCAGCATGCATTATACATCGTACGAGAATTGCTAACGGCCGAACCTAAACGCACCGGCACAAATTTGAATGAAGCGCTGAATTTCTTTTCACGTTCTAATAAGCAGAAAAGCATTGCCTTTATAATGAGTGATTTTATAGATGAAAAATATGAAGATAAATTACGGGTAATGGGAAGCCGGCACGATGTGATTGGCCTCAAGATCTATGATAAAATGGATATGACCCTTCCGGATATCGGCATGCTGAAAGTGGAAGACCTTGAGACCGGCGATACGCAATGGCTGAACACATCAGACGCGATGGTGAGGCATGCTTACCAGCAAAATTTTATGCAGCAAAGTGCAAAATGCAAAGCAATTTTTAAGAAGACCGGTGCAGATCTGTTGCACATACGAACCGACGAGGATTATGTAAAGATTTTGCAGCAGTTTTTTTTAAGAAGAAAATAAAGTGAAAAAAAAGTTTTTGTTCAAAAGCGTTTGTCCTACAAAGTTAGGCAGAGTATTGTTGCTTGCTTTTGCCTTTTTATTTGCACCAAATATTTTTGCACAGCTTCCCCAGGTAAAAACTTCCGTAGATAAAAATAACATCTTAATAGGCGAGCAATTTCAATATAAAGTTGAAACCTCCATGCCCGACAATTCCTTTAGCCTAAGCTGGTTTTCTGTGCCTGATAGTTTTGGAAATTTTGTACTAGTAAGTAAAAATAAAATTGATTCCGTTGTTGCCAACGGCACCTTGCAATTCAGCCAGGTATTAACGCTTACCAGCTTCGATTCCGGCAGGCAAGTGATACCGCCACTCAACCTTTCTGCAGATCCGCTTGCTGGAGATACCACTTATAATTTATTCACTGATACCATATCCATCAATGTTTCATTTTCACCGCTGGACAGCGTAAAAACTTTTCATGATATTAAATCCATCATCGAGGTAAAAAAAGTAATTCCCTGGTGGGTTTGGCTGCTCATTGCACTTGGCGTGCTGATCATTATTTTCTTAATAATATTTCTAATTAAGATTTTTAAAAAGAAAAAAGAGCTGCCCGGCCTTTTGCCTTCAAAGCTGTCTCCGTATGATGAAGCAATAAAAGCTTTGGACGAGTTAGAAAAGGAACAATTGCTTCAAACGAATGAAGCCGGTAACGAACGGGTGAAAGAATATCATACGCGGCTTACAACAATTTATAAACGCTACATTACAAGGAAAACAAATTTTAATAAACTGCACCTTACTTCAGATGAGCTTCTTATCGACCTTGATGCTTACAACATTGGGAAAGACGAGGTATCAACCTTTGCAAACTGCCTGCGTATGGGCAACGCGGTAAAGTTTGCTAAATACATTCCCGCGCTAAGTGAAAGCGAAAAATGCCTGGGCGATGTAAGGGAAACGATCAAACAAATTAATAATTACTTCAACACTAAAACAGCAAGTGGTATTTGATTATTTAAATAATATAACTTTTGCGGAGCCGCTTTTCTTCGGGCTGTTTGCGATCATTCCGGTGCTTATTTACCTAAGGTTTACAAGAGGTAAAAAGCAAACTGCTGCCCTACCGGTTTCTACTATCCGGGGCCTGGCCAAACAAGGTTCCTGGAAAAATGCATTGATAAACCTTCCCTTTCTTTTAAGGTTGCTTGCGTTAAGCTGCATCATCATTGCACTTGCACGGCCACAGGTTAAATTCGACGAGCGGGAATCCGAAGGGGAAGGCGTGGATATTATTTTGTGTATTGATGTAAGCGGTAGTATGACTGCGCAGGATTTTTCACCAAACAGGATGGAGGCCGCAAAAGCAGTTGCTGAAAATTTTGTTGATCATCGCACAAGCGACCGGATTGGCATTGTAATTTTTTCCGGAGAGAGTTTTACGCAATGTCCATTAACCACTGATCATTATGTATTGAAAGCCCAGATAGAGCAAATACGCAACGGGCTTCTTGAAGATGGCACTGCGATCGGTTCCGGCCTGGCAACCAGCGTGGACCGGCTGAGAAGCAGCAAAGCAAAAAGTAAAGTTGTTATTCTTCTTACGGATGGCATTAACAATGGCGGCCTTATTGATCCTGCAACCGCGAAGGAGATTGCCAAAACATTTAAAGTAAAAGTATATACGATCGGCGTGGGTACTGATGGCTATGCTGCCACGCCAATTAATACACCGCTGGGCATAGTGATGCAAAATGAAAAAGTAGCGATAGATGAAAAGCTGCTGCAAAATATTGCTGCTGAAACCGGCGGAAAATATTTTAGAGCAACTGATAATAAAAGCCTTGAAAATATTTACAATGAAATAGACCATCTTGAAAAATCAAAGGTGCAGATAACTACTTTTCACCGCTCTACTGAAAAATTTTATCCGTTCGTATTTGCCGCCATGGCCTTGCTGCTTTTAGAAATATTATTACGATATACTGTCTTCAAAAAATTCCCATAGGTAAGGGGAGCACTTCAAATCCGATGGATATCGTAGATCGTTCTGGATTGAAGGTTGCCAACCTTGCGCATGGAGTTTTTACCCCTGCAATTACCTGGCTAAAGGTTGGCAACCTTTCCACCTTGTGAAATGCACCCTGGCAAAGCTTAAATCTTATTCTTGCATCAATCTGCTAAATTGCATTTATGTATGGCTTTGTATATAAATCAACCGGTACGTGGTATCAGGTAAGAGATGATAATGGCGACATGATAAATGCCCGCATCAAAGGTAAATTTAAGATTGATGATATCACTTCCACCAACCCGCTGGCTGTAGGCGATAAAGTTGACTTTGAGAAGGAAGAAAATGAAGACGGCTTTATGATCATTAATAATATTTATCCCCGCAAAAATTATATCACCCGGCAATCACCACACAACAAACACCAGCATCACATCATAGCATCCAACCTGGATCAGAGCTTGCTTTTTGCTACATTGAAAGATCCTAAAACTTCCCGCGGATTTATTGACAGGTTCCTCGTGGCTTCCGAAGCGTACCATGTACCGGCAATACTTGTGTTTAATAAAGTGGATGTTTATAAAAAAAAAGAACTTGAAAAGTTGGAAGAATTTACGCTGGAATATGAGCGGGCAGGCTATAAAGTTTTGCCCATGAGTATCATGGAAAATAAAGGCGTGGATGAAGTAGTGGAACTTCTAAAAAATAAAACAACATTGCTCAGCGGCCATTCGGGCGTTGGCAAATCTTCTTTCGTCAATTACATCTTCCCAGGCATCACACTTAAAACACAGGATGTAAGCGGGTGGAGCGGCAAAGGGCTGCACACCACTACCTTTGCTGAAATGTATGACCTGCCGGGTGTTGGAAGAATTATTGATACACCCGGCCTGCGTGAGTTTGCTTTAATGGATATTGAAAGAGAAGAACTTTCCCATTACTTTCCTGAAATGAAAGAATTAATAAATGAATGCCGCTTTAATAATTGCATGCACATTGAGGAGCCGGATTGTGCGGTAAAGCACGCCGTAAATGAAGGCAAAATTTCAGAAGAAAGATATATTAGTTACCGCACTATTTTGGATTCGATTGATGGGAAGAAGTGGTGAGAATTTGATGCACTACACAACACTCATAAGAACAACTTGAGCGATCGTGACTGATAGCAAACTATAGCCGAAGTTATAGGGTCATGCCCCACCTTTAGATTTGTATTCATTATCTCACTAATAAAACTACTACTATTACTACCTTTCTTTTTTGCTTCTTTTTTCTTTGTGAATTGGTGTGCAAAATGTTGATAAACTATATTTCACGCCGTTTCACGCCGTTTTCACGCCGTTGTTGGTCTTGTGACCAACAACCAGTTTATTAGTATTTTATTCACGCCGTTGTTGGTCTTGTGACCAACAACCAGTTTATTAGTATTTTTATTTCATGGCCTTAATTAATTTCGATCATCCCCCACAGTTTTTTACGGCAACTATTTTAGAATGGAAACATTTATTAAAGCAAGACGAGTATAAACAAATCGTTATTGATAGTTTTCACGCCGTTGTTGGTCTTTCACGCCGTTGTTGGTCTTATGACAGCGATTCAGTGAGTAAATATATTTATCCTTTTTCAAAGCTGCGTTAAAGTTACGGCATGGTTTAACCTGTCAGCCTTGTAGGCTGTTTGTATATTTTCCTATTTTCTTTTTTTAAGTATTTTCTTTTTAGATTTTCACGCCGTTGTTGGTCTTATGACCAACAACCAGTTTATTAGTACTTTTATTTCATGGCCTTAATTAATTTCGATCATCCCCCACAGTTTTTTACGGCAACTATTTTAGAATGGAAACATTTATTAAAGCAAGACGAGTATAAACAAATCGTTATTGATAGTTTATTGTTCCTAAAAAAAGAAGGTAGTATTATAGTAAACGCATTTGTAATTATGCCTAATCACATTTCACGCCGTTGTTGGTCTTGTGACCAACAACCAGTTTAATATACGGCACAACAAATGAAGTTTAGATTAATTGATACCAACAACGCAATGCTTAATAAATTTTTTGTGGGTGCCGCAGATAGGCAGTATCAGTTTTGGGAAAGAAATCCGTTGAGTATCGACCTATTTAATGAAGCATTTTTTATTCAAAAGCTTATTTATATTCATAATAATCCTTTAAACGATCCATGGAATCTTGTTCAGTGTGTAGAAGATTATAAATATTCTTCAGCGGCTTTTTATGAAACAGGTTTGGATGAATTTGGGCTATTAACGCACTATGATGAATAATCGGTAATTGTTGGTCACAAAACCAACAACAGTTTATTAGTATTTTCATTTCATGGCCTTAATTAATTCCGGTAGTTGTTGGTCACAAGACCAACTACGGCGTGAACAGCGTGAAATACACCCATCAATTAACACAAGCAATTTAAAAATTGGTACATTTAAATATGGATAATCACGCCTCATGATAGTTTTAAAGGAGGTTACTATCCGGGTCTGTTTAGATGAATATTTTATAACAAAGATCTTTTATGGATGCAAAAAAGGTTAACAGGAAAACTTTTGGAATGATGGCAGGCGTTTTCACTCCAACTGTCCTCACCATTCTCGGTGTGATTATGTATATAAGGCATTCGTGGGTGGTGGGCAATGCCGGTGTATTGGGAGCCGTAGCCATTATTGTTTTAGCCGTTGCTATTACCTTAACTACTGCACTTTCCCTTTCTTCCATCACCACTAACGTACGTATAGGAGCGGGCGGCGCTTTTAGCCTTATTTCCCAATCACTTGGCCTCGAGATTGGCGGGGCGATCGGCATACCATTTTACTTTTCGCAAGCCATCGCAGTAGCAATGTATGTGTTTGGTTTTCGCGAAGGGCTGGCCACCATGTTCCCCATGATAGACCCTTTTATAATGGACCTTGGCATTTTTCTTTTAGTAATCGGCATCGCTTTTATCAGCACCGGTTTTGCATTTAAAATTCAATATTTTATCCTTGCTATCGTTGTCGCCTCGCTGGTATGTATATATGGTGCATTATTTGTAAATCCCCTGCATTACAAATTTGAATGGTTTGGAAAATACACCGGCTCGCCGGGAAATGAATTTTCCCAAAATTCATTTTGGGTGGTTTTCGCGGTATTTTTTCCGGCGGTTACCGGGGTAATGGCAGGGGCCAACATGAGCGGCGACCTCACCAATCCCAGGAAAAGTATTCCCACCGGAACCATCAGCGCTGTAATAATCACAACGATTATTTACATTTCCCTGGTATTTGTTGCAGGGCTTTTAGCAACGCCTGAAGAACTGGTTTCCAACTATAATATTTTTATTGATAAGTCGCTGTTTCCGCCCATAGTATTGGCTGGTTTATTGGGCGCAACATTATCGTCGGCCCTCGGATCCTTTGTGGGTGCCCCACGCATATTACTTGCCCTAGGCCAGAAGCAAATTGTGCCGAAGAGCGATTTTTTATCGAAGACATCTAAAAAAGGAGAGCCATACAATGCGATGTATGTTACGGCTGCGGTCGTTTTATTAGGCTTATCTATGCGCAGCCTGAATGCAATTGCTCCGCTTATTACAATGTTTTTTATGATTACTTACGGCATGGTAAACGTAGTGGCGTTAATAGAGCAAAGCCTTGGCCTGCCGAGCTTTCGCCCCTCATTAAAAATTCCAATATGGGTTCCGCTCATTGGTGCGTTAGGGTCTCTCACCGTTATGTTTATCATCAATGCTTTTGTGGCGCTGGTGTCGCTGATCCTTATTGTGGTCTTTTATTTTTATTTGGTAAAAAAGCAGATCAAGTCAGATGCCGCGGATTCACGCAGTGGCCTGTTTACGGCGCTGGCGGAGTGGGCAACTAAAAAAACAAATGAGCTCAGCCCGAAAAAAGAAGCCCGCTCCTGGAGGCCGGATCTTCTTATTCCTATTACTGCTCCCCGGGAAATAAGGAGTTCCTTCAAATTGATTGAATCTATAGTGCGGCCAAAAGGTTCCATCAAGCTGCTGGCCGTGCCGGAAAACAATGTAGCAGAGGAAGCCCGCCTCATGAATTTTATTCCGGATGTTGTAAAAAAATTTAAAGAGATAACTGTGCCTATTTCTTTTACTAAAATAAAAGGCGATGATTTTTCCCATTCGCTAAGTATAAGCATGCAGGCGCTTAATGCCGCATTCTTTAAGCCCAATACACTTTTTATTTCACTCGATACTCACCCGGAGCGGTACATGAAATACGAATCCATTTTGTCTATGGGAGCCAATTTTAATTATGGAACCATTGTGTATGCTCCTTTTGGGAATACAGGCCTGGCGATGGAAAATAATATCAATCTGTGGATCACCCGTTTGCCGATACAATGGCAGGAGCGGTTTGACGTAGGGAATAATGATCTCTCTATTTTAATTAGTTTATTAATTGCCCGCAACTGGCGTGGTAATATAAATATGATGGTAGTAAACAAAAGTATGGCTGAAAAAGTAACGAAAGAAGACGTAGCTAAACTAGCAGAGATCATACGGCTTCCTAAAAATTCAATTTGCAGTATTGTTGAAGAAAGCCTTGAAGAAGAATTATCAAAAGCAAAACTTGCCGATCTCAATATTTTTAGCCTTGATAAAGACCTGACCTTTGTTCAAATGGCTGAAATGGCTGAACAGACAAGGATCTCGGCACTTTTTTGTGCAGATTCCGGATTTGAGAATGCCTTTGTATAGAAGCAGGACAAGCCATAGCAATTATACATTTGTGTTCGAAGTTTTTAGCCTGGCGCTAAAGCTGCACCATTGCTCAGCATCAGCTTGTGCCACTTGCACAAGTGATTTGAATTACCAATAACAATTGTTAGGTTTTCGTTCAAGGTTAACCGTAATAGATAGCGATAAAATATTTAAATTAGCTTATAAGCCGCAAATATAGATTTCATGACAATGATAATTCGATAGCGATCGGATGTATTCATTTCGTTTGCAGTAGTTAACTGGATAGATTTTTTTATAAGAGAAGAATACAATCAGGAACTAATAAAAAGCCGGCAGTATAACATTGGCAATAGGGTTTGCGAATATATAGTTGGAGTGTAATGACAAGTCATATACAAATGATATAATTTACACGTCAAAGAAATTACTATGGCAAAGGCGGTAACAAAAGTTATAGTGGCAGAAGAAAAATAATGAGGCGAATCATTTTTTTACGAGATGAAAAAATAATATTAGATGTTCATTTGGCAGAGTTGTACGGTGCGGAAACAAGGGTATTAAAACAAGCTGTAAGACGAAACATCCTTAAACTATAAAAAAATAATGCAGATACTTACAGAAATGAAAAATCAATATGGTGGAAAATTTACGGAGATTTATAATGCGTTGGAGCAGTTGATAAATCCACCCCAATCACCAAAAAATAATAGGCTTTAAGGATTTTGATTAATTAAAGCCAGGCAATAGAATAAAAACTTTTCCGCCGGTACCGGTATTTCGAGCCCTTCATACTTAAATAAACAGCACATGCATAATGTATTTGTGCAACTTGACCTGTTCTCCTTTAGAAGAAAGGGCATCAATATGCATTCCTTTCCAAAAATCTCGCAACTTCTTTCACCGCCCTGTTCTCTTTAGGCAATCCTTTTGTGTGCGGAAGAATAGAAACTCCGTTGAATGTATTGTAGTGGAGGGTAAGGAAAGAATTTTTGTATTTAAAATCCCAGTCAAGGTTATCTGCGTCATCAACCTGGTTTAGAAAATTTACATGTAGGCCTTCTGAAAGAATATCTGCAATGGAATAAAATTTGGAAACGCCGCAATTGTCGTCAATTACAGCTTCAGTGCCGCCAAAATTTGTTTTTAAATGATAATACATTGAAAGGGATTTTATTTTTTATGGGATTAAAAACGGGCTGTGATTTTATGATTTAAATTTCTTTGCTTTTCTCGCGGCTTTTATGGCATCCTTATCGCCGGAGGTTATTCTTTCTGCTCCTATATTTTTTCCATTGGTAGGGCAACCATATTTTTCATTCTTTCTAAAAACAGAACACCCGGAAAAAATCCAAAGACACACAAGCGCAACAAATATTCTTTTCATAAAAACATCAATAAGGTATATGACGCTAAACTTTCGATTTTGGTTTTCTCAATGCAATGTTAAGATTATAGATTTCAACATTTATTATCTTTAAACCAACCCGCATACATCACATAATTATTTGCAATGCGGTTTATTTCGCCATCAATTAATTCCTGCGGCAGGCTTTTTATTTTTTTGGCAGGTACGCCGGCATAAATACTTCCGGGCTCAATTATAGCATTCTCAAGAACTACTGCGCCTGCCGCAATTATCACGTTACTGCCTACTTTGGTATTATCCATCACAATGGCCCCCATGCCTACGAGCACATTGTCGTCTATAACGCATCCATGCACTATTGCATTGTGTCCGATACTAACATTATTACCGATGATGGTAGAAGTTTTTTGATAAGTACAATGAATTACCGCGCCATCCTGCACATTTACTTTATTACCCATCCTGATGAAATTTACATCTCCGCGTATTACGGCATTAAACCAGATGCTGCAGTCATCACCCATTATAATGTCGCCGGCAAGCGTGGCATTCGGCGCTATATAGCAGTTATTACCCCAGGCCGGTTTTATTCCTTTTACTTCAATGATTAAGGCCATGATTTTTTATTTTATTGTTAGTAAAAGGTTTTAGTTCAATAATTTTTCAAACGGAAGGTAGAAAATTATCAATTTTAAAATTAGGCAAATACCTACGATAACATTTGCTGCCAATGCTTTAGACAGATAAGGATGCAAACTTTACAGTAGTTTTTTTAATAAAGATCAGCCTTTCGTCACTTTGTAAATGGACGAAGGTTGCCAACCTTTGAACTTCGGGATTTTAAATTGAAACCGAGTATATCTTAAGGTTGGCAACCTTGCTAAAATTCGGCTGCACCCACCATTCGCCTCCTTATAAATTATAAGGGTATTTCCCTATTTTTGCACGCAAGTCAGGTTAACCCCTGACTTAATTTTTTTAAAATGCATCATGAGCTTTAAAGAGAAAATAATTTCAGACAAGCTGCCACGACACATTGCCATAATAATGGATGGGAATGGAAGGTGGGCAAAAGAAAAAGGACAGGATAGGTTATTTGGGCATTATAGCGGTGTAGAAAGTGTAAGAAACATCGTGGAAGGCTGTGCAGAGCTCGGCATTGAGTACTTAACCTTGTATGCATTCAGCACAGAAAATTGGGATCGCCCTAAAGATGAGGTAACCGGCTTAATGGAATTGCTTGTAGAAACCATAAAGCAGGAAGTAGTTACTTTAAATAAGAACAATATAAAATTGCATGTGATCGGCGATACTGATCTATTGCCGTCTTCGGCCGGCAGGGAATTATTTGAAGCGTGTGAAGAAACCAAATCCAATACAGGCCTGCATCTTATAATGGCCCTGAGCTACAGCAGTCGGTGGGAAATAATAAATGCCACAAAGAAAATTGCTTCCGAAGTGAAAGAAGGCAAGCTTGCGCCGGAAGATATAACAAACGAAGTTTTTGAGCAAAGGCTTTGTACAAATGGTTTTCCTGACCCCGAGCTAATGATAAGAACCGGTGGCGAATACCGCATCAGTAATTTTTTGCTGTACCAGCTAGCCTATGCTGAATTATACTATACCGATACTCTTTGGCCGGACTTTAGAAAAGAGAATTTATACGAGGCTATTGCCGACTACCAAAACCGCGAAAGACGCTTCGGAAAAACCAGTGAGCAACTATAAAAAATCTTGTATAAAAAATATCCTTCCCGTTTTATTCCATCCTAATAGGCTCAAGCCTTTCAGCCGTTTGATTTAACAAATACTTTTAATTAATTGAAATTATCTTGCCGCTTTATAAAAATTGATTTAATGCCCAAAATCTACAAGATTTTATTCTTAGTAGTACTAACTGTTACTGCCAAAACTATCTCCTTTGCCCAGGCTAATACTGATACAAGTATTGTGCCTTCCAATGCTATAAATACCGAAAAGGCGCCGGATACCGTTTCTGTTGTAAACAGTTTTCCTCAATCATCAAAAGATACGGTACCCAGTTCGGTGAATGTGGCGCTTGAAAATATCTTCAATGCCAAAACGCCAAAAGAATATACCATCGCAGACATTACGGTAACAGGCACACAATCATTTGACCCTAATCTTATTATTTCAATAAGCGGCCTTGCGAAAGGTGATAAGGTGAAAATACCCGGTGGAGATAATTTTTCAAAAGCCATTACTAACCTCTGGAAGCAAAGCCTTATATCTGATGCTGAAATATATTTTACAAATTTGACCGGCGATAATTTATCTGTAGAGATACATATAACGGACAGGCCTACACTGGCTTCTTTTAAATTTAAAGGCGTAAGCAAAAGTGAATCCGACGATCTCTCTACCAAGCTGGGACTTTCAAAAGGAAGGCAAACAAGGGTTACCGAGAATTTAAAAATATCCTCTGCGGCTGTTATTAAAAAATTTTATATTGACAAAGGATTCAGGAACGTAGAGGTGCAGGTGATACAAACGAAAGACAACAAGGCTACAAATGGCGTAGACATTGTTTTTGTGGTAAATAAAAATGCCAAGGTACGGGTAAACGAAATTTATTTTACGGGCAACGAATCTGTTCCCGGATTTAAGTTAAAAAAACAAATGAAGGGCACCCATGAAAAAAGCAGGCTTACTTTATTTCCTTCTATTAATGAAAATGTTTACGACTCAACCCACAGCAACAAGCTTACCTTTAGCGAGTATCTGCGTACTAACGGCTACCTGATTCCCAGCAAAACAAAAGAATTGCTTGATCCTTACGCTCGCTTCAAATTAAGCTCCGCAAAGTTTAATGATAAAAAATACCAGGAAGATAAACAAAGCCTGCTAACGTATTATAACTCACTAGGCTTTCGCGATGCGGTGATAATAAAAGATACCACTTATGGAGATAAGGGTAACCTGGATGTGGCAATAAAAGTAAATGAAGGGCATCATTATTTTTTCGGTAACATTGCCTGGAAAGGCAATACCAAGTACGCTGATTCAGTGCTTAATCTTGTGTTGGGCATTAAAAAAGGAGACAGCTATAATGTAGAAACGCTCAATAAAAAATTAGGCAAGCAAGCCTCCCCTGATGGTGGCGATATAAGCAGCCTTTACCAGGATGACGGTTATTTATATTTCCAGATAGACCCCATAGAAACGGCGGTGTATAATGACACTATTGATTTTGAAATCCGGATACGTGAAGGGCCTAAGTTTACCATTGGCAAAGTTGAAATTACGGGTAATGATAAAACAAAAGATTACGTTATTCGTCGCGAACTTCGTACAGTACCGGGTGAGCAATTCAGCAGGGCAGACATTATTCGTACACAACGGGAGCTTTCCCAGTTAGGTTATTTTAATCCCGAAAAAATTAATCCGGGAATAGTCCCTAATGCTGATAACGGTACGGTTGATATCTCGTGGGGTCTGGAAGAAAAATCATCTGACCAGCTTGAGCTCTCTGCTGGCTTTGGTGGCGGCATTGGGCTTACGGGTACGTTGGGCGTTACTTTCAATAACTTTTCCATCTATAATATTTTTAATAAAAAAGCATGGCAACCTTTGCCAAGTGGTGATGGGCAAAAACTGAGCTTAAGAGCCCAGAGTAATGGCAAGCAATTTCGTTCTTACAATTTTTCTTTTACCGAGCCATGGCTGGGTGGTAAGAAAAGAAATTCTTTTACCATAAGTTATTATGATACAAAATATGCCAACGCTTATAACCCGTTTGGATATTACGACCGCCGTTATGCAGATTCATCATTTATTAGAACAACCGGATTTAGCGTATCATTAGGTAAGCAATTAAAATGGCCTGACGATTATTTTGCGTTGGTTTATCAGTTGAATTACCAGAAATATAACCTGAAGAATTACAATATATTTCCCGGCCTTACCAATGGCGTTTCCAATAACATCAGTCTCAAGATAACGCTGGCAAGAAATTCTGCCGGTCCAAATCCTATCTTCCCTACGAGCGGTTCAAACTTTGTATTGAGCACACAATTGACGCCTCCATATTCATTATTTAAAAATCAATCATTGGCAGTGAGTGAAGCTGAGCCCTATAAATTTGTAGAGTTTCACAAAGAGAGATTTACTGCAGAATGGTATGTGCCGATAGGCCAGGGCCGGGGTCCAGACAAGAATAAACAATTCATATTTAAAGCCGCAGCAAAATATGGATTTTTGGGCCGGTATTCCGATCGCACAATCACTTCACCCTTTGAGCGTTTCCAGTTGGGAGATGCAGGTTTAAGTAATAACTATGGCTTGCTGGGGTATGATATTATTGCACACAGGGGATACCCGGTATATGATAATTCTAACCCCAAGATAAACCCGGATATCAGCTCTGCCAGAGACTTTTTTACCATCTTTAATAAATATACGCTTGAGCTTAGGTATCCATTCAGTACCAGCGCCAGCAGCACTATTTATGGCCTCACATTTTTTGAAGCCGCCAACGGATGGTATAGTTTTAAAGATTACAATCCCTTTAAATTGCGTAGGTCAGTGGGTGTAGGTATGCGATTTTTCCTTCCTATGTTTGGGTTACTTGGTTTCGACTACGGCATAGGGTTAGACAGGATAAATGGAAGTACAGGACTTAAAGGCGCAGGTAAATTTACCTTCATGCTTGGCCAGGAACCGGAGTAAACTCAGCAATAAAAATTTTTTAGTATGAAAAGAATTTCAGTCTCATTATTAGTATGTTTATTAATTGCCTCAGGTGCGTGGGCGCAGCGTTATGCCGTTATTGATTCAAAGTATATTCTCGATAAAATGCCTGAGTATAAAGAATCACAGCAAAAGCTTGATCAGTTCAGCGCTCAATGGCAGCAGGAGTTAGACCGGAAATCAGCGGAGCTCGACAGGATGTATAAAGAATACGATGCTGAGCAGGTGATGTTGAGTGACGAGCTTAAGAAGAAGCGCGAAGATGAATTATTTAATAAAGATAAAGAGCTCAGGGACTTGCAAAGAAAAAGATTTGGGTTTGAAGGAGACGTTTTCAAAAAACGTGAGGAGCTTATAAAACCAATACAGGATAGGGTTTACAATGCAATTCAAAAATTAGCCGTTGCAAAACTATATGATTTCATTTTAGACAAAAGTGAGGGAATTACTGTTATATTTGCCGACCCAAAACTTGACAAGAGCGATGATGTATTGAAAGAATTGGGTGTTAAATAAATGCGAAAGCGCCCTTAGGGGTGCAGCCTAAAATACAAATTTGAATACTTAAATATTAAACAAATCTCAAAAACAAAGATGAAAAAGTTCATTACACTCGTGTTAATTTCTGCCGGTATATTCGGATTTTCTAATGCGGCAAATGCGCAAAAGATCGGTTACATAAGCGCCGACGAAGTTATTCAATTAATGCCCGAAGCTGCTGATGTACAAACAAAACTTGACGAATATCAGAAGTCGTTGTATCAAAACGCACAGGATCAACAGGCCGTTTTGAATGATGCCGTACAAAAATTCTATAAAGATTCTGCAACTATGAGCGCCAGCTTAAAAGAAGTAAAAAGAACAGAACTTCAAAAGCAATATTCAGATATTTCTGGCATGGATCAAAAAATTCAAAACCAGTTTGAGCAAAAAAGACAAGAACTTTCTATACCTATTCAAAAGAAATTGCAAACTGCCATTGAAGAAGTTGCAAAAGAAAATGGATACACTTATGTGTTACCAAGAGAAGCTTTAATAATTATGCCTCCTTCAAGTGATATCGGCCCATTGGTAAAAAAGAAGCTTGGATTAAAGGATGCGCCGGCAACCGGAGCTCCTGCTGTTAAATAATTTTTTAAAATTCATTTTAGGCAAGCCATTCATTAAAACGAATGGCTTGTTTTATTTTTGAACAATGAGTACATCCTCACCCATAGGAGTTTTTGATTCGGGCTATGGCGGCCTTACGGTTCTGAAAAAAATCGTAAAGCTGCTGCCGGAATATGATTATGTCTATCTCGGTGATAATGCCAGGGCGCCCTACGGCACACGCTCTTTCGAAACAGTGTATGAATATACTTTGCAAGCCGTGAAATGGCTGTTTAAACAGAACTGCCCACTAATAATTCTTGCCTGCAATACCGCGTCGGCAAAGGCTTTGAGAACTATTCAGCAAAATGATCTTCCCAGCATAGATGCAACAAAGCGGGTGCTTGGCGTGATCCGGCCTACGGTGGAAATTATTGGCAACTATACCGCAACAAACCACATTGGCATATTGGGAACACGGGGAACGGTTCAATCCAATTCTTACCCAATCGAGATTGAAAAATTTTTTCCCGGCATAACAGCGCATCAGCATGCCTGCCCGCTGTGGGTTCCATTGGTTGAGAACGATGAATATGCATCTCTAGGCGCAGACTATTTTGTAAATAAAGATTTGCAGCAGCTTCTAAAAAGTTCCACAGAAATTGACACGGTTTTATTAGCCTGTACGCATTATCCTTTGCTTTTAAATAAGATTGAAAAATTTCTTCCTGGTGGCATCAGCATTATATCCCAGGGAGAAATTGTTGCTGAAAGCCTGCAGGATTATTTAGCGAGGCATAGCGAACTTGAATCAAAATGCAGTAAAAATGGCCGTCTCGGTTTTTATACTACAGATTCATCAGATGATTTTGACCGGCATTCTCAAATATTTTTTGATGAAAAGGTAAGTTCTGTTCATGCTTCTTTATAAAATTTTATAAATCAGCCCATAAAAATACCGCAGTATTTGGCAAAATATTATGCGGCATTTGATAATTGAGGTATCATCACCATATTAATCACTGTTTGTGAGCAGGTAATAACTTCTTTTCCAAAACTGGTTAGATAATATTTATAGCTTTTGCCAATTTTTTATATAAGACTATACACTCGTGATCTTAGCAACTTGCTTTATTAGTCGCTTAAATAATTTACCATATGCTTAGCGAGGATTTTTACACCTAAAGCCATAATATTAAATTCTCTTTTTGCCAGTGTGAGCTCAATTTTTTTATCGGACCGTTGACTTCCATATCGCGGGAGGTTTATTCCGTGAAAGAGGTTTTAAACTATATTGGGAAATGGTGAGAAGGACTGACATGATACGTTTGGAAAATAAGAAGAAACTTGGACTGAGAAGACCAGCAAAGATGTACACAAAAGGACCTACCCAATTCCTTTACCGCTATTGATGGCTCTTCCAATTTGCCGGCTTACCTGGAGCAGCAGAACCAAGGTTACTAATGGAGTAATGCAAAAGAAAAGATTTAAACGCTACTCGCTTTTAATGAACATCCTTGTGTAATTATTTCAATTCATTTTTAGAAAGTCCGGGAGAACATCAGCTTCTTTCTTTTTGAATAGAGAAAATATAAGTTAACCTAAAAAGGCTAGACGTGAAAGTTATGCACTAAACTTTCTTGATCGTAATTTACAATCTGAAATAAAAAAAATTTTTTTTCGAAAACGGTTTCGTAAATAAAGCCACTTTGTTCTGCACACAGCATTAAAAAAACTTCTACTTTAGAATTGCGATTTGCTTTAACCCCTAACGGACACGAACTGCGGCGGGCCGCCTTAGTCGGTGTCCTTTAGCCCACTTTTAGCAGGATAAAAATTTATATAATCCTTTCTATACAGCTTCTTAATTATTACATTTTACATGGTTAAAAAATTTCAATAAGTTACTTATGGCGGTTATAAATTTGCCACCAAATTATTATTACCTTTCAGGACTTTCATTATTTTTTTAAAAGAAATTTTATAAATGACAAATCAAAATGAAGAAAAAGAAGCGCTTCGCGGCATAATTATGATCGTGATATTTGCTATTCTCGGGTTAATATTGCTGCATTTGATCAACTAAGATTAAACTGTTGCTTTGATTCTACATTAGTTGAACCATTTGTTTTGAAAAACGCGTCTGCAAAGAGTCATTTCAATTTGCCCGGCATTATTTTTTGGAACTGGAACGATTTTCGTGCGGATGTTCTTTATGACCAAAGGCACATTCATTACCCTTGGCAAATATGCTTTGCTGCCCGCGATCCTTTTCTGTATTCCGGTAATATTTTTTTTAAAGGTTGACACCTTTTCACAAGCATGGCTTCTGTATCTCGGCAATGCATTATTTCTTACCTATATTTTTATCTTCGCAATTAAGTACCGGCAAGGTGATAAACAAATTTCAAGATTGAGTGCCGGTTTTTCGGTAACCTTCATTGGTATCTTTTTTTCCTGCCTTCTTACGTTAATTTGTATTTTAATTTTTGCTCCGGGCCTTTTTGGTATTGGTTCTCACGAGGTACTTCACAACGCCCCTGCAGCACTTCCCTCGCAAAATGACCATGGTGTTCTACTGATGCTGCTTGCAGATATTGTGGTAGGAAATGTGGTTGCCGGAAGTTTTGGCTCAGTAATGGCAAGTGCTTCTATGCGAAGGAATAAAGATGACAAGACTTAATTATTCTTGTGGTTTTATATATTGATCTTCTCCAGCCTTGTATGTTTACTAACCAATACTTGAAAATGGAAGAGTCATTTCAAACACCTATTTATCTGGATAATTTTACTTTGGAAATCTATTTATTGTCCCGCTTCAAATATACTTTACTGCCCTCGTACATAGTGCCGTCTCACTGCGCCCCTGCTGCACTTGTACCAAAAGAACAATCATTCGTGAGATCATTAAAAGGATTCATGAAGCAGGAAATTATCATTTTGCCAAAGGCAAAATCCCGTTTCAACAATTCTACAAAATAAGGGCCGGCAGCGCTTTTATAACAGCCGGCAACCAGGTAAATATTGTCATCGTCAAACACATTTTTACTTCGGTATGCACCCTGGCTAAAGAAGCATCCATAAGAAGCACTTTGAAAAACCAGAAGTAATTTGTGCCTCTTTACAGGCGGCATCTTCCATTACTCTATCTACATTTACGGGTGAAGAAGTTTTATGTATGTGCAGTTGAAAAGATTCATTCTTTTTTGAGCAAAGCCATGTAAATGACCATTATTGTCCGACTAATTCAATGAAAACCCCGCTGGTATTGACCTCACCCCCAACCCCCTCTCCGAAGGAGAGGGGCCGTGAAACTTAGTGCCAGCAAGTGTTTCATTAAAATTGATAATATTTAGTCGGACAATAGTGGTAAATAACCTGTAAAAAAAGCGGCCAGCACGAACAAGTTTATCCGAATGGCCGGTAAACATTTTTCAATAGAAATATTTTATAACCGAATCTTTAGCAAAACCAATTTTCAATAACCCCATTTCTGCATGATAATTAAATCTTCTTTTGCACATTCAATCGGCGTTTTTCCCTGGTAAGATTCCTGCTCGATAATGAACTCAGTGGTGCCGCCGGCTTTGCGAAACTGGTCCACAATTTCTTTTACCGGTAAAATGCCTTTGCCTAAAATGGTGCTTTCATAATTATCATTCATCTCACCTTTTTCCGATTTTATTTCATCCTTTACATGCATGCTTTGGAACCTTCCGGGATGTTTTGCTAAAATATCCAATGCCCTTCCGCCGGCTCCGTACATGTTGCCAATATCTATTTGTTGTAATACTAAATCCGGGTCTGTTTTTTCTAAAATGATATCGTAGATCTGCTTACCGTTTAATGAGTATTTGAATTCAAAATCATGATTGTGATAGCCAAATTTTAACCCCGACTTTTTACACAACTCACCGCATTTATTAAATTTATCAAGAAAGCCTAAAAGCCCATCGTAATTCTGCCGGAGGCTTTCATCCAGCCATGGGCTTATCACATAGAGTTGCCCAACAGTGGCAGCATCTTCAATCGTTTTTTTCCATTTATCAGTAAAATCATTAGCGCTATTGTCCCAGTCTTTATCTGACATTACGGTGTGGCCGCTGGGCATTTTTAAGCCAAGATCATCTAACAGCTTTTTAAAATCACTTGCACTATAGCCATAAAATTTTCGGTCAACATAGTTCGCATGCTCTACATTTTTGTAACCCATAGCCGCTAATTGCTTTAATGTGCCTGAAGGGTCGTTCTTCATATCGTCACGCACAGAATACAGTTGAATACCGAGGATGTGGTCTGAAGCATTTTTATTAGTGCCTGCAAAAATTTCTTTTGAAAGAAACATAGTGCCGGCAAGTGAAAGGGAACCCGTCATCAGAAATTTTCTTCTTGATAGTTTCATGTTTTAATTTTTAGAATAAATAAAGTATGGTTGAATAAACGTTAATTAGCTTTCTTTCACTTTCATCTGCTCAGCATCCCAGTGAATGATTTTCTTTTTAAAATAACTTTCATTACAAGCCAGGCATGGCGCCGCAGCCCTGAAACCAAATACCGCATCTTCCACAACCGGTTTGCCGCTTCTTATGCTTTCATAAAAGTCTGTATGATGTTCCAGGTGTTCGTCAAAGCCCCCCGGTTTTTTGTAAACGATATCAGGCGTTACCGGCCTTTTTTGTTGGTCTTTTGTGTATTGCTGATTGTATTGTTGCATTAATTTTTCCTGCATCTCTTTGGGATAAGTTGCTAAAGCGTCCCACCCGCCAATGCCCGCGGCCTCAGCCATTTTACTATGATGAACCGTTAAACCATCACCGCTAATATCAATTACTCCTTCATCGCCCACAAAGCGTATCACCTCAGAACCGCCGGTGCCACTTACAAAGTTTACCTGCAGCGTTAGTTGAAAAGGCGTATGCTCAGGTGTTTCAGGATAGGTCATGATGCCCGTCATTACATCAGGCACATTGCGCCCATCTTTCCAATGGCATAACTGGCCAGAAGCATATATTGTTTCCGGGCCTTTGGAACCGGTAATAACATGCGTGCCCGACAGAAGATGAACAAAAAGGTCACCGGCTACCCCGGTGCCAAACTCACGGTAATTGCGCCACCAGAAAAACTTTTTAGGATCCCAGGGTATGTTGCCCATGCCTTTTATATACATGTCCCAATCCACAGTTTCAGGCGTGCCATTAGTGGGCATTGTGTATTCCCATGCACCCAATGCATCCTGCCGGTCGTAGATCGCGTTTACCATATTGAGCTTTCCTATTTCTCCGGTTTTATATAATTCATGTGCTTTAGCATACACTACGCTGCTCACCCGCTGGCTGCCGACCTGCATTACTTTGCTGCTTGCTTTTTGTGCATTTACTACGCCCATGCCTTCGCTTATATAATGTACCATAGGCTTTTCGCAATACACATGCTTTCCCTTTTCAAGGGCTTCTTTAGCAATGCGTGCATGCCATTGATCGCTGGTGGAAATAATTATTGCGTCTATATCTTTCCTCTCTAAAATTTTGCGATAATCATTCGTAACAAACAGGCCATCGCCATGCAATTCCTTCGCACGCTCACGCCTGCCCTTATAGAGATCACAGGCGGCAACCAGCTCTACGCCCGGAACTTTTAATGATGTATTTACATTATTGTTACCCATAATGCCCATACCGATAGCGGCTACATTTACCTTGTCATTTGACGAAAACTTTTTTTGATATAAAATGGTGCGCTCTTCCAACTTTTCTTCTGCTGCGAAGGCTCCAAGAGACCCCGCGCCAAGCGCTAAAGTAGTGCCGGTAATTTGCCTGATAAAATTTCTGCGGGATGATGGCTGCTGTTTCTTTCGCATATTTATATTTTAGAATGAATGGGCAAATGAATATTGAGAACAGGTAAAATGAATGATGTAAGCAATCCGACAACGAGCAATAAATTTAAGCAGTTTCAAACAAATAAGGCAAAAGTTTAGCGTAAAAAAATGTGATAGACTTTTTGAGAAAAATCCATTGGCAGTTTTAAGACGTAAGATCATCCTCAAAAAAGAAAAATGCCGGCCAATTACTTTTGTCACTTTCATTATCTTTAGATAAATAAATTATATGATTAAGCCCGCTGTTTTTTTATTATTTATAACGATTGTCTTTTATGCGCCGGCAGCCACTTCACAAAGCAAGCCGGTTGTAATTCCTTTATGGGAAAATGGTGCGCCCGGTTTTGAACAATTAAAAAATGAGCCGGAGGAGGCAAAAGATTATTGGGTAAAACATATAAATAATCCCACCATCACGGCCTACTTTCCACCGAAGGAAAAAGCAAACGGCACTGCAGTAATCATCTGCCCCGGCGGTGGCCACCGGTTATTGGTGTTTGATGCTGAAGGCACTGATCCGGCTATTTATTTAAATAATATAGGCGTTACTGCTTTCGTGCTTAAATATCGCCTGGGTCGCGAAGAAAACTCGCCCTATTCGGTAGAGAAGCATCCAAAGGAAGATGCGCTGCGGGCGTTGCGCCTTGTAAGGAGCCGGGCTGCGGAGTGGAATATTGATCCCAATAAAATAGGCATGCTTGGTTTTTCTGCCGGCGGAGAAGTAGTATCGATGGTAGCTTACGGCAATAACGAAGGAAACAAAAATGCTGTGGACTCAATAGAAAAGGTAAGCGCCGAAGTTGATTTTCAAATGCTCGTCTATCCGGGACCGTTATTCCTGCCTGATTCCGTTTCTTCCCATGCACCTCCCGCGTTTATGGTAGCTGCTAATGATGATGAATGTTGCTCAGCGCCAATTGTAAATCTTTTGCAAAAGTACCGTGCCGCCAAAGCGCCCATCGAAGTACACCTGTATGCACAGGGAAACCACGCATTCAACATGGGCAAGCGTTCTTTATTAGCCTCAATTAAAGCCTGGCCGCAACGCATGGCCGATTGGCTGGCAGATAATATAATTAAGAAGTAAAGAGAATAATAAATAAAATTTAGAATAATAACGTTTGAAACTGATAATAAAAAATATGGTTTGCCCGCGCTGCATTACTTCGGTAGAGCAGATCTTAAAAGACAATAAACTGCCGGCAAAATATATCCGCCTCGGTGATGTTGAGTTGACGAAAGAACCGGGCGAAAAGAAACTGCAAAAGTTAGCAGATGATCTAAAGCAAACCGGCTTTGAATTATTAGACGATCAGAAGATGCAGTTAATTGAAAAAATAAAAAACATTCTTATACAAAAAGTGCAAGCCGGGGATGTTGAAGATCATTTTAGCGTAAGCAAATATTTAAGCAAAAATATTTTTAAAGATTATTCATCTCTCAGCAGGCTTTTTTCCGAGGTGGAAGGCATCACCATAGAACAGTTTTTTATTTTACAAAAAATAGAAAAAACGAAAGAGTGGCTTATTTATGATGAGCTCACCTTAAGCGAAATCGCCGTGCATCTTGGTTATAGCAGTACCCAACATTTATCTAACCAATTCAAAAAACTTACCGGCATGTCTCCATCGGAGTTTAAGAAGTTAGGAGCGTTGCACCGGAAGCCTATAGATGGTATTAGCAAGTAAGTTTTAGGAAGATTACGTTCCCATGTATTTATTCCTTTAGAAATTAATACACTGCGCTTCAGCCTGCCTGCAGGAAGTTGATGTAAAATGATGGCAAATTGTATTCAATCAGATATGGAATGCGCCGCTTTGTGTTATGCAGTCGCACAGGTTATGAGCATGGGTGGACAAAATGCAGCAGCAATGTGTAAAATATGTGCGGACGCATGCGATGCTTGTGCAGCAGAATGTGGAAATCACGAAACAGAACGTTGTAAAGAATGTGCGGAAGCTTGCCGTGCGTGCGCAGACGAATGCCGGAAGATGGCAGGCGAAGCAGCTTGAATCGAATGAGTTTTACAGAAGTAACAGGTGTTTAAAATAAAAGCCGGGCATATATACCTGGCCTTTTTCCGCCTTCCTACAGGTTTTTTATCTGCCCATTTATAATATTTTTTTCAAAACAAATTTTCCGATTTCTTCCCCGGATTTTTGCCCACTTACAATCGCATCTGTGAAGTGAATACCCCCGTAGAATCTTGAAATGGCAGCTTCGGAGGCTGCTTGCCTGAACGATATATAAGTGCGGACCGGCAGCCCGAACGCAGTTTCTGTAGAATCGTTAAACGAAAAACTATCACCAAAAAAATGTGACAGCACTTCCGCTGACGCCGTTGAAACTATAGAATGTCCACTGGTATATTCCGGAAAGGGTGGAGTTTGCAAAAGCGGTTGCCAATCCGGATCAATATATTTTCTAATGACTGTTTCCGGACGAATTCGATTGCTTCTGTACTTTTCGTCCCAGCAACTGACAAATGCATCCATGAGTGTTGTAGATAAAATGGCATATACTTCCATGGTCTTTTCAAATGAAGCATTCGCTTTTTCACACGCAAGGCCTGCGATACCCATCCAGTGTGCGCCGGGTGATATTTTTTTTATACCTATCTGCAAATGGCCATCACTCTGCACAGCGAAGGGATTACAATCCCAAAATGATGCGATTTGAACATGCTCTGCCGGAAGAGCTTTCCCCTCCCTATATACGGCATCCATCAGTTTGTAAAAGCCAGAACCTTTTGTTGAGTCAAACAACGTTGGCACCTCCGGTTTAAATTGTGAGCATGAATCCAGGTAAAAAGTGCGGACCGTTTGAAATTGGGGCTCAACTGCAGAAAGATAGGCCGGTGGGGTAGGATACCAATAAGCGGTGCCTTTTTTTGGTGTATATCTTGGAAGATCACTTATTTTTCTATAACCATCTTCATTTGCATACTTCAAAATCGTTTTAGCTATTAAATCTCCGTATTGTTCAGAAGCGCTGATGGTTTCATCACTAAGGCCTGCCTTACTATATTTTTCGCGCAAACCTTGTACTGTTGAGTCGAGCGTTGTGCCGGAGGGCTGCATTTTTTCAGCCGTCTTTAGCATGGCAAAGAGTGCAGCCAGTTTGTAGGAATAATTTGATAAAACAGGTTTTTTTATAACCGGGTAATCATTCAGCACGCCCCGCAGGCTTTCAAATGAAGAATCGTTCTGGGTGATAACTTCATATCCTGCCAAAGCAGCGTAAGAAAAAAAACGTGAAGCCAGCGGTGGGTTTGTTACATCATGCACCATGTTATTCGTCATGCTTTTTATAACATTTGTAATGTCAGCAGGCATTATGTCTTCAACATTATGATGGTTTCTATCGCAACTGGCGATAAAAAAAATGCAAATTAAGATCGATAAATTATGGCTAAATCGTTTCATGGATGTCGTGGTTTACAGTTCAAGTCCAGTACCCAATATATGTATTTGGTGCAATATCTTTTAGTATAAGTATTGCCGATAAATGTTAAAATTACACTTAAATATTATCTTCATTTTTCACGTGGCTTTATAACAAGTAAACTGTCATCGTTTCTTGCTACCAGGTATAGCCATTGCTTATTAATTGTTTTACATTTCCTGATGTCCCGTATTTCCCCCGACAGCATCAGCCCGGATGCCAGGGGCGAAGGAGTTGCCCAACCCTTTTCTTTCTGAATCAAAACTTGTCCAAACCCGGCATCATACCTTCCTTCATATGGAGTAACGCCATAGAAGTTGCCCGCGGCCACGATATCTTTTTTACCATCGTTGTTTAAATCAGCAACTGCCCACGCGAACATGGGAAACCACTGCAGCGGTGCCGGCATTTTTTCAATTTTGTACCGGATACCTGAGTTTCTAAGCAAACTTGTAGCAAGCGTGTTGACGGTAAGTTTTTTCATGCTTTGCAAACCCTCACCAAAAATTTTATCAAGTGTAAGTCCTGCCATCCCGGAATAGCTGTCAAATTTTTTCCTGATGAAGGGGAGCTGTTTTTCTATATCTTCTTTATTCAGGAAAGGGTAATAATTACCCTCTTGCGCCACGCCTAAAAACTGGTCAGTAACCCCATTTCCATCCAGGTCTCCCACATACAATTCGAGTGGATAGGCATCGGTTGCTCTTAGTTTAGAATTTTCACCCCAGTTACCTACCAGCAAATCAGGATATCCATTATTGTCAATGTCTTCTGCCCGTACAGACTGCCACAAGCCAGTTGTATTACTTAATCCTTCCTCGCGTGTTTTATTTTCTAACTTTCCCCTATTATTCTTAAAAAACGTGATCGGCATCCATTCGCCTACTGCCACCAGATCCGGCCAGCCATCATTGTCCTTATCGGTCCATACGGCATCTGTAACCATTCCAATATGACTGAGCCCCGGAGCCACAGCATCAGGGGCAACGGTAAAATTTCCTTTTCCATCATTTATTAGCAAATATGAAGTGGGAGATACACCATAGTTTTGAGCTATCGCTCTTCCGCCTACAAACAAGTCCAGGTCGCCGTCTCTGTCAAAATCAGCGGCGGATGCTACAGATTTGTTTCCATACATGGGTGGCAAGCCAGCCGACTTTTTAAACTTGCCTTTTCCATCATTCAAATAAAGCCGGTCCAGGAGTTCCTTTTCTTTATCCTCAAATTCATTTCCACCGCTGACCACATACAAATCAGCGAACCCATCGCCGTTGGCATCAAAAAACAAAGCGTTTACATCTTCGCTGCCTTTATCCTCATCAAAAAACTCCTGCTGTATTGACTGAAATGTTCCATCCTTTTGTTGCTGAAAAAGACTTCCCGGCTGATTGCGGGCACCGCAAATAAAAAAATCATCAAGCCCATCATCATTAATATCGGCAACGGCTATTTTAGGGCCTTGTGTAGAAACCTTATGCGGAATCAATGGCTGCACATTAAAATCCGTAAAGCTATTTTCATGATGACGCCACTTCAATTTTACTTTATTAGTTATGTCTGTAAAAAGGACCGATGGAGAGTTTGCTTCCGTTGGCAATACAGTTCGGTTGGGAGAAACAGCATTTATCTCTTTTAAAACCAAGCGTTGGTTTGGTTTCACGTTAATCAGCTGCTCCACGTTGCCGGAAGGCCAAATCACACTTAATGTATCAATATTTGCCTGCTGGCCTAAGCCGAAATGAACCACGCTCGTAGATGTACTTAAAAATCCGCGGCTACCTGTTACATAATTTAGTTGCAGCTTGCCATTGTACTTCAGCATTACTTTTGCTCCATAGCCAAAAGTGTTGTATCCGTTACCTTTTAATTGAACATCAAGAAAGTTTTGTTTATTTTTTTCACTCAGATTATTCCGGTAAATCATTGCCGGGCTGTTGATGTTGTTCACTACCAGGTCAAGATCGCCGTCATTATCCAAATCTGCATACGCTGCGCCATTTGACAAAGTTGGCTCGCTGAAGCCCCATTCCTTCGATTTATCTGCAAATTTCATGTTGGGTTGTCCTTTAAAAATATAATTGGGGACTTTACCCGGCGGCATTTCATCAACGGCTTGCCTATCTGCTGTTTTCCCTTTTTGCAACAAATCAAAAACGGAAGGATTATTTGCAAATTTTATATAGTCCAAATCATTTGGTCGTTTCACAATGCCATTCGTTACAAATAAGTCTTTTATTCCATCATTATCAAAGTCAGCAGCAAGCGGGCACCAGCTCCAATCGGTAGCTTCTACTCCGCTATACAAACCGATCTCGCTGAAATATTTACCGCCTCCAACATTTAATTGCAGGCAGTTGCGGGAATATTGCGTGTGATAACCATAACTCATTTTATAGTTATAAATATCCAGGGGGTCGTCGCTTGCCGAAGATTTTAATATTTTTTCATCTTTCGGAAGCATATCCATTGTTACGATATCAAGCCAGCCATCATTGTTGAGATCGGCAACTTCACTTCCCATGGAAAAGCGGCTTTCGTGGCCGAAAGCTGTTTCATTTGCTTCAGTAAATGTTCCATTGTGATTGTTCAAATAATAATAATCGTTTTCATGAAAGTCGTTACTTACATATATATCATCCCAGTTGTCGTTATTGAAATCTCCCACAATTACGTTTAATCCATAGCCGAGGGCACTATTGTAGATGCCGGCTTCGCGGGTCACTTCTCTAAAATGAACCTTGCCATCTTTTTGTTCATTGATAAAAAGCTTGTCGCCGCTTTGTGCGTTGCTTGTTGTGCGTTCTGTTGCCTTTCTGAAACTCTCTACAGAATGCACGGAATGGCAAGCCAGGAACATATCAAGATCCCCGTCTTTGTCATAATCAAAAAAAGTAGCCTGTGTACTAAAGGCTGCAACATCTAACCCATAGGCTTTGGCTGACTCCACAAATTTGCCATTCCCCTGGTTGATATATAGTTCATTTTTGCCCTGCAGGTTCCTAAAATTACCGACCGCACAAACATAAATATCCAGTAGCCCATCACCATTTACATCAGCCATTGTCACACCTGTTTTCCAGTTGGAAACTCCGCCAACACCAGCTTTTTCTGTAATGTCTTCAAATTTGAAATTCCCCTTGTTTAGGTATAGTTTATTCCTGCCGAGATTGGAGGTAAAGAAGATATCCGGTAGCCCATCATTATTTATATCGCCGGTGGCCACACCTCCCCCGTTAAAGTAATATATATAGTCAAGTATATTGAGAGTGGTGTCGTTAACCGGCAGTTCGTTCTGGAAATAAATGCCAGTGCTTTGTGGCTCCATTAAGGTAAAAAGCGATATTGCCTGGCTGCAGGAATTCACAAAAAAACATAGTAACAGAAACGGCATGCATACCCGGCAATAACAGGAAAATAATGTTTTATTCTTCATTATGTACACCGTATCTTTTTATCTTCAAGAAGTTTCTTTCTGTTTGAATCATTGAACTTAATTCTTAACCGCAAATGCTTTGTCAATTATCTTTTGTGTCTTTTACTATAATCGTTTTTTCAAAAAGCCTGTATCGTTGCATTTTTTCTGAATCACCCTGCTTGAGAATGGTTACAGCTACCACCAGCTTTGCATCCCGGGAAGCTTGCATAGGGACACGGATGCCCAACACAATTTTCTCAAAAGGTTTTGCCCACGAGTACTCGAGCGGAATCATAAAATTGGTTGCGTAGCCAAGCGTTTCTATCGGTGCCACGGAACATCGCCCGTTGCCTATTTTTAAAGGAATACACATAGTTCCGGGTGTATTTTTATAAAGATATTTTACATCCCCGGAACAATCGGCAGGATAAGTATTTTTCTCGGTAAGGCAGAAACACAATGGATATGTAGAGCCTTTGCCATTATTGATATCGAAATAATATTTCCCGAATTCAAATTTTTTATCCAGCTCAAAGGTGAGCTCAACCACCTCGCCTCGACTTGCATAATAAATATCGCCTTTTTTGCGCAGCAGTACTATCAATACCACTACGATGATCAAGACTGCCCCCAATATTAAAATAAGCCTTTGAATTCCTTTCATGTTTAATGGTCACCCTTCGAAATTATCTTCTTGTAGAGCTCTAAAATTATTCCTCGTGATATTTTAAAATTATCCTTAAAAACAACCCTTCTCCACCTTTCCAAATCAGGTTATTTTTTCATTTCATAAGCCTGGATGGGTTGCCCGTTAACGCCAACAAATAATAACTGGTTGATAAGGCAAAATGACCTGATCTCACCCTGCACCTTTAATCCAGACTCTACCTGGTTCGCGTACTGAAAACCTCCATGTCCATTGCCAAGAAACATTTGCCCTTCGCTGCTCTCGTTCATACCAATTTTAATTCTTGAAGATTTGTTATTGCCACCAAATACTAAATCAATATTTCCATCTTTATTGAAATCGCCGGCCGCAATAGCAAACACAGGGCTGAACTGCGCTTCAACCGGCAATGGTTGCTCCACGAGTTTTCCTTTTGCATTGCTTATCCATAATTTGGTTTGCATTGTGGTAGCGGATAGTACCTTAGCCCCATGCAACTCCTCTTTCGTAAAAATAGCAGCCAAATTTGCATCGGCAAACGATTTATAATCATTAAACCTTGTTCGCAACATACTTATCTGCTCCAATAATTCGTCGCGGCCAACATAGGGATATAATTTTCCCTGGATGTAATAGCAAAATATCGGGTCAACAGAACCGTTGTCGTCAAAGTCTTTATAACACATTTCCACCGGTTCATTTTTACTGGCTTTCCACTGGCAATTGAGGCCATAATTACCCGCAATGATGTCCGGCCGGCCATCACCGTTCACATCTGTAACGGCCAAAGTATTCCACCATCCATTTTGAGAAGAATCTATAAACGAACTGGTTTTATCTTCCAATCTACCGTTTACTATCTTCCAGATTTGTACAGGCATCCAATCGCCAGCCGTAATCAATTCTTTCTTTTTATCGCCATCCATATCGGCAAACACAGCACTTGTAAACATACCGGCGTTGGTCAACAACGGGCAAATTTTCTTTGTAGCGTCTTTGAAATTTCCCTTCCCGTCATTCAGGAGAATATAAGAAGCTGGCGTTTCAGGATATCGTCCCGGAACAACACGCCCCCCTAAAAAAATATCCGGGAAGCCGTCGCCGTTTAGGTCACCTGCGGCGACTGCACCTGCAGAAATAGAAATGGCAGGAAGGGCACTTACAGCACGAGTAAACTTTCCGGCCCCATTATTTATGTATAACCGGCCTTGTGAAACAGGCCCCCCGGCTGCAAAAGAATTATAACCACCGCTGGCTACGAATAAATCAGGCTTACCATCTCCATTGGCATCAAACATAATTGCGCATGCATCATCGCTGGCTGCATCTGCATCCAAAGCCGGCTCATTTAGTTTTTCGAATTGCTGCTGATTTACCTGCCTATATAAGCCGGCTGGAAAACCATTACCGCCGCCGATAAAAATATCTTCTTTACCATCACCGTCAATATCACCTTTTGCCATACAAGGACCGGTATAAGACAAAGCATTAATCAATAAGGGTTGCCTTTTAAAATCGTTAACATCATCCTGGTGATGAACATAGTTAACAGGAGAAGGCGCCATTGGATGTAGTATGCTTTCGATATTATTTTTCTGCTGAATATGCTCAACCGTTGCCGAAGATTCCATAAGCAATAACTGCTGATTGGTTTTTATATCCCTGAGTAATTGCTCTTTTTTACCAGGCCAGGTGACAATAAGTGAATCAATGCTCACGGCTTTTCCAACTCCGAATACCATTACGGGGGATACACTTGACTGGAATCCCCGCGTTGGCTGCTGCTCGGAAACGATCTGCCCGCCATTTACAAAAATTTTCACTTTTGCTCCAACTCCGAAGCGATTTGCCCCATTACCCTGGAGTTTAATTTTGACAAAATTTGCGTTGGTTTTTTCCTCTGTATTGTTCCGGTAAATGAACGCCGGTTTATTTATATTATTTACCACAAGATCGAGATCTCCATCATTATCAAGGTCAGCATAAGCAGCTCCATTGCTGTTTGAAACAGCATCTAATCCCCATGCTGCACTCTTATTAATAAACTGCTTTCCGTGATTGTTTTGATATGCATAATTGCGCACGTCTGAGGAGGGCATTTTTTTTACCAGTTCCAACAGGTTACTTTTCTGAATTCGGCCTTGTCTATCGCGCAAAAAGTCACCCATGTATTTTAAAAAATCCATGTTATTATAGTCCCGCAGGTAACCATTAGTAACGAAGATATCTTTCCACCCATCGTTATCGAAATCTGCAATCAGCGGCGCCCAACTCCAGTCCGTATTAGATACGCCAGCCAATTGACCAATCTCGCTGAAAGTTCCGTTTCCATTATTTAACTGCAGCATATTACGCATGTACTGCGGGTGCAATCCGGCCTGCACATTTTGATTAAATAGCTCAAAATTGTAGCTGCCAAATAAAAGCTTTTGCCTTCGGTTATCTTCGGGCAACATATCAAGGGTATAGATGTCAGCTAATCCATCATTGTTAATATCAGCAATATCATTACCCATAGAAAATTCCGACGTAGCGGAAAGCATATTTCCAAGATTATCTTTAAACGTGCCGTCTCCGTTGTTTATATACAAATAGTCGGGTGCGAGGTAATCATTGCTTACATAAATATCCGGGAAACCATCATCATTAATGTCAGCAACGGAAACACCGAGATTGAAATTCAATCGTGAATTGCGTATGCCTGATTGTGAAGTAACATCTTTAAAAAAATTACCATCATTCCTGTACAGTTTAAGCCCTGTAAGGGAATCGGTTTTATTTAAGAGGTAATGAATTGCAGCTTCATCAAGGTTGTTGAACCGAACAGGGCTATGGTTTAGCAAAACCATATCCAGATCGCCGTCTAAATCATAGTCAAAAAAGGAAGCCTGGATACTAAAAGCAGAATCCGCCAGGCCATACTGCTGCGCTTCGTCAACAAAAGCAGGTATTCCATTTTTATCGAAGCCTTTGTTAATAAACAGTTCATTAGCCCTTTTTGATCCAGGCAAATTGCCGGAGTGGCAAACGTAAATATCTAACAATCCGTCGCCGTTTACATCGGCCATTGTGGTTCCTGTGGTCCAGCTTATACGTCCGGCAATACCTGCCTTGACTGTTACATCGTCAAATTTGAAATTGCCCCTGTTGAGGTACATTTTGTTTCCAACGCTGTTGCCGGTAAGGTAAACATCATCTAACCCGTCATTGTTTACATCGCCAATTGCTACACCTCCGCCGTTATAGCTATTTTCATATTGTAGCGGGTTCACATTTTCATCTTCAATTACCTGGTTTACGAAAGTGATATCTGTGGAGTCGGGTGAAAGTAGCGTGAATAAAGTTTCCTGTTGTTTATCTTTTGGTGTATTACAAGCCTGGCAAATACAAAAGATTGCAATGAAAAAAGGTGGCGCGAATTTTCTAAGAAAAGTAATCATACAATAGGTTAATAGAGAAAGCCGACGGTTTACAAAAGAATAGACCATCGATGGCTTTCATCAATGTTCTATTCTCAAATAATCCTGGTTCGTTTAACGGCCTTGCGCTGTTATCAAATCTCTAAACAACTATCAAACCTATGAAATATTATAGGCTAAAGCCCCGGGGGTTATTTTTTTATCTATTGCAAAAATATCGGGCCATATTCCGGTATCGGAAATCATGAATTAGTAACCGGGATTTTGTTGAAGTTTAGAATTCGTATTTAATACATTAGACGGTATTGGCATCAGTGCACGATAATCGCCATTAGGCTGGTGAGAGAGCCATGATTTTTTTGTGAATAGCCCCCATCGAATCAAATCCTGCCGCCTGTGGGGTTCCTGGTTGAATTCCCAACCTAATTCATCTAAGAAGCGTCCATATTGAACGTCCGCCCCGCCTTCATGTGTTGTTACTAAATGATCTCTACGTCCATAATCATAAGAACTTCCTTGCTGCAACTGTGCACCGGTTACTGTTGCTTTTGCAGGATCACCTGTAAAACTTCTTGCCCTTACGGCGCTTACAATCACGGCTGCCTCGTTGGCCTTTGCTGTACGAAGCAAACATTCTGCTTTCATCATCATTACATCAGCCAGCCTGAATAGCGGCACATCATTGCTCAGATTATCTAATCCCCCTACTTTAAACTCAAATTTCCCTAACCGAAAACCGTGTATTTCTTCGCTGGAATCTACGCCCGGCATGGCATTTATAAAAATTAACGGTTTACCGTTAAATGCTCCAAGAGTACCCTTGATCGGTACACCTGTGGAGGTATATTGCTGCCCCTGGATCCAGTTGTCTTTTAACCGTTGATCTTCGGGGTCGTATGTATCAATATACTGTGGAATAGCTGCTATGCCGCCCCATGATGAAGACTGCAGTTTATAAGTTGCCTGATTTTCTGGTTGCAGCGTTTCCATATGCAAATTGAAGCCGCCAGCATAGATTTCATCAAAAGGAATAGCGAAAATTATCTCGGAATTTGATGCATTCTCAGTAGCAAAAATTGCTTTCTGGGTTGGACTGAGAGAATATTTTGCTGAGTTAATGATGTCATCACAAACGATGATGCAACTGTCCCATTTTGATGTGCCAGTATATACACCGGCATTTAAATACATCTTAGCCAACAGCGCTTTTGCTGCCCATTTATTAAAACGACCATAATAGGTCTGGGAAGTAACATCACTCAGCAGGGGCATCACTTCGTTCAATTCGCCTATTATAAAATCATATACTTGCTTGCGTGTACTTTGTTCGGGAAGAAATCCGGGCTCAACATCAAATTTTGTTACAATAGGTACATTTCCATACAGATCACATAATACATAGTAATAAGATGCCCTGAGCGCTCTTATTTCAGCCAGAATTTCTTCTTTGCCTGTGTTAACAGGAAGAACGCCTGACTCTATCTGGTATATGAGGCGATTGCAATTGGTTATTCCATTATAAGCCCCGGACCAGTTACCCGCAGTTCCGTCTGTAGTTGTCCACTTGTGTTCATGTAACCTGCGATAGCTTCCATCATCAACCCACCCATTGGGACGAGCCGGTATCACCACCTCATCGGCGGTAACCTCTTGCGTTCTAAAAAAATTACTTGAACCGTTATAACCTATAAGGCCACGCCAGGCACCATAAGCGGGACCCACCAGCGATACAAGATCACTGGCAGCAGGCGAAAATTGGTCCGAGTTTATTTGTGTATAATTCGTGTCAGCGAGTTTTGTACAAGAAGTTATCGCAATGACCAAAAAGAAATATATGAAAAATGTAAAGTATTTTTTGTGGCTAAACATAAGTGTAAATTGAATAAGTTAAAAAGTTGTATTTAATCCTAATGTGAATGTCCGTACGCTCGGATATTTATCCCGATCGTCATCACCGGGAGCAAGCCCTAACCGGTTCACTTCCGGATCAATGCCCTTATACCCCGTGATCACCAGTGAATTTAACATGGAGATATACACACGTGTGTTTTTTGCGATGTTACCGATTTTACCGATGTTGCAGCCAAGCGTAATATTATCAATTTTCCAGAAATCGCCATTTTCAATGTAGTAGCTGTTAAATTGTAAAGGCACGTTTTTATCCATTACAGTTTTTCCGAATAATGGGTCGTAAGCTGATTTTAATTGATTGTACTGTGTACGGCCCGTATTTTCATAATACATTCTTTGAAAGTTAAGAATCTGGTAATCGAATGCGCCCCGCATTGTAACAGAGAGATCGATTATCTTATAACGCAGGTTATTATTCCAACCTGCATAATATTTAGGCAAGCCATTACCCAGCACTCTTTTATCCTCATCAGAAGCTTTAAAGTCATCATACGAAACCGGTTTTCCGTCCTCTCCTTCAAATATCCATTTTCCATTTTCATCTACGTCTACCACCTTATAACCATAAAACTCCCCGATAGCCCTGCCTACTTCTACGCGGTGAGTGTACGTTTGAATAGGATCGCCGGTATAACCGGTATTGAAGTACGGCGTGGTAGTTTTGTAATTGTCGTTTGACAGAGATACCAGTTTATTATTGTTCGTAGAAAAGTTCACACTCGAAGACCATTCGAAATCTTTACTTGTTACCGGGGTAAAATTGATAATCGCCTCGAAACCTGTGTTTTTCATCACACCAACGTTTGCCCATGTTGTATTAAAAAGATTTGGAGGTGTGGGTACCGGAAATTCGTATAACAAACCATTTACCCGCCTGCTATAAGCATCAAAAGATCCATTTACCCTACCGTTGTATAAAGAAAAATCAAGGCCAATATTTGCTTCTTCTTTCTGCTCCCAGCGTAGATCGGGATTAGGATTACTTACAGGAACTAACTGCGGTACCCAGGCGCCATTTGACAATGTATAACCACTATACCCTAAGCGGGCCACACCTAAGAAAAGCGACTGTGGCGGCGTGCCTGTTACTCCATATCCTACACGCAATTTTAAATCATTAATTGCAGTAACATTTTTAAGAAATCCTTCCTTGTTTAACCTCCAGCCAACGGACACGGCAGGAAAAGTTCCCCATGGTTGCTTTGCGCCAACGAGTGTAGACGTTGCTTCGCGGCGAACGCTTGCCATCAGTAAATATTTTTCCTTATAGTTATAAGTAGCCCGGCCAAAAAATCCGATAAGGTTTGTTTTTGTCCTGGTGCTGGCTATGGCATTGATTCCGCGTTTAGCAGCATCCCCTATACCAATATTATTGTAAGTAAATAAATCGGTTGGAAAATCCCAGTTGGTCATGTAGCTATCCGCATAGGTATTATCCTGGTAAGAGTATCCACCTAATACTGTGAAAGAATGGCTTCCCACTACTTTACTGTAAGTAGCAGTAATTTCCAGCAGGTTTTGAAGCCGTTCATTGAAACCTCTCGAAGCATATCCATTCCGGGAATCCCGTATGGTCGAAATATGTTTTTTTGTTTCCGAATAGCCTCTTGCTTCATTAAATTTAGTACGTGCTCCCAAAGCCGATATAACCAAACCGCTAAATGGCGTTAAAGTAAGCGACCCTGCAACCCGTGTACTTTGATTAGTGTTTTTCCCATCACTCTCATAAATCCGGGAAAGCGGATTCTCATATTGGAAAATTCCTGTTTGTTCAAACCAGTTTCCTGCCGAATCCTTTATGGGGCTTGTTGGATTTCGAATTAACGCCTGGCGATAAGCAAACCCGTTAAAAGAATATCCATCACCGGTTGTCGTGTAGTCCTGGGAGGTATTAATCATATTAATATTTGCCTTTAAAAGGCCGTTAAACATAGAATGGTTAACATCAAAACGCACGTTAAAGGCCTTATTATCTGACTTAAGCATAATGCCCTGGAAAGAACGATAGTTTAAATCCACCAGGTAATTGGTTTGCGGATTACCTCCCCGAAAAGTGAGGTTATGAACATGCGAAATAGGCGTTCGTGTAATTTCTTTAATCCAATCTGTACTAGCTCCCAGGTCAGACAAAGTAGCGCCGCCAGCTATTTGTTGACGATATTCTGCTGCTGTAAGCATGGGAGGTTTTTTCACAATAGTTTGTGTACTAACGTAACTACTATATTCAACCGAGGAAATGCGGCCATTGGACTTGCGGGATGTTATCAGAATAACCCCATTTGTACCCCGGGTACCGTAAATAGCTGCTGCTGAACCGTCCTTCAACACATCAATGGATTCAATATTCTCGGGTGAAATAGTGCGTAGATCACCCGGAATTCCATCTATTAAGATCAATGGAGATGAACTTGCATTAATAGAGTTGATACCACGCAAAATAATTTGTGAGTTTGCAGTTGGGTCTCCTCCCGGGGTTGCAATAGACAAGCCGGCTACCTTTCCCTGGATAAGCTGCCCCGCATCGTTTACAGCCCCCTTTACGAAATTTTCAGATTTAACGGAGGCAATGGAAGCTGTAACTTCTTTTTTCTTCTGGCTACCATAGCCGATGACTATGACTTCATCCAGCGAAGCTGTAACCCTCGTCATTTTTATGGATAAATTAGAAGAAGTTATGTCAACTTCTTTCTGGGTATAACCGGCGAAAGAGATAACTAACACACTGGTGTTATCCGGCACAGTTATACTAAAATTACCCTTATCATCTGTTGACGTACCAACGTTCGTACCCTTTCCAAATACAGATGCGCCTATCAAGGGAGCGTTCGATTGGTCATCGGTAATTTTTCCGGTAATGACTTTGTCAACCAATGGGCCATCAGGGCCTTTCGCAAAAACAGAAGATGAAGTAAAACAAATAATCCCTAACAGGATGGATACAAGCAATCGATTCATAAACAAGCTTTATTTTGTGAAAAAATTAACCCTTAAATAAAAATAGAAAAAATAAATGTAAATATGACATTTAATAATAATTTTTTTTATTCTGCTTGCAAATATTTGAAATAATAGGTGCTGAAAAAAGTATATCAATCTCAATAATTAAAACTTTATTTTTTAAAAATTCTTTATAAACGATTAATGCTTTAGCAGATAGTTTATCTAATACGATCTTTTATTTTGTCGTGGAAATCTTATTCGTTACTAATGATTTAAAATGCAAGGCAAGGGGAAGGCAGCCTGTTTTTTAATGAGGTTTTACAAAGCTTTCTTTATAAATAGCGATATAATGCGTTCTTACATAAGCAGAAATTGAGTCACCCTGGTCAGAGGATTTCATTGTAATTACACGGGAAGGTTTTGCCGGCATGTGGCAATCAATGCAGTTAAGTTTTAAGCTCTGGACTGCCCTTATGGAATTATTTGAAGTATGATTTGGATTTGTGTGACATGTCATACACGTTTTTGAAATTTCCTGTATTTTATCTTGTGTATCACCATGGGGATTATGGCACGAAAGGCAGGTAAGTGTTTTGCTTTTGATGAAACATTTGCTTGCCATCAATAATTGATATTGTTTTCCATGAACATCAATATCCTCAGTGCGCAAGATGGATTTATCCGGATGTATATATTCAGAAAGCTTAGAACCTGGTTTATAATAAAACGAAGAGGCAGTGGTGTCGCTGGCTCCTGAATGACATACTGCGCACATGTCTAATTGTGCCTGCCGCGGAAGAGATTCAATATTCGTTACAAATTTTGAGGTGGCAACGCCAGGATTTTCTTCCTGGTATTTTACATGGGCGGCCAATGGCCCGTGGCATCTTTCACAGTCGATGCCATAGATAATTTGGCTTTTATCAAAATGATCAACTAAATAATCGCCCGATGGCCGGGAATCCGTTTTTTTAATATAGGAGCTATGGCATTCAAAACAACCCACAGGAATATTCCTGTTGAACAACACAAACTTTGGTGGATAACCGGGACTGTTTATCCAGTTGCCGCCCGGTGCCAAATAGGAGACCGGAAGCTGGAACACAATATCATCAAGCCAGGAAAGATAAGATTGTCCTTTTCTGCCTGAGCCCATTACCATGTCGAACCGTCCGGCTTGTTTTGGTATATTATCTAAGTATGCAACCTGGTAAAAACCGCTGTCAGTATTTTCCATTACAACCTTTACTGAAGGACGGTATTGTACCATATTTGAGTCTTTCGCAAAGCTTCCCTTGATTGTCGTTTGCAACGCCGGGCTACTGGTAAGGTGATGCGCGGTTCGTAAATAAGCATTGTATATTTCTTTATGGCAATTTTCGCATTTTGCAGAGCCAGCGTAATCCGAACCTCGGTAATCACTTATCTTTTCTTTCTCATTTATGCAGTTGCCTAAAACGAAAATAAAAAGGCAGCAAGGGATTAAAACCGACAGTGTTTTTCTGTGCATAAACAATTCATTTTTTGGACAATTTCGATAATAGCCTGATTTGTTATGGTCATCGTTTGCATTCATCAAATAATTAAAAATGATGATGATAATTTTTTTTATAATTTGATTGTCTGATTCAAAAAGTGAATCTTGCTCTTGCAGCCCAAATCTGCATTTACAAAATTTTTTTTCTCACTTTTCACTTGCACAGGTTGATACGAATTCCGCTTTTCTTTGTTACACTCCAACAATTATAAACTTCTTTCCTGAAAAGTCTAATATTACTTGCTGAGATTGCCTAATCTTTAGAGACCGAAATTCCAAAAAATTTACACAGTATGTTTCCCTGCATTATTAATTTATTTTTAGAATTAGGCGTTTAAATCGTGATGTAAATATAGGATTTGTTTTTAGCTAATATAATTAGTAATTTTGTAGCTAAAATTATTAGTTATGTTTCAAGGAATGGATATAATAGAGTTTGGCCAAAGGTTCCAGACTAATGCCGATTGTTTACAATATTTGATGGATATTAAATGGGAAGAAGGATTTAAATGCAGCAAGTGTGGTTTTTTAAAATATTGGAAGGGCAAGCAATGGACAAATTTACGGTGTCAGGACTGTGGCTATGAAGAATCAGCTACAGCAGGAACATTGTTTCACAAAATTAAATTCCCTCTGTTAAAAGCCTTCCATATTTGTTACAGGGTTTGTGTAAGCAAAAAAGGGATGTCGAGTTGTGAATTATCCCGTGAGTTGACACTGCGTCAGAAGACTTGCTGGTCGTTCAAAAGAAAGATACAGGAGGCCATGAAATCAAGTCAAAATCATCCGCTTATTGGACGAGTAGATGTAGATGAAATAGCCATTGGCGGCCATGATGAGAAAAGCCAGGGCAGAAGTAAAGGGGATAAAAAATTAGTCTGCCTTGCAGTAGAAATAAGAAAGGATGAAAAAATGGGAAGAGCTTACGGGACTGTTATTAATAACTATAGCAGTGCAGAGCTAAAGAAAATTTTTGACATGCATATATCGAAAGAGAAAGCTCAGGTAAGAACAGATGAATGGACAGGATACACCCCATTAGAATCGGAGTACACAATGGAAAGAATAAAATCAAATAAAGGAAAAAACTTTCCTGAGATGCATAATTTAATCATGAATTTTAAATCATGGTTAAGAGGGATATATCATAAGTGTAGTGAAAAGCATATGCAGGCTTATCTCAATGAATTCTTCTACCGATTCAATCGTCGAGCATTTGGAAAAAACAGCTTTCATAAATTAATTGTAACAATGATTCAAACAAAACCATTATTTATAAAACAGTTCACGACTTAAACGCCTAATCCTATTTATTTTTAATAATAAGTACGATTCAAAGATGATTTACAGGCTCGGTTCAATTGCTGGTAATAAAAAGGCTTTGCTATGATTTTAAATACTTTAAGTGTCCTTGGTAATTAAAAAAAATGAAGGGAACAAATTCTCAATTGCTACAACGGGCGAACTTAAAGATAAAAACTGGCTGACGGGAGGCGTTGGCTACAAAATAAATTTATTTATTTGCCGATAGCTTTTTTCAAAAAGCATTCGCATCACTTATCATGATGCATGGCCGGTCGTAAAAATCATTGAGCCTTTTATCAACTTTAAAGGAATGAAGTTTGAAAAAAAGGATGATTGATGTAACTGTAGATGTTACAAATACCGGCAAAAGAGCTGGGGATGAAGTTGTAGAGCTGTATTTAAAAGACAAACCCAGCAGCGTGGTTACTTACCAAATGCAATTGAGAGGTTTTGAGCAAATAACCTTACACCCGGCCAAAAAAGGATAGTGAAGTTTACATAGGCGGGTTGGTCGTAAAGATTATATAACAGGAATATCAATAGTATTTTTATTTCTAGAGAGCCGGTCCCGATTTTCGGGAAACTTTTTGTGGTTAGAATATTCAAAATGAAAAGCACCAAACGTTCTGAAGGAACGTGTGGCGCACTTGTAAATTAAATACATCTACCCACTCCCAATATCCATTGGAATACCTACGGCACAAAATACGGAAAGGTATTAAATGTGTGACTACATTGATTGGGATGGGCTTCAAGACCAAACCGTCTGATCCTATTTTTATGGGCTCTCATACTTCCTTCATTAGGTACCGCTTTATTGCAAGAAGCACAAAACGCAATTGATTACTCTGAACAAATCGTTGCTGATTGGCTTGAAAAATGTATGTTTGAGAGCCCATGCGAATCCAAATAAAAAGCTTTAGAACCATAAAACACCATAATTTTTCAATTAATTATGGGTGATCAGCGGGTTAAACCGGCTTAATTTTTAATGCAATTTCTACCCGCTTTCCCGGTTGTACACCCCAACGCATAAAGCTTCTATTTAAAGATGGAAGATCAGCCTTTGTTTAAAAGTAGATTAACCCTGCATTTAAGCTCTTGTGATTTTTAAAATAATAAATTTGCCTTTTAGCATTATTCATGAATTATGAAAAAGGCGGTTACCTTAAAAGATATTGCCCTCCGGTTGAATATGTCGGTATCTACCGTATCAAAAGCTTTGAACGATGACGCTTTTATTAGCATGCTTACAAAAGAGCGGGTAAAAAAACAGGCCGATGAATGGAACTATACTCCTAATGAAGCTGCCCGGCATTTCAAGATCAATAAAACATTTACGCTTGGGCTAATTATCCCCAGCATGTTGGATCAATTTTATGCATTGGCAATAAATGGCATTGAGGAGGTTGCCGCCAAGGAAAAATATAATGTTATTATTTCCCAATCGCATGAAGATACTGCCAACGAAGAAAAAATTATTGATCTTATGAAGCGTAACCGTGTTGACGGTTTAATTATTGCCACTACTACAGAGACAAAGGATATATCTCCATTTAAAAAATTGGAAAATATTGGCATCCCGGTTGTTTTCTTTTCACGGTTTCCGGAAGATGAGTGCTTTGATTATGTAACTGCCGACAATGAAGAAGGAGCATTTAAAGCAACTGAATTTTTAATTAAAAAAAGGCATAAGCGAATTGGGCATTTAATGGGGCCTGAGTCAATGATTGTAAGCCAGATAAGATTGCAGGGATATAAGGTGGCTTTACAAAAACATAAAATTAAATTTGATCCTGAACTGGTATATGTGGTTGATCTTTCAGAAAAATCAACTTTTAATGCGATGAATAAGTGTATGAAAATGAAATATCCACCAACTGCTTTTTTTACTTTCAAAAATTATATTAGCCTGGATGCCATTAAATTCATTACAAATAATTTTCCCGGAAAACTTAATGAAATTGATTTTACGGGATTTGGAAATCTCCCTATGTTACAGTATCTCCACTATAAACCTGTTGCCTCCATAGATGAAAATTCTTACCAAATAGGCTTAGAAGCAGCCCGGCTTTTATTTAAAAAAATAATGGAACAGGAGCCGGCAAAGAAAAAAGTTTCACAACATATTAAAGTGCCATCACACCTTGTTGTGCACAAGTAAGGGGTGAATAACAATTATTTTTGACGAGGTGGCATATTCATGTTGTGCTAATATCTTACCGGAGTATCCCATGCATCAGCATACCCTTTCTTAAAATCAAGCTGTTTTACCTCGCCTGCTATAAATTTTATTCCACCAAAAATATGTTTCAGATAAACAGGGTCTTCATAATCTTTTTTATCGTGACCGTACACCGTGCACCAGGTATGGCCGCCATCAAATTCATTATACCATACAGAAGGATACAATTCAGTGTAGCCTTCTGTATTTTTATCTAACATATTCTTTTGAGCAGTATCGCTTGTATTCAATGTGGTAATATCGTGCGCCATTAAAACAACACGGCCCGGGTATAATTCTTTTCCAAAATAACATTCATCTTCTCTCTCCCACACTTTGGGAATGCCCTGCATGGAAGGATGTGAAGGATAAATTACTTTAACTGTAAATTTTTGAAACCTTGCATGCCACGCGAAAGTGTTTCCCAGCATCATCTTAAACCATTTCCATTTTCGTTCCGTTCCGGTTACTGAATGAATGCCAACAAAACCTCCGCCTGCTTCTATATAATGCCGAAAGGCCAGCCGCTGTTTGTCTGTATCAAATACATCGTTATTCGTGCTTGGGAAAATTAATAATGTGTATTGTTTCAGGTTGTCTTCCGTCATTACCGATGGGTCTGCAGATGTATCAACTGCAAAGCCATGTTCTGTTCCAAGTTTCTGAATAGCCTTCACTGCATAAGGAATATTATCATGCACATATCCTTTACCATTTTTTGTATAGACAAGTACTTTCACTTTTTTCCAGTTTACCTTATCCTGGGCTGAAGCTGAAATTGCTATCAGGAAAAATGCAGTGCAGAGAAGAAGCAGTTTATTAAGTCGGTTCATAATACAAGATTTAGTGTTTTAAAAGTCGACCTCACCCCAACCCCTCTCCGAAGGAGAGGGAACTGAACCTTCGCCAGTCCTTGATGTTAAGCGGTTGAACAATTTTGAATTATTTATTTTTTATTAACCTTAATATTAATCACCGGTGGTTCAGCAAAATCCCTCCATGCCATTTCAGCTTTTTCTTTTGAAAAGGCATCGTTAAAAACAACAAACCTGTATTTGAGCAAATAGTCATTACCCGGCTTTAAAAGCCAGTCCATATTTTTTGTTGGTGAAAAATTCAGGAACACATCTCCTCTCTGGTTCATGTCCTCGGGCCACACTCTTAATGGTTCGGGATAATTGTAGTTGGTAGGATAATCCATCATTACCAAGCCTGCAAAATCATTGTTAACAGCGCCCTGAACCATGCACCACCGGGCTTTTGAGCCATCGGCTTCTTTGCGGTTTTTCCCTTCAGAAGTAATGATCGTGCTGTTATCTTTATTCCATTCTTTAGTCGCTCTCAACCCCAGTCCGCCATAGCGGTATTCTAATAAAAGGACAGGGCTTTCAGTGGCGCAATTCAACTGAATAGTAATGTCGGCTATATAATAATTTTGATTTGCGCGTGGCTGATAAATTCTCACAGACTGCACTTCGTTCATCGCTACTTTTTCAGGTTCATTTTTTAAAACAACGTGTTCATGCAATGCCTTATATTCTGCGTACACGGGGCCGTCAGTTTGAGAAATAAAATTGGCAAAACGAACCGTGCCTTGCTTTTTTACTAAATTCCAAAAGTCAATAGTATCTTTCTCAAAAAGTACTTCAGTCCAGGGATTCCACAAGCCCCAGTGATGCCAATGATCCGGCGCATTTATGCGTGTAAGCTCCTGCCCGCGGGGCGACCATAGCGGATGAATGAATCCGCTCCGCCTGTAAACCGTGTCTATTCCTTCCGGTGGATAAACAGTTTTATAATTATACCGCAGCAGGTTTTTATTATCGTCACTTATCGTTAATGAACCATCATTTGTTTTCATCTCTAATCGTGCAATTGTTTTTGCCGGCTGATGTTTTATTAATTCAAAAACAATTTGCTTACTATTAATCGGAGGCTCAATAAGCCAATGTAAAACTCTGTGTCCTGTTACTTCTATTTGCGTAGCAACGGTAACCTTTGAGTTCCCTTTTATTTCTACAAGCTCTAAAACACTGTCCGGTAAAAAAGTGATAGCATCTAAATTCGTTTCAAGAGGAACTGACAAATGATCTTGCAGGTTGCTGAAATTTACTTCGATCGTTGCGATGGTTTGTGCATGAATTATAAAAATATTCATGAAAAACAGCACGAACAGAATTTTCAATTTTTTCTTCAACAGATTTATTTTTTATTTGATGCGCTGCCTGATTTATTAGCCAGTTCCAATGCACTTGTAGTTGTATAATATTTCGCGATCATGCCCGCAATTTCCCAATCAGGAATTTTGCCCTCTTTTAAGTATTGCAGAAATTTTTGAGTAACTCTTGCAAAGTGCGCTTCATGCCCTTCCTGGTATTTTTCCGGTATTATCACTTCCCACCCTGCATTTGTTTTTTTTACATCAATGCCGGGATGTTCAGCAACAATGGATTTCATCTGTTCTTTTAAAAAAGCAGCATCAGAAAGATCATTTTTATTTACAGGCCTGCCTGTCCGGTAGGCAGGTTCAATATATAAGGTAGCCTTGTAATTTTGTTCTTTATCCTGCCTTATTATTAGGTTAGCTTTTGTACCGCGATAAATGGAATAATGAGAATCGGCAGCTCCTTCGGGCGCCTGGTAATTCCATACAACAGAAATCTTAGCATGCATGCCGCGAAGCTGGTAATTTATTTCGCCGTTGCTAAATACTTTAAGGATACTATCATGTACAATATCTTTTTTCAGGTAATCTGGGAAGCCATTTAATTTGGTTAAAGTATTAAACCGGCTCAACGTTATATCAGTTGGCCAGCGGCGGGCGGAATTTAATGTAATGTCCTTTTGATAATCTATCACCTGTTCGGGAAAACATTCCCATTGAATAAGGTCAACGAGATGTGTAGTAACATCTGTAATGCCTTCTCCTTCCTGCGTTACATCCATAAACCAGGGTGGCCGGGTAAGCACACTTCCTGAAACATATTTATAAAAATAGTGAACGCTTTCCTTTGTGATGCCGGGATTGTCCGGTGTTCCTTTTTCGGGCTCGCCGAAGATAGCAGGGATCATGGATAATTCTTTTTGCAAGATGGTAGTGATCTCATACCGCTCCGTCATGATATCATACAGAAGCACATTATTTTTTTTGGCAACATCAAAGGCAGATTTTAAGAGGTCAAAATTTTTCTTGTCAATTGCCATAGGCTTATCAGCAAGTACATTGAGGCCGGCCTCAACTGATTTATAAATGTATTCTGTTTTCTTACGATTATTGCCGGCGATCACTACTACCTTTTTACTTCCGGTTGAGTCCCCGTCCGACCGTGTCATCCGGGCGGAGCCCACAGCGCCCTTATTTTCATCCAACATTTTTTCCAAAAAATCGCTGCCGGTATAAACCTCCTCTTTCCAATGTGTAGGATCATCCGGCCTTGCATTGTAGGCTTTTATTCTATCAAGATGCAAGGCTACATCCGGCCCTTCCGGCGCATACACATGTACAGCAGAATCCACATCGTTGTACATTAATTTTTGTACGAGCGCTGCATGAAAATGGCCGGGGTCAAGCGTAATAAGTTTTACCATGTTGTTTTCAGAAGATACCTTTTTTTGATTATCACCGCAACTGATGACGATAATTGAAAATAAAAGCAGGAGAAAATTTTTCATATATCAACTATTCTTGTGAGCTGCATAATTTGTTCCATAAGGATAGCGCTGCGGCCTCGATAATAATTTGTTTGCTTCGACATTGTCTTTAAACATTTCTTTCTCAGGATCCCAAAATAATTTCTTTTCTGTTTTCATAGCCGCATGCGCTATAAGGCAGGCGCTGCACGAGCGATGTGCTACTTCCGCCGGACTAATGGTTGGCTTTTTATTTTGAATGCATTCCAGCCAGTTCCTGTGTTGCTCGGGGCTTTCATATAAATGAATTTCATTCGGCCCGATCACAGAAGTAAGTATTTTAGGATCGCTGGCGTTGAAAGCCTTTGATTGTTTGTCTGAACCGGGATCAGTTGAAGTAACCCCGACATTTCCTCTCGATACAAAGATCCATCCATCGGAGCCTTCGAACTTTATACCATTAGGATACTTACCATTTATGTACATGTCAACACCATCTGCATATTTGGAATGCACTTCAAAATCTCCATGCACGGTCCACAAACCTTTTTTAGGAAACTCCGCAGTTGCTTCAACTTCAATAGGGCCGGTAAGCTCAGTATTCATGCCCCAATGGGCGATATCAATATGATGCACGCCCCAGCCTGTTATCATGCCTGCGCCAAATTGTTCACAGCGCAGCCATCCGCCTCTTGACTCAGGATCAGTTTGTGAATGAACGCGGTCAAGAGTATAATAATGGTAAGGCGTCGAGCCCAGCCACATATCATAATTAAGATTTTGAGGTATGGGCATTTCACATGGGTTGCCGCCTGCAGGGTCGCCGGGCAGGCCGATGCGCACCGTGTGCAATTTTCCGATACGCCCATTACGGACAAGCTCACACGCTTTTTTAAATTGCGGCCAGGGATCAGCAGAACGTTGCTGGCTGCCCAATTGAAAAGTTACTCCTGATTTTCGTACAACATCACTCATAGTGCGGCCCTCTTCAATGGTAAGTGAAGTTGGTTTTTGACAGTAAATATGTTTTCCTGCCAGAGCTGCTTCCACAGCGGGTTGCGCATGCCAGTGATCCGGGGTGCTTATAATTACTGCGTCAATATCTTTATCGGCAAGCAGCTCTTTATAATCATGATGCATTTTAAAATTGATATAATCGCTCTTGCCTGTTTTTTTTGCATACCATCCTTCTACCAATTCTTTTCCTTTTTGCAAACGGATACTATCCAGGTCGCTTCCGGCAACAATGCGGGCAACATCGTTTTTAAATGTTTCCGGCAGGTCGTGTGTACGGGCAATGCGGCCCATGCCTATTTGCCCGATATTAATTTTGTTGCTGGGCGCATTTTTACCAAACACAGATGCGGGCACTATCGCAGGGAAGTTTACTAATGCGGCTGTTCCGGCGGTTATGGTGAGGCTGTTTTTTAAAAATGCTCTGCGGGATTTGGAGGAAGTTGATTTATTCATTGTAGAATAATTTTTAATTTTTCTGTCATACTTGCACAGAATTAAATTTTGTGTGAAATCTCTTTGCTGTATTTGTCTTTATATTTTTTTAAATCTTTTTTACTTTTCCCTTTAATGATGATTCTCTTATAATCAATTCCGACTTTATAATGATCGTGCTGGTAACTGTAAGAGGCGCTTTCCCATCGAGGTGATTTACTAAGGCACGCGCTACAATTTCTCCCATTTCCATCCCAGGATAATTAATGGTAGTAAGCTTTGGGTCTGCCACCCGGCTGAGAATGTCATTATTAAAACCCGCAATCGCAATATCGCCGGGGATATCATAACCAGCTTCTTTGAGCGCCTGCATACAAACTACGGCACATTTATCATTGGTAATAAAAAGCCCGTCAGGCATTGGGTTCATAGCCAGTAATTGTTGCGCAGCATCTATACCTGCCTGCTCATCAAGATTATTAATGATCAGGTATTTTTTATTAAAAGGAATATTATTTTCTGCAAGCGCCTTGCGATATCCTTTCAGGCGGTCTGCGTAAACATTGCGTGAAAGATTTCCGGTAATGTGTGCAACTGTTTTACAACCCTGTTTAATGAGATGTGTGGTGGCGTCATACCCGGCTTTATAATTGTCAATGATCACATTTGTACTTGACTTGCCGGAAGTAATTCTGTCAAAAAACAATACGGGAATGCCCTTGTCAAAAAAAGGATCGAAATGCGAAAAGTCTTTTGTATCAAATGCAAGTGAAACAATCAGTCCGTCAACTCTGCTATTAAACATGGTAGCTGCATTAGCTACCTCTTTTGATTCAGTTTCCTGTGATTGGGAAATGATAAGGTTATAACCCGATTTATTGGCTACTCTTTCAATGCCTGCAAGCACCGAAGACATAAAATTACTGTTGAGTGTAGGAACAATTACTCCGAGGGTATGTGTTCGTTGCCTTCGTAAGTTTCTCGCAAATAAATTGGAACGATACCCCATTGACTTTGCCATATCATTAATCCGTTTGCTTGTTTTTTTATTCACGGAAAGATGGCTGTTAAGGCTGCGGCTTACGGTTGTTGGGGAAACATCGAGTTTCCTGGCAATATCATAAATAGTTACTTCCTTATTATTTTTCATACAATCGGTTGCAAGAAGTATTATGAATCTACTTCATCAGACAACAAGGCTGTAAATGTAAAAATATATTTTTAAAACAGCTTTATTTTATATGATAATAACTATTATTTTTTAATGACTTCCTTTCTTTTCAGGGCTGTCAAATATTTTAAACGGGTCAAATCTTCTTATTTTTTTATTAAAAAATAAATTTTTATGAAATCGGTTGCAAAAAATAAATTTTTCTTTACTTTTAATTTTTGCTTTTGGAAAAAAAGGGAGTTATTGAAATGATTGCTTGAGTGAAAACAAAATTTTTACCTTTTTTTTCGATTGTTATTTCCCGGTAGTATTGAAAATATTCTTGCGCAGAGATAAGCGGCTTGTATTTTATAATATTTTAAACCAATAACTGGAACTCCTGTAAATATTGACTTTTATGCATTATCGCTAACTAGAATTTATACAAATACAGGCCGGTAATATTTTATAAAAATCTAAAAAGTTCATTATGAAAAATTTATTTCTACCTGGTTTTTTGCTGCTAAGTGCTTTATTATTCTGCAGCACGGAAGCTGCCTTTACTCAAAACATTACCGTTCAGGGTAAAGTTATAAGTGGAGACAATCCCGGCGGCATTCAGGGAGTAACGGTGAATGAAGCGGGAACTACCAATGCCACCTCCACAGATAAAAGCGGAAACTATAAACTGTCGAATGTGAACCCCCAGCACTCCCTGACATTCTCTTTTGTGGGATACAAAGAACAAACGGAAGCGATTAATGGCAGAACTCAGATTAATACAACGATGCAGCTTGACGTTTCCTCCCTTGACCAGGTAGTGGTGGTAGGTTATGGCACAGCAAAGAAAAAAGATCTTACCGGCGCCATCTCATCGGTGAATGTGGCGAAGCTGCAAAATGAAAACCGGACTTCTGTACAAGATGCGCTTCGCGCCAATATCCCCGGCTTAACGGTTGGCGTTTCCAACGGTGCCAAACCGGGAGGTTCATTGCAGATAAGAGGCACCAATTCTTTAAATGCCGGAACCAGCCCGCTCATAGTGCTGGACGGGGTAATTTATTATGGCGCCCTGGCTGATATCAATTCGCAGGACATCGCCACCGTAGATGTTTTAAAAGATGCCAGCGCAGCCGCTGTTTATGGAGCCAAGTCTGCAAGCGGTGTAATCATGATCAATACTAAAAAGGGAAGACCGGGTAAACCAACTATTAATTTTAATACCAATGTTGCGTTGGCTACCATGGGCGTGAACCAGCCGGTATATCAGGGGCAGGACTTTGTAAACTGGCGTGTGGATGTACAAAACAGCATTCATGGTTTTGATCAAAAGCCTTACCAGTTCAATGATCCCCGTACATTGCCTTCTGATATTTCCATTGCCGACTGGCTGGCTTATGACAACTCCACCGGCGACCCGGTAAATGTATGGCTCAACCGCCTGAATTTTCAGACCGTTGAGAAAAATAATTACCTGGCAGGACGTACCATCAATTGGTACGACATGATGTTTCAGAATGCCTTTCAGCAGAATTATACTTTAAGTGTATCGGGCGGAAGCGATAAATTTTCTTATTACTGGAGTGCCGGATATCTTAATAACAAAGGAATAATTGTTGGCGACAAATATTCAACTATACAAAGCAGGCTGAAGCTGGAGGCTGAAGTAACGAAGTTTTTAATAGTGGGTATCAATACACAATTTGCTGAAAGGGATGAAAGTGCGGTTCCTGTTGACTGGACAAAAATTGTGAGTAACTCTCCTTATGGCAGCTTTTATACTGATGATTCTTCCGATTATCGTTTTAGTCCGCAGGATGATCCCGGCGGGGGTTCCAGAAATCCATTCATAGCAACTAAATATACCAACCGTATGAAAAAATTTTATACGCTTAATTCTATTATTTATGGTAAGGTTACACTGCCGTTTGGTATAAAATACACTATGAACTTCGCGCCCCAGTTTGAATTTTACAATTACTTCAATGGCAACTATGCGAAGAACCCTGATTATGCATTTACAGGTGGCCGTGGAGAAAGGGAAAATCACCAGATCTATCAGTGGCAGATAGATAACATCCTTAGCTGGGATAAAACATTTAATAATGATCATCATGTGGACGTAACCTTGCTGGCAAATGCAGAGAAATACCAGTATTGGCAAAATGATATGATAGGTACAGGCTTTGACCCAAATGACGTTTTAAGTTATCACAATATGGGCGCCGCACTCAATCAATCCATCTCCAGCGATGACCAAACGAGCACCGGTGCCGCTTTGATGGCGCGGGTTTTTTATTCCTATAAAGATCGTTACATGCTTACGTTATCCATACGACAGGATGGCTATTCCGCATTTGGCCAAAAGTATCCATGGGCACAGTTTCCGGCAGCAGCCTTTGGATGGGTTTTTACAAAAGAACCATTTTTTAAATCCAACTGGTTTAATTATGGAAAGCTCCGTTTATCTTATGGGGTGAATGGTAACAGGGATATTGGCCGCTATTCTGCACTTTACAATTTGAATTCGGGCAAATACCTCCAGGTGAATCCGGATGGAACTACAAATGTGGTTACACAGTTGTATGTATCTCAGTTGCAAAATCCTGAACTGAAATGGGAACAAACAGCAGCGTATAATATAGGACTCGACTTTTCTTTGTTTAATAATGTAGTTAGCGGCAGCATTGATGCTTACAAAGGGAAGACTACAAACTTACTGGTAAAACGAACGCTGCCTGATGTGATTGGTTTTACTAGTGTACAATCTAATCTAGGTGAAGTAGCCAATAAGGGCCTTGAGTTTAGTGTAAACTCTGTTAATATGGACCGAAGAAATTTCAGGTGGAACAGTTCATTTAATTTTTCTTTAAACCGGAATAAGATCGTTCATCTATATGGTAACATGGTTGATGTTTCGGATGTTAATGGAAACGTGATCGGCCAAAAAGAAGCAGATGATATTCTCAATGGATGGTTTATCGGCCATCCGATTGATGCTATCTGGGATTTAAAAGTATTAGGCGTATATCAAAGTAAGGACAAAGACCAGGCAAAAGTATATGGCCAGGCCCCCGGCGATTTTCAATTGCAGGACGTAAATGGAGACGGTAAATATACCAATGATGACCGCCAATTTCTTGGTTATGAAAAACCCCGTTACCAATGGACATTGAGGAATAATTTTACTTTCTTTAAAAATTTCGATCTTTCGCTTCTAATTTATTCCCAATGGGGATATATGGCTGGCTTTAACCAGGCCAAAAATCGTGGTGGTTTTCCTGATCGTACTGATGGCTATGTATATCCTCACTGGACACCGGATAATTCCACAAATACTTTTGCAAGGATTTTTTCCAGCGACGGCAGCGCCAGCTACAATGTTTACAGAAAAAGAAATTTTATAAGGCTCGATAATGTGGCTGTAGCTTATATTTTCCCCAAACCTTTATTGAATAAAGCAAGCATACAGGATTTCAAGGTTTATTTTTCAGTAAAAAACGCAGCACTTTATGCACCGGATTGGCAAATATGGGATCCGGAATGGGATGCAGGTACTGATCCTAAAATTCCTAAGCCTACTCCAAGAACTTTTACACTGGGATTCAACCTGACTTTATAAATGCTATAAAACAATTGAAATGAAAACGATCAATAAAAATATATTATACGCACTTGCAATTGTACCAATTACAATTATTACCGGTATCGGTTGTAAGAAAAGCTGGCTGGAACCTAAGCCTCTTTCATTTTATACACCGGATCAGGTTTATAATACGCCGGCAGCCTTGAGGGCCGCATTGGTTGCCTGCGAAAGAAATTTAAGATACGATTGGTTTGGCGATGGAGCGCCTATCATCACCCAGCTTATTTTTTCTGATGTAGCGATAGAAGGCACTACCGATAAATCGGGGCCGGCCCAGGATATGAATATTCAAATTACTCCGGATGCTATCACCAAAAGCAATGATAATTCGGATCATAACCGCATTTACTGGTTTTGGGAAGAAAGTTATAACCGGCTTAAATATGCTAATACCGTGCTCGCATATATAGATGCACCAAAATGGGATACGACAAATACGGCCAAACTTGCGGAGCGGAATGCACTTATAGGTTCGGCTTATTTCTTCAGGGCATATACCTATTATGTGCTTTGCAATTCATTTGGAAATGTACCCTGGGTGGGCAAATTATATTCAGCACCTAAGCTGGATTTTCAAACCGTTGACCGCAAAGTGATCCTTGAAGAAATGAAAAGAGAATTGGAATATGCAGTACAATGGGTTCCGGATGGTGTGCCCAAAGGAGAAGTTTCAAAAGGTGCCTGCCAGCACATGCTTACTAAAATTGATTTGGCGTTAGGTGATTTTGATGGCGCTGTCGCTGCGGCATCTGACCTTATAAATGGGGGCACTTATCATTTAATGACCCAGACTTTCGGTCAGGACCCCGGTTCTCCCGATAATGTTATCTGGGACTTGCACCGGCCTAACAATAAAGTTTTGCCGCAAAACACGGAGGGATTATTTTATGTAATAGACTTAGAAGGGTATATAAACACTGGCGATTATGCCGGAGGAAGTTCCCTTATGCGACAGGCAGTTCCGCTGTGGGATTCTAAGATCAATACACCTACCGGTAACATAGGTACTATTAGAACAACAGGAATAGAATTTGACCAGCAAACAAAATTTGGAAGGGGTATTGGCCGCTGCAGGGGCACATGGTACAGCACACACGATATATGGGCCAGTGATCCGGGAGACCTGCGGCATGCACCCGGAAACTGGATGAGGATGCAGGACCTCGTTTACAACAACCCGGCGATAAAAGGTACTGATCCATATTATGGACAGCATTTGCAGAAATTCAGCGCTTCGGGAGCTCTCTTATGTTCAGATACCATAAGGTGTTGGTTTGACTGGCCTCAATACAAAACATTCGTTCCTGATCATGAAAATTCTTTAAACAATGGCGGCCATACACCCTGGTATGTTTTCAGGTTGGCTGAAACTTATTTGTTAAGGGCAGAAGCTTATTACTGGAAAGGAGATTTTGCTAACGCGGCTGCGGATATTAATGTAGTAAGAGAGAGGGCTGGCGCACAACCCATCAATCCGGGAGATGTAACTATTGCATCCATACTGGATGAAAGAGCACGTGAATTGTATTACGAAGAATACAGGAATGTCGAGATCACACGCATCGCATACATTTTTGCTCAAACAGGACAACCTGATTATTTGGGAAGAACCTATAGCATGAATAGCTTTTCTACAAAAAACTTTTGGTACGACTGGATCATAGATCACACCGATTTTTACAACAAAGGGGTGCATACAATTCACGGAGATGAATATACTTTAAGCCCTTATCATGTGCTGTGGCCTATTCCACAATCGGCTATTGATGCAAATGTAGAAGGCCGTATTAATCAAAATGAAGGTTACAATGGATCGGCAAGTAATGTGCCACCGCTACAGGCACTTCCTGCGGAATAATTGATGTTATGATTCACAAACCTCACAGTGTAGCAAACCTCACAGGTTTTTAAAACCTGTGAGGTTTTGGTGAGCAGTATTGAATTCTATTAAAAAGATAAAGTATTTCCCAAAAAAATTAACGATCAAAAATTTTCGGTGGATTACTTTCAATTTTACAGAATATTCGCAGACCTCACAGGTTTTAAAAACCTGTGAGGTCTTTGCGAGTTGTGAGGTCTTTGCGAGTTGTGAGGTCTTTGAGAGTTGTGAGGTCTTTGTGAGTTGTGGGCGGCAAAAATTCTAAAGTGCATTTTTTAATTTATTTGAAAGTATCTTCTATGTAAAAATTTAAAATATTGGACAAAGACCCACTACAGTCCGGTTGCTATTATCACATCCATAACAGGGGAAATAATAAGGAAAATATTTTTAAAGAACCACGCAATTATAATTATTTTCTTCTTCTATGGAAAAAACACATTGAGCCTGTTGCATTAACCTTTGTATATAGCTTGCAGCCAAATCATTTTCATTTTCTCCTATTTATACAAGAAAATCTTCCGGAAGCTAAAATCAGTAAAGCTTTTAGTAACTGTTTCAATGCTTATGCAAAAAGTATTAATAAGGCTTACAACAGAACCGGAAGCTTATTTCAGGAAAGGTTTGGGAGAGAATATATAAACAATGAAAATTATTTTACTGAAATTATTTTTTACATACATGCAAATTCACAAACACACGGCATCACGGATGATTTTACAACTTATCCCTTTTCATCTTATTTAAGCTTATTAAGCAATAAACCGACCTCGCTACAAAGAAAAGAAGTTATGGACGACTGGTTCGGTACTACAGAAGAATTTATTAAGTTTCACAAAGGAAATATGCAAATTAAAATTGAGTATTTGAAAGAGTTAAAGCGAATGAATTTGTGACAAACCTCACAGGTTTTGAAAACCTGTGAGGTTTTGAGACTCTGTGAGGTTTAAAAGCCGATGTGAGGTTTTGAGAGTCTAATGTGAGGTTCGGAAAGACCAAACCTTTTTCTAAACCTCAATACCCGGGATTCTGTGGAAAGCTCGAAGCGCCACCATCGGTAAGGTCTATCTGGCTTTGCGGTATAGGCCGCAGCGCATGATAATCCATAATGTTAGGCGCCGCATCTGCATTGTACATTTTTACCCTATCCACCAGTTTTCCTGTTCTCACCAAATCAAACCAGCGGAATTGCTCGCCTAGTAATTCCCTCGCTCTTTCATCCAGTATAAAATCAATGCTCAGGTCAGCGGGGGTAATGTCCATTTGCTGCACCATTCCCGGCCAGGCCGCTCTTTCGCGAACTGCATTCACATAACCGGCAGCTTCCGGCAGCTTACCCATGTACATGGAAGCCTCGGCTGCAATCAGGTAAGTTTCAGCTAAGCGAAAAGCCAGAAAATCTCTTGACCCTTCGAAAGTTGTTTTATCCGGCCGCAGGGGATCCAAAAATTTTGTAAGGGACGGATACAGTTTCAGTGTGTATTTGCTCGGCGTTATCACCTGGTAGTTTTTGCTGTCAATTACGCTTTGCGGCAGTTCAACTCCCGGTAGCCAGATGGCAGTATCGCCCGAGGCCAGCGTAACGGATTTCCCATTGATGGTATAGGTGCCGGGTTTATTACAATAAAATACAGATTTGAAATTTTTAGCATAACGTGAATCAATGCTACGATCCCATAAGCCTAAGGTATAATCGGTAGGCTTAAAGCGCTTAAACGGACGCCCATTGGCAACATCCCGCTGCATGCCCGGCTGCACATCGTATTCCATTAAAAAAAATACATGCGCATTGTTGCCGGTGCTGTTGGTTAATGGGTCGCTGGTATATTGAACAGAGAAGATCACTTCATCATTAACTTCGCCGGAGCCTTGCAGGAATACGCTGCTATAATCGGGTAAAAGCTTGAAATTGTAATTGTTGATTACATTTTTTGCATATTCAGCAGCCTTATCATAGTCGCCGGATTCTTTGGCTGAAGAAGTAGCTTTCGTTAAATAAACCCTGGCAAGTAAGTGCTCCGCAGCGGCTTTAGTGGCCCGGCCCCAATCGGTCTTCTTAATATCGGGCTCCAGGTTAGCAACTGCAAATTCCAGGTCTGCAATAATGGCTTTGTAAATATCGGCAATGGGAGCCCTGCTTGCCGTGGATGTCGCCGTTGTATTTTCCTCGAGCGTAAGATGAACCGGCCCAAACATTTGCACCAGTATAAAATAATATTGCGCCCTTAAAAAGCGTACCTCGCCTACCCGCTTGTCTTTCAAAAGCGGATCTAAGCCGGCTACATTATCCGCCCGGCCTATCACTGCATTTGCTGTATTGATGGCTTTATAAAACTCGTTCCATATTTCAGTAATCAGGCCGGTACGGGCATCTAACTGTGCCGTATAATCGTTTACAAATTTCCAGCTTCCATCAGAGCCGTGCGTGTACGAGTCAGTGCCGAACACAGTTAACGACATGCCTCTTTCGGTTGCATAAAAGTTGCGGAGCGAAGAGTAAGTAGCTTTAACGCCATCCTCAAAACCCGCTTTGGTATTGAGGTATTGGCTGTTCACATTCGATACCAGCTCTTCGTTGAGCAACTTTTTGCACGAAGAAACGGCTAACAGCGAGAAGCAAATTATTATTAGATTTATTTTTTTCATACCGGTTGGTTTGTAATTATTTTTTTGAAATTATTTTCAGGTAGTCTTTTTATCATTTAAAATCTTGCATTTAATCCAAATGTAAATAGGCTGGTAGCAGGCGTGTCCGGGTTTAATTCCCTGTTGCCTTCGGGGTCAATGCCTTTGTATTTACTTCTGTAGGTGGCAAAAATGAAGGGCTGTGCAACATTTGCATAAAGCCGCAACGATTGCATCTTCATTTTTGAAGCAACCTCTTTACTGAAATTATAACCCAGGGAAATGTTTCTCACTTTTACAAATGAGCCATCAAAATAGGAAAGTGTTGATCCATAAATCGGGAATTCCTGGTTTTGGTTTGGCCTTGGGAAATCGTTCGTTGGATTATTAGGCGTCCAGTAATTTATATCAAGGTTATTGTATCGGCCAAATAATGTATTGTTATTGTCATGAAAACGGCTGCGAATCATAGCGCCGATACGTGCATAAATAAACACAGAAAAATCAAACCCTTTGTATGCAAACCTATTGGTAATACCGCCTGCCCATTTCGGCACATCACTCCCCAGTATGATCCGGTCATCAGAAGTTATTTTACCATCCCCGTTTTGATCCTTCACCCTAATCTCGCCCGGCTTTTGAAAAAATGTGCCTGCAAGGTCTTTATCGTTTGTTTGCCAGATACCGATTTTTTCATAATCATAATAAACGGTAAGCGGCCTGCCGATAAACCAACCATTTCCTACGTCATCATTTTTGCCATTGTATAATTCTACGATCTGTTCTTTATTAGCGAAAACATTAAAATCGGTAGTCCAGTTAAAACCATTGCTGCTTCTCACATTTACGGTAGATACATTTGCCTCGATGCCCTGGTTGCGGGTAGCGCCGATATTTTCTGTAACACTGGTGAAGCCACCGGTAATAGGCAATTGCCGGGATAAAAGCAGGTCTGTTGTATTTGTTCTGTAAACTTCCACTGAGCCATAGATACGGTTGCTGAATAAGCTAAAATCCAGACCAATATTTGTTGCGCTGGATTTTTCCCATTTAAGATTAGGGTTAGGAATCTCACCGGGGCGATAGCCATAAGCAGCATTACTCCCAAAGGCATAAGTGGTTCTCGATAAAGAGCCCTGCGTTTGGTAAGGATTTATTGCCTGGTTGCCCGTTTTCCCATAGCTCACTCTTAGTTTTAGTCCATTCACAAAAGCTACGGAGCGCATAAATTCTTCGCTGGAAATATTCCAACCTACAGCTACTGAAGGGAAGAAACTATATTTATTTCCTTCTGCCAACCGGGACGAGCCATCATATCTGCCCGTGAGAGTAAGCAAATATTTTTCTTTAAAACCATAATTGATCCTGCCCATAAAAGATTGCAGTCCCCATTCGGTAAGGTTGCTGCCCACGCCTGATACAATGGTGGCTGCACCAATATTGTAAAAAGATTGTGGTTCGGCAGGCACACCATTTACACTGGCATTATAATATTCATCCCGGTTAGATTGTATAGAATGCAAGGCTGTGATATCCAGCGAATGAACCTGGTTGAATTCTTTTTTGTAGTTCAGTATATTTTCCCAGGTATAATTAAAGTTAGAATAATTTTGAGTGCGTGCAGTAGGATCGCCACCCCGGCGGTCGTTTGTCTGGCTTCCTGTAAACTGGCCATATCTTTGATTGGTAAAGTCAGGCCCAAAATTAAGGCGATAGGTTAAGTTCTTTGTAAGCTGAACTTCCGTGTAAAGACTGGCAAAAATCCTGATACGTCTTCTTTCATCTACAATAGCGCCCGGAACAATTTCTGCCAGGGGATTGGTGCGTAAGCCATCTGTGGTAGGAAGAAAGATAAGATTTCCATCTTTATCGTAGGGAATGCCTAATGGATTTTCCTGCAAGGCCCCGCCTATCGGGTTAAAATTTTCTCCGTTTCTTATGCTGTTCGCTGCAAAAATAGAAACGCCGAATTTTATAAAGTCATTAATATGATGGTCTAAGTTCAACGCCAAATTGTAGCGCCTGAAATCCTGATTATATATAATGCCTTTTTCATCGAACACATTCAGGGAAAGAGCAAACTGGGTTTTTTCACTTCCGCCAGAGACACCTACCTGGTGGTTTTGCTGAAATCCATTGCGCAGCAATAATTTTTGATAATCGGTACTGCGGCCCAGCATGATGGATTCTAACTCTACCGGCTCAAATAATTTTTTATCCGCATCTTCTGTAGCAATATCAGGATAATTGCCTGTAGCCCGCCGTGACTCTCTTTTATATTCGGCGAATTGCGGGCCATCCATTACATCTATCCGGCCCAGCGTTTTTGTAACTCCCGCATAAGCATCATAGCTCACAACAGTCCGTCCACTTTTACCTCTTTTTGAAGTAGCGATGATAACTCCATTAGCGCCGCGTGAGCCATAGATAGCCGTTGCGGATGCATCTTTCAATACTTCAATGGACTGAAGGTTTCCCGGGTTTATATCTCCTATGCCACCCACTAACGGTATTCCATCCAATACATATAAAGGGTCATTACCGGCATTAAAAGAACGCCTGCCCCTTATAGTTACTTTGGGTTCTGCACCGGGCTTGTTGCTGGAATTAATAACCTCCAGGCCTGCAACCCTGCCCTGTAAAGCCTGTTGCGTGTTTGTGATCGGCAGTTCCGAAAGCTCTTTAGAACTCACTGAAGAAATAGCGCCCGTCAGCTGGCTTTTCCGGCGGGTACCATAGCCCGTTACCACCACAGCATCTAACGCCTGGTCAGATTTTTCTAATTGCATATTGATGACGTTGCCGGATGACTGGGCCACTTGTTTATGGCCGAACCCTACATAGGAGAATACAAGAATGTTACCGGAAGATTTGTTGGCATTAAGGTGGTAGGTACCATCGGCAGCCGTGTTTGTGCCGGTGTTAGTACCCTTTACAATAACGGAAACATTTTCCAATGGTTTTCCATCGGCATCCGTAACCTTTCCTGATAAAATATTTTGAGCGTTGATAAAAGAGGGAATGCTGAATAAAAGAAGGATAACAGCCATTACCCGGGGTAATTGTTTTTTTAACATAGCAATCGTTTTAGAAAGATTAAATACCTTATGAAACTAAAATTGAATGTAGTATTAAAAAGGAATAAAAAGTGCAGCGGCAGCGAAAACCCGCTACTACAACGATTGAAATCAAAAAAATATAATTTCTTATTTTTATGAATGTTCTGCGAAACCTAAAAACCGGTGGATGAAAAAAGGAGTAACCCTGAAAGATATTGCGGTGAAATTGCACATGTCAGTTTCTACAGTTTCAAAAGCCTTAAGCGATGATTTTTCTATAAGCGACGCAACAAAGCAGCGGGTAAAAAAACTAGCTGAAGAATGGAGTTATATTCCTAACGAAGCGGCGCGCCATTTTAAGCAAAACAAAACATTTACCATAGGGCTTATCATTCCAAATATGCTCGATCAATTTTATGTATTGGCAATAAACGGCGTGGAAAAGGTAGCAGCTATGGAAAACTACAACGTCATTATTTCTCAGTCGTATGAAGACCCGGCTGTTGAAGAAAAAATTGTTGACCTGATGAAGCGTAACAGGGTAGATGGCATTGTCGCCGTCATAACAAAGAAAACTGAAAATATGGACTCCTTTCAAGCGCTGGCGGATATTGGTATTCCCATTGTCTTTTTTGCCCGGCCGCCAACGGAAAGTTTTTTCGATTATGTAACGGCAGATAATGAAGACGGTGCCTTTAAGGCAACCGACTTTTTAGTGAAACGCGGGCACAGGCGTGTTGCACATTTAATGGGGCCGGAAGCTATGAGCATAAGCCGGCTAAGACTGCAGGGATATAAGGCCGCCCTTCAAAAAAATAAAATAAGCTTTGATAAGGAGCTTGTAAAAGTGGTAGACCTCACAAAGGAATCCACATTTATTGCTATGAAAAAGTTTATGAAAATGGAACATTTTCCCACCGCCATTTTTACTTTCAAAAATTATATTACGCTTGATGCCATTGAATACCTGAAAAAAAATTTTGTAACGAGGCTGGAAAAAATTGATTTTGCCGGCTTTGGAAACCTCCCTCTTTTAGAATATCTGGATCACAAGCCAGTGGCTTCCATAGAAGAAAATTCCCATCGCATCGGGCTTGAGGCTGCGCAAATTTTATTCGGAAACATACATAACCATGAACAACATGAACACGACAGAGCCTTTCAGCATATAAAGATTCCCTGCAGGCTTATCATCCATTAAGCCGGCAAAATTTTGCAGCAACTTTTGGTTTGGGTTTGCTGACAATTGCAGCTATGGTCGTGTTTCCCCGCTATGAGCCACGGCTATATTGCTTTCTTTTTTTCAATTTTAATTTCTGCCATAATTATTTTTTTTATTAAGATTTAATTTTTAAGCTTAAAGCCTTTCTTATATGTTATGTCGAAATATGCCAACAAGCATCTATTAAAATATCTTTGCTACTTAGACAGATACTCAAAGAAAGATGCTTGCAGATATATAATTAGCTTTAATTAATTTATTTTAATACCACCTGTTCGTTGGGGTATTGCACTCTTTATCTTTCTCAGCCGTAATAAAAAGCCGGTGGGTTTGAAAGGAGTATTGTTTTCAAAGAACTCTTAAGGATGCTTGCCAAGAGAGACTGCTTGATGTATTCAGGCTTCCAATATTTTTAGTTCCATTACTTGATGTCTCCATCCACACCACATAGATACCCTTTGGCGGATCAAGTCTTTTAGGATATGCCAGCCGTACCACATTTAAATCAATAGAAGAGTTTTTGTTTTATTGGATTTTATTTTCACAGACCCTTCAGCAGCCAGAACTACAAAGGAAGTACCAAAGGTCATTTTTTTTACACAAGAGCTTAGGGAGAAAGCGGCAAATAAAATTGTTGCTAACAATAATATTTTACCGGATACATTTTTCAAGTAAGTTTTTCAAGGATGGGCAAATTAAAATAGCTGCTAAAAAATACGCCACAGAAAGCAATCAACAAACCAATAAGCGCCGCACCGTTTTCAAATATCACTACAAAGAAGGCATGGTCTTTACTCTGCCGCAGTTTGTGCCAGAAATTTGCTGAACCATTTACTTTAAAAATTTTCTTTAATGGGATTCTAAGTGATATATATGCCCTCGAATACAGCGGAAATACAAGAATGGTATAATTCCACGTGGCATCTTCAGTAACTACAGGATGCGTGATGTGCATGATACCTTCGTACACTGACATGCCACCGCCCAAACCGAATATTAAAACCGATACGATAAGTGTATAAAAATAAAATTCCTGCCCATAGCTAAACGGGTGCATTTCATCTGCAGGTTTTTTTCTTGTATGAATTCCCCATAGCAATAATATTTCGTTGCTGGAGTAAACCGTACTGTGTATTCCCTTAGAAACCCAAAAAAGTAAAGATTAATATTTAATATAAAGCCCCTGCAACTACCGACGCCTCATTGTTATAATAATGCCAGCATATATCTGAGAGTATTTATTTTTATCAATCTTTACCAATAAGAATTATGTTACAATCAATAATTGTAACATGCATCAAAATAATTTTTTAATAAAAATTTATGAAAGAAAGCGCTAAATCTTTTACGAACGGGTTAATGGAATCCTTGACCTTGTACTGGAATAAATTTCTGTTGGCTTTACCACGCATTGTGCTGGCCATTGTTCTTCTTATCATTGTATTTTACATGGCTGCTTATATTGCAAGGCTGCTTAAAAGAAGATTTTCCGGCGAAGAACACGATCCTTTATTTGTAAAGTTTCTCAGTAAAATAACCAAGGTGGCTGTTATTATTTGCGGGCTTATTCTTGCCTTGCAAACATTAGGATTAACGGGTGTTGCCAGCGGTTTACTTGCGGGCGCCGGTATCTCAGCTTTTATTTTTGGCTTTGCTTTTAAAGACATTGCAGAGAATTTTTTAGGAGGCGTTATCCTTGCATTTAATCGCCCTTTCAGCTTGAATGATACCATTGTAATAAGGGAATTCAGCGGGCATATTGTTGCGCTAAATTTTCGCACTACGCACATTAAAACTTTTGATGAAGGCGATGTTTTTATACCCAATGCCATCGTTATAAAAGAGCCGCTGATCAACCTTACGCGGGATGGTAAAATCCGCCTGAACTTTGTAGTAGGTATTGCTTATGAAGATGATATTACGCAAGCCATTGCTACAATATTACAAGCTATGGAGCCAATCGCAGATATAAAACAAGAGATAAAACCTTTTGCTGTGGTAGAAGAACTTTCGGTAAGCACGGTCAATTTAAAAGTATATTTCTGGGCAGATACGTATGATTATAGAAAAGGTGTTTTGCAAATTAAAAGTGCGGTCATCACCAAAGTAAAAGAAGCCCTGGAAGCGAAAGGATTTTCATTGCCTGCAGACATACAGGAAATTAAATTATATGATAAGAAAGAACCTTTGCCGATTAATATTTTGAATATAAAAGAGGTAGCAAAAAGGTTGGAGTAAAATAAAGAAAGTTGGCGCAGGATTTTACTTGTATCATCATAAAGCCTGCGGTAGAAAAAGAAATTATTCCAATTCAAATTACTTCTAAACTTGACTTTACACGCAAATATTTTTTTTTGGATTTTTGCGTTACTGAACCAATCTTTTCTTTTTTTACAAAATCTTTTTCCACAAATTCCAATACAAAACTATTGGGAATTGTATCCAACAAAGCAGGGTCATCAACTGCCTGGCGAATGAAATCAAAAGTGAGGCCGATATTTCTGTTTACTGTTTCTTTCTTTGTCATGCTTTTAATTTTTTGAGGTATCTTTCTTTATAAAATTCCCATCTATCCTTTACATCCTGCTCTGCATAATTTAAGGCATCTCCAGGTTTATAATGTTTATTGACTGTTTTTCCTTTTTTCCACCAGGATGAAGTACATCCCTGTGGAAAAAACCATGGGAACAATCATAGCGAATAATGGCTACCTATTTATTTTCTATAAAACTTTCGTATTGCACAACTACTTCTAATATTTTTCCTTTATTGGTATGAAATTTTATTCTTAATTTTTCAATGCCGTCCCCATCTAAAAATATTTGATAAGCAATTTCTTTCAAAGTTATCCTTTTAATAAAAATAAAGTTTTTTTTATACTTTATTAATTGATGGTGTGGCTTGCCTTACAATAAAATAAACTGCCTATGCATTTGTTTTTTCAAATTCATACCTATGCTGCGACTGCTTCTCCACGTACAATTTATTTACCAGCGTCATTATTATTGCAACAACCGGCGTGGCTAATAGCACGCCCCAAAAGCCACCCAATAGGCCCATTGCGACCTGGCCAAAAATAATAAGCGCCGGAGGTATGCTCACCATTTTCTTTTGAATGAGCGGCTGCGTTACAGCGCTTTGCACTACTTGTATAAGGGTGTATAAACAGAGTATAAGGATAACTGTTGTTGTTCCCTGCATAAGCCCGATAAGAATCGCAGGGACCAGTGCAATGATAGGCCCGAAGTTGGGAATGAAATTTAACAGGCCCGCTATCAGCGCAAGAGTGAGTAATAGGGGCATGCCTATTACCCATAAGCCAAGGCCGGTAAGCACAGCTATAAACATAAAACCGAAAAGCTGCCCTTTGATCCAGTTTTTTAAAACATTATGTATTTCATCTAAGAGCTTAGCGCCTTTGTCCTTTGCCTTTGGTGGCAGCAAATGGACGATGCCTTTTTTATAAGTAAAGGGGCTCGCTATAAAAAACATACCGATAAGCAAGACGATATATACATCGCTTAAAATGCCGAAGGTTGAAGAAAAAAACTTTTTAGCTATTGACATTGTCTTCTGCGAGTTCCCCGAAGAATTCAGGTAATCAAGCGCCTTGCTTCCAACGGTACTTTTTTGCAGGTAGGCTTTGGCGTTAGTAATAGTCTTTGGCAATGTATCCGTAAGGTCTGAAACCTGCTGCTGCAGCCTTGCCCCTACAAACCAGAAAAAAACGATAAGTAAAACAATGTTTATTATTATTGAAAGAGCAAGGCTCCAACCCTCCGGGACGTGGAGATATTTTTTAAAAAAGCTTGCACAACCATGAAAGTAGATGGCAAACAAAGCGCCTGCCAATGTAAGCAACAGCACGCTGAATAAAGTTTTGAATAGCAATAAGAGGATGACTATTAAAGCAAGAATTCCGCCTGCTATCCATACATTTTTTGAATAAGATAATTTGTCTTGAGATTGGCCGGCGTTTATTTCAGGCATAGTAATAATAATTGGGTTAAAAATTGCTTCATCAGCTTTTGTCGCATACCATCTACTTCGCCTTTACAATCAACGCATAAATCACGTACAGCCATCCAAGCAATCCATGGATAATCGCCCAAAGAATTGATTTATTCCTGCTCCAGGAAATGACTACTGCGATAATTGTTCCCAGCCCAATGCCTGGGCCGTAATATACTGGTTGCACATAGCCATCATTTGGCCCCGGCCCGCACGAAATAATAAATAGCGCTGCAATAAATGTTGAATAGAATATTTTTTTTGACATGTGATTATTTGGTTTTTCGGTAAAGTTAGTGGAATCGGGTAACCTATCATTTATCTATGTGTGAGGTAAATTATATTGAATAAAACACTTGGATTTTGAGAAAGTATTATCTATGATATTAGAGATTAAATCTCCCTGGTATATTAGTGAAATGGATGCACATAAAGGAACTAAAACACAGAATGTATTTATAGATTTTAGGCGGGGAATTACTTTTATGTTCCCAAATTGTGAAAAACAATGCAAAGTTCGTGACAGCACTTACCGGGTATGGAGGCATTTAGATGTAATGAAAAAAAACCAATCCTCTCCAATTTTTTGAACACCTTTTCAAAAAGCCTTTATTGAGCTGTTTGAGCCTGGCAATAAAAAAGACTTTCAGTGGTTGTAGGATTTTATTACCTCATAAAAAATTTAACTAAAGAGGTATTCCACATCTTCCTTGCTAAGGCTCTTTACAAAAGTTTGGTCATCGGCTATCAGTTCTTTGGCAAGGATACGTTTTCGATCCTGGAGCTGCAAAATTTTATCTTCGATCGTATCCTTGCATATCATTCTGTAAGCAAAAATATTCTTCGTTTGCCCTATACGGTGAGTACGGTCAATAGCCTGTTGCTCTACGGCAGGGTTCCACCACGGATCTACTATATATACATAGTCTGCCGCAGTTAAGTTTAGGCCCACTCCGCCAGCCTTTAATGAGATCAGGAAAACCCTGCAATCATCATTACTTTGAAAATTCTGTATGGCTCTTTCTCTTTCATGCGGAGGAGTGCTTCCATCAAAATATTCGAACTGTATATTATTTTCCACCAGCTTTTCTTTTATTAAAGAAAGCATGCCGAGAAACTGGGAAAATATAAGCGCCTTATGCTCGCCGATATTCTCCGTTATTTCGCGGGTAAGCTCATCGAGCTTTATTGAATGATTAGGATATTTTTCTTCTTCATTTAAAATAAAAGGGCTGTCACATATTTGACGCAGCTTCATCAGGCCTTGCAAAATGGTGAGTTGCGACTTGCCGATGCCCTGTCCTTCAATATTACCCATGATCTTATCGCGGTAAGAATTGCGAAACATTTCATATATCTCCCGTTGTTTATCTTCCATTTCGCAAAAGAGAATTGTTTCTGTTTTCTCCGGAAGATCTTTGGCTACCTGCTCTTTTGTTCTTCTGAGAATGAATGGATACAACAGCTTTCTTAAGTGGTCTTTCTGCTCCTGCTCACCAAATTTATCTATGGGCGTTGAAAATTCATTTCTGAAAAATTCTACGCTGCCGAGTAAGCCGGGATTTAAGAAATTCATTTGGGCATATACATCGAAAGTATTGTTTTGCAAAGGCGTTCCGCTCATGCAAAGCCTGTTTTTTGCTGTAAGCAGGCAGGCAGCCTTTGTAACTTTTGAAGCCGGATTTTTTATAGCCTGCGATTCATCGAGCACCACATAGTCAAACAAAAATTTCATCATTAGTTGTATGTCGCTTCTTAGTGTTCCGTAGGTTGTAATGATGATATTGCTTTTTTCAAAATCTTCCGGATTTCTTGTGCGCATGCTGCCATGATGGATCTGCCAGGTGAGCGACGGAGTAAACTTTTTTATTTCGTTTTCCCAATTATAGATCAGCGTAGTTGGGCAAACAACCAGGGCTTTTAAGGCGCCTTCTTTTTCAGCATAGTGGCTAAGCATGCTTAAGGCCTGCACGGTCTTACCTAACCCCATATCATCCGCCAGGATGCCGCCCCAGCCTACATCGTTCAAATAATTGAGCCAGTGATAGCCGGATATTTGGTAGGGACGTAACCGGCTCTCAAGCTCTTGCGGCACATCCACGATGGGAACACTCTTGTAGTTCCGCAGGCGCTCATACTTTTCATCCAGTTGAAACGACAATTCTTCTTCGTCTCGTTTTTCATACAGATCATCGATCACACTAAGGTGGTACCTTGAAAGGCGTAGTTTATTTTCGCGGCCATCGCCTACTTTAAAGAGCAGGCCATATTTATTTATCCATTCATCGGGAAGGATCCCCAGGGAGCCATCAGTAAGCTGCACAAAAGATTGCTTATTGGCAAGCGCCTTTTTTATTTCGGAAATGCCGATTCTTTGTTCGCCGAACGTAAGTTCTACTTTAGCATCAAACCAATCCAGCCCACTGCTTAAATGAATTTTTGTTGCAGGCTTTGAAGTATTAAAACGAAAGTTCTTTAAAGCTTCGAAGCCATGCACAGGAATCTTCATTTCCTTCATGGCATCTACAAAGAGGAAGAACCAGTTATTTTTTAAAACATCGGCTCCTTTTAATACAAGATTGCCCGGCTCATGAGAAATGAATTGGGAGTGAAGGCCGGCGAGCGTACTTACAAATTGCTCTTCTGCTGCTTTGTTGCGATTAACCATTAACACTTTATCTCCGTCAGGAACAATAATTGTTTCTTTTGAACCAGGTTTTACGACAAAGCCTTTATAGCTAAAAGTTGGCTGAAACATCAGGTAATCGCTTTTCTCCATCAGCATTACGGTGATATCAGGATTGCCTTCTTTTACTTCCCTTATCAGCCCTTTGTCAAATGTCACTTCAAAAGTGACGGTTAATGGCATTATAACATTTTTCAAAAAAAGCTCCCATTCTTCTTGTTTTACAAGTAAAGGGTTTTTAAATTTCTCAGCAATTAAGCCCTCGTCCGGCGATTTCCAAAGAGAGAGCTCACCGTCATGGAAAAACATGAGTGAGCTGCTCCATTTATTATCCGAGGCTTTTAGCGTTTCATTACCAATGGTTACAAAGCACTCTAATTTATAACTATCGGGTTGCTGCGAAACTTTAAAATGAATTATTGGTTTTTCCTGGGTTATGAAAACCGCTTCCAGGTTTTCAGTGGTGAACTTTTTAGCTAAAGGCAAATACAAATAGCTGCCGGCGTCCCCTGCATTAAATATTTTTTTGAGTTTGGGATGAAGAAATTCTGAAATCAACATTTTTGTCTCTTCAGGTAATTCTTCATTTTCGTTATGAATAATATTTTCCCAAAAACCGCTGAAAGGTGAGTTGCGGTTTAAATATTTATTTATCTCCACCTGCTGTGCCTTACGTACCTGCTGCAAAAGGTATTTATCTTCTTCAGAAAATGAATCAGTATTTATGAACTTGCTGAGATCAAGCTTTTCAACCCGGCTAATAAATTTATCTTTCTCTTCTTCGTAATCACCCTGCACTATATCTATCGCAAAAAACGGGTAGGACTTTTCATTAGCATTAAACACAATTGCAATGCGCCTTTGCTTTACGGCAATAGCTGTGTCAACTTCTGCAACTTCCGGCACCATCGTCAATGGCCTGGAATTTACAGAAGGCGCTACACGCTTTATTGACATATCAAGCACTTTGAGATATGGCTTTCCTTCTTTGTAAATGAATTCAAATTTTCCTGCGAGATCTTCATCAAGGCTATATCCATATCCTTCAAGAAGCTTATTTTTTTCTTTGTCCCAATTGCGTATCGTATCAAAATAATTTGGCCCATAAGCCTGCAATAACTGGAGGAAAAGGGCTGCCTTATGCTTGCAGACGGTGTGGGCGGTTTCATCGCACACGCATGAAGTATCAAAATTTTTCTCTTCATTCTTCTGTATAATGAGTGGGTATTTCTCCTGATCAATTTCTAATAAAGCTTCTACTTTTTCATTGGCCGCAAAGCGGATGTTGGCTTTATTTATCCTGTTTATTTCTTCGGCCTCTTCAAAATTTTCCTGGCCGGCAAGCATCCTTACGGTCTTGAGATCGATAGACCTCATTTTTACAACCGTATGTTGTTGATTATAAGATATAGTACGATCCGCTTTAAGTAAATTCTTATCAATAAGATCCTGCAGCTGAAAAAGAGCGGCGGCTTCGTGCCTGCAAATGTCACCCAGGTTATAAGGACAAGAGCAGTGAATTATAAGGGTTTTGGGATCGGCATATTTCTGAACATTTACTTTATAATAAATTGAATAGCTGTCGTCTTTTATACGAAAATTTACAGAAGGCAAAAGGTCGTCGTGTTCCAATAACTCTACATATCCAAAAGAATGAATCTTTTTACCCCTGCGGATAACTTCTTCCGTTCCGGTATTATAAATGTATTTGATAAGGTGTGGTAAGGCCAAAGAGTTTTCAGTTTTCTATTATTAGTAACCGGGGTTATTCACCCGTGGGCTGTTGAAAAAAGGGCAATTTGCAAAAATAAAGAAAAATAAAGAGAGGGTTTACTTATAATTGCCTTTTATGGAACTAAAGCACTGTTGTGCGACTTAACTAAATGAAAACCGCGCTGGTATTAACCTCACCGATTTTTATTGGGACAGGCTCTCTCCAAAGCCGCCCGCGCCAGAAGGATTTTGTCGGTCTGGCGTGCCGGTTCGGACGGGGAGAGGGGCGGTGAAACTTAATGCCTGCAAGTGTTTCATGGAAATTGACAATTTTAGTGGGACAATAGTCGAATTAAAGAATTATTTCTTACCGGCAATCAGCCTGCCTCCATCATAGAGGCATAAGATATCTGCATTATCTTCCGTAAGGCAATACCTTATATCTTCTTCCAGGCCATAACCTATAAGTCTATGGTAATGGCTGGCATTCTTTTCTTTCATGAAACCAAACAAGTCGTTCTGGGCGAGCAGGTACAGCGACTCGGAAATTTGGCAGGCATCACAGTTTTGGTGAAAGTTCTCCTTTATGCGATGCACCATTGCCCCAGCGAGCAAAGTGTCTTCTATATTCACCCGGTCTTTCCAGCCTGCACAGGCTAATATTACATTTTTCTTTTCACTCACAAGATAATCGCAAACAGATGAAATATTGCAGAAAGACGCCGTGATAATACTTTTAGCACCTTCCGTCAGCGCTATATGCAGCAGCTTTGTGCCATTGGTGGTAGTTAATATCAGCGTTCTTCCCCTTATAAAATCAGCGGTATATTGCAGCGGTGTATTACCGTATTTTAATCCTTCCGCAATTTGGCCGTCTCTTTCTCCGGCGGTAATGGCGTCCATCTGCTTGCCAAGCTTTATACAATCGGCAACACTATCTACAGGGATTATGCTTTTGGCCCCGTTATACAATGCTGCAGCAATAGTAGAAGTGGCCCGCAACACATCAATAATTACAACGATGCTGCTGCTTACATCATACAGGTTCAAAAGAGAAGGCGAAAGGGAAGTAGTTATAGTTGGCCTATTGTTTTTTTGTTTCATTCGTAATTCTTTAAATTCCGGTTTTACCATTTTTATTCAAAAGGTATTTTAACTATCCGTGCGCTCAACAGGCGATCTCTCACTTTAATATAAATCTCCGTATCAATTTTAGAAAACGCGGAATCAACATATCCCATCGCAATTGCTTTATTTAACGAGGGGGATTGTGTGCCGCTGGTTACTTTTCCTATAATTTGCCCTTCGGCATTTTTAATTTCGTAGTCGTTTCTTGGAATACCTCTTTCCAGCATTTCAATACCGACTAATTTTTTTGCGGCGCCTTCTGCTTTTTGTCTTTCAAGAATATCTTTCGATAGAAAATCTTTGGTAAATTTCACTATCCAGCCAAGCCCCGCTTCAAAGGGAGATGTTTTGTCGTCAATGTCATTTCCATAGAGACAGTACCCCATTTCCAGCCGTAAAGTATCTCTTGCTGCAAGGCCTATTGGCTTCAGCCCTTTATCTTTTCCTTCTTCAAATATCTTGTTCCAAATAATATCTGCAGCATCATCTTTATCCTCTCCAGAGGAGCTCTCCCGGGCGAAGTATATTTCAACACCACCCGACCCGGTGTAACCCGTAGCGCTGATCAATACATTTTCAATACCGGCAAAAGTTCCCTTTACAAACGTATAATACTTCAGATTCATTATATCAACATCAGTAAGCGGCTGTAATATTTTTGTTGCATTAGGACCTTGTATCGCAAGGAGGCATGTTTTTTCCGAAATATTATGCATCTCCACTTCTTTGCTATTATGCTTGTCTATCCAATTCCAGTCTTTCTCAATATTGGAAGCATTTACCACCAGCATATACACTTCGTTTTCTTTAATGCAGTATATAATCAGGTCATCTACAATGCCGCCATCTTCGTTCATCAGGCAACTGTATTGCGCCTTGCCTGTTGTAAGCCTGGATGCGTCGTTGCTTGTAAGGCTTTGAATTAGCGGGAGAGCGTTTTCTCCTTTTAAAATAAATTCACCCATGTGGCTTACGTCAAAGACACCTGCATTTTTACGCACAGCAGCATGTTCATCATTTATACCGGAATAACTTATCGGCATATTATAGCCTGCAAACTCTGCCATCTTTGCTCCGAGTGCAATGTGCTTTTTTGTAAAGGGTGTATTTTTCATGCTGATTTTTAAAGATTGCAAATTTAGAAGAAATATCAGCTTGATAATTTTAGCCTGCTAAAATATTGGTAATTGTACCTAAGAAACTTTGGCCTACTAGCACGAAGCTTATAATTTTCCTGTGGGAAATAGGATATCCCGTTTTTTGCATAGAATAAGTCTCCTGAGGAAGCCTAAAGCCTTTTCAACAAAATGCTACTTGAATGTGAGCAGAAAGCAGGATATCCTGGACGGCAATTCTTTCAATTCTTCAGCTTCCCAGTTTTTAGTTGCATTCTTATAAATCCACATAGCCTTCATTCCGATTGTGGTATCCAGGATGCACGCTTTTACGCAATAAGGGCGGCAATACCGTTACTGCCTATTATTTAAAAACGCTCTCCAACCTGCATAAAGTGTGGGACGAGCAAATTATTGACAGCAATAATATTGCCTACAATAGTTGCCTGGCTTTATGGGTACGCTTACACCGCAGCAATTGCAGCAAGTAAAAACTATTGATATTGTAGCCTGGTATAATGAATCGCGGGCCTTACTGGATAGCGTATACGATTTTCCTGGGTTTACATTGAGCAAAAGCTACATCAATAAGAATAAGATACTAACAGAGCATCGCCTCTTATATGCAGGTATAAGGCTTGCTGCCATGCTCGATACGCTTCTCCCCCAGGAGAAGCCAAAGACTGCGGTTTCATCGTTGCCCAATAGCATTAGTGCGGATAGTGCGGTAAACTATGTAGATAAAAATATTACGGTATGCACAAAAGTATTTTCAATTAAATCGCTGGATAATGTAAGCTTTATTGATGTAGGCGCTGCTGTCCCCAAAAGCCCTCAATAGCTATAGCCACATCATCTTGTCATGGTTTAGATTATCAAAGAAGCCTTTGATGTCAAGGTCTATTACCCACTCGTATTCATGACAGTTTGCACTGGCACTGCTTACCGCATCATGGGCACTCTTGCCCGGACGGTAGCTATACGATTGACTGGAAAATTCCTTATCTATCATTGGCTCCAAATGATTCTTTACAACCTCCTACCGGTCGCAAGATGCCAATAGTTTTGACAGGGTTTGTGTTGTTTCGACATGCCTTCAACGATTCGCTTTCGCTCAACTCCTTTACACGCATGTGATGGTTTGCACCACCTTTTCTTCATCGCTCACTACCACAACTTTTGATTGCAGCAACATGAAGTGGTTTATACACTCCGCCTGAACAGCGTGTATGAGAGGCCTCCTCTCATCTGCTAAACAGCATGTAAAAGACTATTCGATTCCTCTTACTTCTTGACACACCTTGCGCCAACCTTGCGCGGTGGATTTAAGGGACATTAAACAAATCATTTCGTCTATAGAAATTTAACCATTTCAGGTATAATAAACTTTTGATCTAAATATTCAATTATTAAGTTCAAATAATTCCTCCACCAATTGAAATACCATTGTACAGGGATTATGATCGGCATAATCCTGTCTTCCTTGAAAATTTTCAGCAAGTCGTTTTGCATTACGGATAGCATCATCTAAATTTCCATGATCCTTTAAAAGCGGGTACATTTCCCTGCTGTTCTTTTGATAACGATAACCTTCACCGAGCACAGGTTTCAAATTTTCTTCAATAGCATGCTGGTAGTCTTCTCTGCCCATGCCATTATTGTAATAATGAAAATGCAGTAGGTACCATAATTCAAAAGCTTCATTACTCCAGGCACAACCTATTACCGGTTTTGAATTTTGACAACTTAATATAGCACTATTAAAATCGTTAGCAGAGAAACTATCTTTGTCAAAAACCACCCAAAGCTTATCAATGGGTCTATTTTTCTCTCGCTCGTAATGCGCCTTTAGCTGTACAGCTTCATCTATCAGCGATTGGGTATTTCTTCCCGTTCCTTCAATATCTATTTGATAATACGTTAATTTACCATTTGGCAAATCATCTTTAAGTCCCTTAAAATAATTAGGCTCTGTTTTTTGACCTTCGCACACAATTAGGTAATATTTGCGTTGATGCCGTATGTCCGTTAATCGTTTTTGCTCTTCTCTTGCAAAGCGTTTCAGGCGCTCGTTGGGGATTTTTATTTTCCTTGCCATTCCGCAACCGCATTTGAGATGTTACCAATAAACGGTATAGCCCCGTAGCGGCCTTCAATATAATCTTTTTCAAAGGAGCGGTCTTTGCGAATTGTTTTCCCATCTTCTTTATATTCCACCAGCGAATACATTTCAGATGCTCCGTATTTATTCTTTTCTATAAAATAAATCTGGTCTCTGCGATAATTGCCATAATTCAATAAATTAGTATCATGAGTAGCAAAAATTAACTGTGCATTATTCCGGTTAAACTCTTTGGAGTTGAAAAGTTTGGTGATAGCTAACGTAAGCAAAGGATGCAAGCTTGCATCCAATTCATCAATAACCAGGGTACTTCCATCGTTCAACACATCGAATACAGGTCCGGAAATATTGAAAACTTTATTGGTGCCGGATGATTCCTGGCTGCGCATATCAAACTTGACGTTACCTGCCACTTTATCTTTACCATTATATTTCTTATGAATGGTTTTAATATCGATTTTAAAAGCGCCCTCCAGATCGGTCACCAGTTGCTTGAACAACCCTTCGGGCATATCATTCGGAAGTTCTTTGGGATCAAAAGGTTTTTTGGAAATGGCTAAATCGTCAAAACCCAGATCCAGCTTTTTATAAAAGTCTAACAGAATTTTCTGAGTTTCCTTATCCTCCAACATTGCAAAGGTTACACCCTTATATCCTTCATGGCTTAGCCCGGAAATCGTAATAAAGTTATTAAACCATTTCATGATTTTCTTTGCAATCATACCGTTAAATTGGTCCACTACAGCAAGAAACAAGGCATTATCCCTCGTTCGTTCTTCCAAATCTTTCCCCTCGGAAAATGCTTTCATCACTTCTATACCATCCTTTTCCCGAAGAAATAAGGCCTTCTCCGCTTGTTTAGTAGCCTCAAAAAGCCACTCAGAATGAATGAGTTTGTCATCTGCCTCGAAGCCATATCTGTAACGAATATTGTCGATTAAAAAAACCGCCTCAAAATAGGAAGGCACTTTTTCTGTTTCTGTATTTAAAAGAAAGAGAAGGTCGTAACGTTCCGTAGAAAATACGTTACTATAAATATGCTCTTTTATAGAAGTTGCTAAGAGACTAATGGTGGTTTTATTTTTAATCGATAAATAATTTCCGACAGAAAATTCGAGTAACATAGTGGTTCTTTTGTGAGAAATTTTCTCAAAAGTAGTCAAATAAAAATTACCAATTTTAATATGATGAAATTATAACTCAACAATCTTCCTGATATAAAGTTAAGCGCCACTTGAATAAAAATTAATTGAAATAATTTTTACTGCGAAATAGAAAAGTAAGATTTGTAAAGCACAAATAGCACATCTTATCCTTATTGTCTTCGTTACCAAACCTGAGAATTTTCTTAACGACTATACCGGACATAAGTAATTTTTCATTGCAAATTACAAAGCAGGAACAACTCATTTACGATAGTGGCAAATCTCAGGGCCGTGGTTACGGTAAGTGAGGATAGATAAGGGCGAAGAAAAAAGTTTTAAAGCCTCCCTGCAGGTAACAAGATATACGCACCGGTTTATTGTTGATGTAAATGGCCGGGATATTATTTTTGAGCCCGATGAAGAAAGAAACTACAGGGCTGTACTTAATTATGAAGATACAAATAACATTACAAATATTGACCGCGAATTATTAAAAGCGATCAGTAATGTTATTGACGATATCCTTAACTAACGGTAATGGATAGTTGCAATCTCCCTTGAAAATCCTAACTGCAATCTAATGGCTTTTAGATTTAGTCCTCGTTACAACATAGGAGTAAAATAGAGCAAGTGACCGCTTGTACTTTTAGAAAACTAATATGTGATTAAAGCAATTTTTATGTGCGGAAAAATGATGGCATTTAATCAACTGTAGATTCTATAGTGTAAGCTTCCTTTCAATTCATGGCACAAGCGCCACGCTTGCGCCAACACTAAAATTTTTGATATTATATCCTTGGGCCAAATAAGGGACAGCATGCACATGCTTTTTATCTACAATAATTACGCTTTGCGCCATTTATCAGGATTGCCACCTTCAGTATGCCTAACTCTTGCTAAATGGATAGTAGCGTTAGGATCTAAGTCCTTTGCTCTTTCGATCGCCTCTTTCTGAGTAGGCAGGATATCGCTTGCTCTTTGCGAATTGGGTTTTCTAATTGCAAACTCCCCATCATCTCTTTTTTCGATGAAAAATTCTTTTTTACTCATGTTTGATATTTTTAAAACGGATTCTAATTCCTCATGCAGTGGGATATTATGTTGCTGTAACAAAATGGAAGTAGCCAGATTCATTTCAAGTTCAATTCTATCAGGTGTCACAGGCGATTCTAGTATCAGGGGTATATCGTCAGGTATAAATTCAGAAAGCTTTCTAAAAGATAATAATGATTCATATGTCAACGGCTCGTGTTTACTTTGTGTATTTACAGTACTGATATGTATTTCCCTTAACCTGCTCTTGAATTTAGTGATCATACAGTAAGCCTCAGTCATTGTTGGGTCAACCTGCCGGGCATGTGCAATATCGAAACAAAAAGAAGCCATGGGCAATTTATAAAAAATTTGGTCGAGGTCAAATGCTGTCCTTCCTATGTTTTTTCGCTTATCCATATTTTCAATGCATAGGCAATTCCCAAGTTTAATCCAGTTTTCATAATTTGACATTATATCCGGATGAGTAATTATGGGCCAGCCTCTTTGTACTATAGGCTCAAGCATGTTTATTAGCTCCTCTTCGCTGATGCTATACAATTTACTCGGGGCATGAAAAGAAACATAATCGAATTTCTGTAAATTAAGGCTATCAATTGAGTTAATTAGATTTTTAACTTCATCTTCCCTTATTGCCGATAATTCTATAGCATTTGCAGAACTTTGCTCGAGCAAGGTAATAGCTTGTTGAAAATCACCTCTTGCTAAAGCTCCTGTCGAAAATCCTTTTATCATGTTAGAATACTCCGTATTTTAAGGTGAATTGTTTTAATGCTGTGTCTTCGTAAAAAAATATATGGTCTAAAGCTTCCTGGAATAAGTGTGCATTATTCCTTGCTTCTAAAAATCTTTCATCCTTATAAACATCTTTCATCGGCAGTGTTTCAATATAGTCTCGCAAATCATCACTATCGAGCATCTCCAGAAACTTGTTATATGCATCCAGCAGTTGTATGATTAAGTTATCCGGAATATTATATTTTACCAATTCATCTACTATAAAATTAAGCGGCTTTAAGGATATTATCCGGTTAAAATTTGTTTTTAACTCCGCTAAGGACATTTCCGGCTTTTTGTAACTGCTTGCGCACATTAGAAGGCCTTTTATAAAAATAATTTTCCTCGACATGCGGAGCTTAATGTTTCTCAAAGTCCACTTTTTTCCTCCCTGCTCTCTTTGCTTATAGGCAAAATCAACACACATGGTCCTCCAAAATCGAACAATATCATTAAGCAAGAATCTTGGTACATTATCCAACTTTCCGTGATCTGAATGAAAAGCTGAGTCACTGGATAGATAACGTTCAAGTATGCCTAAAATTACACGGCTGTATGCAGTACCATAAGAATCTGCAGATTCACCAAGATCAATTCTTTCAGATTCCAGCAAAAGTAAAATTCTTTTGCTTAAATTAGAATTAGTATCCTCCTCTCCTCCAATATAATGAATCAGGTCGTGGCTGAAAGTTATCTGGCCAAATAAACCTGAAGGGGACGGATCTGCCAACCCCGTTTTTACCATTTTTTGTCTGATATAGCGACCTGTCTCATCATCATTAGGATCAGATTGTCCATCCAAAAGTAAAGTCCAGTCAGCATCACTCTTGCCGGTACATTCATCCCTGGCAATTGACCCAAAGATTACTAAATCCATATCATTGTCAAAAGGTTTGATATCATCTTCCAAAACAGTCTTAGAAATAAGTTTTTTAATGCTTCCCGATTTCTCTTTTGCTTTATTAATCTCTTTCCAAACTATTGTATTTTTTGCAGAAAATTCTTTTATTGACATATTATCATTTATAAACTTTCAAAACAAAAATACCTTAATAATATAATACGTTGTTAATAACCTGGCAAATGGAATTCTTGTAAATGATCATATTTAAAAATCCAAGATTCTTTATTGAAAATTTTTTTAATTCAACGTATAAGCAGGCGCCGAACGATTAAATATTTGATGAATATACTTGTGCTAAAAGACGCTTTCTTTTAATTCACGGCACAAGCTTGCGTCAACCTTAAAATATTTGAAGGATATGCTTGTGCAAAGGTGGGATAAGTTATCGCCAATCCTAAATTATTCGATGGACATGCTTGCGACAAAGCCGGGCGGATAGTGCGGTAAAATATGTAGATAAAAATATTACCGTATGCACAAAAGTATTTTCAATTAAATCGCTGGATAATGTAAGCTTTATTGATGTAGGAGCTGCTGTCCCCAAAAGCCCTTTAACTATTGTGATCTTTAAAAAAGACAGGGACAAGTTTACTCCATCAATAGAACAGCTATATGCAGGCCGCTACATTTGTATAAAGGGCTTTGTAAAATTATACAAAGGCAAGCCGGAAATAATAGTGAGCAGCCCTGTCGAAATTTTTTTACAATAGCATTATGAAAGATCATTTAAATGAATTTGAAAATCCCCCACGTGACCCGCTAAAAACAAAGCGGGTTTATTGCCTTGTACATTATTCTTATACTAATCCTTATCACCACAATTGTAAGAACATACTTTATTTTGAAAAAACTAGCGCATCACTAATCAATCTTATAAAGATGGAAGAGTTTGAATACCTGTGATATATCAATACTCCGGTAATTTTTTAGGTTCTGAAACTCAATATGGATAAGGGATTCATAAAATCGACATTTATTTTTTTGCAACTCAGCCTAAAAGCTGAGTTTGAGAATAATAATTTCTAAATCTATACACACTGGTTATCAAAATGATACAAAAAATAAATTTAAAATTTGCTCTAAAAATCCTACCGGAGTATTGATATATAAGGGGGAAGAAAAAAGTTTTAAAGCCTCGCTGCAAGTAACAGGATATACGCACCGGTTTATTGTTGATGTAAATGGCCGGGATATTATTTTTGAGCCCGATGAAGAAAGAAACTACAGGGCTGTACTTAATTATGAAGATGCAAATAACATTACAAATATTGACCGCGAATTATTAAAAGCAATCAGTAATGTTATTGACGATATCCTTAACTAACGGTAATGGATAGTTGACGACTTGAAGAGGGTTACTTTTTCTTGCCCTTGCCAACCGTTTGACTCAATGCACTGCCTGCAGCTGTTTTACTATTTTTACCTGTTCTGCCGTCCTGCAAAACTTTTGAAGCAGCTTCGGCTGCTTTGGGGCTTGTAGTTTTCTTAGAATTAGATGATTTTGCCATAATTTTTTTTATTTCAAAGTTTATTGTTATTTAGAATATAATACAAATAGTGTTTTGCACAAGATGTTAATTACTCGTGTTAACGTAAAAATTGATAGAGGATTAGCGCGATTGCAGTTGTTGATTATTCAAATGCCCCGGTTCGTGTCTCACGAATCGGAATTGAATTGGTTCGTGAGACACGACCGCGGTATGGGATTAAAGGGAAAGAATTGTTGTTGATAACCTGACCATAAAACCATCCACACGACTACCAACATTCGGCTGGAAGTACACCTCTAAAGTGAGGTAAGACTTCTTTTCATTATATTTATTACCCATAAAATGTAATGAAATGGCAATTAAACCTCATGTAAAACTTAATACGGACGTACAGAAAGAACCGACGGTTAAATTAAAATTTAATTACGGCTTTGGTAAAGAACCCGAAGAAGAAACAGAAGAGCCCAAAAATTATTATCCCCTGGCCGAGGCCTTCCGCACATACCTTGCACGCTTCTATAATGACTATGAAAATAGAATAGCAGAAAGAAATCCTCAGATTGAAGTTCCGGCACATATTGAGTATATCAATATCTTATTTTACTCCCAGTTTGTTGTTTCAGATTTTTATAGTCAATGGTTCAACGAATTCGGATTATTAGGTATTAATTTTTCTAAGTTTAATAATGAGGTACTTTTTTCAATCGCAGATTCGGAAAGGTTTAAAGTGTTCATTCAAAACATTAATAATTTTATTGCAAGAGAATTAGATCAAAATCAGGGGTTAGAGTATTCACCAAAAATAATTTACATAAAAGAATTTAATTTACTCACTACTGCCGATGTAATTCAATATGCGCCGTTTGGACCTTTAATGAATTTTAGATTAGTCGATGATTTTCCCTTAGGCAAAAAGTTATTCGAAACAATATTGGCTTCCTTAAAAAAATATTTGAACGATAACAGCATCGAATCAACATATACTGACGAATCTAAAAATCTTGAAGTAATTAATGCCTCCGAAGGCGAAATAATAGAGATAGTTCGAAATTTTGATATTGTTTTAAATATCACCTCATCATTAGCAACCGTAATAAGTCCGTCACAATTAAATTTGCCCCAGCGCTCGTATGGCTTCGAAATCAGTAATGCAGCCGAAGATTTACCTATTATTGGGATACTTGATACAGGCATAAGCAGCCAAACACCCCTGGCGGACCTGTTAATCAATGACCAGGATTACAACTTAACAAATAGCAACGTACTGGACGATGAGGTGAATCACGGCACGGCTGTCGCTGCCTTAGCAGCGCTGGGTAAGAGGGCTTATGCGGCTGATTTTAGAGGGCCCATTTCTGCTGATGCCAGGCTTCTCTCTATTAAAATAATGGATGCTAATTCGGCGTTTTTATCCCAGAAGGCAGTATTAACCCTCTTAAAGAGAGCAAAACAAAATTATCCTTCGGTTAAAATCTTCGTACTTACGATTTGCTACCAAAGTAACAAGCGCAATAATGAAGATTATTCTTCTTATGCTTTTGAATTAGATAAATTTTCCTACGAAAACGATTGCCTTGTTGCCATCTGTACAGCCAACAATGATGATGCAGCCATAAGAAATACTTCTTACGATTTAAATTATTTTCTAACAGAATCTACAAACCTTTGTACACCCGCCGAGTCAATGAATAATATTACAGTGGGTGCGGCAGCAAATTCTCTTCGCCAGGGAAATTTTGAAGGTATCTCCACCTCAGGAGAATTTCCGGCACTCTATTCCCGTAAAGGCCATATTGAGCTTCCGGCTTTATTTCCAAAAAATAAAATCAATAAACTATACTTTAAGCCGGATGTAATTGAATGTGGCGGCGACTATGAATACAGCAGCACTAATAACTTCATTGGCGCAGGCGCTAAAGCTTCGATGGAGGTTTTATCTTCAAATCCTACTGAGAGTTTTTACAACCAAATCGGTACTAGTTTCTCAGCTCCCTTAGTGGCAAATATAGCTGCGCAAATCCAAAAACTATACCCTGAAATCAAGGCTCAATCTATTAAAGCCCTTATAATAAATGGCGCATCACTAAACCTGATTCGATTCGGAAATCCTTTTACAACGCTCTTGAATAAAACAGCAGGTTATGGATTAACTAACGAAACGAAAAGTATTTTTTCAAACGATAACGCCATCACCTTTCTCCTGGAAGAAGAAATTGAGCCAGAGCAACTAAAGGTTTTTCCTCTGCATTTTCCGGCATATCTGATTGACGATGACTTAGGAAAGAAAAGCAGGATACTGAAAGTTACCGCTACACTCTGCTTTAGTTTTATGCCGGTAATAAATCATCAGTTGGGATATTGCCCTGTCCACATGGCCTTTTGCTTTTTCAAAAACCAGGCAGGAAAAGATATACAGACAAGCGAAAAATCAATTAAATCATTACTCAAATCAGATCTCAGGTGGTCACAAAGTGGCAGGCATGTAGCAAAACCAATTCCTTATACGAATACCCAGAAGAATAGCTTTATAGTAAACGTAAAGGATTTAGTAAACGAAAAAGGAATTTTTAAACTGGTACTAAACTGCAGAATAAATCCTCAGCTAATACCGGGTACTGAAAAATCTTATCAAAAAGCTCATCCATTTTCAATGGCAATTACCATAGAGGAAACCTTAAAAGAAGAAAAACTTACCGGCAAGTTATATAACGAAATGATCCTTTGTAATTCTATACAGAACATTGCTACTCTTGATGTTCAGGCAGAAGCCATTGCTGACGCAGAAGCATAAACTTATCCCCTGTTCAAAGATTTTTTTTCCTGTAAAACAAGTTTTTTCCAGGCAGCGGTTTGGATAACTGCCTGCATCGGCACTATATTTTCCGGTATATTAAAAATGCTGCGTTTTATAGCCGTAACCAATGTTTTCTGAATGCTGTAGAAAGATAAGCCCGTAGCATCTTTCACAATCGCAGGGACATTCTTTGGTTTGTCAAATATAAACTGTCCGTTTCTTAACGTAAGGTCTATCAGTTGCTTAATTTGTTGCTCATTGGGTAAATCAAAATCAATGCTCAGGTCAAATCTTCTTAATAGGGCATCATCCAGCATATCTTTCTGGTTGGTAGCCGCTATTACAATACTGCTTTGGGGTAAATAATCAAACAATTGCAGGATGGTATTTACTACTCTTTTCATTTCGCCATGATCCTGCGTATAGTCCCGCACTTTCCCTAATGAATCAAATTCGTCAATGAAGATAATACAGTCTTCAGAAGCCGCTTTCCTAAAAATTTTTGCAAGGTTCTTGCTCGTCTCACCAAGCCTGGATGAAACTACGGCGCCGAGATTTACTACAACCATCATCTTTTCCAACTCCCCTGCTATTACATAAGAGGCGAGCGTTTTCCCACATCCTGATGGTCCATGAAGGAATACCTTGTTAGCGACGGGTAAATCATATTTTTTGAGGAGCTCATGCGCCTCATGTTCTTTAATGAAAAGCTCTAGTTCTTGCCTCGCATTAATGTTAACTATGAGATTTGCAAAAGTATAATCTGAAGTAAGTTTTTCTAAAATCAATTCGTTTACCTCTTTATCCTCAGCCCGGTTGTAATAGGTTTCAGAGCCGACCTTTGAAAGTGCATTACTTTTTTGCTGGTGCACCGCCTCTTTCAGAATAGATTGCAATTGTAAAGCGAAGTTTATTTTTTTTGTTCTCTTAGAGTGTTCTATCAGGTCGTTAAGCACATTTAACAACTTTTCCTGATCATTCTCTAACCCAAATTTTGCTATGTCTTTTATGTATTCAAACTGGCTCATGAACGCGGAATTATCTACAAATCTAAATCAATAATTATGGATTTTATTTTTGGCTTCGCTCCTTCGTTTCCGTTTACAAATTTTAAAATATTAAAGGATTTGGATTAGTTGTTCCAGGTTATCGACAGCATTGAAAGTTGTAAGTACGCCGGCAACGATGCAATGGCCAGGCATCTAAGCCGGGCCAGGAATAGCGAATTTGCATAGCTGCAAACGTACTTTTATCTACAATAAGTTACGCTTTACGCCATTTGTCGGGATTTCCGCCTTCAGTATGCCTCACTCTTTCTACATGAATGGTTGCATCAGGATCAAGATCCTTTGCTCTTTCGATTGCTTCTTTTTGAGTGGGTTGAATATCACTGGCTCTCCCCGAATTAGGTTTTCTAATCGCAAAGTCGCCTTCTTCTCTTTTTTCAATAAAAAATTCTTTTTTGCTCATAATTGGTATTTTTATTAGCAATTTACTAATAATTTTGGGATCAATCCACATCACTTATCCACTTTGTCATAAATGTTAGGAGCTTTTTGCTAAAAAACATTCCCTTGATCAGGGATTTTCATTTTTATACTTATGCATAACCAAAAAAAAATTTGTATTGTTATGGTGCCATACTTTGAGGACATTCCACAATATGCTTTGATCCAATCATGAATAATCTATTCAACAAAGAATGTATAAAGTTTCGGGATCGATTTAATATCTTCTTCTTTAATGAGCTGTTGGTAATTAAGCATTCAGAAAATTACTTCATATTTAATAGCCTTTATGTAGCTGCGCATAAGGCCTCTTAAAAACCGATTATATTCACGGCCCATTTAATTCGTGGCATAAGCACAACGCTCGCGCCAAAAATGGGCCGTCCTGCAAAACTTTTGAAGCAGCTTCGGCTGCTTTGGGGTTTGTGGTTTTCTTCGAATTAGATGATTTTGCCATAATTTTTTATTTCAAAAGTTATTATTTAAAATATAATACAAATAGTGTTTTGCACAAGATGTTAATTACTCAAGTTAATGTAAAAATTGGTAGAGGTTTAGCGCGATTTACGCAGTTGTTGATTTTCAAATGCCCCGGTTCGTGTCCCACGAATTGGAATTGAATTGGTTCGTGAGACACGAACCACGGTATTGATAATACTATCTTTATCTCCAATATATAGTTTGAGTTTCAATCCTTCTTATCATGGATCACGGTTGGTGAGGTTGAAGCGCAACTACCACACAAATCAAAAGGAGGTTGTTTCAATCCTTCTTATCATGGATCACGGTAAATTTGCAGAGAAGTAAAATACTTTAACTTTTTCCTTTAGAAAAATGGCGGACACTCAATATTTCTTAAAGATAATTCGTCCATTGCCGACTGACAAATTCATATAATTCATTCTTTTAAGTTCATTTAATATTCTTCTTCATTTTTATAAGCCGCATTTTCTCTTTGAAATCCACATCCAATTATTGCGATGTTATTGTTCCAAATCCCCTCGCTACTGATTTACCCAATCCTATCGCTTCCGGTAAAATAGTATTTGTAACAAAGCCGGCTTCAAAAGCCATCATGGCATTGTTCTTAAATTGTGTTGCCCGCTGCCCTTTGATCTTCAGGTTCACCATGATCATTCCTTCTACCTGGTGATTCATTCCTTTAAAAAAACTCAGGATGTTACCAGTTAATATGGCCTTCAAATGTTTTGCTTGCTGCGCTTCATCTTCATGCAGCCATGTTGCATAGTTTTGCTGGTTCAGCGCCATCCAGAGTGTTTGAAACCGGTAAGCATGCAAATCGTCTGAGAGGCCGATGGGGATCATCTTACTTTCAATATTTTTTTGCATTACGGAAAAGTTTGATTGTCTATTTCCAGTGTTTTTATATTCAGGAACAAACCGATCAATAATTCCGCGCCTTCATTCAGGCCTACCAGGGTAGGCACACCATCTAAAACTTTGTATTGCACAAGCGGATATTTATATGCGCTCTCTCCCGATTCCAAATGATTATGCAACAAAGGCGAGTGCTCCCGGAACAATGTACCGAAATAGCCCCTTTAGCTGATGCTACACTTTTTAATATAAAATGTGCTCCCGGAACAATGTACCGAAATAGCCCCGTAGCTTATGCGCATCGCGGGTAGCGAGCTGTATCTCAGGGAAGTGGATGATGGTTTGGTGAATGGGGTGTGGCATGGCAAACCTGCTTATCTTTTTACCGGGTTAAAAGTCTAAATGTAAAAAATAAAAAACAGGTTTTAGCAAGTTAGTTACGCTTATAAAAAGATACGCCAACCCTGGTTACATGTTCCCTCAACCCTGCATTTGCAATTGTATGATAGTTTATAATATCGAATTTATAAGGCATCTGTGTTTCTTCATTCAGCAGGTAACCAATGTTTCTTACTACACCATGGCTAATGCCGGAGCCCTTTAATACAATGTCAACATCGCTTCCATTTTTAAAATTGCCTTTTGCCCGGCTGCCAAAAATAATAGCTTCTTCCACATCATCGTGCTGCTGCAGCACCGCGATTATGCTTTCAAGATCATTGCCCTTTAAGCCAAATATATCAGGTGTCTTGTTTAGAATGGAGGGTATCATATAACTGTTTTAGAAGCGAATAATATTTTTGGTGAATAAGCTCTTCGATTATATTAATGGTAGCTTCATCATAAGCATACGAGGTAATGTTCCTGTCATCTAAAAGTTGCATCCAGCCATGGCCGTCTTCTATCAATCCTGTTTCAAATGCTTTTTTCAATTCACTGCGGGGCGATTTTATTTCGCTGAAGCCCTGCTCTTCGAGATAATCTTTTATTACATTCCACCCCAATTCAAAGCTCATTTCAAAAAACTGTATTAATCCTGCTTTTTGAATAATGTCTGGCTTTGAAATGTGCATCGCCTGCTGAAGGTATGCAAGAGATTTTTCAAAGTTTTGAAACCGTTGCTTCCAGCGAATGTCTTTGTTTTGCATTATGATAAAATTAAATTTTTTTTGAGCGTGGGCAGGTTCTTTTATGTTTGATAGTAAGGGATTTGAAAACAAGTTTTTAAAAAAGTATTGCGATATGAGCCTAAAAGAACATATAATTTACTTCGTTTTGTTTCAATTTAAAACCAGAATTTAAATCATAGTATTCTTCCCAGTCTTCCACATTTAAAATATACTTATCTTTTTTAGATGGATCCAAATGATATTTATTCTTTGGAAAACGTGTTACATATTGTAGTAGCCTGGGCTTTATTTTTTTCATTGCTTGCTTTCGCTCAAAAAAATTTTCGTTCGTGTTTATCTCACAATATTTCTTCCACAATCTTTCACTTTCCTGGTTATAGGGAATATAAACATTGTAATAGTAGCTGTCATCTTCAATAAGCTTGAACTCTTTCTGAATTGTTTCTAATTCTAAATGGTAGATTGCTTTGATTAGTGTCTCGGAAGAATTACTGCCGTTCGATATGCTTTCCCAAACGCCTTGAAAATAGCTATTACTTAAATTATAAATTTCTTTTTCTTGGATGTATTCAGGAAGTTTTTTAAAAAGATTAAAAGTAATTCTCATCAAGGTGCTATCATATATCATATTATATTTTCCGGTATTAAATAACTTTACAAGTCCCTTACCTCTTTCACCATTCTATTACAACGTCCCGCCGATTGATTAATGCTATCCAATGGGGCAAAATCGCGATATACAATATCCAAATCAATATCAACGCCTGCTTGTAATTTGTAAATATAGATTTGGGATAAAAAAAATCCGATTATACATTTGTTGGATAGGCACTCACTCCGAATATGATAAACTTTGCCATGACCAAAAACAATATACAATCAAGTCATATTAATACCGTGGAAACTTTAAAATATACCCACATCAAAACCGAATCTCAATACAACGAGTATTGCAAGCTATTAGAAGAATTAGATGATAGCATGGATGAAAGAAACGTAGAAAATGAAGTTGAGCTTCTAACCCTGCTCATTGAAAAATGGGATGAAGAACATAATACGTTTGAAGAAGCTGATCCTATTGAATTATTAAAATACCTGATGGTGGAAAATAATTTAAAAGCCAAAGACCTCGCTGATATACTTACAGTAAGTAAGGGATTAATTTCTGATATGCTGAATTATAAAAAAGGCTTTTCAAAAGAAATTATTCGCCGGCTCTCAAAACACTTCAGCGTTTCGCAGGAAGCCTTTAACCGGCCATACCTTCTTAAAAATGCAGGCGATCCTTCTCTTAAAGAGCAGATATGGATAAAAATAAAAAGCTAAAAAATCTTTTCGCCCCCGTGCCAATACTGACAACCCCCATCATGGAATGAGATATGCTGGCTCAAAACTTTTAGCTGAATAAAGTTAATAATATCCTTTCAGCAAGTATATTATTGATTTCTTTCAATTGGGCAGCTACCACATCATAAATTTGATTAGTCATCACTCCTATCGGAAATTAAAACGCCATCCCAAGCTGCATCACCTTGCTCTTTCTTACCAAGCGCATTAAATTCATATAGTGTCATAAATATTTTTCATTTAAAATCAAAATCAAACAATTCCTTTGGATGAACTTCCAGTCCCTTGGCTATCGCAAATAGCACTGATAAAGTTGTACTATGTTCTCCGTTAATAGCTCTATATACTTGCTTCGTTTCTATATTTCCTAAAGCGGCAATATCTTCTGGAGTTTTATCAAGAGTAACCATTAATTTTTTAAGATTTTTCCCGAAGGCTAACAAATATGCTTGGTTACGCACTTTCATTAATTGAAAGATGGTATAGTCTTTCAAAATAAAATTGTCAACTTTGACAATTAATATAAAATATCATTATATTCGCTACAGAATTAATTTTGCAATACTTCAAATAGAGGTAATGCGCTTAATGAGTCTCGCCACACGAACCTGACAATTCACCAGATGCGAGAGAGTAAGTGCAAGCCCATCTCTATACTATAGGGCTGGGCTCACTTATGTCTTTTGGATCTGACCATCGCAAGATGGTGGGCCTGTCAGGGCCTGTGTGACAAAAGCAGAGTGAGTCCAGCCCTATTTATTCTGCTTTTGCTAGACACATTACAGCTATCATTTTAATAGGATGCTATAATGGCTTTAGAAAAAAATATATACAAATCTTTACTTGACAATGGATATTCCAAAGAGGATATCCATCAGGCCATTCATAGTTACTTCACTGTACGAAAGTCAGCTACTCACAAAAACCTTATACCTATCGCTAAAAAAATCCGGCTAAACCTTCTCTCCGGCTTTGCCCTTTCTCTTTTAAAAACTTTGTTTATAAAAAAGCCCAAAAACCCCGTATAAATATCCATGAACCACCCGGCAGGCTCTTTACTTTTTTCTCGTAAGAGCATGGCTGCCATTGCTCTGGTAATGGTAGCCACTGTCCATATTTTACTTCCATTTCTCTTATCAAATCTATATGCAATGAAGTTAATAAATGGCATAGCAGGCATACTATTTTCTTTACTTTCCTTTGGCCAGCCTGCAATAAAACCGCTCAATATAGGTGATGCAGCGCCGGCTGTTTCGCTGGGTGCAATACTTAATTACTCCCTGCCTGCTCCCCTGCTTTCCTCTTTTAAAGGCCGGCTCGTCATCCTCGATTTTATGAACACCTTTTGCGGCAGTTGCATCGAAGCTTTGCCGGCACTGGATGCCCTGCAGCATAAATATGGCAACAGGCTGCAAATATTTATTGTTACCAACGAGCCAAAAGAAAGGCTCGTAAAGTTTTTAAAAAACAACCCCGTTGCAAAGAGTGTAGCCCTCCCCGTTATAACAGGTGACAGCGTACTCGAAAAATTATTCCCCCACTACTTTGTATCGCACGAGGCCTGGCTATACGATGGAAAAGTGCAGGCCATTACCGCCGCAGATTATGTAACAGAGCAAAATATCCTTACCATGCTTACCGGCATTTCGCCCGCCTGGCCCATAAAAAATGATAGGGGAGAGTATGATTACACCGCACCGCTTCTTGCTGTAAGCGTTGGCAACAAAGAGTATTTAACCGGTTCCGCTAAACCACTGGGCTCCATACTTACGGGCCACCTGCAGGGTGTGGCCCTTCGTTATACAGAGGAAGCCGACAGCCTTAGTAACACGCTCACCATAAAAGCCATCAACTTCAGTATAGCCTACCTGTACCAGCACACGCTTACCGACTGGCAAAATTTTCCCATAAGCCATATCCAGCTACCCACTAATGACATTGCCTTCTTTACTTATACCAAAGGCCTGGCCTTCCGCGATGTGTGGGATGAAAATAATACCTATTGCTACGAACTCACCCTGCCGCTATATACACCCCCGGAAATAATAAAGCAAAAAATACAGCTTGACCTCGATGCCTGCCTCGGTGTACAAAGCCGGTTTGAAACAAGGCCAACAAGCTGCTATATACTTATGGAAGACAGCGCAGCCATTGCTGCCGGCGCTGTAAGAGACAGCTATGAAAAGCTCTCCGCCAGGGCAGCCAACACAGAAGTTGTTTTTCCATCCCCGGTTAACCTGGTGAGAAAACTGAATCAAAGTATATGGGGCACGCCCGTCTTTAATGGCATTTCGGAAAATGACCTTCCCATTGTAATTGATGAAAGCATACTAACGGACATCCCTGCCCTAAAAATCGCTTTACGAAAACAACACCTGCAGCTAAAGGAGGTAACCATGAACGTGAGTATGCTGCTGCTCACCCACACCGGCAACAATTTTACCAATAAACACCAAAACTAAAATCATGAAAATATATTATGCCACGCTGCTAAGCTTTTTTTTCCTGTCCTTTAATATCGCTTTTGCCCAGGTAGCCCACCTGAGCGGTAAAGTAACTAACGGTAAAGGTGAGCCGCTAAGCGGCGCTACCATCACTGCGACCCTCAACCATGATAAAAAAGTAACGGAAACTTTTTCTGATGGAACTTTTCAGCTTGCCGCCACCGGCAAAGGTTGGGTACTTTCAATTACGCACACCGGCTATGAAACGCAACGGCTGGAGATGAAAGGCGAGCGTGAAATAAACATCGTTCTTACCCAAAAAAACAGTGAGCTGGATGAAGTAATCATACGGGGCTATGGTACTACCACGCGGCGCTTAAGTACCGGCAACATTACCAGGGTAACTGCAAAAGAAATAGAGGCCCAACCTGTAACTAACCCGCTGGCTGCCCTGGAAGGGCGGGTGCCCGGCCTGAGTATAAGCCAAACGAGCGGCGTGCCCGGTGCAGCTTTTAACGTAGAAATTCGCGGGCGCACTTCACTCGACCTGTCACTTTCAAAAAACGACCCCCTCTTTGTAATAGATGGCGTTTTCTTCGAAGCGGGTAACCAGCCGGCCAACCAGCTTCGCTCGGCTGCAAATGATAACCTCGGTGCGGGTGGCCTTAGCCCGCTCAACAGTATTAACCCGGGTGATATTGAAAGTATTGAAGTGCTGAAAGATGCGGATGCTACCGCCATCTATGGAAGCCGCGGCGCAAACGGCGTTATTTTAATCACCACCAAAAAAGGTAAAGCAGGTGCTACAAAAATTACCGGCAGTGTATATACCGGTATAAGCAGGCCTGCTGGCAGCCTCACCTTGCTGAATACACAGCAGTACGTCGCCGTACGAAAAGAAGGCTTTAAAAATGATGGCGTTATTCCCAGCAGCGATCCGTTCGCCCCAGGCTATGCGCCCGATATTACACTCTGGGATACTACCCGCTATACTGATTTTAAAAAGTTGCTGATTGGTAACACAGCCCACACTACAGATGCGCAGCTATCGCTTACCGGCGGCAACCAGCATACCCAGTTCCTGCTAAGCGGCGCTTTCCATAGGGAGACCAATGTTTTTTCTGCCAGCCTTGCTGATGTAAGGGGTTCAGCCCATGTAAGCCTTAACCATATATCCGAAAACGGCAAACTGAATGTGGCGTTTTCCGGTGGCTACTCCCGCGACCGTAATCAACTTTTAAGCGCTGACCTTACCCAGTATATTTACCAGCCGCCCAACCTGCAAATCTACAATGCAACAGGTGGCATTAATTGGGAAGAGAACGGAATTAATTTTGCGACGGTAAGTAATATTAGTAACCCACTGGCAATTTTCCTAAATAAAAATACTTCCATTATTGAAAACGGGTATGGCAGCCTGCAAGCGGGCTATAAAATATTGCCCTCTCTTACACTAAAAGCGGCCGTAAGCTATAATACTTTTAGGAACGACGAGGTGTCAGTAATGCCGGGAACTTCCATCAACCCCTACTTTGCCTCTTACCTTACCCCTTCAGCCTCCTTTGCAAATTCGTACATAAATAGCTGGCTTATAGAACCACAATTGAACTATATAGCTACCATCCGCAAGTCAAAGTTTGATTTTTTACTTGGCGGCACCTTTCAGGAAAAGCAATCCGCGGCCACAGGAATTGACGCCTCCGGTTTCTCTAACGACCTGCTTCTGTACAACCCCGCCGCAGCAGGCCTTATTGCGGCTGATATCAATAAAATAAAATACCGTTACGAGGCGGTCTTTGGGAGGATAAGCTACAATCTTAAAGACCGGTATATTATTAACGGGACCTTCCGCCGCGATGGTACCAGCAGGTTTGGACCGGGCAGGCAGTTTTCCACTTTTGGCGCTATTGGTGCAGGTTGGGTTTTTTCTGACGAAGGCTTTGTTAAAAACCAGGTACCATTTATAAGCTTTGGGAAAATAAGAACGAGCTACGGCCTTACCGGGAATGACCAGATAGGCGATTATAATTTTTTGAACCTGTGGTATGCTGCCGATCCTTACCTGGGCTCGCCGACCTTACTGCCGGGCAAATTGTATAACCCTGACCTGCAATGGGAAACCAATAAGAAGCTGGAAGTGGCTATTGAGTTGGGCTTTTTACAGGATAGGCTTTCATTGAGTGTTTCCTATTATCGTAACCGAAGCAGTAATCAACTGGTAAATGACCCGCTGCCTTCACAGACCGGGGCAAGAAATATTGTTTTGAATTTACCGGCACTTGTGCAGAATACAGGGATGGAAGTAGTATTAACTACTAAAAATATAATCCGGGATAAATTTAAATGGGCAACTTCTGTAAACATAACCTTGCCGGCAAATAAGCTTGTTTCTTTTCCGGGACTGGCAGCGTCCGGTTATGCCGGTGCATATATAATCGGCAAGCCTCTTTCGGTAATAAACAAGTATAAATACCTTGGTGTAGATCCTCAAAAAGGTATTTATACTTTTGCCGATACTAATAAAGACAGCGTCTTCAACCGGGCGGATTACCAGGTGTCCGGGGATCTTGTGCCGGAGTTTTATGGAGGGCTTCTCAATACTATCAGCTTTCACAATTTTGAGCTTGATTTTCTATTTGAATTCAGGAAGCAAACCGGCAAGAGTTACTTATCACAATTTGCCTACAGTCCGCCCGGCTTTGCCTCCAACCAGCCTGTGGGCGTGTTGAAAAGGTGGCAAAAGCCTGGGGATATAACTGATATACAGCAGTTTATTTCCACCTACAGCGGCAGCCCTGCTTTCCTTGCTAATTTTGCCCTGTTCAGGCAGTCGGATGGAATATATGGGGATGCCTCATTTATACGCCTTAAAAACATATCGGCCTCTTACAGTTTACCCGCACACATCGTAAAGAAATTAAAAATGTCTGTCATCAGGGCATACCTCAATGCACAGAACCTTGTTACCATCAGTCGCTTCAAGGGCCTTGATCCGGAAACACAAAATATAAATGTACTGCCTCCCTTAAGAACTGTCGTGGCAGGTATTCAATTCACTTTTTAAATTATAAAACATGAACCGTATTACTAGGCAGCACCGCAAACCCCTGGTGAAAATTCTTTGGCTTGCGCTGGTTGCAGCACTGCTTTTAAGCCACTTATCCTGTAAAAAATTTGTGCAGGTAAGTGCGCCGGACACGCAAGTTAGCGGGCAAACTGTGTTTTCCGATGATAAAGCCGCTCTTTCTGCTGCCGCGGGTATTTATGCTGATATGGGTGTGTCCTATCTATACATCATGTCCGGCGGCATGACGGCGTACCCGGCGCTTTCTGCAGATGAACTGGTGTACACATCGTACAACGCAGAAATCCGCACCTTTCAAAATAATGCAATTGTTGCGGAAAATGATGAGGGTATCTATACCCAATTGTGGGTACCGGCCTATCTCTATATTTATTATGCCAACTCGGTATTGGACGGCGTGAAAAACTCTGCAAATATATTGCCTGCGACCAGGGACCAGCTTACCGGTGAAATGCTCGTAGTGCGGGCGCTGAATTATTTTTGCCTGGTAAATTTATTTGGTGATGTGCCGCTTGAACTGGGCACGGACTATCGTGCTAACCGCGTACTGCCACGCACGCCCGCTGTGCAGGTATATGCTCAGTTAATTGACGACCTCAAAAAAGCTGAGTCTTTATTAGCAGAAACTTACTCCTCCGATTTTAAAGCACGCCCCAATAAGTGGGCTGCCGCTGCTTTACTGGCAAGGCTTTATTTGTATAACGGTGATTGGGTAAATGCAGCCGCTCAGGCATCTATGGTAATAAACTCCAACCAATACGCTCTCGAAGCAGATGCAAATAATGTGTTTAGCCAATCCTCTGCAGAAACAATCTGGCAGCTTGCAAATGATTATCATAATACGGGCGAAGGCGCAATATTTATTCCCTATACTTCATCCGAAGTACCTACTTATGTCGTTACCCCATTTTTGCTTAGTGCTTTCGAAGCCGGTGATCAACGGTTTAGTAAATGGCTGGGGTTAAATAGGGTTGACAGCCAGGTGTATTATTATCCTTATAAATATAAGGTAAAAGATTACGACCCTGTCACCGAATATTACGTTGTTTTCCGGCTGGCTGAGCAGTATTTGATACTTGCGGAAGCAAAGGCAGAGCTGAATGATCTACCCAGCGGAAACGCCAGTCTAAATATCATTAGAGGCAGGGCAGGTTTACCTGTTATAACAGCCCCGGGGAAAGATGCGCTGCTGGCAGATATTTACCATGAAAGGCAGGTAGAACTTTTTTGCGAGTGGGGGCACCGCTGGTGCGATTTAAAAAGAACCGGTAGAGCCGATGCCATCTTAGGAGTGGAAAAAGCGCCCGGCTGGCAGTCTGCGGATAGCTTGTACCCGCTTCCCTCAGTTGAATTACTTCAGAACCTATTTTTGAAACAAAATGCAGGTTACTAGACATAAAAAAAGGGATTGGCCGTTTCAGGCTAATCCCTTTTTACCATCCGCACCACAACTCTTTATTGCTTCAGCAAGGATGTATTTCCCTGTGCCGATGAAGGCAGGGCTTGCGCCGTATTAAACCCCCTGATGCACTCGGAATTACTGCCGCGTGTGCAGGGTAAATTTGTATTTGCATAAGTAATGGTCTGAGGCCCTCCAAATTCCTGTGAACCCACCGGCATCGTTCCGTTCGCATCAACTTTATACCAATAATACACGGCGTTGGGCGCAGGTTCATTACTTTTTACAAATGCACTCGCACCTACAACCATAGCGATTACAATAAAACCTAATATGTACTTTTTCATAACAATATAATTTTTTTGTGAAATAATTAAAACCTTGAAGTAACTATGAAATGTTTCCTCTAAAACAAATTGTTGATTAAATGTTGCCTACTCTTTTAAAGGTTTTTGGCTTACTCCCTCCTTATTGCAATAAGATTTCATCCTGTACAAAGTTCCGGTTATTATAAACCATGGGCAAGATAGAAAGCGTGTCGTATCCTGCAATTGTGTTCATTATCCTGCAACTATTTTTTAAAATGACCAGGCGGATGCCGAAAGGCTTTTTTAAAAGCATTGTTGAAAGTATTGCGGTTCTTATACCCCGTTGCATACATCACTTCTTTTATTCTTATGCCTTCTACGTTTAATAATTCACGGGCTTTATTCATGCGTACTTCTTCCAGGTACACCCTGTAGGATTGCGCCTCATATTTTTTAAACAAATGATGTAAAGAAGAACTGCTTAGTTTGAATTTTTTGGCAACTACCCCGGCGTGCAAATTCCCTGAAAGATTTTGAGACACAAACCTTTTAATATTTTCGACCTTTCTTTTACCAGGCGGTAGGTTACTTTCACTATCTATCGTTTGCAGGTTGTTCATCAGTGGGGGGGTTGCCGGGAGAGAGCTGGCGGGTTATACTGTTTTTACAACAGGCAAGCCGCACCGTATTACCTGCAAGCTATGATCAATAAGCCTCTCCTGAAAGGGCTGACGGCAAAATTCAGTATCAATACGCAGATTTACCGTACCAGTACGCACCTCTTCCTGTGAATACATGCATAGATTGCAGGTCTAAAACACTAAAACATGAGTATCACTACCAACCACGAAATTTCATTGCAAAAAGCAATTGACATGACCACACTGTACAGGGCGAACAGGCCTGCTAATTTCCCCCTTAGTGAAAGATTTGAAAAAGACGCGATTGCGAAGTTACTTGCCACAGAAGGCTGCGCCTATCTGCGGATTTATTACGGCATGCAGGAAAATATGGATGTAGACGCTGTGCTCGTAGCCGTCAATGGAAATAATGAAGATATTTTGTCAATATCGGGTTCAAAGTTATTATCAACCCCTGATGTGGTAATTTTGGAGGACAGCCTTCGGTGCCCGGAAGCCTGCCCTGAAAAATCCCCGCTAAATACCATTTAATGCATCATTATGTGCTTGGGCTTTTCCTTACTTTTTCAATTGCACTACCCGGTATTGCAGGCATAATCAGGTTCAGGCAGATACTTTGGGATTATTATCCGTTCCTGTTTTTAATATTTCTTGGCCTCGCTAATGAATTGGTAAGTATTATAAGCATTCATATTAGCGGCACTAATGCCATCAACGGAAACGTATATGTGTTGCTGGAATACATACTGTTGCTTTACCAGTTCTTAAAATGGAATTCTCTCACGATTCGTATGTTGCGCTTGATGGCAATAGCCGGCATACTACTATGGATTACGGATAATTTCATTTTCAGCCAAATTGTGCAAAACAACTCCTTATTCAGATCATGCTATTCGTTAGCGATCGTCTTTCTAAGCATCGACCGGTTGAATAAGTTGCTCATTTATGAAAAAGGGGCATTATTAAAAAATGCAACATTCCTTATTTGTGTCACCTTTCTTATCTACTATGGGTGCAAGGCCTTTGTAGAAGCCTTTAATGCATTTCATTTGGGGCTAAGCCACATGATATTGTGGAATCTCTGGATCATTCTGTACTTTGTAAGTGCAATAGCCAATATATTTTATGCAATAGCGATATTATGCATCCCCAGGAAAAGAGAATTTATACTGCCATATTAGTAGGTATGGTCGTCCTCGTCTTTTTGATTATTTTTTTCGTTAAAAATATCATCCGGTATCAAAAGCGCAAGGTGGCTTTTCACCAGGAAGGGGTACGCGGCGGGTTCAACAATCTTGATAAGGAGAAAGAGCGAATCGCCATTGAACTACACGACGATATGGGCGGCACTTTATCTTCTGTAAAGATGATGTTGCAAACCATGAAAGGGCTTAATACACCGAATACCCAAATTGTTGAAGCGGCAGAGTTTCGCATTGATGAGGTGATGAGTAAACTTAGAAAATACGCTTTTAACCTTATGCCCGGCGTATTACAGCGCAAGGGGCTCAACGAAGCATTACAGGACTTAATTGATTTAATTGAAGATGCAACAAACATAAAAATAGAATACCAGTTTACTGTACCCGTTGCTAACAAAGAAACATCCACTCATATTTATATGATGGTACAGGAAATGCTCAATAACATTGTGAAGCATGCAAAAGCGAGGCTGATAAAGATAAGCGTGATAAAAAAAATTATGGGAATTGAACTGCACGTGAGTGATAATGGTGTAGGCTTTAACGAGGCCGATATTACAGCTAACACAATGGGGCTCGGTATTCATAATATTGTTTCCAGGGCAGGCCTTTTAAATGCAAAAATTTATTTAACTACCGAACCTGGCAAAGGCGTTGATTACCTCATCGAAATACCTGATATATGATGCCTGAAAAAATTAAAGTAATTATAGCCGATGACCATGAGTTGATCAGGGATGGGTTGAAATTGCTATTTAACGGTGATGAGCAAATTCAATTGATTGGGGAGGCCGTTAATGGAAAAGAATTGATTGAGCTTGCAGCTAAACAAATACCTGATGTAATACTTACTGATTTAATTATGCCTGTTAAAGATGGCGTAGAGGCAATTAAAGAACTATTTTCCACGGGAATTAAGAGGATTATTGCTCTCTCTACCTTTGACAGTGAACGCCTGATAGTTGACGCCCTGGAAGCAGGAGCCATAGGCTATATTCTTAAAAATGCACAACGGGGAGAGATCGTAGAAGCGATAATAAAAGTTTATAATTTTAAACCGTATTACTGTAGCTCAACCACAACCAGGCTGGCGCGACGAATTTCAAAAAGCACGTTTAATCCTTATACCAAACAGAACCGGGACTTATTTTCTGAAAAGGAAAAACAAATTATCTGCTACATCTGCGAAGAAAAATCCAGCGAGGAAATAGGGAAGCTTATGTTTATGAGTAAAAGAACCGTTGACGGCATACGGGCAAAAATATTAAGCAAAATGGATGTAAAAACAATTGCAGGCGTTGCGATTTACGCTATCAAAAACTCCATCTATTTTTTAAAAGATACTGATGCCGAGATAACGGGAAGGCCCCCTGAGATTTAAATTTACCAGCCGGTAATATTTCTTAAAAATAAAAAACCCCACACATCGTGCAGGGGGTTAATAATTTAAAATCTCAGAGGACTGTTTTAAAAAGGATTGGTGGATCTATTGGCGGTTTGGATTCTTTGGATATATTGGATATAGTTTGTTACAGGTATTGGATAAATAAAAGGAAGTTGACTGATATCGGATATTGACTTTTCTAATGGATAATTGGCTTTTTCAATGGATTTGGATATTTTGATTAATGTTTGTTTTAACATCAATCAACTTCTGGAACAAAGATATACAGCAACACTCTCCCCTGCAAGAGGATTTCCGCCCGATTTCATTACTGCTGAATTTACTGTGAGACTGGTAAAATTACGAAACGCCTTAAAGAAAATCTACGACGTGTCCTAATAGAACACTAATTGTTTTTTCATTTTTTTTTGTTTGAATACAAGCCTGACCGGTGGTTACACAACACACTTGCCTGCCGGAATAAAGGAGAATATGTGCAATTCTATATTATTCACTTGCTATAAATATACTTCATGACAAGCAACATGTTAATAGCATACAAGTGTTATTTCCTTATTGATTGCCATGGGAATTCCCATGGCAAATACGAAGCAAACAGCAAGAACATTCATAGGGAGTAATAACGAGTTGATTATAATATACTGATATAGCCGGTAGTGCGTTTAATCATGTGAAATCAATACTATAAAAAACAGTAATCTCATGGGCAACAAAAAGGATGGTATGTGCATGGCAAGGATGGCGATATTTTATATTATAGCTGGAAAGATATACCGTGTATGAAAACCATTCCTGCTAATGTATACCAGTTGCCTGTAATGGTTGCTCATAAAATTGCCAATGGATTATCAACCACCATGGGTGCATCTTTCAGGAAATTACTGGCCGGGATGATACCTTATCACTATTATATCTGCAGCGGTGGAATATTATACTATTAAAAATGGAATGGCATCCTTATGTTTAGATATGCATTTTCGGCCGGCGGAGGTAATTGGCGGAGTGTGAATCAGGTTAACAGATACTTTTTTTTGGTAAGCAAATTCCAATGATAATTTACAAAGAAGGCCTCATGCCGGAGCATGAAGCCTTTTCAACTTCAACCGAAAACATTTTTATATATGCAACATAAAAGAATAGCCGCGATTGCCTGTTTTTGAATAAGCTTCCCCCGGTGATGCGTTACCTGCATCCAGCTTTTCTATCTTTTGTTCCAGCTTTTCTTTCGCTTCTCTTAACGAATCCTTCATTTTGTCTATTTGCTTTTGCCGTGCATCTCTTAAAGAGTCAACTGAGCTTTGTATTTTTTGAAGTTCTTTCTCCTTTACCCTTCTTAAAGAGTCTGTTTGGTTGTTCTTATCGTACCGGTAGTTTTGCTCATCGTCATTGTACCGGTTATCTCTCCGGTATTGTTCTGAGCGCCAATTATTATTGTTTCTATATTCATTGGCGGGTACTCCTGATAAAGTGTATAATCCATTTTCCTGCATTACATACTCCACGCCGTACTGAAAGTCATAGTCATCATCTTCCCAGCTATACCAGTTATCACCATTAAACCATGGGCCATTGATTCTTATATTACGGTTGTAATCCAGGTTCTTATTTATTTTGATATGCTTGCCTACCGGAACATATAAAATCACCATTACATTTTGATTTCTAAATTTGTCCGTTGTATTGATGGCAATTGCTTTGTCAAGCATTAGCAAAGAATCTTTCTGGAAAACATTATAATTAATCAGGGAGGCCAATGTATCTGCATCTCTGCGTGTATTTCCATTACACATTTTTATTACACCCACCTGAAAACTGTCCGTAGGAGATTTTTCTACTCTTATTCTCACATTACCGATGTAAGCAGTATCGTCATCAAAAGTAGCAAAGGGCTCGAGCCTGAACCATGTGTTGCTCCTGTTGTACCGGTTATAAGTGAGTGAGCTTACTTCCAGGCTCGTTACTCCGGCGTTTTCTAAAGCAATTTTCTCTTCGTTCGCCGAGCTTGTTCTTCTAAAATCCTGGCCTACTGATATTAGCAAAGAAATAAAACAGATAATACCGAGAAACCAAAGGCCAAAGAAGGAATAACGGATAGCACGATTATGGGTGTTTACTCTTGCAATTCTTCTTATTATAAAAGTAATGATGCCGACAACCGGTACACCTATAAAAAATATGAGCGAACCCCACGCCAGCGCACTCTGCCAACCATCAGTAAGAACAAAATTCTTTAAAGGAAACAAACCGATAGAAACCGTTGCTATAGAAAATAAGGCAATAATTAAAGCAAGTGCAATACAACCGAGGATGAAGTAGGCAAATATCTTAAATATAGTAACGATGATGTTTCCCAGGGTTCCGCTTGTTCTTTTTGCTGCATATTGTACCTCCTTGCCAAAATCGCTGCCTTTTTCTTTTGCCATACTGCTCACTTGCCGGCTCATTTTACTTACCCTTTCCTGCACACCTTTCATTTCTTCGACTACCGAATTTTTTATTGAATTAAGGTCAACTTTCTCGCCCTTCATTTCCAGCTTTTCTGATGTGGTATTGGCCTCAGGTATTACCAGCCATAATATAATATAAACGATCAATGTACCGGGGCTAAATGAAAAGCTTAAAAAATTAGGAAAAGTAAGCGGTCCTATATGCCCCCAGCGAAAGAAAAAAGAAATAAAGGGAATAAGAAAGAACACCCGTGGAATCCATGGATTCACATTAAAATAGCTTCCTATTCCGCTGCAAACACCGCCGATTATTTTTTGATCCGGATTTCTGTAAAGACGTTTGCGCACGCCATTTACCAAAATATTACTTCCCGGTACGAATATCCACAGCAATATGTAGGCAAGAAAACCAATACCGGAAATGATGAATACTACTCTTACTATTACAGGATCAATACCTAAGTAGGCTGCTATACCGCTACAAACACCGCCGAGAATTTTGTGATTTTCGTCCCGATAAAGTCTTTTAGGGCTTTCACCAGGCCTTGCATAGAATCTCTCTCCTGATGTTTTTTCTTCATCAGCTGCTTTTTTCTCGCCACCATCTGCCTCTTCAAAATCTGCCGGGCGCCCGATGTTCTTGAAAATTACATTTACATCGTCATCTGTTATGCAAGTGGAGCCGCTTTTCAATTTTTCCTGAAAGAGTTCACCGATGCGGCTTTCAATGTCATTAATTATTTCATCGCGGCCTTCTTCATTGGCAAAATAAATACGAAGGCTCTCTATATACTGCTTTAGCAATTCATACGATGTTTCCTCGATGGGAACTACGCTACCCTGGAAATTTATATTAATTACTTTTTTCATGACTGATTCTTTTTAATAATTTGTTGAAGTTGATGTATGGGTTTAGTTGTTTTACCGGTTATCGCCTCTACAGCATTAGCAAGCTCCAGCCAGGTTGTTTCCAGTTCCTGGTAAAAGGCCGCACCCTTATCAGTAAGTGAAAAATATTTTCTTGGTGGACCGCTGTTGCTTTCCACCCATCTATAGGTAAGAAACTCGGCATTTTTTAATCGCGTCAATAGCGGATAAAGTGTTCCTTCCAAAATGTTGAGATTAGCGGCTTTCATTTTATCAATGATGTCACTCGGGTAAGCCTCACCTAATTTTATTATGGATAAAATGCAAAATTCCAAAACTCCTTTTCGCATTTGGCTCGCTGTATTGTCAATGTTCATATTCTGATATTTTAACTGTAGGATTTTTCATTGTTGCCTTTCTAAAAACAAAGATATAAATAATTATAATACTATGCAATACATAATACCTGTTTTTTTAAGGTAGTAGTTTATAACCGTGAGCTTAAAAATAGCTAAAAGCTACTACCAGAAAGGATTTCATGAGTTTTCCTTTCTGATAATTATTTTTTAATAGATGTGATGAACGGTTATTAGGCCGGGAAGAATGGCATTAATATATTTAGAGTGCAAGTTTCTAAACAAGCAATTTGTTTTCAAACTCCTGCGATAGGTAGGGATTATATTCTGATAATGGCCGTGGCAGGAAATATCCTTTAATAGCATCAGGATTCAATACACTTATTTCTATATGTAAATGTGAGGTAAAAGTTGATCCTTCATATAATTTGCCGCCTTTCATGAAAAGGGCTTCTTATAGTATCGTATTCAGGATAATTATTTATTCGCCTGGTCTCATGTAAGTATCTGATCACAGAACAATCTAATTGCCTATTTGCGCCATCGTTTTTTGGCATTTTTTTACCAGATTCTTTAAAAGTCTTTTCTAATCCAATGAAGGCCTCTTTTACTATCTTCAAAGATGTCGGCTCAACCAAATTTAGGCAGTTACCAAGTTCAATTATAGCTCCTATAACGAAAGGTGTATCTATTTTACCGCTAAATTTCTGCTCACCCCGGGCACACTTGATAGCATATTCTAATGCTCGATGTGGGTTTTGCTCCCAAAAGTAAATTCCTTTCCCAAGCCAGTCCCACTTGTTATCGCTTGGTATCAAATCAATCTTACCATTCAAAACCTCCATACCAATCGTTTTATCACAGCTATGAAATCCTGTTATTTGAAATGGTTGATGATATGCCAAGCTATTTTTTTGTTTTTGCAGTTTCTTGCATCTGTTTGGGCTGCTTAATTATTTTTGCAGAAATTAATAGGTGAAGAGCTGCTTCTTTTGATTTGATAGCTTCATTAGTCACTCTTCTTATTCCCTCGATTTCCTTTTGGATTTCTTTTTCTGACATTTTTTTTTATTGAGAATGGAAGATAAAGTTTAATCGTTCACCATTCTGTACATTTTTTCCACTAAATGTTATTAAATACATTCTACAAATAACGATTCTATAAAATTATTTTTAAAGCGCATTTAATCAATGTTTTCTGACTTAATAAAAGTCTCACAGTCTAAGAAGCTGTTTGAGTTAATTAAATTAAAATGATTAAATATGCAAGAAAATATTTTAGCCACAGATTATATAGATACTTCGCTTTGCGAAGTACACAGATTTATCTGTGAAAATCCCCACCTGAATGACACAGTCGGGTAGGCGTGTAATCTGTGGCAAACAAATGATTCAAACAGCTTCTAAGTAGCCTAATGTTATTTAGTAAAAAATGATTACATGATTTTACTCAATGCCATTACTTTTAAAATAATTGACAATATGCCACCTATTAACGATCTTTTAATTGTTTTTACAATTGGCTAATCGTCTAAACTATTAAACAAAAACAATGAAAAGAAACTTATACAGCATAATAATCCTGCTCTTTTTATTTGCTTCGTGCAGCAGTACCAGGAACTCAGTTGCCAATACCCAGCAGGACGTCGCCCTATTAACTGCTATAAAAAAACTCGATAAAAATCCATTGGATACCGGCGTGCGAAAAAATTTAAGCAACCTTTACAATGATGCTTCAAAAATTCACCTGGATAACATTGATGTGTACAGCACGCTGATGGAACCTGATAAATGGAATAAGATCATCAGGGAATACCAGGCGCTGCAACATTTGTCTGAAGTAATTAATAGCTCTTCCAATGCTGCAAAACTTTTAAATGCTCCGGCATACCAGGCAGATATGACGATTGTAAAAGAAAAAGCTGCTGCAGATTATTACAACATAGGCCTGGATTATTTAAACAATAATGATAAACAATCTTCCCGCGATGCATATTACGCTTTCAGGCAAACTCAGGATTTTGTGCCGGGTTACAAAGACGCCAAAAGACAAATGGACATCGCCTATAAAAACAGCATACTTAATGTAGTTGTAAATCCCGTAACAGATAATTCTTACTATTATAACAATACAGGTTTCAACAGGTATGGAAATAGCTTTAATAATGACTATTTGCAACGAAGCCTGGTGAGAGACCTTGGCGGTGATTATACCCAAAACTCTTTTGCCCGCTTTTATACTGACTGGGATGCAAAAAGGGCCAATATACAGCCGGACATTTTCGTAGATCTTACCTGGCAAAACTTGGATATACCACATCCTTATACTTCCCGATACTCCCGAAATGTAAGTAAGCAGATAGAAGTAGGAAGAGATACTTCCGGCCATGTAACCTATCAAACAGTAAGTGGTACCTTAAGCATTACAAAACAATATTTCACTGCAACGGGCGATCTGGAAGGCCGTATAACGGATGCGGTTACACGCAATAATATTGCTGACCGGAGATATACAGCACAATTCGGCTGGCAGCAGGAGTATGCTACCTACAGGGGAGATTCAAGAGCTTTAAGCGGAAATGATCTGGCCTTACTAAATAACAACAATTTTCAGATACCTACCAAACAGGATATTCTAAATGAACTCTATCAAAGAATATATCCGCAAGTTAAAAACGGAATTTATAATGCGGTGAGGTGATTGTGGAGATGTATGAACTACGATGTGAGATGTACGACGTTGAAAACCTCAACCACTATTTTCCTAATTGAAAATATTGTAAACGGCGAAGCTCATTATATAAGCAAGGCCTGTCATGTAAACTAATTGAATTGCCGGCCACTTCCAGCTTTTTGTTTCTCGTTTTACCACCGCCAATGTACTCATGCATTGCATAGCCAATACATAAAAAACTAACAACGAAAGGCCTGTGGCAAGATCATAAACTTTTGATCCGTCAACACGTACTGCCGCATTCATTTTTTGCCGGAGCGTAGCATTATTTTCATCTTTGTCATCGCCCACACTGTAGAGTGTTGCCATAGTTCCCACAAAAACTTCACGGGCTGCAAAGGATGTAATGAGGGCAATACCAATTTTCCAGTCGTAACCCAAAGGCCGTATGACCGGTTCTATTACTTTTCCTAAAATGCCGGCATAAGAGTTTTGAAGCAGCTCCGTTTTTTTCATCTTATTAAGCTCCTTACCCTGCTCCGGATTTTTCTCTGCAAGCAATTCGTATTTAGCCGAAACCTGCTGCATTTTTTTTGACGGCCCATATGAGCTTAACACCCAAAGCAACAAGCTTATTACCATAATAACCTTGCCGGCATCATATACAAATACCTTCGCTTTTTCTACCATGGTATAAAACATATTTTTCCAGCGTGGCCCGCGGTAGATAGGTAGTTCCAAAATAAAAAAACTCTTCTCTTTACTTTTAATAAACCACTTCATTACATAAGCTGATATTAAGGCCATCACGGTTCCCAGCAAATACATAAGCATCATCACAAGCCCCTGTAAGCCGATAAAGCCAAACACATATTTATTCGGTACAACCAAGGCTATTAGTATAGTATAGACCGGCAGCCGGGCGCTACAACTCATAAGCGGCGTGCACATAATGGTGAGTAATCTTTCTTTTTTATTCTCAATGTTTCTTGCACTCATTATTGCAGGCACGGCACAGGCAAGGCCGCTTATCATGGGCATTACACTTTTACCATTAAGGCCGGCTTTGCGCATAACCTTATCCGTTAAAAAGCTGATCCGCGCCATGTAACCTGTGTCTTCAAGCAATGTGATAAGGCCAAACAATATCATGATCTGCGGCACAAAAACAAGTATGCCGCTAAGGCCGGCAATTACACCATTTATTAAAAGATTGCTAAACCAACCATCCTGCAAAACCTGCCCGAGCCAGCCACCAAGTTGTGCAAACAGCCACTCGATTGCATTCATCGGGTATTGCGCAATTAAAAAAATACTTTGAAAGAGTAAGAAAAGCACAGCCAATAAAATAATGTAACCCCACGTTCTGTGCAATAAAATATCATCCAGCTTTTGTGTAAATAACGCTTTTTGCAATGGATCCGTTTCCACCACAGTTTGTTGCATGATGGTTTTTATTTTCCCATAGCGTTTCAGTATTTCCTGTGCTTGTATTTTCGTCGGGTTAAAGGAAGTATCTTCTTCAATTCTTTCAATGGCTTCCTGCATAGGCGCTTCAAGCGGAAAACTTTCGTGGTTTATCAAGTAATGAATGGCCCTGTAGTCACTTATTTCCGGAATCAACTTTTTTACTTTGGTTATTGCCTCAGGAGCCAGTTCATAACTTTCAAAAAAATCACGCTCCGGAATACGGTCAATATTGGCAGCCGTGCTTTCCAACGCCCTGTTCAGTTGCAACATTCCTTTATTTTTCCTGGGATTTACTGGTATCACCAACACACCTAATTCTCTTTCAAGCCCGGCTACATCTACCAGGATATTTTTATTTTTTGCTATATCCATCATCGTTAAAGCGACCACCACAGGCCGCTTCAAGTCAATGACCTGGGAACAAAAAAGAAGGTTTCGCTTTAAGTTGGAAGCATCTGCCACCAGCAGTATAATATCAATCTTTGTAGTTAGGTCTTCATCAATCAGCACTTTGTAAGATACCCACTCATCGCCCCGCTTGGGATAGAGGCTGTACATACCCGGCAGGTCAATGATTTTAGCCGAAAGATTTTCAGAGATTTTGCCTTTACCTGTTTTTTTATCAATCGTCACTCCCGGAAAATTTCCAACTTTCTGGTTCAACCCTGTGAGAGAATTAAATAAGGAACTTTTTCCACTGTTTGGATTTCCTACAAGAGCTATGTTTAGCTGTTTACTCAAATGCTTTTATAATAATCTGTAAATTTATACCGAACAATGCCTTTAGCCTTACGATTTAAGAAAACACGATTGTAATGCAACGTTATATTAACTTTCCCGGCTAAGAAGCTGTTTAAAATTAGAATTTTGATTCATCATTTAAGCCGTTCGTGGGACACGAACGGCGGCGATCCGCCGTGGTCGGTGTCCCCACCGACCACTTTTAGCCATATAAGAAAATTCATACAATCGTTTTTAAACAGCTTCTAAGTCTTTTCAAAAGATCTCATCCATTAATAGCTGAATAAAATGAAGATAAAATTAATTCTCAGTCCTTGTGGGCGGTGGAAACACCGTCCATGGCGGGGTGCCACGGTTGGTGTTACCACCAACCGGCGACAAGCAGATGAAATTCTGCATTGAAGGTTGCCAACCTTTTGGATGGAGTTTTTAAGTCTGAAATTAACTTGTTAAAGGTTAGCAAGATTGCGACATTTGGAAGTGCACCCAATTCCCTTTATGGAATGAATGCACAGATTTATTCATAGTAGATTTGCAAAAATTGTATAGTCCAATGAAGAATTTTTTGTTGCTTATTGTATTGTATTGCCAGGTTGCTCCGGCACAAAAATTAAAAAAATCTGATAAGGCAATTATAAAAAATCTTAGATCAGAAATTGGTTATCTCGCCAGCGACCGCCTTGAAGGCAGAAGAACCGGCACATCCGGAGAGCAGCTTGCTTATGAGTATTTGGCAGATCAATTTAAAAGTCTCGGCCTTTTGCCAAAAGGGGATAACCATACTTTTTTACAGGCTTTTGAAATTAACGAGGGTAAAGAAGTGCTGCCGGCAACACATTTAAATATAAATGGCAATAAACTTGTCGTTCACGAAGATTTCTTCCCTTTCATCTTTAGCGCTCAAAGCTCTTTGGAATCAGATGCGTCTCCTGTTTTTCTTGAGAAAGGCAAGCCCTGGTTTTGGGATATAAAAGATGTGCTGGAAAAAAATAAAAGCAATCCGCACTTTGACGTGGAGAGCGCAATAGAAAATAAAGCCACTGAGTTTGCACAAAAAGGCGCTTTAGCGGTAATTATATATAACACCGGTGAAATAGATGATGGGCTGGAATTTGCTCCCGGCAGGGCTTTCGGAGTAAACAACAAAAAATCAACGCCAATAAATATCCCCGTAATATTCGTAAAGAAAAGCGCTGCGCAAAAGTTTTTAATGGATCCAACCGTTAATATTGATATTAAGCTCGCAGTTGCTATAGGAGATAAGGTAAGACATGGCCATAATGTTGCAGGCTATATAGATAACGGCGCCGCCAACACGATAATTATCGGAGCACAATACGATCATCTTGGCTATGGAGAAGATCACAATTCACTATGGACCGGCGCACGGGAAATACACAATGGTGCAGATGATAATGCAAGTGGAACAGCCTCTGTTATTGAGCTTGCGAGGATGTTGAAAAGCTCAAAGCTTAAGAATAACAACTATCTTTTTCTTTGTTTTTCAGGAGAGGAGCTGGGGCTTTATGGCTCTAAATATTTTACGGAACATCCCACTATAAATCTTGATGCGGCTAACTACATGATAAATGCTGACATGATAGGCAGGTTGAATGACACATCGCACAGCCTTACTATTGGAGGCTATGGAACTTCACCTTCATGGGGGGAAGTTTCTGTTGATAAGCAAAAATATTTTCATGTGCATTTTGATTCGTCCGGAACCGGCCCAAGCGACCACACTTCTTTTTATCTTAAAAATATTCCTGTGTTATTTTTCTTTACCGGCACACATAAAGATTATCACAAGCCAACTGATGATGTAGAAAAAATAAATTTTACCGGGGAGTTAATGGTGATAAAATACATCTATGGCATTTTAGAAGAAACGAATAAAGATGGTAAGCTTGCTTTTTCAAAAACAAAAGAACCAAAAATGGGTGGTACTGCGTTTACGGTGAGCCTCGGCATAATGCCGGATTATACTTTCAGCGGCACCGGTGTAAGAGCAGATGCAATCATTGATGGAAAGATTGCACAAAAAGCGGGGATGCAAGCCGGGGATGTTGTTATTAAGCTTGGTGATTATACTACCGCCGATCTAAATTCTTACATGAAAGCTTTGAGTAATTTTAGAAAAGGAGATGCAACTAAAGTAACTGTTGTAAGAGAAACCAAAGAGCTGACATTTGATATTGTTTTTTAAATGTTTTATATTTTCTGCTAATGAAACTTCGTATTGATAATAGTGTAATGGTTGATGAGTTTTTTGAAGACACCCGCCTGCTCGGGATTGTAGCGCCTATTGAGCAATACCGCTTTTGCTGGCACCTCAACCAAATGCTAAATTTTAATTTCAGAATTAATAACAATATAGAGATCCAATTAAATAAAAAATCCAGGAAATATTTTTTTCCTATTTATGAATACGGCGAATCCCGCGGAACTATAAAACATTTTTTATACAACAATGTAGATGATGGTGAATACCTTCTTCCCGAATTTAAACACCTCGATTTTCTGTGGCTTATAAAAGATGATATTATGAAAGATGATGAAGTGAATATTCTTACCAGTTCTATAAGAACAATTCCCGTGGTGCAACTGATTATGGAAATGACAAATGAAAAAATAAAAAACAAACAGCATCTTATCTTTTAAAAAATAAAAAGAAAAATTATGTGGGAAGAAAAAAATAATAAGCTTCATAAAAAGTTTGAGTTCAAAGATTTTTCTGAAGCCTTCGCTTTTATGGCAAGGGTGGCGCTTGCTGCTGAGAAAATGAACCATCACCCTAAGTGGACCAATGAATACAATACGGTTGAAATGTGGTTATCAACCCATGACGCCGGGGATATAGTTACAGATAAAGACCACAAGCTGGCAGGAAAAATTGATAAGTTTAATGGATAAACGATCGGCCAGGAAATAGATAAGTGAAGAATAAAAAATTAATTTTGTACAAATGTGAATACAATGGCAAGCGTAGTAGACAAAGAGCTGATACAGTATTTTCTAAAACTGGATGAACCTCAAAAGAAATCATTGCTTGAAATGATGAAATCATTTTTAAATCCGGGAAATGAATTATTGCAACCCGTAAGCATTGAACAATACAATCGTGAATTAGATGAAGCGATGGAACGCATCAGTAATGGGAACTTTTCCACGTTAGAAGAACTGAAAAAGGAAATGCAATCATGGTGAATAGTTTACAGGTTATTATTGATAAGGAGTCAAAGGAATTAATTCGCCACGCCTATCACTATATCAAAAAAGATTCTTTGCAGAATGCAGAAAAAGTGATGGCCAAAATCTTAGCCAGCATAAAAGATTTAGAGAAAAACCCCGAACGTTATAACCCGGATAAATATCGAATTAATAATGATGGGTCATTCCGGGCTTTTGAAATATACAAATACAGGATTACCTACCACATATCTGATGGGGAAATTCGTGTAATACGATTTCTACATACCAAAATGAATCCTTTAGAATATTGAGAATCGCTTCGGGCCTGGCACTATTTCCCCCTTCTTAAAACAAAGTTCTGCCATATTCCAAAAAGAGAAGCGAACATCCATGCAGCTTCAAGAAAGATAAAGGGAAGATAATGGATAAGATAAGACGCAATAGCCGCAAGGCCGCTTCCAATAACATTCATCAGGAGGTAAGTGATTCCATTTTTAGAAATCTTGTTGGTAAGAATTAAGACAAATGCTAATAATAAAATTGCGACGCCAACACTACCGATCCAATCACTGAAACTCATCTTAGTTTTTTATGCTGATTATATTTTCTTCTTTAGCAGTTAAGACACCCACGGTATTTGTAAATTTTTCAAGCCCATGTTGATTCAACAATTCTTTTATCTCTTCCACTGCAGAAGGATCAACGGCAATCAGCAATCCGCCACTGGTTTGTGGATCAGCAAGAATTGATTTTTGATAGTCTGTAATTGGGCCAATCTTTTTTCCATAGCTGTCCCAGTTTCTGTTTGTTCCACCAGGCACACAATTTTTATCTACATAATTTTTTATATCATCAATGATCGTGGGAATTTTATCCATATACACAACTGCACTCAGCTCGCTTCCTTCAGCCATCTCTGTTAAGTGCCCCAGCAAACCAAAACCTGTAACATCCGTCATTGCATGAACGCCGTCAATATTTCCTAAAAGCTCGCCGATGTTATTTAACTGCATCATTTGTTTTGCGGCCAATCCTAAATGTTCTTTTTGAAGCAAACCTTTTTTTTCAGCCGTGGTTAAAATGCCAACGCCCAGTGGCTTGGTAAGAAAAAGCAGGTCACCTTCTTTAGCCGTATTGTTTTGCTTTATATTTTTTACTGGTACAAAGCCATTTACCGCCAGGCCAAAAATTGGTTCAGGGCTGTCAATGCTATGGCCTCCCGCCAATGATATACCGGCCTCCATACAAATACTACGGCTGCCTTCAATTACTTTTTGTGCAACTTCCGGAGCAATGGTATTAATGGGCCAGCCTAAAATAGCAATTGCCAACACCGGCTTTCCCCCCATCGCATACACATCGCTTATAGCATTGGCCGAAGCAATACGGCCAAACTCAAAAGGATCATCAACAATAGGCATAAAAAAATCAGTGGTAGAAATTAGTGCCATGCCGTTTCCCATATCATAAACTGCCGCATCATCTTTAGTATTATTGCCAACGATTAGGTTTTTATTATCAGGAAGAGCAAGATTGCTATGAAGTATTTTATCTAAAACCAGCGGAGAAATTTTACAACCACAGCCCGCACCATGAGAGTATTGCGTAAGCTTAATTGTTTCCTGCTCGTCTTTTTTTATTAAACTATCTGTCATGCCTACACGCTTTTATATGAAGCTATTGTTTTTTTTGTTTCAAAATAATTGGAAATTCTTCTTGCTTTTTTTATTTTGACGGACTTAACGCCTATATTTTCTACGCTGTCTATTTCAAAAAAATCGTGTGTGAGTAACCTTTAAGTTTGCCGATGTATTCACTTATCGCAAGTCCTTATTTTTCAAAATTTGTCCGCATTCTCTGCTTCAACGGTTTTACACGGTATTTTATTTAGAACCGCATCAATATTTTCCCTTTTATACAAGGCATTTGCATACATCTTATCATAATAATGAAGCAATATCGAAAAACATTCCTTCATATTATTTTCCAATAAATAATTAATGGCATTTTTCGTTTCGAGGCCGCCCAGTCTTTTTTGAATTTTCATAATCGAGTTTACCAATTCCTTCTTATCAAATTTTCCATACATGGAAACGATATGCTCAAGCCTTTCTTCGAAAGGAATATCCAAAAAATATAGGGGACTTTTTCGCATAGCTTCCCATAGCGGTTTAGGAATACCCGCAGTTCCAATATGCCTGCTTTCATCTTCGAGCCATATCGGCGACTTACCATTAGCGGAGGCCTTAAACAATTCCAGCGCGAGCATATTTTCAAACATCTCTTGTCCCGGCTGTGGCGCTTCTCCAAGGCTTCCAAACGCCGATCCTTTATGGTTTGCCAGGCCTTCCAGGTCAATGACAGCTTCGCCTTTTCGCTTCATGTCCTGCAAAACGAATGTTTTGCCCGAGCCTGTGTAACCGCCAAGAATTTTCAGGTCATATTCTTTTTCAAATTGACTGAGAGCCCAGTTTCTAAAAGCTTTATAACCCTCTTTTAGTGTATAAACTTTGAAGCCGTATAAATCCAGCAGCCAGGCAACAGAGCGGCTGCGCATGCCTCCGCGCCAGCAATGCACTAAGATCCTATTTTCGTTTGAAAAGTTTTTGTTCTTTTTAATAATATCTTCGGCCTCCTCAATCATATTTTTCATTCTTTCAGAAAAAAAATCAAGGCCTTTTTTTACCGCCACCTGCCTGCTTTGCTGTTTATAAGCTGTGCCAATAACTTTTCTTTGTTCATCAGTAAAAAGAGGTAACGCAAAAGCACCGGGGAGATGAGCGTGTAAAAATTCTCCCGGGCTTCGTACATCGAATACAGGACTTGTTTCTGACAACTTTAAAAAATTCTCAATATCAATTTGTTCAATTGCCATGTACGCAATTCGTTTTTTTATAAAAATAAAAAAACCACCGTGACAACAGTGGTTTCATTTTAATTTCAAAAAGGTTATCCGTTCATGGAAGTAAGAAACTCCATATTATCTTTAGTGCCCTTCATATTCTTCATCAAAATATTGATCGCCTCTTCGGGGTTCATATCTGCCATGTGATTTCTAAGCACCCACATACGTTGCAACACTTCCTTATCGAGCAACAAGTCATCACGTCTTGTAGAAGAAGCGACAATATCAATCGCAGGGAATATTCGGCGGTTGGATAAACGGCGATCCAACTGAAGCTCCATATTACCGGTTCCTTTGAATTCTTCAAAAATAACTTCGTCCATTTTGCTTCCGGTATCAACTAGTGCTGTGGCAATAATTGTAAGTGAGCCTCCAAATTCAATTTTCCTGGCTGCGCCAAAAAATTGCTTTGGCTTTTGCATTGCGTTTGCTTCTACACCACCAGATAATACCTTACCACTCGCAGGCGCTACGGTATTATGAGCACGTGCAAGGCGAGTAATACTATCCAAAAGAATCACCACATCATGGCCACACTCAACTAAACGCTTGGCCTTTTGCAGAGCCATGGTACTTACTTTCACGTGCTTTTCGGCAGGCTCATCAAAAGTGGAAGCGATAACTTCCGCTTTTACGCTGCGTTCCATATCGGTAACCTCTTCCGGCCTTTCATCAACCAACACAATCATTAAGTAACACTCCGGATGATTTGCTGCAATTGCATTCGCAATTTCTTTCAGCAACATGGTTTTACCGGTTTTAGGCTGGGCAACTATCAGGCCTCTTTGCCCTTTTCCTATCGGGGTAAATAAGTCAATGATTCTTGTAGAAAGATTATTAGGAGTTAAAAATAAATTGAGTTTCTCAAAAGGGAAAAGGGGAGTAAGATAATCAAAGGGAACACGGTCACGCACTTCTTCGGGTCCTTTTCCATTAATCGTTTCCACTTTTAAAAGCGCGAAATACTTCTCACCTTCTTTTGGCGGCCGCACAGAACCATAAACAGTATCGCCTGTTTTTAGCCCGAATAATTTTATTTGAGAAGGTGAAACATACACATCATCCGGTGAGGAAAGATAATTATAATCGCTGCTTCTTAAGAAGCCATAGCCGTCAGGCATCATTTCTAAAACACCTTCTGCCAGAATAACACCATCAAACTCGATATTGAATGCCGGTTCTTTTTTATGCTGATAAGGTTTTTGCTGTTTTTGGTAACCATTATTTGGAGAGGATTCCTGCGACTCCTCTTCCTGCTCATCTTCGTCAATTTCGTCAATTTCATCATCTTCATCGTTTAGCAAATCAACCAATGCCGGGGCAATTGACTTGGGGTCAGCGGCCATTTTCGCCTCTAAAGATTTTTCTTCTTTTTCGGATTCTTCTTCCTTGTGTTTCTTTGGAGCTTTTTTCTTTTCTTCCTTCTTATCATCAGCTTTTTTAGCCTTCACTTCTTTCGCTTCAACTGGAGTATTATCTTCGGAACTATCGTCAACCGCAGGTTTCTGTATTCTTCTGCGTTTTGTTTTTTCCACTTCTGGTTCTTTTTTTTCGCTGCTCATGGATGTTTGTTTATCAAGAATCTTGTAAATCAATTCCTGCTTTTCTAATTTTTTTGCGTTGGAAATATCCTGCTGCTCTGCTATATCGAGCAACTCTGGAACGAGCATATCGTTCAGTTGTAAAATGTCGTACATAAAATGACGTGTAGATTAATAGTCAAAAACCTTGAAAATTGTGAAATCTAAATTTTGATGATTTATATGGAATGGATTCTATAAGTAGAGAGACCGTAGTAAAGAAGACCAGACAGCTTTCTTTTGCAATAATACATCAATTTTACAACAGAATGAAACTATTTCGCAATTTCCTCCAAGATTTTTTGGTTAAATTTCTTTACATTCTTTTGAAGAAAGCTCGAAAAAGGATTTTATCTATCACTCTCTAAAGTGTCGTTTATATTTGCAGGAATAGAAGATAGGATCATGTTTAACAATAGAATTAAGATTAAAAATGTTCTTAGCGGTGAGATGATTGATCAAAAAATCACCGTAATGGGTTGGGTTCGAACCTTTAGAAACAATCAGTTCATAGCTTTAAATGACGGCAGTACTAATAATAATCTGCAGATCGTTGCAGAGTTAGGGCGCTTCGATGACACCTTATTAAAAAGGATTACTACAGGTGCTTCGGTTAAGGTGAGCGGCAAATTAATTGCTTCTTTGGGAAAAGGACAAAAGGTGGAATTGAAAGCCGATATTATTGAAATTCTCGGAGATAGTGATCCGGAAAAATTTCCGCTTCAGCCCAAAAAGCATAGTCTTGAATTTTTGCGCGAAATTGCCCATTTACGCTTTCGCACAAATACTTTTGGATCGGTTTTTCGTGTCAGGCATTCGTTGGCTTTTGCTGTTCATAAATTTTTTAATGACAAGGGATTTGTTTATCTACACACTCCCGTAATCACGGCTTCCGATGCGGAAGGGGCTGGCGAAACTTTTCATGTCACCAACTTTGATCTGGAAAATCCGGTGAGAAATGAAGATGGTTCGGTTAATTATAAAGAAGACTTTTTTGGCCGTCCAACCAACCTTACGGTGAGTGGCCAGCTTGAAGCAGAGCTGGGAGCTTTGGCCTTAGGCGATGTATATACTTTTGGACCAACTTTCCGGGCAGAAAATTCCAATACAGCCAGGCACCTCGCCGAGTTCTGGATGATTGAACCGGAAATGGCCTTTTCAGATCTTGAAGATGATATGAACCTGGCGGAAGATTTTATTAAATATATTATTCAATACGCTCTGCAGAATAATAAGGATGATCTTGATTTTCTCGCCAACCGCCTGCTAGATGAAGAAAAGCAAAAGCCACAAAACGAACGCAGTGAAATGGGGTTAATTGAAAAGCTCGAATTTGTGGTCAACAATAAATTTGAAAGGCTTACTTATACAGAGGCTATTCAAATTTTAAAAGAAAGCAATCATAATAAGAAAAAGAAATTTCAATACTTAATTGAGGGGTGGGGAGTTGACCTGCAAAGTGAGCATGAACGCTACCTGGTAGAAAAGCATTTCAAAAAACCCGTGATACTTACCAACTATCCAAAAAACATTAAGGCATTTTATATGCGGCAAAACGATGATGATAAAACCGTTGCCGCTATGGATATATTGGCGCCGGGAATTGGAGAAATAGTTGGTGGCTCACAAAGAGAAGAGCGCCTTGATAAGCTGGAGGAGCGAATGCAAGAAATGAATATTCCTTCTGCAGAATTATATTGGTACCTGGATACGCGAAAATTTGGCTCCTGCCCGCATGCAGGCTTTGGGCTTGGGTTTGAGCGCCTGATACAGTTTGTTACGGGTATGACAAACATCCGGGATGTTATTCCTTTTCCACGTTTCCCCAAAAATGCGGATTTCTGATTTTTGGTGATCGATGTGGGTTATTTTTTCAAAAAGGCTTTAATTCTCGTTCCTGCATTCTCTCTTATATTTTCGTAAAAGAAATTGTAATCGGCAATGTGATAATTTTTTGTATTTAAGAAAATATTTCCAAAGAAATGCGGCTTATTAACCCATAAAACACTGCCGTGAATTTTAGCATGCACTAGGCCGGGAATCACTTTATCAAAATTTTTGAGAATACCTCCCTTGTTTAATTTGGCGGGTGCAAGCATCGTATCAATCGTCCAGGAGAGAGGATTTATTACAAAAGCCTTTTGTTTTTCTTTCATCACAAAAGGTGCATCATACCCTTCTTCAAAAGTTCGCCATCCAATAAAGCACCCGGTAGCAGTTGAATCTTCGCAGGGTTTTAAAGCCGAAAAATAATCGGTAAACACGGGTAAGCCAATGATGTAAGCGCAAACCAACTGTTGTAGCAATGGTTTTCCCTCAAAAAATTCTTTTAGTAAGCGGGCGGCATGTAAGGTTCCCTGGCTGTGCGATGCAATAATTATCGGCCGGCCTTTATTTAAGTTTTCCAGGTAATATTCAAAGGCACCTTTTACATCCTCATAAGCAAAGTCTAAGGATATTTTCGCGGAATCAGCAGCAGAATAAAACGCCTTAAGGTTTGCTTGCCGGTACCTGGGCGCATATACGCGGCAATATTTATTAAAAACACTGGCTTGGTAAAGAATAGTTGAGTTGTCTGTTTTCTGGTTTAGTTTTTCATCATTGATATCCGCATTCCAACCCTTGGACATTTTATTATCAGTATAGGTAGTAGGATGAATGAAAAATACATCGGCTAAAGTATCTGCTGTTTGATTTTGCAAATCTTTGGGAACCTCATCGGAGGGATCTTTCTTTAACGGATGTGCTGCCCAATAATTTAAGTTGCTATAATCTGGCGCACCGCTTTTATTAATGAAATTATAATCAATTGAAGAGTTATATTTTTTCAACGAACAAGAGATAAATACCGTTGCGTATAAAAATAAAAAAACAACGGGCAAACCCTTTAATAAACCATTACTTTTGTAATTTGACATAATCAAAACTACATTCACAATTTGGTAAAGAAAAAATAACAAGATGACCATTCCTTCAGTTGACTTAGAAGATTTCACCGCCGGTGATGCACGCCGAAAAAAGGCTTTTGTAGAAGAATTAGGAAAAGCCTTCGAAGATGTCGGTTTTGTTGCTGTAAAAAATCATGGCATTTCAGGCGAACTTATACAGGAATTATATAAAGACGTTCAGCAATTTTTTTCGCTTCCTTCGGAAAAGAAAAAAAATTTTGAGAAGCCTGAGCTTGCCGGACAGCGTGGTTATACTTCTTTCGGTAAAGAACATGCAAAAGGAAGCGATGCGCCAGATCTAAAGGAATTTTTTCAATATGGTCAAATTGTTCCTCCCAATCATAAATTAAAGCCTGAATATCCTGATAATGTAGAGGTTGATGAGGTTGAGGGCTTTGACGAGACTTTTTTTAAGGCTTACCGGGCTTTTGAAAAATCTGGAAAATATTTATTACAAGCAATAGCGCTGTATCTCGGCCTTGATGAAAATTATTTCGACGATTTTGTTGAAGAAGGCAATTCTATTGTAAGAGCCATTCATTACCCGCCGATAACAAATGAGCCTAAAAGTGCCATTCGTGCGGAACAACACGAGGATATCAACCTGATTACTTTACTTGTGGGAGCTTCAGCTGATGGCCTGCAAATTCTCACTAAAAATAATGAATGGGTAGCGGTAACGTCTTTGCCTGACCAAATAGTTGTGAATGTGGGCGACATGCTGCAAAGGCTTACCAACAACAAATTGAAAAGTACAACTCATCGTGTAGTAAACCCGCCACGTGAGCTATGGCATACGTCGAGATTTTCAATTCCTTTTTTTCTCCATCCAAAATCCAGCATGAACCTTACTGCGCTCGAAAGCTGTATAGATGAACAACATGAAAAAGCTTATGATGGCATTACTGCCGGGGAATATCTTGATGAAAGACTAAAAGAAATAGGTTTAAAAAAATAAAATTTCTCGCTGTTGATTACGTTTAAATGATTTTAGATTAGTCTTTAAAATTTTCTTTTTAGTTACCCAGCTGCAAGTTTCTCTACGTTGATTAATTTTTTCTATGCTAAGGTAAAAATCGCGAGGTCCAATACTGTAAAATTCAATCTTAAAATATTAATAAATTATTGATTAATATAGATTTATACATGATTTTCATACGGCATGTTTCCTTTTTAAAATCAGTTTTTTTATATACGATTTCCGCTTTTGGCGGGCCACAGGGTCATTTTGGAATGATGATCAAAACCTTTGTCGAGAGACGCAAGGATGTTTCCAAAGCAGAATTAATGGAATATTTGTCTTTCTGCCAATTGTTGCCGGGTGGCACGTCAACACAAACCCTTACACTTATCGGCTACAAACGCGGCGGAATTCCTCTGGCGGTTCTTACTTTACTTATATGGATATTACCGGCCAGTATATTAATGACCTGTTTTTCTTTTTTGGTTTTGTATATCAATATTTACCATGTTGATCTTCATGTATTTAAATATGTTCAACCAATGGCAGTAGGCTTTATAGCCTTTGCTGCCTATAAAATGTATAAGATTTCAATTAAAAACACGATAACATTTGTGATAATGGTTGTAGCCATATTTGCCACTTACCTACTTTTTAAAACGCCGTGGGTTTTCCCAATATTAATCATCCTTGGAGGAGTCATTACAAATTTCAGTGATAAAAGAATTCCTGAAAAAAAAGCAATTCAACCTAAGAAAATTAAGTGGACCAATATATGGCTGTTTGTACTGCTCTTTGTTTTAGCGGGGGTCTTTAGTGAAACTGCGAGAAAAAATCATTGGGAAAACCGGCGAGCATATAACCTTACTGAAAACATATATCGCTTTGGAAGCCTTGTTTTTGGTGGTGGAGATGTTTTAATGCCCATGATGTACGAACAATATGTGGTGAGGGAAAAGACTAAGGCAATGACAAAAGAACAATTTCTTACGGGATGGGGCATGGTAAGAGCGATTCCCGGTCCTGTTTTTTCCGTAGCAGCCTATACCGGAGGCATGGTTTTAAGAACCGAAGGCAAAAAGATGCAACTGGTGGGGTGTATAATTGGGTGTATTTGCATATTTCTGCCAAGTGCTCTATTAGTGTTATTCTTTTATCCAATCTGGCATAATTTAAAAAAATACGCAGTAATATTTCGAGCGCTGGAAGGGATTAATGCAGTAGTGGTGGGAATTATGTGGGCTGCCTTTCTTTACTTACTTAAAGATATTTCTATTACTGAGTTCAATACGCTAAGTATCTTAAATGTCTTAGTGATTATTGCCACATTTTGCCTTCTTTCGTTTACCCGGCTTAGGTCTCCGGTTATTGTTTTGTCATGCCTTTTTTTAGGAATTCTTTTTTAGTTCGCCATAATAATTATGCTTCTCAATTTCCTGTTTTGCTACATCTGGCAAAAAAAAACGTATAGATTTTTTTTCCGCTATAAACTTTCTGATATAAGTACTTGAAATGTCCAATAACGGCGCATCCACGAAATGAATATTAGCGTCAGTGACTTCTTTTTTATCGTATCCGGGTCTTTTATAGATATATATGTCGTAATTTTTTAGAAGCAAATCGTGATTCTTCCACTTATTGATATTACTAAAACTATCACTACCCATAATAATCGAAAATGAATGGCGAGGAAATTTTTCTGCCAAATAAATAAGCGTATCACTGGTATAAGATGGCTTTGGCAGTTTAAATTCAATATCAGAAGACTTTAAATTAATTTCTCCTTCAAGACACAAATCTATAAGATGCTTACGATGGTATTCGTTTAAGAGCGAGTTTGACTTTTTTAACGGGTTTTGCGGCGATATTACAAACCAAACCTGGTCAAGTTGAGTATTATTCAATACAAAATTGGCAATTATCAAATGTCCGTTGTGGATAGGATTAAACGAACCAAAATATAAACCTATTTTCATTGGCCTTAATTCTTTAAATAATCTCTACATTAATTTTTTCGGCTTCATCAAGCCGAAGGCTTAACGAATAACCGGCAACCAATACATAAATAGGATCCCCCCATGGCGCTTTTTTCCATACGGTCAATTCTTCTTCAGGCAAACATCCCATTTCCATTAATTTAAGAATGATTTCATCACTTTCGAAAGATGTAATTTTTACTTTGGTGCCTGTCTTAATTGTTGATAACTTCATTGCGAATAAAAGTATAACTGATTAGCCTTAACTTATTCCGAATTAAGAAATTATAATTTGCCTTCAATTTCCTTTAAAAATGATGGGATTTCAGCCCGGCTCAGTAACAAGCCAAAATTGAAAACATTTTTGTTTTCAATTTTTGAAAAAGAAGGCTTTGGCTTTAAGAGAATATCTTTCATTTTTTGTACAGATGAAGCAGTGTTATGTTTGAACAGGCAGTTTTTAGCACACGACACTTTTACAGATATATTAACTTTCACACTTTCAGAGAAAGCGATGCCCATTATAGCAGAAATTTATATAAGTATTGAAAGGGTTACAGAAAATGCCGAAAAATTCGGTGTTGGATATATGCACGAGTTGTATAGAGTCATGATACATGGTATTCTTCATTTATGCGGATTTTCAGATCACACACCTACTCTGAAGGCTGAGATGCGCAATAAGGAAAATTTTTACCTTGACTTATTTGTTTCACGTGAAACGAAATATTCCACAAATTCGGGTTAAGCTCGCTATTTGGTAAATTTGCGATATGTTTTCAAAATACGACGTTATTGTAGTGGGTGCTGGCCATGCCGGCTGTGAGGCTGCCGCTGCCGCAGCAAATTTGGGTAAAAGTGTTCTTTTAATAACCATGAATATGCACAATATGGGCCAAATGAGCTGCAACCCAGCAATGGGAGGTATTGCCAAGGGCCAAATCGTGCGGGAAATTGACGCCTTGGGCGGATATTCCGGCATTATTACAGATTTATCCATGATTCAATTTAGAATGCTTAACAAAAGCAAGGGGCCTGCCATGTGGAGCCCACGTGCACAATGTGACCGGCAATTGTTTTCAATAAAATGGAGGGAAACGCTGGAAAAACTTCCAAAATTAGATTTTTACCAGGATGCTGTGATTGGATTGCTAAAAGATAAGGAGAGCATAAAAGGCGTTAAAACATCATTAGGACATGATATTTTATCTAAATCAGTCGTTTTGACTAACGGTACCTTTCTAAATGGAATAATTCATGTAGGTGAAAAACAAAGCAGGGGTGGACGAATGGCCGAAAAATCATCCGGCGGTATAACCGAGCAACTGGTTGAATGGGGGTTCGAAAGTAGCAGGCTTAAAACCGGGACGCCTCCCAGAATTGACGGACGCACTCTTGATTATAGCCAAATGGAGGAGCAAAAAGGAGATGAGGAAATAATAGGTTTTTCTTTCCTGGGCACTAAAAAGCCAAATGAACAATTAAGCTGTTGGATCACCTATACAAGCCCGGAGGTGCACAGCATATTACAATCCGGGTTCCACCAAAGCCCAATGTATCAGGGAAGGATTAAGGGAACAGGACCGAGATATTGCCCCAGCATTGAGGATAAAGTATCCAGGTTTGCAGATCGTGAACGGCATCAACTATTTGTAGAGCCTGAGGGAAATAATACAATTGAAGTTTATGTTAATGGATTTTCATCCTCTCTTTCGGAAGATATTCAACTAAAAGCCTTGTCAAAAGTGCCCGGTTTTGAAAATTGTAAAATGTTCAGGCCGGGATATGCGATCGAGTATGATTACTTCCCCCCAACCCAGTTAAAAGCAACTCTTGAGACTAAGCTGGTAAAAAATCTTTTTTTTGCCGGGCAGATTAATGGGACAACTGGATACGAAGAAGCGGCCTGCCAGGGCCTGATGGCCGGTATAAATGCCTCTTTAGCTATTAAGGATGAAACACCTTTTATTCTTAAAAGAAATGAAGCTTATATAGGTGTGTTAATTGACGACCTAATAAATAAGGGAACAGATGAGCCGTATAGAATGTTTACTTCCCGGGCTGAATATAGAACGCTGCTAAGGCAGGATAATGCTGATCTAAGATTGACGGAAAAAAGCTTTCGGATAGGTCTTGCGTCGCAAGAGCGTATGCAACTTGTTAAAGAAAAAACTGAAGAAATCAGGCAAATACTTTCGATCATAAAAGAAACCAATATTGACGCAGAAACTATTAACGAATTTCTGAATCAAAGGGCATCATCTTCGATTACCCAACGAACTAAAATTGCACAATTAATTTCAAGACCTGGAATAAATCTTTCAGATATGGTAGATGACGTTTCAATGATCAACGAAACTTTTGTTGGCTTCTCAAAAGAAACCCTCGAACAGGCAGAGATCCAAGTGAAATACAGTACCTATATTCAAAAAGAAGAAGAGATGGTAACAAAAATGAGCATGCTGGAAGACCAGGTTATCCCCGATAATTTTAACTATGAAAAAATTTCATCTCTCTCTAATGAAGCAAGACAAAAATTTAATAAAATCAAGCCGCAAACCCTGGGGCAGGCAAGCCGCATAAGTGGCGTGAACCCAAGCGATGTTCAAATACTTATGGTTTACATGGGAAGATAACTTCGTTTATACTTAACCGTTATATACTTATAATGAACTTACAGTTTACAAAAGAAACAAGCAAAGCAGAAGTTTTTAACTCAGTAAAAACTTTTCTAACATCAAAAGGCTTTTCATTAGCCTCAATGGACGACTCAAGGCCCTGGGGCGGCTTTTTCGTAATTGATGAATCCCAGGCGGAAAAGTTTATCAGCGAATTTTTTTCCGGCGATGCTGACAATCCAAAAATTGAAAACGGGAAAATAAGCCCCAAGATATTAATAGTGGAAAACGATAAGAGATTAAGCTGGCAATATCATCACAGGCGGGCGGAAAAGTGGGTAGTAATTGGCGGAGAAGCTGGCATAAAAGTAAGCGACGACGACACTGAAGGACCTTTACAAACAAAAAAAACCGGCGATGTAATTATTCTCAAACAAGGCGAACGCCACAGGCTTATCGGACTTTCATCCTGGGGTATTATCGCGGAGATATGGCAACATACTGATGAAAATAACCCAAGCAACGAAGAAGATATCGTGCGGGTACAAGATGACTTCGGACGATAAGCGTATAACCCACACCGTTAGTAAGCTACGTGGACTTTAATAACCGTAGTTAGAAAAGATTGAATTAAAAAAAAAAACATATAATATGCTTCCTTTTTTCGTGGTGTGGGGCGGGATCGAACCGCCGACACAAGGATTTTCAGTCCTTTGCTCTACCGACTGAGCTACCGCACCATTGGGCGGCAAAAATAGAATTATTCAGGTAAAATAAAAATTAGAATTTTATCCAACTCAATTTCCATATTCGCATAGAAACTTGATCCGCATAATTTTTAATTGCTCCAGCGTATAGTTCCCTTCTGAAAGTTCTTCCCGGGCAATATCAAGGCTTGAGGTTTGGCAGCCTTTAAAATAATCAATGATTTCTTCTCTTTCATATTCTTCCACAAGATCTTCAATGGCATAATCAAGATTAAGCTTTGTGCCACTGGCCACAATGGTTTCCATCTCTTCAAGCAGTTCTTCCAGCTTTAATGTTTTATGCCTGGCGATGGTTTCAAGAGGCATCTTCTTATCTACATTCTGGATAATAAAAACCTTATTACTGTTTTTATTAACCACACTTTTCATCACAAAATCATCAGGCTTTTCTATCTCATTTTCCTCCACATATTTTGCAATCACGTCGACAAAGGGCCGCCCGAACTTTAATGCTTTTCCTGCACTTACTCCCTGGCATTTTTCGAGCTCCTTGAGCGTGGTGGGATACATCGTGGCCATGTCCTGCAAACTGTTTTCTAAAAAGATTACAAAGGGTGGAAGATTTCTTTTCTTCGCCTCAACCTGCCTGACATTCTTAAGCAACTCGAAAAGCCGATCGTCTATTGATATGGCTTCATCGCCATCCGCACTTTCATCTTCGTCATCACCATTTTCTTCGAAAATGTGATTTAATACGATTTTGAAACTCGCGGGTTTTTTTAAGAAAGCTTCTCCTTTTTTTGTAATCTTCAATACACCGTAATCCTCGATATCTTTTTGAATAATATTTTCCAGGAGCATTTGTCTCAAAAGAGAATTCCAAAAATGTTCTTCCTTGTTTTTGCCGGTACCAAACACGGGGTTCTCATCGTGGCGGTACATCTTTATCTGAGGGTTTGCTTTTCCAAGAATGACACAAATCATATATGTTATTGGGAATCTCTCTCCCAAAGCGTCTATTGCTTTCAGGGCGATGACTACTTCATTTTTTGCCTCGATTAATTCTTTAGGATTTTTACAGTTATCGCATTTTCCACCACAATTATCCTGCGGGTACTCTTCACCGAAATAGTTAAGCAAAATCTTTCTCCGGCACACGCCGCTTTCAGAATAAGCAACCGTTTCGTTTATTAACTGGCCGCCCATCTCTCTCTCACTCAATGTTTTGTCCCGCATCAGGTGCTCAAGCTTTGCAATGTCCTTATGCGAATAATAAAGAATACATTTACCCTCAAGCCCATCACGCCCGGCACGCCCGGTTTCCTGGTAATAATTTTCGATAGACTTAGGTATGTTGTAATGAATAACAAAGCGAACATCGGGCTTATCTATACCCATGCCGAAAGCGATGGTGGCCACAATTACCTGCACCTCTTCCCCCAAAAATTCATCTTGTCTTTTTGACCGGAGTTTAGAATCGAGGCCCGCGTGATAAGCAACTGCCTTAATTCCATTTGCCATCAGCATCTGCGCCAGCTCTTCAGTCGTTTTACGATTTAGTGTATATATTATACCGCTTTTCCCTTTGTTTTGAGAGATGAATTTTACGATGCTTTTTACAGCTTGCTCTTTTTTTACCTTAGGCTGCACTTCATAGTATAAATTAGGCCGGTTAAAGGAAGATATGAAAATCTTAGGATCTCTCAGTCCAAGATTATTTACTATATCGCTTTGTACTTTTGGGGTAGCCGTTGCCGTTAGTGCGATTATCGGAATCTTGCTATCTATCTTGTCCATCACCTCCTTCAGCTTACGGTACTCCGGCCTGAAATCATGACCCCACTCACTTATGCAATGGGCTTCATCTACGGCAAAAAAGGAAATCTTCAAATCTCTGAAAAAGTCAACATTTTCTTCTTTGGTAAGCGTCTCCGGAGCCACGTAGAGCATTTTCGTATTTCCTGAAGTAAGATCTTCCTTTACAATTTTTTGTTGCCCTTTGTTAAGCGTGCTGTTTAAGAAATGAGCGACATGATCTGCACTGCTAAATCCCCGCATCAAATCGACCTGGTTTTTCATTAATGCAATAAGCGGCGAAACAATGATTGCGCATCCTTCGCTTATCATGGCAGGTAACTGGTAGCAAAGGCTTTTGCCCCCACCCGTAGGCATTATTACAAATGTATCTTTACCTTCTAAAACGTTAGCAATGATTTGCTCCTGGGTATCTTTGAATTTTTTAAAACCAAAGTGTTTTTGTAAGTGATCCGAAAGAAAGCCGGAAGAATTTTTTTTTGTTACATTTCCGGATAATGACTTGGGTGATTTGGTTTTTACTTTAGTAGTAGACATGGTTTTTCTTTTCTTTTCCACAATTTTTTAAAGAGGTTCAAAGTTAATTCAATTGATATTCCAAAACGGATTATCAAAGATTGTTTAAAAGGTATAACCTTTTTTATAAAAATTATTGTTGTTAAGATACGAAGTTTAAACAAACCGAGCCAACCTTTTTTGAATTATCATTAAGCAATTTAAGTAGGTTTGCATTTTTTTTGAATTACCCGGTATTTTTTGTTATTCAATTTATCGTTACGCTATTACAATGGGCAGCTATAATATTATTTCTTCTGCAAAAAAAACAGTTGACGTTGAAGCACGTTCTATAAATGATTTAGGAAATTTAATAAATGAGAATTTCGAAAGAGCTGTCTTAGCAATTAACGGGTGTAAGGGAAGATTGGTTGTAAGTGGAATTGGTAAGAGTGCAATTGTTGCACAAAAAATAGTTGCCACGCTTAATAGTACAGGTACACCGTCGTTGTTTTTACACGCGGCAGATGCTATTCATGGTGATATAGGCATGGTGCAAAAAGAGGATGTAGTGATGATAATTAGTAAAAGCGGTGATAGCCCTGAAATAAAAATATTGCTTCCGCTGATTAAGAATTTTGGAAACATAATTATTGCTATATGCGGAAATTTGAAGAGCTATCTTGCCCGGTGCGCCGACATAATTATTGATTCAACGGTAAAGGAGGAGGCTTGTCCAAATAATCTTGCTCCCACCACCAGCACCACAGCACAAATAGTTTTGGGAGATGCGCTGGCAATTTGTCTCATGGAAATGAAAGGTTTTGGCACAGAAGATTTTGCAAAATTTCATCCCGGAGGCACGCTCGGTAAAAAATTGTATTTGCAGGTAGGCGATCTTTTTTTAGATAATGAAAAACCCGCTGTAAAAGCAACAAGCCCTTTAAAAGAAGTAATAATTGAAATAACAAAAAAGCGTTTAGGCGCTACCGCTGTACTTGGCGATGCTGAAGAAATTCTTGGTATAATTACAGACGGTGACCTACGAAGGATGTTGGAAAAAAACAGCTCTCTTAATAATGTAGTTGCAAAGGATATTATGTCTTTTTCACCCAAAAAAATAAGCAGGGGTGAACTTGCAGTTACGGCACTCGATATAATGCGGAAAAACAATATCAGTCAGCTTATAGTTACTGAAGAAAACCGTTACGCAGGAATTGTACATTTGCACGATCTTGTGCGGGAAGGAATTATTTAATCTTAGCCGAAATGAATAAAAATAATTACGTTGCAATAATGGCGGGTGGCATTGGAAGCAGGTTCTGGCCCGTTAGCCGCATTAATTACCCAAAGCAGTTTTTAGATATTCTTAACCGGGGACGCACGCTTATACAATCAACTTACGACCGCTTTTCACAATATATACCCAACGAAAATATATACGTCGTTACTTCGCTTCAATACCGTGATATTGTTGCAGAACAGCTTCCTTTATTATATCCGGAAAACATTTTATGTGAGCCTTCAAGAAAAAATACAGCACCTTGCATTGCCTACATTTCTTATAAGCTGCAACAGATTAATCCTGAAAGTAATTTAATTTGTGCACCGGCAGATCATTTAGTAATGGACAATACAGCTTTTACAAAAGTGAGTTTAGATGCATTGGAATTCACTAAAAAAAACAAAGCTCTTCTTACGTTAGGCATTAAGCCTTTATCGCCCAATACCGGTTATGGATATATACAATATGAGCAGCATTCTGTAAAAGAAAATATTTATAAGGTAAAAACCTTTACGGAAAAGCCTGATATAGAGCTGGCCAAAAACTTTCTAATCAGTGGAGATTTTTTGTGGAACGCCGGCATTTTTGTTTGGCGCACAAAAAGTATTATTTCAGCTTTTGAGAAATACCTGCCGGAAATGCACGAAGTTTTTGATGGAGCAAAGAAAGCTTTTAATACACCTGATGAGCAGGAAGCTATAAATCTTATTTATCCGCTTTGTGTAAACATTTCTATTGACTATGGCATTTTAGAAAAAGCAGATAATGTGTATGTAATTCCCTCCTCGTTTGGCTGGAGCGACCTCGGCACCTGGGGAAGCGCTTATGAAAATCTTGAAAAAGACTATCATGCAAATGCTGTGGCCGCCCACAATGCTATATTATTCGACTCTGTGAATAATGTAATACATGCCGATAATAATAAGCTGATTGTTCTGCAAGGCCTTGACGATTTTATAATTGTTGATACACCAGATGCTTTGCTTGTCTGCAAAAAAGATAAAGAGCAACATATCAAAGAATATCTTTCTGAAGTGAAGAAAAACAAGGGCGAATCTTTTTTATAAGGCACTTTTTTTACAGTCCTTCTTTAAAGGAGCTTGACCTATAAATTTTGTGTAAACTTATCTCCTTGAGCAGCCCAATCATTACAAGCAAGCTTCCAAATACCGGTGAAACAATTTTTGCCGTTATGAACGCTCTTGCGAATGAATATAAGGCGATCAACCTGGGCCAAGGTTTTCCTGATTTCGAGATGAATACAGCGCTTATCAGCCTTGTGGATAAAGCAATGAAGGAAGGACATAACCAGTATGCACACATGAATGGCGTACCTTCTTTGAGAAACGCCATTGCGGAAAAAATTAATTTTTTATACAACCGGCAAATTGATCCCGGTAAGGAAATTACCATCACCCCTGGAGGAACTTATGCTATATATACCGCATTCACGGCTGTTTTAAACCCGGGAGATGAGGTAATTGTTTTTGAACCCGCTTTTGATAGCTACATTCCTAACATAGAAATAAACGGCGCTACACCTGTATTGTTACCGCTTACTTTTCCTAATTATAAATCCGATAGCTATCGGATTGACTGGGAGAAGGTAAGAAAAAATATAACAGCTAAAACAAAAATGATTGTGCTTAATTCTCCGCATAACCCTACAGGCAGTGTATTAGATACAAATGATATTGACGAGTTACGAAAAATCGTAAAGGATACAAATATTTTTATATTAAGTGATGAAGTGTATGAGCATATAATTTTTGATGATCTCCCGCATGAAAGCATGCTTAAATATCCTGACCTTTTTGAAAGAAGCTTTGTTTGTTTTTCTTTTGGAAAAGTATATAACTGCACCGGTTGGAAATTGGGCTATTGCGTATCACCAAAAAGCTTAATGAAAGAATTTAGAAAAGTGCACCAGTTCAATTGCTTTTCCTGCAATGCCCCAATGCAATATGCTCTTGCTGATTTTTTACAACAAAAAAATCAATACCTGGAACTTAGTAAATTTTTGCAAGGGAAAAGAGATTTTTTTAAAGAGCTAATGAAGGAAACAGCCTTCGAACCCTTGCCTTCTTTTGGAAGCTACTTTCAATTGTATAGTTACAAATTTTTAAGTGATGAAGATGAAAACGATTTTGCCATAAGGCTTGCTAAAGAAGCCGGAGTTGTTGCCGTTCCCGTCTCTGCATTTTATAAATCCGAAAAAAACAATAAAGTGCTGAGGTTTTGCTTTGTTAAAAAAGAAAAGACCTTAATAGAAGCTGCGGAAAAACTAAAAAACTTTAGCAGTAAATTGATTTGAAGGTGCTTGCCTCCCGTAAATAGTTAAATCTATTGTCCTAAATTTTTCGCAGTAGGTAATTTATTCAACACCTATTTTCATAATTCCACATTGTTCATTTTTTTTTACGCCTAAAATAGAATGGAATAACATTTGTAAAACTGGATAACTAAATTTTAATTGAGGTTTATACATTAATACCTTATAAAAATTTTCGATTAAAAGAGGGATGCTGGGGGGCATCTCTTTTTTTTTCTAAAAATTGGAATTTAAAACCTATAAGTATTTTCAAAAAATTTTTATTTCTTAATAGAATAATTTGTTTTCATAAAACGTTTGTCTATTTTACTTAAAAATTAAACTAACTGACAATGAAAAAATTTTATTTTCTGGCGATAGCTATTGCCATTTACTCAACTTCCTTTTCTTTCTCCACAATTTCTTCTTTACCAAAAAAAGCTTCTGAAGTTTACCTGCCCATTGGCACTACAGGCAAACAGATTTCTTTGCTTGATCTTTCACGGATAGATGTACAAAAATTCGAAAATATTTCCGGCAGGCATTTAAATTTTTTCGACAGAATGGGGTTTAAGCTCGCTCAGAAAAAATTAAGAAACAGCATCAATGCCGATGGAACTATTGAAAATAAAAAGCTTAATAAATTCCTTGAACAGGGAGACCATTCAACAGGTTTTCATCTTGGTGGTTTTGCCTTAGGTTTCCTCGTCGGTTTAATAGGCGTATTGATAGCCTATCTTATAAACGATGACTATAAAAGGAACCGGGTAAAATGGGCATGGATTGGCTTTGGCGTATATATATTAGTCCTTGTAATTGTGATAGCAGCAGTAACAAAAGGCACCATTAATTAGTAATGAATTTTTTTAATAAAAGGAGCCGGTTAATAACTAACCGGTCTTTTTATTTATGTAATGCAGAAGAATTTTTTTTCACAACCCATACTGGTGGCTTATTTCCAGCATTCGCTCTATAGGCTTCTTTGAAGCGATTAATAATTGCTCATCCATTATTATTTGCGGCTCTTCGTACTCCATACATAAGTATAATTTTTCCAGCGTGTTCAGCTTCATGTAAGGGCAATCGTTGCAGGCGCACATATTATCTGGCGGCGCTGGTATAAAAGTTTTACCGGGAGATTGTATTTGCATTTGATGAAGTATGCCTGTTTCTGTAGCCACAATAAATTCCTGTGCATCATTCTCCACTGTATATTTTAATAATGATGTTGTACTGCCAATAAAATCTGCTACCCGTAATACAGGTTCTTCACATTCAGGGTGCGCAATTACCTTTGCTTTTGGATGGCGGACTTTAAGTTTCGTAATTTTTTCAAGACTAAAAATTTCATGTACAATACAGGCGCCGTTCCAGAGAACCATGTCTCTTCCTGTTTTCTTTTTTAAATAACCTCCCAGGTTTTTATCCGGCGCAAAAATTATCTTTTGATCTTTGGGCAGGCTTTCTATTATTGCCTGGGCGTTGGATGAAGTGCAGATTATATCACTCAAAGCCTTCATGCCGGCCGAACAATTTATGTAGGTGATAACGATATGTTCAGGGTATTTATCCCTGAACTTTTTAAACAACGCCGGTGGCGCTGAATCACTCAGGGAGCATCCGGCTTTAAGGTCAGGTAACAAAACTTTTTTCTGCGGATTTAAAATTTTGGCCGTCTCTGCCATGAAGTGCACACCTGCAAAAACAATTATATCAGCATCGGTGGATTGTGCTTTTTGAGCAAGGCCGAGGCTGTCACCAATAAAATCTGCAACATCCTGTATATCAGGTTCCTGGTAATAGTGGGCAAGTATAATGGCATTCTTTTCTTTTTTTAAACGTTCTATTTCTGCGAACAGGTCTAAGTTAACGTCAATATCAATATCCAAAAAACCTTTTTTTTCTAAAGATCCGCGGGCGGCTTCAATGTTGATATCTGTCATAGTATTTAATATTAATACATTATTTATATAATAGCTTATTACTATTATGTATGTGAATTTGTGGAAACAAAAATTATTACGTTTGATGTAAAATTAAAAAATACATTTTATCCACTTCAGGTACACAGGTATTCAACATTGATATTTAACATGCAGGTTGTTAAGAAAGGACCTTATAAACATTGGTTAATAAAAAACTTCGTGGAAAAGTAGATGAAACATTTTATAAAATATTTTGTGAAACAGGCAGGGATAATTTGTTGTTCTTTTATCCCGGATACAAAAGTCAATGAAAAAAAGCTTAGTTCTTAGATTCTTTTAAAGATAAAAATTTGCAGGAAACAGGTTTACCAACACTAAATATAAATTTCTAACATAGCAATGTGGAAATAAAACATTCATTTTTTTGGGAGAAATCCCAACATATTGAATAAAAGCCTGAAGTGCTTGCCTATCCTATAACTGATGGGTTTTCCACAATTTGTTCCTATTTTAATTTAAGTTATTTTTGCCGTCCTTATTTTAAAATTAAGAGTTAAACAACTATGTCAATCATACAGACAATACGTGAAAAAGGCGCTGTTATCGTAATTGCAATTATTGCATTAAGCCTTATAGGCTTTATTCTCATGGATTCTAAAAGCGGAACCGGGAAATTATTCGGTGGTGTAAATGCAACCACGCTCGGCAGTGTAAATGGAGATAAAATAGAGTATGATGAGTTCAATACTAAAGTGAAGGATATGGAGCAGCAATATCCTAATGGCGGTGCTGACCAACGCCAACAAATAATGCAATCCGTGTGGGATCAAATGGTGGCAGAAAAAATTGTTACAGAACAATTCAATGACCTGGGCCTTACATTCACGCCCAAAGAAATGAGTTCCATTATGTTTAGTAACGATGCGCCACAACAGCTAAAGCAGGCTTTTACTAATAAGGAAACGGGACAGTATGATATTGAGCAAGCCAAGCAATGGTGGGCGCAAACCAAGAAAACAAAAAACGATGAGCAAAGAAATGCCATCGTAACACAGGTTATTGATCCTATGCGGCTTAATAGTTTATATACAAAATATACTTCTCTTATTGCCGCAAGTATTTATACACCAACATGGCTTTCAAAAGAGTTAGAAGAACAGAAAAGTAAGTTTGCTACTATTTCTTATGTCGCCGTTCCATACTCTGTAATATCTGATAGCGCTGTAAAGGTTACAGATAATGATGTGGAAGATTATGTAAATAAAAATAAAATCAGGTTTAAGCAGGAACCGGGCCGTATGATTTCTTATGTGATCTTTAGCGCTGCGCCTAATAAAGCAGACAGCGGCAGTGCAAAAGAAGCATTGGAACAGTTGAAACCCCAGTTGGCAGCAGATTCAAACATGAAAACATTTTTGGGAAGAAATTCCTCAGCAATTCCCTTTTTCGATGGTTATACATCAAAGGCTAAAATACAAGTACCGTTTAAAGACTCAATACTTTCGTTATCTAACGGAGAGGTATATGGTCCATACTTAGATTCAAAAAATTATGTGTTGGCTAAAATGCTGTCAATGAAAATTTTACCCGATAGTATAAAATGCCGCCACATATTATTAGGAACGAATGATCCTCAAAGTGGCCAGGCTTTAATGCCTGATAGTACTGCAAAAAGGATTGCGGATAGCGTAGAAATAGCTGTAAGAAATGGCGCTAATTTTGATTCGTTAGAGGCTAAATATTCTACAGATAAAGCGGCGCATAATGACCAAGGTGTAATGACCTTTGATTTGAGTACGATACAGGGTGACGGTTTTGCAAAAGAATTTGGTGACTTTTTACTCAATGAAAAAGGTGAAACAAAGAAGGTGGTAAAAACTCAATTTGGTTATCACTATATTGAAATATTGGATAAGAAAAATCCCGAACCAGCTTATAAAATAGCCTATATGGCGAGGGAGATAGTGCCGAGCGATGAAACTATCAATATGGCAAATGCTGCAGCAACAAAGCTTTCAGGGCAAACTAATATAACTGCTTTTGATAAATATGTGTCACAGAACGGGCTTACAAAGGTTACGCCACCCACAATCATAAAAGAAAATGATTTTCAACTTGGCGGCTTGCAGGACGCAAGGCAAATAGTAAAATGGGCTTTTGATTCAAAAGTGGGCGATGTTTCAGAACCTTTCTCATTAAAAGAAGATTTTGTAGTAGCCACAGTTGATAAAAAAGTAGATGAAGGCATTCCGGATGTAAGTATCGCAAGGCCAATGACGGAGCCGGCGATCAGGAATATGAAAAAAGCGGAGGAGATAAAGAAAAAAATAAATAATCCGTCGACGCTTGAAGCGGCGGCTGCTCCATACAACCAACAAGTTTTAACAACGGGTGCCGATTCCACACTTACTTTTGATGCACAAATAATAAATGGAGTAGGCAGCGAGCCGAAGGTAGCAGGCGCAGCGTTTAATAAAACATACCAAACAAAAGTATCACCGCCTATCGCCGGAAATACGGGGGTATTTGTTATAAAAGTTAACAGCATAGCTGCGAGAGCCGCCTTACCACCAGAAGTGCAAAGCCAGCAAATGCAGAGCGAGCAAAGCAGGGCAATGCAAGCAGCCCTGGGCCAATCTTTTAATTCGCTTAAGAAAATGGCAAAAATAAAAGATAGCAGGAGCAAATTCTTTTAAAAAGAAAAAATAAAATTAATAAGTGCCATCAGGAGATGGCTTTTATGTTTTGTCAGGAGCATTTCATAATGTTGCCAACCTTTAACAAGTTAATTTCGGATTTAAAAACCATCCGGAAGGTTGGCAAGCCTTAAACCTGAAATGTACCCGTTTTATTAAGCCGGCGACGTAAGAAAAATGATATTTGTAACTTTACAATAATCGAAAATTTATGGAAGAAGTCATTGTAAATAAAGTAGCACAAAGTTCATTGGTAACTATTGATCTGGAAAAATTTTATCCGAAAGGAGAGATAGCCATATTTGATCTGAAAGACCATTTATTCATGGAGCTTATCTTAAAAGAAAAAGATTACAGAGAAGGATTAAAAATACTTGACTGGTCAAAATATAAAGATAAAAATGTAGGCATTACCTGTAGCGCAGATGCTATCATTCCAATTTGGGCTTATATGCTTGCTGCTACTTATCTAGAACCGTTAGCGAAAGAGATAGTTTTTGGTAATGAAGAAAAGGTGTTGGAAGTATTGTTCTTAAAAAATTTATGGCAGGTTGATGCAAACGATTTTGCGGAGAAAAGGATTGTTGTGAAAGGCTGTGGCGAAAAGAAAATTCCGGATACGGCTTATGTTGAGATTACAAAAATTTTAAGGCCGGTAGTTAAAAGTATTATGTATGGAGAACCTTGCAGCACAGTGCCTGTTTACAAACAAGCGAAGACTAACGGTTAAGGGTAGGTGAAATAAAAGAAAAAACTCAGCAAGTTATTTATGCAGAACTTTTTCGAACTTATATATCGTAAGACTTCCATTATTTTTCCCACGGATTACATATTCTAAGTCCGGTTATGTCCTTAAAGTCCGCTGTGTTGCGAGTCAGCAATGTTAAATCATAAACAAGAGCAGTGGCGGCAATAATTGCATCTGGCAATTTTATTTTGTAAGCTTTACGTAATTCGGCGGTTTTTAGTTTAATAGGTTGTTCCAGTTCTATTACCAAAGCATCGCTGATAAATTTATGCAATGCTGCTAAGTCTTTTTCCGTAGGAGCTTTCCAGCAAAGTAGTTCGATTTCTGTAATGGCGGAGATAGCAGGACGTTCATACTCCAATAAATCATCTAAAATTTTTCCGCACCTGGAGGAAATTGTTGTTGCAAATAATAGATAGCGGGATTTGTATCCCACAAATGTTTTATTCCCATCCGTTACGTAATTCTTTTAGCTGGCTTTCTATACTTGTTAAGGGTTGCTTCGTCATTGCCCCTTTGTACTTAGCAAAGTGGTTTGTTTCTGTTGGCATCCGTTTTTTTTCCTTTCGCACACGTATGAGCTGCAGGAGTTCTAAATCTTGTAAAAGCCTTAGCGCTTTATCATTAAGTATATCTATCGTTACTGTTTGCATAATTAGGATTTTTAAAAAGGGACTCACCCTTCGTTGGTATTTTACTTTTTTGTAACAACCGCCTGTCGTGACACAAAACTAAAAAAAATTATGCGATACATACCGATTGCTTCACCCCGAAAAAATTAAAACCAACCTTTTCTTTTAAACAGGAAGATCATATAAATTGGAATGATAAGCATTAAGCTTACGGCAATAAAAAATCCATAGGTATTGTGCAACCAGGGAATCCGGGTGAAGTTCATCCCGAAAATGCCACCAATCACCGTGGCCGGCGCAAGCAGGCAGGTTACAATCGCCATCACCTTCATTACCTCGTTCATTTTCAAATTCACATTGCTCAGGTAAAGGTCCTGCAGGTTTATCATCATATCGCGGTAACTTTCTGCCAGGTCGTTTGCCTGCACTATATGGTCGTACACATCTTTAAAATACCGTTCGGTTTTTTCTTCAATCAACTCACTTTCACTACGCAAAATTCCGTTTATAACCTCGCGAACCGGGCCGACGCTTCTTTTCAACACAATCATTTCTTTGCGAAGCATATTGATCCTGGCGAGGGCACGTGTATCGCTGCGGCGTATGATATCTTCCTCCAGCATTTCAATATTCTCCCCAAGTTTTTCCATAATGATATAATAGTTATCTACGATCATATCTATTAAAGAATAGAAGAGAAAATCCGGGCCGTTCTGTCGCACTTTGCTTGCCCTTATCTTAAGTTTTTCGCGCAGCGGATTGAATACATCCTTTGAGGGATCTTCCTGGAAGGAAAGAACAAAGTTGCTTCCCAGCACGATACTTATTTGTTCTGTTTCTACAGATCTTGTCAGCGGATCGTAGAAAAGCATATTCAGCAAACAGAATAAGATGTTATCAATCTCATCCATTTTCGGCCGCTGGCCAACGCTTAGTATGTCTTCTGCTATTAGTGGGTGAACGGCAAAATGATGCGAAATATCTTCTACATCTTTCTTACGAAGGCCGTCAATATTTATCCAGCTCACTGTGGATGTTTCGAGATACTTATAGCAATTTGGCAAATCTTCCACCTTTGTTTCGGTTACGCCCTCTTTATCATAATCGTAAACATATATCCTTGTAGATTCAGCATCTTTTCTGAAAGTTTCAACGGTTGGGTTCACCTTCAATACTTTTTTCGTGCGAACCAGCTCGAAAGGGTTTGGTATAAAAGATAAATATTGTTTTGTACGTCCCATCAATTTTTTAAAATACCGGTATTTAAAAAAAATTTAAAACTACACCTGCCATGCAGATAGTATATATTTTTAAAGATAACAAAATCGTTAACCTTTATTCTTTCGGTAATGTATCCACGGGAGGACGATCGCTGGTCCAAATATCACGAAACATTTTCCAATTGCCAGCTTCGGGCTTCCACAAAACAAGGTATTCGCCTTTATCTATCTGCGTTTCGGCACTATCAGATAGAATGTAAGTGCCTTCTTCAGCCAATATGCTGCTGTCGCCCCAAACATTGATGGTGGTAAGCTGAAAATTCTTCACCGATGTATTCATAAGCGAAGAAATATATTTTTTTATTGCTGCTTTGCCGGTAATAACAGACTGGCCAGGCGGCATTATTTTAGCATCTTTTGCGTAGCTGGCCGCAACCCCTGTAGAATCTCCCGCAGTAAAGGCTCTCATAAAATTAAGATTGCTTTGCGTGATGGAAGCTTTACCCTGGTTGATGTCAAAAACTGAAGCGGATTTTTCAATCTCCGCCTTATCTTTCGGGTTGCAGGAGGAAAACAAAGCGATAAAAAAAATAAAGGAAAAAAAAGGTTTCAATAGACTTAGCATGTGTGTGATATATTTTTTAGCATGTTACGATATTAAGTTAATTCAATTAGAAAAAATTACAAAAATTTCCGGGCCTTTTCAAGGTCTTCCTTTGTATCAATAGAAATGGGCGATTCATTTGTAAGAACCATTTTTAGCTTAATTCCATTTTCAAGATACCGCAGGCATTCAATTTTTTCTGCGGCTTCCAATGGTGTTATTGGCCAGTTTGTAAAATTAATAAGCGCCTCTTTCCTGTAAGCGTAAATACCTACGTGTTTATAATATTTTAACCCGCTATCGTGGTTTCTATCGAACGGAATTATACTCCGGCTGAATAATAAGGAAAACATGTTTTTATCAACCACCACTTTTACGACGTTAGGATCTGCAATCATCGTATCCTCAGTTATTTCATGCATTGGTGAAGCTACCTGCACATGCCTGCTGCGATCATCAATAAAAACATTTATTAGCTTTTCAAGAATCTCTTTTTTTACAAAAGGCTCGTCGCCCTGCACATTTATTATCACTTCCACGTCAATATCCGCTACAGCTTCTGCTATACGATCGCTGCCGCTTTCATGTTCGCTTTTGCTCATGATGGCATAACCTCCATTTTGCACAATTTCATTAAAAATTATTTCACTGTCGGTTACCACAATTACTTCATCAAATAGCAACGTTGCAACCGTGTTCTCGTAAGTATGCCTGATCACCGTTTTAGTTCCAAGCATTTGCATAAGCTTTGCGGGAAAGCGTGTGGCAGCATAACGGGCAGGTATAAGCGCAATTGTTTTCAATCAATAAAATATATAAAGTTGTGCTGGAAAGAAAAGAGCAAAAATAAGAATCAGTTCAGCGCTTCCGGCTCGTAATAATTAATATTATTTTGAAGTGGCTCAGGCAAGGTATCGCTTTCAAAGCCACATACCCCGCATTGATACACATTTTCTGCAGATACCGCATAGTCGGAAAACAGCCAGCTCAGTATTGCTGTTACCATATTTGAAGCAGACCTTTTCGGCATAAGATGTATATCGTGCGAGCCGCACTTTGGGCATACAGCGCTGCGCCTGTATTGCTCATCAAATAGCTGCATAATGTTTATCACTTCCTGCTCATCTTCCTTTTTTATTACCAGCTTTATTCCTCCAACAGCGTTTGTAAGCAATGGGTCCATCGTCACAGTGTGTTCATCTTTCAGGTAACATTGAAAGCCGGCATCCTTAAGCTTAGTTAATAAAATATTTGCAGAGAAATAATTATTGAACGTTCTTATTGTAATTAATTCCATTGGGAGCTCTTATTTTCCGTCAATGATCACCGGTGAGCCGCCTTTACCCATCATAACTATTTTTGCGTTCTGGCTAAGAGCCAGCTCTTTGATGGCTTGAATTTGCTCGTATTGCAATTGGTTTTCTGTAAGGCCGGTATTAATTATGCGCTGATAATCTGCTATACCCTGTGCCTCCACTCTTTTGCGTTCTGCCTCCTGTCTTTCTTTTTGTAAAACAAACTCCATTTTCTTAGCGTCCTGCTCAGCATTTATTTTAGACTCAATAGAAGCCTTCACCGAGTTTGGTAAAGTAATATTTCTTATAAGTAATTGCTCGAGCAGCAGCCCTCTTTGCTTAAAATTTGTTTCAATGCTTTTATATATTCTTTGTTGAAATTCATCTCTTCTGTTACTAAATAATTCAACTGCCTGGTAATATACTGCGTTGTCCCGAATCTTGGTTCGTGTGAGCGGCCTCACAATTTTATCTTTAAAGTCAGGCCCTGTTTCACTTAATAGCTTAGGCGTTTCGCTGGCTATTACCCGGTATAGAACGGTCAGGTCAATAGTAACCTCGAGCCCGTCGCTGGCAAGCACCTTAATGGCATCATCACCGGATTTTTCTCCCTCATCATTTACACCGCTCATGGTATAGTTCTGGGTTTTTATATCAACTCTTTCTATATCAACCAGGGGGTTTACAAAGTGAAGGCCGCTTCTTAAAACATCGTTCTGCACTTTACCAAAAAGCACTTTTACACCCACTTGCCCTATATCTATTTGCACAATACAGGCAAACAAAATACCAAGCACAATAAATAATAAAGCTATTATTCTTCCCAGGCTTTTGTAACGGCTAAGCGCAGGATTGTTTTTAACGACAACGCCGGTTATTCCAAAAAGAAGAACGCCAAAGATGATCCATACCATGTTATAAGGTTTATTTAGATTCCATTTAAAAATACAGAATTACTCCTTTGCAGAAAGCAATAATAGAGGAAAGTGGCCAAATGGAAAGAAATGTTGGAGAGAGAAACCTTTCTGCGATTTGTAAAATAATAAATTTCCGGTTTGGTTAATTGTTAAGCATAAGCGGCATTACCAGCATTAAAAGCTCTTCGTTTTCCTTTTTTTCAGTAGGCTTTACAATGCCGGCTTTTGTCGGCGTACTTAGCTCAACAGTTACCTCTTCAGTATCTGCGGCGCTCAGCATCTCAACTAAAAATTTTGCATTGAAGGCGATCTGAAGATCCTCACCATCATACTGGCAGCTCATACGTTCGTTCCCTTCGAAACTAAAATCAACATCCTGCGCTGCTAATTGCAACTCGCTGCCGCTAATAGTAAGGGCTACCTGGTTAGTGCTTTTATTAGAAAAAACGCTTACTCTTCTAAGCGCATTTTGAAAATCACTTTTATCAACGGTGAGCCTGTAAGGGTTATCCATTGGTATCACCACTTTATAATCAGGAAACCTTGCATCAATCAAGCGGCAAACCATTTCCGTTTCATTTTGCTTTACGAAAAGGTGATTTTTATTATAGGAAATTTCCAGCGCATCATCACTTGAAGGAAGCACGCTTTTCAATAAATTAAGCGGCTTTTTGGGAACAATAAATGTATCATTTTGGGGGCAGGCTACATCAAGCCGAGTAAATCTTACGAGGCGGTGAGCATCTGTCGCAACACAGGTGATACCTTTTTCTGAAAGCTCAAAAAAAACACCCGTCATTGCCGGACGCAGGTCATCGTTGCTTACAGCAAAGAGGCACTTATTGATGGCCGTTAGCAAGGCAGATGACGGAAGTGAAAAAGTAGTGGCCGTATCTGCGGCGGGCTCTTTAGGAAAATTGTCCGGATTTTCCCCCATCACTTTATATTTTCCGTTATCACTGGTTATCTCTACGGCGAAATTTTTATCAATATTAAAAGTAAGCGGCTGCTCTGGAATATTTTTAAGCGAGTCTAATAAAATTCTTGCCGGAATACACACCCTGCCGCTATCTTTCGCTTCAATATCCATGTGAATTTTCATCACCGTTTCCAGGTCGGTCGCAACTACGGTAAGCTTACTTTTATCTATTTCAAATAAAAAATCTTCAAGTATCGGTAGCACGGTATTAGCGCTGATAACACCGCTTATCTGCTGAAGATGCTTTAATAGTTGTGTGGAGGAAACGATAAACTTCATAATATTTTTTGTTATCGTCAAAGATAAAAGATTCAAATTAATGGCAAGAAATAAAATGTACCCGCTGAAGAGTGGTATTGGTAAGAATAATGATCTGGCTTATAAAAGAAAACGGAAAACTTTGATTGAATAACTATTGCTGATGGGGTTTATTTTTTATTTCTTTCCGGGAATTTTTTTTGTATAGCAGTACAGAACAAATGATAGAAATAAGCCAAAGCGCCAGTGAAATTGAATGTAAAAATTTACCAAAAGTATCATTGGTTTTAAGAGATATAATCAATTGGTAAAGCGAACCTAAAATCAGGACAATTCCTATGATGATTAATACCCGGTAATTCCTTTTAATACTTTTTTCATTCATCTTGTTAAGGTACTGATTTTTTACAAAATATTTTTTGCAAGAGGTATGAAAAGCCATTATGAAGCTTTAGTCATAATTTTGCGGCAAGAAATAAATATGGATATAAAAAATCAAAAGATTGCGCTGTTGGTTGATGGAGACAATGCCCAGGCAAAATTAATAGAGCTGATACTTGAAGAAGCTTCGAAATATGGTAAGGTAACCATCAGGCGTGTATATGGCGATTGGACCACGCAACACATGAATCACTGGAAAAGCCTGCTGAATGAAATGGCTTTTAACCCCATTCAAAAGTTTTCATATACCACAGGTAAAAATTCTACCGACAGTGCTTTGATAATAGATGCGATGGATATTTTGCATGCCGGCCTCGTAGATGGGTTTTGCATTGTGTCAAGCGACAGCGATTATACGGGCCTTGCAAAAAGAATAAGAGAGCACGGGATTTTTGTAATGGGAATTGGTGAACAAAAAACGCCCCATGCATTCGTCAAGTCTTGCGAAATTTTTACCTACGTTGAAAATTTTGAACCAAAGTCTGAAAAGCCGGAGAAAAAAGAAGCTATAAAAAAGCAAACTATAAGAACACCGGTAAACACCAAGCTTATAAACAAAGCGTATGATATGAGCATTAATGAAAGCAACGAAGCCTACATATCTAACCTTGGCATCAATTTGCGCAAGCTCGATCCCAGCTTCGATGTTCGTGCGTATGGATGCAAAACCCTCACACAGTTTTTTTCCAAGTTATCTGATTTTGTGGTGGTAGATAATTTGGTGAATGGAACCAATAACCCTTTGATAAGAAAGAAATAAGCTATGCATCTTTCCAGCCCCACAAATACCTGCAGGCATATGTGCGGTAAGGCGCCCATTTCAGCGAGATCTTTTGAATCTTTTCCCTCAATAATTTTGGATCAGTTTCTTTAAGTTTATAAAGCTTGACCACACTTTGCTTTAAGCCAAGATCGTCTATAGCAAAAATATCTTCCCTACCAAGTGTAAACATTAGGGTCATTTCAACCGTCCATTTTCCAACGCCTTTTATTTGTGTAAGCAAGGCTAACACATCTTCATTATTCATTTTGTGCAGAGCAGCGTCAGTAATTTTATTTTCTACAAAAAAGCGGGCAACATTATGCACATAAGATGCTTTCGCATTTGAAAAACCGATGCTTCTAAAAGTTGTTGCTGGTATGGCTAATATTTGCTCTGGCGTTGGTTCTTTACTTTCAAATAAATCAAGAAAACGCTGATATAAAACCTTAGCAACTTTGGTGCTTAGCTGCTGGCTCAGGATAGAAGAACATAGCCGCAGGTACACCTTTTTTCTTTTTTCTAAAAGAAATGGTTCCTGCAGATCAATGATCGTTTTAAGTTTTTTATCTTTTGATAAGTGAAGAATATGTTGCATATAAAAATAAAAATCCCCTTTTTTAATTTATAAAAAACGATTAATGATGGTTAATGAAATATTGCCAATTCACTATTGCCAATTCACCTACTCACCCAACTTATAGAACCATCTTTTTCATCCTTCATAGTAATACCGAGTTCAGTAAGTTGATTGCGTATATGGTCTGATGTTACAAAATCTTTTTTCAATTTGGCGTCTCGCCTGATACCTGTCAGAAGGTTCATTACACCATTCAATGTTTCATTAAAAGCTGCGCCATCTTTCAGGCCGAATATATCTTCCAGGTAATCCGAAAAGCTTTCCTTCATACGGTCAAGCGTAGTCGAAGAAATCGCATCAATAGAAATCAATTTATCTTTTATAGAATTTATTACCGGAACTATTTCAAACATGTTGGCCAACACCTTCGCCGTGTTGAAATCATCGTTCATAAATTCCCCAAACTCTTCCATAAGGTTATTTATTTTATCATCAAGATCCTTATCCTTCGCCTGCCAGTCTTTACCTACCTCCAACGATTTTAGAATGCCATAAGCTTCCCATAATCTTTTTAATCCTTTGTCAGATGCTACGAGTGCCTCACTGCTAAAATCGAGCGTGCTTCTGTAATGCGTTTGTAATATAAAAAACCGGATAGTCATCGGGTCAAAAGCCTGCGTGAGCAAAGCATGATCGCCGCTAAACATCTCCGTAAGCTTGATCTGGTTGTTGTAGCTCTTACCCATTTTTTTACCATTCACGGTGATCATGTTATTATGCATCCAGTATTTCGCCGGTTGTATATTATTGCAAATAGTGCTTTGTGCAATCTCACTTTCGTGGTGAGGAAACAGGAGGTCCATGCCGCCGCCATGAATATCGAAGCGGGGGCCGAGGTATTTTGTGGCCATTGCGGAGCATTCAATATGCCAGCCGGGGAAACCTTCGCCCCACGGGCTTTTCCATCGCATGATGTGCTCCGGCGGCGCGGATTTCCACAAGGCAAAGTCAGCCTTATTTCTTTTTTCATCCTGGCCTTCAAGTACCCGCGTAGTCTCCAGAAGATCATCCACCACACGGCCACTAAGCCTGCCATAGTCATGGGTGGCTGCATATTTTTTTACATCAAAATACACGGAACCATTTATTTCATACGCATAACCGGCGTCAATTAATTGTTCGATCATGCTTATCTGCTCTACAATGTGCCCAGTGGCAGTGGGCTCAATGCTTGGCTCAAGGTTGTTTAATTTTTTCATAGCCCAGTGGAAGAGGTTGGTATATTTCTGCACCAGTTCCATTGGCTCTACTTTCTCCAGCGAAGCCTTTTTTGAAATCTTATCTTCGGCTTCACGGCCTTCTTCCTCAAAATGCCCGGCATCGGTAATGTTGCGTACATAGCGTACTTTATAGCCCAGGTATAACAGGTACCGGTACACGATATCGAATGTAGTAAATCCCCTTGCATGGCCGAGATGGCTTTCCCCGCTTACGGTAGGGCCGCACACGTACAAGCCCACATGGCCGGGAGTGATTGAAACAAATTCTTCTTTTTGCCTCGAGAGCGAATTATATATTTTGAGCGGCATAAAAATTTATTAAGAAAAGTAAATGTTGGTGTGAAAATAAGATTATGGTTTAGATTTAAAGTCTTTGTGAAGGCAGGGAAAATTTCAAAATATCAGCCTAAAGAATAGCCGAATAAAAAAGCTCAAACGGAGGGTAAAAGCTAATTATTAATTGGCAAGGTATAAAAGCCTAAGCACTTATTTGAATTTTTCCAGTAATTCTTTTCCTCTACTTGTTTCCTGATTTACTTCTGTATTTAATTTTTTAGTTAGCATTTCTAACAATGCTTGAATATGTTGATCTATCAGATTGTTTTTGCCAACAAGTTTTTCTACATTGATTTCGTCTAACAAATTAAGACAAACAGGAAGCAGTTTTTCTCCAGGATTGACAGGCAGATCCATGATTTTAACTTCTCTACTTTCTTTGCTTTTATATTTATTTAGCATTTTCACAACAAAGTGAACTACGCTTGTTAGCTCCGTATTTGTCAAATTTTTTGGAATGGAATTATACATATCTGTTATTTTTTAAAATGTCAATTACATCAAATTTATCACGAGGTAGCTTATCGATGATGTATTCTTTAGAAAAAAGTCCCGCTGTTAGCCTTACATTGGCAACCTTCGCAATGTTTCGAACACTATCTAATGGAATTACGAAAATTAGAGGCCGGAAATCTTCAACCTCAGCTATATTCACAATTTCAATTATATCAAGTCTTTGAGAAGCAGTTATTATTCCATTCTTTAATTGTATGTCTGCACCCGTAAGCACCCCCGATTTGTTCAATGATATCTTTGCACTGTGTTTATCTCGTCCTTCTACATCCTTTAATAAACCATGACAAATTTCAAAGGATTTGATGAAGGTGGATTAATTCCTTTGGCATTAAAAATAGGGGAGCACCCTACATAATGATTATTATAATAGAAATGCTTAGCAATTTTAAAAGAGAGCCATGTATTTATTGAATATAAAATTTCCATTGTATGTTTTCTTCCAAATCAATTTAAAACTTCCGCTTATAAATGTACTTCAGTACGTCATAAGGCAACAACTAAAAAAGGAAGAATTATACGTTGAAGTTATTTTCGTTTCTTCAAAGATAATAAGATATTTTATTTTTTGCCTGCAACCATATCTGCAACGATTGGAAAATGGTCACTCAGCAATTTTTTTACTCTGGTAAATTGAGTAACCGTAAATTTTTTATCGGCAAAAATATTATCAATCCTCAACGTGGGCGATATTGAGCTGAAAGTGCGGGAGATGCCGGCGCCTTTTTCAACAAAGGCATCTTGCAGGCCTTGCCTTATGGTCGCATAGGCGTAAGAGCCGGGCACATCATTAAAATCTCCGCAAACTATTACCGGGTAAGGGCTGTGTGTAATTTCGTCTTCTATAAAATCAGCCTGTACCGATCTTTTTATAAAGCCTGTTTTTATTTTTGAAATAATGCTCTTTGACTCGGTAAAGTTGCTATCGCTTTTCAGCCCGGCTTTATCGAGGTAGCTAAGGTTCTCTTTTGAAAATTTAAGTGATTGCAGGTGAATATTAAAAACACGTATTGTATCTGTTTCTTTTAATACATCTATGTATTGAAACGAAGAATTATAATTGTTCGGATTATTTATGAAAGCCTGTTTTTTTATAATAGGCAGTTTAGAAAAAATTAGAATACCAAAATGATGGTAGCTGTCAAAATCATCTTTGAGAGCATAGGAGTAAAAATAATCTTTGAATTTTAGCTTGTTGATTATGTCGGGAAAATAGTTAATTCCCTTTTTTTTTTCGCCGGCCACCACCTCCTGGAAACAGGCAATGTCAGGATCATAATAATTGATAAGATCCAGCATTTGTTGCTTTATCCATGGTTTGTCTTTGTAGTGCTGAATATTGAACTGCTCTACATTCCAGCTCATAACACGCAAGGCGTTGTTGTTTTTTTTAATTTCAAAAGAATTGGAAAAGTGTAAGGGAAACACATTTCTTACAGTGGTCCAGAAAATAATTAGTGTAAAAAGGGAAAGGCAAATCCAAAAAGGTTTTGTAAATAACCAAAACACGATGAAAAATAAAAGTAGTAATAAAAGATAAGGAAGAATAAGCGTGGCAAGCCCCAGGAACCACCAGCTTACAGGACTGAAAAATCTTACGCTTGCACCTGCAATAAAAAGCAAAGCAGTAAGAACGTTTGCGGTAATGAAGATTTTCTTAGTAAATGTGCGCAACCCATGTTTCGCCATTAACAATAAGCATTTAAGTATTGGTTGGTTTTAAATAGAGTTTCAGAATTCTGATTCACTTGCTCTTTTCAAAATACTTTTTTCTTCTTCTGAAAGAAGATTATAGCCTTTTTGATTTATTTTATCAAGAATCTCATCAACCCGTTGCTGCGTTACAATCGAACGTTTTACAAAAGGCTTTTGCGTTCCTGTTTTATAAAACATTTTTTCTTTAACGGAAGAATGCTGAGCGACCATTTTTTTATCAGGATTGAATAGATTCATAAACCAATCGTAACTCTTATTCATCCACGCAGAAAGATCATAGCCTTTGCGAAGCAGATAAATAAAAACAAAGCCTGCAACACCGCCGGCAATATGCGCCAGGTGGTATGAAGCGCCACTCTGCCCCAGGCCGGCAAAATCAACGATGATGAACAGGAGCGTAAGTATCCAAATGGGGATACCGCCATTCAGCATCCTGAAAAAACGATAATCGGGCGCAATGGCAGTGGCAGCAATGGCTACAGCCATTATGGAAGCGCTTGCTCCCTGCAGGCTTGCAGAATCAATACTTGTTCTTAATTGAGGAATAGCATATTCTGTTGCAATAAAAATAGCTGCACCTGCTACACCTCCATAGAGATAAACAGGAATCACTTTATCGTTTCCGGCGATGTCCTGTAATATTTTTCCAAAAACCCACAGCCAAAGCATGTTTGTAAAAGTGAAAATGATATTAGTATGCACAAACATATAAACCAAAAATGTCCAGGGAACTTTAGCCAGTGCACTAAGCTTTGCCGGCATTACAAACCAGGGAAGAATATCAAAGCTAAATGTATTGGTGGAAGATTGAACTACATAATAAATAACCTGTATCAGCCCAAGCAAAATAAACCCAATAGCGTTTATGCTTATAAGAGCAACTAATGAATTGCTATCCTCGCCAAGACGGATTTTTTTAAATCGGCGATCAATATATCTTTCGGATTCACCCATAACCCTTGAAAATTTTTAAGAAAAACAGTAATTAAAATTACCAAATTTATGGACAGGAATAAATGGAAATAATAAAAATTAATAAAAGGTTTTTTTATCTGTCTTATTCCAGATGATCACCAATATCAATCCCATCACCAATCCGCCAAGGTGTGCAAAGTGTGCGACATTATCGCCGCTGGTAGCCTGGAAACCGCCAAACAAGTCTATAGCCGCATAAATGGCTGCCATATATTTTGCTTTTATAGGAAAAGGAAAGGGAATAATAAAAAATTCTGTATTAGGAAAGGTGTAAGCAAAAGCTGCTAATAGCCCCATAATGGCTCCTGAAGCGCCGATAGCAGCCCCGGTGGAAACGAAGAACATTTGCGTAAGCCCTGCGGCAAGCCCGCAAACAAGGTAAAAGATGAGGAACTTTTTTGGCCCCCAGATGCGCTCCAACACGCTGCCAAATAACCAGAGAGCGTACATATTAAAAATGATGTGAAGCCACCCGCCATGTGCAAACATGTGCGTAACTAATTGGTAGGGTTCAAACAGGCCGCTATTGTAAGGATAAAGCGCAATGCGGTCGGTAAGCTGCCAGGTACTGTCAAAAACCAATTGAGCTAAAAAAACAATTGCGTTTATTATGATAAGATTTAAAACAACGGGTGGTATTTTCTGCGACGATCGGTTGTTATTATATGCCATTCAAAAATTGATTTGGTCGCAAATTTCGGAAATACTTGCCGGATATGCACACTTGACAGAAGCATCTTAACAGTTGTTGTGATTTATGGAAGTTGAAGATCAAATAATAAAATATTCGAATAGTCAAATGTTCCTCAGCTTTCTTTAAGGCTTAGCCTGGAAAAATACAAAAACTTATGAAGTAAGATCTGCTGATCAGCAAACCAAAAAGAATTTTTTACCGGCTGGTGTTTTCGAGTCTTTGGCTTGCATTCAAAATCGTAAGCCCGACTATCTCATTATTTTCGTAGCGGATAATGATTTCGTCATCCGTCATTTCAGAATCTTCAGCATGATTTGGTTTCTTAAAATGCAGGTATAAAACATCAGCCTCATCATCGTAAGAAGACCAAACCGTCTTATGCCGGAGAAAGTATGGCAGCGCTTTTTGAATGTCTTCTAATAGCGTTGTTTTCATAATCTTTTTTTCTTTTTAAATTCCTGTTTCTTTGTAGAAAGATAGGCTTGTAAAAATAAAACCGCCTTTCATTAACCTCTGGCACAAAATAGTTTTTATCAAAGATAGACGCGGCGTTAAACTAAATCAATCCATGTTCCTTTTTCAATCTTAGCAACTACGTCCAAATCTCAAGACAAAAGCTTGTAATTTGTCCATATTAATTTAAGATCATTAATATAGTTGAAGCATTTAGCATAATGTTCGTCAATAGCCCGAAGGCTTTTTTGAGATAATGTATTTAAATGAGCGGGAAGCCCCGTGCTGGTAAGAATTCCTTGTTTTAGTGAAGGGAGAGTTTTTTCCTGCAGGGCATAACCAATCCAGGTTTTCTTTAGCAACAGTACGTCTAATACGTTTCCGAAGAAAACAAAAGGCCTTTTTTTAATTATGAAATGAACAGGAAAAGTCAGCAGGAAAAACAAAGCAATAAAAAAATCTATTAAAACTTTGCTGCGGCGGTTTACGGGATTGCTCAATAGATATTGGGAATTGCCTGAAAGATATTTGCCGGAAGTATTGCTGCTTTCGCTGCCAATTAAAGTGTGGGTGCAGCCGGTATAGATTTTAATACGTACATGACGTGGCATTTTTGTAACGGAATCTATTATTTTTTTATACGAAAAGGAATTGTCTTTGCAAAAGATCACTTCTTTTACAGGATAGCGCCTGATCAGCAAATTTAGATTACTGATATTACCCAGGGCTTTTGTTTCATCATTTTCATCGGGCTCGATTCTGCCTAATATGCGTTGGTGGACCCCCGCGTTTTCTAATAAAGTATATACTTGCTCAAATTCGTATTCAGTACCTGCAATCAACAATTCATTTACTTCTTGTCTTTCTGCACTTCCTTCAATCCCATTCCACTTCAGCAACAGCATACGCACGATGCTCATTAATATAAAAGCGAGAATAGAACCGAATAAGAGAATGCCGCGGGAAAAGCGAAAGCTTTCGGGCAGCAGTGAATACACAGAAAGTATAACAAGAATAGCCGTTACTGTCGATTTGTTTAATCTTGATTGTTTATAGCCATTATCGTAAAGGCCGGCAAAATATGAGGCTATCAAAAAAAGTGCAGTAAAGACCGGGAAAGCAATTATCAGCATATTGGGCGAATAATTTACTTCCTGTTTTACAAAGGAGTTCCAAAGAATTTTAACCATCCAAAAGCTCAGAAGGATAATTGCTGCATCAATAAACTTCATACCGACCCACCGGAGAAACTGTGCAACTGCGGCTAACCCTGCCCGTAAGTAGATGGCAGCTTGTATAAAAAAATTGAAAAGCCCGGCTTTTGTGCCGCCATAGTGTTTGTGCACAAACACGCTCATTGCTTTATAAAACATTCGCACATAGTTAAGACTGCCCTTTTTGGTGCTCTCTCCTTTAAAATGTATGATGCAACTTTCAGCAAAATAAAAATTTCTATAACCGGCCTTTTGAATCCGGTAACTTAGATCAACATCTTCCCCATACATAAAAAAGTTCTCATCAAAGCTTCCTACCTCGTCAAGTATTTTTTTGGGAACCATCATAAAGGCGCCCGCCAACACATCTACTTCGTGATTTTTATTTTTACTTAAATAACCCAGGTGATATTTAGCGAATGTACGTGAGTGTGGAAAAAGCCTGGCTAATCCCGAGAGTTTATACAAGGAAGTCATCGGGGAAGGAAAAGCTCTTTTACTTTCCCTTAAAAAATTGCCCGAGCCATCTATCATTTGTATGCCGAGCGCAACAGCATCATCCTTGGCTTTAATAAACGAAATACATTTTTCAAGGCAATCTTCCGGCACTATCGTATCCGGATTCAGAAATAAAATATAATCGCCCGAGGCCATTTGCAAAGCCTTGTTGTTTGCTTTGGCGAAGCCTTCATTTTCCTGGTTCCATATAAAATGTATGCCTGGAAATTTATCGCGAAAAAAATCCCTGCTGCCGTCGCTGGAATTATTGTCTATCACAATAATTTCGCCTTCAATATTTTTAAATGCTTCCTGTATGGAACAAAGACACTGCTCAAGAAAATATTTAACGTTATAATTTATTATGATGACACTAAGCAACAATCGCCGGAGATTATAATTATTAATAGAAAATATTTATTTGCGCTCAAAGGCTGCAAAGTAAAGACGGGTGGCCGCATTATCAATAAAAAAATCAAAAAGGGAGCGCCATATATCGGTTGAATATTTAAAGCAAAAAATAAATAAACATTTCTAACCTTTGCGCATGTATAAAAAAACACTCATAAAGGCAACCGAAGCCGGCGCAAAAGAATTAAAAAGATTCTTTAATGGCAAGTTTAAGATCAGTAATAAGGAAGGAATCAATAACCTTGTTACCGAAGCAGACCACGCTGCAGATAAAGCAATTCTTAAAGTGATTCAGAGCGAATTTCCATTGCACGGCATAGTAAGCGAGGAAAGTGTAGAGAAGGTTTCCGATAGTGAATATAAATGGATAATTGACCCGATAGATGGCACGGTAAATTTTGCCAACGGCATCCCTATCTGCTGTGTAAGCATTGGGCTTGAGTATAATGGTAAGATGCTGATGGGTGCTGTGTACAACCCGATTATGAAAGAATTTTTCTTTGCAGAAAGAGGAAAGGGCGCAACACTCAATGACAAAAAGATTTCTGTAAGCGATAAAAAAGAAGTGCTTACAAGCTGCCTGGTAACGGGCTTTCCTTACACATATTTAGAGGAGCCAAACGGGCCCATACAGGCTTTTGCACGGCTCATAAAAAAAGGTATTCCTGTTCGCAGGTTGGGTAGTGCTGCCACAGACTTATGTTGGGTAGCCGCCGGCCGCTTTGATGGTTTTTATGAACACCAGTTAAATGCTTGGGACAGCGCCGCCGGTTTTTTAATTGTAGAAGAAGCAGGAGGCAAAGTAACCGACTTGAAGGGCAACACTTATTCACCTTACCAGCCCGGCATAATAGCAACTAACGGTGGCATACACGATGAGCTGGTGGAGTGGGTGAAGGGAAGTGTGGAATGAGGTGGGATGTGTGATGTACGAAGTGTGATGCACGATGTGACGAAAGCGCAGTATATGTTCAAAATTGAAAATTTTATCTATGACTTCAAAAGAAATAATAACACGAACTAAACAGTTCTCAATTGATTGCGGATATTTAATTTTATCATTGAGCTCAAATACTGTAAATCGCGCTTACAGTGCACAGCTAATTCGTTCCAGTAGTTCCGTTGGAGCAAATTACAGAGCCACGAGGCGTGCAAAGTCAACAGCAGATTTTATTAATAAATTTAAAATAGTAGAAGAAGAGTTGGATGAATTACTTTTCTTCCTGAAACTTATCGTAGAATTTAATAAAAATAAAAGAGATACAATAGCTATATTATATAAAAGAGATACAATAGCTATATTATATAAAGAAGGGGAAGAACTTTTAAAAATGATTGTGGCGTCACTAAATACTCTTCGGAAAAAATAACATCGTACATCACACTTCGTACATCGTACATTTTATTACTCATGGAAGAAAGAACGGAAATATCAACACTCGGGGAATTTGGCCTTATTGACCATCTCACTAAAAATAATGATACAAGAAATGCTTCAACCGTTTTAAGTGTTGGTGACGATGCCGCGGTACTCGATCATTTTGGAAAACAAATAGTAGTAACAACTGACATGCTTGTGGAAGGAATTCACTTTGACCTGATGTACACGCCACTAAAGCATCTTGGCTACAAAAGCGTGATCGTAAATTTAAGCGATGTATATGCAATGAATGCAACACCTGCGCAGATAACGATGAACATCGCCTTTAGCAACCGCTTTAGCCTGGAGGCGATGGATGAATTTTATGAAGGCGTGTATGCAGCCTGCGACAAGTACAATGTGGACCTCGTGGGTGGCGACACTACATCTTCACAAAAAGGTTTCGTGATTTCTGTGACAGCCATTGGTGAAGTAGCGCCAGGCAAATTTGTAAAAAGAAGCGGTGCAAAAAAGGGTGATCTTATTTGTGTTAGTGGTGATCTTGGTGGCGCATTTTTAGGCCTTACTTTGCTGGAGCGGGAAAAGAAAATTTTCCTGGAAACAAAAGGTGTTCAACCCGATCTGGAAGACCAGGATTATATTGTTGGAAGAATATTGAAGCCGGAAGCAAGAAAAGATATTATCGAATTTTTTGCAGCCAATGATATTGTTCCCACTTCAATGATTGACATAAGCGACGGCCTTAGCAGTGAGCTGTTACATATTTGTAAGCAAAGCCAAGTTGGCTGTGTTTTGCATGAAGAAAAAATTCCGGTAAATGATGTTGCCCGGCAATTTGCGTATAAGCTAGAGCTTGACCCTACTGCTTGCGCACTCAGCGGCGGCGAAGATTATGAATTGCTATTTACCATTGCTCAGGGTGATTACGATAGGATTAAAACGAATGAAGAAATAAGTGTGGTTGGATATATTATAGAGAAGAAAGATGGCGCTAAGATAATTACGAAAGGCGGCAGCGAGTATAAGCTTACTGCACAGGGATGGAATGCTTTTGAGTAAGAACGGATTGTTTTAAAAAATCTCGATTTATTTTTAAGGGTACGTTTAGTAATTTTGATGTATGTATAATCGAACTCAGATACTGGCAATATTGAAAGATAGAAAACCTATCCTCCAAAAGAAATATCCGATTAGTGAGTTGGGATTATTCGGCTCTTACGTAAGGGACGATCATAATCAATACAGCGATATAGATATCCTCGTGGACTTCGATGGGCGCATAGGAATAAACTTTATTTCTTTAGCCCACGAGTTGGAAGATATTTTTAAAACGAAAATTGATTTGGTATCGAGGAAGGGTATAAAACCCAGGTATTTGCCCTTTGTAGAAAAAAGCCTTATACATGTCTGAAAGGAATACCACCTTTTTATTAAGTGATATTTATGAATCAATAGAGAATATCATTTCATTTATCAGCAACATTTCGTTTGAAACGTATTGCTCCGATATCAAAACGAAGCATGCAGTGCAGCATAATTTATGATGATCGGTGAGGCAGCAGCTCGTATTCCTGATGCCTATAAAATAAAGCATGGGCAAATTAACTGGAGACAAAAAAAGGTTTTCGAAACGCTATTGTCCATGAATATTTCGGAATTGACGATAGCATTGTGTGGGATATCATATAATTGAATATGACGGAACTCAAAGGCCAGTTTTTTGATTTGATATCAGAAGAAAAAAGTAAATAAGATGAGCGTCCCCTCTTTACCGGCAGTTATAAAATCCCGGCCGCTTAATAACACAATGCGTATTAATTTTTATGCTGATTTTTGCTAACCATGAGGCGCCTTCTAATACCCTTTATTTTTCCATTATTAATTTCCTGTTCGGTCTTAAAAGATTACAATCCTAATAAAAAATATTCTAAAGAAACATTACAAAAGGATTATTCTTTCTTAAGAAATGTTCTGGAAAAAAAACATCCTTCGCTTTACTGGTACACACCAAAAGACAGCATGGATTATTACTTTGATGAAGGATATAAAGCTATTGCCGATTCAATGACTGAATTGCAATTTGGCTGGAAAATACTCGCTCCTCTTACGGCTACTATTCACTGCGGACACACAAGCTTTAGCATGAGTAAAGCCTGGAATAAGTTTATAAAGAATAAACGCATCCCTTCGTTTCCGCTCTATTTGAAAATCTGGGGAGATACCATGGTGGTGCTGAACAACTTTAATCAAAAAGATTCTGTGATAAAATTGGGCACTATTATTACATCAATAAATGGATTATCAGCAAGCGATCTTACCAATGTTATGTTTAGTTATATGGTAGAAGACGGCTATTCCAACAATGTGAATTATATAAGGCTGAGTGGAAGCTTTCCTTATTTTCATCGCAATATTTTTGGCCTGTATAAAATTTATAGTGTCGGGTATATTGATAGCATGGGTGAAGAAAAAAAAATTATGCTTTCTTATTTTGCACCACCTGCAGATAGCCTGCATAAATTAAAAAAACAGGTACCGGGCATAAAAGAAAAAAAGCTGACAAGGCGTGAGAAACTTGCAAATATTCGTTCGTTGCAGTTGGACGATACTTTGGCGACTATGACCGTAAACAGTTTTTCCAAATCAAGCTTACATCATTTTTTTAAAAGCTCTTTTAGAAAATTAAATAAAAACAAGGTGAATAATCTTGTAGTTGATATAAGAGCGAATGGTGGAGGAGATATAGATAATTACGTATTGCTTACCAAATACCTGCGTCAAACTTCTTTTAAGGTGGCAGATACGGCCTTCGCTGTCAGCAAGGGTTTTGGCCCGTTCACTCGTTATATCACCTCGGGATTTTTTAATAACCTTGGGTTATTGTTTTTAACACACAAGAAAAAAGACGGGCATTATCATTTTGGATATTGGGAGCGTCATATGTTTAGGCCTAAACGAAGAAACCATTTCGATGGGAATTTGTATGTGCTTACCAATGGCTTAACCTTTTCGGCATCCACACTTTTCTGTAATGCCATAAAAGGACAGCAAAATGTTACATTGGTTGGTGAAGAAACGGGTGGCGGCTGGTATGGCAATTCCGGTATTATGATACCGGATATTATTTTACCGGAAACAAAATTGCATGTAAGGTTGCCTTTTTTCAGGCTTGTTCAATATCATCATATTGCTGAAAGAGGAACCGGCGTAATTCCTGATGTGTATGTAGGTCCGAATGTAAAAGATATCAGGAACCAGGTAGACTCGAAAATTGAAAAAGTAAAAGCGTTAATTAAAGAAAAGCAGCAGTAAAATAAAATTGCGTTAATAAAAGCAACTTTGCGCATTACGCAATTGCCTCCAACTTTTCACTAAGCCGGACAAAATTTTCATTATATTCTTTTTCAATTTTACCAATCTTATCATCAATGCCTAAGACTTTCGCGGGATAAAGGCTTGCCATTCTTAAAGCTTCTTCTAAGGGAATGCCACAATTTTCAACACAATTTTTTACTCCCATTGCCATCGTTAATGCAGAGCCGCTAAGGATTCCATTCGTTTCATATTTATCAATGTTCAAAGTATGTTGATAGGGGCCTTCTGTAGTGTCAGTGACCGCATCTGTTATTATGAAGAGCCTTTCACCCATTAATTTCTTTGCAAGTTTTATCATAATAAAGTCCACGTGCAACCCATCAGGAACTACGCTTACCATTACCGATGGATGCAGCAAGATGGCCGCAGCAAAGCCCGGTTCGCGATGGTGAAGCGGCGTCATTGCATTAAATAAATGTGTCGCTATGTTAATGCCTTTATTAAAAGCCTGCATCGCTTCTTTGTAAGTTGCATTACTATGGCCTGCTGAAATAATAACGCCATAACTTTTTATCAGATCAATTACTTCATCACTGCAAACCTCAGGGGCAAGTGTGATTATTTTAATAATTCCTTTTCCATATTCCAGTAAAGACTTTACTTCATTAATTTCCGGTGCATGAATTAGGTATTCGAGATGTGCCCCGCGTTTTATCTTATTGATCCACGGGCCTTCAACATGTAAACCAAAAACTCCTTTTCCGTCTTTCGACCAATATTCTTTTATTGCGTCAATTCCTTTTTTTATTACCTCAATAGTATTGGTGGAAATGGTGGGAAGAAATAAAGAGGTGCCCCCTGCAGTACAATGCTCATTCATTATACCAAGCGTTTCTGCCGTAGGATACATTGAAAACAATTTTGACCCGGCACCATAAATTTGTATATCAGTAAAAGCAGGCGCAAGTATTTCAGCTACTTCACCTTCCTGCAAATCTGTTGGTAAATTTTCAAAAGAAAGTATGTCCTTTATGGATCCGTTCTCACAAAGCACCGCCTTATCATCAAGCCATTCCTTGCCCGTAAAAATTTTTTTTGCTTTATAAGCTTTGATCATCTCAGGAATTTATAATAAACGAATCAGCATCTTTCCAGAAAGGAAATCTTTCTCTCACTTCATTAATTTTTTCTTTTTGCAAAGTGCAGGTAAATATATCTTCTTCAATATTTTTCTGGTATAGAATTTCACCCAAGGGATCTATAATCATGCTATCTCCCGAATAAAGAATATTGTTTCCATCTTCTCCTACCCTGTTCACACCAATTACATAGCATTGATTTTCTATCGCTCTAGCCTGCAACAAAGTTTTCCAGGCAAGGCTTCTTTTGTCCGGCCAATTAGCAACGTAAATTAAAATATCATATTCCATTTCAGCAGCTTGTCTTGACCATACGGGGAACCGCAGATCGTAACAAACTTGCAAATTTATTTTCCATCCTTTTACAGAAGCGATTAGCCTTTTGCTTCCGGGTGTGTAATGCGTATGTTCGTCACCGTAAGCAAAGAGGTGCCGCTTGTCATACATACCATATTCGCCGTTGGGCTGCATCCAAATAAGGCGATTATAATATCTTTTGTCCTGAGCCTCAGTCGAAGGTTCCTGAGTCCCCATAGCTATCGGGATCGAAGGGTCTTCAATCATGATACTGCCGGTCAAAATAATTTTTTTTTCAGCAGCAATTTTTTTCATCCAGGAAATAGTTTCCCCATCCATTTTTTCCGCAAGTATTTCGGGCTTCATGCTAAAGCCCGTACTGAACATTTCAGGGAGAATAACGACTTCTGGTTTCTCTTTTATGCTTTCAATTTTTTTTGAAAACATCTCCAGGTTTGCTTTTTTTTCTTCCCAGTGGAGATCAGTTTGAATAAGTGTGATAGTGAGAAAAGACATGGCGTAAAGTTATTGAATGAAAAACATTTTCATCGTACAGTTGTGAACGATATTATAGAATTTACGTCAAAGCGGAGACCGTTTCAAAATTTGTAAATTGCAGCAAAAAAATGGAGAAACCCGGAATATATACTATCGGCCATTCTAATCATTCTATTGATTACTTTCTCGAGCTGCTGAATGCCTTTTCAATAAACTGCCTGATAGATGTAAGAAGTGTTGCCGCCAGCTCTTATAATCCACAATACAATAAAGAGCCTTTGTCCGCTTTTCTTAAAAACAATGGTATTACTTATCTCCATTTTGCCGAAGAATTTGGGGCAAGGCATAGCGATGTAGATTTTTTAGATGATGAAGGCAAAGTTGATTTTGAAAAGATTAGAAAATCCTGGCTTTTTAAAAACGGTGTAGAAAGAGTTTGGTTACTGCACGATAAGGGGCTTACGATAGCCCTTATGTGCTCAGAAGGAGAGCCTTTCGATTGCCATCGCTTTTCAATGATTTCCATTGCGCTGAAGATGGAGGGTTTCAAGGTAACGCATATACTTAAAGACAAAACTTTAAAAAGTAATGAAGAACTCGAAAAGCAACTATTAAAAAAGTATGATAAAAAATTGCCTAAGCCTGACATGTTTCAACCAAACATAACAACAGAAGACCAGCTAAAGGCGGCATACAGATTACGAAATAAAGAAATCGCCTTTTCGCCATATACAAAAGCGCCGGCAGAACAATTATGATCAAATTATTTACAATAGGTTTTACCGGCAAGCCCGCAGAAAAATTCTTCGATCTTCTTAAAGGCTCGGGCGTTAAAAAAATTGTTGACACAAGAATAAATAATGTTTCCCAATTGGCTGGCTTTGCGAAGGGCGCTGACTTGAAATTTTTTGCAAAAGAAATTGGTAATATATCTTACGAGCACAATATAGATTTTGCCCCAACAAAAGAATTACTCTCCCGCTATAGAAACAAAAAAATGGCCTGGGAAGAATATGAGCTTGAATATTTGAATTTGTTGGACATGCGTAAAGTCGCGTCAAAGACGGATGTAGAAAAACTTCATGAAAACTGCCTGCTGTGTAGCGAGCATACGCCAGAAAAATGCCACCGCAGGCTGCTTGCTGAATATTTAAAGCATGTAAAAAACGATGTTGAAATTATCCATTTAATTAACTAACGCCCATGCTTAGCCGCTTTGTATGTTTGGCCAATTCATTTAAAGAAGGCGGAAGATGCCTGGCAGGAATTGAGCTTGATAATAACAACAATCCGGTAATAACGCACGGACAAACAAAATGGATACGGCCTGTTTGCAGCACTACACCGCATGGCGAAATGCATACTCACCTTGCGGCCTATTTGAATTTATTAGACATCATTGAAATTGATGTAACCGGCCAGCCGGCGGAAAAAAATTATCAATCTGAAAATGTTTTTTTTGCTGAAAATTCTATTAAAGTTCTTGGCAGGTTTGATCTTGAAAAACTTACTTCAATTTGTGACAATAGAAATTTAATTTTTGGTAACAGGGGCAAAGCTTTGTCAGAAGAAGCAATTGTAAGCCTTTCCTATTCTTTGATGCTTATTCATATAGATCAATTTGAAGTGATTGAAAAAGTGTATGCGGATAACCGTAACAAGCCACAAATAAGACTCGCATTTTCTTATGGCAGTAATCACTATGATCTGCCAATTACAGATCCGTTCTTTATTCATAATTATCAACACAAGCCTTCGTTTATGAACGCGATCAAAGAATTGTTGGTTTGTGTTTCGTTAGGTATTGCTTTTAATGATTGGTATTACAAACTTGCTGCAGGAATTATTTTTAAATAATAATGCTGCTCAAAAATTTTTTTTATTAAAAGAATATTATTCACTATCATAAAATGCGCCGATAGAAAAAATTAAAATTTTAAGTTCGCAAATCACTACAAATACTTTTAATAAAATAATTATTGAAACCGTCTCTAAATAAATACGACAAATTACTTGATAGCATTGGCGTAACTATTTCTAATGCAAGACAGAATGCAGTAAGAGCAATTAATACAGAATTAGTAAAATCAAACTGGGAAATTGGCAGACACATTTTCAAATACGAGCAACAGGGGCAAGAAAGAGCTGAATACGGAAGCGACCTGCTGGCAAGGCTTTCCAAAGATTTAAGGCAACGCTATGGCAGAGGATTTGGCAGACGCAATATCTTAGACATGCGCAGATTTTACCTGGCCTATCAGAAATGGCAGACAGTGTCTGCCAAATTGAGTTGGAGCCATTACATTGTATTGGTAGGGATTTCAGATGATACGGCAAGAATGTTTTATGAAAAGCATGCGCTTAACGATAATCTTTCTGTAAGAGAACTTGAGAGGCAAATTGATTCTTCATTATTTGAACGGCTTGCATTGAGCAAAAATAAAAAAGCGGTGTTGCAATTATCAAAAAAAGGATATGTTGTTGCTAACCCAACAGATGCAGTGAAAGACCCATACATCCTTGACTTTCTCAAAATATCTCAAAGTTATAAGATGACTGAGAAAGGCCTGGAACAAAAAATAATTGACAATCTTCAAATGTTCTTACTTGAATTGGGAAAAGGTTTTGCGTTCGTAGCGAGGCAATACCGGATTTCGCTACGCAATAAACATTATTCGATTGACCTTGTATTTTATCATCGTATTTTGAAATGCTTCGTGTTGATCGATTTAAAAATAAAAAAGGTTAGCCATGGTGATATTGGGCAAATGAATCTTTACCTGAATTATTTTAAAACAGAAGAAAATGTGGAAGGCGATAATGAGCCAATTGGAATTATTCTTTCAGCCGAGAAGGATGAGGTGCTGGTGGAATACGCTACCGGCGGTATATCCAATAAAATCTTTGTGTCAAAATACCAATTGTATTTACCTGAAAAAAAGCTTTTGCAAAAAAAGGTAGAAGCTATTATGGAAGGCAAATAAACGATCAAGAATTTCCGAAGCTAACGCGAATGCCTGTAGGATAGGATGTTTCCCCCATCATTTATTTTTATTCCCAATCTTCCCAACCTCCGCATTGATCATGCTACTTTCATACCCTTTCTGCAACAAATAATCCTGTAACTTTTTTTTCTTAATAAAAATATTTTTTTCGCTTTTAAGGGTTTTTAATTTTTGTTCTGCAAGCTTTTGAAAGGTTTTTTGATAAGAGAAATCATCAATTTCTTTTAAAGCTTTCTTTATGCAGTAATCGCTTACCTGTTTAAATTTTAATGCTTGTTTTATTTTATTCTTTCCCCATTGCTTTATGCGAAATTTGCCGCCCGCATACATAATCGCAAAGCGCTCTTCATTGAGATAATTTTCATTAATAAGTAAGGAGATGATTGGCTCTACATCATTTTTGTAAAGACCATAAGAGTATAATTTATCCCGCACTTCCGCATGGCACCTCTCCTGGTAATCGCAATATTGTTTAATTTTTGGAATAGCCTGGTCAGGAGTAAACTGTTGAGCAACCATTATTCAAAAATATAAAATTTGCTTTGGTCAATTTAAGAGTGGGGTAAATAAAAAGTGCGCTATCCGGTTATGAATAGCACACTGAAAAAAAACAGTTAGGTGTTTGGCCATTTCAAATGGCCAGACACCTTTCGCAAATTTTACCTAACCAGTTTTAATTCATCAATAATATTTTTCGCATTGCCCATTTTATCAATGCACCAAAGTACATAACGAATGTCCACACAAATGGTCCTGTTAAGGTCTTTATCGAATTGAATTTTATGGCTAAGCGCTTCATAATTGCCATCGAAAGCGAGACCGATAAGATTACCATAACCATCCATCACCGGCGAACCCGAGTTGCCACCGGTAATATCGTTACTCGTTATAAAATCAATCACAAGATCATTGCGGTTCTTATCCATATATTGACCAAAGTCTCGCTTCTTTAATAGTTCGATTTCTTTTGCAGGAAGATCAAATTCATAATCACCGGGAATATATTTTTCCAGAATTCCTTTGCTTGTTGTCTGGTAATCATAATGCACCGCATCGCGGGGGTTATAGCTTTTTACATTGCCATAACTTACCCGCATACTAAAGTTTGCATCCGGGTACATTTTTTTAACCGCCGCCGGATTCATCTCCATAATGCCTTTCATATATAGCCGGCCAAGCTCGTTATTTTTATTGGCAAAGTCACTATAAAGTTTGCTATACTTAAGTGTGTAATTTTTTACAAAAGCGGTAGCATAAGCAAAGGCAGGATCACTTTGTAAAGTAATAGCATCAGGATTAGCCATAAAGGCAGCCCATTTTGCCGAGTCTAGAATCATGGTATTATCAAACACTGAATTCGCCCAGGCTTTAAAAGTTGCTTCGTCATTCAGCGGGCCAAACTTTTCTTTTATGCCCTGGTAAAAATCTATGGGATACTGGCTTTTATCAATGTCGTTGTAGTACATCATTGCAGTAATGGCCATTATTTTCCTGTCGCTCGGCTGGTCTTCACTTTTAAGAAATTCATTTCTTGATTCATCAGCAGCCTTTACCGCATTTTTTACATCAGCCTGTGTTTTTCCCTGTTCCACCAGCGCACGTTCTACCGCCATTAATGAAGAAGCATAAGCTGCCAAAGGAGAGCCTAAAATTCCTTCAATTACATACACCCGCTCCTTTGCATAAGGCTTCCAGGCTTCATAGTTTTTTTGATAGTCACTTAAAACATCATTGTAATCATTCTTATTACTTGCCCAGGCTGCGAAGTTTGCTTCATTCTTTTTCTTTGCTTCATACACATGATATTTTTCCAGTTGCTTTGTTTCACCATCATAAAATTTATAATAGTTGGCAATGCCTGCATAATCTTCAGCCAGCTTAAGTTTCACTGCAGGATCTTTAATCATCTCAGCATGCATTGCTTTCAGCCGCACATCACGCAGGTTTACAAGAGAGGGATTATCTATTTCATTCTTTAAATTTATTCCGAAAGAAGTTTCATAACGGTTAGTACCGCCGGGGTACCCGTAGATCATTGAATAGTCGCCATCTTTATATCCTTTTAAAGAGACGGGAAGAAACCATTTTGGTTTTAAAGGAACATTATCCGCGCTATATTTTGCCGGCTTTCCATCCTTTGTAGCATAAACCCTAAAAATGGAATAATCTCCCGTGTGTCGGGGCCACTCCCAGTTATCAGTATCGCCCCCAAATTTTCCCACGCTTTCAGGCGGAGCGCCTACCAGCCTGATATCTTTATAAATTTTATAGACATACATGATGTATTGATTACCCTTAAACATGCTATACACTTTACCCATGATGGAGTTTGAACTATCCAGTACTTTATCAGTGATGTCTTTATAAACCTGTGCAGTTTTTTTCGCCCGGTCCTCGTAATTCAATCCTTTTAACCCCGCTTCCACCTGGGCAGTTACATCTATTATGCGCTCAAGAAAAGTGATGGTGAGGTCTGATTTTATTTCCTGGTCTTTTGTATAGGCATAAAATCCGTCTTTAAGATAATTGTGCTCAACCGTGCTGGAGCCTGCAATAACGCCGTACCCGCAATGGTGATTGGTGAATATTAATCCCTGACTGCTTACAATTTCCCCGGTGCAGCCACCGCCGAAAATTACTACCGCATCTTTAATAGAAGGCTGATTGATACTATATAATTGTTCTTTACTAAGCTTTAGCCCATGCTTCACCATATCATCATATACCTGCTGGCCAAGAAGCATCGGCAGCCACATTCCTTCGTCGGCGCTAGCTTTAAAGAGGGTAAAGAATAAGACAATTACAATGGATATTTTTTTCATGTTTTTAAGTTTTAGCGATAAAAGAAATACAAATATATTGAACAATACAAGCACACGCTTATACAGATGAACACGAGTATGCTAAACTAATTTTTAAAAGTTTTTTGAAAAAAAATAAAATACCATGTTGCAAATGCGAAGGGAAATTTTTGATGAGATTCAAAATTGGTAGATTTGCGCCTGATAAAATAAAAATGACAATCAAAGAATTTTTTAAAATTAAAAAGCAAGTTTATTGTAAGAGTAAATTTTTATAACATAATCAAAATTCATAATCAAGATCATTATTCTTATCTTTTAAATCAAAAAAATACCATGAGTTACATTGCAAACATACATGCACGCCAGATATTAGACAGTCGCGGAAACCCTACCGTAGAGGTAGATGTACTTACAGAAAATGAATATTTAGGAAGAGCTGCGGTGCCTTCAGGTGCAAGTACGGGCGTACATGAAGCTGTTGAATTACGTGATGAGGACAAAAAGGTGTACCTGGGAAAGGGAGTATTAAAGGCAGTAGAAAATGTAAATACATTAATCGCTGACGAGCTTACCGGCTGGGATGTTACGGATCAAACGGGCATAGACGAGGCGATGCTGACGATTGATGGAACAGAAAATAAAAGTAAGCTGGGCGCCAACGCAATTCTTGCAGTAAGCCTTGCGGTGGCAAAGGCCGCGGCACTTGAGGCGAACCTTCCACTCTACAGGTATGTCGGCGGCACCAATGCGAAAATTCTTCCCATCCCGATGATGAATATTTTGAATGGCGGCTCACATGCAGATAATAAAATAGATTTCCAGGAATTTATGGTGATGCCCATTGGCGCCTCATCTTTTAGCGAAGCTTTGCAATGCGGCGTTGAAATTTTTCATGCATTAAAATCAGTACTTAAGAAAAAAGGATATAGCACCAATGTGGGCGACGAGGGTGGCTTTGCACCAAACATTCAAAGCAATGAAGAAGCCATTGAAACGGTGCTCACAGCCATTGATAAGGCAGGGTTTAAAGCCGGCAGCCACGTATCAATTGCCATGGACCCTGCGGTGAGTGAAATGTACGATGTGAAAGAAAAAGTATATTACTTCCATAAAAGCGATGGTAAAAAACTGAGCAGTGAAAAAATGGTTGAATACTGGGAAAGCTGGGTAAAGCAATATCCTATTATATCTATTGAAGACGGGATGGCGGAAGATGACTGGACGGGCTGGAAATTGATGACAGAGAAATTAGGAAAAAAAATTCAACTGGTGGGCGATGATCTTTTTGTAACAAACGTAAAAAGATTGCAAAAGGGCATTGATGAAGACACGGCTAATGCGCTTCTTGTAAAAGTAAACCAGATAGGCTCACTAACGGAAACGATAAATGCAGTTTCGCTGGCGCAGAATAATGGCTATAATACTATTATGAGCCACCGGAGCGGCGAAACCGAAGACACCACCATTGCTGATCTTGCTGTTGCCTTAAATTGCGGCCAGATCAAAACAGGCTCGGCCAGCCGTACGGATCGTATTGCGAAATACAACCAATTGTTGCGGATTGAAGAAATGTTGGGAGAAAGTGCAGTTTTCCCTGAGGGAAAAATTAAATTTGGTAAATAGCCCATTGGGCAAAAGCCTTTTAAATAAAAGAAGATTAACATTTGAAAAAAGGATCATGAAAAAACTTGCAACCATCTTTACCAATAAATACCTAATTACAGGTATAGCCTTTTGTATCTGGATGCTATTTTTCGATACTAATGACCTCTCACTGCAGCTGAAAAGAATAAATGAGATGCACAAATTGCAGGAGAGCGAAAAAGTAATGGATAAACTGATAGCTGATACAAAACATGAACTAGGGCAGTTAAAGACAAACCCCGCGACCCTGGAAAAATATGCAAGGGAAAAATACATGATGAAAAAGGACAACGAAGACCTGTATATTATTATTGCGGATTCATCTTTAATTAAGTAATTATACAAACAATATTTCCGCCACTGCCACGTTTTTACCGTGGATAGATTTTTTTATTAATGTAATACTTTATTATATGAGCAACATTACCCCGGATGATTTGGTGAGATACCTGTACAATGAGACATCAGAGAAAAAGTCGGAGCTTATTAGAGAAGCTTTAGAAACAGACATGAATCTAAGGGAAACTTTTAATGCACTTCTTTTATCTAAAAAAAATCTTGAAGAAACAAATTTATTGCCGAGACCGGAAGCTGTTGATAAAATTCTTCAATATGCTGCTGAAAAGGAGAAGCATTTGCATTCACATTAAAAAAATTAAAAAAGTTATTTTCGTCCTGCCCGAAAGGCAGGATTTTTTTTTATGACAAAAAAAGAGCTTTACGCATATGTGATAGATTATTTTTTATCACACAGCCCCAATGCAAAAACCGAACTACTTTATACAGCTCCTTACGAGCTGCTGGTAGCAGTGATTCTTTCTGCCCAATGTACTGATAAGCGGGTAAACGAAACCACCCCGGCAATTTTTGAAAGATTTCCGGATGTGTATGCTTTAAGCGTAGCCACAATAGACGATCTGTTTCCACTAATCAAAAGCATTTCTTATCCAAATAACAAAACCAAACATCTTATAGGCATGGCCAAAATGGTTGTAGAAACTTTTGGCGGCAAAATACCAATGAAGGTGGAAGAATTAATGCTGCTGCCCGGCGTGGGGCGTAAAACAGCGAATGTGATTACATCTGTTATTGACAGCCAGCCAAATATGGCTGTGGATACCCATGTCTTCAGGGTGGCAGCACGTATAGGCTTAACCACTAATGCAAAGACGCCGTTGGAAACGGAGAGACAGTTAGTAAAAAATATACCAGAGCACCTAATTCATAAAGCGCATCACTGGCTAATACTGCACGGCCGTTATATTTGTGTGGCACGCAAACCGAAATGCAATGAATGTGGTATAAACCCCGTTTGTAAGTATTATAGTAAATTATTGAAATTCTAAATATTGAAAAATTGTATTTATTTTTATTATCCTCCAAAATGAACATGCTTTTTCGGGTGCCTTATCAAGCTAATCGTTCTTATGAAAGAGAAACTACTTTTCTTATTTATCCTTTTTTCTTTTGCGAGGCAAGTTCGTGCACAATACTATTTTTACGATGGAAGCTATTACAACAATGATTTGGTATATGAAATCGGCGGTTCAATAGGTGCGATGAATGCCTTTACCGACCTTGGCGGACGAAAAGGGAGAGGAAAAAAGGGCGTTAAAGATTTTAATTTTAAGAATACCCAATTTTGCGGAGGCATCTTTTTCAGCACTGTTTTTAAGAATGAAATTGCGCTAAGGATTGAGGTCACTTTCGGGCAAGTACACGCTTATGATAGCATTTTAAAAAAGATTGTCGCAACCACGAATGAGCGTTATGAAAGAAATTTAAGTTTCAGGAGTTTTATAGCAGAAATCTCGCTGGTAGCAGAGTTTCACCCTTTCTATATTTTTGGAAATTACAACGATGATCATTATCCCCCAGCCGTTTCACCATACCTCCTTGGCGGCATTGGCTATTTTCATTTCAATCCGCAAGCGGAGCTTAATAACAATTATGTAAATCTTCAACCGTTAAGTACCGAAGGCGAAGGATTTGCAGAATATCCTGATTCCAAACCTTATAAATTAAACCAGGTATGTTTTCCATTGGGCTTAGGAGCCCGGTACGATGTATCCCCGCTTATTAACCTCCGGGCTGAAATTGTAGACAGGATATTACAAACAGATTACCTCGATGATGTAAGCGGCAGGTATATTGACCCGTCTGTATATGGAAATTATTTTTCAGGACCCAAACTTCAGCAGGCTCTATTACTAAATGACAGGCATAAGCCCGGCGCAACCACTGCACACCCTGATGGTATTCGTGGCAGCCCTCAGAATAATGACTCTTATATAACTTTTAATATAAAACTTGGGCTAACGCTTGGAAGAAACCGCCGGCAATAATAGTAAAAGATTTACTTCAACATCTTTTTTATCTCATCCACTATTTCATGCTTTGAAAAAGGCACACCCATTATTTTATTGTAGCCCTTTGCGTCAACCAAATATTGGTCGCGGATAATTTTTACGAGTTGCCCGTTGTTGAGCTCGGGGATTAAAACCTTTTCATAATTTTTGATAATGTCGCCCAGGTTTTTTGGGAAAGGCCTTATATAACGGAGATGCACATGCGCAACCGAAACGCCTTCGGTTAATAAATCTCTAACTGCACTTTTTATGGCCCCGTAAGTGCTGCCCCAGCCAAGCACCAAAAGTTTTCCTTCTTCAGGTCCGTTATCTATTTTTTGCTCCGGTATATAGTCAGCAATCTTATCAACTTTTTCCTGGCGCAATTTCACCATCAGTTGATGATTGTCGGGATCATAGCTCACATTGCCTGTTATATTTTGTTTTTCAAGCCCGCCGACTCTATGTTCCAGCCCTGCATAGCCGGGGATAGCCCACGGCCTCACCATCTTTTCGTCTCTCATATAAGGCTGAAAAATTTCTTCATGATGGCCAAGCTCTGTTTTGAAGCTTACTTCTATTGGCAAAAGGTCATCGCTCTCAGGATATTTCCACGGCTCAGCCCCATTGGCAATATAACCATCGCTTAAAAAAATTACCGGCGTCATGTGCTGCACTGCAATACGCACGGCTTCATACACCGCTTCAAAGCAATCGCTGGGTGTAGAGGCGGAAATTACGGGCATTGGACATTCGCCATTTCTGCCGTAATAAGCTTGCAGCAAATCGCTCTGTTCCGTTTTAGTAGGTAGCCCGGTGGAAGGGCCACCCCTTTGTATGTTACAAATTATTAAAGGAATTTCAAGCATTACGGCAAGCCCCATTGCTTCAGCTTTTAATGCCATACCCGGCCCGCTCGTGGAAGTAACCCCGAGGCTTCCACCATACGCTGCACCTATTGCAGATGAAATGGCAGCAATCTCATCTTCTGCCTGAAAAGTTTTTATACCAAAAGATTTATGGCGGCTAAGTTCGTGCAATATATCGCTTGCAGGAGTGATGGGATATGAACCCAGGAATAACTGCAGCCCACTTTTTTGCGAAGCAGCGATTAACCCATAAGCAAGCGCCTGGTTACCCATTATGCTGCGATAATTGCCTGCAGGCATTTTTGCTTTCTCCACTGAATAGCGGGTGGTAAAGGTTTCCGTGGTATCGCCGTAATTATAACCGGCTTTTAATACCTTAATATTGCTCTCCAGTATCTCCGGTTTTTTTGAAAATTTTTCATTTAAAAAGCGGAGGGTATTATCCATACTCCTGTTGTACATCCAATAGAGAAAGCCAAGCACAAACATATTTTTTGCGCGGTCTTTCTCCTTTGTACTCATCTCAAAATCTTTCAACGCCTCCCTGGTTATTTTAGTCACGTCCATCTTTATCACGTCGTAATCTTCAAGGCTTCCATTCTCTATGGGGTTTACGCCGTCAGGATAGTTGGCCAGCCTGAGATTTTTAGCGTCGAAGCCATCAACATTGACTATAATTTTTCCATTCTTTTTTAGTTCTTTCAGATTTGTTTTAAGGGCCGCCGCGTTCATGGCGACCAGTACATCGCATGTATCACCAGGTGTAAAAATTCTGTCGCTTGAAAACCTTAGTTGAAAACCGCTTACACCTGGCAGCGTTCCCTGTGGCGCTCTTATCTCTGCCGGAAAATCAGGAAATGTGGCCAGGTCAATACCAAGCAGCGCGGTGTTGTTGGTGAATTGCGTGCCGGTAAGCTGCATGCCATCACCGCTATCGCCTGCAAACTTTATTACTACGTCTTTTAAAACTTCTTCATTCTTCATCTTCATTTTTATAGCAAACAAAATTAAAAGTTTGACGTTGAAAAACAGTATTTGTTTTTGAGGCTGTGGTTAAAAAAGTCTTCTGATAAGGCAGCCTTTCTTAAAACAAAGCGTTAAATAATTACGCACTTTCTTTGCAATAAGTAATTGCATTTTTCATGCTAAAGGAAAGAACACAAAACATACGGTATTTTTTGTTCAGCCAATACCTGGCAGATGGCGTACGGATAACACTTGAGATAATTCTTCCCGCAATAGCTTGTGCAGAATTTGGGAATCTTGAACTGGGCATCACGATTTCTTTAGGCGCTTTATGTGTAAGTATAAGTGATTCACCCGGCCCCGTGGAGCATAAGAAAAATGGAATGTTCTATTGTAACATTTGCATTTTTCTTATGGCCTTGCTCACCGGTTTTTTAAACGGAAATATTTTTACTTTAGGCCTGCTTGTTCTTTTTTCCACTTTTTTCTTTAGCATGTTTACGGTGTTTGGCAACCGGGCAAATTCTGTGGGTACAGCTACTCTGCTTATTTTGATTTTGAGGATGTCAACTATTGCACCTCCCGCAGCAATAATCACTAATAGCCTGTTGATTTTGTCCGGAGGAATTTGGTATATGCTTATCGCTTTATTGTTTTATAAACTTACTCCCTACCGGCCGGCGCAAAGATCTTTGGGAGATTGCATTCATGAAACGGCAAAATTTCTGCACATAAAGGCCGGGCTTTTTTCTCCTGCTAAAGTACTTGAAGATGAATACCGCAAATTGGTAGAACAGCAAGTAATCGTAAATGAAAAGCAGGATGCTACGAGAGAATTGTTATTTAAAAACCGTTCGTTGCTAAAAGAATCAACTACACAGGCCCGCCAGTTGGTAGTAGCCTTTGTAGATGTGGTTGACCTCTACGAGCAAATAATGGCCAACTGGTATGACTTTGATTTATTAAGAAAAAAATTTTCTCACACAAGTGTGCTTGATAATGTGGCTGATATTATGATAAAGCTATCTGGTGAATTAGACAACATCGGGCAGGCAATCCAATCAAATATTTCTTATAAAAAACAATATGACCAGCTACCAGACCTTGTTAATTTAAAAATGAAAATTGATCAAATAGCAGAGAGTGGAAATAGCAATTTCATGCTAAAAAAAATACTGGTAAACATGCGGAAGCTGGGCAAAAAAGTTGATGAAGTTTACAATTATTTTAATCAGGAAATAAGCAAAGGAAAATCGATACGTACTCCGCGTGAGTATTCAAAGTTTGTATCGCACCAGGAGATTAATCCAACGCTGTTTCTAAACAATCTAACGTTAGAGTCCTCTGTATTCCGACATTCTTTAAGGATGATGATTACCTGCGGCCTCGGCTTTACTATTTCTAAATTAATTTCTTATGGCCATCACAGTTACTGGATTTTACTAACGATCGTGATTATTTTAAAACCGGGATTCAGCCTTACCAAACAACGGAATTTTGAAAGGTTTACCGGCACACTTGTGGGCGGCATCCTCGGCTTATTGCTTATTTCGTTTGTGCATGACCGTACGGCGCTATTTGTTTTTATGGTGATCTTTATGATCGGCACTTATACTTATGTAAGGCTACAATATATGATGATGGTCATTTTTATGACACCTTATATTTTGCTGCTTTTCAACTTCCTGGGCCTGGGCATACTCGATATTGCGGGAGAGCGTTTGTTGGATACTGCCATTGCATCTGTCCTTGCTTTCCTGGCAAGCTATTTTTTATTTCCTTATTGGGAATCCAGGCAATTGCCCGGATACATGGCCGGTGTGTTGAAAGCCAACCTAGACTACCTGCAAAGGCTTGCCCTAATTCTTCTTGGTGAAAAAAATTCTTTGGAATATAAGCTTGCGAGGAAAGAATTGTATGTAAGCACGGCAAATCTTGCTGCGGCTTTCAACAGGATGCTTAGCGAGCCAAAGAGCAAGCAACACCATGCAAAAGAGATTTATGAATTTGTGGTGTTGAATCATGTACTGTCATCAAATATCGCATCGGTCGCTTCAGGCATTTCGGCAGAAAAGCCAATTGTTTTTTTAAAAGAAGATTGCCTGGCAATTAAGCGATCTGTAAAAACTTTACAAAAATCTTTGGATAACCTTACTGAAAATTCTTTCTTTGAAACAGGCAATAAAATAATTTGCGGTGAAATAAATGAAAATGCATCGCCTGATATACAATTAAGTGATCAACTAAAATTTATTTACAAAGTAACTACTGATATAGGAAAAGTAACACAGGTGATTGCGGAGTAATGGGGAAGGCGTGTACACAAGTCGCCTGCACATTGCGCCGTCTTTGCGCCTCAAAGGCTCCTATGGAGAAAAGTTTTCGCGTGAAGTAATTTGAATTAGAAAAGAGGCTTCGCGAAACTTTGTGGCAATCTCCCTGAACTTACTAAAGCAAGGAGATTGCCACGCCGCCAGTGAATTTATTCAATTCAAAATTCTATGAGGGCGGCTCGCAAAGACTTGACGGGAGCGGCTTTCAAGGCTCAGGAGATAGTCCCAATTGAGTTTTTAAATCACTCACTTCCTGGCAAGTCGCCTGCACATTGCGCCGTCTTTGCGCCTCAAAGGCTCCTATGGAGAAAAGTTTTCGCGTGAAGTAATTTGAAGAAGTAATTTGAATTAGAAAAGAGGCTTCGCGAAACTTTGTGGCAATCTCCCTGAACTTACTAAAGCAAGGAGATTGCCACGCCGCCAGTGAATTTATTCAATTCAAAATTCTATGAGGGCGGCTCGCAAAGACGTGACGGGAGCGGCTTTCAAGGCTCAGGAGATAGCGCCAATTGAGTTTTTAAATCACTCACTTCCTGGCAAGGCGCATGCACAAGACACCGTCTTTGCGCCTCAAAGGCTCCTGTGCAGAAAAGTTTTTGCGTGAAGTAATTTGAATTAGAAAAGAGGCTTCGCGAAAACTTTGTGGCAATCTCCCTGAACTTACTAAAGCAAGGAGATTGCCACGCCGCCACTGAATTTATTCAATTCAAAATTCTATGAGGGCGGCTCGCAAAGGACGTGAATGAGGCGGCTTTCAACGATTGGTAAAATACCTCAATTCAAATTTCTATGAGGGCGGCTCGCAAAGGAGTCCGTTGGACGCAAAGATTGAACTAACTATGCTCTTCATTTGCAAGGAGCCTTTACAAATACCACGAATCTCGCTGCGACACTTGTACCTGGCTATCTTCGGGAAAGTAATCTCCCTGGAAGATGCAACGTAACGTCCCATTGCGTCCACAAGGGCCCAATAGAGGAAGCACTAACTCAATGCTTTTTATTTCTTTTTAAAAATTCAGCAAGCTCATCAATTTCATCAGTACCGATCAAATCTACCCCAAGCTTCTTTTGCAGCTTCCATGAATCCTTGGTATCAGGCGCAGCCCAAAAACGTATTTTTTTACCTGCATCATGTACACTATCAACAATCGTTTGAAGTAATCTCTTGTCTTTATCTTCCGGCCTATTCACACCTTTCCAGTCCGAATATCTTTCGAAGGAAAGGCTTACCTGGCCTACTCTTTTCCATTCTTCCTCGTTGTGTTTTGATCTAAGGTCATCATCAAAAAAAATATAGTCGGGATAATTTTTGTACTCAGCCGGCGGCGGCCGCTCGCCGCTGATTAAAACTGTAATAGGATTCACTTTCTGTTCAGGCGAGTATAAATATTTTTTCAAGGGTTCTATTTCCTTTAAAAGAAGTTGCAAGGCAACAGCATACTTTTCTTTTACATCAATCAACAGTTTTAATTTACGTGAACTATCTTTTGAAAGTTCAATTAGCAGCGGTTCAATGTATAAAGCGGTCAAGGTGCGTTCCGGCTCAACGTCCTTCTTATTGTGCGCAACCAATAAAGTTCCATTTACCGGGTACACATCCGCTTCAATAGAACCAAAGCCTGCATCGAATGCCGTATGAAATGGGATTGGGTGCATGTAATCATTATGTGCATGCGCATTTGCTACGGTATAATTTTTTTGCTGTGCAGGTACCTGTAACGAGAAAATTGCGAAGCAGAAAATAAAAGTGAATGATAATTTTTTATAAAAGTTCATAGCCGGTTATTACTTTTTAATATGGAGTTATATTCAAAATTGATTTATGTATGGCAAATAAAAACTGATTTCTATTAAATAAAATTGCCACCAATTAACTTGTCGAGCCTCTTATAACTAAGTTAGAAGGAATTACGACATTTTCTTTTTTTAAATTAAAGCTTGATTTTGCCAGTGCCTTAAACAATACAGAAGCCGCTGTCTTTCCCATTTCAAATGCAGGCTGGGTAATAGTTGTAAGAGATGGATTAAGAATAGATGCCGTTTCAAGATTTGAAAAGCAAACAATTTTTACATCTTCAGGAATTTTTAATTTCAATGCTACACATGCCTTATACAATGGTGTAGTTAATTTTTCTACAGAAGCAACAACGCCATCTGGTCTATTTTTTTGTTGCAGCAAACTCTTAATCAGAGGATAGTTCCGCTTTGTATTATTGCCACAGAGAATGATGTGCTTTTTATCTGCCTTCAGCTTTTTATCAGTGAGGGCTTTGAAATATCCCTCCAGTCTTTTGTTGCTGATAGATAAACTTTTTGAAATACTGAGAAAGGCAATTTTACTACAGCCTTGTTCAATCAAATGTTCAGTCGCTTTATAGCCGCTTTCAAAATCATCAGTAGTAATCTTGGCCGTTTCTACTTCCTCGCAAACCCGGTCGAAAAAAATAAGAGGAATTCCGCCGGCGATCAAATCAATTATATGATCGCTTTTTGAGGTTTCTCCTGATACCGACATCAATACGCCATCAACTCTTCCCCCCTGAAATTCTTTTAAAATATCTCTTTCGTTTTCAAATTTTTCATGGGTTAAACAAATTAATACATGATATCCTTTCTCCTTTGCCACAGATTCAATGCCATTAATAGCAAGGGAGAAAAAACTGTCCGCAACTTCAGGGATAACAATACCAATATTTTTGCTTTTTCTTCCGCGCAAACTGCTTGCATAAGGGTTGGGAACATAGTTAAGTTTCGCCGCAGTTTTTTGTACCCGTCTCTTGGTTTTCTCACTTATTTCATAACTATCATGCAAGGCTTTTGATACACTGGAAACCGATAACTTCAGTTCACGGGCAAGTTCTTTTATATTAATATTCTTCATTACTTAAATAATATCGGATGCTTTCTAACGTGCAAGGTTAGCCGTTAAATTTTTTTTCAGGGATTTCTGCTGTTTCATACTTCACAAGCGCAACTAAAATATTTAAAATTTGCGAAAACGGTTTCGTAAATAAAGCTAAGCCATTATGCAAACAGCATAAAAAAAACCTCTAATTTACAATTGGTATTTGCCTTCACCCTCAACCGATTGCCATGGATACAACTCAAAAAGCTTTCTCTTCAAAAGAGATAAATCCTTTACTAAGTATTGATGAATGGGAAGATGATGTGCTGCAGCGTTATCCGGAACCAGATAGTATTGCAACGCCAAAAAAAACGGATGAATACCGCAACTACGAAGAGCCTGCAAGAGACACTGTAAAAGAATTTTACCGGCTGAATCATACTTACCAGACGTATGATTTTGTGCAGGAAAAACGAAACAACTTTTTAAAGTTTGACAAAAAACAAATGCCCGTATGGGATGCTTTTCAATTTTTAAATCAATTAGTAGATGATTCGGATCCCGACACAGACCTGGACCAGTTCCAGCATTTGCTGCAAACATCTGAAGCCATACGAAGAGATGGGCATCCTGACTGGATGGTGCTTGTAGGATTGATGCACGACATGGGTAAAGTACTTTGTTTATTCGGCGAACCGCAATGGGCCGTAGTAGGCGATACTTTTCCCGTAGGTTGCGCCTATTCTGATAAAATTGTTTACCCGGAATTTTTCAAAAACAATCCCGACTTTTCTAATCCTGAATACCAAACACAATTTGGCGTGTATGAAAAAGGCTGTGGCTTGCGTAATGTAGATATGTCATGGGGCCATGATGAATATGTTTATCAAATGTTGAAAGACCGCATTCCCGAAGAAGGCCTGTACATGTTGCGTTACCATTCTTTTTATGCATGGCACCGTGAAGGAGAATATCAATACCTGCTCGATGACCACGACAAGGAAATGCTGAAGTGGGTAAAACTGTTTAACCCCTATGATCTATACTCAAAAAATCCTGAACCACCTGACTGGAAAAAATTAAAGCCTTATTACGAAGAGCTTGTAGAAAAATACCTTCCTCAAACATTAAAGTTTTGATTGAGATAATATCAAAGTGCTATTAACGGTAACGTAACATAATGTTGATGTTATAAAAATATTATACAAATACTTTTGTGCTCCGAAAAAATAAAATTTTGTTTTTCACGATACCCTAATTGGTGAGATATAACCATTAACCGGTTGCCTCTTTCCTATTTATTTAAACCAAACTAAACTACTTTAAAATGAGTAAAATCTATTTTTCAAAGCAGTGCCTTGCAATTTTTTTCACCGTAACTTTTTTATGTTTAGCTGCATCGGAAAATGTATCTGCAAAAAAGTTTTTTAAAAGAGAAAAAATTGACAACGTTGTAATTACTATTTCGGGGACAATCCACGATGCCAGTACCGGCAAGGCTTTGGAAGGTGCTACTATTGCTGTACAAAATGGTAGTGAAAGTACAGTCTCCAGGGCTAAGGGTGGTTTTACAATATCAGTGCCGTCTGCCGGCAGCGTGCTTGTTGTAAGTTTTGTTGGATATATAACACAGGAAGTTCCTGTCGGCAATAAAGTAAATATTGATATAGAATTACAGCCAACTTCGGCAACATTAAACCAGGTAGTAGTGGTTGGCTATGGAACACAGAATAAGAAAGATATAACCGGAGCTGTTAAGTCATTAAAAAGTGAATCGTTTAACAAGGGCATCATCAATTCTCCCCAACAATTGTTGCAGGGAAAAATATCAGGTGTAAATGTTACTTCCGCAAGTGGCGAACCGGGTGATGCTTCCGGAATTACTATTAGAGGCCCCGGCGGTGTAAGATCAGGCAGCACGCCGCTCTTTGTTATTGATGGATTACCATTGGATAATTCCAGTACAGGTGGCGGAGACCCGTTAAATTTTATCAATCCGCAGGACATAGAATCTATTGACGTATTGAAGGATGCATCCGCCACAGCTATTTATGGATCGCGGGGTGCAAATGGCGTTGTAATTATTACCACCAAAAGAGGAAAGGCAGGTGTTTCAACGCTTGGCGCATCTGTAAATCTTGGCTTCTCTACTTTAGCAAGAGCCCTGCCCGTGCTAAGTGCAGATGAATTTCGTAAGGCTGTGCCAAAAGTAGGCGGTGTGCTGGACGATAAAGGCGGTAATACTGATTGGCAAAAAATAGCAACAAGAACCGCGATCACGCAAAACTATAACCTCAACCTGAGCGGTGGCGCTAATAAATTAAATTACTATGCTTCATTAGGAGCCCAAAGCCAGGAAGGCATTATTAAGAAAAACCAAATTGACCGGTACTCCGGAAGATTTAATGTAACGCAAAGGTTTTTGGATGACAGGTTAGTTGTGGAACTTAATTTGAATGTTGCCAATACCAAAGACCAGCGCCCGCCAATCACGAGTATATTGGGCGAAGTGCTCACGGATAATCCCACTTATCCTGCCTATGATTCAATTGGCGGGCCTGCGGTTTATCAAGCTATAAACAACCCGTTGATCTATTTTAACCTGGATAAAGAAATCACCACTATAAACCGCGTCGTAGGAAATATTTCACCTTCTTTTAGAATAATAAAAGGGCTTGTATATAAATTAAATTTTGGCATTGATAATTCCACCTCCACACGCGATGTGGAGAACCTGCCCAATGCAGTGCCTTTTCGTGAGGGAAGATTAGAAACGTTTTACAACTACAACCGGAACCGGCTTATTGAAAATTACCTGACTTATACGCTGAATACTACGCAGCACAACTTTACTGCATTAGCCGGCCATTCTTACCAGAAAATTTTTGTGCAACAAAGAAGCAATAGCATCAACAGGTTTGTCGTTGGTGGCATAGACCCTATTTATAATCCCGGTGTAGGCCAGGATTTAACCTTAGGGAATAACAGGCCGGGTGGGTTTGCTTTTATAAATGAGCTGCAATCTTTTTTTGGAAGAGTTACTTACCAGTACAATAAAAAGTATTTGTTTACCGCGAACTTCAGGGCAGATGGTTCTTCTAAATTTGGTGAGAATAATAAGTACGGATATTTCCCGTCATTCTCGGCAGGTTGGAAAATATCTGATGAAGATTTCATGAAAAACTCTGCCTTCAATAATTTAAAGCTCAGGGCAGGTTGGGGCGAAACGGGCAACCAGGAAATTCCTCCAAAAATTACGCAGGCTTTATTTAACTCACTTTCTTCAGCAAGCTATCCCCTTTATCCAACAGGCTCATATCCTGCAGGCCTTACGTATGCAAGGCTTTCAAATCCCGATATTCAATGGGAGTCTTCAAAACAAACAGACTTAGGCCTTGATTTCAGTTTATGGAATGGCGCCTTATCCGGTACGATTGATCTTTTCCGAAAAGTTTCTAACAACATATTGCTCCAGGTAATTCCTGCAGACCCGGTACAACCTGCTGCTGAATTGTGGACAAATGTAAAAGACATGACGATCACGAATAAAGGCGCCGAATTTGAATTGAATTACAGGCACAGATCGCAAAGCGGGCTATCGTATAGTATAGGAGGCACGCTCACTTACATTACCAATAAAGTGCAAAATTCTCCTTATTCAGTTATTCCTTCCGGCTCGGTATCTGGCGCAGGTATCACATCATCCACTATTAACGGGTATATAAATGGTGAGCCGATTGGCACATTTTACCTAAAAGAATTTACCGGGTTTGGGGCCGATAGCTTAAGTACCTTCCGCGACCTCGATGGGGATGGCCTTATAACGGATAAAGACAGGGTTGCACTTGGTACAGCCTTACCTGATCTTATCTATAGCATCTATGGTAGCCTTGATTACAAAGGATTTGACCTGAGCATTAATTTCAATGGCGTTTCTGGAAATAAAATTTATGATTATACTGAAAACGTTAGCTTCTCTAAACTCAGGTTGGCAAAAAATGTAAACAGCACACCGGATGCTTTTGCTGATCCCAAAGAGTCAATTAATAATGCAACTCCCGTTACTTCAAGATACCTGAAAAATGGCGCCTACCTGCGATTGAATAACGTTTCTCTGGGATATAATTTCAACCTGAAAAATTTAGGTATAGATAAATATTTTTCTGCAATACGCTTATCTGTAACAGGCCAAAATCTTTTTGTAATTACCAAATATGATGGATACGATCCTGAAGTAAACGTTGACAGATCCATCAGTGGCGTTTCTTCCTATGGTATTGATTATTTAAGTTACCCCAAAGCAAGGTCAATCATTGTAGGTTTAAATTTCTCATTTTAAAATAAAAAATATGACAAAGAAAATATTAACCCTGCTGCTGAGTATTGTAAGCATCGCTGCAATTACCAGTTGTTCAAAACTGAAAGAAAACGTCCTTGACGAATCTTCTGTTTCAGGGCTTACCGCCACCCAACAGGCTGAAGGAATCATTGCGCCGGTCTATGCAAAACTGGAGGATGTGTTTCTGCATACTACTTATTTTGCGCTCCAGGAAATTTCAACAGATGAGGCCATTTTGCCCTTCCGCGGCGGAACAGATTGGGGTGATAATGGCATTTATGTGCAGGAACATCAACATGAATTCATCAGTACGGATAACAACATAAAAAACACCTGGAACCATTTATTGATCGGAATATCCAGGGCCGTTACTGCTATTAATGCGCTTCCTACCAACACAGATCCCAACGCAAAACTATTTATGGCCGAAGCCCGCGGAATGAAGGCATATTATTCTATGCTGATGCTCGATTTGTATGGCCTTATTTTCGTAAAAGACGATCCTGCTGCAACTTCTGTAATTATGAGAGGCGATGAAGCCGTGGAGTATATCAAATCAGAATTGCTGGCAGTTGAACCTTTGCTGGATAATACTACCGGGCCGGGCAGGCTCACAAAAGCAGCAGTGTGGGGCTTACTGGCGCGACTTCATTTGAATACTGCGGTTTACCATGACCGTTATGCAGCTACCTTTACTTTCAATCCTGCAGATATGGATAAAGTAATTGAATATTGTGATAAGATCATTAACGCCGGTCAATACAATTTATCACCTGATTATTTTTCTCTTTTTGATGATGCCAATCATACTAATAAAGAATTAATTTTTGCTGTAGATCAGCGTGCTGATTTGAACGGGCACAATCGCATGGCGTATTTTTCTTTATCTGGCGACCAGTTTCCCTTACCTGCGTATCCCGGTGCTAACGGCACGGACGGGCCTGCGATTACTTCTGACTTTTATGAAACATGGGTGAGTGCCAATGCTCCCTTAGATCCTGCGGATGCAGATCCGCGATTCTACAAACAGAACCTCGGCATTTACACAGATCCTTCCGATTCTTGTGTGGCCGCTTCGGCATTCAACATCAACAGGGGAATATTAAGAGGTCAGCAATATGGATTACTAAGAGTGAATGGGGTTTTCCTGACATGTGCTGATGGCAGAATGAAAGTAGGCCCTCTCTTTTACAACACCCGCAGCAAGCCCACCCTCGCGGTTGATTTTACGGAGAATGTTGATTTCACAGTGGCAGGAAGTAATTATAATACCGGTTACAGGGTGGAAAAATATGAGTTTAGTAAAACATCAGTAAGCGGTAGAAATTTTGGCGAGCACGATATTGTAATACTGCGCCTGGCGGATATTTATCTGATGCGGGCTGAAGCAAAGTTGAGAAAGGGGGATGATGCAAGCGCACTGGCTGATGTGAATTTGGTAAGAGCAGCCAGAACCGCAACCACTCCGGCGCCCCCGCTCACTTCAATGTCTCTCGATCTTTTATTTCGTGAAAGAGGTTTTGAACTATATTGGGAAATGGTAAGAAGGACTGACATGATACGCTTTGGAAAATACGAAGGAACATGGACTGAGAAGACCAACACAGATGTACACAAAAGGATATATCCAATTCCGCAGACAGCGATAGATGGCTCTTCCAATTTGCCAGGCTACCTGGAGCAGAACCAAGGTTACTAAAGCAATAAATATTTTAATACTGGTTAATATTGGTTTGAAAAAGATGAGGCATTCATAAAATCACCAGCTCTTAAATTGAAAAAAATATAATGAAATTTAAAAAGCTTCTTGTTTCTCTTACCGTTATTTTCAATATCAGCTTTTTGCAGGCCCAGCAACTAACAGTCGGTACCTATAATTTACGATATGATAACAAGGGGGATACCGGGAACCTTTGGGTTGACAGGGCGCCGGTTGTTGCTTCACTCATCCGCTTTCACGACTTCGATATTTTTGGAACACAGGAGGGTTTACTAAACCAGTTGAATGATATCAGCAACGCTCTTCCGCAGTACGCCAGGTATGGCATTGGAAGAGATGATGGAATTGATAAAGGTGAGCATTCTGCAATTTTTTATAAAAAAGATGAATTCAAATTATTGAACAAAGGCGATTTCTGGTTATCACAAACACCGGATACACCTTCCCTTGGTTGGGATGCGACATGCTGTAACCGCATTTGTTCATGGGTTTATCTTCAACATAAAAAAAATGGTAAGAAATTTTACTTCTTTAATGTGCATTACGATCACCAGGGTGTGGTGGCACGCAAAGAAAGCAGTAAGCTAATATTACAAAGAATAAAAAAGATCGCGGGTAACGCACCGGTAATTTTTACGGGTGATTTTAATGGTTCTAACACAAGTGAATGGTACATTACAATCGCTAACTCTGGTTTATTAAAAGATACGTATAACCAGGTAGAATTTCCTTATGCCAACAATGCATCGTTTAATGGCTTTGGCGCTAACAAACAAAGCAATGATATTATTGATCATATTTTTACGACAGGTGATTTTACAATAAGCAAATGGGGGGTACTTACAGATACTTACTATGGTAAGTTTCCTTCAGATCATTTTCCGGTTTTAGCAGAAATTAGTTTTAAATAAAAAAATATAGATACAGCGGATTTAAGAAAGCAACACGCCAGGATAAATATTCAATTAAAAATTTGTGTAGTTAAAATCAATAACAATATTTGAAGTAAGTTAGTAGTGTTTCACCCGGCGATTATCAGGATCAATAAATAGCAACGCTATATTGCTTTCCATAATCCATTTAAACCAACGATTGTTCATGAACCATCTGCACTCCCTGGATTATGTTGTGTTCTTCATTTATTTTATCGGCGTTTCCGGTTATGGCTATTGGGTCTATCACAGAAAAATGTATCACCAAAGAAAAAGTGGTGAAATGGATTCGAAAGAATTCTTTATTGCCGAGGGGTCTCTTACCTGGTGGGCGATCGGCGCTTCGCTAATTGCATCAAATATTTCTGCGGAACATTTTATTGGTATGTCGGGCTCTGGCTTTGCTCTTGGGCTTGCTATTTCCAGTTATGAATGGATGGCTTCTGCAACGTTGATAATTATTGCCATATTCTTCATTCCTATTTATTTGAAGAATAAGATTTTCACGATGCCGCAGTTTCTATCCAAGCGGTATAATGATACGGTGAGTACAGTTATGGCCATCTTTTGGTTATTAGTGTATGTGTTTGTAAACCTTACTTCTATTATTTACCTCGGTGCGCTTGCCGTAAATTCTATCTCTGGTATCAGCTTCACCTGGTGCATGATTGGCCTTGGGCTCTTTTCAATTGTAGTCACTTTGGGTGGAATGAAAGTGATTGGCTATACTGATGTGATACAGGTTCTTGTTCTTATCATGGGTGGGTTGGTGACGTGCTATCTTGCTCTCACTTTGGTGTCGGAACATTTTGGCTTTGGAAAAGATATTCTTAAAGGACTTAGCATTATAAAAGATAAAGCGCCTTCGCACTTTCACATGATATTTGATAAGTCCAATCCTTATTATAAAGACCTTCCGGGCTTATCTGTTTTGATAGGAGGCATGTGGATCAACAATCTTAATTACTGGGGTTGTAATCAATATATCACACAACGGGCTCTGGGCGCAAGCTTGCCCACTGCCCGCAAAGGGATTCTATTCGCGGCGTTTTTAAAACTACTTGTACCCGTGATCGTTGTTATCCCCGGCATCACCATGTATGTGATGTATCAAAACGGAATGTTTCAATCAGAAATGGTGGATGTAAGCGGCATTATCAAGCCTGATCATTCGTATCCAACGCTTATGAATTTACTGCCCAATGGATTGAAAGGACTGGCTTTTGCGGCGCTTACCGCTGCTATTGTCGCTTCTCTTGCCGGTAAGGCCAATAGCATTTCCACTATTTTTTCCCTGGATATTTATAGAAAATTTTTTGATAAAAATGCTACAGAAAAAAAGCTCGTAAAAACGGGACGGATCACCATTGTAGTGGCGATGATATTAGCAACTTTGGTTGCGCCGGCATTAAAAAATCTTGACCAGGCTTACCAGTTCATCCAGGAATATGTAGGGTTTATTTCGCCCGGGGTATTATCAATTTTTCTCTTAGGCTTCTTTTGGAAACGGGCAACATCGGCAGCAGCGCTTACTTCTGCCATATTAACGATACCGCTTTCAACTGTATTAAAATTTTTGCCGGGATGGACCAATGGCGCATTTCCCGATATTCCTTTTATGAACAGGATGGGTTTGGTTTTTATAATTTTAATGATGTTGATGGTAGTTATTAGCCTCGCCGATCGCAGAAGTAAAGACAATGTGCAGGTAGTAGAAATAGATAGATCAATGTTTCGCTGCTCACCGGCATTTATTATAGGCTCAACAGTAATTGTAGGCATACTTGCGGCGCTGTACACCATTTTTTATTAAAAGAATTTGATGCCGTAAGAATGAAGTTTAGTAAAAAGCATTTACTTCAATACTTTGTTTTATAAAAAAACTTCTTATCAACCTTAATCAATCTTCTTAAAAATATCAATGAAAAACTTCGCTTGTATACAAAAGTCTTCAATAGCGCTTTACATATTTATTTTTGTTGTCTCAAATTGTTTTGGTCAAAAAAACATTCCTGGTAAACAGGAAGTTGACTATGTAAACCCGCTTATCGGCACAGCGGCCACCGGCTTTGCAAAAGGATTGGATGGGGGAGGAACTATGCCCAGCGTTGGCCCTCCGTTTGCCATGACAAATTTTGTAGCGCAAACCGGCGAAAGCAAAATGAGCCGGATGAATTATTTTTATGAAGATAGCAGTATCATTGGCTTTTTAGCTTCGCATCAGCCAACTGTTTGGATGGGCGATTATGGATATGTTTCAGTGATGCCGCAAATTGGCAAACTCAAAGTGTTACCCAAAGAGCGTGCATTAAAGTACAGCCATGCTAATGAAAAGTCAACACCTTATTATTATTCTGTACTGCTTGATGCCGAAAATAATAAGCACATTAAATCAGAAATAGCCGCTTCCTTTCGCTGTGCTATTCTTCAATTTACTTTTCCAGCTTCGCAAAATGCACACATTATTATACAGGGTATCAATTTAAATCCTGAATTAAAAGATTGGGCAAACGATTATGATGAGCGAATAAATAAATAGGATTAGGCGTTTAAGTCGTGAACTGTTTTATAAATAATGGTTTTGTTTGAATCATTGTTACAATTAATTTATGAAAGCTGTTTTTTCCAAATGCTCGACGATTGAATCGGTAGAAGAATTCATTGAGATAAGCCTGCATATGCTTTTCACTACACTTATGATATATCCCTCTTAACCATGATTTAAAATTCATGATTAAATTATGCATCTCAGGAAAGTTTTTTCCTTTATTTGATTTTATTCTTTCCATTGTGTACTCCGATTCTAATGGGGTGTATCCTGTCCATTCATCTGTTCTTACCTGAGCTTTCTCTTTCGATATATGCATGTCAAAAATTTTCTTTAGCTCTGCACTGCTATAGTTATTAATAACAGTCCCGTAAGCTCTTCCCATTTTTTCATCCTTTCTTATTTCTACTGCAAGGCAGACTAATTTTTTATCCCCTTTACTTCTGCCCTGGCTTTTCTCATCATGGCCGCCAATGGCTATTTCATCTACATCTACTCGTCCAATAAGCGGATGATTTTGACTTGATTTCATGGCCTCCTGTATCTTTCTTTTGAACGACCAGCAAGTCTTCTGACGCAGTGTCAACTCACGGGATAATTCACAACTCGACATCCCTTTTTTGCTTACACAAACCCTGTAACAAATATGGAAGGCTTTTAACAGAGGGAATTTAATTTTGTGAAACAATGTTCCTGCTGTAGCTGATTCTTCATAGCCACAGTCCTGACACCGTAAATTTGTCCATTGCTTGCCCTTCCAATATTTTAAAAAACCACACTTGCTGCATTTAAATCCTTCTTCCCATTTAATATCCATCAAATATTGTAAACAATCGGCATTAGTCTGGAACCTTTGGCCAAACTCTATTATATCCATTCCTTGAAACATAACTAATAATTTTAGCTACAAAATTACTAATTATATTAGCTAAAAACAAATCCTATATTTACATCACGATTTAAACGCCTAATTCTATAAAAAAATTAAGGGGCTATGTAAAAATCAGCAAGGATAAAAAAGAAATAACAGGATATAACCCTGATAGAATGTCTGCTCAAATAGGGCCGCCGCTACCGAATTTCAACGGATATTTTGTTATACAACTTGATAAGCCATTTACATCTTTCGGTACCTGGAGCGGCGATACTATAAATTCATTATCTGTTGAGCAATATGGAACAAGAATGGGGGCTTATATAATTTTGAAACGCATAAAGGTGAAAAAGTGCAGGCTCGTATTGCTACCTCTTTTATCAGTATAGAACAAGCAAGAAAAAATCTTTCCATGGAATTAGAAGGAAATGATTTTGATAAGCTGGTTCAGCTAACACGCAATGAATGGAAAAAAAGCTTAAGCGCCATTAAAGTCAATGGCATTAATGAAGACCAAAAATCAATCTTTTACACAGCTATGTTCCATACCATGCAGTTTCCGCGGGACATGGGTGAGTATGGAAAATACTACAGTGCCTTTGATGACAAGGTTCATAACGGTGACTCATACACTGACTTTTCTTTGTGGGACACTTACAGAGCACTTCATCCCTTATTAATTTTTACACAACCTGGCCGGATTGATCCCATAATAAGGTCAATGTTGCAAATGTACCAGCAGGGTGGCAGGCTGCCGATGTGGCCAAACCCCGCTGAGACGAATATAATGATTGGCACACATGCAGATGCCGTTATTGCCGATGCTTATGTAAAGGGCTTTCGCGGATACGATATAAATCTTGCCTACCGGGCTCTTTTAAAAGATGCGATGGTTCCCCCGGAAAATGATACGCTGTTAAAATATGCAGACAGAGATTTATGGACAAGCTATGAAGCACAGGCAGGCTTAACTTATTTTAAAAAGTTGGGGTATATACCGGTAGATAAAACTGCAGAATCAGTATCACGCACTATCGAATATTCTGTAGATGATTATGCCACTGCACAGATGGCAAAGGACATGGGGAAAATGAATGATTATAAAAAATTAATGGAGCTAAGTAAAAATTATAAAAGCCTCTATAATGCAAAAACAGGCTTTATGCTGCCGCGAAAATTTGAAGGGGAATTTGCTGATAAAAATGAAAAAGGAAACTGGGATGGTTTTACCGAAGGTGATCAATGGACGTATGCCTTTGGTGCAATGCATGATGTGCCCGGCATGATAGAGATGATGGGAGGAAAAGAAAAATTTGCAGCGAAGCTCGATGAAAATTTTACAGGTAAGCATTACCGACATGATAACGAGCCGGGGCATCATTATATTTATCTATATGATTATTGCGGCGAGCCTTGGAAAACGCAGGAACTGGTAAGAAAACATACTTCAGTGAATTTCAGAAATGAACCCATTGGTATAAATGGAAATGAAGATTGCGGGCAAATGGCTGCCTGGTATATTTTTGGTGTGATGGGGTTTTACCCTGTCGCTCCTGCTTCTGGTATTTATGCAATCGGCGCCCCTCAATTTCCGGAGATAACGTTGAATTTCGATGCAGGGAACAAATCACGAACTTTTCAAATTATAGCTAAAAACCTTTCTGAAGAAAACAAATATATTCAGCAGGTAACGCTGGATGGGCAAGCGCTTGATAAGCCTTTTATTACCCATCAGGAAATAATAAACGGCCATAAATTAATTTTTGAAATGGGAGCGAAACCAAATTACAACTGGAAGTAAAATTGAGGGTAAAAAAATTCAAAAAGATTATAGTTGTTTTAAAAACAACCATCTTTACTATATCAATTAATGACTTTATGAAAACTCACAATTTTTTAATCAATTGCTTTCTAAAAGTTCTTCCCCTGTTTTGCTTATTGAACATTACATCTTGCACCACCACCAAAATTTATAATACATCTGTAACAACGGATAGCTATAGCAGCCCTTATGATAATGCCACGCTTGCGGTAGATAACAAATCCATATTGCTGCCATACAACCGTATCATTGATCCTGCGGGTACGGTTATCCGTTATGGTCAAAAAGATTTAGAAAATCACAGCCTCGATTGTGTTTTATTGCCCGGTGAAAAGGTTTTGGTTGTTGAAGATCGCTATGGTGTAGCCTTTTTTGATATTCAAAATAATAAGCTGCTTTTTCATCTTAATTACAAATCAAAAGAAGCTTACAACACCCTGGTGAGCACATACTCCGGGATTAAGGTGCTGAGCCAAAATAATCTAACGCATATCTTTTGGGGTGCTGCAAGCCCGGCTAAGAGGGCTTCTTATATTATGGATGCAGTATGGGATGGGGAGAGAGCAGAAATACGGGATGCAATTGCTTTCAACGCTGTTGCTCCTGCACCCATGTCTTTACCAAATGATATAGCTATTAATAAAGAAAAAGATGAATATTATTTATATGTCGTTTTGAATGGAAACAACCAGTTAAGTAAAGTAAGGTTAAATGACAAGAGCGTGATCTGGACAGCATCAACCGGCATGGCGCCTTTTGGCGTTGTATTATCTTCAACCAAAGCTTATGTTACCAATTGGGCCGGGCCGGTACCAACCGATTCTTCAAAAGAAACTGCGGGCATTCCTTACGGAAAAGTTTATGTTGATCACCGTACAGGAGCCACTGCTATGGGTACGGTTTCCATTATCGATTTAGCATCAGGTAAGTTGCTGTCTGAAATTGAAACCGGCCTGCATCCTAACGCCATCATCATAAGCAACGATCAGCATTTTGTGTATGTGTCCAATGGTAATAGCGATAATATTTCTGTGATAAATACTAAGAGCGGCAAAGTTGTTGACAGCATATCAGTGCGGTTGAATGGAGAAGGAAACTCTTTCATAGGCGATTCACCGAATGCGCTTGCAATCGATAATACCGACAGTGTTTTATATGTGGCTAATGGTATGGATAACGCTGTTGCGGTTATAAGTTTGGGTGCAAATTCTTCATCATTAGGAAAAGGCAAAAATGTTATCCAGGGTTTTATTCCTACGGAGGCATACCCAGCCGGCCTTGCCTTAAGTAAGCAAACTTTATATGTAGCTAACCTTGAAGGAGAGGGAGCAAGAGCAAGCAATAATAAAACTTATACGCCGCATCAGCAGGAAGCCACTATTTCAATAATTCCCCTGCCGGGGAAAAACAAATTGGCTTCCTATACTGAAAGGGTTAAAAATGCAAACCTGCTTTTCAGAACAAAGCTCTCTCAATTATTGCCGCGTAGCAACGTATCTCCGAAGCCGGTACCAGAGCGCATCGGCGAGCCTTCCCTTTTTAAGCATGTGGTTTATATCATTAAAGAAAACAAAACCTACGACCAGGTATTGGGTGATATGGCTGAAGGAGAGGGAATGAAATCTTTATGCATCTATGGCGAAAATATTACTCCTAACCAGCACCTTCTTGCCAGGCAATATTTGCTGATGGATAACTATTATGTGTCCGGCAAATCTTCTGCCGAAGGACACTCCTGGACGGATGCGGCAATTGTAACAGATTATATTGAAAAAAATGTGCGTGCCTGGTTTAGAAGCTATCCCCATGTGCTGGCAGATGCATTGGTTTATAATAAGGAAGGCTTTCTTTGGAACAATGCATTAGATCACGGCAAGTCCGTAAGAATTTATGGTGAAGCCTGTTCACCTGTATGGCCGAGAGGTATGGGGTGGAAACAAATTTATGAATCAAGGCAGCAGGGCAAACTGATAGACTTTACAAATGAAAGTACCATTTCAAGAGTTCGCCCGATTATGTCGCCAACATATCCGTGTTACCAGGGCCAGCATTTTGCTGATCAGATACGGGCAGATGCATTTATAAAAGAACTAAATGATTTTGAAAAAATATCCGGTGACCAGCTACCTCAGTTAATGATATTAGCTTTGCCTGCAGATCACACGGCAGGCCTTGCGCCAGGTTTTCCTGCACCTGAGGCAATGGTCGCGGATAACGATTTTGCGTTAGGAAGGATCATTGAAGCCCTTACTCACAGCCGCTTTTGGGATTCAACAGTTGTGTTTGTAACACAAGATGATTCACAATCCGGCTGGGACCATGTGTCTGCTTACAGAACGACGGGCTTTGTAATAAGCCCTTATTCTCATTTGCAAAAAACAGTGCACACTAATTATAATCAAACTTGTGTTGTTCGCACCATAGAACAAATTTTAGGTATTCCGCCAATGAATGTAATGGATGCTACAGCCTTACCTATGTTTGAATGCTTTTCAAATACTTTTGAAAAAATATCTTTTACTGCCTTAAAAAATAATATCCCTTTAGATCAAATGAATAAAAGTGCTGCCGCACTTGAGGGAAAAGCAAAAAATTATGCACTTCTTTCTTTATCGCACAAGCTTAATGAAATTGATAATGGAAATGATGACTTGCTAAACCGCATCTTATGGTTTGCTGCAAAGGGTGATAAGCCTTATCCAAGTACAATGACGATTCCAAAGAAGGATAGAAAGGACGATGATGATTAGTTAGTGAAGGTCTATCTCCTGATCTTTGAAAGCTGCCTGTGTCGCGTCACGACTATTGCCATCGCCTTTTACTTAAGGCTAAGGTCTGCCAACACGGGAAAATGATCGGAGGGAAACTTGCCAAAATAGGTATCGGTAAGAATTCCCCATTTGCTTATTGTAAAATCACCTGTTGTAAAGATGTGGTCAATAACGTCTGTGCTTTGTTTGTTGGCGCCGAACGCATTAAAAGATGCGTTGTTGACATCGAGCATAGTTATATTCAAATTAGGAACAACGCCTTGTAACCCTTGCGTAAGATTTGGCAGTGAACGGTTATCAAGCACTTCGCTGCTTACCTGGCTAACAGCACCGGTAAGGTTTGCTTTTTTCTGCGTACCATAGCCCACTATCACTACCTGCTCCAGGGAAGAGGCACTTGCTTCTAATACAACATTAATTGAGGCCCGGCCATTTACAGAAATTTCCCTGGTGGCATAGCCAACAAATGAAAAAATTAAAGTACTGTTTGAAGGTGCATCAATTGAGAAACTTCCATCGCTCCTGGTCGCAGTTCCAAGATTGTTGCTTTTGGTTGTGACGCTTACTCCCGCTAAAGGTTCACCTTTGGCATCACTAACTTTTCCCGTCACGGTAATTGCCTGGTGGCACGGCGGCAAGGCGGCGGCCCATTGCATGGCGGAAAAAATAACAGAACAATTGTGGCTAGCCCGGAATGAAGAATTTTTTTCATAGTTCTTTTTTTTGTGAAAGTAAAGATTTTAAAGATTTAAAGAATATCGTTTGATTAGCTTAAGGTTATTATGTAGTTGAATTCAAGCCAGCGTCAGCTGGCTTGATGTATTTGCATAACAGCTCATGTAATGAATGGCAATTTTTATAAAAAGTAATTGTGTATCACAGGGACGCAAAAGTATTTGTTCAGTGTTTTTAAAATGTCAACACTTCGTTATGTTAATATTAAGATTAATGTTTTCTCTTAACCAGAAAAGATGCCTTACGGGAAAAATCTTTTTAAAACGATCCTTTATTATGTGGTTTCAAAATTAGATGATGCAGCCGCAAATTTTATTCAAGACTTTCCTGGATAAGAGATTTGCGTGATGATTATAATTTAAAGAGAAAATTCTTTTGCTTCAGCTTTTCTGATCGATATAAATATTCGTAATCACCTGTTGTTTTTGGAGTGGCAACGCCGGCTGGGTGAGCACGCCTTCGAAAATCATCTTCTTTACATCCCTCAAAAGCCGGTAAAAAAAGCGCTTCTTTTGTTGTAAAAGTTTCTGGCGTGGTATTCATAGCAATTCTCAGGACAGCGGCAGTTGTGAATAATCAAAAAGATTGTGTGGAAAACTATAAAAAAGCAGCATAAAAAAGATTTGATTTATTCATAGCAATCCCACAAACAGCTTAAATGGTGAACAAAATTTCTATTTCTAGACAGCTTCTAAAATTTTAGAGGAATTTATTCCGGCGCTAAAATTTTAATTTTACAATATGGAAACGCAACCTAAATTATTTATGCTGCTTGTTGGCTGTACACCACCGGGAAGACATACCGAGCAGCATGATATTTATTTTCAAATCGGAAATGGTATCGCAGACCTTATTCCCGGTGTCATAGAATTCTGGCCGGAAGCCAAAGGCTACATTCATGTAGATGCATGGAGGGAGGTAACTAACGTGGAGGGTTACACGGTTGAAATAAAACCGGCAAATGGGCTGGCCACCTCTACCGCGCTAAATGGCGATAACAGGCTTTTCTTTCTTAACCTTGGCGGCTATAAGCCAAACGAATTCGAAGAGTTTCATTATAAGATACTCGCCGTTGCAAAAGAAAAAGGGGAGGCTGTAATGCAAGCTAAACAAACTGCTTTTTACAAGCATACGTTTTTCAAGGGCGCTGACTCACACATTGATGATAAGTATGGCATTGATGTGGACGATGTGTATGCCATCGAAGATATTTTGCCGGCCGGCGATAAATCAAAATACAGCATTCATATTTCTAAAGCTATAGCTGATCATGCAGATGAAATGCATTTGGGTTATTTCACTATTCAAAAATTATTATTGCAGCAACACGTTTAATCATTATTATTCATCTGCATTCTGCTATATGAATTTATTCGCCGATACAGAATTTTTTAACACCGGAGCTCCTAAAAGAATCGTTTACACTCTGCAAGATGCCGATCTTATTTACATAGAAAATTTTTTCTCAAAAGAAGATGCCGATAAGCTTTACACAAAACTTATTAATGATATTGATTGGTTGGAAACGAGAACCACAGTATATGGTAAGGAGTATGATACGCCGAGGCTCACGGCCTGGTATGGTGATGCGGGAACAGAATATACTTTTTCCGGAAATAAAATGAATCCATTTCCCTGGACAAATGATTTACTTTTTATAAAAGAAAAAGTGGATAAAGAAGCTGGTATTATTTTTAATAGTGTGCTATTGAATTTATATAGAACCGGCAAAGACAGTGTAGGCTGGCACCGGGATAATGAAAAAGAATTCGGAACAAATCCTGTGATCGCTTCTGTGAGCTTTGGAGAAACGCGGCCGTTTCAGTTAAAACATAAATTCGAAAAGGATGTAGAGAAAGTGATCATTCCATTAACGCACGGATCGTTGCTGATCATGCAAGGAAAGACGCAACACTATTGGGAACATCAAATTCCAAAAACTGCAAAGGAAATAAAACCAAGAATTAACCTTACGTTTAGGGTGATAAAAGATAATTACAGTGATTTTGAAAAATACTTTCCCAAAATATAATTATGCGACTTCACGCATCAAGCTATCCAAAATTTTTGTAGAGATTCTTTTTATCTTAAGCCTTTTTTCTATAATTTTTATGTATTCATCAGATATATCGGATAAAATACATTTCCTATGGAGTGACTTGCAAACAGCCCCGGTTGTTCCTCCGCCTGCCATAGGATCATAAATAACATCATCCTTTTTTGAGGACATAAGAACCAACTTTTCATAAACTTTTTCTGGGTTTGGAGAGGGATGCCCTAACTGTTCCTTTTTACCAACAAATCTAACTAATAATGATTCTTCAATAACAGATGTTGGTCCTGGAATAAACCGCATATTGCTTTCTTCGAATCGGATTTATTGTTGGGGATTAAAAAAGTTTTCAGGATACATTTTTGCATCTTTAAGAGCGTAATGCAAGCAAGCTTGTTGGCTTGACCGCCAACCTCTGATGACCGATGGATTATTTTTATAGTACCAGGTCAACCAACAAACAAATCCTAAGGGTGCCGGTATCTTATTAATAAATTGTGCGGCTATTTCAGGAAATCCCCAAAGGAAAAAGTGTTTTGTATTATCACTAATGTTTGCTATAATTTCAAGAATATATTCAACATAGTCTTCTCTAAAGCCACCAGTGCCTCTGTTATACCAGGGATCAAGTACTGTCGTTTGAGGACTGTAACCGAGTTGTTCAATTAATCGCATACTCTCTTTCGCTTCTATCGGTGGGAAAACGACAACTCCATCTTTTTCAAGAAGGCTATCAATATGTGTTTTGACGTCAGTTCCACTTTTTTTCATTTACTATTAAATTTAAATATTATTCCTTTTTTGTCCACTACATAACCAAAATAATCTAAAAGAAATTTAAAGACAATTTCTTTTTCAATACTTGTGGCAGATTGTATAATTGCATAAACATTCATTTTACCTGTTGAACTATCCCAGTAATTCTTTTTCATTACCTGATGCCTGCCACACAATGCTTGCCATTGCATTGGGTCAGTTGGGTCAGACTCAGGATGAATAGAGTGAGGTTTTTTGTGGTCAGGAGTGAGTTTCACTTTGCCACCGCCAATTGTGTTAATTTCATTTTCTCTTAAACCACAGGCTTTCCCGTCTTCTTTCCATTCACAACAATGGCTTGCTTTATCTAAAATTTTTGCCCAAGTTTCTTTAGTAGGCCTTACTCTTTTACCTGCTTTAGATATTTTATCAGCAGAGGTCATTAAATATTCTTCAACCCTCAGCCAACCCCTATTTCGCCATGATAGGATAGTATAACCATCATCCGTACGTAATTCAGAAAGTCGCTGATGCCAATTTTCAGGTTGCTTTCCTGTTATAGGATTAGTTGCAACTTGAAGTATTTGCTCTCTTGAAATAATTTTGCCAATATTGTCAAGAAACAAAGCTTCTATTCTTTGTTTTAATTATCAACTCGTCTTTCTATAATTCAAAATTGCCCATCCGTTTAATACCCATCCGTTTAATACAATACCGAAGCCACAAATACTGAGAAACAACGGCAGCACATCTTTAAAGCTGCTGCCTTTCAGCATTACAAGCCGCATCACTTCTACAAAATAAGAGAGGGGGTTCAGCTTCGAAATAATTTGCGCCCAGCGCGGCATACTCGTGATTGGGGTAAATTCACCGCTTAGCAAAATAAAAATGATTATGAAAAAGAAAGCGATGAACATTGCCTGCTGCTGATTATCGGAGTAAGTAGAGATAAGCAAACCGAACCCAAGGAATGCCAGCATGTACACACCGGCAAAGGCATACAGCGTGCCGTAACTGCCAACCGGGATGATGTTATAGACGAGCCTGCACAGCAATAAGCCGATAGAAAAAATGGTCATCCCGATGATCCAGAAGGGAATAATTTTCGAAGCAATGAAGGTGATTTTTTTAACAGGCGTAACGTTTATCTGCTCTATTGTGCCTTTTTCTTTTTCGCTTACGATGTTTAGCGCTGCCAAAAAACCACCGACCAGCGACAAAAGCATTACCAAAATTCCAGGCACCATAAACTTGCTGTAATTCAAATCGGGATTGAACCGGTTGGAATACGTTATACCAATAAAAGGTGAGAGATTAGATGCAGAAGATTGCAATAATTTTTCCCTAATCTCTGTATTGTAATTCCTGATGATTGTTGCGGCATAAGATGCTGCAAGCCCTGCAGTGGAGCCGTTTATAGCGTTTGCATTTAGCGCTAAGGCAGCTTTGTTTTCTTTGATCAATGTCTTCTCAAAGCCGGCTGGTATTTCTAAAATAATATCCGAATTATTTTTTTCAACTTGTGCAAGTGATTGCCTGAATGATGATGAATAATCATTCAGTTTGAAATATCCTGAAGCTGTAAATTTATTTATGAGCTGCTGCGAGTATGTGCTGTGATCATTATCTACCACGCTCAAAGAAATATTTTTCATTTCGTAAGTGGCAGCCAAAGGCAATATCAGCAATTCCACAATCGGCATCATAAACATGATGACTAAAATAAACCTGCTCCTGAATATTTGCAGGAACTCTTTTTTCAATAAGACGCGTAATATTTTCATGCAATAATTATTCTAATCTTATATTAAAACGTTTGATGCTGATACCAAGAAAAAATAAAGTCATGCCTATCAGCACCAGGTTTTCTTTCCATACTGCTCCTACACCCAAACCCTTTAGCATAATGGCTTTCACCATTAGGATATACCATTTTGCCGGAACAATGTTAGCAACCCATTGCAAAGCAACCGGCATATTTTCTACAGGAAATATAAAGCCCGATAACATCATCGTTGGTAATAACAATACAAGCATGGAAATTAATAATGCTACCTGTTGCGATTGTGCAAGTGTTGATATTAATAAGCCCAGCGAAAGACAACAAATGATAAATAATGTGCTTTCGGCCAACAATAAAATAAAGCTTCCGGCAACAGGCAAACCCATTACAAATACGGATAAAGCAATAATCGTCAGCACGTTTACAATGCCGATGATGAAGTAGGGTATTGCTTTGGAAATTACGATGAGAAAAGGATTTAATGGCGATACCAATAACACTTCCATAGTGCCCAATTCTTTTTCTCTTACGATGGCAACTGAAGTCATCATGGCGGTTATCAGCATTAATATTAAACCCATAACGCCCGGCACAAAAGAGAAAGCGCTCTTCAATTCCGGGTTGTAAAGCATTCTTGTTTCAGCCTGTATTTGGTAGGGTATGTTTGCCTGTTGCGCAAGCGAACTTTGATAGTCTCTTATAATAGACGTTGCATAATTAATGAGGCTGGTGGCTGTGTTCGGGTCAGAGCCGTCAGCGATAATTTGTATCTTTGCTTTATTGGTTGCGATTAAATTGCTGCTGAATTGAGAAGGAATTATGATTACAATAGAAGCCTTGTTTTGCTGAAATACCTTTTCTATTTCGGCTTCGCTGTGTATGCTGTAAGCGATATTAAAATATTTACTTGCACCGAATGCTGAAATTATTTTTTGCGAAGCTGCATCTTTTGCCAGATCATAAATCGCCAGGTTATTGTTTTTAATTTCATTAGTAATTGCAAAACCAAAAATGATCATCAGCGCAATGGGCATTACCAGCAACAGCAACAGCGATCGTGTATCCCTGAATATGTGATAAAATTCTTTGCGTACAAATTCTTTGAATGGTTTCATTTTTTTTGGCTGATGGCTGTTAGCCATTGATTATTTTTTAATGAAAGATTGTATCATTTTTTTATTGTTCTAATAAATTTTATAGGCTAATAGCTAATTATCACTTCTCTTCGCTTTCCTCGCCAACTGCTGAAACACGCCATTCATGCTATCTGTATCGTATTGTTCTTTTAATTTATCAGGTGTATCCAAGGCTTCTATTTTTCCATCTACCATTATGGAAACACGGTTACAGTATTCGGCTTCATCCATATAATGCGTGGTAACAAAAATGGTAATGCCGGATGCTGATGCGGCATAGATCATATCCCAAAATTGCCGACGCGTAATCGGATCGACGCCGCCGGTCGGCTCATCTAAAAAAACAATCCGCGGGTCATGGATAATCGCGATTGAAAAAGAAAGCTTCTGCCGCCAGCCCAATGGCAGTGATTGCACCAGTTTATTTTTATCACTTTCAAGCTGCAGACTTTCAAGAAGTTTTTGTGATTTTTCTTTTAAGATTTTTTTACGCAAGCCATAGATGCCGCCAAACAAATCAATATTTTCTTGCACCGTCAGGTCTTCATACAAAGAAAATTTTTGGCTCATGTAGCCAATGTTCTGTTTTATTTTTTCGGCTTGTTTATATACATCAAAGCCGGCAACAGTCGCGCTTCCGGAAGAAGGTTTTGATAAACCAATCAGCATGCGCATGGCAGTTGTTTTGCCCGCACCGTTCGCACCGAGGAAGCCAAAGATTTCTCCTTTATTTACCTCAAAACTCAATGAATCGGCGGCAATAAAATCGCCGAATTTTTTGGTAAGTTTATCCGTTACTATGACCTTATCGTTCATGCTATTTCAATTTTGCCCATGCAACCTGCCTATTGCTGATTGCTGATTGCTGATTGCCAGTTGCTCATTGAAATACCTGCTACCCGCTACCACTCAAATATTCCATAAAACTGTCTTCAATAGTTGGCTGAATTTTTTTCACTACTATATTTTCATTTGATAAATTTTTATCCAGGTATGATTTTATATCTTCTTCTTTTACGTGACCATTCTTCATTGTTACGTGATGGTAATCACCGAAAGCATAACTTGTTTTTACTTCATCATTATCACGCAGCTGCAATAAAATTTTATACATGTCTTTGCCTTTTACTGCAAATAATTCTTTAGTGAAATTCTTTTTAATGTTAATCGGTGTATCCACTGATAAAATTTTACCAGCCTGTATAAAAGCAATCCTGTCGCACAAGTCAGCTTCATCCATATAGGGCGTGGAAACCATGATGGTAATGTTTTGCTTTTGCAGGCTTTTCAGCATATCCCAAAACTCCTTTCGTGAAACCGGATCAACACCGGTAGTTGGTTCATCGAGAAATAACACTGACGGCTTATGAATTAAAGCACAACACAGTGCCAGCTTCTGTTTCATGCCACCGGATAATTCTCCTGCACGCCTTGTTTTAAAAGGGGCTATCTGCACATAAATATCTTTGATCAATTCATAATTTTCTTTTACGGTAGTATTAAAAATCGTCGCAAAAAAGTTGAGATTTTCTTCTACTGTCAGGTCCTGGTACAATGAAAATTTTCCCGGCATATAACCTACTCTTTCTCTTATTTTTTTATAATCTTTTTTTACATCAAAACCATCTACGGTCGCATCGCCTTTATCGGGTACCAGCAAAGTTGTAAGTATGCGAAACAAGGTAGTTTTGCCTGCACCATCAGGACCAATCAAACCAAACAATTCACTTTTATTAACCGATAGGGAAACATTGTCTAATGCAATTATTTTATCATTGTTAGAGAAATAGGTTTTAGTAATATTGTTTACAACGATTGCTTCCATTACTTTAATTTTTTAATCAGCTATCAGCTATCAGCTATCAGCCATTACACATTACTCGTCACTACCAACACTCATCCCTCATCACTGCTCTCTACCACCACCCAACACCACCTCACCATACATTCCTATCTTCAAGTATCCATCATTAGGCACACGTATCTTTATAGCATACACGAGGTCTTGCCTTTCATCTTTTGTCTGTATCGTTTTCGGCGTAAACTCTGCTTTATCCGATACCCAGTAAATTGTCCCTTTATAGTTTTTGTAATTGCTTTTTCCATCATCTGTTTTTACGGTCACCGCCTGGTTTAGTTTTATTGTTGGCAGCTGTGCTCCGGTGATGTAAGCCCTTAAAGTAAGGGTGTCGATATTGGCAATTTTATACAGTGCTTTACCAATGGAGGTCATCTCGCCTTCGTACGCATATTGCGTAAGCACTGTGCCTTTCACCGGATTAATAATTATTCCTTTATTTATTTCATTTTGAATTTGCGCCATCGTTTTTTTAAGTGGCGCTTTCTGGCTGAGCACTGAACTGTTCTGCGTATTCACGTTTGATTTGTTCAGCGTTATTTGTTGCTGCAACACTGAGAGCTGCCTTTTTGCTTCCACTACTTTTGCATTGATATCGTCTAATTGCTTTTGCGTAGCAGCATCTGCCCTTAAAAGATTTTGCGTGCGTTGTTGTTCTTTCAATAAATAATCGAGCTGCGCCTGCTGAACCGAAATTTGCTTTTGAACCAATTCAGTTTGTGGCGCTGAAGTATTCAGCTTATCCTGCAAAGAACTGATCTGGGCTTCGGTTTGCGCCTGTTGCAACTGCAGGTTTGTAACATCTATCTTACCTATTTCCTGGTTCATACTTATCTGTTCGCCTTCATCTATTTTAAAAGATAAGAGCTGACCGGATTGCTGCGCAGAAACAATCACTTCATCGGCTTCGAAAGTGCCTGATGCATCGAAATTATCTTTCTTGCTGTTGCAGGCACTCACTGAAATAATGATCGCAGAAAGGATGATTAATTTTTTCATGAATGGTATTTTTAATTTCCCAAAGTAATTTTCCTATTGTATTGATTGGACAACGATTGAATGGTGTGCAGCTCAAGATTAAGCTGGGCCTGGTTTAGCGCATTTATTTCTTTCAGGTAGTCGTTGAGTGTTATTACACCATTTTCATATTTTGCTTTTGCAGATTGACGGATGCTCTCTTTCAATTTTATAATCTCTTCATCCGTTGCAATAAGCTTATCTGTCTTTTGCTTTTCGTTATTCTCCTGTAGTTGCGTCAAGTTGTTGTTGAATAAAAATGTTTCCCGCTGCACATTCGTTTCCTGTTTATTGATTTGAAGATTTTCCCTTTCGTTTTTCAAAGTATAGAGTGATGAAAAATTCCAGTTCAATCTCACGCCGGCGATGTAAAACCAATCAAACTGATTTTTCAATTGATTTAATCCCGGCTTGCCGTAACCGCCTTGTCCAAAAAGGCTAAGCTTTGGGCGCATCTTGCTGTTGAGTAAATTCATCTGCTGATCGTACAATTGATTTTGTGCGTCAAATATTTTTAGCTCAGGGCGGTTGTTTTGCGAAGCTTGCCACGACCCAGTATCCGCAGGCCTTACAAGCTTATCAACAGAGTTAATTTTTCTTCCCGTAAAAGCTTCAAGCATTTGCAGGTAAGAAGTAATACTTGCCTGCAAGTCATAACTGCGTTGCTGCTGTATCAGGATCTCCGATTGCAATTGCTCTGCATCAGATTTAAAGGCAGCACCATTTTGAATGGCACTGTCCACCCGCACTTTTGTATCATTAAGTTGCTTTATTAAAATATTATTTTGATCAGATTGTATCTGCAACAAAAGCGCTCCAAAAAATATTTGGTTAATGCGCTGCTTTATATCGTATAAATCTTTTTGGAGACTGGCTGTTTCCAACTCGGAAGATGCCTTTTGAATTTGTTGTTGTGCTTTTATCACACCGCCATCATACAGCGTTTGAGAAACATCAACATAAGCTTTGTATTGATCCTTACTCAATGGCTCAATGGGTAAATTCGGAATGCCTGAAACGCTTGTAACTTCTGACTGATAGGTTGCCTGACCGTAAGCATTGATTTGTGGCAAATAGCCTTTGGCTAAATTGGCTAAGTTGTATGCTTCGGATTGTTTGATAAGATTGGCTCGTTTAATCAACGGGTAATTTCGCTCCGCCCAGGTATATACACTGTCAATAGAAACGGTTTGCGAAAAAGTTTTAGCAGAAATAAAAATTGACAGCATGCAAACAAACGCCTTTACTAAATGCTTGTTTGAAACAATTGTTCTATTCATACTCAAATTTTTTTAATGAGCCCTTTTATTTACGCTTTTATATAACTCCATATAATGTCGACCACTTGATTTTTACGCTCTTTCAGCTTTTGCCGGTACTCTTTTTCACTAAGCTTAAAAACCTTTGTCAATAAGGGTTTGGATAAAAATGGGAATATCGTAAGTGCCTGGATATTTAGCAATAGGTCTTCCGCCTTTATCTTTCTTACAATTCCTTTTTTCGCTTCGGCATTGATCTGCTTTGTTAAGGCTGCAAGCATATTTTCAACCGGCATTGTTTCTATCACTGAGAAAACTATTGCGGGATTTCTATTTACCTCATTTACTATAAATACCGGCAATTCCGGAAACTCAGACATTTTATTGGTATCGAACTCAACGATATTTACAATCTTATCATACAGTGGCAATTTCGAATTTATAAAAGAAGCGAGGCCTTCAAAAAAAGTTTTAAACTCGTGTTGAAAAACGGCGCCGAATAGTTTTTCCTTGCTCCTGAAATAATAATTCACCATTGACTTGGTAGTGCCGGCTTCGTCAGCAATATCCTGCACAGTTGAGCCATCCAGGCCTTTTTGCTTAAAAATTTTTTTTGCCGCTTCGAGTATGGTAAGCTCGGTATTTTGTTCGGTTGCGATCATTAGTACAAATGTTTAGAACAGCTGTTCGAAAAAGCAAAAATATTAAGGCGTATTTAAAAAACAAAGTTTTTTTGAAAAAAATTTTATTTCGGTAGCTATTTTAAATATGAATTCATACCTTTTCAGTGGTCACCAAAAGGTGATTGATTACTTGAAAAATTTTTATGAAATTTATTCAAGACACCTTAATTAATTCTATAAAAAACAATTATGGCTAATGATCCAGGTCAAAATTCACGAAGAAAATTTATCACCAATGTTACCAAAGGGGTTATTGGTGCATCCATGATCCCTGCAATTGTCACGGCAAAAGACAGCAAGAGAAACATGGAAGAATTAAGACGGTCGCAGCAAAATTTCAGCGCCAATGATATGATACAGGTTGCCTTGATTGGCGCTGGGGGCATGGGCACTGCCGATGCTATTACCAACCGCACTGTGCCGGGAACGAGGCTGGTGGCGGTTTGTGACCTGTACGATGGAAGGCTTGCAGATGCCAAATCAAAATGGGGAAACGATATTGCCACAACAAAAGACTATCGTGAGATACTTGACAGGAAAGATATTGATGCAGTTATTATTGCCACGCCGGATCATTGGCACAAAGATATATCTGTGGCGGCCATGAATAAAGGTAAGCATGTGTATTGCGAGAAACCAATGGTACACGACATTACCGAAGGGCCGGCGGTGATTGAAGCGCAAAGGAAAAACAATGTCGTGTTCCAGGTGGGCAGCCAGGGCATGAGCTCGCTGGGTAATGAAAAAGCAAAACAATTATTAAAGGATGGCGCTATCGGCACGTTGAATTATGCGGAGGCATTTTACGCACGTATGTCGCCAACCGGCGCCTGGCAATATCCTATTCCTGATGACGCATCTCCCTCAACCGTTGATTGGGACAGGTACATAGCCAATACCAACAAAAGGCCTTTTGATAAATTGAGATTTTTTCGCTGGAGAAATTACCGCGATTATGGTACCGGTGTATCGGGCGATCTCTTTGTTCATGTATTTTCGAGCCTTCATTTTATTACCGGTTCTATCGGCCCAAATAAAGTGATGGCAACCGGCGGCCTTCGATACTGGAAGGATGGAAGAGAAGTTCCTGATATTATGTTGGGGACGTTCGATTATCCCGATGCAAAAGTTCATCCTCCATTCAATCTTTCGTTGCGTGTAAATTTTGTAGATGGCACCGGTGGCACCAATTATCTCCGCATGGTGGGCAGTGAAGGCTCTATGACCGTGGAGTGGGATAAAGTGACGCTCTATAAAAACAAAAATATTATTGACGAAAACGATCCTTTAACGAAAACTAAAAATATAAACTCCGGTAAAGAATATACGTACGACCGTAAATCAATGGTGCCGCCTGATACGCTGATCTACGCCGCTGAAGAAGGATACAAGGGCGCTCACTTCGATCATCAATATAACTGGATTAATGCCATTCGTACGAAAGGCCAGGTAACAGAAGATGCGTTGTTTGGTTACCGTGCTGCTGCTCCGGCTTTGCTCTGCAACGACAGTTATTTCAATAATAAAATATTGCAATGGGATCCGGAAAATTTAAAAGTAATCACCACATAAACAGACAATGATGAAAAGATTAGCAGCATGTTTACTAATAATCACCGGGATTATAATCTCTTGTTCTTCCTCGAAAAATGCAGGTGAGAATACCCTTTCAAAAATGGAAAAAGAGCAGGGGTATAAATTACTATTTAATGGTAAAACAATGGACGGATGGCGCACATATCAAAACAAATCCGCGGCGTCCTGGTCAGTTGATAGTGGCACTTTGCATTGTAAAGGAAGCGATGCAAACTATGGCGCTATCACTGCCGATATTATGACGAACGACCAATATAAAAACTTTGATTTTTCAGTTGACTATAAAATTTCTGCGAAAGGCAACAGCGGCATATTGTACCTCGTAACAGAAGACAGTTCATCTTCCTACCTGACCGGCCCGGAATACCAAATAATAGACGATGTGAATTTTCCTGAAAAGCTGGAGCCGTGGCAACATACGGCAGCCAACTATGCGATGAACCCCGCGCCAGATGCCAATCCAAACCCGGCTTTAGAATGGAACCATGCACGGATTGTAAAAAACGACAACCATGTAGAGCATTGGCTCAACGGTAAAAAAGTAGTGGAATATGAACTGCACAGCGCTGATTGGAATAAAAATAAAATGGCTGGGAAATTTGTGCATGATGCCGCTTATGGCGCAGCAGATAAAGGCCACATTACTTTTCAAAATCATGGAAGCGAAGCGTGGTTTAAGAATATTATGATAAAGGAGTTGTAGGAGGAAGATGGGGGTGATGGCAAAATAAATGAAGGCTTTGATTAAAAATCTCTCTCTCTATTGATCTGATAATAATAAGCAGCTCGTTGAATAATATTATTAAATACGGGAATTAATTGTAAACCTTGTAAGACACTCTGAACTTTTTCTTGAGTTTGACACCCTTTAGCTTGTTCGTCCTCTGAAAGCCAGTACCAGCGCGGGTTGGGTTTTGGATTTCAAAAAAGTTGTAGGGAGAAAGCTATTTTTATTTTTGGATGAGAGCCTTTACCTTTGGTGGCTATGGCCTTTTTGCGTAAGGAGATAAAGAAAAGCGGTACCTACCTGAGCATTTGCGAAAGCTATCGCAACCAGGCCGGCCAGGTTCAACGACGGGTACTTCGGCACTTGAATGCCAGCTATTCGCAAGAAACACTCGAACGCATAGGCCGCCAGCTAATTGAAATGGCTACCGGCAGCGGAACCTCTGACTGGCACGCTACAACTACGGCTTTCCCATGGTGATGCTCCAGTTGCTGCGCCTCTATGAATGCTGTTTTGAAACGATAAAGCTTTAGCCTTCTGATCTGTTGCTTATGCTTTGCGACAGAATGATCCCCTTAGCAAACTGGGCTCCTACAATTTACAAAATGAATATACCGGCCTGGGGCCATCTGCGGAGCTGCACCACATTTACCGCACATTAGATTATTTAGCCGCCGGCAATGATATCATTCAGCACATATTTATAACAAAAACCGGGACTTGTTTAACTATGAACTTGATGTGGTATTTTAATGTTACCACCTTTTACTTCGACAAAGTACGAAGGTGCCCTGCGCCAGTTAGGGTTAAGGATGGTGATTGGCAAAACCAAATCCTGTTTTCACTTCTTATTGATAAAAATAAGGTACCCCTGGGCTTTCAGATATTCAAAGGTGACATGTACGAAGGCCACACTTTTGAAAAAGCTATAGCCAAACTCAAAGCCAAATACAACATTAAACGCATTATCGTAGTGGCCGACAGTGGCATGCTTAATGAAGATAATATAGCCCTGTTTGATAAGGGTGGTACAGCCCAGGATTTTGAATACATTGTAGGCGACCGTCTCAAATCTCTTAGCCAGGCAGCCATACAATACCTTACTAATATTGACAACTACACTACCGTTATCATACAAGATAACAAAGGCAAGGACATTCCGCTGCAATACTGCACCTATAAATATAAGAGCAGAACTATTATTTGCACCTGGAGCGAAACCGGGCAAAGAAAGACAAAGCCGAAAGAGAGAAAAAAATAGAAAAGGCAAAAAAGATGCTTAAGCAGCCATCGAACATAGAGAAAAAAGCAAAGCGTTACTTTATAAAAAATACCGGTAAAAATAAATACGAATTAGACTATCAAAAAATAGAAGAACAGAAACGCTTCGATGGTTTCAAAGCCATTGCCACCAATGCCAAAGATGTAACACCGCAGCAGGCTCTTCAAAAGTATAAGGACTTATATAAAATAGAACAAAGCTTTCGCAGCTTCAAAAGTTATTTTGTTGCTTGCAATTTTTTTAGCGGGTAGCTTTTTAAGTTGTCGCAGGACAATATGCAAAAGTTTATTATAAGTTTTCAGCAGCTTTTATTTCGACAAGTTTTTGTAAATGTTTTTATATTTTCCAGGCAGTTTTTGTTGTGACAGTTTACTTCATCAACTTTATTCAGTTTAAGACTTTATTGACTGGCAAGCTGCTTTTATAATTACAATTGCTGACTTTGACAAGTTTGGGTTTTTACTATTTGTAAATAGCTTTTAAACTTTCAGCAATTATGCAAACTGCTTATTGTTTTTAAAATGTTTCGGCGGACAATTCGGCTTGTTTCAATTTAAAAGTTCATAAAATCTTTTTGCAGTTTTTAAGTGTTCAGGTTCGGGTTGTTGCGGTTGACAAATTTTTATCAGTTTCCCATAACGGCTTTTTAAAATTTATAGTTGCATTACGACAGCAACAGCAGTATTCATTTTCAAGTTCATCTTTAGTTTTTTAATCCAGTTGCAACTTTCAAGACTTTAATTTTAAAAACATTATGAACGATAAGCAACATCAATTTAAAAAAGCTATTTACATTCTTTTTCAGCATTAAAATTCATGGGACAAAACTGCAAGCAACAGCCGTATTGCAGCAATTTGGGCTTGACAAAGTAAGCTTCAGCAGCAGTAAAAATATGTAGCTTCAGTTCGGGCATGACGTTATACATTTGGCTAATGAATAAAACATCAGCAATATTGCAATCATCAACTTCAGTTACCGGCTGACGGAATTCTATTGCCCAAAACTGCTGCAATACTTTTCCGAAACCCGCCCCATGTTTCACTGGACTGATAAAAGAATAGAAGGCCACATAGTGCTTTGCTACATATCATTTTGCCTGCTGGTCTATTTACAAAAAAAATGCAGTTATTCGGAGCACGTAATACGAAGATTGCTTGCAACTCTCCAAAATTGTACAGGATGGAGAAGTAATGTGGCTCAGGTCAACCACTAGTGAACAGGCAGAATATTTATTAAAATCAATTAACCTAAAACAATTGCCTACTGCAATAAGCGATGCCACCATAGCAAACTACCTGCCCTCAAATTTGTAGGGGGAAATTCAAAATTAAGTACTTCTGAAAATCAATAAGTTAGCTTAAAATCGTGTCAAACTCAAGTGATAATAATAAGCAGCTCGTTGAATAATATTATTAAATACGGGAATTAATTGTAAACCTTGTAAGACACTCTGAACTTTTTCGTAATTACAAACACTAGCTTATCTCGTAAGAAAAACCTAATATGGATATCAAAAACCTAATGCGGAAAACAATAAAAACAAGTCTATAAATTTTGTTGTAATTATCTTTAATGGTATAATGGTATAATGGATAATAAAAAGAAAAAAGCTTCAGCCGGCGTTAAAGAAATTGCAAGATTAGCCAATGTTTCTATCGCTACGGTTGACAGGGTAATTCATAAAAGAGGCGGCGTTTCAGAAAAAACAAAAACTAAAATTCAATCTATAATTGAAAAATTAGATTATCAGCCAAATATACTTGCACAGCGGCTGGCGCTTACTTCCCGCGGTACTATTCGTCTTGCAGTTCTTTTACCCGCCATATCAGGAGAAACAGAGTTCTGGCAGGCACCCTTAGATGGAATAAAACAGGCGCAAAGCGAAATAAAACGATACGGTATTCATATTGAGCAATTTTTTTTTTGATCAGAACGATCAAAAATCTTTTGCCAGCCAGGCTAAGAGTCTTATTAAATTTAAGCAGACGGTATTCTTTTTACACCCTTGTTTCCTGTAGAATCAACACAATTGATTGAAACAATCGAAAAGGCACGAATACCTTATGTATTGATCAATTCTGATATTCCGGAAAGAGATACACTTTGCTACATCGGCGCAGAAATATTCACGAGTGGTTACCTGGCAGGGCAATTGGTGCATTATTGTATTGATGAAAGCCAGAAAGTGCTTGTTGCAAATATTACTGCTGAGATAGATAACAACTATGCAATTCTTAGAAAAGAAGAAGGCTTTATGAGCTATTTTAAAAATAATAATCTCTCAAACGATGTATTGTCCTTTAACACCACCCAGACCAGTTATTCCTCCTTTTCCAAAAAGCTAAGTGCATTGCGCACGAAAAATTTTATGGCTACGATCACTAGTTACCGTTATAAAGACCAGGCCAGCAGGTTCCAATGGAAAATATATGTACAGGCCTACAGGAGGTGCTGCAAGCCATGTATGGCTAAAGGGCCAGGGATTTTTGCAGGCATCCGGTCCAACTGTATATACAAGGCCTGAGCCAATGAGCTTTCCCGAAGCGCCGGGTGTGATGTCCTTAACGCCGCGTATTTCGGCTTTTTGTAAACTTATGTACAACTGAAATTTCTCCTGCTTTAAATATTTGGTAAGTTCTCTCTGCGCAACCTCTGCTTCTCTTATTCTCTGCGGTAAAAGAATGCATTTTATCACTTCTCCATTTGCTCGATCACACTTTCGGTAACGCCCGTAAAAGAAAAACCTCCATCATGAAAAAGATTTTGCATGGTGACATACCGCGTCATATCGCTGAATAAAGTAACGCAGTAGTTAGCGCAATCCTCAGCGCTTGCATTACCAAGCGGGCTCATTTTTTCGGCATAATTTATAAAGCCATCAAAGCCCTTCACGCCGCTGCCGGCAGTAGTGCGGGTGGGAGATTGGGAAATTGTATTTATCCTTACGTGTTTTTTCAGCGCATAATGATAGCCAAAACTACGGGTAACACTTTCAAGCAACGCTTTGGCATCAGCCATCTCATTATAATCAGGGAAAACCCTTTGCGCAGCAATGTAAGTAAGCGCCACCACGCTGCCCCATTCATTTAGCGCATCTTCTTTCATGGCGGTTGCCAGTAAACGGTGAAGGCTCATTGCTGAGATATCCAAGGTCTTCTGGTTAAACCCATAATCAATCTCCGTGTAATGTTTTCCTTTACGCATATTAATGCTCATGCCCACTGAATGCAAAATGAAATCAACACCTCCGCCAAAATGTTCTTTTGCTTTTGTAATTAAATTGAGCATATCATCATTGCTACTTACATCACAGGGCACTACCGGAGCATTTATTTTTTCTGCCAGCTTATTGATCTCACCCATGCGCATGGCGACCGGTGCGTTTGTAAGCATTATTTGCGCTCCTTCTTCATGGCAACGTAATGCAGTTTTCCAAGCGATCGAGTTTTCATCAAGTGCGCCGAAAATAATTCCCTTTTTTCCCTTTAGTAAGTTATAAGACATAGTTGATTGGTTAAATAGTTTATTAGTTAAAAAGTTTATTGGTTCAAAAAGTTTTTCTATCTATCATAGTTTTTTCTGTCTTTAAATCCGTCTTGTTTCCCCCTTCGGGGGATAGGGGGCCGCCTTTCAATTTCCGATCATTTCCCGTGCGTTCTCAAAGGCCGCCGCTGTGGGCCTTTCGCCACTAAGCATAGTAGCAATTGTAGTGATGCGTTCATCGGTATTCAATTCCTTTATGGCCGTAACAATTTTATCACCTTTGATTTCTTTGTAAACAAAAAAATGGGTTTCTGCCTTCGAAGCTATTTGCGGCTGGTGTGTAATGGATATTACCTGGTGGCCACCGGAAAGCTCTTTCATAATAAGCCCTACCTGCCTTGCGGCTTCGCCGCTTATGCCGCTGTCAATTTCATCAAAAATCAATGTTGGTAGTTGTATGCTTTTAGCAACAAGTGATTTAATGCTCAGCATCAGGCGGCTTAATTCGCCACCGCTTGCTACTTTCCTCAAGGGCTCAAAACGGCTTGTATTTGTTGCAGCACCTTGTGGAAGATTAGCATCAAATAAAAATTCTATTGTATTAATGCCTGCCTTATTTAAATTTTTTTCTTTTTTGATCGCAACCTTGATGTGGGCATTTGGCATACCGACCTGCGTTAAAAGCAGGTTTACTTTATCTTCGAATGGCAGCGCTTGCTGCTGCCTTTTTTCTGAAATTTTTTCTGCGATGGCAAACGCCTTTTTATATAATTGCTCCAGTTGATTTTCTCTCAAAGAAATTGCTTCGGAAAGATTGGTAACCTTTTCAAGTTCCGTGGCCAGGTGCTCTTTTATTTTGAGTAAATCTGCCGTGGTTTGAACGTTGTGTTTTTTCAACAAACGATAGCCCTCTCCCATCCTGTTATTTAATTCATCTATTTTGTCAGCGTCGTATAGTACTTCATTATTAAGCAATTCAAGTTCTGCTGCAATATCCTGCAACTCTATTTGCACAGAGTTCAACCTTTGCGTTAAGGCATCAATGGCGGGATGAAAAGCGTGCAGGCTCTGCAGTTTATTATTTATTATTTTTATTTGCTGTACCAAAGGTTGTTCACTTTCCTGCAATTGAGCATTTACTTCGGTGAGGACAAGCTTAATATTTTCAGCGTTGCTGATAAGCTTTATTTCAGCATCAATATTTTCCAGCTCGTTCCCGGCAAAGTTTGCTTCTTCAAGCTCATCAAAAAGAAATTTATTATAGTCAAATTCTTTATTGGCCGCTGATTGTTCAGCTTTAAACTGCTCAAGTTCTTTTAGGGTAATTCTATAGTTTTTATACACTTCCTGGTATTGAATAATGTCTTTCCTATTGCCGGCCAGTGCATCAATTACTTCCCGCTGAAAATCGTTATCGCCTAATTCCAGTGAATCAAATTGCTGATGCAGGTCAACAAGCAGTGAAGACAATTGCCTTAACTGTAAAAGGTTTACCGGAGTATCGTTGATGAAGGCCCGTGATTTTCCATTCGGCGATATCTCCCTTCGAATCACAATTTCTTCCTCAGCATCAAGATCGTTTGATTGTAAAAATTCTTTTACCGGCTCCCGGTTGTTTTTGAAAACTCCTTCAATGAAACATTTTTTTTCTTTATTAAGCAAAACAGAAGTATCTGCCCGCTCGCCAAGTACGAGGCTGAGCGCCCCCACCAGAATGCTTTTGCCTGCGCCGGTTTCACCGGTAATGATATTTAAATGCGGGGAAAAATGTATTTTGATCGAATCAATTATTGCATAGTTCTGTATGTGTAATTGCTGAAGCATTATCCAGGCAAATTACAATATTTATAGCTTGTTGTTCTTGTTTTTGGGCATAGCGTTTATAAATGGAGGAACACGCTAATGCCCGTAACTAATTCACATAAAAAAAGGGCGCCAAACAGCACCCTTCTTCTTTTTATAAAAATAATTTATTTTACTTCTACTGAATCGTTCAGTTCGTCATCAACCAATATGCGCCCGCAATTCTCGCATACGATTATTTTTTTCCTTTGCTTTATATCGCTCTGCTTTTGCGGTGGAATTGCATTAAAACAACCACCGCAAGAATCTCTTTCCACAGGAACTACAGCCAGGCCATTGCGATAATTTTTACGTATCCTGTCATAGCTTACGAGTAATCTTTCATCTACATTTTCTCTCGCTGCATCAGCTTGTTTGTTGTAATTCTTTTCCTCCTTATCGGTCTCGGCAATAATTTTTTCCAATTCGCCCTTTTTCCCTTTCAGGTTTGTTTCTTTGGTAGCAACTGCTTTTTTGGCAAGCTCAAGCTGTTTTGCTTTTTCCGCTATTTCCTCGGTGGCATCTTTAATGTGCTTTTCCGCCAGCTTGGTTTCCAGCGTTTGCATTTCAATTTCTTTGTTTATCGCTTCAAATTCACGGTTGTTCTTTACATTATCACTCTGCTTCTCGTATTTCTTTACCAGTTCACCAGCTTCTTTTATTATATTTTTTTTATCCTCGATAAATTGCTGCATTCCGTTTATCTCTTCTTCGATACGGTTCTGACGTGCATGCAAGCCTTCAATTTCATCTTCAAGATCGCTTACTTCAATCGGAAGTTCGCCCTTCAAGATTTGAATGCCATCCAGCTTACTATCTACCTTTTGCAATTTTACAAGAGATAACAATTTTTCTTCTACAGAATAATCTTTTACTTGTGCCATATATTATTTATGATTTTTTTTTAAAACCAATAAACCTGCTTACGTATAATAATTGACCGGATTGGTTTTAATTTTTGTTTTTTGGACGGCAAAGTTAGGGAATTTTTCTCTTAAAATGTCAGCTAAAAGGCTTATGGTGAATTGCTCGCTTTCGAAATGGCCAATGTCGGCTAAAAGGATTTCTCCGTCTGCATCAAAGAATTCGTGGTATTTTATATCAGAAGTAATATAAGCATCTGCCCCGGCGGATTTTGCAGCGCCCAGAAGAAAGCTGCCTGCTCCGCCGCATAAGGCTACTTTGCTTATTTTTCTATTGAGCACAGGCGAATGTCTTATCACCTGCAGGCCGAACTCACTCTTAAGCTTTGACAGCAAATCTGCTTCGGTGATAGGCACCGGTAACTGGCCCGCGAGGCCACTTCCTATATCATTAGTTTCGTTTTGCAAGGCATAAACATCGTAGGCCGCTTCTTCATAAGGATGCGCATTTTTTAAAACCTGAACGATTTTTTTCTGCAGATGCGCCGGAAAGATCACTTCAATCCTGGTTTCCTTTTCCTCGTGCCGGGTGCCGATTTCCCCAATATAAGGTGCAGCGCCAGCTTCTGCCTTGAATGTACCTACACCTTCCACATTGAAACTGCACTCACTATAGTTTCCCAACTTGCCGCCGGCGGTGAATAATGCATTGCGAACATTCTCTGCATTTTCTTTAGGAGAAAAAGTTACCAGTTTCTTTAAAATATTTTTGCCTGGAGAAAGTACCTGCACATCCTGCAATCCTAATTTCTCCGCGATCTTCTTATTCACGCCATTAATTACGTTATCCAGATTAGTATGAATTGCATAGATAGCAATGTCATTTTTTATGGCGGCAATTATTGTACGCTCAACATAGTTAGCACCATTCAATTTTTTTAAACCCCTGAAAATAATGGGATGATGCGCCACAATCAGATTGCATTGATTATTTATAGCTTCCTGCACTACTTTTTCGGTAACATCGAGTGTAGTCAAAATGCCTAAACACTCATCGGAACCTTTACCCGCCAGGAGTCCAGCGTTATCATAATCTTCCTGCAGGCTTAACGGAGCAAAGTTTTCCAGGCATTCAATCACATCACTAATTTTCATTGAATTTTTTTTTAGGATTAGTTGCTAAAATAAAGTCTAAGCAAAAAGCCACAAACCTGCCTGATGGCAGACAGGTAGCACAGATTAACACGAATTTTTTTGTTTTTTTTTTGATCGTCACTTTTTTTTACTGACAATATGATCAAAACGCCTAATCCGATTTCTATAAAGATAGCTCCTGTTTGTAAAAGCAATTTTTCTTTTAATAAAGAATTAGATACCGAAAGTTTAGAACTATTGGCGATACATAGTTAATGCGATTGGAGCATTACTGCCCCAAGGAGCAAGTTTCAAAATAGGTAAATTTTTACTGGTAAATCGCCACGACCGGGTTAAAAAAGCGAACTCGGCCGGCGGGTCAGGCAAGCTAATATCGAGCTTACCGAAATCTTCGTTAGCCACCCAGGAACCCATATAGACGTTTGATCCTTTCGTGACTCTTAAAGGACCGTGATAATAATCTGTCTTTAAAAGCACAAAAACATAGCCACTGTAATTGGGCGTAAGGTCCGAAGAGCTATCTGTGGCAACAGTTATTATGAAATCCCTGTTTAAGACGTTGGCTTCAAAATATTTTTCTAATTGTGTTTGGGTTACCTGGTCTGCCAGCTTTTTACATGACGTGAACATTATAAAGCAGGGAATTAAAAGAAATATAATTTTTTTCAGGTGAATCATGTGCTGATACATTTAATTTCCGGTAAAAGAATCGGGGCCAAGCCGGCACTTTTATAAAACGTAAAGACAAAAAACATGGTATAAACTTCAAAAGGCACCCGTCACTATTCCTATCAATTCGTTAACTTCATTTCCACAAAAATACTATGTTTCACCTACGTAAGATTTGCATAATTGTTTTGATATTGCTTGCAGGAAATAGTGGTTTCTGTCAAATTTTTGGAGGAAATCCGCCTTCCCTAAAATGGAGGCAAATAAACACAAGCGCTTCAAGAGTTATTTTTTCAGCAGGCCTTGACTCCACTGCCGCAAGAATTACCAACGTGATTGAATGGATAAAGCAGCCAACGCAAACTACTATTGGCGTAAAATCAAAAAAAATAAATATTGTATTGCAGGATCGTACAACTATTTCAAATGGTTTTGTAGCGCTCGGCCCTTATAAAAGTGAATTTTATCTCACGCCCATGCAAAATAGTTTTGAGCTTGGAAGCCTGCCATGGCCGGACCAGCTTACGATTCATGAATACCGGCACGTAGAACAGTATAATAATTTCAATGTTGGCCTGTCGCACATTTTATATTTAATTTTTGGCGAAGAAGGACAGGCGCTTGCCAATAATGCCGCAGTACCCAATTGGTTTTTTGAAGGCGATGCAGTATATAACGAAACCAACGTAAGTAAACAGGGCCGCGGCAGCCTGCCGTACTTTTATAATGGTTACCGCGCCCTTTGGAAAGATGGGCGAAAATATAGCTGGATGAAATTAAGAAATGGTTCATACAAAGATTTTGTACCCGACCATTACCCGTTAGGTTTTATGCTGGTGGCTTACGGAAGAGAAAAGTATGGAGATAAATTTTGGAAAAAGGTTACCCATGATGCTGCAGCGTACAAAGGACTTTTTTATCCTATGCAAAAAGCCATCAAAAAGTATTCGGGAGATAATTATTCAACTTTCAGGAACAATGCATTTGACTTCTTTAAAAAAGAATTTCAAATCCCAAATAAAATCGCGAAAAACGCTCAACCTTATTTAAATGAGGAATATCCCGCCTTTAGCGGCAATAATATTATTTATGTAAAAAGCAGCTACAAGCAAATCCCGGAGTTTATTGTTAGAGACCGTAATAGTGAAAAGAAAATCCGTGTGCGTGACAATTCCTTAGATAATTATTTTAGTGTAAGAAATGGAAAAATAGTATACGCCGCTTACCGGCCTGATCTACGGTGGGGCTATAGCGATTACAGTGAAATACAAATACTCGGCGTCGCTAACGGCAAACAACAAACGCTTACAAGACATACAAGATATTTTTCGCCGGATATTAGCCTGGATGGAAAGACAATCGTGGCCGCAGAAGAAGCTACCGATGGGAAATCTTCCTTAGTTATTCTCGATGCTACTGATGGACATATTGTGTCAAAGGCGCCGAACCCGGCCCATCTTTTTTATACTTATCCAAAATTTTACAGCGACCATAAAATAATATCTGCTGTAAGGGATACGATGGGGAAAATGTCGCTGGCAGAAGTAAATATAAAAACCGGTAACGCAAAATACTTGCTGCCTTTTTCATACAACGTAATTGGTTTTCCATGTATATATCACGACTCTATTTATTTCACTAATTCATACCGGGAAAATGATGAGCTTTTCTGCTTTAGCTACGATGATAAAAAACTGTGGAAGATCAATTGCAAAAAGGAATACGGACTTGGCAAATACGAGCCGGCTATAAATGATTCTTTAATTGTGTGGTCCACATTTACTTCTTCAGGTTACCGCCTGGTGCAGGTTTCAAAGAATGAAATAACTTTCAAAGAGCTGGACACTTTATTAATGGATAAAAATACTTCCAGCTTTGGTATTACCTCCCTCAACAATATAAATTCAAATTTGCTTTACTCCATTGAAGACAATTCACATAAGGTTAACAAATATTCCAAGGGGTACGGGCTATTCAACTTTCATAGTATAGAACCCAACATTGATGATCCTGATTATACACTTACTTTACTGGGAGAAAATATTTTAAACACTTTACAATCGCAGTTATCATTTACGTATAACCGCGCCGAGCAATCGAAGAAAATTGGCGTTGGTGCGGTTTATGGCGCACTATTTCCCTATTTGTCAGCAGGAATAAACTATACGTTTGACCGGCGCACCACCAGCGCTTCGCAAAGGTCTGTTTATTTTAATGAGCTTGAGCCTTATGCCGGGCTTAACGTCCCGCTGAATTTTAGCAAGGGACGGTCGTTTACCTTTTTAAATTTTGGTACGCGATACGTTTATAATGAAAGTGCTTTTAAAGGGATGTATAAAGATTCTCTTGACAAAATTTCTTATAGCTACATCAGCAGCTTTTTATCCTTTAGTCACCAGAATCAGAGAGCAGGGCAGGAAATTTTTCCAAGGTATGCCCAAACAGTTAATCTTACCTACAAGTCAGCAATCACGCACTATAGCGGTAACCAGCTTATGCTGAATGGAAATATTTATTTACCGGGATTTTTTAAAACACATAGCCTTGCTCTCAATGCAGTCCTGCTTACAAAAGATACCGGTAGGCAAATTAATTTTTCCAGCGGCTTTCCATTTTCAAGAGGATATGCCTCTTCAAATTTTTATAGAATGTACAAATGGGGAATCAATTATCATTTTCCCCTGGCTTATCCTGATGCAGGCTTTGGCAACATATTTTATTTGCTTCGTGTAAGAGCTAATCTTTTTTATGATGATACTTATATAAAAGATTTTTACAGGAATGGAAATTCTTTTAATGCTGATTTTCGATCTGCGGGTGCAGAGATAAATTTTGATACAAAGTGGTGGAACCAGGCTAATGTATCTGCAGGCTTCAGGTATAGTTATTTGTTCGATAAAGATCTTTTTGGCGCAGCAGGCAAGAGCAGGTGGGAAATCATTTTACCTGTGAATATATTTAACCAATGAAAAATTGATTTTATGGCTGGATATTTTAAGAAACTTTGTTATATAAAAGTCAGCATCTTTCTTACATAACATGATTTTTATTAATTTACATCATCATATCAGGAAGTTGTAAAGTTTCTATAATGTCAGCATCATTTATAAATAAAAAAACCAGGACCGCATTTTACTTCATCGCAATCACAGCGCTTACCGCGATAGCTTTCACCTTTGTAATAAAGGAAGGACAAAGAATAAAAATGGAAAACGAACTCCTTTCTTATGAAGTCTGGTAGTCTCCGGTGGCGTCTCTGCTTTTCTCTTTTTTGGAGCAAATAAATATTTATTTTCGCTCACACTTAAGCAAAAAAATGAGTCTTCAAGCAAGCGACAACGCCCCGGACTTTAATTTATACAGCTCTGAAAAAGAAAAGATATCCCTCATCGATTTTAGGGACAAAAATGTGGTTCTCTTATTTTTTCCACTTGCATTTACAGGTGTGTGCACAAAAGAGCTTTGCAACGTGTGTGATAATATTGGACTTTATAATAATAGCAAAGCTAAAGTAATCGCCATTTCTGTAGGTTCTCTGCAAACGCTTTCGTCGTTCAATTAGCTGGCGGGCGGCAGCCCCGGTCAGGATTGTTCAACTATATTTCCGGTAATGCAATTAGTTTACAGTAAAACGTTTATAATTTTCAGCAGAATTTATTTTATGTTATAATTTTTTCAGGTGTTTTGATTATATCATAAATATTGTAATTTTAAGTTCATACATTTTATTTTTGATCTATTGAAAAGAATTTTTTACATAATTATTTTTATTGCAGGTTTTTATTTCAGCAGCTCAGCCCAGGGAAAATCATCTTCTGGAAGTTTTGCCGTGAAAACCGTTAAGCTTTATCCGAACCCGGCTGTGAGCTTTATTAATTTTGAATTCTCGAAAACTTACGATCAGTCATATTCTCTACAGATATATAATTTTATAGGTAAAAAAGTGGCAGAAGTAAAACCAACCGAAAAGAAAATTGCACTTCCCCTCACTGATTATTATCGCGGCGTATATATTTTTCAGCTTAGAGATAAGCAGGGAAATATTGTAGAGGCCGGCAAATTCCAGGTAGTAAAATAAATCTTCTCATTTTATTTTAATGGCACTTAGCTGCCAATTGTTATTCTGAAAGCTTTACCGCTGAGAACGAGAGAAGCAGTGTTTACGCACAGAAAAAGCCTATCACTGAGGAAGCTCTTTCATACCTTTTATGTGGTAGAAATCTCATAGCGTTGAGATTAAATTCCGATAAACGCATAAGCCAACAACTGGCTTACAATGCCAAACAATATTCCGGCATAAATTTGAAAAGGAGAATGGTCACTTACGATTAGCCTTGAGGTACAGACAATGCCGGTTAAAAAAAATACAACCATCGCCGGTAAAAAAACCGAGTAGGATAAACCGGTAAAAATAATTATTAGCACCAGGCCGGTGAAGGCGCCCATTCCCAGGGCATGCATGCTTATTTTAAAATAACTATTTACAAATAATCCAAAAGAAGATGAAAGAAAAATTCCAAAAATAAACATGGTAAGAATCACCGGCACATCCGGCTGATTTTTGAAAACGAGGTACATCCAGAAGTAAAAAATATTAGCAGCCACATAAGGGATGATTCTTTCGCGCTGTGTTCTGAGAAAAATGCTTTGAATAAAACCCACTGCTTTTAATAAAAGCACAGTTAGCGCGGGAAAAAAAATGGTATTGTAGGCTACTCTTATAAGTATATAATATTTTTCACCGCGGGGTATGCCGGTAAAATAACCAGGCTGTAAAAAAGCCAGGTACCAGGCGGCAATAAGTGGAATGAATAAAGGATGGAAAATATAAGAAATAAGTTGAGCGGGAATTTTCAGCGCTAAACCAAATGGATCGTATGATACCGCTACAGCTTTTTGTTTACCACGGCCAAAAATTTGTTGTTCCATTTTATAATTCTTTTCTCAACCGGGCAACCGGAATATTGAGTTGCTCCCTGTATTTGGCCACGGTACGGCGGGCTATATTATAACCTTTCTCCTGCAGGAGCTCTGTTAGTTTTTCATCACTTAAGGGATGTTGTTTGTTCTCGTCATCAATTAGGTTATTCAATATTTTTTTTACCTCACGTGTACTTACTTCTTCACCACTATCGGTAACAAGGCTTTCACTAAAGAAAAATTTTAGCCGGTAAGTTCCAAATTCCGTTTGCACAAATTTACTGTTGGCTACGCGACTTACTGTTGATATGTCGAGCGAAGTCCTTTCTGCAATATCCTTTAAGATCATCGGCCGCAAATCGGTATCATCGCCGGTTAAAAAGAATTCTTTTTGATACTCCATTATTGTTTGCATGGTGCTAAGCAATGTATGCTGGCGTTGCTTTATAGCATCTATAAACCATTTGGCTGAATCAATTTTTTGCTTAATAAAAAGAACAGCTTCCTTTTGACGTTTATCTTTTTTGGAGCCCCGGTCATAATCTTTTAGCATATCGCGATAGCCATCGCTTATGCGAAGGTCAGGAGCATTCCTTGAGTTGAGTGTAACCTCAAGCTTGCCAAGGGTATTCACTACAAAGAAATCAGGAATCACGTAGCTCTGCAGCTTATTGGTTTCCCCAACCTGGCCGCCTGGCTTTGGGTTGAGTTTTATTATTTGATTGATCACATCTTTTATTCCGTCATCATCAAGATTTAATCCGCGCTGTATTTTTTCATAATGTTTTTTTGTAAACTCTTCGAAGTAATCAGCGATCACATCAATAGCCGTTTTTACGGGCTTGCCGTCAGCTTCTTTTCTCTTCAATTGCAATAAAAGACATTCCTGCAAATCTCTTGCACCAACGCCCGGCGGGTCAAATTGCTGAATAAGCTTTACAAGCTCTTCAATTTCTTTTTCAGTACAATCAATATTTTGCCTGAAGGCAAGGTCATCTGCAATCGCTGAAATATCGCGGCGCAGGTAGCCATCATCATCAATGCTGCCGATGATATGCTCGGCGATTTTTTTTTGCCGGTCATCAATGTGAAGCATCAAAAGCTGCGACTTAAGGAAATCATAAAAAGACGTTTCTACTTTGTGCGGAATTGTTTTTGTCTCTTCGGGGTCTCCATAGTTATCATCTCTTAATTTATAATCGCCTACTTCATCGTCACCATCTTTTACATATTCACTTATGTCAATATTATCATAGTCTGATTCGCTGCCATCGATTTCATTATCTGCATCGTTTGTTTCAAGGTCATCTTTAGGTTCGTCAAAGTTTTCATCATGCCCGTCCTCACCAGGCTCAAGCGCAGGATTTTCCTCCATCTCTTCTTTGATTCTTTCTTCCAGATGAGCTGTGGGAACTTGCAATAATTTCATCAACTGAATTTGCTGCGGTGAAAGTTTTTGTAATAGCTTTTGTTGTAAACGCTGACCTAACGACATCTCCTGGTTTCTTTTATATTACGTAATTTTACCCGGCAAAAATAACGATATGTTTTTTTGGAATAAAATTTGTGTAATCATCGGCTTTTTTTTAATATGCTCTGCGGCCTGCAGTGCCCAAAATAATATGTTTACAAGCCGGAATTTTTTTTTAAAATCCACTATTTTTCCTGCACAAAAAAATTTAACCGATACTTTATCTTCTATGGTTCAATTTATTTCGCCCGTTTTATCTGAGCATACTTCAGTTGATTTACAAAGACCGATACCCGCAGACTTTTATACCCGCAGCTTTGGCTTTTTCTGCAAACAGGAATTAGCCGTTGAAAAGGCTATCAAATTGCCCCTTCGTTTTCGCCTCGGCTCTCTGCAGCAATGCAATTACTATGAGGGAAAGAATTGAAGTGCAGGGCGACCGAAAATATTCATTGATAATAAAGTTGAGAGTTTTATATTTTTGTCCGTATGTTTAAAAATCTTACCCTTCTTGTATTTGCCAGGCTATTTCTCCCACTTACCTTCTTTTTAATTTCCTTTCAGGTTAAATCACAGGTAACCGAAGACACGCTCTTTGTGAAAAAGGAAGATACCGTGTTACGAATAAAAAATTTCACCCCATACTTTACGTTACACGTAGATTCCACGCTCGATTATCATTTTGAGATCAATAAAAATCCCGACGACTATTATTGGTTCTTAAGAAATTCTCCCGTGGGCCTTCAGATAAATAAAGACAATGGTGTGCTCAGGTTCAAAGCGGATAAATCATATTTTCTTTCCGGCAAGTTGAAATATGATAATGAATATAAGGTGCGGCTTGGCGTTCAAAATTTGAATAGTGATTCCGATAAAGTAGACACAACATTCACACTTGTCTTTTATAATACAGAGATTATTCCTTCAAAAGTAAAGCCCACCGTAAATGGAATTCAAAGCATTGACGAAGCTGATACTTTAAACTTCAGGCTGCAATGTGAGGAAGGAAGCTTCCCCATAGAATTTATCACCTATTACAGCAATTTCCCCATCCGGTCATCAACCCCCGTCACTAAATGCGGAGATGATTTTACGTGGGTGCCTTCTTATGATTTTATAAAAGAAGATGATCCCGAAAAAGACAAATTGCTAACCATAAGCTTTGTTGGTGTAGATAAATTTTTTAATCGCGACACGGCAATTGTAAAAGTGATGGTGCACCAGGCAATCAATTACCCTAACAGGTTGATGGAATACAATAAAATAGTGGGCGATATAGAGACTTATATTGTGCAGCTCAAAAGCACCTTCAGGATATTGGATCAAAAAATAAAACATACTAAAAACACACGCACTACTTTCGATCTTACTTCGGCTTCCACCGCATTGGGAGGCACAATCTTTTCATCATTGCCAGGGCAGAACGAGCAGACAACCGGTAAGATATTGCCCAGCGTAGGCGTGGCTTTAGTGCCCGTAAAAGAAGCCGTAGCGCCTTCTAAAAATTATGAGCAAAATTCTGCTTCGCTTGTAAGAAGTGATATTAAGAGACTGCAATATTTGCTTACGGATAATATGCTGGTTGGTGACAAGGATATTGATATCATTAAAAAAACGGCGAGGCTCAAAGAAGAATTAAAGCAGGTGCAATTACAACTTATAGATGTGCCTGTTGTTGAAGACAGCACAGACAGCAAAGAGCTTGATGATTACTTTAATAATCCAAAGGTGAATAAAAAATACAGGCTGAAAGGAAAATAAAAAATGTACGAAGTACGATGTTTGATGTACGATATTGTTACATAAGGTCATTAGTCAATAGTCATTGGGGTCATTGAAAACGTCGTACATCGTACATCACACATCACACATCGAAGTCACATTAACTTTTTAACCTTCTCCCAAATCTCCGGAAGCCGCTTTATCAATACAAGCTCTTTTCGCTTGCTATAAAATTCCTGGATGGGTGTGCCCCAATAAGTTTTATTTCCTTCAATGCTTGCCGTAATGCCGGCCTGCCCCATCACTATCGCATTGTCGCCGATAGTAATTGTTTTATTCACGCCTACCTGCCCCCAAAGAATTACACCATCGCCCAAAACCGTACCGCCGGCAATACCGACCTGCGCCGCGATCAGGCAATTTTTTCCAACAACTACTTCGTGGCCTACATGCACAAGATTATCAATTTTTGTTCCCTTCCCTATTTTCGTTTCAGCGCTCACACCGCGATCAATGGTACAGTTAGCGCCTATCTCCACATCATCTTCAATAATTACCTGGCCGCAGCTTTGCATCTTTTTATACCATATCTCCCTGTTTTTTTTTGCATTCATGTAGTACGCATCGCTTCCTATCACCGTGCCGGAATGTATCGTCACATTGTTTCCAATTACTGTATTATCATACACGGTTACGTTGGGATGAATGATACAATTTTTACCAACAATTACTTCAGTACCGAGGAAAACATTAGGCATTATAATAGTATTGCTTCCCACTTTAGCGGACTTACTTATCATTTTCTTTGATGGTATAAATGGCCTGAAATGGTTGACGATTTTTGAATAGGCTTCAAATGGATCATCAACAATAAACAAAGTTTTGCCATCAGGCATTTCTGTTTTTTTATTGATGATGATAAAAGTAGCAGCACTGTTGAGGCACGTGTCATAATACTTTGGATGATCAACAAAAACTATATCGCCATCATTCACTTTATGTATTTCGTTGATGCCGGTGGCGGATGAATTTTTTTTACCGGCAATTTCTGCATTGATAAATTCTGATATCCATTGAGCCGAAACAGGAGAAGGGAATTGCATAGAAATAATTTATGCATCAAAGATAACTATTGTGCCATGCAAGCGTTTAAGATCATTTTCTAAAAACATAGCTGAGAGGGAATTGAAATTTTTTTAACTAATGAAATGATTGATTAAAAAAATAAACGCAAAGTATTGTCCCTATAAAAAAAATTATCAAGGGACGAACAAATAAGCATGATAAAAGAATTCGCTGAAAGTATTGTGCAGCGTGAGTTACAAGTCAGCATCTTTTTGACTTTGATTTTCATTAAAGTTTTTTAATGAAAAAATTAAAAGGGCATAAAATTTTGTGCAAAAAAAGGCTCGCTTATCCACAACTCATTTTAGAATGTTGATAAAATAATGAGTAAAAATTTTCTTGTTAGAAGAATTTATTTTTAATATTGTGTAGGGAATTTTATTTCCTGTACTTACTAACCCATCTATATAACAAAGCCCGTGCAATCAAAGACGGGCTTTATTATTTTTAGTAGTTCATCATTGCGTTTTTAATTTTCAAATTTTCTTAAAATAGTTTTTTGAATAAATATTTTATTGTTCATAAGCCCTTCAATGTTCTTTCGCAATTCACTTCGCAGGAAGGGAAAAAAACATTGAAAGATTTTTTTAATGTTCCTGCAAATGTCTATCCTGTTGGCCGGCTTGATTATGACAGCGAAGGTTTATTAATACTAACCGATGATAAAAAATTAAACAGCTACCTGCTAAACCCTTTGCTGGCGCATGAAAGAGAGTATTGGGTTCAGGTAGAAAATATAATAACCGATAACGCGATAGACGAATTACAAACAGGGGTAACGATAAATATTAATGGGAAGTTTTATCAAACGAAATTGTGCAAGGTTCAAAAATTCATCAATGCTCCGCAAGTGTCCGAACGCATTCCTTCCATCCGTATGAGAAAAAAGATTCCTGTTAGCTGGATAAAAATAGTTTTAACGGAAGGTAAAAACAGACAGGTAAGAAAGATGACTGCGAAGGCGGGCTTTCCTACACTAAGACTTATCCGTTACAGAATAGAAAAAATAACGCTTGCACATTTGCAACCCGGTGAAATGAAAATTCTATCTCAAACAGAATTGTATAACTTGCTTCAAATTAAAAAGTACAATTGACTATGCTAAAATCAATGACGGGGTTTGGAAGAGCTGAGCAGACAGTAAATGACAAAACATTTTTGGTAGAGATCAGATCACTCAATGGCAAGCAGCTTGAAATAAATTTGAAGCTCCCTCCCTTGCTGAAGCCCTACGAATTTGATATACGCAATCTCTTACAGGAAAACCTTATCCGGGGAAGTGTGGAATGCTTCATACTTATAAAGCAGAACGGCTCATCAAAACCTGTTGTTATAAATACAGAATTAATAAGGACCTATTATCATCAAATAGGCGAGTTGGCCAATGAATTAAATATTGATACAAACTCAGTGCTCAGCGCACTTTTAAGGTTGCCTGAAGTAGTGACGCCAAGCAACGAAATACTTAACGAGAGTGACTGGAAAGAGCTTATGCATGTACTTGAAACGGCAATGGAAGAATTGAACAATCATAGAATTGAAGAAGGCAAATCCCTTGAAAAGGAATTGCGCCTGCGGATAAAAAATATTAATGCACAGGAAGAAGAAATACTAAAGCTTGAGCCGAAAAGAAAGGAAAGAATGAAGACTGAGCTAATTCAATTGCTGGAAGAAAATGTGGGTAAAGAAAATTATGACCCTAATAGGCTTGAGCAGGAGCTGATCTATTACATTGAAAAAATTGACATAAGGGAAGAGCAGGTTCGTTTAAAAAATCATTGCGAATATTTTAAAGATATATTGGATGAAAAAGAAGAATCAAAAGGAAAGAAGCTCGCCTTTATTATGCAGGAAGTAGGCCGTGAAATAAACACCACTGGTTCCAAGGCTTATGATGCTGACATTCAAAAATGTGTGGTGGCTATGAAAGATGATCTTGAAAAAGCGAAAGAGCAAATCTTTAATGTTTTGTAGTTTTCGGTTTACGATTGATAAAAAGAAAACAAATTAATTTCGCATAAAAACTGATTTGAAAAAAGCCCTCCTGATATTGCTTCTTGCTTCGCAATTACCCTCTTGCATAAAAATTGATCAATACGAAAAAATAGTTCAAATACCTGCACAGAACTGGTTTTACAATAATACTCCTGCTTTTACATTTGCTGTTACCGATACATCATCGCAGTACAATATTTACGTGGTCTTACGGCACACCGACGCCTATAATTACAGTAATATCTGGCTGCGCCTTGGCGCCAAATTTCCGGGAGATACCATGCGTTATCAAAACATAAATCTTAAGCTGGCAAGCGATGCAAAAGGATGGGACGGCACAGGCATGGACGATATATTTGAAGTGAGAAAAAATATCAGCCAGGGACCCATTTCATTTAAGAAGTCCGGCGATTACACATTCACGGCGGCGCAAATAATGCGTGAAAATCCTTTGCAGCATATTATGAACATTGGCATTCGCGTGGAAAAAGTTAGGCTATAATGATGAAGAAATAAGATCATCAAAAACAAAAATATACATCCGGCAATTTTTCATTTTTAATTTTGAAATCGCATGGCTTACTTAGCGTCGCTCAATAACAAATTAAAAATAAGGCGGCTGCGCACTATCTACATTTTATATTGGTTTCTTCTCGCTTACATAATAGCTGCATTAATATTTTGGTATATAGCGCTCAATAAACAAAACGACGAGCTAACATTTTACAGGCTCGAAATGATAGAGGAGAAAGACCCTGCCGCCGTGAAAAATATGAACAACATAGCGCAGGCAAAAAACAGGAAAACATTTCAGTATATTGGCGAAGGTGCTACCTTTTTTTTATTGATTGTTACCGGCGCTGTGTTTGTCTTTCGCGCCATCAATAGGCAACTTCGCCAATCGCAGCAGCAACAAAATTTTATGATGGCGATTACGCATGAGCTGAAAACGCCAATAGCAGTTACCAAGCTCAACCTGGAGACTTTGCAAAAGCGCACACTCAATGCTGAGCAGCAGCAAAAGCTTATCGGCGTGACGATACAGGAAGCTAACAGGCTGAATGCGCTGTGCAATAACATTCTTCTTACAAGCCAGATAGAGGCCGGTGATTATGCAATCATAAAAGAGGAAATAGATTTTTCTGCGCTGGCCGGCGACTGTCTCCAAAATTTTATTCTTCGTTTCCCTAACAGAAAAATAAGCGCAGATGTTGCGGACACTGTTTTTATAGAAGGAGACAAATTGTTACTGGAGCTTGCCATCAATAATCTTTTAGACAATGCCATAAAATATTCGGGTAAAGAAGGAACAGTGTTGCTAAAAGTTTTTATTAAAAATAAAGAAGTAATAACGCAGGTAATTAATAATGGCCCGGGGATAAGCGATGATGAAAAAGAAAAAATTTTTGAAAAATATTATCGCGGTGATAATAACCAAACTAAAGGAACAGGGCTTGGGTTATATCTTACAAAAAAAATAATCAGGGAACATAATGGAAATATTCGCGTATTAGACCACACACCGCAAGGAACTGTTTTTGAAATAAATTTTACGGCGCTTAAAGATTTATAATTGTTATTAAAATAATCATGCAACAAAAAAAACTTTCTATACTGCTTGTGGAAGATGAAGAAAATTTGCAGGAAGCTCTGCGGTTGAATTTTGAAATGGAAGGCTACGAAGTAACCTCGGCTTACGATGGGGCGGCTGCACTTGATGCAATAGACAACGAATACTTTGACCTGATAATACTTGATGTAATGCTCCCTGAAATTGATGGAATAAGCGTATGCGAAAATATAAGATTGAGCAATACGGAAATTCCTATTCTTATTTTGAGCGCAAAAAACAACAGTGCAGACAGGGTGCTGGGTTTAAAGAAAGGCGCTGATGATTACCTTACCAAACCCTTCGACCTTGAAGAACTTTTGCTAAGGGTAAAGAAGCTTATCAATAAAAGTCAGCGCATCTCTGCAAAAGAAAAGATCGCAGATGAATATTCGTTTGGCGGCAGCGTCATTAAATTTAAAGCGCTCGAATGTACTACCATTAATGGGGAAACAATTTCTCTAACAAAAAAAGAAGCTATGCTGCTAAAATTGCTGATAGAAAATAAAAACGAAGTGGTAACCCGGGAAAAAATTTTGCAGGCGGTGTGGGGCTATAATGTGTATCCAACCACAAGAACAATTGATAACTTCATTTTAAATTTCAGAAAATATTTTGAAAAGGATAGCCGCAATCCAAAATTCTTTCACTCGGTAAGAGGCCTTGGGTATAAGTTTACGGAGGACTAACAAACCTGTTTATCAAGCAAGGCAACTACCTCTGAAGCCTTTTCATACACACTCTTTAAATGGTTTGAGTTAGACGGAGGAGCGTACACATTTAATTCCACTTCATCAAGCAGGGAGTTAAGCATTAAAGAAGTGCCAAGGCCAACGTTACATTTATCCAGCTCTTCATTTATTCTTTTTTTGGTAAGCTCTTCAGTGGGTACTTTAAATTTTCCGGCAAGGTATTTTTTCAATGAGCAATCAAGCACGCTATAAAATTCACCTTCATTTTCTTCCATCAATTTTGCGTATGCTTTCGTTAGCGGATTTTCGGGGATGATAAATACTGCCTGTTTTGTTTCGCTTTCTTTGTGGGAAAGCGCACGCCCGGTTGCTTGCAAAAGTTCTTTCTTTTTATTTTCTACAGACCTACGCCTGGCCGTAAGCAATATAAAAAGTGCAATGAAGGCTGCAGCCGTTACCAGGTACGAAGTATATTTTGTAAGTGCGCTTTCATCCTCATCATTAGCGGTATTTATATCTTTTACATACCGGTTTTGGTAATTGCCTTTGCCTTTGGTCACACTAATAGTAAGTGGTTGCGTATTTAGTATTTTATATTGCTCAGTTGATGGGTCAAAATACGAAAATGAAACGCGAGGAATACTATAGCTCCCGGCCTTTGAGGCAGTAAAAGGGAAAGTAAATGTTTTTGTGCCTTTGATAGGAACAGAAAATTTATCTAAATCATCGGTTACTTTAGCATCGTATCCGTCGATGCCATCAGGCCATTTTATTTTAGGTGAATTTATTAATTGAATATTGCCGATTCCTTCAAGCACTACTTTTAAACTGCCTGCATCATCAGTGGTAATATTATTTTTTTCAATTGATGAGCGCATCCTGAAATCTCCAACAGCTCCTTTGAAATCAGCAGGTTTATTTTCTTCCGGCAATGACTTGACCGTTATTTCAACAGGCTTACTTTGCAGTGTCACGTGTTCTTCAACAACAGCATTTTGAGGAGAAGTTGCGTTCGCAAAATTTTGCATCATATCATAAAACAAATCTCCTTCCTGTGATCCTGCATATTCCGATTTTATGAAGGTTACTTTATTATCTGCCACTACGGGATCGAGTGTAAAGATGCCGGGTTGCAAGGGATAGAGCTGCACTTTCCGTAAAGTATATACATTATAATCACGCCCATTGTATTTCTCTGAACTTGCAGTATTTACATCATTCACCTGCAGCTCACTTACAGAGAAACCATTGAACGAAGGAGCGCTTGTGACCACAGATTCTGAACGCAGCCTTGTATATAATTTGTAAGATGCAGTGATAGGCTGGCCTATGAAGCAGGATGTTTTATTTATATCAAGTTTTATGAAAAGATTTTTTTGAACCTTGTCATGCACATTCTCTCCCTTTTTTAAAATATAATCATCAAACCTATGCGTAGAAGGCTGCGTAGGGAAATCGAAAGTCATATTGCCGAAGGGAGACAAAGGACCTGAATTATTATTTTGAGCAGCACCGGAAGCATTGGTTACGACTACCGATACAGGACTCGTGCGATATTCTTTTCCATTAACCCTCGCCGTTGCCGGCCCGATAACATATTTGCCCGGCGCATTCGGTTTTAAATAAAAACTTATACCTACATATTGATCAACTTTGCCGTTGATATTGCTCATACCACTCTGTTGATTTGGCCCGCTTACTATGCTAAAGTTTTTAAAAGAAGGTGGGATGATAGTTTCGACGTCTGATGAATTTTCCACCATAAACTGTATTTGGAGGTAATCATTTTTGCTAATTATTTTATCCGGGCATACGGCTGAAAAGTTAACTTGCGCAAATGAAGAATTACCTAAGGAAATGCAGGAAAGAATAATTACAAGAAATAATAACCTGGCAATATTGGTTTGTAAATATTTGATCATTTATGCCACATTGTTGAATTACAAATTTACTCTTAATTGAAAAAGAATTTTGGGTGGATAAAACAACCTGCTGTTAAAAAATTTTTAAAAGGCCTTAGCTTAAGGAAGGTCACCTGCATGTGGTCTAATAATAATATCTTCCACGCAAGCCTGCGGAGACAGCATTGATGCTGCATACACCATATTGGCGATATCGCTCACCTCCATAATTCTTGAAGGCTCAATACCTGAATCTTCCCAGGAAGAAGTATAAACCGCACCGGGATAAACCGCTGTCACTTTAATGTTATAGGGCATCATCTCTGCACGCAGATTTTTGCTAAAACCCATCAAGGCATATTTGCTGATACTGTATGATCCTCCATTGTTATAAGCCTGTAACGAAGCAATAGAACACATGTTAAAAATATGGCCGTTCTTTGCTTCCATCATACCCGGCAGCAAGGCCCTTGTCAAATAATAAGCGCTATACAGGTTCACTTCTATCATTTTCTCAAGCGTTCCTTCCGGTTCATTATAAATACTTCCGGGAAGAAACTGGCCTGCGTTGTTCACTAAAATATCAATTTGAATATGCTGACTCAGTAACCAATCAGCAAATTTTAATACATCCTCTTTGCCAGATAAGTCAGCCGGAAAAAAATTAACAATAGCACCGGGCTTTTTTCTAATAAGCTCGCTGGCTACTTTTGAAAGTTCATTTTCATCACGGGCACATATAAATACATGGTTTGCGGGGCCGGAAAAAATAGCCGCAATTGCTTTTCCAATACCTTTGCTTCCGCCTGTTACTACAATATTCATGGCTTCATTTCGTTGAATAAAAAATTGTGTTAATGAACAAATCTAAAATTTTAAATACTAATGCAAACTCTTACGCTACTGATAAATCGGCAATGGAAGAAAAGGTGGGAAGAGATCAATTACAAATGAATAAAAAATACCGGCATCTTTTTTTTGACCTCGACCATACGTTGTGGGATTTCGATGCAAATGCGAAGGAATCGCTAAACGAGTTGCATAAAATATTTGGTCTTGACCGGAAAGCAATGCAATTTGAAGAATTTTATACCGCTTACATAAACCATAATACTACTTTATGGAACCGTTATCAAAAGGGCTACATAAGCAGCGATGATCTTAAATGGAAAAGAATGTGGCGCACGCTGTTTGACTTTAAAATTGCGGATGAAAAGCTTGCAAAACAAATGAGCGCAGAATTTCTTGAAATACTTCCCACGAAGAAAAAAGTGTTCGAATACACTTTCGAGATACTCGATTATCTCACTAACAATGGTTATTCAATTCATATCATCACCAATGGATTTGAAAAAACGCAATGGCTTAAGCTGAACAATTCTAATCTCTCAAAGTATTTCAAACACGTTATCACTTCAGAAATTTCAAATTCTGTAAAGCCAAAAAAAGAAATTTTTGAATACGCACTTAATAAAACCAAGGGAATACTTGAAGAATGTATAATGATAGGTGACAATCCGGAAGCGGATATACAAGGCGCCATTAATGCGGGAATGGATACAATTTTTGTTAATCATATAAAAGCTGAATGCTTATTAAAGCCGACCTACACCATTCATCATTTAAAAGAGCTGGAAGAAATTTTCTAAATCTTTAAAGAATTATTTTACCTGAAAATTTTTCATCGATTTATATTTTCCAGGTAGAGAATATTTTTTTTAATAAATACCTCTTAAGGTTTAAACCCTATCCGCTCTCTCGGTGGCTGAGGCGGATTTATTAATTGTTTCAATGCTTTAAAAATCACCTGTATATCTTCTTCATATTTTTTCATTTTGCCGTTTTGCATCATCATATTTTTTTCTACCTGTTCTAACTTCAATAAAATGTCTTTGTGCATTAAAAGCATTTCTCTTATTTTCAATACTCCGGTAATTTTTTAGGTTCTGAAACTCAATATGGGTAAGGGATTCATAAAATCGACATTTATTTTTTTGCAACTCAGCCTAAAAGCTGAGTTTGAGAATAATAATTTCTAAATCTATACACACTGGTTATCAAAATGATACAAAAAATAAATTTAAAATTTGCTCTAAAAATCCTACCGGAGTATTGTTATTTTGCTAAACACTCTTATTATCTGTCCCGATAGCCATCGGGATCACTTCTATCGCCATTTTACTGCTCAAAACACTTGACAGCATTGCTACTCCCTGTTCAGTAAAAGCCATCGGCAAATACCTTGTACCGCCCCATCTTGAGGTGCCAATTTGGCTCCTTAAAGAATCGAACTCTTCCTTCTTTAATTCAAACATAAAATCTTCGGTGAATCGTTCAATGTTTCTTCTCACCTGTCTTTTTAACTGTTTGGTTTCTACCAAATACAATTCCGGTAAATCAAAGTCTAACATTACTTTACAACCACGAATCAAATGAATTTTATTAACGATTTTATTTTCTGCTAATTGTTCGGGAGCATTAGCCATTGAATTTAGTTTTATATTATTTTATTCTTCCACGTTATCTGCCGGTACCAACGTATCAATCGTAGCCAAAACAGTTATCCCACCTTTTACGGCCTGGTTAAGCTTTACATTCAGTTCGGTTCCTGCGGGCAATAATACATCCACGCGGCTGCCAAATTTTATAAAACCCATCTCAGTACCCTGATCTACCTGTTGTCCTACTTTCAAATAATTTACGATACGCTTGGCCACCGCACCCGCAATTTGCTTTACCAATATTACCGCACTGTCACTTTTAATAACCACAGAATGGCGTTCGTTTTCAGTAGAGGACTTAGGGTTCCATGCCACCAGATATTTTCCTTTGTGATACTGGCTGTATAAAACTTCACCCGTCATAGGTATGCGGTTAATATGCACGTTTGCCGGGCTCATAAAAATGGATACCTGCAACCGCTTGTCGTGAAAATATTCGGGGTCTATAGTTTCTTCTATCACTACTACTTTACCGTCTGCCGGGCAAATTACCTGGTGATGAGCTACTGTACAATTTCTTTTTGGAGAACGAAAAAAGGAGATAACAAACAGCAATAGTAAAAGAGTGCTTCCAAAAATAACCCATGAAACAACGGGCATTGATGCGCTAAAAAAATAGAAAAATACAATATTAACCGCGCCAAAAAAAAGCGCAGACAAAGCAATGGATTTATACCCTTCTTTATGAATGTTCATCTCATAAGTTTAATTACAAATATAAAAAAGTGAAAGGCAAGAAGACGGTATTTTCTTTTTCCTCAATAGATATAAAAAATATAATACAGCCCCACCGCCAGCGACACAACTAATAAAGAATCGAATCTATCTAAGAAACCGCCATGTCCCGGCATTAAAGACCCGCTATCCTTTACCTGCGCCATTCTTTTCAGTTTACTCTCAAGGAGATCGCCTAAAGTGCCGAAAACACCCGCTATCCCGGCGATCAAAAACCAATCAAAAGATTGAATTGCATAATTTTCATTGCCTAAAAAATAAATAAGCATTGGCCCAATTACAAATCCTCCTGCGAGTATGCATAATATAATTCCGGCGATAGTTCCTTCCCATGTTTTTTTGGGAGATATTTTTGATAAAGGCGTTTTACCTATAAAGGAACCAACAATGTAAGCCATGGTATCATTTATCCAAATAGAAAAAATAATACCACAGGGAAGCACCGGCGAATAGAGCCAAACACTTTTACCGGCATCATAAAATATTGTATGTATGCCGGGAAACCCGCACAACATCAATAGTACAAGGGGTAGTGTAATGTATAACAAGCCTGCAAGAGCGAAGTATCCATAAGTCCGTTGCTTTATTTTTCTGATCAGTCTTATAAATTCAAACCAGCAACCAAAATGGATTATAGTGAGAAGAATAACAAAACTCCATCCATTCCACAATAAGCCCACCAGCATTATAACCACAAAAACAATAGATGTAAGCGCTCTTGTTCTGAAAGTTTTGGTATCAAAAGCCATTAAAAATATTAAGATTGAGCCGTTGCCCAGTTATGAAAATCGTCGTCGGGAATATCGTCCTCTACATATTTTTCCCTTTGTACCAGGGAGTAATCCCTGAATTTTTTAAACAAATAAATAATTAAGAAAAGCGCAATAACACCAGCCCACAACGGAAAGCTTTGTTCTATGTCTTTTGGCGCTTTTTTTCCTGAAAGCGTTATGACATACAGGGCAGTAACCTGCAGGCCATTATATAAAAAATGAAAAAATACAGAAAGCCATAAGCTACCGCTATAATAAAATATAAGACCAAGAATACCTCCTAAAGCAAACCGCACTAAAAAGCCATAATACGATATATGAATAAGGCTGAAGAGAACAGAAGTAAGTATAATCGCTATCCATGGTCCTTTGAACCATTTTACAAAAATGTTTTGCAAACCCGCCCTGAAACAAACTTCTTCAAACAAGCCCGGCAATAAACCTATAATAAAAAGCGAAACGACGTACTTCGGAAAAGAATTGATATTTATTAAGGCCGCTTCCTGCAGCGCACGGGCATCCTCCATTGCTTTAAATTTCACTGACCATGCTTTAGGTATCGGAATTAATTCATTGAGCTCGCCCAGTGCATTTGAAAGCGGAAACGTAAGCAGCAGGATACCAATAATGGTCAGCATCTGCTTGTAATTTATATTAGTATTAAACCCTAAAAATTTTGCGGGCTTACGGTAACATATAATTGCAAATATATACACCGGTATAAAGAACATAAACAATGTTGACACTCCCTGTATTACCATAATTGCATAGTAATACTGGGGCTTAAACATATCATCTGCCATTGATAGAATTGGCTTGCCGGTCATCATTAACCAAATTACTACCGAAACAATGCCGCCAATAATAAGCCCGCCGCCTATTAAACCCAGGAAAATTCCTAACTGAGCCGGATAGCTAATGTCTTTCGAATTTTTGTCAGCGGGCATTGTCTCAAATTTTAAGTGCGTAAATTTACAGCCAATTTTTTTTATAGCGGTCAGCGGTCAGCGGTCAGCCGTGAGCAGTTTTTAAGTAGATAGAGTTTTTATTGACCTTTGACCTATTGACTAATTAATCTAATGATAAAAAAAACACAAAAGAATAAATGCCATCTATAGGTAACATACAACTTCCGGATTTTCCATTGCTGCTTGCACCAATGGAAGATGTAAGTGACCCGCCTTTTCGTGCAGTATGCAAGGATAAAGGCGCCCATCTCATGTACACGGAGTTCATCAGCAGTGAAGGGCTAATACGCGATGCGATCAAAAGCAGGAAGAAGCTGGATATTTTCGATTATGAAAAACCGGTAGGCATACAAATATTCGGAGGAGATGAAGACAGCCTTTCAATGGCGGCAAAGATTGTTGATGCTACCAATCCCGATTTACTTGATATTAATTTTGGTTGCCCGGTAAAAAAAGTAGCGTGCCGTGGCGCTGGTGCAGGCGTACTGAAAGATGTGCCGTTAATGGTACGGTTAACCGATGCCGTTGTAAAAAGTACCTCACTGCCGGTAACAGTAAAGACAAGGCTTGGCTGGGATGATAACTCCAGGAACATAGAAGAAGTAGCGGAACGCTTACAGGATGTCGGCATACAGGCGCTTGCCATTCACGGCCGCACACGCACACAAATGTATAAGGGCGAAGCCGATTGGTCGCTTATAGCAAAAGTGAAAGAAAATCCAAGGATCACTATTCCAATTTTTGGAAATGGCGATATTGATTCGCCGCAAAAGGCTTTGGAATATAAAAACAGGTATGGCGTAGATGGAATAATGATAGGCCGTGCTGCCATTGGCTATCCGTGGATCTTTGAAGAGATCACACATTTCGTAAACACCGGTGAGATGCTGCCGCCGCCACCCATTGAAGAAAGGGTAAATGTTTGCAAAAAGCATTTAATAAAATCCGTTGAATGGAAAGGGCCTGTGGTTGGCATCAATGAAATGCGCAGGCATTATACAAATTACTTAAAAGGAATGCCTAACATTAAAGAGTTTCGCCTTAGGCTGGTAACCTTAAAAGAGGTAGATGAGATTTTAGAAGTGTTGGATGAGATCGTAAACAAATACAGCGGGTACGAGTTTGAGCATTCTGTGATTGAGCTTATAAACTATCATGAAAAATGTGCCGTATAAAAACGCTTGGTTTATTTTTCTGGGTTTCAAACTTTATGAAAAACCATCTCATAAAATCATATCCTTCGGCGCAACGGAAGAAGAAAATACTTTTGAAAGATTTCCATTTTCATCCACGAGATATTTATAAAAATTCCATTTAGGTGCTGCGTTATTCCATCCATTTTTATCTTTATCGCTTAGCCATTCATAAATCGGTTGCCGGCTTTTTCCAATCACGTCATCTTTCTTAAAAAGCGGAAAAGTAACGCCATAATTTACTTTGCAGAATTGTTTAATTTCCTGCAAAGCCCTGCCGAACATCACGTCTCGCTTTTAAATAGTATTGATTGGCATTTTTGGAAACTCACTGGTTCTAATTGCCAATTTTTGGTAACTTCGGGAAAAAACAAAATGGAGAGAAATACATCCGTCTCATTAGGGAATTATTTTGAAAATTTCGTTGATGACAGAATTTCAGAAGGGAGATATAAAAACGCAAGTGAAGTAATTCAGGCAGGTTTACGTTTGTTAGAAGAAGAAGAAAATAAAATCAAGTCCTTAAGACAAGCCATTCAAGAAGGTGTTGAGAGTGGAATTGCTCAGGATTTTAATCCTCAAAAACATCTCGCACTTTTAAAAAGTAATAAAAGATAAAGATGGCTGAATATTTTTTGACAAATAAAGCTGTAGAAGATTTGTCAAAAATTTGGGATTATACCTATGAAGTTTGGTCTGAAAGTCAAGCGGACAAATATTATGATATGCTGATTGATTTTTGCAAAGAAATATCTGAGCAACCGGATAAAGGAAAAATCTATAAAGAAATTGACACAAACATTTTAGGATTTAAAGCAGGTAAGCACATTATATTTTACAAAGTTATAGGAGAGGATCATATTGAAATTTACGGATCCTCCATGAGAGAATGGACTTGAAAAATATAATACACGAGTAATCAAATAAAATAACATCAAGCGCTAAACAAGTTCATTATTATGAAAAATATTATACTAATGATACCAACTTTGCCTTAGCGAGATAGCAGGGCATGCCGATAGTAAGCGTAAAAAATACCTTATCATATTCCTAATCCGGTATTGTAAATACTAAGGAAGTAAATAGCGATTACCGTCATCGCTGCTTCTTCAAGTTTTAATGTTGTTTTCATTTTATATAATTTTCAACAAAGCTACTTTGGGTAAAAAAGCCGGACGATAAAGTTTTATAACATGGATTCTATAAATAAAAAGAAGGAGAAAAAGAAAAACAAGTTGAGGATTGCAAGGATCATCTTGACATGCCCGAGTATGAGCAAAGGAGAATAAAAGAAGCGATTGCAAAATCAGACACTGAAAAATTTCATCTTTTTACGCGGTTAATGCGTGTACATTTTATGCTTAAAAATGCAGTCATTATTAAATGATTTTTGAATGGATATTTTTGATACTGATTTAATAAATTTTTGGAAATCATTGAATCGATATGACGTCAAATATATTATGATCGGTGGATTTGCCGTAAATCTTCATGGCTTCTTAAGTCCTACTAACGAAATTGATATCTGGCTTAAAGATGAAATTCAAAACCGGAGAAACTTAGGGAAGGCATTGGAGCAATTTGGTTATGGCGAGCTATCGTTTGAAAGTTTAGATTTTATGTCAAGCTTATCAGATTTATTTATTGGGAATGGTCTCAGATTAGACGAACCGCACTGAAAGGCCTTGAAAATATCTCTTTTGAAGAAGCTATGCAACACGCAAATGTGGCCCAGATTTATCATACGCCTGTACCCTTTCTGCATATCAATCAACTCATAAAATAAGAAAGCTACAAACAGGCCGAAAGATATAATTGACGTAATTGAACTGGAGAAAATCTTAAAAATCAGGCAGCAAAAAGATCAATTGTGATCTTTTTATATTACCCCGCTATCAGTTTATTCACTTCTATTTTAGCCATATCGCGAATAGCTTCAGCGATATGATTGGCATCGATGCCCACTTCATCATACAACTGTTTAGGTGTGCCGTGTTCAATTATCTTATCGGGTATGCCTAATATTTTTACCTGTGCAGTGTAATTGTTTTCAGCCATAAATTCCAATATTGCCGAGCCAAATCCTCCCTTCACCGTGCCATCTTCTACGGTAATGATTTTTGTATAAATACTAAATACTTCATGCAGCATTTTTTCATCGAGCGGCTTCACGAAACGCATATCATAATGTGCGGGATTAATTCCTTCACGGGCGGTATCTCTTATAGCTTCTGCAGCAAAATTGCCGGGATGGCCAAAAGTTAAAACAGCAATTTCTTCTCCGCCCTTTATTTTTCTGCCGGTCCCAATAGCAATTTCTTTCATCGGTGACTGCCAGTCAGCCTTTACTGCAGCGCCCCTTGGATAGCGTATCACAAAAGGATTTTCTATTGAATCCAATTGAGCCGTGTACATTAGGTCACGCAATTCGCTTTCATTCATCGGGGCACTTATAATCATGTTTGGTATGCAACGCATATAAGCAATATCATACGCTCCGTGATGTGTGGGGCCATCTTCTCCAACAAGGCCTGCCCTATCCAGGCAAAATATTACCGGCAACTTTTGTATGGCCACATCGTGCACTACCTGGTCGTAGGCTCTTTGCATAAATGAAGAATAGATGTTGCAGTACACACGCATTCCCTGGGTAGCAAGGCCGGCACTGAGCGTAACCGCATGCTGCTCACAAATACCTACATCAAAGGCGCGGGAAGGCATCTTCTCCATCATAAATTTAAGTGAGCTTCCGCTGGGCATTGCAGGCGTGACACCCATAATTTTATCGTTCTTTTCTGCAATCTCAATGATAGTGTAGCCAAATACATCCTGGTATTTTGGCGGCTGTGGAAGATCAAATTTTTTCTTATAGATTTCACCGGTGATCTTATCGAACAAACCCGGCGCATGCCATATAGTTTGATCTTTTTCAGCCAGGCTGTACCCTTTTCCCTTTACAGTTTTTATATGCAAAAGTTTAGGGCCGGGAATGTCTTTAATGTCTTTTAAAGTATCTACAAGTTTGGTGATGTTGTGGCCATCAATCGGGCCGAAGTAACGGAGATTAAGTGCTTCAAAAAGATTACTGCTGTTGCTTAAAAGCCCTTTTAATCCGGCCTCAAGCTTTGAAACCATTTTGCGTGAAAAGCTCTTGGCCGGAAGTTTACCAAGCGCTTTCCAAAAATCGTCGCGAAGCCTGTTATAGGTTTGTGAAGTGGTAATATCAGTAAGGTATTCTTTTAATGCACCCACGTTGGGATCAATGCTCATGCAATTATCATTGAGAATGATCAGCAAATTGCTTTTCTCAATGCCTGCATGGTTCAATGCTTCAAAAGCCATCCCCGCCGTCATAGCGCCATCGCCAATAATTGCTACATGCTGCCGGTCATCTTCACCTTTATAATGCGAAGCCATTGCCATACCTAAAGCGGCTGAGATTGAAGTGGAAGAATGGCCTACACCAAAACTATCGTACTCGCTTTCGGTTCTTTTCGGAAAACCACTTAATCCTTTGTATTTTCTGTTGGTGATAAAATTATTTCTCCGCCCCGTTAATATTTTATGCCCATAAGCCTGGTGGCCTACATCCCACACCAGTTGGTCGTAAGGAGTATTGAATACGTAATGAAGAGCCACCGTAAGCTCAACAACACCAAGGCTCGCACCAAAGTGGCCACCATACACACTTACAACGTCCACGATGTATTGTCGCAGTTCATCGCAGAGTTCCTGCAGTTGGCTGCGATTTAGCTTTTTTAAATCACTTGGTGAATCAATGGCTTTTAATAAAGGGCCCGGGTGAATATCCATATTATTCAATATTATATTATCTGTAAAAATACAATTGTTTGTGGATCATTTTTATAACGAATAAGTATGCATAATAGTTTGCAAGATCAATTTTTACCTACGGCTCTGTATTGCTACAGGCGGGATAATAGTCCCGAGCGATCGGGATCAGCCGATTATCGAAGCTAAACCTGCCTGCCGGTAGGCAAGTTAATAATAACCTGCGGATGTTTATTACTAATGTTTAATAGCGTTCCGTCATGCTGGAACTGAAGCTGAACAGCGTTACTGCTGTTAATGCTTCGCTGTGTCAGCCCCGCTTACAATACTTAATGTTAGCGGCTGTCCTTTGTCTTTGGAAGTTTTGGCAAACCGGATTTTTTTAATCGTTCTTTTGCCATTGCAAGCTTTTCAGGAAACAAAACAACATTCTTATACTTGTTAAGTTCAGGCTCAATGGTTACATCTGGAATCCATTTTTTCTCTGATTCTACTGTTGTTTTCATAATTTAAATTTACGGTTTTTTTTATGAACAGCAAATGCCTTATAATCTTTCCCTTTTTCATACCATTCCCATCCGCTTTCGTCGTCTTCACCTACAATACTAAAGTCATTATCTACAATATCAAAGTATTTATTAATTCCAATTCTATATAACCTTGTTCTTGTTTTTGTACTTCCGAGAGCATAAACCCAGGCGTCTGGATACCGTTCTGTAAATGAATAAATAGCTGCGACAACAGTTGCTAGAACCTTTTTGCTATCACCATTATCTGTAACAATCTTATCATCAAGTTTACCAGTCAATAGATTAATATCACCAAATGCAAGGTTATAAACTTCAGTTTCATCTATTTGTTGAAACTGAACAACTTTAATTATTCTTCCTCTGGATCCTTCACTTATGAATTCAAATGTTGTAAAATCTTGCTCTGCTGTTAATTTGTATTGGTCAAGTTTCATGCTGATTTTATATCAGCATGAAGATAATAATTTAAGATTTGCTCTATAACTTTTACGCTGCCAAAACGCATTGCCGCTAACGTCAATTTTTGTGTGTAAAAAAACTATACCCAATCTACATCGCCGGAGTTTAATAAAGCGACAAAATTTTCAGCAGACATTTCACCTTTGGCAAGCATCCCTTTCATATCAGCAGGTATAAAGTCAAGGCCACCGGGACCGCCGCCCAGCGGGTCGTCTGGCTGTATAATATGAATCAACAGCGGGATTTTATTTTCAAAAGGATTATCTACTCCCTGTATATTAAAATACCGGTTTATATCATCATTATTTATGCCTTCACCTTGCATTTTCTTTTTTACTGCATCAATATACTTCAGTGCGTCATTATATTGAAATGGGATAACGAGGTCGTTCGCGGCTACGTCCGTGAGAAAAATATCCATGGTTTGCTGCAGTATTGGATATATCTTTTCGAACTGTTGCGTATCTATTTCAGAACTCCTTGACGAAAGCATAACGGTAAAGATTTCTTCAGCGCCGGCATTAATGGCCATTTCAACTCCCACATATTCACGCATGCCACCATCTACAAATTGAAAGTTCGGATTTTTATCGCCTGGCACATTTAAGTTTACCATTACAGGTGTCATAAACACGGGCTGGCAGGCAGATGCCAACACTGCTTTTCTAAAATGATCCCCATTAATTATTTTTTTTGCGGTGTAATATTTTGATTCTTTAGGCGAAGCTGCGTTTGTAAAAACTACTAATTCTTCTGACTGGAGGCAGGTCGTGTTTATATAAATTTCTTTTCCTGAAGTCATTAGCTCATCATAAAAATCATCGGTGTAAATACCTTTTATTTTTTCCCAAAGCGGCGTTACCCTGAAAATAGAATTTTCGGCTAACCTGTTGCCAAGGTTATCTTTTATAATTATATCACTAGTGTTAGTAGAGGTGTACAAGTTTTGAAGCACATCTAATTTACCCAACGCTACCAATGGCACTACCAAAGAGCCGGTGCTTGTACCAACAAAAACATCAAACTTCAATGCATGCGTTTGCGACAGGTATTTTATAACACCTACTGCGAACGCACCTCTTGAGCCGCCGCCGCTTACTACCAATGCTTTTTTCATTTGTTATATTTTTTGTTTGGTATTGAAATGAAATTATTGATAAAGAGAAAGGATAACTTTAAGGTTATGGTTTATTAAACTCGTCTTCCGGGAATTTTTTCTTGTTAAGCTTAACACCAATATGCACCTGCAGCCACCAGTTATTTAAATTATAATCCCGTTGGACTGTAAAAATTACCTGGGCTTTTTGTAATACTTCCAGCCCGATACCACCACCTGCCATTTGCTGTTTATTGGTTCCCCAATTGGCTTCGCCGATCAATTGCAAATTGGCAAGCCCCGCAAGCGAGCTCAGATTGAAGTTTTTAATTTTTAAAGCAACCATAAGCCCAAACAAGCCCGAAATTTTTTTATTGGTATAGGCGAAACCTGCATTGGCGCCAAATCTCAGCAGGTGTTCTGCAATAGTTATTTGTGGATTTAAACTTATGCCGCCGGTATACAAATCGGGAGCAGAAGCAAAATCCGTAACGGCGCCTGTATTTATTTTTAGTAATAAGATGAACCCTTTTTGATATTCGGTATCATCTTTTTTTTGCGCAGGTAAAGAGATTGTAACGCTTATGAAGCAAACAGCGAATATGCTGCATTTAATAAATTTTTGCATGTACACTTTTATGCATTTCAAAATACAAAATCTGTTTCAGCAAACACAAGCAAATGCCAGGCATATATTTTTTTGAAAAGAATTGCCTAATCGTGTAATTGCAAAATGATACCCGCATCGGGGCAATTGGATAAATATTTTTCCCTTTCGCTGAGTTTACAAACGCCGGGATAATCGCCTTTATAACCAGAGGGATCATGGATTATTTGAAAATGCAGGTGCGGTGGCCATTGGCCGTTTTCTGCGGGTGGGCCGAAGTGTGCAAACATCTGCCCGCGTTTTATTTCGTCGCCTTGTTTAATGTTTTGAATATCGGCAAGGCTGAGATGGCCATACAATGTAAAAAAATTTAACCCATCAATACAATGCGATAAAATAATAGTGGCGCCATAGTCGCCGTAATGATTATTAAAAGCATAACTATGAATAGCGCCATCTAACGGTGCAAAAATTTCAGTGCCTTTATCGCCCCAAATATCTATACCGAGATGCAGGCGGCGCGGCTCTTCTGAATCACCATTATCAAAAAGTGAACTGCGTTTATACAAAACCCTCAATTCGCCATAGCCACCAAATCCAAACTTTGCCTGGTGATTTTTCAGTTCATCAAAAATATAATGGGAAAATTCTTCAATGTTTTGAAGGTCTATCTTTTCAAGCTCCTTATTTTTTTCAGTAAAGTCAAAAGCAAAAAATTTATCATGCCCGGCATCAAATTTTATTACCGGGTGAAACTGATCTTTATTTTTTTTAAGGAGGTGATGCAATTTATTTTCAATCATACTTATGGAGATTATAGAATGAGTTGAAAATAATATTACAGATCTTCGGCAAGCCTCGCTTCAGCTTCATATTTATTATGGTAATAACCATGCCGGATGCTTTCCAATAAATATTTTAGAATAAAAGTAAAGTAGCCATTAGCCTGAAACTGCCTGAGATGGCAAACTTCATGCTTTACCCATCTTTCATCATTTAAAAATTGTTGCCGGCTTACATTATACAAGTGGATAGTTTTGCCCAATACAATGGCAACATTATTTGACTTTAATTTAGCGGCGGCAATTTTGGCTATCCAGGAATTCTCTTTGATCCGCGCATCTTTTAAATCAATAGCATTACTGTTTTTTACTTCTGTAATTCCCATGCTTTCAAAATTTCTTCAGAGTGGATTTTTGATTTGGGCTTTTTAAAGATTTTTACGATTGTTCCTTTTTCATCAATCAAAAAAGTTGTCCGGTAGAGTCCCATGTATTTGCGCCCATACATATTTTTTTCACCCCACACTCCATATTTATCAATTATTTTTTTATCAGGATCAGCAATAAGGGTAAAAGGCAAATTATATTTTGCTTCAAATTTTTTATGTTTTTTTTCATCGTCAGGGCTTACGCCTAACACTACCAATTCTTCCTTCTTAAGAATGCTGTAATTGTCACGAAGATTACATGCTTCTATTGTACAGGTAGGTGTATCATCTTCAGGATAAAAATAAAGTACTATCTTTTTACCTTTATAATCTTTAAGAGAAACAGCCTCTCCATTTTGATCTTTGGATTTAAAATCCGGCGCTTTATCGCCTTCCTGTAATTGGATCATTGTTTTTATTCTACCTGGTGAAATGAAGTATTTTTTGCGTGGTGTTTCCTGCAATATCGCTCACAGTAATAATTAATTCATGGTTGCCCGGCGGGCATTTTTCATCAAAATTATAAATAAACGAGCGGCCTTTATCATTTGAAAACATCAGCCATTTCCCATCAAGCGTTGCAGTAAAATTTGCTATGTCATCATTATTATCTTTTGGTACAAAAATAACGTGAGACCATTTTGAGAGATTCGCATTGTTTCCGAAACCACCTGTTATTGCGGGAGGTTCGTCATCAGTAATCAATTCAAAATTTCCAAACTCGCGAAACGATCCCGTGTACCATCCGATAGCTATCGGATCTCCATTCCTTATTGCTTTCACAACATCTGTTTTACTGCCCCAGGTTCTTTTCATCAGCATCTTATCCTGCAGTGCAGCCGGCACCTCTTTATTTGCTTTTATTCTTATAGTGAAATAAGTATGCACAGGTACCAGGGCAGATTCTACGGAGTGCATATTAGAATATGAATTCGGGAATGTTGTAACTTTTTCGGATTGAACAAATGAAACTGAATCGTACAAATCTCCCGGTTTTAAAATAAGCTGCAAATCTTCGCTCTCAAACACATTTACAAACCACGGATGAAATTCTTTCTTCTCGTAATAAGAAGCAGAATCGGCTAGGTTTGCGCTCTCTCTGATAATTCCTTTTTTAATTTTAAAATTAAGATTAGAGGTGTTGCCGTACGTATCCTTCACAACTATCTCAACTGTATGTATGCTATCATCTGCTAATTCTATTACGCCATCTCCATTTATATCTTTGTACACACCTTGCGGATAACCGGGCAGCCGGGAAAGGTGCTCAATGTAAGGGCCGCCGGAAGCCTTTGTTTTATAATCAATATGTGCATTCAGGTATCGGGTTTCATCATAGCCTATACTATCAAGCCGAAAGCCAGTGATCGCTTCACCATCAAGATAAAGTATCGCTTCGTAAATACCATTTGGATTTGCCGAGCCCGACACCTTATCATTTGCTGAAATGCCAAAACTAATTTTATCCGTATTCACAGGAATTACTCCGGTCGTTGTTGTATAAACACCATTCACTTTTTTTAAACTAAATAATTTTGGGCTTTGGCTATAAGTGCTCAGGCACCTATCGTACATGGCTAAACGCAGAATGGTGGGCGGCACATTGTCTGCAATCGGAAATCCAAAAAGAAGGGGGTTCAATACTTTGTCAGTTTTAGTATCCCTTATTTCAAAATGACAATGAGGCCCTTGCGAACCACCCCTGTTACCACTTTTAGCAATAAACTGTCCCTGCTTCACCGGGAACATTCCGGGAGGAATATCAAGGAATACTTTCCACGATTTTAATTTATACTGCTGGTTTTTTACATATTCGTCAAGAGCGGGATAAAAAGAATTTACATGGCCATACAAAGTTGTCAATCCATTTGGATGATTAATATATATCGCCTGGCCAAAACCAAATGGTTCTACCCGGATGTGAGCAACATACCCGTCAGCAGCGGCTTTCACGATCTTATTTTCTACCTGGTCAGTCCTGCAATCAAGCCCCATGTGATAATGATTTGGGCGCAGCTCGCCAAAATTAGCAGCCAGCCCGATCTTCGCTTCTACCGGGTAAATAAAATAACCCTTAGGATATTGCCGTGCCGGAAACACCTGTGCAAACCCCTGCAAACCAGAAAAAATCAATAGAAAAAATAGGAACGGTTTATGTATTAGATCAACTTTAGGAAAACATATTTTCATAGAATTACAAATTAACGCCTAAAAACTTAAAATTATTATCATGGCCAAATCATCTACCATTGCAGCAGTTATTTTCGGAGCATCTGTTGGTGTAGCTCTTTTAAAGTTTTACAGCATGCCCAAAGAAAAGAGGGATGCTTTTTTTGACCAGCTCAAAAAGACGACAGATAAGCTGCTTGATGATGCTGAAGACACCGTGGAAAAGGTGGAACAATATATGAATGAAATAAAATCAAAAGGTGAGAACGAATGGATAGAAAAAATCTACGTCGTTAAAAAAATGTTGAAGGAATTATATGGCACGAATGATAATGCCTATCTATCCTAATAATAAATCTTGAATAAAAAAAGCAGGCTCATGTAGAAGCCTGCTTTTTTTATTATTTTGATAGAAATTATTTTGATAGTACTACGATTAAAGCGTAGATAACTCCTGGAAGAAACAACAATAAGGTTAGGATAAGATCGAGCCAGAATTTGCTATTTATCTCACCTTCATGAAGGTAAACAGCTAATGGCGGTAATAGAATTGCAAGGATCACTAACAACAATTGGTTAGTGCTTGGCTCACTGCCTTCACGCTTTTCAGTTTTAAATTTTTTAACCTCTGATTTTACTTCTTTAACGCGTGACTTGCGTTCTTTTCTCGAAAGATGCATAAATTCTGAGAAAGCAGAAGAAACAGTCTTAGAATCAAGTGTTGCAGAATTTTCGACCATATTCTTTGGGACAATAAAAGCTGCAAATGAATGCAGGGTGGTGCCTGCGAGAAAAAGTAGCGCCAATGTTAGGGCAAATTTTTGTTTCATAGAAAATAATTTTTGTTAAAAGTATGTAAAGATCATTAATACATTGCTCTTATCTTTAAAAAAATTCACCGGGCAATTATAAATTCCTTTTCAACATTTACATTTATTTTTGCGGCCACTCACTAAAAAATAAATGCCAAGAGACTACTCCGTTAAATCAGTTTTAATTATTGGCTCCGGCCCCATCATCATCGGCCAGGCCTGCGAATTCGATTATGCAGGTACGCAGGCAGCGCGAAGCCTTAGCGAAGAAGGTATTCAAGTTATTCTAATAAACAGTAACCCGGCTACCATCATGACAGACCCAATGATGGCTGATAAAGTTTATCTTCTTCCTCTGACTGTAGAAAGCATTGAGCAAATATTGGAAGAAAATAAATCCGGTGAATATCGGATTGATGCCGTATTGCCGACAATGGGCGGGCAAACAGCCTTGAACCTTTGCAAAGAAGGTGATGAGCTGGGTATTTGGGAGAAATACAATGTTAAATTGATTGGAGTAGATATAAAAGCAATTGACAAAGCTGAAGACCGGGAAAAATTCAGGCAATGGATGATCGCAATGGGCGTTCCTGTTGCGCCGGCTAAAACGGCCAATTCCTTTTTGGAAGGAAAAGAATTTGCCCAGGAAATTGGTTTTCCCCTTGTAATAAGACCGTCGTTTACTTTAGGGGGCACGGGTGGAAGCTTTGTGCATACCAAAGATGATCTTGATGAAGCTTTGAACCGCGGTTTAACGGCCTCTCCAATGCATGAAGTGCTGGTTGAAAAAGCAATGCTTGGCTGGAAAGAATTTGAGTTGGAGCTATTGCGTGATGATAATGATAATGTAGTGATCATTTGCACGGTGGAAAATTTTGACCCGATGGGAATTCACACCGGTGATTCTATAACGGTTGCGCCGGCAATGACCCTAAGTGATACTGCTTTCCAAAAGATGCGCAATACTGCCATAAGGATGATGCGTGATCTTGGCAATTTTGCCGGTGGGTGCAATGTACAGTTTGCATTGAATCCGCAAACGGAAGAACTTATCGCCATTGAAATAAATCCACGCGTGAGCAGGTCATCCGCATTAGCGAGTAAGGCCACGGGTTATCCCATCGCAAAAATTGCGGCAAAGCTCTCCATAGGCTTCACTTTAGATGAATTAAAAAATCAAATCACGCAAACTACTTCCGCCTATTTTGAACCGGCGCTCGACTATGTTATTGTAAAAATTCCGCGTTGGAATTTTGATAAATTTAAAGGCGCGGATGACACGCTTGGCTTACAAATGAAATCTGTTGGTGAGGTAATGGCCATTGGTAGAAGCTTTGCCGAAGCAGTTCAAAAAGCTTGTCAGAGCCTGGAGAATGAAGCCGTTGGCCTTGGCTATTATGGTAAAAGCCTGATGTATGCCGAAGAGGTTATTGAATACCTTAAGGTGCCAAAATGGGATCGCATTTTTAGAATCAAAGATGCTTTGATGATTGGGGTAAGCGTACGACGCATTTGTGAATCAACAGGCATTGACCGCTGGTTTATTTACCAGATTCAAAAAATTTGCGAGTGTGAAAAAGAACTTCTAAAAACGAATCTTGAAACCATTACGCCGGAGCTTTTACAAAAAGCAAAACAGCTTGGTTTTGGCGATGAGCAAATTGCGAGGATCCTGAAAGACGGAAGCACTGACGAAGATATTTATCAAAAAAGAAAAGAGTTTGGAATAGAAAGGGTGTATAAAATGGTGGACACATGCAGCGCTGAGTTCGAGGCAAAGACGCCTTATTTTTATAGTACCTTTGAATAAAGATTTAAAATTAAAAATCATGTTATTACTTGATGATGAATTAGTGAAGATTGTAGAAATTCCTGATTCGGATTTAAAATTAGAAATTGCTATTTTGCTTTTTCAAAAAGAGAAAATCAGCTCCGGCAAAGCTGCGGAAATTGCAGGTATATCTGTATTGGAATTTTGGAAAGAGCTTTCAAAAAGAAATATTGATTTAATAAATGGTAGTACTTATATTGATGATAATGGGAATCTAACTTTATAAGTTTAATGATAATAATTAGCGATACTTCGCCATTAGTTTGTTTGCTTCATTTAAATAAAATTAATCTGCTCAAAGATTTGTTCGTTAACGTAATTATTCCTACTGCAGTTTTTAATGAATTAATTAATTAATGCAAAACTTATTGACAAAGCATTTTTGGAATTCAATCCTTTTATTCAAATTAAATCACCCGTAAATAAAAAAGAAGTTGCAGAATTAAGATATGTTTTAGATGCAGGAGAATCTGAAGCCATAATATTAAGTAAAGAATTAAACGCAAGCTTATTATTAATTGATGAAGACCGGGGCAGAAAATTAGCCAAAAAATATGGCCTCTCAATTAAGGGAGTCTTAGGAGTATTACTGCAAGCCAAAGAAAAAGGATTGATCTTTGAAATAAAACCCTTGATTGAAAAATTACAAACAGAAATTAATTTTAGAATAAAAAATAATCTCCTGCAAAAAATACTTAGTGAAGCCAATGAACGCTAAAATCATTCACAACGAATCTATCCCATCTTCAAAAAAGAAAATAATTGTTCTCGGCAGTGGTCCCAACCGCATCGGCCAGGGAATTGAATTTGATTATTGCTGCGTACATGGTTTACTGGCAATTAAGGAATGCGGCTACGAAGCCATCATGATAAACTGCAACCCTGAAACCGTTTCTACCGATTTTGACATCGCAGACAAATTATATTTTGAACCCGTATTCTGGGAACACATTTGGGATATCATTGAACTGGAAAAGCCTTATGGTGTGATCGTGCAGCTTGGCGGACAAACCGCTTTGAAGCTCGCCAAACGGCTTGATGAAAAAGGCATAAAAATTATCGGAACCTCTTTCGACAATATGGACATTGCCGAAGATCGCGGACGCTTTAGCGACATGTTGAAAGAGTTGGAAATTCCTTATCCAAGATATGGTACCGCTTTTAATACTGATGATGCAATAGAGGTTGCAAAAGAAGTTGGTTATCCTGTATTGGTAAGGCCAAGCTATGTGCTTGGCGGGCAACGCATGCGCATTGTGATCAATGATGAAGAACTGGAAAAAGGCGTACTAAGTTTATTAAAACATTTACCCAACAACAAAATTTTAATTGATCATTTTCTTGATCGCTGCCAGGAAGCGGAGATTGACGCCATATTCGACGGCGATGATTTTCATGTGATGGGCGTGATGGAACACATTGAGCCGGCTGGTATTCACAGCGGAGACAGCAATGCTGTGTTGCCCGAGTTTAATTTATCTCCATTGATAGTGCATACCATGGAAGAGTATGCTGAAAAGATCGCAAGAGCGTTGAATATACAGGGGCTTATCAATATTCAATTTGCCATTAAAAACGGTGAAGTATTTGTGATAGAAGCAAACCCGCGGGCATCACGTACCACACCTTTTATTGCCAAAGCTTATCAAATACCTTACTTAAATATTGCTACAAAAATAATGATGGGTGAGGCAAAATTGAAAGACTTTACTTTCGAGAAAAAACTAAACGGCTTCGCTATTAAAGAGCCGGTATTTTCTTTCAATAAATTTCCTAATGTAAATAAGGAGCTTGGCCCTGAAATGAAAAGCACCGGTGAAGCGATTCGTTTTATAAAAGACTTACGCGATCCTTATTTCAGACAATTGTATAAGGAGCGGAGTATGCATTTGAGCAAATAAGTTTTTGTAAATTTGAATATGAAAATTCCATTAGAAGATATCACTCTGTCAGTAAAGGGGCCTGTTTCTGATTCTATGTCGGATAAAGAATTTTTTGATTTTTGCCAGGGGAATGATGCACTTAGAATTGAAAGAGACGAGAATAAACAAATTATTATTATGGCTCCTACTAATATGGATACAGGGCAGCAAAACTCTGATTTAGCAACAGACCTGGCCATCTGGAATAGAAAAGAAAAAAAAGGTATTTGCTTTGATTCATCAACAGGCTTTACCCTGCCGGACGGTTCCGTTCGTTCGCCTGATGCTTCCTGGATGGCAAATGAAAAAGCTAATAATATTTCAAAAGAAGAAAGACAAAAATTTGCTCATGTTTGTCCGGATTTTGTTATCGAGCTCAAAAGCCCGTCAGACAATCTCAAATATCTCACTGACAAAATGCATAAGTGGATTAAAAATGGATGCGCTTTAGCCTGGCTTATAAATCCCGAAAATAAAACTGCATTTATCTTTAGAAAAGATGGAACCTCCGATGAAATAAAAGGCTTCCACAATAAACTTTCCGGCGAAGATGTATTGCCCGGTTTTGAATTAGACCTTTCTATATTGCTCTAAATCCTTTTTGATCCATATTTCAACAATTGTATAAAAAGAGAAGTATGTACCTAAAGTAAGTAACCAGGATTGATTAAATTTGATTTTATGGAACTTGCCTTAGAAAATATAACCATCCCCATAAAAGGTGATATGTCCGATTCAATGTCGGATAAGGAGTTTTTAGATTTTTGCCTGCAGAATAAAATGCTACGGGTAGAAAGAGACGAGAATAAACAAATTATCATAATGGCCCCCACTACCTCTTCTACCGGAATTACAAATGCAAGTTTGATAAGTGAATTGATTGTTTGGAATAAAAAAAAGAAGTTGGGCTTCTGCTTCGATTCAGCGGCAGGATTTACATTACCAGACCGTTCTGTACGCTCACCGGATGCAAGCTGGGTAGCTGTAGAAAAATGGAATCAGTTAACTGATTTGCAAAAGGATTCTTTCGCGCCCATTTGCCCTGATTTTGTGATTGAATTAAAAAGCAAATCAGACAATTTAAAATACCTTACCGCAAAAATGCATAAGTGGATCAAAAATGGTTGTGCCTTAGCGTGGCTTATAAATCCTGAAAATAAAACTGCCCTTATTTTTAGAAAAAACGGAACAGTCGATGAAGTAAATGGCTTCAAAAATATTTTATCCGGCGAAGATGTGTTACCTGATTTTGAATTGAACCTTTCTTTATTGCTTTAAGCAGGGTTAAAAATAGTTAGCCGCAACGCTATCCGATAATTAAATGTAATTATGCAAACAGTTTTTCCAGATATAATATTACCCTTATATGGCCTTAATTATGATGGATTAAGTGATGATGAATTTTTTGACCTGTGTGCTAAAAATGAAACAGCAAGAATCGAAAGAGATAGTAATCGTCAAATTTATATTATGGCACCAACGGGGACTTCAACAGGGAATATAAATTTAAAAATTGCCACCCGGCTAGCTATATGGAATGAAAAGAAAAATAGTGGCCAGGCCTTTGATTCTTCAACCGGATTTACTTTGCCTGACGATTCCGTTTTTTCTCCTGATGCCTCCTGGATGCGAAATGAAAAATGGGATGCTATTCCAAAAAAAGATAAAAGAAAGTTTGCCCATGTTTGCCCCGATTTTGTAATTGAATTAAAAAGCCCATCAGATAATATAAAGTATCTCACCGGCAAAATGCATAAATGGATTGAGAATGGATGTGAACTTGCCTGGCTAATAAACCCCGATAATAAAAGCGTATTTATTTATAGAAAAAATGGAACAGCTGATAAGATTAAAGGTTTCAACAACAAACTTTCCGGCGAGGATGTATTGCCTGGTTTTGAATTGAATCTTTCTTTATTGGTATAACCTACCTTTTATTTAGATGGCTTATACAATTTCTCATCAACCGGCTGATTAATTTCAATCTTATCAAACGTCATTGCGCCGCCACCCATGCCGCCTTCAGTAATTAGCGTTTGAGGAAACATTAGGCCATTTACATCTGTGTAATCTTTAAAGTTGGTTACTACTTCCTGCGGCCCTTGTCCATTTCTGCCACCCTCGCTCCATTGTTTTGATTGCACAAGCAGGTTGGTTTTAGTATTGATAAACCAGGTACTTACTTTTCCATCGCTGGAAGTTAATTGTATTTTATAAGCCTCATTTCCATCCACTGTTTCTTTACCGTTCAGTGTTGCCTGGTAGCCTTTTGCTTTATAGTTTATTAGTGGCCCGGCAATGTCCATTTGGCTTTGCATAGATTTTACCACCGGCGCAGGCATTTCATTTACATTATCGGAGCGCATAGGAATATAGGTCCACCCTTTCTCCGGTGTAACTATTGTATAGCCAGAATTTCCGCCGAATTCAAAATCTATCCGCATTAATTTCCCTTCCACTTTCGTTACTTTTACCTGCACTTCGCTGCCCATCATTTCCCTCGTGCCTTCAAAGTAAACAGATTGAATTGAGTTTAATTTATCAATGCCTCCGCGGGCATCTATATATTTGCCTATGATATCGTCAACAGATTGGGCCGAGGCGAATTGAAAAAATACAAGCGCCAGTATAAACAAAACGAAGAGAATGATATTCTTCATGATTTTTTTTATTATGCAAGATAAATCAATATTAAATTGTCCTGCTTTATGATTAAAAGCTCATCAATTTTTTAATCGAAATCTTCTACATCAATTTTTACTTAGAGGAAATTTTAGTGCATTACCATAAACTTATTGAACATCAAATCCTCTCATTTTACAAATTGTAATTCCCTTGGGTTCCATGAAAGCATCGCAGGACCTTAAGTATCTTCCATTTGATCCATGTCTTCTCCCTGGATTGTAGAACTGAATTGATAAATTCTTAATAGCATTCTTATGTATGTATCCGTATCATTTTGTCGTGTCAATTTTCTTAAGGCTCCCATATAATCTTCCCGGTAAACGCTGGGGTCAATGATCTTTGAGAAATTTTGTGCTGTCAGTTCCCCGTTCATCATTATCCGTGCTATCCGCCCATTTCCATCAATGAAGGAATGAACTTCACTAATTAAAAACATTATGTATGCAGCCTTAGCAAATGGATGTTGTAATAAAGCATACCATTCAAATCCTTTCTTCAGTGAGCCCATTACAAGTTGCCACTCTACAAATTCGGTATTGGCCGCCCTGTTATTTTTGTCTTTAAATTGTCCCGGCTTTTTATCTGCTCTATTTGCTAACAGAATACTATGCCGGTATAAAAGTATTTGAATCAGCTCAGCGGCAGTTTTGGGGCAGGCTGACATTTCCTTTCTATCCGATACTATTTTATAAGTGCCCAACACATCATGCGAATCCTCATTTCTTGCAGGCAAAGGCATTTCTGTAAGAATAATTTTTTTGGCTTCTTCTATTTCAAATATTGTCCCTTCTATATAATTGGAAAAATAGCTTTCAAAAAATGCAAAGTTTTGGTAGGCTTTAGGGCTCACATTTTTATCGGCATATTCAGGATAATGTTTACCAGCCAGGGTTTCATACAGCATTTCAAAAAGAGTAATTCGGGCTGGGTCAAAAGGTTCCCCAAGCGCCCTTGCTTTGGCTACCGGCGACGAAAGTAATTTTGATGGTTGTGTATTTAATAAAGCGCCGATTACTTTATTGAGATGCTCAAACTCTTTTTCCATCTGAAGAACAGGAGCTACTTGCATTGCTCTTTCTCTTAGCTCGTTCAATCCACTTTCGCCTTTTACCCTGATAATACTTCTAATTTTTCTTCAAGCTGTTTGTGTGTAAGTGTCTTCGACTCTTCATCACTTTTTCGTGTCTGCTGAAAATTTTCTAAAAATGCCCTGGCCTATTGTGATAAATATAGTTCACCAAAAAAAGAATTGTCTCCTTCCATTGGCTTTTGGCCTTGCAGGAAGTGAATCATTAAACCCGGTAGCGAAACTTTTTTTGTATAAGAATAAGTCACATAGATATGGCCTTTCGGCGTTGGCTTGCATTCGAGTGCGCTCCTATGGCTTAGGAGCGACTTCGGATATTGTGTTGCTAATATCCTGAACCAATTTCTTTTTATAATACTTTCGGAAGTATCATGCAAATTTGTTGTGTATATTTTTGGCGCAATCTTTTTAGCAGCACCTTTTTTTATCAATACGCTTATCATCCTTGAGGCTTTCTTATCTGCTGAGCCAAATATTATTTCCTGCAGATGAATGACGGGATTTTTTTCCATTATCAATGAAATTTATAATCAAAATAGAGAATTTTTTCCATTAAAACGAGTTAAATGTAGAATTATTTAGATTAACGCCCTCTTAAATTAAAGAACTATTCACAAAAGTTATTAAAAAATAATTTTTTATTGATATTATTAAATGTATTTTTTACTCTGTAATTATAATTTTTATTACACTGAATTAACCAATTAGAAAATTCTATCCTCGAAACATCTTTTACTTGTCTTTATTGCCTTAGTGATCTAATTTGCGAAAGGTCAGAAGCTTCGAAAAAATACAAATGAATTTTACACTAAAAGGAAATATTGTTGATATAGAAGCGCAGCAAATTTTCTCAGGAAATATTTCTGTTGAAAACGGCAAAATAATCTCAATAGAAGAAACAGGAGATGAAGATGATACTTTAGACTACATACTTCCGGGCTTTATAGATGCTCATGTGCACATCGAAAGTTCTATGCTGGTTCCTGCTGAGTTTGCAAAGCTCGCTGTCGTTCACGGTACCGTTGCTACCGTAAGCGATCCGCACGAGATAGCAAATGTTTGTGGAATAGAAGGCGTAAAATTTATGATTGAAAATGGCCGGGAAGTGCCGTTCAAATTTCACTTTGGTGCGCCAAGCTGTGTGCCGGCAACTATTTTTGAAACCGCAGGCGCTTCTCTTAACGCGGAAGATGTGAGCAGCCTTCTTGCGACAAAAGAAATTTATTACCTGAGTGAAATGATGAATTTTCCTGGCGTGCTTGCCGGCGACGAAGAGGTCATGAAAAAAATACATTCAGCAAAAGAAAATAATAAACCTGTGGATGGGCATGCCCCGGGGCTGCGAAGAGAAGATGCCAGGAAATACATAGAAGCAGGCCGCAGCGGCAAGGTCATTATTAGTACCGATCATGAATGTTTTACCAAAGAAGAAGCTTTGGATAAATTAAAATATGGAATGAAAATCATCATTCGTGAAGGCAGCGCCGCTAAAAATTTTGGCGCACTCATTGATCTTCTGGAGGATTATCCAAATGAAATAATGTTTTGCAGCGATGATAAACATCCTGACAGCCTGGTGAATGGCCACATTAATGAGCTATGCAAAAGAGCTGTAGCAAAAGGTGTTGATGTATTTAAAGTATTAAATGCGGCCTGCATCAATCCTGTTAAGCATTATGAAATGAATGTTGGTTTACTCAAACAAGGAGACCCTGCAGATTTTATTGTGGTAAAAGATCTAATGAGTTTTGAAACGGTTGCTACCTACATTGATGGAAATTTAGTTGCTGAAAAAGGAAGAACAAAAATCACTGCAAAAAAATCAGCCTTGATAAATAATTTTAATTGTGATAAAAAAGAAATTGCGGATTTCAAATTTCCTGTGAAGTATTTTCCCACAGAAATATTAGCCATCGAAGCATTAGACGGACAATTGATTACTAATAAAAAAGTAGTAAAGCCTCTTGTAAAAAAAGATTATTTTATGGCAGATCCAGCGAATGATGTTTTAAAAATAGTGGTTATTAACCGGTATAAAAACGCCCCGGTGGCCAAAGGATTTATTACCAACTTCGGATTAAAAAAAGGCGCTATCGCTTCTTCGGTTGCGCATGATAGTCATAATATAGTTGCCGTGGGTACAGATGATGAAAGCCTCTGCAGGGCCGCGAATCTAATCATAGAAAGCAAAGGTGGGATTAGCTGTGTTGATGTGGAAGATGCATCCTTCGATAAAATCTTGCCTTTGCCTGTCGCAGGCCTCATGAGTAATGAAGATGGATATGAAGTTGCTAAAGCTTACACCGCCATTGACCAGGCAGCAAAATTATTGGGATCAAAATTATCCGCTCCGTTTATGACCTTATCTTTTATGGCATTGCTGGTAATACCGCATGTAAAGCTGAGTGACAAAGGATTGTTTGATGGTGATACTTTTTCTTTTATAAAATAGAATTGAAGATTCTGCATCCAAAGATTCCTGCGCATCGGATTTACTTTAAACTTACTTTGCCAATGAATTTTACAATGAATAATAAAGTGCTAATAAGAAGCCGGTCGCTAAAAAAAATATACTTTAATGAAGCATCAAAGCATCTCAAAATATTCATAGCTGTGACAGGCCTTAAAGCGCTATTGCATATATTTGCGCAACTATAAATTTCACACATGTCAGTATTAGTAAACAAAGATTCAAAAATATTAGTACAGGGTTTTACAGGTACCGAAGGAACGTTTCATGCCACACAAATGATCAGCTACGGAACCAATGTAGTAGGCGGAGTTACGCCAAACAAAGGCGGAATGACACACCTCGATAAACCTGTTTTTAATACTGTTGAACATGCTGTAAAAGAAACCGGAGCTGATGTAAGCATCATCTTTGTACCGCCGGCCTTTGCCGCTGATGCAATTATGGAGGCCGCAGATGCCGGTATCAAACTGATTATATGCATCACCGAAGGCATACCGGTGCAGGATATGGTGAAAGTAAAAAGTTATTTGCTGGATACTGATGCAAGATTAATTGGCCCTAATTGTCCCGGAGTAATTACGGCTGATGAATGTAAAGTGGGCATCATGCCGGGCTTCATTTTTAAGAAAGGAAAAATCGGTATCGTTTCTAAATCGGGCACGCTTACTTATGAAGCTGCTGACCAGGTGGCAAAGGCTGGCCTCGGTATATCAACGGCGATTGGTATTGGCGGTGATCCTATTATCGGCACAACTACAAAAGAAGCCGTTGAACTTTTTATGAACGATAAAGAAACTGACGGTATAGTTATGATCGGAGAAATAGGCGGCAGCATGGAAGCCGATGCAGCGTACTGGATAAAAGAAAACGCCCGCCTGAACGAGTCACTCGGGCAGGGCACCAAACCTGTAGTTGGTTTTATCGCCGGCCAAACTGCTCCTGCAGGCAGGCGTATGGGCCATGCCGGCGCTATTGTAGGTGGCGCGGAAGATACGGCTGCGGCCAAGATGAAGATACTTGCGGAATGCGGTGTTCACGTGGTTGCCAGCCCGGCTGACATTGGCAAAACTATGGCCGATGTCATGAAAAATAAATAAGGTAAAATTCAGGATCTGGCAGTAGTTGCCAGGTCTATATTGAAGAATGATAAAAACCAATGAAGCGCTGTACCAGTCTATGTCATTTAGATGCCATCTTAATGAATCATTTGTTTTAAAAGTCATTTCAATAATCAGGAGAAAAGAATTATTGATTTTTGGCCTTTCTTTAATACGCTGAAAGGTTATTATTCCAAATAAGATTCTCCATCTTCATTCAAAAAATTCATTATTAAAAAAAAGGGCTTTCCCGGAGGAGAAATGATGATATTATAATACATCCTGTGGGTATGTATTATAACTCTCTTTTATATCCATTGCATGATAAGACCACTGAGGATATAGTTACTTTTAACAATAAGACGAGTTAGTAAATTTTCCTTTTTAATAAAAGAAGTCCAATCACCTTTCTTTACAAAACTTGATCTAACAGCAAAGAGACTTGACCTAAGTTCCCCCTTCGGGGGACAGGGGGCTTCACACCAGCATCGTTACCGGGTTTTCTAAGAACTTTTTCACTGTTTGAAGGAAAGCGGCTCCCACAGCGCCATCCACACTTCTGTGATCGCAGCTTAAGGTTACCTTCATCATATTGGCTACGCCAAAGCCATCACCCTTTTTCACAACAATTTCCTTTATACGGCCTACAGCAAGTATGGCACTGTCCGGTGGATTTATGATCGCTGTAAATTCTTCAATATCCATCATACCAAGGTTAGAAATAGTAAAGGTATTACCGCTGAATTCTTCCGGTTGTAATTTTTTGTTCCTGGCTTTATCGTAAAGTCCTTTTGCATCGGAAGCAATCTGGGAAAGTGTTTTTTGATCAGCAAAACGAATCACCGGAACAATCAAACCTTCCGGCATTGCAACGGCAGAGCCAATATGCACATGCTTATTTTGCCTGATGAAATCGCCCATCCAACTGCTGTTCACAGCCGGGTGTTGTCTTAACGCCAACGCACAAGCCTTTATCACCATATCATTAAAAGAAATCTTTACCGGGCTTACTTCGTTTATGGCTGCACGTGAGGTAATGGAATTATCCATATTTATTTCCATCGTCAGGTAAAAATGTGGCGCCTGGTACATACTCTCCGCCAGCCGGCGTGCGATGGTTTTACGCATTTGCGTATTCGGAATATCTTCATGGCTTTCCTGGCCGGTTTGTTCAAATGCCTGAACTGGTTTAGGCTTCGCAGTTTCAGCTTTTTTGCCTTCTTCTTTTGCAGGTGCTGCCGCAGGCACGTAGCTATCTATATCTTTCTTTACAATGCGGCCGCCATCGCCGGTGCCTTTTACTTTGGCAATATCAATTCCTTTATCAGCAGCTAATTTTTTTGCAAGCGGCGAAGCTTTTAGTCTTCCACCGTCTGTAGCTACCTGCTCGTTTTCGTGTGAACCCATTCCATTTGACGAAGCTTTTAATTCAGTGGGTTTTTCCTGCTTAGGCTCAGCCTGCTTTTCTTCTGTTTTGCTTTGCTCAGCTAACTCAGTATTATCTCCATCCTTTTCGGCTTCCACAAAAGCGCTTACATCAGTGCCTTCTTTACCAACGATTGCTATCACCCCATTTACTTTAGCCGCCTGGCCTGCTTCCACGCCGATGTACAAAAGAGTTCCTTCTTCATAACCTACCACCTCCATTGTTGCCTTATCTGTTTCTACTTCAGCAAGTACATCATCACCTTTCACCTTATCGCCAACTTTTTTGTTCCACTGTACAATTTTACCTTCCGTCATCGTATCACTCAGCAGTGGCATTCTTATCACCTTCGCATCTTTTGATAATTCTGCTTTAGTTTCCTTTGCAGGCTGTTCTACTTCAGATTCCGCTGCTGCCTTTTGCTCATCTTCATTTTTTTGAGGAACAACTTCCTTTTTACCGGTATCTTTTTCTTTTTTATCGGGCTCTTGTTCCTGGTCTTCCAAAATTGATTGATAATCCTCGCCTTCCTTACCCACTATGGCAATAATGTCATTTACTTTTGCAGCCTCCCCTTCCTTTAAACCAATGTATAGAAGCGTACCTTCTTCGTAGCCTACTACATCCATAGTGGCTTTATCAGTTTCCACTTCAGCAATGGTATCATCGCTCTTTATTTTATCGCCTACTTTTTTATTCCATTGGATTATCTTACCCTCCGTCATTGTATCGCTCAAAAGAGGCATCCTTATCGCTTTCGCCATGGTTTATTTCAGTTTCTTTTTATAAAATTGAGAGGTGAAATTAACGCAAAATCAGCAAAAGAATTTCTAATAGGCAATGACAAAAAAAAGGTTTTTCAATTATTGATTTCTTAAATGAAAAATTTTAAATTGATTTTTTAAATGATGCTGTTACTATTTCAATTCCTTCCTTGTAGATAGTTGGCTTAAAATTAAAGCCCTCATCCACATACTTTTCGTCATTTCCTTTATATATTTATTTCTTTTTCCTTCATTTAGTTCTTTGCTTCTATTTGATTTTGGTAAATAGTTTTCGGATGATACTACTTTCTTGCCTGTCTTTAATTCAAGGTCACGTCTTGCGTTACCAGCAACCGAACCACCCTGTTTGGCTGCCTTTCGATTTTCATTAAACCCTTTGGGATTGCGTGTTTTTACAATTGCTGTTGTTGAAGCTTCGCCTAGCATTGAAAAGATCAATTCAAGGTCGTTCATGTGGTCACGCAGATTTTGACTTTTCAAATCTTTTACTTTTTTATATTCAGAAGGTGTCATGCCAAAAGTAGCCTTTGAAATTTCAGCGGTAAGAATTGAATATTCTTTATGCTCCTTTATTCCTCTGTTTTTCCATTCTTCGGTTAATTCTTCGCGGGCAATACTTCGCATCCGTTTTTCAATCCAATCGTCCGGATATCCTTTAAGTTTATATAATTCTCTTGTGCGCTGTGTTGCCAATTCAGGATTTTCAATTTCGTCTAACCTGTCAGAACCAACCTGTGCTAACCATAATTTAAAAGGTTCTGCTTTAGGCGATGGAATAGATTGAATAATTCGCAGAAGTCCCTGTGCATTGGCGCAATTCAGTTTTTGTTTACCCCCCGGATGTATCAACCGCAAGGGGGGTGACAAGTTGTCCCCACCCTTTTAAAAGCAATTCATCGCGCTTACGCATTTTCTTGATGTAATCAGCAGGATTCGGCGTGTCAGTCAGCAGTTGAACAACATCTGCAACTACAAAATACCATTTCTCTTCAGCCTCAATCCAGACCGTTCTTATCTGTTTGCTTTCAAAGAATTTAATGTTGTTCATGTTCCAAAGGCATTATTTTGAGAAAGTACTTTTGAAATTCGTTCGCAAATAGCGCCGCCTGCCCCAAGTATCGTGTACATTATTTCAAATATTTTTACAATTTAGTAATCCAGTTGCAAGCCCAGCCTGTCTTTCAACTGCTTTACAAGAGGGTACTCCTCAATGATTTTCAGGTATTGATCTTTGGTAGATAAATGCTCATCGGCCACCACTATCTTATCCTTATTTTCTACTACTACAACCCGGTAGGTAAGAAAACGATTATTAAAATACGCCTGCAAGTGTTCGATCAAGGCCGCCCTTTCCGTTTCTACAAATTTCTGTTGAATATTGTTTTCTGTTATTATTTCGATGCAGTTATTGTCAATGATACTGAGCTTCGCAGATTTAAAATTTGATACCCCCGAGTGATTGTTTTTATTTCGCAATTCTTCAATGTACAGGCCCCATGAAACATACAATTCTTCTTCATTCAAATCTTTAATTGCGTTCCCATTTAATTTATTTTCAAGCGCTACCTGTTCTCTTATCTTTTCCAGGGCACTTAGTTTTTTTCCTTTTAATAATGGCTTTTTATTAATCACCATCGTATGGTCTGCTGCCGCCTTCGGTATAACGGGGGCGGCTACCTGCTCAATTATAAGTTTTGCATCACTCTCAATGCCTGCTTTTTCTATTTCTTTTTTCTTTAAATCACCGGATGATTTTTCAATATTTTTTACAGCCGGTTGTTGGCGAAGCTTATCACTTTTAGGCGAATGCATAACCGGTGAAAGTGCTCTAAAAGCTACCGGCTTCATACTTTCAAGTTGCTTTTTTGGCGCCACTTTTTCTCCATCATATACCAGTTCCAGGGCTTGCGGCAGGTAGCATAATTTTATAATAGCCAACTCCACATGCAGGCGCTTATTACGTGCTTGCCTGTAATTAATTTCGGCTTCGTTTAGCACATTGAGAGCAGCCAGCAGCAAGGCTCCGTCTATCTTTAAAGCTGCGGCCAGGTATCGTTCTTTAAAACCTTCGGATACTTCCAGCAATACTGCCACTTTCGCATCTTTACTCACCAGCAGGTTACGTATAAATTCAGCAAATCCATTTAATACAAGATCGCCTTCAAACCCCTTCCTGTTTATTTCATCATAGAGCAGCAGGGCATCGCTGATGCTTTGCGCCTGCATAGCCTCCATTAAGCGGAAATAATAATCTTCATCAAGAATATTCAAATGCTCAAGCGTATTGGCGTATGTAAGCTCCCCATTAGTAAAGCTTACTATCTTATCTAAAATGCTTAGGGCATCGCGAAGGCATCCTTCACTCTTTTGCGCAATGGTATGCAAGGCTGCTTTGTCTGCCGTTATACTTTCCTTCTCACATATTTGCTGCAGGTGCTCCACCGTATCCTGGTTAGTAATTCTTTTGAAATCAAAAATCTGGCAACGCGATAAAATCGTTGGAATGATCTTATGCTTTTCAGTGGTGGCTAAAATAAAAATGGCGAAAGGCGGCGGTTCTTCCAATGTCTTTAAAAACGCGTTGAAGGCAGCGGAGCTTAGCATGTGTACCTCGTCCACAATGTACACTTTGTATTTACCGGCCTGCGGTGCAAACCTTACCTGCTCAACTAAGGTACGGATATCATCAACTGAATTGTTACTGGCAGCATCAAGCTCGTGAATATTAAGCGAAGTTCCATTGTCAAATGAAACGCAGGAATTACAAACATTGCAAGCCTCGCCATCAGGCGTCCTGTTTTCGCAATTAATTGTTTTGGCAAGAATGCGTGCACAAGTCGTTTTACCTACACCCCTTGGCCCGCAAAATAAAAAAGCATGGGCAAGCTGGTTATTTTTAATAGCATTTTTAAGCGTAGTAGTTATGTGCGATTGGCCCACAACGGTGCTGAAGTTTTGCGGGCGGTATTTTCTTGCTGATACAATAAATTTATCCATGATCTCTTTCCTTTAATAGAGAAATTTTAATTTTTATGATGCAAGTTAAGAAACGATTGTTTAAAAGAAATTGCGGTTATTCGCTTATCGTACGCAATCTCGCTTCGAAAAAAGAAGGATCTCAATTCAAAACGGGGTGTCTTTTAAATTCTTTAGTGCGGTCAAAAAGATAACGGTATGTAGTAAGAATCCTGCTTTGTTTAGCGCCTATATTCCTCGAAACATTTAAAATTTTCGGGTTAAAATCTCCCTGCCACTGTAGCTCCAGCTCATTGTATTGCTTTTTATTCTGGATCACCTTAGCGCCTGCAACGATCATATAATGATCTATACCTTTGCCCTGGTAGCGCGGCACTACGCCAAAGACAATTCCGGTAAACTTATTACAAATCCCTTTTTGCCTCAGCCATAAATATTTTAGCCTGGCAAACAAATTAAAGCTGCCGTTCAGGTATTTAAATACCTGGTTCAACTCGGGAAGGTTCACCCAAAAAGCAATGGGCTCATCTTTGTAATAAATGAACCATATCAGGTCTTCATCTATTACCGGCTTCATGGCTTTGAACATTTTAAGAGCTACTTCCGTTTTTAGCTCTTTGTTTCCCTCGTGCTTTGCCCAGGCGCTATTGTAAACCGTAGTAAAGTCAGCAGCAAATTTGTCTAATTTCTTTTTATCAATATGCACCGCTTTATATTCCGGTAAGGCATTGAATTTTTCATACATTTCATAAAACTTATCATTCAGCCTGGTTTGCACAAATAAATGCCAGCATACCTGGTTGTAAAAATTTTTAAAGCCGTAATCTTCAAACAATTTTTGATAGTAGGGCAAATTATAATTCATTAAATAAATAGGCGACTTAAAACCCTCCACCACCAATCCCCACCAGCGGTCACGCTCTCCAAAATTTATCGGCCCATCCATAGCCTCCATACCCCGCTGCATCAGCCAGCTTTTGGCCACATCAAAAAGCATGTCGGCTGCTTGTTGGTTATTGATGCATTCAAAAAAACCAATGCCACCAGAGGGCTGTGTATCGCCTTTATTTTTATATTTTTTATTGACGAAGGCCGCAATGCGCCCTATGAGATTTTCCTCGTCATCAGTCAATAGCCAGCGCTCACATTCGCCAAAGCGAAATGCTTTGTTTTTTTCAGGATCAAAAACTTCATTGACGTCTTTATCGAGCGGACGAATAAAGTTGGGATCCTCTTTATAAATTACGAGAGGAACTTCTAAGAATTGTTTAGCGGTTTTATTATCAAAAACTTTAACCAGGTCCATTTAGCAGAAAATAATTAGTGTGGAAATTTACAATCAAAAGATTTTGTTGCCAAAAAACCACAGTTATTTAAACAATCCCCAAATTCAATAAACTGAACAAGCAGGGCATGTTTATTGTTTTTAATTGTTTTAATTGAGAAGCCTTTTGGTGACACCATAAAGAACAATTTAATAAAAATAAATACAAATGAAAAAAAGTAAAAGCAAAAAAGATGATCCCTGCTGGAAAGGCTATGAACAAGTGGGCATGAAGAAAAAGGACGGAAAAAAAGTTCCTAACTGTGTTCCGGAAAAAAAGAAAAAAAACAAATAATTTTAAACTAAAATATAGAATCATGACAAACTTGAAATCAAAAAGAGTTGCTATTCTTACAGAGAATGGCTTTGAAGAAGTTGAACTCACCAGTCCGAAGAAAGCTTTGGAAGGTGCAGGCGCAAAAGTGGACATTGTTTCCCCGCAAAAAAATAAAGTAAAGGCATGGGACACTGATCACTGGTCAATCGAGTTAGATGTAGATGTAAATATTTCTGACACGAGTGTTGATGATTATGATGCACTAATGATACCGGGTGGTGTTATAAATCCTGATAAGATGCGGCTAAATAAAGATTGTGTAGCCTTCGCAAAAAGTTTCCTGGAAGCCGGAAAGCCAGTAGCAGCTATATGCCACGGACCGCAATTGCTGATTGAAACAGGCCTGGTGAAAGGGAGGAATATGACGTCCTATCCTTCTATAAAAACTGACCTGGTAAATGCCGGTGCAAATTGGGAAGATAAAGAAGTAATAGTGGATAAGGGTTTGGTCACAAGCCGCAGCCCGAAAGACCTGGAGGCATTTAATAAAAAAATGCTCGAAGAAATCGGTGAAGGTGTACATGAAGAAGCGGTGATGAATTAAAACGTCTCATCTAAGCTTTTAAACATTTGAAAAAAGGCCCTTTTGTAACTTAAAGGGCTTTTTTGCATCTTTACAGGCTGTACATTCGTTTATAATAATACGCGACCAAAGCGATCCACGATAAACCATAAAACTCAAAATCCATATTTAAAAAAACAATGAAAAAGACTTTTACGATTCTTTTTACCCTTACATCATTTTTTTGCGCTGCGCAAAGTAAAACGCTTGTTATATCAGAAGTATATGGCGGCGGCGGAATCGCAAACAGCGGATACAAAAATGATTATATCCAACTTTTTAATCTTTCTTCATCTCTTATAGACCTTGCCGGTTACACCATTCAGATAGCATCACCTGTCGGAAGCGTATGGCAAGCTATCCCACTTTCCGGGACAGTGCCTGCTAATCATTGGTTTCTGATAAAGGGCTTGGGCGATGGCATCTCCGGCGCTGAACTACCTGTGCCGGATGCTTCAGGAAATTTTGACCTTAACATTGCCGGTGGCAAAATTGCTTTGGTAAATTCTATAGGCCAGCCAATGACTTCCTGCGCTTCCTCTGTTGACGGAATTGTGGATTTTATCGGCTACGGAAATAATGTTGATTGCTCAGAAACAGCTGCAGCGCCTGCGCACTCGGCTATATCCGCTACGAGCCGGCTCAACTTTGCTTCAGACGCAAATAACAACGCAAGCGATTTCGCTGTATTTCCGCCAAATCCAAAGAACACATTTGAGATAGCCTTACCAATAACCCTGCACGCTTTTACAGTAGATAAAGCGGATAAAGGAAACGCCGTCCATTGGCAGGTAAACTGCCTTTCGACTTCGGTAACTTTCGATCTCCAGCGATCAGCTACCTTACAGAACTTTACTTCTATCCATTCTTCAACTGAAACGAAAGCGAGATGTGCAGCGCCTTTTAATTTTAAAGATGACAGCCCACAAGCTGGTAATAACTATTACCGGTTAAAAATTGTTGATATAGATGGCAATGTTTTCTATTCTAAAATTTCTCTTTCTGTGAATGCCATCATTAAAAGGAACGTGCTTAAAATAACGCCTAACATTATTTCCTCTTCTGCCGAACTGCATTACACTTCGCAGAAGGCATCGCTAATAGAACTTCACATTTTTGATTTACAGGGAAGGAGTATTTCAAAATTATCCATGAAGGTAATTGCCGGCGATAATAAAATTCCTATTCAAACCAGCGCATTATCCAAAGGGCAGTATCATGCAATGATATTTGAAAGTGGAGAAAAAACGGCTGCTGCCACATTTGTAAAACAATAGTCCCCCGGTTGTCGATCTATATACTTCCAAATTTTACCTACTGATTTTTTAGCATCAGATCGTATAATATTTTTTTATCCGCATTATTGATGGTTGTGCTGCTATCCTGCATTTCAAAGTGGCGCTTAAAGGCAACCACTGCTGCATTACTATCTTCCACGGAATAGCCGATTATTCTTAACGCCTGGAGATCATTGAAACTCTGCGGCACATTTATATTCGTTGTATCTCCGTACCAAATACCATATCCGTTTTGAGATAAAAGCTGCCAGGGAAATTTTACATTCGGATCATTTTTACGAGTTGGTGCAATATCGGCATGGCCGATAAAATTTGTAGTGGGAATATTGTAATTCTTTTTCAGGGTAGCAAGCAACGTTAGCAGGCTGTTTATTTGCGCCTGCGGAAAAGAATCGAAGCCGTTATTATCAAGCTCAATGCCGATAGAAGAAGAATTAATATCCTTGTCATTTCCCCAGGAGCCGGCGCCTGCGTGCCAGGCACGCAGGTAATCATTTAACATGTGGTGGATTGTACCATCTTTACAAATCACATAATGAGCGCTCACCTGCGTGCGGGGCAAAGTAAAGGTTTGCAACGTCTGGTCACAATTGTTTTGTGCGGTGTGGTGTATGATTACAAAATTGGGTTTACGCAAACCAAAATTGATAGTTCCCACCCATCCGGCCTGCGCATTATATACATCGGTTGCCGGGGATTTACGAATAGTTTTTGCCAGGGCTTTGGCTTGCTTCTTATACACTTTATTGGTTGCAGCATATTTATTTGAAGAGCACGACGATGCAATGATTATAAAAATGAAAATGGTGAATACCTCACAGGTTTTAAAAACCTGTGAGGTATGTGAGGCCATTTGACTTATCCAAAATTTTTGATGCATATTTTTTTATTTATCAACCGCTATTTTTTCAGGGTTTAAATGCCTAACAGGCATTTAAAATTTGTCTCACTTTTTCAAGTTGTATATATCCCATTGGTTTTTAAAACCTGTCTCGATTTTATCAGACTGGGAATACCTCACAGGTTTTTAAAACCTGTGAGGTATGGTTAGGCTTCTAAGGTATAACGTAACCCTTCAAATTTATCCTGAAATAATCTCTTACATATTCCGCCGGTACTGCCCGCCCACTTCGTATAGTGCGTGCGTAATTTGCCCAAGGGAACAATACTTTACGGTTTCCATTAGCTCCTCAAAAAGATTTCCATTATTGATGGCTACTTCCTGCAGCTTCTTTAGTTTACCCGCGCTTTCATTTTTATGGCGCTCGTGAAAGATCTCTAAGTTTTTTATTTGCAAATCTTTTTCTTCAGTTGTACTGCGTATAACCTCTGCCGGTAGTATGGTGGGCGAGCCCGCTTTATTTAGGAAAGTATTTACACCTACTATTGGAAACTCGCCTGTATGCTTTTGCGTTTCATAATACAGGCTTTCTTCCTGTATTTTATTTCGCTGGTACATTCTTTCCATAGCGCCGAGAACGCCACCTCTTTCCGAGATGCGGTTAAATTCTTCCATCACCGCGTCTTCTACAAGATCAGTAAGCTCTTCAATTAAAAAACTCCCCTGCAAAGGATTTTCATTTTTGGCCGTTCCCAGCTCACGATTTATAATTAGTTGTATAGCCATTGCCCGGCGCACACTTTCCTCTGTGGGCGTCGTTATCGCTTCATCATAAGCGTTAGTATGAAGACTGTTACAATTGTCATAAATAGCATACAAAGCCTGTAGCGTAGTTCTTATGTCATTGAAGTCAATTTCCTGTGCGTGTAAACTTCTGCCGCTTGTTTGAATGTGATATTTCAACATTTGCGACCGGGGATTGGCATTGTATTTATATTTCATGGCCTTTGCCCAAATACGCCTTGCAACCCTTCCGATCACGCTATATTCAGGATCCATGCCATTGCTAAAAAAGAAAGAAAGGTTGGGCGCAAAATCATCAATATTCATTCCCCTGCTAAGATAATATTCCACGTATGTAAAGCCATTAGACAAAGTTAAGGCCAACTGCGAAATAGGATTGGCGCCAGCTTCAGCGATATGGTAGCCGCTTATAGACACGGAATAAAAATTCCTGATCTTCTTGTCAATAAAATATTCCTGTACATCGCCCATCAGCTTAAGGGCAAACTCTGTTGAGAAAATACAGGTATTTTGTGCCTGGTCTTCTTTTAAAATATCTGCCTGAACGGTACCGCGAACGGACGACAATGCCTTCGCTTTTATCGCTTCATAAATTTCTTTGCCGAGCACATCCTCTCCTGATAGACCCAATAATCGTAATCCCAAACCATCATTCCCTTTTGGTAAATCTCCCTTCATTTTTCCTTTTTCAGCCTGCACCCGCTTTCCGTGCACCCCCATATATTTTGGCAGTTCATGGGCGGCGAATTTTGTTTCAATAATCTCGTTTACGCTTTCCCGTAAGTCATGCGCAATTATATATTTTTCACATTGCTGATCAATGGCAGCATTTAAAAAAAATGCCAGCAGCATAGGTGCCGGGCCATTGATGGTCATGCTCACCGATGTTTTAGGATCGCATAGGTCAAACCCGCTGTATAATTTTTTAGCATCGTCAACACTGGCAACGCTTACCCCGCTGTTACCAACTTTTCCGTAAATGTCGGGACGTGTGGCAGGATTTTCTCCATACAAAGTAACGCTGTCAAATGCAGTGCTGAGGCGCTTTGCAGGTTGACCGGCACTTACATAATGGAAACGCCGGTTGGTTCTTTCAGGGCCGCCTTCGCCGGCAAACATTCTTGTGGGATCTTCTTCTACTCTTTTCAAGGGAAATACCCCGGCGGTATACGGGAACTGCCCCGGAAAATTCTCCTGCAACCGCCACCGGAGAATATCTCCCCAATCTTTAAAACGGGGCACGGCAATTTTTGGAATTTTAGTGTGCGATAATGATTCTGAAAAGAGGGGTTGTTTAATTATTTTACCCCGCACGTTATATTCAAAAAATTCTTTTTGATATGAGCTTTTGAGAGTATCCCATTCATCGATAAGCGCCTTTGATTGTGGCAATAATTTTTTATTCAAAGAGAGAGCAACTGCTTCCATTGTTTCAATAGTTGCTTCATTTTTTCCTTCCTCAAAATAGCTTCCTTTTAAAATTGCAGATGTCCCAATTACTTGGTAAAGCTGTGAAGCAATCTCGGCCTGGACATTGGCATCACTGTTATATTTCGAAATTTCATCTGCTATTTCAGCGAGGTAGCGAACTCCTTTCGGCGGAATAACAGATGTTGAATTTAGATGTGATCCGGATTGCGCCATTTTTATATCGCCAAAGGTTTCACCCGTTTTCTCTTCAATAGTTTTTATTAATTTTTCAAATAAAGTATTAATTCCCTCATCGTTGAAAAGAGAAGCGGTAGTGCCAATTACAGGGAGCTGATCATCTTTGGCATCCCATAAAGCGTGATTGCGTTTATATTGTTTTTTTACATCGTGCAATGCATCACGGGCGCCAGCCTTATCAAATTTATTTATGCAAATTATATCTGCATAATCAAGCATATTTATCTTTTCAAGCTGTGACGCAGCGCCATATTCAGGCGTCATCACATACATGCTGATATCGCAGTGGTCAAGTATGGACGCATCGCCCTGCCCGACGCCGGCGCTTTCAAGTATAATAAAATCGTAGCCTGCAGCCTTACAAATATCGATTGCCTCCTGCACATATTTACTTAATGCTTTATCGCTTTCACGTGTGGCAAGTGAACGCATGTAAGCTCGTGGATGATGAATGGAATTCATACGGATGCGATCGCCCAGTAAAGCGCCGCCCGTTTTTTTCTTTGAGGGATCTACGGAAATAACTGCAATTGTTTTGTCAGAAAAATTATTCAAGAAACGGCGGACTATTTCATCGGTGACGGAAGATTTACCAGCGCCACCGGTGCCGGTGATGCCCAAGACTTTCCCGTTCCCAGATGTACTTCCCTCCGAATTATCATTTTTCAAAATATCAATTGTATTACCATTCTCAACACTTGAAATAGCTTTTGCTATTTGCTTAATATTTCTCCATTCGCCCAAAGCAAACTTTTCAGTGTGACCGTTACCGTTAGATGGCGCCACTTCCATTTTTTCCACTCCAATTAACTCCCGGCTTCTCTTTACTACATCTTCTATCATTCCTTCAAGGCCCATTGTTCGCCCATCATCAGGTGAATAAATTCTTGTGATACCATAAGCATGCAGCTCTTCAATTTCTTTTGGATGGATAGTTCCTCCGCCACCGCCAAAAATCTTAATATGCCCGCAACCACTTTCTTCCAGCAAGTCTTTCATGTATTTAAAAAATTCTACATGGCCGCCCTGGTAACTTGTAATTGCAATACTATTAGCATCTTCTTCGATAGCGCACTCCACTATCTCATGCACACTTCTATTATGGCCGAGGTGGATAATCTCAGCGCCTTTACTTTGCAATATGCGCCGCATAATATTAATCGCAGCATCATGCCCATCAAATAATGAGGCTGCCGTTACAATTCTTACAGATGGTTTTATTTTTTCAGTCATACATAACTTTTTACCAACGCAATAAGGGGATGGTAAAATTACAACTAAAGGGAAGAAAAAATAATGACCGTTAGTTTTTGGGTACATTTCAAAATGTCGCTCCGGATTGAAGTTTGCCAACCTTTCGGATGAAGTCTTTAAATCTGAAATTGACTTGTTAAAGGTTGGCAACCTTGCGATATTTTAAAATGTACCCTTAGTTTTTAGGCTCGGTATGATTCTTACTCTTGCGCTGAGAAAAATCTTTTATAAGGCCCAGTCCAATATTAGAACTCCGGTGTTCTACAAAGCGATGATTTAATAATACCGAAATGGAACCCTGGAGGCGAACTTTTACCGGAAATTTTTTAAAACCAAATGTATAGGTGAGTGCTGGTTCCCAAAAAAATATAGGATGTATTAAGCTATCGAGTAAATAATTATTCTGCTCTGAAGGAGTGTAATTGGTGCGGATATTTGAGAAGGCAACTTTAGTAAAACGCGAAGACAACGCGGCAGTAAAATCTTTTGAAGGAATGAAAATAAAGGCGGGTTGAATAAAAATTTTAGACACGGCACTCTGATGATATTTATTTGTATAAACGCCATTTGAAAAAAAATCATCTTTTATATAAGACGACCCAAATGCGGCGCCGCCAAACACCTGGAATTGCATTTTCGCATTCTTTTTTAATGCAGTAAAATAGCCAACACCCGCTTCAGTAAAGTTTCTTTTATAAGATAACGAAGAACTATCTGCCGGAAAAAAACTATCGTTAGTTGTATTTCTTTCCCATCTCGCACTTTCATTAAGCATTATACCAAAATGCTTACTGAAGGCCCAGGCGGTGTGTAAATCGAATCCACGGCTGTAATTATTTTTACCTGGAAATAAATTAAGAGAAGATCCATAATTAGCTGCAAGTTCTACGTCATTCTTTTTACTAATACCCGGTATATTTTGAGTCGGAGGGCTATACACATACCGGGGAGTATAGCAGGCACTGACATACAAACAGGCGAAAATAAAAACAATGCTTTTACCTGCACTTTTCATTAACTCATTTTAAAGGTAAGTGCTGCAAATTCTTCTATGCTCAGGGTTTCGGCTCTTCGGCTAAATAATTCTTCTGCAAGTATATCTTTTGAAAATAAACTTTTCACGGCGTTACGCATTGTCTTACGGCGTTGGTTAAACGCAGTTTTTACCAACACCCAAAATGCACGCTCACTTTTCACAGGTAAATAATTTTCATTCGCTATTAGCCGTATCACCCCGCTTTGCACTTTTGGCTGCGGCGTAAAACATTCATTGCCGACGGAGAATAAATATTCCACCCTGTAATAATATTGAAGCAGCACGCTTAATACACCATAGATTTTACTGCCTTCTTTAGCCGCCGCTCTTTCTGCCACCTCTTTTTGAAACATGCCAATCACAATAGGAACAGCGCCTTTCCACTCCAGTATTTTAAATAAAATTTGTGTAGAAATGTTGTAAGGAAAGTTTCCAATTACTGTAAAAGGATCTTCAAAAGGCTTATCAACGTCAAGAAAACTTTCATTGATCAACTTACCTTCCAAACCGGGATAATGCCGCAGCAAAAAATCCACTTTTTCTTTATCGAGCTCCACCGCTTTAAAATCAATGCCCGGCATGGCAATAAGATGCTTTGTAAGCGCACCCGCGCCAGGACCCACTTCTAACAGATTTTTTACGGGATGCTGCTTTAATGCAGAGACAATATGATCAACTACCTGCTGATCTTTTAAAAAATGTTGCCCCAGAGATTTTTTTAGCGTGTACATGCAGGCTGCAAATTACCGATAAGTTCACCATAGCTTTTTAATAAAAGACTTCTCATTTTTGAAAACGCTTTTGAAAAGCAAATTCAATTTCTATTTAATAATAGCGAGCTTGCTATTAAGGACTTGGGCATCAAGTAACGCCCGTACATTATATATGCCTTCTCCATTTAACCGGGCTAGGTCGTAATATCATTGCCTGCTTTTCTTTAGCGCTGAATTATTAGTTTTTTATTCTGAAATAATTTATTGTTCCTAAATAACTGCGCTTCGTATAGACCAATACAAAGGTTTAATTTTAATAAAACAAAATTATGGTTGCGGAACTTAAAAATATTATTTCTTCAATAGAGAAGCTTACAGATGACGAGCAGCGGCATCTTGCAAAGATGCTCAGAGATGAAATTAGTGGGATGCCGCTTTTTAAAAAAAGCCAAAATAATTTATCCACGTTGGCGGAGAAGCTCTCGCTGAATATGAATATAAGACCAACAAAAATCAATAAACAGATTGGTAATTAAAATTAGTAACAACAGAGAATTCTTACCTGTTATTGATTTTATTTGTGCTATTTCTTTTGGAAAGTGTTCACCCAAAAATATTTTATTAATGATCATAACGGCTAACCGTAAACGCTATGAAGTTCCCATATCTTCTTTAGAAAAAAAGAATGCCAAAGTGGAAATTAGCCTCAGGGAATCACATTTTACCAAAGTAGAAATAGCCATGCAATATGCCAACGTTCTTTGGGTATATGTTTTGTAAGCCGTACATTTATTTCATGAAAAAAATACTTCTATTATCCGGTTTTATAATTTCTTGTATGCAATCCACAGAAGCGCAACAAACGATTTCATTGTACGAAGGTAATGTGCCTAACAGCAAACCCTACGCTACCGGGGAAAGTTGGGCGCCGCAGAGCAATGGCGATACAATTGTAGGGTTGATCTCAAAACCAACGCTTTCCATTTTTTTACCTGCTAAAGAAAAAGCAAATGGAACGGCAGTTATTATTTGTCCCGGTGGCGGGTATTGGGTGAACTCCATTGTAAAAGAAGGGTATGCAGTCGCAAGAAAATTCAATGAATTCGGCGTGGCAGCTTTTGTTTTAAAATATCGTATTCCGAATGATTCTGCAATGAACGATAAAAAAATCGGCCCGTTGCAGGATGCGCAAAGAGCCATACAGTTGGTACGTATGAAGGCAAAAGAATGGAATGTTGATACAGATAAAGTAGGTATCATGGGATTTTCGGCAGGTGGCCATTTAGCCTCTTCCGCTTCTACCCATTTTCAAAAAAACTATATTGAAAATGCAAATAAAATAAATCTTCGACCGGATTTTTCCATCTTGATTTATCCTGTTATTAGTTTTCAGGATAGCATTGGCCACATCGGCTCGAGGGATCAGTTGATTGGTAAAATGCCTTTAAAATCTTTGATTGATTCTTTTTCGAACGAGCTGCAGGTAATGGGGAAAACGCCTCCCGCATTTCTTGTGCATGCCACCGATGACAATACAGTGCCGGTGATGAACAGTATTGCATATTACATAGCCTTGCTTAAATATAAAATTCCGGCAGAAATGCATCTTTACAAAAGCGGTGGCCATGGCTTCGGCATGCATAATCCTACTTCCGGCGGCCAATGGATGGAACTTTGCAAAGATTGGATGATAAGTATGGGCTTACTGAAAAAATAATATGAACTGCAAGTTTTAAGGGCAACATCGCTTAGGCGTAAACGTTAGTTTAAAATATTTAGTCATCTTCTCTTCCAAACAGTTTTCTTAATTCTTCTTTCGATTTATCCAGCACTTTTTTTTGCGCAGCAGAAATATTTTTACCGCCGCGATTTTCGTAAAAATTAATCATAGACATAGCAGATTGAAAAGGCCCGGCTTTTTTTCGCTTACTTTTTTCGGCTGATTTCTTTACAGAAGCCGCAATCTTTTTTGCATCTTTCGATTTAAATATGTCCTGCTCCAGATCCATTGCGTCGCTATGTTCTGTCACAGATTTAGACCATTTTTTTGGAGCCGCTTTTTTTGAGGGGCTTTTTTTTGTTGCAGCTTTTTTAGGTTTCGAAGATTTTGCCATTGGAATTTTTTTAGAACTTAAACACAATCATAATACCAAAAAGCAGACCCGTGGTGATATACAATATTGTTTTTTTAGTTTTTTACTCTAACTACAGTTTCGTAAATTGGCTACATAAAAGCGGAAGTAGCTCACCTGGTAGAGCGATAGCTTCCCAAGCTATAGGTAGCGGGTTCAAGTCCCGTCTTCCGCTCGATGGAACAGATCATAAATAAAAAGCGTCGCCCACTATATATGCCTTAGCGCCGAATCATAAGAGCAAGCCATAGGTTTTACTTTTAATTATCCCCTGCATTTATCATTTATTTTTTTTTACAAAAAATGCTAACAAATATTATTACTTATCCACCAATTAAATATATGATTGCTTAAATAAAAATAATTACCTTAACGAGGCTAATCATCTATCAATTAATATTTCTGTATGAAGCCACTTTCAGTTCTCACCGATCCTCTTTATGTGCCAAAAGAAAAATTAAATTCATACGATAAATTTTGGCTCACGATAATTAGAGATCCGAGAGACCTTCCTTTTATATACCTGCTTACGCAGATCCATATTTTAATAATTGTCCCTGGTATTTTATTATTTACACCATTGCTACAAGGGTGGGTTTGGTGGTTGGTTGCCGTGCCTTATTTCTATCTCTCACAGTTTTATTACAAGGGGCGCTTCGGTTTAATGTTTCATTGCATTTGCCACAGAAAGTTGTTTAATAAACAATACCAATGGTTACATACCTATATCACATGGATAGTGTGTCCATTTTTTGGGCACAGCCCCGAAGGCTATTTCAGCCATCACCTGGGTATGCACCATGTGGAAAATAATATGCCCGATGATACAAGTTGTACTATGAATTATCAAAGAGATAGCTTAAAGAGTTTCCTGCTTTATTTTTTCAGGTTTATAACCGTCGGAGCAAAAAACACTTTTTTATATCTCTATTACCGCAAGCGGAAAAAGCTTTACCAAAGATTTAGTGCCGGTGAAATTTTCTATTATATTTTTTGCACGGCTATGTGCTTTGTGAACCTGAAAGCGACGCTTGTTGTTTGTATTGCGCCATTGCTATTTTGCAGGCTGGTAAGTATGCTGGGCAATTGGACGCAGCATGCATTTGTAGATGCTGAAGATCCTGCAAATGCTTTTAAAAATTCTTTAAATTGTATCAACACTTCCTACAACCAAATGTGCTGGAACGATGGCTATCACGTAATACATCACCTGCGGCCCGGTATGCATTATACTGAAATGCCATTGGAGTTTTTAAAACAGAAAGATGCTTTTGCAGAAAATAAAGCGATCGTGTTTGACAGCCTGAATTACCTGCACGTATTTCTATTTCTCCTCACGGGACGATACGATAAGCTGGCAGCCAATATTGTAAACATTAATGGAACGTTTGCCAGCGATGAAGATGCTATCAGCGTTATGAAAAAAAGAACGAAAAAAATAAGCTTGTAAAATAAATTTGCTGGTTTTTTTATTGAAAAATCACTTCTATTTCGTGTGGGTGGTGGGTACGCTGCCCACGGCAGGCGTCGCCGGTTGGTGGAAACCAACCGGCGACAATTTAAATGAACCCAATAAATCGCCTGTTGAAAATTATTCAGCTATAATAAATACATTTATTAAAAATTGCTGATGTCATTCCTGATAATTTTTCTTTGTATCGCCACTCTTATACTTTTAATTACCTGGGGAAAAATCAATCCGTTTCTTGCTTTTTTATTTGTTTCTATTTTGGTGGGATTGCTATTAGGAATTCCATTCAATAAAGTAATTAATTCCGTACAAAAAGGTATTGGCGACACGCTTGGCTCGCTGGTAATAATAATTGCATTGGGCGCTATGCTGGGCAAGCTGGTGGCTGATAGTGGTGCTGCGCAAAAGATCGCAAGCGTAATGATGAAAGCTTTTGGCGATAAATATATTCAGTGGGCGCTTGTAGTTACTGGTTTCGTTGTGGGCATTCCCTTGTTTTATGGGGTGGGCTTTGTGCTGCTGGTACCGCTTATCTTTTCTGTCGTGTATCAATATAAATTGCCTGCGGTGTACATTGGTTTGCCAATGCTGGCGGCCCTGTCCGTTACCTTTGGTTTTCTTCCACCACATCCGGCACCCGTTGCCCTGGCTGTGCAGTTTCATGCTAACCTTGGATTGACTTTAATCTACGGCCTTATTCTTTCTGTGCCTGCCATTGTTATTGCCGGCCCGCTGTTTGCCAAAACATTGAAAAATATTCATTCGGTGCCACTGGAAACCTTTCATGGAAAAACAATGCCTGAAGATCGTTTGCCCGGTAGCGTCAGCAGCTTTTTTTCAGCGCTTCTGCCGGTGGTTCTTCTTATGCTGACTACTTTAATAATTCACTTTATTCCGCCTGGTTCTGCAATAGGCGGCGTCGTTTCTTTCTTTGCAGAGCCGGCCGTGGTAATGTTAATTGCGTTGGTTGTAGCCACCTACACACTTGGTATAAAGCAGGGAAGAAAGATTTCTGAAGTAATGTCTGTTTATGTGGAATCCGTAAAAGATATCGCCATGATATTGCTCATAATTGGAAGCGCCGGCGCCTTAAAACAGGTGCTTACTGATAGTGGCGTGAGTGAACAAATTGCGATGCAATTAAACGGAGTGGATATACCGCCGCTGTTGCTTGCCTGGCTAATCGCTGCTATTATAAGAATATGCATAGGATCCGCTACCGTAGCGGGCCTTACAACAGCAGGCATACTTGCGCCGGTAATTATGAGCAGCAATGTGAACCCAAGCCTGATGGTACTTTCTATTGGTGCGGGAAGCCTCGCCTGTTCACACGTGAATGATTCAGGTTTTTGGTTGTTTAAAGAATATTTTAACCTAAGTATGAAAGATACTCTTCGTTCGTGGACCATTATGGAAACGATTGTTTCTGTTGTCGGGTTGATAGGCGTCCTGATTTTAAATTTATTTATATAATCATTTAAAAAAAAATTATTTAATGGAAAACAATAACGCTTCAAAAAATTTTGAACAAACAGGGTTAGCGCTACCACCTGCGCCTAAACCCATGGGAGTGTATAAGCCATTCTTAATTGATGGCAATCATTTGTATATATCCGGCCACGGACCTTTTCAAACAGATGGGTCATTGATAATCGGGCAAATAGGCAAGGATATAAATATGGAAGAAGGAAAGCTTGCTGCGCAGCAGGTAGGTTTGTCAATTTTATCAACCATTATAAATGGCATCGGCAGCCTTGATAAAGTAAAACGGGTAATAAAAGTTTTAGGCATGATTAACTGCGCCACTGACTTTAAAAAACATCCATACATTATAAATGGCTGCAGCGAATTGTTCCAAAAAATATGGGGCGAAGAAAATGGTGTTGGCGTAAGAAGTGCTGTGGGTATGGGTTCGCTCCCGGATAATATACCGGTGGAAATAGAGGCTTTATTCGAACTGTATTAATTTGATAGGAGAATAAGATGGAAAATGATTGGTATCATATTAGAAACATTGAGGCGATGGATACCCCTGCGCTGGCCATCTACCGGGAAAGGGTAATCGAAAACATCCGGACGTTAATTTCTATGGTGGATGATGTAAAACGATTACGGCCTCATGCGAAGACCCATAAGTGCATAGAAGTTGCCGCCTTACAAATGGAAGCAGGCATTTATAAATTCAAATGTGCCACCATAGCTGAAGCTGAGATGCTTGGCATTGCAGGGGCTCCTGATGTATTATTGGCGTATCAACCTTCCGGGCCTAAGTTGCAGCGCTTTGTATCGCTGATCAAAAAATATCCATCAACCAATTTTTCCTGCCTCGTTGATAATATCCAATCATTAAAAGACATGAATGCTATTGCCATCGATAATGGCATTCTTATAGAAGTATATATTGATTTGAATGTGGGCATGAACCGTACGGGAATACCGCCGGGAAATGGTGCTGTCGAACTTTATAAAGCCGCTGCAAAATCAGCGGGAATAAACATAAAGGGATTGCATGTTTATGACGGCCACATTCGTGCAAGCGATATTACGCAGCGCACGATGCAATGTGATAAAGCATTTGAAGCAGTTCTTGCCATGCAATCGCATTTAGTTGAACTCGGTTTTAGTGAGCCAATTATTGTTGCAGGTGGATCACCCACCTTCCCGGTGCATGCAAAGAGAGAAAAAAGAGAATGCAGCCCCGGAACTTTTATTTATTGGGATAGAGGTTACCAGCAGTCTTTTGAGGAACAACATTTTCTGCCGGCGGCTTTGGTTATTGCACGCATTATTTCTTTACCCGCCAAAGGAAAATTATGTCTTGATCTTGGCCACAAATCCATTGCTGCTGAAAATAGTTTAGATAAGCGTGTTTATTTTTTGAATGGGCCAAATCTAAAATTTATCAGCCAAAGTGAAGAACATTTGGTTGTTGAAACCGGCGACGATCATTCCTACAAAGTTGGCGATATATTATACGGTTTGCCTTTACACACCTGCCCAACGGTTGCCCTATATGAGCGTGCATTGGTAGTGGAAAATAACGAGGTGAAAACAGAATGGAAAAACATCGCAAGAGACAGGAAGATCAGTATCTAATATAGAGAGGCCGGGTTTTAGTTATCAATTTTCTAATAAATATTCATGTTTACAATTGACGCACATCTTGACCTTAGCATGAACGCAATGGAGTGGAACCGTGATCTAACAAGGCCTTTGCATGAAATAAACGAAAGGGAAAAGGGATTGACAGATAAACCCGACAGGAGCAATGCTACGGTGACATTGCCTGAATTAAGAAAGGGAAACATAGGATTGGTAGTGGCTACCCAGATCGCACGTTATGTTTCGGCAGATAATCTTTTGCCCGGATGGAATTCACCACAACAGGCGTGGGCGCAAACGCAGGCGCACCTTGCCTGGTATAATGCCATGGAAGAGGCCGGTGAAATGATACAAATAAATGATCTCAATTCTTTGGAGAAACACCTGGTTTTATGGAACGATAAAGCAGTCGAGGTTAAAAAGCAAGTCGGATATATTTTAAGCCTTGAAGGTGCAGACTCTTTGATAAATATAAGTTATGTGGAGAAGGCTTTCCATTACGGCCTCCGGGCAATTGGCCCTGCGCATTACGGGCCGGGGCGCTATGCGAACGGTACTGGTGCCACAGGAAAGATGGGGGCTAATGGCATTGATTTATTAAAAGAAATGGAGCACTTAAACATCATTCTCGATGCAACACATTTATGTGATGATGCGTTTTGGCAGGCGCTGGATAACTTCAGTGGCCATGTATGGGCCAGCCACAATAACGCAAGAGCGATCGTAAATCACAATCGCCAGTTCAGTGATGAACAAATAAGGGCGTTGATTGAAAGAGGTGCCGTTATTGGGGGCGCCTTAGATGCCTGGATGATGGTGCCACATTGGATAAAAGGAAAATCAAGGCCACACGGGATGGCGTGTGGCCTTGAAAAAATTATTGACCACTTCGATCATATCTGCCAATTGGCAGGTAATGCTTTACATATCGGTATAGGTTCTGACCTTGATGGCGCTTTCGGGCGGGAACAATGTCCTTATGATATTGAGTCTGTTGCGGGCCTGCAAAATCTGCCTTCACTTCTGCACAAGCGAGGTTATACAAAAGAAGATGTTGAAAATGTTATGTATGGTAATTGGATAAGGTTTTTAAGAAATGCCTGGAGCATGTGAGCCGCGAAATTACCTACGAATTAATTTATGCCTGTCCCTTTGTTACCTACCGGCACGTGGATTAATCTTCACGCATCAATCGTTTCACAAATTTGTTCTGCTACCTTTGATAGAAGTATAATATTCTGTCATGATAAAAATGGGTGAGTACAATTTGTTGAAAGTAATCAAAGAAAAATCTATGGGCATTTTTTTAGACGATGGAGAAAATGGTCTTCTATTACCAAAACGTTTTGTACCGGCAAACACTAAAATTGGTGACGAGCTAAAAGTTTTTTTATACCATGATGGAGAAGACAGGCCTATTGCAACAACCCAGCAGCCTTATGGAGCGTTAGGCGATATTGTGAAATTAAAAGCTGTAAACGTCACTCACCAGGGTGCATTTTTAGATTGGGGATTAATGAAAGATCTGTTTATACCCAAATCTAAAATCCAAAGTTTTATGCGGGTAAATGGAGAGTATCTCGTAAAAATTTTAATGGATGAACAAACAGGCAGATTGACCGCTACCGAAAAACTGGAGCCTTTTTTATCCAATGAAAACTTGACTGTTAAGGCAAAAGATGAAGTGGAATTAATAGTCTATCGGAAAACGGATATCGGCTACGAAGTAATTATTAATAATGCACATAAAGGTATGTTACATTTTAATGAAGTATATCGCAACATTGAAATAGGAGACCACTTTCCTGGTTTTGTAAAAAATATTTTACCCGAAAAAAAATCCGATGGCTATCGGATAGACGTAGCAGCGGGAAAGCCAGGCTACAGCAGGGTAGAAGATGAAACAGAAAAGGTATTGCGGTCGTTAAAGGAGAACGATGGCTATCTTCCATACCATGATAAATCTTCGCCCGAAGAAATCTATTCATTTTTTGGAATGAGTAAAAAACTTTTAAGATGGCCACCGGGAATTTGTATAAGCAACACAAACTATTATTCACGAAAACAGGAATTCAATTAGCCGAAAAATAAAAATTTCCCTGCCGGCCTGTAATAATCAAAGCCCGTTAGTCACCGGTTTTTATTTGTATATCCACATACAGGCATTGTATGGCTACTTTTCATTTTTTAACCCACATTGCAGCAAAAACATCTATTTTCATTAATTTTTGGGCTTTTTTTAAGTAACAAAATCCTGAAATAGTTGCTGGTAAAGGTTTTTGTTTTTAAGATTGGTTTGTAGTACACAGGGGGGTGTTCGGTTTCTGATACTGATTTATAGCTTTGCGGCTTATGTATTTAAAAGCCTCCTTCAGATACAATCCTAACATTGCGGATATTGCGGCTTACTACCGCTTGGTAGAGAGTTATCGCAACGAAAATGATAGGGTGTGTCATAGAACGCTTTTAAACATTGGCTTTTGGGCTGAGGCTACCAGAGAACAAAAAGATAAGGTCGTGGATTATCTCAATAGCAGATATAAAAATAAATTATGCCTTTTTGAAGAATCAGATCAGCAAGTACTTAAATGGGTCAATCGTTTTTGGAATGAAATGATTAAGAAGAAAACCATAGATCGCCAGGCAATGGAGGAAAGTCACAGGCTGGTAAAAGTAGAAAGCATAAAACACAAAGAAGCAAGGGAAATAGGCACCGAGTGGATATGCGCCACTACCTGGAATAATCTTAAACTCACCGAACTATTTGAAGGGCTTGGATGGCCGGATGAAAAGGTTCAATTATGCATGACGCAAGTCATTAGCCGGGCAGTATATCCTGTCTCTGAATTAGCCACCAGCAAATGGATAAGAGACAACTCTGCCATCTGCGATATCACCGGATATGATATTCATAAAATTTCCAAAGACAAACTTTACCAGAACGCCCTGGATTTATATAAGTGCAAAGACACCATCGAAAAACATTTATCTACAAAAACCAATGAACTCTTTGACTTGCAAGATAGAATTATGCTCTACGACCTTACCAATACTTATTTTGAGGGCAGTAAGAAAAAGAGCCGGTTGGCTAAATATGGCAGAAGCAAAGAAAAGCGCAACGATGCAAAACTGGTGGTGCTGGCCATGGTTATTAATATAGAGGGCTTCATAAAATATTCATCTATCCATGAAGGCAACTATGTAGATACTTCCGACATCAATCCACTTCTTAAAAAACTACCCACCAGCACTGTAAAACCAATAGTGGTAATGGATGCAGGGATAGCTACAGAAAAAAATTTAAAAATACTAACGCTACAAGGATACAAATACGTAGTAGTGAGCAGAACAAAAATAAAAGACCACCGGGCTGTACAGGAAGGCAAAGAAACTTATTTACTTACCAAATCAAAAAAGATAATCCGGCTAACACAAGTCATAAGTGAAAAACATACCGATAGTTTTCTAAAAGTAGAAAGTGAAGCCAAAGGCTTAAAAGAGCAAGGCATAAAAAATAGATTAGAGCAGGAATACGAACAACAATTGCACCTCATACAACAAAGTTTATTCAAACCAAGAGGTATAAAAAAGTTAGACAAAGTGCAACAAAGAATAGGAAGAGCAAAACAAAAGTATCCTTCTATTCATCACCTTTATAATATCCATCTTGATATTGACCAAGACACCCAAACAGTAAAAAATTTATATTGGCAAAAGGATATTGCGAAAGCCGAAGAAGCAAACAACAAACTGGGCGTTTATTTTCTAAGAACCAATTTAGAAGGAACAGATGAAGCCCTGGAATGGATGATATATAATACAATAAGAGAAATAGAGTCAACATTCAGAGTATTAAAAACAGATTTGGATCTACGTCCGATCTATCATAAAAAGGATGACTCAACAATGGCACATTTGCATTTGGGCCTGCTAGCCTACTGGCTTGTAAATACCATTCGTCACCAACTGAAGCAATCAGGTATCAAGGATGATTGGCAGGAGATAAAGCGAAAAGCATCCACCCAAAAATCAGTACTGACAACAGCACAAAACAGCTATGATAAAATCATACAAATAAAAAGATGCACTGAACCATCAGAAGACCTGAAGAAGATATATGATGCCCTAAAAGGACAAAAACCAAAACCATTCAAACAAATTAAATTTGTAGTACACAAAACGCCACTGAAAAAAAATGAAACCCGTGTCATTACACGATTTTTGTCAGGTTAACTGCAACTTGGGTTAAGTTTTAGTCAACGGTAATTTTCATTTTTTATCAAACAACTAAAAGAGTTTTATGAAAAGCATAAACGTCGTTGCTATATTCTTTACATTAATTTTTCTTCCATTCAAAATCTTACACGTATGAATTGTTAGAAATAAGTAAAGCATAAATCCCGATTGGAAAATTATATCGCATTGATGTTTTAGAAGCCTTGAGCGGTTATTAAAATTGTAAGGTAAATGCAGTGCCCTCACCTTCTTTTGATTGCACGTGTATGTTTCCTTTATGAAGCATCATTATCTGTTTGCAAAGGCTTAGCCCGATACCGCTCCCGTTTTTCTTCGTGCTAAAGAATGGAATAAAGATTTTATCCATTACTTCTTCCGTCATACCCATGCCGTTGTCCGTTACTTTTAGTACCACTTTTTTATTATTCAGCGTTGATGCCGATAAAATGATTCTTGGATCCGGCCTGTCTTTTACTACTTCAATCGCGTTTACAACCAGGTTAATAAGTACCTGCTCTATAAGATTAGTGTCAGCGTTTAGCATCAGTGCGGTATCTTTCAAAACAATATCCATCTCTATATTTTTCTGCTCGAGCGTGGGCTGCATTAGCTGGTAGAGGCTTTCAAAAAGATCTCTTACATACACTCTTTGTAAATTGAGTGTGGTAATCTTATTCAGATTACGATAGGTTTCCGCAAATTTCAATAAGCCTTCACTTCTTTTTTTAATCGTAGCGATCCCTAACTCAAGATCATGCACGGCTGCTGATTTATTTTCTATATGCATTACAGATTTTTCAAGCCTGTTTTTCAGCGTATCGGCCAAAGATGAAATGGGAGCTACCGAATTCATTATTTCATGCGTCATCACACCGAGCAATCTTTGCCATGCCTGCGATTCGCTTTCGTCCAGCGCTTCATTTATATTTTGAAATGCGATTAATTTAAATTTTTTTCCTTCTGTTTGAAATGCCGTTGCCGAAAGCAGCACTTTAAAAGAACCTTTTTCAAGATGTGCTTTTGTTACTTTTCCCTCACCTGGTTTTAATGCAATAATATCGTTATATAATTCCTTATCACGTTTCAAAAGTGAGTGAATTGTTTTCAAATATGGCAACTGCAGCATTTGTTTTAGCGACTCGTTCATCCACATTACTTCTCCAGATTCATGCTCGTAAGAAAGTATGCCTGTTTCCACAAGTTCCAGTATTTTCTGCAGGTACTGGTATTGCGTTTCTTTTTCTTTACTTATTATTTTGAAAGTAGAATTGATCTGGTTGAAGCCTTCACGCATCGGCTGTAATTCAGAAGGAGCATGCTTTACATCAAAATAACGGGAGAAGTCGCGGTAATGAACCGACTCTACAAATTGCTGAATCTCGTCCTGCGATTTATGCTGAAAACGATAGAGCTCTACCAATTGGTAAATGAGAACAGGAGCAATTAATATAAGATAAGTGTGCCACCCTCTTAATAAAATAAAAGACGTGGCAAAAACTGTGATAAATAAAAATATCACGCGTAATATTATTCTTAATTCTAATCGTTTAAGCATGTGAATAACGGCTGTGAGCTTTCAGCTGTGAGCTTGCAGCAATGAGCTTTCAGCTGTGAGCTGTGAGCTGTGAGCAATGAGCTTTGAGCTTGGTTTAAAAAAATTATTTAAGTATGTTACAATTTTTAACTTCTAAATTTTAATACTATGCGTAATTTTTTGAATCTTGAAATCTGGAAACGGAGTCATGAGCTTACTTTGCAAATTTATAAAAACACAAAAGATTTCCCCAGGGAAGAACTCTTTGGACTGACTAGCCAAATCCGCCGTTCTGCCAGTTCTATTCCGACAAACATAGCGGAAGGGTGTGGTAGAAATTCCAATCCACAGCTTTCAAATTTTCTTCAAATTGCCACAGGCTCCTGTTCTGAACTGCAATATCAAATTATACTTAGCAAGGATCTCTCCTATATAAATGAAAACGTTTTTAATCATCTCCACTCCGACGTCGTTGACATAAGGCGAATGATATACGGGTATTCGGGTAAACTACTGTGAGCAGTGAGCAGTGAGCAGTGAGCTTTGAGCTTTGAGCTGTCAGCTTTTACCCACAGCTCATTGCTGATTGCTCATTGCTGACGGCTCATTGCTGACGGCTCATTGCTGACAGCTCATAGCTGACAGCTCATTGCTCACAGCCCATTGCTGACTGCTCATAGCTCACTGCTCACAGCTCATAACTGACGGCTCACAGCTCATATATCGTACTTACTCAACCTCCTGTACAGTGCGGTTCTTGTAAGCCCCAGCTCCTTTGCAGCTCTGCTGATGTTTCCATTGTGCTTCTCTATCACTAATAAAATAGTATTTTTTTCAACGGTATTTAAGTTAAGGTCTGCGGACTCAGCTTCCTGCAAAACGGAAGATTCTATCGGGGAAAATATAAGGTCGTTAGCACTAAGCTCCTCGCCATCCGACATGATGACTGCACGCTCCATAGTATATTGCAATTCACGCACGTTGCCGGGGAAAAGATATTGCCTGAGTTTATCGAGAGCTTTGGTATCAAATACGGGATCAGGCTTTAGATATTTGGCTGCATACAATTTCGCAAAATGTTTCGCCAGCATGATAATATCCTCTTCTCTTTTTCTTAAAGGCGGCACCACTATCTCAACAGTATTTATGCGGTAGATTAGATCTTTTCTAAAACGACTTTCATTGGCAAGCTCCGCGATATGCAGATTGGTAGCGCATATCAGGCGAATGTCAATATTTATTGGCTGGTTGCTTCCGAGCCTCGTTACCTGCCTGTTTTGCAAAACACTCAAAAGCTTTGCCTGCTGTTGTAAAGAAATATTCCCAATTTCATCAAGAAACAAAGTGCCTCCGGCCGCGGATTCAAACCTTCCTGCCCTGTCTTCGTTGGCTCCGGTAAAAGCACCCTTTTTATGTCCGAATAGTTCACTTTCAAAAAGCGTTTCCGTAAGTGCGCCCACATCAACTTTTACAAATGGTTTATCTGCCCGCAACGAATGTTGATGAATCGCTTTGGCGATAAGTTCTTTGCCGGTTCCGTTTTCTCCAAGAATCAAAATATTCGCATCCGTCGGAGCAATTTTTTCGATTTTTACAAAAATATCATTCATTATTTCCGACTTGCCGAGGAGTTCTTTTCCTATTACTGAATCTCCGGGAGATGCAGTGGCAGCCGAAGTTTTGCCTTTCTTTTTTAAAATTTCTTTAATGGTATTTATAAGCTTTTCATTATGCCATGGCTTTATTACAAAATCAGCAGCGCCCTCTTTTAGCGATCTTACAGCAAGGTCTATATCGCCATAAGCAGTGATCATAATTATTGAAGCATCTGAGCCAAACTCCTTGATCTTATTGAGCCAAAAAATACCTTCATTACCGGTGTTTATAGAGCTCGTGAAATTCATATCGAGCAAAATAAGATCGAACGATTGCTTCGATAAAAGCCAGCGAATATTCTCAGGGTTTTTTTCCGTTATCACTTCCTTTACTTCTGTCTTGAGCAATAGCCTCACTGCTGTTAATACATCTGTATCATCGTCTATGATTAATACGCAGGCATTTTTAAGTAACATAGTAAAAGTCTTTAAATTGTCCGGACTATGATTTATATGATTATTTGGATTTAAAGATTATTTCAATTTTTTAGTTTTCGCATAAATCTTTCCGAATAGATTTTAGTTTGAATCCATTATTGTCCGGACTAAAATTGTCAATTTTAATAAACACTTGCTGGTATTAAGTTTCACGGCCCCTTTCCCCGTTCGAACCGGCTCGCCAGCCCGGCGAAATCATTCTGGCGGGGCGGGCTTCGGAAAGAACCTGTCCCGATAAAAATCGGGAGGGTTGGGGTGAGGTCAATACCAGCGCTGTTTTCATTGAGTTAGTCGTACAATAGTATTTTAAATCGTACTAATCCATCCTAATCCGTTTTCAATAGTAATTCAGACAGACAAGATAGCTGCAATTATACCAAAAATATAAAGTGATGAAAATTAATTTTTTACATAAAGTGTCCCTTCAATCTTTGTATCGAAAGCGAACAGTAAATGTGTGTTTATGGATAAGAGAGAATGAAAACTAATGATCGTACAAAAAACAATTTGGGAGTAATGCTAAGAAAGTAATCATGCCATTCATGTAATTGAATTTCAGCTTTTTTTCAGTTTATTTTAATAAAAAAATAAAAACAGGTAGATGAAAACAATTGGGATAACCCTTCTTGCTTATCTTCGGTATTTAGTTCACGCAAGCTGAAAAAGATAAAAAACATTCTTTAAAAACATACCCGACGGTCAAAAGATATTACGGCTTGAAAGGTATTGCATTTGCCCTTTTGGGATGAATACTTTTTTTGTACAGTAATTACCTGGACTTACTAACAATTATATAAAGCCTTTAAATGATTCTCTTTTAAATAATTTATCCTCTGGTCGTTTATAAATCTTTTGAAGTACAAGGCTGATTTTACCATAAAATAGCCTGTATCGAAACCGGACACTAATTGTATCACTAAGGTACATCCCGAAAGATTAGTGCCCGTGTAACTTATTGACAATCACTTACGTTAAAACATGGCATCTTGTTAATAGTATATTGGCATAAGACTTTCGAATATTTCGGAACTTTTTAAAAAATTAAAACTCAAAATATAAATTGTGGATAGAGTAATTGCAAAAAAGTATTGGTCCCGAAAAAGGATATTAACGATAGCCGGCATAGCAGGGGTTGTATTATTGATTGGTGCAAGTTATTATTTCACTTCAGGCAAAAGCAGGCTGAATGTAGATACCGAAAGAATAACGATTAGTGACATAACTAAAGGCCCTTTTCAGGAATTTATTCCAGTGAATGGAATAGTGCTCCCGCTCACCACGATCTATCTTGATGCTATTGAGGGCGGCAGGGTAGAAGAAAAATATGTGGAGGATGGCGCCATGATGACCAAGGGCCAGCCTATCCTCAGGCTATCAAATACCGATCTGCAGTTGGGCCTTGTAACACAACAAACGAACGTATATAACCTGCTTACGCAAATGCAGATCTCTAAAAATGCTGCCCAACAAAATACGGTAAGTAAGCTCAATCAAATGACTGACGTTGAAAGCTTGCTAAAAGAAGCAGAGCGTGTTTATAAATTAGATAAACATTTGTATGAAGAAAAAGCAATTGGTTCGCAGGAGTATCAAAAAGCTTTAAATGACTATAATTATTTACAGCAAAAGAAAAAGCTCACTGATCAAATTTTACGGCAGGATTCTTCTTCAAACCAGCAGCAGGTAACACAGGCAAGGCAATCATTTGAAGGCTCACAAAATGCACTGAATGTAATGCGCCAAAAGGTGGGCGATCTTATTGTGCGGGCGCCTATCAATGGCCAGCTTACTTCTCTTGACGCAGAGATAGGGCAGTCGAAAAATAAAGGAGAAAGATTGGGCCAAATAGATGTATTGAGTGGTTATAAAGTAAGAGTGGATGTAGATGAGCATTACATTTCCCGCATATTTATTGGCCTTAAAGGGGACTTCGATTTTGATAATAAAACGTATAAGCTGGTAATAAAGAAAGTTTTTACACAGGTAACCAACGGGCGTTTCCAGGTGGACATGGAATTTGTGGGCGATGTGCCGCAGGGAATCCGCCGCGGTCAAACTTTGCAAATCCGCCTTGCCCTGAGCGATGAAACGCAGGCAGTATTGTTACCTAAAGGAGGCTTCTATCAACAAACAGGTGGTAACTGGATTTTTAAAGTTTCAGAAAATGGAAAAACGGCCTATAAGACTGATATACAGCTTGGCCGCCAAAGCCCTGACTATTACGAAGTGTTGCAAGGTTTAAAACCGGGCGAAAAAGTAGTAACATCGAGCTATGAAAATTATGGAGATATGCAGGAGCTGGTGCTAAAGAAAGAATAGCATTCCGGTTATCAACGAAGGCCTGACATGCCAACAGCAGCGGAGGTTAGTGATAAGTTTAAATACTGACAATGCAAGTGTTGACAAATCAAAACAATCAACCCCAAAAACATTAAAGCAACTGATATGCAAAAGTTTATTTTATTCCGCCTGCTGGTAATTACGTTTTTTTGTATGGTATCCATTTCAATTAGAAGTGAAACCTCCGCCTGCAGATTAATTTGCCATTGTGCGATGCCGTCAGGAGCAGCAGCCTCAAAAGCATTACAAGCAGAGACCGGAAATGAATATTACAGGCCGGATGTATTTTATATAAATATCTAACTAAAAATATGGCGGTAAAAAGCACAAGCTCAATTTGTGCAGGATGTTGCTGATTAAAAAATTTAAAAAAATAAAATAAAAAAACAATGATCAAGATCTCTGAACTCGAAAAAATTTACCGCACTGAAGAGGTAGAAACTGTTGCGTTAAATAAGCTTTCTTTTGAAGTGAAGCAGGGGGAATTTGTTGCAGTGATGGGGCCTTCCGGCTGTGGTAAATCTACCCTGCTAAATATCGTGGGCTTGCTGGATGATCCGGATGATGGAAGTTTTTTATTTAATGGAATAGAGGTGGCTGATTTCAACGAACGTAAGAGAGCTGACCTGCGCAAACGCAACATTGGTTTTGTATTTCAGAGTTTTAACCTGATTGACGAGCTTACTGTTTTTGAAAACGTGGAACTGCCTTTAATTTACCTTGGTGTAAAAAGCGATGAAAGAAAAAAGCGTGTTGAAAATGTGCTGGACAAAATGCAGATAATGCATCGCCGCAATCACTATCCCCAGCAACTAAGCGGTGGACAACAGCAACGTGTAGCCGTTGCCAGGGCGGTGGTAAATAATCCAAAATTAATTCTTGCCGATGAACCTACCGGAAACCTTGATTCATCTAATGGAAATGAAGTAATGCAATTACTAACCGACCTTAATGAACAAGGCACTACCATTATAATGGTGACGCACAGCGAACATGATGCACGCTACAGCCATCGCATTATACGCATGCTCGATGGACAAACAGTTACAGAAAATATTTTGGTATAGATAGCGACACAAGTGCAATCGCGAAATCGGAGCCTCGGTTGGGGATACATCCTTCTGCATCCATCTGGGTAACAGTATAGCTTTAAATCAATTGAGAAAAGTTGCCGGCAACTAACTAAGAAATATTTTTTGAGTGTACAAATTCATTCAGTTTTTCCATTATATAATATATCACTATTGTCCGGCTAACTCAATGAAAACCGCGCTGGTATTGACCTCACCCCCAACCCCCTCTCCGAAGGAGATGGGGCCGTGAAACTTAATACCGGCAAGTGTTTCATTAAAATTGACGATTTTTAGTCGGACAATAATGATAATATATAGAAGAGGTCGGGTTAAAAATGATACGTGAGCATCAATCCGCTCCTCGGGATACTGATTTTTAAGAAGTGCCGCAAATTCCTTTTTAGATATTCATTAAGCGAATATGCCAGCTTCTTCCATTTCATTCCAGATTCCATTTCTGTTTTCAAGTATAAAAATAATATCTTCAAAATTACTGTTGGTACGTCCATTATTTCCTCCCCGGTTTTTAAATGCTTCTATCTTTGAGGCAATAAAATAAAATGCAGTAAAAATTTTCACGGTATGATTTTCATCAATTTTTAGTTGATCGCTAATTGAAATCCTTTAGAAATAAATGGACAACTATCTATAATACCGTTCTAAGGCTAAAACAATTTATAGGAAGATTTAGAGTCGCCGGGAGCATAACGCTAAATGATGCCAGGCTGCCTGAGGGAATACTATGGGGAGGAGAAGTGGCAGGCGCAAAACACAATATATCTTCGTGATATTTATTTGCTATGAAATAAAAGGAGCTTGTTATATAAATTCTATAAAAATAAAAACCGCTCAGCAATGAACGGTTCTTTAAATTTTTATACCCCTTTTAAAAAGGCAGAAATTAATACTCATCTTCATTAAAAAAGAAATCTTCCTGGCTCGGATAGTCTGGCCATATATCATCGAGGCCTTCGTAAATTTCGCCTCCTTCATCTTCCAGTTCCTGCAGGTTCTCAACTACCTCAATCGGGGCTCCACTGCGGATGGAAAAATCTATTAGTTCATCTTTTGTGGCAGGCCACGGAGCATCTTCAAGATGTGAGGCAAGTTCTAAAGTCCAAAACATATATTTTCTCTATTTAACTGTTATAAATTTAACGAGTTACCAATTTTTCCGCAAAAGTAAAAGTTATATTGGGATTACCAAATATTGTTTTCTACGCGTACTTTCACCTACTTTGATGGATAATATAACGCAATAGATGCATATCCGGTATTTTATTTTTATCTTTTTCAATTTGTATTTTTCTTTCTCTGGAGTTTCCTTATAGCCTAATCCGGTAGTCATAACACACAAAAAGCCCCACCTTGCGGCAGGGCCTAAACATTACATTTGCTACCCTTAATCTTTCTTTTTCATATCTATCATTTACATAAGCTTCATGCCAAGTAAATCATTACTTCCTCCATATGTTCCATTGAAGCGGATTCTGCTCTAAACCAGGAAGGTTTAATTGAGGTTACCAGCAATAAAATCTTCCCAAAAAATCTTTCCGGTATAGTTATGTAACAAGGTTTCTGGCCACTGGAGTGGCCTGACACCTACTGCGCAACATTCACCCTTACTCCTTCGCTATGTGTGGTGAACTCAGGTGCATACATACATTGAATGGTTGTAATGCCGTTACTGAAATTTCCGCTGTGTGTTACAAACATCGGGTACTCGAAAACATAAGTTCCTTTGTTTAAATAACCAAAAAAGAAATTAGTTGATACATCCTTTGTTGTTTCGTAATAGCCAAGCCCGTCCTGGTATTTATACTGGCTTATAACATTGGTTGGTTCCATGCAGGAGGCACGCATGTCTTTCATGTGTACGTACTCCATATCGCGATCAACACGTAATTCGATACGCACTTTTATCTTATCACCAATGTGAAGTTCGTCGCCATCAGTTACCGGATGAAGTACGGGGCCTTTATCTGTATTTTTTTCAATAAATAATTTTTTTAAAAGTTTTAAGGGTGTTTCTGAAAAAGTTATTTTATCAAGATTTTCAAAATACTGCCAATAGACAGAACCCCATGAAGAAGATTGGTTAACTGGTTTATTGATTGACTGCCCGCCCGGCTGAACACCATTCGGACGTGGGTTTATTGGTGAAGAAACTGTTACATTGATATTTCCCATTCCAGGTTTTACTTTATCTCCGTCAATTTTTCTTTTAAAATATCCTGTGCCGGCTTCTTGTTTTTCATTCTTACCATCAATAGTTATATTGCTCAATTTTATAAGAACTGTTTTTTCTTCCGGCAACCCCCCGATAGTTATCTGGGCAGTTCCTTGTAATAATAAGGCATAGCACGCCTCTGCTGTAGCTTTGGTAGTTTTCCAGTTATTGGTTTGTTTATTTTTCAGCAACCATGTTTCGAGATCATCGATTGTTTTTTGATCTTTTTCAATTTCTGAAAATGCCTCGATCATCATTGCCTGTGATTCTATCGGCGCCTGGTACCACCAATACCCATGCTGGTTCCACTCTTTCCAATACATGCCGAGCTCTTCATTGTTGATGGAGTTTTCTTTTAAGGATTTAATAATAACATTGGCTGTTGTTGCTTCCCTGGTGCGATCAAGTGATAATGCAATCATGGCCTGCATGTATTTGCTTTGGCTGAGCCAGTATTTTTTTGATTGCTCACGGTAATAGTTATACGCAGTTTGTGTTTCTTTGGCTATAGAATATTCAGGAAAGAAACTGCGCATGTATAAGTATTGAATGGCAATGGTGGAAAGATTGTTATTCTTAAGATCAGATTTATACTTTATCAAATCATCGTAATCTTTTTTCAACATCCTATCGAGATAAGGAACTCCTTTATCCAAAATATTTTTCAATTCAACTTGTTGAATTGAAGGAAAGGCATTTAATTTTTTAAGATGACCAATGCCGGTTATGATGTATTGCGTCATGTAACGATTATCAGGACCGCCTTTGAACCATACAAATCCACCATTGGATGATTGCATGTCAGTTAATTTATCCAATGATGATTGTAACTGGAGGCTCATTTTCACCGCATCAAAAAGCAAGGCAATGTTTTTCTTTTGCTGCTCTTCACTTTGCGCCTGCAATACCCATGGTGTTTCCTGCAGCAAAACAGATTTCAATTCTTCATTTTTTAGAAGATTGCTCATTAATGCCGCGGTATCAAGGGTTTTCCATTTTTCAAAAACGGCTTTTATTTTAGGAGATGAATTAACGATCCTGGTTGCTATAGCATTAGCATAATAACGATTAAAAGTTTGCTCCGCACATTCATATGGATATTCCATTAAATAAGGCAGCGCCTGTATTGCATACCACGCAGGATTGGTGGTGTATTCAACTGTTAATCCATAGTTCGTAAGAGTGGACGATGCTGAAGAGTTGAGAAGCTTTTCAAATTTGAAATCTTTTGTTCCATTACCACGCATCGGTAAAGGCATCGTTTCTGTTACCAGCATACGATTGGTAACAACGGGAATTGCGGCTTCCTCACCATCGGAAACCCCCTCCAAACCTCCCCCGAGGGGGGAAACTTTAGCAACAATTCTGTAAACAACAGCATCATTAAAATTTTGCGGTACGTCAATGCTAAATGTAACTAATGTGCTTTGGCCTGCCGCTACTTTGATAGTTTTTGAAGGCGTATTATTTTTAAACCAGCTATCTACAGAGTTCATTGTTGAAGCATTCAACAGATGGAAATCTGCCTGGCCGCTCACTTCTTTATCACCAAGGTTTACAATTTTTGCACTGAATTCCATTTGATCACCTTCTCTTAAAAACCGTGGAGCATTGGGCTGAACCATTAGGTCTTTTTGTGTGATCACTGTTTTGGTTGCATAACCACTCGCAAGGTCTTTTGTGTGAGCCAATGTCATCAGCTTCCATTGCGTAAGCGCTTCCGGCATGGTAAAACTAAATTCAATATTGCCATCTTTATCTGTTCTTAATTCAGGAAAGAAGAAAGCAGTTTCATTGAAGTTTTTGCGGATTTGAATTTGGGATTGATCGAGTGGTTGAACAGGAACTTCATCATTCGTTAATTGGGTAGCTTTTATACTTGTAACTGCTCCTGTCAAATCTTTCTTCTTTACAGTACCATAACCAGTGACAACAACTTCATCTAAATTTGCCTTATTCATCTCTGCAGGAGCAGGCAGCGCTTGATCACGGGCAACTGAAGCAGCGCCTCTTATTTGGAGACCTGGAACTCTTCCTTCTAAATAATTAAGACCAGGCAAATAATTTAATGCATCATAAGTTTTTTCTTTCTGTTGCAGATACGGCTCATTCCAATATTTTTCAAAGGATTGAACAGAAATAAAATTTTGTCGTCCCTGCCATGTATAATTGCCTGCATAAGTTGGCCATATATCAAATACACTCCATGAATGCGGCTTGAATTGATCGAGCGAAGCATCGTACATGGAAGCCAGCATTTCAGCAGCAACCTTTTCGCCTTTATTTCCACTAATTTTTACTTTCCATTTTTCTTCACTTCCCGGTAATGTTTTATCACGATATGTGTCAAAGGAAATGTTGAGTTCTTTATTGCTCCATGGAACATAGATAGTATTTGATGAAACATAAAAACGATTGTCTTTTACAAAGAATTGATTAACCCCAAATCCACCACGATCATTTTCTGTAATATTAAAATCAAAAGATTTTTTATTGTTATCCAGTGAATAGAAGTTGAAATCATTAACCTTTTCATCGGTTACGGGTTGTCCATTATCCGTGGTCTTTTGCTTATCAATTTCCTCAATTAAAAAAATATCATCAGATGAACTGCCTGTAACAATTTTTACTGTCTCTCCCGGTTCAACATTGTTTTTTTCAGCAAAGTTCCAAATATAAGAGGGCGCAGGCAACGAATCTTTTTTTGGATCATATACCTGGAAATATTTCACATTCTTTACTTCTTGCCCATACCTGTCGTTCGCGGTTGCTTCGATCACGTACCAGCCTTGTTTGAAATTCTCCTTTGCAAATTGCCAGTTGCCCATTGCATTGGTATTATCAATTTTTGAATAGACCATTTGCGTTTTCGGCCATGATTCTTTTTTAGTTTCATCCATATATTCGTCATGCGGGAAGTATTGAACAAATTCATTTTTTGTGAAAATGAATTTGTCGGGTTGCTCCCAAAGCCGGTCGCGAATCAATCTTTCAGGAGGCTGTAATTTATAAATTTTTACATCTGCTTTTACCGCTTCGGGCTGTCCGCTTAAGTTTTTACTCGTAATAATAATATTTTTTAGCGTATCAATATTTACAACATCACCCTGTGGTAAGGCAATCTGCAGATTTAAGGCTTTGTAACCAATCGGTACGGTAATATTGCCACTTCTTGTTTCACCATTAATGTCAGTTACATCGGCCTCTACTTTGTAATCAAAAACAGGCTCTGTTTTTTTATCGAGTGTAAGGTCGGGGATGGCAGCAAATTGTATGGTAAACTTTCCATCAGCATCCGTCGTAATTTCCCCGTGGGTAATCTCAAGCGGCTGTGTTTGAGGGAAAGGCATTCGCCAGAACATCCATGGATAAAGGAACCTGGCCACTCTTGTCACCCGGTACGACACCTTTGCACCATCAATATTATTGCCTGCATAAGCTTTGGCAAATCCTGTAATCGCTACGGTATCATTTACCCTGTAGCTTCCTTTCAGTGTATCAAATTCCGTATAAAATTTGGGACGTTTATATTCTTCCACCGAAAATGAAACAGAAGAGTTTTCATAATCATCAACTTCAATTTCAAGTTCTCCATTCATTTTATTTTCCGGCAAACGAAACTTGCCATTGAAGGAACCAAATTCATTCAAAAGAATTTTTATGGAATCAATCTTTTGGCCGTTGGCGTCACTTAAGATGATAGTGAGTGAATCTTTCGATTGAAGTAAAATTGGTTTTTTAGTTTTCCAGTTTTTAGTAACGCCGATGCCTTTAAAATAAATCAATTGTCCCGGGCGGTAAATGCTTCTGTCAGTAAATAAAAAAACTTTTGCATGGTCTTCATCATATTTTTTCTGATCAGCATAAGCATCATTGGGGTTAGCATTTCCATCGTAGTTATAAATGTATTGCCGGTCGTCTAAAAACAAATGATCTTTTTTATAACTGATCTCAAGCCGTACATTTCGATTATCATCTTTTTTAGGATCACTCAATTTTACATAACCATTTTTGTCTGTAGTAAGTGATTCGTTTTTTATCAATTTATAATCGCGGTTATTGTAGTCATATTGCTGGCTCCATACCTGTATTCTTGCTGCATTTAGCGGTTGCCCTGTTGTTCTGTTCAAAACAAAATATTGAAGGCCGCTATTTATAAAACTTATATCCGAAACATAAAAATATTGTGCCGCAAGGGGATTTTTATCAAGGCTAAAATCTTCTGCGGCACTGCCAAGTAAGGCATATTCACCAATGGGTAAAGGATCAATTTTTACTTCTGCAGAATGAGAAAGATAATCATCTGCCATCGGCAAATCCTGCCTCCAGTTCTTTAAACTTTTGGTGGCAGTTAGTGTTTGAAATACCTTATTGTTATCATAGTTTTTGGTGACCTCTTTTTTAAGTTGCGGAGTTAATTCGATCAGGCGGAAATAAATAGTTTTAAAATTTTTATAAGTAACCAGTGTGCGAAAGGGTAAGCCGGATACGGTTACTTTTTCTGTAGTTAAATTTATTTGCGGATGAAGAATTTGATTGAGTAAATTCTTTGCATTAATTCCCCCTTCGCTTGATGGGAATTTTTTTATAATTGCATCCAGCATGTCCTTTGCCTGCTTTACGGAATACTTTTGTGTAGAATCATTTAGTTGCGAAGCCTGCAAAGCCTTGTTGTATATTTCCTGCGCAATAATAAATGAGGCTTGAGCAGCCAACGGATCATCAGCATATTTCTCACTGATATTTTTCAACGCTTCAATGTATAGGGCTTCTTTATTTTCCATCACGCCATATTGATTTGCAAAATTGATACGCTCAATATCCGCATCAACTAATGCATCGGGCTTTGCATCATTTTTATGAAATGCCAACAGACTTTGGAAAATAATTATTGCCTTATGATGAAGTGACGCGGAATCTTTGGTAATAAATTTATGTTTTACAAATTCGCTCACTGAGGCGAATGCTTCCTTGTCTTTTATTTCAAAAGCATAAGCCGGTTTTGTGATATCACGTTCATCACTTCTGAAATAATCCAGGGCACGGTGCGCCAGCAGATCATAAAGCGTTGGCCGCAGGTAACGGGCATTTCCTTTTAAAATAATAGCATCGAAAGGTTCCAGTTTAGTTTGCTGCAAAAGTTTTTCTTCGTCTATTGACGCTAAGTATAACCCGCCAATTTTTTTATGCAGATCATCAGCCGTCCAGGTCGCAATATCTTTCTTATCGAAGTTTATAGTATTCGTTCTTTGATAAAGCCGGTAACGGTTTTGCTGAAAATAATTCCAATACATCTGGGCTGCAATGCTTTCCAGTATTGATTTTACCGGCTCTTTGGCTACCGCGATTTCCTGTTCTAAAGTATCAATACTTTTTGCGGAAGCATCTTCCTGTATATTTTGATTCAGCGTTATTTTATAGAGCAATGATTTTATGACCTGTGGATCATTATTTGTTTTTTTTGCAGCAGAATAAATTTTATCCACTTCAATAAGGGCCGATTTTGTAAGGCCTTTGTTTACCAGGACTTCAATTTTTTTCCATTGCATTACATAGTCATTTGTGTTTTGTGCTTTCAACGCAGAAAAACAAAAGAGTGCGATTGAAAGAAGTAAAATTCGTATTGATAATAAAATCTTAAGATGCATATTTTTGAATTTGTTTAAAGATAGAAAACAAGCTTAGCCGGTTGTACGACTTAACTTTTGCTTATGCAAGCAAGATGCAATTGCACCGGCAAATGCATAAATAATCAAATTAAAATATTTATTTATGAATTTGTAAACAGGAAGAAGCTCGTATCACATCACTTCACTTCAAATTGTGATATACCTTTTGTACATCATCATCCTGCTCAAGGTGATCAACAAGCTTTAAGACTTCATCAGCCTGGTTTTCGGGCAGCTCAACGGTGGTAGTTGGAATGCGTGTAAGCTCTGCCGTTATCACATCAATTCCTTTTTCTTCAAGGGCTTTACTCATATTGCCAAATTCATTGTAAGGCGTGCGGATAATGATATTGCCTTCGCTGTCTTCGCCTATTTCTTCAAGACCTGAGTCTATAAGGTCGAGCTCAAGCGCCTCAATATCCAGATCGTTATTTTTTATTTTGAATTCACCAATGTGGTTAAACATAAAAGCCACGCTGCCGCTGGTACCAAGCGAGCCACCATTTTTATTGAAGTGCATCCGCACATTGGCAACGGTCCGTGTAGGATTATCAGTAGCTGTTTCCACTAATATTGCAATTCCATGAGGTGCATATCCTTCGTAAACTTCCTCATGATAGTCCGTTTTGTCCTTTCCCATTGCCCGCTTTATCGCAGCTTCTACACGGTCTTTGGGCATGTTCACAGCCTTGGCATTTATAATGCAGCGACGCAAGGCAGAATTATTATCCGGATCAGGGCCGCCCTGCTTTACGGCAATATCTATCTCTTTGCCAATACGCGTAAATTGCTTCGCCATTTTATCCCACCTGGCAAACATGGTGGACTTTCTTACTTCAAATATTCTTCCCATCGGGGTCTCGTTAATTAGTTGATTAGTCGATCAGTTAATTAGTTGATCAGTTAATTAGGCATAGTTCATAGACCTTTCAGGTTTTCAAAACCTGGGATTTCGTAAACCCAATCGGATTTTGAAAAACACCAACGCCTCATCACTCACTCATCACTCTCACTGATCCCTCATCACCTACCCCGCGCAAATCTAAAATGTAATACCTGAAAACTAAAATCTAAAATCCATCAATTACATTTGCCGCATGCCTGAAAAATATAGCTACGCTGAATTATTTTCTTTTGTAAATAAAATTTTTTTAAAGATTGGTTGCCCTGCAAAGGATGCAACCCTTGCGACAACTGTATTGTTGTCAGCAGACCTGCGGGGTGTGGATAGCCACGGTGCAGCAAGGCTTACAGGCTATGTCCGCCTGTGGGAAGCCAAAAGAATTAATGCGAATCCGGCAATGAAAATTGTTCATCAAACGCCATCTACGGCTGTTGTAGATGGTGATGCAGGACTGGGTTTAGTGGTTGCTCCTTTTGCTATGCAGGTAGCTATTGATAAGGCTGCACAAGCTGGTACGGGCTGGGTAAGTGTAAAGAACAGCAATCATTTCGGAATTGCGGGTATACATGCAATGATGGCGCTGGAGCACGATATGATAGGCATTGCTATGACGAATGCCTCCGCCCTTGTTGCGCCGACTTTTTCGGTAGAAAGATTATTAGGGACTAACCCAATAGCTGTTGCCATACCTGCGGGTAAAGAGCAACCCTTTGTTGCCGATTTTGCTACCACTACTGCCGCTAACGGCAAGCTTGAAAACCTGCAACGCAAAAATGAAAGCGCTCCTAACGGTTGGGTACAAACGAAAACAGGTGAGCCTTCTATAAATGCCAATGAGCTAAAAAATGGCGGAGCATTATTACCACTTGGAGGTGACCGGGAACATGGCAGTCATAAAGGATATGCTTTGGGCTCCATTGTTGATATTTTTTCTGCAGTGTTAAGCGGTGCAAATTATGGCCCGTGGGTTCCGCCGTTTCCGGCCTATGTTCCCATGCCTGAGAATATGCCGGGTGAAGGCCTTGGCCATTTTTTTGGCGCCATGAGAATTGATGCCTTCCGGCCTGCTGATGAATTCAAATCGCATATAGATAATTGGATCAACAGGTTTAAAAATTCCACTCCGGTGAAGGGACAGAAGCGTGTATATGTGCCGGGCGAGCAGGAAGCCGAATTTGAAAAAGAGAATATGCAAAACGGGATTTTTTTATTGCAACCTGTTGTTGAGGATCTTGAGAAATTAGGTGAAAGGTTTGGAGTTGTGTTATAGAAAATCTCAAATCCTATTAGCCTGAAATCGATAATTTTGAACACGAGATTTAAATGGGAAAAATTCTGATACTATCAAAATATGTATTCTTATTTATAGTATCAATATACTCGAGTTAAGAAAGCACATACATGTAACTCATAATGTGGCTGGTTACAAAAAGTCGTGTAAGTTTTGGTTAGAACCTAACGTTGAATTGGATGAAGATAAGAAAGGGAATTTTACAAAAATTGAAATAAGAAGCTGTTTAAAAACGATTGTATGAATTTCTTATATGGCTAAAAGTGGTCGGTGGGGACACCGACCACGGCGGATCGCCGCCGTTCGTGTCCCACGAACGGCTTAAATGATGAATCAAAATTCTAATTTTAAACAGCTTCTAAGAGAAATTGAAAAATTGGTTATAGAAAATAGAGATATTCTTTTGCAGCAACTAAAACTCTTTTACGCGGGCCAGCCTGTAAAATCTATAAAAAAATGATCACTACATTAATTCATCCGGGTATTAAAAGTATTCACTTTAAGGATACAAATCTATTTGTCAATCTAACTAATGACAGGGTTTTTATTATTCCCCTGGAAAAATTTCCTTCTATAAAAAATCTAACCCCGGAAGAAAAAAAATCATTTGAAATTATAGATGATAAACACCTTTCTTTTTTATCAATTGACGAAGTATTTAGTTTAGAGGAATTAACAGGATTGTCTCAATAAAGCTATCATATCATTCTTTCATTAAACCTCACAGGTTTTTAAAACCTGTGAGGTTTGCGTGAGGCTAAAAAAATACATCCATTTTTATAGCCTGTGAGTTTTGGTGAAGCTGCACAAATTCCATCTATACATTACATTTGCAGCTTTATTCAATAAAAATTTACCGGAGGAAGAAGAAATGAAAGTAATGAAGTTTGGCGGCACCAGTGTTGGTAAGCCTGAAAGAATGAATGAGATTGTAAAGCTGATCACAAAAGATGATGAGCCTAAAATAGTGGTGTTAAGTGCGTTGAGCGGAACAACAAATTCCCTATCCGAAATAAGCAACAGCCTCAGTAAAGGTGAAAGGCCTGCTGCAAAGCAGCACATAGATGCGCTGGAGTTGCATTACCAAAATTTTATAATAAAGCTGGTAAAAAGTGAGGAAGCTTATAAGAAGGCAAAGATGATTATTGCAGAGCATTTTGAATTTCTCAATATCATCTTAAAAATATCTTACAGTGAGGCTTTAAACAAAGACATACTTGCCCAGGGTGAATTATTGAGCACAAAACTTTTCAGTGTTTTTCTGAATGAAAAGGGAATAAAACATACATGGTTGCCGGCGCTGGATTTTATGACGATTGATTCGTCCGGGGAGCCGCAGGTAGGAAGCATTAAAGTAAAGTTGTCCCAGATTTTGAAAAAGCACAAAGACAGCGATCTCTTTCTTACACAGGGTTACATTTGCCGCAATTCCAAAGGGGAAGTTGATAATCTTAAAAGAGGCGGTAGCGACTATACCGCTTCATTGATCGCCGGCGCCATTAGTGCATCGGTATGTGAAATATGGACTGATATTGACGGCATGCACAATAACGATCCGAGAATGGTTGAAAAAACCAAACCTATAGCGCGGTTGAGTTTTGACGAGGCGGCAGAATTGGCATATTTTGGGGCTAAAATTTTGCATCCTGCCAGTATATGGCCTGCACAATATTTTAATTTTCCCGTGAAGCTGCTCAACACTTTGCAACCCGATGCACCGGGCACGCTTATAGAGAGCGAAGCAGGCAGTGTAGGCGTGAAGGCCGTGGCAGCAAAGGATTTCATTACCGCCATTAAAATAAAAAGCAGCCGGATGCTACTGGCCTACGGCTTTTTGCGAAAGATATTTGAAGTGTTTGAAAAATATCAAACCGCAATAGACATGGTAACAACTTCCGAAGTGGCCGTGTCGCTCACTATTGATAATGATGCTTACCTGAGCGAAATTATAAAAGAGCTCGAGTTGTATGGAAGCGTAGAGGTTGACAGCAACCAGACTATCGTATCAATTGTCGGAAATCAAATTACGCAAACCGAAGATGTTCTTGCGAAAGTGTTTTCAAACTTGTCAGGCATTCCTGTAAGAATGGTGAGCTATGGTGGCAGCCAGCATAATATTTCTATTCTTATTTCGCATGAGCATAAAGAAAAAACGTTGCAACTTTTAAATAAGGGCTTATTCGGATTGTAAGTGTGCGCAGAGAAGGTTTATTTGTCGATTGGCTTTAATATTTTAGCCCCATCTTTTTATACGAAAAAGTCATTAACCACATTGGGCCAATCAACAGAAATTGCAGATCTTTTAAAAACGATGGCTTTTTATCTTCTATTTTATGTCCATAAAATTGGCCTATCCATGCAGCAACGAAATTAATTGTGCAAACAAGCCGTAAGGAACTGGGAACAAAACTCTCTATGACCTAACACAGAGTCAGGCAAAAAAATCCGAATAAAAACATACAACGCCAATGGAGGCAGAAAGCCTGAATAGTAGATGACTGCAAAAACAAGTACTATTATCGCGACATTCAATTGTAAACCCGGCGTGATAAACATTGGTAGTTTAATATAATAAAGCAAGCCGGTGATGGAGAAGAAAATTGCAGGCACGCATATCCAATGAATAAGCTTGTTGGTTTATTTCTATGGCTTCACCATATTCATCCAGCCATTGATTAATACTTCTCCTACAAATCGTTTCGGCTGATTTATCTATAATTAATTTAAAAAAATCCCCGCTCGTGGCGGGTGCATTTTCAAAATGTCGCTCTATATTGAAGGTTGCCAACCTTTCGGAGGGAATTTTTAAATCTGAAATTAACTTGTTGAAGGTTGGCAACCTTGCCACATTTCGAACATGATTAATTATATAATCAGCATAGCATCGCCATAGCTAAAGAAACGGTATTTGTCTTTAATGGCTTTTTTATAAGCATCCATTATAAGATCGTAGCCTGCAAAGGCGCAGGTCATAATAAGCAGGCTGGTCTTAGGTAAATGAAAATTCGTAACCAGCGAATCTGCGATATTAAAAGTGTAGGGCGGGTGTATGAAATGATTCGTCCAGCCTTCTGCCGGCTTTAAAAATTTTTGTGCCGTAAAGCTTGTTTCCATTGCCCGCATAGTGGTAGTGCCTACGGAGCATATTCTTTTGCGGGTTTCTTTTGCTTTATTTACAATTTTGCAGGCTTCTTCTTCAATGCGGTAATACTCCGCATCCATTTTATGTTTGCTAAGGTCTTCCACTTCTATTGGCCGGAACGTACCAAGGCCGGTATGCAAGGTCACTTCCGCAAAGCGAATCCCTTTTATTTCCAGCCTTTTTATAAGCTCCTGGCTAAAGTGCAGACCTGCAGTGGGCGCTGCCACAGCTCCTTCATGCTTGGCATATACAGTTTGAAATCTTTCTTTATCATCCTCATCCGGCTTGCGCTTAATGTATTTCGGCAAAGGAGTTTCACCCATCATGTAGAGCATTTTCCTGAATTCATCTTCGGGGCCATCCCATAAAAAACGAATCGTTCTTCCCCGGCTGGTGGTGTTATCAATCACCTCTGCCACCAATTCATCACTTTCGCCAAAATATAATTTATTGCCCACGCGAATTTTTCTCGCTGGGTCCACAATTACATCCCACAAACGGTTTGCCTTATGGAGCTCTCTTAATAAAAACACTTCTATCTTGGCGCCGGTCTTCTCTTTGCGGCCATACATACGGGCAGGAAAAACTTTTGTATTGTTCACCACAAATACGTCTTTATCGTCAAAATAATCAAGGATGTCTTTGAAGTGCCTGTTCTCGATCTTGCCTGTTTTTCTTTCGATCACCATCATCCGGCTGTCTTCTCTGCGCTTGGTGGGTGTTTGTGCAATAAGGTTAAGTGGAAGGTCAAATTTGAATTGACTGAGTTTCATGTACAATTATTGATTTAAAGTTAATTGTCACATGCCATTACTGTAGTTCTTACAGAGATACGTGCCCCGCCGCGGCGAGGCCACTTATCATGTTACGGCATGATTTTTTTTTTAAGGCTGCGAAGTTAACAAAATGCATTTAAAGTGGAAGATAATTTATCGCGTACTTTCTATGAAGTTTATTCGTCCTTGAAATCCAGATTAGAAAACGGCTTTGGGTATAGAAGCGATCAGGTTCTGCGTGTATAACATTTTTGGATTGAAATATATTTCATCTGCAGTTCCTGTTTCTTCTATTTTGCCATTGTTCATTACCATGATGCGGTCGCTTATATAATGAACCACGCCGAGGTCGTGGGAAATAAAGATGCACGTAAAGCCCAATTCGTTTTTGAGTTCGTTCAATACATTCAACACCTGAGCCTGCACGCTTACATCAAGCGCAGAAACACTTTCATCGCAAATAATAAAATCAGGATTCAAGCTGAGCGCACGTGCGATACAAATCCGTTGCCGCTGGCCCCCGCTAAATTCATGCGGGTAACGGTTGAAATGTTCAGGCCTTAAATCAACCTTTTGCAATAACTCTATTATTTTTTCCTTACGTTGTTTTTGACCGGGTAATATTTTATGGATTTTCATTGGTTCATCAATGGCCTTTCCTATGGTAAGCCGCGGATTAAGAGAACCATAGGGATCCTGAAAAATTATCTGGATGTCTTTGCGCATTTTTCTCATCTCTTCGCCGGGAATCGTAGCAATATTTTTTCCATTAAAAAAAATATTGCCGCCGGTTGGTTTTATGAGCCTTATCAAAGCCCTGCCCAGTGTGGTTTTGCCGCAGCCGCTTTCCCCAACCAATCCAACAGTTTCACCTTTTGCTACGCTAAAACTTACATCATCAACGGCTTTGGTTTCCTTCAATATTTTTCCTGTAAAACTTTTTTTAACCGGGAAATATACTTTCAGGTTTTCGACTTTTAATAAGGTAGCCGTTGTATCAACCATCGGCATGAACAGTTGTTTTTCCTTCAAAATAATTTGCGCTGAGAAATTGTCTGCGGTTTTTGGTAAACTATTTTCATTAGAATAATTGCCGTTCTTATTCATAAAATCACTTATCACCGGCAATAGTTTTCCTTTAGATGCAGCATCCGGGCGGCAGCTTATTAATGCCCTGGTATAAGGATGTTTAGGGCTTAGGAAGATCTCTTTCACGGTGCCTGTTTCTACCACTTGCCCTTTGTACATTACAATAACTTTGTCCGCTATTTCTGCAACCAGCCCAAGGTCGTGGGTTATATAAATCACACCCATATCTTTTTCCTGCTGAAGGTCTTTGATAAGTTGAAGTATCGTTTTTTGGACAGTAACATCCAAGGCAGTGGTGGGTTCATCAGCGATCAGTAACGCCGGATCACAGCTCATGGCCATCGCAATCATTACCCGTTGCTTTTGGCCGCCGCTTATTTGGTGAGGATAGCGATGAAGCATAGCCGAAGCATGAGGCAGCTTCACGTGATTAAATAATTCAATCGTTTTCTCCCTTGCTTCTTTGCGAGAAAGTTTTTTATGCAGCATGATCGCTTCCATTACTTGTGAGCCGCAGGTTTTTACCGGGTTTAAGGAAGTCATCGGCTCCTGGAAGATCATCGAAATTTTATTTCCTCTTACCCCGCGAAGATCTTTTTCGGGTGAGCCAAGGAGGTTACGTTTGCTGATGCCATCTTCCGAAAAAAAAATTTCGCCTGACTTATACAATGCCGGAGGCACGGGAAGAAGTTGCAATACAGATAGAGAAGTAACCGTTTTGCCCGAGCCTGATTCGCCAACTATGGCAATCATTTCGCCTTTGTTTATTTGTATTGAAATATTTTGAACTGCAGGTGTAACGCCTGCCTCTGTAACAAAATCTACGCTTAAATTATTTATGGTTAGAAGTGGATGATTCATTGGGGTGATGAATAGTCAGTGGTAAATGGTGGTTTAGTCAATGGCCAATATTCACCGCTGCCAATTCACCATTCACAACAGTGAGCATTAAAATTTCAAGTGCCTTACGGTGAGGCCGCCATTGATCAGTTGCTTAAGAGAATCAATTCCTATTTTTAAATGTCTTTCTACATATTGAGCGGTTACACTCGCATCGCTTTCCGTGGTTTTTACGCCTTCGGGCACCATGGGGGAATCGCTTACCAACAGCAATGCACCTGTAGGAATTTTATTGAAAAAACCTACGGTGAAAATTGTCGCCGTTTCCATATCAACTGCATAGGCCCGTATTTTTCTGAGATAAGTTTTAAGTTCATCATCATGCTCCCATACCCGGCGGTTGGTGGTGTAAACTGTACCCGTCCAATAATCAAAAGCATAATCGCGAATAGTAGTTGAGATAGCTTTTTGCAGCGCAAATGCGGGCAGGGCCGGCACCTCAGGCGGAAAATAATCATCGGAAGTTCCTTCTCCTCTTATAGCAGCTATGGGTAAAATAAGATCGCCGATCTTGTTTCTTTTTTTCAATCCCCCGCATTTTCCTAAAAATAGCACGGCTTCCGGATCAATAGCGCTAAGCAGGTCCATAATGGTAGCAGCGCCGGGGCTGCCCATTCCGAAATTTATAATGGTGATATTATCAGCCGTGGCGCATTGCATCGCTTTGTCCATGCCAACAATTTTTACCTTGTGCATCTCAGCAAACATTTTTACATAATTGCTGAAATTGGTAAGCAAGATATATTCTCCAAAGTTGCTAAGCTTTTCACCCGTATATCTTGGCAGCCAGTTATTGACTATTTCTTTTTTTGTTATCATGTTATTCTACGCCCGATTGTTTTTATTTGTTATGGTTAAAAATACGATTTTAGAATTTAGGAAAACTTTGGAGGTATGAAGTAGTTAGGTTTATATCAACTTTCGCTGAATAAAATCAGGCTGTTTTTTTATTCAAAACTTACCAGCCACTAATTTATATTATGATAAAAATTAAATTTCCCAAGAACCAGGTTAAGACAAGAAAAGCCGGTGAAGTAAATGAGGTGTTTGATGTGATACGAAAAAAATGGGTGCTGCTTACGCCCGAAGAATGGGTGCGGCAAAATATGCTGCAGTATTTATTGCTTGTAAAAAATTATCCTGCCTCGTTGATAGCCGTAGAAAAAGAAATAAGATTAGGAGAGTTAAAAAAGCGTTGCGACCTCGTTGTTTACAACAGGGCTTCATTACCCTGGATGATTATAGAATGTAAGGAAATGAATGTGCCACTCTCTGAGAAAACATTAGCGCAGATACTTCGTTATCATATTTCTTTACGTGCTACCTATCTTATTATTACTAACGGAAGTTATTCATATGGATTTCAAAAAATAGAAAATCAATTTTTTGAAATAAATGAATTGCCTGATTTTTAGAATTGAAAGATTTGGAATTTCCTGTAAGAACATGCAAGGTTACATCGCATATTTCACATCGTACATTCCTAAGGAAATATTCCCAACTCCGCATAAGACGTAGCTACCTTATTAATGGCACATACATAAGCCGCGGTGCGCATATCCGGTATAGCCGGTGTCTTTTGCCAGATGTCAACAATTTCGCGTGTGGCAGTTATCATTGTTTCTTCGAGGCCGCTTCTTACCAGGTCAACTTCATCTGCGCCATGTACAATAAAATCTCTTTCCAAGGTGCTTACCTTTCGTTCCGTAAGTTCTTCAAGCTGCCCAAGAATATGCAGGTTCATATTTTCCGTAAATCTTTTTTCAAGCCTGCCATAGCGTACATGGCTAAGGTTTTTCAGCCATTCAAAATAACTAACCGTAACACCCCCGGCATTCAAATACATATCCGGCACTACTAAGGCTCCCTTTAGCGTAAGGATTTCATCTGCTTCAGGTGTAAGCGGCCCATTTGCAGCTTCGCCAATAATTTTCGCTTTTATCCGCGAAGCGTTGCTTCCATTCACTACATTTTCCAATGCTGCCGGTATCAGGATATCACAGTCCATTTCCAGTGCATCGGGCCTCTTATCAAAGTTTTCAGCGCCCGGAAAATCAAGTATGGAGCCGGTTTTCGTACGATGCATCCACACCTTATCTACATCAAGCCCGTCGTAGTTGAAAATTGCGCCTTCATATTCCGCAAGGCCGACAATGATTGCCCCTGCCTGCTGAAAAAATAAAGCGGAATGATACCCTACGTTTCCAAGACCTTGTACGCAAACTCTCTTTCCCTTCACACCAATCTCAAGACCGAGCTTTTCCATCATGGACGGCATGTTACATATTTCGCTAAGGCCATAGAAAACGCCAAGGCCGGTTGCTTCTTTTCTTCCACGAACGCCACCTTGTGTTACAGGCTTTCCGGTTACACACGCCGCGCCATCAATCTCTCCGGGATGCATGGCGCCGTAAGTATCAAGTATCCACGCCATCTCTCTTTCACCGGTACCATAGTCTGGGGCGGGTACGTCAGTGCCGGGCCCGATAAAATTTTTCTTAATAAGCTCTGCCGTATATCTCCGGGTGATTTTTTCAAGCTCATAAGGCGTGTAGGCGTGCGGATCAATTTTGATTCCGCCTTTTGCTCCGCCAAAGGGGACGTTTACAATAGCACACTTGTAAGTCATCAACGCGGCGAGGGCCATTACTTCGTCCTGGTTCACGGCTTCGCTGAAACGAATACCACCCTTGCAGGGTGTTTTATGATGAGAGTGTTGCACACGATACGCCTCAATCGTCACGATCAAACCGCTTTCTTTTTTTATCGGAAAGCGCATTTGGTACACGCTGTTACATTGTTTTATTTGCTGAAGAATTCCCGGATCCCAGTCCGTGAAAATAGCTGCTTTGTCAAAACTTCTTTCCACGCTTTGGAAAAAACTATAGGGAACCGGAGAAGGCATATAAATTTATTTTTAAAAATTAGCAATCGAATGATAAATGCAGGTTAGAAGCTTTTTTCTTTCTTAGAAACTTTCCTGTCAATTCTTATGAGGTACAAAAACAAAACTACGAGAATGGTTAGGCATACAGCCATCACCACATATATTTTATCATTACTTCTCATCACCGTATCCATGGAAGCACCTGTGGAATCAGGTGTTTGGGCAAATAAAAACAAACCAGGCAAAGTAAGAAAAACGGTAAAGCAGCAACGCTTAAAAAATGCATTAACCATCAATTAAATTTTTATGACTCAGCAGGTTTATTCTTATCTTAAGATTACTCAGCCAAATGCCCAGGACCGCCCAGCCGGTTACAGCAGGCCAGAAAACAACCCGCATAGCAGCATCAATACTGGCGCCGCTAAGTGCAGGATTACCGCCGCCTTTAGCGCCTTCCATTCCACCTGGGTGAAGAGATTGTACTAATCTTGGCAATATCATTATTAGCGGAATATAAATGAAGTAAGCAAAAATATTATAGACAGCGCTTACCCTTGCTTTTTTATCAATATCTGTCATAGAGCCACGAAGTACAATGTATGCCAGGTAAATTAATACGGCAATAGCGGCAGCAATTTGCTTGGGATCGTTACTCCACGGTTCGCCCCAGGTATAAGTGGCCCAAATAGAGCCGGTAGCAAGCCCTAGGATGCCAAAAATAATTCCTGTTTTTGCAAACTCGGCTGCGTAAATATCATACCTGATATTTTGCTTGCGCAAATAAGCAATGGAATATGCAAGAGATAACGTGAGCAATACTATTTGCCCAAACCACATGGGCACATGAAAGAAAAAGTTGCGTATGCTTTGGTATAAATTTCCTACGTAAGGAACCTTTACTAAAAAACCGGCGGTGAAGGTGAAAAACATTAACAAGATGCACAATATTTTCCACCACGTAAACCTCATTTATTTTTTATTAAAAGTAGATATTTAAAGACGTCAAAATTAGGATAAAACTTTCGGGATATTTTCATTTTGTTTCTATTTACAGTCAATATTTCAACTTAACCGGGTTTTGTTTCATGCCCCAAAAAAGTAATATTTTTATCTGCTTTTTCCTGGCTTGTAATAATAAACTAATTGTGTATGTTTATCTAATATCCCAATATGAACATTTTTTCTTTTGTTTGAAGAACGGCACATTTCAGGATATCGCTTTAAAGTTGATAACATTTCTTCTGTGCGGTTCACAAATCTCTCTGCCTCCCGTTCTGTCCATTTCCGCTTTATGTAATCTACTATTTTGTTAAAGCTAATTTTTGCGCTGTTCGTCCAAAATATTTCCTGCACTATTTCTTCAGCCATTTCTTATACTTTTTCATTACCTCATCGTGCGGGGATAAGTTACCTGCCTTCATTTCTGCCAATGCTTTATCAATTGCATTTTGTTGCTCCTTACTTATTTCGTCCCACCAATCCTGCCGGCCTTCTGTAAAAGTTTTTACAACTGTAAGCACCGTTTTTTTTTGCTTCACATTTAACATGGGCAGGTATTGATTTATTTCTTTATCCAAAAAAGTTGCTGTATCCATAATTATTTTTTACAAATTTTTTAGAAAATGCGTGTACACCAACACTAATATTAATACCGGCAAGATAAATAAAATAAAATTCCAGAACATTGTTGTTAAGACAAAAAATTAAATTTGATAGATAATCTGCACTTCATAAATGGATGCATCTTTTATAACCAGCTAACAAAAAATATCCGCCGAATGAAATTTTTCTAATTCATTAACTTGCGCTCATGGATCAATATCTTCATCTTCTTCAAAAAATTATAGAAACAGGCACTGATAAAAGTGATCGTACAGGCACGGGTACACGCAGTTTGTTCGGCTACCAGATGCGTTTCGATTTACAGGACGGATTTCCTTTGGTAACTACAAAAAAACTTCACCTGAAAAGCATCATTTATGAGCTTCTATGGTTTTTAAAAGGCGATACCAATATCAAATACTTAAAAGAGCATGGAGTAAAAATATGGGATGAATGGGCCGATGAGAATGGTGACCTTGGGCCTGTTTATGGCAAGCAGTGGAGGAGTTGGTCTGCAGATGATAAAGCTATTGACCAGGTGAGTGATCTTATTCATCAATTAAAAACAAACCCGGACAGCAGGCGGCTAATAATAAGCGCCTGGAACGTGGCTGATTTATCTAAGATGCATTTGATGCCTTGCCATTGCTTGTTTCAATTTTATACCGCCCCCCGGGAAGGAGATAAACAAAAAAGAAAATTAAGTTGCCAGTTGTACCAGCGTAGTGCGGACGTCTTCCTGGGAGTACCTTTTAATATTGCTTCTTATACTTTGCTCACCATGATGATTGCACAGGTTTGTGATATGGAAGCCGGCGAATTTGTTCATTCTTTCGGTGATGTTCATCTGTATAAAAATCATTTTGAGCAGGCGGAATTGCAATTAACAAGAAAGCCTTTCGCACTTCCAAAAATGAAAATAAATCCGGAGGTAAAAGACATTTTTGATTTTCAATTCGAAGATTTTGAATTAATAGATTATGAAAGTTACCCTGGGATAAAGGCCCCGGTGGCGGTGTAGGTTAGTTAATTGGTTAATTGGTTAATTGGTTTATTAGTATTATTTGTTGATTTGTAATATTTCGGGTGATACTTTCTATCTCATTTTTAAACAAAATATTTTATGGAATACACATTAGAGAAGTTAGAAGTTTATAACATGGCCGAAAACTTTTCAGACGATGTTTGGGAGATCGTAATAAAATGGGACTACTTTATGAAGGATACAGTTGGAAAGCAATTAGTGAGAGCCGCAGACTCAATCTCCGCAAATATTGCTGAAGGTTATGGCCGGTATTTTTTATAAAGAGAGCAAACAATTTTATTTCTATTCACGTGGCTCTATTCAGGAAACTAAATCATGGTTAATTGGTTTATTAGTTAATTGGTTAATTGGTTAATTTGTATTATTTGTTGATTTGTAATATTTCGGGTGATACTTTCTATCTCATTTTTAAACAAATATTTTATGGAATACACATTAGAGAAGTTAGAAGTTTATAACATGGCCGAAAACTTTTCAGACGATGTTTGGGAGATCGCAATAAAATGGGATTATTTTATTAAGGATACAATTGGAAAGCAATTAGTGAGAGCCGCAGACTCAATCTCCGCAAATATTGCTGAAGGTTATGGCCGGTATTTTTATAAAGAGAGCAAACAATTTTATTTCTGTTCACGTGGCTCTATTCAGGAAACTAAATCATGGTTATCAAAATGTTTGCGCAGGAAGTTAATTGAACCTGAGCGATGTAAGAGCCTAATTGAGCTTTGCGAAAAAATTCTTTTAAAACTCAATGCTTTCATAAAGTTTGTAAGAAACTCTCAAAAGCCATTGCGGTAAACCAGTTAATCGGTTAATCAGTTAATGAGTAATGAGTTAACCAGTAAACCAATCAACTAATAAACCAATTAACCAATCAACTAATAAACCAATAAACCAACCACATGCTCTCTCACATCGTTGCTGCTTCCGAAAATAATGTAATTGGCTCTCACAATGAATTGCCATGGCAACTTCCCAACGATTTTAAATATTTTAAAAATAAAACGTGGGGCATGCCGGTGATCATGGGAAGAAAGAGCTATGAGTCGCTAAAGAAGGCTTTGCCTGGCCGTATAAATATTGTTGTGACAAAAAAGAAAGATTGGAATCCCGGTGATGCGATAATTGCAAACAATATTGATGATGCAATTGAAAAAGCTAAAGGGAGTGATGCGAAAGAAATTTTTATCATCGGTGGCGGTGAAATTTTTAAACAATCCATAGATAAAATTTCACGGATATATATCACCCGTGTGCATGCGAATGTTGAGGGGGATACTTTTTACCCTGAAATTAATTCTTCAGAATGGCATCTTGTAGATTCACAACCTTTTCCTGCAGATGAAAAACATAATTATGGATACACTTTCGAAGTGTGGGAGAAAAATCCCTGAAATTCATAATCTTTACAGCGATGTACTCTTCGCTTCAACTTGCCGGCAAATATTTTAATTATCTTATTAAAGCAAAAAATGGCAAAGGTCACGGCATTCATTCGCCCTTCGTTTTCGATTTTATAAAAAATGTTTTAAACGATAAAAAAAAATATGAGTGCTATGCACACATTGAATCGTTGCGCAAAAAACTTTTAAAAGATGATTCAATAATAGAAGTTGAAGATTTTGGCGCAGGCTCGGCTGTGATTCCTTTTAAAAAAAGAAAGATAAACGCTATAGCCGCTTCCTCTTTAAAGAATAAAAAATTTGCACAATTACTTTTTAGAATTGTAAAATATTATAAGCCGGCAACCGTTGTAGAATTAGGCACTTCGTTTGGAATTACAACTTGTTATCTTGCTTGCGCAAATGAACACGCAACCGTGTTTACCCTTGAAGGATCAAAATCGATAGCAGCCATTGCCAGCAAAAATTTTAGCAGCATCAATCAGCGAAATATTCAGCTTGAGCAAGGTGATTTTGCACAATCTTTTCCGGCGATGTTGCAGAAAATAAATTCTATTGACCTTCTCTTTGTTGATGGAAATCATCGAAAGGAAACAACTTTATTTTATTTTGAAGAATGTTTAAAAAGGTCTGCGTCTTCTTCAATATTTATTTTTGATGACATTCATTGGAGCGCTGAAATGGTAGAAGCTTGGGAGCTTATAAAGCAGCATGCTGCGGTAACACTTACTATTGACCTCTTTTTTATTGGCCTTGTTTTTTTCAATACCGATTTTAAAGTAAAGCAGGATTTTGTTATCAGGTTTTGATCTTTCAATATTAGCTTTTGAAATTATTGTATAAAAATTATTACAAATAAAATATCATTTCGATAATAGATGCCGGATAAAAAAATAATCACTAATTTGACCGGGAATTTTTTTTACTTATGACAATAGGTGTATTAAAAGAATCTTTACCGGAAACCAGGGTCTCTCTTTTACCTGAACATTTAACTACTTTAAAAAAATTGAATGTCAACGTTATTGTTGAAAGCATGGCTGGTGATAATGCTTTTGCAAAAGATGAAAAATATGTGGAAGCAGGTGCACAGATTGGCTCACACGATGAAGTGTTTAATACGGCAGATATTGTCCTCACCATCAACGCGGAAAATCTTGACGTAGAAAAGTTATCATCGAAAATTTTATTGGGTAACTATCAGCCCCTATATAATACGTCGTTTATTCAAACGTGTGCTCAAAAAAACATTACCGTTTTTAGTATTGATATGATACCGAGAACCACGAGGGCGCAGAGTATGGATGTGCTAAGCAGCCAGGCAAATATTGCCGGCTACAAAGCAGTGTTGCTTGCTGCCAATTTATTTCCGAAATATTTTCCCATGTTCATGACGGCAGCAGGAAGCATCCCGCCTGCAAAGGTGTTAATATTAGGCGCCGGTGTTGCCGGTTTGCAAGCAATAGCTACTGCAAGAAGGCTGGGAGCTGTGGTAGAAGTGTTTGATACGCGGCCTGCAGTGAAAGAAGAAGTAATGAGCCTTGGGGCAAAATTTGTAGAAGTGGAAGGTGCGGCTGATGTAAGCAAAGCAGGCGGGTATGCGGTAGAGCAGTCGCCGGAATTTTTACAAAAGCAAAAAGAAAAAATTGCAGAGAGCGTTGCCAAAGCAGACATAGTAATTACTACAGCGCAAATACCGGGAAAGAAAGCCCCTGTGTTAATTACAGAAGAGATGATGGGTAAAATGAAAAACGGTTCTGTAATTATTGACCTTGCGTCTGCCACGGGTGGTAATACAAGCCTTACAAAAGATGAAGAAACAATAAGGTATAACGGCGTGAGCATTGTGGGCAATTCACGGCTGGCGGCTACTATGCCTTATGATGCAAGCAAAATGTACGGAAAAAATATTCTCAACTTTTTGCAATTGATCATTGATAAGGAAGCCCGCCCGCCCGCCCCCGCCGGTACGGACGGGGATGCCCCGGTCGGACGGGGAAAATTAAATCTGAATTTCGAGGATGATCTGGTGAAAGGTACATGCATTGTTCATGAAGGTAAGGTGGTGAATGAAAGAGTAAACGCATTGATGTGAAAATTACCTGTTTAAAAAACAAATAGAGAAGTTTTTGGATAACGTCCCTCTCCCCGTCCGAACCGGCACGCCAGCCCGACAAAATCATTCTCGCGGGGACGGCTTTGGAGAGCGGTTGTCCAAGGGACTTCTTACGGAGGGGTGAGGTTTAAAATATTATTTATGCAGTCAATCTTAAATTTTATTAACGAAAACGTAGAGTTGATCTACATTGTAATCCTGATGATCTTTTTAGGAATAGAAATAATCGGGAGAGTGCCGAGTGTGCTGCACACGCCTTTAATGAGTGGTGCCAATGCTATTCATGGAGTCGTAATCATCGGTGCCATTATCGTGATGGGCAAAGCCGAAAGCGATAATTATATGGCGCTTATCCTGGGATTTCTCGCCGTAATTCTCGGCACATTGAATGTTGTGGGCGGGTTTGTAGTAACTGACAGGATGCTGGAAATGTTTAAAAAGAAAAAATAAACACGAATTACACGACAAATAAAACACGAATTACTAAAACACGAATTACACAAATTGTAACGAATTATACGAATAACCAATAAACCAATAAACCAATTAACTAATAAACCAATTAATGGCCATTAGCATTTTACCTCTTTGTTATCTTATTGCTTCTGTTACATTTATTCTTGGGTTAAAGATGTTATCTAACCCGGCTACGGCAAGGAGAGGTAATTTAATTGCAGCCGGCGGTATGACAATCGCAATAATTGCGACTATCTTTTTGTATGAAGATGAAGGGAAAAAATTAGGCAATTATGCCTGGATCTTTGGAGGTATTATAATCGGCAGTATCATTGGAACTATCACAGCGAAGAAAGTGAAGATGACGGCCATGCCGGAACTGGTAAGCTTCTTCAATGGTATGGGTGGCGCCTGTGCTTCGTTGATTTCTATTGTTGAGTTTGATTATTTATATCGTGCAAACAGGTCGCTTGATGCTATTTTCTTTTCTGATGCAGTTCCATTCGGTCATTACTTAACCATCATTGCCGGCACTATCATCGGCAGCGTGTCTTTCGCCGGCAGCATCATTGCCTGGGGTAAGCTTAATGGTAAAATAAAAGATTTTGCTTTTAAGGGCCAGCACATCATTAATCTTATTGTGCTTGCCTTGGTTGTTGCGGCTGCGGTGTTCACCTATTATTCGAATACAAGCTTTGCCAACATACCTTTTTTCATCACCGTTTTTCTTGCTCTTTTGTATGGTGTGTTTTTCGTTTTACCTATCGGCGGCGCGGATATGCCGGTAGTAATTTCTTTGTTGAATTCTTTTACCGGGGTAGCAGCCGCCTGCGGAGGATTTTTATATAATAATAAAGCAATGCTCACAGGCGGCATCTTAGTTGGTGCAGCGGGAACGCTTCTTACCATTCTTATGTGCCGGGCTATGAACAGGAGCCTGAAAAATGTGCTGATAGGATCTTTCGGGGCAAGCGCTACTGCAACGGAAAGTAAAGGCGGGGAAGCCGGCCATTACAAAGAAATATCGCTAAGTGATGCAGCCATGCTAATGGCTTACGCGAAAAAGGTAATGATCGTTCCGGGGTATGGATTAGCAGTTGCGCAGGCGCAGCATGCCTGCCATGAACTTGAAAAATTATTAAATGAAAAAGGTGTTGAGGTTGAATATGCCATCCATCCTGTGGCTGGCCGCATGCCCGGCCACATGAATGTGCTGCTTGCTGAAGCCGATGTTAATTATGAAAAGCTGTTGGAGATGCAGGATGCAAATGATGAATTTAAAACTACCGATGTTGTGCTGATATTGGGAGCCAATGATGTAGTAAATCCTGCTGCTAAAAATGACCCTTCTTCGCCTATATATGGTATGCCTGTGCTTGATGTGGAGCAGGCAAAAACAGTAATTGTAAACAAAAGAAGCATGAAGCCGGGTTACGCCGGTATTGAAAATGATTTATTCTTTCAGCCTAAAACTTCCATGCTGTTTGGCGATGCAAAGAAAGTGTTACAGGATCTGGTGGTTGAGATAAAGAATACGTAAGCTTATGGGAAAATTGAACAGTTTCTCGCGGCTTTATTATTGTAGATGAAACGGATTATATTTGTGTTGTAAGTAAAAAGAAAAAAATGTCTTCATTAGACTTAAAGGTGTACGAAATATTTAAGAACAAACTTGGTGAAAAGGAAGCCGAGACAATAATTGAATATTTCGAAGCAAAAACTGAAGCTAAGTATCAGGAAAAAAAGGAAACTCTCGCAACAAAGGAAGATCTATCTCAGACAAAAGTGGATTTAATAAAATGGATGGTTGGCTTTTGGCTTGCACAAATGGCCGCAATTGTTGGTTTGTATATGCATAAATAGTTATTTAATAGCCCTATCTTTAATTTAGGAAGTATTATTAAAATAAAAACCCCTGCAAATGCAAGGGTCTTTTATTTATTGAAATTTTTTAATTAAGATTTGGATGGAGATGCCACTGATTTCTTCCCCTTCTTAGAAGTGCTTGCAGCATCTGTTTTCATCTGAGCATCTTTGTCAGCCATTGCTTTATCATAAGCAGTTGGCTCAAGTACATCACCTGTAAGCTTTATTGATTTTACATCCTCAGCGCCTGCAAATTTTACAGTAAGCGTTTTATCAATATGGCCAAGGTTTGCAGCGTTGTAAGTTGCTTTAATGTAGCCGGTTTTTCCGGGAGCAATTTCAGATTTGGTGTAATCAGAAATCGTACATCCGCAAGTAGGCATTGCCTGCTCAATTAACAAAGGATCGGTGCCGACGTTGGTTACCACAAAAGTAGCTGTTGCAGGCACGCCCTGCTTTACGTTTCCTAAATCATAAGTTTGTACATCGAGCTTTGCAATGTCATCTGCTTTTTTTTGCGCAAATAATGTCGTTGAAGTAAGGGCCAGAATAGCGAATAGTATTTTTTTCATTTTTTTAGTTTGTGAGATTTATTATTGTTCGTTCTTTAAAGAATTTATTTTTGTATTTTCAGGCGCAGAACTTACGGGCGTTTTCCAAACGTCTCCTTTGATGATGATTTGCCTGGTTTGATTTCCATTGTAAGTGATAGTGACTGGTTTTGCAAATGTACCTTCGTTTTGTGCATTGTACCCAACAGTTATTTTGGATATAGCACCCGGCGCTACTGCATCTTTATTCCATTCAGGCGTAGTGCAACCGCAGCTTGCCTGTACATTATCAAGTGAGAGCGGAGTTGAACTAATATTTTTAAATTCGAAAACATGTGTAACCGGCTTGCCTTGCGGAATTTTGCCAAAGTCAAATTCAGTTTCCGGTAAACTGATTGTTTCTTCTGCAGGTTTGGCATCCGTTGCAGATGTTGTTGCCGGGGCAGTTGCGCTATTTACAGCAGCGGTAGAATTGACTGTCTGCAATTTCCCGGCAGTTTTTACATTTGTTTGAGCCATGGCGGAGAGTGAAAAAGCCAGGCCGCCAAAAATTATAAATATTATTTTCATAGCTAAATATTAAAACGACTTCAAAGATAATAAAACGACGAGTAAGGTTGCAAATTGTGAACACGTAATTACATTTTTAACAATCATCGTTCATTATTAATATTTTTGTTGCATGGATGCTACTCAAATTACAGATTTTGATGTTCAGGAAAAGTTATCCTTTAATCATTTTAAACAGGAGGTGTTAAAAGATTATCGCATTGTGTGCGAAAGCCGCGAAGCCAGCTTATTGGGCAGAAAGGAAGTGCTGACCGGCAAGGCCAAATTCGGAATTTTTGGTGGCGGTAAAGAAGTGGCACAAGTTGCCATGGCAAAGTTCTTTATGCCGGGCGATTTCAGGGCTGGTTATTACCGGGACCAGACTTTTATGTTTTCTACAGGGCTGGCAACAATAGAACAATTTTTCTCTCAATTATATTCTGATACAGATATTAATAATGATCCCTTTAGTGCAGGCCGGCAAATGAATGCTCATTTTGCGACAAGGTTTGTAGATGAAAACGGAGACTGGTTGCCGCTTGCCGGCAAAAAAAATATAACGGCTGATATAGCACCTACAGCAGGACAAATGCCACGGGCCCTAGGTTTGGCGTTAGCTTCAAAGCTTTTCAGGGAGGTGGATGCCTTGCGTGAAATGAAGGAGCTCAGCAATAATGGCAATGAAGTTTGTTTTTGCACCATAGGCGATGCTTCTACTTCTGAAGGCCATTTCTGGGAAACCATCAATGCAGCCGGTGTTCAGCAAATTCCCCTGGCGGTGTTTGTTTGGGACGATGGATATGGCATATCGGTTCCGCGGGAAATTCAAACTACCAAGTCATCTATTTCTGAAGCGCTTTCGGGTTTACAAAAAGAAGATAACACTAATGGTATAAATATTTATAAGCTTAAGGGATGGGACTACGCAGGCATGTGTGAAGTATTGGAAGAAGCCATTCAAAATATACGTGATACACATACCCCAGCTTTGTTTCATGTAGAGGAGCTTACCCAGCCACAGGGCCACTCTACCTCCGGCAGCCACGAGCGCTATAAATCACCAGAAAGACTTGAATGGGAAAAGAATTGGGATTGTAAGAAACAAATGAAGGATTGGCTGATCGCTAATGCGCTTGCGGACGAAGAAGAGCTGGATACCATCGAAACTGAGGCAAGAGTTTTTGTAAAGAAGAGCAGGAATGTAGCCTGGGAAAAATATATTACACCACGGAGAGATGAATTGCAAAAGGCTATTTCTTTATTAGAAAAAGTTGTGAGAGAAGAAGATAACAATAATCGTATTCAAGGTATCATAAAAGATTTAAAATCTAATCGTGAGCCGTTGCGTCGTGATATTATGAAAGCCCTTGCAGAAGCCATTGACATTACTAAATCTGCCGAAGGCAAAAAGCAATTAAGCGCTTATTATGACAGCCTGAATAAAGAGTATGAACGGGTATATGATTCACACCTCTATAATGAAGGTCCTAAATCCGCTTTAAAAATTCCTTCTGTTGAAGCTAAGTATAGCGAAAACCCGGAAATAATGAATGGATATGAGGTGCTTAATAAATATTTTGATGAGTTATTTTTCAGCAATGAAAAAATGGTGGCCTTTGGTGAAGATCTTGGAAACATAGGAGATGTAAACCAGGGCTTCAGCGGACTACAGCAAAAATATGGCGAAGCCAGAATTTTTGATACGGGCATTCGTGAACTATCTATAATTGGTGAAGGGATTGGTTTGGCGCTTCGTGGGTTAAGGCCAATTGCCGAAATACAATACCTTGATTATTTACTTTACGGTTTGCAGCCTTTGAGTGATGATGTATGCACTACGCATTACCGCACAGCAGGGCAGCAAAGTGTGCCGTTGATCGTGCGTACCCGCGGCCACAGGCTTGAGGGCATCTGGCATAGCGGCTCGCCACTGGGAATGATAATAAATTCACTACGGGGCATGTACGTGTGCGTACCGCGGAATATGGTACAGGCTGCAGGTATGTACAATACATTGGTGCGGAGCAACGACCCGGCTTTAATGATAGAATGCCTGAATGGCTACCGGCTGAAAGAAAAGCTGCCATCCAATTTACTCGAGTACACGATACCGTTAGGAGTTCCTGAAGTGATAGAAGAAGGCACGGATATTACGGTGGTTTCTTACGGAGCCACTTTGCGCATTGTACAAGAAGCTGCAAAGGAACTGGTGGCGCTGAATATTAGTTGTGAAGTGATAGATGTGCAAACGCTTTTGCCTTTTGATATTCATCATTCTATTTTACAATCTTTAAAGAAAACAAACAGAATTGTTTTCATAGATGAAGACGTGCCAGGCGGCGCGGCGGCTTATATGTTTAATAAAGTGATGGAAGAACAGGGCGGCTATCGCTGGCTTGATGTGGCGCCCCGTACGATTACTGCCAAAGCGCACCGGCCTTCTTACGGAAGCGATGGCGATTATTTTAGTAAGCCAAACGTAGAAGACATTAAAAAAGTGGCGAAAAAAATGATGGCGGAGTGAGGGGGTGGGGGTGAGCAGTGATGAGTGATGAGTGAGCAGTGATAGTGATGAGGTAGTGATGAGTGATGAGTGAACAGTGACGAGTGACGAGCGTTGAGGTAGTTACTGATACTCATACCTGATTAACTCATAACGGATAACTCATAACCGATAACCGATAACCAAAAAACCAAAAACCATGAACCTGACACTATACCAAATAGATGCTTTTACTGATGAACTTTTCGGCGGCAATCCGGCAGCTGTTATTCCTTTGGAAAAATGGTTAGACGATGGGCTGATGCAAAAAATAGCTTTGGAAAATAACCTGAGTGAAACCGTGTTTTTTGTTCCTGCCGGTGATGATGGCGCATCGTTTGAAATTAGATGGTTTACCCCGGCTGTTGAAATAAATTTGTGTGGCCATGCGACGCTTGCCGCTGCCCATGTTTTGTTTAATATTTTAAGATACGATAAGTCTCAAATATATTTTCATTCGCAAAGTGGCGTGTTAACAATTTCTCAAAAGAATAAGCTTATCGAAATGGATTTTCCTTCCTGGGAACCCAAAGTATTTAATGATCCGCCTTTGCACCTGAAAGATGCTCTTGGTGGGGTTGATATTACCGGCCTTTTTATGAACCGCGATCTCCTACTATTATTGCCGGATGAAGAAGCCGTAAAAAATTGCACTCCGGATTTTGCTTTGATAAATAATACAGGTTATAAAATTATTATTACAGCTCCGGGAAATGAAGTTGATTTTGTGTCAAGATTTTTTGCCCCGACTGCGGGCGTTAATGAAGATCCTGTTACCGGTTCGGCCCATTCACAATTAATTCCTTTCTGGAGTAAGAAGCTGGATAAAAACCAAATGATCGCAAAGCAACTTTCCCAGCGTGGCGGTACCGTGTACTGTGAGCAAAAAGGCGATAGGGTAACAATGGCAGGCAATTGTGTATTTTATATGAAAGGGGAAATCGAAATTCCACAACCGGCATGATCACAAACAGAGAAAGACAATTTATTGAACACTGGCTTGAACAGAAGAGCGGCCCCAGGTGGAAATATTATTTACAGTTTACTCTTGCCTGGGCGATGGTGGCCTTCCTCGTTATTTTTTTTCTTGCAAAATTATTTACCAATGCATGGGAAACCGGCGGCTTCTGGCTCGTGTATCTGATGTTGGGCATTTCATTGATAATAGGTTTTTTTTACACGCATCTTACTTACACTACCAGCGAAAAACGCTACCATAGCATTTTGCAACGTGAGAAAGGTGATTCGGTGTAGTTGATCAGTTAACCAATAAACTAATAAACCAGTTAACCAATAAACTCACCCTTCTTCGCCAAAATATCCTGGACGATCTTCACCGCATGCTCCCGTGAATTTTCAATAAAGAGACGATGGGTATTCATGCCGCCGCATATTACCCCGGCCAGGTAAATTCCTTTTACATTGCTTTCATAATTGTCTTCATTGTAATCGGGCTTGCACACATCATCTGCTGATAGATTGACGCCAAGGCTGCGCAAAAATTCAAGATTTGGCTGATAACCGGTCATGGCAATTACCCAATCATTTTCAATAGTGACCAAACCTTCCGGAGTGTTGATGTCAACTTCATTTGGCCTTATCTCCGCAAGGCCGGAATTGAAATATGCTTTGATCGACTTTTCCGCAATCCGGTTTTCTATATCCGGCTTTACCCAATATTTTACCCGATCACTTATTTTATCGCCTCGAATAACCATGGTAACTTCAGCTCCCTTGCGCCAGGTTTCCAAAGCCGCATCCACGGCGGAGTTGGCGGCGCCTACTACCAGCACTTTTTGAAAAGCATAATAGTGCGGATCATCATAATAGTGTTTCACTTTTGGCAATTCTTCTCCTTTTATATTCAGCAAATACGGAATGTCGTAAAAGCCGGTAGAAATAATTATATTACGTGAGTGGTAGACCGATTTCGAAGTTTCTATTTCAAATACTTTATTTGTATCGGTTACTTTTTTTACTTCTTCAAATAAGTGAATAGTAAGATTAAATGAGGAAGCAATCCGCCGGTAATATTCCAGGGCTTCGTTGCGGGTTGGCTTTATGCTGTTGCTTACAAAAGGCACGCCGCCTATCTCTAATCGTTCGCTGGTGCTGAAGAAGGTCATGTTTACAGGATAATTGTATAATGAATTTACCAGTGTGCCCTTCTCCACAATCATATATTTCAACCCTGCATTTTTAGCTTCTATGCCGCAGGCCAGGCCAATAGGGCCGCCCCCAATAATTATTATATCAAATAAGTTTTCATTCATAAGAGCGCGAAGTTATTATATAAAATTCCGGGTGGATTTTGCTCTTCAACACTTAAATTCTTCTCCACCTGTTTTTCAACCGAAGAAAAGGAAGCTCTAAATAGCGATAACTAATGGTTGCTATAAAATAATTTACCGTGAAGTAAATAATCACGAGCAACCAATTCATTACATTTATTTTAAAATGTTGTAATAATAAATTTATAAAAGTGATGGAAATGCCATGGTAACAATATAATCCATACGAGAGTTTACCCGTAAAAATTAAGAACCTGTTTTGCTCAAAAGTTTTAGTGCGGCGATTGTTTATTACCTGTTCAATCATAAAAAGCGCTGTATAAATTATAAATAAATACCTGCTTAAGAGCGCTGCAAAATTATTGACCAGCCCATCCGTGCTTTTATCTAAAAAATAAAAAATAATAAAGTGAAAAATTAAATAAGAATAAAAAAATGCCGTTGTGCTGCGGGACATATTTTTTATCCATCTAATTAATCTGCTGTTGTTGAAAACGGCCAGTGCAGCCAAAGCGCCAATGCCAAAATCGAACAGGTATGTCAGGGTATTAAAATAGTGGCTCCAGTGCATGATAATCGCACATGATGAAAACGCAATGCTCGTTAAAAAAAGCAAGCCAATAACGAGACGTAATTTTTTATAAAAAAAGCGTAAGGAAATTCCCCATAAAAGATAAAACTGTTCTTCAACCGATATGGTCCATAAAAATCTTAAAAAGAAAATATGATCAAGTGTATAAAAATTTGAAATGAAAAAAATGTAATACAATGGATCGGGTAATGAAATGCTAAAACCATACCTGCGGGCTATGAAAGGGAAAACAACAAACGCCAGCAAAAGGATGAAATAGTAGAGCGGCCAGATCCTTAATATTCTTCTTGTAAAATAATTTTTGAAAGAAAAGGTGCCCCGTTTTTTATATTCATTCAGGCCAAGAGAAGTTAGTAAGAAGGAAGACAAAACAAAAAACACTTCCAGGCCGAGCGGTAAATTCTCATATAAATAATTTATAAAGCCCGATAAAAAAAAGCCCCTGGCTGGAAGCCGCACGGCATGAAACAGGAATATTGCTATAAAAGATATTCCTCTCACAGAATCTAACTGGGGAAAGTATATTTTGTTTTGTACGCCTGTTGGTAGTTTACTAATCAATTGTGCTGATCAATATTTGATGTTGATAAATCTTGGAATGCAAGCCATGAATGTAGGTAATAAAATGCTGGATGGGAGGGTAATTTAAACTCTGTCTTTCTTCCCTTTTTCTTTGAGGTACCCCAAAGAAAAAGGGATTGACTTTTAATTTTAGTCTATCCTCAAATTTAATATAAAGTTGCTGAATGGTGGTACCCCCATTTTGTAGCGGCGGAGGCCATTTCTTTTCAATATTTTTTTTCGCTTAAAATAGTTAGTGATTAGCTGATGATCTTTCCTTAAGCGCTTTCCTCATCAATTTTAAATCGATATTTACTTTCTTTGCTAATATTATTGACAAATCCGGGAGTTTGTTTTCCAAAAATGCTGCTGATCCCATAATACTGAACAATTATTCTACGAATTAAAAAATGCTTTTTTGAAGATGTAAGTAACATAATGGAGGGACTTTATTTTTAAAAAAATGTCAAAGGAACGTATAAAAAAAATAAAGGCAGTATCGAAATCTTGATTTCAGTTTTTTCAAATTAAGATTAGTCTTGGTAGATATTATCCTGAGAAATGGTGATATTTTTAGTATAATTATAATTATAATAGATTCGAACGATATAAATACTCGTTGAATTCCAAAATATAGCTTTACAAATTACCGGAAAATATTGGACTGGTTCAACATTCACAAAATTCTTAGCTTTATATGGTTTACTTCACTTGTTTCAGATTCAATCTGGTAAAATATTTCTAAAAAATTATTTTTTAAAGTATTGCTGCAAAAAATGATTATAATCTATTTTAGGCTTGATTGCAATGCTGAGAAAAGTTTAGTTTTACAAAGATGATTGTTAAAGATAAATGGCTAATAAAAACTTAAATACTGATAAAGAAATTCTAACACCGGGAGAAAAAGAATTTGAAAATAATATAAGGCCCGCTGTGATTGACGAGTTTAGCGGGCAGCAGCAAATAATTGAGAACCTGCGCATATTTATAAAGGCTACCCGGCAAAGAGAAGAAGCCCTTGATCATATTCTTTTTCATGGGCCACCGGGGCTTGGTAAAACAACACTTAGCCGCATTGTTGCTAATGAATTAGGTGTAAACATTAAAGAAACCAGCGGGCCGGTAATTGAAAAGCCGGGGGATCTTGCAGGCCTTCTTACCAACCTTGAGCCTAATGATGTCTTATTCATTGATGAGATACACCGGCTGAGCAATGTCGTGGAAGAATATTTATACGCAGCAATGGAAGATTTCCGTATAGACATTATGATTGATACCGGCCCAAATGCCCGCAGCGTACAAATCAATCTCAATCCTTTTACTCTTATCGGAGCTACTACACGAAGTGGCTTATTAACCTCGCCTTTGCTCTCACGATTTGGTATTAAATCCAGATTGGAATATTACGATAAAGAAACTTTACAAAAAATAATTCTTCGTTCGGCATCTATACTCAATACAAAAATTACTTCCGATGCTGCAACAGAAATTGCAGGAAGAAGCCGCGGTACACCGAGAATTACAAATGGCTTACTGAGACGCGTAAGAGATTTTGCACAGGTACTTTCCAATGGTGTTATCGACCTTGCCATTACCGAACATGCATTAAGAGCATTAAACGTAGATGAATACGGCCTTGATGAAATGGACAACAGGATTCTTACAACGATTATTGAAAAATTTAAAGGCGGCCCGGTGGGCATCACCACTATTGCCACGGCCGTTGGTGAAGAAAGCGGCACGCTGGAAGAAGTGTACGAACCATTTTTAATACAGGAAGGTTTTATAATGCGCACACCCCGTGGCCGGGAAGTAACTGCCAAAGCATACAAGCATCTTGGCAAGCAACCACATAGTAATTCGAAAGGGGCGTTGTTGTTTTAGAGCGCTAAAGCATAAAAAACTGACAATAAATTACCACTTTTTCAACTTGCTATTTTAAGAATATAAGTTTAGAAATGGAATATATTTCTTTTCTTGCATTGCTGGTCTATTCAAATCTGTTATTACAAAATAATAATTTCCCTCAAACAGAATCTCTGGAAGTAAAATACAATGAAAATTATATTTAAAAAAATACCTGAATTCAATATTAGAAAAGAACAGCAGCTTTGACCGTTTTATAAAAAGAAATAAGCTAATAGAATCGCAAGAAATAAAACTAAATTTTGAATACGGTTGGGAAAATGGACAATGGAATTGGGTTAAGGCTGTCAGTTTTGATCTGAAGAAAGAAATAAATATTCTGAATAAAGCGGTTCAATATTTTGGCTATCTAACAAAATTAGGCGGCTACGCAGTACGAAATGAAATTAGATATGATATAATAGTTGCAAGGCCTCAGGAAGAAGAATTATTAGAGAATTACAATAAAGCAATTGAGATTCTTAATTCAACTGAGGCCTCAAAAAAAATTATTACTGAGGAAACATTCCAGGAATATTTCGAACTAAGCTTTGAATCTCTAATTAGGGAAATGAAAACCTTGTTATAGTAAAAAGGTTTAATACCAAAATAGAAAAACAGAATTTCTTTCGTCAGTTAATTACAATTCAAATCTTGCAGTCAACTTTTTTCGTATTAACTTGTTAGTACGCCTTTGACTTACCGAACCAACGATACAGCTCTCTTACTTTTTAGCCGCACAGCGACGCAGGAGGCACACTACAAAAATTTTTTTTCAAAATGCATTTACAGCCATAACGAGCGATTAGCTCAACGGCTAATTGATCGTGCTAAAAAAGCCGCCCTTCGCACAAACCTGCCTTTATTTATCATAGATGAAAAGCTGCAGCGTGGCGAAAGCTTTGGTGAACGGCTATGTAATGCAATGGTTGATGTTTTTGAAAAGGGATTTCAACAAGTTGTTGTTATTGGAAATGATTGTCCGCATGTATCAGCCGCATTAATAAATAACGCAGTTGATGAATTGAATAAAGGCTATTTAATACTGGCGCCTACACGAAAAGGTGGCGTATATCTTTTAGGAATTAAGAAAGAAAAATTCGATAGGGCTGCTTTCGAAAACATTCATTGGCAGACGCCGTCAGTGTTTGAAGATCTTGGCCAATACGCTAAAGAACATCATTTGCCCGCCTGCCGTCTCGCCTGCCTCGATGATATAAATGATCACGCTGATCTGGTAAAATCTCTGAATGAACTTTCCCTTGCTGATGCGCTTCGGATATACATAATAAGTTTAATCGCTTCGGTTAATATTCTATATAGCAGCACATCAATGGCAGCGCTTCGCGAAGCCCGCCTTGCCGGTAATGATCTTCGCGGGCCGCCCGCCCTTGCAATGCTTGCTTAGCCTGCATTTCAACGTTTTTCTTACATCCTTCAAATTATCTTACCACTCAATCACGATTTCTATATGAAAAAGTTTACGCTTTTATTTATATGTATTATCACCACCCTGGTTTCTTTTGCTCAGAGTGAATTACATGTAAATGTTACCTCGCTCTTAGATCAAAAACCTTTAAAAGGAATTGCTGTAAGCATTACCAATAGCGGTATTGGCTACGCTGATTCCGCAACCAGCAATGAAAAAGGCCAGGTTATTTTTAAAGGCCTTTCTCTAAATAGCACCTACACAATTACCGCCGGGGGAACTGAAGCATTTGCTGATGCAGAAGCTGCCAATGTTGAACTTCGTTCAGATTATATCAGAACCGTTTCTTTAGCGCTTGCTTCTAAAAAAACGGCTACACTTGGCGAAGTAATAATTCCCTCAAAATCTTTTGCGAAGCTTAACACCATAAATGCAGAAGTATCATCAGAGCTTACGGCGAAAGAGCTTCGTGTGTTGCCTGTTGAAGGCCGCGATATTTCAAGGGCTTTGTACCGGTTACCAAATGTTGCCCAGGCAACAGCAACCTTTACCGAGGGAAATAATATTACCATCAATGGTTTCGGTACGCAGTCTTCTATCTATTTAATTGATGGTTTAGAGAATGTGGAAGCGGCTTTGAACCAGCCAAAATTTCCTATGCCCATCGGCTTCACAAAAAATATAAATGTGCTCACCAATAACTATTCTGTAGAGTACGGCGGAAGTTACAACGGTATCATAAACGTAACTACAAGGAGCGGTAGCAATGATGTAACGGGTGAAGTTTTTTATTTGACAAGGCCAGGAAAATTAACCGACGGTAGGCCGCACTACTCAACCCGCGACTTAACGGGCAACCCTGTGAAGGATGGTTTTCAGCGCCGGCAATTTGGTTTTGATATTGGCGGGCCAATTGTAAAAAATAAAACTTTTTATTATATAGATGCTGAGCAAACTTTTGATACAAAAGATTACGCGTTGATCTCGCCTGATCTTGGAATTGCATCGAGCGTAAGAGGAAAAAATAATTTTACTTTATTGAGTGGAAAGATTGATCAGTTTTGGACAAGTAAATTCAAGACAAGTTTTCGTGTAAATAAAGGATATGTAAATATTGAAAAGCCGGGTGGCGGCGTTGATGGCGATCTTATTTTTCCGCAACAAGGCCTGACGCAGGATCGTAACGGAACATTAGTGGCCTTGACTAATTCTTACACAGGCAGCAGGTTTGCATCTGAAACCGACATTCAATACTCTACTTATTTGTGGAATTATTATCGCCCGATGAATGGAGGTTTGCCGACAGTTACCGTATTGAATCCCGTTGACAAAACTATAGCAAGGCTTGGAAGCCCGGGAGCTCAATATATCGATAAAGAAAAAACAACGCAGGTTGCGCAGAAGTTTACTTTCTATAGAAACAACCACACATTCAAAATCGGGTTGGGTATCATCAGCTCAGATCAATCTTTAACAGGTGGTGGAAATCCGAATGGAGATTACACCGTAAAGCTAACGCAGGCGCAATTAGATGCTTTGAAAACAAAGGGGCTTGGTAGGGATTTAAGCTATACCGATATTCCTTCTGATGTGCTGGTAAAAAATGTTGATGTTGAATTGCGGCCATCTTCTTTTGGCAAAGTTCAAAACCGCCCTTATGCATACCTTGAAGATTTGTGGGCCGTAAACAGCAGGCTGAACCTCACGCTGGGCCTTCGTTACGACTATGACAACCTTTCGAAAAGTGGTGGTGATAAAGGCGATTACAACAACATAGCCCCAAGAGTAAGCTTCAATTATAAGCTGAATGAAAGCACCGTGTTGCGTGGAGGTTATGGTATTTATTATGATAAAATATTATATACCATTTACAGCGATGCCATACAATTTACTTCCAACTCTGCCGATTATAAAGAGCAAATAATGGCGTTGCAGGCTGCAGGAAAAATTCCCGCAGATGCAAACATTAATGACCTTGTGCGTGATGGAAATTTAAAAGCAAGCCTTAGCAATGTCTCCTATTTAAATGCGCCTTCATCAAAACAATTGCAGGGCAATCGCGAGAAGCAATTTGCAAATGAATTGAGAATATTAAATCCTGAGGGCTGGCAGAATCCTTTTTCTCACCAGGCTTCTATCGGTTTTCAAAAACAAATCTCCAGCGATAAATTATTTTATGCTGACCTCATGTTGGTTGACGTACATAATTTATTTCGCCTTGCTGATTTGAATGCACCGGCACCTTATTCATACACCATTGATCCAAAGCACATCACTGCAAGGCCGGTAGCTTCAGCAGACAGCACACGCACTACGCCTATCTATACTGATGCCCAGGGAAATTATACCGTGTATAACGGTGATACACTTCGTGGGATAGCCCGTACCGTTAGTATGAGTGAAAGTGCAGGACGAAGCCGTTACGTTGGCTTTAGCTTAAACTATCAAAAGGACCAGGGAGCTGATAAATATGCATACCGTTTAACTTATACACTTGGCTTCGCAAGAGCTAATACCGAGGGTATAAATTTTAAAGCGCAGGATAGTAATAATTGGGATAAAGAATGGGGGCCTACGAACAATGACCGTACGCACATTATAAATACAACGTATTATTATTTTCCTTCAAAGGGGTGGAGTATAAGTTTGAATGCGTTGTTACAAAGTGGCCTTCCTATCAATCGTGTGCCTGATGGCACGGCGGTGCAGAGTTATAATACCGGCAGTGTTGTTACATCCAACGGCATCCCTTTAACGTCAACAGATCTTAATGGAGATGGCCGTGCATATAGCGCCAACTACAGTGGTAACAATGATCGCCAACCCGGTGAAAGCCGTAACAGCGACCGCTTGCCATGGAGTAATAATTTTGATGCGGCTGTGCAATATACATTTCATTTTAAGAATGAGGCCAAATTACAATTACGGGTAGATTGCTTTAATGTGTTCAATACGCCTAACCTCAGTGGTTATAGTAACAATGCATTAAACAGTAACCAGATTCAAAACGGCCCGGCTTCTAATGGCTTGCTTGTTCGCCGCAGCTTTGGCCCGCCACGCCAGTTCCAGTTGGGTATGAATTATTATTTTTAAACAAGTCATGTCCCTCTCCTTTGGAGGGGTTGGGGTGAGGTTAATAAATTATTCCAATGAAAAATTATTCTTTCTTACTCATATTATCTGTAGCGATATCTTTTTTTATCTCTTGCAATGAGTCATCTTCAAAACCTATAAACATTGAAAACGAATCGTGGCAGCAAATAGAAGCTAAAGCAAAGAGCGCATCCCTAACCATGATGATGTTCCAGGGAGAAAAAAAGATCAATCGCTACATGAATGAATATTTAAGAACAGCACTTAAGAATCGTTACAACATCACGCTCAACATTGTACCTGGCCAGGGAAAAGAAATAGTAACAAATTTAATGGGTGAAAAAGAAGCGGGTAAATCTTCCAGCGAAATTGATCTCGTATGGATCAATGGTGAAACATTTTTCCAGCTAAGACAAATAGATGCTTTATTCGGCCCTTATACTGACAAGCTGCCGAATTCGAAATATATTGATTACAACAACCCTGTAATTAAATATGATTTCCAGGAAGAAGTGAATGGCTATGAAACGCCGTGGGGAGAAGCGTTTTATTATTTAATTGTTGACTCAGCAAAAGTTCAAAACCCGCCAAAGAGCATGCAGGATTTTGAAATGTACTGGAAAGTACATCCCGGCAGATTTACCTTATCAAATGATTTTTCAGGAATGACTTTATTGAAAACATGGCTCGTGGAATTGGCAGGCGGACTTAATAATTTAGACGGTAGATTTGATGAAGAAAAATACAATAAATACTCAACACAACTCTGGGATTGGATCAATAAAAACAAAAAATATTTTTGGAAATCGGGAGAAACATTTCCTGCAAGCATCACTAATGTTGCGCAGATGTTCAGCAATGGCGAGCTTGATTTTACTATGAGTTTTAATGATGCAGAAATTGATAATAAAGTAAGCGAAGGCCTTTTCCCGAAAACATCAAAAGCCTACATACTTGCGGCCGGGGCAATACACAATGTAAACTATATCGGCATTACCAAAGGCTCTGCAAATAAAGAGGCGGCAATGGTTGTTTGCAATTTTTTAATATCGCCGGAAGCGCAAATAAAAAAGAATGACATTACTTATTGGGGTGGGCACACAGTGCTTTCTTATGATAAGCTTGATAAAAAATGGCAGCAGGCGTTTGATGCTTTGCCCAAAAGAAAATACGGATTGAGCGACCAGGAAATTCAGGCAAGGTCTATTAAAGAATTGGCGCCCGAATACATGCTGCGTGTATATGATGATTTTAGAAAGAAAGTGATCAATGAATAAAAGATGGAACATAGTAGCCATTGCAGCTTTGTTGCTCTTTGCGGTGATTCCATTAGTGTTAAGCATCGGCTATGCGTTACTGTATAGTTTTGGCTTAACGGGTGCATTACGCACCGGCTTTACATTACAACACTGGAAAAAAGTTTTTTTTGAACGAGATATTATCTATTCATTTTTATATAGCGCAGCAATAGCATTGGTCACAGTTTTTTTGGGAGTTGCGTTTGCACTGTATGTTTCGCTGAGGCACAACAACGCTTTTAAGAAAGGGAAATCATCTTACATTATTTATTTGCCCTTGGCCTTTCCCGCAATGGTTTCCGCCTTTTTCTTTTTCCAGTTTTTATCAAAAGCAGGCATTCTCTCCAGAGTTTTTTATAACACCGGGATCACGCATTCCATTAACGCTTTCCCTGATCTTATCAATGATAAGTTTGGCATCGGAATTATCTTAGCTAATTTATTTATTTGTGCGCCCTTTTTTGTGTTGCTGTTCATCAGCAGGATGGAAACAGAAAGGGTGCAGGATTATGTAACCTTATCTCAAACACTTGGCGCCGGCAAAAGACATGCTATAAAAAAAATCGTTATCCCGATGTTGCTGCAAAAAACATTTGCCAACATTGTGCTCTATTTCATTTTCATTTTTGGTTCTTATGAAATTCCTATCTTATTAGGCAGGTCCAATCCTGAAATGATTTCTGTATTAGCCGTACGCAAACTGCAAAAATTTGACTTACTCGATATACCCCAGGGTTACGCGATTGCTTTGTTATATACCCTAATCGTATTGACTATTTTATTAATTGTATTAAAGCGAAGAAAATTATCTTATGACATTTAATACAAAACCCATATCAAAATTTCTGATTGCAACAGCTTGCATTTTGCCCATAGTCATTTTATTCTGCTTATCCTTTTCACGCAATTGGGTATTCCCAAACCTTTTGCCACAAAGATTTTCAGCCGATACCTGGAAAGATGCTTTTTCAAAAGGCAACGGCGTTGGTAAAAGTGTATGGCTTACACTTTTTATTTCTTTATCAGTTGCTTGCCTCGCAACAGGTGCAGGGTTTTTTTCAAGTAAATTGATTGCTTACCACCGGCAAAGAAAAATTTTATTGATGCTTGCCTACCTTCCTTTTATTTTATCGCCCGTGATCTTAGCAGTATGCCTGAAATATTTTTTTATAAAAATGGATCTTGCCGGAAATATTGGCGGCGTTATCCTCGCTAATCTTATTATTGCCTTTCCCTACAGCGTAATATTTTTTATCGGCTTCTGGAACCGGGAGCTGCAGCAATATGAAGCTTTGGTAAAAACAATGGGCGGCTCTGCAAGAGATACATTTTCAAAAGTGATCATTCCTTTTGCAAAGCCAATGTTGCTTATTTGTTTTTTTCAATCGTTTTTAATTGGCTGGTTTGAGTATGGATTAACCTCTGTGATCGGCTACGGTAAAGTGCAAACGTTAACCATTAAAGTTTATCAATTTGTAACAGAAGCGAATATTTTTTATGCGGCATTGAGTTGTTGCCTGCTCGTGATTCCGCCCGTTATACTTTTATGGATTAATAAAAAGATTATTTTCAGGCAAGCCAAATAATGTTTTTAAAAGCAGCACACATATCAAAAAAATACAGCAATAAAGAAGTGCTGCGCGATATCTCTTTTGGCATTGAAGCGCATCAAACGATTTCTATTTTGGGCAAAAGCGGCTGCGGCAAATCAACCTTACTCAAAATTATCGCGGGCATTGAAAAGGAAGACAGTGGCAGCATCTGGCTGAATAATGAAAATATCACATCCGGAAATCCCGTCGGCAGAAATATCGTATATCTTTTCCAGGAGCCGTTGCTATTCCCACACCTAAATGTTTTTGAAAATGTTGCTTTTGGTTTACGCATCAGGAAAGAAAGCCTGCATGCGATAAAACAAAAAGTATCAGAGATGATACAAAGCCTGCAACTGGAAGATCAATTATATAAAATGCCGCACCAGCTTTCGGGAGGGCAGAAACAAAGAGTGGCTTTTGGCACGAGCGCTCATTATTAATCCGCCGCTCATTTTATTGGACGAACCTTTTAGCAGCCTTGATGTGGAAGTAAGAGGCGACATGCAGGAACTTTTTAAAAAGATCGCGAAGCAATTTCAGCTTACGGCGTTATTTGTAACACATGACCTGAAAGAGGCGTTAATAATGGGAGACGTAATGTCTTATATGCAAGATGGTATTTTAAAAGTATATAATTCAAAACAGGAATTTATAAACGACAGCAAAACAGGCGTGCAAAACGAAATTGGTTTTTGGAATGGATTGACATGATAAAATATACGAAGCCTGTGAGCTATTAACATTTGTAACCGTCCTTTTAAACGTATCGCTGGTAACTTTATAAATATGCTAAAACATTATGAAAAACGATTTTAATCATTGCGAAACGATCTACTGGGTGTTTACCCAATTGTGTAACGACCGATGCGGTCACTGCTACAACAACTCCGGCCCGCACGGCCAGCGCATGAGTGAAGAAGAATGTATGCAGATCATTGGTAACCTCCCGGATAAAATTGATAAAATTATTTTAAGTGGTGGTGAGCCTTTAGCTGAAAGAAAAATTCTTTATGCTATTCTCGATAAGCTGACAGCAAAGTATGGGAAGGAGCAAAAGATAGTTTTACAAACAAATGGCGATTTGATGACAGAAAAAATTCTTGATACCCTTTTAGAAAAAGGATTAAAAGCAATTTCTATCGCCTCGCTCGATCGCTTTCATAAATATGCAGGTGCAAAACTTGAGCCGTTAAAAAAATTGTTTGACTCACGAGGACTCATAGACGCAATGCCTTTTCTCATCGTAGGAAAGAAAGGCGGCACACTTGATCCGTCTGCAAAATATTATACTTACTTCGGCGCCAATGAAGACATGTGGCTTGGCGGTAATTGGGCACGTGGCCGTGCCATGGAAAACGGAATATGGTTACAGGATCCAACACATAATTTTTGCGCCATACAATCGGGAGCACGAAATTTTTTAGGCGGATACGATGATGTGATACAGGAAGTAAGCATACAGCTTTGGGCCATCAATCCATGTTGCCCCGGCACCAAATACCCAATGGGTGACGCACGTAAAGAAAAAGTAGCTGACGTTTTATTAAGCATTACAAAGAGTGAAATTTTTAAAAAGCTTAATGATGGCGAACCGTATAAAATGGGTGAAAGCATTGGCATCACAGAAGCGTATGCAAAAGAAAGAGGAAAAGATTTAAAAAATATTTGCCTGTGGTGTGACGAATTTTTTGATCACCACTTTGATATGAAAACGATGGATGCTAAAACAGAGGAAGCAAAAAATGAACCTGTAGCTCCTTTTGAAAGAGCATTGCAATAATTGTTTTCATGCAAAAAGGCAAAGTTTTTTAAGGCGCAAAGACTTAGTGTCTTATCTCCTCTGCGCCTTTGCGTGAAATCAGTAATCATAAATCCTCCAGAGCCTTGAGTGCCTTTTTGAGATTAATTCCTTTACCTAATACACCTTTGAAAATATCACCTTGCTCCTTCATCCGGTCAATGGAATTAAAGATGGTATAGTTTTTTATTTCCAGTCCTTTTGTCACTTCTTCCCAATGCATCGGTATGCTTACCGTGGCACCAGGCTTTGGCCTTAAAGAATAAGCTGACGCAACTGTTGCCTGTGGCCGGTTCTGCAAAAAATCTATGTACATCTTCCCATCACGGTCTGCGGTCTTTCGCTCTATGGTTGTGTAAGCAGGTATTTCAGCATGTATCTTTTTGGCAATCGCTCTTGCAAATTCTTTGGAATCTTCATAAGTATATTTTGCCCCAAAAGGAATATAAATATGCAGGCCGGTAGAGCCGGAAGTTTTACAGAAAGACGCAACCCCAATCGCATCAAGAACTTTTTTTGTAACACAGGCTGCATCTATCACCTGCTTAAAAGTATTTTTATCAGGATCAAGATCTATGATGCACCAATCGGGATTATCAGGCGATTGCACCCGACTGCTCCATGGATTCATTTCAATACAGCCTAAAGAAGCCATATACAAAAGGCTGGCTTCATTGCCGGCAACTAAAAATTCTTTATCGCGGTTATCACCTTCGCTATGGTAGGGGAATGTTTTCATCCACTCCGGCACTTTGCCTTTTACATCCTTTTGGTAAAACGCTTTGCCGGTTATCCCATTTGGATAGCGGTTAAGTGTTTGCGGCCTGTCTTTTAAATAAGGTAAAATAAATGGCGCGGCCTGGTAGTAATAGTTAACCATATCCCGCTTGGATACTTTATCTGCAGGCCAATACAACTTGTTTAAATTAGTAAACTTAAGCTCGTGGCCGTCCACGCTTCTGGTTTGCATTTTTTCTGTTGGGTTGAGTAAAGTTTTCCTTTCCTTTTTCCCTGGCGATGTAATTATTTTATCTTTCACGAGTTTGTTTTGATCATGAATTATTTTTTCTATTTCAATAGGTTTTTCCTTAACAACATCGCTTGCATTTTTATCTGGCCTTAAGCCTTTAAAGGAAGGATGCCGTATTGCCCCGTCTTTTGTTATTTCACGATAGCTTATTTCACAAACTATTTCCGGCTTTACCCACGTAACCTCGGCCTTTGGCGGATCAGGACGAAAACGGGAAGGCTTATTATATTCCGGGACAGTTTTAAAGGGGGAGGCTTTTGCTGTAAGTGGCTTTAATACATTTAAAATTTCTGCCTGTGCCTTATTATTAAAACCTGTGCCTACCAGCCCGATAAATTGCAGTTCATTATTGTTATACCAGCCCAGTAACAATGCGCTGAACTGTTTAGAAGTGTTCTCGTTTTTCGTATAGCCGGCAATAATAGCTTCCTGAAAATTTTGAGTTTTAATTTTAAGCCAGTCTTTCGTGCGCAGGCCGGGGGTATAAATGCTTGCGCTTCTCTTGGCAATAATGCCCTCCAATCCCAACTTGTCTGCGAGTTCAAAAAAAGAAGTGCCGGTTTCATCAAAATTTTCACTCAATTTAATCAAGGGAATATGAGGCATTATGGAGCGAAGAATATCGCGGCGTTCTGTAAGCGGAAGGTCCGTTACATCTTTTCCGTTAAGCCACAGAATATCGAAAACATAAAAAGCGAGTTGGCCATCGGCCTCACTGCGCCACGATTGCAAGCTGCTGAAATCAGCCAGTCCTTTTTCATTAAGCACCGTTATTTCACCATCCACGACGGCATTTATTTTCCAGCTTTTTAATGCGTTGTATAGCGGATAAAATTTTTCATTAAAAGACTTGTTATTTCTTGAGCGAAGATCTACTTCTCCTTTGGGTAAATATGCATCTTTATAAAAATTATTTATGTAGGCGATTGCACGATACCCATCCCACTTTATTTCGTATAGCCAGCCAAGGTCATCTGTGGCTTTATCAACAAGTGTGGCAAGCATCGGCTGTATATCTTGCGGAAAAGAAGAAGGGTTACTTTTTTTCAGGTACTCTTCTACGTTAGTAACTGCTGTTGCGTCTTTTGTAGTTTGATTGGCCATGCGTAGCTTTTATGATTTAATCATATAAACCGTGCCAAAGCTATGGCTGTTAGAGGTAAAAATTTCTTTGGTAAAAAGGCGTAAGAAAAAAATTCGGTCGATTTATATTTTTCGTAAGTAATTATAAGCATTTTAAATAATCCAGTATAATAAGGTTAGGGCCATAAGCATTTCCTACTCCGATAATTAAACTGGGATGCATAAATGGAACCGCAAAAAGAAGTTTAGCAGCAACCCGTAATGGCTTTCACTATTTTTCATTATTCTCCGGCTAAAATTGTCAATTTTGATGAAACACCTGCTGGTATTAAGTTTCACGGCCCCTCTCTTTTGGAGAGGGGGTTGGGGGTGAGGTCAATACCAGCGCAGTTTTCATTGAGTTAGTCGGACAATAGTGACTATTTTTATATAATCAATCCAGCATCGTCCCGCCTAAGGGATTATTCATTTCAACTTTATTAATTTTGGAGAAACAAAAAACAATGCACAAAGTTGTTCAGCAAATTGCGAAAGAGTATAAAGAAAAACTGCAGAAATTATATGGCCTGGAGTTGGCTGAGCTTATTCTCTATGGTTCTCATGCCCGTGGTGATTATCATAGTGAGTCAGATGCGGATTTTGCTATAGTGCTTCACAATCCTGCTACACGCCCTGCCGCCGAAATATTAAAAACATCAGGTATCGCATCCAGCCTTTCTTTAAAATACAGCATCGTGGTTTCTTCTCTGCCTGTTTCCTTTAGCAAAAAGCAAACTTCGTTGCAAGGTGTATATTGTGAAATTCGTAAAGAAGGTATAGTGATATGACTACGCCACAGAAATACAACGAATCATTAAAAGCTTTTGAAAAAGCACAAGAGGCTATTCAAAATGCAGAGTATGATCTAATGGGCGATTTTTTTAGCAGTGGCTAATCGTTCATACTATACATGTTATTACAGCATGATAGCGTTCGAGTATTGCTGCAGGCAGTACTCGTCAATTATGAGTGTCAAACTTAGGAATTCCAACAGTCTTTAGAATATGGTTAGCACGGTTCACTTTGTCCTGAAACAAAGGTTGGTCATCATATTTGCCTTGAAGTGAAGGATTGATTTTATAGTCCTTTTGCTGCTTTTTTTTGTCTGTTTTATTCTTTTGTGCTGTTTTCATACTATTACAAATTTAAAAATTTTCTGCGAACTGCAAATGAATGATAATTTACATTTTTACGAAAAGGTTCCCACTCGCTATCGGTCAATCCTAGCACAACAAAATCATGCTGAATATCTGCAAGATTATTTGTAATTCCTATCCGATAAAGCCTTGTTCGTGTAATCGTACTACCTGTCGCAAGAACAACGGCATCGGGATAACGTTCTGTAAATAAATATAATGTTCTGGCTACTGTCGCCAATACTTTTTGACTGTCATTGTTATTTGTAATAGTCAAGTCACTTATAAAGCTTGACTGAGGGTCCTTATCACCAAAGCCAAGGTTGTAGTATTACGACCTCGATTCAGATATAACTTTTGATGAAGCAAATAAACTTATAGAAAAAGCAAAAGAATTTTAGAAATTAGCTAATTCCTAAAAAATTTTATAGTTTAACTAAAAGTTATTTTCAGGAATTTATTGAAAAAATAAAACAACGAAGGAAACAAGGTTGTTACATAAAATTTTAATTATTTATCCTGCTTTTAGGGCAATGGCTTCACCATTATATTTTTAAAATAAACTTTGCTTTTTGGATCATGGCCTTGCAGGGCAAAGGTTCCATCGGAAATTTTTCTGCCGGCCATGTCAGTCGGGCGCTCAACATTTTCAGGCTCTGTATAGTCAACCACCGTTTTATCATTCAGCTTAATGATAATGTGTTTACCCTCTACCTTAATGTATTCAGTAAACCATTCATTGTCTTTTACATAAACTTCTTTCACATCATCTACGGCATAGAGCCCGCCGGTTCTGCGCCAATCCGTGTGTGAATTATTTACCTGCACTTCATATCCCTTTGCCGGCCATCCTCCTTGCTGAAAGGCTGTGTGAAAATAGATGCCCGAGTTGGAGCCTGGCTTTGTCATGACATCTGCTTTGAACTCAAAATTTTTAAAGTCATGATTTTGCACGTCACCATTATAAAATAAATGCGCGGTTACTCCATTCACCACAATCATTCCGCTATCTACTTTAAACGTTTCAGGGTGGTCACCAACTTTCCATCCGTTGAGCGATTTGCCATCAAATAATGATATCCATTTGGAGCCGGTATTTTTAGAGGTAGTGCTACAGGATACGAAGCAAAAAAAGATGGCTAAAAAAGAAAAAGATAGTCTCATGTGAAATATTTAGGAGTAAAAAATGTATATGAAGCTAATGAATTTACTTTATTTCTATCCAACAAAAAAGCCTGGCGTAAGCCAGGCAACCAGGATCCACAGGTGAGGAATATTTTTAGAAGCTAATGCCTACGCCAAGCTTCAATGCGTTGTTATATGATTTTACATTTTTATTGGCATCCATTTTTGATAAGCCATAATCATAAGATGCCGTAAGGCTTACGCCATTTATAAGTTGATAACCTATACCGCCGGTCACAGCTACATCCCAGGGATTAAATTGTGATGTGGCATCAATAGTTTTATTTAAAAGATTTATGCCTAATACTCCAGCAGTGGTACGTAAGCTTGCATGAGCCAGATAGGAAAACTGAGGGCCTGCAAACAATTGCAAGCCGCCAAGATTTGCCTTTAGCAAAACAGGAAGATCAATGTATTGCAACTGTAGTTTAGCCTTTGCACTGGCGCCAAGAAAATCAACACCCTTCAAATTGAGGGAGCCATTAAGCTCGTAACCTTTTTGAGAATAATACAGTCCAGGCTCAAGAGAAATATTTCCGCCCAATGGAAGGCTTGCATACGCTCCGGCAAAAAACCCGGTGGTGTTAGACGATCTAATTGCCCCGCCAGTCAGGTCGAGCAACTTGCTTAGATTATCGGCAGCAGCGCCTCTTACACCTGCATAAGTGAGGCCTGCTCTTACACCAAATGCAGGTGTGGTTTGAGAGAAGGTGAATGCTGAAATGAAAATGGAAAGGATAAGTAGAATTTGTTTTTTCATGTTGTAGGTAGAGCCGGGGTTATACAGCCGTTCTAAAACATCAGAAATAAAAAGTACGCAAAGGCTTAATGAAGCTGTTGTAAGCTTTTGTTAATGCAGGTTTTTCACGCAAAGGGGAAAGGGAACTTGCCTATAATGCCTTTTGAAAAACACCCCAAAAACTTTATAGTGGTCTAATTGGACTACTTTGAAACCTTCTTTATCGTGAACAAACGGGAACTTTTTTTTAAAGACTATTTCAAGGGATTTTACAAGGAGCAAAGTTGGATAGTTCAAAAAAAATTCTTTGGACACTTAAAGTTATAGAGACGGTTGATAGAATTCCTGAAATTTATTTTAAACATCTTGAAAATACTGAAGGTCTTTATGAAATAAGGGTTCAAGCAGGCAGTAACATATTTCGAATCTTCTGCTTCTTTGACATCAATAACTTAGTGGTGGTTGGACACGGGTTTCAAAAGAAAACTCAAAAGATACCAGCCAGTGAAATTGAAAGAGCAGAAAAAGTTAAAAAAGAATATTATGAAGAAAAAAAATCTAACAAGCCTTAGCGGGTTTATAGACAAGGAAGTTGGACTGAAGGGAACCAAAAAACGTGACGAGTTTGAGAAAGGTTACGAGGCGTTTAAACTTGGTGTACTCATTCAACAGGCAAGACAGGAAAAAGGTTTGACACAGCAACAAGTTGCAGAACTTTCAGGGACAAATAAATCTTACATATCAAAACTTGAAAAAGACTTGAAGGACGTTCGTTTTTCCACATTGCAACGGATAATTTCCGAAGGATTGGGTGGACATCTTGAAATATCCATAAAACTTTAACTGCCGAACGAAAGACGCAACGGGAGGATATGAAAGAATTCTTTTAATTTACTGCGGTATTAATAATGAAAAAATACTTACAATCAATTTACAATCAGTGCTACTTTTATCCTACATTTTCCAAATCAAATTCTAACTTTATGAGATGAAATTGCTATTGCTGATATTTGTTTTTTGCAGTGTCTCTTTGGTGCAGGCACAGAGTGAAAATGCGTATGCAAAAATAGACAGGGAAATGCTCAATATCCCTGCTGGAGAGGCGGCAAGTACCGACAGTATAGCGGCTTATGTACGAAGTCATTTTCATACAGAAGAAGATAAAGTACATGCCGTGTATGCCTGGGTGGCCAACAATATCCAGTACAGCACAGATAGCCTGCATCGCGTGATATTGAATGAAGACCGCGATGAAAAAGTATCCATAGCTTTCAGAAGAAAGAAAGGAGTGTGCGAAAATTTCGCAGCTATCTTCAATGACATTTGTATTAAAAGCGGCCTCAGGTCTTTTGTGATAGATGGCTATACTAACATGGATAGGTCAGGGAACAAAGCGGGGCATGCATGGAACGCAGTTTCAATAAATAACAAATGGTACTTGTATGATGCTACATGGGATGCAGGCTTTGCAACAAACAGCGGGTTTGCGGGCCAGTCAGGCCCGCAATATTTTCAACTGACGCCACAGGAGTTTATACAATCTCATATACCCTTCGATCCGCTATTCCAGTTCTTAAATTACCCGCTTACTTACCAAGAATTCCACAAAAGTTTGTCAAGAGCAAGCACCAACCGCAGCTACTTCAGCTATGTTGATTCGGTTGAGGCTTATGATAAAGAGGATGCATTTACACAATTCATTTCTGCTATTGAAAGAATTCAGAAAAACGGAACGCCGTCATCTTTGGTTGCTCTTAAGCTTCGCCAGCTAAAGATGGAAACGGAAATCGTGTACCAGGGAACTGATGCAGACCTGTACAATGCGGCTGTGGCTGATTATACAGCCGCACTTACAGATTTTAAAAGCTTTTTAAACTATAGAAACAATCGTTTTTTGCCGGCAAAAAGTATGAAAGAAATAGAGGCTAAGCTGCAGGCCATTGAGCAAAAGATATCAATTGCCAACACTAAATTAAAAATAGTGAATGCATCCAAAGCAACGCTAATGCTCAACACAGGTGACATAGAAAAAATGCTTGATGACCTAAGCGCATACGTAAAGGAACAGCAGATATTTTTAAAGAACTATCTCGGCACTACGAAATGATAACAAATTAGCCGGAAGAATCCTTTTTACCATAAACCCAGGCTTGTTTGCTTTGCGCCCATTCTACCTAATCCTATTTGCCATTTAAGCTTGCATAAATTTATACGGCTGGAGCATCACCACTTTTGAATTCTTCCCTGTTTTTCCAATCGGGGCCGCAACGCCTGCCCCATTCCGCTTTAAAATTTTCGCGTTCTTCAGGAGTCATCTTCGACCACTTTTCTTTCATGCGTCCCCGTAATTCATGGCCTCTGCCGCCCCGCCAGCCACCGCCGCGGCCAAAGCCTCCAAACAATATTTTGCTCAATACTAATATGCCGAGCGCCTGTAGAAAAGTGATGCCTTTCACGCCCACCACTGCGGGCAATACAGCATTCCACAAAAACATTACTACGGCGCCGAATACTAAAACGCCCACGATAAATAGCATAAGAAACTTTAATGCTATTTGAAACTTAAAACTTTTCATTTTATTTTATTTAAAATTTTAATAACTAATACCTAATACCTGATAACTCATTGTTCATCACTCATCACTGACACGTCAATAATTCAACAATTCTTCTTTTAATAATAACAACCGCTCTCTTAAATGTAATACTGCATATCGCTTACGGCTGATAAGTGTGGCCATACTTATTCCTGTATTTTCAGCAATGGTCTTAAACGGAATATCGTCAATTTCATTTTGAATAAATACTTCTCTTTGCTCTGCAGGTAATTCCGCAAGCGCTTGTTGAAGTTCTTCCCAGAAAAGGCTTCTCAAATATTCCGTTTCAGGATTTTCGCCGGGAGACAGCAACATTTCTTTCCAATTGAAGCTTTCATCTCGATCGTCTGACTTTGCAAATACGTCATCAGCCAGGGGGAGCTTATGCTTGCGGTATTTATCAGTGATCTTATTTCTTGCTACGGCAAATAGCCAGCTGCCGGCTTGCTCTATCGGCTCGGTACTTTCTGCCAGTGAATAAAAAACATCCTGTAAAATATCTTCCGCGTCCTCAGCAATGGCCACCCGCTGCTTTATAAAACTCAGCAAACGACGGCTGTAATCCTTAATAACCGTTGTAATAGAGTTTGATCTGCTGGCTGCCATTTGGTTTTTTATGATAAATACATCCTCCATGTATAAAGGAAGACGAACTGCAAATGATTTTGTTTTAAAGTTGAGAAGAAAAGTTGGAAGCGTTAGCTTTTAGATAAAGGCTATTGCTCTTAATCCCAATTTAAAATATTCTTCCTGCTCATTCGTCTATCTATTAGTAAACACTAATGTGCGAACAAATTTTTCATTTAAAAAAAAATAAAACATGTACTACAATCAGTCGTGCGCCGCAAAAGGCAACTACGGAGGCAGGCAACAGCACCTGCCCATCCGCTCAATGCAAAGAGCCGCTGTAAACATTTACAAAACAGAAAACAGTTATGAAATGCTGGTTTTCGCTCCCGGCCGCATCAGGGAACACTTTAAGCTGGATGTAAAAGGAAATGAATTAACCGTTTCTTACTCACCTCCGGAGGGTTTCCCAAAAGTGGAATGGACCAGGCGGGAATATAGCCGTGGCGGTTTCGAAAGAACTTTTACCTTGGATGAATCCATTGATGCAGAAAAAATAACTGCAAAATATGTGGATGGGGTTTTACAGGTAAGCCTGCCAGTTATACCCGGCAAAGAGTCATCAAAGCATGAAATTAGCATCAGCTAAAATGTAGCGAGGTGAATAAGCGAAGGGCGGCGATTTAAATTGCCGCCCTTTTTGCGCTGCCCTTATTTAATCAATATTTTGGCACCGCCGTTTTTTATTTTAGTCAAATTGATATTCCGCAATTATTTATTTGCAAAAAGCTTTTATAAATGGCTGCACAAATTTTATTTTAACTGGAATGAACCTGATCCTTTTTTTTAAAGTAATAAAGAAACTATACCTGATTATAATTAAATTGAGATCCAAATTATTCAGATGTCAGACACGAAATCCGAGATACAGAAAGAATTTGAATTGGAAAGAATGATTCTCTTCAGCGATGCAGTATTTGCCATAGCTATTACTCTTCTTATCATAGAAATTAAATTTCCGGAAGTACCAAAAGATGCGACTGTTCCCGAGATAGCAACCTTATTCAAGCCGGTAATCATCAGGTTTTTGGGATTTATTTTAAGTTTCTTTTTTATCGGGCTGATGTGGGCACGCCATCTTAAAATTTTCAAATACCTTAAAAAATATGATAATGGGGTAATATTGCGCAACCTTATTTTACTTTTTTTTATAGTGTGTTTTCCCTTTACAGCCTCGGGCCTTACAGAGCATATCCGGCCCCATTTTTTATTACCGATCCTCGTATATATAATAAACATTGCCTGCGTATCCGTTTCACAGTTTATACTCTGTTCTTATCTCTTTAAAAAGAATTCAAAATTGACAGTTGATGGTTTTGAAATTGAAAAAAAATATCTTTTATTGCAAAGTAAATCAGGTGCTTTGGTATTGGCAATTGATGTAGCAGTGGTTTTTTCGGTTTCTTTAATTTTTCCGGGAAACTATACGTATGTTTTGTATAGCTTTTATGTTATTCCTTTTATGATGTTATTTGTAAGAAAAAAATTAAAAAAATATAAGCCGGTAAAGGGCATTTAAAATTTGCCAGGCCGCGTACGTTGATTTTACGGAATTGAGTTGCAGAAAATTATTCCTAACGGATGACCTTATCAGATCATACTGAATATTAAAAAGGAATTTCATATCTGTAATAAGCTTGTATCATTTATATATCCTAATGCTAAAAACTGCATTAAAATATTACCTGTCATTTGCGAAAAAAGTTAATCGCTATTTGTGGAGCGATTCTGCAATGCTTGCCAGGAAATGGTATATGAAATTTGGATTTAGCATTATTTTACTGGCGCTTATTACTTATTTCAAATTGCATCCCAACAGTCTTCTTGGAAGTGAAACCCCCTTTCTATTATATTTTGCCGTGGTTATTTTATCAACCGGGTTTGGTGGTATCGGCCCGGGAATATTTGCCACGTTTTGTTCTGCAATTTTGTGCGATTATTATTTTCTTTCTCCCTACAGGTCATTTAACTTAAACCATATACATGGCATACAACTCTTGTCTTTTGTGCTTGAATGCTTACTGCTTATTTCATTGAGCGGCGCCGTTACCAGGGCCAACAGGCGTGTAAGGAGAAGCGGAGAAAGGTTCAAGGCATTATTAGAGAATAGCAGCGACGCGATTATAGTGGCTGATGATAAAGGAAATATTTTATATGCAAGCTCCACAACTGAAAGGGTAGTAGGATATAACCCTGGTGAAGTGAAAAAAATGAATATAGTGGAGAAGATTCACAAAGATGATAAAGAAATGCTGAAAAAAGGCTTTGCCTTTGTGTTACAGGCGCCGGGTAGGTCGCAAACTATATTGCATCGTTATTTATTAAAAAGTGGAAATTGGGGCTGGATAGAAAGTACCATCACTAATTTAATTGATCATCCCGGTATCAAGGGGATGGTTTCCAACTTCAGAAATGTAACCGAAAAAATAATGTTGGAAAAACAAAAAGACGATTTTATAGGCGCGGCCACACATGAATTAAAAACCCCGGTAACAAGTATAAAGGCGTATGCCCAGATTTTATCCAACCGTTTTAGAAAAGATGGAAATGTAGCTGCTGCTGTAATGGTAGAAAAAATGGATGGGCAGCTTAATAAACTTATAAGCCTTATAGGCGACCTGCTGTACGTAACTAAAATTGGGGAAGGAACATTACAATTCCAGGAAAGTTTTTACGACTTTAATGCTTTGGTTGAAGAAGTAGTGGAAGAGCTGCAACACACAACTGCAACGCATAAGATTATATTGAAGCTGGATGAAAATGAAAAAGTGTTCGGCGACCGCGAACGGATCGGGCAAGTACTTACAAATCTTATTTCGAATGCAATAAAGTACTCTCCGGGGTCAAAAATTATAAACGTCATCTCCACGCAAAAAAAAACCGCTATAAAACTTTGTGTGGAAGACGAGGGCCTGGGAATTTCTGAAAAATACCAGGACAAGGTTTTTCAGCGGTTTTACAGGGTAAGCAGCCCAGACAGCCACACTTTTCCCGGCATCGGGCTGGGGTTGTATATTGCAAGCGAAATAATAAAAAGACAAGGAGGGCGTATATGGGTGCAAAGTAAGGAAGGAGAGGGCTCCAATTTTTGTTTTGAATTGCCCTATAATTATAAAGATAAGCCTGCCGGCACCAGCGCCGAAACAAAAACTACAGATATACCATGAAGACAATTTTAGTAGCGGATGATGACCTTGCAATAGTGGAAGCTATGCAAATGTTGCTTGAGGATGATGGCTATAATGTAATAACTACCCTGGATGGTAAAGAGGTAAAAAAGCTATGCGATAAAAAGCCAGACCTGATATTTCTTGATATATGGATGTCGGGAGTGGATGGTAAAGAGGTCTGCCGGCAAATAAAAAGTGACCCCGCGACGAAAAAAATTCCTGTGGTAATGTTTTCTGCAAACAGGGATACAAGAGAAATTTCTTTGCAATGTGGCGCAGATGATTTTATTTTAAAACCTTTTGAGATCAAAGACCTGCTTGCGCTGGTACATAAATATGCGAAGTAAGTTCATGCTTTTTAGAAAGCTATAATCCTGTTTTTCTCTATCATAAAAATATCTCTTTACAATTTTACCCATTCGCACTACCACTCTATGAAAAGTAAATTTATTTATACCTTTTTTTTGCTTGCCTTTTTTTTGGCACAATCCTGCAAAAGCAAAAAAGTTTCTTATGGCCACAATACAGAAGCAGGAAAATATTACAACATCCGTGGTGTAAAAATGTATTGTGAAATTTATGGTGAAGGCAAGCCGCTCCTTATGCTGCACGGCAACGGCGGAAGTATCAGAAGCTTTTCCAACAACATTCCATATTTCTCCTCAAAGTATAAAGTAATAGTGGTGGATAGCCGTGCACAGGGCAAAACAACGGATAGTAAAGATTCCTTGAGTTTTGAAATGATGGCCGATGATGCGGCCGCTTTACTTGATGAACTGCATATAGACTCTGCTTATGTGCTTGGCTGGAGCGACGGCGGTATTAATGCCTTACTGCTTGCTATGCGGCATCCGGGTAAAGTAATAAAGCTTGCTTCCTCCGGCGCAAATCTGTGGCCTGATTCTACAGCCTTTAGCCCTTCGGCCTGGCAGGATTCCGAAACCTACTATGATTCTTTGAAAGGCCAAACGCCGGCTACGACAAAAGAAAAAAATGATTGGAAGTTATTTTTACTTGACTGGCAACAGCCTCACATCACGCTGCAGGCGCTTCAATCAATTCAATGCCCGGTATTAATAATTGCGGGCGATCACGATGTTATAAGCAATGAACATACACGGCTGATAGCGCAACATATTCCTAAAAGTACTTTGTGGATCGTTCCAAACTCAGGGCACGCTGTGCTTAAAGAACACAAAGATGAATTCAATAAAAAAGTTGATTCGTTTTTCAGCAGTTATTAGTATTTATTGCATAAAAAAACATGCGCATAATTTTTATTTTCCTTAACCTTCATTCTTTTACTTTTAAGCATCTCACAAGAAAAAATTATGAAGAATATTTTAGTTGCTATTCCGATTCTGTTTAGTGTCACGTTGATGGCCCAAAGTAATGATGACCACATAGACACCAGGAGAAAAAATGAATCTTTTGCCAAACTGCCTAAAGACCAAATCCGCATAGACCTCGCATCTTTCGCCCTGTCGGGCATTTCAGAGAGTATCGGGAAAGCAGAATTTAAAAAAATTCCCTTCACGGCTTTTGGAAATGATTATATGACTTTTGAAGGAGACAATATAAAAGCAACTATTAAGTCAGCGCCGTTTGATCCGGCAAAACATAAGCTGATGTACGATGACGATGAAAAATACCTGATAAAGATTGACAGGAAGACTTACTACGGTAGATATGGAACTATACCGTTTACCTATATCAGCAATATTACTTTAATGGTGGATGGGGATACGGTAAATATTCCTGCTGCCGCTTATGCTGACCTTTATAATATAAATTTTACTTACAATGATAAGGGTGTACAACGCTCTACCAACGGCGTTTACCGCTCTAAAGACGGGCATCGCGTTTATATTTATGTATTCTCAAAAGACAATAAAGGCAGCTACGAGGTTACGTGGGTAATACAGGACAAACAATATTTGCGTCGTGTATTGGATTATGGATTTATGTAAAAAGTTTTGTTTTAAATTTTTAGGATCAGGCGCTTATATAAAACCGAATTAAAAAGTCACGAACCTGCCTGACGGCAGACAGGTTACACAGATTAACACGAATTTTTTTTATTGACAACACTATCAAAATGCCCAATCCTATAAATTGTATTAAAACAACCTAACCTTCACAAAATAACGTTATGAAAAAACTCTCGATTATTCTCTGCTGCAGTCTCTCTTTTTTACTTATCTCGTGCAATAATTCTTCAGCGCAAAATCCTGAAAACTGGACAAAGGAACAATTGATAGAACCTTCCGCGTTAGCCAAAAGTATTTATACAAAACAAAATGATGCTGCCATTTTTTCCGTTGGCCCCGGCGCTGTTATCCCTACCTCAATAGACATCGGCAGTGTGAAAGAAGAAGATAATATGCAAAAATTTAAAGAGGCAATAGATAAATTACCCAAGGATACGCACATCGTTATTTATTGTGGATGCTGTCCTTTTGAGCATTGCCCTAATGTGCGGCCGGCAATTGCATATTTAAAAAGCCAGTCATATACTAATTACTATCTGCTCGACCTATTGCATAATATCAAAACCGATTGGATAGATAAAGGTTATCCTGTTGTAAAAAAATAATCCCTGGCTTTGGGTGAGTAAGAGAAGCTGTACTATTTTTTTCCATCAAAAATCAAACAACCATCTCCATAGCTTAAAAACCGGAAATCATTTTGCAACGCATGATCATACATCTTCTTCCAATTATTTCCGGCAAGAGCTGCAACCAATAATAATAAAGTTGATTTAGGCTGGTGAAAATTAGTGACCAATCCTTTGGTGAGTTTGAATTGATAGCCCGGTGCAATTATTATTTGTGTCTGGATAAATAGCCTGTTAGTCTTTTTCGCTTTTAGAAATTGTAATAAAGAAGTAAGCGATTCCTGTGCAGTACAAATATTTTTTACAAGCGGGTCTTCGTATACTTCCCATTGTTTTATTCCAAGATTGTCCGTTGTTATAGAAGTGTCAAGCTTTGCCTTTAACCCCATCCAGTAAAGGCTTTCAATAGTTCGTACTGAGGTAGTGCCTACACAAATAATTTCGTTTTCAATATTAATATTATTAAGCAGCTCTTCAATAAATTGAGCGGACACATCAATCCATTCTGCATGCATAGTGTGATCTTCCATCGTGGTGGATTTCACCGGCTTAAAAGTACCTGCACCTACATGAAGCGTAACGAACCTTGTTTCAATATTTTTTTCTTTTAATGAAGAAAATATGCCTGGTGTAAAATGCAAACCTGCAGTTGGTGCTGCTACCGAGCCTTCATATTTTGAATAAATGGTTTGGTACCTTGTTGCATCTGTTACTTCTGCTTTTCTTTTAATATAAGGAGGTAAGGGTGTATCGCCGGCATGTTCAATTATTTCTGCGAATGAATACCCAACCGGGTTCCAGCTTAACTCCACCACATAAGCATCATTTAATTTCTCTGTAAGCGAGGCTTGTAATTTTATTTCTTTACCCTCTATAATAATATTCTTTTCAAGAAATTTTCCTTTCCATTTACTGGCTCCGCCAATCATGCACTTCCATTTTATCTTTTCTTTTTTCTGAAGAACAATTGCATAATCGTTTATGGCTTCATAAGGCTCGAGACAAAAAATTTCAATCACCGCACCGGAAGGTTTTTGAAAAAGTAACCTTGCTTTTATTACTTTGGTATTATTAAAAACCAGAAAAGATTTTTCGGGCAAATAGTCAGCTATGTTCTTATAAACATCCTGGCTTATTTTTTCATTTGTATAAATAAGCAGCTTTGATTCATCTCTTTTTTCTAAAGGATAAGCAGCAATTTTTTCTTCGGGGAGTATGTAATTAAAATCTTCTATCGAAAGGTTTTTTGGATGCATTTTTCAATCTATAATTACGAGTCCATCTATTCGTTCGAAATGCTTTTTATTTAAAGTTGCAAAAGGCAATTTATTAGCAATGGCTGTTGCTGCGATAAAAAGATCTGCCATTTCAATTTGTTTACGCTTTCTTTTTAATTCATTGTTTATGTCAATGGCAGCTTGCGCAACATTGTCGTCAAAGACTAAAACTTTTGTCTTTTGCAAAAGATTTCGCCAAAAAGATAGTTGGTTAGTCGCTGTACCAGAATAAATTTCGTAGAAAGTTATGGATGAAATCGTGAAATCATATTCCTGATCGAATAGATTAATTAAAACAGAATTTGCTTTATCAGTTTTGCGAAAAAAATCAATAAGAATGGAGGCATCCGTCAGAACTATTTTGTCCGCCATTGATTAATTGCTTTTCTGGTGTCAGCAATTGTTGCCAATTGTTTTTTGGAGAAAGTAGGTCCGCTTAATAGGAATTTCTTAAACTCTTTCCTATCTGTTAGTGAAGCCGGTTGAGTTTCAACTTCAGCTTTCAATTTAGTCCATTGTTTCGGTGGAAGTTTTTTGGCAATCTGAACCAACTGATCAAATTCTATGTCAACTTGTACTTGCATCATGTAAATTTAAGAAGTTTTTTCAAACAGTAAATCAGCAAGGATGCTCAACACAATCAATTTTTTAAACCTTGTACCTTACTTTCTCTAAAATTAAAGAGTCCTAAGATCATTTACAAAACTTACGAAATTCACACTTTATTCAACTTAATCTCTTCCACAATTCCCGGGTCCAGCAATGTTGTTGTATCACCTAAATTTTCCGTTTCGCCTTCAGCAATTTTCCTGAGAATGCGACGCATAATTTTTCCGCTTCTTGTTTTAGGAAGGCCCGTTACGAATTGTATTTTATCGGGCTTGGCAATAGGTCCTATTATTCGAGAAACGGTTTCAAGGATGTCTCCGCGTGAGCGGTCTTCATCAGCCAATTTCTTTTCAGTAATAACAAAAGCATAAATGCCCTGGCCTTTAATATTGTGTGGATAGCCCACCACGGCGCTTTCCACCACATTTGTATGCATATTAATTGCATTCTCTACTTCTGCCGTGCCAATGCGGTGGCCGCTTACATTTAATACATCATCCACGCGGCCGGTAATTCTATAGTTGCCGTCTTTATCTTTCATTGCACCATCTCCGGTGAAATATAAATTGTCATAGGTCGCGAAATAAGTCGTGCGGCATCGCTCGTGGTCACCCCAGGTTGTACGCAACATACCAGGCCACGGCGCTTTAATGCATAGATTGCCGGAAGCTGTGGAAGCCCCTCCTTCGGAGGGGTTTGGGAAGGCCTCTTTGCCTTTTTCGTCTAATAAAACCGGTTGTACGCCGGGCATCGGCAGGGTCGCCCAACCTGGCTTTGCAGGAGTTACTCCGGCAATATTCGAAATTAAAATGCCTGCTGTTTCTGTTTGCCACCACGTATCAACGATCGGGCATTTCTTCTTACCGATATTTTCATCATACCAATGCCAGGCTTCTTCATTGATGGGTTCGCCAACAGTGCCTAATACTTTTAATGAGGACATATCTTTTCCTTTTAACGGATCCAGGCCATAGCTCATCAAACTCCTGATAGCCGTAGGAGCAGTGTAAAGAATATTCACTTTGTATTTATCAACGATCTCCCAGAAGCGGCCTGCATGAGGCCAGGTAGGGATGCCTTCAAACATTACGCTGGTAGCGCCGGCTGCCAAAGGGCCATACACAATGTAGCTATGGCCTGTGATCCAGCCAATGTCTGCGGTGCAAAAATGAACATCGCCGGGTTGATATTGAAATACGTTTACAAAAGTATAGGTCGTCCAAACCATGTAACCACCGCAAGTATGCACCACACCTTTAGGCTTACCCGTTGATCCGGAAGTATATAAAATAAAAAGCGGGTCTTCCGCATCCATCTCCACCGCGGGCATGGTGACAATATTGTTCTTTTCTATTTGTGATAATGCATAATCCATTTCATCTTCCCACCAAACATCGCGGCCTTTGATCATTGAAACGGGCGTTCTTGTTCTTGTATAAACAATTACTTTCTTGATTGTTTTGTTACCGATCAATGCATCGTCAATAATACTTTTTAATGGAATGTCTTTTCCGCCGCGATAAGCACCATCGCAGGTTACAATAAATTCCGCTTTTGCATCTTCCAAGCGGTCGGCAATACTTTGCGCAGAAAAGCCGCCGAAAATAACGCTGTGAATAGCGCCAATTCTTGCACAACCCAACACTGCATACGCAAGCTCAGGCACCATTCCCATATAAATGCAAACGCGGTCACCTTTCTTCACGCCATTGTTGATTAGCACCTGCGCAAACTGGCAAACTCTTTTATGCAATCTTGAATAGGTAACCACTCTTGTCCTTTCATCAGGGTTATTCGGCTCCCAGATGATGGCGGGCTTTTCTCCCATTGTTTCAAGATGACGGTCAATACAATTTTCTGTAATGTTTAGCTTGCCACCCTGGAACCATTCTACTTTCGGTTCTTTAAAATTCCACTCAAGCACTTTATCCCATTTTTTGCGCCAGTAAAAATTATCGGCAACATTGCCCCAAAACTCTTCAGGTTCTTCTACACTTTTTTTATAGTCTTCATGGTATTGTTCGATAGATGTTATTTGAAAAGGATATTCCATTATTAATTATTTATAAAATTTGCAATCGTTATTTGTTGAATAAAAATAAGCAATATATCAGAAGCTCTTATTTCACTTGTTCAAATCATGTTACAGATAATTCTCAGCGATTGCGCAGAGACCATAAAATCTTTGGAACTAAGAGTAATGAATATGATATATTATGACAAATCATTTTTGTAGATTTGAATAAAACATCTTCGATGGAAAATCGTATTATTAATATAAACCCGGAAATTTTAGGAGGGACGCCCGTTTTTTTTGGCACCCGTGTGCCTATAAAAAATTTATTTGATTGTTTGGAATCGGGTAAATCTATCGATTATTTTTTAGAAGACTTTGAGGGTGTGAACCGTAACCAGGTGTTAGGGTTATTGGAGTTATCGCAAAAACTTATTGAGTCTTCATCAAATATTTTACATGAAAATATTGCTTGATGAATGCGTAACTAAACATTTGAAACCATACCTCGCCAGCCATGAAGTAAGTACGGTAAAAGAAATGAATTGGAGTGGAATAAAAAATGGTAAACTGATGACTTTATGTGTTGAAAATAACTTTGATATTTTGCTCACTATAGATAAAAATCTTCAACATCAACAGAATGTTTACAAATATCCCTTACCGTTTTAGTGTTAAATAGCCCAACAAGCAGCATCGAAGACTTAATAGCATTTCTGCCATCTCTATTCAAACAACTTTCGAGTTTTAACAAGCATACAGTTTATATTATTGAAAAATAAAATGAGTGAACTCCGGGCTGCGATTGATATATGCCTATTTTATAAAAGAAGAAAGAATTGTAATGATTGAATTGTATCATAAGAATCATAAAGAGGTGGAGGATAGGGGAAGGATTAAGAAATATTTTAAATAACCACATGTTTCAGGTTTTTGCGCATAGAAAAAATTTAAAATGACTGGGTTTAAAAGCCTTATTCCACCATAATGGAGACCGGGCATAGCAGGAAATAAAGAGCATTGCTTAGATGGAAAAAGAAATGAAAAAAATTATAATAAAAGACGGAATATATAGTGGAGACTTACTGAAAGATTTGTGGTATAAAAAAGCCGATGTAAATTTTGATATACAAATCCTTCAAGCTTTAAAAAAATTATGTCATGAAGAATTGACTAAAAAAAACTTTAGTGATGGCTTATCTTTTACTAATGAGGAAAAGGAAATTCTGAATAACGTTAATATAATCGCCGATTGTGAAAACAAAGAAATCGTTGCAAGATGGTGCGATTATGTTCAGAGTTATGATAAAATAAAGCGCCCGAAATTTATAAAGCAATCATATATCAATTACCAAGAAGTATATAAGGTTACCAACAATTACACATACTTGATACGCAGTCTACAATTAGTAGGCAAAGCAGGAGGCTTATTTAAATCTGAACTCGAAGAAATTTTTGACTACACAAAAAGAGAATTAATTATTTGCGATAAACCTTTTTGGCAAAAACAATTATTGAAGGAGTTGGTGCCTATCTTTGGAAGTGAATTATGTCAAAAAGAGTTTTCTGTATTTATAGAAAGCAATATAGAAAAATTGGATAAAATTGGAAATTATCTTAACGCAAAAATCTTCATAGACTGTTTGCGAGAAATCGATAAGTTGACTAATAACGAATGGCATATTAGGCTTGCTGAAAATTATGAAAAAGAAGGAGATTTCCTGGTTTCTGATAAAAAGCCCAATACATATTACCCTTCAATTTCAAATATTTATTTAAATGCTTTACGGGAAATCAAATCTATTCCCAATTGTAATGACTTACGTAAACGATTAGAGATAAAGGTTAGTAGAGAGCAAATCGAGGATTGGAATATGATTCAAACATTTGGAATGCCAATGATACCTGATATAGATTATAAGCAGGTGCAGAAAAAAATTGATGGGTTGAATATTAATAGTTTTGAGTCGGCATTTCATTTATTGTTATCCTTGCCGATAGTTTCCGAAAATACAAAAATGGAAGATGTGAAGATATCCAAAGATGCACAGTCACCTATAACCCAGTTCTTTGACCAAACTATAAAATTGAATGCTTCAGGTTCAAGGGTAGGTTTTGCAGATGGTGACGAGGCTTTAATTAATAATGCAAGAAATTTGGCGAGAGAGAATGCCATAGCACATATTAGAGTTATCAAAGGCACTATGGATATGAACATGGAAATCAATAACGAATTTGTAGTGAGTTTAATAACAGAATGTAAAAGCAGGTTTATCCCCTTAGATAGAACTTATGTTTATACAGAGGGTATAATAGAAGGCTTTAATAATAAATTCATTTTAGCTGCTCACTTATTAATGCCACAGTTTGAAAATAGTTTGCGATACATTGCCTTACAAAATGGTATTGAAACAACAAAGTTAGTTGATGAAGTCCAACATGAAAATATGTTAGGGGGATGCTTAGGTAAAATAATGCATTTGACAAATAATGATCTTCATAAAGAATTAAAGAATTTTCTAATAGATATTAGTACGATCAATTTCAGAAATGAACTTAGTCATGGTCTGATGTCAACTAATTTGATTGACCATTATGGTTTATATTTATGGTGGCTCTCTTTAAAATTAATTTTTCAAACTGAGAGTTACTTTTCTTTCCAAGAATAATCTATTCTATTTCTCTATCGCCTCATAAATTGCATCCTGTATTTTCCCCCTTATATTCATGTGGAGCAATTTTAAATTAGTTCCCCCGTCAGGATTCACGCGGTTGCTTAAAAAAACATACACAATATTTGTTTTAGGATCAGCCCATACACAGGTTCCTGTATAACCCGTATGACCAAATGCTAATGGTGATGCCAGCTCGGAAGGATAAGGTTCTTTTCTTGAAGCGTTATCCCCGCCTGCCGGACGGGCAGGTTTTTCCGGCTTATCAAAACCAAGGCCACGGCGGCTTACAGGACTATTGTATGCTGTAAACAGTTTTAAAGTCTTTTCACGGATGTATCGTTTGCCATTGAAGGTGCCGCCATTAAGATACATCTGAAAAATAGATGCTATGCCTTCTACATCACTGAACAATCCTGCGTGACCGGCAACACCGCCAAACATAGCAGCGCCGGGATCATGCACATCTCCATGAAGATGCTGCATCCGGAATTCCATATCATTTTCAGTGGGCGCAATTCTATTGGTGTCAAATTTTTCCCGTGGCTTAAAACCTGTTGCCGTAAGTCCCATTGGCTGATAAAAATTCTTATCAGCATACTTATCCAGCGTCAAACCTGAAATGGCCTGTACAATTTTGCCCAGGAAAATAAAATCATTATCACTGTAAACATATTTATCAGAAGGACCGAGACGGCTATCAAGAATGCGTTTGTAAAGTGTGTCCTCCCAATTGTTACGCATATACATGTTCTGTGCAACCCTTATACTGAACGAATCATTTTGCACAGGAGAATAAATAGAAGCCATTGGCTGCTTTGTGTCCTTGTCGATTGTTTCCTTGTAAAAAGGAATATAAGAAACAAGCCCTGCCTGGTGCAAAAGTATTTTCCTTATTTCCAGTTTAGCTTTATTGGTTCCTCTCACCCAGGGCAGGTAGTCGCCGAGTGTTTTGTCTAACTTAATTTTTCCTTCGTCATACAGCTTCATGACAGAAATTAGCGTGGCACAAATCTTTGTAACGGACGCCATGTCATATATAGATTGCAAGGTTACCGGCTCAGGCTGATCATAATTATATTTTCCGTATGCTTTTTCAAAGACCACTTTGCCATCCCTCGCTGCCAATACCACGCAGCCGGGAAAGGCTCCTTTCGCAATACCATCTTCGGCAATGCTATCAATTATTTCAAGCTTAGCTGCGCTCATTCCTACCTCTTCTGGCATCACCACCGGCAAAAGATTTTGCGTAACGATGCCGCTTCCATATTTATAATTATCACAAACGGTAACCGGTAATTTTCCTTTCGCCTCTAATTTTCCTTCCAACATATTTGCGGCCGTGCGTTGTGTTATAGAATCATCTTCGTAGCAGGCAACGAGGTTAGCTGCGTTACAGAAATTTTTAAGCGCATAAGGATTGCCAAAATCAAAAATGATGGTGGGATTATTTTGTTGAATTTGATTTACAAGATCAAGGGTATATGTGCTGATCCCAAAATTATTTGAAGGATACCTTGCATAGTTGTGAATACCTATTACTACTGATTTGTAGCGGTTTTTGATTAATTCAACAGTTGATAAAATTCTTGCAGCGTCTTCTTTGTAATTAAAATAAAATGCATCAGCATTATAATCATCCTGCATTCTTTGGGCAAAAGCATTAGCGCTGTCCAGCCCAATACCTACGTAGGCAATTTCTTTTTCTTTACCTGCTGGTTTTGAGAGGGGGAAAAACTGTGTATCTTTTTTACGCAAAACTGTTATAGCGTTTTCAGCAACCAAGTTGCTTCATTTCGTCTATGCCTTTATTAAGATCGTTAGTAAGGTTATCAGTATTTATTGGTTTTACATTTGCAACGCCATATACATATTTATATAAAAGTACTTTTTTGCACTTGGCATAAATATCATCCCAGCTTAGCTTATTGGAATCAATTGCTTCCCTGATTTTTGCAATTGAAGAGGGAACATCTTCAGGAAGGCAAAGCATGTCATTACCGGCTATCAGCGACTGTGCTGCAATCTGGCCACCGGGGAAAAACTTGGCAACTCCCTGCATTCCCAAAGCATCTGTAAAAGTTAAGCCCTGGAAGTGTAGCTGATCACGCAACAAGCCGGTCACATTTTTTTTGGATAAAGAAGTCGCCGTATTTGCTGTGGTATCTATAGCCGGTATATACAAATGTGCGATCATCACACTGCCCACACCTGCGGCAAACATTTGTTCAAATGGATAGAGCTCCAAAGAATCCAGTTGCTCCATACTCTTGTTAATCACCGGCAGGTCTTTATGTGAGTCCACTGATACATCACCATGGCCGGGAAAATGTTTAGCGCAAGCCAATACACCTTCGCCTTGCATTCCCTTCATGTAGGCCACCCCGTAGCGGGCAACTTTATATTTATCTTCTCCGAAAGAACGATCATTAATTACAGGATTGTCAGGGTTGTTATTAATGTCAACTACCGGTGCAAAATTTACCTGTATGCCCTCCCGTTTGCATTGTTCGCCTACCAGTTTTCCATAGCCGGAAATAATAGAAACATCCTGTACGGCGCCCAACATCATTTGGTGATTCAGCGGGATCACACTATCCAGCCGCATGCCCAATCCCCACTCTGCATCAATACAAACCATCAGCGGTGTCTTGGCGATGCTTTGAAAATAATTAATAAAGTTCGCCTGCTTTACAGGGCTGCCCTGGAAGAGAACTATGCCACCGATATCATATTTTGTAATGGCATCGGCAATTAAAGAATCGTAATATACAGGCCCATCTCTTGTATAGCTACTTTCACGCAATACCATAAGCTGGGCAATTCTTTGATCGTCGTTTAAAGTATTAAACACACTGTCGGCCCATTGTTGAGCGGCGGGAGTAGGATGAATTTGTGAAAAAGAAATTAATCGGGTAGCGGTTAAAAGAAAAATCGTCAATAAGAGTTTGTGCATCAAGAAAAAATTAATTGAATAATAATTTCACAAGGTAAACAATATGAATTTTTTGAGCTTCACATTTATAAAAGGAAAGGACTTTTAGAAAAACGCAACCTATAGTTTTTTAAACTTTGGACTTTAAAATCATTATAAAATATTTGAATAAACATTAAGCCGGTCGCACAGACTGGAAGTAATATATTTATTACCTTCCAGCATGAAGTGCAGCGAACTTGTCAGGCTCTTGAAAAAAGATGGATAGTTCACTACAAGGCAAACCGGCAGCCACATGATTATAGAACATACTACTAAGAAAGGCCAAATTGTTTGCCCTTATCATGGTAGTCATGAGGTTGGTAAAGGTCTTGAGAAAAAAATTAAAAAGGACGCTTGCCTAAAGTAAAATCAAGCTATGAAAAAAATTGAGATAATTGTAGAAAGACCCCGGTCAGGCTATTCGGCCTATGCTTCGAAATATCCTGTTTATACTGTTGGAAAATCTCTTGAAGAATTGAGGTCAGATATTGTAGATGCACTTAATCTTTATTTTGAAAAAGATGGTAAAACAGTAAAGGAAGATATTTTAAAGATAACACTTGACCTTCCCCAGTTTTTCGAGTTTTACAAGGTTATTAATGCTAAAGCGTTATCAGAAAGAATTGGAATAAACCAAAGCCTTTTGGCTCAATATATCAAAGGAAATAAAAAGCCCTCGTCTATTCAGACACAAAGAATTTTAAAAGGCGTTCAACAGGTGGGTAAAGAGCTTGCGGCCATTCAGTTTCTACTTTGAACTAGCTAAACTTTTGGAAAGTTTTTTAGGAGTATATAAGCTTATGATGTACCAGCTAAACTTTCCAAAAGTTAAATCATACTTTGAATTTTTTTATCTTTATAATATGTCCATTGCAGAAAAATACAGGCCTTCATACACCTATGAAGATTATTGCCGGTGGGAAGGCAGGTGGGAACTGATTGAAGGCATGCCTTATGCTATGAGCCCATTGCCCATCCCTGATCATCAGCGGGTAAGTTTAAAACTATGTATCCTGTTTGAAGAAGCTTTAAAAGATTGTAAAAAATGCAAAGTATATCCACCGCTCGATTGGAAGATGGCAGAAGACACTTTAGTTCAACCGGATGTTTTAATAGTTTGTAAAAAAATTGAAAAAAAATATCTTGATTTTCCCGCAGCATTGGTTGCGGAAATTTTATCTCCTTCTACTGCGGCCAAAGACAGGAATATAAAAATGGAATTGTACCGGGCGCAGGGAGTAAAATATTATTGCATTCTTGATGTTCAATTTAAGAAGATAGAGATCTACGAGCTTGTTAATAACCAGTACGAGCCCTCATCTGTAAATCCCGGAACTTTTGAATTTACTTTTGATACCTGCAAAGCGCAGGCAACCTTTGAAAATCTTTGGGAATAATTTTTTTAATTTTAAGACTTTCTATTAAAGCAAAGCATCAATTAAAGACGTGCTAATTGGTTCGCTTATTTGTAGAAGAATAATATGTCTTCCCTATAGTATCAACTAAAGGCAAATCATAACTAGGCTGTTTAAGTATTCCTGTCTTTTTCATCTCAGTTAGAAGTCGTTCAAAATCTTTTACTTTTTTATTTTCCGAAGTATTCCCTGATTGTTTGTCTGTAGCCTCGATAAGTTTCTCAGTGATTGATTTCATATCGTAATATTAAATGAATTTTCTTAAATGTAAAAATACCTCCAATTTCTTTTCATTTTCTTTTTAGTGGTAATCAATACTATGCCTCCCGACCAATAATCATTAATTTTACCCTCTACAAAAAGGAGAAGAACAGTGCCCGACATTATTACATTATTACCCGAAAATATTGCCAACCAAATTGCCGCCGGTGAGGTGATACAACGCCCGGCCAGTGCTATAAAAGAGTTGCTGGAAAATGCCGTAGACGCCGGCGCTACTGAGATACAACTTTTCGTTACGGATGCCGGCAAAGCATTGATACAGGTAATTGATAACGGCAAAGGAATGAGTGAAACTGATGCCAGGATGTCGTTTGAGCGGCACGCCACTTCAAAGATCAAAAACATTGATGACCTCTTTCATATAAAGACAATGGGCTTTCGCGGTGAGGCATTGGCAAGCATTGCCGGTGTGGCACAGGTTGAATTAAAAACAAAAAAAGCAGGAGAAACTATTGGAACGTGTATCGAAATAGAAAACAGTGTTGTGATATCACAAGAGCCTGTTGCCACAAACGAAGGAACAAATATCTCCATGAAGAATTTGTTTTTTAATGTGCCGGCACGACGGAACTTTTTAAAAAGTAATGCTTCTGAATTAAGGCATATTATTGATGAGTTCATTCGGGTTGCCATGTCTTTTCCGGCAATATTTTTTTCCCTTACTTCTAATGGCCAGGAAGTTTTTCATTTGGAAAAAGGGTCGCTAAAGCAAAGGATCATTCAGATACTTGGCAATAATTATAATGCAAAGCTTGTAAGCGTAAAGGAAGAAACAGATTACCTGGATGTTTATGGTTTTGTAGGCAAACCGGAAACTGCAAAGAAAACAAGAGGCGATCAATATTTTTTTGTAAACAACCGTTTTATAAAAAGCCCTTACCTCAATCATGCCGTGATGAATGCCTTTAGTGATATGATTGCCAAAGATAGTTTCCCCATGTACACATTGTTCATAGACCTTGATCCTTCAAGGCTTGATATAAATGTGCATCCTACCAAGCAGGAAATTAAATTTGAAGATGAACAGATCATCTACGCTTTTGTACAGTCTGCCGTAAAGCACGCCCTGGCGCAATACAGCGTTACACCTACGCTGGATTTTGAGTTGGATAAGTCTATTCAGCATACCGAGGCGGTGAGTAAGCCTTTTACTCCTGAGAAACAAGAAACAGCGGCAGGATCATCACTCTATAAAACCTTTACCCAAAAAAACCAGGCGCATTTCATTAATAGTAAAAGTGATTTGGAGCATTGGGACAATGCATCTCTTGCTCAAAAGACGGCTAACATCGAACAAGCCCAAACTACACTTTTACCTGCTGATGAAAAAAAACAGGAAGATTCATCTGTCCCTTTTGTAGAAGAAATTCATCTTCCCAAAAAAAATAGAAAACCTACTTCCGATGAATTTGTGCAGCTGCATAAAATTTTTATCATTGCTCAAAATGAAAACGGCTTTATTGTAATTCACCAGCAAAATGCCCATGAAAGAATTTTGTATGAGCGCTTTACAAATGCCATGAAAGGCAAGCCCATTGCGATACAACGAAGCCTTTTTCCTGTAACGCTGGAGCTTACTCCGGCGGATGCTGTTTTGTTCAATGATCTGCTTCCTGATCTTTATTTACTGGGATACCAGGCCGAGCCCTTCGGCGCCCACACTTTTGTAATACAAGGTTCCCCTGCAGATGTTTCCGAAGGAAATGAAAAATTTACGCTCGAAAAAATGCTGGAGCAATACAAGCATTTTAGCATGGACGTTACTTTTAATAAAAGAGAAAAGCTGTTGCGTTCTATGGCCTGGCAGCAATCGGTAAAGGCCGGAACGCATCTTTCTCACAATGAAATAGCGAGCCTCGTGGAAGATGTATTCAACTGTGAAGTTTGTAACACAACACCTAATGGCAAGCCTGTGTTTCTTGAATTCAAAAAAGATGAGCTTGAGAAGATGTTTGGAAGATAGAAGTATACGGGGAAATCATCGCTAATTTGCAATTTGCATACTCAACATTGTACGAATACTCTTAATGCAAGCTTCCATAGAGTGCAGATAGAATGACTGCATTATTTTGCCTGCAACCTGATCACTTCCCCGCCGCCGGCAGGCAACTCAAGTGTGAGATTATCCTGAGAATTTAAATCCTTCGTTTCCTTAACCAGCACATTGGGATTATTTACTGCATCAGGGCCATCCTTATATATTTCTGCCTGGTAGTTTCCTGCCGGTAAAAAATTAAGCGGGAGAGTAACCGTTCTTGCTGTATTATTGTTGATAGTGCCGACATACCAATCCGCTCCCTTCCTTCTTGCAATCGAAACCCATTGGCCTACTTCTGCGCCGGGCACCACGGTTTCATCCCATACCGTAGGCATTTTACAGAGCAGATCAAATCCATCCTGCCCTTCATACGCTTCGGGCTCATCGCAAACCATCGCCATGTGATTTTCCAATACGATGTACATCGCCAGCATGTGGCAGCGGGTACCCAGCACATGCGGACGTAAAGTGGTTACTTTAAAATTATCCGCCGGTGCAGCCCTGAAGCCACCAAGATGGTAGTCGGTGCAACCAGCAAGCCCACGTGTAAAAGGGATATTGATATCGTCATTCGGCGTAATAAGATTACCCCATTTATTATTCTCATAATTCAGCGTGCCCTCCCGTGTCGATTCATTAGGATACGTGCGGCTCAAGCCTGTTGGTTTGTAAGCGCCATGAAATTGTATTTCCAAATGGTGCGCTGCCGCCTTCTGCAATATTTCTTCCTGCATCTTCACCATTTCCTGGTCATCGCGATCCATAAAGTCAACCATCATGCCTTCAATACCCCATTTTTCAAAAAGGGCAAAAGCCTCGTCCAGCTTTGGGTACAGCGCCTGCCAGTGTACCCAAAAACGCAGGTGCACACCTTTGCTTCTTGCATAATTGCTCAGCGCCTGTATATCCAGGCCGGGCCTTGGTTTTGTAACATCAGTATGCGGACCGGGTGCATATTGCTCGCCATCATTCTGGTACCACGCTACCTGCCGGTAGCCAATCACCGTATGGTATTCAATGCCATTCCGGGCGCAGAAATCAATATAATATTTTTCAAAATCAAAATTTTCGCCCGGCTCCCAGGTCGTATCCGGCGATATATCTCCATTCCACCAGTGAAAGCTTGCCTTACCCGGCTTCAGCCACGAAAGGTCCTGAATTTTGCATGGATCTGCGAGGTCGGTAAGAATGTTTGATTCGATAAGTGCTCCTGCCCGGTCACTTATCATCATCACGCGCCAAGGTGTATGATGGGGAAGAGTGGCCTTTACTTTTATGGCGCTCTGGCCGGGCATAGGGCTAAGCTGGCTCGTAAGAATACCATTCCGTTTTATGAGTGACATGCCTGCATAGTCCACTAAATTAGCCTCGGTAATCGCCATGTATATTTTACCCGGAAATTCAAAAAGCGCCGGCATATCCATTAAAATATCATTCTTGATAACTGCCAGCGGTAATACGTTATACCGGTGCTCGTGGGAGGTGGTAAAGTTTTCCAGGAAGGCCACACGTGCTGTCGGGTTACCGGTAAGATTAAAGGTGGTATTTTCATCGGTCAGTGTATAACTCTGCCACGCATTTTGCCCCGGTAATTCATAGCGAAAGCCGATGCCATCATCGAATACCCTTACCCGTAAGTTAATAAGTCTTTTATCTCCTTTGTTTTCCTGCATGGGAATAATAGCTTCCCTATATGCATCAAGTACCTTACTGGTTTTTCCTTCCGGCAAGGTGTACGCTTCTATGCCATCGGTTAATTTTACCTGGCCGGTTTTAATATCGTTACCAAAGAAATCGTTACCAATAAAAGTGAGCCCAAGCGAACTGTGTGCTACCAGGACTTTATTTTTATAAGCAACCGAATATTCAGGCTGGCTGCCCACCACAGCAAAAAAAAAGCTGAGTTGTTGATTGGGTGATAAAACGTTTATCTTTTTTTGTGCAAAAAGAAAGTTTGTGTAAGTAAATAGCGCAAGAGCAAGGGAGATTTTCTTCACGATCATAGCAATTTGATTTTATAACAATGTACATCAAAAAATAATGACCGGCTTTTCTAATAATGACTGAGAAAATTATATTAATAAATCGCCGAAGTGAAGCCGAAAAAAATAATGCTTATAAGCTTGTGAATTTGTATTGAAAACTAAATCGGAAATAATGAAAGCATCCACTCAAAATTCAAAAATCATCAAGGCAACGGTGAGAAGCTTTACCTGGCGCGTGGCGTGAAGAACTTAAAATTCGGCTCGCCTGGCTGTTATTCAATCTCTAATCATTGGTTAAATAATGCTTTTTTCTCCTTACAACCAGGCGTTAAAGCTTTTTCCCATTACATTACGCGGCTGAACGGCCGCCGGTGTGTGTTGGTAACTGCTGCGTAGAAAGCGGGTGAAAATATTGCAGCGACTCAGAAGGCATATTTGCCTGCGATAAATATATTTGAAAAATCCTTCCATCGAACATCACGATGGTTCGAAACCTCGACCAGGCAGATAATGTAGGCCATAGGTTAGGCGGTCTGGGAATTGCTTTTTTAATGTTCCGTGCGGACTTAAGCCAGCAACAAAAAAATTACCGGCTTTTTATGCAAATCAATTTTTTGCTTATTCCATGCAGCAATCGTTTTTGTTTTGATCCATTCTTGCGGCGACGTTATTTCTGCAGCAATACATAAGAGCGTTGAAGGGTTGCAATTTTGCAAAATCGCTTCCAGCATTTTATTATTCCTGAAAGGAGTTTCAATAAATATTTGCGTACTTTTTTTCTTTAAAGATTCTTCTTCAAGCTGGTTCAATTTTTTGTTTCTTTCAAAATTGTCAATAGGCAAATAACCCTCAAAGCAAAATCGCTGGCCATTGAGGCCACTGGCCATTAACGCTAATAAAATGGATGACGGACCTACAAGTGGTTTTACAACAGCATCTAACTTTTGCGCTTCCTGTATAAGAATTTGCCCCGGATCGGCCACGCCCGGGCAACCGGCTTCGCTTACAATAGCGATATTTTTTTCTTCTTGTATTCTTTGCCGGAAAGTATCTATTTGTTCTTTCTCAGCTTTGTGAATTGTATGCCATTCATACTCGTCAATTACAATTTCCCCGGACATGCTTTTTAAAAAACGTCGGGCGGTTCTTTCATTCTCGGCAAAAATTACCTGGCAATCTTTTATTGCACGCATCACATAAGGCGGAATAGTTTCCACGGCATTTTCAGATAAAAAGGAAGGAATAAGATAGACCATTATTAATATTATTATTATGAATTACCCGCAGGAATAACTTCTATTATATTTTTTGATTGCTGCAAACTTAGCGTTGCAGCAATCACGGCATAGCCCGGTGCAATTATCCAACCCACCACCGGCACTACGTGAAGCAGATAAAACACGATGCCGTTTCCAATGGCAAGCCCTTTGTGATGGCCAATAAAATCAACACTTTCAGGCGCTGAGAGGCCTTTTCTTTCACTTGAATAATCCAGCATGGAAAAGCCTAAATAATAACATTCAATAAATAATGCCAGCACCGGCGTTGCCCATCCCAGAAGGGGAATCAATGATAAAATTAAAATGGAAATGGAATAAACAGTTTGCCATAATGTATTTCTTAATGCAATGCTTATTCCCCTAATTACATCTTTAAAAAATTGCTTCGCGTTAAATGGATATGATGTATTATGGAGCAGTGATTCTGTTTTCTCACTTAACCACGCAAACACCGGCGAGCCTATTACTAAAAACAAATATTTAAACCAGGAGAAATAAAAAAGGATCAGTATCAACTGTAGTATAATTTGCCCAAACACAAACAGAAATTTCAGGAAGCTTCCCTGCTCTTTTTGTATCCAAACTTTTATACCTGTGCGGGAAAAAAAATAGTCAATGAAATGTGCGGATGATTTCCAGAAAAGAAAAAAGCCGGCCACAAAAAGCAAACTATAAATTAATCCGGGAATCAAAATCCATTTCCAAAGCTTGTTTTTTATTATAAACCTGTGCGCTTTAAAATATGCCTGTATGGCTATGATAATTTCTTCGAGCAAGCCGTAGTATTAAGCTTATTATAAAATAGCCAAACTTAGAAAATATAATCTGCTTTGCACCCGAAAGTTTATTCGTGATGTTTTCATTAATTTGTCATTTATAATAATTATTATGACTAAACTACCCCTATCTTTTTACCAGCGAAAAGATGTAGTGCAAATTGCCAGGGAATTGCTTGGCAAAATAATCGTTACCACATTTGATGGCGAGGTTACTTCCGGAAGAATCATGGAAACAGAAGCTTATGTTGGTATCGTTGATAAAGCATCGCATTCATTTGGGGGTAAACGCACGGCCCGCAACGAACACATGTATGCCGCAGCAGGCATCGCTTATGTTTATATTTGCTATGGTATGCACCAAATGTTCAATATAGTAACAAATGATGAAGAGGTACCGGATGCTATATTGGTGAGAGCAGTAGAACCCCTGCAAGGCGTGGAAACAATGCTTAAGCGTACTGGTAAAAAAATAGCTGACTACACGATTACCCGCGGCCCCGGTAATGTGGGCAAAGCGCTGGGAATTTTTAAGCATCATTCAGGGCTCAAACTAAATAAAAAGGAACTATCTATTTACGATGATAGTTTTCAGCTACAGCAGGAACAAATAGGCATCAGCGCAAGAATAGGCGTAGAGAGTGCTACGCCGGATAATTTACTTCCTTACAGGTTTTATGTAAAAGGAAATAAGTATATAAGCGGGAGAAATAAATAAGCCTTTAAATAACATGCTAAGCGGGAGTAAAATTAGGATAGACAAATATAAAGACATAAAGAGTGTATTTTTTATCATTGCTTTTGTCCATATTTGCGTCATGAAGTTGCATCGGGAATATTCTCACCTGCTTTTCAAAAACTCAATGGGAATTATACGGGCAATCAATAACACTCCGATAATGCCACATTATTATGACGAATTGATGTTGCTTGCTTTTAAGAAAAGGTGCGCAAGCTACAACTGCGATAGAAGGGGAAACATTATCAGATGAGGAAATTGCAAAACTTCAGCAAGGCGAAAAACTTCGTTCAAGTAAAGAATATCAGGAAATCGAAGTAAAAAATATTTTAAATGCTTTTAATGAATAAATTCAAGTTTTATTTTTTAGAAAAAAGTTTAGAAAAGAATTGTTTTGAATGTAGCAATCAATTATACCATTGGGCAAACTGTAAAATATACAGAGGGCAAACTTTTAGCCCATAACAATAAAATACCGCCGCCTAAATACATCTCGCTGGACAGCCGGAAAATTTCTTTCCCGAAGGCAACTATCTTTTTTGGTACAAATACACTTCACCACAGAAGCAGTGAATTTGTGGAAGGCCTCTATAAAAAGGGAGTGAGAAATTTTTTACTGGAAGATGAACAAATTGATTTGTCGAAATTGAAAGGCGCCAATGTAATTGTTGTTCCAGATACAGTGCATGCTTTACAGCTGCTCGCAATTCACCACAGAGAAAATCACCGTTTTCTGCCCGATGGAAATAAGCTTCCCGTCATCGGCATTACCGGCAGTAATGGAAAAACGATTGTAAAGGAATGGCTTTCGCAGCTTCTTGAAAATGAGTATGCTATTATTAAAAGCCCTGGAAGTTATAACTCACAAATTGGCGTACCAATAAGTGTTTTAAATATTAATGTTTCTCACACACTGGCCGTATTTGAAGCCGGCATTTCTACTGTAGGCGAAATGCAATTGTTGGAAAAAATAATACAACCCACCATCGGCATACTCACCAACATCGGGCAGGCGCACGATGAAGGCTTTAAAATACGAGGCCAAAAAATCAATGAAAAACTTACCCTGTTTTCGCAAGCAAATTACCTTGTTTATCCTGCCGATGATGAAGAGGTGAACAGCAAAATAATTTCTTTTCGCAAAAAAATAAAGAAAGAAAATGATCACCTTACTTTATTCCCATGGGGAAAAAAGTCTGACAACGCCTTGCAAATTCGCTCAATAAATAAAAAAAATACGGCGACTACAATTGATGTTATTTTTAATGGCAAGCTATTTTCTATTTCCATACCTTTCATTGATGACGCCTCTATTGAGAATGCGATTAGTTGCCTGTGTGCCTTATTAATACTCAACAAAAGTGATGGTGAAATCATTGCCGGCTTCAATTCATTGCAGCCGGTCTCTATGCGGCTTGAGCTCAAGCAAGGCATTAATCATTGCACCATTATTAACGATAGCTATAGCAACGACCTGCAATCTCTAAGCATTGCCCTTGATTTTTTAGCTCAACAAAAACAACATGCACGGCAGACTGTTATCCTGTCTGACATTTTGCAATCCGGCAAAAGGCCTGAAATATTGTATGCCGAAGTTGCTTCTATGCTTCATCAGAAAAAAATAAATAAACTTATAGGCATAGGGCCTGAATTACTTTCGCACCAAGAGATATTTTCTTCTTTACCGGCTACAAATTTCTTCCTTAGCGTAAAAGATTTTTTAAAAAATATTTCCTCCCTGCATTTTCATAATGAGAATATTTTGGTAAAAGGCGCCCGTACTTTTGCGTTTGAGCGAATAACGGCAGCGCTTGAGCAGAAGGTGCACCAAACAGTGCTCTCCATCAATTTAAATGCTGTGGTGCATAACCTGAAACAATACAGGCAACTGCTACAACCCGGTACAAAAATTATGGGCATGGTAAAGGCATTTAGCTATGGAAGCGGGAGCTACGAGATTGCAGCAGTATTGGAATTTAATAAAGTTGATTACCTGGCTGTTGCTTATGCTGATGAAGGAGTTGAGCTTCGCAAAGCCGGTATTACTTTACCAATTATGGTGATGAATATTGAGGAAAGCACTTTTTCTGCCCTGGTAAATTATAACCTGGAGCCGGAAATATTTTCATTTTCCATATTGCATTCATTTGAAAATTTTCTAAAATCAAATGGAATAAACGATTATCCTGCGCATATAAAAATAGATACCGGTATGCACCGGCTGGGTTTTACTACCAATGAAATAAAATCGCTGGCGACACATCTGTCATATAATATTTATTTGAAAATAAGGTCGGCATTTACGCATCTTGCGGCGAGTGACAATGAGATGGAAGATGCATTTACACAGCAACAAATACAGCAGTTTGAAGATGCCGCTACGCTCCTTGAAAATATTGTCGGTTATTCTTTTTATAAACATAACGCGAACACATCAGCCATTAGCAGGTTTGCCCCGAATAAGATGGACATGGTGCGGCTCGGAATTGGCCTCTATGGAATAGACAGTAACAAAGCGATGCAGCGAAAACTTAAAAACGTTACTACCCTTACCACCACTATATCTCAAATAAAAAATGTAAAGGCCGGCGAAAGCGTTGGCTATGGCCGCAAGGCAAAATTGGAACGTGACAGCCTGATTGCTACGGTACGCATTGGCTATGCAGATGGGTACCCGAGGAACCTTGGCAATGGTAACGGCAAAATGCTTATCCGGGGCAAAATGGCTCCGGTGATTGGAAATGTATGCATGGATATGACGATGCTCGATGTCACCGGTTTCAATGCTATAAAGGAGGGTGATGCCGTAGAAGTTTTCGGAGAAAAAATCTCAATATCTGCACTTGCCGCCTGGGCGGAAACTATTCCTTACGAATTGATGACGGGCATATCGCAAAGGGTGAAAAGGGTTTACTTTGAAGAATGATACGGCACTCTGATCACCAAAAATGTGCAGCAATATTCATTGGCGTAATATCGTTTAGTTCTAAATCTTAGTTAACAACAATTAACGTATTTGATTTACAGCCATGCCCAATTTTGCTATCTTTGCTCCTCTCTAAAGAAGTCTCCCACAGGAGTCATTGAGCTTTGGACAAAATTTTATTAAGTGAAAGGAAGAAATATTTTTTTAATTATCTGCCTTGTTGTGCTAGCTGACCAGGCGCTAAAAATTTATGTAAAAACTCACTATCATACCGGGGAATCCCATGCAATGTTAGGCAGTTGGTTCCGGCTCTACTTTATTGAAAATGAAGGCATGGCCTATGGCTGGAAGTTCGGTGGCGAGTGGGGGAAAATGACGCTTACATTGTTCAGGCTTGCGGCAGTGATCTTTGGTGTTTTTTACCTCAGAAAAATTATTAAACATAAATACCATCCGGGCTTTATTGTCTGTGCCGCGCTTATATTTTCTGGGGCGCTCGGAAATCTAATAGACAGTATGTTTTACGGCCTTATTTTCGAGGACAGCAGCATGTACACTTATAATATTGCCAAAATATTTCCTGCTCAAGGCTATGCCGGTTTCTTACATGGCAAAGTAGTTGACATGTTGTATTTTCCCATAATCCGCAATGCACATTTTCCGGCGTGGATACCCGTATGGGGGGGCGAAGATTTTGAATTTTTCCGGCCTATATTTAATATTGCCGATGCTTCAATTTCAACCGGCATTATAGCAATACTGGTATTCCAAAAGCGTTTTTTTAAAATGAATGCCAGAAAATTAGCTACGCAAAGTGTAGAAACAGAAACGCTGGTAAACGATGAAGTACAGGTTTTATAAATCTCAATCTATACCCAAACAAAAAAGATCACTTTTAAATACCTATCATGAAAACTTTCAGAAGCGCTTTTTATGTCTTGCTTTTTACACTAACCTTATATAGTTGCCAAAAAGAATACAGTGTTGAAAATAGTAACATTAAAGTGCCTACGGGAAGCTGGGAATTTAAAGACGCAGGAGCGCAGTATATTGGCGATATGGACACGGCTTATATCGCTGTATCGGGTAATACCAATGAGCTTCATCTTATCGGCACCTCGCTCGATGGAACACAAAAGTTTCACTTGCATTTGTTTGCCGACACTTTCAAAGTGGGTACTTATAAAGCATCTTTATTTCAATCATCATTTACCTATACCTCCGGCGCTGCTTCTTTGTTTAACGCCAATCAACTGGTAGGCGAGTTTATTGTAAATGTTACTTCTTATGGGAATAATGTAATTGCGGGTAATTTTTCCGGCTCGGCATTGGATTCGGCGAATAAGGTTGTGCAGTTAACGGAAGGTAAATTTACTTCTACCATCAACATGTCCGGCACAGGCGGCGGAACCTCATCAGGCGTACTTGGCGACAGCTCGGGAACCTGTAAGCCTGTTGTATTAAACGGCGCTTATTCTGCCGGCGTCGCTCTCACAAGCTTAAACACTGCACAGTTGCAGGTAACGGTAGCAGTGCCCGGCTCTTATGTTATTTCTACTAATACAGTTAATGGTGTTAGTTTCTCAAAAAGCGGGACGTTTACCTCGGTCGGTGTGCAAACTGTTGTATTGAACGGAAATGGTACGCCCACAAATTCCGGCAATAGCGATTTTACGGTTATCTACGGAAACAATCAATGCAATTTCACAGTAAATGTTGGCGATCCATCTTCAGGCGTATTAGGCGGCGGCGGTGGAGCTTGTACGCCATTTACGGTGGGCGGCGTTTACCAGCAAGGTATTTTACTCAATCAAACCAACACGGTACAACTACAGGTAACGGTCAATACACCCGGAAATTATTCGATCACCACAAATACCGTTAGCGGTATCAGCTTTTCAGCTTCCGGCACTTTTCCTACCACCGGTATGCAGATTGTGACATTAGCCGGCAGTGGTACGCCTGCCACGTCCGGTGTTTTACCTTTTTCGATTACTTATGGAAACAGTACATGCAGCTTCAACATTACTGCCCTGCCTGGCGTTGCTCCGTCAGGCGACTACTTTCCGACAACGCTTAATTCAAACTGGACCTATGGCCTGGAGGGCGGTACCCCGTCTGATTCAATACATTTTGCTGTTATAAATTATTCTCCCACTATTGCGGGAAATAAATACTCCACTATTACTGCGGATTATATACCGCCGACAGGAAATCCTGATTCAGCTTATTATCGCAAACCGGGTGGAGACTATTATCAGTACGTTAATTACAGTAATTATTTTCCATTCGATCAGCCGGTGGATGGTGAGTTTATATTTTTAAAAGACAATGTGCCGGTAGGCAATACTTGGTCGTCACCCATTATCTCAGGCAGCGCCCAGGGAATTCCTTTTTCGGGTTATTTTAAAATGACGTTGCTGGCAAAAGCTGTTCCGGTAACTATTGGCACATTTGATTTCCCGGATGTTATTAGGGTAAAATATGAGTTTTTTATCACAGGCTCACCACTTCCTTTGGAAACTGACGAAAGGTGGTTTGCAAGAAATGTCGGCGAAGTCCATTTTGATTACCAGGATAACCTTAATAACGTTGCCGAAAGCTATGATATAGGAAGCTTCATGGTATTTTAAGAAAGAAACTTTTGGGAAGTTCTTTTGAGTATATCTAAGCTTTTGGAAAGTTTTTTTGGATGGTTATAAACTTATGAAGTATCTGCTGAACTTTCCAAAAGCTACGCAGGCAACAATAAACTTTTGGAAGTTTCTAAATAATTCTTAATGTAATAATTATTTTATTTCACCTACCATCTTTTCCGGCTTCACCCATTCATCAAACTCCTGTGCAGTAACGTAGTCAAGCTTTACAGCCATTTCTTTTAAAGTAGTATTTTCTTTATGTGCTTTCTGGGCAATCTCTGCGGCCTTGTAATATCCAATCTTTGTATTCAAAGCTGTTACGAGCATTAAAGAATTGTCAACATGTTTTTTGATATTCTCTTTTATAGGTTCGATACCCGCTGCACATTTTTCATTGAAACTGCTACAGCCATCACCAATAAGGCGTGCGCTGTGGAGGAAATTATAAATCATAACGGGTTTAAAAACATTCAATTCAAATTGGCCGGTCGCACCGCTAATGCTTATTGCTACATCATTTCCCATTACCTGAGCGGCAATCATCGTAAGCGCTTCACATTGAGTAGGGTTCACTTTGCCGGGCATAATGGATGAGCCCGGTTCATTATCAGGAATATGGATTTCCCCTATGCCGCTGCGTGGCCCGGAAGACAGCATGCGTATGTCATTTGCTATCTTCATAAGGCTTACGGCAACTGTTTTTAAAGCGCCATGTGTTTCTACAATTGCATCATGTGCCGCAAGTGATTCAAATTTATTTTCAGCAGTAATAAACGGAAGGCCGGTAAGCTCAGCGATAGTATCAGCTACATTTTTTGCATACCCGGGCGGAGTGTTTATCCCGGTACCTACTGCTGTTCCCCCAAGAGCAAGCTCACTTAAATGAAGCATCGTATTTCTGATAGCTCTTATCCCATGCTCTAACTGTGACGCATAGCCGCTAAATTCCTGCCCAAGCGTTAATGGCGTAGCATCCATAAAATGTGTGCGGCCAATCTTTACAATATGCATGAATTCCTTCGACTTTTCTATCAATGTACTTTTTAAATTTTCTATCGCCGGTAATGTAAGGTCATTCAATATTTTATACGCAGCGATGTGCATGGCCGTTGGAAAAGTATCGTTGCTTGATTGCGATTTATTTACATCGTCATTAGGATGCAATACTTTCTCTTTATCAGCAAGCTTACCTCCATTTAATACATGGCCCCGGTAGGCAATTACTTCATTCACATTCATATTGCTTTGCGTACCGCTTCCTGTTTGCCACACTACCAGTGGAAATTGATCATCCAGCTTTCCCGCCAATATTTCATCCGCCGCCTTTCTTATTAATGCACACTTTTCTTTGCTTAAAACTCCTGCATCCAGGTTAGTAATAGCAGCGGCCTTTTTTAGATAAGCAAAAGCCTGTATTATTTCTCTGGGCATTTTATTAATGTCCTGCGCAATTTTAAAATTTTCAATGCTTCTTTGTGTTTGTGCACCGTAATATGCCGTGGCAGGCACTTTTACTTCGCCCATCGTATCTTTTTCAATTCTATACTCCATACTAATGTTTACTAATTTTACAAAAAAATATTAATGACCTGCTACAAATTTAATTTAAAAGCAAAGGAGGCTTTTAAAAATTTTTTTACGGAGGGATTGATAATGCGCAAAAAGTTATTATGTAAAATATGACACACTTTTCATCTCCGGATATCGTTTAGTATTTTTGAAATGATGGTTTTATCAAACATTATATTCTTTAGCTACCACCTATCCCTAACAACTCAATTTTGAAAATTTTATATTTTTTAATTGCATTCGCTATCGCAGTATTTATTTTTTATGTCGCTACACATCAGCATGCTGATAGTAATTCTTTAAATAATAGTGAGCAGCAAAATACACCTGTAAACATTGACACAACCAATAATGCATTGGTAAAACCATTGGCAAGGCAAACGCTACCTAATGTAAAAGATACCATTCCCGTAACAGCGGTAATAACGAAAGAAACTACACCCGACAGCCTGGTGGCCTATGCTGAAACATTGATCGGCACTCCTTATAAATATGCATCCACTGATCCTTCTGTGGGCTTCGATTGCTCTGGTTTTATTACGCATGTTTTCAACCATTACAATATTTCTGTTCCCCGCTCTTCCAAAGATTTTGAAAATACGGGCACTGAAATATCAATGGAAAAAAGTAAAAGAGGCGATCTGATTTTATTCACCGGTACTGATAGTACAGAGAGAATTATAGGCCACATGGGGATTATTGTTTCTAATGATAAAACGGGACTGCAGTTTATTCATGCAACATCAGGCAAAGCCTACAGTGTTGCAATTACGTCTTTTAATAAATATTACCAGGAAAGATTTGTAAAAACGATCCGCGTATTTAATCAATAATTATTTACCTGTGAAAACCGGCTTGCGTTTTTCGATAAAAGCTTTGGTGCCTTCCTTTTTATCGTCAGAGGTAAATACTTCTCCAAATAATTTTACCTCTTCTTCAAAACCATTTTTATCTCCGTTATAATATGCATTTACAGCATCAATCACTTTGGAGATGGCAACAGGTGATTTTGTAAGAATTACATGTAAAATTTCTTTTGTTTTTTTAAGAAGGTTTTCAGAGCTCGTTACATAGTTTATTAACCCAAGCTCCTTTGCCTCACCGGCGTCAATCATGTTGCCCGTCATCATTAATTCCATTGCCTTACCCTTCCCCACGAGCATGGTTAAACGCTGTGTGCCGCCATAGCCCGGCATGATCCCCAGGTTTACTTCCGGCTGGCCAAATTTTGCATTTTCACTGGCAAGCCTGAAATGGCATGCCATGGCGAGTTCGCAGCCACCGCCTAAAGCAAACCCATTTACCGCAGCTATTATTGGCTTGGGGCAATTTTCTATTCTAAAAAAAATGTCCTGTCCTTTCTTTGCAAGTGATGCACCTTCGCTATCGCCTACTTCAATAAATTCTGCTATATCGGCGCCGGCAACAAAAGCCTTTTGCCCCTCACCGGTAATGATCGCCGCTTTGATTTTTTCATCGTCGTAAACTTTCTGTATTGCCTCATCGAGTTCTGCTAATACTGTTTTGTTAAGCGCATTTAATTTATCGGGGCGGTCAATGGTAATAGTAAAAATATTATTTTCAGATATGACTTTTAATGTAGAAAAACTCATAATTACTTTTTGTTATTTTTTAGTTCATCCAATCTTGCAATATCCCACAGATATTTTTCTCTTCCGGAAAGAAGTTTCATATTAATTAAGAAATCATAGGGAGTTAAATTGATAAAAATACCAGGCATTATTTCAAACACTTTCATTTTGCTTTCTGCTTCATCATAAGAAAGCGAAAAATGTACAATTGTTAAAAAATCTTATTTTTTTGAACGCAGGAAAAAAAAGTAAAAGCTCATCATTTAGTATATCCATTTCGAATGATTATTTTTCTTGCAGAATCTTTTGCAGGATGAAATTTTTTTGACATTTTTTGCATCAGGTACAATTTCCTGAAACGTTCTTCAATCGTGGAATTCCTCATTAATTCAAAATGATACATTTCCTGTTCCTCAAAAGATCTGAATATCCGGATAGATTTACTCATATAAAAATTTAAAAGCTTCTGTTTTCTTTTACCCAATGCTTAATATAGTTTGCTATTTCAGAAGTATTTGTTCCAGGCGAAAATAATTTTCCAACGCCCATGGCATTCAGCTTTTTCATATCGTCTTCGGGAATTATACCGCCGCCGGTTAAGAGCACGTCAGTCATTTCTTTTTCTTTTAATAGCTTAAGAATTTTTGGAAAGACAGTGTTGTGAGCGCCCGATAATATGCTTACGCCAATAGCATCTACATCTTCCTGTAACGCAGTGTTCACCACCATTTCCGGTGTTTGCCGCAGCCCGGTATAAATCACTTCCATACCTGCATCTCGTAGTGAGGTAGCAATTACTTTTGCACCCCTGTCGTGCCCATCAAGGCCCACTTTAGCAACAAGTACCCGCACAGGCCGCTGCTGCCGGATCCTTTTTGCTTTATTTTTTTCTGCTTCCATATACTCTATAAGCCGTACATAAGTTTTGATAAAATTATTATATACCCGTTTTCGTACCCGATAATAGAGTCAATGTATGATGAATTCTTTTGAATGTTTCTTCTTTACCAAGCAGAGAGGCAATTTCAAAAACCCCCGGGCCATATTTGCTTCCCACTAACATTATCCTCAACGGAAGCAACAATTCACCCGGCTTGATGCGATGCATTGAAGCAATTTCTTTAAAGGTATGTTCAAGCTCAGCTGCTGCCCACGAAGCAGAAAGTTTGCAGGTATTTATTAATTCAATAAAAAAAAGATTTTTGGAAACATTCCATTTGGCCGCTATTGAATCAATATCAATTTTTTCAGGTTCTATAAAAAAGAAACTTGATTGTTCCCAAAAATCGGTAAGAAGCGTGCACCGGTCTTTTATTAGGGAAATGATCTTTTTAAATTTATTTTCATCATCAATTACAATATTTTTTTGCTGCAGTATTTCCCGTAGAGCCGGCGCCAAACGTGCTACGTCACTCTGCTTTATCCATTCATGGTTAAACCATTTGGCTTTTTCAAAATCAAATTTTGCACCGCTGGAATGCACTCTTTCTATGGAGAATTTTTCTATCAATTCTTCCATTGAAAATATTTCCTGTTCGGTACCGTCATTCCAGCCGAGTAAAGCAAGCATATTAATAAATGCTTCGGGCATGAACCCCATGTCTTTAAAGCCTTTTAAAAGATCACCTGTCGCAGGATCTTTCCAGCCCAGGGCAAACACCGGAAATCCGAGACGCTCTCCATCCCGCTTACTTAATTTTCCATTACCATCCGGCTTTAGTATCAGGGGAAAATGAGCCCATTCGGGCATTTGGTCTTCCCATCCAAGATATTTCCACAATAAGACATGAACGGGCGCACTGGGTAGCCATTCTTCGCCACGAAACGCATGCGTGATCTTCATTAAATAATCGTCAACAACAACAGCCAAATGATAGGTAGGCATTCCATCAGCCTTCAATAAAACTTTATCGTCCACGCCGTTGGTATCCATTTGTATATCGCCACGAATCATGTCTTTAAAAGAAACAAACTCGTCTCTTTCAATTTTTATACGAATCACATAAGGAAAGTTTGCATCCAATAAGGCTTGTGTTTCTTCCCGGGATAATGACAAAGAATTTTTCATGTCAAGCCTAACGTGATGGCCATATTGCAGGTTACTTTTTCCTTGTGCTTTTAGTTTTTCCCTCAGTGCTTCAATTTCTTCGAGTGTATCAAAGGCATAATAAGCATGACCGTTTTTTATTAATTCTTCTGCATACTCTCTATAAAAATTCTTACGCTCGCTTTGCTTGTAAGGCGCATAATCGCCTTCGTTATGCGGTCCTTCATCTGGAAGTATTCCACACCAGGTGAGCGAATCAATTATATATTGTTCTGCGCCTGGCACATAACGATTCTGATCAGTGTCTTCGATTCTTAACACAAAATACCCTTTATGTTTTTTTGCAAATAAATAATTGTATAAAGCTGTGCGTACCCCTCCTAAATGTAAACCACCGGTGGGGCTGGGTGCAAACCTTACTCTTACTTTACTCATGAAGCAAAGATAATGAGGCTTGCGTAGTGTTCATAAAAAAACCTGCGGTAAAAGCCGGAGCTATTTTATTATAGAATTATAGGGAAATTATATTATTATCTAAAATTCTATCTGAGTATTGCCGGCAAAATGATTATCAATTGCAGCGTCATTTAGTATATATTCTGAAGAAGAGTTAGCATCCTTTTTACAGGAAGTGAAGTTCGTGGTGGTGGAAATAACAAGTGGGGCTAATCAGAAAGTTTTTTAATTTCATAAAGTAATTGTTTAAGATTTAAGACGGCTCATATTACAAAGGCTTTCTGTAATGGGTTAATTCAATAAAAAAAATTATTCTTTGCTAATGTTTTATTTTGTGAAAACGCCGTGGCTTATTAAAAAATTATATCCGGGATGCATTTGGAAAATTGATACTACAGAGAAAATAATATACCTCACGTTTGATGATGGGCCACATCCGGAAGTAACACCTTTTGTATTAAGCGAGCTAAAACGATACAACGCTTCAGCCACTTTTTTTTGTATTGGTAATAACGTAAAAAAATATTTTCAAATTTATGAGCAGGCTATAAACGATGGCCATAAAATTGGGAATCACACTTTTGATCACTTAAATGGCTGGAAGACGGGTGATAGTATTTATTTGGAAAACATTGCGAAAGCTGCCGTTATTATTGATTCAAATCTTTTTCGGCCTCCTTATGGAAAAATTACAAAATTTCAACTTGAAGCATTAAAGGGAGAACGGTATAAACTTACACCTGTAATGTGGAGTGCATTAAGCGGAGATTTTGACGAGAAACTTTCAGAAAAAGAATGTTACCTCAATGTTGTCAACAATTCCGGGCCCGGCTCTATCGTTGTTTTTCATGACAGCAGTAAAGCTTTTAGCAGGCTTAAATATGCACTCCCCCGCGTATTGGAATATTTTTCTTCGAAAGGGTATCGGTTTAAAGCCATTACTATATAAAAAAATTGGGCCGGGGTAGATACCCAGGCCCGTTTTTAATCCGTACCCTATGAAAACTGTTGTGAAGTTAACAAATAGTTTTTAACAAATCAACAACAATTTTTATCTGGCGCTACCTTATAATTTTTGCTATTCCTTTTGAGCTATTTATAACGTGTTTTATCGCAACGGCCATCACCATAGCTGCGCCCGCCGGGGCTGGTTTTGGCGGCTATTTGAACCTTTGCTATATCCCATGAGAGCTGTTTTCTTTACTAATGAACCGATGATATATCGAAAAAAATAAGCCTATTTTTCCTCAATAAAAATCTTGAGCAATTTTTTCCAGTTTTCATACAGAGCATTATAGGTTTCCATGTCCGCAGGTTCTATTTTTTTCAATGGCTTGAATTTGCTAAAGGCTTCGTCAGCATTTTTATAGATACCTGCGCCGATGCCGGCTCCTAATGCAGCTCCCACGCTACCGTCATTTTCATATAGCTCTACGGTAACTCCAGTTGCATTCACAAATGATTCTATAAATACCTCACTTAAAAATAAATTGGCTTTACCTGCCCTCACTACTGCAGGATGTAATCCATTTTCCCGCATAATATCCAGGCCATATCGAAAAGCAAATGCGATGCCTTCCTGCACAGCACGAAAAATGTGTGCCCTGGTATGTTTGTTCAGGTCAATGTTGTTGAGATGGGCATCTACGATTTTATTTTCAAGCATTCGTTCGGCGCCGTTACCAAAAGGCAAAACGAATAAGCCGTCACTGCCAGGATTTATTGTTGCAGATAGCTTATCCATTTCTTTATAATTCAGATTCTCTCCGCACACCTTTTTAATCCATCTATTCATAATACCTGTGCCGTTGATACAAAGTAAAACGCCTAAGCGTCTATCCGTATCCGTATGATTAACATGCGCAAAGGCATTTACCCGTGAATATTTATCGCTGAATAACTGATCGGTCACGGCGTAAATAACACCGGAGGTTCCAGCCGTGGCGGCTACTTCGCCCGGTTTCAACACATTTAGTGATAAGGCATTATTGAGCTGATCACCCGCTTTATAAGTAATAGGGATATTTTCTTTCAATGAAAGTTGTGCTGCAACTGCAGGCAATAATTTTCCATGAGAAGAAAACAATGGTTGCACTTTTGGAACAAGGAAATCATCAAATCCAAAATACTGCATTACATCCTTTGAAATCTTATTTTTTTTAAAATCAAATAAAATTCCTTCTGATAAGGCAGAAGATGTCGTAGTGATTTCGCCTGTGAGCTTCATTGCGATGTAATCACCGGGCAACATAATCTTGTCAATTTTTGCGAATACTTCGGGTTCGTTATTTTTTACCCAACCTAACTTTGATGCTGTAAAATTACCTGGTGAATTTAATAGGCAGGAGGAGCATGTTTCTTCACCAATTTTATTATAAGCGGCTTCGCCGGTTTCAACAGCACGGCTGTCGCACCAAATGATGCTATCCCTTAAAACATTTTGGTTTTTATCAACCACCACCAATCCATGCATTTGGTAAGAAATACCGATGGCTGAAATATCTTTTAAATTAAATGTATTCTTCCTGTTTAAACTTCGTATAGCCGCCACCGTTTGTTCCCACCACATATCAGGAGATTGCTCTGCCCAGCCTGGCTGTAGAGAGGTTATCGCATTTTCTGTTTCCGGGTACTGTGCGGCCGCAATTGATTTCTGCGAGGCTGCATCTACTACAGATACTTTTATAAAAGAAGTACCGATGTCAATTCCTAATAGCAGCATTATTAATTTTTTAATAAATATAAAAATGATAAAATTATTTCACACTCACCATTGCAGTTGCCGGTTTTGCCTCCCCCAGTTCTTCACTTCTTTTTGGAAGGTAATAATACACCAATACTTAATTTGATATCACCCGCAAGCAAAACGCTTTCTCCTTTTTCGTTAACCACTTTCATCATACCGGGGGTAATGGAAAATGAATTGTTTGGGAAGCTCCAGCAGCTAATATATTCTTTTGAAACCTTTTAATGCGTATGATGGCATTTCATCTTCTTCACCTTTGTGGGTAAGATATAATTGTACAACTTCTTCACCGGTTGCGTTACCGCTAAGCAAGAGAAATTTTTTCATTAAAAATAATATTAGTGTGCAATTGAATTGAGAATGTTTACAGTAAACTTTATTCTTCCCCAGGAGTTTCCGACGGAGTTCTTTGTGGCCTTTCTTACAACGTTCCAATAAATTAGTTTCTGGTAGCAATGATAGAGCCACAACATGGGTTAAAAAAATGATCAGATGTAACGGTTGATAATATTTTCAAAGTACTCTTGTTTGCCGCTTATTGTTTCAGGTTCACCATTTTCTACAGCAAAATTTTCCAGGTCCTCAAGCGATAATTTTCCATCTTCAAACTCTTTTCCTTTTCCACTATCGAAAGATGCATAACGGTCTTTTCTTAATTTTTTGTAATCGGATTTATTCAAAATATTATCTGCAGTAATTAATGCTCTTGCAAAAGCATCCATGCCGCCAATGTGGGCATAAAAAAGATCGGCAGGGTCTGTGGAGTTTCTCCTGATCTTCGCATCAAAATTTATTCCGCCGCCTGCAAAACCATCGGCTTCGAGTATCACTAACATCGCTTCCGTTAGTTCATTGATATCATTTGGAAACTGGTCAGTATCCCAGCCGTTTTGATAATCTCCGCGGTTGGCATCCATGCTGCCAAGAAGGCCAGCGTCAGCAGCCACCTGCAATTCGTGTGTGAAAGTGTGGCCGGCAAGTGTTGCATGATTTACTTCGATGTTCAATTTAAAATCATCCATCAAATCATATTGACGCAGGAAGCTTATCACCGTTGCCGCATCATAATCGTATTGATGTTTGCTTGGCTCACAAGGTTTTGGCTCTATAAAAAATGTTCCTTTAAAGCCGTTTTTTCTAGCATAATCTTTAGCCGTGTGTAAAAATTTTGCAAGATGTTCCTGCTCTCTTTTCATATTGGTGTTCAGCAAACTCATATAACCTTCTCTTCCTCCCCAGAAAACATAATTTTCTCCGCCCAAGGCAATAGTCGCATCCAGTGCGGCTTTTACCTGTGCGCCTGCATGTGCCAGCACATGAAAATCAGGATTGGTGGAAGCGCCATTCATATATCTCCTGTTCGAAAATAGGTTCGCCGTGCCCCATAATAACTTTACGCCGCTGTCCTGTTGCTTTTGCTTTGCATATTCGGTAATCGCCTGCAAACGTTTTTCATTGTCCCTTACATCATTGGTATAATCTACCACATCCACATCGTGAAAGCAATAAAAAGGGATATTCATTTTGGTGATGAATTCAAAAGCGGCGTCCATTTTATCTTTCGCTCTTTCAACTGCATCGCTTTTTTCATTCCAGGAAAAAATGTGCGTGCCTTCTCCAAAAGGATCTGCACCTACATTAGAGAACGAATGCCAGTATGCACAGGCAAACCTTAGAAACTCTTTCATCGTTTTACCACCCACGACTTTTTTTTCATCATACCAGCGAAAGGCAAGTGGGTTGTCGCTTTCAAGGCCTTCATATTTTATTTGAGAAATGTTTTTGAAGAATTCGTTGTCTCCTGTAATGACTGCCATAACTTATTGTTTAATTTTTAAAAAAATATTTTGATAAATAAATTGATGTTGGGATGCTTGTGAAAATGCAGAACTTCAATATTAAATTTTGACTTGCATAGTTCATATCAGCACTTGTTTTTTATATCCGGCAAAAACGAGTAGTATTTGTGAGAAGCCAATTTAGGACAATTATTCTTAAAAATGTAAACGATTACATTTTTTATCAAAAAATATTTATTTTATTTAGTTTTACTTATATGAAACGGATTATAAATGAAAAGGAGGTTACGATATATGATATTGCTTCAACGCTAAATATTTCCATTGCCACCGTAAGCAGGGCATTAAAGAATGATCCTGTCGTTAGTGAACAAACAAAAAAGAAAATTTTTGATTTAGCAGAAAAACTGGGATACCGCACCAATCATTTTGCACGAAACTTACGCAGTCCAAATACAAGTACCATCGGAATTATTGTCCATGAACTCAACAGTAATTTTATTACTTCTGTTTTAGCAGGAGTGGAAAAAGTAACCACAGAAGCCGGTTATGATCTCATTATTGCCCATTCATCTGAAAGCGAAATAAAAGAAATGGCAAATGCTAAAAACCTTTTTGAAAAAAGAGTGGATGGGTTAATCGCTTCACTTTCTTTTGATACCAAAAACCTGGAACACTTTAAAAGATTTAATGATAAAGATATTCCCGTAATATTTTTTGACCGGGTAGAAAATGACACAAACAGCACGGTTGTTATAATTAATAATTATGATTGCGGGTATAAGGCCACAGAGCATCTTATAAAGCAAGGTTGTGAAAGGATTGTCCATATAACGGCTAACCTTAAACGCAATGTTTACCAGGAAAGATTTAAGGGATATAAAGATGCTTTGAACGACAACAAGATTACGTTCGATGACAGTTGGCTCATCGTGAACGATCTTTCAGAAAAAGCGGGAATTCAATCGGCCAGAAAGATGGTTAAAATGAAACCTTTGCCAGACGGAGCTTTCATTACGAATGACTTTGTTGCAGCGGTTTGTATGCGAACACTTAAAGAAAAAGGAATTAAAATTCCAAATGACATTGCAATAGTAGGATTTAATAATGATGCCATTGGAAAATTAATAGAACCCTCCTTAACAACGATAAATTATCCGGGCAAAGAGATGGGAGAAACAGCGGCTAAAAATTTAATCAATCATTTGCAAGGAACCAGGAAAATAAAAAAAGGACAGGCCATTTTTATAAGTTCGAACCTTATCATTAGAAAATCTTCATTAAAAAAAAGAACAAAATAAAGATTCTACCGGAAATAACATTATGGATATTTTGAGATAACGATTAAGCAAAATATCCAATATTTGTCTTAAAATATTTAAACACCTGAAAATATTGAAAAACCACCATCCACATTTACGACTGTTCCCGTTACAAATTTGGAAGCATCACTTAATAACCAGATAAGTCCACCAACCAATTCAGCAGGATTTCCCATTCGTTTGAAAGGAGTATTGCTGACCACCAACTCGCCACGTTCTGTAAGAGTTCCATTTCCATCCGTCAATAAAAGACGGTTTTGCTCTGTAAGAAAAAAACCGGGAGCTATAGCATTGATTCTTATTTTATCACCGAACCTGTTACCCAATTCTACCGAAAACCAACGTGTATAAGAGTCAATAGCAGCCTTTGCCATACTGTAACCTAACACTTTTGTTATCGTTCTTTGTGCCGCCATTGATGAGATGTTGACAATACTACCTCGCTCACTGTTTTTCATGGCTTCGCCAAATACTTGGGTAGGCAAAAGCGTACCAAACAAATTCAGATCCATCACCTCTTTCAACGCTTTAATATTGAGATCAAAAATGTCTTCACCGGGCTTCACCACTGCACCCGGCATGTTTCCTCCGGCTGCATTTACCAGTCCGTCTATCCTGCCATAAGTATCCAACACTTTTTTCTTTGCATTTATTAATTGCTCTTGAATGGTAACATCAGCAATTAATGAAATGGCTTTGCCACCCTTACTTTTAATTAAAGCAACTCTTTCATCAGCTACTTTTTCGTTACGTCCTAATACCCCTACGATACCGCCGGTGTCAGCAATTCCATTTATAAATGCTTCGCCGAGAATACCGGTACCGCCTGTTACAATGATTACTTTTTCTTTTAATGAAAATTCTTTTGCGATGTCCAATTTTTAAATTTTTATGGGTTAATAATAATTTTCTTTTGAAATGGAAAAGCCGGAAGGCCTTTTTTATTTTGAAGATTCGCTTCGCCAACCAACAGCCATCCATATCTTACCGCTACCGGATTTTTTACTTCATCATTCCAAACCATCACTTTCTTGCCACTGATAGTTGATTGGGCTTTTACAAATATTATAGAATCCTTTTTATCAGGATCCCGATATCCAATTTCAAAACCTTCCGGTTTCTTTTGTTCAATTGTAAATAATTGCTGATCAAAATCTAACTGAAGCTTGCTTCCTTCTTTATTTATTTTTTCATATTCGGGGGCCTGTATAAATAATATTTTTATAACCATAACTTTCTGCTTCTGCTATTAATGCAAGCCTTTGCCCAACTTGTTTCTTATGCGTGTAATGAATATTTTCCATGTTGCCGAGGTCAATAGTAACGGCCATGCCTGTACGATCTATTTTCTTCATTACATTGTATTGGGCATTTCGTACAATAGCTGCATTATTCATATTACTGTAGCCAAAGGCTGATATTTGTACAAAATAAAACGGTAATATTTCTTGTCCTCCTTTTTCTTTCCATTCGTCGCGCCAGCTTTGAATCATTTTTGTAAAAAGATATTCGTATTCATTGGCATATCCCACATTCGATTCGCCCTGGTACCAAAGAACGCCTTTAATTGTAAATGGAATTACCGGATTGATCATACCGTTAAAAAGCACACCCGGTTCACGCCACGGCCTACGGAAATAATACAAAGTTTGCGGCTCTGCGGGCTTTTTTACTGAAGTTTTACCGGAATCATTCTTTTCCCAATTATCCAAATTTTTATAGTAAACTACTGAATCTTCTGCCGCATGTTGCTGGATGTAATTCCATCTTTCAATATAATGTTGTAAAGAATCATCGTGTTTAAAATCAGTTCCGGGCGTCCACGCTTCTGCGGGAGTGCCGCCCCATGCAGAGTAAATGACACCTACGGGTACTTTCACATCATGATGGATTTTTTTTGCAAAATAATAAGCCACAGCTGAAAAAGAGCCGGCATCTTCTGGGGTAGTTTTTTTCCAAACAGAACCCGGAGCATCTTTAAAAGGATGCGTTCCATATTGTCGTTGAACGCTGAAGTAACGAATGTTTGGATAATTGGCAGCAGCAATGGCTTCCCTGGCGCTATCTGCTGAATGTAAGAAAAAGACCATGTTGGATTGCCCCGAACATACCCAGACTTCTCCAATAAGAACGTCTTTTAATACTATCGAATTTTCACCATTAAATTTTATGTTATAAGGGTCTTCTCCGGCAGCAGAAGTTTTCACAGATACTTTCCAGTTACCCGAATCATCTGCTTTTGTGGTAATGGTTTTCTTTGACCAGGAAGGTGTAATCGAAATATTTTCTCCCGGAGATGCCCATCCCCAAAAGCTAACATCTGCTTTTTGTTGCAATACCATATTATCGCTGAAGATGGCGGGTAATTTTATGTCTGCAAAAGAATGCTTCGAGCCGAGCATTATCAGGGCTAATAAGAAAAAATAAACCCAATTAATTTTACTTCTTTTCATCTTTTCATCTTTTTTTTGAGCCACTAAGTCACGAAGTTTAGAAAGGGCTTCATGATCATTTTAAAATTTACTTAAAAACTGTCTGCAATAAAACGAGCCTTCTATCTCCTAAAAAACTCATTTCAACATTAGTAGCATTCACAGGGCAATCAACATTTGTTATTTCGCCCGCCTTAATATTCTTCGTTACTTTTTTATTATTGATTTGTATCGTAATAGACAAATCTTCGTCAGACGGATTCCATATTAAAGAAGATGCAGTCGATTTATCTGCGGGAATACTGCACCAGAAAGTTCCTTCACCAATATTGGTTTGTGTATTATACGGCTCAGGCACATTTCCAAAACCGCGAAGACCATAAGGACCAAATGGCCGGCGTCCATAATGCACGTATTGCAGTCCCGGCCTGGTGTTCCAGCCGCCGCCGCTTCCTGCTATTTCATATCCATCATTTGTTACATGTACTTTTAAGTTGCTAAAATCATCTGTTAGCTTTGCCTTTGAGTTTAATAGTAAACCGCTGTTCACCCCGGTTAAAACCCCCTTTTCTGTTTTATAATCTCCCCAAACAATTGGCGCATCAATTAACGGGTATTCGGAGTGTACTTTTTCATTTCCCATGTAGCCAATCATATTTGCCAGCATTTTATCTGCAATCGGATCTATCCCTGCACGATTCACCAGGTCAAGCCCGCAAACCATTTCACTGCCTTTTCCTTCAAATATTTCAGAAAGGGCGATGCTTTCCAATGCAACACCATAGTTTGCTAATACTGATATATGTTCTATATCTTTTTTATTTTCCGGAACAAAACCATCCGTAACGGGATAAATTGCAGGAAAACCTTTTTGTGATTCATCCCAATTCGTATAATCAGACCATACTCTTAAATTTTCCCGGCCGACACCCGCAAACACTGGATTATCGGTTCTTTCAGGATTCACGTTATATCCATTTCTTGAAGGGCGTGGCGGAGGCGGATAAACCGCTGTATCCAAATTCATCGTCACATTTTTAAATTGATAGGGCAATAATTTATTTAAGTTTTCAAAATGTGATACATCCTGCCGCAGGTAGATGACGCGGCCACCACTGATTACAAATTGCCGTAAATTGTTGCTTTGCTGTACCAGATTTGCGTCAGCGTCATTTTCACCGATTAATACCAGCGAATTGGCAGGGATATTTTTGAAACTATTTATTCGTTTATAGGTGACCGTTAGTTTGTCAAGCGCCTCTGCAGTTTTCCCCACAGGATCATAAACTAAAACTTGCTTTGCCGGCTTGGAGGAAGAAGCCACAAAATTTTTACCGGCAATAAAAAGTTTATCGAAGTTTTCAGATATCAATTTATTTCCTGAAATTATTTTACCGGTTAATTGATAGTCGCCTTCAGCTAATGAAGACGGAATGACAATATTTAATTTGCTTTGCCATGTTGCATAATATTTTATTGCAGGAAGATCTATGGTATCACTGTATAATATTTTATCTGCATTATCTGCTATACTATAAATCAATTTTGCATTTTCTAGATCTGAAAAATCATCTGCGTCATTCACAATATGAGCAATAGGATGAAATATAGAACCTGCATACAAATGAGGTTGCCAGCTTTCCCAACTTAAAAGAACAGGGCTGTACGAAAGCCTTGCCTGGTAAGCCACCGGCTTAGGATCCATATCTACAAAACTTTTTATGGTATTCCAGTTATAGAATAAGATCGTGAAGGGAAATACGCCACTTAATTCGGAATTGATATTCCGTAATCTCCTGTTTAATTCCGTAGCCTGCTTAAAAGTAAACGACTGGTGTTCATTTGCCAGTTGCCGTTGCAAATCCCAGTCAGCATGGCCTGTCCAGTTTAACTGCGAGCCGGGATTTTTATGGTGCGGAGTTAAATTATATTTTCCATCGGGCCCTGTATAATTACCGACACATTCGGTAAAAGTAACTGGTTGTTCTTTTACTTTTTTAAAAGGAATAATATCCTGGTTGTAACGGGCATGCAGAAACGTAAATGGCGAACTATAATACCAGCCCCAATACCGGTGCAAGTCGCATATATCTCCCGATTGTCCATAACCATATCCGGCATTACCAATGTAAACCCTTGTATTATCCCATTTTAATAATTGATCGTGTGCATACGATAAAAATTTACGCCAGGGTGCTGCCTTATTTCCTGAATAATCCACTTCATTGGTTAATGCATAAACCATCAATGAAGGATGATACGCGATGGGAGCGAACTTTTCATTTTCATACCAGCTAACAGCCTTATCATAATCTTTAGGTGGCTTTTCGCCGTCAACAGTGCCACTATAGTTTCCGCCAAAAACCATCATGCCCAATTCATCGCATACATTGTACCACGTGCTGTCATCGGGTATGCGGATAATATTTACATGAATGCTTTTCATGAAACTCACATAATCGTGCGCAAACTTTCTGCTCGTCTCCACATCATGCGGAATGCCACGACCCGGTGGGTTTATAGCAATGCCTCTCAGAAAAATGGGATGGCCGTTTAAATATAAATTACCATTTTTTGATTCAAATAATCTAAAGCCGATTCGCTGCGTTTGTTGAATTTTATTTCCATTGTTGGTACCAGTAAACGTTAGCCGGTAAAGATTGGGGTGAGCAGGAGTCCATTCATTAGCTTTTAAATCTGCAATAGAAAAGTCTAATTTATTTTCTTCCTTTGAAACATAGGAAGCGGTAACCTTTTCATCAAAAATAATTTTTCCAGTATTGTCTTCAATTTTTATAGTAAACTTCGTGTCCGCGGAGGGTAGCGATGAAAAAGTTGCTTCTAATTTTAAAGAATCCTGAGTGGTAAAACTGATGATCCTTTTCAGGTTATTTGCAATCTGCGAAAATGCGATTGTAAAATTGAATGTAAGTACTATGACGTAGAAAAGTGTCTTAATCATTTTTTAATTTCTTTTGTATTTTTTTCATCTCCTTTGCCATGCGCTCCCCCATTTTTTCCTGTGACTCCGAAGTGAAATGTGTTTTATCGCCTTTATCTGTAAGCCCTTTCGAAGAGGCTACTGCCGTATGGGGAACCTGCTGCGGTAAATCTTTTATTGCTCTATTTATGTTCTGATATTCTTCCCGGTATCTTCCCAACTGGCCGGCTACCAATGGAAGATCGGGATTACCTGCCACGTTTCTAAGTTCTTTAATTAGTGTTTCCAGTTTGGGTAAATAAACCGCAGCTTTTTCAGGCTTACTATCTGCCTCTCCCTGGAGCCATAGCACACCCTTTAATACACCTGACCTAAGTGCAGCCTGCAAATGCAAAAGCATGTCATCATACGGATGCGTTTTGGTATGCTCATCGTAACCACCGGGTTTCCATGTGTCAATTGAAGTTCCACCAACAGCGCACGGAATCAATCCAATTTTATGCGTGCGATTTGCCTTTTCCATAGCGATGCCAAAAGACAATCCGGGGCCAACACCTACTATTGTTGGTTTATCAAAATGCAAAGGATTTTTTGCGGGCACCCATGTATTTTCTTTTGTCAACATAAACACATTCGGATTTCCTTCATCTTTAAATTCACCCGTGATTAAACCTCTTCCCGACATATTAGACTGACCAATTAATAAGTACAAATCAAAGGAAGAATCCGTTGTATTTGGTGTTGTGGTTTCAGTATTAGTTTGTGACATGGCAAAAAATGAAATGAACATAAAGGCAGCTACAAGTGTTGCTCCTTTAAATTTATTTTTACCAACCCTCATTTCTATATTCATGTTGCATTATTTTATCACCTTATAATTTCCTGGTTTCAGCAATTTCTTCATTACGTTTTTACACAGTAAACCCCGCCTGTACCATTCGGGGAGGAAACCTTTTAACCTCACCCAACCCCCTCGCCGATAGAGAGGGGCCGCGAAACTTAATGCCAGCAAGTGTTTCATTAAAATTTATAATTTTCATTCGGACAATAAAGATTACAATCATTTCTTTTTTCCTTTTAAATTCAAATCAGCATATTTTATAAATTGCTTCCAATCATATAAATTAATACCATGATTTCCTTTGCGCATGTGATACCCAATTGTGCCAAAAGAAGGTGTATCAACCGGTGGCCATTTATCAATAAGCAATCCATCTGTTTGCAACAATCTATAAACCGGATCTGCATATTTTGCAGAAAGAAATTCTCCGTAAGAATCTGTAATGGTAGAACTTATAGCACTTGCCACATATACCGGGCGTGGCGCTATCAATGCTATCAGCATGTGCTGATCAAAAGGCATCAAAGTATCACGCCCATTATATTTCAGAAAATTTTTACAAAACCAATAAGGAAATCTTTTACAAAGATTTTTGGTATTCTCGCCTCCCACATGATGAAATAATTTGGCGCCGCCTGCACCAGATTCATTACTGATCGTTATGGCAAAACGCTTATCTGTAGCGCCCGCCCACAAAGCTGCCTTTCCCATCCTGGAGGTGCCTATCACAATTACTTTTTTTGAATCAATCAAAGGATCTTTTTCAAAATAGTCAACCGCCCGGCTGAGGCCCCACGCCCACGCGGCAATCGTTCCAAAATTATCAAGTCGGTTTTTCAATTGGGGATAGAGTTCCTGTACTCCTGTTGTATCGCCTTGTTTATAATCAGGCGCAACATCGCCTGCATAAATCGTAGCGAGGGCATAGCCGTGTTGTAATATAAATTGTATAGGCCATTCGGCAGAAGCAATTCCACGTGTTGCATCAGTTGCCTCGTTATTAATAGCGCCGGGTGTTTTGGATGGCACCCAACTTTTTGTAATGAATATTTCTTTATCAGGAGAGATGGATTCATTGCCTGCAAAATTATATCCAACAAAAACAGGGACCGGATTTTTTATCTTTTGAGGATAATAAATAAGTACGTCCATAAAATGCGAACCGTTTTTTCCATCAAAAAAAATGCGGACCTGTTTACGTGTAGCAAGGCCATTCAATAAATCCTTTTTGGTTTCTAATGTGGTGAAAGCGAGATTCGGCGGCGCTTCTGGTGACCGGCCGTACATTTGTTCTTTAAACAACTGAAGTATTTCTGGCCTCCGTTGGGAAATCCATTGTTGAGAAGTTGTTACAATAGTTCCGTTATTTAATTTTAAAACGTCAGGTAATTTTCCACTGATCGTATCTTGTGAAAAAGCATAAGAACAGGAGAAAAAAGAAAGGAATAACCATAAAAGGTTGATATTAAAATGCTTTGTCCATATAGTTTTTGCTTTCTTCAATTTTTAATTTTTGTTATTTCTTCCGGCAGACCTCACAGGTTTTTAAAACCTGTGAGGTCTGCCGGAAATCATTACTGCTTCAATATTTTTATCCCGCTTAAAACAGGTTTTCCTTTTATAGCATCCAATGCTATTTGAAGTCCTTCACCATTAACCACTTTTGTAACAAACGTTTTTTTGTAGGCAATACAGAATCCAAATTCTCCGGTAAGATCGAGATGATTGATGACTTTATCGTTATTAATACTTACATCAAAAACCCTTTCATTTTTTTGTAATTTCTCCGGTTCAATAAAATATAAATCAACCTGGTAAATACCATCGGGAACATCAACACGATAGGTTGTAACGCTGTCGAGATAGGAATATAACAGCGGCGTATGATCTGTATTTCTAATCTGGTACTTCAGGTTCATGCTGGTGGGCGTTCCGGAGAGATAACCATAATTTCCTTTTGCATACGGCTGATCCTGCAACCAAACCATTTTATTATCATCCGTATATTGTGCATTTGAACCTACGTTAATATAAATGGTTGAAAAGAATTTTGACTTCGATAAATCGCGAGGATATATTTTATTATGAACTACGACCGCATCTTTTATAACTTTTCCATTTTCTTTTCCAACAGCTTCCATCAAATTATCGCCATCTGTTAACTGAACAGTAAAACTGCATTTGTGAATATCATCAGGTTTGGCAGTTCCTATTTTATTTCCATTTAAATAAAATGTTACGTCTTTAGTATTCGTATACACATCAACGTTATATTTAGTATCATCATTGCCCGCACGGTGCAGCCAGTCTCTTGTAGCTATATAAACCATGGGTTCCGGATTCCAGTTGGCTTTGTATAAAAAATAAACATCTTTATATTTCCTGTCCCACGTAAGTAATCCTTTTTGATTTTCATTCGAAATAGTTCCACCGATATTGGGTTGGGAAAAATCAAATTGATTCCAAATAGCAGTAGCGCCAAGCCAGGGTCTTGCATTGATTTGCCGTAGATAACTTTCATGATAGTAGCGCTGGTATTCGCCTGTGAAATCAAGCCTTTGCGGATTGCTGCTGTTTACCTGGCGGTCACTTCCAGCACCATATTCGCTGATGACAACAATTTCTTGCGGCTTTTCATCGTGCAGTTTATCCAGGTATTTTCCAAAGCCATCAACCTTTCCTCCATACCATCCATCGTAGATATTACGTCCCTTCACCTGCGAAATATTATCCAGGTTATATTTGGCATAATCGCCGCTTCCGTGCATCGCCATAGTGGTATATCTTGTTGGGTCTTCTGAGCGAATGGTACTATCTAATTTCACTGCGTACTCTCTGATTCTATGAACATAATCAGCATCATCGGTGTGCCTTTGAATGCGAACACCATATTGGCTTTGCAACAGCACTTCATTCATTGATCCCCAAATAATAATGGACGGATGATTGTAATTCTGATGAATCATTTCGCGAAGCATGTTTTCAGCATTCGTTAAAAATTCAGGTTGTATGGTCATATAATCCACCACCGGAATTTCTTCCCAAATAATAATTCCTAATTGGTCTGCGAGGCGCAGCACTTCGGGAGCCTGCGGATAATGCGCCAGCCTTAAAAAATTAACGCCCATGTTTTTAATAATATGCATGTCGCGGATATGGTCTTCGTCAGAAAGCGCATCGCCTTTTCCCTGGTGATCCTGGTGTCTGTTCGTACCATGTAAAACATATTTTTTTCCATTCAGAAAAAAACCATTTTGCGGATCGAAATGAAACCACCGGAAACCAATCGGATTAGTTACTTCATCAATCACTTTTCCATCTTCTATTAACTGCGTTTCTATTTTATAGAGATAAGGATCTTCAGGGCTCCACAAATGAGGATTTGCAATGCCGGTTGTGGAATCCGTTATTGCTACTTTACTTCCTGCATCCAATGATATTTCTTTGGAAAAACTTTTAACCGAATTTCCATCTTTATCAAAGATTGTATTTACAAATTGAAAAGTTCTTTTTGACTGCGACTCATTAATTACAGATGTTTTTACCTTCACAGATGCACTTTGCTCATTTACTTCTGGCGTGGAAATAAATACACCCTGTGCATTATTATTAATTTCACTGAAATGCAAATCATTGGTGGCAACGAGCCATGCCTTGCGATAGATGCCGCCGTATAAGGCATAACCAATGGATAGTGGCGGAATAAAATTATTATGAGCGCTGTTTACCTGCACCGCAATTACATTTTCAGCATTTTTTTCGCGGTTTAAATAAGGGGTAATATCAAAGGGAAAAGCGGTGAAGCCTCCTTTGTGCTCGCCTGCAAAATCACCGTTTACATATACATCGGTAACCTGGTAAGCCCCTTCAAAAAGAAGAAAAACTTTTTTGGTTTTTGAAGCCGGATCAAGCTGGAAAGTTTTGCGATACCAGCCAATGCCGCGAAAATAAGTTTGATCGTCATCAAAAGGATCTTGTGCATTCCAGGTATGTGGCAGATTTACTCTTTGCCATGTGGCGTCATCAAAATCAGGTGTATTCGCGTATTCCGTACCGCCTTTGTGGAATTTCCAGTTATCATTAAGGCCAGTAGTGATCCTGTTATCCTGGGCTTCGCCTTTTACAACCATCACAATTGTAAATAAAAATGACAAAAGTAATTTTCCTGTTGAGAGTAATTTCATCTTTTGACTTCTTTAAAAATTTTATGGGGTGTATTGATGTTGAAAAATTTCTCTTACCATCTCACAGCGGCCGGGTTCATCCCAAAACTTTTTTTGTAAAAAAGAGCAATACAATCGCTTCATCATTATTATCAGCAACGCGGGGTTGACAATGACCCTGTTAATTTGATCCCTACTAAAGTATTTCTATTTTCTTGGGAAAGAATCCTAAAATAGTTTTATTTCGCTTAAATCAGCTATTACAACGTTTGAAATAATATCTCATCTCATTTTCTTTTATACAATTCTTATAGAATCTCTATTGTTTTTTATTTTACCATTATCGTTTCTTCTTTCTTCAAATCTATCTTGTAGGTGTCTTTCGCAACAACTACTGCTTTTATCTTTTTTCCATTCTTATACATCACAGGGGTTTAATTGAGGTAGAAAATAGACAAGGAGCGCCTGCAAGACTTTTGATCATTATATATTCTGGCTAACCATCAGTCAACTTTGCACTGACTTCAAAAGCACCTTGTGCAAGCCAGTTTTGAAAAGTAATATCTTTTCATGCAGAAGGCACGTCAGGGGAAACCCGATCTTCCCACCCCACGACTGAAGTATCATATCCTGGATAGATTGTGCGCCGGATAAAGGCGTTTCAAAGCAAGGACCGCTTTCTTTATAGAAGCTATTGGGCAATAAAAATTTTTGTGTAAGGTAAGTTTAAGGGTTGTCAACCTTTCAAAGGTTGACAACCCTGTCGTTAATTTTTCCATTTCCAGTTTCTCACTTCCGGCATATCCATACCTTCTTTTCTAATGTAATTTTTATGCTCGATCAGCTTATCCTGCATCTCCTGTTTCAGGTAGGCGGTTTTATCTTTCAATTGCGGTAACCTGTCTAATGTATCCATCACTAAGTGAAATCTATCCATATCGTTCAGCACCGTCATATCAAAAGGCGTGGTTATGGTTCCTTCTTCTTTATAGCCACGTACATGAAAGTTTATATGATTGGTACGCCGGTATGTGAGCCTGTGTATCAGCCAGGGATAGCCATGAAAAGCGAAGATCACCGGTTTGTTTTTTGTAAATAATGTATCAAAATCTTTATCATTCAATCCATGTGGATGTTCTGTCTCCGGTTGTAATTTCATTAAATCAACCACATTCACTACACGCACTTTAAGATCAGGCAATTTTTCGTTAAGAATCGAAACGGCAGCCAGCGTTTCCAGTGTAGGCACATCACCTGCACAAGCCATCACTACATCCGGTTCAATATCTTTATCATTGCTTGCCCATGTCCATATTCCAATGCCTTTGGTACAATGTACCACAGCTTCATCCATGTTGAGCCATTGCGGTGCGGGATGCTTGCCGGCTACTATTACATTTACATATTGCCTGCTGCGGAAGCAATGATCCATTACAGATAAAAGGCAGTTGGCATCGGGCGGAAGATATACACGAACCACCGATGCTTTTTTATTCATAACCACATCAAGAAATCCCGGATCCTGGTGTGTAAAACCATTATGGTCCTGCCGCCAAACATGCGATGCTAAAAGAATATTAAGTGATGAAATTTTTCTGCGCCACGGAAGATGCGACGTAACCTTCAACCACTTTGCATGCTGGTTAAACATGCTATCGATAATATGAATAAAAGCTTCATAGCAATTAAACAGCCCATGCCTTCCCGTTAGTAAATAACCTTCCAGCCAGCCTTCGCATTGGTGTTCACTCAGCATTTCCATTACACGTCCCTCTTTTTTTAGAAATTCATCCGTATCAATTACCGGCGCTTCCCATTGGCGGTTGGTAGCTTCAAATACAAAATTTAATTTGTTGGAAAGCGTTTCATCAGGACCAAAATCCGGAAGTTTTTTTTCTCCAAATTCTCTTTAATAATATCTCTTACAAATTTTCCAAGTACCAAAGTATCGCCTGGCCCCATTTCACCACGCGTCATTTCAATTCCATAATTTCTAAAATCCGGCATACGAAGGTTATGAAGTAAAAGCCCGCCGTTGGCATGTGGATTATCTCCCATACGGCGTTTACCTGTTGGCGATAGTTCCTGCAATTCGCTTTTGAAACGGCCCTTTTCATCAAACAATTCTTCGGGCTTGTAGCTCCTTAGCCAATCTTCCAATTGTTTTAAGTGTTCGGGATTTGTTGCCGGGTCTGTGATAGGAACCTGGTGCGCACGAAAATTACCTTCTATCTTTAAGCCATCCACATATTTAGGGCCTGTCCATCCTTTGGGTGATTTTAAAATTATCATCGGCCATTGGGGACGTTTTGCATCTTTATTTTGCGCAGCATTTTGTTTTATCTGCTTTATTTCTTCTATTACTTTATCCATCAGTGCCGCCATCTTCCGGTGCATTTCCATCGGGTCATCACCTTCAATCAAATAAGGCTTCCATCCATAACCTAAAAAAAGTTGTTCTAATTCTTCATCCCCAATGCGGGCAAGAATAGTTGGGTTGGCAATTTTATAACCGTTCAAATGAAGGATAGGCAACACTACGCCATCAGTTATTGGGTTGAGGAATTTATTGGAATGCCATGCGGTTGCCAGGGGACCCGTTTCCGCTTCTCCATCACCTACCACACAGGAAACGATTAAACCGGGATTATCAAAAGCAGCTCCAAAAGCATGGCTGAGCGAATATCCCAACTCACCACCTTCATGTATGGAGCCGGGGCATTCCGGCGATACATGGCTTGGTATTCCACCCGGAAAAGAAAATTGCGTAAACAGTTTTTTCAAACCTTCTTCATCCCGGCTTATATTTGGATACACTTCGCTGTAAGTGCCTTCCAAATAAACATTACCCACAATGGCAGGACCGCCGTGGCCGGGGCCTGAAATGTATATCATATCAAGATCATACTTTTTTATGATCCTGTTGAGATGGACATAGATAAAATTTTGCCCGGGCGTGGTGCCCCAGTGACCCAGCAGCATGTGCTTAATGTGTTCCGGTTTCAAAGGCTCTCTCAAAAGCGGATTTTCATGCAAATAAATTTGCCCTACTGACAAATAATTGGCGGCCCGCCAGTAGGCATTTATTTTATGAAGCATTTCATCTGATAATCTTTCCTTTGTTGTCTCTAAAGATTGTGTTTCCATATTTTAATTTTTAAGCCTCACCCCTCCATTGGAGTCCTACGGACAATCTCTCTCCTCCAAAGGAGTTCATTCGGACGAAGGAGAGGGACGTGATGTGTGAGACGTGATGTATAATTTTTTCGTATTCTTTGCAATAATTATTTCTTCATCAGTTGGTATCATATACACTTTTACCTTACTGTTTATTGTTGAAATAGTTGTTACATTTTTTTTATTTTCTTCTTCATCCATTTCAATTCCTAAGTAATCAAATCCTTTACAAATTCGTGAACGGATTGCCGATGCATGCTCGCCAATACCACCGGAAAAAACCAAGGTATCCAGTCCATTTAATACAGCCGTAAATGCGCCTATCCATTTTTTTACTGAGTAACAAAACAAATCTACTGCTTCCGCTGCTCTTACATCTGTGCTTTCTTTCTGCAACAAATCCTGCATGTCAGAGCTGGTTTCAGAAACACCCAGCAACCCGCTTTCATGATTGATCAAATGATTGAATTGCGCTGCCGTCATCCCTGCACTTTGTATCATGTACCAGGTAACCCCAGGGTCAATATCTCCGGGTCTTGTGCCCATCACCAAACCTCCTGCCGGTGTAAATCCCATGCTGGTATCCATACACTTTCCATCTTTCACTGCCGCTACGCTGGCACCGTTGCCGAGGTGTGCGAGAATGATGCGCCCATTGCTTTCATCTTTGCCATTTACATTTTTAAGCGCTTCCATAAGATAGGTGAAAGACAAGCCATGAAATCCATAACGATGAATGCCTGCTGCATCAAATCGTCTTGGTATTGGTAAAATTTTGGCAACACGTGGCATGGTCGTATGAAAAGATGTATCGAAACAGGCAACCTGTAATAAGTTTGGAAATTGTTTTTTAAATAATTCTATCATTTCAATTTCTACAGGCAGATGGTCAGGGTCATAATCAATTATTTTATACAATTCCTTTAATAAATTATCGTCAATAATTTCCGGGTGTGTATGCTCCATTCCATGTACAATGCGATGCCCGATACATTTAATCTCTTCAAAATATTTTTGTTCTTTAAACCATTCAATTAAAACTTCTGCGGCTTCTTTAAAATTTGTTGCATCTATGATGATTTCATTTTTTTCATTGGTGAGGTTATGGGTAATTGTAAATTCAGGATTGTACAACCCAATTCTTTTTATTTGCCCTGAAAGAATTTTATTTACCTTTTCATCCATGCTAAACAAAGCGAATTTGATGCTAGACGAACCGCCATTAATTACAAGAATATTTTAATTGACTGGTTTCATAATGTAGTTTCAAATCCTAATGATTGCAATTCTTTGCAGGTTGTTTCATAATCAATATGGCAAATGCCCTTTATTCCCAGCCTTTCGGCAACTTTTATAAACACGCACACATCATCAATACAAAGTGTATTGCCGGGCTGTGACTGAGCCATATCAAGCGCCAGCTTATAGATGTCAACATCCGGTTTTCTTAAATGAACATAAGTTGAGGATACAAAAAAATCTATAAATTCAGCCAACTTATACTCCTCAATCCTGTAAGTATTTAATTCCCTTGCTTCATTGCTTACTGCAACTATTTTTAATCCATATTGCTTTTTTAGTTTTTTTATCAATTCAATCATTTCAGGGAAGGGCTGAGATTGTGCAAACATGAATTGGATGAATTCATCTTTTGTAAAACATCTGTCTTTATAAAAAACAGTTATATTCAAATATTCGTCAAGGTTAATCTTTCCAAGTTCGAATGTCTCGAAAGCGATGCCGTGCCTGGTTTCCATTTCGGGTATATCCAGATTAAATTTTTTAGCCGCCAGATTTCTGGATTCATGGCCCCATCCATTGGTCAGTAATACGCCGCCAATATCAAGGAATAGTGTTGTTATATTTTTTGCATCTATCATTTTATCTATTTTTCAGATCAATCATTCCATGTTACCGCTGCCACAAAATCAGATTGTCTTCTAACGGTACTGAAATGCCTATCGCCCCTCCGTGGCTTGCCAGGCCTTCATATCCTGACAGTTCAAAATTCCCATTTGTAATTTTGAAAGGAAGAATAATTTCCAACAAATGATTTTTGTAATAACCAAATTCATAGAAGAGCGTATGGCCTAACCTTGCACCTGCAAGCGTTCCAATAAATACATACAGGAATAATTTATCGAGAAGCCGTCGCGGAACATTCTCCTTTTTAAAGATGAAGGATAAAAGAAGGTAACTAAGAAAAAATGCCAGGCCAAACATCAAAGAATAATACCGGAGGCCGAAGCCTCCGATATGAAATATCTCAGGATTGAGATTCCAAGTAATCTGCAAAAAGAAATTCATAACTCTAATAGATGATTGATTTGATTTTGCTATTTCTTTAATTAATAAGTTAATGTAATACCTGCACCCAACCCCATGTCGCTATCGTAGTGGGAAGACAGTGAAAAATATTTGGTCATGATGTATCTGAAACCCGCCATGTATTCCTTGTCAGTATTTAACATCCAGTTAAAACGTAAACGTGGGGTTAATGGGATGTCTTCCCTCGACAACTGGAAACGAAACTTCCCATCGCCATCTACCCTGAAATCCGCAACCGTCAAGGTTGGGAGTGTATAAGCGATACCCGCCACTACTGTATTTCTATGCTCTTTATTGCTTACCTGTCCAAACATATTTTTCGCATCGCTGCCGAAAATGTTTTTTTCTTTGGAGTTGAATGCTTTAAAATGATAGTCGTAACCTGCATAAGGAAACCACCATTGCATTCTGCCCAGGTAACGCCCCATCATGGTTTCACTTTCATAGCCATGCTTATCATGTAACCCCAGATGCCAAAGTGTGCTTGCTTTCCATCTTGTTTGTGCAAACATAAATTCTCCGTCGCTGCCGTTACTTTCTAACCCTATCCTACCCATCGGATGAAATCTTCTGTCTTCAGCATTTAATCCCCGGGTGGCTACTTTAGGATTGGTAATATCAGTCTTCTCAACAAGCGGATTGTCGTAACTGAATACCCTGCCCATTCCGCTCATCATGTGGTATAAAATATGACAATGGAAAAACCAATCTCCCCCCGTTCGTTAGCGTTAAATTCTATGGTGTCTCTTTCCATAGGCATGATGTCGATAATGTTTTTCATAATAGCGTTTTCACCCTGGCCGTTCAATAACCTGAAATCATGGCCGTGCAGGTGCATGGGGTGGCGCATCATACTGTTATTGAAAAAAATTATTCGCAAGTTCTCACCTTTTTTAATCAGGATTTTATCCGTTTCTGAAACTACTTTATTGTTGAGGCTCCATACATAACGGTTCATGTTGCCGGTAGGGTCAAATTTCAATTCTCTCCAGGGACCTTCGGGCAATGTAGTTTTTTCCGGGGCCCGCAACATTTCGTAGTTAAGGGATACAATGTCCGAAAAAACCTCTCCCCTGCCCTCTCCGAAGGAGCCATGTCCATGTCTGCCATGTTGTGACCGCTATAGTTCATAGCCATTTCTTTGCCCTCCCCGCCTTCGGAACGGGCAGGCATGTTCATTTTTGCATCCGGCTTTTTATCATTCCCGCCTGGAGGTCGGGCAGGCATCTTCATATCCATATCCATGCTGCCGGAATTCATTGTTTTACCTGAATTTTCTGAACCAGTGATCTCCGGGTACATCACTACATTCATATCCATGATCTGATTCTGCATCTCCATGCCTTCCATCTCAATCATATTGCCTTTCATGTCCATCATATCATTCATCATCTTCATACCGGCAAAATATTTAGGCCGCTGCAATTTTACCGCAGGCACTTTTTCTCCGCTGCCCAACCACATAGAGGCGTATTTTCTCCGGTCTTCCGGTGTTACTAAAAATTCGTAACTTTTGTTTTCAGGAATGGTGACCACGACATCATAAGTTTCGGAAACAGCTATGATTAGCCTGTCAACTTCTACGGGTTCTACATCGTTGCCATCGGTAGCTACCACTGTTATCTTACCGCCTGAATAACTAAGCCAAAAATAATCTGATGCGCCGCCGTTTGCTATTCGCAACCTCACTTTATCTCCAGCTTTATATTGAGGCTGCACATTTTGGTTTTTGCCATTGATTAAAAAGTTGTCATAATACACATCAGTTAAATCCATTGCATTCATCCGCTTCCATTCGTTAATCAATTTGGTTTTAAACTGACCTTTTCTTATTGCTTCGGAATAGCTTTGCGTACTACCTTTTTGTATGGCAAACCAATCGGTAGCTGCGTGCAGGCTGCGATGCACTTCTTCCGGTTTCATATCCGTCCATTCACTTAATACTACCGGTATTGTAGGTATGTCCCATTCTTCTCTTTTGTTCATAATAAATGCACCATACATACCAATTTGCTCCTGTAAACCGCTATGGCTGTGATACCAATGGGTGCCGTGCTGCACGATGGGAAATTTATATAAGTATGTTGCACCGGGCTTAATGGGCATTTGTGTGAGAAAGGGGACACCATCCATTTTATTTGGCAAAAACAATCCGTGCCAATGCAATGATGTTACTTCATCTAAATTGTTATGCACATAAATTTCAGCTGTATCACCTTCAGTAAATGTAAGTGTCGGCATCGGTATTTGCCCGTTAACTGCAATAGCCCGTTTTGATTTTTTACCAAACGTTACAATGGTATCTCTTATATATAAATCGTATCGTACCGTTCGGGGGGGCTGGGTGGTGGTAATAGTTTTTATAGGGCCAAGGTTGGCCTTTGCCATTTGCATGGCATCCATATTTTCCATTTTATTCATGGTGCTCATATTATGATCCATGTGTGCATCATTGCCTTGCATGTCCATATTGCTTTCCATTTTGGAAGTGTCCTGGTTATGCATTTGCATGCCCTCATGGCTCATAGGCACCGTATCTTTCATGTGCATTTGCATTTCATTGCTGGCAGCAGGTTTTGAAGGTCTGGTCTGTGTTTTTTTTGTAGCAGGCTTTGCTGATGCTTTTGGTTGTTCTTTTACCAGGGGCATTCCACATTTAGGACAGTTGCCCGGTGTCGTGGCATGAATTTCAGGATGCATTACACAAGTGTACGTTGCAGGCTGAGCCTTATTTGCATTCTCTTTTTTGGACATTTTCATTCCCGGCATTTCCTGTGCAGATATAAAGGAGTACAGAGCCAACCCAAAAACCATTAAGATTATTTTTTTCATTTATTTTTTTCATTTTTATTTAACCAAACAATACAGCAAGATTATTTGTATTTTTTGGTTATTTTTTTATCATAATCGTCTGGTGAGTTGAGGCAAGCTGTGGAGAGGCCTTCCATGCGGCTTTCAACTGCGAACGCATGATCAATTATTTACAGCATTCTTTCTTGCGTATAAAAATTGCTTTAAAAATTTTGATTACTATTTTCTTTATTTAGAATTAGGTAGAACAGTCGTAAAGCTTTTTTAGTAAAGGATAAGGATGCGGTGTTTGGTTCATCATTCTTGCTATCAAATTATGAAAAATGCTCTTTCGGTGTCCTCGTCTGTTAAACCTGTAACAATACTCATCTAAGTAAGCCTGGTAATGCTGAAGGGAACATTTGTGATGTATTCCTCTCAGCCAAATCTTGAATAGCATAATCTGTTCATGTAATTGTTTAAAATTTTCCCCCTTGTTGGAAAGTATTGTGTTTAAATTAGGCATCGTTGATTCCAAAGATTTATAAGAAGAATATTTATCGGCAGTTATCTCAGCAGCATCACTTACATGCTCTTTAATTGCATACTTTAAAGTATCTGCCTGATAATCTTCTATTTGCTGCAGGTAAATCCTGCCTACTGTTTCTTCATCTATTCTTTCCATCAGTATCATCGTCGCTTTTTTCTTTGATAAACTGCGCCCCGGCTGGCCTTCTTCTTTGCCGCCCACCACAAACTCATCTGCATGTACCGCTGTGTCAATTTTTTTCTTTTTATCTGACTGCATACTTACCTGCGCCTTGCGTTTGAAGAGCCAGGCAGATTTCTGCTGAATACCTACTTCGTAGCCTAATTCCACCGTTGACATGCCTTTCTTTTTAGCAGAAATACGCAAACAGCAAATGGAATGCCTTTAAGATAGACATCTTCATACCATGAAATAATGTATTGGCTGTTACACTTTCTTCGTAAGCACAACCTTTACACCTTCTGGAAAAGCAATGCTTGCCCTTGTAGTATTGGCTGTGGCTGCATCGGCTACACTGAAAACCTTTCCCCCATTTTAATTCTTCCAGATATAGATAACAGCTTTCTTTATCTGGAAACTTTTTACTAAAATCGATAACATTCATTCCTATAAACATGGCTAATAATTTTAGCCTAAAGTTACTAATTAAATTAGTCTTAAACAAATACTATATTTGCTATGCGACCGTTCTACCTAATTCTATCTTTATTTTATTCATTCCTGTTTTCAATTTTTTGCTACAAGGCTGTCTTTTGTACTTATTGCCCAATCAATGATCAACTCTTTTTGCTCTTTACTAAGCCTGGCGTCTGCATGCATAATAGTATAAGACAATATAGGCATCTCACCATCTTTAACCTGGGTTGCAATAGATTTTAATTTGCTTTGTTGTTTCCGTAATGAATAGGATCTAAACTCGCTGAAGTTGAGATCCTTTTTTCCATCCTTTATATGATTTGCCATTATCCAACCCATTGGCTGCACGTTCACGTACCAGGGATACCGGGAATCGTTACTATGGCAATCGTAGCAGGCGTTTTTAAGAATATCCAACACTTTGTCCGGAACCTTTATTGTTTTTGTAACATCAACCTGCAAGCCCTGCCCGCTTACATTGCGGGCAGGGCTTATGAATTGCATTGCCACGAACACTACCAGGAGTAACAACAGAATTTTTTTAAACAGTTTCATGCTTATTTAATTTCTTCTTTTACTTCTCCGCAGGTTGGCATTTTTTTACCGAGATAAGGATTTTTTATTTCTTTTGTTTCACTTAGCCAGTAAGCACCTTTATTGTCATTGGCCATAGGGCAAAAATCTTTATACATTGTAGGCCCTTCGTTAAAAGATTTTACGAGATCATACATATCCTGGCTCAGCATTTCAAAATGCTCCCTTTGATGATCAATCTTGCCACTGTTCTCATTGATGTGTTCGGCATTTTCTTTTATATCATCTGCAACCGCATCGTAGGCCTTCTTTTGCTCAGCAGATAACGAAGCTTTATCGAGCTTTGCCATCGCTTCCGATATTGACTTGCCGCCGCCGGCAGCATCATTTCCATTATCATCCACGAGTGCGTTTTTTACCTGCAGGTAACCTGTTACAATCCCGTTAATGGGTGTTTCATTTTGCGCTTACATGGTGTTGCTTTGCATTTCATTTGCAGAAGCATCTTTTTTTACATCCATATCTTTTTTTTCATCGCTTGCATTGTTGCTGCATGCTGCTAATGTTACCGCAGCTATTGAAATACCCAGTAGTATATTTTTCATTTTTATGATTTTTATTTATTAGAAATATGAAATTTACCTACCGCTAACGAAGCAGGTAAAATAAGAATTGAGTTGTTATTGAATTGTTTCTGTAACCTTGCCACAGGTAAGCATGGCCTTGCCGAAGTATGGATTTTTAATGGACTTATCGCTGCTAAGCCAATATGATTTTTTCATCGGGCAATAGTCGTAATACACCGGCTCAGCCGTAAGCTTGGTGGCTTTGGCTAAAGCATACATATTAGTGGAGAAGTTTGCAAAATGCTCCCTTTGATGTTTAATGTCTTTGCTTTCGGAAATCTCTGCGGCATCTTTCAAAAGCGCCTTGCGTGTGTCTTCATTAATCGTTTTATCATCAAAGCCGTTAAGCGCTTTTATAAAGTCGCCGGCACTTGATGAAGCCGCACCACCATTGCCTGATACCAGCGCATTTTTAATGTCATAATAAGAGTGAAGTAATTGAGATTGGGGAACATTACTATCCTGCCCAAAACTTTTTTGCATGAAAGCAACAGCAAGAAGGGCGATTAGAAAAAATAGTTTTTTACCTGTTGAAATAATTGATGAGCTATTGAGCTCTATAGAATGTGTTTTCATTTTTTTTGTTTGATGTATAATAAAATAATTACAGTCCCGGTAAAGCCGGGGCATTAAAACTATACATCAGATCATATTTGAAAACTCTGGATCGCTATGCGAATGTCGGGGATAGGAGGATGATAACTTCGGACAAAATATTTGATTGCCGGGGTTTCCAGCGATTGGAATAAAATGCCGTTATTATAAAAAGAGGAAATAAAAGTGATCAGGAAAACCGGGTTAATATCATTGGAAGTTCCGGGTACAGACTTATCAAGCTGGCTAAACTTCAGCACGCCATCATTACAGCAATTATGTTTTCCATCTTTTGAACTGTGGTGATTATTGATTGCTTCGCTGTGGGTGCTCGTTGCCTTTTCGTTATGACAACGATTCTTTGCATTAGCGTGCATTTGCATAGAAGCGATCTTCATTTCATCCTGGTGATACTTACTATTAAAACCCATATCCATGCCAATAGCACAAGAAAAACCAATGATCGTATTCAACGAAAACACAATCATTAAGAAGGCTGCTTTAAACTGTATGGATCTTTTTACTTTCATTTATCGTATGCAAAGGTAGATGTAATATTGAAAATAAGAATATACCATTTCTTGAGGGGTGTACGACAAATATCCCTCCTATGATTAAATTCCTAAATTTGCAGGAAATTAATTTTATGATAACCAAAACCAAAGAGGAGATAAAAGAAATGATGGTTGATAGATTTAGCCATTATATTGATAAGTTCCTGGATTCAACAGATATAAGAACTACAAATGGAAGTCTGTACGAAGAAAAATTTACTTCAATAATGCGGTTGATGGAGGATGAAATTTTTCAGTTGTCCGTTGGCGATATTCCCAAGGGGAAGAATTTAAAAAAAAACTCCTGACTACTAAAGGATATATGGTAGTAGATAAAAGATGGCCAATAGCACAAAGCGGTGGTAGTTTTGGCATATCGGCAAATATGCAGGAACTGCTTTGTTATTTAGGGCAGGAAAGAGTTTTTGAAGATGCTTCCAGGGTTTTAAAAAAACTTACTGGTATTGATGTTAACCCAAAACAAATTGAACGGGTTTGCCATTATTATGGGAAGGCATTAGAAGCCTATTTTGCCTCTGATAATTACAAGTCACCTTTATATGCAGAGATCGCCAGGCAGTCAGTAGTTAAAGACAAAAACAAGTTATACTATATATTAGTTGATGGTTCAATGGTCTTTACCCGGGAAGAACAATGGAAGGAAGTGAAATTGGGGAGAATATTCCGAAGCGATAAAAGAGTTGATCGTGTAGGCGTAAACCGCAATATGATCACTTCTTCCCAATTCATTGCTCATCTGGGTAACAGTAATGATTTTTGGGATAAAATGGATACCCATATTGAAGTTATCCCTAAAAAAAGAAGAGCATTTTTATGTGATGGTGCCACCTGGATATGGAATAGGATAGAAGACAGTTATCCGGAAAGCATCCAAATAGTCGATTTTTTTCATGCCAAAGAACACTTGTCAACTGTAGTATCACCTATTTTCAAAAATAAAGAAAAGCGCAAAAAGGAATGGCTTTCCAGACAAGAGCAATTATTATTTGAAGATAATATTGAAGGAGTAAAAAGAGAATTAAAAAGATTAAAGAAACTTCATCCAGTTTTAAAAGACAATTTCGATCGGGAAATTAATTATTTTTCAACGCATGCTCAGAGAATGCAATACGGCACCTTTCGACAAAAAGAGTATTTAATCGGCTCCGGGCCAATTGAGAGTGCCAATCGAAAGGTTATTCAGCAAAGGCTTAAGTTGTCGGGACAACGTTGGACAATGGCCGGACTTCAAACAATTGTAACTTTGCGCACAGCATATTTAAGCGGGGAATGGGATAAAGTGTTTGATTTGATAAAGAATATTAGGTGAGGGATATTTGTCGTACACCCTTTCTTGAGACACATCGGAGAAAAAAGAAAGCTTTTTCTCATTTATTTCCCTGTCACGTTCATTGATGACACGCTCCATCTCGTGTTCTGCTTTTTCCTTTTCATATTCTGCCTGTGCCTTTTCACGTTCCAACCTTTCTTTTTCCAGTTCGGCTCTTTCCTTGTCAGCATTAAGTTTTGTTATGGCTACTTCATACTCAAGTTTTGCCTGCCTGCCCCTGTACCGCAAGTAAAAATAAATAACCGCTCCTGCTGCTATCAAATAAAAGGTATAAGCCCACCAACTCCTGTACCAGGGGGGAAGCACTGTAATGTTTAAAACAGCTTCTTTTGAATTCCACATCCCTTCTGCATTGGTAGATTTTATACGAAGTACATAATTCCCTTCTCTTAAATGCGTATAATTAGCTGTGCGTAAATTACCCGAATAGTTCCAGCCTTTGTCCCATCCTTCAAGGTAATAAGCATAAGAAATTTTTCCGGGGGCAGAATATTCCAAAGCTGCAAAGTCAAAAGAAAGAACAGCTTCAGTGAACGGAAGCTTTAAAGATTGAATATTATTGTTGCTGATTTTAGTAACATATTTATTATCGGAGGTAACAGGTATATTATTTATTCGTAAACCAGTAAGCAAAACAGGGGGCATATTGTTGCGTGAAAGGATGCTATCGGAATAAAAAATATTGAAACCTTTGATCCCCCCAAAAACAAACTCACCTGATTGTAACTTCAATGCAGCATTGTACAAAAACTGGTTGCTTTGCAAACCATCATTCTGATAATAATTCTTAAAGGTTTTATCAACAGGATTAAATTTGGAAAGGCCATTAAAAGTACTAAGCCATAGATTTCCTCTGTTATCTTCCAATATATTTAAAACAGCATTATTACACAATCCTTCTACATTAGAAAGCCTCAATAAAATTTTGCCTTTGACACGATCAAATAAAATCAAACCTCCACCTTCTGACCCAACCCAAAGATGGCCACCTTTATCTTCATAAATAGCACGGACAGGTTTGCCTATTTCATAAGTGAGATGCCGCTTGTTTTTTTATCAATCTTAATTAGCTGGTGCGAGTTTCCCCCCCACATAAACCCATTTTTGTCTTCCGCTATCGCAATTAAATCATTAAATTCCTGGTTGAACACTTCAAAACGATTCAACTGCCTGTTAAATCGGTACAGCTTGCCCGTGCCAAAAGTACTGGCCCATAAAGTTTTAAAGTTTTATCCCTATCTTCAAAAATCAACCATACTTTTTCATTCTCTTCTCCAGTTACATCATTAATACATTTAAAATGTTCAAAAGCCCCGGTTGCCGTGTTGTATTTATTTATACCGCCTCCAAAAGTAGAAATCCACATATTGTTGAGATAGTCTTGTTTAATACAAGTGACAGAGTTGTTGCTGAGGGAATGAATATTGCCCGGCGAATGAGAGAAATTAGTAAATCTATTTTCTCTCCGGTTCCAAATACTTAAGCCTCCCCCATCCGTTCCGATCCAAAGATTTTTATCCTTGTCTTCCATAAAAGAGGAAGCAAAATTGTTGACCAGGCTGTTTCGGTTTAAAGGATCATGGGCAATTGTTTGAAATTGCTTTTTCAGAGGATCAATCAGATTGATACCCCCTTTTAATGTCCCTATCCATTTCCTGGATTCATTATCTACAAATATTGCAAACACCGATTCACTGGAAATAGCATTCTTATTTTCTCCCGGTAAAAGGTAGTCTACCTCTTCAGTAGCCGGATTAAGTATATCAATTCCCCCACCTTCTGTGCCTATCCATAAACGTTTCTGTTTATCAAACGAAAGGCATGCAACATTATCAGAGGTAAGCTTTCCGGGTTCTGTATTATACTTTTAACTACCGACTTCATTGTTATTGAATACTTATATAAACCGGTTGTGGTTCCTATCCAAACATTTTCTCCATCAATATCCATACATCCGGCAGTTTTAATGGTAACTTCCATATGATTATTCCTGATGACGATATTCTTATTACCCAGTGCTCCTTCACCGTGAATGAAGATGACACCACCTCCTCCTCCTGTATTGCCATTATGAATAAATGTATTGCCGGTAATGATAATATTTTGGGTATAATTGGCTTCGTTCCAATAAAACTCCGGGCCCAGGCTTACTGCAGCCATACCGCAATTATCAAAAACATTATCTTTTATAAGGCCATTATCTCCCTTTAGCAAAATACCGCGGGAACGTGTGCCGGCAATACGGCAGCGCAGGATTTTAGATCCTTGTCCACATCGAAGCAAATCACTAAACTTTGCACCTGCAGGAACGTTGAGTGATTTATCGAGCGTAACCGTTAGCGTTTTATCCCCGTTATCTTTGTTGCTTGCAATTTTATTTTGCGCGTAGCATTTCCGGTTGCGGCAGGACAAAATGCAAAAGTTTATCATAAGTTTTGAGCAGCTTTTATTTTGACAAATTTTGTAAGTGTTATTATATTTTCAGGCAGTTTTGTTGTAACAATTTACTTTATCAACTTTATTCAGCTTCAGACTTTTATTGACTGACAAGCTGCTTTTATATTTTTATAATTCATGACTTTGACAAGTTTGGGTTTTTACTATTTGTAAACAGCTTTTAAACTTTCATCAATATTGCAGGTTGCTTATAATCTTTAAAATGTTTCGGCGGACAGTTCGGCGTGTTTCAATTTAAAAGTTCATAAAATCTTTTTGCAGTTTTTAAGTGTTCAGGTTCGGGTTGTTGCGGTTGACAAATTTTTATCAGTTTCCCACAACGGCTTTTTAAAATTTATAGTTGCATTACGACAGCAACAGCAGTATTCATTTTCAAGTTCATCTTTAGTTTTTTAATCAGTTGCAACTTTCAAGACTTTATTTTAAAAACATTATGAACGATAAGCAACATCAATTTAAAAAAGCTATTTACATTCTTTTTCAGCATTAAAATTCATGGGACAAAACTGCAAGCAACAGCCGTATTGCAGCAATTTGGGCTTGACAAAGTAAGCTTCAGCAGCAGTAAAAAAATGTAGCTTCAGTTCGGGCATGACGTTATACATTTGGCTGATGAATAAATCTTCAGCAATATTGCAATCATCAACTTCAGTTACCGGCGTGACGGAATGCTATTGCCCAAAATGCTGCAATACTTTTCCGATATCTGTAGCTTTTGCATCAGCAATAAATCCTTTCTCATCTGTGAAACGTAAAGGGTTCCCAACCACCAACTTTCCTTTTACTTTTGCGTCACAAACAACTTTATTTGCCGAACCACTTATTACCGGAATAAAAGAGCCATGAATTGCTATTGGATCATCCAGTAAAATGCCCTGGAAATTGCAGTCTTCAATATCAGTACCCAACCAGGTATTTGTTGAGTAAAAGCCGTCAGCAGAGCAGCTCACCAGGGGATCAACGGTTGCCCCATCCGGACGTGAACCTAATGCCCATGTACAGTGCAATATATGATTACCACCGCCACCATCTTCACGGATGGTGGAGAATCCATTGCGCATTAGCGTTATATCTTTAATGGTAAAATTGGTGCAGTTTGCCAGAAAGAATTTATAGGGGGAATTTCCGTTGCGGCCGAGGATCCAGTCACCAATGCCGAAATTAACAATGGGCTTTTTAAGCGTGACACGAAATGAACCATCACCAACAGCAGTCATGGCTGCATTGTAATAATCGGGAATACCTGTCTTGAGTTTCCGTGTCTTCCCATCCACTATATTAACGCCACTTGGAAACTTAGTAACGTCTGACGCCGGAATGGGATAACCAGCATCCGGTTGCCAGTCAACAGTAACATTGCCATTAGAATCTTTATCCATCGCGGTAATCATTCCCTGGTATGCCGGTTCTTTGGTTTGAGAAACGGTACCGCCTTCAATGGTCACGTGGTTACATTCTTCTAAATGAAATGCATGGTAATTGGGGGATGTATCGGTGAGAATAAGAGTTGTGCCATAAGCGCTGATGGTAATGTCTTTCCAGCCTTTGAGCAGGAAAATATTCTTTTCATTAGGCGGATTTGGCAGCATGTAAGTGCCCGCCTTGATAATGATTTTTCGTGCGCCCCTGCTGTATGCGTTCTGAATTTCCAGTGGTAATCTTTCGGGGTGCTGGGGATCACCAACGGTCACTTCATTCGCTCTTATCGCAAACCTGTTGTTGATTTTTCCGGTAAATCCATATGCCAAAAAAAAGAAGATTACAAGGCAACTGCCGGTCTTAATATTGATTACTCTTTTCATTTATCCGGCTTCTTTTGATTTATTCTATTTTAAATTGAATGATGCTGTATCTTCTTCAATTTTTATATCAGAGCAATCACTGATGTCAAAATGCTTTGCGTTAGGAAATTTATTGGGGTAAGCTTGTGTGCTATTTATTGTATTGTTTGAAAAGGCCAGCCCCTGAACTGAATAGGCATGTATCAGCCTCGGGTCGAACACATTAAAAGTATTATTGTAAATTTTGATATTCCTGTTATACCTGCTGATATTACGGTATTCTTCTTTTACTCCTGAACCAACTTGTATAACGGCAGTTCCCCACACCCCATAATTACAGTTATCAAAGATGTTATTTCGCAAGGTAACATCTCTTACACCCGCCTGCTCAAACCAATAGCTTCCATCACCTTCAAATAATATAGCCGCGCCGGGTGTATGAAAAGTATTATGTTCAATCAGCACTTTTCTCCTCGAGCCAATCAGCATCCCCCTGGCCCTGTTCTTTTGAATAACGCAGTTGCGTATGGTAACATCAGGATAATTATCAATGGCAGCCATCACATCTTTGCCTGACACAAGCCCCACTGGTAGTAGCTTTGTAAACTCCACCTGTGTATATTCTTTGTTGATCCGTTTTACTGTTTTTACCATTAACGTATCATAAGCTTCCATGGTGGTATTGTGTACCAGCTCCAGCCGGCTGCCGGGCTTTATAAAATCAAACCCTAACTGCTGTTCATGTTTTAACTGTACCTCTGCTTTTGCCGGAGTCAGTTTCTTTGTAACCTGTACATACATGCCGTGAATATTGGTAGCGTCGTCCATCTGGTTTTCGAAGAGTGAATTTTGAATCAGAAGCTTACCTCCGCAGTTTACAAAATGCGTGGCATCGGCAGTTATGCTCAATACCCGGTCAGTACCGGGACTGCGGGTTACCGTAAGATGATTGATTTCGATATTACTGCTGCGCTGGGCAATAATACCCATACCACCACAATGATAGATGTTTAAAGAATCGAATAAGAGATTATAGCAGTCTGCTACCGTAATGGCAGAATTGGATCTTTTTGCTGCGTTAAATACCATCACATTACCTGGTGTTCCCTTCATGTGCGGTACCAGCAAACGCACCTTGCCCGGCTCAATTTCTTTGGCAGGCTGGTTACCGCGCAAATAATAATCGGTTGCCATGTAAGCTGTTTCATGTTTTATGGGATCAAATTCAAGCAGGCTTCCATAAGGATATTGCTTTTTGTCGTTATCATAGAAAACAAGCAAACCATTCTCAACTTTATAAGGATATTTTTTTGAGAAAGAAAGTACCATGCCTTCATCATCTACTGACACTATTTTCCCCTCGCTGTGAAAGGTTCTGTCCCAGTCAACAGAAAAATTTTTGAGTGTAATATTCTTTGAGCTTTCAATAATGAACGGGGAGACAAAACCATGAAAAATAAATGCTGAACCCTCTCCATCAATTTCAATATGACTGAACCCTGATAATAAAAAGATAATGCGCTTAAGTCCTTCATCGTTATTGCTCGTAAATACATATTTCTCTGATGCCTGGTCCGGGAAAAAATCATAGCGTCCTTTGGGGAAAATCAGTTTTTTAGAATTACTCTTTTTCACATACTCCAATGCTTTTCGAACAGCCGCAGTAGCATCTTCACCGCCATCTTTTTTAACCCCAAAGTTTTCTATACTAACCGGTAAAGGATTATGCTGAGCACACACTTTAAACCCTGAAAAATACAAGGCTGAAAAAAGAATGATAAGTATACACGCTCTAATCTTCATCTGTTGTAGGTTTTAAAATTTGTTGGTATCTGATAGCAGCAATTAAAATCATATCCACCTGCAACTCTTGGCTACCGGCACTTTTAGTTGGGATATTCGTTAAGCTTTCACTCTTGTTAATAAGTTTTTAAATGTACGTGAAAGTATATATTAAACCTGCTCCGGTAAATCCTAATTTAATAACCAGGGTTTTGTTTCAATTCAGCCCCCGTATTTGCATCTATAGCACTTTGAGGTATTGGCCATAGTGCATTAAAAGGTTGAATATTTGGCGTCTGTCTTGGATTATTGTCGTATAGTTGTACACGTCTTACCAGTGTACCTGTTCTGATTAAAGTTCTTCGCCTCGGCTCTTCGGTCACCAACTCTCTTAGCCTTTCATCAAGTATATAATCAAGGTTAACTGCACCCGGGCTTACAGGGTTGGCATTAACACGGCTATGCAATACATTAATATCTGCAGCTGCATTTACCAGATCACCCTTTTTCATATATGCTTCCGCCCTGAGTAAATAAGTTTCTGCCAGCCTGATTTTGTAATGATCCTTATAGGTAGAACGGTCTGCAAGTCCTATCGGAACCCCCACAGTTTTTTCCAATACAGGGTAAAAGAAGTAATTGGTATCTAGTCCTGACCTATACGTAACCAATTGCCCATAATATCTTGATGGCGGATAATTATAATACAACTCTCTTTTAATATTATATTTAGAGTTTCTTATATCATTGGCACCAGTATTCCAGATACCATAAAAAACATGGTTTGTAGGGCGGATCCAGGCAGCAGACCTGTTCAAGGTATCGCCAGTCACCAGCATCATCCCCTGTTTCCCCTCCGGATCAGTAATTGCCCACCAGCGCGGGTTCCAGGCAAACTGATCATCATTATTACCTCCCCCTGGTGTCAAACGTTCTATCTGGGTCACCCAAATACCTTCCATGTTGCCACTGCTGCTGCGGTTATAGTTACCCGTTTTAAATAAATCAGAAAACACATCACCGGGTAAATCCTTGGCTACCCCAAATCTTTGATCCATAAGATGGTACAAGCCTGAATTAATCACGTCCGATGCGCTTTTAATTGCATCGTCATTTCTTCCTAAACTAAGATACACTTCGGCTAATAAATGGTCTGCAGCAGCTTTAACTATTCTTCCATCCTGCTTTGTTGTAGCAGGCAGCCATCTGGATGCAAATTCTAAATCAGAACGTTCCAAATTCAAAACATCCTCTTTAGAAGCTCTCACGTAATCAACTTTGGGAACAGTTCTTTCGCTTGTATCTATAGGAACTCCTCCAAACAGGTTGACCAATATATTATAACCATAAGCTCTGAAAAACCTGGCTTCTGCAATCACGGCATTCTTCCCGGCAATGGTATCACTCCATACTGCCTCGGGCAATTGGGCACGGTTGATTATCATATTGGCATTTGGAATTAACCTGAGATACACATAATTCCAATATTGCTGAACCGGACCATAAGTGGGCGTAATTAATGAATAATCATTATGTCTTAACGGGTTCGGTTCTCCGGGGTAGCCGCCATCTGTTCCATACCACATTTCAAAATGATCCGGGTCATATAAATCTTCCTGCCTGGCCCACTGATGAAGGCCTGCAATAGCCGCATTAAAAGCGCCCTGGTTTGTAAGGGCGCCAGGACTTAGGAAGGATAATGGAGTTTCTTCCAATATTGTTTTATTGCACGAAAATGAAGTGGACAGCACAATAATCAGAACTATAATTTTATACATGTTACGAATGCTATATAAAGTTTTTACTGTCATAATAATAATTTTTAAAAGTTAATATTCAAGCCTGCTACAAATGATTTTGTCATGGGGTATCCGTTATTACCAAAAAATTGACTTTCAGGATCCCATCCTTTAAATTCAGTGAAAGTTGCCAGGTTCTTTCCACTGACATACATGCGTAGCTGCGACACTTTGATTTTCTGCAATAGTTTTTGAGAAAAATCATAGGATAAGGACACATCCTGGATTCGAACAAAGCTTAAATTTTCATAAAAACCGTGGCCAAGAGGATTAGCGTAATTAATTACCGGCCTGTCTGTCAATTGGTTTTCAGGTGTCCAATACGGGAGGGCCAGTGCATTAACGCGGCTGGGGAAATTATTGGCTGGGTTTAGATTAGGATCGAAAAGTATCCCTCCCTGCCGGTAATTGATAAAAGCAGACAATGTAAAGCTCTTATACCGGAAATTATTATTAAATCCCAACTGATATTTAGCGTCACGGTTTCCTATTATAGTACGATCATTGGAATTGATGACACTGTCTCCATTCAAGTCTTTAATCCTGTAAAAGCCAGGCTTAAAGCGGGCAGGAATGACATCGCCTTTCTGATAAACCCCGTCAAGAACGTAATCGTAAACAGATGTTATCGGCTGGCCGATAAACCAGGAGTTGCCAATATCATCGTCTTCTTTACCATCGTGATTTAAATCCACATTATACAGATGTACTATCTTGTTCCTGTTCAGCCAAAAAGTTATGGTTGAACTCCATTCAAAATTCTTTGTTTTAAGATTGGTGGAATTTAATGTCAGTTCGAATCCTTTATTATTTGTTTCGCCCACATTTTGAAATACAGAAGCAAATCCGTTAACAACCGGTATGGTTCTTCTTAAAAGTAAATCTTTAGTGTGCGTATTATACAGCTCAATACTTCCGGTAATTTTATCTTTCAATAAATTGAAATCGAGACCCAGATTTGATTCATAGGTCGATTCCCAGCCTAAATCCTGGTTACCTAATGTATTGGCAAATAAAGTTGGAACAGTTGAGCCTCCGTCACCAAAAACATATTGCCCTTGCCCTAACTGTCCGATAGATGAGTAAGGGCCAATACCCTGGTTACCGGTTTTGCCGTAAGAATATCTGATTTTTAAAAAATCAACAAAACTAGGGAGATGCATAAATTTTTCATCTGAAATAACCCATCCTAAGGCCATAGAAGGAAACGTTCCATATTTTTTATTTGGGCCAAATCCTGAAAAACCATCCTTTCTAACTGTTGCTGTTAATAAATACCTTTCCAATAAACGATAATTTAATCTTGCCATATAGGATATGCCATCAGAGGCGCTGGCAGATGAAGAAACAGTAGGATTTGTACCAAGTCCAAGATTATTATAATTTAATACATCGGTAAAGAAGCCGGAATTACTGGCCCCGGTATTTGAATTTTCCGAATGTGTTTTGCTATATAACAATGTTGCATCAATACTGTGTATCCCTTTAATTTTTCTGGCGTAAGTAAGTATATTTTCTAAAAGCCAGTCATTTGATATCCCCTCACTTTTAAAACCACTTGGGATAAGATTTATGCCTGAAGCCGGATCTTGTAAAGAGGGAGTGAAATTGTAACTGTAATTAACACGGTATGATAAACCTTTTATAAAGGGGAAGTTGACTATCCCATACAAGGTTCCGGATAAAGTTTGGTTGGTTTGTTTATTAATATTTCTTGACGCTAAAAAAGGCGACGCCACCAACTGATCATTTTGCGGATAAAACACTAAGGACCCTTCTGGTTTATAGAGCGAGGCATAAGGGCTTAACCAAAAGGAATAAATCATATTTACCAATCCCCCTGAATTATCCCTGTTACTATAAAATGAATTTAATCCTATATCAAGCCAATCATTTATTTTGTTGGCAATATTTGCCCTGATGGATACTCTCTTAAACTGGTCGCCTTTGGTAATTCCTTTTTCAGTAGTATAAGAGGCAGAGGTAAAATATGTGGTGGTATTATTTTTTCCCGATACACTTAATTCATAATTAGATAAAGGCGCAGGTTGTTTGATTTCGTCCCATGCGTTTATTTCATGTCCGGCGCTGTAATTGGCAAGTTCATTCGTCTGAAGATAAGCTTTAATATTAGCAGGATCAGCAGGTAAGCCGCTTGCAGCTCTAAAATCAAGTATGGATTGGAGATATTGGGGGCCATTAAATAATTTAATTCTATGGCTATAGTCTGCAAACCCATTATAGGTATTGAAATTTATTGTTGGCTTCCCTGATTTTCCCGCTTTTGTAGTTACCAAAATAACACCATTGGAGGCTCTTGACCCATAAATAGAGGTAGAACTGGCATCCTTTAAAACATCAATAGTTTCAATATCATTGGTGTTAATATCGGCTAATGATCCATTATAAGGAATGCCATCTAAAACTATCAGGGGATAGGTGCTTGCATTAATAGAATTTTGTCCTCTTATCAATATGGCTGCACCAGCACCACCCGGTCTTCCATTATCCCTTATGTTTACACCGGCAACTTTTCCTCTAAGTGTTTGCACAGGATTCACTTGTGGCAGCGTAGCCTGTTCAGATACATTAATGTGAGAAACGGAGCCGGTCAGGTCGCGTTTTTTTTGCGTGCCATATCCTACTACAACCACGCTGTTCAGTCCTGCTGCTGTAGATTTCAACTGAACATCAATAGTGCTTTTGTTATCAATGGCAATTTCCTGCGGAGTGTAACTAATATAAGTAAATATCAATGTATTACTGCCCGCAGGAACGTTTATGCTGTATTTCCTTCTTTATCGGTAAAGGTTCCGGTATTCGTACCTTTTATCGCTACACTGACCCCGGATAAACCTGTATTATTTTCATCAGTCACGCTGCCGGCAATGACCTTCCGGCGAGTACCTGTTTGGCCGAACCCCGGATAACTCTGTATTATAATACTAAGTCCTAAAAGATAGATCAGGATAAGCTTCGGAAGGATTCGGCCCGATGTTGAAATATTACTTTGTAACGATTTTCTAAGGTGGAAGGATGCAATGAACCGGTGGGAGAGGTAATTCATACAGCAAGTTTTAATGTGTTAAAAAAACAATCGCAGTACAATAATAGGGTTAGATGGCATCGTTAATGGCTACAATCTGTAACAAAAAAGATGAGTTTTGTAACACTTAATTTTCTGCATCCGTAACACACAAAAACATGTAATATTTGTAACCGGTTTATGAGATTTGTATCAGCATTTATAAAATTATTTCATTTCACAAACACCTAAAATCCGCATAGCTGCAAAAATCCGATTACTTTTTTTCAGGATTTCAAAGGTTTCACCTCAATAGTGATTCCGTTACTCTCATATTCGAGGGTCAGAGGATCAGATAACAAATACATGGATTGTATAAAATAGTAACATACTTACAGAAGGTTTTGCAGGCACTTTTGAACGTACTCATAGTCAGAGAAAGCTATCCTTCCCCCTTTGGTTCTAAAGAAAAAAGTGATTCTTCGGTTAAACTTAGTGGGATACAGAGCAGTATATAAAAAAGGTCACTTCAACCTCATACTCCTTTTCATCAAGCACTGGTCTTAACTTATCAGCCCCCGTTTTTTTCCTGACAACAGTAATTAAACAGACTATTTAATTTTATCTACCAGTTATCTGTTCTAAAGGATGAAGCGGGAAGTCCAAAGCCATTAAAGAGGCTGGTTTCAACATAGTTCCTGAATGCATAACGAACTGCTGCCGGATGTTGTACATTATCACTCTCTATCTCAAGCCTGTCGCGCAGAACATCGCCTGTTCCTTTTTTCATTTCGACTGCTGCTTTTGCAGGATAAAACACTTTATCAGATCCTGCTATTTCGAAATGCTCAATTAATCTTCCCATCGGGGTTAATCCTCCTTCTGTATGGTCAAAAGAAATAATTGCTTTATTCCCCACAACTTCCATTGACTTATATACAGGACCGCAATAAGCGTAACCGCTGTCACCATAAGTTTTGCTCAATGCCCAGTAAGCCAATCTATCTCCAACTTTCTTTTTTTCGGGCGGATGAATAAAATCCCTTGAACCGATATCAAGCGTTATTGCCATACCAGAGTTAGGTATATCCTGCAGGTTTTGCATTTGTGCCTCCCGAAGTTTTGCACTTCCCACACTGTCGGCGTTCTGATATTTATAAGGACATATTTGTACATAATAAAATGGAAACTCACCCAACTGCCAATCCTCCCGTAACCCTTTCACAAAAGCAGGCATTAGTTTTCTATACAAAGCCGGTGCACCCACATTACTCTCTCCCTGGTACCAAATAGCCCCTTTAATGGCAAAATTAATAAGAGGATGAAGCATAGCATTATATAGCACACATGGTGTAACAGAAGGATTATCAACAGGAGCATTATTACTTAGAGTTTTTAAGTCTACTTCTGTAAAAGGCTCAATAGATTTCTGGTTCATCCACGCCTCTACTTTTGTTCCGCCCCAGGTTGACATTATCAATCCTACAGGAACGTTGAGTACTTCCTGCAAATACTTACCGAAGAAGTAAGCTGCAGCACTTGCATCGGCAACATTATACGGTGTGTTTTCACTCCACTTTCCAACACAGTCATTTAAGGGAGTTTTGCTCACATTTCTTTCTACTGTAAATAAACGAATGGGAATTTCCTTACGGGCATGTGCTATAACATCTAAAGAGCCTGTTACCGGTTGATTATTGAAGCCCCTGGTATGCATTTCCATATTTGACTGCCCGGAGCATAACCACACCTCACCAATAAAAATATTTCTCAACCTTACCATAGCGCCATCACTTATTTTTATTTCATAAGGTCCCCCTGCTTTAGGAGTCTTTACTGAAACCATCCATTTGCCTTCCTTATCTGAGGTGGTAGAATAGTTATTATTATCCCACGAGGGATTGATTGAGATTTTCTTTAAAGCCGGTGCTGTACCCCATAGTTTTACATTTGATTGCTGTTGCAATACCATATTATCTCCCAGGATAGAAGGGAGCTTAACTTTTGCAGAAGATGAAATTGTTGCAAACAAAAAAAGGACGACCACTTTTAACCTCATAATAATTTATTAATTAATCTTAAGTTTATTTAGGTATAATTTCAAGTAGGCTCATTATTAGAATAAGCGGTCAATCATACCGTGTTTCATCATTCTTGTAAATAAGTCAGATCACACTTATAACTTTTCTGCCTTTACGGTTTTTACCTTGCCATTTATGCGAACCTTCACATTTCCACCATTTTCGCAGGCAATCCGATATGTGACAACCTTTCCCCCTCTCCAGGTCATATCAACTACAAAACCACCTCTTGCCCGTAACCCTTTGACCGATCCCGAAGACCAGGCATCAGGCAATGCAGGTAATAAATTAATTTCTCCTGTTTGGGATTGAAGCAACATCTCTGCAATACCGGCTGTTGCCCCAAAGTTTCCATCTATTTGAAATGGAGGATGGGCATCAAAAAGATTGGAGTATACCCCGCCCCCTTTCATATAATCTAATCCTGTATTACTTACAATTGTCATTAGATTTCGCAACAACTTATAAGCATGATTTCCATCTAACATACGTGCCCAGAAATTGATTCTCCATGCTATCGCCCAGCCGGTGCTTTGGTCGCCCCGCGATATTAGTGTTTTCTTCGCTGCGGCTGCAAGGTCAGGTGTTTCATTCACAGAGATCTGTCTTCCGGGGTAGAGGGCGAAAAGATGCGAAATGTGACGATGGAGATCTGTCGAATCATCCCTGTCTATTCTCCACTCCATCAATTGTCCCCATTTACCAATCTGCGGTTTAAGCAGCCGGGTACGCATTAGAACAACTTTTTTCCGGTAATCCGGATCGAGACCAAGAATCCCTGAAGCCTCGATATAATTAGTAAACAAATCCCAGATAATTTCCTGGTCGTAGGTAACCCCGGCTTCATGAGGACCATGCTCCGGCGACCATCCGTCAGGAGTTACCAATGCCCCATTCGAATCACTAATTAACCGTTCTTCCCAAAATTCACAAATTTCTTTCAATACCGGATAGGCGAATTCTTTTAGGTATTTTTTATTGTGCGTGAACGAATAATGCTCCCACAGGTGCTGACAATACCAGGCACTTGCCGGCGGATTCCATACAAAACTGCCGGCACCAAAAATATTGTTTTCAGTCTGAACGGTCCATCCCTTTTGCGATTTGTAAAACTCCCTGGTAGCTTTTTTCCTTACTTCGCGCTGGTTATTAATATACTCCAGAAAGGGGATATGACACTCACTTAGATTGGTAACCTCAGCGGGCCAATAATTCATTTGCACATTAATATTGGAATGATAGTCACATCGCCAGGGCGGATTATTTGAATGGTTCCAGATCCCCTGAAGATTTGCAGGCAAAGAGCCGGGGCGTGATGAGCTAATTAAAAGATACCTGCCATATTGAAAAAACAGTTCTTCCAAATCGGGATCAGTACCACCTTTTTGATAAGCAGCCAATCTTTTATCAGTAGGCAAGGAGTTAACTGCCTCAGCAGTTTCACCCACATTCAAATTCACCCTGTTAAATAAATGCTGATAATCGGCGATATGGCGGGCTAACAATTGTGGGAAAGGACGCTGGAACGCCTCTTTCAATTGTTGCTGAATGATGCGGTGAGGATGCTCTCCCCTCCAACCTTTGCTATAAGCCGGAAGATAATTGGTTCCTGCGGCAAGCAAGAGTGTTAGACTGTTCGTTCCCTGGAAAACAATAGCATTATTCGAGACCTTAACCCTTCCGCCATCATTTAAACAACAACCCCTGCCTCGTAAATTAACCCGTTTTCAAGCACGCCCTTCACTGTGAACCCATGATCTTCAGCCTCAATTTTACCGTCGTGCATATCTGTCATCCTGATGGAGCCGCTGCAGCTTCCTTTTTTATCAGCGCTTATCCTTATCACCATTACCTGATCTTTCGCGCTGCTAAAGTATTCTCTTTTATACCTGACACCTTCTGAAAGATAAGTGGTTGTTTGTACAGCATTTTTAATATCCAATTCCCGTCTATATTGCGCTGCATTAAGCCCCTCATTGAAGTCAATATAAATATCTCCAAATGCCTGATAAGCCCCTGTATTTGTTTCATCCCCACTCCAGAGGCTGATTTCATTGAATTGAATCCGCTCTGTTTCGATACCGCCAAAGATCATTCCGCCCAGTCTGCCATTCCCGATAGGCAACGCCTCAGTCATCCAGTCCTTTGCCGGTTTATCGTACCATAATTTAAGTGGGTTGCCTTTCGCTTTAGCCTCATTAAAACCCGTAAGCAGAACGAATATTACTACCAGCCCCTGAAAATTATTTTTCATTCTATTTCTCATCAAACCATTCATTATGTGATTGTTTCAAAATAAGTTCAGCATCTTTTTTCTGAATTTTTATTTTTTTGGAGCCGGGCAGTTATTCTTTAATTAAACATCGTTGCGTCGCATCCCGATACATCGGGATACTTTTGGTAAATTCTATTGAGCTTTTCCCACATAATTTTCCAGCGAAACAAGCTATTCAGCTTGCTTAAGTTATTTTGAAACTTTTACTATATTAATTATTTTAGCTAAGGGGCTTCCCTTCACTTGTAATTGCGATTTATAGCGTTTTTATAACTTCCTGTATAATCATGCTGCAATAATACTACTGCCCCCACCCTTAAAGACTACGATTTGTAACAAAAAAACGCTGTTTTGTAACAATTTTATTTCTTACTATCTATTAAAAAGCAATGATTACAAAAAGGCTTATTTTGTAACAACGTTTATTTGCCGGTAACAGTCTTATAAATCCCGGACTTCACTGGCATCTTTCTGCTCCCTGCTTTCAAACTATATTATAAATGCAAGCTTGCCGTTTAACAATAATCTTTCTTTTAGTTGGGATTCTTTCTGTTTCCGGCGGAATGACCCAATCTTTGAATTGCAGCCTCGATTCTGTTCAGAATATCTTCTGGAATAACCTGTCAGGTAATAACGGGCTGTCGCAAAATTCAGTCACTTCCTTTTTACAGGATTCTAAAGGTTTTATCTGGATAGGCACTTATGACGGCTTAAACAGGTTTGATGGCTTTGCCACCCAAATAAAGCGACATGAATCAAATGACTCTAACAGCCTTTCTGATAACAGAATTTTATGCCTGCATGAAGACAGCAGGGGCAATATCCTGATTGGCACAGAAGGAGGCGGATTAAACATCTTTGATCCGGCACTGGATATTTTCCGCCATATATCCCTCCAAAACGATGATTTTGCGGGTAGTGTTGTGTGGTCAATCTGCACCGACCAGCAGGGTAATATTTGGGTAGGAACAAGTAATAACCTATATATACTTCCAAACTCAAAAAAAGAAACCGGCTATAAAACGCTTTTGAATACACACCTTTTAAAGGGCAGGACCATTTTAAAAACGTCCTGTGATTTTGCCGGCAATATCTGGATTGGCACCAATGATGGCCTTTATATATGCAAACCAGGCAATAACCTTTCTGAACGCATCAACAACATTGAGATGGTAAAAGGTTTTGAGCATAGTTATATAACTGCCATATTCCAGGATCGCCAGCATAATATCTGGCTTGCACAGAATGGCAAATTAGTTACAGCAGGTTTTGTGGGTGACAATGCTTCAAATGAACTTATATTGAGAGAAAGATACTCATCCCTCTTTGGTGCTGTAAAAGAAAAAGTAAAAATAACAGGTATTGTTGAAGATGTATCAGGAAACCTGTGGATAAGTAGCCGTAACGCCGGGCTTTTTAAATTTCAATTTGACGACGGCAGGAATACGTCCTCTGTCCAATATTATAATACGCAACAACCGTTTTGCAATATTTCCGAGGACCACCTTAGCTCGCTTTTTATAGATCAATCTAACACACTTTGGGTAGGTACTGTTCGCAGAGGAGTTAACTATTTCAATATCTCGCATAAAAAGTTTTACCTATTTTCTCCGTTACAATCCAAAGAAATCGGAGAGTTAGGTTATAAGGGGAAATTTATTGATGCTATTGCTGATGATGGTCAAAATCTATGGATAGGAACTTCTTATGAAGGGTTATACCAGTACAATAAATGCAGCAGAAAATTATTCAGCTATTTTAATAATATTGGCTCCAACACGGTACTCTCCATGTTTCTTTCAAAAGACCAGACACTTTGGATTGGAACTGAAACAGGATTATATAAGGTTTCTGCTGCCAGCCAATTTAATCAGTTAAAAAGAAAAATAGAACCCGTAAAAAAAGGAATTGTTGTACGTTCCATCTGTGAAGACAAATCGGGCAACTTATGGATAGCAACCTGGGATGGGCTCATCGTATATAACCGGGCATCAAATACCAGTAAAACAATAACTGTGGAACTAGGACTTTCCTCCAATAAAGTATATACCTTGTATGCAGACCCTTTAGACAGCATTATATGGGCAGGTACCATTGGCGCAGGACTAAACCAGATCAGGTACCAACAAAATAAAATCACCCGGGATTACTTACTACCGTTACGATCCTAAAAACCTAAACAGTTTATCCAATAACCATGTCTGGTGCATTTACCGGGATAAGAAAGCGGTGTTGTGGATTGGTACAGATGCAGGGCTGAACGCACTGAAAATGGACCGGCAATTAAACGTCAATCAATTCAAACACATAAATAACCCTACCCTGAAAGACAGAAAGATAACTGCTATATTGGAAGATAGCGCTGATAACCTGTGGTTAGGTAGTAGCCAGGGGTTATTTAGATACAATAACCTTACTAATGATACCAGGCAATATACTTACAGGGATGGATTACAAAGCAACAGCTTTACCGAAGCTGCCTTTAGAAATCGTGAAGGTGTTATATATTTTGGAGGTATTAACGGCTTAAATTATTTTAAGCCCGACCAGATTAAAAGCAACCCGTATATTCCTTATACAGCTATTGTTGATTTTAAAATTTTCAATGAACCCGTCAGGGTTAACGAAAAAGTAAATGGCTCTGTATTATTGAAGCGTAATATTAATGCTACAGATGAATTAGTGCTTTCGTACAAGCAAAACAACTTCTTATTCAATTTTGCTTCTTTACACTATGCCGCACCTGAAGACAACCGGTTTAAATACAAACTGGAAGGCTATGATAAAAACTGGATCATTACAGATCACACCCAGCGGTTTGCAGCATATTCCAATCTTGAACCGGGCACATATACCTTTTTAATTACCTCCTCTAATAATGATGGCATCTGGAATAATAACATAAGGAATATTAAAATTATAGTGAAGCCAGCCCCCTGGTTAACATGGTGGGCCAAAACAATATATGTTCTGGTGCTTATAAGTATAGGAATTGCCTGGTTAAGATATTATAAAATAAAAAGCCATCTCAAAAATCAATTGTTTGTTGAGAAGCTGGAGAAGGAAAAAGCGGTTGAACTAAACGAAATAAAGTTGGATTTCTTTACCAATATTACACATGAGTTAAGAACACCACTAAATTTAATTACAGGCCCTTTGCAGGATTTAGTTAGTAAGTTACAACAGTACGATGCTTTTACACAATTCAGGCTGACTATCATCCATCGCAATGCCCAACGCCTTTTTTTATTAATCAACCAGGTGCTGGACTTAAGAAAAATTTCTTCGGAAAATGAAAAACTATTCATCACCCCTAATAACCTTACTAATACCATAAACGAAATAAAAAATTCGTTTAACTGGATGACCGAACAAAAAAGAATTGATTTGAAGTTTACTTACAGCAGTCCTGATGCGGTGGTATGGTTTGATAAAGACAAAATTGAGAAAGTTATTTTTAATATTATAGCTAATGCCTTCAAATATACTCCGGATGAAGGCGTAATAACAATTGATTGTACTCTTCATAACCACGACAAGCCGGATAGTTATGCAGAAATCACAATTATCGATTCGGGTTGTGGTATTGAAGAACACGAGCAGGATAAGATCTTTGATCTTTTTTACCAGGGAAAAAAGCAGGAAGGCTTCGGAACGGGCATTGGTCTTGCCCTGTCTAAAAAGCTTATAGAATTACATAATGGTGATATTAAATATGAAACTTCTGAAACCGGAGGCGCCAGATTTATTATTACGTTTCCTGTTGGCAGCCCAGCCTTCATTATGCAGCAGGACCTATATAAAAATAACACTTCTGGTGAGGAATATGGTCTCGCTTCTGCAACGATTAAAAACATAAGCAGCGGGAACGAAAAAGAAAACAACAGGAAGAAAACAATACTGGTTATATAGAAGATGATGACGATCAGCGGGATTACATTGCTGATTGCTTAAGCGGTGAGTTTTATATACAGAAAGAAAGAAATGGCTTTGCAGGTTTGGAGACCACCATAAAATTACAGCCGGATTTAGTTATTGCAGATATTATGATGCCGGAACTGAATGGAATAGACCTCTGTAAGAAACTAAAAGCAGATATAAAAACAAGGCATATACCTGTTATTATTCATAGCGTAAAAAACTACTGCGTAACCCTTCCGCAGGTATTAGAAGCAGGTGCAGACGATTTTATTATGAAACCTTTTGATTATAAAATGCTTAGCCTGAAAATCAACAACATTCTGGAATCACGGAAACATTTATTAATCAATACCTACAAGGAAAAACTTATACAACCTTCTATCATAGAAATACCTTCTGAACAGGAAGAATTGCTGAAAGATATTTTTAGAGTTGTAGAAAAGAACATGTCGGATTCCGATTTTAATGTTGAAAAGCTTTGCCAGTTAATGGCCATGAGCAGAATGAACCTGCACAGAAAATTACATGCTATAACCGGCAAAGCTGCATCAGAGTTTATAAGAGAAGTAAGAATGAAAAGAGCCGGACAGTTATTGGCCAGCGGATCAAAAAGAATTTCGGAAGTAATGTATGAAACCGGCATTAGCAGCAATTATCACTTCAATAAATATTTTAAAGAAATGTATGGAGTATCACCAAAAGAATATATTCGAATGCAATCACAGGAACAATAACAAGCTGAACTTAAGGTTTAATGAATGCATCCAAAATTGTCGCTGTTTTCTTTTGGGGGCCATCGGATGTTTTCATGGCGTCTTCGTTGTGTCACTTACTTGTATCGTTTATTATATTATGACCTTTTTTTAAAACCCATTTTCAACATTGTTTATTATTGCGAAAATTATATATACACCACTTCTAAAAGTTGAAAGTCAAGCGTAATTAAAGGGTATACAGCTTTTGTTGTGCCACAGAAGCAGGAGGAATTTGGTATGCACCCGATTTAATCTGCAGGTACTCAATTGAAAAATGAATGATTAGTTTGCAAAAAATTTAAGCACTATAATGTAATTTTCTATGACTGTTGATTAGAGCAAATTATTTATTGGTTTTTCATTATCAGGTTATAAAATGCTGTTCTTTCAAAAATGTAGTCATCCATGTGAGAGTAGGTAAAAAGTGTGGATTACTTACCGGCCAGTCACACGAATGGTCAGCGTTTTTTACAGGAATTAGTTCACAGGTATTACCGGCAGCTTTCATTAAGTTCGTAAACTTTTTAGCAAAAACGAATGGGGTAGTTCTATCTTTTGTACCACAAGATAAAATTGTTGGTGGCCACCCTTTTTTAACCTGTAGTATCGGGGAAAATTCAGGATGCGCCTTAAAGAATTCTACACCAAAACCTTCACCTAAAACCGTTGAGCAGGAAATAACAATTAATGCAGAAAAATTTGCACATTAACAGTTTAGAGTATTTGAAAAGGAGGTAGTAAATTTTCGCACAGTGCAATATTTACCATATCTAAAAATCTTATAAAGAAACGTTGCAAGTTGATACTTTTGGATTGATTTTGAAAGTATTAAAAACAAAATTTGAGATAATGAGAAGAGTTTATAAGAAACTACTTGGAATTATAGTAATTGGAATTATTCAGGTAAGTACGGTTACCGGACAAAATTTGGTCCCGGACAAACCTCAAGGACCTGCTTATGACTATTTCTGCACATGGGCGGCTCAAAACTATCTGTATGGTTGGGGAAAAGACAGTGTGCACCTTAAAACGCTAGTTACAGAATCAGCAAAATACGCTACTGATTTAATGAATGAAAAGTGGTTGACTGGTTCTGAGGGGTGGCTTTCCTTCTTTCCGGAAGTGCGAAGCGATCTTATATTTTTATTAGATGATGGTTACTATGTAAATGGCAGGGATGCAATGGAGATTGATGAATCTAAATTCCCGTCATTTACAGGAACTCCTGAAGAGCGATTGAAAAAATTAAATGATTTTGTAAAACATGCAGGATGGCGCGGACTAGGTTTATGGTCACGGGGCATTAAATCTTTGCCTGAAGCGGAAGAACGGGTAAAATGGTCAAAGGCTGCCAAAATACAATATTGGAAAGTGGACGGAGGTGATACTAATTTTGAGTATGTCACGCTACGTAATAAAATTTACCCCGATTTAGTTCTTGAACACGCGCAATGGCCTGGAATTTCAGTATTCAATAACGGACCAGAAGGAAGCCTTATGGCTAATTACGCGCCTAACTATTTAAGTCATTTAGAAAATACAGACGTTGTCCGTATTTATGATTTGATCAGCCGATTGGGCAAGTTAGTGGAATAGCTCGGGTAGCGGGATTGCTCGAGATTTCAAATGGTAATCCGAAAGCAAAAGCAATAATCAACTGTGAAGACTTAGCGACGCTTGGCGCGGCATTAGGTTGTTCTTTTGGTATTTTCCGTTTCCCAATAACGGGTAAGAGGCCTCAAGGTGATCCTGACATCTTTAACGCTGGTCTCCGGAAACAAAAAAAACGCATGGATGAAGTAACCCGCTCAGTACGTTGGCATCGCATTGCCCTACCTTTCCCAGCTAATGCCCAACCTGTTCTCGTTGATAGTGTTTTACTTTCAGATAAAATGACAATAAAAAAAGGAGAAACGTGGGATTGGGATCTTCAATCTCCTCTTATTCAGTCAGCGCCTGCACGTATTACCCGTGGACTTCCCTTGCCCATAGTCGTGGCAAAGGGAGATGTGCCCTTTGTAGTTGCCGCACGGTATCCAAATGAAGCAGTATCTGTAGGAACGTTCGGCCGCTTTTCTGACAAAGAAGGTTATAAATTTCCTATGGCAGATATAACTCAGAAGTTAGGTAAAGTACCTCCTGCGATCGGCATCTTTGGGCAGTATAAATCTCTCACATTTACTTTTGATAAATCTATTGAAGGGAAAAAGGTATTAGCACAAGATTTAGCCGGCTCAAAAGCCACAGATGTGACTAAGCAGGTATCTATAAAGGGAAACACTCTTATGCTTCCCGGTAGTCTTATTGCCAGGATTGGCTTGCAAGCTTCTACTCCGGGTGATCTTTCAGATCCTGGTTTGATAATAGTGATAAAATAACAGGTAATCCTTGTAACTATTTAGTAGGATACAGAATCGAACGGTAATGGCAGTGTATCACGTTTTGATAGTACTAACACGTTTATCCGATTTTTTGTATAGTTTTCATTCTGTTACACTATTGATTTTTTATCAGTAAAGCAGCCATTCCCTGGGCGTACCATCGGGCCATGTAATCATTAGGATGTAAAGGGTTAGAAATACAATCCTTGGGTTTCTTTTTTTCAAACAACATTTCGCTGATATCGGTCATATCCAAATCAATTATACCTTTACACTGCAAGGATTGCAATACTTTATTGTATTCGATCATGTTATTCAGACAGAAATCTCTTTTAGGATTGTTCATCGACAGATATTCAGGATCGAATTTCATGTTTGACAATAGCATAATCTCCACATTAGCGTTAGCAGCTTTTAATTTCTTTATTATAGTTTGAGTGTATTGCTTAAACTGATCAGGGTTAAATCCCGAAAAATCATTCATGCCAAAATCAACAATCACCAGGTCCGGTTTAAGGGCATTTACATATTCGTCCGTATATTCAGCCCCCCAGTCTATTTTTGAACCGGGAAGTCCTGCATTATATAGTTTTATATCATCCTGATATTTCAATTTTAAGGCTCTGGCAAACAAATCAACATATGATGGCATATATGGCGGTTTATTATCGTAACCGCTTACATTCATACCGCGGGTGATGCTCATACCGTATGCGACAATGGTTAGCGGCTTTTTTGATTTTAATTTGGTTAAAGTATTGGGCATATCATTACCTGCATATTCGGGTGTGATTCCTGCCCACTTATCATGGTGGATATAAGTAACGACAATCCATTGTGATTGTATATTAAACCATGCCAGGTCTTTATGACTAAATGAGGTGTCTGCCCTGTAGGGAATACCGGAATTATTTACCCTCGTAAATACATTTCCTGTTAAATTGTAATCCTTTCCTTCTGTAAATGTTGTTTTCAGATCAAAGCTTTTTACTGATAAGATTTTATCAGGCTGAAATAATAATCTGCCTTTTGCAGGTTGTCCGTTATCGGAATAAAGCAGAATGGTTTCATTGTAAATAGTATCCGCTTTCCAAAACGGCCTCATGTATTGATCGAGATTTACAGTAGCTTCAGGCTTGTTTTCCGGTTCTCCAAATCTTGTTTTTATCGTAAAGTCATCGGCATAAATAAAACCGCTTCCACCAGTCTTTTTTACACCAATTGTTGCATACTTAGTTAATGCCGGTGTCTCGGTATAATAGCTGGAGGACTGGTAAGTAAGGGAGCTTACTGGCTTGTTTTTATATTCTATAATAAGATGATTATTTTTGTCGTAAAACCGCACAAAACTATAGCCGGTGGTATTATTATCGCTTGATTTGATGTGTGAATCATAGTAAAATAAACAGAGCGGGGGAAGGCTGATACGTTGAATCACTTCAGCGTTTTCATTGCCTAAACGTACACTTGCATTTCCTTGATAAATACTGTCAGTAACAATTTTAACTGATTCAGTTTGCCCGGCAGGTTCCCATCCGGAAAGCCCTTCTTCAAATCCCGGATTTGTTTGAGCTCCGGACTTAAATCCCACAGCAATAAGGATTAGTGATATTAGCGCAATTAACGTATTTTTCATTTTCTAACAATTATAACATCCAATTTGTTGCTGTCACAATGTGTAACCAAACAGTTCAGACACATCCTACCTGATAAAGCCCATACCCGCAAGTGTTACATAAGTTGCTTTGCAATCAATATTCGTAGAAATACCAGCCTTTAATCCAAAGCTTGATTTTTTCAATGAATCAATTTATTACTATTTGAATTCAAGCGATAAAGTTTTAAGTGTAAACTAAATCCACTCACTTATCCGTCTTTGAGCAGAGATGTTTTTTATTGAGATGTTATACTAAGTTGAGAAGATTTTAAACCTTCGGCGCTTGCAGTAAGTATGATATTACCGGCAGTTTTGCCAGCTTTTACAATAACCATGCATCTGCCTTTCCATGCTTTGCGTTGCGGCAGTTGAAAGCTTTCCAAACTTTTCGGGTTTGCGTTGCCAACACCTGCAATAGTCGCATCACCTTCTACTTCAAATTTCAGCAAATTCTCAGCCATTGGGTTAACATATCCATTTGCATCAACTAACTCAACCGTAATATAACTTAAGTCCTGCTGGCCAGCTTTCAATTGCGTACGGTCTGCTGTTATTCTTATTTTTACCGGGGCTGCTGCTGTATGTAACACAGCAGTGTTTACCTGTTTGCCTTTGCTGTAGCCAACAGCTTTCAACTCACCTGACTGGTATGGCACCTGCCAGGTAGCTATGTATTGTGTAGAACGATTTGTTGGTTTTTTACCTAATGATTTTCCGTTTAAAAACAGCTCAGCGTTTTCGCAGGAAGAATATACACTTACTTCCAAAGGCTTGCCTTCATTGCCTTCCCAGTTCCATTTAGGTACTGCATCCAGCCAGTTCCATTTGCTCCATTCTTCATGATTAGAATTGGCAGAATAAGAAGGCTGTGGCGGCTTCACAAAAACAGAAAGCTGGTTGTTCATCCACAATGCATCTCTGTAATACGATTGCGGGCGTTTCCAGCCGCAGATGTCTATATCACCGCAAAAAGCCAGGTTCCAGGGATAGAAGTCGGTGCTTTGCGGGTAACCCAACCAACCAATACCGGCTTCACCAATATAATCCCATCCTGTCCATACAAAGTCGCCTATCAGGTATGGGTTATCTTCCACCGCCATCCATGCGCCAAAGGCTTCCAACGGGTACGATTCTGTACCCACCATAATGCGCTGCGGTACGCGTTGATGATCTTCTTTATACATATTTGCATTGCCATTAATAGCATAGTTGTATCCACCAACATCTAACTGTGCGAAGTAGGGGTCTTTATCAGGATTCAATCCGTTTACTGCAGATGTAACAGCCCTTGTTGAATCTAAATTTTTTACATATTGTGCTAAAGCTTTTGCAGTTTGAACGCCCTCTGCACTCGCTCTTTCCGGTATTTCATTGCCTATGCTCCACATGATGATGGAAGGATGATTGCGGTCGCGCATTATCATACTCTCCATATCTCTTTGCCACCAGACTTTAAAATACAGATGGTAATCGTACGGATTTTTACCATAATTCCACATATCAGCAAACTCATCCATTACCAGCATTCCTAAGTTGTCGCACGCATTGAGGAAAGCGGGACTTGGCGGATTATGCGAACACCGTATAGCATTGAAGCCGCTTGCTTTTAACAGCGCTACTTTTCTTATTTCGGCTCTATCGTAAGCTTTTGAACCTAAAGGACCATTATCGTTATGAAAGCAGCCACCTTTCAGCTTTACCGTTTTGCCATTTAGCTGAAACCCATTTGCCACATCAAAGGAGATGGTGCGAATGCCAAAGGGTGTTTCTTCACTGTCAGTTAGTTTTCCATCCCGGTAAACTTCTGTAATAGCTTTATACATTACCGGCATTTCGCAAGACCATAATTCTGGCGAAGTAAGATGAATGGTTTGCGTAAACAAAGCTGTATCATTCCTGTTGATAGTTTGCTTTGTTTCTTCAGTGGCAATCGTAATTCCGGCAGCATTTACAATTTTAGTCCGTAATCTTATATCCGAATTTTCATCGCTTTGGTTCTGCACTTTTGTTTGCAAATTAATGATAGCTGTTGCTGCGCTTACTTGTGGCGTGGTAACGAAAGTTCCCCACTGGGCAATATGCACCGGTGCCACCATTTTTAGCCACACGTGGCGATATATGCCGGAGCCGGAATACCAGCGGCTATTTTGACCTTCGTTCTTTACCTGCACTGCAATCAGGTTTGAGTTTCCGGGTTTTATAGCATTAGTAATATCATAGTAAAAACTTGTATAGCCATAAGGATGAGTGCCAATGTACTTTCCATTTACCCATACGTCTGCATTCATATATACCCCATCAAACTGAATTATGATATGCTCATTAGCTGCGCCCGCAGGCAGTGTAAATATTTTTCGATACCAGCTTGTGCCGCCTACAGTAAAACCGCCACTCACCTGGCTGATTGCCGTAGAATCGAAAGGTGATTGTGTTCCCGGTAAGTCTTCTATACTCCAGTCGTGCGGCAGGTCAACCCTACGCCAGCCCGAATCGTTGAAATAAGTTTCTTCAGCACCCTGCGCACCCCCCCGGTGAAAGCGCCAGTCAATATCAAAAGAAATATTGCTGTTTTGAGCAAATAATGTAAAGGTGAATGTCAGGCAAAATATTAATGTTAGCGTGTATTTCATTTGAGTGAATATTCGATTACGGTTATACTGTTTCCATTTATCGTTTGCGTGTAATTATTATTATCGGTTGTTCTTTTTTTCCAGATTGGTTTGGTATCATCAGGGCTTGTAGCTGTAAGTTCCCAGGAGTGCTTTACGTTTTTAATTGTATGATCTTTTATGTTCAAATGAATATTTTTTGCTTCGTTTGTTTTGTTAATAATATATACAAATAAACTTTTACCGGCGGGTGTATAAGAAGCGAATGTTCTGACGCTGGTAGTAGAAGTTGTTTGCACCATTTCTTTACCTAAAAATTTCCCCCATATCATCAAGCCATAACCATTCGCATTAAAGTTGCCGTTTTTATTCAACGCATCAAACACGCTGTTAGTTACTGAATCGTTATCTATCCATCGCGTATTCCAGAAACAGGAAAATTTCAGTTTTGGTTCTTTTAACTGCTCGCCTGTCAGCTCAAAATTTGCCATGTTATAGCCCATGTTATTGATGAATGGCCATCCTCCACCCCAGTCAAACGGGCCGTATTCAGCAACAATAATTTCTAATTTTTTTTGGTCGGCAGGCGTTGCATATTTTGCTACCGCATTAATAGCTGTATGTACCGGATGCATAAAATCTATGACAGAATCGCGGTAAGAGGCAAAACCGTTTGGCAATTTATACACCGGGTAGTTGCTCAGGCAAATGGCATCAATGTACCCGGCATCTTTTGTCAGAATGGTTTTCCACCAGTCATCGGTATTACCATTCGGAATAATCTTAATTGTCGGATCAATTGCTTTCATAGCTTTAGAAAAATCAATCACATCCTGCGCATAAATATCAACATTTGAATTTTCGTTCTCTTTGTTCCAGGTTTCGTTGGCAATCATCCAATACTTTATACCATACTTCTTTTTTACATTGGCATATTTTACCCATTCTACTGCGTTTTCCAACAGTTGGTCTTTGCTTGACCATGTAGAGCCTTTTGGATAATGAACCAGATATTCATCGGCGGCAACCACCAACACAGGCTCTGCTCCCACTTCATGACATACTTTCATGAATTCATCAAAGTCCAGCACATCATTTTTAAAATCTGTAGCTGTTGCATTGAGCGCCCGGTTTCTCCCGCTAACTGCGTCTTTGCCTGTACGTGCAAGTGTTGGAATAGATTTATTATACGGCGGTTTAGAAAAAAAATAAAAATCGGATTTATTACCTCCGGGATACCGAAGATATTTTACACCCATCGCTTTTAAAGCATCTGCTAATTTTCTTTTTGGATGCAGATACTTATCATCATCCATAAAATAATCTAAGTTAATGCCAAGTGGGTGATTGGACACATCATTCAATACTGAATCGGGATATACATTAATGGCCACCTGCCGGCTATTATTAAAAGATTGTGCTTCTGCAATTTCTATTGCTGACAGGCTTATAAACAGCATTAAGTAAAACCAGCGAAACCATTTTTGATACGTTTTCATTGCAACATTATTAAAAAGAATCTCAGTTTTTATTTCAATAGTTTTTATAATCTACAAAGACGTTATTTTAAGCATCACAACGCCATGAGGCGGTACATTGACCGTATAGCTATGGAACCTTCCCATGTCTTGTTTAAGCCACAAATCGCGAACGGCAAATTTGCCGTCTAAACCAAGCATGCCTGCGGAAACAGTGATATCATGGGCTTTGCCCGTGCGGTTGAACAGTACAACACCGCGCTTGCCGCTTCTCGCCGATTCCAGATGCTTTGAATAGACTTGTAAACTATCAACATTGTTGACCAAGCGTGCTTGTTCGCCATAAACATCCTGATTAATTGCAATTGCTTCCTTATTGGTAAGGATATCTTGGGCTTGTTCTGAAATATTCCTGATATCTGCACCAATGTTTAACGGTGAATTAATTATACACCATAAAGAAAAGTGGCTTTTCGTTTCCTCTGGGGTTAACAAAATAAGCCTTTCAGACTCTTTTGCTACGCCCACCAGCATCATGTCGGCATCGTTCCAGGCACCTGGCCTTGCGGCTTCAGGGTGAACCATAGACCGATCAAGTTCGTACAAAACCCCTTGCCATTGCGTTTTTTGATAAGGCTCTACCCAAGATAAGTAATCGATGTCCTTTCCAACCCTCCACATATTGCCTAATGCAGGTGCCCAATTTGTGGGATTGCCGAAGCCTTGATTACAAATTGAAAACACCATGGGTCTTCCGCAATTCTTAATTGCGTTACTTACCTCAGCAAATTCAACACTCATGTCAGTTATCTCTTTATTTTTGATAAAGTTGACATCTACTTTAACATAGTCGTATCCCCATGATGCAAAAGTTTTCAAATCCGGGTCATAATATCCTCTGCTGCCTAAATCGCCTTTACCGGTTGATCCCAGATTAGTATATATTCCGGCTTTGAGGCCCTTGCTATGGATATAATCAGCCAATGCTTTCATGCCATGCGGAAATTTAGTTGAGTCGGGGATTATCCGACCTTTTTCGTCTCTGCCATATGCCCAGCCTTCATCAATATTTACATACTGATAACCGGCGTCTTTAAATCCTTTTTTAACCATCAAGTCAGCAATCCGTTTGATAACATCTTCTGTTGGTTCCATCTTAAAGGTATTCCAGGTCGAAAAGCACATTGGTGGAGTTAATGCTAATCCGTTATCTAAATAATTTAGCGTTGCAGGTCGCATTTTTGAAGTATCTGACTTAATGACATTCGCCTGAACTTCAGAATAATAAGATAGAAGCAACGCAGCAAAAAATAAATTAAATATTTTCATGCTAACATGTATTAGATACGTTTTGAAATGACCTAATGAAGGCAGAATAAAGAAACTATTTTGATATAGAAACAACTGTTATCGATATAGCCGGTAGTTTTAAATCTATTAACTTATTGTTTGAAATTGTAACAGCGCCAACCTTTCCCCAGATCGGACTAATATCAGCAGGCCCTGTTCCCTTTAATTGCCATTCTTCTCCGGTTTTATAATTGTTTGTTGACGTAATATCCATCGAAACATTTTGTGAAGAAGTCGCTTTATTTGAAAGAAAAAGGTTTAGGTTGCCTGAATTTGGATCGAAGGCGGCATAGGTTATTATGGAACCAGTATGACTGATGTTTACAAGGGTATCTTTTATAAATTTACCCCATACAACCAATGGTTTGGCTACCGGCAATATTTGATTATTTTTGTCTAAAGCATAGTAAACGTTATAATTACCTTTTTCGTCAGCCCATCGGGTAGTCCAGAAGTTGCCATACGCAATGTTGTTATTGGTGAGTAATTGTCCAATCATTTCAAAAATTACCATTCCATGCCCCAGATCATTGGTATTAGGCCAGGTCTTCTGAGACCCAAAACTTCCTGACCAATCAACGGCATTAAATTCGTACATTACAACTTTTCTACCTCCCTGAGTCCGTGCCTGGATGTCTGAAGAACCAATTAAATCATTATCCGGATGAGTTGAAAAATAATCGTATGAACCCCATTCATAACAGGGATAACTACCCACGTCTAAAATATCAATTAGACTTCCGCATTTTTGTATAATTACCGAAATTCCGCTATTCTTACATGATGCCATTATTTTAATGGTAGGGTCAACTTTCTTCATTGCTGTACAATAATCAAAATATAATGTTGCCAATTGATCATCGGTTAGCTTTAAATTCCAGTTTTCATTTTCCAATTTCCCAGAATCTAACCCCATATCCCTTGGTAATGTTCGAATATTTCACCCATGCTGCTGCCAGATCTTTATTAAGCGAAGCGCTACCAGGTTCATCCGGCAAGCCGCAGGCAACATTTACATGAGGAATTGCATCTGTTGTCTTACAAATTGTCATAAACTGGTCGAAGTTTAATAATGTGTAATTAGACCCAGTTGATGCATCGGCATACCATCCGGGAAGAAAATAATTTGTTGAAGCATCGGTATATGGAGCCTTTGCCCAAAAATATCTGTTTGATTTTCCACCACCGGGGAAACGCAAATGTTTTACCCTCAGTTCCTTTAAAGCCTCTGTCAGAGGGCGTGCACCAGGAAGATTTACATCATTGTCCCTCATAGTGTTTACATTAATCCCAATCTTGTTGCTAACACCAGTTGCAATCACATCCGACGTATTTACTTTTAAAAATATACTGCTATCAATAGGATTAATAATGGAGTGATCACCATTTGAAGACTTTTTACAACTTACTATTAGTATGCTAATAGCAATAAATACAAAAGACAAATGTTTTCTGGTAATCATAACTGATAGATATATAGGTAGATCATTTTTTAATATAAAGCGGAGTAAAAAAACAAATAATTAAAATTTAGAAGGATCCGTTATCCATATCTCGGATCCAGATCCTTCTAAAAAAAGATAATTAATAGCCAGGATTTTGCGTTACAATTCCGTTTGATTGTATAATCACGTCAGAAGGTATTGGAAATAACACCTGGTTAGGTTTGGCAGGCAAGCCACGTGCAACCGCATTGCTTATAAATGTGCCGTGACGTATCAAATCCTGTCTTCGTATTCCCGGCAACCAATACAATTCCCTGCCACGTTCGGCAAGAATAAAATTACTGAAGGCGTCATGCCCAATTAAAGCTGATGGAGGAATAGTGGTGTTTGCCCGGTCTGTCACCTGCTTGATATATCCTATGCCTGTTCCTGTGGGCCCGTTATTTATTTCATTATCTATTTCTGCCATGGACAATAATACATCTGAATACTGAAACATGACAAAATCAAACCCTAAGCCATTTGCCACAAATGGATATTTCATAGGAATAGCTGCATCCAATCCGCTTGACCTGCCAATAGTTTGCCCGCTTGTATTTACGTACGAGTTGGCAATTGTTTGCAACCGGGTATCGCCAGATGGATAGGTATCATAAAAGTTCCATGGCATTTCTATCAATTTATATTTTTGACCATTCGTTACATCTTGTCCAAGAACAGTTTGGGCGTCAAAAGGCAGAATACAGGGAAACCAGATAGACTGAGTACCTGCATTACCAGGAACCGCAAAAATTACTTCATTATTTTGCGCAGTAGCAAACACATCTTTATAAGATGGGTCAAGCGAATAGCCCATGCCCATTAAACTTTGCCCCACTGTTTTTGCTTTTGTCCAATAATTAGGATCCTGAGTTCTTCCAGCCTCCAGCATATACACTTTTAATAAGATCATACTGGCGACTCCCTTTGAAACACGGCCCCAGTTGCCGGTTCCATTATATTTTTCGGGTAATACAGCTATTGCATCATTAAGGTCGCTTTCCATTGCTGCTGCATAATCTGCTTCTGATAAACGGGGCGAAATGGTGAGGGAGTTAACTGAATCTGGAGCGAGCCGTGGGTTACTCGGGCCGTAAAGATCATCTAAAATAAACATGAACCATGCACGTAATCCCTGGGCTTCTGCAGCATAAGTTGCCTTACCAGGAATAGTTGATTTATTTATCTTATCAATCAGGTCAGTAAGCCTGGCTACGTAGCTTATTCTATCATAAAAAGCTTGACCGCTACTATTTAAAAATGATGATGGGCCTAATGTAAACTGGCTGTAAGGATAATAATACAAATCAAAAGCTTCATCGGTTTGAATAGATGTTGCCCAATTATAACCTAAAAATGCAGCATTAAGTGAGAAATCATAAGTACCGGTGGTGGCATCTGTAGATCCGTAATCGGTTCTAAACTGGGCATAAAAAGGAATTAAAGCTGATAGTGCATCTGCATCAGTTGCAGGAAAATCATTTGCAATAACAGAAGTATATATACTAGGTTCTAATATTTTTTTACATCCTGTATTTATAAACAGGAGCATTGATAATATTATAATGATTTGATTGCTTTTTTTCATGACTAAAAATTTAAATGTTTTAAAACTTTGCACTTACCCCAAAGGCTGTAGTTAAAGCTGTTGGATAGGGGTTATTATTCCTGCTCATTTCAGGGTCAATACCAGTTGTATTTGTTATGTAAAATAAATTTTGCATTTCTATATAAATACGAACGGATTTAAGGAATTTTTTCTGTCCCATTAAAGTTGAAGGCAATGCATATCCAAGATTTATATTTTTTAGCCTTGCAAAATATCCCTTCTTTGTTGCCAGATAATTACTTGTACCTGTAGGATTATTAGCAGCAGCCACATCAGCTGCTATTCCCGGATAAAGCCCGTTTGGATTAAATGACGTCCATATATCTAATGAGTGTATATCAGCATTTCCGGGTGCTCCGGCACGGGTAAGTTTTCCTATTTGTGCAAACTGCTGGTAACCATCGAAGCTCAGGTAACCGTAACTACCGTAAATAAAGAAGCCAAGATCAAAATTCTTATAAGTAAGGGTATTATTGAAACCAAATGTCCCCTTGGGGTCTGTATTGCCAAGATATTTTACATCATTTATATCGAGTTTACTATCTCCATTTATATCAACATACTTTACATTACCTACATAGGCGCCGGTTTGATATGTAGGAATATCTTTATCAGACCTTATCAATCCCTCCGTTTCCCAGCCATACACAGCATTAATAGGATCGTGATACCCTATATATGGCGCCAAAGAAACAGCAGGATTTCTTTGTACCCAATATGCCTTTGCTGTTCCAAAGATTAATGTGGAAGACCATGAAAAAGACTTTGAAATAATATTTTGGGTATTAATAGTCAGTTCTACTCCCCTGCTTCTGGTTGAACCAACGTTGAATGCTTGTCTTATAAATGCGTTTTGGCTTGGAAGTATTCTAAAGTCAAGAAGGTCGTTTGCAGTTCTTTGAAAATAATCAAATGATCCGCTTATACGATTATTAAAAAAGCCAAAGTCCACAGCGGCATCTATCTGGGTATCAGTTTCCCATTTTAAAGCAGGGTTACCCAGTTGTGTTTGTACAAACCCTGAATTATACAACTGGCTTCCGATTAAATACTGATAATTAGTGCTCAGCGCATACAAAGAATATATATAGTTATTAGATGCTGTTATACTTTCATTGCCAGAAGCTCCATAGCCACCCCTTAACTTTAACTGGCTAAGCCATTTTACATTATTAAGAAAGTTTTCATTGTTCATTACCCATCCGGCCGATATACCCGGAAAAAATCCGAATAAATGATCCTGAGGGAAATTACTGGTTCCATCAAACCTTCCTGTTAATTGCAGAATGTATTTATCATCATAAGTATAATTTAATCTTGTGAACTGTGAAAGCTTTGTCCTGGCTGTTTTAAAAGAGTAAGGCCCTCCCAAAAGTCTTTGATTAGCTATGCCAATATTATTTACTCCAAATACATCTGTACTAAATCCCTGGGCATCTAATCCAAAGCCATCCTGATTAGATTTATAATATCCTGCTCCAGCCACTCCTGAAAAACGGTTCTTTTTTATTATTTTATCATAGGTTAAATAAGCCTCTGTGCTGTAATTGTTTGTTTTAGTTGCGCTTCTTTGTGCATCACCATAAGGCAAGGTTGCTGTAAAAGCTGTAGTAGGTACGTAAAACTGGTTATCAGAATTATTGTTATCAATACCGCCAGTAAGATGAAATTTTAATCCATCAAGAATATTTACCTGCAGATTTGGAGTAACTATTAATCTTTTAGTAAATGTCTTATCGGTTATTTGAAAGTAACCAGCCACACTCGGTGTACGGTCGTAATATGCTTTGTTTAATGCTCCTTGGGGATTGTATAAAGGAATGTCCGAAGGAAACTGTATGGCCGTTTGCAGCAATGAAGGGCTGTCCAGATCTGATGAATTGCCTACAGGTACATTATTATTATTTACCTGGCTATAGCTTACTCCAAGGCTAAAAGTAACTGCCCGGCCAATTTTTTGATCAATATTCAACCTTCCGGCAAACCTGGTAAAATCAGAATTTTTTAAAAGCCCCTGCTGGTCGAGATAGTTGAATGATGTAAAAACTTTTGTATTGTCTGTCCCACTAGTAATGGAGATATTCTGATCGTTTATATTACCGTTGCGTAAAACATAATCAATATAATTTGTTCCCTTACCTGCGGCGGCAATTTGAGCTGGTGTAAAAAATGGCACATATGGTGTTACAGTAGATGGATCGGTAGTTCCATATGGCGCTATCTTATTATTAAACTTATAATATTCCTCGCTGTAACTAACCACCGAATTTTCAAATTGAGATGCATCTAATGGTTGTAAATATTTTTTTAATTCCTGAACAGAATAGGTACCATCGTAGTCAACCGTAGTAATACCTGCTTTACCTTTTTTAGTAGTTATTAAAACTACTCCATTGGCAGCTGCTGATCCATAAATAGCCGTGGCGCTTGCATCCTTTAAAATGTCAACGGATGCTATATCATCGGGATTAATGCCTGCTAAAGGGCTCCGGTCTATATTACCCCTAAATGCTCCGGGTGTTGGAACACGTTCATAAGCCTGTGTTGTCAAAGGCAATCCGTCTATTACATATAGCGGGGCATTACTTCCGTTAGGTGATAAAGAGCCGCGAATGGTGACGGTTGCATCCCCACCCGGCTGCGAAGTATAGGTATTTACGCTTACACCTGCAGCCTTGCCCTGTATCAGGTGATCAATAGAGACAGCATTGGTCTTATTTAAATCCGAAGCTTTTATTGTGGATACTGCGCCGGTTAAATCCTTGCGATTTTGCGTTCCATATCCTACCACTACCACTTCATTGAGGACCCCAACGGAATCTAACATTGTTATACTTATTGGCTTCCCCCGTCTAAGTGTTATTTCCGAGGCTTTATAACCGGCATGGCTTATTAATAACACATCTTTTTCATTCGCCTTAATTTCAAAAAAACCTTTTGAATCTGTTAGCGTTTTTTGTTGAGTATTGTTTACCGTAATAGTTGCTCCTTCAAGTGGGTTGTTTTTAGAATCGTTTACAACACCAGTAAAATTCACTTTACCAGTTTGTGCTGTTACCGATGTTGAAGAAAAAAGAAAGCCAGAAAAAAATAGCAATTGAACAATGCTGAAGAGCATTTTGGATACAAGCAATCTCATAAGAAAATTTTTTAAGTTGTTAACAAGCTGGGGTTATTCTGAAGAATTCAGTTCTCATTTTTAAATCCACATGTAAATTAAGTGTATTTTTGACAATAAAAAATTTTTCTAAAAAAATTAAGTGAACCCTCAATATGTTAAGGAGTATAAATCCTCAATAAAAGATTTTTTTTATCTGAGAACAAGGTAAGTCTCCCGCTAGTAATTTGCTGCCTTTCACTGAGCCTTTAAAAGATGGTAAAATTCATGCTGAAAGAGTTTTTTCACAGAATGCAAAACAGGCAAAACCAGAAATATTTTCTATGCCTTCACCCGAGATTTTGTTTATGCAAAAGAATTGAACGGTACACTTATTTATAGTGCAGATACGGTAATGAAGAAAGTGATTACAGCTATAAAACGTTTGATAATTCAGTCAATGAATTTAATATGCAAATACAAAAGCAATTGAGAAGTTTGGTAGGGAAATATAAATCCATGAATAATGCAACATATGTATCAATGAATAAGGCAGCCCTTTTACACTGTATTTTGGTCTCATTCGAAAATGGAATTCCAAAATATAAATATCTGGGACATGATTTGGAAGAATTATTTAATGACTTTAAAACAAAGGTTCTTCAATCGAATGGTAGTACCAATTATACGTTTTTAAAGCCAATTGGCTATAGTGAAGCAATTATAAATGTGTTGGAAACATACAATCCTAAATTTCAAAAAATTCAATAAAAAAAGGATCAACGTATTTACTTTATTAATTCGAAGATTATAAATCATCCCAATGAAGTAGGCCCACCAGTAGATGTAATTTCTACTACCAAAAATGGGTGTAAGTGGCTAACCAAGAATCGTGAGTGTAAGAATTGCAAATGTTACTAATTGTCAATCATAAAATTGTTTTATTTCTTTAGTAACATTTCTCCCTATGTGATATTATATTTATGGACTAAAACGCAATAAGAGAATATATTACCTATCATTATTGCTACCTAAATTATTATGTTTATCTAGAAGGCAAAACCAGAGATAATTTGAGTTTTATTCAGTGAAAACTTTTGGACTCGGACTCACTTTTTTCTTCTGACGGCCATTTCACCTTGAGCCAGGATTGACTATTTTCACCGCTGGCGTAATCTGGTAAAGTATTGAAGACGTGCGCAATATTTGGCCAAACTTATTAATCGCATTTAGATTCTTCCTCAGAAAACTATATCCAAATCTTCTGTGTATTGTGAGTATTTTCTTGGAGTAAGCAGTCTTTGCAAGAACTATAGCTTCAACGCCACTACGAAGAGAAGTTGTATAGATAAGTTCCGCTGCTGCAAAGGCTGCTATTACAACGAAATACTAATTATGTATAACGGTTACGAATACACGTTTACATATTCCTTTGAAGTTATAGACTATAGGGCATCAGCTAAGAGGATAGCCCGGAATCAGGAAACACCTACCTAATTTATCAATGTAACGTTTTACTGCAATTCCTGTTTTTCCTTCTTTTTTTTAATTTTTATCCTTGATTATCAGCAGGGTCCAATGGGTACAACTTTAATCCAATATGTTCTTGTCAATAAATAAATCGTACATTGTAAAAATGTATACGATGCTACAAGCAATAGATTTAACCTCTCAATATCGCCAACTTTTACCCCATTTGGATGAACGGAGCATACGATTAGTTTTAGCATCTGATGCTTTGTCGCTTGGTAGAGGTGGCAAAGTTCTTGTATCAAAAGCGTCTGGAGTTTCTAGGAGTACAATTGATATAGGGATAATTGAGTTGAAGAATCCTATTGTGCATAATTCAGTTGCCGCATCACCAAGAATTCGCAAAGCTGGTGGAGGAAGGAAAAAAGCAGTAGCAAATGATGAAAAAATAATTGCTTCGATAGAGGCAATTGTTGCTCCGCATACTATGGGAAATCCAATCAACCCTTTGCGGTGGACATCAAAAAGTTTTAGGAAAATATGCAAGGCATTAAAAGATAAAGGACATAATATAAGCCATGAAACGACAGGTAAAATTTTAAAAGATTTAGGGTATAGCATTCAACAAAATAAAAAAACAGATGAAGGTGGAAAGCATATTGACAGAGACGCCCAGTTTCTACATATCAATGATACGGCTGCTGTTTTTTTAGCAAATAAAGAGCCTGTTATATCGGTAGATTGTAAGAAGAAAGAATTGATTGGCAACTATAAAAACAAAGGAGCAGAGTGGCTTCCAGCGGGTAAACCAAGGGAAGTAAAAGTGTATGATTTTGTGGATAAAAAACTCGGAAAAGCCATTCCATATGGTGTATACGATATTGCCCAAAATGAAGGATTTGTAAACGTTGGTATAAGCCACGATACCGCCGCTTTTGCAGTAGCTACCATTAGGGCTTGGTGGAATGAAGTAGCTAAAGAGAAATTTAATACAGCAACAAAAATATACATCACAGCCGATGGTGGTGGTAGCAATAGCTCAAGAAGTAGGCTATGGAAGTCCGAATTACAAACATTATCAAATGAAACTGGATTGGAAATACATGTCAGCCATTACCCACCAGGTACCAGCAAGTGGAATAAAATTGAACATAGGTTGTTTTCTTATATTAGTATCAATTGGAGGGCAAAACCACTAACAACATTACAAGTAACACTTGATTTAATTGAAGCTACAACAACAGAAAAGGGATTAAAAGTAAAGGCAAGATTAGATGAAAACAACTACCCCATAAAATTAAAAGTAACGAACAAGGAAATGGATAAAATTAACTTGATAAAAAATGAATTTCATGGAGAATGGAATTACGCAATTAAACCGAATATAGTATGAATTATTTATTGACAAGTCCTAATAACAAGATGTAAGTAATAACAAGATGAAAATAATCTTACACTTTATCAGCGCTAAGCCGGTTTATTCTATAATGAAAAGAAACTCCAGCTTATGAAAATAAATTCTCATCGGTCGTAAAATAATCCATTATTTACAATAGATCGTCCATTTGCATTTGATATATCATTTTTAGTTTCGTGTATTAATATATCATACATACGATTTGCATCTAAGTCTTGTAAAGGCAATAATTATCTGATCTATTTTTTTTGAACCAAAATTTTTTCTGTTATGAAAAGTAATTTTACTTTTTTTTTGAAAAGAGGCAGCCAACCCCGGAATTTTTTCTGTACGCTGCACGCTTTAAAATTTATTTTTATCCTTTGTCTTTTTCTCAGTTTCAACGCTTCATTCGCCCAGGTGCCTGTACAGGTTAAGGGCTATGTTATCAACGAGAAAGGCGCGCCGTTAAGTGGTGGTAGTGTTACACTGGAAGGGAAAGCCTCCGGCGCCACAACCGATGCGAAAGGCTTCTTTTCAATAACTGCACCCGATAGTAAATCTGTTTTGACTATTTCTTTTGTAGGTTATCAGCCACAGCAAATAATTGCCGGCAAAAGCCGGGAAGTAAATTTTAAGTTATTTCCTTCTAATGCAAACTTGAATGAAGTGGTGGTGGTTGGTTATCCTGGCGCATATCCGAAGAAAAATTTTTCAAGGATAATTTGGCCTTGATAAATAACCTGAAGATAAGAGGTTCACCATTTCAGTACTTAAGTTCTTATACTTTGTATGGAAATGCTTCTGTGTTAAATGGCACAACTACCCAGGGTTTATATGAGAATTCCCAGGCTAATCCAAATATTAGGTGGGAAAGAGCAAAGAAAACAGATGTGGGAATTGAAGTATCATTTTTGAATAACCTGATAACCCTGGAAGCAGATTATTTCTTTGAAAAAGATCAGATATGTTATTTCCTCCTACGGTGCTTGTGCCGCAGGAATATGGTGTAGGTCTTTCGCAGGTAAATTCCGGGGCAATGAGCAACCAGGGTTTTGAATTTACATTAGGTTCTTCCAAAACAATTTCAAAAGACTTACGAATCGGAATAACTACAAACCTTTACTTATGCCAGAAATAAATTGTTAGATGTTTTCGAAACAGATGCTACTTATAAAAATCCTAACCGCCGTATTACCGGAAGGCCCTATAATACCCAGTTTGGTTACAATGCCCTTGGCTATTTCACCGCCGATGATTTTAATCCGGATGGAACTTTAAAAGCGGGTATAGCAACACAGAAATTCAATTCAAAGCTTTATCCGGGAGACATCAGGTACGAAGATGTATCCGGGCCAGACGGGAAGCCAGACGGTGGAGCTATCACCTATTTGAGGATGTTTTCTTTGAGGATGTTTTCACTGTTTGAAAAAATAAATAAAATAACATTCAATCAATTGCCTCCTGAAGTTATTTTGATTGCAGACCTGAAAAATATGATGCAGAAGAATATTTGATTACAGAAATGCGGGTGTATGTATATTAGGATTCTTCTTTGTATTTATTAAGGTAAAAGAAACAAAAGGCAAAACACTTGAAGATGTGGAAGTATCAAAGATGGGGTATTAGGAAGCATAAATTAGTTGATAATTTATTATTTTAGTTAAATGAAAAAGACTTTTTTAATTGCGATGCTACTTGCTTTTGTTTCGTTTGGTTTTTGCCAGGCAGTTTCTCTTGGTAATACAATTGAAAGAACGAAAAATCCTGATGGCTGGATTATTCATACCGGCTCTTCTGTTTACCAAATAATAGTAAGTGAAAATAAAGAAGTTGTTCCTGTTTATTATGGGGATGCAGCGCAGGCATCGTTTGAAATGAAGAATCCTTTGTGGACCAATAATATATCTGAAGTCCCAGTGCGTGGTGGTTTTACAAATAAAACTCCCGCAGTAGAAGTAGTGTTTCCAGACAATGTAAGGGACATGGAATTGAAGTTTGAAAAAGGGGAAATTATTAATATTGAAGGATATCCCACCTTAAAGATTACGCAAAATGATAAAATGTATCCTTTGCAGATTATTTCTTACATAAGGGTAATTCCCCAATGTGATATAATTGAAAAATGGATAGAAGTGGTTAATAAAGGTAAGAAAGGCACTATCAGGATAGAAAACCTTCAATCAGCATCCTTGAGTTTACCCGCCGGTTCTTATGAACTGAATTATGTGTCGGGTTATTGGGGACACGAATATCAGCCGCAGGCTACCTTGCTAACGCCTGGTACTAAAACCTTGCAGGTAAAGGATTTTAAGTCTTATGGAATTCCCTGGTTTATTGTAGGGAAAGAGAATACGATCAGGGATACTTCCGGGCCACTCTGGTTTGGTTCGTTGCAATATAGTGGTAACTGGCGTATTGACTTTGACAAGTCGCCGCAAGGGGGATTGCAGATTGTCGGCGGCATTAATTTCTGGGATAGCTGGTGGAACCTGAAACCTTCCGAACATTTTGTAACCCCAAAATTTATTTTTGGTTATACCGTGGATGGACAAGAAGCTGTTTCGCATAGCCTTCACCGTTATGAAAAGGAAATAGTGATGCCAAAAAATACTGCGGAAAAGTTGCGGCCTGTACTTTATAATAGCTGGTACGCCACAACTTTTCATGTGAATGAAAAAGACCAGTTGGCGCTTGCCACCATAGCAAAAAGCCTTGGTGTAGAAATGTTTGTAATTGATGATGGCTGGTTTAAAGGCCGGATAAATGATTCGGCTGGTTTAGGGGATTGGACAGTAGATATCAATAAATTTCCCGGTGGCCTAAATCCCCTGATTAAAAAAATTAATGATCTTGGGCTCGGCTTTGGGTTGTGGGTAGAGCCTGAAATGGTGAATCCAAACAGCGATCTTTACCGGGCGCATCCGGATTGGGTATTGAATTTTCCCAACAGGACAAGGAATGAACAAAGGAATCAATTGGTTTTAAATCTTGCCCGGCAGGACGTGTACGATTATTTATATCAATCATTATCCAATTTATTAAAAGAACATAACATTAAATATTTAAAATGGGATATGAACAGGGCTCTTTCTGAGCCCGGCTGGCCGTCGGCGCCCCCGGAAATGCAGAGGGAAGTCCGCATCCGGTATGTTCAAAATTTATATAAAATAATTGATGGACTAAGAAAGGAATTCCCGGAGGTTTGGTTTGAAAATTGTTCGAGCGGTGGCGGCCGGGTGGATATGGGAATGCTTTCCAGGACAGATGTATTTTGGGCCAGTGACAATACCGATCCGGTTGATCGTCTGTTTATCCAATATTCTTATCTTGGTGTTTTCCCGGCAAACACAATGAGCAGTTGGGTGACAGATGAAGTTGCTCATGATGAGCATCCTTCACTCGCTTATAAATTTGATGTTGCCATGAGTGGTGTATTGGGCGTCGGGTATGATATTACCAAATGGACAAAGGAGGAAAAAGCATTAGCAACCGAAAAAATTGCCAGGTACAAACAAATACGAACGCTTATTGATAATGGCATATTGTACAGGTTAGTTTCACCTTATGAGCAAAACAGATGTGCTTTGCAATTTATAAGCAAAGACCAAAAGCAAGCCGTGTTATACCTGTATAACCTGGCTGAAAATATGAAGGGATCAACAAGTGATACCCGCAAAAGCAATATTTTACAATTAAGGGGCCTGGTTCCGGAAGCATCCTATAAAGTGGAAGGCGATGACCACGTTTATAAAGGCGCATACCTTATGAAAGTAGGCATCGCCTGGCCTGTTCGGGGTTCTTTAAATTCAAAAATCTTATCAGTGAATATGACGGAGTAGTGAAACGGTTTTTGAGATAAATAAAGTTGTTGGCAAATAAGTATTTCTGGTGACGGTAACTACGAAACAACTGACCCTCTTGTTTACGGAAAAATAAATGCTTCGAAAATTAAAGTAAATGCACAGAACCTGGCAGGATTCTAAGCTAAAAAATAAAAAATATCAGATCAGTAAGAAATAGCAGATAACAGGTTTGTCCTACCTGGAGAACTGGTGGAAAAAATCAGACTTTCAAACGCATTAAAAAACGATTTTTCTGATACGGGAATGGGTATGCAGATTTTTTAAAAAGCAGTTGAATAACCCTTGGCAGCTCCTGTTACCGGGCATTTATCTCAGAAATATTTCCTGCAAAAGTTAGAGGAGCAGCTATCTCCCATCGCGTTATTATTTTGTGACAGCATACAATATTATGGTGTTTACTTTCCCCATTCTATTTGAAAAATTGCAAGATTATACCTTTTACATCTATATTTGAAATTACTACCGATCATAATATTATCCGTCAAATCAATATGATTGTTTATTTATGACGGACAAGGGGGTGCGCACAATTATCATGATTACTAATTATCTCACATTTCATCGTGTAAAAAACTACAGGAAGCTCTCAAATAAACTTTATTAAATAATACAGTAAGGACAGGATGGGAAGGAAGCTTTCATTGTATCAGCGCTATGTCATTTTATTCAATGCTGAAATGACGATCCGCATATAGAATAAATTCTCATCAATCGTAAAATAATCCATCATTTGCAATGGATTGTCCATTTGGATTCGATAGATCATTTTTAGCTTTGGATATTAATAAATGGCATTTACGATTTGCCACCTAAGTCTTGTAAAAACAATAATTATCTGATCTATTTTTTGAACCAAAATTTTTTCTGTTATGAAAAGTAATTGCACTTTTTTTTTCAAAAGAGGCAGCCAACCCCGGAATTATTTCTGTACGCTGCACGCTTTAAAATTCATTTTTATCGTTTGTCTTTTTCTAAGTTTCAACGTTTCCTTTGCCCAGGCGCCTGTGCAGGTTAAAGGCTATATTACCAATGAAAAAGGAGCGCCGTTAAGCGGTGGCAGTGTTACAGTAGAAGGAAAAGCATCCGGGGCCACAACCGATGCCAAAGGATTTTTTACAATAACTGCACCTGACAGTAAATCTGTTTTGACAATTTCTTTTGTAGGCTATCAGCCACAGCAAATAATTGCCGGCAAAAGCCGGGAAGTAAACATTAAGCTGTTTCCTTCTAATGCAAACTTGAATGAAGTAGTGGTGGTTGGCTATGGTACACAAAAGAAAACTTCTTTAACAGCAGCCGTATCAAGCCTTAAAGGTGATGAAATAAAGAGCACTCCTGTAGCAAACATCAGTAATGCCTTAGGTGGCCGTGTAGCTGGTGTCCTTTTCAAACAAGGCAGTGGCGAACCCGGGTATGATGGTTCAAGAATTTTAATACGAGGGTTTAGCACTACAGGCAATACTTCGCCATTAGTAATTGTAGATGGCGTACCACGCAGCTTTCAGCAATTAGATCCGAACAGCGTTGCCAGCTTTACTATATTAAAAGATGCAGCAGCAGTGGCACCTTATGGTGTGGCTGGGGCAAATGGAGTAATATTAGTTACTACCAAGCACGGTACCAGTGGCAAGCCTCAATTAACGTATAACGGTTATTATGGCTGGCAAAATCCTGCCCAATTGCCACGTATGGTAAATTCTTATGAATATGCTTCGCTTCGCAATGCAGCAAATGCCAATGAAGGTAAGGGACCTGTTTATGGTGATTATGCATTACAAAAATTTAAGGATGGTTCTGATCCTGATCTATATCCTGTAAATGATCCGCTGCGTACGCTTATCAACAGAAATGCACCCATGATGTCGCACAATCTTTCTGTTTCCGGCGGCGGTGATAAGATAAAATATTTTGGTGCTTTAGGATATTTAACACAGGATGGCATGTGGGGAAGTACAAATTTTAAACGGTATAACCTTACCTCGAATGTAGATATCCAGGTTACCAATTCTACAAAGCTTAACATTGGATTAAACGGTCGCGTAGAAGAAAGAAATTATCCCGGCATTAGTGCCAGTAATATTTTTTACCAGTTATACCGCACACCACCGGTTGCCCCGGTACAATTTAGCAATGGCCAGGGAGGGTCGTATATCGGCCGTACTGCTTACGGAAATGTGTACAATAGCGGTTATTCAAATGATGTCAGGCAGATTATGTTAACCCAAATAAGCCTTGAACAGAAATTACCATTAAAAGGCCTGAGTGTTAAAGCAGTCTTTAGCTATGATTTAAATGACCCGGATGGGCGTACCCAAAAAACATGGTTAACGCCGATACCTTATTATGCAGTTACTGATACAACAACTTCTCCATATACAATTTCACAGATAGGATCAGACGGGCCGCAAAAACCTTCCTACGAAGTTTACCACAGCCAGGTGCAGGCATTTACTTACCAAGGCTATTTAAACTACAACAACAGTTTCGGCAGAAGCAATATTGGTGCAACCGTCGTTTTGGAAGTACGCAATTCTAAATTTGAAAATTTTGGTGCAAAAAGGGTGAATTTTAATGTGAACATTCCTGAATTAAATAATGGCAGTTCGAATGCAAACGACATTACTAATTATGGTTCATCAAGCCAGCTAAAACAACGGGGCGCCATATTCAGGCTTACTTATGCTTTCGATAGCAAGTACCTGTTTGAAGCTTCAGGTCGTTACGATGGGCATTTTGTATTTGCGCCAGGTAAGCGTTACCAGTTATTCCCTGCATTTTCGGCTGGATGGCGTATTTCTGAAGAAAATTTCATGAAAAATATTTCCTGGTTAGATAACTTAAAAATACGCGGATCCTATGGAGAAAGTGGTGCACTACCGTATGATGCCCGTGAAAACCTGCTTCCGTTTCAATATTTAAGCGCTTATTCATTAATTGGCAACAGCGGCATATTTAATGGTACAGTTACACAAGGTGTGCGGGAAGCATCCCCTGCAAACCCCAGCATAACCTGGGAGAAAGCAAAGAAAACAGATGTCGGTTTTGAATTATCAATTTTTAAAGGCTTATTTAGTATAGAAGCAGACTATTTCTTTGAAAAAAGAAATGATATACTTATCGCAAATCAAAACCAGGTACCTGCAGAATATGGAATCGGTTTGCCGCAAACTAATTCCGCTGCCGTTAGCAACCGGGGCTTTGATATGACGGTAAGTTCTGTATATAATATAAACCGTGATTTACGTATCGGCATAACCGCCAATGCTACCTACGCAAAAAACAGGTATGTACAGATTTATGAACTGGCTGCCACTTTTGATAATCCAAACAGAAGATTAACGGGCCGCCCTATCAATACTTATTTCGGTTATCATGCTTTAGGTTTGTTTCAGCAAAGTGAAGATAAAAATGGCGATGGTGTAATAGATCAAAGTGAATATCCTGTAAAGCAATTTTCTACATTGCGCCCAGGGGAAATTAAATTTGAGGATGTAAACGGGGATAATGTAATTGACGGGAATGATCTTAAAGCAATGGGCAACCCCAGTACCCCGCAATTAATTTATGGTTTTTCACCATCTATCAGTTATAAAGCATTTGATGTAAACGTTTTATTCCAGGGTGCAGGTGCAGGAAGTTTTTATTTAAGCGGGCAGGCTGCCTGGCCATTTGAAAACAGTGCTTCTGCACTTGCTGCTAATTTAGATTATTGGACTCCGCAAAATACAGATGCGAAGTACCCGATTATTCTTTCTCAGCCAAGTGCCAATACAAGGCAAACATCAGACTGGTGGCTACGCAAAAGCAACTACATGCGCCTGAAATCTGCTGAGATAGGTTACACATTGCCGCAAACAATCATGTCTAAAATAAAATTACAAATGATAAGAGTATATGCATCAGGGCAAAATTTAGTTACCTGGACAAAGGATATGAAAGATTTTGATCCCGAGGCCAGTGATGCGGGAGGCCAGTTTTATCCTCAGCAAAAGGTTATAACATTCGGCCTAAACGTTACTTTTTAATTTTTAAACCTCAGCTATATGATACATAAAATCTTAAGAATCTCAATATATATTTCCTTATCTGTTTTCGCAATTCTTGTTCAATCCTGTAGCGATAAATTGCTGGATATTGTACCCAGGGACCGCTTAACAGATCAAAACGTATGGACGGACCAGGGCACCGCTGATCTTTTTTTAAATGATATTTATACGGGCTTGCCAGATGGAGATAACTGGTATGATCCTTTAGAAAACTGGTCAGATAATTCAATTTGCGGGTTCCCCTGGCCAAATTCAAGGCAAAATATCCAGCAAAGCCTTCAGTCTCCGGCAAACGCGGGTTTTTCCGGCGATATAGGAAATTTTTTAGACTGGACGGTTCAATACACCAATATCAGAAAATGTAATGTTTTTATTAAAAAGGTAACCGCGTCATCTTTTGCAGATAATTTCAAAACTCAAAAGGTAGCAGAAGCCAGGGTACTCAGGGCTTACTTCTATCAAATTCTTTGGATGACTTATGGCGGTGTGCCGCTAATAACCGACGTACTGGATGCGGCTACGCAAGGAGATTCGATATTTTATGCAAGAAGTACTTCAGATGAAACCTTGCAATTCATTACGTCAGAATGTGAAAGTACTTACAGTGTTTTACCTGATTTACCAGCTTCCGGTAAAGTTGGTAAAGGTGCTGCCATGGCATTAAAAGGCTGGTGCGAATTATTTGCCGGCAAATATGCAGAGGCTGCTGCCAGCAATAAAAAAATAATGGATGAATTAGGGTACCAGTTAGACCCGGATTATGCCAAACTTTTTTTAACCAGAGGTGCTGAAAGTAAAGAATCTATTTTTTACAGGGAGTATAGCCCGCCAGGTGCAGGTAAAGGTGGGCTTATGGATGGTACAGTAGGACCAACATTTACCGCCGGTGGTGCAGAAACAAGTTGGGGCGGCGTTAATCCAACGCAGGAACTGGTTGATGATTACGCTATGGATAATGGTAAAATAATTACTGATCCAACATCAGGTTATGACCCGACACATCCTTATGAACACAGGGAACAGCGTTTCTATAATTCAATTGTTCATGACGGAGAATTTTTTTATAACGATACTATTTTTACGAGAGTTGGTATTAACAGTAAAAACGAAATTGATGTTACAGACAGGGATGATGCCGGGCAAACCGGGTATTATTTAGGCAAACGCCTTGACGACAAAACCCTGGTACTTGGCTCTGCTAATTGGGATGGGCATACCAGCTATCAGAATTATATCATCTTCAGATTTGGGGAGGTATTATTGAATTATGCAGAAGCACAGAATGAAGCAGCGGGCCCAGATGCCACGGTCTATAGTGCAATAAATAAAATAAGGGAAAGGTCCGCTTTGCCTGATTTACCAATGGGCCTTAGCCAAGTTGAAATGCGTACAGCCATCAGGCGCGAAAGAAGAGTAGAACTGGCCTTTGAAGATAAGCGTTGGTGGGATTTGATACGCTGGCGTATTGCGGAAGTTAATCTCAACAAACCATTACATGGTGCATCTATTACTGTTGGTACCGGTGGTGTATTACAGTATCAATACATACCGGCAAGAGGTGGCGACAGGAAATTTTATGCAAGTAAAAATTATCTTTTTCCTATCCCTCAAAACGTAATTGATAAGAATAGTAAGATTACACAAAACCCCGGTTATTAACTTCTATTTGTAGTGTGATTTAATTCAATATTTTTAAAGAAGTTCTTTGCTCAAAAACAAAGAATTTCTTTTTTTATTAATGCATGTAATGAAATTTTTTGTTAGCAATTATTTAATACGTTTTTTCATCCGGTTGCAAATCTTTACCTGGTTTATAGCACTTATCGGCTGTCATAATAAAACCAATAATGCTGATGAAGTAAGTGAGAACAAGCACCCGCTTTTTTCACTGCTTCCTTCGTCTCAAACACATATCGATTTTAGCAACACGCTCACTGAAGGCCTGAACACCAATGTACTGATGTATGAATATTTTTATAACGGTGGGGGAGTATGTGTAGGCGATGTAAATGGAGATGGGTTAAAGGATATTTACTTTAGTGGCAATATGGTAGATAACAAACTTTACCTGAATAAAGGAAATATGCAGTTCAAAGATGTAACGGATATTTCCGGTGTAGCTGGAAGGCCAGGCCCGTGGAAAACCGGCATTACCATGGTGGATATCAACGGCGACAATAAGCTGGATATTTTCGTTTGCTATTCAGGAAAAATAAATGGCCGTAAAAGAACACCCCAGTTTTTTATAAACCAGGGAAATGATAATAATGGAATACCACATTTTAAAGACGAAGCACAGGAATATGGCATAACGGATTCTGCTTTCAGTACCAAAGCTTACTTTTTTGATTACGACCGGGATGGTGATCTCGATATGCTTCTCATAAATCATAACCCTAAACGGCTAAGTAACCTTACCGATGCTTCCATACATGAATATATAAATGAGAACGATGCTCAAATGGGAACAAGATTGTTTAGAAATAACAATAATCATTTTGAAGATGTAACCGCAAAATCAGGCATCGTCAACAGCTTGTTGAGCTACAATCTTGCGGCAGGAATTGCAGATCTTAATGGCGATGGATGGCCCGATATTTATATCTCCAACGATTACCTCGTTCCAGATTATCTATACATCAATAATCATGATGGCACTTTTAGCAATCAACTGCAAAGCCGGCTAAATCATACATCCGAGTTTTCAATGGGCAATGATATAGCTGATATAAACAACGATGGTCTCCCTGATATTTTTACGCTTGATATGTTGCCTGAAAATAATCACCGGCAAAAAATGCTGTCGGCGCCGGATAATTATGCGCTCTTTGATCTGAACATCAGAGCAGGATTTTATTACCAGTATATGCGCAATATGCTTCAGTTAAATAATGGCAATGGAACATTCAGCGAGATTGGCCAGTTATCAGGAATTTCCAACACTGACTGGAGTTGGGCGCCGCTGTTTGCAGATTTTGATAATGACGGCTGGAAGGATCTTTTTGTAACCAATGGCTATTTGCGTGACTATACTAACATGGACTTTTTAATGTACATGCAAGACCAATTGTCCCACAAACAGGGAGGCGTGTACAGACAGCAATTACTGGACATTCTGCAACACATGCCTTCATCTGACGTATCCAATTATCTTTTTAAAAACAATGCAAACCTTTCCTTCAGGAATATGAGCAGGCAGTGGGGAATAGATAGTTTTTCTAACAGTAACGGAGCTGCTTATGCTGACCTTGATAATGATGGTGATCTGGATCTTGTTATAAATAATATCAACAAACCGGCTTTTATCTATCGCAATGAATCTGATAAGAAGCTGAATCATTTTTTAGAAATAAATCTCGAAGGCACAGGAAATAATACACAGGGAATTGGCGCTAAAATATACCTGTATGCCAATGGCAAAGAACAGTACCTGGAACAAATAACATCAAGAGGTTATGAATCGTCCGTATCACCTGTATTGCACTTTGGGCTTGGGAAGGACAATGTTGTCGACTCTCTGAAAATTATTTGGCTGAGCGGTAAAATGCAGGTATTAACGAATGTAAAAGCAAACCAGTTTATTACTTTAAAAGAAAAAGATGCTGGCGAAATTTATACTATTCCTGCCACCGCCGCTTCTTTATTTCAAGAAGTAAAATCGCCGGTAACTTACCACCATGCATACACGGACATTAATGATTTTAAAAGGCAACTTTTATTAGTTAATCCTCTCTCTTTTTCCGGTCCCTGTCTTGTAAAGGGAGATGTAAATGGTGATAAGCTCGAAGACATCTATGCGGGTGGTGGAGTTGGCCAGGCAGGTGCTTTATATATCCAGCAAAAAAATGGTTCGTTTATTCAAAAGGTGCAAGCTGCCTTTAGTATAGATAAAGCCAGTGAGGATGTAGATGGATTATTTTTCGATGCGAATGGAGACGGATACAATGATCTCTATGTAGTGAGTGGTGGCTACGATAATTATTTGGCGGATGATTCTCTGTTGCAGGATAGACTGTACCTCAATGATGGTAAAGGGAACTTTGTTAAAAGCAATAATGCCTTACCCATTATGCACGTAAGTAAAAGTTGTGTTCGTGCAGCAGATATCAATGGTGATGGTTTTCCTGATTTGTTTGTAGGCGGAAGAGTAATACCCGGAAGATACCCCGAGACTCCGCAGAGCTACCTTCTCATCAATGATGGCAAAGGACACCTGCCTGCCGGCGAGGCAGGTTTCACAGATCAAACAAATACGATAGCGCCTGAAATTCAAAGGGCGGGTATGATAACAGATGCGGCGTGGATAGACATGAACAACGATAATAAAAAGGATTTGATTGTTGTGGGAGAATGGATGCCGGTAAGTATTTATATAAATATTAATGGTAAGCTTATCAATAAAACCAAAGATTATTTTGATGAACAATCTGTTGGTTGGTGGAACAAATTATTGGTTGAAGATTTGAATAATGATGGTAAGCCGGATCTGGTAGTCGGCAATCTTGGTTTAAACACACAATGCAAAGCAAGTGATAAAGAACCTGCAGAAATGTATTACAAAGACTTTGATGGTAACGGCACTATTGACCCTATTCTTTGTTTTTATATCCAGGGGAAAAGTTATCCTTATTTATCAAGAGATGAGCTCGCAAGCCAGTTGAATGTGATGTCAAAAAAATTCAAATATTATAAAGACTTTGCAGATGCAACACTACAGGATGTCTTTACCCCTGAACAGTTAAAAGATGCAGTACACCTTGAGGCCAATAATCTGTCCACTACTTATTTTGAAAGTGGAACTGATGGGAAATTTCACAAAAAAGATCTTCCCTTGCAGGCGCAGTTCTCGCCGGTGTTTACTATCACTTCAATTGACTATAATAAAGATGGCAACAAAGACCTTTTGCTGTGCGGCAATATCAATCAGGCACGTTTGCGCTTTGGTAATTATGATGCCAACTATGGGGTGGTATTGAAAGGTGATGGCAAGGGAAATTTTACATACATCAATCAACAGCAGTCCGGCTTTCATTTACGTGGAGATGTGAGAAGTGTACTCAGCATAAGCGATCTGTTATTGTTTGGTATTAATCAGCAGGAGATAAAGGCTTACAAAGTAAAATAGCACGGGCGTAAAATTATTTTTTTCAGTATCGTCCGGCTAAAATTTACCATTCTGCTGAAACTCTTTTCAGTTAAGGATTCTGTTCCCTCTCCTTCGGAGAGGGGTTGTCCGAATGGACTCCTATGGAGGGGTGAGGTCTTGCAAACCTGGGATGAATTTTAATACTTTAATCGCACAACAATGTATTTTTTTTATAAAAGCAACAAATGAAGAAGACAACGATTATTACACTACAGTTAATGTTATTGGTATTTACAACTAATGTAAATGGCCAACAAAGCTCACCAATGAAAATTGATCTTTCAGGCGAATGGCGTTTTCAAATTGATTCACTTGATATAGGTGAACAGCAACAATGGTTCAATAAAAGCTTACCCGATAAAGTAAAGCTGCCGGGCTCTATGACCACCAATAATAAAGGCAACGATATTACAATAAATACACCCTGGACGGGAAGTATTGTTGATTCTTCCTGGTTCTTCAAACCTGAATATGCAAAATACAGACAGCCCGGAAATATAAAAGTTCCCTTCTGGCTTCAGCCGGTTAAATACTACAAGGGAGCAGCCTGGTATCAAAAAACAATTACCATTCCTCCATCATGGAGAGGAAAATATGCAGAACTTTTTATCGAACGAAGTCATTGGGAAACGGTTGTTTGGCTGGATGATAAAAAAATTGGTATGGAAAACAGTCTCGCCACTGCTCATGTATTTGATCTTTCAAAAGTCTTAACACCGGGAACACATCGCTTTACCGTTCGGGTTGATAACAGGGTTAAAGATTTTGACGTAGGAGAAAATTCGCACAGCATTACTGATCATACACAAGGCAATTGGAATGGTATGGTTGGCCGGCTTTACATTGCGGCCCGCCCGTCTCTTTATATTAATGATGTACAATTATATCCTGATATACAGAAAAAGCAAGTGGTTGCACACCTGCACATTAAAAATATTTCCGGCAAGCCGGTGAATGCACAACTTGAGCTTTCCGCCATATCAAATAATCCTAAGGTAGAAAGATTAAAAGAGATAAAAAAATCCATCGAGGTAAAAGGCGACAGCATGACCGTTGACATCGTTTATCCCATGGGCAATAGCCCTTTACTGTGGGACGAGTTTCATCCAAATCTTTATTCTTTAAAAATAAGTTTAAAAGGAAATGGAAATGCAGAGGATAAGAAAGTTGATTTTGGTATGAGAGACTTTTCTTCAACAGGTACGCAATTTACAATTAATGGCCACCTCACATTTCTTAGAGGAACTTTAGAATGCGCTGCTTTTCCTTTGACCGGGTACCCACCGACTGATATGGAATCATGGATGAAAATTTTTAAAAAGTGCAGGTCTTATGGACTCAATCATCTTCGCTTTCACTCGTGGTGCCCGCCAGAAGCTGCTTTTGAAGCGGCTGACAGAGCAGGGTTTTATTTGCAAATTGAATGTTCTTCGTGGGCTAACCAGGGAGCTACTATCGGTGACGGCAAGCCGCTGGACCAATACATTTATGATGAAAGCGAGCGGATAGTAAAAGATTATGGAAACCATCCTTCCTTTTGCATGATGACTTATGGTAATGAACCTGCCGGAAAAAATTACAAGCAATACCTTACTGGCTTTGTAAATTTCTGGAAACAAAAAGATCCCCGCAGGCTTTACACCACAGCTGCAGGCTGGCCGGTAGTTGACGATAATGATTATAACAGCACACCGGATCCAAGAATTCAACTTTGGGGAACAGGTTTAAAAAGCATCATCAACAGCCAGCCGCCATCTTCAGATTATGACTGGCAAAGCATTATCAGCAAATGGCAGCATCCAACCGTAAGTCATGAAATTGGCCAGTGGTGTGTCTATCCCGATTTTAAAGAGATCGAAAAATATACTGGTGTTCTTAAAGCAAAGAATTTTGAAATTTTTAAAGACAAGCTTCAAAGTAATGGCATGGGAAAATTGGCTGATAGCTTTTTATTAGCATCGGGCAAGTTGCAGGCATTGTGTTACAAAGCTGATATTGAAGCAGCATTACGCACTCCGGGTTTTGGCGGGTTTCAGTTGCTGGGCCTTTATGATTTTCCCGGACAGGGCACTGCATTGGTGGGAGTTTTAAATGCTTTTTGGCAGGATAAAGGATATGTTACAGGTAAAGAATACAGCAATTTTTGCAACTCAATAGTTCCTTTAGCCAGGCTATCTAAAATGATCTATCAGAATAATGAAGACTTAATGGTACCTGTTGAAATTGCTAATTTCGGCGAAGCCCCATTAGAAAATGTGGTTCCATCATGGATAATCAAAGATGCTTCTGGAAAGATTTTATTCAAAGGGAATTTTCCTAAAACTAATATCCCGTTGGGGAATGGGATCAAATTAGGTGATATTAAACAATCACTTTCTTCCGTTGCCAAAGCAAGTCAAATTTTTCTAACTGTTACGGTTGGCAATTTTCAAAATTCATGGGAGTTGTTCGTATATCCGGCATCGTTACCCAAAGTTGAGAATATTCTTACAACCCAAAACCTTGATGCGAAAGCAATCGAAACACTTAACAATGGCGGTAAGGTATTGTTGACTTTAAAAAAAGGATCGGTAAGGCCACAGGACGGGGGCGATGTCAAAATAGGTTTCTCCAGTATCTTTTGGAATACGGCCTGGACGCATGGACAACCGCCAACGACCCTGGGAATTTTGGTAAATCCGAAACACCCTGCTCTGCAATATTTTCCAACAGAATATTATAGTAACTGGCAGTGGTGGGATGCTATGAATCATTCCGATGTAATACTACTTGATTCCGTAGCTAGCGGGCTCAAACCAATTGTAAGAGTGATTGATGATTGGGTTACGGCGCGGCCTCTCGGATTGGTTTTTGAATGCAATGTTGGCAAAGGAAAATTAGTTGTTTCAGGCATTGACCTTTTATCAGACCAGGATAAAAGACCCGAAGCAAAACAGTTATTGTTCAGTTTGAAAAAATACATGGCATCTGGGCAGTTTAAACCGAAAATGCAGTTAGATATTGAAAAGATAAAGAGACTGATAAATTAATGCGACTTAAAACTATCAATTGAAAAAGCAGCGGGAAGGTATAGCCTTCTTCGAAGGCGGTTAACGCTATTCTTAGAGCCGGAGAACACAGAAAATAATCAAAAAATAAGAAAATATTTTATTAATTTCACAATATTATATATCAAAAAAGACAATTTAAATAGTATATATGCTGGAAATAATTGAAAACTATTTGCTTTTAAAAAAACAGATTAATGACTTAATTAAAAAGTCTGGCTACCGGAATAACTTTATAGCTGAGAAAATAGGTATGAGACCGGATTATTTTGCGGTAAAAAAACAGCGGGGAAATTGGTCGGATGATGAAGTTGCGAAGATCGTAAAAGTAATAGAAAGCGAGCACGTATCTAATTATTTTGATGCAATTATAATTAACAACTGTTTCTCCGGCAATGTAATCAGTTCCAAAGAATTTGAAAAAATTATGGGATGGTGATATTGCTGGAAAGGTTATTTATCCTTCAATTGCAAGCATGTCCTGTTGAATTTCAGAATCAATTTAGAAAGGCATATCAGCAACTAAAAGTGGTGGATAAGGTTACTGAAGTAAAAGGTGTATATAAGGTTGACAAAAATTTTTACAAACTACAAATCGATAAAAGTAAAATTGCTCTTCGCGTTAATGATAAAACTGTCACAATAGGATGTTTTTTATTTAATCAATATTACAAGGCCGGCTAACATTCAGGCAAACCTTGGATAAATATTTGCCGGATCTGTAAGGCACCCGGGCGGCTTGACAAACTTGGCGGCCACATAAAAAAAACAAATCTAATGCCCATCGGACCCTTACAATCCGGCAGTAACCGGGAACTTTTGGAAAGCTTTTTTAGAAGTTCTTTTTACATAAGAGCCGTTAATAACTTTCCAAAAGTTAAGTTATCATTGATAAATTAGTTTGCGTTGTAGTAGTACTTTGTTTAAAAAAATACATAAGTATTTTTCAAACACAAATTAAATAACGCATTCATAGTAACAGCGCAGTTTAGAATGTATAACATAACGATTATGAGTAAAAGAAATTTAATTTTTATTTTACTATTTATGGTGATGGCAAAGTCTTATGCGCAGCCTAATGGTAAATTAAAATTTATCTCTCCGGCAGAAGCGTGGCCAGACCAAAATGGAAATCATTCAGGCACATGGAGGGGGAGTGCCTGCCTGGATTTGAGCAATCCAAAAGCCCGGGACTCGCTTAAAAAACAGCTCGGTTTTTTACAAAAAAATACGATGCCCGTCACGTAAAAATCTTGATCTGGATAACATAAGGGTTCAATACGCAAATGAAGACAAACGCCCTGCCATTGTTTGTGTTGATATTGATGGCCTTGAAATCAGCAATTTTAAAGCAGCCGTCGCTAAAGGCGTAGAAGCAGGGATATTCCAAAAAGTGAGAAAAATGAATATCTATTATTCACCGGTACTTGATAAAGTTTCGAAGGAATGGAGAGCAAAATAATAAAGGGTGAATTTTCAATTTAACCCAAATAATTTAATTATTTCGGTTGCAACTACCTGGTGTCCTAATTCATTAATATGATTAGGCTGTGCCATATAGCTTTTTAAGTCTCCCCCGTTTGCAACTAATTTTTTAAAAATATCATAACTATCTACCAGGGCTACATGATATTTTTCAGCAAGCATTCTTATCATCTCTGAAAATTTTCCAGGGGAGCATCATTGCTAAGAATATTTTCATGGAGATCAGGCGTCGGCGTTAGCAACACCACTTTTATATTTTGCTTCAATGCTTTTTGTATCATACTTTCCCAGGCTAACCGGGCACGCTCAATACCAATAGGCCTGTCGTTGAGCGCATAGTCTATAAAGAGCACATCAGGGTGGTAATTTAAAACGGTACTGTCAAATCTCTTCGCTCCCTGCTCCGAATTTTCGCCGCCTATTGCGGTGCGAATGCAGTTAACACTGGCCGTAGGAAAAGCTTCGGTAACTTTTTTTAAAACCAGCATCGGGTATGCTTGAAAAGTATGTATGGCCGGTGTTTTAAAATATCCGGCAGGTACACTATGCCCATGAAAAACAAGATTGATGATTTTATTATCGGGCCATTTTTTTTGCAGCTCAGTCTTTATACTGTCGAGATAATTATCCGGATTGGCCTGCGCAAAAGAGATTTGAGCACAACAAATTCCCGTCAGCATCAGTATCAGTATCAGAATGATAATTTTATTTTTCATTGAACTTTTCATTAAATAAATTTTTATAAAACAAGCAGGCTGCTTAGTTTTTTACAGTTCTGTCACCGGGTACATTTCAAAATTTCGCAAGGTTGCCAAACTTTAACAAGTTAATTTCAAATTTAAAAACTTCATCGTAAAGGTTGGCAACCTTCAATCCAGAGCCCCATCACTTTTTTAATAATTCATAATCCGGATTATAATAAGGATTTATCAATGGAATTTTTGCATTGGTTGATTTCTTCCATGAGTTTAACTGCTCTGTCAAAGCCGCTGTTCTTTCCGGCAACGCCTTAGATAAATCCCTACGCTCTTCAATATCAGTTCGAAGATTATACAGTTCTACATGATTATCGAAATAAAATTGTATCAGCTTCCAATCGCCTTCGCGTATAGATGAAGCCGGAGACCCTCCCTGGTTTCCATAGTGAGGATAATGCCAATAGATTACTTTTTGGCTAAAGGATTTTTCACCCTTAAGCAAGGGCACCATACTTATGCCGTCTGTAGTTTGTTGCGGCATTTGCGGCAGCCCCGCCATTTCTAAAAATGTAGGATAAAAATCAGTATTTACAACAGGATAATCGCAAACAGTGCCCGGCGATGTATTCCCCGGCCATTTAATGATTAAAGGTATTCTTGTACCGCCCTCGTAATTCCATCCCTTGCCATACCGCAAAGGATAATTGGCAGTTGGCGATCTTTCGGCAGTTGACAGGCCACCGTTATCCGAAGTAAAAACTACAATCGTGTTGTTATCAATTCCGAGATCTTTGAGCGTAGCCATGATGCGGCCAACATTTTCATCCACAGTATAAATCAACCCTGCATACACAGGGTCAGCTTGCACCATCCTTTCTTTCCAACTTGGTTCTCTTTGCATCCAGTCGGCATCTTTCACGAATTGTTGCAGGGTATCTAATCCCAGGCGATGTGCCTTTTCTGTAAATTTCCTAATGTATTCTTCCTTTGCCTCCACAGGTTCATGCACAGCATAAAATGACAGATCAGCAAAAAAAGTTTTCCCTTCTTTTGTTTCTTTTTTGATGAAATTGATTACTTCAGTCGTTAGGCGATCTGTAAGAAATTCTCCTTTTGGCCCATCTGTAAGTTTGGGATTATTATAAGGGCTGAAGTATCCTTTCATGCCGCCGGCTCTTGGATTTCCGGCAGACCAGCCGCCGTAGTTATAATCGAACCCTAAGTTTTCCGGCCAATATTCCTGCGACTCGCCCAGGTGCCATTTGCCTGAATAACAGGTGGCGTAACCGTTATTTTTAAAAGCTTGCCCAAGGCTAATATTTGATTTGGGTAAATCATTCACAAAGGGTTGTTCAATCAGTTTTAAATCAGGTTGCGATTTCCTGTACCTGTTCGCACCGGGAATCCAATCGGTAATGCCGGTATTTACAGGGTATTGTCCCGTCATTATACTCGAACGCGAAGGCGAACAAACCGGGCTGCTGGCATAAGCGTCCATAAATTGAATCCCTTCTGCAGCAAGTTTATCAATATTGGGAGTTTCATAAAATGTGCTTCCATAAACCCCTAAATCTTTCCAGCCCATATCATCAAGAAGAATGAAGACAACATTTGGTTTATTGGTAAGGTTGCTTTTACGAAGACTCCCCTGGGCCTGGGTGGTAAAAGTTATTCCCAGCAGTAATATCGGGCATATTATTTTATTGAAATTTTTTTTATTCATAGCAAAGACATTTATATTTTAATGTGCAGCAACATTCTATTTTTCTTCATGTTTTGCGTCATTTTTTATTAAGCCCAATTTACCTAAGAAATCATTGCACGCGGCTTTTACATTGTAAGTAGCCGTAGAATTTTTTACTTCAGTAATAACATCTGTAAATGATGTTGGATTTTTTACATACAATAAATAATTCACTGCTAACAATGCCACATCCATATTTGTATTTTTACACGCATCCTTCAATATATATTCGGCCTTTTCATCATTAAAACAATCGTAAGCGATAGCAGCGGCAGTAAAAGTTACGGGAGGATAACGGTCAAGAGTAGCCGAAATAATTTCCTTTTTAAATTTTTGCAATATTTCCAAAGGCTGGCAACGCAACCCAATGACTGCCCAGTACCTTATAATTGGATTTTTATCTTTTAATAGCGACAATTGTTTTTTTGCAGTGGCCATATTTCTAAAGCCCGAAAGCGAAACGGCTTCATAAATTTCTTTCACCGGAAAATTTTTATCGTTCTGGCGATATTCATATAAGGTTTTCGTTTTTGAAACCTGGTTGGTTTCATATTCCGGCAATAATAAAATGTCTCTGTCTTTGATGATATTACTTTTCAGCTCTTCGCGAAAATCTTCCAGCTTTTGCTGGTACTGTTTTTCATCAGCAAGGTTGTGCATCTCCCAAGGATCATTTTTTATATCAAAAAGCATTTCAGGCGCACGCGGCAAAAACAAACTTTGCTGAAAACTGTCCAGCCGGTTGGCTTTCAGATCAGAACGCATTTGTTGTTTTATAGCGCCAATTTCAAAATAACGTATGTACCGCAACTCCGGCTCAAAGGCCATGAAATTTCTTGAATAGAGAAACCTGCCATCGGTTACAGTTCTTGCCAGGTCGGGCCCGTTATCTGCACGGTCGTTTGAAAGAAATATTTCATTAGTTGTTTTTGATCTTTTATTTCCCATCAAAATTCTTCCTTTAAGATAAGCTGGAATATCAGCACCAGCAAGGCTTATGATAGTGGGCGCAAGATCTTCAAAATCTATTAATTCGTCCGTAACACTCCCGGCCTTACCCCATGGTGAAAGATAGCTGTACATGGAAGGAAACCAAATTACAAATGGAACCCGGTAGCCGTAGTTTATTCCATTGGTTTTGCCACGTGGCATGCCTTCACCATGATCTGCATAAAAAAATATGATGGTGCTGTCCATCAGATGATCTTGCTTTAAATGATCTAACAATTTACCTATCTCAACATCCGTTCTTTTTAATGAATTATATACACGGGCAAACTGCTTGCGCATTTCCGGTGAATCGTGGTATATCGGCGGCATTCTAAAATCATTGTCGCCAATTATTTCATCTACAGGCAGGCGATCAAGAACTTCTTTTTTATATTCATCATAAGGCCAGCTCATTGTTCTGGATTGATGCGAATCCATAAAATTGAAAACGGAGAAAAAAGGTTGTCCGGGTGTACGGTGCCACCACCCGGCTTCCTTTTCATTTTCTTCGAAAGAAAAATTATTCGCATCATAAGCTGTACCCCAGCCCCCGGCTCCATAACATTCATCCCATGCTTCATTTATAAAACTTTTGGCGTTGGCAATGTTATAATCTGTTTTCAGGTTGTTGGTAACATAATAGCCTGCCTGTTTCAGATAGTAAGGAAATCCTTTGATATAGTCCGGAATGGGGACGCTGCTTCGGTGGTCGCCGGTGCCAAGCTTATAAGTTTTTACGCCGCTTATAATGCAGGAGCGGCTTGGCGAACAAACCGTGCCGGTAGAAAAAGCATTGGTAAAGCGAATGCCTGTTTTTGCCAATTTATCAATATTAGGTGTGCGTGCATCGGTATTGCCATAAGCTCCAATAAATTGCGGCGAAGTATCTTCAATAGTGATCCATAAAATATTCGGCTTTATATTTTTTTTGACCTGCGCATTTGCGATTGGAGAGACACAAGAAAAAGACAGAATAAATAAGCTAAATATGATTTTCATTTTGTTATTTAATTGGAAGACCTGCCAGGTTTTAAAACCTGGCAGGTCTGTGCGTTATTCTTCCGGCTAAAATAAATTTTCAATTTTATCCATACTAACGGTTTCGGTTGGGCGAAATTCGTTTCCTTCCATATAGGTGGTTAAGCTTTGTAATAATTGTTTTGCTTCCGGCCTGCTTTCTTTATCGCTGATAAGGTCAATGCCGGAAAATACCAATTTACCTTTACCCACTTTGCATTCAAATACTAAGCCCAGTGGCTTTGCGGAATACCAATCGTCAATTACCCTTACGATCGGTTTTATATTCTTACCAACTGAATCAAGAAGGATGGCGTTACTGTGGCTCATTGCATCCCACCATTGATAATTGCTGTGGTATTGCGTAGGAAATTCTTTGAGCGCCGGATTATTAGGATCACATAAAATGCCGAGCGTGGTTGGTGGTTGGCCTTTGGTCCACGCGGTGTTCCAAAAAATGCTGGAGAAACCAATCTGTACGTTGCCTCCTTTATCAGCTTTAATACTTCCTTTTTTAATGGTAAGCAAAACCTTACCGCCATTTTCCAAAACTTGTTTTGCTTTGGCATCAAATGTCTGTGTGATCAATATATCCGGACTGATTTTCTTCTTCACGGAAGGGTACACAAAAAAATCCCAGGTGTTTTCATATTTGCCTATACTAACGGTTAAGATAAATCTTCCGGGTTGTGCAAGGGATGATAAGGATTGTTCTATTTCACCAGCAATAAATGAATTGCCAACAGGGATTTCACTTTTAGCAAGCGTTCCTTTCCATAACAATTTCCCTGCTTCATTTTTAATATTCCACTCAACGGGTTCATGCAAACGCTGCGCACTGAAATTGGCTATTTGAATCGTGTCTAAAAAATCTTCATTGTTTTCATAAATTATTTTTTTCATTCTTGATAAGGGTACCACGTCATTGCAGAATTGGCTGTACTCTTTTGCAGTTGCATAACCTTTATCTTCCCAAAATGGATTGACTACGCCCACCAAAGCCGTTCCCTGCCCTGGAAAATCCTGCAAGCTGAGTAGTTGAAACCCTGCAAAACCGGGTGTTCGCAACGCAGCTTCAATATCTGCTTTATAACAAAGCACCTGCAGTTTTCCCGAAGCCATCAAAAAATCATGCGCCAGGTTTTTCATTCCATGCTCGTCCAGAAAATCCCGGAAGATTTCAAAGTTTTTTGGTTTTAATACACCGGTATATTTTTCTATTTCTGTAAAATCAGGGTAAACGCACCACTGGCCGATTTCATGGCTTACAGTAGGTTTTGTTTTTGAAATGTATTGTGTCCAGTCATAATCTGTTGCTGGGGGATTGGCATTGATCGGGCTTTTAAGTCCTGCTGCCCACCATTGTATCCTTGGCCTTGGTGTACTGTTATAATCGCTTGCTTTACTTTCAGGAAAGCCTGAGGCGGAAGTATACACATGCCGGGTATCTTTTGCCTGCCAGTATTGAACAAATTTAGTAAGATAGGCAGCATCATTTTTACCACTTGCTTCATTGCCATAAGGCATCATGCAAAAAGATGGATGATTACCAAATTGCTTTACAATGCGGTTACTTTCATTATAAATATATTGATCAATAGGTTTGCCATCGCCAACGGTTGCCCAGGCAGAGCATTCAATGGAAAGATACATTCCCACTTTATCAGCAGCAATGAAAGCCGCTTCCGGCGGGCACCAGGAGTGATAGCGAATGTGGTTCAATCCATAGTCTTTACATATTTTAAAAATACGTTCCCACGATTTTACGCCTGTTTCAGGATAACCTGTTTTGGGAAAGATGGCACATTCCAACGTCCCCCTCAAAAATACAGGACGCCCATTTACCGTAAATCTTGTGCCTTCGATGGCAAAGTTTTTCATACCAAAACCGGTATTCACTTTATCATTTCCTGCATCTCCTGAAATGGATGTTTGCATTGAATAAGTATTCGGGCTGAATTCATCCCAGAGCAAAGGTGAAGCGCCCATTAGGTACTCAATGTTAATGACAGTTGTGTCTTTATTGAGATGGATTTTCTTACTAAGCGATTTTATCCGGTTGGTTGTTTTGGTATTAATTGTATGTGCACACAAAAGAAGGGTTTCATCAACTTCTTTATTTAATAAATTGTTGATTATGATTTTTGCTTTCACCATTTTCTTATCAACATCAGGATATAATTCGACATCGCTTATATAAACAGCAGGCCTGTTTTCTACATACATTTTTCCAACAATACCATTTCAGTTGGTTTGCGTATTATCGGTAAGGCTGTGTGCATCGGCGCCAGGGTCAATGTCTTTGATGCGGTTATCCATCCGGATGGTGATAGTATGTTCGCCAGGAGTTAGGTATTTGCTAAGATCATAAATATGCGGAGCGCTCAATGCATTTTGCATTCCCACTTTTTGATCATCAATCCAAACAGTGGATTCCCAATGACAGCGTTCTAAAAACATTTCCGAAAATCTTTTATCCCATTTAGCAGGAATGCTTATTTTTTTCTGATACCATGCCACACCTACATAGTGCTTCAGCGGTTGCAGCCAGAAAGAAACTTTTAAATTGCCGGGTTGCCTGTATTTTGCAAACGCAGGCTGTGTGTACCAAAGGCTGTCCCAGATACCGCCGGTCCATTTAGTATCTACAGTAATGTCATTGCCTTTTCCATTGGTAAGCATGGAACCGGGAAGTTCTATTTTATCATTCAGGGTTTTCGTAAACCATTTTGCTTCAACTCCTTTATCCAAAGAATCCATTTGAAAAGCCCATTGCCCGGAAAGGTCAATTTTGTTTGAAGTGTTTGCGTTTTGCTGCGCAAACAATTGTGTATTCAATAAATTTATAACAACAAACAAAGCAAAAAACCGGATGAGGTAGAAGCGTTTCTTCATTTTAAATAATTATATAAATCTTGTAGAAAATTTATTCCAAAACCGCAATCGAATAACATGCTTTTAGAACTTTAGCAAGGTAATTTCCTCTTCCTTTTTAGAAGCGACAATTTTATGTAAATGATGGATTATAATACGATGGCAATTTTAAAATGCCTTTGTTGCAAAAGAGATCAAAGAAAATAAAAGAAGACTTCGTAAAGTTAGATATGGCTTTTAAAGAAGCTATGAAAAAGACTTTGAATACTCTTTTCCCTAAAAAAGAAAATAAATAAGCTCTTAAATTATCAGGCGGATTCTGTAGATCGTATGCGCTCACATAGCACATGTACTTGCCCTCCATCTGCGTCTATTCTATGTGAGAATATGGAAAGAAATTCCGCATTTGTATGTTCGTAATTTTGAAAGAAAGAATAAGCAATTAAATCAGCAAGCTGAGTTAAACGGGATGCCCGGGAATCTATAAACAATGGAACCTCAGCTAAATTTCTAATGACACCCCAATTATGGCCGATCTTCTTAAAATCAGTAGCTAGACTTTGTATAGTAGTTTCGTATGTTGATTTATCAAAAATAATAATACCTCTTGATGGATTATTTCTATTTCTTAATCTGTTTAAATAATAATCGAAACGACTTGCAATTTGTTCAAAGGATAATTCAACAGGGTCTTTGGGAGAAACAACAGACTTTCTGCAAATACAAGCAAACACTCTATTGCCTCCATGTGAATCTGCCAATACTGTAAGGGCATCTTTAATTGCTTTCACTCTTTCAGAAACTGGGAATTGCCTCCAGAAGCCTCTCCCTTTATACATTGGACTTCCGTGTAATTCTATAGAAGATGGATCGGCTGGGTTAATCTTGATGCAATTTTATCTAATTCAGTATTGAACCAATGCCCCTGTGTTTTATGAATGCTTACCCCGGCAAGCACAAAAAAAATTTGCTTTGGGTCTTTAGTGGAACTAGATTCATCAACATACAGGAGATGCATATCAAGAAAGGTATTAAATAAAAAAACAGTCAAGGAGAACAAGTTCTCACGGTCTAAAATGGTAAGACCTCTCGACTGTAAGAAAGACATTTTTATGTCTTCCAAACCGTAATATACGCACAAAATATATCAAATGTATTACGTAAAAGTACTCCATTTGTTAAAAACGCAGATATTCCTATAGTATATAAAGTTCAATTGAAATTAATCCTTAGATATAGTTTTATAAATTATGTTTTTCGCAGAAAATAAAAACTGCCTTACTGTTGAATCACATTTGCTCATTCCGGATGACTATTTTTGTACAGCATAGCCTTGTTCAATAATAGCAAAATTCACTTCTTAAAAACCTCCAAATTCCATTTATCCATCCACTTTACAGAAAGCGTATTATTATTAAAAATAAGCGGTAGCCATATATAGCCACCTTCACTTGCGCTCTCAGGCTTCCAGATATCAAACATAATGATGTAAGCATCTTTTAAACCCCGCACTGAGGCGATAAAAGTTGATTGTCCACCGAATGTTTTTTCTTTATCCAAACCGTTGACGGGATTAGTGCCTTGTAAAGGATTTTCTTCTTTTGTCCAGGCGCCTTTCAAACTCTTGCTGGTAAAATACCTCGCTGCATTAGGCGCCCAGCCGGTGGACGCGGAACCTATCAAATGATAAATGCCATTTCGTTTAATAATAGCCGGCACTTCGGTGCCGCGTGTAATATTTGTCATAAGAGTATAATCCGTTGCAGGAAGCATATAGTCATCGCTCATCCTGGCAATGCACATATATTTATCCGGCTTCCGCACGGCTAAATCATACAGGTTTCCATCATCATCTTTATACATTGCAAAATCACCGGAACCATTTACCGAACCACATGCTAAAAATTTATGACTATATGTAAATGGCCCAAGCGGGCTGCTGGCCGTAGCTACGCCAACATAAGCCGTTCTGTATCCATCGCCTTTCAGGTATAATTTAAAAAATGCCACAAACTTTTTGGTTTTATTATTGAAAATAATTTTTGGCCTTTCTAAAACACAATCATAAGCAATGTCGCTTTTAGGATTGTCAAAATCTACAGACAGTACCACACCTGCATCGTTCCAGTTAATTAAATCTGTAGAAGTGTAGCAACTGATACCGCCATCAGCGGCGCCTTCGGCTTTACCTTCGATTTTATATTCGCCATGCCAATAATACACGCCGTTAAAAAATAAAATGCCTCCGCTGTGCATTGATATGCTTTCCATTATTATCCAACCATTCTTTTCCCGGAAAAATATTGGTTTCTTTTGTCTCTTTTTTTTGGGCAAAAGATGCAATTGATACAAACAATCCTATCGTGAATATTACAAAGAATCTTTTCATTAATTATTTTTTATAAAATAAGAATTTGGTTTTAAAGCCTGCCTGGCCGCCCGGCAGGTTTGTTTACTATGCTATCAGTTTTTCGAAGACGGATTTTTTATTGAGAAATTTTATAGCCGCTTATCGGTTCTGCATTAATTCCTTCCATATCAAAAACAATGTTATTATAAAAAAGAAATTTATTTTCCTGCTGTTCATAATTTACCTGATTGTTTTAGAAATAGAAACTGTTTGAGTTATTTGTTTGCCACAGATTACACGCCTGCCCGACTGTGTCATTCAGGCGTGTAATCTGTGGCTAAAATATTTTCTTGCATGTTTAACCATTTTATCTAATTAACTCAAGCAGCTTCTTAATTATAATTATAAAAAATATTTTGTTTGAATATTATTGATGAATAAAAAATTTATGAATGGTAACAGATGTATATTTTTTTCCTGCATCTTTTATTGTTGAAGGGGCTTCCGGGTTATTCGGTGAATTAGGATAATGCTGCGTTTCGAGACAAAAAGCGGTTCGGGAATCATCTTGTACTCCGGACTTAAAAGTATGTAAGCCTTGCATAAAATTACCTGTGTAAAAATGAACACCCGGCTCGGTAGTATAAACTTTCATGGCAATACCCGATGTATCGCCAATAGCAGTTGCCACTTTTACAGGCAGGGCAGATACGCCTTTATCAAAAGCATAAGTATGATCGTACCCTGTACCATTTTTTATTTGTACATCATTGGCATTTATTCTTTCGCCGATAGTATGAAAATCTATAAAATCAAACGGAGTATTTTTTACGCTTGCAATGCCGGTAGGGATGCAATCTTCATTTATTGCATTGAACTTATCTGTATTAATTTGGAGTAAATGATTATTAATATCGCCGGCACCTTCGCCATTCAGGTTATAAAAATTATGATTGATAATATTGGCAATTGTTTTTTTATCTGATGAATATTCCAACTCAATTTTTAATTCATCATTATCAGTAAGCGTGTAAATTGTTTGTATCGTAAACGTACCCGGATACCCTTCTTCTCCATCGGCTGAGGTATAAACAAACTTCACCGATTGATTACTGATTTGCTCCGCATCCCAAACCCTCGTTTGAAAACCCGTATTGCCACCATGTATTGCATTATTGCCATTGTTTACGGCCAACTGGTAGCGTACACCATCAATCCTAAATTTTCCGTCAGCAATTCTCCCTGCATAGCGGCCAACTATAGCGCCGTAGCATTGATCTTTAGCATTTATATAATCAAAAATATTATCAAAGCCCAAGTTGATATCTGTTAAGCTTCCATTTTTATCAGGTACCAAAAGGCTTACTATTCTTGCGCCGTAATTGGTAAGTGCAGCTTGTAAATTATTTTTCTTTTTGAGATAATACAACGCTGTTGCTTTGCCATTGCAACTGGTAATAAAATTTTCTTTCTCCGGTAGCTGGTATGTCATTGGTTAGGGCATGTTCAATTTTTTATTTCATTATCTATACACCTCTTCAAATGATTATCAAAAAAAGAGGGCAATGGAAATTGCCCCCGCGTTAAACGACTGCTTATGAGAAAAAATGTATAATTCAAACAGTTTCATTTCTGTTTATTATTTATGAAAACCGGAATATTACTTTTATATAATACTGAACGTATTTCCTGCGCACTAACTAATTTTGTTTACCCTCGATAAAAACTCAATCATCTTTAAATGCACTTCGGCGCCCTGGTGATTATTGTTTACTGCCAACACATTTTCAAAATGAATTTTTGCCTGTTCAGGTTTATTTAAACCAACTAATCCAAGTCCGGTTAAATAATCACAATGCACTTTATTTTTTAGCGTAAGGACCTGGTCAAAAACCAGTAGATCAGGCAGCGATACAGCAAAATAATCTATCTCAATTTTATCATGGAGATGCTGTGCCGCAAAGCTGATCAGCTTTTCAAATATTTCTTTTGCTTTAGCTGCATCGCCAAGTTTTAACCACGCCAGTCCCTGGTAAAATATTTTATCGGGCTGCGGGTCGTTATAAAAAATTGCTTGCACCGGCTCGCTTATTCCTTTGGTTGCTTGGATAAATTTGTCGCTTGCGCTTTCCTTTAATCCCATGGCTTCATAAGCGCATCCCTGTAAATAAAGGATATCATTTTCCTGTGTGCCGTACAGTTTTCCTTCTCCCATGTTTACCGGGTATTCTTCCACGTTAGCAAGGAACTCCAAAGCCTGTTCATTGCGGCCATCGGCAATGGCAGCTTTGGCCATCTCAATATGGCAAAGCAAAAACTGGTAAATTACTTTGCCTTCGCCGCCTTCCCAGGGATGAAATTTTCTCGCGGCAATCAAGGATGCAGCTTTTTCATAATTGCCTGATTGATTATAAAGCGTGATTCTTTCCAGGTATAGGTCGTCTCTTTGCTCTACCAAATGCAAATATTTTTCAAGCAGATCCAGCCTGTGTTCGTGACTGTAATTTTGAATTTTATACAATTGATCAAGCTCCATTAAAACGCGGCTATCGGTATCGTCTAATTGAAAAGCTTTTTCCAGCAACGAAATACTCTCCTTATATTTTTGCAGCTTATTATAGTAGGCAAGCGATAGGTTTCTAAACGCTGTTGGATATTTATTATTAAGGGAAATAGATTTTTCCCAGCAGGAAATCGCATCATCATATTGCCGGTTAGAATACCAATAATTGCCCAAATAATAAAAAGCTTTGGAATCCTTAGGATTTAGGCTGACAGCCTGTGCCAGCGCCATCATATCTTCTAATTTGGAAGGGAAACAATAATCAGGCGAAAATGAAGCGGCTTTCTTATAATAGTTATTTGCAGTTTCTTTATTATGTAAGCTGATATAAAAACAACCTAAGTAATAATATAAAAGCGGGGTATCAACATTTCCCAAACCTTCATATACTTTTAATAAACTAACCCCCTCTTCATACATGCCGGCGTTTGCATAATCCAACGCATATTCTATGTAGTTGTTAAACGAATTGCGGATAAGGTTCGTGAATTCACTAAGCGGTTTATCCTTTTGCAAACCTTCTTTCGCCTGTGCAGAAAGCAGGTATTGCTCATATAAACATCCATAATTAAAAGGGTCAATTTTCAATGATTCATTGATCAATTGAATTGCCAGATCTTCATTTCCCGATTTACGTAAAATGACTGCTTTCAGGTGTCTTGCGCTATGACTGTGAAAATTTCGAATGATGGATTTTTCAATTAAATAAAGTGCATCTGCAAAATCATTTTTAATGCAGGCAATTCTTGCCAATTGAAAAAAAGCCGCATGTTGCCAGGCATCGTTCCAGGTAGCTTTATAAAAATTATTATAGGCTTCTTCAACATCTCCCTGCATTTTTTTACACAAGCCCAGGTTGTAAAAGGGCTCGCCGTTAATTGGATTTGGGTTACGTTTGGTAAGCCGGCTAATGGCTCTTTTAAAATGGGATCCGGCAAGATCAAATTTTCCTTTTCTTAACAACCATAGCCCCAAAGCATTGTTATTTCTCTCATCCCCTTTATCTCTTTTTATTGCTTCCTGGTAATAAGGCAAAGGTGAGAAAGTTGCATGGCGGTATTGCTCAAGGTGCAATCCGTTTAAATAAAGCAATTCATTATTTTCAATTTCTTCCGGTTTTTTTGCGGCTTTAGCGGGAGGCGGAATGTCCTTCTCCGCTTTAGTTTCCGAACGATAGCTTACCAATATTTTATCACCATGCGTTACAATTACCTTTATTTCTTCTTTTTGAAATTTAATGCTTGTGCCAACTGTTTCATTAAAAATTTTATAGGGAGATAAACCTGTTTTATATTCTTTGATCAGATCATTATTTCTAAAAATTTGAATAGTTGCATTTTCATAAATTGAAGTCGCATACACTTTTACGGCAATTTCCTTTTCATCAAACTCAACATTTATCGCTGCCTCTTTCGTTGCATTTTTCACCACACCAATTTCTGCATAAGGCATAAAATATTCTTCAAAACTTTTTACTTCATTTGGATTGAGCCAACTAAAATCGGGCTGGTTGTCGGTAAAAGCACCGCACATCAGTTCAATGTAAGGGCCATCTTCATCAGTAAGATTCCTGTCCCATGCTTTGCCAAAATCGCCATTGCCCCATGTCCATTGTTTTTTGCCGGTAGATACATGATGATTGGCGACATGCAACATTCCGCCTTTAGTATCATGCTCATAACAGCCTATAAAATCGTAACCTGATTGTACTGCCATGTAGGAGGTAGGAACCGGGATATTTTTATACCATGAAATATCGGTGCCTGGTGCATAATTCACTTTGTAATAAGTACCGGTTGCAATGGGAAAATCGCTGACGTCTCTTTTACCATGATCATAAACGGCATGCACATCCGGGGGGAAAACAGATTGATAAAAGTCATTCACTTTTACTGCAGGATTAGCCCACCACAGGAAGGTCTGAGGAAATGGAGTCCGGTTAAAGAACCGGACTTTTATTTCGAGATAGGCTTTATCGGGGTATAAGGTAAAGCCTGCCATACCTTTTGTGCGGAACATTTTTTCTACTTCATTTATCCAAATTGTTTTACTGCCATCATTATGTTCTTCGATGGTAAAATCAATAGGATCAAAGGTGGAAGGCCGGTGGTGCTGTGGCCAGTTAAATTCAATGCCACCGCTGATCCAGGGGCCTGTAAGGCCAACCAGAGCAGGTTTAATAACCTGGTTATAATAAACAAAATCACGGTTCCTAACTTTATCGAATGCTCTTTGAACTCTGCCTCCTAATTCAGGCAGGATCATTATTTTCAGGAATTCATTCTCTATAAGAACAGCATTATATTCTTTATCTATTTTTTCATCTTCAATTTTTTCAATAACGGCATGTGGATACACCACCCCACTGCTTCCCTGGTAAACTCTTTTCTCTAAAAAAATCGGATTCTTTTCCGGTTTACCCATTCCATAAGTTGGAATGATAATTTTTTCTACCCAGGCAACAACATCCTTCATTGGTTTGATTGCTTTAGTTTAAAAAGGGAAAGTTACTTTAATCGTGTTGCAGGGCAATGGAATAATTGTTGGATATGATGGATTTTCTTATTATTGCGGTATGTTGAAAAAGAGAGAAGGTTTCGAAGGGCAGCGTGCCATAGTGTTGCCAAGAAAAATACTGGCGAAGTATTGCAGTGTGAATCCATTGATTGCAGGTGCATATATTACAGACATAGGTTATTACCCCAAAGCAAAATATCATTACCGGGAGAGGCTGCATGGCTGCGACCAGGATATATTAATTTATTGCCAGGAGGGCACAGGAACGGTAAAAATTAAGAACGAGGAGTACAAAATAAAGCCTGGAAACTTTTTCATAATACCAACCGGCTTACCGCATACATATGCTGCGGACGAACGTTCGCCATGGACCATTCACTGGATACATTTTAAAGGAATAAATACTGATACACTTATAAAGAATTTTCTGGCACAAAATGAAAGTTATCTCGGTTATGTAGAATACCTCGAAAGCAGGATCAGGCTGTTTGAAGAGATGTATTCCAACCTTGAGATGGGCTATAGTAATGATAGATTGTGTTATGCAAATATGTGTCTTCCCCACTTCTTATCTTCCTTTATTTATAAAGAAAATTACAACCTGTCGCCCAAAAAGCAGAGCAAAAATCAGATTAACAAATCTATCAATTACATGAAGCAACATTTTGATGAAATGCTTTCTTTGCAAGAGATGGCGGCATCAGTGAATTTATCGGTATCGCACTTCTGCTTTATTTTTAAAAAAAGTACAGGGTTTACTCCAATAGAATATTTTAATCATCTCAAAGTACAGCAGGCTTGCCAGTATTTGTTGTTCACAGATTTAAGGATAAAAGAAATTGCTGATAAACTTGGCATAGAAGATCCCTATTATTTTTCGAGGATGTTCACAAAAGTAATTGGTGTATCCCCAGGAATATACAGGACAAAAGGGATAAGTTGATTAGGTAATTCCGCCTTATTATTTAAACTGAAGCATAGTTTTATACTCCGGAACAAAACTCACTTTTTGAATCTCAAGCACCTTTTCTTTATTTGTAAAATCAGGTACATCTTCCACATTCAAATCTTGCAAATAAGTAGCGTTTTTATACATCGGCCTAAAATAAAACACCATTTCTTTAGAAGCGGCGTCCGGGTAAAATTTCCTTAATCCTATTTCCCAGGGGATACCGTTGTAAAATTTATCCGCCACTAATTTTCCATCCAGAAATCCCATTCCGGTGTCGCCGGTAAAATTTATTTGTAAAAAGATATCATTAAGATTTTCAAGAGATGCAGGCAGTTTTACAATAAATTTCTTCTGTCCTACCCTGCTTGTATCAACTTTTATTTTTACTTCCGGAATTGAAATATGAAATGAAGACATAACCTCAATCGCAGAAATGTTTGTGATTGATCCGTTATCTATCACTGGTGTGTTTTTTATTTTGGGATAAAAGGATACATCGTAACTATTCTCTTCATAACTGAGAAGCGTAAACGATTTTCCCTCCTGCAATACAACGGCATCTGAAAAGATTAGCTGTTTTTTCCCATTGATGTAAACGATGTATGATTTCAAAGCCAGCGATTTGTCAATCACCAACACCTTTGTTTTTCTTCCTTTTATAGTTAAGGTAAATTCAGAAACAGGTTCGTTGCAATTTATTAAAATACGTTCTGAATTTTTGTCAATAGCAATTCCTGCATTTTTTTGAAGAGATAAGCCATTTGTTTTTGCGAAAGAAAATTCAGCGCTTATTCCTTCAGGGCTGAAGAAAACATACCACGGCTCTTTTTCATCGTCACTCTTTGTCATCAACTGCGCTGTTGCATAGTTAAGCATAGCGCCATTCAAATTAAAGTTAAAAGGGAAAATGGCATTCTCTTCACTTTTCAAATTAAAACCTCCTGATCCTGGTATCAGCACATCACCTTTGGCTGTTTTAATTTTTATGCGGATATTTTTTTTATCAGTTGTAGTAGCATGATCCTGGAAATTGTTGAGAAATAAAAATCCGGAGTTATCTTTTATCCTGACGGAATAGCGCAAATCAGAAATATCCTGCGGAGTTAACGTTGAAGCGTTTGCCGGAAGAACTGTTTCCATTGGCGCCAGCAAATAACTAAAATCATTTAAGAAATAATGAATAATTTTTAACCGGTGAAAGCCTTCTCTCACCTGGCCAAATTCTCCAATCGGCGCCTGGAAATCGTAAGAAATTTTTGGCAACCCGCCGGCTTCATCGCTGAAAAAATACTCTCTGCCTACTGGCGTAGAACCTCCATGATACATATAATAACCAAGCCCATTAGCGCCACTGCCAAGGCACCGGTTTATCATTGCATCAAAACTTTTTTGCACTGCCACCGGGCGCCGTGAATAGACGGAAGCAATACCTGAACCAAGTTCCGCCGGGAAAACAGGGTAGTCTTCGGGGTTATATCTTACCGGCGCATAGTCAGGATTTTTGTGCATGTATTTATATAAAAAGAAAGGCGATAATTCTTTTTTCTTCGTCCAGGTAGGATACGCATAAGCGGCAGTAACCGGAATGCATCCATCAGGAATAATAGCTGCGTAACCCCAGCCAGTAGCGGTGTATATCGGCACATCAATACCGGCTTTAATAGCCAGCGACTTTAAAGTTTCCATGTGCTCATTACCCAATTCGGCAAAAGTTGTTTTTGATTTTGCGATGCCTACTCCTGCCTGGGTTTCTGATAAATCCCGCTCTGCTGAAGTATAATCAGCAGGCTGGCCGGGATAAGTCAAACCCCAGGATGCGGCAGAATGTTGGTATTCGTTTTCAATCTGAGCCCCTATTACGGGACCGCCATCTTTAAAATACAAACCTTTTAATTGCTTGCCGATTTCGTCGTATAATTTTTTGACATAAAATAAATAGCCGGGGTCGTTGGATCGGATCATAACGGGCTTTCCCATGAGCCAATCGGGTAAGCCGCCATTTCTAATCTCGCCATGGTCGAAAGGCCCGAGGCGAACAATCACATAGATGTTATTCTTTTTACACAGCTCAATAAATTTTCTCAAATCCCTGTCTCCATCCCATTTGAATTTGCCTTCTGTTTCTTCATGAATATTCCAGAATACATAAGTGGCGATGATATTGATGCCGCCTGCTTTCATTTTCTTTATAGCTTCATCCCAGTATTGATTGGGATAACGGGTAAAATGAAATTCACCTGTTACAGGAAACCAGGGCTTATTATTTAAGGAAACATAAAAATTGTTCACCGAAATTTTATCGCCTTCATTGTTCGTTCCACCTAATTTTAATTTGGTTGAATCGATCTTTATTCCAGGAACATCGGCATTGATTTCATATGTTTTAACAGATTGGCTAATAAGTGTATTACTGATAAAACAGGCGGTCAAAACGGAAAAAAACTTCTTCATTGGTAGATAATTTTATTTTCTCAGAGTTAAGAACTTTTAGAAAACCAAATGCTTGTTATAAATTTAAAATTTCAATCTAAAAACTTTATCGGAGGGCATCTTCTTTTTTTATGCCATCGACGTTAACCGTATAGGTTTCCCACTTCTCGTTCCTAAAAGCTTTTGTCAACTCCGCTTTATGATTGATTCTTATCTGCAAAATATCGGTGATCCATGTTGTGTTCCGAACTTGATTATTAACAGGAGAAATGTAAGTTCATTGTTCGATTTTTCATGTTTTGTAAAACTCAATCTTCCCAAGTAAAAATGGTAATCGTTTAAGTCAGATCTATCCCACCTGCCCACATATTTGAATATTCATATAAATAAGGTTGTTCACTGTATATTTCTTAATTGAAATGGCATTTAATGTGCTGAGAAAAAACCTTCCATTTCTTCCAATGTTTTTCCTTTTGTTTCTCTGACTTTGAAGAGAATAAAAAGAAACCCCAGGGCGCACACCACTGCATAGATATAAAAGGTGCTGTCTTTTAATTTATCAAATAAAATAGGGAATGTAAACACCAAAATAAAGTATGCTGCCCATAAACTTAATACCGCTATAGTGGTTGCAACGCCGCGTACTTTATTGGGGAATATTTCTGAGATCAATACCCAGGTAACCGGCGCTAACGACATGGCATACACGCCAATAGCAGATAATAAAAACCATGAAACATGCGTAGAACCGGAGCCCAGCATTTGTACCACTACTATGTAAATAATTGCTAATCCGCCGGACCCGATCAGCATTAAAGGCTTTCGGCCCAGCCTGTCCACGAGCCCTATAGCAATGAACGTAAACATAAGGTTAACGATACCAATGAAAACAGTTTGCAACAACTGGTCATCTTGTGATGCGCCAATGCTGGCAAATATTTTTGGTGTGTAGTTGAAGACCACATTGATGCCACAGAATTGCTGAAAAACTGCCAGCACAATACCCACGGTTACCGCAGGCAAAACTGCTTTACCAAAGGCAGCCTTGAAATTCATTTTCGTGCTTCCCTGCAGCGATTTTTGTATGGATGCCAAAGATTCTTTAACGAAACTATCGCCACCAATTTTATGAAGTACTTTAGAAGCCTTTTCTGAAAGGCCTGCTTTCACTAGCCAACGTGGGCTCTCGGGTAGCATGGCGCCACCAATCAAAAATAATCCGGAAGGAATAGCACCCAGGCCAAACATCCAGCGCCATGCATCTATCCCTTTATCCCTTAAAGTATAATTAACTAAGTTGGTAATTAAAATACCCAGCACAATCGTAAGCTGATTAATAGCGACCATGCGCCCTCTTAGATGGGCGGGTGATATTTCTGCAATGTACAAGGGAGATAGCATTGAAGCCATGCCTACACCAATACCGGCGCAAAACCTGGCGCCTATAAAAAAATCCCTTCCCGGTGCGAACGCCATAGCCAGGCATGAAACGGTAAATATGCCTGCTGCAGTGATCAATCCAGGTTTGCGGCCATATTTTTCGGCCACGGCTCCTGCAACAATACAACCCACAATGGCGCCCAATGCAAGGCTCCCCGTTGCAAAACCTTCCCAGTAAGCATCGAGGCCAAATTGCTGCTGGAGAAAAGGTAAAGCGCCGGCGATTACTGCAAAATCAAATCCAAATAAATAGCCGCCCAATGCGGATATAAAAGATATGGCAATGATATAGCGGCCATTGAATTGGTGAAGGGGAGTAGTCATTTTTTTTTATTTGAAATATTCGCGAGTGGAAAAAAAGTACACTCAAGCTAACCAAAAGTAAAATGCAATAATAAGCACCACAGGCTGATAACAGATGGATTTATCAGCCAATCAGATGGATTATTTTACGTAGGCAACACTGGCATTATCAATTTTTTAGAGTTAGTTGTGTATAGAGTGCACTTCAAATCCCATGACTATCGGGTGTAGCTCTTGCTTGAAGATTATCAACCTTTCAGACGGAGTTTTTTAACTTTGAAAGCAACCTGTGAAGGTTAGCAACTTGCGATAATGATTCTTTAGTTCACTAAATTCATTTTTTTATTCCTATTTCCCGGCTCACGCATTTTTAATTTTTCTGCCGGGGCTTTAATTCTTCTCAAATGCGAAATTTAATGTACCCCTATAAATTTTATTGTTACGCTAATAAAGAATTTTTATCACTGGTGTACCCAAATCAATCATAAGATAATCCATCAATACCGCATTATATTCTATTAAGCACGGCGATGCATATCCATAACTTCGCATAAGATTTTTGTTACAGGGAAACTATCCTGCCGATTGCTTATTTGTATGAATATCTTATTTCGATATAATGGCTTGTTTCCAATGATTGCTACCCTCCGCCAATCACTATTAAAAATTTAAACCAGGTTAGAAAAAATGGGATTGGCAGATTAGAAGATGGGACAAAAGATGGTTATGAGCGTACACTAATTTACTAAGCTTGTAATTCGCTGTGGGAGCTATATTAGTCTTTACCCGGGTAATAATAAAAATGTTATAGTTTATGTATATTATTTCATGTATAACTATAACATTTTTGGCCCATGCAAGACATTAAAAAACAAAAATCAGCGGATTAATTTCTAAGAAAAAATTGTGACACTTAATGAAATAAAGGCCTATCTGCAAACTAATAAAATGATGACCATTATACGCAAATTGAATGAGCTGTCTCATCTGTCCGCTACTCGCATCGGGGGAAATATTATACACTGGCAACGATTCCCCGGTTTAACGATATGGATTTATGGACTTACCATTCGGTTCATTTTTAAAATATAATAAGCTGGTAAATACCTGCCTGTAGATTATAAGCAACTCCGTCTCTGGATACAGTGTAAAGGGGTTGGACAAAGTCCTGGATGTATCGGTAAGGCTATCCACGCTAAACTTATTTAATGCCGGAAGACTATTCAGGGCTCCCTTTGGCGGGGAGTTGGTGTATTTTTCAGTACACAACAGGCAGCGAAAACAACAGATGGCGCTTCGGGAAGCGCAAAATTCCAATAAGGTATTTTCAATTGGCAGCCTGTCTGTGGATGTTATAACGCAAGAGCTAAAAGCTGTCATTGTACTTTTTTATAGTACGTTGAATGAACAGCAACGGCGCTTATATGCCGGATTAGAATCAATTAAAATCGGCCATGGCGGTGACAAACTCATAGGGAAATTATTGCAGATAAATGCCGAAACAGTGAGTAAGGGCAGACAGGAATTAATTAAGGAGGATTTTTACAGGGAGGGTACAAGAAAACCTGGGGCAGGCAGGCCGGAGATAAAAAAAACTCCGGGAATAATAAGCCAAATTGAGCGATTACTGGAAGAAGATACTGTCGGCGATCCGATTACGGGACTAAAGTGGACGCGTAAAACAATTCGCAAAATAGCAACAGTTCTTAAAAAAGCCGGGGTGAGCGTTAGCCCAAACACGGTGAGGAAACTAATGGTGGAGATGCATTATTCGTCTGCTCCCATTTCCATTCCTTTTCGCAGGTCGCTTCTTCCTTTACGATATTTCGCACCTTTCCGGTAGGGTAGTCCCTATCGAACAAATGTCGAACTCTTTTCTGGAAGATTTAAAGCTATTAGATAGAATAGCGGTATAATATTATTTGCTTAATTCGGGTACAATTAATAGAACCCCTATTACGATTAGAATACAATTTTGCCAAAATGGTTTTATTTATTCTGCATCCTTTACACATCTAAAGCCAGTATGCTCAAGCCCTGTATCGGGGCTGCTTTTCATCCTTCGTGCTACGCGGTAGCCGCTGCAATAGGTATCGTTGCATAAAAAGCTGCCACCACGCAAGCTTCTTTTAGGTGTATAGGGATCTTGCGGATCAAATGATTTATCCGCGCCCTTTGGGTTTACTGAAGTTTTGCCCCCGAGCGTTTTATAATAATCTGCATTATACCAATCACTGCACCACTCCCACACATTGCCAGCCATGTCATAGAGGCCATAACCATTAGGCTTATACGATTTTACGGGAGAAGCGGTTACATAACCATCTTTCTTTTCATTTAGGTAAGGAAACTTGCCTTCCCAGCTATTTGCTTTGGGCTTACCTTCATTTATGGGTTCATTTCCCCAGGGATAAATTTCATTAACCAGTCCGCCTCTTGCGGCAAATTCCCACTCTGCTTCTGTTGGTAATCTTTTGCCGGCCCATTTGCAATAGGCCATCGCATCGTCCCAGCTTACCTGCACTACCGGGTAATTATCTTTTCCTTTGATACTGCTTTGTGGCCCTTCCGGATGTTCCCAGTCGGCGCCTTTTTCCCAGCTCCACCATTGGCTGTAATCATTAAGGTCAACAGGGCCGGTGGAAGCTTTGAATACAAGAGATGCTGCAACCATCAAGCTATCAGGCGGACGCGGTGTGCCTGGAGGAACTGTTTTTTTTAATTCTTCCCAATCCGGTTTTTTTTCTGCAGTGGTAACATAGCCCGTAGCGTCCACAAATTTTTTAAACTGCGCATTGGTAACTTCTGTAACATCTATGTAAAATGGTGACACCTGTACCTGGTGCTTTGGGTATTCATCAGGGCTGGCTTGTTTATTATCTCCTCCCATTTCAAATACGCCACCAGGAATGAGCGTCATACCATCCGCAGAAGTATTTCCGCTAAATTTTACACCGGCCGTATCTGTATTGCCTGCAAACCTTGCAGGCACCTTCATGCAGGAATGTGCTGTATCTGTGGGGGCAGCAAGATTAGAAGTTGAAATATCATCATCTTTGGTATTATTATCGGAGCGATTACACGAAACAATAAAAATTGCCGTTATACCATAAAAAAAATAAAACAGTATTCGTTTCATCATGTGACAAAAATAAGAATAACATTTTACGAAAATGATACAGTCCACCAGCAAATAGCTGCAATTTAATAATAACCGGCTTTCAAAAACAGATTTCCAAAATATCAGGCATCGTAAAATAGTCCATCAATTTCTACACATAGCCTATTTTTATTTTGATAGGTAAATCTAACTTGCAATAGCTTAAATAGATCGTTTGATGGCCTTAGAAAGAGGTATGAAGTAAGTTACAATGAATTGGATTATATCGTAAATTTTGTGAGAAGTAATGACGCAGTACACTGATTATTGCTAAGTGGGTGGCGGTTTTGAAGCGCACACGATTAACTTAGTTGAAGAAGGAACTTTATCCGGGTTAGTAAAAGATATATCTGTCTACTACGAAAACATGAGAGGGGAAGCTTGATAATTATGCGGTTTGCATTACTAAAAGGATCCGAAATTATCTAAACAAGTAAAATAAGATAATGATGAGAAGTCTAAAATTTGCCCACAGCTATAGGGATTGTTTGTTTACTGTTTAACCTGCAACACTTTCAGCCCAGAACCTCACAGCCAAAATTAAAATTGATGCAGAAAGGAAAATTGGAGAAATAGATTCTTTGATTTATGGAAATTTTAATGAGCATCTTGGATCGTGCGTTTACTTAGGCGTCTTTGATTCTACTTCAAAAGAAGCAGATAAATATGGGTTCAGAAACAATGTGATAGCCGCCACGAACGATTTGCATGTAACACAAGTGCGCTGGCCCGGAGGTAATTTCCCATCGGATAGCACCTTCGAGGTATTTTCGCTATATTCTGTTCAAGGGCGCCAAGTTTATTATGGGAGGTACGCGAGTTTGAAGAAGGCAAGATAGATATACGGCGTAAAAAGAAGCCATCACTGGTCAACCATTACTTTTTTCACATCAAAGATAAGCAATGGGGATACGTATGTATCCGCATGTATGCCCATCCACCCTTTACTTGCAACATCATTTTGAATGGCCATGAGTGGGTGGAAAACCACAAGCGAACGCCGCAACTGAGCATTACCAAGGAGAGCAATTGTTTTACATCATATAATAATGGAGAAAAGTTATCCAGGATTGCAGACATACTGAAACATCAGGGGCAGCTGGAAAAGGTTTGCCAACGATGTGTCAAAGTTTTTTATGGAGCTTTTGCCATTTTTGCTTGCAGTTTTGGTTATTGCAAGTTAACTAATACTTACTCCAGCTCTATATTCTATGGTTAATCAGCAGACCCTAAGTAGAGCTAAAGTTTATACTTTCAGAACTCCTTACTTCTCGCAGTTAGAAGATGCGGCGGTTTTGAATTTAAGCATTAAATCAGTCCCTTACATAAGGGAGGGTTTTGGCTCGAAGAGTTAGATTTTCCGCTGTTGCTCACAAAGTAAGTTTTCAAAAACGAAGATGACACAGTCGGCGAGTTGTACCTGGCATGCAGTGATTTGAGGTTATCGTATGACTCAATAACTATGGCTGGATTATTCTTTGTTTCAAAATTATCTAACAGCGGTTATTTTCAGCATCACACTGCTTCTTCTTTCATTTACTTCAGGGTTAAAACCTATGCGCATTAAAAAATCACCAGAATAAATTTGCGTGTTGTCTATCGGCGAATGGGCGCCGGGATACAGATTTATTTCTTCAATCTTATATTTTTTATTTGCATCAAGCCCTATCATTTTAATGGGCAAATTAATATTAGTAGTGGCAGTAGATGCCATGTAATAATTGAAAATAATGGCTGTATCGTTTGCATCATTTACATAACCAATGCTAGAGACTTTATAGTCGTATGGATTTTGCAAACGGTATTGCTGCCCATGCCATATTACATCTTTAATTTGATTGTACAACTTCACTGCATTTTGACAAAACAACAAATCGTTTGCACTTAATTCGTTTACACGCAAATCAAAACCCAGCTTACCCATCATCGCAACGTCTGATTTAAACTTCATAGGTTGATTGCCCATGTTGGTTACATGATTATCTGTTGCAGTCGCAGGAAAATAATATGAATATTCCCACTGAATAAAAATTCTGTCATACGGATTAGTGTTATCGCTTGCCCAGAATTCAGTAAAATATTTTAATGCACCATAGTCAACCCTCGAGCCGCCGCCGGCACACAACATCATGGAGACGCCGGGATATTTTGCACGCACCCTTTCCAATACATTATACAAGCCGCGGACATAATCCACATAAAAGTGATCCTGGTTTTTTAAATAAGATGAATGTGCATTGTAGATTAAAGAATTGCAATCCCATTTTATAAAAGCCAGTGCCGGCGCTTCTTTAAACAATCCATCCACTGTATTAAAAATAAAATCCTGCACCTGCGGATTGGTTAAATCAAGCACCAGTTGATTGCGCATATAATATTCCGGCCTGCCGGGTTCTTTTATAATCCAGTCAGGATGGTTTTCATACAATTCACTTTTGGGGTTTACCATTTCAGGCTCTATCCAAATACCAAACCTTACGCCGTTTGCGGTTGCTTCTTTTACCAAAGAGCCAATACCATTTGCAATTTTTTTCTTATTCGGTTGCCAGTCGCCCAGGCCGGCCTGAGAATTATCTCTCGGGTATTTGTTGCTAAACCATCCATCATCCAATAAAAAAAGATCAACGCCCAATTTTTTTGTATCCTGAATCAGGCTTTTTAATTTTTCATCATTAAAATCAAAATAAGTAGTTTCCCAATTGTTCAAAAGCGTTAGGCGGGTTCCTTTTCCATTCAGCAATTGATAGTTTCGTGCCCAGTTTTGCAGATTGCGGCTTGCCAAACCTTTACCCTTGTTTGAATAAGTGTAAACAAATTTGGGCGTTTCCAAAACGTCGTCTTTATTTAAAGTATAGTTAGAGGCGAAATTGTTGATGCCCGCCGCGATGCGCAAATAGTAATCATCAAAAATCTGAAAATCTATTCTGAAATTGCCCGACCATTCAAGCGAGCCTGCAAGCACATTGCCTTCTGTTTCGGTTGATGCTTTATCAAGCGATACCATAAACGAAGAAGACATTAGTAAATTGGTTCTGGTGCCCAATTTTGAATCTAAAGTGATAATGCCATGCTGCAGCTTTTGTTCTTCTGAGGTCATTTCACCACCATAAAAGCTGGGATGGTCTTTAAGATAAAAAGATTTTCCCTGCAACGTTATATTTGCAGAAGCATATTTATTTAAAACAATATTTCCTTTCTCTGTATTTTTTATGCTTGACCATTGTTCAATTACATCTTCATTGATGTACGATTCATAATACAATGTAACCTGTAATTTATAAACCGGGTCTTCGCACGTAATGCTGGTAAGTGTGCGGTTGTCATCAATCGTTTTCACTTCATGGCTGATGTATTTAAGCACAGTAGATTTATCGCCGTTGCTATGCGTTACACTTAAAGCAGGCTCTAATAAATTGAGCGAGCCGGAAGTTGTGTACACTTCCTTTTTGTTGTAAAGATTATCACTGCCTGGTTTGAATTTATCAAGCGAACTGATGGTTGGATATTCATCGCTGTAGTTAAGTTTTTCACCAAGATAAGTTTGCACCAGCGATGTGTCTTTATCTGTTTGCAATACCAGGGCTGCATTTTTTGTTGAGATTACGATGGTTTGCTGGCTAAATGCTTTGCCGGCAACAAGTATCATGACAATGATAAAGAAGTGTAGAAGTTTAGAATACATTTTATATGAATTGTTGTTTTAACAGATTCCGAAACTTTAGTATTGGAGTCAGGTTTTTTCGGTTGACTTCCCGGTTATGGTGGCAATTTTTTGACGCGAGAGGATATCAAAATTCATATCGTATCAATTGTATGACATTTTCAATGCTGACTCTTGCGGGTCTCTGATCTATTTAAAACTATCCTCAGTTTTTTTCAGAAGGTTTTTTATTTCTAATAATTTTTCCGGATATTTTTCCGCAATATTGTGCAATTCCCTGGGATCATCTTTTAGGTTATACAATTGATCCTGGTTGCTATATCCGCTTTCAATGTTTACATCTTTGAAAACAGCGACACCTTGGCTGGGAGTGATATATTTCCAGCCATCCTTTACAATAGCCAAAGCCCGGTTTCCAGGTTGCTCAATTATAAAATCCCTGCTTGTATTTTCTTTCCCTATTAATGTATTAAAATAATCGCGGCTATCGGTGAATTCATTTTCGGGTAATTTTTCATTCAGCATTTTCGCGAAAGAAGCCATTAAATCTATTTGGGTAACCAGGGCATTTGAAACCGTATTTGGTTTTATTTTATCAGCCCAATAAACCATCATCGGAACACGGGTGCCGCCTTCCAGCACACTGTATTTTCCGCCGCGATAAATACCTGCTGGCTTGTAATGCTCTGTCAGCGAAGTTTCCGGCGACTGATCCAGGTAGCCATCATTTAATACAGGGCCATTGTCGCTACTAAAAACAATTAAGGTATTATCTAAAATACCACGTTCTCTTAAAGCGTTTAAAATTACACCCACCGAGTGATCCATTTCGAGAATAGCATCGCCGCGATAACCGAGTTTACTTTTGCCTTTAAAAATACTTGCAGGCATTCTCGGCACATGTATATCATGAATTGCATAATATAGAAAGAATGGTTTCTTCTCCTGCAAACTTTCATCAATAAATGCTACTGCTTTGGTATTAAAAGTGAACCCGAGTTCTTCATCTGTCCATTCGGCTCGTTTGCCACCTTTCATATAACCGATGCGGCCAATACCATTTACAATATGCTGGTCGTGGCCTTGCTTTGGATCATTTTTCATCTTCAACATTTCGGGATAGACTTTACCCAAAAGTTCTCCTGCAAAAGGATACTGATAACTTACTTCTATCGGGTCGGAAGTATCTAATCCAATCACAACCTGATTTTCCATAAAAACGGTTGGTGTACGGTCTGCCGTGGCAGGAAAAATAAATGAATAATCAAATCCTATTTCTCTCGGGCCGGGAGATACTTCTTTGTTCCAGTTAACAGGAGATGTGTTACCTAAACCCACGTGCCATTTGCCTACAGCTCCGGTTAAATAGCCGCCACGCTGAAACACTTTTGGCAAAGTAGTAATGTCTGTGGGTATGGTGAGATTCGCATTGCCTGGTAAAATATTAGTTCCCTCTTTTCGCCAGGCATATCTGCCGGATAGAATCGAAAATCTGGACGGAGTGCAGGTAGAACCGGTGCAATGCGCATCAGTAAACCGTAATCCGTTTTGTGCCAGCCAATCGATATTCGGCGTGGAAATGACTGTGGCGCCATAGCAGTTTAAATCGCCGTATCCCAAATCATCGGTATAAAGAATTAAGACGTTTGGTTTTTGCTGGGCTTTTAATTGAAGCGCGAATAAGAAGCCAAAAAAAAATGTAAACAAAAATACTTTCTTCATAATCTAAATTAATTTATTGAGTAGTTTTTTATCCGTCAATAGAGCGGAATATTGATTTTCGTGATCTTTTTAAATCCATTGGCTATTTACAATTTAAATTGTTATCAATCATTTGAGAGTTTAATACAAAATCGGTTAACATTATTAATGTCAGTGTGCTTTTATCTCTTTCAACTCTTAAACTTCCTTTATAACTTTTTTATAATCACTGACAATCTTTATAAATAAATCTGAAATATTGTTTTTATTTTTCATTTTTTTTCCGGAAAAAAATATTTTGCGGAATATGTTGTTTTGAAATTCCGGGCCCGCTCCATTCAAAATTCATCAAAGAGTTATCTTTATCTTGCACTTGATAATACAACCTGAAAGGATGCAATCCTGCTTTTAATAAAATGGAGGCGTTGCCTTCGGTTCCTCCTTTATAACCAAAATCTTCATCAATGACCTGAGCTTCATGAATACGCAGAAAAGTTTTTGTATTACTTGTTAGATAAAAAGTATATTTTCCATCAGCAGGTATCTGCATATATCCCTCAAAAAATAAGAGTCCATTATTATTTTTGGAGGTTACATCAGCAGCCGGTTTTGCAGCATGTCCTTTTGCTATCGGAGTTAGCGTTACAATCTGTGGTATCCAGGGGAAAGTTCCCTCAAATACTTTCCAGTTTACACCTGGTGTAACCTTTGCTTTTACCGGGGGAATGAGCGTACTGTCATAAGGTCGTTTTGCAATTCCCTTTTCGGTGGCCAAATATGAAGTATCAGGACGACGAACCTGCAATGCATGGGCTTTCATATACGTTTCAAGTTTATTGATATCCATTCTACCCAAACTCTTTGAATCAAATCTTGTCTTTTCTTGAAGTGTAAACCTTTTATCGGGTTTTAATGTCAGGTTATTCAATTCCTGTGGATCATTTACCACATTATATATTTCAAAACTGTCATTTGCTGATTGGATATTATAACGAACTCCCACAAAATCCCCAATCCGGAGTAAATTCATTTGTTTTCGGATACGGTCTCGATGATTTGGCGCAAACTGAATAAAATCAGGCGTTTTCCCATTCTCATAATATTCTATATATATAAGCGAGCTACGTTGATTCCCGATACCGGTAAGCGAGGGAATTAAGGAAACGCCATCCATGCGCTCGGGAGCAGGTTGTCCTGCCGCATTGATAAATGTTGGTGCCCAGTCATAAGAGATACTCGGACTTTTTACCACCTTTCCTGAAGGAATATGTCCTGGCCAGACAGCAATGGTCGGTACCCGTACGCCTCCTTCCCAATTATCACGTTTAATACCATCGAATGGACCATAGCTGCCAAAAAATGTTGGTAAATACTTTTCTTCTTCCTCCTGCTTTTTTCCTAAATATGTTTCAACAGAAGGGCCATTATCAGATGTATATACAATCATTGTGTTTGAATCAATATGCAGGTCTTTCAGCAACTGCACAAGATCTCCTACACCATCGTCTATACGTCTGTTAGCCATTGCATAACGCTTATAAGTATCCGGCCAGGGTATTTCAGGAGTAGCAGGATTATTATCATTGTCATAAGTTGCATTAACATAATCGGAATTTATATAGGAATCTATCTCGCCTGATGCTGTATTAATATAATGTCCTGGAGTGCCAACCAACTGCATACCACCGTGGATGCCGCCACCCTCCGGGTATTTTTGGGTAGGCAGTTCATCTACAGCATGGGGAGTCTCATAAGCGAGGTACATAAAGAAAGGTTTATCTTTATTTTCTTCTTTCTCATGATTCTCAATCCATTTCTTTGCGACTGCTGTCCATAGATCAGCGGTATAGCATTTATCCAGTTTGGAAGCGATATTAACGCCATTATCCCATACTTCTTTTTTTCCTGTATATATTCCTTCCTTCGGATAATGTTGGTGTCCATCGGAATGTCGCATATAACCGAAGAAATAATCAAAACCCCGATTTCGCGGCTCTGCAGACCACGCTGCACCATTTTTATCCCATCGTGGGTCACCCTGTAATCCCCATTTGCCAATCACTGCAGTGCTGTATCCCAATTGTTTAAGTGTAGAGGCCATTGTATAATTATCTGCCAGTGCTTTATCAAACTGCCCGTCACGTACATTGGAATGACCCTGACTTACCCCCAACAGAATAGAAGCCCGTGAAGGTGCACAGACAGGTGCTGCGACATAATGATGGGTAAGCATAGCCCCTGCTGCTGCGAGCTTGTCCAGATTAGGGGAAAGTTCAAAGGGCTTACTTGGGTCATTCAGCCTTGCCCGCTGGTTCTGAAAAAAGGCGCCTACATCACCATAACCCTGGTCATCAACTAAAATGAAGATAATGTTGGGGCGAGTAGCCTTTTTGATCTGTTGCTGACTTTGTGCATTAGAAATAATTGGATGCACTATTATTAGAAACAGGAAAAGAAGTTTGAAATATTTCATTGTAAAAAAATTTTGCGCTCAGCGCTATTACAAAAACTTGAAATAGGTTGCAGATAGAATTTTTATTGATTTAATAAAATGACAATTAAATCGGCTGCTTCCTTTCTCTTTTAGCATTTCGAGTGCCATTTTATAAATTTTTCGGGTATTTCAAAGTAATCCTTAGCCTTGAAATGACAGTTACCTTATCATAATTTGCTTTTCTGCTTCCCCTTTTATTCTTTCATTCGCATTTTTAATCCATAATATTGTCGATGAATCAAAATCCAGATTTTTTTCAAAAGGAATAGGGGCCTTAATATCTTTTTGCCATTGCTTTAACTCTTTCAAAAGATCCTGAACAACCGCAGGATCTTTATCAGCTAAATTATGCTGTTCGCTAATATCCTTTTCGATATTATATAATTCTAAATTACTATTTTCAAAATGTTCGATAAGTTTCCATTTTCCTTTTCTAATTACCCCGGCCGGATCTTGCCAAGTCAGCGCATTAGACTTTCCGTTTCCATGGTAGGAAGGCAAATGCCAGAATATTGAGCGATTTTTCCATTTACCCTTTCCGGTTAGTAATGGAACAATGCTCTGCCCGTCTTCAGGCTGGTGAATTGGCAAACCAGCTCCGCCTATTTCTGCAAGGGTTGGGAAGAAATCCACAACAGAAACAGGAACATCAACATGGGTGCCTTTTTTAGTTTTTCCTGACCAGTAAATACACATAGGCACCCGAATTCCCCCTTCATAAAGAGAACCTTTTTGCCCCCGAAGAGGAGCATTATCAGTACACATGAGTTGTCCGCCATTATCAGAGGTGAAAATGATAATAGTATTATCGTCTAAGCCTAATTCCTTTAATTTGTCAATTAAGCGACCTATAGAATAATCCACATAGCTAACCATGCCACCGTAAGCAGCAATATTTTGGCCTCCTGAAGTTGGTTGATTTTTATATTTTTCAACGTATTCTTTCAATGCCTGTAGGGGTACATGAACTGCATAAAAAGATAAATAAAGGAAGAAAGGTTTATCTTTATTTACTGTAACAAAATGGAGTGCTTCGTTTGTTAATCTTGTAGTTAAGTATTCTCCCTTTCTTCCAGGTGTAATATTTTTTAAGCCAGTATATGGACTAAAATAAGTTATTGGAGATCCACTTTGACAACCAGCAATATTTATATCAAATCCCTGCCCTTGTGGCCAGGTAGCAGTATCATTTCCCAGATGCCATTTACCAATAGAGGCAGTAGTATACCCCGCTTTGTTTAAAACTTCTGCAATAGTAATTTTCTTTGAAGGCAGTATTTTTTTTGATTCAACAGGTTTCAACTTCATCATTGCTTCAGGGGTTCTTGCAAATCCATCTACCGCATATATTCCGGTACGAGGAGGATATTGACCAGCCATCAAGCTTGCCCTGGACGGCGCACAATCCGGATTCATATAACATTGAGTAAAAACAGTGCTCTGTTCTGAAAGTCTGTCAATATTAGGCGTTAAATAATATTTACTACCATTATAACCAACATCACTCCAACCCATGTCATCAACCAAAATAAATATAATATTAGGTTTTGTATTCGCCCTATCAGGCACAATTTCGCCCCAATTATGAGTTATGGTTAGAAGCCCACCAATTAAAAATTTAATAACATTATTCATCACCTTTAATTTATAAGTTTATACTTGATAAAACGAAAACCAGCTGGTTTATTAATAGCACTGACAGCTGCCATTTGAAGAGATCATCTCTTGCCATTTTTCTCCGGTTATTAAATCCGTAGTAGCTATTTTTTTCCCCTTAGGAACCGTACGGAAATATCTTTTCTACTTCCGTGTGCATGTAGTTCTCTGTAAAACATGAAATACCCTCATTTTTTTCTGGATTAAATGACTGAAAACCACTGTTAAAAATCAATGTACTATCGGTAGTTTTGCGCCATACGGAGTTTAGCTTAATTTCTTTAAAAGACTGAAGGGTATAGCTTTAGATTTGTTTATATTTTTGTTTACACTTATGCTCAAGAAGAGAAGAATTAACACACTATTTTTACCCTTTTCATTTTTTCATTTTTGAATACATAATATATAGTTTTTAGGTTTATAAATTATTATAGAGTTTCTTTAGCGATTAGCTAATAATTGGCTAGCAGGCTAATTCCATTGATTGAACTAAAAGTTCAATAAATACTTAGAATAATTGGTAGTTTTTAGATCGCTTTTTATTTTCAATCGTTAACCAAAAAAATTAAGATTAACCCCCGTTTACGAATAAGCTTATTTCTGGTTATATTTCAAAAATAAAAATCCAGGTGCCTTCGGAATTTCAAATTCCATTTCACTTTTTTCATTCAATTTAACCATTTGACTTGTATTGGTTAGAATATTTAATAGTTGAATATCTGTTCCCGGTTTTAAAAAATGTAAGGCAATTTCAGCACTTTCTTTTTCATTGTTCAGTTCTCTGAATACCGTTAAATAACCATTGCCCGTCTCTGGATTATAGTTTTGAAATCCGGTCCAGCTTTGATTGTCTGGTTTATTTCCAATTGCAAAAACATATCCCTTGTACATATTATTACGTTCACTTTTGTATTTAGCTATAATTGGGCTCAATTCAGCCCTCGCTTTTGTACTCAAATATTGAACTTCAGTAAAAAAGATAGGGCTAGCCATCAACGTTATGGCCAAATTATATCCATGTGAATACTTTAAAGCATCAGTTTTTGCTGTATCCGGAGTAAGGTCTTTGTTTTGGTAGGTAATTTGAATTTTGTTGAGGTTCATATAATCCGCAAGTTCCCAGGCATCTCTTAATATCTGCCAGGGGTCATATTGTACTTGCTTCCGAATAGTGTTTGCTTTCCGATTTGCCAGATACAAATTCCCACAATCGCGTCCAAAATAAAACCCCATACGAGGACCACTTTCGGTCACGTCCCAATTCACAACCGCACTATACCCTGAATACTTAATTATATTTCGCGCTTTGTAGTATAAACCATCTAAAGAATTTTTCTTATCCAAGACGGCAAAATCCAATTTGAAGGCTTTAAAGTCACCATTATCGTAATTAGATTTTAAGGCAGATAATGGCGCAATCCAGGCATGCCATAACCCTAAGTTTATTCCCGCTTCTTTAGCATGATTTCTTACGTTGGTAAATCCGTTTGGATAAACATCGTAGGTTTCCGGTAAACTTGAACCATCAAATAAAACCGGTAAATTATTTCCGCTATACGCCTTGGTAGGCCCTTTTATTGAAGGTAACCAACTATTTTCACCCTTACGAACTTGCCATCCATCATCAATTTGCAATAAATCAATACCAAGATTAGCGCATGCATCAATCTCCCGAAGAACATTTTCTTCTCTTGCTTTGTAAGCAGCCTGGTCAAATTTATCTTCAGAGCCCCATGTATTTGCCATAATGAAAATATCACGTTCAGCATGCACGGGATAACGTAATCTATCAAAACTTTTGAGAGCCAATTGGGCATCCATTTCACCACCTTCATATAAAATCATCCAATTTGCCCAACAGAATTTATAATCACTTGAAATATCATCTGGTTTCATTCCAAGACCGCTTACTTCCAATAGGTTGCCTTTACGATTAAACCCTCCCGTTTCCAGTCCATTATTCAAATGAGTATGCTTCTGCGACTCCTTCAAAAGGATAATACCATTATCCTTATATCTTGCGATTAGACCATTTATAATTTCGGAACTTCCCTCTTTGGGAATATCTACTTTGGTCAAAATATTATAAGGAATAATATCCGCCTTTAAACCGGCACGATATCCAAACGCAGTAATTTCCGCTGGTTCTTTACTCAAGTTTAAGGTTTCTGAAACCCCGGCCCCAACAAGCTTTCCCTCCCTTTCTATACCTTTTGGCATTTTAAGCCAAAGTTGTGTTCGTAAGCCTGAAGCATCAGGGTAAGCCCAAATCACATATTTTATATCCAGCGTTGAATATTCAATTTCTACTTCAACGGCAAGGTGGTCACTTGTAAAATGTTCATCATCATTTTTAAATGCCTTCAGCGAGACAATTCTTCCTTCACCCAATTGTCCTAAATTCCAATCAGCTGAAAAATCAGTTTTTTTTGCAAAAATTGCACCATGGGAATTTTTTATTAGGGAGGTTGCAAGCCCTTTCCCTGTCCATATCCAGTGTCGTTCAATTGAGCCGGTTGATACGATCAGTTGATTATCTTTGGTGTACGCTGTTGAATGCTTATACGATTCTCTTAATTTTGGCAAATCTTTTGCGTATGAGGTTGCTGAAAAAGAAAAAAAGGCAATAGAAAACGCAAGTCCCTTGATACTATTCCGTATCATGTTGTTACAGCTCAAATTTATTGTTTTCATTTTTAGTGTTTTTAGTGTGAATAGCCTAATACAGCCTTAAGGTGTATCAGGATATTTAGAATAAACAAGGTGGTTAGGAACCATGCTTGAAAAGAGAGCGTAAAATCCTATTTATTACAACTTGGACACCCTCTCACAATTAAGTTGACATGAGACTAGTTATTAATATCCAGGATTTTGAACAAGAGCAGGATTAAGATCCAGTTCCCTTGATGGTATCGGAGCTAGTTGATGATAGGTTTGAACGTTTTGAGCCCCCTCCGGATTAGTGGTGGAGTTGCTTTTAACCGCTTCTACCAGTGTCCCCCAGCGATCCAGATCCCAGCGACGTTGAAATTCAAAACTCAACTCCCACTTTCTTTCATTCCTAACTGCTAATCTAAACTGATTTTGAGATAATCCTGATAAGTCTGAAACGGCGGCCCGCTCCCTTATTGCGTTTATCTTTTCATAGGCATCTGTGGTAGGTCCATTAAGTTCATTTTCTGCTTCTGCATACATTAAGTAGGCATCAGCCATCCGGTAAACAATAGTATTCAGTCCGTAGTTACCTCGAACTCCCTGGAAGAAGTTCATCATCTTCCAAACATAGTGAAAATGGGTGGTAACGGTTCCATTTCCGTGCCAATCGTACCACTTTTCACGAAGATCATCTGAATCAAAAGTTGCTAAAAATTCAGGAGTAGCCGTTACTAATCCAAATCCAATGAACAGCCCTTCATATCCTGGCACGACGGGCTCATCAATCGGCCGTGGTATAAAACGCTGGATATAATTTTCCGAATGAGTATCCTGTGTAAAATCTATTTCCCAAATATCTTCAGCATTGTATTCATTTGCCTCTCCCCAAATGCTACCGTTAGGACACAAAAATTACGGAATTTTGCATAAAAAAAGAAAAAATGGATATATCTCAAAAAGAGAATTACATGAATAAGTTTTCAGATGAACGTTTAGGCAAACGAGCTAATAAGTTATCAGCGATGCTTTATTTTGGTAGAACGAGTAGCATCCACGAGATGTCGTCTGATGAAGCGGAACAAAAAGCAGCTTATCGTTTTCTGGCTAATGAAAAAGTTGAAGAAACTAAATTGATAGCCACAAGTATAGAAAGAAGTAGCTATCTGAGTGCCGACAAAGATGTTTTGGTATTACAAGATACTTCAGAAATAAATTTAGACAACCATCGCAATCGCCTCAAAAGGGGCAGTGGGGTGGGCTTAACGGGCAATAATAAAGATTTAGGATTTTTCCTTCATGGAAGTTTAGCATTAGAGGCGGACACAGAAGTTATTTTGGGATATTCAAACGTACAACTATGGCATAGAGAAGAAGATAAAATAGATAAAGAAGAACGAAACTATAAGTATCAGCCTATAGAAGAAAAAGAATCTTACAAATGGATAAAGGCATGCAATGAAAGTAAAGATCATTTATCACAGGCACGAACCATTACATTTATAGAAGACAGGGAAGGAGATATATATCATCAGTTTGCCACAGTCCCTGATTGCCGTACCCATCTGATTATCCGTAGCCGTGATAACCGTCGGCTATCGGATGGCAGTAAATTATTTGACAAGTTAAGCAAACAGCCAATAGCAGGCCAGTATGAAATACCTATCGTAAAAGATATCCGAAAGGGAGTAGAAAAGCGCACAGCTGCAGTAGAAGTTCGTTATTGTAAAGTTGCTATTGCCCGTCCTGCAACTTTGAAAAAGACAGAGTTGCCGGAATCGGTGGAACTCTATGCTATAGAGGTAAAAGAGATTAATGCACCCAAGGGCGTTAGTGCAATATGTTGGCGGTTGCTTACCACACATCCTGTAACGACTTATGAAGAAGCGGTGAACATTGTAAAGAAGTACAGGTTGCGATGGTATATTGAACAATTGTTTCGCTTATTAAAAAAGAAAGGATTCAAGATAGAGTCAAGCGAACTGGAAACCGGATGGGCTATTCGCAAGCTGACGGTAATGATCTTAAGTTCAGCTTTGCGGGTGATGCAATTAATGCTTGCTTACAATAAAGAAGATAGCCAGCCAATAGAGCAGGTGTTTAATCAAAAAGAAATTAATTGTTTAAAAGCCATCAACGAAACACTACAGGGAGAAACAGAAAAAAGTAAAAACAAAAATAATCCGACTAAGCTATCGTGGGCAACATGGATAATAGCCCGACTGGGAGGGTGGAAAAATTATAATAGCAAACGTCCGCCTGGCCCTATCATACTAAAGAAAGGAGTAGACCGCTTTGCTAATATTTATCAGGGATGGAATCTGGCTCAAAACGAATAAAAAATGTGTCCTAACGGTAGCCCCAAATGTCAGCATAATTTGCAAGTAAATGATGATTGCCATTTTGCTGCGTTATAATCTCCCCCGCAATGGTTTTCGCATTAGACCAGTCTTTCTCCCACAGATAATATTTGCATAATAGCATATCTACAGCCCATTTGGATGGCCGGCCTAAATCTGCTCCACTCCATGCACTGGGTAAATCGGCTGCAGCAACCTTTAAATCACTTATCATTTGAAGCCTGACTGAATCCACCGGTGTACGCGGTATTTCTCCCCCGATTTTATCCACATCAAGTGCATCTAACCACATGGGCACATCTCCCCACATGCAGGTAAGCCAGTAGTAATACAATGATCTAAGGAACATAGCCTGCCCAAGTACTTCACTACTTACTTTTGAAGAAATACTGGAATTATTCGTAACCCCATCTATCACCAGATTACAATTAGCCACACCCTTGTACAAGGTCGTCCACACGTTATCTGAGTTTGCTTCATTTGAGCTACTAAGAGAATAGGTATGAAAGGGAAATGTAGATTCACGGCCGCCCGTCGGCCTGGCAATATCTGTTCCCAGAGGAGACCAATATCCCAACCCTCCTGTGCCATTTCCATTGTTGTATATATAATAGAGTGTTGAATATGCTCCATTTACAGCAGCAATGGCTTCGTCATCAGAATTAAAGAATTGAGCAGGGCTCAGAAAACTTTTTGGTTTTTCCACAAGCAATTTATCACACGAAGTGAATAAAATTATACATAGTATAAATAACACATATTTTTTCATTTTTTTAATATTTAGAATTTCAAATTAACACCTATTATAAATGAACGGTTTGCCGGGTAACTATAGTCATCAAATCCCCTAAGAATCGAATTAGTGCCTTGTGAATTAACTTCAGGATCATACCCATAAGTATAATGATCAATAATAAATAAATTAGTTCCTGTGAGGTATATGCTGGCACCCTGCATCCATTTTATTTTTGTAACAGGAAGGTCGTAATTTATTTGTAAGGTTTTTAGCCTGAGAAATGAACCATCTTGTACTGCATAGGAATATGCCTGGGAATTTACGTCAGCTGTTGCATTTGCGCCGACTCCCGGGATATTTGATTGATTATTTTTTGGAGTCCATCGCTGTAACACTGTTTTACCGACGTTAGAAGCAAATTCTCCCAAAAATAATCTCGGCCCAAAACTATTTATAATATCATTACCATAGGTATATGCTAAGTACATATTAAAACTAAATCGCTCATACCTCAACGAGGAATTAAGGCCACCGAAAAATTTTGGTGTGGGATTTCCAATAATGGCATAATCACCAGTCCCATCATATTTACCATTGCCATTTACATCCTTAAACTTTGCAAAACCTGGTTTAAGGCCGGCCTGGTAGCCTGGTAGCGCATCAATCTCGGCCTGTGATTTAAAGGTGCCTTCATAAACAGCCCCCCAAAAAACCGGGGCAGGTTGGCCCACAATTAATCTTGCTCCGTTTGTCACATCACGATATTCTATTCCCTTTCCCAGATCCAAAACTTTGTTTCGGTTAGCGGCAATATTAAATCCTATATTCCAGGACAGGTTTTGTTTATTTATTATAATTCCATTTAAGTCTAATTCAACGCCCTTGTTTTGAACAGATCCCACATTCTCCAACTTGCTTGAATAACCGGTTGTTCCGGGAATTTGTACTGTGAGTAGCAGATCATGAGTCTTTTTATAGTAAGCGTCTAATGTGGCCGTTAATCTCCCGTTAAAAAATCCAGCATCAAGGCCGGCATTAAATTGATCTGTGGTTTCCCATTTTAGGTCACTGTTAGAAAGATTGCCTAACGTGTAACCAATATTTTGCTGGCTGTTAAACCATGCATTATTTGTTGAAAGGGAAGGGAGAGTCGAATATACTCCAATAGCCTGATTTCCTGTTTTGCCATAACTGAGACGAATTTTTAGATTAGAGAACCAGCCGAGGTTCTCAATAAATTTCTCTTCATCCAATTTCCATGCGAACGCAGCTGATGGAAAAAATGCATACTTATGATTTGCCGCGAGCCTGGAAGACCCATCCTGTCGCCCTGAAATGGTCAATAGATACGGGCCAACTGAATAATTGATACGGCCCAAAAAAGATATAATTGTCCATTCGGAAAAATTAGATCCATTTCTTGCTAATAACGGGTCTCCCGTAGCTAGGTTATTATAAGTCAAAAGGTCATTGGTGAAGCCGTTACCAAAGGCCGAATAGGATTCATCAGTTTCATGTTGGTAAGTGAAGCCGCCTAAAAAATTCACATGATGTATTCCAAAATCCTTATCGTAAGATATCGTATTCTCATTTAATATATTTAAAGATTGTGTACTGGATATGTTGGCCTGCCCGCCCAGGTTTTGAACACTTCTAAGCGGCAGACTTCCTGGCTGATACTGGTTTCTTTTGGAATTGTCATTATTAATACCGAAGGTAGATTTGAATGTCAACTCGTTTCTGAACGAAGCTTTTGCATACCAATTACCCAAAAGGCTATTGTCATAGGTATTATCTAAGGACATTTTAGCATCAGCCACAGGGTTCTCAAACGATTGACCATTCAGAGGGCTTACTATGGTATAGTTTCCACTTGAATCCTTAATGGGTAAACTTGTTGGTGCACTTTTCAATATATCATAAAGACTTACTTTATTGTTATTTTTATTCGAACGATTAAAGTTCAGATTTGTTCCAACCGAAAGCCAGTCCGTTAATTTCAGATTCAGATTTAATCTGGTTTGATACCTTTTAAATCCGGAATTTAAAATAATGCCATCCTGGTTAAAATAATTTCCTGATAAATAATAGGTTATTTTATCATTACCACCAGAAAATGAAATATCGGCGTTTTGAAAACCAGCATTCCTGGTAATCGCTTTTTGCCAATCTGTGTTGGTAACTTTTGAAACATCCGGATATATAGGATTCGTTCCAAATAATGCAGATCTTTCATTTACATAGTCGGCAAGTTCCGGTCCTGTTAATAAGGCGACCTCTTTTGGAAGCTGTTGAGTTCCTGCGTAAGCGTTAATTAAAATAGTTGATTTGCCTGCTTTCCCGAGTTTTGTAGTAATGAGAATTACCCCGTTAGCGCCTCTTGCACCATAAATAGCTGTAGCGGAAGCATCCTTAAGGATTTCTATTGAGGCTATGTCAGTTGGATTAATAGAAGTTAGATCACCACCACCAATAAATCCGTCTATAACATATAATGGTTCGTTGGACGCAGAAATAGAATTTCCACCCCGAATCCTGATTGTGGTTGGAGCACCAGGCGCACCGTTTACTGAAGTCACCTGAACCCCGGCAGCTTTCCCCTGTAATGCCTGATCTACACTTGCCACTGGCGCTGACGAAATATCACTAGCCTTGACTACTGAAACCGAACCTGTCAGATCCGATTTTTTAACAGTGCCATATCCGATTATAACTATTTCACTTCCTGCAACCGCCTCAATTTCCATTACTACAGAAATATTGGTACTTTGACCAACTGTCACACTTTTCTTCTGGTACCCCACAATTGTAAAGTCCAGCACATCCCCCACATTAGCATCAATATTAAAATCCCCGTCTGTTCCTGTGCTCGTTCCATTTGTAGTTCCTTTTACAATCACTGATACTCCGGCTAAAGGATTGCCTTGTGCATCTTTTACTGTTCCGGTAATAATATTGAGTGGAACAGCAGGAACGATATCAACGAGTGCTTTTGTGGTGACTGGTTTTCGAATAATCGTTATCGTTTTTCGTTCAATAGAAAAATCAAGGTTTTGCCCCTGAAGTGTTTCTTTTAATGCTTCTTCAACAGACGCATCTTTTACATGAATATTTACAGGGCTTGTTTCCCGTAATACACTGGCATCATAAAAAAATACGTAGCCTGTTTGTTTCCTGATTTCCCTGAAAACTTTCTCGAGCTTCACATTCTTTTGTGATAAGGTTACTTTCTGTGCTATTCCACCTGCACTTGCAGTAAGGCAGGCAGAAAGAAGAAGAATAGTTGTCATTTTCATCGCAAGAAAAAATTCTTTTCTGTTGGTGCAATTGCTTATCTGCCGGTACACCGGATTCGAAGTCATAAACAAGAGTGGTTTTTCGATAAGCCCGCGCTGGTGATAGTTGGCATTAAAGTACATAACTTTGTCTGAGTTTTAGTTAAATAATAAATGATCTATTCAGGATCTCCAATTATGGGCCAACTAAAACTACTTGCAGGGAAGTGGCTTCAACACTTTCCTGTTTTCATTTTAGGCCATTCATAAAAATGTATTGTTTATATATAATTATAATGAATTCTATGAATAAATTTAATCAGGCATTACCCGGAGTTCTTTACCTGCTATTTTGAAATGCACCTTATTTTTTTGTAAAATTTTGAGCATCTCAGATAAGCTTAAATCTCTTTGTATTTCTCCGACAAATTTTCTTGGTTGATTACTCCCGACATAAACAACCTCCACATCGTACCAACGTGATATTTGTTTCAATACATCCTGAAGGCTGGCGTTATCAAACTGGAAATAACCATTCTTCCATGCCATTACCATATCCAAATCCACATCACTCACTACTTTTACTTCTTTATTTACCAACGCCTGTTGCCCTGGTTTTAATAAGCCTGTTGCTTTGCCATTATTTACTTTTACTGATCCTTCCAATAGAGTTACCTTAATATCATTGCCATCATCTTCAAAAGCGTTTACATTAAAATGTGTACCCAGCACTCTGATACCCATAGAACCATTATTGACAATAAATGGTTTGAAAGCATCGTGTACCACTTCAAAATAAGCTTCACCTGTAACAGAAACTTTTCTTTCATTGCCAATAAATGAAACAGGGTAGGCTAAAGAAGAACCTGCATTGAGCCAGACTTTACTGCCATCAGCCAAAGTGATATTGATTACTTTACTTCCTCTCGGGTTTGCCAGGATATTGTATTCCATTTTCCCACTTACTGCGCCTGTGCCCTGCTGGTATGCAATTTGACTGCCTGCAAGTTTTACCAATTTTACATTCCCCTGGATGGCCAATGCTCCATTGCCTACACTATCTAAAAATACTTTGTGCCCATTGGCAAGCGTAATAATCGCTCTGTTTGATTGAGGCGATTTTACATCATTGGGCAATATTTTTGCAACCGGCGTTTGTTTTGCGGTTTTATTGAAAAACAAAAAATAGCTGAAAACACCCAATAAAAAAATAACAGAAGCAGCAGCCCACCAACGCGACCGAGGTATTAAATAAGCCGGCCTTATAATTTTTTTCGGCGCATCATTTACCTGTTTCATTATGTGAGCCTCAATAAGGGTTTGCATCATATCCTTTTCTCCTTCATCCCATTGCCATTCGCCCGTTTCGATTAATTGTCTGTACCAATTTTCAATTAATTCATTTTCAGCAGGTGTGCAATTCCCTGACTGGTACCTTTGCAATAATTCTTTAGCCTGATGAATATCCATGAAAAATCTTGTTCATATTATAGTCCGGTGAACAAGGCGAAGGGGGTAAAAAGAATTAATCTTTTTTTAAGCAAGGAAAAAAAATACTAAAATAATGAAGATAAAAGTATGGGGCAGCAGATCCTTTCTGATGAGATGCAGGGCATTCCGGATATGCTTTTTAACGGTTTCCACCGATATACTCATATTTTCGGCAATTTCCTTATAGCTTAGATGTTCCTGGCGGCTGAGCTTATAAACTTCCTGCATTTTGGGAGGCATTTTGGCAACAATCCTGTGGACCGTTTGTTGCATTTCGTTTAACTGTAAATTGATTTCTGCATTTGGAAAAGAACTGCTAATGGTCACTTCGGCAAGTTGTACAAGGTAATCCCGGCGGGTGATATTCTTTTCTATATAATGAATACAGTTATATCGGACACCCGTATGAAGATAGGCCGCAAGTGAGCTTCGAAGGTTTAAATCATTTCGCCGATTCCATAAGGAAAGGAAAACATCCTGCACCACATCGGCAGCTTCTTCTTTTCCCCTCAATGATTTGGCCGCCGTAATAAATAAATCTTCCCAATAACGCCGGTATAACATAGTAAATGCGCACCGGTCTCCTTCGGCCATTCGCTGAAGCAGTTGCTGATCGGTGTTTAACATCTTAATCTTTTGTTTATTTTGATAAAATGACATTTTTGCAATCGAAATAGAAAACTCTAAAGCAATATCTTCTAAAAGCAATTAGATATATAAGTCTTTCGCAAGTTAAGCAAATACAATGAATTCCGATATTGCTATGTTACCTTTTAGTTAGGTTATTGATTTTACCGTGTGTATAGGAATGAATGTTTAAAGCAATGCTCGAAGTAACTAAGGATTAGGAAAGCTTTATAGCTTCCGGGAGGCTTAACGAAAACGGCAAATCTATTTTCGATAATGCTATTAAAAAGGCTGTTAAGCCTAAACAACGTGGCTTAAAATAATCTCAAATATTTCATCCTGTTTTATCCCTGTTCATTAGTCGAAAAGCAACTTCATCTACGTATTTTTTTCAGGTGCTTGGGGCTGAAATGAATGTGTGTTCCTTTATTGTACGTTTTAAATTGCTCCATGCATTTTCTATGTTTTGGAAGTATAGTCTCCTCTTTTAAATTCATTTTCCAGATGGTTAATAACCTGGTGTTTTAAAAAATTTATATTAAGCCTTTATAGCCAGCATGGCTATCAGTTACTATTATTGCTTCACTTGAAACATTCTCCCTAACTCTTTCTTTGTATATTGACAACTTTAGCCAAGATCTAATTATTGCACAAATAGAATTATTGCTTACTTACTCCGAAGGTTTTTATAAACGGCAATTTATCATGTGGAAGATAGCTACCATAGCCATATTAAATTAAATCAATTAGAAGCTTTGCTGACAGAGTATTTCAGTACTGATGATTTAATAAACAAGGGTTTTACAACTGTTCAATTCATTGCAGAACAATTACACATTTCAGCGAACTATTAAGCCGGTCATTACAACGTTAACAGGCCAAAGCGCCAAACAATTTATTCATGACAAGTTAATTGATCTGGCAAAAGAAAAGTTGTCAACCACCAATTTATCCTTTTGTGAATCGCTTATGAATTAGGCTTTGAACATCCACAATCATTTAGCAAATTATTCAGGATAAAGACAAAATTTTCACCTTTGGAATTCAGGCAATCTTTTAATTCAAAGTATGCAAGTTCCGATTCTCTATTAAACTTCAACAATGAATTCTACAAAACTTAAAAAGTTACGAGCGCCCCTTGAGGAAAAATATAAAGCGGGCTAGTCTCTGCCACTATAACAGTAATTAATGCTCGCGCTTGTGAAAGACAGATCACATATCGCTTCTTAATTACACATCGGGAAATGATTTTTGCAATAATGATCCGTGGCTTATCCCAATAGTTCTTACCTGAAAATAATTTTAAATTTGATCCAAAATTAAATGCAGAAATTTAATGGTATTGCCTGCAAGCTCACGCACCGGACTCATATAATTCAATCAAACAAAATGAAAATAGTAATTAGTTTTTTTATTCTATCTTTTTTTTATATGCCTCTAAGAGCAAATGCGCAGGATAAAAAAAATGTAAGGCCGAATATTTTATGGATCACGATTGAAGATACTTCCCCGCAATTTATTGGAGCTTACGGCAATGCCAATGCACGCACACCCAATATTGACGCGTTGGCTAAAACGGGCATTCGCTTTACCAATGCTTTTTCTACCGGCACGGTTTGCTCGCCAAGCCGCTCCTGCATTATCACCGGTGTAAAAACTTACAAGCTTGGCACCGGCGATCACCGAAGCAGCGTTTCTATTCCTGCTTATATAAAGGGCTTTCCCTACTACTTGAAACAATCTGGCTATTATGTTACCAATAACCTGAAAACAGATTATAACATCGCCAACGCAAAACATTTTATAAGCGAAGCATGGGATGAATGTTATGGAGCCGGAAGCTGGGGTACAGCTTTTGCCGCCAATAACTTCACGTTTGAAGAAAATGCACAAGAAGCCGGCTGGTGGCATCGCAAACCCGGGCAACCTTTTTTCTCCGTTTTCAACTTTTTTGATTCGCATCAGTCCCGAACCATGACGTGGTCTTACGACGACTATAAAAAAGCGATACTTGATAACTTGAACGCAAATGAAATAATTGGCGACAATGATTTTAACATGCCGCCGATATACCACGATTCTCCTGAAATGCATAAACAATTTGCCAGGGTATATAATTCGCTAAAAAGAACTGATCTGGCGATAGGCAGATTGTTAGACCATTTAAAGCAAGATCATTTGATGGACAGCACTATCATATTTTTTTATGCAGATCATGGTGAAGGGATGCCGCGTGGCAAAACAAATGGAATAAATTACGGCTACCGGGTTCCGTTTGTAATTTGGTTTCCTCCTATGTACAGCTATCTTTCACCGTGGGGTAAGGCAGGAACAGTTACTGACGAATTAATAGATTTTGAAGACCTCGCACCAACAATCATAAGCCTTGCCGGTGGCAGGATTCCCGCCTACCTTAAAGGAAGGATTTTGATTGGAAATAAAAGATCAAAAACAACCAAGGCGATATTTCTTTCAAATGATCGTGCTGATAACGGCCCAGACCTAACAAGAACTGTAACCGATGGAAGGTTTATCTATTCGAGGAATTTGATGCCCTTTGAGCCTGAGTTGCGGTACATACGATATTTTGAAATTGGTGCGATAAAACAAGAAATGCGTGCCGATCTCAAATCCAATCAGCTTGATAGCTTCCAGCAAAGTTTATTTTCGCCGAGAGCACGGGAAATGCTTTTTGATATAAAAAATGATCCGTGGGAAATGCACAACCTGGCTTCAGACAAGTATTACCAGGATAAATTAAAATATTACAGGAGCGCCTTGCAAAAGAATATTATTAAAGACAGAGACATTTTATTAATACCTGAATATGAAACAAATCAAATATCGAAAACCACAACCTTATACGAATACCGTCAAAGCGATAAAAATTTTCCGGTAAAAGAAATTTATGCGGCAGCTTCGCTTTCAGGATTTAGAAATATGGCCACAGCAAAAAAACAAGTGGCACTATTAAGCAATAAAAATCCAACTATAAGGTATTGGGCAATTATCGGTTTGCGCTCTCAGCCTAAAGAAATTTTACAAAAATTTAAACATGAAATTATTTCGGTTATAGATGACTGTTATCCTCCTGTCTCTGTTACCGCCGCCGCTATATGTTATGATTACTTTAAAGATAAAAAAGCAGAAGGCGTAATAAAGGAGGCGTGTAAGAATACGAATATGGATATTGCATTACTGGCCGTGAACTATTTATTATATGTACAAAATGCAACATCATTTGTAGATGTGATTACTGATGTAAAAAATTCTAAAGCAAACAAAAATGTAAAAGCCGCCTGCAATGATTTCTTAGGCAAATTGGGCTTAGTAAAAAATGATGCTGAACATGAAGACAAATAGGTACTGAATACTTATTTTTCAAAAATTTTTACCTGAAATCCAGCCAGATAACTCCACTATACGGACTATTTAATTCTACATTCTTCTGGCTCTGCGGCCCCATTTGTCCGGCATTATGAAACTTAGTGCCGATGGGTTGTATGGCGTTCATTATACCTATATTACCCTCCGGATAATTGACAGTAGTATTAGTATTTAAAGCTCCCTTTGGACTCGCGGTTTTTAGCACCTGCAAAAAGATATTTTCATTGCCCATATAAATAGAGAAAGGAATTCCATCGTTGCCAATCTTCACCCAATATACATTTTCATGATTGCCGTTAAATTCAGGATAATCCCAGTTTTCACCTGCTATAACATCATTGTAATCTTTTTGCCAAACGCCAAATCGTAATCCCTTCAACCTGTTTTTCCAAACGTGGTAAGGCCCGCGGCCCAGCCACTGCATGGACTTAATACTTTTTTCAGGATAATTAAAACTGATTCCCATAAAGTCAGCTTCGTCTTTTTGGCTGTAAGCATAAGATAGTTTTACCGGCTCGCCAGGTGTGAACATCCATTCGGCTCTTAGCCAGTTTTTTTCTTCTTTATAATGTGCGTAAACAACCACATTATCATTTTCTTTTTTTAAACTAAAAGAATCCATTTTTAAATTGAAACCGGCTAAAGCCGGGCCACCTGATAATGAGATAAGCGAATCATTTCTCATTACTTTTTCAAGATAACCGTTTGCTTTGCTGAAATAAAATTTTACATCTCCATTTTCTACAATGAGCGTTTGCGCATCACCGCCCGCTGTAATTTCAGAAGAAGAAGCAGATTTTATCATCCATCTTTTAGCTACTTCAGCAGGTGTACGCAGAGGCCAACTCCATGTGAATATTTCATTATTATGATTGTCAATAGCTGTGAGATACAAGGCATCACTCGTTACCGATGAAGAGGGAAGATTCATATCTATGAATTTCTTTTCACCAGGTTCAATAGAGCCAGCAGTTGCTACGCCAGATTTATCAGTGGTGGCTATTACATTCTTATCATTTGGGTTTCCAAAACTTACCAGCTTCCATTTGAAAGCACACTGGTTCAAATTAGTGAACAGGTACCTGTTCTCAACTAATATTTTTCCGTCAAAGTCTGCCGGTATAAATTTTTGAGCAATGTAAACCGGCGACCATATTTCTTTTATCGCGTAAAAACTTCCTTCCTTTTCACGGTGCGGTCCTACAATTCCATCAGGCGCATTATTACCGTGCGTGTCAATGCTGTCATGTTCATCGCGGCGCACAATACCTTCATCGGCAAACACCCAAAGAAAGCCTCCGGCACTCAGCGGCATGTTCGTCATTATATTCCAATAGTCATCCAAACCGGCTCCAAGGCCGCCGTCATAAAGACCATGTAATAATTCTGTAGGGAAGAAAACCTCACTGCCATACAAAGAAGTATTCACCAAATAATTATAATCAGGATAATGTTTCGTATTGGTGCTATTAAACTTTTCCCAGGGATGAATTACAATTCTTTTCTGCGGATCGTATAGATCATAATCATTATCAAGATTTCGGTTAAAGCCTCCTTCGTTTCCATTATCCCAAATTACAATTGACGGATGATTGACATCACGAACAACCAGTTCTTTAACCAGCTTGTGACCGGTAGAATCATCATAAAAGTGTTGCCAACCGGTCAGTTCATCCAGCACCATTAATCCCAGAGAATCACAAGCATCTAAAAAATCAACATCAGGTGGATAATGCGACATCCGCACCGCATTCATATTCATTTCCTTTATTAAATTAATATCCTTAATATTTATTGCTTTGCTGGTGGTGCGGCCACTTTCAGGCCAAAAGCTATGATGATCCACACCTTTAAACATTACCTTTTTTTCATTCAAATAAAAGCCATCATCCGGCCTTAGTTCTACTGTACGGAAGCCAAATTTTTGTTTTACGGTATGAATAATTTCACCATTGTGATTTTTCAATGTAACGGTTGTAGTATATAAGTTAGGAAACTCCGGACTCCATAATGCTACATCATTGTATTGCTGCTGTAGTGTTGCAATTGTATCATTTGCTGCTAAAATATTTGAAAGAGTTTTCAATTTTTTAGTACCATCGGCGCTTTCTCCATGAGGAGTTCCCTGAACAATATTCGCTTCTAAAGAAAATCCTCTTTTAATATTGGCCGTAAAAACCTGCACACTAAAATTCCCATCGGCCGTTGCTTTTATTGCTAATCTTTCAATATGATTTTTTGGAACAACTTCCAAATATACCGGGCGGAAAATGCCGCCAAAAACCCAAAAATCACCATCACGCTCAGCCCTGTTGATACTTGCATTTGCAGATGCTTTACTCACTTCCACTTCCAATAAATTTGACTTTCCAAATTTCAATAACGGGGTAATGTTATAGTTGAATTGATAAAATGCTCCCTGGTGTATTTTCCCCGCCAACTTTCCGTTTACTTTTACTTTTGTATCGGTCATAGAGCCTTCAAACACAATATTCACTTGTTGGTCCTCCCAGTTTTTATCAGCCATAAAATGGTAGCGGTATATACCCACTTCATCAGACTTCTCTTTTTCGCGGCCGTAATTATAAAAGCCGAAACCCTGCAACTCCCAGCATGATGGCACCGGTATCGTTTTCCACGTGCCACTATTACTTCCTTTGGTACAATAAAAATCCCATGGCACGGTATGATCTTTATCGGTTCCCGATAAATATCTAATAATTGTTTGCTGGCTATATACAGAAAAATTAAAAACGCAACTGATAAGAATTAAAAAGGTGAAACATTTTTTGCACATGAGATTTGTTTTAAACTTATTTTTTTGCTAATGATATTTTTTAACAGTAGCGCTGATTATTTCCATTTCCTTTTCAGGATCATCTACATTTCGTGGATAGTAGTAATAAATTAGCTGGTCGGGATTCATTGCCATTACCTTCGGAATTCCTTTTTTCAGTAAAGGAAAATCAACAGATTGAAGGTTATGGTTCTCCATCAATAAAAGGCTTTTTACATGGTTTGCTTTTGCTGCATCTAAAAATTTTGGACCATTATCTAACAATGTTTTACCTGCAGATTCTAACTGGCCGCCATCCGCTGTGCTCCATGGCCGGCCATCACAGCCATAATAGTTTAGTTCCTGAATAGAAGCCATTGTGTTAATAACCATATCATTTACCATTGCCTGGTTAAAAAGCGATAGGGTTATTTCAGGATGCTTTTTTCTGAGGTAAGAATTTACAGATGAAAAAAAATCAGCATAGTGCTTTACTCTTTCCTGGTAAGAGGAAGCAATCCCCAATGTTTTAATTGCTGCTGCTGAAAAATCTTCGCTACCTACATGCTTTGGCTCATCCCATATAAGCCCGTCAAAGGGAAATTTTTTTAAAAAATCATCAGCTTCGTTACAAAAAAAATCAAGCGTACCGGGATGATAAATACTGCTTACTACTGCGGAGATATCGCTGTACAAAGGTGTTCCATCTTTTTTCAATATCCAGGTATCCGGATGGCTTGCAGAAAAAAGACTTGGCGTTTTTGGAGCTCCCGCTACCAACCCGCCCCATCTTGAAGGAACGCCCCATACTTTCATTCCCTCTTTTTCAGCGGCATTGCATATTACTTCGATATTACTTACAGCAGCCCATAAATCCTGTTCGAGTATTGCAATGGAAACTACATTTGTTCCAATGCCGGCCATCCATTTCATGTCTTCCTTTATCTGGTGAGGAACCATTGTATACATGTGCGCCCGCAGGTAATAAGCGTTTAGTATTTTATCTGCCGTTGAGGTTTTATTTTTTAAGTTTACAGGAGAAGAAACATTCAAAAATGGTAAGCCTCCTGTGAGTAATAACGAGTTTTTCAAAAATTTTTTTCTGTCCATTAGAAAGATATTTAAATACTAAAGTTTACCGTTCCCGAAAGTCAAATGAATTGGCATGAAAGTCATTTACATAATTTTAGTCCTAAACAATACCCTCAGGGTATTAATCCTAAATGCATCTATTTTTTGATTAATAACTCTCTAAAAAAAACATCCTTTGATATTTTCTCCTTTGTAAAGCCGGGCCCGCTCCATTCAAAATCAAGTAACGGCTTTCCTACATTATCCGGTTCATAGAAAAGCTTGAAAGGATGCAATCCTGCCTTTAATAAAATAGAAGCATTTTTTTCTGTTGCCCGAACATAACCAAAGTCCTCGTCAATAATCTGCGCATCATGAACCCGCAGGAATGCTTTGCCCCCGGAAGCCAGATAAAAAGTATATTCGCCATCCTTGGGAATCTTGATATATCCGTCAAAAAGTATCAAATTGTTTTTCGCAAATTTTTCTATTAAAGGAGTATTCACTTCGTTTGTATATCCAACGGCTGCCGGCTTCAAAGTTTCAACCTGCGGAATCCATGGGAAGCCCGTTTTATATACTTGCCATTCTATGCCATTAACGACCTTTTCTGCCAATGCAGGAACAAAGGTGGAATCGTAGGGCCGTGGTGCTAAAGTATCTGGCCGACGGATTTGAAGAACGCGTGATTTCAGATAAGCCTGGAGCTCATCAATCGAAATTTCGGCAGAGTTGAAATGAGCCTGGTTGATTCCTTTTAAAAGTATTTTTTGTTGGGGACGATGCGCTAAATTGTTTTGCTCCTGGGGATCTTTTAGCACGTCATAAATTTCAAAACTATCTTCCGAAGATTTTACATCGTATCTCACACCTACATAATCTCCCACACGCAATAGTTGCATTTGGTTGCGTACACGCCCGCGATGGGCCGCAGCAAATTCTTTAAATACTGGCGTCGTGTCTTCATTAAAATATTCTACATAAATAAGACTGGAACGTTGTGATCCTTTGTCAGCAAGGGATGGGAGAAGCGAAACTCCATCCATTCGTTCAGGCGCGGGCACCCCGGCCATATCTAAGAATGTAGGGGGCCAATCATAAGAAATACCGGGCGTAGTTACCACTTTCCCCGCGGGTATATGAGCAGGCCAGTAAGCAATAGTGGGCATACGTAGCCCGCCTTCCCAACAATCACGCTTTATTCCATCAAAAGGGCCATAGCTGTCAAAAAAAGTAGGTAAATGCTTTTCCTCCCATTTTTCCTTTTTTAAATATGTTTCAATAGACGGCCCGTTATCCGATGTGTATATAATTACAGTATTAGAATCAATGTGAAGGTCTTTCAACAACTTTCTTAAATCTCCCACGGCGTTGTCAAGCCGCCTGTTTGCTGTTGCGTAACGTTTGTATGTATCTGGCCAGGCTACTTCGGGAGTAGCGGAGTTATCATCATCATCATAAGTGGCATTAGCGTAATCCGGATGAATATATGAGTCAGGCGTACCGGATGCAGTATTGATCATATTTCCATTGCTACCAACCCATTGAACACCGCCGGTAATGCCACCCCCGTTAGGATATTTTTGCGTAGGTAATTCGTCCACCGCGTGTGGCGTATCATAAGCGAGGTACATAAAAAAGGGATTGATACTATCTTTTCCTCTTTTATGATCAGTAATCCATTTTTTAGCTACCGCTGTCCATAAGTCCGCGGTATAGCATTTATCTAATGTGGGTGCTATGTTGACGTCGTTATCCCACACTTTCTTTTTTCCGCTGTATAAACCTTCTTTGGGGTAATGTTCATGCCCGTCTTTATGTGCCATATAGCCAAAGAAATAATCAAAACCCCGGTTTCGGGGCCTTGCAGGCCATTCCGAACCATTCTTGTCCCATTTATCATTACCCGGTAATCCCCATTTACCGATAGCACAGGTACTATACCCTATTTTGCGCAGGACTAGGGGTAACGTATAGTTATTTTCAATCGCCTTATCAAACTGATGATCGCGGACATTAGCGTGGCCCTGACTAACACCGAGTAAAAGAGATGCACGGGAAGGAGCGCATACCGGCGCGGCGGCGTAATGTTGTGTAAGGATGGCTCCTTCAGCTCCCATCCGATCTAAATTAGGTGAAGATTCATAAGGTTTATTCCCGCTCTTGGCCCGTTGATTTTGAAAGAGGACTCCAAGATCGCCGTAGCCCTGATCATCCACTATAATGAAGATTATATTGGGTTTCCGTTTCCCATGTTGCAGTTCCTTTCTAACCTGGGCTTCTGAGTGTAAATTAAAAATTGGCTGTATCAGTAATAAAATAATTAAAATCCGCTTCATCTTTAAACAATTTTATTTATCAATATTCTTCCAGTCATTCAGAATTCTATTTCCGATACGGGGTACGGGTTTATCCAGCAGGTTGTATAATGCTGCCCTGGCGGTTGTTGCAAGATGAGTACCATTCATATCTGAAATCTCAACATCATATTTACCTAAATTAATATCATCCGGGGCAATAACTGCTGCACTTTGATCCTTCATAAATCCACCATCACTGCGATGATAAAATCGCAGCATTTCCAATGTTCGTTTTGCTATTAATAATTGATCGTTTTCAGAAATTTTTGTCTTAAGCAGCGGCTTAAGGTAAAAAAGCAATTGAAGAGCATTGCGTGGTATGCAGATAGGGCAGCCCGAAACAGATTTAAAATCTAATTCATTATTCTTTTGAAACCACTGAATTAATGTTTGATATATAAGATTTGGTTTAGGGATAGAAATACCTGCGTTCATACAAAATGTTCCATATTTCGCCGCCCCGGAAAAACGGATTTCTATGGGCTGCCCTTTTCCCCAAAGGCCATCGTCGTCCTGCATCTTGGATGCGTACAACTGCACAAATTGAATGATTGAATCTGCCCGTTCACGGGGCAGCCTTTTAATAAGGGCTCGCTCCATTGCGATATGATCAAAAGCTGTCCAAACGCGGTCCCATTGCTGGTTTTTAAACCATATTTTAAAATGCTCTAAAGAACGCAGATGTTCAGGCATATTGGCTTCTTTGAACGGTTGAACCTGTTTATCTTCTACGCCTATTTTACGCAAGATGCCAGATGCCATACCCTGTACCCGCGCCAGTGTACGTTCATTTTGCAGTATTTTATCTTTGTAATGCGGATCTAAATAAAGGCTTGCGGAAGAATCAAACCTCATTTCCACAAATTGAGTTATCCCTGTTTTAAACGAAACTGAAATGGAATCGTTGGATAATATATTGCCATTAAACAGGATATTCAGTGCAAACGCGGTAGATTGTAAATCCGGACCAAACCTGGAGTCTCTAACCATTCGTGCATTATCATAAAAGCCTCCCGAGCTGCTGTCGTAAACCGTTGTAAGCCACTGAGGCACTTCGGTAAATAGAAGTTCAAGAGAATCCAGGTAATGGGTTAAATTAGAACCCGATTTGGCTGTTATAGTTTGATGATATGAATTCAAATAAGAACTGCCTGTTATACTGCTGCTAAAAAAGCTAATGATGCAAAATGACAGATATTTAATTTTCACTAAGATGCTTTTTGCGGATTATCGTTAATGATCAATTGCAATTATCCGGTTCTAAAATGTCAATCTCATAATGTAGGCCTGCCTGCTTCCTGTCCTTGTTGAATTAAAACCAATGATGTCCCCCTTCGGACTCCACCTGCAATGAAGATCACACCGCCAAAATTTTCCACGGGTAGAACCGTACTTTCCTTCATTGGTAAATTCTTCTGGTTCCACAAATCTGCCCAGGCACATTGCAGCCTGCGTTTTCATGTTCAATAAATAAATTTTTTGTTCCTGTAATTCTGTCGACGGATAAGCATCTGTTACCATCCATTTTCCATCAGGAGAAAATGTACAATGTCCGTCAAAATCCAATAAACCATTTCCTAACCTTTGGTAATTGTCCTTACCAGCGGTAAAGAAAACGTGCGAATACTGTTTTGCCTTATATTCGGCTGTAATCACTAAATCGCTATCATTCAGCCAGTCAAAATGTGATCCGCCCCATCCGTCCGGAAAGCAATGTTGGATATTCGTCCCATCAACGTTTACAGTAAAAGCTGTGGTATTTCTATGCGGAGTAGCTCTAGCCAGCCAAAATATTTTACTCCCCCCGCGGCTAAACAAAGTATGATTAAAATATTCAATGCCTTCCTGCGGCACTCCGGGAACCATATCCTTTATTTGCGAAATTGATACAATTAATCTGGCTTCCCCGGTTTCGAGATCAATCAAAAATATTCCATCATCAGAAGGAAACTGGGTGCCTGCTTTCGCATTCTGCCCCGCCCCTCCATATCCATAATCCGACCGGGTAATTCTAATCCTGGAAAAATTAATACTTACCGCTTTTTTTCCATCAGGAGAAATGGCGCTAACTGGATATGGAATTGTTTTAATTTCCTTTTTGGTTAAAACATTCATAATAACAGAAATGAATTTTCCCTCTCTGAGATCATTATAAATAATAAGAGAATCAGGAGAAGTGCCTAACCAGTGCGCCATACATCCCTGTTGAAAATTCCATGCTCTGGTAGTTGTTAGTGGAATAAAATCCTTGGTTTTTAAATCCACCAAACCTAGCACAGCCGGATCATTCTCATCAGGAAGTTTATATTTCAAATCAGTTTCCAAAACAGTCGCGTAACGTTCATTTTTACTAAACGAATTGATACCAAAGTAACTGGCATAAAAATGTTCTTTATCGCTTTTTGTGATTTGAATGGGCTGGCTGACTTCAGGAAAATTAACCACCACAGATTTGAGCTGGCTTTTATAAGTTGAGAAAATAAAAAATGCAGACAACGCAACACATACCACTGAAATTAATATTTTCATTTTGCTAATAATTTTAATATTTTAACTGATTACCTGTTAATTAAACTTGGAGTCCCACGAATAAAAAACAGTTTAAAAGTTTATGCTACGAAATTGAAAATTAGCTCAGCATAACCAAAGCTTATCACTGTTACCATCCTGGGTTTTGAGTCAGTTCAGCCCCGGAATTCAAGTCAATCTCAGATTGAGGAATTGGCAAAAGAGTGTGTTTGTCAGCGACATTTGGGCCAGCTTCAGGATTATATTTTTTTACTCTTTCAATATATTTTCCGGAAATAAACAAATCCACTTTGCGGCTGTACCATTCACCCCATTCTTCTCTTGCTAATTCATCAAGAATAAAATCTACAGTTACATCCCCAGGGGTAATCAGTGAAGCCCCGGCCCTGGACCTTACAACATTGATATTATCGGCAGCTAAATCTGTTTTGCCTTGCATTAATTGAGCCCATGCGAGGTACAAATATGTCTCGGATAAACGAATAATATAAGCATCGCGAATAGTGCCACCGGTATAGCCAATTTCATCGGCACTATATTTTGTAGAATCTGTAGGATCTGCTTCCTTATTCCATTTGGTAGGGTACGGCCTTAAAATGATTGCATCTTGTGGGTAAAGACCATTTTGGGGATTATCAAAATCAAATACAGTATCTCCTATATTTATAGTCTTTCCGTTTAAGGTAGCTTTCTGATTTGCTAAATATATTTTTTGAAGATTTGGCATTTGACCTCTTATGTCATTTGATTCGAACAGGCTGTACCAACCCATAGTTGCAACATTTCTTCCATATCCTCGCCCACCATATTGAGCGGATGAAAGCAGCCCCGACGCCTGTTCATACTGAGGAATTAATTCCCGCACAAATCTTGAAGCGTCCCCACCGGATGCAGGAAGATTCTGCGGATGAAGATCAGTATTTCCAACCTGCATTACAAAAAGGCCCTCAGGATTATTATTTTGATTATTGAGTTGAAATAAATCCCAAAATGAATTGCCTTTAGGATCACTTTGCCTGGTACCAAAGCGGGTGGTAACAAGACTATGATTGGGATCATTAACAGCAGCCTGCGCCCAAACTTCTGCACTGTCATACTGTTTATTTGCCAGGTATGCATAAGATAGCATGTGCATTGCAGTTGTCTTATCAATGCGGCCGGGCTGGCCAGCAGTTTCGGGCAATAAGTTAGCAGCCCTTGCAAAATCTTTTATCACGTAAGCTAAAACTTCGGCATGTGGATTACGGACAAAATTTACTCTGACACTCGTAATAACGGTATCAACAATCGGGATATCTCCCCAAAGCATTGTCAAATAAAAGTTTCCCCAGCCTCTGAAGAAATGGGCCTCTCCTGAAGTTGTATTGCCCATTTCTTTATTTTGCCACTCGTGCGTTTCACTATAATCAACTATAGCAGTTGCGTTGTTAACAATTCGATACAGATATGCCCACAGACTATGTAAAACATCATCAGATGTTGATGCTCCATATTCGTTGCTCAATGTTGCCATTGGGATATTTGTTTTCTGGTTTCCCATCTGGTTAAAATCCGTAGCGCCATTTAGAAGTACCCAGCAATTTTCCCAATTAGAGCTTCCAAAATATGGAAAACTAAATTCGTTATATAATCCGACTGCCCCTGCAGCTAGCCCCGCATCTGTAGTATATGTGGTTGGCGGACTCAAAAAGCTGCTCGGCTTTTCGATTAAAAAATCGTCTTTGCAGGCAACGAGCGACGAAAAAAACATTAAAGGAATAAGGTACTTATATATTGTTGATTTCATAATTCAATAATTTAAAAGGTTACATTTAATCCGAACTGGATATACTTAGGAATTGGGGTTGCATAAATGTTAGTGGATTCCGGATCCATATAAGGGTAATTAGTCACCGTAAAATAATCGTGGAGGTTAACAAATACGCTAACTTTTTCCAGTCTCACTGTTTTTAAGAGGGAGGGGGAGAAGTCGTAGTTTAAAGTAATATCTTTTATTCTCCAAAAGCTTGCATCGTAAATATCCATTGATCCAAAGAACGGAGTTGTGCTTGAAGATGGCTTAACCCAGCTATTTGAATTATTTTCCGCTGTCCAATAATTAACCGGGGGAGCGTTAAACCTTCCATTTGCGCCACCTTCGATATTTAATCTCCCGTCCCTCCCTTGAATTGTTTGTGCAAAAACATTCAGGCTAATTCTTTTAAAAGTAAGCGTAGTGCCAATGCCGCCCATCCAATCAGGTAGCCGATGGCCTACGATTTTTTTATCTAGCGCATCTATCACCCCATCATTATTTTGATCAATAACAATAGCGTCGCCGGGCTTCCTGGTTGGAGTAGCTGACTTTGAAATATCACTTTCCTGGCCGGTTTGCCAAATGCCTCCAAACTGATAATCATAATAAACTCCAAGAGGCTCTCCAATAAACCAGAGATTGGTTACATCATCCTTATCATCTCCATATAATTGCAAAATTTTGTTTTGAACTGTTGAAAAATTTAGATTGAGGCTCCAACTAAAATTTTTATTCTTTATAGGGACAATGTTTAAAGCCGTTTGAAAACCCGTGTTCTGAAGCTTACCAATATTGTAAAGAATTCTAGTTTGCCCCGTTATACTAGGTATCTGGCGATTGAGTAAAATATCTTTAGTTTTTGACTTGTAATATTCCAAAGTGCCCGAAATTCTGCCCGCTAAAATGGAAAAATCAGCGGCCGTGTTCAATGTAGTGGTGGTTTCCCAACTGAGATCTGAGTTCGCAAGCGATGATACCCTTAATCCGGAATATAGCTCTTGTCCAAATATATGTGGGGCATTAGATAGTTGGGCTAAAGACCTGTATGTGCCAACAGCCTGGTTCCCTAAAGATCCGTATGAAGCTCTTAATTTCAGATTATCCAGCCATTTGATACCAGACATGAAATTTTCGCCTGAAATCTTCCAAGCCACGGCAAACGAAGGAAATGTGGCGTATTTATTATCTGCTGCAAAACCAGAATATCCATCCGTCCGCACGGTGGCGGTTAGATAGTATTTACTCTTATAATTGTAATTTAACCTTGCCATATAAGATACTAAATTCCATTCCGCAAAATTTGATGCGGGAGTACCTAATGATGAACCGGCTGCAAGGTTGCGCCATAAATAATTATCACTTACAAATCCTGCAGCACTTGCTTCATCGCTCTGCACCCGGTCATATTGCCGGCTATATAGCCCGGTGAAATTGATATTGTGTTCTTTAAAGGTTGCATTGTACTTTATAATGTTCTCCCAGGTAAGGTCTAGCAAGTTGGAATTTTGAACGGTAGCGGACCCCTGAACGGCATCGCCTATGAACGTGCCCCTTCCCCAGTATAATGCATTAAATGTGTTGCGCAATGTAGATCCAAAATTCATCCTATAGGAAAATCCCGGCAAAAATTCCGGTGTTATATCTAGATGAAAATTATTAAAGAAGGAGCTAAAATTATTTTTCTGAGTAGATAATTGCATCTCTGCCACTGGATTTACCAAGAGATCATCATTCGCTTGCGGAAATTTAGTTAAGCTTCCATCATCCTCGTAAATTCTGGAGAAAGGGCTTAACCTGTAATAGGCAGGTTGATTGTTTATTCCCCAAACAGGCTGCTGATAATTGCTTACGGTATATAACAGATTATCGCCAATTTTTAACCAATCTGCTATAGAGGATATTTCCAGGTTATTATTTAATGTAATCCGGTTAAATCCAGTGCCTTTTACGATTCCTCCATCATCAAGATAAGAGGCAGAAAAATACTCTTTAATTCCCTTATTTCCGGTTCTCACGCCGAGTTGATAATTTTGTTTCAACGAATTCTTATTCAGCATTTCGTCTATCCAATCCACAGATTCATGCCTATCGTAGCTGATCAATTCATTTTGCTGAAGAATCGTTTTTGGGATATCTGCTTCTGAAACCCCGTTTAAAAGTCCATCGTTCTGATAGGCTTGTTTCCTGTATTTATAGAATTGATCTGGATTCATCAATTGATATTTCACAGCCTCGTTTTGAAGTGACCATGACGTGTTCAATTCAATCTTTGTACCTGAAGAAAGCCCACTTTTGGAAGTAATCAGAATCACGCCGTTTGCCGCCCTTGATCCATAAATAGCTGCGGCAGAAGCATCTTCCAAAAGTTCCACGGACCCAATATCGTTTGGATTGATTTCATTGATTGAACCCGAAAAAGGTATCCCGTCAAGAATAATTAAAGGTGAATTATTTGCTGTAATGGAATTTTGCCCGCGAATTAAAATACTGCCTGACGAACCCGCATCTCCGCTACTTCTTTGAAGATTAAGGCCAGGGGCGGCTCCCTGTATCAATTGAAAGAAGTCAGAGTTATGATTTTGTTCCAGCTTTTCCTTTGGGATCGAATATACAGACCCAACAATATCACTCTTCTTCTGTGTTCCGTAACCAACTACTACCACGTCACTCAATCCGGACTCCGATAATTCTAAAGTAATATTTATTTCCGTTTGTTTTCCCACATTCACCTTTTTGGTTAAATATCCAACGCTGGAAATTTCCAGTACTATATTATTAATGCTATTCGGAGCAGTAATTGTAAAGCGCCCATCATTATTGGTGGCACTTCCTTCGGTAGTACCCGCGATTATTACAGATACATTGGGTAAAGGCTCCCCTTGCTGATTTACCACCCTGCCATGAATTTCAACTGGTGGTGGAGAATAGAAAACGGTAGCTTCAGTGCCCGGTGAAGCTATTTTTCTCGTGATCACTATAGTATTGTTATCAATAGAATACTCAAGGGATTGACCTTTGAAACATTGATTGAGTACTTCCTTTATCGGCGCCCTCTTTACGTTTATAGTTATTGCAGGTAAACCGACAAGCATCTCTTTCGTGTATAAGAAGCCATAGTCAGTCTGACGTTCAATTTCACGAAATACCTTTTCAACGGGTGCTTCCTTAAATGATAATGTAACTTGTGAATAACCTTTTGCCTGTACCTGTATAAAAGCGACGGTGAGGAGAAACGCAGAGAGTTTCATAACTTTCAGAAATTGACGCGGCACCTTGCGCCTTAGCAAAAAGTTACCGCTAGTAGATAAAATCATACTTTTGTATTTTGGGTTTTAGAATGAATGATCGCAGTATTTTATTTGTTTAATTACCTGAAAATCCCGCCGTCCCGATTGCAGTCGGGGCGGTTCTTTTTGAGGCAATTCTTGTTTATATACCCTGTAAATGAATTTATTTAGACGGCAACACTTTAATGTTCCGGCCACTTATCGAAAAGCGCACTGTGCGTGTTTTTTCAAGCATATCCAGTATATCGGTAATATTTTCATAGCGGGAGCGGTTGATCACTCCAACAAACTCTTCATTAGTAACATTTCTCTCGTAGCTGACATCTACATCGTACCATCTTGCTAATTGTCTCATCACTGATCGTATATTATCCTCCTGGAAAATAAAGCGTCCATTCTTCCAGGCTACTACGGCATACGTATTTATAGCTTGTACTTTAATTTTCGGATTCAATGAGTTAGCCTGATTTTTTATTTGCGCTTGTTCACCAGGCCTAAGCATTTTGCTGGCTGCACCTTTGCTAACCTTTACCGAACCTTCTAACAAGGTTGTTTTTATAGTTGCCTCGTCAGTGTAAGCATTAATATTAAAATGCGTTCCAAATACCTGTACCTCCATTCCGTTCACAGAAACTTTGAACGGTTTTGCCGGAGCATGAACTATTTCAAAATATCCTTCGCCGGTGAGATCTACATCTCTTTCCTGCCCTGCAAAAGATAAAGGGAAACGCAGTGATGATAAAGCATTGAGCCATACCTTGCTTCCATCTTCCAATAAAATCTGGTACTGTCCTCCCCTGGGTGTTGAAATGGTATTATATAAAACATGCCGGGGGCCAGCTGATGACGAAGGAGCATTTAGGGTGCTATAAGACAGGCTGCCATTGCCCAGCTTAATAACTTTTATATTGCCTTGTTGGGCCAGCATTCCGTTACCGGCACTGTCAAGAACTATTTGTTTTCCGTTGGCCAAAGTAAGTACTGCTTTATTACCTCCGGGAACAACGTAATTCCCGGGCACTTGCTTCATTTCACTTGTCGCATTAGGTTTTCCGGGTGCATGATTAAATATGAAATAGCTACCTGCAGAAAGTAATATTATAACTGCTGCAGCCGCTGCAATACGCGGCCAAATTCGCTTTTGCTCCATTACCGGGGTTTCAATAATCTTTGTATAAACGGCATTCCAGTCCACTTCAGGTAATTGTTTATTATGCTCATACTCTGACCATAGTTCCCGGATTTTCTCTTTCAATAAAAAATCATCTTCCGACTTTTTGATCCATTCGAATAATTCCCTTGTTTCTGAAGGTGTGGAATGGTCTGCAGCATATTGTTGCAAAAGAAATTCTAACCGGCCTTTACCCATAATCTATTAATATTCTTTGTACATGGAGTCTGAAACAAATCAAAAGTACCAGTTGGAAAAAATTTTTTTTTGCTAAAAAAGAAATACAGCCAACGACAAAAATATCATAGCCGCTTTTTTCAAGAAAATCCGGATAGCTTTCATGGCTTCCGCCAAATGGTTTCTTACTGTATTCCTCGAGAGTTGCAGATGTCCCGCGATCTCATCGTAGCTTAACCCTTCCAGCTTGCTTAAGTCGTAAACAACCCTCTGTTGTGGTGGAAGCTGTTGTACCGCCGCGTTGATGAGCTTACCGGTTTCGTTGGCAGCTATGGTTTCATCGGTTGTGTTTTGAATCTGACTGATGCGGTGTACAATTGCAGTTAACTGCACTTTGTTACGGGATGCTTTTTTTAGATGGCTATAAACAGTATTATAAGTAATGGTAAAAAGGTAAGCATCGGGATCCTTGATAAGACTTAGCCTGGATTTAGCCAGCCAGATAGAAAGGAATACATCCTGCACAATTTCCTCTGCTTCGGTTTCACATTTCAGCATTTTGAAGGCAACCCCAAAAACCCTTTTTTTATAATAATAAAATATGGTTTCAAATGCACTCGTGTCTCCCTTCGCAAGGCGTTGAAAGTATTCTCTTATGTCATATAATTCATGTACAGGCATCGTAAAAATCAGCAGTCGGAGATTTACAAATTAATTGGATGTGCTAATTATTTTGTAAATCAAAACTAACCAAATATCTCCATGTATAATAAAAGCTACTACTAGTATAGTAAAAAAATAATGCTGTTAAAATTGAGCTTAATGCAGTTTCCTATTTAATATTCGTACACTTGGTAGTGATGGGTTGTTCATCATTTTCATTTTTCACAATTGCGTTAACCCAAGTTGCAGTTAACCTGACAAAAATCGTGTAATGACACGGGTTTCATTTTTTTTCAGTGGCGTTTTGTGTACTACAAATTTAATTTGTTTGAATGGTTTTGGTTTTTGTCCTTTTAGGGCATCATATATCTTCTTCAGGTCTTCTGATGGTTCAGTGCATCTTTTTATTTGTATGATTTTATCATAGCTGTTTTGTGCTGTTGTCAGTACTGATTTTTGGGTGGATGCTTTTCGCTTTATCTCCTGCCAATCATCCTTGATACCTGATTGCTTCAGTTGGTGACGAATGGTATTTACAAGCCAGTAGGCTAGCAGGCCCAAATGCAAATGTGCCATTGTTGAGTCATCCTTTTTATGATAGATCGGACGTAGATCCAAATCTGTTTTTAATACTCTGAATGTTGACTCTATTTCTCTTATTGTATTATATATCATCCATTCCAGGGCTTCATCTGTTCCTTCTAAATTGGTTCTTAGAAAATAAACGCCCAGTTTGTTGTTTGCTTCTTCGGCTTTCGCAATATCCTTTTGCCAATATAGATTTTTTACTGTTTGGGTGTCTTGGTCAATATCAAGATGGATATTATAAAGGTGATGAATAGAAGGATACTTTTGTTTTGCTCTTCCTATTCTTTGTTGCACTTTGTCTAACTTTTTTATACCTCTTGGTTTGAATAAACTTTGTTGTATGAGGTGCAATTGTTGTTCGTATTCCTGCTCTAATCTATTTTTTATGCCTTGCTCTTTTAAGCCTTTGGCTTCACTTTCTACTTTTAGAAAACTATCGGTATGTTTTTCACTTATGACTTGTGTTAGCCGGATTATCTTTTTTGATTTGGTAAGTAAATAAGTTTCTTTGCCTTCCTGTACAGCCCGGTGGTCTTTTATTTTTGTTCTGCTCACTACTACGTATTTGTATCCTTGTAGCGTTAGTATTTTTAAATTTTTTTCTGTAGCTATCCCTGCATCCATTACCACTATTGGTTTTACAGTGCTGGTGGGTAGTTTTTTAAGAAGTGGATTGATGTCGGAAGTATCTACATAGTTGCCTTCATGGATAGATGAATATTTTATGAAGCCCTCTATATTAATAACCATGGCCAGCACCACCAGTTTTGCATCGTTGCGCTTTTCTTTGCTTCTGCCATATTTAGCCAACCGGCTCTTTTTCTTACTGCCCTCAAAATAAGTATTGGTAAGGTCGTAGAGCATAATTCTATCTTGCAAGTCAAAGAGTTCATTGGTTTTTGTAGATAAATGTTTTTCGATGGTGTCTTTGCACTTATATAAATCCAGGGCGTTCTGGTAAAGTTTGTCTTTGGAAATTTTATGAATATCATATCCGGTGATATCGCAGATGGCAGAGTTGTCTCTTATCCATTTGCTGGTGGCTAATTCAGAGACAGGATATACTGCCCGGCTAATGACTTGCGTCATGCATAATTGAACCTTTTCATCCGGCCATCCAAGCCCTTCAAATAGTTCGGTGAGTTTAAGATTATTCCAGGTAGTGGCGCATATCCACTCGGTGCCTATTTCCCTTGCTTCTTTGTGTTTTATGCTTTCTACTTTTACCAGCCTGTGACTTTCCTCCATTGCCTGGCGATCTATGGTTTTCTTCTTAATCATTTCATTCCAAAAACGATTGACCCATTTAAGTACTTGCTGATCTGATTCTTCAAAAAGGCATAATTCATTTTTATATCTGCTATTGAGATAATCCACGACCTTATCTTTTTGTTCTCTGGTAGCCTCAGCCCAAAAGCCAATGTTTAAAAGCGTTCTATGACACACCCTATCATTTTCGTTGCGATAACTCTCTACCAAGCGGTAGTAAGCCGCAATATCCGCAATGTTAGGATTGTATCTGAAGGAGGCTTTTAAATACATAAGCCGCAAAGCTATAAATCAGTATCAGAAACCGAACACCCCCCTGTGTACTACAAACCAATCTTAAAAACAAAAACCTTTACCAGCAACTATTTCAGGATTTTGTTACTTAAAAAAAGCCCAAAAATTAATGAAAATAGATGTTTTTGCTGCAATGTGGGTTAAATAAGCATAGCTCGAGATAAATTGATTTGTCGAAGGCAAATAAAAAATGTACCCGTATCCATGTAAACATTTTGTATACTTATTATAGGTATAACGGGAATTTATTTTTGCGTCCCTCATTATTATTGATCCCCGTATCTGGAAAATAAAATGGCAGCAATTTTTTGTTTAGTGGATGATCTCTTAAAAGGAATAGGACATATCTATGATAACAGAAGAAAGTTCAGTGATAGTGAGATAATAACGACAAAGTAGTATATCTGCAGACTCAGCTTATACTGATTATACGATAGAAGAAAATGCAAGGTTTGGAGATGAAATCCATTTGATGGTACAGAGAAAATCGAACTCAAAAAGAAAGGATAAACCGTGGATAAGTTTTTTAAAAGAGTGCAGCCGAAAAAGAATTGAGAAAAGCTTTAGCGAAATAAGGAGTTTGTTTTTAAGAAAAATACATGCAGTTACATTCAAAGGATTTCTACTAAAACTTTTAAATTTTTAGTATCATTTACTTTCAATAAACTGATTCAATAACTAGCAACTTGAATTGCTTAAGTAAAGAGGCTGTCTCAAAATTCTGTCGCAGCCTCTTTTTATTTCGCCAGCAACCGACCAACAAGAAATTGTATAACATAGTTTTTAGAAGCATTTTTGATAACTACTGAATAGCTTGCAACTCACCCCTCACCTAAGCATTAATTTTAATGTAAAAGATTAAAAAAGTCATCGTCTTTTTTTAAAATGTGGAGATAATAATATTTTGGGCTTCTATCATTTTCTTATCACCAAATGGCTTAATCCCGGATCACTTAACACCCTCTCCATTTCGGCCTGTATAATATCCTGAACATCCTGTTTAATCTGCAAATAATTTCGCTGCACCATTGCATTATCAAGTTTGCGGATAATGGGAATTTTTTTATAGTTATCCTGTTCCTGTTTCAATGCATCATGGTCATTTAGTATCTCACAATGAAAGGTCTTAAGCTCAATTTTATTATCAGGATCATCGGCTACCATGCCGACAAATTCACCGGAAGAAAGCGCGGAAATTTTAGAAGGTGGCACCGCAGATTCTAATTGTTTGGAACGGCTGATTGAAGTATCTGACCTATTAATTGAAAGGCTTTCCCGATCCTGCATGATCTTTCCAAAACGCTCACTTAATTGTTTTGCCGTATCGCCTGTTACTTGTCCACTTACGATATTGCCGGTAATATTCATAATTACATCTGCCTGTTCTTTACCATAATCTTTACGGAGCTGGCTAAAGTCTTGGATACCTAAACAGGTAGCTACTTTATTACTTCGTGCGGTAGCAATAAGGCTATCCATGTTATTCAGATAAATAGTAGGAAATTCATCAAACACAAGACTACTTTTCTGTTTTCCTTTTTTGTTCACCAGCTTAACCAACCGTGTTACATACAAAGATAAAACTGCTCCATAAATTTGAATTTTTTGCGGGTTATTTCCCATGCAAACAATCTTTGGTCTATCAGGATTGTTAATGTCTAACATAAAATCATTGCCTGATAAAACATAATACAATTGCGGAGAGGAAAGTCTTGCCATTGCAACTTTAGCCGCAGCTATTTGCCCTTCTAATTGTTCCATTACATCATTGAGATATGCATTAACGAAGGGATTGATTAACACATCAATTTCCTTTTCTGTTCTAAGTGCTGTAAACAAACTATCATAATCTACCTGCATCAATTCAATCACATGGGGAAGTGTACAAAATTCACCGTCGTTATACTTTCGTAAATACCAGATAATGGCAGTCAAAAAATTGATTGGAGATTCCACGAAGAAATCACCTTGCCGTTTGATCCATTCCCTATTCAATCCCATTAAAATAGTTCGGGCGGATTCTGCTGCATCAGTAATATCAGTCATGGTTGCATGATCAAGAGGATTGCAACGATGACTGCGGGTAAGGTCATCAAAATTGATCACGTAAAACTCTGGTTGAACTAGGTATTTGCTTCTATATTTTAACCATGTATTATAGACAATTTTTGACAGGTCATCGAACTTAAAATCATAGACGAACATGGTAAATCCTTTCCTGATATGTTGTGTGATAACATGCCGGATAACGAAGTAAGATTTACCCGAACCAGGCGAACCTAAAACCATTAATCCACGAAATGGATTAATAATGTTGATCCAGCTTTTTCGCCTCTTTCCTTTCAGGTTATATTGTGCCGGAAGGTTAATTGAAAACTCGTTTTCTAACAATCTTTCTTCTTGGGGAAAGGTTTCATTCTCTTTATTAAAAATATCGTTGCCATTTAATTTTTGTTGTATCACACGGGATAGTAACGTGCCTCCTGATAATATCAACATAAATCCGATTGCTGTAATACCTATATATAAAATTGCTGCGGTGGTAAGGGCAATTTTTAGAAGCAAAGACAGGTAGCTTAGGAAATAAATCAGCAGTCCCGTAACGATGTAAGCGAAGGCTGTTTTATAGTTCAGCTTTTCATCTTTCCTACCCCTCGCACCCATCAGAGAAATGGCCAGAAATCCTAAAGAAAACAGCTTGGATGTATGAAAACTTTTAAACAATCCGGTGTTAAGAATATTACTCATAAGCCGGTCAGTAAGCGGCAATGTAAGATGCCAATGCTCAAAAGCTGCATAGCAGTAATAATAAAAGTGTAATACCAAAATTACTATACTGATCAGTCTGGTCATATCCAGTATCTTCCTCAGTCCCTGTTCGTTTTCACCTGTTTGCATAGTTTGTTATTTTTAAAAAATTAAAGACGTTTTGTAATTCGCTTTTTCCTTTTCTTCCTGCCTTTGCCCGGCAGCCCGTTGGGTACATAGCCGGATGTGTTTTCAGGTTGAAGCAATGTTTCCAGCAGATTGATTTCATTCTTGTTTTGCTGGTTTTGAAATTGCTGAACTAGTTCCTTCTGTGGCGATGCTTTTGAAATTGAATGCGTATCAAAATTTCGTTCTTGTCCTGGCAGTTCTTTTCTCTCCCCGCAGCGTTCTAATATACCTTTGGCGCTGTATTGTTTGCCTAATGCGCTACCATTAAAAACACATTTGGTCTGGTGGTCAACGTAGGTAATTCCGTAGATCGTCGCTTCCTCGTTTTGTCTCAAAACTGTCTCTATACCATCCTTACGAAGCGTGTGAACAAGGTCTTGCAATTGTTGTTTGGGTTGCCTTAGCACGGCAAGGTCAATGGCATTTTTTATCCTCGCTTTATAGGGTTGCCGGGCGCCTTCATTCGGCGCAAAATTTTCTTCAAGAAAGCTAAGGGTTGGCTTGTTGTAAAAATCACTGGCCTTGACAGGTATACCAACTTTATTTCCCTTCTCATCGAGTATTCTATACACTAATCCATGATGCTGAAATACCCTTGAATTTTCACTGCCCCGATCTGCCATCACATTATATTGTTTAAGGATTGCATTCAGCTCTGGCAGGCTTGTATATTTATAATCTTTCAGCACGGCATCGAGTACATTATTAATTGCTCTCTTAGTTTCAGACCGGCCATATTGTACCTTCTGTACATTAACAGGTTTAAGCCTGTATGATTGCTGTTGGAGTTTACTGTCTTCAGCCCTTTTTAAACCAAAGGTTTGTTCAATTTCTTTCCTTGCTTTTTCAGACTGGTTACGCCCAATATTTTGCATATCTATACGGCTGCCATCTGCTCTTACTTTTACAGATACGATATGAATATGCGGATGCCCTGCATCGAAATGCTGATAGATTAAATATGGCTGTGCTCCAAAACCGATCTGGTGCATGTAGTTATCAGCGATCTCCTGCAGACGCTCTGTTGAAATCTGTTCTGAAGGATCAAAATTGAGTGAAATATGAACGCTGTTCCGGCTTACATTTTCATTTAATGCAACTTGCTTAAGCAGCCTGTTTAATTTTTGGGCAAAAGATAATTTCTCGACATCTATAGGATAATTAGCTGCGAAAATAATTTTCGCTACGCCTTCTTTCACCTTGTTTTCATTATAGTTTAAAATGCGGTGAATGGAGTGCCCGGTCTTGATTACTGCAACCATTTCTCGCCAATTTTTTGAATGTGATTTTTGATCTCGTCAACTTTATTCAGCAAGATTTTTTTCTCCAGTTCGTAGTTGATCAACCAACTTTTGAATTCTGAAATTTCATGCAGTGTATGGAGCTTTTTTACTGCCTGGTTGAAGTTGTTTCCAATGCCGTTCAATTCATTTCGTAGCCTGAGTGCCTCGGTCATAAAGTCATCCAAAGACTGGTTACGAAAAGTTGTTACAATTGGCTTTTCAAATATGCAGCGGCGAACGTAATCGCTCAGTTTCCGGCAGGTACTTGCTTTCCATTTCTTCTCTATCTTTTCATATTCGCTGGGGGTAAGTCTAAACCCAACGGTGTGCGTTCTGTTTGCATGTTCGTGTTTCATCACTTATCATTTTCACATTTTTAAAAGTCTGTTTAGCTTTACAGCATCCCCCGCCCACGACTTCGGAGTAATGGGCGGCCAGAGTCGGTTGTTAAACAACCGGACATCTGGCCGATTGCTGAAAAGAGGCAATCTTACAGCCTTCATAATTTTCTTTAAGTTTTCAATAGTCATTTTTGATTGCTTTAAAACGCTGCGTTTTAATACTTATATTTTATGACATCTGCTTATTAAATTTTCTTCCCAGGTTTATGCCCTAAATTTTTCTTTTGTGATTTTCCGATATTTACCAACCATTCATTAAGGTCTTTATGTTGTTTATATAATTGACTTTGATCTTTGTATTTATTATTAAGCGTAAGTGCATACTGGCTGTAATTCTGTCCTGTTTTATCATTGTCTAAATAAAGGTTGATAGCTTCATGTTGTTCCATAAATGAACGGGCTTTTTCAAAAAAGGAAACGGAATTTAATACCACAAAATCAGATAGATTCTGGTGTTGATTTTGATTCATAGCAATAAAGGAAAGGAGGTCAATAAAGCCTTCAAAAACTGCGGCTTCTTTTGCAATATTGTTAAACGTAGTAATATCTTTTGGAGAACTGCTTCCTTTGAAATAAGCGTTCCGGATTTCATAACCACCGGAATCATTTTTAAAGCCAATTCCAAAAAAAGTTTTACCGTTCAGTTCATATTTTACTTCCTTACAAAATTGTTGCGCAATCTCTAATGGTATCCGCCTTTGTTGCAGGTAGCGGAATAAAATAAAAGATGAAAGTGGCGCTTCTGCAGTTATTTTTATTTTGCTTTCGTCTTTCTCTTTTTGTAAAGGAGATGGTTGTTGTAAAGGCTGGCGAAAAGAAAGATTATTACTCAGTTTTTTAAGCGCATCGGCTATCGTACAATTATGGTATTCGATGGCAAAATCTATGATGTTACCACCTTTACCAAGCCCATGATCGTACCAACGATTTAGTTTCCTATTAACCTTGAAAGAGGCAGTTTTTTCTTTCCTCAAAGGAGACAAATACCAATAATCGAAGTTTCTTATTTTGACAGGCGTGTGCCCCAGTTTTGATAGATAATCTGCCAAGTCTATTTGCCTGGCGTCTTCTATAGAAAGCCTTTGCTTACTGAAATTCATAGTCCACATTTTTCAATTTCACAATTCAGATAACGACGAGTCAAAGTTAAACAAGCGTTATGTGTTCAACCTATCCTCACCATATTTTAAGGAGGATAGATTTGTATGTAAGAAATAAATTTGTGTGGTGAAGAATGAATAAATAAAACTAAAAATTATGCTTACAACAAATGATGTAGCCAAAGTGTATGATACCATTTTAAGTATCCCTGGCATGAATGAAACTGTGAAGATTGATATGAAGATTTCACGCAAAAATGTTCTATTGCTGAACAGCATTATTAAAAGAGGCTTAGCTGCAAAAGATGACGATAAATCATCCAACTTATTTGAGAGCATACCGCCAGAAACTTTGCAGGAGTTGCAGGTTATTGCCGACGATTATTTAACGAAAGCAGGCCTCACGGAACTTAGTGAAAAGCTTAAAGCGTTAAGCTCAAAATAAAAGATGCTATTCACCTATGAAGAGTTTGGGCTTCCTTCGTTTTTTTGCTATTGATATAACGAGAGAAAGTAAACCCTACATGAAAATAGATTTGCCATAATTCCTTCAGCAATGTATAATTGTATTATGAAAATGGAAGCCACGCAAGAAAAAAGTAATCGCATAATTCTAGAAGATAAGAGTGAGTATTTCTATTCGGTAAAACCTTTTCAAATTTTAAATGCTTTGGGTGCGGTTAAAGCCATTTTGGAAGAGTATGTTATCACAAATGACGGTGGTGAAATCTATAAATTATACAAGACAAAGGAGGGGAGTTGGTATGATATTTCCAACACTAGCCCTGTAGAAAATGGTGCCACTTTAAGGGCCTTAAAACTGGCTATTGACGGAAGATAAAAAGTTGTCTTTTATCCAGATATAGTCATTACGAAGAGCTAAATGTCTGTTCAGCACCAGGCAAAAACCCTAAAGTATTTCCATCACGATTTTTCAAAGTGAATTATATGTATGGGCTTTAATCATATTCGTTTTTGACGGTGAATTCAGATAACTTGCTAATAAAAAAAATCTGGCCAGAATTATTTCATTCCCGATTAAGTTTACTGAAAAGAGAAGTGAGCCTCCTCTTACTAAACTTATGATTAAAGCATTAAGGCTTGCGTGTGAAAAGCAAAAGCATAACCTGTTATTCGGACCAAAAGATATTAATGGATCATCAGCAGCATTAATAGAGCGTGAACTTTTAAAAGTTCATAAGGTGGAAGAAAATGGAGAGTTTCAATTGACCTGGTTTGTAACAAACATGGCAATTGATATGCTGGCAAAAATTGATAAACAAATTGTTTGTTGAATATAAATCAATCTTGAGTGCTAAAATTAGATTCTCTCCGAATAATTAATCACTTTAGCTTTTGTATAAAATGTTGCCATTAGTAAATTCATTTCACATCATATAACGTTTACAGGATTATTCAAACGATTAATTATTTAAGGCAGCCCTGTTTGAATAGTTGTAAATTTTCCGGGGAAATGTGTTTTCAGCATTTCTGAAAATCTTTCATAGTAGACTTTTTTGATATTCCCGTCAGGGGTTTCATCGTTATGGCCAGCTATGGTAAATATAAGCCCTGACTCCACAATAGTATATCCCAGCAATGCTTTAAATTTCCATTGTTTTTCTGTAAGAGTAAAGTAAACTTTATCGTAGTCTAATACTATAGTCCATGTTGGGATAGCTTCATTTATTACTGCTGTCTTTATCGCCGTTAAAAGTGCTTTTGGATTTCTGGAGGTTACTGCAAGTGACATTCGGAATTTTTTGGTGTTGCAATTTATATAATTAAAACACTTTACCTGTTTATTATTTGGTTAACAGGTATATGCCTGAACTAAATTTTAAAGCATTGGAACATCACATCATTAGGGACGTATACTACACCAAAAGCAACTTCCGGAATGTATGCATTTAATTGTTTGTAACGGGTTGCAAGCTATTCATTTTTATCAGTACGTACGTAACGTCCATGAAGCAATATTAGATAATAGCATCCTTATAACGGAGTACCATATACGCTTCCTAAAAAAGTTGCTATAACTTTTTATCCTTCTACTTATTTAGTGGAAAAATCCCGGAGCTGTTGTGATCTCATGGAGCAATAATGAAATTAATTTGTCAAGTTTTTATCTCTCTGGAAATTAATTTTTATTACCTATCTGATGCACTCCGCATACACTATCCATGCTTTAGCTATATAGCATCTATACACTATCTACTTAGCTGTATAGTGGCATATTATCAGGTAAAGACGTAGCGAGCGTCTGCAAGCACATAAAGAGAATGAGGGAAGAAAGAATGTTTAAGAGATAATGAAAGTGAATTAACCACATTGTATGATTTAATTACGTGCCTTGTTTAAACTCTTCATTATTAATAACTGTTACTATAATCATCTTTTCTAATCTGCATCAAATAAAAAAAGGGCCGGATAAAAATCCACCCTCTTTTATATAATCCAATATCCTATGAAAAACCGTTATTGGCTACTCTAATTATATGCCACATATTCAATCTATATTTTATAGTGCTGAAATGAACCTATTAATATAGATATAGAACCAGGATAGGGAGAATCTTTATACTCAAAAAAATAAATGCAGAAAAACTGGTAGTTGTTACTGCCGGCTGTCATTTTAATTTCTTGCAACTTCCTGTGTGGTATAAATTTCCACAGTAATAAAACAAATACTTATGCTCTGCCCCCAAATGAACATACTTGTTGCTTAACACAAGTGTTGAGGAATGTGTGTTCCCCCTCTTATTTAGTTCCGGGTCAATATATGTAGATATGCATATGGATCTATTTCTCTTTCCAATCCTTTAATCTTGCCTGGCAATCTATTGCAGGCAACCTGTTATTGAATGAAAGCAAGTAATTCATTTGTGAGATGGCCGTTTCATAATCAATTAATTCAAACTCCAAAAATTCATCGAACAACCAGATAATTCCTTTTACTTTCAGGTCATGCCTGATACAAAATTTTCTCAAAGGATTATCTCCACTTAATACCCCGGCCTGTAGATGCTTTGCTAAAAATACTACTGACTTATCCTGTATTGTTAAGGAGGAAGGAGCTATCATAATTCTTATCCTCTCCACTTCCTCAGATGAAAAAGAGTAAATTATTAATTGTTGCGATTGGATAAAAGGTGTTACACGTTCTAGCTGGCTATCCATTAATTCATCTATCACTTCCCGCGTGGTATAAATTTCCACGTTAATACTAAACAAATAACCAAGCCACTGAAGTTTTATCAGGTCAATAAATATGTTAGCATCGGTTACGGCTATTTTCATGCGACAGCATTATCTAAAATTTCTCTAAACTCGCCAAGCTTTTGGTTGTTCAATGCAGCCGCTTTAGTGGTTGAAATCACTTCTTCAGCTACACCCTTTATTAATAATTGTAAAAACCTGTCGGACTCTTCTTTACCACTGTAAACATCAAATTCTTTTTCTTTAGTTTTATAGCGGTTATAGTTTATCATAAAAAATTTATGATAAGAAGGAGATATAATTCCAAGATCTAATGCCCGGTACATAATCGCTGCCAGTGAAATGCCATAATCTGAGGCAATCATGTACAACTCTTTCATAATTACCTGGGTTCTTTTTTCGCCAAAATATTGCTTCAGTTTTTCAGATGGCAACAACATAGCTCCGGCAAACCGGTCACATAATTTTTCGCTCTCTTTTTCTCCAAAATCCGACAGGTCTAAATACAAATGTGCCAGCTCATGCAACGCAGTAAAGCGTTTGCGTACTACAGGTATTGTGTCGCTATCATTCAGTACAACTACCGGTATGAGATCTTTTATTATGGTGCTCATTCCGGAAAAGGCAGTGTCCACCTCTAACGGAAGAACTTTTATGTGATGCTCCTCAAGCATTTCAATTACATTAAAAATAGTATCACCACCTATACCCCAATCCTCACGTAGCTTTAAAGCAGCGGCTTCAACATCCCCCGCATTTTTTACTTTTTCATTTTTGGGTTTAAAAGGAAGCGTATTATCAATACCCAATAAATTTTCTAATTCTAAATACCGTTCTAAATATTCAATGGTTTGGTGAATTACCATGTCCTGTTCTTTCGCCGGTAATTTTTTTAATTTTCGAAAACGAATGTCTTCCAGGGATACGGTTGATTCTCTGAAAAAATAATCACTGGTAACTCCTAATGCTTTGCAAAGCTGGCTTAACATATTGCTGTCCGGTTTGGCTTCGCCTGTTTCCAGCCGGTTTAGCAATTGCTTGTTCCATTTATTCTTTACTGCATCCGACAAGTCCTGGAGTGAAAAGCCTTTCATTTTACGGGCAGCCTTGAGCCGCTCGGGAAAGTAATTCATGATTGGGCAGTTTTGAATGTTAATAAGTATGTGAAGGGTGTGTGGACAAAAATATATTATTTTTCTATTTTGTCCAAGTTAATTTGTATATTTGTTATGTGAAGTTAATTGAAATAAAAACCGGGCATGGAAACCACACCCGGCTTGCAAATTTGAATAATCCAACAGCTTAGCAAGCTGTTTTCGCATTCGTTCCTTGAAAAACAAATATAGGTCCTTATTCAATTTTTCCAGGCTTTCTGTCAAACAAAATGACAATTGGTTTACTGCACGGGTTTGCTTACTATTTAATACTATACAAAGCTAAAACCATTTCCACAAAACATAACCGGTATCGCTGTTAATCGCTACCGGCAATATTGAGCTCGTGCTATCGCACGGGACGAGTAATCTTATTGTTTAAAATTTAATATTATTAAAATGGAAAAAAATATTACAAACCAGGAAAAAAATGGTAACAACAACGACCATGACAAACTTCACATCTTTATCAATAAAATAAAGTTTGATGAAAAAGATGGAGTAAAGAAAACTATGAGCGGCGGCGAATTAGCTGACCTTGTTTCTGTACCCAGGGATAATGCCAAAATCACAAGGCTAAGAGATCATAAGGTCGTGACCGTAGAGGAAATAATTGAGATACATATGGCAGATCATTTTGAAATCATAAGAAAAATAGTTCATGCAGGCTATGGAAAATAATCAAAAAGACCTTACCAGGAAGCGTGTCCGGCAGGAGCTACAAACGCTTCAATCTGCAGGGGCTATTAAAGCCGAGTTGATAACCGAAAACGACCTGGATTTCGTGGTCTATTACAATTTAGAAACGTCGGGAGGACCAAAAAACCTCCCGGCTTTTACTGATGTTGCAGTATCAGTGCCGGCAGGTTACCCAACTTCACAAATTGATATGCCGGCCCTGGAATTGAATTCCCCACTCGCTCCATTTGTTATAGGTGGTTCAAATCCCCAGACTACTGTTTTGGTTAAAGGCAGGCAATGGAGATTTTTAAGTTTCCATCCGTATAACGGGCAGGGAGCCCCGAACTGGAATCCGAATAAACATGGCTTTCATGATTATTACCAACATTTATACACCTGGTTAAACAAAATTTAGTGATGGACAAAAACGCCGATTATAAAATCATTGTTCGAATGGCTGCACCTCTGAGTGACGCGCTTTTCAAAATTATTTTTTCCCGCTATCCGAATAATGAGTGGGGCAGTTTCATCAGGATGGGTTTCCACGAAACGTCGAATGGTCTTATACTAACGTTGACAGGAATAGACGAACCTACACCAGGGGATATTGATCCTGAAAGCTGGATCACAGAAATCCAGGCTGAATATACTTCCCGGATGCTACACCTTACGGAAACCCACCCTTTTGCAGTTGGGTTCGTACATTCCCATCCTCAAAATTTTAATACCGGGCCCAGTCCATCAGATTATGAAATGGAGGAATATTATGCCGACCTGTTAATCCCCTATACGCCAGGCAGGCCATTCGCAAGCCTGATCTTTGCTATATCCGAAACGGGAAAGATGTCTGCTACCGGCCGCGTGTTTTGGAGAGACCGATGGTGTGATGTAGACAGATTTATTATAGAGAATAAAAGAGTATCGATATACAATTATAAGAAGCCTTCAAATTTGAGCAAAGAGGCATTAAGCAGCGTTCAGCGTTTGGCTTCTCAGTTCAGCGTGGAGTCGGCTGAAGATCTTGCAGGGTCAACTGTTGGTATAGTAGGAACAAGCGGCACCGGTTCTCCTTGCATCGAACTTTTAGCCCGAGCCGGAGTAGGAAAATTAATTATGATAGATCCCGACATATTTGAAGCCTCGAATTTAGAAAGAGTTCATGGAAGTACTTACGGTGATATAGGTAAAAAAATACCTAAAGTAAGCATTGCGGGGCGGCATGTAAAAGCAATAAATCCTGATTGTGAAATCGTAATGATAAAAGGAAGAATTCCCCAGGCTGAGATAGTGGATGAATTACTGAAATGTGATATTGTATTAGGATGTACTGATCTTCATTCTGCCAGGGTAGCCCTTTCAGACATCAGCCTTCGGTATCTTGTACCGGTAATTGATGTGGGTGTAATAATGGAAGGAAAGAATGGTAACATTACCGGCCAGGTTGTTCAGCTCAATCGTTTGTTTCCCGGTGACCCTTGTGTGTATTGCAGAAGTATGATAGATTCAAAAATTGTGACACAAGAATTAATGCCCAGGGCTGAGCAGGCAAGACATAAACAGGAAGCTGAAAGGGCCAAAAAAGAAGGAAGAGATTCAAAACTGTATTGGATAGACACACCGCAATTAAACACGGTGGGCTATCTTACCACCCTGGCCGGAAGCCTTGTTGTTAGTTATACCATAGGTTATTTAACCGGCAGGTTTAAAATGACGGCAAATAGGATAGAATTGAACCTAAGCCCGCATGGCATACAGTTAACTGAAGTAAATGAAATTTGCGATCCTGAATGCAGGTGTGATAAAAATTGCGGAGTGGCCGATCAGGATTGTATGGCGATCACGAGTTCTGCTCCCGATCATTGGCCTAAACCAAAATTCGTATCTATTTAGAAAATGCTGTTACCGCGGATAACGCAGGATGAAGTAAGCGATGCAAAAGTTGTTACAGGTATTTTACCGGGTGCATTATTTAGAAAAAATCACTTACTTTACTTTTCTATAAAAATACATTTTACCATGGCACTGACAGACAGCAATGAAAAAATACACCAAGGCAGAAACGTAAAACGCTTTCGTGAAATGCTGGGCATAAAGCAGGAAGCCCTTGCTTATGAGTTAGGTGATGACTGGAACCAAAAGAAAATTTCTTTATTGGAACAAAAGGAAAGTATAGAAGAAGATTTGCTGGAGCAAGTAGCAAAGGTGTTGAAAGTGCCGGTGGAGGCGATTAAGAATTTTGATGAGGAGAAAGCTGTGCAGATTATATCAAATACATTTAATGATAGTTCTATTTTAAATGGGATAAATTACAATCCAACCTTTAATCCGATCGATAAGGTTGTTGAATTGTATGAAAGGATGTTGAAGGGTAAGAGTGAGATGATTGAGGAATTAAAGAGGCTATTGAAAGATAAGTGATCTAAGTTATTTTTTTAGAGGTATCTTAAAATCTCGTTATTAAAAGAGTACTTACTTGGGCAAAAATGCTATTTTTATTTTCACCAGAGATCGTCCGCAAATACTTAATCGAACACTTATTTCAATCGAAAATACTCCTCATACAAAATATATAATTGACGACTCTGTAATAAAATCAAATCAACGACTGGTCTTAAATGTTTGCCATGATTATTCAAATTGTGTGTATCTCGGCAAATCGGAATTTAATAAATTTACTGCACACAAGTCAATTGATTCCCCAAAATTTAGTTTCTTACTAAGATCCGTTGGATCTCCTGAATGGAATCTGGGTTATGCAAGAAATTTTGCTTTGCTATATTCAAAATCTATTGGATTAGAAAAAGTATTATTTACAGATGATGATATTCAGGTTTCAGATAAAAATTTGATTGAAGAACTATTTCAATTGATAGGTCCATACCCATTTGTTGGTGCAAATATTTTAGGTCTTGTTGATGATTCAGTTCTGGGATATATTGCTACCGAAAAAGGAATTATGAATGAAAGAATGCTGTCGGGTGGCTTTATGATATTTAATCCAAATAAAATTGACCATTTCTTTTTGAATAACTATAATGAAGATTGGATTTGGCTTTTCCTCCAATTAAAGAACAAAGAATATTTGCAAACAGGAGAAGTATTTCAGGAAATAGTAGACCCTTACCTTAATTATAAGCATAAGGTAATTTTTCAAGAATTTGGCGAAATAGCACTTGATGGAATATTAGACTTATACAATCAAGGGTCATATAATGAACTTGTTCAACTTGCATTTTGGGAAAGGATGATAGAAGAAAGGAAAGAATATTTAGATCTGCTATTATCCAGATCAATTAGGGATGGCAATAAGAAGCACATTAAAATTATCCGATATTTAAATGCTAATTCTCAGTATCTTAATCCAATAATATTTAAAACTTTATTTGAAAAATATTTTAATAATAGGAATCTTTTTCAATGTCTCTTTGATTCCTTGTCGTGAATTATTATTGCCACTTTGATTATTATATATTTCTATAACAGCTTTCATTGTAACATAGTTTTCTATTTCATCATTAGGAATTGTTATTCCGTAACTTTTTTCTATTTCTCCGATAATTATAACATGGTTTAAACTATCCCAATTTGGAGTTTCTCCCATTGCTGAATTTTTATTTACAACGCCAGGTTTTAGTCCAAGAACATTAGAAACTAAATCAATTGGGCTTGTCAATATAATTTTCTCTTTCATTGTATTAATTCACTAAGTGCTTTTGTGTCTATCTTTTGGTTTTGACTTCTTGGGATTTCCTTAATAATGTAAAAAGCATTGGGGATTTTATTCGTCTCAATTTTCTTTTTGAGATAATCTCTTAAAGCTATTACATCCACTTTTTCTTCAGTTTCAATAAAAGAATAAAGAGAATTTTTTTTCACAACTGTTACACTATTTTTTTTCAAGAACTCATTAATCCTAAAATCAATTTCATCTAATTCAACTCTGTTCCCTTTTATCTTTACTTGTTTGTCTTTGCGACCAGTAAAATAAAGATTGTAATTTTTTTCTCTTACCAGGTCACCAGTTTCAAAAGTTTTCTCAGTTTTGTTATCTATCTCCAATTGTTTGAATTTTATGTCTGTAGGGCTTCCTAAATATCCTTTTCCAATATAGTCTCCATAAATTAAAATTTCTTTTTCGATAAAACCGTCGAGTTTATTTAGTTTAAGATTCCAGCCAGGAATTGCTTTTCCGATACTCATTGTAAACTCACAATAACTTAAATAATTACTTGACGTCAATTCTTGCCAAGTGCAAAACAAAGTTCCTTCAGTTGGTCCATAAGTATTGAAAACAATCAAATCATTTTTCTTTTTAAACAAAAATTCCACCTGATGTTTTAGTAAAGGCTCACCACAAAAACTCATTAACCGTAATGAAGAAAAGTCGTAAGCTTTTGACCTTTCATTAACCATCATGAATTCAACAGCACTTGGGATAGAATGCCAAATAGTAATCTTTTCATTTTCGATAATTCCGGCTGGTCTGTTTTTCTTCGCGGGGATATCATTAATTGAAAACAGCGTTGCACCAGAACATAGGCACGTAAAAATGTCTACAATACTTAAATCAAAACTTAAAAAAGAATATTGTCCCCAAATATCATTTTCATTTGCAGAATATGTTGGTATTGACCATTCTAAAAATTTATTTAAAGCTTTTCTATAAATCATTACACCTTTTGGCATTCCTGTAGTGCCGGAAGTATAAATCACATAAATAGTATCTTCACCATTATAATTTATATCTATTTCACGAAAATCTCTTCTGCTTAAAAGTTCTTTAATTGAAATTACAGTTACGACATTTATACGTATATCTATAATTTCATTCTCGACGATTATTAGATCCGGCTTAAATTCATTAATAATTTGCAGCTTTCTTTCGGTTGGTGAATCAGGATAAGAGGGCAATAGATTCCACCAACATTTAAAACCGCAACAATTACAGCATAAGCTTCAATGCCCTGGTTTAAATCAAATATTATTTTTGGCCTTGGACTGTAAGTTATAAGGCGGTTTGAAATAGAGTTAACTAGATTAATAAAATCGGCATAATTGATTTTCCTATCGCCATCAATTACAGCAATTCTGCTCGGATAATTTTTTGCATTTTCTTTTATGAATGAGGTACAGTCTTTCACGATTATTTTAATAAGGGTAAAATATTAGCTTCTTCAATATCCGGGCAAACAACACTTTGATGTAGAACATCAACTGAAAAGAAGCACTCAAATGAGGCTTGTTTAATATCATCCAGGTTTAATTTAGTTAAGACCTTTCTTATGTTTCCCTGTGCAGATGGGTGGTCTGAAAAGGCTTTGGCAGCTCCAAGCACGCCAAAAGTATGAATACCATTGATTAGAATCACTGAGGATTTGGGATTAAATGGATTTGGAAACCTGGCAAAATAGCCATAATCATTAACAGTTTTATTTCCCTTCTTCGTTGCTTTGTATTTTATTTTTTGATAGATCAACTTTTCGCAATCAGCAGAATATTCAATTTGCAATTTCATTTTTTTCATAAAAATTTTACAAATCGCATTTCCGTCCCCTTCTTCATCGCCAGGACCGCCTATTACTACCAGGTTCTCTTCTATGGGAACAGCACTATCGGCAGCATACATGGGAGTATGTATATTCCTATAGTTTCTACTCAGGAAAGTAATAACGGCTAGTAGAGAATCTTTATCCCCTAAGCTTTCAAGTAACATATAATTGTCGGATTCCGGTAATGCAAACTGCTCTCTGCTTTCAGATTCCGTGGACGTAATAACGTGAACAGTACTTACGTCATTTGGGAACCATATCTTAGGTAGATAAATATTATATAAAGCGTCTGAATTAATTAATTTTTTCAAATTGTTTGCTAATTCATACTCGCATGTCGTAATTAAATTTTCGAAATTATCATACATCTGGGGAAGCCTATCCTTTAAATCCGACGGTATAGGAAAAGTGTTCATGGAATCTTTAGCCTTGATTATTAATACAGGAATATTTAAACCGTAAAGCAATCCATATTCAAAAAAAATGTTAGGCTTGTTTTCTGTAATATCCACAATACCTAAATGGCTGCTTCTTATTTTGCTTTCTATTTGTTGGGGGAGCCCTGCGAATAAATCATTGAAAACAAAAGTAGTTTTGATTTCAAAATCCTGGTATTCTTTTCTCACTATATTTTCGGCTTTCGAAATAAGCAACGTTATATTTGTCCTGAACTTCTCAAGGTCGTAAGTGGTATTCGTTGGTTCAAAGGGATGTGAAACGAAAATATTAATAGAACGAAAACTTTTACTCATTAGCATCTTGTTTTAAACATTCCTCGATATTTAGTTAATGGATTTAATTCACCTTTCATAAAAGCCATTCCTTCTCCAACATCAGTTCTAACAATTTCACCTGCACCAATATAAGAACAAGGTCCTATTTTTCTCCCACCGATTATTAACGCATTAACCCCGATAAAACTCCCTTGTAAAATTATAGGAGAAGGCTCCACTGTTCCATCCCAATCCAAAGTTGCGTTTCTGTGACTATGCGCTATTTCTCCGAGATAAGTAACATTGTCTTCTATGATGGTCCTATCAGCCACATGACCTCCGATAATGCAATTTGACCCAATTTCCACTTCATCATAAATATGTTTTCCATAAAGCACTTTTGTATTTTGACCGATCTTTGCCTCTGCCCCTACTTTACAATAGTGATCTAAATCCACACCTTTTCGCAAGATGACCCCAAAATGAATTACACAGAAAGCACCAATCGTAACATTGTCTTCAATTATTATATCCCCATCCTCAACGTGACCATAGCCTATGCATGAGCAATGTCCAATTTTCACGTTTTTTCCAATCCTTACTTTTTCGTGAACGAATATTCCCGTACCTTTTTCTTCATAAGTTTTCATAGGCAGATTTCAATAATTTTCAGTGCTTTTTTATAAATATCTCTATGAATTTCTTTCGTTTCCTGAAAATCTAAGTCATCATCACCTTCAACACCAAACCCATGACCAACTCCTTTTATAACATTAATGGATGTTTCCTTTGACATGTACTTTTGAGAAGATGTGAGCGGAACGTCTTCATCTTTATCCCCATGAAATATTATTACTTTTTTTCCAAGACGTTGTATTGCATCAATTCCATTTATATATCTTAATTCGTTAATTAAACCCCTTCCAAAATGAATGTCAGATGAATTCACAAAACCTTTTTTAGACAATTGCTTTTGTGCTTTTTTTGATAGTAGAGCACTTGCCACTAATTCATTTCTTTCAAGCACGTCATTTTCATAGTTAATTACAGGTGCATTCAGAATTACTTTTTTGATTTCGCTTTTATTGAAAAAATCAACCCAAAATGCCGATAAGCCACCACCGAAGCTTGTTCCAACTATAAAGAATGATTGAGTTGTATCATTTATCTCCTTTCTAAGTGCGGAGAAAGCTGCATCAATATCATTGACAATACCACATAAAGTGAGGTCTTCAAGTGAGGTTTCATTTACTCCGTGATAACGGTAATCAAAACGCAAGGTTGTAATCCCATTATCTGAAAGATATTCTGCATAATCAGAATGAAAACCTAATTCATCTCTTGATGATGTAATTCCATGAACAAAAAGCAAAGCTGCTTTTTCATCTTTTACTTTTAATAAGGTGCCTTCTAATTCATAGCCATCATAACTAATGAACTTTATTATTTTTTTTTCCATATAAAATTATCTTACGGTTATCAAAAATAGTATTCTTAAATTCAGAACTCCTTACTTCATCGTTTAAATAAGATGTTTGTTCGCAAACTAAATTAGACTTTAATTTGAGGTATGCAATTAAAATTACCCCTATTCCCAACAGGCTGCACACTTATTTCTGATTGCCTTGGAGTGTATGAGAAAGATGATCTTGTACAATATATTGTAAATGGACTACCTGTGTACGCACATCCTTCAGGAGATTTAAAAGCCTTTCGTTATATCACGAGCAATTTTATTCATCAGGGTCTTTGCCGTAAAACGGAAGTTGAGAGATGCTTTCATGTGAGTGAAGACAGCGTGCAGCGTGCCTATAAAAAGTTTGTGGAAAAAGGCGAAGAAGGCTTTTTTGGCCATGATGCCCGCAAAGGAACAGCCTATAAAATCACTGGTGATTGCCGCTTGCGCATACAAAGCAAATTAGATAAAGGACAAAGTGTAAATAGCATTGCAAAACAGGAAGGCGTAAGAGAATCAGCCATTCGCTATGGCGTAAAACAAGGCTATTTAAAAAAAAGAGAAATCGGAGATAATTGACGGTTCCGGCACCACTTTAAACATGCGTAATGAGGCCGATCAGTCGGCGCCTCTTGGCATAGCCACCACCCGGTATGAAGACCGGATGGCCACTGCTATTTTAGGAACAGGCAACGCCTCCACCCGGTTTAATGCCCACGAGGCACTTTGTGGTGCAGGAGTATTATTCTTATTGCCGGCATTACTTGCACAGGGTTTATTAAAAACCAAAGATGTCTATAAAATACCCGGGAATCATTATTATGGATTGGAATCCATCGTCCTTACACTGGCCTTTATGGCGCTGGCCCGCATCAAAAATCCTGAACAACTCAAGCAATGTAAACCTGGGGAAATAGGTAAAATAATAGGGCTGGACCGTATCCCGGAAGTAAGATGCCTTCGCGATAAAATCAAACTTCTTACCAGCCAGAACCAGGCGCAAAAATTGAATCAACTTCTCATAGACCATTGGTACAGCGGGCCAACAGAGGAAACATCGTTTCTCTATATAGATGGTCATGTACGCATTTATTTTGGTCATCAGGCTAAACTTCCTTCCAGATTTATCTCCCGGCAAAAACTTTGCCTTAGCGCCACCACGGAATTCTGGGTCAATGATGCAACGGGTTTACCGGTAATGATGATTGCCGGTGAGCTTACCGAAAAACTTCAAAAAGCCATTGAAGATTATATCATCCCTGAGTTGCAAAAGACACTCTTACTTCCATCACCTTGCGAGCCACAAGAGGAATTTAAAAAAACAGAAAACATAACAGAAGTAGCAAACATAACAGAAGCAAACCGAAGTACAGGGGATGAAAAAGCAGACGATGAAAACGAAGTTCCCGATGACCAGCCGCCAGTGTGTACCCTGGTTTTTGACAGGGAAGCTTATGAACCTGCTTTCTTTAAACGCTTGTACCAAAAGTACCGCATCGCTGTATTAACCTATCGCAAAAATGTTAAGGATATGTGGGATGAACAAGGCTTTAAAGCAACAGAGGTAAAGGTTCTTGATCAAACAATTGCCATGCGATTGTGCGAACGGGAAACCGTACTTGGCGGTGTGTCAATGCGTGAAATCAGGAGGCTTACCGATGGTGGACACCAAACGGCAATCATTACCACCAACAGAGTTATAAGCACTGAGGTAGCAGCAGGCAGGATGTTTGGCCGATGGAGCCAGGAAAACTTTTTCCGTTATATGATAATGGATTATGACTTCGATAAGATAGTGGAATATGGTGTAGAAGCGATTGATGAAAACAAAGAAGTGGTGAATCCTGAGCATCGTAAATTAAATTACAGGCTTAAAAAGCAAAAAGAAAAAACGGCACGATTGAAAGCCAAATTATTCCCCCTTACAGAAGAAGCGATAGAAACCTCCTTAGACGATATGCCGGCTTTACTAAAAAAGCAAATGAAACTTGTGGGACAAATAGAAAACAATCAGCAAACAGAGGAGCAGTTAAAAGATGAACGCTCGAAAATACCGGCAAGAATAAAATTAAAAAACATGCCTCACCAGGCACGTTATAATAAACTCAAACCCGAAAGTAAAATGTTTATGAACATAATAAAAATGATTTGTTATCGGGCAGAAACGGCTGTAGCAAACGAACTTAGCAAGTTTCTTATTATAAATGTCAAAGAGGAAAAAAGAATGCTTGTAAAGCAAATTATTCAAAATAATGCAGACCTGATACCCGATTATGAAAACAAAACCTTAACCGTGATACTGCACTCCCTATCCGCGCCGAGGTTTAACCTGGCAGCCGAAAAACTTACTGAAGTATTGAACCAAACAGAAACTATTTTCCCAGGTACAGATCTAATGCTTAAATTTAAAACCTCCGCATTTTCTAACTGCGAGAGGTAAGGAGTTCTGAAATTAAAACATTAGGTGAGTCTAACCGAGTTTATAATTAAGGATAATTCAAACTATCAACTAAAACATGAATTGATTTTTATTTTTCATAAACCTCCTGACTTTTTGTATTGGATTCTTTGTAGTTCAAAATAATATTCACTAGCATTTTAGAAATCTAGCTATTAAAAAATAATTTCCTAAAAAACATGGACTATATCGTTGACATAAAATATGCAACTACTCCATGGAGATATATATTCCTATAATTTATCTTTTATTTTTTTCTTCACAAACATCCACTCGTATACTTATCATACATCTCAAATAAAAACTCAATCCTCTTTGTTTCATTTGTAAAAGGTTGCGGGCGGTAACAAAGATCAACAGCCTTATCAAGCGCCTGGTGGGCCTTTACTAATTCCGGTGGCATCGTACTTGAATTGTATAATTCAGCAAGACTACTTTCACCGAATTGTGCCCTTACATCTAATGCTAATTGCGCTTGCTTTTCCACTAAGCCTTTTTGTTTTCCGGTGACATTTTCAGGCCAAGGGAAATTATTATAAACTAAACTATTAGAATACCTGAAATCACTTTTCAATCTGCCACAAACATATTTTACCCACGTCATGTGCATTTGAGATGTAACAATACCAAATAAATATAAAGTCGCATCAGGTATTGTTCTTGCTAAATCACTTGCAATTACTTCCTTTGTCAAAAAACCGATCGGTATATATTTTCTGTTTTCTGAAGAGACTCCCGGGATTAATAAGTAGTCTGTTGCTGGTTGCCTTATTTCACCAAAAAGCATTGGATACTCCGCAAGTTTTTTTGTTGTTGGCCTTGTACTTTTGAGCCTATACTCTTTTACCCTATTAACTCTATTCTTAATTTCTTTTAAGTTTGAATATTCATTCGGCGGAACATTCTTCAGCCAAATACACCATCGTTTAATATTATTGATAAATTCTTGTGAACCTAAAAATGGGCGAATGACATTAATGGCTTTGGGTTCAATTGAAATAATTTCATTTTTTTCATCATCAGTTAATAAAAGATTACCTCCATCGTTTGCCATGCTTCCGTAAGTAATTTCAGGAACTTGGCAAATGGGTTTCTTTCTCGAAGAGATAAAATTGTCTTTCCCTTCTATCAAATATGGATTTATATTTTTAACCTTCAGTTCATGTGGCTCTCCTTTTATATCATCATATTCATAAACCAGTTTTTCATTGATGTCATAATTTGAAAAACCAATGATCACTACATGAACGGCAGCATTTCCTTTTGCTTCATTGCCCCATTTAAATGTTCTATGGGCAAAATGAATTTTACTATGATACTTATTAAAGAGTTCATTCCACAAAAGGCCAACCTGTTCTCCCTGGGCGATTGAATTAGTGCTGACAAATGCTGTTTTTGTTTTTGGCAAATCTCTTTCCTCCACTGCATTTGCTTTTTGCATGTTTTGTGCAGCCCTTATATACCAAGCCGCAACATAGTCCAATACACCTGCACCATTAACTCCTAAGAAAACATTATCCATATCAACCTTCTGTTCGGCATTTTGCAAATGCTTTCCAATGAAGGGAGGATTACCCAAAATATAATGAAACCTTGCCTGTTCTTTCTCCCAAGGCATCGGTTCAATCAGGCTTTGCCAATCTATACGTAAGGCATTTCCATGCACAATGGTTGCGCTCTTTTTTAAGGGTATGCGTTAGTAATATTCACCAAAGTTTACACTGGCTTGTTCATTCATTTGGTGGTCCATCAGCCACATGGCTACCTGTGCTATCTGGCCGGGAAATTCTTCATATTCTATTCCATAAAACCTGTCAACATCTACCAAAAAATAATCGTTTACACTGGTTATCTGCTGGCCTTTCAGCAAAGCCTTTACCAGTTCCAGTTCCAGCAAGCGCAATTCGCGATATGCAATAATTAAAAAGTTGCCGCAGCCACAGGCCGGGTCTAAGAAACGCAGCTTGCTTATTTTATCATGCAGCTTTTTCAGCTTGCCGGTATCGTTTTTTATCTTTTTAAATTCTGCCCACAGCTCATCTAAAAAGAGCGGCTTTATCAGTTTGAGAATATTCTTTTCACTGGTATAATGTGCGCCAAGGTTTCTTCTTGCCTTTACATCCATCACACTTTGAAACAGTGACCCAAAAATGGCGGGAGAAATTTTACCCCAGTCAAGCAAACAACAATCGAGCAATATGCGGCGCATGTCACTATCGAAATGCGCTATGGGTAACTGCTCTTCAAACAACTTACCATTTACATAAGGAAAGGCGGCCAAGGCTTCATCTAAATTTTTATAGCGTTTATCCTCCGGTGTATTCAGCACCTGGAACAGCTCGCCGATGTGTGCAGCAAGGTCGCTGCCATCTTCGTTTGTTTTTAACTCCAGGTATTCACTTAAAATGCCTTTTTCAAAAATGCTGGTATCATCGGCAAACAAACAAAAGAGCAAACGAACCAAATACAATTCCAGGTGATGCCCATCGTAACCAATGGCTTTGAGCTTATCATGCAGCTTGCCCATGAGCTCGGCAGCTTCAATGTTTACAGGGTCTTGCTCTTTATAGCTGCGTTTTTGATAGCCCGCTATAAAACCAAACAGGTGAACATGCTGTATAAATTCATTGAGGGTAAATTCATGTTGTTGGTTCTCCTCCAGGTCGTACAACCTGAATTTTTCAAAATCACTCACCAGGATGTAGCGTGGGAGTTCCTTTTCTTTCAGCCCCGGAAAATAATCTTTTGCTTGTTGAAAAGCTTTGTCAAGATCTTTGCCACGGCTCTTGTGCTCTACGAGAATTACGCCTTTCCAGAGGAGATCAATGAAGCCCGTTTTTTGATCTATCTTTTTTACCTGTTGTTCAAACGTGGCAACTCTTCTGCGGCCAATGCCAAACACATTGAAAAAATCATCCCAAAAAGATTTGGCTTCGGCATCTTCGCTTACTTCGTCTTTCCATTCATTGGTAAAAACAATCGCTCGTGATTTTATTTCATTCCAGCTTAAAGGCATCAGTCAATTTAGTTATGGCACAAAGTAAGAAATGTTGGTTAGTTATGCGCCCTGTTTGATTTGGCAAGCCCGTGTATACAAATTTGCTATGTTCAAAAGGGAAAATTAACATTCCGAAAGCCTCCCTTTTTAGTTGATAATTTTATATATTGCGATAACAATACCCATTGTCCTTTTTAAAATCTAAGAATTTTCCATAGTTAAACAGGGTTTTTCGCGAATGAATCTACCTAAAAAAATTGATCCTGATAATTTAAAAGAAACAGTTGTAGAGATTAAATATTCATCAGAATTGCCCTTTGAAATACTGGTTGGTATTTTTTTCAATGCCTTTGATAAATCGTTTAACTACACTAACAGGCCGCTGCAACAAAACCCCATGGGACAAGGTGTACCGGGTAGTTTAGGGCAGGAAATTATTATTAAAGTTGGTGTACCAAGCCTTTTTTTCAATGAAAAAATAAGCATTCTCGTTTCGCCAAATACGTTTGTTTTTAATTGCCTTGCACAGTATATTGGATGGAAAGATTACAGGATAGAAATTGAAAAAGCTCTAAAAAAATTAATGTCAACCGGACATATTAAGCAGTGTACGAGGATTGGCTTAAGGTATATAAGCGAATATTCTGACAGAGACTTGAAAGATTGTATTAAATATGATTTCACGTTTGGCTTGCCTGATGTACAAAGTGAAACAAGCGCCTTTAGAAGTGAATTTATGTATAAAGGGAATAAGGTTATACTAAACTTAAATAATAAAGTTCCGGTTGTAAAACAGCAGGTATCTACAAAACAGATGGAAACGATTCAAACATCAATTATTGATATTGATATAATAGCAGAAAAACAGGACACTAAAACTTTGGAAGAATTGTTGAGTGTTATCGAAAATAACCATACGATTGAAAAAGAAATATTTTTTGGAATGTTGAAAGAAGATTACTTACAATCATTACAACCTCAATATTAATTATGCCCGCAGAATTATCAATCATCGCAGAAGACCAATCTACACTTTCCCCGCATTATGTTTACGAGCCGGACATTATAGACAGTACAATTGCTATACATACCGCAACGTCGTCTCTTTCCCGTTTTCTGGTAGCCTGGAATCAAAATACAGGTATGATGCAGCATGCAGGTGCAGGTAATTTTCTTGTAGCAACAAATTCATTTAAGAATAATAAACAATTTATAAAACTTTACCAGTCGTTTTCAGAGCAATTGGAAATAAATGCTGATGTTTTTTTTGGAGAGAATAATTATACTTTACAGGAAAAAATGAAGATTTCTTCGGATGCAATATTGAAAATATTTCCGGATAAAGTATCACTGGAAATAACAGATGAGGGCAGTATTTTTTATAAAATAATTAAGCAAGACACAACTGTTTTCTTTGAACATTTTTTAATTGACGAGGATGACGACACAGATCAAGCAATAATTACAGTTTATCAAAATGATGAAAATATTTTAAACTTTGGTGGCTCTCTTACAGAAGTAATTAATGAAACGAATAAATTTTTTCTTCCACATAATATCAGGACAGCAGAATTTGTATAAATGGATTACCCTGTTGAAATTCTGCCTAATGCAACATTTAAATATATTGATTGCGATTTAGCAGCTTACTTCTTGCTTCGAATTATTAATACAAAGGATGTAAACGAGTTTTGGGATTTCGAAACCAATATGCTAAAAATTGCTCACGTTTGTAGCCCAAGAGAACACATACAAGATCTCTCCATGAGTTTACTTAGTATTTATCGCCCTCAAGATATTTTTATTCAATTAACTGACTCCGGAAAAATAAAATTTAATCATTATTGTGAACCTGATGCAAACGTTGAAGCACCTGTTTTTGAAGAAGAATTTATTTTCAACGAAGACCGGCACTACTGGTGGGTACCTATAGATAAACTTTCTAACAAAGAATTCCCCTATGAACGTGATAACAACCCCTTCGTTGCGACCTGCATGATAGAACACAGCCCCATGAGATGGAACTTTTGGCATTTCTCATTAAAGTGGAAAACTGATTTAGAGAACCTGGAAGATATGCCGGAGAAGCAAAGGAAAAACATGGCCAAGAGAATAGCGCATTCGGCCCGTGCATTAATTGCGAAGTTTGCCATCGTTGAATCTCCTGAAAATTTAATTTTACCCAGGAATTGTTATTGCAAAAATTGAAAGGTTTCTCACTATTCTTTTTTTTGAATAAACGAACAGTTTTGTGAATCTCAATTATGAAAAGGAGTTATATCAACCCTTCATCAGCGAAAGAATAATAACTTTCACTGGTAACAATTATGTGGTCAAATAATTTAATATCCAGGAACTGGCCCGCCTGTTTAATTTTTTGAGTTAGTTGTTCATCCTGGATGCTTGGCTTTAAATTACCTGACGGATGATTGTGGCTTATGATAATATTACTGGCATTCACTTTCAAGGCAGCAACAAATACTATTTTTGGATCGACAACAGTTCCAGTAACACCGCCACTTGATGCTTCAAAAATTCCTAAGACTTTGTTACCCCTGTTGAGGAACATTACTTTGAACTGCTCGATAAAATCAATTTTATTTTCATCCCAGCTTTGTTTCAAAATATCAGCAGCATCTTTTGATGTTCTTATCTGCGGCCTTTGAGAAGCTTTTATTTTTGATTTGTAAATCAGTTCCACTTCTGCAATCTCGTTCAATGCTGTTTGATTCAATAGCGTTTCCATAATTCATTCATTTAAAAGTTTTAAAAATTAATTATGGAGCCTCTACAGGCTTGTACCGAATTTGCGCAATGAGGAACGGAATAAATGATGGCTCTTCGGCGAGCTCGGAGCAGGGCCGGGGCAGGATATGTGTTTATGCCGGAAATTCATTGCCAGCATATTTGAGATGCAAGCCTAACTTTGTTTTAAGAATTAATGCTATAAACTCCTTGCTTTTTATTTTCCGTTTCTGCATTTTATGACAGAAAAATTCATGAAAAGCTTTTCCAAATTCTATCTACGGTTAAGATCATTTCCATACACGCAAGTTGTCGCGCCTTGAAGGCAGCAGCTTTCCGGAAATCTTTAAAATTTTCAGCATCTGGAATTGTGTTTGGTGACGCGGGAGACAATCTCAATTCCCACTATCCTTATCCGGTTTAGTTCTCCCGGCTTATTTGCCGCAGGCGAAAAGAAATAAGGCGGGAGTACTAACAGGTCTTTCAAAATATCTTACACTATTCTAAAGATTATATCTTAAATCTGTTTCAATTTAAAGTAATCAAAGTATGCTGCTTGGTAGCGGATGACTGTCGACAGCAGTTGTTGAAATGAGCCAAAGGTCGCAGCTATGTGCCAACCTTTACGGGTAGGTTTTGTGCCGTTGGGAAGGTTGCCATAGCTGTGTTATGTGTTGGGCTGGCGAATGGAAACAACATATCTGCAAGAAAGGAATCATCGGAAAAACTGCATACCAATAGATCTTTGAAGCACCTCTTCATGAAGAATGAGGGATGTGGTGCGATACTTTTTAATTTCAGGAAGTTATTAAAAAACCGTTAGGGATTGAAGTGAAAATCCTTCTTCAAGATTGAAACGTAAAGCCCGGCCCAACAGGGAACGGCATATTTAACTATACAGGCTCTGCCAAAATATTTTAAAGAATTTATTTAGGAAAGAAAAAATATTATTGACATTCTTAGAAGGCATTTAGTTAGATTATAAAATGAGGCAGCAATCAAGCAACGAATGCAATTCCTCTGTAAGAAGCTTTTAAAATTTGGCGAATTCTTCTAAAAATCTATCAATATTTTTTCCTTTTATTATTTTTAATTCAAGATACACATTCTTCTAAAAAATATTTTAATGGTGCAAAAAGTAACATTGTAAGACGATTATTATAAATGATACTTTCAGGCTCAGTTACATTAGATCATACTTCTTTGGTTTCAAGCAGCGTGTTTAATTCTTAAAATGGATAATGGTCTTAATTTCTGATAGGAGTATCATGGCAAGTTATTGGTGTGCATTTTTAAACACTACGTTTTTTTACTTAGTGAATAAAACAGTTCTAAATTTTCAAAATCAGTGTTTAATACATAGTTTCTGTCTACTAGAAAATTTAATTTTGAACAGAATTTACATAGAAATAAGTACATGCCATTTTCTGAAATTACCTGTTTTCAGCAATGGTATATACTTTGAAATATTAGTCAAGAATGAAAACAATCAACTGTAACCTTAATAATACAATATTGTATTACCGGCCATTACTCGCACGATATGCGAGACGATTAATTAACAACGAAACAATGGCAGCACTATTGGCGGAAAAAGTTTTGGAAGATCAATATGAGATTGATGGATTAATTTATTCGGATCGATTACGCCAAATATTAAAATTCGACCTGCGTAATCGCTGCTTTTGCTACACTCAATTACAAATATTTGACAGGGCTCCGGTAAAAGTTGCGAAATAATAATTGAGTTAAAATAGAAGCATAGAGTAAAGCATCGCCGTTACTAAGCAGCACCAATCGCGTTCTGGGCTATCCGTATGTGAATTTTTTCATGAACAATTATTGTGTAACTTTCTAATTGTTATGTTCATTTAAATAATCATAATTTAAACTGAAAATATCCGTTTTATCTGAGATATATTTCAAGAGTTCTATAATAGAACAGAATAAATATGAAGGAGGCACCTGTGATGACCCAATTCTTTTTATCAAATGGCAACAAAGTTATTTTGTATGATATTGCTTCAAGAAAATATCGTGGAGTGTTACTGCCTGGTAGCATAGTTCAGAAAAGTAGTTCAGAAGAGGTGATAATAACTGTACAGCAGTTTAAAAATCCTTTTTTTACGATTGGTTATGGCATTTTCGAACTATTAAAAAAAATAAAACTATCTATTAATGAAAGTCCTGGACTTAGATTCGAGGCCTTACTTAAAGGCGAAATGCAGATATCTGTTGACGGAGAGAAAGCTAAGTTAAAGGAAGGTCAATATCATCTTACAAAAATTCCCTCATTCACGACCCTTTTTAAAAGGAACACAGCCTGTAGTATTTTTATAACACACTACTCCAAAGAGTTGCTTGAACAATTTGGAATAGAAATACTTCCATCAGCTCCGCAGAGAATGCCGCCGATGATGGCTAATTTAATACAGGAAATAATTCACAACCCATATGAAGAAAAGCTGCGTGATTTCTATTATGAGAATTGTGTTCGTGAATTAATGTTTTTTCATCTCGCGCAAGGTAAACGCTCCTTGCCTTCTGAATTCGAGGATAGAGATATAGCAGCAATTTATCAGGCTGATACTATCATTGCTTCAAATTTGCAGGAACATTTTACAATTGATAAGCTCTCTCGCCTGGCTGGTACGAACCAATTCAAATTAAAAAAAGGGTTTCTCAGATTATTCGGAATGGGGGTTTTCCATCGTCTGTTGTTTTTGCGAATGGAACACGCGAAAACTTTATTGGAAACTACTCAGAAATCAATTGGTGTAATTTCAGGACTTGCCGGCTATGATACTGCTGCTGGTTTTATTCATGCATTTCGGAGAGAGTTTGGTATCACTCCCAGGGAATGGAGACTGCAGGCAAACGTTAGAGAAAATAATGAAGATGTATAAAAAGAGTACTCGTTTTATACCTCCTAAGTGGGGGCCATTTAATTATTTATCGCAAACGCTGTTTTTAGGTATATTTCATGAATTCAGGAAAGAGAGACTTCCGACGAAGGATATTTCGTTGAGTATGGCATTGTATGCATTTGCAAAATAAATTTTGTAAATTTGTGCTGAAATAATTTGGACCGGGGTGTCCCCGATCGGCAGAAGGTCAAGACTGGTTCTTGACTTTTTGCATTTACGGATAGATTTTTAATCCATCCAGTCCTCTATCCGTGCGATAGATCCTTGGCTCTAAAATGTCAAAAGCCGGATTCGCCCTATTTGGTTCAATTACATAACGGGCGATAGGATAGGCCACCAGGTCAGCCAGTTGTAAACCGTTAATATTCTCTCTTTTGTTTTTGAATGTAAATGTAGGATTGCATTTAATAACTCTTTCGGGGGATAGCCTGCCGGTTCCTTTACCTACGATCCTCTGGAAATGATCGTCCAGTTGCTTATCCTCCTTTCTGCCTCTCTTTTCTATAACAATCGAAAGGTTAGTTGTGGTATCAATGGAATTAAGCGTCATAATGGCCTGTTCTATTACAAATGATAAAGCTACCTCGTACACATCATCTTGTAATTTCCCGAACATTTCAATAAACTTGTTCTTTTGAATGGCAGATGCAATTATTGTATAATCAGAATCGGAAATAATTTTATTGATCTCTTCATAGAAATATTTTTTTACATCCAGGTCAAACAATTTTTGAAACTCCTTTTCACATTTACGAATATCACGCGAGTGAAAGATAACTTCCTTATTTCCCCAAATGGAATGTTTAAGCTTATTAATTGATTGCTTTATCGTTTCATAATTTTTTTCTGTAACAAGTATGCCCGATAATAAAAACACAGGAAATTCCGTGTCAATCTTAGTTAAGCCGTGATCGCCGCTTTCATCTACGAAGAGATATATTTTATCTTGAAGTTGCTGTTCTATCATCTTAAAAAATTTATAGTGCAAAAAAAGCAAAGATTCTTAATACACCGAATTTTTTCAAGTAACAACGGGGGCATTGTTATCAGCAGTTCTTCCTCCAAAATAGCAGGGCACCTGGGTTAGATTGTCTGTAAAATATTTCCAGTATATTTATTTTAAAGCCACCAACAAGGCTATGTGGACACGTTTTCATATCAAATGCAATAATTGTAGTAAAGTAACTAACCTTAGAATGCAAATCTCTGAAAAGGAGTTGCTGCCGGTTGCATTTAAATGTCTTGGGTGTCGTACCGAACTGAAAGGAGCATGGACGAGTTTGTAGCAAGCTTATTCTCTTCCTTTGTGATAGGAATTAAGGTATGCCAAATTAGCGGTAGTGGTTGATGGAGTCTCCTTTTGATGGCAATCGTCTGCCTACTTACCTGCAAGTTTCTTAGCAGGCTTTTTGTTTGTTTCTTTTTTCATTTTAATTGGTTCAAGCTGCAAGGCTATGCCATAGAATGTATTCGCAGCATAATCCCAATCCTCCCTTGACTTTTGAGTTTTTACAACCGTTTCCTTTTTAAGATTATTTCCCTCTGCTATAAGTTCTAATTCAGCGTTGATATAATCTGAATATTTTTCAATGACTATGTTAGCATATTCCCTAATACTTTTTTCACCTTTTGGCATCTTTAAAGTTATTAATTATTAACCTCAACTCTATAACATTAGCAAAATTACTTGCGGAATATTATTCTTAAACTATTTATTTCCCATGCAGATTTTGTGATAAACAAATGGCTAAAAAAATCACTGTTATTTCTAATTGATTAGTACACGTCAGATTAATTAGTCTATTGAGTATTTTTCTTAAGCTGTAAATCGTCAGCAATTTTTAATAAGGTCAAAATAATCAGTTTAAGTAAAATATAATATTCAAATTCGTGTTCTTTGTCAGAACTGCTGTTTGTACCGTGAAGATATTTGTTTCTAATATCTAACCCATTTGTTTATTCTTTTTTGTTTAAGTAGGAATTTAAAAAGTTGATCTCCTGTTTTGAAAATAAGTTGATTCGAATTTTATTAAATTTTCGTTATCCATTTCGTCTATTACATTTCGTACTTCGCCAGGGCAATGCCAATAACTTATTACATCGTCTCTATGCAGATCATCAATTAAAGAAAGGAGAATTTGCTTTTTTATTTTTACATTATTATTTGAATCAACCATTAAATAGTCCTCTGAATTTAAGGGGATTTGAGTTTATCTCAATTAACTCAAAATCTATTTCTCCATCCTTTGAATATACCTGATACTGTTTAAGTGAAAATTCTAATTCCGGAGCAAGAATTCGTATTTTTTCTAAAAATGTTGAATTACTTGTTGGAAACCGGAATTGTAAATTTTATAATTGGAAATATTCATTTAAAAACTGGTTAATAAACGATTCAATCAAGATTTCAATTGATTTATCTTTTAGATTGAGGTAATGATTGAAAATTAAAATTTGAGATAAGAGAGCTGGCTTTTTCTATGGAATGTCATGCCTGCTGAATATTCATTTTTTCGGCATGAGCACTTATGGAAGCTGAGCTCTATAAAGAACTTTTTATTCAGCTAAAAATTAGATGCTATTTAATTACTTCTTTTTCTTAATAACTTTTGTTCTTGTAGAGCTTAATTTAGATTGATTAGATTTCTGTCTCAATGAGCTTTTATACTCTTGAATGTCTTTTTCTGTAACTGAATCATAAACCTGTGAGAACTCCGAAAAAGAAATCTCAAGTCCATCAATGATTGCAGCAAGCGTGGTGAATTGTGGGTCTTTTTTACCTGATGTTATCTTTTGGATAATAGCGTATTCTGTTTGCGAAGAAGCTGCAAGTTTCCTTAGGCTTGTTGCCAATCCTTTCTCATTTCGATTAGTATTATTTGAAATAATCTTTTGAATTGTTACAGCCAATTTATATCTCGCAATAAGCTTCTCATTTACATCCATAGGAGATGTAAAGTCTTTGCATTTCAAATAATTGTTGACGTTCGAACGAACTTCGTTATCAAAAAAGCTTATCTTTAACTTGCGAATCTTCATAAATGCATTGAAGCTTTCGCTTGGAGTCTCGCTATTGAAAAGAGCAATTTCATTTACCACGAGGCGAAAAGCAAGAGCTCACGTTAAGGCGTGGGCTCCCTTATTCGTGGTAGGGCCTGCTCGGCCTCAATAGCGATAAGTGGAGTTCCACGTTCTTTTAATTTATCCCACTTATAAAGGCTCTGTTGAAACAAAAAGAAATTTTAGTTAAAACGGCATGCCTGATTCCAAGAGTAACATACAAGTCAACTCACGTTGCACCAATAGATGAAGAAAAACGCTTTGATTTTTTCTTTCGCGAATATTACGTGTCACTTTGCTTTTTCGCAAATTCAATTTTACATGATGTTGAGGCCGCTAAAGATCTGGTTCAGGATTGCTATGTAAAGTTATGGAACAGCCATACTATTGCAGAGAGAGCCGATACAGTAAAGTCATTTCTTTATACAGCCGTTCGTAATAAGTGCCTTGATTTTCTTCGAAAGAAAAAAGTAATTGACAAAGCGGAATTGCAATTAACAAAGGACGATAACGATTCGGATTTCGAATATTTTGATGAAGTAGCCTTTGCTGAAATGATGCGTCAGCTGATAGATCATATCGACAAACTACCTTCCAATATGACCACCATTCTTAAAAAATATTATTTACAGGGTAAGAAACACAAAGAAATTGCAATGGAACTTGGAACCACACCAAACGCCATACAATTACAAAAAGCAAGAGCCATTAAACTGTTAAAACAAAAATTGCTGTTTTTTATGAGTCTGGTAACATGTTTTCTTCTCGCCTTGTGCATTTGCTAGGATTACGCAAGAATATCAAAACGCTCTTCATTAGTTAGACAAGTTTTATCCTCACGTTTATCCATTTCAAAGATTCGTTTATAGAAAACCCTTCTCAAATCATCGCGTGACTTATCTTTTTTTAAAATATTTTTTATCTTTTGACGTGTTTTCATTTCTTACTCGTATTAATGTAAGCGTTCAATTAGTTACCTTAACACTATGGAAAATTTGCAAAATTCCGGGGAAAGAAAAAATCTAAAACAAGCATATCGTACCGCTTATCTTATTGCCGGCTTTTTAAAGCAAAACCTCACCGAAGAGGAAAAGGATGAACTGGATGAATGGATATTGGGCAGTGATGAGAATATGATGCTATTTGAAACGATGACGGATGAGAAGAATGTGGCCCAGGCCGCTGCATGGCTCAGGAAAATGAATGTTGAAAAGGATCTTGGAGAAACCAAACGAAAAATTGAAATAAGAAAGCCTACACGGGTTTGGCAATATGTAGTAGCTGCTTCAAGTATATTCATGATTGCCACTGGTATTTATTTCTATCAAAATTCCATTAGTCGAAACAGCAAAACTCAGGTTGCGGCTCAAAAGCAAGATATAACGCCCGGCTCTAATAAAGCAACGCTGACTTTAGACGATGGAAAAATAATTGACTTAGGCAAAGCCGGCGATGACACAACAATAAATGGCCAGGTTACTATTCTAAGGAAAGATGGTCAACTGGTATATAAGCCAGGTCCTGTGGATAATGAAATTGTTTATAACACACTTACCGTACCGAGGAAAGGGCAGTATAAATTGGTTCTTCCGGATGGAAGCCAGGTTTGGTTGAATGCAGAATCTTCTATCAGATACCCTGTTTCATTTTTAGGTAAAGAGAGAAAGGTTTTTGTAACAGGAGAAACATTTTTTGAAGTGGCGAAAGATAAGACAAAACCTTTCAGGGTAGTAGCAGGAGACATAACGGTTGAAGCATTAGGAACTCAATTTAACGTTAACGCCTACACGAACGAACCATTTTTTTCTACCACTTTAATAGAGGGATCTATTCGTGTGTCGAAGGGCGCAGAAGTGGAGATATTAAAGCCCTCTCAACAGGCGCAATTGTCAAATGCAGAATTTCGAATTGTAGATACCGACAATGGCGATGCAATAGCGTGGAAGAATAACCAATTCAAATTTACTAATACATCCATCGATGAAATTATGAAACGAATAGCACGATGGTATGATGCGGAAATAGTATACCAGGACAACGTCACGCTGCATTTAAATGCAACAATCGGGCGCGATGTTCCGGTGTCAAAGCTGCTTTCTATATTGGAAGCTACGAACCAGGTACATTTTAAAATAGAAGGAAAAAAAATAATTGTTATGAAGTAATGAGAATCACCCGCTTAATCCGGTAATAAAATGGCCAGAGGCACTAGTAATGCCATCTGGCCGATGCCGGGTTAATCCAACAAATAACGTACGATTGGACATTCATTGTTTAACCTAAACAAATCAAAGCTATGCAACTGTTTTTGAACTGCAAAGCCCGTTATCTATTGATACGGCCAAAAACACTAACCTTTAAACCTCCACTCGCTATGAAACTGTTCATTACATTTTTAGTAGCGTTTTCCCTACAAAGCTCCGCGAGAAGTTATTCCCAGGGAATTACCTTACAGTTGAAAAATGCAACGTTAGAAAAAATTTTCAAATCAATAGAACAGCAAACGAAATTTCGTTTCGTCTATAGCCAGGAGGCGATGAAAAAAGCGAAGCTTGTTTCTATTGAAGTGAGCGATGAAAGATTAGAAAATGTGCTAAGGCTTTCATTTATAGACCAACCGCTGGCATATTCCATTCAAGACAATTTCGTAATCATTAAAGTCGCTGAAAATAAAAAAGCAATGCCGGCGGTGGCTGCAGATATTAGAGGTAAAGTATTTAATGAAAATAATGAACCCTTGGCCGGGGTAACCGTTACTGCTAGCAAGTCTAACAAGGCAACTTCAACAAACGACAGGGGCGAATTTGATTTAAGAGATGTAGATGAAAATGATGTTTTAGTAGTGACAAGTGTAGGATATCATGAACAAAAAATTCCGGTCAATGGGCAAAGTTATTTTGCGATTCAATTAAAGATGGCGGTTGGAAGTCTTGATGAAACGATAATTATGGCTTACGGCAAAACCAGTCGCAGGTTAAATACGGGAAACATTTCAAAAGTATCATCCAATGATATAAAAAACCAACCTGTCTCAAATCCCCTTGCAGCGATGGAAGGGAGGATTGCAGGATTAATAGTGACTCAAAGTAGCGGTGTACCAGGTTCGGCTTTTAAAGTTCAAATTCGCGGACAAAGCTCTATTGGAACTGCACTTGGAAACTTGCCTCCTGATGATCCATTATTCATAATTGATGGAGTTCCCTATGCAAGAGGAAATACTGTCCTAAGTCAATTATCATCTGCAGCAAATAATCCCTATCAATCGTCACAAGGCGGCTTGAGCCCATTTAATCTTTTTGACCCATCGGAAATCGAGAGTATAGAAATCTTGAAAGATGCAGATGCTACGTCAATTTACGGAAGTCGCGGCGCGAATGGAGTTATACTAATCACAACAAAAAAGGGCAGGGAAGGAAAAACAAAATTCTCTGCAAATATCTATTCAGGTGCAAGTGTTGTTTCCAAAACAATGAATATGCTCAATACTCAACAATACTTAGAAATGAGGAATGAAGCTTACCGCAATGATAGCCTCACTCCAACACCCGGTGACGCACCCGATCTATTGACATGGGATACAACAAGATTTACTGATTTCAAAAAAATCTTAATTGGAGAAACGGCGCACACAACTGATGCGCAGTTATCTTTATCAGGAGGAAATGCCAACACGCAATTTTTGCTTAGCGGAGGTTATCATAGAGAAACAACGGTGTTCCCAGGCGATTTCGGAGACAATAAGGTCTCGTTTCATATAAATTTAAATCATAGTTCTACTAATAAAAAGTTTCATACTTCTTTTAGCGCAAATTATATTTCAGATAAAAATAACTTAGCCGGGCGGGATTTAACAGCATACATCAATTTGCCTCCCAACGCACCTCCTCTGCATGATTCAATCGGAAAATTAAACTGGCAGGAAAATGGGGCTTCCATTTCCGATCTGGGGTTTATTAATCCGTTTTCGTCTATTTTGCAAAAATATTCCGCGATTAGTGATAATTTATTGAGTAATATAAACCTGACCTATCAAATTATTCCCGGTTTATCGCTAAAAGCTGATTTAGGTTATAATATATCAAATGTTACTGAAAATCAGATAACTCCTCAAGCTTCCTTAGATCCTCAGTTTGGTTCTTTGGGTTCATTACTTTTCGGATATAGCTCTGCTCGGATATGGAACGCAGAACCTCAGGTAGAATATGCAACGAAATTGTGGAAAGGCAGTCTCAATATCCTTGTTGGGAGCACCTGGCAAGAATTACTCAACAACAACAACAGTATCTCTGCTTCAGGATATACGAGTGATCTCTTACTACAGTCCCTACAAGCTGCCGGTAGCATTACATCTGAAAATAGTAATTCGCTTTATCGCTATGAAGCTATTTTTGGCAGGGCAAATTATAACTGGAATAACAAATACTTAGCAAATATTACAGCACGGAGAGACGGCTCAAGTCGCTTCGGGCCTGGCCGACAATTCGCAAATTTTGGAGCCGTTGGCATGGCATGGATATTTTCAAATGAGCCCAAGATTCATAAAGAATTATCATTTCTAAGTTTTGGTAAACTGCGAGCAAGTTATGGAACTTCAGGCAATGACCAAATTGGCGATTATTCTTTTTTTGATCTTTGGAGATCAACAGCGACACCTTATCAGGAAATTCCTGGGCTAACGCCCAGCAGACTATTTAATCCCGATTATCACTGGGAGATTAATAGAAAATTTGAGGCAGCAATAGATTTGGGATTTTTTAAAGATCACATTCTATTTTCTGTCAGCTATTTTAGGAATAAGTCGGGTAATCAATTGATAAATTATATTTTACCAGCACAAACCGGTTTTAACGGCATTAATAAAAATTTTGATGCGATTGTGCAAAATAGTGGTTTAGAAATTCAAGCTTCTTCAAAAAATATTGTGAGAAAAAATTTTGTATGGAATACGTCTTTTAACGTCTCTGTCCCGAAAAATAAGTTAGTGTCATTTCCAGGTTTGGCAACTTCAAGTTACGCGAATATTTTCATCGTCGGCCAATCGTTAAGTGTAATAAATCGTCTTAAATTTTTAGGTGTAGATCCATCATCAGGTGTATATCAGTTCGAAGATGTAAACAGCGACGGGAAACTTGATAGAAAAGATTACGTAGGCTCAGGTAACAGAGATCCTAAATTTTATGGTGGGATTGAAAATAGTTTTTCTTCCCATGGGTGGCAATTAGATATATTCTTTGAGTTTAAGAAGCAAGTCGCTGGCAATTATCTTTATTCTCAACTGTACAATGTCCCCGGCTTCTATTTTAATCAACCGGCCATTGTTTTGAATAGATGGCAAAATTCGGGAGATAAAGCATCCATTCAACGGTTCACCCAGAATTACGGGAACGTATATACTGCTTTTGCAAGAAACCTTTCTTTGTCCAATGGTATTTACAGTGACGCATCATTCATACGATGTAAAAATATTTCTTTATCATATAGTTTGTCGCCATTATTTGCCGGAAAAATCCGCGTAGAAAGTGCCAAGGTTTATATACGAGCTCAAAACCTTTTTATCATAACTAATTACATTGGTTCGGACCCTGAAAACAATAATTTTTACGTTTTACCTCCCCTAAAAACAATTATCGCCGGCATTCAAATTACTCTCTAAAAAATATCGTATGAAAAACATTAATAACCCATCTAAAATTTATATAATTACTATTGCTATTTTGCTATTAAACTTTTCTTGCAAGAAGTTTATTCTGGTTGATCCACCAGTAGATCAAGTGGTCTCCGAATCTATTTTTTCAGATGATAAATCAGCAGTTTCAGCAGTAGCGGGGTTATACAGTCAAATGATGTCCTCACCTTTATATTTTACGAATGGCGGGTTAAGTGTATTTGCTGGACTTTCTGCAGACGAGATTTATAATACTTCTGCATCTGTTACCTATGATCCATTCGTCAAAAACGCTATTCCGGCTAATGAATCGACTACAAACTTCAATAGATTTTGGGCCAAAGGATACTCGTTTATTTATCAGGCAAATTCAATATTGGAAGGCCTTCAAAAAGCGATTGGAATTAGCGGTTCCACTAAGCAACAATTAACCGGCGAAATGAAATTAACCAGGGCACTCTGTTATTTTTATTTGACAAATATATATGGTGATGTTCCTTTGGAAATAACCACTAATTATATAATCAATGCAAAGATGGCTAGAGCTTCATCCGACTTAATTTATAATCAGATAAAATTAGATTTAATTGACGCCGAAAGCTTATTAAAAGATTCATATCCAACGCCTGGACGTGTGCGTCCCAATAAATTTACAGCTTCCGCTTTATTGGCAAGGGTTTACTTATATCAGCATGATTGGATAAATGCAGAGCTGCAATCAAGCTCTGTAATTAATTGTGGAATTTATAGCTTATTAAATACAAGTGAGTTAGGGGATGTTTTTAAGATAGGAAGCAACGAAACGATTTGGGAATTGATGTCCGTTAGCATTTTTTTTAATACTGCTGAAGGAAACACGTTTATACCTTTCTCTTCTACGACAAAGCCATCACTTGCATTGACAAGCACTTTAATAAATAGTTTTGAATCCGGAGACCAACGCGGTATTCCTGGCATTTGGGTAGAATGTGATTCGGTGAACGGAACAGATTATTGTTACCCTTATAAATACAAAGTGAGAACTGAACCTTTAGGTTTAGAAAATAATATTGTATTTCGTTTAGCAGAACAATACCTCATTCGAGCGGAAGCAAGAGCTCAACAGAGTGAACTTGTCGATGCTGAATCTGATTTGAATGTTATAAGAAATCGGGCTGGACTGCCGAATATCATTTACAGTTCACAATTGACGCTATTGAGTGCCATTCAACATGAGAGGCAAGTGGAACTATTTACAGAATGGGGGCATCGATGGTTGGATTTAAAACGTACTCAACAAGCCGATGATATACTTGCTCCAATTAAAGGTTCTGACTGGCAATCAACGGATGTTTTATATCCCGTTCCATCATTCGAAATACAATCAAATCCAAACTTAATACAGAATCAAGGTTATTGAACTTTTTAAAAACTTTTAATTTTAAAAATGAGACTTATAAGTGTCCTCCTATATTTTTTTTGTCAAGTAGAATTATCTTCCAATTTATATTCGCAAGAACTTAAGATTGGGGACCATGCTCCAGACATGACTGTGCAGCACGTAATCAACACGGAACAACAAAACTTACGATTATCGGATTTTAAAGGTAAATTAATAATCCTCGATTTTTGGGGTATTTATTGTTCGTCGTGTATAGCTGCATTTCCGAAACTTGATTCTCTTCAAAAAAAGTATAATGATAAAATTCAAATAATAGCTGTTAACAGGGAAAGTAAAGAAATAACACTAAATTTTTTCGCTAAGCATAAAAATATAAGGTTGCCACAGATACCATTCGTGACCGGGGATAGTATTCTTGAATCATTCTTTCCTCACATCTATGTTCCTCACCATGTTTGGATTGACAGTAATAAAGTTGTTCAATTCATAACTAATGGGTACAACACTACTTCCCGTAATATTTCGCAGTTTTTAAATAATAACGATATTAAGCTAGCAGAAAAAAAGGATGTGTTCAACTTTGATTTCGATAAACCATTTATTCTTGAAGGCAATGGAAGATGGCTTGATAAGGTAGTTTATTATTCGTACATTATGCACAGTATACCTGGCGTAAACACTGGATTTCATTACGAAAAAGAGAATAACGGGAATATACATCTTTACAGTACATCTTCTATTCTTGATCTTTTCAAGTTTGCATTAAGTAAGGGGGACTATTGGAAATTTAGGTCAAAAAATGAAGTTGTTCTTAACATCAAAGCTCCGAACACATTTGATATATCTGGCAATGCTGATATTGATGATTGGATAGCAAAATATTATTTTATATATGATCTTTTACTACCAGGGTCAAGGGCAAATAAATTATATTCAATCATGCAACAAGATTTAGAAAGATTTTTCGAGGTGAAAGCAGCAATTCAAAGACGCAAAATCAAATGTCTGGCTCTGATAAGAACCAGCAAAAAAGACAAATTGGTTTTTATTAGTAAAAAATCTGAAATACTTCGTAAAGGAATTATCGCAGATTCGCTGTGGGGTGAATGGAATGGAAAGATGAATGATTTTATAATTTCTCTCAATATGCTATTATCAAAGAAGAATAATTTATCAGTAGTTAACGAAACAGGTTATTCGAAACAAATAAGCATAGCGCTTAATAAAGAGAAAGCATATTCTGAAAACATAGATTTAATTAGAAGTGAGTTAAAGAAATATGATTTGGATTTAATCGAAAAATACTCAGTGCAAGATGTATTAGTTATAAAGGAGGACGACTAATTTTTGTTTAATATAAAGGCTATCCACATACGTGTGGACAGCCTTTCAAGCATTTGTTAGTTTTTAGTTGCTTTTGTTAAACTTATCATTAAAAGAACCGGGCGCTTTTGGTAAGCCGGTTTGTTGGCTCGAATATCCAAAAGAACAAACTTCCGCGGAAGCATTATCGGAACATGAAGTAGCACTTTCTGCAGAAGGTTTACTCATTGGAGAAGAACCAACTTGCGATGTTATTCTCGTCCCATCAAAAAGATACCAATATAAATTTGTTAAGGGTTTTTCACTTTTAATGTGATCTCCCGAGCCCAATGTGAATGCACTAAGTATTACAGCGATTAACACGGACGCAATACTTAAAAAATACTTTTTCATAAAATTAAAATTTAAGAAGTTGAAAATTTGCCTACTATATTATGCAGGTGTTCGGCTACTCCTGTTATTGCAATAGAATTTATTCTTTGTTATCATTAACCAACCAAAAACTGCGGCAATTATAAAAGAAATATTTAGCAGTAAATGTTCCTTCCATGTCAACGATTGAATTATCCCTCCACACGAACAAGGCAATATGGGTGTAAATGCAATCATATAACCGATATACACTGTAAATGCCGTCATCAATAGCACTGAAAATAATAATCCATTCTTGCGTAAGCGTGGAACAAAAAGAAAAAATGAAATAAGTATTTCAACAAAGGGAATTATCCATGAAAGGGGAATACTATATTGTTGGAGCAATGGTGATTGACTTAAGGTAAAAACAAAAGAATTGTGAGAAAGTAATTTAGAAGTGGCCGTGTAAATAAAAAGAAGAATAAGCATTGCCGATATACATTCAGGTACTAGAACTGAAAACTTATTTTGTATGGAACCGGATCTTTTCATTTGGTTTAAAGGCTTATTTTAAAGAGAGTGTAAAGTTTAAAATTTAATTGATCTGTAAGTATCGCAACAGGGATAATTAATTGTTCAATTGGTATAGATTTTAAAAAATTCTAAAAATAAAATGGTACAGGTATGTTTTTGGGATATAATATTTTGCAATGCTGAAACAACTAATTTACTATTATGATTACAGCGGCCTATAAAGACAAAAATCTTGTCGTTGATATTCTAACTAAATCGTTTGAGTATAATAAGAGTGTTAATTACATTATTATGCAAGACGGCAAAAGAAATAAGAGGATAAGGAAACTAATGGAATATTCCTTTGAGGTATGTTTTCAATTCGGAAAGATTTTCTTATCAGATGATGGAAAAGGATGTGCACTTATCGTATTTCCTGACAAGAAAAAAACGACGTTCAAATCAATTCTCCTAGTGTGTTGACAATTTAGTTTAGAAACATTATTTATATTTGTGTTCCTAAAACAAATCTAACATGTCAACACAAATAAAGCTAAGTAAAAAAGAACTTTTGTATTTGGAAGATCAAAAACGGTCTGGGAATGTGAGTTTACGCAAGTATAACCGGATAAATATATTGCTTTTGCTAAATAAAGGTAAGAAGAATGGCGATATAGAAGATTTTTTGGATGTGGATCGAATAACTATATGGCGAACTAAAAAACGGTATTTGGAATCAGGTATAGAAATGGCGTTAGAAGAACAGGAACGTTCAGGCCAACCGGTTAAATACACGACAGACCACGAAGCAGAATTAGCCGCTTTAGCCTGCAGTCCCAGCCCCGATGGAAGAAGGCGTTGGACAATACGGTTACTAACTAAGGAAATAAAATCGAAACCGGGATTTGAAACAGTAAACCGGGAATCGGTAAGATTGGCTTTAAAAAAAACGAATGTAAGCCTTGGTTAAAGAAAATGTGGTGTATACAGAAGATAACACCAGAGTATAGGAAGCGCATGTACCGCCTGTTAGATTTGTATAAAAAGGATTATGACCCTGCACATCCTTTGGTATGTATGGATGAGAAGAGTAAGCAACTTTTGGAAGACAACCGTCATTCCATAGCAGCCCGCCCGGGAAGCCTGGAGAAATACGATTATGAATACAAAAGAAAGGGTACGTGCAATATTTTTGTAGCCGTAGCGCCAAAAGCGGGTATGCGTTATACAAAAGTAACCGACACAAGAAAGAAGGCCGACTTTGCATACTTTGTTTTGGATTTAGTGGAAAATCATTTTTCCAAAGCGGAGTACATCCAACTGGTGATGGATAACCTAAACACCCATTTTGAAGGGTCGTTGTTTGAAACTTTTGGTGAAAAGAAAACCAGGAAACTAATGAAAAAACTAAGATTTATCTATACACCCAAACATGCGAGTTGGCTTAATATGGCAGAAATAGAAATTAATATAATGGACAGGCAATGTACAGGTACAAGGATTGAAAGCAAGGAAAAGCTCTCTGCAACTTTAGAAAAATGGACTCAAGATAGAAATGAAGACAAATGCACGATAGAATGGAAATTCACCCGCCAACATGCGGATAAGAAATTATCAAAACACTATGTTTCATAATTAAATTGTCACCACACTAGATGCCCGATTAATAATTTCAAGTATAGGTTTATTCAATATCAAAAAAGCGATAGCAAGGGAATCAAAAATCAACAGATTTCATCCAAAAGAATTGATGTATTATCTCTGGTATATAGGAGTGGAACCTACGGAACAGAATAAAGGTATTGGTGGTAATTTATTAAGCGAAGTGATTGAAAACGCAACTTCCATGGACAGGAAATTTTTTTTAGAAACTTCAACATTGCAAAACATTCCCTGGTACAAAAAATTTGGATTTAAAATATATCACGAAATGGATTTGGGCTACCGATTATATTTTATGAAGAGAGAATAGGTAAAAGCTACGACTATGCTTATCCCTGGAACACAGATGCATATTGTCACATTTATTTTTGTGAGTATAGAAATAGTAATTTTTTTCTACCTGTCTATTTACAGGCTCGCAAGACCAGATAATAAAACCACTTCCTTAAATATTTATTTAATCCTGTTACTAATCGTTTACAATGTAACGGGAGGATTATTACCGGATCCAAATTTACCCGGTTCTTTTTTTGTCCAGGAGGCAATTGCTTATGCCACAGGCTTTATTACACCATGCTATTTCCCCTATTATGTATATAAAGCGTTTGGCCTGAAAAAAATGAAATTTCATGCCTTCAAAGGTGTCTATTTATTTCTTGTTCTTCCTTACTTTATTTTCATTATTGCTCTTGCTTTGTCTAATGATCTGGAGGCAGCCAAAAAATTTCTTGTGCTTCCCGTTTTATATGCTTTATGGGTCATTTATACTTTAGTAAGAGCGATAAAATATAAGTATGGTGACGAGTTTAGAAGTCATGAGTCCAAAGAAGAGGTTGCTGTACTTTTTTTAAGTATTACATCATGGATAGGTTTACCGCTGATAGATTATTTCAATCTTGGCCAGGTAATAGAAGCCTCGATAACAAATATGGGTTTTCTTTTATTGCTGGGATTGGAGGTTAAAAGACACATAAAAGATATGAGAATCGAGCATCAAAAACTTATTGATTCAGAAAGTAAGCTTTTGAATTGGAACACAAATTTGCAGGAAGAAGTAAACAAGCGTACAAAGGAATTAGAAAAATTGAATGAACAAAAGACCAACAATTTTATTAACCTCGTGCATGAAACAAAAACACCCCTTACACTGGTTAAAAATTACCTGGAAGAATATATCGATAAATACGGTTCGGCTGAAGAGCTTGATATAATAAAAGGCGGTGTTGATAAGCTGACCACCGATGTCATTAATTTATTTGACATTGAAAGATTTACCAAAGGAATGAATGTTTATCGCCATGATCAGGTTTCAAATTTTAGCAACATTCTAAAAAATAGTTTATCACTATTTGAATACTATTGTAAAAGACAAAAGATAAAATGCGATAAATCCATTACAGACAATATTTTCATAAAAGCAGATCCTAATGCTATTAACAGGATAGTAAATAATTTAATAGAAAATGCTATTAAGTTTTCTAACACAGGAGAGTTAATAGAAATCTCTTTAACAGCAATAAAGGACAAAATTATTTTCAAGGTGTCGGACACGGGAATTGGAATATTCCCTGAGCAACAAAATAAAATATTCGAACCTTATTACCAGGTCAGCAACAAAAAACCCAGCCTTCAAGGCATGGGACTTGGGCTTCCAATCGTGAAGAAAGTAATAGATAATCTGGGTGGTGAAATCCATGTAGAAAGTAACCCTGCAAAAACTCAGGGCACGAAAGTTACTGTAACTCTTGACCGGTATATTTTAAAAAAGACCGATACGCTACTGGAAACCTCAACAGGATCTAAACTATCTATGCATGTGCTGGAAGACTACGACGTTCACGATAGCTCTTATCTGCCCGGGAAGCGATCTATTTTACTTGTAGAAGACAACAAGGCGATGATCCTGTTTCTTTTTAATAAATTAAATATTAAATACAATGTTTTTTGTGCATTAAATGGGGCAGAAGCATTAAAAAAACTTTATGATCTGCCCGTGATACCAGACTTAATCCTTTCTGATATTATGATGGACAAAATGGATGGTTTTGCTTTTGCAAAAATTATATCGGAGCAAAAAATGTATAATCATATCCCTATAATTTTTTTAACGGCCAAATCCACCCCGACTGAAAGACTCAAAGGTCTTAGACTTGGCGCGATAGACTTTATTTCAAAGCCATTTTCTTTTGATGAGTTAAACCAGAAAATAGAGACTGTGCTTGCCAATATTAATAGGCAAAAAGAGGCCATTTTAAACTCCGCTATTTCGAACCTCAAAACCTTTAAAAATTTCGAAGCGAATGGCTTACCTATCGATTCTTCCAACTTTCAAGAAAATTGTAAACTATTTAATCTTACGAATCGGGAAATTGAAATTGCAAAACAGATTGCCAAAGGTGTCGTGTACAAGAACATAGCAAAAAATCTATTTATTTCCGATAAAACAGTTACAAAGCATACGCAAAACATTTTTGAAAAAGTCGGCGTATCTAATAAGGTGGAGTTGATCAATCATCTTTCGCAACCAACCGGGAATGCAGTATAAGCATTACTTATATACTTTTATTTGCGTAGATAAATAGTAGTAATTACGTATTCTTTTTAAGTGTTTTTGACCTGAAATTTGTAAAGGAAAAATCCAATAAAAATCAAATTACAGGTTATGTGCGAAGGATATATTTTGGAGTGGCTGGATGCCTTAATTAGCATCTCACTTAATCCGGTGAAAACTGATTTCAATAAAATTCAAAGTGTGCATTCAATGCAAATAGAATCGAGGATTAGTGATGAAAAAAATAAAATCCAAACGTTTCTTCTAACCATGGTTTTTAGTTTGGAGGAGAAAAAAAGAATTGAGTTATTTATTAAAAAACATCATTCGAGTTTAACAATCCTACTTGACAAGGCGCTTGAAAATCACGCGAATTGTCCAGTTGATCTCTTAGAGCTAAAAGAGCTCACCAACAAAGTAATTTTTTGTGTTGATGAATTGTTGACTTTCATAAAATTTCGTTTTCCAGATTATTTAGACTCGAATGAAAGAGTACCCGCCACCTGCCTTTTGAATACCAAGAAAGATCTAAGGCAAAAATTTGAAAGGTTAAAGAAGCGATTGAATGCTAACTTATCTGATGGTGGAACTATTGATATAATATTTCAGGAATTGAATGCTTCTATCGCATGTTCAAAGCATCAACATGCATTTACTTTCAGGCAAATATTTTATATAAAAGAATTATGCAAAGAGCTTGAAAATTTAAATATTACGAAAAGCGAAGTTGATACTTACTCTGCCTTGGATCAGTTACTGACATACATGAATTTTAATAGTAGACTTTATATTGACAATTTTACCCGAAGGGTTACAGATAAATTAAATCGAATAGAAAATATGTCGGACCAAATGGAAACATTACTTTTTCATCTTAAGAAATTTAAACAACTCCACCGCAAACCGAACTTTATTTTCGATTCGACATATAATGATCTGTATGCAGAAATTAGTAACTGGTTTTCGCAGGAAATATTATACCTGGAAAAAAAGTTACAGTGTCCGAACGTGGCTTTGAATGCGTACTCAGAAAGCTCAAAAGATAAGAGCAACAATGTCCAAAAAATATTATGCATTCTATCGGTAGATCAAATGGCCATAGTCTTACGCTCAGTTGACGATTTGCAAATCATCGTGGCCCGTTCTTTAAATGCTGTTTTTAAAACTATAGTACCGTATTTATCGACGTCTTCTAAGAAAGATATTTCTTATGATAGTATGCGGAGTAAATCTTACGCGATTGAAACCAGGGATAAAGAAATTGTTATACAAACGCTTGAACGCATGGTTAAAAAAATACGCGAATATTAAAATCGTTTGGTGTAAAAGAGTTAATTGCTGAAACGTATATTATTCATTTAAATTAATTATTATGAAAAAGCCGTTAATAATTTTATTTGCAACATGTATTATTACAGGTTGTGGTTCTAAACAATTAGATAAACAAATAGCTTTCGATGTTATTAAAAAAGAAGTGGGTTATCCCAGGGTTTTGGATTACGATATTTATTGCAGTGATCCAGAATATGCCCGCAAAATCCAGCAGACCGGATTGGACAAAGGAGGTTTGGTTACTATTTCGCAAACCCAAAAACTAAGTGAGGTGGGTAAGCCATTAATCCAGTTCTCGCCGAAAGCGCAAACCTATTTATTACCTACTCCTGAAAAAGACAAAGCACTTGGCATACAAAAGGTGAAACTCGCTGATGAAGATATAGTTGAAATCATTTCCATAGGTGATGATAAAAGCAGCAACACTAAGCTGGTTGAATATACAACAGGTAATAAAAGCATTACTCCTTTTGCAGCATTGGTTAACAAGGATTTTACAGCCACTAAAAACCATAAAGCATATCTGTCGATTCATGATGGTACTTGGCAAATTGAAAAGACAAAAGGGCATTAAAATCATTCTTCACAATAAGTCGGGTCAGGTTGATAAATGGAGTAGAAGCATGGAATGACATGAAGAAATTTGACGGTGCGCGATCTTTCCGGCATAACGGCTGCAAGACCTTTCACAGTTTTAACAATCTTGTTTTTGCAGAGGGCATGCAGGGTCTTTAGGATATTCCACCTTCAAAATTCGTGGAGTTGAGAAAAGAAGAAGGCAAGAAATTGTGAAAGAATGTGTTTGGAAGCAATAATTGGTGCTGAAGTTTGTTTGAGGCAAGTTTATGAAATTAATGTGCTAAATGACTTGCCGGATTATTAGTAGAACTTAATTAAGTGATTTTATAATAAAACTTTCAAAGTTGATTATTAAAGTGTTAAATTTTTTTTTAATTGATCCTCAAAAATTACTTTATATCTTTCAGACATCTAAAACCAAGTATTAAGGTTTCTAATTCAGATGAAGTTATCGAAATTAAATACATACCTTAACTGCGTGTTTAAATTTCTTTTTTTATTTACACTCATTCATCCGGCTTTGGCTCAGGATACAATGAAAAAATTCAGCAATCCCTATTTAATTATTTTGGGAAACGTTCAGGATGCTGGTTCACCGCAACTTGGTTGTACTAAAAATTGTTGCAAAAATCTTTTTATACATCCTGACAACAAAAGAAAAGTGGCATCACTTGGAATTGTTGATCCGCTAAATAAAAAATCTTTCCTTATTGACGCTACTCCTGATATAACTGCTCAACTTTATTTGCTACAATCCTGTTTAGAAAATGCATTGTCAGCACCAAATGCCATTTTCTTAACTCATGCTCATATCGGGCATTATATCGGTCTTATTTATTTTGGCAAAGAAGCTATGGATTCAAAAGAAATTCCTGTATATGCAATGCCTCGTATGAAAAATTTTTTGGAGAATAACGGGCCGTGGGATCAGTTAATAAAACGGCAAAACATACTGTTACGTGTTATGCAGGGCAATAAGTCAGTTCATGCGTCATCATATATTACTATCACCCCTTTTTTAGTACCCCATAGAGATGAGTATTCGGAAACTGTAGGATATACTATTGTAGGCCCAAATAGAAAAGTATTGTACATTCCGGATATTGATAAATGGACCCATTGGGATCAAAATATTGTAAAAAAAATAAGTGAAGTAGATTACGCCTTGATAGATGGAACTTTCTTCGGGGAAAATGAATTAAGTAATCGTAACATGGCTGAAGTCCCCCATCCTCTTATAACCGAGAGCATGAATTTCTTTAAAGATTTATCCACAAAAGAAAAAAACAAGATTTACTTTATTCACCTGAACCACACCAATCCATTGCTAAACCAAAAAAGTAAAGAATATCAATGGGTAATAAGCAGTGGATACCACGTAGCTGAGTTTGGACAATTATTGAGCCTTTAAGGATTTACTACTCGAAATTATGTACCAAATTGAGATCAGGCTGGGCGTATTTTAATACTTTAAGATACATATTTGTCTTAGTATGATCTATGCCATCTATTTTTGAAATCTGTTCATTTACCAACTGTAATAAATGATTGTTATCACGACACATTACATCCATTTCCAGGTCATAATCACCTGAAGTTATGGCTAAAAAGCTTACCTCTCTAACATCCATCAATTTTTCTGCCACCTGCTGTATCATATTAGCAGGTCGTATAGAAATTTTTATTTGTGAATACACATGAAATCCCACACTTTCCGTATTTATTCTGCCAATGATTTGAATGGTCTTATCTTCTATAAGTTTTGTGACCCGCGTACGAACCGTACTGATTGAAACATTCAGTTTTTCCGCCATTTCAGTGAAGGACATCCTACCATCCACCTGCAATAGTTTAAGTACTGAAAAGTCAAGTTCATCAGGAGGGGGGCCACAAGGTATTGATGGTCCTGCAATTTCCATAACAAAATGTTTTCGATAAAATATTAATCTACAAAATGCCCGCAATAGTTAAACAAGAATAATATTTATTTTCTGTTTCGCAATGAAAAAATAAATTTTGCATATATTGTATCTATTACTGCAATTATTGTATTATTTTCGTTAATATTATCATTTTTTACAAAAAATAAAGATGGAAAAAATACTTTCAGCTAATCCCCGTCTAAAAAATTTCATAAACGGAAATTTTTTAGATTCTGTGGGCAACAGTTTAAACGTAATCTCTCCTATTGATGGAAGTGTAATAGGAGAACTGTCATTAAGTGTTAAAGAAGATTTGGATGCATCTGTGAAAGCAGCTCAAAATGCTTTTGCTTCATGGTCGGCCACCCCGATTAAAGAACGGGTTCAAATTTTCTTCGCCTACAGGCAATTGTTACTGCAGAATATGCACGAATTGTCTCAACTAATTTCTAAGGAAAATGGCAAAACTTACGGGGAGGCAAAAGCGGAAATTGAAAAAGCTGTGGAGCTTACTGAATTTGCATGTTCACTTCCACAGATTATCGCCGGAGAAGTGCTTGAAGTAAGCAAAGGGGTTGAGTGTAAAAATACTTATGTGCCATTAGGAGTGGTGGCCTCGATAGTTCCTTTTAATTTCCCCAGCATGGTTCCCCACTGGACAATACCAAATGCTATCGTTCTCGGCAATACCATGATACTTAAACCTTCAGAGCAGGTGCCAATGAGTCTTGCCAGGGTAGCAGAGTTATTAAAAGAAGCGGGGCTGCCTGACGGGGTTTTTAATGTAATAAACGGTGATAGTGAAATTGTGGAAGCGATTTGTGACCACCCTGATATTGAAGCCGTTACGTTTGTGGGATCTACCAAAGTGGCGAAACTGGTATATAAACGTGCGACCAATAATTTGAAAAGATGCCTTGCACTTGGAGGCGCTAAAAATCATTTATTTTTATTACCGGATGCGCAGCCGGATATGGCCGCATCCAACATTGTGGCATCTGCTATAGGATGTGCGGGGCAACGATGCATGGCGGCATCTACATTGCTGGCTGTTGGAGAAGTAGATCATATCATTACAAAAATGGTTGAGGAAGCAAAGAAAGGAGTTTGTGGAAGCAACCTTGGCGCAATCATTAATAAAAATTCGAAGGAAAGAATTGAAAAATATATTACCGATGCAGAGAGAGCCGGAGCAAAAATATTGGTTGATGGAAGAAACACTATTGTTGAAGGTAGGGAAGAAGGATTTTACGTAGGACCTACTATACTTGATCATGTAAAACCAGACATGGCAGTGGCTAAGGAGGAAATTTTTGGGCCCGTATTGTCAATTGTCCGTGTGGCTGATGCAAGGGAAGCTATCGCCATTGAAAATGCTAATCCTTATGGCAACGCTGCAGGCATCTTTACTCAAAATGGAGGACTGGCAAAATTCATAGCTGAAAGAGTAAGCTGTGGAATGGTAGGAATCAATATCGGTGTTCCTGTGCCACGGGAACCCTTTTCGTTTGGAGGATGGAATGAATCGAAATTTGGAGCGCTGGATATCACCGGAAAAAGTTCGATTGAGTTTTGGACTAAATTGAAAAAAATAACCACTAAATGGAATGCCGAGGCTGGAGTAAACTGGATGAGTTGATAAGTTGCTGGATGCTGGAACCGATATCCGGTATTTGATACCTGATACCTCACAAGTTTATTAATTTCTAAATTTTTTTTATGAATTCAACACAGCAAGGTGTAACTGATATAACTGAAAGAGAAAAAGTAATTCAGCAAAACATGGATTACACGCTTTTCTCATGGTCTAAGCAAAAAGGCATAGACCCGGTAGCCGTAGAAAAGGCTGAAGGAATATACCTGTATGATTATAGTGGAAAAAAATACATTGATTTTTCTTCAGGTCTTATGAATGTAAATATCGGCCACGGCAACCAGCGGGTAACCCAGGCAGTTATGAAGCAAATGCAGCAGGTGAGCTATGTTACACCATCGTGTGTTACGGCTGTTCGCGGGGAGTTAGGAGAATACCTCGCAGTCATCTGTCCCGGAGATCTTAATAAGGTTTTCTTTACTGTATGCGGAGCATCTTCCATCGAAAATGCGGTTAAGCTTGCACGTATTTATACAGGAAGGCATAAAATATTAACGAGATACCGCTCGTTTCATGGCGCTACTTATGGCGCCTTTTCAGCCGGGGGCGATCCAAGAAAGCTTACCGTTGATGTACAGCAGTCACCCAATTTTGTTCATTTTGAAATTCCCTATCAATATCGTTCTCCATTTGCTGACGAGGAAACAACGTTGAAAGAATCTGTTGAGCAATTGGAACGCACCATCGCTTATGAAGGGGCATCTAATATTGCTGCGATTTTACTGGAAGGAGAATCGGGAAGCTCCGGTTGCCTTAAACTGCCAAATGGTTATTGGAAAAAGCTAAGAGAGATTTGCAATAAATATGGCATACTGCTGATTGCCGATGAAGTAATGAGTGGTTTTGGAAGAACGGGCAAATGGTTTGGCGTCAACAATTACGATGTAATACCCGATATGATCGCGATGGCCAAAGGCATCACTTCAGGCTACCTTCCATTGGGTGCGCTGGTGGTAAGTGATAAGATCGCGGCTGCCTTTGATGATAAGCCGCTGATGCTTGGCCTCACCTATTCTGCACATCCCACCTGTTGCGCTGCTGCTATGGAAGTAATGAAAATTTATGAAGACGACAATCTGATAGAAAATGCAGAAAAGATGGGTAAGTATATTGACCAAAGTGTGGACAAATTAAAAAAACAACATCCTTGCATAGGCGATTTCCGGAATACCGGTTTATTGGGTTGCCTGGAACTGGTAAAAAACAGGGAGACCAAAGAACCCATGGCCCCCTTCAATGCCACTCCCACCGAAATGAAAATTATGAGCGAGGTAGCAGCCTCTCTTAAGAATCAGGGGATGTACACCTTTGTGCGCTGGAGCTACATTTTTATTGCACCGCCGTTATGTATTACAAAAGATGAAATTGATAAAGGATTGGAAATTATTTCAAATGCATTGTCAATCGCAGATAATTACTGCCAATAAAAATTCAATAATGATTTATCCTAAAAAGATTTTATTGCTTTCTTATTTACTGGTTGTAATGGTGACGACTTTATGTGCCCAGTCAACACCACGGGCCCGCGACATGGGTGTTCCATTTGACGGTACGCCTGGTAAGCTGAATGCGATTACCGACGTGCCGGGAGTTACGGTGGGCCAGACGACAATCATAGAAGGAAGCGGAAAATTAGTGGAAGGCACAGGCCCCATCCGCACAGGTGTCACCGCTATTTTGCCGCGGGGCAAAGAATTCGCGCCGGTATATGCCAATTGGTTCACCCTTAACGGCAATGGAGATATGACGGGTACCCACTGGCTTACGGAATCAGGGTTTCTTGAAACCCCTATTCTTATTACTAATACGGGCAATGTGGGAACAGTAAGGGACGCTGCCTGGCAATGGATGAATGAACACCATTATTTCACGCCCTTTTATAAAAATTACTGGTATGCCTACCCGTTGGTAGCCGAAACGTATGATGGCATCCTTAACGATATTAATGGCCAGCATGTAAAAAAGAAAGACGTGTATCATGCGCTTGACAATGCAACTTCGGGCCCGGTGCAGGAAGGCGGAGTTGGCGGCGGCACCGGCATGATATGTCATAATTTTAAAGGAGGTATTGGCACTTCATCAAGAATCGTAGATAAAAGATTTGGAGGATATACAGTAGGTGTTTTAGTACAGGCTAATCATGGAAGCCGCCGCCAGCTTACAATTGCAGGGGTTCCCGTAGGTAAAGAATTAGCAGACACACTGTTATTCCGTTTGGATGATGCCACTGGATTCGAGATACAAAATGCTGAAAATGAAACGGGGTCTATCATTGTTATTCTTGCTACAGATGCGCCATTATTGCCAGGCCAGTTAAAACGCCTTGCCAAAAGAATTCCCTTGGGCATTACCCGTACAGGTGGTATTGGGGGGAACGGGTCGGGAGATATTTTCCTTGCATTTTCTACGGCTAATAAAAATGCTTTTAGCAACACGGAAACGGAGCAGGTAGCTACTATGCCCAATGATTACATGAATGTATTATTTGCCGCAACTATCGAAGCCACAGAAGAGGCCATCATCAACGCACTTTTTGCAGGGAAAACAATGACCGGCATCAACGGCCACACCGTATATGGATTGCCGGTAAAAAGAGTTGTGGAAATCCTCAAAAAATATAACAGGTATAATGGTAAATAATAAAGCCGCTGATATAATTTCTAAGCTCTCTTTCATGAAATATTTCGTTCTCCGGGCAGTGTTCTTTTTGTTTGTGCCGCTTGCATTTTCCAATTGTAATAAGCACAGCATTAGTAATACTCAGCCGGCGTCTGGAATCAAACGTGTGCTGACAGCGGCGGAAGTGCAGGCTTTAACCGCTGCGGGTATGGATACCATGCCAATACAGTTGATGGTAAAAGCCATCGTCGCCAATGAATATCCAAATATTCACAGTGTGCTAATTGCTAAAAATAACCAGCTCGTTTTTGAAAGATATTTTAGCGGTAAGGACGAGGATTGGGGAACGGGCTTTGGCGTAGTGGATCATAGCAGAGGTACGCTTCATGATTTGCGTAGCATTACCAAAAGCGTTGTTTCGGCCTGCATAGGAATTGCAATGGACAAAGGCCTGATCCAAAGTGTTGACCAAAATATTTTTGATTTTTTTCCGGAATACATTTCTTATAAAACAGGCCTTCGGGCACAGGTCACCGTTAAGGATTTGCTGATAATGGCCGGCGGCATGCAATGGGATGAAAATATATCCTATACAGATCCTGCCAACAGCGAAATTCAAATGACCTTTTCTCCCAATCCTGTTGAATTTGTTTTGTCGAGGCCAATGGTGGATACGCCCGGTACCGTTTGGAATTACAATGGAGGCGCAACGCAACTTCTGGCCGGGATAATAAAAAGCGTCAGCGGAAAAGAAGTGGATGCATTTGCTGCGGAAAATTTATTTTCCGCTTTGGGAATTACAACATTTACATGGCATCAGTATGGGGTGACTGGCATACCGGCAGCGGCTTCGGGGCTTCGCCTCACTCCCGGAGATATGATAAAGTTTGGATTGCTGTATGCCAGCAAAGGAAAATATAATGGTAATCAAATCCTTTCATCCGCCTGGGTGAATGAATCTTTTGAAAGTCATATCAGCCGCGATATGGGTGGTTACGGGTACCAGTTTTGGATATTGCCCTCTTTTGTAAGCAATGGACATACTGTTGATCTTGTCTCTGCTGTCGGCAACGGTGACCAAAGGATATTTTTTGATGACGAAAATCACCTTACGGTTGTTACGACTGCAGGCAACTATAACCAGTATTTCCAAAAAAATTCGGTTGCCCTGATGAAAGATTTTATTTACAATGCCGTATTCTAACAGGTAAGAACACATGTTTTCCTGTTGAAAAAATTAATCTGGTATGAATAAAAAATTTATGGTTGTTTTAATCTCCGGCGTTACGAATGGATATTCTCCCGAACGCCTAAGGTGGCATCTTCACCAGCCGGCGAAAATTGGGTCCAGATATAAAATCACAATCCTTGCCTTTTTAAGCGCTGTATTTTTCAATAGTAATACACCGCTTTTTGCGCAAAAAGAAATTGTCTCCTCTCAGGTCAATGCCCGGATAGATGGTTATATCAAACAAGAAATGAAGGAAAGACAGATCCCCGGCCTTGCGTTAGGAATTTATTATAAAGGCAAAATGATAAAATCCGCGGCTTATGGATTAGCAGATGTGCAGAATGATGCGCCGGTAAAAGTAAATACCGTATTTGAGCTGGCTTCTATTACAAAGCAATTCACGGCCTCCGCGATCATGCTGCTGGCTCAGGAAGGAAAAATTTCCGTGGATGATAAGATTAATAAATATCTGCCCGGGGCGCCTGACAACTGGAGCGAAGTGAGGATAAGAAATTTACTAAGTCATTCTTCCGGGCTTCCCGTTATAGGACGGGGCTTTACAGGGTATGATTCCCTGAATACAGAACAATTGAAAAAGCTAACGGGCGCCAACATGCCTGCATCTGTTGCTTTTGCAATGGCGAAAACCGATACATTAAGCTTCATGCCGAATGAAAAATATACTTACAGCGATGTAGGCTATTTTCTATTGGGCCTCATCATTCAAAATGCCAGCGGCATGCCGTACCGTGAATTCATGCAAAAGAGAATTTTTGATCCTGTTGGCATGAACAGCACCTACATCCTTGACCAGGTTACCATTCATCCGGATGAAGCGAGAGGTTACGGCCTGCGGGATGGAAAGCTGGTAAATATCCGCCGGATATGGAACTTTGAAGTGCCGTCTCATTTCGGAATTTTTTCCAATGTTGAAGACCTCCGTAAATGGGATTCGGTTTTATACACGCAAAAAATTCTTACTGATAATAGCAAAGAACAAATGTGGGCGCCCACCAAACACAATACAGGGAACGTGTTTCCCTACGGCTTTGCGTGGAATACCTGGAGAAATAATGGCAGACGAGTTCTTGATCACACAGGTATAACCGGCACGCAAATCACGCGGCTGCCGGACGACAGCATAACGGTAGTGGTGCTTACCAATCTCGGAACGGGCGCCGGCTCGGCCGCGGAAAGCTGGGGCCTTGGTCCGGAAGTACTTAATATTATGGGCTACAGCCCCTACGTGACAGCAATGCATACCACTGCAACAGGGGCGCATGTGGTAAAGGCTGATTCTGAAAAATTAAAGACGTTCACAGGTACTTACACCGTTGGCGCTTCTGTAAGGAAATTGTATATGGATAACGGACACTTGATGTACGAACGCGGAAAAAACAAGAATGAGCTATTGCCCCTGAGCGATGGTAGTTATCTTTTATCCGGCGTAATGGACGAATGGACACTGAAAGAAATTTCTCCCGGAAAATTACAATGGTATTATAACGAGCAACTCAGCGTGGTAATGGAAGAGAGTAGCGATAAGAAATAAATAAGGTGAAAACTTTCGGGCTGGTGTTTAAAGATATATTGGCGGCTTACCTGTAAAATTTTCACGCATAGCCCTTCAACAAATTATTAATTACATCATGATAAAAATCCTGCGAATTTTAAAATTTAGCCTAACATGGGTGTTGCTCTGCAATCCCGCATTAGCCCAAAGTTATAAAGCGCCGGCATTTATAAATAAGGACAGGAAAGAAAAAATCAGTCAGCATTTTTCATTTATTGACCAGCTTTTTGAAAAATATGCCAAAGACAATAATTTTCCTGCCCTTGTATATGGAATTGTTTTAGACGGAGAGTTAGTTCATACCTGGAGTACTGGATTGTCAAATATTGATGCCAACATAAAAGCTGATTCAAAATCAGCCTTCCGGATTGCCTCCATGACCAAAAGCATTACCGCCCTGGCTATTTTGAAATTACGTGATGAGGGGAAATTAAGGCTTGATGATAAGGCAGAGGTTTATGTCCCTGAGATGAAGCGCATAACTTATCTAACCAAAGATGCACCGCCCATAACCATCCGGCATTTATTAACCCATGCTGCTGGTTTTCCGGAAGACAATCCTTGGGGCGACAGGCAGTTGGCAGATTCAGATGAAGAGTTGTTAAACGTTTACGAAAATGGAGTAGCATTTTCTAATGTGCCGGGAGTTAAATATGAATACAGCAATCTTGGATTTGCCACATTAGGTATTATCATAAAAAAAATTACCGGGCAAAGCTATGAGCAATACATCACTGAAAATATTCTCAAACCCCTGGGAATGCATGATACCTATTGGGAGTATCAGGATATTCCCGTGTCAAAATTAGTGCAGGGATATTCCTATCACGATGGCAAATTTATCCCGGAGCCTCTGCTGCATGATGGCTCGTATGGAGCAATGGGAGGATTAATCAGCACAGTCGAAGATTTTAGTAAGTACATCGCTTTTCAATTATCTGCGTGGCCTGTAAGGAATGACGACGAGACCGGTCCTGTAAAACGAAGTTCTGTAAGAGAAATGCAACATCCCTGGAATGTTTCAGTATTCAATCCGGGCGCAAAAAAATCCAATGGAGAAGTTTGCCCTGTTGTTAGCGCTTATGGATATGGGTTAGCCTGGATAAAAGATTGTAATCAAATAGTGACTATAGCCCATAGTGGCGGTTTGCCGGGATTTGGCTCTCAATGGCGCATATTGCCTGATTATGGAATTGGCATTGTATCATTTGCCAATCTTACCTATGCAAGTATGGGGCGCATAAATGCACAGGCCTTGGATACTTTGCTGGCATTATCAGGTATTCAGCCACGCCAATTGCCAGCTTCAGCAATTTTACAACAACGAAAAGATGAGTTGATAAAAGTGCTGCCTGCATGGGACAATGCGCAAGTCTCAGGAATATTTGCAGAGAATTTCTTTTTGGACAATTCAATTGTGCAGCTAAAAAATGAATCGGCAACTGCGTTTGAAAAAGCGAGAAAAATTTTATCTGCAAGTGAAATGGTAGCTGAGAATCAGCTTAGAGGTTATTTTATATTACAAGGTGAAAAAGCCAATATCCGTATCAGTTTTACTTTAACACCGGAACCGACGCCATTGATTCAGGCTTATCATCTGGAACTAATTAAAAAACCGGAAAATTGAATGGAAAAGCGTAGAAATAAAAAATAAAAAGATATAAACCATGAATATATTTTCTAAATACAGAGTAGCGATTTACCTGCTTTTGATGTTAGCCGGTGCCCAGGCTTTAAATGCACAAAAAAAAACCGGAGCGCCACCAAATATCATAGTCATCTTTGCTGATGACCTCGGCTATGGCGATCTGAGTTGTTATGGTCACCCTACCATTCGCACGCCGCACATTGACAGTATGGCCGCACAGGGAATGCGCTTTACCCAGTTTTATGTAGGAGCGAACGTATGTACACCCAGCCGGGCAGCCTTGCTCACCGGACGGTTACCGGTGCGTTACGGAATAGCCGGAGGAGGCGCTAGGGATGTATTTTTTCCTAATTCTGCAAACGGGCTGCCCGCAAGTGAGATCACTATCGCTCAGGAATTAAAGAAAAAAAATTACCGGACCGGTATTATCGGTAAATGGCATTTGGGAATTTTGCCTCAGTATTTACCAACACACCACGGATTTGATTATTATTATGGCTTGCCCTTTTCCAATGATATGATACCTGAAGATGGCGGCTGGCAACCCTTGATCATGTTTAGAAATGACAGTGTCGTAGAGCAAAATCCGGATCAGACGCAGCTTCAAAAGAAATATACCAAAGAAGCAGTTGATTTTATAAAAAGAAATAAGGATCATCCCTTCTTTCTGTATTATGCAAGCAATGCCCCCCACGAACCATTATATGCATCCGGGGATTTTAATGGAAAAAGCAGGCGGGGAATTTACGGTGACGTAGTTGAAGAGTTGGACTGGAGTGTAGGTCAGGTTTTGAATACATTAAAACAGGAAAACCTGGATAAAAACACCATAGTGATTTTTACCAGTGACAACGGTCCCTGGCTGCTGCTTAAAAAATATGGTGGTTCTGCAGGATTGCTTTTTGAAGGGAAAGGCTCCACATACGAAGGGGGCATGCGTGAACCCGCCATTGCCTGGTGGCCGGGTACGATACAGCCAAACCAGGTAAATGAAGCTATTGCAAGCACACTGGATTTTTTCCCAACTTTCCTACACCTGGCGGGTATCGAAATGCCAAAAGACAAGCCGTATGATGGTACAGATATGACGCCACTATTATTGGGAACTGAAAAGGCAGTGAGAGATCTGTTTTTTTATTATAACTGGAATAATTTATATGCTGTGAGAAAAGGAAAATGGAAAGCACATTTTATTACTAAGCCATCCTATCGAAAAGATGTGCCACCTACTTATCATGACATTCCACAACTCTACAACATCGAAGAAGACCCATCCGAAAAATATGACGTTAGTGAAAAATTTCCCGCCATAGTTGATGATTTGAGAAAGGAATACGAAAAAGAAAAGGCTTCGGTCAATAAGGCTCCCAGCATTCTTGATTCCACCTATTGGGACAGGCTGCATCCTCCCAAGGAATGGTGGAAGCCACAACCTCAGGATAAATAAAAAAACTCTCTTTGTTATGAAATGCTTTTCAACATATTTTATTCTCTTTCTATTTTTTGTTTGTAATAAAATGCATGCGCAGCAAAAACCCAATGTTATTATTATAGTGGCTGATGATCTTGGGTGGAATGATGTTGGCTATCACAACGGGGCGATGATAACACCCAACATTAATTCGTTAGCAGCGCAAGGGGTAGAATTAAACCGGTTCTATGTGGGCGCACTTTGCAGCCCTACCAGGGCCGGCATCATGACCGGAAAATATCCTGACCGCTTTGGTCTGAGAACAGTAGTAGGTCCAAGAGCAATCGGAGGACTCCCACTGGAAGAAGAAACGATTGCAAATATTTTTGAGCGGGCAGGATATAACAGCCGTGCTGCTTTTGGCAAATGGCATTTAGGGCATTCAGATATTAAATATCATCCATTAAACCGTGGCTTCAATTATTACTATGGACATTATAACGGCGCTATTGATTATTATACGCATTTCCGGGACGGAACCATGGATTGGCAGCAAAATTTTGCTCTTAATATTGATTCAGGTTATAGCGTTGACCTTATAACTAAAAAGACATTGGACTTTATTCGCAGTTCTTCCAGACAGCCATTTTTTGCTTATGTAGCATACAATGCGCCACACACCCCTTTGCAGGCAAAGCCGGAATACCTGAAACTGTATGGCTTCGATTCCACAAAGAAAATGGAAGACTATGATGGCGGCGGTTATCAGGCGTCAGAATTTAACCTGGCTGAATATGGCAAAACCGGCAGGGGCAATACCGCCCGTCAAACCTATTGTGCCATGGTAACGGCTCTGGATGGCGGTGTTGGTAAAATATTGCAAACGGTTCGCGATCTGGGTATTGAAAAAAATACCATCATTTGGTTCGTCAGCGACAACGGTGGCGATTTAGATTTTGGCGCAAGTAATTTGCCACTGCGGGGTGAAAAGCAAACCGAATGGGAAGGCGGTGTGCGAGTGCCGGCTATAGTATATTGGAAGGGAAAATGGCAGGGAGGCGGCAAATGCAACGAGGTGATGGGTTATATTGACATGCTGCCTACATTAGCGAACATTATTAGCGTGAAACCCAAAACTGATGTGGATGGAATCAATGTGGGTGACGCATTTATCGGGAAGCGGTTGCCGGACAGGTACTTTTTTTTAGGTCATGAAGCTGTTGTAAAAAACAATTGGAAACTTAACAAAAATGAGCTTTTTAATTTATCTGAAGATATTTCTGAAACTACCGATGTGTCAAATCGTTTTCCCGAAATTTATAAAAACATGTTGAATGCTTATGCAGGCTTTAAAAGTATTGTCAGGCCACTACAGCTAAAATATCATCCTGTAGAGTGGAGACCGGCAAGTTGGGACATCATGCAAGCCAATGAAGACAAAAAATGACAAGCAATTGCATTTCCAGGCCAAACACATTTTTGTACCCAACTATTTTTTCTCTGAAAATTTATGAAGCACGTAAGGCGCCTGCTCCGGCGAAGCATCCGTGAGTTGAATTGAAGGATTTTTTCCAAGTGTCATAACCACTGAGCTGAATGTGAATACCGGAGAACCTTGTTTATAGGTGCGGCAAATAGGATTAGTTACGTCATCTTTGGAGCGCAGTGTGCTTTTAATATCGGTATCATTCAAACTTTGCCCCACAATGCCGAGCCTGCTTCTTAAATTTACAAACCTCGCATAACTGTTGTTGTTAGCCATTTTGCCCGCGAGTAATTGATCTACATTATTTTTATACCAAGGTTTAATATCATGGTTGCTAACAGGGTGATTGGTATGATATACCAAACGCGTATTTCCGGATTCGGGTAAAAACCGAACCACCATGTTCGAAGATGCCTCAAAGTCATAGACACTATCCTTTATTCCAATAATATAATTTTGTCCTGACGCATGAGGTACATTTTTCACGAAATTTAATGCGGAAGAGCGTTCTGTCTTAGACAATATTCCTCTTATCATATAAGCCACCGGCAATCCGTTTGATGACGCCTTTAGCTGCATCAATGTATTTACACACACAGCAATGCTTTTTGAATTAATGCCGTTCAGTCCAATCAAACCGGCGCAACTTAATATAAATTGTTCAGGTTCGCTTTTGGTAGATGCAATATGAAAAAGCACCTGGTAGCCGTTCATAAAACTTTCAAGGTCCATATTTTGAGCGATGTAGGCAGGGCGAGATGCAGTGGCTGCTATACCCATTCCGCTGCAATGATCATTTTCGCTGTGGTTCATTTGATCTATATAAACCCACAATTCATCCAATAATTGAAAGCAAAATACGTCCTTGTATGCCTGGCCGGAGCCGTCAGCAATACCCTTAATTTCATTAAATAATTCAGGCGTCCATTTTTTTATAGCAGGCGTAAAGTTAGTTGAGGCATAAAACCTGGCTATCAGAGTATCAGCATTTTGATTTGTACTTTCATAAAGGTTCTCCTTCCATTTTTTATAGACTTGCACAATTTTATTTTTGAGTTTCTCGCCATGTAGCAGTCCCCGCTGGTAGCCGTTTCCGCTTAATTCGATTACCGGAACCTTATTGCCGTCAGTAGTATCAGATTTGGGATGCGAAAATGATGTTATGCCTGAAAGCAGAAATAATGCTGTAAAAAGCAGCGATGCGTTATTGAATATAATTTTCTTCATTTTACTTATTGATTAAGCCATTGGAATTCTAAGACCTCTGGTGTTGCGGTTATTTGTTCAAATATAAGATAAAAAATTTCACGGGATGCAACATTTTTAGAAACACTATCCAATTTTAATAAAATTTGCGTTATTTGGTATTTTTTTTGTCAATTTTGATTTTTTATCTATCTTTAATGAAAATAATGTTTTAGGTGATAAATCTTGTATTTGTTTTACCTAAGAAATAATTACTATAATATAGCTTTTTATAACATCCAAATTAAAACTGTTTATCATGAAGAAAATTTTTCTTGCAACCTATTTAATTTTGTGTGTAGGGTTCGTTAACGTTTTCGGCCAAAAGAAGGTGTCCGGCAACGTTACGGCGGTGAATACAAATGAAATTGTAGCAAATGCCAGTGTTCTTGTAAAAGGCTCAACCAATGGGACCACTACAGATGCTAAAGGAAATTTTGACCTGGACAACGTTTCAACAAACGATGTGATCGTTGTCTCCGCCGTTGGATACCAGTCCCTTTCGATTCCGGTAGGGAAAAATGTCTTTTTTGACATTAAGCTTCTTAGTGAATCGCAGGCGCTGAACGAAGTTGTTGTTACCGGATATGGTATCCGCAAAAAGAGTACTTACACCGGGGCTGCCACAATTGTGGGATCCGATAAATTACAAGACAAGCCTTTTGCATCGGTTGACCAGGCGCTCCAGGGGAACGTACCGGGTTTGCAACTCTCAGCCACGTCAGGTATTCCCGGCTCCTTTCAAAATATCCGGATTCGTGGTGTAAGTTCCATTACTGCAGGCAATGAACCATTATTTGTGATAGATGGAGTTCCCGTAGTAAACGGTACAAACCAGCAGGAAACTGTCTATGGAAATTTAGGAATCCTTTCTTCGTTGAATAGTGATGACATTGAGAGTATTAGTGTGTTAAAAGATGCAACAGCTACTGCATTGTATGGCGCCAGGGGGGCAAATGGCGTTATAGTGGTTACAACAAAGCAGGGTAAACGTGGAAAGCCGGTAATATCGTTATCCGGAAATTATGGTTCAGTAAGAAAGGCGTCTCCCGGGCCAAAAATGCTAAATGCATCCCAGTATGCAGAATTATATTATGAGTCAAGAGTTAATGCGGGACAGGCAGCAACAATAGACGAAGCCAAAACAAAATTTCCTTTAGCCTGGGATGGAGTTACCAGTACAGACTGGCAGGATGTAGCTACCAATCACGACGCAAAAACTCAAAGTGCAGACCTTTCTATAAGAGGAGGTAATGAAAAATCGAGATATTTTGCTTCAATTGGATTAATGGATCAGGATGGGGCAAATGTCGGCGTATATTTTAAGAGAACAACCGGGAAATTAAATTATGAAACTGAAATTACTGATAAACTAAAATTAACGTCCTCTATTTTGGGATCATATATAAATCAAAGCGGGCAGTATGAAGGCGCTTCATGGTTTGGAAGCCCCGATGCAGAAGGGCTATATCTGAAACCATTTGATCCCGTATATAATGATGATGGCTCATACAATTTAAAGTTGCACAGCAGCTACTACCATCCCTTGTACCAGGCAGACAATACCGTTCACAGCCGCAAACAGACCCGCATGTTGGGTTCGGTGGGCATTGCGTATGAAATCATTAAAAATTTAAAATTTACTTCCAACATTGGCTTGGATTATCTTAATACAAATGAATTAAATTATGACGACCGCCATTATGGCGATGGCCAGTATGTAAATGGTTACTCTTTCCAATATAATACACAGAATTTTAATTATGACTGGAAAAATATGCTTGATTATAACTTGAATATTAATTCAAGCAATAACCTTGCATTGAAACTGGTCTATGAAGCACAAAAAGATAATTACTCAGATTTATCCACAGGTGGAAATGATATAGCGGCTGATGGTTTAATTTATCCAAGTTCGGTAAGTACCATTACCTACTGGTCAGGTTTTACAGGGGATTGGGCTATCAACTCAATCGTGGGTATGGCCAATTATTCTTTTAAAAATAAATTTTTTCTGGATGGTACTATACGCAGAGAAGGTAACTCACGCTTTGCTCCCGGAAACCGCTGGGGGACATTCTATTCCATTGGCGCTTCCTATGATCTGATGAAGGAGAATTTTATGGCTAATACAAAATGGCTGAATAGTTTGAAAATACGTACATCTTATGGCAAAACCGGCAATTCAAATATTGGGCTAAACGCTTACCAGGCTTTTCTTGGCTACAGCGCTTCATATAACTCTATCGCAGGTATTGTACCAAGTCAATACGGCAATAATGCATTAACCTGGGAAAATAACAATACTTATAATATAGGAGTGGATTTTAATCTGTTGGGCCGGATCAACGGTACGGTTGATTATTTCCAGCGCAAAACCTATGATCTTCTTCTTGATGTGCCCCTTACTCCTACTTCAGGGTTTTCGAGTCAGACTCAGAATGCTGGAAAAATGGAAAATAAGGGAATTGAGGCTTCCCTTGGTGTAGATATCATTCAAACTAAATCAATAAAATGGAACATTTCGGCCAACTTTACCAGCGTTCATAATAAAGTTACAGAACTGCCTCATAACTCTGAAGGGGATGAGATAGGTATAACCAATACATGGAAAACCGTTACAGAAGGAGAACCTGTGTATTCATGGTATCTTACTACATGGGCAGGTGTTAATCCTGAAAACGGAGCTCCTCTTTGGTATAAAGCAGGAAAGAGCGGCGAAACCACATCTAATTTTAATGAGGCAGCACGCTCTATCCAGGGAAGCCCTTCGCCTACATATTACGGCAGCATTAATACAAACCTGGAATTTAAAGGAGTTTATGTGAATGCAAGTGTATATTATTCCGGCGGTAATCATATTTTGGATCGCTTTGCTTATCATTTGCGTTCTGATGGAAGGTTCAATTATACATTGTCAAACGGCTATGCGGACCTCCTGAACCGTTGGCAGAAGCCGGGTGATATTGCAGAAAATCCAAAGAATGTTTATCTCAATTCCTCCAACTCCTTCCAATTCTCAACGAGAAATTTGTACAAGGGAGACTTTATGAGATTAAGAGATGTTACTATCGGGTACAAGCTACCAGCGGGAGTTTTAAAAACGCTTCACGTATCTGCTGCTAATATTTATCTCAGAGGAAATAATATCTGGACACAGGCTGCAAAAGGGCTTCCTTTTGATCCTGAAACGGATGCAAGTGGCTTGCTCTCTTTAATTGCACAGCCTATCAAGACCTACGTCGCCGGCATCAATTTCAGCTTTTAAATTAATTTTTTTCTACAAAACACTTCAAAATGAAATCTAAAATAATTTTAAACATTTGCATTAGCTGTCTTTTTGCACTGGCATCTTGTAAAAAGAGCTTTTTGGATCCAAAAGTCACCACGGCAAGGGATGCAGCTTCCAGCATTACTACCGTTAGTGATTTGAATGGTTTGATCATCGGAGCCTACGACAGGATGAATGCGGCATCTTATTATGGAAGAGACTTTATAATATTTGGCGCAGCAAGATCAGATAATGCGTTTAGTACCGGCAATACAAACCGCTTCGTTTCTACAAGCGAATTCAACCAGATTGCCACAGATGGAAACGCAACCGGTACCTGGCAACAGATATATGCGGTTATTGCCAATGCAAATCTTGTGGTGAATGCTACTGTGGAAAACGACGACAGCAAAGAAGTTAAGTTCGCGAAGGGCCAGGCATATTTCATCAGGGCATTGTGTTACATGGATCTGGTACGTTTATATGGACAACAAAATGCGGGTGGAAATCTCGGCGTTCCGCTCGTTATTCAATTCAAATCTGAAGAGCTTTTCCCCACGCGTGCAACTGTAGATGAAACCTGGGCTCAAATAGGGGCAGACCTTGATATGGCTGCGCAAATGATGGATCCTTCCTTAGATCCTTCCTCTCCTACCGAGGTAACTACATGGGCTGTTTATGCTTTGCAGTCACGGTATTACTTATATGTAAAGGATTGGGCAAAGGCGGCGGCAGCTGCAGACAAGGTTATCAGTTCCGGAAAATTTTCTACCATTGACGCAGCGAATTATGTGTCTTCCTGGGGCAGCGGGCCGAATGCAAATTCCATTTTTGAAATGGCATTTACCGCTACAGACAATCTTGGCTTCAACAGTTTATACTTTATTATCCAGGAAACTTCTTATGGTGATATACAGGTAACACAAGATCTGTATGATCAATACGAAGCAACCGACGTACGCAAAGATCTTTATACCAAAACAGGTTCAAAAATAAGAATGACCGGCAAGTATCCTTCTCCCGATTACACTGACAATATTAAAGTTATCCGTTACGATGAAGTAATATTAAACTACGCCGAAGCGCTCACACAATCGGGATCTCCGAATGCCTTGCAATGGCTCAACTGGATACCCAATCACCGGAATGCTACACCCTATGCCACAGCTACGTTGAACAATGTATATGAAGAAAGAAGGAAAGAGTTGGCAATGGAAGGCCATCGGTTTTTTGACCTGATGCGTTGGAGCAAAGATGTGCCGAAGGTAGATCCCGGCCAAACGTTCAGTGCCACAATTCCCTTTGGCGATTCCAGGCTTGCCTTTCCAATTCCCCAGGTAGAAATAAATGCCAACCCGCAAATCGAACAAAATAAGGGCTATTAATTACCAATAAAGTATAAGTATTGCAGAAAGATTCCCTCGTGAATAAGCCGCAAGAGGCTGTGGTTAAATCTCTTTCTAATGCGGGACCCCTCGGGCAGGAACACATGAAAAGAGAGCTTAGGTTACTTGATGCTACCCTGTTGGTAGTGGGAAGCATGATCGGGTCAGGTATTTTTATAGTCGCGGCCGATATGACCCGCAACGTAGGTTCAGCCGGATGGCTAATCCTTGCATGGGTATTTACCGGAATTATGACTATGATCGCAGCTATAAGCTATGGCGAATTAAGCGGAATGTTTCCCAATGCAGGCGGGCAATATGTTTATTTAAGAGAAGCTTATAATCCACTTATGGGGTTTCTTTATGGCTGGAGCTTTTTTGCAGTAATACAGTCAGGTCTTATAGCCGCCGTAGGTGTGGCGTTTGCCAAGTTTACGGCTTATTTCATTCCTTCAGTCAGTGAGGATAATATACTTTTTGACGCCGGATTATTTACTGTTTCCGGTGCACAGGTTCTTGCCATCGTCATGATAATGGTGCTTACTTACATTAATACGCTTGGAGTAAAGGCTGGTAAGCTTATTCAAACCTCTCTCACTTCCATTAAGGTGGTTAGTCTTTTGGCACTAATACTTTTCGGGTTTATCCTAATGAATAAAGATTCGTGGAATGCCAATTGGGCTAATGCCTGGAATCTTCACCGCCTGGCTTCAGATGGCTCATGGGAACAATATACCACCTTTGCCGCCTTTGGTGCAGTGGCAGCCGCTATGGTAGGCGCTATTTTTTCATCTGATGCATGGAACAATGTGACTTTTATAGCGGCAGAAATTAAAAATCCTAAAAGAAATATAGGATTGAGCCTTTTTCTTGGAGCCCTCATTGTTACCGTACTCTATATACTTACTAATATTATGTACACGGCAGTACTACCTATGAAGTACATCGCCGGTGCTTCCAAAGACCGTGTAGCCGTAGATGTAGCTTTGTCTGTGTTTGGCAGCATTGGTACAATGCTTATTTCTATCATGCTCATGATATCCACTTTTGGGTGCAACAATGGATTGATACTTTCCGGAGCCCGCGTATATTATAAAATGGGTTGCGACAGATTGTTTTTTAGAAAAACTGCTCACCTGAATAAATTCGCAGTGCCGGGAAATGCTCTTTGGTTGCAGTGTCTCGTGGCCTGCATTCTCTGTCTCAGCGGCCGCTATGGCGACTTGCTTGATATGATCTCGTTTGTGGTAGTAATATTTTATGTGCTTACAATTTTGGGCATATACATCTTACGCAAGCGCCAACCAGAAACCGAAAGACCCTATAAGGCGTTTGGATACCCTGTTCTTCCGGCGGTGTACATCGTTATGGGAATCGCCTTTTGCATATTGCTTATCATTTATAAGCCGCAGTTTACATGGGGCGGACTGATAATAGTATTGATTGGATTTCCGCTGTATTTCTTAATGAAACGGTTGGAACAGCCTGAAGCGGAGGCCTGAATAATTTGGAGACACTTCCTTTTATCACTAATTCCGGAAGATAAAAATTATGAATGTATATAACAGAAGAAAGTTTTTTAAGACAACGGCGCCCCTGGGACTAATGCCATTTATCCGGCGTAAGTCTTTTTGGGAAAGTGCTCCTGATCTTATTCTGTACAATGCAAATATTATCACCATAGACAATGCAAAGCCTAAAGCGCAGGCCATGGCAATTTTTAAAGACATTATTGTAAATGTTGGCTATGATAAAGAGATATTAAGAACCGCCGGAGCCTTCACAAAAAAAATAGATCTTGGCGGCCACACTGTTACTCCAGGTTTTATTGATGCCCATTCCCACCCCGCCTACAGCGGAAGAGCTCATTTGCGCAATGTGGACTGTTCCTTGCCTTCGATTGAAGAAATAAAAGAGGCCATTCATAAAAGAGCGCTGAAAACACCAGAAGGAAATTGGGTGTTGGGTTTTAAATATGATGATACAAAAACTAAAGAAGGACGATACATCACCCGCTTCGATCTGGATCAGGCTGCACCGAATCACCCGGTATTTATCAGTCACCGCGGTGGCCACACGGTTTTTGTAAATTCTATGGCCCTGAAACTTGCCGGCATCACCAAAGATACACCTGACCCCGAAGGGGGAAAAATTGTGCATGATACTGCTACCGGACAACTTACCGGGCAATTACAGGAAAATGCCACGAATGCAATAGACAAATTAATTCCAAATGAATTTTCAAGACAGGACTACCAGGATGGCGTAAAGCTGATCACCAAAATGATGGCCAAAACAGGCGTCACTTCCGTAACAGATGCCGATGCTTCCAAAAGAGATTTCCAGGCTTTCCAGGATGCTTACGATGCCGGGGATTTATCTATCCGGATTTACAGCATGATTGATAATTTTTTTCTGGATGATATGAATAAAGCCGCGGTGAATACCGGCTTTGGTGATAAATGGGTTAGGCTTGGAGCAATAAAGCTTTTTTGCGATGGGTCCATTTCAGAAAGAACAGCACGCCTGTCTGAACCTTATACTGGAAGGCCGGATTATTATGGCATCATGATGAATGATGCGGAAGCATTATATCCTAAAGCCATTGAGGCTCACAAATCCGGATGGCAAATCGGAACTCATGCAAATGGCGATGTGGCCATAGAAAATGTGCTTACACTGTATGAAAGGTTGCAGAAAGAACATCCCCGGAAAGATCCGAGGTTTCGTATTGAACACTGCACGGTTATCAATAAGGATATTCTCAGGCGCATGAAAGCTTTAAATGTAATACCCACGCCATTTTCCACTTATGTATATTTTCACGGAGAAAAAATGAAGTACTATGGCAAAGAACGGTTGGAAAATATGTTCGCCGTAAAGAGCTTTTTGGATGCCGGTATCAAAGTTACACAAGCATCCGATTATCCTCCCGGCCCCTTTGAACCCATGATGGCGCTACGGTCGCAAGTAAGCAGAACCGATTGGCAGGGCAATGTTTGGGGGTCTTCTCAAAAAGTTTCGGTAGCAGAAGCTATTAAGGTAGGTACTATTAACGGAGCTTACGCATCCTATGAAGAAAATATTAAAGGTTCATTAGAGGCAGGAAAATTAGCGGATTTGGTTGTTCTTGGTAAAGACCCTGAAAAAGTGGATCCATTAGAATTGATTAACATTCCCATAGTACGCACCATGGTAGGTGGTAAATGGGTTTATGAATCATAAAACAAGTTGGTGATGACCGGGTTTATGCAATTTTGATTAATCGTTTTGAGTATGAACAAAAAAGATTTTAGAATAAAATATTTGATGATATTGTTCATTTGGACGCTAAATATTCCAGCCGCAAAATGCCAGGATACATCAAAGGCTGTTTACAATCCCAATGATCTTTTTCCTGCCATTCCTATTTATCCGTCAGGCAATACCTTCCGCACTGCTACCGGAGAACCTGGCCGGGATTATTGGCAGAATCGCGTGGATTATTCAATCAATGTGTCATTGGATGATGTAAAAAATGTGATTGCCGGAACTGAAATAATCTCATACACGAATAGCAGCCCGAAAGGGTTGCAGTATTTATGGTTGAACCTGGAACAGAATGCATTTAGACAAAATTCTAAGGCGCTGCAATCAAAACTTTTTTTGGATAGTAATGAAATAAAAACAAAACATGTATTTGACGGAGGATTTGAAATTATTTCTGTAGAACTTTTGTCTGATGAGGATTTAAAGGCAAAAAGTTTAGCAGCTAAATTTTTAATTGATGACACACGAATGCAATTGTTTTTACCGCAATCATTGTTACCTGATAAAAAGGCAATTATTAAAATCAATTACAAGTTTAAAATACCCAGGTATTTTTATAATGCAGACTTTAATGTAAACAGAACGGATATTCTTCCAACAAAAAACGGCAATATTTATTCTATAGCACAATGGTATCCGCGGTTGTGTGTGCTGGATGATGTAGAAGGATGGAATACGCTGCCTTACCTGGGTAACGGAGAATTTTATTTGGAGTATGGAAATTTTCATGTAAACATAACATTGCCTTCTGAATATATAGTGGCTGCATCGGGGGAATTGTTGAATCCCGGAGAAGTGCTAACTGCATCTCAACTGAAAAGATGGAAACAGGCTCAATCCGGCAACCAAAAAGTTTTTATCCGGACGCCTGACGAAGTATCTGATAAATCATCAAGACCTTCTAAACCTAATTGCACCTGGAAATTTAAAATTGAAAATAGCAGGGACTTCGCCTGGACTGCCTCTAAAGCATTTATCTGGGAAGGCATTAAAATCAATTTGCCTGAAGGAGAGAAAGCCTTTGGTATGTCACTGTATCCTGTTGAATCAAATAAATCCGATAGCTGGCAAAGATCCAGCGAATATGTAAAATTCACCATAGAACATTTTTCGGAAAAATGGTATCCGTATCCATATCCTTATGCGGTGAATGTAGCGTCCAACTTAGATGGCATGGAATACCCGGGAATTGTTTTTTGCCCTGCAAATGGTGTGGGTAATGGGCTATGGAGTGTTACAAAACATGAACTTGGACATACATGGTTTCCCATGATCGTGGGCAGTAATGAAAGAAAATATGCCTGGATGGATGAAGGATTTAATACGTTCATAGATAATTTAGCAGACCCTTATTTTAACCATAACGAATTTAAAGGTTACCTGGCCCATAGCTTTCCACCGGAAACATACTTCGCGGACAGTTTATCATCCATCGTTACCCGGCCCGATGCGTTAAAAAATGGATCTATAGTGTGGACAACGCAGTACATGAAGACTGCATACCTGTTACGGCTATTAAGGGATCAGATTGTAGGGCCACAACATTTTGATTTTGCTTTTAAAAAATATATTCATGACTGGGCATTTAAACATCCAACGCCCTGGGATTTTTTTCGCAGCATAAACAATTCTACCGGTGAAGATTTAACCTGGTTTTGGAAATCCATGTTCCTTGAAAATTACAAGTTAGATCAGGCAATAACCGAAGTAGCATATATAAATAACGATCCGGCAAAAGGCGCAAATATATTTATTACAAATTTCGAAAAGGCAGCCATGCCGGTGACATTGGAAATTACAACCAGCTCAGGAAAAAAAGAAAAGCAAAAGCTTCCTGTGGAGATTTGGGAGCACAGTGATCATTATGTTTATAAAACAACCACCGCAGAAAAAATTGTAAGTGCAGTCATAGATCCTGAGCATGTGTTTCCCGATGTAAACAGGGCAAATAACTCATGGCAGTGAATGATCAATTTGAAATAATATCAGCAGTTAAATAAAAAAAAATGGAAGTAATGCAGTCAGCAGATACGCTAAAGTCCGAAGCGCTTTTATCACCGGTTTGGTCGCACCTCACAAACTTTAAACCAGTAAGAGGTGAGGGCATTTATTTATATAATGCCGAAGGAGAACGTATGATGGATTTCACTTCGGGCATCGGAGTGGTGAATACAGGACATTGTCATCCACAAGTGGTTAAAGCCATTCAGGAACAGTCAGAAAATTTATTGTTTGCGCAAATGAACTGTGTAGTATCTCCGGTAACAATTAAACTGGCAGAGAAATTAAATGAAATAACACCACCGCACATTGACCGTTTCTTTTTTGCTAACAGTGGGGCAGAGGCTACCGAAGGATCCATAAAACTTGCAAAAGCAGCCACAGGACGGCCTAACGTAATCGTATTCCAGGGAAGCTTTCATGGCCGAACGCATCTGGCTATGGCCATGACTACTTCAAAAACTATTTATCGGCACAAGTATCACCCATTACCATCCGGTGTATTTGTAGCCCCTTTTCCTTATCAATATTATTACGGATGGGACGAAGAAATTACGGTGGAATTTTGCAAAAAGCAATTAGACTTATTGCTTTGCGGGCAAACTGCTCCTGACGAAACAGCTGCAATAATTATTGAGCCCGTTCTTGGCGAGGGTGGCTATGTGCCTGCACCGGCGGCATTTTTGCGCTACCTCAGAACAGTCTGTGACGAACATAATATTCTACTAATCATGGATGAAGTTCAATCAGGTTTAGGCCGCACGGGAAAAATGTTTTGTTTTGAACATGCAGAAGTAGAGCCCGATATAATTGTTATGGCAAAGGGCCTGGGGAGCGGGCTTCCCATTTCTGCTATTGCATCTACAAAGGTGATTATGGATAAATGGAAACCCGGCACTCACGGCGGTACTTACGGAGGAGGCAGTACCCTTGCCTGTGCTGCTGCTTGTGCTACAATAGACATACTAAGTGAAGACGGGTTGCTGGATAATGCTTTAGAAAGAGGAACACAATTGACGAAAGGATTATTAAAACTAAAAAATAAATATCCCATGCTCGGAGATGTGCGGGGGCTCGGATTAATGGTAGGTGTGGAATTTTCCAATTCAAGCAGAACGGCCGATCCTGATTTTACCAGAAAACTGGCCACAGCTTGTATAAGAAGAAATCTGCTGCTGTTAACCTGTGGAAGCTATAAAAATGTCATTCGCTGGATTCCGCCATTAATTGTTACTGCAGAACAAATTGATGAAGGCTTAGCCATATTTGAAGCCTCCATAATTGATGTCCTTTCAAAAAACTGAAGTAGTGAAAATTAATAACAAAAATATTTTTAAACGAAATGCCTTTATAAATGGAGAATTTTTAGAGGCTCAGAATAAAAGCACGTTCCCTGTTTTTAATCCATTCAATGGAGAAGAAATTGCTTCAGTAGCCAATTGTGGTATGGAAGAAACAAGGTTTGCCATCTCAAAGGCACACCAGTGTTTCAAAAGCTGGCGCCTGTTGACAGGAATAGAACGGGGCAAAATCTTACGAAACTGGTACGAACTGATTATCAAGAACGCAGACGATCTTGCAACGATTCTCACAATGGAGCAAGGCAAGCCCTTAAATGAAGCTAAGGGTGAAATTTTATATGGCGCATCTTTCGTGGAATGGTTTTCGGAGGAAGCCAAAAGAGTTTATGGAGACACAATTCCGGGTCATCAGCAGGATAAAAGAATTATAGTGCTCAAGCAGCCGGTAGGAGTCGTGGCCGCCATCACACCGTGGAATTTTCCTAATGCAATGATCACAAGAAAAGTGGCGCCGGCGCTGGCTGCCGGCTGCACAGTAGTAATAAAGCCACCTCATCTTACACCTTTATCGGCCCTGGCTTTAGCTGCATTGGCTGAAGAGGCGGGCTTTCCGCCGGGAGCAATGAACATTATTCCCTCTGACAATGCCAAAGAGATCGGTGATGAATTAACGGCCAATCCACTTGTCAAAAAACTTTCTTTTACAGGTTCTACCGCTGTAGGAAAGGATCTCTTAAAAAAATGTGCGGATACCGTAAAAAAAGTTTCTATGGAATTAGGCGGCAATGCTCCTTTCATTGTTTTCGATGATGCAGATATCAAAAGCGCCGTGCAGGGCGCTATAGTTTCTAAATATCGCAATGCAGGCCAAACCTGTGTATGTTCAAATCGCCTGTACGTTCAGGCTGGTGTATATGCTGAATTTACAAAACAGCTTGTAGCGGAGGTGAGAAACCTGAAAATGGGGGACGGCATGTCTGCCGGAGTTTCTGTAGGGCCTCTGATCAATGAAAAGGCAATTGAATTCGTGCAATCGCTTGTGGAAGATGCAAAACAGAAGGGAGCCGAAGTTTTAACCGGAGGTAAAAAATTTCACGAAAAACCAGGTTGCTTAATCTATGAACCTACTGTATTGACGGGAGTAAATTCTGAAATGAAAATAGTTTCAGAAGAAATATTTGGGCCTGTAGCGCCCGTCATTAAGTTTGACACGGAGGAAGAAGTAATTGCTTTAGCCAACGACACTCCTTACGGTCTGGCCTCATACTTTTATGGCCGTGATCATGCCCGCATTTGGAGGGTTGCAGAAGCATTGGATTTTGGAATGGTTGGCATTAATACCGGCCTGATTTCCACCGCTGTTGCCCCCTTTGGCGGCGTCAAAGAAAGTGGGTTTGGAAGAGAAGGTTCTAAGTACGGCATAGAAGATTATGTTGAAATTAAATATTTATGCTGGAGTATTTGACCCGGTGAAAATACCGCACCTGTCAACGGACTTGAATGAAGGCGGCAGGATTTGGTGTAAAATAATGCAGTTTTTTTAGAGTGGTTTGTAAATAAATTCATAACACCATGCGTATTAAAATGACCATTAAGTATTTTTTTAAGGTAGTCATGTTTGCATTTTGCTGTATCCTTTTGAGCCGGTGTTCCAGTCAAAGCAACGATGCTCCTGATCTGATTTTGGTAAATGGGAAGGTAATTACTGTGGACAGTAACGATCGCATAGCAGAAGCGCTCGCCATAAAAGACGGAAAAATCGTGGCGATTGGTACTTCGCAAACTATTGAAGGATTAGCTGGTCGTTTCACAAAAAAAATTGATCTTAAGCACCAAACAGTTACTCCCGGATTGATAGATGCGCACATTCACTTTACCACCAGCAAATGGAGCGTACCCAATATGGTGGACCTCAGTTATCCAAATGTAAAAAGCATTGAGGATGTAAAAAAGCTGATCGCTCAAAAGGTAAAAGAATTGAAGCCTGGCGAATGGATCCAGGGTATGGGGTGGGATGAAGGAAAATTAGAGGAGAAAAGATTGATCACGGCTTCAGATATAGATTCAGTTTCTCCAAACAACCCGGTTTGGTTATTACAAACTATGGAGCATTATGGCACTGCCAACAGCAAGGCATTAACGATGGCTAACATCAATGCACAAACGCAAAATCCGCCGGAAGGAATTATAGAAAAAGATGGTGATGGAAATCCCACGGGAGTTTTGAAAGAGAGTGCGATGAACAAGATGTATGGCTTGCTGCCTAACCCTTCGTCCGAAGATATTGAAAGGGGAATGATGCACATGACCCAGGCTCTCAACAAAGAAGGAATGACCGGCATCAAAGATCCGATACTTACAAACGAAAGCTGGGAGATATATAAAAAAATGCTTAGTTCGGGGGAATTAAGCCTGCGTGTATTTGGCTTATGGCTGGGCGGAAAATCCACCCAATCCATGCTGCGCACCATTGAAAAAGAATTGGCGATACCGGATTCATTTAAGATTGGAAACGGCCATCTTATTTCCGGGGGCATTAAGCTTTTTGCAGATGGAAGCGGGGGCGCCCGAACAGCCTGGCTTTATGATCAATGGAATAAAAATTATTCTGAAGTGGATACTGCCAACTATGGATTTCCCAACATACAACCGGATACACTGAAAGAAATGATAAGAATGGCAACGAAGGCTGGGGTGCATGTAAGCATTCATGCCATTGGCGACAAGACCATTGATTCCGTGGTAACTTATTATTTACAGGCTTTGAAAGATACTCCGGTCAAAGGCCTTCGTCACGGAATTATTCATTCAAACATTCCAACTCCATACGCCGTGAAGGCTATTAAAGAACTGCAGGCAAAATATGACGCCGGCTACCCTGAACCTTCCGCGACATTTATGTGGTGGATAGGCGATACTTATGCCGGCAATTTCGGTAAGCGTGCTGAAAGGCTTGACCCCTTTGCCACTTTTAAAAAAAATGGAATTATCTGGGGCAATGGCTCTGATTTTTCCGTAACGCCCTTCCCTGCACGATATGCGATCTGGGCAGCCATAGCACGGCAACCGGCGCTTGGAAAATATGGCGATGATCCCTTTGGCCGTCAAGAATCAGTGGATGTAAAAACTGCACTGAAAGCCGTAACGATTTGGGCGGCGCACCAGATGTTCCTGGAAAATAAAATTGGTTCGATAGAGGTAGGGAAAGATGCAGACCTCGCAGTGTGGGATCGTGATCTGTACACCGTTCCAACAGATAAAATTAAAGATATGAAATGCCTGATGACACTGTTTGATGGTAAAGTAGTTTATCAGTCCAAAAATTTTTAACCAAATATGCTTTGAAAAGAATGTTCAAGGGAAGCAGAATTCTAACAACAAGCATTGCATGGATCCTTACTATGCAAATGTTGGGCTGCCATACTTCCAGCCTGGTTTTTACCGAAAAAAAATCCGGGCTGGTAAAAGTAACCGGAAATGGGAATGTGCTGCGTACCGGATTAACTTATGCCTTCTTAACAAACCAAAATAAGGATTCAATTGTTGACTTTAGCCAATACGCCGTACCTCCAAATGCTGCTTTCCCATCTAATACATTTGAAGGCGCCTTACTGCTTCACGATGTGAATACAGCTGGTCATTTCCGCAAAGTGAAAGATGTTTACAACTATACAGACAGCACAGATGCGGAGCGTAAGCATCTTCCGCCTTTCGATTACGACTTTGTGCAAACTGGCTCGCATATTATTCCTGTGGAAAGAGGATACATTTTGAACAAGCATCCCGATTGGGAATATATTCTGGAACCGGGAAGGGTTTGGGATGAAAATGACGACAATGGATTTAGCCGTGTGTCCATTCCTTTTTCACTAAAACAAAAAAATCAAAATTGTGTACATAACGGAGTGCTTACTTTTTTGTTTAAAAGTAATGGCTCAATATCTAATGTGGCCTACGAGGTAGCAGGCGAAACATGCGGCTACTTTAAATTTGACATGTGGGGGAGCGTAAAGGCTACTTATATTCCAAAAAAAATTGATCTTAAAAAAACAATTGTTGATGATTACATGCGTGAGGCCAGGGAGAAAATTACCGTTAGGCCGATTTCCCAACTTTCAAAATATTATCCCGGAGCAAACCCTGATAAATTTAGTGCGCCAGGGGAGGTGTCGCCTGCGGACATGACGCTGTATGGTTTTGTGATTGACGGTGTAAACTATATAGGTGGTGGTGAAACCCGTTATGGAACATACCCTTTCTATGAAGAATTAGACTTGCCTTCTTATTCTACCGCCAAAAGCGTATCTGCAGGATTGGGCCTGATGAAGCTGGAGAAATTATATCCTGGAAGCGCTGATAAAAAGATCGGAAACCTTGTTTCAGCCTGTGGTTCAGCGGGAATGTGGGAAGATGTAACACTGGAAAATGCGCTGGATATGGCGACCGGAAATTATAAAGATAGCACACCTTTTAAAGATGAAGGCGCCGGGCATACGCAACAATTTTTTCTGACGGAAGGCCATCAATCAAAAATCAACTATGCGTGTTCTGTCTATATCAGGAAAGCGAATCCGGGAACAAAATGGGTTTACCATACGTCCGACACTTATATTTTAGGAACAGCTATGAATGCTTACTTGCGATCGGTTACCAACAACCCAAAAGCTGATTACTATACAGACCTGGTGGTGAAGGGAATTTTAAAACCAATAGCCACCAATCCGGGCCTCTGGATAGCTCAACGTACTTATGATTCTGTTGGACAAGCCTTTTCCGGGTATGGCTTATTTTATCACGCAGATGATGTGGCTAAAATCGGGCGGTTTTTAAATAATGGAGTAAAAATCAGGGATAAGGAAGTCCTGGATAAAAAGATGTACAGCGCTATTATGAATGCTACAAAAAATACCGCCATGAAGGCAACAAATAATACATGGTATGATAACGGGTTTTGGTTTTTAAATTTTACAGATTCAGCCGGCCTGAGTCCTCGGTCACCTTATTTAATCCCTTACATGGAAGGGTACGGCGGTATAAGAATTTTTATGTTGCCAAACAATACAGTGTATTATTATTTCAGTGACGGATATAAATATACGGGCATGCAAGGCATTGAAGAATCCAACAGGATAAAATCTTTTATAAAGAGCAAATAAAAAAGATCACTTCTGGAAAGCAGCAGAAATACTATGCCCTTACCGGATATTTCGAATAAAAAATTTTCATATCAGCTATAGATTCATTTACCAAATAATTTTATTAAGATGAAAAAATTTGCAGCCTTTACAGCCGGAATATTAATGCTTGTTTCTTATTCGCATGCCCAAAAATTTGATGGGTTGGATATGAATATGGGCAATCTTTCAAAATTGTCTGACGCAAAAAGCCGGTCAATTAGCCCGGAAAACTTTACCGGCGAAAAAGGAAAAGGGGGCATGGCAGACGCTATAACAGGTAAGGGCAAACGAAATGTTGCGAATGCTGCGAATGAAGCCAGGGACCTTGGTACCGGATGGAAAGTAAATCCCTATATTATCATCAATTCAAACGAAACATTCACCATAGCAGAAATGGAGGGGCCCGGCGCCATCCAGCACATTTGGATGACGCCTACCGGTAACTGGCAGTTTTCAATTATCCGCTTTTATTGGGATGATGAAAAGACACCTTCGATAGAAGCGCCCATTGGCGCCTTCTTTGGTATGGGCTGGAATGAATATGCGCCATTGAATTCCCTTGCAGTAACAGTAAATCCCGGCAGTGCATTTAATTGTTATTGGAAAATGCCCTTTAGAAAAAAATGCCGGATAACTGTTGAAAATCTGAATGACAAACGCCCGATGTTTTTGTATTACCAGGTTGATTATACACTTACCGATGTGGGAAATGAAGAAGCATATTTTCATGCGCAATATCGTCGTTCAAATCCGGTAAAAAAATCATTATACACCATATTAGACGGGGTGAAAGGCAAGGGACAGTACGTAGGTACTTATATGGCACTCGGTACACATAATGACGGCTGGTGGGGGGAAGGAGAAATAAAATTCTACCTGGATGGTGACTCCAAGTTTCCAACGATAAACGGCACAGGCACCGAAGATTATTTTTGTGGCTCTTACAATTTTGAAAATCAGAAGACACATCAATACGAAGCATTTTCAACAGCTTTCGCGGGACTTCACCAGGTAATAATTCCTGATGGCCTATATAAATCGCAACAGCGCTTTGGCATGTATCGCTGGCACATCATGGATCCTGTACGATTCGAGGATGACATAAAAATAACCGTCCAGGATTTAGGCTGGCGCACGGGTTCAACCTATCTTCCACAGCAATCGGATATAATCTCAGTCGCTTACTGGTACCAGCGTGAGCCACACGCTCCGTTTCCTGCCCTGCCATCCAAAGATGAAATAGAAGTAAATTAAAAAATGCCCTCAGAAAAAAATATTATTATAAATATTCCTTTAAGAAAGAAAAGATGAAAATTAATAGCTTTCTAATGCTCGTTAGCATAACAATTGTTTCGTGTAATTCAAAAACAACCAACGTGAATAATGCTGATATTAAAACATACAATCCCGGTGCCTTCGGCTATGACGTAAACTTTTTACAACAGCATGACAGCATCGCGATTTTGAAAAATGAAGACGATTCTTCCAGGGTAATTGTATCGCCAAAATACCAGGCAAAAGTTTTTACTTCCACCGCCGGCGGTGATTCCGGTCTTAGTTTCGGCTGGATAAATTATAAAGCATTTACAGATAGTTTAGATAAGCACATGAATGCGTATGGTGGCGAAAACCGCTTCTGGCTTGGGCCGGAGGGTGGCGTGTTTTCACTTTTTTTTGATAAAGGGAAGAATATGGTATTTGATACTGGAAAACTCCGGCGCCATTCGATAGTGAACCATGGAACGTAATTTCAAAAAGTGAAAAAGCCATACAAATGTCAAAGGCTATGAAGCTTACCAACTATGCCGGCAGTGAATTATCACTTTCTGCTGAGAGGAATATCTCTATTTTAAAAAGAAATGATATCAGCCAAACTTTAAATATTAAGCTACCTCCGGATGTAAAACCGGTTGGCTATCTCGCAGAGAACAGCATAAAAAATACGGGCCTAAATGAATGGAATGAAAAGACCGGCATGCCTTGTATCTGGATGCTTGATATGTTTAGCCCCTCGCCAAAAACAACAATCGTTGTGCCCTATAAGAATGATAGTGTGAATGCCGGCTCCAAGGTTGCCACCACCGATTATTTTGGCGAAATACCTGCAGACAGGATCAAGTATAATAACAATATACTTTTTTTTAAAGCAGACGGAAAAAAACGGGGCAAGCTGGGTATCGCACCAAACAGGGCACTTAATATTGCAGGAAGCTGGGATGCAGAAAACAATGTGCTTACAATTATAAAGTTTGATGTAGATAGTAATGGTAAATATCTAAAACAGGAATGGAATACAAAAAAGCCGCCTTTCAGTGGTGACGCGGTGAATGCGTATAACGACGGGCCCCTGGAGAACGGCTCGCAGCTTGGGCCTTTTTATGAAATAGAAAGTGTATCGCCGGCTGCCATTTTAAAGCCGGGTGCATCATTAAAGCACAATCATTACGTATTTCATTTTATGGGAAATAAAGAAAGCCTTAATGTTATGGCACAAAAAATTTTAGGAACTTCTCTTTTAGAAATTGAAAACACATTTCAATAAATAAAAAATTAGTATGAACATATCCCAAAATCGGCATCAGGCCGATTATTGACGGAAGGTTAGATGGCGTGCGTGAATCCCTCGAGGGAACCACTATGAAGATGGCCAGGAATGTTGAATCGTTTTTCCATAAGGAATTAAAGTATCCTGATGGAATGCCGGTGCAATGCATAGTTGCGGACACTTGTATCGGTGGCGTTGCAGAAGCTGCTGCGTGTGCAAAAAAATTTGAAGGCAATGATGTAGGCGTTTCATTATCGGTAACGCCGTGCTGGTGCTATGGCAGCGAAACCATGGATATGCATCCAACTATGCCGAAAGCCATATGGGGATTTAATGGCACTGAGCGGCCGGGTGCAGTTTATCTTGCTGCAACATTGGCTGCACATAACCAGTTTGGCCTGCCTGCTTTTGGCGTTTATGGAAGAGATGTGCAGGATCTGGGTGATGAAAATATTCCGGAGGATGTAAAGGAAAAATTATTATCTTTTGCAAAAGCGGCACTTGCAGTTGCTATTATGCGTGGCAAATCTTATCTCGCCATAGGCACTGTTTCCATGGGTATTGCTGGTTCCGTTGTTGGCCCCGATTTCTTTAAAGATTATCTCGGTATGCGCAATGAATATATTGATTCATCTGAAGTATTGCGCCGCATACAAAATAATATTTTTGATGAAGAGGAATATAAAAATGCTTTGCAATGGACAAAGGATAATTGCAAAGAAGGGGAAGATTTTAACCCAAAAGAAAAACAATTTAGCCGGGAACAAAAAGATAAAGATTGGGAGTTCGTAGTAAAGACGACCATCATCATTAGAGATTTGATGGAAGGAAATGTTAAACTAAAAGACAAAGGATTCGGAGAAGAAGCAATGGGCCACAATGCACTTGTATCAGGTTTTCAAGGGCAAAGACAGTGGACGGATTTTTTGCCCAACGGCGATTTTTCAGAAGCGATCCTGAATTCTTCCTTTGACTGGAACGGCATCAGAGCGCCTTATATAGTTGCTACTGAAAACGATTCTCTTAACGGGATATCTATGCTATTTAATTATTTGCTCACCAATACCGCCCAGATTTTTGCCGATGTAAGAACTTACTGGAGCCCGGCAGCGGTAGAAAGAGTAACCGGTTGGAAACCGGAAGATGAGGCTGCGAATGGCTTTATTCATTTAATCAATTCAGGCTCTGCAACCCTTGATGGTAGCGGCCAACAAGAACTTGGTGGCAAGCCCGTTATGAAACCATTTTGGGAAATAGGTAAAGACGAAGCAGCGAAATGTCTTGCAGTCACAACATGGTATCCTGCAAATAATGGTTACTTCCGGGGGGGCGGTTATTCATCGAAGTTTGTAACACGTGGCGGGATGCCGGTAACTATGTGCCGGCTGAACTTAATAAAAGGCCAGGGACCGGTATTACAAATTGCCGAAGGCTTTACCATTGAATTGCCGGAAAAGATTCATGATATATTAGATAACCGCACAGATAAGTCCTGGCCAACCACTTGGTTTGTTCCAAACATCACTGGCAAGAGTTGCTTTAGGGATGTCTATACAGTAATGTCAAACTGGGGCGCAAATCATGGAGCCATTAGTTACGGGCACATCGGGCATCATTTAATTTCTCTTGCGGCCATGCTACGGATACCTGTATGCATGCACAATGTACCTGAAGAAAGAATATTCCGGCCTTCTGCCTGGAGTGCTTTTGGCTCAGACCCCGAAGGGGCAGATTACAGGGCCTGTAACATATATGGAGCTTTATATAAGTAACTTAAAAACTTCACGGCATGCAAAAAAAGTTAACACAAAAATTGTTCACTACGGCAGATGGAATAAATTATTTGAAACCATTTGCCTTAATCACGTTGCTGTTTTATTATGGGGTTTTGCTCACGGATTGCTGGATGTATTGGATAAGCATTTCCAGGACACACTGCAGGTATCTAAGGCTGAGTCTGGTTTTGTGCAGTTTTCACTTTATATTGGTTACCTGGCGATGGCTTATCCCGCTGGTGTTTTTATGAAGCGTTACGGATATAAGAAAGGAATTATTCTCGGCCTATCGTTATTTGCAGCAGGAGCATTTCTTTTTTATCCTGCTGCTAAAATAGCTGCCTTCATCCCGTTTTTGATGGCGCTCTTTATTCTGGCTTGCGGGCTTGCCTGCCTGGAAACCGCGGCCAATGCATATACTACAGTTCTTGGTCCGACAGAAGGAGGTGCCAGGCGTATTAATATTGCACAATCGTTCAATGGCCTCGGTTGGATATTAGGCCCCTTAATGGGTGGTCTTTTTATTTTTGGTGCAGAAGAATCTGGCGATGCCGGCACTTTCGATTCTTTGATTCCGCCTTATATGATAGTGGGCAGCATCGTTGTTGGTGTAATTCTTCTCTTTGTCTTCACAAGGCTGCCGTCTATTGAGGAAGATAATGAAGATCACATCGCAGCCAATGCACCTACCAGCGAATTGCTGAAACATCCCGCTTTTGTGTTGGCAGTTGTTGCACAATTTTTATATGTTGCTGCGCAGACAGGTGTTAATTCGTTTTTCATCAATTATGTTACGGAAACGGTTGTGGGCGTCCAGACAACTATTGGAGGTGTGATGAAACACTTAGGTAGTTTTGGCAATGTGTTTATGCCAAAAAATGCAGAGCAGGCAGCGTCCCTAATACTGGCTCTTGGTGGCATGGGATCTTTTTGGATTGGCCGGCTTTCGGGTTCTTATATTATGAAATTTATACCCCCAAAGCGTGTGCTTGCCGTATATGCTCTTGTAAATACGCTACTCATGTTTATTGTGGTAATGCGGCTTGGGTGGTGGAGTGTTGTTGCCTTGTTCTCAACCTATTTTTTTATGTCAGTCATGTTTCCCACGATATTTGCCCTGGGTTTGAGAGGTCTTGGTCCCCTAACAAAAAAGGCTGCTTCTTTCCTTGTGATGGCCGTAGCAGGTGGTGCTTTTTGCCCACCCATAATGGGTGCAATCGGCGATAATTTTGGCATGTCTGTGGCTTTTTTAATACCGATGCTTTGTTTTGCTTTCATCGCATACTATGCTATATGGGGACAAAAAAAACAAAGGAAAATATTAATTGACCAACACCAAGTCGTGCTCATTAATTAAATATTTTACAATACCCGGAATATGACTTTTAAAAATTATTGTATTGGTATTGATTGGAACCGATTCGGTTGGCGTTGTATTATTGTTAGTGCAGCTAAAGGACAGGAAATTCTTTCATTCGTATTAATTATTCGCGTTGGAAAGATGACTTGTATTGTGATGCTTCCTTAAACCAACTCAGGCAAGATTTTGAACGTGTATTTAAAATTTCTGTCAAAGAAGCGGGCAACGAAGTAAAGGTAAAACATTAAAGCATATCCATTGATACCACTGCTTCTACTGTGTGGCGGTAGATGAAAAAAATACCCTTGCCATTGCTGTCGCCATTTCAGTACAGTGTAACTGGTAAGAAAGGTAGTGTATTTGTTTGAAGGAGTTATTCATGTTCATGGAAAACGAAAATGTAATAATCATGGATTTATATTTAAAGGACAAAGTAATTATTGTTACTGGTGGCGCAAGTGAAATTGGAGAAAGTATAGTAAGAAAACTTGCGATCGAAGGTGCAATTGCATGTATTATTGACTCGAATGAAAAAACGACTTTGGAAGTCGTGAATAAAATCGAAGATGAAGGACAAAAAGTTTCTTATGTACTTGCTGACCTTACACAAGGTGATTCATTAAAAAAAGCAATTGACCAAATAGTATTAGAATTCGGAAGAATAGATGGGCTGGTAAATAATGCCAGTCTTAATGACGGAGTAGGTCTTGAACAAGGCAGCTATCAAATGTTTATAGAATCTTTAGATAAAAATATTCGGCACTATTATACAATGGGACTTTTTGCTTTACCCTATTTGAAAGCATCAAATGGCAGAATTGTAAATATCTGCCTGAACGTTGCAGGGGCTAGCCAGGGAGGAACATCGGGTTATGCCGCTGCAAACGGTGCAGGAATCGGCTTAACAAGTGATTTTGTAGCAGAATTTCTGCCTTTTGGAATTCGAGTATACGCGGTAGTCGCTGCTGAATGCCGGCTTCCACAGTATGGGTGGTTAAATCAAAAACAGCATCCTGAAGAAATATTGAAAAAAAATACTTCTCGTATTCTTCTTGATGAACGAATGATGACAGTTAAAAAAATCGCTGAGATGACGATTTTTTTGCTTTCTCAGAAATCAAATATTGTTAGTGGGCAAAATGTATTTGTTGATGCTAGCTACGTGCATTTAGATAAAGCATTGTTTTACGAAAAAAAAAATAACATTTTTGACATTTCGTAACAACTTCGAAATTTTGGCTAATAAAAGAATAAACATTTATGAATCTTTTAATCAATTTGTTAGTAAAAGATACAAGGTGCTGATGCAATGTCAAATATTTAAATAAACCTTAATCTGTAATCTGCTTCTTTTTCACATCGCTTGTTTACTTACTTCGTATTTGCTCAGTTAGCTTACTAAAAATAAATTCAGCTTAAACGTTATGATTGTTGCAGTATTAAGGAACTATCATGGGAAAGAAATCAATTCGTTTATGGGATATTTAATCGATAGATTCTAATTTTCTTTAACTTTTTCTTCTTGATTATCAGCAGGGTCCAACGGGTACAACTCCAATCCAATAAATGTTGGACTTGATAGGGGGTTCATATAGATGTTTTTTTGTGTAGAAATTATAAGAAACCGGTTTTTCTCCAAAGATAACAATCGGGTTGATTTAGCGAAAACGAAAACACAAAGCATATGTTTACAAACATCTCCTGGACGGCCTACATCATTTTTGTAAGCATCCTTTTAGTTGCCTGGTATCTTGTAATAGGTGTTCGATTTTATTTAGGTGACTTGCAAATTTTTCTTTCCCAAAAAGGAAAACTTACTTCGCAAATTGCAGGAAATGCATTTCCATCTGTCCAACATCAAGGATTAAGTCATGAACCGGAAGCTTCCGTAATAGCGAATAAAGAACAAACAGAATATCTATTTGAAAAAGTAGAAGCACTCTCTGAAAAAATCAAAGAGGTTGTTTCAGATGCTTCAGAAAAAAAATATAATAAAGAGGAATTTTCCTTCTCTCTCAAAATAATTTTGAAAGCGTATCCTGAATTAAAAGGCTCGCCCTTTCAGGTTCCTATAAATAACCTGGTTATCTCAGAATGTGAAAAACAAGGCTTCATCCGCCTCAGTGCTGTAGAGCTTGAGAGGTTGTGGATAGAGGTGTAGTTATGAGGCCGCCCTCCCTCCTCTCCGCCAATAGGCGGAGGGGTTAAAGGATGGGTGTCATTAAAAATGAATAGTGTTCAACTTTTAAATAATGTGATATGAAAATGTGGAAATGGAATTTTAAAAGTTTTTTCTTTAAAGCAGGATTAACAATCACGGCTACAATATTTTTTATTGCCATTCAAATTGTAACCTTTGGGCAGGATGGTAATGCAGGTATAAATGCTGCAAACACCAAAGTACGTAGCTACTTTGATTCAGGCACTAACCTTATGTATGCTGTCGGTGCATTGTTGGGATTGATCGGAGCCGTAAAGGTTTATCAGAAATGGAATGCAGGCGATCAGGACACCGGCAAAGTTGCTGCAGCCTGGTTTGGTAGCTGCGTGTTTCTCGTTATCGTGGCAACGGTCATTAAATCTTTCTTTGGCGTTTAAACAAAATCACAATCTGAAGCTATGCAGGAAATTTTGATAACCAAACTACACAAGTACATTCTTGAAAATAATTTGGACTTAATTATTGGTCTACAAGAGAAAGATAATGTAGAAGGTTATCTAAAAGAAAAGGTGTCATCAATAGATGCTTTGTTGACTCAATTAATGATTGAAGATGTTCCAGGATACATTATTGAAGAACGTTGTATGGATACTCTCACGCAAGATCTGCGTCCATCCAAATTTAATTACCTGGCTTCTGTTTTAGAAGATGAATTTGAAAGCGAATATTTCCGGCTTAAAGAAAATGGCACACTTAATTACGAGGTAATTAATCTTATTGAATTATGCAATCCTGTCTTCGAAGCGATTGGCTTTACTGAAAACAATGACGATGATAGGCACCTGCGATATGCTATCACAGGTGTGATAGAAGGATATTTTGAAAAGAAGTGAAAATGAATACGTGAACTATGGTTTATAATCAACAACAAAAACTCGAAAATAATATAACGGCTATTCGTATCGCACTCGAATGGGAGAAAGAAAAAGTACTAAGTGCATCCGATGTAGAGGCATTAAAAAATTATTCCGGTTTTGGAGGTATTAAATCTATTCTTTATCCAAGAGGTAGCAAAGAAGAATGGATCAGACTACATGCAACTGATGAAGATTTAAGACTGTACCCCAAGATGATGGAGTTACATGAACTCCTGGCTGAACATTTATCTCCCCAGCAATATAATGAAAGCATACAATCCATTAAGAATAGTGTATTGACCGCGTTTTATACACCATCCATTGTACCACAAACTTTATATGCAGTTTTGAAAGAACATAATATACAACCTCAAAGAATGTATGAGCCAAGCAGTGGTGCAGGCGTATTTATAACAGAGGCTGCAAAAACATTTGCTTCCATACAAAGCATTACCGCTGTTGAAAAAGATTTGTTATCAGGTCTGGTACTAAATGCATTAAGCAATTCTTTGCCAATACCAGTCAACGTTCATATAACGGGCTTTGAGCAAGCTCCGACGAATGATAATGGTAAATACGATTTTATTGTAAGCAACATTCCCTTTGGTAGCTTTTTGGTTTATGATGAAGCTTTTCCTACTAAAGAGTTGTCGGGAAAAATACATAATTACTTTTTTGCAAAGGGATTAGATAAGATAAGTGATGGCGGACTGTTGGCATATATTACCACAGATGGATTTTTAAATAATCCTTCAAATCAAGCGGTGAGAGAATATGTGTTTAACAAAGCTGATTTTGTTAGCCTTACTGTTATGCCGGATAATTTAATGAAAGATACCGGCAATACCGAAGCTCCGAGCCACCTGCTTGTTGTTCAAAAGAATGAAAATAAAAAGCACCTTTCTAACGAGGAAAAATCTCTGGTAGATACAGTAGGAAAGGAAAATGAATTTGGCAATTATCATCTAAACAAATACATAAATGAACGCCCGGAAATAATTACCGGGGATCAAATAAAAGCTGGCAAAAATCAATATGGAAACGCGAATCAAACCGTATGGCAGCGGGGTGACATTAATAATATTGCTGAAAAACTTTCATCAATTATAAGTGATGGAATTAAGAAACGATTTAACGAAAGTCTTTATCAGCAAGCCCAATCGCTAAGTATACTACAACCAGAACCTACTCGGAAGATGCTAACTTTTTCACCTATGCCTGAAAACAATAGCGAAAAAGTAAACGTTCAACTAGGTTTATTCGATAGTATTCCTGCTGAAAATATTAACCGGGCAATGGCATATATAAATGAATTAGACGAGACCGTTGTACAAAAGCAAACCGCAAGGATCATTAGCATGGTTAGGACTACAGAAAAACCTGAACATGAAAGTATCATGCTGGTTACCGCAAAAGCTGCCGCTTTTAAACAGTATGTCTACAAACTATATTCTAACGTAGAGGAGATTTCTTTCCCGGTAAATTGGCAAAGTGCTGCAGCCATTAATCATGAGATAAGAAGTCTCTCCAACAAGCTTCCTCAATTCGGACACAATTATACTTATGAAGGTGATCAATTGCTGGAAGCCGCTTTCGGTTTGGAACAAAACCAGCGACAACAGTTCACAAGCCTTAAGCCTTTTTATAAAGAAGAGACACTCGTTATTCATAATGGTATTGTCGGAAGCATTGGCAAACCAGACATTGATTTTAACCAGGCGTCATTTCAACCTTTCTTATCTGGCCAACAACAAAAAGATTTTTATGAAAACTATATTGGGATAAGAGATAGCTATTTAGAATTGTCTGAAAAAGAAAATTCAGGGGATGTTGAATATGCAGGTTTGAGAAAGATATTGCAAGACAGCTATGAAAAGTTTATTGATCAGTATGGATTACTTAATTATCCATCAAACCGTAAACTAATTTCTAATGATTCAGCATTTGGATTTACCATTCTTTCTTCTTTGGAAAGAAAAGAAGGTGAACGATTTGTTCAGGCAGATATAATTACAAAGACACTCCATCACAAAGAAGAACAATTCCGTACTGATAATCCAATTGAAGCTCTGGCTCAGTGCCTGAATGAAAATGGAAAAGTAAACATTGATTTTATTCAATCCTCAACAGGCTTAACTGAGTTTGAAATTCTATCCCGGTTAGAAGGACATATTTATATCAATCCTCAACATAATGAATGGGAAACGGTTGATCAATACTTGTCTGGCAATGTAGTTGAGAAATTAGAAGCAGCAAAGGATCAGGTAAGCTTACACCCCGACAATGTTCAATTTCAAAGAAGCCTCGAAGCAATTGTAAAAGTGCAACCGGAAAAAATTCCTTTTGAATTACTGGATTTTAATTTGGGTGAACGCTGGATACCAATAGCATTCTATGATCGTTTTGCCACTGACTTATTTGAACTAGATACGGCGATTAATTACTTTCAATCACTTGATACATTTAAAGTAATTGCCTCCGGACAAAATGCAAAAATTAACCAGGAATATGCAGTCACGCCAAAGAGCGGCAGAACAACTTATGGCAACACCATTCTTGAACATGCATTAGAAAACACCACGCCATTCTTTACTTACGAGGTCAAACTTCCAGATGATAAAATTATCCGGGTGCCGGATAATGAAGCAATACAGCTTGCGCATCAAAAGATTGAAAGCATTAGAAATGGTTTTATTATATGGCTGCAGGAATTACCTGAAACAGATAAAAAACACCTGGAAACTTTATACAACAACACTTTCAATTGCTATGTACTTCGCGAATATAAAGGAGATCACCTAACCTTTCCCGGTCTTGAAATGAAAAATCTGGGGATTGAAGATTTGTATAGTTCGCAAAAAAATGCGGCCTGGCGCATCATTCAAAACAGGGGTGCATTGATAGATCATGAAGTGGGTTTAGGTAAAACGCTTACCATGATTGTTGCTGCTCATGAAATGAAAAGATTGGGCATATTCAGAACTCCTTACTTCATCGTTTAAATAAGATGTTTGTTCGCAAACTAAATTAGTCTTTAATTTGGGTATGCAATTAAAATTACCCCTATTCCCCAGAGGCTGCACCCTTATTTCTGATTGCCTTGGCGTGTATGAGAAAGATGGCCTGGTACAATATATTGTAAATGGACTACCTGTGTACGCACATCCTTCAGGAGATTTAAAAGCGTTTCGTTATATCATGAGCAATTTTATTCATCAGGGCCTCTGCCGTAAAACGGAAGTTGAGAGATGCTTTCATGTAAGTGAAGACAGCGTGCAGCGTGCCTATAAAAAGTTTGTGGAAAAAGGCGAAGAAGGCTTTTTTGGCCATGATGCCCGCAAAGGAACAGCCTATAAAATCACTGGTGATTGCCGCTTGCGCATACAAAGCAAATTAGATAAAGGGCAAAGCGTAAACAGCATTGCAAAACAGGAAGGGGTAAGAGAATCAGCCATTCGCTATGGCGTAAAACAAGGCTATTTAAAAAAAAGAGAAATCGGAGATAATTGACGGTTCCGGCACCACTTTAAACATGCGTAATGAGGCCGATCAGTCGGCGCCTCTTGGCATAGCCACCACCCGGTATGAAGACCGGATGGCCACTGCTATTTTAGGAACAGGCAACGCCTCCACCCGGTTTAATGCCCACGAGGCACTTTGTGGTGCAGGAGTATTATTCTTATTACCGGCATTGCTTGCACAGGGTTTATTAAAAACCAAAGATGTCTATAAAATACCCGGGAATCATTATTATGGATTGGAATCCATCGTCCTTACACTGGCCTTTATGGCGCTGGCCCGCATCAAAAATCCTGAACAACTCAAGCAATGTAAACCTGGGGAAATAGGTAAAATAATAGGGCTTGACCGCATCCCGGAAGTAAGATGCCTTCGCGATAAAATCAAACTTCTTACCAGCCAGAACCAGGCGCAAAAATTGAATCAACTTCTCATAGACCATTGGTACAGTGGGCCAACAGAGGAAACATCGTTTCTCTATATAGATGGTCATGTACGCATTTATTTTGGTCATCAGGCTAAACTTCCTTCCAGATTTATCTCCCGGCAAAAACTTTGCCTTAGCGCCACCACGGAATTCTGGGTCAATGATGCAACGGGTTTACCGGTAATGATGATTGCCGGTGAGCTTACCGAAAAACTTCAAAAAGCCATTGAAGATTATATCATCCCTGAGTTGCAAAAGACACTCTTACTTCCATCACCTTGCGAGCCACAAGAGGAATTTAAAAAAACAGAAAACATAACAGAAGTAGCAAAAATAACAGAAGCAAACCGAAGTACAGGCGATGAAAAAGCAGACAATGAAAACGAAGTTCCCGATGACCAGCCGCCAGTGTGTACCCTGGTTTTTGACAGGGAAGCTTATGAACCTGCTTTCTTTAAACGCTTGTACCAAAAGTACCGCATCGCTGTATTAACCTATCGCAAAAATGTTAAGGATATGTGGGATGAACAAGGCTTTAAAGCAACAGAGGTAAAGGTTCTTGATCAAACAATTGCCATGCGATTGTGCGAACGGGAAACCGTACTTGGCGGTGTGTCAATGCGTGAAATCAGGAGGCTTACCGATGGTGGACACCAAACGGCAATCATTACCACCAACAGAGTTATAAGCACTGAGGTAGCAGCAGGCAGGATGTTTGGCCGATGGAGCCAGGAAAACTTTTTCCGTTATATGATAATGGATTATGACTTCGATAAGATAGTGGAATATGGTGTAGAAGCGATTGATGAAAACAAAGAAGTGGTGAATCCTGAGCATCGTAAATTAAATTACAGGCTTAAAAAGCAAAAAGAAAAAACCGCACGATTGAAAGCCAAATTATTCCCCCTTACAGAAGAAGCGATAGAAACCTCCTTAGACGATATGCCGGCTTTACTAAAAAAGCAAATGAAACTTGTGGAACAAATAGAAAAGAATCAGCAAACGGAGGAGCAGTTAAAAGATGAACGCTCGAAAATACCGGCAAGAATAAAATTAAAAAACATGCCTCACCAGGCACGTTATAATAAGCTCAAACCCGAAAGTAAAATGTTTATGAACATAATAAAAATGATTTGTTATCGGGCAGAAACGGCTGTAGCAAACGAACTTAGCAAGTTCCTTATTATAAATGTCAAAGAGGAAAAAAGAATGCTTGTAAAGCAAATTATTCAAAATAATGCAGACCTGATACCCGATTATGAAAACAAAACCTTAACCGTGATACTGCACTCCCTATCCGCGCCGAGGTTTAACCTGGCAGCCGAAAAACTTACTGAAGTATTGAACCAAACAGAAACTATTTTCCCAGGTACAGATCTAATGCTTAAATTTAAAACCTCCGCATTTTCTAACTGCGAGAGGTAAGGAGTTCTGATATTACACAAGTCGATGATACTTGCTTTAAAAGCTAACATTAATCAGATCACAGAAACGTACAGGAAGGCATATCCCAATGCCCGCATACTTGCTCCGGGCCAAAATGATTTCACACCATTAAAGAGAATGCGTTTAATGAATGAGATAAAAAATAATGATTGGGATTGCATAATCCTCACCCATGATCAGTTTGGAAAAATACCACAGTCTCCGGAAATACAGCGTAAGATTTTCCAGGCAGAATTAGACAATGTAGAAAGAGATTTAGAAACATTGAAAGATTTAGGTGGTGACGTTTCAAAAAAAATGCTAAAGGGGCTGGAAGTCCGTAAGAACAATCTATCAGGCAAATTAAAAACTCTTCTTAATGACATAAAACAGAAAAAAGATGCAGGTATAAATTTCCAGGAATTAAAGGTTGATCATCTTTTCGTTGATGAAGCGCATAAGTTTAAGAACCTGACTTTTACAACAAGACATGATCGTGTCGCTGGATTAGGCAATATGCAGGGAAGTCAAAAAGCGCTTAATATGCTTTTTGCTGTCCGCACTTTACAGGAAAAATTTAATGCGGATCTGTGTGTTACCTTTTTATCCGGCACACCTATTTCCAATAGCCTTACGGAAATGTATTTGCTTTTTAAATATTTGCGACCGAAAGAAATGGAACGGCAGCACATTGAAAACTTCGATGGATGGGCTGCAGTATTCGCAAGAAAAACAACAGACTTTGAATTTTCTGTTACAAATGAAATTATTGCGAAAGAACGGTTCCGCCATTTTATTAAGGTTCCTGAGTTGGCATTGTTCTATAACGAGATCACCGATTATAAAACGGCCAAACATATAAAGCTCGCCAAACCCGGCCTTGATGAAACATTAGTAAATATAAAACCTACTCCGGAGCAAAGTGACTTTATTAAGAGACTTATGCAGTTTGCAAAAACAGGAGATGCAACTCTAATTGGAAGAGCGCCGCTAACCCGCGAAGAAGACAAAGGAAGAATGCTTATTGCAACGAACTACGCTAAAAAAATGGCGGCGGATATGCGGCTGATAGACAGCAATAGTTATGATGACCATCCCGAAAACAAAGTAAGTGTTTGCGCAAGAAAAGTTGCTGAATTATACAATACCAGCCATCAACAAAAAGGCACCCAGATTATCTTCAGCGATATTGGTACACCCAAGCCAGATGCCTTCAATATATATGATGCAGTGAAAGAAAAACTCACGCGGGATTTTAAAATTCCTGCCCCGGAAATCACATTCATACATGACTGGACGGATAAGCAAAAGGCTGAACTGTTTCGTAAAATGAATAGTGGTCAAATAAGGATATTGATAGGCAGTACGGAGAAAGCGGGCACAGGTCTTAACGTCCAGCAACGTGTTATTGCCATGCATCATTTGGATATTCCCTGGAAGCCTGCAGAACTTGAGCAGCGCAATGGCCGTGGTGCAAGGCAGGCAATTGTTTAACGAGTTTTTTATTTTATGGATAGGTAGTTATTGATTTTTTCTACATAGCCATAAGCAAGCAATACAGAAAAGGCGGTATCTTTTTCTTTAATTTCTTCAGAGCCCGGGCCTTTTGTTGTCGTATAGCATCGGGTGTGGAATTTAATTCAGTTGCAATTTCTTTAACTTTTTTCCCTTCCATATAATATAGCTTAAATATCTTCTTCATAGTGGAAGGCAACTCTTCAATATGTTCGGATATTTCGCGAATCATTTCAGCAAAAGCAACTTCATCAAAATATTCGAAATCCAAATCGATGTCGCTTTTTATTAATTGCAATTCTGCCTTATTCACTACCTTTTTCTTCCTGAGAAAATCAAGGCATTTATTTTTAACTGCTATATAGAGAAATGATTTTATTGTATCAGCTCTTTCGTTAATGGTATGGCTGTTCCATAATTTTATGTAGCATTCCTGAACAAGGTCTTTGGCTTCATCTTCATCATGTATAATTGAATTTGCGAAGAAGCAAAGGGAAGCATAATATTGACGAAAGAAAAACTCAAAAGCCTCATTCTCGCCCATATTTAAAACACAGGCAGAGTCTTTTGTAGATTCGGACTTATTTATAGACTCTATCTGCATTACCAAATTATTTCATGTCAATAATTACTCCTAATAAAGAAAAGTGTCAACCTAAAAGTAGAAAATATTTTCTATATATGATTGGTGAAGTACATTCCAAGCTTTCTATTTTTTGAATTCATTTTAGGTAGATGGATAGCGATCCTGGCTGATGAAAACGTACTTACCTTCAAAGGCGCATAAGAGTTAAAAATATAAATAATTTAAATGAAGATAGTTTTAATTTATGCTTAAGAGTAGCGATACCTCGTGCCTTCTGTGTCTTAACGGTACTCGGCGATATATTCAATTCGATTGCAATTTCTTTTACAGATTTACCTTTAATGTATAACATTATAAAAATCTTCCTGCACTGATTAGGTAACGCATCAAGAGCTTTGTAAATTTCTCCATAAAATTCTGATCGTATAATTTCTTCTTCGTAATTATCCTGCAGGTCAATGCTTGAAAGGTATCCAATTTCTTTTTTAATCGAGCTTACCTTTTTCTGCTGTTGATGAAATTTAAAGCAATCATTTCTTACTATTTGGTAAAGGTATGAGCGTATGTTTTTAGCACTATTAAATATTGAATGCTTCTCCCATATTTTTATAAATGCATTTGAAACAATATCTTCAGCATCATACCTGTCATTTATCAGGCGGTTTGCAAAAAAACAAAGTGAAGGAAATAGTTCAAGGTAGAAGTAATCAAAACCTTTTTCTTCTCCGTTCTTAAAAGCTAAAACATATCTATCATGATTTATAGATTTAATGGCCATGCTCATCATTTCATTTCATTATTGATTGAAAAATTAAGACTTCCTAAAAATAGAAGATATTTTTTAAATATAATTGCCGAGATGCATTGCAAATTTTGCTTTTTTGTATTCATTGTAACGGTCTGGACATTACTTACGGCTGATGGAAAATTTTCTGCCTAGTATTTGATTATATAAATTTTCAATTTGGATAGTAATATTCTTCATTCTAATTCTGATTTCATCACTTTCATCTTGCGAATCCCAAATTTTGGCTTCCGCTTCATGCATTTTTTCTAAATGAATTTTGAACTCTTCGTCGCTCATTTTTACCCTTCCTTGATCTTTCCAATATTTATTATTTAATCTATTATTTGCGATAAATATTTCATTAAGAATTATGCGTACCTTCTCAAATGGTTGTAAAAATTCTTTTCCAAACATGGCAATAAATCTGAATTTTAAAGTTTGAAGCTTAAGAAAAACATCTTTTTCTCTTTCCCATCTTTCATAAAAAACATATTGTTGATTTAAAGATTGAGTTTGTTCGGAAGTTTCGTTTTCACCTTTTTTTCTAGTATCACCTTCATTTCCAAAACTGCCTGGATTTCGTAAAATTTTAAGTTTTTCATCCGCTTCGTAAAATAAAACTAAAACGTCTTCTATCAATTCATATTTTTTCTTCCATTTTATCTCTCGCCTCCATGAATTAATTCCATGAATTGCAATGAAGGAAGCAACAATTACAGCAATATTTTGAATAATATTTGAAATTATTTGTAATTCCATTTATCCGTAATGGTTTTAAAAATCCTTTTTATTAATTTTTTTAGCCGAAGCCTTTCCATCTTTCCTTAAGGATTTAAACGCTTCTTTCACAGCAACAGTTTCCGTTGATTCTTCTTTAATTTTTTTTATTGTGAATCTCAAAATTTTATCTATATGTATTGCTTTATTTAAACAATCTTCGTCTGTGAGTTCATGTAAGGCAAGTGAGGATTCTTCGTATAAAACTTTTATCGGATTATTTCCCGCCGAGTTGAATGATGCGGGAAGATGCGTGGTAAGTATTTCAATCAAACTACTCATCTGATGGTAAGTATTATATTTTTGCAAAGCATTCTTTATTTCGGTCGAATGCTCGGACTTAATATCTCCAATCTTTTGGATTAACCGCAGTATTTCATTTTGAATAATTCTTCTGAAATACGCAAAAGCTCCTATACCATACCCGGTAGAAATATTCATCAAAGCCTTCTTATAATATTCTTGATCTTCCGGTTGTAAAAAATTCAATATGTCTTTTGGAGGAGTTTTTTCGTACGGTGGAAATTGTCCTATTTTTCTTAAATAAAAGATATTTGGACTTGGGCCATTAGCATGTAATTGTTCTTCAGAAAACATTGCAATTAATAAATCCATCTCAAACTCTTTACATGATAAACATACACCTTTGAAGTGCTGTATATCACTAAACAATCCATCTTTCGTAAAGCAATTTCTCCTTGGAGAGTTAGAAGGTCTTTTCCCCCAAATGTCATAAAACTCTTTTGGAGTTATTTTTAACTCGAAAGTTTTTATTGAATTTTCTTTTTTGCAATGAAATGGAAAAGTTACACCATTTAAATCCCAAACGTCTGAAATTGAATTATCGGGGATTTTAAATTTTCTGTATAATGGATTTTCACTTAAAAAAAGTGACAATTGATTTCTTATTTCTTGATTCATTGATAAAAAATAAAATTATTTGTAATCTCAAATACTTCAAAACTCTATCTACTCAATAAGTCTCACTTTAAACCATAGGAAAAGGTTTAATAACAATTGGATCTTTCTCTTTCAAAAGAAACTTTAATACAACCTACCATATTAACTTTCTCAACAAATATTTAAGTAGATAAGATACTTTTATTGGCCAAAGCTTTACCTGTCGCAATGAGTAATGTTGGCATTTCTATTTCTAAATCGTCATTTATATCTAAAATGTTTTTTACCGTTTTGTCAGAAAAACCGCCGAGCCAAACACAGTCTAAACCATTTTCAATACAAGATAAATTTAGTGTTTGCGCAAGTGCTCCAATTTCCATAAGTGAATATAAAAATCCCCTTGCTCCATATTTTAAACAGGGTTTATAAAATGAGTTTGTCAATATGAACACTATAGAAGGATTTGAAATACTCTTATCACAAATCGCTTCACTTATTTCTTTTCTTAAATCTTTTTGAATAAGTAGTTCGAGTGAATTGCTCTTGTTATTAAAGAAGTAAAGACCTTTCTCAAAATCTAACGCATTATTAATAATACAATAAGTATTTGAAGGATATAATGCACCAGCGGACGGAAATGTTCTATCCGGGAAATCAGTTGAACTATTGTCTTTAATATTTGATAGGATTGCCGAGATAGTTTTTAAATCTATTTTAAAGTCGGGGTCAAATCTTCTTACTGAACATCTTTTTAAAATTAGTTTTGAAGATTCCTTTTTAGATGCTTTAGTTAGCTTGATTTTATTCAGTCGGGGGTAAGATTTGTAATGAGTAATTAAATGAGCCCAATCGGCTTTTTCAATTGGCGCATTATTATCTTCATTCATTAATTCAAAAGTTATCTTACTCAATAACAATGTTAGTATGTCCATAGCGTTGCTATAATCACTTTGGTGTTTAAGAGTAAGTTTTTTTTTCATAACATGGGATGAGGATATGTTTGTAACTTGTTTTTATCAATCAAGCTTTTGCTATTTAATCTTTCCTCTGCAGACGTAAGTCTTTCCCAAACATGGTCAGCTAAACGTTCAATTAAATATAGTGGCTGATATTCAGGAATAATAACTTTAACCGTGAACAATTTTTTTATATGAACACTTTTAGGAGTGTATTTAGTTAAATCAGTGAAATACACAGTTGCTTTGTTTTTACTAATCGCATTAATCAAATCTTTTAGTTTCTGTGTGTTTGTTTTAGTCAAGGTATTATCCAATCGAATTGTTTCAGATTGATTTAGCCAATTGTTAATTACGCTTACTGATTTATCGCTTGTCCATAATAATGCTCGTTGTTCAAGATTTTCAATGTCAAAAGAAATTTTGCTTTTAACTGATTTGAATTTGTCATTTTCGTAAAGTTGTCTGATCCATGGTCGTAACTGTAAACATTCTTCTAATGCACCAAGCATTGTTTTGATTATAGATAGGTCTGCATCCAATCCGACCGATATAGGCGGACCAATTTTAGTTTTATCCCTTAGAACGCACATTATAGAATGAATTGAAGTATCGTTTGGAAGTATATAAAACTCGGGAGAAAGATAATAACGTTGAACTGATTGTAAAGTTCTTATTAGTAAATCAGAGTATTTATCTGAAATTTTTAAAATCACTTTTTCATAATTAACTATTCTTTTCAGTTGCAATTGTTTTAACCATGATACCATGAAAGCATCACGTTCAATAACTTCACATAAACTACTAAAGATTGCTGATTTAATAGACGAACCTGTGGCAGCCCCTGTAGTAATAGGCGCTCGCCAAATTGTTTCGTTGCCACAGTCCCAATAAGGAACAGCTACCAATTGAGTCGGAATTAAGCATTTTTTTTTATTAGTTAAATCTTCTCCCGATATCCAATCAATGACTGTATCTCGCTTATTGTTAAGTTGTATTTTATTTGTTGAAGAGAATATGGTTTCCGGGTCAAGAAGGTTTTTTTTCTTTTTAGAAAGCTGATTAAAAGAGCCTTTTAATACTGATTCGATTATTCATGAACAAAGCATATCTTTCAATACTTTCTCCTATGACTTTCCAAAGAGCACGGTTTTTATCAATTGAGGCACCACCAGCGAAGCCAATAAAGATTTCAGGAGCAACTTGAGTATTATACTTTTTTACAGAGGAAGATTTATGTAAAAGTGAAGCAAAACCATAGACTTTTGGTTCATCATAATAAGGTGGATTATTCATGTAATATTCTACCAGTTCACTTTGTTCGAATAACAAATCTGTTGGTGGGTTTTTATAATCCCCAACAAATTCCATAATTGGTGTTTCTAAAATTGATTTAAGAGAGGAGTTCAATTTTAAAAACTATTTCTTGTCATTTTTCTTACTACCTTTTAATGGCACATCCTTTTTTCTACTTCCTTTATTAGTAGTTATTTTATTACTATCCTTATTTACTTTTATATCATCTGTAAATCCTCCACCATGACAAGAAGGTCCAGCATTGATACGAAAATTATTTCCTTTTTTAAATGCTTTGTTTACATCAACTTCTTCCCACCATTTTGTATTTGTTATCATCGGTAAGGGGAATGATGTAAACTGATCTGTTGTATTTGTTATCATGGTATTTTTTTATAAAATAAAAAAATTCGATGAAAGTTATTCAACGAATTTATTCTCGAAAAAAATTTATACTATAAACTGCGACCTCCGCAAGTACCAACGCCGCCGCCGCTGCCTCCATTTCCATTACAACTGCATTGGCCTTGTGTTGCAATTGCACCCCCTTTAATAAGTGCTGTATTAGCTATTGGATTTTCCCACCATTTTTTTGTTGAAATAATTGCAACTTGGACAATTGCTTTTTGATTTTTTTTTGTTTTTTTCATAACGTATGTTTTATTTTTTATTAAATTAATCACAGGGCTTGTTTGATACTTTTTTTGTTGTGCTATTTTCACTATTATCTTCTGTCGACTCAGCGTTACCACCAGTATTTTCGCTACTACAACTTGCACCTGCAAATATTTTGGCAGTATCCCCTTTTGCAAATGCATTATTAGCTTTAGAGTTTTGCCACCATTTTTCCATTGTCATTATACTCATTGGAAAATTTTGACTCAGTTTATTACTCTTCATATTTCAAATTTAAGATTTTTCTATTGGAAAATTAGGGTGTATTCAAAAAAAATCAGCCAAATATCTATTTTCTGAAATGTACATAACACACATCCTGATGATCCCACTGGCACTGACGAAGGAATGTTTGATGGCATTGGTAATGATATAAAATTTGCTATGCCCAAAGCTTCTTACAATTTCCGCAACTCCATTAAGGAGTGGATGAGTGAAGTATTAAAGGTTTTATTTGAAGCGGCTGCACTTTGTATAAATACTATCCGGACATTTAATTTAATCGTGCTTGCCATCTTGGGACCACTCGTTTTTGGCATTGCAGTATTTGATGGCTTTCAGCACACCCTTACGGTCTGGCTTGCCCGTTATATAAACGTCTTTCTTTGGTTGCCGGTTGCTAATATTTTCGGTTCCATCATTGGAAAAATTCAGGAAAAAATGCTGGCCTTAGATATCAGCCAGGTACAAAATAATGGTGATACATTTTTTAGCTCTACTGATGTGGCCTACCTGGTGTTTATGATAATAGGCATAGTAGGTTATTTCACTGTTCCCTCCGTTGCAAACTATATTGTTAATGCAGGTGGCGGCAGTGCAATGGTTCAAAAGGTGACCAATCTTTTTAGCAGTACTTCAAGAGGCGCTGTAAACACAGTTACAAGTAGCAAAAGTATGGTTGCTGATGCTATGGGAAATGCTGCAGAAAGAATGAGCAATAGCATGAGTAGTTATGGTACTAATCCCGGTTACTTCAATGAAGGTTCACCAAATAAATCCGGTTATATGCAGGATAAAATAACGGGTAAATAATTCTATTAAATACTTCAGAAATCTCTCTGTTATGTTTAAACAAATGAAAAATATTGATACAGCCTTTCAACACATTCGCAGCTTTACACTGGCGGTAGTTACTGGCAGTCTCTTGCTTTGCTGTGTAGTAGTATATAAAAGTTACCGGCTTGTAGCAGAGATGCAAAGCAAGGTATATATTCTTGCTAACGGCAAAGCATTGGAAACATATGCATCCGACAGGAAAGATAATATTGCAGTAGAAGCAAAGGATCATGTAAAAGTCTTCCATCAATTCTTTTTTACGTTGGATCCTGATGATAAAGTTATACAAACAAATATCACGAAAGCCCTTTATCTCGCCGATGCTTCTGCCAAAAGAGAATATGATAATCTAAAAGAAAATGGATATTATACTAACGTAATTGCAGGCAACATCAGCCAGACAATCCAAGTAGACAGCGTATCAATTGACCTCACAAATTATCCCTATCATTTTCGATGTTATGCTACTCAAAACATTATAAGAGCAACAAGCACTGTACTAAGAAACTTGATTACGGAAGGCTTCTTACGTAATGTATCACGAAGTGATAACAATCCACATGGCTTTCTAATAGAACGTTGGTCAACGATTGAAAACAGAGATTTAAAAATTCAAAACAGATAGGTTATGTTATCTCTATTTAGAAAAAACAAAAAACAAAAAGCGGTTGTTGAAAACACAGCACAAGACAGGATAGCGAAAAATATTGTTGGTAAATTGCTTCACTTGCAGCAAGATTGGGCGGCTTTCATGCAACGTCATACGGAACGGCTTTCGGTGAAATGGAAAGTTATTATCCTGTTCCTTTTTTGCCTTTATTCCGGCTGGCTTAGTATTTTATTTATAGCAGACAGTTTATCTAATAATAACGCGGTCTCAATTCATTTAGTCCAGTTTAAAACTCCTCAACATATCGGAAAATCCTGGGGTGAAAAAAATAGAGCAATCACAATAGTTTCAGAACGAGAAAATGAGAAAATACGAGACTTCCGAAATTATATGGACAGCCTTGCAAGAACTCCATCAGGCAAAAAAATTTATGATGATATTCTTATTTACCGGCCAGGTATAATGGATAGCTTAATTCTTATTGAAAACATTTATCAATCACAAATAAACAAGTAACAATTATGGAGCAGAAAAAACATTCACAGAAATTTTTGCGGCAACGAAAATTTTTAATGGTAGCGCCACTGCTTGTTCTTCCTTTTATGACGCTAATGTTCTGGGCATTGGGCGGAGGGAAAGCTAGCGCTGATTCACAACAGGTGCAGAACGGCTTCAACATGCAATTGCCAGGTGCAAATCTCAAAGATGATAAGCCACTTGATAAGTTGAGCTATTATGAAAAAGCAGCTTCTGACTCTGCAAAATTGCAGGAATTAATGAAAAACGATCCTTACTATAACACGGAAAAAACAGATAGTCCGATTTATTTAAATGATAGTTCCATATTAGAAATGAACTCTGAAAGTGCATACAATGGTTTAAATAAATCCCCTTATAACAAGTCGTCCTATGGTGATGCTAATGAAACCAAGGTTTACAAAAAACTTGCAGAACTCAATAATGCCCTTAATAATGCCACAACTAAAGAGACAAAATCAGGAGACTACAAAAGCGAACTTCAATCTACGAACGAGAATAATTTAGATGGTAGCAATGTTGACAGGTTGGGTCAAATGATGCACACCATTGATCAAAAGAACGTAGACGATCCTGAAATGGAGCAACTAAACGGGATGCTTGAAAAGGTACTGCAAATACAACATCCTGACCAGATACGGGAAAAGATAAAACAAACATCTGAAGCAAGGAGAGGACAAGTATTTGCGGTGGCGGTAAATAATAAAATTGACCCTATATCATCCTTTGGTAGTGGAAGCTATAAAATCTCTAATGATACCAGTCACAAAAATTTCGACCAACAAAATGGATTTTATTCGTTAGATGATGCTCTAGAATTGATTAACAATCCGAATGCCATTGAAGCTGTGATACATGGAACGCAAACCATTGTAAATGGTTCTACCGTAAAGCTGCGATTAGTAAACGATGTCTATATTAACGGCGTGTTGATTCCTAAACAAACTTTTTTATTTGGCACTGCAGCATTAAATGGAGAAAGACTCGGAATTACGATCAACAGTATTCGTTATAAAACATCATTATTTCCTGTTGAACTTTCGGTATTCGATTTAGATGGTATGGATGGCATTTATATCCCTGGCGCTATTACACGTGATGTTACTAAAGAATCAGCGGATCGTGCAGTACAGGACATTGGCTTTACCAGCTTAAATCCCTCTATTGGTGTTCAGGCCGCAGGTGCCGGAATTGAAGCCGCCAAAACATTGTTCAGCAAAAAAGTAAAACTTATTAAAGTAACTGTTAAGGCAGGCTATAATGTATTGCTTCGGGATGAAAAACAAAAGCAAAGCAATTAATATTTCAAATATTTCCTAAACAAAAATTATTCATTTTATAAATTCCTTAGTGTATGAAAAAGATAAGTAGAGTAATAGTAACAGGAATTCTTCTTGTACTAATAAATGTTGAGGTGTTTTCACAAAATTCCTGGCAAACAGAAAAGATGTCTGTGATTGAACCATATCACCTGGCTATCACATTTTACAAAACAACCAACCTGGTCTTTCCGTATGCTATCAAAAGCGTGGACAAGGGCAGTAAAGATGTACTCGTTCAAATAGCTAATGGGGTTGAAAATATCCTTCAGGTAAAAGCTGCCAAACCAAATTTTGATGAAACTAACCTAACTGTAATAACAGCGGATGGAGAGTTATATTCCTATATTTTAAATTATACAAATACCCCTTCTGTATTGAATATACGGTTTGAAAATTCGAAGGGGGAAACTAATTCTGTTATTTCAACTACACATCCCAATGAAGCAGAAATACAGGCCGATGCAGAAAATGTTTTAAAAGCATATAGAAACATAAGACGGCTAAAAGATAAGACGTTTGGAATAAAGCTGCAGTTAGATGGACTATATATCAACAATGAGGTCATGTATTTTCGTTTCAAATTGCAGAATAAATCCAACATTAACTACGATATTGAACAGTTTCGATTTTTCATCCGCGATCAGCAAAAATCTAAACGTACTGCAACACAGGAACTGGAAATTAAACCTTTATACATTCACGGTGATACATCCGTTGTAAAAAGCCATTCAAAGCATGTATTTGTTTTCGCAGTTCCGAAGTTCACCATCCCTGATAAAAAATATTTCATTGTACAACTCATGGAGAAAAATGGTGGTAGGTCTCTGCAGCTAAAAGTAAGAAACAGGATAATTGCAAAGACTAAACTATTACCAATTCTCAATTAGATATAATGTCAGTACAAATGGAAAACCTTGAAGTAAACGGTTTATATAATTCGGAAGGGAACGCTTTTACAGATGCCTTGATTGATCATATAGAAAAACAACAATTTTTAAATAACTCAAAAACAAATTTTATGAACGAGAAAAATTATGATTACTTAAAAGACCAAATAAAGTTTACTGGTTTTGGTGAAGGGCTTGAAAATGAGCTGAAAGATAAAATGCAGAAACAAACGCCCGATTTTCAAATAGCGCACAAAGCGAAGTTTGGTAGTGATGAATTAAATGCTGTCCTGCACTTTAAAAAGTCAGATGAGACCGACATGTATTTCTTCAATCGCTACCAAGTCAGTTTAAAACCTGAACTGTCCTCCGAAATTATGGAGCAAACTTTTTACATCAACAAAGGGAATAACATTACTCTTAAGGAAGCTTTCAATTTAGTGAATGGCAGGGCTGTTAATAAAGATCTTACGAACAAAGAGGGAGAAGTATATAATACCTGGATGCAAATGGACTTTAAGCAAACCGATAATAATGGTAACTACAAGATGAAACATTTTTACCAAAATTATGGATACGATCTAAATAGCGTCTTAGCAAAGCACCCTATCACAGAACTAATTAATGAAAAGGATAAGACGCGGCTTGTAGAATCTCTGCAAAAAGGAAACCGGCAATCTGTAACAATTGTTCAGGGGAATAGTGAAAAGAAGCAATTCATCGAAGCCAACCCGCAATTCAAAACTATTAATATGTATGATGGCAATATGCAGCGTATAAATAATAGGCAGGGGCAGAATGAAAAGCAAGGACAGGGTGAACAAAACAGTGTTAAGCAGAATGCTAAAAATGAAAACCAGAAGCAAGGAGGAGATGCTGATGATGGTGATGCGGTGCCAAAGGCATCAAATAAAAGAAAGAAAAAGAAAAGCCATTCAGTTAGCTGACCATGATAGGATGAAACCATGAATAAAGTGAGGACAAGATTAAATGTGATAAGAAAATTATGTATTAAATGGACCAATTAAATCCATTGTCAGATTTTTTTAATGCTATTGCGGGTGATCCCCGCATTAGCATTAGTCACATAGGTATTTACGCCGCTTTGCTGCAATACTGGAAGCAACAAAGCTTTGAAAATCCTATTCAAGTTTTTAGCCATGAGATTATGCAAATTGCTAAAATTTCGGCAAGCACAACCTATCATAAAATCATTAAGGATTTAAGTAATTATGGCTACATTAAATATGAACCTTCTTTTAAACGTAACAAGGGAAGTAAAGTATATTTTTAATGGATTGAATCCAATAGATGTAAAATTGTGCACTATAGCTCAAATTATTTTGACGGATTTTGTTTTCTAAAGGAGAAGTGCGATGGAAAAAGGTGAGAAAGATAAAATCACTCCTGAAAGAGCGGTTGAGATATTGACAAAAGGTGGCCTGCAAGTAACTCAGGAGCAAGCAAAATTGATACTCGAATTTTTATACAAATTAGCTAATATATCAATAGCTCAATACTTGGAAAAGCCAAAAGTAAACTAAGTCAATTTCTTTGAAATACTAAAAATATTAGTTATCTTGCAATAGCATTAAAACCCTTACCCAATAAGGCTTTTAATTCATATATTATTATATTTTTTGCGTTTTATAATTTAAAAATGTAATTATGAAAATAGCTGATCTATACATCCGTGTAAGTACTGACGAACAAGCTGATAAAGGCTATTCGCAACGTGACCAGGATGAACGTTTACGTAAATATTGTGAGTTAAATTCAATTCAGATAAGAAAGGTGATTTTTGAAGATTACTCGGCCAAAACATTCAATCGTCCTGAATGGAATAATCTACTTGCAGAACTAAAGAAACATAAAGGCAAATCTGACCTTGTACTTTTTACTAAATGGGATAGGTTTAGTCGCAATGCCGGAGATGCTTATCAAATGATAAGTACTCTAAGAAGGTTAGGTATAGAACCACAGGGGGTAGAACAACCTCTAGATCTATCTATACCCGAAAATAAAATGATGCTTGCCTTTTATCTGGCTGCTCCTGAGGTAGAGAATGATAGAAGGGCGTTGAACGTATTTCACGGTATGCGACGGGCAAAGAAAGAAGGTAGATGGATGGCAACGGCCCCTGTTGGCTATACAAATAAAACAGGCGAAGACGCAAGGAAATTTATTGCACCTAAAGAACCGCAAGCTTCATTAGTTAAGTGGGCGTTTCATCAATTGGCGCATGGAACATTAGCAGCCGATCAAATAAGAAAGGCTGCGAATAAGAGAGGGTTAAAGTGTAGTAGAAGTAATTTTTGGACAACAATGCGTAATCCCGTTTATTGCGGTAAAATCTTTATTCCCAAATTTAAAGATGATGAGAGCCATTTGGTTCAGGGGCAACATGAGCCTCTAATAAGTGAATCTCTCTTTTATGAGGCGCAGGATGTACTCGATGGTAAGAAAAGAAAGGAACGCCCAAACACAAAAATTGTTTCCCAGGATAACTTACCATTGAGAGGGTTTCTAACTTGCTCGAAATGTAATCGGACGCTTACGGGCAGTGCTTCAAAAGGTAAGTATAGTTTATATTATTATTACCACTGTGTTTCTTCCTGCGGTTGCAGGTACAGGGCTAAATTTACTAACGATAAGTTTGTAGAGGAACTTAAGAAGTTTAAGCCGCATGCAAGTGTTGTGGATTTATATAAAATAATTATTGGCAGTGCCTATAAAAAGCAATGCGCCCAACACCAAAACGGTAACAAGCAATTGGTTGAAGAAATAAAAAGAATAAATGAAAGGCTTAACAAAGCCAGACAGCTACTTTTATCTGAGGACTTTGATCCGGCTGACTATCGTACTATAAAATCAGAATGCGAAAATAAACTTATGCGCTTGGAAGCAAAACTTACTGATACTACAGCAAGCACACCTACTACAATTAGCATTGATAAGTTAATTGATAAAGCAGTTTCTACTTTGTCAAATTTGGATATTATTTATACAGAGGCAAACGTTACCCGGAAACGTGAAATAATAAGTTCGATATACCCTGAAAAATTAAGTTTTGACGGAATGCAATATCGAACTCCTCGCATTAATGAAGCTGTGCGTCTTATCTATCAGATAGACAATCAATTAGTGTCAATAAAAAACCGAAAAGATTACGATATTTCGCACCTTTCCGGTAGGGTAGTCCCGACAGGAATCGAACCTGTATCTAAAGTTTAGGAAACTTCTATTCTATCCATTGAACTACGGGACCAAAAAGATTGCGAAATTAATGGTTTCATTTTAAAAAAATTCTTCTACAGTAACTTCCTTTTATTGGATGAAACAAAATCCGGCTACATAAGCAGCCGGATTTTTTATGTGCGTCAGGCATGTATATTAGCTACAGGGTGCAAGTCCCGAACACGCTTTACAGTAGGAAGTGTTAGCCAAGAGCAAGGGTGTCGTGGGCGACTTCGAATCTGAAGGAAGCTGGCGGCAAAAGCCCGCACCTACGAACAGAAACTGCATACGAGGCGGGAGGCTGTGGGTGATGCTGCATAACAAGCAAAAACCCAATACTGTACGGAAACAGTCAAACGTAAAAGCAGAGGTGGCATGGGCTGAAAGCGGATATACTTACCCTGAGAGATCTGGGGCTAATCCGACAGAGGTACGAGAGAGTGCCAAAGTGGAAACAGGTGTTAGAATAAAGAATAACATCATGGTAGCGCCAGAAGTCAGCCGAGGTCATAGTAAGCCGGCAACGAGCTCCGGCAAACCGGGGAGGTCTTACAAAGGACGAAGGACTGAATGTTAGAAAGGCGAGGAACTTAAAGGAACTTATGGCAAAAGCCTGTCTGCCGACAGGCAGGCTGCAACAACCGAAACACTTTAGAGAACTACCCATGTGAGGACCTGCCTGCCGGTAGGCGAGTAAGCCGGAAGCTGAAAGTAAAACAAGGGAGGAGTTGAGCCAAGCCACACAGCCGATAAGGACTGTCGCCGGAAGCCTGCCAGCCGCAGGCCGGGAAGTTTTTTTTTTAGTAATATGCTTGAAGAAATCTTAGACATCCGAAACGTTACGAAAGCCTTGAAGCAGGTAACTGCCAACAAGGGAGCCGGAGGTATAGATGGTATGCAGACCCCTGCCCGTTCCGTTCAGGCGGGGATGAACTTCGCGACTACCTCAACGCCAACTGGCAAGCGCTAAGGATGGATATTTTGGACGGCAGTTACAAGCCGCAGCCGGTGCGCAAAGTAGAAATACCGAAGCCACAAGGCGGTACAAGAATGTTAGGAATACCCACAGTAATTGACAGGCTATTGCAGCAAGCGATAGCCCAATGGCTAAGCCCAAAGTATGAAGAAGGATTTTCCAATCACAGCTATGGATTTAGAGAAAGGCGCAATGCTCACCAGGCGGTGTTTCAGGCGCAGCAAAATCTAAATGAGGGATATGAATGGATAGTAGAGTTGGATTTAGAAAAGTTCTTTGACAAGGTACATCACGACCGCCTGATGAGCACGCTGGCAAAGAGAATAACGGATAAGAGCACACTAAAACTTATCCGCAGCTATCTTACCAGTGGCATCATGGAAGGCGGCGTGTCAAGCCCCCGCACCGAAGGTACGCCACAGGGCAGCCCGCTAGCTTTACGTACACACTCACAAACATTGAGTTTTTCAGGCGGGTGGAAATTAAAAGAGGTAAGTTTTAATATTTTCATAAAAAGTATTACATTTATGATAAATGGAAAGAGCACAGAACTCAGAATTGGCCAAACGCATCAACCAGGCGTTTACCTTGTTGCAAAACAACAAGCCTCAGCCGCATATAGCAGAAAAGCTGATGCAGAAGTATGGCGTATCTCAGGTACAGGCCTACCGTTATATACAGTTGGCCCGGGAGATCAACGAGAAAATGGCGATACCGGAAAGTTCTGTGGTGTTTACAGTAAAGCTTCCACCTACACTGATCAACCGGATAAAGAAACTATCGGGATCCAGAGGGCTATCGATCAGCAAAGTGGTTCATACTGCGCTGGAAGAATTTTTAGCAAAGAAGGGTCATGGCAAAAAAGGAGCAACAACTTAAGGTATCATTTACCTATGATCGTTTGTGGGAGCAAAAGCTCTCTCAGGTTTATCATCTCCTTGTTCCGGCCGGCCAACCAGTTGTTTTCACTGAGCAATCATCATATAAATTAATAGAACAAACTTCAGTATATGAAAACAGCAGCCATATACACCAGAGTGTCCTCGAACCAGCAGAAGGAGAATAAAACCATTGGCAGTCAGGTGGACGAACTCTTAAGTTTTGCAGAACAGCAAGGTTATGTTGTTCCGGATGAGTATGTGCTTAAAGATGAAGGGTATAGTGGTGCTATATTAGTTAGGCCTGGACTTGAAAGAGTAAGAGACCTGAGTGCCGAAGGTCAGATACAGGCGATATTAATTTATAGTCCTGACCGCCTGAGCCGCAATTATGCATATCAGGTAGTATTAATGGATGAATTTGCATCGTGTGGTACGGAAGTATTATTTATTAACTTACCAAAAGCAGATACTCCGGAAGAAGCGTTGTTATTACAGTTTCAGGGCATGATCTCAGAGTACGAACGGGCAATTATTAAGGAGCGGTGCCGCAGAGGGAAACGTTATAAAGCCAAATCAGGGGTGGTGAATGTATTATGTGGTGCGCCTTATGGCTATAGCTATATCAGGAAGACCGAGGATGCCGCAGCTTATTATCAAATCAATGAAAAGGAAGCTGAAGTGGTAAAGGAACTGTTCCGGATGTATACAGAAGATTTTTGTAGCATAGGCACCGTTGCCAGAAAGTTTACTGCTGAAAAAATACCGACAAGAAAAAATACAGGTAAATGGGAACGTTCTGTTATCTGGGCAATGCTTCGAAATCCTGCTTATTGTGGTAAAGCTTGTTATGGAAAAACAGAGCATGCAGAACGCCAAAGAATTACTAAACCATTAAGAGCAAAGGGCGGATTTGCAGTAAAGAATGGGTGTAACAGGGAAAAGCCAAGAGAAGAATGGATAGAAATCCCGGTGCCGGCTATAATCAGCCAGGATGTTTTTGATATCGCACAGGAAAGGTTAAAAAGCAATAAGCTCCATTCACAGCGGAATACAAAAGTAGAAACATTGCTGCAGGGTATGATGGTGTGCAGTGAATGCGGCTATTCTTTATACAGAACGTATACAGAAACAATGTTGTGTGGCAGCAGATAGCAGAGTTATTAGAAGACCCAATGCTGATCCAAAGAGAAGTCGAAAAAAGAGTGGAAGAAACAAGAAAGGCTAGTCCTGTATTAAAACAAAAAGAAGCCATGCTCAGGCAGCGTAATAAATTATCACAGTCAATGGATAAATTATTAGATGCTTACCAGGAGGGTCTTATCACTATAGGGCAATTAAGAACCCGAATGCCGGAATTACAAAGGCGGGTTAATACCACAGAGAAAGAGTTGGAGAATCTGAAAAATCATGAGCTGGCGTTGGATCAACGGCTTCAATACCTGGATGCAGAAAGCTTTAAAAACCAGCTAGGCATTAATGTTCATCAACTGGATATAAAAGAAAAAAAGAAGATTTTAAGATTGCTGGTAAAGGAGGTTGTGGTTGGTGACAATAGTATAGATATCAGGCACTCCATACCCTTAAAGGAGAACAAAAATGAGCAAAATAAAAAAAATTACCAATTGTGTACGAGGAGTGATAAGCCCGCTTTTATCAAACATTGTTTTAGATGAACTGGACAAGGAACTGCTCAGCCGGGGCCATCGCTTTGTACGCTATGCCGATGATTGCAGCATCTATGTAAAGAGTGAGAAGTCCGCCCAACGGGTGATGAATAGCATCACAGAATACATAGAGAGTAAGCTAAAATTAAAGGTAAACCGTACGAAGAGCAAGGTGAGCCGCCCGCAGGAAAGTACGCTTTTAGGATTTTCCTTTTATAGAAGCAAAGGAGGGTGGCAGGTGCGCATCGCTCCCAAATCTTTGGACAGAATAAAGAAGAAGATGAAGGAGCAAACGAAGCGTAACGACCCCTCACCAGCCAAAGAAAAGATAAAGAAAATGGAAGCAGTAATCCGGGGATGGGTAAACTACTTCTCGATAGCCAAAGGCAAAAGTAAGATGAAGGAATTAGATGAATTAGTCAGGACAAGGTTACGAACAGGGCTATGGAAACAATGGAAAAAGCCGAAAACCAAAGGGATGCACTTAATAAAATTAGGTATCCCAAAGCAAAAGGCATACGAGTGGAGCAACAGTCGCAAAGGTTATTGCCGGGTAGCACACAGCCCCATACTATGCCGTGCGTTAAACAACGAATATTTTACACGCTTAGGGTATGTTGGGTTCACTAACTATTACTATTGGAAAACAGAACATCAGAGAAAACTTTTCTAACAAACCGCCGTATGCCGAACGGCACGTACGGTGGTGTGAGAGGACAGGTAGCCAATTAATGGCTACCTTCCTACTCGATCATTAATACAAATAATCTTAAAGAGTAGACATATCTATCACAAACCTGTACCGCACATCACCTTTCAGCATGCGCTCGTACGATTTGTTGATGTCTTTAATATCAATTACTTCCACATCACTTACTATATTATGGTCAGCGCAATAGTCAAGCATTTCCTGTGTTTCAGCTATGCCGCCTATCAACGATCCGGCGAGAGATTTCCGTTGGAGAAGCAGGTTGAAGGCGGATATTTCTGCAGGCTTTGGTGGCGCTCCTACGCAAACCATTTTACCATCTCTTTTCAGCATACCAAGATATTTATTGTAATCATGCTCTGCCGAAACAGTGTCCAAAATAAAATCAAAATAATTGGTAACAGCCTTTACTTGTTCTTTGTCTGAAGTCAACACAAATTTATGTGCGCCCAGTTCTTTTGCATCCTTCTCTTTAGAAGGTGAGTGACTGAGCATTGTAACTTCTGCACCAAACGACGCCGCTAGCTTTACACCCATGTGACCAAGGCCACCGAGGCCCACCACACCTACTTTATCTCCTTTTTTTACATTCCAGTGTCTTAATGGAGAATAAGTAGTGATGCCTGCGCAAAGCAATGGAGCCACTCCTTCGAGTGCAAGATTCTCCGAAACTTTCAGCACAAAATCTTCATGCGCAACTATCTGTTTACTATAGCCCCCAAAAGTTATTCCGCTACCATCTTTTTCCTTTCCGTTGTACGTGCCTACCATGCCCACTTCACAATATTGCTCCAGCCCTTCTTTGCAGCTATCACACTCACGGCAACTGTCAACCATGCAGCCAACGCCCACCAGGTCGCCTACTTTGTATTTGGAAACTTTATCGCCTACCGCAGTCACATGGCCTACTATTTCATGGCCCGGCACTACAGGATAAACTGTGTTACCCCATTCGTTACGGGCGGTATGCAAATCACTATGGCAAACACCACAATATTTTATATCAATTTGTACATCGTGTGGTTTGGGATTTCTTCTACCAATTGAAAACGGGGCTAAGGGAGACGTTGCTTCCTGCGCTGCATAAGCTTTTATTGCTGACATTTTTATAAAAATTTTATTTCCGACAAAACTAAACATTAATTGTTTGGGTATGAAGCCGGTCTTTATCAAAGCAAGGCTTTTACAATACCTATATCTTTGCGATCAAAAAAAAATAAAATTATGGCATTGCTTTTTGAACCGTTAAAAATCAGGAACGTTGAGCTAAAGAACCGGCTGGTGGTTTCTCCGATGTGCGAATACTCAAGCGTGGATGGGTTTGCCAACGATTGGCATCTTGTTCACCTCGGCAGCCGGGCCGTGGGTGGTGCCGGCCTTGTATTCACGGAAGCTACCGCCGTTTCTGCTGAGGGAAGAATAACACCGGATGATCTCGGTATATGGAAAGATGAACATATTGAATTTATTAAAAGGATTACCAAGTTTATTGCACAACATGATGCAGTCCCTGGAATTCAACTGGCGCATGCAGGCCGCAAAGCAAGCCACTTCAGCCCGTGGAAAGGCGGTAAGGCGCTTGGTGAAAATGAGGGAGCATGGGAAACTTTGGCGCCGTCGCCCCTGGCGTTTAAAGAAGGCGAACCTTTACCAAAGGAAATGAGCAAGGATGATATTCAGCAATTAATAAAAGACTTTACCGGGGCGACGAAACGGGCAATGGCCGCAGGTTTTAAAGTGATTGAAATTCACGCAGCACATGGATATCTAATCAATGAATTTTTATCACCACTAAGTAATAAGCGCACGGACGAATATGGCGGCTCTTTTGAAAATAGAATAAGAATATTATTAGAAATCATCGCGGCAATAAGAGAAGTAATAAAGGATGAAACACCATTGTTCGTTCGCATATCCGCAACTGATTGGGTAGATGGCGGATGGGCCGGCGATAATTCTGTTGCATTGGCAAATATTTTAAAAACAAAAGGCGTTGATCTTATAGACTGCTCTTCCGGCGGCGTTTCGCCTGAGCAAAAAATTCCGGTAAAGCCGTTATACCAGGTGCCCTTCTCAGAAAAAATTAAAAAAGAAACAGGCTTGCTCACCGGGGCTGTTGGGCTTATAACAACTGCGGAAGAAGCAGAAAGCATTTTACAAAATAAGCAGGCAGACCTAATAATAATGGCGCGGCAGTTTTTACGTGAGCCTTATTTCCCCCTGCATGCTGCAAAAGAACTTAACGCAGATGTAGCCTGGCCTGTTCAGTATGAACGAGCAAAAAAATAATTTTTGCTTTGTTGTCACCATAAAAAAAGCTCCTTGTTCAGGAGCTTAGATATCTTACAGATAGAATAGATCACCTCGTGGTATCTTTTTTATCTTTTTTGCGGCCAATTATATATCCGCCTGCCGCACCTACTGCCGCACCGATTGCCGCACTTTTTACTTTCTTTTTTCCTATAATCGCTCCGCCTATCGCTCCGGCGCCTCCTCCAATTACTGCATCCTTCGCAGCATTGCTCCATCCTTTTTTCTTTTCTTCTATCGGAATTGTTGCCGGTTCGGTAGCTGTAGTCGTAGAAGTAACTGGTTCAGTTTTAGTAGTTACGGTGGCTGTTGTTACAGGTGTTGTAGTTATAGGCTTTGAATTTTTATGCGTGGTTGTGGTTGTCGATTTTTTTGTTTCCACGGGTGCCTCTTCTGTTATTACAGCCGCACCGGTATCAGTACTTAAGGTATTATCATAACTTGAAGTGGTGTCTGCCATAATTTCCGGTGGGGTACTTGTTTCTTTAGATTCATTACTGCCGCACGCTGCCAGCATAGTTGAGATCGTAAGGGTAATCAATACTTTTTTCATAAAATTGGTTTTTGTCTTTTTGCGTGCAAAAATAGAAAATATAGTGCCATTAGTATAAAAACAAGCTTAGTTTAACATTAATTAAGTTCAGGATGTCAAAAATCACCTGTTGCCCCACCGCCTGCGCCTGAGCCGCCTGCGTAAAGTGTATTATTTTCAGCCTTAGTGTTCTTCCCCAGCGTTTGAGCAATAATAAGCGCTTCAATATTCAGCAGGTTCTTATTTGCAGGATGAAGAGCCTGAAACGTGTAGCCATGCCGGGGAGTTCGAAGATATTGTATTAAATAATAGCTAAGGCTCATTAATAATGCTCCGCCTATCAACATAAAAAATTCTGCCGGTAACAACGCGTGATAATATCTTATGGTGAGCACGGTGGCTGCAACTAACCCAAGCCCGGTGCGTATAAAAAGAAAGTCTTTTTTAACTATACCATAAAATATATAGGCAGGGGGAATGATGATGGTCAATATCCAAAATAGCCAGCCTAATGGTATGCCATCATTTACGGAAAGATGAAGGCCGAACATCCCGTTGCTCAACTCTTTCACTACAAAATAATTTGCAGCCGCATAGAAGGTAACAAGCGTTAAAAATTTTACGCTATCAATAGAGAAAAGATAAAATATTGACTGTTTCTTTTGTTCTGTTTTTTTCAAAATAAAATACACAATTGCCGATACAATCATCATTAATATTGGAGCGGTTGCTTTAGCTATTGCACCGAGCTTTAGGTACAATAAAAAAATGAAAACAAAAAAAGCCAGGTAAGAAGCGGATGCCATAAACGCATCTGTAAAACGCAGGCACAGCCAAAGGCATAGTATAGTTGTGATTAGGCTAATGAGGGTATTATTGGTTATATCTCCATAAATAAAAAAAGTACTGATGATTAAAACGACACAAGAAAACATTAATATATTATCCACGCCGGCATTGTAATATTTTTTTGATTTTATCATCAACTCAAGAATACCATAACAAACAATGGCTAAAAACAACACAAGCATTACAAGTGCGCTGTTGTTGTGAATTCCAAAAAATAGAACCGCCAAAAATGTAGTGAAAAGTACAGCAACCAGGGTGAGTGCCCCTAAGGCTAAACGTATAAAATAATTTGGCGTGTACAGTTTATCCGGATGTGCTTTTAAAATTTTTGCAAAGCTCTCTTCCCCAATACAAGAAGCCCTGAATGCTTCTGAAGCTTGCTGCTGAATGATCCGGTTATCAAGATCAATGGTATTATACGCCGTCATTTTTCTTAAGTAATTTATTTAAATGAATAAGAAGCATTATCAGCCCGACACCCGAAAGAATAAAATATAAAATGCCAAGATAAGCTGCGCCTTCTTCCATTCTGCTGCTAAAAAGAAGCCGTACAACTACATAGCTCAGCCCGATATATAAATACAATATTGAAATCACCAGGAAATAAAATGATTTTTCCTGTGAGGCATTTCTATACAAAAAATAACAGGCAAGTAGTAATACAATAAACCAAAGAAAATAAAGCTGTTCAAAATTAAACTCAGCAGCAAGCAATGATATCAACAAGATATGGCAGCCAAAATTTTTGTAGGTAAAATAAAAGTGCGTCTTGATAAGATAAGCTACTGAAGCAAAGGAAACAGCCATAAGAAAGCTTCCTAACACCAGCCCGGAATAAATGAGGCTTGTACTTCCAAAATTATTTGAACGAAGTATCTGCAAAGGTGTAACTGTTATGCCTACCCAGGCAGCGAGGTTTACGATAGCAAGGCTAAGTATGCCAAGGTGATCAAAATAATAGGCGGCCATAAACAGCAATACCATAGGAATGAATGTAGCAAGCTCCCACCTATTGCCGAATACATTGTATTCAAATTGCAGGTAACCTATAAACGTTACAAGTAAAAGGCATCCCAGCAACAATATATAATCGAACCAGATATTAGAGGACGTAATTTTTTTGTGCGAATATTTTTGAGCATTTTTAAAACAATACCAGAAGCAGCCTGCACAAAGAATGCCTATGGTAATGATGATCGCATCATGGCCGATAGTGTTTATATTTTTATAAACAAGAATTCCCAAAGCTGTGGTAAGCAGCACGATGCCGAGATATAATAAAGTGCGTAAGTCCCAGTGAACGGAAGCCGGTTCAATTTCCTGCAGGGTGACTTTTTCAAATTCTGATGGCGTGATCAAATCTTCGTGTAGTAATTTTTCAAAAATGCGTTTATCCATTACCGAAATATAGCTGGATTAAAAACATCAACAAAGAAGTAAGTAAAATATTTATAAAAGATCAATCAGTGTTTTTAAAAAGCGGCTACCTATAACACAATAATTTTTTTAAAAAATGGGATTAGGCGTTTTGATTTTATTGTCAATTCAAAAAACAGAAATAGTGGCGATCCAAAAAAAACAATAAAAAAAATTCGTGCTAATCTATGCAACCTGTCTGCGTCCGGCAGGTTCGTGACTTTATACTTACGTTGTATGTAGCCGCGTGATCCTAAAAAAAATTAAAGCCTTTCAAATTATTCTGCTGAATAAATGGAAGGCTTTAATAGAAGTGGTTTCAAAGAAAACTAAGAACTTTTTTTATTAGCTCAATAAGCTTATTGCATTACCAGTCTGTTATTTTTTTTATCAATGTCTTTACCGATTATATAACCACCGGCTGCTCCTACCACGCCGCCCACTATGGCGCCAAGGCCTTTTTTCTTACTGATGATCGCGCCACCAATTGCACCGGCGCCTGCCCCTATTGCCGCGCCTTTTGCGGATGCGCTCCAGCCTTTTTTCTTTTCGGTTTCTGTAGTGGTTGCTACAGGCGCTTCTGTAGTTCCGCCTGCTGTACCTGCCTGCATAGTTCCATTATTTGTTGTGGATGATGGGGCAGTTTTGGGAGCCTCGGTTGTTACGGGAGGAGTATAAACTGTTGGCTGGGTTACAGGTGCAGCATTTACAGTTTTAGCCGGCGTATATATTATTCGCTTTGTAATCGTTATCACCCGCGGCGCAGCTTTTACTTCCGCAGCCGGTACGGGTTGTGCAGCAACTGTGGCGGCTGTATCAGCGCTCGTATTATTTTGATAAGCTGAAGGGTCACTTAATAACTGTATATCTCTTGTGTCATCTTTAGGCGTATTGTTACAAGCCGCAAAGCTTGTGATAATAGCAATGGACAGTAAAAAATTTTTCATGATGATAAGTTTAATTGTGAAGAATTTTTTTTCAAATTTGTCGGTTACTCGGTACAGCTAATAGAGTATTTATGAAAGAGAGAGTTTAATGCTGATTTTTGTATTGGGATTACCTTAACAAGCTACCTGTAACTCTCCGCGGGATTAAGAAAACGTTCTTTTAAATTTGATGCCGGGATCAGGGGAAGATTTTATAAGCTCAGTCAATTATATTTTATTTCAAACTGTTTCCAAAAGGCATTTTAGTGTTTAAAAAAATAATAAAAAAATCAGCTGATAAGAAATGAATCGCCCGGACTCTTTGTTTGCAGGCAGTATTTGTGAAATATTTTCTTCAGAAATTTTTCTGCAATAAGGCAACCTTTATCATTCACTTCACGATTATTTTATCAGTCAACATAAATATTTATTGTAAGGCGATCGCTTAAAAACAGCTATACAAAATTCCCGGTACCTTTTTGAAAATAAAAAAAAATGCCACCTGTTTGCGGCTGCATACCTATGTACTGAATGGCAGGAAAACCCCTTGAACAATAAAAAAATTAAACAAAACATTTCTTAAACCTTAAACTCAATTTTATGCAAAAAATTACACGTCTAAAAAGCAGCGGAATTATCTTAACAGGCTGGCTGCTCTTATAACAAAATAAATTTTCTTCCATTCTAACTACCAGGACTCCCGCCCATTCATTAGATGGCGGGAGTTCTTTTTTAGAAAAGGCCGCAGCTAAATTATTTTTTATTTAGAAGGCACTACGCGATGCAATTTATCTTTTGTGACTTCTGCCCATGAAGTGCAGCCAGCCAGGCCAAGCGTGAGATCAACATAAAGCCTGGTAATTTAAAATGTATCAAACACAGGAAATGGTTATTAATCAGAAGACGATAAAGTTCCTCTAAAATCAATAAGCTCAGGTGATAAATTTTTTTAAATAAAAGCTCACTTTGCAGGGCATAAAAATTGGCGTACGTTCGCAGAGAAATTAAATAAGAAAATATGGAAATCAAGGACCTTAAAGAGATGGCGGCGCAGATAAGAAGAGATTGCCTGCGTATGGTGTTCGAAGCTCAAAGCGGCCACCCCGGCGGCTCGCTGGGCTGTGCTGATTTTTTTGCAGCATTGTATTTTAAGATAATGAAGCGAAAAGAAGGCTTTGATATGGACGGGAAAAACGAGGATATATTTTTCCTTTCAAACGGGCACATCTCACCCGTATGGTATAGTACGCTGGCAAGGGCTGGCTATTTTCCTTTGAAAGAATTGAGCACTTACCGTAAAATTGATTCAAGGGTGCAGGGTCATCCTGCAACCGCCGAGCATTTGCCGGGGATCCGTATTGCTTCAGGCTCGCTGGGGCAAGGCATGAGCGTGGCAATAGGAGCGGCAAAAGCAAAAAAATTAAATAAAGATGAGCACCTCGTTTATTCTTTACATGGCGACGGCGAATTAGATGAAGGACAAAACTGGGAAGCTATTATGTATGCCGCTATGAATAAGGTTGACAATCTCATTTCAACGATAGACCGCAATGGCCAGCAAATAGACGGCACCACAGAACACGTGATGAAGCTGGTAAGTTTGAAAGAAAAATTCCTGGCTTTTCATTGGGAAGTGCTTGAAGCTGATGGCAACAATATGGAAGATATAATAGCAACTTTACAAAAAGCGAAAACGTTTGCAGGTAAAGGAAAACCCATTGTTATCATTATGCAAACGGTGATGGGCAAAGGCGTTGACTTTATGGAAAACAATCATGAGTGGCATGGTTCAGCGCCTAATGCTGAGCAATATAAAAAAGCTATTGCAGAGCTTCCAGACACAACTTTGGGAGATTATTAATACGAAAGATCGTGCTGAAAATCTGAGATCTTACAACTTTTGGAAAGTTCGGCAGGAACGTTATAAGATTATATACTCTCAAATAAAACTTTCCAAAAATTTCAGAACTCCTTACTTCATCGTTTAAATAAGATGTTTGTTCGCAAACTAAATTAGTCTTTAATTTGGGTATGCAATTAAAATTACCCCTATTCCCCAGAGGCTGCACCCTTATTTCTGATTGCCTTGGCGTGTATGAGAAAGATGGCCTGGTACAATATATTGTAAATGGACTACCTGTGTACGCACATCCTTCAGGAGATTTAAAAGCGTTTCGTTATATCATGAGCAATTTTATTCATCAGGGCCTCTGCCGTAAAACGGAAGTTGAGAGATGCTTTCATGTAAGTGAAGACAGCGTGCAGCGTGCCTATAAAAAGTTTGTGGAAAAAGGCGAAGAAGGCTTTTTTGGCCATGATGCCCGCAAAGGAACAGCCTATAAAATCACTGGTGATTGCCGCTTGCGCATACAAAGCAAATTAGATAAAGGGCAAAGCGTAAACAGCATTGCAAAACAGGAAGGGGTAAGAGAATCAGCCATTCGCTATGGCGTAAAACAAGGCTATTTAAAAAAAAGAGAAATCGGAGATAATTGACGGTTCCGGCACCACTTTAAACATGCGTAATGAGGCCGATCAGTCGGCGCCTCTTGGCATAGCCACCACCCGGTATGAAGACCGGATGGCCACTGCTATTTTAGGAACAGGCAACGCCTCCACCCGGTTTAATGCCCACGAGGCACTTTGTGGTGCAGGAGTATTATTCTTATTACCGGCATTGCTTGCACAGGGTTTATTAAAAACCAAAGATGTCTATAAAATACCCGGGAATCATTATTATGGATTGGAATCCATCGTCCTTACACTGGCCTTTATGGCGCTGGCCCGCATCAAAAATCCTGAACAACTCAAGCAATGTAAACCTGGGGAAATAGGTAAAATAATAGGGCTTGACCGCATCCCGGAAGTAAGATGCCTTCGCGATAAAATCAAACTTCTTACCAGCCAGAACCAGGCGCAAAAATTGAATCAACTTCTCATAGACCATTGGTACAGTGGGCCAACAGAGGAAACATCGTTTCTCTATATAGATGGTCATGTACGCATTTATTTTGGTCATCAGGCTAAACTTCCTTCCAGATTTATCTCCCGGCAAAAACTTTGCCTTAGCGCCACCACGGAATTCTGGGTCAATGATGCAACGGGTTTACCGGTAATGATGATTGCCGGTGAGCTTACCGAAAAACTTCAAAAAGCCATTGAAGATTATATCATCCCTGAGTTGCAAAAGACACTCTTACTTCCATCACCTTGCGAGCCACAAGAGGAATTTAAAAAAACAGAAAACATAACAGAAGTAGCAAAAATAACAGAAGCAAACCGAAGTACAGGCGATGAAAAAGCAGACAATGAAAACGAAGTTCCCGATGACCAGCCGCCAGTGTGTACCCTGGTTTTTGACAGGGAAGCTTATGAACCTGCTTTCTTTAAACGCTTGTACCAAAAGTACCGCATCGCTGTATTAACCTATCGCAAAAATGTTAAGGATATGTGGGATGAACAAGGCTTTAAAGCAACAGAGGTAAAGGTTCTTGATCAAACAATTGCCATGCGATTGTGCGAACGGGAAACCGTACTTGGCGGTGTGTCAATGCGTGAAATCAGGAGGCTTACCGATGGTGGACACCAAACGGCAATCATTACCACCAACAGAGTTATAAGCACTGAGGTAGCAGCAGGCAGGATGTTTGGCCGATGGAGCCAGGAAAACTTTTTCCGTTATATGATAATGGATTATGACTTCGATAAGATAGTGGAATATGGTGTAGAAGCGATTGATGAAAACAAAGAAGTGGTGAATCCTGAGCATCGTAAATTAAATTACAGGCTTAAAAAGCAAAAAGAAAAAACCGCACGATTGAAAGCCAAATTATTCCCCCTTACAGAAGAAGCGATAGAAACCTCCTTAGACGATATGCCGGCTTTACTAAAAAAGCAAATGAAACTTGTGGAACAAATAGAAAAGAATCAGCAAACGGAGGAGCAGTTAAAAGAGGAACGCTCGAAAATACCGGCAAGAATAAAATTAAAAAACATGCCTCACCAGGCACGTTATAATAAGCTCAAACCCGAAAGTAAAATGTTTATGAACATAATAAAAATGATTTGTTATCGGGCAGAAACGGCTGTAGCAAACGAACTTAGCAAGTTCCTTATTATAAATGTCAAAGAGGAAAAAAGAATGCTTGTAAAGCAAATTATTCAAAATAATGCAGACCTGATACCCGATTATGAAAACAAAACCTTAACCGTGATACTGC